>NZ_LMUP01000009.1:0-249921 GCF_009765875.1 Pedobacter sp. L105
TCTAACAAAAAAGTGGCCCGCTTAACACAGGGAGCAGCATTCCGTTACCTCTCTCATCTATCTGAAATCAACTATCAGGCAGCAAGAGATCTCGATAAAGAACTATTGAACCGACTTTCTTCGTGTCAGTTTATTTAACAAAAAGAAAACGTTCTGGTTACAGGTCCCACTGGTGTTGGAAAAAGCTTTATTGTATCAGCATTGGGGCATCAGGCTTGTGCAATGGGTTATAAAGTGGCTTACTACAATACCTCTAAACTTTTTACCCGACTGAATGTAAGCTCCCAATACAGTGCATATTGACATGCTTTAGCTTTGCTTATAAATTTGGCTGCATAAAAATATTATTATGGAGTTTCAAAAAATCAAACCACGCAGGACAGTCTGCTTTCGCAGCAAGCAGGTAATCATGGAGTTGCTGGAAAAATACGAATCCCTAAAAGGAAAAACCAGTCCGACCGAATTTTGTAAAGGCCATGGTGTGCCGGTAGGCACATTTTATACCTGGCTCAGGTATCGACGTGAGGGTAAATATAAAGCCGAAGGGAGATTTATCGCCATATCAGTTGAACCTGTGGTAGCTGAAGCCTCAAGACCAATTCCAATTTTTGCGAGCATCAGTTCAGGTGAACTGACCGTGCAGCTCCATGAGTTTGTGAGCCCAGATTATATTCTCTCCCTGTTCAATAAACGCCAGGGCTCATGATACCGACCGCCAAAAATTATTTTGTGTATCCTGACTGTATCGATGGCCGGAAAAGTTTTAACGGGCTCACAGGAATTATTCGCGGGGAACTTCAGCGTGATCCTGCCGGGGGTGATGTGTTTATTTTTGTCAGCCGCTCCCGGCAAAGCATCAAACTGTTATTTTGGGAACATGGCGGCTTTGTGATCTACTATAAAAGAATGGATAATGGTAGTTTTGATGTTCCACCACTTCGTGCCGATGGACAAGGTCGGCATATCAGTGAAATCCAATTGTTGCAAGTGCTGCGCGGGATCGAATTCCAGAAAGAAAAACAACGTAAAAGAACAAGGCAAACTACCTTGGTTTTAGAACAATAACCGACAGGAAATATCTGCCGGAAATTTGTATAAAAAACTGCGTCTGTATATTTTTGGGCTACCAAAAAGGCCTTTATGCAGTCATCAGAGACGATTGATTACAAAGAGTTGTATGAACAGTCCCAAAAGGAAAACCTCCTTTTACGGGAAGAGTTCAAACAATTACGCGCAGTTAATGAGCTGCTGGTGCATCGATTGGAACAATTGCTTAAGCAGAGCTTTGGCAGTAAAAGTGAACGGTATCTGGGAACAGAACAAACTCCCGGGCAACTCCGGTTAGGGCTAATCGAAGAGGTCGCTATCGAAGTTACCGTACCAGCACCCGTTTCTCTTGAAAAAGCAAAACAGGTACCGGCCGTAACAGAAAAGAAGAAGCACTTTGTAATTCCCGAGAATATTGTGGATGAAATCCAGGAGATTCATCCTGATGTGATCCCTGAAGGTAGCAAATGCACCGGCAGCGAAGTATCTTATCGGTTGAAATGTAGTCCTGCACGCCTAACGGCCAAAAAGATCATCCGTTATAAATACCTGTTGCCTACACCTGTAGGTGATCCGGGGTTGACCAGCAAGATCATTATTGCGCCGCTACCTGATGAGGTGATCAAAAATTGTATGGCCGATGCCTCCTTTCTAGCTACTTTGATCATTGAAAAATATTGTGATCATTTGCCGGTATACCGGCAAATGATCCATTTTGACCGTTCCGGCATCAAGCTGGCGCATTCTACCTTACTGGACTGGATCGCAAAAACCTGCACATTGCTGCATCCGCTTTATGAAAAACTCAAACAGGAAGTGCTGGATTGCAATTACCTGATGATGGATGAAACCACCATTAAAGTGATGGATAAGAGTAAAACGGGAACCACTCACCGTGGGGATGTCTAGGCAGCGCAGGCTCCGCTAGCCAATCTGGTATTTTTTGAATGTCAGCCTGGGCGTAATCAGGAAGTGCCACAGGCACTGCTATGCGATTTCAACGGATACCTTCAATCGGACGGATATGCCTTTGTGCGACCTGCAAAGGTCATTGTATAATTGTTCAAGGTCAGGAATGACCAAAGAACCCGTTATACTGTTAATGGTAGCCTACTTCGGCATGCAGGATGAGTAATTAACCTGTGTGGAGCCCGAAGGACAATATACCGAAAACGAATGTTGACCTGCAGAATCGTGAGGCAAAGCAGGTACCGGAAAGTTCAATTCCGGATAGGGTTAGGCTTACTGATAGGATGAAATTAATTGAATTGATGTTAAACACCGTTAATCCGAATAAGCGAAAAGAACTGGAACGCTTAAACCAAACAGGTACCGTGTGGGATATTTCCTTACAGACTGGAAATACACAGCCAACCAACACACCCGGTGAAAAGTCAGCATCTACGTCAGTATGTTACACAACGGCAACAGGGTAAGACCGATTATCCGCAATAATTTGCAAAGCAGTCCGTGAGGAATGTCGATGGATGAGCGGTTAAAGGAAGAAGTAAAAAGCAAATGGTGGTTTGTAATGAACCATATAGAGGATGCAATGATTGCCTTACAGTGAAAGCTGGCAGACTTACTTCTGGTTATTTCGGTGAGGACCAGCGAAGAACTTTCACTAAATCAATAAGCAAATGACTGTTAACAATAAAATGTATACGGCTGCGATTGGTGCCGATAATAATTGGAATTCCATAGATTGGAAATCCAGTATATTATTGGTGAGGAAGCTTCAAATGCGAATCGCCAGGTGGGCAAAACAGGGGAACCATCGAAAAGTGAAAGCGCTTCAATGGCTACTTTCTCACAGCTTTGCGGCCAAATGTCTGGCTGTAAAGAAAATTACACAAAACAAAGGTCATCGCACAGCAGGAATAGATGGTGTCATATTATCTTCTCCCGAAGATAAATGGAAAATGGTTCATAGTCTTAAAAGAAGAGGATACAAATCCCTTCCCCTACGAAGAGTCTATATTATGAAATCTAATGGAAAGAAGCGCAGGCCGCTCGGCTTGCCATCCATGAAAGACCGCGCTATGCAAGCACTGCATACGATGGCATTATTGCCGGTATCAGAAATGAGTGCCGATTGGAATAGTTATGGATTCCGGCCTGAAAGAGGAACAGCAGATGCGATTGAACAACTGTTTATAGGACTGGGAACAAGCAGGTCTTCACAATGGATTCTTGAAGGAGATATTAAAGCCTGCTTTGACCAGATTAGCCATGAGTGGATGCTCAGACATATTCCTATGGACAAAAAAGTGCTTTTGCAATGGCTGAAAGCTGGTTATGTAGAATCTGGTAAATTATTCCCGACAAATCAGGGTACTCCACAAGGAGGATTGGCTTCGCCAACGCTCGCTAATATGGTTCTGGACGGAATAGAAGATATCATAGGTCAGAAGTTTGGCTCTTTCAAATATGATGGAGACTATGAAAGACAACGGAAAAACCCAGTATTATTTGTTCGATATGCCGATGACTTTGTTGTGATAGGGAGAACAAAAGAAGTACTTGAACAGGAAATCAAATCAATGATCCAATCCTTTCTAAAAGAGCGTGGTCTTGAACTTTCTGAAACGAAAACTAAGATCTCACATATTTATGATGGCTTTGACTTTCTTGGCCAGAACATCAGGAAGTACCAGATACTCAACGGCAAAGATAAACTGCTAATAAAGCCTTCCAAAAAGAATATCCAGACCTTTCTAACAAGCATACGAAGGATAGTTAAATCAGCTAGAAGTATGAGCCAGACGGAACTCATCCGTTTACTAAATCCCAAAATAAGAGGTTGGGCATATTATCACCGCTCTATTGTCGCCTCCAAAATCTACAGCTCTGTAGACAAGGCCATATGGGAAGCTATATGGCGCTGGTCATTAAGGAGACATCCTTCCAAAGGCAGGCGATGGGTGCACGCAAGATACTTCCATCGTATCGGTTTGCGTCAGCACTGCTTCCAGTCCATTATTAAAGAAAATGGGAAAACTGTGAAGGACACCCTATTTCATGCTGTTGATGTGGCAATAGTTCGACATATCAAGATAAAACAGCAGGCTATTCCATTTGACATGTTTTATGACCGATACTTTCAAGAACGTACTTCACAGAAATGGAAAGGAAATAAAAGCGGAAAACTAAAGGTAATGGCGTTATGGAAACGGCAGGTCGGTTGCTGTCCAATATGTTTGGAAAAGATTACCAAAGAGAGTAATTGGATTGTCCATTGGCACAAAAGCAAACTGGAAGGCGGATCGGATGCTCTTGATAATCTGTGTCTGGTGCATCCAAAATGCTGTCGTCGTGGTAGTGAGAGAAATCTTGTGTTTGCTTACCGGCCGGGCTAATAAAGTCCGGCTTTGAAATGACTTGAGCCGTGTGCCGGGAAACTGGCATGCACGGTTCTTAGGGGAGTCGGCCCGGGTGATCGGGCCCTCTTACCCGACTACGAAACGCTCGCTGCAAAAAAGGATATCACTTTGCTCTGCTGCATGGCACACGCAAGACGCTACTTTCTGGAGGCAGAAAAGAACGATCCAAAAAGGGCAGCCTACGCGATGGATATCTTTACCCGGCTTTATGACATCGAGCGCGAAATCAAAGATAAAAGCACCTGTGAACGTAAGGAAGTTAGGCAGGAACTGGCCAAACCCATCTGGGCTTGCTTTGGCCAGTGGCTGGAAGAAAATGCCGGGCACTTAAATGAGAAAAGTGCGATCCATAAAGCATTCGCATACACTATGAAAAGATATAAGCGATTAGCGGTATACATGGATAATGGGCTGCTAAACATCGATAACATCCCAATTGAGTCAAGTATCAGACCGATTGCCCTGGGCAGAAAAAACTACATGTTCAGTGGATCGCATGATGGCGCACAAAGAAGCGCAATGTTATATTTCTTTCATGGGAACCTGCAAATTACACGGTATAAATCCAATGATCTGGATGGAAGATGTGCTGAGAAAAATCAATAAACACCCGGCAGCAGAAATCCAGGATCTTTTACCCCACAGATGGAAAGAGCTGCAAGAAGTTGCACCTGTGCTGTAGTGTCAGCTTACGTATAAAATCTTAACTAATTAACGTTTTTAGTATTCGCGCAATAGCTTCGCACAAATCCGTTACAAATATGTAACAGAACAAATTTAAAAGATCCAAAAGAAGTGATTAAATTAATAATTATCAGCTCATCACCCCCAACCATAGTTTGAGATATATCGCTAAAAAATATCGGGACTCAAAGATAATGTTCAGTTATCCTCTGTTGACCAAAATTGTCATGTTCGATCTCAGAATAAACAATTACTGTAATTAGTTAAACTTTGGAAGTCTAAAGGCGGGCGATTATTGTGGCTGCATGAAAAATATAAATTTGCTTTTTTGAATGAACTTATGTAATTTAGAGGAAATATTACGTAATAAGCCATGTTGATTGAATTTAGAGTAGGGAATTACCGATCAATCGGTGAAGAACAGGTTGTCAGCTTGGTGCCTGCACTGAAGCAAAGGGACTACCCGGACAACGTATTCCAGAAGGCGGGTTATGATGCCTTAAATGTTATTGCTTTTTATGGGTCGAATGGCAGCGGAAAAAGCAATTTACTCATGGCGATGGTGCTGCTGGAAGAGTTGATTGCGCTATCGTCCAGATTTTCTTCAGTCCAAAAACTTCCCTGGGAACCTTTTCTTTTACGTGAGGGATGGACGGAGAAACCGACCTTTTTTGAAATTACTTTTATTCTGAATAATAACCGGTACCGGTATGGCGTCGAATTTAAAACAACTGTACAAAAAGAGTGGCTTTACCGAAAGTCGGTTGGCCGGGAGGTGCCTGTGTTCCTGCGAGAGGATGATGTTATAGACACTTCGTCGGCCTTTAAAGCGCATGCCAAAGTTATTGATGCAGCGATAGAGTCCACGAAGCAGAACAGCCTGTTTTTATCTATTTGCGATATGCTGAATATCGAAGAAGCTACGGAAATATTTAAATGGTTCAGCAGCGTCGGCATCGTCAACGATAAAAACAAGACCGAGTTGGAAACCGGGATCATCAGCATGTGGGATGACGCCGAATTGCGCTCACGGATACTGGATTATATGGTGCGGATGAAAACGGGTATAGAAGAGATAAGTATGAAGGTTTACGACCAGGATGACACTGATACCACAATCTTGCTTAGAGAAAGTAAAAAGCAGTCGGTGGTCAATCCGCAAGGCCGCTCAGAAAGGCGGGTACCGATGGCCTCACACTTTATTTACGATAAGAAAGGAAAAAAAACCACCAATACGCTTAGCTGGCCGGTCGAGGAATTTGAGTCGAGCGGAACAAAAAAGGCTTTGCAGATCAGCGGCGCGATACTGAGCACACTGATGCAGGGCAATGTGCTGATCATCGACGAAATCGAAGCTAACATGCATCCGATCATGACGCTGGATACCATCAATCTTTTTCTGAATAAGGACATTAATAAGTATGGCGCGCAACTGATATTCACCACGCACGACACTAATTTGCTTTCCTATGCTAAGCTGCGAAGGGACCAGATCTATTTTGCCGAAAAAAATGGCTGGGAATCCACCGAGATCTACTCCCTTTCTGATTTCAAATATTTAAATGACCTCGACGGCAGTACGTCGAAAGAACGTCCGGATACCGACAAGGAGAAGCGTTACATTGAGGGGCGTTACGGTGCCGTTCCGATGTTAGGCAAATTTACCATTTAAGCTTCGGAACAATGGCAAAAAAAGGTAGTTTACGAGCCAATTCGGTAGAAAAAACCGCTATCCAGCGGCCGGAGCGACCCAAGAAGTACAAATATCTGTTCCTGATCGTTTGTGAAGATTCGGTCACCGAACCGGCATATTTCCGGCAGTTCCAGCAACAGATACCGGAAGATAGCATTTACCTGCGTGAAATTGGTACGGGCCGCGATCCGCTGGGTGTGGTGACGCGCGCGATTGCCGAGCGCAAAGAACTGGAAGAAGAGGCTAAAAAAGAAGTGGATGTGGTTTGGGCGGTTTTTGATAAAGATGATGCTGATCTGAACAAAACCCGAATGGCCAACTGGAATAAAGCCTTGGCGAACGCGAGGGCAAATAAAATCGAAATCGCGTTAAGCAACGAAGTGTTCGAATTATGGCTTTTGCTTCACCTGTGCGATGTCAACCCGGCTATATCATTAACAAGGGCCGAAGTCTATCAACAGTTGGGCGAAGAAATTAACAAACATGATCCGTACCAGGCTTATGTTTATGACCATGCAACTGACGGTGGCGCGGTTATTCCGGTTATTGCTGCGGCTGGAGACCAAGAACAGGCTTTAAACAGGGCATTCGCCTTGCTAAAACATCATGACAATACACCGACTATTAAGGCTAATCCTTCAACACGAGTTTGCCTGCTGGTGAAATCATTGCTGGGACTGATCGCTTATTATTCCTGGAAAGAAGACTGATGGGCCAACTCAAAAACAAACAGCATTACGTGTTGCGCAAGTATCTGCGTTCCTGGGCTGAGGGCGAACTGATCTTAACTCTGTCTCTACTTAAATATAGCATCTCCAGTTTAGTTTTGATATACATCTATTCACAGGAAATTGCATTTTTGGTTCGATCTCGTACTAGGATAATCAGTAGCCAAGCCATAATAAAATCGATCTATCAATCTTAATTAAATTACTTTTGGTAAGTACAGTTGATTACCTAATAATGAGTTCTATTTTATTATAGCTTGGGTTGGGGAAACTTCACTTGTCTTCGATCAAAGAGGTGATCCTTAAATTAAATATCTGCGCCGCATATAGATACGTATACCCCCGCAACATCTTTTGGATTGCCATAATTATCTTCTGACTTTATCCTAAGTTGATTAACAAAATTTGAGAATGTATAAAGTGTTGCTGGCTCGCTACTTGACAGAGAAGGGAAGTACCATGGAGATGAAAATTCCTGTTCAAATTCAATTGTGTAATCGCCAATTCCGTTTCTAATAACATCAGACACATTTCCTATGCTATTTATAATTGAGCCATCCGTTCCTCTAAAGATAACCCCGGTAGTTATTTTATTGTTGTCTTTTAGTACAATTCCTTTAATTACAGGTATCTCAATAATATCTTCATATGCGCTCCCTTCATCGGAAAATATATATTTGGCTCCTGTGCTATTTATAGTTACATATTTCCTTGTACTATCAGATACATAAGTATTAAAACCCCTGAATCCACAATCCCTGACATTTATTTTAACTGGTGAATTTGATTGTCCTCCTAGTTGCGCGATAATATTGTTAATTACAAATCTATTTGTATCCAAATCTAACCTATTAAAAGTAGACCCATATACGTTAAGAATTGAAAGGCCAGCTCCATTTCCTGCATAATAAATTATATCCGCTAGTCCTCCATTTCCTTCAAAATATACGCCATGTATATTTGCAGATACAGTTCCGTCGATCCCATCGGTGCCTGTATCTATGACCATTCCGCCCTGCCTAACATCTGTTGGATACCAGCCATTTCCTTCAATGTCGCCACCAAAAATATTTAAAATAACACCACCAGTTACATACAAAGCAAGAGTTCTATTTGAACTAAAAGAACAAGAATAAAAATTAATATCGTTAGGTGGTAAAATTGCTCCTTGCATAATTACTCCATAGTTATTCTGATTGAATATACAAGAATAGAATGCTGCACCCAGAAAATTATTAGTTGATAAACCTTGTTCGAAAAATTCTATTTTCACATTATGCATTTCCATAAAAGCGGAATATTCAATTTTGATACCGGTCCCTTTGTATAAGTTGTTGTTTATCAATTTGAAATTTGATACTGAGTAATTCTGTACGACAGCTCCATCGTATTGAGAATAAAATCGAAATGCATTGCCTATTCCATTATAAATGATTTCTGTGCTACCAAGTCCGGAACCATTTATAGAAATCCTTCTTATAGCTGATTCGTCACCTACAAGTTGATTAAACTCTATTCCAGTTTCAAGGATGTATATTCCTTCAGGAATGTACATCGTGCCTCCATAAGGGGAATTAGAAAGGAATCCACTGACTGCACTGAATGCAGAATAGTTGTCGAAGGAATTATCTCCCTTTGCCCCAAACCATTTAACATTGATTTCTCCAGAATGTATCCGCTTCCATCTACCGACTGATACATTTGAAACCTGGAAGATAGTCCCATTATTATCTGCTTCTGTTGAAGCATCATCCCAATAAAAATTGCCGCCTCCTCCGTCGCCGGTTGTATAATACCCCAAAACTGTCATGAAGTTGTTTTCCGTTGTACCTGTAGTACTTTTTAAATCGTTAATAATACGAATGGCCATAGTTTTTTATGATTAATAAAAATAATAACCCAATGTACTTTTAATTAAAAAAATTATTAATTATTATTACTTACATATGACTGCGAGATAAAAGGTGTTATTATATTCCATACGTTCGTACTAAGTAATTGTATCAGGAATAATTTCAATAAGCCCTATAAAGCATTCTAAGTTTATAAAGTATTTCTACTCATAGGTGACACCTGCGAAATGGTGGATCTGAAAGATACAGTGAATGGATTGATCATACCTTACCCATCAGATGCATTGCCACCTTAGAATGGATAAATGAGCATCATTATGAATTTCATACCATGGATTCACCAGAAACTATTGAAGAAATCATAAAAGCAAAAGTTGAGCAGGCTTTATAACGCAAGAATCATGACAGGTTTTTGCAGACCCTCGTGGAAAAGATTAGATGAAAATAATGAATTGATTAATGACGTAGAAATTGGCGATTATAAACTTCCATGGAATGTCCAGGAAGGACTCACTGGAATGAGAAAGGGAATTCCTAAATCTCAATTTTGGGCTTATGATGAGGGGGGGGGGGTGATCAGATTGGTTGCGTCTATACCGCCCAGGGATTTGAATTTGACGATGCTGGTATAATTTTCGGGAAAGACTTAAAATATAATCCTGATACTGCAGAGTGGGAAGGTTTTCCTGAGCGTAGTTTTGATGGACAGGTTAAAGGAAGTAAGGATTTTATGAAATTGGCGAAAAACACTTACCGGGTGTTACTTGGAAGAGGTATGAAAGCTTGTTATGTCCATTTTATGGATAAAGATACAGAAAGATATTTTAGGAGTAGGATCAGAAAATAGTAACATATACAGAAATAAAAAGTACCCCGGTTAGAACCCAGGATTTTGTCAAGGCGATGAGACTCGTATAGATCTCTAGGTCCTGAATAACCAATATGGGTATAAATTTTCTATTCAGAAAATAATACTTATTAAATTTGCCCGATCAAATCAACTTGCGCACCGAACGTACACTGCAGAAAAATCACCAGAACCATTTATGACGGGCAGTATCTCAGAGCTTACAGCAGGCAACATAGTAAAAGGGGCAAGCAAATAAAAAACTACGACAAAGCACAGTATAACTTGTATTTAGTAGTCTTACCCATTACCTACGAATTATGGAAAATAGGTGTACTGGGCAAGGCCGGTGCGTATAAAGTCATGCTCATGGCCGCAATTGCCTTCAATCGTAAAAAATACTTGAAAAGGCAGGAAGAAAGCATTTCTGTGCCTTCTTTAAACCCATCATAGGCGCCTTATGGCGGCACTTATCTGCATTTTCCGCTAATCCAGTTAATCAGCACCAGTTGTCTTAATGGCTAAATAAAAGATCTGATGAATCAACGTTTCAAAGATCATCCCCCTTCTGCAACAGCCACGAGGAAATAATGAGAATATAAACCCTATCTAGTTCTATAGATTAGGAAAGCAACAAGCTACAACACTAAGGTTGCTCAAATCTGCTTGCCAACTTAAAATAAGGCAACACCATTGCAAAAGCTGCAAGAGCTGGAACTGCTTGACCAATTGCCAATATATAAGCAATTGTACTTCCAGCCAGCACTAGTCCCGCACCAATGCCACAGAAGCAAAGAAAGAGTACCAGTGTATAGCCTGCAATATACCTTCCACTGCGAGCAAGCCGAAGCCCGTATAAACCTCCGATGGCTAAAAATAAATTATAGCAGCCCTGATTAATGAAAAGCCTTTTTAGTGTAATTGCATGGATTGGATAACTTAAGTCTACCTAGTTATCAAGCACCCTAACAATATTTTATAGATTTCTGGGCGCATCCAAAAAGCGCTTCAAGTATAAAAAACATTAGGTGAACAATAATCACTATCAAGACAAAGGTCCGGGCTGGGGTTGAAAGTTTGAGATTTTGTTCCATATACAATTGCTAAGGTTAACAGATCCGAAATGTAATAATTAATTGGTAACTGCTCACTCGTCCTCAATGATTATTAGGAATGGCTTACTTTCAGATAATCGTCTTGAGAGGAGATTAGACTTCATCTGCTAATTCAGTACACATCCTTCCAAATATTGGTCATAACCCAGACTTATTCTATCCTTACTTGTTATCATTATACGAGGATATTATGAAGATAGCTGATTTTAAAACAATTAATAAACATTCACCTGTTCTGTTCTTAAGACTTACTAAATTGTTTCGGCTTCATTCCAATATTCGCTTCAAAGACTTTGGAAAAATGACTTAGATTGGTAAAGCCGAGCTTATAACCTACATCTGCAACAGATAGCTTTTGCTGTTTCAACAAAAGGGAAGCTTCTTTAATCCTTAAGTCCTGATAATAATTGAAACTGCTTTTGCCGAAAATTTGTTTAAATAACCGTTTAAACTTGGTTGGGCTCATACCGGAAGATACTGCCAGTTCTTTAATAATTGGTGGAGTGTCAAGATGCGCCAGCATCTGATTTTTAACTTTGTATATGGCAGCTATATCATGACTATTTAAAGCATATAGCTGTTTCGCATCCCGCTTTTCTAGTTCCATTAATAATCTGCAAACAAGTTCTTCAGCCTTTACCCGTAGAAAAAAAAGTTTAAAGATGTCTTCAACCGCTTCAGAAACAATTTCATCTACAACTTTTTGCAAAGATGGATAAATCATTTGTTCGAAAAATAAAGGTTGTGTATTCTGAAGCAGACCTTGTAAAACTGGCGATTCCTTTGAAAGATCAAAGAATCCATTTAAATAGTCTGCATCGACTTCAATATTTATGGTAGCGGTATTGGTATGTATCGGAATAACGACCTCGGTACCAAGGCCAGTCGTTGCAATTAAAACTGTAGGCATTGCTCTAGCGTCGTTCTCTGCCAGTAAGACTTCGGCGCTGGGGAAAATGTTCTTAAACTTGAAAAGTATTGTTTTTGCACTGACATTGATATCAGGATTCTTAATAACCAGCTCTTCATTGAGTTCATAATTAAGGATAAGCATTCGGATATGCTCGTTAAAAACGAATCCGGTGCAATAACCATTGCCAAATTTTTCAGGTATTTCTAATCTCCAGTTTTTTATTTCCGTACCTAGTGAATGAGCGAAAATTTTCAAGACATTCGGTTCCGTATCGCGTTTTATTTTCCCCATAAAAGTCTCATACAGCTATTTTTCAGTCTCATGCAATTATTTTATCTGTAAGATAGTCAGCAATTTTGAGTTCTGAATAAAAATCGAACTATGTTACTTGAAAATAAAAAAGTTGCCATTATTGGCGGTGGTCCTGGAGGCTTAACCTTAGCAAGGCTCTTGCAGCTTAAGGGTGTAAACGTAAGAGTATATGAACGGGATATTAACGAATATGCCAGGGTGCAAGGTTCACCACTCGATATGCACGAAGAATCGGGATGGGCAGCTCTACGTAGCGCAAATTTAGTAGATGAGTATAAAAAAAATGTCATTCAAGGTGCAGATAAAAAGGTTATCGTTAATGCGCGCGCAGAAGTCTTTTTCAGCGACCATGAAAACAAATCAAATGAAAAACTGGGCGGTGAGCCTCCTCGTCCTGAAATAAGCCGTGGTGCATTAAGAAAAGTATTGCTAAGCTCCTTGCAACAGGAAACAGTTGTCTGGGATAGTCAATTTATTTCGATGGAAAAGCAAAATGAGGGATGGCTAATGCATTTTAAAAATGGTTCATCTGTTTACGCTGACCTTGTAATTGGGGCAGATGGTGCTAATTCAAAGATCCGTCCATACATTACAGAGATCAAGGCTTTTTATTCCGGCGTTACCATGGTTGAAATAAATATCGCTAGTGCAGAAAAAGCAACACCTCACATTTATAAACTGATGAATGGTGGTAAAATAATGGCTTTTGGAAATGGAAGAAATATACTTGGAGGTCAGAAAGGCAATGGCGACCTTGGTTTTTATGCAAGCTTTAAACCGGATGAAAACTGGGCGACAGATAGTGGTTTGGATTTTTCTGATAGGGCGCAATTATTGACCTGGTTCAAAAAAGAATATGCCGACTGGAGCAATATCTGGTATGAACTTTTTGATAATGCGATAATGCCTGCTGTTCCGCGTCGGATTTATTGTATGCCCTTAGATCAAACCTGGGAACCGCTGACCAATTTAACGCTGCTTGGCGATGCGGCACACGTCATGCCACCCTTTGCAGGCGAAGGTGCAAACACTTCTATGTTTGATGCATTAGAATTAAGCGAATGTTTATCGTCTGATCAATATCCAACATTACGGGAAGCCATTGCTGATTATGAAAATAGTATGCGACAAAGAGCAGCAAAGGCAGCCAAACAATCGCTTGACAATGCTAATTTGATGCATTCTGATGGTGCGTTAGATAAGATGTTGATAAGGTTTAGCAGAGATTAACAGCAAGAACAAAATACTGATGTGTAAGAAGTCAGCAACAGAATATTACCTTTCAGTACAAGCTCTTGATTAACGTCTCATCATATATAATCGACATCTAACGCTAAAAATGCAGTCAAAAAAACAACTATGGATTATCATAGGGATTGTAGCGCTAAATTCCATTGGAATGTCAATAGTGTTACCCCTTTTACCCTTTATCGTTGGAAAATATCTCCCTTCCGGGCAAGTAGTTATAGGCATGAGTGCCCTAATATCGGTTTTTGCTGCTTGTACTTTTTTTGCAGCTCCTGCCTTGGGTGCCTTAAGTGACAGGTACGGCCGGAGAAAAATCTTACTCCTTAGCTTGGCCGGCTCTGTAATCGGTTATGTTTTGTTTGGAATTGGAGGCGCACTTTGGATACTATTCCTTGGACGCATCATCGATGGACTTACAGCCGGAAATATAAGTACACTCTTTGCTTATGTATCAGATTGCACACCACCTAAAGATCGGGCTAAATGGTTTGGCTACATCGGTTCGGCGATGGGGATAGGGAAGTTAGGAGGGCCGGCACTGGGTGGATTGCTGGGCGGCATCGATATCTCCCTACCTTTTTATGTGACTGCCGCATTAATCTTCATTTCCGGAGTAGCGGTATATTTTCTGTTACCCGAATCTTTAGCTCCTGAAAACAGGACTAAACAGATAACACTTAGGAGTTTTAATGCCTTTTCACATTTCAAAGATATGTTCGGATTGAAAGCAATCAAATTGCTGCTGATATTAGGCATATTGTTTTATGCAGGCTTGGGCATATTCCATTTTAATTTCATCATTTTCCTAAAAGATATTTTTAAATGGGGACCAGCATTTATTGGCGTTATGCTAACACTTGTTGGTATCTGCGATATTACAGTACGTGCCTTTATATTGCCTTGGTTATTGAAAAGTTTTAACCAAAGACATATCGGAATAGCCGGCTTAATTGGTCTCGGAACTGGCTTAGGACTTGTTGCGGTAAGTACATTGATGCCATCGGTAACTATTATTGGATTAGCAATTGTATTTATCATCTGCGGCGAAGGCTTATTCGAACCTACCTATAATGGAATTTTATCACAGTCTGTTGACGAAACCCAACAGGGGAAGTTACAAGGCGTAAACCAAAGTTTGCAGTCGGCGAACAATGTACTTATCCCAATGGGTGCCGCTGCCATCTATTTAAGCAGCCCTGGTACTTTGTATTTGATAGCTGCATGTATCATACTGGCAGCGATAATTACATTTTCAAACTACCTACCTAAAGGAGAATTAGCTCAACCTCATTAAGCCCTTCATCTGGATTATAATCAACAAACACCAAAAACGCTTATCATCTTTCACTCAGGCTAATATTTTCCGAAATTAGTGAAAAATACCTACTGGGTCTTATTTGGAAGAGGTATGAAAGCTTGTTATGTCCATTTCATGGATAAGGATAAAGAAAGATATTTTAGGAGTAGGATTAGAAAAGCATAACAGCTTCTTGTAACTGTGCTGTTCAAAATTTTAGTCTGAGAAGTTTTTTCGAAAACTTTCATTAGTTTTAAGATGCTTTATAACACTCTCATATGTCAGCAACAACGAGTAAGCCATCCACTGGACGTAAAATTTTTCGAATTCTATTAATTGCCTCGGTAATAGCCATAATAGTTTATAAAAGTTGTACAGGAGATGGGAAAATCTTTCCTAATAAAAATTATAGTAAAAATTCATCTGGTGAAGAAATACTATTGCCAGTGAACTTTCCAACAGACAATGAAGCATATGCTGCTAGTCATTTTTACATATCGCAGAGCTTAACTAATCCTCAATCTGCCGATTATCCTATAATGGGTGGTTATAGCATACGAGCTGTAGTACAAGATACGTCATGGAGGATATCAGGATATGTTGACAGTCAAAATAGCTTAGGTAACCCTGTTAGAAAAAAATATTACATTCGAATACATTATTTAGGTGGCGAAACAAATGAAATGAAAAATTGGAATGTGTTGGATTACCGATTTTTAAATTAGTTAAAAAAGAGAATTTGGCTGAGAAGTTGTGCGCTAGTTGTAACTAGTCATAAACCCCTGCTAATTCAACAAATCACAACTCCGTCCTGATCTCAACAGGTGTTAATTGTGTTTGTTTCTTGAAAAAACTTGAAAAATGAGATAACTGTTCAAAACCGAGGCTATAAGCAATCTCCGAAATGTTCCAATCCGTTTGTTTCAACAAAATTTTAGCTTCCTGAATAAGCCGGTTAGTGATATGTTCAGTTGTTGTTTTTCCCGTATTCTCTTTCAACACCTTGTTCAGGTGGTTACTGTGCACAGAAAGCTGATCGGCATAATCTTTCGCTGTTCTGAGACTGACTTTTTGTTCTGGCGAAGCAATCGGGAACTGTCTTTCGAGCAATTCAAGGAACAGGGAAGAAATCCTGGCTGAGGCATTATGGGTATAATTATAGGTGGTTAATGGTTCTAGCTTTTGTCCATTATGGATCATCTCCATGAGGAAATTTCTGATCATATCATACTTATACAAATAAGTTGAAGCCATTTCTTCCTGCATTTTCTTGTAAATCAACACCATGTTATCTGCCTGTGATTCGGAGATCTGAAATACCGGGCATGCTCCGGGGCGGAATAAAGGGAGATCATCCAACACTACACCACCGCTTTTCGAAGGCAAAAGAAAATCACCGGTAAATACGCAGAAATATCCTTTCTGATCCTCATTTTGAGGTACCCAGCGGTAAGGGATCTTGGGTGTGGCGAACAACAACGCGTACTTCTCTACTTCAATAACCTTATCTGCATACTCCACCAAGCTTTTCCCCCTGATCAGGCTGATCTTATAATATTCCCGCTGATTGTACACCATAGTTTGCGGATCTGCTTTGAACCGGGTAACCAGATCAGCTACGCTGAACACATTAAAATGGCCTATTTCCTTTTTTATTCCCGGAGGTAAAAGGTTATCTACATTTTCCTGGGTTGCCTCGGCGGTGTCTTTATAGAAGTCATCAATGGTTAGTTTTTTCATGGGTTGATTGAATTAAATAATTCCTTAGCTGTTGATTACCTATCAAATATACGTTTTCACCTTGTTTAAATATAAGTCATATTTGAATCTGATAAATAATGGATTGAATTGAGTAAATCACCTATCTGAAGCCGGCCTACCTTTGAGGTATCATTAAAAAAAGAAAAAGATGGAACTTAAAAATAACACTATACTCATCACCGGCGGAACAAGTGGCTTCGGATTAATATTCGCTAAAAGACTGCTGGAACTAAAAAACAACGTCATTGTAACGGGCAGGGATGCTGTGAAATTAGCGTCAGCTAAAAAAAACTTACCAGGTTTACATACTTTCCAAAGTGATGTAAGCAATCCGGAAGAGATATCCGCACTATATGAAAAAGTAATCAGGCAATTTCCTGATCTCAATATATTAATTAATAATGCCGGTCAAATGCGCGCGATCAGCCTTCATGACACATCGATAGGCCTAACCGATATTACCCGCGAGGTAGAAACCAACCTGATGGGCCCTATCCGCATGGTACAGGCATTTCTTCCGCACTTAAAACAGATGAAATCGGCTGCCATAGTAAATGTAACATCAGGTCTTTCTATGGTTCCGTTTCCGATAGCACCAATTTATGGCGCTACAAAATCCGGCTTGCGGTCTTACACCAAATCGCTGCGCGTGCAACTTAAAAATACAAAAGTAGAAGTATTTGAATTAGTTGCCCCGGCTGCAAACACACCTTTAAACGATCAATTTGAGGGTATGGACGGATTTGACATCAAATTAATGGATCCTTTAGAGATTGTCGATATGACAATAAAGGCTATGGAAAAGGGTAAGTATGAAGTATATCCCGGCCTTTCCCGCATTTTGTTAATCATGAGCAGGCTTGCACCTGGTTTTTTATTAAAGCAATTGAGTAAAGCTGGTGCAAAACAAATGGTGGGTAATTGAAATCAGTAATGCCAATGGTGATAAGGCAATCTTACATAATCATTAGAAAATTATAACTTTCCCGATGATTTGATGTTTATGAATTATGATCCGCAACATTGCTACTTCGTTTTTACTATTTTGTGCGCTGAGTACTGCTGCGCAGGATAGGGTAATTCCAGATTCATTAAAAGTTCCTAATGGAACCAGTTTAATAACCCATGTTTATGCTAAAGGCGTACAGCAATATGTTTGTTCCCAGGATTCAAAGGATACCACCCGCTATTCCTGGGTATTTATAGCACCGAAAGCAGATTTGTACAGCGATACCGACTATCATAAACTCGTTGGCAAACACTACCTGAATGCGGGGAAAAAACCAACATGGAAAATGAAGGATGGATCTACAATTAGTGGCTTAAAGCTGAAATCTGTGAAAGCTTCAGATAGCCTGTCTGTTCCGTGGTTGTTGTTGAAAGGGATAACGCCTGAAGGAACAGGGCAAGCTAAGGAGGTCACCTATATACAGCGTATCAATACCCGTGGTGGAAATTCGCCTTTAATAACCGGCACTCCGCCACGTAACGGCCAGTTGTTGGAAGTTCCCTATACCGCAGAATACCTTTTTTATAAATAAAATAGAAGGAGATGAACAGCGGCGTTTTTCAGTTCTCCTTTTTCATATTTCTATGATAGTTGCAGGTTTACGCTGGTTTCTTGTTGTTCTAAACCTGTTAGTATGATGCTTGATTTCCATAACTCAGCCTGGAAAGTTTGATTATGGGAATCGGCCGACGAGTCTGTGACCTGCCCTCGTTTGTAATATATCCCGCTTAATAGTTGTAATTCTTGCGAACAGGCCAATTTTGCCAACCTTTTGCCGGATGTTGCTGCACTAAATATATCCTTCTTTCCAAGAAGCAGGCTTAACTGTGTCAACAGACCGGCAACTAAACGCATGGGAGATGGGAGGGTTCTCAGGAATCCCGTACCGGGTACCTTTCCCGGATCAAAAGCATTTACCCTGATCTTTTTTTCGGTTAACTTCTGGTGCAGGGTATAGGCCGTTAAAATGTTGCAAAGTTTTGAGGTCGAGTAGCGCCGTTGTGCCACAACCATTTCACTGTCATTTGATATTTCCGGAAAAGCCAGATTTCTGCCACTTGTATATTCTGGTGGCGCAATGCCGGTATGATTTGCTGGATCGTGCACTCCGCTGGAAGTAAATGTGATACTCCCGTTTTCTTCGATAAAAGGCAGCAACAATAAAGTCAAATAGAATCCGCCGAGGTGGTTTGTGCCGAAGGTAGTTTCAAAGCCGTCCATTGTGTAAGAGGTTTTACCCATAAATAGCCCCCCGGCATTGTTGATCAAAGCTGATATAACAGGTTGGGGCAACATGGCAAAATCAGTAGTAAACTTTTTTATTGATTTCAGCGAAGCTAAGTCCAGCACCCAGCAAACTAAATTTTGATGACCGGTTTTGCGCTGTATTTGTTTTACAGCCTCTTCTCCGATCTGTATATTTCTGCAGGCCAGGATAATTTGCGTATCCGGTGCGGTATTTGCCAGTTGCAACGCACATTCAAAACCTATTCCGCTATTCGCGCCTGTGATGATAATTGATTTCATTTTAATTTTAAAATATTTATGATTTTTACACTACTTAATTTTTTGGCATAAAATTCCCCTGCATACAAGCAACCGGAAGTTGCCGCATAGGCATCAAACAAAATATTTGATGGTGAACTAGAACTGTGAGCTGACCTTTTTTAATTAAAAGACCTTTTGAAAGCCAGTGGCGACACCTTGGTTTTGAGTTTAAACAGCTTACTAAAAGATTGTGAGTGTTCAAATCCCATTACATAGGCTACTTCACTGACGGAAAGATTGGTAGTTGATAGTTTTTCTTTTGCTTTCTCAATGAGCTTATCATGAATATGCTGTTGTGCATTTTGCCCCGTCAGCGAGCGCAATAGATCACTCAGGTATTGTGGGGAAATATTTAGGTTCTCTGCTAAATAATGTACAGTCGGAATTCCCTTGCTTAAAGACTTTTCGTTGCTGAAATATTCATCCAGTAAAAGTTCAAATTGTTGTAACAAAGCATTGCTGGTGGCCTTGCGGGTAATGAACTGACGTTTATAAAAACGCTTGGCATAATTGAGCAACAGCTCAATCTGCGTAACAATGACTTCCTGGCTAAAATCATCTATTCTGCTGTTTAATTCTTCTTCAATGAGTTTAAACGTTGAAACGATCGTTGCCTTTTCCCGCTCGGAAAGGTGTAAAGCTTCATTTGTTGAATAGGAAAAGAATCCATATTGTTTGATCTTTCCAGACAAGGGATATCCAATAAAAAAGTCGGGGTGAACGAGTAACACATACTCCGAAATTCCATCTTTAGGCCCATCGTCTCTACTACCGATCAGTTGATTTGGTGCGGCAAATAACAATCCGCCTTCAGCAAAATCATAGTATCCCTGGCCGTATTTTAAAGATGCACTTAGTTTTGTCCGCAGGGATATTTTATAAAAATTAAGGAGATGGCTTCCCGAAGGCCGGACCACATGACCAGGCAGCCCGGTAGTGTTTACAAGACTGATCAGCGGATGGGCGGGCTTTGGTAAGCCAAAAGCCTGGTGAGCAGCTGATATAGAATCGAATTTGAGCGGGCTGTTATCTTTCTTTTTCATAGCGGAACCTTTTAAATTCAAATTGTATGATTCAATTGAATCATCATCTGTTACTAAATGTATTTAATCCGTCAACCTAATTAGGGTATTCAAATTGTTTTACACTACGTTTAACGTTACAAAAGTCAGTTTTAAAAACACCCGTTTTGTAGCCGATTTGAAGGACTTTGTAGCCAAACTAAGAAAAATGTAATTTTTTTGCACAGATAAATTTCACATTGTCTTTAAAAATACTGTCTTGTTAATATACTGATTCAAATGTCTGATAAACTTTTGAACTACAGTACAAAACAATGAGATTTTAAAATGACGCCTTTTGCGATACCCAACAAACTAAAACTGCTAAAAAAGAAAGGCTTATCGCCAAGTGGTTACTACCAAATTTAATTTAATACCGGCTTTATTAATAAACAGGCACCCCCGCCCGGAGCCAGTTTTACCGTTATGTTATCGGCACCGGTAACTGTTTTTACCTTAGTTTGGAGTACTTCCCTGTTGGTAAGATAATTTGCGTCCTTCCCGTCTTGTGTGATCTCGACTTCAAATTTACCCTTTGGCAAAAACGACAAGGGTATGTTTATAGTTCTGCCTGTTTCATTGGACGCTGCGCCTATCAGGTAGGCATTGTGACTTTGACGCATCATGACGATGTATTCGCCGATTTCCCCGGCCAGGGTTTTACTTTCTTTCCAGGGCATTTTTTCTGCTGAAATAAACCGTAGCAGCGCGGGGTATTGGAGATAAAATTCGGGTATATCAGGTAATACCGTTGCGCCGGAGAATACGATAAGGGTTCTTGCAGCCTCTGAAACCACTGTGGAAGGAACAGGTTGATTTTCATCTATTCGGGTAGTATTACCTTGTCTCAGATCAAACATGCCATTGCACATATCTATTGGGCCTGCTATCATATTTACAAATGCCGAAGTCACGAAAGTTGAAGGCATAAATACTTTGTGTCCATCCGACTGTGACTGGCAATATTCACGGGTCACTGCATTGGGCCATGTACGCATCTGGCCATAGGGGTGTACAGGGCCGTCATGAAAGTCTACTAACAGGTGATTTTTAGCACATAACCCGGTAACCTTTCTCGTCCAAACATTTTTCTCTTCGGGGCTACCATTCATAAAACCGTATTTTACGCCAGCGGCCCCCCAATCTCCGTAATGTTTTAGTGTTGCTTCTATCGGGTATTTTTTTCCGGCAACGTCATTTAAATAGAGCCAGATACCTACGTTTTTACTTTTTGCGTATTGAATCAGTTTTCTCACATCGCCCACTTTGTTGCCGTTGAGCGGGTCTGAATCTTTGTCATTCTCAGGCCCGTACCAGTCAGCGTCCAATATGAGGTAAAGAATACCTTGTTTTGAAGCAAAATCCACGGCACGTAACCAGGATGGGTAAGACATGGTATAGGTAAACCCATTTACAACGGCGCCATTCATACGCCAATCCCATACGGCAACGCCGGGTTTAACCCATGAAAAATCTATATTTTTTGCAGGTGCCGGGTTCAGCAATTCTATAAGATGTGAATCTATCAGCGCACCGGGTGAATTGCCAATAACAATTGTACGCCACGCCGAAACATAACCCGGGGTTAATGCCGCCGGCTTTGAAAGCACCGTAAAATTTAGCGTGCTTTTATCTGAATGTAATAAAAGCGGTTCTCCCTCACGAAGATCTGCCTCATGAACCGCAAGGTAGTTTGCATTATCAACTTTTATGGTCATCACCGGCATGCGGGTACCATTACAATCCGTCAATTTTTCCGGGCCGATGTTGCTGTTCTCTCCGTTGTAGTACCAGGCTGTATAGTCGCCTGCAAAATTAAAACCGGTCAGTTCCGAGGTCACTTTAACTTGATAACTTTCTGATTTTGGTATCAGATACCTGAACGCAACCCCATCATTATAAGCCCTTACTTCGATCACTAACTTTTTTATTGCCGAACCGGGAGATGATAAAGTAACTGTCATTTGGTTATACACTTCCGGAACGATAGCCCGCTTGCCCCAAACCGGTTTCCAAACTGTATTAATATCCTGCTTTGTGATATGATCTACCTTCCAATTAGTTGCAGAAGGTATGGTAGTACCATCTTCTATCTTGAAACCCATGGGAGATGGATTTATCAACTGTTTTTTATTTACTTGCAGTTGATACGTGAATATACCATCGGCCCTTTTTGTAAGGGTGATACAATTCTTCGTATTCGGGGATAGTAATACATAAGTGTGATGCTTAGCCTTTACAGAACCAAATAAAAATACCGCAGTAATAAATAATAGAGCATGTTTCATTTTTGACTTTGGTTTACCTGGTTAGGGGTTTTATCTGGGATGAGAGATTACTGTTATGCAGGCAAGTTATTCCAGCCTTGCCGCCCATCCGCCATTACGCACCATTTTGATGGTCATTTGGTCGCCAGCCTTAACGTGAACCACTTTTTTGCGGTAATCCATGGCCTGTTTGCCTGCGTTAATTCCATCTTCAAAATAGGTCATGGTGTACGTTTTGTTCTTTTCCAGGAAATCAAAATTAAGCGTCAACGTTCTCGTATTTTCTTTTCCATTGGTGATCCCACCGATAAACCATTTTTTTCCTTTTCTTTTGGCAACCACGGCCACCTCTCCGGCAATTGCCGAAAGGGCTTTTGTCTCGTCCCAGGTTGTAGGCACGCTGGTAATAAATTCCGTACAATCGGGATTACGGTAATATAGGGTAGGATTATCTGCCAGCATTTGTATGCCACTTTCAAAAACCACATACAAAGCCATCTGGCTAACACGGGTTCCAATGGCAGATGCATTTGGCCTGGCCGACTTGTTTACTTCAGGTTGCATATTGATCATGGCGCCGGGGGTAAAATCCATCGGGCCGACTGCATTACGCATAAAAGGCAAATAGATACTGTTGTCTGGATAACATCCGCCCATCTGCTCTAATCCCCTAACACCTTCATAGGAGATCAGGTTAGGGTACCTATATTCCAACCCTGCAGGTTTAAAAGCCCCATGGAAATCAACAAAAATGTGATGTTTCGCCGCTTCTTTGACTACATCCTCATAATAGTTTACCATCCACTGATCGCTTCTTTCCATGAAATCGATCTTTACTCCCTTTATGCCCCATTGTTCAAAAGTTTTAAATACATCCATGTTGTTGTGCACTGTTAACCAGCTTAACCACAGAATGATGTCTACATTTTTGGTTTTACCATAACGGATCAGTTCCTTCACATCCACTTTTGCATTTGGCGTATAGGGATCTTCTATGGTTTTTGCCCAGCCTTCATCCATCACAATATATTTTACGCCATACTTCGAAGCAAAGTCAATATAATACTTATAGGTGTCCAGGTTGTAGCCCGAAACAAAGTTTACATCAGGGCCGTATGGGGTAGCATCATTCCACCATTCCCAGCTGGCCTGGCCCGGTTTAATCCAGGAAGGATCTGCAATTTTGCTTTTTCCGGCAAGCTTAAGGGTCATGGTATTTTCAAGTATTTTCTTATCGTCATTCGTGATCACGAAATAGCGCCACGGGAAATTTCTCTTGCCGGTGGTTTTGGCAATGTAATCTGCCGACTTAAGGATCTTTAAACTTCTGTCCCCATCAGGTCCAAATTGTAGCGGTACTTTCGGGAAAGTAGCCTCTACACCATTGCTGCCGGTTCCCTTTAAAAACATGGCCGGATAATCAGAAAGATCTGACTCGCTGAATAATATTTTATATTGATTTTTCGTGTCAATCAGGGCGGGAAGGTCGGCTATTTTATCTTCAGGCTTCCATTGTTTAGAGTCAACGTGTTGATATAACTCCTCGTAAGCTGTTTTGAAACTATTGTTTTGCTGCAGATGCAACAGGTAATCTGACGGGAAATTAATAGCCAGGTTTTCATTCATCACTTCAATACTATCGTTTTTATTGGTGATAAAGCGATAGGAAATCCCATCATCAAAAGCCCGGAACTCAACGGAGAAATTCCCTTTAAAATTCAATAGCAGGGTGTTGTAAACACTTTTTACGGATGCATATTTTAACGAAACATAAGGGGTAATTACCTCTTCAGCTTTTGTGATTTTACTGTTTAAAAGTTTAGGTTTCTGGCCAAGCACTTCATTTTTTAATACCAGTGCCAGCTGGGCATTGGTAAATAACAAATTGCCTTTTGCACTTACAGCATAGCTTATATTATCCCCAATACTTACAGTTACGTTTAGGTCGCCATTTGGAGACTTCAATACCAATGGTATTTGCTGGGCAAATAATACCGCAGGGCATCCGGAAAGTAAGATCAGTACTACTAAAAGTTTTTTAATTAAATTCATTTTTTTATAGGTTAGTAATCATAACAGCCTCAGCTGGATAGTATTTTATTCCTTCGCTCAACAACCCGATCATGCAATTTAACTATACGTTTCAATAATCCAGAGCTTTGTTGCAAATTTTCAGATCTTTGCCCAGACGGCTAAACAGTTGCATTAGTTAGCATATAGTACAATTCTGCCAGATTGCGCATTTAGGGCGAAATACTTTCAGGCCGCTCTGCAGTCATTATAAATGTCAAATTCCCGCCTTTCATGATATCCCTATGATGGATGAAATTTGCAGCGTAGGGTTTACCATTTAACATGATCGATTTAACGTATTTGCAGGATGCAGACAAATTCTTCGCTTCAATTGTAAATGTTTTATGTCCTGGAACTTTAAGCTGTATTTTTTTTAGCTGCGGGGCCCCAAAGACATAATCGCCTCCAACAGGGTTAACGGGGTAGAAGCCCATTGCTGAAAAGAAGTACCATGCCGACATCTGGCCACAATCGTCATTTCCAGATAGGCCATCTGGTTTATTCTGGTAAAACTTATCGCAAATTTCCCTTACCAGTTCCTGTGTTCTTTCCGGTTTGCCCAGTAGGGTAAATAAATAAGCTATATGATGGCTGGGCTCATTGCCGTGGGCATATTGTCCGATCAAACCTGTAACATCGCCCGTAAAACCGGTGCCCTCCTGTACCTCTTTCAATAGGAACAAAGAATCCAGCTTTGCTGCAAAAGCTTTATTGCCGCCTAGTAAAGCAGATAGGCCCTTAATGTCATGCTGCACCGACCAGCTGTATTGCCAGGCGTTGCCTTCCGTATAATCGCCACCGGCAGTAGAGGCGTGAGAAAGTGCTAAACTGCTAAAAGGACTTCTCCATTTCCCATTTGAATCTTTGCCCCGCATCAGTTTGGTTTCCGGATCCAATAAATTTTTGTAAAACAGAGATCGTTTGTGGAAATAGTTGTAGTCGGCGGTTTTGTGTAAAGCTTTGGCCATTTGCGATGCTGCATAATCATCGTAAGCATATTCCAAAGTTCTGGAAACAGACTCCTCTTTGATCAGATCAAAGGGCAGGTAGCCAAACTTGTTATAGATCTCCCAGTCTGACTTAGGATGATGCTGTGTGGAAGATGTTTTAATGGCCTGAAAAGCTTTCTCTGCATCAAATCCACGGATACCTTTTAAATACGCATCAGCAATGACCGGTATGGAATGGTTCCCGATCATACAAAAATTTTCTTTGCCCCATAACAACCAAATGGGGAGGTAACCTTGCTGATCGTAATGCTCCAGCATCGTATTGATAAATCCACCAACGCGTTCAGGCGTAAGAATCGTATACAGGGGATGCGCTGCCCGGTAGGTGTCCCAAAGGGATAAAGTGGAATAATAGTATCCGGATTTGCTCTTGAAAACTTTATTTTTGGCGCCCCTGTAGCTGCCATCTACATCTGCAATATTATTGGGTTGCACCAGCAAATGATAAAAGCTGGTATACAGGTTAACTTTTTGTGCAGTGCTTCCTGTTGCGGTTACTCTCGATAAATAGGTGTTCCACTGGCTGGTTGCTTTACGCTGGGTTTCATTGAAATTCCAGCCCGGTGTTTCTGCGGCTAAGTTGGCACGCGCCCCGGCGATGCTCACTGTAGAAAGGCCTATTTTAACCTTTAACTGTTCTCCTGGTTTCAGATCAAATTCAAGCGCATACCGGGGGGCTTTCTCTCCTTTAAATGTTGGCAACACCGTTTTAGCGGTAATGGCACTGCTAAATTGAATCACATAGTAATAATTTCGTTCTACCCAATGATTTACCTTGCTGTAACCCTCCATCTCGGTAGGGCTTGTAAAGGTGACTTCATTTTCAATTACCCGGTTGCGCAGTTGCTCTTCGGATGATACTAGCCCGGACTGAAGGTCGACAAGTAATTTTGCCTTTCCTTTTGCAGGGTTGTAAGTATACTGATGAAATGCGGTATGCGGTGTAGCAGTAAGCTCCACTTTTACCCCGAAGTCCTGAAGGGCAACGGTGTAATATCCCGGGTAGGCCTTTTCGGTTTCCTTTAAAAAACCGCTATGAAAATTATCCCTGTTTATTGATCCTGTAAAGGGTTGCAGTAACAGATCGCCAAGATCTGGGATACCCGTTCCGTTCAGGTGTGTTTGAGAAAATCCCCAGATCTGCTGGTCTTCATAGCGATAACCGGAGCAGTAATCCCAGCCCATATTTCCTGTTTCCGGACTTGCCTGAATCATCCCGAAAGGCACTGTTGCTCCCGGAAAAGTATGCCCGGTGTTTGCCGCTCCAATAAATGGATCAACAAAACGTGCGTTACCGCTTACCTGGCCCAAACAAATGGAAATACTTAACAGCGAGATCATGCAGCTGAGGTATAACCCATTTCTGGTGCTTCTGTTCATCATGGAGGTAAAAGTTGTAAGTTTCATCCTTACTTTTTAGCCCTTAACAAAATCTGATAACTGAACGAAGTGGGTTTTGCATACACCAAATAGGGTTCCAGTGGTTTGGGCCCGCAACCCCATGAGCCTACGCCAAGGGTTTTATGGCTAATGTTTAAAACTGTTCCCTTGCTTTTAGGCAGGTCAATTTTATACTCTACATTTTCCATCTCCTCGTCGCTGTAGGGGAGGGCTGCTACCTGAAATAAATCTGTACCTTGTTTAACAGTTAACCCTATGCCGCCATCCGTTTGTATGTTGGCCCAATGCACATCTTCATGATTGCCGTTTTCCATAGGTTTTTCATAAGGTGTCATCTGTTGTTTTACCGTACTTGAATAATGACCGATGTCAAACCCGCTTTTGCGGTCTGCATAATTTTCCATGGGCCCGCGTCCCAGATAATCAAATTCGGTTAATTGTTCGTCCAGAAAAAGGCGCACCCCAATTTTGGCCAGGATCAATTTAGGGTCGCTAAAATCAACCACGTTTTCTGAAAGAATTAAGCCATTGGCATCAATCGTGTAAGTCACCTTATGATGAACTACAAAATTTTGTTTTCCAGTTCCGGTAAGGCTTAATTGAATTTTAACCTTGTTCTTGCTTAGCTGAGTGGCATTTATCTCGTCTACCGACCAACTGATATTTTTTAAACCGTTCTTTTCCCATTCCGGATAAATCCACATATCATCTTTACGATGGGGTGCACGCCATAAATGTAACATCGGGCCTCCGCCAGGCTGAAGGATGTTTTTGCCGGCTTTCTCCATCTTTGAAAACGTACCTTTCACCTTATCGAACTCCAGGGAAAAGTCGGCCCCCTTAATCTTAATAGTTGACTTCGAGTTGTTCATCGTTAATACACCGCTAACCTTTACCGGGGTTTCAGGAATATTGATAGGCAATTCAAATTGTTGTGACGCAACGTCATATCCTTTTTTTGCCCAAATTTTATCTTCAGATAAATGAAAAGAAACCCTTAAAAAATAGGCTGCACCAGGTTTCGGCTGTACCTGATAAGGGATCTTAAGTTCTTTTTCTGCACCAGGAGCGATAGATCCCGGGCTAAAAGTTCCCGACGACAAAGCTTTTCCATCTTCCGTGAGCTCCCATTTTCCTTCCAGGGTATTGACGTCTGTAAACTGGTAACGGTTTTTAAGGGTTAAAGTTCCAGTCTTCAGGTCTTTTGCGGCGATGGTAATCCACTGGTAGGCATGTTTCAACTCAGGATAGTGCGGTTTAAGTGTCCTGTCAGAAAATACAACCCCTTTATGGATAAAATACTGATCATTAGGATACTCACCAAAACCACCACCGAATGCCGTAATGGGATGTTTTGGATCTCTGTTGTTGTAAATTCCCTGATCCTGCCATTCCCAGATGGCTCCGCCCAACAGGGATGGATATTTATCGAATAGATCGTTGTAAATATCTACCGAACCCATCGAATTGAACATAGCATGTGCATATTCACACAGGTAAAATGGTTTGGTCAGCTTATCATCCTTTGCATGTTTTTCCAGGCTGGCCACATCTGTATACATCTGGCTGTCGATATCTGCAGGGTTGTCTTTCCCAATTCCAAAACCTTCATAATGCGTGGGCCTGGTTGGGTCTATAGTCTTGATGGTCTGTAGTGCAGCCCTAAAATTAGAACCTCCGCTACCACATTCATTTCCCAGAGACCAGATAATTACTGAGGGATGGTTTTTAAAATTCTCTACATTGGCAACGTTTCTGTCGATAATAGCCGCCTTGATGCGTGGATCTTCATTAAATTCATCCCATGAACCATGACTCTCCAAATTGGCTTCTGCCACCAGATAAATACCATACTGGTCGCATAACTCATACCATCTTGGATCGTCTGAGTAGTGACAGGTACGTACATGGTTACAATTGGCCTGCTTAATCAGCGTAATATCCTTGATCATCTGGTCTTCGGTAATCGCGTGACCAACATCAGGCCAGTTTTCATGTCGGTTTACACCCTTTAACTTGATGGCCACACCGTTCACTAAAAACTGTCTGCCCTTTATTTCTATCTGTCGGAATCCGGTTTTTGAGGATAGAATTTCTACATCTTTATTCCCGTCTTTAAGTTCTAAAACGGTGGTGTACAGTTTCGGTGTTTCGGCTGTCCATTTAGATGGCGCTGTAACGTTAAAACTCAAATTTACATTCACTTCTTCACCCGGTTTAAGGGCCGGTACCGCAGTTTGGTTGCCCTTAACGAATACATCGCCGTTATAGAGTGATGCCTGGATAACCCTTGCCCGGATTGCCTTTGTACCATAATTCTTAATTTTAGTGGATACTTTGACCTCTGCATCTTTAAATTGCTTGTCCAGGTTGGTTTTAATAAAAAAGTCGCGGATGTGTTGCTCCGGGGCACTCCAAAGTGTTACATTCCTGAAAATGCCGCTCAAGCGCCACATATCCTGATCTTCCAGGTAACTACCGGTGGTAAAACGGTACACTTCAACAGCGAGTGTATTTTTGCCTGGTTGCAGGTACTTTGTTAGATCGAACTCGGCTGCGTTACGGCTGTTTACACTGTAGCCAACCTTGTGTCCGTTAACCCAGATAAAAAATCCGGCATCCACACCATCAAAAGTGATAAAAACCTTACGGTCCTTCCAGCTAGCGGGTACCGTAAAATCACGGCGGTAACTGCCCACGGGGTTCCGCTCTTTAAAGGCAGTGAATTTTTCTGGAGGGGTACTCATCACCCGGGGGAAATCCTTTTTGAATATATAGGTGTAATTGCTGTAGTAAGGTGTTCCATATCCTTCTACCTGAAAATTTGAAGGCACTTTGATTTCCTTCCAGCCAGAAACATCATATTCGGGTTTGTAAAAGTTAACCGGACGTTTTTGCGGCCAGTCTACCCAGTTAAATTTCCACATTCCATTTAAACTCACCGCAAAGGTAGAGGCACGTCTGTTTGCCAAAAGTGCCTGCTTTAAATCGACATAGGGCATTAAGGTAGCATGTGCAGCTTCTTTATGGATACCGATGTTTTCCGGGTCCTCAATTTCTTTTGGTACCGATGCTGTATCTTGTTTAGACAGGAAACTACTTTCTTTTTGTTGTGCCTGTGTGATATTGGTATAACTGATGAAAAGCAGGATAAAGAGCTTGATGAACCGGGTAAATTTTAGCATAATCAGGTTTAGGAATAATTGGTTAGCAGGTTTAAATTGTAAATAGGTGCAAACACAAATAACTTTAATAAAACGTTTTGTTGGGTTGCCACTGCATACATTTTTTTTGACAATACGTACATTTGTGTAGATGGATTGTATATTAACCGGATATAAGTTCATTTTTACACCATGGTAAGCCCGTTTTATTTTTTATGATGGTTTGGTTTAAATGGATAGCTATTTTTAGCGCTGTATTTCTTTTAAGTACTGTGTGCAGCCAGGCGGTTTTTAGTCAGTCTTTTCCCTATAAATTTAAATATCTTACTGTTGACGAAGGGCTTTCCCATACAGACGCTAATGATATTGCACAAGATTCCAGGGGGTACATCTGGACAGGAACAAACTTCGGCCTCAACCGCTTTGATGGTTATGTAAACACAAAATATTACAACAATAAACAACCTTTAAAAAATGCTTATCAAAACAGGATTCGTTTTGTATATCCCGATTTTGAGGGTAAGATCTGGTTGGGCACCGAAGATGGCCTGGCGTATTTCGATCCTGCATTGGAGCAGTATGTTGAAATCACGGAGGCTATAAAAAATACCTCTCCATATTTTAAAAAGATTGTGAAGCCCGGAAACAACCTGCTTTATGGACTGCAAAGGGGCTTACTGAAAGTTTATCGGGTAGATAAAACTGTTCTTAATCCCATAAAAATAAACATCCCTGCTGATGTCCATTTTTCGGATATGGTCACTGATGCAAAGGGCCGGGTTTATTTGTCCAGCAACAGGGGAATATGGGTAATGGATACGAAAATGAAGATCAGCCGGTTATTGATCAATGGCAAATCGAATCAAAATTTAAACACCATATTTCTTGACAACAGCCATCATATCCTTACCGCATCGGCTGATACCTTATATTTAACCAGCGGAAACCAGGATCAGCTATCGATAGAGAAGAGATTTGTACATCACGATATCAGGGATATACAAAATATGGCGCAAAAGGGAAAGTCAGACTATTGGATCAACACCGGTAGGCGCCTGATCAGGTTGGACCAGAATTTGAATTTTATCCAAACTCTTGAAAGTACAAGCAGCCTGTTCAGCATCAACTCAACTTCAATAAACACCATTCTCATAGATCGTTCTGAATGTTTGTGGCTGAGCACTTTTGGGGGCGGGCTAAATTACTGCGACCTGAATGAGAAACGCTTTTATACGCTTAAACCCGATCCTGAGCACATTAATTCGGTGTCGGGAAATTATGTCCGTTCGGTATTTGCAGAAGGTGAAGAGCTGTGGATCGGCACCATGACCAAAGGACTAATCCATTACAACTTGAAAACGAAGCAATGGACTTTTTTCAATTCCGATCATTCGCCCTTAAAGCTCAAAAACGATGCGGTTACTGCGATTGTTGCAGATAAAAGTAAAAATTTATGGATAGGTACGGGTGGCGGTTTAGAAATTCTAAAACCCAATCGTAGTGTTTTATGGAACCCGCCCGGTGCACAGCACTTTCCAAAATATGGTATAGAAACCCTCGCTGTAGATTGTTACGGCAACATTTGGTTCGGCAATCACGTCGACAAATTTGGTGTGATATATAAGGACAGTAAAGGTGTTTATCAGGTTAAATATTATGGAGAAGGCTACTTTATCCAGGCAGATCAGAATAGGCCACAGCTCTTTGTTTCCAGTACCAAAGGATTAAAGCAAATTTTGGTTGATGCTGAGGGCAGCATCCTTAAAACAACTACGTACAGGGCAACGGGAAAAAAGAATGCCCTGAGTTCTGATTATACCTATCCAATTGCCAGGCAGCAAAATGATACCTATTGGGTAGGCACCATTGGGGGCGGTTTAAACAAACTTACTTTTGGAAAGGATAACCGTTTGCAGCACATCAAGGCTTTCGGTAGTAACTTCGGGGTATTCAATGATGTGGAGAGCCTGGAAATTGATGATGATGGGAACATCTGGATGGGCGGTAATGGATTAGAATCCCTCAATTCAAAAACGGGAAAACTGACCAGGTTTGATAAAAACGATGGACTACAAGGCAACAGTTTCAAAGTAGGTTCTTCATACAAAGCGAAAGATGGCTGTTTGTTTTTTGGCGGGATCAATGGCCTCAACTATTTTTATCCGCGTGAAATACGGTCAAATTCTGTCGATGCGAAACCTATCCTAACAGGAATTTTAATCAATAACCAGAAGCCGGATTTTGGCGTTGCCCGATCTGCTAAAGACAATACCATCAGCAAGGCGATAGGATATAGCGGGGATATAGCTATCAATTACCTGCAAAACAACTTTGTGATCTCTTTTTCATCGATGCACTTCGCGAATCCGTTAAAATGTCATTATCGCTATCAACTGATTGGTTTTGATAACAATTGGAGATATACCGATGGAAATAATCCAAGGGCCGCCTACAGTAACCTGAACTATGACCGCTATACCTTTGTGGTACAGGCTACCAATAACGATGGGGTGTGGAGCATGGAAAGTGCTAGAACCACCATCTCAATTTCACCACCCTGGTGGAAGTCAGACCTGGCAAAACTGTTGTATGCCGTATTTTTCATAGCGGCAATATCCGCAACTTTCCTGCTTCAGGCCAGGTGGTACCGCATGAAAAGTGAGATTGCGCTGCGTCAGGTCAATGAAAAAAGAATGCAGGATATGCACCGGCAGCGGGAAGAACTTTCTGAGCAGCAGCTTGTTTTTTTTACCAATATCTCTCATGATTTTCGCACACCGCTGACTATACTCATGGGCTCGATAGAAAATCTGATTGGCCAAAACCAAAACCCAACGGTTGATCATAGCTATCAGTTTATACTGAGAAATGCAAGGCGGTTGCTAAACCTGGTAACTGAACTGATGAACTTCAGGAAAATTGCGGATAAAACCATCAAACTTCAGGTGCAGCCGGTATGGATTGATCAATTTTGCCTCGATGTTGTACAGGAATTTGAAATACTTGCTGACCGCAAGCAGATTACCTTTAAGATCAATCAGCCGGCAGAACAGCATACTGCAGTCCAACCGCTATACATAGATGTTGAAGTCATCGAAAAAATACTCTTTAATTTGCTAAGCAATGCGTTTAAATATACTAAGGCCGGTGGTGAGGTGATATTGGACGTTGTAGATGATATTTCAAATTTTACACCCCGTTTTAAAAAAGGGATTGAATTTTTACATCCCTTAAGGGCCAAAAGTTATATTTATTTTATCCTGTCGGATTCGGGTATAGGCATCTCCCCTGAGTGGATTTCGAAAGTTTTTGACCGCTATTACCGGGTTAATCATCAGCACTTGGGTTCTGGAGTAGGCCTTGCCATTGTTAAAAGCCTTGCTGAATTGCACAAAGGTGATATTTATTTGTACAGTGAGCCTGAAAAGGGTACTCAGATAGTTATCGGCATACCAAGTGAGGCAGATTTTTATGAAGCCTCAGAAAGGATCATGCCCAATCAATCTTTAGAAAAACAGCTTGAAAAAATTGATTCCTTTAGCATTGAGCTGGTGTCTGAAGAAGAAACCATCAGTGGCGAAGAGGATGTAAAAAGCAAAAAGACCATTTTGCTGGTGGATGATAATGATGATTTGAGGCATTATTTAAAACAGATTTTTAAAACGCAATATCTTATACTAGAGGCCAATAATGGTAAAACAGCACTTAACGTGGCCAGCCAGTACCTCCCTGATTTAATTATCAGCGATGTGATGATGCCGGATATGGATGGAATTGAATTTTGTGAAAACGTCAAAGAAACTTTTGAAACCAGTCACATCCCTTTTATCATCCTCTCGGGTAAGGATGAATTGGAAACAAAAATTAAAGGGATGGCATCGGGAGCAGACTTTTATTTCTCCAAGCCCTTTAGCAATGAACTGCTGTTGTTAACCGTTCAGAACATCTTTGAAAAGGCAGAAAAAGTTAAAGAACGGTACATCAAGAATTATCTTGCGCAGGCCACAGATCTGGTTCATTCCGAAAAAGATAAGAAATTTATCGCTGAGCTTTTAAGTTTAGTAGAACAGAATATTAAAGACCCAAACCTTGATGTAGATTTTTTATGTAACCAGCTGTTCATCAGCCGGACCAAGCTTTACCAAAAGATAAAGAGTATTTCCAATCAGTCGGTAGGAGAGTTCATCCGCACCATCAGGCTAAAAAAGGCCGTTCAGATAATGACCCACGAAGATGTTCCCCTTTATGAGGTTGCCGAAAGAACCGGTTTCCTGAGCAGTTCTAATTTTTCGAGGGCATTTAAAAAGGAATTTGGAAAATCACCTTTACAGTATATTACTGCTTTTAAAAAGCAGTAATATACTGTAAAGTAGGGATCATTTTCTTTTGGAACGTTTGCCATTCCACTTCTTTGTTGTAAAAAAAGATTATCCATAAAATATCGAATAAATGTAATACCCCAAAAATTGGGGTGTATTGAACTATTTTTACCTATATTTGACTGTTTTTATTGTTAATGTTATTTAAAATACAATGCAATGGTGAGAATAGTGAATTATAAATTACAACATTTTCGGAATATCGGATCCGCGGAACTGGTATTCGGCAATTACAATGTGATTATCGGAACAAACAACTCTGGAAAGTCTAATTTTATTCAGTCGTTCGGTTTCTTGAACTACATTTTGTACAGCGCTTCAGAAGAAGTGACTGCCTCATTTCGCAGTGGATTCAGAGGCACGTCGTACAGCAATGCATTGCCTAACAATTGGATAATTACCGAAGATGCAGAAGCTATCCCGGCGATATCTGCCGAATTGGAATTTGAGAACACAGAAACCAACCGTAAATTTATTTATTATATCCGTATTCGTTACCGGATCAGTGAACGGTCGAGACACCCAATATTTTATATAGACAGCGAAAGCTTTCGCTATAAGGAAAATGGTAAGACCGGCGGCCCGGTAAGGATTTTTTCCCGTCATGAAAACGATGTACATTATGGCAGCGATTTCCCGAAATTTAAGTTTGAAAACGGTGTGCCCGATGCTTTTAGCCTCGTACGTGTTCTACAGCTTAGCAGCGGATCGAATGTGGCTTATATGGATGCGCAAAAGTGTTTGAGCAATGTATTAAAGACACCTGTATTTTATTTTTCTCACACTGAGCTCACCAAAAATGATAGTATGAGCCGATTAGGGCTTTATAAAGGGAGAGTGATTGCTTTTGATCTTGAAAGTGAAGTTCTGAACCTGGAAAACGGTGAGAGCTGGGATATTTTCAAGAGTGCGCTTTACAACGTGCTCGGCATTGATGATGTAAATGTGGCCAGATTCTATACGGGCGACAAGCAAAAGACAAACGAAGAAGAAATCAAATTTCTCCGTTTTCGCCATGCGGGCAATCTGAAAACTTTGAAGGAACTTTCCGACGGAAGCATTCTTCTGATCGCGCTTATTGTCAAGGTACTGAACAGCGATCACGATATTTTCCTTATAGAGGAACCTGAGAATTCGACGCATCCCAAAGCGCTGATGGACCTGGTAGCTTTCCTGAAAAGTTTCAGCGAAAATAAGCAGTTCATCATCACTTCCCACTCCATCGTATTACTCAATAAAAGTAAACTGGAGGAAATCATTACCAGCCGAACTACGGCTAAGGGGATGAGTGAGTTTGAAAATGCCAGCTCCCGTAAGGATTTAAAAACACGCCTGCGTTCGGGGAGCAGCAGCTTTGCTGATGAATTATTTTTTGAGCAAACTGAGGAGGAGTTCGACTAATGGCCAAGACGGAAAAGAACCCGAGCTCTATCCTGTTTCTTTATGAGGGTGAAACAGAAGATGATTTTTATAAAAAGATTTTTAAGAAGTATATTCCCGAACGTGCGATCCGTTGTAACTTCGGGAACCTGAAGGGTGTATATAATGTAACGGAAAAGGTAAGGAATAAGATCAAGGCATACCTGGAAAATAGATCTTTTCAGGACTGCGAAGATATAAATGTGTTTGTGGCCATCGACCGGGAAGGTGATCGAAGCACGCCTGATTTGCTGCGGTTAGCCGAGTTGGAGAAGGAATTTATATATGAAGGGTCACGTATCAAAAAAATCCACGGACTGATTGCTACGCAGGATCTTGAATCCTGGTTTTTTCACGACCTCGGGGGCATATACAAACATTTGCAAGTACCTGTCAAGCAACGGAAGATGAATGCTTATCCCAATAAAGATAAAGTTAACAATAGGGTTCTTTCAGGGCTGTTTCACCGGTATAAGAAACATTACCAGAAAGGTCGCCGTGTTGCAGGTTTTGTAGATGGGCTTGATCTTGGCCTGATCTATGAAAATGTGCCCGAACTTAAACAGGCTATTACGGCCATCCACGCATTGGTACCTGCCCAGAAATCAGTTGCTAAAAAATAGACTATATACCGTATAAGCTTGTTTGATTTATGTAGTTGTATATTGGTTAGAATAAGCGGTTAAAAGGTTATCACTTTCCAATAATGCATATTTAATTAATAAAAAAACATCCTTGTTTGCTAGAGAAGAATTTGAACCATTCGATGTAACAATTGAAACCTTATGGTTATTCGAAGTGTAGACGTTTATATTTTTTCGAGAAATCTAAATTTAGTAGCCCTATTAGTCGGTTCTCAAACTATTTTATGGAAGATTTGCGTAGACTATCATTTTATCAACGGGATTCAATCAATCGGTTTAAGGTTGAGACTTATTAAAGAAGGCCTGAAGTAACAGCAGCCGATGATGAAGGTTTGAATAAGGCCATTTTGCTCCCTAACAACATGCCTATGAGGCAGGAACCTCTACCAGCTTAGGGCCTTTGATGCCTCTGGACTCATAATTAGCTTTATTCATTTCGAAATTGTGTTCGGATATGAAATTCAGGTACTCTTCAATTGGACCCAATCCCATTGTTTTTCGACGCTGATTTACATTTTTACTATCAACAAGCGGTTTAGGGATTGCCTGACAAATATCTGGGTTGTAAGTTACCTGTGTTCCATAAACCTGTTGCTGACCGGTATTGATTTTAACCCTATCTGTTAGATAAGCATAGTCCTTAGGATTAGCATTTTTCCTGGCAACTTCCTTTTCCATCGCCACAAGTACCTTTTGCTGAAACTCTGGTTGTTTATCGCAATGTTGCACCAGTAACCAAAATTGGTAGGCACCTTTTTCGCCTGCTACATCGTATCCGGGATAACCGATACTATCGAATATCTTACTGATCAGCATTTGATGAGTTGTAAATACGCTGTCTCTAAAATGCTGGAATTGATCCTTGCTCATTGTTTTGTATATCCCTTCTGCTGGCTTGGCTGCAATTTGATCTACCACTACCCAATTGTTCAAACTGTCACACAAAGGCTGGTTAATTTTCTTTTGGGCCGATACTGTGGAAATAAGACAAACTAGGATTAACGAAAAAAACAGTGAGGACTTCATAAATAGGGATTTTGAATGGTCTGATTACAAGTGTTAAGGTAATAAAGGTTGCATTAAAATTAACAATTTTTATCTGTTTACCTCATAACGATTTAGTTACCTATTGTATTTTTGCTTTTAAAATTGCTTTCAGAATTAAAACCAACCACTATCGCTATCGTATACTAAAAAGGTTTGGAACCGGAAATCAAGCAAATGCTTGAAAAACTGAGTGAGAAAACGGTTGTGGATGAGATAAAATGAGAATTTATATAAGCAACCCAATCAGAATTCTTTAGTGAATGCTGGCAGATATATCGGCAAATTATTCGTCCTTAAAACCGGTGTTTTTCATTTGTTGCCAAATGGCAACAGCTTTCATTTTTAAATTGCGAATTTTTGCATTGTCGGTTTAAACAATAAGGAATAAAAACAGTATTGGTTACAGGTGCTTCTGCCGGAATAGGTAAAGCAACCGCAATTGAGTTAGCACAAAACGGGTATAACGTTTATGCTGCTGCACTATTTGGCATCCTACTTAGGGATTACAAAATCTTCTTTGAGCAGGATCAGAAGAAAAATACGATAATCAGGAGGTTATAATGTTTTCTACACTCTTTGCTGCCGGTAAGCCGGCAGGGTTCGGAATTAAATTACCAAATAGAAATATATAGTGGTTCAGCATGGTATGAGCTCAAACTCCGTTCTTTCCTATAGCTATAAAGTATATTTGGAAGATTACAAGAACCAGAAAGAGTAGCACCTGCGTTATTTCCTGTTTGTTCTAAACAGATTCTATATTCACCTTTTTCTTTAGCCAGCCAGTCAATATCAAACACCATAAAATCCTGGAGTGTTGCTCCATCCTTTATAAACGGCAATATTGAATTACAGTCTCTTAAAATAATCGTGAACGCTTTATCGCTGATACTATCTATTTTTGTGGTCAAATAACCTCCATTCTCACTGATGTAAACTCTTTTTGCTACTATCTTATTTATAGCGTTTGTCGGCATAACATAATTGCGCATAAGATGTACAGTATCTATTGTGAAATTATAGATGTTTTTTAATTTTTGATCATATGATGAGTCATTAGTCTTTTTATACAAGGAAAGCCTACTCAATAACTCGAAATATAAATTTGGCATATAGACATCGTGGCCAGATTTATTGATAACGGATATGCCAACTGCCATACATTCATAGTGTCCCTCATTAAATTTCTGAATTAAATGCAGTTCAAAATTTATCCCTTTAACAAGCGAATCTGTATCGGTTGAAACCGCAAACGTTTTTAAGGTGGTTAGCACTAAAATTGTACATAACATAAAAAATCTGTTTATCTTCATCAAATGGTCTTGTAATAATTTTATTTTAGAGGAACATGTAATTAATAAATAAGGGCTCTACATATAAAGTTATGAAAGAAATTGAAACGTTAGATGTCAAAATCATTAATGTAAAGAAATATATGATTTTGGTTTTATTTTATGTTATAGGTGGGATATACGGTTCAATATTTTTGGCATTACATTTACGCATCGAGGTCATTATGTTTATTGGATTCTTCGTTTTTGGAGTTCTTCCCTTTATTTTCTTGAAAAAATTCAGAAAGCCATTTGTTAAAAAAAGTGTAATCACCCTGTCTAAAACCTCGATTTTAATACAAATTTTTGATAATGCGACAGGTGATGTCAAAGAAGAAAATGAATATCTGTATCAGGATATCAAATCATATTTCACAACTGAAGCGTTTAGAGATCACTCTTCTTTCTTAAAAATCTATTTTAAAGACGGCAGTAATCGGCAATATTCTTTTGTAGAACAAAAAATTAATGATGAAAGTGATATCATATATCGCGTTAAGGATCATGTAAAAATTTATAATGAAGATAATCCCGTTAATGGTAGGATAGAACTCCAACCTACTTTTTTTTCTACGAAAGTGGGACGCCACATGCTTGGCATAATTGGATTGCTTTGGTTGGCTACAACTATAATCTTGATTATCTATAGCCGAAAGCACTGATGCCTACAGCTGTTGGAGGCATCATATTCTTTTAATCGGTCGGTTTAAGTTCAGTACTTATTAAAGAAGGCCTGAAATAAATTTTTGATTCTTTTTCTTTATCCACGTGAAGTAACTTTTCCATACTAAATTCTAGAGCATGGACATCTATTTGTGGCCTGGATGAACTGCTTTTACTAGATAGGGCAATAACTCCCAGAGGGATAATTAACTGGGCCTTTGTTCTCCCAGCCATAAGTTCAGAATAATCATAAGTTTTTATGACACTTATATCCTTGAACATTTTATAAAATAAAGAATCATCAACGTTTATCTTAATCGTGTGATTATTTTTATTGCTGTAATCTATATCAATTTTTACAGCAAAACTGTACATCGCAATAGAATCAGGGCATTTTTCCACTTTGAAATTGTCTGAAAATAGCCGTAGCTATTTTATCGCCTAAAGCATAATATGTTTTACTTTGCGCTTTTGAGGAGAAAGTGAAGAAGATCAGTAGGAATGTGAAAAATATCTTAGTTTTCAAGATTATTATGGGTTTCAAACAAATTGATCTAAAATTTCAATTTACTTATAAATAAAAAATGGAAGTTAGTGATCTACCTGTAAGTGATAAGATGTCTGGAATAAATTGTAAAAATCTCAAACGAGGAATATTTATTTTGTTATCTTAATATTCTTTTAATCAGTCGGTTTAAGTTCAGCTCGTATTAAAAAAGGCCTGAAGTAAATTTTTGAGCTCATTTCTTTATCAACATGTAATAATTTATATATATTATATTCAACAGCATGGATGTCAACGCTTGGTCTAAATGAACTGCTTTTACTCGATAATACAATCAGTCCTAGAGGTAAAATTAACTCGGCTTTTTTTCTCTTTACCATTAATGTTGAGTAGTCTATTGTCTTTAATGTGTCTATATTTTTGAAAATTTTATAAAATAGAGAATCATCAACATTGACTTTTATCTTGGGTTTTTTTTTGATAGTATAATCTACATTGATTTTGACAGTAAAACTGTACATAGCAATTGAATCGGGGCATTTGTCATTTTGCATTTGTAAAAAAAGTGCCCAAGCCACTTTATTGCCAATGTCATAATAATTCTTACTTTGCGCTTTCGGCGAGAAAGTAATGAAATTTAATAAGAAAATAAATATTATACTATTTTTCATAATCTTTTTTAATGGCATACAGGCTGACCCAGAGCTCCATTTCCCTGAAAGTTATATAATGCTTCCTGACTGATAATTTGATTATATGTAAATTTAGTGCCATCTGTCATGGTAAAAAGTTCAGCGTCCCGGTTTGCTTTCGCATTTTTCATAATATCAGAATCAGGTATGCCTGACCAAGCTAATGCGTATGCGTCTAATGCCGGCATTTTAAATTTGGCTTGAAAAAATACAGCCATTGGATCGACATATTTTGCCGCAATTACATCGTGAGAGCTAGTGAGTATCGGATCATTTTTATATGTAATGTAAGAATGAACAAATTCATGAATTAATGTTGCAGCTACTGATTGAACTGATGTACTATCAAGGTAGCTTGCATTTAACCAGATGGTTCCAGCAATGCCATTTCCCTGGGCATCTATTGCTTTCGCTTCGCTTGCTCCACTTTTCGGGCTTCCATCGTCATAATGTAAAGTATTGTCCTCCACTATATGTATTATGGTTCCGTTTTTATCTCCAAATTTATTTAAAATCTCAGACATTTCTCCCATAATATTAATATTGTTTGACAGTATAAGATCCACTGTTGATTTCATACAAGGATTGATCATCTGGTTTACAATTTCGCGCGCCCCGGTATATTCGATACACGGAGCTGGATTTGGAAATCCCTGTCCAGGTCCCGGATCAACAGGAGCGCTATTTACAGAAAGAGCACCATTTGTAGAAATATGACAAGGTAATGCAGGTGGAGTAGGTCCTGAAGATCCCGATCCGCCTGTTCCATCACCGCCACCACCACTACCTCCGCTGCCACCTCCTCCTCCGCCACCGGCATCATCTCCTCCGCCACATTCGGTAAAAAGATATTCACTACTGGTTTCCACACCATTAGTGTAACTTACTAAATAATAATCGTAACAATCTACTGGTGCAGACATTATACTTAAGGTACCATTACTAACAGATTTATTAGTTTGACTTTGTGGGTTGACTAAAGTTCCATTTTTGTATCTGTAACCGCTCACATACTTACCTTTTGGCGTAAAGTATAGTACTAATCCGCTATAGTCAATATCACGCTTTCTGTAAGTGTTATTGGCTAATTTTTTTATATCGCCTTTTAAATAGGAGGAATCAGCTATTAAAGTCATGATATAAGCTTGATAACCTGATCCATCGTTAACCAGAATATAGGAACTTTTGCTATATGCAGGGTTTGTATTAGTTAGATTGTTTAAGTTGTTTTTTAACATGGAACTGAATTTATTCGATGGATCAATATTCATCTCGATGACGTTCTGACCAAATTTTTTATAGGAGGTAGGATTATTCCAGTTGGGTTTAATCACTTGATTTAGATCGTAATTTTTAATGACTCCTTTTTCTTTGATAGTTGAGAGGGTAGAACTATTAATTTTCTGACTAGTGGAATATAAACTGTCATACCAAACTTTGGCTTGACTAATATCAGAAACATTGTTACTTGGAATATTAGCATCGTTATTTTTTTTACAGGACAGATAAAAAAGCGCTAGTATTAAAAATATTGATAATCGTAAACAGTTTTTAGATGATAAATATACTTTCATGGTTAAATTCTATTAAATCCAAGGTATAGAATAATTCATCTATAAAATATTTTATTACGTTAATCGCTGTTTTGTCGTGGTGAAACTTATTATGGCTTAGGTGAACTTAATGCATTCATTGGTAGAGTTGAGCGAACCCTATTGTGAGATCATCAATACATAGATGGTTAAGCTATTTGTATGATTAACCTAGTATATGGTTATTTACCCATAATATTATTTTATATTTTCAAAATTTATTTATATCGATGTCAATATTAATTTAATATAAAATATGTTTTGTTTTTTGGTGTTAATTCGATATGATTCGTATATTTGTATTGTAGTTCTTAAGTGTTAGAGACTGATGAACTTTATTATTGATTTGGTATTTTAAATCGAAGAAACTTTGCATAGGTAGACGTGAGAATCTAAATGGCAAGCAAAGTTACGGATGATAAAATGCCCAAATTCTTTATCTTTGTGTTGGGTTACGCATCCTGCACAGGGTAGGATATGGGCGCTCTCCGTATGCTTGCTAAGAGAATTCGTTCTCGCCTACTCACGAGGTACCTATGCGTACGGGGAGCATCCATATTCGCCTGCTCCCCTTACAAGTTTCATTGCTGAAATGCCTTTAAAACTTAAAGCAATGGAAAATCGAAATAACAGCTTATTCTATTTCATCAGGCTTCTGAATGCCAGAACGCATTGCATAGAAAACCTGGCTACGCTGTTTCGCGCTACCGCATCTTTTTTCAACAGGTTTCTGAACGCCAGCAGGCATCCATTAGAAAACTTGAGCTTGTTGTTTTGCACTATCCATTCAATTTACAACCAGCTTCCCAAATTCTCCAAGCCGCCCAGCTAAATTTTCCCTTTTTTAACTTAATTCTCCATCATTAAAAAAACAAGGATTTAATCCTAAAGGCCTTCCTATGTCTAAAATGTCGTTGAGGAAATGGGAGAGGGATAACCAGCCCTTAAATCTGGTAAACTAAATATATACCACAATGCAAACTAACCCGATCCATTCATTTAGAAACATCATCAAGCCCCCAGACTGAAGATGAATGCACAAGCGGCTGGTTATTTAGGTTGGTTACTGGTAATACTTGCCGGCCGCTGTGCATTTTTATTGATCGATGATCTTATCTGCAAAGAAAGTAAAAACCCCCTTTATATCATAAAATCTTAAAAAAAATGAAAGCAAAAAATCGCTTAATGGGATTGTTATGTCTAAAACTTTCGCCCAGGGACGGGGCTTTGGTTTTGCTTATTCTACTAGCTAATTCATGTCCAAATCGTCCTGCATTGGCGCAATCAACCTGTAAAAGACATATCACCATAAAACTACCTGTCATCAACTGCTATAAGGTTCTACTAAGAAATCATCAGCGCACCATTATTGAGTAAATTCTAAAAATTAAGTTATGAAATCCATTTTAAACCTAACCTCTACACTGGTTCTGTTAAGTATAGTTACCCAGGGCAATCCTGTTAAACGGATCATGCCTCTAACAAAAAAAGTAATATTTGAAGTAATTTTGGAAGAGGGGATAACCAGCAAACCTTTTTTACTGGTTTATAAAAAAGAGATAAACCAACGTGATCTGTCAAATACCAGGAAAGTAAATATACAGCCAAAATCTAATACAGGCAACTCCTACACCTTTGAACTGGAAGACCAATCCAAACCTTTATATTTCTCCTTGTTGCTGACAAGTTATTTAATGGACGTAACCATAGCCAGGGAGTTTCACTTTGAACCCGGAGACCATATTAAAATTCAGGTAAACAAAACGGATGTGCCTAACATCTACGATCTTGACTTTTCTGGTCAGGGCTCAGCAAAGTACAGATGTCAAAATGAATTCTTGTATGCAAAACAAATAGATTCGGCCAAAGCGTTACCCGAGCCTGTCAATGGTAATCAGTACAGTAAAAATGATCATACGCTGCGATATACTAATATACTGTACGACCTGATTGAAAAATATCAGCCAGAAATGTCTGATTATTCTTATCACCTGCTGTATGCAGATGTGCTGGGAAATATGGGCAAATATGTATTGTCAGATCTGCAGGTTCAGCTACATGATCAGCTGGCAAAAAAAGATACAGCAGGCTTTCAAGCTTTAGCAAAAAGCTTTTCTGACCGATATAAATTCGATTTTATGAGCAAAATTCCGGATAGTGTTTTATCTGATTCAAAAGAGTATGCCTTGTTTATGATCGAAAAAATAAAGACAAAGGTTTTAATTGATTTTACTTACATCAATTATCCTATCGTTTATGAAAGAATTAAGAGGGTAGAAAACCCGGTTCTAAGGGATAAAATGATCATTACCCTTTTTAAATTTTATGGGGGCAGGTTTCATACTGAGTATAAATCGATACTGTTGGATGCCCTTTCAGTTGTAAAAACTAAAGAATGCCTGGAGTTACTGAAAAACATCTAATACTTCCACCGCTCGTTATCCATATAGGATTAATTTGTATTTTCGAATTAATCCTTTTTTTTGCCTTCATTGTCAAATGATTCCCTGTCGGTCGGAATCATTAGTAGAGAAAACATCACTTGACACGGGGTATCTTAACTGTCTATTGCTCTTATAGCCTTGTTTTCTGGAATTTTAATCCTGATCAACAACTTTCTTAGCATTCGCTGTTCGTTGATAGCGGCTTTCGGTTCCATATTACCTACGCTTTCCCTCGTCTCTACCTGCCCATGTTTGTTAAACAAATTGGGCAGGTAGGGCGCAGCCAGTCTGTAGGTGATGTGCAGTTGAAAGCGCTTAACTCCCGGCTGCGACTGAATTTAGTTTTTATTAAAATCTCCGTCAATGTAAATAATTTGTCGTTTTGGAAGGAAACCTCTTAAAATCCTTTGAAAAACAATATGGATATTACCAGTAATAACATCTTAAGTGACCCATTTACTTTTTCGAACTGATAAATCGTGAAATTAATGGAAATCAGTAGCTTATTACTTTTGTTTGAAATATTTTTAATAAGTTTAGGTCATTGATTTTCTAATTATTAGCCGTTAACTTCATTATATTGATGCCTCAATCCAAGTTTAAATCAAATTTTCTGATTCTTGTTCTTTGCTTTTTTTTCGCAAAAACGAACCTCCATGCACAGGATAAAATCTTTTTGGTAAAGGGGCTGGTATTGGATAATAAGCAGCAGCCAGTGCCGGGAGCATCTGTTACGATCTTAAGTAGCCCAACTGAACAGATCATCAGTAAAACAATTACGAATGAAAAAGGGGGGTATCAATTTGAAAGTGGCGGAGGATCCATAGAAATTTTAGTCAGTTATGTAGGTTATGGATTAAACAGAACTAAGCCACTTCTTATTTCCAGAAACACAGTTATTGATCCTGTCATCCTACAGGATGATAATAAATTGAAAGAGGTGGTGATTAAAGGGGAGAGCACGCCACCCTTAATCCAGGCCAGTGGAGGGAAGATTGTTTTTAATGTAGCAAACAGTGTGAGCAGCCAGGGAAGTAATGCTTTAGAAGTACTTAAAAAAGCCCCTGGAGTAACGGTAAATCCAGATAACACAATTAATATTGCAGGCAGGCAGGGGGCATTGGTGATGCTGAATGGTAAACAAACCTATCTGCAGCCCGCAGAACTGTCTGATCTGCTTAAATCAATCTCCTCTTCAAATGTAAAAACGATAGAAGTGATCAATAACCCATCCGCTCAGTATGATGCCGCAGGTTCCGGGGGGATAATTAACATCGTCCTTAAAAAAAATGAAAACGAAGGATTAAACGGCACCTTTGATACCGGTGTTTCTTATGGATACTCGCTTAAGAACAATACCGCTTTATCTTTTAATTACCGGAAAGACAAGATCAATGTTTTTGGTAATTATAGTCAGACTGTCGGGAGCCATGGCTTTCGGTATGGTATTGACAGGGATGAAGATGGCCAGAGTTACAGAGGCTGGTCGCACGATACAGATCAACGCAAAACAATAAGTTCATCTGTAGGAATGGACTATAACATTGCTCATCATCAAACTATTGGTGTACAGTTTAACGGTAACTTTTTATTTGGGCCGGGTGATATCAATACGAGGACTACCATCAGTGACCTGGCAACTGGCACTCTTGAAAATACACTGCTTTCAGAAAGCAATTATTACCACCAATCTTCAAACCGGTATAACTCTAATTTGAATTACCGCTATGAGGATACCCTGGGTAACGTTTTAACTGTAGATGCGGATTATGGCAAATTTAATGGCGGACAGGGGATTTTACAGCCGAATACGTATTTGCTTCCCGATGGTACGGTGTCATCCGCTAACAATACCCGAACCGTCAACAACAGGGATATTAACTTGTATGCACTTTTTGCCAATTACGCGCGTCATCTCTGGGCAGGCAAGTTCTCAGCTGGTCTCAAATATTCAAGCATCACTGCCGCAAACCTATTTGATTTGTATGCTATCGACAACAATGAAGAGCTACTGAATACCCAAAGTTCCAACAATTTTGATTTCAAAGAACAGATATTCAGTTCTTTTGTACAGTATGAGCATCCGCTAACGGATAAGTTGTCTTTTCAGGGAGGAATGCGATTAGAGGAAACTACTGCTACAGGTTTACTATCTACCATTCAGGCTGGTCAGCAGGAGGGGAATATCAAAAGGAATTATTGGAATGGCTTTCCATCTATTGGGTTGGTCATGAAGGTAAAAGAGGGTGAAACCCTTTCCTTAAATTATGGAAAAAGGATAGACCGGCCCGCTTACCAGGATCTTAACCCTATTGAGCAGCCCTTCGATGGCTTAACTACGATCAAAGGAAATCCTTATCTTCTGCCTCAGTTGACGAACCGTGTTTCACTTCAGTTTAGTTTTAAAAAAACAATCATAGACCTTTCTGTTTCCCGTACATCCAATTATTTTGCCTATGTTACCGATACGCTGGGCGGCAACAAGGTAGTGATGCAGACCCGTAACCTGGGCGTGCAGAAGCAGGCAGGACTGAATATCATCCAGCAAATTCGTCCTTTGAAAATCTGGAATATCAGTGCAAATGCAGTTGTCTATTATATGCACAATCAAATTGCGCTCGATGAAACCCGTATCTTTAGTTTGGGCAGACTGGCCGCAAGTTTAAATATTCAGCAAACGATACAGCTCCCATTGGGAATGAAAGGGGAGGTTGGGGCCGTTTTTAATACCAACCGCTTAGGGGGCTCCAATGATATTTCGCGCAGAAATAGCCAGGTAGACCTGGCCTTACAGAAAAGCCTGCTCAAAAATAAAGCAAAGGTGAGTTTAGCGATTACCGACATCTATCAGGGTAATAAGTGGGACTCTACGAATTATTACAGCAACTATTTTATCAGAAGTTACGGCCATGCAGAAACGAGGCAGGTAAAGTTGAATTTCAGTTATAATTTTGGCAATACTAAGGTAAAGGCGCCGAAAGAAAATGAGTCGGGGCTAAAAAGTGAAACCAATAGGTTATAAGCTCCATCTTTCATAAAAAGGCCACGATGTGGCTGCCACAATTAATGATCACGATAGGATGGCGCTAATCTATAAGTAACTATAGCTACTTAACCTTTTATCGCCATTTTTACTTAAAATGTTTTTTTCTGTAGCTGATTTTAGATCGCGGCTTGCCGTTGCCGGGGAAATATTCTTAAAATATTGAAGATAATCCTTGCGGGCGAAAGATCTTTGACCTGTTACTTCTTTAAAAATCGAAATTCTGTCTTCTTCCTGCAAAGAAATATTTGGTATACGGTACAAAGTATTTAATGCTTTTAATATACTTTCCAGCATAAACGTGATAAAAGGAGTAGAATGGCCAAGGCTATCAGATTTATTCAAAGCCTCATAATATTTACTCTGTTCGTTTTTAATGATACTTTCTACGGGAAGATATTCAAAGACAGGGTGTTTTTTCATCAGCAAAAGTGTCTGCCATAATCTGCCTATACGTCCATTTCCATCAACAAAAGGATGTATAAACTCAAATTCGTAATGAAATACACAGCTTTTAATTAAAATGGGGTCATCGTCATGTTTAATGTAATTCATCAGATCGTATAACAAACCGGTTACCATAACGCCTTGTGGAGCTAGATGGGTAATTTTGGATCCTTTAACAATACCAACATTTCCGCTTCTAAATTTTCCGGCGTTTGGAATCAGTCCGTTCATTAATATTTTATGCGCATTTAACAGAGAGTTTACTTGCATTGGCTTGAAATCATTGAGCATTTCATATACTTTAATTGCATTTTGTACTTCTATAATGTCTTTTTGAGGAGCCAAAACTCTTTTATTGTTAATCAGCGCAGTAATCTGCTCTTCTGTCATTGTATTACCTTCAATAGATAATGATGATTGTATTGTTTTGATGCGATTTGATTTTCGGAGCTCCGCCGGAGGTCTGTTTAATTGTATAGCATTTATTTCGCCAATCTTTTCAGAAATGTCTGATAGTAAGTTTAGTATGTAACCCGTTATAGTATATGGAGGCTTAGTGAAATTCATAGTCATAGTCTCATATGATACTATCAAAGTTAATTACTTTTTTGTAATGTGAGCCAATATCTTCAGAAAAACTTACAACATTAACATAATATGAGGACTTTGTATTAGACTTTAAACAAGGGTCAAATTTTATAGTTTCAAGGGATGGCGAGTTGACTTATAACCATTAAACTAATTTAAGTTCTCTAATTAGTAATGTAATATATCGGCTATGATTTCTGAAATCAGAGATAGGTGCATATTTTTATGATAGAGTTTTAATTATTGAGTTTACATGTAATTAAAGCTGTAGTTAAAATTAATGTAGAACTTAATGATGATGAAAAAATATGTGTTAATATTGGTTATAATGTTCATCTCAGGTGCAGCTGTGTATGCGCAAAAAGAAAGAAGAGATGCTAACCCATGTAAGTTAATTAATGAGAAGTTTTCTGCAGATTCGGTTGCTTCATTTAACGATCAGCCGCCTGTTAGGTATAAAATGCTGCCATCTATTAAGGAATCAAGATCCTGTCTGGAAATCAGAATATATGATTTACAATATATGACTTATGGTAAAGTCTTGATTATAAAAGTGTAAATGATTCAATAGTTTATGATATGTACAGAATTAATATTACCAGCCTTAGGCAGAATGATCCCCGCTTGAAAATTATTGGAGTTGATCCGGAGAGAAAGGATGTTAAGCTTTATTTGTCACGCCTGCACAAGACTATTTTACAGGAAGGATTAATAGAAAAGATTAAAGATTCTGGAATATTTACAATAACAACCTGGCAAAAAGAATATGATAAATTAAAAAAGAATAACCAATATGAGAGCGGAGGATTCTTAATATTAGATGCCACTTATCCTGTTGTTGAGATAAAATTAGGGAATAAATACAGGAGTTTTAATTTGGGCCTGCATGGCAATGGAACAGTGAATGATCAGTATACCAACCAGGTAAAAAAGATAGATGATTTAATTAAATTTTTAAGAGACTAAATACCTACAAGAAACAAATGTCCATTTCTACGCTTGGCAGTTTTAGAGAAGTAATAAGCTTGGCTGATCAATCATTAATAAAGGTGGAAATTGCCCGCCTAAACACCTGGTATCGAACATGAAATTGAGGTCTATTTGTTTGCCGCAATGGTTGATCAGGAACTAGATAATATTAGCCGTTCCTAATTTTAGAAACGGCATTTTCTGAGTATCCTCTTCCTATCCCTCCAATTTTCTGCTAACAGGCACATTCAATCTGAAGACCAGTTGTCTGATTTGTCCCTTCTGTTGCATAACCATCAAATTTCCACCATTCAATACCGCCGACTAGTTCGCGGACATTAAAGCCTAACCGGGCCATGTTCAATGCGCCTCTGGTTGAGGCGTTGCAGCCTATACCATCACAGTATATCACATAAATTGCTTCTTTATCAAGTTGGGCGGTTGATTGGGCAGACATAACGCGGTGTGGAAGGCTAATTGCTCCGGGGATATGCTCTCTTATAAAAGCGAATTCTTTACGGGCGTCGATTACCACCACATTTTGTTTTGCCTCCAGTGCATCGAAAAGATCCGAAGGGTCCATTTCAAACGCTAATTTGTTCTGATAATGTTGAATTGCTGTTTCCATATTCTTTCTGTTTTTTTTTTGCTAAATTATATACCTTATAAATAAAACGCTAATGAATTATAAAGCAAGTCCTTATGTGTAATATTCATGTCGGTGTGTATTTATTATTATCTATTTTTGAATTATGGAAATAAGGCATCTTAACCTAATAAAGATAATTGCTGAAGAGAAGGGCATTACCAAATCGCTCGATAAGCTGTTTCTTACGCAGTCTGCTGTTAGCCATCAACTCAAAGATATTGAGGAGCGGATCGGTGCCAAAATATTTTACCGGACAAAGAATCAGTGGTTATTAACAGATGAAGGAAAAATTCTTTACGATACAGCGGTGATTGTTCTTGGAGAGCTAAATGCAGCGATGGAAAAAGTGAACGATATGCGTGGTGGGCATGCAGGCTCTATCCGCTTAAGTACGGAGTGTTACACCAGCTATCACTGGCTGCCGGCTTTTTTGACAAAGATGAAGGTTCTATATCCAAAGCTTGAAGTTAAAATTGTGATTGAAGCCACCCACAAACCATTGGAAAAACTGCTCCAAAACGAATTGGATGTGGGAATTACTTCTGATCCGGGTGGTGATAAAAGCATAAAGTATATCGAGCTTTTCAAGGATGAGGTGATGGCCATTGTGCATAAGGAAAGTCCGTTGGCGCACAAAAAATACCTGACACCTGCAGATTTCGCCACGCAAACACTCATCATCCATTCCTATCCCCTGGAAACCGTTACTGTTTACCAGCATTTTCTGAAAGAGGAGAAGATTAAGCCTGAACAAATTATTGCTATCCCACTTACAGAGGTAGCGCTTGAAATGGTTAAATCGGGCATGGGGATCATGACACTACCTGCCTGGGCATTAAAGCCATTTATATCTTCTCCAGACTTGCAATTGGTGAAGATCGGCCCAAAAGGTTTGATCAGGACGCATTTTGCGGCTATAAGGCATGAAGACGCCGGTAAAAAATATCTCATCGAATTTGTAAATAACTTACACGAAGAATTGACCAGCTAATGAATACCTTTCTAATCCGCGAAATAACAGAAAACGACCTGGATGAATTGCTGTTGTTGATTGGCGAGCATACCGCCTATGAAAAAGCTGCTTTTATAAGCGAGGGAAAAAGGGAGCGGCTTAAAACTGAACTTTTTGGAACTGGCAATCAACTCAACTGCTGGGTGATCGAAATTGATCAGGTGGTAAACGGATTCTGCAGTTTTACTTTTGATTATTCCACCTGGGACGCTGCTTACTTTATTTACATGGACTGCCTGTATATCCGTTCATCATTTCGTGGCCTCGGCATCGGTTCTGCGGTTCTTGAAAAACTCCAAAAGCTTGCTGTTGAAAGAGAATGCGTGAATGTTCAGTGGCAGACGCCCGATTTCAATGCGCCTGCAATTAAATTTTATAAAAAGAACGGCGCATTGTCAAAGGATAAAGTAAGGTTTACACTTTATCGTCCGGCTGCCTTTTCCGGCTGAAGCATCATGACGGTGCTGGTTACCATTGCTATAATCTATTTGGAGGCAACAGCCATGGAAAAGGAAATCTTTATAAATTATCGTCTGTTATCCTCATGTATTCAAAAACTGTACAGGTAATATCACATCATAATTAATGACATTTGCCAATATTTTTAATCACACACAGCTGCTACAGTAAGAGCTTCATAAAATAGATTTATAGTCATGAGGATATACAGGTTTGAGATATTCACTGCTAACATCGAAAAGAATATCCGCAACGGAATTTATAAGCCAGGTGATAAGTTACCTTCTGTCCGTGACCTGAAAAAGCAATACCATACCAGTGTTACTACAATTCAAAATGGTTATGAGCATTTAATCATTCTTGGTTTAGTAATTAGTATTCCTAAATCAGGTTATTATGTAGCGGCACCTGCTAACCAGAAGAAGGAAATCCAGGATAATCCAGTAGTAAGGGATGCAATATTTGAAAGAAATATTGATCTCATCACCTCTTCCCGGGGTGAAAAAAAGTTAGTGGAATTTAATGTGGCCATGCCTGGAGATCTTATCATCTCTCAAAAGTTATTGTTGAGAACAATGCAAAATATAGTCAGGGAAAAAGGTGTGGGCTTGTTAAGATATTATCCTGCAAGCGGGTCTGAAGATTTAAAAACTAATATCATAAAACATGCTGCCGGGTATGAGACAAAGCTCAGTTTGCAAGAATTGCTAATTACAGACGGCGCGTTACAGGCGCTGTATATCGCTCTCTCCTCAGTATGTGATGCCGGAGATATAGTTGCCGTAGAAAGCCCCTGCATTTTTTCCATATTGGAAGTGATCAGGGTGCTTAAGCTCAAAGTGATTGAAGTCCCGGTAAATTTGATGAATGGTTTTGATGTTGATTTTTTAAAAAAAGCTTGTGAGAAGAACAAAATAAAAGCCCTTGTCATCACACCTAACTTTCATAATCCCACGGGCATATTACTTTCTGATGAAGTGAAGAAGGAATTGGTTGAAGTTATTCAGAAACACCATGTTGCCGTTATTGAAAATGACATCTATGGCGATTTAAACTTTAGCGGAAAGCGTCCGTCAACACTAAGGAGTTACGATGAGAGTGGTTTGGTAATCACTTATACTTCATATGCAAAAACGCTCGCACCGGGTATCCGTTTGGGATGGTTAGCTGCCGGCAAATTCCTGAAGCAGGCAGAACAAATTAAATTTTCTATGGGCAGTACAGTTTCACCAATTTATCAGGAAACTGTTAACCGCTTATTATCAACAAATAGTTATAGTCGGCATTTGCGGGCGTTTAACAGGCAGCTTTCAAAAAACGCATATTTTACCATCAATCTTTTAGCGCAGCATTTCCCTGAAGGCACATTTGTTGTACCACCACCAGGTGGTTATAATCTTTGGGTAAGAATGCCTGATCACCTGGATATGAATAATTTTTACACTCAGTGCGAAAGAATGGGCATAAAATTTACCCCCGGTTATACCTTTTCTTTTTCGGGCAGGTTTGCCAATAATTTCAGGATCGTGTTTGCCGACCAATATTCTCCGGTGAAAATTAAAGCGCTGGAACGTTTTGGCAAAGCTGTATCTATCTAACTGTACCGGTTAGTCTTAAAGATTCTGTACCTATATGGTGGTCCCGGATAGCTTAATTTTGGCCGAATAAAATGTCAAAAATGGATTCAAAAATCATCACCAAATTTACCATAGCTACGGAACAGGGTATGGATACCTTATTATATCTGACCCAGACAATTGCCAGGGAAAAATTTCTATCCTTAGTGCCAAAAGAAAAAGTTGAAAATTATCTTTCGGAAAATTTCAGTGAAAAGACGCTTACGGTAGAAGTTAACAGTATGTCCAATCAGTGGTTGGTAGTTTATACAAACGACAAGCCAGTAGGTTTTGCCCGAATTACCTCCAAAGGAGAAAGGCCCAAAAATATAGCGCATATGCGCGCTATCCGGATTGCTGATTTTGGTGTAATCAAAGAATATACAAATCCCGCTATAAGGCAATCATTATTTGATAAATGCTTAGCTGTTTGTAAATCATACGAGGCAGTTTGGATGATTGAATATTCAGGAAATCCTTTTATTGATTTTTTTGAATCAGAAGGTTTTGCTAAACAAAAAGAGACGATGGAGCTGGATGAACTCCAATTGTGTGCTGTTTGTTTAATAAAGCAATCCTGATGAAGCACACAAGGTTTTTTGCGACCCAACGTGTTTGTAAGTGTTGATGAGTACGTTGGTAGGCCGGACCACAGGGTTAATCATCAAATCAGCGAGGATTATTTATTGAATAAGTTGTGATCCAGGATGATAGATTGAAGAAATACCAGGATGACAATAATCAGCCCAAACATGAATACATTATAGGCTAATCTCAATAACCTGTATTTTCTGCCCAGCACCACGCCTTGTGCATAACTATCCTTGATCAGGCTCTCGTATAAAAAGCTATCATCGGTAAGGATATGGGTCATACCTGAAGAATAATCTTTGATTTTCATTCTATAGAAATTCCCGAAGAAAAGAAGGTTCACTCTTTTAGAAGATAGGTCCCTTGCTGTGAATTTACCGTTTGGAAGTTTGGGCCTGGTAGACAAAATAGCCAGGATCAGCGTAATCAGGCTTGTGGCGAGCAAAATGAAAGATGGGATGATTAAATATTGGGTATCCCTTAAACGGCCAAGCACAAGACTGATGATTGCTGATAAGATAATGGAGTTCACTGTAATCAGGATCTGCGCTTTATTATCCGCCATGTCACTCAAACGGTGATCATTGCCGGCTGTAATTTTAAGGAGCATATCAATAGAAGTTTTATAGTCAACTTCCGTTACGGGCAATATTTCTTCTGCTGCTTGCTCTTCTTTCATGTGATAGTAATTCGTTTGTAATGAGATTTTATATTGATGTGCGCGGTTTTGAATCAAGTCAATATCCAATAGCACGTCCTTAGGTGGTGATCAAATATTCCCGGTTGCTAATATATCAATTAAAGTAAAGGCTTAAAAAAATAACTTTCTGGACCCTCTATGGTTTTCATGCTGGTCCCCCTAAACCTTTTTAGCATCGCTTACTTTTTTTAATCATTTGGTCTTGAATCAGGCGGTTAACATGATCTTTTGTTAAGGTAACAGGAAGTAAAACACAAATTAATTTCTTAGCCGGAGGAAATGTCTGAAGTTCGTCTGTAGCAAAGAATACAGATTATCTGAAATCAAAATATCCAGTCTATATTGATGCAAAAGGCGATCACTACATTACGTTCTCAGAAATTCCGGATATCCTACTTACTCCAGAGGGGAAAGTGCATTCTAAAGTATTAAAAGTGGTGATGGAAAATAATGTGGTTGTAGAGAACAACAAACTGGTAATGAAGTTGGGCAAGGACGAATATCTAGCTGCTGGAATGACAGAGGAGGACTATAATGGTCTAGAAATGATATGGTTGGTGGTGTCTAAAACCGCTAGGTCATTTAATGAACCTTAAAGCTGGATAGAATACCTCTTTACCCAAATAACATCTGATAGAATTAATCATGATGAAAAGAGCATTCATTACGTAAAGGAATTCAAAAACCAACAACAATTGCGCATTAGGGTTGCCAATTTTGAGATTAAATTTTGGAATGAGGTACATGATCGCAAATATATATAAGATCAGCAAACACCAACAAATCTGAAAGTTTAAAAGTCGTCTGCCTACTTCATTTACTGTGCTATACTTGTTCTTTGTGAATATCCAGAAAACCAGTGGTATAATTATTCCCAACCAAATAAGGGGATAATAAGATAATGCTGAAAGATTAAGTAATACAGCTAGTAATACCTCTTTCTTTTCATGTTTAGAATTGTTCATTGATTAAAATTATTTCACTATAGAACTAAAACCAAATTCCAGATTGAATTTTATTTTCAAGAAAATAACTGTCATATAAAGCTGTAAATGTTTGCTAACCCTTTTCGTTAGGATAAGTGTATAATTTAATATACTTCTATTTGATAGACCATCAAAAATGAGAAACAAGATTATAAAGAAAATTAAAACGGGACTAAGACTACTTTTACTGGTCTCTATGGGTTTAATTGCGTTATATTCTTGCAATGTTGTTTTAAACCTATCCGCTTCGATCATCATCAAATATTTGGTATACAATTTTACTTACAATCTAGTTTTTAAGAGCGGACTTTTAAGCCAAAATTATAAATAGTACATTAATAAAATAATATTTTCAACTAATACGTTTTAAATTAAAAAAACAATAATGTTCAAACATGTCACATGTTCATGTGTCATGCTCTAAAGCCTCAATCCATAAAAAAGGAATGAAATTTGGCAATTCGGATCAGTTGCACTAAAATTTAAAATTGTAACATATGACGTTGTTTACCAATTAATTACGTCATAAATTTATTAGTTGAAATAAATTTTGAAAACTTACAGTTGTAAGGTGTCGAAGTTTCTTGATTAATAATAATTAGAACAAGGGATTGCCAAACCTTGAATAATGGCATAAATTAAATTGTAATCCGATGAAAAAGATTTTTTTTAACATGGAACATTATAAAAAACCGATTGTCCAATATGGTTCGATTACCGATCCCGGTGGTGGTAGTGGAGGTGGTAGTGGTGGTGGTGGTGGCGGAGGTGGCGGCAATGGTGGCATCGGTGACACCTCCGCTTGTATTGCTGCAATGCAATCGGCACTAGCAGGTGAAACTGCCAGTATTTCAATATCAAGTTTAACGACTGCTATAGATTCAGCAAGTAGATATATAACCTATACGTGGGAATGTTACAGGGGGTTATTTAATTCTTATCAATATAATAGCGTAGATGTAGGTTATCAACAATTGATTAGTGGGGTTTGGCAATTTACGTCCATCGTACATCAAAATGTATATATAACTGGTTCTACAGGTGGTTATGTCGCAACATATATTGATATAATGCCTCCATCTGGCGTTGTTGTCAATCCACACCTAGCTTCTATGACACTAAACTTTAAAGTAAGGGGAACTACCTACTGTTTTGGTGTACCAATTGAAGGAGATATTAGCCCATCTGCCTCAATCGCAAGCAAATCATTCACAGTTTAATGGATAATAAATGAATTTTTTTTTAAAAATAGCCTTAATAGTCTTATTTTTTATTGTTTATATAGGTTTTAATAGTTTTACTTTGAATAGTGATTTAGAAGACTTTAAGGCTATTCGCATTACAAATACTTGGCAAATTCCTCAAAAAACAGGTGATCATTTAACCTTCACTCGATCACCTGACCTTATTTATTCAAATGATTACGAAATAATAAGAGAACCTTATCCAATTACGAATACTTATGTAAAAATAAACCAATTAGGCCTGGAAGTGCCAGACGACAAACGGCCTTCAACACTTAAAATAGGCTATAGTTTTTTTATTTGTAAAAAAGGTGAAAAATATGGTATGAGTTATACTTCCATTTCTGATTCAGTAGGCAAGATATATGCTGTAGATTCATTAATTAAAGATTTTTTACATTTTCCATCTTTGTTTTATATTGGAAGAGGCAAAGAAAAAGATTCTATCAAAATTATAAGAAATAATAGAAATGCTTACCTGACAGAAGTAATTACAAATAGAAAGCTTTCGGAAACAGATCCAGATTCCTCATATTTTTTCTTTAGAAAAAAGCCTCTTGATTATTCCTTTCTGATTAAAGATAAGCGGGCAGACAATATGTACCTCTACAAAGCGATCATAATTTATAACCACATTCCCAAAGCCGATAATATCAATAATGTTAGCGAAGAAAAAACAAAATTTAGACAGTCGTTTGAAATTCAAGAGGTAGATGTGCCGGACAGGAAAGGGATAAAAATACTCATTGATAAATTTAAAAGGTCATCTGTAAAAAATGGAAAATAAGACTGTTTTTAAAATACTCTCCAATAAAATTTATCTGAATGGGATGATTAGGGGGATTGCCAATAATAGTTAACCCAGCGAGTATTATTTATTGAATAAGTTATGATTCAGTATGATAGATTGAAGAAATACCACGATAACTATAATCAATCCAAACATGAACTCATTATATGCTGATCTCAATAATTTGTTTGTAATGACATTTGGTGTTGATCTGCCAGGGGTTTGATTCAATGTCCAATAGCACATCCCTGAGTGGGGTAAAATATCCTGGTTGCTAATATATCAATTAGAGTAAAGGCTTAAAAAAATATCAGAAGAGAAAAATGGAAAGGAGATAAATTTACAACGCGGCAACAGTTGACTGTTATTTCTTAAATAGATACTGATGTTTTGTTGATGATTTACTTATTCTTATGAAGTATAGCCTTTAAACACACAAAAGATATGACTTAACAAAAATCATATCTTTTGCCGGAGGCTCAGAAATAAAGAGCACTCCTGATGTTGAAAATTAAATGATTAGGACAGCGAACCTCCATCAACCGCTAGTTTCGCCCCATCGATGGCCAATATCTGTCCGCTTAAAAACGGAGAGCGGTCTGATCCCAGAAAAACAATAGCCTCTGCAACTTCTTCGGGTAAGCCCAGACGTTTCATGGGTACACCGGCCATTAGTTTTGCTTTATATTCTGGCGTACCGGAAAATCTGGTTAGCATATCGGTATCTGTAGGGCCCGGTGCTACGGCGTTTACCCGTACACCAGCTATTGCGCCTTCCAATGCGGCAGCTTTGGTTAGACCTTCTACCGCGTGTTTACTGGCCGCATATACGGATGCACCGGCAGCAGCCCTTTTGCCAAATGTGGAAGAAACATTAACAATGCTGCCATGTCCTTGTGCCAGCATAACTTTCATTTCATGTTTAAGACTTAATAAAGTACCTAATACATTCGTGTCAAAAGTTGCTTTATACGTCTCTTCATTCTGATTTATAATGAGACCGGGCTGCCCTTCAGAACCTGCATTGTTAACCGCGATATCCAGTCGGCCAAAGCGGGCGATAGTGCCCTGAACTAAAGCCTCAATTTCGCTTTCAAAACGTATATCTGCTTTAATAAATTCGGCCTCCGTGCCCAAGTCACGAAGGACTGTTACCAATTCCTGTCCTGATTGTTCTTTTCTGCCTGATACAATAATTTTTGAGCCTTCTTTAGCGAAGGCAATAGCTGCTGCACGACCTATACCGGTCAGCGCGCCGGTGATCAGCACCACGCTTTCGTGGAGTGATCTTGTTTTATGATTTAATTCTCATGCCGCCATCGAGTAATAACTCGCCGCCTAGCATAAACCGGGAGTCATCTGAAGCCAGGTAAAGAAAGCCTTGTGCAATCTCTTCAGAGTTACCCATACGGCCAACAACGGTTTTTGAGGCCATACCACTTTTGGCTTTTTCAAATTGCTCAGGAGTGGCTCCGTCACGGGTCATGATCGGTGTAACGATAGGGCCAGGGGACAGGATGTTTACCCGGATATTACGGCCTGCCAGTTCAATAGAGAAAGCTTTTGCTAAAGTGATCACAGCACCTTTGGTAGCTGAATAAACTGAAGTGCCGCCCAGTCCCATAGTGGCCAGTGCTGAGGAAGTAATTACCACAGATGCCCCGTCGTTCAAATAAGGCAAGGCTTTCTGCACAGAAAAGAAAACACCTTTAAAATTGATGTCACTGGTTTTGTCAAATTCCTCTTCGGTAAAATCTGCTAATGCGCCCGGAATAAATACACCTGCATTAATCACCAGCACATCGATTTTTCCAAATGTTTCTGCTGTTTTTTTATAGGTTGCTTCAATCTGGCTTACCGTAGAGACATCTCCAATTATACCAATGGCCTCATGACCAATTTCTTTCACAGCACTGTCCAGTGTTTGTTGATCACGACCAGTGACGGCCACTTTTGCACCCTGTTCTGCAAATAATACTGCTGCTGCCAGGCCTATGCCGCTGTTACCGCCGGTAACCACTGCTACTTTATTTTCTAATTTTTTCATGATTTAATTATTGTTTTTTAAGACCATGAGGGTTTCATGATCATTTTTAATGAATTGTTTTTAGATAGTTTGATTCTCTGTTTTAGCTTGTTTGTTATAGCTTAAGAAATCATTATACTGGATTTCGCTACCTCCCCAGAAGGTGTCCCGCACATAAGGATTGAGCGGATAACCGTTTTTCAAACGCTCTGGTAAATCGGGATTGGAAGAGAAAAAACGACCGAAAGCTACAATGTCGGCATCGCCACGATTGATAATCGCTTCGGCCTCCTCCCGGTCAAAACCTCCTGCTGAAATGATGGTGCCTTTAAAGTTTTTGCGGATAAATCCTGAGGCTACTGGAGCCTGACCTTCATGTAAGGTGCTGTCGCCTTTAATACGAGGCTCGATTACATGGATGTAGGCAACACCTAATTGATTCAGCTCAGTAGCCAGGTAAGCAAAAGTAGCTTCAGGGTTACTGTCAGATACGCCGCCCCATTCGCCACTTGGAGAGATACGTACACCTACTCGGTCGGCTCCCCAAACAGCAATCAGCGCTTTGGTCAGTTCCAGCATTAAACGTGCCCTGTTTTCAATAGAACCGCCGTAACTGTCTGTGCGTTTATTGGTGCCATCCTGTAAGAATTGGTCGGGCAGGTAACCATTAGCGCCGTGTAATTCCACACCATCCAGTCCCGCAGCCAGCGCACGTTGTGCGGCTGTACGGAAGTCTTCGATAATAGCCGGGATCTCATCTAAGGGTAAAACCCGGTGTTCAGAAACCGGCATCCATCCGCTGGGTGTAAAGGATAAACCTTCAAAAGGAACTACTGATGGTGCTACGGGGGCAACGCCACCAGTCATATCTACATGCGACTGGCGTCCTCCATGAAACAATTGGGCAAATACAGTTCCGCCTTTTGCATGAACAGCGTCAGCTAACTTTTTCCAGGCAGGGATTTGCTCATCGGCATAAATGCCCGGCGCACCGAAATAAGAACGGCCGCTAACAGATACTGAGGTAGCTTCTGCAATTAGCAAACCACCATCAGATGCGCGCTGTTCGTAAAATTTCACCATCATAGCTGATGGGGCGTCATCGGCATCCGAGCGCAACCTCGTCATAGGGGCAAGAGCCACACGATGAGCTAAAGTATAAGGGCCTAAATTAACGGGTGAGAATAATTTGTAATGTCCGTAAGGAGTTATTGAGTTGGCTTGATTTTTCATCGTCTTGATGTCCAGGATTTTCTTTTTGTTACTGGACAAGACAAAGTTGCAGCTAAAGGAGAGGGTAGCTTATACTGGAATCAAAGAGCGATGTATGAATTTCAAAGACTTCGGTGATCATCAAATCAGTTCCATCCCGAAAAAAAGACTACCCGTTTGGACTGACTTGATGAGATATTGGCAATAAACTGATTGCCCCTTAAAACTTCTTTAACGATAGCTACCTTAAATTCCAAACTATGCTCGTTTTTTCTATTCATAGAAATGCCCCCATAAAGTATCTAACTTTTTGGGGGCTTTACAGTTTAACTTTTTGGGAGACTTTGCAGTCTCTATAACTTTTTTGGGCCTTGCATTTAAACTGCCCCTTTTCTAAAAACAAAGAGATTAAACGGTTCCTATTCTCACATAATTTTTCCTGAATGCTGCGGGTGTGGTACCGGCATTCTTTTTAAAGAATAGGCTGAAGTTTGGCTGATCTGCAAAACCTACCGCATAGCCAATCTGTTGCACACTCCAATCGGTTTGGGCAAGCAAAATCTTACTCTCTTCCAGTAGTTTGGTTTTAATATGTGTACTCACATTTTTGCCGGTATGTTTTTTAAGTAACGCGTTCAGGTGGTTGGGATGGATCAGCAGTTTGTCGGCAAATTCCTGTGCGGTTTTTGCCTGGATAGGGGATGTATAATTGATGCCGGATACTTCGTTTTCCAGTAACTGAAAAAACTCATTGACGTGCCTGAATTCATCGCTTACTGTATCTGGTTGGGGGTGAAGGTTATTCTTTGCAGCCGTAACCATTACTAATTGCAGATAGATCTGTAACAGATCTTCTTCGGCCGCGCCACCATGCTGCACATTAATGGACAGCATTTTTTCAAAGATCGGGTCTAATTCTGCAATAACTTCATCCGACAAGGAAATGGCACTCTTTACCGGATCGGAAAAAAGGCTATACTTATCAAGGATGATTTTGAGGCTCTGGTTATGATCGGCCAGTCTGCGCTTAAAGAAACAGATAAACCCTTCCGATTCCGAGTCTAGTTTTTTAAAGGTCAGGATTTCATTTGGGGCGATAAAAAAAATGGTTGGCCGATCAATAAAATAGCTGTTCAGCCCAATAGTTAATACGGATACCCCTTTGGTCATGTAAAGGATTTTGTAAAATTCCCGCCTGTTTGGCGAGATATAACTTTTGCAGGTATCAGGTTGTCGGCGCAAAACCTGGAAAGACCACTCTTTTGGCCCGTCCCATTCAAAGCCTAACAAATCCTTCATGTCATGCAGTAAGGCTATACTTTTGCTATCATCTGTTTTAAATGCCATATCTTTTGGTGTTATACAAATATATTAATCCTGTAAGGTTTAAACCTTAAAACCTGTCAGCCTTTCACCAGGTTCGAGGAATTTTAATCCGCAATCCAGCGTCTGTAATCCTTGGTGTAATCGTTTTAGAAATAACTCCATCGCAGCAGCTAAGTTAAGGGCTATTAAGGGATCAGGAACTGATGCCAGACACAATTGAGGAGGGATGTTGATGATATTTCCTTGAGGTTTTTTGCGTAAATAAGGAAGCATGCCGGTGATAAGATCTATGGTACTGATAGCACCGCTTTGGATTGTTTTTTCAACTTCCTGGTCGGTTTTAAGTTGGGCATTGTGAAATAACCGGTAGTTGCCATTGTTAATGATGTAATCAATAGATCCATAATTAATACCGGCGGTTTTGAATGCTGCTGTGAGTTCAACCTTATCGGATATATCCGGATGTATCAAATACAGATGTTCAGAACAACAATCAAAAAATATAGCGTTACATGTATCTGCCACGGCAATAACAGTTTGCCTGTTCGCAGTAAGATATTTTACAGCTGCATATCCAAGCCCTTCGGCCGCACCAAGAACTACCCATACCTTTGAACGTTTCATGATTTTTTTTAATAGGTAAAGGTCTGGATTGAAACGTCAATTATTTATAGGAGAATCAAAGTATCAGTTATGAATTTCAAAGATTACAACGCTGCTAAATTTAAAATAGCTTGGATGAAAAGGATATCTTCGATAGAACAAACTGAAAAACCAGATACCCTCTACGATCCTGATCTTTCTCATTGATGAATGGTAATACCTGATAGATTTTAAACACGAAAAAGATATGATTTTTTTTAATCATATCTTTTACTTAAAGCCCAGGAAATAGTGGGCATAGTGATTTTGGAAAAGTTTAATTTAACCAGGGCAGATTACCCATCAGTTGAAAGATTGACGAAATTCCAGTGGCGAAAGATTGGTTTTTGTCTTGAATAACTTACTGAAGGATTGTGAATGTTCAAACCCCAGTTGATAAGCAATTTCGCTTACTGATAAACCTGTGTTAGATAACTCCTCTTTCGCCTTTTCTATCAAATGATGATGGATATGTTGCTGAGGGCTTTTACCTGTTAAGGTTTTCAGCAATCCGCTCAAGTAAACGGGCGATAAGTGTAAAGATCCGGCCAGGAAAGCAACGGTAGGTAATCCATTTTTTAACTGCGTATCATCTTTAAAATATTCTTCCAGGATACTTTCGAAACGGGTAAGGGTCTGATGATTTGTGATTTTACGGGTAATGAACTGACGATTGTAAAATCTCTCTGCATAGGTAAGCAGTACTTCCAACTGCGCAATGATCAGGCTCTGACTAAATTGATCGATATTAGAATGGTATTCCTGTTCAATGATCTGCATGATATTGGTGACGCTTGTCTCTTCTTTTTCGGAAAGATGTAAAGCTTCATTTACCGCGTAGCTAAAATACTCGTATTTCTTGATGTTGCTGGCTAAGGGGGTATTCCATAAAAAATCGGGATGGACCAGCAAGAGCCATCCCGAGTGGTTTAATTCTTTATCTTTCTCCATCTCAAAGCGAAGTACTTGTCCGGGAGATACGAATGTCATCATGCCTCCGTCGAAGTCATACACCTGCTGACCATATTTCATTTTTGCATCGAAATTTCGTTTAAGCGCGATGGAATAAAAGTCAAGGGTAAAACTAATGGATTCCACTCCCAGCAAAGTCCTGATATCTGCAAAATCAATCACACTGATCAAAGGGTGTTCAGGCTTTTTTAAGTTCATGGCCTGATGATAGGCAGCTATTGTTTTTATTTGCAGAGGTTGCATATTAGCCATATTACAATATACTTATTTTTTAAATGCTGCGGCAAATTCCTTCGCAAAATCTTCCAGTTTTACTTTGCCCATTTCAGCTGGCTGGTGTAAATCATAATCTTCCCTTAGTTTGCCATTATGAATGCTCAAGTTTAATTCTACCATTTTATCAACCGCTGCTGCTGGCATACCAGTTTTTTCCAAAGCTTCTTTTACCTGATTGCCGGTAAATAACAGCCATTTCATATCCGGCTGACCAATTGCCGCTCCCAAAATACTGGCGATCTCATTGCAGGTATGTTCATCGCTGGCAACGTATCTTATATTTTTACCTGTGGTTGTTTTTTGTAGTTCTTCTGCAGCGGCACCAGCAATGTCCTGAGTGGAGACTAAAGTAACCTTGTCTTCCCCTCCAAAGTTTGTACCGATAAAGCCTACCTGTTTAATCATATCGGTATAGTGGTATAAATTATTATAAAATGAACATGGGCGCAGGTAGGTAATCGCCACATCTGACAGTTCATTCATAATTACTTCTACACGATGGGAACCCACAATAAACCCTGTGCCTTCTGTCAGGTGTGCGCCCCAGCTACTCAGCTGTACAACACGTTTAACGCCGGCTTGCTGAATAGCTTTTGCATAACTCTTTCCGATAACCTCATAATGTGCTAAAGGATCTTTTGCGGCAAAATTAGGTGGTATCATTGCATAAACTGCATCGGCACCGCTAAACTTAGCCGTTAAAAATTCAACGTCTTCTACAGAGCCAATAGCGGCAGTTGCGCCTATAGCTTCAATATCTTGTTGTCTATCTTGATGACTGCTAATCACTGTAACTGAGTGTCCTTTTTGCACTAACTCTTCAGCAAGTGGTTTGCTGATGTTTCCTAATGAACCTGTGATGATAATTTTCATAGTTGTATGATTTGATAGTTCAAAGTTCGCCTGTCTGATCTATATGGAAGTAGCCAAACTTATGATTGTTGTAGCCAAACTTCATATTTGTGAGCTTTACCGCGTTTGTCAAAATATAGATGTGAAATATCAAATCTGTTATTATTTTGAATATTTATCTAAATATTTTTGATAATCAATAGCTTCTTGCGTGATCGATGAAATGTCGCAGCTTTTTTTTGTTGTTTTAATAAGCCGTTAGCTAAACCAAGTATAAGTACTGTACCCAAATTGTTTGTTTCCAGGGGATGTATCAGCCTGCCCTGTTATAATTTAATAAGAACGATGTTTATGAATAAATCTTTTTCCCTGATCCTCCTTTTTACCTTTTCTTTGCTCTTTAACGCCACGGCACAGTTAAGTAAGGTGAAGACTGGCTTTTTTAACCCGCCTGCAATATCCCGACCTGGCGTTTACTGGTATTTTATGGATGGCAACATGAATAAAGAATCAATGACGAAAGATCTGGAGTCAATGAAAAAGGCCGGCATTGGCAATGTTATATTTTTGGAGGTAAATGTGGGCGTACCTGTTGGCCCTGTTGATTTTTTGAGTGAACAATGGCAGGATATGTTTAAACATGCTGTACGGGAAAGCGAGCGGTTGGGAATTGAGATTACCCTGGGCATTGGCCCGGGCTGGACAGGTAGCGGTGGGCCCTGGGTGCCAGCAGATCAATCCATGCAGCACCTCGTATCAAGTTCGGTTTCTATTAAAGGCGGTACGCTACAAAAGATAAAATTACCATTGCCACTGCCAAAGAAACCATTTTTTGGCGATGGCAGTTTGACACCTGAATTGATCCAACAGCGGTTAGATTTTTATAAAGATATAGCTGTTTTAGCCTATCCAACTCCTTCTGTAGACAAAACAATAACAGATATTGATGAAAAAGCACTTTATTACCGTGCACCTTACTCGTCACAAGAAGGAGTGAAGCAATTTTTGCCCTATCCTTTTACCTATCCGGAAGTGCCAAAAGATGCCGTTGTAGCGCAAAAAAATATCATTGACCTGACCAGTAAATTACAAGCCGATGGTACGCTGAACTGGGAGGCCCCGGCAGGAAACTGGACTATTATGCGTTTTGTGAGCCGCAATAATGGGGCTGCAACACGCCCTGCACCGGTAACCGGCCTGGGTTTCGAATCTGATAAGTTTGATACTGTCGCCTTAAATGCGCATTTGAACAAATACATAGGTACATTGCTGAAAAAAGTAGGGAAGTCTGATCCGAAATTGGCAGGTGGATTAAAAAGGCTGCACATGGACAGCTGGGAAATGGGTTCGCAAAACTGGACGGCCAATTTCAGGCAGCAGTTTATTAAACGGAGGGGTTACGACCCATTGCCGTTTTACCCGGTTTATGCCGGCCAAATAGTAGAAAGCCCCGAGATCAGTGAACGCTTTTTGTGGGACCTACGCCAAACCTCGCAAGAGCTGGTGCTGGAATACCATGCCGAGGCGGTGAAAAAATATGCCCATAAAAACGGGTTAAGTTTATCTATAGAGCCTTATGATATGAATCCTACGGCCGACCTTGAACTGGGCTCCGTTGCCGACTGGGTGATGTCTGAGTTTTGGAGCAAAGGTTACGGTTATAATTCAACTTTTAGTGTTACCGAAGCAACATCTGTAGCCCATATCAATGGTCAGGCAGTGGTGCCATCAGAAGCGTTTACTGCACAGGATGATGAAAGCTGGAAACAATATCCCGGTTCTATGAAAAACCAGGGCGACTGGGCATTTGCTGCTGGCTTAAACCGGTTTGTATACCATACTTTTCAAAACCAGGAACTGCCGGATTCATTACGTCCCGGTATGACCATGGGGCCATATGGTGTACATTGGGACCGCAACCAAACCTGGTGGCCAATGGCTAACGGATATCACCATTATATTTCGAGCACACAGTACGTTTTGCAGCAGGGACGCACAGTTGCAGATGTATTATATTTAACGCCTGAAGGGTCGCCACATGTGTTTCGCCCGCCATCCTCGGCACTAAAGGGGGATGTATTTTTGCCGGATAGAAAAGCTTATAATTTTGATGGTTGCGCACCGGGGCAATTGTTTAAAGCTACGGTAAATAACGGCCGGATTGTTTTCCCAAGCGGCGCCAGCTACAGGATATTGGTACTGCCTGCGGTCAAAACTATGACACCGGCCTTGTTGCAAAAAATTAAATCGCTGGTGAGCGCTGGTGCTACGATAATAGGCTCACCGCCACTAAAATCTCCTGGGTTAGCAGGATTTCCTACAGTTGACGCAGACATTAAATCTTTGTCTGCGTCTATGTGGGGAAGCCTCGATATTCCCGAAAAAGAAACCACACATGCTTTTGGAAAGGGAAGGGTAATCTGGGGTGGCCAACTGGATAAACAGATCAATGACCTTTACCCGGAATATGACCTTACTGCAAAGATTTTAAACGAAATGGGTATTAAGCAGGATTTTACTACTGCTGCCCCATTACGTTATACCCACCGTACCTCGGCGGATTGGGATATTTACTTTGTGTCTAACACTACCGGCAAAGCCTGTAAGGCCAGCGCCACATTCAGGAGCAACAAAGGTATACCATCACTTTGGGATGCAGCCGCAGGAACCATTCGCAGTTTACCAGAGTATCAGGTAAATGGAGAACAAACAACCATTCCGCTGCAATTTGTTCCTAACCAGAGTTATTTTATCGTGTTCAGTAAAACCAATGTCAAAGCGGCAAACGCTAAAAGGAATTTTTCGGAACGCAAAGTGATCACAACCCTTAGCGGACCCTGGAAAGTGGCGTTTGATCCCAAATGGGGAGGCCCTGCCAGTGTAACTTTTGATGCACTTAAAGATTGGACGCTGAGACCCGAAGATGGGATTAAATATTACTCTGGCATAGCAGTTTACCATAAGGTTTTTGATGTGGGCAAAACATTTAAAAAAGGAGATAAGCTATACCTAAACCTGGGCGATATTAAAAACCTGGCAAGGGTTAAATTAAATGGAAAGGATCTTGGCGTGATATGGACGGCACCTTATAGCGTTGATATCAGTGGACTGGTTTTGCCGAAAGGTAACCAATTACAGGTAGAGGTGGCCAACCTTTGGCCCAACAGATTAATTGGTGATGCCAGCTTACCTTATGACGGCGTTAAAAATGGTCAATGGCCTGAATGGTTAACCAAAGGTCTGCCACGTAACAGTGGTCGTTATACCTTTACTTCTTATAGTCCCTATACTAAAAACTCGCCTCTGCTGCCTTCAGGACTGCTGGGGCCTGTAACTATTGAGCTCCATACGGATCAATAAAGTCATACTTTAAAACCATTACATGCCCAATTTGATCATGTAATGGTTTTTAAATGGGTTAGATAGCTTGTTTCTCTGCTGTTACTTTGTGATAAGTGAGATAGGATGTTACTAATATAAACAACATCAAAAATGGTGGAACCAGATTAAATGCGGGGTCTCCGGCATTGTAATGGGCAAGGAGGGCAGAGGAGAAGCTGATAAAAAATCCAAAATAGGCCCATTCCTTAACGCGTGATGGTATAGCAGGAATGGCTATCGCAATTGCGCCCAGTAATTTAGCGGTTCCAAGTTCTATGCGGAACCAATTAGGAAATCCGAGATGGGGGAATATTATTTTAAATGCCGGGTTAAAGAAGTAATTACCAAAAGTGGCCAGCATTCCCAGCACAAGAAGGCCGGTAGAAATCCGATATATAATTTTTTGTGTTTGCATGATTGTTATGTTATAATTTATCTGGCATTAGTTGAAGGACTGCCTGAATTCCAGTGGCGCCAGATTAGTTTTGGTTTTGAATAATTTACTAAATGATTGTGGGTGTTCAAATCCCAGTTCATAAGCAATTTCGCTTATCGATAGGCTGGTGGTAGACAATTTTTCCTTGGCTTTACCAATTAGCTTTTCATGTATATGCTGCTGGGTGTTTAATCCCGTTAAAGCCTTTAGCAAGCTTCGCAGATAGGTTGGCGATATATTTAATTGGTCGGATATGTATTGAACGGTAGGCAGCCCCTTTGTTGCCAGGTCCGAACCATTGAAATAATCGGAAAGCAAATTTTCCAGGCGTTCTAAAATCTGGTGATGGGTTATTTTTCGTGTAATGAATTGACGCTGGTAAAATCTTTCTGAATAGTTTAATAAGGCTTCCAGATGGGAGCTGATAATACTTTGACTGAATTTATCAATGCTGGCATTATATTCTTGCTGGATATTTCCAATAATTCCTTTTAAAGTCAATTCTTCCTTTTCTGACAAAAACAATGCTTCATTAACCGAATAATCAAAATACTCATATTGTTTGATGGTTTTGGCTAACGGCGTATTCCAGAGAAAGTCAGGATGGATCAATAATGTCCATCCAGATTCTTTCATTTTCTGATTTTTTTCCGGTTCAATGCCAGTTACCTGATTGGGTGCTACAAAGTACATTACCCCGTTGTCAAAATCGTAATCCTGCTGACCGTAGATCAATTTACCATTTTCCATCCGTCTTACAGATATATGATAAAAATCAAAAACTAAATTGAATATATTGGCTTTTGTTCCGCATTGAATATCATACTCAACTAGGCTAATCAGAGGATGTTGTGGGGGTGGAAAACCTTTAAGTTTATGAAACTCACTAATGGTTTTTACTCTTTTTACTTGTTTCCCGGTCATGTTACAAGATCGTTATTTTTGATTAAAAGCTTGTGCAAATTCTTTTACAAAATCTTTGAATTTTACTTTCCCCAAAATGGGTTTATTGAGGTAAAAGTCTTCATATAAAGTACCGCTACGCTGAGCTGTGCCCATTTCAACCAAACCTTTTGCCATTTCAGGATTTAATCCAAAACCAAGCATGCCATTTAAAAGCTGCTCATCCTCAATTGCGATCCATTTCAGGTCTTTGTTATGAATAGCTTCGCCAACTAGTGCTGCCACTTCATTAGGAGAAATTTCGTCGCTCGCTATGTAGCGAAAGGTTCTGCCTGTAAAATATTTCTCCATTTCTTCAGCGATTACACTGGCAATATCCAATGGTGATACCCAGGGCTCTTTTTCATCACCACCATAATTGGCAACGATAGCAGATTGTTCTTTTATAGTTTGCATTGACCTGTAAAGATTGGTGTAAAAGTTTACCGGACGCATAAATTTAATGGATACATCATTAGGAAGCTGGTTTAATATGGTTTCTACATCATGATGAACGGAAAGCATTCCAAATCCCTTTTCGGCATGTGCGCCAATGCTGCTTAAATGTACAATCTGTTTTACTCCTGATTGTTCAACGGCTTGTTTATAGTTTCGGCCTATCTGGCGCATCCCTTCCAGAAAATCTATCTCTTTGTCAAATAAACTGCCAACAACTTCCCAGATTTCCACCAGGTAAACAATATCTGCCCCTTTGAATGTAGCCGTTAAAAATTCTGCATCCTGCGTGCTTCCAATTGCCGCTGTTGCACCTAATGCTTCAATCTCCTGTTGCCGATCTGTTTTGCTGGTGATAACAGTTACTGCATGGCCTTTTTCTACCAATTCTTTGGTGAGCGGTTTTCCTATATTTCCTATAGACCCCGTAAGTACAATTTTCATATTTCTCTTTTTTGTTGAAGCAAATCTCTGCATCAATCACCAGGTTAAAATAACCAAAACGCTCTTTGTTGTAGTCTATACGTATGATGCTGGTGTCTAAAGAAATATTGAATTTTTCTAAACTTATCTGTTTTACTGGAAACCTTTATTTTTTCGGTAGGCTGCGGGAGTGGAGCCTGTTTTTGATTTAAAAATCCTGTTAAAAGCGGCTTCCGACTGATAACTAACGTTTGCTGCAATCTCTGCTATATTGCTGTTATCTGTGAGTAGCAATGTGGAGGCCCTTTTAATGCGCCAATTGGTAAGGTAGTTTAAGGGCGTTTCATGCAATAGTTTTTTAAACTGATTGAAGAAAACAGAACGTGACATGCCAATCTCTGATGCTAACGATTCCAACGTCCAATTTATTTGAGGGGAATCTTGCATCAGTTTTAGCGCCTTGCTGATCTTGGGATCGTTTAACGCAGAAAGAAAACCACTGGCAGGCGCGTCCCGCTCCAAGTATGCCCTGATGATATTGACAAACATAATTTCCGACAAACATTTGAGCATCACACTGCTTCCTGGCTTTTCATCATTCATTTCCTCCAGCATTAATTGCGTCACCTGCTTTAGTAATTGCTGATTTTCAGTCCCGTATTGGCTGATGTGAATAATTGAAGGTAAGTCCTTTAAAAAAGGATGGAGGAGCTTGTAATCAAATTCAAAATGGCCTGCTACAAGCATAGTGATGTCGCCGCTGCCATTAAAAACAGGGATACCTTCCCTGCGGGCCTTCACAAATTCAGGAGAGGTCATGCGTAAACTGGTAGATCGATCAGCTATCCAGTGAGCGCTTCCGTGAGGGACAAATACCAGATCGCCTTCCGCCATTTCTATGCGATGACCATCAGGTGATCCAATAGTACAACTGCCGCTCACCAGTCGCCAGAATTGCGAATTTTCATCCGCAACTATATCCAGTCCCCAGGGAGCCGAAAGGGGGAATTTGCTGTAAACCACAGTCTTTAGCCTGATGGCCTCTAATACGGTACTTAATGCATCCATTTGATTATTTTGATACGATTGAGCAAATATACGATACTTTTCAGTGCTTTAAGTATTGGATAACAGGTTACATTTGTGTCATTAATCAATTAGAATATTATGACAACTCAAGAATTAGCAAATCGCTACAATGAACTTTTTCAAAAAAGGCAAGCAGCAGAAATTTATCAGGAGCTTTACAGTGCAGATATTGTTTGTACCGAACCTGAACATGCTTTGGCAATGGGTATCCCTACCATCACCAGGGGTATTGAAGCGGTTTTAGCAAAGTCAAAATCCAGAATGGAATTGATTGCAGAAGTACACAGTTTTTTTATCAGTGAAATTGTGGTTGGGGGCGACTATTTTAGCCTGGCGATGGGAAGGGACATGACTATGAAAAATGGCCAGCGTTTACAAGTTGCAGAGATAGCCGTTTTTGGCGTAAAGGACGGTAAGATCATAACCGAAACTTTTTTTTACTAGTAATAATAATTTGCAGGGCTGAGGATCATTCAGATGATCCTTTTTTATGTCTTTTAATGCTGGTTAAGGCGGTAAATGAGGGTATTATTCTGGTAAATGAAGTTAAACTACCCGTGAATCTAAGTGACTGACAATTTATTGCTTTAAAACATTTGTATTTTTTTTGACTACGACTAAGAGCGTTTTGGCTACGTTCACCGGGTTATAGTTGCAGACATTTGTGTCAAGAAAAATGACTTATGAAAATAATTGCAATTGAGGAACATTTGATCACGGAGGAGATTGTTGCAGCCTGGAAAAAGCTGAAAGGTGTGCAGGACCTTAGTATAAAAATGACAATGGGAAACGACTGGGAGAAAAGATTACTTTATACCGGGGAAGAGAGAATTATGGCAATGGATGAGGCTGGTATAGATGTTTTGGTGCTCTCAGTGACCACGCCCGGGGTGCAGGGCCTGATGCCGGATCAAGCGGTTGAGCTTGCACGCGGCGCAAATGACGTCATCGCTCAAACCATACGTCAGCATCCCGACCGCTTTCAGGGTTTTGCTACATTGCCTACCGGAGCGCCGGATGATGCAGTTCGCGAATTGAAGCGTGCCGTCCGTGAACTCGGATTGAACGGAGCAATGTTATTTGGGCGCACAGAAGATCGCCATCTGGACCATCCGGAATTTTTTTCCATTCTTGAAGCTGCTGCTGAAATGCATGCACCTATCTACGTGCACCCGCAGACACCTCCGGTAGTTGTACGCGAGGCTTATTACCAGGGCCTTGGTCCGGATGCGGAAATCTTTCTCGCTGCGGGTGGATTTGGATGGCACTACGAAGCAGGATTGCAAGTGCTTCGTCTGATTGTATCCGGCGTGTTCGAAAAACTTCCCGACCTCCAAATCATCCTGGGCCATTGGGGAGAGGTAGTGTTATTTTACCTCGACCGCATCGACGCAGTCTCTGCGAACTTAAAATTACCCCGACCAATATCTGATTATTTCAGGACTAACATCAGCATAACACCAGGTGGCATATTCAGCCAGCGATATCTAAAATGGACTATCGATGTATTAGGGGGAGTTGATCGTATCCTCTTTGCGTCAGACCATCCGTTTAATTTGTCAAAGCATGGAAGCGCACGCCGTTTTCTTGATGAAGCAGACCTGAGCATCGCCGATAAGGAAAAGATTGCCTTTGGCAATTGGGAAAAAATGTGGGCGAATATTCGCCGATAGCCCCGGCTATTGCCTTAAAAAAAGTCAGGCAGGAGAAAAGTTCTTTTTCCTGCGATTCTTTATTGCGATAAAGAGTGTCAGAGAAATAGTTAAACAATGTCCTTCGATAAAGCGAAGGACTATTGTTTATTGTTAAATTATTTGTAACAGTGTAACGAAAATAGAATATGTCAATTCAAACAAACGAACAGTTGATGGAAACTTTTGTAAGTTTCATTAACACCGCAGATAAAAAGTTAGGGAAGGAGATTATATCTCCTAAGGCCCTATTTTATGTGCCTTCCAATCCCATACCGATGCGCGGACTTGAGGGATACCTCCATATCATCGGTATGATGCGGTCTGGCTTCCCTGATATTCAGTGGACATTGGAAGATATGATCATTGAAAATGAGAAAGTCGCAGCACGTTTTACAATGCGTGGAACCCACCAGGGAACTTTTCTTGGTGTACCAGCTACGGGAAAGTCAATAGAGGCTCGGGCTATTAACATTTATTATTTATCAGAAAATCAGATTATTGAAGAATATGGACAACCGGACTTGCTTGGTTTAATGTATCAAATCGGAGCCATTCCCAGTAGGTAAAATGGCATAAAAATTAGAATAACAATTCCATCGGGACTAACCTTCCAATTTCGGAAAATTCGATATTGCTGAATCCAGGTTCAGCAATAATATTTTCTGCTTCCATAGGGTATATTAATTACCTACGCTAAGATTGCGTCACTAAGCTTCATCTCTATCTGAATACACCATAGCAATTATTTGTAAATAAAGATCTGATTTCCAGTAAACTCAAAGAAAAAGCGTTCGCAAATCTATACTGTAAAACCACTTTAGTATAATAGCTAATCTCTTTGGTATAATATAAAAAGATCGTATTCATCCTGTCCATAGTTTAGTATCAAATCAATAAAAATAACGAAGTCAACCTGTTTTTTGCATTGCATTTCTTGAACTTTCGGTCGCTAAGAAATAGCCGCCATCAGCTTCAAGTTAAAGAAATAACATTTAAAATGTGAAAGGAGAATGAAAAATATTATGAGATCAACGATACTTAATCATAAAATAATTAAGACAGATAATGACTACCGCCCAAATATTAAATTTGCTATACAAGGTTAGTATAACAATGGATACAGCGATCATAAATTACCTTTTAAAAACTGGAAATGCAATGGATTTTAATCTGTTAGAGTTTCTTTACCTGATAGGTTCATTTTTTTTAAAACGTATATCGCATATCATTTTTAACAAAACTATCGACCTATAAATCAATAGTTTTTTTACTGATCAAATTACAAATGATCATTCATCTCATCACTATGAAAAGACATCATCTAAGAAATCAGGAAGGCAAACTATTCATCGTCCTATCTGAACAGTTACGCTTTGAGCTTGAATCTAAAATGGATATGCTCTGGCTTACCGGTCAATTTAATATTTACATTAAAGCAGATTTTAAATCAGATTTATTGGTCGATGAATACAAAATAATGATCAATTGCGTAAAAGACGTAACGGACAGTATTAAGTTAGCAGTTATGAATATTTGTAGTGCGATAAAAGTTTGGTATGAGTTTTCTAAGTATGGTTATTGAATCTCTCTATGGAGGCGAGGGATAGTGGGATCTGGTAGCAAGCGGCTCATAGGTAAAAAAAGATATCTTTGTTCATACAATGCAAAAAAGAATAAAAGATATTCCTGTCAACGTCTTACCTGCGGGAACCAGGGAAGGAATTATGATTGCCAGAACATCAATTCATGGGTTACCCAACTCAAAAGAGGTAGAACGGTCACACCGGGACAATGGGTACGTTTTTATTTTGCAGGAAAAAGGAACAACTCATATTGAGATTGACTTTCAAATTCACCAGATAACAGCATCATCGGTTATCTATATCAACCCTAACCAAATACATCGGCTAATAGGCTTTGAAAATGCCACTATGAGTACCTGGATGATAACCAGTGAAAACCTTCAGCCAGAATATTTGAAATTGCTGGAGGGCCTCACACCGGTGGATGCATTGGTTTTAGATGAACAGACCTTCACTATGATTTCGGAAACAGCTACTCTTTGTGTGCAATTTTCTAAAAGAAAACAGGAGAAACTTTTTGGTTCCATCCTTAAAGAAAGTTGTAATACCCTGATCGCATTAGTTATATCTCAGTATTTAGCGCAACATCAAACAACTGATAAAACCTCCCGGTTCGGGGTGGTCACCAAAGCATTCAAATTACTATTAGAAAAGGATTTTGCAACTGTTAAGACCCCGGGAGCATACGCTAAGCGTTTGAATATATCGACGCCTTACCTCAACGAGTGTGTAAAAGCCACTACTGGTAATTCGGTTTCCGAACACATTCAGCAGCGTGTAATTCTGGAAGCAAAACGCCTGCTTTTTTATTCCAGCAAATCTGTAAAAGAGATTGCGGGGCAGCTCGGTTATGCTGATTATTCTTATTTTACCCGGCTGTTTGTAAAGCTTACAGGGATAACCCCAATAACCTTCAGAAGTAAAAACTTCGATTAGTCCTATAATAACCCTCTATCAACATTGTTTGAACTGAGCATTAGATGTTTCTTTACCGCTAACAAAAAAGGACATCAAATGAAGACAGAAAAAGCAATAAATCTCTTAGAAAATAAAAAAATCGCCATCATAGGCGGAGGCCCGGGGGGATTGACACTGGCAAGACTATTACAGTTTAAAGGGGCAGAGGTTAAAGTTTATGAACGTGACGCTAATAGAGCATCACGGGTGCAGGGTGCTATTGTAGATCTTCATTTTGATTCGGGCCTGAAAGTTATGGAAGCCGCAGGTTTGATGGAAGCTTTCAAAGCTAATTATATGCAGGGAGCGGATAAAACCCGAATGGTTGATCAGAATGCTCATGTTTACGTTGATGAACATAATGAAGTATCAGAGGTCAATTTTGGCGACAATAGATTCAGACCGGAAATTGACCGTGGAGCTCTTAGAAATGTTTTAGCGGATTCCCTTTTACCAGGTACTGTTGTTTGGGATAGCCAGTTTATCGGGATGGAACAAATAAATGGTAAGTGGGAAATCCAATTCAAAAATGGAACGAAGGCTGTTGCAGATCTCGTAATAGGGTCAGATGGCCACCGCTCTAAAATCCGGCCTTATGTAACAGATATTAAAGCAGCCTATTCGGGTGCAACAATTATTCAGGGCGAGATAGATCATCCTGAAAAAGATTGCCCTGAGGTATATCAATTAGTTGACAATGGCAGTCTGATTGCGATGGGTGTGGGAAAGACCATCGCCGTGCAACCCAGAGGTGATGGCGGGTTAACATTTTATGCTGCTTCATTATATCCGGAAAATTGGATAAAATTATGTGGAATTGATTTTGGCAAAAGTGAAGAAGTAAATGCCTTTTTGATGGAGTTTTATGAAGGATGGAATCCAGTATTTTTTACACTATTTAAAGCCTGTACTCACTTTTCCGCGAGGCCGTTAAATTATTTTCCTTTGGACCAAAAATGGGATGCCCAATCAAATATTACCATTATTGGGGATGCTGCCCATTTAATGCCACCGTCGGGAGAGGGCGTAAATACAGCCATGCTGGACGCTCTGGATTTAAGCCAGTGCCTTACCAGCGGTAAATTTAAAAATTTACAATCGGCTATTGCTGCTTTTGAAAAACAAATGCTGTCAAGAGCCTTTACGCTTGGGCAAGAGTCACTTGACGGGATAAAAGATTTTGCGTCCCCTACTGAAGAATCAGTTAGTAAACTTAAACTGCAATTTGAGCAAAAGGCATTAAACTAACAAACATCAAGATAATTTCTTACCCTACGTCAAATACAATTATTGTTTTTACGGACATTTTTGTGATGTCAATAATGACAACCTAAAATCTTTCAAAATGAAAAATCTTTTTATAACCGCAACACTTACGCTAACTATAATGGCCGGAACTACTTTATATGGCCAGGCACAGACAAAACAGGAAGTTCAGAAAATGCAGAAAGAATTGAAACAATTAACTGCAGCAGACAAATTAGTACAACAGCATTTAACAAGATTTGATACACTGGATTTTACAGTCTTCAGTAACCAGAAATGGGTGCGCATGCACGAGAGCCACGCAAAAGATATCAAAGTTTTCTGGCCCGACGGACATGTAACAGTTGGTTTGAAAAAACATATTGAAGACATGAAGGCTTTGTTTGTTTATGCTCCGGATACACGTATCAAACAGCATCCAATCCGTTTCGGTTCAGGTGAGTTTACGGCGGTAACCGGCGTTTTTCAGGGTACATTCACTAAACCAATGCCCATTGGTGGCGGCAAGTTTATCCAGCCGACCGGCAAAAAATTCAACATCCCAATGGCTACCATTGGAATTTGGAAAGACGGTGTGATGATAGAGGAACACTTATTTTGGGACAATAAGGCATATATGGACCAGATCCTGGCCAAATAATAAATAGCAGTACCATTCCCAAATTTAATAAACAAATGGAAGATAAAAATAGTACCGTAAAGGATACGGCTTTAGCATATAAGATCCGTGAGGCAAGCAGCGAAAACCGAAAGCCAGGTTTAATTTTATTACTGCATGGAGTAGGAAGTAATGAAGATGATTTGTTTTCCCTGGCCAGTAAATTCCCGACAGAATTTGTTGTTGTTTCTGCAAGAGCACCTTATACCATTGCTCCTGGTAGGTATGCATGGTTTCAGGTGGATATGTCTGCAGGCAAACCGGTGATTAATCCTGAGCAAGCAGAAAAAAGCAGGCAAGTCTTGAATATATTCGTTAAACAGCTAATTGAGCTTTATGATATAAATGCTGATGAGGTATTTATAGGTGGATTTAGCCAGGGGGGAATCATGTCCTATAGTGTTGGTTTAACTTTCCCTGAGAAATTTAAAGGGATTTTTATTTTGAGCAGCCGCTTATTGCCAGAGGTAAAACCACTGATTAAACCCGGGCCGGCACTGGCACAGTTGAGGGTTTTTATTGCCCATGGCAAACAGGATGCTGTGTTGAGGCTTAGTTATGCTGATGAAGCAAAAGATTATTTGCGGGGTCTTACCCCGAATTTGGTCTATCATGAATATGAAATGGGGCATACCATTAATGAAAGAGAGCTTGATGACCTCTCCATTTGGCTGCAAACCTCCCTGGAAAAAAATGCTTATTAATTATTAGATTGCAAGGGTGAATGATGCCCTATGATATCAACCCTGCTTTTTGAAAGTTTTAATAAATACGCCAGGATCAGTGAAACTGATTTTGAAGTGATAGAACAGCATATTACCAAACGTTTCGTAAAGAAAAGAAAGACCTTACTCATGCAAGGTGAAGCTAGCCGATACATATATTTTGTTGAAAAAGGTGCTCTTCGGTCTTATTCGATAGATAAAGTTGGTAATGAGCATGTATTACAGCTGGCTATTGAAGGGCACTGGATAGCTGATTTATCCAGCTTCGTAAGTCAATCACCTGGAAATATTAATATTGAAGCGATTGAAGATAGTGAGGTTCTATTGTTGCCTCATCATGATCTGGAATCATTGTTCGAACAAATTCCGCAGATGGAACGGTTCTTTCGACAGCTCTACCAGCGGGCTTATGTAACTTTACAACAGCGACATCATGCTGCACAAAGCGATCATGCCGAAGAAAGATACCGGCAACTGATCCATGAACATCCTTACGTCGCTGCCCGTATTCCGTTGATTTATATTGCTTCATATTTAGGTATAACGCCAGAAAGCCTGAGCCGGATCAGGAAGCAGCTTTTCAGTTAAATACTTCAAAGACTAAAGCAAAATAGCCTATTTAGGAATTTGCAATCAATAAGGGGAAAATATTTTTTAAATTCCTTTGCTCAATTCCTTCTTCGCCGTTTGAGACTTTGTCGGCTTCTTTTTTACGAAAATCTGGCTAACCCAGCGAATATTCATTTTACGATGATCTGGCTAACCCGGTATATTAACAATATGCTGAATGCAGATATCAATTATCATAACCCTACTTTCCCTTCCGCCAATTGAGAAGGTGAATATCCAAACAATTTCTTGAAGGCAAATGAAAAATGAGACAATCCTTCAAACCCCAGGTCCATATAAATTTCAGATGGTCTTTTGTTTGCTTTGTCGATGAGGAAATATGCATCTTCCAAACGTTTTCGCACCAGCCAGCGACTGGGCGAATCATCAAATACGGTATTGAAATCTCTTTTGAAAGCCGATAAACTTCTTCCTGTAAGGTAAGCAAAGCGTTCAATACCTACGTTAAAGCGGTAATTGCGGTTCATAAACTCTTCCAGATCTATTTTTGCAGGTATACCATAGTCAAAGAACACCCCGGATAGTTCGGGTTGTAATTGCAATAAAATAAGCAGTAATTCTTCCCGTTTGACATCAAAAAAAGCATTGTCCATTTCTCCCCGATGGTTGTAATAAGGTAATAAAGATTGGATAAAATGCGGGATCAAATTATTCTCCGGTAATCCCAAAAATGATTCATCCGATTTGAAAGGTGATGAAACAAACTTGTGTTTTTCCTGGAATTTTCTCAAAAATGATTCATCAAACACGAAAATTATCTTTTCTGCCTTATGGTTGTCTTTTCCCTGGTTTAAACGGCTCAAACGATTTTTGCGGACAATTCCATATTCAGCTGTCCGCAAGGTATAATCTTTACCGCCGTAATAACCACTCATCGTTCCGTTTACCATATAAAAAAAGAGGTGCTCGGCAATAAATTGTTCTTGCGTTATGGCAGGTCCGATAAGGCAGGTTTTGTTGACAGAAGTTTTCATTTCGTATTAAATTTCTCCCCTCGCGGGTTTTGTTTTTTTACCGCCGGCTATTGGGCACCGATCACAAAATTACATAGTTTTTGCCTGTTGTTTATGATTTAAACTTTGATAAAAAACTCCTTGTCTGGGTAACTACTTCATCTTGAAATGCTGGTCTGCGCACCAATTCAGAACCTAACATGTGTTCCCCTTTTTCATCATAATAGACTCCAGTTTCGTTAGAAGACCCTGTAAGTACATCGGCCTCCAGTTTTGCAGCTAACTTAGGTGTGCTCCAGTATTTCAAATGGGGGGCAAGCAATGGCAGCAAGTAATTAGCCAAAAAACGGAAAAAGGCGTTAGCATCCCGGCCAAGGCCGGTATTAGGCGTAAATCCTGGCTCAATGGCATTGATACGTAACCTTGGGTTTTCCCGTGCCAGCGCGAATGTTGCCGCCAGAATGCATTGTTTGGACGTTGCATAGGCATCGGCACCTGGCATTTTAGATCCTCCGGCCATCCATTCGCCGCGAGCGCTTGCTTCTACAGACAGAAAACGCCCACCACGGAAGCCCGCCGTCTTTGCTGGTTTTCGCTCAGGATCTTCTACACCTGATGCTACAAAGGCAACATGTGCACCATCAGGCAGATGGGGAAGGAGTGCTTCGGTTAGGGCGAAAGGGCCCAGATGGTCGGTTGCAAAAGTCATGTCCCAACCCTGGGCATTTTTTGTAGGACGCATTTGCATAATGCCAGCATTGTTCAATAAGCCAGCAAGAGGAAGTTGAAGCGCAATGATTTCATTGGCTGCGCGTTTCACGCTGGCCATATCTGAAAGGTCGCACACTACGGCAAAAGCTTGTTGGCCTTTTTGGTTTATTGAATTTTTTAACTCGTGGAGTTTTATTCGGTCGCGACCCACCAAAACGACTATATTCTTTTTAGCTATTTCAAAGGCCGCCAGCTTACCAAAGCCGGAGGTGGGGCCGGTAATAATGTATGCTTTTTTATCTTCCAACATTGTATTTGACATGATTTTCACTATTTAATTAAAACTATACCACAAATATCAGCTGTATAATTTTAATCTGTTTGCGTGAAAAGCCCAATGTTATTGTCGCTAAAAGCCCAGGATAGATTGCTAAGTTGCTAGCATAATCCTTTTTCTACATCCTTCTTCGCCTCCAGCAGAAATTTTTTGACTTCTTTCAGTTGCTTGATTTTAAGATCAACTTCGTTGATCTTTTTATCCACTATTTCTACTTTCGCACTGAGCGTTAGTTTTTCATCAAACCATTCCTGTAATAGGGTATTGATTTCAGCTAAGCTGAAACCTGCTTTTTTTGAGGCTATAATCCAACTTAAGGTTTCTACCAGGATTTCATCATACTGTTTGTATGTATTGGATTTTACGGTTTCATCGGTATTGCCTTTTATCAATCCAAGATTCTCATAGTACCTCAATGTATGGATGGTAACTCCTGTTCGTTTTGATAATTCGTTGATTAGCATGATCCTGTGATAATGTTGATAACTATAGTTGATGTATAGACTATACTCTATACTTGTATATTGTAAAACTACTATCTAACATTGCCAAATCAAAATTCTTTTATCTAAAACAAATATTTGAAATGAAAAATTTAGCAATCATTGGAAGTACAGGTTCCACCGGGAAAGAATTAGTCCGACTAGCATTAGAATCAAACTATTACGTTACAGTTGTTGAAAGATCTTCAAATTCTATACCGGTGCAGGGAAATTTAAAAGTAGTAAAAGGAGATGTCACTGATTTGGAAAGCCTTGTATCATCCCTCCGAAATATTGATGTTGTAATCAGCTGCTTTGGCCCGGCTAAACATAAAGAAGTGGGTAATTTAATGTCTTTAGGAGCCACCAACATTGTAAAAGCCTGTGAACTCAATAGTGTAAAACGTTTTGTTTTTATGAGTGGGTTTGTACAATCAGACGGCGAAGAGTTTTCTCTTTTGACCAGGCTGGCCATTAAGGTATTCCGTATTTATTATAAGGATTCTTACAAAGACAAAGTGATCGCTGAAGCAGCTATAGAAAAAAGTAAAATGGAGTGGGTGATTGTCAGGGCTTCGGGTTTAGCTCACAGCCAACCTACTGGACTATACAAGGCCGGAGTTAAAGAGGGCATATCTTTTAACCTGATGTCATATGCTGACTGTGCGTTATGTTTGCTTGATGCTGTAGAAGAAACCAGGTGGACAAACCAGATCATCAACGTGGGTAAATATTAGTACCCAGGTTGAGACATCTGATCATCGTTATAGCACATGAGGGTTACTAACAATGCGCTCCACCTCTTTAAAATTATCAGGGCTATATCCATCAAATTTTTCTACTATGATTCCATTTTTGTCAATCAAGAATGAAGTAGGCATAGCTTGAACGCCATAAAGGGTTTTAATTTTCCCTGACATTCCGGCCATGTCAGAAACATTGTACCATATAATTCCATCAGCCTTAGCGGCAGCTTCCCATTCTACTTTATTAACGTCTAATGAAAAATTAACAAGAGCTACATTCTTTGATAGTGAATCATAGTTTTTACTGATCTCTTTGTTTTCCATTCTACATGGTCCACAGCCAAGGCTGCCGAAAGTCAGATAGATGTATTTATCCTTAAGCGCGGATAGTTTAAATGGTTTACCCTGGATATCCAGTACTTGAAAATCCTTAAAATGATCTCCTTTTTTGACAAGGTTTTCTGAGATGAAAACCTTTAGAGCTACTGCATTGCCCGTGTTTTTCAGAAATGCTGGTAAAGCTTTATAGAGGAGGACTACAGAATCCTTTGGGATAGAATTTCTGTTTCGATAAATAATATCAAGGCCGAGGTAGGAGTCAATATGTTTTTTTCCAAAGGACACGTAAATATTCATAAAGGCATCATTTGCCACATTAAATACTTTAACTAGTCTGGATCTCTGGATGCTGTCTACATATAATTTTCTGGTGACGCTATCATAAGCAGAAAGGTAGACCCGCTCATATTTTCGCTCAAGCTGATCCAATTGGGTTTGCAAAGTTTGCTCTTTACCGCCTGTGGCAATATAGTTTGTCTTCATCTCAGTGATGGGCGATTTAAAAGTCATGGCAATATTTTCTACCTGTACAATTGCATAAAAATTACACCCTTGCCCGCTTTTTTGCCCCAGTATTTAATAGCAGCACTATCCTTTGGTGTGAAAAAGCCAAATATTGGCCTTCTTGTCATCACGAAATTCAGCTTACCAGCGGATTTTATTGAATCCCTTACCTGCTTGTCAGTAAGTATAATTTTGTCGTCAATTACAAAGATTCCTTTATATCGTTTTACCTGTCCTGTGCTATCAGGAACCAGGTTAAACTTCACTGTGTCAGTAGTTGCATCGATAGTTATTTTGGATAGTAACCTACGAGCGGTAGCAGCTTTGTGTACTACTTTTTTTACTGGTTTAGCAATTAATAAGGGTAGCTCTTTTGTGGACTGAGGTATGGAAATGTTTTTGGTGATTAACTGCTTTAGCCTGGTTTCCATAACTTTGTTCTTTTTAGATCCTGTAAACGCAGATAGCAAAAGCACAGCCGGCAAAAATAAAAAGTACCCGCTCGCCCTTGCTGGCTGCGGTGCCGATCTGTTCATCATATGGATCCGCTCTTTCAATTTTGAAGAAAAGAAAGAATTTGCAGGAAGATATATGGGCGTTTTTAAAGCAGTTGCAAGCAGGGTAAGTTGGTAGCTTTTGGCATCAACCCCGGTATTCAGTGTAGCCTCATCAGCCAAATATTCAAGGTTTAGTTTTACCTGTCGATGATATAAATAGATTAGCGGATTGAACCAGAGAATTATACAGGAAATTTCGGTGAGTAATACATCCAGGCTATGCCATTGTCTGACATGTGCACACTTATGTAAGATGATTTGACGATATCTTTCTGAATCAAATGTAGAAGGTGAAATCACGATATAATGGAAAAAAGAGAAGGGAGAAGTAGAAGAGGATGGATCACAATAGATTATTCCGCGGTACTTTTTTCTACTGCTTTTTTTAATGATCATTGCAAGCTGAATCAGGTGCCATATAAAAGCAAAAAACAAGGCGATAATTACTAATACATAAACTTTGATAGCTAACCCAGGGTAATCAAAAGGTACCTGATGTTTTGATACCGTGCCGGGGCCTAAAGGGACTATCTGCAATGGATGTCCTGAAGAGAGAGAAGGCCTGACCTGATTTTGTGCTTTCAGTAACGGTTGTCCAAAATTTAAAGCAGGGGAAAGAGGAAATATAAAACCAGCAAACAGGACAACTATAAGAATGAACCTATTTGCTACCAAAAACTTCTCTTTTCTAAAAAACAGATAGTATAATAGAAAAAGTACAGTAAATACAACATTAACTTTAACCAGGTAGGAGAGTAGGTTTTCCATGATTATTTGTTTTTCTTTTCTATCAATTCCATAATTTCTTTTAATTCTGCTACAGAAATTTCTTCCTGTTCTGCAAAAAAGGTAACCGCATTTTTGATGGAATTATTAAACAAGCCTGCTAGCAGCGGTTTTACAAAACGTGTTGTATATTCTTTCATGGAAATTGCAGCGGAGTAACGATGGGTAGTTCCAAAATCTTCAATCTTTAAAAAACCTTTCTCTGCAAGTCTTCTCATCATAGTAGAAACAGTACTGATATGTGGCTTAGGATCAGGTAATGATTCTCTAACTTCTTTTGCAAAAACTTTCTTTTGTTCCCAGGTGATCTTCATCAATGCTTCTTCTTTTTCACTTAGTCTTCGTTTCATACTGCAATGTAGAATTAATAATGTAATTTATCAACTACAATTGTAATTTAATTTTTAATTGTTTTTATAGCTGAATTTGAGATCATTGAGAATACGAAACTGATGGTGATTTGCTAGGTGTCAGGGTTTCGGGTTTATCACACAGTCAGCCTACTGGGCGGTGCAAGGCAGGAGTTAAAGAGAGCATATCTTTTAATTTGATGTCTTATGCTAACTGTGCCTTATGTTTGCTTGACGCTGTAGAAGAAACCAGGTGGACAAACCAGATTATCAACCTGGGAAAGTATTAATACTGATAATTAGCTAATTATGGCCAGCTATGGTTGCGTTAATCGCATGCAGCAATGACAGGTCGCCAGTAGTATCCTGTAACAATTGCCACATCATTACGCCACCAGCTTTTTGTAAAGCCAGCTGTACTTTGGATTTAATGGTGGGTATTCCATTGTAATAAATAATGCCTCCTCCAGGTAATGTTACCTGATCTGTGTTTTCAGCCCCAGGATATTGGGCAACCAAATTTTTAAAGCTAATGCTGGAAGGTGCGTTTGTTCCAAAACCATAACCGTAAAAAGGTACGCCAAGATTAAGCTTATCTTTTTTTATACCTCGAGTGGTACTCCAATAGGTTAAATCGTCCACTGCCATATCATAAGGCGCATCCTGACCAGGATTTGAAAGGTTCCAGGGACCGGTTTTATCATAAGACATGATATTGATAAAATCAAACTGGGATAAAGCTTTATCTGTGTATTGAGTGCCATAAGCTGTAGCCACTGCTGCGGTGATCATTTTGCCTTTTAGTTTTAAGGCAGCAGCAAGTCCCGTAACAAAATTTTCATAGTTGTTATCAATGCGTGTGCTTTCCAAATCGACATCTACCCCATCAAAACCATTAGTTACAGCGACCTCTACCAGCTTTTTTATAAAGTCATTACGACTGCTGTCTGCCAGTAAAGTAGCATAATATGCTGGTGCAGAGCCTCCGCCAATAGAAGCCATAACTTTAACATTTTTTTGATGGGCAGTGGCAATGATAGTGCTTAAACCGCTGAATACCGGAAAATTGCCATTTTGATCAGGATTGATAAAAGCGACATTAAGATGGGTTATCCTGGTAAAATCAAAATTCGCTGCATTTCCTGCTGCAATATCAGATTGTAGCAAGTAGCCAATGATTTTAAAACCGGGGTTTTTTCCAGGAACAGTCAATGTTATGCCTGCGCTGCTTTTTTGTACCCCTAAAATTACCACAATAAATAAAACTGCAATCCAAAATCTGTTTTTCACTTCTGTTCTTTTTGCTAATCTATTAAATTAACATTTTATCTGCAAACCTCCATTGTGCTGTTATCTCATTGCCAAAGGGATTTGATGGGTTGGGGGAGGAAACGCCTGATCAACTAAATTGAAATCATTAAACCTTCAATTTATATTCCTGAATTGTGTAGGGGTTTTTCCGGTTTTTTGTTTAAAAAGTTTGTTAAAATATTGAGGGTAATCAAAACCTAATGCATATGCAATCTCACTTACTGATTTATCGGTACTTAATAAAGTGCTTTTGGCTTGTTCGATTAAATAGAAATGGATATGGTCCTGAGCATTTTTGCCGGTTTCCTTTTTGAGTAAATCGCTTAAATAATTAGGTGATAAGTGAACCTGATCAGACAGATACTTTACGGTAGGTATGCCTGTTATGTGTATATTATTCGAGGTAAAGTGTTCTGTGAGAATTTTCTCTATTTGGAAAACTACTGAATGATGGGAATTTTTCCTGGTAATAAACTGCCGTCCGTAAAAACGGGTGCAATAATTTAGCAGCAGTTCGATTGTCGAAACAATAATGGCTTGGCTATATACATCTATGTTTTCTTTGAGTTCACTATCAATTTTAACTACAAAGTCATACAACACTTGCTGTTCCTTTTCCGATAAATGAAGTGCTTCCGATGTTGTGTAAGAAAAAAAGCTGTATTCGTTCATTTTGTCATTCAATGAAGTCGCCCTGATCAGATCAGGATGAAAGAACAATCCCCAACCCGTTATATTTTCTGACGCTTGATCCTCATTTTCAATCTCAATAACCTGGTTAGGTGCCATGCAGATCAAACTTCCATTCTGGAAATCGATCATCTTGCGCCCATATTTAATGTTGTTTTTGGGATAATTTTTGAACATCATGGAGTAGTAATCTGCAGAAATTTTCAGCTCACCATCTGTGTGTTTTTTCACCTTGCTAAAATCAACCACACCAATTAAAGGATGCTGGATATGCTGATGCAATCCAAATAAGTCAAACATTTCTGAGATCGTTTGCAGATGAATAAAGTTGCTCATTAAATATAGCGTTTTCGTAAATATCAGGAATATTGAAGCCATTACCTATGCAATAGCTTCAATATTCATTTTAAGCATGAATTAAATTCCAAAGGTGGCTTTTATTCCTGCCATAAAAGATTCATCATCATATTGTTTCCGGTTTGCGACCATGACCCCGGCATCTTCTCCTGCGGTATACCGGAGTTGATTCTTACCATCAGTCGCTGCCTGGTAAATGACCTGAGCGATTACACTTGCTGGTGATGCGTGCTGAAATAATGACTGCATCGCCGACATGACCTTTCCAATGAGGGGTTGGTATGCTGTAAGGGATTCATCGTTACTGAAATCAAGGGAACGACCTGTAAAGTCAGTGTCAATAGCTCCAGGCTCGATAATTTTTATATTCCCTCCAAATTGTTCTACTTCATATTTTAAAGATTCAGAAATCCCTTCCACGGCAAATTTCGTTCCGTGGTACAAAGCACCTAAGGGAAAAGTCATTTTGCCCCCAATAGAAGAAATATTAATGATCATTCCACTCTTATTTTCACGAAAATGCGGTAGTACTGCTTTGGTGACATCTAAAAGACCAATCACATTGGTATTAAACTGGCGGAGAATTTTTTCTCTTGGAAAAGACTCTAAAGACCCATAGGCACCGTAGCCTGCGTTATTGAGTAAGACGTCAATCTTACCAAATTGATGTAGACCCTCATTCATACCGTTGGTTATAGAATCTAAATCCAGAACGTCTATTTTAGTCACCAAAACATGATCTAATGAAGTCAGTTCCGTCTCGTTTTCCGGGTTACGCATCGTTGCAATAACGTTCCAACCTTCACGCTGAAATAATTTTGCGGTTTCTTTTCCTAAACCACTGCTTGCTCCTGTTATTAAGATTGTCTTTCTCATTTCGTTGATTTTAATATGGTAAAGATCGGAACAACGATTAGATGGCAGATAAGACGAATTCAGGAGATTTGTATAGTTTTTACGGATTAACGTTCAAAAAACTGCCTTCTACCCACAAATCTGTAGGAAGGCTTAATGCCTTAGATTTTTCATGTGATTAATTATCTGCGTGTTTGATAGAAAATTATCCTTGATGAAATTTAAAACAGTCTATTCTGGCAACTTGGTAATAACAGTGATTTTTTTCGAAATTATTGTAACCTGTTAATTGAAACATCGTCTTATTTACGCATACAGGTTTTAAACAGTTAAACATCAATTTTTATTAAATATGAAAAAGTATAATCAAACTTTCTTATTTGTGTATTCATTATTAGTAACCATAGCATTTACCGGAACAGTTTTTATGGCCTTTAAGCAAGCGCCTTCTCAACTGAAAGTAAAGGAATTAGAAGCGGAACAAATCAAGATAGTTGAGCCTGATGGAACAGTACGACTACTGCTTTCAAATCGCAAAAGGTTTCCAGGGACGAGCATGACTGTTAATGGAAAATTGGTGACTGAAGAACGGCCGCAGGCTGGAATGCTTTTTTATAATGATGAAGGGGCTGAAAATGGAGGTTTAATTTTTGGGGGTAAAAAAAATGTTAAAGGGCAGGTGATCGATGCTGGCGGAAGCCTATCTTTTGATAGGTATGCAGGCAATCAGGAGGTACAACTTGTTGGGGTAAATGACAGTGAAAACCGCTTTGCCGGGCTTAGAATATCAGATAGTCATCCAGATACAAAAAAAGATCCGTCAAGAATTTGGGTTGGGCGCGACGAACAAGGTAATTCAGAAGTTGCCCTAATGGATTCTATTGGTAAAAAACGACTTGTTTTAAAGGTTGAAGCAAATGGTAAAAGCAGCATCAGCTTTTTGGATGCCCAGGGGAAAGAAGTAAACTCATTTACTCCAACAAACAAATGATAACTGGTATAAAAATATATACGGAATAAACCCCCATAATATTGAGGATAATCACGAAGATATTGCTGAAAAATTCCCTTTTTGACCATGTACCTGATGCTTCTTGTTATGAATCATCAACCCCTTTTTTGTATGGACTTATTGGCTTGCAATTTGCTTGATATTTAGTTGTTAGAACCATATGCAACGGCAAACAGATATATTACCGGCGATTTTGTCTATCGCTGCACAGCGTGGCCCTGAAAAAAGTACCTGTCCATCCGAAATTGCCCGTATGCTGTTTCCTGACGACTGGCGTAAACACATGAAAAACGTAGTTGATGTGGCTATTGATTTGCATAATCAAGGTAAGGTGGTGATCACACAGAAGGGGATACCTGTTGATGTGAATCATATTAAAGGACCTATTCGCATTAAAATCATTTGACCCTGATGTTGTAGAATAGAGTAAATCGAACTAAAACATTAAATTTTTTCTTAATTAACCATTAATGCTTCTTAGTATGCATACGTAATGTATTCAGCGTGCTCATCCTGCTTCGTAAAACCTAAACGTTTTAATACATTTTGCGACTTAATATTTTCTATCTCGGTTATCGCGATAACCTTTTTGAGCCCGATAGTATTTTTACCAAAAGAAATAACAAGTTCCAGTGCTTTAGTCATATATCCCTTTCCCACAAAAAAGGGCTTTAAAAGATACCCGAGCTCGCCAGTATTGTCAGCAAAACCACGATAGTATCCACAGGTGCCAACGATAGCAGCACTTTGTGTATCCACAATAATCCAGTGAATCGAATTACCCTGGAGGTAATCCTGGTTTATTCTTTCGTGCATTTCTATTGCTTGATTAAGAGTAGTTGCCTGAACACCATCATAATAAGAAATGTCTATAATCTCTTTGGCATCAGCGGTAGTGACCTGGCGCAATATAACGTCACCAGATGCGAGTATTGGAAAATTTGGATATGGAGGATAACTATACATTAAACTAAAGCATTGATCAAATATAAGGTAAACAGACCAGCAATTGTTGGTATAGCTATAATTTGTGGTAGTTTCAAATGAGTTAATCATAAAGTGCTGCGTGAAAAGACAATCGATCATTTACTCACAATCCATACGGTATAAAAACAATATGAAGCGGGAATTGGTTGATGAACTGATCAATCTCTATACTGAAATGACTTCTTATTTTACCATCCGATATGTATTTTAGCCATGAATGAGCAGCCTTCTTATTTGAACTTCGACAAACCTTCATACGCATGGAAACCCGACATCGATTATCGCAACCATCCTGAACTTTACCATGTTGGAAAAGGCGAACAGGGTGTTTTAATTTGCCAGCCTTATAAAAGCGAAATTGGTATAAACTGGCGTTTCAAGACCGAGGAAATAGCACAGACCAGTGCAGGGAAAATTTATCAGCAATTCTTAAGTTATTTGAAGGACGGTGAGTTTGTGGGTGCAGATATGGCACGTAAATATTTGCAAATGGGATATACCCGTGCACGGCGTTATGCAAATTATAAAGGCGGAAAAAAGTATGATGCGACAAATGATTATGCGCATTTGGAACGCGGCACCGGTGATCCTGAGAAAGCGGCTGCGGCCGCCATTTTTTATAAGCAATGGAAAGCCGCGGAAGCCAACGGAGAATATGCTAACCAGAAAAAACAATGGAAACATGAAAGGGGTTAAAAAACAAGATTTACCTGAAAAGTTGTGCATTACCTGCGGCCGGCCTTTTACCTGGCGGAAAAAGTGGGAAAAGGTTTGGAATGAAGTAAAATACTGTTCGGATAAATGCAGGCAACAACGTAAAACTATTTCTTAAATTTGATTAGTCAAGTTGAGCTATTACCTGTATGAAAAACAACTCCTATAACTTCGGAAACAAAACAAGGCTTATTCTTTTTTTAAGCTTCCTCTTATTCTTTTCATTATTTATTGTGGATGCTCAAAGAAGTTTTGCGCAATCCAGGAGCGGTTTGGGGATAAGTTTCGGCGAGAACAAACCATTTGCATATGCTTACAAATTTGGCACCAGCGTAGCGTTGCAGGGCAATATCGCTTTTAACAGCAAATGGGGTTTTGAACCATCAATAGGGTAAGACAGGGTAAATGGAAAAAGGTCTTTGTTCAGTGGCCCCGACGGTCCCATGTATATTCGAGAAGCAGAGTCGTTAGATTTGGCTCATATAGACCTGGCAGTGAGGTATTACCTGATCCCCGATTTTTTTGTGAGACTTGGACCAACCTTTTACACGGCCGGCGGCAATGAAGATATTGCCGGTTTAGGAATAGGAGGTACGGCTGGTTTAGGCTATCAGCTGATGCTGGATAAACGAAATAAGTTTGAATTTGTATTTAACACCGATCTGATCAAAGTAGAAAGGGGATTTGGCGATGGGCTTATCCCGATAGCCAGTTTAAAAATTGCCTATGCTTTTAACTTCCGTGATCTTTAGGATAAAACCAACTCTGTATCAACGCCCTCAATTCTCGGAAAGATTGCGTCAGCTGGATTTATCATCTTCCAATATAGAAATCCACTCAGGTAAAATACACATTAACGACTTTAGGGAAATCGCTGATATTTTGAACTAATGAAAGGTTAGTTTTAATTCGTTGATTGTGTTCGGCTGATCACCGCATGGATTCCCAAATTAAGCGGCGTGCCAGATGAAGTTTATGTTGTAAGGGGACACGTTTCTGGCGCCCCCTTGATAATTAAAATTATAATCTCGCCAATTCCGGCTCTGATTTACCTTCTAAGAGTGCAATCATTTTTTTACCAACGGCACTTGCCGATGCAGGGTTTTGACCAGTAACCAGGTTTCCATCAACTATGCTATTTGAAGACCAGGGTGTAGCTTCATGAAATATAGCTCCCTGTTCTGTTAAGGCTGTTTGAAGATCAAAAGGAACATCTGCTTTTGCGTAGTTTTCTTCTTCTTCGCTGGTGAAAGAAGTGATATTTTTATCTTTAAGCAGATACGTTCCATCACTTAATTTAACATTAAACAATGATACCGGGCCATGGCACACTGCACCAACTATGGCATTACGCTCATAAGTTTCTTTGATTACTTGTTTAAGAAGTGGGTTTTCGGGGAAATCAACCATTGGGGCAAGGCCACCAGGCATAAATATAGCATCATACACACTTACATCAATTTCTTCAAGTTTGCGGTTATGCTGCATTTTATCCCAGCCGCCGCCGTTTAGGAACTCTGCGTTCATCACTTCATCCTTTGCTTCCAGATTATCCAAACCAGGTACTTCTCCGGTTATACTCGCAAAGTCGATTTCATAACCGGCATGATCAAACTCAACATAAGGGTGGGCTACTTCATCAAGAAATACGCCTGTTTTTCTGTGTTTCGGTCCAATAACTGTTGCATTAGAAACGATGATTAATATTTTTTTTAACATGACATTGTGTTTTAGAAGTTGGTTAAACATTTACGAGATGGTTTTTATCTGGCTGATTAATACAGCTTTTTTACGCTGGATACTTCGCGGATTTCCAGGTGCGGAACAATCTGTCCGACTACTATTTTCTGGTAATGTGCTGAATTTTTATGGGCATCAGCGGCGTCAGTGTCAACATACCGCTCATGAAGGATAAGGACATTCGTGTCTTCTACCGACTGGTAAATGTTGTAAGCAAGATTTCCTTTTTCGGCCCTTGTTTTTTCTACCAGCTCCGGTAACAGGCCCAGTATCCTTGAAGTTTCATTTTCTTTGATCTTCCATTTTACGATTACTTCTTTTTCCATTTTTTTAATATTCGAGTGGTTAAATTGGTTTGTTGTTTACAGCTTCCCGCTGTTGACATGACAAAACTCCGTTTAAAAGAGAAGAAAGGTCTGTGACCTGCATCACATTAAAAATGCAACCCAAATTATGTGATGCAGGTCACAGAAATGGCTCATGCTGCTGATTGTGAGACAAGTCACACCTCTCTGGGACTAGAAATTAATATGCTTATTATCATTTCGCAATTACTAAGATCATTTTCCGATAATCCAATTCAGCCGGTATACTCCAATTATTTTAATCATTACTTTAAAGGCAGGGGATTTCTGCCGATTGATTAAGAAACTTGAATGTGATTACTGTATAAATGTATATGTATAGTGGTATTCTGTATAACTTTCTCCGTGATCATGGCTGTAGTTTTGTCTTATTAAAACTATAAAGTAATGTCAAAGACAATTTTTATTACGGGTGCATCCCGCGGGTTTGGAAAAATATGGGCGGAAGCCTTTTTAGATCGTGGTGACAATGTTATTGCCACATCAAGAAATATGAACGGTTTAACGGATATGGCCTCCAGATATGGAAATGCTTTCTTACCCTTAGAACTTGATGTAACTGACAGGGCAGCCTGTTTCGATGCTATTGCAAAAGCAAATGCACATTTCGGTAAGATTGATGTGGTAATCAATAATGCGGGAATGGGTGTTTTTGGTGCAGTAGAGGAAACTGAAGAGCAGTCGGCCAGAGATATTTTCGATGCTAACTTTTTTGGAACCTTATGGATGACGCAAGCTGCTTTACCTATTCTAAGGGCACAGGGACACGGACATATTATTCAGTTATCCAGCGCCCTTGGTATCTATGCGTTTGCTACAGTAGGCCTTTACAGTGCAACTAAATTTGCTGTGGAAGGGTTGAGTGAAGCGCTTGCACAGGAAGTAAAAGGGTTGGGTGTTCATGTCACTATCGTAGAGCCTAACGGATATGCCACTGACTTTAACAGCGCTTCTGTTCAAAGCAATGCTATTGCCGCTTATGATACGATGAAAGCCGAATTATATGCCCATCCTGAATTTTCAGCTGCTGATGTTTACGGAGATCCGAATGCAACTTCTGAAGCCATCTTAAACCTTGTAGATACGGCCAATCCACCATTGAGATTGATTTTAGGAAAGAAAGCACTTCCTTTAGCTCAATATGTTTATGCCGATCGGCTTGCTTTATGGGAAAGCTGGAAGGATGTTTCAATTAAAGCCCATGGTTTATAATTGAAAGAATTAATCGTAAATTTATTAAATAGTTAGCCCGTGCTCAATACATGGGCTAACTCTAATTGTAAAAATCATGCATTTTAAGAGCTTAAGTGATATTCATCGCTGTAACGATTATCCCGCACCAGAGAATCCTCTGCTTACACTGTTTACATGTAATCCGCTACGGAGTGTTTCCAGCTATGAGGTGACAACTGATTTTTATATCATCTCCTTCAAAAAATTTAGCAGCGGAGAAGTTAGGTATGGGAAAACCCGCTATGATCATGAAAGCGGCTCGATGTACTTTTTAAAGCCTCATCAGACGATACAAATGAAGGACATCGCCTTAGATGGTGATGGTTTTGAAATATGGTTTCATGAAGATTATCTGAGCGGTCATCCTTTATATACGGAGATAAAAAAGTATAGTTATTTCAATTATGAGCTGAATGAAGCGCTTCACGTCTCTTCAAAAGAGCAACAGATTATATGGGAACTTTATGAAAAGATAGCCACTGAATATCATAATAACCAGGATGAATTTACCCGCGATATCATTCTTGGACACATTGCATCTATTCTTAAGTATTCTATGCGTTTTTATAAACGGCAATTTATCAACCGTTTTATACTTTCAGGGACTACTGTAACTAAGTTCAATGAAGTATTGTCGGCATATTTTGAAAAAGGTTTGCTGCAGGAAAAAGGTTTACCAACGGTAGCTATGTTTGCAGCTGAACTAAATTTGTCTGTACGTTACCTGAGTGATTTGCTGAAACAGGAAACCGGCAAGACGGCGATGGATCTGATACAAATGTTCCTGGTTTCAGAGGCTAAGAATTTACTGAATCAGGGAGATCATACTATAGCTGAGACCGCCTATCTGTTAGGTTTCGAAAATCCACCTTATTTCTCCCGCTTATTTAAAAAAGAGACTGGTATGAGTCCTAAGCAGTTTAAAAATCAATATCCGAATTAATAAGCAAGTGCTTAGTTTGAGTAACAGAGGAATTTAATTTATTTATAATAAAGCAGTAAACATAAAGATAGTTGTGAATGAAAATATTGATACTGATAATTGTTCAAGAATTGGTCAACCAACCTATGATAGGGGCCTGTAACTACTATTTGCGTGAAAAAAATTTAAACGCCAGCAAACAAATAACCGTTCCTACAGTATAAGCTATCATGTCGCTCCAGAGAAAACCATGACCCAATACTAAGCCACCTAGCGTTGTATTTCTAATCTGATTGATCCAGGGCGCCTGATAAAGTTGGCTGAGTTCAATACAATAACATATTGATAAACTGATGAGTGCGACGGTTTTATAATTTAGCCTGATCAAGAGAAACCTGATGATCAGGAACATCATTACTGCATATAATACATCACCGGTAATTGGCGGTATGGCCGCTACTTTTCTCGATAAGATACCTAATGCGATCACGATAATGACTAATAGGGCATAGGTTGATCTTATCCTCCAATTTCTGCTTTTGACTTGATGATAATGCTGATTACTATTCACCGTGTATTTTAAAATGCTTAATAACTAAAATTATGGCTTGAACGCCTTCAAAGCCTGTCCGTTAAAAAAAAGGATGCTTTTATGATCTATCTTTCATAATGTTGAGTATGTCTTAGTCTGAATGTATTTGATTTTCTGCTTCCGCAGTGTCTTGCTGGGCTTTTGATCCATATTCAAACATTTTAACTTCATAGTTTTGAATGGCTTGCTGGATATTTTCAAACAGTCCGTTTGTTAGGTTTTCAGCTAAATAAAGGGCGTCCAAAAATCCAATATTTACACCTATTCCCGCAAAGGGTGGCATCACATGTGCCGCATCTCCAACTAATGTAATATTATTTTTTGTCTTCCAGGATTGGTCAAGTGACATTTTTCGCATGGGTAAAAGCGTAAAGGCTGACGTTGCCCCAAACAGTTCTTTATAGCTTTCATTCCAATTTGCCAATAGATCATTTAAAAAGGAAACAACTGTGTTTTTATCTTTGAAATTTAAATTGTGTTCCTTCAGCCAGTTTTCAGGTTTTTGAAATGAAACATAATAATTTAATGCTCCATTGGCTTTATTTTGTGAGAAAAGCATTTTTTGTTCACCCATCACCATTAAATTTCCATCTCCACAAATTTCCATAAAGTTTGGGCATTCGATATTGGGCTGCAGAACCTCACCCTGAATAATAATTGTTCCTGTATACTCAGGATTAGCATCTGTAACATGCTTTCTAAAGTTACACATTCCGCCATTCGCTCCAATTACTAAATCAACGGTTTCTACTATGTTGCCATCAAAATATAAATTATAGCCTTCTTTATGTTTTTCCAGCGAAATAAATTTCCTGTTCCAAACAACTGTACCGTCGGTTAAATTTTCAATCAGTAATTTCCTCAAATCATTCCTGTCAATTTCGGGCCTGTCATAAAGGTGTTCATCGTCTGGAAATTCTTCCATAACAATTTGGCCATCAATATTTGCTGCCCTTTCGCCAGTTGGTTTTGGCAATTTTGTAGAAAGCATCTATAAGCCCTGCTTTTTCTAGTGCTTTTTGTCCGGTTTCTTTGTGGATATCCAATGTGCCGCCCATAATTCTGGCATTTGCACTTTCATCGCGTTCGTATACTGTTACCTCTGCACCTGTTGTTGCAAAAGTTTGGCAAGCATTAAACCAACAGGGCCACCACCTATAATGCCTACTTTTTTATTTTTTAATAACATGATATTTTTATTTTATGAATAATTAGCCAGCAAAGCCTATTGAGCCACTGGATACACCACAAAATTACTTCTTGCCGATGGCAGAAACTTGAATAAATCGGTCGTTTTTGTTTCTGTGCAATTCTCTTGGGTTTACACCTGATAGTTTTTTTACTTCTCTACTGAAATGTGCCTGATCGGAATAATTTAATTCAGGGAAGAGCTCACCCTTTTTGATTTGTTCAAAAGATGCCCGAAAACGAAGGATATTACGGTAAGCTTTTAATGATATTCCTATGTATTGGGTAAAGTAGCGGTTTATTTGTCGGCTGTTCCAAAATGATTTTTCTGAAAAAGCTGCAATGGTCAGTTCTCCATTTGATGAATAAATCAAATCGAATAGTTTTTGTTTTCGATGGTCAATGTTAGTCGGAATTAACATTTTAATTTTTTGAGAAGCTTTAAGGGAAAAAGCATTAAAATCATTGAGGTCGGATTCTTCAAAATCCCAGAAGTTATTTGGTAATTGTTCAAACTTGTTGATCAGCGTTGCTATAGATTTATGCAATAAGTATTCGGCTGCCAGAAGTTTGAAACTAATAAAAACCATCTTTGTATGAGCTTCAATTTTTCTTTTATCGTACAATGTGCCAAGACCAAGTAAGTAAATTTGAAATGGTTCGTCCTTATCTTTTGTAAGAACTAAATCGAAATTTGCATCAGGCATCACAATAACGTCTTTTTCCATTCCTGTTGAATTTTCAACCATCCAAAAACATTCAACAAACTCTGTTAACGATTTGTCGGGCAGATTTCTTTGGTATTGGATTTCGACATTTCTCATCTGATATTGTTTTGACATACAGGGTTACTTTAACTATTAAGGTGCCACCTCAAACTGTAACCCGCTTAAATATCTGTACAATCCCTGTTCACTGCTCATTAGTTCCTGATGACTACCCGATTCAATGATCTGACCTTTCTCCAGCACCATAATCAAATCGGCCTCACGAATGGTAGATAAGCGATGTGCGATAATGATTGAAGTACGGCCTTTCATTAATTCTTCCAGGGCTTCCTGCACTAAACGTTCTGATTCTGAGTCCAGGGCAGAAGTGGCTTCATCTAAAATCAATATCGATGGGTTTTTCAGCAATGCCCGGGCAATAGCAATACGCTGGCGCTGACCGCCTGATAGTTTGACGCCGCGTTCCCCAACCACCGTTTCATATCCTTCGGGGAATGAAGTGATAAACTGATGGGCATTTGCCCGTTTCGCCGATTGTATGATTTCTTCTTTTGTAGCACTTAGTTTGCCATAGGCAATGTTTTCCAGTATTGTACCGCCAAATAACATCACATCCTGCGGAACAATGGCTACCTGGCTTCTGATATCAGTCAGTGAATACTCATCAGCTGCTTTGCCATCAAACAGTATTTCTCCGTTTTGCGGATGATAGAACTGTAAGATCAATCCGGCAATGGTAGATTTTCCAGAACCACTTGGGCCCACGATAGCTATTTTCTGCCCCGCTCTGGCTTCAAAGGAAACACTGTTTAATACCTCTATTTCTGGTCGCGATGGATAGGCGAAATTGACATTTTGGAACGACAGGTTTCCTTCTATTTTTTGTTTCACCAGGTTATCCGTTTCGTTTATGGAGACATCTTCACCTTCTTCTGCCAATATTTCCAATACCCTTTCGCTGGCGCCTACAGTCTTTTGTACGTTGGCAAACAGCTCCGGAAAACTGCCGAGAGAGCTTCCTAAAAACATCGCATAAAGAGAAAATTTCAAGAGTTCGCCGAAGGTAATTTCATGGTGACTTACCAAAACGCAACCATAACCTACAACAGCCAAAATACCTCCAAAAACACAAAGCACAATAAAGGAGACAAACATACCTCTGAATTTTGCACCCTTAATAGCGATATTGGCCACGTCGTGAATGGTATTACTGTAACGGGTAGCTTCAAATGCTTCGTTTACAAAAGCTTTTACATTGGCTATACCCAATAAGGTTTCTTCAACTATGGTATTGGATTCTGCCATTTTATCCTGAGCCTGACGCGAAATCTTTTTAATGAACCTGCCAAAGAAAACCGCAAAGACAATCATTACTGGTAGCACCAGCAGCAGCGCAAATACCAGTTTTTTCGAAATGATAGCCATGAAAATGATACCTCCAACCAGTAAAACCGCCTGTCTTAACATTTCGGCGATGGTAGTGGTCAGTGTATCCTGAACCTGTGATAAATCGGCAGATATTCTGCTGTTGAGCTCGCCAACTCTTCGGTTGGAAAAGAAGTTCATCGGTAGCGTAACCAATTTGAAGTAGGTATCCCGCCTGATGTCGGCCAATGAGCGCTCTGCGACGTTAACAAACCATAGTATCCGGAAATAGGACACCACCGCCTGTAATGCTAATACGATAAAAGCTAATACCAGGATACCCTGTATGGTGGCTGGTAAATAATCGCTGGTGCGTTTACCCTGGGCAGTATCAATAAGTGCACCTATGAACGATGGAAAGGCAAGCCCCACTAAGCTGGATAGAAATAAAAAGAATAAAGCCGCTATGAATTTACCACGATATGGTTTTAAATAAGTGAGTAAACGTGCAACATGCGTTAAGGTTTCCCTGGTTAGCTTTGCCTTTGATAATTCTATGCCCGATGCGTTACCGCTGTTTAGTTGTTGTCTTGCCATTATTTGATGTTAATATACAGTATTCAAAACCGTTAGCTTTAATAAACTATGATTTGTGTGATATTTGAGCCGATCAGCAATGCTTCCCGGTTCAGCGTCTTTATTAAGTTATTGTATAATGAACCTGTTTTTCACTTGAAAATTCACATCTTCTTAGGCTTTTAAAGCCAATTCATGTTCCAGTCCTAAGATTACATTCACATGCTCTTTATGGGACATGTTTAAAAATAATAAGTTCTACATAATAGTTAAGACGAATGAGAACCAAAAAGATTCTAACATTACAATAGTTTTTTTATCCATCAAATGACAAAGTGAATGGAGCAGAATAAACAGGGGAGGAGGTACTACTGTTAATTTTGTATGGTCAGGCAGTGGTTATCTTACTGGTTGATGTATAGAAACAAAAAAGCCTCTCCCAGATTTGGAAGAGGCTTGGTATATATGTTTCTGAAAGACTATTCTCCGCGTTTCCGCTCATTGTCTTTATTCGAAGTCTGGTCGGAACGCTGACCACCGCCATTAGTTATTCCTTGTTGTTTTTTGTCGTTTTTCACATCGTGGTGTGCACGATCAGCTGTTGGATTACCTTGACCATTTACTGAGTGCTTTGAATCTTGTTGATTTTTCATAACTGTAATTTTTAATTTATGTAATGAAGCAAGCGTCAATAGACATCCATTATAACAGGGCTCCTGGATTTATGTTTTAAAAAGTTAAGTTAAAGAACTTAATTAACGCTCACCTTCGGCACGCTGCCTTGTTGATTTTTTGTTTTTTAGGCCATCTTATGGCTGTAACTATAGCCATAAAATAACTTCATCAGCGCTTTGCGATGACTTCAATTTGATCAAATTCATTTTGTTTATAAAAAGAAAAATAAGAAATAAAAAGTGATGTTCTTTACTTATGTTTATTTTTTATGATATATTTATAAGGTTAAACTTATGAAAATATCAATAAACAGGTAAAATTATCAGTCAGAAGATACTGATGTTCTAAATTAACCAAAATATAAACTTAAAATGTGCTGTCAGTTGGGGCTGTTAACTCTTTGCTTGGGTTGCGGCCAGCAACCTTTAACTGTGAGTTTTGCTTGATTCTATATCAAGGATGGCGATTCATGCTGAAACAACTCATATCACTATGATGAAAAAACTATTTTTAACGCTATTTTCAGGACTTTGCTTCGCTATTGTATCCGGCCAATCCAATTTCACGCTTACGATTAACAGCCAAACATTGGAAGGCAAAAAAATCTACCTTAATATCTTTGATAACCATAACATCTTTATTCCAATACAAATTGATTCATTCGTTTTTGAAGGAGGTTCTGCAATAGTGAATGGTAGGGTAAATCAACCAAGTAATATCGCAACATTTAGTGTATCAGGTAACAGCAAGCTTATTGCAACCAGACTTATTGTTGACTCAGGAAAAAATATTATAAATGTCGAATTGCCAGATGGACAATCCAAATTATTAAAAATAAAGTCTGATACAAAAGGCAATCAAATTTTTAATAAAATGGATAATATTCTTGATGATAAAGTAGATCATTATTCAAAACCGGCAAGAGTGAATGGCATTCTTAAAATACCTGAGGATTTAATGGCCCAGATCACAAAAGAACAGTTGAAACAACTCGAAACTTATCCTGATGATTATGCTGGTTTAATCTACTTATACTTGCTCAGCAGAAGCAGCAGTAACCCTGATTATTCGAAAAACATATTGAACACCTTTGCAAGATTTGGGGATACTCTAAAACATTCTGCTTTAGGTAAACAGGTATACACTGAAAATACCGATCTCATAACTCACAAAAATGCTTCCCGAACTGGAAACAAAGCTTCGATATTTCATGTAAATGACATCAATAATAAACCCTTCAGCAACAGTTCATTGGCAGGGCAAAATTACATGATCGTTTTTTCTGCTACCTGGTGCGGACCATGCCAGCAAGAATTACCACGACTGAAAGAGTTATACCGGATCTATAAAAACAGGGGATTAAAAGTTGTCTATTTCAATAACGACGACAATGTAAGCCGATGGAAAGAACACGTTTCCGTACATCAACTTGACTGGATAAATGTCTCAGAAAGGCTAAAGCCAAGCCAAAGTAAAATTCAAAAATCTTTTGGCGTTTATTCCATACCCACGTGCTTATTAGTTAATAAAAGAGGGGTTATCATTTATAATTCTGATGAAACAGATGTCGGTATCGAGCATATTGAAAACTATATCAAAAGTGCTATTTGTCGGTAAAGGAGGATGAAAAATATTGCCGCATTACTTTAGAACGTAGCACTGTAAATTCACCGATTTCTGCCAACATCCTTCCAGATATTTTTGAGTCTGTATCACAATACAAATTCAATGTATCATGGCAGATTGGCTCAATTTTAGTTTGTGTTCCTCACCATTAATCGTTCGTGTTGTGATATATTCCTATAGACTATTTGGTGGTAAAATCAGGTCGGAATGGTTTTTTACTGACTTATTCATCACAGTAGACTTAACAGAAGCTGATACCTGGTAACTACTCATTTCTTCATCTGGGAAAGTATCACATAGACTGATCAGGTCAGGAACACTGATATCCTTACATAACGAGAGAGCCTCTTCGTTTTCATGGAGATCAATTGTACCAAAGGTTATTGGCTTTAGTAATCATCAATGTTAGAGTTGTATATCTGGTGCATAAACGTAAAAAAATTATAATTTTACAGGTATGGAACCAATAATCTTTTCTAAATCACAAGCCCGTAAAATCATTCTTCATGCAGCAGGATTGGCTAGAAAAGCACAATTTGGAACTGGTCCAGAGGCGGTTTACCAATTGATCGACCATATGGGTTTCGTGCAGCTGGATACAAATTACGTGGTAGAGCGGGCGCATCACCAGGTAATGGCTTCACGTATTCCGGATTATCAATTGAACTGGCTTTGGGACTTATCAGCCGAAGGCAGGATCTTTGAATTTTTTACCTCCGACGCGGGATACATGCCGATGACTGACTTTCGCTTTTCGCTGCCCGTTAAAGAAAGTTTTTCCAAAAACAGAAAACCTCCTCTTACGAATGCGGAAACGCAATTGATGAAACAGGTGCTCGACCGGGTAGAACGGGAAGGTCCGTTAATGGTTGGGGATTTTGAAGATGATAGATTGGAGGCCAGTTCGGGCTGGTGGGATTGGCGACCGGGCAAAGTAGCCCTGGAACGGTTATATCTGGATGGTAAGCTGATGGTTACCCGCAATAACAAATTTCATAAAGTATACGATTTGCCTGGCAATTTGATTCCGGAAGATACTGATCTGAAGATGCCGACAGCAGAAGAGTTTGCCCGGTATGTGATCCAACGAACGCTGGGCGTATTGGGTATTGCCTCCGTCAAAGAAATGGCCTGGCGTGCCCGTCGCGTAAAGAATAACTTAGTCAAAAAGGAACTGGAGAAAATGATCACTGAAGGTGAAGTGAAAACAGTAGCCGTAGAAGGATTGAAAAGTGCGCCGCTATATATGCTGACTGATCAGGACACTGCAATCGAAATATCAGGTGAAGCTTTTATCCTTTCACCTTTTGACATCATAAATGTCTTCCGCTACCGTCTAAAGGACTTTTTCGATTTCGATTATCAGATTGAATGTTTTGTCCCTTTGGCCAAACGGAAATACGGATATTTTTCTTTGCCTATATTGATAGGGGAGACGTTTATAGCCCGGATGGATGCTAAGGCCGACAGGAAACAAAAAGTATTAGTTGTACATAACCTGCACTTTGAGGACCTGGAATTGACTGAAACGATGATAGATGAACTTATAGAAGCACTAAAAGTATTTGTGCAATTTAACCAGTGCCGGGAAATCGTCTTTAAAAAATCAAATCAGCAAGCCTACTTAAAATCTATAAGTAATGGTTTCCGGTAAACGGAATTTCTTATAACATCTCTGGTTTAAACTGACTGGAATAGTCCAAAGTTCTCCCGGAAATCATGAACTTCCCTTCCCCGCGGTAGTGAATAGTTTTAGGATATTTTGGAGAAGTGGCCACATGTGCCTTAACTATTTCCATCACGAAAAAATTGTACTTTGATAACAATTGATCATCCACAACCTTACATTCAAAGTTTGCAAAACACTCTTTGATCAAAGGTGCCTTTACCTCAATTGATTGCGCTGCGGTGAGCTTAAACTCCTTGAATTTGTCAATTTCTGAACCTCTTGTATTGCCGATGCCTATAACGGTATCAATCATATCAAAAGTAGGAATGTTGATGACGCATTCGCCACTTTCTTTGATCATGTGGAAACTATGATTGCTGCCGGTAATCATACAGCCTATCAATGATGGTGAAAACTCCATGACTGTGTGCCAGCCCATCGTCATGATATTATCCTTCCCTTTATAGTGCGAACTCACCAAAACAATCGGACCCGGTTCCAAAAACTTTCGGATTTGAGCCACCGGGAAATCTTTTTTATGATATTCTTTTTTCATGCTTTAATGTGTTTACCAAACAACAGCATAGCAGGACTTTTGATTTGAATATATGCTTAAAATACCTGAAAAACGAGTAAAGGGCCGATAGGAACACTGAAATGAATCAAACCGCCAATTTATTGCGAGCTATACTAACAGTTTTTGGTAAGTGGAAATTGCAATTAGTGGCAGGCTTAACTTTCTTCCAGTGGCAAACTGAAGGTAAATGTAGAACCTTTACCAAACTGGCTTTCTGCCCATATTTCACCCTGGTGTCTGTGAATGATTTCTGCACAAAGATATAGGCCAATCCCAAAGCCGGAAATAGAATACATATGGTCGCCCTCAACACGATAATACCGGTCAAATATTTTAGATAGATCGTCAGGTTTGATACCCATTCCGTGGTCTGTAACACTGATGTGTGCATGGTTACCAACGGTAAAACACGCAACGTCGATGATGCTATTCTGAGGAGAATATTTCACTGCATTACTGACAAGGTTATGGATTACCTGTCCAATCTTGTCACGGTCGGCATTCACTAATATAGTTTTTACGGGTTCAAATATTATTCTATGACTTTGAATGGTAGCTAAAGACTCATCTTCTGCTTCCTTAACCAGCTGGGCCAGGTCAAAATTTTGTTGGTCTATATGTATTTTACCTGATTCCAGCCTGGAAATATTTAAAAACCCATTGATCATGCTGCTCATTTTAGCTACCTGGGCATTTGCTTTTTCCAGTGCATTAGTAATAAATTCGTCTTCCTGTTTTTTAAGCCTCATCATCAGGAGCTGGATATAACCCTTCATGGAGGTGAGTGGCGTTTTCAGTTCGTGACTTACCATTCCAATAAAGTCGTTCTTGCGGATCTCATCCTGTTTTTTCTCTGTAATCTCATGAAGTACACCCGTAAAGTATTCTTTGCCCCCACTATGCTGCATTTCGCCGATGCTCCGTACCCAGCGGATTTTGCCGTCATGGCGGCCTATAATCGGATACTCCATATCAAACCGCGTACCGTTGCTAAATGCAGATTCTAGTTTTTTGGATACATAGTCGCGATATTCTTCGGTGATCTGCGCTGTTGACTGTTCAAGAGAAAGTGGTTCCCCGGGGTAATAGCCAAATAGTTCTTTCATGCGGTCATCAGTGATAAATTCCCGCGTAACTGAATGAATTAACCAGGTACCGAAATTCGCGGCATTAACAGCTAAACGAAAAGCGAGCTGTCCTTCTTCAATTTTTTGCTGGGCAATGATCAGCTCATGATTAACCAGGGCCAGCTCATCGTTTGTTGCCAGCAACTCCTCATTAGAAGCAGCCAGCTCTTCGTTGGTAGAGGCCATTTCTTCATTAATAGCCTGAAGTTCTTCCGCACTGTTTGCCAGGGAATCTTCCCATTGCTTGCGTTCGGTAATATCCCGGGTAGTACCGGCTACAGCTTCTACCTCACCTTGCTCATTCAGCACTGGTGTTAGGATGTAGTCATATACGCGGCGGCCCAGGGTAGCATGTGGAAACGACACTTCACCACGAATGGGCTTTTTGAATAATTTTATTTTATCGATCTCTCTTTCATGCATTTCGGCATGCCAGGGTTCGTAACCGTTTTCCAGCAATCCTTTGCCAATAGCATTATCCCAGGTTTTACCCCACATGGAAAGCAGCGCGGTATTGGCATAGGTAAAGCGATAGTTCAGATCAAAAACATACATCAAATCGGGTGTATTGGAAGTAATGGTTTCATATACCCTTTTTTGCTGATCTGAATGCGCTCTCCATTCATTAACTCCCTCTTCAGCTTTTTTACGTTCTGTAATATCGCTGGCTGTGCCAAACCATTCCAGGATTTCCCCCTGATCATCCAGTATAGGAACTGCCCGTGAAAACGTCCAGCCGGGTGTACCATCTGCCCGCAATACCTGATGCTCCAGCTGAAATATTTTTTTCTCCCGTATGGCATCTGCGATAGCTGCCTTTACTTTTTCCATATCTTCCGGATGGATATTGTGAGTCATCCAGTCGTTCGTTGGTTCATCAGCATCTTTTAAAAAACCGCGGCCGTCAAGTTCGTACATCACCTGCCAATCGGCGCTCAGGCCATAAATCACATCGGAAGTTGCGGTAACCAATGCCCTAAAACGTGCCTCACTTGCAGCGGCTGTTTTTTCATTTGATGTAGGTATATTGGAGAAATCAGTCATAACTCTGGAATAAAACGGGTATCGATCGTAAAAAACAGGGAAGTTAGTAATTTGTTTTACAAGCTGACATATCTGTATTAACTAAAGACAAAAATAAATCAACTAACTCAAATTTGGGATAAACTTTTCATTTGCGGTTTTTGCTAAATTACCAACCGGGTGAATGTTTAAATTATTAGAGGTATCAAACTATAAACGTTAATTTGTTAAAGTTTCAGAAGGATAGAATACTATGGAATATAAAATAATTAAACCTGTCCCATTACTTTACGATTACGTGGAAAGCTTCTGGATGCTGGCCAGCCATACGGGCCAGGATAAGGACATTATTATTTTACCAGATGGACGTATCGATCTGATTTTTGCATGGTCTGCCAGGGAACAACTTCATGTGATGCTGATGAACCTTGACCGGGAGGCCTCTCGGGCTATCCTCGAATCAGGAACCACGATGTTTGCAGTGAGTTTTAAGCTTCCCGCACTAGAATATATTCTGGATATGACCGATGAAACATTAAGGCAACCTATATCCCTGCCCAATGATTTCTGGGGCGTTACTACTGTAGATTTAGAGGACCTTCAAAGCTTTGCAGATCGTGTTTCTACAGCTATGCTGGCCATATTGGGGACACAAAAAATAGATCAGAGGAAAAGAAAATTATTTGAACTGCTATACAAAACAAAAGGTTCAATGACCATTGCCGCCTTGTCAGAATCATCATGCTGGTCAGCAAGGCAGATCAACCGCTACTTTAATGCACGTATAGGTTTATCGCTGAAGGAATATTGTGGCATATTGAGATTCCGTGCTTCTTTTACACAACTCAAGGAAGGCAGGCTGTTTCCTGAAGGGGACTTTGCCGATCAGGCGCATTTTATCAAGGCCATTAAAAAGCTTTCTGGTGTAACGCCAAAAGAACTTAGCAAAAACAAAAACGACCGATTTATACAATTTTCTGCAATCCCGGAGAAGTAATATTGCATGGTCATTTAAACCATAAAATTATGTTATTACAAGCGAAGAAAATTGCGATTGTAGGCGGCGGTCCCGGCGGCCTCACGCTGGCGAGACTTTTACAGCTAAAAGGTGTAGATGTTAAAGTGTACGAAAGAGATGTAAACAGGCAGGTACGGGTACAAGGTGCCACGTTGGATCTGCATGATGAATCGGGTTTGAAAGCCCTGGATAAAGCTGGTTTGATGAATGCCTTTAAGGACAACTACCGACCCGGAGCAGACCGTATCCGTGTGACTGACGAACATGCAAAAGTTTATTACGACCAGCATATCGAGGAAGTTTCGGGAGATTTCGGAGATCCGTGGTTTAGACCGGAGATTGACCGGGGGCCTTTAAGAGAGCTTTTACTGGATTCTTTACAACCGGGCACAGTAATTTGGGACAGCTATGTGACAGGTATTCAGAAACAGAATGAAGGATGGTTACTGAACTTTGAAAACGGCAATTCAGCTGAAGCAGACATCGTGATTGCGGCTGATGGGGCAAACTCTAAAGTCAGGCCATTGATTACACCTATAAAGCCTTTCTATGCTGGAATTACTGTTGTTGAAGGGAATATTTATAATGCCGAAACGAATGCACCACAGCTAGCGGAGCTGTTGAAGGGGGGGAAGATATTTGCTTTAGGTGATTCCCGAACTGTTATCCTAAGCGCTAAAGGCGATGGGAGCATTTCGTTTTATACTGGTTTTGGTTCAGTTACAGCTGCAACGAAAGCATCTACTATCGACATAAAAGATCACCTGAAAGTTCTGGATTGGTTTAAAGAGGAGTATTCTGGCTGGGATCCGCTATGGTATGAGCTATTTGAACATCCCTCAACATCATTTATTGTCAGGCCCCTGTATTGCATGCCCCTTGATCAGGCCTGGCCGTCACAATCCAACATCACCATGCTTGGAGACGCTGCACACCTGATGCCGCCATATGCCGGTGAAGGAGTAAATATGGCAATGCTTGATGCGCTGGAACTGAGCGAAGCGCTGACGGGTGATATTTTTACAAACACCTTATCCGCTATTACTGATTATGAAAAGCAGATGCTGGAAAGATTTAATCAGGTTGGAGAAGATACATTGGACAATACTTCATGGATGCATTCTCCAGCAGGACTGAAAAAGATCCTTGAACTGTTTAATCCCATGAAAAATTAAATGATCATGTGATGTGCGCAGCTATTGATTTTGTATTTAATCCTGCAACCGACGGTGTGGTTGCAGGAGTTTTCTGGCTAAATGATATCAATCTTTTCTAATTGCCCTTTAACCTGTTTGTAAGCAGAAAAATGAAGCAATTTGTAATCGTAGCCAACTTGCTGATAGGTTAAAATAAGGTGCCAGATGCCGGCAGTCTCCTTGTTATCAACAAGATGTTTTGCCAGAAAACAGTAGGTCTTAGTACATTTTGCTGTGTCCGTCCCTCCGGCTTCTGCATTGATATCTTCCTCCAGCACCTTAAAATCATAAGCAGTTATATTCGTTTGTAGCTGATGATTGGGTACATTGATATCGCAGGGTTGATAGGGTAATGGTTTTTCTGGATGTAGTAATTTCGATTGTACGAGTTGGTTAAACTTTTCATGTCTGCTGCTGAGGAAGCAAACAGCTAAAAGAATTATGGCGAAAATTATAATTCTGATACTTTTCTTCATTGTTTTTCATTCTCAATTGGGATTTATAAATTTGGTTACTGGTAATCTGTTTCCTATGGTTTTCATGATATTAACTTTTTATAGATTAAGAATGACATAATCTTCAATCACTGTGATTTTGACAAATTCATCCATTAGTTCCAGCATCAATTCGACTTCTGCTGTAGAATGAGTTTCTAAAAGTTTTAATATCATTTCCTGATTCTTCTTCCTGATCATTTTGCTGATATATGCACACACTGTCGGTCTGTCTTCGACCATACTTTTAAATTCCTCCAGCTTTTGAATATGCGCTATCCAGCTTATGGGTTCTGTATAGTTATCCTTTGACCATATATCACCTTTCTGGTGAGCTGAATTTGCCATGAAAACAGATATACCCTCACACTCCTGAGTATAATATAGGTGGTATTTTATGATGTATGTCTTTTCCATAACTATAACAATTTTCCACTGCTAATATTTCTATGGCGTGGCTTATCATAATGATTTATTTGGTAGTATAAAAATACTGATATATTTCATAAAGTTATGTGTTATTATACAACATTTCTTATAGAAATAATTTATTATTTCGTGAAACACAAATGGCTGATTCACCTAAAACTAAAAGACGCAATGATGCACTCTTGAAAAGTGTAGGTGAAAATATAAGGCATTATCGAACTTTAAAAGGCTTATCGCTCAGAAAGCTTTCCATCCTGACAGACATAGAATATTCTCAGATACACAAGTACGAAGCTGGAACTGTGGATACCAACATTACGATGTTATCTATCCTCGCGTTACATCTGGATATTGAAACCTTTGAATTATTGATCGTTAAGAAAAAACAAACGGTTAAGGATTAATTTAGCCATTTGCTAAACCAATCCAGCGTCATTTTAAAATGTTCCGGTGTAGAGGTGTGAAATAGTTTAGGGGTCACATCCCGTTTAATTTTATCAGACGCATGTTTTGACGTGTAGGCTTGAACGGCCGCTTCATAGGCTATGTTTGCGCCCGGTAAAGGACAGTTAGGATCATTTTCTGTACCAACAACCAGTAAAGGCCGGGGAGCCATTAACCTCAGTAAAGAAGGACAGTCAAATTCTCCTGTAATATTTGGCAGCAATTTGTTCCATACGACCGCTACGTTTCTTTTATTTAAGGTTGAATCGCCCAAATCTTTGGCCGCCTGCAGATGCGTAGCCTGGATAGTACCCACTCGTCCCTGCCATTTATCGTGGTCTAAGGACCATTTGAAGCTTTGTACCGAAATATCCAGCACAATCACTTTTATCCGCTGATCTACTGAAGCAGCCAGCCATGTTTCTATACCGCCCATAGATATACCACCCAAACCAATGCGTTTATGATCAACATCCGGCCTGCTCACCAGGTAATCGGTTACCCGCCAAAGATCAAAAGCGGTATCATATAAAAAAGGATGGGTTTGATGGGTTTTGTCTTTGTTTTCCCAGGCGCTCGTTGCTGCAGCCACATATTCCCTTGCGCCATGTGCTCCACCGGCTATCCGTTCGCCATGAAACCGGGCATCAACAGATACACCTATGATTCCCCTTTTAACCAGCTGGTACATGAACTTTTCATTATCTTCTTTTTTGCCACCTGTGCCATGTAAAAAGATAACGGCAGGATAGGATTTAGCCGGCTTAACTGGTTTGTAAATCAGAATGGGAACGCGCTGGTTCTTTTCGCTGAATATAAAACCATGTTCAATAATCAAAGAGTCTGTTTTGACTACCACAAAAGAAGGATTTAACGGAACGCGTGGCCGCTCCAGTAACCTGGTTAAATCTGCTGCAACCTGTTCAGCAGGAGGATAATTTATATGCTGCGCAGATGAAGTTAATGAATATAATGATAACGAAACGCAGCAACAAAGCACCTTGATCTTAAACAACATATGCGGATAGATTTACTGATACAATGTATAAAACAAAGCGTTTAAGATTTGTAACAATATGGTTTGTAAAGCAAACTAATAACTTTAAATAGTTGCACACTAATTTCGTACAAATAGTATGTACAGGACATTTTCGTGTGTTGTTCTACTTTTGGTTTGCATTGACAGGGGGGTGACAGGGGGGCGAAAGGGATAATACAGGGGGTTGGGGCGGCTTTTTACGAGTCAACCTACTGTATTAGAGGAGCCAGTCACGGGTTAATATAAAACTAATCTCGACCAAGACAGGTATAAGGTACTGTAAATAATATGTTGGTCAGATATTATGGTGATTTATTACACGATATTAAAACTCATCGCGCGAAATGCGAAGCTTGCGCCAGCTAATGATCTGCCAGACAAGCTCTGCGGAGAGTAAAGCGCCAATAGCAAATAGTGCGGGTTTAATGCCCTGCCCGTCAGATGTAAAAGCCCCTGCTAAAGCTACAATGTAAACCAATACCGGTAACAATAACAATAAGCACAAACCCAATACATTCATGGGGATTTTAAAAGGCCGGTTACGATCCGGTTCTTTGATACGGAGTTTGATCAGGGTAATATACTCCAGTGACAAGCCTGCGCCATATACAATCACATCGATAATCAGCAATTCGGAGAAAGTCCACAACACCATTAAACTCACCACAACGGAGCAGATCAGGATGGAGACATAAGGTGTTTTGAAGCGGGGGTGCAAACGGTGCAAAGCTTTTGGTAATAGTTTGTCATCAGACATTGCCTGAGGCACGCGGGATACCGAGAGCAGCACTGCCGCATAGATGCCCAGTGTACTGGCCATACCGCCTGCTGCTACTAACGCGCCAAGCCAGTGCCCGCCATAATGTAATCCCAGCACCGGAAAACCCTTATCGGTTAACACAGCAGCATTAATTCCGGATTGCTGTGCTACAAAAATGGTCAATGCATATAAAACTATGACCAATCCGAAAGCAATGGCAATAGCATATAAGTAAGAACGAACTGGTTTATCTACTTCCTGTGCATAAGTGGTAATGTTGTCCCAGCCTAAACAGTTCCACATCACGGTATATAAGGCCATGCCCATGGAAGGAAAGGGAATGCCATGCAAACTAGGTGCCGGCACTGCGTGATTCCCTGTTGTGTTAGCCGCAATCACAAATAAGATGATAAAGGGGGATAACACGAGTGCGCTTAATAGCAGGGATGTTTTTCCAACCTGCATAATCCCAAGAATGTTTAATCCTGCCGATCCCCAGATGATCAGGAGGTACAAGGGAACCTTATAATATTCCAGTCCGGGGAAGAAAAAAGTGGCGTAGCCAACAAATAATACCGGGTAGATGGCCAGGTCAACAAAGGTGTACAGCCATGTCCACCAACCTTCATAAAAGCCTAAGCGCTGGCCTAAACCATACTTTACCCATTGATAATAACCACCGGTAACGGGCATCATACTGTTCAGCTCCATGACGGTTAAGATAGCCGGCACATCCCATAACAACGGGGTAATCAATAAAATGAGCATTGCCCCATGCTGGCCGGCATAGGTTAGCAGCGGTTCCAGACCAAAAGGGCCGCCAGATACGGTGAAAAAGATGATGGCTACCAGTTGTATCAGCCTTATTTTTTTGCGGGGCAGGGATACGGACATAAATTGGTTTAAAAGTAATTAAATGAAGTTAATGTCTTATAAAACCGGCTAGATAATTTGATTTAAATAGAGATTTCAGCTAAAAGATGATTTACTTTGAAAAACGAATCCTGCTACAATGAATAACGAAATATTAACACTTGATCCTAAAGATACTGCGGTGATCGCTGCGCGTGATGCCGAAACTTCGCTGTTCAGGCATTACGGTTTACAGGTCAAAGATCATTATCTCCCCATCCCAGGCACAAACCTGAAAATGAGGATATCGGAAATAGGTACCGGAGAGCCTGTATTGGTTGTTCCAGGAAATACAGGGGATGTTTTTCCCTTAGCTTCCCTGCTTTCGGAAATGAAGGGCAGGCGTATCATTGCGATCAATCGCCCCGGCGGCGGTTTGAGCGAGGGTATAGACCATACTACAGTGAATATCAGGGAATTTGCTGTGGAGACTATTATAGCGGTGATGGATGCTTTTCAACTGGACAAGGTAAATATTGTTGCCCATTCTATGGGGGCACACTGGAGTTTATGGACGGCGATGGACAGACCGGAACGGGTAAAATCATTAACCCTGCTGGGTAATCCTGGCAATGTGATGAAGGGTAAACTGCCATTGGCCTTACGCCTGATGATCCACTGGCCGTTTAACAAGCTTCTGTATAAGCTGATGATGGGAAAAGAGGGTGACAAGCGGCCAACGATGCTCAAAGCAATGGGCAGCACAAGTGAAACGATAGATAAATTGCCAAAGGAAATAGGCGAGAGTTATTATGCGTTTAGAAGGTTGCCGCATTATTTGATATCCTTTACCAGCCTGCTAAAAAATGCGGCACCAAATATAGATGCCGCACAATTGAGTGGTGTTAAACAACCTGTTCAACTCCTAATGGGGGATAAAGATACCTTTGCCTCTGTACCTGTTGGTCAAAGTATTGCCGAAGCTATACCCGACTGTAAGTATCATATCATTAATGAGGGAAGTCATTTACCCTGGCTGGAAAAATCAGAAGAATGTGGAAAGCTGATCAATGATTTTCTAACCCAATATAATGAATAGCAAAAACGAAATTTTATCATTACTGTGTTCTTTGTTTTTCTTCGTCGCTAGAGGTGCTGCGTTTACGGGAAGCGGCGATATTTTTGCCGAAGCGATAGCTGAAACTTAAGGTGCCATTGCGGGTATCATTTCGCTGGTAAAAGCCATTGTTCTGGTTCAGATAATTCACAGAGATATGGTAGTTATTGCTGTAAAAGATATCGCCAGCGGCTAATTTGATTGTACCCTGACCATATAATACCGTTGCTTTGATACCGGCATCTACATTATAATTGGCATCGGCTCTAAAAATCACCTGTATACCCGATGAATTATAGGTCCCGCTGATTTCTGCTTTTAACCCCAGCTTTTGATCAATGGTAAAGGATTGTGTGGTAGTTCCGTCATAAGCGAATTTATGGTAGTTGTAACTTCCTTCCAGATAAGTTGATTTTTCTTGCTGGTAATAACCTTCTGATAGGAACGTCATATCCCACCAGCTGGTGGGATGAAAGGCTGCCGACAAGCGGATACCACTGTTAACGCTTAAACCCAGGTTGGCCTGTGTATCATAAAAGAGTTTGTTCACGTTATCCTGGACAGTGATATTGCTGAACACATCGTGCGTAGATGTATAATATGCGGTGATATTGTAATCTTTTTTATAGGTATAACCCAATTCTACATTCTGCACAAACGCTGGCTGAAGCGAAGGGTTGCCGACCAGGTAACTATAAGGATTGGCATAATGCTTGGCAGGGTTCATCCGTGCATATTCTGGTCGCTCTATTCTGTAACCGTAATTCAGTTGCAGCTCATTATCGTCGTCGATTTTATATAAGGCAAAAAGCGTTGGGAACAGCTTAAAGTATTGTCTTTGATTGAGGGAATCCAATGTTTCAGAATATCCGCGGGTATGGGTAAGCTCTGCGCGTAAGCCTCCCTGGAAAGTCCATTTGCCAACACTTCCTGTAATGCTGGTATAAGCGGCTCCGGTATTTTCTGTGTATTCAAAATGATTGGAATTAGCCGCGACCAGTACAGGCTGCACGCCACCATTGTTATAAAAATCAAAATTGTTCTGGCTTTTGATACTGCTGTATTTCAAACCCGAAGTAAGGTTCCAGGTTTTACCCAATTTATAATTGTAGTCCAGTTTACCCGAATAGATATCGATATTCTGAAGGGTTGGTGTGTAAATGTGATAGGAGGTAGCAGTAGGAAACCCATTGGGCAAAAAGGTCTGGTTATCTACATATTGATCCCTGGTGCTGCTGTAGGGCGAATAATCAAGATCGATATTTAAGCTTTTCCCGCTGGTATCCATTTTTAGGTTATAGTTGAGGTTGAAGGCATATAGGTTTCCGCGATTGGGCGTCTTTCCATTGGTCTGTAAAACAGAATCCGGGGAATTTTTAAAGTTATTGGTGACATAAGTAGGGGTAGTGGTGTTCGTATTTCCTGCACGGTTACTACCGGTCATCAAGAAACCTAAGATCTGGTTATCACTTAACTGATAGTCTGCTCCGGCCCGGTAGTTATGATTTTTGGATTCAAAGGTGGTATAACCGGGACTATCCCAGAAAGACTGATTACCCGGCGTATTGTAAGTGACATAATCATGCTGATCATGCGCCTTTTTATTATAGCGGTATCCGTAACTGCCATAAATATTCAATTTGTCTTTTCGGTAATTGAATGCAGCGCTGGCATTGTAGCTGCCATAAGTTGCCTGTGTAAAGGCACTATTGAGCGTTCCATTAAAACCCTGGTTATTCGATTTTTTAGTTATAATATTGACTACTGAGGCGCCTTCAGCGTCGAACATGGCCGGTGGATTGGAAAACACTTCGATCTTGGAAATCTGATCGGAAGGAAGCCCCTGAAGATAACCGGCCAGGTCGTCACCTGAAAGCTGGAGAGGTTTGCCATCCAGAAAAAGTTTAACCTCTTTCTTGTTGGCCGTCACTGTATTATCAGACTTCAACTGAACACCTGGTGCTTTTCCCAGCGCATCCCATGCATTGCCGCCAGAAGCAACAATACTATTTTCTACATTAAACGTAATCCGGTCGATCTTTCTTTCAATAACGGGCTTACGCGCTGTGATCGTTACCAAACCCAGTTGTTTACTGTCTGGTTTCAGGATCAGATGAAGGGTGTCATTGGGTAATGTAATCGTCCTGCTTAAAGATTGGTAACCAACAAGGCTGGCGCTTACCAGATAAGTACCGGCCAGTGGATAATTCAATGTAAAACGTCCCGAATCGGCCAATGCCGAAGAAAGATTCTTATTTTGCTGGCTCAGGATGAGCGTTACCGCATCCAAAGGTAAGCCTGCAGCATCCGTTACCCTGCCTTTAAACTGTTGTTGTGCCTGCAATAAAAAGGGGAATAAAAATAGCAGGCAGGAGAGTGTTTTTTTCATGCCACAAACCTACCCCGATGTTAGGTTAACGAACATTAAGAAACATTAAATAACATTAAATCTGGAGTGGGTGCGATGATAACCGGTTAATTATGATGAATTTCGTTGTATGAAATGGCTGTCCAACCGTTATGCTTATCCACTGGTGATCTTCGCGATCTTGATTAGTGGTGCCCTGCAGTTTGCCTGGTTGAACCAGCTTTTTATCGCCCAACGCGTACAGGTGAAGCTGGACCTGGAACAAACAGTGGCCGACGCGGCAAAAATGAGCAGCTATATGAGCGTGGTACCGGGCCACGAGGGGAATGAAAATTTCAGGAATTTTTTCCTTTCGCCCGAATGGAGGCAATTCAGTCAGGCTTATACAAATATGCGCTATAAAATTGGAAGTCGTTTTGATGATCATTACAATGCAGACAGTACGATCCTGAATATCAGTCTGCGTTTCGGTAATGAGAAAGAACGTGGCAGCCAGCATCGCCGGGTAGTGCGTTTTGATTTTGGGGAACCGCTCCGCGTGAGCCAGGCTAAGGACAGAAGAGACCGTAAGCGTATGGACAGTTTAGTGCATCGTGAAATCGATAAAACTGAGTTTTCATTAACTACCTATACTGCCATCAGAGGGTATGCCGATGATAATATAATCAATGGCCTGGCTGCCGATAAAATTAAAAATGCCGCCTTTACTAGTCGGCAGTATACCTACGATCTTAAATTCTTTCATACTTATCAGTTAGTTGTTCCGGCGATAGATGGATTGGTTTTATACCGGATGAGGTATTACCTGATTTCTTCCTGCCTCATGCTGCTGCTAACTGGTGCTGTATTTATCTTTATTCTTCGGCTGATGCATAACCAGCGCTTGTATGCACAGGCGCGTTTATCGTTTACCAGTAATATGACGCATGAGCTGAAAACACCGGTGGCCACTGTGGCCATTGCCCTCGAGTCTATTATGGAAAATCACCTGGAAAATGATCCGGTAACGCTGAGGAATTACCTGGAAATTAGCAGGAGCGAGTTGAAACGGCTGAACCTGATGATTGATAAGGTGTTAAACATAGAACAGCTGGATCACGGTCAGGACCGTTTACGTGCAGAACTTTTTGATGTGCAATTGTGTTTACAGGAAGTGATTGGTTCCATGCAATTGCAATTGAAGAATGCCAGTGCTTCCATTCAGTGGCAACCACTAGATGAACCCTGTTTTGTAAGCGGCGACCCAGTTCACCTGACCAATGTATTTTATAACCTGATTGAAAATGCGATCAAATATGGTGGAAAAGGAGTGATCATTGAAGTGAGCTGCAAACGTATGTCAGAGGAGATCATGATTAGTTTTAAGGATAATGGCCCCGGTATTGCAGCCATCTACCAGGACCGTGTTTTTGAGCGTTATTTCAGGATACCTGTGGGAACCACGGCCATCCACAATGTAAAAGGTACAGGCCTGGGGTTGAATTATGTAAAACAGATCGTTGAAAAACAAGGCGGCAGGATTACGCTGAGCAGTGAAGTGGGAAAAGGCAGTAATTTTATCATCTATTTACCTGCAAACAAATGAGTTATAAAATTTTATATGCCGAGGATGAGCCTTTTCTTGCCCAGATTGTTTGTGATAACCTGAAAGGTAAAGGGTATGAAGTTTTCCTGGCTACGGATGGTGAGCAGGCAATAAATCTCTTTCAGCAAATTAAACTGGATCTCTGTCTGCTGGATATTATGATGCCGCTTAAAGACGGGTACATGCTGGCCGAAGATATCAGGAAACTGGACAAGGGTATTCCCATTATCTTTCTGAGTGCAAAGTCCCTCGATGAAGATGTGGTGAAAGGTTTTAAAACCGGCGGTAATGATTATCTGAAAAAGCCCTTCAGCATTGTGGAACTACTGGTGCGGATAGAAGCCCTGCTTAGCCGCTATGGTAATACCCAACAGCCGGCCGGCCCGCAAAAACAATATGAATTTGGTCATTGCAGCTTAGATACCGTGAACCAGCAGCTGAAAACGAGTACCGCCACCTACGATCTATCTTACAAAGAAGCGGCACTGCTTTCGCTGTTATTGCAATATAAAAATGCGGTACTGGAAAGACAGGAGGCCTTAATCAAAATATGGGGCGACGATAGCATTTATAATACGAACAGCATGAATGTTTTTATCAACCATCTGCGTAAAATGCTCAAAGATGAACCTGATATCCAAATCATGAGCATCAGGAGTATCGGGTATAAACTGCTTTGTTAACTATTGTCGGTTTTAATCGGCTTCATATCTGACCGCAAATAAAAATCTTATTTTACGATACTCGTTTTGGCTAAATCAAAAGCAGAAATGGCTAAATCTGCTATTTTCCTGGGACCGATATTTGTTGATATCAATATTCAACTAATAATAAGATTATGCGTGTATTTGTTACAGGAGCCACAGGCTTCATAGGTTCTGCCATTGTTCCGGAACTAATTAATGCAGGCCACCAGGTAATTGGTCTTGCCCGTTCAGATTCATCTGCCGAAAAACTGATTGCCGCAGGTGCTGAAGTATTACGCGGCGACCTGGAAGATTTAGATAGTTTACGCAAAGGTGCGGCCGCTGCAGATGGCGTGATCCATGCCGGTTTTATTCATGATTTTTTTAGGTTCGCAGAGGTATGTGAAATAGATCGCGTGGCTATCGAAACCATTGCCGATGTGCTGGTAGGTTCTGACAAACCACTCATCGTTACCTCCGGTACTGCATTTTCGCACGATGGCGAAATAGCTACCGAAGATATTATACAAGACCTTAGTCAGAGCCGTACTCCACGACGATCGGAGCAGGCGGCAGATGCTGCGGCAGCAAAGGGTGTCCGCAGTTCAATTGTGCGCCTTTCACCATCTGTTCATGGTGAGGGGGATCATCATGGTTTCGTTCCTATCCTGGTCAACACAGCGCGTGAAAAAGGTGTTTCAGCTTACATCGGCGAAGGACTGAACCGCTGGAATGCTGTTCACAGATTGGATGCAGCATTGTTATTTCGCCTGGCACTGGAAAATGCAGTTGCACGAACCCGGTTTCATGCCGTTGGTGATGAAGAAATTACTATTAAGACTATTGCAGAAATTATAGGTAAACATCTTAACCTCCCGGTAGTTTCTTTAACGCCAGAAGAAGCAGGAGAACATTTTGGCTGGTTTAGCATGATGGCAAGTATAGATTGTCCGGCTTCAAGCAAAATAACACAGGAAAGTTTAAACTGGCATCCAACCCATCCTGGCCTGGTAGCCGATCTGGAAAAAGGAATTTATTTTAATTCATAAAAAGATGAAGATCATCGTTACAGGTTCCTTAGGGAATATCAGTAAACCCCTGACACAGACATTGGTCGGTCAGGGGCATTCGGTCACTGTGATTAGCAGTAATCCGCATAAAAAAAAGGCCATTGAAGGTTTGGGCGCCACTGCTGCCATTGGCTCTATGGAAGATGCTGCATTTTTGAGCACCGCCTTTATCGGAGCCGATGCTGTATATGTGATGATCCCCCTCAGTTATACAGATCCGGATCTTAACGCTTACATGCATCGAATTGCAGGCAACTATCTGCAGGCAGTGAAAGCTGCTGCTGTTAAGCGCATTGTGTTACTAAGTGGCTGGGCAGCCGACCTGACAGGCGAAGGTAGTGCAGAAGGTATTTTTGATGACCTGAGCGATGTTTCAGTCACCATCCTGCGGCCAGCGTCTTTTTACACAAATTTTTATTATTCCATCGATCTGATTAGGGGTAACGGATTATTAGGTAAGTTTCTTACCCTGCGTCATTTTGGTTTATGGGCATTGCTGACAGGAAAAACAGGTTTGCTAATGGGGAACTATGGCGGTGACGACAAGGTTGTTTTTGTTTCACCCAAAGACATAGCCGATGCTGCGGCAGAAGAACTGCTGGCAAACACAGCTCATAAAAAGATCCGCTATGTAGGCAGTGAAGAAATGACTTGTAACGAAGCAGCCGGAATTATCGGTAGAGCGATTGGTAAACCCTGGTTAAAATGGGTATTGCTGTCTGACAAGCAGATGATGCAGGGTCTGAAAATGGCCAAAATGCCTCAAAAACTAGCAGAAACCATGGTAGAAATGCAGGCGGCGATGCACAGCGGGAAAACCCTGGAGAACTTTCACCGGAACAACACAAAAATGGGTAAAGTAAAACTGGCTGATTTTGCCAAAGAGTTTGCCCAGGTTTATCACCAAAAATAATTATCTTGTCTTATGTCCGGCAACCAACCTATCAGAGTAAAAACAATCACCGAGTATCACCGTGGGGCAGGGCTGCCGAAACCGGAGCATCCGCTGATCAGCGTCATCAATTTTGCAAATGTTACACCTCCGGTGACCAGTGGATCTTTCAGTCTGATCTTTGATTTTTATTCGATCTCTTTGAAGAGGACGCATAACGTCAAATATAAATATGGCCAGGAGGAAAGTGATTTTGATGAAGGCGTACTATTTTTTATGGCTCCTGGTCAGGTGTTTGGTATAGATCTTGGGGAGGGGGTAAGGCACCAGCCCAACGGATGGATGATCCTGATCCATCCTGACTTTTTATGGAACACGGCACTGGCCAAAACGATTAAGAATTACGAATATTTTAATTATTCGGTTTATGAGGCCCTCTTTCTGTCAGACAAGGAAGAAACAATGGTGACAGGGATAGCTCAGAACATAGCCCACGAATATAATGGTAATATTGACCGCTTCAGTGAAAGTGTGATCATTGCCCAGCTGGAACTGCTCCTTACCTATGGCGACCGCTTTTACCAGCGTCAGTTCATCACCCGTAAGGTCTCAAACCACGAGATCCTTAGCCGGCTGGAAGATCTGCTTTCCGATTATTTTAACAGCGGCTCACTGGCAAAACAGGGTTTGCCCAGCGTAACTTTTATTGCTGAAAGCCTGAATATCTCTCCTGGTTATCTGAGTAGTTTACTCAAAACTTTAACAGGGCAGAGCACACAGCAGCACTTGCATAACAAACTGATTGAACTGGCCAAAGAAAAGTTATCTACCACCAGCTTATCCGTGAGCGAGATCGCCTATGAACTGGGCTTTGAACACCTTCAGTCTTTTAGTAAGTTGTTCAAAACCAAAACCAAAGTGTCGCCTATGGAATTCAGGGCTTCTTTTAACTAAATTGAATTGCCCATTGTCCGTTCTTCATTCTTGCAGAAACGAAAGCTGGTAAACCATCCATGTATTTAACTGTGAATTTGTTTAAGGCTAGACGTATTCACCGATAAGATATAATTTTTGGAGAAAGAAAGCGGAAGACCATATTAACATCAATTTTGCTCCTGCAAATCAAAGTTGCGCTATGCTATTGGGCAGGGAAATGGTAAAAGTTGTTCCTTTATCCAATTCACTTTCAATAGCAATTGTTCCGTTTAGTGCTTCCACGTGGCTTTTTACCAAAAAGAGGCCCAGGCCTTTTCCGGTATAATTTGTATTGAAGCGTTTGTAAGGTTTAAATAGTTCAGACCCGTTTTTTTTGAGATCAATGCCAATTCCGTTATCCCTAAATGAAATTTCCAACAGACCATGCTGCTGGAGAAACCCAATGGTGATCTGCGGGTGATCGCTTGCGGTATATTTCAGTGCGTTGCTGATGAGATTAAAGAAAACACTATAGAGGTAAGCTTTATGGGAATGTACGATAACCGGCCCTCCGGTTACGGTAATATGAGCGCGAGAAGAGTTAATGGTCGCCTTTAAATCTACCTTAATATGGTTAACAAGCTCCGTCAGTTCAAATTGCTCCAGGCTCAGGGTATCGGTTCTGTCCGTCGAGCTTAATATTTTACTGAGATCGGTGATCACTTCATTTAAACTTTCTATGGAGACCTCTATCTTCCTAATGTAGTTAGACACTGCTTCAGGCACGTCTGTTTCCAATCCCATTAGTGAAGCAATTCCCATAATATTTGCCACTGGTGAGCGAAGGTTGTGAGAAACAATATATCCAAATTCATGGAGCTCGCGGTTGCGTTTATAAAGATCATCCGTTACCCGTTTCATGTCCTTCAGGTTTTTTTTCCTTTCGCTGATATCGTGCATCGCGCCAACCATCCTTATGGCAGCACCGTCTGTATTTCGAATGATAAAACCACGATCTACCACTTCAGCGAAATGGCCGTCGGCTTTTAAGTAGCGGTATTCAGCTTTCCAATTGGTCTCCTGGCTATTCAACACCATTTCAATGCTGGTAATTACGGCCAGATGATCTTCGGGATGGATATTATTTGTCCACGAATTGATGCCGCGGGGAAGTTCTGATGGGTCATAGCCAAAAATAGTGCTGAACCCGTCACCCCAGAATAAAGTGTTGTTCTGGAGATCCCAATCCCAGATGGCATCGGATGTAGCCCGCGATACGTACTGGTATCGCAGATTACTTTCATTCAACGAACGTTCCATGATCTCGGTAGATTCACCGCCTTTAGCAAGCCCATACAGTTGTTGCTGCTCTTCATCCCACAGAAAAGACCAGGCCAGCAGCAAACTGCTTAAGTTTTTTTGCATAAACCGGCTTTCAATGCCGACTGCTACTTTGCCGTTCAGTGCCGCAGTGATACCATTTGAAGTCAGCTCACGATCAGGAGTATAAACAAAATTCAGAAAGGGTTTCCCCAGCAGTTCTTCAGTGCTGTAGCCTAAGATCATCGTGGCAACGTTATTAACTGCTTTAAAATTACCCTGAATATCTATGGTGCAGATCAAATCAGAAGATAGGTTAAAAAGCTGATTAATGTTCATAGTTTCCGATGGATGTTTTGTCAGGCCCAATTACTTAAATAACTGATCGGTGCTAAATGGTTTTTAAATAAATCATGCACCTATTTCATATACGATGTTTACATCTGAAAAGATCAGCAATTGTAATTTCTTTATGGGCCTTTTTTATGGCAAATTTATCCTTAGTTGGCCAGATACCAGTCTGCAGTAGCCTTCACGCCATCTTCATAAGAAGTAGGTGTGAAATGAAAAGCTTTTTCAAACTTGGCTGAGCTGAGTTGTAAAGGGAATTCATCCTGGTAAGTCATTTCGTAGTACGATTTCATAAAGGGATTAAACCATCCGATGATCTTAATGCACCATTTAGGCAGAACAAAAACCTTATCAGAGGTCTTCATATACTTCGCGGCTAAACGGATAAATTCTCTTCCGGTTAGAGGAGAGGCTGAAGGCAAGTGCCATACCTGCCCAAATGCTTCTTCATGAGAGGCCAGAATATAAAGTGCTTTGGCTGCATTCGGAGTATAATTATAGGAACGGGGTACATTGGCATTGATCATCCATTGGGCTCTTTTTCCTTTTTTCATATTGTCAAAAACCAGGATCCCAGCGGCACTTTTGTCGGTCACCCCCGGGCCGTAAAAATCTGTAGCCCTGGCGATGACGGCCTTAATGGTTCCGGCAGCCATTTCCTGCAATAACATCCGTGCAACTTCTGCGCGGACCTGTCCTTTTCTGCTGCTGGGATAATAAGGAGTGTCTTCAGTAATCACTCCGTCTACCTTGCCATACATGTAAATGCCATCAAAAAAAACCAGTCTGGCATTGGTAGCCTTACAGGCGTTTATGACGTTGCGCATGAGCACCGGCCAATCTTTTTTCCATATGTCGGCATTGTAAGTGAGACCAACCAGCAAATAAACCGCCTCCGAACCTGCTACGGCTTTCAATACCTGATCATAGTTCAACACATCTGCAACCATTGATTCTGCACCTTCAACCGGTCCCTGATTTCTGGATACCAGCCTGATGTTTACCTGATTTGATTTTAATATCGGAACGAGTTCTTTAGCGATGGTTCCATTGGAACCTAAAATAGTATGTAATTTCATATCTTTATCTTTTAATTTGTTCATCAAAATTACCTGGCTTCAGGTTTTTAAAATTGTAAGAAAACGAAGGACGTGAATGCCTGGAACAGGGCATTTATAAATGCATTGTAAATCCTATGGAACAAGACGATCAAAATGGAAGGTTATATCCTGTAGAGTACGCTTTGAAAGAGGTGATCAACAGTTATTATCATGCCTATCATACAGAAGGGGAGCCCGTTGTAAGACACTTTTCGCCTAACCTGGAAATTACGATGATCTTTAACTTTGGCACCGCTGTTCGTGGATCTTTTGGCAGTACTGCTCCCAAGGATGAAATTAAACAAGGGATTTTTGTAATTGGCCCTTTAAGGAAAATGCTAAATTTTGAACTCCGTCCGGGAGCCGATGCCATCAGTATTAACTTTAAGCTGAACGGTTTTTACCGGTTATTTAAGATACCATTAAATGAACTGGATGGGGAATCGATCTACAATGCAGAAAGGCTGACCGATCAGTATAACTTTGCAGCGCTTTGGAAAGAGTTATCCGGCATGAGTAACATTGAAGCAAGGTTGCTGATGATCAGCAATTATGTCAAAACCTTTATGGATGAAAATGACGATGCTGTACAACCCTTGCTGAGCGGAGAACATTACTTTTATAATCCGGTGATCCAGCCAGTAAAGGCCATTGCTGCTGATGCACAATTAACGGAAAGGACCATTCAGCTGCGCTTTCAGAAATACACAGGATATTCCCCAAAAGAATTACTAAGGTTTTTACGCTTTAAAACGGTCATAGACAAGTTAATGACTGAACAGGACAGAGAGGTTAATCTATTTGAAATTGTATTGGATTTTGGCTATCACGACCAAAGTCACCTGATCAAAGATTTTCAGCATTTTTTAGGTACCACACCGCAATACTTTATCAAGAGGTTAAACGACAAAGAATTTTGTGTGGCGGGGCGGGGTTTGAAAAGCCAGGGCCAGTAATTATACGCTGAGATGTCCAATCAGCTTGTAGAGCAGGCCATGTAACTGTTCTGCTTCTTCTAAGGTAACGCCGAGGTTATTTTTTAGCAAATCCTGAATTTTTGGGGCTTCTAATTTGAGCAGGTTGCCTTTTTTTGTTAACGAAATAATGATACTGCGTTCATCTTCCTGGGAGCGGGTGCGGTTGATCAGCCCTGTATCTTCCATGCGTTTTAGAAGAGGAGTTAGGGTATTGGATTGTAAATAAAGTTTTTCTGAAATTACCTTCAGGCTTACCGTATCAGTTTCCCACAGGATAAGTAATACTAGGTACTGTGGATAGGTTAGACCAAATTCATCTAAAAGAGGCTGATAACATTTAGTGACCAGTCTTGAAGCTGCATAAAGAGGAAAACATAATTGGTTTTCCAGTTTCAGGAAATCATTTTCTTTCATAGGAATGTATGTCTTTAGCAGTGATGAGCTCGTATCAATTTGTTTAACGGCCTTAAAAGCCGTAGGCCGCGGGTTTATTAAATTATCTTTATAAGATCAAACCTGAATAAGATCATCTGTGATGATAACATCTTATTCAGGTTTGGACGATTTAAAACTCAGCATATTTATGACTATTTTCTGGTACCTGGGTAACTGAACACAGCCTTGGTCTGTTGTATTAAATGACAGATAACTGCACGTCTATATTTCCGCGTGTAGCATTAGAATAAGGACATACCTGATGTGCTTTTTCTACCAGTTTATGCGCCAGTTCTTTTTCTATACCAGGTATTTGTACGGCTAAAGCAACCTCTAAACCAAATCCTCCGGCATCATTGGAATGCAAACCAACAGTTGCTTTTACAACAGAAGGTGCTTCCGGAGTAACTTTTTCCTGTTTCATCACCAAATTAAGGGCACTGTCAAAACATGCTGCATAACCTGCGGCAAATAATTGTTCCGGATTTGTATATCCTTCTACGCCGCCTAATTCTTTGGGCATTCTTACCTCTAATTCCAGAACACCATCTTCACTTTTGATTTGTCCATTTCTGCCACCGGTAACGTCTACAGTGGTTTGATACATTGTTTTCATATGATATAATTGTTGTTTAATGGTCATGAAGCTATCATCAGCTAATTTCTGTTTGTAAGCGGTGAACTGATGATGGTTTCATATAATTCCTTTTAGTTAGCTATGTCTGGCGCGATTGTGTCGTGCACGATGTAAATGTATGGAATATAATGTAATTCAATAGTAATATATTTTGCGAAGTTGAAATCAGTGAAAACAGAATTCTTTAAGGTCTTTGGTGATTGATATCCGGCAATATCAACCACAAAAAAATGCTGTGCATATAGCTGATCACAACTATAAGGCAAAGCCTTTTTTAAAAGCTTGTGTATTATTTTTTAACCGGACTATGGGTGGCGGCGCTGATAATCAGGTTGGCCACTTCCAGTGGGTGTGATTCATAAACAGAGTGACTGGCACCTGGAATTTCTACTACGGTGCTGGTTGCACGTTTGGCATACAGACGTTCCAAATCTGGATTGATAATACGGTCTGATTTAGCTACCATGTACCAGCTTGGTCTTGATCTCCATGCCGGATTTTTAATAATGGCATGAAATACGGCATCAGCTGCCGGCATTTGCGCATTGGCTTCAAATTCAGCTACCCCTTTAGGAAGGTCTGCAGCGAAATCTGCATAAAAACTTTGCGGTGCTATATAATCAAATCCGTCGGCTCCTTTTTGTAAGGATTTGTAGGCCGATGGGTACAATTTCCCATTCCCGCCTTCACTCTCTCCATCATCAGGAGCATGGGCAGCAATGTAAACCAGGCCTGCTACGTGAGCATCATTTCCGGCAACCGTTATAATGGCACCGCCATAACTATGGCCGACTAAAATACAGGGGCCGTTCTGCATAGCTAATACCCTTTTTACCGCGGCTACATCACCATCAAACGAAGTTAAAGCTTGTTGTGTGATAGTGACATGGTAACCTTTTTTTACCAGTATGTCATATACGGGTTTCCAGCCTGAGCCGTCTACAAATGCGCCGTGTACCAGTACGATATTTTTGATTCCTGCTGGTGCCTGTGCTGCGGCATTTTGACTAATGTAAATAGAGCAGAAAAGAAGGGTACAAAACAGGAATATCCTGTTTTTAAAAATTGAATTGTTCATGATAATATCATTTATGTGATCTGTTAAACAACAAATGTTTATCTATAAACGTCTGATGTTTGCTAATTGTTTTACAGGTCCTGATAATAAATAATATTTATGAGAATCCGCAGTGGAACTGATGTAAACCGGCTAGCTGATCAATTGCTCTGAGTTTGTTTGTATTATCGCCGGGTTACCTGTTGATGCCAGTTTAACGAGCTTTTTATGCGTTATCTTTTTCCCTTTCTTTGGTTTCCCCTTTTTGCCTTTACCCAGCCAGATGATCAATCCTGTAATAGGTAATGATGCACAGATGAGGGTAGCTAAAAAAGCGATGATCTTCCCCGGAAGGCCTAATGCCTGACCTACGTGCAAATCATAATTCATCTCATTCATCTTCATACCGGGACTTTTTTGCTCATGTGTAGTTATTTTGAGCTGTTTGCCTGTGTATTTATCAAACGTATATTGGTCGCTTTTATAATAATACAAACTAGTGGCATAAGCACCTACACCGATAGTTCCCGAAGCAGTTGCATCTTCCGAAATAAAAAACATTTCTGCTTTTGGGGAGCCTGCCAATGCTTTTGCAAAAGCCTGGTCGGCTACTTTTGTGTTATTTATTTTACCTCTCATCAATGAATCTGATTTGAGCACTATCTTTTCCTGAGGATAAGCTTTTCCCAGATTGGCAGTGGCATAAATCCCTTCGCGCACAAAGTTAAAAACCATGGATAAACCGGTTAAAGCAATAACAATTGCGACAGCAGTGGCATAAAAGCCCAATACATTATGCAGATCGTAATTGATACGTCTCCAGCGGGCATTCCATTTTACGGTAAAGCTGCGCTTACGGTCGCTTTTACGCTTGGGCCACCAAAGGACTATACCAGTAATCATGATGGCAAGGAATATAATAACGGATATGCCTACCACCATGCTGCCAATTTTTGGAGGCAGCAGCAGGTATAAATGAATATATTCAACGATGATGAAAAAGTTTTTTGTTGGGTTTTCTGTGTGGGTGATCTGACCGGTGTAAGGGTTCAGATAAACATATAACATTCCCTTCTTTTTGGGCAAATTGACCAATACGCCGGCCGGCCTTTGCCTTCCATAATAATAAAGGTAGCTGGCGGTGGCTCCGGTATTATTCTTAAGGGCATTAGCCTTTAAAGTCGAGGGCGGCAAATATGGACGATGCTGATCTTCTACATGGCGGTAGCTATAAAATACATCCTGGATCTCGTCCTGAAAACAAAAGATACAACCGGTAATACATACGATAAATACCACTATTCCGGAGATTAATCCAAGCCAGCGATGTATAAATAATAGCACTTTTTTAAAGGTCATATGTATGCTTTCTTTAGGGTTTGTTATTTAGATTGAGTTTAGATAGGATGCGAAAATAGTAAATTAAGTTAAATGATGCAATATTATTTATAATCAATATAAACAGCAAAGGGTATCCTGATTTGGGATACCCTTTGTTATAGTGAGAAATTTCCTCTTGTTTATGACTGGATAAAGGCTAAGATATCCGCATTAATAGTTGCGGCTTCGGTAGCTGGCATCCCATGAGGAAATCCAGGATAAGAAATCAGTTTTCCGTTTTTAAGTAGTTTTACAGCTTTAGCGCCAGAAATTGGAAAGGGTACAATCTGATCATCTTCACCATGTAAAACCAATACCGGGAAATCTACACTCTGCAGGTCTTCAGTAAAATCAGTTTCTGAAAAAGCTTTTATACCATCATAATGTGCTTTAATTCCGCCCATCATTCCCTGGCGCCACCAGTTGTCGCGAATACCCTGCGATATTTTAGCCCCCTCACGGTTATATCCATAAAATGGCATGGTAAAATCCTCAAAGTACTGAGCCCTGTTGGTTGCTGTGTTTAAACGTATCTCATCAAATACGGACATGGGCACACCTTCAGGATTACTATCGCTTTGCACCATGATAGGGGTAACTGCACTCACCAGCACTGCTTTGGCTACACGATCTTTACCATACTTTGCTGCATAGTGGATCACTTCACCGCCACCTGTAGAGTGACCGATGTGTATGGCATCTTTTAAATCAAGAAATTCGGTCAGTTCTGCTACATCTGCTGCGTAGGTATCCATATCATGACCAGTAGAACTCTGAGTTGATCTGCCATGGCCTCTGCGGTCGTGCGCAATCACCCGATATCCTTTTTCAAGGAAAAACATCATCTGTGTATCCCAATCATCACCTGATAATGGCCATCCATGGTGAAATACTATAGGTTGTCCTGTTCCCCAATCCTTGTAATAAATTTCAGTTCCGTCTTTTACTGTGATTTTCATGTTGATTTTATTTATTGATAAATACGATTTCTTCATAAAGCCTGATCAATTTTTTATTTTATTGTAGATCAGGTGTTTATGCTAACAATATGCTGCAATTTATGTATTGATGGTCAATGAAATAAATGTAATTATAATTTTTTAAGCTTAGGGTGTAATTTTTATTTGTTTAAAGCTTTTTAAATCTATTATTGAAGTTGAGCGTATGCCTGGAGGTAAGACGCTTATTTCGCGGCAACTCTCCAGATCGTACTGCTCACATTGTCGGCAACCAGCAATGAGCCATCTTTTAAAATAGCTACATTCTGCCAAGTTGTTTGAACTACGCCTGAAAGATGGAACGCAACTTGAACCTTCTGTTAAAATCATAAATTGCACCTGCATGAACAAAGGGATCACTGTTCATGCAGGTGCAATTATTTAATAACCTGGATTTTGGGTAAGCAGGGTATTGATCTGTAATTCCCTGGCCGGGATTGGGAAGATCAGTTTATTGGCATTTACATTAAAAGACGCTGGTATGAGCCATCCATATAATGCCTTTAACCTAACACCTTTAGCGTTTGATACATCAATTGCTTTTCCAATGCGTATCAAATCCGTCCAGCGGTGATTTTCGAAAGCCAGTTCATGTCTGGTTTCATTGGCTATGTCGTCCATAGTTGCTTCTGCAAGGGGTGCGAGACCTGCCCGCTGTCTAACCTGGTTCAGGTAGATCAGTGCCTGCCCGCTTTTACCTTCCTGCACTAAACATTCAGACAGTAACAATAAAGCACCTGAATAACGAAATATCGGCCAATCGTCAGGAGTATTGAACTCCACAGTGTATGGAGGGTGGAAATATTTTTTGACCATATAGATATTGGTTTGGCCGGCAACGGGAGTAAAATTTACCGGACTTTTAATGTCTATCGCCGTAAAATCCTCTACCCCGCTGATCTTTCCTTCAACAACGCCAATGGATGCCGACAATCGTTTATCACCCGTTTCGTAAGAATCTACCATTTCCTGAGTAGGAACGTCCCAGCCGCTAAAAATGTTCATGGTGCTGCCATGATAGCCGGTGAGTACTTCAGAGTTTAATGTTTTTGGAATCATGATCCAGGCAAAATTACTCTGTTGGCCGCTTACCAAATCTGCCATATACTGGACTTCAAAGATAGATTCCGAGCTGTTTTTATTATTAGGATCAAACACACTCGCATAATCTGGCAGTAACGAGTAGTTCATCCTGGTAATGTCCATTAACTCTGTTTCGGCACCGGCATAATTTTTTGCAGCCTGAGACATGTAGGTATAGGCAAGCAGCATTTTTGCCGCTCCTTTTGAGGCTCTTCCTGATTGAGGAAAGCTGGTTACTACAGGAAGCTTAGGAATGGCAGACGTAAGGTCTTTCACAATTTGAGCATAAACTTCTTCTGATGTATTTCTTGGTTTAAATGCCTGCGCTGCCGCAGTAATTTCGTCTAATTGTAAAGGGACGCCACCATAATGCTGCACCAGGTCGAAATAGTAATATGCCCTTAAAAACAAAGCTTCTCCTGATATCGAATCTTTGGCAGAGGCTGCAAAATCTACACCTGCAATTCTGGTGAGAATGGTATTGGTCATCGCAATTCCGGAATAATCATTACCATAGCGGTTTCCTGGAGAATTTTGCTGCGCACTCGAATTGGCGTCATCCAGAAATTCTGCCAGAGACTCTGTACTTGTTTCTAAACCCCTGTTGGCACCGTACCTGGTAAAGAATGCATTATCTGAACGCATTTCATCCATATAAATGGCGGTATGAACTAGTGTACGGAGTGGCACATAGGCAGCAATTAAGGCCTGGTTAAACTGTCCCTTATCTTTAAAAAAAGAGGCGGAACTCAGAGAAGTATCGGGAGTGAGATTAAGGAAATCCTTTTTACAAGCCCAGAGGCTGGTAAGAAGCAGGAGAAATAAATATTTTTTCATGATAGTCGGGTTAAAAATTTACGTTCACACCAATGGTATAAGTTTTTGCAATCGGGAAGGAACTGAAGTCCCGTCCCTGGTTTAAACCGTTTAAGCCGGCATAACCTACTTCAGGGTTCATGCCCGGATATCTGGTAAAAGTGAATGCATTCTGGGCACTCAGGTAAAGGCGTGCACCTTTGAAATAAGGGTTGGGTTTAACTTTAAAAGTATAACCGAAGGTGATGTTTTTAGCCATGATATAAGTGCCGCTGAATACCTGTCTGCTGGTGAAATTTCTAAAATCTGCGGTAGTACCCGATCTTGTCCTCGGATAAACGCCATCACCAGGGTCTGCTTCAGACCTCCATCTGTTGGCTACCCCAGCCCTCACATTAAATACACCATCCAGGTTTTCTGTAGACTGAAAAGAATCGTCGGCAATATCATTGCCCACTGTACCAGCCAGCACTAAACTAAAATCAAGGTTTTTGTAACTCAGCTGGTTAGTGAAACCGTAGGTAAATGTTGGATTGGGATTGCCGATATACGTACGGTCATGATAATCGATAATGCCATCCGGTACGCCATTTGGACCGCTAACGTCTTTAAACCTGGCTGTGCCCACCATCGCGGTAGCATCATGTGGCTGCGTATCAAACTCCTTTTGCGTCATATAAACGCCGGTATTGATATAACCGTAGAACATGCCTATCGGATGGCCTACCGCTGTTCTGTTGTCATCCCAATATTCCTGATAACCACCAATCGGGGCATCGTTGGTGCCTAATTTTTTGACGATATTTCTATCAAATGAGATATTAAAGCTGCTCGTCCATTTAACCCTGCCGGTAGTGTTTTTTGTTTGTATGGAAAATTCATGTCCCCAGAAATCAAAACGCCCTACATTGGAAGTCACGCTGTTAAAGCCCGATTGTACAGGGATATCTATGGCGTATAACAATCCATCAGTTTTTTTCCAGTAATAGTCGTAGGTAAACATAACCCTGTTATTGAACAACCCCAGGTCTAAACCCAGGTCGTAACCCGCGGTGGTTTCCCAGGTAAGGTTCTGATTGCCTATGCCGTTAAGTGCACTTCCCGAAGCGAGCTGGTTGTTCAATGTATAATTGCTTTGTGATACCCCGGCCAGGTAAGTGTAGTTTCCGATGTTATTGTTCCCCACTTTACCATAACTGGCCCTTACTTTCAAGAGGCTGACCTTTTTTATATCCTTCATGAAATTCTCATCAGAAATAATCCATCCGCCAGATATGGAGGGGAAAGTTCCGTATTTAGTTTCGGAGCCAAATTTGGAAGATCCATCCCTTCTCATAGCAAGGGAAAGCAAATACCTGCCGTTATAATTGTAATTGATCCTTCCTATGAGGGACAGCAGGGAGAAGTCGCTGGCGTCTACCGTACCAATCCTCGTTGCCGCAACATTGAGGTATTCAATGTTATCATCGGGAAACTGTGAGCCTACAATACCGCTGCTTTCGTAATGTACTTTTTGGGCGGTATAACCTACAAAGGCTTCAATGTTATGTTTTTCGTTGATCGTTTTGGTATAGGTCAGCGTGTTCTCTGATAACCACGACAAAAAGTTATTGGTATTGTAGCTGGCTGATGCTGAAGACGCAGGAATGGTTCCGCCAAGTATGGTGGACGGACTAAAGTTCCTGTTGTTTGCGTTTTCTGTATTGACGTTGATACTGGTCTTGAACTTTAAACCGTCAATGATCTGGTAGGTAGCATAAGCGTTGCCAATAAGGGTAAGGGTCTTCGTGAGGTTGACAGATTTCATCAGCACCTCATAATAATTGGGGGTGGAGAACATCCCCGGAGGAGCGAAACCAATGGGATAAGTGCCGTCGGCATTTTTATAGTTAACGGTAGGATCTGTGAGATAAGCCGTCTGAATGATGTTACGGCCTTCACCAAGACCCGGTGTAATATTCTGGTTGCGATAGGTGATGCCCAGATTAGCACCAAGGGTAAGCCTGTCTGATACCGTGTAAACATTATTTGACCTGGCGGTAAACCTTTCCGCCCATTGGTTCAGCATCACCCCGTCTTGCCGGTTATAGTTTAGATTCACTACCGATTTAAGATTAGTGGTACCACTTGAAACTGACAGGTTATAATCCTGCGTTGGTGCGTCTCTCAACAATACGTCAAACCAGTTTGTGCCAGCACCAGGTTGATACTGCGATGGGTTTTGATATTGTGCCGGCACACCACCCGTGTAGCCCTCATAAGTAGCGGCATCTTCATAATATTCTTTTTTAAACTCCGCAAATTGCTGGGCATTCATCAGATCGGGGCGACCCCTTTTGGACACCGTCTGGATGCCGGTATAACTGCTGAATTCAATGCTTTGTGTTCCTATTTTGGCTTGTTTAGTAGTTACTAGAATGACTCCATTGGCAGCCCGTGACCCATATAAAGAGGAGGCCGAAGCATCTTTGAGTACCGTGATACTTTCGATTTCATCGGGGCTTACCGTCTGTAATCCACTTTCTGTGGGGAAACCATCAATAACAATCAGCGGACTGTTACCAGCGTTGATAGAGGCCGCACCGCGGATACGGAAAGAAAGGTCTACTCCCGGCTGACCACTATTCTGGGCAATCTGTACCCCGGCAAATTTGCCCTGCAGCTTCTGGCCCACATTACTTACCGGCATGTCTTTTACTTCAGCGATGTTTAACTGGCTGATAGATCCGGTAATCTCCTTTTTCGCTTGTGTACCATAACTCACCACAACAACCTCTTTTAAGTCCTGGGAGGAGGAGAGGAGCTGAATATTAATCAGCATGGAGTTGCCGATTACCTTGGTTTGCTGCATGTAACCAATCATTTTAAATACCAATGTGGCTCCTGCCGGTGCACTGAGCTGGTATTTTCCATTGGCATCTGTTTGTGTAGCCTGTGTTTTTCCTTCTACGCTGACAGAAACGCCAGCCAGGGGTTTCATAGAAGATCCGTCCATTATGGTGCCATGTACAGGCACCTGGGCATAAGCCAGAAAGGGAAGAATGAGTGAGGCTAGCACCAGTAGCAGCTGATGACGCCATGGAATTAAGAGTAATAGTTTTTGTTTCATACAGTTTGGTTTTAGAAAATTTAATTTATTGGAGGGAATTTTTTTGTGCCGCGGTATTTGTCCGGTATTTAGAGACAGCAAGGCTGATAGGAGCGCTTTCCATTTTAAGAAAATTAGTATATTTGGTTAAATCAAATATATTGTATGGGTAAACTAAAAGGAATGTACTATTGGTGCGTTCATTTGTCCTTTTTGATATTTTTGATCAGAATGTTACCTTTTGTTGGAACAAGTCACAATAATTTTGTAGAATGCTGAAATCATCCCGGGTAGCGCGGGGAAAGTTTAAGAACTAGCAGCAAGGGAGGGCCTGTTAATTCTTTATATTGGATTGTTTTAAACAGTATTTGCTTTTGATCTATGCAGCACAACTATTTCAAATACCTGAACATTACTCCTGTAGAACATCAATGGGGAATGTATGTTACCACCGTTGGCTATGCAAAGGTGCAGCCTGAGGACCAGTATCCAAATGAGCGGCATCCTGATAGTCATCAATTAACCTGGGAGAGGGGAAGAATTTTAAACGACTATTACATTGTATTTATTTCTAAAGGAAAGGGAAGTTATAGCTCTTTACTGGCAGATCCTTGTGAAGTAGTGGCGGGAAATTGCTTTTTGCTTTATCCCGGGGTAAGACACCGATATAAACCTAATCCGAAACATGGATGGGAAGAGTATTGGGTAGGCTTTAATGGCATACATTTACAGCATATTATGGAAAAAGGGGTCTTTGACCCTGAACATCCTATTGTTGATTTAGGCTTCAATACAGAAATGCTAACTTTGTATAATAAGTTAATTGACCTGGTGAGGGCTTCCTCCGTTGGTTATCCTCAGCAGATTGCCGGGGTAACTATTCAACTGCTTGGTCTGGTCAGCACAGTAGCACGTTATAACGAGCGTGCAGATGATCCAATAGGTAAATTGATTGCAAAGGCTAAGTTTATCCTTCAGGAATCTTATAAAAATTCTGTAGATATGGAACAGCTGGCCTTCGAGCTTCCTATGGGTTACTCTTCTTTCAGAAAAGCATTTAAAAATATTACAGGACAGTCGCCCAATCAATACCATTTGAATTTGAGACTGGAAAGGGCTAAACACTTGTTAATGATGACAAATTTGAACATCAATGAAATAGCCGACCAAACCGGCTTTGAGTCGGTATTCTATTTTTCCAAACTGTTTAAAAAGAAGCAGGGGATAAGCCCCCGGAGTTTTAGGCTTAACAGAGAAATTCCTTCTTAACTTCAATGTCTGACCCTAGCAATAGTTACCATAGCGCTGACGCAGCAAGTCTTTCATATAGCAATTAATGGTAAACTGATCGGCCAGGGGCTCCTGGCTAAAGGGTATTACCGGCATATAAGGCGGAGGGCCGAATTCTGTGGTCATGGTAAGTACAGGTGTATTTTTCTGTTCATTTACCTCTACAATCTCATCCCACCACCCTAAAAATTTGTTTACTGCATACTGCCACTCTGGTGCCCGTGGATCAGAAATTTGTGGCCCTTGTTCAAAACCTACCCTGGCATGTATATGTCTCGTTCTTTGGATAGCCTGTTGTAAAATGTCAGTGAAATTTTCCAGCATACTTTCCGTCACACATACCCAGTGGGAGAAATCGGCCGTAAGTAGGAATTCCTTGTTTTTCTTAAACAACTCTTCGGTCATTTGAGGTGTATAGCCCATTCTTCCGCGATGGGTTTCATGAACCACAGTGATCCCTGTTTTTGCCGAAAATTCTGCTGCGGTATCAATCAGCTCCAGCTGCTGGGCGATGCAAAAGTAATCTTTACCGGTGTGCGAATTGATGAGCAGTGGATTAGGCTCCGCACATTTTTGCAGGTTGCTGAAATAGGAGCTTCTGAATTTCTTAAAGGTACTTCCCTCGGCAGCATGCTGATGGGTAACAAGGCACATTTCTTCTTTATCCAGATAATTGAACAATAACCTTTTCTCGGCGAATGTTTCAGGGAGCCAGGTATCCAGCCCGTCATATCCTGCATTCTTGATTTTATCCAAAAAATCTGTTCTGTTGATCTGCTCGTAACCCCACAGGGGACTAAGTATTTTAATCTGCATTAGTTTTTGCTTTGGTCGAAGAATAATCCACTTATAGCCACGTTCTCGCCCCTTACCTGGTCGATACGTATCCTGATGCTACCGCTATAATTGAAGCTAAAGTATTTTCCATTGGTGTAATTCTGCACAAGTTGTAACGGAGAAAATATCTTTAGTGTTTTAAGATCGAAAATTTCGATGGCCGATCTGCGGTTGTGCTTTTCCCAATCGAGAAAATAAAGGGATATCTGGTGCGACTGTTCATCATTAACGTCCAGATCGATGGTAATGGTCTGTTGCGTAGGATCGGGGTCTTTAGTGATCACTGCTCCAAAGTTTTGGGGTTTACCCGAGGGATCAGTTAACAGTTTTGCATCATCCATAACAACGGTTAAATACCGGTTTGCCTGGTTTTTTAAGCTAACAGTCTTTATGTAATTGGGTAATTGCTGTAAGTTTTCGCCCGATTTTTTGGCGTTAAATAGTATATAACCATCTTTTCCATAGGTTTTTAACCATTTTCCGGCAGTTACGCTGTCTTGTGTAAATTTGCTGATCGGATAATTCCATGGTGCGTCAATCTTTGCTTTCGGGAAAGTCTTTTTAGTATAGTTAACCCTGATTGTATAATTTCCGGCTTCCAGCTGATGGATGTTCAGGCAATTATTTGCGAGTTGTACACCTGCTGCTGAAAAGGCTTTATTTTTTGAATACACTGGTTTTCCATTCATAAGGATAGACCAGATATCAGTACCTGCAAGCGGGATAGCTATTTGTTGTGCCGTAGTGCCCCGGGGTATAGTTATTCTGGTGATGCCGGAGCCTATATTGGTGGCGACAGCGATGAGGCCATTTTTAGTATAAACACTTCCTGACGCCCATTTGAGTGATGCCCCTAAATGAGGTTTAATCTGGAAGGTTTTGAATCCTGGTTGGAGGGGTTTAATTCCTAAAACTTCCTCAGAGAGCCACTTTACCACACCGGTGCTCCATGGATGGGTTAAACTGGTATAGCCGCATTGATTATTGGGTGGCGCGCCGTTGATGCCAATTGCAGCGTTCCAGCTTGGCCGGTAATCTTCATAAAAGGTGGTACCGCCCTGTGCGATCTGGCCTCCCCAATAATCCCTCACCATATTTAAAGCGTCATCATAGTGGCCGGTTGTTGACATGGCGTTCAAAACAAAGAACTGGTTAAAGGGAGAGTAGGAGAGTCTATTGATCCTATCCTCAAAATTTTTGTGGTAAAAGAGGTTTTTCTCTGCTTTGGTAGTTAGCCCTGTATTGATCGCATCTGCGGCTGCATGTAGCCCAAACGAAGCTGTCCACGTATTTTTCTCTCTAATTTCGGAGAGCTTGATCCCTGCATAGTTTTGGTATTTTGCTGCCAGTACCGGATTACCAATTTGTTCCATCAGATGGGCAAATTCCGACCATGCGCGAATAGACAGCATGCTGTAGGCATATTGCGATTCGGCGATGTTGGGATTTTCAAAGCCGGCGCCCAGTCTCTCGTCCCAGCCATAAAAGCCCAGGCTTGGCGTCTTTCCAAAATGGCTGAAAGCGGTGTCTAGTTTACTACAGGCATTGCCGGCATATTTTCTTGCAAAATCGGCATCTCCGGTATAATTGACATAATCAATCAGGCTGAGTACCCAATAGAGGGAGTAACTTGCAATGCCATTGTTGAGCCCTGAGGTATTAATGAGGTTGTTTTTTACAAAATCATAATTTCCAAAAGCAACCATGGAAGCTGCTTGTGATGGATAGGCATCTCCGGTCCAGGAATGACGGTCGCTTCTTTCCATCAATATCGCACCAAAATAATCCTGTTGCAGATTTAGTTTTACAGTGTATGCTCCTGTGTACCAGATCTTAGTTAGGGTAGAATCACTACAGGAAAAACTACCCTGGTAGTTTACAGGTTTTACCTGGCATACCAGCCGCAGGTTTTTCATATGCCAGTCGTGCTGGTGGGTTTTCACGTCCAGCCAGCCAAATCTAACACCTTCATAGAGCTCCGGGTTTAATTCCAGCCTGTAAGTATACCCGTGTTTTAAGGGAGTTTTTGTTTTTACCGGGTTTAGGGCTCCCTTGTTAACCACCGCTGGCTCATTGTATTCACTGATGCTCATGGTAATGCTGTCCTGCAGATCTTCAGATTCGAATTCCAGCCATCCGGCGCTCACCCTGCCAAAGTCGAAACGCAGCGTTCCTTTTCCCTTTATTTCTATTCCCTTTTTATTTTTTAAATCGAAACTGTTGTGTTCGGCTGTGTAAAAGCCTATCGGTTGCAGCTCATATTGCTCAAGTCCATCGCTTGCTTTTGGTGAAGGCCATAGATAACTGATCATCGGATCTGGAGAATAGCCATTTGTTTTACCATTTGATATTGCCGAAATGGGCGGATAGACTTTCAACTGGGCATTGGCGTTCACACCGCTGATAGTTAACAATACCAAGCTAGAAATAAGCGATTTAAAAGAAATCATAAATTTGGTTAAGTATATTTTTAACTGGAACAAGATAATACACCAGAGCAATTGCTTTCCTGTACACAGGCAATTTTCTTTTGTACTTTATGATAATTATTTAAAATGCCTGCATGTCAAAATATACATGTAATTGTGAGGTTTGTAAAAAGGTTTTTTTTAAAACATTCTATAGGTTTGACTTATACAACTCTTAAAAAAAGCATATCAATGAACACAGTAATCACGACTCAACAGGTGCAATTTTATCAGGAAAATGGCTACATTATCATAGAAGACTTTTTAAATACTGCAGAACTGGATACCTGGAGAGCCGCAGTAAGCACTGCAATAGCAGAAAGAAAAGGACAAAAAATTCCTGGCAGACCGGGTAAGATTAATGAAGATGATGGGATTAATAAGGATGCAAAATATCACAGTAAAGTATTTGACCAGCTGGTTAACCTTTGGCAAACCAGTGAAGAGGTAAAACAATTGATGCTGAATCCCAAAATAGGAGAGATGGCAGCCACCCTGGCAGAGGTAGATGGAATTAGGATATGGCACGATCAGGCTTTATTTAAAAAGCCCTGGGGAAATCCTACATCCTGGCACCTGGACACCCCATTCTGGTCGTTCTCAGATCACAGGGCCCTGTCTATCTGGGTGGCTTTGGATGATGCTACTTTGGAAAACGGCTGTTTATTCTTTATTCCCGGAACACAGAAGGGTACCGGATTTGACAACCTGGGCATCAGTAAAAACATGGATGCTATCTTTGAGGTTTACCCTCAGTACGCTACCGCGAATACTGTTGCTGCCCCTATGAAGGCGGGGAGCTGCTCTTTTCATAATGGGCTTACCATCCATGGCGCACATGCCAACATGACCCCCGGCAGCAGAAGGGCAATGACCTGCGCTTACATGCCTGATGGAAGTACTTTTAATGGAAATCAGAATGTGCTGCCTGATGCAGAGATGGAAAGATTAAAAATAGGGGACCTATTGCAAAATGATACACTTAACCCTTTAATATTCACCCGGAAATCATCAAATATTTAAATGATCTTTGAAAAGATGAATGATCATATGCTTATAAATTCTTTAAAAGTAAGAAGTTATCAATGGCTGGTATCCGTAATAACTTGCCTGGTATTGGTACTTACATTGTCCTCTTTTACCCATGCACCAGGAACCGGTACAATTACAATCAGCAATCCTAAGATCAAAATGGTACTGGAATATGGCGACAAGGCCAGTATCACGGAGCTAGTGGTTAATGGTAAAAAGGTGATCAGCAGTGCTGATGGAATCTATACTTCGGTAAAGGCAAAGGGAATAACTTACTCTTCATTGCAGCTAAAAGGATTGCCGGTTTTAATTAAAAGCGGAAACCTGATTAAGCTAACGGGCATTGTTTATGGAGATGATCACCAGATGATCAAAGAAAACTGGATCTTTAATACTACTGCAAAAGCAATTAAATGGACCATTGAAAGAAGTTTTTCGAAGGCCGTTCAGGTAGATGAATCTGCTTTACCAGTGTTTAATTTTAAGGATATGAATACCTGGGAGGGGGCCTTTCAGGGTTATGGAGGCCTGGCCTGGTTTTATCTGTTCAATGAAAAGTTAAGCACTTATGGTGTTCATACCAGTTCTTCCAGTTTCTGGAACAGTAAAAATGGAATAGGATTGGATATATCCGTTTCAGCACCCGGAAAAAATGTATCCATGAAATACAGCAGGACCAATGATAATCAGCTGGCCTATACCATCAATGTGTCTAATAAAGAGTTATTGTCAAAACAGGATAACGGTACCAACAGGAGAAGATTTATTAGGGGCAGTACGGATGTTTGGGCACCCTATACTGTTTCTGCCGGTAATAGTAGCCAGACCATTACGCTGAGTTATTTTGACTTTAAACAAAAGTATGGCAGGGGAGAGTTTAAAGGGGTTAATGGCGATAAAGTGAGTGCTGTGCTCAATACAATTGCAAGGATTGGCGTAATTGATTCCCTGCATTTTGGCGGGAACAGCTGGCACACGCCTTATGGCCCTATCTGTTTGCACGAGCAATATATAGCGCAGCTAGGATTGGCGATCAATGATCCTCACTATCTGCAAGGCTACCAGAGTTGCCTGGATTATTACAGGGACCATGCGATAAAGCCGGACGGGCGTGTATATCCCCGATGGGCTTATACCAATGAAGATGCAGCACCGGGACAATACAATAAGGATGGTTTTTATGAAGCCCAATGGGGAATTTTAATGGATTCTAATCCCGATCTGGTGACCAACGTTGCTGAGTTATACGATATGACGGGTGATAAAAATTGGGTTAAAGGCCATCAGTTATCTTCTGAAAAAGCGTTAGACTGGATTCTGAAAAGGGACAGTAACAAAAATGGTTTGGTGGAAATGATGACGGATAACCACACGCAGAAAAGGAGCAGTGACTGGATCGATATTATCTGGGCATCTTATGAAAATGCTTTTGTGAATGCCAAGTTATACCATGCGCTGGTCAAATGGGCCGCAATAGAGCACCAGTTAAACAATGAGGTGAAGTCCAGGTATTATCAGGCATTTGCTGAGAAATTAAAGACAAGTTTTAACCGATCGACCAAAGATGGTGGTTTTTGGGATGAGGAGAAAGGATGTTATGATTATTGGATAGATAAAGATAAATCTGTACATGGCAGGAATATGGTTACGCCGGTTAATTTTATGGCTATTGCTTATGGAATCTGCGATCAGCCAGCACGCCGGAAAATCATTCTGGATAATATTGAAACCCAAATGCAGCAGGAGAAACTTTTCTTCTGGCCATTGGCCATGACTAGCTATGCTGATGACGAAGGTAAAGAGTATCAGTTCCCTTTTCCTTCTTATGAGAATGGTGACCTGTTTTTATCCTGGGGATCTATTGCGGTAAAAGCATATGTGGAATATAATCCTGCAATTGCCCTGAAGTATGTCAAAAATGTACTGGATCAATACAGCAAAGACGGATTGGCCTTTCAGCGTTATGGAAGGGTTAAACAAAATGGCTTGGGTGACGATATTTTATCCGGTAATAGTCTGGCTATCGTTGGCCTGTACCAGGCAATTTATGGGATTAACCCAATGTATAACCGTTTTTACCTGGAGCCGCATATCACACCGGAGCTTGCCGGTACGGTATTGAATTACAATTTCAGAAATAAACGCTTAGTGATAAAACTGGATAACAATGGCTATTCGGTTTCAGATCAACAGTTCAGGGTAATAGCGGATCATAATTTTGGCTTTAACACCGCAAAAAATGAGTTGTCTTATTTCCATTTGAACAGTGATGCTGTTTCCCTGCAGGTGAAAGCAGCACAGCGGTTGGGCATTCAGGTTAAAAGCTGGACTGCAAAAAATCATGAATGGGTACAAACGGTTGTGAAACCAGCGGTGAAACCAATTGTTTATACGTTACATCAGTTGAAGCCTAATACGGTTTACAGGCTTTCTGTTAATGGTAAGTTCATGAGCAAGCTAAAGAGTAGTTCAATTGGAGTAATCACTATTCAACGTTTGGCGAAAGACAATGCTGAAGTGATGAGTATCAGTAACGAAGTATTTTAAACATATTTTGTGTTGTAAAAAGAATCTTTGTTAAATTTGATTTATGGCAGATCAAGTTAATATTTCTGATGAAGCTTTTCTGAAAAAAGGACGTATGAAAAAGTCTCCTTTTGAAATGAAGGCTGAAGAATTGAAAACATGGGAAAAAAAGGAAAAAGCCTACGTACGTAATTACCTTTTCTCTGTTGGGCAACCTTTAGTATATTTAAAAGAAGGCTCAATGGTAGCGGAATACGCTGATGGTAGAATAGAACTTATATAATCTTTGGCTAATATTTATATCATCGCTGGGCCACCGGGTATTGGTAAAAGTACTTCCGGGGGGGCTGTTATTCCAAATGATCTTACCATTTTAGATCCGGATCAAATCGCTGACCGATATAAAAAAAACGGATTTGCTGATTATAAAGATATAGGAAATTTAAAATTCAATGAACTTGTAAAAAGAGAACTTTTTAAAGGGAATGACTTTGGAATTGAGCTTAATCTTGGATACCAGAGTCATTATGATTTCGTAAAGTCAATCAAAAATTTTAATAAAGATAATACCATAGATGTGATATTGTTTTTCACGGATGATATCAATCTATGTTTTAAAAGAGCTGAAATCAGACATCAATCTGGCTTGCACTTAGTAAGTCCAACGACTATAAAGGAAATGTATCAAAATACCTTGCCATTGCTCAAAACTAATTTCCTTCAAATTTCCTCACTCACTGCGGTAAATATTACAGCAGGTGATTCTCCAAAGATTGTTTTACAGTATTACAAAAAAGGGCGTCGTCTTCTAATGATAAAAGAGTTGCCTGAGTGGTTAGCAAATGATCTGAAAGGTTTTCTGGAGTCTGGAGGAGATGATTAGTCAGTAGTGTAACTGTTACCAGCGACCGAAATAGCTGAAAAATACTTTCTCAATTTCCAGTATATCCATTCTTGCTTTCCTTCCCGGGCACATGTCTTTTTGTTCATAAAATTCAGGCGCATAAAAATGCAAATGGCGGATATTATCTTTTGTGATCAAATCCAGTACAACACTTCCTCCATCGAAAAGCTTTGTCTGACTGTTTTTGTTATTTGGGTCCAGCGGGCACCCTTCACCACCTTCATGCTTGTCGTCCTTTATTTGCCAGGGTTTGAATTTTAAAATTGATTTCCAGAAAGCGGCAGACTTTTCTGGTTCAATATATTTTGCCGAGAAAAAACGGTTAACATCGATTTTAGCCAGAAGTATTTGGGGATAACCATCCAGTTGGTATAACTTGTCTCTGATTTTTCTGGGTACAATTACATCAGGGGTATAAATGGAACGATAGGTATAGATGGAAATTGTGTCTTTTTTTTTGCTGAGGATCATTAAGGAAGGAGGAATAGCAAGCCAATTGGTTTCAAATGTAAAAATTAAAGTGCTATCTGCATTTTGCTGCATGAAATCATAAAGGGGAGGGTTCGGTAAACCATATTGAGCAGAGCAATAATTTCCTGTGCCTACCAAAACCAGTAAGCACACTAAGAAATTTCTTAAAAATGGTTTCATCAAACTATTTTTCAAATTCATACTTAATACCCAATTCTTTAATTTTAAGCTGTAGATGATAATTTCATCTTCTTTTTTAAGATGTTTACTGCGTTAATTTTCCATAAAAAAAGCTTTAAAACTTCTCAATCAATAAGAGGTAAACCCGAAACTTTTAGGGTCAGAAGAAAACCAGCTTTCATCAATGGTTTAGTAAATTGAAGATATATAGTTATTCTATATCCTGCTGATTATTTTAAAATGCTGGTAAAAAAGCTGTTTAATTAACGGCCTTTTTCCTGGATATTAGCTGAAACAAATATTCATTATGAAATCATCAGCAAATCTTCTTTCCTGGAAACAATTCGCACTTCCTATCAGGTACCTATTAACGCTAACTTGTTTACTATTATTTGCCGGAACTACGGTTTTTGGACAAGAAACTACAGCGGTGGGTACTTCAAAAGTATGGGGAACCGTAGATGGAGTTGCCATTGAAGGGGTAGTTCAGGGGCCTAACGCACAGGTGAGTGATCTTCAAATTGCATGCGTATTTGAGTATACAGAAGGTGATATTTTCAATTCTCCACCGGCATTACCTGCGGCGCTGAACGGTATGGTGCATCTGGATCATGATCTGAAGGGTATCATTACGGCGATGCGTAAAAGCGGAGGATTTTCCGGACATGCCTTTGAAACAATTTTGATTAGTCCCCCAAAGGGAATGATTGGTGGAAAACGATTGCTTTTAATTGGTCTCGGCGACAGGAATAAATTTAGTCCGGATATGATGATTACCGTAGGCAGTGTAGCGATAAGAGAGGCACTCAGATTGGGAGCGAATAACTTATCTTTTGGCAGCGACCTGAAAGACGGAGGAATTGACTCACCCACAGCCCTTGTTGCCGGTAATGTAGTTAAAGGAATATTTCAGGCTTACCGTACACAGCTGTGGTTAAAAAGTCAAAAAATGGAAGCGTTTAAACCCATTGCCAAAGTTATCCTGCTGGCAGGTCCTTCATTTTTTACAGTAGCCGGGAGTGGCATACTGGAAGCTATAACAAGCCTTAAAAATTAACATCCTGCAGATGCTAATGCCTCTCATTAGGCAAGGTATATTTTAATGTTATCAAAAATAGTTTATGTAGAAAGCCAGCCGCCAGATTTTGATTTTAATGTTATCAAAAATAGTCTGTGTAAAAGACCAGCTGCCAGATTTGATATTATTTCTTTTAGAAATGAAAATGGAAGCAGGCATCATGGATCATTATGCAAAGGAGACCTGACAACAGGCCTCCTTTAAAAATTGAAATTAATTTAATGTGTATTCAGCGTTCTTTTTACAGTGATGGCTTTTTGATAATTATAGGCCGCAGGATGGCTGTTTATCTCTGATTTGACCGGCTGTGGTACTGGCTTTGTATTGTCGTCTTTTTTACACGATAACAAACAAATGATAACCAGGAATGCGATGCAATAGGTTAACTTTTTCATATCAATATTTTATATTTTAGTTGAATTTAATAACGTGTTCTTATGGTACAGTGACCGGATTAACAAATTGCCACATGGCACTATACCAGCCGGTTTGAGCACCTGCATACTGGGCAAAACCTGTCAGATTTTCAATATGTATCCATTCATTGGTTTGCCACCTGTTTTGAATATAACTCCAGCCATCGGTTGCTGCAGCAGTAGACCACATGGCGCTATACCAGGTAGTATTGGCAGTTGTAGCTTCAACATTGCCATTCTGATCTTCCACATGCATTAAGTTCCCCGTAGCACGGTTCTTTAACAGGTAATATCCTGAGCCGGCATCCACTCTTGTCCACTGGTAATTATTTGTGTTTGGCGTAGTGCCGTAAGCAACTTTGCCGTTACCGGCATCATATAGATAATTGTTAGCCTGGTACCTGTTAACGATCTGGTAATAAGTGGTTCCCGTAGGTGTGGTGCCGCCACTCTGATTTGTTAATACCATATACTGATAGGCAGCCAAGGTGTTCTGGGCTCCCGATGTTAAAGTTACAGCGCTGCCTGAGTATGCATCGTTATAGCTACCTGCTAAGTTGGATGGAATGGTATAAGTAGACGAAGAGCCTCTGAGGTTAACCAATACCACTACCTTTTCAGCGCCGGAAATCTTTGTGAACGCACATACATTGGTGTTAGAATAATTGGTCATTGTACCTCTTCGGATAGCTGTGCTGGAGGTTCTGTAATTCAGTACCTTAGTAAATTCGGCAGTGACGGATGGGTTCAACGTCCAGTCGATATTAACACTGTCATAAGGCCAGGGGATCCTTTGTGAAAATGCTACTTCCTGTCCCCCGTATAAAAAGGGCACACCTCTCATATAAGCGCAGACTACAAAATTTGCCATTACGCCGGCAGTACTTCCAAATATTTCCAGCGGCGTTCCGTCACCACTGGTATCATGATTGCCAGTATAATGCATCACCTGCTGGGTGCCGGTAGCATAGGTATATTCGTAATCTATGGAAGTTTGGAGCTGTGCCACAGAGGTGCCGTTATGGATGGGTTTTAATGCCTGGTAGTAAAACTGATCGCCAAAGGTATAATCGAAGCCAGTTTGGAAATTCTCGCGCCTGTCGCCCTCAGCGAATAACAGCAGATGATGGGTAGTGATCCCCCGGAGGTTGCTGATAGCTTGTGTCCAGAAATCAAGTGGTGGATTATTGGCGAAATCGCAGCGGAACCCATCTACATTTGCAGCGAATATCCAATAACGCATCGCATTGATCATGGCGGTCCTCATGGAAGTATTAGCAAAATTTAAGCCGGCCACATCAGCAAAAGTTGCCAGCTGTGTAATGTTATTACTGGCATCTTTATTATACCAGTCGGAATGCTGTGTAATCCAGGGATGGTCCCATGAAGTGCCATTTACTGCAAAATCCAGAATAACAGCCATGCCTCGGTTATGTGCTCCATCCACGAGTGCGCGCAGATCTGAAAGGGTACCGTATTCAGTTCCTACAGAAGTAAAGTCCTTAATGCTGTAAGGGGAAGTTGAACTGGCAATTTTGCTCCTTGAATCCGTACCTACGGGATAAATGGGCATCAGGTAAATTACATTTGTTCCTAATGCCCTGATCTGGTCCAGACGTGCTGTAACCCCCGGTAAATTACTGCCTGAACTAAATGCCCTGATGTTAACCTGGTAGAGGTTAACATCCATAGGGTTGGGGACGCTGGCAAAAGGTGTTCCATATTGCGCAGGATCCTGGGCATAACTGGTTTGTGCAATAAAGGCAAGTAAAAACAATAAAAAAGTTTGTAGTCCGCGCTGCAAAAAACGGGACCAACAGTAAAGATTTGTTGTTGTCATAATTTATGATTTTATATTGGTTGCTCTTTACGGAATCGGAATGATAATGGAAGGGCTATGATACTGCGGAAATCAAAAATAATGAAACAAGCTCTTTTAACTTGTTGCTGCCTGATCCAATATAGAAGAAATTACGGAGAGCTTTGTGGTAACTTATTGTTCTGTAGATAGATAGTTGTAGTTTTTCGTGCCGTATATATAAATTGTTACCAGTCTTTAAAAGCAGAACGTAATTTTTTAAAACTTAAACGGGTACTTCTGTGACAGTTATTATTGATAAGATGATTAACTTGCAGCTTTCGTAAAATGATATAGCAATCCCAATTAGCTGCATGGAAGACATTCACAATAAATATATAGGAACAAAGCAAAAGGCACTCGCCGTTAACCTCGATAAAAAAATTTATGGCTCATTTGCGGAAATTGGTGCAGGCCAGGATGTGGCGGCTAATTTTTTTAAGTCAGGAGCTGCCGATGGTACGATTGCCAAAACCATGTCTGCCTATGATATGGCCTTTTCTGATGCTATTTATGGGGTTCAGCAAACCAAGAGATATGTAAGTGAGGAGCGTTTGATCTCTATGCTTGGTCACGAATATGACCTGTTAATTCAGCGTTTAGCCGCTAAGAGAGGTGATGATTCAACCTTTTTTGCTTTTGCGGATACCTTTTCGTCACTAAATTATTATAAAACCAATGAAGGGCATGGCTGGATGGGTGTACGCTATCAGCAAGAACCTAATGGTGAATTTCATGATGTGGTACTGCACGTGAAACTCCTGGATAATGACCATGGTTTACAGCACTCAGCGGTAGGTACCCTAGGGGTTAACTTGTTATATGCCTGTTTTAATTACCATAAATCGCCTTCAGTATTTATACTTTCCTTACTGGATGACCTGGGGCGCGACCGAATCCAGATAGATATGATCCGTTTTGAAGGTCCTGGTTTTAGTGAAGTTGACAACCGGCTGATGAGTTTGCACCTGGTGAAATTCGGTTTATCTGATGCGGCCGTATTTGGGCCTGACGGTAAAAACCTGCAGCCATCAGAAGTTTTATATAAAAAGCATATCATGATTGTCCGTGGCCGCTTCCGTCCGCTGATCAATATCCACATGGATATGATCAACACAGGGATCGAACGGTTTATGGAGGAGCCTGATGTTGATCCGTCTAAAGTGATTGTGGTTACAGAACTTACCTTGCAGTCCCTGAAAGAAAGAGGGGCTGATGAACTCGCTGAAATCAATGAGAAAGATTATTTAGACCGCGTGGACATTCTTTGTTCCATGGGACAAACGGTTTTAATCTCCAATTTTCACGAATATTATAAATTGGTCGCTTATTTATCGAAGATCACCAGTCTTAAAATGGGCGTTGTACTGGGCTATCCCAACCTGGAATTTATTTTTAACGAAGAGCATTATAAGAGCCTTCAGGGTGGCATCCTGGAAGCCTTTGCAACGCTGTTCAGCAGAAAAGTAAAACTCTTTATCTATCCTACTTTAGGAGATGGAATAGTCTATAATTCCAAAAGATTTTTTCCGCCTCCTCACCTGATAGACTTGTTTGAGTATTTGATTGCAAATGATAAAATTGCGGATATACTAAACTATAACGTGAATAATCTTCACGTGCAGACTGATTCAGTACTCGAATTGGTTAAGCAAAATGCACTTGGCTGGGAAGAATATGTACCAGAGAAAGTGGCCGCATTAATTAAAGAAAGATCCTTGTTTGGATTTTCTGTGGCTTAATCAAATCCAGAATTTCCTCTTTATAATTCATTCATAGCGAGCATTCCTTATCAATTGATAAGGAATTTTATGTGATATCATTACCTTAAACAAAATAGGAATATCATCTTTTTATTTGATACGTCAACGTACATTATTGTTATATTTAAAACAAATATGTACTAGTTGTGTTGCATTTAATAACACATGGTGCAATCTAAAAACACACCAACGGTATTAATGAAAGAGAGATTTGACCTATTATCTGCTATCTGCAGCAAGGAGACGACCAGGCTTTACAGCACCAGTTTTTCAATGGGTATTTATTTTTTAAATAAAGAAATACGCCAGCCAATCTATGCAATTTATGGCTTCGTAAGGCTGGCCGACGAGATCGTTGACAGCTTCCATAATTATCCCAAATCTACGATGCTGGAGGAACTTAAGAAAGACTGTTTTCTGGCCATTGAGCGGGGGATCAGTATCAATCCTGTGCTCAACTCCTTTCAACAGGTTGTTAATCAGTACGGTATTGAACATCAGTTGATCAGCCTGTTTCTAAAAAGTATGGAAATGGACCTGGCCGAGCAGGACTATACGATGGAAAAATATGAAGAATATATACTGGGTTCTGCACAGGTAGTTGGGCTGATGTGTCTTCATGTTTTTACAAATGGTAATCAGGACGATTTTGAACGCCTGCGTTTGCCGGCAATGAAACTGGGTTCTGCTTTTCAGAAAGTGAATTTTTTAAGGGACGTAAATGCAGATTATCAGGAACTGAGCCGTTCTTATTTTCCGGATGTAAATCTGTCTGCCTTTTCTGATGCGGACAAAAGTAAAATCGAACAGGATATCCACCAAGAGTTTAAAGAAGCCTTAAATGGGATCAGAGAATTACCGCGTTCCTGTAAAAAGGGCGTTTATCTGGCTTATGTTTACTATCATCATCTGTTCCGGAAAATTGGTAAGGCCCCTGCGGAGCGGGTGATGTCTGAAAGGATACGGGTTTCAAACGGTTACAAATTCTGGCTGATGTTTGATTCCCTGGTGCGTTATAAACTGAATGTGATGTAAAGCAGTTTTCCTCTAAATCTGTAATCTCATTTGCTTGAAATGACGTTAATAAATTATATAAATCATGAATTTTAAAGGAAAAAACGTACTAGTTGCAGGTGGAAGCTCGGGTATTGGGTTATCGCTTGTGAAATTATTGAGTGAACAGGGGGCGGCAGTGTATGTAATTTCGAGAACGATAGCTGAAGACTGGCCTGAAGATATTCATCATATTGCGCTGGACATCACCGGAAATCTGGATGCGTTAACTGATTTTTTACCCGATCAGCTTCATGGTTTGGTTTACGCTATTGGTAGTATTAACCTCAAACCGTTTAACAGGCTGAAAGAAGAAGATTTTTTAAAGGATTACAGGCTCAACGTGCTTGGAGCTGCAAAGACCATTCAGTATGCCCTTAAATCTTTAAAGAATGCCGGTGCTGCATCGGTAGTGCTGATTAGTTCTGTTGCTGCAAGAATAGGTATGCCTTATCACGCCAGTGTATCGGCAGCTAAGGCTGCAGTGGAAGGATTGGCCTTATCACTTGCCGCAGAACTGGCTTCTTCAAAAATAAGGGTCAATGTGGTAGCTCCTTCATTGACTGATACGCCCATGGCCCAGCAGTTGCTGAACACGCCAGAAAAACGAGAAGCTTCAGCAAAAAGACATTCTTTAGGTAGTTATGGGCAACCTGAAGATATCAGTCAGTCTATCGTATTTTTACTTTCTGAAGGAAGCAGCTGGATGACTGGCCAGGTAATTGGTATAGATGGAGGATTGGGTAAAATAAAAACAATTTGACATGAAAAGCATTAACAGTGACCAAATCTCTGAACTGGACAAATACTATCGTATTAACCTGATCAACAGCTTAACGGGTTACAAATCGCTCAACCTGGTAGGCACCAGTAATACAAACGGGGTTACCAACCTTTGCATCGTAAGTTCAGTATTTCACCTGGGTTCTAATCCTCCGCTCTTCGGAATGGTGATCCGTCCTGAGCGTGAACATAATGATACACTAAAAAATATCAAAGCAGTGGGTCAGTATACGCTAAATAACGTTTTACCAGAATTTTATAAACAGGCACATCAAACCAGTGCCAGTTATCCGGCAGGAGTTTCAGAATTTGACGAATGCGGTTTTAAAAAAATCTACACCGAGAAGTTTAAAGCACCTTTTGTAGGTCAGTCTACGGTAAGGGTAGGGTTGGAACTGCGGGAAACTATCGATATGGAGATCAATGGTACCACTATCGTGATTGGAGAAGTAGTGCATATTTTAGTTGATGACCCGCTGATCGAGGAGGATGGATTTGTAGATCATATACAGGCAGAAACCATGACTTTAACAGGTTTAGACAGTTATTATCTTCCAAAACCTGTTGGGCGTTTAACTTATGCCAAACCAGGGATTGAACCTAAGGAACTAACAATTAAAAGATAATTTTTATGGACCAGGAAAAAGACGCCGATGTAATCATCATTGGAGGCGGATTAGCGGGCTTAACAGCGGCTAAAGTGCTGAAAATGGCAGGTAAGTTGGTCAAAGTTCTCGAAGCTTCAGATGCAATTGGAGGAAGGGTGAGGACAGATGTGGTCGACGGTTTTTTGCTGGACCGTGGCTTTCAGGTATTGTTAACTGCTTACCCGGAAGCAAAACGTTTTCTGGATTATGAAGCATTAGATCTGCGTCCGTTTAATCCCGGTGCCCTGATTTTAAATGCTGAAGGAACAACGGAAATTGGTGATCCCTTAAGAAGACCATCATCTTTATTTAAGACGTTGTTATCTCCCGCGGGAACACTACCAGATAAGCTGCGGATGCTGCGTTTGAAGTTAAAGCTGGCGGCCAAAGAAATTGATGCGATATTTGCTGAAGAGGAAACTACCACTATGGCCTATCTTCAGGCTTTTGGTTTTAGCGATAGGATGATCAGCCAGTTCTTCAAACCATTCATGACCGGTATTTTTCTGGAAGACAAACTAACCACTTCCAGCAGGATGTTTGAGTTTGTATTTAAAATGTTCAGTGAAGGCGATGCGGCTATTCCTGCCAAAGGAATGGGGATGATCCCTTTGCAGCTGGCTCAGGACCTTTCTTCCTCAGAGTTGTTCCTGAACGAAAGTGTGACTGCTATTGAGGGCAATCAGGTAAAAACCAGGTCCGGGAATATTTATTGCGCTGCGTATATATTAATCGCAACCGACCAGCTTCATTTACCTCCACCACACCAGCAGCTAACGGCTTCTTTTCAATCTGTAACCAATATCTATTTTACTGCTAAAAATCCTCCTTTCAAAAACCCAATTATTGCTTTAAATACCTTACCCGGAAAGCTGGTGAACAATATAGCCGTGATAGATCAGGTGTCTCCTGCTTATTCTACCAATGGAGAAGCGCTGATCTCTGTTTCCCTGGTGGGTGATTTTTCGAAAGAAGATGTGGTCTCGCTCCAGTCCAAAGCAATCAAAGAGCTGTCTGGCTGGTATCCCGATGCTATAAACTGGAAACATTTAAGGACTTATCAGATCAGATATGCGCTGCCAAATGATGATCATATCACTAATGATTTGTCGCGGGAAGCCTTACAGTTAGATGAGCACTGTTTTATCTGTGGTGATCATTTAATGAATGGGTCTATCAATGCAGCCATGAAAAGCGGAAGGCTGGCCGCCGAAGCGATCATCAGTCAAATGAGTTAGATAATCTGTGAGAAAATTTATCAATAGTTAACTTTTGTTGCACCACAATCACAAAAAATGGTATAACAACATAAAAGATCTTAATTTTGGTCGCTCTGGCATTAATCCTGAAATATTATGAAATCATATCACCTTATTCATCAATTAATCACTTTGGTAGAACAACTGGAGGAAGAACAAAAGGGACAGGAGATTTCTATACAGGATTTTGCAGGTTTTCTGATTAACCACTTGGGGAGTCCTGATACAAAATTGGTGAATGATGAGGTGAGATTTGGGGCAAGTGAAGGGGCTGCACTGGATATTGCCTATCAGCTGGATAATAATATCGGCAGATTATTTGTGTTTATGAGCCGTTATGCGAAATCGTATATCAAAAAAGCGCTGGAAGGAACACCACTGCAAACGGGGGAAGACTTTACAGGGCTTGCTATCCTGCTTACGCATGATCATTTGTCTAAAAGTGAGCTGATCAGCTATAATTTACAGGAGAAAACTTCAGGTTCGGAAGTGATCAGGCGTTTGATTACTGCGGGTTTGGTCAAACAATGGGATAACTTAAAAGATAAACGCGGTAAGCAAATCGGCATTACTGAAGAGGGAAAGACATTGTTGTACCAGGTATTCAAAGATATGAACAATGTAGGTAAAATGATCACCGGCAGATTAACCGTTGCTGAAAAATTAACCCTGCAATATCTGCTTCAAAAACTCGAGGACTTCCATTATGAGCATTATGAAAAGAAAACAATCCAAACTAAGGAAGATTTGAAAACATTTGCTGAAGATAAACAGGATTAGACCAATTGATCTTAACTTTATACCCGTCATTCATCTTAAAGTAATTGAATAATTTCCTTTTTATTTGTAGCCGAAACCAATGGCGAAGCAGAACCGCTGAAGATATTTTTAAGCTTATTGAAGTTTTGAATGTTCGTTCAGCTGGTACCTCAAATTCAGCACGTATCAAGGTGAATGAAAAATTGCTGGCATGGGCAGATTTGATATTCGTAATGGAAAAACATCACAAACAATGGCTGATTCAGAAATATCCTGCTATAATGTCCGGTAAGCAGGTTGTCATATTGGAAATCCCTGATGAATACCAGTACATGGATATCGAATTGGTGGGTATGCTGGAAAGATCAATTGAACCTTATTTGCCTGTTTCTTAACCTAATTTAGCTTATTCAATTTATTAAATTGAAACCAAATTGGATATATGTTGTTTTTTATCAAAATCTCAAATTATGGAACCTACTGAACAAGAACGCCTGGATGCAGACAATAAATTAATACTTTCGGCAGAACAGGAATCAGCAAAAGCTGAAAAACCAATCAATGAAGAAGTGAACAGTGGTTACAATTCAGCTGATGATACTGGCAACAGCAATGAAGATCTGGACTTAGATCCGAATGATGATCCTGACACCAATGTGGACGAATATGATCTCGAAGCTTTGAACGGTGAGGATCTGGATGACGATGGGACTGACTTTTCGTAATAAGGCTGATCAATCTCAAAATTAAACAGGTTTTAAGTAGCGAAAAAGTAAAACAGCGATCAGCACTGCACCGGTTATAGAAATCATTGCGCTTATGCTAACAGCATGAAGGATAGAAGCATCACCACCAGCGGCTACAGATCCAAATACTGCAACACCTATCGCACCAGCTGCCTGCCTTGCTGTGTTTAATGCGGCAGAAGCTGTACCGGATAGGGATTTATCTACACTGGCCAATATTCCATTGATCATAGAAGGAACTGCTAATCCCATACCTATAGGGATAATTAAAAACGGAAGTAACAGCTGCCAGTAAGGCGTATCTGCTTTAGCAATAAATAAACCGGCGAAACCAGCTATGAATAAGGTGAGCCCAATGAGGATAGGTACCCGTATCCCATATCGGTTGATAATTCTGCCACTCGCCAAATTAGAGATTACAAACCCTACTGTTAGAGGCAGAAAAGCAAGCCCCGCCGTAAGCGAGGGGTAGTGCAGTACATTTTGCAGGTACAAACTCAGTATGAAAACCGTTCCATAATAAGCGCCGTTTAAAACAGCACCCAGCAATAGAAGAGTGTTAAATGTTGAAGAGCGAAAAAGATGCAGGGGCAGCATGGGATGGGGAACTTTTTTTTCGATATATAAAAATAAGCTTAACATAATGGCACTGAAGATCAGGCCTCCAAACACCAGGGGATTTTCAAAACCCCATTTTGGCCATTCAATGATCACAGCAATCAGTGTAGTGATCGATAACATCCATGCAATCTGGCCGGCGAAATCAAACTTTTTATTTACAGGGGTATGCTGCTGTCTAAGTTTTATACTTAATAAAATACCGGCCACACAGATAGGGGCATTTACAAAGAAGATAAACCGCCAGTTACTGATTTCTATTAGCAGGCCTCCTACAATAGGGCCAGCCGCAATTGCTGCACTGCCTGCTGCGGTCCATAGTCCTATGGCACGGGTGCGTTTTGCCGGATCATGTGCAAAAGCCTGGTTTAAGATGGCCAGTGAACTGGGGATCATCGTAGCAGCACCTAAGCCCTGCAAAACCCTAAAGCTGATCAGGCTATTTGCATTCCAGGCGAAGCCACATCCTACAGAGGCCACGCCAAAAATAAACATACCCAGCTGGAAAATTCTCTTCGCACCTAAAAGATCACTAATGCTGCCTGCAGAAAGCATCAATACTGCGAAGGCTAGTGTATAGGCATCAATGATCCATTGCAGCGTACTGATACTGGCCTGGTAAGTGTGTGCAATTTGTGGCAGTGCAATATTTACAATGGATACATCCAGCTGAGCAACTACAAAGGCAAGGCTTGTGATTGTTACTATCCAGCCAAAAGAAATTACAGAAGGAGTTTTAGTGGTTTCGCTCATATTATTCGTGCCGTAATTTAATCCATTTAGCTTGCGAAAGTACGGATCATCAGGGACAATAGTACTACCAATTCCGCTGTTCTTGTACTCCCTAAAATTTTATAATTTTGATTATGCAACTATCTAACGATCCTTACAGACTTTTTAAGCAGTTTCTGTCGCTGCATTTGGAGGCTGACGATCAAATCACTGAATTTTGCAAGAAATTTAAGCACAAAAAAACCAAAAAAAATGAATTACTGCTATCTGTAGATGAGGTATGTAGCTATCTGTATTTTGTGAATTCGGGTTGCCTGCGGATTTATCTGTTGGATAACAATGGCAATGAATCGACAAGGTTTCTGGTTACAGAAAACAAATTCGGGACGTCTTTCCCGAGTTTTAAATTGCAGGAACCATCTTTGGCATCGATTCAAAGCCTTGAACCAGCCGATCTGCTTTATATCTCTTATAAAGATTTCAATGTTTTACTTCATGAATATCCGGCCTGGGAGCGTATTTATCGCATCATCCTTGAAAAGGAATATATTGAATCGATCAAACGAATTGAAAGTCTGATCACCATGGATGCGAAACAGCGTTACCAGGCCCTGATGGAAACCAGTCCTTCGTTTATACAAAGGTTTCCTTCCAGGATGATTGCTGATTACCTGGGAATATCGCAGGAAACGCTGAGCCGGTTAAAGTCAAAAAGATAAATTTATTGACATTTGTCAATCACCAGTTTTTATAAAATATCTTGTTTTGCAGATATTCTTTGGCTATGCGATTCAAATATATTTTAAGTTTATTATTTCTATTACCTCTTGCAGCGATTGCGCAAAATGGTGAAACTGTTATTGGGGAAAGGACGTTTTATTTTAACGATACCATCCGTAACAGAAAGCTGGTTACCGAAATATGGTATCCAACAAACGACGATAGAAAGCCATCCCCGAAAGAGGATTATCCCTTCCTGACGGAACCTACCGTAAGAAACGGGGTTTATCCTGTCTCAAAACATCCACTCATCTTATTGTCGCACGGTACAGGTGGTGGCCGGATGACATTGGAATGGATGGCCGATTTACTGGTAAAACAAGGTTTTATCGTAGCTGCGGTAGACCACTGGGGAAATACCTATGATCATAAGATTGCAATTGAATTTTTAACCCCATGGCAAAGACCGCAGGATATCAGCTTTGTACTTACACAAATCTTAAAAGATAAAAGTTTAGATCAAATAATAGATAAACAACGTATTGGGGCTGCAGGCTTTTCCATCGGCGGTTATACGGTACTGGCGCTTGCTGGTGCCAGGTTAGATCTGAATGCCTTAACCGCTTTTACTAAAACAACAGAAGGAATAAAAGAAACAGCCATCCCCGAATTTCCAGGATTACTAAAAACTTTAGATGAAGCGGCAGTCAGGGAATCGTTTATCAACAGCCCTGTATTAAAAGATGGTCGTATTAAAGCTTTTTTTGCTATTTGTCCGGCCATAGGACAGGGCTTTATTCACGAAAACCAGTTTGAAAGTGTTAAAGATCCGGTTTATTTAGTTGGTGCACAAAGTGATAGTATAGCGCCGGTTAAAACAAACGTAAAACACTATCATCAGTTACTCTCAAAATCGACGTTATATCTGGTTCCGGGAAAAGCAGGCCACTACTTGTTTTTGAATGAAGCGAATACTGAAGTTAAAAAAAGCGGTATAGCCATGTTCAATGATAATCCTTCGGTAAACAGACATGCGGTGCATGAACTGGTTGGTGGTATGGCTGTGGAATTTTTCAAGAGGAATTTAACATAATTATTACTGTAGCCTGCTTAGTATCGATTTCTTTAAATGTTATCATCATTATTCTGCATAGCATGATCGGATTTTCTTTTTAACTTTAGCATCATGGCAGAAATCAAATTTGAAACCCTGGAAAACGAACCTGCTGCATTTAACCTCTACGATGCAGGAAAAAAAATAGGCGAAATGATAGTCGAAATTAAAGGGAAGGATATGACCGTATTCCATACCGAGGTAGATGAAGACCAGGGCGGAAAAGGTTATGCGGGTATGCTGCTCCAATCCATGGTCACCTATGTCAGAGAGAATCATCTAAAAGTGATCCCCATGTGTTCTTTTGTACACCTGCAGTTTGACAGGCATCCCGACCTGTACAAAGACATTCGGAGCGATAGCAAAATCAAGTTTTAAGCATTATTCTTTACCGCCCATCATAAAGGCAGGTTGATAAAAATATATTTCCGTGTACGCACACGAAAGCGTATATTGCTGTATATATTCATTTATAACCTGGCTATAAAATGATTTTAAAAATATTCAATGCAAAACTCATCACGCCTTACCGCATCATTCCAAATGGTTATGTCCTGATTCAGGATGGCCTCATTAAAGAAATCGGTAACGGAAATATAGAGACGCCGGAAGCGGAGGAACTGGATGCCAGGGCGCATTATGTGGCACCGGGGTTTATCGACCTGCATGTTCATGGTGGCGGAAACCACGACTTCATGGACAACAACTTGCAGGGCTTTTTAAGCATAGCCGAAACCCATGCAAAATATGGTACCACATCCATGTTTCCAACCACACTAAGTAGTGGAAAAAAAGACCTGATAGACACGATATCCACCTATGAACAGGCCACACGAATTAACCATTCGGGTGCGCAGTTTTTAGGCCTCCATCTGGAAGGGCCTTATTTTGCAATGAGCCAGCGCGGTGCACAAGACCCCCGTTATATTCGGGATCCTGATCCGGAAGAATACCAGGATATCCTTTCCAGAACCCAAGTAATTAAACGCTGGAGTGCCGCCCCTGAATTAAAAGGGGCCATCGAATTTGCAAGATACCTGTTATCTAAAGGTGTGTTGCCCGCGTTGGCGCACACAGATGCCATCTATGAAGAAGTTGTAGAAGCTTTTGAGAACGGTTACACGCTTGCTACGCATTTATACTCGGGAATGTCTGGAGTAACCCGCAGAAATGCATTTCGGTATGCAGGCGTAATTGAAAGCGCTTTTCTGATCGATAACATGAATGTAGAAGTGATTGCCGATGGGGTACACCTCCCGGCGCCCTTGTTAAAACTGATCTATAAAATAAAGGGCCCCGACCGTATTGCCCTGATTACCGATTCCATGAGGGCTGCCGGCATGCCAGAAGGACCAAGTATATTGGGTAGTCTTAAAAATGGCTTAGACGTAATTATAGAAGATGGGGTAGCTAAATTACCTGATCGTTCTTCCTTTGCAGGGAGCGTAGCTACCGCAGATCTGCTGGTACGTAATATGATTAAACTGGCTGACGTACCCCTGATAGAAGCAGTAAGAATGATCACCAAAACACCTGCTTCTATTATGGGCATTGCAGATAAAAAAGGAACCTTAACCCCAGGTAAAGATGCCGACCTGGTTATTTTTGATGAACAGATCAACATCAAAACCACTATCATCAATGGCAAAGTCATATACAGCAAAAAAGGATTTAACACAGTTATAAATTAAATTATGTCTATTCGTCAGATTCAGAAAGATCAGTTGGTCGTTAACATTTATCCATCCAGAGCGGAAATGGGTTCGGCTGCTGCCGTTGCGGTAACTGAAAAGATTACAGACCTGCTAACCCGGCAGGATTTTGTAAATATCATTTTCGCTGCGGCTCCTTCACAAAATGAGTTTCTGACTGCACTGTTGAACAGCGGGGTAAACTGGGGCCGTATCAATGCATTTCACATGGATGAGTACATCGGTCTCGATGCATCAGCCTCTCAGGGCTTCGGGAATTTTTTAAAAGAACGGCTTTTTGATCAGGTGGCTTTCCACAAAGTATATTATCTGAATGGTAATGCTGCGGATCTGGATGAAGAATGCAGACGTTATGCACTCCTGCTCAAACAATCGCCTGCTGATATCGTATGCCTCGGTATTGGTGAAAATACCCACCTGGCATTTAACGATCCGCATGTTGCGGAATTTAATGATCCTCAGTTAGTGAAAGTGGTAGAACTGGATCTGGCTTGCAGGCAACAGCAGGTAAACGATGGATGTTTTGAAACGCTGGATCAAGTGCCGGTTCATGCCTTAACCTTAACTATCCCTGCTCTATATCAGACACGTTTTGCCTACTGTGTTGTTCCGGGAGAGAAAAAAGCACAGGCCATTCATCATACCTTAACTGAAACTATTCAGGAAAATTATCCTTCTACCATACTCAGAAAACATCCTGATGTTATCCTGTTTTTGGATGCAGCAAGTGCCTCATTGATTTAATTCACTTCTATTAATCTATATCGGTATGTTCTTGAAAAAGTTATCTGTTTTATCCATTCTTGTTTTTCTTTACTGCACTGTCAGTTATGCGCAGCAAACTAAAAATGAATTTCCTGTAAGAGGTTTTCACCTGGATCTTCGTATACAGGTGATGAAAATGCCGTCAATCAAAAAGCTGGTACTCAAATTGAAACAAGGAGGCATTAATACCCTGATCATAGAATATGAAGCAACTTATCCTTATGCCTCACATCCCTTAATTGCTAATCGTTATGCCTATACCAAAGCCGAGATTAAAGACTTGGTAGCTTATTGTAACCAATTGGGGATAGACCTGATTCCTTTGCAGCAAAGTTTTGGTCATGTGGAATATATCCTTCGGCATAACCGGTATAGCCAACAGCGTGAAGACCAACAGGACCTGTCACAGGTTTGCCCTTCACAGGAAGAGCTGAATAAAAAACTGTTCACCGATCTGTTTACCGAACTGGCTGCTTCGCATACTTCTAAATACATCCATATTGGTGGTGATGAAACACATTTATTGGGTCATTGCCCTATTTGTAGGGCTAGGGTAGAGAAAGATGGAATAGCTAAATTATATGGCGAACATATCAAACTGATGTGTGACATTGTAATTAAACTGGGCAAAATACCTGTACTTTGGGCCGATATTGCATTAAAATATCCTGATGCCCTGCAATATTTACCTAAGCAGGTGATTTTTGTAGACTGGAACTATGGATGGGGGATGGATAAATTTGGTGATCATGAAAAGTTAATGAAAAGCGGTTTCGAGATCTGGGGTGCGGCAAGTTTAAGAAGCAGCCCCGACAATTATAACCTTACCCTCTGGCAAAAACATTTTGAAAATATAAGAGATTTTTTACCAGCCGCACGTAAGCTGGGTTACAAGGGAATGATCCTGACTTCATGGTCTACTTCTGGCGTGTACGACCGGGTAAATGAATCTGGCGAGGACCTGATGGATCTTTATCCTATCAGGCGTGTTTACCCGCTAACAGCTTTTAATCTATTGATCGATGCCTTTACACAAAGCCTAAAAACGGAACAGCCACTCAACATTGAAGTTTTTGTCATCCACTACTGTAACGTGAATTATGGCTTTAATCAGGCTCAGGCTATCATATTTTGGAACGCTTTAAAAGCAGCCCCATACGAAGTAATCAATGGAAAGGTAAAAGGGCCCATCTCATTAACCCAATTAGTAGATAGTGCAGCAGCATCCGCAAAAACTATTCATTCACTGAAACCTTTAAAAAACAAAGATGAATATGCGCAATATAGCCTGATGGCTGATACACGCCTTCAATACCTAACTTACCAGCATCTGGAAGCAACAGTCAATGCGGCAGATTTTAAGGAAGCCGGACTTCTTTTAATTAAACATCAGCTTGCTGTTTTGCTGGACGAAATCAAAGCAACCAACCTTCGGTATACCGCACTTAATCAGGACACCTTTTATCCCTCAGAGCTGGCTCTTGATAACCAATTGCGCCTGGTTAAAGTCCAGTTATTGTATGACCGATTATCAAAAAACAGGTAATAAACTATTTTAAATGGGAAAAACTCATCAGCCAGAACGGGCTGGCGTAAAAGAAATCGCCCGACGGGCAAATGTATCTATAGGCACTGTGGACCGTGTAATTCACAATCGTACAGGTGTTTCTGAAAAAACCAGAATCCTGATCCAATCGATCATTAAAGAACTCGATTACCAGCCAAATATTATGGCGCAGCGTCTGGCTTCAAAAAAGAATCTTCGTTTTACCATATTGATACCGGGAGTTTCAGCAGAAACTGAGTTCTGGAAAGCACCGCTGATTGGCATTGAAAAGGCAGAACAGGAGCTTAAGCCATATGGCATCCATATCGAAAAATATTTTTTTGATCAGAACGACCGGAAAAGTTTTGTAGGCCTTACAAAAAAAATCTTAAAGGACGGTTCTGATGGGGTTTTATTAGCTCCTTCGTTTATTGGAGAATCTGCTGAATTTGTTACAGCCTGTCAGGTTGCAAAAATTCCTTATGTATTGATCAATTCTGACCTTCCTGAAGTGGATAGCCTCAGTTATATTGGACCTGATTTGTTTAACAGCGGATATTTAAGTGCCCATCTGGCCGGTTATGCAATTAAAGAAGGAAAAGTTCTAGTCGTGAATATTTCAAAGGATCTGGATAATGATCATCATTTACTGCGTAAGGAAACAGGCTTCAATACTTATTTTAAAGACAAGGGTATTTCTATTAAAGTTGTAAGAGCAGATATCAGGCAAACAGATGATGTCTTCATCACGCAACAGCTTTCAGCGGTTTTTGCAGCACATCCAGATATACAGGGAATTTTTGTCACCAATTCAAGGGTTAGTGCTGTTGCAAGATATCTTCAACAAGCCGAAATCACGGATAAATTGTTGATCGGTTTTGATTTCCTGAAGGATAATATCGAACAGTTAAAAAAAGGAACGATTGATTTTCTGATTTGTCAGAAACCCCAGGAGCAGGGATATAAGGGGATTATGGCATTGTATCAGCACCTGATCCTGAATGAAGTTATAGAAAAAGTTCATTTTATGCCGATTGATATCATTACCAGGGAAAACTATGCTGTTTACGGAAATTAGCCGGGCGAAACATGAGTGCATTCTGCTGATCCAAATTCTTCTACTAAAATAGCTGTCTTGAACGGGACGGTATTTTTCCCGTATCAGATCTGATCTATAATTATATCAGTGCGTGACTCTAATTCTGTTTGGGTTTAACTCGTTATTGGCGAGACTTTTATTTGTCATTTTTATAACGTTATACAAATGACAACTCAGGACCTTCTTAAATCAAAGCTAATCACGATCAATGGCATAATCAACAGGTTATATATAAAGTTCAATTTTAGCCCCGACACTAATGGTCTGATCTGGCAATTCCATCTGTTTGTAAAATCACCAGGAATTGGGTTGTGACTGGGTTAACGTTAGGTAGTGCTCGGGGTGAGAGCATAGTGCTACTAGTCTCTCTCCAATATGACTCCAATATATTCCTGAAAAACATTGGAGTCATATTGGAGAGAGACTGCAGTGAGACTGGTCTCATTCCGACTACAACCCGGGCACAACCTGAACACTGTCTTCTCCTATTGTAGCAACCCAGGCAATCCGGGATATGTGATGGCAAAATCTTTCCTATCCCATGTATTATTTAATAGTTTTGTAAACAGATATTTTAAAATGGCTTATCAGGAAGTATTGGTGAACAGAATCAGGGAAACATTAAATACTTCCCTGACCATTGAGGAAAAAGAAATGTTCCGCGGCATGTGTTTTATGGTAGACGATAAAATGTGCATCTGTACCTTTGATGATGAATTTCTTTGCCGTATCGGCGCTGAACAAGCAGAAATAGAATTGGAAAAAGGGAATTGCAGGCAAATGGTAAACGGTAAGACCGTGATGAAGGATTATGTATATGTTTCAGCTGAAGATATCAGGAACAACAAAGACTTCAACTACTGGATTGACCTTTGTTTGAAATTTAACCCACAGGCTAAATCTTCCAAAAAAAGACCTAAAACCTAATTTACTCGTTTCCTATCGGATAAGGCTTTTCTAATCCCCTCAGAAACTGTTAAGATCATAATGACAACTATGCAAGACTATATATTTGAAATTCAACTGAAGGTAAGAGATTACGAGTGTGATCTGCAGGGAGTAGTTAACAATGCTGTTTATCAGGGTTACCTGGAACATGCCAGGCATGAATATCTTTTGTCGAAAGCTAATTCATTTAAAGAACTGACCGAAAAAGGTATCCTGTTAATGGTGTCCCGGATAGAAATGGATTTTAAAAGATCATTGACCAGCAGGGATCATTTTGCGGTGAAGCTAAGAACCGAAAGGCAGGGCGTAAAGCTTGTCTTTTTTCAGGATATTTTCCGTCTTTCAGATGATGCCTTATGCCTTAAAGCAAAGGTTGAGGTAATTGCTAAAATCAATGACAAGCTAAGCAGAGGGGAAGTTTTTGATCATTTAGACATTTAGATATTGAACTAATTTGATCGGTAACGGGCTGCAATCTCTCCTTATTCTTTTAAGGTAAAAAATAGGAGTTGTCCCAATCACCATGTTTTCTCCCATATTCAAGATCCCTGATATTTTTTAAGACTATTTGAAAATATTTTCAGGTTTGGGATAAACGTTTTAGTGTAATTTATTTCGATTTAGCATGTAAGTGTTTGATATTTAGTGCTTAAATAGGCTTATGAGTCGTTTTTTTTTTATTGAAATTGGTACTATATTTATTTCAATTAATCGCTTATACGTTTAATGCTCTTACCAATTATTTATAAATATGATTCAACTTTCACCGTTTTCAGGTGATTTAAAATCATGTTTCTGAATAGAATACTTGTTGTTATTAATTTCATATGAACTAATCTTTTATAGGCTTATTTTTTATATACTTTGATAATCAGTAGTTTGAGTTTTATAAGTGGAAGTTTATATACCATTTAATAAAATAGTAAACATGCTAAAATTGAAAGCCTTTCAGGTTTTAAAAGATCCCAATAGAAATTCAAGTGTCGATTTTTTTCGTGGGATTGCTATTATTTGCGTAGTCATATTTCATTTCAATAGATTTTTGCCGCTTGGAAATCTGGGTGTTGACTTATTTTTTGTGATATCTGGTTTACTTGTTGGGGGCCTGTTAACTAAAAATTTAGAATCTGATAAAAAAATCAATTTCCTTAAGTTTTTTCTTCAAAGAGGATTTAAAATTTGGCCTTCTTTTTATGCTTTTATAGTATTCGGTAGCCTTATTGCGTTTGGCTTCTATCGGAATAGCCATCCTGAACAAATTATACCATTTTGGGATATGAAGCGATACTTGTTTTTTTACCAGAATTATACGGGCGGGCCATTCCACTGGAGTTTTGACCATGTATGGTCATTATGTGTCGAGGAGCATTTCTATATTTTGTTACCTATTTTATTCATACTGATTCAAACCTTTGCCAATAAAAAACACAAAGTCAATGTGATTTTTATATCGGTTATCTTAACCATTATTGCTGGTATATTTTTCAAATTTTGTTCTTATTATTTTACAAATAGTAAAGACACTTATGCAGGAACACATAACAGAATTGATGCTTTGGCCTGGGGCGTTCTGTTGAATCTTATGGTAATATATTGCGGCAAAATCCTGCAATCGTCAGTCTATAAATTTCTCAGCTTCTCTTTAGGGCTTTTAATACTGGTCGGAACCATATATTTTACCGTAAGTTTCAATTCAGTATTGTTCGGGAAAATATATCTTCATTCAATTGTTCCTTTCTCTTTCTTTTTGATGATGTCAGGGCTTTATTATGTGGATTTTTCAAGGTTTAAAGTAATCCGTTTTATCGCTTATTACAGCTATAACTGGTACTTGTGGCATCCTGTTTTTGTGATATTTATCTCCACTTATATTAAAAATCCTATTGGAGCTTTAATTACATATTTACTAATCACATTTACAGTTGCGATTTTCTTCACGGTCATGGTAGAAGAAGTATTTTTGAAAAGACGTAAAAAGATATTGAGTAGATTATTTAAGGTTCAGACCCAACAGGTCGTAACGTAAGTCGGCTATGGATCAACTGGTGTAATAAACTCCCTGGCGGCTGAGACTGCTGTACTTGGTAACTTTTCTCCCACCACATTCGTGCTTTCTGTAACTAAACAGGAAGATCGCTGGTTTTTATCCATATAAAGGTCATAATCCGGATTAAGGTCATATCAGGGTTGAATTTTAGATAGATTTGAACCTTTTAAGAAGGTACCCTCTTGATTAGAGATCAATACCTTTTCAATCCAGTTACAAAACACGAATGAATACAATCGCCAAAATACTATTCTCTACCCGCACCATGGGTCTTATGTTATTGATTTTCGCTTTTTCTATGGCCACGGCCACCTTTGTAGAGAATGATTACGGAACAGCAGTAGCAAAAGCATTGATCTACAACTGCTGGTGGTTTGAACTGGTAATGTTGATTTTGGTGTTAAACTTTATTGGAAATATCAAAAGATATCAACTGTATAAACGAAATAAATGGTCTTTACTGGTGTTTCACCTTGCCTTCATCGTGATTTTTATTGGCGGATGTATTACGCGGTATGTGAGCTTTGAAGGATCGATGCACATCCGTGAAGGTGCATCCAGTAATGAGATTGTTTCTGACGCTACATTTTTTAAAGTACAGATTGGAAAAGATGATCAGGCCTTGGCCTATGATGATATACCTGCTATATTGATCTCTAACCGTATCCCTACTTTTCTTAAACCCTTTAAAAAGACCTTCACTTCAGAATATGATTACCAGGGACAGCGGGTTAAATTAAAAGTTGTAGATTTTTATGCCAGGGCGCAGGACTCGCTGGTACGTGAAGATGTCGGCAAACCTACATTACACCTGGTAGTGCTGGAAAACGGTAAAAGGGTAAACAAATACGTACCGTCAGGAACAGTACAGCTGATGGAAAATGTTCTGGTGAGCTACAACAAACAAACAGCCGGTGCCATCAATCTAAGTGATGCTGCAGGAACACTTCAGATTTCTTCCCCATTCCAGGGGAACTATATGATCATGGCCAGCCAGATCAAAGGAAATTTAGATTCTACTAATATCAAAGCACCCTTTCATTTAAGGAGTTTATATAACATTACCGGATTGACCTTCGTAGTACCTGAGGGACCGGTAAATGGTCATATCATGTACTTTGAAGGGGATAAGCGTACCCATGAAAATGATCCCGACCTGGTTAAGGTAGAGGTAACCACACCAGCTGCAGTAGATACGGTTTCATTTTATGGCGGAAAAGGTTTAACGAACTTTCAGCATCAGAGCGAAGTAGGAGGGCTAAGAATATCCCTGGCCTATGGTTCTAAAATATATCCTACCCCGTTTTCATTAAAACTGGTACATTTTAAAATGGATAAATATCCGGGCAGTACCAGTCCCGCTGCTTATTCATCAGATATCATGATCGAAGAATCAGGAACACAAACGCCTTATAAAATATTTATGAACCATGTATTAGACCATTTGGGATATCGCTTCTTTCAGTCCAGTTTCGATCAGGATGAAAAAGGAACCGTATTGTCGGTCAATCATGATTCCCTGGGTACACATGTAACTTATACGGGTTATACCTTACTTTTCCTGGGTATGTTTGTTACTTTATTCTGGAAAGGAACTCATTTTTCTAAGTTAAACGAGCAATTGAAATCTCTATCGAAATCAAAAGCATTACTGCTTTTATTGTTATGCCTGCCCGCCGGTGCTGCATTCAGCCAGAAAATTGATATGCATGGTACCAACGGTACATCCCAATTTGAACATAGTCATACCCCAACTCAGGGTAATGCCCAGCAGTTCCTGAAAGGAACAATGCTCAACGGAGAGAAATTCGCGGCTGCTATCAAAATTGATGCAGCACATGCCGACCGGTTTGGCCATCTAATGGTACAGAATATTGACGGCAGAATTGAGCCCGTAAATACCATGGCGCTGGAGATCCTTCGGAAATTATATCAGGCAGATCGTTTTTATTCACTGGATGCCAACCAATTTTTCCTGTCGATGTCCGTTTCACCTTTTGACTGGATCAATGTCCCTTTGATTAAGGTAAGGACAAAAGGCGGTGCAGAACTACTTAAAGTAACGAATGCCAATGCGGATGGGTATACCTCAATGATGAACCTGGTAAAGATCAGTTCTGATAGCACAGCCGATTTTATCTTAAAAGATGATTATGCAAGGGCATTCAGAAAGAAACCGGCAGATCAGGATAGTTATGATAAAGATATCATTGAATTGAATGATAAACTGCAGGCCATGCAGCAATTGCTGGTAGGGCAGTATTTACGTGTGCTTCCCATCGCCGGGGATGCGAATAATACCTGGATTGCCATGCCTTCTTCTGCTTTAAATAGCACGATGAAAATGACAGATCCTGTGGCCGTTTATCTGAAAAATAGTATCGCTGCGCAGGAGTCGGGAAATTGGTCGGCGGCAGATGCGTCTTTAAATCATATCGGGGAGTTACAGCTTAAATATGGCAGCAGTGTGGTGCCTTCACAGGCAAAGATCGATTGGGAAGTGCGTTACAATTCATGGAACATTTTTCTAAACCTTATGATCGCCTATGCCCTTTTAGGTACGTTGATCTTAGCATTGGCATTTTTCAAACTGTTTATCAATCATTCTAAATTGTTAAATACACTGATTACTGTCGTGCTAACTATTATCAGTATCGCCGTGATCCTTCAGGGGATAGGGTTGGGGGTAAGATGGTACATCTCAGGTCATGAGCCCTGGAGTAATGGATATGAGGCGGTACAGTTTATCAGCTGGATCGGTATATCCTCTGGTTTACTGATGTACAGGAACAGTAATGCTTTCATTCCTGCTGCTGGTTGTTTGATTGCAGTGATCCTGATGGGTTTTGCCCATGGAGGATCACAGATGAACCCACAGATCACCCCTTTGGTTCCGGTACTTAAATCCTACTGGCTGATGATACACGTGGCAATTATTACTTCAAGTTATGGTTTTTTTGGTCTCAGTGCTTTGCTTGGAGCCGTAACGCTGATCTTGTATATTATCAATAGTAAAAAGACAAATGCTAAAGTTAAACCATCTATTACGGAACTGACGCTGGTGAATGAGATGTCTTTAACGGTAGGTTTATTCCTGTTAAGTATAGGAACCTTTTTAGGAGGGATATGGGCCAATGAAAGCTGGGGCCGTTATTGGAGCTGGGACCCTAAAGAAACCTGGGCTTTTATCTCTGTGATCATTTATGCGTTTATATTGCATGTAAGGCTTATCCCGGGGCTCAAAAGCAAATATTTATTTAACCTGCTTTCGCTGGTGGGCTTTTCAACAGTAGTGATGACTTATTTCGGGGTGAATTATTACCTAACTGGCCTTCATTCTTATGCTAAAGGCGATCCTGTACCTATCCCTTCATGGGTGTACATCACCATAACCTTTGTTTTTATTTTAGCTGTTGTTTCTTATAGAAGATATAAGATAATGCAGGTAAAGAAATAAGTATTTGATACCTGCATGTTAGAACTGAATAAGTTACTGCATGCAGGTATCAAATACTTATTTACTGGTACTTTTTAATGCCCAATAAACCAGTACCGGTTGAAAAAGCAAACGTGCAAATCTCTTTTTATCGGTGTCTAATCCAAAGGCACTTCTGTGATGCGTATATTGAGAAATATTTCCAGGAAATACAGCGGTAAAAAAAGTAGCGGCTATTTTACCTACAGTTTCCCTGTGTTTTTCGCTGGTAAAAATCAATGCACTTCCCATCGCTATTTCTACGAAACCTGAATAAACAACAGTATCATCCGTTTTTAAGGGAACCCAATCCGGAACCTGGGCACGAAATGCTTTTCTGGCAAAAGACAAATGGCTAATTCCTGCAAATATTAAATTTGCACCTAATACTATTCTGGCGGCTTTTTTTATGTTCTCTTCTTTCATGGTCTTCCGTTTATAATTTGTGGAGTTGCAAATACTATTCCATAAGTATAAGATCGTGAGATGTATATCCTTTTAGCATAACATAAAAGCCTTTACATCGTTGATTATTATTTTTGTTAATCCAAGAAAATAGTTGTTTCTTGATGCACTATAAGATTTTCAGTTCACCTATTCGTATATATTTTATTTACAGAGTTTTAAAGAATATTGTAGCTTTGAAATCTGATAGGATATACGATTGTAATCACCTTAAATATTAACTAAAAAACCAAATGCGCTATTTTAAATTAAGCAATTTTTTGAGTACCCTTTGCTTGCTGGCGGGTACAATCACCGCAGAAGCCCAGATGGCCGATACGGTAAAGTATAACCATCAGGAGCTTTTTGGCCCTATTACCTGGCCTGTTACTGTTGGCGGTACCCGTTCTGCCAGTGGAAAACCTTCACCTGCTTACTGGCAAAACCGTGCCGATTATCAGATTAAAGCTACCCTGAATGAAGGTGCAGATACTACGATCAATGGAAAGGTAATTATCGATTATACCAATAACAGCCCGGATCAGCTGGATTACCTATGGTTGCAATTGGATCAGAACCTGTTTAAACCAGATTCGCGTGGAGCTGCAGTTACTCCGGTAACGGGCGACCGTTTTGATGTGAAGGGTTTTAATCAGGGTGGTTACCATATTGGTTCGGTAACGATCACCTATAAAGGCAAAACTTATACCGTTGTTCCTGTGATTACTGATGCCCGTATGCAGCTGCGTTTAAATACACCGCTTGATGGTAAGGGAGAGAAGATACAGGTGGCCATCAATTATGACTTTGCTATTCCATATTATGGTGCCGACCGTATGGGCCGTAAAAAGTTCAAACAGGGTTATGTATATGAGATCGCACAGTGGTATCCCCGGATGTGTGTGTATGATGATGTAGAAGGATGGAATACCCTTCCTTACATGGGCTTAGGTGAGTTTTACTGCGAGTATGGCGATTTTGATTATTATATCACTGCCCCGGCCAATATGATCGTAGTAGGTTCTGGTGACCTGCAAAATCCAAGAGATGTATTGAGCGCTGAACAGAACAAAAGATACGAAGAAGCTAAAAAAAGTGATAAAACAGTAACCATCATTAGTGCAGATGAAGTGGGAAAGGCAGCTACACGCCCGTTTAACGGAACACTAACATGGCATTATAAAATGGAAAATAGCCGTGATGTAGCCTGGGGCGCCTCCAATGCATTTATCTGGGACGGCGCAAAGGTGAATTTCCCTTCCGGTAGAAAAGGTATCGCTATGTCGGCCTATCCATTGGAAAGCTCAGGTAATGATAGCTGGGGCCGCTCAACTGAATACCTGAAAAACAGTATGGAAATCTATTCTAAAGCTTATTTCGAATACCCATGGAACTCTGCTGTGAATGTATCAGGCGTAGCTTTAGGAATGGAATATCCGGGAGCTGTATTTTGTCTGAGCAATCTGAAAAATGGCGGATTGTGGGGCGATGTAACCCACGAAATAGGACACAACTGGTTTCCTATGATTGTAGGTTCCAATGAACGCAAATACATGTGGATGGATGAAGGTTTTAATACTTTTATCAATCAATATGCCAGCCAGCAGTTCAATCATGGTGAATATAACGACACTTCAAAAAGATCGGTACAGATTGTACGCAACTTAAAAAGCAAAGATCCGCTGATGACACCTCCCGAAGCAATTGGGTTAAATGATTATGGTCAATATTATATTAAAACGGCTGTAGGATTGAATATGCTGCGCGATCTAGTGCTTGGTCCGCAACGTTTTGATTATGCCTTTAATGAATACGTTAAACACTGGGCATTTAAACATCCGCTTCCTTATGATCTTTTCAGGGCGATGAACGATGCTTCGGGCGAAGACCTGAACTGGTTCTGGAAAGAATGGTTCTTTACCACCTGGAAACTGGATCAGGCGGTTACTTCAGTTAAATATGTCAATGGAAAGGTTACTGATGGTGCCCTGATCACGCTCACCAATAAAGAAAAAATGGTAATGCCTGTTCAGCTGAAGATTACACAGAGTAATGGTAAAACTGAAATCCTTAACTTGCCTGTAAATATCTGGCAGCGCGGTGGAGTGTGGGTATTTAAATATCCTTCTACTTCATCTATAAAAAGTATAGTGATAGACCCGGGAAATGAACTTCCTGATATTGATCTTAAAAACAATACCTACACCGGAAATTAGTAAAACACTTATTTCCGGTTATTCTTTTCATAAAAAAAGGCAATTTTCTATTTGAAAATTGCCTTTTTTTATATGGATCGAAGCTGCTAATTATTTAACACGCTCTACATATTCTCCTGTGCGGGTATCTACTTTTATCTTATCGCCTTCGTTTACAAACAAAGGTACTTTTAACTCTAAACCATTTTCTGTAGTTGCAGATTTCTGTGCGCCAGAAGAGGTGTCACCTTTAACGGCAGGCTCAGAGTAAGTAATTAACAATTCTACAAAATTTGGTGCCTGGGCCATAATAGGTTCTTCACTTTCAAAAGAAACAATCACGTCCATTCCTTCTTTAAGGAACTTTGCAGCAGTGCCGAACAATGCTTTAGGAATATTGAACTGATCAAAAGTGATATTGTCCATTACTACAAAATAATCACCTTCTTCGTATAAATATTGGAAATCATTAGTTTCTACACGGCAAATTTCTACCTGCTCATCAGTTGCCAAACGGGCTTCCACAATTTTTCCGGTTTTAATATTGCGCCATTTGCCAAGGTAAAAAGCGCCGCCTTTACCTGGTGTACGGTGTAAGATTTCAATTACTGTTACCAGTTCGTTGTTGAAACGTAAAATATTTCCTACTTTAATTTCGGATGCTTTTGCCATAAAATATAATTGTAAAATTTGAGTCCAAAGATATACGCTTTTTTGGTTTTTTATACTTGATGCACACCAAATATTGTCTTTTTGTCCCTGAAGGTGTTTTTAACGCTGTTTTTTATGTCCTCGACGGTGTTAGAAGATCATATCTATACCAGTTTTTGATATTGCTAATAAGCACCCGGTCTATATCACCTTAAACATATTGATGAAGATCATTTTATTAACTGATACTAGTCAGCTGCCATACTGCCCGATAGCCGTAATTTTATTCAGCCTCAGGTGGCATTTAATAACTCATACTATGGAAACAATATCAAAAATATCAGCTGTTAAAACTGTAAACCCTTTTAATAATGAATTGGTTAAAGAGTTTGATGTACTGACAGACGAGCAGATCGATGATAAAATTGAACTGGCCGACTATACCTTCCGAACCTGGAAAAAGACACCTAAAGCACAGCGGGCACAGTTGCTGAAAAAGGTAGCTGGTATCATGCGGAGCAGAAAAGAAGAACTTGGGAAGCTGGCTACACTGGAAATGGGCAAGCTGTTAAAGGAAAGCATTGGCGAAGTAGAGCTTTGTGCTTCTATTTTTGAATATTATGCTGCCCATAGTGAAGAGTTCCTGGCAGATCAGCCTTTGGAAACACCCATTGGTTCTGCCTTTTTGAGTTATGAACCCCTGGGTGTTTTGTTAAGTATCCAGCCCTGGAATTTCCCCTTCTACCAGATTACACGTTCTACGGCTACCAATCTGATGGCAGGCAATACGATGTTGCTGAAACATGCTTCTAATGTACCACAATGCGCACAGGTGATGGAAGATATTTTCCTGGAAGCAGGTTTTCCACTAGGCGTTTACCAGAACCTGTTTATTCCCGGAAGTAAAATGGAGAGTTTAGTGGCCGATGAAAGGATCAAGGCAGTAACGCTTACCGGAAGTGAGCCGGCAGGATCTGCTATTGCCGCTGCTGCGGGTAAGTATGTGAAAAAATCAACGCTGGAACTGGGTGGTAGCGATGCATTTATTGTACTCAACGATGCCAATATAGATGACGCTGTGAAAGCAGCCGTAGAAGGCCGTATCTGGAATGCAGGACAGGTTTGTGTATCCCCTAAAAGGATTATTGTAGAGGAGGGGATAGCGGATGAATTTCTGGAAAAAGTAAAAGCAAAATTTGCGACGCTGAAAATAGGCGACCCACTGGATGCACAAACTGACCTGGCTCCGCTAAGCAGTGAAAAAGCTGTTGCAGATGTGATCAGACAAGTGGAAAAGGCTGTTGCAGGCGGTGCCCGTTTACTGGCCGGAGGACATCGTATTGATCGTCCCGGAGCATTTATGGAACCTACAATTTTAACTGATATTTATCCTGATAATTCAGCTTACCAGGAAGAGATCTTTGGGCCGGTATTTATGTTCTACAAAGTTAAAAATGAAAAGGAAGCTATTCTGCTGGCAAACGCCACTACATTTGGTTTAGGCGGCAGTGTGTTCAGTTCAAATCAGGAGAGGGCTGTAAATGTGGCCAGGCAAATGGATACGGGTATGGTATACATTAATCATGTTACCGGTATTGCACCAGAACTGCCATTTGGAGGAACTAAAAACTCAGGATATGGCCGTGAGCAATCCCAGGCTGCTATCTATGAATTTGTAAATGCAAAACTGATCCGTGTAACAACTGCTCAGGATCCCTATTAAGTTTTATAAGGATAAAAACTGTTGATTCCTGACAGGAACCATGAACCAGAATAATAAAGATCTGTAATTTGAAATACCGTCATAATTGTCTGAACTTTTTTGGCAGTTCAAATTACAGATCTTTTTTACCTTATCATTTTTAATTAAGAGTGATGTTTAAAATGGTACCAAACCCTGTTAAAGGACAATCCGATACTATAAAATTGAGGTAGAAAGCAGATGAAGGAGCCTTAGCCTGTAAAAGGTACCTGATAAGCTTATCAGAAAATAATTTTATTGAAATACAGGAATGTTATTTGAACTCAACTGTATATTTTTCACCGCGCCGGCCCCCTGAAATGTAAATCCAATTCCTAAGATACTTCTTTTTACAGCTGGCAATTGTGATTCATATACGAGTTTGTCGTTTACAAAATACTGGATCTTTTTACCTTTACTACGGCATAAAACCTTCACCCATTTAGACAAGTCTACCCCAAATCCCGACAGGTCTGTAGATTTTCCTGAAACCATGTCTACACCATTCATCAAATTTAATTTGGCAATACAGCCGGGGGCTGAAAGGGGAATCGCAATTGGGGTTTCATCAGTGAGCAGCACTACTTTGATCAGCTGGCATTTAGCAGCCCCTTCATTGTATTCATTTTTCACTTCAGTACTGAAGAAGAAGTCGGTTAAGGGTACCGCCTTAAAGTTACCTACATTATAAAATTCGGTAACTGGCGGGTTTGGGCTCATGGTTAAACCTTTGGAAAGGACTGTTGAAGGAGTAATCCGGAGTTCACCGTTTTGCTTAAATTCATTTTGTGCCAGATAAACAGGCACAGGTTTTTGGGCAATCATTCCCAGCCACCCATTGGTTGAAATAAGCAATGGATGCTCTTTTACGATCTGCTGACCTATAACCAGTTTAGCCAGATAGAAACCCGGACGATAATAAATAGAAGTATATTGATGTCCATTTTTCGCCACTGGCGATCGCTTGCTGCTGTCCCAGGATTGCTGAACAAATACGGAATCTGTTGGTGCTGCCTGCGCATTATAAGTAAACACTACAGAATTTGGTACATCACGGGTAATGGTCCTGCTGCTAAAAGAGTATTTGCGGGCATTTATAACCGGATTTGCAGATTTGATGATATAGCTGATTAACAGTAGCAAAGCTACACCCCCAATTCCTGATAAAGCTATCTTAAACCACTTAGCTGAGTTGAATTGTTCTTTGACAGTGATAGGGGCTGGTGGTACTGCTTCAGGCAGTTGGATATGCGATGTGAATTCACGCCAGCTTTCATACCCTGCAAACTGGGCCAGCGTATCCAGGGTGGTGCCGCTTGGCTGATGGTTATAATCTACTTTGCCCCACAGCCTCCTCAACGTACTGGCACTTAGAGAAACTTTTGTTTTCTCCAGAATGAGCAGGTTAAGTTTCTCAAAGTCTTTACTTGGCCATTCATTAACATCTCCCCAGTTGAGCTGTTTTTCAATAAGGTTTAAAAGTTCACGGATTGCGGTAGTTTTCATGGCAGGTAATAAAGCGTAAATATAGAACGAATAAAATTGGGCAGTAAAAAAACACTTATTATTAATCAGCTATATGTCAATATGATATAAAATGAAATAACTTGAACAGCAAATGAGTCGTTCTGGTGTTAGGCTGCAGGTAAACTTGCAGTATGAAAACAAGACAAAAAATAACTATTGCCAGCCACAGTAAAATATTAACTTTCTTATTTTTATTGATCGTGTTGAATAGCTCAGGTAACCTGCATGCGCAAACAATTTATGTGGATGCAGCAAAGGGAAAAGCTGAAGCAAATGGAACTGCTGCTGATCCGCTGGCCAGTTTAGAAGAAGCGGTAAACAGAACCAATAGTTTTAGTGGTCAGGAACCTATAAAGATTAAACTTGGGCCAGGACTATATACTATGGCACATGAACTGACCATAAAAACAGCTGTTTCGGGTAAGGATACTATCGCTTATACCATTGAAGCGATAACTATGCCTGATGACCGTTCATGGCGGCCATCCAAAATGCCGGTCGTACAATCTATATCCAGCAATACTGCTATCCTGCCTTTTGTTCATTGTATTGGTTTTCTGTTAGCAAAAGATAACGTCACTTTTAAAGGCCTGAAGTTTATGGGCAACCCCAACGTAAATGTTAAATCCTATTACCCGGTCAGAAGGGCAGATAAAACATTGTCCGGGTTAAACTTATCACAATGTTACTTTATCGGAGAGAAGATGGCTGCACCCATTGAAAGTTCCTTGTGGGTAAGTGGGGGAGGGATTCACATTGATCATTGCATCTTTTATTCCAGCAAAACCGCATTGGTGCTGAGTAGTGTGATCAATGATTTTTCTTTAACGCATTCTATCATTAGTGGTTCTTATGAATCGGCCATATGGTATTCGGGATCCGGTTCGCCATTTACCTTTAAAAACAATATCATCACCAATTGCAGGTTCGTTATGGTGCACCCTGAAAATAAACAGCCGGATTATACTTTTAGTGATTCTTACCTAACAGGCAATGAGCATTATCTGGGCGCTTATGGCCCATCAAAAGATAAACAGGTACCTGTTCCTGTACCGGTAGACAATTCCCGTATCAGGGAAATTAATATCCATAAATCCGGAACCATAGAACTAGTGCAGCCAAAAAACAAGGTCATCCCTGCTGATTATTTAAATTTATCTCAGGCATCGGATGGGAAAAGTACTGCTGCGGGCATCTTCAGAAAGGGGAAGAAAAACGCCTAACCAATAGATGGTAATGTTTTTATAGTAAAATTTGAATGAAAATCAATAGATTGAATATCGCAGCTCATTGATTTTCTTAATTTTGGAGGATGAATAGACTTTCTACACTAACAAGGATGATTTGTGTGTTTTTTTTACTGGTTATTTCGGTAAACAGTTTTGCACAAAAAAACGAAGCTTTGCAGGCAAAACTTCAGTCTGTTATCAATGCACACCAGGCAATCATTGGATTCTCATTGATGGACCTGCAGAACGGTGATACATTGACCATTAACGGGGCTAAACATTTACCGATGCAAAGTGTATTTAAGTTTCACCTTGCCCTGGCCATTTTAAACCAGGTAGATCAGGGGAAATTGCGATTGGATCAAAAGATACTGATCAGGAAAAGCGACTTGATGCCAGATACCTGGAGTCCTTTGAGAGATAAATATCCGAATGGGGAAGTAGAAATTCCTTTGTCGGAACTACTAAGGGTTACCGTTGCAGAAAGTGATAATAACGGATGTGATCTCTTATTCAGATTGATTGGCGGCCCAGCTAAAGTAAACGCCTATATACATAGTCTGGGCGTAAAGGAGATAGCCATCACAGCCACTGAACATGAAATGCACCACAACGAGCAGGCACAGTTTACCAACTGGACAACAGCGCGTGCAGCTACACAACTGCTAAAACTATTTTATAGTAAGCATTTGCTTTCAGCTTCTTCGCAGGAATTTTTATGGAACGTGATGACGGGAACCACAAGGATATCCACCAAAATTAAAGGTCAGCTTCCTGCAGGTACACCTGTAGCGCATAAAACCGGATATTCTGGTGTAAATGATGCGGGTATTACAGCAGCTTCTAATGATATTGGAGTCGTAACGCTTCCCAATGGGAAACATTTTGCTCTCGCCGTGTTCGTATCCATGACCAAAGAAGATGAAAAAACTATTGATGCAACTATTGCCGAGTTGACTAAAACTAGCTGGGATTACCTGATTAACAACTCGCTTTAACCTGCTAAATATTCGTCGATTAGCTTCTTTAGCCTAAATTTGGCTGAGTTTTTTTGCGTAGGAATGTCCCCAAATAATGTCTTTCAGCCTAAATCTGGTTGGGTATTTTCTTCGTAGAAATGCCGCCGAATAAGGACTTTCAGCCTAAATGTAGCTAATTTTTTTCGCATAAAAATGCCCCCAAATAGTGTCCAACATTTTGGGGGCAGTGCAATAAGGTTTCCTTTTTATTTAGTAGTAACGGTAGTATCTGTGGTGATACCTGTTAAAGTAAGGAGCGCGATGGTGCCAGTAACGGTGATGATAATAATAATGGCCAGGGCCTACTCTTACAATAACTTGTGCGTCTGCTTTTGGACTTCCAAAGGTAAGTATGGTTACTATAACCAATACCATCAATTTTAGATATTTCATTTTTCTGCTATTTAAGGTTTAAAATCTGTTAAGATCACTCTTCCAGAAGGAAAAGTGATCGTCCCATTTTTATAATTAGATAGTAGTTTTTGATAATGGTTTAATCAGCTGGTGCAGGATGTTCATCATTTGTTTCACCCGTTTGAGGATCTCCTTTTACTTCTTTTGCTGCTGATGGTTTATGTTCGTAATCTTCAGGTTTATAATTTTTTTCCAGCTCGGCCAGTTTCTCTTTACCGTAAGCAAAACGTGTGATCACGAAAAACAATACGGGAACGATAAAGATAGCTAATGAGGTAGCTGCAAGCATTCCTCCAAAAACTGTCCAGCCAATGGTTTGTCTTGACTGTGCACCGGCTCCTGAAGCAAATACCAATGGTAATACGCCTAAGATAAAGGCCAGGGAAGTCATGATAATTGGTCTTAGACGAAGCCTTACCGCATCCAGGGTAGCCTTCTCCAGTTCCACCCCCCGATCTACCCGTTCTTTGGCAAACTCTACGATCAGAATGGCATTTTTCGCCGCCAGACCAATCAGCGTGATCAAACCGATCTGCGCATACACGTTATTGTCTATACTGGACTTAAATGTAAGGAATAGGATCGCACCGAATGCACCTAAAGGTACAGCAAGTAATACGGAGAATGGTACCGACCAACTTTCATACAATGCAGCAAGGAAGAGGAATACAAATCCTATGGACAACATAAAGATATAGATCGTTTTTGATCCTGATAGTAACTCCTCACGGCTTAACCCAGAAAATTCATAACCAAAACCTTGCGGTAAGCTTTTATCAGCCACTTCTTTTAGTGCCTTTAAGGCGTCACCACTACTATATCCCGGAGCGGCACCTCCATCAACCTCAGCAGATCTGAATAGATTATAATGGGACACCAAAGGTGCATTTTCAATTAATTTATAAGAGGTCAGTGTGCTCAGCGGCACCATCGCACCTGAAGAATTACGCACAAAATATTGCCCTATATTCTGAATATTAGTTCTGTAATTGGTATCGGCCTGTGCCAGAACGTGAAAGGTCCTGCCGTATAAGGTAAGGTCATTCACATAAGTACTACCCATATACGTTTGCAGGGCACCATTGATATCACTAATGGATACACCCAGTTTTTTAGCCTTTTCACGGTTAATAGTTAATTCATAACCCGGTGTACTGGCGGTAAAGAAGGAGAATGATTTGGCAATTTCAGGCCGCTTGTTTACCTCTGCTATAAAGCCGTGCAGTGTATTCTCAAAAACTTTAATATCCCCGCCGGCTTCTTTTTCTTCCATGATGAAAGTAAATCCACCGGTACTACCTAAACCAGGAATTGCGGGTGGCTGGATAACCACTACATTTGCTTCTTTAAATCTGGACAATCGCTGCTGGAGATTGGCAATAATAGCCGTAATCTGATCTTTCTTGGCACTCCGGTCGTCCCAGGGCTTAAGCTGTACAAATATGGTGGCGCTGTTGGATTTACTGGCAAAACTCACCGCATTTAAACCACCCAGGGCAGCATAATGTAAAATCTGAGGCACGCTATCCAGTGTATGCATAATCTGTGTTAATACAGCAACTGTTCGTTGTGTTGAAGAAGCTTCCGGCAGATCGTAAGTAATGTAGATACGTCCGTCATCTTCGAGCGGAATAAACCCTGAAGGTTTCTTCATAAACAGGAAGACGGTACCAACGATGATACAGATCAGGATAACAAATACAAATTTAGCATGTTTGATACTCTTATCTACCCCGTTACGGTAACTATGACTCACCCTGTCAAACCAGGCATTGAACTTGAAAAACCATTTATCCAGTCCTTTGGATTTTTCGTCCAGTTTATGAGGGCGTAAAATCAGCGTACATAATGCCGGGGTTAATGAAAGGGCTACAAAAGCTGATATCAATACAGAGATGGCGATCGTGATTGCGAATTGTTGATAGAGACGGCCTACAATACCCGGGATAAATCCTACGGGTACGAACACTGCTGCCAAAATAAGGGCGATAGCAATTACCGGTGCGGATATATCTTTCATCGCTGCTGTGGTGGCATCCTTGGGCGTCATGCCTTCTTCATCCATATAATGCTGGACGGATTCAACCACTACAATCGCATCATCTACCACAATACCAATCGCGAGCACAAAACCAAACAGGGTAAGGGTATTGATGGTAAAGTGCATCGGAATAAAGAATATAAACGTCCCGATAATAGATACAGGAATTGCCAGTACCGGGATCAATGTTGTTCTCCAGCTTTGCAGGAATAAGAAAACCACGATAATTACCAGTATCAGCGCAATAACTAAAGTTTCTATCACTTCATGTACGGATACTTTTACTACTGAGATGGATTCAAATGGAACGACATAGTCGATATCTGCCGGAAAAGCCTTTTTAAGCTCATCCATGGTTTTGTATACATTGTCGGCAGTTTCCAGTGCATTACTGTTTGGCGCCTGGTATACTAAAAGATAAGAAGCTCTTTTACCGTCAACAAATGAATTACCAGAGTAATTAAATTTGCCCAGTTCAACACGGGCAACATCTTTTAAGTGAACTACAGCACCACTGCCTGGCATTGTTTTTACAATGACATCAGAAAATTCTTTAGGCTGAGACAACCTTCCTTTTACCAGTACGGTATATTCAAAAGGTTCGGCTTTTTCCTGTGGAGGTACGCCAACCACACCGGCTGCAACCTGGGCATTTTGTTCGTTCAGGGCGGCAACAACATCTGCCGCAGTCATATTCAGGGCCGCCAGTTTATCTGGTTTAAGCCAGATACGCATACTAAAATCATCTGCACGGGTAAATACATCACCTACACCTTTGGTACGGTTTAACGCGTCCCTGATATAAATATTGGCATAATTATCTGTAAAAGTAACGTCGTGTGTTCCTTTTGGGGAGAACAGCGCTACGAGCATCAAAATACTTGGATTACGTTTACGTACGGTTAATCCCAAACGCTGAACATCCTGTGGTAAACTTGGTGTGGCAATACCCACACGGTTCTGTACGTCGAGGGCTGCAATATTAATATCAGTACCCACTTCAAAGTTGGCGGTCATGGTCATCTGCCCGTTACTGGTACTGTTACTTTGAAGATAGGTCATGCCCGGCGTTCCGTTTACCTGGACCTCAATAGGTGTAGCCACGGTTTGTTCTACCGTGACGGCATCCGCACCGGTGTATGATCCCGTAATCTGTACTGTTGGCGGACTTATTTCTGGATATTGTCCAATAGGTAAGCTTGAAATAGCTAAAATACCGACCACAACAATTACAATTGAAATTACAATTGCCATCACCGGTCTCTTTATAAAAGTATCTGCGATCATCCGTTTGTATTTATAAAAATTCTATGCTGTCTTTTCAGTTTATTATTTGCCTCCTTTTGCGGGCTGTGCTTTATCTGTGGTCTGTCCTTTAGCAGGTGCCTGGCCTGGGGCCGCTGCCTGTTGTGGATTGCCGAGGGTAATCTTACCACCATCACGCAAACGCTGGAAACCATCAGTAACCACTTTATCACCAGCCTTAACACCTTCCATGATCACCACATCCGTACCAATACGGGGGCCTAATTTCACTTTATGCTGTTTGGCAATGGTATCCAGTGATACAAAGACAAAAAACTCGCCCATTTGCTCAGTTACTGCTTTATACGGAATCTGTACTCTGCTGCCTGATGCGGCATTCAGTACATTTAACACACAACTCATACCGTCTTTCAACGTGTCCTGCTCATTTGGAAACTGGATCCTGACCCTAACTGTACCTGTTCCGCTGGCAACGCCTCTGTCAATGGCCAATACTTTACCAGGTTTTTTGTAACTGGTGCCGTCTGCCAGTGTCAATTTAAAGGTAGAATCAGTACTTTTTTTCTGAAACTTATAAAAGCGGTCTATATCCTGTTCGTTAATCACTACGTCAACACCAATAGGGTGTTCACTGGATATGGTATTTAAGAGGGTAGTACCCGGGCTTACCTGTGCACCAAGTTTAACCTGTGAAATACCGATCCTGCCTGTAAAAGGCGCAGTGATGAGTGAATAAGAAAGATCTGTTTTAGCTGACAATAAACCTGCCTTTGCCTGCGCCACCTGGCTTTTGCCGGTTTCAAATGTAGCCTGGGCCTGATCTACCGTTTGACGGGCAACAGCATCATTTTTCAGTAACATGTTATACCTGTCGATATCTTTCTGGTCTTTAACCAGGTTAGCATTGGCGCTCATTAAATTTGCTTCTGCCTGTTGATAAGCGGCCTGGTATTTCCTGCGGTCAATTTCATACAGGACTTTACCTTTAGGCACTACTTCGCCTTCCTTAAAATATATTTTGGTGATGAAACCAGATACCTCGCTGCGCAATTCAACGGAATTTAAGGCTACTACTGCCCCCTGAAACTGATCATAGTATACGGCGTCTGCTTTTTTTGCTTCAGCAACACTTACCGGAGTTGCCGGCGGGGCTGTATTTGGTTTTGCCTTGTTTTGGCATGAAGTCCATATTAGAGCGATGGGTGCAAGAAAAAGGATATTTATGGTTCTCATATCAATTGTATTGTACATTAAGGATTCCCAATGATTTTTCCAGATCTATTTTACTGGATAATAACTGGAATAAAGCGTTATAATAATTTAGTTCGGCAGTGCGTAGGTCAGATTGTGATACGATCACATCCAGATAAGTTTTTATCCCTTCTCTGTATTGGAGGCTAACTACCTTATACACATCATTCGCCAGGGTCACATTTTCTTTGAGCAGCTGCCAGTTGGTATAATTGCTTTTGTAATCGGCCAGCGACTGTACATATTCGGTATTGATTGAATTGGCCGAATTGACAATATCGTAGTTGTTGCGTTCTACCTGTAACCGCGCTTTGCTTAAATTCTGTAAACGCTTGGTTCCCGTAAAGATGGGGATGTCTAACGTTAAGCCGGCGTATGAATTTGGATAGGCGTTGTTATACAGGTTAGAGAATTTATTACTGAGATAATTTAAATTATATACGCCAACTGCAGAAACGGATGGTAAAAATCCCCATTTGTAATAACTTACATTGACATTCAGCAATCCCTTTTGAGTTTCCAGCAAGCGGTATTCTATACGGTTGTTTACATCCAGCCTTTGATTGGTATCAATAGCTGCTTCTTGCTCATACCGTGCAGAGTCGTAGGAAAGTTTTAAATTATGGTCTGCAGAAATCCCCATGATCTGTTTGAGGTAAGCCGTTTTACTTTTCACTGCTTCGGCCGTTTGCTTACGGCTTGCCGTTGAGTTGTTTAGCAATATTGTAGCCTGTTTGTAATCTGTTTTGTCGGTTACACCGGCCTGATACCTGTTTTGTGCATCTTTCAAACTACGTTGTAACCTCACAATGTCTGCATTTAATATATCCAGCTGTTTTTCAGATAACAGCACATCAAAAAAGGCTTTACTTACATCGGCTACCACATTGATCTGGCTGCTATAGGTATTCTGTTTATAATACTGGCGGGAATATTTGGCTGCTTTAGCTGCCTGTAATACCTCATTGTTATAAATTACCTGGCTTGCCTGTAATCCCAATGCAGAATATTCTTTTAGATTAGAGCTGGAGGATGTACTGGCAGAACCAGTAGTTGGACTTGAACTACCTGTAGTCGCCACACTTGCCGCAAGGGGAGAGCCCTGGAAATAATGCTGGTATAAATTGGATGAATTTAGCTGTGGAAGCCAAGCAGATAAGCCTATTCTGATATCTTTTTCGTTAATCTCCTGATCTATAGCAGCCTGCTTTACTGCCGGTTGATTTTGCAGGGCAAAATTAACGCACTGTTTTAAAGTAACAACAGAGTCCTTTACATCCTGGGAGAATACACAATGCGGTAAAAGTAGGGATAAACAGATGAATAGTGAGTAATGTGTTTTTTTCATAGACGAAACATCCAGGTGTAAGCGTGATTTATTTTCATCATCAATTAGTTATATAAGGTCAGAAATATTATCCGTCATGAATTTATATCATACCTAATGCATTTGGATAACAAATAAATGTACAAATAGTTTTGTGTGTTTTTTTAATTCTAAGCTTAATATAGTCGATTAATCAGTTTTACTGATCAAAATTATCCCAAACAACAGCGAAAAAATCAATTAACTTACTATTTGTATGGTATAATATTTTGTTTTAAGTAAGAGAATTATGAACATAGCAGAATTAGGCTAATCTATCCAGTTATTTACAATTGAGATGGAATAAATATTGTTAGCGAACATAATATTACTTTAATTAAATTAATTTTATTTGAGGTATTTAAAGTCGCATTAGTATATTTGATTCATTAATTGTAATATTGATGACATTTATAGCAAGCATAATAGCCAAAGAAGGAATAGCTATAATCGAAGAGAAAGGAGTGTTTAATATTATTATATAATTTTATCTTATGAAAACTATTAAGGAAAATATCTCAGATAATATTCTCTGGAAACAAGTCTTGGCTAAAATCAAAAATGCCGACGCTGACAGGCGAAATGAAAATCAACGTTTTATGAATAAGGTGAAAGTCATTGTTAAGAATCAAGGCAGCGAGAAAATGGTCGGATAAAAAATTTCATGAAGACTTATCAATATAAAAGGATAATGAACATTGATCTTTAAGTGGTACAATGTTCATTATCTAACTAATGAAATCATAAACTGATATCATCAAGCGTTGCATTGGATAATTCTGCCAGGTTTTTAGGAGACAATTCTATCTCTACCGCTGTTTCGCCCGATCCGGCCAATACCGTAGTAAAATCAAGTAAAGCCTTGTCCATAAATGCTTCAATATCAGAAGATAAACCTATGGAAGAAACACCATGAACAGGATAACCCACCAGATCGGTCAATTCCTGCTGATCGGCTACTTCTAGCTTATTTACCCCGGCCAGCAAAGCTAGTTTTGGCAGGTTCAGTTTTTTTCCGCAGGAACAAACGGCCATAATGTATTTATCCTTTATTTTCGATCTTAAAAAGACCGACTTGGTAATTCTTTCCGGTTCATAGTCCAAAGCCTTTGCAAAATCAAAAGGCGACCGGATTGGGGTAGCAAAAGAGTCATGTCTGATCTCTTTATAATTGATATGTTGTGAAGTTAGACGCTCTTTTATCTGATCATGCATGTTTTAATAATTAACTTTTGCTCCAAAATTAATTGTTCCAAAATTGTCTTTGTAGGCTTTTTCTAATATTTCATCGCCTTCCAGGAAAGGCCAGTCCGTTTCTACCATGTTTCTGATAGCCAGCAAAGGTACAGGTGATTGTAAAGGCCGGAAGTTGGAATTTCTTAAGCCTCCCTGTTCACAATTTTCATAGAATTGTCCTATCATTAGTCCCTGTTTAACAAATTCGGGTTTTAGAAAGAGCTGTACACCGTCGATAATCTCAATTACCTGATCTGGATGCAGTGTTGGAAAAAGTATGGTGATCGCTTTGAACTTTTGGTCTTTTTTGGTGGTAGGAAGCATAGCGATAAAAATATCCTTTAAGTTCCTGATCAGTTCAATGACAAAATCCTGCTTAGGATTAGGCTCATCAAATATGCCAACTTTAAAAAAGCCTTTTTCCTCAGCATACTGAACATATGGACATACGGCACCCGTGCGGCCCAGATCGATGTTTGACTGCGCGAGGAAATTGGTAACCCAACCAGAGAACAAGCTGAGTTCTGAAGTGTAGGGCAGATAAATTTCCGGAATTTTATGGCTTGAAATGTCCTTTAAATTAAAGAGTAAAATATCTGGACGGCTAACTGAGGAGGGCATATATAATTTTTGAGTTTTAGTTGTTGAAATCTAGGAGCTAAAATAACGGTTTATACCATTAGGATGTTTTAAATTATATAAATTATTGAGATAAAGATTTTTGAATAGGCCATTTTGTGACGCTATATAATTTAACCGTGATCTTATTTTCAATATTGATATTAATATGTAACATTTCCAAAACATTATGCTGTGTTATATGTAATATAATTTAGATATTTAGTGCGCATTAATATCATCAATAGCTAAGGATTTCGTAATACAATGACTTTAAAATCAACAGCAAACCCTGTTCATCATCATATTAAAAATAAGACAATTTTAAATCTCATTAGCGATCAGGCTCAAAATTCTCCTGATCAAGTGGCTATAAAGCATAATGGAGTAGAAGTTACTTACGAAGAGCTTGAATTAAGTTCTGATCAGATTGCTGCTTTCTTCTTAAAAAGCAATTTTAAAAGCGGTGAAGTCATTGCCGTTTCGATGGACCGCTCTATACAAATGTCGCTCTGTCTGATTGGTATATTGAAGGCTGGTGCTACTTATCTTCCTATAGATCCAAACTTACCCATAGAAAGGGTGAATTTTTTGCTGAAAGACTCTGCGGCAAAAGTATTGGTGACTTCCAAAAAATACGATGAATTATATGAAGGCGCCCAGAAGATCATTTTTGATGAAGTGTGGCTAAACCGTTCTGACTATCCTGTAGATAAAACAAACTGGGTGCAGAATGAAGATCAGCTGGCCTACATCATCTACACCTCTGGTTCTACAGGATTGCCAAAAGGGGTAGGGATCACTCAAAAAAGTTTACTTAACCTGTTACAATTCAGGCTGCATACGCCGGGTGTAGACCATACCGATAATATGCTGGGCATTACCACCATGTCTTTTGATATTTCTGAAGAAGAATTGTATCTGCCGCTGATTTGCGGTGCCCGTTTAACCATCGTAGATGAGGATATTTTAAAAGACGGGGCGGCACTGCTCGAAACTATCAAGGCAGAAAAAATAACCATCATGCAAGCCACTCCCTATGTCTGGCAAATGATGCTCGAAGCAGATTGGGAAGAGGTGTTGCCTATAAAAGCTTTCTGCGGCGGTGAGGCGCTCACCAGAAAACTGGCCAACCAGTTGCTGGACAGATGCGAGGAGCTCTGGAACATGTATGGCCCTACGGAAACTACTATCTGCTGTATCGTTAAAAAACTGGATAAAGACGATGAGGTGATTACCATTGGTAAACCCATAGCCAACACCCAGATCTATATCCTGGATGAGGAGCTCAATGAGGTTATGCCAGGCAGGGCAGGCGAAATGTATATTAGCGGGGCTGGTGTTTCCGCAGGATATATCAACCGGCCGGAACTGACGGCAGAAAAGTTTATTGACGATAAATTCTCTGCTGTTCCGGGACAAAAAATGTACAGAACAGGCGATCTCGCCAAACTCTATAAAAACGGCGATATTCAATTTTTAGGTCGGATTGATCATCAGGTGAAAATACGGGGTTACCGTATCGAAACTGAAGAGATTGAATTTCAGTTGAAAGAAATTAAAAATGTTGCGGCTGCTTTAGTAATCGTACACCGGGATTCTGTAGATAATTTAAGGTTGGTGGCCTATCTTACCCTTAAAGATCCTGCAGCTATACACTCTGCGGGCGATTGGAAGAGCATCGTTAAAAACAGACTCAAAAAATGTCTTCCAGAGTATATGGTGCCAGTTGACTATCTGATCCTGGAAAAAATGCCATTGCTGCCAAGTGGCAAAATAGACAGAAATGCATTGCCTGATCCGGAAATCAAAAACAACGCAGCTGTATATGCTGCGCCGACAACAGAACTCGAGAAGATCATTACAGATATATGGATAGATAACATTGGGATTAAAGAAATAGGGATCAACGACAATTTTTTTGATCTTGGCGGTACTTCATTGATTGCCGTGAAGACGAAAATCCAGATAGAAAAAGTTACCAACAGACGTTTAAGGCCATCGATCCTTTTCAAGTTTCCTACCATTAAACTGCTGGCAGCCGGAATTTCCGATACCTCTACAGAACATTTTAAATCCCTTGTTCCTATTAAACCGGATGGTTCTAAGATTCCATTATATATTGTACATGGTATTGGCTTAAACGTTTTAAATTTCAGGGGATTGGCCTTAAATGTGGATGATGAACAGCCTATTTATGGATTACAGGCCGTGGATGCAGATGATCCAATAGACCCCTTGTTCACTATTGAAGAGATTGCTGCTTTTTATAACAATGAAGTCACCAGTCATAATCCGGATGGGCCATATGCTATTGCCGGTTATTCTATTGGTGGTGTAATTGCTTATGAAATGGTAAAACAATTGAAAAACCAGGGAAAGGATGTTAAATTGCTGGTGATGTTTGACTCTTCTATTCAAATTCCTACCCATCAGTTTAAACTGGCCAAAAAACTATATATAAAAGCAATAAGACAGTTTTATAAATTAAGGTTCAGGATTTTATCATTTACAAAACAGCCTAAAAAAAATATCAGGTATTTAACACAGGTATACAAACAGCATTTCAGGAAAATCGTATTTAATAGTATTGATACGTATGGTCTGCCAGACTATATGACAAAAACTATTATGAAAATAACCAATGCCTTTTATAAATATAAGATTGTACCTTTTGATATTAAGATTGATCTTTTTATTACCGAAAAAGTCTATTACCTTGACGATCCTAAGTTCCTGGGATGGAAAAAATTTGCCAAAAAAGGGATAACGGTTTACAATGTTTCCAGTGGCCATAACGACATGTTTGAGAGCCGCTACATTAAGGAAATAGCAGATTTACTGCAGGAAAGATTAAATGAGATCAATGATGAAAAGGATCAATCACCAAACAATGCGATTTAAGGACTGCGTATAAAAAATGATAAACATATATTTCCGGAAGACCCCTGTGGGGTATAAATTTATACCAGGCGACAGACACGTCATTCGCTTTTTAAAAAGTCTGCTTAATATCAGGCCCATTACAGGCATCGAAAAAGTTTACCTTAATTTGTGTAAGGGATTTGATGAGTTGAATATTCCCTATACTAAAAACCTGCCTTTTGATCAAATCAAACCAGAAGATGCCGTAATTGTACTGGGAGATGAGCTTTATCAGGGGAGAGATGTTTTAAAAGGATATCAGCAACCAAACCGTATTATAGCGGGAATTGGTTTGTTAACGCACCCTTCCGAATGGCCAGATCTTTTTGAACAATATCCTATTGCTAAATACCTGCAGCATTGCACCTGGGCAAACAATTTGTATATCAGATATTACGGAAAAAACCGGTGCGAAGAATGGCCTGCAGGTATCGATACCAGGAAATGGACACCTGAAGAGCATCCGGATAAAAAATTTGATGTACTGGTTTACAATAAAATAAGGTGGGACCATCAGCACCAATACACAGTTTTACGCAATCCTGTCCTTAAAAAATTAGATGAATTGGGCTTAAGCTATCGCGAAGTAGTGTATGGGAAATATCTGGAAAAGGATTATTTTCAGTTATTGAAGCAATGCAGGTCGATGGTTTTTTTATGCGAACATGAAACTCAGGGTTTTGCCTGCTGCGAAGCCATGTCTATGAATGTTCCTGTTTTTGCATGGAACCCGGGCCTTTGTATGGATCCCAACCGCTTTATCTGGAATGACCCAGTATTTGAAACCTCATCGGTTCCGTTTTTTGATGAAAATTGCGGACTTACCTTTACAGATGCGGCTGGTTTTAACGCCCAAATAGAAGAGTTCTGGCAGGGGGTTACAAAAAACAAATATCATCCAAGAACGTATATCCTGGAAAACCTCACCTTAAAGAAAAGTGCCGGGCGGATGCTTGAAATTATGGCCGAGGTTTATCCTGAAGCATAATCAAAACAAAGCCCGATTTTATCTGTTGCTCCAACGGTTTTAATTTGCTGATCTATTGGTCAGGAAATATTAATTCCAATGGTTATTAAAAACAACAGGCATATGATCAAAGAAGATGAATTGTTCGATGAACAAGGGAAACCCTCAAATGAAAATCAGGAACTAAAAGGCTCTAATACGGTTAAAGATCCGGATGAGTGGACTACTGGTGATGAACCCATGACTGGGGCGCAGCATTCTTATCTTAAAACCCTCTCAGATGAAGCGAAGGAAGAGTTTGATGAAACATTGAGCAAGGCCGAAGCTTCAAAAAGAATTGATGAGCTGCAGCATAAAACCGGTAGGGGACTATAGTTGAATCTTAGTAAACAGGTTCTGGCAAAAAGGCTTTATTGTACAAACAATAAAGCCTTTTTGAGTGATAGTAATATAGTGCTGTTACAGGATTAAATAGCTGTATCTAAACGCTGACGGTAAGTTTCGATTTCGCTTAACGATTCCCTGATGCCTGTTCTTTGTTTTTGCAAAATCTCAATATGATCAGAATCGGGACCTTCATTTTCCAGCACTTTATCAAATTGTTCAATGGCCGCTTTTTCGCCTGTTTCTATAGAACTTAGGATGGCTTTATCATCATGGCTACTAAAACCTTCTTTAAGATCAATCCAGGTACGATGTAAAACACCCAGCAAACCACCACTCTCATTATCAGAATTACCTCCGTGCCTGGCCAAATGTGCTTTTAGCTCCTGTGCATAAGAATCACGCTTACCTGCCTGCTCCAAAAAGACTGATTTTAACTCACTGCTTTTTGTAGTCTCTGCTGCAGAGTCGTAACCTTCCTTTCCATCATTTAATATGTTAATTAAACTTTTTAAATCGCCTACAATTTCTTGATTTGTTTCCATGGTATATGTTTTTCACTTATAACCAAATTATATAGAAAAGGTTTGATTACTATTATGTTATAGAATGAGAAGTTGAAACCGATTTTGATCTATATCAATGCAGACGTTAATTTTGGAGGTTACCTTTGAAAAATTAATTTATTCTATGTCAGTTTTATCACAAAATGAACGTATGAGGATCGAAGATGATGCCTTAGAAGCCAGCCTTACAAAAACCCTGGTAACGGTGTTCAGCATTATTTTTATTGAATTTTTAATTATGGGTATCTCATTGGGTGTAATGCCCGTGTATGTTCATGATACGCTAAAATTTAGCAATATCATTGTTGGATTGGTGATTGGGATACAATACTTAGCTACACTTTTAACCCGTCATTCCGCAGGTAAAATGGCTGATACTATGGGAGGTAAAAAATCAGTGGTCAGAGGGATTTTCCTATCTGCTATATCAGGTATTTTTTGTCTGATTTCTTACTGGATAAGCGCCACAACGCTTTTGAGCCTTTCTTCCCTGATCATTGGCAGGATACTCCTGGGTATTGGTGAAAGTTATCTGGTCATTGGCATATTTGCCTGGGGTTTTGCCTTAGTAGGTTCAAAAAATGTTGGAAAGGTAATGGTGTGGAACGGAATGGGGATGTATGGTGGTATGGCCTGCGGTGCCCCATTAGGTATTTGGTTAACATCGGCATTTTCATTGCCCATAGCATTTATGGGTATTATTATCTTTCCGCTGATCAGCTACCTGGCCATGTTATTTTTGAAGGCAGTACCCTTACCGGTAAACGTATCAAGGCTTCCCTTTTACAAAGCAGTAAACCTGGTGTGGGAATCAGGAGCAGGACTGGCGCTGGCCAGTATCGGATTTGGTGGGATCGCATCTTTCATCACTTTGTTTTTTATTCAGCACTCCTGGCAGGGGGCACCTTTTGCACTTACTGCTTTTGGTGCCGGATATATTGTAATGCGTTTGTTTTTTGCTCATTTCCCGGATAAATTTGGCGGGGCAAGGGTAGCAATGGTTTCTTTAATCATTGAAATAGCCGGTCAGCTATTGATCTGGAAAGCACCAAATGCCTTTGCAGGAATTGCAGGTGCCTGCTTAACAGGGATAGGCATGTCGTTGGTTTTCCCATCATTTGGTATCATTGCTGTAAAAAAAGTAACGGCAGAGAACCGTGGAATGGCTATGGCTGCCTACAATGCCTTTTTCGACTTAGGTATGGGGCTTACCGCTCCGGTTGCCGGCTTAGTAGCGGGAGCAGGAAATTATAATAACATCTACCTTCTTGGCGCGATAGCTGCTTTAATGAGTGCGGGACTGGCATATGCTGAATATAGAAAAACACAAGCAACTAAAGCTCAACTTGCTTAAATTTGTCTATGTCGAAACAGGTGCTTGCTGATTATATCAATAATATTATTCCGCTTAATGAAGAGCAGATGAAATTGGTCCTTACCTATTTCAAACCTTCTTTTCATGAAAAATCAGCCCTGCTGGCAAGTAAAGGAAAAGTAGGGCAGTACATGAATTTTGTAGTAAAGGGATGTTTGCGGATTTACTTTATTCGCGAAGATGGCCAGGAAGCAACGCGGCACTTTGCATTTGAAAATCAGTTTGCTACAGGGTTGGCAAGTTTTATTACAGGAGCGCCATCGATGGAATATATACAGGTGATGGAAAACAGCGAATTGTTACGTATTACCCGTAAAGACTTTTATTACCTACTGAATATCATTCCGGCCTGGGAGAAATTTTATAGATACAATCTGGAAAATGCCTACATCAGTAACCTCCAGGTATTCCAGCGGGAGATTACCAAAGATGCTGAATTGCGCTACAAAGAATTACTTGATCGCGATCCCGAAGTGGTGAAGCGCTTATCCAACAAGGTTGTGGCCTCTTATCTCAATATGTCGCCGGAAACGCTTAGCCGGATGAAGTCCAAATAACCCGTATGGTTTCGCAAACCGGTTCAAACTGAAAATCAAGAATTGAACCCTATCTGTAGTGGGGGAAGTAAAATTCGAAGAGGCAACTTTAGTTAAATGATTGCCTGTAGGCAATGGGTGTTTGGTGCGTTTTGGTTTTAAACAATTTACTAAATGACTGCGCATACTCGAAGCCCAATTGAAAGGCAATTTCACTTACAGAAAGTTCTGTTGTGGTTAAAAAGTCTTTGGCCTTTTCTATTAGCTTTTCGTGGATCAACTGCTGTGTAGTTTGCCCTGTAAGTTGTTTCAGGCAATCGCTCAAATATTTAGAAGATAAATTTAATTCTCCGGCCAGATAACTCGCAGTTGGTAATCCTTTATTAATTCCATTTTCGAAATAGGATTTCAGTACTTTTTCAACTTTGCCCAGCATATCATTGTGATTTACTTTGCGGGTAATGAACTGCCTGTTGTAGTAGCGGTTGCAATAAGACATTAATACATCAAGATTGGCGATAATTACGTCCTGGCTAAAATTATCTATTGGCAATTGGTACTCCCTTTCTATTTGCTGACAGATAACTTCTATGGATTTTTGTTCTTCTTCAGAAAGTATCAGCGCTTCGTTAATCACATAGTCAAAAAAACCGAAGGTTTTTATTTTCTGGCTCAATGGATAGGTGGTCAGAAAGTCGGGATGGATAGACAATAACCAACCCGAGGTAGCAAAAGAAAAGTCTTTATCAATAATACTCACTTGTTTGGGTGCAAAACAGGAAATGATACCCTGGTCAAAATCAAACATAGTTTGTCCGTACTGCATTTTGCAGGGACAATCTTTCTTTAAGCTAATGTAATATAAGTCAGAGATCAGTTTTGTACGCTGGTCAATTTCAATTTTAGGAATGTCTTCAAAACGGATAATGCTAAACAAGGGATGTCTGGGCATGGCTACTCCCATTCGCTCATGTTGTTGAGAGACGGTTTTAAATTGCAGGGTCAGGTTATCGTTGCTCATTTCAAAAATTTTCTGTATCAAATTTACGCATTACATTTTAAGTCTTTTGCGGTATAACTTAGCAAAGTTCCTGGTGATAAAAGAATTTGGGATAAGGGCCAATAACCTTGAACCAAAGCGGTTCATTCTTCCTGACACGGCGAAAGATCTTTTTTTATCCAGGGCTTGCAGCAACTCATCTGCAACTTCTTCCGGCGTCTGTGTAGGGGAATTGCTGTAGTCTGAGCTCAATCCACCTCCTTTTTCATTATCAATACCTGCAGCGCTGTTAAAGTTAGTTTTGGTTAATCCCGGACAAAATAATAACATATGCACGTTATAAGGTTTACATTCCTGGGTCACGGCCTGGGTAAATGAACGCACAAACATTTTGCTGGCAGCATAGGTAGCCATATATGGAATGGGTATAAATGAGGCCATTGAGGCTATATTTATAATTGTCCCGCTTTTCCTGTTTTGCATCTGGGGCAAAAATAAATGGGTGAGGGCCACCAAAGATGAAACATTCAATTGTAACAAGCTCAATTCAGATTTTAATGAGAGGCTGGAAAATTCACCACCCGAACCTATACCTGCATTATTGATCAGCATGTCTATTTCCAACCCGCGGTTTTGTGTTTCTTTGAAAATACGTTCTGCAGTTTCGGGGTCTGCCAGATCAGCTGCAATAAACTGCACCTGGATGCCAAACTTTTCAGCAAGCTCCCTGCCTTGTTTCTCCAGTTTTTCTGCATTGCGTGCAATGAGCAAAAGATTTTGCTTTCTTTCGGCAAGCCTGTTTACAATGGCTTCGCCAATTCCGCCAGATGCTCCTGTAATTAAGGTTACTTTCATTTGTTTTAAACTATGCTACAAAGTAACTGCAAGTCATCCACTTAAAAGTATCCAGATGTCGGCAGATTGTGTTTGAAAGGCGGATGCCAGGCTCAATCCCTTTTAATTTGTTATTGTATCATAATTTAATCATACCTGGCTTTTTTTAATTCCAAAATTGATTTTGAAATTTTTTAGGGCTTACGCCGGTTTCTTTTTTAAATAATCTTGAAAAATAAGGAAGGTTGTCAAAACCTAAAGCATAGGCCGTCTCTGTGATATTATTGCCGGAGCCTTTCAACAGATTTTTGGCTTCGGAGATCAGATAAATGTGAATCAATTCAAGAGCGGTTTTTCCCGTTTCCTGTTTGAGCAGGTCGCTAAGGTAGTGTGCCGAGATATTGAGTTGTTCAGCCATAAACTTAACCGTAGGAAAACCATTTTCCCGGAGTGTGCCATTTTCGGAATAATTGGTCAGCAGCTGATTAAACTTCGACACTGTTTTTCCGGTTAATTCTTTGCGGTTAATGAACTGTCTTTTATAATAATGCTACAGTTATTAAAATTGTTTTTGCCATTGTTTTTGATTTAATACTGCAAATCTATAATGACAGGCTAACTGAGAATTATACAAAAGCGGGTATTACTGATACAAAGCGGGGATTACACCGAAAACGTTTAACCCTCACCAAGCTGCAGCGGTTTAATAATTAGCTAAAACTGTTCAGTTGTGGGGAAAACGATTTTTTAGAAACAATGCTATTATTCTCCTGTTAAGTAGCGAAGGAAAATTATTCCCTGCCATATCAAATCCAGGTCAGGAGCAGGTATGGAATTACACATCGCCTATAAAAATTAAGAACATGCTAGAACAAAATCAAAAACCACTTGAAAACCCAGCAAACAAATATCCAAAACCTCCCTTTGTAAAACAGCCTCAGGAGGCTCCGGGCCTTGCCTCAAAAATGCAGCCTCTGCCAGATCACGGAGAGAAAAGCTACAAAGGAACAGGACGATTATTAGGCCGCAAGGCGCTGATTACAGGTGGCGACTCAGGAATTGGACGTGCTGCTGCCATAGCTTATGCAAGGGAAGGCGCAGATGTAGCCATCAATTACTTACCTGAAGAGCAATCTGATGCAGACGAGGTAATTGCTTTGATTGAAGCTGCCGGACGCAGGGGATATGCCATCCCAGGCGATATTACAGATGAATCTTTCTGTAAATCACTGGTGGAACAAGCCGCTGAAAAGCTTGGCGGAATTGATATACTGGTAAACAATGCTGGTCGTCAGCAAGCTGTTGACTCCATATTAGATATTACTACTGCCGCTTTTGATGCGACAATGAAAACCAATCTTTACGGTGCATTCTGGATAACTAAAGCTGCGCTGGCCTATTTGCCGGAAGGTGCATCAATTATATCCACTACCTCGGTACAGGCCTATGAACCCTCAGAGAATCTATTTGATTATGCGCAGACTAAGGCCGCTATTGTTGCTTTTGTGAAATCGCTTGCCAAACAGTTAGGCCCTAAAGGTATCCGTGTTAATGGTGTTGCCCCTGGACCGGTTTGGACACCTTTACAAACCAGTGGTGGCCAGCCTCAGGATGCCATTGTTAAATTTGGAGAGGTAACTCCTCTGGGACGTCCGGGACAACCTGCAGAACTGGCCTCAATTTATGTTCAGCTGGCTGATAATGACGCCAGTTATGCTACCGGACAGATCTATGGTGCTGCTGGCGGAAGCGGAAATCCTTAACTATCTTTTCCCTTTAAACTAAAAGCCGGAAATTAAAAAATTGCCCCTATATTTTTTGGGCGGTCCTTTAATTTCCGGCTTTTGAATTACACCGCGCTGTTCTCACCCTGCAACGCAAGCTTATATCCATTTACAGCGCAAATGAAAGAGGAATGGACAAAAGTCTGCGGGAAATTTCCCAGCATCTGCCCTGAGGCGATGTCAACTTCTTCACTAAAATAACCAAGATCATTGCTAAAGCCTAAAACTGCCTCTATAATCTTTTTTGATTTGTCCAGATCTCCTGCAATGGCATAATAATGTGCCATCCAGCAGCTTCCCGCAAGAAAGGCGCCTTCCTTTGTGGAGTCAAACTCCAGTAAATGACGTCTGTACAGATTATTTTCGCAATATTTCTCTTCCAGCTGTCCGATAGTAGCTAGCATAGGCTCACTATCGGCCTGGTCAAATCCAAAGGCCACAAATAATGCTGCGGACAAGTCTACTTCTTCAGAACCTGCATATATTGCATAAGCACCATTAGTTGTTTTGCAATTTTTATTGATAAACTCACGGATCAGTGCCGCATTGTCCAGCCAGCGTTTGGCCAGTGCTTTATCTTCCTGGTAAGGCGCCAGTAATTCAAGACCGCGTGCTGCAAAGGCCTTACTGGAAGTATAATGTTGCTGCTGTTCCTCTTCCCAAATGCCATTATCTTTTCGCTCCCAGTTTTTGCAAATATAATCTGCAATCCTGCTTACCGTTTCCCAGTTAGTCCTCTTCCCAAATTTGTTATAGATGAGACTGCAGGCGATCAAAACGTTGGCTTCAGCGTCCAATTGGAACTGCTTTGCGGCGGGGTTGCCTACAAAAACAGGCTGGCTGTCCATATATCCCGAAAGGGGAATTTCCTTTGCGTCGAGTCTTTTGGTCTGGTCTATTCCATAAAAGCAGGATACATGATCTTCATTGTTTTTGTCCATCGCCCCTGCGATAAAGGAAATGAACTTTCTCTCTAATTCGCCGGTGGTGATGATTTGTGTCAGTGATGAAGTGATCAGCGCTGCGTCCCGCATCCAAACAAAACGGTAATCGTAATTCCGTTCTCCTCCAATCACTTCTGGCAGGGAGGTTGTTGCTGCGGCTACAATTCCCCCGGATGGTTCATAGATCATTTGCTGCAACGCCCGAAGGGAATTACGGACCTGGTTTTCAAATGGACCATGATAATTCACCAAAGACTCTATCTTGCTCCAGTTTTTCAGGGTAATATCCATGCTGTCATTCAACAACTCCCGGGTTATTTCCGCACTGTCTGTTAAGCTTGCCCAGCCTTCCTCATCCTTAGGTATGGTAAAAGAAATGAGGTCGCCTTTTACAGAGAGGGGATGGGAGGCACAAAGCCACAATCCGGATCTCTTTAACCTAATAAGGTTTGGAGATTCAACTATAAATTCTTCCTCTTCAAGGCCATAATTTGGTTTGAGTTTAACTTCATTGAGCACTGCATAAGGAACTCTGGAAAATTTGCGGCATATACCTTTCCATTCCATACCCAGGGGCATAAAATCGGTCAAGGTAAATCCTTTTCCTTCCATAGAGAAATAGGTATGCAGTATACTGCTTCTGTCCTGGAATTGTCTGCCAAGAAAGGTTTTTTCTGCAGGCCCAACAGACCAGAAACCGCCTTTTTCAGCATCAAGAAGGGAAGAAAGGATTGCCTCACCATCAAATCTATCCGGGCAGTACCAATAAATGCGGCCATTGTTGTCTAATAATGCACAGGTGTGACGATCGCTGATTACAGCAAGGTCTTTAATTAATGGATATCCTGACATTATATTTTTACTCCCATCACTGTAACTGTTTTCTCCTCTTGTTCTTTCATATGACTATCAAGTATCTTTTCATTTTAACAACGTTGGAACATCTTTGTTCTTCAATTATTAACTCTACAAAGGGAATCAGGTATTATTCTATTCCAACTCCTGGACAACAGCGTTTTTAAGATCATTTATTTGTGTAATTATTGTGTTAAAATCATTCACTTGATAATTGTTGTGCTACATAATAACTACATTGCTTCAACAAAAATTAAACTCCATCAACGTGACGGAAGAGAAGCTCGATATTGCAAAAGAGGTTGCAATCATAAATCGTATACCTATTGTCAATACATTATTAGAGCTGATGTGCGAATTCACTGGAATGAGATTTGCTTTCATTGCCCGTGTTACCAAAACCCAATGGCTGGCCTGTGCAGTAAAAGATGAAATCAATTTTGGGGTGCTGCCAGGCAGTGAATTAGTACTTGAAAGTACAATTTGTCACGAAGTTGAAAGTCACCATCAGGTTGTAGCATTTGATGAAGCCTCTACCGACCCGCAATTTTTCTGTCATCCTACGCCAAAGGCCTATGGATTTGAAAGTTATATTTCTGTGCCTATCATTTTACCTGATAATAGTTTTTACGGAACATTATGTGCCCTTGACCCTAAATCGGCAGTGGTGAACACTCCAAAGATCATCGGTATGTTTATCATGTTTGCAGATTTAGTTGCGCAGCATGTTGGTAATGGCAAAAAGCTATTGGAAACAGAACAGAGTTTAAACCAGGAAAAAGAAACATCAGAATTAAGGGATCAGTTCATCGCTGTATTAGGTCACGATTTACGTAACCCGGTAGGTGCTATCAGAAACAGTGCCCAGTTTTTGCTGCGTATGCCTGTAGATGAACGTACCTCACGTTTTCTTCATATTATTCAAAACAGCACTTACCGTATTACCGCATTAATTGATAATGTGCTGGACTTTGCCAAAAGCAGGCTGGGCGATGGTTTACTGATCAGCCGAAATACCACAAACGACCTTGAAAATGTCCTGCTTCAGGTGATCAATGAATTGAGGGTAATCTGGCCTGACAGAATCGTTAACACACAATTTGAATTGAATGACGCAGTGAATTGTGATCCTATAAGGATTGCTCAACTGCTGTCCAATATATTAGGAAATGCGTTATCACATGGTGATGCCTCATTACCTGTCAAAGTTTTGGCAGTGAGTAATCAGAATGAATTTAAAATATGCGTTTATAACAAAGGCGCAAAGATTCCCGAAGATATTATAGATCGTTTATTTCTTCCTTTTTCAAGGGGGAATGCCGAACGTAACAAGGAAGGACTTGGCTTAGGATTATTTATCTCATCTGAAATTGCCAAAGCGCATGGAGGTTCCATCAGTGTGACATCTACAGATGATGAAACATGTTTTACCTGTTTATTCTCCAATAGTTAATCTGTTTATCAAACAATAAGGCCACCAGATCTGGTAGCCTTATCATCATGTTGGTAAAAGGATGGGTAAATTGTTTAAAGATCTAATTATAAAGCTTAGTTCTTTCAAACTCTTCTTTATACATCGTAAGATTTTTCTTCAGTAATTGCCTTGCTATATAAATCCTTGTTTTAACTGTTCCGATGGGAATAGCTAATTCTGCAGCAATCTCGTGATATTTAAATCCCTCAAAATATTTCATGAATGGGACACAATACTGATCCTCTAGTTTTGCTAATGCTTTATAAATATCTTCGGCAATAAATTTGCCTTCAGCGCGGTTGCTGGATGCCGACTTAAACAATTGATAGGACTTTAGTTCTTCATCGGTATCAACCAGATGTTTGTATTTTACTTCTTTTCTATAACCGTTAATAAAGGTATTTTTCATGATGGTGTACAACCAGCCTCTTAAATTTGTCCCTTCAGTAAATAATCCAGAGTAACGCAGTGCTTTTAACAATGTTTCCTGAACCAGGTCATTGGCATCATCCAAATTCTGGGTAAATTTTATTGCATGGTTTTGAAGTGACGGTTTTTCGTCAAAAAGGCGGTTGTTAAATGATAAGTTTTCCATAGGTAGATGTTATAATTTTCAGTAGGTATATCAGATTATACAATGCATATACCATAAAAATGTTCATATAGGTTTTGTTGTTCTAATTAAATTATACTGGATATGAATAAGAATAGATTCTTTTAGGTAGATGTTAGGACGGATGCCAATTCTAAAGTGTAGGTTTTGACAAACAAATGACCTATTTTTAGTAATTTTTTACTGGTATAGACACCTTAACATATCTGCAAATTATTTTTATTAAAGCTGTTGGAACATACTGTTGGTAATTCTATCTTTTCTCATGATATTTAACTATTTAGAATTTATATTGAATGATATTTTAATGCTGATAATGACCGGTTAAGGGTAACCTCTGCAATGCCATATAATTAGCCTATCTTTGGTATACATCTATACCATTCAACTATGATTAACAGAGACACTGACTTTTTAGAGGCGCTGCAAATTGATGGGATGGGAGACAATATCAGTTATCTTGAACTGATCAAAAGATTACCTGTTGCGGTTTACACACTTGACGAAAAAGCCAGGATCACATTTTTCAATCCTGCGGCCGTCACTTTGTGGGGGCGTACACCTGTATTGGGTGAAGAATTTTGGTGCGGATCTTACCGCATGTACAATTTAGAAGGAAAATGGGTGCCGCATGATGAATGTCCGGCGGCGATAGCCATGAAAGAAAGCCGGTTTTTAAAGGCAGAGGCTATGGTGCAACGTCCGGATGGTGAAATGAGGCAGATACTTGCTTACCCGCAACCTATGAAATCTGCAGACGGTACAGTTAAGGGACTAATCAATGCCGTAGTTGATATTACAGAAAGAAAAGCCCTTGAAAGACAGAAAGATGAATTTATGGCTGTAGTGAGCCATGAACTAAAAAGCCCGCTTACATCCGTAAAAGGATATGCACAGATCTTAAAGAAAAAACTTGCTGTAACAGGTGATGATTCGATGTTAGCGATGGCCGAAAAGATGGAATCTCAAATTAACAGGCTCACTTATCTGATTGATACTTTTTTAGATTCTGCAAAGACCGGATCGGGCCAGCTTGAACATACAAATAAAGAATTTGACCTCGGTGTTTTGATCAGCGAAGTTGTAGAAAATGTTCAGATGACTACAGATACGCATCAACTGAAACAAATTAAGGTAGTTTCTGTTAATCTAATCGCGGATAAAGAACGTACCAGCCAGGTATTGATCAACTTTCTCACCAATGCTATCAAATATTCACCAGATGCCAGCCAGGTATTGATTAATACTTATACGGAAGAAGGTAAAGTGGTGTGCTGTGTAGAAGACTTTGGCCTGGGTATTCAAAAAAGCCAGGTTGGACGTGTTTTTGAGAAATTCTATCGTGTTTCCAATGAAAAGTCTTTCAACTTTTCTGGCGTGGGCCTGGGCCTTTATATTTCTGCTGAAATTATCAAGCAGATGGGTGGAGAGATATGGGTAGAAAGTGAACTGGATAAAGGCTCTAAATTTTATTTTAGCTTGCCTTGTGTTATGGCCAATGATACTGGTAATACCAACTAATAATTATTTTTGACGTTCTACCTTATTGTATGATTAAGTTACCCTATCCATCAAATGAAAAAGCAAGGCTAGCCGTATTGGAAAGTTATCACCTGATGGACAGTGGCTGGGATAAGGATTTTGATGCCATTGCAAGTATTGCATCTGTCATTTGTGGCATTCCCATCTCCCTCATTACCTTTATTGATGAGGGAAGACAATACTTTAAGTCGCACATTGGAACCGATGCGACAGAAAATCTAAGAGAGCTTTCCTTCTGTACCCATGCAATAGCCTCTGGTGAAGAGGTGTTGATCATAGAGGATGCCACCAGGGATGAAAGATTTGCCGATAACCCTTTGGTAACCGGCCCCACTAAACTTGTTTTTTATGCCGGGGTGCCACTGGTAAATGAAGATGGTTTTGCCCTGGGAACACTCTGCGTTCTCGATCAGAAAAAACATGAGTTATCTCCCGGGCAGGTATCAGCATTAAAATCACTGGCCAAACAGATCGTGGATAAGATCGAGCTAAAAAGAAAGATTGCCACACTGGAAACAACTAACCATGAGTTGCTGAATGCAAACGTTCTTATCCAAAAGTTTGCTTCCATGGCTGCACACGATATTAAAAACCCCCTTACCAGCATTTTACTCACTTCTCAGTTATTGAGGGTAAGTACTGAAAAAGCTGGTAACGAACGTTCGCTGAAACTGCTCGATGTGAATATATCTTCAACAAAAACCTTACTTACCCTGGTAGATGAAATGCTGGACTATTCCAAATCTCCGGGTCTGCTCATTGCCAGAAAGCAAAAATTTACCACCAGGGGTCTGTTTGAAAGGTTAAAGGGTTTGGTGTCGCCACCAGAGAATTTTACGATAAATTTCCATTCACAGATCACTGAGATCTATCATTCAGTGATTGCAATGGAACAAATCCTGTTAAACTTGCTAACCAATGCCATTCGTTATAATGATAAGGTTAACGGTGAGGTTATGGTAACCATTAATGAAGAAAAAGACGTTTATGTCTTAGAGGTTGCCGATAATGGGATTGGTATCCCTCAGGAGTTTCATCACCAGATTTTTTCCTCAAACTTTACCTTAGATCAGACAGATCGTTTTGAAAAAAAAGGTACCGGGATAGGTCTTTCAACGGTAAAAGACCTGGTAAATGCGCTCAATGGAGATGTTGCTTTGAAGTCTACAGTTGGAGAAGGGTCGGTTTTTACTGTCAGATTTGGTAAATAATAACCTTAGTCAAAAATCTGTTAAGAATATACTGACAAAATTATCCTAAAGAATTTTAAAAAGTAACATATTATTTTGTTTTCAAACAAAATAACTTCTGTAGGGTTTCTACATAAATTTTTGTAATGCCTTAGGAATGAATAAACAAATATGTGTGCTGGAAGATACCATTGAGATCCTGGAGATCATAACTATCATATTAGAAGAAGAGCAGTATCAGGTATTCGGCTTTGGAACGGTTTCAGAATTTAATGCCAATGTGGATTTGATCTCTCCAGATCTATGTTTGCTCGACGTCATGCTTCCTGATGGTAGCGGATTGGATGTTTGCCGGGATTTAAAATTGGATGAAAAAACAAAGCATATCCCCATCCTTATGATGACTGCGAATTTAAAAATAGCAAATATGAAGGAAGGTTGTGCTGCTGAAGAATTTATAGCAAAACCATTTGATATAGATCAGCTGGCGGCCATCGTTAATCGTTTGATCAGCGACAGTCAATTACAAACGTCCTTATAGGCATTCTTAATCACGATGAGTACATCAACAAGCCTCAATGAAAAGCAATTACTAAATATTCTTTCGTTTTATACTAACCCTGTAGCTATCTATACCAGTCACGAAATAGTGATAGAAATGGCTAACAATGCCATGTTAGCAGCATGGGGCAGAGGGCCTGAAATAATTGGTCAAACACTCGGCGCAGCATTGCCGGAAATCAGCAACCAGCCTTTTGTCAAAATGTTGCAGCAGGTATGGAACACCGGAATAGATGATATTGGAGAGGCAATCATCGCCGATTTGGTGATTGATGGCATCCTGCAGCGTTTCTATTTTGATTATCAGTACCTGGCCATAAAAAATGAATTTGGTGAGGTATATGCAATTATGCACACCGCTTTAGATGTGACTGAAAAAACCTTAAGCAGGGAAGCACTTGAACTGGCTAAAGAAAAAGAAGCCATGCTGCAGCGTGAGCAGTCGCTAAATGAAGAATTAGCAGCAACTAATGAAGAACTTTCTGCCACCAATGAAGAATTGTACAGGGTGCAGAACAAGTTGCAACATTTGAATACTGAACTGGAAGAGCGGGTTAAACGGCGTACAGAATCGCTCGCCAGATCAGAAAGCCGCCTACGTTACCTCCTCTCTGATGCACCGGTTGCCATAGCTGTATTCTACGGAAAGGAAATGATTCTCGAATCGGCCAATAAAAAAGTGCTGGAAGCCTGGGGGAAAACGGAAGAAATCATCGGCAAGCCGCTTAAAATCGGCGTGCCAGAACTGGTTGGTCAAGATTTTTTAACTATTCTAGACCAGGTTTTTACTACAGGTATGGCTTATCATGGCTACGAAGTCAAAGCATTACTGGAACAAAATGGGAAAATTGAAGAAGTTTATTCCAATTTTGTCTATCAGCCATTAAAGGATGAAGAGGGGCAAACCCAAAGCATTATGCTTGCGGCAAGTGTAGTTTCAGAACAGGTAGCAGCAAGACATCGCGTTCAGCAGTTGAATGAGGAACTGATCGTTATCAACGAAGAGCTTTCGGAATCCCAGGCACAGCTGATCACACTTAATATCCATTTGAAAGAGAGTGAAAGCCGGTTAGATCAAATCCTGAGTGAACTGCCTGCACCTATTGTAGTATTGATGGGGCCGGAGCAGATCATATCTACTACTAACAAAGCTTTATTAGAATTTTGGGACAGGACTAAAGAAGAAGTGGCAGGGAAACCAATGCTGGAAGTTTTTCCTGAGCTGGTCAATCAGCCCTTTCCGGCTTTATGGAAACATGTGCTGGAAACAGGCGAACGCATTGTAAACAGGGAAAAACAAGTGGTCTTTAAAAATAAAAATAACGGCGAAGACAAGCCTTTTTTTGTGGATTATTATTACCAGCCATTAACAGGTGTTAACGGCGAACGTACTGGGGTTTTAGCTACGGTTATTGACGTAACTGATAAAGTCAATTCACGCAGAAAAGTTGAAGAAGCCGAAACCCAGCTGCGTTTGGCTATAGAATCTACTGAATTGGGAACGTGGTACATCAATGCCGTGACCAGAGAATTTGTTCCTTCTGCCCGGTTAAAAGAAATCTATGGTTTTCGCGTCTTCGAAGAAATGCCTTACGCCGCTGCTATGGAGCAGATTGTAGAAGGCTATCGCGATGATGTTAAAAATGCAGTGGAAGAAGCAATCTCATCCGGACAGCATTATGATATGGAATATCCTATAACCAGTTTTCATGACGGACAAATCAAATGGGTTAGGGCTACAGGCAAACTCTATATCGGCGAAAATATAACTGGCGCTAACTTTACCGGTACCGTGCAGGATATTACAGAGCGTAAATCAGAGGAGCAGCGTAAAGATGATTTTCTCAGCATAGCCAGTCATGAGTTAAAAACACCTGTCACAACTTTAAAAGGAGCATTGCAGCTACTGGATCGTTTCAAAGTAAACCCGCTTAATCCTGTTATTCCGAGGTTAATTGACCAGGCAAATGTAAGTATAGAAAAGATTACCAACCTGATGGACGATCTGTTAAATACCACCAGAACAAACGAGGGACAATTACATCTTACCAAAACCAGGTTTACGATAGCAGAAATGCTCGAGAAATGTTGTAGCCATGTACGCATGGGCGGCAAACATGACCTGATTGTTCAAGGTGACGAAAATTTACAGATTGATGCAGATGAGGCAAGAATTGACCAGGTGGTAGTAAACCTGGTAAACAATGCGGCAAAGTACGCCCCTGATAGCCGCGAAATTTATTTGATCATTGAAGACCTTGGCGATAAAGCGAGGATATCCGTAAAAGATAATGGTCCTGGTATACCGGAGGATAAGCTTTCACATCTTTTTGAACGTTACTACAGGGCAGATTATGGAGGCGTGCAATATTCAGGACTGGGATTAGGGCTTTATATCAGTGCAGAGATTGTGAAAAGGCATGGTGGAGAAATTGGAGTAGATAGCCAGGTAGGGGCTGGAAGTACTTTTTGGTTTACCCTTCCTTATTAATTGTTAATTTCTTCCCTGTCTTTCATAAATATAGAAATTGGAATTTGAACATTCGATTAAACGTCTATATTTGTCATAACATGGAAGATATGGAGCTAGTAAACAAAAGAATTGCAATTTTTGATGATGATGAAGATATACTGTCAATTTGCAGTTTTGTTTTAGAAGATGGTGGATGGGAAGTGTTTACTTTTCCTGATTGTAAGAACATTGTAGAAAAGGTAACTGAACTCAATCCCGCTGTTATTTTGATGGACAACTGGATTCCGGATACTGGTGGAATTGTAGCCACCCGATTGCTTAAAGCTTCTCCCGAAGTGAAAGATATTCCTGTAATTTATTTTTCGGCAAATAGTAAAATTAGCGATCTGGCCGCAGAAGCTGGTGCAGATTCCTATTTGGCTAAACCTTTCGATCTGAAAGATCTGGAAAAGATAATTTCAGAAAATGCAAAAACTAAGAATAGTAAATTATCGTAATATACGCATTCTCGGTTTTCGCCTTATCCTAAAACTCTAACCAAATCATTACTATAAAGCAAATAATGAAAAACACATTTGCCACCGAGATTATTTTACCTAACGAGCAGGAGCGTTTACATGCACTAAGAAGTTATAGGATATTAGGTACCTATGCAGAAAAATCATTCAAGAGCATTGCCAAACTGGTAGCAGATATCTTTAAATCATCTATTGCGATGATCTCCCTGGTTGATGCCGAAGAAGTATATTTTGGGTCTAATGTGGGTATGGATAATGCTGTTGGGCCGCGTGGAGAAAGTTTCTGCTCATTAACTATCCTTAAACCAGAGGTTAATGTGATTGAAGATGCGCTGCTTGATCCCGTGGTAGCCAATAATCCTTTGGTATGCGGCGATTTTGGCCTGCGTTTTTATGCCGGTGCACCATTGATTACCCATGATGGTTTTATGATTGGTACGGTTTGTTTGGTAGATACAAAACCCAGAACATTTAATGACCATGACAAATCTATTCTGGAAGGAATGGCGGGATTGGTAATGGAGCAAATTGAGCTGCGCCTGCAAAACTTACTGGATACGGAGCGGCAGGCGGTGGTCAATGATCAGCTGTTGGCCAGCAATGAAAAACTTTCTGCAAGTGAAGGGCGCTTTCAAACTATCCTGGATACCATGGCGGAAGGTGTAAGAATCATAGACACCTCTGGCCGGCTGGTATATGCCAATATCATGGCGCAGCATCTTTTAGGCCTTACCCCCAGCAAAATAGAAGATGGCGTTTATGATGATCCTAAATGGCAGCTCCTGTGGGTAAATGGATCTCCTTTGCCTGAAGAAGATCATCCTATGGCCATTATGATGCGCACAGGCCAGCCTGTATTGGATTACGAAGTTGCTTTACAGCCCCCCGGTAGAGAACGTTTTTATATTTCTGTAAATGCTGCACCCATATTTGACCGGCAGAGTGGTGAACTCACTGGCGGTATTGGTACTTTTATGGACGTAACCAACAGAAGAAAGGTGTTACAGCAAAAAGATGAGTTTATCAATGTTGCCAGCCATGAGTTACGTACTCCGGTAACCAGCTTAAAAGCTGCCATGCAGATTATGGACCGGATTAAAGACAATCCGAAACCAGACGTGTTAGCTAAAATGATCGACCAGTCGAACAAAAGCCTGTCCAGGCTAACCAGCCTGATTACCGATCTGTTAGATAGTAACCGGATTTCGCAAGGTCAGTTACACTTAAGAAAAACAAAGTTTAACCTTTCCTCCATATTAGAGAGTCAGCATATTCGTGATGCTGAAAAACATGAGATCATCATAGAAGGAATAATTGATATGGAGATTGAAGCAGATGAACAGCAGATTGACCAGGTTTTGGTAAACCTGTTGAGTAATGCCGTAAAATATGCTCCTGAATCTAAAGTTATCCATGTCATAATAGAACATCTGGCTGAACAGTTAAAAATTTCAGTGAAAGATAGCGGGCCTGGTATAGCTCAGGACCAGCTCATCCATCTTTTTGAAAGATATTACCGGGTAGATTACAGTGGCTTCCAATATTCAGGTTTAGGTCTTGGATTATATATCAGTTCTGAAATTATTAAAAAGCATGGCGGTACTATAGGAGTAGAAAGTGTAGTTGGCAGCGGTACTACATTTTGGTTTACCATCCCAATCTAAGATTAACCTTTATTAAAGCCTCCCGTGAGGCGCTAATGTTTTTTATGAAGATTCTTATCGCTATTTTCGCAGAAACTATGTTGGTAGATTTACATCATGAACTGGAATAAGAACGTAAGAAAAGCTTTCATCATCTTCCTGTTAATTATCCAGGTTATCTTTTTATTTGCAATTTTCAGGGAGAACTTAAAGTCTTGGTGGGCCATTGCCTCTCTCATTATCTTATGCCCGCTCATTTTAATCACTTATTTAAGGGGTAGTTTGCATCATGAAGATCATGAATACGAACATATATTTGTTGTCTTATGGATTCCCATTGGGGCGCTGGTTACCTTTTACCTAAACCACTTTTTCAATTTAGGCCCTGTTATTTCTGCTACCCTGGTAGGGAGTATTGCCTCCTTCATTCCAAACCTGAATAAACGGTCGCATTATATGAAGCAATTACCCGCTGCCATTTATTGCGGGGCATTCATTGGTATGTCCAGCACTGGCGTAGCGTCTGGTTTTATGTTTATTTTAACGGCAAGTTTCTTTACAGCAATACTACTATTTTTGTCTAAAAACCTTTTTGCCGGTGTTGGTGGAAAGCTGGGTACCCTTGCTTTTGCGGGCGTAGTGATTACTTCATTTTTATACTTTCTGATCTCGTCATATGTATAATCTGCTCATACTGGTCGCGGTCAGCTTCATTAGTGCAATCGCCACATTTTTTGTAAATGAACGGCTTAAACAAGGACCGGTACGCTCATCCGCTATGCTTTCTTTGATCGTAGCTGTATATTATCACTATTATACAGGTTCCATGGATAGTTATCTGGTGAAAAACATCCCGCTGGTATTTATTGGCGCTTCTTTCATCGGTATGGTATCTTCCCGTTTATTGTCTAACTACCTTTTGATAGGTACTGCAGGTATTATTTTCTGCCTTATTTTTTTGCATACCAGCAAGTTTTTTAACGGGTATGGTGGAGCGCTTGGCACATCGGCCTGTATATCAGTATTGGCAGTGCTCAGTATCCCGATTGTCAACAAGAATAAAAAACTGACAAACGGACTGATCCAGCTTAGAAAGATACTATTCAAAATCGGTAGAAGATAGACCACATAATCACACTTTGATCTCCTTGCTCAGGCGTAATGCAAGATCTAATGTCGATTATTGCTGCTAATAGCCAGGAATATTTGGTTTTATCTGCGTTTCTGTATTTAAAAGAAACATTTCATAGTTAAGTTGGTTATTGGCCCTAACCTCTTACTATATAACTATGAACGGACTGTCACCATGGGCTTTATCGGCTACTAACATCTTTGAAAATGATGAATTAATTCCATTATTCACCAAATCAGTATCTGGTTTAATTTTTAATATTTATAACGAGCGTGATTCGCTTTTTATTCTTGCCAGCTTGCCTAATGGAGGGGAGTTTTTATTTCGTGCGGCATTTACCCCAATCGGTGAAATTAAAATTTCAAAATTTAATAAATCGCCCGACGGCATTACTTTTTATCTGACTGCTGAAATAGGGGAAATACAAATAGATATTTCTTTTTTAAAACAAACGGTACCAGTTCTTAGATATATAACCACTTTAAAGCCTATAACAGATCTTTTTATTCCTTTCTGGCCAAGGGATGTCATAGTGCCAGGCAAAAATGACAATACCCGGCAAAAAACCGGTAAAATACATGCAAGCCAGGTAGGAACAAGGTCGGGTATCATTTATTGCAGTTCCTCCAAACCCAAATCAGGATCTATTTTTTACCTGCAAAATTTAACTGCACTGGAAAGCTACTGCCAGCAAACGCAAACCTCATGTTCTGGAGTAGTAGGAGGGGACTGGCCGGAAATGGGTTTTGCGCTTCCACCCACAACGGATAAAGCTTTGTCAGCAGGTAAAAATGTAATCATAGGAGATGCTATTGTGGCTTTCGACCTTGAAGTCCCTGAAAATGAAGGGGCAATGGTTAAGCAGTTTTTGAATTTACTGGCAGAAGCGTACCTGGCTTTACCCAAACCCGGTACAAAATACAATCACTGGCCCGAAATATTAGAAAAGGGGCTTAAAGATTTGCAGGAAAATCCGGGTTGCTGGTCGCAGTTAGGAGGACATTCCTATTTAAACGCTTATGTGAGCGATTATAGAACACCTCCGGAAATTATGGTGCAACTGGCAGTATTGCTTCCTTTGCTTGATTACGTAGAATGGACAGGCTCATCACTTGAAATCATGAAAAAGATTAAAGAAGGACTGCCTTCGTTTTTTGATCAGAAGCTGAAAACAATCATGCGCTGGCATCCGGCTGCTGCCAAAGACCTTAAAGGGGAGGAAGAACAAAAACAACCGCTGGTGATGGATTCCTGGTATTTGCATCATCCATTACTTAATCTTTCCAGACTTGCACTTAAAGGTGATAACGAAGCTAAAAAACTTTTTCTTGATTCCATTGGATTTGCTATTAAAGTGGCGCATAAATTTAATTATGAGTGGCCGGTGTTTTATAAAATGGACACGCTTGATATTGTAAAAGCTGAAACCCAGCCTGGTAAAGGAGGAGAAAAAGATGTACCCGGTTTATATGCCCATGTCATGTTGCAAGCCTGGGAAATTACCCATGAGGATAAATACCTTAAAGAAGCTGAAAAAGCAGCAAAAAAACTAGAAGGTCTTGGTTTCGATCTATTTTACCAGGCCAATAATACCGCTTTCTCTGCAGGTGCCCTGTTAAGGTTATTTAAGATCACGGAAAATAAACTCTACTTAGATCTCAGTTATATTTGTTTGGCTAACGTGTTTAAAAACGTTCAGCTTTGGGATTGTAACTATGGTTATGGTAAAAACTACCCAACGTTTTTTGCCATTTTCCCTTTGAGTGATGCTCCTTATACTGCGGCTTATGAAGAGCAGGAAGTTTTTTGTGCTTTGCACGATTATTTAAATCATGCTCAGGGGGTAGACATCCTTCCGTCAATAACATTGCTTATCGCAGAATTTATCAGGTATATGAACGAAAGGGCTGTCTTTTACTATCCACCAATGCTGCCAGAAGAAATGCTATCTAAAGAAGTAAAAACTGGCGAAGTAGATGCTAACCTTTGGATAGCACTCGAAGACCTGCATGACGGATGGGAAATGTCAGGTGAGGTAGGCCAGGAGGTATATGGAGCGGGGAATGCATTTGGTATCCTGCCCCGGCATTATCTAAAGGTTCCTGGCGAAGAATTTATGGTGTACGTAGATTATCCTATAAACAGGGTTCAGTTTCATCGTGATAAATCACTAAGCTTCAAAACCGGTGGAAGCGATAAATTAAGTTGCAGAATGATATTCGTTGGACTTAAATCAGAAAGGACGATGGCTTTTCAAGTGAAAGTTGACAGGCAAAAAAAAGTGCTAAAGGGAGAAAACATGAAAGACGGCCATGTAGCCTATCAGCTGCAGGGAAATCAATCTGTTAAACTGAGCTGGAAGAAACTATAGTTATAATTTAATTGGCCATTCTTTCATAGTATGTGATCTTCCCGTTTATTTTATAAAATACTTTTCAATAAATATTTGTAAGATTTGTAAAATAATTGACCATTATAATCTACAAGACCAGGGGTTTCCACCCATGAATTTTTATAGATCGTAAAAATAAACTGATAAATAAAAACGAAATAAACTGCTTATAACACAAGTCTTTAATCATTATTTTCCAAAAAAGCCGGTTACTACCTGGGGGAGTAGTAAATACCAACTGTGGCTTGGTTTTTCGTTACTGTAGTTACAACAAAAACTTAAAACCATGAAAAAATTATTGATCACCTGCTTCGCTGTTGCCTTAAGCCTTGGCGCAATGGCCCAAAGTACAATGCCTACTGACACATCAATGCACAAAATGTCAAAATCTATGAAAATGGATGGAAGCGTAATGATGAAAGATGGTAAAATGATGTGCATGAAAGATGGCAAGACCATGATGATGGACAAGACCATGACCATGAAGAACGGCACTATGGTCATGACAGATGGAACCGTTAAAATGAAGGATGGTAAAACCATGATGTTAAAAGATGGACAGTGCGTAATGATGAGTGGTAAGGTGACCACAATGCCAATGAAGAGCGACATGAAAATGTAGTATTAATGAATTTTCTTAGATGCCTGGATGATCTGCATCCGGGCATTTTTTTATCTTTATTTTAAGCCTGCTGCACATAAACAGATGGTTAGGTTATAGATCAGGGGTCAGGGAGACATTTAAAATTTATATGTATCTTCAACTACAAATGTTGAAATCTTCTAAATTATCTAACTTCAGTAAGCAGGCGGCAGTTACAATCTTTGTAATCATTTTCTTAGGGAGTTCTATGGCTGGTTATAGCCAGTCACAGTCAGCAAGATTATGGTATAAAGCCCCTGCAAATTATTGGGAAGCCAGTCTTCCATTAGGCAATGGCCGGCTTGGTGCAATGCCTGATGGTGGCATATTTAACGAAAATATAGTGCTGAATGATATTACACTGTGGTCCGGAGGAAGACAGGATGCAGATCAAACAAATGCTGCTGCACACCTTTCAGAAATCAGGCAATTATTATTTGCAGGTAAAAATATAGAAGCCCAGCAGGTAATGAGCCGTTACTTTGTATCGAAAGGCAAAGGTTCCGGAATGGGTAATGGGGCCAATGTTCCTTACGGTTCTTACCAGATTCTTGGTAATTTAAAGTTGAATTACCAATATGGTGCAGATAGTTCTTCACTGCATCCTTCCGGTTATCATAGAGAGTTATCACTAAATGATGCACTGGCCACAACAAGATTTACAATTGATCATACAAATTTTACCAGGGAATATTTTACAAGTTTTGATGATGATGTGGTCATGGTCAGGCTTTCCGCAAGCGAACTAAAAAAGATCAGTTTTGTGCTGAAATTGAGCAGGCCGGAGCACTTTAAAACAAAAGCAGATGGTGTAGAAATGCAAATGTATGGTCAGTTGAATAATGGAACCGACGGGAAAGGAATGCAGTACAGGGTAAAGGTCCATATTAAACATGATGGCGGAAATATCATCATAAAGAGTAACTCCCTGCAGCTTGTTAATGCGAACTCTGCCATCATCTATATTTCTCCCACTACCAGTTATAAAAATATAAATTATATAAAAACCGGGGATCAAAACCTGGCTAAAGCTTTAAGCAAGCCTTATGCGATGGAAAGAACTGCTCATATCAAAAAATTTCAGCGGTTATTTCATCGTGTCACGTTAAACCTTGGCAGTAATGCAAAAGATAGCTTGCCAACGGATAAAAGGCTGGCTGCTTTTGCGCTGAAAGCAGATGATCCGGGACTGCCTGCCCTGTATTTCCAATACGGAAGATACTTGCTCATTAGCAGTACCAGACCAGGTTTACTACCGCCAAACCTTCAGGGTTTATGGGCAAACACGGTGGCGACGCCCTGGAATGGTGATTACCATTTAAATATCAATATCCAGATGAATCACTGGCTATTGGATGTCACCAACCTCGGTGTTTTAAATGAACCTTTTTATACGCTGGTTAAAGGATTAGTCAAACCAGGAGAGCAGACCGCCAAAACCTACTATGGGGCTAATGGATGGGTAGCGCATGTGATCACCAACATCTGGGGATATACGTCTCCGGGAGAAGATTATTCATGGGGTTCATTTAATACAGGTTCTGCATGGTTGTGCCAGATGTTGTGGCAGCATTACGAATTTAGCCGTGATAAAGCCTATTTAAATCTACTATACCCTATTTTAAAAGGTTCAGCCGAATTTTATTTATCCGCACTGGTTAAAGAGCCAACGCATGGCTGGCTGGTTACGGCCCCGTCAAGTTCTCCTGAGAATGCTTTTTTTCTACCCGATGGTAAACAGGCAAATGTTTGTGATGGGCCTACTATTGATAATCAAATACTCAGAAGTCTGTTTGCTGCGGCCATTGTTTCCAGTAAAGAACTGAATAAAGACGGATCGTTTCGTCACCAATTAGAAATAGCTATAAAAAAACTGCCACCAGATCAGGTGGGTAAAGATGGTAGGTTAATGGAGTGGTTAAAAGAGTACAAGGAAGTAGACCCTCATCACCGTCATGTTTCCCATCTGTGGGGTTTATATCCTGGTCATGAAATCACAACGGACAACCCAAAACTGGCTGATGCAGCTAAAGCGTCTTTAATAGGCAGAGGAGATGATGGAACGGGCTGGTCACTGGCCTGGAAAGTTAACTTTTGGGCCAGATTGCATGATGGCGGCCATTCTTTTCAAATCCTGCGTAAATTATTCAGGCCTGTAGAGGGCAATACCATCAATATGTCTAATGGCGGTGGTTCTTATATCAACCTGTTTTGTGCTCATCCGCCCTTCCAGATTGATGGTAATTTTGGCGGTACGGCTGGTATTGCAGAGATGCTGCTGCAAAGCCAGAATGGATACCTGGAATTTTTGCCTGCTTTACCAGAACAATGGAAAAATGGGAGCTTTTCTGGTTTGTGCGGCAGGGGCGGGATAGAGGTTTCAGCAAAATGGATATCAGGTAAACTACAGTTCGTTGCGCTCAAAGCCACCGTTGGCCATATGGTAAAGATAAAAGTTCCTGATGATCAATCCGGACTTACTGTTACCCTAAATGGAAAGAAACTGAATGCTAAAGTTGATGATAATTTCCTCCATATTTTTATGAAAAAAGGTGATCTCGCAAAAGTGAAATTTGATTAACTATCGAAATTAAACCGCCTTAAATAAAACTCCATTCGATAACTTAGGTACCCACCTCAAACTTGCAGGCCGGGTTTTCTCAAATAAAGCCCTGCTTGCTTTACCATAGGAGCAAATTTTAGCCAGTCTAATGATACAGCAGATAGCGAAGGGGAGAGAATCTGCGCCAAATTGTTTTGTATTTTCAAAAAATGAAATCATAAATTTTATATCAAAATATTATATTTTATTAATAAGCTCCGCGATTTAAAATAGCTGACTTTGAACATTTTTATAAAATAGCTGTTATAAAATCGAAATCATTAGCTCAGTATATGGAAAATATTAAAAAAATAGTATTAAAGACCTTAAAATGGGTGGGTATTTTTATCGTATCTATTCTGTTTCTGATGTTTATTATTCCGCTTCTGTTCCCTGGAACTATTTCTGAGCAGGTAAAAATATTTGCCAATAAACGTCTTGCCGGGAAACTCGATTATAAGAAGACACATCTTACATTTTTCAGGCATTTTCCATCGCTTACCGTATCTGTGGATGAATTATTATTGTTAGGGTCCAAACCCTTTCAGCAGGATACTTTGCTGTCGGCAAAAGAAGTCTCAGCGGGAATCAATCTTAAAAATCTGATTTTTGGTGGTGAAATCAAGATCGATGAAATATACGTAACTGATGCCAATGCAAATGTGTATGTCAATAGTAAAGGGCAGGCGAATTACAATGTTTACATTTCCAGCCCCTCTAAAACTCCAAAAGATACTTCTGGAAAAGGTACCTCCATCAAGCTCGACCTGATCAAATTCCGGAACTGGCATATCAAATATATCGACCATACCGCTAATGTATTAGTGGATGCAAAAGGACTTAATTATACAGGGCAAGGTGGCTTAAGTAAGGATATTTTTGATCTGAAAACCAATCTTGATATTGATAAACTGGATTTTAGCCTGGACAGGATCTATTATGCCCAACAAAAATCCATTCATGCCGACCTGATCACACGGATCAATACCAATGCGCTGACCTTTGTACTTAGAAAAAATGAATTAAAGATCAACGATCTCCCTTTAAAATTCACTGGTTTTGTGAGCATCCTCAAAGATGGATATGATCTTGATATCAAAGCTGCTTCAGAAAAAACTACCATTCGTGATATGATCTCTGTGCTGCCTCCCCAGTATCTGGAGTGGAGCAAGGATACTAAAATAGAGGGTAAAAGCGATCTGTTCTTTAGTTTGAAAGGACAATTTAGTGAACCCAGGAAAGTTAAACCAAATTTTACAGCACGGTTCCTGGTTAAGGATGGTGTGATCTCCAGCAATAAGGCACCGGTGCCGATGAAGAACCTAAACATTGACCTCAACATCGATGCCCCTTCATTAGATCCGGAACAGTTGGGGCTGGATTTGAAAAAACTAAGCTTCGACCTTGGGCCGAAAAACAATTTCCTGGCGGTAGTAAAAACCAAAGGATTAAGCGAAATGACCGTCAATGCCAGTATAAAAGGTGCTGTTAATTTGCAGACAGTAGATGATGCATTGGGTTTAAAAGATATCGATATGAGAGGCCTGATGAATGCCGACGTTAAAGCTAACGGTATTTTCAACATGGATAAAAAGCTATTTCCTAAAACTGATGGTTATCTGAACCTGAAAGACGGCTGGTTAAAAACGAAGTTTTATCCGAACCCGATAACAAACATCAATGTGACAGCCAGCGTCAAAAATACCGACGGTACCTTCAGTAGCCTTGGCGTAACACTTAATCCTTTCAAATTTGATTTTGAAGGAAACCCGGTATTCATCAACGCTGATTTGCAGAATTTCGAAGATATGTTGTATAAAGTTCGTGCGAAAGGGGTTTTAAATGTTGGAAAAATCTATCAGGTTTTTGCCAGAAAAGGGTTGGATGTGAGTGGTTTAGTAACGGCAGATCTTTCTTTGAACGGCCGCGAAAGTTATGCCACTACTGGCCAGTACAGCAAATTGGATAACAAAGGTACGCTGAACCTGAAAAATATAAAGGCAAACACCTCCTACCTGCCAAAGCCATTTTATCTCAAAGAAGGAAACTTCGAGTTTGAGAATGAAAAAATGTGGTTCAGGAAATTTTATGCCACGTATGGAAAATCAGATTTTTCACTAAATGGTTATCTGCTCAATACGATCAACTATTTTATCGAGCGTAAAGGAACCCTTCACGGAGATTTTGGTATGCATTCCAATTATATCCTCGTTGACGAATTTATGGCGTTAAAGAGTGGCGACAATGACGACAAGTCTTTAGCCGTTGAATATGCGAAAGCTGAAAACCCTAAAAGCAGCGGTGTAATCATTGTTCCTAAAAATCTGGATGTATCCCTAAAGGTTGACGCAAAAAAAGTTGGATTTAAAGGACTTAATATCGATCAGTTGCAGGGAACGGCAGCGGTGAAGGGTGGTCAGATCTTTTTGAAGAACACCTCATTTGATATCATTGGCAGCAGGATGAGCATTGATGCCCGTTATCAGGATGAGTCGCCCTTAACTGCCAACTTTGATGTCGCCTTAAAAGTGCTCGACTTTAATGTGCAGCGAGCTTATAAAGAAATCGATATGGTACATAAAATGGCTTCTTCTGCAAAAGACGTAACCGGAATTGTGTCGCTGGATTATAAACTGAAAGGTGATTTTGATGAGAATATGAATCCGATTTATCCTTCTTTAGAAGGGGGAGGTGTAGTTAACCTTCGGGATGTAGCGGTGAAAAATCTCAAAATGCTTTCCGTGATTGGTGATAATGTTGGTGCTGATGCCTTTAATAACCCTGATATGAAAGGGGTAAATATTCATACCCATATCAAAGATAACCTCATTCATATTGATGAATTTAAATTCAAAGTATCGGTTCTCCGGCCGTCTATCAGTGGAACCACAAGTTTTAACGGATTGCTGGATATACTGGTAAAGGTGGGGCTGCCTCCCGCAGGCTGGATCGCTGTTCCGGTTGCAGTAACAGGAACAAGTGACAAGCCGAAGATTAAGTTTTTCAGCAGGACCGGACAAGGAATTGTAACGGCGCTCTATAACAGGAAAATTAATAAGGTGATCAGGGGAGAGAAACGTGATCAAAAAAAATCAGGCGGCGAGCAGCGTAAAGAAGATAAAGCTCAGGAAAAGAAAGCTAAAAACGCTGAAAACCAGGTAACTAAAGACGTTAAGAAAAATTAATACATGGGGGCAATGAATGCCCCCATTTTAATGCTGTCTCTTTATAACAACCATGCGTTACTCACGATAGTAAATGATAAATTGATTTAATTGATCGGAATTTGAAACCAAAACTCTGAGCCTACATTAACTTCACTGTTTACACCTATTTCTCCCTGGTGACGGCGTACAATTTCAGCACTGATATATAATCCCAAACCTAAGCCAGAGAATAAATTAGAGGATTCTTCTACCCTGAAGAAACGGTCGAATATAAATTGTGCTTTATCTTTGGGAATACCAATACCCTGGTCTGTTACAGCTATTCTTACCATATTACCCATGATGCCCTTTGCTGTGATCTTGATTTGTTTTCCATCAGGAGAATATTTCAGCCCGTTTGACATAAAATTTGAGATAACCTGTTCAATTCTGTTTCTATCGGCAGTAATCGTAATATGGTCAATATCCTGCACAATAGTCTGGCCGTTCAAACTGCCCTGGATGCCATCAACTGCCTCACTTATAATTTCTCCGATATCAAATGTTGAATACGTGAAATTCATTTTGCCGGCCTGGATTTTGGTAACGTCCAGCAAATCATCAACCAGTGTTGTCAGTTTTGCAACCTGTTTGTTTGCCTTATCAATAAACCCAAAAATCTGACCAAATTTCTCCTGTTCGGCCATTTTAAGTGCAAATTGGAGATAACCTTTAATCGTGGTAATTGGTGTTTTAAGCTCATGACTGGCAATGCTCATAAACTCATCTTTTTTGTACATGAGTTCTTTTGTGGTGTGCTGGGCAATCATCAGATCGGTAACTTCAAAACCGAAGAATGATACACCGTCAATAACCCCACCAGCAGAATATACAGGATTAATGATAATGTCAAACCAGCTATCTTTTGTTTCACCTGTTTGCAAGTCCTCATGGATTATCTTGTAAGAACTTGCCACAAAAGTTTCTCCTGTAGACATCACCTGCTTTTCAAAACCTTTTAGCTCATCACTGTCTAACTGTGATCCTTTACGCAGCTCGTCCTTTCCTATATAATCTGTGCCACCGTCAAACTGAATAAAAGACTCGTTCACAAATTCGTAGACCAGACGATCACCTCTTTTTATACTAATCAGCGCTGGTGCTTTTTTAAAGATACTGTAAAATTCATCCTGTTGCTTTTTGATCAGCTCCTGTAATTCTGCCCTTCGTTTTTCATTTTCTTTCTGCCGGCTGATATCAATTACATAAGTGACGGCATCAGTTAGATTTTCATCGTCCAAAATGGCTGATCCAACCAACACGTCTACAGGCTTCCCATCTTTTGCCAGGTATTGTTTTTCAAACGGTTCACAGAACCCATGTGTTTTTACCAGGTCTGCACATACCTCGCTTATAGGTCGGAAGGCCTCTGGGGTAAGATCCTTCCAGTTGATATTTCCCTGCTCAAAATCTTCAGTGGTATAACCGAGCATATCTAAAAAGATATGATTGGCTGTTTCTATTTTGCCTGTCTCCATATTGGAGAAGAGCATACCAATTACGTTGGAATCAAAGATCTTCCTGAATTTCCGCTGTGTAGAATTTAACCGGGTTTCGGTGTCAATTAAAACAGAAATATCTATCATAGATCCTACCATTCGGTAAGGGACATCATTTTCGTCGGTTAAAATGGATCCTCTATCCAGGATAGTTACATACTCGCCATCGGCCTTCATTAGCCGGTACTGGGCAGACCATTGGCTTTCACCCTTATTTATCGAATCATAAATCCCTTTTTTTATGGCCTTGCGGTCATCAGGATGGATAATGTTAAAGTAGAATCCTATGTTTTGGTTTTCGGCAGTTTGCTCATAACCATACAGCGTAGTGAAGTTTACACTGCGCCACATTGTATTTTCTGCCATGTTCCAATCCCAGATGGTGTCGTTGGTGGCCTGTGAAACCAGGTTAAAACGGTCTTCACTTTCAGATAAACGCAATGTGCGTTCCCTTACTTTTAATTCCAGTTCTGCATTGAGCGTTTTTAGATTTTCCCTTGTGCCCAGCAGCTCATTATAGTTCCTTTTTAACTTTTCCTCAGAAAGTTTCTGCTTAGTGATATCAGTAATTGTAGCGGCAAATCCATCAGACATTTTTACGGCAACCAGTTCCAGCCAGACATGATCATGTAATTTAAATTCAACCTGCAGCTGACTGCCCTTTTCAACAACATTATTGTATTTCTCCATTAAGTTACCTTCCGTTAGTTCGGGTAGCTTTTCAAGGATCCTGGAGTGTAATAGTTCCTGCTCATCGCGCTTAAGAATTTGGCAGGCAGCCTGATTAAAAGATATACATTCAAAATCTGTGATAAAATGCTGTTTATTTCTGATAGATCTGAATGCCAGTACGCCATTTAAACTGGCATTAAAAACTCCTGAAATGATATTATTGAGTTCTGTGATTTTTGATATGTCCACGAAAGTGATGACCACACCATCTGTCTTTTTATCTTTTCTGATGTAAGGCAATATGCGCATTAAACTACTGGTACCGGTTCTGATCTGCACTTCTTTTTCCAGGACTTTACCACTTCCCAGCACCTCCTGAATGTCGTTATTCAGGTTCTCAGATTTGATATTGTTAGAAATCTGTTCAATAGAACGGCCTATATCTGCCTCTATCAGGTTAACCATACTGATCGCCGCTGCATTAAACTTACGGATGAAAAGTCCGGAATCAATAAAGATCTGACCGATATCGGTACTTCTAAAATAGTTGTCCAGGTCATCGTTCAAATCAACTAACTCCTTGATTTTTAACTGATGTTCGGTATTCAGGGTATGTAATTCTTCATTTAAGGATTGCAGTTCTTCATTACTGGACTGTAATTCCTCATTGGCAGAGAGCATCTCTTCATTGGTAGACTGCAGTTCCTCATTGGTGGTTTCCATTTCCTCTACTGCAAGCTGCAAACTGTTCCTGGTTTCGTTGAGCTCTGCTTCAAGTTCAAATATATACTCATGTTCATTCCCATCATGCAGCTCAACCATTCCACGGTCGTCCTTTTCCGGAATCGTTTCCAATGTACTTTCGCCAAAAAGGATCATGGTAAAACCAACCCCGTTTTCCTGATCGGGAGGTTTAACAGAGATGTTGAGATAAGTTTCTACGTTGTCCTTTTGAAAACGGATCCGCTTTAAATGCGTAGTTTCACCGTTTTTCCAGGAAGTCCTCAAGGCTGTATTCAATACAATTGATACCTCTTTTGGAACCATCTTCAGGATGTTCAACTCAATTTTGTCAGGCGGCAGGTTAAGGTACTTACGGTAATCACCGATAGCATCCTGCATCACATAAGACCTGTCTACATATATACCCGCGTATCCAAGTTCGCCCGTTAAAAAGCTATTGAAACTTTTTTCTATCGGGCTCATCACCAGGTCGGTTATCTGCGGTTTCTTTTTGCTTTTATCAAGTTGCGCTTTGTGGTTGGTATTATAAGTATTGTAAGCTGCATAATTTATTGTCCCCGATTTCTGGTATAGTTTCCATTTGGAGGAGATTTCCCTGAACCCATCTTTAAGCGAGGAAACTGTTTCACTTGAACCCAGGAATAAGTATCCTCCCTGCACCAATGAAAAATGAAAAACAGATAATATCTTTTCCTGCAGAATACTGTTTACATAAATCAGCATATTACGGCAGGTAACGATATCATTTTTGATGAACGGTGGCGACTTGATCACGTCATGTTTGGCAAATACCACCGTTTTTCTCACCTCAGGGATCACTCCGTAAAAGTTTCCATCCTGATTGAAATACTTTTTAAATAATTGAGGAGGGACCTCTTTGATGATGTTAGCATGGTATTGATTTTTGGAAGCTATCTCGATACTTTTTTCATCAATATCGGTTGCAAATATTTTCACATCAATGTGCTTGCCGGATTTATTTACTGCATCGCAAGCCAGAACGGCGATGCTATAGGCTTCCTGCCCTGTGCTGCATGCACATACCCAAATCTTTAAGGTGTCTCCGTGATTTTTGCCGTTTATCACCTGGCGAAGCTGTTCATTGAAAACATCAAACGCGGCGGTGTCACGAAAAAATTTGGTTACCCCAATCAGGAAATCCTGACCAAGGATAGATACCTCTTTTTCATTTTCTTTCAGAAAATCAACATATTCATCCAATGTTTTGATTTCATTTTCATTCATTCTCCTTCCAATCCTGCGGATAATAGTAGGGGTTTTATAAAGATTAAAATCATTGCCGCTCAGCTGATGTACCAGGGTAAAAATTTCATCTAGCAATTCTTCATTGATATTTCCGTTTTCCAATACTTTTACGGGCTCTTCATTTACATAATTGAAAAGTTCCTTGTGCATGTCTGGAGGCGATAGAATAAAGTCTGCATTACCAGATGCAATTGCACTGTTAGGCATTCCGTCAAACTTCGCGGTAGAAGGTTCCTGTACGATAACCATTCCGCCGCACTCTTTTATAGCCTGTATACCCCTTGTTCCGTCCGATCCGGTTCCCGAAAGTATGATAGCAATTGCTTTTTCTTTTTTGTCTTTTGCAAGGGTATACAGAAAATGGTCAATTGCTGTATTCGGGGCTTTCACTAATGACTTTTCAGTAAGTTTAAGCCTGCCACGGCTCACTGTCATTAATTTATTATTCGGTATGATATAAACGCAATCCTGTTGTATGGCCATATCATCGGCCGCTTCAAACACCTTCATATGTGTATGTTTGGCCACCAGCTCAACCAACAGACTTTTATAATCGGAAGACAAATGCTGGATCACCACAAAAGAAAAACTGGTGTTAGACGGCATATTGTCAAAGAAGGTATGAATTGATTCAAGTCCGCCTGCAGAAGCTCCAATAGCCACTATATATTTGTCGTATCGTTTTGTAGTATATTTAGTATTGCGCTCGGTCATTTTATGATTTTGCATTAATTAAATTGTTGGTCGGCACTATACTGAAAAAGAAAATTTCTCAGTGATTCTGCCATTTCCATTTCTGTATCATTCCAGATTTCGGCCTGTCCATATACTGTCTGCATCCAGATTTTAAAAGAATTGCGCGGGTGGTAACTCAACTTATCTTTTTCAAAATTGATTGCCTGATTAGGGTCACCTCCCCATTTAATGCTTTTCACCTTTTCCGGTCTGAAACAAATAATCAGATCGCCTTTAGTTCTATTTAATGGGATAATCAGTATACCGCTACCCATATCTGTATAGCTTTTGCCTTCCTCATAAATTTCTCCCAATTCATGGGTTGCAAAAGTATTTCCCAAAGCTTTCCCGTCTGCCCACAGCAGTAAATTCTCAATATCTTCTTTTAGGGGTACGGTGCCCAGTGTAGTAACTTTACCATTCAAACACACAGCGCACCCATCACAGTTAAACAACTTTAGCAGTATTTGGTTTTCATCTTCCAGCAAACCTTTTAGAATATCTCCTTTTGAGAATATGTTTTCAGTTAAGGAAGCCTTTAGCTTTAGCTTCTCTGCCGATATGGCCAGTTGCTCTTGTTTGAGGATGGATGATATCCTGTAAGAGATTTCCATACTAAGCCATTCAAATATAAACCTGCTCTCGGTACTCATATACTTGGGCTTGATGTGATGGCAGGATATAAGCCCCCAGAGCGCACCCTCTACCATTACCCTGATTGACATCGATGCGGTAACGTTCATATTGGCCATATATTCCAGGTGCACACGTGCTACACTTCTAAGGTTACAATCCGATAGATCAAGGAAACCATTGGTAATGCTGTTGATAACCGGAAAAAGTTTGTAAGCTTTATACTCTCTGTTTGGGATTAAGCGGAAGGGATTTTTTATATATAGTGCCCTGGCCTGTTTAGGCACGTCTGAGGCCGGAAAAGTATTACCCAGGTAACTTTCCAGATCTCCCTGAATCTCTTCGGCGATGACGGTGCCGTTCCAGTCACGATCAAAACGGTACATCCTGATTCCGTCAAATCCGGTGATACGACGTATTTCGTGGATGCTGGCCTGGCAGATTTGCTGTAAATCGCTGGTGTTTTCAAGGGTGGAAATAAATGATCTGACCTCCTGAAAAGCAGATGAAAAACTACGCTCGGGCTCCTGGTCATCTACTTCAATTTCCATGATCACCATGTCGTTTTTCACATGGCATAATACATTTACTGGAACTTGAATTTGTTCATTAATAAAGTTAAAGCTAAATGGCACCCTGTTTCTGGGCCCCTTGGCAGTTTCGGTCCTGAGGGATTTCAAATCTTCAGCTGTCATAAAATCAGAAAGACTGGCGCCTATCAGCTCGGAGATATGCTTTGAACATAACTTGTCGAGGTTTTCACTTCCTTGAACAATTTCAAAGTTTTCAATGTCTATCACCAGTAAAAAACCGTAATCCTGAATAGAGTTGGTTTGATGTATAGCAAGGTTACCGCAGAATGCGGCATCATAATTTTGATTTTCAGCCATTTTTATTTTTCAAATGCAATCGGGATGGATTGATGTTACCAGGGGTAACACTATTCCTTTCATCATGTTTTGTAATTACGGTAAAACATGGGCCCAGATGGGCTAAAATATAAAATTCACTGGAAAAAACAATCAGCAAAGGGCTGAAACAGTAGGTGATGCTGGAAATTACAGGCCTTAACTATAGCTGTAAAGGTATTGTGACATCATGATGATGCGATTTTTTGATTACTTACCGCCCTGATATATTCACCTTTTTGCAATGTACATCACCTCATTGGTTCATGAACAATTAAAAACTTACGGTCAATACCTCAAAACAATAGACACTGAACTGACCATATATAAAATCCGCTGCCTTAACTTTATGGTGTTATGAAATTAACTCTTACTGATCCTAAAACTGGCGGCGATCTATTACTTTTAAGTGAACAGCAAAGTTTCGACAGGCTTTTTTACTCTCGGGATAAAGACAAAAAATACTTTACTATCGCCTGGAATAAGGGTGATCAGCAGCGTATCACAATCGATGGTGTTTTACATGATTTTATGCCCAACACACTGATACCGCTGATGTTTGATCAATCGTTTTCCTTTGAGCGCCCTTTTGACATTATTGCGTGGCAGTTTAACCGGGAGTTTTATTGTATCATTGACCATGATGCTGAAGTAAGCTGCGTAGGTTTTTTATTTTGTATGGGAGATGAGTTATTCATTAAGCTTGATGAACCTGCTCAGTACAAACTGAACTTATTGCTAAATGTGTTCATAGAAGAATTGAATACCCAGGACAGCATTCAAAGCGAAATGCTAACCATTCTCTTAAAGCGTTTAATCATATTCATCACCCGGCTGGCAATGAGTAAGTTTGCGCCAGACGTAAAGTTGCATGACCAGCGGCTGGATATATTCCGTAAATTCAATTTACTGGTTGAGGGAAATTTCCGGACCGAACATACCGTAAATTATTATGCCGGAATAATGAATAAGTCGCCAAAAACCCTGTCCAATATTTTTGCCCTTTATTACCAGCGAACTCCCCAGCAGGTGATCCGTGAAAGAATTATTACCGAAGCGAAGCGGCTGTTATATTATACCAGTAAATCCGTTAAACAAATCACCTATGAACTTGGATTTGAAGACCCTGCCTATTTTGCTAAATTTTTTAAAAAGCACACCTCATTTGCACCTTTAGAATTTAGAAACAACCTGCTAACGGTAGAAGTCGGGAAATAATTACAAGTTATCGGGAAGTTACACCGTTCTTTGCGTCCATTTTCTGGGTCATCTTTGTGCTGTTGATTCAAACATTAAAGATCAACACCCACGAAAATGAAAAATACACTTCTAAAAAACAAATTAAAAAGCGGGTTCATCATCGCCATAACCGCTTTATCGACAACTTTCGGTTTCTCTATACAGGCCAGCGCACAGGCAGTGAAGAACATTGTAGTAGTACACGGCGCTTTTGCAGATGGCTCTGGATTTAAAAAAGTATTTGATATCCTTACAAAAAAAGGGTACAATGTTTCAATTGTTCAAAATCCTCTTACTTCCCTAAAGGATGATGTTGACGCTACTAACAGGATAGTTGATCAACAAAACGGGCCGGTAATTCTTGTTGGCCATTCATGGGGCGGGGCGGTAATCACCGAAGCTGGTGTAAACCAAAAAGTGGTAGGTTTGGTTTACGTTGCGGCATTTGCACCAGACAATGGACAGACCGCAGGCCAATTGATTTCTGCACTGCCGCCAGCACCCGAAAACGGAATCTTGCCTCCGGATGAAAAAGGTATTGTCTATTATGATAAGGCTAAATTTCACGCTGGTTTTGCGGCTGATCTATCTAAAGCCGATGCTGATTTTATGGCAGCCTCCCAGGGGCCAATATTTGTTCAGTGTTTTACCGCTCCAATTACGGAAGCCGCATGGAAAAATAAACCAAGTTATGGTATAGTAGCTACAGAAGACAAAGCTATTAATCCTGAAATTGAGCGGAACATGTATAAACACGCCGGTGCAAAAATAACCGAAATAAAAGGCAGCCATGCCGTATTTATTTCCCATCCGGATGAAGTTGCCAAAGTGATTATCGAGGCTGCTGAAAATGCCTCAAAAGCTAAATAAATTTCTGTATTCCATATTTATGCCCATGCAAGCCTCAAAGAATGGAGGTTTGCATTTTTTTATATAGGGTTAGCATGTGTTTTCTTGACTATATAAATAAATGCAAACAAATCGGATGTACAATTGGTAACGTTGTCAGGGTTATACGATACGTTTAAAATAAGATAAACATTCATCCCTATGTTTTGTTGACTGCTATTATTCATCTAAAACCTATTGAAAATGAAAGCAGCAGTATTCCACAAACCAGGCGATATCAGTTATACAACTGTTCCAGATCCCCGTATTGAACTGGCAACAGACATTATTTTAAAAGTAACCTCAACAGCAATCTGCGGATCAGACCTTCATATTCTTAGCGGGGCAGTGCCTCAAAGTACCGATATGGTAATGGGACATGAATTTATGGGGATTGTTGAAGAAGTGGGTGCCGAAGTAAAGAATTTAAAAAAAGGCGACCGGGTTATTGTGCCATTCCCCATTGCCTGTGGTTCATGTTTTTTCTGTAACCACGGTGCTTCGCCGAGTTGTGAAAACTCCAATTACAAACATTATGGCCCTAATGGCGATATGATGGATCAAAAAGGGGCAGCCTTATTTGGTTACACAGACCTTTACGGAGGTTATTCTGGCGGACAGGCAGAGTATGTTCGTGTTCCATATGCTGATGTAAGCCCCAGGGTTATTCCTGATAATATCACAGATGAACAAGCATTGTTCCTCACTGATATTTTTCCTACCGGCTGGTCGGGAGTAGACTGGGCACAGCTTAAAGGCGGTGAGGTGGTTGCCATTTTTGGTTCCGGTCCTGTTGGTTTAATGGCCCAGAAGGCTGCGTGGTTACATGGTGCAAGCCGCGTTATTGCTATAGACCCACTAGATTACCGTTTGGAAAAAGCAAAAGCCGTAAATAATGTGGATACTTTGAACCCGCATAAGGTAGATGTGATAGCCGCCATCCGTGAAATGACAGCTGGCCGTGGTGCAGATGTATGCATAGATGCAGTGGGTTTTGAACCCGAAAGAACTTTTCTGGATAAAGTAAAAGCAACTGTTAACTTTGAAAAAGGCAGTATTAAAGTACTTGAAATGTGTTTTGAAGCGGTTCGCAGAAGCGGTACAGTTTCTATTTTGGGTGTATATGGTAGTCCATATGACAACTTCCCCTTATTCCGGATATTTGACAAAGGGTTAACCATTAAGCAGGGGCAGGCCCCGGTGCTTAACCATATTGATAAACTGATTCAGTTGGTAAAAGAAGAAAAGGTAGTTTTAGATGATATTATTACCCATACCATGCCACTAAGTGAGGTATCCAAAGCCTACAAGATTTTCGATGAAAAAGAAGATGATTGTGTAAAGGTTGTTTTAAAACCTTAACCTGATAAACTTTTTGTCGATAGTAAAATCTACTATACTGGTTGAATGGATTTGCCTGATTGGCAGATCCATTCAATCAGTATGTATGAAACTGCTCATTGCAAAACAGCACAAAGTCCCTTTATCTTCTATTTTGCATAACAATGCGTTTTAACATGCAGATATGTTTTTTAAGGCTTTGCACGGTTAATTTACCTGGTTTTATGGGATGTAACTCAAAGTTACCTTAGTACGTTTTATTTGCAAGAGGTGATTCGCTTTTTGAAAGGCTGTAGGCATGGGTAATTAACCTCGTATTCAGGATCAATCTGCGCTGCAATCCAGTATGATGAATTCTTAATTTTTAATTGTGACACTGTAATTGTACGATGTACCAGGAATTGCAGCTAATTTTAGCGGCTAATGACTATATCCAAAGTAATTTTTTTTATTGTACTGATCTGTTTAGGTGTATCTACATCTATTGCGCACGCACAAAGTAATGATGACCCGACAGCCCGCAAATTGTACCTGGATTTTGGTGGTTCTATAGGTATATTTATTCCCTATGATCATGACAAAGGTCAAAAGGCCTTGATGGGGTCTAATGCTATGACTTCCTTACAGCTTAACTATCACCAGGACTATTTTGCCGAACTTCAATTTGGACAAACAACGGTAAATTTTAAATCACAGAGTAACTTTGGTGCTATAAATTCGGCGGTTGACGCAAAGGCCAACAGCACAAATCTGGGTTTAAATTTTGGTTACCAGCGTAGTTTTGGTCACTGGCAGCCATTTGTTTTGGCTGGTGCCGGAGCTTCTTTTATAGATGTACCTGCTGCATCACTTGACAGAGAAACTAATACGGTTAATTACACCACATTCTCGGGCACGTACTTATACGTCAATGCAGGTGGGGGTATGAACTATAAAGTTTCTAAATCGTTTATAATTTACCTTGAAATGCAGGGGTCAACAATACCACATCTACCCAATAAATCAAGTACGCACCTCAGTGGCATCAGCGCAATGATTGGGATTAAAGCGCCTTTATAAATAACCAATAAAACGGAATGGCAAAAATGTTGGATCTACCGGCCTAAAATAATTAAGGTAGCTCTTGATAATGAATTAATCATCCAGATCTTTTGAACTCGGAAGGTTGTACTTCAGAGGCAAGTGTTGCTGAAAATCTTGTATGTGCATTAATAAAATTAGGATATTGGATTGTGTTATTAATCTAAATTATTTGAAATAAAAAGTGACTGGTTAGTATTAGGAAAAATTTGGCGTTAAATTATCAAAAAAACGATACTTCCACAATAATTACTTCTTGTGATTTATTCGAATATTTGACAGCAATACTCCTGAATATTTGCGGATTTGCATTTTAAATCAATTATATTAACGGTCGTTTTTTAAGACATAATGGGGGTGTTATTTTTCAATCCGTTTTTTGTGATATTTATGTCTCAAAAAATCGTCTTTTTAATCTATGTTTCACTATCTTCGGTTAATTTTATTCTTTGTAGTTGCATTTACAGCTGTGGAAACCTTGAAACTTACCATATCTTCATCAGGATAAGGGTTACATAAAGTGAGCAACTCAGTTACGCTGAGATCCTTACTTAGCCACATTTGCTCTTCATGTTTATCCAATATAACCGGCATTCTAAATTTTGGATCATGAACTTTTCCCACCGTTTGGTTGGCAACTGTAGTCATAATTGTAAATGAGCGGTAAACCTCTTCGCTAAATTTATGTTTCCACTGGCTCCACAAACCTGCAAAGGCAAAGAGTTCCCTGCTTTTTAATTCGAAACGGTATGGTAAAAGTCTATCGGTTTCTTTTTTGTCCCATTCGTAAAAACCATCGGCAAGCACCAAGCAGGTTTTATGATGGGTAAGCAGAGGGGCATATGTTTTTGTGGTTAATGCTCCTTCACTTCTTGCATTAAGCGTAGAAAAATCAAGTTTTATATTTTCTGCCCAATAGGGCACCAGGCCAAAGTGCATTTTCTGTGCAAGGTTGTGTTTATCAGCAGTAATTACTAACCCTTCCTGTGTGGGTGACAGATTATAGTTCGGCTCAAAAGGAGAAGGTAACTTAACCTGGTACGCTTTCAGTAAATCCTTTTCTTTCTTGGCTAGGGTGTAACGTGCGCACACATTTTTCGGATTAACTGATGAGCAGTAAGTAACCAGGGACTAAATTATTTGTTGCAATCCATGTGCCATACGTGGTTTTATAACTTTAAGAGGTATGAATTGTTTGGATAGACATTTTTCAAATACTTGCCTTAACATACAGGTATCTTAATACTGTTAAAGATTTCTTTATTAATATGAGTTGCAGCACTATGACTTATAATTTATCCTAAAGAGGTTATTTTGAGGCGTACAATACTGAGCGATCTTCGTAGGCATTAGTAGGCAGATATAACATTGCTTCTATTTCAGTAAGTATTCATAGGCAGGAATGACATGAATGATCTTTCCGTTTTTTTCGAAAAGATCTTTTTGCGATATAGTGATTAAGGTTCCTTCATCCATATTAAATAATTCCAGAGCTTCAATCATACCATTAAGTTCTCTATCTAGATTATCTGAATTCAATTCATAACATACCTGGATGGCTTGATGAAATGCCCCATTTTTAAATGCGATAAAGTCACATTCTCCTTTTTCTGAAAAATAATAGATCTCTTTATAAGATCGGCGAAGATGCAAAAAAATTAGATTTTCGAATTTACGCCCATTGTCCTCAGTAAAAGAACCTGAATTGACATTGACCAGACCTGTATCAATTGCATATACTTTTCTGGGGTTTGCTATCTGTTTTTTTAGAGAATAACTAAACTTGGGAACAAAATGCAATAAATAAGAATATTCCATATGTGATAAATATTCCAATACAGTGCTGGTGGCACCTACTTCAAAAATCTTTTTAAGATTATTGCCAGATACAGGCTTTCCTACATTTGAGATTAGATATTGAGCCAAACGCTGTAAAGTTCTCACGTCTTTGATACTGTACCGAATCGCAATGTCACGGATCAATATATCTTCAAATAGATGGTTTAGAATGTCATCGGTCTTTTCTTTAATATATTCTGGAAAGCCTCCTATTGTTAGATAGTTAATTAGTGATTCAGCGGATGGGGATAATTTTTGGTAAGAGATGAACTCGTGATAGGAGAACGGAAATAATTCTTTAGTAATGTGCCTTCCTGTAAGCTTTGTTCCTAATTCCCTGCTCAATAATGAAGCATTTGAGCCAGTAACAACTATCTTAAATCCTTCATCTAATTTTTGCCGAACATACCTTTCCCATTCTGGTATAATTTGGATTTCATCAAACATTAACACGGAGAGGTTTTGTTCCCGGATCAACACATCTAACCTAAGGAAATCCTTGTTTTCAAATTCATATAATCGGGGGTCTTCAAAATTGAGGTATAGTGCATCAGGATATTTGCTGCTTAGTAATTGAAATAATAAAGTGCTTTTTCCGCATCTTCTTATTCCCGATACAATGAGGGCATGTGAAGCTAAATTAGGTAATAATTTCAACGCATCTCTTTTTAGCCCTTTGTCCTTATTTGCTATATTTTGGCTTTGTGCCTGAATAATTTGACTGAGAATATTCTGAGGTATCATAAGTTAGTGTTTGATACGAAAATACAATAGTTTTGTTTACTAAACAAAACTATTGTATTTTTAGGTCACTCTCTTTCTATATTTTGTCGTTGAAGATAACTACTGCATCAAAGAGGCTTTTGTGTATAAAATTGAAATACAGCTTATTATAGTCAAATCATTTATAAAGCGGTTCGATCTTAATGCGGCTGGGGGTACTATCTTCAACTAGATTATCTGATCATTGCAGGGAAAAATATCCCGCTTTGGATATATCTAGTTATCAGCTGCATTTATTTATTCAGCGGATGGTCGATCCATGCAAAATTGCGTAAAGACGAAGGTTTGATTTAGCTTCTTATTTGATCCATTGATCTGAATTCTTATCTGGCTTTTGTAGTGTTAATTGTTAGTGTTGATCAGGTTATCATCTACTAAAATGGGATCTTTAAGATCTGTAATTGCATGAAAGTGTATTTTGTTTATTTATTTGAAATACAGATTGGTATCGTCAAATATTTCATGAAGCGGTTCGATTTTAATGCGGCTGGAGGGTATACAACAGCTCTTCAGGAAATCCAGATTAGTTATAGATGAAATTGCAAGTTACTATATTCCCGAAATGAATGAAGCAAATGGCTTATATAAACGTGAAATACACTGGTATAGTAGGTAGCTGGATATTCTGGCCAAGCATCGTCCGGAATATCCAGGACTGGCGGCTGGAAGCGAGTTGCGGTTCATCTCAAAAATGAAGAGTTGTTAATAGAATAAAGTCCAATATATTGGGTGCCCGGAAATGACAGTTGCCTTTACGGGCTTTTCCAGTAGCCTTCATAAAATTTAATTTGTCGTTTATTTCCGCAGGTGTTATTGGAGGGAATTTTTTAATTCTGCTGAAGCCTGAGCTATGGCTGCCCGGGCAGCAGGGATCTGGCTGAAAGGATTCAGGAGCGCCCAGTCATGTACCATTCCATTATAGCGGGTACAGACAGTCCTTACACCCGCCTGATCCAATCTGCGAGCATAAGCCTCGCCTTCATCACGCAGTACATCGTTTTCAGCGGTTAAAACTATGGCCGGAGGTAGGCCTTTTAGTTGCTTTAATGTAGCCTGTAAAGGTGATGCGTAAATGTCATTGCGCTTTGCGGCATCCGGCAGATAATTTTCCCAAAACCAAATCATCACATTTTTTGTCAAGATTGGGTTTAAAGCAAACTGCTGATAAGAACCAGTGTCAAAATTTGCATCAGTTATGGGCCATAATAATAGCTGCAACTTAATTTTAGGGCCTCTTTTATCTTTTGCCATTATTGCAACAACGGCAGCCATATTACCTCCCGAACTATTACCCGCTACAGCGATTCGTTTACCATCAAGGCCGATTTCTTTGCCGTGTTCAGCAACCCATTTGGTGGCAGCGTAGGCCTGATTAATGGCTGTGGGATATTTTGCCTCTGGTGTCAGCGCATAATTGACGAATACAGCCGCTGTTCCGGAAGAAATCACGAGGTCTCGGATCAGCCGCTGATTCGTTGCGAAATCCCCCAGCATCCAACCTCCACCATGAAAGTACACAAAACAGGGAAGGGGATCATTAGTGCCCGCTGGTTTCACAATGGTTAGTAAGATCATTTGGCCATCGGCAGGAATTCTTACTTCCGTTATAACAACCCCTGAAAGATTAACTTTTACAGAATTTTGTGCACCGGCCAGCACAGCCTGTGCCTCTGCTGGAGTCATTTGCTCCATAGGTTTCCCTGGACCGGATTTTGAGGCCTCTGCTAAAAATGCGCTGATATTACTTTCGATGTGACTGGTTTGTACTTGTTCAACCTGCTGAGCCAAAGCAGTACCGTTAAAGATAATACTGCAAATTAATGCCGAGCAAGCTTTGATTTTTAAGGACCTTTTCATATCAATCATTTTTACAAATTTTGAGGGAATTCAGATCTAGCCGGCTAAGCTGCTGTGCAAAAGAAGATGGTAAAATTAGACCTACAGATTACAAGTGTAAATTCGATATTCACAAATTAACCAACCATTTTTAACAATTGCACAGGGATGTCATCCATAGCCTGGTGATCTTCACTGTCGGATACAAAGGTCGGAAGCACCCATAAATCAGCAGCTATAAAAAAGAATCTTATAAATACAAAAATCAATCTTTATTACGATTGACGAAATCGATTGGGTGCTATTCCACAACGACATCTAAAAAATGCAGAAAAATGGTTAGGTTCTTCAAAGCCGAGGCATCCAGCAATCTCCGCTATGGTCCAAGTGGTGCCTTTAAGAATTAGTTTTGCTTCCTGAATGATACGGTCATTTATCAGCTGCATTGTCGTTAAACCCGTCATTTTTTTTAATGTTTTATTCAGATGATTAATATGTACATGTAAAGATTCAGCGAAATCAGCTGCTGTGCGGAGCCGGATTGAACGACGGTTGAGTTCGATGGGAAACTGCTGTTCCAATTGATCTTTGAATAATCGGACCAGCCTTTCTGCTGCTTTAGTTTTATTAGATGATTGCAACTTCACCGGCTGCAGCTTTTGGGCTGCATGTACAACCTCCATAACGAGACTTCGTAAAAGGTCATATTTAAATTCATAGCTGCCATGCAATTCACTGTAAATTTTTTCGAAATAAGCACGAAATACTTTCTCCTGTTCACTGTTAAGCAGCAGAATGCCATTGGCTGCATTGCGAAAAACGGGGAATTCTGTAATTGTACCATAATGAGTGAAGAAAGCTTCGGTAAAAATACAGACAAAACCTGTTTGTCTAGCACCTGTCTTTTCCCACATGAAAGGGATTATTGGATTGGTAAAGGCTAAAACCGTACCGCTAGCAATCACGCTGTGGTCTGCATAATGCACCTTGCCTTCGGCCTTTACCAGGCTTATTTTAAAAAAATCGCGGCGGCTATAGCTTACTGGCTTTTCTTCAGGCCCTATGAGGTCTTCCATGCGGAATACATTAAAGTGGCCTACATCGGGTTGTGAAAGATCAGCCTCCTGGTGATATGTCTGATAAAACGTCTTAAGCTTTGTTACCGATGGCATACTGTAAATATATTGATGTAATATAAAAATCAATCATGTTTTCATAAAAAACAGAAATTATATCAATTATTTCATTCTTCAAAACCAAGGATCAGCAAAAGCACAGTGGTATCCAAACTCGTCTTGGGCAACAGAAAATTCTGTCTAAGAAAACGTACAGAGTTAATGAAATTGTCAAAGATATCATCATTAGCTACTTGGTACTAGATTCTTTTATCTTCATACAAGATGAAATGGGGTTGCAAGCTCATGGTAGATATTAAGTGAACGAGTAAACGATAGTTATTTTCATAAGATGTTAAAATGCTTACCTTAGTACTATGCGTAAATTCGACAGGTCCCTTACCTAACCTCTTTTTGAAGGAATGGGAGAAGTGTGAAAGAGTCTTGAAGCTTATTCATAATTAGGCAAATGGATTGATTTAACGCCTTTCTCAAACCACAGTAATTGCTTTCCTGCTTTCTTTTAGAGAAGCATCTGTATTATTCTTTTGTAATCCCACGTTCAAAATAATCTAGATGCTTTGAAAGGGAAAGGGACAATGACACATAGTCAAAGTCCCTCAAAAGTTATTTTCTGGTCTTAAGCACTAAAGCCACCATCTACCGTTATGATTGAGCCTCTAATATATTTAGCTTGACCAGCATTATTAAAGGTATCTCAAAAAATGAAGGACATTATTGCTTATCCTTTTTACTTCTAAAGTCAGTAATGTTCTTGCCATCATACCGATAAACGCCATTTAAAGATCCAAACCAGATACTTCCATCATCAGCCTCCAATATTCCACAAAGCATCTTATTAATTGACATTATTTCAATCACAGGAACCTTTTTAGTATATAGTGATTTTTGATTATAAAAGGAGAGTATCCAATCCCCAACCCCGTTAGGGTGTACTGGACCGGTTGTCCAAATATTTCCATGCTTATCTTCGAATATAGCAGATGCAGCCCTTTCTATGACCCTGGTAAATGTACTACCATCATAGCGCCAAATACCATTTGAAACGAAAAGGGTATCACCTTTCCTGTCATTGATGATGGACGCACCAAACCAAACATTACCATTTCTATCTTCGATTATCGACCAGACGTTTTGAAAAGCTTTACCTTTCTTGTTTTTGAAAACAGTAAATGTTTTCCCATCATAAAAACAAGCATCGCCGCTGGTGCCAAACCAAATTTTCCCGCTTTTGTCTTCAAAGATCGTATGAATATTATTATTGGAAAGACCTTCTTTCGTTGTGTAATTTCGAAAAGATTTGCCGTCATAACGGCTTGCTCCTCCTCCGGTGCCGAACCAGATAGTGCCGGCTCTATCTTCATAAATAGAGAAAACTGCATCATTGGCAAGTCCCTCCCTGGTTGTAAAATGTTGAAAGGATTTACCATTGTAGTGATAAACACCAGAATCAGTAGTAGCAAACCAAAGGGTTCCCCGTCGATCTTCCAAAACATTCCAGTATCTGCGCGAACCTATTTTACCGGTGAGATTAGTGAACGATTTTCCATCATATCGAAAAACACCAGCATATGATGCAGCGATCAGAATGGTACCATTTCTGCCTTGTTTTACATTCCTAACCATGCTTTTTGGTCCGTACGAAGTAATTGTGTCTTTAATTTCGTAATTGATATTATCTTTATGTGGTTTAGTTTGCTTTTCCCCACAATAGGAGGTAATAACAGCCATTACAAACAGAGGATATAAATTAAAATATTTCATAATTATTTGATTGATGTTGTAATATTGCCTGGTTATAATTGCTTTTAATACAATTCTGTGCCTTAATTTTTTAAAAAAAAGATCCTTCAAGGTCATTGCAATGGATGGATCGAAACTACTTTAATCTCGATCTCTGCGAAGAATTTGGATTGTAAATAAATTTGTAAACTTTGTAAATAAAAACCATAAACTATGCTTGATAGCCGAAATCTCCTCTTGAGCAAAGGCACATACCTCATTGGATCGGTACTGCTTTTGTTTTTTTATTCAACTTGTGCAGCTTTTGGTCTGACTGATGGAGACGACTTTGCTCTTGAAAGAAGGCAGGTTTTATTCCGCAGAATCGGGCATGAATTACTCTTGCAATCGGGAGATAGTACGTCAAGAGTTCTCCCGATTAAAATTGTCGCTGAAAATGAGTATCAGATTAGATTTGAACATGAATTTACTTTTCAGACAGATTCCCTTTTAAAAACTACCCGGCGTATATTGTCCAAAGATCCTCTAGTAGGGGATTATGTGGTTAAGGTTCTGAACAGCGGCCAGCCTGGTGTAGTCTATGGATATGCGATAGCCAAAAATGCAAAAGAAGATATTATATCGTGTGTAGGTAGAAAGCAACCAAAAGCAAATTACATGATTAATGTTAAATTGAAACCCATAGGAATAGATACAGCAAAGAATGGATATCTTTTGGGTAGCCTACCATTTTTAGCATTTGTTGGGTTTATATTTTTGAGATCAGTAAAGCCTGGAAGAGGTGTACCTGATGAAAAGTGTAAAGATATTTTAAGTCTGGGCAGGGTGTTGTTTGATACGAAGAACAGGAAGCTGAAAGTAGGCGGAGAAACAATCAAGCTGACTCGAACAGAAACGCGTGTATTACTAATTTTAGCAATGGCCCCCAATGAAATTATAGAGCGAAGCAAACTACAAAAAGAGATATGGGAAGATGAAGGTGTTTTTGTGGGGCGCAGCTTGGATATGTTCATATCTAAACTCCGAAAAAAACTTGAATGTGATTCAAATATCCAACTTGTAGTTATTCGTGGCAAAGGTTATAAACTTAATATTGGCTCCTGAAGGACATTTTTAAATATGGCTTCTGAATATATCACAAAGGAATCCATCTAGCTACTAATTTGATCTTCATTTTTTGGATAACAACGAGAATTAGCTGTTATCCCAAATCCTGAATTTAACGTATTAGTTACTTATACCGATCCGGAGAAAGTTGCAACAATCGATAGCTATTACCAAAGTTTGTTTTCTAGTTTACTGTCATCCGAAAGATTGACAGCGTGCCTTTTTATCCAATGAATGGGAAGAAAAGCTCTGCCCATTTTTAAACTTTTGGAGCGTAAAAATATTTGGATAGAAATGTTAATTCCTGATTAGAAGTATTTTTTTTGTTAGTAATATTTTATATATTTAAGATGAATAAATATAGAATTTTGAACTAAATAAAATAAGTTAAGGTTATGATTTGGTCAGATAATGAAGAAGAAGCTGGAAATTTAGAATTGACATTACTCATTATTGCCAAATTATTTTATTTACTTTTCTTGTTCATAGTAGTAATTATGCCATTACCTATTTGGATCTTAGCCAGAGAGATAAATAGAAAGATTAATGACATTGATAATTAAAGAGTTTGCTAATAATTATTAGAATATTCGATAAATGTTTCTTTTCATTTGTTTTTAAAATTATTATTTCATTTTAGCATTATAATACGCTGGTTATAAATGAAATATGGGCGTAAATATGATTTTGTTATCTGAAATATGAGTGTTAAATTCATTTTGAAGATATATGATTATCCATAGTAGTGAGTAGGATAGCTGTTACCTGTTCAAAAGATTAATGGGTAACGGTTTTATCAGTTTATAGCGGGTTGATTAGCTGTTTACAATTATGAATTTATGTTTGTAAGTTTGATATTCATCTATCAGTGCCCTTTATAGTAAATTTTAATATTTTACAGTCCGGAATAATAATCATAACCCTGTTCAGCCCAGTAATCTCTTGGGCGGATATCGCTGAAGGACATTACCCCAATTCTTTTGATGTTTTTGATGCCATATTTTACCGGAATAATTAACCTCAAAGGTGCACCATGGTCATTGGTTATCGGTTTTCCATTCATCTCATATGCTAAAATTGTTTGAGGATGTAGCACGCTGTCTCGTTCCAGGCCTACATAATACTCTCCGTTAGGTGTTTCAAGTCCCATGTAGTTTTTCTCGGCAAGGGCATCCAGTTTATAGTGCAATAGAAAATCGCTCAACTTTACACCGGCCCAATGCTGGATCTGATCCCAACCTTCCACACATTTAAAATCGTAGATGATTTCTGTTTTTGGTAATGCCTTAATTTCTTCAATACTAATTTTTAAAAAGTCCGTAGGAGTGATTTTCACGTTCAACGTCCATTTTGCATTATCGAATTCAGTATCATTCTCAATGCCGATCAAACTATTTACCCTTACGTTTTCTGCCGCGCTTTCTTTTGGATAGGTTTTAACCAGATGGTTATTGCTGAAGAGATTACGGAAGAAAAGCTCAGACTTGTTGAGTGCCCTTCGCAGTGGTGCCCTGGTACCGGCAGTGATGCCTGCTTTTTCTTCAGGTGCATAGAGCAGCCATTTCCACCCTGCAACAGCACTGCCAGCTAAGGCAAAGAAAGTGCCGAAGGATATAAAATTCCTTCTGTTTATCTTTTGCTCGATAGTAAGCGGTTTCTTAATTTCTTTTAGATCTGTGGGTTTCATTTTCTGATGATATTTCTTCTATTATTATTCCTTTATTTTTGGTTTCATTTCCAATACCTCAAAGCCGGAAATCACTGATCGGAAATTGTTCCAGCCCGTAAGTATCACCTGTATGATATGAACTACAAAGAATAGAACATATCCGATGGTCAGGGTAAAATGGATGATCCTTGCAAAGTGATAGCCGCCGCAAAGCCAGCATAACCAATAAAGCTGTACGGGTTTGTAAATGGCCAGCCCGGTGATTACCGAACCGGCACCCATTATGATAATTGCGGTATAGGCAATTCTCTGTGCCGCATTGTATTTCTTTTGAGGGGGAATGGTTTTTCTAATATGAAGGTCATGTAAAAGTACCTGCCAGGCTTCTTTGAGGGAATTTCTTTTTGGGATCAGTTCCCGCCATGCGCCGGATATTATGGTATAAGAAATGTACAACAGTCCGTTGATAAAAAAGAACCACATAAAAAGAAAATGAAAGGCCATGCCTTCAGAAAGGCGGTGAGTGATGTGGAAATAGCTGTAAAACCATTCAGGGAAAAATTTGATCAGCGTAAAGCCGAAAATAGAAACGCCGTACGTATCACTTGCCCAATAGATAAGCAAACCGCTCCAGATCATTACTGTGAGCACCGGGAAGTTTACCCAGTGCGTCCAGCGCATCAGGAGGGTATGCTTTTCCTTGATTTCTTTCATAGACTTATTTTATATGATTTAACAAAATCTCAATTGGTGGTAAATTGCTGCGTTTACTTTTTTAGCATTAGTCGCTTGTCTGATGATTCCCTTACAAAAAATTGAATAAATTTTTGCCGGTTAATCTTTATGCGTCACACGTATCCAATGTAATCAAAAAAACAGGACTTATAAAGTATGGAGTAAACTAACAGTTCGTTAAACAGGTGTATGGTAAGCAGGATTGGACAATATGCTGATTAACGGCAAAAATCTTCGCGTTGAACACAACACAATAATGAGATTTTTTGATCCCAACTTCAGTGTTGGGAGCTTAATCAAACTGAGCTTCAATAGGGGATTGAGGAAGAAATAAATAAAAATTGATTTTTATTGTAAGGAATTATTTGTCTTGGCGACCAAGAGGGAAATAAAAAAATAAAAAACATGAAAAATCAATTCTTAAAATTAGCAGGTAAGCTTATTCTTACTGCTGTAGTAATGGTCAGTCTTTCTGCGTCCGGTTTTGCAAACACTCCACAACAGGAGAAAGAAAAAATGGCTAACATTAAACAGGATAAAATGGACAATAAGAAAATGAGTAAAATGGAGAAAAGTAAAATGTCCAAAAAGATGGCTGTCCCGATGAAAAAATCAAAAATAGATAAATCAAAAATGTCAGAGGAAAAAATGACAAAAGGGAAAATGTAAAATCAGCAGCAGGAAAGTCTTTCTTTCCTGCTGCTATTTTTATAAATTTTATCCAGCGATTTGATAATTGTGATATCATCCGAAGACACTCCAAATCAAATGCATTGAAATTTTCATTTGTCCTTTTCGTATTTACTCATTCCGGAATAACCACCATTTATTTTTGAATTAACATATTAAAAACCTTAAAGCTCTTTTTCATATATATATGCTATATAAATTTTTGTAAGGATATGGAGCTAAATGCGACTAAGGATGCAAAAAGACCTAAGTTTATGGAATACTATTTAATCACTTTAAAAAACTACTTTTTTCATCAGGCTAATCTGCATTTCGTAGACCCCTGGTTATTTGGTGTTTTGTATTTGTTTAGTAAGATCTTGTTTCTCATTTTTCTGGGTTGGGCCATCAAAAATTTAAGATCACAAAGTTCGATTGTATTACCCTTAGTATTTGCGGCAATAGGGTACAGCCTGCCTTATTTTTATCTGATCATTGCAGGGAAAAATATCCCGCTTTGGATATATCTGGTTATCGGCTGCATTTATTTATTCAGCGGATGGTCTATCCATGCAAAATTGCGTAAAGCCCGGTCGACGGAGGTTTGATTTAGCTTCTTATTATTGAAGGAGCTGAAATAAGAAAAGGATGTAAATAAAGAAAATGCAAACATTTTCGCTTTTCATCTCTTTGTATCCAAAAGATGATCCATGAGCGCTATCAAGACTTACTTTACCAAACAGGCCTTTAAAAACGGATTTACGATTTTAAAGGCAGCTTTCAATGGTTTTATGAATGACCTGGCGCTCAAGTATAGCGCTTCGCTCGCTTATTATACCCTGTTCTCACTGGCGCCCCTGTTGTTGCTTCTCATCTCACTTGCCGGCATTTTTTTAGGCAAAGATGCGAGCCAGGGGAAGATATTCGCCGAGATCAACGACATCGTTGGTGCAGATTCGGCTAAATCTATTCAGGATATGATCACACATTTGCAAACATCGGGTAAGTCCATCATCTCGGTCATTATAGGTATTGTTACCCTTATTATCGGTGCCACCACCGTATTCGGCGAAATACAGGAGTCGATCAACCTCATATGGCAGGTGAAACCAAAACCTAAAGTAGCCTGGATCAAGTTAGTGAAGAACCGCTTGCTCTCGGGTTCAATGATCGTTACGCTTGGGTTTTTGCTGCTGGTATCATTTATCATTAACGGCGCTTTACTGGCGCTTAGCAGTCATTTGGAAACTTTCCTGCCTGCTGTTACGGTAATCTTATTTAATATGATCAATTTGGCAATCAGCTTTATCGTTATCGCGGTTTTGTTTGGGGTGATCTTCAAAGTATTACCCGATGCCAATATTAAGTGGCGCGATGTCCGTTCAGGGGCCATCTTTACCGCAGTTCTTTTCATGATAGGACGGCTGGTTATCGGTATTTATATTTCCAATACAAGTTCTTCTTATGGCGCAGCTGGTTCGTTGATCGTCATCCTGTTGTGGATCTATTATACCGCGGCCATCCTTTACTTTGGCGCAGAATTTACACGTGCCTACGCCGACTTCTACGGTATTAAGATCGAGCCCGCAGAATTCGCTGTACATTTCGAACAAAAGGAAGAGATTAAAGACGTTAAGGTCGTTCCGCCAAAGCACGAGATCGGCAAAAGTAAATGATCACCATATTGGCCTTCCAGATAGTCGCTTAAGCGATGGAAGAGCGGCAGCGAAATGATTAAAAAATTTAGTTGTAGATGTTAGCAGTGAAACTCCGCGTTGATTTTAGACCTCAAAGTATAATATTTATAAAATTATCAAATGCTGCAAAAGACAAATTTCAGTAATTGATAGCGATTCCTCAAGATGAGAAGAAGCTTCGTACTTGCCTTAAGAAACGCTCTGTAAATCTTATGATCTTATGTTAAGCATGACGATGGATACACATTATTCAGGTTTTGAAGGAGATGGATTATGCTTTTCCCAATTTTCAATATATCTTTTAGCGTCTTCACCTTCCAACTTTTGATGATCAACCTCTTGTAACATGTTTTCCATAGCGGCAGTATATTCCATGTCTTTCTCATAACCGCTGTTTGAAGATGCGTCTGCTTCAAATGCGGTATTTATTAGATGTCCAACTTCATCTGATATTGTCTCAATTGATTTGTCCTGAAGGAAGCGTTTAAATTTACTCCATAAAGAATCTTTCTGATTTTTAAGTATAGCGGTAGTGTCTTGGGGTTCCATTACTTGGGGAACTTGTATTACCTCAGGAATTGCTTCTGTTTTTTTTTCCATTTCCGGCAACATTTCTACCCGCTCTTCCTGTTTAGGAAACATTAATGGAGGTTTTTCCATTTTCGGAAACGTTTTTAACGGCTCTTCCTGTTTAGGAAACATTAATGGAGGTTTTTCCATTTTCGGCAACATTACTAACGGCTGCTTTTGTTTAGCAGGCATTGGCGGGTGTAATGACCTGGGAATAAATTTTGCTAATATCTGAGGACTAACTTTTGGCATTTTAACCAATTGTATGGGTTGTTTTTGATCTATTTTTTGCAAAATAGGAACAGCTGGGAGTGATAAGCCTTTTTTTTTAGTTTCAATTATCTTTGAAATATTAGAATTACCAGACGAACGAGAAAAAATATGCATAATATATCTTGTTATTTGATTTATACTAATATAAATAAATAAATTATTTATTTATAGCCATTTACATAAAGGGTCGTACTGTTTTTAATAGAATAACCCTTCCTTTGAAAAGGTACGTTCTTGTTAAAATTCTTTTTCATATTTCAATCCTCTCCGGCTTGATGAATTTTAGTATGTTTAAGGTACGGTTTTGGATGATTAAAAGACAATGGCTGTCTGATGATCGATCTGGCCTATATCCTCTAACTAAAGAACCTGCAAAAACTGCAGACTAAAACAATTAATTGAATACGATGTTGGTGCTCTAATAACTAACTTAAGCTTTCAACTACATTGGAAAATAAAAAACGTATAGCTATTCTTGGGGGAGGCCCAAGCGGCCTGTTCATGTTCAAAAGATTAGTCGATTCAGGCAGGACAGATATTACAGTTACCATATTTGAAAGAAAAAAGAAATTAGGTTCTGGCATGCCTTACAGCGCTGAGGGTGCAAATGATGAGCATATAACTAATGTATCAAGTAATGAAATACCTCTGTTGGTAAATTCATTGGCCGATTGGATCAAATCGGTATCGAAAGACACGCTTGATAAATTCCATATTGATCCCAATCGTTTTAATGAATACAAAGTATTACCGCGATTGCTTTTCGGGCAGTATCTCACCGCCCAGTTTGACCTGCTGCAAAAGCAGGCGAGGGAGAAAGATATACCCTATGAGGTTCATTACAATAGCCAGGTAGTTGATCTGGTCGATTATCCCGAACAGGAAATGGTTACTGTGATAACCGATGATCAGGAGAAATTTGAATTTGACCAGGTGATCATCTGTACAGGGCATAACTGGCCGCATAAACTGGAAGGCAAAATTCCCGGTTATTTCGATTCCCCTTACCCTCCGGTTAAACTGGCCTTACAGCTGGATCATCCGGTAGCTATCAAAGGTTCTTCCTTAACCGCTGTTGACGCCATCAGGACATTAGCAAGGCATAATGGAACATTCAGTAAAGATGCCAAAGGTTTGCTTTCCTATCAGTTATTGGAAGAAAGTCCGAATTTTAAAATGGTTTTACATACCCGTAATGGGATGCTGCCTGCAGTAAGGTTCCACCTGGAAGATTCACATTTGTCTAACGATTCTCTGCTGACAAAGGAAGAAATTGCCGCACATGTAGCCGGAAACAATGGATTTTTATCGCTCGATTATATTTTTGAAAAGGACTTTAAGGCCCCCATACGAGAAAAGGAACCCGGGTTTTATGAGAAAATAAAAGACATGAACCTGGAGGAGTTCGTAGCCGCGATGATGGAGCTGCGGGAAAGGCTGGACCCCTTTCAGTTATTAAAAGCGGAATATGCGGAAGCGGAACAATCGATTAAACGGAGAGAATCGATTTACTGGAAGGAGATGCTGGGGGTATTGAGTTTTGCCCTGAACTATCCTGCCAAACACTTATCAGCAGAAGATATGCTGCGCCTGCAAAAATCATTAACACCTTTAATTTCTATTGTAATTGCCTATATTCCGCAAAGTTCAAGTGAAGAATTGCTGGCCTTACATCAGGCTGGGGTATTAGACCTTATCCCTGTAGGTGATGAAAGTAGGGTGGAGGCCGCTGCTAAAGGCGGTGCTACTTACCATTATACCGATCACGCCGGCAAGGAGTTATCAGTTTATTTTAGTACTTACATAGATTGCGTAGGCCAGCCGCATCTATCTTATGAAGATTTTCCTTTTAAAAGTTTATTGAACAATAAAACTATTAGCCCCGCGCGCCTTAAGTTTAATTCTGCAGTGGAAGGCCGCAAAGCGATGATAGAAGGTAAAGAAGTAGTGCTCACCCGGTTTGGTGATTTTTATTTAAAAGTTTCAGGTATCACTATTAACGACCATTTTCAGGTGGTTGATGATTATGGTGCGTTTAACGACCGCATCTATGTGATGGCTGTTCCCTATATTGGCGGTTATAACCCTGATTATTCTGGTCTCGATTTCAGCGAAGCAGCATCCGCGGCAATTGTTAAACGGTTATTTGCTTAAAATGGATGAACAAACTGCCCCCGGACTTAAATTATTTATGGTGCTGTTAGGTTCCAAAGCGCTCAACAGAAATGTAGAACAGCACGATTTCTTTTTTGGAATAGCCAATAGCCTGAAAGAACTGGTGCCTGCCATGCGCAGGTTCTGGCCCGAAGCAGGAAACAGTATCCATATAGATGGCTGGCGCGAAATAAACCATGTTGGCGGATATGAAGTGAAGGTGATCTTAAAACAGGAAGTTGTTTCACTGTCCAAAAAAAAACTCTTTTTTATTAACCTTGGAGGTTACCAATCCGGTATTCTGGAAGAACAGCATTATACAGTGTTAAGCGTTCATGACGAGCGTACGCAAGCAATTCAGGATGCAAAGAAAACAGTGTTTTTTAAAAAGAATACTTTAAAAGGAGCAGGCTCACATATTGATGAAAAATACGGGATTGATGTGGATGATATTTATAGGATAGAAGATATACTTGCCCCCCAATTTAAAGAGAAATATCATCTGCTGATTACTCCGACAACCGATATGACAGAAGATATCGTTAATTTGGGCTATTTTAAACTGGATAAGATCAAATGAAACCGGCAAAAAAATTAGCAGAATGGGTTGCGCTAAAGCATAATGGGCAATTGATCAGAAAAACGAAAAAACCTTATTTTGAACATTTAGCTGCTGTTGCCAAATGGTCGAAAGCAGCTGTTACCTGGGGTTATGAGATTGGCTTGTGCCACGATCTGCTGGAAGATACAGCAACTACCCAGGGTGAACTGCTTGAAGCATTGATCAGCTTAGGTTATCTGGAGAGTGAAGCCAATTTCATCACTTCCTGCGTAGTTGAATTAACCGATGTATTTACAGCTGCTGCTTATCCTGATTTAAGTAAGGTAGAACGTAAAAAACGGGAGTCTGCCCGTTTGCTTACTATCAGTCCTGCTGCACAAACGGTTAAGTATGCCGACCTGATCTATAATATCGACTGGATGTTAAAGCATGATCAAAAACATGCAAAAAAATACTTGCTGAAAAAGCAGATGTTACTCGCTGAGCTAACAGATGGTGATGAGAAACTGCGCGGGAAAGCGTTAAAGGCTATTCATCATGCATTACACCACCTAAAAGATCATTAGATTACCGTTTAGTTATTATCCTAGTTTATCTGTTCCATTTATTAGATATGCTTTTTGTTTACCAAACAATGTTTCATGAACGCTGTTAAAACGGTAATCACATCTTATCTATAAAATATGAAAGCTTTAATTATTAATTGTACGCTAAAACCCTCTCCTCAATTTTCCAATACAGATGCGCTAGTCAAAAAAGCAGCAGATCAGCTGAAAGAAAAAGGAGCAGAAACAGAGATCATCAGAATTGTTGATTATAATGTTAAACCAGGAAATGTAACTGATGCTGGCGAAGGAGACGAATGGCAGGCAGTGCTGGATAAAATTAAGGCCTGTGATATTTTTATCATTGCATCTCCAGTTTGGATGGGCCACCTGGCATCTACTGCACAGCGTATTATTGAACGTCTGGATGCTATCTTTCATGAAGATGGTTTTGCAGATGAAAATAACGGACAATATTTTACTTACAATAAGGTTGGTGGCTGTTTAATCACAGGTAATGAGGATGGCGCACATTCCTGTGCTGCCCAATTGCTCTGGTCCTTGCAGGAACTTGGTTTTACTATTCCGCCTAATGTGAATGCCTATTGGGTTGGATTGGCCGGAGGAGATAAAAACTATGTTGATGGGGGAGGCGAAAGATATTTTTATACTAATTCTACACTTCGTTATATGATTGGTAACCTTACTTTTTTTGCAAAGCTTTTAAAAGCAAATCCTATAGATACCAATTTGAAAGAACTGGAAGAGGTTGCAAAAGCAGAAAGTGATCCGGAATAAAGGAAGCTTTATAACAATTTCCCAATCGAAACATAAATCAAATAATTGCTAGCTAACTTAGTTGTATGGCATGGCAATTGTATTCAATCTATCAAACATCTATACTATGGAAACTACAGAAAAATCAGTACACGTATTAAACGATTTAATTGAAATTAACAATGACCGTATTGCGGGATTTGAAAAAGCATTAGCCGATATCAACGACGAAAATGCAGACTTGAAAGTTCTGTTTCAGGAATATGCAACACAAAGCCGTAAAAATAGCCAGGAGTTAACTGCCCTGGTTGCTGGTCATGGTTCTGATGTTGAAACCGGAACAAGTGTTAGCGGTGGTTTACACCGTGCATGGATTGATGTAAAATCACTTTTTGGTGGTAGCGATCGCGAAAGCATTTTGGATGAGGCAGAACGCGGAGAAGATGCAATTAAAGCTGCTTATAAAAAAGCATTAACAGAAGGTGAATTGTCTGCAAGTGCAGTAGATACAGTAACCGCACAGGCTACAGAAATTAAATCTGCTCATGATAAAATTAAAGCATTGCGTGATCTTGCTTCATAATTGATCTAGTGATACAAAAAAAAGCTACCCTTGGGTGGCTTTTTTTGTATAAGAGCAAATCGTTATTCCCTGTTTTAAAGGATAGGTCAGAGTCTATAATCACGGGATGCAGATTTTATATGATTGGCTCCAAAAATACAGAATCCTTCATTCCTAAATTATTTAATATTTATAAAAATTCTTTATTTAGATTATAATTTTAATTAAATATAAAATATGTTTTGTTTTTAGGTGATAATTAGAGATTGTTCGTATATTTGTATTGTAGTTCTTAAAGTTAAGAGATTAATAGCTACTGATTATGATTTGGTAATTTATCAAAGAAACTTTGCAAAAGTAGACCTGAGAAGCTAAAAACGCGCAAAGTTACGGATGATAAAATGCCCAATTTCTTTACCTTTGCGGTAGGGATATGGGCGTTCTCCGTATTGCGCGTTTGAGAGGATTCGTCCTCTTCCCATCTCAGGGGGTACTTTTGCGTACGGGGAGCGGCCATATTTTTTTTTTGCTCCCCTTACAAGTTTCCTTGTTCAATGCCTTAAAACGTAAAGCAATGGAAAATCGAAATAACAGAATATTCGTCTTTAATAAAGCAGTGAATGCCCAGAAGCATTTTACAGGTCATCAAACTGTGCTGTTTGGTTCTTCGACTGCCATTAAAAACAAGTCTGCAAAATCTTTCAAGCCACCCAGCTGAACTTTCACCTTTTAACCTAATTTTTTAATAGCCAATAATTCACAAACAAGGATTTAATCCTAAAGGCCTTCCTATGTCTAAAATGTCGTTGAGGAAATAGGAGAGGGATAACCAGCCCTTACTCTGGTAAACTAAATATGTACCGCAATGCGAATTAACCAGATCCATTCATTTAAAAACATCATCAGGCCTCCGGACTGAAGATGAATGCACTAGCGGCCGGGCAATTTAGGTTGGTTACTGGTAATACGTGCCGGCCGCTGTGCATTTTATTAACCGCTTATTCTACCTATAATTCCTCCTAATACATCATTTAAATTTTTAGCATCATCAAAAAATGAAAGCAAAAAACCGCTTTATGGGCATGTTATGCCAAAAAATATCGTCTATGAATGGGGTATTAGCTTTCCTCATTCTATTGAGTAATTCTTGTTTAAACCGCCCGGCAATGGCAGAATCGATAAATGCTGCAAAGCTCATTACCATAGCTACCCCTTTACATCAATCTGCTAAAAGGTTTATGTATAATTCTGAAAATGAACCACAAAATATTAACCCTAAAAAAAT
>NZ_LMUP01000009.1:249931-325590 GCF_009765875.1 Pedobacter sp. L105
GGCAATCAGGTTGTCGTTACATCGCCTGTTAAAAAGAACGTAGTATTCGAAGTTGTTTTAGAAGAGGGAATGACCAGCAGGCCTTTTCTAATCGTATACGACGGGCAAGGGATAGATCCTCGTGGTTTGTCCACTGCGAGAAAAACAACGATACAGCCTAAATCTAATACTTGCAGCTCATACATCTTCGAATTGAAAGATCAATCCAAACCTTTATATTTTTCCTTATTGCTTACTGGTTATCTAATGGATGTAACCATAGCCAGGGAATTTCACTTTGAACCAGGAGACAATATTAAAATAACAGTACATAAAACTGATGTCCCAAATATTTATGATCTTGACTTTTCTGGCCGTGCTTCTGGAAAATACAGATGCCAGAATGAATTTCTATATGCGGTAGAAACGGATACGGTAAAGGTATCGCCAGAGTTCACAAAAGACAATCAGTATCACAAGAACAACCAATCGTTCAGGTATACTTACCTGCTTTATGATCTCATAGAGAAGTACCAGCCAGAAATGTCTGATTATTCTTATCACTTATTACATGCTGATGTGCTAGGCAATATGGGAAGACATCTCTTAACCGATCTGCAGGTTAAGCTGCATAATCAGCTGTCAAAAAGAGACACAACGGGTTTCAAAGCTTTAGCGAAGAGTTTTTCTGATCAATACCAATTTGTTGATGTGCGCAATATCCCTGATAGTGTTTTATTAGATTCTAAGGAATATGCGCTGTTTATGATCGAAAGCATAAAAACGAAAGTGTTAATTGATTTTGAAACTGTTAATTATGCCATTGTATATGAAAGAATTAAAAAGTTAGGTAACCCAGTTTTAAGGGATAAAATGATCGCTACGCTGTTTAAATATTATATCAGGTTGGAAGATGATAATGGATCAATGATAATTGATGCGTTTGCTGTAGTGAAAGATAAGGAATGTCTGGATATCCTGAAAAAACTTATTGACTATCAACAAGTTTAAAAGCTACCTGAATGTAAATGGTTCGTTAATCAATATGCGAAAATGAATCAATAACTGTAAAATCAAATTATAATGAATAATCAAAGTCCTTCTGTCATTCCCAATCCCGAATTTAACCTATTGGTTACTTATAAAGATCCAGAGAAAGTGGCAACAATCGATAGCTATTACCAAAGCTTATTCTCTAGTTTAAGATTATCCGAAAGATTGACGGAAGAAGAAAAGGAGGGACAACGTGACTTTTTATCCAATGAATGGGAAGAGAGGCTCTTCCCGTTTTTGAGCTTTTGGAGTGTAAAAATATATGGATAGTAATCCTGATTATTAAGAGGAATGTTATATCTTCTTAAATCCGCCGGAAATTAAGTGATCGTAGCTCGATTTACAACCTTATATATCGCAGAGATCCGGATTGATCCTATTGAAGGGATCCTTTATGCATCATTATTTGAATCACAAAGGCGAAATTGTACCTTCAAAGATTAATGTTAAGGAAGCCAAATACAGCTATAAACTTCGGATTACAAGAGGGTTCCAAGGATACATTTTAACAATGAAAAACAATAAATCTCGATTGCGGATCGACGAGGCCCAATCGCAAAATAAAAATCAAACTAATACTTTTTTGCGCAGTCACTTAGACGAAAAGAATCAAATTATTCTTCAAATTAAAGGGCAGCATGAATAATTCCACACTCAGTAACAAAGATTAAAATCAACATTTAGTGTAAGAAGCTGATAATATTCTCTAATTGTTAGTAATAGTTTTGCCGTTGGCTGTTTAGACAGCTGCAGGTTAACTTGCATGATCGGCTTATAAAAACACAGATGGGCTTTTAAATGGACGCTTTGTTATTTCCTGATCACTTTATGTATTGGTTATTATAAGATAGTATTTAAATAGACAGGACGCAGATTTTTATGGTATGAAATGATTTTCAGTTATCCATTATACTTTCTTCTGTAATTCATTTTTGATGTAACATCTTTATGTGTCGTATCGTATAAATTACAAAAAGAACATTTTGGTATTCCTGATGGTTGTAGTAACACAGGCCACCAGAAATCATGGATGCTGGCCTGAGTTTTGTTTAATCATACTTATACCATCGACGTGAACCATAATGCCCTCCGCACACTTGCGCTAAAAGATCCCAGTCAAAATGAAATGCTATTATTAGAAGGCCTCAGGGCAAATGATGAACTTTCTTTTCGCAGATTGTACAAGGATTATTCGCCTGCGTTATTGGGAATTATATTTAGAATAGTGAAGCAGGAAGAAGAAGCCGAAGATGTGCTTCAGGAAACTTTCATTAATATATCACGCAATATTCTTCTTTATGACAGCGATAAGTCAGGGCTCTTTACCTGGATGGCCAAAGTTGCGACGAATAAGGCATTAGATTATATCAGAAGTGCCCCGGTAAGACGTGAAGGAAACAGGGTAGATATAATTGATTTAGAACAAGATTATGTGGATGAATTTCATATTAACTGTCTGAATATAGAAACAATTGGCATTAAAGAATTAACATCTATCCTTAAGCCTATTGAATGGCAAGTGATTGATTTGATGTATTTTCAAGGTTATACACAAACAGAAGTTGCAGAAGAGTTAAACATCCCTCTGGGTACAGTTAAAACTAGAGCCAGAATGGCCATAATTGAATTGCGTAAGCAATTTATTAGACACGAGCTGATGATCAGGGCGTAAATCCCATCTTATCTATTTTCATTGAAAATGAAGAAAATTACCAATCCTTCTCAACGATTAGAGTAATATTATTGCTTATTTTTATTAAAAATATTGGAATGAAAAGACTCATCAAGTACAATAGTTTTTCCGTTTTTGGCTTACTGGCAATCATTTTTTAACCATAGTAAGGTTTATCATATCGATCAGTAAATGTAAATAATTCACCAGGATCGAAAACTCAAATCGGCTGATAATGAGTGATATGAGTTTTTTATAATTGAGGAAAATACAGCTGCCTCTGATCATTCACAGCGGAATTTACGGCATGTAGTGAAACTGGGCAGTAAGACGAGCTTAGCTGAAGTAATTTAAATTATTTTGAAATGCCCTTTTGGCATACCTTAAAACATCATGAACGGATATTTTTGACTTAACAGGATGATATAAGTGATTTTTTTTGCTACCTGTTACAAAATAAACCGGCTTCCAGCGCATGCTCCTTAAAGTGCAAAAAGAGAACCTGGGAATTGAGGGGTTTCCTTCCGTTCCGAAATCGGCTATCTGATAACCGGCATCTTTAAGAAGGGTAGGGATGAATACCTCATGATGGCCTTTCCAGCCTTGCGTTCTCATACACTGGTCGAGATAAGAAAGTGCATCATTTGACAAACGGTATATAGGGTTAAAAGACAACATCATTTGATCCTTTAAGATGGTCTTACCCGGAGTTTCTAATGTTTGCCACCAATGCCATACAGGGTGTTCCGTGTAAGTTCTAAGATGACTGCTAATAAAATCATAGTTTTGTGCACTGGAAAATGAACCAAAGAAGTCTTTCCAGTTTCCATTAAAATTCACATCATCTTCTATACACCAGTAGTAAGCGTAATCTGGATTTCTAAGGTAAAATTGTAACAAAGGAAAATGATTACTTCCGGGTACAATAGCATTGCCAATTGGAACGTAACCAACCTGATGTAAAATTTCATCAGTAAAAACCTCCACATCCAATTCTTTTAGCTTTGCCGGTAATATGAGGTCTTTTTTATGAAAAAGGATTTTAACATCACAATAACCACTGGTTGCTTCGACAATAGCCTCATACTTTTTCCTGAGATCTTTCGAAAAAGAGGATGCCAATATTAAGATAACTTGTTTGTCATTCATAGCGGTATATATTCGGTTTAGCCTGGTAGTCTGCATTTTAAATGTGTTGCAATAGGCCTTTTGATGCAGCAACAAATTTATTTAACTATAGTTTTAACTAAAATACATCTTTCCTGTTAAACTTCAAAAAGTTAGAATATCTCCTTCCTTTATCTCCAAATGATTACAATAGATACTACAAGATGAATAGGAATTGAAGTCACTATATTAGTGAGCTGAATTTGTCAATTGATAACGCTATACACAAATCAATTATACCTGAAAAATGAAACTGCTCACCCCAAGAATTGCTTTAATGATCTCCTTGTTTTGCATCAGTTACCATGAAGTCTCTGCTTCTATAACTTACCCTGCAATAAAAGAATCCCCGAAAAAAGACGGGGTATCTGACAATACCGCAAAAGAAGACGTAAAAAAAATGCTGCAGTCGCCCTATTTTGAGCGTCTCTATTCAAAAACTTATTATAGTTTGCTGGATAGAATGCAAAAAGATGGGTTTCTTCCCGAGTCACTTACCGGTTCTTACCAGGGGATGTTTCCCAGAACTACCGGCGCATTGGTTTCCCTGTTTTTGGAAACAGGTCGTTACAAAGAAGCACAGTTAAACATCCAGTGTGTGCTCAATGCTATCAAAGACAACGGGATGGAGCGTATTCCCAGGGTAATTGGAAAGGAAAAAAACAAATATATCATTGTAGACGATCAGCATCAGATAGACGGACAAGCACATGTGATCCTTGCCTGGGCACGGCTGGCTTTAAAGATAGGGCCTTCAAAATTTGAAGATGATACCTGGCCACAGGTAAGTGCGATCATGGCACGTACCTGCGACAGAACCTTTTTTCAATACGGTACCTGGTCTATAGAACCAGGTTTAGTAAGGAACATAGCCTTTGAACATTCTAAAGAAAGCAGGATGTGGGATACCTGGGACCTCCTTACACAAAGTTTTGTAGGGGCAGCAATGAAAGATATGGCAAGGATAGCCCTGAGGCACCACTCAATAGCTTTGGCTAACGACTGGAATAAAAAACTGGGTATATTATCTGAGGGCATAAATAAACATTTGGTTACCACCCGGTATGGCGTACCAACTTATCTGGAAATGTTTCTTCCCAATTCTAATGGCGGCGTACCCTATTATGGCATGGGCTGGGTTATGCTATCACCTGTTGCTGCAGGATGGGAAGGTGCAGATCATCAGGTCATGAAAAACACTGTCCAGGTGATGGAAAAAACCTTTTTAAAACATAGTAACAATGTAGTTTGGATGCCTACCGATGGCTACCCTGACAGCACTTTTTCTAATGAAATTATTGGAAAAGGCATGGCATGGGAAATTGATTTTGCCAGATCGGAAAGTAATTACAGCAGGATAGAAGAAATTCTGCAGCTGATAAAAGTTGTCAATGCGGCTAAGCCGATTTATATGGAAGGCGGATGGCTGGAAGGTGATGGTTTTACCCTGGCTAACAGGCTCCATGAGAATGACATTGCCAAAATGACCAGGGCTGTGTGGAAAACAAAAGATGCCGGTAACGGGGAGCAGTCTGCATGGTGGTGCTGGTCTGTAGCCAGACTAAGAAAAACTCTGGGGCTCACTCCAGAACCCTCAAGAATAAATGAAAGATAATACTTAGTTTTTGTATAAATGTTTGAGATTTTAGTGCGGTCAAACAAGACAAACTTACCGTGTTACATAAAAGGTAATTATGACCAATGTAGAAATTTTAAAAAGGGGCAAAGTTAAGATCGAGCATAACGGGAATAGAAGAGCCTTCGATGTGTGTACACACATCGAAGGCTCGGGTTTTCAAAACCGTTTTAGCTATTTGATCAAACTATGTTACGCACCAAGTTCTTTTAGAATACGAGATGTAATTGCAACATGTTCTTTGAAAACCGCTAAGGATAAAGTAGCCAAATGACGACCCTGATTTTCGGCAGCGCCAGCCATTTTGCCTTTGTTAATATAGTTTTGAGCTAAATCGCGTAAAAATTCATGGTTTTCCAATTGAGCCTGAATATAAACTTTGTCAAATTCGGGACCTGCAGGTGTTGATTTGATTTTCGCTAGGGTAGCCTTCGCTTTGGTATCCATTGCAGGAACTGGTGTACCTAAATCTTTTAATACCCCTGTTACTGCAATAGCTTCTGCCAATTCAAATCCAGCAAATTCTTTAGTATTCTTGTTAGTTGCTTTAGTGGATGCTATTTGACTGGTAGCGAGGGAAAGTTCAGCCGGGCCAATCACGCCCATCCGAAATTCTTTTTCATTTGCTGCCATTGGGCTTCCGGCTACATAATTTGTAGCCGCCTCTGCGCTCAGGGTTTCAAGTAAGGTACCCCCTAACGTTAGGGCAGCACTAAGGGCTAATGATTTTTTCATAAAAGCCCTGCGTTGATTTGTTTCGTTTTCCATGGTTTGATAACTCAGGTTAAGTGATTATGTTTCTAATATTCGCACCAGTCTAAGGAGTAAACTCGTTTTAACTAATATTATACCTTTTGAATTATCCTCTTAAAAAAAAACAAAATAAATTATAAATTTAGTTCAAATCAAATTCTATACCTTGGAAGATTGATTTCCTGCGCTTGCGGATAGGGTGCCCGATTAGTCATGCTTACATCTTTACGAATATTCTGGTGCGTTTTATATTGCCTCTCGTCAGAGTTTGAAAACCGTGGATCTGGAATAAAAGGCATCTTTGCCATCTTAGTAATGGTAACGGTAGGGAAGTGATAATCAACCTCTACCTGGCCTAACAACAAATAACAGCCACCGCCCTGAAAGGTATAAAGTTCCAGGCTTTTCTTAAAATGTGCAGCTCCGTAATTGGAACTATTCATGCCAACTACAAAGCGATGAATTTTGGAAGTACTTGTTTCATAATTTCGTTTGTTGTGGTTCTAAAATGTAATAGTTTACTATAGGCGGCGTAAAAAAGCATTAATGGGATTTAAAGCAGCCATAAGGTTACATAGCTAACCCGACCAAAAGGCTCATCTCATTATTTATTGAACTCATACAAATTTATATTTGGTTTGAGATTCAATTTCTAAAATTGTATTTATTAATTAAAATTATTTACATCAATAAAGTTATTCCCGTGGTAAACTGCCAAATTATATCAGTTTATTTATAAAAATAAATATTATAATCTACTAGTAATTAATTATACATATTAAAATTAATTATTATATTATTATTTTTTGTAGATTTTACTATAAAATATTAAAATTGAAATTCATTATTTTTCTGAATGAATTTAATTTATGATAGTAACAAAAAATTATAATTATTATATTTTGTCAATTTAAATTGAGACGGTTTTGACTTCGGTTTGTTTTGGTAGGGTGTTGGTAGGGGGTTGGTAGGGTGTTGATAGGGGGTTGGTTCGGGTAATAGCCGAACCAACCCCGAAAATTAGCCGATCCAAGGCTTGTTTAAGGCAAACTTAATATTAAACTAGAATATAACCAAACAAGCTGTGTCTAATGCTGGTTAAAGAGAATGTTATGTATAGGACTTGTTGATATTCCTTCAATTAGAGTAGAGTTTGGCAGAGATTCAAGACGATGGAAATTTTATAATCCTTAATAACTGCGTTAATAGATTATGGAAAACTTGAAATGGATTTTATAGATAATCTTATAGATGTTCTTTTGCATTATAGCTTGCAATTGGTTGACCTGATTAGGAAAAATAAACTTAAAAATCAGTTTTCATAATATCTATATCTTAGAAGTATGGATTAATGATAATGCTATTTACATACACCGCAGGTTCCGCCATCTTTCTTACAATGCTTGCAATATTTACAGTTCTTGCAGGCTCTGCAGGTTTTGCTGCCGGTGCAGGTAGCCATTGTTTTAGAAGGTATGTGGTTCCCCATAGTAGTCAGTATGATAGCTGTTAGTATGATTAGATATCTCATAGCTGATATTTTTTGATAATGTAATATAGGATTAATTATTCTTTAAACAAAAAGGATAAAACCGCTACACATTCATCTTATGAAGATGCAGCGGTTTTATCAGTTTATGGATGACTGATAAAGTGTTTACGATTACGAATTTATATGGCCAAATTTGATATTCTCTGAAGATACGCTAAAAATATATGCGGTTCGACTCCGGCACCGTGTACAAACTCTCTCTAAAGCACTTTGAGAGGCGGTTTTTGGTTTTTACCGATTTTGTAATGTGCTAATTTGCCTTGTAAACGCCATTTGGTTCGATCTTCGGCGGTGGAGACCCAGCCGTATTAAGATCGAACCATTGGATTTCAAGCGTATGTATTCTATTATGCCATTGATGTATATGTGCTGATATGAAACAATATTTTACCGAAAAAACAATCCTTTTTTCTGCATAATACTTAGAAGGATCTCAGAAAATGCTCTTTAGAAAAAGACCGTTTCTTGAATTTCTCTAAATTAATTCTTTTGACCTGTTGACAAATGTCACATGTATTTTATGCCAAATGACCTCTTCATTTTTATACAATCGATCTACTTTTGGGCTCAAGAAAAGGCGGGATATAATCATTTATCCGCCGCGAACAAAAAACTAAATTTATAAAAAATGAGACTTAAAAACAAAGTAGCAGTTATAACAGGGGGAAATAGCGGAATAGGATTCGGTATAGCAAAAGAATTTGTAGCAGAAGGTGCAATAGGCACAATTGTGGGCAGAAATGAAGACACCCTGAAAAGCTCCTTAGCCGCACTTGACAATAAATTTATTGGAATCAAATGCGATGTGACGCAGTTGGACGAATTGACTGCCATGTTTGCAGAGACAGAACAAAAATTCGGTAAAATTGATGTCTTAATCGTAAATGCAGGTGGCGCTATTGGTGCAGGTACTGCCGGAAATATGGCGGATGTGACAGAGGAGGATTTTGATAAAATAATAAATCTAAATCTTAAAAGTGTTTTTTTTACTGTACAGAAAGCCCTTCCACACTTAAAAGATGGGGCATCGGTAGTAATGGTTGGCTCTCTTACAGCGCACAAACCTTTAGACGGACTGACGACATACGGAGGTGCTAAAGCAGCAATAGTGAACTATGCCCGTTCATTTTCGAAAGACCTAGCCCATAGAAAAATTCGGATCAATGTATTAAGCCCAGGAACTATAGATACGCCGGTCTTTGAAAAGCTCGGCATTGCCGAAGATCTTGCTATGGAGCTGAAACAACACGTTGGTAGCGCCAATCTCATGCAGCGTATAGGACTTCCTTCAGAAATGGGTAAAGTGGCGGTATTTCTGGGTTCTGACGATTCTTCTTTCGTTATCGGTCAGGAAATCGTTGCTGATGGTGGGGTGTACCATTTTTAAATAGTTGGTACTAAGGGTAAGTACCTTGTATTTGGCTTACCCTTTTTATAAAATTACATTAAATTTTATCACAACCATTTATACATTTTTTCCTCTTTGAAAAATGCAGATAATGAGCAAATTGCAAATATGACGAACACTACAAATAATACTTTCGCAATGGATGTGATAAAGGGGCTTCAGGAAATTCCAAAGCGCTTGTATCCGAAATATTTCTATGATTCAGAAGGTGATAAATTGTTCCAGGAAATAATGGACAGTCCGGAATATTACGTTACTGACAGTGAAATGGAAATTTTTACAGAACAGGCAGCAGAATTATCCCGGCAAATCACCCGCGCAGACCAGTCTTTTGATTTAATAGAGTTGGGTCCGGGTGACTGTAGCAAGACTATCTTTTTGTTAAGGCAACTTAATAAAGACCTGATCTCATTCAATTACCTTCCAATCGATATTTCGCCGGATATCATAGATCAATTGGAGATCACACTACCACACGAGATTCCCGGCAAGATGATCAAGGGTTATCGCGGAGAATACATAGAAATGCTAGAGAAAGCAATCAAAGAATCTTCCAGAAGAAAAGTCATTCTCTGTTTAGGAGCGAATATTGGTAATATGACAAAGGATGAAGCCATGATATTTCTTAAGGAAATTCACGACCTTATGGGTTCAGGTGACATACTTATTACTGGTTTCGATCTGATCAAACATCCGAAGACCATCAGAAACGCTTATGATGATGCGGCCGGAGCTACATCTCGTTTTAATCTTAATCTGCTCCACCGGATTAACCGGGAATTGGAAGCAAATTTTGAGGTCAGCTCATTTGAACACTATTGTAGTTATGAGCCAGAGACGGGTAGTTGTAAAAGCTTTTTGATTAGCCTTAAAGCGGCAAATGTGAAGATTGGGAAGGAACAAGTAACTTTTACAGAAAACGAATTTATCTGGACAGAAATCTCTCAAAAGTACACACTCAGACAAATTGAAGAACTAGCATATGCTTGTGGTTTTATCCCATCTGGCCACCTGACAGACAGCCGAAAATGGTTTGCTGATACGATCTGGATTAAGATTTAACCAAGAAGATCTAATCTCTATAAAGATCCATGAAAGGTATAGATAGTTTAGGCCTTTACAAAGAATACCATTGACATAGGTAAAGCCACGGGAAGATCTTCGTATTATTTTTGAACAAATTGGCTTCTGATTCGGCTAAGTGTTTCCCTTGAGAAACCCAGATAGGAGGCGATCATACGGAGTGGAATCCGGTAAAAAATGTCCGGGTATGTTTTAATGAAGTTCTTGTATTTTTCTTCAGCTGAAAAACTGATATTGCTAAGTATTCGGCGCTGGCTGGCTTCGAGACTCCGTGCTTTAATTCTTTCAACCATTTCACATACTTTCGGGATAGTCATCTGAAGATTGACATAATCTGCTTGACTGATCAGGATCACTTCTGAATCTTCGAGCGCATCTATGTTATTCTTAGATGGTATACCATTATTTAGGCTTTCCTGATCGCTCATCCACCAGTTTTCTACCGCAAACCTAAGTATATGTTCAGTTCCATCCTCACCTACAAAATACAAACGCAGGCACCCTTTTACAACGAAGCAGTTGTTCACGCAAACATTCCCTTCCTGAAGCAGATAATGCTTTTTTCGAATTTTTTTTTCAACGCTGACTGCCCTCACCGCGGCAATTTCTTGCTCGTTCAGTCCGGCTTTTTCAATCAGATATTGTTCAAATTTTTCAAACATTGTTTTTTGTGTCTTAAACAAAATTATTTAAAATAGTCGTTTATCAGCTACAAATAAAAAAGATGCTATTCTTGTGACGGAAGGCGGGCAACACTTTCCATGGTCGTGTTGACACTTATCCGGCCATTAATCGGTGATTTTTTCAGGATCGATATGCGCCGGAAGGGGAGTTGTATAATAATGCCGTCTATTTCCGGGTCATTATTCAACTCATTTATTTTTTTAATACTTCAGCCTCACTAATATCAATCTCAAAGCGTACAAGCGTCGATTTGAAACCAACAGCTTCACAGTTTTTATTTTACTGGCTACATAGATTTCGCTAACGCCGTTGCTACCCAATATAGCAGCTAGATGTGGCCTTCTTTCTGTTCTGGCTTAAAAAGATGCTGCTTTAATGGCGGTATTACTTTTTAATTTTTCTTAGACAAATTTTCCGTCTATTAATTGCATTTTAGCTCCTTTAAAGGGCTTAGTGAACCAAGACCCAGCGTTTTCCTGGAGACTTAACCCAAAGAAATATTGTATAGTAATTCGACAGCAGGGTAAGGCTTATTAGGCCTTATCCTGCTGTTGAATTACCAGGTAAGTGTAAGACTGACTACATCTTACCTTTGGCCGGGTATCGGCTAATTAATTTTGAAAAAGACTGTTACTTTGCAAATTCACTCCAACCGATTCCGTTAAACATTTCTTGTTTATACACAGGTTTCAAATCTAAATATTTTTGTTCAGCACCAAGTCCCATACGGTTTACAACAACACTGTTAGGACGGTTTCCTGGTTTAAGGTTAATGATTTCAAGAACAGCATCAGCAATTTCTTGTGGATCAGCCTTTGTACGTTCGATACTGGCAACCATTTCACCACCGAATCTATCAGATGCTGCAGCAGCTTCCGGGCCGTATGATTCCATAATATCAGTTTTGTCCGCGCTGAATCCAGCTGCCTTACTATCTATTCCTGTTGGGAAAGGTCCTGCCGGGATGGTAACAATCTCAATACCATATGGTCTAACTTCTGTTCTTAAGCCTTCTGCCAAACCTTCTGCTGCGAATTTTGACATTGCATATGGTGTAACAAATGGTGCTGCGAAAACGCCCAGTCCGCTAGTGATGTTAATTATTAAGCCTGATTTGTTTTGGCGCATAGACGGCAGAATGGCTTGCGTTGTGCGTACGGTGCCCCAAAGGTTGATATCGAAAATAGCTTGCATTTTAGCGATTGAAGTTGCTTCGAAAAGGCCAAAGCCTACAACCCCTGCATTATTTACAAGAATATCGATGTGACCGTATTTTTTAAGAACTGATTTGAATCCATCATTTACTGATTCTTCATTCGCGATGTCCAGTTCGACCACCTCCACATTATCAATTGCAGCCAGTTCTTTTGCAACTTCTGCATTTTTTGTAGTTGCGTTACGCATAGTAGCGATAACGCTATGACCTTTAACCGCCAGTGTTTTTACTATTAATTTTCCAAAGCCTGAGCTTGTTCCTGTTACTAAAATTGTTTGAGACATTATATTTGTATTGCTTTCTCAGTTTATTCTGGGACAGGACAAAGGTGAAAACAATCCCGGTCTGGAAGCGACGGCATATGACGCAAAACATGCGTGATAAATATCACATCTATGGAATTAGAAAATACAGTAGCCGTAATAAAACCTGAGTTAACAGCAGTTCGGATTTGGTATTGATGATCCATTGTTTTATCTAATTCTATGATTTGTTTTCTTCGTTATTTTTTAAACTCATTCATTAATCAAATTGATTTTGCTTTTTTGATGATTAGTACTTGAGAATCGAAATAACTACAAGTAAGTGCTTCACTTTAATTTGATTTCACTAGAAATGTCCAGATTTTGTTTTTGAGATTAGTTTAGATTCTAAGCCTTGCTCACAGTAATGTTTTACATTATTAGATGTATTTTACATGTCCCTTACTTGTATGACCTATTTTAGTCAGGTTTTCATAAATCAGAAGAAATCCAACTTTATAAAGTTAACTTACTGCATCAAAGTTGCTTCTATTTATATTTTTGAAATACAGCTTATTATTATCAAATCATCTATAAAAAGGTTCGATCTTAATGCGGCTGGGGTAACGTATTCATCTGAAAATTTGAATATTAATTGCGGCCGGCCATTACACCACCATCAATATCCCAGATCGCTCCGGTAACCCAGGATGCTTCTTCAGAAAGAAGAAAACAAACGGTTTTGGCAATATCTTCCGGTCTGCCTACACGGCCAATTGGGTGGAAGGCGTTAAAGCCTTGTAACGTTTCTTCAATTTTGTCCTTGTCAATAAAAGAGCCATAAATAGGGGTGACCACAACAGCAGGTGATACCGCGTTAACCCGAATTTGGTTGGCCGCCAGTTCCATGGCTAAATGTTGTGTTAAACTATGAATACCTGCCTTTGCCATAGAATAAGCTGTTGATGGCGTTGCCAATACAGCCTGCTGAGCCCACATAGAACCTATGTTTACAATTGAACCATAATTTTGAGTGATCATATTTTTTACTACCTGTTGCGTAACAAAATAAGTCGCTTTATTTAAATCAAGATAGCTGTCATAATCACTTGTAGTAAGTTCTATAAAGTTTTTAGGATTAAATACACCAGCGGCATTTACCAGCAAATCAGTTTTTCCCAATTCTTTAACAAATTCAATTGCTTTTTCTACTTCCGGCCACTTGGTTAGGTCGGCTTTAAATACTTTTACCTGTCCATAAGCTGATAGTTCCGTTTTAGCGTCATCTAATTTTGAGGCAGAAGAGCCAATGATAGCAACCCATTCAGCACCTTGTTGTAATATTCGTTTTGCACTCGCCTTGCCGATACCACTGCTACCACCTATTACGATAGCTGATTTATTTACAAATTGATTATCCATGTTTTTGTGTTATAAAATGTTAATTTGATTTACACAAAGGTGCTAAGCTTCTGGCAGGTGAATAAGATCAAAAGGGAAAAGAAATGGTAAATTCAGGAAATTGAACTGCGGAATTGTTTTGGCAACATTTCGGTTTGCTTTTTAAAGAACTTTACAAAATAGGACGGGTCATCAAACCCAAGCTGAAAACTAATTTCATTAATACTTGAATCGGAATGCCAAAGCAGGCGCTTCGCTTCGAGTGTTATCCGTTCACTAATTATTTTAAGCGGACTCTTGATAAAAGTGCTGTTGGTGTAATTAGTAAGTGTTTTAGCAGATACGTTCAAAAGATCGGCATATTGCTGCACTGTGTGGAGTTGTTTAAAATTAATCTCCAGAATTTGTTTGAATTTCAGGGCAACTACATGGTTTTGATTATTAGTAGCCGCGATATTTGATGGTTTGATGTTTTCCAAACGCTGAATGGAAATGAGAAAAAGTTTTAGCAGGTATTGTAAATATTCTTTATGTGCAAACTTGTCTACTGCTAATATTTCTCTTTCAAATTCACCGATCAGGTGATCAAGTTTACCAACCGAATCATCTGGGATAATAAAAAAGGGATCTTTATCCAAATTATTGAAAATATTGTATTTCAATAATATATCGGTGCTATTCTCGCTGTCTAATAAAAAATCCTGGTTAAAATGTACCAGCAGGCCTTCATACATTGAATAGCTGTCAAAGTAATGGATTTGGTTTTTGGAGATAAAAAACACACTATTGGGTTGAATATCATAGGCTTTAAAGTCAACAAAATGTTTTCCGTAGCCTTTCTTAAACCAAATGATCTGGTAGTAACTATGAACGTGTGGTTTAAGCGTGTGTTTGGTGTTCTTTAACAAATATGCATTCAACGAATGTACCTGAAACTGTAGTTTTTGCGGTTCGTCCTTGTGTAGGTGAAATTGTGCTATATCTGTTTTTTTTCTCAATGGCAAAGCTTATCTGTCAAATGGTTATGATTATAAAACTCAGATCAATCTGATTCCTTTTGGCGAATTTACTAAGTATTTCTCTTAACTGGCTAACTATTGTTTTCTCAATCTTTGAAAAGGATAATGCATGGATAAAAAAATCTCCCAACTGTATTGGCGATCATGCCTAATGCAAGCCACGAAACACTTAAATCCATGCCTTCACAGCTGATCAATAACACTTTTATGATATTGGATTGGTCAAGCCGGTAAGGAGGCAATCCAGTAGTTTCTTTAAAACAATCCAAAGTTACACTGAGAAATTTTAAGAAAATACAATTGTTATGATACCTTTACGTAATAAGAAAATAAAAATTAATTTATGAAAAAAAAGTATTCTTTATATTTTCCAATTGTTTTGATTTTGACACTGTTTTGTTCTTTTAAGGGTGATTTAACAGTTCCAAGGGAAAAGGGCGAAAAAATATTTTTAAAACATGCGGACGATGCGCTATCTGTTATTGCAAAAACCGCTGGTGAACTTAAAATTCAGGGCGTTGCAATGGTAATATTTATACCAGGAGACTCTGTTAGATCGTGGATCTCGAAAATGGAGGTAGTGGGTCATTTAAGGCGTGGTAATTATAATATGCTAGCCTATGCCGGTTCTAAGGTCGCCGAAATGGCTGATACCTACAAAGATAGCGGAAGCGGAATAAGGCCGCCGATCAAAGGAGAGTACGGATATCCTGGCGGAGTGATAATGAAAGTCTCATCGGGGTATCTCATGACTGTTTTCGCAGGGGGAGAAAGTTCGGATGACGACAAAGCAGCAGCAACTGCCGGACTCAACTTTTTATCTCAATTTTTTAAGTAACACTGATCTTATGCGAAAGATGCCGAAGGTTGCCTATCCCAATACTATATTATCTGTATTGGGATAGAAACCCTCAACTCATAAAATATTACCCGCTAATTCATTAACAGATGTTAGTAAATTACTACATCAGAGTTGTTTTTGTATATTAGTCTGAAATACAGCTTATTATTGTTAAATCATCTATAAAACGGTTCGATCTTAATGCGGATAGGTGTACGACTTAAAAACCTTAGAGAAATCTAAGGCTTTTTGGTTATTGATTATTTGTATTGATCAGGTTGACCATTACTTTGACCATCATTTCTTTTTCATCAGATTTACTCTCAGCAATCATCAGAGTTAGCGCTACTAAGGCATTATCTGCAAGACGTTTGGAGCCATCACTTCTATAAAGAATGCCATTTTTTTCCATAAACCAAACGAAAAGATAAGTAGCTATACGTTTGTTCCCATCAGAGAATGAATGATTTTTGACCACAAAATATAATTGGTTAGCTGCTTTTTCTTCTACGCTGGGATAAAGATCTATACCGCCAAAGGTTTGATAAATTGTAGCAATAGATCCTTTAAAGGATTCGTCCTTTTCATTCCCGAATAACGAACTGCCCCCAAATTTTTCTTTCAGATCATGGATTGCCTATTTAGCATCTGAATAATCTATAATGAACAATTCTTCAATTGTGGTTCCTTCAATGGTTAGCTCCTGATGATCATATTTATCAAGAATGTCCAGGGCATATGCGTAATCAGTTACTACTTTTAATAATCCGGTGGCTTCGTCATTGTTTAGAGATTTATTTTCAAGGACGTTACTTAAGAGTGTTACAGTGTTTTTGAGAGATTGTAATTGTTCATTTTGCTCTCTTAGCCGGCTTTCATTAATTGAATAGCCTTTAAGAAGATGGTCTTTTAGAATCTTGTTGGCCCAAATGCGGAATTGAGTACCTTTTTTGGAGTTTATACGATATCCAACTGATAGGATCATATCTAGGTTATAGAACTTTAAATTTCTTTTTATGCTTATTTTTCCTTCCTGTTGAACTACCGAGAAAAGCTCGGTAGTTGCTTTTTCATCTAGTTCTGCCTCAGTTAAGATATTTTTTATATGTAGCCCTATCGTGTCAGAATCTTTTTCAAATAACTCTGACATCAATTTTTGAGTTAGCCAAATAGTTTCATTTTCCAGCTTTACATCAATTACCGTTTCACCATTTTCCGTTTCATAAATAACAATTTGATCGTTCTGCATTTTTCTGCAATCATCAGAGTCAATGCAACCAGTGCATAATCTGCGATTCGCTTGGTGCCGTCACTTCTGTATAAGATGTATAAAGTGTTACCGGTTTGTCTGAATTAGCAATGTGCATTTTTTGCACATTTCATTTTTCCTCAAGTTCATTTTCTTTAAAAATATTATTTATATGTTTTGTAATGACTGTTCGATCTCCGGCGGGGGAGACCCAGACGGACAAAGGTTGAACCATTGCATTGCAAGGATGTTTCTTTCCCTTATGTCGTTGATGCATACTTATCTGCCGTCATACAGCAATTTATTATAAATAAGCGATTCTATTTTTTTTGCATAATAATTAGAAGAAGTTCAGAAAGTACTTTTCAGAAAGCGACCTTATAAATAATAAGCAGCAACTAATTATTTACTCAAAAACCCTTTTCTTGAAAAGCATCTTTAGTGCGTCAAAACTCTGTTTCGGCTTTTTGCAGATATAAATAGTTTGGTAGTTATCCTCTTCAAAATCCGAATAAGAATTATATACCTTTTTTACAGCTACTACGGAGTTGAAATAGTTATCAAAGAAATCAATTGTGGCCTCACCATTTGTAAAAGCTATAACCGTTTCGGGCATTTGCCCGCCAGGTGCCCATAAATAAAAACTTCCGTGATAGGAGAAGGCCTTAGGTAAACCATAAGTACCGCCAAGGAGATTTACGGCACCTGCCTGACTGTAATGCTTTCCCCAAATCAAGCATTCCTGCCTTTCTTTGGCGGGCAAACTATCATAAACAGTTTTTATAGCCGTCATTGTTTTGTCCCATTTGCCCTTTGCGTAATATTCATCTGGTATCCCAAACTTATGTTCTCCCTTATTTAATTTGTAAACCCCGATAAAAGTGTTCAGGGGCAATACCATTAATCCCCACGGTAGCAGAAACAATCCTGTCAAAATAAACAGGGCACTAACAGGATATAGCAACCACTTTTGCCAGATCAATATTCTTTGTTCGAACCAGATGCTGCCGAAGATGATCAGAAATATAACAGCTGAAAAAAAGTAGTAATGTTTGCTTTTTGCCAGCGCTAACAACAGTATCGTTAATGCGATGCAAATGGCCAGAGGTAGATAGAGTGCTTTAGACTCCCTATTGAACATGAAAAACAATCCCGGCAGCCATATAAAAAATGTGACCGGATTAAGGTCAATTATTAACAAGCTAAAAACACCTCCTATGCTTAATTTATCCAATTGGGTTTCATATAAACGCGAAAACATTTGGAACATGGGGAAATCATGTGCGTATTGCCACCATAAATTGGGTGCTATGATAACAACGAACAATAAGATGAATTTCCATATCTGATTGCTTAACAATAACTTTTGCATGTTTTTTAAAAAAAATAGGCTGCAAATCCCTGCTATGAGAAACACGATATCGTACTTGGTGAGAAAGCCAAACGCAAGGGCAAGGGTTAGGTAAAATAAATTTTGGTTATCTTGCTTTTTTACAAACCTTACCAGCAGATAAAAAGACAGTACCCAAAAAAATTCGCTGAAAACAACCGGCTGAAACAACTGATGCGATCTGTCAAACCCTGGTGAGATCACGATACAGAGCAGCGCGATAAAGACTGCTTTGGATTTACCGCCCAATTCAATGGTGGTTAATCCGATCAGGATCAAAATAAGTACAGTGGCCACATGTGTGAAAATGTGATGGATAAACACCGAAGTTGATCCATATTGATTCTGTACCCAGGCCATCCATCCGATCATTGGCGGGAATTCCATATAGCCAATAGCCGGATGGTTACCAGTTGCTATGTGCAATAACTCGTCAGAATGAAACCCAGAAATGTAATCAGCAAACAGATGTAGAATTAACTCGATTACACAGAATGATAGAATAATTAGGGTTGTGCTTTTTATATTTTTCATGCTTAACATTTGAAAAAACTACGCAGCAGGTATTGCTGCTAATAATATTTCTCTAAAGGTAGCTGAACTATTAAGCGATGTTCAAAGCTTGTGATGGCTGACTATGTTTTGTTGTAGATAACAAGGTATGGTCAAGGTTCTATAGGGGTTGATTATAAATTTGGTCGAAGCGGTTTAAATAGGTTCGGGAAACAGGCACCTTATCTTCGGTTTCCTCAAATGAAATAGAGTATCCTTGCGAATTGCCCGCTAGTTTAGCCACTCGCTTAATATTCAAAAGATAGGCGCGATGGCAACGCAATAAATAAGGATAAGCGGCAACTTGTGTTTCCAAATGCTTCAGCGAAATTCTTTTAAGTTCATTCTGTAAACGGCCGTCTTTGAAAATGTATATGATCACATAATTCCCCTCAGCCCTGGCGAACAATAAATCATCAACCTGAAGCCGGAAGTCGTCGATCCTAACATGGGCTTTTATAAATACGGAAGAAGACTTCGATTCTTCTTTTACACGTTCGGCAGGAGGGTCGATAACTTTATGAGCAGTTTTCTCATTAACGTTTGCTTTAAAATAAACCTGGGCAGCAACTAAATAAATACAGAATATGATCCCCGCTAAATAAGCATTCCTCATTTCAATAAATAAGTAGTACCAGGAAATATTGTCCGGATTTGTATAGATCAATCCGCGTAATAAGAAACTCGCCAAACCTATCATCAAAAATATGAGCGCTACATTTAATAGCTCTTTTTTTAATGTCCAGTCACTAATTTGAAGTTTTTCTCTAATGTGGCCGAGTATACTAATATAACCGAAAACAATCAATGCCGGCAATAGTGCATGCAGGCTACAAATCATTAAATAGTTTAATTTTTGTTCCGATACATTTACGGTAAAGGGCTTAAATAAGTAAAGCGTAATAAATATTAATAAGAACTGAACACCTGCAATTTTAGCTAAATTTCCGGATTCATACCTTACGGGATAATTTGTCTTCCTATTAAACAGTTCTATGCTGTGATTTATAAATAACATCATTCCAATAGCAAATAAACTGCATTTTTAACATATTAGAATAATTGGCTCCAGAAAAGTTACATTGATGCCGCGAAAGCCCATACGGATGTACAGGCACGTAAAACTACTGGAGCAATCATTTTTCACCCTTAATTTTATGTTTACCTCGGAAGCCGGAATTTAGAAAAGGGTTTAAAAGCAGATGGATTGAATAGTGTTGAGGTCATTCAGGCAGATTTAACCAGTCATGATTCAGTGTCACATGCACGTTTCGAAATCGGTAAAGGGACTGGCCGGGGCTGCATGACACCTTGTTATGATGATTTTACCTTAGTCAATCGTAATTGAATAGGACCCAACAAAAGCTTCTTTAACTAAGCTTTTGTTGGGTTCAGATGAAATACTTAATGCTTTTGACCTTTGTTAATTTTAAATAAATGCAATAGCTGTGGAAACAGGGCTTCCATACTCTCTTCAACGCCACTATTTGATCCCGGTAAGGTAAGAACCAAAGTTTCACCTATAAATCCTGCTATACCTCTCGATAACATGGCATAAGGCATGCGTTCCTGGCCATATTGTCTGGCAGTTTCCATGATGCCGGGTATCGGGCGGTCAATTAAGGGAGCGATAGCTTCTGGTGTAAGATCTCGCGGGGAAAGACCTGTTCCGCCCGTAAATATCAGGAGCTGATGTTCCGGCCCGCTTAACTTTTTGGCTACCTGTCGGATGGTATCCAGATCATCGGGCACAATTTCGTACTTTGTAGTGCTGATCTCAAATTGTTCCAGTCGTGCAATAATTGTTTTTCCTGAAGTATCCTGAGATTGGCCTGCAAAAATAGAATCAGAGCAAACTACTACTGCAGCTTTTATTTCCGGAAATTTGGCGTGTTTAAAGTCTGATTTCCCTCCTGATTTTTTAAGCAGCCGAATGTTTTGAATTTCAACTCCCTTGTCAATGGGTTTCAGCATATCATATATTGTTAAAGCGGTAACAGATGCGCCGTGCATTGCTTCAACTTCTACTCCGGTTTTATAAATGGTATGTACCTCCACTGTGATGATAATTGACAGCCCTTCAATCTCATAACTAATCGCTGTGTATTCGATAGGTAGTGGATGACAGTCAGGGATAACATCACTGGTTCTTTTTACGCCAAATAAACCTGCTGCACGTGCAAACTCAAAAACATCACCTTTAGGTATTTTTCGTTGTATTACCGCATCAATGGTCTCTTGCTTTGATACTTTTACAGTAGCCGCAGCAATGGCAATCCTAAGGGTGCTTGATTTTTTTGTGATGTTTACCATATTAACTATTTTCTTTCCACTGGTGGGAATTGTCTTCAAATATTTCTTTGCCCCAGATAGGCAGTTCTGCTTTTAATCTTTCCACCAGTTCTTCGCAGGCTTCAATTGCTGGTTTGCGGTGTGCAGAGGACGTAAATACAAATAAACAGATGTTTCCTGCAAGCACTGTACCTAAACTATGGTGCACATGCAGACAGCTAAGAGGATATTTCTCGAAAATATCTTCCCTGATCTGGTGCATTTTCTCCAAAGCCAATTCTTCATATGCAGTATAATCTATTCCGGCGACAAACTTGCCGTCAATCTCGTCTCGCCTCACCTGACCCATGAATATGCTGTGGCCTCCAATGGCTGTTTTTGTACTGTGTTTGGAAATACTCTCGGCAATGAATGCAGGATCTATTTTTCCACTTACAAAAATGTTTTTTATTTTTCTATCGCTCATTTGATTTCCTCTTTATCCGCCAGAAAAAGGTGGCATGATCGCTATAATATCATTGTTTTTGAGATCATGATTCTCCTGAATAATGTTCTTATTTACTGCCAGTTTGTACTTCATTTCTGAGAGCAACGGAAAGGATTTTTCGAGATATGCTTTCAGCTCATCTGTGGTGCTAAGACCAGACACATCTATTCGCTGATTGTTAATCACTTCAGCAATTTTTCCAAAGCTAATAATCTCCAGTTCCATTGTATTATGCAAATATTAATTTATGGGCACCAAAATAAGCAACACAAATGCCGCCGGCAACGGAACCACCTGCACCACCATGCCCAACTGAGGCATATAAAAAAGCAACCACAAAAAGCAGGCAAAAAAAGAGGATAAATGATTGTTCCATCATGAATTTGGTAATAACATTATTTTTACGATTTCTCCTTTGCTAAATTCTTCCTGGTCTTCATTAAGGCAGATCAGGCAGTTGGCCTGTGCAAAAGAGCTCAATCTATAAGATTCCTGAGCTGTTAAAGGGCTCGCATAGCCATTTTCATACCTTCCTTTAAGGAAATGCGTGAGTCCTGATGGTTTTTTATAATCATGGCTTAGCCGGGCCTTTATTTCTACAATGCTGTTTTCTTTGTGCGACAGGCCATTTAGTGCCGGCAGTACATAATTATAATAACAGCTGAGTACAGAGGAAGGATTTCCTGGTAAGCCAAATATCATTTGATTACCTTTTGTACCGAAAAATAAGGGTTTACCCGGTTTCTGTTTCACCCGATGGAAAATCTGTTCAATGCCACAGCGTTTTGATGCTTCAATTACAAAATCATAATCACCTACACTCACCCCGCCATTCAACAAAACAACATCATTATTTTGCAGGGTAGTTTCCAATACCGCTGTTAATATTTCCAGATCATCATCAGCCTGGTAAATTCTTAAATCAGTTATTCCCTCCTGCTGTAAGGCGGCAGAAAGCGAATAAGAATTTGATTCGTACACCTGACCGAACTGAAGTTCAGTTCCGGGTTGTTGTAATTCATTGCCGGTTACGATGAGCCCAACTTTAGGCATTGGAAAAACTACTACTTCTGTGATACCAATTCCTGCCAGAAAGCCGATGGCCGCCGGGCCCAAAAGATTTCCCTTTTGCATAGCCAATGCACCAGATTTAATTTCAGAACCCTTATCACGAACATTCGATCCTGGTTTGAGCTGTTCATCATCAACGCGGATTTTGCCATTGACCTGGCTTATTTTTTCCTGCATTACTACTGTATCTGCGCCATCAGGCAGGGGGGCTCCAGTAAAAATTCTGCTGGTTTCACCAATTTTAATAGTTAACACCTGGTTTGTTCCCGCGGCCATTTCTCCAACAACGTTCAGTTCTTTTTTCTGGTCGGCAAAAATAAATGCATAGCCATCCATAGAAGATTGCGGGAAAGCGGGTATATCGTAATTTGCGTAAATATCTGCTGCCAGAACGTGGCCTGAGGCAACTTTAAGAGATAAAGTAACGGGTTCGAGCAGATGAACCTGATCCGCTATCAATTGTTTTGCTTCATTAACACTGATCATGCTCATTATCCTCCAATAGTTATCATACTTCTGTTGTTAATGGTACTGGCATCAAGATTTTTAAAATGCGTGTCAAACTGTCCGCCAAGCTCTTTTTTCTTGCTCCATATCGAAGATATAATCAATGGGAGTACATCTTCATGGTTTCTTAATGCGGTAAGTAAATCTGTCTCCCCATTGCTAAACAGGCAGTTCTTTAATTTGCCGTCGGCCGTTAAACGCATTCTGTTACAGGTACTGCAAAAGGGGGCAGTCATAGTGCTGATGATGGCGAAAGAACCCTCATGACCAGGGATCATGAAACTTTTTGCGGTATCATGTGCTGCGCCATCCACAGGAAGCACAGTGAAGTCTTTTTGTATCTGAGTAAGGATTTCCTCCAGTGAAAACAGCTTATTGCTGGTCCACTTGTTGCCGCTAAAGGGCATAAATTCAATGAACCGGATCTGAATAGGATGGAGCCTTGTCCATTCTATAAAGTCTTTAATCTCGTCATCGTTCAATCCTTTCATTACTACCATGTTCACCTTTACGCGAATTTTATGGTGCAGCAGCAGGTCTATATTGCTTCGAACCTGATGAAAAACATCACGGCGGGTAATGAGCATAAACTTTTCGGGCTGCAGCGTATCCAGGCTGATGTTAACAGTTTTTATTCCGGCTTCCAGTAAAGTTGGCAATAGTTCTGCAATTCGGGTTCCATTGGTAGTGATTACCAGTTCTACAGGGAGTTTACCCAATGCAGAAATAATCTGGGCCGCGTCTTTACGGACCAAAGGTTCTCCGCCGGTAAGCCTGATTTTTTTTACCCCTTGTGCTACAAATATCTTTGCCAGTTCCAATATTTCATCGGGTTGCATTAATCGCGAAGCAGGTGTAAAATCATAATCCTCTTCGGGCATGCAATAAAAGCAGCGAAAATTACAGTTATCAGTAAGCGATACCCTTAGGTAATCGTGCACTCTTCCAAAAGAATCTGCTATCATTTAGGATGAATTAAATGGTGATAATCTGTTTCAGTATCTATATCGATATGGCCAAGTTCAAATTCAATGACGGCCGTATCTTCTTTATGTTTTTTTAACATGCTTTTGGCCCCCTCATTTCCGCTAAGTAATAACAACTCCGGGAAATAGTTTTTATGGAACAAGACCGGGGTACCTATTGTTTGCGCATAATTGCAGGCAATGATATTTTTACCGGTTAGCTCATGTTCCAAAAGGAGTTTTTCAAAAATTCCGTTGCTGATAAAAACCTGATCGGCAACAGACAGAATTACATTTTCTATGTCTTTGTGCTGGTCCAGCATTGCTGAAAGTCCTGTAGCAATACTGGATGACATACCTAGATGCCAGTTTTCGTTGAAGATATAGCTGATTGTGGGATTATGATGCTTTTTTAAGATCTCCTCTGCATAAGCCCCAAGTACCACCATCACTGGTCTGAAAGGCGTTTTCAATGCCTCATTGCTCACTATCTCCAAAAGTGTTTTTCCCTGGTAATTTAAAAACTGCTTGGGTTGGCCCATTCTGCTGGAGTTTCCTGCGGCCAATATGATGATTCCCGTAGCCACTAGTTTTCCTTTATGTTATAGGTATGAATAGGATCTTTTTTATCTTTTAAAAAACGTGCAGACGAGCCGGTAAAAACGGATTTGATTTCTGCCACTATAGAAATGGCTATTTCTTCTGCAGTTTCTGCACCGATATCCAAACCAATGGGCCCATATATCCTGGATTCATTTACTGCTGTATTTATTCCCAATTCATCCAGCATCCTGATCAGTTTCTTTTTAGGCCCAAGCGTACCGAGGTAGGGGGCTTTTGTTGATAAAAGACGGTTTAATAAATCAATATCATAATTGTAATTGTGCGTCATCAGCACAAATGCGGTTTGATCATCTATATTGATGTGAGCCAATAATTGTTCTGGTTTTACAACCAGTACTGTTTTTGCATGCGGAAAACGATGTGCCGTGGCATGTGCCGGACGCCCATCTGCAATGGTTACTTCCCAGCCCAGCAACCAGGCCATTTCGGCCAAAGGTTGTGCATCATTTCCCGCTCCGGCGATGATCAAAGAAATAGATGGACGTATAAATTCTAAAAAAGCATCTATGGGCTGTTCTTCTGCTGTATAGATTTTAAATAGTGATGTTTTGTCTTCCCATACCGTCAATGTATCTTCCACAACTTCATTATAAAGTGCAGAAGGTAACTTTGACAACGTATTTGTAGCATTGTATAACAAACTGGTACCCAATTGCAGCTTTCTATTTAATGAAAATAAAGTGACCAATACAGCGTCTTCACGTCTATTATGCAGCGCAGTTAATAGCACAATAGGGTTTAGTTCATCGGCAATATTAATGGGTTCAAATAGAATGTGGACAATGCCGTTACAGCCAAGCTGCACGCCAAACTTTGCATCATCTTCATCAGTAGTATCATAAGTAACCAATTTGTTTTCCTGCTGCATTATGGCAGAAAGTGCTTTTCTTAGGGCATCCCCCTCTAAACAACCACCACTGATGGCACCGGTTAACAGGCCATCTTCGGTAACCAGCATTCTTGCCCCGGGGCGTCTATAAGAAGAACCTTCCAGTTTAACTACTGTAGCAAGGGCAGCTTTTTTATTTTCAGCTGCCGCTCTATGGTAAGCTTTAATGATATCAGCAATTTCTTTCATAAGGGCAAAGAGTAGGGGACTGATGCAATTTAGTGATTTTCGTTAGACAACTTAAATCTTTATACCAAAGCCAACATTAAAAGTGATGCCATCGGCCGGTAAAATGCCCGGGCCAGGAAGAATGGTAATACGACGGGTGAAATATTTGGCATTGAGCACGTTGTTGATATTAGTGAAAATATGGTATCGTTGTAAAAAGCTATAATTGAAAGACCAGTCAAAAACATGATATGCTGGTACAATACCACTTAAGCCTGTAGAATTAAAGATAGTATTGTTGGCGTCTGTGAAGTTTTTACCAACGTAACTCATTTGAAATGTGGTGGTTATGCTATGATTTAAATAAGTTAAACCTGCACGGTTAATGAATTGTGGTGTTCCTTCCAGCCAATTTCCCTTAAGGCTTATATTTGAAGTTCCTGTACTTAAGGTTCCACTAGTATAACGCGCATGGTCGTAAGAGAAAGAGTTAAATACTCTGATATCGTTATTTGATTGCTGATCAAAGATATGCCATAACGATAGTGAAGTATAAACTTCTGCCCCTTTGGCTACACCATTACCAATATTGGTGGTATAGATATAGCTTTGATTATTTCCATCGGTACGGGTAAGGTTACCCACCTTATCACCATAATAAACATAATACAGGTCAAAATCGAAATTGAAGATATTGCCTGCGCTACCGCGATAGCCCAGATCTGCACTGTAGCCACGGGTGTCTTTCAAATTAGGATCTACAACGGCCAGGTCGTTTCCGGGGATAATATTGGCATAGGTGAAGGGCTTGTAAGCCTGTGAAAAATTACCGTAAAGCTGGGTACTGCTGGTTAGCTCATATTGTAAGCCGGTACCAAATAGCGGGAAATTACGCTTGTTGGCATAAGACACGTAATCTTTGGCATTATCGATTAAACCCGTTAAACTGGTATTAACAACTTCGAACCGGGCGCCTGGTGTAACACTAAATTTAGGGGTAATCTGAAAGATGTTCTCTGCAAAGGCAGCATAATTATTGGTATGCAGGTCGAGCTGTATGCCATACGGGCTCAGGGTGGTCAGGTCATAGTCAGAGCCTGTGGTACCAGTTGCTTTTTGATCCCTTGTTGTTTTCTCCGTAAAATACCTGATTCCTGAAGTAAACGTACTGGTCTGATCGCCCAGTTTGTAACGGGTAAGCAGTCGGGCTTCGGTTGTAAAACCAAGATAATAGTCACGGTCAACCTGTCGTTGATTATAATTGTTAGTTTTTTTATTTATCGTATCTGCCACGCCAGGGTTAGCTAAAAACTGTACGCTATTTCGCTGGCCCGATATCATATGTGAAGTTACTTCAAGCTTGGTTTGCTCGCCTAGTTTGTAGTTTAACAAGAGTGCCGGAATATTGATCTCCGGGTCGAAGAAGTTACGGTTACGGGTGGCCTGCCTGCTATCGGCATTAAATTGCGCATCTGTTAGTCCGCCAGCGTCCTGTTCTTTGAGGTTAACCCTCGAAAACTGTAAAGCCAGACTAATTTTATCATTGAACTGGTACTTCACATTACCATAAAACCATTGGCCATTAAAGGCAGAACTTTTCCGGTAGCCATCACCTGAGCGACTTGCAAAATAGCCATAATAACTCCATTTGCCACTTCTGCCACCAGCAGAATTGAAGGAATTAAAATAATGATTGGAACCGGCAGACTGTTCGCTTTGTATGCCAAGCACTTTAGTACTATCGCCTTCTTTCATCTTATAATTGATCATGCCGCCAAACTGACTTCCAAATTGCAGGGCGGCCGATCCGCGCACAATCTGGATCTGGTCCACTCCGTCAAACTGGGGGGCATAATGATCTTCGGGATAACCAAAAAGATCGGAGTTGGTATTGTAACCATTCTGCCTCGCATTTACTTCGTTTGAGCGGTGGGTATCTGTGCCGCGGCTCCCGATATTTACCTGGAAACCGTTACCGCTCATTTCCCAAATATTTACGCCTGGTACGGTAGAAAATATGGTGCGAATGGTACTGTTACTGAGATTAGACTTACCGGCATCCAGGGTAATCAGATAAGTTTTTTTTCCCGCAAATACATTGGTTCCTGAAACATCAGGTAAATGTTTGGAGCGATTATCTTTAATCACTACGCTATCCAAAGTAAGGATAGAGTCTCTTTGCGCTTTTGCGTTTTTTTGTTTTACCTGTGCATTAACCTGCTGGGTAAAACCAACAGCGCAAATGAGACAGATACAATAATAAAGTAGTTTTTTCTTCATAGGTGGATTTAAGTTACGTTATTCCTATGGGGGAATAACGATAGGTATTAAATAGTTTTGAATATTAAAATTAAATTTTAGAGGCTTACAAACTAATGTCCTTACTCTGCTCTGCTAATAGCTGATGGAAGCGCAAATGAAAAGCTTTAAATTGTTTTATCGCATCCATTCCCTTTTGAGTTACTTCGGCGTTGCCGCCGCCCTTGCCGCCGCGCTGAGAAATAACAACAGGATGAGATAGGTGGCTGTTCATATGTTCTACCATCTGCCAGGCCTGCCGGTAAGACATTCCCATCTGAATTGCTGCCTGCCGGATAGAGCCTGTTTGCTGAATACGCTCTAAAAGTTCTACCCGCCCCGGGCCAAATACAGGTTCACCTTCAATTTCAATCCAAAGGGTGCCGTTATATTTAAATTTAACTGACATACCTGATTATCTTATAGCTACAAACATCATATATCTTTTTAAGATGAGTATAATACATATTACTGTATTTACTACCATTATTACGGTTGGGAACGTTAACGAACCGGTGGGGTGTCTATATTAACACCCCGGTAATAGGAAAAGCTGATCAACTAAGCGATTAATTTATCAGGAGTGATTGGCAGATCCCTAACCCGTTTCCCTGTTGCATTGTAAATTGCATTGGCAATGGCCGCAGTAATTCCGGTAATACCAATTTCACCAATTCCCCTTGCACCGATGGGCGATATGAATGTATCAGGTTTGTTGATAAACTGCACTTCTATCTCCGGAATATCTGCATGCACAGGAACAAGATACTGAGCGAGGTCGCGGGTAACTACGCGACCATTATTAGGGTCGTATTGTGTATTTTCCATTAGGGCCATTCCAATACCAAAAATCATTCCGCCCATAATCTGGTTAGTAGCTGTCTTTAGGTTCATTACCGTACCAATATCCATTACGCCAACAATTTTGTCTATCCTGATCATACCCAGGTCGGGATCAACCAGTACTTTAACAAACTGTGCCCCAAAAGAATGAAAGGCGAAATCTTTCCGGTCGGTTTTTTCATCTTCCTGAACGGCTTTATTGGTTTTGCTTTCTTCTTCTGCTTTAGCTTCAGGACTGCCGGCGGGGGCTGGTGTAGGCGGCCCTTGCTGCCTGGTAGACACATTGGTTTTTGCCTGCGCTTCCAGTTTATCCAATCCTTGACGGGTCATGACCTGCGAATAGGTTTCGCCTTTATCGGGGTTTTTTACCAAATGAATGCGGCCATTGTCAGCCGCAATATCTTCTTCTTTATACCCATGCAGCGGGGAGGCGGTATCTGAAATTGCCAAATTGATTAATTTGCTGATCACACCCAGGGCCGCTGCCCGAATAGGAGGGCCAACACTGGCCGATACCTGCGATCCGCCGGATTGGGCTCCCTTAGGATAAGAACTGTTACCCAGTTTTACTTTAACTTTATCTGGAGATAGTGAAAAACCATCAGCGGCAACCTGTGTCATCACCGTGTAGGTTCCGGTGCCAATATCTTGTGTTCCGCATAATATTTCTGCATTACCGTTTGCAAATAATGTTGCTTTAGCGGTAGATGCGCTGCGGTTGGCCGGATAAGTAGCTGTTGCCATACCATAACCTACCAGGTAATTACCTTCTTTTAAAGTACCCGGTTCTGCTTTGCGATTCTTCCAGCCAATAGCTTCGGCACCACGCTCATAACATTCTTTTAAACTCTTTTCAGAAAATTGTTTTTTCTTCTGCTCTTCCATATCTGCATGATTGATCAGGCGCAGTTGAAGCGGATCCATTTTCAATTGATGGGCCAGCTCATCCATCGCAACTTCCAGTGCGTAAGTGCCGGGTGCTTCACCGGGTGCACGTGCAGGGCAGGGGGTGCCTCTGTTTAACCGCACCAGTTCATGACTAACATCCAGATTCGGGCTGCTGTAGAGCATGCTGGTGGCTAAACCGGCAGTTTCCACAAATTCATCTACAAAGGAAGTTTCGGAGGTTGTGGCATGTTTGATTGCTGATAGCTTCCCTGTCTGGTCGGCACCTAAAGTAATTTTCTGTATAGTTTGTGTTCTGCGTCCCGCGGCAGAAAAAACCTGTTGCCTGCTCAGCACGAGCTTAACAGGCCGATTAAACTGTTTAGCCGCCATTGGGGCCAGTAAAGTATTTGCCCAGGTGAAACCTTTTGAACCAAATCCTCCACCGATGTATAATGCGTAGACCTGAACTTTTTCTGCGGGAATGCCTAAGGTGGCAGCTAATAACCCTTTAACGCCCATTACCGATTGGGTAGCATCATAAACGGTGAGTTTGTCGCCTTCCCATTGTGCTATGGTTGCATGTGGCTCCATAGCATTGTGATGATAAACAGGGGTGGTATAAGTTTCTTCTGTTTTTACAGCTGCAGATAGCATCGCTGTTTCTACATCGCCTCTTTTGATTTGTGCTTCACCTCCTCCTAAGCCCGAAGCAGGTTTGTAGGCAGTAGTTATGTTTTTTTCTATTCCGATAGTTGCCGGCTGTTCATCATAAGTTACTTTAACCAATGCAGCAGCTTGTTCTGCCTGTTCAAATGTTTCGGCAACAATAATGGCAATATGTTGTCCGCCATAAAATACCCTGTCATTTTGTAAAGGCAACAGGTCTTTTTCTGCAAACTTACCATTACTTGGATCTGAACCGGCAGGGAAGTGCAATTGCATAGAATTTTCACTGGTCATAATCCCGATAACGCCGGGCACTTTCAGCGCCTGGCGGCTGTCAATATTTTTAACACGGCCTTTGGTGATGGTACTGGTAATGCTTACCCCATAAACCAGATCTTTGATGGGAAATTCAGCGGCATAAGTTGCTGCGCCGGTAACTTTTAATCTGCCGTCAACACGGTCTATCGGTTTTCCTATAGATGGGTTCATGATATGCCTCCTGTTGTGGTTAGGGCGCGAACGAGTGTACGTTTGGCCAGTTCGATTTTAAATGAATTGTCTTTATAACCTTTTGCCTGGCTTAAGGCAGCCTCTGCCGCAGCACGGTAGGTTTGTTGATTAGCTATAGCTCCGTTTAAGACCTTTTCGGCCAGATCTGCCCGCCATGGCTTGGTTCCTATACCGCCTAAGGCAATATGTGATTTTAAGATTCGTCCGTTCTGTATATCTAATATTACAGCTGCTGACGTTAGTGCAAATTCGTAGGATGCCCTATCCCTCACTTTTAAATAATGAGACCGGGCGGCATAAGCTATTGGAGGAATTTCAACATGGGTGATCAGCTCACCTTGCCTAAGATTATGCTCCAGGTGCGGTGTTTGCCCTGGCAGTAAATGAAATTCACTAAATGGGATAGTTTTTACGCCTTTTACTCCCTGTACATGTATGATTGCACCTAATGCGGCCATGGCCACACACATATCAGACGGATGGGTAGCAATACATTGGGCACTAGTGCCTAAAATAGCGTTATTGCGGTTATAGCCAGCTATTGCGCCACAGCCGGAACCGGGAACCCTTTTGTTACAGACAAAATCAGCATTGTAAAAATAAGGACAGCGGGTACGCTGCATTAAATTGCCGCCAACGGAGGCCATATTTCTTAGTTGTGGCGAAGCCCCTGAAAGCAAGGCTTCCGAGAGTACCGGATATTTTTTTGCAATGGCAGGATGATAAGCCAGGTCACTATTTTTAACCAGCGCACCTATTTTAATCCCACCGTTTGGTAGTTCTTCAATTTGGTATAGTGAAAGTTTATTGATATCGATAACCTGTTTGGGTGTTTCGATATTGAGCTTCATGAGGTCGAGCATATTGGTGCCACCTGCAATGAATTTTGATCCGGCTGTCAGGGTAGCATTAATGGCCGACTGTCCGTCCTGCACCCTAATCAATTTGAATGGTTCCATAGTTTTTTTAGGATTAAGCAGTTTGAACTTCTTTGATAGCCGCCAGAATATTTTGATAAGCGCCGCAGCGACAGATATTACCACTCATAGATTCCCTGATTTCTGCGTCTGTATGTGCGTGGCCTTCTTTAATTAATCCTACTGCCGAACAGATTTGTCCTGGCGTGCAGTACCCGCACTGGAAACCATCATGTTTCAAAAACGCTTCCTGCATGGGATGCAGCTGATCTCCGCTGGCCAATCCTTCTATCGTTGTTACTTCGGCGCCGTCGCATAAACCTACCAGGCTAAGGCAGGAATTGATCCGTCTTCCATCAACTAATACTGTACAAGCACCACATTGACCGTGATCACAACCTTTTTTTGTACCGGGCAGGGAAAGCTTTTCGCGCAGGGCGTCAAGCAGCGTAACCCTGGAATCGAGATTAAGAATATGCTTTTTACCGTTGATGGTTAAATTTACAGCTGTAATTTCTGCGGATGCCACAGCCATTATTTCGGGCTCCTTTTCCGGTGCGACGGCTCCGGACAGCAACGGTGCGAGTGTTAATCCTGCACTTGCAACGGTGAGCTGGGATAAAAATTTCCGTCTTGATGTGCTGCCTTTTGATTGATTATTCTCTTCAGGTGAGCAGTCTGTAATATCAGCCATAACATTGATTTATGGTGAGTTAACACCAAATGGAATCAAATGTTTAATGAGGCAAGTTATAATAAATTAAACAGAAACAATCTAAACAAAAATCACTAATAGCATTTGGTAACTGGCCCTCACTAAAAATCGGAGTGTTTTGAAAGGTGAAAAATTGTAAATTAAAACAGGAAGATGAAAAAGTCAGTAATTACAGAAAGCCAGATCATAACACCCTTCACGGCATCATCATCCCCCCATGCAAGATGCATTCTGGTACAGGCTACCTACGCGGTAGCTAAAGGGTCGCTGCGTAATATCTGTAACCAAGACACGTAGCGACCCTTTAGCTACCGCGTAGGTAGGAGGTAGTCCAACCGACTCGTCATCCCGCAGTGAACTTTCCTGCCCGTTTCTCACGAAAAATCCTCTAAACAGAATATAATTTTTCGTTTGAAAAATTAGTGCATACGAACTGTACTACGGTAAGCAGTGGGGCTGATACTTGTCTGCTGGATGAAAAATTTGTTTAAATGGCTTACATCGACAAAGCTAAATTCATCTGCTATTTCATTTAGCCTTTTATCGCTGAATTTCAACCGGTGCTGTATCAGCTTAGTTTTATATTTGCCAATATAACCCTGCATAGTCTCGTTGGTATGCCTTTTAAAATACCTCCCCAGGTAAGAGTTGGATATTCCAAAATGAGAACTGACAGCCTCGGCTTTTAACTTTCCGGGATCATAAATGTGATGCTGAATGTATTGAAGAATATCTAAAGCCTTTTCTTCAGTTGAAACATTAACTTTTTCGGGAAGGTATTTTGCAATATTTCTGGCGACAATGATGATCAGGGTATTCACCAATTGGTGAACCAGTTCCTGATTGTACAGGTCTTTATTTTCATGTTCACGGATAATTGCTTCAATAATAGGATTGACCAGCAATTTATCAGCCTTGTTTCTAAATATACAGCCCGGCTGATGATTAGCATTCTGCAGGATAAACTCTAGTCTCCTGACATTCTCGGCAACCAGTGAATTGTTTTGGATATAAATGTCGTTGAACTGCAGAAAGACCATTTGGCTGGTGGTATGGACGTCAAAGGAATGACAGTCTTCGGGGGTCAATAAAAATAAATGTCCCGGCTGGTATTTAAAAGTGCTTTTATTGATGCACTGCATACCTGTGCCCGAAAGTATATAAACCAGTTCAAAAAATGTATGCTGGTGGGCTGGTTTAGGGCATACATCAAATGTAGCATATTTTATAGAGTAGGATTCGTGAAGTACCTCTTTTTCCATGTTACAAATATACTATATTATAGAAAAATTGTACTGTTAATGTGATAATTAATTGGTACATATTTGCTGTATTAAAAACACAGTATGAAAGCAATTATTTTGGTTGAACCTGGGGCAACCACAAACTTAGTGATGCGTGACATCGCTGTCCCACAGATAAATAATGATGAAGTGTTAGTGCAGGTAAAGTCAATCAGTATTAATCCTGTTGATGCGAAAACGCGACAAGGCGGCGGGGTCTATAATTATGGTAATGTAAATAAGCAAGCTGACCTGATATTGGGATGGGACATAGCTGGTATTGTTATAGCTACTAATTCCAAAAGATTTGATATTGGTGACGAAGTATTTGGTATGGTTAATTTTCCAGGTGTGGGGAATGCCTACGCAGAATATGTAGCTGCACCGGCAGAACATCTGGCCTTAAAGCCTGGTAATATTTCTTTTGAGGAAGCCGCAGCTGCAACCCTGGCTCCGTTAACCGCCTTGCAAGTTTTGAGAGAAGCAGGTGTAAAACCGGGCGACCGGGTATTGATCTATGCGGCTTCGGGAGGTGTAGGACATTATGCGGTACAATTGGCTAAGGAGCTAGGTGCGTATGTAATTGGCACATCATCTGCTGCCAACAAGCAGTTTGTACTTTCGCTTGGGGCAGATGAGCATATAGATTACAATGCCCAAAACCTGGCCGATGCTACACATGATATTGATTTTGTTATGGATTGTCTGGGCCCGGATAATATTATCAAATCATTGCCTGTGATCAAAAATGGTGGAAAGGTGATGAGCATAGTAGCCCAGTTTAATGAAAATTTGATAGCGCAGTTAAAAGCCAAAAATGTTATTGGTAAACATTTGTTGGTTCAGTCCAACGGTAAGGACATGGCCTATTTAGCCGGGCTTTTGGGAAATGGAAAACTGAGGTCCCATATCTCAAAAAGCTTTGGTTTTGGCCAGATGGCTGATGCCCATCAGCAGATTGAGACCGGCAGAACAGTAGGTAAGATTGTGGTAAACGTTTAGTTTCCTGATATCATGAAATCGATTCCGGCGTACGCTATAGATAATTAACAGATTAAATCACATTTATCCGCATCGCGGATTTAATTTAACAATATGAAATTCATAAAAAAAGCATCTTCAATATATTATACAGGTTTTTTATCTGTAGCATTAACTTTTACAGCAAGTGCACAAAATGGTACTTCAAAACAGTTCAATCAACCCGGTTATTACCAGATGGCCCTTGGTGATCTGCAAATTACGGCACTTTCTGACGGCACAACGCCCCAAAAATTGAATGAGCTTTTACAGGATGGAAAGCCAGGTGAAATCAAACAATTAATGAAGGCCAATTTCCAAAGTGATACCCTGGAATGCTCTGTAAATGCTTATCTGGTTAAGACCGGCGACAAGTTGATTCTAATAGATGCAGGTGCTGCAGATGCTTATGGTCCAGCTTTAGGTCGCCTGACTAGTAGCCTTGAGAAAATAGGTTACAAACCTGAACAAATTGATGCCGTTCTTTTGACTCATATCCATATGGATCATATTGGCGGGCTAACAAAAGGAAGTGAATTGACCTTTCCAAATGCTGATGTATACATCAGTAAAATAGAGGCTGATTACTATCTCAGCTCTGTTAATAAAGAAAAAGCCCCTAAGGAAATGAAAAGGTTTTTTGATGGGGCTACGCAAAAACTTTCTCCAATTATCAAGGCCGGAAAATTAAAGACCTTTGAATTTGGCAATGAAATATTTCCCGGTATAATGCCTGTAGCAAGTCCGGGGCATACACCTGGTCACAGTTTTTATGCGTTGGAAAGTAAAGGTCAGAAGATTGTTTTTTGGGGAGACATCATGGTATCGGATGTAGTTCAATTTGCAGATCCTTCTATTACCAGTGTTTATGACTACGATAGGAAAGAGGCCATGATCACAAGAAAGAAAGCACTAGCTGATGCAGCTGCAAAAGGATATTGGGTGGGTATTTCCCATAGCTCGTTTCCCGGGATAGGACACATCAGTTCAGATGGCAAAAAATTTAAATTGATACCAATTAATTACTCCAGCAATGGAATAGGGCAATAATTAAAATACAGACCTACCTGAATATATCTTGAATGATAGATTTAGGTAGGTGTATTTTTTTATCGAAGCCAAATATATCAGTCTAGACATTTTAAGTAGATACTTTTTGCAGAGGTTTATGCTATTTTAAATCGCTAAATGGTAATTTAAATCAATGATGCCTGAATATGATATCAAAATACTATCTGATCATAGGAAGATCAAAATAAAATTTTGTGCCCTCATCTACCTTGCTTTCAACGTATATCTTACTTTCATGCAAACGCAGAATCTCAGCTACCAGGTAAAGTCCGATACCGAAGCCCGCTACGTTTTTGACGTTTTCGTTTCGCACCCGGTAAAACCGATCAAACATTTTGCCTTGATCGCGCTTGCTAATTCCAATACCCTGGTCGGAAATGGATACGCGGACGTTATTGCCATATTTTTCACAGCGCATAATAATCTGAGTTCCTGTGGCAGAATATTTGACCGCATTACTGATTAAATTCTCCAGGACCTGGGTAATCTTCTGTTGGTCGGCCATTACAAAAAGGTTTTCTGTATCAATCAATATAACTTTATGGGTATGGGACAATATTTTTGCATCATTGGCCACCTCATTTAGTAATAAACGCATATCAATTGGAGCTTTCTCCAATTGCAGGTTCCCATCCGCCAGCCTGGCATTGTTGAGAAAATTTTGGATAAGTAAAGCCATTTTGTTGACCTGTCTGTCAACCCTCGTCAGTGCATTGATCTTAAAGGAATCCCCTTCCTCACTGACCCTGGAAAGCAGCATTTGAACATAAGCCCTGATAGTTGTTAAAGGGGTTTTTAATTCATGACTGGCTATAGTAATAAAATCGCTTTTTTGTCTTTCGGCCATTTTTTTGATCGGTAATATCCCTGGCGATTTTCGAAAGCCCGACGATATTTCCCTGTTTATCCAGAATCGGAGAAATAGTTGACGACACATCCAGTTGTTTAAGATCCTTAGTTTGCCGTTTTGTTTCATAATGCTCCACCTGTTCCCCTTTTTTCAGGCGAGATAAAATATGCTGTTCTTCCTGATGTCCTCTCTGTGGAATAATCTTATAAATAGACTGCCCGATCATCTCTTCTGACGAGAAGCCAAATATTCTATCAGCTGCTTCATTCCAGCTTTCTACAATGCCATCAAGGTTCATACTGATAATTGCATCATAAGAATAGTTGATAATTGCGGTTAACAATGCAGCTTGTTCATCAGCCTGTTTCACATCAGTAATATCAATTACTATTCCGATAAAGCGCACAGGATTGTTCTTTTGATCAAAGAATACTTTTCCTTTTGATCTGACCCACCGCGTTTTTCCATCCCCGGCACCGATTGCCCGGTATTCTACATTGTAATCTCCATCAGATATTTTATTTATAAAAGAGAATTTTCTGATGTGATCATCGATCCGCTCACGATCATCTGGATGCAGCCCCGGCAAAAAATCACCGTTGTAGCTGATCCTATGCTGATCTCGAATATCGAAAAGTTCCCTGCATCTTGCGTCCCAGAACATTTCACCTGATAACAAGTTATTATCAAAGGAGCCAAGATGAGCAGCCGCTATTGCCAGACGGGCTGATTCTTCTGAAGCAGCAAGTTTAGCTTTTGCCAGTACCAATTCGGTAACGTCGTTCGCAATACAGAAAACCCCTTTTAACGTGCCATCATCATCCCTGAAGGGCTGATAGGAAAAGGTAAAATAAAATGTCTGCAAGATGCCTTCTACAATGATATCTGCCCTCTTATCGGTAAATGAATGACCAATACCGGTATGATACACGTCAAGCAATAATTGACGAAATGGTTGGCCTTCTAGTTCTGGAAGAACTTCGTGAAATGGTTTACCAATTACGTCTTCTGTTTTCCCCCATGCCTTTAAGGTTGACTCATTGGCAATGGTGACGAGGAGATCTTCACCCATACATAAGTATACCGGGAAGGGTGAGGCGTCGATGATTGTTTTAAAGGTGTGGGTATAGTCGTTGATCCCTGTTTGGAGTATTATTTTGAGTTATCACCTGATCTGCTATGTATAGCTGGCTATGACGGTTATTTTAAAAAAAATAAATCCAGCTGTGTCTAAAACTTTAGGGTATAGCAATGCGGAACTTTTTGCTTCCCCTATCAATTCCTTTGTTCACCCCGATGATCGTGGGATTACTTCTCAAAAGCGTGATGGCTTAAGGAATGGTGTTGTATTATTACAGTTTGAAAATAGATATCTGGCTAAAAACGGTTCGATTGTTTGGCTCTCCTGGACATCCATTCCAATTGAACGGGATAAAATGGTATTTGCGATTGCAAAGGATATTACTTATAAAAAGCAATTAGAGGAATATGAAAGAATATCCGCTATTTTATTGAAGCTAAATGAAGAGCAAAAGCAAAAGTTTAAACAAACAGAAGATATCATCAAAAAAAAGATTGGTGTCGTGGAATCTTCTGCCGAACAGCGAACAGATGGCAATAAACTTTCGTCCATTGATCAGGAGTGGCTCAATGGATTTGAAAAAACAGTTAGAAATTATGCCGGCAGGCCAGAGTTGAATTTAGGGTTTATAAGCAGTGAACTGGCGATCAGTGAGCGGCAACTCTTCAGACAAGTTAATCGCATATTAGGTATAACACCTAATAAACTGATTAGGATTATCCGTCTTCAACTTGCATGGGAAGCAATTGCTTCAGGTAAATACCGAACAATAAAAGAGATAGCTAATATTGCCGGCTACGGTTCGAGGGCACATTTTAAAAAACTCTTTTACGAGATCTATGGGATCGATATTGCGGAATTAGTTAAATAATGGATTAAAGTAGAAAGATAAGTGATTGCCTGAAAGATTATGAGAAAAAAAATACTAGTGATTGATGATGATGAGGATATATTATCCATACTCGATATTATACTGGAAGGGGAGGGATATGAAACTATTTTATATAGTTCTGGTACTACGCCTGAAGAAGTAAACCGTCTTAACCCTGATTTGATCTTGCTGGATATTAGGATTGCAGGTTTTCCAAAGACTGGAGTAGAGATCTGTACCGAGTTCAAATCCAGGCTGGATACTGCCCTCATTCCTGTCCTTCTTATTAGTGCGGAGGAAAATATTGAGTTTTTGGTAAGTGACTGCGGCGCAAATGGTTTCATCAATAAGCCCTTCAATATTCATATGCTTGTAGATAAAGTAAAAGAATTCTTAACTTAACAGATATTTTGTAATTTATGAATGAACATTCAGAAAAACCAGATTCGTGGAATAAAATAAATTTGGGCTCTGAAAAATTAAAAGTTTTCTTTTTAATGCATCTTGACCGGATATATGCCGCCAAACTTCACCTGGTCTCTAAGCTGCCATTACTTGCTGCTGAGGTGCAATTTTCGGAACTCAGAAATGCTATAGCCGAAACAGTTGAAGATGTAGAGAAACAAATAACAAGAATGCAATTAATTTATACCCTGCTTGATGCGGAGGTGTCTACAGGCAGCATTCATGGACAGATCGGCCTGATAGATGATGCGTTCGAGGCCATTAGCGAACAGATTGGTGAATCTGAACTGCAGGATCTTTCCATTATTTTTTACCTTCAAAATATTGAAAGTATTGAAATGGCATCATTTCAGGTCCTTCAAATGGCCGCAGTAAAATTAAAGAACAAACAAGTAGGCAAATTATTGAAGGAGAACTGTGATGAGGCAAAATCAGACAGGATTCTATTGCTCTTTATATCTTCTAAATATATCGTTAGTTAATAAATCTCCGGAATTGAAGCCTCGATAGTCCTTTTAACATCTTGTAGTTTGATTTTAATTTGCCAAAATGACTAAAGAATGTTTTAGTAAAAATATAGAAATAACCCGATTGTTCTTCGTAAAGGGTTCCCATTTGTAAGGTGTCAAAGAGTTAACCCGGTCAGTTAGGAAAGTTGTTGGGATGAAAGTTGATGGCCATCATTTTCTTTGCGGTTACTATCGGTTATTTAACTCCTTTTTTCTGCAGCAATTTTTTATGATTTCTCCACGTTCAGTAATTTCCTAATTTTCAAGCACCAGTTTTGACAGATTTAAACTTTATAAATTTTTCCTTTAATATTTTTGAGAACTACCGTCCCCAGGATTCCGGCAACAATTGAAGCTAACAAGATTCCGTATTTTGCCTGATCGATAAAGACAGGGTCTTTAAATGCAAGTCCGCTTATAAATAAAGACATGGTAAATCCGATACCAGCCAATAATGAAACTCCAATAATATGTTTCCAATTCGCCTGATATGGAAGCTTACTAAGCTTTGTTTTTATCATTAGCCATGTAAATAACAGGATGCCTACAAATTTCCCCATCACAAGGCCCGCGGTTACGCCAATAGAAACAGGATTGATAACAGCTGTCAATATATCTGCTCCCATATGAATTCCAGAGTTAGCTAAGGCAAACAATGGCATAATCAGAAATGCAACCCAGGGATGTAATATATACTCAATTTTTTGTAATGGGGTTTCAGCAGCCTCACTAAGATTTTTAACATGCTGTATTGTACGATGCTGTTTGGGAGTAGTGAGCGTGCTATTGCGAGGAATTTCTTTGTCGAAATCTGATAATAAATTCCTCAAATTCCCAGAGTAATCACCCTCACTAATACGGGTCTTTGCGGGGATAGTGAAAGCAACCAGTACGCCTGCAATAGTGGCATGAACACCTGATAAAAGAAAACCTATCCAAACACCTATTCCTAATATCAAATAGAACGCACTGCTCCTAATTCCTAAAATATTGCCTGAAATAAGTCCAACAAGAAATACCAGGCCTATACCTAAAGATACAAAATTAACCCCTGCTGTATAAAAGAAGGCAATCACCAGAATGGCACCTAAATCATCGGCTACTGCCAGGGCTGATAAAAAAACTTTTACTGAGGACGGAATATGTTTGCCTGCCATTGACAAAAGTGCAAGGGCAAACGCTATGTCAGTTGCCATTGGTATTCCCCAACCATGTGCGGCATCAGTGCCTTGGTTAATTAAATAATATATTAATGCCGGAACAAACATCCCACCCAGGGCAGCCATCATGGGAAGGGACGCTTTACTCAACGTAGAAAGTTCACCATCCATAAATTCACGTTTTAGCTCTAGTCCTATAACAAAAAAGAAAATAGCCATTAAGCCGTCATTTATCCAAATATGAATTGGCTTACTTAGTATAAAGGTATCAAATCCAACAGAAAAATTAATTTCCCACAGATGGTGATAGAAGTCCTGATAAGAAGAATTGGCCCAGACTATAGCTATAATCACACTGATAAGAAGAACAATACCACTGGTATACTCCAAATGAATAAAGCGATGTAAGGGGGCAGTTATTTTTTCTATAGGAGTCTTGTTCATATTTTTGAAAGGTAAAATAATCTACTGGTGTAACAACTTGTATCTGCAATCATGGAATCTATGGCAGATCATCAATAATTTGTTAAATATAGGGAGCCTATAGCAAATAAAAGTGCAAGTGTCATTACCAGTGAGCCCAGTTTTAAAAAGTTCCAGAAACTAATGTTTTCGCCGTCACGCCGCAAGGCTATTAACCAGAGTATAGTAGCAAGAGAACCTGCAATGGAAAGATTTGGACCAAGATCCAGACCGATCAAAATTGCGCTTTTGATTATTTCTGGTAAATGCCCGCTCTGTAAAACATTACCGGCAATAAGGCCTACAGGGAGATTATTCATCACATTGCAGGTGAAGGCAATGATGAAACTGCTTCCCCATGTTGTGCCGGGAATTGTATTTGCTACACTTTGATTTAATATATTAGTTATAGTTTGAATAAGGCACGTTTTGTTAAGTGCTTCAACAATTACAAATAAACCAGCAACAAGTGGTATTACAGACCAGGAAACTCCTCTGATAACTATCCATGGATTCTTTTTAGCCCTGATTACCACTACGGCAGAAGTTATAATGCCGGTTATAGCAGTAGGTAAGCCAAGTTGAATATTTATTGCTGAGGAAAGTAACAAGATGATTGCCGTTGCTGCAATGCCATAGAGGGCAGTTTTACCACCCTGGCTAAGAACTGGGATAGATATATTGGTTTCTATTTTTTCTTGTAATGCTTTACGTTGCGTAAAGCGAAGAACCAAATAGGTAACAACGATAGCAAAAGCAGATGGCCATATGTATTGAGCCAGCCAATGCAACAAGGAGGGCATATGCTGACCATAAATTACCAGATTAGCAGGATTAGATATGGGAAGAATAAACGAAGCCGCATTGGCAATGAAGGCACATATTAGTAAATATGGCATAGAGGATTTTACCTTTGCTACTTTTGCCGCTGCTGCTACTGCTGGCGTTAAAACCACTGCTGTAGCATCGTTTGACAAGAATGCAGTGACTATAATTCCTACCAAATAGATTAAAAAGAAAAGTTTATTGGCCGAGCCTTTGGCAGCTTTTGTAGCATGCACTGCCAGCCATTCAAAAAGTTTTTCTTCCCTTGCGGTTTCGGCAAGCAGCATCATTCCTGCCAAAAATAAATAAACATCTGTTCCTTTAATGATACCGGCTAAACCGTCGGCAGGTAAAATTAATCGACTTATAACCAGTAATAATGCACCACTTACCGCCCAAAAGGCTTCAGCAATTTGAAATGGACGGATAATAACCGCAGCTATCGTTAAAAATGAAATAATCCAAATGGTAACATACATCATTGTAATGTACATTATTAAATCAATAAGCTATTTGTCAGTTGGCTTTATAGTTGCATAAGGTCAATATCCTTTATGAGATTTTTATTTCTAATGGAGTACCGAGACGAGATGATATGATTGTTGTTTCTACCGCTGGTCTGCACATTTTGTAGCCGTTATTAAAGTATCATATTATCCAGTTTAATAGCTTCACCTACCTCATCTTTCATTTCCAGTACCCATTCAAGTGCTTCTATTTTGGTGGAAAGTTCTGGGCAATCTTCCCGATCAATGCCCCTGGCAGTCTGTATAATTAATTTTAGTCTGGTCAGTTCTTTTTTGATTTCTCTAATCGTTTTCATATTTAAATGTAATAATAATCGAACCGATAAAATTGACCCAGATCATCAGAATTGTTGATGCGTGTCATTTATTTTTTTATAATATTTTGTCATTTTATGATTATTAATTACTTTATGTTTTAATTATATAACTTTTTAGTATTAATATGTAATTTACAAGACTTAAATGTTGCGATATTTTGTTAATGAAGATTTCTTGACCTTAATTCAAAGATCAGGGTTGACAATGAAAAATTACTCTTGGTCATATCATGATGAATATCACTATAATCATTGATGACGATCAATACTAATGTTTTTGAAAATCAGACCTTTAAATTATAAATATAAAACATATGAAAACGTTAACGAAAACAGAAGAACTAGGAATATTGCCTGCTGGATTAGCGAATTTTGATGACTTCGATGCTTCAAGTCTTTCTGTGGACTTTATCCCATCGGTAAATATTCGCGAAACCGAGACAAATTACGAAATGGAATTGTCTGCTTCAGGTTTTAAAAGAGGTGATTTTACAGTTTCTACTGATGATGGTAATTTAATGATCAGTGCTTCAACAAGTAGCAGACGCAGAGAAGAAAATGAAGATTACACGAGGAAAGAATTTTCCCGGACTTCTTTTAGCCGGTCCTTTAAATTGCCCGAAAATGTATTGCAGAATAAAATTACGGCAAATTATCATGGGGGCTTATTAAAGATCCGCCTCAAAAAGGCGGATGCTGAAGTCAGTAATCAGAAGAAAATAAAAATTAGTTAGTATTAAGATATTGATAGTCAGTAGATGTATTTATAAATCACAATTGATTTAAACAAGATATGAATCATATTAGCAGACGTAAACTGACAATAGTTAGAGGCATTTTAGTAGGTATAGTAATTATATTTTTATACTTCCATGCAAAGGCAGGATCCTTTAATGATTACTGAATTCTATCAAGAAGTTACCTTATAAAAAATATTATGATCCCTAAAAAAATGAAAGCTGCCGTTATCCGTGGATTCGGTCAGCCATTACACATCGAAGAAATGCCTGTTAGAGAACCAGGTGAAAACCAGATATTGGTCAAAGTGATTGCTTGTGGTGTTTGCCATACCGATTTGCATGCCTGTGAGGGAGATTGGCCTGCAAAACCAAAAATGCCCTTGATCCCAGGTCATGAGGCAGTGGGTTATGTTGTTGCTTTAGGAAAAGGGGTTAAGCATATCAAGGAAGGAGACGTTGTAGGGGTGCCATGGTTATATAGTGCCTGTGGCCACTGCGACTATTGTTATACTGGTTGGGAAACGCTTTGCGAAACTCAGCAAAATGGCGGATACAGCGTTGATGGTGGTTTTGCAGAATACGTAGTTGCAGATGCCAGGTATGTAGCACATTTTCCTGCAAATATCAATTTTACACAAATGGCACCTATCATATGCGCTGGTGTAACCGTATACAAGGGCTTAAAACAAACTGATGCAAGGGCAGGAGAATGGGTGGCAATTTCTGGTATTGGAGGTTTGGGTCACCTGGCAGTTCAATATGCAAAGGCTATGGGGTTTCACGTGGCAGCAATCGATATCGCCGATGATAAACTGGCGCTTGCAAAAAGCCTTGGTGCGGACCTTATTGTAAATGCCAAGGAACAAGACCCTGGTGCGTTTCTCAAAAAGGAGACAGGTGGCATGCACGGCGTTTTGGTTACCGCACCATCGCCCATCGCATTTAAACAAGGACTTTCAGCGCTTAGACGTAAAGGTGTACTATCGTTAAATGGATTGCCAGCCGGAAGTTTTGACCTCTCCATTTTCGATACTGTAATTAACGGTACCACTATCCGCGGTTCCATCGTTGGGACCCGCAAGGATATGGAGGAAGCGATTTCATTTGCTTTAGAGGGAAAGGTGAAAACCAAAGTTCATACAGCTAAACTTGAAGATATAAATACTGTATTTGATGATATGAAAAGAGGCGATATCAGTGGCAGAATAGTCTTGGAGATAGCAAAACCATAACTTTGATTAGTTCCTGACTCACAATCATACTACATATGTTAAGACACTTGGGTACCAGGCGAAGTACAGTGCATAATCTTAGATTAGCTACGCTTCTTGGGTTAACAGCTGGTATGGTAAATGCTGAAGGTTTTCTCGGTTTTTCGATCTTAACCACTAACGTAACGGGTCATGCAGCCTCATTTGCAGAAAAAATTTCATTACAAGACTGGTGTAGTTCTCTTTTCATTGCATTATGGATGTTGCTTTTTTTAGCTGGTGCCTTTCTTTCTGGTTTAATTCTTTCCTTAACAGGTGCTAACCAGCGTTTTTCTTATGTTATTCCGTTACTTGTTGAAATATTAATTCTTCTTGTTTCGGCACTATATGGCAATAGATACCATGGAACGAGGGCAGTTCAGGAATTATTTGCAGGCAGTTTACTTTTTGCAATGGGAATTCAGAATGCTTTGGTTTCCATGGTTTCTGGATCTGTTGTAAGAACTACACACCTTACCGGAACATTTACTGATCTTGGGATAGCACTTGCTCAGCTATTCAATGCTCCTGATCAAAAGCGTATTGTGCTAAAATCTAAAATAAAACTTAACCTGGTTATTATAGTCTTTTTTATGACTGGAGCTGTGTCTGGTGCTTATTTATTTCGTCATATTAGTTTCCTGTCTTTTTATGCACCGATATTTATTTTATGTTTTGCTCTGGTTTATGATTTGTTGAGGATAAAAGCGCAGCGTTATTATCGCTTGGCTACGTATGCTATGAAAAACAAACGCAGCGTGAGTTAATTTTTCATTTTGGTGAGCCCTGCAAGATTAAGAATAGTAATCGTACTTCCATTTCTTTCAATCAGCCCCTCTGTTTTGAAATCAGATAAAGTACGGCTCACTGTTTCAGTTGCCATACAAGCCATTGCAGCCAAATCTTCACGGGATATTTTAAAATAGTCATGTTCGGCTGGTTTATGCTTATTTACGCGCAAGATGGCTTCTGCCATTTTTTTCCTTACTGAAAAGTAGGCCAGTTGCATAAGCTGCTCTTCCTTTTCCCTGATATCATTAGATAACAGTTTAATAAATTCACCAGATACATCGGGGTGTAAAAGCAGTAGCCCGTCAAGCTGTATTTTAGGGATTACACAAACCACACAATCTTCCATTGCTGTAGCAGTGTCTGTATAAGGTTCATTAGAAAGAATAACATTTATCGCTAAGTATTGACCAGCGGAGTAAATTCCTGTCATAAATTCACGGCCGTCCTTAGCTAATTTTATGGTTTTTACCCTTCCACTAATTACCAGATAAATTCCAGATGCCGAATCGCCCTCAAAATAAAGAATATGACTCTTCTTTAATCTCCGGGCTTTACATGCCTGAGTTATTTTCTCTAATTCCAATAAGCCATTATGTTTAGTAAGTAAATTGCTCAATTGCTCAGAGTTTCTTACCAGTTCTTTTTTATTTAGTCTCCCCTCTATAGCTTTTAGCAGATCTATATCAGAAAATGGTTTGGTTAAATAGTCGTCGGCTCCCATTTCCATACCTTTTCTCAATTCTAACCGCTCGGCTTTGGCAGTTAAAAAAATGAATGTTATTCCCACCGTAGCTGGATTTTTCTTCAGTAAATATAAAACGCCATAGCCGTCTATTTCAGGCATCGCTATATCACACAGAATCACGTCTGGAAGATGTTTCAAAGCGAGTGCAACGCCTGTTTTTCCCTGATCTGCACCAAAAGCAGTATAGCCGGAAAGTTCTAATATTTCAATAACACTCTCACGAATGTCATTATTATCTTCAATAATCAATATTTTCTTGCTCATAGGATAATATAAATCTGTGAATTCAGTAGGAGAGCATATTTGGCTATTGGAATAAAAATATCTTACCGCAAGATACAACAGTTAAGTGTCAAATTTGTTTGATAAGGAGTTAAATTATTTTGCTTGTGTGTGATCATATTTTAAGATGATTTTTATCATTATATCATTAGGTTAAATTATATACCTTTAGTTAGTAATTATAAGCGAACTAGTGAGATTATAGGTGAAATTTTCTTAAAAGTAATAATATGCGTTTATGGTAGCTTCATTATCATTAATAACAGATATTTTCTAATGAAAAGCTTACTTATTTTAACAGACTTTCAGTCAATGCCACTCATGCCGCCGAGTATGGCTATCACTTAGCGAACCAGATTGGAGCAAACATTATTCTTTGTAATGTGATCAATGTTCTGGCTGAAATTCCACAGGCAGATTTTGTATTATGGCCGATGGGAGGTGAAGATGTATTAAAAGAACTTAGTGATATGGAACTAAAAGATCTAAAAAAACATTTGCAATATCAGAATCATATAGGATTTAATCCAATCATAAAAAGTATAAATTATTCCGGCACAGTAGAAGACGTACTAACAAATACTGTTGAAAGCTATGAAATAGGCCTAATTATAATGGGAACACATGAGAGTGGCAGCTTAAGGAACATTTTACTGAGCAACCACATTCAAAATATGATTTTAAAAACTACGGTTCCTTTGTTATTAGTGCCCCCAATTGCACCTAAAACCAATATCCGAAGGATAGCTTTCGCGTCTGATTTAACACATATAGACATTGATTTGGAACGTATTTTTTCTCCTGTAGCTTTTGCAAAGTCCATTAACGCTGATGTTCTGATTGCGCATGTTGGAGTTGACGAGCATGACTCTCCACTATCAGCAGAACAAAGTGAAAAACTATTGACAGAAATTTCGCTTAAAGCCTGTTATCCTCATTTTTACTATAAATACTTAAATAACAATAATACTGAGATAGGTTTAGAATGGTTATGCGCTAATGAAAATATCAGCATATTAGCGATTCTGCCCAGAAAACGTAATTTTATAGAAAGGTTGATCTCAGGTGGCCTTACACAAAAAATTGTTAAACATTTGGCTATACCATTACTGGTCTTCCCGGCGCAGTAATTGCCTTATGCCCTTGCAAAAGATAGCTTGAATGTAGTTCCTTTGTTCATGCTGCTTTTATAAATAATTGTGCCGTTCATCAGCTGGGTATACCGTGCAACAATATTCAATCCAAGGCCAGTACCTTGAATATTACCTATGTTATGTGCACGGAAAAAGGGCTCAAATAGATGTTTTTGATCTGCTTTTGGAATTCCAATACCCTGATCCTTTACTGAAATTGTCCAGAACTGATCATTAACCTCGGTTTTAAAATTAATACGGGTATTTTCACCAGAGTATTTTATCGCATTCGTTATTAAATTTATAATACAATGTTTAAGGAGATTGTGATCCAGGTTGAGCATGCTCGTGCTGCCGGAATGATCATAAATGATTGTTTGATTTTGTTTGGCCAGCATTTGCATTTCTGCCTGGACTTCCTCTGCGAGTTCAACCATATTAAAAGAATTAAAAACGGGCTCTATCCTGCCTGCTTCCAGTTTTTCCAGTGAAAGGAAGTCATCCAATATTGTGGTAAGTTCGTTTATAACGTTTTTGATCTTCCCCACATGTTTATTTACTTTGGGGATGTTAAATGGTTTCGTATACTCATCAATTAGAGTGGCTGACAATTGTAATACGCTTAGTGGAGTACGGAATTCATGTGAGGCCATAGATACAAAGCGACTTTTTAACTGTCCCAGTTCTTTCTCCTTTTTTAACGAGAAAATTACTTCTTCTTTGGCCTTTTGCAGGGCAATGATTGTATCTTTTAATAAATGGGTACGGACCTCCACCAACTCTTCTAAATGAGTGGTATAATCCTTAAGTTTCTCTTCGGCTTCCTTTTCACGGCTTAAATCATGAATAAACCCGGTATATATTTTTCTCCCAGAATATTGTACATCACTTATTCCGATACGGAAAGGAAAAAGCGTATTATCTTTTTTCAATCCGATGACTTCACGCTCAATTGCTTTTTCTTCAGATTTCTCTAATAATTTATAGGAAGGAATATGTTGTTCTGGATCGTCGGAATTGCTTGGGGGTAAAAGCATCGTTACATTTTTGCCTATTACTTCTTCCGGAGCATATTTAAATAGTTTACAAGCTGAGGGGTTAATGGATTCTATCATACCCTGATCATTTATGGTTATAATCCCATCGATTGCATTTTTGATAATAGCTACTAATAATGCGGCATTCTCCATAATAATTTAGGCGGTATAATTAACTATACAACGCTAAACTTAAGCTATTGTTAGTTGATTTTATTTTATTAAATAGATATTGGGTTTAGTTGATGAGCATCACGTCCTGAAATGATCTGTAACACCCAGTCGCCAATCATTAAAATATAACTTTATATCATAAAATTAGCATCTCATCATTGTTATAAACTGGTATAAAACATTTGGAAAATGAAAATCGTAAACGAAATGTCTGTGATATCACAGCAATATTATATTATGGCAGAACACTGGGCCTCAGATTTAGAATTCTTTAAATTGGAAACGGCTTTCCTGCGCGGTTTGCTGGAAGATCATTTTATGGAACTTTGTGATCAATCTTACATTGAAGAATTAAAAAGGTACGGAAAGCTATTGATGGTTCTGGATAAAGATGAATATGAGTGCGAACAGATGATTAGTCTTCAGCTTACCAAACTTGGTCTGTTGGCCAAATATTCATTGTTGGATAATAAAGAAGAATTAAAGGAATCGCAGGGTGTAATTGAATGTATAATGATGAGCATAACCAAAGAATACCGTCAGGTTAAAAAGGATATATTCAGATTAATAGAAATACTATTAAAAGCGGATAAGTTAAAAAACTGAATTAAGGTCACCTTAATTGTTGATCTCCGTCACCTTTTCGCCTGTTGCTTAACGGTAAATTCGTTCATCAATAAGAAACAATATTATGGATGGTTCATTAATATCAAATCAGCATCGTAAGGTCTTTGTTTAAAGCAATAAAAAGCCTGGTCTTATAATATTTTTAGCAAATTATGAATTACAACATAGTAAACAGTCATGATGTTCCTTTATCAGAGGAAATGTTATTAGACAGGATCAATTTTTTAGAGAATATTATCGAAGTGCAGGATAAAGTTAAGATCGAAACTGATATAACTCTTCTAAAAGAAAAAGAGTTGAACCAGACAAAATCCCGGTTTGTATCTATTGCCTCTCATGAATTTAGAACCTTCCTAACCAGAATCCATTTGTCAGCATCTTTAATAAAAGATTACCATGAACGCCTCGATCAGCAGAAAATAAATGCGCATCTGGATAAGATAAAAAAGGCTGTCGGAGATCTGACGGCTATTTTGGATGATTTTCTTTCTGTGGAGAAAATTGATTCCTGTAAAATAGATCCCGTTTGGAGCGATTTTGATCTGAAAGTACTTGCTGAAGAGGTGATCAATGAAATGCAAATCCTCAAAAAAACGGGTCAACGTATCAAATATGTGGATATTGGCACAGGATCTAAGTTAAACCTAGATAAAAAGTTACTGAAACACTGTTTGGTGAATTTAATCTCTAATGCGATTAAATATTCTAGTGAGGATGGATGTATCGAGTTGACCACTGATATTCAGGATGAAAAATGTCATATTCAGGTTAAGGATGATGGTATAGGTATTCCGGAGGCAGATCAAAAACGTTTATTTGAAGCCTTTTTTCGGGCTAACAATACTGGAAATATTCAGGGAACAGGATTGGGGCTAAATATTGTAAAACGTTACACTGAATTAATGAAGGGACAGATTACGATGGAGAGCGTACAAGATGTTGGAACTACTTTCATGTTATTTTTTTCCGCAAATTCTTAAGTGATGGTTTAGCAAAAAAGTACAAGCCATGATTTGATGATCTGTACTTTTATAGAAATGAGTAATATTCAAATTTATTAGATCGTAAACCCAAGAAATTTCAATATGTGCTGACAGCTTATATTAGATCAAAGTATTATTAAATAATAGATATATTCTATTCAATCAATCTGAATTGCATCAAAGTAGATTTTGCTTTTCTATCCGAAGTACTGCTTATTATTGTCAAATCGTCAATAATGCGTTCAATTTTGTATGGCAGGGGCAGATTTATACATTAACCTTGTATCAATTATAAAATGCTCTTGTACTTATTTCCATAAATACGGACTTAAATTTTGTCGATTTCACTGTAACAACCTCATAATTTCCCCGTCTTAATTGTGGAAACTTTATTTCAGTTATGAAGAAAATCTTACTAACAAACTTTTGTCTTTGCCTATTTCTAAGTTCCTATTTTAGCGCAGCCTTCTGCCAGGAAAAATTATCACTCTCAGAAGTGCAGCGCCAGGCTGATAGTCTCTATAAGGCCAAACAATATCAATTCGCCGGAAGATACTATGCATCGCTTGCAGAAAGAAGCGATTTCCCGGGTAAAAAAGCTACTGCTTATTACAACATGGGTTGTTGTATCAGCCTTCAGGGCATGGCCGACTCAGCTATACTGGTTTTAAAGAAGTCCATACAAGCTGGTTATGGCAATAAGGTCAATCTTCTTAAAGATCAAGATCTGGTGCCATTGCACAGCTTGCCGCAGTGGAGTACTTTGGTAAACAGTGTTCGTACACGCAAAAAGGTTCTAAATGACGACCCGGCAAAAGCACGGTTTATCACAACAGATATCCATCATTTCTGGGAAGCCTACGATGAAGCAGTGAAGGACACGGCACATTTCACGCAGATTTTTAAAAAGCTTTATTTTGACCGGGCGACTGACGGTATGAATGAATATATGGACGCCAAGGTGAGCAGCATCGACTTCTTTGTCCAGCATATCCGATCGGCGCCGGCGTTTTACGCTGCCATACGGAAAAACACATTCATGACAGATCAGTATAAACCTGATTTTTTAGCATCATATGTAAAGTTGAAGTCTATTTATAGAGAAGCACAGTTCCCCAATGAGTACTTTATAATCGGCGCTTTTACAAGTGGTGGTACGTCAACCGATCTGGGCCTGTTATTAGGTGTCAATCAGGCAGCCTCGGATAACAAAGTACCACTTGATGAACTTAGCTTTAAAAAGAGAACAAGACTCAATAATATTGATGTGCTGCCTGATCTGGTAGGTCATGAACTGATCCATTTCCAGCAGGACAGCATGAAACGCGATACAACAACCTTGAATTACGTTATAGTGGAAGGCATGGCTGATTTTATTGGAGAATTGATTACCGGCCGCACGGCCAACCCGGTGCTGTATGCCTGGACGAAAGGTAAGGAAAAACAGATCTGGAGCAAGTTTAGTAAAGATATGTACTACAACAGATATGGGAATTGGATTGCCAATTCACAACAGGCCACTCCCGATAACTTGCCAGATCAGGGATATTGGATCGGTTATCAGATATGTAGATCTTATTACGAGCAGAGCGCGGATAAAAATCAGGCCATTTATGACATGCTGCATATCCAGGATTATAAGGCTTTTTTAGCGAAAAGCAAATGGAAAGATAAAGTTGCCTCTCTTTAATGGTAACTGAGGTATTTTAATCTTTGATGGATATGAAAATTTTAGTAACAGGTTCTGCTGGCAAATTGGGCAGAGTAACCATTTGTTGAAGCCATTCTAAATCTTAAACAACGAAGGAAATATGCGATGGCTCGAATAATCGATGATGTTGATGTCATGATGCTGATTGATCTTACAGGCAGGCGCTAGGGTAAGAATAAAATGCTGGAGATCATTTAATAGTTGATCATTCTTTAAACAAAAAACAATAAGGCTTGTTAAAGTTCAAAATTAAATATCATGAGAATCAAGAACATATTGACAAATGCTATCGCACAAAAATCGAATCAGGATACCAATGTAGCTATAGGAATTATTGCGGGACTGGCTATTGGGGCAGCTTTTAGTTTATTGTTTACTCCTTTTAGTGGGAAATCTGTTCGTAAAACAATTGCTGAAAGGATATTTAATGACGTTCAGCCAGATGAAACCGGGCAGGAACCTGAGGCTGTAACTACTGGCAGACAAAAAAAGCCTAAATCGGATATCAAAGAGCTGATCCACCAGGCACACGTTGCTTAAAACATTCTTAGCGTCAAGCTGTTAATATTTTGTACAATAAAACTTAGAAAAATGGGATTATTCAAAACTTTAGTAATAAGTGCTGCGGTATATGGTACTTATAAATTTCTGACTGAACAGGATGAGTTTGGCAGAACAAAATTAGAAGCGCTAAAAGATCAGGCGCCTGAGTGGCTGGATAAAGTCAAAGGGATTAAGGACGACCTAAAGGAAGAACAAGCTCCCGAAGGTTATTAATTATAAAAAAACGGGCTTCCTCGATTGAGAAAGCCCGTTTTTTTAGGTTAGAACTACAATACGATACTGTCGATTGCTTTATCTAATGCAGTTGCCTGTAAATCTGCTACTGCAAATCCTTCAGCTCTTACAATAGTTACATCGGTGATACCGATAAAACCTAAAATGGTTTTGATGTAAGGAGTAACGAAATCATAAGCCACTGCATCTCCTGAACTGTAAACACCGCCAGTAGTAACAGCTATATAAGCTTTTTTACCAGTAACAAGTCCTTGAGGACCTTCAGCCGTATATTTAAAGGTGATCCCAGCGCGTGTGATATGGTCAAACCATGATTTCAATACTGCAGGAATGCTAAAATTGTACATTGGTGCGCCAATTACAATCACATCGGCGTCCATAATTTCTTTAACAGCTTCGTTAGAATGACGGATCGCTTCTTTATCTCCATCAGTATGATTGTCAACAGGCGAGAAAAATGCATTCAGGTGTACTTCTTCCAGGTAAGGGAAAGGACCTTTGGTCAGATCTCTTACATGTACGGCTGCTGCAGAATCTTTTTCTTTTAATTCGTCAATGATGGCATTAGCCAATTTAATACTGTTAGATGCTTCGCCTCTTGGGCTCGAAATGATATTTAATATACGTGACATATGTTCTTTTTTTTTTTCTAATAATGAATGAGGTCAAGATAGACATAGTTTAGCTTTTCCGATCTTGATCTATGGTATTAAATTTAAGCAGATGTTAGATTAAATCTGCGATCCAGTTTTTGAACTCCTCAACTGTATAAAAAATCCAGTCTGGATGTAATGGCAGGAGTTCTTTATCGTCGGTTGTTTTTGCCCAGGCAGCAGCTGCTATTGAAATTCCTGCTGCTTTAGCAGCCACAATATCGCTTGGTGCGTCGCCAACGTAAATACATTGGTTTACATCAGCGTTTAAACGCTTAAGGGCTCGTTTGATCCCATTTACCTTATCTGGTCCTTCGGGTTTACCAGTTTCCAGAATAGTAAAATATTCGGTCAGGCCAAATTGCTGCAGTGAAATATCTGTGCTATGAACACCTTTTCCGGTCACCATAGCCAGTTTTACTCCCTTATCCTCCAAAAATTGCAATAGCTCCTTTATGCCGTCAAATGGCTGCGGACAGGTATGGTGTAATGCCGCATAATATTTCAGGTATGATTTTACACCTTCTTCTTCATGCTCGGGAACCAGTTGCCTAATTGTTCCTTCTTCTGAAGGACCGAAGGTGGCTATAATTTCACGTTCACTTATAGTTTTGCCTAATAAGGGTTCAATACTTTTTTTGAAGGCAGCAATGCATAGGGGTAAGGTATCTGCAAGTGTTCCGTCTAAATCAAAAATAACAGTGTTAATTTTTATCAAAATTTATTTTTCTATTGCTGTGTATCATTAGACCAGGTTTTTTATTGTTTGATCAGCGTTGCTTATGTTTTTCAATTGCTTTCCAGCCGCCTTTAGCTTTTTAAAATGACGATTTATGCTAACTGGATTTATTAAATCTAAAACAATAAATCAAACTGGAAGAGCTTAGAAACTTAAACTGGCTTATTTATGACATAGATAATTATCTAAAACGATTGTTTTAGAATACTTTAACCATTCAATTTGAAATCTTTACAGAAAGATAGGTAGGCTACCAATCTCCGGCATCTGCGTTTGGAGAATCAATTATCAATGATATACCGGATACGCATATAATTGATTTATAAAGATGGTAAAATCTTAGCTAAAGACTTTAGAACGGCTTGTCCTTCGATTTTTTATATTCACTTTGTTATCAGAAAAACGAAGGACAGCGCAGTTTGTATAATTTTAAGATTTACTGAATTTGTTTAAATGTGCTATGTACAATTGCAAATTTCGTTGGACTTCGGCAAAACTGTAACAAATAGAATTATATTTCGGGAATTGTTTTTTAACGAACCACGTTTCCTAAAATAAAGTGCCGATACTGGATGCAGAAAAATCCTTTAATTCACCTAATTTTCCTTCCTTTATTTTTTTCAGCCATTGATAATCATTAAGCAGGGCACGTCCAACCGCAACCAAGTCAAAGTCTTGCCTTTCAAGTCTGCGTATTAGCTCGGTAAGATCGGCTTTTTCGCTATTCTCTCCGGCTGCAAGGGCTCCGATAACATCGCCTTTAAGACCAACTGATCCGACCGTAATTGTGGGTTGACCTGTTATCTTCTTAGCCCATCCGGCAAAGTTCAGATCGCTGCCATCAAATTCAGGCTCCCAAAACCGGCGTTGCGAACAATGAAAAATATCTACTCCAGCATCTTTCATCGGTAACAACCAATCTTCCATCGCTGCCGGCGTAACTGCAATTCTGCTGGCTAAATCCTGTTGTTTCCATTGTGACAAACGGATAATGACAGTGAATTCATCACCAACTGCGGCCCTGACTGCCCTGATCACATCAACCGCAAATTTAGTTCTATCCTTCAACGTTTTACCCCCGTACTCATCTGTCCTTGTGTTCGTAACTTCCCAAAAGAACTGATCAATCAGGTAACCATGTGCACCGTGAAGTTCAACGCAATCGAATCCTAATTCTTGCGCCGCTTTTGCTGAAGCCGCAAATTGCTGAATAGTATTTTCAATATCATTTAAGGTCATAGTTGATACAGATTCCATTGGAACAGCCGGATATTTCTCGTCCCTTCTGGTATCACCTACATGCCATATCTGAGGCCCCATCTTGCCGTCGTTTTGGTGCACAGAGTCTATCACTCTTTTCCAGCCCTGTAACGCCTCGGTACCGTAAAAATCTGGTACATCAATCATGTTTTTAGAAGCTGGCCTGTTAATGACAGTACCTTCAGATAAAATTAGTCCAACTTCGGAAGCCGCTCTCCTGGCATAATAATCCACTACCTGCTGTGTCGGAATCCCACCGGGAGATTGTGCCCTTGTCATTGGGGCCATAACAACTCTATTTTTCAATTGAAGAGTCTTGTAGTAGAACGGACGGAACAATGACTCTGTATTCATCTTAAAATGTTATTTTTCTTTATTGTTATACAAAGGAAGTATTATTGGTTTACTTTTGTAACAGATATTAAAAAATACTGGTTACTTTATAGTAACGGTTATTAGTAACAGATTAGTAGCATGAAACAAGCTAAACTCAACAGGTGTAGATGTCCGTTAGCGAATGCCATTGCAGCACTTGGTAATAAGTGGAAACCAGTAATTATTATTGTGATCAAAAACCGCTCTTTACGTTTTGGTGAGATCGCGGCACGCATTCGTGTCATATCAAGAAAAGTACTTACAGACCAGTTAAAGGAAATGGTAGCAGATGGATTACTTACCCGGCAAGAATTTAAGGAATTACCCACACGGGTGGAATATAGACTTACAGAAAAGGGGATAGCGCTTTTACCTATTTTTTCTTTGCTGGAAGAGTGGGAAACAAAGTTTGTGACCGAAGGGAATATGCAGATGAGTATAAGCCCTGGCAAATGAAATAAAATTTATTGAGGATGAATCTGTCCCGATCTTTAGTTTGGCAGCATCATTATGCTCTTTTATCGAAAAACAAATGTGGTATACCTTGGTATTTAATTCACAATCGTTTGTATTTTTTTGGAAAAATATTGATAGTTTCGCCGCCATTATAATTATTTGTACTTGTAATAAAGCAACCTCAAATGGCCAAACCAATGATCAATAAACACCGCGAAAATCCTCTCCATTTCATAAAATACATTTTTATAGGTTTATTCCTTTTAGTAGTATCCAAACCATTTTCAGTAAGTGCCCAAAAGATAAAGTCGGATAACCCGTCACTGGTTGACGCTTTTAACCTGGCTGTCAATACTGTTGATATCAACGTAAGACGTGGTGTATTAGCGGCTGGTGGCGATTATGGTGGCGAATGGGTAAGGGATATTGCGATCAACTCCTGGAACTGCGCGAGCTTATTAAGACCTCAGGTAGCGGAAAACTCTTTGTGGAGCGTGACAATCAAGAAAGATTCGGTAGGGCATCAGTACTGGGACAAAAACATATGGACGATTGCTGCCATGAACCATTATAAAGTAACAGGCGATAAGGCTTTTTTAGTGTCGGCTTATCGATGTGCTAAAAACACGATGAAAGACCTGGAGCATTTCACTTACGATGAGAAATATGGCTTGTTTATGGGGCCATCTGTATTCAACGACGGAATTGCAGGTTACCCCGCATCGGTATATGATAGTTTAAACAACTCCTCTTTTGTGCTTGACCATCCAAGATCACATACCATAAAATGCCTCAGTACCAATGCTGTTTACTTTGAAGCCTATAAAGCACTTGCAGAGATGAGCGCTATTTTAAATGATGGTCAAAAAGATGCTTTTAATCAAAAAGCAATGGCGTTGAAGACCCAGATCTTAAAATATCTATACAACGAAAAGGAGAATAAATTCTATTATTTAATTGATAGTAAAGGGAAAATTGATCAATCGCAGGAAGCTTTGGGTGTTTCGTTTGCGATATTGTTTGGTATTGTTGATACACGCCAGGCTGCAGGGATCGTGAGTCACGCCACGACCTCATCACATGGGATTCCCTCTATTACTCCTGATTTCGAACGATATAGTGCCGAAAAGCCTGGGAGGCACAATAGGGTGATTTGGCCAATTGTTAATGGTTTTTTCGCTAAGGCCGCTATAGCTACTAAAAACTACGCTGTGTTCACTGCGGAACTGGATAACCTTACCCACCTGGCGCTCGACGAAGACAAAGGCAATTATAATTTTAGAGAGATATACAACGCTGATACAGGACTACCTGACGGCGGCTGGCAGCGCAAAGCAACAGCAAATGAATTTCATTGGGAGTCTTTGAAAAACCAGACCTGGTCAGCTACGGCTTATTTAAATATGGTATTGACCGGTGTGGTTGGATTAAAGTTTGAACCGGATTACTTATCTATAACTCCATTTTTGCCAGATGATGTTCATTCACTAACTATAAATGAATTGAAATACAGGAATACTACGCTGAATATCACAATCACAGGTAAAGGCGATCATGTATCTTCTTTTACTATAAATGGTAAAAAGCAAAAAGAAATTAAGGTTTATGCTACAGCTACCGGAATTCAAAATATTAATATCAATCTTAACTAAGGTTTTTATCTGAGAATAATTCTCAATCCTTGTTCACTACTTTCACCGGCATATCTGCTTTTCTGATACTCGGGGTCTGTAAAGGATAGGCCTGCGTAAACATAACGGGTGGTTTGCAGCGAGTAAGGCTAATCATCTGTTAGCGGTTTGACTCCGGCACGGTGTAATAACCGGAATCGAACACATCGATTCCGGTTTTTTTATTTTCTAAGGACTTCTCTTTTAATCCATCTTAATGCCGGATTTACCTCCAATTCAGACCTTCCTAAAGATCGAAATCCATTCGCAGGTATCAGCACGTTAAAAAAATGCCATAATCCCTCCAAAATAGCGAAGGGATTGTAGTTCTTCCCGAATTGCAGGTATGCTCCCAGGAGTCTTTATTTGATGCAGAAATTGAAAAATTATTCCCAAAACTAGGCGAGAAAAAGCTGATCGAAATATCAGAATGGCCAGTGTGCCACGAAACAAGTGGTCACCTTTAAGGCTATATGGACTAATATCAATTGTATTAGTTTTGTTACAATATATAATTATCCCTAGTGTGGGAAAATTGTGTTATCTTAGAATATTAATTCTACGTTCTAATGCTCTCAACAATCAACATATTTTTAAACCATAATTTTAAATAATTAAATTTTGTATAATGAAACGATTATCACTCTTTTTCGTTGCTGTAATCCTCTTTACCGTTAGTGCTTGTAAAAAAAGCGATAATGCTAACGATGACCAGCTTAATCACACACAGCCAGATCCACTACGGGCAGCAGATGGTTTTGTAACATTAAAATCCGGAATTGTTGTAAAAAAAGAAGGCGACAAATTCTTTTGGTTAGGTGACATATCTTTATCGCCAGCTCAATTAAAGGATTTGGATGAAAAAGGAAGCTTTTTCAGTGAAAAACCAAGCTATTTGGGCCCCGAAAAAACAGTTAATCCAGTATTGAATATTCCTGTAGAGGCTGGCGAAAACAATACTGTAATTCCGAGAGCATTTGGTGTTTATCCGACATCTTATAATCTTTGGGCTATGGTTAGATTCCGATATGCTAATGATTTAACATCAGATAGACAATATATTGCACAACAAGCGATGTTAAATTGGCAGGCCAATTCTAATGTTCGTTTTTATAATGCCACTAACCAACCGACCCAAGATCCAACTTACGGTTTCCCCTATCCATATATTGAGTTTACCAATTCTACAGTAAACAGATCGCCGGTAGGCCGTCAGCCACAGCAAGGTAGTGGAGCTACAGCAGGTAGACAAATCCTTGAATTGGCTCAGTACCAACCAGTTTATGTTGCCATACACGAAATTGGTCACGCTATCGGATTATTCCACGAGCAATCACGCTATGACAGGGACAATATAATTAATGTAAATCTAAGTAATGTGGACCCTGATAATCAACATAACTTCCAGAAAATTACTACCAATTATTATGCTATTGGCAGCTTTGATTTTAATTCTGTCATGGTTTATGGATCGTTTGATTTTGCGGTTAATCCCAACATTCCTGTACTAAGTAAGAAATCAGATAATTCTACTTGGTCACAAGGTCAAGTGTTGACCTCATTAGATAAAGCTTGGGGCAATACATTTTATATACCTTATATAGCGCGCTCTGATACTTATGCCGAATTAGATCAAACTGTTTATAAAACAGATGGTACAATAATGACTGCTCAGGAGCGATCAAGTTTTCAAACACAATTAAACAATGGGAATCCTAATCCACCTAATTGCTGCCGTATTCCAAATACACTTTAATTTTTCTATTAAAAAAGACATAAGTAGCGAGATATCGCTACTTTTTTATATACCACGGGTTATACCGCTAACAGCGCTTCTCTGTTGGCTTTATTAAAACAAAGCGATTGCGCTATCGTCGATATGGCCGTACATGCAAGTGTATTCGAAGGTTTGAGTGATACAAACATTAAACGGTTTCCGCACAATAGTCTTATTTACCTGGAACGGACTGTTACAGATTTTTAGGACAGGTTTACCACTCGTATTCTGGTTATTGATGGCGTATATTCGCAAGATGGCAACCTTGCCCGAATGTATGAAATTTATAATTTGACAAAGCAATATGGGGCGTTTTTGATGGTTGACGATGCACATGGGATTGGTGTACTTGGTAGCAATGCTATTGTATACCCGGGTGTATCAAGAAAAGATGCCAGAATAAGAACAAGCTTGATGGCTACGCATACTCGTGGGCATCTAGATAGGGCCTAAAATGCCTTTGACTATGTGAATCAGGGTTTGAAAATTGCTAAAATGGAATAGGCGTTATACATTTATACCAAGAATTGTTTGTATTATGAATAGAAAACGTTATCAAGGTGTTCAAAATGATAAAGAACGATCGATGCAAAGTCTGATCGATGCTGTTGGTGTAGTCATCGAAACGAAAGGATATACCGGCTTGACCGCTACTAACATTGCCAAAACCGCCGGTTTAAGTAGGCGATTGATCACTGTTCATTTCAATTCGGTTGAAGAACTGATTGAAACCTATGTAAGAAGAAAAGATTATTGGGTTGCCGCTTCCGGTGATGCTGCAAAAATGATCAGTGAAAATCAGGTTAATAACACCAGGCCAATATTAGAATGCCTTTTGACCAGCCAACTTGATTATTTTTATAATAATAAGGAGATGCAAAAAATAGTGCTTTGGCAAATTAGTGAAAGTACAAATATCATGAAAGAGATATGCGAAGAAAGAGAGTTGCTAAGTCAAGTTTTTTTCGCATTATCGGATAAAGAACTCAATGATAAAGAAATAGAAGTTGATTTGAGGGCAGTGTCAGCACTGATGGTAGCCGGAATTTATTATCTGGTACTTCATGCAAAATCTACTGATGCCTTGTTTTGTGAGATAGACCTAAAAACGACCGAGGGTATTAAGCGAATAAAAGATGCCATTAAGTTCGTACTTGAAAAAACCTACGCCTAATTTATTATTGGTTACCTACAAGTTTAATCACCTTAGCAGAAACGAACAAACGTCGTCTATGGAAAGACTTAAAGCTGTTATAATTGCGATCTCGCCCATGTCACAGGAAGATCTTGATCTGTTATCACCAGGAATTGTGGTATCGGTAAAAAAGAAAAGCAATCTATTGGAACAAGGTGACGTGTGCAGAAATATTTGTTTTGTTACTAAGGGGTTCTTGCGCATGTTTTATGTTGACATGGAAGGCAACGAAATCAATAACCGGTTCACAGAAGCGGATAACTTTATAGTCGATTTTCAAAGTTTTCTTACGCAGACGCCTTCGCGCTATTACTGGCAGGCTATGGAGGATTCAGAGGTTTTAACATTTTCTTTCAAAGAAGTGCAAAAGCTTTACGCAACGTCTCCAGCTTGGGGAACATTCGGTCGCCTTGTGTCAGAGCGGGTTTATTTGCAGTTGAACGAACGTGTAGAAATGTTCCAATTTATGTCGCCGCAGCAGCGTTACGAATATCTTTTATCTACCCGTCCGGAACTGTTTAATCAAATATCTCAGTTTCACGTGTCTTCTTACCTGGGTGTTAAGCCCGAATCATTGAGTAGGTTGCGCAAGCGGCTCCTTAACAGATAAGTTTCTTAACCGAAGTCAACGATACCGCTTCCGCTAAGTGCCTAGCTTTGGACAATAAATAAAAATAAATTTTTATGAAAAGTTACAAAGGAAAAGTAGCGCTTGTCACCGGAGCTTCGGGGGGAATAGGTTATGAGATTGCGAAACTTTTTGCCAAAGACGGCATCAACCTGATACTGGTTGCGAGAAAGAAAGAACGGATTCAAGAAATCAAAAAGGAGTTTGAGCAGCAATACGGGATAGTTGTTTACGATTTGGCTATGGATCTGTCAATCCCGGGTAAAGCCGCAGAACTTTATGACCTGTGTACGATGAAAAATCTTAAGGTTGACTTTTTGATTAATTATTGGTTATAAATATAAGCCATACCAGACTTCGTTTCTTGTCATAAAAATAATTACGCGGCTTTGTTTGCATCGCTACCAGAGGTAAAGCAATATGTTCGCCGTTACGTACAATGCCATTCGTTACCGGTGTCGATACCGGGGCTGCCACTTCCCGAATTTGATGGTATCACAGAAATCTGGTTTGACAATGCAGATTCCATCGAAAAAGTTTTTGGTTCTAAAGATTATATGGAATTGATCAGACCGGATCAAGAGAAATTCCTTGACATGCAGGGCTGCAGCTTTTTAATATCGACTGAGCATATTGTTATATAATTTGGGTAAATCTGGTCATCTTAAGTACGGCATAATTGGTTTCCTCGGAATGGTTTATTTGGTAAGTGGAAATTTGAGTAGGAGAGATCCATAGATTTTGTTAAAGGTATCTTAGATTCTGTTATATTGTTTCTATGCTAACGTATGAACTTTGTGTTACAAAAATATAATTATGAAAATTACAGTAACAGGGTCATTAGGCTACATCAGCACCCCACTTATAAAAAATTTGGTAAAAAAAGGACATTTGATAACTGTTATCAGCAGCAATCCTGAAAAAAAGATGCTTATCGAAGCAATGGGCGCAAAAGCTGCCATCGGCACAATGGAAGACCTTGATTTTTTGACTGGTACTTTTACAGGAGCGGATGCGGTCTATTGTATGCTGGCTCCATATGGTAATCTTGGCGACCCGAATAACAGTGCTAATGCGATAGTAGCACTTGCAGATATAGTCGCCAATAACTATGTGCAAGCGATTAAAAGATCAGGAGTAAAACGTGTAGTTTATTTGAGCAGCATTGCCGCAGATATGGAGAAAGGCGCAGGTCTTATCGTCATTCATCACCACGGAGAAAATACGTTGAATACACTGCCCGTCAACGTAAATATTTCTTTTATTCGTGCTGGTGGCTTTTATAAAAACTTTTTAGGCTATGTAAACCCTATAAAAAATCAGAATATTATGGCTGCAAATTATGGGGGAAACGACATTGCAGTTTTCGTTTCCAATATTGATATTGCTGATGCTATTGCCGAGGAACTTGAATCTCATGCAGAGGGCAGGAAAATTCGATACGTGGCAAGCGATGAACTGACGTGTGACGAGGTTGCCGGTATCTTAGGTAATGCTATTGGGAAGCCTGATTTGAATTGGATCACAGTTAGTGATGAGCAGCAGCTTGCCGGATTAAAAGCGCATGGGATGAACGATAGCGTTGCCCATGAATTTGTACAAATGAATGCTAGTATTCATAACGGTAGTTTTTACAAACATTACAACCAAAATAAGCCAATATTAGGAAAAGTGAGCCTCAAAGAATTTGCAAAAGAATTCGCTGCTGTTTATCACCAACAATAATTATATTGTACCATGCCAGTCACAGAACCACACCGGATTAAAACCATTAGTGAGTTTCATCACTCATTGGGCTTAGGCAAGCCGGAATATCCTTTAATCAGTGTAATTAATCTTGAGGAAGTAAATCGAAATCAGGAAAATATACCTGCAAGCCGGATTCTCGGCTTTTATACGATTACGCTGAAGCGGAATTGCAGCGTCAACTTTAAATATGGTCAGCAGGAGTATGACGTACAGGGTGGTGTGATGTACTTTATTGCCCCTGGGCAGGTTTTTGGCTCATTGACCAGCAGCTTAGAAGAAACAAAAAAAAATAAGATGTCGGGATGGGGACTTTATATTCATCCTGACTTTTTATGGAACACTCCGCTGGCTATGCGGATGAAAAAGTATGAATACTTTGATTATTCGGTTAATGAGGCATTAGCATTAACTGAAAAAGAAGAAGCTATCATTATTGGCATGATGCAAAATATTCAAATGGAATATAATGCCAACATGGATAAATTCAGTCAGGATATTATCATTTCGATGGTCGAAACATTACTAAACTACGCAGACCGTTTCTATCATCGCCAATTTCTTACGCGGAAAATCGAAAATCATCAAATGCTTAACCGACTTGAAAATCTGTTAGCAAGCTATTTTAATAGTAATAACCTTTTAACAAATGGATTGCCAAGTGTTCAATACGTAGCCGAAAAATTGAATATATCGCCTAATTACTTAAGCAACTTGTTAAAAGTTTTAACAGGGCGTAATACACAGCAGCATATCCAGGACAAGATGATTGAAAAGGCTAAGGAAAAAATCTCGACTACTGACCTATCGGTAAGTGAAATTTCCTATGCGTTGGGCTTTGAACATCCACAATCATTCAGCCGTTTGTTCAAAGCGAAAACAGGATTTTCACCTTTGGCGTTTAGGCAATCTTTCAATTGAGATAGATCTAAATCTTTATTAACAAGTAATATATTTAATTCTGCATAAGGCGGTCAAATTTGTTTTGGAGACTATTCTAAAATTCTGGACTATGTCTATTTTTCATGACCAATCCTGACTGATATATGACTGCATTACAAAATCATTAAGATTAGTTTTGCCAGACTAATTTTTAAACGTTACTCACAGTAGAAAATAATCAGAAGCCCAGAATCTGTTTCGGGTAGCTACTTAGATTTTGGTACTGCTTACACAGGCTACAGATTTTTTATATACAGGTTATGGAGACGTTAATAGAAAAGCACCTGCCAGATTTTAGGCAGCAAATGAATAAAATGGTCATTTTCAATGATGAAGAATGGAATGTGTTTGCGAAACATTTAAATATTAAGGCACTTCATAAAAAAGATCATTTTACCAGGGTGGGAGAAGTTTGCAAAGAACTGGGATTTATCCTTTCCGGTTCTGTACGTCTTTACCATGTTATAAATGGTGAAGAAAAAACCGGTTACTTCTGTCTGGATAAAGAGTTTATCTGTTCTTACAAAAGCTTTTTAAAGCAGGAGCCAGGCTTATCCTCTATACAGGTATTAGAAGATTCTTTATTGATCACCCTAAGTCATATTGCTTTACGGCAGCTTTTAGATCATCCGGTTACTGCTTATAAAATGGAGCGTTTTGGGAGGCTTATAGCCGAACAATTGATTTGTTGTTACGAAGATAGGGTACAGGCTTTTGTGACACAAAATCCCGAGGAGCGTTATGCTGCGCTTTTAAAGAACAACCCGCGCATTTTGCAGCACATACCGCAGCATTTTCTGGCAAATTATTTAGGCATCACACCGGTATCGCTTTCGCGCATTCGCAAGCGGATCTTTCAAACCTGAAATAAATGCTTCCCCTTTTTTCTTATCTTTTGTTAACGTTCGTTCTTTAACGGCTGGCGTAATTTTGTCCGATAAACAAAAGAATTATGTATACTGTAAATGAAAGATTAGCATGGCGTTATGCTACCAAAAAGTTCGATGCAACGAAAAGCGTGCTTGCCGAAAAGCTCGAACGTATTATTGAAGCTGTGCGACTGGCACCTACAACAAGCGGGCTCCAACCCTTCGAGTTGTTTGTAGTGAGCAATGCAGCTATCCGGGCAAAGATTCGGGCCGTGGCCTGGAATCAAACGCAAATTACAGATTGTTCGCACCTGCTGGTATTTGCAGCTTGGGACGACATCACAAGTGACCGCGTTAATATGATGTTTGACCTTACTAATGAGGTAAGAGGTTTTAAAAACGAGGGGTGGGAAAATTACCGCGAGATGTTGCTGGGTATAGTTGGCGAAAGAGGAACGCATGGTAACTACGAGGTGGCCGCGAGACAAGCTTATATTGGTTTGGGTATAGCTTTGATTGCTGCGGCTTTTGAAGAGGTTGACGCTACGCCGATGGAAGGATTTGATCCCGTAGCGCTCGACGATATCCTTGATTTGAAATCGAAGAATCTACGTAGTGTTGTCCTTCTTCCACTTGGTTATCGGGCGGACGAAGGGGATTGGGCAGTGAACTTGAAAAAAGTTCGACGCGACCGCGAAAGCTTTGTTACTGAAATAATGTAAATTGGGGTTTTATTTCCATAACTTTATAGGAATGAATTACCCGTCATGACTGCATATAGTAAACATTCGGATTATGAATTGGCCTCTTTACTGAAAGAGGGCAATCATACCGCGTTTACAGAAATCTACCATCGTTATAAGGGTGTTTTATATATTCATGCTTTGAAATTATTGAAAGATGAAGATGAGGCCCAGGATGTTATACATGAACTATATACTTCATTGTGGAACAAATCGAAAGATTTTAATTTAGACATTCCTTTAAGGGCCTATCTTTATCGGGCCGTGAAAAACCGCATATTCGATATTTTTGCGCATCAGAAAATACGGGCGGGTTATATTGAAAAATTAGCGGAGGTGATCGATCGGGGCGAATGGGTTACAGATGAGAAAATACGGGAAAAGGAATTAATCGCCGCTATTGAGGCGGGTTTGGATTTATTACCTCCAAAAATGCGGGAAGTTTTTGAAATGAGCAGGTTTGCCAATCTGTCCCATAAAGAAATAGGCAGGGAACTAAATATTTCTGATAAGACCGTGAAGACACAGGTTCATAATGCGCTTCAGGTTTTAAGGCTCAAAATAAATTCTTTTCTGGCTATCCTTTAACTTGTTTACGCCGGTATTTATACCATCAAAAGCGGGCATGTTAACTTTATACAAATAAATTGTAAAATCATCTACACCCAACCCACTTCTCAGCCGTAGTGCAATAAAGGAGCGATATTTTATCACTCTTATGCAATATGGATACAGAACAAATAAAAGATCTTATACAGAAACAGCAAACTGGCCAGTTAACGGATGAAGAACAGGCTATTCTGGATACATGGTACTTAAAATTGAGCCAGATCGAAACGGTCAAAGTAAATGAAACTGATATAACCAATCGATTGAATGCCATTTGGATCGGATTGGACGTCAACAAAAAAAAACTGCAAAAAAATTATACACTTTGGCCGCGTATAGCTGTTGCTGCATCTGTTTTATTAATGTTGTCTGCTGGCGGATATTTTTTAATGCACAAACTAGTTACTCCGCAATTAACCGTGCAAAATCAAATTCATGAAATTGCGCCTGGAAGTAATAAAGCCACGCTCACTTTAGCCAATGGGCAACAGATTGTGCTGACAAAAAATATGGCCGGTAAGTTGGCGGTGCAGGGACAGACACAAATACAAATTAACAACGGCGCGATAACTTATGCCGGTGCCAACGATCCTATCATCGCATATAATACCTTAACTACAAAAAGGAAAGAGCAATTTCCGCTTATTTTAGCTGATGGTACCGAAGTTACTTTAGACGCGGCATCTTCTATCACCTATCCGGTTGCTTTTAATGGTAAAGAAAGAAAAGTAAAAATAACAGGTCAGGCTTATTTTAAAGTAGTACATAATGATCGCCAGCCATTTGTAGTTCAGGTAAAGGGCCAAACTATCCGTGACATTGGAACAGAGTTCAATATTAACGCTTACGATGATGAACCCATAGTGAGAACTACTTTAGTGCAGGGCAGCATTGCTATAGTTTTTAATGATCAGACAAACATCTTAAAACCAGGTCAGGAAGCAGATTTGATAAACAATGCCCTAATGATAAAATCCGGGAATATTGACGAAGCTACAGCCTGGAAAAATAACCTCTTTCATTTTACCGGGGTAGACTTGAAAACCGTTATGCGACAGTTTTCACGCTGGTATGATGTTGACGTCTCTTATCAGGGAGAAATACCTGATTACGAATTTGCTGGAGAAATGTCTCGGAATGTAAAGGCTTCTGAAGTGTTTGATGCATTAAGCCGATATGGTTTGAAATTTAAAATAGACGGAAAAAATATAATAGTTAGCAAGAGCAGCGAAAAATAAAATCATAATTAACCCTAATATTTAACCCCAAACAAAAACTTATGAAGAAATATTTACGATAAAAGCGTTAATCGGAAAGGTTAGCGAAAAGAAGCCGGAAAATGGTTCGAAGCATTTTCCGGCAAACGTTGGGCTAACCCATTTGCTGCCCGTTTTAACGGCCGGCAAATAAAACTTATTGGAAGGCAAGTTTACTATTAACCCAAACAATTCAAATATAATGAATTTTAATGCGATAAGCATCGCTATGCCTAAAAGCGTATGGCGTTACCTCTATAAATTTTTGTTGGTTATGAAGCTAACAACACTCATGTTGATCATAGCCCTTGTCCAGGCAAGTGCAGCTGGCTTCAGCCAGGTTAAGCTTTCTGCGAAAAATGCACCGTTGGAAACCGTTTTTGAAAAGATAAAAAAAGAAACCGGCTGTACGTTCTTTTATGATCTTAAAGACGTTCGTGACATTAAAGTCACTGTACAGGTCAATGATGCTACGTTGAAGGAAACATTAGATAAATGCTTTAATGGATTGTCTTTAAATTATGAAATAAAAGATAAAACCATTTTTGTTTCAAAGAAACAGGCATCGTTTATTGATAAGATTAAAGATGCTTTTACCAATATAGACGTGAGCGGTAGAATTGTCGATGAACATGATCAGTCAGTTGCCGGTGCTTCGGTATTTGTTATAGGTACAGGAAATTTGACGCTCTCCGACGCAAAAGGATTTTTCAATCTAAAAAATGTAGATCCTAACGCCACCCTGGTTATTTCATTTATCGGTTATGAAAAACAGGAATTGAAATTGCAGGAACAGATGGGGATCATACATCTCAAAGTAGCCAGTAATCCGTTGGATGCTGTTCAAATTGTGGCTTACGGGCAAACCACGGAGCGTTTAAGCACAGGGAACATCAGTTCAATTACAGCTAAAACAATAGCCGACCAACCAGTATCAAACCCGCTTCTTGCTTTGGAAGGTGCCGTACCTGGATTACTGGTTAGCCAGGGTTCAGGTTGGGCGGGTACTGGGGTTTCTGTTCGTATACAAGGTCAAAATAGTATATCAAATGGCAACGAACCCCTATATGTGATTGATGGGGTACCGTATTCGTCACAACCAGTTGCAAGCTTAAACACGCTGTATGGTGAAGGTAAAACTGTTTCACCTTTCAATTATATAAATCCACAGGATATAGAAAGCATTTCGGTTTTAAAGGATGCAGATGCAACATCTATATACGGGTCACGAGCTGCAAACGGCGCAATTTTAATCACTACTAAAAAGGGAAAAGCGGGCGAAACAGTAGTGAACTTTAATTTACAAAACGGGGTGGGCGAAATGTCTGAACGCCGGGACTTATTAAATACAAAGCAATATTTGCAGATGCGGACACAGGCATTTGCCAATGACGGCTCAACCCCGGGAAAAACCGATTATGATGTGAATGGGCTTTACGATAAAAACAGCTATACCAACTGGCAAGATGTTTTGTTAGGTAACACAGCGGTTTATACAGATATGCAGGGAACTATATCAGGGGGAAGCGCAAACACGCAATTTTTGGTGGGCGTTAACTACCATAGGGAAACCACTGTCGTTCCAGGTGATTTTTCAGATACAAAAGGGTCACTTCATTTTAATTTAAATACCAGTTCCCCTAACAATAAGTTCAAATTCCAACTATCGGGCAGCTATTTATTTGATGATAATCAGCTACCTACCGGTGATCTCACTTCGGTTGCTTTGAACCTGGCTCCGAATTCACCATCACTTTATAAACCGGATGGGAGCTTGAACTGGGCGCCAGACGCTAATGGGAATTCTTCCTGGCAAAACCCTCTGGCGGCATTAACATCAGCTTATAAGGCTAAGACAAATAATTTAGTCACTAACGCCATGCTTAGTTATCAGTTATTACCGGGATTAGATCTTAAAAGCACTTTTGGATACACACTTACACAAACCGATGAGTTTAAAGATTTTCCTGAAACAGTTGCGGCTCCGGAAAGGCAAAAAACATATATTCTGTCTTCAAACTTTGGATACAATAATTCCAATACCTGGATTGTTGAGCCGCAGCTTACCTATACCCATGCTTTAGGTAAAGGTAAAATCAGCTTTCTGCTTGGAGGTACAGCACAACAAAACAATTCCAATGCGGAGCAATACCGGGCAAGTGGTTTTTCCAGTAAGTTGTTACTATCTACGATTAGCGCGGCAACTAGTATAACGGGAACTCAAGCCGCTTCCGCAGTGTACCGTTATATGGCCGGATTTGCCCGTGCCACATATAATCTAAATGACGAGTACCTCCTGAATTTGAGTGTCCGTCGTGATGGCAGCAGCAGATTTGGATCTGAAAATGAATTCCATGATTTTGGATCTGTCGGTGCGGGATGGATATTTACCAGGGAAAAATTGGTTCAGGATTTACTTCCGTTTTTAAGTTATGGTAAGGTGACAGCAAGTTATGGTACAACCGGAAACGACCAGATAGGAGATTATACATTTCTATCAACATTTAAACCCTTAAGTTATGCTAATCCATATCAATCCATAACCGGATTAACGCCAAACGGATTATCAAATTCATATTTGCAATGGGAACTCACAAAAAAGTTTGATGTAGGATTAGCAATGGGTTTTTTGAATGACAGGATTATTGTTAACGGCACATGGTTTCGGAACCGATCATCAAATGAGTTACTAGGTGAACCACTTAGCTACGTAACGGGCTTCAATACAATATCTGTTAACTTACCTGCAGAGGTTCAAAATACTGGTTTAGAATTCGAAGCCAATTCGGTTAATATTAAATCGAAGTATTTTAAATGGACTTCATCATTCAATATTACTTTACCGCATAACAAACTGATTTCATTTCCGGGTTTGTCAAGTTCGCCTTTCGCGAACCAGTTTGTGATTGGACAGTCAATTAATATTGTTAAAGCCTATCGTTTTGCAGGTGTTAACCCAAAAGATGGGAATTACCAGTTTTATGCTGCCGATGGTACAGTAAATGAAAATCCTCAAAGTCCTGTTGATCAAAATCAAATAATTAACACCGATCCCAAATTTTACGGAGGATTTAAAAATACGTTTACCTATAAAAATTTAGAGCTTAGCATTTTTCTTGAATACAAACATTTAACGGAGCTTAATCAATTGGCGTTTGGTTCAACTCCAGGATATTTTAGTTCCAGATTTTCTGACGGTAATCAACCCGTTAGCGTTTTAAATGCATGGACTGCTGCAGGTCAGCGGGTACCTTTTCAACAATTTTCTGCAAACCAGAGCAACTTTGACCAATGGAATGCTGCTGCCTATAGTGATGCATCATATGTTAACGGTTCTTATGTTCGCTTAAAGAATGTCACGCTATCCTGGAGAATGTCGGATGCGTTTATAAGAAAGTTCGCGTTGAAAAGCGCTCGTATCTATCTTCAGGGACAAAATTTATTGACGTTTACTAAATATCCTGGGTTAGATCCTGAGACTGGCAGCGACAGTTCATTGCCGCCACTTAGAGTAATGACTGCTGGTATTCAATTAGGTTTATAATCATATCATAAAGCTTTAAACTAATGAAACCATCATCAGCATACAGCTTACAAACCGTAATGAATACGCTGATGATAGCTTCATAACCGATAAAAGACAATTATATTCAAATGAAAAAAACATATAAAATTATTTACAGATACCAGTTATGCCTATATCTAGGTCTGCTAGCGTCCTTTACAATCTTAGTTCAGGGTTGTAAAAAGTTTATAACGGTGCCACCGCCGTCCACTTCCATTAACAATTCCAACGTTTTTACTACTAATGCCACTGCCATAGCAGTTTTAACGCAGATTTATGCAGCATTAAGTGATGGTGACCAGGCTTTTTCCGGACCGGCGACAACGTATTTATATCCTGCATTATCGGCTGATGAGTTAACGTTGTATGATGCAAATGATGTTAGCTATAATCTTTTTTACAAAAATTCTTTGATACCAACTAATACAGGGGTAGGCTTAGATTACTGGCAAAGTAACTATCAATTAATCAATAATTGTAACGTTGCGATCGAAGGCTTAAATTCTTCGACAACCCTTACCACCGCTGTAAAATCACAGCTACTGGGAGAGGCATATTTTATGCGGGCCTATTTTTATTTCAATCTTGTCAATTTTTATGGAGATGCATCGCTTGCTACCACCAGTGATTACAAAGTGAACACTACGCTGGCTCGATCTCCTAAAATTAAAGTTTATCAACAGATTATCAATGATCTCACGCAGGCTGAAAGCTTATTGAGCAAAAACTTCCCGGACGGCACTTTAATTAATACTACAACTGCGAGAGTGAGGCCAACTTACTGGGCTGCTGCAGCACTGCTGGCAAGAACTTATTTATATAACGGTAACCTTACCGGAGACCAAAGTAATTACAGCAATGCCGTTACTGAATCTTCAAAGGTGATTGGAAGCTCACTTTTTAATCTTGTTCCTTTAAATAGTGTTTTCCTTGCCAATAGCAGCGAGACAATCTGGTCTCTTCAACCAGTGAGAACCAACCCCACTGCCAATACCGGCGAGGGGGAGATATTTTACCTTTCTGCCACGGGGCCAAATACATCAGGGACTTATCCCGTTTACCTAAGTAAATATGTTTTAAATGCGTTTGAAAACGGAGACCTGCGCATGACAAATTGGGTTAGCAGCGTGGTAGTGGGTGCAAATACTTATTATTTCCCTAGTAAATATAAAAAAGGATTAGGCAGCTCACCGGCTACTGAAAATGCTGTTATGTTTCGATTAGCTGAACAATATTTAATAAAAGCAGAGGCGGAAGCCAACTTGAGTAATATTCCAGCTTCGCAGCAGGATTTGAATGTCATTCGCAACCGGGCCGGTTTATCCAATACTACGGCATCAACTCAAGCCTTATTATTGTCAGCTATACTTCATGAAAGACAAATAGAACTCTTCACAGAAGGCCACCGATGGTTTGACCTGAAGCGTACAGGAACGGTAGATGCGGTAATGAGCACTGTCTGTGCGCAAAAAGGCGGTTCCTGGAGTAGTTATAAACAATGGTATCCCATTAACTATTCCGAGATACTAGCCAATAATAATTTGGTTCAAAATCAAGGGTATTAAAAATCAGATAAAAATAATTTTTATGCAATGATCAATATAGGCTGATTTTATCCATATCCTTTTGTTTTACGTGCGCAAATTAAAAGGCATTCAATTTAATGATTAGCCTGGGCATCGGCTGTTCATGATGATCAAATTAAATGCACATGATTAATCATAATTAAATACAAAAATGAAAAATATTAAATTCCTTTTAGGAGCACTTTTAGCCATTATAATGCCATCGTTAGTAATGGCGCAAACAGACCATTACACACTTAACGGAAAAGTGGGACAACTATCAGCGCCGGCAAAGGCTTACTTAGAGTATAATAATGAGGCGGGCAGGCAGATAGATTCAACCATGATCAACGATGGCTCTTTCACTTTTAGTGGAACGTTTGATCAGCCGAAAAGTGCTTTTTTGGTAATCAGCAGATCAGGTAATGGAATTCATTCAAAGGACATGAGATACATCGACCTTTATTTAGAACCCGGAAATATCTCGGTAGTTAGTCCCGATTCCATTGATAATGCCAAAATTACTGCGGGGCCTGTAAACGCCGATAATGCCAGGCTTAAGATTGCGCTTAGACAGGTGAACGCAGAAACGCTGGCACTGAATAAAGATTATGAAGCTGCGACAGATGAACAACGAAAATCAGCCGCATTTGTTGATCATATCAGAAAAAGAAGTGATTCGATTGAAAAAGAGCGAAAAGCTGTTTATTTCTCTTTTATAAAAGTTAATCCTAATTCGTTGATAAGCTTGGTGGCGCTAAAAAATGTTGGAGGTGCCATGCCCGATGTAGCCGAAGTTGAACCTGTTTTTAATTCACTTTCGGCCCGCGTGCGCACAACAAAAATGGGAACGGAGTATGCCGAAAGCATCAAAAAAATGAAAACAACCGCGATAGGTGCCATTGCTCCTGATTTTACAATGGCCGATACTGCGGGCAAGCCGGTAGCACTGCATGACTTCAAAGGTAAATACGTACTGGTTGATTTTTGGGCAAGCTGGTGTGGCCCCTGCAGGGCTGAGAATCCTAACCTGCTTAAAGAATTTGGTATTTATAAAGATAAAAACTTCACCGTTTTAGGCGTATCACTCGATCTGGCTGGCGCAGAGGCTAAATGGTTAAAAGCAATTCATGATGATCGTTTAACCTGGACACAGGTGTCTGACTTTAAGGGCTTTAAAAATGAAGCCGCACAATTGTATGCGGTCCATGCAATCCCTCAAAATTTCCTGGTAGGTCCTGATGGTAAAATAGTTGCCAGGAACCTGCGTGGAAATGATTTGGTCAGCAAATTGAAAGAATTACTGGGTAAATAGGATGATTTTGAAACCGCCCTGTTTTAATACAGGGCTTTTCTTAAACAATTACAAATATCGATTTAAATCAGATCACGCATGTTATTAGTCAATAAAAAGTTAATTAAAATACTAGTCTTGTTACTTTTTGGCACTTCTGCTTATGATGCCGGAGCGCAACAGGTCAAACTGGTACAAAAGGTTGTAAAGAATGGGGATGCACTGGCCATACCTTTTCAGAAATATATTTTATCGAATGGACTAACAGTGATTTTAGCCGAAGATCACTCTGATCCGATTGTTCATGTAGATGTCATGTACCATGTAGGTTCTGCCCGTGAAGAGATCGGCAAATCAGGTTTCGCGCATTTTTTTGAACACATGATGTTCGAAGGTTCTGACCATGTGAAAAGTGGTGACCATTTCAAAATTATAACCGAAGCAGGCGGATCGCTGAATGGGACTACCAGTGAGGACCGAACTACTTATTATGAGACTGTACCAAACAACCAATTAGAGAAAATGTTATGGCTGGAATCTGATCGTATGGGTTTTCTAATGAATGCTGTTACGCAGCAAAAATTTGAGATTCAGCGTTCAACAGTTAAGAACGAAAGGGGACAGAATTATGATAACCGGCCATACGGCTTAGCTGACGAGGCAGTTTCCAAAGCCCTCTATCCATACGGGCACCCATATTCCTGGTTAACTATCGGATATATTGAAGACCTTAATAAAGTTGATGTGAATGACTTGAAACGCTTTTTTCTGCGCTGGTATGGTCCTAACAATGCTACCTTAACTATTGGCGGTGATATTGATTCGAAACAAACACTGGCCTGGGTAGAAAAATATTTTGGTACTATA
>NZ_LMUP01000009.1:325699-584018 GCF_009765875.1 Pedobacter sp. L105
ATATTGACTATCCAGGCGTGAAATTATTCGATAAAGATGCTGCCGCGCTCCGTGCATTATCATTAATCATCGGCCAGGGCAAGAACTCAATCCTTTACAAAAATTTCACTAAGACCAGGAAAGCCACGCAAGCTTCTATGACCTCTGAAAATAACGAACTGGCAGGCGATATTTCCATTCAAGTGGTACCTTATCCGGGGGGAACGTTAGCGGAGATGAAAGCGATGATTGACTCATCATTTGCCGAATTTGAAAAGAACGGTATTACTGATGACGACCTTGCCCGCTTTAAAGGTAAGGCAGAGTCCAGCTTTATCAACTCCCTGGCAAGCGTTTCAGGAAAGGTAAATGAACTGGCCGAAGATCAGACTTTTACCGGTAATCCAAACCAGATCGGTAAAAAAATGGATGATATTCGGAAGGTTACAAAAGCCGATGTAATGCGTGTTTATTCACAGTATATTAAAGGGAAAGCATCAGTAATTTTAAGTATATTGCCTAAGGGCAGTCCAATTAAGCCAGTTGCACCTGATAATTACACTGTTGAAAAAAATGGATATACAGCACCTGATTACGGTTATGCCGGGCTTATGTACCATAAAGCCAAAGACAGTTACGACCGTAATGTTCAACCTCCGGCAGGTCCAAACCCTACGATTAAAGTACCGGCTTTCTGGACAGCCAAAACACCTAATGGTATCAAAATGATTGGTTCCTTTACCAACGAGATACCTCAAATCAGCTTAACGCTTTCTATAAAAGGCGGTGGTTTAATGGCTTCTATCGATCCGTCAAAAGCAGGTTTGCCAAACATTGTAGGGCAGATGTTAAATGATGAAACGCAAAGTTATACAGCTGAAAAAATGGGCGCGGCACTTGAAAAATTAGGTAGCAGTATCTACGTGTTTGCATCTGCCGAAGAAACATCATTTTACGTTTATACCGTATCTAAAAACCTCGATGCTACCCTAGCCTTACTGCAGGAACGTTTGTTGCATCCTAAGTTTACACAGGAATCGCTTGACCGCATAAAGAAGCAGGCTATCCAGGGTTTTCAAACCGCCAAAACCCAACCGGCCAATGTTGCAAGCGTCCTTTATGGTAAAATTCTGTATGGTAAGGACAACATTCGCACCTACGGCTTATCCGGTAATGAAAAAACCATTCAGCATATAACCCTAACTGATGTGCAGGCTTATTACGATAAGTATTTTGCCCCCAACGTGGCATCACTTGTTGTGGTAGGTAATGTTAGTGAAGAAGGCATTAAAGGTAAGCTGGAATTTTTAAACAGCTGGAAGGAAAAACAAGTGGATGTTCCCGCAGCAAATTTAGCGGCAAACCAACTTCCTGAAAATACTTTGTACCTGGTTGATATGCCACACGCAGCACAATCAGAGATCCGTATTGGTTACCTAACCGGCTTGAATTACGATGCTACAGGTACTTATTATCGTTTGGGTATTGCGAACTATCCGTTAGGCGGCGGATTTAATAGTCGTTTAAATATCGACCTGCGCGAAGAAAAAGGATGGACGTATGGTGCAGATTCGGGATTTTCATCAGGCAAATCTGGCGGCGTTTTCACTGCCTCGTCGGCAGTAAGGGCTTCATCGACTGATAGTGCTGTAACTGAGTTTATAAAAGATATCAGGGACTATGCAGATCATGGGATTACACCGGATGAATTGACGTTCACAAAAAGTTCAATAGGCCAGGCTGATGCGCGGAAATATGAAACCAATGATCAGAAAGCAGGGTTCCTGGCACGCATACAACAATATGACTTAAAACCCGGTTTTATAACTGAAGAAAACAAGATACTGACCGGCATTAGCAAAGCTGAAATTGACGAACTGGCCAGGAAATACCTGAACGTTGGCAAAATGGCGATTTTAGTAGTTGGTGATAAAGAAAAAATAATGCCCGGTCTGCAAAAATCAGGCTATACTATAATTGAGCTTGATGCGGATGGAAATATAAAATAAATTGATTTAATAGTATTTCATATCAAGAAACATCAATAGCATCGCTTCCATAGCGGGGGTTATGCGCGAGAACAGGGTATTCATTTGGAGGCTATCTTCATTTTGGTTACGATCCCGTCCGATTTAGTTAAATTATAAAATCTGAAGCGCTGCACCTTTGTGATGTAAATAACAACCGAAACTATGAAGACTATTTTTATCACCGGTGCATCAACCGGATTAGGCAAATCAACTGCTAAATTATTTCATGCCCAGGGATGGAAAGTAATTGCTACTATGCGCAAGCCAGAGCAGGAGACGGAATTAAATCATTTGGAAAATGTAACCTTGCTGCCTCTTGATATTACCAACATTGAACAAATCAGGCAAACGGTACAACGAGCCATCAGCTTGGGCGACATAGATGTTGTTTTTAACAATGCAGGCTTCGGGCTGATTGGTCCGGTAGAATCCAATAGCGAAGAGCAGATCAGGGCACAATTTGAAACTAATTTTTTTGGAACAGTTTGGGTTATTCAGGAATTTATTCCTTACTTTAAAAGTAAACAGGGTGGTTTGTTTATTAACACCACCTCGTTGTGCGGTTTAACATCCAACCCGCAGTCTGCTATTTACAATGCCTCAAAATGGGCATTACAAGGACTCGCAGAAAGTATGTCTTATGACCTTGCGCAATTTGGTATAGGCATCAAAAATGTGGCTCCTGGAGGGATTAAGACGGAATTTACCAAAGCAATGCAAGTAACAGAGGATAAGGCCTATGCGGCCACAATGGCGAAAATGATGGAAGGGTTTCAGGATGGCACTCTGATGGAATTTACTAATCCGGATGTGATAGCAGAAGTGGTTTACTGTGCTGCAACCGATGGAAAAGATCAGTTAACTTATCCCGCAGGAAACGATGCAGTACGGATATATGCTAAACGACTTGCACAGGGGCCGGAAGCCTTTCGTATAGAACTGAGAGCTTACCTTAACCTGCAAAGCCCATATAAAGCAGTTACAGTTTAAATTTGATGATAAGGATAGAGGGAACATATTTTCCTCTATTCTTTTTAGCCTTTTCAATATGAAAACACCAACAAAACAACCGATTTTATTTAACTCTATTTCGGCGTTGCATCAGGCGCTTGGACTACCCAAACCACTGCATCCGCTGATCAGTTTGGTGGACTATGGTGATGTCAAAGCTGATACAGCAGATTTACAAAAGGGAATGGTATTCAATTTTTATAAAATTTCCTACAAGAGGAATTTTATAGGAAAAATAAAATATGGGCAAAGCCATTATGACTTTGACGAAGGGGGATTGTCATTTTTTTCGCCTAACCAGGTAATCACTGCGGTAGAAGACGAAGCAGACTATGGAGGTTATACGTTACTTATCCATCCCGATTTTATTCTGGGGCATCCCCTTGGGCAAAACATTAAGAACTATGGTTTTTTGAGTACTCGGTAACAGAGGCTTTATACCTTTCTGATAGAGAAAAGAAGGTGATTATAGGAATATTTGAAAACATAGGTGCCGAACTTGAATCTGCTATTGATCAGATCAGCCAGGACGTTCTTGTCTCACAGGTGGAGCTACTCCTGAATTACAGTAAACGTTTTTATACCAGGCAATTTATTACACGAAAAACCGGAAGCAGTGATTTACTGGTACGCTTTGACTCGTTATTATCTGAATACTTTAATGGCGACCAACCATCGCTGACCGGTTTACCGACCGTGGCCCAACTCGCCAGCCCGCTAAATGTTTCCCCACATTATCTTAGTGATATGTTAAGGACCACAACAGGGCAGAATACGCAGCAGCATATTCATGAGAAATTGATTGAAAGGGCTAAGGAGCTGTTATCTATATCTAATTTATCGATCAGTGAGATTGCCTATAAACTAGGCTTTGAACATCCACAATCATTTAACAGAATGTTCAAGAAAAAAACAAATGTATCGCCACTTGATTTTAGAAATTCATTTAGCTAGCCAGGATTTGAATAACAGATTAACATTTACAATTTAAATTTACGTATTGAAGGTTATATAAACCCCTGAAAATACCATGGTCTGGAATTAAAATAGGGTAGGTTCAGTGTTCAATTGTAAAAAAAGGGCAGCTTCTATTACAATTGCCCTTTCTTTTACAATTGAACACGACTTCACTAAGCGCTTTTGCAAAGGACTTAATGAAGGGCATGCCCAGATAAAAGCTAAATCAGATCTGCTAATACAAATTCAATCTTTCCGCCATTAAACTTAAAATCAAAAGTTCCCCCGAGCTTACCTTCAGGAAAATCTCCTGTAAACTCGACCTCTAAATGTGCCTGATGATCATCTTTTACAATGAGTTCCACTTTTTTGACTTGTGTTTTATAACCGATAAAGTAGCTTTCAAAATATTCCCTTATACCTTTTTTTTTGTTAAATTTCCTGCCAACAGAAGGATCGTCCAAAACGGCATTTTCCGTATAGAACTCTAAATATTTTGCTGTATCATAACTGTTGCTAACCGAAATCCACTCTTCGATAAATTTTTCTATGTCCATAGTTATTCATTTTAAGAGAAAAGACTACATAGACCTTTCTTTGACAAAATTGAGTATTTCATGCAACTAAAAATTCACTAAAATGGATGGTTACGTAGCCGTTTTGAAGAATAGCACTATCAGGGTTGAATTTAGTTAGTTACCCTAAGGTAATCTGGGAATTTTAGGTTAGATTGAAATCCCCTGCAACAAAATGCCAGGGGATTTCATTTTATACATAAATTTCAAAAAATGAAAGACAATGGGACGGCTTTTGCTTATTGAATTAAAAAAGATAACAGGCTGATTTAATAACTATTATAAATTTAAAGTATCTGCCAACTTATCTCCCATTGGTGCAGGTCATTTATAATTTTAAGTAGTTCCTCTCCTTTTTTTGTAGTGGTATAGGTTATCTGTTGAGGTACGGTATCCTGTATCGTTGTTTTATCTACAAGTTCATCCACCATTAATTCTGACAGCCGTTTAGCTAATATCTGATCAGAAATAGAGGGGAAAGCTAATTTTAATAAACTGAATTGATTTGTCCCCTGTTTTATGCTGTGTAAGATCTGCATTTTCCATCTTGGACTGATGTTCCTTAATGTTTCATTCACCTCACATGACTTATGTAGGATCTGAATATTACAAGCATTGCTGGTGCCATTTTTTAGTTTACTTGCCATAGTTAAAATTATTGGTCGGCTCACTTTGGGGTGAGTTATTGTGGCTGTTTTCTGTAAAAGCTACGTTTGCACAAAAATAATTAATATGAAAACTACAATAGTTAAATCAATCTCCTTTTATCTTCTGGTAATATGCATAGTGGGTAGCACAATCAGCTCTAATGCGCAAAATAAATCGCAGCAACCTGTTTTTGTGCTGGTACATGGTGCCTGGCATGGTGGCTGGTGCTGGCAGAAAGTAAGTGAAAAACTTCGTGCTGAAGGAGATCTTGTCTATACACCTACACTTAGCGGGCTGGGTGAACACAAAAACATGTTGAATAAAGATGTTGATTTGAATACCCATATTACGGATATTGTAAACCTAATAATAGCGGAAGACCTTCATCATGTAATCCTGGTTGGGCATAGCTATGCTGGCGCAGTTATTACTGGTGTGGCAGACAGGATTCCGGAGCGGCTGGAAAAGCTGGTATATCTTGATGCCTTACTGGTAGATAATGGCCAGAGTGCACTCTCTCTAAATCCTAAGGAAAGTCAGGATTTATTTACAAAAACAGCTATGGATTTTGATCAGGGACTGAGTATTCCATCCCCATCAAGTTCATGGTTCGGTCTAACAGACAGCATCGCCGTTCGATGGACAAACGACCGTTTAACCAGTCAGCCTTACAAAACATTTACCCAGCCTTTGGTTTTAAAACATCCTTATGGCAATCATTTACCCCTGATTTATATTGCCTGTCGAAATCCAGAATTAGCAGTGCTTGAACAGTTTGCTGATCAGGCCAAAAAGAGCAAGGCATGGAAATATTATGAGCTTAACACCGGCCATGATGCCATGATCAGCATGCCTGCCGAGCTTGCAACATTATTATCGACTTTCAAATAAAACAGAGTTTACCAATCTATGTACTAACTTAGACGAGAATTTGTGATATCTATTGTTGTACAAGTTCGGATTTACATACCTATTCTAATGAATCTTTTATGATGCATTAGAATAGGTTAGGATTTAAAATAGCCTCGGATCGTCGCATGCTGTGTCAATGCATGCTTTGCTAAGTGGCCAATTTCTTTTAATTTAAGACGTAGATCATTACTACATTTTTTAAACCACAGTACAAACAGACAAGGACATGATTACTTATCAGATTGAAGAAACAATTACCACCGAAGAATTTAGAGAAGTCTTAGTTAACTCTACATTGGCGGAAAGAAGGCCGGTAGAAGAGCCTGAGCGACTTGCTGAAATGCTTAAATTTGCTAATCTAATCGCAACGGCGCGCGATAATGGAAAACTGATCGGTATTTCCAGGTCGCTTACTGACTTTGTGTACTGCACTTATCTTTCAGACTTGGCCGTGGATCAGGCGTATCAGAAAACGGGCATCGGTAAGGAGCTGATCCGCATCACTAAGGCAAGAACTCCCCAGGCAAAACTTATCTTACTTGCAGCACCAAAAGCGGTAGGATACTACTCCAGGATAGGTATGGAAAAATGGGAAGCGTGTTACGTTTTAGATCACGTTGAAAACTTGATCTAGTTGACTTGTATCTGTTTGGTTAGGAAACACCCAGATTAGCTTTGCTGATCTTTCTATGCTCAAGTGCCCATTCCATTAAACCTATTTCGCTTAGACCTTTTGCTGATTCAGTCAGCTCATATTTTATCAATACGCGCCCGGAATCGTCAACAGTCCGCTTAACCAAGCCACTCATTTCAAGGTCTTTGAGTTCCCTGGAAAGCATGCGGGAAGTTATAGCTGGTATCAATTTCTTTATTTCCGTAAATCGAATCTCCTGTGTATATAAAGCGCCCAAAATGAGTATTTTCCATTTTCCTGAAAAAACATTTAAAATTTCCAATAACGCTAAACCTTCTTCCGGCTTGCATTTTTTCAAATCTATTATAGTCTTGATATTTTGGTACATAAGGGGAAGCGGATGTCGGTATACTTAAGTATACTAATATATAATACTTACCGAAGTTAAACTACTTTAGCCAAATAATGATAGAAAAAATGAAGATATTAATGTTTGGACGCGGCGTAATTTCGGTGCAGTACGGCTGGGCTTTTGAAAAAGCAGGTCATACCGTTGAGTTTTATGTAAGACCAGGTAGAAAGGCAGAATTTGGGAACACCCTTGTTTTGAAAATGTTAGATGCAAGAAAAAAAATTAAGGGTATTTTAGTAAATGAAAATTGGAATATCACGCTGAGAGAAGATTTAGATTCAAATCACAATTATGACTTAATAATGGTGAGTGTTCAACATTATCAATTTAAAAAAGCAGCTGATTTCCTGGCAGATAAAATTGGCAAGGCAACCCTGTTGATCTTCAATAATTTTTGGGAAGAGCCATTAGCGCAAACAGCACATTTGCCATTGAGCCAATTGGTTTGGGGCTTTCCACAGGCAGGCGGCGGGTTCGATAAAAAAGGAGTATTAAATTGCTCTTTGTTTGGCATAGTCAACATGGGCACTTTTAAAACAGCGCAAACCCAGCGAGGATTAGCAGTCATGGATTTGTTCAGATCATCGGGGTTTAGGATCAAAGAAATTGAAGATTTTCGTTCCTGGCTGTTTGCTCATTTTGCATTTAATGCTGCGCTACACCTTGAAAATTTGAAATCAACGACAGGCATGGAGTCGCTTATTGATATGCGGACTACAAAATATTGGGAAAATGTAATTTTAAACAGCAAAGAATTAATTCCCCTTTTAAAAGCCCGAAGTGTGGATCTAAAGGGAAATTCAGAATTAAAAGCCTTTAGTTTACCTCCCTGGTTGTTAAGTTTTATAATGAAAGGGGTTATTAAATTTTTACCATCTGTGAAGCAAATATTTACAGGGCACTCAAATGTTGAGGAGTTACGATCTTATTGCCACGACGTCTTATCAAAGGCAGAAGAATTGAAGATCAGTTTACCAAGGTTTGCGAAAGACAAAAATAAATTCCAGTAAGGCCGAAAAAACAAAGCTTGGGTATAATATTTTCTATTTTATTTTGAATGTATGTAGCAGGCTACGTATATTTGAACTAAAATTATTATCACCATGTTAGAAATAAAAATTACTCCTATTTTTAATAATACCCAAAAGCAGATTCTTGACCTTATCCTGCCTATTCAACAGATAGAATTTAATGTGCCGGTTACTTTGGAAGGCCAGCCAGATCTCTTAGATATAGAAACACACTATCACCAAGCGGGAGGTGGGTTCTGGGGTGCCTGGAACAATGAAGAATTGATCGGAACTATTGCAATGATCTACACCGGACATCATGCCTGTGCAGTAAGAAAAATGTTTGTAAAAAAAGAATATAGGGGCAAAGAAACCGGAGCTGCACAACTATTGCTTGATACGCTGATGAATCATTGTATACTCAAGGGGATTACAGATATTTATCTCGGAACAGTTGATATGCTGAAGGCGGCCCATAGGTTCTATGAAAAGAATGGATTTGAACGTCTGGACAGTGAACAAATGCCAGAATACTTCCCCAGAATGATGGGGGAGAATGTCTATTATCACTTACATTTGGGTTCCAGATAATATAAAAAACGAGTGTAAAGTAATTTTATTAGAGGTATTGAAAATAAGATCTGCTATTGCAAAAGGATTAGGGTAAGGTTGAGGCCAATTTATTGGTGGGCTTGCTTTAGTTGTATTTTGGTCTGCTTTTTTATGTCTTGCAACTAAAGATAAAAAAGCAGACCAAAATTCGTTTACATCATCTTAATAGGAAGGCCAGAAGATCATGCTGTACCTGAGGTGTGTTTTCCTGAACAACCCAGTGTCCCGAATTTTTAATCACAGACTCCCTGACATTAACAGCAACCAGTTTGATGTGCGTAGCGAGATATGGGGCTGCAAAATGATCCGAGCCCATAGCCAATACCGGCATTGATAATTTATGCTTTGCAAACTGAATATTGTCTTTAGCGTCCAGGTCAAAATAGCCAAACCAATGGAACGCACCGGTTGTTGCGCCGGGTGTTGAATAGGCACGAATAAATTCATTGCGCTCTGTGGCACTAAAAGCATTTTTTTTAAACCCTACCACTGGCCAGAAATCGGTCAGAAGCAGGCCTGCCTTTCCTGAAATCAATTCTCCTGCATGCGGTTGTGCAAAAAAGCCGAACCACCAGGCCTGGGCTTTTATCTGGCTCCATACGGGTTCTATTCCAGGTAGCAATGCATCCATTAAAACGAGCTTTTTCACACTTCCAGGAAACTGGGCCGCGTCAGCATAGGCCACCATTAATCCAATATCATGGCCGGCAAGGTAATGTGTTCTTAGCCGTCGTCAGGTTTGTCTGATTCACCAACACCCCTCAGATCAGGTGCTATCACAGTAAAGTGTTTGGATAATTCTGGTAACAACCTGTTCCACATGTATCAGTTCTGACCAAAACCATGTACCAGCAGGAGAGGCTCACCATTACCGCCGATAACGTAATGGATTTTAACGCCGTTTACGGTAGCGAACTGGTGTTTGAAATTTGATGGCGGGTTAGCCGGAATAAGCGCTGCTTTTACCGTACCAATGAAAGACATAACCAGCAAATTGGAAATCAAGAGACGTTTAATTGTTTTCATAGTTTTATCAGTTTATATTTTAATGTTACCAGGAGGATGATGTAATCAGTGAATTTAAGTCAGTCTTTTTTTTTTAAACATTGATTAAGCGTATTGATATACAGTGCATTGACAAAATAATCATTTTTTAAGTAAATCAAATTTGAATAATCAAGCTTATCAAAACATCAAAACGGTGAGCCGTACAGGCAAAAGATATGAGCCGTGGAAGCAACTGTTCTGTGCTTGAAAGTCTCATTTTTGTATCATGAAAAACATTAAAGAAATTCAGTTGGGTCAAAATGGCCCGTTCGTATCCAAACTTGGTTTAGGCTGTATGCGTATGTCTTCTATCTGGGGCGGTCCTACACCTGACGAAACAGAAAGTATCGCTACAATTCATGAAGCCCTGGATAATGGTATCAACTTTTTGAACACCGGAGACTTTTACGGTGCCGGTCATAATGAAATGCTGATAGGCAAAGCCATAAAAGGAAGGCGCGACGATGCCTTCATCAGCGTAAAATTCGGTGCTATCTTTCACAATGGCCAGTGGCTGGGAATGGATCTGAGGCCTGTTGCTATCAAGAATTTCATAAATTATTCCCTGACCCGTTTGGGGGTAGAAACCATTGATCTCTATCAGCCCAGCCGAATGGACAACAGCGTGCCGGTAGAAGACATCATTGGAACGGTCGCCGATCTGATTAAAGAAGGTAAAGTGCGACACATTGGGGTATCGGAAATTACGGCCGAACAACTTCGTACAGCCAATGGCATTCACCCCATCAGCGCGCTGGAGATCGGCTATTCGCTGGCCGATCGTCAAATGGAAATCGAGCTGCTTCCTACAGCAAAAGAATTAGGCATCGGCATAGTGGCCTTCGCCAATACTGCCGAGGGTTTATTGACCGGTGAAATGAAAGCACCGCTTGCAGAAAATGACTACCGTAACCATTTCTCTCGTTTCCAGGGCGAAAACTTAGTCAATAATCTGGATAAAGTAGAAGTATTAAAGCAATTAGCCAGCGATAAAGGTTATACGCCAACACAGGTTGCGATTGCCTGGGTGAAGGAGCAGGGAGATCATGTGATGCCTTTGGTAAGCATGAGCCGTAGGTCGCGCCTGCCGGAAAATATTGCAGCGATGGATATTGTATTTACACCGCAAGAAATGAACATCTTAAACACTACTTTTGCAATAGGCGCTATACGTGGCGGCACTTACTTACAACGTTAAATGACCAGTCCAACAGAAATTCTCCCCGGCGTGATCTTCTACTCTTACCTATCTGCTGAGCGGAAAGAGAAAGTATGTTTATGGAACCACCATACCCTGATATTTCAGGTTTCAGGACAGTTGATCCTGGAAACCTCCGGTCAAAGCATATCGATGAACGGAGGGGAGATGCTGCTGATCGGCAAAAATCAATTGGGTACGCTCACCAAAACACCGGTACCCGGAGGGAACTATGAAACAATCGTGATCTCCCTGCAGGAGGACCTGCTGTGCAAGATCGTGTTAGAAGAAAAACTAGAAGCAGACCGGAAATATATCGGTCTGCCAAATATCTTAATTCCATCTAACGAATTTCTGCAGGGATATTTTCAATCTATTGTTCCATACGCCCGAAGCTCGGGAGCAACTATGACAGACGAAATGGGCATCCTGAAAGTGAAAGAAGGAGTTAAATTATTACTGCTTGCCCTACCGGGACTTCGCAACTTTTTGTTCGACTTTTCGGAACCTCATAAGATAGACCTGCAAAGGTTCATGCTCAGTAACTTTCATTTCAACGTTCCCATTGAAAAATTCGCGCAGCTTACCGGACGTAGCCTGGCAGCTTTTAAACGCGATTTTCTGAAAACATTTGGTGCTCCGCCCCGTCATTGGCTGCAGGACAAGCGATTGAACGAAGCGAAGCACCTTATCGAAACCAAACATCAAAAACCCTCGGCCATTTACCTCGACCTGGGCTTTGAAAGCTTGTCACACTTCTCCTATTCCTTCAAGAAAAAGTTTGGCATGGCACCTACTGCACTGAACTATACCACCATCGGCACTAATAATTGAAATTTTTCATTTTCTGTTTAATAAGGTGTTTTTACTTGCCCACTCTGTTTTGCAGATGAGCGGGATAGCGATCCCCTTGTACATTGGTTTTGGCAAAAGCTTCATCAATTGCCTTAACGTCTGCTAATGATAAATCAACCGATGCCCCATTGATATTTTCTGTTAAACGATGTGATTTTGTGGTACCGGGAATTGGAACTATCCAGGGCCTTTGCGCCAGTAGCCACCCCAATGCAATCTGTGCAGGCGTAGCGTTTTTATCTGCAGCAATGTTTTTTAATAATTCTACCAATGCCTGGTTTGCTTTTCTGTTTTCTTCAGAAAAACGAGGTAGAATATTGCGAAAATCTTTACCATCAAATTGTGTGTTTTGGTTGATAGCCCCTGTTAAAAATCCTTTACCTAAAGGACTGAAAGGAACAAAACCAATTCCAAGTTCCTCTAAAGTTGGTATGATTTCTAATTCTGGTTCTCTCCACCAAATTGAATATTCGCTTTGTAAGGCAGTTACAGGTTGTACTGCGTGGGCTTTACGGATAGAGGTAACACCGGCTTCTGAAAGACCGAAGTATTTTACTTTTCCTTCCGCAATTAAATCTTTTACCGTACCGGCAACATCTTCCATCGGAACATTCGGGTCAACGCGATGTTGATAGATCAAATCGATCACATCTGTTTTTAAATTTTTTAAAGAATTTTCAACTACTTGTTTGATCCGTTCAGGACGACTGTCCAACCCTTTTTGCGAATCACCATCCAGAAATCCGAATTTGGTTGCAATCACTACTTCTTTTCTAAAAGGCGCCAATGCTTCGCCAACTAGTTCTTCATTTGCAATGCCATAAGCCTCAGCTGTATCAAAAAAAGTGATGCCTTGTTCATAAGCCTCTCTGATTAGCTTTATACCTTGGTCTTTTTCTGTTGCCGGGCCATAACCAAAGCTTAGGCCCATACAACCTAAGCCTAATGCAGATACTTCCAGTCCGCTATTTCCTAATTTTCTTGTTTTTATCATATGATAGTCTATTCTACAGGTGTTCAATTTTCTGACTTTACAAATATCAGCTCAAAATTTGGTTCGTAACGTATACGGATTACTGCAATACCTACCATTATTACCGATTTGGGGTTGGGCCCATAAAAGTCGTTATTTGATAGCCTATCTTTGAATAAGATAAAAGCATAGAGCATGGAGAATGTAATTAGAATTGACACAGTTGGTCAGTTTAACGCGGCCAATAACAATGAAACTTTACATCCGCTGGTTAATGTGGTTGACCTTTCAAAAGCGGATAAAAGGTTTAACCGACGAATCAGTTATGGCTTCTATACCGTGTTTCTTAAAGAAATCAAATGTGGCGACCTGCATTATGGTTGTAATTATTACGATTACGAAGAAGGAACGTTAGTATTTGTTGGGCCCGGGCAAGTGATAGGTGTAGAGAACAATGTTGAACATTATCAACCAAAGGGCCATGCTTTAGCATTTCACCCGGATCTGCTTAGAGGTACATCCCTGGGACGGCACATCGCTGACTATAACTTCTTTTCTTACGAAGTGCATGAGGCGTTGCACCTTTCTGAGAGTGAGCGGAAGACTATTTTTGACTGTTATGCGAAGATCAGGTACGAATTGGAACGCGGCATTGATAAGCACAGCAAAACATTAATTGTAAGTAATATCGAGTTGCTGTTAAATTATTGCGTCCGTTTTTACGACCGGCAGTTTATCACCCGTGAAAACGTGAATAAAGGTATCTTACAAAAATTTGAGGAATTGCTGAACGCGTATTTCAATTCAGCTAAACCCAGGGATATTGGTTTGCCATCTGTTGGTTACTGCGCTGATCAGCTAAACCTCTCGGCAAATTATTTCGGCGACCTGATCAAAAAAGAAACAGGAAAATCCGCACAAGAGCATATTCAACTCAAAACAATGGAGATAGCGAAAGATAGGATATTTGATACTTCCAGGTCAGTGAGTGAGATCGCTTATGAATTAGGCTTCAAATATCCCCAGCATTTCGCACGTTCTTTTAAACAGCATACAGGTGTTACGCCAAATGAATACCGGATGCTCAATTGAGATCACTTTGAAAAGATTAATTCTATTTAATGTGCCAATTTATTTATACCGCTGAAAATTGAAAAACGATAACAACTTAAAAATATAAAATAGAGACCATGAATATTACAGATGATAATGAAATTTTTCCAAGAGGGAACCAGGGACCCGCAGATTATTTTAATGGTACTGCCTGGGTGAATATATTAGTGCCCAAAGACCAGACTGGTACTTATTCTATTGGTAACGTGGTTTTTGAACCTGGCTGCCGCAACAACTGGCATACCCATGCGACAGGACAAATCTTGTTAGTTTTAAATGGGAAGGGTTATTATCAGGAAAGAGGGGAGCCTGCAAGGAAACTGGCAAAAGGTGATGTAGTAGTGATTCCGGTTGATGTAGAGCATTGGCACGGTGCAGCGCATGACAGCAGTTTTACCCATATCGTGATCACTAATAATTCTCCCGTAGGCCCGGTAAATTGGTTAGACCGTGTAACTGATGAAGAATACAATTCAATTAACAGATAATGATGGAGATGTAAATTGAACGAAGCCGGATCAAAATTTATACCATAATAATGGGATTTGAATAACACAAAAATTCTTCAGATCCGGTAAGTTCTTTTTTGACACAGCTTTATTGCGCGATAATTCTCTATAATTAAATTTTCATATTGATATCTAGTTCGACGTTTTCTGTTATTTGTCGATAAAATAGTATCTTTGTATAAATAATTCTAAATTCTATGTCTGAAACCGATTCTATAAAGGATGATATAGTTCAGGAACAAATCATACAGTCGGCCCAGACCTTATTTTTGGTTCATGGATTTAATAAGGTCAATATGGATGATCTGGCGAAAGCCATAGGTAAGGGGCGGAGTTCGCTTTATTATTATTATAAAAATAAGGAAGAGATATTCATTGCCGTGATGGATATTGCGATCAGGAAGATGATTACTGAGATCCGCGAATCAGTAGAATTGGCTTCAACCATCGAAAAAAAGATCGGGGCGTTTTATTTGACCAGGTTGAGGCTGGCAAAAAGAAGAAAAGAGCTGTATAATGCTGCTGATTCTGGCATGGATTCAGATGAAATGTCTCGGTATACCAAAGTAAAACGCATCATCCACAAACGAATCTTCAATTTAGAAAGTTCCTTATTGACCAGGGTTTTAAATGAGGCAATTGAAAAAGGGGAATTGAAAGTCATACCTGTCGAAGAACTGGAAACACTTGTTTATGTATTGCTGAGTAGTTTACATGGCTTAAAGAGGGAAATGATCATTGAAGATGATTTTTCCGGCATAGAAATTACAGTGAAAGTCTTGATAAATGCCTTGATGAACGGATTGAAGAAATAAAAAAATTTGTTTTACTATCGACATATTACGTAATGTGTCAAATGGTTTAAAAATATGAAAATAAATACTTTTAGGGCGTTCCGTAGCCGCAATTACCGCTTGTATTTTTGTGGACAGTCTGTTTCTCAGATCGGTACCTGGATGCAGCGTGCAGCAGTTAGCTGGATAATTTATACGATGACGCATTCCACCTTTATGCTTGGCATTTCAGTATTTGCTTCCCAATTTCCTTCGTTTCTTTTTTCACTTTATGGCGGAATTATCTCAGATCGGTTTAACCGTTATAAAATTGTAATGATTACACAGTCAACAGCTATGGTACAGGGTATTCTGCTCGCTTTGCTGGTAATTTGGGGACATTATACGGTATGGGAAATACTTGCACTTAGCGTAGTACTTGGTATAAGTAACGCCTTTGATGTACCAGCACGGCTGCCAATGGTACATGAGATGATAACTGATAAAGAAGATCTGCCAAACGCCATCGCACTTAACTCATCTATGAACAACCTTGCGCGTTTGGCAGGGCCGGCTTTATCAGGCCTGGTGCTGGTTAAATTTGGTGCCGGAATTTGTTTCTTGTTAAATGCCTTTAGTTTCTTATGTGTCATCGTCTCACTATTATTAATGAAATTGCCGGCATTTGTTCCCACTGGGATAACAAGAAGTTTAAAAACAGAATATATAGAAGGGTACGCCTATCTCAAACGGACCCCTTCTATTGGCATGGTGATTCTTATGCTGGCCCTTACCAGTTTTTTGGTGTTGCCTTATAATACACTCTTACCAGTATTTGCAAAAGTTATCTTTAAGGGCAATGCTGCTACTTTTGGCTATATCAGCAGCTTTATTGGCCTGGGGGCGGTTAGCGGCGCCTATTTCCTGGCTTCACTTAAGCCAGGAGCTAATCTAAAAAAGGTGTTATTTTTTAATACACTTATCCTGGGTACAGGGCTTATCTTATTTTCCCGTTTCAGCTATTTCCCTATAGCCATGGTATTTGCAGTGTGTTGTGGTTTCGGCACCATGTCGCAGACAGCGGTTAGCAATACCATCATACAAATCGAATCTGACAAACACATGAGAGGAAGAGTGATTAGTTATTTAACCACAGCTGTTTACGGAATGCTGCCTTTGGGCAGTCTTCTAATAGGTTTTGTATCTAAACATATCGGCGCCCCTGCCAGCCTGCTTTGTACAGGCATACTTGCTCTCATCATTACTGTTTTATTCTCTAAATTTTTATTAAACAAAAACGCAGATACTTTAAAACCCATCTGATTTCAGATTATAAATAAAAAAGGGTAGGCCAACGTTATACAGATAAAGCGGTCGGACTCTGGTTGATCAAGAGGTTCATCAAATTGCTGAGCGCGAAATTGAGGGGATAAATCCACAACTTAAAGAGCCTGTATATTGATTATACAGGACTCTTTAATTCAGCATTTTATGCACCGTACATTACAATGGCCGGAATTGTTTAGTGAGAATTATTGAAGATTTCTTTAGGTGTTCCCAGCGCATTACTGGTGGCAGCACCTCCTGCGTAAAAAAGCATTTGCAAGATAACTTCTACTATCTGTCCTTTTGTTCCGCCGGCGTTGATGGCAGCTTCAATATGTGCTTTGAGCTGCTGCGTGGCATATCCAAGCGTTACGCAAAATAAATATTATCTTTTACTATAAACGATTAAGGATGCTTTTGCCAACAAATTTTGATTGATTACAAATCCGACTAATGCCGGGGTAGTGTTTTTATCAACGCCAAGGTGAGTTGTTTTTAAGGCATATACCGTAATTAAATAAGCATGAGGCTTATCATTCTCAGGCGGATAAGGCCCGTTGTAACCAATTTTCCCAAAATCTGTTAAACTTTGAATAATTCCTTTCGGCAGTAAGGGCTTTTGTACACTTCCTGCGTCCTCTATCAATTCATTTAAATTGTTAGGAATATCAAATACTACCCAGTGCCACCAGCCGCTACCAGTTGGTGCATCCAGATCATACATGGTGACAGCAAAGCTTTTTGTTTCCGGAGGGGCATCATTCCATGCCAGCTGTGGCGATTTATTTTCGCCATTACAACCTAAAGTTTTAGCTAAAAACGTACTGGTAAACTGACCGCTAAGATCCTGGCTTTTTAATGTAAATGTTTGTGCAGAAGTGTGGATATATGACTGAGCGCGTTACCTTCACCAATAGCGTGCGCTGCAATATCAAGTTTTCTTTCCCTGATGTACTTGCCTGGTGAAACACCATACTCTTTTTCGAAATCCGGTTTAAATTTTGCAAGACTGCGATTAGAAAGAAATGCCAGCTCATTTAATGTCAGCTTGTTTAAGATGTTTTTTTCTACGATTTGTCTCAACATATTGTCTTTGCTGACGCTATCGGGTTTAAATATCTGAACAAATTCTACAGGGAATTTTTCCAATAATATCAAAAAAAGTTCTTCTAATTTATGCAGCAATAAAGTTGGTTGTACCGGAATCTGTTTTTCAATTAAATGGATTAATACATTTATGTATTCTGAAATATATGGTGTCTGATGAAATTTAAGGAAGGTTTCGTTTTCAATTAGCCCATTTCTATTGTTATTTTGTTTCGCAGTATGTTTTAATAAAAAATCCTCGGCTAATTTTGGAACAAAAAGATAACCAGGCTACTATATTTTTCAGCATTTAATCTTCTTTCGGCTATAATTGCATTTCCATTGGGTATGAGAACAGCATCATGTTCGCCAATAAGCGTACATGATGCATCACGGTAAAGCTCCTTTTGTCCGCTAAGTATAAAACTAACTGCATAATGATTAAAAGAAATTAGGTTCCTTCCAACAGGTTTGTATTCATTGTAGTAAACGAAAGAAAAATCTGCAGTCTGTAACTGTTTATGTTTCGTTAAGATTTCGGGAACCTGAATATTTACCATTTGCATTAGACTTTTCAAATTTCCCGGTAAAACCATTTATCATGTTATAAAAAATACTCGAATCTATACAATTCAGCACAGGATGTTTCAAAATTAGTTTTCTTTTATCACTATGATAAGAGTTATTGGAAATGACCTCCTGTTCTTTTTTCCCATAAGATAGGGGGCTTCTATCAGCTCTTTCTCCTGGGGCCAATGCCGGGGTGGCATATCGAATGTTTTCGAAAATCCGCTTAAACCCAGCGAAGCTTCTTCCTCTGAATTGTCGGATTTGTGATTATGTAAAGATATTAAATAGGCGGGGCTAATTGGCAAGCCCCGGCCTGTTAACGTTGCAGATAGGTGCCGCCAAGTAATGAGCCTGAAGCAAAATTTGTGTTCAGGATATTCATCTCTTCAGAATTAAACTCTATTTCCATTGCCTGTATGTTTTCCGGCAATCGGGATCTGCGGCTCATGCTTACCAATGGGACGATATGATCACCCTGTGCATTAACCCAGGCAATTGCCAGTTGGGTAGGTGTGAACCCCTTGTCCTTTGCCATTTCTTTTAATACCTCGACTTTCTCCAGGTTTTTTACCAGGTTCTCTCCCTGAAAACGAGGGAACTGATTCTGGTAGGCATTGGCTGGTAATGGCGCTTTCATCTCACCCGTAAGCAATCCTTCGGCAGTATTGGCAAAGGCTACTACGCCTACACCTAGCTCTTTTGCCGTTGGCAGAAGACCGTTTTCTATTTGACGATCTGCTAATGAATAACCTATTTCCAACGCTGTAACAGGATGTATGCTATTGGCCTGACGCAGTTGATCGGCAGTGATTTCAGAAACGCCGAGATAGCGCACCTTTCCTTCTTTGATCAGGTCGGCGATAGTTCCGATCACATCTTCCAGCGGAACACTGTTGTCCAGTCTGCAGGGCTGATAAAGATCAATGGTATCTATTCCCAAACGAACCAGAGAATAGTTGATGAAGTTTTTAATAGCGATAGGGCGTAGATCCAGTCCAAGCCGCTGGCCGTTATCCCTCATTGCCCCGAATTTGACACTGATGAAAGCATCGTCCCTCCGGCCTTTAATAGCTTTGCCTATCAGCAGTTCGTTGTGGCCAGCGCCATAAAAATCACCGGTATTTAAAAAATTTATACCACTATCCAATGCAGACTGAATAGTAGCAATACTTTCACTTTCATTGTTTACAGGACCGCCCCAAACCGATGACATGCGCATGCATCCTAATCCGAGTTTAGATACCAGCGGGCCGTTTTTGCCGAGATTTATTTTTATCATTGCCGTCATTTTTATATAAGTAACGGTACAAAGATGAATATTATATGCAGCGGGAGCTTTCTCTGGTGGCTCAATTTATATATCTGTACGGCTCAACATACATTTATCGCTGAGAATCTCATGCATCTGAATTTTAACGATTGCACTCAGGAATAACTTCCGTTTAATTGTGTTTCCTGCCAAACCTTTTACTATTATCGAATCAAATTGGATTTAATGTGACTGGGGAAGATATAGCTAAAAAATCAATCATACTATTTTAAAGATATTGGATGTCAATTAAATGTAGCCCTGAATTCCAATGGCGAAAAATTGGTTTTGCTTTTAAATAATTTGCTGAAAGAGGGTGGATGTTCAAAACCCAATTCATAAGCGATTTCGCTAATCGAAAGATCCGTGCCGGATAATTTTTCTTTTGCTTTCTCGATAAGCTTGCCATGAATATGCTGCTGCGTATTCTGACCGGTCAAAGATTTTAGCAATGCGCTTAAATAGCCCGGTGATAGGTTTAAAAGTTCTGCAATAAATTGTACCGTTGGCAATCCCTTTTTGTTCAGGTCATTGCTATTAAAATATCCCGCAAGTATATCTTCCACTCGATTAAGGATCTGATGGCTGCTTATTTTTCTGGTCAAAAACTGTCGGTTGTAAAACCGGTCGCAATACTGCAGCAACAGTTCAATTTGCGCAACGATCAAACCCTGACTGAATTTATCAATGTTGGCGTGATATTCCTGTTTTATCAGCTGAACAATACCCGCAATGGTTGCATCCTCCTTCTCTGAGAGAAAGAGGGCTTCATTTACAGAATAGTTAAAGAATTCATATTGTTTTATAGTTTTTGCCAGCGATGAATTCCAAAGCAGATCGGGATGTACCAGCAACATCCATCCCGAACTTCTAAAATTTTGATCAGCATCAAATGAAAATACCTGTTTTGGAGAAATAAAAAACATAACGCCCTCATCAAAATCATAACGCTGCTGACCATAGGAATACTTGATTGTACCCTCTAAATTTCTTTTCAGCGAAATAATATAAAAATCAAAGATTACGCTTATCCTGCTATTGCCGACCGGTGGTTTAAACTCATCCAGGCTGATCACGCTTACCTGCGGATGCTCGGGGCTGGCAATCCCCAAAGCCTTGTGATATTCACTAATGGTTTTGATCTGAAATGGCTGCATATTTTTCTGAAGAAATGATCTATTTGGAATGATAAACGTTTGCGAATTCCTTTGCAAAATCTTTTATTTTCACTTTGCCTAAAGCTGGTTTATTTTTATAATAATCTTCAAATAGTATGCCGCCGTTACGCATGCTCGCATTCATTTCTACAATATCATTTGCAAGGCCCAGCGGCATTTTAAACTTAATTAATGCATCCAGCATTTGTTTATCGCTGGTAGTTACCCATTTCAAATATGGTTTACCTATAGCCACTCCAATAGTAGTTGCAATCTGACTGCAGGTCAGTTCTTCACTTGCTGCATAACGCACTTTGCGCATGGTTAAAGGACTGGTTAATTCTTCTGAGATTGCAGATGCGATATCGATGGGCGAAACCCAGGGCATTTTATCTTCGGCTCCATAGTTAGATATGATAAGGCCTTTTTTTCCTTGCAGTAAACCCATTAAACCATAATACCGAAGGGTCATAAACAGGCCTATAAAACCTTTCAGAAAACCTTCTCCTTTAACAATATCCATAAACTGGTATAGATTATAATAAAACCCTACAGGTCGCATAAAGGTAACACTTACCTCGTCAGGTAATTGGTTTAAAACCGCTTCTGCAATAAAATGAAAGGCCAGCAATCCGTTTCCCTTATCCGTATGTGCTCCGATACTGCTGAGGTGAACTACTTTTTTCACCCCTGACTGCCGAATGGCCGCAACATAATTAGTTGTAAGTCTGCGGGCTTCTTCCCTTGCATCAAGATTTGGGTTTTCTTCAAATTTAAACGGTGGCAGCATGGTATAAACCGCATCGGCACCGGTAAATGTTTTCGATAAAAAACTGACATCTTCAATTGAGCCAATTGCTGCTGTTGCGCCAATGGTCTCAATATCCTTTTGTTTAGCGGGGTTACTGCTGATCACCGTTACTGAATGGCCCTTTTGTATTAAGTCGTTGGCAAGTGGCTTGCTGATATGTCCCAGAGATCCTGTTATAATATATTTCATTGTTCGTTTCTTTTTAACAAATCTCCCTATCGCATGCGAGACGAACGTAGCCAAATCAGTGATTGTCATAGCCATTTCGATGAAGTCAGCCTATAAACAAACCACTAAAAGTTATCTGGGTGCTGTTTGATCTGGTTGCCATTGTTGTGCTGATCAGCGGGATATATCTGTGGCTGGTTGCCGTTAACCGATTTAATTTCAAGCTTCTAAAATCTGTAATAAAACCATAAATTGAATCTTTCCTAAGCCATTCCGAAATGGGGGTTAACAGTGATGAGCGTAAGAAATGAACTTAACTTGTGTTAAGTTCATTTCTTATCCTGTGTTAGGAAAAGCCATGATGCTTTTCCAGAATTTTGCTTGTATGAATATGCAGCTACAGGATTTGCACCATATTGCCAGCCAATTTAAATCAAGGGCTAATTTATCCCCCGTACTTTTTATTGGTCATGGTAATCCAATGAATGCAGTTTGGGACAATGACTTTACCCGTATGCTTGCTGCATTGGGCAGGCGAATTGAAAAACCTAATGCTGTGTTAGTGATATCGGCACACTGGGAAACGGTGGGCACCTACGTAAGTGTAAGTCAAAATCCACGTACAATTCATGATTTTGGTGGTTTCCCCGATGAGCTATACGAATTTAATTATCCGTCGGCCGGACACCCCGGGCTCGCCAGATCATTGATAGAAATGGTTAGCCTTACCGATGTAAAGGAAGATAAACAAATGGGTTTGGATCATGGTGCCTGGACGGTACTTAAATATATCTGGCCGGATGGGAGTGTACCTGTTTTTGAGATGAGCATGGATTATACCAAAACACCTTTATTTCATTTTCAACTGGCGGGGCAGCTGAAAGAACTGCGAAAAAAAGGAGTTTTAATTCTTTGCAGCGGGAATATTGTACATAACGTGAGCATGATGAATTTTAAAGATATCGATGCAAAACCTTATGACTGGAACCTGGAGTTTGATGCCAATGTTAAAAAGCAGATTGATGGGCGTGATATAAATGCGCTGATCAATTATACTGGTGAGGGTGCCAGACTGGCGGTGCCAACCAATGAGCATTATCTTCCCCTGATCTATTCAATGGGAATGTTATACGGCGACGAACCTATCAGTCATATTTATGAGGGTTATCAATTTGCAAGCCTGAGTATGCGCTCCGTTCAGATTGGATGAAATTTAGAGATTATGGAACATAAAATAGAAACACTAAAAGGAGAAGAGCTGATGCTCAGCTATAAAATATATGAGCCTGCAAAAACAGCTCAAAAGCATGGATTAATATTGTTGTTACATGGTATAGGCAGCAATGAGGATGATCTCTTTCAACTGAAAGATAGCTTGCCGGAAGGATACATTATCGTATCGGCAAGGGCACCTTACATGTTATCTCCGGGAAGGTATACCTGGTTTGAACTTGCTCATCATTTGGGTAAACCCCTTATCAATGCCGAGCAGGCCGAAAAAAGTAGATTGGTGTTAAATACCTTCATTTCTCAGTTGATTGAGCGTTATTCTATCGATCAAAATAATGTGTACGTGGGCGGTTTTAGTCAGGGAGGTATTATGTCATACAGTGTAGGTCTAACCTTTCCGCAGAAACTAACTGGAATATTCATCCTCAGTAGTCGCCTCTTACCGGAAGTTAAACCATTGATCAAAGCTGGCCCGCTGCTTCAGAAACTAAGGATATTCATTGCACACGGAACCAGGGATACTATACTGCCACTACACTATGCGCATGAAGCGAGTGCATATCTGCGCGAAATGTTGCCCTTGATGGAGTATCATGAGTATGACATGGAACATCGTACCGGTAAGGAAGAAGTGGCAGATCTGAAATCCTGGATCGAGAAAAAATAACATTACCAAATTCCATTATCACGACTTTCTGATAAATGGCCGCTGTAGCTTGTAAACTGCAGCGGCTTTTATTTGTCGCGTGTCAACGGCAGGTTTTTTGTCCAGCTCAATTATAATTAATAGATTGTTTTTTTTCTCCTATACATGAAAACCTTCTCCATGAAAATCTAAATACCTTTCGCAAGGTCATATTTCCTGCTAATCAGATTTTTACATTTTCCATTCCATATTGCTTTAGCACATCCGCAGGTACTCCAGTCCATCTATTGGGTGCGTTGCCTGCGTAGCCAATGTCTTTTGTGCCCATTTCACTGCTCCAGAAACCAGAGGAGGTCAGATCACGCATGCGGTTAAAGAAAGCTACTCCCTGCGCCATCTCCGGTTTTGCTTTTGCCGGATAAGCAATCTCGTCAAGCATTTCTATTTGTTGCGCAGGTTCACATTTGATAAATGGGTTATTAAATCGGTTGAGGCATTGCAGGTCCAGCCATTTCAAACCACCGCGCATGGGCAATTGATGTGCAGGGATATCCTTCACAATGAACTCAATAAATTCTGGAACTTTAGCATCTGATGCACTACCGGAGTGTTTATCCTTTGGAATAATGAGATCTGCAAGCATGGTGATGGTAGCCATTTCATGGACATCAAAATACTTATCCTGCAATAGTTTATTCTCACGCTCAACTTCTTCCGGCATACGACCGGGAACGGCTTTTGTGGCCGCGGTCTCAGCTGTTGGTACTTTTTTGTCGTCGCTCAGGTTACAGCCAACGCCAACCAGCAATCCGGTTGTTATGGTTCCTATACCTATGGCTTTAAGGGATTCGCGTCTGTTCATGATTTATACGTTAAGTTTTTTACGTTGTGCCAAAATATATTCCGCAGTGCGCATGCTGAGTGCAAGAATCGTCCAGGTGGCATTTTTATCGCCTTGTTGTACAAATGGGGAAGCATCTACCACAAAAAGGTTCTCGCAATCATGCGCCTGGCAATACTTATTCAGGGCAGATTTTTTAGGATCGTTGCCCATCCTTACGGTTCCAACTTCGTGAATAATTTTTCCTGGTGCCTCCAAACCATAGTTGGTTTCAGGACCCTGCATTTTGCCATGAATAGCACCCATATTGTGCATCACTTCCTGGAAAGTTTCTTGCATGTGTTTAGCCTGGTTGATCTCGTCATTGGTCCATTTATAATGGAAGCGCAATACCGGGATTCCATACTTATCAACTACGCCATTAGGATCAATCTCGCAGAAGTTGTCTGCCCGGGCAATGGCTGTTCCACGACCGGCCATGCCAATCTGGGTACCGTAAAACCTGCGGTAGTCATCTTTTAGGCCCACACCATAACCACCACCATCTTTCTTTTTGCCATCACGGCCCGGCACGGCCCCGTTCATATCTTGTATGTTGCCGCCAAAACCATAAGTGGGCATGTGCATACCGCCGCCATATTCAATATGATAACCGCGGGGGAAATTCAATTTTTTATTATCCAGCCACCAGGGTGAATAGATATGGACGCTGCCCACACCATCTTCATTATAGCGTTTACGATCCATCAATTGGGGAAGGAAACCACCAGCACTGGAGCCGGTACTGTCATGGAGGTATTTGCCTACCACGCCACTGCTGTTCGCTAATCCGCCAGGATGTGCTTCCGATTTGGAATTGAGTAATAAGCGGGCTGATTCTCCTGCGCTTGCACCCAGGATAACTAATTTTGCGTTGACCTGGTATTCTTCGAGGGTGTTGCGGTCTACATAAGAAACTCCGGTTGCACGCCCTTCTTTGTCTGTAAGTACCTCGCGAACCATCGCGTTGGTAACCAATTTAAGGTTGCCCGTTTTCACTGCCGGGATCACCAGGCAGGATGAGGAAGAGAAATCTCCGTAAACTTTACAGGCACGGCCGCATTGTCCGCAGTAAAAGCAGGCACCGCGGTCGTTATTGTCTTTCAGTGCTTCTGTCAGTACCGCACCCCGGCCTGTAATAACTTTTACCCCGGCTTTGGTTGCACCCTGTTTAATGAAAAGTTCATTGAGACGTGGTTTTGGGGGTGGAAGGAATATTCCGTCTGGCTCACTTTCAATATTTTCAACTGTTCCATAGATACCGATCATGCGGTCTACCTTGTCATAAAAAGGTTTTAGCTCGTTATACGTAATGGGCCAGGGGTCGGTTAGTCCGTCTGTTGGTTTAAAATCTGCAGGCCCCATGCGTAAGGATATTCTGCCCCAATGATTAGTTCGGCCTCCTAGCATACGGGCGCGAAACCATTCAAACTCGGTACCATCTTTGGTGGTATAAGGTTCTCCGTCTAATTGCCAGCCGCCATAAGCAGCATCAAAATCGCCGAAAGGCCTTGTTGTACCTGCGCCGCGGCGGGCTGATTCCCATGCCCATTTTAACTGATGGGAGTCTGTTCGGGGATCAAAATAAGCCCCTGCTTCAAGCATCAGTACTTTGAGGCCTGCATGTGCAAGCGTGTAGGCGGCCATACCTCCGCCAGCTCCCGAGCCCACTACAACTGCGTCGTAAACGGTACCGGTCTTCTTAATCTGGATATTTTCCATGTTCAACCTGAATTATGAAATGCTAAGTAAACTGTGAAAGTGCTGTGTTGTTTGGACAAAAGATGTTCCTTGTAGTGCTGTTTGTACAACCGGGATTAGAATTGTATTTTTCATTACATTTGGTTTTAGGTGATTATTAAGGGCAAATGCTGACGCAAAAGCCTCGATAATTTGTGGGTAAGTTAAACAAATGGTTCTAAACCTCTAGTGTTTTCTCGTTTTTATTGATTTTTAACTTTTTTTAATTGCATTCCTGCATACGGTTTTTCGATTTATTGAAAATCAAATAAAAATTCAGGTTATCTCATAAAAAACCTGACCTACATGACAATTTAATGACCTTTTCTTTATAAGTGTTATCTATATTGGAATTAAATCAGTAACCAAATCCAATCATTGATGAAAGTAATTCTATTCAGATATAAAAGTCAGATCCTCCAATTTTTCATTCTATTCCTTATCATTAGTTCTACGTCTGTTTCATTTGCGCAAAAAGCCCTCTTGCCTACACAGTGGACCAAATCGGCCCTGGAGGCTTCAGTCCCTTTTGCAGAATACCCCAGGCCACAGTTAGAACGTAAAGACTGGAAGTGTTTGAATGGTGAATGGGACTATAGGGGAGGGAAAGATATTGCAAGTGCATATGAGCCTCTTACGCCAATATCCTTCGACGGCAAAAAAGAAGTCATTAAGGTGCCTTATTGTCCTGAGTCAGTATTATCGGGTATTCAGCGTAAGCAGGAAATTAATATGTGGTATCACCGTAATTTTGAGGTTCCGGCAGACTGGGCAAATAAGCAGGTAATCCTTCATTTTGATGCCGCTGCCCACCACACCACACTATTTGTTAATGGCCATAAGGCTGGTGCACATGCCGGAAATTATGATGCTTTCAGCTTTAACATTACTCCTTACTTGAAAAAAGGAAATAACAGTCTGGTTGTTGCCGTACAGGACTTGAATGACGGCAAGGTGCCCTCTGGTAAAAGCGGACCCCGCGGTGACTATACTTTCTGCTCCGGAATATGGCAAACTGTATGGTTAGAACCAGTTAATAAAACCTACATAAAGAATATCCGTTTGCTTCCCGATCTTGCCAACAGCCGTTTAAAAGTATTGGTAAACACAGAAGGAGGAGGAAAAGTAATTGCGGAAGCAATTGATGGGAAAAAGGTTGTTGCCCGGTCGGAATCAGTAAATGCCACCTACTTTTACCTGCCCATAAAAACACCAAAACTCTGGTCGCCGGATGAACCTTTTTTATATGATCTTAACATCACCCTGGAAGATGCTCATGGTAGTGTTACCGATAAAGTAACCAGCTATTTCGGAATGCGGGATATCAAATTAGGTAAGGTTAACGGCATTATCAGGCCATTGATCAATGGGAAATTTATCATGCAACTTGGATTGCTTGATCAGGGGTACTGGCCAGATGGGATATTGACTGCTCCAACAGAAGAAGCATTGAAATTTGATGTCGAGTTTACAAAAAAAGCCGGGTACAACCTCATTAGAAAACACATGAAAACTGAGCCTCAGCGGTTTTATTACTGGGCTGATAAGCTGGGCTTGCTGGTATGGCAGGATATGCCGGCCATATGGTATCAAAACGAAGATACCACCAAAACACGAACGGAATACAGAAAAGAACTTAAGCTGCTCATTGACGACCATTATAACTCTCCCTCCATCATTACCTGGGTACCTTTTAATGAAAACTGGGGGGCATTTGACGTGAAAAATATAACCAACTGGATCAAGAAATATGATCCGTCCAGGCTGGTTAACGGCAATTCTGGTTTTAATAATAATCCACCCTATCAAAAGGCATATGGCGATCCGGGCAATGGCGATTATGTAGATACGCACATTTATGTAGGTCCGTATGGGGCTTCACAACCCGACGAACATCGTGCGGCCTCTTTAGGCGAATTTGGCGGAGTTGGATTGTTTGTCCGGGGCCATATGTGGCCGGTAGAAAATAATGCCTACGACTACGAAGCAACTAAAACCAGCCTCACAGACAGATATGTGTTTTTGCTGGATGAAGTTGAACAATTGATGAAATATAAGGGCTTAAGTGTGGCCGTGTATACGCAAACCACAGATGTTGAACATGAGGTTAACGGACTGTTAACCTACGACCGGCTTTATGAGAAAATGGAAATGAATAGGGTTAGAGCAGTTAACGAAGCGGTGATTAAGGAAAGTTATAAATTGAATTCAGATGTAAGTATCCCTGACCGATAAATAGCTCTTTTGCTCGCCATGATATTTTCCTGGCATGGAGCGTCCAAGCTTAAAAATTTGACAATAACACTATTTGTTTACCTGCTTTTGAAATTGTCTTTAAAAGATTTGATTTGTAAAAAAAGCAGTCGCTTAAGCGACTGCTTTATCCGTTTGTGCGTCTTTGAACCTGTTATTTAACCTTTGTTTTGGGCGTTAAAATGGCTGGAAAAAGCCCAAAGCATGAAGGTGGCGAGGCTCAATTTGAACCGCTTTATAACAAAGTTCAAAGACAGCTTTAACGCACAGGAACGAATACAGACTGTTTATCCCAATTCAATAAAAATCCTTTTGGCGTAATGGTATAAGTGAGCATTTCCTGTTGCTCTGGTAAGGCACTTGTTTTTACCTCTACCCTAAGCTGATCTTTAGTTGCATCGTATTTAAAAGCTCCCCACTGATTAGGGACTTTATTAAAGATAGCTATCCATTTACCATTTTCTTTTGGAATAAGGAAAAAGCCGTACTTACCTGCCGGTAAAAGTTTGTGCGCAATTTTAATGTCCTTATCAGTTTCAAAAGTTGTTGCTTCATTTGCGCCTGCACGCCAAACTGTATCATAGGGCACTAAGCCGCTGAATATTTTTCTTCCCTTTACAGAAGGACTACTGTAATGAATGGTAATTGTAGCATCACCCACCTTTCCGGTTGCTGTTGCGGGCGGGCTCAACCGTGGTTTTGGAGTTTGGGAAAAGGCCGTTGCTGATAGGGTCACAGCAATTAAAAGCAGGTACATTTTTTTTAGTTTTTTCATGAATTTATTTTTTGATGGTCAAAGCTGTCTTTTACAAATTGTTTCCGATAATCTTTTCGGCACAATTGTTTCTATTTTCAACCAGAAGGGCTATTTATTCGACCAAATATTTTACCTGAATTTTTCAGGCATTGGCAGAGAAAACTAACCTAATGGTATAAAACAATGTTTAATCAGGTGAAAAGGTTGGTATTTTTGTTTAAAGCGGTTTGTAAACCGGATTTATAAATAGTTCACGACAAATAATTTATACCTTGTTATAGGCCTATACGTTATTTTTAAGTAAAGCAAATTCTAATGCAAATAGGAAAATATAAATTAGGTGTAATTCAACTTCAGATATTGTTATGGATAGCAGTTTTGCTAATCCTGTTTTTCTCCTGGCTGCCGATGGATGGTTTTGGGAAATCAGTAATATACGCCTTCGTAAATACAAGTTCCTATGCAATTATCATCTACGGTAATATTCTAATCCTTTATCCTCTGTTTTATGAGAAAAGAAAGTTTGTTCAGTATAGCCTTTTGGTGATCATTCTTCTGGTTTCAACAGGGCTTTTGCGGGGTTTTGCTTCAATGGAACTCAATCAGTATTTTTTATTATTAAAAAAAGAACCTGTAAATTTACCGATGTTGCTCGAATATGTTCCTGGCGGGATTTTGATCTTTGTGCTTAGTTTCGTTTTTCGAATTGCTATTGCCTATTTTACTTTAAAGCAGCAAACAGAAGAAATTATATTGCAAAAAAGCCAGGCCGAGCTAAATTTACTCAAATCACAGGTACAGCCTCATTTTCTGTTCAATACCTTGAATAATATATACTACAAAGTTTACAAAGTCGATCCTGTATCAGCAGGTTTGATAGAGCAGCTTTCAGACATCATGCGTTATTTTGTTGATGAAAGCCCTAAAGATGTAGTGCCAATAGCCACTGAAGTAGCATTTATTGAAAATTATATGGCGCTCGAAAAAATCCGTATCCGCTACGGTGCAACTATTGATTTTGAGAAAGCTTATGACCCGGAACTTCGCATTCCCCCGATGCTGCTCATGACATTCATCGAGAATATTTTTAAACACGGTATAGACAAATCCCGGAAGCAAAACCAGATTACAATTTCACTGATCCAGGACGATGGTTATCTGCTTTTTAAGACTTCAAATCATATAATAGCCTCCATAACAGCCAACCAGAATAATGGATTTGGAATAGCCAATTTGACCCATAGGCTCAAAATCCTATATGGGACGAAATTTGAATTGAAAATTGATAAAGAAGAAGGGTTGTATAACGCATTTCTAAAAATTCCACTTTTATGAACTTAAACTGCATAATTATTGACGATGAACCCGATGCTGTTGATTTGCTGGAACTACTGATTAAGCAAAGTACAACCTGGACCCTGCAAGCCAAATGTTATAATGCCCTGGAGGCTCTAGCATTTTTAAAAGATAACAAGGTCGATTTTGTCTTTCTCGATATCAACATGCCCCAGCTCACAGGCATTGAACTGGCTGCCTTGTTGCCCATCTCTACTAAAATTATTTTTACCACGGCATATTCAGAGTATGCCTTTGAAAGTTATGGGTTTCAAACAATTGATTACCTGCTAAAACCGATCACGTTAAAACGGTTTTTGGCAGCTGTCCAAAAAATTGAAAAGTTTTTCTTTAAACAGGAACCCGTGCAAACGCAAAATGCGGATACGGGACAGGAGTCTTTTTTCTTCAAATCAGGAAAAACAATACGGAAAATAGTGCTGAAGGATATCCTGTATTTCGAAGGGGAGAAAGATTATGTAGGTTTGGTTACAAGTAAAGAAAAGCTTTTGATATACCGTCGGTTAAAAGATATAGAAGCACAACTTAACCTGCCTTTTTTAAGGGTGCATAACTCTTATATCATTAACTATGAACAGCTGGATAAAATTGAAGATAACCATGTATACATCGCTGGTAAAAAAATTCCTGTCAGCGAAAAATTCAGGGATGTGTTTATGGATATTATCAATAAAAAGAAATTTTAGTGATTAGCCTATTCAAATTGCTGTTGTATCAATGTCTATGACCTGCTACGTTTTAACCCTCGGGGACGATTTCATTTTTTGATAAGGCAGATTAACCAGGTGATTCATTTATAGCTTAAATCACTTTTTGCCGGCAATTTGCAGGAAAGCTAATTTAATCAGCTATTTTAATTTCATATCAAAATTTTGTATATTGGACGCCTCATGTCCCAAGCAAATGCCTTATCCGATCAGGAAATCCTTACCCGAATAGGGGATAATGATAGGGCGGCATTTAGCGAGTTATACCGTCGCTATTGGCAATCACTATATCAAATTGCGTGGAACGTGCTTCGTGATCAGGAATCATGCATGGAGGTTATCCAGGATGTATTTGTTTGGTTGTGGGACCACCGGTCGTCATTACAGATCAATTCCGTGCCATCTTACCTGAGGGCTGCCGTTAAATATAAAGTCACCGACATACTGCGAAGCAATAAAGTTCGCGAAGGATGTTTTGTGGATCTGAATGAGCTGGATAAAATACAATTGTCAATTGACGATGATCCTTTGGAACTCAAAGAATTGAAGTTAGTGATTATTCAAATGAGTAAAAAATTGCCTGAACGTGCCAGGTTAATATTTGAATTGAGTAGAAATGAACAATTATCTAACCGGGAAATTGCCGATAAATTAGGTATTTCGGAAAAAACAGTTGAAAATCAGATCACCATTGCTTTAAAAAAGCTCCGGATTTCAATGGATCAACACTCTTTGTGGCTTTTCTTCCTTTAAAACACGGTCAAATTCTATTATTTGTTTATGATAAAGCATTTTTAATAAAAATTTTCGAATCCTTTGGGGGGTAGCACTCTTTTTTTCGCCTTACAGATGAAAGCGGAAATTATCCCGCCAGGCAACGATGACAAAAAAAGATTTTCTAAGGCTTGTTGAAAGAATAAGGGACGCCAGCGCCAGTGATCAGGACATTCGTCTTTATCAAGCCTGGTTCAATACCTATCAATCTTTAAGCGAATGGAATGATGCAGATATGGGAAATGCGGATGAGCTTAAAAGTTTAATTGAACATCGCATAAACGAAAAAATCGATAAGCATCTTTCCAGCCATATCACCAGACGTTTATGGACACGGTATGCAGCTGCGGCTTCAATTCTATTGTGCATGTCGTTCGCAGGTTACTATTTCCTCCAGAAACAAGAGGTGGGGCAAACGGTGTATAAAAATGATGTTTCTCCTGGTCACAATCAGGCGACCTTAACTTTAGCAAATGGTCAAAAAATTATATTAAATAAAGGACTGTACCGGACACTTGCACAAGGAAATACTGCTGTCAACATTAACAATGGTATTACTTATACCACAAACTTGCAGGCTAAGGCAGAAGCAACTGCTTATAATACCTTGTCTACAGCAACAGGAGAACAATCACCTTATCCATTGTTATTGGCTGATGGAACTAAAGTATGGTTAAATGCCAAATCCTCTATCACTTTTCCAACCAGGTTCAGTGGAAAAGAAAGAATGGTGAAAATTATAGGGGAAGCTTATTTTGAAGTGGTGCATAATGCCGCACAGCCTTTTAAAGTTCAAACCGAAAAACAAATTATCCAAGATATTGGTACTACTTTTAATGTAAAGGCCTACGCGGATGACCCAACTACCGAAACAACACTTATCGAAGGAAAAATTAAAGTAAATCATACATTTCTTGAACCAGGGCAGCAGAGTGATGGTAATCAAATTAAAGCTGTTAATATCGAAAAATATACCGCCTGGAAAAACGGCGATTTTTATTTTGAGAATGATAACATTCAATCTGTTATGCGGCAACTTTCGCGCTGGTATAATATCGAAGTTGATTACGAAGGTGAAATGACAAATGATGGTTTCAATGCAAGGATCAGCCGTACAAAGAACATCAGTGCTATTTTACACATACTCGAAAATACAAAAGGTGTACACTTTAAAATTGAAGGAAGGAGGGTAACCGTTATACAATAAATTATTACCTACCTGATTCTGCAAAAATGAAAGTCACCTGGCTGTAACCAGATGACTTTGAAAGGATTGCTCAAACAATTAACTAAACCATTTAAGAACCGCGCCAGCCTCCTGTCTTCGAAACCTAAAGGCGAAACGCACAAACCTAACCTAGCAAATGTACAAAATTTACCCAGAACACTTTGTGGTGCCCCCAGGCTTCGCAAGAAAACTCTTTTTGTTCATGAAATTAACCGCCCTGATGCTATTTTTAGCCCTAATGCAGGTGAACGCCAATACCCTGGCGCAAAAGGTAACCTTGTCTGAAAGAAATTCGTCATTAACCAACATCTTTATACAAATCAGGCATCAGACTGGTTACGATTTCGCTTATACCACAACTACGATACAGACCGCCAGACCAGTAACGATCGATGTAAAAAACATGGAATTGAATGATGTTTTGAAAATGATTTTTAATGATCAGCCCCTGGATTATAAAATTGAAGACAAATCTGTAGCGGTTTCCCGAAAAAAGGAACCCTCCTTATTTGATAACCTGAAAGATAAAGCCACCAAACTCCTTGGAGTCCAGACAGCTATTCATGGTAAAATTATAGACAGCATCGGTGAACCCCTCATTGGGGCAGTAGTAACTTTAAAGGATACAAAGTATAGTGCAATAAGCGATAACAAGGGAAATTTCAACATCCCGTCGGTAGCCCAGGGTAATTATACTTTAGTCATTACCTATATAGGGTATGATAAACTGGAGCGCAAATTAGAAACAGAAGGCAAGGATTTAAATCTGGTGCTGAGGTTACATGCGTCAGTTTCTTCTCTTGATCAGGTTCGGATTATAGCTTATGGTTCCGATACAAAACGTTTTAGTGTTGGGGCAGTTGCATCTATCAGCGCCGAACAAATAGAAAAGCAGCCGGTAATCAACCCCTTGCTTGCCATGGAAGGCCTGGCTCCGGGTTTAAATGTTACAGCCCAGAATGGTGCTCCTGGCTCAACAGTACTGGTTCAGGTGCGTGGCCAAAACACGCTGAGTAACAATACCTTTGCCAATAAACCTTATGATCAGCCTCTTTTTATAATCGATGGCGTTCCCTTTGCCGCAGGAAATACTAATATTAATCAATTATCTAATCTTGCTAATGCAGCATCTATTTCGGGTGGTCTGGGCCAGGCAACAGGCGTTAGTCCTTTTAGTAACATTAATCCTAATGATATAGAAAGTATCACTATCCTCAAGGATGCCGATGCAACCTCTATTTACGGTTCACAAGGTGCGAATGGTGTCGTTTTGATCACTACCAAAAAAGGAAAACCCGGAAAAACAACCATTAACGTAAGCCTTAATACACAGTATAATAGTGTGGCCAAGCCGGTGCAGCTGTTAAACACGCAACAGTACCTGCAGTTAAGAAAAAATGCTTATGCTGTAGACAATATTACACCTACCAGCAATCCTGGCGATTATTTGAGCTATGCACCCGATCTAACAATTTTTGATCAAAATAAATATACCAACTGGCAGAAAATCATCCAGGGAAATTCGACTTATAATACAGACATGCATGCCAGCATATCGGGTGGTAACGCTAATAATACCTTTATTGTTTCTACAGGTTATACACGTTCCGGTTACAATTATCCAGGTGATTTTTCAGACCAGAGATATACCCTGCATAGCGCGTTCCACAATAACTCGGCAGATAAGCGCTTTACCCTCGATCTGATTACCGACTATGGATACGATCAAAATAACTCCGCAAGTTATGGCGGCAGCCAGGATGTAGCTTTGCCTCCAAATTTGCCTAATCTGTTAGATCCTTCTGGCAATTTAGTCTGGAATTACAAGGGCGTGCCTTTAAATTCCAATAACTTTTACAGCTCATTACTACAACCTTCCAATGTGGCAAATTATAATTTTAACACTGCCCTTAATCTTAACTATAAGATATTTGACGGACTATCAATTGCTGCTAACCTTGGTTATAATCACAATACCGGCACAGAGCATTCTATAAACCCTGCAACAGCTCAGGATCCGGCATCAGATATTGTGCGTGCTGCAGCTTTTGCTAACACCTCCGCTCAAATTATTAATATTGAACCTCAGATAAATTATAACAAATCTATTGGCAAGGGGGTATTAACCGCCTTATTGGGAGCGACCTACAAAAAAAATATAACCGATGCCTTTCAGGATCAGGCATATGGTTATTCGAATGATAATTTCCTGAATTCCGTTAATGGAGCTTCAACTCAATACCCTTTTGATCAGGCAAATATCATTAAATACGTTGCGATACGTTCACGCCTTAAATATGTTTACGATCAGAAATACATCATTCAGGTTTCGGGCACAAGGGATGGTTCCAGTAATTTTGGGCCCGGCCGCCAGTTCGGTAATTTTGGTTCTGTAGGAGCAGGCTGGATATTTTCTGAAGAGAAGGCATTCAAGGAAGCCCTTCCTTTTTTTAGTTATGGTAAGCTGTCCGGAAGTTATGGAACAACAGGAAGTGATGCTTCAAAGGCTTATAACTATCAGGCATTGTATTCAACAGCCGCTGGTGTAGCCCCTTTCCAGAACATTCCGCAGGGCTTTCCCTACAACCTGTATAATCCTGATTTTAGCTGGGCAACAAAAAAATCATTGAACCTGGCAGCAGACTTTGGTTTTTTTAATAACCGCTTGTTGTTAAATGCTACCTATTACAGGGATCGGGAAGGTGACCAGCTGGTTGATTACCCATTGGCCATACAAAGCGGATTTCCAACGGTATATGAAAATCAAAATTCCACCGTTCAAAACAAAGGATGGGAATTTACAGCAACTTCAACTAACATAAAAACTAAGGATTTTACCTGGACAAGTAATTTTAATATCACGTTCAACCGGAATAAGCTGCTTTCATTTCCTAACCTGGCGGCCTCTTCTTATTCCCAGCAATACGTTATAGGCCAACCTACATCTGTCATTATTGGCTACAAGTATAAAGATGTAAACCCTACTACCGGGCTGTTTGAGTTTTATGATAAAAACGGAAACGTTACCTCCAGCCCTAAGTATGGAACAGCTGCAATTGGTGGAGATGAAACTGTGATTGGTAATAGGGAAACTAACTACATGGGGGGTATAGGTAATACTTTCAACTATAAACATTTCAGCCTCTATGTTTTTTGCCAGTTTTCCAGCGGCGATGCACCTAATTATCTTTCCGCCTTTTATAATTCCAGCGGTTTTCCGGGTGGACAAAATAATGAACCTGCCTACTTATTAGGTAAATATTGGACAGCTCCGGGCGACCAGGCCAGCCTTCAACGACTGGTAAGTAGCTTTCAGGCCAATGGTGCTGCAATTAGTGCTATAGGGACTTTCTCACAGTCTAGCGGGGCCTTCAGCAATGATACTTATTTGAGGGTTAAAACAGCAGCTTTATCTTATGCCCTGCCTGATGCCTGGGTTAAAAAAATTAATATCAGGAATGCCAGCATTTATGTAAGCGCTCAAAACCTGTTCACTTTTACAAATTATAAAATAGGTGACCCGGAACAACCCGGTAATTATACTTCTTTCCCGCTGCAACGTATTATAGCGTTTGGTTTAAGCTTTCAACTATAGACGATTATCATCATGAAAAATCTATTTACTATTCATCATAAAATGCTGGCCGGTGGTTTGTTAATTGCCATCAGCACACTTTTTTCCTGCAAAAAATTAATTGAAATACCGGCTAATCCACCATCGCAAATTACCAGGGCAGAACAATTTAAAGATAGTACAACAACCATTTCTGCCGTTGTTGGTGTATATACTTATGCTGGCGGGCAGGGTTTTGGTTATAACGATGCGAATTTTACCCTGAGCACATCGCTTTCTGCTCATGAAATTTCCCCTGGTGTGAAGGATCAGGCAGAATTTTACAGCTTTACTTTAAATCAGCTCAATAGCCAGGTAGTTGCTTTATGGCAATCACCTTTTCAGGGAATGTACCAGATAAATGATGTACTCAATGGCATAACCAATAACGCTAATTTGTCACCTTCATTTGTCAAACAGATTACAGGAGAAATGGAAGTTACCCGTGCTTTTTATTATTTTAACCTGGTTAATTTGTTTGGCGGGGTACCTTTAGTAACTTCTATTAATTATAAGGCGACTGCTAACTTACCCCGGGCTTCTTCGGCTGCTGTTTATACCCAGATATTGACAGACCTTAATGATGCCGTTAAAAAATTACCGGCCAGCTATTCTTCGGATGGAAGGGCCCGTCCAAACCTGTATGCAGCACAAGCCTTGCTTGCTAAAGTTCATTTATATCAGGGCAAATGGCAGGCGGCTTATAATGAAGCCGATTCGATCATCAGATCGGGTAATTATAGTTTAAATTCCGACCTCAACAGTGTATTTCTTGATGGAAGTAATGAGGCCATTTGGCAATTGCCAAATTCAAATACCTTTCAGGGAACTGCAGAAGCAGGAGCTTTTATACCTAATGACAGTTCCGAGGCACCTACTTATATAATCACAGACTCTTTATTAAATCAATTTGAACCAGGAGACAAACGCCTTCAAACATGGATCAATACAGTGAACATAAATGGACAGAATTTATCTTACCCTTATAAATATAAGGATAAAGTACCAACTACTCCTGCTACGGATTATATGATATTCAGGTTAGGGGAAATTTATCTGATCCGTGCCGAAGCTGCCGCAGAACTTAATAATTTGGGTGTCGCTTTGGCGGATGTGAATACTATACGTGCCAGAGCGGGTTTAGGTCCTATTACCAATAATACAACTTCTCAGGCGGCTGTCCTGGCAGCCATTGCCAGGGAAAGGCGAACAGAACTGTGTTTTGAATGGGGCAACAGGTGGTTTGATTTGATCAGGACCGGAAAAGCTGGAGCTTTTTTACCTGGCTATCAGGGTTATGATGCTATGTACCCTCTGCCACAGGCGCAATTAATATTAAACAGTACGCTGGTACAAAATCCGGGCTATAATTAAGTAATAAATTCCTGAATTAAACACCTCGATCAAGTCGGGGGATATCATTGATATTCCCCCGGTGGCTATTTTATTTCAAAAAATTAAATATGGAAAATTCAATTTTGACTATCAAGAACTTATCGCACCGATATAGTAGCAGCTGGGCCATTCGAGACATAAACCTGGACATAAACAGGACCGGGATACTGGGACTGCTTGGTTCAAACGGCGCGGGTAAATCTACCACCATGAATATCATGTGTGGTGTTTTGAATCAAACAGAAGGTACTATTCTGATTGACGGTATTGATATCCGTAAAAACCCCGAGCTGGCTAAAAGGCAAATCGGCTTCCTTCCACAGCACGCACCATTATACCTGGACCTGACGGTAGATGAATACCTCACTTACACCGCCGAACTACGCAAAATGGCTAGCAGGAGTGTTAAGACTGCCGTGGAGGAGGCAAAAGATCGTTGCGGCATATCACATTTCGGCAGCAGGCTGATCAAAAATTTGTCGGGCGGTTACCGCCAGCGGGTAGGGATTGCGCAGGCCATCATCCATAAACCAAAACTGGTAGTCATGGATGAGCCAACAAATGGGCTCGATCCAAACCAGATTACGGAAGTGCGGATGCTGATCAAAGACATCGCCGTAGAACATGCCGTTATTTTTTCATCACATATTTTATCTGAAGTGCAGATGTTATGCAAAGAGATAAAAATGATAGCCGATGGTAAAATTGTTTTTTCCGATACGATGGATGCCTTTAATAATTACGTAGAACCACATAGTGTGCTGATGCAAATGGAAAACCCGCCATCAGCAACCGAAATATTGAAGATATCCGGCGTAGAGAAAGTGGAATTTTTAACGGAACGGCAAGCCCGTGTATATTTTACCGGCGACCGGGAAATTACAGAGCGGCTGATAGCCGCAAGCGTGCATAACGATTGGCATTTGAGAGAGATTAATCTTGATAAAACAGCCCTTGATGAAATTTTTAAGCAGTTATCTACAAAATCAAAGCAATCCTAATCCTTCACTGTAATGAAATTAATTTTAAAAATAGCAATAGCGGAACTTCGCAACTTGTTCTATTCTCCTATAGCCTGGTTTTTAACCATTGCTTTTATGGTCGAATGCGCAGTTTCTTACACCAAATTGATAAACCAATTCGCGATCAGACAAGAAATGGGCGGTATGGGTTTGCAGTACATGAAGCAATTGACAGCTAGTGTATTCACCAGTCCTTCGGGATTATTTGAAGGAATCATGCAAAACCTCTATTTGTACATTCCATTGTTAACTATGGGCCTTATCAGCCGGGAAATCAATGGCAGCACCATTAGCCTGCTGTATTCTTCTCCGGTAAAAATCAGGGAAATTGTTTTCGGCAAATACTTGGCTATGATGTTATACAGCCTTATCCTGTTAGCAGTAATTGGCATTTTTATCATAGCCGGTATTTTTGATATCAAGTTTGCAGATTGGGGAATGCTTTTGGCAGCCGCATTTGGTTTTTACCTGTTATTATGCGCTTATTCGTCTATCGGGCTTTTTATGTCCAGTTTAACGAGTTACCAGATAGTGGCTGCGCTAAGCACCTTTGTAATGATCGGTATCCTAAGTTATATCGGCAGCTTATGGCAGGGCATCGGCTTTGTCAGGGACCTTACTTATATCCTGTCCCTTTCCGGCCGTACCCATCGCATGCTGGGCGGGTTGATTACTACTAATGATGTGGTTTATTTTATAGTGATTAACTATATATTCCTGGGATTAACCATATACAAATTACAATCCGGGCGTGAAACGAAACCATGGTTTATCCCTGCCGGACGCTATATTGCTATTATTGTTTCCGCTTTAGTGATCAGTTATGTTACTTCCCGTCCGGGGCTTATTGGTTACTGGGATACTACCGTAAATCAAAGCAATACACTTACCCCAAATGCACAGAAAATCATTAAGGAACTGGGGGATGACCAATTAGAGGTTACAGCTTATAGTAATTTTTTGGATGATAAATCTTATGTCGGGTTACCTGATCAACGCAACAATTATTTAAAAAGATGGGAACCTTATTTGCGGTTTAAGCCGGGTATAAAATTTCATTATGTGAATTACTATGATATGCCATTAGCTTTAGCTTACAATATTTTTGATGGGTACAAAGGCAAAACAATAAAGCAAATCGCAGAACAGAGGGCCAATGGAAGTGACCTGGATATGTCTATCCTGGAAACACCAGAACAGATCAAAAAAGAAATTGACCTGAAGCCTGAGATGAACAGGTTTGTAATGAAACTAACCTACAAAGGGAGGTCTACATTTTTAAGGGTTTTCAATGACCAGCAGGTTTGGCCTGGTGAAACCGAAGTTTCAGCGGCCTTTAAACGACTTTTACAAGCTGATATGCCTGTAATAGGTTTTGTAACAGGTGATGGGGAACGCGAAAACGGTAAAAAAGGGGACAGGGAATACAAAACAATAACCACCGACAAAACATTCCGCAACGCATTGATCAACCAGGGCTTTAACATTGATTTGCTTTCATTAAACAGTCAGGACATTCCAGACAATTTAGCAGAGTTAGTAATTGCCGACCCACAAATTGAATTGAGCGCAGCAGCATTACAAAAAATTAAGGCTTATGCTGCTAAAGGCGGCAACTTATTGATTGCCGGAGAGCCGGGCAGGCAGCAGATATTAAACCCATTGCTCAAAACATTTGGCGTGCAGCTGATGAATGGTATGCTTGAACAGTCCAGTGTGGATTATTCGCCTACATTGGTGCTGGCGCAGTTAACAAAATCTCCCATTGGTTTTTCAAAAATATTGGACAACATGTCACTGGATACTTTGCCTGTTTCTATGAATGGTGTGGCCGGCATAATTGCACACGATACCAGTGGATTTCATGCGCAACCATTGTTGGTCACCAAAGCAGGAGCTGTGACTAATACCATGAGGCGTAATCCTGATCTGGATATTGTTAATAGGAAAGAAGGGGCCCGCCCTAATGGAGGTTATCCCCATACTGTCGCAATTAATGGTGCAAAGTTACAACCTGAACAAAACAATACTCCTAAGGAAATATTTAGCACTGCATTAGCTTTAACGCGGCAAATTAATGGTAAGGAACAACGCATCATTATTAGCGGGGATGCTGACTTTATAAGCAATTCAGAATTAAACAGGTTTGAACCCCAGGTAGTCAACTTTTATTTAAGTACCGCTTTATTCAGCTGGTTAGATTATGGCAAGTATCCTGTAGACACCCTGCGCCCGGAGGCTAAAGACAATTCGGTAACGGCAAGTACCAGCCACATGGCTTTCTTAAAGATTATCTATATATACGTTATACCCGGCCTCATCCTCATTTTCGGTTCCATCTTTTTAATCCGCCGTAAAAGGAAATAAGTATGTTATTTACAACAGACAAACAAACGCAGGAAGACCTGAATATCTATGGCAAACAGGGAACGGATTCTATCCTTTCCCTGTTCAACCGTACCTCAACAGTTAACGGATCCAGGCTGTTAGAAGAACTGTTCCAGTATCCGCTTTCGGATGCGGAGGTTATAAATGCGCGCATTGAAAAGATCAGCTACCTGAAAAATGTAAAAGCCCGGTTCCCCTTTAGCTCCGAACTGTTTGACCAGGCAGAGCAATATTTGGCGAATAACGACGAAAGGACGAAGCTGGAAACAGAAAAACCATCTCTGGAAAAAATGCTGACCAATCTGGTTGCCCCAAATGCCGATTATAAGCAGATAGTTAACGGGGTTAGCGCTTTAACTGAAATTATTCAGCAGTTACACACCCTGATAAAGGATAGCCTGCTGTTAACAGAGAGCCCTTTTATAAGAGATGAAGGGACTACCAAAATCTTCGCAATTTTAAACACAGTACCTATAAGTTTACTGTTAAAGGAAAACACAAAGCATAAGCTGCCCCATGAGAAACTAGCCGCCTACGATTTAACGCTGAGGTTTCAGTACCGGGAAACCGTTCAGCAGTTACTGAAGTACATTTATCAATTAGATGTTTATATAACCGTTGCCAGGGTAGCCACCGAACGTAATTTTGTTTTCCCAAAGGCCCTGCCCAAAGAAGAGCATGTCATCAAAATAGAAGGATTTTACCATCCGCAACTAAAGAATGCGTTAGCCAATACCATCCACATTAGCCCTGATAGTAACGTGGTCTTTTTAACAGGGGCAAATATGGCTGGTAAGTCCACATTTATGAAATCGCTGGGGATAACGATGTACCTGGCGCATATGGGCTTCCCTGTAGCTGCCGGGCGGATGCAATTCTCAGTGCTGGACGGCATCTTTACAACGATCAATTTGCCGGATAACCTGGGCATAGGCGCCAGCCACTTTTTTGCAGAGGTATTACGTTTAAAGAAGATTGCCAAAGAACTGAGCACCGGCAGGAACATCTTTGTAATTTTTGATGAACTGTTCAGAGGTACCAATGTTAAAGATGCCCATGAAGCTACAATAGCCATTACCACAGCATTTGCAAAAAAGCGCAGCAGCGTATTTGTTATCTCCACACATATCATAGAGGCGGGAGAGGTACTTAAGGAATTGGATAATATCAGTTTTAAATACCTGCCCACCAGGATGAAAGGGGTCACGCCAGAATATACTTACACCCTGGAAGACGGAATAACCGACGACCGGCACGGGATGATCATCATCAAAAATGAAGGCATTCTGGAACTTTTAAAAAACAAGAAAGGAGACAACTGATGAGTTTTATAGTCGATAAACAAACACTGGAAGACCTGAACGTGCTGGGCAAGTACAAGCAGCAATCGATCTTCAGCCTGTTCAACAAGGTAAAGACAGCAGGAGGGGAACAACTGCTCCAAACGATGTTCCAGTTCCCGCTTACTGATCCTGAAACCATCAATAAACGTAGTCATATTTTTAAATATTTTCATAGCAATCCAATCGTCTTCCCGTTTGGCAGTGAACAGTTCGATGTCATGGAGAACTACCTCAGTGGCACTGGCGAAAAAAATTACGCGGCAACGCTGCTCAGCCTGACCAGGAAAAAAATACAGGCCGCCATAGTGCGGGATGAAGACTATGCAAATCTCCAAAGCGGCTTACAGCTCACCATAGCTTTATTGAATAACTGCAAAACCTTCATTAACAGGTTGGTACAAGATGGTGAAAAAGCAAAACAATCTCATCCGTTTTACGATGAACTGTTGACCGTAAAAAACATGTTGAATGACCGCAAACTGGATTGGCTAAAAGGAGAACAAACGAGTGCTACTCCATTGACGTTGCAGAAATTTGCCCGGTACCACCATCTGTTAAGACATACGATGAAATCCGCCTTAAAAACCGTGGTGGAGATATTTTACCAGCTGGATGTATATATAACCATTGCTGATATAGCCAAAATAAAGGGCTTCAGTTATGCAATAGCTTTGCCAAAAGAGGACAACTGCTTCCTGGCAAGTGGATTAAGGCATCCGAATATCGACAAGGCGGTAACTAATCCGGTATCCTTTAACCAGCATAGTAATATGATCTTTTTAACGGGAGCGAACATGGCCGGCAAGTCTACATTTATGAAAACCTTTGGGGTTAACGTTTACCTGGCCCATATGGGTTTCCCGGTTGCGGCAAATGATATGAAGTTTTCTGTAAAACAGGGAATTTACTCTTCTATTAACGTGCCGGATAGTCTGGAAATGGGTTATAGTCATTTTTATGCGGAGGTATTAAGGGTAAAGAAGGTAGCGGAAGAAGTAAGTATGGGTAAAGATCTGGTGATCATATTTGATGAATTGTTTAAGGGTACCAATGTAAAAGATGCTTATGATGCCACACTGGCAATAACGGCAGCTTTCAGCGAATACCGCAATTGTTTGTTTATTATCTCTACACATATCATAGAAGCTGGGGAAGCACTAAGACACCATAACAATCTCCAGGCACTTTATCTCCCTACCATCATGAACGGTACAATCCCCACCTATACTTATCAATTGCAGCCGGGCATTTCAAGCGACCGCCATGGCATGATGATCATTGAAAATGAGGGGATACTGGAAATGCTTGAAAAAGATAACGATCTGATAAACTAATCAATTATAAAATCAATATATGCAATTTAGATTTTACGCAGTACGCAGATTGCCTGCACTGCTATGTATTTCCCTTATCTCCTTTAGCGCAGTTGCACAGCAAGATAAGGCAAAAGCATTAAAAAAAGAGGAGGCTTTGGCCCTAGATCCGGCAGTACGCACGGGCAAATTATCCAATGGCTTTACGTATTACATCAGGCATAATGAAGAGCCTAAAAACAGGGTAATGATGTATCTGGTAAATAAAGTTGGGTCGGTGCTGGAAGACGAAGACCAACGGGGCCTGGCTCATTTTATGGAACATATGAGCTTTAACGGTACTAAACATTTCCCCCATAATGAGCTGGTAGATTATTTGCAAAAAGCAGGTGTACGTTTTGGCGCAGATATCAACGCTTATACCAGTTTTGATGAAACGGTTTATGAACTGCCAATCCCTTCAGACAAACCCGACTTATTAAAAGGGGGACTGGAGATTATGCGCGACTGGGCAAATGGGGCCCTGTTAGATCCAGTTGAGATAGATAAGGAACGAGGCGTGGTTTTAGAAGAAGAACGCCTTGGTAAAGGTGCGGAAGAAAGGATGCAGCGGCAAACCTGGCCTGTGATCCTTAATAACTCGAGGTATGCGTCACGCATCCCAATTGGTGTGGATACCGTACTGAATAATTTCAAACGCCCGGCGATTGCACGTTTTTATAACGATTGGTACAGGCCAGATTTGCAGGCAATAATTGTTGTTGGAGATATTGACGTCATTCAGGCAGAAGCGGCAATAAAACAGCAGTTTGTTAGTTTGAAGAACCCATTGCATGAAAAAGTACGTACCAAGTATGCAGTGCCCCTAACCGGAAAGAATCAGTTTATAGCGGTAACTGATAAGGAAATGACCTCAACGGAAGTGCAAATTGTGATCAAACATCTGGCCCCCGGATTAAAAACAGCCGCTGATTATCGCACTGCTTTGATTCAGGGGGTTTTTAATCAAATGTTACAGGGAAGATATGCAGAATTACAGAGACAAGCCGATGCGCCCTTTATTTCAGGTAGTGCAGGTATTTCTGGTTTTATGGGCGGTGTTGATAGTTATAATGTTGATTTAAGAGCCAAACCCGGTGAACTGGAAAAAGGTTTGAAGGCCGTTTGGCGGGAAACAGAAAGATTAAAACGTTTTGGTTTTACTGCAACAGAACTGGAACGGGCCAAAGTATCCTATTTGAATGTTATGGAAAATAGCCTGAAGGAAAAAAATAAAACCAACTCTGCCAGTTATGTAAATGAGTACCAGGCTTACTTTTTAAAAGGCGAGGCTGCGCCTGGAATTGAAAAGGAATACCAACTGGTTAAAAATGACCTGCCTGGAATTACCCTCAACGATGTGAATAGCCTGGCGGCGATGGTTATTACCAATACTAACCGTGATATATTAATCCTGGCTCCGGAAAAGGATAAAATAGGCCTCCCTAATGAAGCGACCGTAAACGGATGGCTTGACGAAGTAAACGCAGAAATGCTTGCACCTTATAAAGATGAGATCAACGAAAAGCCGTTATTAAATGCCTTGCCTGTTCCCGGTAAAATTAAAAGCGAAAAGCTGGATGCTGAACTTAATATTACAACCATTACCTTAAGTAACGGGGTGAAAGTGTTATTAAAACCAACCAACTTTAAAAATAACCAGGTTATTTTTAATGGATTTGCATCGGGAGGGACTTCATTACATCCTGATGCTGATTACCAGTCGGCAGCCAGTGCGGCCGGTATCATTTCATCAGGGGGGCTGGGTAATTATAACACCCGGGAACTAAGCAAATACCTGGAAGGAAAACAATTAGGCGTAACGCCATTCATCAGCGAGCGCTTTGAAGGGATAAACGGTGGTTCAACTACGGGCGACCTGGAAACGGCTATGCAAATGATCTATGGTTATTTCACCGAACCCCGTAAGGATACCACTATTTTTCAGGGAATTATGGCACGCTCCAAAGCAAGTTTAGCCAATCGGAGCAGCGACCCTAATAGCGTATACAGCGATACTGCAACAGCCGTTTTAGCAAATTACAATATTCGCAGAACCGGGCCAAGTTTACAAAAGCTGGAGCAGGTGAACCTGGATAAGGCATTCCAGATCTATAAAGAGCGTTTTGCCGATGCAGGTAACTTTACGTTCACTTTTGTGGGTAATATTGATCTGAATACCATCAAACCTCTTCTCGAAAAATATCTGGGTTCCTTACCATCAACTGGTCGGCATGAACAGGCAAAAGACCTGAATATTCATGCGCCTGCGGGTAAGATTGAAAAAACTGTTTACAAAGGCAACGAGCCTAAAGCCGAAGTTACCCTGGTTTTTGCCGGGAAATATGATTACAGCCCGGGTAATAATTTGAAGATGGATGCTTTAAAGGAAACACTGGAAATACGACTTTTGGAGCGTTTACGTGAGGATGAAGGTGGTGTATATAGCCCGGGTGTACAGGAAAACACCACCATATTCCCGCAACAACGGTATAGTTTTTTGATTCATTTTGGCTGTGCACCTCAAAACGTAGAGAAATTAATCGCCTCAACTTTGAATGAAATTGAAAAACTAAGAACTGATGGGCCGCTACAAACAAATATTGACAAATGGCGGGCAGAGGAAAAAAACAGCTTTGAACCGCAGTTAAAAAACAATAATTTTTGGCTAAGCTATTTGAGCGGACAGTTGCAGAATGATCAGAATTTAAACGACGTCAATAACTACAATACTTTACTGGATTCAGTAAAACCAGTTGATGTAAAAATAATGGCTAAAAAATATTTAAGTGGCGAAAATTATATCAGGCTGGTATTACTTCCGGAAAAGTGAGATCGATAACCAACCTTAAGAAGTTATAATGCGGCATATAAAGTAATTAAGAATTTAGGTAAATAGTTAATAGTGAAAGCGTAGTTGGTGGATGCCGCTACGCTTCTTTTGTTTTATTTGAGCGCCATAGATAACGCATTTTCAATATGAATTTGAGTGGTATCGAAAAGCAGGGTGTTGCAATTCAACGGAGCGGATAACGTAAGTTCTGTACATCCAGGTATAACATCATTTCAAAAAAATGTCAATTTTGATATTGAATAATCTTAATTTGTTTTCATTAGCTTTGCCGTAATGAAATACCTTGCGTTATTGATAAGTATATATTTTACCATACTGGCTGTTTTACCTTGCCAGGATAGGGAAGATATGTCTGTCAATGTGGTTCAGGTTACGTTTCAAAAACCACAATCCACTGATCAGGCTCACAGTCAGGAAAGTTGCCCACCGTTTTGTAATTGCAGCTGTTGCTCAGCTGCCAGGCAATTGGTAGCAGAATCATCTTTGGTTTTTTTTACGCACGTTACCGTTTTCTCCTATCCGGAATATGCCATTCCCGCAACTCAAAAACAAGTCATTGCCATCTGGCAGCCCCCTCAATTTAGTTAATATTCAGATTCAATTGTAAACAATCCTTGTGTGATCACAATCGGTTGTAAATCTTCTATTAACCTAATTTTTTTATGTTTGATAAAATTATCTCGTTCTCTATCGCGAACAAGGTAACTATCGGAATGATGACCCTGTTGCTGATACTCGCGGGGATATATTCTGCTTATCATCTCCCTGTAGATGCACAGCCCGATATTACCAATAACCAGGTACAGATCATTACACAAGCACCCAGTCTGGGTGCGCAGGAGGTAGAGCAGTTTATTACAGCTCCCATAGAATTATCCATGGCAAACATTGCCGGCATTATTGAAAAACGGTCAATTTCCCGATCCGGAATTTCAGTGATTACCATTGTTTTTAAAGATAATGTAGATATATACTGGGCAAGGGCACAGGTCAACGCCCAGCTGAAAGAAGCTGAAAACAGTATTCCGGATGGTTTAGGTGAACCTATGCTGGCCCCAATCACTACCGGTCTGGGCGAAATATACCAGTATGTTATCCATACAAAAAAAGGTTACGAAAAGAAGTATAGTGCTATGGATTTACGCACTATCCAAGATTGGCTGGTAAGAAATCAGCTGGCAGGAACTGTTGGTGTTGCAGAAGTAAGCGGATGGGGCGGTTATGTAAAGCAGTACGAGGTTGCTTTAGATAACGACAGGCTGAATGCGCTGGGTTTAACCATTCCTGAAATCTATGAAGCGCTGAAAAAAAACAATGAAAATACGGGTGGCTCTTATATTGAACAGCAAAATAACGCCTATTTTATCCGGGGCCTTGGGCAGGTTCAAAATCTTGATGATATCAGAAAAATCGTGGTTAAAAATATAAAGGGTTCGCCAATTCTTATCCGGGATGTGGCAGATGTTCAATTTGGAAACGCAACCCGATATGGTGCGGTAACCCGTAACGGAGAAGGTGAAGTTGTTGCCGGGGTTACGTTAATGCTTAAAGGTGAGAATTTTAGCCAGGTGATTCAAAATGTAAAGGAGCGAATGGTTCAGGTGCAGAAATCGCTCCCGGAAGGTGTTGTAATTGAACCTTTTATTGACCGTACTGAACTCGTTGGACGTGCAATTGATACGGTTAAACGCAACCTGCTGGAAGGTGCACTTATTGTGATATTCGTATTGGTGCTGCTCCTGGGTAATCTTCGTGCTGGTTTGGTAGTGGCCTCTGTTATCCCTCTGGCCATGTTATTTGCCTTTTCCATGATGCGGCTGTTTGGTGTATCCGGAAATTTGATGAGCCTGGGGGCAATTGACTTTGGGTTAATTATTGATGGCGCTGTCATCATTGTAGAGAGTGTTGTCCATCATATTACAACAGGCCGTTATCAACAAGAAGGAGTAGAAAAACTTAGTGCTGAACAAATGGACGTGGAAGTACGGGATAGTGCCGGCAAACTGATGAAATCTGCAGCGTTTGGACAGATCATTATCCTCATTGTTTATCTTCCCTTATTATCTCTGGTTGGTATAGAAGGAAAAATGTTCAGGCCAATGGCCGAAACCGTAGCGTTTGCCATATTAGGCGCCTTTATTCTTTCACTCACCTATGTACCTATGGTTAGTGCCTTGTTTTTAAGCAGGCAGACTGCTCCTAAAAGAAATATTTCAGATCGTATCATTGAATTTTTGCAGCGAATTTACAAATGGGCATTGATACATATTTTGAAAGTAAAAGTGTTGACGGTAACTGTTGTTTTTTTACTATTTGGTATTTCTATCTGGGCATTTAGCAGGATGGGCGGTGAATTTATCCCCACACTCGAAGAAGGGGATTTAACGGTTGAAATATCTATGATGCAGGGTACTTCGCTATCCGAAGTTGTCAAAACATTTGGAAAGGCCGAAAAATTACTAAAAGATCAATTTCCTGAGATTAAACAAGCGGTTACCCGCATTGGAAGTTCAGAAATCCCCACCGATCCGATGCCGATGGAGAGGGGCGATATGATGCTTGCCATGAAGCCGAAAGGGGAATGGAAAACGGCAAAGACCAGGGCAGAAATGATGGCGAAAATGGAAAACACACTTTCTGTTATCCCAGGTATAAATGTAGATATATCACAGCCTATGCAAATGCGGTTTAATGAACTGATGACCGGTATCCGCCAGGATGTGGCGATAAAAATCTATGGCGACGACCTGGATATCCTTGCCATGCAGGCAGAAAAATTAGCAAAACTTTTAACACCCGTAAAGGGAGTGAGTGAACCTTATATCGAAAAGGTAAGCGGCCTTCCACAAATTCAGGTCGTTTATAACAGGGATAAAATGGCCCAATATGGCTTAAATATCAGTGAGGTGAACATGATATTAAAAACTGCATTTGCCGGAAACGTAGCGGGTGTTGTTTTTGAAGGGGAAAAACGCTTTGACCTGGTACTCCGTTTAAACCGTAACCTAAGGGAAAATATATCCGGAGTTGAAAATTTACTGATCCCCCTGCCATCAGGAAATAAAGTTCCTTTAAGTCAGGTCGCTGATATTGGTTTTAAAGATGCACCAGCACAGGTTTCCAGAGAAGACGGAAGACGACGGATATATGTTGGCTTTAATGTAACGGGCAGAGACGTAGAAACTACCGTAAAAGAAATACAGGGTATTCTGGATAAAAAATTCCATTTGCCCAGCGGGTATTATTTAACTTATGGCGGGCAGTTTCAAAACCTGCAGGCTGCAAAAGGAAGATTGGCTTTTGCGGTACCAGCTGCCTTATTATTTATTCTTTTGCTTTTATACGTAACGTTTCGTTCCGTCAAAGAAAGCCTGCTGATTTTTACAGCGGTGCCTCTTGCTTCAATGGGAGGAATTGCAGCGCTGATCATTACAGGTATGCCATTCAGCATATCAGCCGGTGTCGGTTTCATTGCACTATTTGGGGTTGCCGTTCTAAACGGCATTGTGTTGATCGGTTACTTTAACCAGCTGAAGGACGAAGGAGTAGAAAATATTTATGACCGGGTATTGCAAGGCACCCAGACAAGGCTGCGGCCGGTACTCATGACTGCATCAGTTGCTTCCTTAGGATTTCTTCCCATGGCGCTTTCTTCCAGTGCGGGTGCCGAAGTACAAAGGCCTCTGGCCACTGTGGTGATTGGCGGTTTGCTTACTGCAACCTTTTTAACGCTTTTTGTGTTGCCATGTCTATATCTGTTGTTTAACCGTAAAGAAGTCAGGGAAATCAAATTGCCCAAAGCACTGATCATGTTATTAACGGTATGCAGTTTAGTTTTACTCACCCAAAACTCCGTTTATGCGCAAAACAAACAGCCATTAACGTTGGATAGTGCGATTGCAAAAGCCATCAGTAATAACTTGCAAATTCGTTCATCCCTGTTATCAGTTGAACAAGCCAGGGCTTTGCAGAAATCTGGAACAGATTTAGCTAAAACCGAGTTCCTGGTTACACAAGATCCCACCAGTGGTGGTAATATGGATAACTCTATTGGTATTACCCAGAATATAGCTTGGCCGGGATTATATAAAAATCAGCGTAAGCTGCTCAATCAGCAAGCCACTCTGGCTGATAAATCAAGTAATATTACCCGTTCAGAGATTGTCCGCCAGGTAAGAAGTGCCTGGTATGCTTATCTGCTAAACCGGGAGATGCTGTATATACTGAATTATCAGGACAGCATCTACAGTGGATTCGTTAAAAAAGCCCAGGTTAGATTTAAAACCGGGGAAACATCACGCCTGGAGCTAATCATTGCCAATAATCAATACCTGCAGGTACAAACCTTGAAAGTTGGCGTACAAATGGATTTGGTTAGTAATGAACTGGTGTTACAGCAATTGCTGAATACAACAGAGCCGCTCACCATTGGGAGAGATAAACGACAAATTACTATGGCTGTTCTTTTAGACTCAATTCGTGTATCCAATAATCCGCAGGTAAACCTGAATAGGCAAAATATTGAGGTGGCTAAAGCACGTATTGCTGTAGAAAAATCCAAAGGACTTCCTGATTTTACTTTAGGGTACAATCAGCAGCTTGTTGTTTCCGGTTTTAATCCGGCAAACATTAATCGAAATTATTCGCAGGGCACCCGCATAGCAGGCATACAGGTAGGGGTAGCCCTGCCGATATTCTATGGGGCTAACCGTTCCAGAATTAAGTCTGAGCAACTGGCCGCACAAATAGCGCAAACCAACTTTGAAGTTACAAAGTCACAGGTAAAACTGCAATACGCACAAGAGTTACAAATCTATCAGAAATACAAACAATCGGTAGATTATTATGCAGGGGGAGGACTACAACAGGCAGACGAACAATTGCGGATAGCGCAGGTTTCATTTAACCTGGGTGAGATCGGTTACATAGAATATATACAAAATGTGTCAGCAGCTGTACAGATCAAGCTTTCTTATATAGAGGCGGTTAGCCGGTTAAATCAGTCTGCTATTCAAATTCAATTTATTAAAGGAGAATAAAATGCAAATTATAAAATACAAAGCAATTGCCCTCATTTTGTGTGTGGCAATGATGGTTTCCTGCTCTGGGAACAAAACTAAAAACGAAACGGGGCAGGAAGAAAAACCAGCGGTAACAGATAAAAAAAAGAGTGGTTTTATTACGCTTACCCGGCAACAAATGCAATCGGTAGGTATAGACACCGGACAGATTGAACAAAAAAATCTTGATGCCGTAGTTAAGGCAAACGGACAACTTGCTGTACCCCCTCAGAATAAAGCCGATGTGAGCATCCTATCAGGGGGCATTATTGGCCATATCAACGTATTAGAAGGACAGCAAGTTAGCCGGGGCCAGGTTTTGGCTATGATCAATAACCAGGACCTGATAAAAATTCAGCAGGACTATCTAACTGCAAAAAACAATTTTGCTTACGTGGAGGCAGAATATGACCGGCAGACACAACTAAAAGCGGCAGGTGCAGGTACAGGAAAATCTTTTCAGTCGTCGCAGGCAACCTATCATGCCGAACGTTCAAGATTGACAGCTTATGAAAGCCAGCTTTTACAATTGGGTATATCACCAAATAAAATCTCCACTGGTCATGTGGTCTCACAATTCCCTGTTCTTTCACCAATCAATGGAACTGTTGGCCAAATTCGCATCAATACAGGTGCTTTCGTGCAACCGGGAACATCGATTATGGAGGTAGTGGATAATTCTAAGATACACTGCGACCTCACTGTTTTTGAAAAGGACCTGATGCAGGTAAAAGTAGGACAGAAGGTGAACTTTCAGCTTACTAATCAGGATAACCAGTTGATTACAGGTCAGATCAATGGAATTAACAAATCATTTGAAAATGAAAGTAAAGGTGTGATTGTTCATGCTGTAATCAACAATTCCAGGCATCATAACCTCATTCCAGGCATGTACGTTACTGCTTTAATTAGCACAGGAAGCCATTTAACATCAGCTGTTCCTATTGATGCTGTAGTCCGCTCGCAGGGGAAACAGTTTATTTTTGTGGCAGCTATAGATGAAAAGGGTGCTGGGCTTAATCAATCGGTCAATTTCAAAAAGATAGAGGTGACTACTGGTGTTACGGCGCTGGGTTATATTGAAATTAAACCATTGATAAAACTACCTGTCGGGGTAAAAATAGCTAATAAAGGTGCTTTCTATTTGGAATCCAAATTGTCTGGCAGTGCGGAAGAAGAGGATTAATAAAAAATATCTATATTTCATGTGTTGTTTGTCTGGATGACAGTTGCGCTTTGGGGCGATGGCCAGCCATTACGTATATCTAATTATCTCACCGGAGAAATTGATACCAAGTTTTTACGCATTGGAAAAACTATGACATGTCGCTATATTTGCGTAACAGCTGGAACCATATGAAGGGTGATCTTGACGGTAAGGTGATGGTAGCGTAGATAATCGGAAAAGAATTTTTAGAAAAAAGGTACCAGCTGTGGTTGGAAAAACATCAAACAAAATGATCTTAGAAACACTAATAATACTATTTACAAGGGATTTACAACGGCTATATAAAGAGATCGATTCATACAACGATGAAAGTAACATCTGGAAAATTGATGGAGGAATTTCCAACTCAGCGGGTAATCTTTGCCTGCATTTAGTTGGAAATCTAAACACGTACATCGGAAGGGAACTTGGAAAAATCGAATATGTAAGAAACAGGGAACTTGAATTCTCGATAAAGGATGTCCCAAAATCTGAATTATTGGAAAAAATTGATGAAACAATTTCAATTGTTAGTAGTTCACTCAGTAAGCTGACCCGGGAAGAATTAGACAAAGAATATCCGATAATGATCTTTGATACCATGACATCAACGGAGTATCTATTGGTACATTTAACCACTCATCTAACTTATCATCTGGGACAGATAAATTACCACAGAAGATTATTGGATCAATAAGCTATTCTTGGTACCTATTATTTTTTTGCTTACATCTAGGAATAAATGAATCCATTTGTAAGCGGTCTTATCGTTTAGACTGACGGGGCCTTAACTGTAAATGTTTTTGAATAGCATACCTGTTAATATCGTGTGGTTATTAGGTAAAATAGATATATAGAAGCAAGCGAATCCTTCTTAGTTTTATAGCCATTAATAAACCATAAACTATCCCTCAAAATATGAAGATATATATAGTATTCTTGCGTTTTACCCTGTTTGTTGGTGTTTTTACCAGTGTTTTGAGCACCGCTAAGGCACAAAACGGAGACCAGATATTGGATGGGATTGGTGAAACTGGAATGATTGCACGTTATGTGTTTAATGGGGATGTTAAAGACTGGTCACGCAATAACCTGCACGGCAAATTCGAGGGTAACGAAGTTAAATTTGTTACCGATGAACGGTTTGGGAAAGTTTTGTCGCTCTCCGGAGGTAGCGGCGCTTTTGTTACGCTACCGGGAGACGCATTAACAGATCTGGAATCCCTGAGTATATCGGGATGGATATACCTGCGTTCTAACCAGCCTGGCCAGCGCTTTTTTGATTTTGGAAGTGATGCCGCCAAACATTTTTTTGCAGCCCCGGTTGGAACAAAATCCCAGCAAGGCTTTCAGACATTGATTACAGCAGTAAAGGACAATACTAATGGAGTAGTTTCTCCTGCTATAGTATTAAATAAGTGGGTTCACCTGGTTATAGTGATAGACATTCCTTCAAAATCTATGATTATCTATGTTGATGGTAAACGTATGGGTGAAGCCAGGAATATTCCAGGGGAGTTAACAGGAGTATTAGATCAGCAGGAGGGAGAAAAAAAGCTGCTTTATATCGGAAAGTCGCTAACACCTGGAGATCCTAATCTCAATGCCCTGATACATGATTTTAGAATCTACCGTGTTCCCCTGAATAACGCTCAGGTGGCCGGAATTTTTAATAACGCCCAAAGTGGCACGGCTACAAGTAAGGTACATGTTGGTAAACGTGAAGATGATCTGCAACATTTTTCACCAACAGACGCAGAGCTTTATAATAAATATTTAGTTCACGTAGCTGATGTAAACGTAGAAACAGCATTGGGAGATTTGCCACGGTTACCAAGTTATGTGCAGGGAACTTACAAGAATGACATGAAGGGTCCCCTTGTACGTGTGCTTTGGCCTTTACCTACCAATAACACTACTGTTCTTAAAGCCGGAAGTTATACCATTACGGGGCGTATTCCAGGAACGGATTTTCAACCAAAGGCATTTGTCACGGTAAAAAATTCAAAAAAATCAAGTACGCCAGTGATCAGGCTGGCAGCGTTTGATTTGAACCACGTTTCTCTGGAAACCGATGCTGATGGCCATGAAACGAAGTTTATCGAAAACCGCGATAAGTTTCTAAAAACATTGGCTCAAACAGATCCCAATTCCTTTCTTTATATGTTCCGCGATGCTTTTGGCCAGAAACAACCTGCGGGCGCTAAACCTTTGGGGGTTTGGGACAGCGAGGATACCAAATTAAGGGGGCATGCCACAGGTCATTATCTTACAGCAATTGCGCAAGCTTATGCCAGCACAGGATACGATAAGGCACTTCAGGCCAATTTCTCTGCAAAAATGGAGTATATGGTAAACACATTATACGATTTATCAGAATTGTCAGGAAAGCCGGTAAAAGCAGGCGGTACATATGTATCTGATCCAACGGCTGTTCCACATGGCCCCGGGAAATCAGATTTTGATTCAGATTTGAGTGCCGAGGGTATCCGTACCGATTATCAGAATTGGGGGAAAGGGTTCATCAGCGCTTATCCTCCTGATCAGTTTATCATGTTAGAAAACGGTGCCAAGTATGGTGGACAGAAGAACCAGGTTTGGGCACCTTATTATACTTTACATAAAATATTAGCAGGCCTGATAGAGGTGTATGATGTGACCGGTAATAAAAAAGCGCTTGCAATAGCTACCAACATGAGTGACTGGGTATATGCCCGATTAAGCAAGTTACCCCAGGAAACGCTGATAAAGATGTGGAATACCTATATAGCCGGTGAGTTTGGTGGTATGAACGAATCCATGGCCCGTCTGTACAAGATTACTGGCGATCAGAAGTACCTGAAAACAGCACAATTATTTGATAATATCAAAGTATTTTATGGCGATACAGCACATTCAAGCGGACTGGCCAAAAATGTTGATATTTTCCGCGGCCTGCATGCCAATCAACATATACCTCAAATTGTTGGAAGTATCGAAATGTACAATGTTGGCCATAACCCGGATTATTACAAAGTGGCCGATAACTTCTGGTATAAGATGACCAATGACTACATGTACAGCATTGGGGGAGTGGCAGGTGCACGTAATCCTGCCAATGCAGAATGTTTTGTGAATCAGCCGGCAACATTGTATGAAAACGGTTTTTCTGAAGGAGGGCAGAACGAAACCTGTGCCACTTATAATATGTTGAAGTTGACCGGCAACCTGTTTCTCTTTGATCAGCGTGCAGAGTTAATGGATTATTACGAGCGTGCGTTGTACAATGATATTCTGGCTTCAGTAGCCGAGAATACTCCTGCTAACACTTATCATATATCACTCAGAGCAGGGGCAGCCAAACAATTTGGTAATCCTAATATGACGGGCTTTACCTGTTGCAACGGTACAGCACTGGAGAGTAGCACCAAACTGCAAAACTCAATTTATTTTAAAAGTAAGGATAACCAGGCGCTTTATGTGAACCTGTACATACCCTCTAAAGTAGAATGGACAGAACGCCAGGTAACGGTAGAGCAGACAACAGATTATCCAAAGGAAGATCATACCCGTTTAACAATTAAAGGGAATGGGAAATTTGATCTTAATGTGCGTGTACCAGGCTGGGCTACCAAAGGATTTTTTGTACAGATTAATGGTAAGGAACAAAAAGTGGATGCTAAGCCTGGTAGTTACCTGAAAATAAGCCGCAAATGGAAAGATGGTGATACTGTAGAATTGAAGATGCCCTTCCAGTTTCATTTGGATCCGGTAATGGATCAGCAGAACATAGCCAGTTTGTTTTACGGACCGATATTGCTGGCAGCTCAGGAGCCTGAAGCAAGAAAAGACTGGCGTAAAGTAACCCTGAATGCTGAAAATATAGGTAAGTCAATTGAAGGTGATCCTAAGCAATTACAGTTTAAGATTGACGATGTCGTTTTTAAGCCATTTTATGAGTCTTACGGGCGGTATTCAGTTTACCTTGATGTTACGTTAAACTAGTTTTCAAAGGTATCTAATATCATAAAATAGTTGTTCTATAATCAATTGGAGCGTCCTGGAGCAAAATCTCATCTGGTCTATTAAGTCTCAAAGCTATAATCACCGCAAAGCGCTGTTAATGTTTAATGAACCGCCGTATGCCGAACGGCACGTGTGGTGATATGAGTATTAAGGTAAACAATTAATGATTACCTTAATACTTGATTGTGCCTTTTCAGTGGAATAATTAAGCTATTTCGCCTTTGCTCATTGCACTAACCGCATAATCAACCGCCCTGGCGGTTAAGGCCATGTAGGTAAGGGAAGGGTTTTGCGTAGAGGTTGAAGTCATGCAGGCTCCATCGGTTACAAATACATTAGGGCAGGTATGCAGCTGGTTCCATTTATTTAAAATTGATGTTTTTGGATCGTGACCCATTCTTGCACCGCCCATTTCGTGGATATCCAGTCCTGGCGACTGCCCTTCAATATTAGGTTTGATATTTTTAAAGCCAGCTTCGGTAAACATTTCTGTGAGCTGCTCTATATAATCCTTTTTCATCAGGGCATCATTTTCATCATAATCTACAGAGATATTGAGCTGAGGAATGCCCCAGTCGTCCTTTTTTTCGCTGCTCAGGCTCACAAAATTGCTTTCTTTAGGAATGGTTTCCCCCATCATATGAGAGCCTACTTCCCATGGGCCCAGCGGGGCATGGAGCAGGCTGTTTTTGAGTCCGGGGCCTACACCATCAGTATTGCTTTCTGAATATCTGCCTGCGCTAAACCCTGCGGCATATCCTCTTTTAAAGTTCGTTTCCTGTTTAAATACATTTCTGAACCTCGGTATATAACCGCCTCCTGCAGGATTTCTGCCATCTGTGGTAAACTGTTTTAATCCATCATATTCTGCACTTATACGGGCACTGTAATTGTGAAAAGCTACATATTTGCCTAATACCCCGTTGTCATTTCCCAAACCATGAGGAAACCTTTTAGAAGTGGAGTTTAATAAAATCAAATTCGTGTTTAAAGCACCGGCATTGATAAAAACAACCTTTGCATAATATTCTGTAGTGACTTTAGTATGGGCATCAACTACCCTTACGCCGGTGACTTTGCCTTTAGCATCATCATAGATGACCGATTCTACCACTGAAAATGGTTTCAGGGTTAAGTGGCCTGTTTTAGCCGCCCATGGCAGGGTAGAGGCATTGCTGCTAAAGTATCCGCCAAAAGGGCATCCTCTCTGGCAAAGTATCCTGTTCTGGCATTTTGCGCGGCCCTGATCCAGGTGAATCTGATTAGGTTTTGACAGGTGTGCACATCTTGCGCTGATCACATGTCGGTTGTTATATTTACTTTTAATTACTCCCTTGAAATAATCTTCGGCAGCATTCAACGGAAAAGCGGGAAGAAATTCACCGTCGGGCAGCTCGCTTAGTCCATCCCTGTTACCTGAGATCCCTGCAAACTTTTCTGCATAACTATACCAGGGTGCTATATCTTTATAACGGATAGGCCAGTCTACGGCAAAATCATCCCTTGCCGGTCCTTCAAAATCGAAGTCGCTCCAACGCTGTGTCTGCCTGGCCCAGAGTAACGACTTTCCACCTACCTGATAACCCCTGATCCAGTCGAAGGGTTTTTCCTGTACATAAGGATGTTCTTTATCTTTTACCATAAAATGCATGGCATCTTCCCTAAAGGCATAACACCTGCTTACAATTGGGTTTTCCTTTTTAATAGCCAGTTCTACTTCGCCCTTATGGGCAAATTCATAGGGGTACATATTGGTTGTAGGATAGTCTTTGATATGCTGTACATCACGGCCTCTTTCCAGCACCAATGTTTTTAATCCCTTTTCTGTAAATTCTTTTGCAGCCCAGCCTCCGCTTATTCCGGATCCTATAATAATAGCATCAAAAGTATTGGCCTTGGCCGCATCTATATTAATGTTTGACATGTTTTCTAATTAAGCGGTTTTAGCAGGGAAATAACCGTTATAGCGGCCGGGAACCAATTCCCATTTCACCAGATTGGTCATTACATACTGTGAATTCAGGTAACCTTTAATGGTCCGCTGTTTCATTATCGTATAAAAAGCGGCCAGTTCGGGAGATATTTTTTTATTGTTTTCCAGTTCCGTTAAGATTGATTGGCGCTGAAGAACAGATAGCTTGTTAAACGATTTAGTTGTTTTATCGTAAACATGATCATTAAACTGTTCTATACCGGCTATGAACTTTTTCTGGTCGGTTTCTTCGTAACAATCGTCCAGCATTTTGAGAACATAAAGGTGAACATTCAATTCCCTGGCACCAGGTGTGTCTGTTTTGGGGATCATTGTTTCAGCAACTTCAGCCAGCAGGTTTTCCTGATCCAGATTTATGCTGATCCGCTTCAGCAGGATAGTAGATTTTCCCGCTTCCTTTAAACAGGAGGGGAGCAAAGCTAGCCCGCCAGCCATAATCAGCACTTGTTTAATGACTAATCGTCTTTCCATACATTAATTCGGTATTCCCTAATATAAGTTTTTTTTTGGCTTTATTTATAGCATTGCTGATACAAAAGGAATTGCAGAAATCATTTTTGGCATCATTCATGCTTTGTAACAAATATCTATCTTATGAAAAACTGAAAGGGAAGTATCTTAAAAGACGCTTCCTTTTCTTTTCACCGCGAATTTTTTATGTTCATTATCAATCTTACGTACATCGTGCCACTGGATGAGCTTGATCAGCATATGACAGCGCATGTTAAATATTTGAAGAAGTACTACAAAAAGAATGTGTTTTTGGCGTCGGGGCGTAAGGTTCCAAGGACAGGAGGCATTATACTGGCACTGGCCAATACTACAGCAGAAGTAGAAAAGATCATTCAGGAAGATCCATTTTACCGGTATGAATTAGCTGAATTTGATATTACTGAGTTTTTAACTTCCCAGTATCATCCTGAGCTTGAAGTATTGTTAAAAAATTAGTCATACATATTTTCAATAGCACCACTAATAAATTCTTCTATTAAAGTCATCATTTCCTGTACCTGTGAATACCTTCCAATACGGTAAAGTTCTTGCACTACATCGCTAAAATCATGTCTGAACTGGCTGATTTCATCATTAATTACTTTCTGCACATTTCCGGCTTCTAAGATTTCCCTTTCAATAATTTCCTGATGACCAATCCAGCACATAGTCTTTGAGCGGTGCTCGTCGTTTGCAATATCCCTTTCGTCGTACTTCGCATCGGCTAAGAAGCAAACTATACCTTTTAATGTAGGTTTATCAATGTGTTTTACAGCAATAGTATACTCGTCCATAAGCTTTTAAAGTAGATTTGGTTAACGAGACTTACGGGATAGTGTTAGGAGTGGTTTTCAAAGAAGCAGATTACTTTTCTTTCACCAATTCGGCGCTGATCTCTTCAAGTATTTTATTCAAAATGTCAATAATTATTCCTAAATGATTGCTTACCTGAGCATATTTGGCGAATGAATTTATATTTTAGTTAAGCGGCAGGTTAAAATAAAAAGTAGAGCCTTTTCCTATTTCACTGGTCACTGCAATATTTCCGTGGTGGCGCTCTATGATTTCAGCACTTAGGTACAAGCCTATCCCAAAGCCCGAAATATGTTGAGTTTGGTTGCCTTCTACACGATAAAACCGGTCAAACAACTTCTCCAGATCATGCGGGTTGATGCCCATTCCATAATCTTTAACACTAAACCGTACCTGCTTTTCTTTTACTTCACAGATAACTTCTATATCTTTTGCCTGTGGGGAGTACTTGACGGCATTGCTCAGCAGGTTAGAGATCACAGAGCCTATTTTATCACGATCTGCAAAAATCTCCACGTGTGCAGATTTGACGATTGTGATTTGATGCGTAGGAGTAGTAAGCTGTGTTTCTTCTACCAGTTCTTCGATGAGTTTATCGAAGAAAAAACGTTCTTTCTGCAAGTGTATTTTACCAGATTCAAGGCGTGATATATTTAAAAAGCCATTGATCATGGAAGTCATCTTTTTAATCTGTGAAGTCACTTTTTCCAGGGCACTGATGTTAAATCTGTCTTCCGATTTTTGTGCTTTCTGAAGCAATATCTGCGTATAGCCATTCAATGATGTTAAAGGGGTTTTCAGCTCGTGGCTTACCATTCCAATAAAATCATTTTTGCGCAGCTCATCTTCTTTTTGTTCGGTGATATCCATAACTACGCCCGAAAAATGGTTGAAGCTGCCATCGCTTTCTAAATCGAATTTACCTAGAGCTTTTACCCAGCGTAAGTTTTCTTCACCGGCGGCCAGGATAGGAAATTCGATATTGTAACTGGAATCACTTGAATTATTTGATCCTATAGCCCTGATCACTTCATAACGGTGCGATTCGGGAATATGCGATACAGCCTGCTCATAGGATAAATCGGCCTCTGTTTCATAACCGAACAATTTTTTAAGCTGTGCAGATACAAAAAATTCCCTGGTTTTATGATTGAGGTGCCAGGTACCTACATTGGCTGCTTCTACGGAGAAACGAAGCATTTCTTCTGTTCTTTGCAGCTGTGTTCTGGAAAGCAATTTCTCTGTTACGTCTACCGCTACAACCATAATGGTAGTTGTTATATCCTGCTCATCCTGTATAGGTTGAAAGATAAAATCGTAGTAACCGGTTTTTAATTCGCCATTATGTTCAAACACAGTTTTAGCCTCATTGCCAAAATAGGGTTTCCCTGTAATAAAGGTTTCATCAAGGAGCTTTAAATAGGGCTGGTCTTCAAATTCGGGAAGGGCTTCTGCATATGTTTTACCAATAATATCGGTTGATTTGCCAAATATGTCCAGCATCATATCATTAACAGATTCTACGATCAGTTCCCTGCCATTTAAAATGCAGATCGCTACCGGGGCTTGCTGAACCAGGAAGCGGAAGCGGGCTTCACTTTTGGCTACTTTATTGATGGTCTTCAGCAGGCTTTCCCTGGTTTGCGACAGATCTTCATTAATGGTGATCAGCTCTTCATTATTTGCTGCCATTTCCTCATTTAAGGTTGACAGTTCATCATTCATGTCGAGCAATTTAGATTCGCTTTCTTCCAGTTTTTTCCTGGATTCTACTTTGTCTGTCACATCAATAACAGTAGCTAATACCGCTGTTCTTTTTCCGCTATAATCAGTTAAAGGCTGATAATAGTAGTCTACAAAAAAACGCTTTGGCCCAATATCTTCCTTATTAAATATTACAGGTGTTTCCCTGTTAGCGATGGCATTTCCCGTTTCAAGAACCTGTTTCCATTGTCCGGGAAAAGGCTGGCTCCTTAATTCAGGGAATACCGTTAACATTGGTTTCCCAATTACTTCCTCTTTTGTTTTATTCCAGAAGGAGAGGATGGACTGGTTGGTGAGTTCTATCACCTGATTTGAACCACGTAGTACCACAACAGGGGCAGGCATCTGGTTTAAAATTTCCTCCAGCTGTTTTTCACTTTCTGCAAGATCTCTCACACGGTCGGCTACACGTTGTTCCAGTTCATTATTAAGATCCATCAGGCTTTGCTGCATATTGAGCATTTCTTCATTGATAGAATTTAGCTCTTCATTGGCAGCCATCAGTTCCTCGTTTAATGCCTGTTCAGTTTCTAAAGCATCAAAAGTATTTCTTGCCTGTGCCAGGGTTTGATGATTAAGATTGCGCTCAGTTACATCTGTAGCGGTATGCAAAATGCATTTTACCTTTCCACTGTCGTTTTTAACCGCGCGATAGATAAAATCATAATAAAAGGTTTTCAGGTTTCCATCGATCATAAGGTTTGCCGGGGTATTTACATTTTGATAAGTAATACCTGTATTCCATACATTTTTGAGAATATCTATAAAAGGCTGTCCTTCTAATTCGGGAAGGGCTTCTATCAGTGGGATGCCAATCACATTTTTATCCCTTCCCCATATGTTAAGCATGGCATGATTTGCCAGTTGGATAATCAGCTGTTCAGATGTGTAAACAGCTGTAGCATTAGGGGATAAGGTTAAGATTTCCAGCAACTCCTGGTCGGTGAAAATCTGATATTGATTGTTCATTTAAAAATCTCAGTAATATGATCAATAACGATCTCTCATTTGCAACGTGAAAACTCATCTTGTTATTGTGACGATAAAGTTAGTAAATCTTATTTTACTCTTCTGATTTAAAGCATAACAATCAACGTTTAAGGTATATGATTAATTTAACGTGAAATATGTCTGAAAGTAAATCACAAAATGCCTTTTATTTTGTAGTATAACTATAGATAAGTATCATTATAAGATTGATGGAAAAGATATCATCATTCAGGAGCCTGAAGATGACTCTGGCCAGTATAAAATAACCTGGGACGGTACCGATATAGGACACCTGTTTGTGGATGGGGTGCATCACGATTCAAACAGTCCTATTTGGAAAGGTACCACAACAGAAGTTAATCTGTTTGCTGACGAATTGGGCGCTTTTATTCAACGATGTCGTAAGTGAAAAGATGTGGCAAAGCATCATCAATATAAACTGAACAGATTATCTGATTTTGTTTAATAAACTATCAATATTGATGCAGCTATAGACAGAGACTTCAATATAATCATCCATGTACTTTAATAACTCTGCATACTGCGATTTTGTTACCAGCTTTTTTATTTCAAAAAGTGTATCCTCGTATACTACCCGATAAGCTATTTTGAGGTCGCCGGTTAACTCTTCCACACCATATCTGAGCAACAACTGTTTAATTCTTTCTGGTTTAAATTCCCAGCCAACTGTATATTTTTTCTGTTCCGGATTATTAGGATTATAAAACTCATTATCTGATTTTCCAAGAAAAGTAAATACCAGATCGACATTATTTTGGTGCAGTACTCTCTTGATTATTTTGTATTCTGATTTATTTAACTCTTTCATAATATTTATTATTTGGTAATGTAAAATTACTGCAAAAATTACAAATAATATAGTATACTACATGAGTTAATCAGCAATTATTCCATTCTTTAGTAGCCATCATATGGCTAAACAAGGATATAAAAGAAAAAAACACCCGGGGATACTTGTTATCATTGGTGCGAATATTCGTATGTATCGTTTGAAGATGGGGCTTAGTCAGGAAAAGCTGGCTATACTTTGTGACATGGAACCTACCTCAATTTCCCGTTATGAAGCCGGGTTAGTTGACATTTCATCTTCCTCTGTGGCCATCATTGCTGAAGAGTTAAAAATTGAGCCTTATCAGCTATTAATTCCTATAAAAAAACCAGAAGAAGCTTAATCTTAAAGCCCTGGCCAACTTTTTTACTACCGGCTTGTTCTGGTATAAATATAAAACATGAAGATCGCCACTTATAACGTCAATGGAATAAACGGACGTTTGCCTGTATTGCTTCGCTGGCTCGAAGAAACCGCACCAGATATTGTTTGTTTACAGGAACTCAAAGCACCGCAGGACAAATTCCCTGAAAAAGCAATACAGGATGCAGGTTATCATGCCATCTGGCATGGGCAAAAAAGCTGGAACGGTGTAGCTATTTTGTCGCGCAGCGGCGATATCAAAGAGGTGAGAAGAGGGCTGCCCATAGATCCTGACGATACGCAGAGCCGTTATATCGAAGCGATAGTCAATGGCATTGTAGTGGGCTGCTTGTATCTACCCAATGGCAATCCTGCTCCCGGGCCAAAATTTGATTATAAATTACGCTGGTTTAAACAATTTACCGTTCATGCTGCTACATTGCTGGCATCAGGAAAGCCAGTAGTATTAACAGGCGATTATAATGTAATACCTACAGAGCTTGATGCGTATAAACCAGAAAGATGGGTTACTGATGCCCTGTTCAGGCCTGAAGTCCGCTCTGCTTTCCATACACTTATCGCACAGGGATGGACAGATGCCATCCGTAAGCTCTATCGCGGAGAAACCATTTATACCTTTTTTGATTATTTCCGCAATGCCTATGGCAGAAATGCAGGACTGCGTATTGATCATTTTCTGTTAAACCCGGAGCTTGACAGCCGTTTGGTGGCCGGTGGAGTAAACCTTGATGTGCGTGGCTGGGAAAAGACAAGTGACCACGCTCCTGTATGGATAGAATTAAAGGATCAGTAAGGGTTATCGGCAGGGTCAGTTTAAACAATCAGGCATTATTATTGGTTATCTTAAGAAAAACAATATGATAACTATAGAAAACCTGCCGGCACTTAGCCCTGAATCATTATATGATATTTTAAAAAAAGAATTTGCCGATTATATTAATGCTGCACTGGATGCAAACTTAAGTATAGAGTATGCACATGTTGCTGATGTAATTAATATTCATTTTCCTGAAATTATTGAAGAGATTGTATTTACGCTAACTATATCTGATGATAATATTGAGATCGTTAACCTTGCAACAGAAGGGAATTACAATACAGAATTACTGGAAGAGAACCTGATTGAATTTATTACAGTAAAGGCCGGATAAGTATCTTCCTTTATAAGGACAAAATTTTTTTCTTATACAGAAGCCTTAATATCATTTGTTAAGGCTTCTGTGATGTATAGCTTTTTACAATACTATTTTCTGCACAACTTTAGGGTGTATGAATTTAAATATTATCCGGAACAAATTTATCCGGCATACGTTCATCATCCGGTTTATAAAACATGTTTATTTAGTATCTATTCATTAATGAAGGAGCGAGAAACTTTGTTGATGAGAAACATGACCCGCAACCTTAACCGGTTGTGGGTTTTTAAAAGAAATTAACAGCTCCCGAGATGACAACATTTAGAAATATAAAAAAGATCCCCGCAAAGTTATTGTACGATATTTTAAAAAGTACATTTCCTCAATTCCTAAAAGAAGGAATAAAGTACAAGAAGGCATTAAGTTACGGTCTTACAGAAGATTCTACTTCCATTCAGGATGTGCATGGCACCGAACTTTATCATGTAACGGTTACCCCGGAAGAGATTACTATCCATAAATTAATAGATAAAAATAAGGCAATGGATGAACAGTTAGAGAAATTTATTCATGCCTGCCTGTTACAATAAGCAGGATTGCTCTCTTGCTCTTCGGGCGCTTTTTTATCCTTTTGTGCCGGTTTTTTTGAAACACTATTTAGCCGGGAGTGTTTAACTAAAAAAATAACGATATGGAAGAGCAAGATAATGCGAAGCTGCACAATCAGGATGATGTTAACCCTACTACCCAATTAGATCAGCTCGTCAGTAAAAATGAGGAAGAAAAATTGCCTGATACCAATGGTACGGGTTCAAACAGACCGGTACAAACTGAAGGTACGCTGGTCATTAAAAAAGAAGATTCATCAGCGGAATAGATCTTCTCAAAACAGCTAGCCATTATTACACTGGGGTAGTGTAATAATGGCTATTTCTTTATATCTGCGTCTATTATTTTTTCCTGGTTTCCAGTTTTGTGGCCAGTTTACTTGGTTTGTAATCTTCATCTCCAAGAATAATACCCCAGGGTTTTAAGCCATCTACACGGTCGAAAATAATTTTGAGCACCGCAACTACTGGAATGGAAAGAAACATACCAGGGATGCCCCAGATCATTTCTCCAATGATTACTCCCAATACAGTTACCAGCGCATTGATCCTGACTTTAGAGCCTACTACCACTGGCAGAAGCACATTGCTGTCTACCAGGTGTGTAACTACTAATGTAGCGGCCACCATTATCACTTTAGAAACCGCTGTAGCCGTTGCGAAGGTAACGAGGGAACTAATCACCAGGGCAGAAAAGATGCCTATATAAGGTATAATATTAAACAGACCGGTCAGCAGCCCCAATAAAATGGCATACTTGATACCCAGTAACCAGAACACCAGGCAGACTACAGTAGAAACAATGGCCATCTCTATGAGTAAACCAATGATATACTTTCTAATCATATGCTGTACCTTCTCAATAATGTCATGCACTACATTGGAATTTTCATCCAGGAATACAGACAATAAAAATTTCATAATCAGTTTCCTGTATAACAGAAAGAAGAATGTGTAGATAAAAGTAAAAACAAAAAACAGGAGCAAGGAAGATAAAGACAATAGTGTGGCGCCTATAACCGTAGTTCCTGAGGCCATCATTTTACTGGTTGCAGAATTTACGTAGTTCAATTGTTTATTGGCATTTACATGGAAGGTAGCGGCTACCCAATCCCGAACGTTATCCAGCGTTTTAAGCAGTTGCTGTTGAAATTGTGGCCAATCGTTCCCCAGATCTGATAACTGCGATCCTACAATGTACAAGATCAGGGCTATGCAGCCTAATAGCGAAAGAATAGAAATCATAGATGCAGCGCTTCGCGGAAGTTTTATTTTCCGTTCCAAAAAGGAAGCAAAAGGCAACAGAAGGATAGAAAACAGACAGGAGAAAATCAAAGGAGATAAGATTTCCTTTGCTACAATGGTGATGTAACATAAAGTGACCAGGCTAAATAAAACTGTTGCCAGTTTAACATGGAACGGCTGCGTTTTGATTTGTTGTAAATCCATAGGTGTTGTGTTAGAGCGATTAGATAAATATGTGCTGGTCAAATTTCATCCCTGATTTATTTGCAGGTTTTTTAAGTTTATAAGGGACTATGAAAAATTATTATTTGCATATAGGAAATAATCCGGCCATACACCGAAAAGTTGTAATTAATAGCCGTTATAACGTCTTTAACGGTGTAAAATAGGATTAGGTTCAATATATCAAAATGAAAAAATGTATTTTATTTACTACACCGTATTTATTAATTACATAGAATTGTATTAACAGCATATCATTTTAATTGTTCGGGATATTAAACTAAATCTGAAGAATGGTGTTGTGTGAGAAATCTAAATTTTATGAACTCATTTTTCAAAACAATTATTGCAGGCTGGGGAGCCAAAAAATTAGGCGGCGGTTGTCTGTCAACTATAGTTATTTTTGTACTGATTTATGTTGCATTAGGGCAATGCAGCAGAACACCACAGCGTTCGGCGCAATTGTACAAATCACCTGTAAGTACGGCGATGAGGAGATAAACTTGGTCAATATTTGAATATGCAATGTTATAATTACTTGCGTTTTTTCAATTTATATATATTAGCCTTTCTTCCATCAGACTTATAAATATCAACTAATTTGTTTCTTGGATTACGTTTCAAAATATCAGTTACTTTACTCGGTAAAATGTTCTCTGAAAACCTTTCTGTGTATTCAGCTGCAATCTGACAGGAAGTCTTAGGCTCAGAAAGTTTGTCGGATGCCAAATATATATCCAGGTTTCTGGCATATCCGGGAGTTGCTTCCTGATCAACATAGCTGGAGTCAAAATTAATAATATTTAGATATTCCTTTATGTTTTTTGCGTAGTTCCCTTTTGCTTGGAATTGGGAAATCCGGATTAGCAAAATCATAAAACTTAACTCCAAAATAAGCACTGATTTCTTTCATAAAATCAATTCCAATACTGTGATCACCATTTTCAAAAGATACCATGTAGGATTGGTTTCTCCCAATAGCTTTAGCAGGGTCATCTTGGGAAACCCCGGCAATAGCTCGAAATTTTTTCATTTGAGTGCCAAATTCTTTTCTGGCTAATCTTTTCATTACTTTGTATATCAAAGACAATAATATATGTATTGAAAATTTGTACTTGATTTTATCTGGAAGATAAGAAGTAATATTGCTTTCTGGAATTCTATTTGTTTTTATGCTTGTACAAAAAACTACTTTTTTTCCCAGTCTTATCCTCTTTATTCAGCTCTCCGGAATCGGCTAACCTACTCAATTCTCTAGAAAGTTCTTTGCTGGTAAAATCCTGATTGAACTGATCTTTGGCAAAGGCTTTTACTTGGTACACCTCTCTATTTTCATGTAAATAGCCGCTTGGTAATAACTTCTCCGTTAAAAAATACTTTACACTGTTTTCCCCTTTCCTTCCTTCAAAAAATTTAGGGTTATGTTGATTATCATTATAGAATTCTCGAATCGTACTGATATTTTTCCAATTGGGAAGTTGGATCGGGTGTGACGAAAATAGTTCTGCGATTGGGATTTCAAAAAAATCAGCAATTTTTCCGGCTGTTTTACCAGTAATTAGAAATTTTCCTTTCTTAATGGTTCTCAAATGATTTAAAGAGATGTTGGTAGCGTAGGATAACCCAATAATGCTAATGCCGGATTGTTTAAGCAATGATTCTATTTGCGAGCCAATTATGTTAGCCCTTTCCTGATCGTTCTCTTCCATCAGAACAAAAAAGAATAGAAATCTGTCTTCATTTGTAACGATTTATTTGTTATTTTGAATTCAGAATTATATCTTTGCTTTATAAGAATTGAAAGTAGTACACTTTTATAAGGTATTTCGGCCAAAGAAACTTTGCAATGACAGACCTAGGAAATCTAAAAGCGCGCAAAGTATGGTAAGAGTACCCGTTTTCTTTATCTTTGTATAATAGAAAATGGGTTACTCCCCGTATCATGTGCTTAAGAAACTTTTAGTTTCACCTATCCTAGGGGGTGTCATTGTGGTACGGGAGTAGTCCATTTTTCTATTTCCTTTAAGCTTTCAAGGTTCGATATGTATGTATATAATAATATTGAATTATGAAAAATTTAAAAATCAAGTTATTCGCATTACCAGCAGGCTTAAGTCGCTTTGAAGTGCTATTTGCGAAAAAACCTAAAAATCCTAGCTGACTTATTTCTGTCTGGAGTTAACTAATTAAAAAGTATCTTTTTTTTCTGGCTAAGTTATTAATAAAACGATCTAAAAAGCCGTAATGGCCATGCTTTGTCCAATTTTTGGAAAACTAAATATATACTACAATGAGAATTAACCCTATCCATTCATTCAAAAACATTATCGAACCCCCTGATTGACATTGAATACACACGCGGTCGGGCAATTTAGGTTGGTTACTGGTAATACGTACCGGCCGCTGTGTATTTTTTCCTATTTACCTGTAAAAACCTTCTGATCTTTCCAAAATAACCTTTAAAATTCTCAAAAAATGAAAGCAAAAAATCGCTTAAGGGAATTACTATGTCTGAAATTTTCGCCCAGAGAAGGAGTCATTCTGCTCCTTATTCTATTGAGTAATTCTTGTTTAAACCGTCCTGCGCTAGCGCAATCCAAAAGAAAGGCCATACCAGCTGGTTCAAGCTGTGTAATAATTTCAACAGCGAATTACAGCAAATTCATAAATACTAACGCTTAAAATGAACACTTATGAAATCCATTTTAAATTTAACCCCTGCACCGGTTTTATTGAGTGAAGTCGCCAAAGGTAGTCCTGCTAAAGGCACATTGTCTGCAAAGAATATACTATTTGAAGTGGTTTTGGAAGAGGGGATAACCAGCAAACCATTTCTAGCGCTTTATGAGAAAGGGATAGACCAATATGACTTGTCAGATAAGGGGAAAACAATAATACACGCAAGATCTGGTATAGATAACACTTATATCTTCGAATTGAAAGATCAATCCGGAGCTTTATATTTTTCATTGTTGTTAACGGGATATCTAATGGATGTAACGGTGGCCAGGGAATTTCATTTTGAGCCGGGCGACCGCGTTAGAATTAAGATAAGTAAAACGGATGTACCCAATATTTATGATCTTGACTTTTCCGGCTTAGGTTCTGCAAAGTACAGATGTCAGAATGAATTTCTATATGCTAAAGAAACGGATATGGTTAAAGTGCTGCCAGAATTTGCAAATGATAATCAGCATCAGGCAGGTAACAAACCGTTAAGATATACCAACTTATTATATGATTTAATAGAAAAGTACCAGCCAGAAATGTCAGATTATTCTTATCATTTATTGCATGCCGATGTATTGGGAAGCCTGGGCAAATATCTGTATTCTGATTTACAGGTTAAATTACATGATCAACTCTATAAAAAAGATTTGTTAGGCTTTGAACAGTTATCGAAGAACTTTTCAGATAATTATAAATTTGACTTTACAAGAAATATTCCTGATCGTGTTTTATCCGATTCTAAGGAATATGCTCTTTTTATGCTTGAAAAGATAAAAACAGAAGTTTTAATGGATTTTAAGACTGTCGATTATCATATTGTTTATGAAAGGGTGAAGAGGATATACAATGCCGTTTTGAAGGATAAGATGATCATTCTTTTATTTAACCATTATTGCGCCAGGTTTAATGATAATGATGGGGAGATCTTACGTGATGCTCTGGTTGTTGTAAAGAATAAAAAATACCGGAAAATATTGGAAACATTTAATTAACATCCATTATAATTGCAATGAAGACCAATTATGAAATGATTGGATAATCATATTATATTTTTTCCTGTAAGTACTTTTAAAGTTACAAACAGAAATCCGGGTTCTGTGTTGTAACAGCAGTCATTAAGACTATACCGTTTATAATAAAGATTAAATTTACAATCATGGAAAAAACAAATAACCCGGTTTGGTTTATTACCGGTTGCTCTACAGGTTTTGGGAGAGAACTGGCCAAACTGATATTAAAAAGAGGATGGAATGCAGTTGTAACAGCAAGAAATGCTGATCAGGTAAAAGATATTGTAGAAGGATATGAAAATACTTCTTTGGTAATTGCCCTGGATGTTACCAAAAAAGATCAGGTTAAGGCTGCAGTAACCAAAGCACAAGAGACCTTTGGTCAGATTGATGTATTAGTTAATAACGCCGGTTATGGTTATTTCACCAGTATCGAAGAAGGTGAAGAAGATAAGATAAGGGCACAATTTGAAACTAACTTTTTTGGGTTGGTGAATGTGATACAGGCAGTGTTACCCGCAATGCGTGAAAGTAAAAGCGGTCATATCGTTAATTTCTCTTCTATTGGCGGTTTAATGGCCTTTACTTCTACAGGTTATTACCACGCCACTAAGTTTGCGGTAGAAGGTTTATCTGAATCGCTTTCTAAAGAAGTCGCGCCATTTGGTGTTAAGGTATTAATTGTTGAACCAGGGCCATTCCGTACCGACTGGTCAGGACGCTCAACTTCTGATACCCATTCAAAAATACCTGCTTATGATGAAACCGTAGGTGTGCGCATGAAAGCAGCCAAAGACAATAGCGGTAAACAAATAGGTGACCCGGTTAGAGGAAGTGAAGCCATCATCAAGGCTGTGGAAGCAAAAGACCATCAGCTGCGTTTATTATTAGGCAAGCCCGCTTTTGATTTGGCCTTTAAGAAGATCGATGAGTTGAAAGAAAATTTTAACGCATGGAAAGACCTTTCCCTGGGTGCAGATTTTCCTGAAAATGAAGCCTAATCAATTTCTTAAATTCATCTGCCTGAGGCCACTATACTTAGGGTGTCAGGCAGATGAATATATGTTCTCTGTAACACGTATTATGAAGCTAAAAGGTATTTAATATGATTTAGCAGATCATTGTTTTGTATCCTTTTTCTTTTAAGCTTCCAGGAGATCATTCCAGAATCAACAAATGCAGATTTTATTGCCCCCTGAAAGCTCAATTGCTTAATAATCAGCTATTTTTTGTCTCGATAGATATAACTTGAAATTGCTGTCAGCATTAACAGAAGGTTTGAAAACAGATTTGGTAATGTCCAAAAATAGATGGAAATTGCTTGAAAGGGTGTATATAGAGAGAAATTTCACTGATGTTAACTGCTGTTTGTGACGTTGATTTCCAATATGATATATCGCTTTTCATCAATTTAAATATTAATTATATAACACGTCTAAATATGAAAAAAGTAACAGGGCTTGGTGGCGTATTTTTTAAATCTGATAATCCAAAAGGTATGAATGAATGGTATGCCAAAAACCTAGGATTGGATACCAGTGAATACGGAACAACGTTTGAATGGCGGGACGCCGATGATCCTTCAAAAAAAGGATCTACAACATGGTCTACCTTTCCACAGGATACCAAATACTTCAGCCCATCGACCAAGCCATTTATGATTAACTACAGGGTGGAAAATATCGCAGCACTGGTAGATGAATTAAAAAAGGAAAACGTGACTATTGTTGATGAAATTGCAGCATACGATTATGGCAAGTTTGTCCATATACTCGATCCTGAGGGAAATATCATCGAGCTTTGGGAACCAAAAGATGATGTTGAACAGGTAGAAGGATAATTGCTTTTAATAGCAGACCATGTTACCCGTATTTTTTGTTCGGCCTGAACAACTTAGCATTGTATGTTAAATATAGGGTGTTTATAGCTTTTTATTCTAAGTTTAAACATTTAGTTAACGATAAATTGCTTATCGCCATTTAATTAATTGATATTTGGAGATACTAATATCCTGAATATGGCTGATTTGCAAGTAGATTTAAGTAATTGTGATCGTGAGCTTATTCATATTCCAGGAAAAATCCAGTCACATGGTTTTTTAATTGTTATCGATAAAAACGGGATCATCAGCTTTTTAAGTGAGAATATTAGTGATTTCTTAAATTGTACTGCCACAGATTTCCTGGGTAAGTCATTACAAAGCCTGCAGTTGGCAGTGGGAAATACAGCCGATCTGGATTCCATGATCAACCTGCTAACCAGTAAAGAAAGGAAGAATAGTATTCCCCAAATTAATCCTCATCTTATCAATATACGAGGTATCGCTTATCATTTAATTATATCAGTTTCTGGTGAGTATTTGCTCCTTGAATTTGAACCTGCTTCTTTAATCGTAAAGTTAAAACCACATAAGATAGGTAAGCGTGAAATTGCGGAAATTGCATCGTACAAGGATCTCTACTATATAATGAACAGGTCGGTAAAACAGGTGAAAGATATTATTCACTTTGACCGGGTAATGATCTATCGCTTTGCTGAAGACGGACACGGAGAGGTGCTGTGTGAAGCTAAAAATGATGGGTTGGAACCATGGATCGGGCTTCATTATCCGGCTTCAGATATCCCAAAGCAGGCGAGGGAAATGTATAAGATTAACCTTGTCAGGCAAATTGTTGATGTGAACAGCATCCCTTCAAAAATCGTGACCAATATTGCAGATGCTGAACCGCTGGATTTAACCAATGCACAGCTTCGCGCCGTATCACCAATCCATATTCAGTATTTAAAAAACATGGGCGTGGCTTCCAGTTTTAGTATTTCCCTGATCTATAATAGCGAACTCTGGGGGTTAATTGCCTGTCATAATTATACACCCTGCTTTGTTGATTATACAGCAAGGGAATCTGCTAAACTTACCGGTCAGATTTTATCTGCTGTGCTGGATTTTAAGCAAAATGAACAAAGCCTGTTTGTTGATGACAAGTTTAAAAACAGCCTTAAAGAATTAACGTTAATACTGCTGGAGAGTTCAGATATGATAAAGGCTTTGACCAATAATGACGTTACCCTGCTCGATATTGCCGACGTAAGCGGAGTACTATTAGTTTGCGAAGGTCAAATAACGAAATTAGGAATTCTACCTCATGACAGCCAAATTAAGCAATTGCTCAAGTGGTTGTCAAAAAGCGATTTGGCTGTAAATTTTAATACGGACCATCTTTCTTTACACTATCCGGCCGCGCTTGCTTACAGTGATATTTGTAGTGGCATGATGGTATCATTCCTGAACAGGAAAAAGAGAGAATACATTATCTGGTTTAAACCAGGGCAGTTGCAAACGATTCATTGGGCGGGTAATCCTGATAAATATATGGAAAAGGGAACAGATGGACTGTTGCATATATCGCCCCGTAACTCATTTAAAACCTGGTCACAAACAGTAAACCATAAATCTGAGCCCTGGGCTACCGGAGAGATAAACTCTATCATTCGTTTAAAGGAAGCCATCGCTATTATGCCCAATTTCTTGTAAATATTATCAGCGATATTATTAGGTGCCATCCCGCCAATGTGATTAATAATATTAGTTTTGTGGAAGGTGCTGCAGGTCTGATGTTATTTAAAGGGTATGGAAAATTATAGTATTGTTATTTTTATTCTGGTTATTATGATTGGCCTTTCGGCAGTGGCCGATAAGATCAAACTGCCATATCCAATTTTACTGATCATTGCCGGTATAGGGATTGGCTTTATCCCTATGCTTCCGAATATTGAATTAAATTCTGAAATAGTTTTCCTGATTTTCCTGCCACCGCTTTTATATGATGCAGCTTTTCATATCTCATTTAATGAGTTTAAAGCCAATATCAATACCATTGGCACATTGTCTATCTCACTGGTTTTTTTTACTGCGCTTGGTATTGCAGCTGTGGCGCATTATATGATTGAAGGAATGGCCTGGCCGCTTTCTTTTGTTTTAGGGGCTATTCTTTCGGCTACAGATGCAGTAGCTGCCATGAGCATCACCAAAGGTTTAGGCATATCAAATAATACAAATACGATCCTGGAAGGGGAGAGCCTGGTAAATGATGCTTCGGCACTGGTAGTTTACCGTTTTGCAGTAGCTGCGGTAACGGGAACGGCTTTTGTATTCTGGAAAGCCTCCCTGGAGTTTGGCATCCTGATGGTTGGCGGGTTTCTGGTAGGATTTGTCATGATGAGGGTTCTGGGTGCTATCTTAAGCAGGGTAAATCATAATCCACCGGTAACGATGGGCTTTTTGTTGCTGATGCCATTTGTTACTTATCTGGTGGCCGAACAACTGCATGTTTCTGGTGTGATTGCGGTGGTGACACTGGGAATTGGGATTTCTTATCTGGGTAAACAGAAAGTGGTAAAACCGGAGCTAAGGCTGCAATCTAAAGGTATATGGGACGTGATTGTATTCCTGCTCAACGGATTGATCTTTATCCTGATCGGATTACAGTTTCCTTATATTGCTAAAAATATTCCTCAAAATGATATTTATCCTTATGTGGGCTATGCCTTCGTCATCACGCTGGTCGCGTTAACTATCCGTATAGCAAGGGTGTTTTTGCAACAGCTTAATTTGCAGAAAGCTTTTCAAAAGAAGAAACATAAGATCACTGAAAATGTACTGCTTGATTTTAAAAATAGCCTGATCATAAGCTGGTCTGGCATGAGGGGGATCGTTTCCCTGGCTATCGCCATTGGTTTACCACATACGCTAGGCGATGGCAGCCCCTTTCCATTTCGCAGTGCAATTGTTTTTATTTCCATTATGGTAGTTCTGTTTACTTTAATAGGTCAGGGGCTTACATTGCCCTGGCTGGTGAAAAAACTGCATATCAACTCAGCGTCTCCTGTAAAGTAAACAGCCAATGGCTACCATAGCACATGCAATCATCATTAAAAGCATAGGATAGGCCGTTTTATTATACAGCAAGCTAAGCAGAGATGTAATCAAAAAGGCAGAAAGGTAACTCATAGACCCTACCAAGGCAGAAGCGGCGCCGCCATGCGAAGAAACAGCATTCAGGTATAAGGCCGTAGAATTTGATAAAATAAAACTGAGCATAGCCAGAAATATAAAAACCGGAACGAGTAACAGCAAAAGGGAGCCATTGAAATAAACAACAAGAATAGCCGCAAGTCCTGCAAGCAGCTGTACAATAATAGCATTTCTAATAATTGTTTTGATGTCTGATTTAAGTAGTAAACGGTTATTGATAAATCCGATAAAAATGATGCCCAGTGCAAAACCAGAGAAAACAAAGCCAAACTGCCCTTTACTTAACTTGTAAATTTGAGTAAGTACAAATGGTGACGCTGTAACAAAAGAAAAAGCTGCACTGTTGCTGACAGCTCTTACCAGGGCATAATTGATAAAAGCAGGACTTTTGATACAATAACGGTAAGCCGAACCTATAGACCGAAGTTTGACCGATTTATTTAATAACGCTAATTTCCCTTCGGGAAGAATAGTAACACAACCAATTAAGCCAACTCCCGAGACGATAGCCATAATCAAAAACAGATATTTCCAGGTATTGGTTTCAGCCAGTAAACCTCCGATAATTGGGGCTATGATAGGGGAAATACCCATCAGGATCTGTAACAGGCTAAATATTTGCGCTGCCTGTCTCCCCTTGTAGAGGTCGCTGACCAGTGCCCGGGAAATTACCTGACAGGAACTCCCGGCAAGACCCTGAATAAATCTTAAACCTAAAAAAAGAAGATAAGAGTGGGTAAGCATACAGCAAATGCTGCAAACCACATAAATAGCCATGCCTATCCTTAAAGGGATTTTTCTTCCCCATATATCGGACAGCGGACCAATGATCAGCTGTCCGAAACACATTCCAAAGAGGAAGAGGGTAACAGTAGTTTCTATACGTACAATAGGTACCTGAAAATAAGCCGCCATTACGGGAAACGCTGGCAGATATAGGTCTATCGATATGGAGCTGATAGCCGTTAAAATTCCAAGGGTTAAGGTAATGAGCAGGGTTTTTCGGCTATCCTTCATTTTCGAATACTATGCCGTATTTAAGAGGCTTTTATAGATGACTTTAACCAAATATATCGATTTATCTATATAAATTAATAGGTAATTTGCTAATGAATGTTATTGCTGCTCTACTGGCCGCGTTCCTCTAAAAACATCAAGCCCGGTGATCTTTTCTAATTTCACTGGCCGCTGTGTTCTGGCAGATTCGTAAATTGCTTCCATGAGTTTATGATCCTGAAGGCCTTCTTCGCCGGGGGTAAAGGGTGTTTTGTTGTGTAAAACGCAGTCAGACATGTGATCTATTTCCAGTGTAAACTGATCTTTTTCCGGCCCTAAGGAAGGTTCGCTTTTTAGCTCCATTTTACCCTGTACCTGTGATAATTTAAGTTGCAGGCCATTATAAGTAAATGCATTATCTACACCAAAGTGTGCCCCTTTATTTGCATTACACCGGTAATACCTTGATTCGTGGATGCCATAGGAACACGTATTGTTGGATATGGCCCCGCTGGGGAAGAACAGCTGAAACATTACTGTTTCTTCTACTTCTTTAAACCTGATATCACCTGGGGTAGAATAAGTAGAAGCAACAACCATTTCAGGTTCTTCGCCTAAAATAAATCTTGAGGTGTTCAAGTTATACAACCCTATATCAGGCAGTGAACCGCCGCCGGATAATGCCTTTTTTAAACGCCATTGTTCCGGATCGCCAATGTTTTGGGCATTGAATGCATCAATTACACGTACTTTTCCAAACTGTTCACCGCGCGTCCATTTCATCACCTGGTGGCTATTGGGTTCGTATTGTATACGGTAAGCGATCATCAGCTTACGGTCGGATTTTTTACAGGCAGCAATCATCCGCGCTGCCGAAGCAGAAGAAACTGACATTGGTTTTTCGCAGAGGATGTGTTTACCTGCTTTGGCCGCCCGTACAGTAAATTCTTCGTGCATAGCATTAGGCAGCACGATATAGACTACATCGATTTCTGGGTTGTTCTTAATCTCATCGAAGTTCTGATAGTTATAAATATTTTTTGGATTGATACCATATTGTAAAGCTACTTTTTGTGCTTTTGCCGCATCTCCGCTTACCAAAGCCACAGGTTTGGAAAATTTACATTTCACCATTCCCGGTAAGATCTGGTTTAAGGATAAATGGCCGAGGCCAACGATGGCATAACCTATACGTTTGGCTGGCCGGAGGGCACTGGGTATCGCTCCGGTTGGTTTTTCACTGGCATCGTTAATCTCTTTAAGTTTTACCGGGTCGGTTTCGTCAATTGCCTGGTCACCTCTATTTGTTTGGGCATGTGCCGCAGACGGCAGGGCTGTATTCAGAAGGGTGGTTGCAGCCAATCCTATCCCGGCTACTTTTATAAAATTGCGTCTGCTGTTTTCAATGGGTTTATTCGCTTCCTGATATAGTTCTTCTTGTTTTTTCATAGTAGATGATTTAGACATAGAAATCTCTTAACAAACCCGGATTGTATTTGTTCGTACAATAATGGGCAGGTAACAGAATTGGTAAATCGCTACTTTTGGCAGAGGCTGGCTTATTCCTGGAGAATATAATTGGTAATGTATTCTATGGAGCTTGTAATGGACTGTTCTAACTGAGCTTTAAAAGAAATGAAGCTTTCCTGTTTGGCATCATGATATTCTTGTTCATTTACTTCTTTAATACGGCTTTTAATTTCAGATAGGTCATATCTGTAAAAATTGCCAAAAACATTGGGCTCTTTCCAGTATAATTTCCTAATAATGACCCCATATTCTTTATATAAATTTTTAGTGATCTCCAGATTCACCTCGTCATATTTTTCAATCTGATGAGATCTGGACAGGATAGTGATCAATTTTTTTTTCTCTTTTTCAGGTATCATGGAGAGACGGATTAGTCTTTTATGGTTATTTTTCCTGATGAAACCAATTCATCAAAATTATCGGTGGTGAACCCTCTGCGTGAATCTGTAAAGTCTGAAATGAAAAATTGATGCAACTGGTTAAGCTCAAAACTTATTACCTTCTGCTCTGCCTTGTCAACTTCCCGGGAAGATTTTAGCAGGTCTTTGATAATGTCGGCCTGTTTATAGGTAAATTCATCTCTTCCTTTCATTTATCATTTTTTATCCACACAATTCACCTTATAATAGAAATACTATATTCTAATACTGACTAAAGGTAGATGACACGTTTTAACCCAATGGCGTATTTATACCTGAAGCATGGGGAGATTAATACGTGTTTTTAGATCGGATAATTAATTGAAGATGATGATGAGATGTGCTTTTTGTATTAATCTGTGGCTAGTTCAGTGCATTTATGGCCAGGTAGAAGTTAATCCGGACTTACTGAATCACTGCCATTAATTCACTATCAAAATTGATGGTGATTTCCCGTATTGATGAATCAATCTGTTGTGCATTATTATCTTAATATTCAAGGGTATTTTCTTTTTCTTTGATTAGATAGAATCTGTTATTGGACGAGGTTAAATGAACGGCCAGGAACATGACCTTCGAATAACCGATTCCTTTTTCTTCAGCCAGTTTTTTGGCGTATCCAACTACAGCGTAGGACTTGTACCTGCCAAAGTAATTATTGATATCATCAACATAGCTTTTTGCGAAGTTGGTATTGTATTCTGGATTTCCTGCGAGCCTGAAAACAATACTAAGTGGTTCAACTCTGTCGTCGCCAGTAACAGGAATGATTTTTCTGCAAAAGAGATGGAGCAGATGAAAAGCAAAATAGATGTGAGCGCTATTTTCATCCTGATGTTTTTATTGTGATACAATTTAATTGTAAAATTTTAAAAACAACAAAAAGAGTAATTAATTTATTTCTCGACCGAAATAGATTGGCGTCTGCTGGTTACAATCCTTTCTCTGTGCTCTGTTCCCCAGTTTCTTAGTTCTTCCAATACTTTGCTTAAGGAGCCGCTATATGGGGTTAGTTCATACGTAACAGTAACCGGAACTGTGGAAAATACTTTGCGCAGCACAAATTCATTGAGCTCCAGTTCCCTGAGTTCTTTGGATAAAATTTTAGGCGTGATTTCCCCCAGGGCACGCTGTATTTCATTGAAGCGCTTTGGCCCATCCATTAAGGAAACAATTAACGGAAGTTTCCATTTACCGTTCAATACATATAAAGCATCTTTAACCGCATGAATAGCCCCATTGCAGGCTGCCTGAGTAACATTGGGATCAATAAAAGGGCGTGTCAAGGCAGTGGTGTTTTCTTTTTGCGTTTCCATAATTGGTTCAAATATAGGTAACTATCCCAAAGGATACCGCTATCCTTTGGGATAGTAGTATCATATCCATAGCTAAGATAGCTAAGTTTGTCTTATAAAAAATTTAGCAATAAAATATTATGAAAAAAATACTTCATATCATTTCAAGCCCACGGGGCGATAGTTCATTCAGCATTAAATTAGGTAATGCAATCGTGGATAAAATAATAGCTGCTTATCCAGGCAGTACGGTTACGGAAAGCAACCTTGTCAAAAAACAGTTTCCTCATTTGGAAGAAGCTCACCTGACTTCATTTTTTACTCCTGAAGATAGCAGGACGCCGCAAGACCTTGAAGCCATTAAACATTCTGATGCCGCGATCAAAGAAATTAAAGATGCAGATATTATTGTGATTGATGCCCCCTTATACAATTTCGGCATTCCCTCTACACTGAAAGCCTGGATTGACCATATCAGCAGGAAAGGAGAGACCTTTACTTATGACGAGAACGGCCCCAGGGGATTGATTAACGGTAAAAAGCTTTACATTGCTGTTGCGTCGGGAGGTGTTTATTCTGAAGGACCTATGCAGCCTTATGATTTCGTAGTGCCTTTCTTAAAAGCTTATTTTGGTTTTATTGGTATAAGCGATATTTCTGTATTTCGTGTAGAAGGTACAGCTGTTCCCGGTATAATGGAAACTGCTTTGGAAAAAGGAATTGACAGTATTGTCCTGTAATTCTAAAGCCATTTGACGAGATCCTGTATTTCACTGTCGCTAATGGAATGACTCATTCCTTTATAAAAATGAAGCGAGGGTAGCATACCCATTTTTTTTAAGTAAGCTGCTGCATGGGTAGCAGAAACAGGATCAACTCTATTATCGGCATCGCCATGACCAATGAAAGCTTTTAAGTGGCCAAGCGATGCCGATTTTTTAACTTCAGGTTTTAACGAATCGAAAATCCTGCCGCTTAAAGGCGCAATTCCCTTTAGCAGTCCCGGAGAGGTAAGGCCCACTTCATAACTCATCATCGCCCCCTGGCTAAACCCACAGAGATATACCTGGGAAGGATCTGCATGATATTGTTTTACAATGGCCACAATGAAGATTTTAATTTTATTTCTGCTGCGCTTCAGATCTCCTTCGTCTCCCTCGGTAACGCCCTTGACTGTTTTATTGCCAAACCATTGATAGGCATCTGGTCCTAAACTCATTGGGGCACGGGCAGATACTACGATGAAATTTTTCGGAAAACTAGCTGCAAGATCGAACAAGTCGGTTTCGTTGCTGCCAAAACCATGCAGTAATATGATTAGAGGCGATTTAGCTGTTTTAACCGCTGGTTCTTTGATCAGGTATTTTAAGTTAAGATCAGTGTGTAAAGTTTGTTGCGCATAAATTGCCAAAGGGGAGGAGTAGAAAAAGAATAAGAGCAGGGCACGCATTATGTTTTTCATGAAGAATGTTTGAGCTATAACATTATTTTAAATCCTAAACGCAAGCCAGGAAGTGTTATTGCAAAATTTGGCTATATAAGATTTTAAAAAAGGTTTGCATCAACGCTTGTGGGATTTTACAGTTGACCTGCATTCTACTACCGGACCGTGTTCCCATGCCATGATAATGTCTTCAACATAGGTTGTTCATAAAGTGCTGAATGAAACCCTTATGCATAATAAACCATTTTCTGTAGTTTCAGGTTGGAGATAGCATCCCCAAATTCTGGCAAGGTTCTCTTTGTTTTTATTTATTTTAATTAATAAACAAATATGCCTCTTTTAATGATATTTAAAAATTTATTTTAAAATGAAGGAAATATATTCTATCGTTATTGTCATTTCTGTTAATAGAATGAGCGATGTAAAAAATGAGACCACGCAATTGCTTAAATATTTGATTTTAATAGGAAATGTACTATGTTTAACCGTGCGTAAACTAAATCAAAAATCTGCAAAAATACCGGTTCATAAGCTCAAGGAAACTACAGGCCTGGGCATCTATATGAAACGTTTTTTCAGTACGGATAACACTGGTTTTGAACGTATGGAGGCCCATAGAGACGATCATTATATTTTTATACTTCAGGAATGCGGGTATTCAGAATTTGTAATAGACTTTAAAAAGATAGAGGTAAATGGTTTTGCCGTGCATTATCTGATGCCCGGACAAGTGCATGAAATAAATATTGTTCATCAATCCAGCTTTTTTTTTATGGCAATTGATACTTCTCTGGTAGACCTGAAGTACCGCGACATTTTTGAAAAACTGGTTTTACACCATCAATCGCTTGAGCCCCTACCGGATCAGGCCAGACAGATTTCCCGCAGTGTTGAATTGTTATATGATGTATATCAACAGCCTTTACAGCAAGGAATAAATGATCAGATACTACATTCTTTGGCTTCCGCTTATATCGGTATGGTGGCGGCAGTTTATGAGGCCAATGAACCTATTAAAGATAAGCGAAACCCAAGACCGGAGATCATTACACGAGAGTTCAAAAGGTTGTTGAGCAGTCAATTTAAAACCCTTAAAAGCCCGGCCGAATATGCAGAGGCTTTATATCTTTCGTTATCTTATCTCACTGAAGCCGTAAAATCTATAACCGGCTTCCCGGTAGGTTATTGGATACATCAGGAGATTATCCTTGAAGCCAAACGTTTATTGTATTATAGTGATATGAATGTGAAAGAGATTGCATTTTCATTAGGATACGAAGATCATACTTATTTTTCCAGGTTGTTTGCTAAAGTTGCTGGCTGTTCGCCATTGCAATTCAGAAAGCAATATCGCGGGGGAAAGGACTGCCTTTGATAAGCTTGGTACTTGCTTTATATTCGGCTTTTATAAAACGTTATTCTTTCATTGATAAAGAATTCAGACCTTAATAATTTCATACTTAAAGTTTAAACCAGCCTATTGGATAGACTTTGTTAATATCCGTTATTTTAATTGATTATGAACCTTTTTCGTTCGAACAGGTTACCGCTAAAAGTCCAACCTTAACCTGTTATTATCTCTTGATAAACGCCTGTTTTTACTGTTTTTTTGTGTAAAATTTTTAGGATGAATACGATTAAAAAGAAAGCATTTTCTGTTTTGGAAAGCAGAATGCTTAAAAAAGGCAAGGTTTTAGCGGTACGAAACTGGAACCTGAATACTTTTTTTGAAATAGACCTGCATTTGCCTGATGTAAATATGGAAAACTGGAACAGCGTACAGTACATCAAGGTAAAGGTGGCAGATTACACCTATCGTGATTATACACCTGCTTTATGGGAGGAAGAAACGCATACCTGTACTTTATGTATAAGTGCTTCACAAAATAGCCGCGGAAGTAAGTGGGCTGCTTCTTTGAAAAGGGGCGACCAAATCTTTTATTTGGGCATTAAGGCTACAGCCCATCAGCCTGTGCCTGGAAAAAAAATCCTGTGTCTGGGGGATAGCAGCAGTGTAGGACATTTTCTTGCTTTGAAACAATTAACCAATGGTCATGAAACGATTTATGGAGCTGTAAGTTTTAATAATGAAGCACATGCCAGTGAATTTACAGAATATTTTGACAGTAGTTTAGAAGCCCTAAAGGAAAAAAAATGCGATACTGCCTTACTTTCGTGGTTAAAAGAACAATGCTTAACCGATGAAATAGTTTATATAGCCGGTCATACAGCTACGTCAGTGCAGCTGAGGAAGTATCTGAAACGATGCAGTGATTTTAAGGGTACGATTAACGTGCAGGGATTCTGGAGCTGAAATGACAAATGTATTTCCAAGTAAGAGGTGATACTAATCGCTTATTTAATTATAATTGCACTATGATTAGAAAATGTTACCTGCTCCTTTTTATTTTGGCTTTAACAACTACTGTTTCCTTAGCACAGGAGAGTGTAGATATGAATTTTAACGGTTTGGGCTTTATGGACAACCGTGAGTATAAAGACTTTCTTTCGCGTTCCCATACCTTTTCAGGTACGCGCCTGGCATTGGACTTCGGTTTGAATTTAGACAGCCTCAACCATTTTATTGTTGGTGCCAATGGTATACATGAGTTTGGCGGTGCCCCTTATTTCTTAAAGGTAGATCCGGTAGCATATTATAAGTTTGAGAGTTCTAAGTGGCTGTTTGATGCAGGAGAGTTCCCGAGAGAAGGTTTGATAGATAATTATCCAAGGGCACTGCTTTCCGATACGCTGCAATATTACCGCCCTAATATCCAGGGTTTGCTGGCCCGTTATCATAACGACCATTTTAGTGAAACCGGCTGGATTGACTGGGTAAGCCGCCAGACCGATGTAAACCGTGAACAGTTCCTGTTTGGTTTTGAAGGTAAGTACAAACCCAGCTTGTCGGGCCCATTTTATATTTCTCATTATTTTTTCATGTTGCATGATGCCCATGCTGCCATCACTTTACCTGATGATTATATCATTGATAATGGGGGCGCGCAGATCAGGTTGGGTTTAGACCTGACCAGTAAAACAGGATTGGATTCGTTATCTGTTGAGGCAGGTGGAATGACTTCTATTGAAAGAACAAGAGGATTAGACGGTATCCAGTTGAAAAAAGGGTTTGTGGCCAGTGTATATGCCGGTTACCACCGCTTTGCGGCATTTGATGAGTTTTATGCAGGGCATGGATCTAATATTACTTATGGAGACGCCTTTTACTCACAGAAACGCTATAACAGGCTCGACCTGATGTATACACCGTTTTTATACCACCATATTAAAGGTCAGTTTATCTTGAGTATACATAGCGATACACAGAATAAGTTCAGCAACCAGGAGGCTTTCAGGTTAACTTTTGATCTGGGAAGAAGGATACTGAAAAGATTTAAGGATAATACTTAAGGCTATCTTTGCCTGCTGCTGAGCAGGTAGATAAACCCGGGGTTCATGACTCCGGGTTTTTTTTTGTTAAATTTTAATTAACAATCATCTCCTTGTTGTATTCCATAATGGCGCTGGTGATATTCTGAACAATTTCTTCCCTGCCAGCCGCTGAGTTGATATATTCTTCTTCACCCGGATTACTAATAAAACCAATCTCAGTTAGCACAGCAGGCATACCTGCCTTAGCCAGTACCGCAAGGCTCTGCTCTTTTACGCCACGGTCTACACGTCCGGTTTTGATATACTGCTGCTGGATCAATGTAGCCAGTTTAATACTTTGTTTGCGATAAGCATATTTCATTAATGACATAATGATAAAACTCTCCGGATCATTCGGGTCATATCCCTCATATTTATCTTTGTAGTCCTTTTCCAATAAGATAGAAGCATTCTCCCTGATCGCTACATCCTGCTGACCCAGTCTTCCGGAACCCGAAACAATAGTTTCTACGCCGGTAACGTTTGTTCTGCCCCTCATACTTGCAGGCATAGAGTTACAATGGATAGAGATAAACAGATCGGCATGAGCCCTGTTTGCCATATCTATCCGCTCATACAGTGGGATAAATACATCCTCGGTACGGGTATACATTACTTTGGAGTTTGGAATTTCTTTTTCAATAGTCTGTCCTAGTTGAAGGGCTACCATTAAAGCCACGTCTTTTTCCTTAGAAAATAATCCGCGTGTAGCACCATCCTGACCGCCGTGGCCGGCATCAACAAAAATAAGCATTGGCTTACCTGGAACAGGAGCAGGGGTAGGTACTAATTGTTTAACCGTAGAATCAGTCTGCCCATATATAGAACAGGAACTGAACAGGATGAGCGCAGTAAGTATGGTTTTGAATGAAATTTGTTTTTTATCTATGTAGGACATCAGAATAAGTTCTTTTGACTTCAAATTTACGATTAAACGTTAAAATTTTAAAATTAGTTTGACCATCTATTAGTTTGGTGTTTAGCTCAATCGTTTTTTCTTTCTAGCAGCATCAGATTTTAGTAGCGGGATTGATGGGTTTTATAACATTAATTGCTTGATTTAACGTGATATGTTGGTTATGAGGTAATTACTTGCTTTAATTTGGAAAACACCCGAATTGAAAACAATAAATACTGCTTTTGAAATTTCGCTATTTCCGTCCGATAATTTTACTGAGCTTTAATAGATCCAGGTTTTAAATAAATACGTAGGTAACCGAACCAAATATAATTAATGTTTAATTCAACCAGTTAATTGCAATGAACTGGTGAAATAACTTGTGAATGAAAGTATTATTTATACACACCCACTATATTTTCAGGGGCGGGGAAGATAGTGTAGTAGCCAATCAGATCGAACTGCTGCGGAGCCATGGTATAACAGCAGAAGTCCTTATTTTTAACAATGAAAGTAGAAAACCCCATCTGGATCAGCTTCAGCTTCCATTTAATTTTAGATCTTACCGGCTTACAAAAAGAAAGATCCGGGCTTTTAAGCCAGATGTTGTCCATATTCATAACCTTCATTTTGCAGGTTCTGCTTCGGTAATTTATGCCGTGAAGCATTTTAAACTTCCAATCGTATCCACTTTGCATGATTACAGGCTCCTGTGTCCTACAGGTAACCTCTTTTATAATGAGAAGTTATTTATGGATTCCATAAACCAGCGTTTTCCTGTAGAAGCAATTAAACAGGGAATGTTTATGAATTCCTATTCCAGCAGTCTATGGCTTTCATTTTCTATGCTGTTGCACCATCTGCTTGGAACATGGAACAAGGTAGACCGCTTTATTGTGTACAGTGAATTTGCGAAAAATATTTTTGAACAGTCTAAGCTAAAAAGCATAGCAGACCGTATGGTAATTAAACCTAATTTTAGTTTTACCTATCCGGATGGACAGATTGAAAAAGATGAAAGTTATTATCTATACGTGGGTACTCTAACTTATGATAAAGGTATTCCGGCAATGCTGGAGGCTTTTGCTGATAACGGAATTTTTTTAAAGGTAGTGGGGGAAGGCCCTTTGGTGCCTCTGATTAAAGGTTACGGACAGCATTACCCAAATATTCGTTATATGGGGCGTAAACCTAAAGAGGATGTTTTTAATATGATGGAACATGCCAGCGCCCTGATTTTTCCTACCTTGTGGTTTGAACCCTTTGGAATGGTGATCGCTGAGGCCTTTTCTAAGGGAACACCTGTAATAGCGTCCGACCTGGGGAATATTAAAAATATGGTAGATGACGGATATAATGGCCTGAGGTTTGAAACCAATAATGATAAAGACCTGCGTGCTAAGGTAGAATATTATGAGGCGTTGCCTGACGAGGAAAAGGCTATTTACCGTGAAAATGCCAGGAAAACATACCAAAAAAAATATAGTCCTGCACTTCATGCAGATAAACTGATCAGCATATATAATTCTGTATTAAAGACTTAAATTCGGTTAAGCTTTTTTTATAAATAGAATTTTAATAATTTTACAATTGATTATGTTGTTTAAATTAAAATCTGCCATTTATGAAAGTCCTTGTTTATGATGATTTGAATCCGGGTAAGCTGGGTGAGAAAATAGATAAGGTGAGTAAATTCCTGGCAGCAGGTGATTTCCCTGCCGCCGATGCGAAGAAGATGAGCAATGGTTATTACCGGGCAAAACTGGATGATACCAACCGCTTATTGTTTGAGATTGGAAGATATAAGGGTGAAACTTACATTTTCATTCTCGAAGTTATCCATAATCATACTTACGAAAAATCGAAATTTCTGAATGGCGCAAAGTTAGATGAAAATAAACTGGTTCCGTTATATGCCGAAGCGGATATACCTGAATCAGAAATGCGGGCGGTAAGTTATATCAATCCCCGAAAAAATTCCTTTCATTTACTGGACAAGATCCTTTCTTTTGATGAAATGCAGGAAGAAATACTTTTTCTCCCGGCTCCGGGCATCATCATCGGCTCTGCCGGAAGTGGTAAAACAGCTTTAACTCTGGAGAAGCTTAAGATGTTGAAAGGTAACGTATTGTATACCACGCTTTCTTCTTACCTGGTGGAAAATGCAGGCCATTTGTATTCTTCATTTGGTTATGAAAACGATTTGCAGGAAGTTTCCTTTCTGTCCTTTTATGAATATTTGTCGACAATCTCTATGCCGCCCGGCAGAGAGGCCGATTTCATCAATTTTGAACGCTGGATATCCAGGTATACCCAAAGCCATAAAATTAAAGATGCCTATAGGATATTCGAAGAATTTAAAGGGGTGATCACAGGTTCAATGATAGATAAAGCCTGGCTTTCACTGGATGAGTACCTGGCACTAGGCATTAAGCAATCTATTTTTTCTATTGCCGAACGCGGGCAGGTCTATGATCTGTTTACGAAATATTTGGCATGGATAGCTAGAGGTGAGTATTTTGATAGTAATATTGTTTCTTTTGAGCTGCTGCATCAGGTAAAGCCTATATACGATTATGTAATCGTTGATGAAGTACAGGACCTGACCAATGTACAGCTGATGCTGATCTTAAAGTCACTTCGCCATCCGGCAAATTTTGTACTCTGCGGTGATGCCAACCAGATTGTTCATCCTAATTTCTTTTCCTGGGCACAGGTGAAAACCCTTTTTTATAAGCAGGACCTGAAAGCTAACATTATCAGGGTACTGGCAACCAATTACAGGAATACCCCAGAAGTAACAGCTTTGGCCAATCAGCTTCTGCTGATCAAAAATGCCAGGTTCGGTTCTATCGATAAGGAAAGTAACTATTTGGTGATCCCTAATTCTAACCAGACAGGTAAGGTAGAATATCTGGAAAATAATAACAAGACCAACATAGAGCTTAATTCAAAAACCAACTTGTCTACAAAGTTTGCAGTGCTGGTACTTAGAAATGAGGATAAAGCTGCGGCAAGAAAGTTTTATGGTACCCCCTTACTTTTTTCTATACAGGAAGCCAAGGGATTAGAGTATGAAAATATTATCCTTTACAATACGATCTCTACTTATGATAGTGAATTCAGGGAGTTAACGCGGGGAGTAACAAAAGATGACCTGCTTCCTGAAAACCTTACTTTTGCAAGGGCCAGGGATAAGGCTGATAAATCGCTCGAAGAGTATAAGTTTTATGTGAATTCTTTATATGTGGGGATTACCAGGGCGGTGAAAAACCTGTTCATGATCGAAGCAAATAAGAATCATGCTTTACTAGGCTTATTGGGACTGATAGATTTTAAGCAGGAATCTTCGTTAACCAATCAAACTTCAAGTAAGGATGAATGGCAGCAGGAAGCCAGGCGACTGGAAATGCAGGGCAAGCAGGAGCAGGCCGATGCCATAAGGGAACAGATACTGCAGCTTAAACCCGTAACGTGGCAGGTAACCACCCGGAAAGATTTTCCTGAGTTACTGGCACAAGCCTTAAATCCTGAAGTGTACAATAAGAAAGCTAAAGACAGGTTTTATTTTTATATCGTTTTATATAATTTTAGAAAGTATGGCGTCCCTCTGGCCAACCTAAAATATCGTCTGGCAAGGGATTGGGTAACCACCGGCGACGCAGAAATTAATTTAGGATTGATCAATTTATTTTTTCTGGATAACCTTAAAGGCCTGGAACCCCATCTAATGAAGTATGGAATGGACTTTAGAAATGAGGTGAATTTAACTCCATTGATGTGCAGTGTGATGATGAATTCGAAGAAGATAATGCATTATCTTTTAGAAAATGAGGCTAAAGTAGATCTGGAGGATAATTTAGGGAGAAATGCTTTTCAATTAGTTTTACGCCAGAAATACGTGTATCCGGGAAATGATCCGGGCATACTGAATGAATTTTACCATCAGCTGAAACCAGAAAGTATAAAGGTAAAGATCAATAACCAGCTGGTGAAGATCGGCAATCACCAGGCCGAGTTTGTCATGCTCAATATGATGCTGGTAACGATGTCTATGCACCTTGCAAATGGCTGTAACCGTTTAGGCCAGCCCCATAATATTGAACCGCACTCAATTTTCCCCGGTTTCCAGACGGCAGATTTTATGGAGTTTTTTGACCATATAGCTGATCATATTGTTCCTGAATACAGAACCAGACAGGCTTATATTTCTTCCGTTTTGAGTAAAAATGAATTGAATAGGGAAGGGTCGGGGAATAAAAAATTATTTGTAAGACTTAAAAAAGGACTATATGCGCTACATCCGTTGATGGAGGTCTTGGTAGCCGGTAATTGGGTAAATGTTTATGATAACATTGACCTTGATTTTGTTATAGAAAATTATGAGGAACATTTGGTGTATTATCCTAAATTGTTGCGCCTGTTCCGTGAACAGCTTAGCCAAAACCCGGATGTTGTGCTGGATTCGGTAACGCTGCACAGTAATTTTTAATTTTTACTTCTATTGCGGACATGAACTTTTGTGTAGACCTATATTTTGTGCCGATATAGAACAGCTTGTCCGATACCGGACGTTTTTAAAACCTGTAAAATTTGTAAATTACTGTATTGTAGCCGTTTATGCGTGGCATGTCCTTTGAATTGAATGGTTAAATCATTCGTTATGGATAGCAATATAGAACAACACGTAGTCATTGCCAGAAAAAGGAAAAATGTAATTTATATTTTTTCTGGTATTGTACTATTGGCTGTTTCTATATGGTGTTTGCGTTCTGCTTTCGCTTCCACATTAACCAGATCCCAGATCATTACGTCAACAGTGGAATGGGGAGAGATGGAAAATACGGTTAATGCTGCAGGGGAAGTTCTTCCGGAATTTGAAGAAGTGATCAGCAGCCCTATCAGTGCTTCTATTCAAAAAGTATTAATAGATGCCGGCGCACCTGTTAAAGCAGGGCAGTCAATTCTTACCCTGGATAAGTCTGCCACACAGATGGAATATAGTAAGCTGAAGTTCCAGCTGGAATCCAAACAAAATGATATCCGTAAAATTAAGCTTGACCTTGATAAGAGTTTCTATGATATCAAATCCAACAATGCAATTAAGCAGTTACGTATCAATAGCTTAAAAGCTGCAGTAGAAAATGCAAAACGTCTGTTGAAGGCTGGCGGGGGCACAAGGGAAGATATTGAACAGGCAGAACTCAACCTGCAGGTAGCACAGCTGGAGAAAAAGCAGCTGGAAAATGAGATTTCCAATAAACAGCAGACGATGCGCCTGCAAATCAAAGAGGTAGAGCTGGCGGCAAGTATACAGCAGAATGAACTTACCGAGTTATCCCGAAAATTAAAACAGGCAGATGTATTAGCCGGCAGAAGCGGCGTGGTTACCTGGGTAAATAAAAATATTGGCGCTGCAATACAGCCTGGTGAGGTCATCGCGCGCATCGCCGATCTGTCCAGTTTTAAAATAAAAGGAACAATTTCCGATAGCTACATTGATCAGTTAAGGAACGGTATGACAGCGATTATCCGCATCAATGATTTGCAGGTACGGGGAAAGGTGGTTAATATTTACCCTGCCGTACAAAATGGAGTGGTCTCTTTTGATATCCAGCCTGACGACCGCAATAGTAAGCTGTTCAGGCCAAATTTAAAAGCAGATGTATTTTTGGTGACTGCACATCACCATCATGTTTTGCGGGTAACTAACGGTCCGGCTTTTAAAGGGGGAAGGGCAGAATATATTTATGTGGTAAAGGATGGGATGGCTGAGAAAAAGTTGGTGCAAACAGGGCTGAGTAATTTTGATTATGTAGAACTGAAGGATCAGGTTAAACCAGGTGATGTGATCATTACCTCAGATATGAGCGAATTTAAGAACAGTAGCGAAATTAAAATACAACCTTAGCTATGAAACTCTATTTTACTTTCTGTCTTATTTTTTTAATGGTAGTTTTTAATCATTTTAGTCTGCATGCCCAGGATACACTGAACCTTAATTTACAGGAGGTTGTAGCTATGGCTAAGGACAGGTCTATTGCCTCTAAACAGGCTGCAACATTAAAAGAAACACATTATTGGGAATGGATGACCTATAAATCAAATTATCAGCCACAGTTGTCGCTGAGCGGAACTTTACCAGGATACACCAAGTCTTCCGTTGCCGTGATCCAGCCAGATGGAACAACTGTCTTTCAATCCGTAAATAACAATAATTCTTCCCTTGCGCTCGCTTTTAGCCAGCAGGTAACACAAACCGGAGGAACAATATCCGGTACTTCCAGCCTGCAGCGCTATGATAATTTTAGTGATCACACCAGTTTATATAATGGAGCACCTTACGGAATAGCTTACACCCAGCCGTTGTTCCAGTTTAACCAGCTGAAATGGGACAAACGTATAGAGCCGCTTAAATTAAGCGAAAGTCAGCAGGCTTATATAGAATCGATGGAACAGATTGCCATGACTGCCAGTGATTATTTTTTTGCTTTGCTGCTGGCACAGGTTGATCTGCAGATTGCAGAAACCAATCTCAAAAACACCAGGAGCATTATGCAGATTGCCGATACAAAATTTGAGATGGGAAAAATTACCCGGAATGAGATCCTGCAATTGCAACTGGAAGAACTGAAGGCACAAAAGGCTGTAGGTATAGCCAGAAGGGATATGGAACAGTCCACTTTCGACCTGAAAGCTTATACCGGCCTGCAAACTACAGGCGGGATTAGGTTGCTGATGCCTAAATCTACTATTGATATGAAAATTGGTGCGGAAAAAGCACTGGCGGAGGCATTTCAGAATAGGTCTGACGCGATCGCTTTTGGGCGGCGGCTGGAAGAAGCCAAACGGGATGTAGCTAAAGCTAAAGGAGATAATGGCCTGAATGCCAATTTAAATACGGCACTGGGCTTTTCTAAAAGTGCGGTAAAGATTGGGCAGGTGTATCAGTCGCCGCAAGACCAGCAGTTGGTAGAGCTCACCTTAACTATTCCTATTTTAGACTGGGGGAGGCAAAAGGCAAGGACAAAAACAGCACAGGCCAACCAAAAATTTACACAGTATTCAGTAGAGCAGGACAAGCAGATATTCACACAGAAGATCATCACAGAGGTTAATTTATTTGACATGATGCAGGGACAATTAGTGCTCACGGCAAAAGCAGAAGAGATTGCCGCAGAAAAATACCAGATTGCTAAAGAACGCTATGTATTGGGGAATTTGAGTATCACCGACCTGAGCATCGCTTTCCAGGAAAATGACCAGGCCAAACGTGATAACATTAACTCCTTAAAAGATTTCTGGGGAGCTTATTATCAGCTTCGCTACCTTTCCCTATACGACTTTGAAAAAGATCAAAAGATAACTTATAACGCTAATTAATTTGATGATATGATACAACTAAACAATATTGAAAAAGTTTACCGTACGGATACGATTGAAACACTGGCTTTAAATAACATTAGCCTTCATGTGGAAAAGGGAGAGTTCCTGTCTATTATGGGGCCATCAGGTTGCGGTAAAAGTACCCTGCTCAATTTGATGGGACTGCTGGATATGCCATCCAGGGGGGATGTTTTAATCGACCGTCAAACAACACAGCAAATGCCAGATGCACAACTGGCACATTTCAGAAACAGTAAGATTGGCTTTATTTTTCAGAGTTATCACCTGATCAACGACCTGCAAGTGCTGGACAATGTAGAATTACCTCTGTTATACCGGAAATCCACAGCTAAAGAACGTAAAGAGCGGGCCACTGAAGCATTGATCAAAGTAGGTTTAGGCAACAGGATCAAACATTTTCCTACACAATTATCTGGCGGGCAAAGACAGCGCGTAGCGATAGCAAGGGCAATTGTTGGCCGTCCGGAGATCATTCTTGCTGATGAGCCTACGGGTAATCTGGACAGTGCAATGGGCGACGAAATTATGAACATCCTGCTGGAATTAAACAGGGTAGACGGCACCACCATTGTGATGGTTACCCATGATGCAAATATGGCGCAGCGCACCCATCGCCTGGTACGTTTGTTTGATGGTTCACAGGTATTATAATCTTTATAATTATGCTCAAAAATTACTTTAAAATCGCGATTGCTGTATTAAAAAGGAGGAAGTTTTTTACTTTCATTAGTCTGTTTGGTATCAGTTTCACACTGACCATCCTGATTGTGCTGACTTCTTTTCTAGATCATTTGCTCAGTCCTTCTTATCCTGATATAAACAGGGATAGAGAATTGTATATCAATAAAATGATATTCAGGTCGACAAAAAATGATTATTTCAATGGAGGTTCACCTACCTTATATTTTTATCAGCATTATGTTTCTACCTTAAAAACCCCTTATAAGCTGGCAATCTATACGGAGGCTGAGAATACCAATGCTTATCAAAATAATAAGAAGATAGTTTTCGAACAGAAATATACAAATATTGCCTATTGGGAAGTTTACCAATTTCAGTTTATAGAAGGTAAACCCTATAATCAACAGGAATTGAAAAATGCAGATCATGTAGTGGTCATCTCAGAAGATGCAAGGGATAATTATTTTGGCAAAAATGTTCTGGCAACAGGGAAATATCTGGAAGCGAATGATATAAAATATAGGGTTACTGGTGTGGTAAAAACAGCTCCCTATTTAGACTTTTACTGTTATGCAGATCTTTACCTTCCCTATACGTTATCTAAGCAGGATCTTAAAACCCGTAATTTGATGGGCGGTTTTTCTGCTACTATGCTGGCAGATTCAAAGACCGATCTTCCGAAGATCAAGGCAGAATATTTGGAGATGGTTAAAAAACTACCTATTGATAAAACAGAAGATAATATGAATGTGATCAATAGTTATGCGGATTATTACCTGGAGGGCTACAGCCGTAGTCTTTCTTCGGAACCTGATAATGGATTGAGTACACTATATTTTTATTTCGGCCTGTTCATCTTTTTCTTTATGCTGCTGCCAACCATCAATCTGGTCAATATCAATATCAGCCGTATTATGGAAAGGTCATCTGAAATAGGGGTAAGGAAAGCCTTTGGAGCATCCAGTAAGACCCTTACGTATCAATTCATTGTAGAAAATTTAATCTTAACCTTTCTTGGTGGTGTATTGGGGATTGTCCTTTCATCAATAGTGATTTATCTCATCAATAGTGCTGAGATTGTTCCAAATCTGAAGATGCATATTAATCTGACTGTGCTGTTCTATGGTTTGTTGGCATGCCTGATTTTTGGTCTGTTATCTGGTGTATACCCGGCATGGAGAATGTCTAAACTAAATGTGGTTACCGCATTAAAAGCAAATAATTAATCAAATTAAAAGAACTACTATGTTAAGGCATCTATTCAAATTGATCTGGAATAAAAAGAAGGAAAACTTCTTATTGATTTCAGAAATCTTTATCTCTTTTATCGTCACTTTTGCGGTATTTACTTTACTGGTGAATTTCTACCGGAATTATAAAAAACCTGCAGGTATGACTTATGAAAACGTATGGACTGTAAACATTGGTTCTACAGGGTTGTCAAAAAATAAAGATTCACTGTTATTGGTTCATGAAAACCTTAAAAATGCCTTGCTTTCTTTACCTCAAATAAAAGCAGTGAGTTATACCGGCAATAATACTCCATTTTCTAATTCATCTACAATGAGTGGTCTATCTTATCTCCATCATGATGTCTCCAGAGTTGATATGTACAGAGGTGAAACATCTTATGGAAAAGTACTTGGCTTAAAGCTAGTTAGTGGAAGATGGTTTGAAAACCAAGATAGAGCAGTTAAATATTCTCCCATTGTGATCAATCAGGTGGCAGTAGAAAAATTGATGATTAAAAATCCTGTAGGTACGGTTTTAGGTAATAAAAACGAAAATCAGTTGAAAATTATTGGAGTAGTTGAAGATATGAAAGATAAAGGTGATTTTCTGGCGCCAGGCCCAAAAATGTATACCATTAGTGATACCGGAAGTGTTGCCTACATGAGTACAATACTCCTTAAAGTTTCTCCTGATGCAGACGCCAATTTTGAAAGTAAGGTTTACAAGCTCATTGCAAATTCATCCAAGGGCAGTAATGTAGAAATAGGCCATTTAACTGAAGCCAGAAGGAAAAAAAATCTGGAAGTGTTAATTCCGATGATTATTTTAATGATCATTTCTAGTTTCCTGATCTTCAACGTAGCATTAGGATTATTTGGTGTATTGTGGTATAACATCAGTAAACGCAGGGGGGAAATTGGTTTACGCAGGGCTATTGGCGCCAGCGCATTTAGTGTCTCTTCTCAATTGGTTGGAGAAGCATTAGTACTGGCAACTTTTTCCCTGATCATTGGATCTTTCTTTGCCATTCAGTTTCCTTTGTTACATGTTTTTGATCTTCCGGCTCCTATTTATCTGACTTCCCTGTTCCTTTCAATTGTATTTATTTATCTTTTGGTTATATTTTGCGCGCTTTATCCTGGAAAACACGCGGCTTCGATTCATCCGGCAGTTGCATTACATGAAGATTAACGATATTTTTGATTTATAATAAAAATAGATGATCCTGATCATAGATGATGATATAGCTGTACGTACTTCCCTTTTACTTTTGCTGGAACAAAAGAAATATGCTGTGGTGGCTGCTGCTACAGCAAACGAAGCCCTTTTGATCATGAGTAAAGAAAAGATCTCTCTGATTATCCTGGATCTCAATTTTTCTATTGCAACCAGTGGCAGAGAGGGAATGCATTTACTGAAACAGATCAGGGAATTAAATGCTGCGGTTCCGGTTATCCTGATTACTGGCTGGGCTAGTATTGAACTGGCTGTAGAAGGAATGAAACTGGGGGCTAATGATTTTATCAATAAACCCTGGAATAATGATTATTTGCTGCAATCCGTAAAAACATTGCTCGATTTGCAGCATGCCGGAGGTAAACCTTCGTCGCGTAAGCAACTGGATAAACAATATGATTTTCAATCTATAATCGCAGAGGACGAGAAAATGCTAAACCTGCTGGAAATAGCAGGCAGGGTTGCTCAAACAGATGCTTCGGTACTGATCACCGGAGAAAGTGGTACTGGAAAGGAGTTGATTGCCGAAGCCATACACCACAACAGCCTGCGCCGTAACCGGTCTTTTATAAAAGTAAATCTGGGCGGTATTTCTACTTCTTTGTTTGAAAGCGAGATGTTTGGTCATGTAAGGGGGGCTTTTACAGATGCACGTACCGACCGTATAGGAAGGTTTGAAATGGCTAATAAGGGAACGATATTTTTGGATGAAATAGGCGATCTGGATGCAGGCAGCCAGGTAAAACTGCTCAGGGTGTTACAGGACAGGACTTTTGAAGTTCTGGGAAGCAGCAGAACAAAAACAGTAGATATCAGGGTAATCTGTGCAACCAATAAAAACCTAACCGAGATGGTAGCTAAAGGCACTTTCAGAGAGGATCTTTTATACCGGATTAATCTGATTACACTAAAACTACCTCCATTAAGAGAAAGGAACAGTGATATCCCTTTACTGGTAGATTTTATGACCGCTAACCTTAAAGAACTTTATAACCGCAAGGAGATTAGCATTACGCCAGGGGCGATGAAATGGTTAAAACAACTGCCGCTGCCGGGTAATATCAGGCAGCTGAAAAATATCGTGGAAAGATCTGTTCTGGTGAGCAGGTCGTCACAGCTGGATATTGAAGACTTTAAATCTCAATTGGAAGGCTCGGTATTTAAGTCTGTTGAGCCTCAGTTACCCGAAGTAGGCAGCCTTACGCTCGAAGAAACGGAAATTCTGATGATCAAAAGAGCTTTGCAGTTTCACCATCACCGTATCAGTAAGGCAGCAGTGGCGTTAGGCTTAACACGAAGTGCATTATACAGGCGCCTGGATAAATATAATATACCTTATGATAAAACTTCGGACTAAATACCTGCTTTTTGTTATTGCCGTACATGGGATAGCACTAGGCATGAGCTTTTATATTTTTCAGGAATCTAAATTGTTTTTTATTCTGGCCGAACTTGTCATTTTTGGTTCTTTATTGATTTCCTGGCAACTGTTTAACCAGATGATCAGGCCCTTGAAATTGTTGGTAAATGGTGCACAGGCGATAAAGGATAGGGATTTTAACGTGAAACTGGTAGAAGTTGGCATGCTGGAAATGGATCAGCTGATCAGGGTATACAACCAAATGATAGAAGAATTACGTAAAGAAAGGACTCAGCAACAACAGCAACACTTTTTTTTAGAAAAGCTGATTATTAATTCACCGGTAGGTATAGTTATTCTGGATCACGACAACAGGATACAACAAGTAAATCCTGCAGTGAAAAGGATGGCGCATACCATTACCATAGAAGGCTGGCTGCTGAAAGATATTGATCACCCTATTTATAATGCAATAGCTAATTTGCTGCAGGAGCATAAACAGGGTGTTACCCTTCATGGTGCTGAAACCTATAAAATACAGGTTTCGGAATTTATCGATCAGGGTTTTCCAAGACGTTTTATCATTGTTCAGGAGCTGACTACAGAATTGCAGGAAGCAGAAAAAAAGGCTTATGGAAATGTGATCCGAATGATGGCACATGAAGTAAATAATACGATCGGTCCCGTAAATTCTATTTTACAATCTGCCTCTACCTGGTATCAGGAAACTGAAACAGCGGGCAGTTTAATTAATGCGCTGGAGGTAGCCATAGAACGGAATAATAACCTGAATAAATTTATGCGTAACCTGGCAGATGTGGTGCGCCTGCCCGAACCTCATAAAGTATCGTTGAATGTACAGGAGATGATCTTTTCGGTCACCACTTTATTAGCTGAGAGTGCCAGAATAAAAGGAATAACCTTTGTCTATGATTTTCCTCTTATCCCCCTTGAAATCAACGCAGATCAGCTGCAAATGGAACAGGTACTGATCAATATTGTTAAAAACGCTATAGAGGCTATCGACCAGACAGCAGGTGGAAGGATTGTATTTATAACAGCAAACCTGCCCCGGCAACTAACCATCAGAGACAATGGTAAAGGAATATCAGAAGAATTGATGCCGAAGTTATTCAGTCCTTTTTTTAGTACCAAGACTGATGGACAGGGGATAGGCCTTACATTGATCAAAGATATATTGATCAATCACAGTTTCCAGTTTAACCTGGGTGTAAATACCGATGGTGAAACAGAATTTACCATTTTAGCTTAGCTGAAATAACAAATGGCAGTCCCTTTTGCTGAGGGGCTGCCTTTTTCTATTGTCAATAGACTGTAGAGGTAATGAAATGGCGCCTGCAAAAGCAGGTTTAATTATAGACCAAAAGAATAAGCTACCCTTAATCCCAATATACCGCTGTGGGTACCATTGTCATAAAACTCGCCGATGTTCTGATAATTAACACCTGCATCGATACTATTTTTACCACCTACGTTAAATAACACGCCAATTTGTGGCTCATATACAAATGCAGCAGCTTTGGTATAACCTAAACTTGTTTTGTTGGTTACAAATGCGGCACCTGCTTCACCTTGTACATACACATTTTTAATAAAGAAGTATTTCAAACCAGCTTTAACAGGAATCAATTGCATATCCGGAGCTGTAGTTGTGTTACTGGCAAATACATCGGTAAAACCGGCTTTAACTGTATAGTAGAACTGATCTCTGATAATTGGCATATCGGCCTCAACGGAAGCACCTCCACTCCAGTTGTAATTGTTTTTTAATTTACCTAGTGGTAATCCGGCATCAAGACCTATACTTAATCTGATTCCAGATCCGTCAGTCGTTGATTTAGGCGTGCCGTCTTGTGCATTTGCATTGATAGTAAAAACTGATAATAATGATAAAGCTAAAACACTAATTTTAATTGAATTTTTCATGATTGTATTTATATAAGATCGTACTGTTGTTTTTATATTATCTGTAGATAATGGTTAAGATATTATAGATTCCAAAATAAATTGGAAGTAATTTGCTTTTGAGGTTTTGTAAGTTTTCTGATTTCATGATCTGTTGTTTCTTATTGACAAGTCAAAGGTAAGACCGATCTGAAGGCCTATCAATACCAATAAATCGGTTAGAAAGACCAATTTTTCCGTTTATCACTTTATGCGATCACGGCAGTGTCATGAGAAAGGAAACAGAGGGGTTTACCGGCTTTTAAACTCTGAAGGATTAACCCCGGCGAAGCGTTTAAAGAAGCGGCTGAAGTGGGAGCTGTTATCAAAGTTTAGCTGTTCTGCTATTTCTTTTACACTTAATCCCGAAGAGGATAATAAATATTGCGCTTCCAGGAAAAGACGGTTGTGAATTACATGCAGTGCATTCTGGCCGGTTTCACTTTTAACGATTTCAGTGAGGTATTTTGAAGACACAAAAAGAAGGTTTGCATACTCCTGTACGGTTTTCAAATTTAAGAAACGGTCCTGTACCAGTTTTTTGAACTGGTTAACCAGTTGATATTGTCTGCTCAAATGCCGGGTTGAGTTTAACAGGCATTTTTCACATGCCCTGTTCATCTCATAAAGTAATTCCATTACCATCAGTTTGATCAGGGGCAAATGAAAAGCATTTTCTTCCACGCTCTCGTGTTTTATCTTTTCATATAAAGCTTTGATGGAGATAAAGCTTTTTTCGGATACACCATAAATTGGGGGATAGTCAGGGTTAACGTCCAACAGGTTATCTAAAATATTTTCCTTTAGAAAATTAGTGGTCAGGAATTCTTTTTTAAACTGAATGCGGTATAACAACAGATCCTCAGATGATTGTTCACTGGAATGGATATATGCGGGGGAAACAAGGTGTATAGAATGAGGATAAACATCAAATACAAAATGACCTATTGTTCTTTTGTAACTTCCGCTCAAACAAAAAACCAATTCATAATCATCGGTTTTTGCAGGTATACCATCATAAACACTATCCCTTTCCAGGGATATGGCAAAACCATCTATAACTGCAGCAAGTTTATGGACTGGGGATGAATGATCTTTTGATCCTGCAAGTGTATTTAAAACCGGTAAATTAATATCCATTATTCTTATGTGTTATAAAAATAATAAGAATAACAGGGATAACTAACGATTACAGGATTAAACAGTAGAAATGATTTTACCGTGGCAATCCTTTTCTAAGTATAAAACAATTAATTAATATGTATATACATTTATATAATATTCTGTAATGTATGATTTTGAATTGTTTTACAGCTATTTGAAAGATATTTATATCAATAATGATGTTTTTAATAATAATTATTATGTTTGTACATATGAATAAGAATTTAGGAATTCTGGTGATTGCTTTGTGCCTTACTGCAGCTTCGGTTTTTGGGCAACAAAAAGTTATTTGGGAAATTGGCAAGGCAGATCATAGTAGTGCTGGCATGGCGTTGGCACCATCAGGGTATCTGCATTTTTTAGATCATGATTTTGGATGGGAAGACCGTTATTACCTGGTTGGATTTTCCACTGCTGAAAAGGACTGGCCTTACGTATTGCCAGGTCCCAAAGATGTATGGGGCGGTACAGGGCCAACTTCAGGAATCAGGTCACAGGTGCTAAACATTCTTTTCGGTATAACACGGCTTCCGGAAAAAGGGGATTGCAATTTTATTGTTGATATTTTAGGTTATCACGGCAATTTGCCGCCATTGCTAAAGGTGTTGATCAATGGAAAATCATTTATATTTCAGCTACCCCAGGGAAGGGTTAGCCGTGCAATTGAAAGCGATTTAAAGGATACAAAAACCTATCAGATCAATATCCCTGTTCCTCATAATTTATTACATCAGGGAGGCAATGAAATTCAGCTGACTTCACTTGATGGGGCCTGGCTGGTATTTGACCAGGTGAAACTGACCGGGCCGGAAGGTTTAAATCTAATTGTCCCTAAAAATATCTTTTTGAGAAGTGTTAAAGTTGCAGATTACGAAATACAACAGGATGGAAAACGTTTTCAGCCCCTGCTGGTAGCTATACAGCATTTAACAGGAAAACCAAAGTTAACTGTCAAACTGGATGGAAATATTGTTTTTACAAGCAATCCTGATTCAGCACGTTACGATTATGAAGTGCCTATGCCCGCTGTTACCCAGCGAAAGAAAAGCAAATATGAAGTTTTCTGCAATGGAATACTTCTTGAAAGCGGACAGGTGGAGCGTGCACCTCATAAAGTTGCGTCAGCTGTCGACTATGTAGATACAAAGCTGGGCGCTGCACATTCCCGATGGATGATTGCCCCGGGGCCATGGATGCCTTTCGGCCTGGTAAAATTGAGTCCTGATAACCAAAATTCCGGATGGATGGGAGGTTATGATCCTACTTTTGAAAGTATCGGTACTTTTAGCCATATTCATGAATGGACTATGGCAGGGTTAGGTATGATGCCTACCACCGGACCTTTGCAAACCAAAATTGGCGACGAGCGTAAAAAAGGTGGTGGCTACCGCTCACAAATTGATAAGTCAAGTGAGGAAAGCCCTTTAGGGTATTACAAAGTAATGCTCACCGATTACCATATTAAAGCAGAACTTACGGCCACCACACGATGCAGTTTTCAGCGTTACACCTATCCTAAGACGGAAAATGCCCGGGTGATGATCGATCTAAAAATTCCTGCAGAATATGATTATGACCTGAAGGAAGTAACGCTTAAAAAGGTAAGCGATTATCGTATCGAAGGATCCAGCAGGCAGTATACCCGCAACGCCTGGTCGGGAGGAGTAGATCAGAATTATACTGTCCATTTCGTGATTGAATTTGATCGCCCGATTAAAAAATTTGGTACCTGGATTAATCAAAAAGTGGGTAGTAAGGATATTCTTCAGGTAAAAGATCCCGGAAATGCGGGGGCTTATGTTGAGTTTGATACGAGGGAAAACCAGGTCATACAGGCGAGAACCGGAATATCACTGGTAAGCATAGAGAATGCAGGCCTGAATTTAGCTGAAGAAGTTACAAAACCTTATAACTGGAGTTTCAATGGGGTCCGCAATGGCCAGAAAGAAACATGGCAGAAATTGCTTGGGCGACTGGAGATCACCAGTAACGACCGCCGGGAAAAGATGAGGTTTTACAGTAATATGTTCAGGGCACTGGCCAGCCGCAATATCTGGAGTGATGTAGATGGACGATGGGTAGATGCCTCAAAAAGAATTCAGCAGCTTACAGATCCAAATTCTCTTGCTATGGGTGGTGATGCTTTCTGGAATACCTTTTGGAACCTCAACCAGTTCTGGAATCTGGCAACTCCAGAATGGTCGTCTAAATGGGTGAAATCAGAATTGGCAATGTATGATGCCAATGGGTGGCTGGCAAAAGGACCGGCAGGAATGAATTATATTCCGGTGATGGTTGCAGAGCATGAAATCCCCTTAATTGCAGGTGCATACCAAATGGGAATCCGTGATTTTGACGCAGAGAAAGCATTTACTGCTGTGGATAAAATGCAGACTACTCCGGCACAGAAAGTTGGAGAAGCAGGTTTTGCGGGAAATGAAGATCTGGAAGCTTATCTGAAATATAAATATGTTCCGTATGACAAGGGGCGGTTTTCGAATACACTGGAATATGCCTATGACGACTGGACGGTATCCCAATTTGCCAAATCACTGGGTAAAAATGATGCCTATCTGCACTACAAAGAAAGGTCTGGTTATTGGAAAAATATCATAGATAAAGAAACGGGTTATGCACGGTTAAAGAAATCTGATGGCAGTTGGTTTCCTGACTTTGATCCTTTTAAGTCTGGCGCCAACGAGCATTATGTAGAGGGAAATGCCTGGCAGCTTACTTATTATGTGCCGCAGGATATACCAGGACTTGCGGCGGCTATAGGACCGGATCGGTTTATAGATCGGCTTACCTGGGGATTTGGAGAAAGCTTCAAACTACGTTTTAATGCTCCTGGAGATCAGTATTGGGATTATCCGGTCATTCAGGGAAATGAACAGTCAATGCATTTTGCTTTTCTGTTCAACTGGGTTAAAAGGCCCTGGCTAACACAAAAGTGGAGCAGGGCTATTGTGGATCGTTTTTATGGTTATGATGTCTCCAATGCTTACCTGGGCGATGAAGATCAGGGGCAGATGAGCTCCTGGTTTATCATGAATGCACTTGGACTTTTTCAAACTGATGGCGGGGCCAGTGCAAATCCTATTTATGAAATAGGCAGTCCAATATTTCCTAAGGTCATCATCCATCTTAACAGGCAATATGGAAGGGGAGACACCTTCGTCATAGAGGCACATTATGTTTCAAGGGAGAATAAGTATATACAGCATGCCTTATTAAATGGAAAACCATTGGAATCGTTCTGGTTTCCTGCTCAGGAATTACTTAAAGGAGGAAAACTGGAGCTGGAAATGGGGGCTGAGCCAAATGAAAAATGGGGAATTGCTCATCCTCCAAAAGCGCAATAGTATCAGAAAGAATCACTAAATGATCGCCCTGTTGTTATATTCCAATTCTTGAACATAACAGCAGGGCATGCCGGGGTAACTAACTATTGAATTACCAGCTAAAGCTCTTTTTTAGATTTATATTGTCACTGATTTCCAGCACAGGCACATCATTCCGATAATTGACCTTAAATTCCCTGATCAATTTTACATTTCTAAAATCTATAAGGTTACCCTGAATTAGATAGTTTTCTATTTCTTGTTGCAGTTGTTCATGAGGTAAATAATAAGCTGTTATGGTAATAAAATCATTGAGGCTTAAATTTGCGCAGGGATCTGCCGATCTGATCTCCCTGTTTTTTTCTAATAAGGCTAAAAGTACATCCCTAATGGATTGATGTCCTTCGGAAGCCATACGAATCTTGTTATCCAGATAAAATGCAAAGATAAAACCTCTTCTATAAGGCAGTTTTTCATAGTCGTCATTTCTCCAGTAATTTGGTGCTATAGAGTCGTTCTTTGCCTCTCTTGCAGGGCTCGTATAGTGTTTAAGAAACATATCTGTGTTAAGATAATGCAGAAAGCCTGTTTGATCAATCATATCCGATTTAATTAAGTTCAAGAGCATTACGTAATCATTAAATCCCTCACCAAACCATTGGTGTTCAAAGCTGTTCTTTCCCAATACCATAGTTTGTCCTATCCAGTTATGGGCAGTTTCGTGGGCAATTATTTTTTTATTCCAGTCATCAAATTTCCCGGTATATTTCATCATAAACCCTGGCCCGCATCCAAATCCGCCGGCCATGGATTGATTGGTTGAAAACAAAGGCAGCGTACATATATAATAGTAAGGAGCATGGTCGTCCTGCCAGAAATCCCTGATATCCGGGAAATAAGATTTAAAGAATGGCATCAGCTCTGATGATAAATTATTCATAGTATCTCTTTTCGACGTAATAGAATAATAGGGAATACCATGTACGCTATATTTATTAATTAAAAGATCGGGCCCCATTACAAAAAGTACTTCTTCTTTTTTGCTCATAGTTATGATTTGTTTTTTCAATGGGCTGCTCTCCGGTTCGGTAGAAATAAAGTATGGAAAATGTTCAGGAAAAGAATCCCACTGGATGCTGAATGATGAAACTTTTTGTTCAGTGGGGTTCATCATAAAAAAGCAGCCTACCATATACATTGTTTTCTCAGTAATTACCGGTCGGAACAACTCATCGTATATCGCCCGTTTAGGATTGTTAACCAGTTGCCCGTTAATTTCATAGTTAATCCTTTTAGGTTCTACATCCGAGTGATAGATTGTTATTTGATGTTCCTGCGAATTGATTTTTAAGCTGTCCGAAGAATTGCAATTGATGTTTTGCACTATTTTAAAAATGTCAGTTTGCCCGCCAAATTCTGGCGAACCATAAATAAATACGGTGCTATCTTTATTTGCAGGGATGTAATCCAGGCTTACCTTTAAAGTGGATGATTGCCCATCCCAGCTGAGATGGTATTCCAGTTTATCTTTAGCCGGATAATTGGTCTTTTTTGTGCATATACTTGCAAAAGGCATACAAATCAATACACCTAAAGCTAAAAAGGCTTTGTTCATTATTTTTTTTGTTTAAGTACTTAATAGTTAGTGTGTTTATACTTTATGCTTACGTAAATTTACAACTTATAGGAGTGTAAATACTATTTATTTTAAATTTATAATTATGCCCTTTTGAATTAGAATTTGATGATATAATTATTGGATGTGCTGTAACTGACAGGAAATACTTAAGTAAACTCATGAAGCCTGTATAGTTACTTTAGGATTTTATACACTAGGTGTCTTCTACTAATCTCAGTATAAGACAGATCGTGTTAAGTTGCAGGCCGACATACCTTTCACATAGGTTTAACAGGGGTTTCACATAGGGTTGACATAGGTAGGGGGTATGTCAACCCTATGTGAACCTGGTGTGGATACCCTGCTAATTTTAACTTTGACTACAACTAAAATATATTGGTACATCTAGTGCTAAAGCATCTGTAATAAGCTAATCCTGCTTTTCTTTACAAACAATTCATCTATCACTATAATAGTTAACGATGGCAAAGCCGATTTCTATTTTACATTCGATTTATATGATAATAAATTGTAATTCAATTGATTTAATCCCGAACGGACCTTTATACCATGTTGAAATCAGGTTAATAAAATAGAACAATTATAAATTAGCTCAATCGTGTGACATTAATGAGACAATTCTTGGTAATTAGGTGTTACAAGTTCTATATTAGGGTATTCAAATAAATTATTATGCGGTTAAGAACAAGTGTTATTCTGTCGGTTTTAGTTCTCACAGTGATTATGATGAGTGCATTTATGCCTCCGCCAGAAAAAAAAGGTGGTAATCTGAAAATTCTTCCAAAGAATATCAGTCATGAAGACCTGCATAAGGTTATGGAGGGTTTTAATGTAGCACTTGGTGTAAAATGTAACTTTTGCCATGCTGCGAAAAAAGACGATCCTACACGTTTAGATTTCGATAGTGATGAAAAACCGGAAAAAGAAATGGCTAGAAATATGATGAAGATGACCAGCCGTATTAATAAAAAATATTTTCATGTCAATGTACCCTATGATGCCAAAGCAGTCCTTGCTGTAAATTGTGTTACATGTCACAATGGTAAAGCACACCCGGATAATTAGAAAATAATTGGTTATTATAAAAAAAGCAGGCTGTCCAAAGACCAAAGACAGTCTGCTTTTTTTTTGACATCTTATCAATTAATAAGATATTAATATCTTGTTTTTAACTGGTGTGCTTCATTGCAGCTTTTTATTTTAATATCAATACCGGTAGTAGTGAATTCAATGTAATTGCCTCTGTAATGCTGCTGTGAGTGAAATTGTAAAAGAAACTGTATTTTCCTGGAAGCGCTATCATGAGCTGCACTTCATTTTTTTTGGTAAATTCAAGTATTCCATGTACGATATTTGGATCTTCAGAGTAGTGAATTTTATAATGGTAACCTTCCATAAATTCTTTTAGTATATCCACATCTTCTTCATGGGCCAGGTGATCCAGATCCGGATCAACATTTAGTATATTGAGTTCAGGTTTTATCCATTTCAGTGGATCGGCCATATTTTTTAAACTATCAAGGCGCGAAAGAACTTTAAAATCGCAGGGAATCAGCGCCTTTTTAATCTGTTCGTACTTAAAAGTTGATGGAACGATCAGTGTGGGGATAGTGGTTGTTCTTACAATAGCTATCAGCTGCGCGCCAATATAACTTTGCGTTAATAGATTGTCACTGCCAACAATAAGAAGGTCTGGTTTCTCATCCTTGATAATTTGTCGTAAAGACCGGAGAAGTGACTGTTCGCTAATAGCTGTTTCTACCTTAATGGCTGACTTAGAATGGTCCTGAAGTTCTTTCCCAAGAGATTTCAATTGCTCTATAACAACTCGTCTTTCTTCATTGAGCTCTTCTGTGGTTTTTTGTATATAATCAGGCGAAGGCAATAACTCTGCATAAAAGTTAGTGTTAAAGCTTTTCAGAAGTATAATCCGGTCTACCTCTATATCTAAAGTCAAATTTGCAGCGTATTCAATGGCGTTTTTAGATGTTTCAGAGAAGTCTACGGGTATCAAAATAGTTTTCATAAGCATATGTTTATTTTAACGGTTATAGAGCTTGCTAAAGATTTCTGGCTGTTTATGAGACTAATCTTACGCAGGTTCATAGCTGCTTTATTAGGTTATAAGTAAAGCTACATAAAGAAAAACTAAAAACCTGACAGGAAAAACTTCCTCTGAACACCTCTATGTAATCTTTAAAAAAGAAGAGGATTTTTAATTGATCTCAAATAAAAAATGCGGCCGTAAGCCGCATCTTTTATTTGAGATCCCTATTTAAATTTTACTTTTTGGAGAGAGGTCAAAAGGAACAATCACTTTAAATGTGATATTCCTTCCCATATTAAAAATACCTGGCTGTACACCAGATTGTACATTGGCATTGTCAAAATACTTTAACCTGCTCATGTTCGACTGGTAATTTACATTTGTTAAGTTAGTGCCCTCTATGAATAAACTTAACCGGGTTGTACCGTTTTTGTCAGTTAAATTTCCTCCCAAGCCGGCGCTGACCAGGTTGTATCCGGCAGTATAAGTTTCTGTACCATAAGCAGAAAAATAGCGGTCTTGTGCATCATAGTGATCAAAACCAATAAATGCGTAAAGATTTTTCAATCTGCCAAACCCTCTGGTAAAGTTACCTCTCAATTCTGAATGCGTATGCAATGGTGGAATAAAGGGCAGGTATTTCAAGCTGTCGGGAACTGAACCACCTGTTCCCTTATTAATACCGTAAGTTAAACTAACAGAGTTTTGAAAGTGCAGCCACTTTAATGGATGTACATCTAAACTAACCTCGCCGCCGTAAATACGTGCTTTACTTTGTACATAGGTAAAAGTGTTATATCCCTGGGTAAGCAGCGGTGTTCCATTAGCATTTAGAACCTGCTCCTGGAAAATGTAATTGCTTAGATCGTTATTAAATACTTCTACGCTCGCAGAAACGCCAGGCAGTGTAAGGAACGCACCTATATCTTCCTGTAAACTAAATTCAGGCTTAAAATCTGCATTTCCTGTATGATAAATCTGAGACCCTGGATCAGCGCCATTAGCAGACAATTCTGCGATACTTGGTGCCCTAAAACCTCTTGCGATATTTCCTTTAATCAGGAATGCATCAGATATATTATAAGTAGCACCGGCACTACCGGAGAAACCTGAGAAGGTTTTTTTCAGCGGATCAAACTGCGAAACTACATTTGCGGCAGTAGTAGGGTTGCTACCGGTATAGAGTTTAGGATAGTTTGCTACAGCCGTATCGATGTAAGCAGCCTGTCCTGTAAAGGTACGAACGTCATATCTCGCACCTGCAGATATGTCGACCTTTCCGTAAGTTTTTTTAATGACAAAGAATGGGCCTATATCAAACTGGTGATAAGCTGGTATGGGAAAATCTGTACCTTCACCCAGCGTGTTCGACTGGTACATACCATTTACACCAAGTGAGGTTTCGTAGTTATCACCAAGGGTGAAATTGTACTTGGTATCATAAGTCCAGGTCTTTAAATTCAGGTTCAGGCCTGGTTCACTTTCATCGGTAGGGTGTGTAAATTCTCTCCTGTGACTGTATTGATAACCCAGGTTAACGATCAGGTTGCCGTTACCTACGATAAAATTACTGTTGCTATAGATACGGTATAACTGTACGCGCTGATACAGAGGTGTAATTTTGTAAGAATTTAATACTGATGAAGGAACAATTGGACGGCTTAGGTCGTCATCTGTAACCTGGCTGGTAAATTTACGGCTTACAGAATCGCGGCTTCCATCAGGAATCTCCTGTTTGTCATCAAATAAAGAGGCATTTAAATAAGAATATCCCCATGCTTTGTTTAGCCCGATCATTGCCTTGGCATCAGTTTCTTTATAACCTGTTCCATAAACACGGCCATCATGGTCATTCTGGTAATCTTTTGCTTCTTTAGAAGACAATACCGTTCCCCAAACCAGGCCATTCTGATTGCCCTGAAGCCTGAATGAACCGTTCATGAGGCCCTGGTTAGTACCATAAACTCCCTGTACTGATCCCAATATTTTTCCTTCCGGAACAGGAGATGGAGATATCAGGTTAACTACACCACCAATGGCATCAGAACCATAAGCCAAACTTGCGGGCCCTTTAATCACTTCTATGCGGTCAACTCCATTTTGGTCAACTTCAATACCGTGCTCATCTCCCCATTGCTGGCCCTCCTGACGAATTCCATCCACCATAGTTACTACCCTGTTATATCCTAATCCATGAATAAATGGTTTAGAAACGTTAGGGCCGGTTGTAACGGCGCTTACTCCCGGTACATTGGCAATGGCATCGATGATGTTTCCTGCGCCTGCACGTTCTTCAATAAACTTTTTATCAACTGCAACAATTGGAATAGGGCTTCTTTTTAATTCGGTAGCTTTAGTTACACCCGTAATGATAACCTCACCAGCTTCAATTGCTGAAGATTGTAGCTGAAGATCTAATACACTGGTCTTGGAAAGATCAACCTTTTCAGTGATCGTAGCATAACCTACATAACTTATCTGTATCAGGTAAATACCTTTTGGTACGTGTTTTAAAATATATTTACCCTGATTATTGGTCAGGGCGCCATTTCTTAAATCAGGAATGGATACCGTTACTCCAGGGATAGGGCGTCCGTCAGCTTTGTCCGTAATTGTTCCGCTTAACGTACCGGCGATTACTTCTTCTGCTATGGGAGATTTGGCTGAAGCATGAGCTGCCAGCAAAAAAAATGATAAAATATAGAGTATAAATAATTTTGATTTCATTGATAATTTATGAGGAATTTTTAAAAAATAACACAGCAATATAGACCAGTATAAGCAGCCCGAGGGTTGCAATTAGTGGTAAATAGTGTAAAAAAAAGTTATAGTTTAAAAAACGGGGGAGACCGGCCCGCTGAAAGTATCAGGGCTATTCCTTTATAATCGTAATGACGAATGAAATGTATAGTGCAAATAATAGGAAGAAGGATTGGTAGGGTATCTTCCAGAATCGCCATATGTATATGGTGCTTCATATCACATAAACTGCACTTTTGGCTAACAATCTGACTGGATGAGGTATGCTTTGAAATCGTATAGACTGCTACTTTCGAAGCGGAAGGATGATGATGCGAAAGAACAATATATTGGCCCAGTAAAAAACAAAACAGTATAAACCACGACGTACGGGAACGGGCAATAGAATTCCTCATGTAATAATTTACCCTTATCATTTGTTTAAATCGTCTGATTCGTTGATGCAGCAAAGATGCATTAAAAATGCAATAGTGTTGCACTAATGTTTGTAATATTATTTTTACAGAGAGAAAGTGTCCGGAAAGGGCTTAAGGGAGGTAGTTTTAACAGGTTGTTATGAATAATAACAACCTGTTATATATGTGTTAAGGCATAGAAACTTCAAGCGCATGCTGAAAGTCTGCTATCAGATCCTCAATATCTTCAATTCCTACAGATAGGCGGATCATTGAATCAGGAATCCCCATTTCAGCACGTCGGGCTGCTCCAAGTTCAAAAAATATGGTATGGGCCACAGGAATAGCCAGTGTTCTGGTATCACCAAGATTACTGGATTTAATAACCAGTTTCAGTTCGTTCAAAAAGGCGAAAGTGTCAACTCTGTCATTCAGTGCAAAACTCATTAATCCGCCATAGTTGCGAAACAGTTCGGAAGCACGGTCATGTTGCGGATGATCGATTAATCCCGGATAATATACTTTACTTACCAGAGGGTGGGCGTTCAGGAATTCTGATAGTGCTGTTGCATTATTGCAGGCACGTTCCAATCTTAAAGCTATAGTTTCCGAACCTACTGAAATACTATGCGCCGCTTCAGGGGAAAGCGTTCCTCCTCCGTCGCGAAGCCCTCTTTTCCTGATTTGTGTAATACCCAAAAGTGCAGGTTTGATCTGTTCACGTAATACAGGAGCGATATTAGGGAAAGTTACCCAGTTGAATAGTCCGGTATCAGTTACACTGCCTCCAAGAGCGTTACCGTGACCGCCAATATATTTTGTTAATGAATTGATCACCAGGCTTGCTTTTACTTTTTTAGGGCGGAACAAGTAAGGGGAAGTCATTGTATTATCCACAACATAAACTAAGTTGTTTTCTTCGCAGAATTTGCCAATTCCATCCAGATCAGCTATTTGTGTAGCAGGATTGGCTACCGTTTCTACAAATACCAATCTGGTATTTTCCTGCAAAAGGTCTTTGAAATTATTTACGTCGGTAGGATCTGCAAATGAAATTTCCAGGCCAAGATCAATAAAGGTCTGCATTACATTACGTGTGTTGCCAAACATGAAAGCGCTGGCAATAATATGATCACCCGCTTTCATTAGTGATGAGAGTGTAGCTGTAATCGCTGCCATACCAGTTGAAAATGCCACTGTTGCCATTCCCTGTTCCATCTGTGTTACCTTAACTTCTAATGCGGTAACAGTTGGATTTCCTTGTCTGGAATAGGCATAACCTTTTGCTTTATTTTGAAACACGTCTACCAGCCCTCTTACGTCGTCATATCCCCATGTTACTGCGGTATGTACAGGCTGATGCAAAGCTCCGAACTCTGGTTTTAAAAGACGGTCGGAGTGTAATATAGTGGTTGTAAATCCTTTTTGATCACTCATTCGGCTAAATTCTAAAAATTTAGGCAAACTTGCATCTTTTCTTTGAAATACAAAAGTCATTTATTGACAGGATACAATAATAATAAAAACTTTCTGGCTATAGTATATACCTGTTATATTTTTGTAGTTAATTTTAGATTAAACTAACTAGTGAAGTATATTATGAATTAAGTTAGAAGAATAATTTTAATTTATGGAATATAACAATACCAGGTTTATCGATCCTATGACGGATTTTGGCTTTAAACATATATTTGGAAAAGAAAAAAACAAAGATATTCTGATTGATTTTTTGAATCAGTTATTTAAGGGGGAAAAGGAAATTATTGATTTGGTTTACAGCCCTACAGAACACGGGGCAGATCAAAGGCAATTGAAAAAAGTTCTTTTTGACTTGCTCTGTACAGGTAAGAACGGTGAGCAGTTCATTATAGAAATGCAACGGGCAAAACAGCCTAATTTTAGAGATAGGGCAGTTTTTTATACTTCACGTTTAATTAATGAACAGCTGCCACGAGGAAGGGATCATTGGAATATCAAACTCAAAGAAGTTCATTTGATCGCTATACTCGAATTTTGTTTTGAAGATAGTGCCCATGACCAGTATCAACATAACGTCTCCTTAAATTATAAGGGGACAGGAGAAATCTTTTACGATAAATTGTTTTATAAGTTTATAGAATTATCTAAATTTGTAAGATATGAATGTGATTTAGAAACGGACTTGGATAAATGGCTATATCTTTTAAAACATATGGGTCATTTGGAAAAGATACCTGCTTCATTAAATCAGGGGATTTTTAAAAAGGTATTTAAGATAGCTGAAATAGCAAATTTAACAAAGGAGGAAAAAGAAATGTTTGATTTTGGAATAAAAGCAGAATGGGATTATCAAAATGCCATGGACTATGCAAAAGAAATCGCCACAGAAGAAGGGCTAAAACAAGGTTTGGAAAAGGGTTTGGAAAAGGGCTTTAAAAAAGGAGAGCTTAAAAAAGCCCTGGAAATTGCTGGCGAAATGAAAAAGAGCGATATGTCTATTCAGCAAATAGCAGATTATACTAAACTTTCTATTGCTGAAATAGAAAAGCTTTAATGATAATACCATTAATTAAGGTTACCTTGATGAAATATTGACAATCCGTCAAATATTTCATCAAGTCTTATTGGAAAAGATCTTTAATACCCTCATTGATAGTTTTATAGACAATAGAGTAGGCATAGCAGAAAATTTTCTAAGTGAAGCCCTGGCGGCCCACCTCAAAGAAAATTTAAAAGCATTATATAAAGAAAAACTGTTGCTGTCTGCGGGAACAGGAAACGACACTTTAGTTGTACATAACAAACTCGTAAGAAGCGATAAGATCTATTGGCTGGACAGAAGTCATCATAACATTTATGAAAATGATTTTTTTGACCTGATGGATCGTTTTGTAAGTTATTTAAACAAAACCTGTTACACAGGTATTACGGGATATGAATTTCACTATGCCTTATACGAAGAGGGAAGTTTTTATAAAAAACATATAGATCAGTTTGGAAATAATCCCAGCAGGCAATATTCAATGATTATGTATCTCAATGCCGACTGGATGGAAAATGACGGAGGAGAATTATGTATCCATCATTCGGATAATATCCAGAGCATAACACCCCTAAACGGCAAAAGTGTGTTTTTCAAAAGCAGTGAACTGGAACACGAAGTTATGCTCACCAATAAGCCGCGAATGAGTATCACAGGCTGGCTGAAAATAAATTAATCATCTGGTGAAGGGCTACTAAAAGGAAACTCCCTTTATATTCATGAACGTTTTGAAATTAGCAATTTATTGTTTAGTATTAGCTAATCAACTATTATCCTTAATTTTTTAAACCTCATGAAGAAGAGTTTAGCGCTGGCGTTTCTTTTTATTTATTTTATCCATCCTGGTTTTACCCAAAAAAAAGCAGGATCTGATGGTCCTCATTTGAGTATTTCCTGGGAACTTTCAGAAAACAATTATAAGGGTAAGGGAGAAATGCTCTCTCTACTCACCATTAGCAATAAAGGAACTAAGAAATTACCCGCTTCCGGATGGTCTATTTATTTCAATGGTGCTATCCCTCACAATGCGGATGCGGATACTTCCATGACCCTGGTGGAAATGGTAAATGGAGATTTTGTCAAATTACATCCTTTAACATCATTTAAAGGCATACCCGCAAATTCATCTTTAACCGTTAAACTGTTGTCCAGGGAGCTTAAAAATATAACTGATTTCCCAAAAGGTTTTTATATCGTATTTGATAATGACCCTTCGCAGGGAATAGCTATTCATTCGGAAAATAAATCTTTAATTGATGATGAAAAAAGGGACAAATTGCTGGCTGAAAAACAATACCGTCAGAATGTTGGGGTAAATGATCTTCCTGAAGGGCAGCTGATTCCTGTATTTCCAAGCCCCGCAAGTTATACCAGGACCTCAGGATTTTTCAACCTCAATGCACAGGTGAAAATAACAGGTGGCAACGACTTCGTTAAAGAAGCAGCTTACCTTTCGGAAGAGATAGCAAAAGCTACGGGGATTAAACCTCTGGTCACCAATAATAAGACAGGGAACCTGATTATGCTGCAAAAGAAGGAGCTTAAAGGCGATGAGGCTTATGAATTGAGCGTAAGCCCTGGCAAAATTGTGATCAGTGCTGCAGGAAATGCAGGGATTTTTTATGGCATACAGTCGCTCAAAGTTTTGCTTCCCGCAAACTCCTGGGGTAAAAAGCAGGCGTCAGTAAAAATTCCCGGACTGGAAATCAAAGACAACCCGCGTTATGCATACCGTGCGTTTATGATGGACCTGGCCCGTAACTTTCAACAAAAGAAGGAGATTATAAAAGTGATCGATCTGATATCGTTTTACAAAATTAACGTGTTACACCTTCATTTAAATGATGACGAAGGATGGAGAATTGAGATACCAGGACTGCCTGAATTGACATCTGTTGGCGGACAGCGTGGACACACCCTGGATGAAAAAAATAGTTTATACCCATCTTATGGATCTGGTCCTGAAGTGGGCAAAACATCCGGCAGTGGTTTTCTAAGTAAAGCCGACTATATTGAGATATTGAAATATGCTACTGTAAGGCATGTTAAAGTTATTCCTGAATTTGAAAGTCCGGGACATGCAAGGGCCGCTATCAAATCTATGAATGCAAGATATTCCAGGCTGATGGCCAGCGGAAAAACTGAAGACGCAAAAAAATATTTGCTGGTTGACTTAAATGATCAGTCGGTATACCGTTCTGTACAGGGCTGGAGCGATAATGTGATCAACCCGGCACTGCCTTCTGTCTATCAGTTTCTTCAAAAAGTAACAGATGAAGTAATTGCCATGTACAAAGAAGCGGGCGCTCCTTTACAAACGATACATTTTGGGGGAGATGAAGTTCCGGCAGGTGTTTGGGAAAAATCTCCTGCTGTAACGGCCTTACTTCAGCAAGACCCATCCATAAACGGGGTTGACGACCTTTGGTATTATTATTTTAATAAAGTAAATCTGATGCTTAAGCAGCGTGGCCTTTATTTGTCGGCCTGGGAAGAAACAGGACTTAAAAAGGCTACGGTAGATGGCAGAAAGAAAATGGTACTGGATACCCGTTTATCAAATGAAAATCTACATACAGAAGTATGGAACAATATTGGCGGCAATGAAGATCTGGCTTATAAACTGGCAAATGCCGGATACAAAGTTGTACTGACCAATGTGACAAATCTATATCTCGATCTGTCTTACAATGATAGTTATGCCGAACCAGGCCAGTACTGGGGAGGTCATGTGGATGTAGATAAACCTTTCAGTTTTATTCCGCTGGATTATTACAAGAACCAGAAAGAAAATGAACGGGGCCAGCCTCTGAGCATGGATTATTTTAAAGATAAAGAACGTTTAACAGAATTTGGAAAATCCAATATCGTTGGGATACAGGCCCCTTTATGGAGCGAAATCATCACTACTCCGGCAAGATTTGAATACCTGATGCTGCCAAAACTATTTGGTTTGGCAGAACGCAGCTGGGCGGCTGATCCTGCCTGGGCCACTGAACAGGATACGGTTAAAGCAGAAGAATTTTACCAGCAGTCCTGGTCTGACTTTGTTAACATATTGGGAAAAAGGGAACTTTCCAGGTTAAACCATTATGCTGGTGGTTTTGGCTATCGTATTCCTACCGTTGGTTTTATCACACAGGATGGCAGAGTGAAAGTAAATGTCCAGTATCCGGGTTTGATCATCCGCTATACCGAAGATGGTTCTGAGCCGACCGTAACCAGTAAGCTATATACAGCAGATCTTCCTGAGACAGCTAATCTTTCATTTAGGGTATTTAATAGTCTCGGTCGTGGAGGCAATACAGTGAAATACATTCGTAATTAGTCGATAAAATCATAAAAAAGTCCCGCTGGTCAAAAGGTCAGCGGGACTTTTTTATGTTCAGGGAGAATGGCTGAATTATTTTGAAGATATTTCTTTTAAGTATAAACTCATATCATCATTGAGTTTCACTCCCCAGATTTTTAATTTAGTGAGGTATAGATTTTTTAGCTCCCTATAGTTGTAGTAAGGAAATGTTTTAGTTTCCAACCCGCTGATATGAACATCTTTTTCGTTGAGTAATACTTTCACCAAATAGTCTGTGGAATTTGCTTTTTTGTACAGGATCCATTGAATGTTTGCACTTAGTGGAGCTACTGAAGCAGCTTTCCATTTACTGCTGATCATTTTATAGTCCTGCGTAGCCTGATCTGCGGAACTAATTCCCAGTAAAGCAGCAAATGGGGATACTGTTTCTGCATGTGCAAAACGCAGTTGCAGATCATATTTGCCTGTGGTTATAAACTCATCGGTAGTCGTAATAAAATTGATGAGCAGGGGCACTGCAATACGTACCTGGATACCATTTACGTCCATACCCGGGCCTTTTTTGAAAAAGTCGCTGGCGTCGTCGATTTTACCTAATCTTTCTAATTCATCACAGCTAAACAGTGACCTGAAATTTAAATCTGAGGTTTTCAATCCTGCCTCTTCAATTTCAGCCTGTAAAGAATAGACGATCGAAGCAAAGCCATAAATTTCAGTGGTCATTTTTTTTAGCTGTTTTGCTGAAAGCTGTGCAGTAAAATCGGCGGTAAAGATCTTTCCTGCGAGTTCTTTACTGAGCTGTTCAAATCGTTCCTCTTTTTGAAGCGCATCGAATAAAGGTATCCAGGGGCCTTGCTGTTCAAATTCCAGGTAGGCAGGTGCCAGATCATAAAAACGAAGGTCAGTATCATCTATATATTTACTGATAGTTGATTTAGCTTTGAATCCGGTAAGAAAAGCGCTGGCACTTTGTTTGGTCCTTTTTTTATTGGTTATTCCAATATTTATTTTTAAAGACTGACCAAACAGATTGCTGTTAGCAAGTTGCATTCTTTCACCTATTGCCTTTAACTCTGCTTTACCTTCCGCTGATATAGACTCAATATGATCTGTTTCTACCTTATCCAAGGCTAAAACCATTTGTTTTAACCCTTGTCCTGTTTTGGTTAGAGCGCCTGCACTGTCGGCTTTAAGCAGCAGCAGCCAGGCAGAGGTTTTTTTTACTTCTTTAGTCAGGTGCCTCGCCCCATGACGGCCTATATGGTTTATAAATACAGGTGTATAACCGCCAGGTAAAGCGGTGCTTTTTTGTTCAGGAGCAGCATAAAGCGTTTTTGTTCCTAAATAAACGCTGGCACAATCCTGTGAAAAAGCTGCATGACTAATCATGCAGCTTAAACATAATAACTTTACTATTTTGGTCATCCGATATGAATATACTTAGAGATTAGTGCTGGTTACCGGTACCGTCATTTTGATAGGCCCCTATGTCTTTTCCGGGTAAGGTGATCGTTGTTCCATAAGTGCCTGTAGTGGTAACAGAACTTAAGGGTGTAATGTCAGTTTTTCCTTTACCTATTCCAGGAGATGCTGCAAGCAATTTAAAATTACTGCCGGATATGGCAATTACATTATAAGGTTGTATGCTGGCATTTACAGGACCAGGGTTAGTGGTAAAATTAAACAGGTTTACATCATATCCGTAAAACATTGGATTGTTATCCTGAGGGGTAGTGGATAATATATCTCCCGATTGTTTTACTCCGATACCATCTAAAGAATAGAACTGTTGTACAAGAGCAGGGGAGTAACCATAATATAACTGGTTGTTATAAGCAACATTCTTTACATCAGCATCACTGGTGATACGTACACCGAAACGGCAGTTGACGATCAGATTATTATAGATACTTCCACGGGCACTTTTCTCAAAATCAATAGATCCGCCGCGCCCGGTTTTAGTTTGTCTGAAACCACCATTGACCATCGTATTGTTGTACATATTTACATGGCACTGAACACCTGTAGTTCCCGCATCAGAAGCCTTTAACGAGTTGGTAGCTGCACCAATAAACATGTTGTAAGCCAGGTCGCCAACAGTTCCGCTTTTCATGTTAAAAAACTCACCGCCTACACCGCCACAAAGTTCAAAAGTATTCCTCATGATACTTACTTTTCCCCCCGCGGTACGCACATTATCATCTTTAGAACCAAAAAACCACGAATCTTCAATGATCAGGTTTTTAGTGATATTGGCATAATAGATATTGTAGCGTGGAGAGCCTGAAGTGTAAAATGACTGATCGTCGCTTGCACCTGCAGGGCCGCCGCCAAATTCAATATGTGTCCATTTAATGATTGCATCACCGCCCTGTGGGTTTGGATGCGTACTTGTTGCAGCAGCTGGGGTGCAGGTAATGCCTCCCCACCAGCCCAAAAGAACATTGTCGTATTTTTGCGCAGCTGCCTGTGTGTGCAGATCTGCTGCGTTTTTAACAGTAATGTAGTTAGGATTGTCCTTTGTACCTAAACTGATAAAAGTACCGTGCATAAATATCTCCGGACTGGTGGCAGGAGTTAACCCATCGCCTATAGCAATCAGATGGACGCCGCTTTGTAATAATAAAGTGTCACCATCATTTACGGTGAGGTCACTGCTGAAATAATAAGTTTTTCCGGTCAGTAGTGTTCCTTTAATTGTACCTTTTAGGGTGTCGGTAGTAATGGCATTTGCAGTTGACACCAACGGTTGTGAAATATGAACTACTTCTTCTTTATGACATGCATTGAGCATCAGGGTAAAGCCAGATGCAACAATTAATTTAACAAATATATTTTTCATCTCTGTGGATTATAATTTATAGTGCAAACCAAGTATATAATATTGCTGGTAGGTATCCCTACGTACAAAAGTGTCCTTTCCTGCCTGCTGATATTCAACCGCCTGTCCGCTTGCACCAGGAGCTGCTAATGCCGGATAAGGTAATTTGATAAACAACTGATAAGGTGTGTTTAATAAATTGGTTGCTTTTCCGTAGATATAGAAGTTTTTAAATATTCTTTTCTCTGCAGAAAAATCCAGTGTCACAAACCCTTTTTGCCATACATCATTATCCAGGTAAGCCGATACGCTGTTGATTCGTTCTCCGGTATACACTGCAGATACCTGCGCATCAAAACCACTTTTGGAATCTTTATATAGAAGGGATAAATTACCTGTGTTTTTAGACTGGCCTTGGAGCGGGCGGCTCTGATCTACTGTTCTGAAGGTATTATTTCCATTTGCGTCTTTAAAATCCTGTCTTTTAGTGGTGGTGATGCTGGATTGGGTAAAGGCATAATTTGCCCTGACCCCAAAGCGACTGATGTATTTAGTTGCATCCAGTTCAAAACCATAATTATGGGCGGTACCAAAATTGCCTGCTTCAGAAACATAACCCAGTCCATTATTAATTAAAGAATACTCAATAGGATCATTGATCTTTTTATAAAATACTCCGGCTAAAAATTGATCAAGGGCTTTTGGGAAAAACTCATAACGCAAATCATAGTTATCAGAAGTTGCATGTTTCAAATAAGGGTTACCCACTTCCTGGTAATCTGCGTCAGGATCTCCGCTGGTATGTGGTATCAATTCATAAAAGTTGGGCCTGCTGATGGCCGAATAATAAGAAGCACGCAGGTTCTGCTGGTCGCTAAGCATATATTTGAAATTCACGCTAGGCAGAAAATCATAATATTTTATAGATCCTGTTTTTCCCAATTGCGTTACCGGCAGTGCATCTGTCCAGCTCTGATCTGTATTTTCATAACGTACACCACCTACAGTTTGCAATTTGCCAATGGTAAATTTAAATTGCGCATAGGCTGCACCGATATTTTCAGTGAAATCATAATTAAGCGGATCTGTTGCTGTTCCCTGAAGGGTAGATACAGCGAAAGTATTATTATCTACATTTCCGTTAAAAGTTTGCGTAGAATTGTTAAGGGGAAGGCCTAAGGTATAATCATCAAAGGTACTGCTTCGTGTTTTATGGCGGTACATTCCGCCGGCAGTGAACTCAACTTTGGTATTGGCAATCTCCGGTGTATAAACAAAATTCAGGTAACCGCTTTTATCCTGATCCGAATTGTAGGCAAAGGTTTGACCCTGACCTTTCAGTGCGTCAACCGTAACAGGCTGCTGCGCTACTGAGCCATCAGCCTGTAAAGTTCTGCCTGTAATTAAGCTCAGGTCGTAGCGGTTTTCATTAGCTGTAGCTTTGGAATAAATAGCTGTCCAGTTTACACTCAGCTGATCAGTGATGTGGTGATCTCCATGAATATTGAAATTATAGATGTTTTGTACGTTGCGTATACTTCTTGGGCTTTCTGTTACACGTCCCTGACCCATTCCTGTACGCGCTAAGGTTAAACTGGTATCAGAGGTATAACGGTACTGGTTTTGTGCCAGATCGATATAAGCAGCATCTAAGCTGATTTTATTATTCTTGTTAAATTGATAGTCAAATCTGGTAATTACACTTGTACGTTCCTGTTGCGTACTATAAACTCTTCTTTGTATATCTGTAACCAGCGGGGCATTACTAACAGGATCAACATCTGTCTGAAAGAAAACTCCATTGGTATTTTTATATATATTCTGATAACTTAAAGAAACCAGCGCACCGAATTTTTTATTCGTGGTTCTGCCGCCAATACTCAGGCCGGCAATGGTTCCGATAGGTAATTTTGAATTGGAAAAATGCAGGGGGTTATTAGAAAAATCGCCAATAGTTGCATTGTAGTTATCGCCGTTATTGATCCGTGGCGAACGATAGGTTGACGAATTGTTGCCAAACTCGGTAAAACCACGATCGGCAACACTTTGAGAAAGGCCTGCACCCAAATTAGCCCATACAGTAAATTTATCCGGTGCATCTTTCAACACCAGATTGATGGCACCTGCGATAGCATCACCTTCCATTGCCGGCGTTAATGACTTATATACTTCCAGTCTGCTGATCAGGTCGGCAGGGAAAATGTCTAGAGGAACGTAGCGGTTTTTATTATCCGGACTTGGAATTTTAAAACCGTCAATCAGCGTATAGGTATATCGCTTTTCCATTCCACGGATGATCGCATACTGGCCTTCACCATTGTTGCTTCTTTCTATAGTTACTCCGGATACACGCTGTGTAACATTGGCTACGGTAATATCAGGAGATAGTTCAATGGTTTTAGCGGATACCACATTAATTACCTGGTCTGACTTTTGAACCAGGCGTCGTGCGCTCTTATCGCTTCCACTGTCTGCTCTCGCATTAATAGTTACATCTGTTAAACTGTTGACCTTACTTTCCAGCTGAACTTTAAAAAAGCGTTCTTCACCTCTTTTTAAATCAAAGTTCTCTTCAGATTGAGCATAAGAGACATATTTTACTTCAATTTCTAAATGGCCTTCAGGCACATTTTTAAAATTAAAACTTCCGTCCAGACCGGTGCTTACGGATCTGGAATATCCGTCCTTATTTTTTAAGATTACCATGGCACCGATCATCGGGTCGCCAGTAGTTTTATCTGTTACTATACCCTTGACTGAAGAGGTGCCAGCGGCGAAACTGACAAAATAACAAAAGGTTAGCAGGAAAAGAGTAAGTGTTTTTTTCATCAATGCGATATTTGTCGCAAAGAAAGCTTAGTCATGTAACGGCAATGTCAACTAATCATTAACATATTATGATTTCCAGCGCAAAAAAGCGCATTGGAAATACATTAAACGATATTTTGATTTATTTTATCATTGATCGAACCAATATAATTCTAAAAGAAATAAAGTCTAGTTGATAGGTTTTAAAATACGGTCCCATCTAATCTTATTCAGAAAATGTCCTGAAGAATCCACGCTCATCCAGGTGAGCATAGCTTTCCCAATAACATGGTCTTCCGGTACATAACCCCAGAAACGTGAATCCAGGGAATTATGGCGGTTATCGCCCATCATCCAGTAATAATTCATTTTAAAAGTGTAGCTGCTCGCTTTTTTACCATTGATCAGGATGTCGCTCCCGTTTACAGCTACTTTATTGTTTTCGTACAACTCAATAGCCCTGCGATATAATACCAGGGTAGAGTCATTCAATTGAACTATCCATCCTTTTTTTGGTAAAACCAGCGGACCGAAATTATCTTCATTCCATTTAAACCTGTTGTTATGCGGAAAAATTTCGGCGTCATATTGACCGGCAGGTTCTATTGCCGGTATTATACTTTTTATCACAGAATAGCTTTTAAAAGTGGCTAAAGCCGCATTTGGAATGATCATTTCATAGGTGTCGGTCCCCGTTTGCTGGCGGATCTCAATACCCATATCCTGAAACACCTGGGGATTAATCTGGGTGATATCTCCCTTTACGTCATACGAAGTCTGTGCTTTTTCCGCATTGGGTGCCGCCTTTCCATTGATAAATACCTGTGAGTTAACAATGGTCAATATATCACCCGGCGTGGCCTGGCAGCGTTTAATCAGGTTGGTCCTTACATCTACAGGTTTATCATACGCGGGATCTGCCTCTTCCGGTTTATTAAATACAACGATATCGCCTTTTTTGATATTGGTAAAACCTGGTAAGCGCAGGTAGGGAAATTTAATGCCATCCCAGTATGTTTTAAAGTGATATTTTGTAATCGTAGATTCTAAAAAGGGATTAGCTATCGGTGTAAAAGGCATTCTGGGACCATAGCTGATCTTGCTGACAAATAAATAGTCGCCGGTAAGCAGGGTGCCTTCCATTGAACCTGAAGGAATGGCGTAAGCCGAAAAGATTAACCCGCGAATTAATGTGGCGGCAACTGCAGCAAACACTATAGCATTTAACCATTCACGTTTTTTTGATTTTTTCGGTGGGTTACCTTCAGTGTTTGGGGTAAAAAGGCTCTTCCAGTTCATAGCAATGATTTTATGTAAATCTTTGACTACAACATTTGGTTTTTGTTACAAATACATTTGAATTTGTTTTCTGGAAAGAAAGATCGTATGATTGGTGCAACCAATCATACGATCTTAAATAAAATGCTGATTTAAGATAAACCGGCTTTTGATATAGGAAGGATCACTTTAACTGGAAGGATCACCTCAACTGGAGTCTTACCAGCGGCAAAAGCTGCTTTTTCTTTTTTCTGCAATAAATATGGTAAATGATAACGCTCATAAAAGTCCTTTTTAGAATCTTTATAACTTGTTACAGCGCCCAGCACATTCATCATTTTGATATAATACCAGGCCATATCTACCTGATGGGGTTTAAACCCGCTTCTTGCACTTTTAGGGTATAAATGGTGATTGTTATGCCATTCGCCGGCAACGAAGCCCGGCCAAAGCTGGTTGATCGAATTGTCATTCATACTAAAATCTGTTCCTTCACGCTGTTTATCTTCACCTTTGGCATGTCCTTCATAATTGAAGGTACGTACACCAACTGCCCAGAATGCAGCGGCTCCAAAAAGACTGCAGGCCAATGCGTTTCCGCCTATCAGGTAAAATACGGTATACCAGAAGGCCCAGTTTAACCCCCATGAAAGTATAGCATTGAGTGGATTAACGTAAGATCCCCATTTTTGATATTGTGCGTAAGTATTTGCGGTAACACCAGTATGACACATTAACTTTTTTACCCGTCCATAGTCAGATTCGCTTAAATCTTTAGCAATAGGCTGATGATTTACATCGGCTAAAAAACAGTACAGGAAACCAGCCTGTGCATTATAAGGATCACCTGGTTCGTCAGATTTAGAATGATGAACATGGTGTGATATCACATAAATTTCTTCAGGAATAACATTTACGGTTAAGTTCTGTGTAAAAAAACGCCAGAATTTATTGCGGAAAGTATAAGCTCCATGGGTGCAATAGCGATGATGCCATATCGTACCATGGGTACCCATAACGATCATGCTGTATACGAAAGCGGCAAGAAATGTCCACCAGCTTAAGTAGTTAAAAACAAATATAAAAAAGAAAGGTGCAAGGCACAACACTTTAAGCCAGCTAAAAAAGGGCAGCCAGTTTTTACGGTCTTTAAAAATATTTAGCCTTGAAAAAAACTCTTTAAAGATTTGTCTGTTACTAGGTCTGACTAGCTTTCCCTGTTCATCTTTCCAGCCATAAGAAGGCGGTTGTAATACGTGATCTAAGAATGGCATTTTTATCTATTTAATGGGTGTGTGAAACGTAGAATTGTCCTTATTGGCAGATTTGGTTAAAAACGTTCCGCGGATTAAACATTAAAATGCTGGAAAACCGGAAGAGCTTTGTTGCTATACATATATAACTGTAAATATGGGCATTTATTGCCCGCCTATAAATATATACTTTAGGAATATTTATTGAAGAAAATAATTTGATATTCTTTGGCTTTATCATCTATAGTTTTAGAAGAGGGGTGTAAGATAAGAAAAATAATTTCAATTTTTAATAAACACGTACGACAAATATAGGGTTCCCGGATTTTTTTATTTGCCTGTATTTGATAATAAATTGTTAATAAATTATCCAAACTATTGCTACTGTTCATCAAACATATCTGATATAATAGTGTTATCCAAAATATGCCAAATAAAGAATATCCCTTTTTCATTAAAAGTACTGTAGTACTTTTTGGTTTAATTTTGCTCACTTATACGCTACTCAATCTCAGGGATATTCTTACCCCTTTGGCATTTGCGCTTATCATCAGTATATTACTCAATCCATTGGTCAATAGATTTTTGAGATTTAAAATGCCTAAGATGATGGCTATTATTCTGGCCATGTTTATTGCCCTGGTCCTGATTGCCGGACTTATATTTTTCCTTTCTTCGCAAATTGCACAGTTTGGAGAAAGTGCCCCTCTACTCACCCAAAAATTCAATCATTTGCTGGTAGAGGGACAAAATTGGCTGCAGCAGGATTTTGGTATAGATGTTCAAAAACAAATGCAATTATTGAATGAGGCAATGAACAGCAGTAAGGCTGTGATCGCTCAGACACTTGGAACTGCACTGGGTATTCTGGGTGTGGTGGTGCTCATACCAGTTTACGTCTTTTTACTCCTATGGAATAAAACCAGGATATTAAATTTCTTGTATGAAGTTTTTGCCGAGGAACATAGCAGGAAGGTAGCAGACGTATTGAGCGAGACTAAAATGGCTATTCAGGGTTATATGGTGGGTTTGTTAATTGAAGCCGCAATTGTCGCTACACTAAATTCCACTGCCTTACTTATCCTGGGCGTAAAATATGCCATTTTGTTTGGTGTGCTGGGGGCGCTGTTAAATATGATCCCTTACCTGGGTGGAATCATCGCCATCCTTCTCCCTGTTTTAATGGCTACAATTACAAAAGATGGCTATTCTACTCAGTTGGGGATTATAGGGGCTTATGCCATTATTCAGTTTATAGACAATAACTTTCTGGTACCTAACATTGTATCTTCAAAAGTACAGATCAATGCGCTGGTTTCTATTATTATTGTATTGCTGGGTGGCGCCTTGTGGGGAATTTCCGGCATGTTTTTATCCATTCCTTTTCTTGCCATTATCAAAATCATATTTGACCGCATAGATGATTTAAAACCGTGGGGCAGATTATTGGGGGATGATATTCCTATGGTGCATCGAAGAGGTAAACAATTCTGGAAAAAAAGCAATAAAAAAACTCTTGGGGAAGAAGTGGTTAAAGATCTGGAGAGTTAACAATTGCCGATGTTAAAATTGTACTAACACAAAGCAGTTTTCATGTTTTTTAATTTTTCTGGATGATTAGTTAATCTTGCTATTTAGCCTAATCGAGCAAATAATATTTGGATTTATCGTAAAATTTATAGCTTAGCGGCGTAAAAAAAGCGATAATGGGCTGTTGGCCTGTCAAAAACAAGATTATGCTATGTTAACAGTGGAAAAGATAGGCGGGACTTCTATGAGTGCCCTGCAGGATGTAATTAAAAATATCATTTTATTTGAACGTACAGGAGATCAGTTATACAATAGGGTATTTGTAGTATCTGCATTTTCGGGGGTAACTGATCTATTGCTTGAAAATAAAAAAACAGGAAAACCCGGGGTTTATCACCGTATTGCTAAATACCAAAACTTTCATCGCCCGTTAAAAAACCTGATTGCTGAGTTAAAGTCTATCAATAAAAAGTATGTGGCACTGGGACTCGACCTAACTATTGCAGATCAGTTTATAGAACAACATATTACCGAAGCGCAAAAATATTTGGAGAATCTGGCTAATATACTGGCTTCAGGTTATGTGAGTAAAGAGGGGATACTGCAGGCAGCACGTGAAATACTGGCCTCCATAGGTGAAAGCCATTCTGCTTTTAACTTTACCAATATTCTTCAGAACAGGGGGATCAATGCACAGCTGATTGACCTTAGTGGTTTTGGAGATCATCTGGCCTATACCATTGATCAGCGTATCAAACATGCATTCAAAAACGTAAAACTGAAGCAAACGATCTGTATTGTTACGGGTTATGCCAAAGGAACAGAGGGAATTATGCGTGAATTTGACAGGGGCTACTCTGAGGTTACCTTTAGCAAAATTGCTGAAATTTTAAAACCTGCAGAAGCGGTTATCCATAAGGAATATCATCTTTCTACTGCCGATCCTGCAATGGTGGGCATAGAAAATTGCAAACCTGTAGGGTATACCAATTATGATATTGCCGATCAGCTCGCGGATGTAGGGATGGAAGCTATTCACCCTAAAGCATCAAAACCTTTGGAAATCAGCGGTATTAACCTGCGTATTAAAAATACATTTGAACCATCACATCCCGGTACGCTGATCACCCGCGAATTTGTCTGTGAGCATAAACGTGTGGAACTGATCACCGGGACAGATAAACTGCTGATCATCGATGTTTACGATCCTTTAATGGTAGGCAATGTAGGCAGTGACCTGCAGATCATGCAGATATTTTATAACCATCATATAAGTTATACCTTTAAGGCAACCAGTGCCAATAGCATATCTATTGTGATCTGGGAGCGTGATTTTGATAAAAAATTGATCAGCGACCTGGAAAATAACTTTGAAAAAGTTACCGTAGAAAAAGTTGCCATGGTATGTCTGCTGGGATCCAATATGGATCAGCCAGGTTTACTGGCCAAAAGTGCTTATGCCCTTACGGAAAAAGGTATCAACATTAAAAGTGCAGGGTTTGCCTTGCGTAAAGTAAATATCCAGTTTTTAGTTGCACGTGAGCATTTCAAAACGGCTATAATAGCACTGAATAGTGCGATGGGATAGTGGCGGCTGTTTAAGATATTTATGCCGTTATGAGAATATACCCTTCCAATTTGGTAGGGTTTGACGAGATGGTTTAATTTTATTTATAGTAACTTTCATTAGATCAGTATTTTACGTATTGGTTTTAGGTATGGCACATATTTCGTATGTGCCATTTTTATTCGGAATAAAAATTTCTGTTTATTAAAGCATCTAATCCCTAAAAAATTGAAAAAACAACTGCTCCTGGTTGCCATGGTAACTATAACGTTTAATCTGTATGCCCAGCAGGGATCTCCCACTATCAGGATTAAACAAGATACTGTGAAACGTTCCCTTCCTTCACCGATAAGCGCCCCGCCTTTCCCTGGTTCAGACTGGGATGGTGCCCCACTAATAGGTGCTGATGCAACTGCGCCAAATTATCCGCTCACCAATTTATTGGGGCTAACCAACAGCAGATTGAAAATATATGGCTGGGCCGATGCCGGAGGAAATTTAAGTACGTCAAAACACTCCAATTTCCCAACTTCGTATGATTTAGTTCCCAATTCAGTAGTGCTAGATCAGGTAGGAATTAAACTGGATATGCAGCCGAATACGGTACAAACCGATCATATCTCCTTTGGTTTTCTATTCACTACCATTTTTGGAACCGATTACAGGTTTACACTGGCTAAAGGTTACTTTAGTAATCAGCTGCTGGCACACAACAATAAATATGGATTTGACCCATCAGAGATGTACAGTTTGATCTATTTTCCAAAAATAGCAGATGGCATGATCCTCAAAATAGGGAGGTTTATATCTCCGGCAGATATCGAAGCACAATGGGCAACAGACAACTATTTGTATTCCCATTCCCTGATGTTTACTGTAGACCCTTTTACATTTACAGGCATACAGGCAACATTTAAGCTGGGATCTTACTGGCAGCTGGAAGTAGGTGTTCACGCGGGCAATGATATGGCACCGTGGAGTAATTCTGCTCAGATCAACGGCCTGTTGATGGCGCGCTGGGTATCACACAATAATGACGATTCTATCTATGCCGGCATCAATTCCCTGGGCAGCGGTGATTATAAAAACCAGCACGACGACTTGCAAATGGTAGTTGCCACATGGGGACATCGGTTTAATGAAACCTTCCATACCATGACAGAGGCTTATTACATGTGGCAATACCATGCTTTAACCGGAGGAACGGTAATCAATGGCCCCGCACAATCATTTTATCCGGGAGTCGGCCCCGGAACGCTCATTCCCGGAACTGAAAACGCGGTAGGCATTGTAAACTACTTTGAAACCAAATTCTCTGCTAAAGATTATTTGTCAGTACGCAATGATTTCCTGAATGATCCCCAGGCAGGAAGAACAGGTTACGCCACCTGGTACTCAAGTCATACCATAGGGTTTGTGCATTATTTCACAAAATATATCAGGGTTCGGCCCGAAGTGCGCTATGAAAGGGCTTATGCAGATGGTGTAACTCCTTATGACAATGGAACGAAAAAAGATCAGTATACTGCTGCTATGGATTTGCTCGTCAGGTTTTAAGAAAAGATCTGCTCAAAACTATCCTATTTATTATAAAGGTCTTAACCGCAAGGATAATATAAATATATCTAGCTGATTATTAAACTTTTATAATTTTTCTGCGGTTTAAACGACTATATTTATTTATCGGTATCAATCAGCTGGTCATTTTATGATAAGAGAAGGAAAAACGACAGCAGAAATCCTGGAATTTTCTACTGAAATATTAAAATGGAAATTGCCCGTAATCATGACTGAAGATAAATTGATGAAGATGAAAGCTGTTGCAGGATCTATAATTACCCAATCACATGATATGTTAAAAGAACCTATAAATTCATTAAACAAAATAGTGATTAAACCAAGGATAAATATAAATGACCTGATCAATTTAAATCAGCGTGTCAAACGTCATTGATCTATTATTGATGTGATTTTTGTTTTGTAAAAAACCCTATATAAAAATGTATAGGGTTTTTCTATATCCGTGATCATCTTCAAAAGTAGCCTATTTAAAACTATTGATCAGGTCTACAGCGCCTTCAGCCAGAAATGCAGCACCATATTTCATCGCTTCTTCATTAAAAGTCACTTTTGGGTGGTGCAGGAAATAGGTGTCATTCTCATTTGTTTTTGCACCAAGAAAGTAAAAATGAGCAGGCATTAATCTGGAATAAAAAGAAAAATCCTCTCCAATTAATTGTGCTGCACCTTCAAATACATTGGCTTTTCCAAATATCCTGTCCTGTACGGCAGCCAATTTTTGATGTATACCTTCGTCATTAAGCAAACTAGGATAATAAGCACTGAAATCCAGTTCTATCTGGCATCCAAATGAAATTTCCAGGCCTCTAATCAGTTGTTTTAATTTTTCTACAAGCTTTTGATAAGTATCTATATTTAAAACCCTCAGTGATCCCTGGAGCAGTACAGTTAGCGGAATAACGTTAAAGCTAGGCTCTGCCAGACTCTGTACGTGGGTAAAAGCGATTACCGCGGGTTCAGTAGGAGCAGTGTGTGAAATCAATGATTGCGCAGCTACAATAAGATGCCCGCTGATCATCACGGGGTCAGTCACATGTTCCATTGCACCCGGATGTCCTCCTTTTCCATTTATCCGGATAGAGAAATTACTCACATTGGCCAATGATTCACCATTTCTGTAGCCTAATTTTCCAACAGGCAGGAGGGGATGAACATGCAGGCCCAAAGCAGCACTCGCGCCATCCAGTTTACCACTTTCAGCAATGATCTGTCCACCTGATTTGCCCTTTTCAGGGCTTCTCGCATTTCCTTCTTCAGATGGTTGAAAAACCAGCTTTACCGTTCCTTCAAATGGTATATCCTTTAACTGACTGGCAGCTCCCAACAACATAGCTGTGTGAAGGTCATGACCACAGGCATGCATTACCCCTTCATTTACAGAATGGAAATCAAAGTCGGCCCCTTCCTGAATAGGAAGAGCATCCATATCGGCGCGCAGTACAATTGTTGGTCCTTCTCCTCTTTGTAGAGTAGCTATAATTCCCGTTTCAACTATAGTTTCAAATGGAATAGATAAACTTTGGAGGTGTTTCTGTACTAAAGCAGATGTTTTAAATTCTTTAAAACCCAGCTCAGGATGTTGATGTAACTGACGCCTGATGGCAACTAATTCCGCAAATAATTGATGATCGATCATAGAAATTGATATTTTAAGGTACCGGGCATTAACGGTTCGCAATGTAAAAAAATCCAGCCAACAGTTACAATAGAAAGGTGAATTCCATATTTCAGGCCAGTATTGCTTTGAAATTTTTTGTCCAGGAGTATAACGAATAATGAGTTCAAACTATACAATCCTTAAAAATCAGAAGTGTTGAGCTATAATGATGATTAAACATAGCTGAGTGAACCTGATATTCAAAAGCATAAAATTTTCCCTATGATAAAAGCACTGTAATAAGTTACAACCAGGCGCTATAAAATGTTTAAACAGCATGCTGAAGAGTTTGTACTTGGAAAATAATGGGTACTTTTCGCCTGTAATTTTCTGATTACAGTTAATAAACTAGTATATGATTTCTGCTTCCCTGAAAAAAAATAACGTCACTATAGAAGGTAATACTGATTCAGCCTTGACCCTCATTTTTGCAAATGGCTTTGGTACTGATACAACATCATGGGATACCGTAAAAAAAGCCTTTGAAGAGGATTACAGATTGATCTTATACGACAATGCAGGTGGCGGGCATGCCGATCCAAAAGCATACAGCCCTTTAAAATACAATAATCTCGCACCTTATGCCGATGACCTGCTAACGATCATCGCAGAACTGGAATTGAAAGATGTGATCGTGATTGCGCACTCAGTAAGCTCGATGATTTCGCTGCTTGCTGCAATTAAAGCACCACAGTATTTCTCAAAAATGGTATTTATAGGTGCATCCCCCAGATATCTGAATGATGAAAACTATACCGGAGGTTTTACCCAGGAAGCGCTTAATGATATGTATGAAAACATGACCAATAACTATTATGCCTGGGTAAGTGGCTTTTCAGCAGCGGCGATGAATAATCCGGACAAGCCTGAATTGAGCGAAAGCTTTGCTAAAACATTAGCCGACATTCGGCCTGATATAGCGCTGGCGGTTTCTAAAGTTATATTTGAATCTGATATAAGAAGTGAACTGGGAAAGCTGCAAAAAGAAACTTTACTGATCCAGAGCCATGACGACATTGCGGTACCAGGTGTAGTTGCGGAATACCTCCACAAAAATATAGTAAAAAGTAAACTGAAGTATGTGAACGCAATAGGACATTTCCCACATATTAGTGCACCACAGGAAATAGTTTCAGCAATTAAAGCGTTTATATAGCTATGATGGAACTGAATCAAATAGCTATCAATTGGGCAAAAAGAGCCCTCAATTTTATCGGGCAGAAGCGGGGGATTGATGTCTATGAGGAATGGACAACAATCATGAAGAAAAATATGGTTCAGTTGAAGCATCTTGCAGAGGCCGACCGTGTAATAATCGTAAGGAAAGAAGATGAAATAACCGCCCGTGCGATCTTTCATGATAATCTGACCAGTGAGGAGTTGATTGATCCGTCAATTTTAAAAGTTGCAAAGGAGAAGTATGATCCCTTATACTTTGATCGGCCTTCAGCACAGCTGGATAAAGATTTACTGAGCTGGCTAAAAAACCCTTCTGCTGTTGCCATATTGCCGGTAAGTGAAATCGACGTGAGGGGCGGCATTTTATTAATCTGGGATAAGGAGTTTGATTTTAATGAAGACTTCAGGGAGTTTATTGACGCCTGTTTGTCAAGTATAAAGGAAACGATAAAACTTTCACGCACTCACTATTCGCTCGAAGAATTAAGGCTTCGTTTCAACTCTATTTTACAGGCGGTACCACAAAGTATTGTATTTGTTGACGACTCCGGGCAGAACAGCTGGGTTAACGACCAGGCTTCAAAATTGTTTGCCATTCCCGGAGGGAATGTTTCTCCGCAACAACTGGCGCCTGCTATGCAGCGTTTGCGCACAGCTGCTGATAATAAAGCTGAAATACTTAAACGCGGGCAGGAACTTTTTCAGTCAAAGGATAAAAGAATAGATAACTGGCATTGGATCTATTCCGTTCCCGAAATCTTAGTTCTTTGCGTAAGTTGTATGCCTACCATATCGGCACATACCAGCGGCATGCTTTGGGTTTTTGAAGATATCACTGATAAGTATATTGTAGATCAGCATTTAAATGAGTTAAATACTGAACTGGAAGAAAAGACAAGCCTTGCCGAAGAACAGAATAGGGCCAAGTCTGAGTTTCTGGCTAACATGAGCCACGAAATAAGAACGCCCATGAATGGTGTGATGGGAATGACCAGTTTGTTGGGTAGCACCCTTCTCACAGATGAACAGGAAGATTACGTTCGTTCGATCAGGGTTAGTGCCGATTCGCTGCTGGAGATCATCAACGAAATCCTCGATTTTTCCAAGATTGAGTCGGGCAAGATGGAACTGGAAGAACATCCATTTTTTATACACCGTGTAATTGAAGAAACCTACGATCTGCTGGCTGTTAGGGCACAGGATAAACAATTGGATCTCCTGTACATGATTGATCCTGATGTGCCGCATGAAATTATAGGAGATATTACGCGGATCCGCCAGATCATTGTTAACCTGGTGTCTAATGCCATTAAGTTTACTGATAGAGGTGAAGTGTTAACCAGTATCAGTGTTAATAAAAAGGAGGGGAACAAATATATTCTTGAATTCGCTGTAAAAGATTCGGGCATTGGTATTCCTGCCGATAAGATATATAAGTTGTTTAATTCTTTCTCCCAGGTGGATGCTTCAACTACCCGCAAATATGGAGGAACTGGTCTCGGACTGGCCATAAGTGATCGGCTCGTGCAAATTATGAACGGCCGTATCTGGGTAGAAAGCGAGGTTAATGTAGGTACTACATTTAAATTTACGATTGAGGTAAATGCTGCAGCAGAAATAAAAACTTATGTACCTCCGGCTCCAAAAAGCCTCGGTGACAAATGGGTTCTGATCGTTGATGATAACCCTACCAACCTGCGCATTCTTAAGATTCATTGCGAGCAGTGGGGTATGCATGCCGATACCTGCGAAAGCGGTTTACAGTGCCTTAAAGCTTTAGCAGAAAAGCAATATGATATAGTGGTGATTGACTTGCTGATGCCTGATCAAAATGGGATAGAAGTAGCCCGCGAAATCAAGAAAACATATAAGGTTCCCCTGGTGTTGTTTAGTTCGGCGGGATACTTTCCGGCTCATGAAAAGGCTGATAGCGATTTATTTGCCGCTATTCAGGATAAGCCCATTAAACCAAACTATTTTCAAAAGATGCTGATTCAGGTTCTTTCCGAACAGCCTTCAGAAGAAAAATTTGAACCGCTTATTAAACAGACGGCCCCTGCTATCGCTGAGGACATTGAAAAAATAAGTATTCTAATTGCCGAAGATAACCTGATCAATCAAAAAATCGTGATCAGGGCTTTTAAAAATATAGGTTACAGCTGCGATGTAGTCTCTAATGGATTAGAGGTTTTAGCTTCTTTGGAAAGACAGCATTATGATATGATTTTCATGGACTTACAAATGCCCGAAATGGATGGGTTTGATGCCACACGCAATATTGTAAAGCGCTATGGGGATAAAGGACCGGTGATCATAGCCATGACCGCTGCCGCTTACGAAAAAGACAGGATTGCATGTCTGGAAGCTGGTATGGACGATTACATCAGTAAGCCTTTGGATTTTGACAACCTTTATAATAAGTTCCATCTGTGGAAAAGCAAAATCCGCGATCTAACTACATGAAATAAATAATAATTGTATCACATTATGGTGGAACCAGATGCATCAAAATAGGATAATGCACCTGGTTCCATTCAAACATTAAGCTTAATCTCTATATTCCAGTTGTTTCTTCAGCACTACATCGTCTGCCGATCGTCCTATCATCACATCAAATGTTCCTGGTTCTGTAACGAGTTTCATACTCCTGTTCCAGATCGCAATATCTGCAGGATTAATACTAAAGGAAACTGTTTTTATCTCACCCGGTTTAAGCGTTATTTTACTGAATCGCTTTAAAGCCATAACAGGTGTGCTTACTGAATTTACCTTATTTCCCAGATAGAGTTGAACTACTTCTTTTCCAGTTACGCTACCCGTATTTTTCACATCAACAGTTATATTGACGTCTTCATTTTTTCCGAAAACAGGTTTGGAAACCTTCAGGTTATCGTATTGGAAGGTGGTGTAACTTAATCCGTAACCAAAAGAAAATAAAGCATCGGTTGATGAATACACATAATCCTGTCCCGGATTTTCTATTGTTCCATGATGACGGTTAATTCCTTTGGCAGAATTGACATAATTGTAGTAGGCAGGGATATGACCCGTTGACTGAGGAATGGTCATGTTTAACCTTCCGGAAGGATTTACTTTTCCAAATAGAATATTGGCGACAGCAGTACCGCCGCGCTCACCGGGATACCAGGCCTCAACTATGGCAGGCAGATTTTCTTTCTCCCAGCTAATGCTCCATGGACGTCCCTGCACCAATACTAAAATAATTGGTTTACCTGTTTTATACAGCGCCTGTAACAATTCACGCTGAACGCCTTGCGGGTTAATATCGGTTACGTCATATCCTTCACCACAGGTAAAAGGATCTTTAGGTTCATCAGCCCCGGCCTGGCCGTTCCAGCCGATACCAGAAAAAACTACACTGGTTGTTCCCAGCACTACTACAACAGCATCGCTTCCTTCAGCAGCTTTTACTGCTTCATCAAATCCGCTTTTGTCTAAACCAGACAGCTCACAGCCTTTGGAGTAATTAATCTTCACACTGTTTCCTGCCAATTGTTTGATACCGCCCAGTACGGTAACGCCAGATCTATTGTCACGGGTAAAGCTGTAATCGCCATACTGTACCTTATCGGCATTTGGCCCGATTACCGCCAATGATTTAATTTTGCTGCTATTCAGTGGTAAAGTGTTTTTATCATTTTTTAGTAACACGATAGACTCTTCGGCAATCTGTTGTGAAAGCTGAATGTGCTGCGGAGTATGTAATCGTTCTTTTAATTTTAAGGTATCAGGCAGTGCCTTTTCAAATAAACCTGCTTTGAATTTTGCGGTCAGGATCCTGACCACAGAACTGTCAATTTGAGATTCCTTTACTTTGCCTGCTTTAACCAGTTCGATCAGGTGGGCATAAACCTCAGGACGTGAAGCTTCCAGGTCTACACCTGCAGCTATAGCCATCACGGCGGCATCGGCTTGTGATTTCGCTACGTGGTGAAAATTATATAATTGCCCCAGGGCACCGTAATCAGAGAAAATATATCCCTGAAAGTTCCATTCGTTTCTCAACACCTGTCTCAGCAGAAACTGGTTGCTATGGGCAGGTATACCATCAATTTCATTGTAAGAGGGCATCAAAGAATAGATATTTGCTTTTTCAACAGCTTCCCGGAAAGGCGCTAAAAACATAGAACGTAATTCCCTTTCGCCAACTTCGGCAGGTGCCAGGTTAACGCCGGCTATTGGTATACTGTAAGCAGCAAAATGTTTGGCCGTACACATGACCTTATTGGCAGCTATTTTAGTTTTAGTTTGCTGCGGATCGCCCTGCATGCCCCTTACAAAAGCAGAACCCAACTGGCCCACAAGGTAAGGATCTTCTGAAAAGCATTCTTCCACACGGCCATAACGAGGGTCCCTGATAAGGTCGAACAGGGGAGAAAGGGCTTGGTCGACACCAGAAGTAGAAGCTTCGTAAGCAATTACAGAACCCATCTGTTCAATCAGCGCAGGGTTCCAGGTACTTCCCTGGGCAATTGATTGTGGAAATACCGTTGCCCCGGCTGCCAGCTGACCATGAAGGCACTCTCCAATCTGAATCGGCGGGATTCCCAGTCGTGTTTTTTCCATTGCATATCTTTTAGCAATGACAGACTGTTTGGCAACTCCTTTTGCACTGATAAAAGGACTTTCCAACACACCAAAGGCAATAGTTCCTTTTGTGGATTCACCTAAAGAAGACATGCTCATCTGGCCTACCTTTTCTTCCAGCGTCATTCTTTTCAACAGATCCGCGACTCTTTCCTGAACGGGTGCTTTAGGATCTTTATACACTTGTGCGTTTGCGGTTAAAGCGAATAAAACAAAGGCGGATAGGGGTGCAATTTTTTTGAGCAGCATTTGATGATATAAAATTTGGTTTATAATCTCAAATTTGCACTAAATTTTGACACTTAATTGCAAAATATTTAGATTTTACTTGCTGATTAGGTATCATTGAAGAGACATATCCATGAAATTAGCATATTGTTGATGAAGATCATATTTTCTATGATGGATTAGGCATAAATTAGAAAAAATCCACGCATTTTATTGTTAAAACAATGAGGGGCCTGATCCGTTATTATTTTGCATTCAAAAAAAATATGACAACATTCTTTATGCAGATCATCTGTCTTTTTATACTGGCGATACCGATTGCCTGTATCGCATGGACCGTTACCCACGAAGAGGTATTCCGGGAACCCAGGGAATATTGTGTGAAAAGAAGCCAGCAGGGTAAAACACTGATGGAAAGAAAATTCTTCTATCTTTTTACCTGCGAATACTGCTTTAGCCACTACGTGACTATTTTATTTCTCTTTTTAACCAGTTACCATTTGATGCTTGACGACTGGAGAGGTTATATTATAGGCGGCTTTTCACTGGTTTGGATAGCTAATGTTTACATGAGTTTATTTGGACTGATCCGTCAGGATATTTCAAAAGAAAAAACAGAGATCAAGCTGATGCAAAAAGAAACGGAACAATTAAAATGATAATCCCACGCTCCATCCAATCCAGCCCCTGTTGCTTTTACCCAGGTTCATTAGCCCAATTTTATTGCAGATGATTTCTCTGTCTTCGGCATTCTCTTCACCTTTTTGCAGATGATACAGGTTAAATGACGGCCCGGCAAAAAAACTGAATGTAGTCCCCGTTTTTACATTGAATAGCGTATTGAATTTGAAGATCTGATGCTGATCATTCCATTGCCCTGATAGTAAGGACTGGGAAGCAATCTCGGTAGATAGGTAATAGTGTTGATTGAAGATGAAATCATGGCCTATACCCAGTCCAAAGCTATAATAGTTGAGGTGATTACCCAGATGTGCCCCGGTAGAAATTACAGCGTAAAGTTTGCCATTACCAGTTTTAAAGGCCAGGTTTGCCGTTGTCACTTCATTGGAATAAACCAATAACTGATGATAACCATTTCGGGATAAGTTAAGCAGTCCTATTGCATAACCGTCCAGTGTATCGGTAATATTCACAAGACCGAAGGATACGCCTGTCATGAGGTGGGATTTATTGAGTATCCCCGCTGCCTGAAAACCATTAACTTCATTGCTGATGTTCATTATTCCTGCTAGCTGCATTCCGGTGATACTATCTTTAGCCAGATTATAAATACCAGCTGCCTGTAAACCATTTACATTTTTTAAGACGGTATTACTGATTCCTGCTAACTCTACGCCTTTAAAATTCCCGCCTACTACATTAAAAAGACCTGCCGCCTGTACATATTGGGCATCCTGTTTATTTAGGTTAAACAAACCTCCTAGCTCTATGCCATCCAGCCCCGCGGTATAGCCCCCTAATACATTCAGGGAATAGTGGTTTACTACCTGGCTGCTCATCATTCCATGGCTGCTTAAACCCGGTAAAAAGGAAGTCTGAAAGGGAACAGAAGTGATAAAACCGCCCAGGTTTAATCTCTGCATCCTCGCCCTTGAAGAAATGAATATCCTTCCCAGCCAGTTTCTTTCTGTCCTGTCTGAAGCGCTTTCCCCGCTGTAATAAGAATTATGCTGTTTTAAAGATATGGTCACATCACTTAAAAAATTTACACTGGCATCTTTATAAAACTCCTTGCTCACTGTAAGTGTAATCTGTCCGTCGCTCTTAATTCTGATGCTGAAAAATCCCTTATTATTCGTCAGGGTAGATACCAGTAATCTTTTTTCATAAACGCTGGCATTCGGGATGCCCAGGCCGGTGCGGTCATCTACCACATAACCGGTGATGTAATAATTATTCTCTTTGCCGGATGTGGTGTCTGGTCTTAAGGATAACCTGTTTGGCGCAGGACGAAGGATAATATAACCAGGCGACTCTTTATAGTCTACGTTACCTTTGAATATACCATCTAATAAATTCCTCACCGTACTATGGTCTGCCGAAAGGGTAACCAAACTGTCGGCCCTGATCTGGTCACTGCTATAGGAAAAATAAAAACCACCACTTTTTCCAATTAGGCTTAGCAGCTCCGAAAGCTTCGCCTGTTTTACATTCAGGGTAATATTTCTGTCTAAATTATTTTGTGCTTTTATATCCGCTGTTAACAGGCTAAGGAACAAAACAACCAAACAAAAGGCAAAGTGGGTATATTTCATGTAAAACAAACTATTGAATAATGATCTTTCCGGGCTGATGTACAATACGGGCATTAAATGTTTCGGCAATAATAGCCAATATTTTGTCTAAAGAATCTGTCTTAAATGTAGTGGTCAGTGTTCTTGCAGCCAGCTTCTGGTCTGCAATTTCGATATTCACATGATACACGCTGTTCAGCACCTTTACGATACGCCACAGCGGGGTTTTATTGGCAACAAACTCTTGTGTGCGGTAATAATTGTATAATTTGTCAGTACTCGTTCCTCTGGTCAGTTTACCTGATTTGTAATCTATATCTGCCTTTTCCTGTGGTTTTAACCTGATGATAACTTTTTTATGGATCACCTGCACAATGCCGCTTTCAACAATAACTTCTGCATGGGCATTTGTTTTTTTGATATTAAAAGATGTACCTACTACCTTAACAATTGCATCATCAAGATGGATGATAAAAGGTTTAGATTTATTGTGTGCAACCATGAAAAATGCTTCACCGGTAGTCAACTTAATCTCTCTGGTATCTCCCTTAAATTTCTCAGGATAAGTTAATAAAGAATTTTTATTTAAAGTAACGATAGAGCCATCCGAAAGTGTGTCGGTCTTCACGGTTTGATAGCTTTGAAGGGTCAATAAGCGGGGCTGCCCGGCTTGTAAAAAAGTATACATTAAGCCGCTGATACCCATAATTGCTATCCATATGGCGGCAATTTTCATCCATCGTTGATAGGTGTTTATAGGTCTGATGATCACTTCAGGTTGGTTCTTTCTTTCTGTTAGTTGCTTAAACTCGGCCCATGAATCATCCGTATTTAAATTGCTTTCTATCTTCAATCCCCTGCTGGTTTCCCATATCAACTTGAAATGCGTAAAATACTTCAGGTTATCTTCACTGGCAAAAACCCATCTGTCAACCGCTTCAATTTCAGCGGCTGTTGCCTCACCCAGCATATATTTTGCTAATAATTCGTCCATTGTTTTTCTATTTAAATAGGTGATAGTGGTGGCTGGTTAACCAAATCATTAAAGGCAGATAATCTACCAGTTTAATCCTCAGTATCCTCAGTGCTTTGCCCATTTGCGCTTCTACGGTTTTAATAGAGATCCCTAACTCATCGGCTATTTGCTGGTACTTCAACTCCTCAAACCTGCTGAGCTGAAAAATAGTACGGCATTTTTCAGGCAGCTCGCTCAATGCCTGCTGCAATTTCTCTTTCAGGTCAAGTAACTCCATTCCTGCACTACCTTCGCTTTTATCTTTCATGGTATAAATGAGGTGGTCCTGATGATTTACCTTAACTTTTTCATGCCGCAGATAATTAAGGCATTCATGATAAACCGCTCCATAGAGGTAAGCCTGTATAGAACCGCTAAAGTTTAGTGTATCCCTGCGTTCCCACAATTTTAAAAATATATTCTGTACCATTCCCTTCGCTACCTCTTCATCCTTCAGCATGGTGATCGCATACACATGCAGTGGTTTTAGGAAATGCTTATATACGCGCTCAAAAGTCGTTTCGTCTCCTGAAAGCAGTAAGGGAATAAGCTGTTCGTTCTTTAAATCCAAAATATGATCAATAAAGGGTAAATCTTCTCTGACAATTAAAATTCTATACGGTAATTGAGGGTAGGAAAAATACCTATCCATTTATTCAGTTCTACATCCCTTTTGCTTGGATTATACCATAAGCCCAGATTATTTTCTCTGTTCAGCAAATTTTGTATATCCAAAAGAATAAAATGACTTGTCTTTTTCTTGTTGATGCGATAACTGGCAGAAAAGTCAACGCGAATATAAGGATCAGCAGTTAATGTATTCACCTTCGACTCATCAATTACCTGTTCGTCCAGCTTCAGTGATTCCTGAAGATTGATAGGTGAATATTTTCTGCCCCCGGCATAAATCAGTTTACCATTCAAACCAAATATATTTTTATTGTTTTTACCAGTTGCCCATTCTTTTCCTGCTATCAGGTTGCCTACATAACGGGTGTCAAAAGTACTGTTAAATTCCTGCCCGCTCAGTGCGGTGAATTTGGAATTAAATAGGGTAGAGGTAATCATAACATAATACCCATTGCTCATTGATTTTTCCAGGGATAGCTCCAGCCCATAGTTTTTACCTGTTCCTTTATTTACCAGGGACGTATAATCGACCGACTCAATTGCGGAGTTGTCTGACACATTCAGTAAAGAGAAATTACTGGCCGGATCACTGGAAACAGGAACGTTGGATAAATGCTGATAATAGATTTCGGTTTTAAACTTTAAGCGGCCGGAAAACTGCTTCTCGTATCCCATTACCAACTGTGCTGATTTTGTAGGAGAGAGTTTGGCATTGGTGGTTTCGCCGGACGAAACACCCCTGGCAAAATAATAAGATAAGGGTTCCAGCCTGCTGTATTCACCGGAGGCAAAGGTAAGCAGCTGATCTGGTGTTACCTGCCAATTTACACCAACGCGGGGCTCAACCGACCAGGTATTACTTAAGTTGAAGTAATTGGCGTGTACACCTGTATTGATAGAAACGCCGCCTTTAAATTGATGTTTGTTTTCTATATAGGCATCAAAAGTATGTGCATTGCCTTGTTGATTCAAAATTTCTTCCAATCCATTACTCTCTTTTTTATATTCCAGGTCGTACAAATTATAACTTAAAAGGCTGGCATTTAATCCTGTGCGGATAGTATTGGAAGCATTTACCTGGTAGTTGACAGTTCCCGCATAACGGATGGCGCCATTATCATAATGACTTCTTTGTATCGCGCTGGCCTGATATGATTTTGTTAGTGTATCCGTGCTGCTCACGCTGCGGTCTCCGGAATATGAAATGATATTATTAATATATAATTTGCTGTTAGCAATATACACATGCTTCAGGCCTATGCTTCCCGCACTATAAGTTAAATTGCTGTTGTCTGCATCAGTACGTTCATCCCATTGGGTAAAATCATGTTTTGCATTATCCGTTAGTCCTCCCAGTCCGCCAATTCCGAAAAGTGAGAATGTACCTGTGCCTTTTGTGGGAACAACAAAATTAAATGAAAGATCCTGGTATCTGGGTACCCCGCTTCCTGAACTTACATTCACCCCCAGCTTCTGCAAAAGGTCGAGGGCAGAATATCGATAACTGATCAGATAGGATGCATCACCTCCTTTTTTAAAGGGGCCTTCCAGGGTTGTCCCTGCACCCAATACCCCCACAGTAAAAGCATATTCCGGTTTATCGGTATTCCCTTTTCTAAACTTAAGGTCAAACACACCAGCTGTGGCGTTATTATATTCGGCAGGTACGGCACCGGTATAAAAATCTGAAGTACCTAAAACAGTAGAATTTAACATGCTAACCGCCCCGCCCGAAGACCCTTGTCCGCCAAAATGGTTAGGACTGATAATCTCAATCCCTTCCAGTCTCCATTGCAGGCTCATCGGAGAGTTGCCCCTTACAATAATTTCATTGTTATCACCACCCGCAACTACACCTGCAAAACTTTGTGCCATCCTTGCCGGATCGAACATTGCACCTGCGTAACGGTTGGTTTCTTCAGGAGAAAAAGAACGTCCGCTTGACATGGCCATCAGGTTTAATGGTTTTTTGCCGGAGGTAGCGCTAACAGCAACCTCATTGAGTTGCTTGCTGGCCGTTTCCATTTCAACGTTTACTTCTGCCTCCTTACCGGCAATCACCAGCAAATCGGATAAGATAACCGTTTGATAACCCACGCGGGTAACTTCCAGGTGATGCCTGCCCACCAGGATGCCCGTTAATCGAAAGTATCCTTTGGCAGTAGAAACTGCACTTTTTGTTTGGTTGTCGTTTAATGTAATGGTAACTCCGGCAAGGGCTAATCCTGAGTTTTTATCAGTAATTGTTCCCCTGATATTTTGTGTAAGACCTGTAGCCGTTGAATCTGAAACCTGGGCCATCACTCCTGAACCCAGTATACCCATCATAGTAGTAAGAAAGAATAGTTTTTTCATGTTTGTCATTTCCCTTGAAACACGCTGTTATTCGTTTACCCTTATGCGGAAAGAAAATATTTTCTGGTAAAGTGAAAAACACGATACGATAAAATATTTTGATTGCCGCGTAGGGGTATAATTCTCATAGCGTGTTACACCAGTACATAAAAAACACTGATATGAATTTCAAACCTTACAAAAACTGCCTTAACCTATCGCCTGTAAAAGTGATGACACTTTTAGCTTTACTGTTTTCCGGAGGGAGTAGCCTTGCCCAGCAAGGCATCCGTGCCAAAAAGAATATTGGTTTTGTTTATCCGGTCAGTAGCAATGGAACAACAGCTCCGAAAGACACCAATAACTTTTCACTGAACCTGATTGCCGGTGTTTCTGCCTCAGAACGCGGAATGAGTTTTGCCGGGCTTTCAACTATCGTTCACCACGATGCGTCAGGCATGCAGATAACTGGTTTTTCAAACCATATTGGTGAAAATGCAAATGGTGTGCTGGTTGCCGGTTTCCTGAATACCTACCAGGGGGGTAAGGGGACAGGTATTGCCGGATTTGCTAATCTATCTGCCCGTAGCGTCGGCGCTCAGATCGCAGGTTTCCTCAACAAAGAAGGTGATGTACATTCCCTGCAGATAGCAGGTTTTATGAACCTTTGTCGTGATTTACAGGGCATACAGTTATCGGCATTTATGAACAAAGCTAAGAAATCCAATGGTACCCAGATTGGGTTCATCAATATTGCTGATAGTGCGGGAACACAGATCGGTTTTATCAATATCGCTAAAAATGCGGAGAAAAGCCTGGCGCTAACTATCGATGAAAACCAAACCACTCTAATAACCTTCAGGTCTGGGGGCAAACTTATCTACGGAATTTTGGGCTTAGGCTATAATATAAATAATAAAAGGAGCAAATATGCTTATGAAGCGGGATTGGGTGCCCATATTTTGAAAATCCGGTCATTCGGTTTAAATACCGAACTGGTAACCAGCAATCTTGAAGGCTTTAAACACAACGAAAATTACTTCAAATCCACCTTCCGCTTGATACCTGCTTTCAGGATTAGTCCTTCGCTGGAACTGTTTGGGGGGCCTTCTATCAATTATATTACAACCGATTCGGAAGAGGGAAGGAATATGACTAAAACTTATATTTCCAGCTGGAGCAGAAACAACGGACAAAACTTCTGCGGATTTTATATGGGTTATACCGCAGGAATACAACTGTATTTTTAAATCTTGGCAATATTCAATACAAGCACCTTAGCTGTAGTTTAAAGGTGCTTGTATGAACAATAATCTTAAACCGAAATGTCGCTAAGTGTATGAATCGAATCCAATTCATAAAGATCTTCTTCGCTAAGCTCAATTGACTCTATATTCAGGTTTTCTTCCAAATGTTCCAAATGGGAAGTTCCCGGAATCAGCAAAATGTTATCGGAATGTTGTAGAAGCCAGCTAAGCGCAATTTGCTCTGGCCTAACCTGATGCTTATCGGCTATTTTTTGCAGTGTAGCTTTACCTTTTACATGATCTTCGTTTAATGCTGGAGAAGGAATAAAAGCGATATTGTGCTGCTTTGTAAATTCCAACACATCTTCCCATTTACGGTTATCAATGCTATATTCATTTTGGACGAATGCTACATCAAAATGTCGCTGCGCCTGCTTAATTTGATCTATTGTTACCTCCGATAAACCTATGTGTTTGATCTTTTTATCAATCTGCGCATTTTTTAATAATTCAAATGTCGCTTCAGCATCTTCGGGGTTTACGCGATCTAACTGGTAAAGATCTACGGAGCCTACTTTTAGCCGGTGAAGGCTTTCTTCCAGGTCCGATCTTACTATTCCGCCTTTTATTCCAAACACCAGGTTCATTTGGTAGGGATATAACGCTTCTGTAATTAGTTCTTCAGCTACATGCTGGCCGTGGCTGTCGGCTGTCGCGATAAAATTAACACCTGATTTTACAGCATGTTTTAAAACTTTTAAGGCTTCTTTTCTAAGAAGAGGTTCTTCTGATAAACCTTTTTGGGTAATTTGTTTTGTACCATAACCTAAACGATTAACAGTTAATTTACCCCCGATACTAAAATCTCTTCTAATTTTTCCGTTTTTCATCTTATTCATGATTAAATGTAAAAATAACCCCTGATCAGACAGGAGGTACTTGAAACGGGCTCAGAGCAATTAATTGCTATCAAAAACAGCTAGATTTTGATTCCTTTCAAGCGTGTTTGTCCAATATTAACGACATATTAAAAGAATTTTGCATTTTTCGTCAAATTTTTATTAGGAAAAGGGAATATGCTGACGGTCAGCTGACATATCAGGCAAGCCGATTAAAGCGACAGCAAATAATAACGCTGAGGTCATGAGCAGGGAACCTGTCTTCAAAAAACTTAAGAAACTGATAATTTCACCCTTGCGATGAAGGGCCTTGAGCCATGGAATTGTTGCCAGCGCGCCAGTTGAGTCATATAGAATAAAGGATTAACTATTCAGTAACCCCCAGCTTACCTAACCAGATCCCTAGTAAAAATACAATACCACCGCCTACGATAACCTGGAAAATGGTAGACCATAATGGAGATTTCATGAATTTGTATCTGATAATAGCGATGGTTACCAACTCTATAGCTACCACAACATAAGCCATATGTAATGCAGAATTAATATCCTGTATTAAAAAAGGCAGCGTATGGAGCATTCCTCCTAAAGCCGTTGCTGCCCCGGTTATAAATCCTCTTTTTACAGGGTTTCCCCGTCCGCTTACTAAGCCATCATCTGATAAGGCCTCAGCCAAACCCATGCTGATCCCCGCACCCAGGGATGCGGCTAAGCCAACAAAAAAAGCTTTGTTGGTTTGGTGGGTTAAGCCTGCCGCCGCAAATAGGGGAGCGAGAGTAGATACTGATCCATCCATCAAACCAAGCAATGCCGGCTGAACTTTTTGCAGTACATAAGCTGCTGCTATTTCTTTCTCGCTTTTTTTACTAGATTTCATATATAAATCAAAGAGTTCCTAAAACTAATCTTAATATTCTGCATCATAGAAAATTCTTGCAATAATAGGGTTAAATCCTGAGGAGATATTGGAGCCTGGCTTGGTGCAGGAAAAAAATTAAAATAAATTGATAACTACAAAATGTCTTCAAAATTCACACTGATATTGGCACTATGAAAGTGCTGATCATCGAGGACGAACTGAGCTTGCAAAAAAGTATCCAGCAATATTTGAATGCTGAAGGCAATACTTGTGATTGCGCGCCTACCTATGAAAGTGCTTATCAAAAAATAAGTATGAACACTTATGATTGTGTGCTGCTGGACCTCACTCTGCCCGATGGAGACGGTCTGGAATTGTTAAGACATCTTAAAAAATTAAATAAGACTGATGGCGTAATGATCATCACTGCCAGGGATGCGGTAGATCAGCGGATTGAAGGATTAAGTCTGGGTGCTGATGACTATCTGATTAAGCCTTTTCATTTATCAGAGCTGAATGCGAGAATTCTGGCCATTGTGAGAAGAAGCAATTTTGCAGGAAATAATCTGATCGTTTTTAACGAGATAGAAATTGATCTCCAAACCAAAGAAGTTAAAGTAAACGACAAAGTAGTATACTTTACACGGAAAGAATTCGATCTGCTGCTGTATTTTATTGCCAATAAAAAGAAAGTCATATCCAAGGCAGCAGCAGCTTCGCATATATGGGGCGATGATGCAGATATGGCAGATAGTTTTGATTTTATCTACACACATATCAAAAATATAAAGAAGAAGCTGTTGGATGCGGGCTGTAAAGAATACTTCCATTCTGTTTATGGGGTAGGGTATAAATTTGCTGAGTTATGAAGCTGTTTACCCGCTACAACAGGATTTTGCTCATCACCAACTTCATTGGATTGATCATTATAGGGTTTCTTTTCTACCAAACACTTACCTATTATCTCAACAAACAGATGGATGATGGTTTAACAGAGGAGCTGATGGAAGTGAATGATTTTACCAATGTGAAAAATATTCTTCCTGCACCTACTTCATTTGATGATCTGGTTGCAGAATACAAAAAAATAAAAGTGGCCAATGGCAGAAGTTTTTTTGCAGATACTGTGTATTATAATCCTAAAAAGCGAATCATGGAAACGGCAAGGTATCTCCAGGCAGATATCAGCTTTAACCATCAGGCGTACCGTGTTTTAATTATGTCATCCAAGGTAGAACGACAGGAGGAGATCAGGACCATCTGCCTGATTATTATTCTTCCGGTTTCCTTATTGCTGGTTATTCTTTTGGGAATTAACAGGGTCATGATCAACCGGCTTTGGAGTCCGTTCAGACAGTTATTGATTAATATTAAAGCCTTTAACGTAAATCGTGAAGAACCATTTGATGAAGTGATCTCACCTACCATAGAATTCAGGGAATTGAATGATGCTATTGCAAATCTTTCATCGAAGGTACGGTCTGATTATAAGGAGATTAAACTGTTTACTGAAAATGCTTCCCATGAAATGATGACACCTCTGGCAGTAATCAATTCTAAATTGGATACCATGCTACAGTCCAATCATTTAGGGGCTACAGAAAGTGAGACCCTGGGCGACTTATATAAGGCAACATCTAAACTAACGAAGTTAAATCAGTCGTTGTTGTTACTGGTAAAAATTGACAACAATTCGCAGCTCGACATCGAAGAAATTAACGTCAAAGATATGGTGGAAGAGAAATTAGCCTTCTTCCAGGAACTGATTTATAAAAGAAAACTAATCATAGATCTGGATTTAAATCCCTTTTATTTATCTACCAGCAGGCAATTGTTAGATATTCTGGTCAATAACCTGTTTAGTAATGCTATCAGGCACAATAAGGAGGGTGGACTGATTAAAATCTCACTGGCTAAAAATACGCTGGCCTTTAGTAATACCAGTGACTATCTGAAATTAGATGAAGACGTGATCTTTGAAAGGTTTCATAAAGATGCTTCATCAGAAGGCACAGGACTTGGGCTTGCCATCTTAAAACAGATCTGTAACCGCGAGCACTTTCAGCTGCAATACCATTATCGGTATCACTTGCACACTTTTGAAGTTGAGTTCAATCCAAACACCTAGCAAATTTATAACCCGATGAAAACACTGCTTTTATTATTGTTTTATTTCCTTCCACTTCCTGCCCTTTGGCTGGGTGATTTTAATGAGGCCCGGCAACAGGCTGTTGCATCGCATAAATTAATCCTGGTTAATTTTTCGGGGACCGACTGGTGTGGCCCATGTATTCGTCTAAGGAAAGAGATATTGGAATCCAGCGCATTTGAGCAATATGCCACCGATCATCTCATTCTGGTCCGTGCAGATTTTCCAAGACAAAAAAAGAACCAGTTGCCGGCAGCGCAGGTAAAGTTAAATGAGGCATTGGCCGATCGTTATAATAATAACGGGATATTTCCATATACACTTTTGATCGACGATAACGGTAAAGTAATCAAAGCCTGGGAAGGTTATCCAAATGAAACACCAGAAAAGTTTGTTCAGGAGATCGCAGATCTTACACCGAAGAAATAACTATGAAAGAGAAAGTATCCTGCAGCAAGATTTTGAAATTGATGGGGAACCGCTTTGAGTTCACCGTGGTTGCTGAAGATCAGATAAAGGGAGATGAGGCAATAAATGCGGCCATTATAGAAGTTCAAAGAATTGAAGCATTGCTGTCAACCTTTAAAGAAGATAGTCAGACTAATCTGATTAACCAGCATGCAGGTATAAAACCTGTTAAGGTAGACGAGGAGGTGATTCAGTTGATCCAGCGGTCGTTAAAAATATCTGCTTTAACACAGGGTGCATTTGATATTACCTATGGTTCCATTGATACCAGCCTCTGGAACTTCGATATTAATATGACCACTCTGCCAGATGCCGAAACGGCTTTGCAGTCGGTAGACCTGATCAATTATCAAAATGTAGTGATCAATCAGTCAAAGTCTACAGTATTATTAAAAAACAAGGGAATGCGCATTGGTTTTGGTGGAATAGGGAAAGGATATGCAGCCGACCGGGCCAGGCAGATTTTAAAGTCGAAAGGTATAGAGAGCGGAATTGTGAATGCTGCGGGCGACCTCATCACCTGGGGTACACAATTAAACGGAAAGCCATGGACAGTAGGCATTGCTGATCCCGATGAACGTACAAAACCATTCTCAGCAATGAATATGAGCAATGCAGCGATCGCAACCTCAGGAAATTATGAGAAATATGCGACTATCAATGGCAAAAGATACTCTCATACCATAGATCCTAAAACAGGTTTGCCGGTAAGCGGGATAAAAAGTGTGAGCATTCTTTGTCAAAGTGCAGAGCTGGCCGATGCGCTGGCTACGCCGGTAACCGTGATGGGAGTAAAAGTTGGACTTGATCTGATTAACCAATTGCAGCATGTAGCCTGCGTAATCATAGATGATGCCGGTGAGATATATACATCAAAAAATATAAACATAAAATAGTGATATGAAATTCCCTGGAAAAGTACCCGCCTTAATAGGCATGGGGTTGGTTGCATTGAGTTTACTTAGTGCCTGCAGTACTGTTAAACCTTATCAAAAAAATAGGCTCAACGATAGCGAAATGGCTTTATCCGCCCGTAAAGCCCAGAAGTTTGAACAAAGCTTTCAGCTTTATCGTGAAGCGGGCTCAGGTGCCAATGGTGGTAAGAGTGGTGGTGGTTGTGGCTGTAACTAATGTAATCTATCGAACATGAAAAAACTTTTTTTACATATCGCGCTACTTTACCTGGGTATATTAAGCACACATGCGCAGACCAAACCGCAAACAACACCTAGTGACACTACCAATTATCATAGCCGTAAACTTCAGGTGGATGAGATTAACTTCGTATCTGCATATTATCATCAGGATGGGGATCACTCGGCAGTAACCGGAGGTATCGGGACTGAAAAGCTAACCGACTTTGCTAATACCTTTGATCTGCAGCTCTCCAAATTTAACCAGCGTGGCAGAAAAAATACTTTTCTTTTTGAACTGGGAGTAGATCATTACACTTCAGCTTCATCAGATAAAATAGATCCAAGTACTATCTCTTCTGCTTCTATGTCGGATACACGTGTCTATCCTTCCTTAAACTGGACACAATCCAATGAAACTACAGGTAATTCTTTCGGATTTACTGGATCTTTTTCTAAAGAATTTGATTACCAATCTTTTGGTGGTGCCTTTAACCTGACACGCTTATCAAAAGATAAAAATACACAATTTGATGTTAAACTGCAGGCTTTCCTCGATACCTGGAAGGTGATTTTACCGGTAGAATTGCGGCCAGGTTATACGGGGCCGGGATTTGACGCAGATCATGAAAATTTGAAATACCCATCTGCGCCGCGAAATTCTTTTAGTGCTTCATTTTCTATTTCACAGGTAATCAATCAACGCTTGCAGGCATTATTCGTGGTTGAACCAAGTTATCAGCATGGCCTGCTGGCCACTGATTATCAGCGTGATTATTTTACAGATGGATCAGAAAGAATAGAGAACTTACCTGGAAGCCGCTATAAATTGCCCATCTCTGCAAGATTTAACTATTTCCTCGATGATCGATTTATTATCCGTACCTTTTACAGGTATTATATGGATAACTGGGGCGTTCGAGCACATACCGCCGAACTGGAAATTCCGGTTAAACTAAGCTCTTTCTTTTCTATAAGTCCATTCTATCGCTATAATAACCAAACAGGTACCAGATATTTTGCGCCTTACGGGGAGCATAATCCCAATGATAAATATTATACCAGCGATTATGATCTATCTACTTTAAACAGTGATTTTTATGGTGCCGGAATCAGGTTTTCTCCACCAAAGGGGGTATTTGGCTGGCAGCATTTAAGTATGCTGGAATTGAGATATGGACATTATACGAGGTCAACCGCGCTGACTTCAAACATTGTGACGCTGAATTTAAAGTTTAAATAAAGGATAATTTATGCCAACGATCGAACCTATTCGCCGGGATGTAGAAAATGAGCAGCATATCAAAAAACATTCTGCGGCCATCCGTTTTTGGCACTGGATGAATGCGTTAATCATTACCGGATCACTTGTTACTGTAGTGATCAATTCTACTTTATTTGAAGACCCGTCTATTCGCTCAACAGTACAGGGGAAATCAATTCTGCATACCCTGGAAGATAAAGTTTGGGGAATACATATTTACTTTGGCTATGCATTGGCTGCTTTGTTTTTGTTCAGGATTTTCCAGGAATTATTCCTGCGCAGCGATCAAAAATTCTTGTATAAACTTAAGGTTGTTTACAGCGATTATTTTGTCATTAACAAGAACAGAGAACCGGCAAAACATGACCTGGTCGTCAAAATTTTGTATATTATATTTTATATGCTGCTGGCGATAATGGTTGGCACAGGTCTTACACTTGCTTTCGGGGATCAGTTTGGCCTGCCAAAAAGTATATTACATGCTGTTAAAAACTTTCATGGTTTTTGTATGTACCTGATCATTGTTTTTGTGCTCTTACATGTGGCAGGGGTAATTCTGGCCGAGAAAAAATCAGGCAGTGGAATTGTATCTGATATGATTAATGGAGGTAAACAATAATGCACAAGGAAAAACATATCACCAGCTCGGAAACTATCAGGGATATCGTGATTGGTATGTCTGATGGTTTAACCGTTCCCTTCGCCCTGGCGGCAGGCTTAAGCGGGGCAGTTAATTCATCAGGTATTGTTGTTACTGCAGGGCTGGCGGAAATTGTAGCGGGCAGTATAGCAATGGGATTAGGTGGTTTTCTAGCCGGGCGTACCGATGCCGATCATTATTATGCTGAGTTGAAACGTGAATATGAAGAGGTAGAACGGGTGCCGGAAGAGGAAAAAGTTGAAGTACGGGAAATCTTTGCGGGTTTTGGTTTATCAGATGCCCTTCAACATAAGATTGCGGATGAGATGGCAAAGGATAAAGATAAGTGGGTAGAATTTATGATGAGTTATGAACTCGGTTTGCAGGAACCTGATGCGGGCAGGGCTACCAAAAGTGCGCTTACCATTGGTGTTTCATACATCATTGGAGGGATTATTCCTTTATCACCTTATATTTTTATAGATAATTCTCAGATTGCTTTATATTACTCCTGTACTTTTACTTTAATCTGCCTATTCATATTCGGCTATTTTAAAAGTAAATTAACGGGACAGCCGGCTTTTTCAGGTGCAATTAAGGTAGTAATTATTGGTGCGCTGGCCGCTGCTGCGGCTTTTGGGATTGCGAAAGCGATTAGTGGATAGTTTACAATTGGGTTCCTATTTACCAGGGATCATGAACAAGCTGCTATATATACTTTCTTGTTATAAATCTTCAGGTCGTAAAAGTATTTCTAAATGCCTAATGTACTGATAGAGTTACTTTGGTAATTATTAATTTTAAATAGTTACTTTGGGCATTGCTATTTTTCGATTGAAAATTATAACAACAACCAAGTAACGATTTAATTTATGCTATTATTAAGAACAATAGGTGCCTCTGTTCTCTTGTTAAGTGTTTTGGTGACCGGCTCAAAAGCGCAAAATATTCCTGTCGGGACAGCCATTTCTTCTTCAAATTTTAAGACTGTTGAAACCGGCTTCATCACTATTCCTGATGCGGTTCAAACCAGTGTTTACTGGTACTGGATATCTGGCAACATTTCAAAAGAAGGAGTGGTCAAAGATCTGGAAGCCATGAAAAAGGTGGGTATCAACAGGGCATTTATTGGTAACATAGGTTTGGATGATGTTCCTGATGGCAAGGTTAAATTCATGTCTGAAGAATGGTGGGATATTATGCATACCGCGCTTAAAACGGCAACCCGCTTAAACATTGAAATAGGTCTTTTTAACAGTCCTGGCTGGAGCCAGTCGGGCGGCCCATGGATAAAACCCGAACAGGCCATGCGTTACCTTACTTCGTCGGAGGTGACAGTAAAAGGCCCCTTTATCTTTCATAAAAAATTAGTGCAGCCGCAGGTAAATTTTCAGGATGTAAAAGTATTGGCTTACCCTGTTGCTAATGATTATGATACCGATATCAGTGCTTTAAAACCAAAACTCTCTGCTGTACCGGCTGTTGATTCCCTGAATAACCTGATAGATCATAATGAGGCAACCGCTGTTCACCTGATTAAAAATCAGCAATTTGCATTAGACATCAATACCAGCTCACCTTATACTGTCCGCAGTGTAGTGATTAGAACAACAGCACAGGCTGTAAATTTTGCAGGAGATATTCAGGCTAAAATCAATGATGCCTGGATAACGGTAAAACATTTTTCTATAGACCGCTCTAATCCTGCATTAAATGTTGGTTTTACGCCATTTGGCCCTGCGGCAATCTCTATTCCGCCAACTACTTCCAGCAGTTTCAGGCTGGTGCTCACCAACATATCTGCCAATTCCGGTATTACCGAACTCAAATTGTCTGCTACACCTGTGGTAGAAGATTATATTGAAAAAACACTGGCCAAAATGTGGCCTACACCGCATCCTTTTTGGGAGGCCTACCAATGGCTGCCGCAACCCGTAGAAACGTCTCCTTATAGTATTGATCCTGCTAAAGTGATCGATATCTCTAAGTACATGTCTGCTGACGGTACACTGAACTGGAAAGTGCCTGCAGGTAATTGGGTGATAGAGAGAAGCGGAATGACACCCACCAACGTGACCAATGCTCCGGCACCTCTCGAAGGGCGTGGTTTGGAAGTGGACAAAATGAGTAAGACACATATTGCAGAACATTTTGACGCATTTTTAGGGCAGATCCTCAAACGTATTCCAGCTGAAGACAGGAAAACCTGGAAGGTTACCGTTGAAGACAGTTATGAAACCGGTAGCCAGAACTGGACTGATGAGCTGATCACCGAGTTCAAACAAAAATATAATTACGACCCAACACCCTATATTCCGGTATTACAGGGGAAAGTGGTAGGCAGCGAAGATCTGTCCGACCGGTTCTTATGGGATTTAAGACGCCTCATTGCGGATGATGTTTCCTTTAAGTATGTTGGCGGCTTAAGAGAAATTAGTCATGAGCATGGTTTAACTACCTGGCTGGAAAACTATGGACACTGGGGTTACCCCGGTGAATTCTTACAGTATGGCGGTCAGTCGGATGAGATCGGCGGTGAATTCTGGAGCGAAGGGGATCTTGGGGATATCGAGAACCGGGCAGCCTCTTCATCGGCACATATTTACGGAAAAATAAAAGTATCGGCAGAGTCATTTACCGCTGCAGGTAATCCGTTTTCACGTTACCCAGCGATGTTTAAAAAACGCGGCGACCGTTTCTTTACAGAAGGGATAAACAATACCCTGCTCCATGTATATATTCAGCAGCCTGACGATAAAGTATTACCTGGTATAACCGCTTGGTTTGGCGTAGAATTTAACCGCTTAAATACCTGGTTTTTTGATATGGATGTATTCCTTAAATACTCCAAACGCTGTAATTTTATGCTGCAGCAGGGGCAATATGTTGCCGATGCGGCTTATTTCATCGGTGAAGATGCACCGAAAATGACCGGTGTAACAGATCCCGCATTACCGCAGGGTTATTCCTTTGATTACATCAATGGTGACATCATCAAAAGTACCTTAGCAGTAAAAGATGGTAAGCTGGTTTTACCAAACGGCATTAGTTATAGTATTTTGGTACTGCCAAAACTACATACCATTCGTCCCGAGTTACTAGCAAAGTTAAAAGACCTTGTACAGCAGGGGGCCGTAATCCTGGGGCCAAAGCCAGATCAGTCTCCCAGCTTGAAAGACTATCCTAAGGCCGATCAGGAGGTGCAAAACATGGCTGACGAACTTTGGGGTAAGATAGACGGCACGACGGTAAAGGTAAACCATTATGGTAAAGGACTAGTATTAAGTGGTATGGGAATGGAAGAAGCATTTGCCCTGATCAAAGTTGTTCCAGATCTTAAAATTACCCAGAGTGACTCCATTTTGTTTATACATCGTCAATTACAGGACGGGTCTATTTATTTTGTATCCAATCAGAAAAATGTACCGGTTAATATTCAAACCGCATTCCGCATCACCGGAAAAAGCCCCGAATTATGGAATGCAGTTACAGGCACAATGCGCAATCTTCCTTCATACCAGCAAAATGCTTCTACTACAGCAGTGCCTATGCAACTTGCCCCTTATGAAAGCGCATTTGTGATCTTCAGAAAGAACGCTGCTCAGCATGAAGATGCAAAGTCAAATTATCCTGCTCCGGAAAAAACAATAACGCTTAGCCAGCCATGGCTGGTTAGCTTTGATCCTGCCAAACGTGGACCGGTAAAACCTGTAGTGTTCAATACCTTAACCGATTGGTCGCTTAATTCAAATGATAGTATAAAATATTATTCAGGCAGCGCAACTTATCACACTACCTTTAAAATGAGCCAAGTGGAAAAAGGAACAAATTATATCATTGATCTGGGCATAGCCAGGGCCATTGCCAAAGTAAGTGTAAACGGCGTTGAAATGGGAGGGGCCTGGACGCCACCATACCAGATTGATATTACCAAAGCACTCAAATCCGGAAAAAATACACTGGACATAAAAGTGGTCAATACCTGGGTAAACCGCCTGGTGGGTGACAGTAAACTGCCGCCAGATCAAAGAAAAACATCAGTTTTATTTGGCCCTAATCCTAAAAATGGCTTGCAATCATCAGGACTGTTAGGCCCTGTGAAAATTGACCTCATAAAATATTAAATGATATCCTTATGAAACTATTGTGATCTTGAAATTTAAAATTATCATATTAGCTTTATAGGGATATAAAAACATATACTAATGGAAATTCTGTTCAATACTAGAAAAATCGTATTAGCTACTTGTCTGGTGATGTCTTTTATGGCAGTTTCAGCGCAGAGTCCGGCTGTAGCCGTTAAAACTATTCCTAATGTTCCTGGATTTACGCAGCCGGCCCCAATGGATTTTAACGATCATGAGGGTTACGTTTCTCTGTTTAATGGAAAAGACTTAACAGGCTGGGATGGCAATCCCAGGTTCTGGAGAGTGGAAGATGGGGCTATCGTAGGAGAATCTACAAAAGAGAACCCAAGCGGTAATAGTTATATTGCTTATAAGGCTATGAAAGCCAAAGATTTCACACTTAAATTTGAAATCAAAGTGGAAGGGAAAGGTGGTAGTGGGATACAATATAGAAGCCAGACCGGAGTGCCATGGTTACGTCCAATCCCCACCAGCTTAGGGCCGGTTAATTTAAACTGGATGATGACTGGTCCTCAGGCCGACTTCTGGCCTTCAGAAAAATATTGGACCGGGCAGTTTTATTCTGAAAATACACCCATGCGTATCCTGGCCTGGCGCGGACAGGTAGTAGAAGGTTACGGATTGAAAAGTAAGCGCCTGATGGGAAACATTGGCGATATCATGGACCTGGCCAAAGGTGTAAAGCTCAACGGCTGGAACGAATATACCGTTATTGCAAGGGGCGGGGTTTTTATCCATATCCTGAATGGTCAGGTAATGGCCGTAATGATTGATGATGATCCTGGATCATCTAATAACCAAGCCGGTTACATTGGTATCGAGATCGAACAGATCACCAAAGTGGCCGTTAAAAATATCTGGATTAAAAAATTAAATTAAGCCAAAATTGGTAAAAACCCAGGCAACTTTATTGTCTGCCTTAACACATTCATATGAATAAATTATCTGCTTATTTGCTTTTTACAGCTGCCCTTCTGGTAAAAAATACCTACGCACAGTTGCCGCCGGTTTTTGCCGGTACTCATCTTAAAGATGTGCAAAAGGAAGAAACCGTACGCCGCTATCTGTCTCCAGTAAAAATACTATGGCAAACGCCCGATGCCTCTACCCATATTAAAAATGCAGAAAGGTTGCTCCAGCCGGGTGATGGTCAGGCCGATCTTTCCGGACAGAATTTGTGTGTTATGCACAATGATGAAAAAGGCAAAGCCGGAATACTGCTCGACTTTGGAAGGGAACTGCATGGAGGTCTGCAACTGGTTACCGACCGGTCCAGAGGAGGGAAACCTGTGCGGGTGCGTATCCGCTTCGGGGAGTCTGCAAGTGAAGCGATGAGCAGTATCGATACCCTTCATGGCGCTACGAACGACCATGCCATGCGCGATTTCATTATATCTTTACCGTGGTTAGGTAAACTGGAAGTGGGAAACACAGGTTTCAGGTTTGTAAGGATTGACCTCGTAGATGACAATGCCGAGCTTAAACTAAAAGAAGCCCGTGCAATATTTGTTTTCAGGGATATTCCCTACCTGGGTTCGTTCAAATGCAGCGATACATTGCTAAATAAGATCTGGATGACTGGTGCCTATACCGTTCATTTGAATATGCAGGATTATTTATGGGACGGCATCAAACGCGACCGGCTGGTTTGGGTAGGAGATATGCATCCCGAAACATCAACTATAGCGGCAGTTTTCGGCAATAGCGATGTGGTTCCTAAAAGTCTTGATTTGGCGAGGGATATCACCCCGCTGCCAGAGTATATGAATGGCATGATATCTTACTCGATGTGGTGGATACTGATACAGCATGACTGGTACATGCACAATGGTGACCTGAAATATCTGAATCAGCAAAAGGCTTACCTAAAAACCTTGCTTAACCAATATATTCAAAAAATTGATGCCAACAACAGTGAAAGCCTCAATGATGGAACCCGGTTTTTAGACTGGCCATCAAGCACCGATCCTAAAGCTATACATGCTGGTTTGCAAGCCATGCTGGTCATGACGCTGAATGCAGGTGCCGAATTATCAGTGATGCTGAAAGATCCTGCTACTGCAGCCCAATGTAAAGCAGCAGTAGAACGCCTGAAAAAAAATGTTCCTGATGCCGGTAACTCAAAACAGGCGGCAGCCCTGCTTTCTCTATCCGGTTTAATGCCGGCCGATAAAGCAAATAAGGTACTTTCTGCAGGTGGTGTACATAATTATTCTACGTTTTTCGGTTATTACATGCTTCAGGCTAAGGCCAAAGCCGGCGATTACCAGGGTGCGATAGATGCTATCAAAAATTACTGGGGACCAATGCTGTCTCTTGGTGCCACAACTTTTTGGGAAGATTTTAATATAGACTGGTTGCCTGATGCTTCCAGAATCGATGAACTCGTACCTGAAGGTAAAAAGGATATTCATGGCGATTATGGCGCATTCTGTTACAAAGGTTTCAGGCATAGCTTATGCCACGGCTGGTCGTCAGGCCCTACGCCCTGGTTAACAGAATATGTTTTGGGCGTTAAGGTAATGGCACCTGGCTGTACGGTAATTAAAATTGAACCTCATTTAGGTGACCTTAATTATGCAGAAGGTACCTTTCCAACACCTTTGGGTATAGTAAAGATAAAAGATACCAAATTAGCCAATGGCAAGATCAATATCGATGTCACGGCTCCTAAGGGTATCCAAATTATTAAGGCAGGTAATTAACGCAATCATATAGGATAAAGCAGCTTAGGAGAATTGAAGATAGTTTTAATCGCCTAAGCTGCTTTTTCAATTTTAGTTAAAGCGTATTAAGCCCCTTTTCCTATCGTGCAGGGGTCTACAGTCTGGTTAATAGGCTGCGAGCTCTCCTCAGTTACCGTCTGCCAAGCCACCTGTTGTAGCTGAACAGCAATTGCACTGGAAATACCAAATGTTCGGGCTGCTTTTTCCTGTCCGCCAAGCGTGCGTACGTCAGTTCCTGTGATCTGCTGAAATAATACCAGTCCGCTTAAGTAGGCCCCATAAATGCTCGGATGAAGGTAATCCGGTTTGGTTATTTTGGGGTCATTTACGTTATTTAAGCCATACCATAATACAGGCAGATTAGAACCAGCCAGGTAAGGATTTGAATTAGCGATGGTTGTTGCCCATGCGTTTACCCAGGCATCACCAGCAGGGGCTACGCCGGCAATATTTCCATCATGTTGCGCTGCGCTATAGTAGGCATTGTGGTTAGCATTTGCCAGGGCAGAAAGATTAGCAGCGTAACTGGTGTTAAAACCTGTTGCGGAAGGATCGCCACCACTTAAAGTTTCAGCAAGATCAGCGCGGGGCCATGGCTCATACAGATAAAGTTTTGCTGCCGAGGAAGCTCCATGAACTGCTTTTTCTATGGTTTGGACGCTTGCACAGAAGTTGCTTGGATCACTGATTTTATCTGCCGTTAAAGCATAGGGCAGGGGTTTTAAACTCAATTCCTGCAATACAACTGCATTCCATTTAGATTGTACGATTACGCTGGATGCAGCATTAAAGTTGTTCTCCAAGCTGGTTTCTGAGATCGCTTCAATATGGACATCATAATTCAGCCCGGATTCATAGGCAAACTCGGCAAAAATGCCAGGTATGCCACCATAAGGACCTGCCTCCAGTTCTTTACGTGTCCCGGTTTCACCATAGTTGTCGTCATAGACTAATGCCGATCCTGATGTTATTCTGTCAGTTCGGCCAGAATGATAATATCGAACGGGGGTGTATCTCCCATGGGTAAAGCTATCTCCCACAAAGAGAATTCTTTGTACCGATGAATTTGCAGGTGTGTTGGGTTTAGTTCCAGACATATTATCGGAACTACAGCTATAGATTCCTGTTGAAATGCCCAGGAGCATGCACCACATCCATTTGTGGCGACTTTTGTTATTCATATTCATAGATTTGTGTGTATCGTTAGCTAACGGTATTATCCTCCCGGATATTGTTGCGACGAGTTCAATAAGTGTATAAATATAATCTATAATTACTATAAATTTCTTCTATGGAATTAGATTAGTATTAAAATGAAATTAAAAAAAATCTATTAATACCGGCTAAAAGGCTGGAAAACTTAAATATTTGTCTACTTTAGGCCGATAACTATAATCTATCACTAAAAAACAATGATGTATGAAAAAATTAATGAATGTATTTTTTATCACAGCCGGACTGTTATTTGCTGTTAACATTTCCAATGCACAGCAAAAAATCGGGCATTTAGATTCTCAGGCAATTTTTTCCAGCATGCCTGAGGCAAAAACCATGTCTGCCACTTTAGAAGCACTTCAAAATACAAAAAAAGCTGAAATTGAGAAGCTGAAAGCCGATTATGCCACCAAATATCAGGCTGCAGTGGCCAAGAACAAAACGTTAAGTGCGGCAAATAAAGATGTTGTAAGTAAAGAACTGGAAACAATGAGCGCCGAGCTTGATGCCATCAAACAGCATATTAGTGAAGCTGGTCAAAAAGCAGAACAGGAATTGGCTGCTAAACAGAATGAACTGGGAGCCCCTTTGCAAACCAAATTCATTGCTGCTGTTAAAGCTGTAGCTAAAGAGAAGAAAATCGCTTATGTATTTGATATCTCTTCACAACAAGGTGCCAGTAATGTATTGGCCTGGGAAGGTGGCGATGATGTTACTGATGCTGTTAAAGCAAAATTAGGTATTTCGGGAACCGCTCCTGCAGTAAAAAAATCTTAAAAAAAACGATCCTTAGCCCAGGCTAAGGATCGTATCTAAAATGAACGGTTTTTAGCTTATCCGCATTTTGAAGAACCGCAGTCGTTGCAGGTTAAACAGCCTTCCTGGTAATGCAGGTTCGTTGAATTACAATTCTGACATTGCTGTTTCTTTGCTTCTGTGCCATCCGGTACATATCTTTTTAAGGCACGTGCCACACCATTCTTCCAGGTATTGATTGCTTCGTCCAGCTGAAGGCTGTTGATCAGGTCCACTACACTTACAATAGGCATTCCATGTCTTAATGTACTTGAAATTAATTTCGCATAATTCCAGTATTCCGGGTTAAACTTATAGGATAAGCCTTCAATTGTAGTTTTATGTCCACGTTTATTTTTATACTGAAAATCATAACGTGATCCGCCATCAGCTTCACGGTTTTTTATGATTACGCCATCATTCACCCATCTCGGGATCAGGATACCATCCTCATCATCAGCAAAACCCGTAAAAATTTCATAAGGTTTGCCTTCAATCAACCCGATAAAGGCAATCCATTTGTCCCTGCTGTTTTGAAAACGTACAATTTCAGCTTCCAGTACCGTTGGTCTGGTTGTTGGAAAAGCTAAAGAATCTGCGGTCTCAGTAGCAGTTTTAGTTTCCGTATTGGCAATCAATACTCCCGAACGTGATCCGTCCCTGTATACCGTTACACCTTTACATCCTGCTTTCCATGCTGCCATGTATAAATCTCCAACAATTTCTTCCGTTACATCAGCTGGCATATTGATGGTTACACTGATCGAGTGGTCAATCCATTTCTGGATGTCTCCCTGCATTTGCACTTTTTTCAGGTAGTCAACATCATTGGATGTAGATTTGTAATATGGAGACTGTGCTACCAGGTCATCCAGTTCCTTTTGTGCATAATTTTTTGTCAGGTCATGGCCGTTCACTTCCATCCATTGCTTAAAGCGATGGTGGAAAACTACATATTCTTCCCATGAATCACCTACTTCATCAATAAAATCAACGCGTGCATCTTTATCATTAGGATTTACTTTTCTTCTTCTTTTATAAACGGGCATAAATACCGGCTCTATTCCCGAGCTGGTTTGCGACATTAAGCTGGTTGTTCCGGTAGGGGCGATGGTTAGCAAAGCAATGTTACGTCTGCCATATTCCAGCATCTCATAATACAATTGTGCATCTGCTTCTTTTAAGCGAAGGATAAACGGGTTGTTCTTTTCACGCTCTGCGTCGAATATAGCAAAGGCGCCTCTTTCTTTTGCTGCACTTACTGATGCCCTATAAGCTTCGATAGCAATGGTCTTGTGTATTTCAACTGCAAATTCAGAACCTTCATCACTTCCATAACGTAAGCCCATCGCAGCCAGCATATCTCCTTCAGCAGTAATGCCAATACCTGTTCTTCTGCCTTCGTTGGCTTTAGTTTGAATATTTAACCATAAATTCTTTTCAGTACGTTTTAACTCTTCGCCTTCCGGATCTTCCGCAATCTTAAGCAGGATGGCATCAATTTTTTCAAGTTCCAGGTCAATGATATCATCCATCATACGTTGTGCAGAATGGATGTGTTTTTTGAACAATTCCCAGTTAAAACTCGCATTTTTGGTGAAAGGGTTCTCTACATAAGAGAACAGGTTGATTGCCAGTAACCGGCAGGAATCATATGGACATAACGGTATCTCTCCGCATGGATTGGTAGAAACGGTCTTATAACCCAGGTCGGCATAACAATCCGGTACAGACTCACGGATAATGGTATCCCAGAATAAAATTCCCGGCTCGGCAGACTGCCATGCGTTGTGAACAATCTTTTTCCAAAGGGACGAAGGATCTATTTCTTTTTTATATAAAGGGTTTTTACTGTCGATAGGATATTGCTGCTGATAAGCTGTTCCGGCTTCAACCGCTTTCATGAACTCATCATCAATACGTACAGAAACGTTAGCTCCTGTCACTTTGCCCTGCTCCATTTTTGCATCAATAAAATCCTCCGAATCCGGATGTTTTATCGCTACAGAAAGCATCAGAGCGCCTCTTCTTCCGTCCTGTGCAACCTCACGTGTAGAATTGGAAAAGCGTTCCATAAAAGGAACAATACCTGTAGACGTCAATGCTGAATTTTTTACCGGAGAACCTTTAGGACGGATGTGTGACAAGTCATGGCCTACACCACCTCTTCTTTTCATCAATTGTACCTGTTCCTGGTCTATCTTCATGATCCCGCCATAAGAATCAGAATCTCCATCGTTGCCAATTACAAAACAATTGGATAAAGAGGCAATCTGATAGGGGTTACCAATACCCGTCATTGGGCTTCCCTGCGGGATAATATATTTAAAATTCCTGATCAGCTCAAAAATCTCATTTTCAGACAATGGATTTGGATAACGTGATTCTATCCGTGCAATTTCACCTGCAATCCTGTGGTGCATATCGTCTGGGTTGCCTTCGTAGATATTTCCATAAGAATCTTTGAGTGCATATTTATTCACCCAAACCCTTGCCGCCAGATCATCTCCTTTAAAATAATCAAGCGATTTCTGGTAAGCTTCATCAGAAGTATAAGTAGTTTTTAGAGTTGATGGGGCCGCGGCTTTCATAGATATAAGTTTAAATGATAATGATAAATGGACTGATTCAAAATTACATATTTGAAAACTTAATCACGGACTTAATTGGAAATGTTTACAAGAAATATGTGTAAGTATCTTATTTATAGCTATTTAATTTTTAATGTGTAGTAAAATGTTTACAAATTTGAATATCAATATGTTAGAAATGTAGTGTTTGACACCTCATTGGTAGTCAGCGAAATAGAGTGACAATATGCACGGTCGGGCATTTTCCAAATCGGCGATAACCAGTTTTTTCATCTTCATCAGCGCCTGTATTGCCCGCTCTCCCTTTTCCGGATCTGTAAGCAGCTTTCCTAATTCTCCGGGTACAACCTGCCAGCTGATGCCATATCTGTCCGTCAGCCAGCCGCAGGCTACCTCTTTACCGCCGTTAGCGCTCAGTTGCTCCCAATACATATCAATTTCGGCTTGAGTATCGCAGTTTACTACCAGTGATACTGCTTCGTTGAAACTAAAACCATGTGCAGCCGAACTATCCATTGCCATTATTGTGAAATTATTGATCTTAAACTGGCCATGTTTTACAAAACCAGTGATATCACCATCTTCTTCGGCATATTTCATGATACCTTCCAGCGTCGATTGCGGAAATAACGAGGTGTAAAATTGAATTGCTTCCGCAGCTTTCCCTGCACCAGTTCCCGTAAACATAAGGGTAGGACAGAATTTTTGGTTGCCGCTGTTCCTGCCGCCGGTATACAGTTGCCATGAAACCCCATATTGATCTGCCACCCATCCATATTTGCTGCTCCAGTCGTAACTGTCCAGCGGCATCAAAGCCTTACCCTTAACTATTAGTTTGTTCCAGTAAGCCTCTGTTTCTTCAGGACTTTCACTGATCACCATAAATGAAATAGCCGGATTGGGCAGGGACGACGGCCCATCATTAAGGAGCATCAGGTTTTGTCCGCTTAACGCTAATAGGATTACAAAAGGGGAGGTATGCACAACTTTTCCTTCACCAAAAACATCCAGGTAAAAATCGGCTGCTTCCGCAACTTTGCCTTTTAATACAAGGCAGGGATAAATTGAATTATTCATGAGCTGTTTATTTTACAATGCGCTATGCTATTAATTTAATCTTTCAGGTTTTCCACGTAATGCTTAAAATTATCCAGGATGCCCTGCCAGCCGCCGCGCTGCATTTCAACAGGGTTGGTTTCCTCTGCTTCAAAGCTCTGGTCGATATGTGTTTCATTCCCTTTGATGGTAAAGTTAACTTTTATCTTCCGATCATCATCTAATGTGTATTCCAGATACTTATCGGGTTTCACCTCGTCAAAAACACCGCTAAAATCAAAGCCAAAACTTCCGTCTTTAGCTTCCATGCGGTAACTGAACTTACCTCCGGGCTGGAGATCCTGTTCAGCTTTTGGGGTATGCCAGTCGGGTGATGCGGTATGCCATTTGGTAATAGCCTTGGGGCTTGTCCAGTTCTCCCAGACTTTTTCTATAGGAGCATGAATGGTTGCTGAGATGCTGATGGTTGTTTTCATTTGCTGATTGTTACTACTTACATTCGCTATAAGCTAATATACAACACTTAGCAATAATTCATAGGATTAGCCATCACATTAAATTTAGAGTATAATCCCGTCGCTCATTTCAATAATCCTGTCGCTGTTTTTCGCAAAATCATCATCATGCGTTACCGCTATAATTGTTTGTCCCCTTTCGTGTGCCAGTTCCTTAAAGATATCAAACACGATCTGTGTATTTTTGGAATCCAGGTTACCTGTCGGCTCATCCCCCATAATGATGGAAGGGTCATTGATCAATGCACGGGCAATGGCTACGCGCTGCTGCTGCCCGCCGGAAAGCTTACTGGCCATTTTAAGGGCCTGCTCTTCCATGCCCAATAGTTTTAAATTAGCGTAAGCTTTGGCTTCAATTTCTTCGCGGCTCTTTTTATTTAGTTTTAATGCCGGCAGCATGATGTTATCGAGTACATTGAATTCCAGCAACAAGTAGTGGAACTGGAAAACAAAACCGATGTGCTCATTCCTAAAGGCTGCCAGTTGATTTCTGGTTTGCCCTGTTAATTTGTTTCCATTGATGCTTAGCTCTCCTTCATAGTCGGTATCCATAGTAGAAAGCACATAAAGCAGCGTTGATTTGCCCGAACCGGATTTCCCGGTAAGGGTTAAAAACTCACCTGTTTTTACCTCAAAGCTCAGGTCTTTTAATACTTTAAATGGTTCGGGCTGGTAAAAATGTTTAATGATATGATTTGCCTTCAGGGCGATGTTGTTTTCCATAATTATCCTCTAATAATATCTACCGGATCGATCTTTGAAGCCTTTAGCGCTGGCAGATATCCGGCAATGAGCGTAGTGATCAGGCCAAATATGAAAGCCAGCAGGTAATCGCTTAAGTTGTAACTCATCGGTAAATGGTTCATTCCCGCCATTTTAAAGGGGATGTGGTTAATGATCTGGGCAATAATAAAACCGGTAATCATACCAATCAAACCGCCAAGGATGCCAATCACGATGGCCTGTGTTAAAAATATCGACGTGATGTCTCCGCTTGAAAATCCCATGGCTTTCAGTATCGCTATTTCCTTGATCTTTTCGTTAATGGTCATATTCATAATGTTGTAGATCCCAAAACCCGCTACTGTTAAAATGGTGAGTGATACCGCTATGGAGATGATATTCCTTAAAGAAGAAGCGGCCTGTAGCTGCTGGTTAGATTCCTGCCAGCTTTCTACTTTGTAGGGGATTACTGGTGCTATTCTGGCCTCTACCGGTGCTGTTTTCTGGTAATTCTGTATGTTGACCTGCAAATCCGTAACGTAATCCTGGTTCTCGGAAAGCAACTGCCTGGCTGCAGTAATATTGAGATAGGCCTTGGTTTTATCTACTGACTTTACATTGGTCTGGAAGGTGCCAATAATCTTATAATTCTTGGAGACCCCATCGGATGTCAGCACATTGATATTATCATCCACATGCAAACTCAGTGTATGTGCCAGGTCGGTACCTATGATCAAACCATCAGGGCGGTATTGTAAATCGTTCCATTTCCCCTGGACCATATAACTGGAAATATTAAATAGCTTGTTCTCATTATTCACATCCACGCCAGATAAATTGCCATTGATCTTATTGCCGCTATTCCGGAAAAATACGTTGATGTTTACCTGTGGGGTAATGCCTGTTACCTCAGGCTGTTTCCTCACCAGGTCAATGATGGCCCCGGTATTTTTAATACCCTGTGTATACTGGATCACCTTGGGGTTCCTGATATTGCCGGCAATCTGATTCCCGTAGGCTAATTTCAGCAGGTTGGTATGATCCGCAGGGCCGTCATTATAGATACGGATATGGGCTAGTGAAGTAAAGGCCAGTGTGGTTTGTGTATCATTGGTGCCGGAAACAAAGCTATTCAGGAAAATGTACATGGAGATACCAAACACCACACCCATCAAAGCCACAATAGTTTGTTTTACGCTGGACGTTAAATGTACATAGGCGATCTTGTAATTGGTGCTCAGTCTCATGATTTTGGTTGGGTTAAAGCCTCATTTTCAGTTAAACCACTTAAAATTTCAGTCCATTCCAATGTTAGTATGCCTACTTTTACTTTGATCTTATTTTTTCCAGATAATACATAATCGCCATCCATCAAATAAAAAGAAGGGATCACCAGCGCATTTTTCTTCTCTTCAATGATAATGTTGGCCTGAAGTTGCGTGCCGTTCAGATGCTGGGGAGGTAATTCCCTGAAAGTGGCTTCTACAGTAAAAGCCTGCTGATTGGTATCAAATGAAGGGTATATTTTTGTAACGGTTGAGGGGTAAACCTTGTCGTTATTACTATTTAAAGAGATCAGTGCAGTCTGCCCTAATTTAACCCGCTGGATGTCTTCTTCGGCCACATATAACTTCACGATGATATGGCCGGCACCTACTTCGGCAATCTGGTCGCCCTTTTTAACATAGTCGCCCACTTTTTTGGTAATACTCATTACAACCCCATCGGCCTTTGCAGTGATGTCATAATAATCATTGCTCTGCTGCTGAATAAGATACTGTGCCTTTGCATTATCTACGTTCTGGTTTAGGTTATGCTTTAAATCGGCCAGGTTCTTTTTCAGTACCTTAAGGCTGGAAACGGACGAACGGTATTGCAGTTCGGCATTTTCATAATCAGTCCTTGATACCGCATTGGTTTCTACCAGACGTTTATAACGGGCGTAATTCGTAGAGTCTACCTGTGCTTTATCCTGCGCCTGGACAATTTGTATTTTCAGCTGTTCAATCTGCGGAGAAACTGCTGAAGTATTGGTTTTGGCAAAGCGCAGGTTGACAATGGCATTCTCTACCTGTGTTCTTTGCACGTCGTTCGTCAACCGGTATAAAACCTGTCCTTTTTTTACCGTGTCGCCTTCACTTATATTTACCGTTTTAATATAACCTTCGGCATTGGCCATCACTGCATACTGATTAATATTTTCAATATGTCCGCTGCCAAATACAGCATCCACAATTTCCTTTCGCTGTGGAGTAATTTCATTTTTATGTTTGCAGCCAAAGAGGAAAAAAAGGGCGCAAAAAAAGACTAATGGATAATAGTTCATGTTGATATGGGTTAAAGCAGGTTATTGTCTGGATAGGATGGTGGCCCTGATAGAAAATAGCTGCGAAAGATTGTTTAAATAATTGTTCTCTGCTGTCAGGTAATCCTGAAAGGCTTTCAGGTAAACGTCCATTGTGATAATTCCCTCCGTGAACTTTTGTCTGTTTAGCATCAGGCTGTTGTAATACAGGATATAACTCCGCTGGGCGGCCTTTACCATATTTAAATAGTTCTCGTTGTTTTTGAGCAGGAGCTGATCATTGATGGAGCTTTGCAGTTTGGCATTGGTATACTGTAAGGCGGCAATGTTTTGCTGTACCACAGCACTCTTATACTTATTGCTATTCGTTAAGCCGGTAAACAGCGGGATATTCAGGTTTAAACCGATATAACGGTTGGCACTCCAGGCGTTACTGCTTAGCGATAAGCCAAAATCGTTACGGTACTGCTGAGCGCCTAAGAAGGCCGAAGCAGATAGGGTAGGATAAGCCACAGAACGTTGAGATTTACTTTGCAAAATAGCTACCTCTTCCTGCTGCTCGTAAACGCTGAGGTTTTTATCATTTCCTAACCAATTATTATTCTGTTTACTGAGTGAGTCCAGTTGAATGAACTCTTCAAATACAACTCCATCTTCTGCTTTTGTGCCCAGTATGATTTTCAGGTTTTCTATACCCTGATCATATAACTGCTGGCTTTGCGCCCGGTTCTGTTTTACATTGTTGAAATTGATCATCGCCTGGTTTACAGCTATTTCATCAGTGGTGCCGGCATGAAGCCGCTGTTTAGATAAAATAACCAGGCTATCTGCGAGCAGCTGATCTTTGACATTAGTTTTCAGGGATGCTTTGGAAATCAGTGTGGTATAGTAAAGTCTGGCTACCTGTTCTTTGAGGCTTTGTACGTAGGCATCCTGCTGTAGTTCACTCAGCTTAACATTGTTCTTCGCAATCTCTGTTTGCATCAGCAGCTGCCAGTTAAAGATATTCTCACCGAGGTTAATCCCGGTATTGTAATTGTACTTCTTGCCAAATTGAAGGTCGTAAGTTGTTCCCGGTTTACCGATCAGCTCGCCCGGTACTGGTGTAACTGCCAGGTGCAGGTTATCCTGGCCGCTAATGCTGGCAGAAGCACTAGGATAAAATCCCCCTTTTACTGATTTGTAAGTATACTTTGCCTGTAGGATCTGTTGCTGATAGATGGCCTGTGAGGGATTGTGTTTTACGGCCAGCGAAATGGCTTCCTGTATAGATCCCATTACCAGGGTGTCTGCTTTATTCTGGGCTAATGTCCTGCCGCTTAAAAAAAAGCAACAGGCGGATATGATTAAATAACGGTTCATCTGGTTATTTAACTCTGGTCCAAACTAAATCTTTGCCCATCAAACCTGCTTTTACCGCGAGGTTCATGGTATTAGCCCCTGATAGTGTAATGGTGCAATTCAAAACTTTATCCTTTGCGGGTACATAAATTTTACCCGTCCATTTGCCTGATGAATAAGTAAACTCTCTTAGTACAATAGTGCCAACAGGCGTCTTTTTGGTACCCTGCGTAACTTTTCCAAAATATTGGTTCCCTTGTTTGTAAACCTGGATAATGCCTGTGCCATCTTTGGTCTGGAAGGCACCAATCAGGGCGTCGGGCGAGGTAGACTGCGCTAATAAGCCCTTTGTAACAACCATTAGGGTCAGCAATAAAACAGCTGTAATTTTTGTGATCGCTTTCATATTCTGTTTAAATTATATTCAAACTTAGCCTTGTCACTGCTTTTAACCGGGAATAGTTAATTGAGCTGGACAAATTGGGCAGTGAACATAACCAAACAGTAGGGTGAGTTTTATGTTAAAACTCCATCCATTTGAGAAAATCGCTGTATTTTACTTTGCCTATGATTATTTTTTCGGGTGTTTCGCCTTTTGCCTTTACCACTAAACGACGGTTGAAATAATGTTCGATATTCTGGATGAACTCCCTGTTGATAATGAACTGTCGGTTAGCCCTGAAAAACTGGCTGGGATCTAACATCGCTTCCATCTGTTCCATGGTATATTGTGTTGTATACAGGTGGTCGTGTTCGTCGGTAAGCATCACCAGCCCGTTAGCAGTATACACAAAACGGATGCCTGCGGTTTTAACCGGAATGATCTGGTCGCGGAAGTGAATCAGTATAGAACGTTTAAAACTATGGTCCAGCTGGCTGGCTAAACTCGATAACTTTAAGTTATAGTCGTCTGGTTGAACAATAAATAACTTCTTGAAATTCATGTATTTCTCTAAGCTTTGATGAAGCTTGTCTTCATCAATAGGTTTGAGTAGGTAATCAATCCCATTGGCTTCAAATGCCCTGATCGCATATTCGTCAAATGCCGTACAAAAGATCACGGGCACCTTAACTGCTGCCTCCTGATAGATGTCAAAGCTTAACCCATCGGCAAGCTGTATATCAGAAAATATCAGGTCGGGTGCAGGGTGTTCTTTAAACCATTGAATCGCAGATTTGACCGACGACAAAATAGTTAATACCCTGATGCCATCATCTATCCCTTCAATCAGCTTTTTGAGCTCTTTTGCTGTTTTAATTTCATCTTCAATAATCAGTACGTTCATGGTTTAAGCAGGGGTAAGGTTACGGTAAAAAAAGCATTGTTGTTAATTACGCTGATTTCTTTTCCCGCTAACAACTTATAACGCTCGTTAATGTTTTGAAGACCTTTTCCATTGCTGTCTTCTACAGACTTTTTAGGCTGAAAGGTATTGGTTACCACCAGCTGTTGTAAATCATCTGTATATATCCTGATCTGTAAGGGATCATCCATCGAGATAATATTATGTTTAATCGAATTTTCCAGCAGTATCTGTAAAGAGACCGGGGGGATACGATAATTCAACAGTTCTTCATTGATATTTATGGTAATTTGTAAAGCCTCTTCAAATCGCTCCTGTAAAATGTAGAGGTACGACCTGGTAAATTCTACCTCTTCTTTAAGGGTAATCTTTTGCTGGTCGTGAGAAGTGAGCAGGTAGCGGTAAACATTGGCCAGCTGCGTCACATAGTTTTTTGTTTCCTGGTTGGGTGCAATGGTCCTTAGGGTGCTCAGCGAGTTGAAAAGAAAATGCGGACTGAGCTGCTGCTTCAGCAAAATAAGTTGTGCCCGTAATTGTTCTTGTTTCAGGTACTCGTTCTCCAGTCTGGAAGTTTGCAGCATCAGATAGGTGTTCAGGTAAAAAACCGCAAAAAAACAGAAGGAACTGATAGCAGTAGATCTGAATAAGGTACTCAGCAACATTTGTTCATTTGTAAGGATCTTCCCGTTAAAAAAATACAGCCCGTAGATTTCCTTATATAACAAACTGATCAGGATCACCACAAATATACCCACAAGAATGCTGAAAAATCTTAACCTGGATTGGTGGATAGTGGCTCCTTTAAACTGGTAATTGAGGATAGTCTGATGAATATACCAGCAAATTAACAGGCTAAAGAACACATAGGTCACTGTTGCAGTGATGGAATGAAAGTTTTCTGCATCCAATGAAATCAGCTTGGGGATACAGCCCATCAGGGCAACAAATAGGGAAAAATAGATCCCGGTTTTGGTTTGATAGTCCTTAAGCATAGGATAAATATAGGCTAATTATTCTTTTTTCTTTTGATCCGTGAGGGCACAAGTGAAATACCAGCCTGGATAAACATACCTTTTGCCGGAGTGAAATCATCATATACTTTATTGTCACTATAAGTTGCAAATTTCCTTGACAAATCATAGCCGCCATCCAGGTTAAGATACAGCGGCCCTGCTATCTTTATGACAACGGATGGCCCGATCGTTATATTTCTGTAACCTACCCTGTTAATAGTTTTATTCTGGTCTACTTCATCCGGTATGTGATAATAACCTCCTGCAATATGGAGGGCACCACCCAGGTGGAGATTATTGGAAGCTGTACTGTAATAAACCGCAAGATTGGAAGGAAGGAAAGCCACTACATTAAATTGATTAGCATGATAATCAAGCTGTAAAGCTGGCAGGAGCATCTTTTTCCCAAAGTTGGTTCCATAACCCAGGCCTATTCCATACGAGAAATCGCTACTTACCCTTTTACGGGCAACAACCTGTGTGAGCACAATGATATCCTTACCTGATAAGCCCTCTGAAAAGTCTGAACTCAGCGTTGGGGCAACCGCCAGTTGTATGTTCCATTGGTCATTCAATTTATGCGACAAATTAAAGCGCATGGAGAGTGTCTGGTAAGTGTGGTCGAAAATATCCGAAGGCGCCACATCTCCGCTTTGCATAGAGGGACTCATCAAACTATATCTTGCAGTAGTGCTTAAACTTGTTTTAGGAGTTGAAAATAATGGAAAGCTGACAAAATAATTTTGCTCGGTAACCGCGGCTTTGGTGCCACTTGGCTGGCCTTTGATTTGAGTAGGCAAATCGTACCTGAATTGTGCACCTGCTAATGGAATATCCTGTGCGTAACAATAACTGCTGATGGCAATAAAAATTGTTACTATCGATAGTTTAATCATCATCTTTTTTTATTTGCAAGATCAGCAGCTAAAAAAGAAGCATAGAAAAAAGAAAGGTGAAAAGGACATATTGCCCTATGAACTGTTCAAATGCCATCAGCAATTTATACTGATGGCATTTAATGAGTTACAAATGAAATTGGAGGGTGGTATAAAACGATCTGCCTTCAGAAGGGATGATGCCCGGGCCGGGAAAACCGGTGGTGCGCCTGGTAAAATACATCTCATTGGTTAGGTTGTTAACCGAAAATGATAGTTTCCATCTTTTTAACGTGTAGGCGGCGGTAACATCCATTACATGATAGGCGGGAATGATACCTGTATTTCCATCAGTGGAAGCCTTGGCATTGGTGGCATCAGAAAACTCTGCATCAGTATAAGAATACTGCAGGCTGCCGCTGATATGTTTATACAAAAAATCTATTCCATAACGGTCAATCCATGGGGCAGCATACTCTACCTTTTTGCCTTCAAACTGTTTACGGTCGGATGGTACGTCAATATAACTGGCATTGGTATAGGAAACTGAACCAAAGAGGGCCAACTTATATTCACTGTATTGAAACTGTGGTAACAAATGCAACAGATTGATCTCTGCATAGGTTTCGGCACCCACGCTGCGGGAATTGCTGATATTGGTTTCATACAGATATACAGCATTGCCACCATCGCTCTGCTGCAAAGTACCGATCCTGTTTTTATACAACAGATAAAACCCGCTGACATCAAAACTCACTATGTTTTTAATCTGTCCGCGGTAACCCAGGTCAAAATTATAACCTTTTACATCTTTCAGGTTGGGATCTACCTTCATATTGGGCTGTAAGATGATGATATCCGTGAAAGAAACCGGACTGTAGTTTTGGGAGAAGTTGGCGTATAAATCTGTTTTACGACTTACTTTATAATCCAGTCCTAACCCTAACAGTGCAAACTTACGGGTATGTGATTCGTTACCCAGGGTTTTAGCATTCATTGTGGTATCAGGAATGGTATAACCTTTGGCGTTGGTCTGAATGTATTCCAGCCTGGCCCCCGGGATGACAGAGAACTTATCCGTTAACTTAAAAACGTTTTCTGCAAATGCAGCCACGTTATAAGAAGGGAAACGGTAATCAATCTGGCGGTCGTTATTATCCCTCATGGTAAAATCAGCATCCGATCCGGTGTAATTATAACCCTGTGTACGGTGCGTATCGCCGTGGTAAGCACGCACACCCGCTAAAAAAGAAGATTGTATATTGTTAATCAGTGCATAATGGTGGATATACCTTGCTTCCATATAATAATTACGGTAATCATCATTCATCACCGTACGGGGTATGGATGGGTTATCAATAAAATTGATAGGACTCAGGTTGCCCACATTTTTCCGGTCCGCAATCAGGGAATACACTTTTACAGTTAGCAGGTTGCTGGTATCAATGGCGTAATTCAGTGTTAACGCCGGGATATTCCATGTCGCGGCAAACCAGTTCCTGTCGCGTAGCGACTGCCTTGGATTGGCTTTAAACTCCTCGTCAGTAAGTCCTCCAGGCTGCTGCATCTGGTAATACATAAAAGTATAATCAAAGCCCAGGGTTAGCTTTGGCGTAAGCGCATATTTTAAAGAGATGAATGCGTTGTGTACATTAAAGCCTGTATTATCACGCCAGCCGTCGCCACGTTTAAAATCGTAAAAAGCATAATAGTTTAACTTTTTATCCTGACCGCCAATGCTGTTAAAGGAATTAAAAAAGCCATAACTGCCTACGGTTTGTTTGCTCACCACATCAATAGGTTTATCTGTAGGGCCCTGCTTTAATTTAAAATTCAGCAGGCCGGCAAACTGGGTACCGTATTGAAGGGATGCTGCCCCGCGGATAATTTCTATGCCGTCCAGTGCATCGGTGGGAGGGGTATAGTAGTTTTCCGGATAACCAATTGGATCGGCACTGATATCATAACCATTTTGCCTCGAATTAAACTCTGTGGTACGGTTAGGGTTTAGTCCGCGGGTGGCAATGCTCAGTGATACACCTGCTTCATCATTCTCTATAATGTTTACGCCAGGTATTTTGGCATAAATCTGCCGCGTACTGTTAATCGCAGTATTGGCAGATAAAGTATTCATATCTATCAGTTCATTCTTTTTTCCGGCATAAATGCTGGTACCGGCGGTCTGGATTTGCAACTGTACATCAGAAAGATGCTGTTGCACCCCTTTAATATTCACTGTGCCTAACTGGCGTACATCCGTAGGCAGCTCAAAAACCTTTTCGCTGTTACCGGCCTCTACCTTCCATTCAAACGTTTTACTGCCATAAGCTGCAGCTTTAATCGTTATCGTGTATTTCCCTGCGGCGAGCCGGTAAGAAAAATGTCCGAGGCTGTCACTGGTACAGCTGGCGGTTTTGGTGAAAATCAGGGTGGCATAAGGAATCCCGGTATTCGTTACCTGGTCTTTTACCATCCCGGAAACGTTTACCTGCTGGGCATAAGCGCCCAGGGAAAAGATCAAAGCAAAAAGTAAAAAAGTAAATCTTTTAATCATCTATTTAGTTTTTGGGTAATATCCAATTTTTTGGTAAGAAGCTATCCTGTTCTTTCGATAGGTCAACTTTTGGATCAATATAAGTCTGGCCCGGTCTGTGATTCAGCGATACATAAGCATCTGCATACACGGCTACCGGATGTTTCAACTTAATCCGGTATTTGTCGGCCAGAAAAGATGCGTATTGTAAAATCATATCCGGCTGTGTACTCATCATTCTCTCCTGCAGCGGGCTCAGGTATTTTTTAGGGTATTCAATAAATCTTTCTCCGGTAGATTTGTCCTCCACATAAAACTCTACATAACCGTCTTTTTCTATCAGCATTACATTCCAGGCATAACGGTAGCCCTGTTCGGTCCACAATACATCCCCTTTATAGAACAAATACCTCAGGGGCATAACCAACTGCCATAAAAAAAATACCCCGAAACAGCAGGTATAGATATATTTATTTGTTGAAAAGAAAAATATACCAGGGCTGGCTGTACTGCTTTCAGAGAGAAAAGAGCAATACGTTGTTAAAACACGGCGATGAAATTCCGGAGAGAAAAACACCAGCGCTGCGCCCATCATCACCAGCGGAAAAATACCGATGTAAAAAAGCCATAACGTGATCACATGAAACAAAACAATCACGATGTACTCATAAGGGCGTGTCTTTTTATTCAATAAAAAGAAAACCGCGGTCAGGTCAAACAGCATTCCTATCCAGCTAAACAGGTATGCGGTAATAGGCATGGCCAGCCATTTACCCACAACAGGAATACTCTGGCAGGCACCGAGCCATATTTTCATCGGCTCGGCACTGATCAGCCAGTCATATTTTATCTTGGATAAACCGGCGAAAAAATAAACCATTCCTACCTGTAAACGTAATACACCAAGCGTCCATCGCGGAACCATAACCGGTTGTTGCCAGCGTTTGGCATCCAGGCTGAAAGATGCATTCATCGGTAGAAAGATCATGATGAACGACAACAGCGTGATCAGGTAATAATGATTCAGGAAATTGGTCAAATCCAATAATTCGGTATATGAGAACAGCACAAAAAACGCAGTTATAGCTGCACGGTAGTACTTACCCAGGATAATCAGCACCAGGCAAATGACCATCGCTATCCAGGGTGCGTAAATCCAGTTCCCCGGCAGTACCGGTATCCAATGAAAACCATAGTACTTAAAAAAGAACTTGGGTTTAATATAGAGTAAATACACCCATCCATTATACAAAAACCGCAGCTGGCTAAACAGCATAACGCTGCCAAATACGATCCTGAAAAATGCCAGTGAAGCAGCATCTACAGGTTCGTATAACTTGTTGAACAATTGATGGAAAAAACCAGATTTAATCACCGTCGGTATCTGCAAATGTAATGGTAACGCCCAGGTTGTTAGCTATATCAACTTTGAAGTAAGCAATTAGTACTTTCAGTGAAGCGAATACATCCTGCACCTGTTGTTTCTGACTGCCTACAGCTGTAGCGTAAGGGGAATTGATTAAATTCATTTTTGTGATCACATCATCAAACTGGCTGTCTACCACGGTTGAGAGGTTCTGCCCGTTCTTCTGTGCTTTCACATAATTGAGCAGGTCATCCAAACCCTGTCCCGAACCGCCGTCAAATGCAGCTTTCATGGCCAGTACATTGGCTTTCATCACCGGCAGTGATTCTTCAGCGATGGTGTATTCAATCTGGTCAGGGTGTGGCTGGTTGTCGTTTACTTTTACGCCCATCCCAATCGGGTTTCCTACCTTCATGTTTTTTACTTCGTCAAGGTAAAGTGAAATCGTATTGACTACCTGGCTCACTGAACTGCTTACATCATTTCCTTTTGCATTCTCAAAAGTATTGAGGTAACCGCCTGTCCATTGTTTTTGCAGGTTAGTAGCCTGCGATGCCAGGTCCTGTGCTACAGAATTTAAAAAAGTGATCCTGTTGGCAGCACCTGTACCAGTATATTTTGCCACCACGGCGGCATTACCTGTTTTATCGAACAACAAATACTCCAGTCCTTTCAGTCCCTTTGTATCGGCACCAACACTGGAAGCCGTAGACTGGGCGGTGATAGCCGTTTCTATTTTCGCAGGATTGGCAGGCCAGGTATCTACAGTTGCAGATATCAGGTTGTCATTCAGCGGGCCGAAGTTAAAAGGAGCTACTGTTCCCCAGTTTAACGCCAGAGCTATCCAGGCATTCTGGGCAGCGGTTAAAGTAGTGGTATTAGGGTTCGCTGTAAATGCGCTGATGGCACTTACATCCGCCGCTGCGCCGGTAGAAAAATTGTTGATACCAGCCAGTAATACGGTGCTGCCTACATTAGTAAGCATAGTACCCTGGTCATAACTGCCGAATAACGAAGATGATGATTTACTGGAATCAGTGCTTTTAGAACAAGCTGCTGCTGCGAATACCACAGCTGCCACAGATGCGGCCATTATTTTTTTATTGATGTACATTATATCAGGATTAAAGGTCGTTTACAAATTTGATTAAGGCGTCGCGGTCGGCTTTTGATAACTTAGTAAAAGCTTGTTTTGAATTGGCAGCTTCGCCGCCGTGCCATAAAATAGCTTCCTCAATGGTACGGGCGCGACCATCGTGCATAAGGAACATTCCATTATTATTATTCACTAGGCTAACCAGGCCAATGCCCCAAAGAGGAGGCGTGCGCCATTCACTGCCCGATGCAAGGTAATCTGTACGTCCATCGGCCAGATCGGTACCCATGTCATGTAAGAGTAGATCGGTATAAGGATGGATGGTCTGATTAGACAAGAGTGGCACATCGGCGAAAGTGCCGGTTTTAAATTGAGGGTTGTGACATTTAGCACAGGATACCTGTGCAAAAAGCGCCTTGCCATGTACAATGGTAGCATCCGTCCAGTTTCTTCTTTGCGGTACAGCCAGTGCTTCGGTATAAAAAACGGTATTGGTAAAAAAGGGTTCAGGTAACTCGGCTTCCCCTGCCACATTACTTCCATTAATCAGGGAGCCGAATAAAGTTAGTTCTATGCCATATAAACTAGGATTAGGATAAATAGGCGTGGTAATCCCTACATCAGCGCTCAATGCACCTGCAACCTGCTGGCGGATATCCGGTTCGTTTGCCTTCCAGCCAAAACGTCCCATTACCATTTGTTGTTTTTCTACACTCCAGACGTAATTTGCCTTTCCTGTAATGCCATCATGATTGCTGTCATTGGCGTCAATACCAGCAAGTAAGGTTGCTTCAGGGATAGCCTGTAAAAGCCCCATGCCCACTAACTGCGGTGCTATGCGGGGAGAAGACATAAAATTTACGGCATGCCCGTTTCTCAGGTTCTTGAACTGATAAGCTGGTACCCTTAAAGTAACGGTAGAGCCATCGGGATAAGTTACTACCTGATCAGTATAAGTCACATAGACCTCACCATCAGGCGTAGCCTGTAAAATTGAGTTATTCCTGAATTGTAATCCCAGGTCTGGGTCTGGATTTGGTCCGCCATGCGGGTCCTGTCCGGGGCTGCTGATGCGCATTAAAAGAGAAGTAAGCTGTTCTGAACCAGAAAAAGGGGTACGGCCACGGCCATCTTCTACGTGGCAGCTGTTACAGGAACTGGTATTAAATACAGGTCCTAAACCATCTACTGCTTGTGTAGATGCGGGCGCGGTTACCCAATTGGTATGAAAAAAGGAACGGCCAACTTTAAAATTAATCACATCTGCAGTGAGCATTGGCGGTATAGGCTGTGCAAAGGCAGCGCTGGTGGAGAGGTTAATCGTTCCATTCACACCCCCCTGCAACTCTTCATTGGTTAGTTGCGTTGCATCACTGCTGGCGGGTGTAGCCTCCTGTTTGGAGCAACTCTCCAAATAGATGGTCAGCACAACGAATAAGCTGATTACACCCATTACAATTGGCTTTCTATAATACGATTTTACAGACATCAAATTTTTATTCAGGTTGTTGAAAAGAGCTCTAATAATGGACAAGGTTTGCCGGCCTGAAACCATAAAAAAGCTATAAGTATATATATCACAAAAGATCAAGTTGCTTTAGTATTCTTTAAAGCAACTTAATCTGTAAATTCTTCAGAACCGGGAAATCGTCCCTGACCTGGTTAGTCGTTTTCAGTTGGTATGTTTACGTTTGTCAAATTCAGATCATGCGCAATCTGCGATACCCAATCTGCAACGGCACTAACATCAGTAACCCCTTTTTGTACAATCAGGTTACCTGCTGCATTACTGCCATCAATCAGGTAGTCAAACGGTTTATTGGTTTCGATACCCTGTAAACTTGTTTGCGCATTGGTCAGCAAGGTTTTCATTTTGGTATCATCAGCTGGATTAAGGCTTTTCACATAATCACTCAATCCCAGGCCACTAATTACGGTGCCGCTGATGGTAGTGTATTTTCCATTATAAGCATTAACGATACCCTGCATATCCAAATAAAGATCGCGGTGCGTATTGTCACTAAAGCACGAATGTTCTTGTTCCTGTGCATGAAGGGCTAAAGGAACACCCATTCTTTCACCTGCCATTTCGCCTTTTGCCAAACGGCCTATGCCGTTAAACATATTAGCAATAGCTGTTGCTGGTGCAGCCTGGAATGTTTTGCGGTAATTGGTTGCATTAGGTGCCCATGCGTCCACCATAGTTTTTAAATTGTCTACCACCAATTGGGTAACAATCTGCAGGTATTGTGCCCTGCGTGCGCCATTTGGAGCAGTAGCGGCAGCAGTAGTAAGGTAATCTTTATAAGAGCGCTGTCCTGGAATTTTATTGATAGCAGGGGTATCATCCTGTCCCCATAATAAAAACTCAATGGCATGATAACCTGAAGATACTTCCACATTGTCGCCATTGGCATTGGTAGTTCCGCCATCCGGCTGATTATTGGCGATCAGCAGATTCTCATCGATGGTTGGATAAGTAGTTGGCATATTGATAATACCGAAGGTGAAATTTGGAGTTGGATAAGCTGTATAACCATGTGAATCTCCTGCCAGGTAATCAATGTAACCTTCATCCAGCGGCCATGAATTTAACAACCCATCACCACTATCACCGTCAATTGGACCACCATAAAAACGTCCCATCTCCGTTTGCATATACGGTTCGCGGGCAGCAAGCCATGCATTTTGCGCATCTGTTAAAGCCTGCGCTGAAGGATTAGCAATCAATGCATTAACTTTAACTTGCAAAGCCAGTGCTGTAGTGTAAGAATCTTGATAACCTGCTTCTAAGATATTAGAATAGTTTGTTACAATCTGTGATTGCTGGTCAGTGGATAAAGCAGTGTTACCCGGCGTATCTGATTTTTTGCAGGCGGCAAATGAAAGCGCCGCTCCTAAGGTGAGGAGTAAGTGTTTTTTCATATTGATGACAATTTGGATATAAGTTGATTTAGCAACGGCGCAAATGAAATCATTATTAAGAACAGTTCCAAATATAATCTGTAATAAATCTAATTAAGCTATGCCTAATATTGAAATTAGCTTGTTTTGTTAATGTAACATCATTGATCCATATTAAAAAGGGATTAAAAATATCGTATTGTGAAATTAAATGTAAAAAAAAGAGAGATACTGTTTTAGTATCTCTCTTTTTTAGATGAGGTAAATTTGATTTTTATTCCAGTGTTTTTACCCCTGAAATATCAGCTGAAACCTTTTGATGCAAATCAAAGATTACTACGTCATTTTTACCTTTCTTCAGCCAGTTTGCAGGGCAATACAAATGAAACTGCGGGCCTGTGTTCCAATATCTTCCCAGATTATGCCCGTTAACCCAAATAACTCCTTTTTTAAATTTGCTCAGATCCAGATAAGTATCTGCTGCAGCTTTTACTTCAAAACTTCCTTTAAAAAACACGCCATCATGTAAATCGCCCTGGGGACTCGATTTAAGTGCACTTACATAACTGTCATCCATTGGCAGATTAAATATTTCCCAGTTGAACAGGGTCATTCCTTCCAGGGTAACCCTGTCGGTAATTCCTTTGCGGTCAATTAAATATTGGGCAAAATTAATATGCCCCATGTTCTCCACCAGAATTTCCAGCACAGGATCTTTTACATTGCTCTCTGGCAGTTTGATGGTCCACTTGCCGCCATCGCGATAAACGGAATCAACCAATTTACCATTTAACAATACTAATGCATAATCATGCGGTTCGGTAATCGTAAGTTCGCCACTTTTGCGGCCAATCAGTTTGGTACGGTATACAATAAAGCCGCTATACTGTCCCATGCTTTCCATTGTTTTAACCTGCGGCGATTTGATGGCTGCCGGCAGTGTATTCCAGATACTTGTAAAAGGCTGCATGGTAAAAGATGGAACCTCGGTAACTGCTGTTGGTTTAGGTACTTTCGGCAATTTCTGGTGTGTATACTTAACAATCAGATCACGCAAAGCATAATACTTAGGGGTAGCTTCTCCGCGCTCATTGATAGGTGCATCATAATCATAACTGGTAATATCCGGCTGGAATTGAGTAGGTGTAAAGGCATTGGCACCGGCATAAAAGCCAAAGTTAGTGCCGCCATGAACCACGTATAAATTAAATGACCGTTTGTGTTCAAGTAAATAGGTTACTTGTTTAATAATGTCTGCCTGATCTGGTTTCTGATATTTTTCTTTCCAGTGCGTAAGCCATCCCGGATAAGTTTCTGAACTGAAAGCCGGTACCCCGGGATTTTGTTTTGTTGCATTTGCAAAGTCTGCATCACTTGTACCGCTGTCCAGGCCTATAGCAGCGCCGTCTACTGCACCAGCCTCCAGCATAAAAGGGGTAGGGCCATCAGCAGTATAAAATGGTACGTTGATTCCGTTGTCTACCCAAAGCTGATGTAAAGCTTTAATATAATCTTTGTCATTACCATAGCTCCCGTATTCGTTTTCTACCTGGACCATAAGAATTGGTCCTCCATTGGTGCATAACAATGGTTTAATCTGGTTAGAAACCGCGGTCACATAGCGGGTTACAGCAGCCATATAACGTGGGTCTAAACATCTTAACCTGATATCAGGTATTTTTAAGAGATAGGGCGGGAAGCCACCAAAATCCCATTCACCGCAAACATAGGGGCCCGGGCGGAATAGTACCCACATACCTTCTTCCTGGCAGATCTTTACAAACTCGGCAATATTTCTATTCTCTGACTCGAAATCAAAAACACCTTCTTTTTCTTCAATATAATTCCAGAATACATACGCTGCAATTGTATTACATCCCATGGCTTTAGCCATCTGAATACGGTGGCGCCAGTACATTTTCGGAATCCTTGCGGGGTGCATTTCACCGCTAATGATCTGGAATGGCTTGCCATCCATTACAAAATCGCTTTTGGCAAAGGAAAAAATGTGTTTTTGCTGGGCATTTACGAGCCCCGTGAAAAGGACAAATACAAGTAAGGTGTAGAAATATTTCATGATTACATATAGATAATTGCAGAATATTTGCTAAATCGGTTTAAAATTGCAAATTTTCTTATTTTATTTGCATAATTAAGGATAATTCTTTAAATATTTGGTATTTTATTTAGGTTAAATATTCATTTCATGAAAAATTGCGGGAGTTAGGGAAGCAGGGAACCTCCTGTCGCAATTATAAAGGATCAGTCATCGGTTAAAATTATATCCTGATAAAAATTTTAAAATGTTTTTCCAGGATGATCGTCTTTATCTATAGTACTTAACATTATCGCAGCTATGAACAGAAAATTACACCTTATTATATTTAAAACCAACGTAGCCACACAAAAACAGGTACAGCGGCTAAAGGCGATATTGCTTGAATTGCCACTGATTACCCAATGTAATTTTGATCTTGATGATTGCGACAGTATCCTTCGGATTGTGAGCCTGGATTTGCAGCCGCAAACGATCTGCCAGTTGTTATACATCGAAGGCTTCAACTGCGAAACCATGGAATCTTTTATTTATTCCTGAACCGTTTTCAGTAGTTCCAGAACAGCGGCCGCTAACTGCTGGTCTTTACCAGAGAGTATCTGCTGGTAATCATTTTTCACTTTGATATCCGGTTCCAGTTGATGGTTTTCCGTGGGATGGGTAGCGCCCGGGCCATAAGTTCCGGCGGTAGCGATCTGGATATATAACTGCTGATTAACTTCTTGTTCAAACCATGAACCTGTTCCTGTTCCGGGAACTGGCATCCCTATTAATTTGCCAATTCCCATCAGTTTGTAGGAGTATGGTGTTAAAAAGGCGTCTGAATAATTTCCTTCACTCATCAGGATTGTGCTGGGTTTAGTCCATTTTTTTATAGGTTCACCGCCATTAGTTATACGTCCCTGACGCCGTTCAGTCAGGTATATTTTTCCGCTTAAAAAGGTTGTCAGTTCATCATGTAGCGAACCGCCCCTGTTAAAACGGGTATCTACAATTATTGCTGCTTTATTTTTGTATTTACCCAATGCCTTGTCATATAAAACCCGGAATCCGTCTTCAGTCATGCTGCGGATATGAACATAACCTATTTTTCCGCCCGATAAACTATCTGTCAGGTGTTCCATAGTTTTTACCCAGCGGTCATACAGCAAGGTATATGTTTCTGTCTCAGGTTTAACAGGAACAATTGTTTCTATAAATGAAGGGCCACCTTTAAGATCATGAAAGCTCACCGGTATAGATTTGCCCGACTGGTGATTTAAGTTGATGGCCCAGTCGGCCGCTCTGGTCAGGCTTGTTCCATTAATTTTATCAATAATCATATCAGGTTTCATTTTTGAACCAGGAAAATCAAAAGGGCCGTTACTGATGATTTCTTTAACCAGGAGCCCTTTACCTTTCCATGTTTCATCATAAAGCAAACCCATTGCTGCCGTCTCATCTTTTTGCGCATAAGATGGTCTGTATCGTGCCAGTGTATGAGAGGTGTTCAGTTCTCCTAAAAACTCATTGAGTAGAACCAGAAAGTCTTCGTCATTGCTGATATCGGGGAGAAAAGAGTGATAGTGTTGATAAACGCTGTCCCAGTTAACACCATTTAGTGCCGGGTCCATATATCTTTTTCTAACCATTTGCCAGGTGTGGTTAAATATATATTCCCTTTCTGCCCCAGCATTAAATTCCATTTCCGCATGAATGGCTAAAGGTATTACCATACCCTGATCTGTGCTGATCCTGATGATATTCCCGCGGCTCAATACAAATAGATACTTACCATCTTTGGTCATTTGCATTTTTGCCGCAGGCAAATCGAGTTTTGCAACCAGGGTGTTTTTATGTGTTTTCAGGGATGTTACCCACAGGTCGTAATCCTCTTCATATTTAACCAGGTAAAATAGTTTTTCTCCGTCTGGAGACAATGCGGAGCCAGCGATATCTGCAGCAGTGGTACTGAGTTTTTTCACGGGGAAATCTTTATCCTGCTGCATGGAAATCGTCCCGCGATCAAAATATAAGCCATAAATGTCTTTCTGGCTGTCACCGGTAAAACTCCGGTTGGCATCTTTATCCGATAACCAATACATCATGTTGCCATCCATTCCCCATTGCGGCTGGTCGTCTTTAAAACCGCTTTGCGTTAAATTTACCCTTTTGCCAGAACCATCGTCTTTAATCAGCACCACTTCATTGTCAAATCCGCCGCCACCTTCCGAAGATTGGGCAAGAAGATATTGGCTGTCCGGCGACCACTTAAAGTCGTAATCATGATCGGACGAGGCAAAATTCACTCCTTCAGGAATCAGTGTACGGGTTGTTTTAGTTTTTAAATCATAACATTTCAGTATGTCGCGGTTTTCTATATAGGCGATCTTGCTGCCGTCAGGAGCATAGACCCCTCCAAATTCATCTTTATCGCTGGCTAAAATACTGGTTGTATTAATTTTTTCAGCGTTAAAAAAATATGAGGTGCTGATCTCAACCTGTTCTATGTCCCATGAATGAAGATGTTCAACCGCGTAAAGTAACTTTTTACCATCAGAACTAAACTTCGGATTCCGTTCCTGGTAGGGGGTACTGGTAATTTGTTTGGTCATGGTGCCATCTGCAGAAGTCACAAACAGATCGCCGCGAAATATAAAGGCAACCTGTTTACCATCTTCAGCAACAGTCATCTCTGTGATATCGCCCTTTACAGGTAGCATGATCACCGAATTTGCAGGCTGTTTACTGTCTAAAGTAACACTGATCTTTTGAGGCTGCTTTCCTTCGGTCAGCGAATATAAATCGCCATTAAAGGTAAATACGAAATGTCCGTTATCCGCTCTGGAAAGGTTACGTACCGGGTTATCTTTAAAATGTGTAAGCTGTTTAACTGTTGCTGTATCGCTGACAGATCCTTTGCACAGGTTTAGCGTTCCGCTTCTCTCACTGAGATAATAAATGGTATTTCCATGTCCCCAAACCGGTTCCAGATCTTCACCATGGAAAGTGGAAACCTGATGGTAAACTTTTGTGGTCAGGTTATAGGTCCAAATATCACGGGTAACAGACGAAGTATGGTGTTTACGGTAATTGTTTTCCTCTCCTTTTTTGTCCTGAAAAATCAACTGGTCTCCCTTTTTATTCAAATGTGCATCATCCATTCCGGCACTGCTGACCATGATGCTGGTACCGCCTTTTACGGAGACCTGATATAACTTGTTAAAAAGGTCATCTTCCGGAAACCTCACTGAAGTATATACATCATGACGGTCTGTGCCAAAAATTACCTGGGCGTCGTTTGCAGAAAAAGATGAGGGTATATCGCGGCTCGAATTGCAGGTTAGCCTTTTTGCCGGCCCTCCTTCAGCTTTCATCAGGTAAACATCAAAATTGCCATTCTGTTGTGCTGCAAAAGCAATCATCTGGCTATTGTGGCTCCATACCGGATAGCCGGTGTAAAAACTATTGCTGCTTAACTGCATTGCACTGCCGCCCTGATAAGGTACTTTAAAAAGGTTACCCTGATATTCAAAAGCAATCCATTTGCCATCAGGCGATATTGCTGACTGCTGTATCCAGCGGGGATTTATTTGCGCGGTTGAAAGTATGGGGGTTAAGCTTAAAATGAATATCACTAAGCCTAAATAGGTGTTTCTAAATAACATATGTGTATTTAATAATACTATATAATGACAGGTGTCAGGGCCTGGCTTCCAGTCTTTTAATCACCTCTTTGGCGTAAGTAATTCCAATAGGGATATGCTGCTGTCCAATCTCAATTTCGCTCATTGAATAGGAACTGATCTGGCCGAGGGCGATAATAAAAGAGCGGTGAATCCGCATAAACCGTTCAACAGATAGTTTTTCTTCAAAATAGGTCAAACTATGATAGGTAATTACCGAACGCTCTCTGGTATGTACTTTCACATACTCCTTTAGCCCTTCTATGTAAAGAATATCTTTTAGTAAAATCCTTACCATCTTATTCTCTGATCTTACATAAATAAAGGCATCGGGATCATTTTTTATGGCAAAAGGTGCTGCTGCCACGTTCTCTTTTCCACTATCCCGGATAGTAGTATATTTATCAATTGCCCTCAGGAATCTATCAAATGAAACCGGTTTAAGCAGGTAATCGATAACATTCAATTCATATCCTTCCAGTGCAAATTCCCGGTAGGCGGTGGTCATAATCACAGGCGGCGGATTTTTTAACGTTCTCAGCAATTCTATACCCGTTAGGTCGGGCATCTGGATATCCAGAAAGAGCAGGTCTACCGTATGGGTTTTAAGCAACTGATATACCTCGGTGCCTGTTGCACTGGAGGCCAGGAGATGCAATCCATCTATTTTGCCGATATGGTTTTCAATCACTTCTCTTGCCAATTCCTCATCATCTGCAACGATACAATTGATTTTCTTCATAAGTTTAATTTTAGATCGGCCTCAAAAACCCCGTCATACTGGTTCAGCTCCAATTCATAATCTCCTGCGTAAATCAGATCCAGCCTTCTTTTTACATTAATTAATCCTAAACCGCCCGGTTTTTCAAGGGTCGGGGTAACACAGCTGTTTTCTACCTTTAGAAATAACCTGTGGCCAATTACATTGATACTGATGGTTATCCATCCCGATTGTTTGGTAATACCGTGTTTAAAAGCATTCTCTATGAAAGGTAGCAGGATCAACGGGGAAATCAATTTGTCGTCAATATCCCCTGAGTATTGGAAAGAAAGTTCCATCCGGCCAGCAAACCTCATTTCTTCAATATGTATATAATTTGAAAGGTGCTCAATTTCATCCGTTAATAAAACCCTGCTGGCACTAGCTTCGTACAACATATAATGCATCAAATCTGATAATCTCAGCACTACCTGTGATGCCTTTTCAGACCCTTTTAAAGTGAGTGCGTACAAACTGTTTAAAGTATTAAAAAAGAAATGCGGATTGATCTGAGCTTTTAGCAGGCTGATCTCTGCAGATAATTTTTCTATCTCCATTTTGCGAAGGCTCTTTTCCTGTTCCATAGCATTACGCATGATTTTAATCAGCATGGTTACGGCAATGATTGGAAAAAACAGAAAAGCATTTCTTAATATTCTAACGGTGTTCCAATAGGTTTCAATTTGTAAATAATAATTGCCCGGATCATTGACTTTGCCCCAGGGTATCCAAAAGGCATAACTGCAAAAGCGCTGCAAACAGCCGCCTATAATTAGTAAAACTGCCAATGCCGCCAGATAACTTGCAAATTTCTTGTGGAAGTAAAACAGGGGCATCAGCCCATAAAAATTAAAATACGTAAGCAGCATGGCGATAGGGATGATGCTGATAAATTCAGGCTGCAACTTAAAAGAAAAGATGTCTTTAGATTTCCATCCTTCATTCACCACTTCGTACAAGATGATGCCCATCCAGAACAGCAAATGCCGAAGAATTATACGATATGAAGGTTTACTTGCTTTCCTCATATTGTAAAAATGGATATTATTTCCGGTTCCTGATGATTTAAAGCTCAATGCTGGTTTGATCACCCTGAATTGAGCTAATTCAACCGTTAGCATTCTTTAGCAAGATAAAATTCATGTTGCGGGCTTAGGCCCAGAAATTTGAGAGGGATATAAATTAGCAGGTGAACTTAAACTGTATTTTGAGAACATTCTTGTTATCTTGGACGAAAACATTCTTATGCGAAATAATGCTCTCAAAGTTTCTGAAAATTTTAGAAAAAAGGCGATAAGATCTGTACTGTCTATAATTTTGTTCGTATTTACCTATCTCCTGCTGATTGTAATGGGTATAGGACTTATCCTTTTATGCGGACTTATAGCCTATGGACTGATCGCTGTAAAATTCATGATTGTTACCCTGATGCTTGGAATTGGTTTTTTAGGAATGGGGTTTATGATTTTCTTCTTCTTAATCAAGTTTGTATTTAGTAGCCCTAAGAAAATAGACAGGAGCCATCTCCAGAAAATTACTGAGAAACAGCAGCCAGAGTTGTTTAAGCTGATTCATGAAATTGTTGATGAGGTGAAAACAAATTTCCCTAAACAGGTATATCTGAGTGCAGATGTTAATGCATCTGTTTTTTATGATTCTAATTTCTGGAGTATGTTTTTTCCGGTTAGGAAGAACCTGCAGATCGGTATAGGATTAATGAATGCAGTATCGGCCATAGAATTGAAAGCTGTCCTTGCGCACGAATTTGGGCACTTTTCTCAGCGAAGTATGAAAGTGGGAAGTTATGTATATAACATGAACAAGGTGATCTATAATATGTTATATGATAATGAAAATTACAATCTGGTCTTAAACCGCTGGTCGAATGTGAGTTCTTATTTTGTGTTGTTCTCCAGGGGCGCGATACTGATTATCCACGGTATTCAATATGTACTGATCAGCGTATACAAAATACTGAACCTGAACTATATGGCTTTATCCCGTGAAATGGAATTTCATGCAGATGCGGTTGCCGCCAGTGTAACAGGCTCAGCACCTTTAGCCAGTTCATTATTAAGACTGGGGCTTGCAGATCAATCTTTATCCATTGTTTTTAAATACTATAACGCTAAAATAGCAGCTTCACAAAAGACCCTGAATTTTTACCCACAGCAATATTTTGTGTTAAATCATATAGCCGCAACGGAGAATTTACCCATTGAAGATGGACTTCCCAAAGTTTCTATGGAGGTTTATAATAAGGTGAAAAAGACAAGACTGGTATTGGAGGATCAATGGTCGTCCCATCCAAGCATTGAAGAAAGAGTGGCGAAATTAATGAGTTTAAACCTACCCCTTCAGGGTGAATATGGGGGCATTGCAATAAATATGCTTGTTGATCAAACGCTGATCCAGGAAGCAATGACCGCCCGGCTTTTTGAAAAGGTTACTTATGAAACTAATCCTGAGATTACCGGATCAAAAGAATTTATAGATGAATATATAAAACTGGAGGAAGAAAGCTCTTATCCACCGGTCTACAAAGGCTATTTTGATTCGCGAAACCCCTATATCGGTTTTACCGCAGATGATTTTGAGCAAGTCACGGTTTCCGGGGCACCGTCTATAGAGCAATTGTTTGACGATCATACTATGGGTGAATTGAGTAATCTCAATAATTCAATTTCAGATAAGGGAATCATGGAGCGAATTTCTAACGGCAGCCTGGAGATCAAAACTTTCGATTATAATGGCAAAAAATATAGTGCTGCCGATACTTATAACCTGATCAGGTATGTAGAGGACGAAATCAGGAAATACGAAGAGTTGTTCAGGATTAAAGACATTAAAATATTTGAATGCTTTTTAGCTCATGCGTCACAACAGAGAAGTATGGAAGGATTCAAGGAGAGGGCGATGGCTTATCAGGCAGTAGCTGCCCGCTTTGGGGCTCAGGAGGAAGCGTATATAAATCTTATCGGCAGTACATATTTCATGCACACCACAACCACTTTTGACGATATCAGAAATAACCTGTTCCTTGTCAAAAAATATGAGGTACCGTTTAAAAAACAAGTGAAATTAATCCTGGAAAGTGATATTTATCAAGCGGATATGGACGTACAAATGAAGTTGCACTTTGAAGAATATATCAGTAATGACTGGAAATATTTTGCGGATAAATTTTATTTTGATCAGGAAATAAGAGTCTTATTTAGTGTGATGGCCGGTTATTATACATTGGTATCCCAGGTGCATTTTAAATTAAAAAAAGCATTCCTGACTTTTATACTCCACCCAGTTCCTGAAATTGGAAGTGAACCGATGGATAGGGTGTGAATATCTAAGGTATTAGTATACAGTTTTTAATTAAAGGATTGCCGGAAAGCATTGGGAGAGAGGCTGGTGTTTTGTTTAAACAGCCTGTTGAATGATTGGGGATGTTCAAAACCCAGCTGATAGGCAATTTCCGCAATACTCAGATCACTGGTGCTCAGGATATTCTTTGCTTTTTCCATCAGCTGGTTATGGATACGTTGCTGTGTACTCAGGCCTGTTAATGATTTGAGCAGATCTGTTAAATACCTTGCTGAAACCTGCAGGTGGTCAGCTACCTCCTGTACAGTGGGCAGCCCGTTTATAGTAGATTCGCCGGACGCAAAGCGCTCGGCCAAATACACGTCCATTTTTCCAATCAGGTCGTGATAAACTGCTTTGCGGGTAATAAACTGACGGTTATAAAAACGGTCGCTGTGATTGAGCAGCAGTTCGATCTGGGAAACCAGAACATCCTGACTAAACGGATCGATGTTATTATTCAGCTCAAGGGCAATGTTTTCAAGCAATCCTGATATCACCTGCTTTTCCTTATCGGAAAGAAAAAGCGCTTCAGTTACCGCATAAGAAAAGAAACCATATAACTGAATGTTTTTACCCAGAGGATAATTCCTGATCAGGTCTGCATGAAAATAGAGGGCATATCCTTCATTATTCGTTTCCTCGGCAGACATGGTAACGAGTTGATTAGGTGCCAGAAAGGCCAGTCCGCCTTCCTCAAAATCATAATAGCCCTGTCCATATTTTACCTGCCCCTTAAAATTCTTTTTAAAGGAAATCTTATAAAAATCGATCAGGAAATTTCTACCCACGTACTCCCTGTTCATTGGGGTCTGGTTATAGTTCACCAGTGCTACCAAAGGATGCAGAGGTTTAGGTAGGCCGGAGCTCTGCATCAATTCAGAAATGCTTTTAAATACTAAGGTTTGTTGCGCGGGTGCTTTCATGAATATTCTAAGGTAACAATAAAAGATTAATCCTGTACAGTAGGGCGGATCACAATATCGCCTACATCTACATTGTCAGGCTGACTCATTGCATATACTACGCCAGCAGCAATATCGTTTGCTGAGATGGCAATCTGATCGGCCCTTTCCTGATATGCAGCTCTGGTCACTGGGTCTTTAACTCCATCTATCAGTTCAGTTTTCACAAAACCAGGAGAAATGCCGGTTACCTTGTATTTACCCTCGGATTCCTGGCGTAATGCTTCAGCAAGGGTGCGCACGGCATTCTTTGTGCCTGCATAGACTCCCTGAAGCGGAACAATTTTAATGCCTGAAGTAGATATGATATTGATGATATGGCCCGAACCCTGTTTTTTGAAAACCTTTAAGGCTGCCGCAATGCCATATAAGGTTCCCTTTATGTTTACATCGATCATTTCTTCCCAGTCTTCAACCTGCAATTCATCTATACGGGAGAGGTGACTAATGCCCGCATTATTTACAATCACATCTAATCGGCCATACTGATCTATAGCCAATTGAACGAACGCGGTCAGGTCTTCACGTTTTTTAATGTCTGTAGCCCTGTAAACTGCTTCGCCTCCGGCTTGCTCAATACGGCTTTTTATAACTTCCAAGCGGTCTGCGCGACGCGCGCCCAATACCACTTTTGCACCCTTACCGGCAAGCATAACCGCTATTGCTTCACCTATTCCGCTGCTGGCACCGGTAATGGCTACTACTTTTCCTTTGATATCGTTCATATTAGTGTTTTTTGATGAAACAAAATTCGCTAATCCAACACCTCAAAAAGTAACCAAAACCGTCAGAGTTGTAACCATAAAACCCTGCTTATGGTGTTTTACTTTATCACGTAGATCAATTTCTCTAATTGTTCCCTGTGTTTCTCTCCCCATTGTGCAGTGAAGATAATTGCCGGAATCAATGTTTCGCCTAAAGGTGTTAAGGAATATTCCACTTTTAAAGGCAATCCTTCAAAGGTTGTTTTTAGAATGATACCATGATCGGTCAGTTGTTTCAATTGTGTATCCAATACCCTTCTGGAGGCCAGAGGTAGCTTTCGATGCAATTCACCTGGACGTTTAATGCCTGAATATATACTCCAGATCAGGTTAGCTTTCCATTTTCCGTTAATTACTTCTATAAACAGGTGTAACCCGCAATCTATGGAAACCGGTATCTTTTTTTTGTACATGACCAATTGATTTGATCATCAAATATAGGTCATACGAATATACTATATGGTATAGATAAATTTAGCCGTACTTGTATGTAATGGTCTGTATACTCAACTTTACAGCATAAAATCAATAGTATGAAGTACAAATTATTCGGCACAAAAACTGGTTTATCTGCCAGTGAACTCATCATGGGGGCTGCCAATTTTGGAACAAAAGGTGGTTATGGGGCAAACCCCGAAGAGGCCAGGCAGATCTTAACAGCCTATGCCGATGCCGGAGGAAATTTTATAGATACTTCCGATCGGTATCAGCTTGGTCAATCTGAAGAAATTATAGGTAATTTTATAGAACATCAGCGCAGTAATTTTATCATTTGTACAAAATATACCCGTAGTGATGAAGCCAACCCGGCAATCAGTAATTCCGGTAATCACCGCAAGGCGATGCGTCAGGCGGTAGAGTCCAGTCTGAAACGCTTAAAAACCGATTATATCGATATCTACATGCCACATTATGACGATGGTGTAACTCCCTTGGATGAAATTGTAAGAGGGCTGGAGGATTTGGTCAATGCCGGAAAGGTGCTGTACACAGGTTTAGCAAACTTTCCTGCATGGAAGGTTTCATCGGTGGCCAGTTTAACCCGCTTAACAGCCAGTCAGATTGAATACAACCTGGTGCAGCGCACTTCCGATCGTGAACTGATACCTATGGCTGCACAATTTGGGTTGGGAACAATGATGTATTCTCCCTTAGCTGGCGGTTTGCTGACAGGAAAATACCGCAAGGGCGAAACCGGGCGTATTAACCTCACTTCAACTTCAGATTACCAGGAAAGTGAGGTCACTAAAGCTATTATCGATCAGCTTTTCGTCATTGCTGAAGAATTGGGTACAACACCGGGGAAGGTAGCATTGGCCTGGGTTTTGGCAAAAGGTGCTTTCCCGATTATTGGTGCACGTACCATGCAACATCTCACTGAAGGTATAGCTGCTGCATCGATTGAATTAACAGCTGAACATATTGGTCAATTAGATCAGCTGAGTGCTGTCTCCTTAGGTTATCCGCATGATTTGCTGGCTACTGTTCAATAATATTTTTTTAGATCTGCATTTGGCAGATGCCTTTTAGCAAAAAAAATGAGGGTACCTTTTTGGGGCACCCTCATCCAATAAATTGTAATCAGCTTATAAAGTTGCCATGTCAATTACAAACCTGTAGCGTACATCACCTTTTACCATACGTTCGTAAGAAGGTTGAATGTTTTTGATGTCAATTATTTCTATTTCAGAAACAATGTTATTTTCTGCACAGAAATCAAGCATTTCCTGAGTTTCGGCAATACCGCCAATACCAGAACCACCAATACTTTTTCTGCCGCCTAATAAACTGAAAGCAGCAATTTCTGCTGGTTCGGGCGGAACGCCTACGCAGATCAGGGTACCATCTGTAGCCAGTAAAGACAGGTACATGTTAAAATCATGAGGGGCTGAAACTGTATCCAGTATAAAGTCGAAAGTACCCATAGCAGCTTTGACCTGCGCTTCATCTGTAGTCACTACAAAATGATGTGCACCCAGTTTTTTGGCATCTTCTTCTTTCTTTGGAGAAGTACTCAGTACAGTTACTTCTGCACCAAAGGCTACACCGAACTTAACGCCCATGTGGCCTAAACCACCAAGACCTAATACAGCCAGTTTATGGCCTTTGCCAACTTTCCAGTGTCTTAAAGGAGAATAGGTAGTGATACCTGCGCATAATAGCGGTGCTACAGCAGCAAGATCTAATTTATCCGACACGTGTAATACAAACTCTTCCCTTACTACAATAGTGTTGGAATAACCACCATAAGTTGGTGACGAGCCATCACGCTCCATACCATTATAGGTTGCGGTATTTCCCTCTAAACAATATTGTTCAAGGTCTTTTTTACAGTTTACGCAAACCTGGCAGGAATCAACCATACAGCCGGTACCGGCAAGGTCGCCAACTTTGAATTTTGTTACATGGTCGCCAACTTTAACTACACGGCCAACAATTTCATGTCCCGGAACCATTGGGAAAATACCCGGAAACCAGTCGTTTTTTATCTGGTGCAGGTCTGAATGGCAAACACCGCAAAATAAAATATCGAACTGTACATCATGCGGGCCAACTTCGCGGCGCTCAAAAGTCCACGGAGCTAAATCTGTTTCAGCGCTTTGCGCTGCATATCCTTTTGTTTCTATCATTTTTACTTGAATTAGGTAAGGTTAAAGGTAGTGTTTGTTCCAACACCGAGATAGCAAATATCAAATATATGGTTGCAAAATTCAAACATGCCAAATTGAAGCGAAATGTCGCCTTAGTGAACAATATGATATGATCCTGTTATGCCGTCTCATTAAATTTATAAAACAGACGCATCTATACAGGGGGCTATTTAAGGATCGGCTATTGACAATTTTACTTTATAACTGTGAAAAAGAAGTCGGAACCAACACAGTGGAGGTGATCAGGTTAATCAGCAGGTCATTAGCGTATTCTGGTTTACTGCTCAACTCTTTCCACTGTGTATCATCAATAAACCGTTTCCATTTTGCTTCTTTGTCGGCCAGGTTATCAAAGGTTACCATATACGTTAGGTTAGGCCTTTCTGGCCCGATAATCGTTTCACCCCAAAATACCGGATTAAACTGGAGGCGTTTGAAAATCTCAATTTCTCCCTGGTCATTAAACATCTCAATCTTCTTTTTCCCGGCTGCTTCAGTGGCACTCTGATACTGGCGGAGCTCAAAAATCTGCCCTTTATTTTCAGGGGCAATTAGCTGTGGGAAATTTTTGAAAGCTTTCATCAGGGAACTTTCTATCCTTTCATACGCAGGCTCGTTGGCAGGTGCATCCAGGTAAGCCGCTGCTGCTTTTTGAAAAGCCTGATCCTGATCCAGGGCAGTATTGACTACCGAAAAATGTTCCAGGTTCTGATAGGGAAGCAGGACATACAATTTTCCCGGCGATGAAGGTTCGGCTTCGTTAAATATCCCAACTTTTTCAACCTGCAGCCGATTCAGTACCGGGATGGCCAGGCTGTAAAAGTCTTCAATCAATTTTTTCTGTTTTTCGTTGCCGAACGTATAAATTCTTAATTCATAATAGGCTAAAGCCAATGGTTCTTTTTCCATGTGTAATCGGTGTAATATATTTTCCATGCAGGTGTGTTACCTGTTCCGGATTGACGTTGAAAGTAGGTCTATCGAATTTAATTTGGGTAATCGGTATCTCCTTTTTTTAAAGTGTAAAAACAATGATGGATATCTTTAGTTTTGTGTAGATAGAAAGTGCGTATGAAAGCAATTGTTTTAAAAGATTTTGGAGGTGTAGAGAATCTTCAATTAGCAGATATTCCTATTCCGGCCATCAGTGAGGGGGAAGTATTGGTAAAGGTTGTTACTATCAGTATTAATCCTGTGGATGTGAAAACACGCGTTGGCAAGGGCGCTGCAGGAAAGCTTAAAGATGAAGACCCAATCATTATCGGGTGGGATATCAGCGGTGTTATTACTGCTTCAAAATCAGTTGATTTCAAAGAGGGTGATGAAGTATTTGGTATGGTGAATTTTCCGGGGCATGGCAGGGCTTATGCCGAATATGTAGCTGCTCCGGCAGACCAGCTAGCCTTCAAACCGGCAAATATTTCTCATGAAGAAGCCGCTGCGGCTACCTTAGCGGCACTTACTGCCTGGCAAAACCTAACCGGCTTTACTCAAATAAAACCAGGCGACAGGGTTTTGGTTCATGCCGCATCAGGCGGAGTGGGGCACTATGCAGTGCAAATGGCTAAATATTTGGGTGCTTACGTCATAGGAACTTCTTCGGCTTATAATAAAGATTTTGCAATGAGCCTGGGACTGGATGAATTTATAGACTACAAAAGCCAGAAATTTGAAGAAGTGGTCGGCAATATCGATATGGTACTTGATACCATTGGCGGGGAAAATATCGACCGCTCACTGGAGATCATTAAAAGGGGAGGAACACTGGTCAGCATCCCTTCAGGCAGCAATGATGACGTGAAAGAAAAAGCTGCTGCAAAAGGAATAAATGGTTTAAAAACAATGGTAGTATCCAGCGGTACTGATATGAAGGCAATTGCAGCTCTTCTGTCAAGCTGTGCCGTAAAATCACATGTCTCGCAAACTTTTTCTTTTGATGAAATGGACAAAGCCCACCTGCAGGTAGAAAGCGGTAAGACCAGGGGTAAAGTTATTGTGAAGGTATAACCTGAAATCAAGTATAAAATAACCGAAAATATTCCCGGTCATAAGGCCGCTTCTTTAAAAGGAAGCGGCCTTATTTTTTAGCTTTTTTCATCGCCGGCCTACCTTTAAATCTAAAAATTACCGCAATTAATTATTTATTTTAGCTCTTTTGTTTTGCTGATCATGTTTTATGGGTAATCGTTAATTCTGTATTAATAGTGTTATTAGTTTGGATTTATTCTAAATAACACATTACTTTGCGCAAATCAATTCACACTATATGACATCTTCTGCAGTAAATCATCCTCCATAAAGATAATACCTATACAGAAAACGGTACCTGGTCGCCAAACTTACACCGTATTTAACCGATCCTTAATCAATAATTTATTTCAAAATGTATCCTATACGATTTATTTTTACAAGTTCCCTGTTTCTTTTTCCGTTTTCAAACTCCTGTTTGGAAATAATTCAGTGTATATACAGCCTGATTTCAAAAAACTCTTTGTTTTTGTTTGATTCCCGATTGGGAACTCCATAGGCAGATGAGGCAGTTGCTTCACTGAAAGGGATAATTACCTGTAAATTTTAAAAGCAGCCCGGTGCTTGGTCGCCAAACTTTACACCGGGCCAATGTTAACCGATCCTTTAATCAATTAATCATTTTAACAAAATTATGAATTCTTTCTTACTATTCGTCAGTTTGATCACGTCCTTAAGGAATATGGTTCAAGCTTTAAGTACAAGGGTAAATATTTGCCTGTTTGTCCTTACATTTTCTTTCTTTATAGCTGGGGCACCAGCTTTTTCCCAGCAGCAAACAGGAGGCATTCGTGGAACGGTAAAAACTACTGAAAATAGCCCGGCCCAAAACGTAAGCATTATCTTAAAAAACACCACTAAAGGTACTGTAACTGATGCAAATGGCAATTTTTACCTTTCTGGAATTATGTCTGGCAGTTATATTCTGCTGGTAAAACATACTGGTATGATTACGCAGGGTAAAGCCATCATTGTAAAGGCAGGTGAAACCAGCCATGTAGATTTTATTCTGGTAATTGATAACCAGGCATTACAGGAAGTGACCATCAATTCAGGTTATAACAAGTTTGCACAAAAGGAAACAGAAGGAGTGGCTAAAATGCCCCTGCAAAATCTGGAAAATCCTCAGGTATATAATGTTGTGCCTAAAGAGCTCTTACAGGACCAGGTGATTGTAAGTTATAATGATGTGCTTAAAAACGTAACCGGTGTAAGTCAGTCCTTGGTCAATGGCTCCAATTCCTTTAACCTGCGAGGATTTGCAACCAGCAGTTATCTGCGTAACGGATTGCAGGATGTAAAAGAAAATAGTATCGAGGTAGCTAACATTGAGCGTATTGAAATACTTAAAGGCCCGTCTGCAACCTTATTTGGCAGCAGCTTAACCTCGTTTGGCGGTTTACTTAACAGGATCACTAAACAGCCATTTGAAACGTTCCAGGGGGATATAGGTTATACTGCCGGTGGATTTGGATTAAGTCGCCTCACGGCAGATTTTAATACGCCTTTAAATAAAGAAAAAGGACTTTACCTGCGCACTAATATAGCCTACGATGATGAAGGGAGTTTCCAGGACGCCGGTTTTACCAAGAGGTTATTTGTTGCGCCATCCCTGTTATACAAGGTAAACGACCGTCTTTCAATTTCATTGGATGCGGAGATCTACAACCAAAAAGCAAATGATTTTAACCGTCTGTTTCCAGAGGCATCCTTTACTAAAACTAATCCCGCCGACCTGGGTATAAACTGGAAAAAATCATACAGCAATAACGATCTGTATGAAACTGATCCTTCTGTTAGTGTTTATGGAAAGGTCAACTATAAAATATCCGATCACTGGACTTCTCAAACTGCTTTTTCCCATACCAATTCAACCGTTGAAGGTTACTGGAGTTACAATCGCATTGTTGGTGACAGTGTTGTTTCCCGCAATCCAGGATATGAGCACACAGATTATAACTATCTGGAAGTGCAGCAAAATTTTAATGGCGATTTTAAACTAGGCAATCTTCGCAACAGGGTAGTGATCGGGCTTGACTATTTTACCAATACCACAAAAAGTTCTTCTGCAATGATCTATGGATACGATCAGGTAAGTATCAAGGGGAACGATCCAAGGTACAATGAACTGACAAGAGCTTCCCTTGAACAGGCTTTGGCTACAGTTCCTTACAGTAAAAGCCAGACACAGCAAAGTATCTACAGTGCTTACGTCTCAGACGTGCTGAACCTTACCGATAACCTTTTGGCAATGCTAAGCTTACGTGCCGATCATTTTGTAAGCGGGGGAAACCAGGATTTCAATGATGGTACAACTACAGGAAAATACAATCAAACGGCCTTTTCTCCAAAATTCGGACTGGTGTACCAGCTGGTTCCGAAACAACTTTCCCTGTTTGGCAACTACATGAACGGCTTTAGTAATAATGCTCCAACGCAGCAGCCGGATGGTACCTTTTCGTCATTCAAACCGAGCCAGGCCAATCAATGGGAGAGTGGAGTGAAAATAGACCTGTTCGATGGTAAACTAAGCAGTACGCTGAGTTATTACCATATCAAAGTGAGTGATGTGATCCATAATAGCTTTGTGCCGGGACAAACACAGTTCCAGGTACAGGATGGCGGACAGCTTAGCAAAGGATTTGAAAGCGAAGTGATCGCCAACCCATTCAGAGGTTTTAACGTGATTGCCGGATATGCTTATAATAATATTTATACTATTAATACGAGTGCCGATGCGGATGGCCTGCACCAATGGACCGGACCTGCCCAAACCGCTAACCTGTGGTTCAGTTATCATTTCCTGGATGCTACTTTGAAAGGCTTCGGGTTGGGTTTTGGCGGAAATTACAACGGAAAAGCTTATATCCAGCAGTCGCGCTCATTAGGTGAATTTTATTTGCCATCCTATACCGTATTAAATGCCGTACTAAGTTACGATCAGCCGGTTTACCGCATCAGTTTAAAAATGGACAACCTTACCAATAAGTTGTATTGGGGCAGTTATGTAAGCCAGATGATGCCAAGAAGATTTAGTGTAAGTGTGAACTTTAAATTTAAATAGAGAAAGGTTAACAGAATTGTAAAGGGCAGTAACCATGGTTCCTTTGGAAGTAATGATATGGAAGGTTTGCACATTACCGTGATTAGTCCATTCATTACTTTCATTCTGTCATTGTTTGCCAGCTTTTGCTGCGCTTACTTTGTGCTGTCGGCAAATAGAGTTTTAACCTTCCCTGCCCTGAATATTAATTAGCATAAAAAATGGCAAATAGTTTAAAAAAAGCAGTTTTTAATTTAATGGAAAAGGCCTTTACGCACAAGGGTTTCGTATTGGCGGTGAGAAAATGGCAGCCGGAATCAATGTATGAAATTGACCTTCATCTACCCGATATCGACATGGAAAAGTGGACTACCATACCCCGTTTAAAGTGCAAAGTGAGCGAATTTGAATACAGGGATTATACGCCGGCAACCTGGGATGTCCAAAAACGAATATGTACGCTGTACATTGAAACAGAACATCAGGGAGATGGAAGTTCATGGACCAAAAATCTCAGTGCAGGAGATACGATGCTGTGTTCGGCTGCACATGCGGCACCATTGCCCGCAAGAACAGGAAAAATACTCTGTTTGGGCGATGGTAGTGCAATGGGCCATTTTCTTGCTTTAAAACAGCTCACAAACAGTATAAATTATCCCTTTGAAGCAGCTGTATTTTTAAATGAACTATATACGCCGCCGGCTTCTTTCACTGCTGTTAATCCTGAATTTAAATTGATGATGCAGCCTCAGGCTAAAAGCCTTGAGATTTTACATCAGTTCGTTGAAAATAAAATGTTGTCAGACTACTCCTCTATTTACGTTACAGGCTATATTCCCATGGTACAGGGATTGAGGAAAATCTTAAGAAATGCTCCAGGGCTGGAAGCTAAAGTATTTGCACAGGGATTTTGGTCTTGATAAAGCTTCTAATAAAAGACTAATCAATTAATATCTTTAATTTATATAGTTTTCCATTATTCTGGGTAACACAACATTCCGGTATTGAAGCAAAATATCACAAATTTCATATTCTTCTTTTTCTTCGTAGATATCAATAAGCGTATCCACCTGATTTTTTATTTTATCTATTGCTGCTGTTATCTGCCTTTTTTCTTCAATTTCATAGTTCATAAATCCTATAAAGAGCTGGAACCTGATAAAGTTTAAATTTTTACACTCCTCATGGGAATGTCCGTCCTGTATACCCTATAGTGATTGGCATGGTTTTTCGTTGCTGTGTTTAATTTTTATATATTTAAAATTCAATCAGCCCCATTTATGGAACAAAAGAAAACATGGCATGACGACCATGAGGAAGCCTCTACGTTTGGACAGAAACTTGCAGATTCGGTGGCCAATGGGATGGGATCCTGGCGTTTTATCATTATACAAACTATCATCGTTTGCCTGTGGATGGGCCTTAATGTTGTTGCATTTGTTCATCACTGGGATGTTTATCCCTTTATTCTATTGAACCTTCTTTTTTCTACACAGGCAGCCTATGCGGCTCCCATTATTATGATGGCGCAAAACCGGCAGAGCCAGCGCGATCGTATTCAGGCCGATAACGATTATAAAACCAATATTGCCGCAAAACAAGAAATTGAAGAGCTGATGACAAGACTTGATAATATTGAATTGGATAAATTGGATAAGATCATCAGTATGCTGGAAAAAATGGAGAAAGCTGAAGTTAATCCCTCTCCGGCAGAATAATATTTATGAACAGCTTTTTCGGATTTTTCCTATTTTACTTTTAGATGACAGGTAAACCATTTGAGCTTTTATAGCCAAATAGAATTTATTTGATTTCGGTTATAACATCATTTTTTTTGATGATGGACGTCATTATTAGATACAAGGTAATTGGAGAGATTTACGGTGTAAACCAAAAATCACCAGGTATCATGAAAAATATATTGCTCGCTACAGACTTCTCTGTTAATTCAACTTATGCCGCTGATTTTGGCTATCACCTGGCAAAGCAACTGGATGCCAATATTGTACTATGTAATGCAATCATTGTTCCCGCTGAAGTACCACAGTCAGACTTGGTGGCATGGTCAGCTGAAGGAGAAGATATCTTACAAAACTATAGCGATATGGAATTGACGAACTTACAAACCAAATTGCAGCAGATAGGTCAGGCCGAAGGCTTTAATCCTGTGATCAAAAGTGTATGTTGTTCCGGGACAGTAGAAAGTGTGTTAGAAAATACAGTTGAAAGTCATCAGATTGATTTAATTGTAATGGGTACACACCAAAGTGGCAGCCTAAGGGATTTTTTATTAAACAACCATAGTCAACAACTCATTACAAAAACAAAGGTGCCTTTGTTACTGGTTCCGCCTGCAACGCCCAAATCCAGTATTCATAGAATTGCATTCGCGACCGATTTACAGCAGATCAATATCGATCTCGATCATATCTATGCCCTCATTGCAATTGCAAAACCTATCAATGCCGATATTGTAATTACCTATGTGGGAGAACATAAAGACTTGTCGCCGTTAGCTGTGCAACGCAATGAAGAGCTGTTAACGCAGATTTCCAACAAAGCAGATTATGCTCATATTTTCTACAAATATTTAAACAACAGTAGTGTGGAAGCTGGCTTGGAATGGGTATGTGTACATGATCATATTGATGTACTGGCTATGGTTCCAAGGAGGCATAATTTGATAGAAAGTTTGATGAATGGCAGTCATACACAGAAAATGGCCAAACGTTTAGCTATTCCCTTATTGGTTTTTCCACCAAAATAGCTGATAAAAAACTCCTTTCCTTCTCCATTATTATACACGCGCAAATGGAAAAGGAAGGAGTATAAATTAATTAGCGAACAAGAGCAGGCGCCTCAATATTTTTCTTGATGTTATTTTTATCTTCAGCTGAAAGGGTAAGCAGGCTCAATAGAATTGTTTTATAGATCTGCTGATATTGGTTCATGCAGAAATTTCTATCAGGGCATCGATGGCAAATTCCAAATAAACATCGGCAAAATCGCAGTTGATAAACCAGACGATGATCATTTCATGAAATTCTACTCCTTCCAAAAGGTTAAGCAAAAACGAATTGTACTGAGATCTATACAGTATTTCCTCTGCAATAAATAAGATGAACCATACAACTTAATATTACCACAATGGTTGATACCTATAGGTAAGGTCATCAAAAAGAACTGTGTTTTTTCTGCTTGCGTATATATACTCATTCGATAATTCTTGGAAAAATTTGTTTTTCAGTTCCAAATATTTGTGTAACTTTGACGTTACTTAAGAAAAGGGAAACGTTTATTTCATTGCTTTGAAGAAGCATTCAGAACAGTCTCGTTTTCGTTCGCAGTAGATAAAAAAAAGACCAAATATTGCCTCTTATTTAAAAAAAAATATAAATGAACACTTTAGAGATTGAAGTAATGACCCTTAATTATATGGGTAAATTAACTGTGGAGCCATTAAACAATGAGTTTTCCATATTTGCAGTTTATTTGGATCGTCAATTACTTGGATTAGTTCATCCCGCGAAAAAACAACATCAAACTGCGTGGTACTCTCAACAAATCACAGACAAAGAACTATTGGAGCAAATAGGTAACTGGTTGGAGTTCCATTTTGTTCTCGGTCCTGAAAGCTTCAAAACAATTTATAGTTTCAGCTTCATTGGTAGGGTAGCAAGGCTTTATAGAATGATTGGCAGATGGAACAGTCCAGTGCCCACCCATCCTTTATGCAGGCTTGACTAAAGCATTCAACATTCCCTGGTAGAATTAATTTCAATTTAAACCAGTACAGCTGTTATGTTTTTCTTTTTGTTGATCAGTCGGTCCAGTTCCATATGCGTCTGGTAAAGCTTCACTAAAATAATTATCATACATAAAAGCAGAAGTATAACAGCTAAAATGTTTTTTGTAAAGTTTGAGGTGCGCATCATGGACCCTCAATAGTATGTTATCAATTGACTGCCCAAAAGGATATCATAGGTAAAACCTTTAAAAAAGTCTCGCCCGAAATGGGAGATCAGGGATTTTTGAAATTATTGGATGAAGTATATTTAACAGCCACTCTTTAACCACCAGCGCCAGGTTACAGGCATATTTGTAGAGGGTTATGATGTGACTGGGCAAGTTTCACCGGAAGGAAAGAGTATATCGTTAGCGGCCATCATTGAGTGCTAACAGTACCGTACACCGCCATTTATCATATGATACCTCAGTTGACTTATATTTGCAACCTTTAAATACGAGATCTGATATTACTGGATTAAATTATCTGTTTTCTAGTATAGACAGCATATTGCCGGCAGGATCCGTAAACCACGCGATATTCGGTCCGCCATTGCCTCTTGATATTCCATTCTCATCTGTTTTTAGATTTTCTTTGTCGTAAATCTGGAAATGGACACCTTTTTCAGTCAGTTCTTTAGCAGCTGCATCTATGTCATCTACAGGGAAATTCAATACAGTGAAAGTGGCAGGAACGTGATTTGGCTTTGGATAAATCATCACCGGAGTGGAGCCTGAGATGTGTAGTTCTATAAGGCCCATTGGGTTATCGGTTACCTTAAGACCAAGAATATTTTGATAAAAATCTTTTGCTTTTTGAAGATCGTCTACAGAAAAGCTGCTAAATGCGGATGAATTTTGTAACATATTATCGGGTTATTTACTATTCTTTTTCATTGCATGACCGTTTTATTCTTATTGATTTGGTAATACCTAAAACAGATTTATCCGGTATATGTTTTTAAACAAAAAATACTAATCTTGAAATAATATATTGAGATGAAAACAATAAAGACCTTGCATCGGATATACCTCAACCCTGACATGTTAACATCAGTGGTTGAATTTTATGAAGATCTCTTTCACAAAGATTACTTTATCAGGTTTGATTACACAGAACTAAACTTAACTTTAGTACAATTGGAGGGTATATTGTTGTTAGCTGGAACTAACAAAACTTGGGAAGTCCTCCCTGATATAAAAAAGACAAGAATTACAATGATTGTAGATGATATTGTGGAGGTCCAGGCTTATTTATCAGCACAGAAAAATGTAATGATCTTAAGAAAACCAAAAGAAGTACCAACAGGATGGAATATGACAGTGGAACACCAGGATGGAACGATTACTGAATATGTTCAGCATGATGAAGATAAGGTGAACCTTTTTAAAAAGGAGGCTGAAAAATTGCGCTTTATAAATAACTAATTCGATCAAAATTTAAGTGAGATCGGTCAGACCACATATTTAATTAAATGATTTACGAAATTCCAAAGGTGTCAGCTTAGTTTTGTTTTTAAATAATTTGCTAAAAGATTGGGGAGTTTTGAAGCCGATTTCGTAGGCTATCTCTGATACTGATAATTCAGTCGTAGACAGTTTTTCCTTCGCGAGTTCAATTAACTTGTCGTGTAAATAATTTTTAGTGCTCTGTCCGGTGATGGATTGAAGCAGGCGGCTTAAATAATTTGGAGAGATATGTAATTGGTCGGCGATATATTGTATCGTAGGAATTCCATTTTTTATCAGATCGTTACTTTTAAAATATTTAACTATCAAAATCTCCAGCTGGTCCAATATCCTATGTTCATTCTTTTTTTCGGAAGTGAATAGTCTTTTATAAATCCGCTCTGAATAAGCTAGCAATAGTTCAATCTGCGCTATAATTACATCTTTGCTGTGTAGGTCAATACCATCTGCCACTTCCTGGTTTATATTTTTGATCATGTTCACCACAGTTGTTTCTTCATCTACAGAAAGTGCCAGGCTCTCATTAACTTCATAGCTGAAGAATTCGTATTGTTTAATTTTTTTCGCAATTGCAGTATTCCAAAGAAAATCTGGGTGGATGAGCAATAACCATCCGATAGGAGTATATTCCTGACTATGTACTACCATGGTTAACACTTGTTTCGGTGACATAAAGTGCAAACCTCCCTGATGAAGTGTTATTTCCTGCTTTTGTCCATACCTGCATGTGTTGTTATTATCTCTTTTTAACACAATACTATAAAAATTGTGGATCATACTAATGATCTGATTATCAGGCTTTAATTTTAAATCCTCGAATTTTATAACGCTTAATAAGGGATGACCTGGTGTAGGAAGCCCGGCTAGTTTGTGATAATCCGTAATGGTATTGATATGAATTTTTTTCGGCGTAGCTATCATGGCAAATATTTGTTGCAATCTAAATATAATTTTAAACCTCGATAAGTTACGCCATATCCAGGTCAGATTTTACCACAGCAAAGTGAGATTTGGCCACGTGGATTTATCAACCAATCCCGAACATTGCTTTAGTAAAAATAAGCATAGATAGGTACCCGAAGGGGTATTTATTAAATATTCATAGAAATATTCAAATTAAATAAAATGGATTTAAAATTAAAGGGAAAAGTAGCCATTGTTACAGGTGCATCTAAAGGAATAGGCGCGGGTATAGCTAAGGGGCTTGCAGCGGAAGGGGTAAAAGTGGTGGTAAACTACGCCAGCAGCCAGGCTGGTGCAGATCGTGTTGTTTCGGAAATTATCGCTGATGGCGGTGAGGCCATCGCTGTTCAGGGGAGTGTGGCTCATTTGGAAGACGTAAAAAGACTTTTTGAATTAGCGAAAAACACTTATGGCTTCATTGACATTGTAGTGAACAATGCAGGGGTTTTCACATTTGCTCCAATCGAGGGGATCTCTGAGGAAGATTTTCACAATCAGTTTAATACCAACGTACTTGGACCTATCCTCACCACACAGCAGGCCTTAAATTACTTTCCGGAAACAGGCGGCAGTATCATCAATATCAGTTCTGGTGCAAGTTTAAATCCCGGACCCAATAGCAGTCTCTATAGTGCAACTAAGTCTGCATTGGATGCGTTAACTAAAGGATTGGCTAAAGAACTAGGTGCCCGTAAAATACGCGTAAACACTGTTGCTCCCGGTGCTACCGAAACAGAAGGTGCTCATAGTGCAGGTTTTTTTGGAGGCGAGATGGAAAAACATGTTGTTTCAATCACACCATTGGGCCGTATAGGGCAACCTGACGATGTAGCTAAAGTTGTTGTATTCCTTGCTTCTGATGCGGCAGGATGGGTAACAGGAGACCGCATTAACGCGTCAGGCGGTTGGATATAAGTTATTGGTAGACATCTTATTTGAAAGTGTAAGCGATCTGAATCCATCAACATGACTGAAATGTTGATGGATTTAGCTATTGAGCCAAATGCATGTCATGATTTGCTTAAACTTTAAAAAAAGGAATTAACACATGTAAAAGCAATTTTGACTGGTCTTCTGCAATATAATGCCCCGAATTTTGAATGATTTCTCCCTTTATGTTCTTGGCAGCTTGTTTCCATGACTCAAAAGGTTTTAACCCAAAACTATATACCTTTAATAGACGCCATGCGTAAATGGGGGGGCATATTTCTTGTACCCGCTCAAACTCTCATGGCTTAGTTTTTTTCCTGAAGTTTAAACCCCTTTTCAGCCTTATCTTTAAAGATCAGTATCATTAAAAAGAGCATGTAAAATGGTGTACAAGGTATTTTGTAGCGGGAAAGCGTACCGAAATTATAACTGGATATGCCTACAAAAAAAGCAAATACCAATGTGAAAAAAAAACAGAGTATAAGGTTTGGATCCTGGTAAATGTTTTTAAGGGTTTTAAAGATGTTCCTTTTGAATAACAGATAAAAGGTTAACAATAATACACCCAATGATTCCATTGCGTTAAACAACTGGATAATGCTCCTGGATTCCCATAAATAAGGACGGAACAGGGCTACGTTCACTGCTGGCACAATCATTCTTGACATTCCGCCTATGGATGGTTCAAAATCTCCCAGATCATAGGCAGAGCCATCCTGGTCCAGTGAAACCTGCAACAGATAATCTTTTTGCCGTACCACTGTTTCCATCACATTATCTGCACTAAAAGCCGTTAGGTACACTACTGACTTTTTAAGTACAAATATCCCCACTAATAAAAAGAGGCTAAAGCCTATATAAAAGGCCACTCTTTTTCTGGGGTTTAAAGCAGCTCTCTTTTTATAGACCAATATGATCTTAAACAATAAAAATGGGAACAAGGCAACCAATATATAAGCTTTAATTAATGCCAATAGAGCAATGGATACCAGGGACAACAATATCAGCCATATTTTAAACTTTCTGATTTCAAAAAGAATGTAAAAGGAATAAATCAAGCAGCCAATGGAAAACATGCAAAAGCTGTCTTTAAATAAGCCGGATCCCCAAACTACAGGACCTGGCATAAATAAAACAGCTATGGCAATGTATTTAATGAGCTTTTGGTACTGCCCCACAAAGGTGATGAACATCAGCCACATGCCTGTAAAAGAAATGACGGCAATAAAAATATTAATGACCAGGTATTTGGTAAAGCAGAAAATTCCAATCATCGCCCCCAGGCAAGAGGTGGTGTAGGTAGCCGGATCGTCATACCAGTACATGGCTGATAAGGCCTTCGCATCAATGCCATTGCTTTCGTCTGCCTGATGGGTGATCAGCCTTAGCCAGGCAGCAGGAGACTCCAAAAAGGTAGAGTTAATGAGCTGTGAATGAAAAAGATAATTGAAGGTGTCGCCTCCGCCATAGTAGTAATTGTAAAACATGCCAATAAATACGGCACCAGCAATTTTTACGGTAAGTCCGGGTATAAAATAGGGTCTGCAGGCATGACCCTGAGGATAGTATCGATCACGGTAATAATAGGCCATCTTATAAATCATCCATAAATAAAATGGCAATAACAAGTAATCCAAAAGTGTAATTTCAGGCATAAATTATATTTGGTGAAAGATCAATTAGATGTTGATCAGCAGGGGAAAAGTAGCAAAAGATGTTTTAATCTATTCATCGTTCATAAAATTCTCCTCGCAGTTATTTGTACTAAAGCGACTTTTAATAACTGCTGTCAATTTAGGTTTGAACGATCTTCTTTATGATTGCTATTTAACTGCTTAAAGTAGTGATTCATTACCAAATTCTTTTTTAGCGGTTTTTCTAAAAACACTATTTAGAAAAAGACCGAAATTTTTGCTTGTAATTGATGTGCCGGTATCTTTATCTTTCCATTTGTAGTTACATTGTTATCCCGGGCTTCATAATTGGCTTTCACTTTTCCAGTTATATAATCCAAAGAAAGGCCAATGATGTTTCGGCGAATGGTGACCCCGAAATTTTCCTGAAGTCCAAATCCAACCCTGTTTTTAAGAGATTCAGGATTAGCGTCATTATTTGCCTGCTTCGAATTTTTAAAAGAAAAGTAATCTGAGCCAGGTGTGTCCGTGTTCGCATAATAGCTGAAGTCAAAAAGCCTGAAGGTAGGGGCAAGCTGTGCACGCACATCAACAACTACTTTTTCAATCGGATTAAAAGATATCACCGGGCCAACTTTAGAAGAAATTGCGGCAGTGATCCTCGAACCTCTGATCGCATAATCCTGTGAAACAGCTAATTTCCCGTATTTGTTCCATTGGTTCATCTCATTGTAATTCAGGGAAACAAAGGTCCAGTCGAGACCATAGTTCATTTCTGTTCCCCGGTAGCTTTCCTGGAAATAAAAGATCTTGCCGGATTCAAATACAAAACCAGTGGATGCGCCGTAATTCCCTTTCAAAATATTTTGTTTGGGGGATAGGTTATTATCTGGGGAACTCCCCAGTGTATTAATTCCAACTCTTGTGTGTACTGATCTGAATACCGACAATTCTTGTGCCTGCGAATAGACGCTAAGGGTGATCAGGGAAATAAAAAAGCTGGTATTTATAAAGAGGCGGTCAAAAGAGTTTTTAAAAGACATATCTGGTTTAATTTTAAGGTGAATACTTAAGGCGGTCTGTTGTGCTTTATAGTAGAAGAGAATAGCTAAATCGATATAAAATGCTTTTTATAGACTATTTCTTCAGGTGTTATTTTTATTTGAAATAATTTGTTAAATATTTCTGTTTAAAAATGTTAATTATCGAAACTATTTTATAAATTTATATCATGCAATGGGGCTTTATGCCCATTTTTGAATAGGGTCAGAAAACAATTAATTTTGATGCGCTCAAACAAAATAAAAACCTGGTTAAATTATTTGGATTCATTACTGCATGAAACCGGAGAAATGGAGCACAAGGAAGTTTCAGCGCTTGTCAGCTTATATAATTCAGCATTTGTTAACTATCCATTCTTTAGGAACAATATGCCTTACACGTATATTCTGGATTATACGAAAAGGTGTTACTTAAGCATGACCGATAATTTTGCCGGTTATTCTTCGGAGTGTTTTACCAGAAATGGATTAGCACAAACCTTGGAAATTATCCATCCTCGGCATCTGGATCTGTTCAATTGTAAAATTTTTCCCGCCAGGTTGGCTATTCTTGATCATATTCCATCAGAAGAGCATAGAGAATATGTGTTTTCCTATACCTATTTAGTGCGCGGTAAAAAAGGAGGATTTGTTGAGTTTCTCCAGAAAAACTTTTTCATTTCAGATGATCATGGCCACCCATTGTTCAGTGTAGGGATATTGGTTGATATCACAGATATTCACACAGACAAACGGATCATTCAAACAGTGCATAAGCTGGAAAAAAGCGGAGAGCAGGAAGAACAACTGAGGTTCAGAAAAGTGTTTTATATCAATGAAGAGGATACACTTATCTCTAAAAGAGAGCGGGAGATTCTCTGCTTGATGAGTGATGGATTTAGCAACAAGATGATTGCTGAAAAGTTAAATATTTCCGAGAAAACAGTAAAAAGACACCGGGAAAATATGCAGGATAAAACAGGCGCTTCAAACGGGGTTGCGCTGGTAGGCTTTGCGCATAGGGCAGGGTTGATTTGATAGGCTGCACTATGCTAATGCTCAGTATTTGTGAAAATTCTACTGCTGTACGAAATGCCAGCAAACTCCTGCAATATCAATTACATTGACTTCCATGCCATAAGGTTGCTGAATAATCTGCCCAATGCGGATGCCGTATTTCTCTGGTAATTTGCTGTCCAGTATGCTATTCCTGAATTCTTCAACATTCTCAACTTTCACGCTTAACATAAAATTCTGGGCAAATTCTACATTGTCAAATTGTTGTAGTATAAAACGGCATTCGTCACGTTGAAAACCAACATAACCGGCTACTTCCCAATTGATATGAAAACCCAATTCCTGGAAAAATTCTTTTGAACCTTCAAAATTGCTCCCCGATGGAATAAACGGCTCAAGTGACAAAAATTTCATATTTACTTTCAATTATAAATGTAAAACCAATAAATTTTAAATAAATATATGAATTTTTGGTTTATAACCTGAGCAACTCATTTCGCTTCTGCTCCGAATAGCTTTTGAAAAAAAACCAATTTTGTTTGAACCAATAATTTAGATAGCTTGCGGCAACAGCTATGATGGATACAAACAAAACTACCGCGACGATTCTTCCGCCAAAACAGCATTTCGAAATTCTCGATGGATTAAGGGGCATTGCTGCCCTGACTGTTGTAACGTTTCATTTTATGGAATGGGCATATGGCGATGATGGCAGGAACTTTATAGGACATGGTTTTTTGGCTGTCGATTTTTTCTTCTGCCTTTCGGGATTTGTAATCGGATATGCCTATGATAATCGTATGGCAAAAATGGGCACTTTCCAGTTTTTTATAGCAAGGATCATCAGACTGCAGCCGCTGGTTATAGCAGGATCGGTATTAGGCCTGCTGGCATTTTTGTTCGACCCATTTGGTGGTCATCCCGAATTGTATAGCACCGGTAAAATCATTTTGACTTTCTTTTGTTCCATACTGCTTATTCCCTTACCTGCGATGGAAGATCGTGGTTTTAACCTGTTCAGCTTCAATGCACCGGCGTGGTCGTTATTTTGGGAATATATTGCCAATATCGTTTACGGATTTGTTCTTTATCGGGTTAACCGCGTTTTTTTGCTGTTGCTCACTATCATTGCAGCGGTGGCCATTTCCTTTGTAGCTTACCGCGCAGGAAATTTACTGGGCGGCTGGAGCGGTCCAACCTTTTGGGAGGGATGCGCCAGGATATCCTATTCATTTTTAGCAGGATTGCTCATTTATCGTTACAACTGGATCATCAAAAACAAGCTGGGGTTTTTTAGCCTGGCTGTGTTATTGTTCCTGACCTTCATTATGCCATTCCCAAAATGGAGTTGGTTCTCAGAACTTTTAGTAGTCCTATTTTATTTTCCATTACTGGTAGCTTTGGGTGCAGGGGCTACGTTAACACCTGCTTTAAAAAAGCTTTGTGTATTTTCCGGGAATATCTCTTATCCATTGTACATGACACATTATGCTGTATTATGGATGTTCGGTAACTATTATACCAGTCATAAGCCAGGCGCTATGCAGTTAGCCCTTATTATTATACCCAGTCTAATCCTATTAGTTGGATTTGCGTACCTGGTCATGGTAATTTACGATATCCCAGTAAGGAAATATCTAAGCGGTAAAAATAAAGAAAGGCTTGCCAGACAACAAGCCGGTGGTATCTAAAATATTTGCTGAAACTTTCGCATAATCCACATCCTGTTGTGGAATAAGAGCATTAATTCTATCCCTCAAAAGATGTAGATATTAAGTATGATGATGCAATGGCAAAATTGGCTGCTTCGCTTTAAATAGTAATTCAATACATTACGCTCTTCATCATTAATAGTGTTTACGCTAATCTATTTTTTCAGCTTGAAGCGAAATACAAATTATTCTTGATCTGCAGCCTTCCCTAAAATACATCTCAGTATTTAATTGATAATAAATTATTTATGATTCAATTACCTTAGTCAATGCTGTGCATTTAATCAAGCCCTGCTAAGATTTAACGACTCCAAATATTTAAATGACCTAAAATACTAACAAAATTAGTTTATATTTGTTGTATAAAAAGATTTACTAAAAAAAATAGTAATTATTTTTAGCTTTAACTTATGGAAACGAAAAGTGAATTGGTGTATAAGCTAAAGCAGGATATTCTGCTATGGCAGGGTTATAAGCCTGTTTCGGTAGCTACTACCGGGCAGATAGGGCTTGGAGTAATAGAAAATGCTTTTCCTGGTGGGGTTTTTCCCAAACGGGCGATTCATGAATTCATTACTGTATATTCTGAGCATGCGGCGGCCAGTGATGGTTTCATTGCTGGATTGCTTGCCGTGCTGATGGAGGGCGGTGCTGCATGTATATGGATCAGCACGTCAAGGCGTTTGTTTCCAGCTTCTTTACGAACATTCAATGTAGCACCTGAACGTGTCATTTTTATAGATGTGAAAACAGAAAAAGAGGTGCTATGGATCATGGAAGAGGCGCTTAAATGTGAAGGGCTTGCCGCTGTAGTGGCTGAGTGCAACCAGTTGAGCCTGATTGAATCGCGGAGATTACAATTGGCCATAGAAGAAAGCGGAGTGACGGGTTTTATCCTGCGTAAGGATGCCCGTAAAATGACCAGTACCGTTGCTGCTGCACGATGGCAGATTAGTCCATTGCCCAGTAATGCTGAGGAAGGTATGCCTGGTCTGGGTTTCCCTCGCTGGCAGGTTGATTTACTAAAAGTCCGTAATGGGAATCCCGGCAGCTGGGTGTTGGAATGGGCTGGAGAGGCTTTTGTGGATGTGGCCCCGTTGAAAAAAGAAAGCATATGGTCTGAGCGGCAGGATCGTAAAATTGGATAACTTTATGCAAAAACGTTTTGTTTCCATATGGTTTGGCCATCTTCTGGCAGACTGGCAGCTTATACGCCGCCCGGAACTTGCGGAGGTGCCTTTTGTTTTTGCAGCGCCTGACCATGGGCGAATGCTGATTACCGCTATCAGTTCAGTAGCACAGCGTTTTGGTGTTGAGGTAGGAATGCGGGCAGCAGATGCCAAAGCGATCTGTCCGGGATTGGAGGTGCTTGATGACAAGCCTGGGCGTTCTTTAAAACTGCTCCGCGGTCTTGGGGAGTGGTGTGTACGGTATTCACCTATCGTAGCCATTGATGAATACGCAAAGGATGGATTGTTGATGGACGTAAGCGGCTGCGCACACCTTTGGGGCGGCGAAAAGAAATACCTTAAAGAAATTATTTCCAGGCTAAAAAGTAAAGGTTACTCTGTTAGACTGGCTATTGCCGATACGCCGGGTGCTGCCTGGGCAGTGTCCCGGTTTGGTAAAATTACGCCATTGATTCCTGAAGGCGGTCATACAGAAGCTTTACTTTCTCTTATTCCCGAAGCGCTTCGGCTGGAAGAGCCTGTACTGATAAAACTGCAGAAGCTCGGTTTTTACCAGATTAAAAGTTTTATTGGCATGCCACGTTCAGTACTCCGCAGGCGTTTTGGTGAAGATTTTTTATTACGACTGGCCCAGGCGTTAGGTACTGAAGAGGAAGTACTTCAGCCTTTACAGGTTCCTGTGCCATTCCAGGAGAGGTTACCCTGTTTAGAGCCGATCAAAACGCGGACAGGAATTGAGATTGCTATCACCAGGTTACTGGAAAATCTATGTAAGCGCTTACAGGCTGAAGGTAAGGGATTACGTACGGGGATACTGACCGGATATCGTATTGATGGTCATGTAGTGCAGGTAGCTATCGGCACCAGCGGGGCTACGCATAGCGTAAGCCATTTGTTTAAACTTTTCCAATTAAAAATTGACCAGATCAAGCCTGCGCTGGGGATTGAGCTTTTTGTGCTGGATGCCCCCAGGGTAGATGACGCGGAAGTGCCGCAGGAAGCCATGTGGACGGCAAAACCGGGTTTGGATGATCAAAGTGTAATCCGCTTACTGGATAGGGTGGCGGGCAAGGTAGGACTGGATGTTATTCACCGTTATTTACCAGCTGCACATCACTGGCCGGAGCGTTCATTGCAGGTGGCGGTTTCCGTTACAGAAAAACCGGCCAGGTCATGGCAAACGGAAAAGCCCCGCCCAACAGAATTGCTTGGGCGGCCAGATCCGATAGAAGTGATGGCCCTGATCCCGGATCATCCGCCCAAATTTTTTATTTATAAAGGGGTACAGCATTTTGTAGTTAAGGCCGACGGACCCGAACGTATAGAGCGGGAATGGTGGCTGGATAAAGGAGAACATAGGGATTATTACCAGGTGGAAGATGATAAAGGCCAACGATACTGGTTATTTCGTTCGGGGCACTATGGCGAAAATCAGAAATATAAGTGGTTCATTCATGGTTTTTTTGCTTAAGAAATAGAAAAATGGAATACAGCGAATTGCAGGTAACCTCTAATTTTAGTTTTCTGCGCGGGGCTTCCCATGCAAATGAACTGGTAGATCAGGCGGCTGCTTTAGGATATAAAAAAATAGCGATCACAGACCGCAATACGCTGGCTGGCATAGTAAGGGCGCATGTGGCCTGCCGTGAAAAACAAATCAATTTGATTCCAGGTTGCAGGCTGGATTTGCTGGATGGCCCGAGCCTGCTGGCTTACCCTACAAATATTGAGGCTTATGGCAGATTGTCGGCATTGCTTACCAAAGGTAATCTGCGTGCGGAAAAAGGATCCTGTCACATTTCCCGTTCAGATGTGTATGAACATGCAAAGGGTATTTTGTTTACTGCAGTAATGCCCGGCGCACTAAACCGGCGTTTTGAGTTTGAAGATTCTTTTATTGACTCCATTGCCCAATATCGGGAGGCCCTGGGCAATCAGCTTTCCCTGGCCGCAACCCGTACCTATCTGGGGAACGACGATAAGCTTATCTTTCGGGTTTCCCAGCTTGCTGATCGTTTTACTATTCCTGTTGTAGCCACAGGTGATGTGCATTATCATGAACCTTCGCGAAGGGAGTTGCAGGATGTCCTAACCTGTGTCCGTGAGAAATGTACGGTTCAGGAGGCCGGTTTTCGCTTACACCAAAATGCTGAACGTTATTTAAAGCCGGTAGCGGAGATATATCGCTTGTTCCGCAATCATCCCGAAGCAATTAAAAACGCCCTGCGGATTGCTGAGGCCTGTACTTTTTCGCTGGATGAACTGAAATATGTTTATCCGGAGGAAATTAACAAAAGCGGGCGAAGCCCATTGGAAGAATTGGAGTACTTAACCTGGAAGGGCGGCCATGAGTTTTATGGTGAAGTCATCCCGGAGAAAGTAATCAATATGGTTAACCATGAAATGGCCTTTGTAAAAGAGATGGATTATGCGAACTACTTCCTTTTTGTGGAGGATATTGTCCGTGAGGCGCGCAGCCGGGGGATTTTATGCCAGGGGCGGGGATCTGCTGCTAATTCAGCGATCTGCTTTTGTCTGGGAATTACCTCTGTTAACCCCATGAAGTTTGATTTACTTTTTGAACGTTTCATCTCCTCTGTTAGAAATGAACCTCCTGATATTGATGTAGACTTTGAACATGAACGGCGTGAAGAAATCATGCAGTACGTTTATAACAAGTATGGAAGAGACCGGGCAGCAATCGTTGCAACAGTTACGCAGCAACACCAAAAAGGGGCTTTCCGGGATGTGGGTAAAGCAATGGGACTTTCTGCAGATACGATCGACAGGCTTTCGGGTTCACTCTGGGAGTATACCGATGAATGGTTTGATGCTAAGCGGTTAACGGAACAGGGATTAAATCCTGATGATCCGCATTTGAAAAAGACATTGAATTTGACTGCTCAAATGATGGGGTTTCCCAGACAGTTGGGGCAGCATACCGGGGGATTTGTAGTGACCAATGGCAAGCTGAGTGATTTGTGTCCGATCCTGAATGCACGAATGGCAGACCGGACAAATATTGAATGGAACAAGGATGATATTGATGCCCTGGGATTTTTAAAGGTAGATGTTCTGGCCCTGGGCATGCTGACCTGCATCCGTAAGGCTTTTGATTTGTGCCGCGACCATTATGGATTGAACTTTACTTTAGCCAATATCCCGGAGGACGATAAGGAAGTTTATCAAATGATCAGTGCAGCAGATACCTTAGGTGTATTTCAGATTGAAAGCCGGGCGCAAATGGCCATGTTGCCCAGGCTGCGGCCCGAGTGTTTTTACGACCTGGTTATTGAAGTGGCCATTGTACGTCCGGGACCTATACAGGGTGATATGGTGCACCCTTATCTAAGACGGCGCAATAAAGAAGAGCCGACTGAGTATCCGTCGAAGGAGCTATATGAAATTTTGCACAGGACATGTGGTGTGCCCCTTTTCCAGGAGCAGGCCATGAAAATTGCAATTGTCGCAGCTGGCTTTACGCCAGCTGAAGCAGATGGTTTACGGCGCAGTATGGCTACCTTCAAGTTTAAGGGACTGGTGAACCAGTATGAAAAAAAATTGGTCGATGGTATGGTAAGTAAAGGTTATACTCCTGAATTTGCAAAACGAATTTTTAAACAACTGGAAGGGTTTGGGAGTTATGGATTTCCGGAAAGCCATGCGGCAAGTTTTGCCTTACTGGTTTATGTGTCCTGCTGGTTAAAGCACTATTATCCTGATGTATTTTCTACCGCCTTGTTAAACAGTATGCCAATGGGTTTTTATCAGCCTGCGCAGATTGTCATAGATGCACAAAAGCATAACGTTGAAGTAAGGGAGGTGGATGTAAATTATTCAAAATGGGACAATTCACTGGAAGAGAAATCCGGAAAGTATTTTGCGGTCCGTTTAGGTTTCAGACAGGTTAATGGAATGAGGGAGGGAGAGATAGAGAGTTTGGTAGCTGGCCGTGGAGAAGGTTACCAGAGTATTACTGCCTTGCGTGATGCGGGTATATCATTGGTTGTATTGGAACGTTTGGCCGATGCGGATGCTTTTCGCTCGATGGGTTTTGACCGGAGGAAGGCGCTTTGGGAAGTGTCTGCCTTACAGGATATGCCAGAAAAATTGTTCAAGGGACAGCCTTCGGAAAGTGTGTTGGAAACACAGGTGGAATTACCGCTAATGAGTAAAGGAGAACATGTGGTACAGGACTATGCTGCTATAGGACTTTCACTCAAAGCGCACCCGGTAAGTTTTATCCGGGGCCAGCTGGAAATGCTTCGTGCGCTATCCTGTCATGGAATCAACCAGGATGTAACTGCCGGACAACTGGTGAAAGTTGCCGGATTGGTCTTGGTGCGTCAGCGACCCGGAACTGCTGGCGGGGTTTGTTTTATCACCATTGAAGATGAAACAGGCTTTGTTAATTTAGTAGTTTTTGAAAAGCTGTTCGAAAAGTATAGAAAAGAAATTTTGCATGCTAAATTATTGATGGTTGAAGGTCGTTTGCAGCGTGAAAAAGAGGTGGTACATGTTATTGTAAGTAAGTGTGTGGATTTAACTAAGATGCTTGGCAAACTGATACAGCGGGAAGCAGATGATTTACCCGTACTTACTTCATCGCAGTCAGTTATAATATCCTCGCCTTATCCAGTGGAGAATAAACGTTCGCAAGTGCGGGAAGATGGGATGAAAACGGCTAAAGATGCTTTCTATGGGGGCAGGAATTTTAAGTGATCTTTAGATCTTTCGAAATGTTGTACAAGCTAATATTTAAACAAAGTGTTTATTCTGGTTGATCCTTTTTGATAAGGATCTAAGGATAGGGGTGTTATTGCATACGGGGAGCGCCCATTTTTCATTATGCTTCCCCTTAAAGTTTTTCATGATGAATTATTAAGTTTTACATATTGTTTGGTTATAGTTTAAGTTAATATTAAATCTTAGTGAATCCAAATTTATTTGATCATCTTACCAACCCTAGTCCATGTTTATTAAAAAAAAACATGCAGTAAACTTGGACTAGAGTTGGACTAGACTTGGATTAGCTAACATGGAAAGCAGGGTTAACCTTTAATGAAAATATGGCAACAAGCACGTTTTAATCGCCAAGGTATAAAAAGTGGTAAATTGGTACAGACCGGAACATTTACACTTCAGCCAGAAAAGACAACAGTGAATAAAATTGCGGTTAATTACAGTATCGTGTTTGCCAATGACGAGAAGGAGTATTTGTATTTATCAGGGGAAAAGGTAACTCATTTGTAATTCCCCTTACTGGTATAAAACGGCGAGACTTTGGATAACTTGTAAATTCTGGTCCTACGAACTTTCGGTTCAGGTTAATATTCAAAACCAATAATTCGACCCACGGTCGAATTATTGGTTTTGAATGATTACTCCGCTACAAAGTAGGAAGCGGTCCAATTATGAATAGCGGAAGTACAATTTCAGTGGCAATTTACGCATGTAAAACTTGTCCACCAGTATAGTCCCAGGTTACCCAGGCATTCTCTTGAAAAATCACCAAAACGTCTTTTTGTGCAATTGATAGCGCTTCAAGTTCTGAATTCAGTGTCGTAAGGATCTTTCTTTTAATTTTTTCGCTTTTTCCTATGGTGAATATTATTTCAATGATGATGAATTTATCGGATCGTTCTTCAACCATATCCGGGTAAGATTTGTCATAAATCAGATCTTCTTTGTTCATGTCAAAAAAACGTTGAAAACGATCTGCCTCCGGAGTGCCGGCTTCAGCCAAAGCCTTTTGAATTGCATCTCCGATTTTTTGTTTTTCTTCTTTTGTCCTACCCTTTAAAGAGGTTACAGTAATTAACGGCATATTTTTAAAATTTAAAGATTAATAAATTATTCCACTATAAGTATCTATCTGTTTAAACCAGTTTACGAACTATATTTTTAGCGTTTTCCAGTGAATCATTCGATTTTGTAATATGAGACATCAAGACCCCTGACTCCAGTTCCGAGAAAATCACCTCGACCAACTCTTCATCATTTAAGAGTTTATCGATAGGACGATTTAATTGACCAACAAGATTTACAATTCGAATTCTTAAGTCATTCTTAAATTTTGACGCACGTTCAAACACTCCTAACTCGGATGTTGCAACTTCATTCACAATTTTATTCCAGGCGCAGCCTTTATATCCTGATGTAATTTGTCTGTTGATCCGGTAATCGAATAAAGCTATAACTTTCTCTAAAGGAGATTCAAAATTGGCACTATAGGTATCTAAATCAGCAAACCATTTGGCATAAAGCTGATCCATATAGGCAAGAAGCAAGTCATTTTTCGATTTGAAGTGATTGTATAGTGATGGCTTAGAAATGCCGGCTTCCTCAATAATTTGATTGATGCCTGTTAGATTAAAGCCCTGTCCATAGAACAGCCTGTCGGCCGTATCCATAATTTTGTCTAATACTACTACTGGTCTCATAATTCAAAGATAGGCTTGATAAGTTAACTTACAAGTCTGTTAAATTATAACGTAATTTTATAACAATTCGCTGACTATCTAAGTGAATGTGCTTTCGGCAACCAGTGCAAAACAGCGAATGAATAGTCAGGAAATAAAGTAGTAGCAAAGATACCCGTTACCAATAAAGGCAATAGGTTTAAAAACTTCATTATTCTCTTAAAGTTAATGATATTTGAATGGCATGAGAATAAGTGATAAGGAAACTGGAATTGACCGGCTTAACGTTTGTTAAAACCAAAATGGCAGTTTTACTTAGGTATTTAACCAATCCGTTTTTACAACTATTAATATGATCAAGAGATTTATGCTAAGGACCGGAAAAACAAAACCATTAATGGTAAAGCTACTGCCATTTGCGATGATAGCAATCCTAATTGGGGCATCATTACCGGCATTATGCCAAAAAATAGACCGGAAGGCTTTAGTGAGCCGTCATAACCTGCATATTACTGATAAAGAGTCTAAAGGGCCAACGCAGGTTGGAAACGGGCAATTTGCGTTTGGCTTTGATTTTACGGGGCTTCAAACTTTTAACGATGATGCCAATACAATGTCTAACTGGGGCTGGCATAAATTTAAACTGCCCGCAGGTACAGATCCTTACCAATATAAAGGACGTGAATGGGATACACAAGGGCGCCAGGTACGTTATGACATTCAAAATGAAAAAGAGCAGGATTTATATCAATGGATGCGGGCAAACCCTCAAAGGTTAAACCTTGGCAGGCTTGGGTTTGTATTCAAAAGAAAAGATGGATCGGTGGTCACCTTAAAAGAAATACAAGATCCTGTTCAGAACCTGGATTTATGGACTGGTATTGCGGTGAGTAATTTTACGGTAGATGGCAAAAAAATAAAAGTTACTACCATAGGATATCCTTCCAGAGATGCTATAGCAGTGAAAATTGAGGCGTCAGATCTGAACGATGGCCAGGTGATGCTGGAGCTCAGATTTCCTTATGCTGCAAACGTAGAGTTTAGTAACGGGGCCGACTTTAATAGTCCGGACAAACATACAACAACGGCGCAGATCTCGTCTTCGCAGGCATCGTTTCACCGGCAATTGGACAGCACGCAGTTTAATGTGCGCTTGAATTGGCAGGGCGGCGGAAAACTCGTTAATAGCAAACCGCATGACTTTCTGCTTGCGCCAACGGGCAGAAAATCATTGGAAGTAGTTTTAGAATTTGACAACGATAAAACCGCTAATCCGCCGGTAACCTTTGAAAGTACAAAAGCAGCCAGTATAAAAAAATGGCAGGACTTCTGGCAATCGGGTGGGGCAATTGACTTATCGCAAAGTAAAGATACGAGATGGAAAGAGCTGGAGCGCCGGATAGTGCTTTCAGAATATTTAATGGAGGTCAATGAAGCTGGTCAGCTACCTCCACAGGAAAGCGGCCTGGTTAACAATGGCTGGTATGGTAAATACCACTTTGAGATGATCTGGTGGCATGCAGCCCATTATGCACTTTGGGGCAGACTGCCTCAAATGGATAAATTAACCCACATCTACCGTAGCGATGTGAATTTTTATGCACCTAAAGCAAAGGAACAAGGTTATGCAGGTGTGCGCTGGCCAAAAACACTTGGCGATCATGAGCGATGGGAGTGGCCCAATGAAATCAATCCTTTGCTGATCTGGCAGCAGCCTCATCCCATCTTTTTTGCGGAGCTGGAATACAGGAGTAAACCAACAAAACAAACGCTGGATAAATGGAAGGACGTAGTTCTTCGAACCGCTGATTTCATGGCTTCCTATCCTGTATATAACAAGCGTGAAAAACGTTATATTTTAGGTTATCCGCTACAGGTGGTGTCTGAAAATGCCAACCCGCGAACCACAATCAATCCAACGTTTGAGTTGAGTTATTGGCGTACGGGTTTACGTTTGGCCCTGGAGTGGGATAAGCGGTTGGGCTTACCTCCAAATAAAAAGTATGAAGAAGTGCTGGCGGGCTTATCTGCGCTTCCGCAAGAGGAAGGCAAGTATGTTTCCTGGGAAAATATTTATCATATGTGGTCTGTCTACAATTTTGAACATCCTGCTTTAATCGGTGCCTATGGTATGCTTCCTGGCGATGGAGTGGATGTGAAAACAATGGACAGTACGCTGACTGCGGTAGAAAATAAATGGAAATTTGACTATACCTGGGGTTGGGATTTTCCTATGCTGGCTATGTCTGCAGCGCGCCTGGGCCACCCCGATAAGGCAGTAGACTTCTTATTAAACTATCCAGGCTTTACCTGGGATGAGCACGGACTTTCTGGTGGGGGAGTTTCTCCTTTTCCGTATTTTCCAAGTAATGGCGGACTACTGTATGCTGTGGCTATGATGGCCGCCGGCTGGGATGGCTCGACAGGCGCAGCACCGGGTTTTCCTAAAGATGGCAGCTGGACAGTTAAATATGAAGGACTGAAGCCGGCCTTATAGTCGTCATTATTCTGGAAAAACTAAGCTTGAAATAAATTCTATCTGTTAATCTCCAGCTACAAACGCTTTAGCATCTTTAATGCAGCTAAAGCGTTTGTATAATAGAAAAACTGAGACACAGTTATGAATACTTTATCTGTTCGAGGTCCTCAATCAGTCCCGGGCCAGTTGTATGCCAATCTAAACGTTGCCTTGTCAACTGACTTGAGGTAGAAATATCTACGCCTGCAAAAATGCCAGGGGGCCGAAATGAGCCTGAGCATCTGCTGGCGATAGGCTGACAACGGTATGCACAATAAAGACCTTATGCTGCATACTTCCCCTTCGTGTAATAAAAATTCATGACGACTAAGCGTTCGGGAAATGACCAGTGAAGCCATGATGGAAATTTCGCTTTCGCTGAGCCTGCCTTGTGACCGCAGGTAATTTTCGAAGTCATTAATCATTGCCATAATCAAAGTTAAATGAATTTATTCGTTTAATGATTGACAACTCATCGTAATCTGTTGTGATTCTGGCTACATCTTTTACAGCATAGGCTAACTTTTGGTTTAGCTGTTTACTGACCTTTGGGCTACAAGAAGAGAGTGATTTGATAAAAAAGAGGGCTATTTAATTTTTAGCTATCCATCAAATTGATCCCTGAATATCATTGGCTAATTAAAATACAAAAAGATGAAACAATTTGAAGACAGAGTTGAAAATATTAAAAGTGCGAAGGTAATGAATGCGATCAGGCTGCACGAATTTGGAGGCCCTGAAACACTACGTTACGAGAAAGCCCCGGTTCCCGAACTGAAAGCGGGAGAGGTACTTATTCGCGTTCACGCAGTTGGCATTAATCCTCCTGACTGGTATTTACGGGAAGGTTACAAGATGCTTCCCCCAGATTGGAGGCCAGAGATACCCCTGCCAGCCATTCCGGGAACAGATGTATCAGGCGTAGTAGCGGCAATAGCTGCGGATGTTAAATCCTTTTCCGTTGGCGACGAAGTTTTTGGCATGATCCGCTTTCCCAGTTATGGGGAGAGCGCTGCTTATGCCGAGTATGTAGCCGCGCCGGCGTCAGACCTGGCGCAAAAACCTAATGGCATCGATCACATCCATGCCGCTGCCGTACCAATGGCTATCCTTACCGCATGGCAGTTCCTGGTTGAGCTTGGTCACAATCACCCAAACCCGCTTCAACCCGAAATGCATCATCCGGTACCGCTGGACGGTAGGAAGGTAATGATTAACGGTGCCGCAGGGGGAGTAGGGCACTTTGCTGTTCAACTGGCAAAATTGAAAGGTGCGCATGTCATCGCGGTGGCATCCGGCGGCCATGAGTCCTTTCTGCGGGATCTTGGCGCCGATGAATTTATCGATTATACCAAAAACCGTCCTGAGGATATGATCAACGATGCTGATCTGGTACTCGATACGCTTGGGGGGGCCGAGACTAGTCGTTTCTTACGCTCGTTAAAATCAGGAGGAGCTTTATTTCCGGTGTTTTTTGGTTTTTCCGACGCTGAGGAGGCCAAAAAGCTGGATATCACGGTGTCGATGACACAAGTGCGCTCAGATGGTGCGCAGCTTGAGGAACTGGCAAAACTGCTCGATAATGGAACAGTGCGTGTGGCTATCGACAGTACCTTTCCGCTTGCCGATGCTCAAAAAGCTCATGAGCGGGCTGCCCATGGGCACATTCGGGGTAAGATTGTTCTTACAGTAGCCAAAGAATAACGTGCTACTGTATGGTCACCCTGATCGGTATAGAAAATGGCGAAAAAATGAAGACCTGCATAGGTGCTGTTTATCAGGATGAATATGTTAGGGAGAATAACCAGTGGCTGATAGCGAAGAGAGTAGGGAATTTCGAATGGCAGGATAAAGTTGAAGTCACTCTGTGGTAATTCAAATAATCTCACGAAATAAACATTAAATTAGCCTAAATCATGAAAGATAAATCACAACCTGCTATCTTCAAAAGCATTTCCGCATTTATGCGGGAACTGGGTATGCCTAAACCGCTGCATCCATTAGTGGCGCTGGTGAAATACGATGACGACAGGGTAAGCCGTGCAAACGCCGGACGAAGTTTTTTGCTGGATTTCTATAAAGTTTCTTTTAAAGAGGATTTTGGCGGACAGATAAAATATGGCCAAGGGCATTATGATTTTGAGGAAGGGGGACTCGCATTTTTGGCGCCTAATCAATTGATAACCATGTCCTCCGAAGAAAGCTGTTATGAGGACGGTTACACTTTATGTTTTCATGCCGACCTGATCAGGAATTACCAGTTGGGGAAGAATATCCATCAGTATGGTTTTTTCTCTTATGCCGTAAACGAAGCATTGTTCCTTTCAGAAAAAGAGAAAAAAGTACTCACCGGCCTCTTTGAAAATATCGCTGCCGAATTGGAGAACAATATGGATACGTTTAGCCAGGATGTGCTGGTTTCCCAGATCGAATTGTTACTCAATTATAGTAATCGTTTTTACAACAGGCAATTTCTTACCCGCAAAGCGCTCCATCATGACCTGATCAGCCAGATGGATAGCTATCTTGAAGCCCGTTTCACGCAGCAGCTTGGTGGTATACCAACAGTTCATGAGGTAGCTGAACATCTTCATGTCTCACCAAGATATCTGACAGATATGCTGAAGTCTTTAACCGGGCAAAGTGCGCAGCAGTTAATCCATGACCGCTTAGTTGAAAAGGCCAAAATGATTTTAAGTACCACCCGGCTAACTATTGCGGAGATAGCTTATCAATTAGGGTTCGAGCACCCCCAGTCTTTTAACAAGTTGTTTAAACGCTATGCGAATATATCACCAAACATTTTCAGGAAGTCTTTTAACTAAATATTATTCTATTCCAAAAAAAAAGAGTGGAAGTTTATCTCTGACAACCTTTATTGTTGAAATTGTCAATTTTTAAGCTGAATTTTTATGAATTATCAGGATGTTTTTATATTTGTAAAAATTAAACGCCTATGTTCTACATTTTGATATTAGCCAGTATTATCTTTTTTATTGCTCATGTAGCCTTATTATTTACTGCTTTTCCTCAATCCAAACTTGCCCGTAAACGTTATTTTTATTCTCACTTAACGTTATGGATAACGGGTTTATTTGTTTTTGCACTCGCCCTACTTTACAGCGGTTCCGGCCGTTCTGCTTTTCTTGACTATTTTGACAGTACAACGAAAAAAGTGATGATACTGGTGTTTACGGCAGCACTTTCATTAGTTGCGCATAGCATCGTTATATGGGTGGTAGTGCCCATGTTGCGCAACAACCAGGCCTAGGATAAGGACTTTAAATTTATAATTTGTCCCCATTATATATACCCTGGTTATTGCGGGTCGGGCTTAAAAATGTTCTTTATTTTAGCTTCGCAGTGGTAGCATTTGATGTTCATGAACCCATTTTGGAAAGAAAATTATACCATGCATTTTTTTCTCTTCTGGCATCCAGTTTAAACTTACAGCGGTACCAGTTGGTTCTGTCCATGAAATTTTAAAAACACCTTTAGTCAATTTAACCAAATCAACTTTCTGGTCTTTGACCCACCGTCCGGCAACCATTCCACTCTGTATAAGATAGTCAATCGTATCTTCATTTTTAACGTACAATTCATATTCCCATCCATTTGCGTAAGTGTAAATAAAGTGGGAACCTAAGAAATCTTCCATAACAGTAATTTTTAATTTTAAAATAGGGGAATGAAAAGCTTTATCTACATAAATGTTCCTGCTTTTCAATAAGCAAATTTACCAGCTAATACCAATGACGTTTTGATAGCTTTGGTCAAATATCTGTTCATTCGTGCCAATCCTAAATTTAGTACCTTTACTATGTTTTAAGACCGTATTATCGTCAATATTTTTCGATTTTAACCGGTTATCTATGTATTCAAAATTTGAAGATGTCAATACGTTTAAGTTTGGTGCCTATTGTTCTGCTTCAGAAAGAAGTGAGATTGATACCCCTTTTCATGCTCATCATAAAGGACAATTTATTTATGCTCAAAAAGGCACCCAAAACATTTATACCGATGATAACCATTATTTTCTTCCGGTAGAGCATTTCATCTGGATAACAAAGCATACTACGCATAGAATATGGACAAATAATTCTCAGATTGTGATGTTTACAATCTATTTTGATCAGACCGATGAGCAGGAAAAGTTTTTTGAGGAAGCCGGGGTATATACAGTAAATAATCTTTTACATGAATGTCAACATTGTTGCTGCTAAAGTCGGTTATGAAAGTCCCAGTACGTTTAGTAATGTTTTCATGAGTTTCACCGGTATCAGGCCAACAGAATATGTTAAAATATCTTAGTTTAAGTGAGTGGGATGTCATGGAGTTAAAATAGCCACCCAATTAGTAACATCATATGAAAAGTTCCTCTATAATTAATTTTAAACTTGGGCAAAGGCTGGTAAGCGGGCTGGAGGTACATCAATTAAGTGATTTATATGCTACTGTTGGGGAGGTTATCACCTCTTTTCATCGCACAGATTTCTATACCATTATTTGGTTTCAAAAGGGAAATACTAAACATATTGTTGATTTCATTGAGGTAGAAACGCCTGCAAATACTGTTCTGTTTCTTAATGAGGATACCATACAACGATTTGATACAAGGAAAGACCAGGAGGGAAAGGTGATTGTTTTTCACAAAAGCTTCTTTGACAGAACTGAAAAGGATGCGGCTTATCTGGAAAATAACGTATTGTTTCATAATCTGTTTCCCTATTCCATTATTCAGCTTGGTGATCAGGAAAAAGCATTTTCTTCTTTTGTGGCTATGATGGATCAAGAGCTTGGTGGAGAAAGCCACGTGCTGCGGGCTGATATCCTGCGTCATCTTCTTTATGGGTTGCTGTTGGTTTCGGAAAGGAACAAAATAACCACGGACGGGTTTGAACCGGTGCTAAACAGTAGTCTGGTTTATGTAAAAACTTTTCGTAGTTTATTGGAGAAGGGATTTAGGGTGCAGAAGAATGTCGTATTTTATGCGGGGCAAATGCTGCTTACAGAAAAAAGACTAGGCCTGGCGACGATAGAGATACTTGGGATAACTCCAAAACAGTTCATTTTGGAAAGGATCTTGCTGGAAGCTAAAAGACAATTGTTATATTCTAACTTAAGTATCAAAGAAATTGCTTCCGATTTGGGCTATGATGAAGCCACTAACTTTGTTAAATTTTTCAAAAATCATAGTCAGCTGACCCCAAAAGAGTTCAGAATGCTTCATATTCGATCTTAAAAGTATCACGAAAAGGCTGGATATGACCATTTTTGCGACTGTCAAACTCCTAATTTTGCTGTGTTAGTTTCGGTTGGAAACAACTGATGCACAGCATTACCTGTGTTAAATTCAGATTTATATATGGAAACAATAAAATTTAGTTACGAAGGGAAGATAGTCGTAATTACAGGAGCGGCTACAGGAATTGGTAGGGCTACTGCAATTGCCTTTGCCAGGAATGGGGCACAGGTGGTAATTGGGGATGTGAGTCCTGCAGCAGAAGAAACAGTTGGCTTGATAGAAAAAGCTGGTGGCAAAGCCATTTTTATAAAAACAGATGTTACAAACTCCGAATCTGTCCAGAACTTTATCAGCATAGCCGTAAAAAACTTCGGCAGGATAGATATGGCATTCAATAATGCGGGTATCCTTCCGCCTACGGCTAAATTTGCCGAAATGGAAGAAGCTGATTTTGATAAAACCATTGCCGTTGATTTGAAAGGTGTATTCTTGTGTATGAAATATGAAATTGCTGCTATGCTGGCTTCGGGCGGCGGTGCGATAGTTAATACTGCCTCTGTGGCAGGAGTAGTAGCTGATCCTGGTATGGCACCCTATGCAGCAGCAAAACACGGTGTAGTTGGGTTGACAAAATCTGCAGCACTTGATTATGCAAGCCAAAATATCAGGATCAATGCAATTGCTCCCGGTTTAATCAGAACTCCGATGACAGAGCGCTGGCTGGCAGATCCGGCAATAAAGAGTGCGCTGATGGCCAATAGTCCAATGGCTCGTCCGGCAGAACCTGAAGAGATTGCCTATCCGGTATTGTTCCTTTGCTCACCACAGGCATCCTTTATGAACGGTTCCGTAACTATTATTGATGGTGGGCAGACTGCTCACTAGTCCCGTTAATTACGGTCTTATGAATTTAAGAAACGGACAGCCTCTTGAGCTGTCCGTTTTTTTGAAGTGACTATGGGAAATTATCTGTTTGCAAAATAGGGTGAAACGATCTATAAAGATTTTATTCAATCTTTATGCTGTTAATTGCTTTCTGCATAGCCTGTTCCTGTACACCGGGCACTTTTAATCCTTCAGCACGGAATACTGTCAGATCCGTCATACCTAAAAACCCAAGGAAAGCCTTTAAATAAGGTGCAACAAAGTCGTTGGCTTTACCCGGGCCCTCTGAATAAACACCGCCAGAAGACATGGCAACATAAACTTTTTTTCCTGTTACCTTTCCAACAGGGCCATTTTCGCCGTAACCAAAAGTTATTCCAGCCCTTGTAATATGATCAATCCAGGCCTTTAACGCTGTATGAATGGTAAAGTTATAAAGTGGCGCACCAATGACGATGATGTCTGCTGCCAATAGCTGTTTAACTACTTCATCTGAAAAGCGAATAGACTCTTTTTCTTCTTCAGTCAGCTGATCTCCGGGAATAAAAAATGTACGGAGAACAGCAGGGTTAAGGTGCGGAATTTCAATATCAACAAGGTTTAATTCTTCTATTGTACTGCCCGGATATTTGTCCTGAATTTTTTCGACTATAGCCTGACCCAGCTTGATGCTGTACGATGTTGCACCTTGTATGCTTGATTTTAAATGAAGGATGTGTTTCATAATTAAGTTATAATGTTATCTATGTTAAATTCCGGGGTCGTCTGATTCTTCTGTGAGGATAGAAAACGTTCCTTTCGCCCGAATGACCTGAGGCAAAAGTATGGTTAGCAGCTGGTAAAAAGTTACTGCTTTCCCAAAGGTAAGCGCTTACGTTTGGGAAAGTGTGTACCTTTATAACTATGGAAATGATAACGAATGACGTTCTTCCAAATGTTGAAGAATGTGCGGACTCGCTCAAAAACGTTCTTGATGCGCTGTATGTTCTCAACGGAAAATGGAAACTGCCTTTGATCCTTAGCCTGGTGCAGTCTTCCAAACGTTTTAATGAAATTCAGCATGAGATTGCCGGTATATCTTCCAAGATACTAGCCAAGGAGTTGAAGGATTTAGAATTGAATGACTTCATTACACGCAACGTATATCCGACAACGCCAGTAACCATCATTTATAAAGCAACGGATTATAGCCGCACCTTAAAAAATGTATTAGGGGAACTTAGTGCCTGGGGCGGCCAGCACCGGGAAAAAGTGAAGCAAAGCATGAGACGGCAACCGGGAGTGTAGCATTTTAGGTGATAATGTCAAAGGCGTAAAGAGCAATTTTTGACGGTATCTTTAACAAAGTCAAAAGGTTATAGGGTTTTAGTAATGGTTTATTGAGATGGTACTATGGATTCATTTAAAAGCTTAAAATCTGAAAGATAAATAATAAAGCTTGACTCTTCACCATTTTGTGTGAACTCTCTTATATACTTTTGTAATAGTAATCCAAAACGAAATGATAGCTAAGATACCTGATGTTTATGTTTCCCGCAAAGCTGAAATCCTGGCTCAGTTTAAGCAGATTTTAGAGAGCCATCTTGACGACTTCATGGCGGGGCGGGTAGAGAAAATGCTTGAACTTAAGGAGATCGCCGGTATCATGGACCTGCATCCCGTTCACCTGAGTAAAATGATCAAACTCGAAACGGGGCATCATGCCTGTTACTTTTATGAGCAAAGGATTTTAGTGGAAGCTAAAAAGCTATTGGCTGATACAGCTTTGCCCATCGGCATGATTGCTCACAGGCTGGATTATGACGTTTCAAATTTCACCAAGTTTTTTAAAAGGTTCATGGGAATAACCCCATCATCATACAGGAAATCTATTTAGATAAATAGGTTTGAATACTTCAGCTAAAGAGCAATTTAAGACAATTTAATCTAACAAAATGAGAAACAAAGTAATTACTATTGGAGCAGATACAACAACCCCTCTAACCGCTCGTACTCCAGGTTACGGAACGATGCGTCTTACGGGAGAAGATTTCTGGGGTGAGCCCCGCGACCGCGACGGAGCTATAGCACTCCTGAGAAAAGCTGTAGAACTCGGTGTTAATTTTTTCGATACTGCAGATTTTTACGGGCCGGGGGTAACCAATAGACTTCTGGCCGATGCATTGTATCCTTATCCAGCTGATCTTATTATTGCTACAAAGGTAGGGGCGAAACGAGGAGCCGACAAAAGCTGGCAACCATATGGTAAGCCCGATGAATTGAAGAAAAGCGTTGAAAATAATCTTAAAGAGCTTAAACTAGAGCAATTGCCCCTGGTGCATTTTGGAAAGTCGGCCAATAGCCCGGAAGATTATGAAGAATCCCTTGCAATTATGTTAGCCCTACAGAAAGAAGGTAAAATCTTACATGTAGGGCTTAGTAACGCATCCGTTGATCAATTTAACAAAGCTATCAAAATGGGTAGAGTTGCCAGCGTAGAAAATATGTATAGCTATGCGCAGCGGCTTACTGATCCCGAAAGTCCTTACGGATTTCAGGGTGGTGAGGTACTGCCTTTATGCGAGAAACATCACATTCCATTTATTCCTTTTTTTTCACTCCAAACGTCTTTGCCAACTGAGCAGAACAAAATTAAACAGGTTGCAGATGCTAAAGGTGTAACTGTTGCACAGCTCAACATCGCCTGGCTGCTTCATCAGTCAGCATGGATTCTGCCTATTCCAGGCACTACATCTATCCAGCATCTGGAAGAAAATGTAACAGCTGCAGACATTTCACTTTTAAAAGAAGAGTTGGAGTTTTTAGGTTAAGGAATTAAAGACAATCCCGCTGATTATGAGCAGATAATTGATTTCATGAAATTATAGCTGTTTTTTTAAGATCGCTTTGTGATAAGTGATGTATGATATTATCAAGATGACAAGTATAATTAATGGTCTTATCTGCCATAAAGCGGGATCGCCTGTTTCATAATGCGCAAGGAACGCTGAAAAGAAATCAATAAAAAATCCAACATATGCCCATTCTTTAATGCGCGCTGGAATGACAGGAATACCTAAGGCCAGTACACCGAGTATTTTTGCGGTGCCAAGCTCTACACGGAACCAATCGGGAAATCCGGTATGACCAAAAGCTGCCTTAACCGAAGGAACAAAAAAATAGCTGGCTGCAGAAGCTGCCATGCCCAGCACAACAAGGGCAGTACTGATGTAATAGGTGATTTTTAACGTTTTCATTGTTGATATATTTTGATTTAGAATTTTTTGTAATAGTTCAGCAGATCATTTATTAATTCTTTATTGCCGGCACCTACACTAAAAAAACCGTGTTTGCCACCTTCATAAATTTTAAATTCAATCGTATTAAATTGCTTGCGCAGATGTTCAGCGTAGATCCTGGAGACCCGCTGCAGGTTATCTTCTGAGCCAACTACTATAAATACCGGGGGCAGATTCTCAAAGGATTGCAGGTCCATAGGGGCTATGGGTATTGGTGGAACATATTCTTTGATCAAAGCTTTTTCTCCTGCATAAAATGAAAAGAATAACCGGGAGAGGGGGAAACCGTCTTTTATCCATTCAACCCTATCAAACACACCATAAAGAGGCACAATGCTTTTTATTTCGGGCAATAAAGCAGCATCTATTGAATCGAAAACCGGCAACAATTTTGGGTTCGATAAAATTATACCCAGCATCATGGCTAATAAGCCACCGGCAGAATCGCCGGTTAGGTGGATAACGCTGTAATCGGGAAATTCCTTTTTTATAAATGCCAGCGCTTTTAATAATGAGCGTAACGGTTGGGGATGCGGATATTCGGGTGCCAGCGGGTAATTGAGGCTGAATACAGGGTATCCTGCATCAGAAAATGCCAGCAATGGCCTGGCAAAAAGCCTGCCTTTGCTTCCTCCAATAAAGGCACCGCCATGGATATGAACAATGGCAATACGTGATGACGGAAGTTTATTGGGTTTGATATAATCCAGTTTTTCATCAGGCAGGTTGCCATAGCTCAATTCGGTTATGGTGTCTTTAGGATAATTGCTACGACCGATCACTTCTACCAACGGCATAACTATTTTGCGGAAAAGAAAAAGTTTAAAATGATCTCCTGTTGTTAATCGGGTGCTTGTCATGAGTTTTTGTTTACACAAAGTTATGGCACACGAAGTCGACTTTTGTCTGGGTTTCCCGGAGGAAAGCAGTATCCTTGAAGTAACTCCCACCTTTTTTATCATTCCATCACCTAGTTTTGCCAATAAAAAATATGGAAACTATAAAAATAATTTATTGGGTATCAACAGTGCTGGTTTGCCTGGCAATGGTCTTTTCTTCTTATTCTGATCTGCGCAGTGCAGCAGTTAAAGAGGCGTTTGTTCATCTGGGTTTTCCCGGTTATTTCAGGGTTGAACTGGGGATAATGAAAATTATCGGTATTATTTTATTGCTGGCGCCGTTTCCGGGTTTTTGTAAAGAGTGGGCCTATGCCGGCTTTGCCATTACTTTTGTTTCTGCGTTTATCGCGCATAGCGCTTCCGGCGATCCTGTAAGCAACCGTATGGCGCCTTTAATCGTTTTAATTATTTTGCTGGTATCCTTTTTCACTTTTCACCAGCTGTAAGTTTTACTCTTTTTGAGGTTTTTGCAGAGGAGAGTTTTGTAATATGATGTTTACTGCTTAATTTTTCTATCGGCTTCCCGCATACCTTGCCTGATCTTTTCTCGGTGCTGTTCACCCCAGTCGCCCAACTCAGTCAAAACGTTTTGCAGGGTATTGCTATAGGTGGTAGCTTCATAAATTATAGTAACCGGCGTTGTGGGAAATACTTTCCTCGCTATAAATCCATTGTTTTCCAGATCGCGGAGTTCTTTAGCCAGTACTTTAGGGGTTATACCTTCAATTAATTTCAATATTTCATTAAAACGTAAAGGGCTCACTCTGAGTGTAAAAATCAGCGGGAGCTTCCATTTGCCATTTAGAACATATAATGCGTCGCTGATATGTCTGACCCTTAAAATACATTCCTGCTTGGCAGGAACTTCCTCATTTACAATTGAATTCATATAGGTAAAACTACTAACTTTCCTGTAAGAAACCGCTTTCCTTCAGGAAACTAATATCTTTTCTATATCTTGAAATCAAGATAGCAGGTGATAGGGTAACAGGTTTTCTGGAAGCCCGGAGTTAATGAACAGGTAATATATCCAATGTAATCCAAATGTGTTATCTTTAAACATGCAGCATCAAGAATTTGAACCTCCTGAGGAGCTACAGGATACCATAAATTGCTTTTGGTACAATAAGAGAGACTTTGGAGAAGTGCAATCGGGTTTTGAAGTACAGCCTGATGGTTACGCTGAAATTATCTTTCATTTTGGAAGCGGCTGTTACATTTCTCAACATGGAGGTCTGCAACCATTGCCATCGCCGTTTATGATGGGGCTGCTCAACCAGCCTGTTCTTTTTTACACGAAAGACTGTTTAGAGATTATCGGTATCAGGTGTTTTCCCTGGACAGTGTTCGATTTGCTTGGAATACCCTCCGGCAAAGATGGTGTTCGCGTGTTCGAACATCCGATAGCACGGCTTCAACCTGTTTTGGATCGGTTGATAGCTGATGGTAAGATAGATGACGCGCTGGCTCAGGTAAAGCAATATTTCCTGAATGCACAGTCTGGAAATATTACCAGCGATATGTTATTCAAGGCAGGAGATGCGATGCGGGAAGCAAACGGCACCCTGCCGGTAAGCCAGGTGGCGGCGGCGGCTCATACAACGGTCCGTACACTGGAAAGGAACTTTAAGTTATCTTCTGGATATTCTGTTAAAGATGTGTCTGGATTGATACGTTTTGAGCAGGTACGGAATAATTTAATGCTCAATCCCGATGTCAGTATTGCCGGCCTGGCCCATGAGCTGGGATATACTGATCAATCCCACCTCAGCAGGGAATTTAAGCGCTACAGTGGTACCACGCCCGCGGCATTCGCACGGAAAGCAAAAAAAGGAACACGGATTGTGAGCAACAATTTTGTCGTGTTTATACAAGCCTAAAGCCCGGGTATTCCAGAATTTTGTGTTTTAATCATATTATTATGAAAACAACACTTGAAAATAAGATATCCGAACAAAATCATTCTTATCATGTAATTATTTCCGGTGCAGGGCCTGTAGGTTTATTCCTCGCCTGTGAACTGGCCTTGGCCAAATGTTCAGTCCTGATACTGGAAAAAGCAGGAAATCCGCACTCGCTTTTAAAACAACTTCCTTTTGGGATAAGGGGGCTTTCAGCACTTACTATTGAAGCATTTTACCGCCGTGGGTTGTTTGATGAATTGGAGATACACAAACGCATTAAAAATCCACATGCTACTCCAGAGGCGGGGCAGGAACAACCAGGCCGGCGTCAGATAGGGCACTTTGCCGGTATTCCATTTTATGAAGGCAATATTGATACTTCACAATGGAAATATCGTTTGTCAAACTCCACCCCCAACAGTATCTTATCTGAAATGGAAGAAGTTGAAACCGTGCTGACCCGCCGCGCAATATCTTTGGGCGTAGAAATCAGGCGCGGGCTAACCATTACGGGTTTTCAGCAAAACAATGAGGGGGTGACTGTTCAGTCTGGCGACCAATCTTTTGCAGGCAAATGGCTGGTAGGTTGCGATGGAAGCCGTAGTGTTGTTCGCAAGGAAGGCGGTTTTGTATTCGCCGGTACGGAACCAGAATTTACCGGTTATTCTACCCGGGTTGATATTGCTGACCCGGAGAAACTCAGCCCGGGGAGAAACGTAACATCAACGGGTATGTATTTACAATCACAGCCTGGCTTTGTCATCATACAAGATTTTGATGCGGGCGCATTTCACCATTCAGAAAAGCCAATTACGCGTGAACATGTGCAGGAAGTTTTACGCCGTGTTTCCAATACTGATGTTACGATCACTGCCCTGCATGTCGCAACAACCTGGACTGACCGTGCGCGGCAGGCCACAACCTACCGGAACGGAAGGGTATTTTTAGCCGGCGACGCCGCACACATTCATGCGCCGCTGGGCGGTCAGGGGCTTAATCTTGGACTGGGTGACGCCATGAACCTGGGCTGGAAGCTGGCGGCAACTATTCAGGAGAAAGCTCCGGAAGGCTTGCTGGACAGCTATTTTACTGAACGCTATCCTATTGGGGCGGAGGTTCTGGATTGGTCGCGCGCCCAGGTTGCCATCATGGGATCTGCGCCACATGCCCGTTCACTGAACGCAATTATGCGCGATCTTATAAATACTCGAGATGGTGCCACTTATATTGCAGGGAGGGTATGGGGCATTTTCACACATTATGATCTGGGTGGAAACCACCCTCTGGTAGGTTACAGCGTTCCCAATTTTGAGATGGAAGACGGTACGGCAATAGGCGAATTGATGCATGGGGGACAAGGAATACTGCTTGATTTTGATGGAAACGATTCACTTAATACTCTGGCAGGTGAATATGGTGAACAAATGAAGTATATCTCAGGCAGCGCCAAAGACCAATTGGGTGTAAGCGCTGCACTGATACGCCCCGATGGGATTATCGCCTGGGCTGCTGACAAAGATCCGGATTTTAGTGAACTCCAAAAAGCTGCAGATCGCTGGTTTGTCAGTAATTGAGGCAGCTATCATAAAACAGTATAAATACCAGCTTAAAGGTTTTCATTGTTTTTCTAATTTATTCCCAATTGCGGTAAAGATTAACCCCCGGCTAAATCTTATCAAAATGAAATATATCCTGTCATTTTGATATGGTTCTGATGATCAGTAAAAATAAATAGAATTTATTTTTATTCGATTCCACTGCATAGAAGTGCTTTTATTGGATATTATCCACTGGGGCACTTCTTTTGACTTTGATGATTCAATCAAGACCAATAAAATGAATACTCAAATGATATTTGTCCGTATTGCTACCATTAATGATGGCCGGTATATTGACGAAATAATAAAAGAAACAGAAGCCTCTGCCATAGCACGCGGTACAGGGATTTCAAAAAGAACGTATGAATCTATATTTCAGAAAATGCGTGATGGAAAAGCTGTTATTGCAGTTACAAGCGCTGGTGATTGGGTAGGTTTCGCCTACTTTGAAGTTTGGGAAGAGGGCAAGTTTGTATCTAACTCCGGCCTGATCGTTTCCCCGGAATATAGAAAATCGGGAGTAGCCAGATCTATCAAAGACAGACTTTTCAAACTATCGCGCCGTCTGTATCCTATGGCCAAAATATTCAGTATCACTTCAGGGGCAGCGGTAATGAAAATGAATTCACTGATAGGTTTCCAGCCGGTAACGTTCGGGGAGATTACGCATGATATAAAGTTTTGGGAGGGCTGTAAAAGCTGTCCGAATTTTAATATCCTTCAACAGAAAAAACAAGTTAACTGCTTATGTACCGCTATGTTATTTGATCCTGAAGCTTGTGTAAACCATAGTATTTTGCCAACCCAGGATTTAATTCAGAGATATGCAACAAGAACACATTAATCCGGTCAGAAAATTCTATCAAATGAATCATTACAACGATAATTTATCTTTAGAAAATATAGGTGAGCAAGCTATCGGCTTACTTAAAGAGCTCATTAAAATACCTTCCTTTAATTGTCGGGAAAAAAATGTTGCTGATTATATCGAATCCTTTTTAAGTGAACACTCGTTATCAGTATCAAGGAAATATAATAATATATGGTGTTATAATCAATTTTATGATGGTAGCAAACCTACCATTTTGCTGGATTCACATCAGAATACTGTGAAGCCGAACCAGCAATATATCAATCATCCTCTTGATGCTTTTATCAAGGAAGGCAAACTATTCGGACTAGGAAGCAACGATGCAGGTGGTGCTCTGGTTTCTTTGATTTTTACTTTTTTATATTTTAATCAACAAAGTGATTTACCTTTTAATTTATGCCTTGCAATTACCGGCGAAGAAGAAAATTCAGGTGAACGGGGGATCAGGTGTATAGTAAAAGAATTGCGGTCAATAACGTTCGCCATCGTTGGAGAACCTACCCATATGGAAATGGCCATTGAAGAAAAGGGGTTAATGGTATTAAATTGTATAGCAACGGGTATTGCGGGGCATGCTGCCAGAGAAGAGGGAATCAATGCTATTTATAAAGCTATCAGAGATATCAATTGGTTTTCTACGTATCATTTTCCGATTGAAGAGGGGCAACCTGATCCCGTAAAAATGACAGTAACCCAAATCAACGCAGGCCTTCAGCATAATATTATCCCCGCAGAATGCAGATTTACTGTAGACATCAGATTTGACCACAGCTATACACAGAAAGAAATTTTGAATACCATTAGTAACCATACTTTTTGTGAAATTGCTGTCAGGCCAAATGTTTTAATACCTTCATCTATTGATCTTTTGCATCCTGTTGTTCAGGCCGGACTTAAAATTGGAAGAAAAATTTATAGTTCGTCCACCAGTTCTGATCAGGCGTGGCTGGAAATACCCTCTATCAAGATGGGGCCCGGAGATTCTTTACGTTCTCATTTGGCTGATGAATTCATCTATGTAAGTGAGGTTACTGATGGAATTCAAATTTATATCGATTTATTAACGTCAATCTTTCCTTGTTATGAAGCCACCCAACCCATTAGGGCTGGCGGATAGCGGTTACCTTTAATGGCTCCAAAAGCAAAGACTTCATTAAGGGGAATCATTTCTGTGGCCCTGGTGTTGTCTGTAGGTTCAAGGCCTAATTTCCCTGAAAAGACAAATCCCCTGCTAACATGATGTTTGCAGGGGATAAACCGATTGATGCTGAATCTTATGAACCTTTGGTAATTAATGAATTACAGTGGCAAAGTCATTTCTGTGAAGCCTTACTTTTTTGAAATTGGCAAAAATATCATCTTCATGGCGATAACCTTTTCAAAGGCGGCAAATACCAATAGATGAGAGGATTCCAGTATTTGTGCATTAAATGAACCTTCTGCCAATTTTTTTCTGAGTTCGTGATTTTCAACCAGGAAAAGCCGGTAGGGCTGCAGGCCAGCAGAAGAAGCGGAAAGGTTTGTTGCCTCAATTATTTTATCAATTGCATCTGCTGATACTTTACGGTCACTGAATTTTTTGGTGGCATAACGCCAGTTAAGACTTTCTAATAAATTCATTTTTCTATTCTTTTGATTCGTTGTCAAAGTTCTGAATATTAATTTAGTTTTGTCACTAAGAAGCATAAAGTAACAGTAACATACAGGTAACCAGATCAACTATGACAGAAATAACAGCAAATCCTATTAACGAATGCAAAAGATCAATTATGGCTGTAAATGACGCTATGACAGTAACCTATGAGCTAAGTAAATATGGTGAATCAATAGGACCCATGGTTACGATTTTGGCAGAATGGGGAGAAGAACATAGGAAGACTATCAGCTATAAAGCATAAATTAATCCCTGAATAGTGCTTTAATTGCCACTGATAGTGCCTTGTGGTTTAATTATTTAGCCTGTTACTTTGTGTATCGGATAATCCCAATCCGGTTATAGATAGACAGACATTTATTGATCAATTTAACATGAGAATAGTAACCCTTGAAGAACATATTTCCTTCCCGGAAATGACAGACAAAATACCCAAAGACGCATTGGGCGGTTTCGGCCAATCTGAAGCTATGCAGCGGATTATCCCAAAACTCGCCGATATTACCGGAGACCGTTTAAAATCGATGGATGATAATGGGATAACGATGCAGGTACTTTCAGTAGATAGTTCGGGCGCCAATCTGTTAAGCCCGGAGGAAGGGCCTGCTTTCGCCACGCGTTACAACGATATGATTGCAGAAAAAATTAATGGTTTTGAAAAACGGTTTACTGCTTTCGCCCATTTACCAATGACAGCACCCATTGCAGCGGCCGATGAATTAGAACGGGCAGTAAACGCGTATGGTTTTCGCGGGGCAATGATTAGGGGGTTAACACAAGACCAATTTTTAGATCATCCTCAATTTGCGCCAATACTTGAACGTGCCGAAAGGCTGGGGGTGCCCATTTATCTTCATCCCGGTCTGCCACCCAAAGGAATAGCCGACATTTATTATAGCGGACTGCCTAACTATTCCGGCATGGCCGAAGCTTTAGCCTGTTACGGCTGGGGCTGGCACTCAGAAACTGCCCTGCATGTTTTACGCCTGCTCTTTTCCGGGATTTTTGATCAATATCCTAAGCTGAAGCTCATCATTGGCCATATGGGAGAAATGCTGCCAATGATGATGGCAAGATCAGAAAAAGCATTTAAACCTGGAAATGGTGGTGCAAACCAGCGTACACTTACTGAGACCTTTCACCAGCAGGTGCATATTACCACCAGTGGTTTTTTTACACATCCGCCATTAAAAATTGCTTTAGATACTTTTGGTATCGATAATATCATGTTCTCCATTGATTATCCTTTTAGTACAAATGAGATGGGTATCGATTTTTTAAATGCTATCAACCTTCCGGAAGAGCAAATTGAAAAGATTGCCCATGGCAATGCCGACAAACTGCTGAATTTAGCAGGATAATGGTATTTTTATCAGCATGAAAAACATCCCGTTAGATCTATTACAGGAAAAGACAAGCATTGGGCTGGAAATAAAAGTTTTTAAATCCGACGGTCAGCAGCGTAAACCAGATAGGGATGTTGCCCATCGTGATGACCATTATATTTTTTTCCTGCTTACAAAAGGTATGGGATCATTGGTAGCCGATTTGCAGGATATCGTTCTCAGTGAAGGCCAGCTGTATTATATTACACCTTCACAGGTTCATCACCTGATAAAAACTAACGGGGCAGAAGGGTGGTTCCTGGCGGTAGACGTTGCTTTAATTCCAATGGAATTTCGGAATGTTTTTGAGCACCGGCAATCCTCACAAGTTCCTTGTACGCTTACAGATTATGAGTTAAAACAATATTCAGCATTGCTTAATTTGTTACATGAAGAATTTTTAGCACGACAAGGCGATAATTTTTATTTACACATTATTCATACGCTTTTGCAAACATTTTTGGCGATGGCGGCCAGTAGTTATAATGTCTTACAAACTTCTGAAAACAAGCATACACGATCTGCAGAATTGACCAGTCAGTTTAAAAAATTGCTTGCAGCGGATAATCATTCCAACAGTACTCCATCGGCATATGCCTCAAAGCTTAATGTTTCATTAGGTCATTTAAATGAGTCTATAAAAAAGGTTACGGGATCTACTGTAAGCTATTGGATCCAGCAAGAGATATTCAGTGAAGCCAAACGTTTACTCTACCATAGTGATGTGGATGTAAAACAGATTGCTTATGGATTGGGATATAAGGATTATTCTTATTTCAGCCGCTCTTTTCGTAAGGCATCTGGAATGTCTCCCTCGGCCTTTAGAAAGTTAAACCGTAAATAATAGAAGAGATGATTTAATGCAGATTTCAAAAAAAAATATCAATGGTATTGGTCGCAAAACCAGATAAATTAGTGTAACATATTTATACACAGTATATCATATCGTTACATAAAATAAGTATTATCGCTGATCAAATCTGTAATGATGACTGTTTTGATATTATTTTTAGTTAAAATTGCAATCCTAATAAAAACGACCAGATCATATGAAATTCAAATCAGCATTATTCTTTTTCGGTTTTCTTTTGATAACTTTTTCAAGTTTACAGGCACAGCAAGCAAAATCAAAAAGCGGATTAACCCTGATGGGAAACCGTTTTTTGACATTTAATACGGTCATCAGGGTTAATCAGATTGAAGTTTCAAGAGATCGTAATGTAGGAGAAGATGAGCGGGCGCTACATACTCCTGCAAAGGTTGTTGCCTTCAGAAATGCAGTAGCTGAGGGTTTTCCGGGTGGAAAAATGACCTGGGCTTTCAGCTGGCTCGCATTGCAGGACACCAGTGCTAATTATAGGGAAATAAGAAAGTTAATTATCGGTTATCATTTCCAATATGGTGATGAGATTACATTTATACCAGGTGCTTACTTTGCCAACGCGTATAATACCACAGAGCAGGTAAATAAGGACTTGCATGATGCACTGAAACTCATAGAAAATATGGTGGGCGGTGGTTACCGGCCGCTAAGTATAGTTGCAGGATTTATGTCTGCGAAAAACCAGGAATATCTGGCAGACAAAGAAGGTATACATGTATGTCAGGGAAATATCTGGAGCCAGTTCAGTATTGATAATCAGGATGGCGATGGTGCAGTTTCTTATCCATTTTACACTTCGAAAGAACATTTTTGTAAACCAGCTCAAAATAAAAATGATTTTATTGATTGTGTTAACCTTGATGGCTGGACAGTTGATTTCCTTGCGGGCAGAAGGAAAGGTTTTGAAGGCGGATTTAATAGCCGAATGGGTGTTGGCCCAATAGAAACCCTCGACCGCTATGGAAGTGAGACAGGTTTAAAAGAAATGATGCATAGCACTGCCATTCATTTTGATAAAGGGTATGAGCTAAACGGTTTTGGCTGGGTAACCAATTGCTGGGAGCTTTCACTTCCTACGGATGTGAGTTCTTTAAAAAACTGGTTAACTGCTATCAGGAAGCGCTGGCCAAGTGTTAAGCTGATCACTCAGGGAGAATTTGGCTTGCTTTGGCGGTCGCATTATAAAAGCAACAGTTTCAATTACCGTTTTGTAGAACGCGGATCTGGTATTGGCGGCTCGGATGCGGATAAGGAAATCAGCTGGTTTATGAATAAAGATTTCCGCCTGGCCTTACTGAAAGACTTGAAAACGAACAGTCCTGAAAAGGTAATTGATTTTACAAGGTATGATATTCGCGCTGCCGAGCCTGCGGAAATGACGCGTAAATGGAGCCTGCTGGGCGAAATCAATCAGAAACAATCACGCCCGCAGGATAAGCCGGTTCCGCTTGATTCACTTTCGGCGAAATCGCGCGCGATCATCGCCATCCGGTATCAATATTTATTTAAAAATGATTAATGACGATATAAAAGATTTTACTTTTGTCTTTTTTTTATGCTGGTTGCTAAAAATAATCTGTTAGGTAGGATGTGCAGATCAGTTTTAACATTAGTTGTAATCATTTTATGAAATTAGACCTTTACCAAATTGACGCATTTACCGACGAAATATTTCGGGGAAATCCTGCATGTGTTGTTCCGCTAAAGGAATGGCCTGATGATGAAATTCTTTTTAACATAACAAGAGAAAATGCAGTTGCGGAAACAGCTTTTTTTATAGATAATGGCAGCAGCATTCATCTGAGATGGTTTACGCCAGAAATAGAAATGGATTTATGCGGACACGCAACTTTAGCTGCAGCCCATGTTCTGCATACCATTATGAATTACGGCCGACAGGAAATTGTATTTACAACCGCAAGCGGGGAACTGATCGTAATGGTTAATAAAGATAGATACAACATGAACTTTCCATCAAGAAAGCCTGTACCGGCCGAACTTCCTGAAATTATTTACAGAGCTTTGAACATAAAGCCTAAGGCTGTACTTAAATCCCGTGATTATATACTGATTTACGAAAGTGAACAGGAAATTTTGGATATCGAGATTGACAGACAAGTTTTTGATCAGATCAACCTGGATCCCGGTGGTTTGGTAGTTACGGCCAGGGGAGCAGACCTGGATTTCGTCTCCAGGTACTTTACACCTCAATCAACTATCCTGGAAGATCCGGTTACAGGTTCAGCCCATTGTTCACTCATACCTTACTGGAGCGGGCAGCTCCATAAAACTCACATGGTTGCCATGCAGGTATCTGAGCGGAGGGGCACATTATATTGTTCTGATCAGGGTGAAAGGGTATTAATCGGTGGAAAAGCGCGAACATATTCAGTTGGGACATGTTGGGTTGTATAACAATGTGACTGGAGTGATAAAACCTCTTTACCGTATATCGTAAAGAGGGTTTATATAGAATTTAGCGTTTCAAACTGCCTGTTACAGCAGCCAGCAAATCAATTTCTACACGTGTATTATAGAAAGCCAGAGAAGGACGTACTGTTGCTTCCAAACCAAATCTTTTAAAATAGGTTGTGCACAATGATGTCCCGATCTAACGGCAATGCCTTCTTTACTTAAGGCTTCACACACTTCTACAGTAGTCAAACCATCAGGCACAAAAGACAATTGGGATTAATCTCTTTTAGTTTATTCGATAGGTATTCTATCTGTGTTCTTTATTTTTTTACTCCCCTTTGTCGAATAAATGCAGGAGTTGGTCGGGTATTACAGTACTATGGTATAATACCAATAAAGTGGCTGAAACGTTTGACCGATGCTGACGTCTTATATACAAACAACTAGGAAATAGTTAATTATAAACGTACAAAATCAAAAGATATGAAAACTCTAATCAACTCTGTAAAATCAAATGTAATCGCTATCATTTTATTAGCTTCATTGTTCAGTATTAACGCTTCGGCAGCTACAGTTACCCTGGAAAAGGGAGCTTTGACTACAGACATTAAAAAAGTGGTAGTAACCGGCAATACCAAAGTTATACTAATCCAGGCTGCTGCCGAATCTGTAAATGTAGATGAAGCCGATCTCAACAAAGTATCCGTTAAACAACTGGGCAATACCTTAACGATCAGTTCTGCCGAAAAAAATCCTGTAACCGTAGTCGTTTATGTAAAAGACATCTACCGTATTGATGCTTCAGGTAAATCAAGTGTGAACACAGCAGGAAAATTCGCTGTTAAAGCACTTCAGGTAATGTTAAAAGGTGATGCCAGCGCACGTGTTAAAGTAAAAACAGAAAGTTTATATACAGTAATCAATGACCATGCAAACCTGCAATTGATTGGTACTTCAGATAATCATATCTCTAAAATCAGTGGTTTAGCAAAGATGGACACTAATAAATTTGCAGCTTTAAAAACTGAAGACGTAAATACATTAGCAGGAGTTACTGCATCTGCTTCTGATAGTCAAAATGATAATTTAAGTAAATAATATCCATCGTTTAAAAGTAAAGAAAACATCGAGGATCTTTACCAACAGAAATGCCGGTTAATTGAAGTGCCCCCAAAAAGTTAGACGCTTATTGGGGGCACTTCAAATACCGGCATTTCTGTTTATATTTTTTAACAAAGCTATTGGCTAATTACTCTACATTTGCTATTGATTACCTTTAAGAATTGACTGTTATGGAAATCCAGCAATGTGAACCAGAACTCCACACTGAAAAAACATTAGCGCTGAAAGACGCTATTGAGTTACTGAGCGGCAAGTGGAAATTTTGTATCCTGCTAAATTTATACAATTACGGAACAATGCGGTTTAAAGACCTGCTGGAAACAGCGTCGGGCATAACGCCAAAAGTTTTGTCAAAAGAATTGCAGGATTTAGAGGAAAATCTGTTGATCACCAGAACCGTGAACAATACAAAACCTGTTACGGTTTCTTATGACCTTACCGAACACGCGATTGAAACTCAGCCTGTCATTAATGCTTTGGTAGAATTTGGCTTAAAGCATAGAACAAAGATCAAAAGCAAGTAATTCATTTCTCCTATCCTTGAACAACAAGATTATTTAATGGCTGTAATTCATAAACCTTTGATAAAAATCCGTGGTTTTTTGTTATGGTATACCTGAGATTATTTGAAATTCTCAAACATCCGATTGATTTTAACAAACTGCCAGCCTGATAAACAGCCTACTTTTGTGTTATCAAAAATTATTAATAATTTAAAAAAATAAGATGGCAACAACAGAAAGTAAAATCGCCCTGATCACAGGTGGTAGCCGTGGACTCGGCCGTAATACAGTGCTAAGCCTTGCTAAAAGAGGTGTTCATTCTATCTTTACCTATAACTCTGCTAAAGATGAGGCCGATCAGGTTGAAACACTTGCACAACAGGAAGGCGTTAAAGCCATTGCGCTGAAACTTGATACTGGTAATACCGGGTCGTTTGATAACTTCGTTGAACAAGTACAAGCTGCATTAAAAGAAATGGGGGCAGAACATCTGGATTATCTGGTCAACAATGCAGGAATATCCCACCATAATTCTATTGTTAAAACTACTGAAGAGGAGCTTGACCTGCTTTATAATGTTAACTTTAAGGGTGTGTTCTTTTTAACCCAAAAACTTTTGCCAATCATCAATGATGGTGGTGGTATAGTTAATATATCTTCCGGTCTTACCCGTTTCTGTGTTCCCGAAAGTGGTCCCTATGCTGCACTTAAAGGTGCTATCGAGGTTCATACCCGTTATCTTGCCAAAGAATTAGGCCCACGAGGAATCAAGGTTAATACAGTGGCGCCGGGCGCAATTCAAACAGATTTTAGCGGAGGTGCTGTAAGGGATAATCCGGACGTCAATAAATTTGTTTCAAGCGTGACCGCACTCGGCCGTCCGGGCTTGCCAGATGATATTGGGCCTATGATTGCTTCTCTATTATCTGACGACAACCGGTGGGTAAATGCACAGCGCATTGAAGTTTCTGGCGGTATGTTCTTATAGGATAAGACAATGGTATTCAAATCCTCTCTCCGTTATGGAGAGGATTTTTTAGACACTCATTTATATAAACCGAACAATAATAATGATCGATTTAGAAGGTAAAGTAGCACTGATTACCGGATCAGCAAGGGGAAAAGGAAAAGCTATTGCTCAACGTTATGGCAGCCTGGGAGCCGACATTGTAATTTATTATAAGGCATTAAGTATTTACTATATTTGAATTTCACAAAAGGGATGATCATGGATACCTCACTGGATGATTTTTATAAAAGAAACGGCGCGCCGCTTCCCGAACGTATTGCACGTGAAATTGGGCATTTTAATGTTTTTGAAAGTGAAAAACTTTTTAACAAAAAGGACGGTACCCGCATCATGCCTTATAGCCGCAGGGCTTATTACAAAATAAGCTGGTTGCGGGGTAAGAGCAAAGCTGAATATGCAGATAAAGTAATCGATATCCAGGATAATGCCCTGCTGTTTGCTACGCCAAAAATACCCTATAACTGGGTACCTGAAAACAGCAATCAAACTGGTATGTTCTGCATTTTTACGCCTGATTTCTTTTGGCCTGCTAAAAGTGGGGTGATACTTGATGAACTGCCTATCTTCCAGCCTGGAAATACGCCCATCTTTCAGCTCTCTGAAGCAGAAGCTGGGGAGATCGAATATATTTTTCGAAAGGCTTACAAAGAAATGGAGGCAGACTATAAATACAAATATGACCTGTTGCGAAACCTGGTACTGGAACTGATCCATTATGGTCAGAAATTACAGCCTATGTCGGCAATAAGCCATGCCCAAAATGCCTCTGAACGTATATCTTCTCTGTTCATCGAACTGCTGGAAAGACAATTTCCATTTGAATCCGTACACCAGAGGTTAAACCTCCGTACGGCAAAGGATTATGCAGATCGTTTAGCTGTGCATGTGAATCATCTTAACAAGGTATTAAAGGATATTACGGGAAATACCACTACTCATTTGATCAGTAAAAGGGTAACACAGGAGGCAAAGACGTTACTTAAACAAACGGATTGGAATATTGCGGAGATTTCCTATACCCTTGGATTTGACGACCTTTCGCAGTTCTCTACTTTTTTTAAAAAGCAGACCTCTTTTACACCTACTTCCTTTAGGCTTGAACAGCTATGATGAATGCTGTGACCTGACCCTGCTCAGCGTTTTTTTGGAGACCCCAAGATAAGAAGCAATCATATGCAGGGGAACCCTGTTAAATATATTAGGATATTTTTTTATAAAATTATTGTACCTGATTTCCGCACTCAAACTTATTTGTTCATATATCCTTTCTGTCATTGCAATTTGACTTCTGGTAATCTGGTCTTCGCTAAGTTTCTTCAAAGAAGGGGCTGAAGACAGCAGGCTCGAAAATTTAGATTCATCAAAAGCAATCAGATCGCTATCTTCAAGTGCCTCGATATAACTTTTTGAAGGTTGCTGGTTACTATAGCTTTCACCATCATTTATCCACCAGTTTTCAATTCCGAACTTGAGAACATGTTCATCCCCGTTATTATCAATCCTGTATACTCTTAAGCATCCTTTTACGATGTAATAAGTTTGGGTGCATACCTGTCCTTCAAACAACAAAATTTGACCTTTCTTAACTTTTTTTATCTGATGAATGGCTTTTAACCGGTCCATATCCTCCTCAGATACAGGCATGATCTTTTCAATCTGGTTCCTTAAGATCTCAAACATATCCACTGCTTTTAAGCAAAAGTAATCATTTACCTATTATCGGGCTTTCTAAAGACTAACAGAAGTGACATTTGTCTCCCGAATTTAGCCGCAAATGTCTTCTTTCTACATTCTGCAGCAAATGCACTTTTGTATCAGAGTTTTAGATAAATTTTAAGAACATGAATACAAAAACAGAGAATAACACTGGCAACTACCAGAATTATCATTCGATGAAAGTTGAACTTCGTCATGGTGTTGCCTATCTTACATTTGATAATCCGCCCATCAATGTTCTTGATGGAAACCTGATATCGGACCTTAAAGAGTTTGCGGGCGCTGTAGCTTCGGACGAATCAGTAAAAGTAATTGTATTTCAAAGCAGTAACCCCGCGTTCTTTCTTGCCCATGGGGATATAAATTTTGTAACCAATCCGGAGTCGATTATGAAACTTGCCGATCCGGAAGGTGATCCGGCGCTTAACCCTATGCAGCAGCTTCATGAACGTCTTCGAAATCTGCCTCAGGTAACCATTGCCAGGCTATCAGGATTTGCCAGAGGGGGCGGTAACGAACTGGCGATGGCTCTGGATATGAGATTTGCCGTAGCTGGAAAAACCTGGTTAAGTCAGCCAGAGGTATTGATGGGTATTATGCCTGGCGGTGGCGGTACACAATATTTAAGTAAATTGGCCGGAAGGGCAAGGGCATTGGAAGTGATTTTGGGTGCAGAACTGCTCGATTCGGTAATGGCCGAAAAGTATGGTATCATCAACAGGGCGATCCCTGAAGAAGAAATTGATCCTTATATTGAAACGCTCGCTACGCGCATAGCTTCATTATTACCCGGTGTAATCGATGCTGCAAAAAATGCAGTTGATGCAGCTTTCCAAAATACCAATGGAATTACCACTGAAAGTTTGATGCTCGGCAAGCTTTTTAGTGAACCGGCAGCAGCCTCCAAAATGCTTGCAGCCATGGAACAGGGAGCACAAACTTTTGAAGGGGAACATAGACTGGAAGAAATATTAAATAGGATTTAAATTAGGCGGATGTTGCGATAAAGACGGTAGTAGTTTTTGAATGCGCCCCTTATGATAATTATAACAAAGCTATCGGCTGGCTAAAACGGATTTCCTGAATAACTTAGATAAGTTTGTTTACACGGAAAACCTGCAAACGATGAGATAATTAAGAAAGGTTGTTATCTAACTGATGAACAACCTTTCTTTTTTCTTCCGACCAGGCAAAAGTTAAATATTGAACTTAATTAGATCCGGGAAATCACCTCTTCAGCACTGGTCCAGTTAATACCCGGATAGCGGTCATTGTTAAGCGGTGCATTTTGTACACTGAACATGCTGTGCATATATTGACTTTGCTGCCAGCTGGTATAAAGCTCATTTTCCCCCTCGGGATGTGCAGCTCTTTCCCGTTTATTGTAAGCGCTGAAATCTGCCAGGCTTCCCATTGGTTTCAACATGAATTCGGTCTTTTTAACGTCTTTTGCATAAGCGGCCATTTCCAAGGGACTCAGTTGAAAACTGGCGATCCGCAGGATCCCTGGTGTTTCAGCATCCAGGGCTGCGGCAGCCGTAAATTCAGCGGCATTATCCTTTGTTGTAAAATCGACGTTCCAATTCGGATCGTCTCCCCAATAGGCCACAGTTTGCTTTTTTAAATTATAAAAAGGAGTATTGTAACTAAGAATATCAGCGAAAGCACCAATTAGAATTGAAGTTCCTTTGATCGCCGCTTTATCCAGATGGGTATGAAATTCGCGTCTCAGATCAAAATTACGATTTTCTCCTTCAGCTAGCCTGGTGAAATCCGAAGAGAAATCTGAGGGGATAAATCGCGGTACGCCAGCCGCTACCGCGGCTTCCAGCAACAAAACCTGTGTATCAATGATGACATCCCTCAAGCCGGCTAATGCCGATACCACACAAGATGCACCCTTGCAGGCATTGATAAGTTGTTCTTTATTGGAGTGATCGGCTTCTACTATGGTAACTCCTAAAGCTGCGATTTCAGTAATTTTGGCTTTATCGCTTTCAAACCTCACCAGTGCATGAACTTCTGCTCCTTTACTGATGAGAGATTTGACAATTCTTCCGCCAAGATCGCCTGTTGCACCTGCTACTAAAATGAAATTTTTCATATATTATTTATTTGATTCTTTTTCTGTGGTCTAATTATTACTATGTTGTTGATTAATCATTTATGTAATAGTCAAACAAACATAAAACATTAATGTTTTATGTACTGCGTTTATATTTTATTTATTTAATTTTAAACCATTAACTGACTATATGAATAAGACATTAGCTATTGTGCAGGAATGGGCTGGATTTGAGGAGCAGAACCCGGACGGATCTATCGAAGATTTTTGCAGGGAATATTTGAAAAAAAAGCAGGTGCCGGAAGTATCCGCTGAAGATTCGGGACGTGACCGGGATTATGCCTGCCGTTATGCGCTGAGCAAGGTGATCAACCGTTTATCCAGATTATGGATGTTCTTTACATTAAACGAGATGAAGCCAATGGGGCTTACCAGCTTTGACGAGTTTGTATTCCTTTTAACAGTAGAGAGGTCAGGGGCAATCAGAAAAAAAGATTTGATCTATATGCATTTTATTGAAATATCATCAGGTATTTTAGTAATTGACAGGCTGATCAAAAAAGGATTTCTGAATGAAAGGGTCGATGATCATGATAAAAGGTCTAAGCAGGTGATGATCACTGAAATAGGAAAAAAAGTATTAAAAAGCAGCCATGTGGCCCTTGACCAGGTTTATAAGGAACTGTATGGTGATATGTCTGAAAATAAGATTTTATTATGCCTGGAACACCTGAAGCCACTTCAGGACAACATTGCAAAAAAATGGAACGGATTAAAAAAATTCGAACCGATAGCCGAAGATGTTTAATAACATAACCGGTTTACCATAAATACCGGAGATGTTGTCCCCGGTATTTTGTCAATTGAAATTAAACTAATGTCTTACCATGGACTAATCCCTGTTTCTGGAGAATTGTCATCACTAAAGAATTGACCGGTAGGGCCATCGGCACCTAACAACGCTGCTTTTACCACCCTGGCAGCAGCGTCTGGTACGGTTCCCGGACCTCTGTGATGATTGAAATCTGTGGCTGTATAACCCGGGTCAACGGCATTTATCTTAAATGTGTCGCGCAGCTCATAAGCTAATACAATGGTATAAGCATTCAATGCAGCTTTTGACGCAACGTAAACAGCTGGTTTTATTGCATAATATTTCCATGATGGATCACTATGCAAGTTGAGTGAGCCCAGACCTGAAGTGACGTTAACGATCCTTGGTTCCGACGAAGCCTTTAGCAGGTCTATAAATGCCTGTGTCACTTCAATGACGCCAAAAAAATTGGTTTCAAAAACATGCTTGAACTCGTTAGTATCTGTCTCTAGTGCGGGCTGCGGAAAACTCCCTGCTATACCTGCATTGTTAATCAGAACATCCAGCTTTGTATTTTTTCGGCCAAAAGCTTCGCGGGCAGACCTTATCGACTCTATCTGATTGACATCAATTTCTATCGGCTCTACCTGAGTCAAACCTTCTGACTTAAGCTGATCTACTGCCTGCTGACCTTTTTCGAGATTTCTGCATCCCAGATATACATAATACCCTTGCTGTAATAATTGCCTGGCTGTTTCAAAGCCAATGCTTTTGTTTGCTCCTGTTATCAGTACTGTTTTCATATTTAATTGTTTAGTGGTACAAATCTACAGCCTGCTTCATCTTTGGACGTAACACATCCAATGGTATTAATGGTACATTTTACGGATTTCTGCCCGATACCCAGCAGGTGTTACACCAGTTTCCCGCTTAAAAAAGCGGTTAAAATAAGAAGCATCTGCGAAACCAAGGTCGAAGGCGATTTCTTTTAATGAATTATTGGTATGAAAGAGCAGCCTGCGGGCCTCCAGTCCTATACGCTCATGAATATGCTTAATAGCCGGCTTCCCGCTTTGTGTTTTTACCACTTCACTTAAATGCCCGGCAGAAATATTTAATAGGGCGGCATAGTCACCTACTTCACGCATTTCACGGAAGTACTCATTTATTTTTGCCTGAAAGTTTTTCAGCAATAGCTTTTCCAATGAAAGGCCGTTATCACTATACTGTTCCGTATACAGGCGGCTTAAATAAGTAAGCAGCACGGTTAAGTAAGCAGTTAGCATGCGCTGCTGCCATTCACTGGGGCTTCGATATTCATTATTTATTTTGGACAGCATATCCTCCACAAAATTAATATCTGCTTCTTTAAGTATCAATTCATGACCATCCCTCGGATTTTGAATTAACGGTAAATTGCTTAGTGCAGCATTTTCCTGAAATGACAGGAATTCCTTTGTAAATGCAATACCAGTACTCCATAATTTTTTAAATCCTTCCTTTACAATGATATGGTTTGGCCCCGTAAAATAAATAGCATTATTTTTAAGTATGTAGCGCGTCATATCTATCCATTGACGGCTGTCGGCCTGCCTGGTAAAAACAATCAGATAATGATCTTTTCTATGCGGCACAAGAAGATCAGCCTGGTTGGGTAAAGTGCCATCAAAATTATATAATCTAAAATATTTATTTCCAGCTATTTCATCCGGCTCTAAAGCATAAACAGGAACTTGCTGTTGATCATTAAGTACATGCATCATCTAAAAATAATTTTTTATCAAGATGCAAATAACAGGAATTCATATGAGCATATGATAATTATTTTTTTAGCTGCGTATCTATAACAAGGATACCGAATTCAGGGGCTAATTTTTTATAAAGCGATTCCGGTTCAACGGTCATCATTACCTCCAGGGTAGGGGAAACGAAGGCTTCCAATAAATGGCCGCCATGTACCGTACCATCTTCAGTACCGAAATTTGCATGGGCATGCACTACAGGGTTGCCGTTGTTTAAAGCGATATCACCAATTAATGACGTCACTTCAGAAAAATTATTGATCTGAAAAACTTTAAACATTTTACGCGATTTATCATACCAGCCATATTTAGCGGAGCTTGCATCACCTATGGCTGTAAAATGTGCACTTTTAACGCTGTACTTAACAGCAAATTCTTTTAAGCCCGACAAGACTTCATCTCCTGCAGCAAAGATGATAGCGTAGGTTTTAGTTGTGCCGTTATCACTGATCAGTTTGACCTGTACACCGGGAGATCTGCCGGTTAAAGGGGCCTTGGTTGGCGATGCATATTCCTGTTCCTGTGCACCGGACTTAAAGCTGATTGATAAAAGGCAGAATAGCACAAGTATGGTGGTTTTTTTTGTTGAAGATATGTTAATTGTCATAATATAGGTTGCTGAAGAAAAATTGATAAGAATCTCTCTTTTAAACAGACGGAAAGGATTTTGGTTTACCAGAAGAATGTCACTTATCTAAATTTAATAAAGATCAGATCTTGACCACCAATTGCCACCACGGGGTTTAACTTTTGACTGTTTCTTTCTTCAAGTAAGCCGAAGGGGTACTCCCTGTTATTTTTTTGAAATATTGATTAAAAGAAGCTTTATTTTTAAATCCGGAGTTATAGGCTACTGAAAGGATGCTCGAATTCTCATTATCATTTAATAGGCGGATCACTTCCTGGATCCTGTAGTTGTTGATATATTGATAAAAAGATCTTTGGGCAAAAACGTTTAGGGTTTCAGAAATATAATGTCTGCTAAAACCGGAAAGCGCAGCCAACTTTTCCAGACTCAAATCTTCCTCCCTATACATTTTTTTATCTTTTACCAATGATTCTATTACCCGATAGATTTCCTGATGCTGATCTGAATCAAGTAAAAGTTTTCTTTGAACCTGATTGGAGGTGTTACCTACTATGTTTTTTGAAAATAACCTTTCTGGTTCAGTCTCCTCTCGATGGCCGTTAGTTTCAAAAGATAAGTTCAGCCTATCTGTTTGCCAGTCGCCAGGCATAGCAACATATTTGAAACGGATCACCAGGATGGGCACTAATCCCAGCAACGTATATAAAATGCTCCTAACCAATAAATTGTATAGGGGGAAACTGCTCTTGGTAATCATCAACAGTATTTCTACCAGTCCTACCATGATCAATAACACACTGATGTACCTGATTAGCTGGCCTTCAACGTGTTCAACATGCTTAATCTTTCTGATAGTCAGTATACCAAAGACGAAATGCGTTCCTATAATAGGCAGAAAAACAATTGAGTTATAAATCTGAAGTACAAAATCTGCCCTGTCCGGATAAGTTAGAAAAGCAGTCACCACGCATCCATATAAGGTCATACTGATAATTAAAGGGATAAATAAGAACCAAAACCTGGCAGGAAGAAATTGTTCATTAGATTTTTTTATCGCATACAGATATAACAGCGGTCCGTAAGACAATTGAATGAAAGTATGCATCCTGAACAAGATTGCCGGATTTTCAACTTCTGTGAAAATATAGAACTTGGTGATCAAATGCCATCCGATACCAGCCAGTAAAATAACGAGCAGATAGTCTGATTTTTCTTTTTTGCTATTGAGAAAGAGCAATAATAAGGAAATGACGATCTGAAGTAAACCCGCGGAAATTATATATTTCATCAGTATTTTTTGTTTTCGTTGGTGATGAAGTTATTGTAAGCTGTAGGATCTTTGTAAAATTAACGGTGTGGTGTTAAGGGAATGTTCGCTGTATGTTAATAATATAATTTCACCTGAAATTGTCAATTTATATAAAATAATCAAAATGTTGTGATACAAGGTGTTAATGGTAAATCCTGATCGATGTTTACCTGGGATTGTATAGCTGGATACAGGCAGTCGCATACCAGATATCCTATACTGACATTTGTATTGCTGGAGTTGGGGAGCCCTTTCTGACGCCGTCATGCGAAATCAATTAATAGGAAAAAAATGAAAAAAAAATTAATCTATACCTGCTTAAGCATGGTAATTATTTTGTGCTGTCATCCAATGACAAAAGCACAGTCCAACAAAGTTCCTCAAAAAACGATCGTCATTATGATGGATGGATTTGGAGAGGACTATTATCGAAATAGTGACATGCCCAATTTGAACCAGATGGAAAAAGCGGGTATTTACAAGATTGTTCCATCACTCATGCCTGCGGTAACCAACGTGAATAACATAGCCATTGCCACAGGCGAATTACCGTTGAAAAATGGGATCACGGGAAATGTCTGGCTAAACCCCGCTACAGAAAAAGAGGAGTATATTGAAGAGCCTAAACTTATTCTTACGCCTACTATTTTTGAACGTGCAAAAAAAGCAGGGATAAAATCCGCATTGTTTTCCTGTAAGAAGAAAACGATAGACTTGATGGGGGGATCCGCTGATATCAAATTATGTCCTGAATGTGATGGTGCAGCAGATTCAGAATGGGCTAAACAATTTGGGGTTCCACCAGACGTGTACTCCAAAGAGATTTCTTACTGGATCTTTAAATCTGCTATTTACACCATCAAAAACAACCCGGAATTAGGGTTGATCTATATACACACTACAGATTATGCCATGCATACCTGGCCACCGGAAAGTCAGGATTCAAAAGATTTTCTGCACCATATTGACGAATATATTGGAGAACTAAGAAAAGTTGCCCCTGATGCAGCTATCCTGATTACGGCCGACCACGGATTGAATCACAAAGACCTATGCTGGGATCTGGAAAAAGCATGTGTAAAGCGCCATACGCCTATTAAGATTGCCATTTCTCCTGAAAAAGACCGATATTTCAAACACCATCGGGGCATGGGAGGTGCCGCATATGTGTATCTCCAAAATAAGGCAGACCTGCAAAAAGTCAGGAAAACAATCTTAGGTTTAAAAGGGGTAGAGGCTGTGTTAACTAGAGCCGAAGCGGTAAGCAAATTTGGGCTGATGCCAGACCGGATCGGGGATCTCATGATCCTTGGCGATAAGCTAACCGTTTTTGGCGCTCTGGAAAATAACGAATCAGAAAAGCTGGACGAGCACTATAGAAGTCATGGGTCACTTTATGAAGCCCACGTGCCCTTATTTATTTACAATGCCCACAATGCTCCTGGTCAGGATTATTTTAAGGCCAATTATCTCCTGGCTGCCTGGATGTACCGATAATAAATGAAGTCCATTCTTCAGACAATTGAAGAATGGACTCCGTTTATTCTGCTATATGCAGTTCGTTAACTTCATTACTGTTTTTTGGTAGTAATGTGAGGAAAATCCAGTCTGCTTAAAATTTATTTCGCTGGTGACGCCTTATTTCATTTGTTCTGAGATGGACTTCGTTATTTCGGATTTCACCTTGCCGGTATGTTCGGTTGTTCTACTCTCAATAAGCATAATTAAGCATTCTTCCTCAGCTGATATACGATGATTAACACCTTTTTTTACCACATGTAAATCACCTTCTTCCATATGAAAACCTGCCTGTCCCTCAATTTCCATCAGCAGGCTGCCTTCAACAATGTAAAATAGTTCATCTTCATTTTCGTGATTATGCCATGGTACTTTTTGTCCTTTAATTTTTGCAACTTTTACAAATTGATCATTCACCTCGTCGATCACCTTTGGAGAGAAATAATCTTGTACGTTTGAAAATTGTGATTTTAAGTTCATCGGATTAAAATAATTATTTGATTAATAAAAAATGTAGGTGATTGCGTAGTTCAAAAGTATGAAAAACTACACTCTATTATCCTAATAGGATATAAATAAATTCTATTTCCAGGCAATCGCATGAGGGTTTTCCAATCAACATGCTTAATCATTGATTGGTTTATGGAAAACTACATTGGCCATTGTAAATTGCAATCGTGATCTCTTTTCGCCGTCTGTTTAACCCCTCATAAACCTGCAACACATTAATTTATTGCTTCCGGCTATTTTTGTATATTCCGGCCCCTATGTTCCGGCCTGCTGACCCAGCTGTTGGCTGCAGATAATTACTGGTCAATCCATCGTCCATTACTTCTGTTAACCGCACTTTGCCACTATGTTTAACATTTACCTCTTTGATAGCTCTATTGGTATCAGGGAAAAATTTATCCTGTGCTTTTGGATAGTTGCCAAGATAATGGGCATTGTCGGTGATCACGCTGTTACGGAATGTGAAATGGGGCTGGCCATTTTCTGCCGGATAAACCATCACATAATAGCAGCTGGTAATGATGTTATGGTCAAATACAAATGCTGGAACTGAACCGGCAAAGCCGTACCAGATGGCCGTATTGTAAGCATCCTTGATAATGGAATAGGTCATT
>NZ_LMUP01000009.1:584204-664607 GCF_009765875.1 Pedobacter sp. L105
GAATTGCCGATGAGTTTTTCTCCCCTATAAAATAACATTGTGATACTGAAAGCCCTTTGAGTGTTTTATCGGCCCTTCTGATCGGGTAATAGGTATGGACTTCAGGATTCGGATTACCCACAAATTTGATTCCTGCGATGTGCACATTGTTTTTCTCTACCAATAAAGCTTCGCAATGGGGGAACTGTAAGGTATCATTAGTACCGCATACGGATTGAATGACAGGCATTTTGTAAGGTTCATAACCAGCAGCCCCAGGCATAATGACTGCCTCAATGTTATAAGGCTGGTTATTCCCTGTTCCACCAGCTGTTTTGATATCTAGTTTATTCTTAATCACATAAAGGCCTGGATTTAAACGAATCACTACAGGCTGGTTTCCTTTGAAATCATGGGTTCTTCTGACGGCCTCTTCCAGGCTTGCCAGCGGGGCATCAACTGTTCCTTTCGCTCCGTTACGGCCTTTAGCAGCATCTACATAGAGGGTTTGACAATATGCCGGAGCCCCTAAACCAATAACGATAACAAAAAGGATCAATCCCTTTTTTATACTCAATGGCAGGACTATGTTAAAAGTTTTTATTTTCATCCGGCAATTGTAAAATGTATTCATCTTAAAATGAATTCATTTTTGGTTCATTTATTTTCATTTAATATCATCTTCATTTATAGCTGGTTAGGCTCAGATAAAATGAGCCGAATTTAGAGTGCTGATGAGCTCTGATTCTTAATTGTGAACAAAGGAAAATAATAGTACTGAGCGATCGCCAGTACTATTCCGGATATGAAATAACAGATAGCTAATTTAAAAGATCCATTTAATGAAACAGTTTACAATATGCTGAATTGATTTCAGCATTTTAAGTAAATTCACCTAATTCTGCGTTATATTAGTCATTTATTAATCTCCAAGTTGAGAAGAATCCGCCTTAAAATTTTTGCATGCTAAAATTCGACAGTATTTTAAACCATCCATCTATAAAAAGAAAAAGTACTTTATGGTTTGAGCTGATAGGGAGCCCTTCGATGTTCCCATTGGAAACCAGGATATTTCATTCTATCAGTATCGGTTTAATAATTCTGAATGGTATCTACGTTCCTTATAATTTTTATGAAGGTCTATATACTGGTTCTCTATCCGCGTTAATATTCGGCTTGTTTTTTTTCTACCAGTATTATTACTCCAGATTTCATGGCAAACAGTATAATAACGCGGTATTTGGGTTGATGGGTATCTTAATCTTTTCCGTCAATTATTTTACAAATTCGGGTATTGACGGGTCTACCGATTTAATATGGCCTGTATATCTGTTACTCGTATTTGCCATTTCACCTTATAGCCAGCACGCCAAATGGCTAATGATGTATTTGTTATGTTTTTTAATATTACACATTATTGAATTTGAGTATCCCTTTTTGGTAAAACATCCTTTTATTGCGGGCAGGGGGCAGTTTATTGATAGGGTTACAGCATTTCCTATCCCTGTAGTGGCGATATATATCATCATTAAATTCATCAGGCAGAGTTATGATAAAGAGAAGAAAGCTGCTGAAGAAAAAACACTGGCCGTAGAGATCAGCAAGGAACAGATCCTGGTGCAAAAAGATCTGCTGGAAAAAAGTAACGCAGAAAAAAATAAATTGATGTCGATCATATCGCACGACCTGCGGATGCCGCTGATGAATATACAGAACTACCTATTGTTACTGAATGAAAATGATGTGGAGAGTGCAGACCGCCCGGTACTGGAAAAATCATTGCTCAAAGCCACCGATAATGCTATGGAAATGCTTTCTAATCTGTTGTATTGGTCGAAATCACAAATGGAAGGCCCTTCAGTACATTTGCTGGAAGTAAATCTCCTTACCGTACTTTTAGGTACCCTGGAAATGGAAAAAACACATGCCTCAAAAAAGGATATCATCCTGAGCTATAACATTTCACCTCAACTGGTGATCATAGCTGATGTAGATATGCTTCAATTGGTGGTACGCAATCTAATCAGTAACGCGGTGAAGTTTACCCCATATGGAGGCCTGATAACTATAGACGCCCAAATAATAGCAGACGAATGTAGAATAACCGTCAACGACAACGGGAATGGTATGTCGCAAGATCAGCAGCAAAAGATTTTTTCCGTTAAGTCTGAACCCTCATTTGGTACCAATAATGAAAGGGGAGTTGGCTTAGGCCTGGTTTTGTGCAAGGAATTTACAGAGCGGCAGGGAGGCAGGATAGATTTCAAAAGTGATATGGGATTGGGTTCCAGCTTTTTTGTTTTTATGCCACTACAATAGCCTGCATTAAACAACTCTATCTATAGCTCCTGAAGCTGACGCTTTCCATCCATGGAAAGCAGCCTGATCATGAACCAGTTTTACTACTCCAACCGGATGGTTAATTTTTTCTATCAATTGCGGTGTGCTACTTTTGGCTTTGGCCATCCAGCTATCACGCAGGTCACTGCTGTAAAAATCTTGTTCATTGTCCCTACGGTACTAATCATGATGAAGAAAATTTATTCAGCTATAATTTTGAACGCTGCGAGACAGTAAATGCACGTTATGATTGATCAAGGCCCTCGTGGAAACTCGCAATTTTTATCAGGGTATCAATAAAACTATCGTATTTTTTTGCTCCAACCAATTTAATATATTCCTGGGATAACTCATCTGCCATTTTTTTTACTGCTGCATATAAAGCTTTGCCATCTTCAGTCAGGTAAATCATAATTGACCTTGCATCATTTTCATCTTTCCCGGTATAGGCTAAACCTAAATTTTCCAATTCTTTTACCGTTTTGCTAACACCTTGTTTGGTTACTTTTATCTTGTTCACCAGTTCGTGATTGGAAATACCAGTGTTTCCAATATTCATAAAATAAGGCAAAAAGGTCACGTTAAAATCTACAGCCGTCATTTCTGGCAAACGTAAAACTGCCCATTTATCAGTAAGGCGTTTAACATAATAGATTAACCTAAACATTAATCTTTCGTTATCATCAATCGGTTCCATGTTGTAAAATTAGGATTAAATCTCAACTATTACAGTAAAATTAAAATGTCATACCAATATCATTTTGATAATTTTGTAAAATAATAATGTAAACTTAGTTGACTAATATAGTCAACTAAGTTTACATTTGTGGTGTTAAATATGACTTATGGAACCAGAAGAAAAAATCCCGTCACCAACCAGTAAAGTATTAAAACCAATTCTTATTGGAGTAGCTGTTATTGTATTAGGTTATATCGCCTTTACAAAAATCGGCCACGCGCTAAAATATGAAGATACAGATAATGCCCAGATAGAATCTAATTCGGTACCTGTCCTTAGCAGGGTGTCCGGATATATTAGTGATTTTAAACTATTGGATTATCAGCAGGTTAAAAAAGGAGATACCATTGCTGTAATTGACGACCGCGAATACCTGCTGGCAGTGAAACAGGCAGAAGCTGATCTCTTAGCCGCCCAGGCCGATCTGACTAGCGCCGAATCAAAACTTCCTACCATTGGATCTGATAAAGATGTGGCTGCTGCGGACATCAGTGTGGAAGAAGTGACGCTGCAACAGGCTAAACGGGACATTGCCCGCGACGAATCTTTATTCAAAGAAGGTTCTATTACACAGCGTCAATATGAAAGAAGCAGGTCTTCTTATCAGACAGCAGTTCAAATGCTGGTTTCCAACAAGAGCAAGCTTAAGCAGGCCGGTATGCAAACAGGAAGTGCCAAAGCCCAGATCCAGCGTTCAAAAGCTACCATAGGGGCAAAGGAAATTGCGCTCGACCAAGCCAGGCTCAATCTTACTTATACAAAGATCATCGCACCGGCTAGTGGAAAGGTAGGCAAGACGAATCTTAAAACAGGCCAGTTTGTGCAACAAGGGCAGCAGTTATTTAGTGTAGTGAGTAACGACCGATACTGGATCGTGGCCAACTTTAAAGAAACGCAGATTGAATACATGAAAGTTGGTCAGACGGTAAAGATTGTCATCGATGGATATCCCGACCAGGATATCACCGGTAAAATTGCTGGTTTTAGTGATGCGACGGGTGCAAAATTCTCTTTGCTTCCTCCGGATAATTCTACAGGGAACTTTGTAAAAGTTACCCAGCGGGTTCCCGTCACAATTACTATTGACAAAGCAGAAACGCTGAAAGATATCCTGAAAGCCGGATTAAGCGTGGACGTGGATGTAAAAGTAAAATAGATGATTATTCTTTACTAAACACCTCAGAAAATGGATGGCAATAAAAATAAATTCATTAAAATAATCATTGTGATTACCTGTATCACGGCCGCGATCATGGAGTTGATCGATACTTCTATTGTCAACGTTGCCTTGAACAATATCAGCGGGACACTGGGGGCAACACTGGAGGATGCTTCATGGGTAGTAACAGCTTATGCAATTGCCAACGTAATCATTATCCCCTTAACGGGGTTTTTAAGCAGATATTTTGGCAGGAAGAATTACTATCTGGTATCTATCATCATCTTCACTTTTGCTTCTTATATGTGCGGCAATTCATCATCGCTTTGGATGCTGGTATTCTGGCGCTTTATGCAGGGAATAGGAGGTGGGGCACTGCTCTCTGTTTCGCAGGGGATATTGTTCGACCAGTTTAAACCAGAAGAGAAAGGTATCGCGGGCGGTATCTTCGGGATGGGGATCGTGATTGGGCCAACTATTGGCCCTATTCTGGGCGGTTATATCGTAGATAATTACCATTGGGCACTCATCTTTGATATCAATATTCCTATTGGTATTGCGGCAGCATTGCTTACCTGGAAGTTTGTGGACAGAAAACCTGATGAATACAATATTGATAAAAAATCTATCCCAATTGATTATGTAGGTATTCTATCACTTACCGTTGGTATTGGCGCTTTGCAGTATATTTTAGAAAAAGGACAGTCTGACGATTGGTTTGAAGATGAACTGATCCGTTACCTGAGCCTTGCGGTAGTAACTGGTTTAGGCCTGTTTATCTGGTGGGAACTGCATACTAAAAACCCGGCTATCAATTTAAGGGTGATGAAAAGCCGTAACCTGATCGGCAGTAATGTACTCACCTTTGTTTGTGGTTTTGGTTTGTTTGGCTCGGTTTATCTCTTTCCGGTAATGGTGCAGCGGGTAATGGGTTATACACCCACAGAAGCAGGGCTATCTATGATTCCAGGTGCATTGGTTACCATTTTTGCTATGCCTTTTATTGGTGCCGGTTTGGGTAAAGGGGTTAAGCCTATTTATTTCGTATCGCTGGGATTTGCCCTGTTCATTGCGCATGGTTATACTGCCTCACAGGCTGCTCCTGATGCCAATAAATGGTGGTTTATCATTACTCAGATTTGCCGCGGGGTAGGAACAGGCTGTTTGACAGTACCCTTATTAAGTCAGGCCGTAGTAGGACTAAAACCCTCGGACATGCCTTACGGGATATCACTGAATAATATGTTTCGCCAGCTGGGCGGAGCATTCGGTATAGCTATCATGAATACATATGCCACCAGACGTTTCGCCACTCACCGTTCGGATCTGGTATCCAATCTTCAGGGAAATAACCCTTTACTGATACAACGGATCAATGGTTTAACAAATGGAATGATCGCCAAAGGTATTAACCCTCACCTGGCCAGACAGGCTGCTTACAGTTCTCTGGATTATAGTGTATCTAATCAGGCACAGATGCAGGCCTACCTGGATGGTTTCCTGCTGATTGCTTTATTCTTTGTCTGCACAATTCCATTTATGCTGCTGCTTAAAAATGAAACAATGGATGCAGAAACAAGGGCAAGGGTAGCTGCAGCGGCGCATTAATATTAATCAAAAAAACATGAAAAAATTATTCACTATTATATTTATCCTTTCTGTTTCTTCAGCCTTGCGTGCTCAGGAAAACACAACAGATCTTAAAACACTAATCAACCAGTCCTTTGTTTATTTCCCGGAGTTTAAAGAACTGGGCCAGGCGCTGGATGTAGAACAGCAGCGCATTGAACTGGCAAAAGCAGCGGGGCTTCCTTCTGTAGAGGCCACGGGGAGTTACCGGTATATGAATCCTGTCTCCGAAATTAACCTTCCCCTGGCAAACCAGGTGGTTAATTTCCAAATTATGCCTAACAATAATTATAGTACCATGGTGAATGCCAGTTATGCACTTTGGGATTTTGGTGTGGTAAAAGCAGGAGTAGACCGTGCAAAAACTGGCCTCCAATATGCTAAGGATAACCTGGATTACAATCGTAATCAAATGGCTTTCCAGGTAAGCAGTATTTATTACCAGATAGCCTATTATAAAGAAGCGATTGCTATTCAGGATAGCGTAATTAACTTCCTCGACGCCAATAAAAAAGATACGGAAGTAAAATTTAAAAATGGGGATGCTTTAAAATATGACGTACTTTCTATTCAATCGAATATCGATCAGGAAGGTAATAGGAAAATAGACTTGCAAAATAGCCTGGATAAACAATATGCCTTGATGGAGTATACCACAGGCAGTAAAGTAACTCTTAGATCTTCAGATTTTGTCTTTCCTGTAGAAAACCACAAAAATACAGATGAAGCATTGGAAAATGCACAGAACAGTAACCCGGAATTTAAATTGATCAAAGACAAGATCCTGCAGGCCGAGGCCGACCTTAAAGTAAGCCGCACCAACGGAAAACCTTCTTTAACTTTAAATGCAGGGACAGGGTACGCCAATGGTTATACACCGGAGATTGACCAGTTCAGGTTCAACTATTCAGCAGGGATTACCCTCAACATACCTATTTATGCGGGCGGACGAGCTAGAAAACAAGTACGCTTATCAAAAAGCCAGGTCCTGCAAACGAGACTCTCTGAAGAAACATTAAATAACACCTATAGAAAAGATATTCAACAGGCATTGATAGATATCAACAGCAACAAATCAAGTCTGGTCAACGCGGCGCAACAGATCCAGGAAGCTAAGGAAGCACAAAAGCTGGCGCAAAGCAGATATAGAAATGGGATTGGAACAAATTTGGAGCTGACCAACGCCAGTACTAACGTTCAGCGGGCAGAATTAACCCACCTGCAGTATGAATATCAGCTTTGTATTGCACAGCTCGCAATGGCGAGGCTAACCGGAGTTCAATACTGGTAAGCTAAGCACATATTCTTGGAACCGTGAAATGATATTTTAATCCTGATTTAATTTTTTCAGCGTCCTGGTTGGATATTGCACTGGTCCTTAATTGACTTAATCGGGGCATTACAATAGCTAACCAGGATTATTATAAATGAGGTCTTTTTTATTTACAATTATACTAAGCAATATTATTTGGTACGGCCTTAAAGTATTTCTTTCGGAACCAAAAAGCTAAATTCACTAGCGCAATCAAAGCAGGTACCTCAACTAAAGGCCCAATAACACCTGCAAACGCTTCACCTGAATTTATTCCAAACACACCTATAGCAACTGCTATAGCCAATTCGAAGTTGTTTCCCGTTGCGGTGAACGCTATCGAAGTACTCCTTGAATAGTCGGCTCCGAAATAACGTCCGGCGAAAAAGCTAAATACAAACATAATGGAGAAATAGATCACTAATGGGATAGCAATCCTTACTACATCCATTGGAATGTGAACAATCAATTCGCCTTTGAGGCTAAACATGATCACAATGGTAAATAGCAGTGCGATAAGGGTAATTGGTGAAATAAAGGGTACAAATTTGTTTTGAAACCATTCTTCACCTTTTAAACTGATCAGGCTATAGCGTGTGATGAGACCCATCGCAAAAGGAAGCCCAAGATAAATACCTACGCTTTTAGCAATTTCTCCGATAGTAATATGAATTGTCAAACCTTTTAATCCAAAATATGGAGGAAGCACGGTGATGAAGACATAGGCTAACACACCATACAGCAATACCTGAAAAATACTGTTTAAGGCAATAAGGCCAGCTGCATATTCCCTGTTTCCCTCAGCCAGTTCATTCCATACCACCACCATTGCAATACATCTTGCAAGTCCGATCAAGATCAGTCCAGTCATATATTCAGGATAATCCCTCAGAAAGGTAATTGCCAGAAAAAACATCAGAAAAGGCCCGACAATCCAATTTAACAGCAATGAAACGGACAATACCTTAGTGTCTTTGAATACTTCTCTCATTTTTTCATATTTCACTTTCGACAATGGGGGATACATCATCAAAATTAAACCAATAGCGAGTGGAATATTAGTAGTGCCGCTTGAAAAAGAATTAATAAAACCAGAAGAGGAAGGAATAAAGAATCCTATAGAAATTCCTGCTCCCATTGCTACGAAAATCCATAAAGTGAGGAAGCGATCTAAAAAGCTAAGCTTTTTTCTTTCGCTAGCCGGTGCGCAAATGTTAGCTGACATTGATTTTTTTTATGTTGGATATTATACAATTGTTTATTGCTGTTTTACAATAATCATCTAAAGAGGATAAGGGCAATGAATCCCTATGGCGTAACCTGATTTTTAATTTGTGTCTGAACAAAATTCAATGAATAAACTTTAATTAAATCGCGGACCCTTCTAAATTCATCCATAATTTCTTCTGCTGATCCAGTTGCTTTTGCAGGGTCGGGGAAATTTTCGTGGAAACGTGTAACACCACCGGGGAAAAACGGACAAGCCTCATTTGCGTTATCACAAACAGTAATCACATCATCGAATTGAATAGATAGATATTCATCCACATGGTTTGACGTATGGCCAGAAATATCAATATGATCTTCTGCCATCACTTGGATTGCCTTTGGATTTACACCATGTGTTTCTATTCCTGCACTGTAGATCGTTGCTTTATCTCCGGCAAAGTACCTAAGGTATCCCTCTGCCAATTGGCTACGACAACTATTTCCTGTACATAACACTAATATGTTTTTCATCTATTTTCTTGCTTTAATCCGTTCATTTAATCAGTTTAACAACATCCGGAGCCTGGTGTACATACATCTCCGGTTATCGCCAGATTTTTTAATTCTACTTTAGGTTTTTCAGGAGCACAACATTCTTCACCAGCGGCTGTAATGCCGCAACTTCCACCTCTTTCAATGGCTTTACATTGTACCGCGTCAGGACGCAAGTCGATAATCAGATTTCCTTCAGAAATGATAAAACTATTCGGAAACATCTGCCTGGTATCAAATTGTGAATTCCCAAATTCAATTTTAACTGTGCCCAGTGGATTTAGAGGCAGTGATTTTTCAACAAGGTTTATGATAGATAAGGCTTTAGTTACGTCCATCGCTCTGTCCTGATCTTCATTTTGAGGTTCCCACAATTGTACGATGATTTCTGTCCAGCTATTCATCACGCCGCCACAATCTACAGACACAATCGGAGCCTGTTTTATTTCGGTGATATGGTAAGAAGCGTCCACCCATTTATTTTCTGCATATTGAAATTGCAATGTCAGGGCAGGATTTTCTTCCAAGGCTTCTTTAAAAGTTTTCCAATTTATTGCCTTTAATTTATCCATAATATTGATTTATATTGTCTGATTCTATTGTAATATTACGATCTATTTGTCCAAATTTTTTTAGCAGCAACCAGTTTTAAAATTGTAAGAATCGAAAAAGCCTGAAAGCTGCTTTCGCAGATCTGCCCAAATAACAGGGTTGATGCAATAACATACGGAGACACCTTCGATAGTACCTTGAATTATCCCTGAAGTTTTCAGCTCTTTCAAATGTTGGGAGATAGTGGCTTGCGCCAATCCTAACTCATCTACTAAATCTCCGCAAATACAAGCATTAGACTGAATGATGTATTGTAGGATAGCTATTCTTGCAGGATGGGCCATTGCTTTCAACAATACAGCCAGTCTGTTTTGCTCTTCAGTAAATATTTCTGATTTTGTAAGTCCCATAATCTATATTGCAATATTACGATTAATAATAGTGTGCTCCAAATGAAATAACAAATCACTCTAAAACATTGTAAAATGGATTAAATAATATGAACCTTCTACAGGGACTGCTAATAGTCCTGAAAGCATCTGATAGGAAGAATAATTTAATGACATAACTTAAACAATACTTTCTATGAAATATAAGCGTTGGGTTATACCTTTGAGTCATCAGATGATAGGATCAATATGAGTGAATTAATTGTTAGAAAAAGCCTTTCAGAAGTAGTTGCAGAACGATTGCAGGAACAGATTGTATCTGGTGCTTATAAACTGGAGCAGCAATTACCTACTGAACCTGAACTGATGAAAGAGTTTGGAGTAGGACGATCCAGCATCAGGGAAGCTATCCGTAAATTAGAAAATATTGGTACGGTGCGGGTACAGCAGGGGGTAGGTACTTTTGTAGCTTCAAAAAATACGGTAGCTGAACCATTATCAAAACGTTTGCATACAGCAAGGGATAAAGATGTAGAGGAAGTCCGGGAGTTGCTTGAACTTAAGATTGTTGAAAAAGCAGCGCTTAACCGTACAAAAAAAGATATAGCAAATATACAAAGCTGCCTGGAGAAAAGGAATAAAGCCGCAGATCAGAACAATTTGGCACTTTGGCTGGAAGAAGATATCAATTTTCACATCAGTATTGCAGAGGCCTGTAAGAACCCAATACTGGTAGAATTATATAAAACCTTTGCAGAACAACAGCTAAAAAAATCTATTGGTGATCAATATGCAGCCCCAATATCTATGCATCGTTTAACGCTGCTGCATAAAGAACTATTGGAGAGTATTATTGAACAGGATACTGAAAAAGCAGTTAAAATAAGTTTAACAATGCACAAAAAACCTTAAAAGGTTTAACTATAGTCATCAGATGAACTGATGTATTGTGGTGGTAATTTATAAATAAATCTGACATCTTTTCACTCAAATCATCAGATGAACTGATGTATAGATCTTAATTAAATATGAAAACTGTTTTTCTATTTCCGGGTCAGGGCTCTCAGAGAGCAGGTATGTTAAAGGAACTTCCTTTAAATGATCCTGCAGTAGCGGAGATCTTCGGCATCGCTGAAAAAGTATTGGGTGTGTCTGTTTATACCCTGGATACGGAAGAAAGATTAACATCAACAGTCTACGTGCAGCTGTGCCTGTTGATTATTGGTGTGGTTTCTGCAAAAAGGCTATTGGCTAAAGGTATTAAAGCAGATTATGTAGCCGGACATTCTGTAGGTGCCTTTGCTGCCGCAGTTGTAGCTGAGGTGCTATCTTTTGAGCAGGCATTAAGGCTAGTGCATAAACGGGGAATGCTGATGGAACAAGCCTACCCTAAAGGTTATGGAATGGCGGCAATGGTAGGGTTCTCAGCAACGCGCCTGCAGGCTTATATACAAGAGCACAATGCCGCTCATCCGGAAGTTTACCTGTCCAATATCAATACTGCTGATCAGCAGGTGGTAGCAGGGGAAATCGAAAGCCTGAATAGCCTGATAATAACCTTACAAAAAGCCGGCATCAGAAAAGCACAGCTGCTCAATGTATCAGTGCCCTCACATTGTCCCTTGCTGGATGATGTATCAGTGGCTTTGGCAAAACAATTAGCCCCGCTGCAGTTATCAGAACCACAAATTCCATATGCATCCAATCATAACGGCAGGTTATTAAAAACCGCGGAAGCGATCAAAACCGATTTATGGAAAAGTGTGGCTGCAACAGTAAGATGGTATGACGCCACTACGCTGCTTTATGAATTGGGCGCAAGGATTTTTATAGAAATGGCTCCTTCGGGAGTACTGTCAAAAATGGCTGGGTCAACCTTTCCTGAAGCGCAGGTGATAGAACTGGAAGAAACAAATATCGATACCGTTGTCTGGTTATGGAACAACTATCAGCATGAACAAAATTAATATCAATTACATATAAATAACAGGAGGTTAAAATGTCTGGAACGTCATGGACTACAAAGCGCGATGAAAAAGCACGCAGGATTAAAAGCATTGCACATTTAACAACTAATTCAGTGCTCAAAAAAGAGAACATAGTGGAAGCACTGGAGCATTTGCTTCAGCCTGGAGACCGTGTGGTATTGGAAGGTGATAACCAGAAGCAGGCGTCTTTTTTATCAGAATCATTGGCTCAGGTCGATGCTAAAAAGGTAAACAACCTGCATATGATCATGTCCAGCATATCACGCCCCGAACATTTGGATGTTTTTGAAAAAGGTATTGCAAAAAAGATAGATTTCTCATTTTCAGGGCCTCAAAGCCTTCGTGTTTCACAAATGATAGAGGATAATACATTAGAAATTGGCGGTATCCACACTTATCTGGAATTGTATGGCCGGTTATTCATTGATCTGATCCCTAACGTGGCTCTGGTGGCTGCGGATAAGGCCGACCGTTTCGGTAATTTATACACAGGTCCCAATACAGAAGAAACGCCTGCCATTGTGGAAGCAACAGCTTTTAAAGATGGAATTGTCATTGTTCAGGTAAACGAAATCGTAGACGTACTGCCAAGGATAGATATTCCGGGTTCATGGGTAGACTTTGTAGTGGAGGCCGATAAACCTTATCAGTTAGAAGCACTATTTACACGTGATCCTAAATTAATTACAGAATTACATATTCTGATTGGTATGATGACTATCCGTGGTGTATATGAAAAACACAAGGTAAAAACACTGAACCATGGTATAGGTTTTAATACTGCTGCTATTGAATTACTGCTGCCTACGTACGCAGAAAAATTAGGTTTGAAAGGCAAAATTGCTACCAACTGGGTTTTAAATCCTCATCCAACGCTGATCCCTGCTATTGAGAGTGGTTGGGTAGACACAGTACACTGTTTTGGAGGCGAGGTAGGGATGGAAGCCTACTGCGCGGCAAGACCTGATGTTTTCTTTACCGGTAAAGACGGGTCCCTTCGTTCAAACCGTGCTTTTGCGCAGGTAGCCGGGCAGTATGCGGTGGATATGTTTGTAGGTTCTACGTTGCAGATAGACAGGAATGGAAATTCATCTACTGTGATCTCCGGAAGGCTGGCAGGTTTTGGCGGCGCGCCGAACATGGGGCATGACCCAAGGGGGCGAAGACATTCGTCTGAAGCCTGGCTGGATATGATCACTACAAATGATCCACTGGCTAAGGGACGCAAGTTAGTAGTACAAACTGTAGAAACTTTCCAGAATGGCAATACACCGGTTTTTGTTGAAACCCTGGATGCCATTGAAGTAGCCAAAAAAGCCCATCTGGATATTGCCCCTGTGATGATTTATGGTGACGACGTTACCCATGTGGTCACAGAAGAAGGCGTGGCTTACATCTATAAAGCAGAGGGCGAAGAGGAACGCCGCCAGGCATTGAGTGCTATTGCCGGGGTAACACCTGTTGGGCTTACCGCAAACGCCGGTATCATCCGTTCTTTAAGAGAAAAAGGCGTGGTAGCTTATCCTGAAGATCTGGGGGTACAGCGTACGGAAGCAAAACGTTCCCTGTTAGCTGCTAAAACTGTACAGGAACTGGTAGAATGGTCTGGAGGTTTATATAACCCGCCGGCAAAATTCAAAAACTGGTAATCTAACCTTTCGTCTATTAAAATATCAGCTTATGTTAATTCTTCAAAGTATAAATCCGGCAACAAAAATTGCAAAGCAACTGGCCCGGTTTGCGGTAGAAGCACTGCTGGAAGAAGTACGGCTTAGTCCTAAACCGGGTCTGGTAGATAGCTATAACAACGGATGTCATCATGACCTGACATTGGAACTGATGGAAAAATCTGCCATTTCATTATACATCACTTTTTATGAGATGGCCATTGCGTCGATAGAGAAAGAGCCTTCTCAATACCTGAGAGAGCAGCTGGCAGCCATAGGCCGTTATGGCGAGCAAAAGATGCTGGAAGTTACCGGACAGGTCAACACCCATAAGGGCGCCATCTGGACATTAGGACTATTGACAGGCGCTGCGGGAATGCTGCTTTCACATAAAACTGCTAAGAATGTTACGCTCAATGCGCTGCTTTCTGCCGCTGGTGCTATTGCCGGCTTCGAAGACCGGTTTATGCCTGTGCATCAAACCAATGGTACTAAAGTACGTAAACGTTATCCTGTGCGCAGTGCTCGTGAGGAAGCTATCGCATGTTTTCCTGCATTGCAGCAAATAGCTTTCCCGGCATGGAAAAAGTATAACGATGAACCTGAAGATATACGAACGTTAAATGTGCTGCTTGCTTTAATGGCCGTGACAGATGACACCTGCATTCTTAACAGAAGTGATATGGATGTTTTACATGAAATGCAGCATAGGGCTCAGGACATCCTGAATAAAGGCGGCCTGGGTTTGATTGCAAACCAGGAAGCTTACCTGCTCCTTGATGGATACATTACCACTCACTGGATATCGCCCGGTGGCAGTGCAGATCTGCTGGCAGCGACAATCTTTTTACAAAAAATATTACACCATAAAATTTAAATCGGATGGAATCATTTTCTTTCAAATACCCTGCGGGTAAAAAAGTTGCGCAAAGGGCCCACGTCGGGGTAGTTGGTTCAGGCGACCTGGAAATACTCCTGGAACCAGGAAATAACAATCAAACAGAATTTATTGTACGTACTGCTGCTGATGGCTTTCAGGAAATATGGAAAGCTGTATTTGAGCGTTTTATAGCGCTTAATGATATTGATGCTGTAGTTACGCTGAACGACTTTGGCGCTACCCCCGGCGTAGTGAGCCTGCGCCTGGCACAAGTACTCGAACTTGCAAATAAAATCAAATAATCATGATGAACACAAGCTTTATAGAGTTAAAAGGACGCGAGCGTGCCCTGGCTCTGCTGGATGAAAATAGTTTTAATGAGTTATTAGGCCCTTTTGATCAATTGGAATCGCCGCACCTCGCCCCACAAGGTATTGTGCCGGAGAGTGATGATGGATTGGTGATTGCCCGTGGCACCTTTAACGGTCAGGAAATGATAGTCCTTTCTATAGAAGGGGCCTTTCAGGGCGGCGGTGTAGGCGAGGTTTGCGGAAGTAAAATCGCAGGGTCCCTGGAAAGGGTACTGGCCGACAATAAAAACGGCAAAAAGATCATTCCTGTGATCATTTTTGATACAGGCGGTGTTCGTTTACAGGAAGCAAACTACGGCTTGCTGATCATTTCAGAAATTCAGTCGGCCATTGTAGCCTTGCGTGATTACGTGCCCGTTATCGGGTTAATTCCGGGGAATGTAGGCAGCTTTGGCGGCATGTCTATTACGGCAGCATTATGCTCTGATCTGATCATGACCAATACCGCGCGGTTTGGGTTGAACGGCCCGGAGGTCATTGAGCAGGAAGCAGGTATACAGGAATTTAATTCCCGCGACCGTAAACTGATCTGGGATACTATTGGTGGGAAAGCACGTTTTGAAACAGGACTGGTTGATCAGCTGGTGGAAGATGATATTACCGCTTTCAGAGCGGCAATTCAAACCGCTATAGATAAAAAACCAACTACACCGCGTACCCATCAGGTAGAACGTTTTCTTTCTGCCATTAATCAGCTGGATCCTAAGGTTAAACATACCAGAACTGAAGTAATTGGTTATCTGAATAATCCGGTGAACGAAGTGCCGGTTATTGAAGATGCGAAAACCCCCGGCCGCGGACGCACCTGGTTTGCTGCGCTTACAGCTAACGCTGTTTCAGTGAGTGATTTTCCAGGTGTATTGGTGGCAGATATACCATTCAATGGTAAACTGACCAGATTTATCGCCGTTGTCTCCAATGCAAGTAACCGCTATCCGCGTGCAGTACATGGAGAAGTGGGGCTGCAGGAAGGTTGGGTACTGGCAAAATATATCCGTCAGGCAATTGAAGAGGATGCCACAAATGCAGTAAAAAGGAATATCGTAGCTATTATTGACGTGCCAAGTCAGGCTTATGGTTATAATGAAGAGATGTTAGGTATCCATTATGCCTGTGCTGCAAGTACAGATGCTTATGCTACAGCAAGGTTAAGAGGCCATGCTGTAACGGGTTTAATTGTAGGGAATGCAATATCAGGCGCATTTTTGGCGCATGGTTTACAATCCAGCCGTCTGATTGCCTTGAACGATCAGGAAATTAATGTACAGGCGATGTCTAAACAGTCTGCTGCGCGAATCACTAAAAGAACTATAGCAGAACTGGAAGAGGCGACTAAAAAAGTGCCTGCCATGGCTTATGATATTGTTAACTTTTATTCGCTTGGTGCAGTTGATGTATTAATTGATGGCATAAATGCAGATGCACCGGATGCAGATGCTGTAAAAAAAGTAAACGATGAATTGGCAAAAGCAATAACGGCTGGCGATTTTACTCTTGGCCAGCGCCTGAAAACTGAACCGGCGATAACAAAGGGAAGAATAAGTTCAATTTTAGTACGTACAAAACTAGCCGAACAGTGGAACTAAACCCGCATGATCTGCTGCGTATTCAAGGAATGGAAGACCTGTATTCAGGTTGCCCATTTCCTGATTGGGTACGAGTTGCATTGGTAAAAGCTCCTTATGTAGTGGTACGAAGGGCAGAACATATTATTGATGGTGTTCCGGTAGGCATACGGGGAGCAGAAAGAGGGCAGCGCTTTGCAGCATGGCTTCATCCGGACAAAATACTGGAAGTGATTACACCGGGTTCCCTGATCAATCCTGCACATTGGAAGATAGCTTATCCGTTTACTATGCCGGCAACTATCCAGACTTTAACATTGATCGCACCGGTAATGCAGATGACTGGATATGGATGGGGGCCAACGGGCAGTTCCGGTTTTGAACTGGCGACAGGTATTTCCTCCATTAAAGACACGAGTGACCTTGATCTGGTAATCCATCTGCCGGAAAAAATAACCAAACAACAGGGAAGTTCATTGCTGGAGCAGCTGGAAAAGTTATCACTGGTAGGGCTGGATATACAAATGAATACGCCAGCGGGAGGGGTAGCAATCAGAGAATACATTTTAGCTGAACAGGTTCTGGTAAAAACCTCAACTGCACCGGTTTTACAGGACGCAAATTGCTTATGGTCTTAAACAATATCATGATTACAGAAAAAAGTGCGCTGCAATATTTGCCCGTAGGTTGTTTGGATCAACGTTAAATTGAAATACTGATAATCACAGACAAAACCCGAAAAAATCAGACAGGATTACTATTCTCGCAGAATGAACGTTTTACCACGATGTACAAGATCTGAAGCAGCAGCCTAGACGTTATGCGAAGAAAGAAGTAAAGGAAGTGGATGCGAACTGTTTATTTTTAATACTAAAGTAGAAATGGATGACATTATTGTATTTTTTGAAGTGTTTATTTGTGCAGAAGCTTTTAATTGCATCAGGATGCAAAACATACAAAGGTTTTTCTTGATTTTCTGAAGGGTAATTAGTAGGTGATGGTTCTCATCTTATCCTTTTAAATCAGGTTGAAGATTAATAATAAATTATAAAAAAAATGGAATACAGACAGTTAGGAAACTCGGGCCTAAGGGTACCCGTATTAAGTTTTGGTACAGCTACTTTTGGTGGTACCAATGATTTTTTCAAAGCCTGGGGAAATACACAGGTAGATGAGGCTACGCGTTTGGTTAACCTGTGTCTTGATGCAGGTGTTAGCCTTTTTGATACAGCAAATGGTTACTCCAATGGCACTTCAGAAGAAATTCTGGGTAAAGCTTTAACAGGACTGAGGGATAAGGTGTTGATTTCTACCAAAGCTACTTTCCCACTGGGAGATGGTATTAATGACTATGGTTCTTCCCGTATCAATCTGATTAACGCTTGTGAAGCTAGTTTAAAAAGACTGGGTACCGACCATATTGATATTTATCATATGCATGGTTTTGATGCCAATACGCCTATAGAAGAAACACTTAAAGCGCTGGAAACCCTTGTGCAAAGTGGTAAAGTACGTTACATTGCCTGTTCTAATTTTTCTGGGTGGCACCTGATGAAATCATTGTCCATATCAGAACGTTACGGATGGTCGAAATATATTGCTCATCAGGCTTATTATTCATTGCTCGACCGCGATTTTGAATGGGAATTAATGCCTTTAGGAATTGAAGAAAAAGTGGGTACCATTGTATGGAGTCCTTTATCAAGTGGAAAATTAACAGGTAAGTATCGTCGTGGTCAGTCGTACCCTTCAGATGCAAGAGTTGCCCAGGGTGGTAACCCTGTAATCGGTACTTCAGTTGATGATGAGCGTTTATATAACATTGTTGATGTTTTAGATGAGTTAGCTGAAGAAACCGGTAAAACAATTTCCCAGATCTCTTTGAACTGGTTATTACAGCGTCCAACCGTGGCCAATATTATTATTGGTGCGAGAAATGAAGAGCAGCTAAAGCAAAACCTGGAAGCAGTAGGATGGAACCTAACTACCGATCAGGTGAAAAGGCTGGATGCTGCCAGTGATATTCGCCCTGTTTATCCATACTGGCATCAGCGCCAGTTTCCAATGCTGAATACAGCACCGGATTTGTACAAATAATTTAAGATAAGATATACTATTTATTACCAGGCCGGGAACTAAGTTCCCGGTTTTTTTATAAGACTAAACTTGGGCTTTGAAATAACTGGATTTGTCCCAGGCAAAGAATGGCAAGATTGTAGCACTGGTACAGATAAAAATTTTACCGGGATATGCAGCTGCAGTTAAGGCTGCGGTAGAGCAGGGTGGATATGCATTAACATATTGACACAATTGCATAAATAGCTTTTTGTTTACGCTGATCTACATGGTAATTATAATATAATCGTAAAAAATATAGGGTGAATTCAATAAAATGAGTGCAGGCGACTAATAGATGATGCTTTTTCGGTTAAACCGCTTATCTTTGCAAATGGCTCAATACTTAAAAGAAACCTCGAGAACTTTTAGCGAATTTCTCCTTATACCTGGTCTCACGTCTTTTGATTGCGTACCCGACAATGTATCCTTAAAAACCTCTTTGGTTAAATACAAAAAAGGCGAAAAATCTGCAATAGAACTCAATGTACCTTTTGTTTCTGCAATTATGCAGTCCGTTTCAGACGACCAGATGGCAATTGCCCTGGCAAAAAACGGTGGTGTATCTTTCATCTTCGGATCTCAAACCATAGAGAAACAGGTAGAAATGATTGAAAAGGTTAAACAATATAAATCTGGCTTCGTGATTAGCACAGCTAACCTGATCACCGGGAAAACATTAAAAGATGTTATTGCCCTTAAATCAAAAACCGGACACTCTACTATAGCCATCACTGACAATGGTACTGCTGAAGGGAAACTGGTTGGTTTAATTACCGGCAGGGATTACCGCATCGGTAAAGATTCAATGGATAAAAAAGTCGAAGACTTTATGACCCCGCTTTCTAAACTGGTTACTGCAAAAGTTGGTGTTTCTCTAAGTGAAGCTAATGACATCATCTGGGAGCACAAATTGAACAGTCTGCCAGTGATTGATGAAAATAATCAATTGAAGTATTTTGTTTTCAGAAAAGATTACGATAATCATAAAGACAATCCTTTTGAATTGTCAGACTCACAAAAGAAACTTATCGTTGGCGCTGGTATCAATACAAGGGATTATAAAGAAAGGGTTCCTGCCCTGATCAATGCCGGAGCGGATGTGTTGTGTATTGATTCCTCTGATGGTTACTCTGAGTGGCTGCGTGAAACACTGCAATACATCAAAAAAGAATTTGGTGAAAACATTAAAGTTGGCGCTGGCAACGTAGTGGATAAAGAAGGCTTTTTATTCCTGGTAGCGGCAGGAGCAGACTTTGTTAAAGTTGGTGTAGGCGGTGGTTCTATCTGTATTACCAGGGAAACAAAAGGTATTGGAAGGGGCCAGGCTACTGCCCTGATTGAAATTGCTGAAGCAAGAGACGAGTACTTTAGTGAAACCGGAATTTATATTCCTCTTTGTTCTGATGGAGGAATAGCCCAGGATTATCATATGGCACTGGCATTGGCCATGGGTGCAGATTTTATGATGATGGGCAGGTATTTCGCCCGTTTTGATGAAAGTCCAACCCGTAAATTGCTGGTAAACGGTAATTACATGAAAGAATATTGGGGTGAAGGTTCCAATCGGGCCCGTAATTGGGAACGCTATGATATGGGCGGTTCAACCGGGTTAAAATTTGAAGAAGGTGTAGACAGTTATGTTCCTTATGCAGGAAGTTTAAAAGATAACCTGGCTATCACTGTGGGTAAGATCAAATCAACCATGTGCAGCTGCGGATTCACTACCATTGGTGAGTTTAAACAAAAAGCCAAACTTACGCTGGTCTCTTCAGTGAGCATAGTGGAAGGCGGGGCACATGATGTCATGGTAAAAGAATAATTAACCAGCTAATGATACGAGCCGTACAATGATCATATTGATCATTGTACGGCTTTTTTTATGGCCGGTAGTGATAAATGAAACCTGTTAGTAACAAGTGCCTGCCTTATATTACCTGAAGATTAAGTATGCTGTATAGCCAATAATTATGCTGATTACAGCTACCTAGGCCCATGAAAAATGAAAGGTAGTATCAATATGAAGCTCGGCGTTTTCTCCGCGGATCCAGGCATTTAAGAATCCTAAAAGTTGATTGAACATAATTTTTATCAGTTAATTTATTTAAACATTATATTGTATAACAAAGAGAAGAATCGGGAGCCTGGCTCCCGATTGCTACTTAAAAAAGGATCAAGTGGATAATGAACCTGATCACTTCTTTTACCGATTTGAAGGTACCCTTGAAATGAACATCAAACCCTTTCTTTGTAATGGCTATTTTAACCATATCCAAAAATACAAAACATTTTTTACCCTAAAGTGTTTTGTATCTTATTTTTAAGATATTTTTATTTCTTATTTGTGTTTTATATGTGCTTTTGTTTGAATGTCGACAAACGGATATAAAATCTTTACCCAATCCATTCCATCCAGATCCTGAATGATCAAGTTTTAAATCGCGTATCATACGCTGATAAAGAATAATGACGGCAGTAAACATCATCCAAAGGGGGGGCGGATATTCCGATCGTTGCTTCAATATCTGGTATCCGCTCAGGAAAGGACGAAATGCTGGAAAAGGCTTTGGAACTGGCACTTAAAGATTAAGCTTTCTGTCATTGTATTTAATTTTTCTATATTCGGACAGTTATTAAAATCACGGAATGAACAATTGGTTTAAGCGAAACAGCACTCATTTTTTAGTTGGTATACTCTTTATAGCCATTTGCCTGGTTTACTTTAATCCTGTTTTTAGCGGGAAAACTTTGGGCCAGAATGATGTAACCAGGGCACAATCAACGCAGACAGAAATTAACGCCTATAAAGCAAAAGGTACTACCATACTGTGGACCAATCAGATCCATGGAGGGATGCCTGCCTTTCAGATCTGGGCGCCTTATACGGATAACATCACTACCTGGGTAGTGAAGCTAATCAATTATGTCCTCCCCAACCCAATTGGTACCGTACTGATCTTGTTACTGGGTACTTATCTATTATTTTGCGTTCTCCGGCTCGATCCCTGGCTGGCAGCTACGGGGGCAATTGCCTTTACTTTTTCTTCTTATAACCTGATCCTGGTGGCCGCAGGACATGCCAATCAATTATTTGCGATTGCTTTTTTTGCTCCCGTACTGGCCGGTGTGCTGCTTCTTTTCAGGAAGAGATATATTCCCGGAATGGCTTTAACAGCCTTTTTCCTTGCTATGGAAATTAAAGCGAATCATATTCAGATGACCTATTATCTTTTACTGGCTATACTGATCCTGGTTGGAATTGAATTGTATCATGCTGTTAAAAACAAACTTAGTGGCGATTTTTTCAAAGCAATGGCTTATGCGTCGTTTGCGATTTTAATCGCTGTAGCTGTAAATGCTTCCACTTTATGGAGTACCTATGAATATGCTAAAGAAACCATTCGCGGGCATTCCAATTTAACCCAGGACCCAAAAGAACCTACCAATGGATTAGCCAGGGACTATGCTTATGAATGGAGCCAGGGCGTGGAAGAGTGTATCACTTTTATCATTCCGGATGCTTACGGGGGCAGTACCAGAGGGAGCATTAACAAAGATTCAAACGTGATCAAAGCTTTAACGGGAATGGGCGCCAGTGCAGATCAGGCTGCTTATATTTCAGAAAGCAAGGCGCCGCTCTATTGGGGAGAGAAGCCATTTACTGAAGGATCGTTTTATTTTGGTGCAGTGATCTGCTTCCTGTTTGTCTTTGGGCTTTTTATCGTTAAAACCCGGATGAAATGGTGGCTGGTAGGGGTAATCGTCTTAACATTATTGCTGTCATTTGGGAAAAACTGGCCTTATGTATCTGATCTTTTCTTTGACTATTTTCCATTATATAATAAATTCCGGGCGGTAGAATCTATTCTGGCCGTAGCTGGTTTATGTTTTCCGATCTTAGCCCTGCTGGCCTTAAAGGAGATTGTGGTAAATCCAGATAAAATTGAGTTACTAAATAAAGCTAAGTTCGCCTTTTATATCACTGGCGGAATAACCCTGATTATTGCAGTTACACCTGGCCTGTTATTATCGTTCAGGAGTGAGAATCACCCGGCTTTCATTAATCAGCTCACGCAAACACTTAAAATCGATCTTCCAACAGCAAATTTGATTGGCAGTGCTTTAATTGCCGACCGGACTTCCGCCGCACAATCGGATGCTATACGTTCATTCTTTTTTATAACCTTATCTTTTTTACTGGTCTGGGCTTTTATCAAAAATAAGATCAACATTCAGATCTTATCCTTTGGCTTTTTGTTTCTGGTGTTAATTGATCTTTGGGGCGTAGATAAGCGTTATCTCAATAATGAAAGTTTTACCGCAAAACAGGATAACCTTCCGCCTCAGCCTCGCGATGTGGATTTGTTGATTTTACGGGATAAAGATCCTGATTATAAAGTGCTGGACCTAACAAAAAGTATTACAAGTGATGCGAGTACCCCTTATTTTCATAAATCTATTGGCGGTTATTCTGCCGTAAGGCTAAAACGATTTGATGAATTAATCGAATCACAATTCAGTAAAACAATCAATGTTCCGGTATTGAGCATGCTCAATACCAAATATATCATTACTTCGGATGAGAAGACACAGGCTTTAGCCGTCCAGCAAAATCCAGAAGCCTGTGGTCATGCCTGGCTGGTAAACAAGGTTAAATATGTTGATAATGCAGATCAGGAAATGGATGCTTTAACCGCATTCTCACCCAAAGATCTGGTTATTGTGGACCAAAAATATAAAAGTTTGATCCATCAACAGCAGGATACAGGAAAAGTAAACGGAAAGATCGAATTGATAAGCTACTCACCCGATCAGTTAATTTATCAGAGTAATACGCAGGTAGCTAACATTGCTGTATTTTCAGAAATATACTATAAAAATGGATGGAAAATGCTGATTGATGGTAATGAGAAACCTTATTTCAGGGCAAATTATCTTTTGCGTGCTGCAGAAATTCCAGCTGGTAAACATCAAATCGAGTTTATATTTCACCCTGTTTCGTACTATGCAGGTGAAAAAATCTCTTTAGCCGGATCTATCCTGCTGGTATTAGTTTTAGGGGGTGCAGTATATACCGAAAAAAGGAAAAGTTAATCTTCCCGGCAAATCATTAAAATTCCCTTTCACATCACTTGATACTTATTGATGGATGTAATCGTTAAGATATTCTAGCGTACTTTCAATAGCCTGTGCTACAGAATCTTTGTAAACAACGAAATTTTGTATGCGGGCTGCATCTGAATAACTTTTTTTGGTAAACATCTTGTTTTCTTTGATTTCCTGAAGGTCACGTTTATACTGATTTGCAAATACGTTGGGATGTTTTTTGTAGAGGAAGTTGATAATAGTTGAATACTCCCTGAAAATCTCATTTAGAACCTCCATTTGTTCTTCTTCAAATGTGTCCAAACTTAAAGTTGAGTTCAATATGTTCTTAAGTTTTATCTTCTCTTTATTGTAAACCATATGAGCTAAATTATAAATAATATCTGCTACATCTATAAATGTGATGCTATTTTTACGTTTTATCGGCGTGCAATGCGTTTATTCACCCTTTTTATTCTTTTAATCAAAACTAAAGTGCTCATTTTTAGTTTATAAAAGAGTAACCTTTATCTAATATGCGGTTAAACTTTTATTTACTCCAGTCACTTTAAATGCCAATAGCAACCTAATGTCCGAAAAAAACTCTTTATATCCTCTGCTGTCAAATGAAAATGAACGGCTGGCTGCACTCCATTCTTTTCACATTTTAGACACCGCAGAAGAAAAAGACTTTGATGATCTGACAGCATTGGCATCGGCCATTTGTCAAACACCTATCGCGTTAATAAGTTTGGTTGATCAGGACCGGCAATGGTTTAAATCACATAAAGGGTTGCCTGCTAGTGAAACCTCAAGAGATTTTTCTTTTTGTGCCCATGCCATTACATCTCCCAATGAGCTGCTAATTGTACCCGATGCTTCGCTGGATAACCGGTTTTCAGCCAATCCGCTGGTTACCGGTGATACCAATATTGTTTTTTATGCGGGAGTACCGCTGGTTTCCAGTGAAGGTTTTGCCTTAGGATCACTCTGTATCATTGATCATCAAACCAGGGAACTGACAATTGAGCAAATCAACGCCCTCACCATTCTTGCCAAACAAGTAATGGCTCAATTAGAGTTAAGGAAAAAAACTATTCAGCTCAGCCATGCGAAAGAGCAATTGGAGCTGTCACTGGAAAAACTGGAGTCAGACCATCATGAGCTGGCAGAAACACAGATGAAACTGGAGCAGGCCATCGAAACCGGAAAAATGGGTAGCTGGAGCTTCAATCCTTTAACTTATGAAATCATCTTATCAGATTTTGTAAAAGAAATGTTTGGTTTTCCACTGGAAGGTGAGGTGCGCCTGGATGAAATTATAGAAGCTATAGATCCCGAATATAGAGGGATGCTGCAGGATGTTTTAAAAAATGCGGTTGAAAGTCATCTTCCAAGTGATACCGAATATTCTATCACACAGTGCCATACCAATGAGCGTAAATGGGTAAAAGCTACTGGAAAGATATTTTTTGATAATAGTGGTAATCCTGTTGAATATTCCGGTTTGTTTATGGACATCACTGAACGTAAGCTTGATGAATTACGTAAAAATGATTTTATTGGCATGGTTAGCCACGAACTGAAAACTCCCCTTACTTCTCTGAATGGCTATGTTCAAATATTACATTCCAAAGCTGAAAAAACAGGGAATGCTTTTTTTGTGGGGGCATTGAATAAATCAGCCTTGCAGGTAAAGAAGATGACAACGATGATCAATGGGTTTTTAAACGTTTCAAGGCTCAATTCTGGAAAGATATCGCTTCAAAAACAGTCTTTCAGACTGGATGATCTCATTACAGCTACCCTCGAAGATATTTTAGTCTTACAAAACAGCCATACGATTCTCTTTCTGCCTTCCGAGCCAGTAAGCTTGTTTGCTGATCTGGATAAAATTGGAAATGTGATCTCTAACCTGTTAAGCAATGCCATTAAATATTCGCCTTTAGGCAGCACGATCACTATACACTACCGGGTCTTAAATGACATCATACAGGTAAGTGTGCAGGATAAGGGTTTTGGAATAAAAACAGAAGATATACAGCGTTTATTTGAACGTTACTACCGTGTAGAAAGCAACCAGACCCAATTGATATCCGGCTTTGGCATTGGCCTTTATCTGTGTGCTGAAATTATAGAGATCCATGAGGGTAAAATTTGGGCAGAGAGCGAGATTGGTAGTGGTTCTGTTTTTCATTTTAGCCTTCCAATGTTGGATGAAAGGCTTAATTAGCTTTTACCAACAGTCCGTGTTGCTGGTTCAATTTTAGTTAAGGCCTTACCTGATCGTGATCATAGCTAATGAAAAATTTGCTGCAGGCAACCTATTGCTAAAAAATTCAGTACTAGAAGTACTGTTGCTTAAATCACTACCATGAAAACTCAACCAAAATTAGCAGGCATAGTCCTGATCGCTGCAGCTTTGCTGTTCAGCAGGAATGTAAAAGCCCAAACTACTGCTGCCCATAGTTTCCGTTTTAGCCTTGGCATTGACGCTGCTGATCCCACAGGTAATTTGAGGATCGGTTCTAACTTCGCTTTGGGAGGCAATGGCCGTATACAATATGGTGTTACCGACAGATTTGCACTTACCCTTACCGGTGGTGGCTTTCACTTTTTTAGCAAAGACATTCCCGGAACAAATGTTAAATTTAACAGTTTTGGCGTGATCAGGGTTACAGCAGGTGTGAAGGAATTTTTCACTAAAAACATATATTTCGGTGCGGAAGCTGGGGTAGGCCAGGAGGAAACGGAACATGACGGCGCTGGGAATACCAAATTTCTTTTATCTCCCGCTTTAGGTTATGCCAATAATAGATGGGATTTCGGTGTTCACTATGATCATTACTCTGGTCAGGATGATCCCTATGGCCTGGTAGGTTTGCGTGTTGCTTACTGTTTTGGATTGTAAAACAATTCCATCTTAAGTTTATTGAAAAGAATCCCTGTTTATGCTTTCAGGGAATCTTTTCGATGGACTGACTCAAAAAAACGATCTCTTTTTATCTAAACCTGAATCATTTTATAGCTAATGATGATACCGCTATGGAGCGCAAAATCAAACCAAAACGTAATAAAATCTGGATATGGCTCCCTGGAATTCTGGTCTTTTTATGTGCCATTGCCGTTGCAGGCTGGTATTTTTTAAAAAAAGATCTGGAGAATCCGAATAGCAAAATTGTTAAGCCGCTGCTGATCAAAGAATTGAAAAAACTGATAACCAGGGAAAGTAATGGGCTGTATAGTATAAGTTATTCCAGGTTTGAGCTGGATGTTAAATCGGGCAGTGGTTTGATTACAGGTTTAAAACTCATTCCGGATAGCCTGGTATTTAAACAATTGGAAGATGGGCATAAAGCACCTAACAACGAGTTTAAAATGGGTGTCGACAGCCTGATATTGAAGAAATTCAGGTTTGTCAAAACTAAAAATGGCAGAAAATTCACCATTGGATTTATTGGTATTGTTCATCCTGTTGTTAAAATTATCAATAAGCGCCGTCTTTATAACGATACAGTCAGTAATTCATCTCCGTCTTTACTGAAAAAAATGGCCAAAAACCTGTTAAAAGGGATCAATGTGTCTCACATGGTGATGAAAAATATTACCCTTACCTATTTGAATGAAAATGAACAAGTAGTAAAACGCACGGCCCTTAAAAATCTGACTTTTAGTTTGTCGGGCATTACGGTTGATTCATTAGCGAATATCGGTCGATGCCGTATCAAAACGCCGGATAGTTTATATGATATCAATTTGAACGGTATTCAGCTGTCTTTAAAAACTCATCAGCTGCTGGTTAAATTAACATCCATTATACCGCGTTTAAGTACCAACGCATTTTATAAAACCGTTAACTACGATAAAGACCGTATTCATATGGTATTCAATGATATGAAGATGTCTGGTATAAATATAGACCGTTTTTTAAAAAAACAGGAATTACATATTGGCCAGATCAGTATCGCCAATTCAACAGGAGAGGTCTTTAACAATTATTTCAAACCCAGAAAGATCCCTCCGGTCCGGGAGCATAAATATCCGCACGAAAGATTGCAGGGTTTAGCTTTGGATTTGACCATTGATACCTTGACTATGCATAAAAGTAGTCTCAGTTATCAAATGGCAGCAAAGAAATCGGGGGAAGTAGCTAATTTTTTTATGACCCATGCTGAAAACCGGGTGTATCATATTACCAATAACACAGCAGAAAAAAAGAGAAATCATTATGCCACCGCAGTGATCCATTCGAGGGTAATGGATGCGGCAAACCTGAGTGTATTCTTTAAATTCAATTTAACCGCTAAAAATGGTGCATTCACTTATACGATCTGTGTAGGGAAAATGGACGGCCGTGCACTTAATTCTTTATCTGTTCCTTTGGCGATGACCTCGATAGAATCGGCCAATGTAGAGAAGATGCTGCTGAAGGTGAAAGCCAATGACCGCTCAGCAAAAGGGAATATCGATCTGTACTACACTCATATGAAGATCTCTTTGTTAAAACCCGATCAAAAAGCAGACACGCTGAAAAAGAAGAAAATACTTTCCTTTGTTGCCAATGCGTTGCTGCCCAATGATAACCCTGGTAAAAATGGAAAACTCAGAAAAGGGCCGATTAATGTAACGCGCGATCCGAGAATGTCTTTTTTAGGTTTTATGTATAAGGGAATGCTGGACGGGATGACTTCCTTAATTTCAGGAACAAATCAGCACAAGTCTAAACCTGATAAAAATATTCTGATTAACATTGGGCGTAAAATAGTTAAACCACTGAAAACAATCAGGACTTCTCCCTAATTGGTTCTTTATTTTTAACGATTTAATTTTGAGGGATATAAGGTAAATGACGAATGTTATTGTAAAGAATTAGTATGCTATTGCTAATTTAACAAGTATTAATAATTATATTTGCTAATAATTGTAGTAATTGTATTTGATTTTACTACTTGTGAATTAGATTCAAATAAGATGATCATTACTGTACTTTCTATTATAGATACACAAAGAACAGGTTTGTCCTTATCAAAAATGATGAACCAAAGGCTGGAGCGCCTTGCCCAGGAATTACAAAATGTACATTTAAAACCTCTCAGGGCCGCTTATCCTGGATGTTCTGATCTGGTAGTTTATATCAGTTATACCAGCAGTTACACGATTAAATGGCGAGTGGTAAACGATGTACCAAGAGAAATAGAGCAGGAGGTAGCTAAGTATTGCGGTAAGCTCGGGTATATAGAATGGAAAACGGATACCGTTAATATTTTTAAAAAGTTCTAGTATTGACCTTAGGAGGAAACGAAAATTAAAACTAAAATCACGCTGATCACGTTATAGCTATGTTGTTACCTGAATTGATCAAAATGACCACTCCTATTTTATCTGAGCCAACATTAAAATCTATAGCTACTACTTTTCATCAACACATCCGACTCGCAGTGGTGATGTTTGTATGTGGTCTTTCACCGTTTATAGCCCATGCCGAAGGTTTTAAATTTAAAGTGAAAAACACCTCGAAATCGAATGTAGCCGTGTTTTACCGGATCAGTGAAAAATCGGGCAGTTTTAAATTAAAAGCGTTCCTGAATTTAAAGCCGGGCGAGGAGAAGTTAAAGAGTGTTAGTATAGATAAAGGCGATACGATTGCTTTTTATGGTCAGGACGCGGAAAATCAAACATCGGTGATGGTCAAAAAGACGTTTGATGTATTGAAGCAAAATAGCCGGTCTATCTATTACATTCCCATTATCATACCTGAAAAGCAAACTACCAGTTTCGAATCAATTGAAGGCCTGAGTGTGAAACTGGAACACAATAAGGTGCTTAATTTCCTTCTGAAGATGGATTCCAGCTCCATGAGCAGTCTCTCTTTGCTGGAGAATAACTTCCAGAATATTTATCCTTTGGGCACATTTATCTTTGTAGATACGAAAACAAACCAGTTGCTGCTTCCTCCCTTAGAACCATCATTCTGGAACAGCAGTGAGAACTATTTGTCTATCCAGGATAGTTTATACGCCATGGTAAATACGGATAAGCGGGGGATGGCCAATGCCCAGGTAGGATATTTTGTGGCTAAAATGTTTGATTCCCTGCGGGTGAACAATACGGCTGAACTGGAGTTTAAAGCTAAGCTTTCGTTAGTGCGGTGGAAGCCTACTGCAGAGGCAGATATTTATCAGGTGTTTAATGATAAAGCTGTTCAGGGCTTTTTGCAGAACTGTTATGCCCAGATTAATAATCCTGATCAGGAATATCAGCGTTACAGGTTATATTTTCTTTCTTCCTATGAACGGATAGATGATCTTGAAATTTATGGAAAGCAATATTATAATTTCGGGAACGAAGCCGACCTTTCTTTAAGTACACCTGCTCAGGTGTTCAGTACCAATTTAGGGGTGATGTACACGAAAAATAAAACGCTCAGTAATTACTATTCTGTGCAGGGCGCCGTTTTACGCACCAAGGCTTATGACTTCACTTCTTTGTTGTTCAACAGCTTTAAGAAAAATACAAAAAACAATATCATAGCCAATATCTATGCTAACCAGCATGATCTCACTGCAGCGATCGTAGATGAATATAAAAGTTTGGTAGCTTATAATCCAGATCCTGTACAGTTAAGTCTGCAGGCTTTAGATCCAAAAGATAACAATCCTTCATTAGTACCGATACAGACAACTGTTAATAATTTATCGCCCTATGCGTATATGGCTGCTGATACTTCAAAACAGGCTTCAGCGGTTCAGAATAACTATAAGATTAATACCTACAACAATAAGGTGAAGTTTTACAATTCACATCTAAAACAAGTGAATACACTCTTCAGGCAATTGGAGCAGGCCAATAACGACCTTGTTAAAATATCTCAGACCAATCCGGATAAAGGATTCAGCAGCACAGTAAATTCACCAGGGTTACTGAAAGAAATTGAGGTGAATAGCCAGATTGTCCGTAAAGAATAGGGATACCAATTTAATGTTTTTAATGTTTTTACCGGTAGTAAGTAGCTTTCCGGATTGCCTTCCTTTTCCCTCCGCTAAAAGCCCGCCCGATTTAACTAGCTGAGCAGTGTGGACTTTTAACATACTCATACGGACTCTCTATGGACTCAAACAAAACAAGCACCCTTCCAAAATCAATGACTATATTTTGAAAATCCATTTTCGGTTTCATTATATTTCGTTCATACATAGGTTTGCTTTCGGACGTTGTTCTTTCGGCTAATTTTCGGAGTTGGTTCGGCGATTACCCGAACCAACCCCCTATCAACCCCCTATCAACACCCTACCAACACCCTACCAACCCAAACCGAAGTCAAAATCAAACCAGATCTGTTTATCTTTGCTGAAAATCTGTGTCTCGTCCGAATATAAATATACATTTATGATTGATAATCCTGGATTAGTTATACACCTAGTGTATAAAATCCTAAAGTAACTATACAGGCTTCAAGTATAATCCTGTTTTAGCTTTACACTGTCCTTTACTGACATAAGTTTACATTAAGAAAGTAAATTACTAAATTGGGTTTACAATGAAATTTGTTTTTACTGCCTGTGGTTTACAATGATAAATTTAATTACTGAATAGAGTTTACACCAGGTTAGTTATTTTACTAAAATAGGTTTACACTTGTACTAATACTTGTGATTTTTGGTTTTTTGGGATAGTATTCTCTAGCACATGGGTATTTTCCGGGGCTTCATTATCAGATCGTTCAAAGAGAGTATTTAAAACATATTACGCTGTTTCATCTTGCTGGATAAAAGTGAGAGAGGTGTTGGCCTCAACTCTTACCCTGATATGTTTTGTAAAATATTATTGTCAATTTTAAGATTCATTACATAAAAAGATTTAAAATGTTATATTTACGCATTATTTAGATTAATCGATGCCTCAATTTAACTCAAAGGTACAGCATAAAACTTACGAAAAAGGAGAATTTACTGATGAAAAAGACAGAAGCCTTGCTGATACGCTTGAACTGATCAATACTTTTCCCTGGGATATGGAACGCACACTTACAGCGGTACAGTTGACTGGTCCATCGGTAACTATCCGGGATGAGGATGTTAATTATTTAAAAATAGGGCTGTTTTTTAATGGTAAGTACTGCTTGTATTATTTAGACAACGATAATCATTTATACGAATACCATGCCCAGGAAATGGAAGATGTAAGCCAAATGGTGACCAATTTTTTTAATTCTGCCCTTGATCTTTCCCTGTTCGAAAAACACCTGATTAATATAGGCAATAAGGCACATTTTGAAACCTGCTATTTTGAATACAGGGAAAATCCATGGCGTATTTTAATGCTTAATGTAATGCTGTTGGTTTATGCTGTTCTTTTAACGATTGGAGATGTTGCGTTGTTTTTTAAATATAGTCGATGGCCGGGTGGTTTAGTATTAGGAATTGCATCGGTATTATTCTATTATTTTATCTTCAGGATCTTTTACAATGCCTTTGTTAACCGGGATAATTACCTGCAAATATCAAGAGGGAGCGATGTTTTCTCTTTTGGTTATACCTCCCGCACCGTAAATGTTTATCATAAAACGGAAATAAAGGAAATCAGATCCTATGGAAACAGAGGCCCATCCAAAAATCCTAATCTTATAGAAGCTTTTGAGATAGTCTTCAAAAATGACGAGACCATCCAATTTACCAATATGCTGATCGGCAGTTTTGATTTCCATTCAAAATTTCAGGACAGTATGAGTAATCCTACAATACTTTTTAGCCCCGGAAAAAAAGGGTTCCTGAAAGTATTGTAAGGTTTTAATTTGTATTCATTTTGAGCGAGATGCATGAAATTCAAAGGTGAAGCTAAAACGTAAATTCTTTTTTCGATATTAGGAGGGAAGATCAAACGATAGTTAACATGAAAATAAAACTCATACTCGCCATCATTTTATTGTCTTTTACGTCTTTTAAGCCGTTTGAAACTACATGGACAGCCATTGGCGATTCGATTACTTATCTTAACGATCATTTAAACGAAACAGGGAATAGGGTGAGCAAAGGATATCTGACCAGAACCGTAGAGAAACTGCCAAATATCAAATACATCAATCAGGGTCATAACGGCTGGACTGCCATAAGAATAGCCAGGGAAATTGACAAATTGGGCTTAACAAAAACCGATATTTATTCCGTGCTCCTTGGCACAAATGACTGGTGGGCAGGCTTGCCGCTGGGTACTCTTGATGATTACAAAAACAACACAGGTCTTAACACCGTATGTGGTGCCTATCGTATCATCATCAATAAAATCAAAACTTTAAATCCCGAAGCTAAAATTATCCTTCTTACCCCATTGCAGCGGGGAGATTTCGTTTATGTTGCCGATAGCCACAATAATGCCACCGGATCATACGACGCTAAAAATGGACAACTGCTTTCACAATTTGCAGATGCTGTAAATCAAATAGGCAGTTACGAGCATGTTAAGGTGGTCGACTTGTTTAACAAAAGTGGTATCAATACAGGCAATGTAGTGAAATTCAAAATGCTGAAAGATCCGTTAAGAGGCAATTATAAAAAATATAAGTATCCTGATTATAAGGGTGTCGCTTTTGATCCGGCAACAGATGATTATCCTTATCCTGTTGACGCAATGAATTATACTTACGACGGTTTACATCCTTCCGATAAAGGAAATGAAATAATTGCCAGTCTACTAGCCAAAAAAATCAGGGAAAATTAGATCTTATACGACCTGACTTAGCCAAGCTTCAATGAACTTGCCGGGTCTTTCCTGTAGGTTTGTACGTGTTTTCTGGGTATGCCCGGATAGTGCCTGGGTAGAGCTCGGAATGAGAGCAGTCTCACTACAGTCTCCCTCCAGTATGACTCCAATATATTCCGTAAAAACATTAGAGTCATATTGGAGGGAGATCAGAAGCAATATGGTATCACTCCGGGCTCTACCCAGGCTTAACTAGTGCTCAACCTGTCTTGTCCGTCTATAGTTATACTTTTGTCTTCTCCAGCAATAGCTATACATTTGCTTCTAAAGGAAAATAAATATGAACTTAATGAGAAAGGTTTTGTAACAAGTTTATCCCGCCGGTATCTAAATAAAATATCATCTGTAAGCATTTTTTGGCGATCAAACTAAACTCAATAAAATCTGCTTTAGATAGATTACAAATTATATATTTACATAAGCATATCAAATACAAATGAAACCATAATGATTTACTATAATCAAAATAACATGACAGCTTCATCATGTTTAAAACCGCCAATGGCAGCTGGAAAACAATAAAAACAACAAAATAATACTTCTAAAACAATTATATTCCAATGAAAAAAATAGCGATAATCATAGCTTTTGCCTTTGCAGTCACAGGTTGCAGACAAAGTCCGGAGCAAAATAATGTAAGCATATCCAGTAATACTACTGCTGGCTTTGACGTCAATAAATTGGGTGATCTGGTAAAGACCAGTACTGATCCACAGGTGCTGGAAAAAGCAGTTAATGATCCGAATAACCGTATCAACAACCTCGATCTGGATAAAGATGGTAAGGTTGATTACCTGAAGGTGACTGAGCCTGGTAAAAACGAGTTGCAGGTAGTCGATGATATCAGCAGCAGTCAGTCGGTAACAGTGGCCAGCATTAAAGTTGATCCAACAAATAACAATACTGCTGATCTGAATATCCAGGGTAATCCGAGTTATGCAGGTGATAACAACTATTATCACTCTAGTTTTTCGTTCACTGACTTTCTATTGCTGAGCTACCTGATGCGTCCGCATAGCTACTATATGCCATTGTATCATTATGGCAGTTACCCATCACATTATACGCGTACCAGTGTGGTCACCAATTACAGGCCAACTACCAGTTCGGCAGTAAGTTCTCCACGCAGAAGCAGCTTAAGTTCACCATCTGGCTCACAACGTTCTTTTCACACGCGTGATAATTCGCAGCCTGTGCGCAGCGGAGGTTTTGGAAGCAGCAGTTCATCATCAAGAAGTTCGGGCTTTGGTTCCTCACGCAGGAGTTTTGGTGGCAGCCGTTCAGGGTTTGGAAGACGGAGATAAAAGCAGCAGGTCGCTGGTAAAAACGATTTAATTATTAAACATCATTATACAACTATGAGCATATTTGACAGATTATTCAGAATTGGAAAAGCGGAAGCAAATGCCGCAGTAGATAAATTGGAAGATCCATCTAAAATGGCGGATCAGATATTACGCGAGCTGCGTGCAAATTATCAGCAGGCCATTCAGGGCGAAGCCGAAATTAAGGCGCTTGCCCTGTCGCACCGCGCCAGTGAATTACAGGCCCGCAATAAGGCTGATGAATGGGAGCATAAAACTAACCAGTTACTGGACCGAATAGACAGTAAAGAACTGGACGAGGTTCAGGGAAATGACCTCGCCGCCAAAGCTGCCCAGGCGCATGCCGATGCTGTAAAAGAAGCTGATCAATATGCGGCTATGGCCGAAAAGGAAGAGAGTGCTGTAAATGTGATGGACCTGAAGATCAAACAGATCAAAGATCAGATTGCTCAGACTGAAGAACGTGCAAAAATGATTCAGTCGCGCGCTAAAACTGCCGAGGTATCAGAGAAAATCAATAAAACTTTATCGAATGTGGATACTGATGGTTTGTTGCAGACATTGAACCGCATGGATGAAAAAGCTTCAGCACAGGAATTTCGCGCTGCTGCTTATGCACAGCTTGAAGATTCTACTTTATCAACCGAACAGGAGATCAATAAGGTTTTAAATACTGGCAGTTCATCATCAGCTTTAGATGCAATCAGAGCAAAGAGACAATTACAGCAGGCACCTGCACCTAAATTATTAAACAAAGAGAATGATGCTAACTGAAGACGATAAAAAGACCTATAAAGCCATTATCCTGCTGAATGAACTGGTTAATGGCGACCATAAGTTTCAGACGGTTTCCAATGGAGATGATAAAATCCTGGAGCCTTTGTTTGTTGAGCTAATGTCTAAAGGATATGTTCAGACTTCGGGTATCAACTATGTTATCACGGCTAAGGGGACAGAGGTATTTGATAATTTCATGCAGCGTTATACCGAATACCTGAAGGTTTACGATGTATTTTCATTTGTAGACCTTGAAAAAGGGGAATTTGCTTTTTCCCGGTATTTTGATTTCGATACAGATGATGCCTGGGATAATTTTAAGCAGGATCAGCGTTTTGACGACCTGCGTATTGCTGTTGCACAGTTTAAAAAGGTTAATCCGGCCGAAATTGTGTTCATGAGTTTTATTAATGAGAACAGGTTTGATACAAGCGCTACCGGATGGCAGATGGACCTGGTTTCAAGTAATACCTGGAGCGAGATAGAAGAGATTGTTAAGACCGCTATCCAATCTTCGGATTTAGCCCTGGATGCACTGACAGATATGATCAAACAGGGCTCGGAATTGATGATCAGTCTGTTGGAAGAAGAGGCCAAACAAAAGAAAGAAGATGAACAACAAGGTGGTGGTACTGAGGAAACGCAGGTTTACGAAACTGTTGAATATTATGAACCCTATTATGATCCATGGTATGTTTCGCCAATCTGGCTAGTCCCGTTGATTTTATGGTAAAAAAAATGTAACTCATGATAACGGCTAAATAATTGAACTGGAAGCAGGTAATTATTTAGCCATTTTCTTTTAGAGAATCAAGTTCATTTTGAGCTCTTTTATAGGTGTCATCCACTATAGCAGTAATTGTTTTTTTTATCCTTGCCAGCCCTTCCGGCGAATTAATGTCTATCTGGCAAAACAAACTGTCGTTAGATTTTGCATGCAAAACCATATAATAGATTCCGGCCACCAGTAGTCCGGATACAGCCCTGATATCTACATCCGTTTTCTGAAAAAATGGATCAGCCAGATCAAAAAATACCGAACCCAGCTTTTCCCTTTCTTCTGCTATATCAAACATGATCTTGCTGCGTTCACTAATTTGCCAGAGAACAACTTTTTGCATTTCATCCTCTCTGTGGAAATAATCCAATTGATTGATCAGCAAGGTTTCGAGTATTTCTTTTGTGTCTGAAGTCTTTTTGCTTTCTAATAAAGCACCTGCATTACCTGAAGCGGTTACCCAATAGTCTTTTCCCTTAATGTAGGTTTCAATTAGATTTTCTACTGAATTGAAATAAAAAGTTATTAAACGGCGACTCAGACCTGCAGTCTTTGAAATATTGGTGGCCGTTAAACCGGTATAACCTTTAGTTTTAATGGTTTCGCCTACGGCATCAATCAATTTCTGCATAGAGCGCTCTTTATCATTTGATTCTCCCTGATAACGTTTTTTAATCATTTTACTAAATTAAATATTATCCGTTTACTGCTTCTAATTTTCAATAAATTATCACCAATAAATGCGCTGAGGGATGATTACTCGTTTTTAACAATGTGAAACTTTTGGTTTACATCTGCGAAGGCATTTAAAGCCTTGTCCAGATGTTCACGGGTATGTGTGGCCATAAGACTGGTCCTTATTCTGGCATCCTTTCGGGAAACACCGGGATAAACAATAGCGTTGGCATATACGCCCGCTTTTAGAAGCATTCTGGCAACATCGCCCGTTTTATGCGGGTCGCCGATTTTGATGGGGATAATAGGTGAGGCGGTTAGGCCGATATCAAATTTGAGGTCAAGGAGTCCTTTTTTGTAATAAGCAACATTATCCGCCAGTTGATTACGCCACTCAGGTTCTTCATCAATCAGGTCAATAGCCTTTAACAAACCAGCGGCAGCAGGGGTAGAGGTGGAAGAAAAAACTTGCTGACGCGATTGGAATTTAAGATAATTGGCTACCTCTGGCTTTGAAATTACAAATCCTCCAATATGTCCAAATGCTTTACTTAGCGTACCTGAAATGATATCAATCTTATCCAGCAGATTAAAGGTTTCTATAGCCCCCCGGCCGGTATCACCTAAAACACCAATACCGTGCGCATCATCAACCATTAAGAAACCACCATATTGTTTTGTCAGATCGTAAATATCTTTCATTTTAGCAAGATCACCATCCTGTGAATAAACACCGTCTATAACAACAATACGAGTGAAATATTTTGACTGCGCTTCTGCCAGGGCACGTTCTAAATGGATAAGACTATTGTGCGGGAACCTTTTGACATTGGTTTCCAGTAATCCTTCATATACACTCGCATGTACGGCCATATCTACAATTGCACAGTCCCCTGCTTTAAGCAGGGCTAATAAAGTAGAGCTATTGGCTGTATAACCAGTGGTATAAACGATTGAAGAATCTTTGGGCCGTTTGAAAAAAGTAGAAAGTTTGTCTTCCAGCATCACGTGGTATTCGTGATGGCCGCCTATCAGTGGGGATGCGCCTGCCCCGGTACCATATTTTTGTATCCCTTCGATGGCTGCTGCCTTAACTTTAGGATGCTGTGTGAAATTTAAGTAATCATTTGAAACCAGGCTCACACATTTCTGAGGGGCTTCCTGGAAAGGTGATTTTACCCACATTTCCGGTCCGCAACCATTACTGGTTACAAAACGATAGTTCATGTGCCCCTGACTTTCCATATAATCAGTAAAATCTTTGAAAATTTCGGCGCGTTGAAAAGCATTTAAATCATCGATGGTTTCGAAATCCTTAAATGATGCTTTTTTAAAATCGATGTTGTGTGTTGCAGACATAAGTTGAGAGTTAATGTATTTCAAATATATAAATTATCTACATACAAGTGTATTTTGTAGTTAAATCAGTATAAAATTAATAACCGGGAGAAACCTCGTTTTTGATTGTAATGAAATAGTTACATTTAATATTTTCCCGTATGCGGGAATATTGTGTAGATTTATATAATAATTAACCTCTAATTAAAATTGTATGCATGGTTACAGATCAAAAAATATATTATTAATTGCTGTTTTGTTGCTGCTGATAACAGCGGTAAGCTGTAAGAAAAACGACAATTCAGGAAAAGTAGTAACGATGAATGTAGCGCCTAAATTAGTGATAGGAGGAGCAGCTCCTCCGGCTTCTCCGGATAATCCTGCTGCTGTCTATTACTATAGCATTATTGAAGATTCATCCAATCAAAAGTATACGCTGGCAAAAGGTACTATTCAAGGATTTGATTATGTGGAGGGCTATCAATACAAAATTAAGGTTCAGGTAACACCTATAGCCAAACCGATGGCTGACGGCCCGGCCGAGACTTATACGCTGATCGAGGTGCTATCTAAAACAAAGGTTGAAATCCCATAGCATGCATTAATGTTCAAATCATATCAATTAACCTCTCATTTTTAAATTAACCTCTCACTTATGAAAAAACAACTATTTTATCTATCGGTAATTTTACTCATTGCGATGAGTTCCTGTTCCAAAAAGGATGGAATTAACGGTAAAGATGCTTTACATCCTGTAGATCCTCTTGGAAAAGCTGGTCCGGGGACACTGGTTACGCTAAAGTCGGGAGCTGTAGTGGAAAAAAAAGGTGACAATTATTATTGGGGAGGAGATATATTGTTATCCTCTACACAATTAAAAGCACTGGACGAAACTGGTTCATTTTTCACCAAACAACCTACCTATCTGGGGCCAGATACAACGATTAATCCTGTCTTTAATATCCCGATGAAAAGCGGCCCCAATAATCAGGCTGTTCCCAGAGCATTTAGCCAGTATCCAACGTCCTATAATATGTGGGCAATGGTTAGATTTACCTATGATGCGAACCTGCCAGACTGGTTAAAAACAGAGATTGGCAGTGTATTAACCCAAATACAAAACGAATCCAATGTAAGATTTTATAATGCTACTGGTCAGCCGACGGTAGATCCCACTTATGGATTTGCCTATCCCTATGTCGATTTTTATTATGCTGGTAGTGTGGATGTCAGTGATTCATACGTAGGGCGCCAGGGTGGCATGCAAAAAATCAATCTTGCTGATTTTGTACAGTTTCAACCGGAAGCCATCATACATGAAATATGCCATGCCATTGGTATGTTTCATGAAGCGCAACGTCCGGATAGAGATACTTATGTTACGATCAATACAGCGAACCTGAAACCAAGCGGGGCAGCTCAGTTTTCAAAAATAACTACAAATTATTACGAGCTTGGAACTTATGATTTTAATTCCGTAATGGGCTATTATTCATTTACATCCGGAGTTAATGGTGCTTCAACGGTAGTTTATGATGTTAATCAGCCAATGTATACCAAAAAAGATGGAACTTATATTAATCAGGGTTTTGATTTATCGACTTTAGACAAGTCGTGGATTAATACTTTTTATATACCTTATATTGCCAGATCAGATGTATATTCTGAATTAGCAGCAACAGTTTATAAACCTGATGGTACTGTTATGACAACTCAGGAACGCCTTAGTCTTCAGGCGCAATTAAACAATGGTAATTCCACCCCGCCAAATTGCTGCCGTTTAACAAATACTTTTTAATAGTTGGAAAATTTGGTGATATCAAAAAGTAGCGAAGGAATTCGCTACTTTTTGTCTTTAACTGGCAAAATTATAGAAACTAATACTATAGGTGCGGCAGAATTTATCATTCTAAAATTCATTTTCTTTTTTTTGTTAGTATTATTTAATGTCCATGCAAGTTATTGTCAGAGCCGAAATTTCACACTTGAAGCTGGTGGAGTAGGTGATATCAGTAATTTTCAATGGTCTATTGCCGGAAACTTACAAGGACAATCACCTAATATATTATCAGAACTTACTTTTAAAAAGATTACTTCTCTGGGTGTTTTTTTTAACGGCATTTACAAACCATTAAAACGATTGGAACTAAACGTCTACTATCAGAAAAATGGGATAGTTTCAGGTCAGGGTAACGATGCAGATTATCAGGATGACAATCGTAAGTTTATCACTTATCAGGAACCCTTTACCAGTGACAAAGGACAATTGGAAAATTTCCGAACCGGAGCGGGATTTTATTTCATATCTAAAGCTGATTTTAGTTTGAAAACTGCATTTTATTATGTCTCTTCTGTTCAAAATTTTTATATCCTCAATTCTGATTTCGATAACTTAAATAGCACCTACAAAGCAAAATGGAGGAGTGCTCAGCTTTCCGTGGAAAACAGTTATCATCTGACGCCCAATTTATCTATTCTCGGGACTATATCTTATGGGCTGCTAAAATATAATTCTAAAGCCAATTGGAATTTAATTGAAATTTTTAAGCATCCGATTAGTTTTGAACAGCATGCTAACGGTTACGTATTGGAAGGTAATATCGGTCTGAACTACAAGCTGAATTCATCTTTAAACTTATTATTGAATGGTGATATTGGTTGTAAAAAAACATCTAAAGGGATTGATGACTCATACCTGCAAAACAATAATCAGATAGCCACTCAATTTAATGGATCAAACATTAATTTTTACCAGCTTAGGATAGGTACAAGCCTCTCTTTTTGATCTTGATTTCAACAGCAGAACCATAGATTGGAATAATGCCATAAGGGGAATTCCAATTATCGGTATTTTAAATAATAATCATGCAATTTAAATTGTGCACGAACACGCAAATAATTATTATCTTTAGTATAAATTTATCTCATTTATTTCTAATCGTTTTTATTTGGTAATGCTTTTAGTAAATATTAATGAGTTTAAGGTAGAATGAGCGATTAAATCAAATTTTATTTTCATTTATGGAAGGCAAAAAACTTATTACAATAAAGGAGATTGCGAAGATTTTAAACGTATCACCTTCCACTGTATCCAGGGCACTTAAGGGGCATCCCAGCATAAGTGGTATTACCACGGAAAGGGTACAAAAGATTGCAAAGGAAAATAATTTTGTCCTGAATAAGTCGGCCATTTTTTTTAATCAAAAAAGATCTTATACCCTCGGACTGATCGTACCAAATTTATCAGAACCATTTTTCAGTACAGCCCTTAATGCTATTGAAAAAGTAGCTTCTGCCCAAAATTATAATATCATGATTGGACAATCTCACGATCATGTAGAGACAGAAATGACAGTACTTCAAAAATTCATAGATCATAGGGTAGACGGTATCATTGTTTCTATTTCTAAGCAGCATAAATTTTTCCAGCCTTATACCGATCTCGAAAAGCTGAATATTCCCGTCGTTTTCTTTGATTGTGTTCCGGAAGATAAATATCTTCATTACGTAGCTTCAAACTTACATACAGGTCTTTTAAAAGGGATCAATGCATTGGTTGCGCAGCGTCACTTCAAAATTGCGTTGATCAACGGCCCTGTTAATCTGTCTGCAACGCGGCAAAGACTAATTGGCTATATCAAAGGACTGAACGAGCATCATATCCCAGTAAGATCAGATTTGATGAAAACTACAGACCTGAGTCCGGCTGGAAACATAGCTGCAATGAATAGTTTGATTGAGTTAAGCGATCCTCCATCTGCCATCATTGTATTCAATGATAATGTTTTACTGGATTGTTTTTCACTGATCAAATCCAAAGGCCTGGTTGATCAATTTAAGTTTATCAGTTTTGCAAACCAGCCAGACTGGAAATACTATGATCATAAGCCCTTTGGATCTATCGAGCAGTTTCCTGCTGAACAGGGAAAAATAGCTGCTGAAGTGCTAATGAAATTAATCAATGGAGAACTGCATCACTTACAATCAGACCATAAATATTATCAGTTTAACCTTGATTCAGAAATAATCTATTTAAATGACTGAATGTAAGTAAATTGAACAACCGTTTGCATAAGATAAAACAATCGTTTGCGTAACACTTTTTTCTGTGTTTTTAAGAAAGACGTTTTCATCGGCCTATTTAAAATTGGAATTTAGTTTAATAACTTAAACAATTTACTATGAAAAAATTCTTTATTATTCCATTACTCTTTGTGGTGCTCTGTGGTTGTGAAAAATCAGCTGTCAACCCTGAGCAGGATAATCTGTCAAAGTTGGCTGGTAAAAAGACTATTGCCATAACAGGTCTCAATTATTATGTAAATACGCAGACCGGAAATGATGCCAACGCGGGCACAGTAGCAACAAGTCCTTTAAAAACAATTCAGGCTGGTTTGAATAAGACTGCTGAAGGAGTAGCAGCAACTGTATGGGTAGCGGGTGGTACCTATAACGAAAGACTCAACTGGCCACATTCCGGAGCTTCGGGCGCACCGATCACGTTAACCAATTATGATTCAGGAGTAGTGATTGTAGATGGCAGCACTACCACTGCATCAACTCAAAATTCTTTGATCACTGTAACCAGCAAAAGTTACCTCAGGATCAATAACATCAGATTTACCAATAATATCAGGGCAGGAGCATTTGGGATTTACATCGTAGGAAGTGGTACTGATGTGCAGGTTACTTCTTGTAAAGTATATAATGTAGGCTGGACAACCAGTCCTACGACTATTCCTACCTCTACTGATAATGCTAATCCGTTAACGGTAGTAGGAACAGGCGCTACTTCTTACAGCCAGGTTTACATTGGAAGCAATGAGATATATAACTGTAATACAGGGTACAGCGAGGGGCTCACCTTATCTGGAAACGTAGAGAATTTCCTCATTGAAAGTAATACTGTACATGATATACCTAACATCGGTATTGATATGACCGGTCATTACAGCTGGACGGGTGCACCGGCTGCGGTCAATTACGCCAGGTCAGGCAATGTAAAACATAACACTGTTTATAATTGTGTCTCGCAGGTAGCTACCTCTGGCGGGATTTATGTTGACGGTGGTGCTAATATCAACATAGAAGGCAATACATCTTATGCGAATGGTGCAGGAATCACTGTGGGATGTGAGAACAATAATTTTAATGCAGACAATATCAACGTTAGGGATAACCTGATTTATAATAACAAAGGAGGTGGTATTTTAATTGGTTCTAACCAGCCTGCAGGAAAGGTGACCAATTCTACGGTATCAAATAATACCTTCTTTCAGAATTTTTCTGATGGAGGATATGGAGGTGAGATTTTAATTCAGAATACTGATCACCTGAGTTTCATTAACAATATCATTCAGTCCAGAAATGATATGGAGGTGATTGCCTTACTCAATTATACTTCAACCAACCTGACCATGAATTATAACAATTATTACTCTGCATCCGGATCCGCAAGTACTGTTAGCTTTGATTGGGGAGGTATTAACGGTCAGTGGTATGGCTCTTTAGCTGCATTTACCGCTGCTACAGGGCTTGAAGCAAATTCAACTTATGCTCTGCCTGGTTTTACCAGCCCGAGTCTGCCAACGCCAAATCTGCATCTGTTAAGCACTGCTACAGCTTGTATCAACAAAGGGCTTCCAGGTTTTACGGCTGCGACAGATGAATTGGATATTGATAGTCAAACAAGAGTTCAGCATAGCAGGGTGGATATAGGAGCGGATGAAACTTCGTATTAATAAAAAATAGGTTACTGCTTTACCTGGAGCAGCCTATTTTATTATCATTCGTTCATGCGGATAAGCGGATAATAAGAGATAGCAGTGATTGATCTTTGTCGTTAATACAGGGATATCTTTTTTCACCTAAACCATATTGGGTTTTACAACGGTAAAGAGTTATTTGATGTAAAAAAGCACCTAAATAAAAATAATTTGTTAAATTGTTTGGTAATTCTTTGTAATTTAGAGATTAAATTATTAAACAATATTTGTGGTTTGATTTTCTTTCATATTACTTTGTTAAACTATTGTTTATTTGTACGGGGAATTATGAAAATATTTAAACAGTTTTTTTTTATTGGTGTGATTTCAATACTTTCTTCTTTTGCTGTTAAAGCTCAGGATAGTTTGATTATTATTGGTAAAATTGACAAGCGGCTTGATGAAAAAATCATAACGATGGAGAAAGTTTATCCATTTCCTAACACCTTGCCTACTACAAAAACAGAGTGCATAATTAAAGATGGCAAATTCTTTTTCTCTATTCCCGCAACAGCACTGGAACAATACCATATTAGATTTAAAAATGATCATAGTCCTAACGATTTTGTTAGTTTACTTTTACTTCCCAAAAAAACTGAAATCGAGTTTTTAGATAGCTCGCTTGTGAATTACACTTTGGTTGGTAACAATATAAATGGCCTATATAATAATTCAATATTACCCATTACAAATAGGAGAGAATTTACACAAGAAGAAGTGAACAGGGCATTGACAACGTGGGTGGAGAATCACGTGGACTCACCACTGAATACCTATATGATGGTTACAACATTATTGAATAATGTGTCAGATGATGAAATTTCCCGCTTATTTAATTTAATTCCTGATGCGAATAGAAAGGGTACTTATTTTAACGAGTTGAAATTTATTAAGGAAAATCTGTATGTAGGAAAAATATTGCCCGACTTTGTACAAGCTGATACAAGTGGTATCCCAATAAAGCTTTCAGATTTTAGGGGTAAATATATACTCGTAGACTTTTGGGCATCATGGTGTAAGCCATGCAGGGCGGAAAATCCTCATTTGGTAGCCGCTATGAAAAAGTATGATCATAAAAAGTTTGATATTATCAGCGTGTCTCTAGATAGTAAAAAAAGTGACTGGCTGGAGGCTATCAGTAAAGATGGGTTGCAAAATTGGACGCATGTTTCTGATTTGAAAGGGTGGAACAATGGTGTCTCGATATATTATAAACTCATAGCAATTCCAAGAAACTTCCTTCTTGATCCTAGTGGAAAAATAATTGCTAAAAACCTTCGGGGACAGGATGTTCTTGATATGTTAAATAAGATAATTGATTGAAAAACATCATGGGTAGTAGATGTAGCTCAGACCTGTGATTGGTAGGTTAGAATTTATTGATCAAATAGACTTCCATTAAATGAGAAAAACCTGCTCGTCTTTCGATTTGCAGGCTTTTTGTTGGTTTTGATGTCGTTTAACTTCTTCTGGCATTGTTCACCACTCAACCGTAATAGTTGTTCATCTTAAATTTTTAATCCAACAGCGTCCATGTTCTTTTAGTTTGAACCTGCTGTACCATTTGCTGTTCGGCAACAACAATGTTTTCTTTTCGCTGACCGATATATTCAAGTGTGCCCAGCTTATTCCAGAGTGCGATCATTACCCTTAAGAACTCTTCTGTCATAGACATAGCTGCGTAAATGTTCTGATGGTCATAAACCAGTTCGATATTACGTGCCAGCAATTCTTCAAAATTACCCGGGGTTACGTCCCGCCATTCGTAAAAATATTTGAGCATTTCTTCACGTTCTTTAGATTCGATGAGTTTGATTCCTGTAAAAAAAACGTGGGCAAGATTTGAGCCGTAACCTACAACATGCACCGGGGATTGCTGGTAACCAAAGTTTCTGTAGCTAAAAAAGATCTGGGCAATATAGTCAAGCAGTTTCTCTGAAAGTAACCTAATATTTTTTCCCAGGGGAGTGATGGAGTCTTTACTGCTTGTTTTATCGATGATCTTAAAAGCTGCCAGCTGCAATTCGTTGATCTGGGTACTGAACAATTCATAATATCTGATCAGTGAGGGATGACTAATCATATTGCTGCTTGGCGGGATATAATTTGAATTAATGGTAATCCTTCCATTTTCCAGGATCAGCTGCCCGATGGTTAGGTGATAACTGCCTGTAGCTTTTGGGGCCATCTCGGCAGCGGGAAGTATGGCAATGCTATAGCTTTTGGTAACATCAGGATACCTTGGCGGATTGTCTTCCGGATCTGGATTTCCAGAGGGTATACGCTCAAAAGGGTTAACCATTAGCAAGACATTATATAATGTAACCTTAGAGTAATCAGCATTGTCACTGTTAAAATAGTGAGTATAGCTGAGCTGGTTATCGAAGTTTGAAGACTCTACAATATCAATCCTGCAACCATCGGCGGTAATTGCATTGCAGTGTCTAACTCTAACTTCAATATGATTTGTGGCTTTTTCCAGAATCTCAATATCATGCGAGCTGCGCTGCCCGGCAAAGGGGGGAAGCAGGCCATAGTTGAAACTACTGAGAAATACCGAACTGGCATCCCTTACAAAATCCTGATTGAACTGATCTGTAGCAACGAAGTGATCGCTGGATAGCTTCATTCCATCCACCCAGTTTACGGGTTTATATTTTAATGGTGAAATCATAGTTTTCTGTTTATATAAAAATTGATTCGTCTCCCGTTATTTGTGGTTTATTGGCGTTTTCAGATACTCTTTTGGCATAAATGGTTACCTTCTCAGTAATGGCATTGTTCAGGATATCAAGATCAGGGTCGATGAATACGTTCTTTTTAAAGAAAGATGTTTTGATAAAGAATATCCATTTATAGGATTCCTGTTCGTCACTGTAATATTTTACCGGACTTTTGGGGAATTTAAGATTGTAATCCTCGATGAATTTATAGAACCACTCTCCGAAAATCATGTTTTCTGGTGCTTTAGCCTTTACCTTAATTGGTTCCGGATCGTTAGTATTCTTGTATAATTCAAGTTCCAAAACAAGCAGATGGTCAAAGTCGAGGTGATCCATTTCAATATGGATAGGGGTGGCAGGGTATTTCCAGATCTTGTAGATTTCTGTAGGAATACTGATAAGTGCAACGTAGGCCCACCAGAATAGCAGGGGGATAATAAATGTCATAAGACTGGTTGCTGCCCAGATTCCAAAGTGGATATCACTAAGCCAGTTGAAGGCCAGTTGAAATAGGAAAAAGCCGAGCAATGCACTAATAAGGACAGCAAATATGAAAAAGAATTTTCTTTCCAGCAGTTCCTTTGGATAATAGCGGGTAGCCAGGTAAACGAAGAGACAGCCTGTTCCCAGGTAATAGATCTGGCAAATGATATAACCCCAGGGCATAAAGTCAAAGCTCAGAAAACCCATAAAACCTGGTAAGGCGAGAATGATACTTAAGATAAGGATACTAACGATTAGTCTTTTGTTGTTAAGAAATTGATTCTTTTTATTTACAATAGAAATCAAAGCTGCGGAAACGAGGAAAATAAGTGGAAATAGTAAATATCGAAGAAAGAATGATTGAACGTCCATTAAATTATACTTGATGTTTATTTTGATGTCTTCACAAATATGATACCTTAAAATAAATGTCATAAAACCTGCATGAGCTTACAGTAAAAAAAAATAATAAAAAACAAGCTCATGCAAGTGCCATAACTGCTAAAGAAATTCTGCATTAATGAAAATGGTATAATTATTAGAGGTATGTGTTATTATCTAAACGCAAATCATCCATGAAGCAAAATTTACAGCTGAAGAACGATCTGAATACTGACTTTAAGGCGATCACAAAAGCGGCAGAGCTGATCGAGAATGGAGATTTTGAAACTGATCAGATTGCTATTTTGCCCGTTGGAGGGCGGCAAAGCGCTTACGCAAAGGACCTTGGTAATTATTCGTTTTATTATTCTGATAGCAAGCGCAAAGATTGCCTGGTCATTGAATTGAATAGGGAAGGGTTATATGATATGCTGCCTGAAGGGCTTTTTCATCAGCCACCAACAGGTAGTTCGGGTCTTTCTGAACAGGAAATGATAGCCGATGTACAGGCACGGAGAGCAGAAGAAAAAGATGCGAGAAAATTTTTTATGCCTTTTGAAGCAGAGTTGAATCATCTTAGGACGATCCTTGAATTGTATGAAAACAGACTGGATAAAAGAACTACTTATAATGATCTGACGAGGATATTCGGTGCGGAATGGAAGGAATTTGAATTGCTTGATAATGAACAGAGTATCATATGGATGCATCTCTTGCCATTGATCAGCGAGAAGCGTAACGATCTGGATTTTTTGGGACAATTGCTGTCTTTATTGTTTAAAGTGCCTGTTCAGGCTGCGTTGAGTTTGAGGAACCTGAAGCGGGCACCAATTGAAGAGAAAATGCAGTTCAGGCTGGGTTTCGGTAGTCTGGGTATAGACTCTACTATCGGCAATAGCTTTCTGACTGATGATGAAGATATTGTAATCAGTGTAGGGCCGGCAGATACCGATAAACTGGTTCGTTTTATGCCAGGAACACCAAGTACTTATATCATTGATCTGGCAGTTTCTTATCTTTTGCCAGTTCAAAATGAGATCAGTATAAAACTGGTTCCCAATTTAGAAAACCAGGTTGGTGCGCTAGGTGCCGGAAGCAATAATTCTTTCCTTGGCTTTACCGTTTATCTTTAAATTGTGGTTTAATTACGCCAGCAGCAGCCTGTAGTGGATGTTCATGATACTGCGGTTTTCTAATTTTGACTGCGTAAGTTCCAGAATTGACTTCCATTCATCCTTGTTGAGGTCGTGCTGATTTGCCGGAGTAATGATGATATCCGTAGTTTTGATAAATCCTTCTTTTGGATTTTGCGCCACCATTAATCCTTTGGCAAGTTTTAGTCCTTTGATCTTATTTCCAAGTTCATAAGAACAGAAATTAATCACATCCGACTGTGTAACAATTCTATTTGCTGTAGTTAAGCCGTATTTAAAAGCCTGAACACGGTTAGCTGCATTTAATCTGGATCTTCCGCCCTGCGTATTGCTCAGCAGGAAAATGCTGTCAGGAATCATTTTGCTGTTTTCAAATGATTGTAAACGGCTGCCTGACCTGATCTGGTTGCCCATTTCTGCATTGGTTGTCCAAAATTCAAGGAACATGATATCCGCATTGTTCAGCGGTTTAACAATGATATAGTTCAGCAATTCTTTCATCGTAGCGAGCTGCGCTTTGGTTTTTTGCTGGATAATGGAGATGTTCTGTTCCAGTTCTTTTAAAGAGCTGTTCAGGAAGTCTGAACCATAGGCCGAAAAAGATGCTTTTTCATCCCTCAGCAGCTCGAAAAGATAATCTACCACCTCTTTCGCGTTCCTGTTATCAAATCGCTCTGAGCCGCCGTAACGGATGGAAAAAGAGCCTGCGCTGCTGTCGTCATCATGGCTGTGAGGGATTTCTGTATAAATGTTGCCCATTTTATCTCCCAATGAATGAACGCTGAGGAACTGATCATGGTCTTGTACTTTAACCGGAATAATATTCGTCATCATTTTAAGGCGGTGTTTAAAGTCGTGAATTCTTTTATTAACCACCGGAAAGGCATTGATAGAGATATGCAGCTCATCCAGCATTACTTCTGTGATTGCTGCCGGAAATACAACTTTTAACCACAGCAGTTCCTTTTTTAAGTTAACCAGGCTGCCGGGCTGGAAGAGCTGTTCAAATTCTTTGGGGTATAATTGCAAACTAAAGTGCTGGGGATTAAGATGATCATCATCAATAGTCAAGAACCTGTTTGCGTAGAATGAGTGCACATCTTCTGTGAGCAGGTTCAGGATATCATGGTTATCAAACGGAGAATTTGAGTTCAGCGCGGGGGTGATATAGAACTTATCTAAAGCTGTGTTTACAGGAAGGCCGTTTACGGACCACTTAGACAGGGCTAAAAGATCATATATGTTGTTATTGATTGCATAATTTCTCCAATCAAAATAAAAACTAATACCGTTAAGTATCTTTAAAGTGGAAGGAGGGCGGATTCCTATGTATAAAGTGTTCGGTTCAAGGGCCGATCCCCGATTGGTATGGGTAAGAAGTGATTTATGATGCTGACTGTCAACCTGAAATAAGTTGCTTCCGCTGGCCAGATAAACTACCTCTGCATTAAATACCTTAATTGGCTTTAAAGGACTAAAAAAGATGTCTGCCGAGTTTTCTGTGCTGTTTTCGTTCATGTCCTTTAACTTTTTCCGAAAGTAGAACTGTGTTTTTGTATCTATGATTTCTGAGGGTTCATGAGGGCGGGCATGGGCGATAGCATGCGCGGGTAATGCAGAGGTTAATGTATCTGATGCTAAGATACGTGAGATCTTATCCAGAACCCTGTTTTCAAGGTTTTTTACGTCGTTTGATACGTTAAAAAGCTCTGTGCTCAGTGCTTCAATCAACAGTTTAACTAAAGGGTCAAAATCATTGGTATTCTTTATTCCCCAGTAGTCACGTGCATTTTTTAAAATCCTGTTTCTAATTTCGTCTTTTGAAGAATAAAATATGTTTTTCATTGATATTTGAAATAATATGTTTTTTAGAATTATAGTACTGTATGTAATTTAGATCATACTATCTTTAAAATAGAACAGTTTGTGTTAACTTGATAGCGGACTTAAAAACAATGACGTATTAAAATAGTATTTTTCTCCTGTAATATTGATTTTACCTCGTATGGAAATGTCCACTTTCTTCTTAATTTCTGTAACATTCCTGATAGTAAAGGACTTCTCTACTTCGGTCATTTTTATTTCTACTTCTACCTGATACAGCCTGTTTTCATATTCAGTGATAGATTTTAGCAAGGATTGCCTGAATTTTTCTTCCCATGTAGTTTCGCTGACGATCAGTTCGAAATCCAGATCCCATATTTCGCAACCAAAATTGCTGTTGTGCCTATGCTCTCCAAAACGCGTAAAGATAATTAGCTCAATGTGCTGTGAAATGGACTTCCCCGCATCTGCTTCCTGCAAATCCCGGTGTTCAAAAATGTTTATTAATCGAAATGGCTTATTGTATAAGAAATCTGACATATGTTGCTATTCAATGGAACAATAATTGGTAAAAGGTTAATCAATATTACGTCCAAACTTCAAACAAGTGAATATTGTTAGATCATGCTGGCTTAATGTTGTAATATAAATTAATAAATGCAATCTCATAACGTCTCTATTTTATGAAGCCCATAAACGCTCAGGAACTGACCAGGTCCTATCAGCTTTTCATTTTAAACTTTGTTTTGCTGATTTCATTCGCATTGATTTGTGTGTATCTTTTTTTTATTGCTTCAAAATACGAGTATCAGATTCTGGAAGATAAAGTGAAAAAAACTGATCAGCTCCTTTCCAAAAGGAAAGAGATCAATACCAGGTTTGATATGATCCTGTTAAAATTTAACGAGCTCTCGAAGTATAGCTCTATTAATTCTGAAGAGTTAAATAACCAGGCAATTCTGCTGGAAGATATTCAGAACAATAATTTTAAAATTAAGGAGATCCTTAAAAACCAGCAGCCGGCTACCAGCAGTTTTCTTTTATACAAAAAGATGTCTGACGATGTAACGCAAATGGCGGGGATCGAAGATTCATTATTCACTACCAAATTTCAGATTGAAAATATCAGAACGCAGCTGGAATCATGTTTACATACAAACCAGTCGGCCGCCGATAAGTTAAGAGCAGGCAAATTCAGAAGATAATTATGATTAAACTGAGTATAAAAGAACGAAGGGAACAGTTCCTGTTTTTTATAGGGATATTTCTCTTCACTACAGCATTGTTGGGATTTGGCCTTTTTCACGATTATGGTGATGAAAGGATGGTTTCTAAACAGGATCTGGCAGAAAAACTTTCGCAGGATGCCGATTTTGAATCTACAGTTAAGGAACAAAGGGCAACTGTGGACAGCACTTACAAGCAGATCATCACTTTTGATCCTGGCGTGCAGGCGGTTTTTCTGGAGAACGATATCAAAAACTCTTTAGCATCCATTAAATCGGTTTATGAGCGAAAAGCTTACGACCAGCGTTACAAGTCATTTCTTGAGGCATCGCAGTTATACAATGATCTTTTTTATAACAGAAGGGAACTGAAAGGAAATAACAGTGATATAGATAAACTCAGCAAATCACTGGAAGACTGTAAACTTTCTACACGCCAGTTAAGGCAAACAATAGGTAATCAACCAAGATAATCATATAAAAAACAAATAAAAGCACCTATGTCCGAAACCACTACTAACGGAAAATCAGTAAGCAGTAATTCACAGGGGTACGTCTTTCTGTACATCTTTATTGCTATTTTGATCCTCGCCGGGATCATATTTCTCTTTAAAAGTTCGCTTTTTGATAAACGGACTGTTGATGCAAGGATCTTAAAAGATGAATTGTATTTAAACGAAGACCTTGTGTTTACAGATAACACAAAAAATGCTAAGAAGTGGCTATGGGAATTTGGTAACGGAGCAAAATTAGCTACCCAAAACGGAAATTACCGCTATGCTAAATCCGGCTCTTACATTGTAAGATTAACCGTAGACGGACAGCTGCGGGAGCAGTTTCCTGTAACGGTACGGGATACGGTCATTGCTCTGCCAGACACGGTTGTTAGTATCAGCGGCCCTACTTCAGGCGTGGTCAATGAAGAAGTAAGACTGGAAGCTGAAGGTAAAGCGAATACTTTTCAGTGGTCTTTTGGGGAAACGAACAGGGTTGACGTAAAAGGCAGAACAGCGTTATATACTTTTCATACACCCGGTAAGTTCCTGGTGAAGTTAAATACTGATAATAGCCGCAGGGCGATTTATCATACCATTTTTATTACAGACCCCAATGCAGATCTGGAAACAGCTATTGTAGAACCCGGGGAAGGGGAGCGCAAAGTGATTGATGATATCAGGGCACGCTTACAGGCAATTGCCAACGGAGCAGATTTTAATTCAAATTACTATTACCTGATCAGAAGATACCTGTGTAACAATGAGAAGGTTACTGTGGCTGTAGAGCAGGACAGCGTTAAAAAATCAACCGACTTTTATTCCTACTGCATGGGATTAACTTTCGGAGGCGAGATCGTAGTAGATGAAGCGCAATTAACTATAAGCCCTAATTCTACCTGCGCCAGCCTGTTAAATATCAAACAACATTCAGCTAATACCGTAAAAAAATAGATCTATGAAACGAATTATATCTCTTGCTATCCTTTTGATCCAGGTTGTTTTTGTAATGGCACAATCACCCTCGGCCTTTGGAAAGAAAGTAAATTATATGCCTAAAGCTTTTGAAAAGCCATCTTCAACTACAAATGTGAGTGATGGCGGCGGTAAAACTAAACTGCCATGGGTAGTATTTTCAGACAGGGACGAAAATTACACTACCACAGCACCGGGAGGAAGTCTGATCATGAAAAAATTGAATTTCATGGAGCCATTTTATGTTTCAAAAGAGCAAAACGGTTACGTGAAACTGATCAAATATAAAGCTGGAATGATCAGGGGTCGGAAGATCAACGATAAGAAAAGTGCAATTAGCTATGGCTGGATCCCGGTTTCTAAATTATTACTATGGCAACGGTCATATTCCAACCAGAAATCAGGTTATCCGGAAAAATCAATCGCAATTATCAATGGCACATTACCATTGGTACAATCGAAATTCTACTATGACAATACGGATTCTGCTTATGTATATACCACTCCGGAGTTAAAGAAAAAAGCTACAAAGATCAGGCTGCATGAAATTAGTTATATTTTCAAAAAATCTGAAGACGGGAAGAAATACCTGATCGGTAATGAAGATCAGCTGGTAGCTGACAGTGCCAGAAAAAGTATTTATGGATGGATTGCGGCAGATGCCGTTCACAGCTGGGGAGACAGGTTATATATCGCCCCTTCGGCAAATGATTCTGATGATCTGAGTGATTCTGTGTCTATGACACTGAATAATGTACATGTAGATCCACTGCTGGATGCAAACGATATTATCCTTAGAGCCGCTCCGATTATTGGTGATGATGGAGGAAGTTTTACCGTTGGAGCAGCAAGGGATGTGTATAAAAAAACGGATAATAGAATCATTACTATCAGTGGTGCGGCGCTGACTTATCCGAATTACCTTACGCTTAGAAAAAATATCCATAAGATCAATGTGATATTCGTGGTAGACGGAGGAAGCCCAATGACTAAATATTTTTCGGGGCTAACCAATACGATTCAGTCTTTTGAAAATATTTTTAATGAGTACGGCAGGAATAACAAATTGAGTTATGGCGCTGTGGTATACCGTGGAGAATCAGGCTGCTCAACACCTGGCGTATTAACTACACCAGAATTATCCCCGGATTACAGGAAGTTAATGAACTTTTTAACGGTTGAAGCTAAAAAAACAGAGCGCTGTGATGGCAGGGTGGCCAATCAACCTGTATATGACGGTGTGAGGGCAGGTTTAAGCCTGATAAAAAAACATCCTAACGAAACTAACCTGATTATATTGGTTGGAAGTACAGGGAATGAAACTTCTTCCGGCAATCAGCTGACCCAGTTGGTAAATGAGTTTGGTGTTGCTGACGCAAGGCTGTTGTCTATTCAGATGTATAGTGATTATGATGAAACATTCAATAATTTTGTACTGCAATCTAAAAAGCTGGTTTCTGAATCAGCAGTTTACGCCGCAAAAAAGAAAAGAAGATTTCTGGTTAAAGGAGAAGGGCTGAGCGATACGCAGGCTTATAATACAAGCCGCCTGGATTCTATTTCTTATTATCTGGATTATCCAAAAAATAGTTTGATCCAGGGGGGGGTAGTTTTCCCTACCAAAGGTTCCGTGAATTCGAATGAATCCATGAATATTGCCATGCGCCGTTTCATCAAAGAAACTGACAGGGATATCAGCAACCAGATCAATTCTTTAGACAGCGCATTCAGATTAACCGGTATTGAGCGTAAAAACCTGTCGGCTGCCGTAGAAGGGCAACTAGTGGCTCCTGTAACGGATGAGGTTGCCGACCATATGCCACATAACGGATTTAAATATTACATGACTTCTTCAGTTCCTGTTGATGTGGTGGAAAAACACAGAAGCATGATGCAGTATGCTCTGGTACTCAATACTATGGAATTCAAACAGCTAAATGATGTGCTTTCGATGATGATTGGTCAAAACCTTCAAATGGATCAGTCTTCATTCAGAAAAAAACTGGTTGGAAATTATATCGCTATACAAAGGGTACTGCTGGCTAAAGACATTTCCAAAGGGGAGATCAGGTCGATGACACTGGGTAATTATTTAAAAATGGTAACCGGTTTGCCTGTAGAAAATGAGCTGCTGGCCAAATACAAGGTTAATGATCTGAAAAGGGAAAGCAGGATGCCACAGGTTGATTTCGAAGCTTATTTAAAGTTCCTGATCAGCTCCAGCGAAAATATCAGGAGAGGTGTTCAGTTTGGTCAGCAATTCATTTCTAACGGAAAAAACTACTACTATATCACTGAGAACAATTTTGTTCAGAAAACCGAAAAGGAAAACCCTTAATTATGAGTCTTACTAACGTTAGTGAATCGGTAAAATTAGCCTTAAGGGTGGCACAATCCTTAGCTAAAGAATATCATAATCCGGAATTTACCGCCGCTCACCTGTTGAAAGGGCTGATGCATAAGGAAGTTGGATTGAGAGGTTTTCTATCGTCGATAGGGAAAGATGAAGAATACATTAGTGAATGGGCCGAAGTAAGGATCGAGGAGCTGGACAAAATATCGGCTGCGCCGGATGAGGTAAAAGGTAGCCGTGAAATTGCCATGGTATTTGAAGAAGCTGATCTGGTAAGGATAAAACTTGGGTTGGATTTGATTACGCCTGTTTGCGTGCTTACAGCTTTATGTAAGCCTGCAGTGGGATTTAAGCCAGACCAATTGAAGTCGTTCCCAATCAAGGAACGGGAGTTGCTTGATCTGTATATCAGGGATGAAGAGCTGCAGCAGGTAGTTGCACCAGGCAAATCAGCAGCGGGAAATTCAGAGAAAAGTGCGGGTGCAGCAACTGCCCTGCATAAATACTGTATTGACAGAATTGCCCTTGCCAGAGATGGAAAAACTGATCCGATCATTGGCAGGGATAAGGAAACAAGGCAAATCATGGAGATCCTTTGCCGCAGGACTAAGCCTAATGTGATCATTACGGGGGATGCGGGGGTAGGAAAAACTGCATTGGTAGATGGTTTTGCACAGGATATTATTGCGGATAATGTTCCTGCATTGCTAAAAGGCGTACAGTTGTTTGAGCTTGACCTTGGATCACTCATCGCGGGTGCATCGTACAAAGGGGAAATTGAAGACCGTCTGAAAAATATATTAAAAGAAATTAAACAATTTGATAAGGCTGTCTTATTTATTGATGAGATCCATACCTTACTTGATAACAAAGGCCCTATAGGGGGCGGGGTTGGCAATTTGCTGAAGCCTGAGCTGGCAAGAGGAGAAATAACAGTGATCGGTGCCACTACGATCGATGAATACCGTAAGATCATAGAACCTGAACAGGCCTTTAGCAGAAGGTTTGAAGTATTGCAGGTTAATGAGCCTAATGAAGCTTCTGCAATCAAAATGCTGCAGAAATTAACGGATAAATACGAAGAACATCACCAGCTGAAAATCAATCCGGAAGCTATTCCTGAATGTGTAAGGCTGGCAAAACGCTATATGAAAGACCGCAGGTTACCTGATTCTGCATTTGACCTGTTAGACCGTACCATGGCAGCGATGAAGATGATGAATGATACTTCGGAGAAAGTTTTGGAAGAACTGAACGTATCACTGGCTGAATTATCAGCACTTGAAGAAAATACGCTGGAAGATTATAAGTGGCTCTACCACCAGCTTCAGGATAAAGTGAGCCCGGTTTTACTGGGGCAGCTGACAGACGAAACGCAGGCAGAAGCGTTTGAACAGCCAGAAGAATATCAGGAATATTTGAGGAGAAACCTGGATGCCCTGCAGGTACTTGCTGTACAAAAAACAGATGAAGTGAGTAAACAGGATATTGCCTCTATCGTTTCTTACAAAACAGGCATTCCTTTAGGAAAGATCCAGGCACAGGAGAAAGAAAAACTGCTGAACATGGAACAATTTCTGAAAAGGAGGGTGGTTGGGCAGGATCAGGCTTTAAAAGCTGTTTCTGACGCCATTCTTGAATCGAGGAGCGGACTGAACAAGAAAGGCCAGCCCATAGGATCATTCTTTTTACTGGGACCTACAGGAACAGGAAAAACGGAATTAGCCAAGTCCATTGCTGAATTTCTTTTTAATGATGAAAAGGCGATGATCCGTTTCGATATGTCGGAATTTAAAGAAGAGCATTCTGCTGCTTTGCTTTATGGGGCGCCTCCAGGGTATGTGGGTTATGAAGAGGGTGGGCTCTTAGTAAATAAAATCAGGCAGCAGCCTTATTCGGTGTTGCTATTTGATGAGATAGAAAAAGCGCATCCATCGGTATTTGATACTTTTCTGCAGATCCTGGACGAAGGGCATATGCATGACAGGTTAGGTAAAGAAGGTGACTTTTCCAATTCACTGATCCTTTTTACCTCGAATATCGGTAGTGAATGGATCGCAGGGCAGATTGCCCAGGGTGAGTTTCCTAAATCGCAGCAGCTGATGGATATCATGGCGGCACATTTCAGGCCTGAGTTTCTTGCACGTTTATCAGAGATCGTGCCGTTTGCGCCGATCAGTGAGCAGAATGTGGTACGGATCTTTGAGATCCAGCTAAAGAGCATGATCGATGCCCTGCATAAACAAGGTATAGGTTTTGAGATTGAAGAAGAGGCCAAAGCGATGCTGGCGCTAAGTGGCTTCACGCCGAAATATGGTGCAAGACAGTTATCGGGAGTGATCAGAAATGAACTGAGAAGGCCGATCTCAAAATATATCATTTCTGGAGAACTGAAGAAAGGTTTTACAATTGTGATCAGGAAACATGCAGAAGAGGAAAAACTGGAATGGGAAATCATCCCTGCACTGCCTGTTAATGAATTGGAAAACAAATAGTAACAAAATAATGTATTATAAATAGAATATAAACCCTTAAATATCAAGACTATGTTTAATTATGAAATTGGTGGTAACGAAAGAAAAATAGATACCTCAGAAGCATTCGCAGATATTGCCTTTAATAAAACACTCTTTATACAAAAACTGACTGATAACGAACCGATCAAACCAGAAAAAGTAGAAGGCTTAAAAACTGTTCAGGAGGTTTTTAACCATTATAAACCAAGTGTACGTGTAGGATTTGAAAAACATGATGGTTCCCCTGTTTCGGAAACCCTGAATTTTGGTAACCTGGGTGATTTTTCGGTGAAAAGTATCATCAACCAAAGCAGTCACCTGACTAATGTGAATATAGAAAGGGAAATGTCTTTAAATGTGATCAAACAGCTCAAATCAAATAAAACTTTAAAGTCTACGCTGGATGATGCAGAAACAAAAAGTGCATTTATCAGTGCTTTAAAAAACTTTGTAGCTGAATTAGAAGAAAATAAGTAGTTAGGCGCAGGTCTGTTAACGATTTAAAATATTAGATATGTCAACTCCAGAAGAACAAAACATAACAAATGATGCTTCACATTCGGACGGTTATAAACCGGCTGAAAGAGAAGTGCAGGAAAAACTTTCCCTGAAGGACAGTTTAGATAAATTGGCAAGAGTAGGCGGTTTCGATTTGCTGGAAGCAACAGTAGATGGATTGCAGAATTTAAACCCGGATAGAAAAGCCAGGAAACAGATTTTCCTGACCGGTGATGAGAAGAAAAAAGAAAGAGAAGAGCTAAAGAAAAAAATCCAGTTATGGATTGACGTGCTGGAAGAATCTGATTCTGTAGCGGGTATGGTAGAAAAAAGCACAGAAAAGCTGCAGGCGGCGGAAGAAAATCTGAATAAGAATATCGCAACTGCGCTCGAAACTACTAAAGAGCTTGAACAGGCTTACCGTTCGGTAAACCTCTTCTACCAAAATACAGAATCAGATAAACTGAAAAATGTAGTGTTGATGAATGCTTCTATGGATCAGATCAAAGATCTGGATAATCCCAGGTTTATTGATTATGTAGGGGATGAACTGAAACAAAAATTTGACCGTCTTGACCTGCGTGAAAATTATTCATTGATGGTTATTCCCGGATATATGGGGTCTAATAAGGTAGTCGAAAAATGGGGTAAGATCGCACATGAGAATAAAGCAATGCTGGTGACAGATTTTGCTGATCTTGATCAGCCTGATGATGTGATTGACTTGTTTACTTCGGCAAACCTAACCGGTGGAGAGGCTTTCAGATCTAATGTGATCATGACGTGCAACTGGCTGGTAGGCAGAGGTAAGGTTGCGGAAGTTGGTGAAGAGGATGACCTGACCGTTCCCGGATCGGCAGCATTGGCGGGCAAGATGTATTATACGTTGATGTCGCAGGTAACAGCCGGTAAAAAACATGGTGCGATCAATGATGTGGATGGTGTTAAATTTGACCTTAAGAAAAGTGAGATCTCACACCTGGAGCGTATTGGTCTGGTTCCAATGGTAAATGAATATGGAAAGGTAATGGCTTTTTCTGCCAAGACCCTGTTCAATGGTGATAATATCGGTCTGCAAACCTATTCTGTAGTCCGTGTATTCGATTATGTGACAAAAGTGCTTTTTGATTTCTTAAACAGAAGGGCTTTTGAAAACTGGACTTCGAAAACTGAACAGGACCTAAGGGGTCAGATTGTGAAATTCTTAGACGGTATCCAGGGGCCTGAACGTTTAATTGAGCGTTTTAAGATCATGCGTTTTGAGCGTGATGAGGTGCAAAAAGACAAGATCCACCTGGATATTCATATTACTCCTTATTTTCCTGCAAAAAGTTTTGTTGTAAAACTTGACGGGCAAAAAGGGGAGGATGAAGAAACTACCTGGAGCACAGAGTATGCGCAACAATAGGTTGTAGTTATTTTCTACGTATAATCCGGGCAGATTGAAGAAATCTGTCCGGAATTTTTTTTATGCAGCTCCTGGATTTCCTGACTTAACAATTTCTTTATAATTTAGCGTCAGAATCTTTACATGGATTCCCTGGTCTATGAAACAGATACTGATCATCAATGGTGATCCTGAGAAAACCGATACTATCCGTTATCTAATCGATGCGTACCGCAAAGGCGCGGAGGAGGCAGGTGCCCACATCAGGGAAATCACGATTGTTGATCTGATCTTTAATCCAAATAAACAATTTAACAATAGCGTAACAGAGCTGGAGCCTGATCTTAAACGGGCGCTGGATCAGATTATATGGTCTGGTCATGTGGTGCTTTTCTGTCCGGTTTACCTTTCATCTATTCCCACACGCATTAAAGGCTTCTTTGACCGGCTATTTATACCGGACCAGGTTTTTTTGGCTAAACAGCAGAATATCAGGAAGAATTTTGCAGGAAAGTCGGCCAGGATTGTATCCATTTTAGATGAAGAAACTTTTGAGTACTGGAAACAGGACAAAAAAGTAACCTACCTTTCTATTAAAAGAAATGTATTCGAAAATTGCCGTTTTCACCCGGTACACACCAATACGATAGGACAGTTATACTCCATAGAAAATGAGTACAGTAAGAAGTGGTTACGTAAAATGGAAACTTTTGGTGCCAAATTAATGTAGTTAGAGGGTGATTCGAGCCGATGTTAATATCTTTTTCTTATATCATACTGATTAGTAGCTGAGTTGGCAACATTTTTGCTTTACATGGAGCGATAATAAATTAATATCAATCCTAAAACAAAAAGTTATGGCTTTCAAAGCAAGATTAGACTTTTCGGGCAAGGAGTACGATGTGCTCCATTGTGCCTATTCCCTAAACCGTGATGTAGATGCAAAAGGAAGACCCTCTTCCGGAGTGTATGGTGGTACGATCGATATTGAGATCGAATCAACAGAAGACACTTCTATCATCGAAGCAATGGTAAACAACCAGTACAAACCTTTAACAGGCACGCTGCTGATCAAAAAATCAGAAGAGGATGCAAAAATGAAGGAAGTGAATTTTGAAGATGGATACATCGTTAAGTATTCTGAAGGAATTAACATCACCGGCGATAACCCGATGACACTGAAATTCCAGATCTCTGCCCGTAAATTAAAACTGGGCAACGCCGAGCATGTAAATGACTGGCCAAAAGCGTAATCAAAATTAAGGAAGTTAACCATTAAAAAATCATTATCATGGCATTTAAAACCAGATTGACTCTTGGATCTAAAGAGTTCGACGTGCTGCAAACCAGCTATTCATTAAACAGAGACGTAGATGCAAAAGGGCGTCCGTCATCAGGTGTTTACGGTGGAACGATTAATATTGAAATTGAATCGACAGAGGATACTTCAGTAATCGAATCTATGGTGAATAACCAGTACAAACCACTTTCAGGAACGATTACCTTTAAAAAAGGTGAGGAAGACGCGAAAATGAAAGAATTGACTTTCGAGGACGGTTACATCATTCAGTATAATGAAGGTATCGCTGTAAACGATAATACGCCAATGACTTTAAGTTTTGTCATTTCAGCACGTAAGCTGAAGATCGGCAATGCAGAACATATTAACGATTGGCCAAAAGCTTAATTGTAACCCAATAAACTTCTGCTTAATTGATTAGGCGGAAGTTTATTGTTGTATCGTTTTGTCTCAATGTGTAGCATAAGTCAACACTTATCTGTTAGCAGTTAAATTACTATTAAAGTTGATTGTTTTTTTATTTTTAATTCGCAGAACTTACAGCTGCGTATAAAAATAGAGAAATAGTGAGCTGTTTGATAGCTGATTTTAATTTAATATTAGATGATGTCAATTCTTTTAATAACTGGTCAAATTGTAATTTTAGATCAACTAACAAACATTATCAAACACAAAAAAAATACACATAATGGCTTTTAAAACCAGATTGAATCTTGGATCCAAAGAATTCGACGTGCTGCAGTGCAGTTTTTCATTAAATAGAGATGTAGATGCTAAAGGTCGTCCTTCATCGGGGGTATATGGCGGAACAATCCATATCGAAATTGAGTCAACTGAAGATACTTCTGTGATCGAATCTATGGTGAATAACCAGTACAAAGCCCTTTCTGGAACTATCGTTTTCAAAAGAGGAGAAGAAGATTCTAAGATGAAGGAACTGTCTTTTGAAGATGGTTATATCATTCAATATACGGAAGGGATTGCTGTAAACGATAATACACCAATGACTTTAAGTTTTGTGATCTCTGCGCGCAAGTTGAAACTTGGAAATGCGGAGCATGTGAACGACTGGCCGAAGCCTTAATTGCACTGTATGTTATCACCTGGTAGCGCTGGTGATGATTATATCTCGTTATTGATTATGAATAGATGGAATTAAATACAATTGATTTTGGAAGTCAGATTACCGCACCTAAATTAAGTGCGGCATCAGCAAGTGTTCCGGCAATTGTAATATTTGTTAATGGATATCGTATGTCAGTTCCCGTAATGAATATTGTACGTGAAATACGGCGTAATGAAGACGTAACAATCTATTACGATAATGAATACTGGAATGATATTGATGACAAATTTCAACAAAGATTAGGTGACCAATTTGCGTTTTATGCTGATGGGGATGCGCCAACTATAACTGCAAAAAATGAAATCGGATTTCATGCGCGCAAACGCCATGGAAGAAAGGCTGGATATAATTTAATCGTAAAGATCAATCAGATAAAATACTCAGATGTAAGGAACGAAACAAGCAGAAAAATCCTTTGGGGACAAGACGCAGACCTCAACAGGTACGATCCGAAAAAGATCCCTATCGACATTGTTTGTCACAGTATGGGTTTTGCTTATGCACTTGGTATGGTGGAAGTACTAAAGGAGTTGGGATATAATCCAGAAAGGATATATGCTTTAGCTCCTGAGAACCCGGGTGGAGGATCTATACCTGGCTTTATTAAGGAAAGTATACAATATGGCTCAGGTCCAGTTGATCATTGGTATAAACAAGATATGATCGCACCGCAAAAGGCAATTCCCGGAATTGGTCAGGTCCAATTTATTCCCCCTGGTGTTCCCAAAGGTCCTTATGCAAGCCACAGCGTGGCTAATTATGGATGGATATTTGGGCTTAAAAAGGGAATTAAAAGTTATGTAAAATCCAGGATAAGTAATTAATATGTTTTAACATGAGGAAAATTATTGTCACCTGTCTTTTTATCATTGTATATATCTTTTCCACTGGATGTGAGCATAAAAAAAATAAAGAAGTCATGTTTGAAGAACAATTGAAGCAGTTAAGAGGAAATAAAACTTATCAGGATGTTCTGGTTACCGCTAATAAAAGTCTAAATAAGTGGTTAGCGGATGGTTTGGAAGATGTACTGGTTTTGAATGATTATAACTGGAAGGTTGACGATGCTGTTTTCTTTAATAGTAAAAAAAATAGATGTTACCTTTTATTAATAATCCAGGATAAAGATCTTAATGCCACACTCGATTATATTTATGTCATGTATGGTGCATTGGAACATGGTAAATGGACTATTTATTTTGAAGGTCTGCCCGGACTTGTTTTTCCAAGAGACCGGTATAGTAAAAATAAAAACGCTCCCATTCCTCTTGATACTCTTTCTAAGGCTGGCCGTGAGGAAGCTTTACGAGGTTATTACAATAATAATGGATCCATCAATGATGAGTATATAGAAAAAGCATATACTGAAGAGCTTAGGAGAAGGCATGAAAAATTTCTTAATAAAAATCAATAACAATTATTTAACAGATAGAAGAAACCATATTTTATAACACTTTAAATTTCTCCTTATCACTTGTAATTGTTAAAAAACAGATGGTCAACGAGATTCAAAATATCAAATCATGGAAGAAAGAATCATAACGACAATAAGTATTGACGGTAACCCGATCTCTACATTTTCAAATTTATCGATTAAACAATCTTTTAATAATCACCATTTTTTTGAGCTGTATGTGAATCTTGACACGTTTGAAAACCTTGGAGATTTTCAGGCTACTAATTCAAAAGGTCATATCGGTAAAAAAGTTCTCGTCTCTATAACTGAAACTTTTTCCGGCTCAGAAACACACTTTTCTGGTGTGATCTGCGAGGTAGCAATGGAACAAAGTAATGGACTTCATGGTGAGCTTGTGCTAAGAGGATATAGCCCTACGATCTTAATGGATTATGGACCTGTCTTGAATAGTTATTTAGCTAAAACGCTGACTGATATCGTGAAGCAGGCAACATCAAGCCTGGTCAGTAATGATATTAACCTCAGTATACAGCCTAAATTTACGAAATCCATTAATTACATGGTTCAATATAAAGAAAGCACGTTTTCGTTCCTAAACAGGCTTTCATCAGAATATGGCGAGTGGTTTTATTATGACGGACTGGATACCCATTTTGGCCGTCCACAAGAACAAAAGGAGATCACATTAACTTATGGGCGTGAGATCAATACCATGAATTGGTCAATGAAAGTGAATCCTGTAAATTTCTCTCAGTATTCTTATAATTCTGACAATGATTATTTGCATGAAACAGACGCGCCATCTACTGTAGGCAGTGCTCAGGATGATAATAGTTTAGCACTTTCGGCATCTCAGCAGGTGTTTTCTGAAAAGGTTAATCTACCTATAAAACCACGGGTTCAGACTCAGGAAGACTTAACAGAGCTCGTTGGTCTGAGAAAAGCTGCTGTTGCTGCTGATCTGGTAGGATTGATTGCAAAAACCAGCAGTCCCGCTGTAGGTATAGGAAGTGTGGCTAATATTAAGGTTTCCAAAAAAGGAACCCTAGATTTTGTTACAGAAGACTACGGTAAATATTTGATTACTTCTATCCTGCATGAGGTGGATGGGAATGGAAGATACAGGAATACCATCGAGGCTATACCTTCAGTGAATGACGTGATCCCGATGAAAAAGGCTAAATACCCAATGGCAGAAGCACAGGTAGGTATCGTAAAACAGAATAATGACCCTGAAAATTTTGGAAGGGTTAAAGTGGAACTTTTATGGCAAAAACCATTAAATCTTACTACAGACTGGATAAGGGTACTCACTCCTGACGCAGGAAGCAGTGACCTGATTAGCCAGAACAGGGGGTATGTTTTTGTACCGGAAGTTGGTGATCAGGTAATTGTTGGGTTCAGATATAATGATCCTAACCGTCCTTTTGTAATGGGAAGTATCTTCCAGGGTAAAACTGCGGCAGGCGGACTGGAAGAAAACCATATGAAAACGATGACCACACGCAGTGGGCATCTTTTACAGTTTAATGATGGGCCATCTGGTCAGGGAATAACGATTACCGATGCGAATAAAAACGTTATCCATATTGACACTACTGGTAATAATATTACGATTACTGCCAATGAGAATATGACACTGAATTCCAAGAATATGCAGATTAATGTTGCGGAGAATCTGGATATCCAAGTTGGAAAAGATATTACCACGATGGCTGGTAATAATGCCAATACGCAGATCGGAGTAAATAATATGATAAATATCGGTGCAGATTACTCGTTAAACGCTGCGAATATCACGGAAATAGCAGTTGATGCTTTTCAAAGTGAAGCGACAAATATTACAAAAACAGCTTCAGGGGCATTGAATCTGAACAGTCTGGAGGGTAGTATCACTAAACATGCTGCTAAAACTATCCATAACAATAGCGGAGAGAAAAGTAATCTGTTTTAGTAATGGGAAACAACGGTAATATCACGAAAATTTCGAACGGGAACTTGTCAGAAACTGCAAAGCAGGAATATACTTCTTATGCACAAACAATGCAGTCCAATGCGGCACAAAAGGTGAATGAGCATTCTGGAGATGGGGTTGTATTTGGCGAACCTAAAAAGATGGTTACTAAAGAAGATCTTGTAGACATTACTGTAGGTATGTTCTTTGATGGAACAGGAAATAACAGGAATAACATAGACCAGCGCGATAAAAATTCCAGTATTTATCATGATAAAACTACCGGATGGAAATGGAAGTGGCAGGATAATACTAGTTATGAAAATGATCGTACCAATGTGGATCACCTGGAAAAGATGTATAAGAAAGAATCTCTTTATTTCTCGATATATATAGAAGGAATTGGAACTACTAATGACGACTACGATAGTGTAGTGGATATGGGTTTAGGAACAGGAGTAACAGGTATAAGAGCTAAGGTAAGATCCGGATGTGAAAAATTAGTCAAATTGATTACCCGTAACACGCCAAAAAATATCAATACTCTTACAGTGGATGTGTTTGGCTTCAGCAGAGGTGCCGCCGCCGCACGTAACTTTGTTCATGAGATTACAAAAGGACCTTATGATGCACATACTGGGGATACTAACGAAGATGTCTCTACATTATATGATGATGATGGTTATGCTGTTTCCAAAAAAGAACTTCCTTCGAGGGGACACTTCGGTTTGAAACTGGAGGTCTTGAAAAGAAAGGTCAACTTTGTTACGATAAGATTTGCTGGATTATTTGATACTGTATCTGCTTATGGAGCGAACCATAAGAATGATGTTGCTGAATTAGATCTGAATGCAGTGAATAGGGCATATAAAATTGTTCATCTTACAGCTGCTGATGAGACCCGTGAAAAGTTTGAACTTGCTTCTGTGACTAAGAATGACTCTGAATTTTCACTGCCGGGAGTCCACTCAGATGTTGGTGGAAGTTACAGGGATAATGTTAATGAAGAGGTGTCCCTTGATGAGGAAATGTTGTCAGTTTTGAACCGTGAGAAAATTATTAATGACGAGAAAAATGCACTGGTTGAACAAGGTTGGTATAGACCATCTCAAATGAGCAATAGCCAGCCTTATAAGCTGATAGGAAACAGGATGTTAAGTAATAAATATAGTCTTATACCTCTGCATCTGATGTTTGAAATGGGGTTGTCTACTTGTCTCTTCCAGGAAACACTTATCAAAAATGATTTATACAAAATTCCTATAACTCCGCTTCCGGGTTCAACTGTAGTCCTGAGTGAGGTGTATTCGCGTCTGAAATCCTATGCCATACAAAAAACTGCTCCATCCATGGTCTTTAATACAGGCAGGCAGCTGCAGTCGCTTAGGCAAATGGTTGAGATGGGAATGTACCCTGCCGCTAATTTTAATCTTGCACTTAATGATCATAAAATGCTCTACGATTTGAGAAATAAATATTTACATTTTTCATCCAGTTGGGATGGTATTGGAAAGGAACCAAATCTCAATGCCGAAGGCGAAAGAGAAAGAGATAATATTAATAAAATAACCAAATAAATCATGAAGCGATTACTAATGTTAATGTTAGCCATCAGCTCATTTACAATCAGCTCTTGTCAGGAAAAAATGAAAAAATACGATTGGATACCAACTGAGTGTGCACCAAAGAATTACCCTGTACAGATTTACAGTGGCTACTTTTACTACGGTGAAAAGGGAAGCATATATGTGCCTGATGGACGTGAAGTAAATTATGGCTGGGGTGCAGAAGGTTCAGTGGACATTGCTGGTGATCAACTAAAAGAAGCACCACATACACTTGAACTTACATGGATTTCCTTCACGGAAAATAAGAATTATACGGGAAAGTTTGAACTTGATACAAAAAAAATTGATTCCCTTTTATCTGCGGGATACCCTAGCGAGATAGACGGTGGAAAGGGAAAATATGACGTAGTGAAAGTAGGAATGGCTCCTGGGGGATATGTTGTACTTTGGTTAACAGGGGAGAGAAATAAGCAGGTAGAAGTTGGACAGTTTAGGGCTAAACCTATCGGTGAGCTGGACTGGAAAAAAGTTTATCCGGCAATGGGTGGTACATTTGATAAATATATTAATTCAATCAGGAGCGAACTGAATGATACTGTAAAACAGCAGATGAAAGATCATGCAATTCCAATGGATTACTGGGCGGGGTTGCGAAAACGCTATCAATGGAGGCCTGTGATAGAAAGTGCTGGTCAAATTCAAAGGATTGATCTTGATTATTTTAATAAAGAAAGAGATTTTGTATTCGGGGAAGCACTAAAACATATCGCTTTTAAGCCTTCGGCGGTAATTGAAGAGATCAGTGTATACTGGCTTGATGATAAAAATAGGGAGTTGCGAACTGAGATCAAATTTGATGAGCAAGAAGCTTTTGCATTTTTCTCCAAACTGCAAGGGAATGAGGAGGGACAGTTAGTTGTTCATCTTGATAAAGAGAAACAGGATGCAACTGTTGGTCTGAAAGTAAAAGATAATGAAGTAGCTTTTAAGCAGATAAAGGTTCAGAGTTTTTACAGATAAGTTGAAATATGGAAAAGGTAGATTTTATTGATCAGTTTTATTTAAAGCTACAGCTAAAACCACCAGATTTCACCAGGAATTATGGTGTGCTGTACACATTCAACAATGGAAATGACACGCATACCGTAAAATTTAATCTTAATGTTACTTATATAAAAACAATTGTTAATCGAGCTAGGATCTTTAAGTTAGATAGGACAACTCCTATTTACGTTAATAATGTAGAACCTGATCTTCTGGCTGACCAGCTTGCTTATGAATGCGGCAAAATATTTTATCCCCTGATGGTTGAAATCGATTTTGACGGAAAGTTCATGTGTGTACATAATTACAACGAGATCATGTCCAGATGGAAGGAAAAAAGGATTTCTGTCGGGGAATATTTTAAAGGTGAAATGACTGAAAAATACCTTCAATTAATGGACGAGGCTATTGCATCCCCAGAGCAGGTTACTGAGATGTTCGCTAATGAATTGTTTATTTCTGCTTATTTCTTTTCGTTATATAAATCGTACGGTCTTGAATTTACTATTGAAGAACACTGCAATTTTCCCATTGCCGGCAAAGCTGCGGCCGTACGATTTGAAACTTTTCAAGTTGTAGATCAAAATCTAAATGAAGCAAACAAGATAGAAGTAATTCACCATGGGAAAATCAATGATGAGCGTACCATACGTGATTTAAAAGAGGAATCTAGTTATCCCATTTCTAAATATACCTATACTGAGGAGAGCCATGCTACTGGTACTTACACTGCTTTATACAGACTTGATGCTGAAACAAAATCAATATATTCTATAGTGGCAGATTGGGTTGTAGCTATCGAACCAATTCAGAAAACACAATTGAAGGTCTTTGAACTAGTTCAGGAAATGGTTGACCAGGAAAATGCAAAACAGCAAAATGAAGGTTCAACTGGTATGTTTTTCATTGATGGTCACCATGAAAAAAGTGAAATAAGCATCACTAGTATATTTAATTTTTTATTAGGAAAATAAGGAACAGTTATGGCAGAGAAACATTTAGTAGTACAGGGAGCAACATGTGTATGTAACTATGGATCTGCTCCTGATCATTTAAAAGTACTTACTCATAAAAGAGAATTCGCTAATGATAAGGAAGGTTCTACGAAATATATAGCCAGTACAAAGGATGTAGGAACGACATTTGAAAAAAATACATTTGGATCCTGCTCAAAGCAAAATAATAGGGCGTGTTCTGCTGTTGTAAGCGAATGGAAAGGGTTTTATGAGCATACTACTCTGACAAATGGCGGTAAAATTCTTCTTGAAGATAGTAAAGCTACTTGTCCTGTTGGTGGGCCTGATTGTATTAAAATTATGAATCACGGGCAGGTTGCCGAACCAAATAGTCAAAATTTTAAAAATGCTGACCCTAAGGTTAGTACTACGCTCAATCCTGCGGTTAATGTGAAACAAATTGTTAATGAGGCTTATAATGCAGATGGTATAATCTTTGAATAAAATTTATGGACAAGGGTGTAAAGAAAATTGAGCAGGCAAGCGGAAAGTATTATAAAAATTTAAGCAGTGGAAACCTTTTAGTGCTTGAGGGCGGAAGCGATTGTTCATTTATCATTTCCGAATGGCTTAAAGATACAACTGATAAAGATAAGAATGGAGTGGTTTGGTTACTTGAGGATGCTCAGCGAACTAATATATTACTTGAACACAGGGCTCAATCTCTTAATAAATTAATGATTCCTAAAGACAAATGCGGTAGTAAACCATTATTTTATTTAGAGGCGAGCCTGACTAATAAGATTAATAAAGATATTCATACAGGTTACCTTATCCGTGGGAATTGCACACCTCTTTTAAAGGAAGCGATCTGGAGTTCCAAAAAAGGAGGGGAAAGACTAGGAGAAACAGCTCTTTCTTATGGAGATAACGTATATCTTGCGATAACAACTGAGGGCTTAAATGGTAATGACTTACTGATAGAGGTTTATCAGCGTAAGGGTTTAATGCAAGATGATAAAATAGTTAGACGGATTACAGCAAAATGTGTTAATGGCAAGGTAGACCTGTTAATAGCAAATACTTATTCATGGTATGCTACAATGAAAGATGGACCTCAAAAAGCCGAATTATATATTAAAGTTAAGGATTTAGCAAGTAATACTTATGTTTTAGATGCATATAACGATACTGCACACGCCAGGTATCTTCGTATGGAAAATAAAGTGGTTAGTACTGCTGTTGCGGCTCCAACAAATGTAACCATTGTAAAAGTGGGAGATAAGCTTCCGGATCTTAAACGTGAAGATCAGTGCAGATTTAGCCAGATAGAAATCACTGATGGATCGGATCGCGTAATTCTATTTGATGAGGGTAAAATAAAACCTAAAGGATCTACTACAAAAGAATTTTTCCTCGATGAAAAAGTTCATTATGATTTCGATAAATACAATTTAAAGCCGGAGGCAAAAGCTATTCTTGATAAAATGGCCGCGATATTAATGGAAATGCCTTTTATACCTGTTGAGCTGGGATCACATACAGATAGATTTGGGACTGATGCCTTCAATAAAGACCTATCTGAGAAAAGGGCAAAAGCAGCGATGGATTATTTAATCTCTAAAAATGTGGATGCATCCCGTATAAGTTCAAAGGGATATGGTAAAACAATGCTTGCTGATAAAAACCCTGATTTAAGTAGAGTAGATAGTGAGGTTAACAGACGCACCACATTAAGATTAAGGATATTTTCACATGATGCACAAAGTCTGGTGTTTGAAACGATTCGTCCGGGAAAATCATTACAAAAGCCTTTGCCCATAAAAATATATGATTATCATACTGAGGGGTTATGTAATTTCATTTCTAATAAACATACTAAGGACATTCCTTACAGCGCAATTACTCCAAGTAATAAAAAAGACAGTTTAACACTTAAAGGAGATACAATTGAACCATTGATATACTCTCCGATGGATAACGATATTACGGGTATAGATTATTTATTCCCTCATCTGAGATCTCCAAATAGTTTCTTTTTTTATATCAATACCTGCCGCTATTTCTCAGATAAGGAAAAGCCCAGCTTAATCATAAAAGTTTATTCTGATATAAAGTGGGAATTTGCATTTTTTCTAGACTTAAGTAATCCTTTAAATGTTGGCTGGAAGGGTGGGGAGAACATGACTCCCACTCGCCTGGAGGAGCTGAGGAAGAGTGCGGAAAAGCTTGGGATGTCACATTACAACCAAACAACGGAAGTAGATTATGGGGTAAAGCTTTCTGCAAACTGGAATAAGGAAGGCGAAAATTATAAGAAAAGTGAAGAATATACTCAGAAGTTCAGTAAAGAAGTTAAAGCGTTATATAGCGTAATCAGCTCAGTAAAAGAAATTACCCGTGGTATTACTTCTGGTACAGGCGGGTCTCCCCGGAAGGTGGAGTTTGGTACCAGCAATCCAATGATAATCAAAGTACTTGCTCCAAAATTTGCCTTAGGTGTAAAATGGCAGTTGGCCAGAGGAAGTAAAAAAGGTATAAAAACTGCGGAAATAGGAACGGAATACAAAATATACTTTCATTCTGAACCTCTAATAGGTCTGGATTTAACCATTGATCTTTTAGAGCTAATTATTAAGAGTGCATCTGTGGCAGTAACTGGAAATCCAATAGCAGCTGATATTTTTATTCTTGTTAAAAACTGGGCAGCTAATGGATATAAAAGTAAACATGCTGAAGTATCTCTTGATATGTATATTGACTTTGTATTATTAGGAACTATTGAAGGTGGTGTAAATGATATTACTATTAATACTGCTTCAGACAAATTAGAAGTTCCTGCTGATCTAAGTCTTAAAATTACAGGGACGCTAAAAGCAGGAGTAAACCTCAAAGCCAAGGTTGTACTTATTGAAGCGGGGCCTAATGAAACTGATATTCATGCAACAGGTACGATAAACGCCTCTATAACGGTTGGAATAAAAGCTACTAATACGTTTAAATATGATTCGGACGAAGGGCTGAAATATATTCCTGGTCTGTTGGTAGATCCGTGTGTTGGTAAGGTGATTGTGCTGGTGGATGTTGGAATTAGCTATAGAAAGATCTCAGCTGATTGGAAACCTGTGAATTATGAAGGCGACAAGACATTTTGGGATGGATTTAACATTATGAAAAAACTGGAAGATATAAGTGGCGTATCACCCAATATTACACTGATATCAAAAAATAATTAATAACAAATTAAATATGAAAAAAATAATAGTTATAGCTGCTTTGTATTTTATGATCTTACAATCCTGTCATTCGCAAAATTTTGATTTGGCAACTGTTCAATTTCCGTTAGCAAAATCGTCGTTAGATAAATATAAATTGGAAGACCAGCAAGTGCTTATAGGTAATTATCAACTGTTTAAGTCTTCAAATCCTGATCTACTTTATTTCCATAAAATCAAACTTGGTGGGAAAAACCTAGAGAATGATTCTTATTCAAGTACAAATTTAGTTACTTTTTATAACGAAGATAAAACAAATAAAATTTTCGGTTATCGAATTAACGTGTATACTACAACTGAAAGTAAAAAATTACTGAATATTTTGACCACTAAATTGGGCGTTTCTCATTATGATTATGGCAAGGATGATAGATTCCGTATCTGGGAAAGTCCTGATAAAAAAACAATTTATTTATTGGAATATAGAAGTGCTACGACTTCCAGCAGTCTACATGGTGAATCTGCTGATCTAAAGGTCTTGGATATTGCTACTACTGATATTTTAAATTATAATTTAGGTGGCGGATTTGGATACTATAAAGATTATTTAAAAGTAAGAGCAAAAAAGACATCTACCTATAGCTACACTGATTTTCTAAAAGATATGAAGGCTGAAGGTGAATCGTATTTCTTAAAAAATAACAATATCATTAAATAAAAATTTAAAAATGATAGAACCGTATTATCAAATAGATTTTAATGCTGTTGGGTGTAAGTTTGAAGTAAGGATTAATGACTTAAGTCTTTTGTCCTTAACAATTAATAGTCAGGCTTCTACAATGATACCTTTGAACTCAGGAATATTTAGATCTGGCAGTCAAAAACTTGAAATAAAAATCTACCCTTTGGAGGGAAATGAGTTTCTACATCCTCAGGCGGCTTTCGATTATAAGCTAAAGGTGTTTGAAGTAAAGTCTGGATTTGATTTAAAAGAATCTATTGAAGGCTATAAATTCCCCGCAGTTGATACCTCTAAAAAATTGAAAAGCATGGAGCATGTTCAAAACTTTAACGCTGAAGTTCCATACACTACAGATTCGTGGCAAAATGGGGTTTTACTAGCTGATGTAGATGATATAAATGAAAAATTAAAGCGCGCCTATTCTAAATTGAGTTCGTTAATCAGGAATAAAGAATATGATAAGTTGAGGTTAGAATTTGCTAATCGTGAAAAAACAATGGCAACCTCAATGTATTTAAGTCAAGAAGATTCTGATGCTAGACTTAATTCACTGATTAACGATATTGAAGCAGGCTTTGAAGTCATGCCTATGGATCCGACGGCATTAATTAATATATCAGGAAATGGTAAACTGGCAGCTTATAAAAAGTTAAATGGTGAGCCTGCATTTGGTCTGTTTAATCATAAAACGGGGGAAGAATTAATGCTTGACCTTTCCTTTTATATTCCATTTGGGAAAACTGAATTTGAATTGATCTAGCGAAATTAATACACTGCAATACTTAAATGTTATTGAAAATAATGATTCACTACCTGGACTCTTTTTCCCGAGAGACCGGTAGAGTAAAAATAAAGCTCCTATTCCCCTTGATACTCTCTCTGAGGCTTTCGATGAGGGGTCTTTGCAATGTTACCATAACAGCAACGAATCAATTAATGATGCACATGTAGATAAAATTTATACTGCTGATTTTAGGAACAGGAATGAGGAATTTCTAAATAAAAGTAGATGAGAAAATATTCGAATAAATTTAATTTAATAGCGTTAACGTTACTTTTGTCTTATGCCGTTTTTTCACAAACAGTTTCTAAAAGACAATTGCATTTCGGAGAAACATATTCAGCAGAATCAACTACATGTACAGATGTTTTTATGGAGTTAAAAGTTTCTCCGGGAAAAGTTAAGTTCCCTTGTACGATTACTGTTAATCAGGAGAAGATAAGTGGTTATTTAATAAAAGATAGTGAGAAGGCTAACCAGGGCAATTATCGTGAATTATATGATTTCATGATTCCAAAACAGCTTCACCCATTATTAGGAATAAGTTTTTATACCGAAGATAATAAGCCCATGGCACTTATACTTAATCAAGCCTATTTAAAAATTTTTAAACCATGTTTTGAAGTTAAGGGGATAGAGCTTGTAATAAAAGATTCCGGTCAATAGTAATAATTTAAAAAAAATATAAACCAGTCAATAAGAGATAATGGAAAAGGTGAAATTTACGGATCATCATCATTTAAAACTAGCACTTAAATCACCCGATTTTACCAGGAGTTATGGGGTGTTATATCGTTATGTCATCGATAAAAAGGAACAGACTGTAAAATTTAATCTCGACATCAGTTATATCAAAACTATAATTGGGCAGGAACGTATTTTTAAACTGGATAGAACAACACCTGTTTTTATCAACGATAAAGAGCCAGCCCTCAATGGCAAGGTCAGCCAATGGTTTTTTCTTCTATATCAATTCGTGCCGGTATTTTAGTGATATGGATAAATATAGCCTGTTGGTTAAGGTTTATTCGGATATTAAATGGACGCTGGAGTTTCACTATAATGGACCCCAATATTAGGACAAGGGTTTAAAACGCGAAAAAACACTTAACTTGTCACTAAATTATGGGAACCTCAAGACGAAAATTCACAGCAGAATTTAAAACTAAAGTAGTATTAGAAGCATTAAAAGAGCGTCTAAGTATTTCCGATATTGCCTCGAAATTTGAGGTACACGCCACTCAAATAACGGAATGGAAAAAGCAGTTTCTGGAAAATAGCAGTACGGTCTTCGATAAAAGCGCTTCAGATAGCACAAAAGAAGAAGCTGAAAAACAGCTGGATACGCTATATTCTCAAATTGGCCAACTCAAAGTAGAGAATGATTGGTTAAAAAAAAGTTGCGTTAAACTATAGCCTGATGGAGAGAAGGAAATTGATTGATACGGCTCATCAACAGATTAGTGTTCAACGACAATGCGAATTGATGTCAATTCATCGCAGTGGATTTTATTATACAGGAGCTGCAGAAAGCAATTTAAACCTGGACCTGATGAAGGTAATTGACGAACACTTTTTGAAATATCCTTTCAAAGGGAGCCGTCGGATGGCAGTGTGGCTCAATGAGCAAGGCTATGAAGTGAATAGGAAACGTATCCAGCGGCTGTATCAGTTAATGGGACTAAGAACAATTTACCCTAAGCCTAATTTAAGTAAATCTGATCCGGCAGGCTATAAATATCCCTATCTGTTCAAGGGGCTGGCAGTAAACCGCAATAATCAAGTATGGGCGATCGACATCACCTACATACCCATGAAAAGGGGATTTATGTACCTTGTGGCCATAATAGACCTCAATAGCCGCTTCGTTGTTAATTGGAGTTTAAGTAACACAATGGAAACAGAGTGGATATGTGAGACTGTAAAAGACGCCATTCTTATGCATGGCAAACCTGAAATTTTAAATAGTGATCAGGGAAGTCAGTTTACCTCCAATGCATATATAGCGATGCTGGTGGGTCAAGGGATTTTGATTAGTATGGATGGAAAAGGCAGAGCTATTGATAACATTTTCATCGAGCGGCTTTGGAGAAGTATAAAATATGAATACGTGTATTTAAATCCACCGGCCGATGGTCTTGAATTATACCAGGGAATTGCCGAATGGTTCAGCTTTTATAATGACGAAAGGCATCATCAAAGTTTGAATAATAAAAAGCCGTCAGAAATTTACTTGAAGGCTGCATAAAATGGTGTGGAAATATGGAAAACTCTTCGAGTTTACACACATTCCCACACCTTAATAACAATAATAAAACTTAATATTACATCATTCTTGTCCTAAGAATAGGGACCACTATACACCTCAATCTAACAAACGACCTCAGCGTAAAGTGGCAGAACTTTTCTGCTGATGAGCATAAGGAGATGCAGAAAAAGGCGGGAAAGATAGGTGCAGAAAGAAGATGGGAGCAAAAAGAAGCTTCATTTGGTTTTAGTTTGAAAAGTGAATGGAACTTTTAAGGAGATGCTCCTGGTCAGCATGATGAATTCAAAAAAGAACATGAAGGGAAATTCAAAAAAATCTATGACCTGTTTTCTTCTTTTGGTGCAATTGCAGATGGGATCACCAATATGACCAAGGGAACGGTCAGGAATTTGGGAATGACAAATACACCGGTTTCTTTTATAGTCAGGCCGCCAAACCTGGCTTTAACCGCAACCTGGAAATTACAAAGGGCAAAAAAAGGCGATGCACCAATTGCTAAACTTGGTACCCGGATAGATATAGATTTTCATGCCCAACCGCTAATTGGCCTTGATATGACTATAGATCTGATCGGTGCTTTTGTTGGTCTTGCAGCTGGCGCGATATCGGGTGGCTCGGCGGCACCGGGTGCGGTCAAATTGTATAACATTAATAAGGACAAACTAAAAGCAGGACTGAAGCTGGGGAATGACGATGTCGGATTTAAAGCTAATGTAGATGTGTATATGGACCTTGTTATCAGCAGCACAATAATTACCGATGTGGGTTTTGGTTTTAATACGGTATCAACTACTAAGGAAGATACATTTAAACTGGAGGTAAAGAATAAATTAGGCGTTGAGCTAAAAGCAGGTGTTTTAATCAAGGGGGAATTGTCTGTGCTGGTTGTAAAAGTTGATGGTTATTTTGAAGCAAAAGCAAGCGCCAGCGCATCAGTTACTTTTGGCCATGGCTTAAATTACGATTCAAAAGGGTTATACTATAAACCAAAGTTGGGATTTGACGGTATGGATGTCCAATACGTAATTACAGCTAGCGTTGGTCTTGCCGTTAAAAAGGGAGTTCCAATGTCAGATGTTGTCAAAGACCAAAAAGGGGATTGGGTACTCGCTAAAGGAACTTATGAAAACATAATTCCAAAATTCGATGTTGTAGAAAGTCTTGAACAGGTTTCAGGTATTAGTATTCAGGTGCCATTAATGAGAGGAGACGATTAATATGAGAACAATTTCTTTTTTTTAAATAACCACCCTGTTAATTTTTGTAATGAATAGTCTGCACGCCCAAACCAGGGCTAACCTGGAGGATTTTTTTTCTGGTGTTTCCATAAAACCGGTGATTAATGAAAAATACTTTTTTGCTGAAGACTGTGAAGGATCAACAACCCTTCCATGCCTTACCACCAAAGAAGTGAAAAACTTTAGGTTTGGTCCGGTTGAATTAACAAACGGTGGAGAACATGGTATAGATGACATCCCTTATAATAAGTTGTCGCTGCTTTTTAGTGACAAGGCACATACCAAATTAGTTGGACTGATATTGAGGATAGAAAAAAGATCAGAGGCTAAGATGATAGGTAAATACGTTGCATCAAAATATGGTACGGCAAAAATCCTTTCTCCAGTTCCGAAACCTGATGCAAAGGGGAAAATATTAGGATATCCAGCTGAACTTTATACAAATGCAAAACAAAGTATAATCGTTGCAGATAACTATACTGTAATAGATGGTAAAGCATCTTTTTCAACTGATCTGTTCATCGTTAATAATGAGGTGAAAGTTTCTGATCCTGGAGCGGATAATACAGTAGCCAATAGAGTTATAATGACTTATAAAACCATAAATTAAATGAGAAAATCAATTATCTTTATTTTTATCGCCGTAATTTTCTGTTCCTGTAAACCTGTACCGGCACCAATCTTCGATCTTTCCGCTATAAAATTTACAGAAACCGTTGGTCAGGCATTAAAAGGAAGCGGGCTCACAGCTCAGGATGGAAAATCAAAAGCATTTACCGCAACAAAATATCGTGTCTTCGAAAGTACAGATCCCCGGATCCTAATATTTAATGGGGTTTTGCTAGCCGGTAAAAGTAATGACTCCGTAAATAAGGTGATTATACATTATTCTGTTAAGGACAGCGCTGTGAGCATGATTGAAATTAAAGTGTTTTCAGCAGAACAAATCAAAACATTGGAAAATGCTTTGGATAAAAAATTGGGTAAGGCTCCTTATCCTTCAGACGCTTATACTACTGTTTTTAGCGATAATGTGAGATTTTATAATCGTGTCTGGGCGGATGCTAAAACTACTGTTGGTCATTTTTACACCAATACATTAAACAAGCAGAAACAACAAGAAGCGAGGCTGGCCATACTCAATTATTCTGATTCTACCATTAGTGAAGTAGCTTATCTGAAAGGTTATTCATCTTCAACCATCGAATCAGACGTTAAAAATGCGCTAAGTAATTCAACTGCTACAAATAAAAATAAATAAGATGCCACAACCTTATTACATGATTGATTTCAGTGCAGCTTGCTGTATGTTTGAAATCCGGATTAATGATATTCCTGTGATGATGCTTGATCTGCCAGGGCAGGCTGCATCAATGACTCCTGTAAATTTCTCTATTCTGGAAAGTGGAACACAAATAATTACAGCAACGGTATTTCCTCATTCTGGTAATTTGGTACTGGATCCGGAGGCTAAACTTAAATTTGATATTAAACTTTTTGATGTAGAAAGAGGTTTCGCATTTAAGGAGCAACTGGTGAAATATGAGTTTGAAAAGGTAGATCCCCATAAGAAATTACCTGTTCTGCGTCATCAAACTTCATTCTCAGCACAGGTTCCCTATAGTCTCGAGGGCTGGAAAAATGGTATTGCACTAAAGGATGTCAAAGATGTAAATATTAAGCTTTCAAATGCATATGAAAGGGTTTCCTCTTTGATATCAAGACGTGATTACACTGGATTTCGTACCAGTATTGCTAACCGTGAAAATATAATGAACAGGTCTATGTATTTAGATCTGGCAAAAGCGAAGGATAGAATCGATAATTTGATTGAAGATTTTGAGGGAGGATTTAAAGTAGCAACTATTCCACCAGATGCGGTTTTACAAATTTATGGGAACGGAAAAGTAGCTGCATTAAAAAAGATAAATGGTGAATCTGCTTTTTTTCTTGTCAATAATGAGACCAGGGAAGAATTAATGATAGATATTATGTTCTATATTTCAACCGGTAAAACAGAATTTGAGGTTATTTAAATCAATTTTATTATAGCAATAATCTTGAAATTTGCTGACTGAATCACTCATCTTTTCTTAAGGATTTTATGAATGATATGATTTTGTACGAAACAAAAAACCCTGCAATCTTACGATTTGCAGGGTTTTCGTTGTCTCTTTGATGAAACCAGCGGAGAGTGGGGGATTCGAACCCGCGGATCCTATGACAGATCAACAGTTTTCAAGACTGCCGCAATCGACCACTCTGCCAACTCTCCGCCGCGAAAGTACAAATAATGTTCAGTTGTGCAAACTATCACCCTGAACAATCGTTTAACCTCCTCATTATGAATTCAATTTTTTTTATTTTTTGATAAATTTTAATGCTGCAGAATTCATACAATATCTTAAACCACCTTTATCCCTTGGTCCGTCGTCAAAAACATGTCCCAGGTGTAATCCTGTTTTGGCTTCTACCACTTCATCTCTGGACATACCAAAGGAATTATCCTTAACTACCATAACCGCTTTACTATCGATTGGTTTGGTGAAACTTGGCCATCCTGTTCCGGAATCAAACTTATCATCGGAACTGAACAAAGGTTCGCCGGTAGCAGCACTTACATAAGTGCCTTTTTGATGGTTATTGAAATACGGGTTTTGATAAGCTGGTTCTGTTCCTCTTTTCACCATGATTTCAAAAGCTGAAGGGCTCAGTAGTTTTTTCCATTCCGTATCAGATTTGTTAATAGGATATTTGGTTTGTTTTGGCGTAGTTTGCTGTCCGCATGCAGTTAAAAACATTATGATAATGGCGGTAATTCCTGCTATCTGTTT
>NZ_LMUP01000010.1:0-242366 GCF_009765875.1 Pedobacter sp. L105
CTTATCGCTGTATCCAGGCAGTACTTTACATAATCTTTTAGCTTACATAAACTGATTTATGTAAAGCTTTACATAATTCTGTAAATACGTAAGGTAGCTTACGGGTACCGCCCCAACTTGATGTTCCATTTTGGAACATCAAGTTTTTGAACTCATCATCTGTCAGCTGAAACATAAAGTCTTCTTCAGGAAATCGTTTCAAGTTTCTATTTACCGCCTGATTCAGATTACGCGTTTGCACCTGGTATAATTCTGCAAGATCTTTATCCAGCATCACCTTCATACCCCGGATCAGGAATATTTTATTCATTACTATTTCCGCGGGAATTAATATGCTTTTTGCTAAGTCATCCATGTTAAAAAATAATTTAAGAAATTGTTAGAAAATGAAACCTTAAATTTATTTCTATTCTATGAATAAGTGTTAGCCATTTTTTAAATAATGTGGTATTTGGATGTAAAAGGAGTTATTGTGGTAGTATCTCTCTAAAGATTTGCTAATTATATTCTCAAATAATAAGGATAAAATCAAAAAAGTTGTAAATAGTACAATTTTTTTGATAAATACAACCCTAAAAACAAGTCTGGAAATGCTTTCTTTGTAACAAATAAATTCAGCAATGGCAACAGAACCAATTTCAAGAAAAGACTTTATCAGGAACTCATCTATTTTACTTGCCAGTACGTGTATACTTTCTACGGCTGCTGCAGAAGAAAAAGTAACAGAAAACTATGCAGGCAAAACATTGCGACTGAAAAATGTGAGACTGGAAACCGGCTTTGTTTATGATCAGGGTGAGGTTATCCAAACAAAAACAGAGCTTTTCACCATAGAGATTGAAGAAGGAAAAATTAAGCAAGTTTTACCAAACGATATACATGCAAAGGCAATAGACGCCAAAGGATTATTAATGCTCCCTGCTTTTAAGGATATGCATATCCACCTGGATAAAACCTTTTATGGACTTCCCTGGCAGGCACACCTGAAAAAAAACAAAACGGTAAAAGATATGATCGCTTACGAACAGCAAGTGATCCCGGAACTGTTAAAGACATCTACAGTCCGTTCGGAAAAATTGATAGGCTTACTGCAGTCGTATGGCACTAGCTATGCAAGATCACATGTCAATATAGAACCTACCTCTGGTTTAAATTCATTAAAACACTTAGAAGCAGCCCTTGTAAATAAACAATCATCTTTTCAAGCTCAATTGGTAGCTTTTCCTCAGCACGGAATCTTTTATACCAAAACTGAAGGTTTGATGAAAGAAGCAGCACGAATGGGCGTAGACTTTATCGGCGGACTAGATCCAACGTCAATTGACGGCAGCATAGAAAAACCAATGGATTTTGTAGTTCAACTGGCGCTGGATCAGGGAAAAGGTATAGATATCCACCTGCATGAACCGGGTGATTCCGGACTAAAAACCATTGAATATCTGATTGATAAGGTAAATGAAAACCCGGTATTAAAGGGCAAGACCTACCTTAGCCATGCCTTTGCACTTAGATATCTTGATATCAATAAAACAGATGAAATAGCAGAGCGGCTTGGTGCGGCAAAAATTGGCATTGCATCTACCATCCCATTGTCTGGAAATCCTATGCCTCTGCCAGCTTTATACAAACATGGTGTAGAAGTAATCGCCGGTAACGATTGTATTGTTGATCACTGGAGTACTTTTGGAACAGGTAGTATTTTACAAAAAGCCAATGTTGCTGCACAAATCTATGGATACCGCACGGAGTATGATCTTTCCAGAATTTTAAAATTGGCGACCGGGAATATCATTCCGTTGGATGATAAAGGAAACAGGCAGTGGCCAAAAGCAGGGGATCTGGCCAATGTGGTACTGATGGATGCCAGCTGCTCAGCAGAAGCGGTTTCAAGAGTGTCACCTGTTAGCTCACTCATTCATAATGGAAATGTAGTTTTCGGATAATGGGATAGATGTCAATAAACACTCGAAATTTGAATTTAATGGCAGGTTATTTAAAATGGGAAGGACTGGTGTTTACTACAATCCGCTTTTCAACGTTTTGTTCAACTGACTCAAAAAATCGGCTACAGTTTTCGCAGTTCCCGACGTCGGTTCCTTCACAGCACATCCCATCTTTACAAAATTTTTCAAATCCTCCATCTGCCATATCGCTGCGCCAGTTATTTCAGGATAATCTCTCTTAAATTCTTTCAGCTGGGTCTCTATCTCTGTTGCTGATTTACTTCCTTTATAACTGTCGCATGTGTTAAATGAACCACGTACCATAAATATTGGATATATAGGCTGCTTTGTTTTAAGTGCTTGTACCCAGTCTTTTATTTCGTTCTTTATCCCACCATCATAACATTGTAAATACAAGGCGTCTACAACGTTTACGTTGGATGATTTAAGAATTTCGCCCCAATAAGTATATCCTTTAAATGGGCATAATGTCATATGCATATTTAGACTTGCCGCAATCTTGCCCATCGCAATAATAGAAGGGCTGTCATACACAGACTCGTCATCAATACAAAACGCATCGGCGTTCAGCACTTCTTTTAATACTTTGCAGATATTGTATAACGTACTCTGTTTACCAATTCCGGTCACAATTCCTGGCACCGTCTTAGATGGGTCATACCAGTCGCGAATAAAATCAAATGTGTTTGGCGGCTGCCCATACCAGCGTCCTTCTAATAGGATTTCAATACGGGATATAGAAGATTTTTTTTTGAGATCAAGCACCCTTCTCACATAAGAAGGATCTCCAACCCATTTGCCGTTATGAATAATGGGTTGATGAGAATCACCGGAATACAGGTCTCCATCTGCGTGAATATAGAAGCTGGATAACAGCAAAGTAGTAAACCCGCTGTGTTTCAATAACCGATAGGTTGTATCATTGCCCGGATATAAGCCTCTGCCAAATATGGCTAAATTCTTAACAGGTAAAGGCGATGCAGGCGCGTAATTCTGTTGTGCGAAACCGAAATTAGAAAAAGCGGCTGAAAAAAAAACCAAAAATAATGTCTTCATCATAATTTTTAAAAATACCACTTTATTGACAACATTTTATGTGTGCAGCATTTTAGTAAAAAGCCTGGGTTTTTTTATATCGGAGCGAAAAAGACCTGTGTTAAAACTTTCATTATCAAGCATATTTGTTGTGTATAGTTCCGAAGATTCTTTAAGAACAACGTTATTGAGTCTTTTCTTCATTTTTCTCTTCGGTTTTAAATGCATTTAGTCATCAAGTTTAAAAAAAGACAACTTTATTTAAATGCAAGAAGTTTCGATTTTCTTTGAGGTATCTCTATGAATCTGCTGGTATCTTTATCAAATACTTTTATAGGTGATAGCAATCAAATAATCAGTCTATCAAATTTAAAAACATGATTTTATTTCTAATTTGCTGAATAATTTACGAGTATGATTTACCGGGAGGCTTTGATTTCTGATAAAAAGAACATACAGCTTGTTAGAAATGCTGTGAAAGAGAATAGGTTATCAAACCCAAATCAGGTTACAGATGATGACTGTAAAGAGTACATCACTGTGAGAGGTAAAGGATGGGTTTGTGAATTGATGAATAAAGAGATCGCTGGGTTTGCTATCGTTGATTTGAAGGAAGGAAATGTTTGGGCCTTGTTTGTAAGACCCGAAGATGAAGGTTTGGGGATTGGTAAATATCTTCATGATTTAATGATGGACTGGTATTTTAAACAAACTCATGAAAAAATATGGTTGGGAACGGGATTTAATACCAGGGCACTAGGTTTTTATCGTAAACTGGGTTGGAAAGAAGTTGGCCAAAACGGTTTAAAAGAAGTTAAATTTGAGATGACAATTGAGGATTGGCAACTTAAAAGTTTCCATTAAACTTGATGTTCCATTTTTTGAACATCAAGTTTAATCTGTTTACAACATCCTCAGAGATAAGTTATCAAAATGGCTAATCCGGCAGCATCCGGAATCTAAATAAATACAAATTTGTTTAAAACAGAAAGCCTCAATTTCATGAAGCTTTCTGTGTGATCATGCGGGCATACATGCGAAATATTTAACTAATTGACTTTGCAGAATAAGCCGCCATCGTGTCTAAAATTTCATTAATAATCTTTACACTGAAAGAATGTCTGCCCATCAGCCATCTATTGATTTCGTCTGGATTGATGTCAAGAGAGACAGCAAGTTCATTTGCTGAAAGATTTTTAGCGGCTAATGTTTTTGAGGTTTTACTGGCAACGTCGAGATTCAACTGTGTTAATTCCTCTATAGCGGGGTTTCCGCTTTCAGCCAGCCAGATGGATGCAAAATCGTTCTTTTCCATTTATATTTTTTTGTGATTGTCTACAGTATTCAGCGCCTTAAGTGCTATTTGCTTATTGGGCGGCAAATCTACTGATATTACTTTTATTATTGAAATTACAATAGCAGTCTCCCTGCAGCAGGGCGAGGGCATATATGATTATTAATTGCATTAAATATACAGATCTGTCTATTTAATGTGTACCTTTGCTATATGATCAAGCAAAGAGGACAAGTAGTAGTTGATAAAATTCTGGATACAGCAGAGAGACTGTTTTTTGAACAGGGCTACAATATTACAGGAATCAACCAGGTAATTGAAGAGGCTGACATTGCCAAAGCATCTTTGTATAAACATTTCGGATCAAAGACTGATCTGTTAGTGGCCTATTTGCAGCGCATACATGAGCGTTGGTTTGATAAACTTGAAGCCGATGTCGACAAAGTAGCCGACCCTAAAGAGAAATTACTCACGCTATTCGACTATCATCGTGAACGCCAATTACAGAATGGGTTTGGTGGCTGTCGTTTTATTAAAGCGAATGACGAAGCTGGTATGAGCGATGAACGGGTATTAGCAGAGATACAAAAGGCAAAACAGCACCTCCGGGATTATATATCAATGCTAGTAGTTAATTCTGGACATCAAAAGCTTTTAACAGACAAAGAATTGACCGAGTTGATATTCATGATGCTGGATGGGGGTATTGTAGCAGCCTCCGTATTTAAACAGGCAGATGATTTACAATCGGCCAAATCAATTATTCAAAAACTGATTTGAAATGAAAGAAATTAAAAATAAATGGCTGGAATTGATTATCGTATTATCCGCACCGCTGCTTTCGGTAATTGACGTATTCATTATTAACATCGCCATTCCGGCTATTAAGAAAGGTGTACATGCCACAGATGCACAAGTTCAACTCGTGATTGCAGGTTATCTCCTCGGTTATGCAGCTTTTCTAATTACCGGCGGCAGGGCAGGCGATCATTTCGGACGCAAAAAAGTGTTTTTTTGGGGAATGCTTTGTTTTACCATCGCGTCCTGTTTATGTGGTTTGTCGGCTACCCCGCTTCAATTAAATATCACCAGGTTTTTTCAGGGTGTTAGTGCCGCATTTATGGTACCACAAACCATTGCATTTATACAGGTGCTTTTTACTGACCCGAAAGAACGGGCAAAAGCGATCAGCCTGTTTGGCATTACACTCGGCATTGCAGCAATTACCGGGCAGGTATTAGGTGGTTATTTCTCCGATACCCATTGGGTCATTGAAGGCTGGCGATTGATATTTTTTATCAACCTGCCGATAGGTATCGTCACCTTGTGGGCTACGCACCGCTATGTAACGGAAACTAAGCCGCAACAAAACGGCAAGTTTGACTATGCGGGGATATTGATTTTAACACTGGCCCTGTTTTGTTTGATTTATCCCTTAACACAAGGGCGTGAAGCTGGTTGGCCATTATGGAGTATTGGATTGTTATTATTATCGTTTGGCGTATTTGCTTATTTTATTTATGATCAAAAGAAGAAACTTGCAGAAAAAAGAAATCCACTGATGGATATGCGGTTATTTAAAATAAAAGATTTTAATATCGGCTTACTTGCGGTGCTGTTTCATTTTATGCTGCATACCTCTTATTTGCTGGTGAGTGCAGTCTACCTGCAAAATGGCCTGGGTATATCGGCCTTGCACACCGGTTTATATTTTATTTTACCCGGTATCCTGTTCGCGATTTCATCTATTGTAGCCTCTAAATTGATCATACAATTCGGCAAGCGGGTGTTGCAGGCTGGCGTGTTTTTGATGGGTCTGGCTTTTATCCTGCAAATGGAACTTTGGAAACCCGGGGCAAGTACCTGGTTAATTATTTCACTGATGTGCGTCTGGAACCTGGGGAACGGACTGGTGCTGCCATCCCTGTTAAATATTGTGTTAAAGAGTGTACCACCTGAATTTGCCGGTGCGGCAGCGGGTGTATATTCCACTTTCCAGCAGACCGCATCTGCATTGGGCGTGAGTATAATCGGCGGTATATTCTTTTACTTTTCAAAACAAGGCTGGCAAATCGCTTTTAGTGCAGGGATTACGGCGATACTGGTTTGTATTGTAATGGTAGCCCTGATGTTATACCTATTGCCCGATGGAAAAGCCGTCAATCAAAATGTCCCGCTGGCCGTGGATTAAAAAAAAAATTAAACGATATCACCATGACATCAAGAAGGAATTTCATTAAAGCCGGAGCTGCCGTTGGAGCGGGCCTGCTGGTAAGCAAATTAAGTTTTGGGGCAAATACAGCTCATCACGATAATCAAACACCGTATACATTTGGAAAAGTACCGGTATTAACTTCGCATTTATTTACGTCCAAGCGCATTACAACGCATTACTGGGAAGCCGGACCAAGCGATGGCCCGTTGATGATCTTCCTGCACGGCTGGCCGGAGATCGCCCTAATTTGGCGTGCACAAATGGAAACTTTTGCGGCAGAAGGATGGCGATGCATTGCACCTGATCTGCGTGGTTATGGTGATTCATCGGTGCCCGCAGCAAAGGAAGCTTACGCTATTCAGGAAATCGTTGATGATATGGCAGAGCTCCATGCTCACCTGGGCGGAAAAGCTGCTATTTGGGTTGGGCACGATTGGGGAAGCCCTGTAGCAGGATCCATTGCCGCACATTACCCAAAGATCAGCCGCGGGGTAGTGCTTATATCTGTACCTTATTTGCCAAATGGCTGGGCATTGCCAAATTTGATACCGCTGCTTGACCGAACCCTTTATCCTGCCGATAAATATCCGGACGGGCAATGGGACTACTGGCGTTTTTACCTGACCCATTTTGATCAGGCCTTAAGCGATATGGAGGTTGATATACAGGCAACACTTTCATCTATCTACAGGAAAGGCATCCCTGCCTCAGTTGGAAAACTGTCCCCATCAGCAGAGGTGACCGTTAATGGCGGGCGTTATGGTGCCGCACACCGGGCACCTGCCATGGATCCCGATTATACGTTATGGCCGCAACCTGACTTTGACACGCTGGTTACAGCATTCAAAAAAACAGGATTCCGTCCATGCAATTCATATTATCTGAACGATGAAGCCAACATTGCCTACGCCAACACCCCGGTTAACAAAGGTAAGCTGAGCCAGCCCGTTTTATTTGTCAATGACGAATATGAACCTTTTTCCAATATCAATCTGAGCAGGGTCGGAGATCCTATGCGAAACGCCTGTTCAAATCTTACCATAATCGACCAGCCTTCAGGGCACTGGCTGCCTTTGGAACGTAAAAGCGAGCTTACTGAGACCATACGCTCATGGATTAAATTGAATGGACTAAAATAACATAAATAAGCTGCATTTTTTTGATTTAGGGTCGCCAATGATCAGGCGACCATGTCCAATTATTATGGATAATATAACGTTTATTTCTCTGACAATAATGCATTTAATTTCTTCCGGGATACTGCATTTTCTTTTATCGCCAAAGCCTTTTTGAAATATTCAATTGCTTTTGATTTATCGCCCATTGCCAGGAAATAGTCGCCATAAGAATCCTGGACATTATAACTTTCAGGGTAATTGGCAACATTTATTTTAAATAATCCCTGAGCTTTGGCGTATTGCTTTTGCTCCAAAAAATCACACCCCAGGTTGTTTACTATATCTTCAGGTGGGGAAATCTTATAACTCAACAGTTTTGATACTTCCTGATAATGTTTTACGAATTTATTTGCTACGTCTACTGTCGAATCTGTATAGTCTTTAGGGGAAAGTTTAAAACGATACCTGTCAAAAATGAAACGCAATGCATCATATTCTGTGATTAAGGATACGGATCCGTGGTCATCATTGCTATAATATTTACTTTCATACCTTAACCCGTTTTGCTTTTCCTCTTTAATATATTGATCCAAATTAAGAATTGCACGGATATGCCTGGTACCTTTAGATGTATCGCTCCGGACATTAGTTATATCCATGCCCTCCCTCAAGGTATTTGCAATTCCTAAATACAAAGTGGTACCCGAAAAGTTCTTTTCTCTTAGGGCCTTCTTTGTTGTATTTAACAAATTCATTTGATCCCACCACATGCTTGGGTCTATACAAATGTAGGAGTTGAACAATTTTGTATGGTTTATTGCAACGTTCATCACTGTCAGGCCTCCAAATGAGTGTCCGGTTAATATTTTGTAAGGTTGCGTTGGATATAGGGAATCAATACGCGGTATCAATTCCTTTTCAATAAATGAAACAAAACGTTCGCCACCCCCTGTTGTCTTTAACATTAAACTGTCGGTATAGGGTGGGGCAGCATTTACATGTGTTGGTGTCAGGTCTCTTATTCTGTCCGTGTTTGGAATGCCAACTACAATCATCTCGGGGCAAATAGTATTACCGCCTGCCTGACTGAGGTACTGAATCATACTTACTACTGAATTAAAATGGTCATCACCATCCAATAAATATACTACAGGATATCTTTGTTTAGAATCAGCGGTCCAACTATTAGGTACATATACCCAAATTTTTCTTTGTTCATTCAGAATTTTTGATTGGATGCTATCAATTGTTCCGATGGTCACTTTATTGTCCTTTTGAGCCAGGGCACATAGTGAGAAAAATGCAGTAAAAACTAAAAGAATTAATTTTTTCATTGAAGAAGTATGGTTTGCTGTTATTCATATCTTTCTCCTAAATATTAGGAAATGATTATTTTGAGTACTCCTTTTCGGATTTGAATATTTAATCGGAAATTGAAGATCAGTCCAGTTGTTGCTTTATTAAAACGAAGATACTAAATTTTCATTGGAAATATTGTAACATAGATGGAAATAATAATAAACTTTAGTTATTTTCTTGTCCATTTTTCGCATTAAAATTTTTCCTGATCCAATTGTGGAATACTTTGTTATTACTTCTCTTTCCTGAAAACAAATATCGAACAAACCGCTGCAACCAAAAGACCAGCGCCAAATAGCTGGAATGAACTTTCCAGACCGATATTGACAATCAGGCTCAATCCCAGGCTTCCAAGGCCATAACCTGAGAAAAGAAAAAAAGCGAAAAGCCCTGTAGCAGCGCCTTTTTTGGAACTGAATGTGGTGACGATAGCAGCAAACAAGGGATGGGATAAATCAAATCCAAAAGACAGGAATGCCACCAAAACACAGGAAGCGGCAAGACTGAAATTCTGGCTTAGCAGCAGCACGGTGACTGCCCCCAGGAACAGGCCTAAAGGTATGATCTTGTTTCTTCCATAGCGGTCGGCGAGCTTGCCCAACAATGGCCCTAAAAATAGCCCTGGAATACCATAACCTAACAAGGCAAGACCGATCTGAAATTCGTTCAATCCATAATTCTTATAGAAGAAATAAGCCAGCCAGGCAAAAATTCCACCATGGAACATACCGTTGAACAATACATAAAAATAGGTACGCCTTGCCCTTCCGGTCGACAAGATACTAAGGAAAGACAGCAAAATATTATCCCTGGTTTTTACCACAGTTTCCTTTTTTCCGAAGATGTTCTTTTGCTGTATCAATATCAGGGCAAAAATGACCAGCCCTATACTTGCGACCCCTACAAAAAGCCATTGCCAGCCTATTACAGAAGTAATTAATGCCCCGGCGCTGGACCCGAACGCCGTACCACCTGCCATGTTGCCAAAGAAGATTCCCAGAGCGTGGCCTCGTTTTTCGTAGGGATAGGTATCACTGATCCAACTAATGGTAGTAGGGGCGATACCGGCAGCACCGATGCCTGTCAATAATCTTAGGAAAATCATCTGGTTGATTCCGTTTACAAAAGCTGTCAACAGTGTAAACAAGGAAAACATAACGAGGCAAAAAGCAACAATTCGGAACCTGCCGACGCGGTCGCTAAGCGGTGCATACACCAATGTGAACAGCCCATACCCGAGCAAGTAGGCGGGTTCGATAAAACTGACGTGCCGGACAGTAGTGCCGAACTGTTCGGAAAGCATGGGCAGCAGCGGTGCCACCATAAAGCCCTGGAAAAAGATAATAAAAGTAGCCAGTGATAGGATATAGACTGGCAGCATGGATACTTGTGCAGCCGTTCGGCCGCTTTTATTTAAGTCGCTCATTCTTTTCTTTGTTTAACATTCCAAATTTCTGGAACATGAAAAGAATATGGCTTATACCTATTCAGGCAATGATTGGACTTTTTATCGATTTTAGCTATCAAGAGGTCGCCGCATGAGCTGAAGGGCATCATCGCGGTAGGCTGTGGGCGTAATGCCGGTCATTTTTTTAAAGAACCGGTTGAAGTAAGCTGCTTCGTTGAATTGCAGCAAATCAGCTATTTCCGATACCTGTAGGCCCGTATGTGTCAACAAGCTTTTTGCCTCCAGTACTATCTTTTCATTGATATGGTATAAAGCGGTGTGCCCGGTATATTTTTTGACGAGGAAGTTCAAATGACTGGGTGTGAGGTGTAGTTCACCTGCAATATTTCTTACAGTTGGCTTTCGTTCTTTTCCTTTGTCTGGGGCACCGACAGCATAAGTATTCAACACTTTTCTGAACCTGATCATCAAGGATGCCTGCTTTAACTGAAAATCTGTTTTTGCCTCTTTATCTTTATGGTACAGGCGACGAATGTGAATAAGCAGCACCTTTAACAAAGATTGTATCATTTCAAAATTATCGGCATGACCGGATTTCATTTCGCTGAGCAGTGTTTCGGCTGTATGCCCTATGGTATCCATATCTTCCTGCGACAATCTCAAAATTGAATTGGCCCCGTTCATGAAAAAGGGGAAGTCTTTTTCAAACATGGGTTTCAGAGGATCTATTCCCGCAAATTCAGGTGTAAAACAAACAAGGTAGCCGTATATGGCTTCCACACGTTGCCAACTTTCTATTTTGCCCGGATAGGTAAAATAGATACAGTTTGAGGAAGTACTGACGGTTTCTTCGGGCAACAGGAGCCGAAGCCCTGGTGTTTTGCAAATGACGAGCCGGAAAAAATTTCCACGAAAGAGCGGCATGAACAACAATTTGCCTTTTGCCTGGTCTTCCATCCGCATAATGGTAAAGAAATTATTCTCTGCCTTCCCGATCCTGAAGGTGTCGAAGAAGTCACTGATTTTATCAAGCCAGGGAATGTAAGCTTGTATATTTTTCTTTGCCATGCATGATCTAAAAATCTATTTCAAATTTAAGCAAAAATCCCTGCTATGATTTGATATGTTTCGCAAGTTGAATACAAGAAATATGCAATCGTTTGATTTGCAATCTTTTTTGTAGTTTGATGTATAAAATACAACCAGGACATCAAATAATAAATTTAAATCTTAAATTTCGTTCGCGATTGATTCTATTCTGCAATATGATATTGTTGATCTCCTCCAACAGCTACAAAGTCAGAAATTTATATTTCTTGTCTTGTAACATATTACCATTAATCTCTACTTATAACTATAAACTAGAACAAAGATTATGAAAAATATATCGCGCAGGTCGTTTGTAAATAAATTCAGTATAGGTGTCGGGTCGGCAGCCGTTATAAGCACAATCCCTTCATTTATGGTTCCGCTAAATGAATCGCCGCTCTTATATTACGGCAAAAAGCTTAACGTGGCAATATGCGGCTTGGGCAACTATGCAGAAGCCATTGCCAACGGACTTCAAAGTACACAATATTGCTCTTTATCGGGTATTGTAACAGGGACATTGTCAAAGGCTCAGGCTTGGAAAACCAAATACAATATCCCTGAAAAGAATATATATAACTACACTAATTTTGATGACATTATCAACAACAAGAATATCGACCTAGTGTATATAACCCTGCCTAACGGTATGCACAAAGAGTTTACTATACGAGCGGCAAAGGCGGGTAAACATGTTATTACAGAGAAGCCAATGGCAACTTCTCCACAGGATTGCAGAGAGATGATAAAAGCCTGTAACGATGCAAGTGTACAGCTCGCTGTTGGATATCGCCTGCATTATGAGCCAACACACCTCGAAATTAAAAGGCTGGGACAGGATAAAGTTTTTGGCCAAGTGAGATATATAGAAGCGGCCCTTGGCTATAAGACATATGATATGACCAAACCTGCACAATCAGTAGACTTTAGCGGCCATGCCGAATGGAGACTCAACCAAAAACTTTCTGGTGGTGGCCCGTTGATGGATCTGGGCATTTACTGCATACAGGCCAGCCGCTATGTTTTGGGCGAAGAGCCCGTAGCCGTGACCGCACAGTTTGGACACGTGAATGACGCTAAACGTTTTGCCCAGGTAGAAGAAAGTATTTCCTGGCAAATGCATTTCCCCAGCGGGGCAATGGCCAGCTGTAACACTTCAGTGGGGTTTAATGCGGATAGGTTTTATGCATCCGCCGATGAAGGCTCTTTTGAATTAAGCCCTGCATTGAGCTTTGGCCCTTTTAAAGGAAAAACATCTAACGGGGAAATTAACTTTCCGGTTATCAATCAGCAGCAAACACAGCTCGATGGCATTTGTAGTGTAATTCTGGAAAACAAGCCACTTCCTAAACACATTACCGGAGAAGAAGGGTTAAAAGATTTGACTATTATCGCGGCCATTTATGAGGCAGCACAGACTGGCCATAATATTATCATATAGGTTTAACCTGATCGCCCCATTCGGTGAGAACTTCCAAGATAGGTGACAACAATAATCCCGGCTCACTTAGCGTATAGGTCTAACTTGATCGCCCCATTCGGTGAGAGCTTCCAGGATAGGTGACAACAATAATCCCGCCTCACTTAAAGAGTATTCCACATGCGGAGGTATCGTTTGAAAATCCAGTCTGTTAATAAGGCCTATATTTTCAAGTTCTTTTAAACGCTCTGTTAACATCTTTTCGGAGATACCCGCGATTTTAGACTTAAGCAGGCCATACCTGTTCACACCATTTTTTATCATCCATAAAATATTGATTTTCCATCTGCCCGAAAGGAGTAACATGGCATAAGTCAGGCCACAATCGACAGCTAACGCTTCCTGGTGTTCATAATTTGTTGATTGTATTTTTCTCATCGGGTAATTAGGGTTCTTTCAATTTATTATACGAAGATAAAACATCCGGGTTGATGTGTAGCACGAACTAAATAGTATGTGCCTGACTTTTTGTATGGTTAGACCATTGCCAATACTTTTGCTCGATAAATAAATAAAGTATGATAAGATTACATGGAAAAGTAGCAATCGTTACGGGGGCATCTAAGGGTATAGGGGCTGCGACGGCAGTTTCGCTCGCTTCTGAAGGCGCAAAGGTGGTTGTCAATTATGTGTCAAGTGCCGAAGACGCAAATAAAGTTGTAGAAAAGATAAAAAGTAATGGAGGCACGGCAATAGCTGTAAAAGCTGATATTTCGAAAAAAATAGACGTTGAACAGCTATTTAAGTTGGCCCTCCAAGAATTCGGGCATCTTGACATATTAATCAACAACGCCGGGGTATATAAATATGAACCCTTTACAGAGGTCACAGAAGATATGTTTCACTGGCATTTTAATGCCAATGTACTGGGAACGGTATTAACTAACCAGGAGGCTGTAAAATCATTTGCAGAGAAGGGAGGGGTGATCATCAATGTAGGGTCAGTAGTTATTCATAATGCGGCTGCCGGAGGGAGTATATACGCAGCATCGAAATCAGCTGTAGCATCTTTGACCTCAACGCTCTCAAGGGAATTGGGGCCTAAAAGAATCCGCGTGAACCTGGTTAACCCCGGGGCCACTGAAACTGAAGGTATTCATAACACAGGCTTAGTTATGGGAACAGGTTTTGAAGAACAGATTAAAGCAACTTCACCCTTAGGCAGAATGGGCCAGCCGCAGGACATTGCATCTGTAATCACCTTTTTAGCTTCAGATGAAGCTTATTGGGTAACAGGTGCCAGCATAGATGTTTCTGGCGGGTTCCGCCATTAACAGTTCAGGAGTTTTCCGGGGAATTTTATTATTCCTCTGAGCTGCCTGATAAACAAAAAAGCTTGCAATCATCGATTTGCAAGCTTTTTTATAGTTATTATACTTTTCTTGTGCATCATATGGAACAAATATCGAACACCTTCATTGATAATTGCAAGAAAATAACGGATTTAAAACAAAGGACAAAACCTAATTGACATGATAAAATCTTATCACGATCCTAAAAATCAAAATTCCATCTTTTACCTGAAACTATCTTGTTAATATGCAAATTGACCCCTTAACCGGTTTTTTGGCTTTGACAAAAGTTTTAAAAACATAAATCATTCTCTTGATAATGTAGCCAATAATTCGTCCAGGTAATTCAATGTCATGGTAAATCCATCTTGGAAACCTTATAAGAAAGGTTTTACTGGGTTTTCTAAATAGGAATGACGCTGGCTTTTTAATTTTTCTTGTAGTTCAATAATCGCTTTCTTTTTATTCTGTTTAATTTGGTCAAGGAATGATTTGGGGCCGCCGTGGGGATTGTGCCTGGAGCCCCAGTCAAGAAACTCCACCATTAAGGGCACTAGTTCGATACCCTTTTCAGTTAGCAGGTAAAGGAATTTCGAGGCGTTTTTTGGGGAGGTTACTTTGGTAACTATCCCTTCATTTAAAAGCATGTTCAGCTTTTCGGTAAGTACAGCCGAAGATATTTTCTCGGCCGATGCCCGAAATTCCAGGAAGGAATTTTTACCCTCAAAAATTATATCCCGCAAGAGTAACAGCATCCATTTATCACCGAAAATTTCTACAGAATAATTAATTGGGCACGGTGATCTTCTCTCGATTGTTTTCATAATGTCATACTTAAAAGTAGTTTGTTTTTAGAACTACTATTTGATACATTTGTAGTTCATAAAACAGATCACAAAAATAGTTAAAATTTAATTATGGAATTCACAAATAAAAACGTCGTTATCATAGGCGGCACAACAGGAATAGGATTAGCAACAGCAAAAGCATTTATCGGTGCAGGGGCAAACGTTTGGATTACAGGAAGAAATGCCGACAATCTACAAAACGCAAGCGCAGAAATAAACAACCCGAAGTTGAATACTGTGGTATCAGACACTTCGAAACTTGCAGAAATTGAGATTCTGGAAAAAGCGATTGCAGGTACTGGAAACACAATAGATGTCCTTTTCCTGAATGCGGGAGTGGGAATATTTGAGCCCATAGAAAAAGTTACCGAAGCAAATTTTGACGCACAATTCAATACCAATGTAAAGGGGCATTTTTTCACATTGCAAAAATTGATTCCTTATCTGGCCGATGGGGCAGCAGTAATATTCACTTCATCAGCTGTGGCAACAGCTGCAAATTTGGGAGCAAGTATATATTCTGCAACTAAGGGTGCACTGAATAAAATTGCTCAAATTGCTGCTAACGAGCTAGCAGGAAGAAAAATCCGCGTAAACATCATTAGTCCGGGGCCTATTAAAACACCGGCTTTAATTAATGTAATGCCTGCAGGAGCAGAAGCTCATTTGGCTGGTTCTACCGCATTGCAAAGGCTTGGCGATCCCGATGAGATTGCAAAAACAGTGTTGTTCCTAGCCTCTGATGCCGCAAGCTATATTTCAGGTGCAGAAATTGCAGTTGATGGTGGTTACCATACCTACGCATTAAAATAAAAAGGCTAAATTCTATTATACTGGATAAAAGGAAGCGGCATTTGTCGCTTTCTCCAGTTCTTGAGTATAAATTTAAATATCGATGGATGATATCCTCCGTCTAATTGTTTTAATTTATCAATTAGGTCGGTTGGAGCACCTTTTGAGTAGTTCGAAACGATAACTGATATTGCTGCGTTTTTATCTCTTCGATTAGGTACTCCAATGCTGTTTAAATTTTTTAACAATCGCGCAGTTCATACACCCAATGATAGCCATTATAAGCATCTTCTGCACTCTGAAATGCAAGGGCTGCTCCCTTAAAATTGCCATCAACTAAGTCCTGAAAACCTTCTCGTTCTTTACTCTTAGCTGTAGCCAGATCCTTAGAAAGCGATGCTGCAGATACTGGATTTTTAAAGTCGTTAGACGCAGCAATATTTATATTATATATTTGATTAAGTGTCGATTTAATATCGGTTAGCACTTGACTTGATTTTATCGGTAATTTTGTCCCTATTGAACCATCTAAAACTGTATTAATACTCTTTTTGGCAACATCAACTCTTCTTTGCATGTTATCAAGTTGAAGTTGGGTGTTTTTCACGTTAGCAGCTAATGAGATTGTAGCTTGTTTAATCGAATCGTTTAGCTTCTTAGCTTTTTCCATAGCAAATTGGGTTTAGCCATAGTTTGGATTAGATGAGGAATGATAGATGGGAGCAAGTGCAGTGCTGTTTTAGATAGCTGTATTTATCCAGTATTCATTTGAAGCCTGAAAATATAACGTACTGTAAAAAGTGGCTTTGTTGCTGCGTATAATTATCTCAGTTTTGATTAAAGCATTTCTTATATACTTTTACGAACTCAAAGGTATTATTATAACCTAAACCTGCCAGTCAAATGGTTTTGTACAAGGGTCGCATTCAAATTTTAATACCTTACCCAAGCTTCGCGCTTTTTTACCTTTTTTCACAAATACATAAGCAAGGTCTAAATATTCTTCAACTTCCTTCCCACTTTCATCCTTACCCTTTAATATTACCGAATAATACTTTCCATCACTATCTTTTTTGTAAAACACTTCGTTGACGGTGATTTTTTTAGGTGTTTCATTATCGCAACAACTGCACCACAAAATAATAATAGGTTCTTTTTTAAGGTATGTAACAGCAGCCTCAGCTTGTGCTTGTGTTAAAGCCTGGAGTTGATCTGCTTTTGAAAAAAAAGCAGTACAAAGCAATACGAAAAGTAAAATGATCTTTTTCATATGAAATAATTTTAAGTTTAAAAGAATTTGATAAGCAAATACTATGCCTTTCATCCCACACCTTACATCCGGTTTTTAAATCTTTAATATAAACTCCATTTACTTTGTCTAAATGCAATTAAGGAATTCAAGCAAAAGGTTATTGTAATAACGTTTTTCATGAGAATTAAAAATTAGCACTTTATTTTGTTCATTTATTACAAATGGCATTTAATTTATATATTTATAATCTAAGATTATTATATATATAGAAGTTCTACTTGAACTGCTATTTGCATCGTTTACAGGTAACTGGAAGCAAATTGGAAAATTAAAGTGGAGCCGGCAAAAACAATAGCCTCCTACTATCTAAGTCAAAGGGGAATTACTACGTCTTTACTTGAACCACAAATTTATATTGATGAAAAACCACTCCATTCTTTTAACGAGCATTATACTGATAACGTTTGTTTCCTGCAGAAACCTCGGCAGATTAGTGGACCAGAAAAAATCGGATTCTTATTTTATCACTTCAGACCAGCAAATACTTTTTTGCCAAAGTGGCAATTGGTTTGAGTTGGGAGTTGATACTATGCAAGCAGATGTAAAAACTTTTAAGATTTTTTCCAGCAATATTGCAGAGGATAAGAACTTCGTATTTTATAAAGGTCAAGCACAAAAACATGTTCGACGTAACTCTTTTTATATCGAAAATGAAATACCAAAAGATCAATTTCACGCTTACTATATCGATGAAGCATTGGGTTTCATCATCATAAAAAATGCGGATCCAAAAACTTTTGAAAATTTAAAAGGCAAAGGACAGTGGGCACGAGATAAAAACCACTATTTCCTTGATTGGAAAATGATAAACGTCGACCGTAAAACGTTTGCCTTCATAAACACCGTGTTTTCGGAAGATAAAGATTCCATTTACATTAGCCCTGATTTCCGAAATTTTCAATCTGTCATGCCGAATCCTGGGGGTTCTAAATCCATAAACGATCAATATATAAAAATCGGGAAAAACATATACTTCGTTTACATCCATCCCGACCCGAAACTCATGACTAGTACTTTTGATACCATTCGTCAAGTAAGCAGTATAAATCAGAATGTCATCTGTGTGAACAATGAGACGGTCGTTTCATACGGTGAAAAATTTAAGTACGACCGCGTCGATATAAGTTCTTTTAAGCTATTTAAGCCCGTTAAGGAAGAGGGGCAACAATCCCATTTCTCAAACGACCGATATTCAAAAGATAAGAAAAATGTTTACTATGAAGGTCAAATAGTTTCTCGAGCTGATGTAAACACATACACCCCACTTAAATATGGTTTTGGAAAAGATGTTAAAAATGCTTTCTACAAAACAGCCCCATTGGAAGGGGTCGACGTTCAAAGTTTTGCAGAATCAGACACCTTATACAAAGATAAACTTGGTAACAGGTATAACTATAAAACGGGCCAGAAACTGTAATTATCGTTTATTTGGCGCAAGCAAAGACGGGCTTCATTCAGAAAACAGGCGTTCCATCCCTTTGAGTGGTTGAATACACCCCAATAATTCGTTCAATCTTTGACTATTTTTGACGTACTGTTCTACATCTATGAATTCGGGAGCAAACCTTTTTTGTCAACCGGAGTTCCTGAACAATGGCGACACCTTCAAACAATCAATGACGAGAAGCCGCTATGTGCTCTAAAAACGTCCAGAACACTGGACCGACAATCAAAAGGAAAGAGCTGATTTGCTGTTTGAACGTTACCCCGATCTGAAAAAGGCACACGAGCTCATTACTGCTTTGAGCAATATCTTTGAGAAGACAAAGGACAAATTATATGGACTGGCCAGGTTAGCTAAATGGCATGAAACTTAAGAACATCAGGTTTTGAGTCTTTCAACACAAATTTCCAGATCCATTCAAAATCATTATGAAACCATATTAAACTATTTTGATAACAGATCGACCAACGCTACTGCTGAATCTTTTAATACTAAATTAAAGGCATTCAGAGCACAGTTTCGAGGGATAAGGAACATTGAATTTTTCTTGTACAGGCTTACTCAAATTTATGCGTAAATACTGATATGAGAAAATATGTGCATTATGGCACCCTTAAAAGAACAAAACCCCTGTTAACATAGTGTTTACAGGGGTTTATACGTTTTGATATTGAATCTTGTGATCCCGCTGGGATTTGAACCCAGTTTAAGAATCACTGTTTAAATACTATCTATACCGGTTTTGCAATTCGACTCACCTAATCGCTCACCATTTTTTTCAATACGTTTTAGCTCCAATTGCTAGTTACTAATTTACTGAAATGTTTTTACAAACAAAAGTTAAATTATTAAATTAGACTTATAAATTATTCTATTTTCGTTTTTTGTATTTCTGCAAAATCCTATCTTTAATATCATTACTATGTATGTTTAATAATAACTGATTTATTGACCAATTATTATTCACATAAAAATCAACTACTGCATTTACGATTTTTTTACATTTGTCCCAATCCTTCCAGAAATTCAGCGGCTTTGTATGCACTTCAAGGTTTTTCCATAAGTTGTAATCCAAACTATCTGTTGCCAAAGAAAAATATATTATTTCAAAAGACGATTCAAATATTTTTTGAGCATCGACATTATTTATATTAAAAGCCAGTGCAACACAAAATACATGAACATCTATTTTTACTAAATGTCTTTTATCTTTTTCAATCTGATTGAAAAATTCAACCCATGAATGCAGTCCGTACTTCAGTACTAAATTAGAATTAGGATTTAACAAAATCACAATTAGTTCGATTACTTTTGGTCTAATATTATTATTGGATGTGAACCACTCCAAGACCTCTGCGGGATTATTTCTTAAATAGTTAAGCCAGTTTCTACCAATATCAGTCGTTTCATGCTTATTTAAATAATCAAGGATAGCACTCTCTATAAGTACATCCTGATTTTCGAATACATGTGGATCGATTGATGAATTGATTTCTAGTAAGATATTTAGTATTTTCTGCCAACCGAATTTTCCAATATTCGATCTTTTTAATTGATTTATTATTTCAATCTGATTTTTGTTATTAGTTAGCCAAAAATTATTGCTGAAGGTTAATTTTGGATTTAATCCAATAAATACAGATGAAAGCTGTTTATCTGACCAAATTGAATTCAAATATTTATTTTCACTAAGAATTTCTGCGAGTTCAGTTATAACTTCTTCTCCATTTGCATTTGGACCTTTCCTTATAATACTTTTTAACGTTTTAACACTTTGTTCATCTAAATTTTGGAACAAACTGATAAATCTAGTTTTATAGTTTAATTTTTCGTAATCAAAATTTTTGTAGTATTCTGTAATTGTTAAATGATATAAAATGGCTGTTTCATCATACAATGGCAATATATTGCCAAATGAAGTTGGCACCCTGTTTAACAATGAATTTTTAAGATTAGAGGCCTCTTTTGGTGATGGATATTGCGTTGCCAAAAAACTGATAGATTTTTCTAAAATTGGCTTTTCATTTGAAAAGAAAATATAACATTCTATTAAGGCTTTAAAAGCCTTTCTTTTAATGCTAACATCTGATCCAAAATAATTCAGGAAATTATGTGCAATTATTGATGGGGAAAATAGATCAGTTGTAATGAAATTAAGCCAATTCTCGGATGTATCAACTTTGCTCTCATTTAGATCCATTACATTTATTTCATTCATGATTGAGGGGAACTTCTCTGAACTATTAGGTATAATTTGAAGATCTAATATATCCCCCTTTATATTGCGTGGGAATATTGCACCTGTACAAAAACTGAAATTTCTTTTTAATCTTGGCCATTGTTGTCTCCATATCATCAAAATCAGTTCCTCGAAATTCTCAGCAGTTGAAGACCTTACTAATAAGGATTTGTCCGCATCATTGTATAAATTTTTTAGCAGCGATCTTGTTTGCTGATCCAATAAGTTAGTTGAAACAGGGTTAAAATCGTTAATTTCAGTATTCACAGCAAGCTTCCTTAAATACAATTCTTTATTTAATTCGAGTATTTCGGGACGCACAAACAGAGATAATAACTTTTGGACGTTGGCTATTTTTGGAACGTCTTGAAAATCCATGAGAAGTGTATGAGTCCAAACACAGCCTGGACGTTTCATTTCCGGTGCATACCATGTTTTCGCCATGGCGTACATATTAATTTCTTTGATAGGGTAACCAGTGATATATTCTTCGAAGCCCTTTTCCATACGACTCCCAGACATATCGCTTAATAATAACATTATTCGCTTTACCTCAGATGGAAGCTCTATAGAAGAAGCAATTAAAGTATGCCCGTCAATATAACCATGCAATGTTTGATCAAAATTTATAGAGTTACTATTCATTCAAAAAGCCACTTAAGGGGAACAGTTATATCATGAGTTACGCTTTTTTCAGATTGAACTATAATTCGTTCTGATTGTTTAAGTTTCCCTTGTAATTCAAGATTTTCGTCATCTTCTTCGGAATAAATTCCGCCTTGTGCGCTAACTCCAAATACTTTATGAGGAAATGCTTCAGCATTTGAAATCAAATATTGAAAGAGCATAGGCAATTCTTCAATAAACCACTCGGACGGTGTAAGCTTTGGCACCCCAAAATCTGGAAGGTTAACAATAACATCCCAGGCAGAAACGATAATGTTTATTTTGCATGGTAATTTTATGTTCTTTGAAATAATTTGAAGTAGGTCTACAAGAACAACCTGTGACTGACAAAGTTTTGGAGTCCACTTCACCTCGGCATCTTCCTTCATTTGTTTACCTGGAATATTACCTTTATCATTGATCTCTAAATTATTTGAAGAATCTTTAAAATCAAGCATTTCGTCGACATTCAATATTAAATGTCCTTTTTTAATGAAGTCGGGGTTGACAAACAACATTATACTATTACATCCAGACACTTGGTCAATGTAGTCAATAGTTAGTTTTCGATATTCAAATTGACTTTCGTATGTTTCACCTGATAAATCAGGAAAGACAAAGTTCATTACTTGTCCATTAGTATTATCTTTGATTTCAAGTTCAATTTTTTTTACAGATTCAGTTTTTGTTCGTTCAACTGATTTGCAGTCAAGGAAACTAGAACGTAAACTGTTTAAATATTCTCTATCGTCAGGTTGAACGGTGATGGAATAAAGTGAATCAATCTCCCCACTTTCTACTACATGCCACAACGCACCTATAAATGAAGACTTACCAGAATTTGGTAATCCAATAAACATACAGCTGTTTAATTGCTCTGAAGACATAGGTTTAATTATTGAATTTATATTGTGAAAATTCTCTTGTCAAATTATTTTCATTAGAAGATGTTTCGTGAAGTGTATTGCCATCTAATATTGATTTTGTAACCCATAATGGAAAAATTTTGTTTATTCCAAAACCAAATGGCAATGTTCCTGATTTTGGTCGGGCTGATACTTCAAAAAAAGTAATGTCATATAATTTTCCAAATTGTGATGAAATATCAGTTTTTAATAAATCTATAAATTGATTATGAATTTTCTGATCTCCCTTATTTTTAAACAAATCCCATCGTGAGAAAATTACTTGGATATGAGTATGAGGTAACAAGGTGCCGCTTTCATTTAGGCTTCTAATAATCCCTAAACCAGAAGTTCTTGCATTTGCTCGTTCTTTTAAAGTGGTTATTCTATCTGAGTCAAAAAACAATGCAAAATGATCAGCTCTTTGGCAAATTATAAATTTTTTAGCATCTTGAGAAGAGTCTTTCAAAGCAATAAACAATTCACCAGAAATATCTGTAAATAACAGATCAATCGTATTATTTACGTCAGTCTGTTGTGCTACTTTTAAGTGCAGAAAAGTTGGTGGCCCTATTGGAGTTCTGTTTGTATCATCATCCAATTTTTCCGAGGCAATTTTGGATGGGTGACTTTTCTCTTCAAAATCTAGTAAAGTTTCAGAACCTGCAAATAAGAAACCTTCAAATGAAGTATTAGTCTGAAATAAGTGCATTAAACTTAAAAGCATAGTGGTTTTGCCAGCATCAGGCAATCCGGCTAATATTACTAATCGGGTTAGAGATGACTTTGAAATTCTATTTACTTCTGTTAAATTTAATGCTTTACCAGAATAGACATCAATAACATTTTTATTAACCTCTATCTTTCCAATCACTACATCCTTATCTTCATCAAACTCAAGTTGTGAATTATTATCAAAGCCTTTAACGTCAGAATAATGTGGGCAATTATCTATTTGCAGATTGTTTATACATTTGCCTGTCATTAAGACTTGACATCCCTCTTCGTTACAAATGGCCATTATGTTTGTAATTAAAATTCATATAAGAGGGTTTCATTTAAAAATTGTAATGACATCTCTAAAGCAGAACATTTATATTCTGAACTAATAGATGTTTGTTTTATAAATATAGCAGTCCATGCTTCATTTCCACCAGATTCAATGGCCTTTGAGTATGCAAAGTACAATGGACTTAGGTTACCATAAATATCAGTGCTTTTTTCTTCTACTACCGATGTTAAATTTTTAAATACAATATCTATGGCATTTTTTATTGAAAATTCACTAGGAAGATTAGTAATCTTAGATAAAATCTTATTTAAAAAACTCTCAGCGTTGTTAGGTTGTGGTAGGCTGATAAAAAGCTTCCCTAATTCTAATGCTAAAACAAATGGAGCTTGTTCAGGAATTAATTCGGCTACCGCAACATTTTTGATTTTGCTAAATTCTCTAAACAACCACCAATGGATATTTGATTCCTCTTCAAGAGTTTTTAATCTAGTAGAATATTCGTGGCGTTGTTTTTCTATGTTTGTTGCCATACTCTTTAAATAAACTGCTTGACTTCTTATGTGAGCTGTTAACGTTTCTAAACTTTGGGGATCTTCACCTAGTATTTGATATTTTAGTATAGCAGGAGTGTAATTAGATGGTTCTCGTACCGATTCTGCACGTTGATTTAAATAATCAATGGCACTTTGAACTATATCAATATTCAATATTGAATTCTTTTCAACTCCGAATATACCTAACTTTAAAGCTGTTGCAATTTTTAAACTGTTTATTGTATTCTTTGAAATAGCCTCGGAAATTATTGCACCTGCTATTACTCTGTTTTCTAAAGAACCATTATCTTCTATAAACATTCCATCGGAAGAGCTAATTGCTAAAAAAAGTTCTTTATTGAATTCCCGATTTTTGATTGGTTTATCAAGATATAGCCTAATACAATCTAATAAAAATTGTAAGTCTTTTGTTGTGACGATGGTTTCAATTGCTAAAGAACGCTTCTCAAAAGCATCTTCGCCAATTGATTCCACTGTTGCAATACGATACCATTTTGGTAAGTTTAATAACATAAGTTCTATTTAGTAAATGGGTTATGTGATGTAATTCCTGATGCTTTGGCCACTTTTTCCCATAGATCGTGTAACAAGTTTTTATCTGATGCACGTTTAAAATAAGCTTTGGCTTTTTGAACCTCTTCCAAGTCTCTATCTGTGTCATCGATCAAACCTAATTCAACTGCTATTTTTAGTTTGACATGGTATGGCAACCCCAAAAATATATAGGCCAATTTTCGTTTAGGATCTGGTGCATTAATATCAATTACTGGCTCAGCCATTGGAGTGATTATTAGTTCTTTAAGTTCCTCTTTGTTAGGAACTTTTGTTTCGGTAACTTCGTGACTATTTAAATTTAAATTAAATTCTTCAAAAAGACGATCTCCATCTACACAATCCGCTTTGAATTTTCTTTTTTCTTTATCCCAAACTCGTTCAAATAGCTTAATGTTTAAAGTGGGATTCTGTGTTATTAATGGAATAGTCAATTCTATTATATTATATCGCGGTTCCCAACCCGATTCACGCCTAGAAGGTTGCATAGCACCAGCCGACAAAATTAAACAATCATTAACTAATTCTGTCGAGAATGAATGTTTATGACCGAACAAGTGCAATCTTACCCGGGATTTAAAATCTATTTGTGCTTCTTCTCCGTCATACAACCATTGAGGGGGGTGATGACAAAGAACAACGTTAATGACCCCTTCTTTTCTAACAAAATTACTTTGAGTAGATCCAAGGATTAATTTCGAGGTATTTTCATCGTCACTTTCGTCAGAGACAAATGCAGAGTTCACACCACGTATTCTTAAAATTGAATTGTCGATATTAAATTCTTTTTCCCAGAATAGTACATTATCCGATTGGGGAATAGATCCATATTTCTGAGCAAATGTATTATAGTTGGTGAGTGGGCTTAATAATGTTTTTGCTGACTCTGGATTAGTAATGTACTCCCATATTTTACTGTCTATGTCGACCCTTTTTCTTAGCTTCTTAAATTGCTGATGAACATCTTTAACCATGACAGATACTTTTTCTCTATCCACATCATGGTTACCTGGGACTGTAAGGACATTTTCTTCTTCACAGCCAGTTATACTGCAAATTTTCTTTATCCACCGGTCAGCGATTTTATACTCTTCTTCTTTACCTGAGAATGCAATATCGCCACCAATTAAAATTATATCAATTTTGCCATATTTAGCTTTCAGATCTTTCAAATCAAATTCTACCTCGCTTTGAATATCCTTGTCTAAGTCTAAGTATTGGTGCTTATCAAAGCATTTAAAATGTATGTCGGAGATATGAAGTAATTTGAGACCCATTTGAGGCGTTAATTTGCTATTTTGATGATAGTTATTATTTTTTCAGAAGTTCTAGCCCATTATCAGTTACAATCTTTTCGATTTTAGCTTTAAAAAGTATAAATGCAAATGGAATCTTACTAGTTATGATGACAAGGTTATTTTCCACAGTTAAGTTGCCGCTAATTTCGGTCTTTGCAATCTTAAATTTGAAATTACCATTACTACCTGTCCATGCGGATTCAAATCCTGATATTTCTGTTTGATATTTTTTTGGTACACTTGAAAAGAACATCTTTATTCTCTCTAACGCACTTTTTTGGCCAAGTTCGTGATTCAATTTAATTTCTACTAGCCTCATTGATAGTTTCCTCTCTTTTATCTCTGATTACTTAATACCATGTAATCATATTCAGCAATGTATATTATTTGGTCTTGCCGTAAACTTACACAAAAAAATATAAATGTTCATCCGCACGTTTATGATGTTTGAAAATCAAAGTTTAAATACAGAACGATAATCATCATGTTATTCTAAATTTGAAGTAGGCCTGCGATCGATTATTTCAACTATGAGGTGTCTATATTTCCTTTTACAGATTTGATGCCCGAGTTATTTTAGTTAGTTTTGAATATTCACTTAAAAAGCCTATGTTTTTCCATCATCTTAAAAACTTCAGTCCTTATTCGGGGCATATTTATGATGATATGAAAGTGCCTTTTATTCATAAGAAATCAGGTGATCTAGGCAGAAAAGACAGCCGTTTCGACCTGATCGATAAGCTGGGCTACTTTCCTTTTAAGGAATTAATAAGAAACGGCAATGCTTACTTTATCAGCGATACAGACCTGTTCGAGTTTTTGAACATGAACGAAAGCACCGTTAATGAATATACTTCTGAGTATTACGTTACATGGGATTTGGATCAAAAGCAAATCTTTGAGGATCGTTTTTTAAATGGCTACAATGAGGGTATCAAAACATTCGAGGTCAATTTGGGCGTATCGTATCCGTCTCTCCCGCATGAGCCAAAGATACAATACCTGAACGTCTTTTGCTTGCACTGCCTTGATTTTCTCTATTTTGACGGTGACCTCGATCAGAATTTATTCTATAATTTGGGCTATCTGCAAGCCAGTCTATTTAGAGGCTTTATTGAAATCAATAATCTGGGTAGCACTGTACCAGGAGGAAGTCCTGGATTACGCCTGCATTTTGACAGTTATATAAAGGTATTAGAGGTTTCAAAAGCTAAAGAGAAGGAAAAAATACCGGAAAGTAACAGTAGTCTAATAGAACAAATGGATGAATCACAAGAAACTAAAGCAGATAATTTAATCCGCACAGAGCTGATGTGTGATCTGGAAGAAGTTAAGGCACTATGGCTGGTCATCACCGCACCAATAAATACCAGTAGAGGTATACAGGAAGCTGCTTTAAGTGGTACAGAGTTAGCTGATTTCTTAGGTTCTGCATTTAGTTCAAAGGCATTTCCAGAAAACTTTAAGCTTCCAAAAACTCGTTTTTTTAAACGTACATCAAGGGGCGATATGCGCAACGTATTGAATGCATTGATGTACAGTACCTATAATTTGAACCACGAATATAATCGCAGTGCAAACTTGATCGAATATGCTACTATCTTAAAACAGCATTTTCCGGTATTTTCTGGTTCCGAAGCAGAAAGTATCAAAAGCGTCATGTCTACCCATACCCAAAAAGGAATGGAGATACTGAATGACAGTAAATTTGTTAACCCTCATATCGAAGAAATGACTCGCATACTTAAAAAACATAAATTATTACATTAATGTCATTACGGTTCTATCTGTTTTTTAGCCATTTCTTTGCCTTCATAAATGAAAAGTTATGGAGAAAGAGAAAATCCTATTTACAGCATTAACGACCGAAGAACTTTCCGGCCTCATGGAAAAGTCTGTTAGGAATGTTATGGGTGACTATGATATTAGAATGCCTGAAACAGACCAGTTGCTTAATGCCCGACAAGCAGCCAAGTTAATCAATTACAGAAGGCCTACTTTATACGGCCTTGTCAGACAGAACAAAATACCTTATTCAAAGATGGCAGGTAAACTGCTGTTTTCTCGAAAGAAGTTGCTGGATTGGGTAGAAAACAAACATGCACCTTCCAAAGAAAACCCACCACCAGCATAATCAGGTATCTGTATAGCTCTATATCGGTATAGGAAGTTAATAGTAGATACAGTACCAGATATAACATCACTAACAAGCCGCCTATCTAGCTACGCAATTGGCTATATATCCATATAACTCTGTGAGTATACAAAGTATATCGGTATAACCAGCAACAATGAGTTTATGTATATCAAAAACGATGGGCACAGCCATTTAATTCAGGATAGTTAATTGGGCTCGTGGTCTTTATCGGAGGACGGTTATAGCGGTAGAAAGGCGGTTTATGCAGTCAGTCCCCTTTTTCGGGGACTGAGCAAGCGGAAGTTGGGCAGTGGCCCTACTTGCTTGCCCTGTGCTATCGCTACAGGGGTTTCAAGTATCCTCCGGGGATACTTGTGGGCTTTGTAAGCCCTTGGGAGGCCATATCTGGTATACTGACGGGTATACCAGATATGTAGATATATAACATCATCAATATGAATCAATTAAAGGACGAAATATATTAAGGAGAACAATTATGAAAATGGACATTATCACTTTGGAAGATTTAAAGCAGTTCAAGATGGACTTTTTAGAAGAAATGAAAACTGTCATCGGACAGGGAAAACAGAACGAGACTACCGACTGGTTAAGAAGCGCAGCGGTCAGAAAGATGCTGAACATATCACCCGGAACATTACAAAACCTACGGGTCAACGGTACGCTACCATTCCGAAAGATCGGCGGTACGATGTTCTACAGCAAAGCAGAGATTGAAAAATTATTGAAAGGAAAATAAAGATGAGAAATTACAAGCATATACAGGAACATGCCCTTAGCGGTTACTTTGAACGGGTAGCTTTAGAAGACCGTTTCTATTCGAGCCATATCAGCCTGCTGATGGCCTTGTTTTATTACAGCGACAGTGATGCGCCGGAAATGTCATTTCAGGTGAGCAGGCCAAAGTTAATGCGGTTCTCCCGTATCAGGTCAATAGCCACCTACCACAAGAATATCAAAGACCTAATGGACTATGGATATATTGAATATATCCCTTCATGGCATCCCCAAAGGGGCAGTCAGGTCAGGTTAATTGTTAAAACAGAGAAAAGGTAAACACGGCAGAAAATGAAAGATGTCAATATCAAATCGGTGCGCTACCCGGTAGCCACCGATCAAAAACTGGAAACACTTGCTTTAAAATTAGGCAGGACGAAAAAACTGGTCATTGTACAGCTAGTAGATTATTTCTATCGGAGCAAGAAAGACCCTTTGGACTTCAATGATGAGCTACTCAAAAAAGAGCTGGTCAATGGAAATAACAGGATTATTGCTTTCATCAAGAAACAGGAAAGTGATTTCCTGTTTCCCATCTTTACCACCACTGGAGAATTGATCACCATTGCAAAACAACATACGACCCACTTTAAAACCATATCGGGGCATCTGGTCGAAGAAGCAAAAAAGACCGCTCTGGTTTCGTCACATGTGGGGAGTATTGAAAAAAGCATGACCAAAATACTCACCCAAATGGAGGAAAAAGCGGTATTAAAATCAAGCTTTAAAAAGATACTCGAATACTACATCAATCAGAGGGAAACTTTAGGCTGGCCTACATCCAATGTAAAAAAGGAAGAGCTACAAACCCATGTCAGGCAATCACTCCAAAACTTATAGCTTATGTTTATCAATATCACCGCATCGGAAACAGGAAATAACAAAGGCAGCAGCGGGGCGTTGGTCAACTATCTGGAAAAAGAGAACCGTTTACCCATTGAAAAAGGCCGGGATTTAGGGCAGGAAAATTGGTTTAATGGTACAGGTAAGGAAATTACCAGGCAGGAAGTCAGAATGAAGATTGACCGCAACATTGCCAAGCTTGGCCGTAACGATAGTAAGTTTTTTCTCATTAATATTAGCCCCAGCCAAAAGGAACTTGCACACCTGTACCAGACCTACGGCGAGCAGGGCGTAAAGGAAAAGCTAAAAGAATATGCCGTGAAGGTCATGGATGAATATGCCAAAAACTTTAAAAGACCGGGTATTGACAGCAATAAAGACCTGCTTTGGTATGCCAAGCATGAGAATTATCGCTATTATCAGCATACCGACAAGGAAGTGAAGGACAGAACCAAGCAGAAAGGGGAACGCAAAGAGGGACGACAGGATCACATCCAGATCATTGTTAGCCGTAAAGACATCAGCAATACCATTAAGCTCAGTCCGCAGAATACCTCTAAAGGAAAGAACAAGGAACATTCTGCAAAATTGGGTGAGTTTAACCGCACTGCTTTTAAACAATCCGGCGAAAATCTGTTTGATACGTTCTTTGATTTTGACAGGGGGCTGAAAGATACCTTAACCTATGCCAATACCATGAAAAATGGGACAAACGAACAAAAAGCGCAAATGCAGAGTTTAGACCGTATTCAAAACCATCAGTCTAAATCCCCTGAAATTCTTAAAGACCTGAGCATAGGTATAACGGAAGGACTATTTGGTAGTATCGGGGAAATGATCGGCACGGCAGGTAAATTCGGTGCCGATTTACTCAGCATCCTGATGGAGCCTGTATATGTTGCACCACAGCCAGACCCTGAAGAACCGATCAGGAGGCGAAAAAAGAAAAATGGTCAGGAACCAGATCAGGATCAAAGTCAAGGTGTAAGACGATGAATGCTCACCTGAAATTACTTCGTATACCTTAAACAGATAATTATAAGTTATCGGTAATGTACTTTGTACGCTCTGCTAAAACTGCTTTTAGCCATTGCCGCATAATATTCCTTCCAGTGGCTAAAGAGGTTTCGCACGTGGATGATTGCGCATCGAAATTATACTTCATCGCTTGGTTAAAGGCCGTCAAAAAACGGTCTTCCAGTTTTCTGTCCACATTGTAGTGGGATAATTCTGTTTCTACAAAGTGAAGAAAAAATAAGGTGCCCCATCGGTTACTGTTACTTGGATCGCTATAGTATTCAGGCAGGGATACCTGATCAATGAAGGTTTGAATAAAATATTCCGGCTGAATCTGATAGATCGCACAAAGGGTTTCAAAATCTTCTGACAGTGTTAAATGAATTGTTGTTTCCATAGGTGTAGGTTTAGTTTGGGTTCATTGTTTGATAATGTATTACATAAAAATCTCTTAAGGTATCCGCTCTTTTTTGCAGGTCACGGATAATGTAAACTTCCAAGCGGAGTTCTTCCATCCGCTCATAGAAATCAAGCTCCCAGTCCAGTAGCTCAATCCTGATATTTGAACTTCGGCCAAAGCCATTGGCGATTAGGAAGAAAAAAGAATAAATAAAATTGGTGTAGCCTTTTATCCTGTCACAGGCATGCGCATCGGCTACAGAAATATAACCCATAAAATATTCAAGAAACTCTTTTGGGTAACAATCATATAACTCACAAAGGACACAAAAATCCTTGCTCAATTTCAGAGTAGTGTATTCATCGAGGTAGAGTATATCTGACGGGGCATGCAGCCTCTCCATGGCATTAAAGATGTTCTCGACAAAATAGCGGGTGTAATTGCGTTTGGTGGCAGTTTTCCAGCCTCTTTTTTTCAAACGGACAAGAATTTCAATTTGATGGATACTCCTAAAGAATAACTCCTTACATTTTTTCATTGCTGAACTCCTAATACGGGTTTGTCCCTTTTTTTTGATACAGAAAATCAGGGAATGAGAAGCCTCTGTAAATCCCTGATGATAATCAGGATTCATAAAATCATAGACCGTAACATGATCAATAAAAATCTGCAATACTTCAGCGACATCAATTTTATATAGGCTACAGGCCACCTTAAATTCCAAGGGAATATTAATCAGTTGATTTTTCTTCTTTCTCATCGCCATTCACTTTATAAATCTGTTTTGACTTCAATTTCACCTTTGAGTTCTTTATACAATAGGGCTTCATGTTCCAATTCTTCAATTTTGGCACCGCACATTTCTTTAACCAAAGTGACGAAAGAGGAGGCACGGTGATATAAACTTTGGGCATCTTGGGCTGTAACAGAGAACCCATTTCCATAACGGGAGCCGGAGTAGCTTTTCATCAGCAGGTTGAACAGCCTTTCATCTTCGGTACTTCCCGATAAAAAGGCTTGGATTGGTTTTTCAGAAAAGGAATTACACAAGCGTAACATCCTTAACAAATTGTGTATTTCAGATCGGTAAGCCAGATGTACCCTCAGCAGCAGGATACAACATTGTTCCACCACTTGGTGCAACAGGAAAGTGGAAACTTTATAATCCTGCTTGGCAAGGCATTCGCCAGCACCCCGCAAAAAACCTTCTGCCAGTGGCATCCGCTGGTCAAAGTGTTTTTGTGCTTTGAAGGCAGATTGAATCGGGATAAGCTTCCCGGTAAAATCAAAGTGGCTCATCCCATCATGGCTGTATAAAAGCTGTCCAGTAGTATAAACGGTTATAAAAAACCTGTTATTGGCTTTAATTGCCTCTAAGATCGAATCCCGGCCATGACACAAAATAGTAATCTCTCCATGCCGATAATGGAAATTAACGTATTCCTGCACCTCATGATCAATGCGGGTGTTGGTTGCGGTGACTAGGAGTAAACAATAATTGCAGTTGTAGGTCTGGTGCTGATCTTTGAAACAGCCCGAGGTTTCCGATGCTAGGTTTGTTTTTGAAAAGCAGAAAATCTGTAACGGTTTAAACTTATCTACCAGGCGTTGAATAAAGGTTTTAAAATAGATTGCCTGCTGTTCTGTGGCTGAAAGAATGTGCGTTTCCATATATTCTCATTTTAGTTGGTTACACTATTATGAGTCATAATAAGCAAGTTGACGACAAAAAAATAAGGCGTGAAACCCACTTACCGTCTTAGAGGCCCTGAGAAGCCTTGGATACGGAAAGCAGGCTCACGCCTATGACGTGAGCACTACACTTACCTCTCGTATCCAGTTGAAATTTCTCAGGTTTCTAAGACGAGACTCGAAGTGCGAATGCTTCAATATTTTAATGAAGTAAACGCTAAAAATAATTTTTAATCTATCATTATCCAAACTTACGAATACAGCAATACAAAAACAAACTAAAAGTATTTTTTAAATTACTAATAGTTCTTTTTAAACGATGAATAATATCCAATTAACGACTTTAGTTTCAAACTCTAGAATATGGCTAATTGGAAGCATATTAATACTGATCCGGAAAAAGATCTTTTATCAATAGGTGCATTATTTGAAACTGGCAAAATCAAAAAGATGTATGATATTGCAGAATTATACCCAACCAAGATTATTAAACTACTTGGAATTAATTCGGAACGTTACTCTGTGAAATTAGCAAATCCTGAAAAATTCATGGTATCAGAAATTCTCAGAATGGCCTATATATTAAATGTAGATCCTAACTTAATATTCAATGTTATACAGGCTGAAACTGAAAAGACGATAATAAATAAGGTAGCTCAACACAAAAATAAACATGCAAAATAATCAGCATATAGCTTGTTATTTCGATGAATAGGTGATCATCGTACATAAGTAGATATCAATGATAGACAGTGTAATTAACTTTGAGGACTTATTTATTCAAAAATTTGGGGACATTGATAGAACTTCCTTAAGTTCATTAGGTATAAATAAATTAAGATTTGAACTTGGTGGAGAGGAAGAAGATTTAACTAGAATCAATCAGGCAACAGAAAGAAGTAATCTTATACTAAGATATTGTTTTGGCGATTTACCAATATGGTTACGGATCATTTTATGGCAAAAAGACGAAGAGTCAAGCTCCGAAAGTATTAGATTAGTTTTAGGAAAGGCCGATTTGGTTCTTAGAGATCAAAAAGAGGAGGAGGTTTTGTATTTACATTTCAAAAAATATTTACAATCACAAATTTCACCAATTGCTACTTCCATAATTAATTACGAGATGGCAGAGGAACCATCTTCTAACATTACATGCTACTTCGTGAATTTTGAAAGAAGTATAGTAATAAATATATATGATGATAGGGGAATGGATGTCTATGCAGCTAGTAGAAAGTTTAGCGAAGATCTATCCAGTAAATTTCATGATTGGCTAATCTGATACAGTATCTTGAACTAAGTTAAAAAAGGGCAAATGAGATGGTAAGCTGAGTAAGACTATTTTCTCCCCCTCCCCACATTTACGGCCTACGGAACCCCATTGCGCCATTCCATCCCGCATGTTCCCGTTTTGGGCTTCTACGGAGTGGTAGCCATTAGTTTCTGGCTGATCGGTCTGGACAGTACGAACCTAGAGGAACGCTTAACGTCGCAAGCCTTTGCCACGATCCTTATCAGGGGTATTTTTTGTTTCTTTCAATTTATCAAACAGATCCCGGCTTTCTTGCAAACTGTTGTAGTCCATTACAGCTTTTGAAATGCTCTTTTGCACATCCAGCCATTTTAACTTCCCGTCTGTTAACAGCACTGGAACAGTTAGATCAACATCATTATGATATAATAGGGAGGATTTAGCCACGTTTGGATTAACGTCAGGATATTTGCTGCAATAGTAATTCATTATATCAGCTAAAGGCATTTCCTTAAGTAAGTAATGTATATCAATGAAGTCTTTGATCCTTTGCCCGCTATTCACTATGGCATTGATTTTCATGGCTGCAATATCCTCGTTAGACATCATCCTTATACCTTCGATGGTTTCAATGGGTTTTATAGAAGGGTATTTGTGCGAAATGAAATCGAAATCAACCTTACCAATACTACCACTGGTGTAATTGCTTTTTTGCCCTTTGACCAGAGCATTATAGTTCTGCTGTAAGTGGTGGGCTAATTGAACTCCATCAAAATCTGAGGAAGTGAACAGGTCAATGTCTATGGATTCCCTGTGTCCGATCCTTAAGGATAGCGCAGTTCCCCCAACAAGATAAAACGAATTAAGCTGCTGATCTTTCATCAGCTGATGAATTAAATCCAGTGTCCCTGGTTTAACTGTTTCTTTGTATAACATTTGAGCTTTTCTTTAGTCAACTGGAAATACTCGCAAACGGCTTCCATTGTCATGTCGGAAAGATAGGTAATATCGTTTTCAAGGGCATCAATTACATTTTCCCTTCCATAAAACTTGATCATTTCTTCCCACTCTTCGGAACTGCCTTTATCAAGCACTCTTTCTATAATGGTTTTATAACTTCTGTTCCAATCCAATTTATTGAAGTCAAAATCCCAGAACAATACTTCCGGAAGATTTGGTCTTCTCACTTGCTTGATCAACGGTTGTCGCTCAATCTTGATCTCGTCATTTTCAAACGGGATTTTCTTTTTAGACAAGTAGTTGTTTAATGTATGATAGTTATAAGTAGGGTAGCTATCGCAAAATCCTTTCAAGCTGGAAAAGACATCAATGTCTATTCCAGCGAATCTTTTCCAGTGTATAACAACAACTCTTTTATTGATCTCTTTTAACATTAAACGAAATTAACCAAAATAGAAAGAAATGCCTAATATTTTTAAATATTTGTCAATTATAGGTGAATATTGATTTTATTGTTTCTTAATTTCAAGAAGCTACATTGATAAACTGTTCCATCAATGGAGCCATGTCTTTACCTACTTTTTCATCCAGCATTTTGGCATATAACTGAGTTGTACGAATATTAGTATGTCCCATCATCTTGGAAACACTTTCGATTGGTACCCCATTCAATAGGGTTACGGTTGTGGCAAAGGTGCGTTTTGCTATCCGGTTGCCCAATACTTTGGGAACGTTAGAAAGGACGGCAATTTCTGCCAAGTATTCGTTCATCTTTTGATTACTGGAAACTGGTAAAGCTCTGTCGTGGTTGATACAGAACGGATGATCTTTATACCTATCCAGAATATCTCTGGCAACTGGTAAAAGGGGAACGGCCACTCGAGTACCCGTTTTTTTTCTATAACCAAAGAGCCATTTTTCCCCATCGTTCCCTATACGTATATCTGATAGTTTTAACTTTTGTACATCTGCATAAGATAAACCGGTGTAACAACTGAATAGGAAAAAGTCCCGCACTTGTGATAGTCTTGCAGTGGTAAAGATTTTATTTGCAATACATTGCAACTCTTCTTTGGTGAGGTATTCCCGGTGTACAAGTTTTGATTTTAGCTTGTAGCCAAAGAATGGATCACTATTGATCCACTTATTTTTCATGCAGATACGGACAATTTTACCCAAATTTTTAAGGTGCTTGCTTGCGGTGTTTGTTCCGTTATCCTTTGAGGTATGGAGGTAGAAATCAAAACCGTCTATAAAATCATGGTCAACATTCCTGATGTTAAGGTCTGTTTTCTGATATTTAAACAAAAGGTAATCTTTAACATGCCTTTCCAGTACCTCAAATCTTTTTAGCGTTCCTTCGGCATAATCTTCCTTTCCTACCAATGCTTCCATGTTTTTATTATGGATTTTAATGGCTTCACAAATGGTATGCGATTTTTCAGCTTTGCCGAGATACTTACATTTAACATTTTCGGTAGTTATTTCTTCATCTTGTAAACATAGTGAGGTATAAGCAGCATTAAGACCTGCTTTGATCTTATCCAGGTAGGCATTGAAAATTTTGGTTTCTTCTTTTATGCCCCGCATGTGTCCGGTTTTTGAGTTCCAAAGTTCCGGTTCACATTCCCTGCCAGCGGAAAGTTCAGCACGTTTTCCATCAACAGTGATCCTTAAATAAATAGGGGCGGCACCAGTAGTGTAATCTTTTGGCTTTTTCAGATAAAAAAGCAAACTGAAAGTCGTTTTCATAATGACTGATTTAAGGTTAAACAAAGTTAGCCTTGCAGTCTAAAGGTATCAAGTCGTTCAATGGGTGAACTTTCTATAAATCAGAAAGTTACATTGATTTTGGTGAGTACATAATCCCAAATTTTACTCACCTAATTACTCACCTTTTATTTGTGATTAAATGAATATTTTGGGCTTTTCCGGTAAACGAAAAAGCTTGCAATCATTTGATTTGCAAGCTTTTACGTAGTTTTGATACTATTCTCTGTGATCCCGCTGGGATTCGAACCCAGGACCACTACATTAAAAGTGTAATGCTCTACCAGCTGAGCTACGGAATCATTATTCTTTGTAGAACAATACTCTAATCGTTTCCTTTTAAAGTGATGCAAATATAGGAGTACCATATCTATACTCCAAATAAAAATGCGGTGTAACTTATATACCGCTGATTCTAAGCCTGATTAATTACATTTTAAGTTAAATAAACGTTAAATCCGTCTAAAAAACCGCATTTTTTACCGCTAAACCCACATAATCATTTCTCCATTTCATCATGTTCTTCCCAGAAAAGTCAAATCCTGACGATTAATTTTCACAATCTTGCTTCGCTTCGAATTATATTTTGATCTTTAGGCCACAAATCCAAAACAATGAACAAAGCTATTTTTTTAGACCGTGATGGGGTGCTCAACCACGAGATTTATGATTATATCACCAAAATCGAAGATTTCGAAGTACTGGAATATCAAATCCCTCCATTAAAGAAATTATTCGATGAAGGTTACCTGCTGGTAGTGATTACAAACCAGGGAGGGATCGCTTTAAAGCGTTATACCGAAGATACGTTGGCAGACATGCACGAAATACTGTTTAATAAATTTGAAGAGCAGGGAGCGGAGATTATTCATGCTTACTATTGCCCGCATCATCCAACAGTGTCTGGTGAATGCGAATGCAGAAAACCAAAACCAGGGATGTTATTGGAAGCAATTGCTGAATATGATATTGATCCTTCCTTATCAGTGATGATTGGTGATAAGCCCAGGGATGTAGAAGCTGCGAACGGGGCAGGAGTGAAGGGGATCTTAATCGCACCTGATGAGCAGATCGACTATGAAAAAGTGAAAGCGGTATTGGCCGGAGCTTAACCTGATCAAATAAAAAACCCCGATCTGAAATTCAGACCGGGGTTTTAAAAAAAAATTAATTATGCTTTTGCTGCAGCTGCGTCAGCTGCTTTTTTATGGTCAGCAAGGAAAGTAGCCAAACCGCTATCAGTTAATGGGTGTTTTAATAAACCTAAGATAGCTGATAAAGGACCAGTCATTACGTCTGCACCTAATTTAGCGCAACCGATAATGTGCAATGGACCTCTGATAGAAGCGGCAAGGATTTCAGTTGGATAACCGTAGTTATCAAAAATCAAACGAATTTCTTCAATTAATGATAAACCTTCAGTACCTATATCATCTAAACGACCTAAGAAAGGAGATACATAAGTAGCACCTGCTTTTGCAGCCAATAAAGCTTGTCCTGAAGAGAAGATCAGTGTACAGTTAGTTCTGATACCTTTTGAAGAGAAATATTTGATTGCTTTAACACCGTCTTTGATCATTGGAACTTTAACAACGATTTTCGGATCAAGTGCAGCTAATGCCAAACCTTCTTTAATGATATTTTCGTAGTCGGTAGAGATAACTTCAGCACTTACTTTATCATCAACAATAGCACAGATTGCTTTGTAATGGTTGATAACGTTTTGTTCGCCGGTGATACCTTCTTTAGCCATAAGGCTGGGATTGGTGGTTACACCATCTAAGATACCAAGGTCCTGCGCCTCTTTAATTTGATCAAGGTTAGCCGTGTCAATGAAAAATTTCATGATTATATAATTTAAGGAAAAATACTCTGCGGATAGAATCGGCGTATACTTTGAACGGAAGATTGTGCAATGAAAGCATAGTCAATCTGAAAAAAAATAAAAAATGGGCAAGCAACCTTTATCGCACCGCTACAACCTTCTACCCTTGCTTCGTTCCCGCCCTGGGGGAGTTCAAAGGGAGCTGATCGTAAAGGACTTGCCCACTGCAAATGTAGCAAAAGAGTTCAGTCTACAAAAGCCTAAACAACTATTTTTAGCGGTTTTTTGCGCTTTAAATGATAATGGATTGAAATTTAGCTCTTTGGAGTTCAATAAAAATGAACATTTTTTATTTTTTACCCGGTAAAAATTTCAAATTGACACAACTTTGAGATGGTTTTGACTTCGGTTTGGGTTGGTAGGGGATTGGTAGGGTGTTGGTAGGGTGTTGGTTCGGGGTTGGTTCGGGTAAGAGCCGAACCAACCCCCTAAAATAGCCGAAAGAACAACGTCCGAAAGCAAACCTATGTATGAACTAAATATAACGAAACCGAAAATGGATTTTCAAAATATATTCATTGATTCTGGAAGGGTGCTTGCTTTGTTTGAGTCCACAGAGAGTCCGTATGAGTACGTTGAAAGTCCACACTGCTCAGCTAGTTAAATTGGGCGGACTTTTAGCGGAGGGAAAAGGGAGTCATTGTGGAGTAGATCAAAGCATGGTCAAACCCGTCCCCGGGCAAGCCGTTAACAATTGCATAATTTATAGATGGACCTTCAAGTTAACTTTATTCAATAAATTCATGATTTATTTATGCAACTTTTCTAACCCAATGATGATTTAAACAAGAACTTAATCTCATAATGTAAACGAACACTGGTAAAAAACAATTTGTAAAACCTAATCAGTAATTTTCTTTTTTATAATAGACTAATCAGTGTAGAGCATCTCAAGTCTGTAAACCAATATCCCCAGGACACAGTTCGACTTCAGTTTGATACTAACCCGGGTTTTAAAGGGTGATCAAAGGGGGTTGACATAGTTAAAAGGTATGTCAACCCCCTGTAGAACCTATGTATAGACGCTGATAATATCAAACCAGATTCGAACAACCAAATATTATAATTCTTAAGCCTTCCAGGATAGCCAGTAAGAATAAAAGGTAAAAAAAACAAAATCCCAATAGATTAAAAAATCATTTGATCCATACACTATGATTAATTCGTTACTTATTATATAGGTGGCGTAACATTGCTATTACACCTGAAAATACATTGATAAATAGTGTCATATCCTTGTCTAATCGAAAATCGATCTAAATAATGGTAATATGTTTCTGTTAAATTTCCTACCTTATTTTTACAAATATGTCAAGGTATGTCCTGATTCGTTAATTGATTCTTTATTTTTCATAAAAAAAATATCAACTTAACAATTTCAAAAGTTTTTGATTATCTTAGTCTTTCGAATACATTATTATATGGAACAAATTGAAGAGAATCAGGGCTTATATAATTCAAGCTTTGAACACGATGCCTGCGGTATTGGTTTTGTTGCTCACGTGAAAGGAAGAAAATCCCAGCAAATAATATCCGATGCCATTACTATTTTGGAGAACCTTGACCACAGGGGTGCTGTGGGTGCCGAAATTAATACAGGTGATGGTGCCGGTATTATGATCCAGGTTCCGCACGAATTTTTATACGATGAGTGTCTTAAGATAGGATTTAGCCTGAATCAGTCAGGTGATTATGGAGTAGGTATGTTATTCCTCCCTAAAGACGTTAGACAAAGAGAAGAGTGCAGAGAGATTATTTACCGCGTAGCTGAAAAGCTGAACCTTGAAGTTTTAGGTTTTAGAAAAGTAAATACAGATCCTACGGATATTGGTAATATGGCCCTTTCAGTAGAACCTGAAATGGAACAGGTATTTATTGCCCGCCCAACAAATATTGCCGCTGGTGCTGATTTTGAACGTAAGTTATACGTTTTAAAGAATTACCTGACTAAAACGATTCTGAACACTGTAAAAGGAATTAAAACAGATTTTTATATCGCCTCGTTTTCTTCCCGTACAATTATATATAAAGGTCAGCTGACCTCCATGCAAGTGCGTACCTATTTTACAGAACTCAGCGATAAACGTGTAGTTTCTGCATTTGGACTGGTGCATTCACGTTTTGCAACCAATACTAACCCTTCATGGAGACTGGCGCAGCCTTTCCGTTATATCGCCCACAATGGCGAGATCAACACCCTTCAGGGTAACCTGAACTGGTTCCGTGCAAGTGTACGTTCTTTCGCTTCAACGTATTTCACAGCTGAAGAGTTAAACATGCTGCTGCCATTTATCGATGAAACACAGTCAGATTCCGGCTGTCTGGATAACGTAGTAGAATTATTAATGCATGCAGGCCGCTCATTACCACATGTACTGATGATGCTGATCCCTGAAGCATGGGATGGCAACGATGATATGGATGAACTGAAAAGGGCATTCTATAAATATCATGCTACCTTAATGGAACCATGGGATGGACCTGCAGCAATTGCTTTTACCGACGGTAACATTATCGGCGGTACTTTAGACAGAAATGGACTAAGACCGGCAAGGTATGCAATTACCCAGGATGACCGTGTGATCATGGCTTCAGAATCTGGTGTATTGGCATTGGACCAAAGTCAGATCATTGAAAAAGGAAGGTTAACCCCTGGAAAAATGTTCGTAGTGGACATGGAAGAGGGAAGGATCATCAGTGATGTAGAGATTAAAACTAAAGTATGCAGCAGCCGTCCTTATGGCGACTGGATCAATCAATACCAGATCCGTCTGGAAGAACTATCAGACCCGAGAGTGGTGTTTACAGGTCTTTCTCAGGAATCTATTTTTAAATATCAGCAGGTATTTGGTTATAGCAGGGAAGATATTGACCTGATCTTAAAACCAATGGCTATCGAAGCTAAAGAACCTATTGGCTCTATGGGAACCGATATTCCTTTGGCTGTCCTGTCACAGAAAGCACAGCATTTATCTTCTTACTTTAAACAACTGTTTGCCCAGGTAACCAATCCGCCAATTGACCCGATCAGGGAAAAGGTAGTGATGAGTCTCGCCGGCTTTATGGGTAACAATGGTAACCTGCTGGAAGAAGATGCTATGCACTGTCATTGTGTAGGTATCAAACATCCTATCCTCACTAACCTCGAACTGGAGAAAGTTCGTAGTATTGACACTGGTGTATTCCAGTCGAAAACATTACAAACCTATTTCAGGGCTGATGGTAAACCAGGTTCACTGGCTAAAGGCCTGGAACGTTTATGCCGCTATGCAGTAGATGCTGTGGAAGATGGTTTCCAGGTGATCGTACTTTCAGATCGTGCCCTGGATTCTGAACATGCGGCTATTCCTTCGCTCTTAGCAGTATCTGCAGTGCATCACCATTTGATCCGTAAAGGATATAGAGGTGCAGTGGGTATTGTGGCCGAAGCAGGTGACGTATGGGAAGTTCACCATTTCGCTTGTCTGATTGGCTTTGGTGCTACAGCAATTAACCCTTACCTGGCATTGGAAACTATCACTGGTTTTGATGCGGAAAGTGGTATTAAACAAGAAAAATTAATTCAGAATTATATCTACGCGGTAAACAGCGGATTGCTGAAGATCTTCTCTAAAATGGGAATTTCTACACTGCAATCTTACCATGGTGCACAGATCTTTGAAATATTGGGTATCCACAAAAGTGTGGTCGACAATTATTTCAGTGGTGCAGTATCAAGGATCGGTGGTTTAGGATTGGATGAGATTGCCCGTGAGGCCCTGATTAAACATGGCCGTATGTTTGGTAAAAATACCCGTCCGGATACAATCCTGCCTACAGGTGGTAATTACAAATGGAGAAGAAAAGGGGAGCAGCATTTGTTTAACCCGCAAACGATCCATTTATTACAAAATTCCACCCGTAAGAATGATTTCAATACGTTTAAACAATACAGTAAACTGGTAAACGAACAAACCAGACAAGCCTACACGATCCGCGGATTGTTTGAATTTACCTACGACCGCCCTTCTGTTCCTTTACAGGAAGTAGAACCTGTTGAAAATATATTGAAACGTTTTGCTACAGGAGCGATGTCTTTCGGATCGATCTCCCACGAAGCACACTCTACACTGGCTATCGCGATGAACCGCATCGGCGGAAAAAGTAATACCGGTGAAGGTGGTGAGGATGAACTGCGCTATGAAAAAATGGCGAATGGTGATTCTATGCGTTCTGCGATTAAACAAATTGCTTCTGCACGTTTCGGGGTAACCAGTAATTACCTGACCAACGCAGATGAACTGCAAATTAAAATGGCACAGGGTGCTAAACCAGGTGAAGGTGGTCAGCTGCCAGGCCATAAAGTAGATGAATGGATCGCTAAGGTTCGTCACGCTACAGAAGGCGTAGGTTTGATTTCTCCTCCTCCTCATCATGATATCTATTCGATCGAAGATTTGGCACAGCTGATATTTGACCTGAAAAATGCTAACAGGGCAGCAAGGATTAATGTGAAACTTGTGTCTAAAGCAGGAGTGGGTACCATTGCAGCGGGTGTGGCGAAAGCGCATGCCGATGTGATCCTGGTATCTGGTTTTGACGGTGGTACGGGTGCTTCTCCGCTTACATCTATTCAGCATGCAGGTTTGCCATGGGAATTAGGATTGGCTGAAGCACATCAAACCTTAGTAAGAAACCGCTTAAGAAGCAGGGTTGTCCTGCAAACAGATGGTCAGCTGAAAACAGGAAGAGATATTGCTATCGCTACCTTATTGGGTGCAGAAGAATGGGGTGTGGCTACAGCTGCATTGGTTACTGCGGGATGTATCATGATGAGAAAATGTCATTTGAATACTTGTCCGGTTGGTGTTGCTACCCAGGATCCTGACCTGAGAAAGTTATTTACCGGTGATCCGGACCATGTAGTAAACCTTTTCCATTTCCTGGCTGAGGAATTACGTGAAACGATGGCAGAACTTGGATACAGAACGATAGAAGAAATGGTTGGACAGGCAGGATCGCTGAAAATGCGTGAAACTGATGCGGCCGACTGGAAGCTGAAAAACCTTGATTTCTCTGCCATCCTGTATAAAGCGCCTGATAATGGATTAAGCTTGTACAATACAGAGAAACAGGATCACGGAATTGAACATGTACTGGATCATGAACTGATTAAAACAGCTCAGCCTGCTTTGTTAAACAAAGAGATCGTCTTCAAAGAGTTTGAAGTGAAAAATACCGACCGTGCTATTGGTACCATGCTGTCTAACGAACTGTCTAAAGTATACGGAGGTGCAGGTTTGCCTGCTGATACGATCAACTTTAAATTCCACGGTTCTGCGGGACAAAGTTTTGGTGCTTTTGCAGCAAGAGGTATTTCCCTGGAACTGGAAGGTGAAGGAAATGATTACGTAGGTAAAGGCCTTTCCGGAGCGCGCATTTCAATCTATCCTTTCCGCGAAGTGACTTATGTTCCTGAACAGAATATCCTGATCGGTAATGTTGCCTTATATGGTGCCACTTCCGGTGAGTTGTATGTGAGAGGATTAGCAGGTGAGCGTTTCGCCGTGAGGAACTCTGGTGCAACAGCAGTAGTGGAAGGTTTGGGCGACCATGGTTGTGAATACATGACCGGTGGTGAAGTACTGGTGCTGGGAGATACAGGTAGCAATTTCGCTGCTGGTATGAGCGGTGGAGTAGCCTGGATTTATAACGTGAACGGAGATTTCGCCAGCAAATGTAACAAGGAAATGGTAGATCTTGATCCGCTGAGTGAAGATGATGATGCACGTATCCAGAACTTGCTGACTAAACATATCCAGTTAACCAAGAGCAAGCTGGCTGAGTTTATCTTAAGCGATTGGGCAGCACAGTCCTTACATTTCATCAAAGTATTCCCTAAAGAATACAAAGCAGTTTTATTAAAAAGAAGCACTAAAGTTAAAACATCATAATTGTGGGTAAAGTAACTGGATTTTTAGAGTTCGATAGAACAGCTCCTGTAAAAGAAGATGCAAAATCACGTTTACAGCATTACAACGAGTTTGTTGTTGCGTTTGAGCAGGAGCAGGTTAAACAGGAAGGCGCACGCTGCATGGATTGCGGCGTTCCATTTTGCCAGTCGGGTTGCCCGCTGGGAAATGTGATCCCTGAATTTAACGAAGCCGTATATAAAGGCGAGTGGGAACTGGCCTCCAGCATTTTGCTGAGCACCAATAACTTCCCTGAATTTACCGGCAGGATTTGTCCGGCCCCATGTGAGTCGGCCTGTGTATTGGGTATCAACAAATCTCCTGTATCTATTGAGGAGATCGAAAAGCACATCATTGAAATTGCCTTTGCAAAAGGATATATCAAAGCAGAACCCCCAATGATCCGTACCGGTAAAAAGGTAGCGGTAATTGGTTCAGGTCCGGCAGGATTAGCCGCTGCTGCCCAGCTGAATAAAGCAGGACACGAGGTAACGGTTTTTGAGCGCGACGATACACCCGGAGGATTATTAAACTACGGTATCCCTGATTTTAAACTGCAGAAAGATGTAGTTGCCAGAAGGATCAGCCTGATGGAAAAAGAAGGAATTGAGTTTAAATGTAACTCCAATGTTGGTGTTAACGTAGAACTGAATACTTTACTGAGAGACTTCCAGTCGATCGTTCTGGCAGGCGGATCTACTATTCCGCGTGATTTGAACGTAACGGGCAGAGCAGCTAAAGGAGTTCATTACGCAATGGATTTCCTGAAACAATCCAACAAAAGGGTTGCTAAGATCAGCTTTGAGCAGGAAGACATCCTGGCTACAGGAAAAGACGTGATCGTGATTGGTGGTGGTGATACAGGATCTGACTGTATCGGTACATCTAACCGTCAGGGTGCACGTTCTGTAACCCAGTTTGAAATCATGCCGATGCCTGCACAGTCGCGTACCAGCAATATGCCATGGCCTACCTATCCAATGTTACTGAAAGTAACTTCTTCTCATGAAGAAGGCGCCAACAGGGCCTGGGGTGTAAATACCAAGGAATATATTGCCGATGAAAACGGAAACCTGAAATCACTGAAAGTAGTGGATGTAAAATGGGAAATTGACGGCAGTGGCCGACCATTGAACTTCGTAGAAATCGCCGGTACCGAACGTGAATTACCTTGCCAGCTGGTGTTATTGGCAATGGGTTTCTTACATCCGCAAAAAGAAGGCCTGATTGAAAAATTAGGTGTAGAACTGGATGCCAGAGGAAACGTAAAAGCCGAAGAAGGTAAATATCAAACCAACATTGCAAAGATCTTTGCTGCTGGTGATATGAGAAGGGGTCAATCATTAGTGGTATGGGCAATCTCTGAAGGCCGTGAGGCAGCCAGGAAAGTCGACGAGTACCTGATGGGATCAAGTAAGTTGTCTACCAAAGACGGTATCCCTTACGCATAAAAAGAACTATAACAACAAAACATAGTTAACACTAACCAAAAAGCACCGGGAGTCTCCTGGTGCTTTTTTTATTAACGGTAATGGTAAACTCAGGGCAGTAATGGTTCCTGCTCCAAAGTTTCTGTTTTACCAGCATTTCTTGTTTTACTTTTGAATTTGTTTTTGTTCATGTAATTGAACTCTTTCAAAGTTAACACGATAAACACAGCAAATGAAATTCCTACTAACGCGGTGTAGGCTATTAAGTCTAGATTTTCCATGTTACTGTTGTTTTTTCTGATTAATATAAACGAGCAGCATAATCATGGTGGGTGGCCATAAGCCGATAAAGATGGCCCGGTCGTGCTCTTTAAGAACGATGTAATAATATTCGGAAATGAATATGATCACAATGGACAGAATCAGAATGACTAATTCTGATATTTTGAATTTGTTAAACATGTTGATTTGGTTAGACTTGCGTTACCAATTGTCCCTCTTTTAAGCCCCGGAAATTACTGTATAGCCCTGTCTATAAAAATTGCAGAGCTGTTCGTTTCTGATCTTAATTAATTCGCAATTGTGCGTCTACAACTGAATAAAAGTGGATTTGTGTTAAAAAAACGAAGTATTACTGATAGTATTTATTACCTTAAGTTAATTGCAATATATCAGGAGTTATAGCGGATTTAACAAGGGTAAAATCTTTAGTAAAGCATTAATCAACACCTAAACGATATGCCCTAAAAAAAAGAATTTGTTTAACCAATACTGGTTTTGGGGGATGTTCTGCTGAGCCATAAGAATTTGATCAGGTTGCCGTATGGATTTCATCGTTTGAATGTATAGATTTCATCATATGATTTACGCCATACAGTTCTACTCCATGCTGGCGACAATCCCGTATGAGTTTCATCGTTTGAATGTATAGATTTCATCATATGATTTCGCCATACAGTTTTGCTCCAAGCTGGAGATCATCCCTATGAGTTTAATTAGATGACTGTATTGGTTTCATCATATTAGTACCCATACATTCTGCCCAACGCTATTGATGATCTAAAAAAAACAGGTGTGCTCTTTTGTTGCCTAGAAATTTTGCCCCTTCAGGCAAAGGTTTCAGCAATAAAAGAGCATACCTGTTTTTTCAGCGAAGCAAGTATAAGTTAAGAGAATCCGGAATAAATTAAGAAGCAAGATAAGCCAAGTAAGATAGGCCAGAACCTCATCACTATTAAGACAACCTCAACTTCGCATAAAAATCCCACAATACAATCCCTGCAGAAATTACAATATTAAAAGAATGTTTCGTGCCAAACTGCGGAATCTCGATACAAGTATCAATCTCCGCCATGACCTCGTCGCTGACACCATTCACTTCATTTCCAAAGATCAGCGCATATTTCTTTGCCTGATCTGGTATAAACTTATTTAGCATCACACTTTCATCAGCCTGCTCAATGGCAATGATCTCATATCCATCTTCACGAAGCTGTTTAACAGCATCCAATGTATCTTCGACATGTTCCCAGGTCACAGAAGCCGTAGCCCCAATGGCGGTTTTCTCGATCTCACGATGTGGAGGTTGTGCCGTAATCCCGCAAAGGATAATCTTTTCTATAGAAAAGCCATCTGCAGTTCTGAATGCCGAACCCACATTATTCATACTGCGTACATTATCCAAAACCACTATAACAGGTAACTTCTCCTGTTCCTTAAACTCTTCAATACCTACGCGGTTTAAATCTGCTGTCTTTAATTTCTGCATGGCGCAAAAATAGAATTAAATTGCGGTTGCACCACTTCCAATTTCACTCACATATACTTCACAGGCATAACCAATCCTGTTGGTGTAATATTGTGTCAGTTTTTCACGGAAATCATCTACTGCACTTTTTTTCACGATAGCAATAGCACAGCCACCAAAACCGGCACCGGTCATCCTTGCACCAGTTACTTCAGGATAGGCCGCACAAAATTCAACTACCGTATCCAATTCAACGCCTGTTACCTCGTATAGTGATTTTAACGACTGATGAGAAGCATACATCAACCTGCCAAATTCTTCCAGGTTACCTTCGCCCAAAGCTTTAGCGGCCAGGATCACCCTGTCATTTTCCCGTACTACATGGGTAGCGCGTTTTAATACGGTATCATCCTTAATCACATGGCTATGCAGGGCAAACTTCTCTGCAGTCAGTTCACATAAATTATTAATCGTAATCTCCGTTTGCAGGGCTTTTAAAGCAGCCTGGCATTCAATCACACGTTCATTGTATTTGGACTCTGCGAGCTCTCTTGGTTTCTTCGTATTGATGATGGTCAGGTAATGATCGCCCAGGTCACAATCAACAATCTTGTATTCCAGTGTATCACAATTCAGTACAATGGCTTTGTCTTTTTCACCAAAAGCTACAGCAAACTGATCCATGATCCCGCTGTTTAAGCCAATGAAATCATTTTCTACTCTTTTTGCTATTTTAACGAGTTCCAGACGGTCGTAATCTAAACCCAGGAAATCGGTAATGGCAAAGGCGGTCACCACTTCAATGGAAGCCGATGAAGATAATCCCGATCCGATTGGGATATTTCCGTAATATAAAAGGTCGAATCCCTGCGGGATCACCGATTTTTTCTGCAGTTCATGAAAAACGCCTAAGGGATAATTGTACCATCCACTGCCATCTTTGGTATAAGAGGGTGCCAGGTCGATAGCTTTATCTTCGGGGAAATTTACACTTTTAAAACGGATCACACCGTCATTATTAGGGGCAAGGCAAAGCCAGGTACCTAAAGTGATAGCGCATGGAAAAACCAGTCCGCCATTATAATCAATATGTTCGCCAATTAAATTTACGCGTCCGGGTGTAAAATAGGTTGCTGCAGGCTGCAGGCCATAAGTATCAAAGAATTTCTTGGCTAGTTCGGATTTCATCAGGTTATATTCGTTTGCTTAATATTGAGTTTATCTTGTTACTGAATTAATACTTTTTAAAACAATTTAGGATAATAATACATTTTTTAAGTTAAAATCAGTTGATAAGAGCAGGTCAGTTTAAAATTGGCTGTTATTATTTGTAGTATTGTTTAAGTATAAATGCAGACCAATATACGTTTTATGAGAGAAAATCAAATTAGCACGGGAAAAATTATTGATGGAAAGGAAGTTTTCGCGGTGGAGCTAACCAATACACGCGGAAGTAAAGTAAAAATATATAACTACGGTGCAATCATCAGTGAATTTGTGATCACCAATGCCAAAGGTGAAAAACAGGATGTGATACTGGGCTTTGATGACTTCGACGGTTATATCAATGAAGATTACCTGGCCAATTATCCTTATCTCGGTGTGGTGGTAGGCCGGTACTCTAACCGCATCAAAGATGGTAAATTCACTATTGACGGCAAAGAATACCAGATGACGAAAAACCTGCACGGCGGCGATACAGGCTTTGATAAAAAAGTATGGGATATCCTGCCTACGATAGACCCAAGTTTAACCTTACAATACATCAGTAAATCTGGTGAAGAAAACTTCCCTGGTACCCTTACTGTACAGCTTACCTTCAAATTATCAGACGAAGACGAACTGATCCTGGATTATAAAGCAACTACGGATGAAGCTACAGCTATTAACCTGACGCACCATACTTACTTCAACCTGAATAAAGATGGCGGTAGTGTAGGTCAGCATCATCACCGCATGCCCGCCAGTAATTACCTGGAGCAGGATACAGATTATGTAGTAACCGGAAAATTGATTCCTGTAGAAGGAACAATACACGATTTCCTGGGCGGTAAACTGATAGGGCAGAACTGGGATCCTGCAGAAGGTTACGACCAGAGTTATATCCTCGATAAAAAATATGGAGAATTTGGCATGGCTTCAGAAACTACGGAACACACATCAGGATTAAAATTGGAAGTATTTACCACAGAACCGGTAGCTCACTTTTATACTTCTAAATACCTGGATGTGGCCAATGCAAAAGGCGGAAAGGATTACCATCCGTTTGATGCCTTTTGTGTAGAAACACAGCATTATCCGAATAGTATAAATATCCCTGAATTTCCGGCAACCGTATTGCTACCAGGCCAGACCTATCACCAGACTACGGTATTTAAGGTAAGTAAATAAGAAATCTTTAAAGCGCTGTAACTGGTTCCTGGTTTAAACATAGAATTGTAAAAGTGGTTAAAACATATGGTTCTGCCATTGGTTATCAATTAATAGGGGATAACATAAACAATTATCTCTTATTACTTGTTTAAACTTGTAAATAGCAATCATGGATAAATTAAAAATAATCAGCGCAACGGTAAGACCAGGAAGAAAAGGACCAATGATAGCAGAATGGATCACTGGCATTGCCAGACAATCAGGAAGTTTTGACGTGGAACTCATAGATCTTGGCGAGTTAAAGCTGCCGCTGATGGATGAATCCAATCATCCTGCAATGAAAAAATATGAGCACGACCATACGAAAAAATGGAGTGCTAAAATTGAAGAAGCCGATGCTTTTATTTTTGTTACAGGGGAGTATGATTTTGGATATCCATCGCCGCTGAGAAACGCACTGGAATTTCTTTATCAGGAATGGAACTACAAAGCTGCCGGTATTGTGAGTTACGGAGGTATTTCTGCAGGTACAAGGGCAGCAAATGCATTAAAAGCAGATTTATCTACTTTTAAAGTTGTTCCTTTGTATGAAATGGTTAACATTCCTTTTTTTACTGAACACATTACTGAAAATGACACTTTTGAACCTAATGAAACATCGGTAAAAGCTGCAGGTGCTTTGCTGAAAGAATTGGTACGCTGGACAAAAGGGTTAAAAACGATTAAAGCGGATAAAGGTTAAGCTGGAAGAAAGCCCGACCATAGTTTTAGCGCAGAACAACAATATTGGCTAATCAGCGTATTTAACCAGGTTGATTAGCCAATAATACTGGTGGTGATTTGAAGCAATAACCTGAGCTTATTTAAAAATGAATTTAAAACACAAGCGATGAAAGTAGATATATGGTCGGACGTAAGATGTCCATTTTGTTACATCGGTAAAAGGAAGTTCGAAATGGCACTGGAGCAATTCCATCATAAGGACCAGGTAGAAATAGAGTGGCACAGCTTTGAGCTGGATCCGGATGCAGAAACGAAACCGGAAATGAACAGTTATGATTATCTCGCACAGAAAAAAGGACAGACACGGGAGTGGGCGGTGCAGATGCATGAGCACATTACCGGAGTAGCTGCTGAAGTGGGGTTGGGTTTTAATTTTGACCACGCCATAGTAGCCAATTCATTCAATGCCCATCGGCTGATCCAGCTAGCTAAATTTAATGGTTTAGATAACGAAGTAGAAGAACAGCTTTTTATTGCCCATTTTACCAATGGTCAGAATATTGATGATCATGCCGTATTGATGGAAGTTGGCGTTAAAGCCGGACTACAGAAAACAGCTATCGAAGAGATGCTGAACAGCTTTGAGTTTAGCAATGAAGTGCGTGCTGATGAGCATATTGCCCAGCAGATTGGCATCAGTGGCGTTCCTTTCTTCGTATTTGACCAGAAACTGGCCGTATCTGGTGCACAGGCACCTGAAACATTTTTGGGCGCAATGGAACAAGCCTGGGGAAAATGATCAAAACATTAACACGCATATTATGGGTATTGCAGCTAACTTGTTTAGCTGTTTTACCTTTTAACGGATTTGCCCAGATGGGTAATGAAACGGGCACACAAAATCCATCCCAGCCCTCAACGCAAACGCAACTGCAAATCCAGACAATGCTGAGCAATGAGGGATTTATACAGCGCACTGACGACAGGATCATGATTGATCTGTCCGAGCACAGAACTCCCGGACAAACCGGCTATTTCCTGTTTGTATCCAAATACAACAACCTCGTAAACCTGGCAGTTCCTGCCGGGATATTTGCGCAGGGTGTAATTGCCAATGATAGGGTGAGCCGCCAGAATGCAGGTTATATCGCCAGCAGTCAGGCAGTAAACCTTCTTTTTACTTTCCTGGTTAAACAGATTGTAAAGCGGCCAAGGCCATTCCATGGACAGATCCGGATCAATGCCGTATATCAGCCTGCCAGTACTTCTTTCCCTTCAGGTCATTCTTCTTCTGCATTTACTACAGCAGGTGCTTTATCTCAGGCCTATTCAAAATGGTATGTAATTGCTCCAGCATATTTGTGGGCTGGTTCTGTGGGATACTCCAGAATGTACCTGGGTGTACACTATCCTTCTGATGTAGCAGCAGGTGCTGTATTAGGTTCAGCGTCAGCGTTTTCTATGCGTTTTATGCGTCCCAATTAAGCGGGCAGGAAAAAATACTGTAACTACCCTGTTACGATTTTCTTATATTCGCAGCAATTTAGTCAAATATGAAGAAAATTATACCTCTACTGGTATCTCTTTGTCTGCCTGCCTTGTTTGCGTCGGCACAAAGCGATACCACCAATACCCTGAATGAAGTGATGGTTAAAGAAAACCGTTTGAAACTTCCTTTTTCCCAGCAAAACCGTAACATCTGGATCATAGATCAGCAGCAGATCAAAAATCTTCCTTCCAGATCCATCAGCGACATCTTAAGTTATGCAACCGGAGTTGATGTACGTCAGCGTGGTCCCGGTGGTGTGCAGGCCGATATCAGTATTGATGGCGGTACGTTTGATGAAACCTTAGTACTGATCAACGGGGTTAAAGTGTCTGACCCGCAGACCGGACACAACATGATGAACCTGCCCATTTCTGTTGATGACATCGATCATATTGAAGTGCTGAGAGGTTCTGCTTCACGTATTTATGGGATCAACGCGCTGACCGGGGCCATCAATATCGTCACCAAAACAGTCACTAAAACCGGGGTTACTGCCAATGTATTTACGGGCAGCAGTTTTAAACAGGACGACCAGACCGGTAACACCTATGCGAGTTATGGGGTACGCGCCTCAGGGACACTAGCTTTAAATGGCTCGAGCCACCTTTTTTCTGCTGGTCAGGAAGCTGGAAATGGCTACCGTTTTAATACAGCATTCAACAATCAGAAATACTATTATCAGGGTAAAATTAATGTAGGTAAAGCAGACGAGCTGGATATTACCGGCGGATATACCCATAACAATTATGGTGCTAATGGTTTTTACTCGGCTCCGGGTGATATAAATTCGGAAGAGACAGTCAATACGGCACTAGCCTCAGTGGCTTATAAAACTAAACCGACTTCCTTCTGGACTTTTCTGCCCAGATTTAGTTACCGTAATAATGTAGATGACTATCTCTACATTAAATCAACACCCAACCAATTCCACAATCACCATGTTACGCAGGTGCTGGATGCCGAGCTGAACAATACTTTTGATACCGGAATAGGAGAGTTTGGTTTGGGCCTGGAGGGCAGGAAAGAGCTCATCAACAGTAATAATTTGGGGAAACGGAACAGGGATAATGCCGGGATTTATGGTGAATACAAATTTGACCTGGTAAAACACCTGCTGGTAAATGTGGGCAGTTATATGAATTATAATTCTGATTTCGGCTGGCAGGCATTACCGGGGATTGACGCGGGATATAATTTTTATGGCAACTGGAAGGTATTCGTAAATGTAGGTACCGGAGAACGTTTGCCTACTTATACAGATCTGTATTACAGAGGCCCTACCAATATTGGCAATGATCAGCTGCAGCCAGAAAAATCACGTTATGCTGAAGGAGGCTTAAAATATAATTCAACCCATTTTGTGCTAAATGCCAGTGTGTTTAAACGCAGGATTACCAGTTTTATCGACTGGGTGAGAAATCTGCAAACCGATCCATGGCAGCCTAAGAACTTTGGTCAGCTAAATTCAACGGGATATACGCTAAGTGCAGATTACAATACCGGGCAGTTGCAAAATGCTTATCCTTTTAATAGCCTGAGGGTAGGGCTTGCTTACACCAACCTTGATCCTACGGTAAAAACAACTATTCCACTGGCTACTTTCTCCCGATATGCAATTGAGACTTTAAGGAACCAGTTAACCGGTACGGTGAATACAGACTTTTTGAAAGTACTTTCATTAACAGTGACGGCAAAATACAATGAGCGTATCAATTACAAAAGTTATACCCTGCTGGACGCCAAAATGAGCTATAATTTTAAACATAGCAGTATATATGCAGATGCACAGAACCTGCTTGATGTAACTTATATCGAAGCAGGAGCAGTTCCTATGCCGGGCGTATGGGCTACTTTAGGTTATAAACTAACGTTTTAATCTGTTTTTTAGCGGTTACCTAATTTCTTATTCTATGGTAAGACGATTTGCTGCCATGCTGTGTACATTTGTTTAACAATAAATAGACAACAGCATGGCACAAACAGTTTTACATAAAGCCAATACTCGTGGCGGAGCAGATCATGGTTGGTTAAAAAGTTCTCACACCTTTAGCTTTGGCAGTTATTTTAATCCTGAAAGGGTTCAGTTTGGCGCTTTAAGGGTTTTAAATGACGATACAGTTGATGGGGGCAGAGGTTTTGGTGAACATCCCCATGATAATATGGAGATCATCTCCATTCCACTGGAAGGCGCACTGGAACATAAGGACAGTATGGGTAATGTAGCCACCATTGAGCGCGGCGAAATACAGGTGATGAGTGCGGGAACAGGTATTTATCATGCCGAAGATAATAAAGACAAAAGTTTACCGGTTAAGTTTCTTCAGATCTGGATTTTCCCGAATAAGCGAAATGTAACCCCAAGATACGATCAGAAAAAAATCGACATTACTTCAACTCCCAATCAGCTGGTACAGGTGTTATCGCCCAACCCTGATGATGCGGGCGTGTGGATCTACCAGTATGCATGGTTTAACATGGCCAGCCTGGAACAAAAACATCAAATAGAGTATACGATCCATAAAAAAGGAAACGGAGCTTATATCTTTGTACTGGAAGGTGATGTGGAGATCAATGGGCAGTTGTTAAACAAACGCGACGGATACGGTATCTGGGATACAGAAGGATTTACCGTATTTGCCAATACAGACGCAGAATTTTTGATCATGGATGTTCCAATGGAATTTTAATTATGGAAAACGAAACTGAAATTCTGGTAGTAGGTACCAATGAAAAGATTTTACAGGTAGTGCTCAGGTTATTGCGTGCAAATGTTTTATGGAGGGCGACCGGGGTTTCGGGAGTGGATGAAGTACTGTCGGGCTGCAGGGAAAAAGTATATGATGTGCTATTGATTGGTGCAGGTTTAACAGATGAGGAAGAAGAGAGATTGAGTACTGAGGTGAAAACCATCCGCCCTGCGATAAAGGTGATTAAACACTATGGCGGTGGAAGCGGATTACTCTTTGCTGAAATCTACTTAGCCCTGGGCACCAAAAACCAGGCCCAGTAAATCAAAACGAATTGCAGGGGAAGGCGTATCCAGGCCAGCAGTTTGGAGCCGATGGCAGGATCATCGCGCAGCACATCTGCAAGATGAAAGGGAAGGAAAAAGATCATCAGCAAGATAGTTCCAATAGCAGCTGCACGCCTGCTTACCGGCAGCAGTAAACCGATACCCAAAGCGGCTTCAATCACTCCCGTAAAGTAATTTACCGGGTTGAGCGGTAAAAAGTCTGGTATCATGGAGGCATACATTGCTGGATGTATCATATGGTTAATACCTGCAATGATCAGGATCAATGCAAATATCCAGGTAAGGACTAACCTAAGGGTGTTCATAAATCATAGGATAATAAAAAACCGGCTATAAAGCCGGTTTTTTTAATGTTAACCAATAGGTAGAATCTATGCGTTCACAATTTCATCTTTGGCATCAGACAGATCGTCTTTAGCATCAGCTACATCATCTTTAGCTTTACTAAATCTCGATTTTATCGTCTCTACAGCAATATCTTTCAGATCTGAAAGATCATCAGCTCCGGTTTGGATTTTTTCGCTATAAGTTTGGTATTTATCTTTCGCTGTTTCAGCTAAATGATCGGCACTGGCCTGCATTTTCTCTTTGTAAGATTGCAATTTATCTTTCGCACTATCTGAAAGGTCTTTCGACTTATCTGCGATCAGGGTTCGGGTTTCAGTGCCACTTGCCGGAGCAAAAAGTACACCTAAGGCGGCACCAACTGCTAATCCAGCTAATAAAGCCACTACAACAGGAGTTTTGTCAGTCTGATTGTCCAGGTATTCATTCAATAGTTTCTTGTAGTTCATGGTAAATAGTTTTTATGATTAAACGGTGATGATTACAGTTCAAAAACCAGTCCATATTTAACTCTTCGCTGAAAATAATTGATAAAACTGCATATATTTTATTAAGCCACCATAAAATTATCTTTCATGATGGCTTAAAAACTATGGGTTATTCTGATACTGTCTGTTTTTCATTTTCAATAGACAGCACGCCGTCGCCTTCAATTAAAAAGCAGATGAGCCCCGCCAGTACCAGGCCGGAAAGCCATACTTCTGAATAGGGACGGAATACATGTGCAGGTAAGTTTACGAAAAACACCGCGACCAACAGAATAGGTAGGTTTAACACACAAAATAACCTGGTGTGCGTTCCCAGTGCAATCATTAGTCCGCCAATCAAGTGAAAAGCGATGATCAGGTGTGCAATCAAACTGATGGATACCGCTGCGCCAACGCCAGAGTTTTCCATCAGGCTGGTAAAAGCCGCAAGATTTAAAGCAAATGCTACTCCTTTCCAGATGAGGGTTAGACCTAAAACTATTCTTAAATAATCTAGCCATTTAGGATGGTGCTGATCGCCCCATGCCCGTATTTTATTGAGTGTATCCATGATTGATATTTGGTTAGTTCTATCACATGAATTTACGGGATATTATTTTTGTATCAAAGGATTTTGTTGATTATTTGCGTCTATGGTCCAATTTTTCGCCAATCAGCTGTACATTTTCGGCCGTAAGTAATTCCCCTGACACATCTTCGAGCATCCAGCCTCCATTTTCCTTTTTGATATGGCCTGTGAGCACACCATCTGCCGAAACGCGGTAAGTATTGGGTTTTACCCACCTTACCCTGCAGATCTTATTCCCAAATATGCCAGACAATTGAATTTCTTCCATAAATGCAAATTTAAAATTAAACGGCAAAATAGTGCGTCTATTACCATAATTGCATAGTTTAGCGATGTTAAATAATTACGCGCTCTATGTTAAATAAATGTTTCCTGCTTTCCGCACTGTTTTTATTATCTGTTTTAAGTTCAAAAGGGCAGCAGGCTGATACGGTTGCAACAGGCCGTCCAAAGTTTGTGGCCTTTATTCTTCCTGCTGCTGCAGTAACCTATGGGTTTGTAGCTTTAAACAACAACACTTTACGACGGTTTGATAATTATGTCCATAAAAAGATCAATCAGGATAACCATAGTTTTCATACATCAGCTGATGATTATTTACGTTATGTGCCTGCACTGGCAGTATATGGTCTCGATTTGATGGGGATTAAAGGAAGGAACAATTTCAGGGATAAAACTGCCATTCTGATCATTACTGCGGCTTTTACTACCGCCTCTGTAGATGTGCTTAAAACATCCAGCAACCGGATGAGGCCCAACAGGCTCAATGACTATTCTTTTCCCTCCGGACATGCGGCAACGGCTTTTGCTACTGCCGAGTTTTTGCGTAAGGAATATGGAGAAGAGTCTATCTGGTATTCTATAGGCGGTTATGGTGTTGCTTCGGCTACCTCTGTGTTACGGTTATATAAAAATTACCATTGGTTTAGCGATGTGGTTGCCGGTGCGGGCCTGGGTATCTTGTCTACAAAGTTTGCCTATCTGGTTTATCCGTCCGTTCAAAAAATGATCTGGGGCAAAAAGAAATCCGATATCGTGATCCTGCCGACTTATCAAAATGGCGGTCCTGCATTTGCCCTTTCAGGCAGGTTTTAAAAGGATTAAGCAACAGTCCCAAAAAGGATAATGACCAAATCATTACTTTTTAATTCCCCAACATTCCTTATTATTGAAGAATGAATTCCAGCACCCCTTTAAATCCCGAAAAACAGCGCCTTCAAGATCACTATGAAGGTAAAACAAACTGGCTGAAATGGGGGCCTTATGTTTCCGACCGCCAATGGGGTACCGTGAGGGAAGATTATAGTGCCAATGGCGATGCCTGGAACCATACCACACATGATACGGCCAGGAGCAAGGCCTACCGTTGGGGAGAAGAAGCAATTGGAGGTTTTAGTGATGATAAACAATTTTTATGTGCAGGGCTGGCTTTGTGGAACGGGAAGGATAACATTCTTAAAGAAAGGTTATTCGGCCTCACTAATGAGGAAGGAAATCATGGGGAAGATGTAAAAGAAATCTATTATTTCTTAGACGGCAGTCCTACTCATAGTTATATGAAAATGCTGTATAAATATCCTTTACAGGCATTCCCTTATCAGCAGCTAATTGACGAAAACCGCAAAAGGGATAGGACACAGCCAGAATTTGAATTGATTGATACGGGCCTGTTTGATAAAGATGATTATGCAGATGTTTTTATTGAATATGCTAAAAATGATGAGGACGATCTGCTGATCAGCTACACCGTCTGGAACCGTGGTAATGCCGCTGCCACGATAGATGTAATCCCGCAGTTATGGTATAGAAATACATGGTGCATAGGAGATGGATCAGCGAAGCCTGAGCTGTTGAACCAGGGTGGATATATTCTGCTAAGATCTGCTGATATAGGTGATTACTACTGTTTTGTGGAAGGTAACCCGAAGCTTTTGTTTACAGAGAATGAAAGTAACAGCGAACGCCTGTATAATTTCCCTAATGCAACTCCTTACGTCAAAGACGGCATACATGAAGCCATTGTAAAGGGCAATGCGAATGCTGTTAATCCTTCGCAAAGCGGAACAAAAGTTGGGATGTGGTATCACCTCACTATTCCTGCCGGAGAGAGTCACCAGATCAGGATCAGGCTGTCTAAAAATAAATCCGCTGCACCTTTTACTGACTTTAAACAGGTTATGGACCTGCGGATAGCAGAAACGGATAGTTTTTATACGGGTTGTCATCCTTCATCGGCCAGTGACGAAGAAAAAAAGATGCAGCGCCAGGCATGGGCCGGGATGTTGTGGAATAAACAGTTTTATAGTTATGATGTTAACCGATGGCTAAAGGGCGACCCGGGGCAGCCTAAACCACCGGAACAACGGAAAAAAGGAAGAAACTCAAAATGGAAACATTTTGTGGCCAACGATATTTTATCTATGCCCGATAAATGGGAGTATCCCTGGTTTGCTGCATGGGACCTCGGTTTTCACTGCATCAGCTTTGCTGCTTTGGATCCTGATTTTGCAAAAAAACAGTTAACCATTATGGTAAGCTCTACCTATATGCATCCCAGTGGGCAGCTGGCTGCTTATGAATGGGATTTTAACGATGTAAACCCGCCTGTACATGCTATGGCTACCTGGCATGTTTACCAGACAGATAAAGCAAAAAAGGGAAAGGGAGATATGAACTTTCTGATTGAGGTATTCAATAAGCTCCTCCTTAACTTTACCTGGTGGGTGAATCAGAAAGATAGTGAAGGGAATAATATTTTTGAAGGAGGGTTTTTAGGCCTGGATAATATTGGTGTATTTAACCGGAGCCAGCCTGTTCCCGGCGGAGGATTCCTGGAGCAGGCCGATGGTACCAGCTGGATGGCAATGTATGCGCTGAACATGATGCAGATTAGCATGGAGCTTGCCCTGCACCATAAGGTTTTCGAAAGTCTGGCGGTTAAGTTTTCTGAGCATTTCCTGTTTATTGCCGGATCTATTTCCAATATGGGCGAAGATTCACATGGCCTGTGGGATGAGGAAGACGGTTTTTACTACGATATGCTCCGCAAAATTGATGGAACTGCCGACAGAGTACGCTTTAGAAGCCTGGTAGGACTAATCCCATTATTTGCCCAGGTTGTTTTTGAAGAAGATAAGTGGGAAAAATTAGATTTTCTAAAGAATCAGATGGACTGGTTTATGGTACATCGCCCGGATCTGGTCAACCTGGTAAGCCATTGGACAGATACAAAGGGTAGCGATGAACATTTACTGTCGCTATTGCGCGGCCACAGGATGAAACTGCTTTTAAAACGGATGCTCGATCCGAATGAGTTCCTTTCTGATTATGGTATCCGTTCGGTATCCAAAGCCTACGATAATACGCCGTACCGCTATCAGCTGGATGGGTTTGATTATACCGTGAAATATACTCCGGCAGAAAGTGATTCAAATATGTTTGGCGGAAACAGTAATTGGCGTGGCCCGATTTGGATGCCCATGAATTATCTGATTATTGAATCGTTAAAGAACTTCCAGCAATATTATACTGATGATTTCAGGGTAGAATACCCTACAGGTTCCGGTGAGTACCACAGCCTGGCGGAGATCGCAGTTCTGTTAAGCAACCGCTTAAAAAGTATCTTCCTGAAGGATGAGAATGGTGAACGACCCGCCTCGGGTGGGCACCCCAAGTTTAACCATGATCCCTATTTTAAAGACTACATTTTATTCCATGAGTATTTTAATGGGAACACAGGCGAAGGCTTAGGGGCGAACCACCAGACAGGATGGACAGGGCTGGTGGCCCTGTTATAACAATTCATTAGATTTCCCAACAATTATTATCCTTAATTATGGCCCTCGCCTATAAAAGAATCGTGGTAAAGATCGGTTCTAATGTCCTTACACAAGCTAATGGCTTACCTGATCAATCCCGGATCGAACACCTTGTAGATCAAATTGTAGACCTTAAAAAACAGGGGATAACCGTTGTTGTGATCTCTTCCGGAGCAGTAGCTTCAGGGAGAAGTATGATCAGCATTACAGAAAAACATGATGCTGTTGCAGCCCGTCAGTTATTGGCCTCTATCGGTCAGATCAAGCTGATCAACACTTATTTGTCGCTCTTTGAAAAACACCAGCTGCTTTGTTCGCAGGTGCTGGTAACCAAAGAAGATTTCCGCGACCGCAAGCATTACCTGAACATCAAAAACTGTTTGTCTATTTTATTGAAACACCAGGTCATCCCCATTGTAAATGAAAATGATGTAGTATCTGTTACAGAACTGATGTTTACAGATAATGATGAACTGGCAGGTCTGGTAGCCTCTATGATGGATGCGGATGCACTGGTTATTTTGTCCAATGTAGACGGGATTTATAACGGAGATCCAAAATCTCCTGGTTCCAGTGTGATCGAAGAGATTAAAAGGGATAATGACACAGTAGGTTCTTTCATCAATACTGCAAAATCAGGATCGGGCAGAGGTGGCATGGTTACTAAATTAGGGATGGCACAAAAAGTAGCCAAACTGGGTATTCCGGTTCATATTGCCAATGGGACGCGTGATCATGTGCTTACTGACCTGATCAGCAAACAGGTAGTGCACACCTTTTTTGTTCCTGAAAAGAGTAAATCCGGAAAGAAAAAGTGGATCGCCCATTCTGAGCAGGCAGCTAAAGGAACAGTTCAGCTGAATCAGGGCGCAATAGACGCGCTGATCTCTGGTCAGGCGCGGAGTTTGCTCCCGATTGGGATTTTAAGTGTTACTTCCGATTTTCAAAAGAGCGATATCATCCGTTTAGTTGACGAACATAACGTACTGATTGGATTAGGTATAGCTGAATATGGATCGGATAAAACAAAAGAAAGAATAGGACAAAAGGGACAAAAGCCTTTGGTGCATTATAATTATTTTTACGCAGTAGGTTAATGAAACAGGATATGGAATACCAGGTTTATTTTGAGAATGCAGTAAAAGCAAGCCGTACCCTATATATGCTGGATGCGGCACAGGTGAACGATGTACTAAAAGAAGTAGCCGCCAATCTGATCATCCATACGGAAGTTATCCTGGCAGCAAATGAAAAGGATCTGGCAAGAATGCCTGCCGAAGATCCAAAATATGATCGTTTACAGTTGAGCAGGGAAAGACTGAAAGGGATAGCAGAGGAAATGATCAACGTAGCGGCCCTGGAAAGCCCATTGGCGGCAGTAATTTCTGCAAAAACCCTTCCCAATGGATTATTTTTATCCAAAATACGCGTTCCTTTAGGGGTAATTGGCGTGATCTATGAAGCCAGGCCAAATGTAACGATGGATGTTTTTTCCCTTTGTTTTAAAACTGGTAACGTTGCCGTACTCAAAGGGGGGAGTGATGCCGAGTTTTCTAACCAGTCTTTAATTAAAGTAATACATGAAGTGCTGGAGCGTAAAGGTATTGATATCAATGCTGCCGTATTACTTCCGCCAGAGCGTGAAGCTACAGCGGCCCTGCTCAATGCAAAAGGTTTTGTTGATGTGCTGATCCCTCGCGGCAGCCAGTCGTTGATCAACTATGTGCGGGATAACAGTAAGATCCCGGTTATAGAAACTGGTGCCGGAATTGTGCATACCTATTTCGATCTTTCCGGAGACAAGGAAAAGGGGAGCGCGATCATTTATAACTCAAAAACAAGAAGGCCAAGCGTATGTAATACATTGGATTGCCTGCTGATCAATTCACAGCGGCTGGATGATCTTTTTACTTTGGTGGCTCCTCTTATAGATAAATCTGTTCAGCTTTATGCCGATCCTGAATCTTACACCGCGCTGGAGGGTTCTTACCCTTCGGAGTTATTACATCATGCCCTTCCGGAAGATTTTGGAATAGAGTTTCTGGATTATAAATTAGCCATTAAAACAGTAACAGATACAGCGGCGGCATTGGAACACATCGCATTTTATAGCTCTAAACATAGTGAAGCAATCATTTCGGAAGATGAGGAGCAGATCTTAAATTTCCTCAATGCGGTTGACGCGGCAGCAGTATATGCCAATGCCTCTACTGCTTTTACCGATGGCGGACAGTTTGGTTTGGGCGCCGAAATAGGCATCAGTACACAAAAACTGCATGCCCGCGGGCCTATGGGACTGGAAGAACTGACCAGTTATAAATGGGTGATCAGGGGTAACGGGCAAGTACGATAGCTATTTTTGTCAGAAATCATGAAAAATGACGGATAAAATAGAAAATAAAAGCTCAACTATCGGTCATTATATTAATTTTGTGGCCGATATAAAGAATAAATTATCTATCCTTCATGACCAGTAAAGACAATTCAGATAAAGTAGTTGATGTAGTACTCATTGGTGCAGGTATTATGAGCGCAACTTTAGGAGTGCTTTTAAAAGAACTTTCACCGGAATTAAACATAGAGATCTTTGAACGTTTAGATGTGGCCGCGGCAGAAAGTTCTGATGCATGGAACAATGCCGGTACAGGACACTCTGCATTTTGTGAGTTAAATTATACACCGCAGTTAAGTGATGGCTCTATAGAAACGGTTAAGGCTGTTGCTATAGCAGAGTCTTTTGAAGTATCCAAACAATTCTGGTCGTTTTTAATCCAGAATAAGATCATTGGTTCCCCTGAAACTTTTATTAAAAGTATTCCTCATATGAGTTTTGTATGGGGCAAGGAAAATGTAGATTACCTGAAGAAAAGACACGCTGCCTTACAGAAATGTGAGTTGTTTAAAGAAATGACCTATACGGAAGATCCTGCACAGCTTAAAAAATGGATTCCTTTAGTCATGGACGGAAGAAATCCTGAAGAAAAAGTTGCTGCAACAAGGATGTTGCTGGGTACGGATGTAAATTTTGGTGCACTAACTAAAATGATGTTCAACTCATTGATAGGTAAACCTGATGTTTCCATGGAATTTAACCAGGAAGTGCGTAAGCTGAAACAAAAGGATGGCCTGTGGCAAATCAAAGTTAAAAACCAGGATACAGGTGATAAAAGAACGGTAAAAGCAAAGTTTGTGTTTATCGGTGCAGGTGGTGGTTCATTGCCTTTACTGGAAAAATCTGATATTCCTGAAGGAAAAGGTTTTGGCGGATTCCCGGTAAGTGGCCAGTGGTTAAAATGTGTGAACCCTGAAGTGATTGAGCGTCACAATGCTAAAGTTTATGGTAAAGCTTCGGTAGGTTCGCCTCCAATGTCTGTTCCTCACCTGGATACCAGGATGATCAATGGCAAAAAGGCCTTGTTATTTGGCCCTTATGCAGGATTTTCAACACGTTTCCTGAAAAATGGATCGCTGATGGATCTGCCAATGTCTATTAAAGTAAGTAACATCCGCCCGATGATCGCGGCCGGTCTAGATAATCTGCCTTTAACCAAATACCTGATCGACCAGGTGAGACAATCTCCTGAAGACCGTTTGGATGCGTTAAAGGAATATCTTCCTGATGCAATTATGCAGGATTGGGAACTGGAAACTGCTGGTCAGCGTGTTCAGGTCATCAAAAAAGATGAGGAACATGGTGGTAAGCTGGAATTTGGTACTGAAGTAGTCACTGCTGCAGATGGTTCCATTGCGGCATTGTTAGGTGCTTCTCCGGGAGCTTCCACGGCAGTATCGATTATGATCAGCCTGATAGAACGTTGTTTTAAAACACATACAGCCAGTGCCGAATGGCAGGCCAAGTTAAAACAGATGATCCCTTCTTACGGAAAAACGTTAAATGATAATCCGGAATTAAGCAGGGCCATCAGAACAGAAACTACAGGGATATTGAATCTACAAGTAACGGAGCAGTAGGCTGGTGTTTCCACCTTCTGTGGCTCCACAACCAATACGCAGGATCTTCCTGGATCAGTTTTTCCAGGAAGTCTGCATGAATATCAGTGATCTCATGTTCCGTGGTTTGATCCGGATGTAATACCAGAGGCACACAGTCTACCTCATAGTAACCTCTTTTTAAAACCTTCACTTTCAGATAAAACACGGGCCGGTTTGTTTTTAAGGCGATCTTTTCAATCCCCAGTGGAATGGATGTCTGTTGGTTTAAGAAATTGATCCAGTAGTGGGATTCACTTTTAGGGGGAGCCTGGTCACTGCCAAAGCAGAAGAGGGTAGGCTCGTTTTTGCTTTCGCTCAATGCCCGGTAAGTTTGCCGCATGGCGATCAGACGGTTGCCAAACCTGGTCCTGATGGTATAAAACCATTTGTCAAATATCTTATTGTTTAACGGTTTATATATAGGATAGTTAATTCCGGTCAGGCTGAGCCCCAGTGACAGCGTTCCCCATTCCCAGTTTCCGTAATGTGCAGAACAAGCCAGTACGCTTTCACCGCGTTCAAAGTAAGCATTGATCAGGTCGATATTTTTAAACGTAAAACGCTTTTGCAATTGCTTTTTAGAAATGGTAGACATCTTCACGATTTCGAAGATCAGATCAGCCAGATATTTATAGTAACGTTTTTCTATGTTATCGATCTCGGATTTGCTTTTCTCAGGAAACGCATTGGTCAGGTTTAACCTTACAACGGCCCTGCGATAGCCAAATACATAAAACAGCAGCCAATAGGCAAAAGTAGAAATAGCATACAGCACCCTCATGGGAAGCAGGGATAGTGCATATAAAAAGAATACGCCAATATGGGAGATTATCCTTTGCAGCATGTGTTTGGATTAAGATGCAAACTTAAATTATTTCGTGTCTTGTTCTGCTAAATTCGAATAAAAAAGCGGTATGCAGCCATAAATTGTTACGGTAAACTGATCAACTATCCTGTTTTAAAATTGGTTGGTGTTAGAAATAGTATCCTTTATCTGGGATTACTTCTTCCAGTTCAATGTAATTAACGGATTCTTTTACATGGGCCAGGCCGGCAATGATTTTATGAATATCCGAAAAAGAAGTAGTGTCTCTCGTGGCTACTTTTACTTTAAAATGGTAGTCGCCCACCATATTGATACACCCATATACACCTTTGATCTGATTCAGGCTATGTTTAAACGCTTCAATAGTTGGTGCAGAGTTGTTGTCCAATCTCAAATGAATAAAGCCAAGCACTTCAAGGTTTAGCTTTTTGCGGTTCAGCGTTGCTTTATTCGCCGAAATATATCCGTTTTCATTTAGCCATTTGATACGTGTGCTGATGGTTGACGTTGATTTGTTGAGTTTCGATGCAATCTGTTTATGTGGAGTAGATGAATCCTGCTGCAGGATTCTAAGGATAGATTTGTCTGTTCGGTCAAGTGCGTGTAGCATTAATTTATATCTGGTCGGTTAGAAATAGTTATTAGCGGTAAAACTAATAAATAATAAATTATTAAAACCTAATTAATTTCACTTTTTACAGCTAAGTATATTCTGTATATGAATTAAATTTAATATTTAAGTTAAATAAAGGTATTTATCCGGTTCTGAACCCTTCCGTTTTCTTTTAAGATTATGTACGCCAACTTTGAGGCATTATTTGAGGTTATGAAGGACATTAAAATTGATCAGACGATAACGGATTGGGATATGGAATCCCTGCATCGCTATTTCGCAGAAATTAACAAGATTCCCCTGCTTACGGTAAAGGAAGAAGTTCAACTCACACGGCTCATCAAAGCGGGTGACCAGGCGGCATTGGACCTGCTGGTGCGTACCAATTTAAGGTTTGTGGTTTCGGTCGCCAAAAAATACCAGCACCGCGGTTTAAGCCTGGGCGATCTGATTAATGAAGGGAACCTGGGCCTGATCAAGGCAGCCACCAAATTTGATGAGACAAAAGGGTTTAAGTTTATTTCTTTTGCTGTCTGGTGGATCAGGCAGTCTATCATGCTGGCTATTTCCGAGCAAACAAGGATAGTGCGGCTGCCGCTAAATATGATCAATTCGATTACGCTGATCAATAAAGCGGTATTGGTTTTGGAACAGCAACTGGAAAGGTTCCCTACTACCGCTGAAATAGCCGAAGCAACCAGCATGAATGAATATAAGATCCTGAATCATCTCCAGCTAGCCAGAAAAAGTACATCCCTGCATATGGTCCTCGATACTGAAGTAGGGAATACGCTGCTGGACGTGCTGACAGATTCTTATTATCAGCCGGATAACCAATTGAACCTGGAAGCTAAAGCGCATGAAGTTAGTGTTTTGCTAAGACTGCTAACCAAACGGGAAGCGGAAGTCCTGCAGCTATATTATGGACTGGCCGGCAGGGAAGCACTATCGCTGGAAGATATAGCCCGTTTATTCAATATCAGCAGGGAAAGGGTGAGGCAGCTGAAGGATGGAGGAATTAAAAAAATTAAAAAAAACATGCCTGTAAATCAGGTTTAAAATCACTTGTTAAAATGTTAAAAATTAAAATTATGCCCTATAATTATTTTGCTGAAAGCTTTAATCAGCTGGAGAACCTGGTTAAGTTAGTTCAGCGTCTGGAACACCTGGAAGGACCGCTAAAAGAATTAAAAGATGAGAATTATATCGCTGATGAATTTAGACGTGTAAAAACATCTGCCTCAAAGGATGTGCTGATATTTGGCAACCATTCCTATCACTATTTAAGGTTTCACCTTTTCCTGGTTTATGATATGATGATCACTTTGATGGAGCTCATGAGGGAATTGCCCGAGGTTAGTGTGATGAGTGAACGTGACCTGTACGTGTATAAACATAGTAGCCAGTTGCGCTCAGAACTCGAAAGTCTTGCGCTATTTTATGAAAAACTGAGTGAGCTGGTTGGCTGAGGGGAAGGATTCAATTAGATGGTAAATTTACAGGCAGATCTTTTTTAAGCAAATCTGCCTGTAATCCGTTCTTATACAAAGGCAGGGGTTAAACTATCAGGATCATTGCCCTGAATCTGGTTTCTTCGTACCTGTGAAATATCGGTCGGTTTTTTGGGGTGGATACTTTTGATATTGCTGATGCCGTCATAGATTAAAAAAGCACCAAGAAAAGTTTCCTGTAAAAAGATTAAAGGGTGACTATGTATATTTTTTAGTCCCCGTTGAAAGATGTAAGCGCCGGCAGCCATTGATAACACGCATTTGGCAGTACTCAGGTTTTCGTTTTTATTGGTTTCCAGCAGCTTTTTTGCCGCTAAAACGGTAAGGTTATGGGTGAGTTTATTGAACATGTGATCCTCCTGATTATATCTGAAATGAACAGATTGGCTGGTTTTTTGTTTGGGGTTTTATGAAATTGATAAACTTTTTAATTTAAATAACGTTATTATCGAATTATAAGTATTATGAAAACAACTACCGTAGAAGCAAGCGCAGACCATACCCTACAGTTTTATGATAAAGCCTTCGACTGGGTAATTGCCAAAGGCCCTAATATCATTATAGGAATTATCATTCTTTTAATAGGCATGTGGCTGATCAGGCTATTTGCTAAGTGGTTAACTACGGGATTACATCAAAAATCGATTGATCCTTCTTTGAAGCCTTTTTTTATCAGCTTGTCTGTAAATGGTTTAAGGCTATTACTGATATTTACCGTAATGCAGTTTATTGGTATCCAAATGACAATATTTGTCACACTGGTTGGTGCTTTTGGTGTAGCAGCTGGTTTAGCCCTATCAGGAACCTTACAAAACTTTGCCAGTGGAATACTGATCCTGATCTTAAAACCCTTTGTGGTAGGCGACAATATCGTTGCGCAGGGGCAGGAAGGTACGGTAACCATTATTGAGATCTTTTATACCACAATTACCACTTTTGATAACAGGCTGGTCGTAGTGCCCAATGGAAAGTTATCCAATGAAATTATCATCAACGTGAGCACCAAAGGCAGCCGCAGGCTGGACATCACGATGAAGTTCAACTATGGCATTGAGTATGATCAATTGCTGGAGATCATCAATAAAACTATAGAAGACTCAAAGGATATTCTGAAGACGCCTGAACATCGCGTTGGCGTTACTTTGTTGGAAGAAGGGGGATACACGGTACTGATCAACGTTTGGCTAAATTCCCACGGCTTTAACGACGCGCGATTGAAGTTCCAGGAAAACCTGATGCGCGACATGAAAGAAGCCGGTCTTCCGCTTCCGGGGATGTCTGCCAAGGAAAGCTAGGGAAAAATCGAGGTCGACTTTTCCGGCTACGCTTTCTAAAATTTTCCTTCTGCACTTTCTAAAACAGGTTAATGAAATGATCCGCCTGCCTGTTCGGGATCTGCATTAATTTGATGTTTAATGTTTTTCCTGCCAAAATACAGCACAGCCAGGGCGATCAGTGAGGTTGAAGCCATGATAGCAACCATGGGCAGTGAAGAGCGTGTATCAAATAAACTTACCCCAACAGAAGCCAGTGTTCCTAAACCCATTTGTACAGCACCCATCAAAGCAGATGCACTGCCTGCGTTTTTTGTAAACGGAGCCATAGACAAGGCCGAAGTATTCGGACTGGAGAAACCCAGACAACTGAGGAAAATAAATAAAAGGAAAATGGTAGCCGGCAGGCCAAACCAGCCGTTAAAACTGCCAGCCAGAAAGATTACCCCTGTAATAGACTGGCACGTGAGCGCCGCAAAGATCACCTGCTCACTGCTGTATCTTTTAAGCATCAGGGTATTTAGCTGGCTCGAACCAATCAAACCGATTGATAAAAAGGCGAAGATCCAGCCATAGGTTTCTTCCTTTACGGCAAAGATATCCATGAACAGCAAAGGAGAGCCTGCAACGTAAGCAAACAGCCCGGAAAAGGCAACACCACCGGTAATGGCATAAGTATAAAACTGTGGTTCTTTTACAACCGTCATAAAATTTATCAGGATGGGCTTTGGCTTCAACGAGATCGTCAGATCGGGCTCGTATTTGTCTTCCAGTCCAAAAATACTGGCAACAAGGTTGATGATCCCCAGCAGCATCAATACATAAAATACGGAATGCCATCCAAAAGCTGTGGTTACATAACCACCCACCGTAGGTGCAATCATCGGCGAAGCGCCAACAACCAGCATCAGTAAGGCAAATACCTTGGCATTTTCGCTGACAGGAAACAAATCCCTTACCATTGCAATAGAAGCTACTGCCGCTGCACAACTGCCGATGGCCTGAACACATCTCAGAAATATAAGTGTATTGATATCAGTAGCATAGGCGCAGCCAATGGAAGCGATAATATAAAGTATAAGGCCGATGTATAATGGTTTTTTCCTGCCGAAACGATCCAGTAACGGGCCATATAACAGCTGGCCGATAGAAATACCAATAAAAAATCCCGATAGCGAAAGTGAAACTTTAGCTACGGTAGTATGCAGGTCTTTTGCTATGGCTGGAAATCCCGGCAGGTACATATCGATAGAGAAAGGACCCAGGGCAGTGAGCGAGCCTAAAAGAAGTATCAGGAAAAAGTGTTTGCGTTTAGTCATGGGTAAGGGGCGGCTAGATAGGGTGAGAAATTTTTATGTTGAGGTAGTAATTCTTTCTAAAACAAGTTTGATGGCTTTTTCTACGATCAGATTAGGTTCCGGGCTAAACTGATTATTTACCCTGCTTGCCAGGATAGCGTTAACAGACAATGCTTTATGGCCTAAAATTTTAGCCAGCGCATAAATCCCCGCAGTTTCCATTTCCAGGTTAGTGATCCTGTGTTCAGCAAAGCTAAAACTATTAAGGAGCTGAACGAGGTTGGGTACCGCATTTTGTGCCCTTACTTGTCTGCCTTGTGGGGCATAAAAGCCCGGCGCGGTAGCCGTAATTCCTTGTTCAAAATCTTTGCCGATAGTATTTAATAATCCAGGATCGGCAGCAGTCAGATAGGGACGAATGGCGGGAAGTTCTATAAAATGTGCTTTTAATTGAGCAAAAAGCTGGTTTTCCTTATCTGGTACGTCCTGCACATAAAAATTCATCAGGGCATCCAGTCCTAACCCGTAGGAGGAAGCCAGGATAGTGCCCATAGGCAAATCTGCCTGTACAGCACCAGAAGTTCCAATTCTGATGATGTTGAGCGACGTCAACTGAGTTTTTACCAGACGCGTATTGAAGTCGATATTTACCAGTGCATCCAGCTCATTCAATACGATATCTATGTTATCCGTGCCAATACCGGTAGAAACAACAGTAATTCTTTTGCTGCCTATATATCCGGTATGGGTTAAAAACTCCCGTTTTCCCTTTTTAATTTCAATACGGTCGAAATATTTCGTTATAGCCGAAACCCTGTCGGGATCACCAACGGTAATGACGGTATCAGCAATATCTTCAGGAAGCAGGTTTAAATGGTAAATGCTTCCGTCGGGATTGATGATCAAATCTGCTTCAGACAATTTTTGCATCATAATCTTTTTATAACCGGGTAATTAAATCGTACCAACGTATTTTAAGGTGATGGCACTTTGTTTTTCAATCCTTTCCAGGACTCTGTTCAGATGAGATTTCCTCACCTCAAATGTAATACTGCAATCATTATCAAAATGCTGTGTAATAATATTCAGCTGTTCTTCTTTGATCAGCCGCATTACATCGTTCATGACCAGGTAATCAAAGGTGATCTCATATAAGTCCTTAACCGTTTTTTCTACTACAGCTGCCGTTTCAACAGCTTCAGCGGCAGCCGATTTATAGGCATTGATCAATCCTGGAACTCCCAATAATGTTCCTCCAAAGTACCGGACTACCACGATCAGTATATTGGTCAATCCTGCGGACAACAACACATTTAATATCGGCCTTCCGGCAGTACCAGAGGGCTCTCCGTCGTCATTAACACGGTAAACCCCTTTATCAGGACTTAGGCGATAGGCATAACAAAAGTGATTTGCTTTGGTATGTTCCGCCCTGAGTTTAAGCAGGATGGGTTTTACCTCCGATTCATTAATGATCGGATAAGCAAAAGCGATAAACTTACTTCCTTTATCTTTAAAGACACCTTCAGCAGGATGATCTATCGTTTTATAGGTATCATCAAACAGCATATATTTGTGATAGGGTAATCAGTAAGATAGCTGAAAGCGCCATGGCTATCCCTACATAATTCAGTTTAGTTACCTTTTCTTTAAATATGAGAATACCAATGATGCTGCCAACCAGGATCACGCCCATGTTCATGGCTGCAAATACTGTTGAAGGATGTGCGGCCATCGCACGGTGTGCCTTCATATAAAATAAGATATTTCCAAAATTGAAACAGCCCAGTACCAGTCCGCACACAAAGTTTACCAGTTCTACTTTTTGTTTTTTGACGAGTGCGGTGTAGGCTAATATCAGCAGGGCAACTACAAAAGAGATACAAAAAACGATCAGCAGGGAACTGGTATAAGGAATAGAGGTGTTTAAGGCTATCTGTTTGAACATCACGTCAATTATACCAAAACCAACGAATACGATAATAGGGTAGACATAGCTAAGGCGATCGTTCCTGACCGCAGATTTTTTGATCAATGTTAAAAATATAGCGATAAAACCAACGATCAGGCCTGCGATTTTTAAGTTGGTAAAATTTTCGCCAAAGAGGTAAAAAGCTGCAAGAATAGGAATAAACAGGGAAAGACGCTGGGCAATATCTGTTTTAACGATTCCAATATTCCTTACTGAAGCAGCCAGCAGCATAAAAAGTACAGGTAATAATACGCCTAAACCAATCAGCAGTGGCGACGGAACAGCTTTAAATACATGTAGATCTGGTTTAAAGAAAAAATAGGAGAGCACAATGGCGGCCAGGTAATTCCACATCACAGCCTGCAGCACATTAATTTTATAGCGTTTTGCCAGTTTAAGTAAGATCGCTACAATAACACTGCAGCTGATGCTTAATAATATATATATCATTTTTTTAAGACATTTTCATAAATGGTTAACTGATCCTGGTCGACTTTAGTTACCGCGGTAATCCTGCCATTGATCTGCGGAGAGAAAATACCGGTATCCCAGCTTTCTGAAGAGTTGAATACCCTGGCTTCATCCCACAGACCGGAAGCGATAAACTGGTTCAGGATATCGGCCCCGCCTTCTACGATAACGGACTGTATATCCATCAGGTACAATTGGTAAGCAACTTTTTGCGGAAGATAATATAACATGTCTTCCATAGAAATGAAATGGATATTACCTTCAACATCCGTTTTATGCTCATTCAGGATTACTGTTTTGGCCTGGTCATTATATATATGGTGACTGGACGGGATTTCCAGGTTTCGGTCGATCACCACCCGCACCGGATTTTTACCCGTCCACTCTCTAGCAGTCAGCTCGGGGTTATCAGCAATAGCAGTTTTTTTACCGATAACAATTGCATCTTCTTCTGTTCTCCATTTATGAACCAGCTTTTTGGCCAGTGGGCCACTGATCCATTGCTGTACTGTATTTTTTGGAGCGAAGTAACCATTTGCCGTACGCGCCCATTTTAATATGATATAGGGGCGCTGCTGGTTTATCCTGGTAAAAAAGCGACGGTTAACGTAATAACATTCTTTTTCCAACACCCCAACAACAACTTCAATACCGGCGTTAAGTAGTTTTTCCATCCCTTTTCCATTTACATCAGGAAAGGGATCGCGGTTTCCGATCACTACTTTTTTCACCTGATGACGGATCAGCAGATCGGCGCAGGGAGGTGTTTTCCCAAAATGTGCACAGGGCTCCAGGCTAACGTAAGCAGTAGCTTTTTTTAACAATTCTGCTGCTGCCTGTCCATAGCTGGCCAATACCGCATTCACTGCATTGACTTCTGCATGTGCCTTTCCGTACTGCTGGTGGAATCCTTCACCGATAATTTTTCCTTCACTAACGATTACACAGCCTACCAGCGGATTCGGACTCACCTGACCATTACCCATTTCTGCCAGCTCGAGACACCGCTTCATGTACAACTCATCGCTCATGCGACAAAAGTACTTTCAATTTGTGAGCTATTGAAATATTTCAAACATACAGATGCAACTTTATTACTTACTTTTGCATTCCATGGATTTTAAGCAATTAGAACAATACTTTATCAGTGAACTGGCTGTTTTTTATGATCAGGAAGAAGCGAGGCAATTATTTTATCTTGCTGTAACTTCTATTTTTGACTGGAACCGTACGCAGCTGCTCATTCATAATAATGAAATCCCCGATGATGACCAGTTACTTAGCTATCGTAAGCTGTTAAATGAACTAAAAGATGGGAAGCCGCTGCAATATGTTCTTCAGGAAACCTGGTTTTATGGGTTAAAATTTAAGGTAAACCCTGCTGTACTGATACCTCGTCCGGAGACGGAGGAGCTGGTAGCCTGGATCTTAGAGACCGTAGCTGCAGAAAAACTTGATGAAACATATGTGCTTGACATTGGAACTGGAAGCGGCTGTATCGCCATAACGCTTAAGAAAAACTTGTCTAATGCTCAGGTCAGTGCGCTTGACGTTTCTGCTGCTGCTATTGCCGTGGCCAGCGAAAATGCAGCACTAAATGAAACACCGGTTAACTTTATCCCTGCTGATATCTTAAGTTATCAAAGCAATGTGAAGTATAATCTAATCGTTTCCAATCCTCCTTATATTACTGAACAGGAGCGCCAGGAGATGCACCAGAATGTACTGGATCATGAACCTCATTTGGCTTTGTTTGTGAGTGATGATAACCCATTGATATTTTATAAAGCTATAGCAGATTTTGCACTTCGGCAACTGCAACCGCAAGGAAGATTATTTTTTGAAATCAATGAGTATTTGGGTATAGAAACAGTTGAAATGTTAAAGGATAAGGGCTTTAAAAACATTAGCTTAAGAAAAGATATGCAGGGTAAAGACCGCATGATTTGCTGTAATATCTAAATCATTCTGAAGTCTTGAAATTGGGTAGTATAAATACAGTAACGATCAACTCATCAGTTACAGAATACGCTACCTGACACTGGAAAAACCAGACAGAAGCGGTTGTCGTCCCCAAGATATGCAGGGAAAGAACAGTATGATTTACTTCGTTATTTAAATCATACCAGCAGTGTAGAACCCCGTCTGGCACGAGAAAAACCAGACACACCCCAGTTGCCGTTCCAGGGTAAAGACCGCAAGATGCTGTAATATTTAAATCAGCCTGAAGTCTACAGAATAGTGGTATATCAACGCGATTATCATCAACTCGCAGCAGTAAAAAACGATTCCTAACACAAAAAACAGCGGTAAATTCTATATTATGTCCTTGGATGATACTGTGTAACAATCCCTTTTAAATAATCCTTATCAAGGTGGGTATACAATTCTGTGGTGGTAATGCTGGAATGCCCCAGCATTTCCTGCACGGCGCGCAGATCGGCACCGCCTTCAATCAGGTGGGTAGCAAAAGAGTGTCTGAAAGTATGGGGACTGATACTCTTCTTTAAGCCGATCTGATCGGCAAGACCTTTGATAATGGTAAATACAGAGATCCTTGATAAACTGGTGCCCAGCCTGTTCAGGAAAACAAAATCTTCATTTCCTTTTTTTATGGAAAGATGTACCCTAACCTCGTTCAGGTAAATATCAATATACTGCAAGGCAGTTTCCCCGATAGGGATGATCCTTTCTTTATTTCCTTTACCGGTTACTTTAATATATTCCTGTGCAGTATTGAGATCTGAGATCTTTAAGGTAACTAGTTCTGTTACGCGCAGGCCACAGCCATATAAAACTTCTATGATCGCCTTGTTCCGCATACCTTCAGGTTTAGAGAGGTCGATGGCAGCTATTAAAGCCTCTATTTCCGGAACAGTAAGCACATCAGGAAGTTTACGGCTTAACTTTGGAGATTCCAGCTGTACTGATGGGTCGAGGTTAATGAGGTCTTCAATGATCAGGAAATTAAAAAAAGATTTTAATCCGGAGATCACCCTGGCCTGGGTATTGGCCAGCATGCCCAGCTCACTCAACCAAATCATAAAATTATATAAGTCACTTTCTTTTAGCTCTTTGAAGTTCAATTCCTTACCTATAACTTCGTAATACTGAAACAATTTCGCTACATCATTTAAGTAGGCCTCCACCGAATTTTCAGACAGTCCGCGTTCCAGTTTCAAATAGGTTTTAAAGGCTTTATGCCAGGGGTAATTAATCACACAAAAAATTTTAATTGTTAGTTTTTAAGGCTAAGTTTGGATGGATGAAGATACAAATTATTAACGGACCGAATTTAAATCTATTGGGTACACGTGAGCCGGGAATATACGGCAGTCAGACTTTTGAAGAATATTTTATAGGATTAAAAGATACTTTTTCGATCCTGGAACTGGAATACTACCAAAGTAATGTAGAAGGCGAGCTAATCAATAAATTACATGAAGTAGGATTTTCCTATGATGGTATCATTTTAAACGGGGGAGGTTATACGCATACTTCCGTAGCCATCGCTGATGCGATTGCAGCGATCAAAACACCTGTGGTAGAAGTACATGTTTCCAATATCTATGCACGCGAAGAGTTCCGTCATGTGTCCCTGACCGGTAAAAACTGTAAAGGCGTATTAACCGGATTTGGAATGGACGGATACCGCCTGGCTATTGAAAGTTTTTTAGCTGGCTAAAATTTTTGATCCCCTTGATAAAGTATGCCCAGACTACACTGGAAGGATAAACTCCGGTGAGTTTGGCATAAGGTATCTGCGTTTTACCTCTTTTAGCAGCTGTTCTTTTTCTGCTTTTCACGAACTGGTAATGCGCCTTATTCACGGCACGTGCGAATTTGAATTTACCTTTTAACACGAATTGCAGCAGGGCGATGAAATCTATTGTCATCCTCATGGCAATCTTCCATGCTGCTTCACCAGCAGGAAGGTTCTTCTGCATGATGATCAGGTTGTTCCGGAAGTTTAAAAATACTTTATAGGGGTTTTCCGCATCCAGTGTTGCACCTCCTACATGGTACACTTCGGCACCAGGGCAGTAAGCGATCTGATAACCCAGATTTTTTAAACGCCAGCAAAGATCAATCTCTTCCATGTGCGCAAACAGATCAGGATCCAGTCCGCCTGTTTCTTCCCATTGTTTTCTTTTGATAAAAAAAGCAGCCCCACCAGCCCAGAAGATCTCTTTGGCATCATCATACTGCCCGTTGTCGGTTTCTAAATGATCAAATATTCTTCCCCTGCAAAAGGGAAAGGCATTGCTATCCATAAAACCACCGGCAGCACCTGCGTACTCAAATTTGGATTTATCTTTCTGCCATTTGATTTTGGGTTGTGCGGCAGCGATCCTCTCGTTGGTTTCCATCACCTGTATCACCGGTTCAATCCAGTTTTCAGGAACTTCAACATCAGAATTTAAAAGGATATAATAATCTGCATCCACCTGTTGCAATATTCTGTTGTATCCTTCGGCGAAACCATAATTCTGATCGTTCACCAAAACGCTTACCATTGGAAAGTTGCTGCGTATAAAATCTACAGAATCATCGGATGAGGCATTATCACCTACAATTAACTGCAGATTGGGATATCTGGAACGAACGATGCTCGGTAAGAAACGCGACAATAATTCTTTACCGTTCCAGTTTAAAATAACAACAGCTACATTAGGTACAGACATGAGGTTAATTGAGGTTTATCATCTATAAAAATCACGTAATACTAGGAGAAAGCCTTTTATTATCATTATTTTGCCGGATTAAAAATGCAAACATAAATTAACCAATGCACAATCTTGCTATATTTCCTATTTTTTATCTTCCACCAGTAAGTTATTTTTCTGCCTTACAGGCAAATCATTTTGAATTTGTCCTGGAGAAGGAGGAACATTTCCCTAAACAGACTTACCGTAACCGCGCTACGGTTCATTCTCCAAACGGTCCATTGGACTTGTTTCTGCCAGTAATTAAGGGGTCAAAATACCATACCAGAATGAAAGATGTCAGGATCAGTTATGATTTTAAATGGCAGCGTCTGCACTGGCTAAGCCTGGAAAGCTGTTACAGAAATTCTGCCTATTTTGAATTTTATGAAGATGAGCTCGCCCCATTTTACCATAAGAAATTTGAATTTCTGTTTGATTATAACCTGGAACTTCTGCAATGGATTTTTAAACAGCTAAAAAAAGCTCCTGAACTGCAATTTACGACTGAATACATGGATGATGTTCCCTTTGAAAAGGACTACCGTTCTAAACTTCATTTTAAAGATCCTGAGTTTTTAGCACCAGCAAAACCCTATTACCAGGTATTTGAAGATAGAAATGGTTTTTTGCCAAACATGAGTATCGTAGATTTGTTATTCAATCAGGGACCACAGGCAAAGAACTGTCTATAATATATGAGCTCAAGAAATCATTCCAGAAAAAAAAGACAACGTTACATTTTACCTGAAACAGGTTCAAGTCCCGGACAAGTTTATATCGATAAAAATTCGGTTAAACCTGTGATTACGGTTTACAAGTACAATGCAGATACCTATAACGTGCAGCAGCTGGAATCGCTGTCTTCCGTTTCGCAGCTGATTACTGATAAGAATTTCACTTTTTGGATCGATATTAAGGGTTTTAATTCCGTTGAGTTATTTGAAACCTTAGGTACTGATCTGAAGATCAATAAACTGGTATTGGAAGATATTACCCATACCTATCAGCGGCCGAAACTTGAGGAGTACGACCATTATGTATACGCCACCAGCAGAATGATGCTGGTAGATAACGATAAGAACCTGGATAATGAGCAGGTATCTTTTATCCTGATGGACAATGCAGTTTTCTCCCTCCAGGATAAAAATTCTGACTGTATGAACCCGGTAAGGCAGCGGCTGGAAGTTGGAAAGGGGAGTATCAGAACAGGGGGCAGCAGTTATATTATGTATGCATTAATGGATATCATTGTAGATACCTATTTTGAAATCCTTGGGGCATGGGGAGAAGACCTTGATCAGATAGAAGACCGTTTGTTTGAGCATCCCGATAAATCGATTATGTTTGATACGCAGCTGGTAAAAAGAAACCTGATCGCCATGAGAAGGGTAGCCTGGCCGGAGCGGGACAAACTGAACGATATGCTGCGCAGTGACAGCAAACTGATCACTGATCAGACAAAAATGTACGTGAGGGATACTTACGATCACTGTATACAAATTATAGATATTATTGAATCGCTGAAAGAGATCTCTGCCAGCAATATAGATATGTACCTGTCCATTATCAGTAACCGGATGAACGAGATCATGAAAGTACTGACTATCATGTCATCGATCTTTATTCCGCTCACTTTTATTGCCGGGATTTATGGGATGAATTTTGCCAGGCAGGACCCGGTTACCAATAAAGTGATGCCTGATAATATGCCGGAATTATACGCTCCGCATGGGTATATCATCGCGATGGTCATCATGGTCATCATTGCCGCATTTGAGGTCATCTATTTTTGGAGAAAAGGCTGGTTTAAATAGAGGCTGAGCCATTAGAAATGGAAAATATGCCTACCTTAGACCCGTGCAATCTTATGAATTAAATAAAACCGACGTATCCAGAATAAAATCCGGATTAAGCAGCAGTGATGAACAACTGACTGTGATATTGAATGAATACCACGCGTCTGAGATTGCGATACTCTTTGAGAGCCTGACCAAGGAAGACCGTCAGCGGATCATTAACCTGCTTCCTGTAGAAATGGCTTCGGAGATTATCTCTGAAATGCATGAAGAGGCACACCCGGAAGAACTTCTATTACAGCTTCATCCGGATAAACGTACCGAGATTGTTGAAGAACTGGATTACGATGATGCTACAGACATCATTTCCCAGTTAGAGGAGCATGAACAGAAGGAGATCCTGGGCGACCTGAATGAAGATGATGCGTCGAGTATCAGGAACCTGCTAAGTTATCATGAAGATACTGCCGGGGGACTGATGAATACGGAGTTCATCCGTATCCACCTGCACCTGACAAAAAAAGATGCCATTGATGAGATCATCAGGCAGAGCGAAGAGATTGAAGAGTTCTACACGATCTTCGTAGTAGATGAGCGCAATGTTTTCCAGGGTATTGTATCCCTGAAAGATATTATTAAAGCTAAAGGTAATGTACAGATCACCGAGCTGGTTAAAACTGATGTGGCCTGGGTAAGCCCGGATACGGATCAGGAAGAAGTAGCCAGGCTGATCTCTCAATATAATATTACCAGTATCCCGGTACTGGACAAACAGATGAAACTGCTGGGCAGGGTAACTTTTGATGATGTTATCGACGTACTACAGGATGAAAATACAGAGGATATCTTAAAAATATCAGGGGTATCTGAAGATGAGGAACTGAGCGGTAACTGGATAGAGGCGGTAAAATCTCGCTTACCCTGGTTAGTGATCAACCTGGGAACAGCCTTTCTGGCTTCGGCCGTGGTAAGGATGTTCGAACCCACCATCGCTAAAATTGCAGTGCTTTCTGCTTATATGACGATCATTGCAGGAATGGGTGGTAATGCTGCTACGCAGGCACTGGCCGTAACCGTAAGAAGGATTTCCCTTTACGATTTAACTGATAACCAGGCTTACCGTGCAGTGATCAAAGAGATTACCGTAGGATTGATCAATGGGGCTGTAACAGGATTGATCGTATTTGTATTCGCCATTGTGTTTGACCATAATCCGTTGTTGGGATTAGTGATCTTTCTGGCGATGACAGGAAACCTGCTAATTGCAGGGATAACAGGAGCAGGGATACCATTGATCTTAAAACGTGTAGGAATTGATCCGGCAATTGCCTCTTCGATTATCATCACCACTTTTACGGATGTATTTGGGTTTTTACTGCTGTTGGGATTGGCCAGTAAGCTCTTATTATAAGAAATAATTTACTTATGCTGAACCTTTACGATGGATGTTAGACCGGTAAGAAAGGATCAAAAAAAAGCCGCTCTCTGTTAAGAAAGCGGCTTTTTTCACTTTTATAAATATTAAATCGCTGTAATGCGAGTTTCAATATTGCCCCTTGTTGCTTTAGAATAAGGACAAGCTAAATGTGCTTTGTTGGCTAGTGATTGTGCTTCATCATGACTGATACCCGGAATATGAACATCCAGATCAGCTGACAATACATAGGCATTACCATCCTTATTAAAAGATACCTGAACATTTACTGTAGCTTCAGATACATCTACACCGGCACTTTTAGCAACCGATCCCAGAGCGCCCAGATAACAAGGTCCCCATGCCGCTGCGAACAACTGCTCGGGGTTTGTTGCGCCACCCTGGCCACCCATTTCTTTAGGTGCTTTTACTTCAAAATCTAATTGACCATCGCTTGATTTAATATGACCGTCGCGGCCTCCTGTAGCTGTTACTGCAGCTGTATATAACTTTTCCATGTCAATACAACAAGCCAGACCAGCTTTAAGTTTTATAACCTGATCTTTTCCGACAGTTTAAATATATCGTAAGCTACTTTCTGGATCAGGTCGAACTGTTCAATAACCACCATTTCATCCTGATTGATTTTTTGGGCGTCACCGGTACTTTTAATCAGGGGGACATTACTTTCCTCACCATTGTATTTAAGGAGATATTCCGCAGAAAGGTTTAATAAATAAGTGGTATTGTTCACTACTGGTTTCAATTCATCAGGACGTGATAGCTGATAAGCATGTTCTGTACTGTATAAGGAAAGTGTGGCGATATAAGACGATAAAAGATGGTTGAGCGCCGTAAACTGGTGCATCTCTGTCATCATCTTTTGTTTGCTTTTTGGCTCAGAAAACATCCGCTGAAAGATAGAGGCCAGATTGGCCGAGGTTACATATACCTCTTTTCTGGCAACTTTATAATTAGTTGTGTTTTGTTCTTTGCTAAAATACAGCTGGGTTACCTGTTCATAATAAGCCAGATTGGCTAATAAAGTATTTTGCATTGCCTCTTTTAAATTCTGGTGCTCCCAGTTTGGAAATATCGTATAACTGCCCAATACCGCAATTCCTGAGCCTATTAAGGTATCATAGATCCTTTCCCTGGCAACGGATAAACTTCCCAGACCCAGGAAATCATATAATACCAGAATATAAGGGGTCATGAACAATACGCTGACCACGTAGTTTTTACGCTGAAAACTATATGCTGCGATCATGCAGATCAGCAGGATAATAAACAGGGAGTGTTTGTCATGAACGTAAGTGAGTATAGCCATACCTGCCAGGGCACCCGCTATCGTACCCACCAGGCGCTGGTAATTTCGTTCTTTGGTCAAACTGAAACCCGGTTTGGAGATCACCAGTATAGTCAGTAAGATCCAGTAGCTATGGGAAGAATCCATATACCTGGCCACTAAAAAGCCGATTAGCATAATCGTAGAAACCCTTACGCCGTGTCTGAATGTAGAAGAGCTGAAGGTAAGGTTATCATAAAAGAGTTTAATATCAATAGGGTTTCTGGTGACGAAACGTTCCGTATCCAATCCAATTCCCTTTAAATTTTTCTTTTCCTTTTTATTGAAATAACTGTTGATGGTTTTAACCCTGGTGAGGATGTTTTCAATGTTAACTTCAATATTTTTTAAGGCAACGAGACCTAAGGTATTGTATTTTCCATCTTTATTCTCTGTTTCCAGGGTGATGATCTTTTCTTTCAGACGTCTCACCTCATCAATCAGCACAACCGGCGGGAGAGGGGTACCACCCGTTTTAAGGGCAAAGGCAATTTCATCGAGTTCGAGGGCTATTCTGTTAATGACATGCTCGTAACTGCCCAGAATCCCTGTCGCATCAAACTGTTCATGCAATCTTTCATAATTATAATAGGTAGACATAACCTGCTCGTAAAGATCTACCATATCCAGAAAAACCACCATCAGAAATCTGCCTTCGGGTGTAGATTCCCTTACAATTTCCCTTGTTTTAAAAAGAAGATCCCTTACGGCATCCTGTTTTTCATGCACCAATACCTGAAGCTGGAGCAGCTCAGCATAGTTTTTATCATAATTGGTATTTTGATGATAGAATTTAGCCTTTGACCGCAAAAATTCGCTGACTTCATGTATCGATTCACTCAGCGTTTGCTGAACCAGCCGGTAAGGCCTTAAGCGATAAAATGAATAACTCAAAAAGGTATACCATAAACTTCCGGCAAAAATTAACAAAGCATAATTCAGTACGTCTTTCCAGGGTCTCACGTCATCAATACTCAGGATCATGACCAGTAAAACAGCCGTGCCTATAGAGGCTGCACGAGTGCCATACAACGAAAACATGGAAAACAAAAAGCTGCATATCACCAATAGAACAGCGATAAAATAAGGATTGGTATTGGTTATGCCAACTCCAATAGAGAAAAAGGTAATCAGCACCGTAGTTACCAGCAAGGCATTTCTGCGGTGGACAATCGGGCCGGGCGTATCCACCATGCTCGCACATAAGGCACCAAGAGAAAGGGTAATTCCAAACTTCAGCAGGTTAAACTGCGCCAATACCAGAGAAGGAATAAGGACACCAAAAGTTATACGAAGCCCATCAGCAAAATAGGTGCTCAGTAAAAAATCCTGTATGGTTCTGATTTGACGGTTACTCATAGTACATTTAATAGTTATAACAGATCAAAAATCTTACCGAATTAGGCCTAAACACACTCAAGAGTGATATTTCTTCAGTGAGGCCGAACAAATAAAAAGCCCGATCACCGTTAAAAAAGCCGCGAGAATAAAAGGTGCGCCCGGAAAATAAACCGCATGTTTAGGGTTGGTAAAATAAGCAAAGAGGTTGGTCATGACCAGAGGCCCTATAATGGCGGCCGCACTCATTAACCCGGCTGTAACACCCTGAATTTCACCTTGTCCGTTTGCTTCAACACTATTGGAGATGATACCCTGCATCGCTGGCCCGAATATACCTGCCAAACCGTAAGGGAGCATAAAAGCAAACATCATCCAGCCCTGGGTAGCAAAGGCAAAAAGTACAAAGCCAATGATATATAAAACCAATCCGTAATATACCGCGTTTACCTGTCCGATTTTTGGGATGATCACCCTGATTAATCCTCCCTGGACTACACCAACAACAATCCCAACAAAACCTAATGAATAACCTACCCAGGCCTCATTCCAGTGGAACTTCTCCATGGTATAATAAGTCCAGCTCGATTGTACGGCGTGACCTGATATATAGAGCAGAAAAAGCGCTGCCAGCAGTCCTGCAAGGGCAGGATATTTTTTGATGTGCAGGAGGGACCCTACCGGATTAGCCCGTTTCCAGTCGAAAGCACGACGGTTTTCCGCTGCAAGTGACTCAGGAAGAATGAAATATCCATATAACCAGTTAATTAAAGCCAATCCGGCAGAGATTAAAAATGGGATTCTTAAACCAAACTGGCTGAATAAACCGCCAACTACCGGGCCCACGATAAATCCGATACCAAATGCGGCGCCAACCATACCAAAATTCTGCGCTCTTTTTTCGGGTTCGCTGACATCTGCAATATAGGCCATTGCCGTTGTGAAGCTGGCACCGGTAATTCCGGCAATGATACGTCCTAAGAACAACCAGGCGATGGTTGGTGCAAAGGCTAAAAATATATAATCGATCCCTAAGCCGAACAGTGATCCTAATAACACAGGGCGGCGACCAAACCTGTCGCTCAGGCCGCCTAATATCGGTGCACCAATAAACTGCATCACTGAATAAGAAATAGTGAGCCAGCCACCGTAAATAGCGGCAACGCTTAACCCGCCACCAGTCAGTTCTTCAATCAGTTTTGGCAGTACTGGAATAATAATTCCAAATCCGGTAAAATCTATGAGTAATGTGATGAAAATAAATCCAACTGCAGATTTCTTTTGAGAGGCCATATGGTAATTTATTTTGTAAATTTAGGTTTATTTCTAAGAGAACCTAACAGGAATTGATTTGTTAACTCACGGTAGACTGAGTTTTAACTGTAAATCTGCTCTATTTCACCCATATCAGTTATTACTATAATTAATATTATGTTAAGTACGTATTATTGATATAGCGCCTATTCCTGATCAACAGCTGTTATTTAATCATTAAATATTTAAAAGATAATTGATTTGAGAGGTTTAAAACTCATCCAGTTGAGCTTTAAGTTCCTGAACCCTGTCAAACCTGCTTTTGCGGGTGTAGATTTCAATCAGCAGATTAATGGTTGCTTTATCTTTGGTGTTTACGTTATGTGCCTGCAAAAGAATTACTTCAGCACGGTTGATATAAGAAGCGAATTTAGGGATGTCTTTAGCCGCAGGATTTAATTGTGTATCACCAAGGTTGATATAAACCAATCCCAATTGAAACAACGCATCGAAATAATTGTGATCTGCATCCAATGCCTTATTGTAAGCAATTTCAGCCGTTGGCATGTTCGCATTCTTTTGTTGTAAATAACCATATAGATAATACAGCAATTTACTTCTTGTATTTACATTTAATGTGCTTTCAATAACCTGATTAGCTTCAGTATATTTTTCATTATCCAATAGGATATTGATATAATCATTGTTCAGCGTTTCTTTATATGGGTTGAATGCAAGACCTTCCTGTAAGGTTTTGATGGCCTTGTCTACATCTGGTTTATCTTTATAGATGTTGGCCAGTCGCTGGAAAACAGCAGGATTTCTTATTCCGTTATCTTTAGCTCTTTTAAAATACGTAAATACATCATCATCTTTGTGCATTGCTTCGGCACATAAGCCTGCATTTACAGCAAGTGCAGTGTCTTTAGGGAAGAAATCACTCACTTCTCTCAGGTATTTGAAAGCTACGCCAAAGTCCTGTTTACGGTAAGCTTCATTTCCGCGGGCTTGTTTAATAATGTTTACATTATAGTTTGCTGCAGCTACTAAACCTGCGTTATCCTGGTAATCATTAAATCTTTTAGCCGTATCGATAGCCAGTAAAGTCAGGTCGTAATATTTACTACTGTTGTCTTTATTACTGTCCAGTATAGCGATATATGAACTTAAATAAGACTTAATGGCCCATGTTTCCTGCCATTTTCTACTTTTAGAATCTTTAGCGGCTGCTTCAACAGCCTTAACCCCATCCCCTAGTATCGCCAACTGTGTTTTCCGGTCTTTCTTATTTGCAATTGCTGCCTGTAATTTCCCTACACTATTTTTTGCGATCAGCAATTGTGTTTTCTGGGAGAATGCCGACTGAGCGGTAACTATTATAAAAAAAGCAAGAGAAAATAACCGTCTTTTATCAATCATATACATATGGGCTTAGCTACAAATTTATACAAAAAAAAAGAGGGATAAAATTTATCCCTCTTTTAATATCAGTCATTACTGATTATTTTTTCTGAGCATCTAATAATTTCTTAGTTGCTTCATAGTTTACAGTGTCATTTTTGAACGCGTAAATGATCTTCAGGTTTTCTAAAGCTGCAGTCATTTTAGGATCCAGTTCATACGCTTTTTTGTAGTATGGCAAAGCCTGGTCAATGAAACCTGTCATTTTAGTGGTTACAGTTTCAAACTCCTTTTTGTTCTTTGCATCGATTTTGTTTCTTTTAACCTGCAGGTCTAAAGCTTGTTTGTAATAGGTATCTCCCATTGCATACTGATAAGCTGCATTTTTATCATCTTTAGCAATCAGTTTAGTCAGCATTTCCTGAGATTTTGCTACGTTACCTTGTTTGATGTATAAATCTGTCTGCATACCGATGAAGTATTTATCTTCAGGATATTTAGCAATAGCTTTTTCCAGCAAAGCTGAACCAGCAACAGTATCTTTCAGTTGAGCAAATGTAGTAGCTACAACTTCACTGTACAACGACTCGCTGTCTTTGTAATTCAGGTCGATCGCTTTATTGAAGTTTTTAACCATTTCAGGATAGTTCTCCAATTGTTTAGCAGTAACACCTGCATTTACGTAAGTTGATGTATCCTGTGGATTTTTAGCAGTGATTTCATTGAAATATTCCAATGCTGATTTGAAATCCTTTTTATTATAAGCAACAATAGCCCTGTTTCTTAAGGCATTGTTTAAAGTTTGTTCTGCTTCAGTGAAGTTTTCTTTTTCAGCACCTTTGGTATCTAATGCACGTCCTTTAGTAATCGCATCTTCAGCGATTTTTTCGTTGGCAATAGCATTCTGAACATTTACAGTATCTACAAATGCAATTCTTGAAGCAAATAATGCTCTGTAAGACCATGCCTCAGGCATATCTTTAGATTTTTCATTGGCAATTGCATTGTCAGTTGTCTTTACACCGTCTTCAAGTGTTTTTAAAGTAGCATCTAAAGGCTGTTTACCATTGGTAGCAAATTTAGCAACGGTCCAGGCATTTTTAGCTTTGGTAACCTCACTCTTCTGAGCATTAGCATAGGTGGCAGCACCTAAAAATAACATACTTAAAAGTACTTTTTTCATATGGGTCTATTTTTAATTTTCACAAAACCTGCTTCAGTAAGTTTGTCACTAAAGCAGGTTTTATTTGGATTGGTTTTATTAACTATTAATTTTCTTCAGTATCCTTATCGTCTTCCGGAGTTTCATCATCTTCATCCTCCTCTTCTTCTTCAGTTTCTGCGGCTTCACCTTCAGCAGCTGGTTCTTCCAGAACATCTGCGGGATCTACAACCAAAACATCTTCAGAAACTTCTTCCTCAGGATCATCTTCATGCTCAATTTTAGCTACCGATGCAATAGCATCATTACCTTTTAAATTGATCAGTCTAACACCTTGTGTAGCTCGTCCGATAACCCTCAAATGACTTAGAACAATTCTGATAACGATACCAGATTTATTAATGATCATCAGGTCATCGTTATCTGTTACGCTTTTTATAGCAATCAGATCGCCGGTTTTTTCTGTGATTGTAATTGTTTTTACACCTTTACCACCACGGTTAGTTACACGATAATCTTCAATTGAAGTACGTTTACCATAACCTTTTTCAGAAACAACCATTACTGTTGCTGATGGATCATCAACAGCAATCATGCCAACAACTTCATCTTTATCGTGTGCAAGGGTTACACCTCTTACTCCTGTAGCTGTTCTTCCCATTGGCCTAACAGTGCTTTCATTGAACCTGATGGCACGTCCTGAACGTAAGGCCATTACAATTTCACTTGATCCGCTGGTTAAACTTGCTTCCAGTAACTGATCACCTTCATTAATATTAATGGCATTGATACCATTCACCCTTGGTCTCGAATAAGCTTCCAGTGAAGTTTTCTTGATCGTACCTTTTTTGGTACACATGATGATATAGTTGTTTTCCAGGTAATCCTGGTCTTTAAGGTTTTTAACTTTAATATAAGCCTTAATTTTTTCCTCTTTAGGGATATTGATGATGTTTTGAATTGCCCTTCCTTTACTCAGTCTTGAACCTTCAGGAATTTCATAAACCCTCAGCCAGAAACAACGTCCGGTTTCGGTGAAGAACAGCATATAGTTGTGGTTAGAAGCAATCAGCAGGTGTTCAATGAAATCTTCATTTCTTGAATCACTTCCTTTAGATCCTTTACCACCTCTTGCCTGTGTACGGTATTCTGTAGCAGGGGTACGTTTGATATAACCTTCATGAGAAATGGTAATAACTACTTCCTCATCTTCGATGAAGTCTTCCATACTCATATCTTCTCCGGAGTGAACGATTTGTGTTCTGCGTTCATCACCATATTTCTCCAGCATTTCTGCCAGTTCATCTTTGATGATCTGCATTCTCAATCCTTCGTCAGCCAGGATAGACTGCAGGTATTCGATAGTTTTCATTAATTCATTGTATTCATCCTTGATCTTATCCCTTTCCAGACCTGTCAAACGACGTAAGGTCATGTCCAGGATAGCTCTCGACTGAATATCACTCAGGCCAAATTGTTCCATCAAACCAAGTCTGGCTTCTTCCGGTGTATTCGACGCCCTGATCAGTTTAATTACTTCATCTAAATGATCTAAAGCAATTAATAAACCTTCCAGGATATGTGCACGTTTTTGTGCTTCATTCAATTCAAATTTGGTACGGCGGACAATCACGTCATGCCTGTGATCCACAAAATGCCTGATCAGATCTTTCAGGTTCAGCATTTGCGGCCTTCCGTTAACCAGGGCAATGTTGTTTACACTGAACGAAGTTTGAAGCGCTGTCTGTTTGAATAGGTTATTCAGTACGATAGAAGCATTCGCATCACGTTTAATTTCGTAAACGATACGGATACCATCTTTATTAGATTCATCCTTAATGTTAGAGATACCATCGATTTTCTTTTCGCCAACCAGTTCAGCGGTACGCTCAATCATCATCGCCTTGTTCACCTGATAAGGGATCTCGGTAACAATAATTACTTCCCTGTCCTTCACCGCTTCAATTTCAGCTTTTGCACGCATCACGATACGTCCCCTGCCTGTTTCAAAAGCTTCCTGAACACCACTGTACCCATAAATTAAAGCACCGGTAGGAAAATCCGGACCTTTAACAAATTTCATTAATTCAGGAATAGTGATTTCGTTGTTCTCAATATAAGCGACTGTTGCATTGATTACTTCCGTAATGTTGTGAGGCGGCATATTGGTTGCCATACCTACTGCAATTCCGGATGCCCCATTGATCAACAGATTGGGTACTTTTGAAGGAAGTACTGTTGGCTCCTGTAAGGAATCATCAAAGTTAAGCTGGAAATCTACGGTGTCTTTATTGATATCGGCAAGCATATCTTCAGCAATCTTCTGAAATCTTGCTTCAGTATAACGCATTGCTGCAGGAGAGTCACCATCAACAGAACCAAAGTTACCCTGGCCTTCTACCAGTAAATAACGTAAGCTCCATGGCTGTGCCATCCTTACCATCGTCATATAAACCGATGAATCACCGTGCGGGTGATACTTACCCAATACTTCCCCTACGATACGGGCTGATTTCTTATACGGTTTATTACTTGCCAGACCAAGGTCCAGCATACCATAAAGCACACGCCTGTGCACTGGTTTCAATCCATCTCTTACATCAGGTAACGCCCTTGATACGATAACAGACATCGAATAATCGATGTAAGCAGACTTCATCTGCTCATCTATATCAATTTTTATTATTTTATCGTTTTCCTGATTTTCTAAATCTTCTGCCATAAAAAGTTAATGTTCGTTAAAAACGATTTAAATAAGGTAATGTTATAACCTTGCGAATTTAAGAAAATTATGCTGTTTAAGCGCATTGTGGAAAAAAATTAAGCCCAGTCCAGCCCTTTTATTAACTTAGACAGAGTTTCAGCTTCCAGGCTTGTTTCTGCGGGTTTGTGGTTATACTCCCACTTAGCCATTGGTGGTAAGCTCATTAAGATAGATTCGACCCTTCCGTTGGTCTCTAAGCCAAATTTAGTACCGGAGTCATAAACAAGGTTAAATTCAACATACCGGCTCCTTCTCAGGTATTGCCACTCCTGCTCGGCTTCGGTATAGGCAGTATCCCTGTTCCTGTCAATCAGTTCTGTATAAGCCGGTAAAAAGGTATTTCCAACTGCCAGGGAGAAATCAAAGAGCTGATCCCAGTCGAGCCCCGTATTATCAGGTTTTAACCTATCGTAAAATATACCTCCAACACCCCTAGTTTCCTGACGGTGTTTGATAAAGAAATAATCATCGGCCTGTTTTTTAAATTTGGGATAAAATGAACTATCAAATTCATCACAGGTATTTTTTAGCAGGTGATGAAAATAACGTACATCAGTATCAATCACGTAATGCGGTGTTAAGTCGATCCCTCCGCCAAACCAGCGGGTTTGCTCATCCATTTCAAAATAACGGATGTTCATATGTATAATAGGTACAAAAGGATTTACCGGATGGATCACGATAGATACGCCGGCAGCAAAGAACTCATCATTCTCTACCTTAAATGCTTTTTTAATGGCTTCAGGCAATTTACCGTATACCGCAGAAAAATTAACGCCACCTTTCTCTATGACATTTCCATTTTGAAAAATGCGTGTACGCCCGCCTCCCCCGCCTTCTCTTGTCCATAATTCTTCCTGAAATTTACCTTTACCATCGGCCTGTTCCAGTCCCTGGCAAATTTCATCCTGTATTTTCTGATACGCTTCAACCACTTTATCTTTTAACATCGCTTCCTGAATATATAATTCAAAGTTACGGGTTATAAAATTTTAAGCAGGATTCAAGCCGATATTACTTTTCCAATTTTACACTAAAACAAGAAAGGCCATCTTTCGACGGCCTTTCCTTTAGATTTTGGTAGAGACTACATTTTTTTTGTAGTGTCTGCTGGAGTAGTAGTTTTTGCTGCAGTGTCTTTTTTAGCAGTATCTACAGTAGTTTTCATTGTTGAAGTTGAATCAACAACTTTAGTAGTGCTGTCAGTTGTAGTTGAAGCAGTTTTAGCAGAGTTGCATGCAGATGCGGCTAACATTAATGTACCAGCAAAAGCAAGACTTAAAATCGTTTTTTTCATGAGATTTCTATGTTTTGTTTTGGCAAATTAACGACAATTACTTCATTAAGTTAAATTTTTTTTAATGTTTAACTTAAAAAAGCCTGTTTACTGTCTAATTATGCCCTAAAATAAACGTAAAAGAGCAATTACTTTATTTTTGAGATTAAAAAATGATTAAAATTAGATTAAAAATCTATTAACTCAACAATTATTCGTTAAAGGGCGGTTCATGACTGATCTTCAATTTATCCAGTAATTCGGGAGAAACATTTTCTGCATAGGCACCATAGGCGTCGATGATCACACCTTTCAGATTACCTACCGGGGAAGAGATCGCGTAAATAACAGCACTGTCGTCCGGATCGGTCATGCCTTCAAAACGGTAAAACTCTTCAATTTCAAATTCTTCAGGCATCAGTTGTAAATCCAGCGACTTACATTCTATACAATCCTGTGCAAGTGTAAAATCATATTCATACCCTCTTTTTCCAAGATCGCTTACCGCTTCTGTTAGTGTTTCATATATATACATATGCCAATTTATCAAATATTGGCAGAAGTTCATAATTTCAATAATCTTTCAGATATTTAAGGCAAATGATCGTATCAGAAAATACACTCAGGTGGGCACTTCGTTTTTACCCGCCCTTATTCTTTCAGCGTATCTGGGTGAGGAAATTTCACAAAGGATTCAGCGGGGCTGATGTTAAAATCAATAAAAGCTTGCTGAATAAAAATTATAATAACTCCATTTTTGGCGGAACGATCTACGGCGCAACAGACCCTTTTTATGCGATATTATTTGATCAGCTGCTGCAAAGGCAGGGCTTTAAGATTAAGGTATGGCTAAAAAGTGCCAGTATACAGTATATAAAACCCGGTCATTCTTCGCTTTATTTTACTATTTTAATTACAGAAGAGATGTTAAATGAGGCCATTGAAGCGTTAAATACCGATGGGAAATTTGTAAAAGCTTTTCCTATGGAAGTTAAAAATAAAAATGGAGAGGTTTGTGTAAGGGTTATGAACGAAGTTTATATCAGAAACCTGCAGCTGGAAGAAAAAACAGCGTAGCTTATTAATCAGTATACCGCATAAACCCGGAAAAATGAATATCAGGAAACTAATTTTACAAGGCGAAGGTACTACACTGGATTTTAAAAAAACGATCACTAACAATGAGAAGATTGCAAAAAGCCTGGTGGCATTTGCTAACAACAGGGGCGGTCAGCTGCTCATTGGCGTTGCAGATGATGGCAGTATAAAAGGCGTAAAATCTGAAGAGGAAGAAAGATATATGATCATTAAATCTGCCCATCAGTTTTGCAAACCTGCCATTGAACCCGAATTTGAAGAGATCTATATAGAAAGCAAATTGGTGCTGGTGGCTAAAATTGCGCAGAGTGATACGAAACCCCATTATGCACTGGATGAGAACAAAAAATGGTGGGTCTATTTCCGTGTTAAAGATAAAAGTATACTAGCCAGTAAAATCATTATAGATGTGCTGAAACAGGAAAACACACAAACGGGACAGCTGATTACCTATACTGAACAGGAGAAAAAGTTGCTGCAATTTCTGGACGATGAAGGCAGGATTACATTAAAACAATTTAGTAAACTCACCAGATGCTCCCATAAACAGGCGCAGAAAATACTGGTTAGTTTTATCCTTGCCGACCTGATCCAGCCTCATACTTCGGAAAAAGAAGAATATTTTACCCTGACAGCGTCAAAATAGGCTTACCTTTGGCGGTTCAGTTAACGTTATGCTCAATTCATTTTACGCCAGATATAAGCCTTATTATACAGATAACCTCCGATTAGCTATTCCTATTGTTGTTTCCCAGCTGGGGCATACCATGGTTGCACTTGCAGACAGCGTGATTGTAGGCCACTTTGCCGGAACCACTCAATTGGCAGCAGTATCACTGGTAAACAGCATTTTTATTCTGGTGCTGGTACTTGGTCTTGGTATCTCCTATGGCCTCACCCCTTTGGTTGCACGGGAAAATGGCAGTAAGAATTATCTGGAATGTGGGAGATTGTTATCCAATAGCCTGATGATCAATATTATTACTGGTTTTTTATTGTTTATCATCGTGAACTTTGGAACCCTGCTGATCATCGATCACATCGGGCAATCGCCAGAGGTTGTTGCAGATGCTAAACCCTATTTGCATTACCTGGGGCTGTCTATTATTCCCATCATGATATTTCAGACTTTCAGGCAATTTACTGAAGGCCTCGGTTTTACCAAGCAGGCCATGTACATTTCCATCTGGGGTAACCTGATCAATGTGATCCTGGGAATCATCTTTGTAAAAGGAATGTTTGGCATTCATCCTATGGGGGTTAAAGGCGTTGGTTTAAGCACTTTAATTGACCGTTTGATGATGGCTACCGTTATGTCTTTATATGTTTTCCGTTCTGAAAACTTTAGGAATTATATCAAAAACTTCAGGATCACCTTTATTGATAAAGCCAGAAGTATTCAGATCTTAAAAATAGGCGCCCCTATTGCAATGCAATATTCATTTGAGATCAGTGCTTTTAGTGGTGCAGCCATTCTAATCGGTACCATCGGCGTAGTAGAACAGGCGGCTCATCAGGTAGCGATTAACCTGGCTTCGGTGACCTACATGTTATCCAGCGGTATCGCTTCTGCGGCGACGATAAAAACAGGGAACAATCTGGGTAAGAAAAATTTTATTGACCTCAGGCACTCCGCACTGGCAAGTTATCATGTCATTCTTCTTTTTATGGCCTGTACAGCTATCCTGTTTGTTTGTGCTAATGGTATATTACCTTTTATTTATACTGACGATGCGGCCGTGGTCCGTATTGCTTCGCATTTATTAATTATAGCAGGTTTCTTTCAGCTGTTTGACGGCACACAGGTTGTTGGGCTGGGCATACTGCGGGGACTGGGTGATGTGAACTACCCGACCTTCATTACCTTTGTCGCTTACTGGATTGTGGGTATTCCTTTGGGATATTTTCTTGGCATTAGATTAGGTATGGGTGTGTATGGAATTTGGTATGGCTTGACCTTTGGTCTACTCAGCGCATCTATACTGCTTTTCTTTAGATTTCAAAAACGTACTAAAAAGCTGGCATATATTATACAGTAGACGAAATTTATTGATAAAAATTTAACCACAATGTAGGTTTGAACATTATTTTGAGATTTTGTGTATTAAAAGGGTTACAAAGACTTAATCTTATAGCTTATGAGAATATCGCTACGATTAGGCCTGACTTTTGACTTCAGATTGACAAAACCAAACCTAAATGTATGCTTTCATTTTTACTACCCCTGGGTGATTTTCATGAGAAAATCTATCCTAAAGCAAATGACAGTGCAGAAGCAGCTCTTGTAAATGGCTTGTTGGCAGGCGAGAAACAGGCGCTTGAAAAACTTTATGCTTGTTATGCAGCTTCATTATTGGGTATTATTTCTAAAATCATCAAACAACAGGATGTAGCCGAAGATGTGCTTCAGGAAACATTTCTCAAAATCTGGAAATCTATCGCACAATATGATGCTGGAAAAGGAAGGTTATTTACCTGGATGGCAAGGTTAGCTAAAAATAAAGCTATTGATCATTTGAGAACCCGTGGAGAGGTGAATAATTTAAAAAATGATGACCTCGATGATTTTACCTTTCAGGTTAACCAACTCCATCATATTGAATATCATCCTGAATTTCTAGACCTTAGACAGCTCATCAAAACACTTACCCCTATGCAAACCGTTATTATAGATATGGTTTATTTTCAGGGTTATACACAGGCCGAAGTATCTGAAGCACTGGATATTCCCATTGGCACCGTTAAAACGAGGATACGAAAGGGCATTCAAACCATGCGTACATTCTTTTAATCAGATTCTGGTTTTCTGGTATACTGTTTGAAGAACAAATACCGGATTAACATATGGCCAAATCAAATAAATCAATTTATGCCGCTCTTGCAGCAAATGTGCTGATTGCAGTTACAAAGTTTACAGCTGGTGCTTTTAGCAATAGTGCTTCGATGATATCAGAAGGTATACATTCACTGGTAGACACCGTGAACCAGGTTTTACTGCTTTTTGGATTAAGAAGAAGCCGGAAGCCTGCTGATGCCACAAGACCTTTTGGTTACGGTAAGGAGCTGTATTTTTATTCTTTTATAGTTTCTATTTTAATATTTGGATTAGGTGGAGGAATATCTATTTATCAGGGTATTATACATATCATTACCCCAAAATCATTGGGCGACCCGACCTGGAATTATATCGTTCTTGCCTCTTCTGTCCTGTTTGAAGGCACTTCGTTTGTAATCGCAGCTAAAGAATTTAATAAGATCAGGGGGCATGACAAATGGTGGGACGCTATTGTAAGAAGTAAAGATCCATCCAGTTTCCTGGTGTTATTTGAAGATGGGGCAGCAGTTATAGGCCTGTTAACTGTGATAATTTGTATGTTTTTAAGCCACCGGTATAACCTCCCTCAGCTGGATGGTCTTGCCTCTTTACTGGTTGGCCTGCTTTTGGTAGCGGCTTCACTGATACTGGCGCGTGAAAGCAGAAGTTTGCTGATGGGTGAGGGAGTTTCAAAAGATACCCGGCAGATGATCACAAAATTGGTAGAAAACGATCCTGCTGTTTTAAAAGTGATCAATATCATCTCTACTTATCAGTCGCCCGATGAAATACTGCTGGTATTGATCGTTGCATTCAGGGAGGATCTCGATACGCAGGATATCAATGAAACGATTGAAAGAATCCGTATTGAAATTAAAGAAAAATTTAAACTCATGCGATTTGTCATCATTCAGCCAGAAATATTAACCAACCCTGTCCAATACTAGTATTTTAATTGCCGGTACTCCTTCCCTATTCTAAATGTCTCTATATTAGCGGCCAATATGAAACGTTTAATTCCATTTCTGCTGATTATCAGCATTGCTTTTGCACTTAATTTTTATGTTCTTTCGGGATTGCTTAGTTTAAGCTCTTCAGCATATGTCACACCTGTTTTCTGGATATGCATTATGGCGATCTACGGATCTCTTTTTTACGCCATCAGGAGAATGGCAAAATATGGCATGGATCTGTTTTTCAAAATCGTAAGCCATGTAGTGCTTACCTTATTTGCCTCAGAACTGGTGCTCGTTATTGTATTATTTATTGGCGATATCTACAGGTTGATTACTGGTACAGCAAGAAATAGCTATTGGGTAGATACCGCATTCATTCTTTTTCTGCTGACCATCCTTCTATTTATTTACGGGATGATTGTTGGGAAGTACAATTACAGGGTGATCAAACATGTGCTGCATTTTGACGAACTGCCAGAAAATTTTAATGGTTTTACTATTCTGCAGATCTCTGATGTTCATGCCGGTAGCTTTAATAATCCTGCTGCCGTACAAAGGGGCATCAATATGATCAAAGCACAGCAGGCAGATCTTTTTGTTTTTACCGGAGACCTGGTGAACAATAAGGCAGAAGAGATTAAACCCTGGATCAGTTATTTCTCGCAGATTAAAGCTCCATATGGCCAGTTTTCTATCCTCGGAAACCATGATTACGGAGATTATGTAAAATGGAATACAGAAACAGAGAAAAAGGCTAATCTTCAGCAATTGAAGGTTTACCACCAGGAATTGGGATTTAAATTGTTACTGGATACACACGTGGAAATTAAAAAAGACGGACAGCACATTATCCTTGCCGGTGTAGAAAACTGGGGCGTAGGATTTGGTGAGCGTGGTGATTTAAAGAAGGCCATGGAGAATACCAGTGTCAGCGATTTTAAAGTATTACTTTCACACGATCCAACACATTGGGAAGCGCAGGTAAAACAGTCGCCAGCAAATATCCAGCTTACCTTAGCAGGCCATACCCATGGCATGCAGTTTGGGATAGAAGCATTTGGAATCAAGTGGAGCCCTGTAAAATTCCGCTATAACCATTGGGCCGGTTTAAAAACTGAAAATGGAAGAACGCTGAATATCAACCGGGGATTTGGTTTCATTGGTTTTTCCGGCCGTGTAGGCATCTGGCCTGAAATTACTGTTATTGAATTGAGAAAAACCCGTTAATCTTTCATTTAAAGGGGCATTGAATCGAAAATTATAGTTTAAACCAAAACAGGCTGTCCATACGGGCAGCCTGTTTTGGTTTAAAGAATTTATCGCCCCTATGAAGCGCCAATGGTTAGCCCTATGCGTAAATATATAATTTACTGTCTCTAACCGGCTGGCCTTTGATCGCCAGGTATTCGCCTCTATTATCTCTTAATGCTTTGATCACAAAAGGATCATTTCCTTTTTCAGCCTCTTCAAAAGCAATCTTTAGCCTGTCGATATGGGTATCGGCATTTACTTTCCATTTTTTATCCTGGTATTGGAAATAAGCAAAAACGATACGTGTATCCCCTTTTAATTTTCCATCTAACCTGATAAATGAAGGATTAGCTTTTTTCAACGGCTCTACGGCTTTGGTATAAAACGTTTTAAAATCTGCGAAGATTTCTTTTGTATTGGTCATTGGTATATTTGTTTCTGACATGATTTGTAATTTTAACGCCGCCCCTAAGGGCTGCGCTGTATTTGTTATTGTTCTTTTACGTTACCGGTACGTTTTAAATTTCCCCAGCCTTCCAGCTCACCTTTTAAGGCTTTGCGTATAGACCTGAATAATACCAGGTACATTAGCTGTCTCCAGTAAAAACGCTGAGGTATGATATAAAGCAGTTTTTTGTAAGATTCTTTTTCCATCCTAAATGCTATTCCGGCAAAGAGCAGATCCACTACGATGAATATACAATAGTAGAAGAACACTTGTCCGAAACCATTATGCAAACTCATCAGACTTCTTACGCCTTCTACATTAAGGGAGTTAACGGACGATAAGGAGTAAATTCCGGTAATGATAGAAAGCAGCATAAAGAAATCTGCCAGCGGAGAAAACAAAGGTAATATGATCTGGTAGATCAATATGTTAGGCATACCTACCATACCGAAATAACCATATTTTTTGTTAAATAATGTTTTCCTGTTTTTCCAGAAACTTTGCATCACACCAAAACTCCATCTTAAGCGCTGTTTAAGCAACATGTTTACGGTTTCGGGAGCTTCTGTATAAGCAATAGCAGAATCACAGTTTCTTACTTCATAACCAGCCCTTAAAATACGCATGGTTAAATCGCAATCTTCAGCAAGGGTGTCTTTAGTGAAACCGCCTACTTCTTCCATAACTGCCCTTCTAAAAGCTCCGATAGCGCCAGGTACAACGGTGATCGTATTCAGGATATCAAAAGCCCTCCTGTCCATATTCTGAGCCGTGATGTACTCGATCGACTGCCAGTTGGTGATCAGGTTATTTTTGTTTCCAACTTTCACGGTACCCGCAACGGCAGCGATTTCATCTTCATAGAAATAACGCATCAATTCGGTGATCGCATCGGTTTTCAACTGTGTATCTGCATCAATACAAATTACAAATTCCGAATCTGTATGCTGGATACCATAATTAAGCGCGGTCGCTTTACCTCCGTTAGGTTTGGTAAATATTTTTACCTGTGGCATATGGCCAAAGGCTTCTTTAACCAATTCTACCGTGCGGTCTTTAGAACCATCATCCACAAAGATAAATTCTACATTTGGATAGGTGGTTCTCAGTAAACTATTGATTGTATTTACTACTGTCACCTCTTCATTGTAGGCAGGAATGATCACACTCACCTTCATGTCGGGGTTTTTCAGTAAAAACTCTTTTTCCTTTTTAGAATCGATTTTCTGTTTGATCGCCAGGATGGCAATAAATACACTTCTTAAGATCGCCAGGATAATAGCCAGGGTGAAAATAAAGTTCAGGGCTAATGTTCCGTAAGAGAATGCTTTAAGGAACAGGTCATCACCAGAACTGATAAAGTCACTGCTGTTTAATTGTACTGCAGGCATCAGATCATCTCTTTTTTTACCTATCAGCTGACCAATGGTAGAAAACTCATATCCATGGGATTTAAAGTATTTAATGATCCTTGGCAGGGCTTCCACTGTTGCGGCACGGTTACCTCCGGCATCATGCAGCAACAATACATTTCCAAGCGATTGCTGTTTCACTACAGCATCGAAAATCTCATCAGCAGTAATTCCCGGCTGCCAGTCCTGCGGGTCAATAGACTCTCCTATGTTGATATAATTCTGGTCCCTGCTTTGTACCACAGGCAAAATCTCCGCAGAAGTTGTTGGTTCTGCATCTGCATTGTATGGAGGCCTGAATAGGATTGTACTGTGTCCAGTAACGGACTCAATGATCTTTCTGGTGGCGTTTAATTCAAAATTCACCCTTTCCGGTCCCATCTTAGACATATCCGGATGGAAGAACGTATGGTTTCCAATTTCGTGCCCCAGGTTATATTCCCTCAGCAAAATACCCATATTCTGTTCGGCCATGATACCGACTACAAAGAAGGAGCCGGGAACTTTCTCTTCCTGAAGGATATCCAGGATTTCAGGTGTATATACAGGATCAGGTCCGTCGTCAAAGGTCAGCACGATTTTCTTTTCCTGGTGGCCATAACGGCGGATACTATATTTTGTAGGCAGATCCACATAGTTCTGACCGGAAATGGTGAAATCTGACGTATCTAGTTTCACATCGATCTTTCCTGCTTTTGGAATAGATACCAAATCGAGCACTTCACCTTCACCAGAATAATCAATCCTGTCATTTAATCCGATATGTGTTAATCTTTTTAAGTCTACGCCTGATTTTCTGACTGAATCGATACTCAGATCTTTGGAGATGAAAGTCCATAACCTTGGATCTTCCGATCCCATACGCCAAACGGCGATACCTGCAACACCCCAGTCATCCGCTTTCCTGATCAGGTTAAAATTGGTAGCGGCATCCGTAAAATAAACTTCATGTTTCAGATCAGATTCATCTTTATACGTGTAGTTCAGATTGGCTGTAATAGGATTATACATCACTTTTCCGCCATATCTGCTGGCAGTAGCAATTGCCTGTTGATAGGTAATGGTCTTTCCTACGTCTCCATCCGGCCAGTCATAACCATAACAGGCCAGGGCCAGCATCACCTTGTCTGAAGATATTTTCTCACATACCTTGTCCAGCTGCTCTTCTACCCATTGCTGATTTGAAATATCACCGGCATTGCTGCTTTCGCTATGCTGATCATAGGCCATGATAAAGATAAAATCGTTGTATTTATCCAGTATCGAAAGGTTATAGTCTTCATTATCAGGAGAGATATCCTGAGAAACCAGCAGGTGTTCTGCATGTAGCTTTTCGTATAAGTTCTTTTGAAAAGCGGTTAAAGGAGCATCTGTTTTTTCAGTTAGTTCCTCAAAATCAACATTGACACCGGCATAACCATAACCTTTCAATTTTTTGATCAGGTTGGCAATAAAGCGGTTCTGCAGATCTTTATCCTGTAATAGTTTATGGATAGCTTTCCCGTCAAACTGATCTCCGGTATAGTTAGAGACCATTGCAATGGCCGTCTTTTTATTTTTGCGGATCAGTTTCATAGCATCAGGGTCTACCTGATCAATCAATGTATCTGCACCATTTTTGATAAAAAAGGACTCTGTAACTACCATATCGAGTTGTTTGATATGGTCTTTCAAGTCGTCCAGTGACTGCGGGTCCCAGTTTACATAAAAACCCGCGTTGATACGTACTTTATTGTTAGGGTTTTTCAGGCGGTGTATTTTCTGATCCTGCCTGATCTTTAACAATCTCTTTTTGGAGATATTAAATTCCTTAAAGGTGGTCGATTTTTTAATCTGCTCCAGTTGTTTTTTACTTAACGTGGTTGCGGAGCTGATTTGTGGTAATGTTGGATAATGATTGGATACCAATGTATAAGCTACACAGGCAGTTGCAATAATAAAGACAATAATCAGCAGCCTTGTTACCCACTGAAAGGTTATCCATCTGCTTTTTTTGGTAGTCTGAAAAATTTGTTTTTCGGGCATTTGTGTGTTTAATAGTAATTAACCAGGATATAAAACTACAGTAATATAAGGTTTAAACGCAAATATGGTGCCTACGTAATTTACCAAAATCCTAATATTTGACAAATATAAGGATTGAATTTGACAAAAAAACCGTAGATAATGAGGACTTTTGCAGGATTCGTAATTAGTATGGAACCAGAAAGCCAAAAACCTTTGCAGCGCAAAATCATTCACATTGATATGGATGCGTTTTATGCTGCTGTAGAACAGCGGGATTTCCCCCAGTACAGAGGGAAACCCCTGGTTGTTGGTGGGTCTCCGGATGGCAGAGGTGTAGTGGCAACGGCAAGTTATGAGGCCAGGAAATTTGGTGTCCACTCTGCTATGTCTGCCCGCAGGGCTATACAGCTTTGTCCTGAAGCCCTTTTTGTAAGGCCCAGGTTTGATGCTTATAAAAGCGTATCGGTGAGTATCCGCGAGATATTTCACCGTTATACGGATCTGATAGAACCCCTTTCGCTGGACGAAGCCTACCTTGATGTAACAGAAGACAAGCTAAATATAGGCTCAGCCCTGGAAATTGCTAAACAGATTAAAGACGCTATCCGCGACGAGCTTAACCTGTCTGCATCTGCAGGTGTTTCCAGCAATAAGTTTATTGCCAAGATTGCATCCGATATGAATAAACCTGATGGTTTAACTTTTATCGGCCCCTCCAAAATACAGGCATTTATGGAGAAACTGCCTGTAGAAAAGTTTTTTGGCGTGGGCAAGGTAACGGCCGACCGAATGAAAAAGATGGGATTGCATACCGGTGCTGATCTGAAACAGCTTTCTGAGCAGGAACTGGTGCGGAAGTTTGGCAAAACCGGCAGGTTTTATTTTAAGATTGTGCGTGGAATAGATGAAAGACCGGTACAGCCACACCGGATCTCTAAATCACTGGGAGCCGAAGATACCTTCGAGCAGGACTTAGTTTACCTGGAAGAGATGGTAACGGAACTGGAGCAAATCGCTGAAAAGGTAACCGAACGACTGGAGAAAAGTAATTTAAAGGGAAAAACATTGACCCTCAAAATCAAATTCAACGATTTCAAGCAAATCACCAGGAACCAATCCTTCATCACTCCTGTTAATGATTATCTGTCCATCATTACTGCAGCAAAGGAACTGCTGGTAAAAGCTGATATAGAAAACAGGTCAGTACGCCTGCTGGGTATTTCCTTAAGTAATTTCGGAAACACAATTCTTACAACTAAAACGATTGATCCTGATCAGCTCGAGTTGTTCTAATTCATTTTAAAAGATGATGCCTCAGCGGCCCTCTTGTCAAAATCATCTCCTGCCGAAACTATTAAGGAATCACTTCAAAAATCATGAACTGAGCTTCTTCTTTTGGATTGAAATTATTATCAGCGGCAAAAATCAATGTCTGATGTCCGTTGGGCAATTTTGGGCCAAAGGTTGCCCCTTCGATATTATCGATATAGATACCCAGATCATCCATATTTAGCAGCAGCTTCTTTTTTATAGGATGCGATACTGGTGTTTTGATCATGGATTTCAGGTTGATGATATTATCGGCACCTTTCAGGTCTGCCATAAACACTTTCAGATTGGTTCCCTTTCCACCAGAATAGGCACGTTCAGTAACCAATAGCCGATCATCCCCTAACCAGAGAATATCAGGGATGCCATTATTAATTTCTGCTCCTTCTTTTGCCGGCGGCAGGGCTATAGGCTCCAGCTCATAGGCATACTGAGCGGTGTTCTTCTTGTTTTTCAGGTCGAACTGATATATTCTTACAAAAGCCTTATTACGCACCAGGCCGGCACGCGGGCCATCCTGATATAAAGGTTCTTCGAGGTTAACAAACAACGTTTTAAAATCATTTGCAAATGTTAGTCCTTCCAGCACGCCGTTTCTCCTGGGGCCACTTTCAGTCAATCTCATTCTTAAATTATCTGGCAGGGGAATACTGTCTATATATTTACCATTAGTGGAGATCACCGTAATGGTCGGATCAATCAGCGTGGTATCTTCGGGCGAAACAATGCGGTCACCTTCACTTGTCCAGGTGAGCTGATGCGTAATTCCATTGTAACGCATCCCTTCCGGATCGGTAGTTCTGGTGGCATGTTTGGTCAGCTGAGGATAAGAACTGCCATCTTTCTGGAGCATGGTATGCACTCCGGTAATAGTTACCTGGTCTATTCCTTTCGCAGAAATATCAATTTTGGCCGTGTAAAACCTTGCCGGATTAATGTGCGAGCGATCGTCGCTGATCAAGTAATAGGTATTACTTTTAGGATCAAAATCTATGCTGGAAAGCCCCCCTACTGTAGTGTTGGCAAAAGCCTGGTTATAAGGCAACACATAGGTATTAAGGTATTTTAACTGGCTTACGCTGGTAAGAAGAACTGGCTGTTTTACAGCGACATTTCTACTGGCACAGCCACTTAAAACCAATACTGCAAATAATAAGATTAAGCTTGTGCGGAAATGACTGCTGATACGAACCATGTAATATGTTTTGATAACAGGAGACAAATATACTCCCGCTGCACTGTTTATTTCAATTTATCTTTTAATGATTGCAGAAAAAGCAACAATTTTCTGGATTTTTAGTGATGGGAGATAAAGATATCTAATCAAATAATTTTGCTCTGGTATATCCAAATGGAGACCTGATGTAAAATGTCACATTAAAAAATAAAATCTTGTAAATAATTGAAAATCAACATACAATAAATTTCATTTTAAGCTAGATTTCAAAACATATAAAATAATTTCCGTCATTTTGTTAAGCTGACGTTAAGCAGGCGCAAATATTATCAGAAAAAACCTGTTTTCTTTAACAGGATCGTAACATTTGACGCGATTTTTAAAAAAATTAATTATTAAATTTAGGCATAAGTATTGTTATAAGATTCACCAGAACTATTTAATCCCTATGAATATGCTCAGACATACCTATTACGATAAAAACGAAATGAGAATGCCAGACAGAACCAGTATCGACCTGACTGAATATTATGATGTAGAATATTGGTCGAAGAGATTTGGTGTGAGCCCTGAGTTATTAGCTAACGCCGTAAAAGCATCCGGTACTACCGTAGCTGATGAAGTAGAGTTATATATCAGAAATAAATATCCTTTTTAATTGATGAGGGAATTTAAACTGGGCAGTATATTAATTATTGCCGCGATGCTGGTAATCGCCTACTTTGTGGTTAAATATATCGTTTTTCCATTATTTAACCTGGCATTGGGGCTGGTTGCAGGCATTATGTCTGCACTGATTACTGTCATCATCATACTGCTGATCTATTACTACCTGAAAGAGATTTTCGGGAGAAAATAGATCAGCTATTTTTTTATAATAGAGGCGATAATAAACGGGCCAATTTTTCGGGCAGTTGTTTATAAGCAGCCCTTTGCTCCCATGCCTCCGGATCTATCCGGGTAGCATCTTCCAGGTCTTTGTAGAATATCCTGGTCATTTCCACCGCTGTATGGTGATCATAAATCACGCTGTTGACTTCAAAGTTTAGTTCAAAACTTCTGTTGTCCATATTAGCTGTACCAATAACAGACAGCTGCTGATCGGAAACCATGGTCTTGGCATGGATAAATCCTTTCTGATATTGATAGATCTCTATACCAGAACGCATGAGTTCACCAAAGTAAGACCTTGCTGCTGCCGACACCATCGCCGAATCTGATAATCCCGGTACCAGTAAGACGACTTTTACCCCGCTTAAAGCGGCAACCACCATTGCGTCCAGCAGGCTTTCACCGGGTATAAAATAAGGTGTAGTAATTAAAATTTCTTGTTCTGCCATGCCTATAGCCTGGATCAGTGAAAATAAAATGGTGGGATTATCGGAATCCGGACCGCTTGCAGCAATTTGCACAATAGCATTTCCAGCGGTTTCTTTCTGCTCGCAGAAAAAGTCTGGCCTCGGCTCCAGGTTTTCGTCGGCACAGAAATTCCAGTCGCAGATAAACAGGTATTGTAAATAATAGGCACCGCTACCAGTTATTTTCACATGCATATCCCGCCAATACACTTGCTTTGGGCGGTTTTTATGGTTAATATAACGGTCGCTCACATTGATCCCTCCGGTAAAACCTACACAGCCATCAATCACAATGATCTTGCGGTGATTTCTATAGTTGATCCTGTTGGCCAATGCGATAAACAAAACCCTGTAAAAAGGATAAGCCTGTACACCTGCTTCAATTAGTTCCGGAATTACCCTTCTTCTGATACTTCGGCTGCCAAAATCATCATAGATCAGTCTTACCTCCACTCCTGCCTTTGCCTTATCTATCAGTATATTTTTGATCGTATTTCCAATCTCATCATCATCAAAAATATAATATTCTATATGGATGTGATTTTTGGCCTGCTGCAGGGAGCGGATCACTTCGGGGAATTTCTGTTCTCCATTAAACAGGATATCCACTTCATTACCTCCGCTCAGGTAACTGGTGCCATCATTAAGTAATAGCTTTGCCAGTTTCTGGTATTTAAGGATTTCTTCAGGAACGGTATCCCATATTTTTTTTGATTCCGTGTAAATCTGTTCCCTGATTGTTAACTGCATCTGTTCATCCTGAACGATCTTTTTACTGTACAACTTGCGCTTGCGGTAATTAGTGCCGATACAGAAATAAATGATAATCCCTAAAATGGGTAAGAATACGGCCAGCATCAGGTAGGCCAGCGTTTTAGAAGTAGAGCGGGTATCATAAATGATCCGCAGACAGGTAGCAATCACTGCGAGTACATAAAGAATCTCTAATAAAAGTATCCAGCTTATTTCTTGCATAGGGTTCTGTATAACCAAATGTAAAAAAAGAAATGGATCAATTGGCATGAAAACATACAAATATTAGGTATATTGTAGTTTAAATGAAACAATTAGTTAAATAATTATAAAATAAATGTGTAAATATTTTCTATATTAAATAAATTACGTAAATTTGTGGTATGAAGAATAATGATTGTTACAGTATAGAAATTGAAATTGACAGGCTAACCAATAGCATCGTCAATAAGCTCTCCGGAGAAAGTTTTCAAACAGAAGTTAACCCGGCAAATAAAAATGATCTATTGTATGTGGATAAAAAATACGGATGAAAGTTTCATTGAAAAAAAGAATCAAGGATGGATGATAGAACAGTATATAAGTTGATTACGGTTACAAATAATGAACTACAGGGTTTAATCAGTATTACAGATAAAATAGACCACATTTACTTACATTTGATAGAGAGTTCACCACTCAACTTTGGAATTAAAAAACGTTATGAAGGAGTAGGCGGCAATCTGATTGCTTATTGCTGCAAATTATCCTTCGATAATGGTAATGATGGCATCATTGGTTTTAAGTCAAAAACGAATTTAGTAAATCACTATGTAGAAAGGTTGGGTGCAACTCATATTGGAGATCAGAATATGATCATCTATCCTGAAAGTGCATTTTTTTTGATAAATAAATATTACTCAACAATAAATATATAAGACAATGGGATATATAAAAGAACCAAAAGGCGTGGATTTTATTATCGCGCCATCCGTTTTAAGTGATCAGGACAAGGAATTATTCAGAGAGGCTATTGCCACCTATAAAAAAATAGGTAAAACTCCAGATTCTATTCCGCTATCCTCAATCGTATCTGAAAATAAGACAAATAGTTATAGTGATGCTCCTACTGGCAAAACTCAAAAAAAGAAAAAAACAGGGAAATAACCATTTGATATAGAAAAACCGGTTAGACAATAACATCATTCCGGTTTTTCGTGTTGATCACAGGCGTATAAGGAAAACGCACTAAGTTAATTTAACAGCTTCGGCAGCCAGTTTGATCTGATCGAGTTCATGTGCGCTGAGGTTTAGCTGCATAGCGGCAGCATTTTCAATCGCTTGTTTCGCATTCCGTGCACCGGCCAATGCTACAGCAATACCGGGCTGATCTATCGTCCAGCGTAATAATAATTGGGCAAGTGTTACCTTCTTATCTGCTGCTATCGGCCTGATTTGATCGAGGAAGTGATTAACATGAACCAGGTTATCTCCAATAAACCAGGAACGGGTAGCACGATGATCGCCTTCATTGAATTTGTACCCGGGAGTGATCTTCCCTGTTAGCAAACCACGTTCCAGTGGGCTGTAAGCAATAATGCTGATGTTATTTTTCAGGGCATAAGGAACCAGTTCATCTTCAATCTCCCTGCGCAATACACTATAAGAAACCTGATTAGATACCAGGTTAACAAGATCTTTCGCCTCGGCTGTCTGAGCAGCATTGTAATTGCTCACTCCTGCTTCAATAATCTTACCCTGCTCCTGCAATCGAATCACCGCTTCGAAAGTTTCGTCCATGGGTGTGGTTTCATCCGGCCAGTGGATCTGGTAAAGATCGATATAATCTGTTTTTAATCTTTTCAGGCTTTGCTCGGCTTCATAAATTACGCTTTCTTTTCCAGCGTATTTTACTGTCTTAATTTCATTTCCGTTATTATCCTTCGATACAGAGTGAACGGGCCCTTTAAAATCCGGCAGGTCCCAGCGCATACCAAACTTGGTCATGATCTGTACCTTATCCCTGGGAATTCCTTTAATGGCTTCACCCACTAATATTTCACTATCGCCCTGTCCGTATGCCGGTGCAGTATCGATAGAAGTAATTCCGTGGTCGTATGCGGCCTTCATCGCTTCAATAGCATCATTTGTATCTGACCCGCCCCACATCCAGCCACCAACGGCCCATGCACCGAAAGTTATCGCGCTTAATTTTAGATTTGATTTTCCTATTGTTCTATATGACATGCTGAAGATTCTTTATTTAAATGAACACAAAAGTTATTTGATTGTTATAACATTCAGTTATTAATGCTTAAATCTGACAAACCTTCATCCGCTTCAATAATACTGGCACAGAATTGGTCGTAGAAATAAATCGTAAAGAAAGATAATTTAGAATGAACAAGAAAATAGTAATATTTGATGACGACCAGGAGATATTAACAGCAATGGAATCTGTACTTGATTTTGTAGACTGGGATTTAACCACCTTTTCCAGCGGTCAGGATGCTTTAAAGACCATTTCCAGAGAAAAACCCGATCTGATTCTGATGGATATACAGCTGGATGGCGTTGATGGAAGAGATATCTGCCGGGCCATTAAAGAAAGCGAAGAATTGAAACATATTCCCATCATCCTGATTTCAGGACATGAAGGCGCTGAATCGACTAAAAACCAAGAATTTGGGCCAAATGATTTTCTGCCCAAACCCTTTGATATTGGTGACTTAATAGATAAAGTATATTTTCAGCTGGCTTCTTAATCGACAGTCAGCTCAAATAGTGCCAGATCGATGCCTTCATAATGTTTAGGAAGATCAGGTGAACGCTCTGGTGTAGTAAATCCTACATGGCGAAATCCTGATTTTACATAGTAATTAATCAGCTGAGGGTTATCTCCCCAGGTATCCATTCTGATAAATTGCAGTGAATTTGCTTTGGCAAAATCTTTAGCCCATTTTACGATAGCCAGCATAAAGTTATTTCCCCTGAAAGAAGAATGGCTTACAATTCTATGCAGGTAAATGGATGGATCACCATTTTTTTCTTTCCAGATCAAAGGGTCGGAGAATTCCACTGCAAATATGCAGGCAATCCTTCCATCCTTTATAATTTTCCATTGACGGCCTTCTGCCACTTCCCTTTCTATCAGGCTGCGTTCAAATCCTTTCCAGTGCGTTTTAAAAACGGTTTTCTGAAAGGCAATGGCATCATCATAAAAACCGAAAATAGCATCTATATCTTCGGTAGTGCTTTTTATAAATTGTAAATCTTTATTCACTTCGCTCATGTCATTGATTAAATTTGGTTTTGCCCAGGTTATCGGCCTGAGTTAAAATCTCTAATTCTTATAGCCTGTCCAGGGCCTGCAGGATAATGCCGCAGGCTTTTCGGATCTCCTCTTCAGTGATGATCAGTGGCGGCGCTATACGTAATGCCGTTTCACAGTGCAGGAACCAGTCGATGATCACCCCTTCCGCTGCACAGAGCTTGCTGACGCGCTCTACCTGTTCAAAGGTATCCAATTGCATGGCCATCATTAAACCAATTCCTCTAACTTCTCTGATCAAGGGATGAACCAGCAGCTCAAGGAATAAATCCCCTTTATCCTTTACACCTGCTACCAGGTCTTCATCCAGGATAACATTTAAACTGGCCAGCCCGGCTACGCTTGACACCGGGTGCCCACCGAAGGTGGTAATATGTCCCAAAATCGGATTTTCCTTTAACACCCCCATAACTTCCCGGTCGGCAATGAAAGCACCAATTGGCATGCCGCCACCTAAAGCCTTAGCCAGCAATAATATATCCGGAACAATCCCATAATGTTCAAAAGCAAAAAGCTTACCTGTCCGCCCAAATGCAGCTTGTATTTCATCAAGGATCAACAAGGTGCCCATCGCTGTACAGCGTTCCCTTAGTTTTAACATATACTCAGTGGAAGCAACCCTGATGCCTGCTTCTCCCTGCACCGTTTCCATAATTACACAAGCCGTGTTTTCTGTGATCAGCTGCAGGTCTTCTTCCTTTCCAAAATGGATAAAACTTATATCCGGTAATAAAGGACGGTACTTCTGTTTGTAATGTTCATTTCCCATTACACTCAGCGCCCCATGTGTACTGCCATGATAAGCATGAAAACAAGAGATAATGCCAGACCTGCCGGTAAAACGCTTAGCCAGTTTTAATGCCCCTTCTGTAGCTTCAGTTCCTGAATTTACGAAATAAACATTGTTGAGCTGCTCAGGAAGAACACTGATCAGTTTTTGTGCAAAAAGTACCATGGGCGACTGCACAAATTCACCATATACAGTAAGATGGAGGTATTTATCCAGCTGCGCCCTGATGGCATCGAGTACTTTAGGGTGTCTGTGGCCGATATTACTAACAGCAAAACCCGATACCAGGTCCATATAACTTTTGCCGTTCACATCATATACATACATACCTTCGGCATGATCCGGTTCCAGCATATTGGGGCTGGTTGATGTCTGTGCATTGTTGAGCAAAAAGAGTTCTTTATGGCTGATCATTTCGGTTTCCTTAATTTGCCACAAAACTATTTATAATTTAAGCAATAAAGCCCTATTGATTTAAAATTCTACCCTAAAAATGTGCTGGGGGTTTACATAGAGATAATCCAGCTTAAAGCCGTATAAGTTGCAAATCTGGGTGCTAATGGCTAAGCCTAATCCGCTACCTTCGGAAGAAGCATCTTTATAAAAACGCTCAAAGGCCTTGCTGGCATCCAATGCAATAGGCGAACCTGTATTACAAACGCTAAGACCATCCTGGTTAAGCTGGATCGTAATATTACCATGGTCGTTATTATGCCGGATTGCATTACTGATCAGGTTATTCATCAGGATATCTGCCAGGTGTTTATTCATGTACACTTCCCTATACTCCAGCTGTTGTATCACCTGAATGGAATTGGCTTGCAGAAGCTCTTTGAACTGCCTGATTTTTAAACTAATCAATGCTCCAAATTCAATTTTCTCTTCATCTTCTATCAAGCGGTTTTCGATTTTAGCCAGTAATAACAGCGACTGGTTAAGTCTCGATAGCCTACTCACCGCAAGATAAACGTCTTCTATCAATTCGCCCTGTTTATCTGATAAAGCTTCGGTTTGTATCAGCGTATCTAACTTAGAATTGATCACCGCCAGTGGCGTCATCATTTCATGCGAAGCATTGTCTGTAAAACTCTTTAGCTCTTTATAATCATGTCTTGCACGTTTGGCCATCACCAGTACAGACTGGTTCAACTCTTCAAACTCATCAATCTCTGTAGGTTGCACAGAAAATTCATTGGCATCTGCCAGGTTAAATGCTTTCAGATGTTTAAGCGTTTCATGAAATGGTCGCCATAAACTATTGAGCAGGAACCGATTGATTACCATTAAGCTAAGTAAGAGAATAACGATCACGCTTAAAGTGATCAGGAAGATCAATCTGACCAGGTCTTCTGCCTCCAGGCTGGATTTGGTAATGCTTACCCTGTAAATATCACCTTCCAGTCTGATGGTGGTGATCAGGCTCCGTCCCGGTTCAGCTTCCCTTTCATCGGGCTTAAAATAAAGGTTGTGGCTATAATACCTTTCCCGCTGTGCCCCTTTTTCCAACAGTTCATAACTGATGCGCTGATCTTTAAAGTCATTGGGTATAGGCAATTTTTTGTATTTCCTTGCGTAAGCTACAATCTCTTCTTCTTCAATCTTCAGATCATGATCTAATTTTTGAGTTAGGATATAATGAATAGCAAAGTAGTAAACTGCGCCGCTTAATACCAGGATGAGCAGGGAAGTATACAAATTTGCCCTGTTGTATTTTTGTGCTAACTTCATCAGGCGCCAAATTTATAACCTACACCATACATTGATTTGATATAATCTGTACAACCGGCTTCCAGTAGTTTTTTTCTTAAATTTTTAATATGGGTGTAAATGAAATCGAAATGATCTGAAAGATCCATTTCATCACCCCAAAGGTGTTCTGCGAGAGCACTTTTGGTAATTACCTTATTCTGGTTCGCAATAAAATAGATCAGCAGATCGTATTCCTTACGCGTTAAATTCAAGGTATGATCGCCCACCCGGGTTTTCATGGCGAGGCTGTCGATATTGATTTCATGAAAGATGATAGAGTTATTTCCATCAAAGCTCTTACGGCGGACAATAGCCGTTACCCTGGCTTTTAATTCCGACAAGTGAAAGGGCTTCACCAGGTAATCATCTGCACCGAGATTTAGCCCGGATAATTTATCATCAAGGGAATGACGTGCAGAGATAATGAGCACACCATCCTTTTTATTGAGGTCTTTTAGCCTGCGCAGTACTTCCATGCCATCGCCTCCGGGTAAGGTCAAATCCAGGACGATACAGTCGTAACTGTACAAGTTAACTTTTGCAAGGGCCGATGGATAATCGGACGCAGTTTCACAGATACTTCCTTCTTCTGTAAAATAGGTGATGATACTGTCGCGTAAAGCCTGTTCGTCCTCAACTAATAAAATCTTCATTAAATGAATATAAGGAATTAAACCAGATTAGACTTCCCCTGCTCATTGTTATTATCAGTAGCAGCTACGGCAATTTCCTCTTTTTTAATTTCGGCTTTTATATCATCAATTTTTTTCTTCTCTTCAATGTAATCTACAGGTCTGATGATCATTCTTAAAGACTGGTCTTTAGAAAAATAGGCGACCATCCAATTATACAATGTATTTAACCTGTTTCTATAAGAGATCAGGGAAGCAAGGTGGATAAATAACCAGGCACACCACGCGATAAAACCTTTAAGGTGCAGTTCGGGATGAGGGAGATCAGCAACGGCTTTATTTCTGCCAATGATGGCCATGGTACCCAGATCTTTGTAAGAGAAAGCACGCAAAGGTTTATTTTCAACAGCAAGTTTTAAGTTTTCTGCCAGATTTTTACCTTGCTGAATGGCAGTCTGTGCAAGTTGAGGGTGTCCGTCCGGATAGTTAGGATCACTGGTCATGATACAAGTATCCCCGATAGCATATATATTGTCAAATCCCTCTACTTTATTGTAAGCATCAACAGACAATCTTTTCCCTCTGCCATAACTGGTATCAGGTATTCCTTCAAATTTCATCGCACTTACCCCTGCCGCCCAGATCAGGTTTTTAGTGGGTATTTGTCTGCCATCAGAGAAAATTACTTTGTTGTCTACAAAATCACTTACATGCGTGTTCAGGATGATATTTACTCCTAATTTTGTTAATGCTGCGTAGGTATGTTCCTGAGCCTGTTTACTCATGGGTTTCAACACTGCAGATCCGCCGTCTACCAGGTAAATCTTTGCACCGGTGTGTTTAATTTCGGGATAATCTTTATGCACGATATTGGCACTCATTTCGGCGAACATGCCTGATATTTCTACTCCGGTTGGTCCTCCTCCTGCAACGACAATATTTAAATTTTCCAGAATATCTTCCTGATTAGCTGACATCGTAGCTTCTTCCACATGGGTCAGGATCCTGTTCCGCATTTGTATAGCGTCCCCTACGGTTTTCATAGGAATGGCATTTTTCTTTACGTTTTCCATCCCGAAATAGTTGGTTTCTGCTCCACAGGCAAAAACCAGTATATCATAATCTACAGTTCCATTGGTCAATACAATCTGGTTAGATTCAGGAACTACTTTAAGCAGTTCACCCAGTCTGAACCGCAGATTGTCTTTTTTACGAAAAAGTTTACGGAACGGATAACTGATAGCCGACGGTTCCAGAAAACCGGTTGCTACCTGGTAAATCAATGGGGGAAAAAAATTGTAATTATTTTTATCTACGAGTGTTACCTCATAATCTTTGTTATTTCCAAGTTTCCCAGAAAGGTTGATCCCGCCGAACCCTCCTCCAATAATAACTATTTTTTTGTGCATAATGTATCGTTAATGGCATCTTCCAGTACAACTCTCCGGTTGTTCCAGCTCTAAGGACAGTTAAAAGTAAGGGAATGTTTTAATACATGGCCACAAAAGTAAAATATACAGTAAATGTTTACTTCCCGTCAACTTTTCAGCGCTTTTTAAAGCTAATTTCCCTTAGCAATTGCCCTGTATATGACGTCCTGTATCCTGCTTCTGATATTCATTTTTAGCAGTGCATCGCTCTTCACATCGGGATAGACCCTGTTGGATAAAAATATGTACACCAGGTTCTTTGTTGGATCTACCCATACCGCGGTACCGGTGTATCCCGTATGGCCGAAGGTTTTGGATGAAGCCAGGTAAGATGGATAACCTTTGGCAGGATCAGGATCTTTACGGTCGAAACCTAAACCACGACGACTTACTTTCGATTGGCCGGAAGTGAAAAGCTCTACGGTGCCAGTTTTGAAATATTGCTGCCCACCGTAGCTACCTTTGTTAAGCAGCATCTGATATAAAATGGCCAGGTCATTTGATGCAGCGAAAAATCCTGCATGACCTGCTACGCCTCCGGCCATTGCTGCACCGGGATCATCTGTAAAACCCTGTACCAGCATATCCCTAAACCATCCGTCATTTTCTGTTGTGGGTACAATTCTATCTTTAGCAAAACGGTTACGGGGTAAAAACCCTGCTGTTTGCATCCCCAATGGAGAGTAAAAATGCTGGTCCAGATAATCGTTCATTTTTATTCCCGTTACTTTCTCTACAATTTCCTTCATGTAATACATGCTCAGGTCGCTGTATACAAACTTACCTCTGGTAATGATCTTACTTTCCAGCATTTCCGGCCACATGATATCTTTATAATAATTGGCTCGGATAAAGTAATTATCAGCTACTTCGGTAGGATAAGCTGCTGAGCGTAATGCACTCATATCCCCGGGTTTTAGCTGTTTATAAAAAGCAATGAAAGGCGTAAATCCTGCTTCGTGCAGCATTACTTCTTTTACGCGGATATTCTTTTTATCGGTGATATCCCTCGCCCTCACAATGTATTTACTGATGGCGCTGTCCAAACTCAATTTTCCTTCTTCTACGAGCCGCATGACTTCCAGCGTGGTGGCCGAAGTTTTAGTCAGGGAGGCCATATCGAAAATATCACTGGTTCTCATTTCCCTGTCGCCGGTATAAGTTTGTTTGCCAAAGGCCTGCTGAAAGATCACCTTGCCATCTTTTAATACCATCACTACCCCTCCAGGCGTTGCTTTTGCTGCAATGGCTTCTTTCATGATGATACCAATGCTATCCAGGTAATGCTGGTTTACGCCAGCCTCTTCGGGTACGGAATATTTTAAGCGAATAGCCGGGCTGCCGTTTAAACCAATTCCGCCGAAGAGCATCTGGCCCAGTGCCGAAGCACTTTCCTGTGTATCGTCCTTACACCAGAGTACTGGTGAATGAAAAGAGCTAAAAAAAGCGGTGTGATCCTGCTTACCCGAAATCACTACCACCACTTTTTTCGTTTTTTCCAGTTCCTGCAGGAAACCAAATAATTGCGCATTGAAGGTACCCGCTGCAGATAGTTGAACAATGATGGTCTGGTATAACTTCAGGTCGTCATCTAAATGGTGATAACCGGTTAAATCTGAAAGATGCTCAGCCTGAACCGAATCAACTTTACAGTATTTATTCAACAAGGCGTTAAAAAGAGCTCCATGTGATGCACCCAGGTTAACACTTGCAGCAGAAAGCTGTTCCAGTTGAACAAAAGGCACCAGGTGATTTTCATTGTGCAGCAAAACGGTACGAGCTTCTACCTGTTTTTCATGCTGCAGCCACAATACGTTATCTGCATGGTTCTGGGCGCCTGCTTGTTTGGCCAGGCCTAAAGACAGGAACAGGAGTAAAAAAGCGGGATTGAATTTCATAAGGTTATTTATTTAGGGAGACTGATCTTACCCATTGTTATATTGGGCATACCAGGACGGGAACCAAAATCGGTTTGTCCGCCTGCTACACATTCATTCGCCAGTAAAGCAAAGAGCACTGCTTCTTTAGCATCGGGATTGATACCTAATTCAGCGGTATCCCTTAGTGGGAGTCCTAACCCCTCGCTCAGTTTCTGCACCAGCAGTGGATTATGCATTCCGCCACCACTCAGGTAGATCACAAAGTCCTGTTCATTGATAGAATTTCTGATTGCACCGATGATGGTTCTGGCAGTAAATTCATTTAATGAAGCCAATATATCTTCATTGGACAGCTCTTCTTCCCCGGCTGCTTTTTGCGCTGCACGCAGGTAAGCCAGGTTAAACAATTCTGGCCCTGTGGTTCTTGGAAAAGGCTGATCAAAAAAAGCTGTATTCATCAGTTCCCTGACCAGTGTTTCACTTACGGTTCCGGATTTTGCCAGTGCCGCATCCTGATCATAATATTTACCCGGGTAGCGGTGCTGTACAAACTGATCCATCAGGGTATTTCCAGGGCCTACATCTGTAGAGAACAGCTGACCCGCATTTCTTCCGGCCGGGAGATAAGTAAAGTTAGCTATCCCTCCTATATTAAGCAATATCCTGCTTTCTGAGTTGCTGGAAAACAAAAGATGGTCTCCATAGATAGCCAACGGGGCGCCTTCACCACCGGCAGCAATATGCTTCTGCCTGAAGTCGCTTAACGTGATGATTCCAGTTTCTACGGCGATATGGTCGCCGTCACCTATCTGTAAAGTTGAATTTGGAAAAGAGGCCAGTTTATGGAGTGAAATCGGTGCATGAAATATCGTCTGCCCGTGGCTGGCAATCAGGTCTACTGATTCGGCAGGGTATTTCCATTTATGCAGTGCGGCCAGGATCAGCTTTGCAGAATAAGAACCGATCACTGCATTCATTAGGGTTACCTTTTGCAGATCGGCCTCTTTTTTAAAGGCAATAGCTTTTAGCTCTTCCTTAAACTGCTTTTCATAGGGGGCGGTGGTGAATTGTAGTAACTCAACTGTTGTCTCCAGCCCCATCCCTGTAAATTTGCACAAGGCAATATCCAGCCCATCCATTGAGGTACCAGACATCAGGCCAATAATGATTCTGGAAGGTGCGTCAGCAATCTGTGCTAATTTTGAAATTTGATCGTTCATTATGAAGCAATTGATTTGCTGGCTGAATATACAGACTGTAGTTTAAAAATGCTATTGCTGCGGAATAAATTTAAGAAATGCATTGGCTATACCCTGGAAGTCGCCGTCAAAGTGATGGTCGCCGGGAATGATGTCTACCTTAAGACCTGCCTGCTCGAACTTCTCAGGAATCTCATTTCCTTCTGCCTTGCCAAAAAAGCTAACAGCAGGAATAGTTTTCATCTTCTTCATTTCGGGCAAAACGTTATAGGTTTCGGGTGTTTCATCACCTATGCTTAGCATATCCAGGATATGGATTTCAAAATCTGCCGTTACATCTGGTGATAAGGCCAGCACGGCTGCCAGACGCGATTTTAAAGCCGGTTCAAAACGTGCCGCAACAAAAGGAACTACCGACGCACCAAAAGAATAACCGGCAAGTACAAACTTCTCTTTACCCAGCTGCGCGGCATAATGTAAGATAGCCTTGCTCAGGTCTTCTGTAGTTTGATTGGGTGTTCTGGTGTTCCAGAAATACTTCTGTGCATCCAGGCCAACTACAGAAAGTCCTTTTTCTGCCATTGCTTCGGCCAGCGACTGGTCAAAGCTGGTCCATCCTCCGTCACCGGAGATCATCAATACCATAGGGAGATTACTTTTCTTTGGGGAAGGAATAACAATTAAAGGAAGGTTATTTCCATAAGGGGTAACCGGCTGTGTTTTTAGCGTTACATTTTCTGCCTGCTTACGCTCTGCAAAAGATTGTGTGTTTAATATTTTCTGGAAAGCCTCATTGAACTGTGGCAGCCAGTTATCAGCAATAGAAAAACCATGACCTACTTTGGGAAGGTCGATCAGTTCTGCCATTGGCATTCCTTTTAAAAAGGCTGCGGTAGCCGTATAAGGACAGGTTTGATCTTTAAAACCGTTTAATACTATAAATGGTTCCGTAAGACTTTCAGTTCTTTCCAGCCAGTAAGATACACCCGGCTTTAGTACGTGCTGGGTTAAACCGCTTCCTTTGCACAAAGGTCTTTTAATTTCTATATCGGGACAAAAGCCCAGGGCTATAGCTCCCTTAAAAGTATTGGCGGGTGCTTGCGCCAGTATGCCGTAGATTAAAGTGGCTCCATAGGAATAACCTACCAGGATGGGCTTGGAATACGTGACCAGCTTGTACTTTTTCTGGATCATTAAACTGATCCGTTCAAAATCTGCCGCCGGGTAATAACACTCTGCTTTTGATCTGGCCAATCCGTTTTTATAAGTTTTAGCATCTATCCCCAAAACCAGTGCACCCTGATTGGCAATATCTTTCGCCATATTGATCACCCCGTCTTTCCAGCCTCCGTCGCCAGAAACAAAAAGCACTACCGATGTAGGTGTTTTTACAGGATGATAAACAATGACTTTTCCAAAAATCCCGTAAGTAAGGGAATCTATAGTTACCGCATAGGTTGAACTGCTTAACGCAAAAAACAGCGTTAATAGTAGAAGTATTCGCTTCATTAAATTATGGTTTAATCACTTTTGATAATACTGCAGGCACTTGTATCAGGTCATAATCCTGATCGTATACCAGGTATTTATTATGCCAAACCGGAGAGAACTTATCTTTTGCATCTCTTAATCCCTTATAATGAGAGAAAGATCTTATCTTTTCATAAGCAAACTTCATGGAACGTTCTGTCAGGTTTTTAGGATCATCCAATCCTGATAGAGGGGCAAAACCCAGATTTACTGACGTGCAATTAATCGCTTTCAGGTATTTGAACAGTTCCACTAAGATAAAGTCAATCACCCCATTTGGTGCATCGTTGGTTTTCCGGATCAGGTCGTAAGTTCCTTCGCCCTCGGCATAATCGGGGATCACATTGAGAAAAGCCACAATTTTCTCTTCTGAATTTTCTACCGTAATGATGGTTTGTTTTTTCAATTCGTCCCAGATGAACATGCCCTGAGAGAAAACTATTTCTTCACGTTCCGTTTCAGCCAGCCATTCATCAGATACATTTTTGATTTTTTGTAATAAACCATCTTTTATCGGTGCGATATAGAGTTTACTCTTATACCCTTGATCAGATACCTTTTTGAGGGCATTCCTTATAGATTTCCTGTTGCCGCCATCCAGGGTGAAAGTAGTCAGATCCACCACTCCCTCCTGCCCTAAGTACAATCTTTTTTTACCAGAGGCGATAAAAGGTGCCAGGTTTTCTTCGGCTACGCGGTAATAGAAACTTTTCACCCCGCTTTCAAAACAATACTTATCAAAAGATTTGATCAGGGCTTTCTGGTTTTCAGGTGCCGTGACTGGTGATTCCAATACGACAGCGAAATTCCCTGTTATCCTGTAAGAGATAAAACCTTCAATTTCAGGGGTCTCGTAGATCAGTTTATCCTGATAAGTTTTGAAGTAATCCATGGCAGAGTTGCCATGTTTTTCTACCTGTTGCCTTGCATAAGCAAATTCTTCAGGAGTAGTTACATCTTTAATAATATAAGGACGGATCAGTGTATAGACCAGGAAGCCAATAGAAAGGAAACCGCTGATGTTGATGGACAGCAAAAATCCCCTGGCAAAAGCATCCTGCGGTACCAGGTCTGCACTTTCTACCAGCACAAAATTTTCAAGCGTATACTTTACCGATTGTACAAAACTAAAATCTACATTAAAGTGCCTCGAATCCAGGAAGTAAAATCCAATGATACCATATAGAACAACACCTCCGATACTTAAAAGCATGGTTTGTATCCCCAGAAAACGTAACCTTGAATTGTGTTTTACGTAATATTCTTTTCTGGAAGTGATCAGGGCGACGATAACGATCAGTGAAAAACAGGCTTCTTCATAATCAATCGCCTTGGTAAGGTTACCGATCAGCGACAGCAAACACAGAGCAAGGGCAAAATACCAGGCCATTTTTAAGCCTTTCAGCATAAATGCTGCGGTAACCAGCAAGAATAAACCTGCTACCAGTACAAAATAATTGGATGCTGCAATGGCCGAAACGGGAAGGAAGTTCTGTAAAAAGACCAGCCTTTCCGGAATCGCCGGTGTTAATACTGAAACAACGTTAACAATGCCCAGCGCTAAGATCAGTAATGCCGGAACAATACGCATCAGCAGTTTATTGATCTTCAGCAGGAAGCTTAAAGCACCAATCAGCAGAGGTATCCAGAACTCCATAAAACGGTAAAGGAAAGTAATACTTACTGCTGAAGCATCAGAATAACCCAATTTAATCAGCATGAAAGTCATGGATGCTTCGACCGCACCTAAACCCCTTAAAAATGGCGAAATAATCAGAAATATAACGCCTACGATATAACTTACCGTGGCTATGGTTAACGACGGAGGCAGGTTTAAAGCCACCATCGCAATATAAATGTGTGTAATACCAATGATCTCGATCAGCATGCTGAACAGAAAAGTATGGATAAAGCTCTTCCGTTCTATTTTGTTTTCCCTGAACTCCCCAAGAAACACATCCACCATCGGTATGTATTTTACAATCAGCTGGTAGAGTTTACCATTGGTAGCAATAGATCTGTAAATTAAGTAGATACCTCCTATCAATACAAAAACGGCGATCAGGCCAAACCATTCCTGTGTGCCGATAGTTCCTTCAATAATGGCGTAGATAAATACCGGGACGGCAATAACTACTACAGAAAGAATCCCTACAAAACCATAAATGGAAGAAGCGAAGTTGATCTGCGATTTTGAAACACCCTTTTTCTCGATATTCCCACTAAAGAAAGCCAGTGAAGAAACGCCTCCCGCAGGCAAAAAAACACTTACAAAGTTCCTTTTGAGGTAAAGCGTGGTAGAGTCTGCCAGGGACACCTTACTGCCCACGGATGCAAAGGAAGCCTTATACATTAAACCGTGGACAAATAAATAGATGATGCTTAAAATTATCCCTCCAGTGACCCAGTCCCATCTTGAAGTGAACACGAGGTGTTTAACCTGTGTAAGTTCTCCTTTCTCGTGATCGATATACCATATGCCTAAACCAATAAAAAATATGGTAAACAGATAACTGGCAATGGTTTTATAATTTTCGCGTATAAAAGGTAACGGATTATATTGAGTTGGGAATTTCATAAATGGGCGTCACGTTTCTGAAAGGTAAGAACTGACAAAAGTATAACAATTCTCCTCATTTAAGACATTAGCGGAAAAATTAGCTTAAACTACTCAGGTACTCCATAAAAGGTTCATATTCCCAGTCGCCATCATACCTGCTGCCGTTTATAAAAAAGGAAGGTGTACCATTTACCCCGCTTTCTACTCCGCCCATAAAACTGTCCTGAACTTTATCCGCATATTGTTCTTTTTCCATTGCAGCTACAAAATCATTTTCAGGGATCTTCAGTTCATTGGCATAATCTACCAGATAAGAATCGTCCAGTGCGTCCTGGTGTTCAAATAAAAGATCGTGGTATTCCCAGAATTTACCACTGGCATCAGCGGCCTCTGCGGCCTCTGCAGCATGCTGGGCATGTGGATGTACTTCGGCAAGCGGGAAGCTTCGGTATACGAAGGCGAGGTCTTTACCAAAGTGTTTTTGAATCTTTTTGAGTATACCATAGGCACGTCCGCAATGCACGCATTCAAAATCTCCGTATTCTACCAAAACTATAGGCGCATCTAAACTGCCCTGGATATGGTCTTTTTTACTAACCGCAATGGTTAAATCATTTGCATTATCAATCATTTTTTTGTTCTCCCTGAATTTCTTTTAAGGCTTCTATAATATGGTTGGCACCTGGATTTACCTCTATCGGCGAAAGGAAACTCCAGCGGATAATTCCTTTGCCATCAATTACAAACAGCGCACGTTCTGTGAAACCATCTTTTTCCCTGTAAGCACCGTATTGTTTAGCTACTGCTCCTTTAGGTTCAAAATCTGATAAAAGGGTTAGTTTAAAGTTTCTGTTTTCCCGGAAAGCCTGATGGCAGAAAGCACCATCTACAGAAATCCCTAAAAATTCTGCGTTATATTTTTCAAACACAGCAAGCACCTCATTGTACAGGGTAAGCTGATCACCGCATACTGAACTCCAGTCGGCCGGATAAAAAGCCAGAATAACGTTTTTACCTTTAAAGTCACTTAATTTAACATGATCTGCCTGATCGCCTGCAGAACTTCCTGCTGCACTCTGAAGCGTGAACTCAGGTGCAGTTGTACCGGCTTGTAATAATTCGCTCATCTTCTTGTTCTTTATATTACCTTCAGAACAACCGGTAATTGCTTTTGTTTTTCCTTAACCCGTCCTTTTTAGAAAAAGCTATAAGGTTTTTTGAAAATGCGGCTTCATGATTTAAAGCCGGCTGGATTCGTAAAACCCAGAGCTCATTTATAGTAAAACGAATATTAACCACCGGCCACATTTGTTGAAGTACAGTTATTAATCCCGAAAACCCTGTGTCAGTGATTGATTTACTTTTTGGAAAAGAAAACAATACAAATGGCAACGAGCGACCAGGTAAGCATTTGCCAGGTAGAGAGTTCCCATCCCCCATGTTTCCAGCACAACAGGCCAAAAAAGGTACCTATTCCTCCTCCAATAAAGTAGGTGGTCATATAAATGGTATTTAAACGGCTGTGCGCATTTTCATCAAGGGCATAGATCCTGGCAAAATTGGTGATCTGCGTAGCCTGTACACCAATATCCAGCAGAAAAATTGCGGCAATCATTACCGGAACAGATAATGGGAAGAATTTGAGGAGCAGCAAACTAAAAATAATCAGGCCTACTGTCATTAGTAAGGACCTGCGGGTGTTTCCTTTATCTGCCAGTTTACCAAAATATGGGGCAACCAATGCACCGCCGATGGCTACAATACCAAATAAACCGATGGTATTGGCATGAAAGTTAAAAGCAGGCCCGCTGAGGTAAAATGTAACGGTAGTCCAGAAAGAACAAAAAATACCGAAGGTAAATGCACCCAGTAATGCCGACTGTCTCAATACCGCATGCTCTTTAACCATACTCAGTGTAGATTTAAGTAAAGCTCCATAAGTGCCTGTAAATTTATGCTTTACATTTGGAAGATACAGTTTTAACAAGACAGTGATCACCAATACCATCAAGGCAGAAATGCCGTAAACGTATCTCCAGCCCAGTAGGTCGGTGATAAAACCACTGATTACCCTGGAGCCTAAAATCCCTACCAGGATGCCGCTGAAAACAATACCCACAGTTTTACCTCTGTTTACCTTATCCAGGCTCGCTGCCATTGGCAGGATGATCTGTGCAGGTGCAGAACAAATACCGATCAGCAGGCTCAATACCCACACTAAAATCACACCTTTTGAAATCACCATCAGCACTAATGAAGTCATTAAACTGAGTAGCAGCAACAGGATCAACCTTTTGCGGTTTACCATATCCCCCAGTGGGATCAGGAAGAACATTCCCAGTCCATAACCGATTTGTGAAAACATAGATACCCTGCCAATTTCAGCATCACTGGCATGCAGTGAAATAGCCATCTCTTTCAAAATAGGCTGGTTATAGTAGATATTTGCTACAGTGATCCCTGCGGCAACAGCCATTAGTAAAATTGTACCGGACTTCAGGGCAGCACCCTCCTCATGATGGTTTTTGTCAGTGGATTTCATTCGACTGCAAAAATAGGCCTTAACGTAATTTATCCGCTATGAATCAAAAGCTATTTTGCGGCTTTCCGGGTCATATTAAAATCAAATGACAAAAGAAACTATTCGTAATAAGAAGAGTTTAGGTTTTGATTGGCTTTTTCGGCTGCTTCGATGGGTGAAAAGTCTGATAAGATCAATGCGGTTTCTGGTTTGATACAAACGTCGTGCTCAAAATGCGCTGCAGGTTTTCCATCGGCAGTTTTGATCGTCCAGCCATCTCTGGAAGTATACAGATCTTTAGTGCCCAGGTTGATCATCGGCTCGATGGCCAGGGTCAGGTTTTCGCGCATTTGTATACCGGTACCTCTTCTGCCAAAGTTAGGCACCTGGGGATCTTCATGCATGGTGCGTCCTATTCCATGCCCTACTAAGTCTCTGACCACACCGTAACCTTCTTTCTCGGCATAACGCTGTATGGCACTGGAAATATCGCCGATATGATTGCCTACGATGGCTTCCTGAATGCCTATAAACAGGGATTCTTTAGTTATTTTTACCAGCTTTATAGTCTCAGGGGCCATTTCACCCAACATAAAAGTATAAGCGTGATCGCCATGATATCCATCTTTAACCACGCCTATATCTACAGTAATCACATCTCCTTCCAATAGTGGCCGCTGGTTGGGCATGCCGTGTACAACTACCTCATTAACAGAGGTACAGATGTGAAAAGGATATCCATTATAGTGATAGAACGATGGCACTGCACCATGGTCTTTTATAAATTCATGGGCCAGCTTATCCAGCTGCATGGTTGTCATTCCTGCTTTAAGCACTTTAGCGATTTCGGTTAAAGTGGAGCTAACAAGTAAAGCACTGACTTTCATCAGTTCTATTTCTTCTTCAGTCTTAAATATGATCATGTGTATTCATTCTAAATCAATTTTTAAACTATGGTCAGCAAAACCAATTGTCTCCTGGGCATGGTGACTTACAACGAGGGTTGTTGTTTCAAACTCTGTTAACAGGATTTTTAAATCTGTAATCAGGTTTTCCCGAAGTTCATCATCCAGGGCAGAAAAAGCTTCATCCAGCAATAATAAAGATGGCTTTAAGGCTAAAGCCCTTAAAATTGCCAGTCGCTGCTGCTGGCCGCCTGATAAATGTGCCGGCCTTTGGCTGCTGAAATTTTCCATCCTTCCAATATACAATAACCTATTGATCAGCTGATGGTCTTTTGTCGCAAATTGAAGATGTTCTGTCACCGTCATGTTTGGAAATAAGGCGTAATCCTGAAATACAAAACCTACTCTGCGCTGCTGCGGGGGCTTATTGATTTTATTTGCTGTATCCAGCCAAACCTCCCCCTCAGCTGTAATGAATCCCTGTTCGGGAACCACCAGACCGGCAAGGATCTTTAAAAAAGTGGTTTTCCCGGCACCTGAAGGGCCATATATTTTAGTAACCGACTGATCGGGGAATACCGTATCCACCTGCAGTTCTCTATTTCCTTTATAAGTTTTTATCTTTTTACGGATTGCTATTTCTATCATTCCAATGGCCCCCGTGATGCATTTCTGTTAAAAATAAAGACCAGGACTACAATCACAAAAGTGATCGCAAACAGTACAAAAGCATATTGGTTGGCCTTATCATATTGATTATTATCTACAGCATCATAAATAGCTATAGAAGCAACTTTGGTCACACCCTCCAATTTTCCACCGATCATCAGGACTACTCCAAATTCTCCCATGGTATGGGCAAAGGTAAGTACAGCGGCCGTCCACAAAGAAGTTTTTACATTGGGCAGTAAAACACGGTAAAAGGTTTCTAATTTGGATTTACCCATGGTATAGGAAGCTTCGGCCAGTGATGGGGATAAATGGGCAAGTGCTGATTTAACCGGGCTAACCATGAAAGGCAGACTATAGATTACTGATGCAACAACGAGTCCTTCAAACGAAAAGACCAGGCTGAGGTTGAAGTGTTGCAACAGCCAGCTACCCAATATACTATGGGGACTAAAACAAAGTAGTAAGTAGAAACCCAATACGGATGGAGGCAATACCAAAGGCATAGTAAGAATCGCTTCTATCACCACTTTAAACAACGAGCTGCGCCTAGAAAGCCAGTAAGCAAGTGGAATACCGATAACGAGCAAGATCAACGTAGTGATGGCGGCAAGTTTAAGGCTTAGCCAAATGGGTGTCCATTCCATGGGTATCTTTTCTTTTTAAACTATGATGTAGCCAAATTGCCTGAAAATAGCTTTTGCATCAGTAGAGAAAAGATAATCAAAAAATTTCTTATTATTTACAAAATTCTTGTTTTTTGCGTATTTCAACAATACAGCACCCTGTTCGATTGGTGCATAAGCGGCGGGATCTACTTTCTCCCATTTGAAACTGCCGATTGGATTAAGCTCATATACCAGCGATGCAGTTGTAAAACCGATATTCACGACGCCCTTTAGCACATATGTATTTACCTGACTGATGCTTTCGGCAAATACCAGCCTATCTGATGCGGCCTGATACAAACCATAATGGTTTAATGCCTCTTTTGCTGCCTTTCCATAGGGAGCTACCTCGGGATTGCCAATAGCTATTTTTCCAGGGACATGGTTGGTAATAGAAGACTTCCAGTTTTTAAGATCGGCCCCGGTAGTAGAGCAAACCACCAGACTACCTAATGCGTAGACTTTAGGCTGGTTAAGGGCCAGTCCATCATTGAATACATCTTGTGCAAAGTTCATATCAGCAGACAAGAATATATCATAGGGCGCCCCTTGTTTTATCTGTGCGGCCAGTTTACCGGATGCCCCGCTGATTACTTCAACTGTTATCCCGGTTTTCTTTTTAAAATCTGAGGCCAGTTTTTGCAAAACAAACTGCGCATTTGCGGCAACAGCCACCCTGACAGGCTGCGCCATAGAGGAGAGCACTGTCAGGAGGATGATTACTGATAAACTTATTTTTTTTAAGAAGAGCATTAGCTACGGTCTACGAGTTGATTCTGTGTTTCACTGTAACGTGCGCCTGTATTTGGATATTTTGCCAGCAATTCTTCTATTTCCTGCAGATCTGAAGCATTCAGCTCCAGGTCTACCGCAGCCGCATTTTCTTCCAGGTATTTTCTTCTTTTCGTTCCCGGGATAGGGATGATATGTTCACCTTGTGCCAATACCCAGGCCAAAGCCAGCTGCGCAGCAGTACTATTTTTTCCAGCGGCAATAGCAGCGAAACCATGTGCTAATTGTTCATTGTTGCTTTTGTATTCTTCCTGATATCTTGGTAATCCTTTTCTAAAATCTCCATCGGCCAGTGTACTTACGTCTAGAGTGTTGGTCATTAATCCCCGGGCTAAAGGACTAAATGGAACAAATGAAATTCCCAGTTCTTTACACAAGGGTAAAACATCATCTTCTACGCCTCTGGTTAACAGCGAGTATTCACTTTGTAATGCACTGATGGGATGTACTGCATGTGCTTTCTTTAAACTATTGGCAGAAGCTTCAGACAGGCCAAGGTAACGCACCTTACCTTCCTTTACCAGGTCGGCCATAGCGCCCACGGTATCTTCAATAGGTACGTTTGGATCAACACGGTGTGCGTAGTATAAGTCAATTACATCTGTTCCTAGTCTTTTCAGACTTTTCTCCACCGCCGTTTTTAGATAAGCCGGCGATCCGTCAAATGACAGTTTTCCTTCACCGGGATTGGAGAGAAACCCAAATTTTGTGGCCAGGAATATTTTGTCCCTGTTGTTTTTCAAAACCTGTGCTACCAGTTCTTCATTTTTACCGGCTGCGTATACATCTGCAGTATCCCAGAAAGTAACGCCTAATTCAATTGCTTTTTCTAAGGTAGCAATGGATTCTTTATCATCAGGTTTTCCATAACCATGGTTCATTCCCATGCAGCCTAATCCAATTGCCGAAAGTTCTTCTGTTGTATTTCCTAATTTTCTGTACTTCATGTTATTTCTTTTTTTAATTTATGATCAGGAGCTTACGATCAATTGATGACTCCGATCATCCACTCTGCCAAATTTAGCAGGTTGAATGTTTTAAATAAACACTTTAATGTAATCTATGTTTGCTGTTAGTTGATTATACAATTAATTCTCATAGTTAAACAAATAACTAATCAATAATTGAGAATCAGGTTATCTATCTGCAAACCGCAACTAAATTTTTACATTTTTGATTTGTGAATTGTTCTATGCGCAGGCATTCAGGAATTTTATATCTTGCGGCGAATGCGAGGTCACAGAGCGATTTTGTATTTTTTTCAGCTTATAAAAACGATCAACTAAAATATGGAATTTACTGAGATCTGCAAGCCTTTCGACTCCCTTACCGTAAAAGAGCTATATGCTATCCTAAGGCTGCGTAGTGAGATATTTGTAGTAGAACAAAAATGTGTTTTCTTGGATATGGACAATATAGACCAATCCTGTCAGCACCTGATGTTATACCATAATAAGGAATTGATAGCCTATGCAAGGATTGTTCCAAGTGGTTTATCCTATCAACAACCTTCTATAGGCAGAATTGTTACCAGCAGTGTTGTCAGGGGGAAAGGATTTGGAAAGGAACTTGTAAAGCTGGCTATTGAAAACTGTGAACGTCTGTATGGAAAGAAACAAATTAAGATTGGTGCCCAGCTTTATCTCAAAACCTTTTATGGGTCGTTTGGCTTTACCAGTGTTGGAGAAGTGTATGATGAAGATGGAATTGATCACATTCATATGATCAGACCGGTTAATTAAGCTAAAATGGTACAAAGTAATTTGTTTCAGATCGCTGCCGAAAGCCAATGGCAGGATCTTGGCGGTGGCATACAGCGGGGTCTTTGAAACTACTATAGGCGATCAGCAGCGGGTTTTAAATCCGGGCGACGGGTTTTATATCCCTTCTAATGAGGTACATTGCGTAGTTTTCAAAAAAGCGGGTGTATTGATTGATGTTTTTAGTCCTCATAGAGAGGATTTTTTGTGATCCGTAGTTACAAAAATCTTAACGACATTTCAGATAATTTAAAACAATATAAAAGTATATTGGTATCTTATTATTATGGCACATTCGCACGATCATTCCCCTTCCAATCATGGAAAAGCATTTTTAATAGGTATTTTGCTCAACACCGCTTATGTGGTTATAGAGGTAATTTATGGATTGATTGCACATTCTTCTGCTTTACTGGCTGATGCAGGTCATAATGCTGGCGATGTGCTTAGTCTGGGGTTCTCCTGGGGTGCTCTTGCCTTTGCATTGAAAAAGCCGTCCCCAAATTATACTTATGGCTTAAAAAGAATGAGTATTCTGGCTTCCATTTTAAATGCATTGATACTATTGGTAACTATGGGGATTATTGCCGGTGATGCGATTCACAAGTTACAGCACCTCCAGGATGTAGATGAGAACATTGTGGTTTGGGTAGCCGGAATCGGCATTTTGGTAAATGGCTTCACCGCCTTCCTGTTTATGAAGGGTCAAAAGGAAGACCTAAATGTAAAAGGTGCATTTTACCATATGGCTGCCGATGCAGCAGTAGCGCTGGCCGTGGTGATTGCGGGACTGATCATCAAGTTTACCGGATGGAACTGGCTTGATCCGGTAATGTCATTTGTGGTGATCCTTGTGGTGGTGTGGGGTACCTGGAATTTGTTAAAGGATTCTGTTAACTTAGCGTTAGATGCTGTTCCGGAAAATATCAATATAGACGAAGTAAAACAATATTTATTAAGTATCAAAGGCGTTGAGGCGGTTTATGATCTTCATATCTGGGCATTGAGCACTACCCAAACAGCTTTAAGTGCACATTTATTGTTACCTGAAAATAAAGGAGATGATAAAGTATTAAAGGAAATTAAAGATCAATTACATGACCGGTTTGAAATTACCCATCCTACCATTCAGTTGATCCATGAACTGGAAAATATAAGTTACCAGAAAGATTGTTTGGGAAACCTGGTTGAACCTGATTAAGGACGGAAATGCTATCTTTAGCGAATTAATACAGATGTTATGATCAAATATATCAACTTTTTATTTTTATTGATTTTAGGGTTTTGTGACCACCTTGCCGCTCAGAGCAATCAGGATAGCATTCCATTTGGCAACAACAAAGCGGCAGGAAAATACATGACTATTCGCGGTATTAAAATGTATTATGAAGTGTATGGCCATGGTGAACCCTTGCTGCTGATCCACGGTAACGGAGGGTCTATCAGTAATTTTACCAACCAGATCCCCTATTTTTCAAAAAACTATCAGGTGATCATAGCTGATAGCCGTGCACAGGGTAAAACAATTGATACAAAGGATTCCCTGAGTTATGAAATGATGGCCGATGACCTTAATGCATTGATGGATAACCTTCATGTGAAAGATGCGAATGTGATTGGCTGGAGCGACGGCGGAATAGACGGTTTATTATTGGCCATGCGTCATCCTGATAAAGTTAAAAAGCTGGCCGTAACCGGTGCTAACTTGTGGCCGGATAGTACAGCATTAACGCCTTTCGTTTATAAAATGATGGTTAAAGATGCTGATTCTTTAAGGAAGTTACCCAAAACACCGGAAAATAAAGCACAGTTAAAACTGGTTGATCTAATGTGTGTTCAACCCAATATTAAACTGGAGCAATTACACTCCATCAAATGTCCTGTTTTGGTAATTGGTGGCGATCATGACGTGATCCTTCCGGCTCATACCATGGCCATTGCCCAGGCTATACCAAATTCTTACTTGTGGATCATTCCCAACTCAGGCCACTCTACTCCTATTTTTAAGAAAGATCAGTTTAACCCGCTAATCAGTGATTTCTTTAAAACCCCGTATAGGAAAATTGAAGGGGGAGCTACGTTTCAATAGTTCTGTAAATATCATTTAACAGCTTAAATAATTTCTTGGTCATTAGAAAATAATTAATTTTAATTCAGATTCTATTCACCTAAATTTTTATCAAATGCAAATATTGATGATTCCTGGGCTCGTACTCGTATATTTTGTGTACATACTGTACCGTTTATTGATTACAAAAGATTTAAAAAAGCATCTCTGGGAATTTTATACAGGATTAATCTTTATGGGAATATGGGCAATCCTATTTTATGTGATTTCCCGATAATAAGCACGCCCCCGGTAAGACTGTAGAGGACAGTTATTATAGTCTCAAAAATATCTTTGTGGTTAAATACAACCATAATGAAATTTAAACGAAGTTTACCCATTGCCTTTTTACTGATTAATTGTATAAGCGGCTTAAAAGCCCAGGTTGCCCAATTTCCATTTGAATTTCTTGGACAGCACCTGTATATAAAAGTACAAACCAAACAAAGTGATTCGTTGCGATTCATTTTTGACAGCGGTGCAACCGGAGGATCTATAGATTCTGCATTGGCTGAAAAAATTGGTATCAGCAGGGAAAACAGGCAAAACGCAACTATAGCAGGCTCTGGCGGTGTTCAGAGTTACACGATGGCCCTGCATCAAAACCTAAAGCTAGGCGCAGCTGAAATCAAGGACATGAACTTTGCACTGGTGAATTTCAATTCGCTTTCTACAGCCATAGGCTCAAAGATAGACGGTATTGTGGGTTATGAGATCCTAAACCATTATGTCACACAGATAGATTTTGATCATAAAAAAATATCACTTTATAACCAAATTAAAGAGGCTGATACGACAGGTTATACCGGTATTCCTTTCGAGTTCAGTAAGAATATCCTGATCCCCCGCTTCCCTATTTCCATTACGCTGGCCAATGGGGAAACTTTCACAGGAAAGGTAATGTTTGATACGGGAAACTCATTTAGTTTGATTGTGAGCACTCCTTTCAATAAATACCACGACTTTGACAGTAAACTTGGGGAAGTATTGGTGACTAAAGGAAGAGGAATGAATGCAGAAACAAACGATCAGATTGCAATGATTAAAAAAATGGCGTTTGATGGTTTTGATTTCGGTCAAATGGCCATCAGGTTGACAGTAAATCCTCAGGCAAAACCAGGTGATGGTTATCTGGGGATATTAGGGATTGAAGTAATCAAACATTTTAATGTGATCATGGATTATGCCAACAAAAAGATCTACCTGAAACCCAACCGTTCCTACCACAATGCGTTTAATGTAGCCGGTATAAAAGGAAAATGGGCCGAGGAAAGCAAAGCTTTTCTGGAGAAAAACAAATCTAAACCAGGTATAGTAGTTACCCCTTCTGGTTTGCAGTATAAAATCATAAAAAAGGGCAATGGACCAATACCAACAATAAATGAAAGGGTTAGCCTGCATTACACGGCTACTTTGGTAAGCGGGCAGAAGTTATGGAGTACATACGATAACATGAAACCATGGGAACACCGTCTGGATAAAGCTCTGCCGGGCGTACAAGAGGCTGCACTGATGATGCCTGCAGGTTCTAAATGGATGGTTTATATTCCGTCTGCGCTTGCTTTTGGTGACGCCGGTGATGAAGAAGTTCCTGCCGGTGCTGCGTTGATCTATGAACTTGAAGTTCTTAAATCAGAAAAATAATTCTTAGCATTGTTAAGTAGAAAATCCCTGTAACTCATCATTGCAGGGATTTTCAATGTATATCATAAAATAAGCTACTCATATTTAAGTGAGTCAATTGTATTGGCATGGGCCGCTTTGTAAGATCTGATGCTGACTGTAATGAGGGTAAGCAGCATAGAAATGAAAAAGGCAAGTGCAAATGGCCATACATTTAATGATATACGATAGGCAAAGCCCGATAGCCACTTGGAAACAAAGAGATAAGCAAGAGGCCAGGCGACTAAATTTGCCAGAAAAACCAGCAGTAAAAAAGAACCGTTCAGCATTTTGATAAGCTCCAGTGTAGATGCACCCAAAACTTTCCTGATGGCCACTTCCCTGGTGCGCTGGTTAGCCACAAATGAGATCAGGCCAAATAAACCGGTAAAAGAGATGAAAATAATTACCCCGGCAAACACCCTGAAAAGTACACCTGTAATGCGCTCCCCTTCATAAAAACTATTTGTATGGTCATTGACAAAGTTAAAATGATATACATAAGCTGGAAAAGTATTGTTCCATAAAACTTCTATTTTTTTCATGGCTGGAATCAGCTCTTTATCGTCGATCCTGATAGCTACGTTGTTGTAAGAGCTTTTTTCAGCATAAATGCCCATAGGCGAAATATTGTCCTTCAATGACAGATCATTAAAATCTTTAACCACTCCTACAATCTGTACATTCCTTCCGATTTCAGTGAGCGGGTTTAGCATTTTCCCTATCGCCTCTTCAGGGTTAGCTATATTCATTTTTTTAAGAAAGGTTTCATTGACCACACATCCCCTGGCAGTATCACTTTTCATAAAAACCTTACCTGCAATCAGTTTGACATCGAAAAGCTTAAAATAGTTCTCATCTTCTTTAGAGATCCTCACTTCGAAGTCGTTGTTTCTATGTCCGTTGTATATGAATTTAGTGGTGTTCATATTTTCCGATTGCGGGGCATTCTGACAGAAACTTAGTAATTGTACTCCTGGTATCTGTAAGGCCCTTTCCTTAAAAGTATTGTATTTGTTTTTGCTTAAGCTATCTCCTGGGATACTGACCATCGCTACGGAGTTGCCATTAAATCCCAAAGACTTTTCATTCACATATTGCATCTGTTTGACGATAACCAGTGTGGAGATGATCAATACAATGGTAATAGTAAATTGTACTACCACCAGCACTTTCCGAAGGTTTAGACCGCCCGCATTGACAGCAACTTTATTTTTGATAGCCAACACAGGGCTAAACCCTGATATGATCATTGCCGGATAAAAGCCTGCCAAAAAACTAACGAGTATAACCAGAGCAGTCATAAATATAAAGATGACGGGCTGTCCAAACAGGTTAAAGGAAATATGTCCGCTAAAAAGATGCTGCATTCCCGGAATGGCCAGTTCTGTTAGCACACAGGAGATTAATAATGCGAGAATGGAAACCACAAAAGTTTCCATTAGAAACTGGATCACAAGCTGTTTCCGCTGACTGCCCATCACCTTCCTTATTCCAACTTCTTTAGACCGGTTAACAGCCTGTGCTGTTGCCAGATTAATGAAATTTATACAGGCAGTTAAGATTAAAAACAGCCCAATAATAGTGAGGCCATACATTTCTTTTTTTGCGATGGATAAACCAGCAAAATTACCATAATGTCCATTGTAATGGATATCCCGAAGTGGTTGCAGCCTATTGCTTTGATTACCTGCAATACTCTTTTGCTGGTAATATTTTTTATTAAACTGCAGCATGGAAGCTTGCAGGTTGTTCAGGCTTACACCTTGTTTGGCTAATACATAACATTCGTTTTCTGAACTTACAGAATCCCAGTGTGTAAATTTTTTATTGTTCAGCGTTTGATAACTGATCACAATATTTAACGGAAAACTACTGTTCTCCGGCATGTCTTTAAATACACCAGTTACCTTTAAATTTTTGCCATTAGCACATAAAAGACTTTTCCCTGCCGCATTTTCTATCGTACCGAAAAGTTTCCTGGCCATAGTTTCAGACAGGACGGCGGTGTTAGGTTCATTCAAGGTCTGCTGTGTTTTTCCAGAAAGCCAGGACAGATTGAAAATATCAAAAAAATCAGGTTCAGCATAAAATACTGTCTCTTCAGTTTTTATCTTTTCCTTTCCATTTTCATCATTAATATGGATAATTTCCCATTTTCTCTGAATGGCTGCAACTTTTTCCAAACCGGGAAAATCGTTCCTGGCTGCAGCTACTAAAGGTATGGGTACACCTTCGGTATGATCTTCCAAACCGGGGTATTTCCAGTCGGTTACAAAACGGTATATCCTGTTTTCATTTTTATAGCCTTCATCAAAACTCATTTGATAGTGGATAAAAAGAAAAATCAGCATGCAGCTGGCCATACCAGTAGCTAATCCAAGTATATTGATTAGAGTATATCCTTTATTTTTCCAGAGGTTTCGCCATGCGATTTTAAGATTCAGCCTGAACATCTATTCTTTTTAAACCAAAATAGCGAATGGTATGCCAAGTATGCTAAACGCAGAAATCAGCATGCAATCATTGTTTTATAAAGATTATATCATGTAAGTGTACATAAATGAACAGCAAGCGAACGATAATGTACAGGTCTGTAACTTACAAATTAAGGTCGATTATTGTTGCAGGATCATCATAGTAAAGATCCCCATCAAACAGGATGGTATTGTAACCGCTGCCTACAAATTTAACAGTAGTAGCATCGATATCGTAATCGGTGTATAAAGATACCGTGATCTTTGGAAAAGTACTGTTATAAGGTATAGCAAGGTAACCCTGTACATTATAGGCCAGCACTTCATTTCCTGCTTTGATACCAATGGTACAGCTGCTGCAGGTAACCTGAAACTGATATTCAGAATCAGGAACACCATCGTCTACTTTTTTACAAGAACTAAATAAAAAACAAAGTAATAATAGAGGTAAGAGTTTCTTCATTATATATATTCGGATGATTAAAAGTAATTATAAAATTAACTCAATCGTCATTTTATAATCGTTTAAACCGTAAACCATTAAATATAAACTGTTTAAAATATCGCTTTTAAGTAGTTCAAGCGAAAAACAGACAGCTAACTAGTGGATCATGTGCTCATAGGCCAATTTGAATATATCCATCAATTTCCCAATATTCATTGGTTTAGAGATATATTCATTCATACCGCTTTTCAGATAGATTTCCTTTTCTTCGGGCATCGCATTAGCAGTTAACGCTATAATATAAGGTTGATGTGATAAGTTGTCTCTGATGGCTTTAGTAGCTTCCAGGCCATCCATAACAGGCATCTGTATATCCATTAATATTACATCGTACTGGTTGATCACCATCTTATCCAACAGCTGCTTGCCGTTATCTACCATATCAATTTTATAACCCAGTTTATTCAATACATGCGAAATCAATTTCTGGTTGATCAGGTTGTCTTCAGCTACGAGGATCTTCATTGGATACAATTGAGCAAACTCCTCGGTAAGGACATGAGCAGGCTTTTCTTCCGGTGCAGCAATCACGGCAGACTTAGAAAATTGCGTGGCAATACTTTTCCATAGTTGTTTTTGCTTCACGGGTTTAACCAAAATTGCCGAGAAAAGACTGGAGAAGTTTTTCATACTTTCATCACCAATTGAACTCAGCATAATGACAGGCAGGTTCTTATAAGCTGCTTTTACTTCCCTGGCAAAAGATACCCCGTCCATTTCCGGCATTTCCATATCTGTAATCACCAGTTCAGTCTGATGATCAGTTTTTAAATAAATCAGGCCTTCGGCTGCTGATGAAACAGCGGTGGGTACAAATCCCCACAATTCAAGCTGCTTATTTAAGATAATCCTGTTGGTTGCATTATCATCTACAATCAGCACATGTTTTCCTTTCAAATCAGCATCGGCAGGCATCAGCAATACTTTAGCATTGACAACATTGCTTTTAATCGTTTGAATGGTAAAATGGAAGTTTGATCCTTCACCGAGCTTGCTCTCCACCCATATTTCGCCACCCATTAGCTTTACAATCCGCTCACTGATTACCAATCCAAGACCTGTACCGCCATATTTACGTGTTGTAGAGGAGTCTACCTGGGAAAAAGGTTTGAATAGGTCCGCCAGCTTATTTGCAGGGATGCCTATCCCAGAATCCTTGATGCTGAATTCTATCTGTAAAGCGCCATCTTCAAAGTTTTTATTTAAGCTGACCATCAAAAACACTTCACCTTTTTCAGTAAATTTAATGGCATTGTTAATCAGGTTAATGAGCACCTGTTTAAGCCTGAGGCTATCACTTACAATACCAGTGGGCAAATTGTGGTCAATTTCATAGACAAGGTCGATTTTTTGTCTAGCAGATTTCTGGGAAAACATATCCATCACCTCTTCAATACAGGTCCTCAGATTAAAATCTTCCTCTTCAATATCCATTTTTCCAGATTCGATCTTGGAGAAATCCAGGATATCGTTGATTACTCCAAGCAGGTTCTCCCCGCTTTTGATGATCGCATCTGTATATTCCTGCTGCTCCTCACTAAGGGAGGTTTCATTTAACAAGGATGCCATTCCCATTACCCCATTCATTGGCGTTCTTATTTCATGGCTCATGCTAGCCAAAAATATACTTTTAGCCTGATTGGCCTTGTCGGCTTCATTGCGTGCTATAGATTCCTGCTCTCTCTGGTGCTGCAGTTCTTCCGACTGCGAATGAAGTTCTTCATTGATGGCCTGAAGTTCTTCAGATTGAAGAGACACTTCTGCCGTGCGTTCACTAACTAATTTCTCCAGCGTAGCTTTCTGACTGATAATATTATTGATCCTAAAGCGGTATAAATAATAAACAAGGGCTAAAATAACAATAGCAGAAAGCAGTTCAAACCACCAGGTTAGCCAGAAAGGAGGAACAATATTCAGTTTAAGGCTAATCACAGATGACGACCACTGGCCATCATTGTTCTTGCATTTTACCATAAAGGTGTAATCGCCAGCTGGTAAGTTTGTATAAACTGCAGAATTTTTATTTGCAATATGGTTCCATCCCTTATCAAAGCCTTTCAATAAATAGTAATATGATTTTTTATCATAAGATAAAAAGTCGATGGAAGCATAATCAAATGATATTGTAGACTGCTTATAGGATAAAGTGATTGACTTCGTTAAAGAAATGTCCTGCTTCAATGGCGACTTATCTTTACTGTTCACTGCAATAGGAACTTCTTTATTAAAGATCTGAAAACCAGTTAAAACAAGGGGCGCATTATATTGTATCGCTTTAATTTTTTTGGGATAAAATTTATTAAACCCACTTACACCTCCAAAAAACATTTCTCCAGTACTGCTTTTCAACGCAGAATGTGGTTTAAACTCATACCCCTGCAGGCCGTCTTCCGTACTGAAGTTTTTAAACACCCTGGTTTTTGGATTAAACCTGGACAAACCATTATTGGTACTCACCCATAAGTTATGCTGGTCATCTTCCAAAATAGCATGGGTAAAATTATTTGACAGCCCATCTCTGGTGGTAAAATGCGTAAAGGTTTTTGTGGATTGATTAAACAGATTAAGGCCATCAAAAGTACAAAGCCAGAGGTTACCTGCATGATCTTCCAGTATGTTTACAACTGTATTGTTGCTGATGCTTGTTCTGCTGTTATTGTGTTTAAAATGGGTAAAAGTATTTGTTTTAGCGTCAAACAGATCAAGGCCACTATCATTAGTACCTATCCATAAATTACCTTTATGATCTTTGTATATTGAATTGATACGGTCGCTGCCAATGCTTTTACGATCATTTACGTTGTGACGATGATGAATGAATGTATTGCCATCCGGATCATATAAATCAAGTCCTCCGCCAAATGTGCCTATCCACACCTTTCCATCAGCTAGCGGAAGCAATGTATATATATTGTTAAAACTTAAACTGTTGTCATTATTGCTATTGTGTGTAAAAACTTTAAACTGATTTGTCTTTAGGTCTAAAACATTAAGGCCTCCGTCCCATGTAGCAATCCATAATTGTTTGTTTGCACCCTCTTTGGCATCTATAACATAATTCACAGAAATACTATTCCTGCCATCCTGGTGTTTAAAAACAGAGAATTTTCCAGTGCGACTGTTAAACATGTTCAAGCCGCCGCCATCTGTTCCGAGCCAGTAATTGTGATTTGAATCTTCACTAATGCTCAGTACAAAATTATTAGACAGGCTATTTTGAGCATCACTGTGCCTGTAATAATCAAAATTTGTACTGTACTGTTTGTAAAGGTTGATCCCTCCGCCAAAAGAACCTACCCACATATTGCCAAAGCTGTCTTTAAATATAGCGTCAACGGAGTTTGTGCTCAAACTGCTTGGATCTACTTCATCATGGAAGTAAGTGCTGAAAATATTTTTAGCATAGTTAAATACACTTAACCCTCCATTCTCTGTTCCTATCCAGATATTTTGGCGACTATCTTCAGCAATACTTTGGATGCTATTATTGATCAGTGAATTGTTGTTTTTAGGATCGTTTACAAAATGCTTAAAAGTGTTTGTATGATAATCATAGAGATCTAAACCCGTACCTGATGTACCAACCCACAGATGATGGCCACTGTCTTCGAAAAGATAGCTGATATTATTACCGCAAATTGAGCCCGGTACATTAGCCTGATGGGAAAATCTTTTAAAATTTTTGGTCTTTCTATTAAACAAATTCAGTCCATTATTCTGATCACCCGCCCATATATTGTTATAACTATCTTTATATACGGTAAAAATCCTGTTTCCGCTGATACTTTGTGGATCTGATTTATTTGTACGGTAATGGATAGCCTGATTCAGCACCGGATCAAATAAATCTAAACCGTCGTTTTGAGTGGCCACCCAGATACTTCCCGAATCATCAACTACCAGTCTGTTGATAAAATTACTGGCAATGCTTTTTTGATTTCCATCCTGATGAGGATAATGATAAAACTTATTGGTTTTTGGGTCAAATCTGTTTACACCACCACCAATGGTTGCAATCCATATATTTCCCTTTTTATCTTCCACCATATGGGTGACATAGTTATCAGCAATAGTGAAAGGATCATCAGGATTATTCCTAAAAACCTTCATCTGATACCCATCATATCTGTTTAACCCATCCCGCGTAGCAATCCATATGAAACCCCTGCTATCCTGAAAAACAGAATTTACATTTCTTTCTGAAAGGCCCCTGTTGTTGCCTAAATGCGAGAAATGCAATTGCTCTTTTTGCGAAAATGCGACCATCGATACTGCCTGAAGCAGTAGAATTAGCAAAAGTTTTAAATTAGAGGTCAAATTTGGTTCAATTAATAATGGGTTATCGGTATACTTTCATCTTTTTCTGACGATCAAATTACAAGATAATATTTTATTGTTATAACTATATACGAAATTTCTGATAAATTGGTTATTGTTTAATTAAGATAATAGTTCGTTTTTATGAAAATTATTTATACTCAAGGTAGTTATTATTTTAATGATTATTTTGATTTTATTAGACTACTTCAGTTTAAGTAAATTTAAGTCTTTGAAAGGGTAAAATTAAATAAATGCGGATGCACCTCCTGATTCTTCTTGTGGATGCTGCATTCTTCTGATTATTTCGCGGTTGATTTTCAATTAAGTATGGTTTAGTGCAGGTGATTAGATCTTTGTTAATCTCTGGATGTAGGCTTGCTCATAGAAACTTCGTCCTTAGTCCAGCACTATATCGGTGTAATTCCGTGAGTTTAGTGGTAAACACCCAGAGGTGACATTTTATTTAGATGAAGTACAATCGGCGTTTAGTACACCAAAATAGAAACAAATGCTAATGATGATTTGAATTACTGCATCCACATCAAATAAAAGCTGGAATTAATGTTACAGTAAACCAATAAATTTTTATTTGATAGGTTGTTTAACAAATAGTTATTGTATTTTTAAATAACAAAATATAAACCTTAACCCTAAAATTTATGAGCGTACAAAAATCCTTTATTTTTTTAGCTTTAGCGGGATACACCGCTATTTTAAGCTGCGATAAAGTCAAAGATATAACACCTTCATCAGGCAGTTTACTGGGCAGTGCCAAAAGTGCAACTCACCAGCTGGCTACTCCTGCTATTACTTCAGCCGATGCGGATCTGGCTTACACTGCCTTTAATGCTGCCTGTTACAATCCTGACAATAAATTATATTACAGCACCACACTTAAAGATGGTATCGCTGCCATCTGGACACAAGCCATTTTCTGGGATATGGCAATGGATGTCTACAAGCGGACAAAAACCACCGCACAGCTAACACGTGTAAATGATATTTATCAGGGCGGATATGATCAGTATGATGGTTATAACTGGAACAATACTACTACCTGGTTTATATACGACGATATGATGTGGTGGATCATGGCTCTGGCGCGGGCCAATCAGATCACCGGAAACGCTACTTACCTGCAAAAATCACAGGATGGTTTTGCACATGTATGGGCCGGCTCCTATGACCCTGTCGATGGAGGAATGTATTGGGACTTTAACCACAGCGGTAAAAACTCCTGTATCAACTTCCCTACTGTTATCGCGGCGATGAGATTGTATAGCATAACTGGAAATAACGATTACTTAACTAAGGCACAATCTATTTATAGCTGGTCAAAAGCCAATTTGACGAATACCAGTACAGGCGAGGTTTATGATAATAAAATTGGCAGTAATCCTCCGGGCGGCCAGGCTTATACTTATAACGCTGGCACCGCAATTGGCGCGGCATACGCACTTTACAAACAATCTAATAATATCACTTATCTTAACGATGCCAAAAAATATGCCGATTACGTTGAAAATAACCTCTGTACCAATGGAATTTTGCCTGCTGAGGGCGATTTTAACGAACAGGGTGTAATGAAAGCTATTTTTGCTGATTATATGATGCAGCTGATCAATGAAGGCGGGCAAACCCAATACTTGAGCTGGATACAGAATAATGTAAATACTGGCTGGGCAAACCGCGATCAGGCAAGAAATTTAACTTACCGCAATTATGCCGTGAGCTGTCCTACCGGATATATACAATCTTATGAAGCCAGTAGTATAGTTACGTTTATGCAGTTGGTACCTGCGCAATAAGATCTTCATGGGTGCAGAAATGAGATAAAACCAACCTGTGTTAGTGATAGCTTGTGGCAGGATAGCTTTTATAAGCGAGAGGTACATCAATAAAAAGGGGGAATTGCAACGCAATTCCCCCTTTTTATTGATGTAATTAAGAATTAGATCTTTCCAAATAATTCTGCAAGTTTATCATTCAGATCATCGCCACGCAGGTTCTTACCGATGATCTTACCATTAGGGTCAATCAGGAAGTTTTGAGGTATAGCGCGTACACCGTACATACCGGCTGTTTTGCTGTCCCAGAACTTAAGGTCGGACAATTGTGTCCATGACAAACCATCTTTGTGAATGGCTTTCATCCAATTTTCTTTAGCATTTGGCCGGTCTAACGATACACCTACAATAGTAAAGTTTTTGTTCTTATAGTTATTGTACGCTTTTACAACATTAGGATTTTCTGCACGGCAGGGGCCGCACCATGACGCCCAAAAATCTACCAGCACATATTTGCCACGGAACGACGACAGATTAACAACCTTGCCTGCGGTATCTGCCTCAGCAAATTCAGGCGCTGTAGCGCCAATGGCCACCGCTTTTAGTTTCGGCAGGGTCTCTGCAAATAGTACACCATTTGGCGATGCTTTTATAGCTGGTTTTAAAGCGTCAAATAACGGTGCAATATCTTTATAATCGGCACTATAAGCATAGGATTGTAAAGCGGATAAACTGATATAAGAATCGGGATGATCTTTTATAAATTGTTTATTGATGGCTTTTTCTTTTTGATCGATCGCTTTTTCTTCGAGCTTAGCCTGTTTTATAAATTCAGGTGTTTTAGCTTGGTCACCAGCTGCTTTTTCTTTGGCTTCCAAAGCATTGTAACCATCATTTACGGGTTTTAAAGCCGCCTGATAAAGCACATTTTCCTGATTACTTTTTGGTCCGTCAACTTTAGCATTCGCCAAAAGGTCAGCAGTGGTTATATTTAACGTGCCAGCTTCCACATAAATAGACTTGTAGTCCCGGGTGTTATTCATACCCGTTCCTTTTGGATTGAGAATCAGGTAACCATTTGCAGGTACCGAACCTATATCGCCGGTGAATTTGAAATTGCCACCATTCAACTCAGCAGAGTCGACAACAGTTTTTTTATCTTTACGGTATTGCAAGTATATTTTAGCCGGTGCGCCAATGGTACCCACATGGCCCTGTATGATAAACTTAGAATCCTGGGCAAAAACTATTGCCGGTATAAACGCAAGAACGATTAGAGCTATTTTTTTCATCTGATTAAATTTATTAACATCCTAATGTCTGATTTTATAAGGGAAAAGCAAAACTAAACAGGCATGTAACCGAATCGTGACAAAATAGAAAGACGAAAGAGTTCATGAATTGGTCATCCATTTACCAGGTGGCTTCGCCGTAGAGCTACCAATCGCTTTTTTAAATTGATTGATTATTCTGTTGTAAGATTCATAAAAAAGATTGACGAAATTCCGTAGGTGTCTGGTTGGTTTTCATCTTAAATAGTCTGCTGAATGATTGAGACGAATTAAAACCTAATTCGTACGCTATTTCCGAGACGGATAACTCTGTAGCAGACAACTTTTCCTGCGCCAGCTCAATGAGTTTATCCTGTAAATAATGTTTGGTGCTTCGCCCTGTAATTTTCTGAAGCAAGCGGCTCAGATAATTCGCAGAAATATGTAACTGATCAGAAATATACTCAACACTGGGAATGCCTGCCATCGACAAACTATTATTGCTGAGACATTCATCAATTAAAAGCTCCAGTCGGTCCAATAATGCACTTTCATTTTTTATTTCTTTACTATCCCGCCCTTTATAAAATCTCTCCGTATAAGCCAAAAGTAGTTCAATCTGTGCAATTATGATTTCATGGCTGTTATGGTCAGCGGTTTTATCTTGTTCAAGATAAATATTGTTGATAATATGGACAACGGTTTCTTCTTCTTCAATAGAGAGTGGTAAAGCCTGGTTAAATCTATAATTGAAGTATTCGTATTGCTTGATTTTTTTTGACAGCGTAGTGTTCAAGAGAAAGTCAGGATGGATGAGCAATTGCCATCCGTAATTGGTAATTTCATCAACGGGGGATTCGATGGTTAAAACCTGTTTGGGTGACATGAAATGCATGATACCCTTTTCAAAATCCATTCCGTGCTGACCATATTTGAAGTTTGTATTTATATTTTTTTTAAGTGCAACAATATAAAAATTCCTAACCATACTGATGGTTTGCTCCTCCGGCTTCCAATTCAAGTCCTCAAACTTAATCACACTTAACAATTGATGTTTCGGCTTCGATAAATTAGCCAATTGATGGTATTCGGTGATTGTATCTATGAATATTTTCTTTGTTGAAATAGTCATCTCGTTATTTATTGCAAGATAATACATTTTGACTGGCATCAATTTATAAAGTCTGTAAAAGTACTGATCTGGTCAGATTTAGCTACAACAAGGCAAGATTTTGATACGATGGGCCACACCACTTTCTTTAATTTTGCCTCCATGACCGGAAAGTGGATGCTTAAATTTTAAATAGATGTTAAGTGATTCTAAAATAACGGATGAAATTAAATTTTAAAATAATGATCAAATCAAAATGGCTATCAGACCCAGTTCATAGTGAATTAGGATTTAAAATCAGACACCTGATGATTAGTAATGTTTCTGGATCTTTTAAAGACTTTCAGGTACAAGCAGAAACTGATGGAGATGATTTTAGTACGGCATCTATATCATTAACTGCAAAGATTGCTTCGCTTTCAACTGATGATGAACAAAGAGATACCCACCTAAAAAATTCAGATTTTTTTGATATGGGTAATCACCCTGAATTGACGTTTGAATCTAAAGAGATTGAAAAAGTTGATGAATGCAGTTTTATTTTACATGGCGATTTAACAATGAAAGGAACCACAAAACCGGTAAGCTTAAATGTTGAGTTCGGAGGTTTAGTAAGCGATCCAACACATGGTAAAAAAGCCGGCTTTACAATAACTGGTAAAATCAAACGAAGTGAATGGCATATCAATTTTAATCGTGTCCTGGATACAGGTGACGTCGGATTGGGAGAAGAAGTGAAAATATTCAGCGAATTACAGCTTCTAAAACAGGCGTCATCATAAGACTGCTGAGATATATAGGGCTGTTCTGGTGCTAAACAAAGAGGGAAAGCATTATGAGTTAAGGGAATTTTAGGCGAACTTCAGCCAGGCTTTGACCGGAGTGAGCAACGGGTTTGGGACGGGTATGGAACGGGTTTGGAACGCCTCCGGAACGGGTAAATGGCGTTCCGGAGGTGTTCCAAACCCGCTGCAAAGTGGTTCTCTATTTTGGCTAAACTCTGGTCAAGGTATCGTTGATGTTTTGCCGATGGATACGGGTCTTCGGGTTTGAGCATGGTACTTGTATTCCCACAACCAAAATGGCAGTCTGCCATATGTAGCTATTGAATGGGGATTACTGGTAATTGCATAAAATTATATATTATACTGAAGACGGTACTACAAAAATGGAGACACGTTTAGAAGATGAAAGCTTATGGCTTACGATTGATCAGATTAGGCCGATATTGATGGAAAAAGGGAAATTATCTGTGCTTTATTTCCTGAGAAATTAGAGATCGAAAATTCGGGTTATCGAACACCTAAAGTAAATGAGGCTTTAGCCTTTATTTGTATGTTAAACACGGTTTTGGCTGAAAATAAAATAGGGACAGACCGTAATGTTAACAGTCTGTCCCATAAGGTGATCCCGCTGGGATTCGAGCCTAGTGTGAAAATCACCTTTTATTCAATATTTAGAGGATTTTGAAATCGGTACTAACCGAATCGCTCACCTTTTATTTAATACGCTTTAGTTGTAAATGCTATGTACTAAATATATGGATAATTTAATAAGATATCAAAGTAGTAACTAATTTTTTGATTCTCATACCTACATCAATAAAAGGTGTTAATTTTAAATTATAATGAACCATCAATTATTTTATAGGCTAAGGATAAAATAACAAGAGCTGCCAATTTTGACATTCCTTGTTATTTTTATTTCGCAATGTTCAACATTGCTTTCGCCACGGCTTTGGTGGATTCGTCATATTCTTCATGACCATAGCTGTTTTTCTCATTAAGTTCATAAAACCTTTTATATATTTCAAAGGGATTTCTTGAATCAGCTACCCAACCAATAATAATATCTAGGATATCATTCATTATCGGTTGATAGGTCATTCTTCCATCCGACTTTCTAACACCATTGTTGTCTGATTTTCTTTTTCCTAAATTTAAAAAGATATTCTTTTCATCATAGATGATTTTCCTGATTTCTTCAAATTCGGAACCTTTTGGTAGGTTGTCCATTAAGAGCCTTCTTATACCATTATAATATATATTGTATTTTTCTTCTGGATTTTCAAAATCTTTGGCGAGAATCGCTTTTAGTTCATCTATTTCTTCAAGACTTCCAGTTTCGCTACTAATAGTAAGCTGCTTTCCTACTTTTTCATTTGCCTTAAAAAGCAATTCCATCCTTTCGATGTCTGCCGGTGATAAATCTTGATCTTTTTTGGTTGTGTTTTTATCTGCCATAATCTTTAATTAATTTCTAATATTTCTTTAATTTTTTCACTTGCCTCCTTAATAGTGGAATCTTCCCAACTTAAGGGATTTAATTTTTTAACCGCCAAACTTAAATCTGGGTAATATTCTTTAAAGGCCGCGTGATAATTTTTATGGTAAATTTTTTCCTGATACCAAGAAAAAAAAGAATAAACCTGTGACGGATGTATTTCGCTCTCCTTAGCTAGTTTATTTACCAGAAATGGGCTGTTGATGTGTCTTTTTATAAATTGAAATTTCTCCTCCGGAAAGAAAAAATCACGAGCAAATGAGTCCGCTTTTTCTTCAATCAAGAATAGATCATCATCGCCAGTGAGGTGAAAATTGTTTTTCTTTACGATCTCAAAATCAAAAAGTACATGATGCAGTTCATGTAGAAGCGTAAACCATAAAGTTGGGTATTTTTTGAGGTAATCGGTGATGACTATACAAGGCCTATCATTTATAATAAATGTCGCTCCCCTAACATGAGTTGTGGATAAATAGTCCTGAAAAATTACAGTAATCCCTATATTATATAATGCCCTACATACTGTCAACAATCCATTTTCTACATCCTGACTATAAGGTTTGATTTTAACTATTAAATCTTTTAGTCTTTCCCTATCGTAGTTATTTGGGTTATTAATTATCTTAAAGGTCTGATATGCTGATTTTACCCAAAAGTCCTTCATCTTATCAGAAAAATTTCTTTTGGATCTACTATATAGTGGTTCTTCTAAAAGCTCTTCGAACTTTTGAATTGAATCATAACCAAAAAATTCTAATACTTTATTCACCAAAAGCTCGCTTTCGTCTGTTGAATCAAAAAACCCCATTTTTGTTAGATTCTTGATGTCAAAGTTTTTTAACAAAAAGGAGGTGTTCCTAGCATTATTAATTGCTTTAATATTTTCTGTGCTCTGATTCTTTAATATTGCTTTGATAAAGTTATTAATATCTATATCAAGAAACTCTGCAATTTTAACCACATGTATTAGATTTGGCTGTTTAGCTGTACCAGAAATTATTTCTTCAAAAACATCTTTATCAACATTTAAAAGCCGTAAAGCTTTTGATTTGCTGAGATTATATTCGGTGAGTTTTAAATCAAAAACTGCTTTAATATCAAGTTTATCTTCCTCTGAAAAAACAGATTTCAATAATTCATCAACGTCATATTTCATAAAATAGGGTAATTACCCTCAAATATAAATATTATATTCTATTTAACAATAAATAATGAGGGTATTTACCCTCATTATTTATTGTTATTACTAGCTATGCTTCTAAGTGATGAAAATTTACAAATTAGATTCGGCAATATGATATCCAAATTTATTGGTTTTGAAATCGATATTGACCGAATCGCTCCTCTTCTGTTCTTAAGTATTTTAGTGACTAATTATAAGAAACATCTATTTTTTTGTTTACTATTACAATATTCAAGGCTGTTTCATATCTTAGATATATCTTTATTCCATGATAGTATTATCAATTAATAAATAATTTAGATGAATATTCAATTGTTTAAAAATCTCAATGAAAATGAACTAGGTGAAAATATCGCAAATAAGTTCGAAGAGTATTTAACAAACCATCCCAACCAGCAGATCTATTTAATTACGTCTCCTTTAGGAGAAAAGTACAATTATGATTATGAGGATAGCTGTCTGGTTATATTAATTCCAAAACACAAAATAATTTTTTTGAATCTAGGAGATAATAAAGAAGATTTTCAAAATTATTGTGATGACTTTATTGAAGATTTGAATTCAATTTCAGATAAGTATAATTACAAAGAGCATATTGGTAGACCAAGAGATTGGAAAAAGAACAATACAGTTAGACTTGAAGATTTTGATGTAAATAACATAGAAGGCATCGTAGGTGAAAATTTTCTTGACGACAGAAAATTGCAAAGGATAAGTGATCTACTTATCTCACTATTAATAGGTAGCATTAATGATATTGAAAAAATTGGATCTGAAGTCCCAGAAACACTACTAGAAAAAGTTAAGAAAAATATTGTATTGTTTGATGGAGAGCAAACGAGATTTATGTATCAAGATTTCAACAATAAAATAATAACTATTCAAGGGTTATCTGGTACAGGAAAGACCGAACTTTTATTACATAAGCTAAAAGATCTGTATGTTAAAACTGGTACAACAAAAATATTTTTCACCTGTCATAATATAGCTTTAGCTAACACATTACAAGAAAGGGTTCCGATTTTTTTCAACTTTATGAGAGTTGAGAAACAAATAGAATGGAATAAACGCTTATGGGTTAATAGAGCATGGGGATCTAAAGGGGACTATAATTCCGGCATATATAGTTATTTATGCTACTTTTATGAAATACCCTTTTTAAGATTTAGTGTAACAAACGATTATAATAAAATATTCACTTTAGCATTAGAGTATATTGAGAACATTGATCCTATAGATTTCAAATATGCATTTGATTATATATTGATTGATGAGCGTCAAGATTTCCCAGATGTCTTTTTTAAGGTTTGTGAAAAAGTAACTAAAGAAAATGTATATATAGCTGGAGACATATTCCAAGATATTTTCGAAAATATTGATAAAAAAGTTTTAAAAGTAGACGTTGTACTTAATAAGTGCTATCGGACTGATCCTAGGACATTAATGTTTGCTCACTCAGTAGGACTAGGCTTGTTTGAAGAAAAAAAACTAAATTGGTTTGACGACGATGAATGGAATGCCTTCGGATATACAGTAAAGAGATTAGCTAATAGGGAAATACAGTTTTTTAGAGAGCCATTAAGAAGATTTGAAGATATTGACACTGACGAATTTGAAAGTGTTGAAATCATAAAATCTACTAAAAGTTCTCAGGTTGTTAAAGTTATTGAGGATATCTTACAAGAAGATGAAACTGTGAGCCCTAATGATATTGCAATAATTATTTTGGACGATGACAAACAGATTTATGAATACATCGATTACCTTTCATCAGTTATAAACAAAAGATTCGGTTGGAAAATAAACAGAGCGCACGAAAGTAAAGCGTTGATTGACGATGCCTTATGTATATCAAATCCAAATAACGTCAAGGGCTTAGAATTTCCTTTCGTGATCTGCATTACCGGAACAATCAAACAAACATATAGATATAGAAACGTACTTTATACGATGCTAACCAGATCTTTTATTAAATCTTTTTTACTTGTAAACGAAAAAAACGACATCAAACATTTAGAAGAAGGATTAAAAACAATAAATCAAACAAAAGCAATTAAGACAATAGAACCTACTGCTGAAGAACAGAAAGAAATCAAAAATAACCTAGTTGGTTTCTTGACTAGCTCGCAAAAATCTTATAAGGAGTTCTTAACAGAATTATTTGATAAGTTGGGTATTGAAGAAACAAAACGTAAAAAGATTGAAGAAGTTCTAGTGAATGCGAATATTGAAAGATTTGACGAAAAACGCACTACTGAATTTATAATTTCTTTAAAAGAGTTTTACTAAAATGAAAAAAGTCTCGTATACTCTTAATGAAAGTACTTTGGATATTTTTTTTCCCCATGAAAGAATAAAAACCAAAGTACAAATTTTAACTATTTTGCTAGAGGCTTCTCGTTTTTTACTTTATAATAAACCGGATGAGTTGGTAAGTGAGTCAAAATTGATCCTCCAAGTAAAAAAAATGAGTAGACTTTTTTTTGTCACCAATAACAAATATTATTCAATAAATTTTCCTTTTACCTTCATTATAAATGATGGCTCAGCCATTATTAATTACAAAAATATTATAGATTTAGATTCAAAGACCATTTCGGATTTATTGTCAATTCTGAAAGATGATAGATTTAATAGTTTAGTTTGTTTAGACTTTGCAGAACCAATATATGAACTTGAATCTGATTATGAGGATAATCTATGGGTTCTATTAAAAGATTTACTGATGTTGGAAGATGGATATTTACGTTTTGATAAAGATACAGAAGGCTATTTAAATGCTAAGGCTGATGGAAAAGAGCATACCCATCCAGAAAATCATATAGATATTTTTTATTCAAATAATAATACCTTCAAAATAGGCTTGGAAAAAACTATAGTCCATGATACGTTTTTAGATTATTTAGATAATCAGACAGATTGCATGTTTTTCAAAAAAAATATATAAGTAATCATAACAAATTTCAAGAAGAATGATTTGAGCAAGCGGAAGTTGGGCAGTTGCCCTACTTTCTTGCCTTATGCTTTGCAAGTGGGGTTATAAGGATACTCCGAGTATCCTTTAGCTAGGTTGACGATAGTGAGATAAATGAAAGCAGTATACTAGCCCGTATACTATGAGACAGTGAGGGAGCAAGTTTATGTTTTTGTACTACAAAAACTATTTTACTACTCCCGATGGTCGCAATTTTAAGAAGTGGTAATATTGTGAGCTAGCCCCACGCTTCCTTGCGGCCTGTGAAAATCCTTGGGGATTTTCACTTTGCATATACGAAAAAGGTTCCCCCGCTAAGAACCTGAGACATACGATTTCGAAAGGAAGCCCAGTAATTAGGTAGTCGGTTCCTCTATAAATTATCTGTAATATATTTTGCCCGCTCTGCTAAAACTGCCTTTAGCCATTGTGCCATTATTTTTCTGCCTGCGTTCTCCGCATTTGTACCTTCTTTATCCTGATCCAAGAGTTGCAGAAGTCTAATGTTAAAGATGCGCAGATAATGTTCTTCTAATTCCCTGTTGACTTCATAGGCTTCTTCCTCAACATCTAAAAAATTAAGAAAGAAATAAGTTGCCCACCGGTCATTGCCAGTTGGGTTGCTGTAAAAGCAGGGTAAAGATACCTGATTGATAAAGGCTTGTATAAGGGTTGCAGGGTTAATCTGGTAAATGGTACATAAAGTACTAAAATCTTCCGGTAAAGTCAGTTGAACAGTAGTTTCCATAGTATTCAATTAAGGGTTCATATTTTGATAATGGGAAAGGTAAAAATCCCGTAGGATGTCCGTTCTTTCGGTCAGGTTTCTGACAATATAAAGTTCAAGACGCATTTCTTCCATGCGTTCGTAAAAATCAAGTTCTGTTTCCGTAAGGTGTAACTTTTCAGAACTGTCTCTTGCAAAGCCATTGGCGATCATCATAAACAAGCCCATTGCTAAATTATCGTTTGTTATTTTAAGTCCTTTGCGGGCATGACAATCTGCCAAGGAGATCCTACCCATAAAATGTTCTAAATATTCCTTCGGATAGCAGTTATGCAGTTCACAAAGCACAGAGAAATTTTTGCTGAGCTGTAGTGTGGTATTTTCATCCAGATATAGTACATCAGATGGAACATAAGTTCTTTCCATAATTTTAAAGAGGGAATCCACGTAAAACATTGATTTCTTTCTTTTCACCTGGTCTTTACCTTTTTCCTTTCTGGCCAGTTCAATAACTCCTTTGATACAACCTACAGCCACTGTTCTGCAATGAAGCAAAGCTTTGCTTTCCCTGAACTTTCTTTTCCTAGCGATCACAAAGGCAGAAATTGTTCTTGTCGCCTCAGAAAACCCTTCATGGTAATAGGGACAGATTGTATCATACAAAGTGACGTGGTCAATGAAAATCTGTAACACTTCGGATATCTTAAGTTTATAGATAGTACAGGCCACTTTAAATTCTATTGGAACATCAATCAGTTGATACTTTGCTTTTTTCATATCAATACCTGTTCTGAGTGATCTTGGGTTCTTGAAGCAGAGCGTAGTTCTTTGTAATTTGTAGCTTCTTTGTCTAAGTACTCAATTTTCTGCTGACACATTTCCAAGGTCATAACTTTAAACGCAGCTACCTTTTGATAGATGGCTTTGGCTTCTTCTTCGTTCACCTTAAAAGTAGAGGCATATCTGGCACCGGAATAGCTCTTTGTCAATACTTCAAATAATCTTTTATCTTCGGCACTACCGGATAAAAACATTTTTAATGGCCTGTCTGAAAAAGCTGTGGATAAGCCAAGCATCCGGCCAAGGTTATGAATTTCTGAGCGGTAAGCTAAATGTACCCTAATCAATGCAATCAGACACTGTTCTACCACCTGATGCAGCATAAAAACGCAAACCGTAAATTGCTCCTTAGATAGGCATTCACCGGCTCCATTAAAAAAGCCGTCGGCTAAAGGCATCCTATGGGATAAATGTTTGATTGCTTTAACAGCGCTTTGTGTTGGGATGAAAACGTTAGAACAGTCCATATTACCCATTCCGTCATAGCTGTAAATTAATTGGCCTTTAGTGCATACCGTCATGAAGAAGCGGTTGTTAGCTTTAATGGCATCGTTTATGTTTTCCAAGCCATGGCATAGAATAGTAATATTACCATGCTGATAATGATAATTGGAAAAATCCTGTGCCTCATAATCAATTCTGGTTATGCTTTCAGTTACTACCAGCAGGCAGTAATTGCAATTATACTTACTCTGCTGATCTGTAAAACAACCTTGTAGTTCCTTAAAAGAAGTTGATTTGGCAAAACAGAAAATTTGAAGCGGTTGAAACTTATCAACCAGTGACCTTATGAAGGTTTTGAAATAGTTGGCATGGTTTAATGCCGGACTTAAAGTTTGCGTTTCCATATATTGATCTCATTTACTTTACAAAAGTTAATGAGCCAATAGTAGGTGGTGTTAACCCTCAAAGAGGGGGCTGGTCGCTCACCTACTAATTGCAAAAGAGGCTCTGGTAAGCCCGCCTACACCTAAAATTAGATTTTAGTTTCAGCTTTACCACTTCTTTCGAAATGGCTAATCGTGCAAAAAAATAAGCAAGCGCCAGCCCCACCTTTTACAGTAAGGGCCTACAAATGTAGTTAATTGGCGCTCTACTCACACTCGCACGATTAAAATTTACCAGATTCCTTTCGCGAGGCTCGTTATTAAATTTGGATTTATTGCTAAACCCAATTATTTAAGCATCTTAATTATTGTAAATCAAATATACATAACAGTAGTTAATATTCCAAATTTGGAATATTTAATTAGCATTAAATACATTCATTTTGTTAAATGGCAGAACAGTATATCGACAAGGATTCATTAAAAGCAATTAGAGATAAATTGTGGGCTATTTCCAGAGAAAAAAGAATAGGTCTGGAAGATATAGAGGATAGAACTGGTTTTAGTTACAGCCAAGTTTATAGAATTGTGAGAGGCACGAATAATATATCTGTTAGCGGATTGGTGGCAGTGTGTAAAGCACTTGAAATACAGCCTTCTGAGGTATTTAACTTCAAAATAACCATTCCGAAGTATTCACCAACCCGTAAGAATTTCAAATAATCCAATGATAAAACAAGAAAGCGGAAATGATCGATGACCATTTCCGCTTATCTAAATTAATGCTCTCATATAATAAAGCGTTAAACAAAGCCAAATATTGTGTAGGCAAGAAATTAAATCGTCACAAATTTCTTTTTTAATAGCGCCATATCAGCACCAACCTTAATATCCAATATTTTAGCGTAATGCTGGGTTGTCCTGATATTGGTATGCCCAAGCATCTTAGATACACTTTCAATAGGAACACCATTAGAAAGGGTTACAGTGGTTGCAAAAGTGTGGCGGGCAATATGAGAGGTCAGTTTCTTTTCAATACCACACAGGTCTGCAATCTCCTTTAAATACTCATTTGTCTTTTGATTACTTGGAACAGGCAATAATGTTCCTTTATATAGACAAGTAATGTTTGTCGCATATCTATCCACGATTTCAACGGCAATAGGCAATAGTGGAATTGCAGAACGGGTTTTAGTTTTCTGCCTGCTGGTGAAAACCCAGCGTTCCCCGTCATTTCCCTTACGGATATTGGAGGGTTTTAATTTAAACACATCAACGTAAGCCAATCCAGTAAAACAGCAAAATAGAAATACATCCCGTACCTGACCGAGGCGTTCAGAGATAAATTTCTTATCTGCAATCTGCTGTATTTCTTCATTGTTGAGGTAATAGCGGTCTACATTTTTAGACTTGCCTCTATAACCTAGAAACGGATCGCTAACGATCCAGCTATTTGTTAAACAAATATGAATGATCTTGCTGAGGTTCTTCATGTTTTTGACCACATAGTTATTGCAACAGTTTTTATCAGCCCTCAGATAGTAATCGAAATCATTAATGAAGGATTGGTCTATCTGTCTGATGTCTTTATCAGGAAGTCCATATTTGATTTGTATGAATGCACTAATATGACGTTCTAATACCAAATAGCGGTTTAATGTACCCTGCACATATTCCTTGCCTACCAAAGCTTTCATTTTTTGGTTATGGTCTTTAATCGCTTCCAGTAGGGTATGAGAAACAATTGCTTTTCCTAGAAAGCTGTTTTTAATGGCTTCAGAAGTGATAATTTCCCCTGCTTGGGCAAGCGCATGATATGCCTGATAGACAGAAGTTTGTAATTGATCGAGGCAAGTATTTAATAATTTTACCTCTTCTTTTGTACCGATTGCCTTTCCAGCTTTGGCATTCCACCGAGCAGGTTCACACTCACGGCCAGTAGTCATTTCCGCTCTTTTTCCTTTCACCGTAATACGCATGTAGATAGGGACAGTACCGCTGATGTAGTTCTTTTGCTTTTTCAAATAGAAAAGCAGGCTAAAATTAGTTTTCATAATGTTGCACATTAAGGGTTAAACAAAATTAGCTTTACATTAAGACGTACACAAGATGTGCAGTGGTTGAACTAGTTGTCATACAAATAGTTACAATTTATTCGGTGAGTAGAACAGATTTCAAAATTACGCACCTAATTACTCACTTTTTATATGAGAAAATATGTGAATTTTGGCACCCCTAAAAAGACAAAACCCCTGTTAACATAGCGTTTACAGGGGTTTATACGTTTTGATATTGAATTCTTGTGATCCCGCTGGGATTCGAACCCAGGACCACTACATTAAAAGTGTAATGCTCTACCAGCTGAGCTACGGAATCAGTACCCTTTTTGAAGGACTGCAAAGGTAGAAATTTAAATTTCATATACAAATCCAAAGATTAAATAAATCGCTTAAAGTACTCAACAAGCTGTTTTCCAACTGAATTAATTTTACACCAATAACTATCCAACAAAAAAAGGGCAGGAAAGCTATAACGCCCCTGCCCTTTTGAATAAAATTGTAAAACTACTTCGCAGGTTTACTGCTCATATAAAAAGTAAGTTTACCGCCATTCATGATATCAGCATGTTTAATGGTAAGCGCTGTTAGGGGCTTGCCATTCAGCAATACCTTCTGCACATATACATTCTTATCACTTTGATTAACCGCTTCTACGGTGAAAGTTTTACCGCTCTCTAACTGCAATACCGCAGATTTAACCGCAGGGCTTCCCAATGAATAATCATCTGAACCCGGTGCTACAGGATAAAATCCTAAAGTAGAGAAAATATACCAGGCACTCATCTGTCCGCAATCGTCATTACCACCTAAACCGTCAGGAGACGACTTGTACTGCATCTTCAGGATCATCCTTACCCTCGACTGTGTTTTCCATGGTTGATCTGCCCAGTTGTACAAATACACTACGTGATGCGCAGGTTCATTTCCATGAACATATCCGCCAATAATTCCTTCACGGGTAATATCTTCTGTTTCTGCAAAAAAAGCATCCGGTAAATGCATCGTGAACAATGTATCCAGCTTCAGCGCAAATTTCTTCTTGCCGCCCATATCCTGAATCAGCAATGCAGGGTCCTGAGGAACAAAAAAGCTATAGTTCCATGAATTACCTTCAATAAAACCCTGGCCATTGGTGCTCATGACATCAAAATTCTTCTGGAATGTACCATCAGCCTTTTTAGCGCGCATAAACCCAGTCGATTTATCAAAATTATTTTGCCAGTTGCCAGAACGTTTCATGTATTCCTGGTAAACATCTTGTTTATTCAATTTTTTAGCCAGTTGTGCAATACACCAGTCGTCATAAGCATACTCTAAAGTATTAGAAACTGAAGTGCCGCTTTTTTCCAAAGGAATATAACCTTTATCAATATAATAACCGATTCCTTCATACGATCTGTGGTTAGACGTAGCAATACAAGCTGCAAGCGCTGCTTCAGGATCACCATTGTATACACCTTTAATGATAGCGTCAGTTACTACAGAAACACTGTGGTAACCACTCATACACCAGTTATCATTATTGTATTCCATCCAAACCGGAAGCATTTTTAAAGTACTCTGGTCGTAATGTGCAATCATGGATTTCACCATATCATTATTGCGGGTCGGCTGAATGATATTGAAAAAAGGATGTAAAGCCCTATAGGTATCCCATAAAGAGAAAGTAGTGTAATTGGTGAAATCTTTAGCGTCATGAACACCCTGATCATTTCCTTTATACTGACCGTTTACATCATTATAAGTTGTTGGGTTGATAAAAGCGTGATACATTGCGGTATAAAAATTCACTTTATCATCCTCTGAAGTGTTCACCACAATTTTATTCAGTTCTTTATTCCAGTCGGCTTTAGCTTGTTTCTTTACCTGCTCAAAATCCCATCCCGGAATCTCAGCTTTCATATTCTCCAATGCATTTTCCTGACTTACAGAAGAAATGGCCATTTTCACTTTAATCTTCTCCTGTTCTGTAGTGTTAAAGTCGAAATACATTCTTATCTGCTTGCCAGCTAACTCAGGGAAGTTTTTTGATTGATCAAACTTACCCCAGAATCCATGATAGATTTCTTTTTTATCATAGTTCTTTTGTCCATAAGCCTTAAACGCTTTGGAGAATGACATGGCAAAATAAACTGTTCTTGTTCTTGCCCAGCCATTGGTTTGACGGTAACCTGTTACCAGACTATCGTTCACCACGCGGACATAAGTCCATACATTTTTATCAGGGTAGTTATAAATTCCTGACATTAAATCCAAGATAATGTGCGACTGATCAGATTTCGGGAAAGTATACTGGTGCATACCTACCCTGTTCGTAGCTGTCATTTCTGCAATGATATTATCGTCATCCAGTTTTACCTTATAATACCCTGCTTCGGCAACTTCATTCTGGTGAGAGAATGCAGAGCGAAACCCACTTTTTGGATCAGCTGCTGTACCTGGGTTCATTTGCAATTTACCCTGAGTAGGCATCACCAGGAAATCACCCAGATCTGAATGGCCTGTCCCACTCATATGCGTATGACTAAAACCTACAATTGTATGGTCTTCATATTTATAACCAGCACAATATTTATACACATCACCATTGTACTTGCCATTCTGCTCATAAGATATCGTATCGGTTTCCGGACTCAGCTGTACCGCACCAAAGGGTACTGTAGCGCCGGGAAAAGTATGCCCCATTTTTTCAGTCCCGATAATTGGTCTTACATATTTTGCCAGGTCCTGCTGTGCATTTGCCAGAAATGGTAGGAATAATAAACTGTAGAATAAGTGTTTCTTCATTTATTTGTTGTTAGAGTTATTAATTTCAGCCGGCTAATATATCACATAATGTTCAGGAATAGCTGTAACGTAATTGCTATATCGTTTAATCAATCCCTAATACTCCTTTTTACAAGGATCTGACGGCTCAAAAATGAATATCCGATTAAATTCTGTTATTTTTGTATAATTATTATTGTACCCTAATGAACTTTCAATTTTAAAACAGTCGAAAATTTGGGTTAGCTTGGTTCAAATGAGAGCAAAATAATATTATTAATGAACATAAAATGAGTAAAAAGGGAAGAATTCTGGTGGCCATGAGTGGCGGGGTAGATAGTTCGGTTGCAGCAGTGATGCTCCATGAACAGGGTTATGAAGTTATTGGGTTAACGATGAAGACCTGGGACTATGCAACCTCCGGAAGCAGCAGTAAGGAAACTGGTTGCTGCAGTCTGGATAGCATCAATGATGCCCGTGCACTGGCAGTAAGTTATGGGTTCCCCCATTATATATTAGATATCAGGGAAGAATTTGGCGGTTTTGTGATCGATAATTTTGTTGATGAATATCTGGCAGGCCGCACACCAAACCCATGTGTACTTTGTAATACCCACATCAAGTGGGAAGCATTACTTAAACGTGCCAATAAACTGGACTGCGAATTTATAGCTACAGGTCATTATGCAAACGTAAGAGAGCATACCAATGGAAGACATGTAATCTCTAAAGGCCTGGATGAAAATAAAGATCAGTCTTATGTATTGTGGGGCGTTTCACAGCAAAACCTGGCACGTACTAAATTTCCTCTGGGTTCTTTTGCCAAATCTGATATCAGACAAATGGCTTTAGATATGGGACAGGAAGAACTGGCCAAAAAGAGCGAAAGCTACGAGATCTGTTTTGTACCTGATAACGATTACCGTTCTTTCCTGAAACATAAAGTAGAAGACTTGGAAGACCGTGTATCTGGTGGTAATTTTATTACCAGCGATGGCATGATTGTAGGACAGCATAAAGGTTATCCTTTTTATACTATCGGACAGCGTAAAGGACTAGGTATTGCCTTCGGCGAACCAATGTTTGTAACCCAGATCCTTCCGGAAAGTAATACCGTGATGCTGGGCAGGGCCGCGGAACTGGAAAGAAGCGAAGCCATGGTGCGTAACCTAAACCTCATCAAATACGAAAGTATCAATGAGCCAATGGATAACGTGATCACTAAAATAAGATATAAAGATGCCGGAATGCTGAGTACCATCGTTCAGGAAAAAGATAAAATGCGCGTGGTTTTTGATCACAATGTTTCAGCTATCGCCCCTGGCCAATCGGCTGTTTTCTATGAAGGAAATGACCTCCTGGGTGGCGGATTTTTAATCTAATCATTTTGCCTCATCAGGCAAATTATAATTTTTGACAAAAAAAAGGAGAAGCCCCATCGGAACTTCTCCTTTTTTTATTCAACTTTATTTTTTACAGGTACTTAGTGATCTCTGGGCTCATTGGTTTTACTGGTGAACGGAAACGGTGAACCAGTTCTCCTTTTTCATTGATCAGGAATTTCTCAAAGTTCCATTTGATATCTCCTGTAAAATCAGGATTGCTCGCTGTGGTCAGGTATTGAAAGATCGGATTAATGTCATTTCCCTTCACACTAACTTTTTCGCTCAATAAAAAAGTTACCCCAAAATTCTTATGACAAAAGTCCTGGATCTCAGAATTTGTGGCCAGCTCCTGTCCGCCGAAATTGCCTTCAGGGAAGCCAATCAACACAACATCTTTGCCATATTGTTTGTGCAATTTTTCCAGATCTTCATACTGTGGCGTATAGCCGCATTTCGAAGCTGTGTTAATAATTAAGATTTTTTTACCCTTGAATTGAGCCATCTTAACTTCTTTACCATCAATTGTTTTGAAGGTAAAGTCATAGATGCTTTGAGGCGGGGTAAATAACAAGCTAAATAGGATCAATAGTGTATTCATGGTTTTATTTTTTTATAGTAAACGAATATAAGAACAAATAAGTTGCCTGTATATAATATTAAGGTAAACTTGATGCAGCACCTGCTGATTTACGGGACAAATGTCCTGTTGGTTTTGAGAAAATCGCAATAATTTTAAGCGCCTAATTCAAGTATTTCATTTTTATTATGAATAGAATTTGGATTTTAGGCTTAATTATAGTTTTATTTGCAGAAAAACGTTCTGGATGGCCAAGAATTTATTAATAGTTGAATCACCTGCAAAGGCAAAAACAATAGAAGGGTATTTGGGTAAAGATTTCCTTGTCAAATCTAGCTATGGTCACATTCGTGACCTGGTGAAGGGAGATATGGGGATCGATACAGCCAATGACTTTGCCCAGACCTATGAAGTGCCTGCTGACAAAAAGCAGGTGGTCGCTGAACTGAAGAAGTTAGCCAAGGAAGCCGAAATGGTATGGCTAGCATCCGATGAAGACCGTGAAGGGGAAGCAATTTCATGGCACTTATTTGAAACCCTCGGACTTAAAGAAGCTACCACTAAAAGAATTGTTTTTCATGAGATTACCAAGCCCGCTATATTAAAGGCTATAGACTCTCCAAGAACAATCGATTATAATTTGGTTAATGCACAGCAGGCAAGACGTGTGCTGGACAGGCTGGTTGGTTTTGAACTTTCACCGGTACTCTGGAAAAAAGTTAAACCTTCTTTATCTGCCGGACGTGTACAATCCGTAGCTGTTCGTCTAATTGTAGACAGAGAGCGCGAAGTCAATAAGTTTAATGCTGCTGCAGCCTATAAAATTACAGCCAGGTTTAGTACTGGAAAAGGCAGGGAACTTGTAAAGGCAGAACTGCCACAGCGGTTTGAGCAGGAAGCAGATGCAGAGAAATATATCAACGACTGTATCAGTGCCGGATTTAAAGTGAGCCATCTGGAAACAAAACCGGCAAAACGTAATCCTGCAGCTCCTTTTACAACATCTACTTTACAGCAGGAAGCATCCCGCAAATTGGGATATCCTGTGTCAAGAACAATGCAGATCGCCCAGCGTTTATATGAAAGCGGAAAGATCACATACATGAGAACAGATTCCGTGAATTTATCTGAAACAGCATTAACTGCTGCCGCAAATGAGATCAATTCGGCATACGGACAAAAATATCACCACCAAAGGACTTATAAAACCAAATCCGCAGGTGCTCAGGAAGCGCATGAGGCCATTCGTCCTACTTACTTTGATCAGCATACGATCACGGGAGATAGTTCTGAACAGCGCCTGTATGAGCTGATCTGGAAACGTGCTATCGCTTCTCAAATGAGCGAAGCACTGTTTGAAAAAACTACTGCACACATCGATGTAAGCACAAGACCCGAATACCTGGTTGCTGAAGGTGAAGTTATGAAGTTTGATGGTTTCCTTAAAGTTTACCTGGAATCCAGTGATGATGAAGAACACGAAGATGCAGACAATGAAAACATCCTTCCTCCATTAACTAATGGTCAGGATCTTTCACTAAGGGTAATGAGTGCCACTGAGCGTTTCTCCCGCCCGCCTGCAAGATATACAGAGGCCAGCCTGGTAAAAAAACTGGAAGAATTAGGCATTGGCCGACCATCTACTTATGCACCAACTATTTCTACGATACAGAATCGTGGTTATGTAGTGAAAGAAGACCGCGATGGACGTAACCGTTCTTTCGGTTCGATCGTGCTGGAAGATGGCAAGGTAACCAAGTCTGTAAAAATGGAGATCACCGGTGCAGAAAAATCAAAGCTCTTCCCTACTGATATTGGTGAAGTAGTAAACGATTTCCTGGTAGAACATTTTAAAGGTATCGTTGATTTTAACTTCACCGCTAACGTGGAGAAAGAATTTGATGAGATTGCCCAGGGTTTACAGAACTGGACAAAAATGCTGCATGCCTTTTACACCCCTTTCCATAAGGAAGTAGAAGTAACTACAGAAACAGCAGAAAGAGCCAATGGCGAACGCCTGCTGGGTGTTGATCCCGCAAGCGGCAGAAATGTATATGCCAAGGTAGGTAAGTTTGGCCCGCTGGTACAGATTGGCCAGGTAGATGACGAGGAGAAACCAAAGTATGCTAGCCTGATGAAATCTCAGTCGGTAGCAACAGTAAGTCTTGAAGATGCACTAGAGCAGTTCAGGTTGCCTTTCCATCTGGAAAATTACCAGGATAAAGAAGTATCTGTTGGTGTAGGCCGTTTTGGTCCTTATGTGAAGTGGGGAGAAACTTATATTTCTATCCCTAAAAATGAAGATCCTTTAACAGTTGATCAGGCCCGTGCGGTACAGATCATCGATGAAAAAATAACTGCTGATGCGCCTGTAGCACATTATGACGGCTTGCCTGTAACTAAAGGAACAGGACGTTTCGGGCCGTTTATCAAATGGAACGACCTCTTTATTAACGTGCCTAAAGCTTATGATTTTGATAACCTGACGGATGATGGAATCAGGGAGCTCATCGCTAAAAAAGTAGAAAAAGAGTCTAACCGTTTTATTCAACAATGGCCTGCAGAAAAGATAGCTATTGAAAACGGCAGATGGGGTGCTTTTATCCGCTTTGGTAAAGATATGCTGAAACTGGGAAGAAACCCGGCTACCAATGAAAAGTATGTTCAGGATGAACTTGCTGTACTTTCACTGGAAGATATTAAAAAATTAATTGTGGAGCAGGTTCCCAATGCTTTTGAACCTAAAGCCACTAAAAAGAAAGCTGCTGGTACAAAAGTTGCAGCAAATAAAACAGCTGCCGTAAAAAAAGCCCCGGCTAAAAAGAAAGCAGCAGTAAAAAAGAAATAAGCATATGAAGAAGGATCTGCCGGAAAATATTGTACAGGACATGGCCATGGCAGTGGTACTGATGGGTGAAACCCCGGAAGTAAAAAACTGGACGGTTTATCTGGTGAACTTAAAAAATGTTCAGATAGAAAATGTGCTCATCAGTTCAAAGGGATATGGAGAGAAAGACGGAAGGGTTGTAAAAACTTCCGTCCTTCGTCATTTTTTGGGTGATATCCCGGCAAATTCTTATAAAGGTGTGGAAGCAATTGATACCGAGGTTTTCGGACTCACCAATGAATACTGGCTCAGCTATTACATCAACGGTGTTATTTACGACAAGAAGTTCATCTTCCTGCCGGAAAGTATTGTCGATGAAAATTTAATCAGGATCCCACTGGTAAATAAACCAGGGGTGATGATCAAATAGTTAATCAGAAAACTTACGGATTAGTTTTCTTTCTATCCCCCCTATCACAATGAGGTATTGTGCAATTCCATATAGGATCAATACCAGTAAGGAAGACAAGTCGAAAGGTTTTACAAATCGGCCGTAGGCCAATACTGCATCTGACGCTACCAGGCAGATGACCCCCGCAAGGATCAGTTTAAAACTTTCCGTATTTACGCGTAAATTTCTAAATGCAGCCATCATCACCAGCAATGCACTGATCATCACATAAACCAACACCGGCAACTTCATAATGGCCAGGTGAGGCCTCAGATAAAAATAAAATGCCGGAAAAATTAAGGCTGCACTAAGAATCGCTACCCTTGCTCCTTTTTTATCCAGTTCCTGCGCAGAGCGAAAATCCAGGTAAAATGCCCGGATATAACAAATATGAAAAATAGCGTAAGCAATCATTCCATATAAAACATAAGAAGGATTATAAGCCTGTATCATAAATAGTGTATTACCTGTAAGGGCAAACACCAGCCCGCTAAAGAGCCTCCGGTGAAAACGCCCCTTAAGCTTTGTAGAAATACAAAAGTTTACCAGCAACGCAATAGTAATACAAGGCTGAAGGATATACGTAAGATATATCCAGTGGTTCCCGACAGCAAACAGCACCAACAAAAAGATCAGTACATAAATCGAGTTAAAGATCAAATGTTTTTTCATGCGTTTATATTCGGCAGAACCGTGTATCATCCAGAGAATAAGAACCAGGATTTTTTTAAAAAAAATCCTGGTTCTCTATGTGATGATAGAAAAGTAGAGCTAATAGAGAAAAAGCTAATTAATAGCTTCTTTCCCTGTTATTGTTGTTGCGTTTGAAGCCACCGCCACCACCGCCGGCATTTCCGCCACCAGTACTTGGTTTTTCTTGTGCTTCAGCAACTTTGATACGGTTACCATTGTAATCACCACCGTTCATTCTCTTGATCGCTTCTTTAGCCTCTTCGTCTACTGGCATCTCTACGAAACCAAAACCACGACTCTGACCAGTTTCACGATCTTTGATAATTCTTAGTGATTTTACCTGACCGAAATCGCCAAATACGGCTGTTAATTCATCTTCCCCTACTTCTAAAGGAAGGCCTGTAATAAATATCTTCATTAATGTTTAAAAATTTCTTCAAAGGTACAGAAAACCGACCTTTTATTTGCAATAGAAGTGTAAGTAATCAATAAAAAAAACGATTAATTGTGTGTTTTTCAACAAAAACAGACCATGCCCGGTTTAACTGTAATTTAATTAACAGCATTATGTCAACAGCGCCCCCTTAAGTTTAAAGTTTTTCTGCATGCAGAAGTCCCTGCCATCGTGGTTCCATTCCAGCATCACCTCCCACGAACCTTCCGGGCAATCATCAACGGGAATGGTCAACGAACCACTTTCATCACTTCTTAAAAATTTTATGGGCTGTTTGATGCTTACATCAGACATACAGTTAAAGAAGACCTTAACTGCCACAGGATGGTCGAAACTAAAAGTCAGCGTTTTCATAGTCGTAAAGTTTTAAACTTTGTTCAACTATTCTCCGCTAATAGTTGACAAATTGATTCAAACGTAAAACAAACAATTGATTCTTATTGTTTTACAGAAAGGTGAATATTTTATAAAATTTAAATTTATTTTTTTAAAGTCGATTTAGCAAGTTGTTTCTTGTCAGTATTTTTGGACGTTTCATGAGTTAGTTAACGGTCTTTTTCAAAGTTCATCCTTAAAATATATGCGTATAATTGTTCGTTATGACATTAAATAAACCCTTAATGGACCATAAAAAAGAAATATTTTCTAATTTCGTAGTTACATGATCAATACCTACTCTAAACTTCCGGGAACAGCAAACAGTATTTTTTCTGTAATGTCTCAGCTTGCCGCAGAACATAATGCCATTAATTTATCTCAGGGTTTCCCTGATTATGACTGCGATCCAAAACTGATCGACCTGGTAGCCGATGCCATGAAAAGCGGTAATAACCAGTATGCGCCAATGGCCGGCCTTCCCGCTTTAAAAGAATTGGTAGCCAATAAGGTTAATCTTCAATATGGTTCCAACTATCATCCTGATACAGAAGTAACCATTACAGCCGGTGGTACACAGGCTATATTTACGATTTTAACGGCTTGTATACAGGCCGGAGATGAAGTGATCATTTTTGAACCTGCTTATGATGCCTATGCGCCTATTATAAAAATGATGGGCGGATTGGTGAAGTCTTATGAAATGGCGCCTCCCGATTATGATATAGACTGGGAAATGGTGAAAAAACTCTTTTCATCCAGTACTAAGATGATCATCCTGAACAGCCCCCATAATCCTACCGGCAGCGTGCTGAAAGATAAAGATATACAGGCGCTGATCAAATTAACAAAGGATACAAACGTGATGATCCTGAGTGACGAGGTATATGAACACCTGGTTTATGATGGGGAAAAACATCAATCCATGGCTTTGTATCCCGAACTGCGGGAACGTTCTTTTATCGTTGCTTCATTTGGTAAACTCCTGCATGCCACAGGATGGAAAGTGGGTTACTGTATTGCACCAGAAAATCTAATGAAGGAATTCAGAAAGATCCATCAGTTTAATGTATTCAGCGTAAATACACCTATGCAGGTGGGTATCGCCAATTATTTAAGAGATCCCTCTATTTACCTGGGACTAGCTGATTTTTTCCAGCAGAAACGTGACCTGTTTAGGTTCCTGCTTGGTCAAACCAAATTTAATTTGTTACCTTGTAAAGGTTCTTACTTCCAGTGTGTAACTTATGGGCACTTTAGTGAGGAAGAAGATACCGTTTTAGCTAAACGTTTAATCACAGATTATGGCGTAGCAACGATACCCGTCTCAGCGTTTTACATGAGGAATACAGACCATAAGGTACTCCGATTCTGTTTTGCTAAAAAACAGGAAACATTAGAAAGATCCGTTGAAAGACTAATAAAACTATAATTTACATGCCTCCTTAGTAGATCATTATATGGAAAGTCCAAGTTATCTCAATATTAATAATCTCAAAATCACCATTTTTCAGGCTTATTTATTTTGGGAAAATGTCGACAAAAACTTGCAGAATATATCCCTGCGTTTGTCATCAGGCGTAAAAGAAAAAACAGACCTTATTGTTTTACCGGAAATGTTCAATACCGGTTTTAGCATGAATGCCGAAGCACTCGCCGAAGAAATGGACGGAAAAACCATGACCTGGATGGCCGCTGCCGCTGCAAAATATGATTGCGTGATCACCGGAAGTTTAATCATCAGCGAGAACGGTCATTATTATAACCGTATGATCTGGATGCTGCCAACAGGAAAATACGAACATTACGATAAAAGGCACCTCTTTGGAATGGGTGCAGAAGATGAAAACTATACCGCAGGACAGAAAAAGGTTGTTGTAGAATTAAAAGGCTGGAAAATAAGACTCGCTATCTGTTACGACCTGAGGTTCCCGGTTTACCTGCGGAATCATGATGCAGCTTACGATATCCTGCTGATCATTGCCAGCTGGCCTGATAAACGGATTGCACATTGGAAAGCGCTGATCCCGGCAAGGGCCATTGAAAACCAGAGTTATGTGATCGCCGTTAACCGTGTTGGGCATGATGGTAATGAAATTTACCATAGCGGACACTCTATGTGTATAGATGCCTATGGAAATACGGTTTATTATAAACCTGAAGACGAGGATTTATATACTTTTAGTATTAGTTACGACGAATTAGTGAAAATCAGAAGACAATTTCCTTTTTTAAAGGATGCGGATGATTTTTTTCTTACAGATGAGGCATAAGTTCTGCTTTTAATTTTTTTTAGGTATTCTTGTATTCATATAGATTCAACTAAACCGTTTTTTAAATGTTCGACCGTAGAAAGTTCATCAAAAGCTCTGCCCTTACCGCTTCACTCCTTGCCATAGATAAAACCGGCATTGCCAGTGTCCTTCCAAAAGCCCCTACTTCTGCCGATAGTGTTAAACCATTGGTTATTTCTACCTGGGATTTTGGTATCGCTGCCAATCATGCCGCATGGGATGTATTGTCTGCCGGTGGCCGATCACTGGATGCAGTAGAAAAAGGGGTCCAGGTACCGGAGGCTGATCCTAAAAATCAGTCGGTAGGTTATGGAGGAATGCCCGACAGGGATGGAAAGGTTACCCTGGATGCCTGTATCATGGATGAAGATGGAAATTGCGGTTCTGTAGCGGCTTTAGAACATATTATGCATCCCATATCTGTAGCCAGAATGGTGATGGAAAAAACTCCCCATGTGATGCTGGTTGGCGATGGTGCTTTACAGTTTGCCCTCGAAAATGGCTTCCAGAAAATCAACCTCCTTACCCCTGAAAGTGAAAAAGCATGGAAAGAATGGCTCAAAACGGCAAAATATCAGCCGGTGATGAATATAGAAAATAAGTTATATGATAAAGCAGCGCCTACCCACCTGCCTGGTAACCAGTATAACCACGATACGATAGGTATGCTGGCACTGGATGCTAAAGGTAATCTTTCTGGTGCCTGTACCACCAGCGGCATGGCCTTTAAGTTACACGGGCGTGTTGGCGACAGCCCAATTATCGGTGCCGGTTTATATATTGATAACGAAGTTGGAGGTGCTACCTCAACCGGCGTAGGTGAAGAAGTGATCCGTAATGTAGGCAGCTTCCTGGTCGTTGAATTAATGCGCCAGGGATATCCACCTGAAGAAGCTTGTAAAGAAGCCGTAATGAGGATTATCAAAAGAAAACCCGCTAAAGCAAAAGAAATACAGGTAGGTTTTCTGGCCCTGAATAAAAAAGGACAGTACGGTGCTTATGCCATACAAAAAGGGTTCAGCTTTGCGGTTTGTAATGAAGAAAACAAAAGTCTGCTGATCCCCGCAAAAAGTTATTACTAATCATCAATTCGCTGCTATCGGCAGGAATTTGTATCAATCAGATGATCATTTGATTATCAAAAAAGTGGTTACCCTATAAAGGAGATCATTAATTGATTCAAGCTATCAGTATTGAATTTGTATCAATCAGATGATCATCTGATATCAAAAAGGTGTTTACCCTATAAAGGAGATCATGATCAAAAGATGATCTCCTGTTAAATTTGTCGTATGATTGAAATGGAAGTTTGTGCCAATTGTGTTAGCTCTGCCCTGGAGGCTCAGCTAGGCGGCGCAGTACGTGTAGAACTTTGTGCCAGCCTTACTGAAGGAGGTACCACGCCTAGTTATGCAGAAATCGTCATGGCAAAGAGAATGCTGGATATCCAGGTTTTCCCTATTATCAGGCCCAGAGGAGGTGATTTTCTATACACCGACCTGGAGTTTGAACTGATGAAAGAAGATATCCGGATCTGCAAAGAATTAAATTGCGAGGGTATCGTTACAGGAATCCTGACAGCAGAAGGTAAAGTTGACCTGCCGCGATGTGCAGAGTTGGTCGAGCTGGCAAAGCCGATGCAGGTTGCCTTCCATCGCGCTTTTGACATGACAACAGATCTGGAAGAGGCGCTGGAAGATATTATTCAATTAGGCTTTGTCCGTATATTAACCTCCGGTGGAAAAGCTTCTGCCCTGGAAGGTGCGTTAATCCTCTCCAAGTTGATTCTCCTTGCCGGCGACAGGATCAGCATTATGCCGGGAGCTGGTGTACATACCGGCAATATCGCGGAGATCATCAGCCTTACCGGCGCCAAAGTATTTCATGCTTCCGCCAGGAAAACTGTAGATAGTGCCATGCTTTTCCGTAACCAGGATTTGAACATGGGTGCTGATGCAGATGAATACAGTACTTCCCTCACAGATGCCACTCTGGTCAATAAATTACTCGAACTGGCAAACAGTGCAGAATAATCAAGCGAATATTCTATATTTGCGGCACTGATGAAGCACATACGTAATTTTTGCATAATTGCACATATTGATCACGGGAAGAGCACTCTGGCCGACCGTTTATTGGAATATACCAACACAATCACCCAGCGAGAGTCTCAGGCTCAGCTGCTTGATGATATGGATCTGGAACGGGAACGTGGTATTACCATAAAAAGTCACGCTATCCAGATGGATTACGTTCAGGATGGACAACCTTATATATTCAACCTGATTGACACTCCCGGACACGTCGATTTTTCTTATGAAGTTTCACGTTCTATTGCTGCCTGTGAAGGTGCTTTATTAATCGTTGATGCCTCACAAGGGATACAGGCACAAACCATCTCTAACCTTTATCTGGCTTTAGAGCATGATCTGGAAATCATTCCTATTTTAAATAAAATGGATCTTCCGGGTGCTATGCCAGAAGAAGTAAAAGATCAGATCATTGAACTGATTGGCTGTAAAAGAGAAGATATCATTCCTGCTTCCGGAAAAACGGGCTTAGGTGTACATGACATCCTGCGGGCTATTGTAGACCGTGTCCCGGCTCCTACTGGAAATCCTGATGGTGAACTGCAGGCACTGATCTTTGATTCTGTTTTTGATTCATTCCGTGGTATCGTGGCTTATTTTAAAGTTTTAAACGGGGAGATCCGCAAAAAAGATAAAGTAAAGTTTGTAGCTACCGGAAAAGAATATATTGCTGAGGAAGTAGGTACGTTAAAATTAAAACAATCACCCAAAGATGTCATCAAAACAGGTGACGTTGGTTATATCATTTCTGGTATTAAAGAAGCCAGGGAAGTAAAAGTTGGAGATACGATTACCCATAAAGACCGCCCGAGTTCAGAGCCGATCAAAGGTTTTGAGGAAGTAAAACCAATGGTTTTCGCCGGTATTTATCCCGTAGATACAGATGAATTTGAGGACCTTCGTGAAGCAATGCATAAACTGCAGCTCAATGATGCTTCTATTGTATTTGAACCAGAATCTTCAGCAGCATTAGGCTTTGGCTTCCGTTGCGGATTCCTGGGCATGCTACATATGGAGATCATCCAGGAGCGTTTGGAGCGTGAGTTCGATATGACGGTAATTACTACTGTTCCCAACGTATCTTATCAGGCCCTGACTACTAAGGACGATCTGATCAGCGTGAATAACCCTTCAGACCTTCCTGATCCAAGTAAATTGCAATATGTAGAAGAGCCTTATATCAAGGCGAATATCATTACTAAGTCTGAGTTCGTAGGACCGGTAATGTCATTGTGTATCCAGAAAAGAGGGGCCATCGTTAATCAGTCTTACCTGACTTCAGATCGCGTAGAGCTGGTGTTTGAAATCCCTATGGGAGAGATTGTGTTCGACTTCTACGACCGGCTGAAAACCATTTCCAAAGGTTATGCTTCTTTTGATTATCACCAGATAGGTTATCGTAAGTCTGATTTGGTGAGATTAGATATCCTGTTGAATGCTGAACCAGTAGATGCACTTTCATCATTGATCCACCGCAGTAATTCTTATGATTTCGGTAAGAAAATCTGTGAGAAATTAAGAGAACTCATTCCGCGTCAGCAATTTGAGATTATTATCCAGGCTTCTATTGGTGCCAAGATCATTGCCAGGGAAACAGTGAAAGCCCTGCGTAAAGACGTTACAGCCAAATGTTATGGTGGTGATATCTCCCGTAAACGTAAGCTGTTGGAGAAACAGAAAAAAGGTAAAAAACGTATGCGCCAGGTAGGTAATGTGGAGATTCCACAGTCTGCATTTATGGCCGTATTGAAGTTAGATTAATTTAAGTACATTAAAATATAGCATTTCCTATGCAGTTACTGGACGGAAAATTCGCATCAGAAAAAATTAAATTAGAAATAGCGGCCGAAGCTGCTGAATTTTTAGCAGAAACAGGTCGTAAGCCCCATTTGCTGGCTATTTTGGTCGGTAATGATGGAGGCAGCGAAACTTATGTGGCCAGTAAGATGAAGAACTGCGAAAAGGTAGGTTTTCAATCTTCACTGATCAGGTATGATGTGGAAGTGACGGAAGAAGAGTTGTTAAACAAGATCCATGAGATCAATGCAGATGCAGGTATCGATGGTCTGATTGTTCAGCTTCCCCTGCCTAAACACATTGACCCGGAGAAAGTTACAGAAGCAATTGATCACCGCAAGGATGTAGATGGTTTCCACCCGGTAAACCTAGGCCGTATGATGCGTAACCTGCCCTGTTTTATTCCTGCAACACCTTATGGAATCCTTCTGCTTTTAAAAGCTTATGGAATTGATACTGCCGGTAAACATTGTGTAGTGGTTGGACGCAGCAATATTGTAGGCAGCCCGATGAGTATCCTGATGGCGCGTAATGCAAATCCAGGAAATTGTACGGTGACGCTTACCCATAGCAGAACAAGTAATCTGAAAGAACTGGCCTTGCAGGCCGATATTATCATTGCAGCAATTGGCAAGAAGAATTTTGTCACTGCTGATATGGTGAAACCTGGTGCTATTATCATTGATGTAGGTATCAATAGGGAAACTTCTGAAACTACAAAATCAGGATACAAATTATATGGCGATGTAGATTTTGAAAATGTTGCGCCTTTGGCATCATGGATCACACCGGTACCAGGTGGAGTTGGACTCATGACCATTGTTGGTTTACTAAAAAACACACTGGCTTCTGCTAAGAAAGAGATCTACGCTTAGTTATTTTTAAGCATTAAAAAGAAAGACCGTCATCATATTTATGAGACGGTCTTTTTTGATTCTAGTAATGTCTGCGATATGGTCCGCGATGGTAAGGTCCACGATGATATGGTCTGTGATGATAATAAGGTCTGCGGTGATGGTAATACCTACGGTGAATAGGTCTTCTTACCGGACCATGTCCACCAATTCTGGCTTTCACAATAACTTGTGCATTTGCTGCTGGGCTAAAAGTTGTAGCAGCAATCAGTGCAACTGCAACTACGGCAAATTTAAATATTTTCATAATTTGATTAGTTAATTGTGTTAGTATAAACTATAATCATGCCCTTATACCGTATACCTGTTGATTTCCTTTACATCAGGATTTAATATATTGAAAAACAGTTATTTAAGGATATTTCATTCCAAAGTATACAATTCAGTGAACACTATAGTTGTCATAGAACTGTCCTGTATGCTATTCAAAATACAATTTTATGATTCATCCCTCCCAAATAAACGGCCGAATAAACTCTGACGAAATCCAGCATATAAACCATCGGCTTCTTCACGCAAAGGATAAATATGGATATAATCGCCTTGCCCCTCTGCTCCTCTTCCATTTTCCAGGTTGTATGCATAACGATGAATGGGACAGATCAACTGACTATTTTCACACCAGCCGGTACTTAACAAACCACCAGCATGCGGACAGCTATTTTGTACCAAATGGATCTTGTTTTCAGTCCTCAATAAACACAGTTTTTTACCAGCAAGCGTAATCTGCCTGATAAAATCCCCCTCAGGTATTTTTTCATCGATTTTATACCAGCGCAGATTTGCCATGTGGAGCTGCATTATTCACAGATTAGTCATTTAAACAAGTCCAATATACAGATATTCCCATTTACCGTTCATATTTTATTTAACTTTGACCTCTTAATATGGCACATAATATTCCCGCAGACGGCACATTGCTTCCTTTAATGGAAGAGTTTTATACTATACAGGGTGAAGGTTTTAATACAGGTAAAGCTGCTTATTTTATTCGTCTTGGAGGATGTGACGTCGGTTGCCACTGGTGTGATGTTAAAGAAAGCTGGGACGCTGAACTTCATCCTTTAACACTGGCAGATGATATAGCAGCAAAAGCAGATACTTTTCCAGGTAAGGCTGTTGTGATCACTGGTGGTGAACCGCTGATCTATAATATGGATTACCTGACTAAAAAGCTTCACGAAAAAAATATATTGACTTTTATTGAGACTTCAGGTGCCTATCCTTTGTCGGGCGATTGGGATTGGATCTGTCTTTCCCCTAAAAAGTTTAAAGCTCCGCGTCCTGATATTACCCCTTTCGCCAATGAGCTAAAGGTAATTGTATTTAACAAGAGTGATTTTGAATGGGCAGAGCAATATGCGCTAACGGTATCTCCTACCTGTAAGTTGTATCTACAACCAGAATGGTCTAAATCAAAAGAGATCACTCCGCTAATCATAGATTATGTAATGGCGAACCCTAAATGGGAGATTTCATTACAGACACATAAGTATTTAAATATTCCTTAAGCTAGATCTAATCCAAAAAAACTATGTTTGATAACATGGAGTTGATCACTTTATGAAAATTCTCCTGGTTTATACTTTTTAGGACGATTACTTATTAAAAAAAGCAATATCCTTTTCCTCCTCATTCCTTTGAAGAAAGCAATGCATGTTGGAAAAGGATATTGCTTTTTTTTGTTAAGTTTATCCTATGAGATTCATCTATCTACAAAATGCAAATACAAAGCTGTATGAAAAACGGCAGGTGATAGAAGAAAACCAATAAGAATCTGATATGAAAAGACTTTTGATCCTATTGATTTGCTTAACCACCTTGCAATCTGCCCTGGCGCAGGAATCCACGGTAAAAAAAGCACAGCAAAATTTTGAGTATGCGGAGAAGTCTTTACAAAGCAGGGATTATGATGCAGCCATTAAATCCTTAGAAGATGCCGTAGCTGCAGACCCGTCTTTCCAGGTGGCATTGATACAGCTCGGGGACATCTATAAGTTAAAACGCTCATTTGAAAAAGCTAAGGACAATTATAGTAAAGCGATTGCCATTGCCGGACAGGCACCTGAGGCACGGACTTATTATTCATTAGGTGAAGCTGAATTAAATATGGGTGATTATTCTAACGCCGGCAAACAGTTTGCGCTGTTCAAACAGAATTACAAAGGCAAAGACCAAACGTTAATAGCAAGAGCAGAAAAGTTTATCCGGGATTGTGATTTCTCTGTGATCGCCATTCAGCATCCGGAGAAATATGAACCTGTTAATTTAGGTGCCGCTATCAACACAAAAGACAGGGAATACTTACCCACCTTAACGGCAGACGGAAATAGCCTGATCTTTAGTCGCACAGTAGATAACAATGAAGATTTTTACATCAGCCATAAAGTTAATCAGCAATGGCAAACCGCTGTTCCGCTGAGCGACAAGATTAACACCAGGTTTAACGAAGGTGCACAAACCATTACACCCGATGGAAATTATCTTTTTTTTACAGGCTGTAACCGTGAGGATGGTTTCGGCAGCTGTGACCTATATGTGAGCCATAAAGTTGGAAATGGTTGGGATACCCCCTTTAATCTTGGGGCCGTAGTCAATTCTTCTTCCTGGGATTCACAGCCTGCGGTTACGCCGGATGGAAATACCTTATATTTCGTTAGTAACCGCCCTGGAGGAATGGGTGGATATGACATCTGGAAAACCACATTAGACAATGACGGAAACTGGGGTAAACCACAAAACCTGGGCCCAGATATCAATACCCCTTTTGATGAAAACACTCCTTTTGTACATCCCGATGGTAAAACATTATATTTCTCTTCCAATGGATGGCCAGGCCTCGGTAATATGGATATTTTTTATAGCCGTATGCAATCAGACGGAAAGTGGGGCAAACCCGTTAATATAGGTTATCCAATCAATACCTTTAATGAAGAAACCGGTTTAATGGTAAGTCCTGATGGAACGCTGGGCATGTTTTCTTCTGTTCTTAAAGAGGGCTTTGGTGATATGGATATTTACAGTTTTAATCTGCCAACTGCAGCGAAACCATTACCCATTACTTATGTAAAAGGTATTGTTAGGGATAAGGAAACCCGTAATTTCCTGGAGGCTAAAGTACAAGTGGTTGACCTTAAAACGAAAGAAACCAAATTCAATGATTACACCTCTAAGGATAATGGAGAGTTTTTAGCCGTGATGCCTTTGGGCAGTACTTATGCCTTCAATGTAATGGCTGATGGATATTTATTTTATTCTGATCATTTCGAGTTGAATACAAAAAAAACCGATCAGCCTTATGTACTTGACATCTACCTGGAGAAGTTAAAACCTGGTGGGAATGTGATCTTAAAGAACATATTTTTTGACACCAATAAATATGAGCTTTTACCCGAATCGCTGACAGAATTGGCAGATCTGCTTCAACTATTAAATGCCAATAAGACAATCTCTATTGAAATTCAGGGCCATACAGATGATGTAGGAAATGCACTGGATAACCAGAAGTTATCTCTGGCACGTGCAAAGGCGGTATATGATTACCTAATTGCTAAGCAGATTGATCCTGAACGGTTAAGCTTTAAAGGATTCGGATCAACTGCGCCTATCGCCAAAAATGATACTGCTGAAGGAAGACAGAAAAATCGGAGAACATCATTTCAGATCATCAAAGTGTAACGAGGGGGGTCATCAAGCTTCGCTGAAAAAAAGCGTATACTGTATTCCGGCTGCATAATGCTGCGCTGCGCTTGCAAGACGCTAGGCCGGAATACAGCATACGCTTTTTTTTGAAGGATCATCTGTAGCATGATGCAGAGCGGAAAATCCAAAAAATATCCTATGGTAAAATCCTTAGGCTTACCTAAGAAAGAGTGAAAGGTAAAGCCTTTTTAAAGGACCATCTGTACCATGATGCAGAGCGGAAAATCCAAAAAAATATCCAATGGTAAAATCCTTAAGCTTATTTAAGAAATAGTGAAAGGTAAAGCATTTTTGAAAGACCATCTGTAGCATGATGCAGAGTGGGAAATTCAAAAGATATCCGATCATTAAATCCTTAGGCTTATCTAAGAAAGAGTGAAAGGTAAAGCCTTTTTGAAGGATCATCTGTAGCATGATGCAAAGGAGAATCCAAAAAATATCCAATGGTTAAATCCTTAGGCTTATCTAAGAAAGAGTTAAAGGTAAAGCCTTTTTGAAGGATCATCTGTAGCATGATGCAGAGTGGGAAATCCAAAAAATATTCAATGGTTAAATCTTAAGGTTATCCGAAAAAGAGTTATTGGTAAAGCTTTTTTAAGGATCATCTGTAGCATGATGCAGAGCGGAAAATCCAAAAAAATATCCAATGGTAAAATCCTTAGGCTTATCTAAGAAAGAGTGAAAGGTAAAGCATTTTTGAAGGATCATCTGTAGCATGATGCAAAGGAGAATCCAAAAAATATCCAATGGTTAAATCCTTAGGCTTATCTAAGAAAAAGTGAAAGGTAAAGCCTTTTAAAGGACCATCTGTAGCATGATGGAGAGTGGGAAATCCAAAAGATATCCAATGGTTATCCTATGATATGGAAAATCTTTAGAAGGAACTTTCTAAGCGTAATGCCCCTGAGATAACCTGTAAAAATATGATATGTTATATTCCGGCCTAGCGTCTTGCGCAGCATTATGCAGCCGGAATATAACATATCACATTTTTACAGCAGTTGATCCCCAGAAAATGGAGCACAAAAAAACCCGGACTGGAGGCAGCCCGGGCACAAACTCAAAAACTGCAATTAGATTACAGCTTGTCTTATTCTGAGTAATTTTATTAATAACGGCTCTAACAAATCTAACTGTAGCATATTCGCCCCATCCGACTTCGCATGTGCAGGATCAGGATGTGTTTCGATGAACAAGCCATCAGCACCGACAGCAATCGCTGCTTTTGCAATCGTTTCGATCAACTCTGGTTTACCACCAGTAACGCCAGAACTTTGATTGGGCTGTTGTAAAGAATGCGTCACATCCATTACTACGGGAACACCGAAAGATTGCATTTCAGGTAATCCCCTGTAATCCACGATCAGGTCCTGGTAACCAAACGTATTTCCGCGATCGGTAAGGATCACCTTTTTGTTTCCTGCTTCATAGATCTTCTCTACGGCATACTTCATTGAACCGGCAGAAAGAAACTGTCCCTTCTTTACATTCACTACCTTGCCTGTTTTACCTGCGGCAATTAACAAATCTGTCTGACGACATAAAAAAGCAGGGATCTGCAGTACATCCACATAAGCAGCAGCCATGGCCGCCTCATCGCTTTCATGGATATCCGTTACGGTAGGTACACCAAAGGTCTTTCCTACTTTTTCCAGTATCTTCAATGCTTTTTCATCCCCGATACCGGTAAAAGAATCACCTTTCGAGCGGTTTGCTTTACGGTAAGATCCTTTAAAAATAAAAGGGATCTCCAGTTTATCTGTGATCGTAATAATTCGCTCTGCAATTCTCAGGGCAATCTCTTCACCTTCAATTGCACATGGCCCGGCCATTAAAAAGAAATTATTGGAGGTGGTATATTTTAATTTATCTAACTCAAAATTGATCATTCTTATCCTTAATTTCCAAGTTCAGACATGAACTTGATTCGCATTAATTGTATCTCTTCACGGGTATAATCCGTCTCGCCTAAATCTTTCAATGCTTCATCGATAGAATCATTCTCTGCCGAGCGGAAATAATCGAACACCTCATCCTGGCGGTCGTCATCCATCATCTCATCTACAAAATAATTCAGGTTCAGCTTGGTACCGGAATTTACGATGGCCTCAATCTCCTTCAGGATCTCAAAATAAGTGATGCCCTTAGACTTCGCAATATCTTCCAGCCCGATCTGCCTGTCTACATTCTGAATGATAGAAACTTTCAATTGCGACTTATTCGCCTGTGTTTTGATAATCAGGTCGATTGGCCTTTCAATATCATTATCGTTCACGTACTTCTTGATCAGCTCCAGGAAAGGAGAACCAAACTTCAGTGCTTTACCATTACCTACACCAGAGATCTGTTTCAGCTCCTCCATTGAAATCGGATAATGCGTACACATCTCCTCTAAGGAGGGATCCTGAAACACCACAAAAGGAGGAACATTTTTCTGCTTGGCGATCTTCTTACGCAGGTCTTTCAATAATTGCAGCAACTGGGTATCCAGTGTTCCGCTGCCATGTTTCACATCATCCTCGTCATCATCAGAAGCACTTTCAATCGGCTCGTTCAAGATGAACTTCAAGCTATATGGATTGGCAATAAAATCGTGTCCCGAATTGGTTAAACGCAATAAACCATAATTATCAATATCCTTCGACAGGAAGTTATTTAATACAGCCTGTCTCACCAGCGATTTCCAAAGGTTCTCGCCTTCTACTTTACCCAGGCCAAACTCCATCAGCTTGCTGTGTTCATAAGCGATGGTCTGTGCAGTTTCAGACCCCATTAATACATTCAGAATATGGGCATCATCAAACTTCTCTCCGATATCCCTGATGAGTACCAGCAATGTTTTCAAATGCTCTTCGGCCTCAAACAGCTGTTTGGGCTTCTTGCAGTTGTCGCACATGCAGTTACAACCTGTTTCATTAAAATTCTCTCCGAAATAATGCAGGATCTGCTTTCTTCGGCATACGCCGGATTCAGCATAATCAATTACCTCCTTCAGGATCTGCGTACCAATTTCACGTTCGGCCACCGGCTTATCTTTCATGAACTTAGCCAGCTTATCTACATCCTTCTGGGCATAAAAAGCAATACAGACCCCTTCACCACCGTCACGTCCGGCCCTGCCAGTCTCCTGGTAGTAACCTTCCATACTTTTAGGAATATCATGGTGGATCACAAAGCGAACATCAGGTTTATCGATACCCATACCAAAAGCAATGGTGGCTACGATCACTTCCACATCTTCCATCAGGAACTTATCCTGTGTATCGGCACGTACCTTCGGCTCCAGTCCGGCGTGATAAGGCAAAGCTTTAATTCCGTTAAGGTTTAAGGCCTCTGCTACTTCCTCCACCTTCTTCCTGCTCAGGCAATAGATAATACCTGACTTTCCTGTATTGTACTTGATATACCGGATAATCTCTTTCAGTACATCCCGTTTAGGGCGTATCTCATAAAATAAATTAGGCCTGTTAAAAGATGATTTAAATAAAGTGGCATCACTCATCTGCAGGTTCTTGATAATATCCTGCTGTACCTTGGGTGTAGCTGTAGCTGTCAGTGCAATCAAAGGGATATCATCTCCCAGACCACTGATCACCTGACGTATCCTCCGGTACTCCGGACGAAAATCATGTCCCCATTCCGAAATACAATGGGCTTCATCAACCGCAACAAAAGAAATAGTGATGAGCTTCAGGAATTCTATATTATCTGCTTTAGATAAAGACTCTGGTGCTACATATAATAATTTAGTCTGGCCACTCAACAAATCATTTTTTACCTGCGTAATTTCAGATTTATTTAAAGAAGAATTCAGAAAATGTGCAATACTGTCACTTCCCCCAAAAGCCCTGAGCTGATCCACCTGATTTTTCATCAGCGCTATCAGCGGAGATATCACGATGGCAGTACCTTCGGTCATTAGTGCCGGCAGCTGGTAACAGATAGATTTACCACCACCTGTAGGCATAATCACAAAGGTGTTTTTGCGCTCAAGAACATTAGTAATAATTGATTCCTGATCGCCTTTAAAATTGTCAAACCCAAAAAAGGTTTGCAAGTTGTCAAACAACGACTTTTTCACGTCCATTTTGTGTATAAAATATTCAGTGCTATTTTTGATTCAAAATAACATAATTTTGCACCAATTAAGGCATCAATATACTAAAAAATTCTCTTTGAAAAGTAAAAAATCTATTATCGAGGCGGGGATCAACACTTTACAGGCAGAAGCGCAGGCGATTCTTGGGCTGATTGACCGTATAAACGATGATTTTTCGACCATTGTTGAGCGTATTATTGCCGGAAAAGGACGTGTGATTGTCACTGGAATTGGCAAAAGCGCTATAATTGCGCAAAAAATTGTTGCTACTTTTAATTCTACGGGCACTCCATCAAGTTACATGCATGCTTCGGATGCGGTGCATGGCGACCTTGGAATGATCCAAAAAGATGACATAATTATATGTATTTCCAAGAGCGGTAACACCCCGGAAATTAAGCTGCTGATCCCTTCTCTCAAAAGCTCGGGCAACCTGCTGATTGGTATGGTGGGACAGCTGGAATCTGACCTGGCAGAACAGGCCGACCTGATCCTGAATACTACTGTTGAAAGGGAAGCTTGTCCAAACAACCTGGCCCCCACTACAAGTACCACGGCGCAATTGGCTATGGGCGATGCATTGGCTGTAAGCCTGCTTTATGCTCGTGATTTTAATTCGGAAGACTTTGCCAGGTTCCATCCCGGAGGCTCTTTAGGTAAACGCCTGTACCTAAGGGTATCCGAATTGGCAGAACGTAATGCCAAACCAAGTGTTTCTCCCGAGGCAACAGTTAAAGACGTAATAATTACAATTAGTAAAAACCGTTTGGGGGCAGTAGTTGTTCTGGTTGGGAATAATATCCAGGGAATCATTACTGATGGAGATATCAGGAGGATGCTGGAAAAATATTCCGACCTGACAAATCTTACTGCCGCGGACATTATGAACAATAATCCAAAGACAATAGATAAAGATATTTTAGCCGCTACCGCTTTTGAATTGATACGGGAATCCAATATCACTCAATTATTAGTTACTGATGCCAATGGTTACTTTGGTATCGTACATTTGCACGACCTTTTACACGAAGGTTTAATTTAATTATGTCTAACCAAATGAACAAAAATAATTATGTCTTAATCATGGCGGGCGGCGTTGGAAGCCGTTTCTGGCCGGTAAGCAGAATAGAACATCCCAAACAGTTCATCGATTTTTTTGGTGTTGGAAAAACACTGATCCAAAGTACATACGAACGTTTTTTAAATATTTGTCCGCCTGAAAATATTTTCATTGTGACCAATGAAAATTATGTTGATCTCGTGAAGACGCAGATACCCGGACTACATGATAACCAGATCCTGGCAGAGCCGATAAACCGTAATACTGCGCCTTGCGTGGCTTATGGTTCTATGAAGATCGCAGAGCTTAATCCTGAAGCAACCATTATTGTTGCCCCCTCAGATCATACCATTTCTAACCTGAAAGGTTTTGTAGCTTCCCTGGAGCAATCTTTGGTAGCAGCACGGGAAAATGATTGCCTGATCACCTTAGGCATCAAGCCAAGCCGCCCTGATACCAGTTATGGATATATCCAATATGTAGATAGCGCCCTGATCTCTGATGAAAGCATCTGTAAAGTAAAATTATTTACAGAAAAACCAAACCTGGAACTGGCAAAGTCGTTTGTTCAAAGCGGCGACTTCCTGTGGAATGCAGGGATTTATATCTGGTCGGTTAAAGCCATCAACGATGCTTTTAGTAAACACCTGCCGGATATGTACGATATTTTTAATTTAGGTTCCTCGCTTTACGGTACTTCTGAAGAGAAAAATTTCATCAGCAATGCCTACCAGCAGTGCACCAATATTTCAATAGACCTGGCCATCCTTGAAAAAGCAGATAACGTATATGTGCTGCCTACTGACTTCGGCTGGTCTGACTTGGGCACATGGGCGTCCATCTATGATGTAGCTGATAAAGATTATGTAGGAAATGCAGTGATGCCTGCGGAACAGGTGATGATGTTTGATTCGTCTAATTGTATTGTTAATGTGCCTGAAGACAAACTGGTTATCTTACAGGGACTACATGATTACATTGTAATAGAATCTAATAATACATTACTGATCTGCCCTAGAACGGAAGAGCATAGTGTTAAACAGATCGTGGCGGATGTGAAATCCAACTTCGGGCAGAGGTTTATTTAAAAGCCGCCTCAAACGATAACTGAACCAATCAATTATCAAATGATTTGTTCAGTTATTGATCATAAAGATATATAAAGGCCAGGATCAGCTATTCATGATATGAATGATGTATAAAACATCAAATCATGAATAGCTGATTTATATTTTAGACGCTTACCCTTTGTCTGATCGCTTCATATAAGATCACCCCGGTAGAAACCGAAACGTTCAGTGAACCGATCTCTCCAAACATGGGGATCTTTGCCAAATGGTTGGCCATTCGCATGATCTCGTTGGAAATACCTTCATCCTCCGCTCCCATTACAATGGCTGTAGGCACAGTATAATCAGGCGCATAGATCAGGTCGCTTGTTTTTTCTGTACAGGCAACGATTTGTAAACCGCATTCTTGCAAGTATAAAGCTGTTTTATGCAGGTTCTGATGACGGCACACCGGGATGGTAAATAAAGCGCCGGCAGATGTTTTAATCGCATCGGCATTGATCTGTGCAGAATTTTTAGCAGGAACCACAATAGCATGCACACCTGTACAGGCAGCTGTTCTTGCAATGGCACCCATATTCCTTACATCAGTGATCCCATCCAGGATCAGGATTAGCGGCACCTCTCCCTTTTCATAGATCAGCGGAATGATATCTTCAATTTTCTGGAAAGTAATGGCAGAAATTACAGCAATCACTCCCTGGTGATTTTTTAACGTCATCCTGTTCAGTTTTTCTACCGGAACATTATGAACGGGAATATCTGTGTCTTTTAGTAAGCCTTTCAGTTCGGGAATGATCTCTCCTGTCAGGCCTCTTTGCATGTATATACTTTCTATATCTTTTCCCGCTTTAATCGCTTCAATTACTGCACGTATACCAAATACAAACTCATTATTTTCTTTAGGTCTCGGCGACCTTCTAAAGTTTTCCATTTATTCTATTTATCCTGCAAAAATAGCTGAAATAATGAGAATTGAGGTATACATTTTATATCACTGTATAAGAGACTCTTATCAACAAAATTTTGTTAGTACTTTATTGATATGGTCAAAATTCAACGGCTTATGCTGCTCAAATGCAAACATTTAGCTGATGAAAGCTAATTAAACCGATAAAAAAATATGGACAATCACAATGCCCAATAATCCCGAATGTTTAAAAACAAATCTCAACAGGACTGTATTTTTGCATATTTTTGTAGGTATGAATGATAACGGAACACAGGGACAAGACAGGCAAAATTATACCTCTTCCAAAAAGAACCGATTAGGTGCACCTATGAGTAATATGGGTAAAATTCCTCCCCAGGCCATCGATCTGGAAGAAGCTGTACTCGGCGCACTCATGCTGGAAAAAGATGCATTATCTACCGTTATCGATATCCTTAAACCCGAGGTTTTTTACGCCGAAGCACATAAGAAAATATTTGAGGCTATTGCGCAGCTTTTCCAAAAGTCTAAACCCGTTGATATTCTAACGGTGACTTCAGAATTAAGAACCCTGGGTACACTCGAAATGGTGGGCGGCGCCTATTATATTACCAACCTCACCAACCGTGTAGCCTCAGCGGCAAATATTGAGTATCACGCCAGGATCATCTCACAGAAATATATCCAGAGAGAGTTGATTAGGATCTCCTCGGAGATCATTCAAAATGCTTACGAAGACACCACTGATATATTCGACCTGCTGGATCATGCAGAGAAGAACCTGTTTGATATTGCACAAAACAACCTGCGCAGAGATACCCAGAAAATGGATGAGATCATCAAACAATCGCTGGCCACGCTGGAAGAACTCCGTACAAAATCTGACGGTTTAACCGGTGTGCCTTCAGGTTTCACCGCACTGGACAGGATCACCGGCGGATGGCAGCCCTCAGATTTGGTGATCATCGCTGCACGTCCTGCGATGGGTAAAACTGCCTTCGTACTAACCTGCGCCAGGAATGCCTCGGTAGATTTTAAAAGACCGGTAGTAGTATTCTCCCTGGAGATGTCGTCGGTACAGCTGGTAAATCGTTTGATCTCCGGGGAAACAGAAATTGAGCAGGAGAAGATCAGGAAAGGAAATCTTGCAGAATGGGAATGGCAGCAGCTGCACAGCAAGATCGGCACATTGACAGAAGCTCCCCTGCTGATTGATGATACCCCGGCACTGAACATCTTTGAGTTCAGGGCAAAATGCAGAAGGTTAAAATCACAATACGATATACAGATGATCATCATCGATTACTTGCAGCTGATGCATGGTAAAGGTGAAGGACAAAGTGGCGGTGGTAACCGTGAGCAGGAGATCGGCAGTATCTCCAGGGCACTGAAATCAGTTGCTAAAGAATTGAATATCCCGGTGCTGGCACTCTCGCAGTTAAGTCGTGCGGTAGAATCCAGGCCAGGTGTAAACGGTAAAAGGCCTCTCCTTTCAGATTTGAGGGAGTCGGGTTCCATTGAGCAGGATGCGGATATGGTGCTTTTCCTTTATCGTCCTGAATATTATGGGATTACGGAAGATGAACAAGGTAGATCTCAGGCGGGTGTAGGTGAAGTTATCATCGCTAAACACAGGAATGGTGAAACCGGAATTGTTCCGCTTCGGTTTATTGGTAAATATGTTAAATTCACCGATCTGGAAGAAGATTTCATGCCGCCAAATTCGTTCTCTATGGATAGCCCAAGTGCAGGAATGCTCCCTTCAGCTGATTTTGATAAACCACATGGTAATGTGATCATTAAACCATCCCGTATGGATGATTTCAATGATGACGATGCACCGTTTTAAGTGAAATATCAGTGTACAATTGTATTAGATAAATCCAGTGAGGGAGCAACCGATAAGCTGTTTCTATTAAAGAACATGATCAGTTCAATAGAATAAGATATGATTTCAGTGAGAGAGCAATCGATAAGTTTTTTCCGTTAATGACATGATCAGTTCAATCTAATGAGATCGGATTTCAGTGAGAGAGCAATCGATAAGCTGTTTCCATTAAATAACAAAAACCCCAATATTAGTTATCTGATATTGGGGTTTTTGCTGGATAAATATCTGAATGATTTAAGCTAACATAAAACTATATGAATCAATAGTATATATAGCAAATTCACCTCCTAATATCTTCGTTACAAGAGATTACAATTAGATAAAATAACCCAGCAGAATACCGGCCAATACAATAAACGGCGGACTGATCTTTGTGAAATTCAGGATCAGGAAAGTAGCCAGAATCAATCCTACGGAAAACAAGTCGAGACCAATTGGTTTAACCAGCAAAATAAAAGCTGCAATGATAAAACCCACGCTCACCGCATTGATACCTGAAAGAGAATGTTTGATCCTGTTGATCTTCTTTAAATCTTCCCAGAAAGGCACAATAAATAATACCAGGATCACTCCGGGAAGGTTAATTCCAATTACTCCGATGATTCCCCCTAATATTTGTCCGTATACATCATAGCCAAAATTCTTCATGCTCAATGCCCCAAGGTAACTGGTAAAAGAAAAAGTTGGTCCCGGCAGGGCCTGCTGTAATGCAAATCCGGATAAAAATCCCGTTGAAGTCAGGTAATGTTTCATTTGCACAAACTCGGTAAACATCAGCGGAACCAACACCTGTCCTCCTCCAAAAATGAAGATGCCGTTACGGTAAAAATTTTCAAACAGCCTGATTGGTAAACTAAAGGGAGAAGTCCGGTTGATGATAGCGCCCAGGGCAGCCATTAACAAAAGGACACCAAAGAAATAAGATAACTTTTTAGGGTTTACATTGGCAAAAAGCTTCACCCTGATCTCACTTTCTTCATGCGGGGTTTCCAATGCAGAGGATATCATTCCCCCAACCAATATGGCCAGCGGAAATACATAAGCATTCCTCAAAACCAGCGTCACAATTACCGCTGATATCGCCAGGAAAACCGCTGTTTGTGAGATGAGTACTTTTTTTGATAAATTATAAGCACCAAAAGCTACAATGCCCAGGGCAATTGGCTGGATATACTTTAAGATCACCACAAACTTTTCCTTCTGATCAAGCTGGGCAAAACTGATCGCTGCAAAGGTCATGATCGCTGCTGAAGGAATAATCCAGATCAGGAAGGTGGCGATTGACAACTTCAATCCCCCTACCTTATGGGCAATACCTACAAGAGTCTGCGTGGAAGCAGGCCCGGGAAGGATCTGTGCCAGTGCATTCAGTTCCAATAAGTCCTCTTCAGATATATATGGAGTATCCTTTACAAAATACTTCAGCAGCAAAGAGATATGTGCCTGTGCACCACCAAATGCCGTTAACGTAAATAAAAAAACGTCTTTTAAAAATAACAACTGCCGCTTCGCCATCCAGCTCTAATTAATCGTCTTCATAATCCAGACCAGCAGCTAAATTATAGGCACCCTGCAATTCAGAGAAAGCATGCCTGTCGCCTTTTTTCCGTGCGCTCTGCATACCTAATTGGTAAATCTCCACTGCCTTGTCAGGCTGGCCTTCTTTTTGATACAGTTTACCCAGATGATAGTAAGTACCCACATAATCAGGATGTTCCGCTACCAGTTTTAAATAATAGTGAAAAGCTTCTGCAGTATCATTTAAAGAATTATACTCCGTAGCTAAAGCGTATAAGATAAAAGGATCATTAGGTTCTGTTGCCAAAAAAGTCAATAACTTGTTTAATCGGGTATTTTGCATTTTTTATCCCTGCTTTTTTAATTAGATTTGCAAAAAGACATTTTTATTAATTCATCATTTATACTGTTCAGTACTGCTTCATTCAACGATACCTGCGGAGCAAGCCTGATAAAAATTGAAACCAAATTACTAACAATATATAACAACCTATTCATATGAAGATCTTAGTTTGTATCAGTAATGTGCCCGACACGACCACAAAAATAACTTTTACCAACGATAATACACAATTCAATACAGCAGGAGTGCAATTTATTGTCAATCCTTATGATGAGATTGCCTTATCGAAAGCCATAGAACTTTGTGAAGGTGGTAAGGGCACAGTAACTGTAATCAACGTAGGCGAAAGCGCTACGGATCCAACCATTAGAAAAGCCCTGGCTATCGGAGCTGATGATGCCGTAAGGATCAACGCCATTCCCCGTGATGCTTACTTCACTGCTTACCAGATTGCAGAATATGTAAAAACTGCTGATTTCGATATGATCCTTACCGGCCGCGAATCTATTGACTACAATGGTGCACAGGTTGCAGCCATGCTGGGCGAGTTTCTGAATATCCCCTCCATTTCTATCATCAAAAAATTAGACTATGATGGATCCACTGCTACACTGGAACGCGAAATAGAAGGCGGTAAAGAAGTAGTTACTGTAAGCGGAAAATTTGTAGCCAGTTGTGCTGAAGGTGTTGCCGAGGCAAAAATACCAAATATGAGGGGTATCATGTCAGCAAGGACAAAACCATTACAGGTTGTAGAAGCTAAAGAAATTGAAGAAGTAGCTAAAGTGACCCAGTTTGAAACCCCTCCTCCGCGTGGTACAGTAAAATTGATTCCTGCGGATGATGCTTCCAGCCTGATTGGGTTACTGCATACCGAAGCTAAAGTTATTTAATTGATCCTATCCATTTCACCTGATTAAAACCGGAAAGCAATTGTATTTACTGAAACATTTTCAGCACAGGGTTTCCAAAAATAAATTATAACAAAGAAATTATGTCAGTCTTAGTATATGTAGAACAAGTAGAAGGCAAGTTTAAGAAATCTGTATTTGAAGCAGTTTCTTACGCTAAAGCCATCGCAGACAAAACAGGAACTAACCTTAGCGCTATTTCTATAGGCAGCGTTGCAGAAAGTGAACTGCAGGAATTAGGTAAATATGGTGCCTCCAAAATATTAACTGTAACCAGCGATGAACTAAAGAACTTTGTAAACCAGGCTTATGCGTCTGTGATTGCAGAAGCTGTGCAAAAAGAAGGTGCAGACATCGTTGTCCTGTCCAACTCTTTTTCAGGAAAAGGCCTGGCACCGCGTATTGCTGTTAAACTGAAAGCAGGATTAGCCGATGGCGCTGTTGAATTGCCTTCAGTTGAAGGCGGAAAGTTCCAGGTCAAAAAAACTGCTTTTTCCGGAAAAGCTTTTGCAGTTACTGAACTGACTTCGGCCATTAAAGTGATCGCTTTAAATCCAAATGCTTTTGGGGTTAAAGAATCACCTGTAACGGCTGCAATTGAGTCCTTCTCACCTACTGTGGCGGCTACTGATCTGGCAGCAGTGATCAAAGAAATCGTAAGGGCTACCAATAAAGTTTCCCTTCCTGATGCCGAACTAGTTGTATCTGCGGGCAGAGGATTAAAAGGACCTGAAAACTGGGGCATGATCGAAGAATTGGCTAATTTGCTAGGCGCTGCTACAGCATGCTCAAAACCAGTTTCAGATGCTGACTGGAGACCTCACTCAGAACACGTAGGACAAACTGGGATTACCATCAGCCCTAACTTATATATTGCGATTGGCATATCAGGCGCTATCCAGCATCTGGCGGGCGTAAGCTCGTCCAAAGTGATCGTTGTGATCAACAAAGATCCGGAAGCTCCTTTTTTCAAGGTCGCCGATTACGGGATCGTAGGAGATGCCTTTGAGGTTGTTCCTAAATTAATTGCGGCATTAAAAGCACACCAAGCCTAACATTGATATCTGGCGGCACCATTCGTTCCGCCCGGTATTCCCACATATGAAAAAAGTAAAACTCGATATTGTTGGCTTATCTTATAGCCAGACCCAGTCCGGAGCTTATGCACTGGTACTTGGAGAAGTAAACGGCAGACGACGTTTGCCGATCATCATTGGTGCGTTTGAAGCTCAGGCAATTGCCATAGAGATTGAAAAAATGACCCCCAGCCGTCCATTGACGCATGATCTGTTCAAGACATTTGCTCAAACCTATCACATAGAGATTAAGGAAATCCTGATCTATAACCTGGTAGACGGTGTATTTTTTGCCAAACTCATCTGCACGGATGGGGAAACTACCCAGGAAATTGATGCCAGGACCTCTGATGCCATCGCACTAGCGGTCCGCTTTAACTCTTCCATTTATACTTATGAATTCATCTTATCTTCTGCAGGCATCGTGATTGAGGGTAACGACTTCGTTTTCCTGGAGAACATGGATAACCTAAGCAAAGAACAGGGACAGGAAGATATTGATACTTCTATTCCCGGAACAGGTTTTGGTAATTTAAGCCTAGAAGAATTGAATCAGAAATTACAGGAAGCTATTGCAGAAGAAGCTTATGAAAAAGCAGCACGCATCCGCGATGAAATCAGTAAAAGAAATTCATCGAAATAGCTACTTTTTGCATTTTTTATACACATCTTTATCCCATTACAACTAAATTTTACCATCTGATCAATTTTTATGGAGCGCTTTCACGGAATTATTGGCATTATTCTCATCCTGGGTATTGCTTTTCTATTTTCTAACAATAAGAAAAGAATAAATTACAGGTTAGTTGCCAGTGGACTCACGCTTCAGGTTACTATTGCCGTTTTAATCCTTAGAGTTGCTTTTGTACAGCAGTTTTTTGAATTTCTAGGTAAAGGAATGCAAAAAATAGAGCAATTTGCTAAAAAAGGTGTTGATTTTGTTTACGGTGGTGTAGCCATTATGGGTTATGACGGAAAACCACATAACTATTCCGCTCCTGAAGGTTTTGTTTTTGCTTTTAACGTTACCGCTACCATTATCCTGGTTTGCGTGCTGGTGGCGATTTTTTATCATTTTGGTATCATGCAGCGTATTGTTGCCGTTATTGCCAAAGGCATGAACGTGATCATGCGGGTAAGCGGTGCGGAAGCCCTAAGTAATGTAGCCAGCGCTTTTGTAGGACAAGTGGAAGCACAAGTGATGATCAAACCTTACTTAAAAGGAATGACCAAAAGTGAGCTGCTTGCCTCCATGACGGGCAGTTTAGCCTGTATTGCAGGCGGTATTCTCATTGTATATGCCAATATGGGCGCACAGGCAGGCATGAACCTGGCTCCGAAGCTAATTATGGCTAGTCTGATGGCTGCTCCCGGAGCATTGATCATTTCCAAGATCGTCTTTCCTGAGACGGAAGTATCTCAAACGATGGGTAAAGTAAGATTGGAAGTAAAAAGTGAATATACCAACCTGATCGATGCCATTTCGCATGGCGCTGGAGAAGGTTTTAAAATTGCTATGAACGTAATCGCCATGCTAATTGGTTTTATCGCGTTGATCGCATTGGTAGATTATACGCTGATCCATATCGGACATGTGTTCAATCCAAATTTCAATTTATCGCTCGACTGGATCTTTGGTAAATTGTTTTATCCTTTTGCCTGGTCGATGGGTATTCCCGATGCAGATGTTAGCAATGCAGCTACCCTGCTGGGACAAAAACTAACGGTCAACGAATTCCTGGCTTTTAAAAACTTAACCACCAAGGCAGTGCCGATAGTGACAGAAAAAGGTGTACTGATTATCAGTATAGCCATTTGTGGTTTTGCTAACTTCAGTAGTGTGGGGATGCAGATCGGTGGTATCGGGGAATTGGCTCCGGAACGTCGCGCTGACCTGGCCAAACTGGGTTTAAAAGCTTTGATGTGCGGTACACTGGCCTCCTATCTTTCCGCTTCCATTGCTGGTATTTTAATGTAAACGCTTATGTCAGGACATTACCGTAAAGAGAAAAACTGTCTGAATTGCGGACATGAAGTGGAGCACCACTACTGCAGCCGGTGCGGACAGCCTAATTTGGAATTAAAAGAGAACTTTTGGGCTTTTATCGGCCACAGTGTTGGTCATTATTTCCATTTTGACGCTAAGTTCTGGCAAACGCTTATCCCCCTGCTCACTAAACCGGGACAGGTTACGCTGGATTATCTTGCCGGTAAAAGGGCGCGGTATATTCATCCTATCAGTTTATACATTTTTGTATCTATTATTTATTTCCTGATCGTTCCACGTTCCCTGGTAAATGAAGATAAAGTCAAACAAGATGAAATTGCCGAAGCAAAAAAAGAAGCACTGGATAGTATTGGAATTGTTCACTACAATATCAATTCCGTTCCTTCCGTTCGTGATATTAATAAACAGGTAGCCAAAAAGGTTTCCCCGCTAACAGATTTCAGAAAACTTTCTATACACGCCAAAGAGCACTACCTCGATTCCCTAAAAAAACTGAATGCGGTCAAACCATCAGAAGAGCTGGACGACAGGATCAAAGAATACAACAAGATCTTAGTTTTTAATCTCGACAGCACTTATGAATCCTATCAGGCACGTCAGAAGACACTGCCGGCAGATCAGCAGGATGGCTGGATGGTACGCTACCTGAAAAAGAAATCCTATAGCCTCAATCTAAATCAAAACGAAAAATCCGGTGATAAAACTTCAAAAGAACAGATTGACGAAGAAGTAAAACATTACGAGCCAAAACAGTTCTTTATCCTCATGCCTTTACTGGCTTTGTTCATCATGATCAACTTCAGAAGAAACAGGATCTACTATATTGATCACCTGGTTTTTACGATTCATGGAATGACTGCTTATTTTATCGTTTCCATCATTACTAAACCTATTGAAAAGTATATTTTCGGACTGGACTCATTTATGAGTGACCTGATCGATTTTATCGTGTTTGCCGGAATTGTCTGGTATCTGTATAAAGGCCTTAAGTTATTTTATAACCGTTCCCGGAATGTAACGATCCGTAAAACCATCATGGTCATGATATTTTATTCGCTGGCATTTTTTATCTCGCAGTGGATGCTTACCGAAATTATCACTTATATGATGAGCTTAAGCTGATGAATTTTCTCAGCTTAAGCCATTTCTTGAAACGATTACGCCCTTTTTTTCCAAGCTAACAAATTGCTCGTGACAGGCTGAGTTTAACTCACCAAATAGCTGCCATCCATCCTCTTTAAAAAAATCAATTATTCTTCTTATTTTCAAAAAAAGGACTATATTTATGATATCAATTTAATATCATTTAAATATTAACTCTTATGAAGTCAGAAAAAATTATTAATCCGGTAAATGGCTATTTAGCTGTTACATTATTATTGATCGGTGCTGCTTTACTGGCATTTGGTATATTCTCACAGGCTCCTATTCTAATTATTCTCATGATACCCGTGCTGATCTTTATTCTCAAGGGATTAATCATTATCAGTCCCAACAGCTCAAAAGTATTACTGCTGTTTGGAAATTATAAAGGCACAGTAAAAGTCAATGGACTATTCTGGATCAACCCTTTTTATGCACGGTATACTTATTCTTTACGCGCAAGGAATTTTGAAAGTGAAAAAATCAAGGTGAATGATAAGATGGGAAACCCGATCATGATCAGTGTGATCCTGGTGTGGCGGGTTCAGGATACATTTAAATGTGCATTTGAAGTAGATAGCTATAGCACATTTATACAGATCCAAACCGATTCTGCAGTGAGGAAGCTGGCAGGCTCCTTTCCTTACGATCATTTTGAAGATGAAACGGCAACAATTACGCTGAGTACAAACTTCGATGATGTCAATATCGCGCTGGAAAAAGAGCTGACAGAAAGATTAGAGATCGCAGGAATTGAAGTGGTGGAATCAAGAATTGGTTATTTAGCATATGCCCCGGAAATAGCACACTCTATGCTGAGGAGACAACAGGCATCAGCAGTGGTTGCTGCGCGTCATAAAATTGTAGAAGGTGCAGTAGGTATGGTAGAAAGTGCATTAAAACTGCTGGCTGATAAAGATATCATTACCTTTGATGAAGACAGAAAGGCAACGATGGTCAGCAATCTAATGGTGGTCCTTTGTGGTGACAGTGAAACCAAACCTGTAATCAATACGGGTACTTTAAATCAATAAAAGATGGCTGAAAAGAAATCATTTGCATTAAGAATTGATTCAGAGATGATGAAGGCGGTAGAGAAGTGGGCGGCTGATGAATTCCGTAGTGTTAATGGCCAGATTGAATGGATGCTCAACAATAGCCTTAAACAAGCTAAGCGGCTAAAGAACAAACCTGAAGAAAAAAAATAATCTCATTTCTCCGGTCTCAAAACCGGAGAAATCTCCTGTCCCCTCCTAGGACTGGTAAAATATTATATTTTATCTACTCGAAATCTACAATATTTGCAAATCGAAGTAACAAACAGTCAAAATGACTCTCCTTCTGCGAATATTCGATTATAAATAACAAAAATTAACATAATATAACAATAAAATATTTTTATTACTAAATAGTTAGTTATATATTAGGCTTATAATTAGCCTCTATGAAGTTACCTCTCCTTAGTATCGTGTTTCTACTTTTACTCAGCATTGCTGCCAGGTCCCAAAATGTTTACACGGTCAAAGGATCAGTTGTAGATACTGTTTCCAACCTACGGCTGAAGAATACCGCCGTTAGCGTTTTACGCAGCAAAGATTCAACACTAGTTCGTTTTACCCGGGTCAATGAAAGCGGAACTTTCGCCATCAGCAATCTGCCCAAAGGAAAATTTTTTCTTTTAGTTACGTATCCAGGTTATGCCGATTATGTGGAACCTTTTCGTCTGGACAGTACCAAAACGAATGCTGATGTGGGCACTTTAAAAATGACTTTAAAGGCTACCCTGCTGGCCAACGTAATCATTAAAGCCAAAGCTGCTGCGGTTAAAATTAAAGGTGATACCACAGAATTTAATGCTTCGGCATTTGTTGTCCAGCCAAATGCCAAGGTAGAAGATCTCCTCAAGCAGATGCCAGGCATACAGGTAGATAAAGACGGTAAGATTACTGCACAGGGTAAAACTGTGAGTAAGGTACTATTAGATGGCGAAGAGTTTTTCGGAGACGATCCTACACTGGTTACTAAAAACATCCGGGCGGATATGGTAGATAAAGTACAGCTTTATGATAAAAATAGTGACCAGGCAGCCTTTACAGGAATTGACGATGATAAAAAGACTAAAACGATTAACATCAAACTAAAAGATAGTAAAAAGAGCGGATATTTTGGAAAATTGGATGCTGGCGGAGCAACAGGTAGTTACTATCAAACCCAGGATATGTTCAACATCTTTAAAGACAAACAAAAGTTCTCCGTATATGGTACGATTGCAAATAACGGTAAAACGGGACTTGGATGGGAAGATGGCAGTAAGTATGGCGGAGGATCTGATAATGTGACGACTACGGATGATGGTGGAATAATGATTTCAGGCTCAAGTGATGGCAGCGGGCTTGATTCGTGGGACGGGCGTTATAATAATCAGGGATTACCGGTGGCCAGAACTGGCGGTGTGCATTATGACACAAAATGGAATAGTGATAAAGAATCGCTTAACGCAAACTATAAAGTAGGCTACCTGAAGGTAGAAGGAGACAGAAATACACTTACGCAAAACAATCTATCGACGGGAATTATCAATACCAATTCCGATGAAAAATTTGACAATGATATACTCCGACAAAAAATGGACGGATCTTATCAATTGAAAATAGACACATCCTCAAATCTGAAAGTCTCATTTGACGGAACATTAAGAAATACAAATAGCAACAGTGATTTTACTGCGGGTAGCTTGAGAAACAATGCTATCCCACTCACTAACAGTATCAGAAGTGTAACCAATGATGATCACGGTAAGATATTTAATGCTAAAGCCTTGTGGACAAAAAAGTTTAAAAAACCAAGACGCACGATCTCACTTGATTTGAGTGAATCTGCTACCAATAGTGACAGCAAAGGATATGTAAAATCCAACATTGACTATTTTAATGGTACTGGGGTTAAAGACAGTAGCCAGACAATCAATCAGTATAAAACAAGTTTAAAGAAAATCAGCGATTTTAAATCTAATCTTGCCTACACAGAACCATTGAGTAAAACACTTTCCGTGATACTAAATTACGGATTAGAGATCAACAACAGCAGTACCAATACGGAGTCCTTTAATCAGGGACTGGGAGGCGCCTACACGCAACTGGACTCTTTATATAGCACTAACTATCAATTTGATCAAACTGCAAACCAGGGTGGCGCATTTATGAATTTCAAAGACAACAAAAGTACCTTCAATTTTGGAACAAAGGTCACCGATGTAAGTTTCGATCAGACTAACCTGTATAACAACACCAATTTTAAAAGGAATTTTGTCAATTGGAATCCAAAATTAAATTATAAATACAAACTGGCTAAACAATCATCAATTTCTGTTGAATATGACGGAACAACAATTCAGCCTCAAATTAGCCAGATACAGCCTTTGCTCAACAATACCGATCCATTAAATATAACCTTAGGTAATCCGGATTTAAGACCTTCCTTTAAACATTCAGTAGGTTTGGAATATAGTTCTTACAAAATCCTGTCTTCCAGAAATTTATATTTTTACGGAAATTATAATGTCACTACTAATCCAATCGTGAGCAATACGGTAACTGATTCTGCGGGTAAAAGTACTTTTCAATCGGTAAACCTAACCACAAAAAAAGCAAGTGGACTCTATTTATATGCTTCCGCAGGTCAAAAGATTCCAGGTATAGATATTAATGCCGGGTTTCAATTCTCTGTCAATAGCAATACTTCCTACAATTATGCAAATGGTGTGCTCAATAAAAACCAGGCTGCTACCTACAATGGAGGCATTAGTTTTTCAAAATGGTTGGAAAAGAAGTATGAGTTTTATGCACAAGGTGGCCCTACCTATACCACTAACGAATCATCAATTCAACAGGGCATTAATGACAATGGATGGGGTATTAAGGCTAATGGTGGAATGGCTTTTTATTTACCGTTAAAATTTGAGATCAGATCAGATGCTGACTATGAATACAGGGGTAAAACACAGTCTTTTAATACCACTTTTAACAGGGTGATCTGGAATGCCAGCGTGAGCAAGAAGTTCACGAAATCAGAAGGATTGAAATTCACGCTTTCTGCTAACGATCTCTTAAATCAAAATGTAGGCTTTAGCAGAACTGCCTCAGCCAACTTAATTACACAAAACACATACACCACCATAAGAAGATACTTTATGGCTTCAATTTCCTGGGATTTTAGTAAAATGGGGATTACTCCAAGCAAAAAATAATTATGATGGAAACTACATGAGCTCACATCAAAAATGAATGCAAGCTCATGTAAACTTCATCACCTTTAAAAAAATATATAATCAATGAAGAAATTAACTTTACTCACCTGCTTGTTTACAAGCCTCAGCTCTCTTCTATTTGCTCAGAACACCAGATTCGTCACAGAAGGAGAAATTGAATATGAAAAGAGTGTCAATTCTTATGCTATTATTGAGAAGAAGATCACTAATGAGAATACAGCTTTTTATACTCCCGCCCTCGAGCAGTTTAAAAAAACACAGCCTCAATTTAAATTGGCAAAAAGCACCTTATTCTTTAGTAAAAACAAAACCTTATTTAAACCTGAAGAAGACAATTCAGCAGAGAACTTTTTATCCAATGAACCTATAGTAAATCAGATCAACACCATTTATACAGACGTGGATAGTCACCAGCAGACCACACAGAAAAAAGTATTTGAAGAAACTTTTCTCATTAAAGACAGTACCCGTGTAATCAATTGGAAAATCACGAACGAAACACGGGAAATCGCAGGATATAGTTGCAGACGGGCAAATGCGTTGATTCTTGACTCGATATACGTAGTAGCATTTTATGCTGATCAAATTCCCGTGTCAGGGGGGCCTGAATCATTTACGGGGCTTCCAGGTATGATCCTCGGTCTGGCGCTACCGCATGAAAACATCAGTTGGTTTGCAAAATCTGTCAAAGACAAAACAATGGACAAAGTAGTCATCGCTCCTCCTACCAAGGGAAAAGCTGTTAATGACATCACTTTTATGGCAACGTTAAAATCGGCACTTAAACAATGGGGTGAATATGCCAAATCCTATCTGAAAGCGTTTCAAATATAAATATTTGTAAACAAAAAGCCCTGTGAATTGAATCACAGGGCTTTTTGTTTACAAATATTAATTTTTAAATCGTGTCATCCTTAGCATGATCTACGATCTGTTTTTTCGGGTAATTGAACAACAATGAACTCAATACCGGCAGAATAAAAACTGCTACAGTAAAAACAGAGACGAACAAATCTGTTTTCTCACCTTCTACGATATGCGCTATCGTTGAATCTGGCGAGAAATGTGTAAACAGCGATGCGGTCAGTTTAATTCCCAATACACCGATCACAATAAAAGCGACAGTTTCCAGGAACGTGAATTTCTCCATTAAACCTACAAAAGCCTGTGCAACAAAACGCATGGCCAGGATACCGATAAACACCCCGATATAAATTAACCAGATATGGTCGGTAAAAGCTACAGCGGCAAAAACATTATCGATAGAAAAGGCCAGGTCCATTACTTCTACTAAAGCAACGGTGGCCCAGAAAGTACCAATCAATCCTACGGTAGACTTATAGATCCAGCTTTTACTTTTGTCTACAGACTCTTCTTCAGCATCTCCTGCAGAGTTTTTCTTTCTGAAATAGTCAAATGCCAGGTACATCAGGTATAAACCTCCCAGTGGTTTAAGGAACCAGATCTTCACCAGCCATGAAGCCAGTAAAAGACAGATACCCCTGAAAATATAAGCACCAATAATCCCGTATTTCAAAGCCTTACTTCGTTGAACCTTAGGTAAGTCCATCACCATCGTAGCCAACACTGCTGCATTGTCTACTGACAATAAGCTTTCAATTACAATTAAATTTAAAATAATCAGCAATCCCGCTTTAATATCGGGCCCAAGAATAGTGTGTAAAAAATCCATTAATAATAATTCGTTTGGCTACTAATTTAAACAATAATTTAAGAAAGATGATTAAGAAACGCTTTCAAATTAAAATAGGGTTAAAAAAAATCCCGGCAAGCTGGTTGGCTGCCGGGATGATCATATATCTGGTAAATTTATTATCTGTTCTCTGGTTCAACAAAAGTCCTGTTGGTATGGCCAACATAGATCTGACGCGGACGACCAATTGGTTCTTTGTTTTCGTGCATTTCTTTCCATTGTGCAATCCATCCCGGTAAACGGCCCAGGGCGAACAATACCGTAAACATATCTGTAGGGAAACCTAAAGCACGGTAGATAATACCGGAATAGAAATCTACGTTTGGATATAACTTACGTTCTACAAAATAAGGATCACTTAAGGCTGCTTCTTCCAGTTTTTTGGCAATCTCCAAAACGGGATCGTTGATACCTAATTTCTCCAGGATATCATCACAGGCTTTTTTAATGATCTTGGCACGCGGGTCGAAGTTTTTGTACACACGGTGTCCAAATCCCATCATACGGAAAGGATCATTTTTATCTTTGGCCTTGTTGATCCATTTTTCTGTATCACCACCATCTTCTTTAATACGTTCCAGCATTTCGATCACCGCCTGGTTAGCACCGCCATGCAGCGGGCCCCATAAAGCATCGATACCGGCAGAAACTGAAGCATAGATATTACAGTCCGACGAGCCTACCATTCTCACTGTCGAAGCAGAACAGTTCTGCTCATGATCAGCGTGCAGGATCAGCAAAGTGTTCATTGCTTTAACCACAACCGGATCAATTTCAATTTCTTCTGTACGCTGACCAAAGGTCATGTTCAGGTAATTACTCACGTAATCGAACTTGTTTTTAGGATAGATCAGCGGATGGCCTAAAGATTTTTTATAGATGAAAGAAACGATGGTAGGGAATTTTGCGAACAACTTGATCATTTCGCGGTTCATCGTTTCCGGTGAAGAATTGGCATCTAACGATTCAGGATAAAAAGTAGACAAAGAGCAAACCAGTGAAGACAGCTGTGCCATAGGATGGGACTTGGAAGGATAACCATCCAGGAACTTCTTCATGTCCTCGTGGATCAGTGTATGTTTGGTTACCTGAGCCTGGAAATCTTCCAGCTGTGTACCTTTAGGCAGATCTCCATAGATCAGCAGAAATGCGACCTCAAGGAAGCTGGATTTTTCTGCCAGTTCCTCAATGGGATAACCTCTATATTTTAAGATACCCTTTTCACCGTCTAAAAAGGTAATTGCACTTTTAGTAGATCCTGTGTTTTTGTACCCGAAATCTAACGTGATATGACCGGTTAAATCCCTCAGTTTCGAAATATCAATAGCTCTTTCTCCTTCGGTACCAGTTATAATGGGAAATTCGTATACTTTACCATCAATCTTAATTTCTGCAATATCTGACATATATTATAATTTATAAATAACAAAAATAACTATTCTCAAGCAAATAGTTTACAAACCACCCTAACAAAGCTGTTAAATTATTGTTACGCGCTGGTCATCATTGAGTAACGATTAACTTTACTTTTTTGGGCTGATCACTTCTACCACTCCGCCGCATCCCAGCATCTTATCTCCGTAATAGGGATTACGGATCATGCGTTGTGAAGAAAGCCAGTCGCCCCCGTCCCCATTGTTCGCCATCGGACAATGCTGCACATAGATATTTCCCTTTTTCAGGTCTACATGTTTAAACAAAGCGATCACATCAGAACTCAATGCGGTAAACTCTTTCCGCTGTACTACTATATCTTCAGTACCGGCAATTTTATCAGCAATCAGTGCTGTATTCTCACAGCCGGCAAAGTTTTTAAGGGAACCAGACAGGTCTTTTGCCGTTTGTTGTGCGGCAGCAGCATTGCTGGCCACCAGCGAATTCTTCAAACCCAGATATCCTTTATATATACTATCAATTTTTGGATCAGCGAGCTGCACTTCATTAACCTTACCCGTCGGGCTGACAGTTATAGCAGCCCCCTTTTTAGCAGAGCCGCTACAGGCCATAAAAATGGAGATAATCGCTATACCTATATACTTCTTCATCAATTTCTTTTTTTGCTCAAAATACTATTTTAATTCTAAATTACAGGGTAAAAACAAGATAATAACAATGCTTATGATCTTAATATGGCAATTGTATTGTTTACAAAAAAAGCAGCTCCGATAAATACCGAAGCTGCCTTAAAAAGATTCCCGGAAGAGAATCTGATTCTATTATAGATTATATTTTAAATCCGTAAGCGATACGTAAAGCAATCTGTCCTGTGTGATTTTTATCATCTACATAACGATAAGCATCACCTTTTCCAGTATTTTCATATTTAAGACCTAAATCTAAACCATTACTCCATGAATAACCGATAGTTGGTGCATACATGAACGTAGTTTTTGAATCAGTAGATACACCAAATGCGGCACCTGCTTCACCCATAATATAAGTTCCTGAACCAGTTGTTGAAAAGAAATATTTCAAACCTGTTTTTAATGGAATATAAGCGTAGTCAGGAGTATTGTTACCGTATCTAAAGTTCACGTCATTATTGGCGAAGTTTCGGTTGTAACCAGTTGCTACCGGAATAGACAATTGTTTTGTTACATCAAATTGTATACGGGCATCAATACCAGCTGCAAAACTATAACCATCACCTGTAGGTATACCTACGTTAGCTCCAATACCAATTTTTTGTGCACTTGCAGTTGTTGTAAAGAACATTGCTACAGCAGCTACTGCCGAAGCAAAAATTTTAGTAGATTTTTTCATCGTTTTAGATTTTTTTAATTGCTATGAAGCTTGCATCGATGATGCAGGTTTTATAACTTTTGATTTTGTTACAAAGCTTGTATCAATAGATACAGCTTCATTTTTTTGTTTTTAAATTCAATAAATGCCTTAATGATTTAATTCACCTGTTTTAAATATCACTCAGCACCTATTAAAGCTTGTTTATCTCTATTTAAATCCAGAATCGCTCTGTTATGACACCATTTACAAATTGCATGCCATAGTGGAAACCGATATTTCAGATTTCGGTAAGATTTTGCAAATCCAAACCAAAGAGATTTCCTCCTGCGTTAAGACAAAACCTGAAATGAAAGCAAATATTAAAAAGAATGAAAATAGGATTTAGCAATAGCTATCACCTAATAAACAGGTAATTAGTGGCCGAATTTCTCATGGTACGATTCCAGCGCGGCGGCCTTCAATGAGCAAGCTCCGAGGTCCGTATCTAACCAGGTTATTTTTACGCCATCTTTTTCCATTTTTCTGAAAAAGGTCATTTGCCTTTTGGCGAATTGCCGTATAGCGATGTATAATTGTTCTTTTAAGTCTTCAAAATTGAGCCTGTTTTGCAGGTAATCTGTAACGAATTTGTATTCCAAACCATAAAATCTGAGTACTTCAGGGTCTACACCACTACGAATTAGTCCTGCTACTTCATCGATTAACCCTTCTTCAAACCGTTCCTCTAAACGTTTGAGAATCCTTTCCCTTCGCGATTCTACACTACCGGCTAAACCAATGATCAGAGGATCTAATTCAGGAAAAACTGCTTCAGTGAAGGAATGGTGTTGCAGGTAGTCGGCAATTTCAATTGCCCTTATCAGTCGTTTGGCAGATGAAAGATCTGCTTGGGCGGTCATTGATAACGGGTAAACCGCTAAGTGATCTCTTAAGGCCTGTATGTCATGTAAAGGCAGTTCAGCTCTCAGCGTTTCATTAACGGGGATAGCCGTATACTGATGGTTCTGTAATAAACTATGAATATACATTCCTGTTCCACCGCAAAGTATGGGCAGTTTCTGTTTTATTTTTAATTGTCCCAGCACCTCATAAAAATCCTCCTTAAAAGCATTTACATTATAAGTACCTCCGGCTTCCCTGATATTGATCAGATGATAAGGAATATCATGACCATTCAAGTGATACTCCAAAAGATCCTTTCCTGTACCAATATCCATATCGCGGTATACCTGCCGGCTATCCGCACTGATGATCTCTCCACCCAATACATCAGCCATGTTCACCGCCAGTTTGGTCTTGCCGGAAGCTGTTGGGCCAAGAATAATTAATAAAGGATGTGTATCCATCGAAGCGTAAAAATATTGAGACTACAAGTATAAGATGTATTTCAGGTTTCCTGTATTAAATATCCTGATATAATTTTCTGCCGGAATATGATCTGGTAACCGGTGTGGGAAATGACGAATGTGATGTTCTTTATCCAGGCAGATCTCCAGTGGAGGGGTTTGTTCTTTTAATTCAAAACCTAATTTCGCATATCCTTTACCGTATGACCAATCGAGGTCGGCGTAAGTCATTACATCATCCGGAAGAACTGTCCTGATCAGGTGTTTGATCAGCTTGCTCAATCCTCCCTGAACAGTAATGCCATCAGCAGTCGCAAAACGGATCAGCTCCACGGAAGTATAACCTTCTCTTTTACGGGTCATTTTTCTTTTGGCGCTAAAGGTGGCCATCGCGACAATGTTATCATCTACAGATAACGCATACCTGTTCCTGGATTTTGCAGATCCCTGCAGATGGTACAAATCAAAAAAATAATCTGCTTCTGTTTGCGTAACCGTCGAAATAACGGTTTTTCGTCCGTGAATCTTTTTGTTTTTGCCAAGCAGTCCAAAGATTCGGCTCAACACCTGTTCGGGTCTGTTTAGCCAGATATCTTCCCAAAGCTGGATCAGCTGAATCCCATTTAAGCGATATTCCAATTGTAATCCGATGAGTTCTTCGGCGTTGAAGTCATTTACCATAGGAATTAAATGCAGCACCAGCTGATCAAATCCCGGGATCTTTAATAAAAGAAAAGCCCCGGAAGGAAATAAAACTGTTTCTATCCCGCGCTCATCTAATCTTTCTACCAGTTTTTGCTTCCAGGAGCCAATGGTTATACCCACTCCTGCTCTTTAAATATCTTATACCCTGCAGCTACTTTATCCTCGATTAAATTAAGGGTCAGATCGTCAAGTTCAGTCATGATCATTGGACGTTCATACTCTGCCAGACCTTCGGGCAATAAGCTAAAAGTTACATGACCATCTTCAATCACCAGACTGGCAAAAAATGTTTCTGTACGTTTTTCACCATCTACTTCTATATTCTTATCCGACCAAAGATCATATTTTTCTTCACTATTGATCCTGCAGGTAAAACCCAATGTAGTATAAGGCTGCAATGCTGCCCTGATGGTTTGGAATATTTCTATGAGATCCGTTTTCATACAATTTGTTTTTGTTTCTATCTTTATAACAGTTATAGAAATCTATTGTTTAGCTTCTGCCACATTTAACCACCATTTTGTGTCAGGATAATTTTCACCGATGTTGATTGTTTCTCCTAACAAAGGTGTAGTGATCGCCTGCCCCTGCTCCTCTGCACTTTTGGTTACCCTTAAGATAGATTCATCCCAGTCGTGTATTGACAAAGAGAATTTTGCCCAGTGTACCGGCAGCAATACTTTTGCCTGCAAATCTTTGGCTGCTTTTACGGTATCTTCCGGGAACATATGGATATAAGGCCAGTATTCATTGTACTGTCCGCATTCCAGTATCGCCAGATCGAAAGGACCATATTGATCACCTATGGTTTTAAAATGGGTATCATAACCTGAGTCGCCACCTAAAAATAATTTATGCTGAGGAGTTTCCAGTACAAAAGACGACCATAAAGTATGGTTACGCTTAAACTGCCTGCCAGTAAAATGTCTTCCCGATGTAGCAGTGAAATTAAGCCCGAATAAAGCGGCCTGTTCACCCCATGCCAGTTCCGTGATCTGATCTGTGGAAATACCCCAGCGTTCCAAATGTGAACCTGCGCCCAGGGATGTCACAAAGTGTTTCACCTTATTTTTTATTTTGAGTATAGTCTCGTAATCCATATGGTCATAATGATCATGGGTGATCACTACAATATCAATCTCAGAAAAATCTTCAGCATGTACAAAGTCAGTTCCATCATAACTTTTGTTTCCAATAAAGGAGAATGGAGAAGTAGTTTTGCTAAACACAGGATCTACCAGTATTTTCAGTTTATCTATTTGCAAGAGGTAGGAAGAGTGTCCAAACCAGGTTAGTTTGGTGCCCGACCCAGAAGTTAAATCAGGTTTGATAAAGGGTAAAGCACGCGGAGGCCTTTTATTTGGATTGCCTTTTATCACCTTCTTCAAGATCATAAACATCGATACTCCTTCTGGACTCATTGGTGTGTGTGATAAGTTTTGAAAGGTACCATCTGCTACATAGGGAATAGCATTGATTCTTGCTAACCTTGCACCTTCAGGCAAACGACCAAAAACGGGCAATTTTAATATGATCAGTACCAATAAAATAAAAGCAACTATCAGGATCAGGGAAATATACATAGTTAAATATTTATGTGCTTAAAGCAGCCGCTAAGATAAGAAATGAACGTATATCGGCATGATTTTTATTATTATTGTATCATCCAACGAAAAATTATGGTCGCGAAGAAATTTGTTTATATCAACGATACGTTTGTAGAAGAAGCTCAGGCATCTATCCTGGTCTCAGATCTGTCTATACATAGAGGTTATGGCATATTTGATTTTTTTAAAACGATCAATGGGAAACCTATCTTTTTACAGGATCATCTGGAGCGTTTTTACCATTCGGCTGCCAGTATGCACTTAAAGGTGATTCAAACGCCTATAGAGTTAGAAAATATTCTAACAGAAATGCGTGAAAGAAACCAAATTCCTGATTCTGGGATCAAGATTACTTTAACTGGAGGGTACTCTTCAGACGGTTATACCCTGCCGGAATCGCCTAATCTGATTATAACACAAAACCCGTTACACCTTTCGCTTGACTTTAATCCAGCTGGGATAAGTGTAGTTACTTACCCCTATCAACGCCAGCTTTCAGAAATGAAAACCCTGGATTATTCCATGGCGATCTGGCTGCAGCCGTATATCAAAGAGAGTAACTCTGATGATGTACTATATCACAATAACGGATCTGTTAAGGAAGTACCAAGAGCGAACTTCTTTATCGTCACCAAAGATGATGAAGTGGTTACAGCTAAAACAAATGTATTAAGTGGCGTGATTCGTAAAAATATCTTTAAGCTTGAAAATACGGGACTGAAGATCACTGAACGCGACTTTACTTTGGATGAATTACGAAATGCAAAAGAGGCTTTCATTACCAGCACAACCAAACATATATCGCCGGTATTGAAAGTTGATGGCAAGTCTGTAGGAGACGGCAAAGCCGGAAAAACTAGTGCGCATCTTTCTTCCCAGTTACTAGAAAGAGTCCGCCAAGAACTTTAAATATTTTCCATTTATATTTTTTTAAAACAAACTTATACAAGTAAGCGCTTTCATTACTTGAATATTGATACGCTTGACCCTATAAATCTAAATCTCATTCTTGTAAATTAGTATCATGATATAATTCTAAAATCGATCAATTCCTCTTTTAAAATATACCCAATTCCAAATAGAATTTAATCATAGATATCACCCGATTAATGGTATACAAGGAATTACCGAAAACCTTGAAAAGAGTAGGTGCAACTTAAATTTTTGTTTCTTTTTTAAAAGAATCTTCATTATGCCAGCTACACCAAAAAGAAGATCGTTTTGCTATAATGGATTTGGACCTGTAGATAATCCTTCGAGTTATATCTATAGGCCATCTAAACCAAGATGCGTTAACGGTTTTACCTTATGTGCTATATACGCAATATATACTTCTGTCGGTCCGTCCGTAATTTCATCAAACTTACAAAGTTATATAGCTAATGTATTATTTTCGGGGGTTGCACAGCCAAACGGATTAGGACAAAAGCCATACGCATATGGCGGAACTTGTTAAAGTTCCATCACTACTCCAATAAATTCATCGATTATTTATGATATAATAGAAAGGGATTACCGAAAACCTTAAACAGAGTAAGTAGAAATTAAAGTTTTTGGTTCTTTTTGATGTAGAAAAGAATCTTTACCATGCCAGCAGTTCCACATTACAGAAGATGGTTTAACTATATTGGTGGAAGTACAAGTTCACCAAGCAGTTATATATATTCCCCTGCTGCACCAAGCTGTAGAAATGGTTCTTCATTATGTGCAGTATATGGTATTTATATACCTGATATTTCACCAGGAATTAATATCCCTGGCGGTGCAACATTTTCAGCAAACATGCAAAATTATATTTCTAATCTTTTTTCTACTGGATTAGCACAACCAACAGGTGTTTTGATACATACCATATATGTCTACGGGAAATCCTGATAGCAAAAGACTTAAGTATGTTAAAATAGAGAAAGGCGAAACCGAAAACCTTGGATAGAGTAGGTTAAACTTAAAGTTTTTATTTCTTTTTTTTAGAAAAAGAATCTTCATTATGCCAGGTCTTAAAAGAAGATGGTATACATTTATACCCGGAGATGACCCCGAACTTGCAACAAGTTATATTTATTCTCCTGCGACCCCTACTTGTCTTACCGGATCAGTTCTTTGTAGCATATACGCAGTTTTTACTGGAACTAATCCTATTAATTTTTTTACACCTAATATGGAAAGTTATATTGTAGCCGCCTTAACCACTGGAGTTCCTCAACCCCAAAACCCTCCATTTCAAAAATTCTATGTTTACATGAAGAATATACCCTCATAAATTAAAATCTCTAAAAACAATTGGGATGCTTGATAAGCAATTCATAAATCAACTAATTTCTTAAATGTAAATTAGTAAAGGTATTGATGTTTTTTTTTTTGAAGGGTATAACTTTAAAGCAACGATACAGTATGACACGTTGCATTTGATATGAATTCCTCTAAAATTAGATTGTTTTTTACTTTTCAAATAACCGCTTTATGTTTACTAACCATTATTTTTAATGCTCAACATGTAAATGCTCAATATAAAGTATATCTAACTTCGATAACGGAACTGGAAACAGGATTTCATACCATTCCAGACAGTATACAAACAAGTGTTTACTGGTATTGGGTTTCTGGAAATATCTCCAAAGAAGGAGTTATAAAAGATCTTGAGGCGATGAAAAAGGTAGGTATTAACCGCGCATTCATTGCAAACGTAACCTGGGGAGAAAAAAACGCTGGTAAAATAAAATTGTTCACCGAAGAATGGTGGGATATCCTGCATACCGCACTAAAAACAGCCGCAAGACTAGGTATTGAAATAGGGATATTTAATTGCCCTGGATGGAGCCAATCAGGCGGCCCATGGGTTAAACCAGAGCAGTCCATGCGTTATCTGACTTCTTCTGAAATCGTGATTCAAGGCCCATTGTTATTGCATAAAAAATTGGAAATACCTAATCCTGTTTTTCAGGATGTAAAAGTTATTGCTTATCCGGCGCCTAAAGACTATGGTAGTAAAATGAGTGATCTAAAACCCAAGGTTAGCTCTACTCCTTCGTTAGAAAATCTTAATTACATAACAGATGGAAAAGAAGAAACTATTTTACATTTCCCTTCTGAAAAGCCATTAATATTGGATTTTTCTACAGAAAAAGCCTACACGGCCCGGAGTCTGATTATTTATACATCTCATTCACCTACTCGTCTGGGAGGAGACATTCAGGTAAAGGTTAACCATACCTATCAAACTATAAAACATTTTATCATAGACCGTACTAATCCAAATTTAAAAAACGGTTTCATCCCTTATGGTCCTGCCGAAATTTCAATTTCCACTACTACAGCTAAAGATTTCCGGATCATATTTACTGATTTTTCGGCAAACAGCGGATTAGCAGAAGTTAGGTTTTCCTCGGTCCCCATAGTAGAAAATTACTTGGAGAAAACATTGGCAAAAATGTATCCTGACGGATTGGTAAACTGGTCCGCTTATCAATGGCCGGCACAACCAGTTATTGCCGACAAAGAGCATGTTATTGATCCGAATAAAGTATTAGATATTTCAAAGTATTTATCGATAGACGGTACACTGAACTGGCAGGTACCCATAGGAAAATGGATCATTGAACGAAGCGGAATGACGCCAACGTTAGTTCATAATGCTCACGCTTCTCCTGAAGGAACGGGATTGGAAACTGATAAAATGAGTAGAGAACATATTACTGCTCACTTTAATGCTTTTTTGGGAGAAATCATACGCCGTATCCCGGCACAAGACCGTAAAACCTGGAAAATTGTAGTGGGAGACAGTTATGAGACAGGCAGCCAGAATTGGAGTGATCAGTTTATAGCGCAATTTAAACTAAACTTTGGTTATGATCCCCTTCCCTACATCCCGGTACTGCAGGGGAAGGTTGTGGGAAGTGCCGACCAATCGGATCGTTTTCTTTGGGATTTACGGCGTTTTGTAGCCGATCAGGTAGCTCATGAATATGTAGGCGGATTGCGAGAGGTGAGCCATCAAAATGGACTAACTAGCTGGCTGGAAAATTATGGTCATTATGGTTTCCCAGGTGAATTTTTGCAATACGGAGGTGAATCGGATGAGGTTAGTGGTGAGTTTTGGAATGAAGGATTTAAAGGTATCATCGAAAACAGAGCTGCTGCATCCTGTGGCCATATTTATGGAAAAGCTAAAGTTTCTGCCGAATCTTTTACCACCACTGATAAATATTTCCTGAATTATCCTTCAACATTGAAACAGCGCCTTGATCGTTCTTTCACCGAAGGAATAAATAATACCTTATTGCACGTTTATATCCAGCAGCCTGATGAAGACAAAATGCCGGGAATGAACGCCTATTTTGGAACTGAATTTAACCGTAAAAACACATGGTTCTATGATATGGACGGCTTCATAAAATATATCAAAAGATGTAATCTACTCTTGCAACAGGGAAAATATGTGGCGGATGTGGCTTATTTCATTGGTGAAGATGCACCGAAAATGACAGGGATACAAGACCCCATCCTTCCATATGGTTATTCATTTGATTATATCAATGGAGAAGTGATTAAAACCAGGTTAACAGTAAAGCATGGTAATCTTGTCTTGCCTGATGGAATGAAGTATCGGATTCTAGTTTTACCGAAGCTGGAAAGCATGCGCCCAGACTTACTCCTGAAAATAAAAGAACTAGTAAATAATGGTGCAGTAGTTTTAGGCCCAAAACCGTACAGATCACCCAGTTTACAAAATTTTGAAAAGGCAGATTTGGAGATTCAACAACTAACAGCTGAACTTTGGGGAAACATTAACGGATCCAATATAAAAGTTAATCATTTTGGTAAAGGAATGGTGATTGATGGAATGAACCTGGAAGATGCCCTAAAATTGATCAACGCCATTCCTGATTTTAAAACAGAGAAAGCCGATTCCGCACTTTTCATCCATAGAGAACTAAAAGACGGTTCAATCTATTTTATTTCTAATCAAAAAAACAAATCTATAAAGCTGAATCCAGAATTTCGTATTTCAGGAAAAAGCCCGGAATTGTGGGATGCAACTACGGGTATTATACGTGATCTTCCTGATTACACACAAACTGCTAATTCTACTTTTGTGCCCTTAAAATTAGCTCCTTATGAAAGCGCTTTTGTAGTCTTTAGAAAACGTAATATCATTAAAAAGAATGATCACTCTAACTATCCAAAATTAGTCAGGATGATTCCTATTACCGGCCAATGGCTAGTTAATTTTTATGCAAAGATGGGCGGACCTTCCAAGCCTGTTGTCTTCAAACAATTAAAAGATTGGACACAAAATACTGATGAGCGTATTAAGTATTACTCAGGAGCAGCTTGTTATCATCATAATTTTAAATTATCAGCCCCAAAAAATGATGAGCATGTATTACTGGATCTGGGAAATGATGTGTCCATTGCAAAAGTTAAGGTAAATGGAATAGCAGTTGGTGGTGTATGGACTGCCCCTTACAAGATCGATATTACCAAGGCACTGAAACCAGGTAAAAACGAACTTGAAATCAAAGTGGTGAACAATTGGATAAACAAGCTGATTGGAGATCATCAATTACCAGAAAAGGAAAGGATAACCTGGACTTATTACGACTGTTATGATGCGAAGGTAAAATTGCAGACTTCAGGATTACTAGGTCCTATCTCATTAGAAATAGTAAAATGATGATTTGGGACTGTTGACCTTAATTATCCTCTGACATTCTTGTAATTTAAGGATTCGTTTAACGCGAATGGTTTGGTTAAACTTAATTTATAAAATATGGCAGCTGAAATTACAGAGATAGATATCATTATTTTAAGCTTCGCGCAAACAGAGGAGTTAAAGCAGGTTACAGTTAACTGCCTGGATTCTTTGATAGCTTCCGAAGATCCTGAGTTGATTAAGTCTAACATCATTGTAGTTGAATCCCAAAAAGATTTAAAACCTTTTCAATACAACTATGGGCAAACGGTTTATCCCGATGAATCGTTTGGCTATAACCGTTATATGAATATTGGTATTTCAATGACATCAGCCCCATATGTCTGTTTATGTAACAATGACCTGTTTTTCCATCCTCAATGGGCAACGGAAATAGTGAAAGTTTTTAAAGCTTATCCGGATCTTTCCAGTGCCTCTCCAATGTGTACAATTCACCATGCAAAATTGGGCGTAACACCTAATATGGGATTATTTGCAGGACATAGGGAACGGACGGAAGTTTCAGGCTGGTGCCTTTTTTTTAAGCGCAGTATGTTGAGTTTAATCGGTCATTTAGATGAAAATTTTATATTCAGACATGCATCACATGATTATACGCATTTACTCTCATCGTTAAATTTAAATCACTTCCTTGTCACTTCTTCTGTCGTAGATCATCTGGACCATACAACGCTAAATAAACAGGAACCAGAACGATGGGATGAACTAATGTATCAGCAAGACACTTATTATGAAAAAAAATGGGGCTATCGTTTAGGAAGGAAATGGGAATTAATATAAATTCTTGAATAAAAGCCCTTAAAGCATATCCGTATTTAACATCGTTTTTAAAATATTCGCCTGAACATCAAAATTGCTTAGATTATCCAGGAAATTGATATCCGATATTTTTGCGTAATTCTCCTGCAGCAGTTTAATAATCTCCGGTGGAATGTAAGTTTTCACAGCAGCAGCATTACTTTTTAGCTGATCATTTTTATAAGCCATTTCCTGGATCATCTTCGCCTTTTCGGATGAAGTGTGTGAAAAATCCAACTCTTCTATTTCTTCAGGTGTACAAAATAGGAATAAATTCCTGCTTGGGAAAAACAGAAAGTATCGGTCTATTGCTGTAAATTTATAGATCTCAATGACCATGGTTCCTGATTTTAAACCGTACAGAAACTCAGTTTTAAAATCATATTTACACAACAATCCCATGAGTTTTTTCTCAATCGTTGCTGCACTATTTACGTAAACGGTAGATGAATCATAGTTGATCAGTCTCGCCAGCTGATCAGAACTGATCGTGTAATAAAAATCCTTTGCAAATCGGGCACTAAACTGGGTGATGTTTTTTACAAAAGGAAAATCAGTAGAATGTTCAGATAGTACTTCAAACAAATTCCGCAGAGAATTATTGATCTTCAATGACTGATGTTGTCTTCCCGCTAAAAAACTCTGTTCGTTCTGCAGCGTTTCATTCAGCTTCTCTATCACCTCCTGATTCAGACGTATTTCTTCATCAATCAGCGTTACATTTTTTTCATTACTCTTTTTGATCTTTTTCAATAGCTCTACCACACTGGTGGTAAACTGCAAATGAAAAAGTTCCAGCTTGTCAATAGAAAGCTGTTCATTATTTTCAAATAATTGATGGATGACCTGACTGCGTAAGTATATCTTGTAGACTACTTCTTCCTGAAAAAATACCGACAAGATCTGCAGACGGCTAATGATCTGGTTAGACTCTTTTAATATGATCGCAGCATGTTCATCCATCCTTAATGATTTCCTCTTTTCTTCCTGCTAAAGGCCAAACTTATTTAACCTGTGTAACGTTTTTCTTTAATTCAGTCTCCAGGTTTTTCAGTTCTGTATCCAGTACCCTTCTGCCCTTTTCACCCTCTTCGTGGATTTTCTTTACTTCATCCAGCGTTTCAATCAACGAAGCTGTAGTTTTCTTTAACGTCTCTAAAGATACAACAGTTTTTTCGCTCTCTTTAGCTACATCGATTGTATTTTGCTTTAGCATATCCGCATTCTTCTGCAAAATTGTATTCGTCGTGTCCGAGATCTTTTTCTGCATGTCTACATTGGCCTTCTGCCTTTGTAAAGCAACAGCGATGGTCAGCTGGTTTTTCCAGACCGGGATCGTAGTCGAAATGATCGATTGTGCCTTTTCAGCAATGGATGTATTGTTGTTCTGTACCAAACGGATCTGCGCCAGCGATTGCATCATGATAAACCTTACAATCTTCATATCAGCCAGCCTTTTATCCAGGCGGCTTACAAAGTCTCTCAGGTCTGCAATTTCATAATCTTCATAGTCTGCCGGACGGCCTTCCATTTCAGCCAGTTTCACGCTCAATTCACTAAATTTCAGCTGACCTGAGATGATCAGTTCTTCCATCTGATGGATGTAAGCCACATTGCTTTCAAACATAGTCTGCAAAGAACTATTGTCTTTCAGCGAGTTTAACCTTCCTGCTTTGATCTTATTGGTGATCTTATCAATGTTATTGACTACTATATCATACTTCTGGAAGATCTTTTTCACATCAACCACCAGATTTTTCAGAAAAGGGATGCGTGAGATAAACGATTTAACACCTGTTTTTTCCAGTTCCGAAACGTCAATATAGTTGAGTTCTGTCAGCAGTTCATTGATCAGTCCTCCCACTTCACCGCTGTTATACGTACGCACTGAAGCCAGGAAGTCATTACTGTATTTCTCCATTGAATTCTGCGTGTCGGCACCGTAATTCAAAATAGAGTTGACGTCAGACGGTTCCAGTGATTTGTTGATTTCCTTATATTTGGCAATCTCTTCCGGGCTTAAGGCAGTAATATCTGCGTTTCCTTCTTTGTCTAATTTAACCGGGGTAGTATTGGATAACTCTTGAGCGTTTGTTTCCATATGTTTAAAAATTTAAGCTGCTGCTGTTTAACCATTTAACCATCAGCAGCTGGAAATTTACAAATAATTTTGTGTAACTGTATTTACTGTCTGTTCTAATTTTTTATCTTTTGTCGGTTCTCCTATTGCGTTGAACTTCCATTCGCCGTTCTTTTTGTAAAAAACACCTAACACCATCGAGACATGACCTGCGAAATCAGCACCATGAGCGATGTCATAAGTTGCGAAGACTTCATTCACCACTGTAGCCGACCCTTCGTAGATGCGGATCGAAGCAAAAGGGATCGTTCCGAAATCCTGACCCTGAAAACTGTTCAGTACAAAAGCTACATATGCTGCCTGAGGATTGATCCTGGAAAAATCCACGACGATGATCTCATTATCCAATCCATCGTCTCCACCGGTGTCACCAGTACGATCATCTCCACTATGGTGGATAGATCCGTCCTTGGAACCAAGATTACCGTAGTACACTACATCCAGTAAACTTTTGTTTTCATCGTAGATCGCACAGCTGGCATCCAGGTCTACTGCTACCAGTGAAGTGCCAAATCCAAGAAAACCTTTTTTCTCTATTGCTCCCCAGTTGATCCCTACGCAGACCTTCTGCAGCTTCGTACCATTACTTTTTTCCAGGTTGATACGTTGTCCTTTTTGAAGATTAATTGCCATATCTTATTGATATTTATTTACATAATCCTGTAAGCCGCCTTTCATACCCACACCTACGGCTTCAAATTTCCATTTTCCTTCACGTTTGTAAATCCTTCCGAATTCTACAGCCGTTTCAATAGAAAAATCCTCTTCCAGTTCATATTTCAGGATCTCCTGATCGGTTGATGCATCAACGATACGGATAAATGAATTTCTCACCTGCCCAAAATTCTGCCTTCTTGCTGCTGCTTCATGAATTGTTACAACAATACAAAGCTCTGCAACTTTAGGATCGATCTTCGACAGGTCTACCTTTACCTGCTCATCATCCCCGTCGCCATCTCCAGTCAGGTTATCACCGGTATGTTCCACTGCGCCATCCGGAGAAACCAGGTTATTATAAAATACAAAGTGTTCATCAGTAATTAGTTTCTTGTTGTCGCCCAATAAGAACAAAGAAGCATCCAGGTCAAAATCAGCACCCGTTGAAGAGCTGTTGGTATCCCAACCTAAACCAATAGTAAATTTCGGAGCATCTAAGTTTTCACGCTGCCCCTTTTGCAAGTTTATAGCCATTTTAAATTAATTTATATTTTTTTTTGATGATGTGTTTTCTGATATCTTCCAGGTTGGCCGCATAAGCGGCTATGGTGTGGTATCCATTACCTAACGCTAAATTGTACAACATATTGATAAAATATTCGGTCTGGTTCTTTATAAAGATAGAAAAACTGCCGCTATCACTGTTTAGAATGTATTTAACGATCCTAGTATTGAAACAAAAAGATCCAGCTTTTATAATATCTTCCAAATCAAAAATAGATTTTACATAGTGATAGTTCAGTACATTTTCGACGTTAGGATGGATATCCATATTCGCCAGTTCTGCAAAATAAAGCAGGTGGATATCATTCGTTAACTTATATTCTTCGGCCATTTTCAGGATCATGCGTTCATGACTTCCGGTAATACGAATATCATCCAGGAACAACAAGGTTTTATCCTCCAGAAACTGTTTATCGATTTGAAAGGAATCGTTGCCAATCAGTTTCATTCTCTCCTGGGCACTCAATGCACCGTAATCTTCTTTATAAGTAACCGTACGGTGTACCTTTGCTTCCTGTACCACCAATCCGCCATTTTCTACCAGCCAGTGGTTCAGCTGGTAAATAAAATAGTTTTTCATCGCGAAAGTTGCTGTGGGTATAAAAGAATAGGGACTGGAAATCACTACGATTTGATTTGTTATCAAGTTATCCTGCAGATAATCAGTAATGAAACCATTGGCCAGCTGCTCGCCAAATGCTTTTGCGACCAGGTCGTCACCAAATTTAAACCTGCTATAGGCATTCGGATCAAATCCAAAAACCTCTGGATGATGGATCTGATGTAAAGCGTATGATTTTGGTAAATTCATCTTAAACAGGTTATGGATTGTTGATTCGAATTGATCTGAACGCTATCAATGCCTACGTTGCTGGCACCAAAAATATCAGCAATAGGATTATCTCCGACATGAATCACATCGTGCAGCTGCAGGTCTCTGTGTTTATGCCGGTTGATCTTGTTCAGCATAAGTTGAAAAAAAGCAGGATTAGGTTTAGCCAATCCCTCTTCATCAGAATAGAGCTGGAAATCAAGATACTGCTCCAGTTCCAGTTGTTTTAATACTTTCCTCAATGTAATCCCGCTAATAAATCCGGTGTTGCAGAGCAGGCTTACAGTCGACAAGCCAGATTCCCTGATACCAGCTAAGGTAGCTTTCGTTTCGCTGCCATATACTTCAGGCATGTAATTAAATACTAAACTTTCCATTTCCTGGTATAAGGCTTCCAGATCAATAGTTATAAAACCGGGTTCGAAGTTATTAATGATGCTGATCACCATTAAATACATCTCATCCGCATCAATATTTTTACCGGTTTTTTCATTGATACTGTTCACCATTAGATCCACCTGACGGAAAATTGTAACAACTTCCTCAAAAGATTTTTTCAAAGGATTATAACGTGTATGAAAAATCTTCGCCCGCTCCAGTTTCCATTGTGGATTTGACCGGATTAAAGTGAGCCATAAATCGAAAGAATAGTGTTTATAGGGTTTCATTGTTCATCTTAATTTGAAATGAAAATATCAATTCAATGATCTCATATAGATAGAGATAAGTAAATATAATTCTACTGATCATATAAATTATAAAACTTACATCATTTATATTTGGCCGTAAGACAATTATAATAAATTCTATTTAAAATAAAAATTAAGTTTCAATGAATAAATTTAGGTAGATGGTCTGGGTTCACATTTTTTTAACGCGATAATGCCAAATCAAAGTGTCTAGATAATTAAATAGGTATGAGCTTGGATAGCAGAAAGTAATTGCTGACAATAAATTACCTTTCTTTTTTCATGACTTAAGCAATTCACATAACGGTGCTGATCGATGGCGACCAACGTTTCCGTTGTGGCTATATTAACATTCCCGGGATACATTGTCATTATCGCTGGAATATTTTTTTCACTTGTAATCAAATAATAAGTCATCTTAAAATTTTCTACTTGAAAATATCTGATTAAATCGATCAAAAGCTCGTTGATATCCTCGCCCAGGTAGACAATAGTTGAAACATTGTTATCATTTGCCTTATCTCTCAAAAAATCCAGCTTTTCGTCCTTAAATAAGGAAACATAAAACATGAATTTCTGATAGAAGGTGTCACTTGAAAGCAGGCTCTTTTCAACGGAACCAATAGAAATATGATACTGATCCCTAAAGTAGCTATTGAGCCATGCGCATACTATTGGTCCGTAATCAATATCCCCAAAATATCCACTGGTTTGAAACCCGCGACTAAATTCCGGATGAAATCCGGTAAAGTTTGCTTCAATCACATAATACTCATTGCTGTCTGTTATCCCAATATCCCAACCAATCAACGTACCCTGCAAAATTGTATCTGGTAATTTTTCCAAAATTTCCAGCACAAAGTCCTCAGCCTTTATAGTAATAGATCTATCTGTCCCTCTCGCAAGATATGTTAAACCATATATTAAATCTCTGCTGAATGTATGAATTCTAAATTCCTCGGTTAAAGTTAATCTCTTTTGCAGCACCCATTCTTCCAGATCATCAGTTCTATTCTGATGAAGACGAATGATTTCATCTAATTCATTCGATCTGTCAAAATTGTTGCGTATTCCAGAACGATCTCCTAAAGTGGCTTTGACGAAAAAACCACTTTCACATAATTCTCTTATCTTTTGCTCTCCATTATTAGTAGCTAACAGTTGTGAAACTCCAATGGTCTCGGCCATAGAATTAGGAAAATAATAATTTAGTAACTGATATTGCCTGTATTTATTTTCCAGCCTCCATCTGAAAATATGATGTTCATCAACATTTAGCTGTTTTAAAAAAGACCTTACAAAGAATGCCCCAATATTTCCTGATAAATTTGCTCTTAAATCCGGATCATCCCAAAGTTCAAATTCCTGCTGATCAATTTTTTTTTCTATTAACTGACTGTTGGTTCCCTCGATATCAATTACGAGTTTTTCTAAAGCATCACTGATTGTTTTCATAGTCTGATAAGCTACAAACAATAAGTCCATCTCTAATGGGTCAAAGGTTACAAATTGTGCCGTATTCGCTCTTGACTATTGTAAAAGCAAGAATACTGATAAATGCGATGAGTTAAACTGAAGCGGGAATATCCTCCTTCTTAGGTACCAATTTCTCTGCCAGCCCTGCTCCCGCAGCCAATAATTCATTAGTAATCGTGCGCGTGTATTCAGAGATCTCGGCTTTGAAATCTTTTACAGAAGCACCTGAGCGGATCTCTTCCAGGCGTTTCTCCCAGGAACCGGTTAATTCTGCTTGTGCGATCTTCTGATCTTTTACTACATCATATACTGCCAACCCTTTATGAGTAGGCACCAGGTTTCTTTTTTCCCTTTGGATATATTCCCTAGTGATTAGCGTTTCAATGATAGAAGCCCTTGTAGCAGGCGTACCCAAGCCACTGTCTTTCATGGCATAACGCAACTCCTCATCTTCAATCTCTTTACCTGAAGTTTCCAGTGCTTTCAACAATGAAGCTTCATTATATAAAGGTTTTGGTTTGGTTTGTTTTTCTAATAAAGCCTTTTCTACAATGGGCAATAAGTCCCCTTTTTTCACCTTGGGCAGTGAAGGGTTATCCTCATCTTTTTTCTCCTCGTCTTTATCATTCAGTACTGAGCGCCATCCCGCAGAGCGGATCACCGTTCCATTAGCAATAAATATAGAACCAGATTCTATGGTGATCTTAGTGACTTCCTTCACACATTCCTGATGAAAAGCCTCCAGCATCCGTCCCACCACCATATCATAAACCGCCTGCCGGTCAGAACTTAAACCCTGGGGTTCTATACCAGTCGGTAAGATCGCATGGTGATCCGTTACTTTTTTACCGTTCACACTTCTTTTGTTCAGCGGAATGGTCATTAGTAATTCAGCAGATTTCCCAAATTCAGGATGTTTGGTAAGTTGCATAATCAATTGAGGAACACCAGCAAATACATCGTCACCTATATAACGGCTACCTGTACGTGGGTAGGAAACCAGTTTGGTCTCGTATAAATTTTGCAGCAGGTTTAAAGTCTGATCGGCAGTATAACCTTTCTTTTTATTAGCCTCCTGCTGTAAACTACTCAGGTCGTGCAAGAGTGGTGGCGGTTCTTTCCTGGGTTTAGCCTCCACATCCAGGATCTTTCCTCCCAAGGGGAACCCTGAAGGTACATCTTCAATTTTATCAAATAAAACCTGTGCTTCTTCTTTAACATTAAAGTTAGCGACAGACACCGCTTTAAACAACTGTCCGTCCTTATCCAATTGAATACCTAACTGATAAAACAACTGGGGCACAAAGTTTTTTGTTTCAATATACCTGGAGCAGATCATAGCCAGTGTAGGTGTTTGTACCCTGCCCAAGGAAAGTACAGAACGTGCCCCTGCAGAAATACTCAGAGCCTGTGTAGCATTCATGCCCACCAGCCAGTCAGACTCCGACCTGCAATGGGCAGAATTAAATAGCGTATCGTAATCTGTACCGGGTTTCAGATTTCGGAACCCTTCTTTGATCGCTTCATCAGTTTGCGAAGAGATCCATAATCTTTTAAAAGGCTTTTTACATTTCAGGAAATAATAGATATAGCGGAAAATGAGTTCACCTTCCCGCCCGGCATCTGTTGCCACAATAATTTCGGTAGCTTCATCAAACAGCTTTTTGATAATATCCAGCTGTTTTCTTACCCCGGGATCCTCTACCAGTCCGTCTTTAGTTTTTATCTTTCGTATCGCCAGTTTAAATTTTGGCGGCAGCATGGGTAAATGCTGACGTCTCCAGCCAATATAACCATATTCCTGTGGAGGTGCCAATTGCAGCAGATGCCCGAATGCCCAGGTAAAAGAATAACCTTTCCCCTCGATGTATCCGTCTTTCTTTCCCGTTGCGCCAAATACTTTAGCCAGCTCACGTGCAACGGATGGTTTTTCTGCAATTACAATCTTCATGAATATCTCGTCAAATTAGGATCGGTAAAACTGATGAAAATTATCTGGATACGGAACAGATGTGCAAAACTAGTCGCCCAACAGGTCGATCCCAATTTTAAAAGTATTGCAGTGGGCATCTACAATATCCCTGATCTCCGGGGAATAGCCCCCACCCATGCTTACCTGGACTGGCAATCCATGATCTTTACAGAATTGAAAAACTATCCGGTCGCGCTCCCTGCATCCGGCTTTGCTCAATGCCAGCTGACCGAGTTTATCAGTAGCCAACACGTCTACGCCGGATAGATAGAAAATAAATTCCGGCTGATGCTGTTCATATAAACCAGGCAAGGTTTCTCTTAAAATATTTAAATATTCTTCATCTTGTATTCCCGCATCCAATCCAATATCCAGGTCGGAAACCTCCTTACGAAATGGAAAGTTCTTCTCTCCATGCATGGAAAAAGTAAATACTCGTGGTTCATTTTGCAGGATCTGGGCGGTTCCATTACCCTGATGAACATCTAAATCAATGATTAAAATTCGTTTATATATTTTATTATGGATCAAATAATTAGCAGCAATCGCCTGATCATTCAACAAGCAAAAACCTTCACCCCAGTCAGATCCCGCATGATGAGTTCCACCAGCTACATTAAAAGCAATTCCATGTGCGGCAGCAGATAAGGCACCATCTATGGTACCCTGTGCAATCCGGAGTTCACGTTCCAGCAGATCCGCATTGATCGGAAAGCCTATTCTTCGCTGTTCCCTGGGCGGCAAGGTAAAATCTCTTAGTGAATGCCAATAATCTTCGTCGTGGGAAAGCAGGACAATTTCTTCTTCCAGCACTTCGGGTTCAAATAAGTTATCGGATGTAATGATACCTTCATGTAACAACTGTGCCGGGATCAGCTCATATTTTAACATGGGGAAACGATGTCCCTCGGGAAGTGGATGTGCGTATAAAGGATGCCAGGCAATTTTAACCATTAGATTCGGGATCGCGCCTATATAGGTAATTTATTCAGTTATCAGCGCTTATGCCTTACTGGAACTATTGAGCATTGCAAATCTTTAGCAGTAGTTCTCCTGTAAGATACACATCTTCGAATGAATTGTATAAAGGAACGGCGCTTAGACGGATTACGTTTGGTTCCCTCCAATCACCCAACACATTGTTTTCTACCAATTGCTGGAAGATTCCTTTGGCATTTCCTTCCGCAATGATGGATACTTGCGCACCACGGTCATTTTCGTCATCGGGCGTAATCACTACAAATTGTGCTTTACCAAGTTTTTTGTTGATCTGATCGATAATATAGATCAGGTAGGCGGTTAGTGTGATACTCTTCTTTCTTAAAGGTTCCATATAACCTGCAGCCTGAAACAGTTTCAGCGAGGCGTGGTATAAAGCCATGGGCATCACCTGCGCACAGCTGATCTGCCAGCCATCGGCTCCTACTTCAGGAGTGAAACCTTTTTCCATTTTAAAACGGATAGATTCCTTATATCCCCACCAGCCGGCGAAACGTTTTAAGGTTTGATCATTGAAGTGTTTTTCATGAACAAATATGCCACTGATTCCTCCTGGTCCTCCGTTTTGGTATTTATAGGAACACCAGCAGGCAAAGTCTATATCCCAATCGTGCAGACTTAAAGGAACGTTTCCAGCAGCATGCGCCAGGTCGAAGCCTACAATTGCTCCCGCAGCATGACCTGCTTTGGTAATCTCTGGCATATCAAACCATTGTCCGCTGAAATAGTTGATACCACCAAACAGCACCAGCGCCAATTCATCTGCGTTTTCAGCAATCCGGGCGGTAATATCTTCTATTCGTAAAGTATATTCTCCAGGTCTTGGGCTAATTTCTATAATGGCTGTTTCCGGGTCATAGCCATGAAAACGAACCTGGCTTTCTATCGCATATTGGTCGGACGGAAAAGCACCGGCCTCCATGATAATCTTGAATTTTTTTTCTTTGGGCTGGTAGAAACTTACTAAAAGTAAGTGAAGATTTACCGTCAGCGTGTTCATCGGGCATACCTCTGCTGGTCTGGCTCCTACAATTGGTGCCATTAGTTTTTTCAGTTCTTTATGGTAATACATCCAGGGCGTATCACCTTCAAACCAGCCTTCAACACCAAGGTTCTGCCAGTTGTCCAGTTGTACCCCCAATACTTCCCTTGCAGCTTTAGGCTGTAAGCCCAAAGAGTTGCCACATAAGTAAATGAAAGGCTTACCATTTTTCTGAGGAAAAAGGAATTCTTCTCTTAAATGGCTTAATGGATCCTGCGCATCCAGTTCTTTGGCAAAGGAGAGTGTGTTTTCAAAGTTCATGTTTTCAAATATTCAAAATATTTGTTGGAAGAACGGAAATTATTGGTTAAAAAATATTTTTTTATCTGAGGGAATCCATAGCAATGTGTGCTAAGCATGGAGTAGCTGTAGATCGTTTAACATTTTAAACCTAAAAATATCTATTTTATTAATTATTATGTAAGCTTTATTAAATATTGATGATCGTCAATTGAGACATTTCAAAGTGCAACGGGAATAAGAGCTTAGTTAATTTTCATATTTTTACCCTGTAAAAAAGCAAAAATTATGAAGATCTACCAGCAAGCTATCCGTTTACATGAGAGAAAAAGAGGCTTTCACCTGATTACCGCAGATGTGCTGCATGCATTTCCGCAGATCAGTGAAATTAAAACAGGAATCTGCCAAGTGTTCATTCAGCATACCTCTGCTTCTTTAAGCATTAATGAAAATGCAGATCCTACGGTGAGGCACGATTTCGAAATGTACTTTAACAAAGCTGTTCCGGAAAATGATCCCGATTACTTACATGATGATGAAGGCTCAGATGACATGCCGGCACATTTGAAAGCTGCCATGCTCGGCTGCTCGGTCATAATCCCCATTCACAATGGAAGATTGGCTCTAGGTACATGGCAGGGTATTTACCTTTGTGAACACCGAAATTACGGGGGATCCAGAAATCTGATGCTCAGCGCCTGGGGAGAGTGAGCTAAAAAATGTTATATTTGATGCCTTAAAGCTTACCCTATATAAACCCAAGAGAATTCCATCAATGACAAAGAAAATAGTCGAGGTTAAATCAAAAAAAGAACTTAAAGCATTTATTGATTTCCCACATGATCTGTATGAGCACAATCCTTATTACGTTCCAGAATTGTTCATCGCACAGCGAGATCTGCTGACTACCAATCCTTTTCATAAACACAATTCCCTGCAGTGTTTTTTAGTATACGACGGAGAAAAATTGACGGGCAGGATCGCAGCGATCCTAAACAATGCCCACAATGAATATAACGATAAGACTGATGGTTTCTTTGGTTTTTTCGATTGTATAGATGATAATGAAACGGCAACTTTGCTGTTAGATACCGCTAAAAACTGGTTGAAGGACAAAGGTCTGAATACCATGATCGGTCCTGAGAATTTCTCCACCAATGAAACAGCAGGCTTACTGATTGAAGGTTTTGAATACCCGCCAGTAGTCATGATGCCTTATAATTTCGCCTATTATATCCAGTTACTGGAGCAATATGGATTAAAAAAGAAGGTTGACCTGATCGCCTGGCGCTGGGGCGAATCCAATTATGACGACCGTTCGGTAAAACTCCTGGATAAATTGCAGGAACGTTTGCAACGGAGTAATATCACCATCAGAAAGGTGAACCTTAAGAATTTTGCAGTCGAAGCCGCAAACCTGCGTAAAGTATACAACAAGGCCTGGGATAAAAATTCCGGCTTTGTGCCATTGACAGATGAAGAATTTGATTATTTGGCGAAAGACCTTAAGCTGATTCTTGATCCTGATTTTTGCCTGCTGGCAGAACAGGACGGGAAAATCGTTGGTTTTGGTGCGGCTATTCCAGACATCAATGAAATTTTAATCAAAATAAAAAGAGGAAGATTATTGCCAACCGGAATTTTTAAGTTACTTTTAAATAGAAAAAAAATTACCGGCATCAGGATTATGCTGCTGGGGGTAGTTGATGGTTACCGCAAACTGGGTATTGAAGCCTGTATTTATGGTACAATCATTAAAGAATACAAACGTAAAGGACTAAAATACGCTGAAGCCGGCTGGACGCTGGAAAACAATGATTTAGTCAATAACGCTATACGTGCCATTAAAGGAGATCCTTATAAAAAGTACAGGATCTACGAAAAAGATATTTAAAAACCACTTTATTTATTACCTAAACTAGAATGTTATACCGGACGCCCGTTCGGTATAACTATTCGCATGCCATTTATGGTACTGCTTTTGTTACATTTGTCCGGTCGCTACCCCAAAATCAAATGATAATTGATCAGATGGTTCATCAAGGTTGGCGTTAGGATTTTTACATCTAACCTTTTTTTTGTGAATTTTAAGCTTACCCTTTCTTCAAGCCGTATTTCTTTTTTGTTCGTGCTGCTTACAGCAATGTTCTGTGGCAGCCTATCTGCTCAGGCGCAACATAAAAAATCACGTTACAGACCTATCGACAGGTCAACCGACCTGTCCTATCTTGCAGATTCCAGTGTACTGACCAGGAGTGATTATTTAGCGCGATTGGAAATGGTGTTCGAAGCAGTGAACCAAGTAAAAGTAACTACGGCCTCTTTTACAAAACTCAAAGCTATTGGTGAGCATCTCACACAGGATGAAGCTGCCATTGGATTGCTGAAAGAGCGTCTAAAACAAACCGACAGGTTATTGAACCTGCAAAACCTGCAAATGTACCAAACCCTGTTGGATGAGTTGCAAACCCGTAACGAAGCCTGTTTAGAAGATTTGCAAGGTTATGACGAAAGTCTGAATGAGGTAAAAACCAAGATCCTTACTTTAAGAAAGGATACTGTTTTACATAAAGTATTTACGGTAGATTCCTTAAAAGCTATTTTCAAACCCCAGCTGCAGGAAATTGGAGCGAAACATTTGGTGATGGACAGTCTGATCCGATGTAATACAGGCTTAATTAATTCCCTATCCGCCCGGGCATCTGCCAATATCATTAATGTCAAGGAACTTACTTATCTAACCGATAGCCAGTTAACCGCTGCCGGAGTGAAGGCTTTTGGAAAGGAAAGACGTTATTTATGGGAACCATCCAATAAACTCACCTCTAACCAAACGATGGGTTTTAAACGGTTTATGGAAAGCGAACAGCAGATCTCTGCTTATTATTTTGTCTATACCCGCAGTAGTCGCTATTTACTGCTACTCAGCGGCGCCATCTTCTTTTTCTGGGTGTTCTTTAATTTTAAAAGTCTTGTAGTCAGGGATCGACTGGACGCAGTAGAACCTTTTAATTTTAATTTTATTCGTCAAAAGCCTTTCCAGGTATCTATTATTTTTATTTTAACCCTTGCTCCTGTTTTTGACCTCCTCGCTCCTGCTTTATATATCGAGCTGATCCATATCCTGCTGACTTTAAGCCTGACGGCCTTATTTTATAAACGCTTTCCGCGTGATGTATTTTACAAATGGTGTATTTTTGGTCTGCTGCTCATCGTGCCCGTTATTTTGCGTAACCTGGGTGTACCACAACGTTACCAACGCTGGATCGTGTTTTTCTTTAGCATCGCTTCTTCTGTTTACGGAATAATGATGTATAAACTTTTGAGGGACAAGGTTGGAAGATACAAGATCATGCTTCCGGTAGGACTGATCTATGTGTTGTTTAATCTACTTGCTGTAGTTTGTAATTTATTCGGTCGTTATACATTGACCCAAATATTCTATACCACAGCCATCAGTGCTTTCTTACATGCTGTTTCCTTAATTATTTTGGGTACAATGATTACAGAGGCGTTCCTGCTACAAATAAAAAGCAGTCGCGTCCGCAAGCATTATCCAGAGAATTTCGATTGGGTACCGGTAGTTAAAAGCATCAAAGGATTGTTGAATATTCTTATGTTCCTCGTATGGCTTACCTTGTTCCTGGTGAACCTGAATATATTCGACGCACTACATGATTTCTTTATTGCTGTATTGACAGAGAAGAGAACTATAGGCAGTTTAGTCTTTACCCTTGGCGGGATCGTCCTCTTCCTCCTGATCATCTGGCTGGCCAATTTCTTACAAAAGTATATCGCTTATTTCTTTGGGGATACGGGTGACGATTCACTGGAAGAGAATAAAGGGGAACGTTCTAAATTGATCGTTACCAGATTGGTGCTGCTGGTTGGTGGTTTCCTATTGGCTGTAGCGGCTTCAGGGCTTCCTATTGACAAGATTACCGTTGTACTGGGTGCTTTGGGTGTCGGTATAGGTTTAGGTCTGCAGAACATCGTTAGTAACTTTGTTTCCGGGATCATCCTGATCTTTGATAAAACTCTCCGCATAGGTGATGTAGTAGAGCTGAGTGATAAGAAAGGCCGTGTCAAAGAAATTGGTATTCGTGCCAGTACTTTGCTGACCGATGATGGCGCAGAGATCATTATTCCAAATGGGAATATATTATCTAATAATATTATCAACTGGACGCTGACCAATAACCAGATGCGTATTGTGCTGGAGTACATCATCAGTAAGCCCTTTGATAGGGATGAAGTTACAGAGATCATTAAAAAAGCAATTGCTGCTAATGAAAATATCCTGGTGCTCAAGGAGCCCAAGATTATTTTTAATCCGAAGACTAAGGTGAGCAGCAGTGTGAAGATCTATTTTTGGTGTAAGGATATTTCACAAGGTGAGAACACGCAGAGTAGTATCAATGCGATGATTTACGATGAGCTTGAATCAAAAGGAATTGAGATTTTATAGTTTTATCTGGCTTCGCTGAAAAGAATAGACCTTATTTTCTGTGCTGCTAATTGCTGAAACGCAATTAAAGGCACAGAAAATAAGGTCTAATTCTTTTTGAGGTTACCTTCAATCAGATTATCCTGCTTAGGATTATCCACTTGCAGGATGCTCAAAGCACACCGTTTGTTCAGATTACTCCAATCTCATCAAATCATCCGTGGGAAGGATCATCCAGCAGGGTGCTTAAAAAACAATAGGTTACAATCCAGAATCATCTAAGGAGAACTTAGGTTTGGCATCTTTCCATTTCCCATTGGTAAAGTCCGGGAACTCCTGAGGCATATTGCCTTCGGCAAGGGATTTTTCCGAGAGTGGTGTGATTACACTCATGGTGAGGGAATCGTAAATGTCTATTGGGGTTTGTTTTTTCTGTTTTACCGATTGAACGAACGCATTAAATACAAACCAGTCCATTCCACCGTGTCCTGCACCTTCCGCATTTACTGCATACTTCTTCCAGAGTGGATGATCATATTTGGTTAGCCAGTCTGTTGCTGAATCCCAGGTGTCATAGGCTTTAGCTTTCCCTTCCAGGTACAAAGAGTTATTTACATCCATCCATAGGCCTTCTGTACCTTGTACCCTAAACCCTAAAGAATAAGGTCTTGGTAAATGGGTATCGTGAGATAACATGACCGTTTCCCCATTTGCACAGTTTAACATCGTGGTGATTACATCGCCATTTTTATAATTGATCTTGCCGTTCTTATTTCCCGGCTCTAATTGATTTACATAAGAAGCCAATCCACGGGCTTTCGAAGAAAAGGAAACAAGATTGGTAAAACGGTTCCCTTTATTGATCCCGATGTAGTTCATCACTGGTCCGGCGCCATGTGTTGGATAGATATCTGCATTTCTATCTACATTATATTGGGTTCTCCATTGGGCCTCTCCCATGGTTTGAGGGCCAAATTCAACACCTTTACCACTTAAGCTTTTTCCATCGTTAAACAATACCGTTCTCAGGTCATGCTGATAACCTCCCTCCAGGTGAACCAACTCACCAAATAATCCCTGGCGAACCATATTCAGTACCGCCATCACATCTCTGCGATAACAAACATTTTCGAGGGTCATGTATGGGACTTTTGTTTCTTCATATACTTTAGCAATATCCCAGTGATCGGCCAGGGTGATTCCTGCGATCACCTCACAGCCTACATATTTACCAGAACGCATCGCGTAGATCGCCTGCTCTTTATGAAAAGCCCATGGCGTTGCGATAATCACTCCATCAATATCTTTCCTGTCCAGTAACTTCTTATAAGCTTCCAGGCCTCCTGTGTACTCCACAGGCAATTTTTCACCAGCTTTATTAAATAGCTCCCTACAATATTTTAAAGAGCTTTCCTGAATATCGCAAACAGCTACGATTTCTACATCTTCCCGGAGGATACCTTCGCCAATGTGGCTGCGGCCTCGCTGACCAACACCAATGTAGCCTAGTCTTACTTTTTCGGTTTTTGCGAATAATGTTCCGGGCAGGATGGTTATCCCTGCTGCTGCAATAGCACTGTTGGCAATGAAATTTCTACGATTCATATTTACGTTAATTTTTGATATTTAGTTAAGCAACAAGCCCTTGTAAAATAGCTATTAATCCATTAAATTTTATTAATCGATATAGAATTTTGAAATATCATTAATATTAGTTTTTTGATTATGGGTAATCTGGGATTATTACCATTTATTTTATTTTGTAATTTCAAGCAAAAGCCTTAGGCTTTATGAATTCAACTAGACACAATAAAAGCCAAACCAAATGTTATGAAAAATCTTGAATCAGAAATCCTTGAAGTAGAGGAAAAAAAAATACTGACACGTGATCAGCTCAGACAGATCTTTAGTTATCGTGATATCGTTATCAGTGACGGAGGTACTTCAGGTACTTGCCATTACACTTGTGTTTATGACGATTCAAGTGGCAATACGCATACTTTTACTTACACGGGTACAAGTTGCTCGTCAAATTCGGACTGTACAAATAGTGCACCTTGTGCTGCCCTGGGTGATGGCCGCGACTGGGTTGTATCACAGACATGTAGTTAATATATACATTATATTAAACACTTTTATATGCTGAAATACAATACTTTAAATTTAAATACTATCAAATGATAACTTTCTCTTTCGCTACAATATCCAACCTAAAAAGACCCTCCATGACAAAATTATAAGCCTTCTATTTTCTTTATCTCAACATCAAGTTTAGAGGGCTCATAATTTAAACTGGAATTTTCTAATTTCAATAGGCCAGATTTTACCAATTCAAAATCTGTCGCCCATTGATACAATAGGTTATATCGAAGCGGAGAACTTATCTTCGTCGCAGGTGAAGTAGTGAGAGAACCGGGGTGCACCCTTCGTATATAGAGGAACTCATCAATGTTTTGGATGTTATTTAATAAGAAGTAACTATGCAGCAAAAACTTGGTATCGTTCCCAAAGATTCTCTCTTCTGATAACCGGCCACTCAAATAGAATGCTGCCCTTGTAATCGCAGAGGAAGGATGTAATATGGATTGCCCGGCACCTTTCTCCAAAGCTGCCATGACATTTTTTGGATAACGGATTGCCCTCACAGTTTTATCAAAGTAATCCAGCTTAATCTCATGAGAGCCACATAACTGGCATTCATTTTTATCCATATAATCAGCTATTCTTTCAAACCTGTCCGCACAGGGAATATCATCAGCATCCTGGAAAAATAAGAGACTACCTTTACTCTCCTCAATGAGGCGGTTACGTATCACATAAGGCCCAGCGGGATGGGGATGGAAGCTATAAAAAGAGGCCTTGGTATAATGTTCGGTGAAACTTAATAAATCATCAGACACCTCCTGATCTACTCCAATATAGGAATGAATTCCTGTCAGCTGATGTAAAAAGAAAAGTAAATGGTCTAGATAGTCGTTGTCACCTCTGTGTGGGATAATCACATCGGCCATTTTCAAAGCAGGAATTTGAACGGGCTGCATAGGAATCTGCCTGACCAATATTTTATCAAACCCTGAAGCCCCTTTAAAAATCTGATCCAATAGTTCAAAAAGTAAATATTTATTTAAGAATTCAGATCTACCATAACTTCCAATGAGCTTTCTAAATATATAAAAATCAGAGCTGAAAGAATAAATAAATTCATCTGGACTCTCCATATAAAGTGGCAATTCCTTTCTGTGAGTGATCATAACAAAGGCCCTTGGTGTATTATTATAAATAGCTTCCATGGATGCGATCAACTCTTTAATATTCAAATGATCAAAGGCATGCGGAAAGTCAAATTTCAAGAACATTACATAATCAAAATCCTCATCCAGAAATTCGAAACTCAAAAAATACATTGCGTAATGCCTGATGATTCCACCCTTTTTCCAAAGGATAATATTGTAATAACTATAATAATCATGACTCAGCTTCATCGTAGAGATTATATAATAATATATTCTACAGGATGTAGTTGCCTAACCGCATGGTAACAGCAAATCTGCTTTCTTCTTTCTTCCCGAAATTGCTCAATTATCGGGTACTGATCTTTCTTGAATAATGATTCCTCTGCCCAAACTTTAATATGGTCATTCCCTAAAAACAAACTACAGGTCACCTTCACAAACCTTTCTTTGGTGATGACATAATAATATTCCGCAAAATTCACTACTTGAAAAAAAGTGATCAACTTCATCATCAGTGTATTGGTCATATCAGGAAAATAGATAATAGCGGTTCTTTCAGCTTTTACCTTCCTATTAAGAATTGCTATATGATTGTTATTGAATATAGAACTGTAAAACATAAATGCACTCAGAAATGGAAAATATGACAGCATACTGTCGTCAACAGAAACAATAGCTACCCGGAATTTATAGTTAAAGTATTGGTTGAGCCAGGCGCATACAATCGGCCCAAAATTATTGTCTTCCACATATCCACTGGTTTGAAATCCGGCACAATATTCTGGATGAAATCCCGTAAAGTTCGCCTCAATTACATAATATCGATGTTGATCGGTCAAGCCAATATCCCACCCGATTAAAGTACCCTGAAAAATAGTATCCGGTAGTTTTTCAAGAAGCCCTTTAACAAATTCCTCTGCCTCCGTACTACCTGCCGAATCAATACCCTGTATTTTAAAGGTCAGGCCTGAAATTACTTCTTTATCAAATGTATGTACCCTGAATTCTTTGTCCAGATTCAATTTTTTCTGCAGGATCCATTTTTCATGATCGGCTTTTGTTTCCTGATGAAAACTTAGAATATCATCAAATTCAGCCGTTCTATCAAAACTCTTTGTATTAAAAGAACCATGGCCTAATGCTGCCTTTAAAAAGAATCCTTTTTTAAATAATTTTCTGACAATTAACTCCCCTCCAACTTTATCTAATACTTTAGATAAACCGATTGTCTCGGGCATACAGCCAGGGATATAAAAATCTAAAAGTAAGTATTGGATATATTTATTTTCCAGTCGCCATCTGAATACGTGATGCTCATTAACAGCTAATTTAGACAGGATAGTTCTTACTACGAGTGCACCCACCCAGCCCGACAAATTTGACAACAACAATGGATCCGGCCAAAGTTCAATTTGCTGATTTACTGTGTTTTTTACCTCTGTGAATACACTAAAACTTTCAATATCAAGAATAAGTTGTTTTAAGAAATCATCCTGTAGTTTCATACACTTGCTGGCTGTTCAATTGATCAATAGCTTATCAATCAATTTACAGACAAAAAACATTCAAAAACAGGTCATAGGTAACAGATTTTCAAATAGCTATATACTTTCTTTCACTGCACTTGTAAGAATAGCAACAGCCTCCTCCAGCTCCGCAGGGCTTAGGTTTCCAAATCCCAATCGCATTGCAGTAAAATTGTCTGTCTGGTACAACAATTCTTGTGGTAAATGCAGGTTATGCTTTAGGCAATTTTTACTGATCCGCATCAGGTTTAATTGAGGATTCCATTTTGTCCAGACCGACAGACCTCCCGGAGGAGAAATAAAAGATAACTCATTACCCAAGTGGTGCTGCAGCAAACCTGTAAAGGTATCCCTGCGCTCCTGATAGATTTTTACTGCTTTTTTCAGATGGCGCTGAATTTCCTTTTCTTCCAGCAGCTCAGCCAGCGCCTGTTCCATCAACATGTCTCCCTGGCGGTCAACCAAACGGCGAAATTTGGCCATCTCGCGGATCAGGTTTTCCGGGGCGATCAGGTAACCTGAGCGGAAACCAGGAGCCAGTGATTTACAAAAGGAACCTATATAAACAACCATACCATTGGTATCAGCACTGGCTAAGGGCAGTACTGAATTTCCATTGTAGTGGAAATCATAATCATAATCGTCTTCCAAAATGATGAAACCATAAGTGGAAGCCAATTGCAAAAGTTCTACCCTGCGCTCTGCGCTCATCGTGACAGTGGTAGGATAATGATGATGTGGAGTAAGATACAACAGACGGATTTTTTGTTTTTTACACAATTCCCGAATTGCCTCAACAGAAATCCCTTCCTCATCTACTGGTACGGAAAGTATTTTACCACCGCATTGCTGAAAACACATATTGGCGAGATAATAACTAGGATCGCCCACTATCACTTTATCGCCTGGTTCAATTAGCATACTGGAAGCCATAAAAATACTCATATGGATTCCCCTGGTTGTCAAAATATTATTTTTGTTAATATGCAGTCCTCTGGTATTGTTCAGGTATAAGGCGAGGGTTTCCCGGAAATACTCATTCCCTTCCACGTGGGAATAGCCGAAATGGCGATAATTGGTTTTACTCTTTAAAATCCCTCCATATACTTTGGATAAACGGTCCAGTGGTAACAGTCTGATATCAGGTAGTCCATCATTAAACTCCAGTTGCGCAGGAACATTCACACTCAATGCATCTAATAAGATACTCTGCTTAAAACTAAATCCTGTTTTCATCGGATAGCTGGTCAGGATCTTTTCATCGTTTGGTTCCAGCAAAATGTGCTCCTGTGGCATTTTATATTGCACAAATGTTCCCTTATTAGGTCTGATCTCTGTCCACCCCTGAGCATCCAGTTCATCATAAGCTGCAATGATCGTTTTGCGATGAACACTCAAGTCTTCCGACAAGGTCCGGGTTCCTGGCAGCTGTACGCCTGCCACCAAAACCCCGCGCTGAATAGCATTGATCATCTGATGTGCAATCTGTAAATACACCGGACGATCAAGTAATCTATCGATATAAATTATACTTTTAAATGGGATCTGAACCGGACTACTCATGCGTCATTCTTGAATATTTTAAACTACCCGGAAAGATACAGTTTTAAAACAATTAAGAGTTCTGTCCTTTTTGAAAACCAAACAAAAATATGTATTCTAGCCTTCAAATATTCCTTTAGTATATTCATTATGAGCACATTGTCCACTAAAATTAGACTAGAATAATGTAATTTTATTTAGAATCTAAATCGACAATTAATAGTAGTTGATTAAAATTCATGTTTATAAGGAATAGAAATGATACTCTAAATAGTGAATTGATTAAAGGAGAAGCTGAAAACCTTGAATAGAGTAAGCAGATATTAAAGTTTTAGTCCTTTTGATTGATAAAAGACTCTTTATTATGCCAACAGTAGTCAGAAGATGGTTTAGATATAAAGGCGCCCCTCTGGATCGGAATCTACCATCGAGTTATGAATTAGTCGTCGATTTTACCTGTGTGAATGGAGATGACGTATGTGTAATACAAGCAATATATAATAATACGATAACACCTGTTTCGATAACAACAAAGTTACAAGGTTACATTGCATCCTTATTAACAACAGGAATTGCTCAACCTACAGGTATTGGTGTCACAAAAATATTTGTTTATGGTAAGTCAGTTTAATTTAACACTTATGTATGCAGCTATAAACAAGTCAATAGATTATCATATTTCAGGAGAATAAGGTATTCTCCTGAAATCTTTGTAATTATATGTTTTATAAACCACACCTCTTACCGGACTACTCCTAAACTTAAAACTGGTATCCTTTAACTATCCGGCAAGCTTCTATTTTTGGAGCAAACCACGATAATAATGGAATTAGAACAGTTGCTCTTACAGATTGTCAGCAATGACGATACCCATGCGCGTTTCCTGAATACCCTCTCCTTACAGGAGAATATCGGTGCCAGGAAGATCTCGGCCAATGAACGTCCGGAAACTTCCACCTATATGGTGCTGAAACATGCCGCCGAAGAACACCGTCACGCATTTTATTTAAAAAAACAAATAGGTAAACTGAGCAGCACTGGTTATCCGAATTACGAACCGGACTACCTGCTGGCTCCTTACAGCAGTAAATATTATCTGAACAAGCTCGATCTGATCACCAGCCGTTATTTACGTCATCAGCTGGAATTAAGCGGAACAGCTTTGAAATTTGCGGCTTACCTCTTAGTGACTTATGCTATTGAAGTAAGAGCTGATGAAATATACCCTATTTATCAGGATGTACTGAACCGTACGGGTAGTAAGGTGAGTGTACGTTCTATTATTCTTGAAGAACAGGGACACCTGGAAGAAATGATCGCACAGCTGAAAAACTTTTCGGAAGACTGGGAGATGCACGCAGAAAATATTGTTGCACTCGAAACCACCCTATATAAAAACTGGATCAACGATTTAGCTCTTGCACTCTAATGAATAACTCGGCAATCAACGCAATGCAGTCGAAACTCAAAGCCAGGGAAGCTGAGGGAACAAGGCGTAACCTACAGCCTAAAAATAACTTATATGATTTCAGCTCTAATGATTATTTAGGTTTTGCGCGTTCGGTTGAATTGCAGCAAAATATCAGTGAGGAACTAAAAAAACATCCTCAAGCTTTGCTAGGTGCTACAGGGTCGAGACTGCTGAGCGGCAACAGCGCCTTCGCAGAGGAACTGGAAAAAGAACTGGCTACCTATCACCAGGCAGAAAACGGGTTGATCTTTAATTCCGGTTATGCGGCCAATACTGCTTTATTTTCGTGTATCCCTCAAAAAGGAGACACCATCATTCATGATGAATATATCCATGCATCTGTCATTGATGGTGCAAGGCTTAGTTTTGCCAGGCGTTTTAAATTCAGGCACAATGATCTGGAAGACCTGGAACATAAAATCAAACAAAGTACCGGTAATTGTTTTGTCGCCGTAGAAAGTGTGTATTCAATGGACGGTGATCTGGCCGACCTGCTGCATATTGCGCAGCTTTGCCGGCAGCATGGGGTTCACTTAATCGTTGACGAGGCCCACGCCTTTGGTGTGCTGGGTACGGGACTGGTGGACCTGCTGCATATTCACAATTCCGTTTTTGCACGGGTGGTCACCTTTGGAAAGGCTTTGGGTGTACATGGGGCCATCGTATTGGGATCCGAACTGCTGAGAGATTATCTCGTTAACTTTGCAAGGCCTTTTATTTATAGTACAGCTCCATCTTTCGCCCATCTGCTGACCATACAACAAGCCTATCATCATTTATTGATACACCCTGAATATCGGGCCATCCTGCAGGAAAAGTCAACACTCCTCAAGGAATTTATGCCTCCTCAGGAGCAACTGCACAGCACAACAAATCCTTCGGCCATACAATGTGTATTCCTGAAAAGCAACCATGAAACACTGAGGTATAGCCGGGAACTGCAAAAAAGAGGATTTGACATCCATCCTGTTCGTAGTCCCACGGTGCCTAGAGGCACAGAACGGTTACGTCTTTGCGTGCATCTCCATAACAGCGATTACGAGATCCTGGAACTCTGTCATCATTTAGACCTGCTGAGCAAATATCATCACCATGCAAACTAAACCGCTATTTGTGACCGGCATCGGCACCGGCATTGGGAAAACCATTGTTTCTGCAGTTTTATGCGAACAATTAAAGGCCGATTATTGGAAACCAATACAGGCTGGAGATCTTCATTTCACCGATAGCGATCAGGTAAAACAACTGATCAGCAATCCGGTTACTAAAATCCATCCGGAAGCTTTTCGTCTGCAGATGCCTGCCTCTCCGCATCAGTCGGCCAAAGCAGAGCAAATAGAGATCCGTCGGGAAGATTTTATTCTGCCTGAAACAGATAACCGGTTATTGATCGAGGGTGCCGGTGGAGTTTTTGTTCCTATTTCCAATACTTTTTTTATGATTGATCTGATCAAACAACTGGAAGCTGAGGTCATACTGGTCAGCAGAAACTACCTCGGTTGTATCAACCATACTTTAATGAGCATCGAAGTACTCCGGCAAAATCAAATTCCATTAAAACACCTGGTCTTAAACGGCGATTTTCAGGATGACACCAAAGACATTTTGCTTCAGCAGTTGCCTGTAGGAACAAGCTGGAGCCAGCTGCCTGATTTTATCCTGCTTGATCAGGAAAGTATTACCTCTGCTCCTAACCAAATTTTAAATTTTTAAATCAATCACGTATTATATGAGTACTGTACGCAACGACTGGAGCATCCAGGAAATAGAAAACATTTATCATCAGCCCTTACTGGAGCTGGTTTACCAGGCAGCAACCGTTCACCGGAACTGGCACCAGCCAAATGAGGTACAGGTTTGTACCTTATTATCTGTTAAAACAGGCGGATGTCCTGAAGATTGTTCTTATTGCGGGCAGGCTGCCCGTTACCATACCGGTATAACGGTGAAGTCTTTAATGTCTAAAGAAGATGTGGTAGCTATCGCACAGCGAGCTAAAGATTCAGGTTCTTCCCGTTTCTGTATGGCTGCTGCCTGGCGTGAAGTTCGCGACAACCGGGATTTCGATACGATCCTGGAAATGGTTGAAGGCGTAAACGAACTGGGACTGGAAGTATGCTGTACTTTAGGGATGATTACCGAATCACAAGCCCAGCGTTTGCAGGAAGCCGGACTCTATGCTTATAACCATAATCTGGATACTTCTAAAGACCATTATAAAGAGATCATCAGCACCCGTACTTTTGACGACCGTCTGGATACCTTAACCAATGTGCGCAAAGCTGGGATTACGGTTTGCTCTGGCGGGATTATCGGATTGGGAGAAACCCATGAAGACCGCATCCAGATGTTGCATACGTTAGCGACCCTGCCTAAACATCCGGAATCTGTACCGGTGAATGCTTTGGCCCGTGTAAAAGGAACCCCATTGGAAAATCTGCCTAAAATAGATTCATGGGAAATGGTGAGGATGATCGCTACCGCAAGGATACTGATGCCAGCTTCTATGGTGAGGTTAAGTGCCGGACGCGTAGAAATGACTACCGAAGAACAAGGCTGGTGTTTTATGGCCGGAGCCAATTCTATCTTTACCAGTGAAACTGACGAACTTCTGGTTACCCCTAATTCAAGATTAGAAGACGACCGCAAGATGTTTGATGTATTGGGATTAAAACCTATGGTAAAAGAAAAAACCGTACAACCAAACGTTACCGCATGACCTTAACTGAAAGAGACGGCAACAGTATCTGGCATCCTTATACACAACAACTTAAATCCTCGGCTCCTATACCCATTATTCGGGCTGGGGGTTGTTACCTATATGATGAAAATGAACGTAGGATCATCGATGCGGTTTCTTCCTGGTGGGTAACTTTACATGGGCACTCCCATCCTTATATTGTAGAAAGGGTGTCTGCACAGCTAAAAAAACTCGACCAGGTGATCTTTGCCGGTTTCACTCATGAACCTGCTATTGAACTGGCAGAAAATCTGCTGGCAATCCTGCCGAATAACCAGCAGAAAGTCTTTTATAGCGATAATGGATCTACTGCCGTAGAAGTAGCCTTAAAGATGTGTTTGCAATATTGGTTTAACAAAGGTGTTCCGCGGAAAAAAGTACTTGCTTTCCGTAATGGTTATCATGGAGATACTTTCGGCGCGATGTCTGTTAGCGGCAGAAGTGCCTGGACTGCTCCTTTTGACTCCTTATTGTTTGAAGTGATCTTTATAGATACGCCTAACCCAGAAAATCTGCCTGCGCTAAAAACATTAATTTCGTCACATGCTACCGACCTGGCTTGTTTTGTTTATGAACCTTTAGTGCAGGGGTCTGCAGGTATGCTGATGTATGGGGCAGCAGAACTGAACGAATTACTGGAACATTGTAATCAGGAAGCTGTATTGATGATCCAGGATGAAGTTTTTACAGGTTTCGGCCGTACCGGGAGAAACTTTGCAGCAGATCATCTTACCGTGAAGCCAGACCTGATGTGTTTTTCAAAGGGTTTAACCGGTGGAACGATGCCTTTAGGCGTAACCACTTGTACCGCAAAGATCTACGAAGCATTTTTATCGGATGATAAATTGAAAACCTTATTTCACGGACATTCCTTTACGGCCAACCCCTTATCCTGTACGGCAGCTTTGGCCAGCTTAGAGCTCTTACTTCAGGAAGAAACCCAGGAGAAGATCAACAGGATCTGCAGCAGGCACCAGGAATTTGCAGCGTTGATTGCTACTCACCCCAGGGTAAAAGATGTAAGGCAAACCGGAACCATATTGGCAATTGAGTGGCAAACTGAATCCGGTACTTCTTATTTTAGTGATTTAAGAAATCAGTTATATGATTACTTTTTAGAAAAGGGGATTTTGATGCGGCCTTTAGGAAATGTCATCTATATTTTACCTCCTTATTGTATCAGTGATCAGGACCTGGCAGAGATTTATGCCCAGATCAGGGCAGCACTCGAAATCTTTTAAAAAACAACAAAGGGGAAGAACATCCATTCTCTCCCCTTTGTATTAACTAAAGGTATTAACTATCGCTAACACCAACCGGGAGTAAAATTAAGAAATAACTGAATAATTTGCTAATTTATTTTTAAAATAATTATAATAATATGCTGTAAACATAATTCTATAACTAAATCTACAATTCAAAGTCAATTTGCTCAAAGATCTTTGGTGTTCCCATATGGTCCGGCAGCTCTACTACATTGATAAAAAAGCTGGTTTCTTTTAAATATAAGGGCACCCGAAATACCGTCTCCTTCTCTTCCTCCCTAATTGTCTTGTCTGGCGTTACATCGAAAGTCATTCTCCCGCAACTCATGTGAAACAAAATCCGGCTTTGCCCATAACCAACAGGTAAACATGGCATTGATCTTATGGTCTCCCCAAGGTCAGGTAAAATCCAACGGATAGGATGGAAATACAATACATAAAATGTTCCTGGCAGATATAGGAAATGACTATTTAAAAACTTGCTTAAACTTCCCACATCGGTGATGTCCATGGGCATAAAATAAATATAATGCGGGATAGGTGTTTCTTCCATCACCGGATACATTATAAGTCCATCCATACATTTCAACACCATGTTATGTGCTTCCGCATAAGCTAAATAAGATACTAAACTACACATGCTCAATTTTCTGGTTTTTAGCCGCCCAAGAAGCTGGGCGGCTGTTGATACAAGTTAAAAAAAATTGGTTTTAGTAATTGGAAGAGTTCAATTTGGGGACAGTTGTCCAGCATATCAATCTTCTTTATCCAAACTTAAATATTCACTCCAGGAGGTATTACGTCCCTCTTTGGATTTAAAGAAAATCCAGACGTGCAAACTTTCAATATGGTGATTTGATGGCAGTTTTAATTCAATTTTTAAATCCGAGCGTTTAGCCGCATTTTTAAAACTGTAAGATTGATTCTTTTCCGAATCATAAATAAACACAAATAGCTCATCATCTCCCCATGTTTCCGGCAAATATGTTTCAAATTCTTCCCAAAGCAGTATGATGTTACCCTCTGATGAAAATACTGCCTTAGTGACAATTACATCACCCAGCTTTCCTTTGCTTATCTGCACTTTCGGATAATTGATCTGGTAATCCGGATATTCCCCAATCACTGCATCCATCAGTATATACCTTGTTAAAAAATTGACTGGTGTCATATTTTTGAAATTACAGGCCTCGAATCCTATCGTTGTCATTTCTTTAGCATGTTTCACAAATTTTGCTACCACCCTGAATTTGTCGCGCTGCATCAGCTGTGCTTCGGTTGGTGGGTTTAAAGATTTCGGTTTTTTCGGGGCTTTAGGCCTTTTTTTCATTAATTCCCAAATACTATAGCGTTTCTTTTCCATTGTCTTAAATTTTATATTTTTTTATAAACTGATAACCAACAAAACTTAATATCAGGGCGAGTATTATTCCTGAAATTATCCATTTATAGGATGGTGTGCTTTCCTTCGTTTTGATCTGCTGGTCTGTTACTTTTTTGTTTGATGCTGAAATGGCAATCCCTGCATTTTCTGTTTCCTGCCGCGCTGCTTCTGCTATATCTTTTATAGTAGCTTTGCTCTGAATTCTCCCTTCAATTTCTACATGCTTAGCCGCTCCTGAAAACCCTTTTGCCGGAGAATAACTAAATAAACCTTCGGGCCAAATCTTAACCGTATAATGATCGTCACTGGAGTCTTCAGAAAAAGTAAGCCGGTTTAATCGGCTTCGCCAATTTTTCTCTTCTATCGTTTTCCAGCTAACCTGATCAGATAAATCCTGACGTGCATGATCAATAGTTTGATTTGTATTTTTCAATAAACTACAAGTACTACATATAAGGATCAGCAACAGAAACAACACATAAATTTTCATGGCACCCTCCTTCCATTTTTCACCCAGTCTGAGATACTATGAATTGTTTTTAAGATTCTGCGGCGCCGGTATACACCATCACCTTCAATACTCCCGGATATATTGGTGTTCCCTTCGATACTGAAACACCAGTCGCCTTTTATCTTTTCGATTAAACCTACATGTGCAATACGCTTTTTATCTTCAAAATAAATACCGATTACATCTGCCGGCAGTGCGGAACGCGCTAATCTGGAAGAAGGAAAAAGATCCGGCGACCATCCTGATCTCGGCTTGGCAAAACCTTCCCTTGCGAAAATCCAGGAGATAAAAGCGGCACACCAGGGATCGCCTTTTTTTAAGCCTGCATAAGCCAAATAGCTTTCCACCCGCTCGCCATCATTGTGACCACTTCCTTCCCTGACACCCAGTTCATGCTCAGCAATACTTACCAATCTTAAACGGCAAGCGCTTTCACTGGTATCATCAACAGTATTTGCAATTCCTTGTCCTCCTAACAAATACCCGCTAAACATACTGAAGCCGCTACTAAGAGTAAAGCAAAAGAGGATAAGTAAAAAACGAGTTGTTGCCATGGGGATAAAGTATAAAATTGTGAAACCAAAGTTGAAAACTGCGGTAAGCCTGCCATCAACCAGAACCGCTCTAATAACCACCAGCATAAGGCTGTCACAAGCAGGAAAGCAATCAGGCTTAAAATGATCAATAACCAGATCGTCTGGTCAATACCTGCAGCAGTTTGATCTATTTTGTGCAGGGCAAAAGGTGCTAACGACCAGATTGAAAGCAAAATCAGCAATAGCCATATCAATTGCCATCGGTTTTTTCCAGGAACACTCTTATTCTGCTTTATTGTTGTATCGGGTAACCGTACTACTTTAGCACGTATTACCTTTGAAATCATTGTATCCATAATTTTTACGATAAATTAATTGAGAATTTTGAAGAAACCCGGCAGGGTTTTCATCATCCTGCCGGGATTCATTAAATTAAGCTATAACTGGTTCCAAGCCTAAATAGATACTTTTAGACACTGATTTACCATCTACTGCCACCAGGAACATCCATGCATGCACACTGCTACCAATAAAAGCCCTCGGCATTTTCACGTGTCCAGCAAGTGTGCTCCTTTCACCTATGCTGGAAACAGTCAATGTGCTGCCTAATGTTGGACTATAGAATAACATGTATACATCATCCGTCGGACTGGAACCGATCTGATCGATCTCATCCAGCTCCCAGGTTACGTTCATGGTATTTCCTGTCACGCCAACAATGGCTGCATTCTGAACACTGTTTAAATCACCAACACTTAACACAACTTTACTGAAATCAATTGTTTGGTTAGGAGAAATACCAGTGATGGCATTGGTTAAATGGTACTTAACCGCTGCGTTCATTGCACTCAGGTTTCCAGTTTTTGCATAACCGATATTAATTGTTTGTTTGATCAGCTTCAAAAACTTAATCACCGAAAGAAATATCGACCGTTGACCAGCCTGATCCTGAGTTGGTGGTTTTGATGATTTTTTGGGAGTGCTGCGTCCCACTGTTAGATCGCGCCATTCGGCGACAACGACCTGTCCGATTTTCCCAGAAAAATCGCCTACCTGGCCGGCTTTAATAATTGCCATAATTTAAAATTTAAAGTTAAACATTCTGTTCATTCAAGTTATTTGCGTACCGGTAGCTTTGAACTTGTAGAACAAATATAAAACGCTGAATAACAATAAACTAATGACTTTACAGTCATGTCCGCACTTGTCCTCTGGTAACTTTTCTACGTTATGACTATAAGCCTTGAATGTCCTCATTTGTCCTTAGCCATTTTTAAAAACGACGATAACAAATGCTGAATGATCCAGGAATTAACTATTTAACGCAAATGAAAAAAGCCCGATATTGAACCGGGCTCCTGTATAAAATAATAATTATCAAATGAATTGAAACCGGGCAATCTATCCAGTGACTAGGGTCTTTTGAATCTTTTAAGATCACTCAATTTATAATAAGGAAAACCATTTTTTTCTATTTCTGCAAGCTTACCCTCGGATACATATCTTCGGATGGTGCGTGGATCCCTATTAATCTCATAAGCTGCTTCTTTTTGCGATAAATACGTTTCATGATCAACAGATATGGGTTGTTGATGAATTTGCCGCAAGATCGTGGGTAAGTCTTTAATCAGACCTATCAAACAATTCAATTTTTGTAATATTTCCCGCTGTAAAAAGTTCAATGCTTGTAGATGTTAATGATCCGATCAATAGTGTTGATATATTTGGTTAACATTAAATTACGAAAAAGTTATTTTATTTGCAAAATAAAATATGCTATTTATACTCATTACTTTTCAAAGTATATATATTATTTTAAAATCTGCCCAACTAAATTCGCCATAATCCATCTTGATTAATAAATTCTACGCTGATGGATTCCAAATAAATTGCCCGGTGTAAATGCTATTAGATATACTTTTGTAGTTTATGGCAATGAATGAGATATACGTTTCTATAATAACCGGCTTTTTGCTTAAAGGTAGTATCAATTGCTCTACGCCTTTTTTTCTTTTTGCACCGATGATTGAACAAACAGCCTGTTTTTTTTCCGGAAAATAGGCCATTAGCAATACCCGATCTGTTGGTTTAAACCCATTACTAATATTATCAGTATTCCAGGTAAATTCTATACCGTGATTTATCAGGTATGCTTTTACATCCTTTGTCGCAGGCATCTTTCCATTACTAAATAAGACTTTACTATAGTCAATATATTTATTAGGGTAAACACCAGTTAAAGCATTTTTATAATTATAGGAACAGGCCATGTTATGCTGGCTCTTACGTGCCAGTTTAGCTTCCAGCTCAAATCCAATTTCAATAAATTCTTTCACTGGTTTTAATAATGCCGAGATTAGGGATAAGCTCTGCTGATTAGCCAATTCCGGTAAGGTAACGGGTTTTAATCTTTTTCCTATTTTACGTTTAATAACCTGACCATTGAGTTCGTAAACTACAAAACCATCTATTTTACCTCTAAAACCATTGTCCATTCCGTCTTTTAATTTTGCCATTTTCTTATGAGTTATGTAAATAATTTATCCATTATTACCTAAAATAAATAATTGTTTTGAGGATAACAAGATAATTAGTATAGTTTATTTCGTGTGTGGGATCATATAAACGAATGTTCCGGAGGGGCTATTCATAGGGTTGACATAGGTTTTATCTATGTCAACCCTATGTATAGCCCCTCCGGAACCCGTGATAATATGCAAGTTGAATCCTACTATCCTATACCAATATTAGTCTACAGGAACGCGGGTGGCAGGAAAATATTTGTACGCAAAAAAGCCGGCCTGAATAAACAGGCCGGCTCGGTATTTATAATGCGATAATTATTAGACTAACTGAACATTAACTGCATTAAGACCTTTACGGCCTTCTTCAACATCGTAACTAACTTTATCGTTCTCACGGATGCTGGCCATTAGACCTGTTGAATGAACAAAGATTTCACTGTCGCCATTTGCTGGTACGATAAATCCGAAACCTTTAGTTTCATTAAAAAATTTTACTACTCCTTCTTGCATTGTATTTTTATTATAATTAAAGTACAAATGTAAATATAAAAAACTGTAAATCCATAGTTTACTAGAATTATATATTTATCAGGTTTAGATTCTTCCCTGGATTATTGAAATAGCGCTCATAAACAATCTTTCCTTCTTCCACCTGGAAGACCCACGACTCTCTTACTGAGCTATGTCCAAAATCGGCTATGGTCATTTCCATTAGCAGCCTGAAACAGAAATAATCTCCAATAATTAAAGGATCTGAGATTACTGTATCATGAAATTCTTCAACATGCATCATGTTACGCATGGATTTGTTGAATATTTTTTTTATTCCTTTTCTTCTTCTGGTCAATAAGAATTGAGGTCTATTCATGTCTTTTGCATACAACTCCTGAATGGCTTCCTCTACTCTATCTTCGCGCCAAAGTTTGATGAATTTGTCGGCAACTTTCTGAGTATTCATTGTTTAAATATTAGGTAAATGATAACTAATGCAATGAAGGTACTAAAGAATTTTTAATTTCAAAACCGGATAAAGCTTAGTTTTACAGCACAATATGCCTATAAATAAAAAAAAATAGACCTATTCAATTTGTTAACGTTT
>NZ_LMUP01000010.1:242515-252218 GCF_009765875.1 Pedobacter sp. L105
GATTCCATTTTTTCTTGTAGTATATCGTTTCCTTTTCAGTGAGTTCATTCTGACGCTCCGGGGACTGGCTATGTAAAGTTTTATTTTCCAAATGATCAACCACAGAAGAAGTAATCAGGGCATGATTTAATTTCAAAACCCAAAGCGTATTGATATAATCATTGTCAGCACACCAAAAGGTATAGTTTTCATCTAACATCCCGGTTAAACGCAATATACTTCGTCTAAAAAAAAGGCACCATCCTGAAACCTCTTGTCTTATTCCCCAGCCCAACCTGATTCCGGTATTTATCTCTATACCCATTGTGGGGTGATGAATAGAGCAGATAGGAGATGCACTGGATAGATCATGAAATTGTTTAAAAGGTTTGAGCATTTCTGTAGCCCATTGCGGGTGGAACAACAGGTCATTGTTACATATGCAGATATAAGGTGCTGATGTCTTAGCAATCCCAATATTCATATATCGGTTATAACCGAAGGGTTCATTGGTATATATGGTTTGAGTGTAGTCATATTGATAAGGCTGTAATTCCCGCTGTGATTCAATGACAAGGATGTTAAATTTTACTTCCTGCGAATCTTCTGAGGCCATTAAAGAATTGACACAGTTGGTAGTGACTTCTTTTAGCTCCTCTGTATGTGCGTAACTTAAAATGATTATATCTATTGCTGTAGGTTCAGTTTCCATCAGATAATTGGATTTAGTTCTTAGGGTCGATCTCAAAAATGATTTCTTTCAATTTGGTGTAGAGATTATATTTTTTGAAGTAGATTTCTTTGTTCACTGTTGAAGGGGGTGCAGGCTGAGCAATGATCGCTTTGATATCTTCGACGACCGATGGACTATCCAGATCAATTTTTCTCAGGTAACGATCATCATAAACATCACTTACATTAGGTGCCCCATTATAAATGGGGATAGTATTACATAAGACACAATCAACAAACTTTTCAGAAATGTAATTTTTCTCGTTTGAATTCTCTATTGCGATGGAGTATTCATAAGGTAAAAGACCAGTATATTTGAATTCCAGCTGGCCTTTATAGCGTGGGTCTGGAATGGTAAAACCTCTTCCATAAATATCAATATCCAGGTCAGATTGTAATATCTTATCCAGTAGTTGCAGCCGCTTTAAATAATTACCACGGGTTAAATACAATGAGGATACGATCATAGATAGCTTTCTGCTCTTTTTTACAGCTTCTTTCTCCTCAAAAAAACTATGGTCTATTTTATCATCATAAAACATATAGGCAGGAGTTTCTATCACTGTTCCTGATAACTTTATATTCCAGGTACGTTCAAACAAGCCGGGATCATGGATCAGGAGGTAATCACTATAAGCTAAAAAGGTCCTGTATTGATGTGCTTCACTAAAAGAAGGCTCCTGGATCACCGTAATGATCTTCACACCAGGTATAATCGGTTCGTTCGCACGGTTAAATACTACGGCAAAGTCATAATCATTAGCAGTAGTAAAATCCAATTCATGATCATCAATGATGTAGTTTGCTTTAAATCTATTTAATAGCACTTCCGAATTCGTATAGTCTGAAAAAAACCTAACCTTCATATTTTAAAATTTACCCTTAACTAAGGTAATTATTAGCTATAATGATTAGAACCCATCCAATGATTATGGGACAGTTGACCCGCAATAAAAAGCTCCATCCTTTCTAACTTGACTCATCAAAAAAATATAATTATGAACACACCGATGGTATCCTGTATTATGCCTACAGCCAACAGAGAGAAATATATTCCTTTTGCCATTAACTATTTTCTACAGCAGGATTATCCCAACAAAGAGTTGGTGATCATTGATGATGGAAAAAAATCGATCGCCTCTTTAATCCCCAGTGATCCCAGGATCAGGTATCTATATACCGAACCTATAGGAAGTATTGGTTTGAAACGCAATCTCGCGTGTGAGCGGTCGAGGGGCGAAATCATTGTGCATTGGGACGATGACGACTGGCATGCTGAAGACTGGCTAAGTGCAGAAGTCTATTTTCTGCAGGAATCAGGAGCAGATATCTGCGGCCTGCAGCATACCCATTTTTATTCCCCAATTACAAATAAATTACTTACCGTCTACAGGCAATATTCGGACGCGCCGAATCCGATGAATTGGGTGCATGGTGCTACGCTAGCCTACTGGAAATCTTTCTGGGAAAAACACCCATTTAAAGATCTTTATGCCGGCGAAGATGACGACTTTATACAAAATAACGGAGCCAGGCTGTTTATCCATGATTATAGGGATGGCTTTATCTGTATGTTACATCCTCACAATACTATTATAAGAAATTTTGAAGATAGGAGACATAAAAAACGGTTGGGTTAAGAGATCAGCTTCCAGCAACGGGTCTCTATCCGATAGTTCCATTTTTTCTCAAAATAAAAGAATTCGCTGGTGGTTAGCTCTTCCATTCGCTCCGGAGTTTGGTATTTCAAGGTGGCTCCATCTAAATGGTCTACAATAGCAGAGGAAACCAGGGCATGACCTAGTTTTAACGTAGCCAGCATATTCGCATAATCATTATCTGCACACCAGAATTTATAGTTTCCATCCAGTTTACCCATCAGCCGAAAGATGTCACGTTTCATAAAAAGACACCAGCCGGCCACTTCATAACGACTTCTGTATCCTGTATAGATTCCGTTGCCCAATTCAAAACCTAAAGCTGGATGATGAAAAGAACAAGCTGGAGAAGCACTGGACAAATCATAGTACCGGTGAAAGGATTTTAATATTTCTGTTGCCCATCCCTGGTGAAATATCAGGTCATTATTACATAAACAGACATATTTGGCAGCAGTCATTTGTAAACCAATATTCAAATACCTGTTATAACCAAATTCTTCTTCAGGATAAATAGTTGTTGTATGCGCATACTGATAAGGCCTGATTTTCTTTTCAGACTCTATGACCAGGATGTTAAATTTTATTTTTTCTGTATCTTCTGAAACCAATAAAGAAGCAAGACATTGATCTGTAATAGTTTTTAAGGCTGAGTTTTGCGCATAACTTAATATGATGATGTCTATTTCTGTGGTACCTTCCATAGCTGAAACGATTGATTAAATCCTGCATATTAATATAAGCCCAGTGTAATTTCTACCTGATTATTATCTATCAGGTCCAGATGTTCCAATTGCTGGGCCATATAAATACTGGTTAGCCTTCCTGTACCTTCCACCGCTACGTAAGGGCCAATCTTGTCTACAGCCAATAAGGTAATTCCTTCCAGCTTCACCTCTTTGTTTTTTAATGCCCCGTATATCCCGGTTACCCTGGGATCAAGATATGGGACTTCCTGTATTTTTCTGGCTGCATCAGCAATTAGATAAGAACCGTCTGTATTTCTTTCCCAACCTGGCAGCTGAAGCGTATAGACCATATCCAAATCAGATTTATTGATTTCCAGGAATGCCCTATACCAATTGATATAAAGCGAGATGGAATCTACCAGGCCCTGTTTCAATTCCAGCACATGATCAATTCCCTCTCTTTCCTGTGTACGGTTGCCGGATAACAGCATCGCTAAAGTTTCCTCCCTTCTGGATTCATATAGGGGATTAAAAAACTCTGAATATACCTCTCCTACCGCCCAACGCCTCAATACTTCGTGACGATTAATTTTTTCTATCAGCTTCATAACAGCGCCATTTTTGGTTTACTTTGTTGTTACAAGATACCAAGAAAAGAATCCGTTAAGAGCTGTGATTGCATTCTGGGACTTTTGTCCGCTATTCTATTTCCAGCCAGGTATAGCCATTTGCAGGAATTTTGACGGTATAAATTACATTTCCTTCTCCATCCAGTGGGTAAGTTTTAGCTTCACCTTCTTTCTCCCTGATCACTGCCTTTTTTTTGAGACCGGTGTAATACAGCGGAAGTTTAATTTGCCTGCTTATCGCTTCGTCTAATGGATTATATAACATCGCTAGTCCCTTTTCCTTCGTCTCCGGGTTTACATGCAGGATACCATCCCAATCCATGCCATCCGGCCTGCGCAGATGAATTATATCTGAGTTTAAGATCATTCGATATTTCTTGTACCATCCGATCACCTTTTGCACCAACTTTTTCGTTTCCTCCGTATCATATAATCTCGGGCCACGGTAACAAGCCTGTATTCCTCCGCCATAGTATTGCACCATTAATTTTTCATAGGCATCCAGGTGTTCTGCCAATGGTTCAAGCGTTGCTGCCGCTCCGCCTCCCTGGTATTCAGTTAAGGGTACAAATCCCCAGCTCATGGAGGGCATTTTTTCCCAGGTTCCATCATAGATATTCTGGCGGTTCAGCAGGATCTGCTGTTCACGTGGCAGGGAAAAATTCACTTCACGATAACCTAAGGCCACCTTATTGGTTCCATCTAAGAAATACCAATCGGGTGCATTCACAAATACCCCGTTTTCAGCGCACCAGCGGTAAAAACCTTTTTGCAGTTCCATTTGTGCCCATTGTGAATCATCCAGACCTTTATGGCCAGGGTGTTTGGCTGAGGCACATACGTCACCTGCATAAGGGCCATCATTTTCAAAAATATCAAAACCAGTCGCTGTGATAAATTTTTTCAGGTTACTCAGGTATTTCAATCCCCAATCACTCCCTAAACAGGGTGCATGACCAAATAGCGCATGTACGTCAGCTTTACCGGTTTTAGGATCTATTACATCTTCCTGATCGTTGATTTTTCTGCTAGAGAATAAGGAGTAGCCACCTAATAGTATTCCCTTACGGTGTGCGTAATCTGTCAGTTCTTTAAAATATTCAATATTTTTTGGAGAGGTGTCTTCCATGTTCAATCCGCTGGAGAAACTTAAAATGACTCCTTCATAACCAGTGTTCACACATTGATCAATAGCACCTTTGACTACCTTTGAATCTATGCTGGTTAAATGCATAAAAATGGGATTCTCTGTTGCCCATGGGGCAATTTTTCGATACATCGCACATTGCGCTAATCCATTTCGCTGTCTGTCATAACTATCCAGCAGTAATTCATTCGTTCTGATAGATTTAAAGGTTTGTCCCGGAGCGAGCATTATTCCTGGTCCAATAGGTGGATAAACTTCCAATATACAGGGTGTGTTCAGGTCATAATTCACCTGTGAAGTATAGGTCGTATCTTTTTTCCAGTGCGTAGTCTGATCAGAAAGATGAGCGGTCATGGAATTATTGAATGCATAGTTACTTTCTATATAGATGCCATGAGGGCTTTTCATCTCTGCAGTTTTACCCACCACCGCAGACTCTTCTTCATGGACAGCCAGTATTTCATTAACTATATGATCAAGTTTAATTTCTTTTTTACTGTTGTTATTTACGCTTAACCATTTGCAGATCAATGGAATATCATCATACAATTCATAGTGTACCTGAACTTCAATACCTTTTAGTTCATGTATTTCGGATTCAAAATTAAAAGTTACCATTTTACCTTTTGCCTGCTGTTGATTAGCCGCCCATTTGGTTGATTTCCAATTTACATATGGTGTGATAGCCGATATCGTAAAAGATTTAAATTGGAAATCTGAAGGATTAGCTGTAAATCCATCCATCCATTTATTTAACAGGTAAGCTTTTTCCTTTTGTCCATACAATCCGCCAATAGCATAGTTTGTTCCATTAATGGTCAATCTGGCTTCAGGGCCTACTGCTCTTAATAACTGCTCACTGTTACTTAAATTCGTGAAATCTATACAGGCCAGATTTGGTTGTAAACGGAATGATCGTTTAAGCAATCCATTATCTAAAATAATATCCTTATGATCTGCACTTTGGTAAACTTCAGCAAATCGGTTTGTTTTTTGAATCAGCCAATCCTGTTGATTAAATGATTTTTCATTTTTTACATATATTGGTAAGGATAGAATTTTGTCCTGTGCCTGGCTAAAAACTGATTGTATTAAGCATAATAGAATTAGCGATCTTCTCATCTTTTTATATTTGGTTGCGCGAATATAGAGAGATGCGTAGTCAAAAAAAAGAAACACAATAAATTTAAAAACAACCGTTTAAAGTAAAATGATTTAGCTAACCATAAAATAATCAGCTCCTAAGTATGCCCTAAACGGACTGCCCAAAATGGAAAAGAATTTCCTTCCCTCACAAAATCCTGGAAATAGGTTTCATCAGGAAGAATTTCTGCGCCATAGGTTTTCAGGACTATACTAAAGATACTCTGATCATGCCGATGATCGATAAAACCATTCAATTGTGGCGGTGTTTTTCGATCGGTAAATAACCATGCATCGTCCAGTACCGTATTGAACCATTTACCTATCAATAGCTTAGCATGTGCACATTTTTTGAATAGAAAAGCTGTGGTAATCAGCTGGCCTGAATTGATGATTTCTTCAGAAGATCTAAAATACTCAAATACTTCTCTTTTGGTATATTCATATTCTTTTTGTGACAATTGAAAAGCCAGGGTGCCGGTTTCTGATTCGTTTACGATATCAATATATTGATCAAAACGTTTTTTTCCTAAGCTATTGATCATACACCCTGCATCGCAATAAATTAAAATATCATTATCCTCAATAGTTTCCAGCATATGCTTTACGATATAAGGTTTCCATATCATATATCCGCCTCCTCTTGGGAATTGCAATATTTCATGGAATTTCTCCTGAAAATGACTATCTAAATTTTCATGTGTAAATACTTTGACCTCATCAAAAAAAGAAGAGGCTAAAGCCGATTCTCTAAAGAATTCTCTTTGCTCTCTGAATCTACTATCACCGTAAGTAATTGAGTGTATCTTCATCTTATCATTATCATATTGTTTAACCAAAAATCTTAAAACAATTAACAAAAAAAAAGGATGATAATACAAGATCTGTATTATGGGGCATAAGTCACATAATTCAGGCTCTATATTTTTTAATTTTATTCAAAAGCCAATTATGATGAGTAAGATATCCCTCCCTTTAATCTCCTGTATCTGTATTACTGACAATCGTCCTGAATTTTTGAAAAAAGCTATATCTTGTTTTTACGCTCAAAACTATGTCAATAAAGAACTAATCATCTCTTACCCTGAGAACGATCGCATTAGTAAACAGCTAGTTCAAGATTTACTTCAACGCTTAGTTATAAAAATCGTCCCCATTGAACGGCCATCTGATTATTCAATAGGTAAAGCAAAAAATCATGCTATTTTAAATTGCAATGGAGATTATATCTGTACATGGGATGACGATGACTGGTATCATTCCGATCGATTAATGGTGCAATATCATACTATGCGAGGACAGGAAAGTTTTAAACAGGCATCTTATTTAACACATATTTTTTTATATGACACTATAAATCAGATAGGTAATTATTCCTTCCCACATTACTGGTCGGGTAGCTTGCTCTGTAATAAAGATATAATTTTGCAAATCCCTTACACAGATAGTAATGTCGGTGAGGATTTACCCATCCTACAATTCCTGACCTCTAAAAATTTGATCCATCAACAAGCAGATGTCCCATTCTTGTATATCTATGTCTATCACGGGAAAAATGTATTGGATCATTTTCATTTTCAATATTTTTTAAAAAAAAGTATTCCACTTGATACTAATAATTCATTGCTGATCGCTCAGCAACTAGCTTGATCCACTCCTTCGGCTAAAACACATTATGGGGCATTTGTCCCTATTTAACAGATCTCGTTTTTCTAATTTTGATATCCTATCAATAATTCATTATGTCCAGATCATGGTATGCATTTATAGGGGGGGATGACCCTACCCGTTCACAAAGTTATATCAAACTCACCATTAAGCACCAATGTTTATGTGGTAATCAAATTTGTGCGATATACGCCGCCGATAATGGATCGCATCCTGAAGAACCATTATCTGCGAATCTGCAACGGTATATTAAAGATGCTTTACATACAGGGCAACTGCAGCCAGAATTTCCCTTTGATGCGAAAAAATTTGTTTACCTCAGATATTAATCATTCCTATGAAAGCGACTTATCCATTAATTTCCTGCATCTGTGTCACTAATAATAGAACAGCTTTGCTTAAGAGAGCGATTGCCTGTTTCGAAGCACAAAATTACCCCAATAAAGAATTAGTGGTTTCATATCCAGACGATGATCACCAAACTAAAGAACTTATTCAGCAAGTATCTAAAAATGAAGAACTAAAAATTCTTCGAATAGAACGTTCTTCTGAAGAATCATTGGGTAATGCCAGGAATGTCGCGATAGATAAATGCACCGGAGATTATATTTGTATTTGGGACGATGATGACTGGTACCATGCCAGTAGGCTATCTTTCCAGTTTAACAGTATGCAGACTTTAGGGCAAGGATATCAGGCAAGTATTCTGACTAATATCTTGCTATATGATGCTACTACAAAAAAAGCATATTTATCTTTTCCTTATACCTGGGATGGCACCATGTTATGTAGAAAATCAATCATTGCACAAAATCAATATGCTCACAGCAATAAAGCAGAAGATACGCATATTATTAAATTTTTAGATTCCAGGAAAATTTTATACCATATTGCTGACGCACCCTTCCTTTATATTTACATCTATCATGGAGAGAATACATGGGATTACTCACACTTTGAATATTTCTTAAGAAAAAGCAATCTATTGGATGATAATGTGACTAAAAAGGTATGTAGTTTAGTGGAATTATAAAATAATTTATTTCAGGATGATTTATTTCCTGAAATAAATCATGAATTAACTTCTACCGTAAACAAATGGTTTGGCTCCAAGTAGTGAAGTTGGTTGAGGAACACCTGATGACGATAGGCTTCCTATGTAATTTTGTAGTTGAGTAGAAACTGCATATATCGGTGCATAACGGGCCAGTCGTATCGGTGATACTGGGCCAGCCCTATCGGTGATACGGGGCCACTAAAAGTAGTTGTATTTTACAGCATAAATAAATCTGTAAAATATGGCTGGCCACCGAAAAGACATGCTAGATATCCGACGTATAATTCAATTAAAATCCCGTGGAGAAAGCAACCGATCCATCGCCAGGTTGTTGGGCATTAACCGTAAAACGGTAAATGAATATGTTTCAATTTTAAGTTCTTCCGGAAAAGACTTTTCAGAACTTAGCCGACTTGACGAGGAAGTTTTAGTTTCTCTTTTACCCGGATCTAAGGTCGTCAGTAAGCCCCAAAGCTACCATGAGCTGCAGGAGATGATCCCTGCTTTTCGTAATGCATTAAAGCAGTCCGGATTCACTTATTTGAATATCTGGGATGATTACCGAAAGAAATATCCAGAGGGTTATGGCTATACACAGTTCAAAGAACATGTTCAGAATGCCTTTGCAATTCAACATGCTTCATTCCATATGGAACAGATTATGGGAGAGAAATTACTGATCGATTATGCTGGTGACCGATTAATGCTTACCGATAGAGAAACGGGCCAAACCAAACCTGTAGAGTTGTTTATTGGAGTGCTTGGCGGCAGCGGCTACACTTATGTTGAAGCGAGTGAAAGCCAGCGAAAAGCCTCTTTCTTCAATAGCATCAGAAGATGTCTTGAATTTATAGGTGGAGTACCTAAAATGATCGTTACGGACAACCTGAAATCAGCAGTCACACAGGCGCATCGGTACGAACCAGAATTGAATAAAGACTTTAAAGCGTTTGCCCTTCATTATGGAACAGCGGTATTAGCCACCAGAGCGCGCAAGCCAA
>NZ_LMUP01000011.1 GCF_009765875.1 Pedobacter sp. L105
GTTATGTAAAAAACACAAGCATAAATGGCCAATAAGGCCACTTCTTGAAAAGAGTTTACATAATCTTTTAGCTTACATAAACAGAATTATGTAAAGCTTTACATAAATCAGTAAAAGCAAAAGGAAAGTCTGTGAGTAACGTATTGCGGTTCACGGTACTATCCTGACGTTTTAAGGAGTCATAATCTTCCAGATTAAGCCTGAACATAAAATCATCTGGAAAGCGACCTGTTTTTTTACCTGTAAGCATCCTCATTTTGGCTACATCTATCTGGTAAAGTACAGCAAGATCAATATCTATCATCACTTTCTGTCCCCTGAGCACATAGATCCGGTTCATGATCATCTCATCAGTCACCGTATTTTTCTGTGATTCCCTACTATTCATATTTGGTTAAACGTTAATATTTCTTACCTTCAAACACCGGTTCTACGACATCATGTTCAATGCCATTTTCACCTGCGTTGGAATTGGCCTGTTCATAGTGATGTGCTCAAAATCCAGGCCTATCGTCAGATCGATCCAGTCTGGGTTACAGGAACGCACCAAACGTTCTTTCTGCATTCTGGTAAACCTGCTGATCAGCTTAAAGCGGTTTAATGCCTGAAGCTCAGTTTTAAATTCTTCAAAATAAACCAGCCTGGTAAGCTGCTGTCCGCTATCAAAAAACAGGCTTGGCATCTGTTTATAAAAATCAAGCGTCTTAATCAGATCAGCGCTCATTCCAACATGCAAACTGGTACGGTTTCTATCGGTTACGATGTAGACAAATTTTTTCATTGCTTTCAGCTTTAATTATTACCACTAATTAAATTAGTATATATATTTGCAGTGCGAATAAATATTACTAACTTTATTGGTACAATAATACTAACTATTTTAGTAAAAACAAATTATTTATAATCTTTTATTTTATGTCAAATATTTCCAGCAATCTCAAATACTTAAGAAAGAAAAAAGGCCTTACACAACAGCAATTTGCTGATTTAATGGGAATTAAAAGATCATTAGTTGGCGCCTATGAAGAAGACCGCGCAGAACCTAAATATGAATTACTAAAAAAAATAGCAGAAAGCTTTGAACTTACCATTGATGAATTTATCAATGAAATCATCAATGACAAGTGGAAACCAAAATTAAAAAGCCAGGGTTCTAACCTCCGTATATTGAGTATCTCTGTTGATCAGGATGACAATGAGAATATTGAAATGGTTCCTGTTAAGGCCAGTGCAGGTTACCTGAACGGATTTGCAGACCCTGAATATATCAAAGACCTACCCAAATTCCAGTTGCCCCTGCCTGCGCTTAAACAAGGGACTTTCAGGGCATTTGAAATTATTGGAGACTCTATGCTCCCTATTCAACCCGGAAGTGTGATCATTGGAGAATATGTAGACAACTGGAATGATGTAAAAACCGGTGAAACCTATGTGATTGTCAGCAAGAATGAAGGGGTAGTTTATAAACGTGCCGGAAATAAGTTTAAAGAAAACAAAGAGCTGAAACTGGTATCGGATAATAAACTATACGATCCTTATCTGGTTCCGGCCGACGATATCCTGGAGATCTGGAAAGCAAAAGCCTATATCAGCTCTACCCTGCCCGACCCAACGCCTGAGCCTACCATAGAAACCCTAACCAATATGATGTCGCAAATGCAGAAATCACTTTCACAGATGAACAAAAATTAGTAGTTTAACCGATAAAATTAAACTATTCAACTTTTTCACACTCTATCTATCAAATTACAAGCCATGAAAAGAATATTTTTAACACTGGCCATCGCTGCAATTGCATTTACTGGCAGCTTTGCACAGACTACAGGAAGTACCAAACAACCTACAGCAGAACAAAGGGCAGAAAAAGCTACAGCAGCGTTACAGAAAAAGCTAACGCTGTCTGCAGATCAGAAATCAAAGGTTTATGCCATAGAACTGGATAAGTTTAAGAAGGCCGGCGCACTGCATAATAACAGCAGTGAAAGTAAAAAAGCAAAAAAAGGCGAGCATAAAGAAATAAAGAAAGCTACTGACGCTAAACTGGAACAGATACTAACTCCCGTACAAAAGAAAAAATGGGATGCCATGCAGGAAAAATCTAAAGAGAAAAAAGCTGCCAGAAAAGCGAGCAAAAAAGCTGCAGCTGCAAAGCAATAATCAAAATATTAGACATAAAAAAAGGGAGCAAAATTGCTCCCTTTTTTTATGTTAAGACATTATATCTATTTAACTGTATCAATTACTGCTTTGAAAGCTTCTGGATGATTCATAGCTAAATCAGCTAAAACCTTACGGTTTAAACCAATGTTTTTAGTTGCTAATTTACCAATCAATTGAGAGTAAGAAATACCGTGCTGACGAGCTCCAGCGTTGATACGCTGAATCCACAAACCGCGGAATTCTCTTTTCTTAACTTTACGGTCACGGTATGCATATTGCAAACCTTTCTCAACCGTATTTTTTGCTACAGTGAATACTTTACTTCTTGATCCCCAATAGCCTTTGGCCATATTAAGGACTTTTTTCCGTCTTCTTCTCGAAGCTACTGCGTTTACCGAACGTGGCATAGTGTTGTTGTTTTTTGATAAACGGTGTTGCGTATTTCAGCAAACTTACTACCGGGTACCTGGTTAAAAAAATTTATTATTTACCGATAGCAAGCATACGCTTAACGTTGCCCATATCAGCAGCTGACACCATTGAGGTGTGACCCAAATTACGCTTACGTTTAGTAGACATCTTGGTTAAGATGTGACTTTTGTATGCGTTCTTTCTAGCGATTTTACCTGTTCCAGTAAGCCTAAAGCGCTTTTTAGCACTGGAATTGGTTTTCATTTTTGGCATAACCTATTCTTATTTATGTAATTTATTATATTATTTTTTTACAACTTTCGGAGCCAGGGTAAGGAACATACGTTTACCTTCTAACTTAGGTAACAATTCAACCTTACCTATATCTTCCAAAGCCTGTGCAAACTTAAGCAATAAGATCTCTCCCTGCTCTTTGTAAACGATTGCCCTACCCTTGAAATGTACATAAGCCCTTACTTTTTCACCGCTCTCCAAAAAACTCTGCGCATGTTTCAGTTTGAACTGAAAATCATGATCATTGGTATTCGGACCAAAACGGATCTCCTTAATTACTGTTTGCTTAGCATTTGCCTTAATCTCTTTCTGCTTTTTCTTTTGCTCGTAAACGAACTTGCTGTAATCGATTATTCTACAAACCGGAGGCACTGCGTTAGGTGATATTTCTACCAGATCCAGTTCCAGTTCTTCAGATAGGGCTAAAGCTTTTGCCAACGGATAAATCCCTGGTTCAACATTATCTCCAGCTAACCTCACCTCCTGGGCACGGATAAACTGATTAATATTATGTTCTGCTTCTTTTTTCTTAAAAGGAGGACGTGGTCCCCTATTAAATCCTGGTCTGCCTAATGCCAAATTTATATACTATTTAAACTGTTATTTCTTTAATTAATAATTCACTAAATGCCTGGATGGTCATCTCTCCCAAATCCCCTTCACCATGTTTTCTCACGGATAACTTGCCTTCCAGCATCTCTTTTTCGCCAATAATCAACATATATGGCGTCTTTTTCACCTCTGCATCCCTAATCTTCCTCCCGATTTTCTCATCCCGGAAGTCAATCAAACCGCGAATATCGGAATTATTTAGTTCATCTGAAACTTTTTTGGCATAATCTTCATACTTTTCTGAAATAGGAAGGATTATAAATTGTTCAGGTGAAAGCCATAATGGAAAATTACCGGCACAATGTTCAATCAAAACAGCTATAAAACGCTCCAGGGAACCAAATGGGGCCCTATGAATCATCACCGGTCTGTGTTTAAGGTTATCGCTTCCGGTATATTCCAATTCAAATCTTTCAGGAAGATTGTAATCTACCTGAATAGTTCCCAATTGCCACTTCCTGCCTAAAGCATCTTTTACCATAAAATCCAGTTTCGGACCGTAAAATGCAGCCTCGCCTAATTCAACCACTGTGCGCAGTCCTTTTTCTTCAGATGCCTCTACAATTGCACTTTCGGCCAGTTTCCAGTTTTCATCAGAGCCGATATACTTAGATTTATTCTCCGGATCTCTCAGAGAGATCTGTGCAGTATAATCAGTAAAACCTAATGATTTAAATACATACAATACCAGATCGATTACTTTTTTAAATTCTTCTTTCACCTGGTCTGGGCGACAAAATAAATGCGCATCATCCTGTGTAAAACCACGAACCCTGGTTAGGCCATGCAGCTCACCACTTTGTTCGTAACGGTATACAGTACCAAATTCAGCAAGACGCAATGGAAGGTCTTTATAAGAACGCGGTTTAACTTTATAGATTTCACAGTGATGCGGGCAGTTCATCGGTTTTAACATGAACTCTTCTCCTTCCTGCGGGGTTTTAATAGGCTGGAAGGAATCCTTACCGTATTTATCCCAGTGACCCGAAGTTACATACAGACTTTTAGAGCCAATATGCGGAGTAATTACCTGCTCGTAACCTGCTTTCCCCTGTGCTTTGGTTAAGAAATTCACCAAACGCTCACGCAAAGCAGTTCCTTTAGGCAGCCATAAAGGCAAGCCTGCACCTACTTTTTCAGAGAAAGCAAATAACTCCAGTTCCTTACCTAATTTCCTGTGGTCGCGTTTTTTAGCTTCCTCAATCATCAGCAGGTACTCAGTCAGTTCGCTCGCTTTTGGAAAAGTTACGCCATAGATCCGGGTTAACTGTTTTTTAGTCTCATCACCTCTCCAGTATGCACCGGCAACATTCATCAGCTTTACAGCTTTGATAAAACCAGTGTTTGGAATGTGCGGGCCACGGCACAGATCGGTAAAAGCACCCTGTTTATAAAAAGTGATCTTCCCGTCTTCCAATCCCTGGATCAGGTCTAACTTATATTCATCACCTTTTTCAGTGAAATAGGTAATGGCATCAGCTTTAGATACACTGGTACGCTCAAAAACTTCTTTTTGTTTGGCCAGCTCCATAAACTTAGCTTCAATAGCTTTAAAGTCATCCGAAGAAAACTCATGGTCGCCAAAATCAACATCATAATAAAATCCTGTTTCAATAGCAGGGCCAATGCCAAATTTTGTACCCGGATAGAGTGCTTCCAGGGCTTCTGCCATAATATGTGCAGAAGAGTGCCAGAACGTAGCCTTGCCGGCAGTATCATTCCAGGTAAGCAGCTTAACTGATGAATCTTTGTCAATTGGTCTGGACGAATCCCAGACTTCTCCGTTAACTTCTGCAGCCAGTACATTACGGGCTAAGCCTTCAGAAATAGATAAGGCGATCTTATGGGCACTTGTCCCATTTTCATACGGACGTACTGAGCCGTCCGGTAAAGTAATGTTAATCATCTACAACTATGATTTATATGTGAATTAATTAATATGATTTGCTAATCACTTACAAGGTGATCTTTCTGATACAAAGATAAGGTTTTAGAAACAAATAGGGAATGAATTTCTCTTATTTAGTATAGGTAATGGTCTCCTCACCTTTCCCCATGATCACCATAGCGGTAAGGTTAACAAACAGCCCGTGCCCCAGTATGCCTTCAATCTGGTTCAAACTTTCCGACAATGCGGCAGCATCACTGATCAGGCCAAAGTCTGCATCAACAATGATATTATGGTTATCAGTTATAAAAGGAGAACCGTCTTTCATTCTAACCAGCCCTTTTCCATTCAATTTAGCCAGTTCTTTTACTACATAATTCAACGCCATAGGAACAATTTCAACCGGCACTTTGAAAGCGCCTAGCCGGGCTACTTTTTTACCGGAATCAGCAATGATAATTTCCTTTTTTGTTAGAGAAGCAATGATTTTTTCACGGAATAAAGCACCACCACCACCTTTGATCAGGTTCAACTGCTCATCAAACTCATCCGCCCCATCTATAGTTACATCGATAGACTGCACATCCTTCATGTCGAGCAGTTCAATACCTAAAGAAGTAGCTAATGATGCTGTATGTTCTGAGGTTGGCACCCCTTTAATGTTCAGTCCTTTTTTCACCAGTTCGGCTACTTCCAGGATAGCAAAATAGGCAGTAGACCCTGTTCCTAATCCTACTATGTCGTTATCACGAATAAATTTAACAGCCTCACGTGCCGCAACTTGTTTTTCAAGATCTTTTATCTGAGTCGGTTCCTTGTCCAAAATTTTTAGAATAATGAGATATCACTTAATGCCGCTAAAATTAAACAAAATAAATAAGCTGCGATAAATTATGAGTGTAAATTTAAATGTGTACACCATATCAGAATATATTACTGATCAGCAGATATACGAAGCGGTTGTCAATTACCACAGCAAGCCAGTGCCATCAGCCGATGAAACTATAAAAACCGATAAACCATAAAAGATAAATAATTCCGGTTCAATTCATCTTGGCAGACAAAACCAGAACTCAGAACCTCGTCCCACTTCACTTTTTACACCAATAGTGCCCTGATGCTGTTTGATAATTTCTTTACAAATAAACAATCCCAGCCCAAGCCCCGGTAATTTTTTCAATTGTGCCGAGCCTGCCCTAAAAAAACGGTCAAAAATATAGGACTGTTTTTCAGGCGCAATACCATAACCATGATCTGCTATGGTTACTTTGATACCATCTTCTTCGATCACACTAGTGATCTTAATAAATTTCTCAGCTCCGGAATACTTTAATCCATTACCTATCAAATTATTGACTACCTGTTCTATGCGATCTCTATCTCCTTTGATTAGTGGATCCGGATAAGCCAGCTCATATTCTATCACTACATCCGGATGAGAGACTAACATTTCATCTACTGTATTTCTCAAACTTTCGTTGAGGTTAAACTCATTCATCAAACAGGTAAGCGAGTCTGAATTGACTCTGGTGGCATCCTGAAGGTCTGCTATGATATTTAATAATTTGTCTAGCTGCACATCCATTTTCTCCGTAATACTCAGGTAATTCTCATCAAATCCGGGTTTATCTTTTTTAAGATAAACCATTTGCGCATAAGCTTTTAATATCGTAACGGGTAGCTTAAGCTCGTGGGAAGCCATATTTACAAAGTCTTCCTGATTTTTTTCCATCCTGATGAGCTCTTTAGTGGTTTCATTCGTTTCTATCAGTGTGTTATCCTGTTTGCGCTGGTGATGCATAAAAAAATGCAGCTGTGCAGATAAGAACAACCCCGCAATCAGATATAACAACAGAGTGAAGATACCAGTCTCGCTACTGAAAGAATAATCAACAACAGCACCAAAAAAAGTAATCAGCGTAGCAGACAAAGCGCCCCTTCCTACTCCGTAACTTGCACTGACCAGAATAATGCAAAATAACAGAATATAAGGAACCGTAGTGATATGCTTAAAAAAAAGCTGATGGGAACAGATCAGGAGAAAAGTTAAAACCAGAGGGATTAATACGCGCATCGTCTTTGTCTCTGCTGTTATATTTTTATCCCTCCAGATTGTCCTGAATGTTTCTTCGGGAAAATTAAGGCGATCTAAAGCTTTATTCATTGTAATTAGTATTAGGGTAATTAGTTAAACTTTCCTAATATTAACTAAAAATATTTCACTCTTTCAACGTAATAATACTGTAAATAAGTGCTAAAAACACCCGAAAGAAATGATATATCTTTTTACTGTACAATTCCACTTAAAACAGCAAACCTGATCAATGCGGCTGTATTCCTTGATCCTGTTTTTTCAATCAGGCTTTGTCTGTGCCCTTCTATGGTACGCTTACTGATAAACAGTTTTTCAGACATTTCATTATTGGTCAAACCTTCAGCAATTAAGTGCAGGATTTCAATTTCCCTCATAGAAAAATCTACAGGTGGATTATTTTGGTTAACAGGCACATTTGCAATCTGTATCAATCTGTCCAACAATCTGATAGATAACTCCGAACATAAATATTTCTCGCCTGCATTGACATGCTTTAAAGCAAAAACCAGCTCATCAGCACTTACATTTTTTAGCAGGTAACCAGAAGCACCTTCAGAAAATGCCTGTGCTACATATTTCTCGTTATCCAGCATAGAAAGCATCACGATCCGTGTTTCAGGACTAATCACTTTTAGCTCCCTGATCAATGAAATACCATCCATTTCCGGCATATTGATATCTGCCAGAACTATATCCGCTTTAAGGCCGCCGGCAATCATATTCAGCACCTCAAGGCCGTTCGTAGCTTCTCCTGCTATACTGATTTCTTTATCAGCTTCCAGTAGCATACGGATTCCATTACGAACAATATTGTGGTCTTCTGCCAGCATTAAGTTTAACATAAAATTTCTTTTTAAAAATTAGTGATGATCAATTATTTGACGCTTCGTTATTTGTTCCGAGTTCCATCAGTACCCCTTTCAACCTGTCTACATGCACCTGGATTTCCTCCGCATGTTTTTGCTTGCCTGAACCGGATTGCCCCTGATTCGCATCAAGCTCATATTTACCCATATTCAATAACAGGTTTTTTCTCTCTTCCAGCATTCTGATGGCCACCCACAGCGAATCTTCAATTCCATTCAGCTGTGCCTCTTCTAATATTTTCCCGGTAAAAGTATGCCCTGTATAACAGCGGTAGCGGGGAATAATATCCTGGTTAACCTTTACCAGAACACCGCCGCAATCAGGGCAGGTGAGTGACGTCGGCTCACCTAATTGCAGGTTATCATTTAAACTGCTGGTCATTCGTTTAGCAATCTGCGCTTCCAGTTTTATATCTGCCGGCACTTCTATCTCCGTACATGAGCCCCGGGTAAAAAGGTCTGTAAGGATGTACCCCATTTCATTTACAGATAATTTATAATCTACATCTACCTGATGTATTACGCTATTTGGCATATCGGGAAAATCTGCTTCTGCAGGATCCTGAACAATGCACAACCCTCCGCTTCTTTTTATGGCATGCATACCTGATGTACCGTCATCCAGCAAACCAGTGAGGATAATACCGGTTACACAGGCATTATAAGATGCTGCCGCCGAACGAAAAAGCACATCTATAGAAGGTCTCCAGTGATTTTCATATGCTCCTTTAGTGATGCTGATCGTTCCTTTCTCAATCAGCATATGGTGATCTGCCGGAGCAAGATAAATCGTTTTGTTTTCGATCCGCTGCTGATCTTTGGGAATCACACATTTCAACACTGTATGTCTTTGTATCGTATTTAAAATGACTTCAGTCATAGACATTCTGGACACGTGGATCACCACAAATACAGCAGCATCCAGATCAAGGTTAAAAGTGGCCATTAATCTTGATACCGCAGCAATACCTCCCGCGGAAGTGCCTATTGTAATTATATTTTTGGCTTCATCGTGTTCCATCATATGAGCTAAAATCTTAAGCCGAAATTTCCGGCACTTTACTAAATGTTATCGTTACAACCAGTCCTTTTTTTGTACTGTTAAATTTAATCTTTCCGTTTAATAAATATACCCGGTTCCTGATGCCACTCAAACCAGACCCTGTCCTGCTGGCTTCTTCTGTATCCTTAGAAAAGCCTCTTCCATTGTCCGTAACCCTTACAAGAACGTGCTCATTTTGTAAACTCACCTTAATCTCAGCACGGGTAGCATGCGCATGTTTGATACAGTTATTGATCAGCTCCTGGATCATCCTGAAAATGTATAACTGCACATCAGGATGAAGAAGATCAGCGTCTTCGTCAATAAAAGTATCAATCTGAAAATCGGGGGTACTGGTGCGCTGGGCCATCTCTTTTGTTCCAGCTGCAAAACCGAAATCTTTAAGTACCGATGGAGTAAGCTCATAAGAAAGATCCCGGGTTTCCTTGATCGCCTGGTCCAGCATAGCATTCACATTCTTAAATTCTCCTTTAAGGTTATGGCTGCGCTGTATGCTCTCCAGGTTCAATCGTATCCCATAAAGCAGCTGGCATACACTATCATGGAGTGCCCTGCTAATCGTATTGCGTTCTTTTTCCTGTGCGGTTAACGTTGCGGAAAGAATCAGTTTTTGCTGACCGTTCTTTAGCAGTTCAGCTTCCTGTTCCATCTTTTTACGTTCCGTAATATCCATCAGTATACCTGCAAAACAATTACTTTCATCCAGCATTTCAATTTCATGTCCTTTCGCAGCGATATACTTTATCTCCCCGGCCTCATCGGTAATCCTAAACTCCAGATCTATATCTTTCAGGCCGTTTACGGCACTCATGAGCTGATGACGGACATAAAGCTGATCCTCGGGATACACCCGCTCTATTAATCCCTTTATCGTGCCATTGAATTGCCAGTCTTTAATACCCATAATTTTATAACTGTGGGTATCCAGAAAAACAGTATTTGAACCGCAAGCGATAGTCCAGGTTCCTGTAGCAGAAGCCTTCAACGTCATTTCGAGCCGTTCTTTTGTTTCTTTAAGGATATGCTGCGCATTTCTGCTTTCCGTAACATCGATTATGGTGATATAATACTTAATATCGGCCACAACGATATTGGGTATCGCTATGCCCTCCATTCGTGTATAAACGATTTGTCCGCTGGGCAGCGTTAACCTGATTTCGGCACTCTGCTTCCCATCCCCGTGCTGCATACGGTGCAGAAAATTATAAAAATCTTCCCAGGATGGAGGGGCAATAAAACTTTGAAATCTTCTGCGGAGTATGGTTTGTTTAGAAATATTCAGCAGGTCAACCCCATTTTGATTGGCTTCCTCTACTATCCCCAGGTAATCCAGGATAAAATAACCTACCGGGGCAAGGTCATACAGACCAACAAACTTTGCCCTTTCCTGGTCGATAGTTAAATAAGATGCCTTTAACTCATCATTCTGCATTTCCAGTTCCAGCTGGTAAACCTGTAATTCGTTTAACAGGATATTGATCTCATCAGCGCTCAGATTTGTATTCTCCGGAAACGACTCTTTATGACGAAGCCATCTGCCGGCAGGTTTATTAACCAGAATACTATTTTTATCTTTAGCCGAATTTTGATCTTTATTCACTGTCCTGATTTTTAAATGTAACTAATGATACTAAACTCTTGCCTTTTTGATTATAACTAATAGGCTTAAAACTTACAAACAGATCTTTAAGCCCGGAAGCCTGAAAATCATGTTGTATAAATATTTCATCCGGAACGCCAGAAAGCAGCAGCTGATCCAGCTTAGACGTTTTCCATTTGTTGTGAACAATTTCCATAAAAGATTGTTCACTGATATCTTCTTCTTTTAAATTAAATTGCTGCAAGAACGTATTGTTTACTATAAGCACCTTTTTGTCCTTATCCAAAACAACCGCTGCATCCGGTAAAAGGTCTATCATTGCCTTTGCATAAATCAGTGTACCGATAAGCTTATTTTCCATTGCCTTTACCGGTGTGATTTTGGTAAAAGTAACTACCGCACCGTTGATAAAATTATCCATTGTACGATAAGGCATGATCCTCAGGTTATACCATTCCCCTTTTTTCGTACTGACCTCCATCTCTTTCCCTACTAATCTTTCAATTACTTCTTTGATCGCATCTTCCAGCGATGGATAATCAAAATTTGACACGATATGTGTGATTGACCTGCCGATATCCCCTGGAATAACATTGAATAATTTAGTTACCTGTGGGGTAAAACGAAGAATATTGAGTTGGTTATCCAAAAATATGGTTCCTATTTCCGTATTGTCCAGCAGGTTCTTCATATCGTTATTGAGCTGAGTTAGCTCCTCTGCTTTATTCTGGTACTGCAGATTGATGGTCATCAGCTCCTCATTCAGCGACTGCATTTCTTCTTTTGTAGTCAGTGCTTCTTCGTTGGTGCTTTGTAATTCTTCATTGGTACTCTGTAATTCTTCATTGGTAGACTTCAATTCTTCCAGCGAAGTTTCCATTTGCTCTATCGTACTATGCAGCTGTTGTTTGGTATAGATCAGTTCCTTTTCCAGTTCTTCTACCGCACCTTCTCTTGAAGGGTCAATATTTTTGCCTTTTGATGTACGTCTTTTCTTTTGCAGGCCATGGTCATGAAAAGTGACCAGCAGTAAATCCTGCAAGGGCATTTCTGTCAGATAATCTACCCTGAAGCCAACGATATAAATAAAGTTATTATCTTTTACTTTAATTTCTGGAACTTCAACATTTCCCTTTCGCTCCCACGCCTGGTGCAGTGCATTTCCCAATGCATATTTAAGTTCTTCTTTAGCCAGGCGGTGAATATTAAAAATGGCTTCCCCGGAACTGATCTGCATAAATCTTGAAGTCTGTCCGTTAATGTAAAGGATGTCTCCACGTTCATTTAGCAACAGTGCCGTTGGTGTAAAACTATCCAGTAAAATTTTATGGAAAGTTTCTGCAAGCGGGTTTTTAATACTTTTTATCGGTAACTGGCTCTTTACGTTTTTAGTATGCTGATTGGCTACATGAAAAGGAAAATCAAGCATCGTCCCCACTGCGGAAGTCCCCTCTTTTCTTTTAAAGATCTTCCATTTGTTTTCCAGGCTGATAAAACTGTCACTAAAACTACCTACAGATTCTGCAGGCCCCATAAATAACAATCCGCTTGAATTCAGGGAATAATGAAACACAGGGATAATCTTCTTTTGCAGTTCTGATGTCAGGTAAATCAGTACGTTGCGACAGCATAGCAGGTCAAGACGCGTAAAAGGGGCATCTTTAATCAGGTTGTGCTGTGCAAAAACAATCATTTCACGGACTTCCTTTTTCACTACATAACCTTCATTTACCTTAATAAAAAAGCGTTCCAGCCTTTCCGGCGAAACTTCCGATGCGATGTTGGAGAAATAACTTGCAGAACGTGCGTGGTCAATGGCCTGCGGATCAAGGTCTGTCGCAAAGATTTGCAGCTTAGGCATTTTCACTGATCTGACCGTATCCAAATACTCAATTAACAAAATTGCAATAGAATAAGCCTCTTCACCGGTAGAACATCCGGCAATCCATACCCGTATGGTATCCCCGTCCTTTTTTGAAGCAAGCAGAGGATAAAGTTTATTTTTTAGCGCATCAAAAGCATCATGGTCCCTGAAAAACTTGGTAACACCTATCAGCAACTCATTAAATAACAATACCAGTTCATTAGGGTTCTCCCTCAAATAATTGATATAATCAACATAATCATGCAGCTGATGAAAGGCAATACGCCGCTCAATCCTCCTGACGATAGTACTTTTTTTATACAATGTAAAATCATGCCCGGTATGCGAGCGCAAAAGCATTAGTATTTTTTGTAAATGCGTATGGTTCGCCTGACTTAAAGACTGCTCTGATTCAGATTGCGATTCACGGATGGCCGGATGGCTCAGGTATTGGATCAGTTTAACCGGCATATCTTCGGGGGGCAGTACATAATCTGCCATATGTGTTTTGATTGATGTACTGGGCATACTCGGGTATTCTGCTGTCGCAGGATCCTGTACCATTATCATTCCCAATTTCTCCTTAATCATTCTTACACCTGTTTCCCCATCTGCACCCATTCCCGAAAAGATTATTGCTACAGCATTATGCCACTGGTCTTCTGCCAGGCTTTGCAAAAAATAATCTATAGACATATGGGCGCCTTTATAACGCGAAGCCTCCATCAATAATAAGCGGCCGTTATGGATACCCATATCTTTGCCAGGAGGGATCACATAAATATGGTCGGGTTTAACCTGCGTTCCATCCTCTGCCTCCGCAATGGTCATTGAAGTTACGGGCTGAAGAATACCAGCCACATTGATATGCTGAGATTTATCCAAATGCATGATAATTACAAATGCCATCCCGCTTTTGATGGGCATATGCAAAAAAAACTTTTGAAAAGCATGAAAAGAGCCCGCAGATCCTCCCATTCCTATGATAGGAAAAGCCGATCTCTTTTCGTTTGCTGTTGTAGATTTACTCTTAAACTGAGTCATTTAATTATTTCAAAAAAAATTACAAAGCTAAAAATACCCTTAAAAATTTCTATTTACAAAAATATATTAAACCTTATAAAAAAAATAAAATCTGAATAACATATATAAGTGTTAAATCAATGAAATAGATGAACTAACAAAGAAATGACTAGATGAATGATTCTGGTGCTGACGACAGACAACCTTAATTAATCCCTGGAACTACCTTGCTGATCTGATGAACAATATGGTGATAGACGTTATCCCAATCCACACGTACAGGACAGTGGAAACTGACAGTTTTAAAAACAAGGTCAGCGCGTTTCAATAGTTCTTTTTCCAGAGGGTCTACCTTAGTAATGGCGCTAGCCGAAATAGCAGATTCATCTATACAATCATAGATAACTACTTTTGGCCGGTAATTTTTACTAAAGGAAAGTGCTGAACAGGTATAATACCAGAAGATCCAGTTATCCAGCTTTGCATGTTTAAGAAACCTGGCAAGCAGTTCTGCCAGGCAAGAGGTAACCTCTGCCGGGGTCAGGCCAGGTTTAATATGGGGAACAACTTTCCACAAAGTTTCTGAACGGGTACCAAAAGAGAGAAATGCCTCTTCTGCGGCATCAAACAGCGGATCTTCAAAAAAATAAACGTTGGTATCTTGTTCCGCAAAACGCAATAACAACTGCTGCGGACGCCGCATGACAAAATCCCATCGCTGTGATGAAAAGCAAAGTATATTCCTTGGCCTGCTAAAAGCACTATTCATCCTCCATCATGTTTTCCTACACTATCATTTTTTTCAGGATTGTTTTTAAGAAGATGATCTTATTACAACTTTCCTTGTTCAAAAATAAAATGAATATTTCAACACGAATAGCGATAAATACCTGTTTTTCAATGCGTTAAATACTGATTTTATGGATAGAAATTAATCTTACCGACAATAACCCTAAATTTTTTCCCTTTCCATTATTGCAAAAAGAATTTCTTACCATACATCAATGTCGCAACGCACTTTTTTTTTAATCTTTGTAACATAGAAAAAATTAAAAACATGAAAAAATTACTTGTACTATTAGTAGTGGCATCATCAGCCCTATTCGCTTTTAAAGCTGTTGAACCAAGCACTTGGGTAGCAGACAAATCACATTCTAAATTAGGGTTTGTAATCACTCACTTAATGATGACTGACGTTGAAGGTTCATTCACCAACTTTGAATCAACTATTGTAGCCTCAAAACCAGATTTTTCTGATGCTGTAATTAACCTGAGCGCAGATATCAGTTCAGTAAAAACTGAAGATGAAAAAAGAGATGCACACATTAAAAGTGCTGACTTTTTTGATGCCGAAAAATATCCTAAACTGATTTTCAAAAGCACTTCATTGAAAAAAGTATCTGCTACAAAATACAAACTTAATGGTATGCTAACCCTTCACGGTGTAACTAAAGCAGTTGTTTTAGATGCTACTTTAAGAGGCGTAATGGCTAACCCAATGTCTAAAAAAGAAACTGCAGGTTTCAAAGTTACAGGAACATTAAAAAGAGCTGATTTCGGAATTGGTTCTAAATACCCTAATGCAATTGTAAGTGATGAGATCACTTTAAATGCAAACACTGAATTTGTTAAAAACTAATTCTCAAATTTGATTTATATTAAAAAACCCTGTTCAGGTAAATACCTGAACAGGGTTTTTTAATATTGATTTTTTATCCTTTACCAGATCTTCACTCTTTTTTCCGGCGCGAGATAAAGTGAATCACCAGGTTTCACATTAAATGCGGTATAAAACTCAGGGATATTACGAACTACCCCATTTACCCTGAATTGTGCCGGAGAATGCGGATCAGTAGATACCTGTTTCCTCACTGCCTGCTCCCTTGTTTTATTTAACCATACCTGTCCCCAGCCTATAAACACACGCTGATCGCCGTTAAAACCATCCAGAACAGGAGCATCTTTACCTGCAAGACTTGTATGATATGCTTTCAGGGCGATTGTTAAACCACCCAGATCGCCAATGTTCTCTCCAAGGGTGAAATCACCGTTCAGGCTCAAATCATTAAATACTTTGAAACTGCTATATTGACTTACCAGTGCATTGGTACGTTTCTTAAACTCATCCAGATCACTCTTGGTCCACCAGTTTCTCATTACGCCATCTCCGTCAAAAGTACTTCCCTGGTCATCAAAACCATGCCCTATCTCATGACCGATCACAGCACCAATTCCACCATAGTTTACAGCATCATCAGCAGTCTGATCAAAAAATGGAGGCTGCAGGATAGCGGCAGGAAATACAATTTCATTCAAAGGAGGATTGTAATAAGCATTTACCGTTTGTGGTGTCATGCCCCATTCCGTTCTATCAACCGGTTTGCCCAGTTTGTTAACCATCCTGTTGTATTCAAATGCATTGGCACGGGTAAGATTTCCATAAAGATCATTTTTAACGATCTTCAATGAAGTGTAATCGCGCCATTTATCAGGATACCCAATCTTAGGGGTAAATTTGCTGATCTTTTTAAGTGCTTCCTTTTTAGTTTCAGGACTCATCCAGGTCAGTTCGTTAATACTGGATTCGTAGGCTTTCAATAGATTACCTACCAGCTGCAGCATACGCGCTTTAGCCGCAGGAGAGAAGTGTTTCTCCACGTACAGCTTTCCTACCATCTCTCCCAGTGATCCGTTGACTACAGAAACTCCCCTGCGCCATTGCGGGCGCTGTTTAGGTATGCCGTTAAGGACAGTGCCGTTAAAGGCAAAGTTCTCTTCATCCAGTGCTGTATTCAGGCTTCCGGCAGAACCATTTACCAGGCTCCATTTTAGATAGATCTTCCAGGTATCCAGTGAGGTATCCTTAATGATGGCATTCAACTCTTTCGTATAATCTACCTGCGCTACCACCACGCTGTCTGTATGCTGAATCCCTGCTTCCGTCAGCATTGCCGTCCAGTCGAAGTCAGGCATCAGTGTATTCAGCTGATTAACTGAATATTTATTGTATAAACCAGCCATATTCCTGGTTTCTTCTTTTTTCATTTGTTTGGAAGCCAGCGAGGTTTCCAGCGCCATAATTTCTACCGATGCCAGTTTTGCATCAGGAATACCAGCAAGGCTAAACATCTTCTCTATATGGGCAGTATACTTGTTTCTAATCTCTTCTGATTTGGCGTCTTTCAGGAAATAATATTCTCTATCCGGTAAGCCTAAGCCTCCCTGCCAGGTAAGCAGCATATAATGTTTAGGGTCTTTAAAATCTTCGCTTACAGAAACACCAAAAGGTGCCATATTACCAATTTTACCTGCATAACCAAAATAGGCAGCCAGGTCCTTATAGGTTTTAAGCGCATCGATCTTTTTCAAATCTGCTGCAAGTGGTTTAACACCGATGGCGTCTCTTGCTGCGGTGTTCATATAAGAACCATATAGATCACCGATCTTTTGCTCTTCAGATCCATCGGTGAATTTACCTGAAGCAGCTTTTTCGATAATTTCTTTTACATCCTCCTGGGCTTTATCGTTGATGATAGCGCCGGCACCAAAGGATGGTTTATCTGCAGGGATTTCGGTTTTCTTAATCCAGCTGCCATTCACATATTCCATAAAGTTATTGCCTGGCAATACCTGTTTGTCCATGTTTTCAATAATGATCCCAGATTTAGGCTGGTCATTCTGATGAGTAGAATGAAATGCTGCCAGGGCAAGCATTGATCCAGCTATAATTGGTATCCCAAAAGAGAGTTTATAGTTGTACATATTTGTTGAGTTAGTTAGCACCAAATCTAATAAATTTTGTAAGCCGGTGCTAACTGTGGTATATATCTAGCAAAAAAACAAGTGATGTTGCAATTATAGTTTTGAATAAAACATAGCTAACATCAACTCATTATTCGATAAAATAGCCAATTTATTTGAACGTTTCAACAAAGCATATAAATATATAAATACTATCTATCAATATTTTACAATAATCGTATTCAACAAACTATTCATATCATAATTTGCCTATTCATATTTCAAATATTTTAGCTTAGTCTCATTATTTCAGACAAGACTTCTCTATATTTAAGACAAAAAAAATAAAGAATAATAACATACAGAGAATTAGACATTGCTGAGATTTTAGTGTAGATAAGGCTAACATCGCTATGTTCTCCCTCCATCAGGTAATGGCCCTAAATAGGCGCTCAGGAACAATCTTTTGGCCCTGACACTGATCGTGATTAGCTTTGGTTTAAGAAGATCCAGAGTAGTTATTTCTATAGCGTTGGTATAACCTTGGTATAACCCGGGGTTATACCAAGGTTATACCAACGCTATAGAAATAACAAAGAAAAATCTTGTTAATAGCGAGCTAAACCTAATCCATGAAGTATCTAAAACACATATTATCCACTAATTGTGGCTAATGGTCTGATACGGAAAAAACTTTACAATTAAAAAATCCTTATCACCGGTATACAGGTAATAATCCGCCAGCTGGTAAATCCGCACCCAGGCTCAATAGGCTGCTGCGCATTAACGCCTGACAGGCCCGCTAAAAGGCCCGTCAGGCAAAAAAATGTTTCTTCATCATTACGGATTCAGATCGAGTGCGATGGTGGCGGGCTTCAAACCTTCGCCATTTACGGTAAGCTGAATGGATGATTTTGTATGGCCTGCTTTAATGATTGCCATAGCCAGCCCGTTAAAGGCCTTATGGCGACTTCCTTTAAACGATTCATGGCTAACCGGACATCCATTATCCAAACCGGCAATGGATGCGTCTCCACTGAGCTTAAAGCTTAACAACTGGCCGGCATCAGGAATCAAGTTACCCTGAAGATCCGTTACTTTTACCGTGATGTAAGAAAGATCCTTTCCATTGGCCTTCAGTTTTGATCGATCGGCAAGGAGTATCACCTTCGCTGCTTTGCCCGCAGTCTGTATAGTTTGTTCGAGAACCACCTGCCCATTTTTCCTGGAAATAGCTTTCAGTGTTCCAGGTTCGTATTTCACCCGCCAAGTTACTTTCATCTCGTCGTTAGCTTTAGATTTTTTTCCCAGGGACTGCCCATTTAAATAAAGTTCTACTTCATCTGCCTGACTATAATAAGCACAAACATCGATAACTTGTCCTGCTTTCCAGTTCCAGTGCGGGAAGATATGCAGCACCGGCTGATCTGTCCACACGCTTTGGTACAGGTAGTATACATCTTTCGGAAATCCGGCCAGATCAAGTATCCCGAAGTAGAAACTTCTTGCCGGCCATTCATAGGGTGTGGGTTCGCCCAGGTAGTCAAATCCTGTCCATACAAACATCCCTGAAACCAGCGGGTCATCTATAAAAGCTTTCAAACTCGCCTCATGAGAAGAACCCCATGGCGAATAACAATTATCATAGGCCGAACAGCTGAAGTCCTCATTACCCATCAGCAAAGGTTTATCCCATGCCGTTGGCCAGATACGAATACTGTCTGACGGCATATCATAATGTCCCCGCGTTTGCAGCGCAGAAGTAGTTTCTGTAGCAATCAGTTTTTTACCAGGGTATGTTTTATGGAAATCCTTCCATTTTTCATGGTTATAATTGTAACCGATCAGGTCAATTGCACCCGACTGGATCACATTGTTGTATAAGTTCACGTCGTTATTTGCTGTAGTCACCGGACGGGTTTGATCTAGGCTTTTAACAATCTTAACCAGCTCCCTGGCAATCACCCTACCTGTAGTATCTTTCCCTGTCCCCCACTGTTCCTGAATCTCGTTACCCACACTCCAGATAAAAACAGAGGGATGATCACAGTCGCGGAGGATCTGGTCTTCCAGGTCTTTCTGATGCCATTTGGTAAAATACAGGTGATAATCAAACTCCGATTTTTTCTTTACCCACATGTCAAAAGCCTCGTCCATGACGATGAAACCCATCCGGTCGCAGAGATCGAGCAGGGCCGGTGCCGGTGGATTATGTGAAGTACGGATAGCATTACAGCCCATAGCTTTGAGCAGCTCCAGCTGGCGTTCTGCAGCACGGACATTAAATGCCGTACCCAGGGCGCCCAGATCATGGTGGTTACATACTCCTTTGATCTTCATTTCCTTTCCATTGAGGACAAAACCTCTATCGGCATCAAAACTAAAAGTACGGATACCGAGAGGAGTTTCATACGTATCTGTTAGTTTTCCTTTTATCAGGACCTGCGTTTGGACAGTATAAAGATATGGCCTTACATCCGACCATAAACTGGGATTTTTCACCTCTAACTCTTCCTGCAGCGCAGTGATTACACCAGTCAGCTTTACGGTTTTTTCTGCCGTTACCACCAGCTTATGGCCCTGATCAAAGATCAGATTTTTTACCAGAACAGTCGTTACCTGAGCGGAACCGAAGTTAATTTTAAGCTGAATATTTACTTTAGCTATTGATTCATTAGCTACTGGTGTAGAAACAAATGAACCCCAATTTTCTACATGTACCTTATTTAACGTGACCAGCCTTACATCCCTGTAGATCCCCGAACCGCTATACCATCGGGCATTAGGCTGTTTCGAATTGTCCACTTTTACAGCGATCGTATTCTGCCCGCCATAATGGAGATAAGGAGACAGTTCATAGCGAAACGAGATATATCCGTTAGGCCGCAAACCCAGGTAATGCCCGTTAATCCAAACCTCACTATTCCGGTATACCCCATCAAAATCAATAGCCACATACTTGCCCTTAGACGAAACCGGAACAGTAAAATTCTTCCGGTATCAGCCCGTTCCACCTGGCAATGCGCCACCGCCAAAAGTAGCAGGATTAGATTTACTGAAAGCGCCCTCTACACCCCAATCGTGAGGCAGGTTTAGCACCCGCCATTTACCATCGGGATATTTACTAGCCGAGGCTTTAGGATCATCGCCTAAAAAGAATTTCCATTGCTGATCAAAATCCTGCACCGAACGAACATTGGTCTGTGCAGAGAGATGAGCAACGGTGCTAAAAAAAATAAGGATCAGCGAATAAAAAGTATAAGGTCTGGTCATCTGCAATTATTTAGTTGCCGGGGCAACATAGTTATCGGAATAAGTTTTAGAAATAAAATTATAAACAAGCAGGGCATTACCTTCACCATCTACATCATGGTCACGATATACGCCTAAACGAAGCGTATTCTCATCCAGGGCTATGATTTCATAGTAACTCCAGTTAATACCCGATATCCCATTTTTAGCAGGCTTATATCCTCTTAAAATGGTTCCTCCGTTAATGGTCAGTCTTTTCTTAAGCAGGTCAATGGTGTAAGTGCCATTTTGCACAATATTACCTTCCATCGGTTTTACAGCATTAAAATAAGGACCGCCCATTAAACTAAAAGTCATTACCCCATAATCACCCGGCGCCATGCTGTCCGGATAAATGCTTTGTCCCGCATCCCACCATACGGTATTAAAATTAGTTGGATCAATAAAGGTAAGCGGGCCTGCAAAGTATTTACCTTGCGTATCCAGCACCCATTGTTTTTGTTTTCCCGGACCACCGGAAATATTATACCACATTGGGTCGGTCACGTAACCCAAATTTTCATGGGTTACTTTAACAATTACAGAATCCATTTTAACCACACCTCCACCTGTTTCTGCAGAGAATTTGATCACATAATTGCCGGTAAAAGCAAAATGAACGGTATCGGTTTTCCGGATAGACGTTCCCGACCCATAATCCCACATGGAGATCGTTCCCGCAGTAAGGTTTCTCAGGATCACGGTATTTCCACCGGAATCAGCTTTAAAATCCTGTACTACTTCATACTTAATTTCAGATTTATCGAGCAGCCTGCCCATTTTAGGATCATCTTTTTTGCAGGATACCATGACTAGTACCGGCAGCAGGATCATCATCAGTGTTTTTATCGCGTGTTTCATCTCTTTATTTTTAAAATGTTCATTTACCAGCCTGCGTTTTGTTTCAGCACCCCATTGGAAAGGGTAATCTGTGTATTGGGAATCTGCTGCAAACCCTGGGTAGCCATGATATTGGAAGCAGAAATAGTTACCGTAGCCGGCGCGCCACCATTCAGCACAGAGGCAGTTTCAGCAATGGTCTGTGCGGCTACAGATACCCCCTGACGAAGCAGGTCGTAATAACGGATACCTTCCAGCGCAAATTCCAGGCGACGTTCTTTCATGATATTATCCTGGGTAACGGGAAGTGACACAAAATTGGTCAGATAAGCCCTTTTCCTCACTTTATCGAAATAAGCCTGTGCATTAGGACTGCCTAGTTCCGCGGCCATCAGCAATACATCTGCATAACGGATACATACATAATCCTGGAACTGGCCAATCTGAAAATCAGGATTACCATTAACGATAGGCAAGGCAGTACCATCTGCATTGATCATTGGCGTATATTTTTTCACATAATAACCGGTATACTCTCTTTGTTTACCCTGATTGGTAAAAGCAAGGTTCTCGTCATTGATAGAAATAATGGAGGCCCCCCTGCGGGTATCATTTGCAGCATAGGCATTCCATAACTTTGGATCTACCGTTGCACCGCCCCAGCCATTGCCATAAGGGAAAATAGCCTGCTCACGCAGCCCCAAAAGAACTACCCAATAATTACCATCAATATTTCCGTTATAATCACTGGTATAGGTATATTTAATAGCGAAAACCGTCTCTTTATTATCTTCTCCCGCATAGTTAGCCAGTGAAGCAGCAGGCCACAGGTTGGCAAAATTCTCTTCCAGATCGTAACCGCCATTACTAATCACATCTTCCAGGCCGCTCAAAGCCGCAGTTTTATCGGTCACACCCACCAGATCAGTTTTCCCATAATAGCCTGTATAAAACAGGAATACCCGAGCTTGTAACGCCTCAGCAGCATATTTGGTTACCCTGCCATGATCAGCGGCATTTTGTGATCCATAGGGAACAGCAGCCAGATTAGCAGCTGCAAATTTAAGATCACCTGCAATTACCTTGTATACATCATCCGGTGCAGCCTGTGGTAAATTAGCCGCAGAGGGTGCTGTCAGTAAAGGGATATGCCCCCATAGGCGCATCATATCAAAATACAGGAAAGCACGGATATACCTGGTTTCGGCAGTATAGGTATTCTTCAACGCGGTATCGCTGCCCCATTGGATCTGGTCCATTTTGCTGAGCAGCACATTACAGCGGTAAATTGCCTGGTAATAATAAGACCAGTTGGAGCCAAACAGGTTCTGATCTGAAGGAGAGCGTGCTTTATCAAACTCATCCAGCATCTGATAGCCGAAACCATCAGAATTTCCTGTACCGCCAAAACAATCGTCAGACAACACCTCTGAGGCAACAGGAAGGGATACGCCGGCACTCCAGATCAGCTGCAGGCCATCATAACAGCCAACCAGTGCCTTATATCCATCCGCCGGTGTTTTATAAAAGTTTTCATCCGTTACAGACGTCAATGGCTGTACATCTAAAAAACTTTTTTTGCAGGCCCCTGTCATTAACAGAAAAGTGGCCATGATATATATTTTTATCGTTTTCATATTGTCGCTTAAAAAATATTAGAATTTGATATTTGTACCCAGCAGAAAAGTTCTTGGTCTTGGGTAATATCCCACATCAATACCTGATGCAAAAGCATCCTGTACAATTGCCTGCCCGGTTGCACTGGTAGACTGAATGCCTCCGTAACCAATTTCAGGGTCCATACCGTTATACTTGGTAAAAGTGTAGAGGTTCAATGCGGTAGCATATATCCTGGCCTTTTTAAGGAAACCTTTTTTAATAATCGTACCCAGATCGTAACCCACAGTTACATTACTGATCCTCAGATAATCACCTTTCTGAACAAACAGATCTGAAAAAGTAGTGTGGTTGCGGTTATCTTCCGTCACCCGGGGAACCGTGTTGGAAGAACCCTCCCCATGCCAGCGATCAAGAATAGCGGTGGTATAATTGGCATACTGATTGGCTTCATTCCTGTACGACTGTACAATATCATTTCCGGCAACACCAGAAGCTACCACAGAAATATCAAAACCCTTATACGTTGCAGAAAGGTTAATACCAAAAGTATAATCCGGGTTTGGCTTACCAATTTTTGTTCTGTCATTGTCATCGATCACACCATCGCCGTTCAGGTCTACAAACTTCACATCACCGGGCTGGGCGGTAGGCTGGATCACCTTTCCTGTTTTCGATTTGTAATTCTGTACATCCGCTTCAGTCTGGAAGAGGCCTGCAGTTTTTAAGCCCCAGAAATAACCGATTGGATAACCATCCTGTGCACGGTAGAACTCTCCGGAGTTGTCATATAATTGTGCGGTAGAACCATGGATAATTCCGTCTGCTGTAGGGATCTGCCCCACTTTATTGTTGTTGTAAGCTCCATTTACACCAACGCTATAACCTACCTCGCCAATTTTATTTTTATAGCTAATGCCCAGCTCTATTCCTTTGTTGGTTACATTACCGCCATTGATAAATGGTGCTGCAGCACCTGCTGTAGCCAATATTGGCGCAGCAATCAGCCAGTCTTTTGTTTTTTTATCGTATAGATCGAAATTGATGGACAAGGCACCTTTTAACAAGCTGGCATCAAAACCGAAATCTGTCTGTTCAGAAACTTCCCATTTCAAACCCGGGTTGCTCAACCTGCTTGGATAAGCACCTGCAGTATTGTTGCCTTCCGTAGGACCAAAATTATAGTTCACATTGGTCAGCGTAATTGGTGCCAAATACTGGAAAGCAGGAATATTCTGATTACCTACCTGTCCCCAACTGGCGCGGATCTTCAGGAAATCAAGCCAGTCTTTCTGGTCTTTCATAAAACTTTCATTGGTTACTACCCAGCCGGCAGATATCGAAGGAAAATATCCCCATTGGTTCTGCGAAGAGAACCTTGAAGAGCCATCGGCGCGGAAAGTGGCATTTACCAGGTAGGTTTCTTTGTAATTGTAATTGATCCTGCCAAAATAAGACAGCCTCCTGTCAGGGTCAAAAGGCCCGCCACCAATGGTAATGCCGGTACTGTTTTTATTGGTGGCATTACTCAGCCATGAATGATCCAGGTCATCAAAGATCAGGTTGGTATTGGTTCCGTAAAGCGTACTTCCGTCAGCCTGATAGGCAGAAGTTCCGGCCAGTATTTCAAAATTATGGTTCTCTTTAATTTTAAATTTATAGGTCAGGGTGTTGTCCCAGATCAGCGACTGCCCTTTGGTCATCGATTGACTGGCTTTGGTTACTGTATTATAGGCATAGGTAGACAAGTTGTAAACCGGCAGGAAAGAATGGTAATCAGAAGAACTGTAATCCAGGCCCAGGCTGCTTCTAAAGGTTAAGCCTTTAAATGGCTGCACCAGCAAATAGATATCACCCAGCAAACGCTGTGTATTGCTCCTGTTCTGGTTATTATAAACAGCTAATGCATAAGGATTGGCTTCACCACTGTCCCAGGTAGACTTACTGTTGTCATAAAAATTACCTTTGGCATCATATACTGGTACAAAAGGACTGGTATTAAATGCTCCGCGTAAGGTATTGTTATACTGATTTCCAGTAGCTACGCCATTATTTTTAATGTCAGTGTAAGTTAAATGCTGTCCTACTTTTATAATGTCTTTATAAAAATTATGTTCGGTATTTACCCTGAAGCTGTAGCGCTGATAATTAGAGAGACTTGAACCGCCAACCACGCCTTCCTGATCGGTATAAGAACCACCCATAGAGTAAACTGAAGCTTCTGATGAACCAGAAGCGCCAAAAGAATAATTCTGCGTGATGGCATCAGGAACAAATAACTGGCTGATCCAGTCCGTTCCGCTTCCCATCGCTGCAATCTGCGCATTGGTGAAATAGGGTTGTTTACCACTATTTATCGCTGCCTCATCCATTATAGTAGCATACTGCTGAGAATTTAGCAGGTGGACCTTGTTGGCTACATTCTGCACACCTGTATAAGCATCAAAAGTAAGCTGCCCTGACTGTCCTTTTTTCCCTGTACGCGTAGTAACCAGTACCACACCGTTTGCAGCCTGCGAACCATATATCGCTGCCGATGCCGCATCTTTTAACACATCAATAGATTCTATATCTGCTGAATTTAAATAAGTAATATCAGCAGTTAATACTCCATCCACTACATACAGGGGACTTGCATTGCCGATGGTTCCCAATCCGCGGATCACTACGTTTACCGATCCACCCGGCTGACCGGAAGCAGTGGTGATCTGTACTCCTGGCGTTTGCCCCTGCAAAGCCTGTAGCGGATTGGGTGTACTTTGTCCCTGCAACACATCACCTTTTACCTGCACCGAAGCACCGGTAACGAGTTTCTTCTGCTGCACACCATAACCTACCACTACCACTTCATCCAGGTTCTGGTTGTTGTCTGCAAGGCTGATGTTATAGCTACTGTTTTGTGTAACGGTTATCTGTTTGGTTTGGAAGCCAATCGAGCTCACTACCAGCACATCCCCGGTAATGGCACTAATGGCAAATACACCTTCATTATTCGTCCCCGTTCCACCGGTTTTATCCTTTATTTTAACTACTGCGCCGGGAATGGGCTTTCCATCTGCCCCTACCACGGTTCCTTTAACCTGCCGCTGCTGCGCAAATAAGGCCTGGCTGCATACCAGCATAGAAATAAACACCAGCAAAAAGATGTTTTTTCTTTTCAAATTATAATTCTGTTTCATCCCGTTCATAAGATTTAGTAAATATTAGATGCATATATATTTGGTTTTTGTTTACAAAGAAATACGGGTCTGTTTTCCCGTGTATTTTAGAATATAGTCGGCTTTACCGTTAAAAATGAAGGCTTTAGCGGATTCTGGCGAAATAAAAATGACATTGATAGTTCTGAGTTTAAGCATTCCGGTGAAGGTTCCCTTACGGTCTCCTATGGTCAGCAGCTTAGCCTTTTCATCATAACTAAAGGTGATGGTACTGAATTCCCCCTTTTCATAATTGTAATTGGTTCCTTCATCTTCATACAAAGAGAAGGATGCATCTTTACCGGTATACACAAACAGCGTTAGCGGGTCGGCAGGTTTTTCTGATGTATATTGTAGCTCAGGTCCTGTAGGAATAATAGATCCTTCTTTTACAAAAACAGGCATCCTGTCATAAGGCGCTGCTGCGTTGATCTCCTGACCACCCTTGTAATATTTTCCACTATACAGGTCGTACCACCCCTGTCCTGACGGCAGATAAACTTCTTTTTTACGTGCTTTATATTCATGTACCGGATTGATCAGCAGCGAAGGGCCAAACAGATAGGCATCATCCAGATTGGAAGCTTTTAAGTCCTTCGGAAAATCCATCACCAAACCGCGCATAATGGTATAATCCTGCTGGTAACTTTGCCCTGCAAGGGAATAGATATAAGGCATTAGGCGATAGCGCAGTTTGCTGTAATACAACATACTCTGGTAAGCCGGATGATCTGCAGGTGCAATATTATAGATCTCGCGGTAAGGAAACTGTCCGTGCACCCTGAATAGCGGTACAAAAGCACCAAACTGATACCAGCGGGTGTTCAGCTCCCTCCATTCTTCCAGATCGGCACCCTGGGCATGCTCATAACGTGTTTCTACGGAGAAACCGCCAACATCCATGGTCCAGTAAGGCAAACCAGACATCGAGAAATTCAGTCCGGCACTGATCTGGTTTTTCATATCATACCACCTAGAAGCGATGTCACCGCTCCAGGCTGCAGCGGCATAACGCTGTAAACCCGCATAAGCAGACCGGGTAAGGATAAATACGCGGTTTACCGGATTAGCCTTCCGCTGCCCCTCGTATACGCCTTTGGAATTAACCAATGGAAAAGCATTAAAATAGGTAGTGGACGAACCTTCATAAGTTGGCGTCATCAGTTCTTTCCTGATCTCTACCGGCAAATTAGAGTGCATATCTGGTTCTGTAGCATCCATCCACCAGGCATCAATACCTTTGGAATACAACCTTTTGTTCATCAGGTTCCAGAAAGCAGTTCTGGCTTTAGGGTTAAAAGCATCATAAAAGGTATTTGAATAACCTTCTCCTATCCAATCTTTCCTGCCATCCTCAATATTCCTTTTAAACAGGAAATTGCTTTTATCAAAATCGTTGTAGACATCAAAGCCTTTATTAAACTTTGGCCATACCGAGATCATGATGTTTACATGTTCCTGATGCAGGGTATTGATCATTTTTTCGGGATGCGGGAAACGAGCAGGATCAAACTCCTGACTGCCCCACTCTGGTTCTTTCCAATAAGACCAGTCCAGCACAATATTATCTAGCGGGATCTTGCGGTCGCGAAATTCTTTAACCGTAGTTAAGATATCATCTTCAGTTTTGTAACGCTCGCGACTTTGCCAGAATCCCATTGCCCATCTTGGCATCAGGACTGCTTTGCCGGTTACCGTACGATAACCACTGATGATTTCATCGGCATTTTTACCAGCAACAAAATAATAATTGACGGCTTTGCCGGATTCAGAACTTAAGGCAAATGTATTTTTGATGGTCTCCGGAACAGGAGGCAAACAGGTTAAACCCAGGTAAGACTCGCCGCCATCGGGAGTCCATTCTATTTTAACACTTACCTTTTTATTTTTTTGCAGCGTAAGGTCTAACAGCGCAGCACCTGGGTTCCAGGCCTGACGCCAGTAGTCGGCCACTAGTTTACCGTCAAACCATACTTTAATATAACCGGCGTATTTCAGCTGAAACTGATATAAACCAGGCAAATCACTGGATAAACTTCCCACATATTCAACTATAGCATCTGCTGGTCTAATGCTGTCGGGGAATTTATGAAGATCTGTGAGCCAGTTCATGGAAATCTCTGATACCGGGCGACTGAATAAAACTGTAGCCGGAGATTTCCTGTTACTGTAATGGGCTGTTAACCATCCTTCTTTATTATTTTCGGCAAAGAGTTTCAGCGCACTGAGCGGCTGATAATCCCTTACATCTCCTGCACGGGTAATCGAGTAATTGTCCCAGAGCAATCCGTATCCTTTATTAGAAAGCACAAAAGGTATGGCGATATCTGTGTTGTATTGTACCAGATCTACCCTGCGTCCTCTGTAATTCATCAGGCCCTGCTGATGCTGACCTAAACCATAATAAGCTTCATTTTCCTGTGCCTCGAATAATTGCGAAACCTGATAAGAAGATTCACCATTAAAGATCTTTGGTACCAGTGCCAGATCAGGAACCTTACTCTGTGCCAGCAATAAAGTTCCCCGATGATCATAATATATAATAAGCCCTGTTGCAGTAGAAACTTCAACTTTTAAGGCCGCGGTACTCAGCGTAACGAGCTCTCCATCCTGCTGTACAGAAAACACGCCATCCGGGTTACTTTGTTTAATGGCCATCAGACTATGATCTGAAGGAAAATCATCAGTTGTAATTTCAGTCACGTGAATGATCTGGTCGGTTACGGGCTGAAGACTGATCTTTTTGATACCGGATATGGAATGCCTGATATCAATTTGTATACCTGAACTGGTCTGAACAAAGCTCTTGCTTTCCTGTCCGTTAACGCTAAGATGTAAAAGAATGCCACAGATAAAAATGACGGAGCTTACCCTAATTTTGTGCATAGAAATAAAATACTGTTTATAAATGGTTATTTTTATTTCTAAAAGTATAAGGATAAGCGCGACTGGAAGGCATCCAAATGATAACAATTGGGTATTCAAATGTTAACGAAACGGCTTTAAATGTATTCGGAGTTGTTTAATTCTTCTTTTTGCAGGGCGAAGACAGAAGGCAGGATACCAAATTCCTGTTTAAAATACTTGCTAAAGTGTTTGGGGTTACTGAAACCAACTTCATAAGCCACCTCAGCAATGGTGAGCTGCGATTTAAGCAGCAGTGGCTTAGCCTGCTGTAAACGGTAAGAACGGATATATTCTATGGGCGATTTACCGGTCAGCGGCAAAATCTTTTTATAGAGGCCTACCCTGCTCATATTCATATCTGCACTCAGCTGGTCTACGGTATAGGCGGGGTCTGACAGATGTTTCTCTATATGCAGCGAAAGCTGACGGATAAATTTATCATCAACCGATTCAATTTCGCGTTCTGCAGGCTTAAAATCAACCTGCTTACGGTAAGTCTTTTTGGACAAGGCCTGCTGTTGCAGCAGGTTCCGGATCTTAGAAAGCAGGATTTCAAAATTAAAAGGTTTGGTCATGTAATCGTTTGCCCCGGTTTCCAGACCAGTTAACTGCTGGTCTTCTGTGGTCAGTGCCGTTAGCAGGATCACAGGTACATGTGCCGTGCGTTTATCTGATTTAATCTTTTTACAAAGGTCTATCCCGTTCATCTCGGGCATGCTTACATCGCTCACAATCAGATCGGGGTGCAGCCCCAGTATCTTTTGCCATCCCTCCCTGCCATTGGCGGCTTCGGCAATCTGGTAATATTCCTTCAGGTTATCTTTCAGGTAAAACCGGAAATCCTCGTTATCTTCTACCAGCATCAACACCGGCTTTTTGCTTTTCCAGGAGAATTGTTCTACAACTGAAGGGGCCTTTAGCTCGGCAGTAATCAGCGATCGCTGAGAAGAAAATGCAGCATGCTGCGGCAGTGCCACGTTTTCCTCACTACCAGCAATGACTCCGGCTCCTGCCAAATTACTTTCTAACTCGGGGAAATAGAAAATTACCGTAAACGTACTCCCTTGATCTGGGACACTTTGCACACCGATGGTTCCACCATGCAGTTTTACAAATTCCCTGGTGATAGATAAACCTATCCCGCTTCCCTGGTTCACCATTGAATCGGGTACATCGTCCTGGAAAAAGCGATCAAAGATCTGCGACTGTTTATCGGCAGGTATGCCGATACCGGTGTCGCTTATTTTCAGCATCAACTGGGTTTGTCCGGCTGCGCTTGTACCTGCTTCCAGCCTTACCTTCACCTGCCCTCCGTTAGGAGTAAATTTAAAGGCATTGGACAGCAGGTTAAAGATGATCCTTTCCAGTTTATCGTGATCAAAACGGGTAACCAGGCTTTTCCTGTTCGTTATAAAATCAAGACAAATATTCTTGCGGTCGGCCACATCACTAAATGACCACGACAACTCCTGAATAAACTGCACCACATCTCCTGTTTTGGGGTGCAGCTTTAACTCCTGCACTTCCATCTTCCTGAAATCCAGCAGTTGGTTTACCAGGTTCAGCAACCTCCTGCCATTGCGCTGGATCATTTGCAATTGCTGTTTGTCGGATTCAGGAGCCCTTCTAATAAGTTTTTCCAGAGGTGTGATAATCAGTGAAAGCGGCGTGCGGAACTCATGGCTCACATTGGTCAGGAACTTGATTTTCAACAAATCCAGATCATGCATCCTTTTGGCCTGCTGCCTTTCCTGTTCTACCAGAAATTCCTTCTTTATCCGCCGGATACCTCTGCGCCTAATCAGCAATAAGGTACCACCGGCAGCCATCATATACAACAGATACGCAAAGGTTGTCCTCCAGAAAGGAGGTAAAATCACAATGCCCAGCCGGGTTTCATTGTTCACCCAGTTTCCAGACGCATCGGTAGACATCACCTTGAACACATAATTTCCCGGATCAATATTGGTATAGGTTGCCCTTCTGCTGTCATCCTGCAATTCCTGCCAATGGTGATCAAAACCTTCCAGCATATACCTGTACCTGATCTTTTGCGGATTGAAGAAATTAAGTGCCGCAAAAGCAATGGTAAACCCGTTCTCGTTATAATGCAGCTGCAGTTTTTTTGTCAGGGAAACCGATTCTTTTAAAACTGTATGACCATCCACTTTTTCACCGATCCTGATATTACGGTTGGATATCTGCAAGCCCGAAAGTACAATTACAGGTTTAGTCCTGTCATTTTTTATCCGCAGGGGCTGGAAGAGGTTAAAACCATTTGCACCGCCAAACAGCAGCTCCCCCGACCTGGTTTTATAACCCGCATTGGCATTAAACGCACTGCCCTGTAATCCATCCTGTTCATCATATTTCCTGAACGCATAGCTAAAATCTCCTGTTTTGTTTTTCGTGACCAGGATATTAAACAAACCATTGGAAGTACTTAACCAAAGGTTTCTTCCTGCATCTTCTACTATTTTGAGGGTAGCTTTTTCAGTTAAACCATCTTTAGCGTCAAAATTCCTGAAATGACCGCTATGCGGATCGAACCTGCTGATCCCATCGCGGGTAGCTACCCAAATAAAACCGTAACTGTCCTGCATCAGGTCGTACACAATATTATTGATCAGGCTGTTGGGTTGCCCGGCCTTACTTTGATAATGTACAAAATGACCGTCTTTTTTTAGCTCATCAATACCATCTGAGGTACCTATCCAAACATTACTTTCATGATCTTCAATCAGGCAGCAAATATAATCTGAGCCAATGCTATTGGGCTGATGCGCCCGATGGTGACTAAACTCACCGTTTGTCCTGTTCAGCTGATCCAGCCCTCCGCTCAGTGTTGCCACCCATAAATTACCACGGTGGTCTTCCAGGATATCCCATACCCTGTCATCAGATAAACTTGCCGGGTCCTGGACATTGTGTTTATAGTGCCTGAAATACTGCCCGTCAAAACTATCCAGCCCGCCAAAATAAGTCCCTATCCATAGTTTTTTCTGCCGGTCGATGTATAAGCTGACTATAATATCATTACTGAGGCTATTTGGCTGGTCAGACTGGTGCAGGTAACGTTTAAAAATTCCTGTTGTCCTGTTCAGATAAAAGAGTCCCCCGCCATTGGTTCCAATCCAGATATTTCCTTTTTCGTCTTCCGCAAAGCGGTTTACGTCTTCATAGGTTAAACCTTCCGCGTTCCCGTCCTGGTGCCTGTACAGTGGAAATTTTAGTATTTTTTCATGGTAAAAACTCACTCCTTTTTTGAACGTTCCTACCCAAATGATTCCCGAAACATCTTTATACATACTCAGTATGCTATTCTGGCCCAAGCTTTTAGGGTCATACTCTTTACTCACCAGGTACCTGATCGTAAAATCTTTTTTATTCAGGAGATTAATCCCTCCATGATCAGTACCTATCCAGATCAGCCCATTGGCATCCTGCAGGATACTATTGACCAGATTGTTATTTAATCCGCCCGGTGTTTTATCGATAAAGCGTTTTTCGCCGGTGGCGGGATCATAATAACTTACACCTTCCTGCTGATTGAGCTTGTATACCCACAAAGCCCCGGACTGATCGATAAACAAACGGTAATCCTGCGAAACAACATTTTGTTGCTGAGGGAACAAATTGATACGTTTTTGTACCCTGTCTAAGCGGATATTGAGCATTTCGATGGTTCTATCGCTGTGGATCACCCAGATGTTTCCTCTGCTATCTTTCTGCAATGCCGCTATCGCTGTTTGTTTCAGGGAAAAGCTTTGCTTTCCATCACAAAGCAGATGATGCGTTAATCCGGTAGTGGTATTGTATTTAAATATGCCTTCGTCAGCGGCATTGAACCAGAAGTTACCTTCATCATCTTTGATCACATCACGGATCACCTTAGCCTGAATGTGCAAGCCTTTCAGGTAGCCTTTAACATTCCTGACGAAAGTTTCCGTCTGGGGATCATAGATATTTGGGCCGCTGCGGGTTTCGAGATATAGCTTATTGTCTGGCAGCTGATAAATGCTGGTGATAAAATCATCGGTCAGCGAGGTGCTGTCCCTTGGGTCATGTTTAAAAATCTTAAATTCATAACCGTCATACCGGTTAAGACCGGAAAGTGTGCCAAACCACATAAAACCTTTGGCATCTTTCAAAATGGCATTTACCTGGTTATGAGACAGGCCATTGGAGATATCAATGCGGGAAAACTGAATCTGATCCTGCTGAGCAACAGCCAAAGAGGATAATAAACAGCCTATAAATAACAGGAAGAGTCTCCGGTAACACATCGGTTTATATCTGGTATAACGAATTAGCAGCAGCTGCCAACCGACTAAATATAGAATTTTTGTCCTGATTAATAAAATAAAGTTTAAATCGGTATCGTGAAATAAAAGGTACTGCCATTTCCTTCAGTACTTTCCACCCATATTTTGCCATCGTGTTTTTCCACAAAATCACGGCAAAGCTCCAGACCGAGCCCAGTGCCCTTTTCACCTGAAGTTCCATAAGTGGTATAAATGGAACTTTTCCTAAATAACTGACCAATCACCTGTTCGGATATTCCATTTCCTGTATCACTCACAGCAAAAAGCACATCCTTTTCACGGGACTGAGCAGTGACAGTAATATGTCCCTTACGCGTAAATTTGATCGCATTGGATACCAGGTTACGTATAATAGCATCCAGCATATCTTTATCGGCAGTAATTGACAAGCCACTTTCAATAGTTTCTATCAGTTCAAGGCCTTTTTCATGTGCCATAGGTTTTAGCCGCTGTATACAGGTAAGCACCTGCATCTTTACATCGCTGATCAGGACGGGATTAAAATTATGGGAATTAAACTGGTTCGCTGCCCAGTGCAGGAGATCTTCCAGCAATTCATTGGCATTGGTAAGACCTAATTTCATTCTTAAGAGGTATTCGGTCAATTCTTCTTTTGTGGTATCCTCCATATCCATCAATGCCAGCTCAGCCAGTTTTAGACTGGCTGCAATAGGATTTCTAAGATCGTGCCCAATTACAGAAAGCAGTTTTTCCCGGTGGTTATTCAGGGCCTGCAATTCTGTATTCAGCAGGGTGAGTTCATTTTGCTGCTTTTTCCGCTGTGTAATATCACGGATACTGCCTTCAGAACCTATTACCACGCCATCCTGAATAATCAGCCTCGCATTTACGGAAGCATACACCAGATCTTTGTTTCTGGTTTTTAGTTTCACCTCAAAATCTGTCACGGCAAAATCTGCTTTTAAGGCTTCGACAATCTTCTCCCTGTCTTCCCTGTAAAAATAAAAATCTGATACAGGGTTTCCTATGATATGATCCCGCTGATAATAAGAGTATCTTTCCACTGAGGGACTGATCTCGGTAACAATCCCATTCTGATCGGTGCGGTAATAGATATCCTGTATATTCTCGAAAATCTCACGATACTTTTCTTCGCTAACCGCCAGGGCATATTCTGCTTCTTTGATCTGGGTAATATCATAATTGATACCCAGCAAGCCAATAATTTCACCGGCCGTATTGAATAAAGGAATTTTGGATGTCAGCATATAATTTACTGTTCCATCTGCTTTTTTATCGACGGTTTCCTTGCTGATGATAGATTTGCCGCTTTCAAATACATGCTGATCTTCCTCCAGCCAGATTGCCGCAGAATCAGCCGGAAAAAGATCAAAATCTGTTTTTCCAAGCAGATCATTTTCTGATGAGCCATTCATATAGATGATCTCAGAACGGTTAACCATTGTCCGCTTGAATTCCCTGTCTTTTATATATACGCTAATGGGAAGGTTATCTATCAATGTGCGTAACAATTTACGTTCGTCACTGATCATCAATCGGGTCTGCTCTTCCGCGCGCTGTCTTTCTGTCAAGTCTACAATCACCAGGTTATTGTAGATGATTCCCTCGCTATCTGTATAAATTGTAGCCGAAATCTGGCAGGGGAAGTGTTCCCCGTTTTTACGGATTCCGGTTAATTCCATATTTACTTTGCCAACGGTATGCCTGGTGAGCATAAAATTTTCAAAATCCGGGTGTTGACGATCAAGCAGGTCATGTCTTCTTATCTGATGAAACTCTTCCAAAGTATAACCAAACATATCTGTGGCCGATTGATTGGCTTCGATCACTACGCCTCCAGGGATGATCAGCAAAAATGCGTATAGTGAATTTTCAATCTGCGAGCGGTATTTAATTTCACTATTGGCCAATTGTATCTCCTGTAATTTTTGCTGCTGAATATCCTGAAAGGTACCATACATACGGACACAAACTTCGTTTTCAAACTCAGTGGCAGCTTTAGTTCTTACCCAGAGATCTTCGCCTTTTGCTGTTGTGAGTTCAATTTCCAGTTCATACCCCGTACCGCTTTCCACTGCATTAATAAAGTTTTTAATCAGGTTATCCTTTAAAGTCCCGGCTTTGAAAATGTCAATCGCTGCAGTAAGCTGTGGTTGATAGTCATCTGCCACCCCATAGATCTGTTTAGTAACCGCAGACCAGAATAACTCCTTTTTTTTGAAATCAATTTCCCACAAACCTAAACGCGCATCTTCATTGGCCTGCTGATAAAGATCAAGACTTCTTTTTAGCGCTGCCTGCTCTTTCCTGCAGACAGTAGAATTTTTGAGATAAATGATTATTCCGCCAATAGCTCCTGTATCATTAAGCCAGGGTTGTATATCCCATTTCAGCCATTGTAAACTGCCGTCCAGGGAAACGACCTCTTCCCCATCCCCGCTACTATGGTTTCCTTTCAAGGCTTCCAGGTAAAGTGGCATCCATTGCGGACCTATTTTAGGGAAAACCGTAAGAAAAGATTTGCCAGACAGATCGCCCTCCAGCCTAAAATCACTAAGCCACTGAACTGAAGCAGTGATATAATTCAACTGGCCATCCAGAATAGCTACAGCATAAGGGGCGTTCACTATGAGGTGATGAAGGGATTTTGGTATACAACCTGCCATTATTTTTGTTTTGATAAAATAGCCTTTACGAACTTTTATAGGGTTCTATCAGTTATATTATAATATTCTTTTAGTGAGTATAACAAATTTATTACAATCATGCCAAGATACAAACTATTATGAATAGAATATTTTATCATTGTTAAAAGACATGACGACCTGCAACAAGGGAAATAAGCCAGCTTTATGCCGCCGGCTAATCATGCCAATAAGTTTAAATCTGAAATAAGTTTCCATCTCAATTTATTACACATTCATTTGATGAGTAGTCAATACTGTAGAGTATTTTTAAAAAAAACCTGCACTATTCTACACAATTCACATAAAAATAAACACTTATGTAGAATAATAGAAATAAAATGTAGAATATTTTTATTAAGGAAATATTTACCTTGTTTAAAGTGAAAAACGGGGATTTCAAGAAACACAGAGGAGAATATTTAAACGGGATTGTTCGTAAGAAAGGTATAAAAATCACAATACTGGTTAGGGCAGCAGGTTTTGACAGATCCAGTTATTATAACCATATCAAAGATCCCACTCTTCCCGATTCGGTATTAGACAAATATGGCAAAGTATTGGATTATGATTTTCTCGCTTTGAACGACAACCCGTCAGACAAGCATGAGAATGAACCTGAACCTACTGATTTTGAAGGTATGAAAAGAAGCCGGGATATGTGGAGAGATAAATATTTTGCGATCAAAGAGGTTCACCTGCAATCCATTAAAAACAATAATAAATAATCATAACTGCAGATCAGGAAGATTCTTTTTTAGCTGCCGGGTTAATAAAATTGATTGCTATCTGCGTTAGATAAGCATCTGCATTTTTTTCTTCTGCCAGGCATCTTTCCAGTAATACCTGGGCACTATCGTCACCTATTTCGCCAAGCAAAGAAATCAAACTTCCGTAACTGGCAATTTTATAATGTACAATCAGCTGAACAGCATAAATGATAGCAGCATCCCGCAATGCGGTGCCGGTTTCCACTGTTTTCACAATCTCAGCAGATTTATCAGTCAGGATCTCGATCACTTTACATTTACCTTCGCCAGGCTGCCTTTTGAGTAATTTAAACACCAGATCCAGACGCTCTTTATGTATCTCTGCTTCATGAGACTGAGCTACTAAAGCACTTTGTAATTCCTCTGTATAACCAGCAATGGACAAAGCTGCTGCACATTTAATAAATTTCTTTTCTGCACTATACAAATCCTGCAAACACTGTATAAAGAAATTCAGTAACCCCCGTTCTTTCAATTGATCTGTCATGATGATGATCTTAGTGACAAAATGAACCCTGCCCTTTAATCTGGCTTCCTTAAAACAATTGAAAAAGATAAAAGTTTATATAATTCAATTTAGAGTTATAGCTTTGGAAATATTATAAAATCATTATGGCAGTATTACATAGGAAAGAAGAGAAAATTGAAGTTGTATTGAGTAAGCTTCCAAAAGATTATACCGACAAACAGTTTGTAGATACCTTTATACAGTTGTATTCAAAAGACTGGGGAAAGATTAAAGCAAACTATATCAAACAATCACAGGATAAAGCTCCCGGAACAGTGATCACGATGCCAAAACCAGAGATCTATTTAAAAGACATCCTGACTACCTACCTGGAGAATTTAAAAAGGGACTAACCGGCTATGAGTTATCATATCAGCAGATTCGAAGTAGAATTTAAAGGGAAAAATATCCCTGTAGCTATTCATGCGGTAACGGACGAAGATGGAACCAATCATATTGTATCTATTGACGGCCACGAGAATTTTGAGATCAGACCAGATATAGCACTGAAGTGGAAAGCAGAAGCTAATACTAGTATCAACGACGATCTGCTGACGCTGATCACAGAAAAATATGAAAGCAGTAAATAACTTACTGCTTTCAATAATCATTTAAATCAATTCGTTATCTATTAAATATTGTTTAGCCACCTGGAAATTCAGGAATATCTGATCAGCAGCTGCCAATTTCAAATGGTCTTCTTCATTTCCCTGGATAGCAAAGCAGGTTAGGCCTGCAGCTTTTGCCGCGCGTAAACCATTTAGCGTGTCTTCAAATACCAGACATTCTGATTTTTGCAATCCCAGTTTTTCTACAGCCAGGTTATAAGATTCCGGATCAGGTTTACTGTTAACTACATCACTGCGGGTAATTAACAGGCTGAAATATTTTGTCAGACCGTTTTTCTTAAACATTTCATCAACATCAGGTCTTTTACTCGCTGTAACCAGCGCCATTGTGACCCCTTTGCTCAAAAAGAAATCAAGTGTATCCTGTACATGGGGCATCAGCTCAATAATACTGGTCTTTAACCGTTCTACAGTAAGGTCTTCCTTACGGGAAATCAACAATTCAATAGGAGATTCAATTTCATAGAGTTCTTTTAGTCTTACTGCATTACCAGGTAATGGAATACCCGCGTAATTTTTCAGGAAGTCTTCATATTCTAACCGAACATTAGATTCTGCCAATAATTCATTCCATGTATTCCAATGAAAGTGTTCAGAGTCAACAAGGGTACCATCAAGATCGAAGAGTAGTGCTTTAAATTTTGCCATCTGACCAAATATAAAAAAAATGAGGGATGACCCTCATTTCAATTTGACATTTTACACATTATTGATGTTTTTATCAGAAAATAGCCAATTTAAGTATTATTTAGTATTAATCCATGCCACTATATCATTAATCAGGGTCTCGGAAACACTTGATGCATTCTGATACTGACTGGTAGTACCTTTTTCTACCTGAGAGCTTAATAAATAGTTCAGATCGGGATATAATTTAAGGGTCGCATTACTTTTTTTGCCCAAAGCTTCATTCCATGCCGCATAATCTGCAGGATAAGTTTGAAAATCATTTCCCCCCTGGATGATCAGGATACGCTTGTTTAATTTCCTGGCAGCTTCAACCTGGTTGTACTGGTTGATATCGATCCAGTAAGATGCCGGCATACCAAAGATCGTAGAATCCGGTTTCATTGTTCCCGCTTTGGTGATCCTGGTTCTTTCCAGTTCGGCCAGTATCATATCATAACGCTTTTTACCAGCCTGAGTGGTATCTTTTGCCGCATCAAACATATATTTATTCTGGTCTACCCATACATCGGTAAATTTCCTTCCTGGAGATTCTGCCAGGATAATCCCTTTCAGCTCCGGAGTAAGCGCAGCGATTTTCGGTGCAAGCATCCCTCCTATACCATGCCCCAGCAGGTAGATCTGTTTTTTATCTATTCCCGGAATAGTTGCCGCTAAAGCTACAGCAGCTACAGCATCATCCGTTACTTCTTCTTTTACTGTAAATGCCCCATTAAATTCACCAGAGTAGATCGTGGTTCTTTTTACATAACGGATACTGGCTATTCCTTTTGCCGCCAGACCTGCTGCCAGGTCTTTAAATGGCTTATTCGGGCCAACGGTTTCATCCATATCGTTCGGTCCTGAACCATGAACCAGTACCACTATCGGGAAGTTGGTAACTTTTTTCGGAGTGGTGAGCACCCCTACCAACACATGGCCGGCAGTTTTAACATAAATCTCTTTTTGTGCATATAAAGTGGTATCTGCATAGGCAGGGTTTAAGTATACACTGGAAACCGATCGTGGCTTCAGGAAAAAACCGACTACTTTTTCAGCTTTATTATAAGCCATGATGAACGACTGGCTGTCTTTCGCAAATTTCGCATCTACCGTAACTACATAAAATTCGCCTTCTGCTTTTCCCTGTGTTGCTGCTGCTGAATCATATTTTCCATATCTCGTATCCAGCTCGCCCCACAGTTTCTCCAAATCTGCAACTGATACTTTAGCTTGCAGGTTGGCATCAAAAGCATCATGTGCTTCTGTAAACTTATGCTGTTGCATCAAGTCAAAAAAATCATCTGAGCGTTTAAACAAATTGAACATACCTTGTGAAAATGAGGCAGTGGTAATGAATAGTGCCAGAATAACTAACGTAATTTTCTTCATGTGATTAATATCGCTTTGTAGGCCAAATATAATATTAAATCATAGATATAGGATTGTTAAAAAAATTGCATTACTTTCGACACATAAACAAATATCGTCGATAAGTTAAATCAAGTATATATTCACATTAAAACCCGTTATTATGCAGTGGTATCATTATTTTGCAGGCTTTTGGGCCGGAAGCTTTTTTGGAAACTTTATCCCTCATTTTGTGAAGGGAATCTCAGGCGATGCCTTCCCCACTCCTTTTGCAAAACCTCCCGGTAAAGGCCTGTCCTCTCCAATCGTCAATGTCTGCTGGGCACTGTTTAATTTAGTAATAGCTTATATACTTTTTAAAAGAGGTAAGGTTTCTACTGAAGATAACCTTTCCATATTTATATTTTTTGTCGGATTTGTCTGCATCAGTATAATGGGTGCTATGAATTTTGTCAATAAGGACAAAGTTTAATTTATAAAGCCGGGGCAGGAGATTTATTCAAAACCCACTCCGGCTTTTTATATAGCTATGGTGATTACACTTAAACTTGAAGAAAATCCAGTACTTTCTCCGCATGTGCATCCCCATTTAAAAAGTTTACCGTTCTGATCTTTCAAGTTAAATGAGGGTATCTTGTCCCCTATCTGTAGAGTTTTCATGTTTGCTGTCTTTAAATTATTTGTTTGAAAATTCAAATCTAAGGAGACGACAATGGGATCATATTAACCCAGGTTAAAATCATCTTTTTTAAGTAGCTTTCTTAAAGTAGCGAGATGCGCAAACAAAGCAATAGGTACAATACAACTGGGAAGCCAGATAAAAGGAAAATAAAAAAGCGCAATACTGGGCTGGTCAAATCCAAATTGCTGAAAAGAAAAAGGTGCGGATAAGAGTGCTGTGATAACGATATTGCCCAGAAGTAACAAACAAAGTATATTCCAGCCTATCAGCACACCTCTCTGAAGAGAATTTTTAACGTACCCAAAATAATAAACGAATGGCGCCGTAATCCCGCAGAAAATGTCAAAATTCCTTCCTTCAAATGTCATCACCAGCGGTACCGTTTTATGCAGAAACAACCAGTACAAGGTAAGTTCTACCGGTATCCTGACGACGTGAAGCAAGGTTAACATCTTTATATCCAGCGGATCAATAAAGACCTTTCCTTTTTTTGTAAAAAACAAAGTCGCGATAAGGAATATTGGCGGCAACAGCAGTAAAGCAAACCTTGGAGGTGATCCTGTGGTTACTGTGTAAAATCCCGAAAGGCTAACAACAGATTGCAGGAGCAGCCAGATGGTTATCAGGGTGATTAAGAATCTTGAATAGTTACTGGCTTTGTATATTAATAGAATGATCAAAGCAGTACTTAGCGTAAACACAATGCTGATATAAGAGGGTAAATGTTCCATTGTTCTATTGATTAATTTATAAAACAAAGGAAATGAAATATAGAGGGCAGCATCTTGCCAAATGACAAGAAATAAAAACCTGCTATTTTTTTAGAATTTCCTTTCTTATTCTGCTCAGGGAAGTATCGGTGATCCCAAGATAAGAAGCAATATTTTTTAAGGGGGCAAACTGAAAAATCTGCGGATTGGTTTTAAGCAGATTTTCATACCGCTCTTCTGCTGTTTCTGTAATCATATACAGCATCCTCCCTTTTAGATCTGCATAACCTTTAACCAGCACGGCCCTGCCAAACTCCCTGAACTCCGGTAAGGTGTGAAAAAGATTATTCAGCTCCTCAAAACTAATATATAACCCTTCACAATCTGTCAGTGCCTGTATGTTTTCTTTCGACCTTGTGCGGTTAAAAAAGGAGTTTACTTCAAATACCATTTGTCCCTGCGAACAGAAGTTCGTAGTTACCTCACTTCCCTCCGTATCGTGGGCAAATGCGCGCATGTACCCTTTCTCAAGAAACAGGTATTCATTGCATATTTTATCCTCTTCCAGATGAAGCTGGTTTTTTGGGATCACCTTTTCGTGAAACTGCCCGGCAATTTTCACGGCAGTGTGAAAAGACACCAGGCTTGTATTTTGAAGAAATCTGACTAAGTTTTCTTTATTCATAACAACAGGCTAAAAGGATAGTAATATAAGAAATTATCATTCTATCTTTGAAAGATACATTACTCGTTTATGAAAAGCGCTATTAAAACCCTCTCTGTACTTTTTTTAGTCTTACTTTCTTCCGGCACTTTTGCACAAAACAAAATGCAAAGCCTGGATGAACTGGTCAACAAAAAGGATCCGTCCTGGCCACTCATCAAAAAGTGGATCGATTCTGCAAAAAATAAAGTTGAAGTTCTCGAACTGGATTCTGCTAAAGCAAAAGAAGTATTATACAATACCCAGGTGTCTACCTACTCCACTTTGGGGGGCGTGATTTATAATACCGGCGGTATGATGGTTGATAATGGCTGGGTCAGGATATTAGGCTCAGGAAGCACCAGGTTAAACCGTTCTGTATCAGAATGGAACAAGGGAAAATCAATCCAGGAATACGGAGATAAACCTTTATTTCTTTTGGTTGCGGATGATGCCGTTGGCGGTTTTTTTGCCATTAATTATGGTGCATTTGGCAAGGATATCAAAAACATTTACTACCTCGCCCCAAATAGCTTAAATTGGGAACCCCTGGGTTTTGGTTATGGCGAATTTATTCTTTTCTGTTTTGACAGTGACCTTTCTTCCTTTTATAAAGGCTTAAGATGGTCAACATGGAACCAGTTTATTGCAAACCTCGACGGAAGTAAATCTTATAGTTTCCGCCCCTATTTATGGACAGCAGAAGGTGCAGATATAGATAAATGTACAAGAAAACTCGTAAGCACTGAAGAGCTTTTTAAGTTTGACCTAATTAAACAAAAGGAATTGAGCGCAAAGACCACCACCGAAGCTCAATAAACAATTTAAATAGCTGTGTGCTGCCGGGCTGCCTCCCAGCCGATGATAACATTTTTTCGCACGGTACCCCAATGATACTGCCCCAATTCGCCGGTAGCCTTAATTACCCTGTGACAGGGAATAAGAAAAGCAACAGGATTATTGCCTATTGCTGTACCTACTGCCCTTGATGCACCGGTATAACCTGCGCTTTTTGCCAGGCTTGAATAAGTAGTTAACCCTCCTGAAGGCACTTTAAGCAAGGTTTCCCAAACTTTAATCTGGAAGGCCGTGCCTTTGAGGTGAAGTTTTATTTCGTCCAGATTACTCCAATCCTTTGAGAATATAAATAAGGCATTTTGCTGTATCTTGTCAACAATCTGAGTATAATGGGCATTAGGAAAAGAGGATGTGAGCTGCTCCAGTGCAACAGTCTCGCCTTCGTCTGCAAAAGCCATATGACAAATTCCTTTGGTTGTAGAGGCGACTAAAACCGTTCCGAACGGGGTATTGGCAAATATATAGTTAATGGCAAGTGTTTCGCCTCCATTTTTAAATTCACCTGGCGTCATGCCTTCTACTTTAATAAACAGATCATGCAGTCGGCTGGTTCCTGATAGCCCTGTCTCGTAAGCCGTTTCAAACAGTGTCGCGCCAGTATTCTTTAAGATTTCTTTGGCATGTTCTACACTCAGGTATTGTAAAAACTGCTTTGGTGTAACTCCCGCCCAATGCTGAAACATGCGCTGAAAATGAAATGGGCTCAGATGAACATGTTCGGCTACATCTTCCAGTTTAGGCTGTGCCTTATAGTTTTCTTTAAAATAAGTGATCGCTGATGCAACCCTTTTATAATCTAACTCCTGCTGTGTTCCCATCATTTTTTAATTTGAGGATAATTTATCCGTAGCAAAGCTGCTCTAAATGCTGTTAATTCAATGTTCTAATCACTTCAAAGGCTTCCGCGGCAGCTTCCCAGGTTAGCAGCTTTTTTTTCAAGTCATTTCCCCAGAAATAGCCGTTAAAACTCCCATCCCCATGCACAACCCTGTGACAGGGAAGAATATAACAGACAGGATTTCTACCTACAGCAGTACCTGCAGCCCTTGCAATTTTTGAGCTGCCGCCAAGTTGTGCATAAGTTATCACCCCGCCATATGGAACCTGTAATAATTTCTTCCAGATGTCCAACTGAAATCCTGTGCCCTTAAGATGAAGATGTACTGGCAACTGCTCTTCAGGATGATTCATCTGTACAATGATTTCACGCTGCCATTCTGTTTCCTTTTCTTCCATTACACTGGCAGGAAACCTTCTTTTTAAATCTTTTAAGGTTTCTTCCCGGTTGTTATTGGTAAAACCTACAAAACATACGCCTTTCGCTGTAGATCCGATTAAAATCTCTCCAAAAGCAGAAATAGCGAACTGGTAAGCCACAGGTTGTCCCAAATCCTCATCCTCCCAGCTTTTTATATGAATTGAATCTGGCATGGCCGAAAGTTTGGTATGCTCAATACGTGCTTTCATGGCTTGTTTATACTTTGAATTTCTTACAGGGACATCCGTAATTTCATTGATATGATTGTCTGTGCCCCTAAATTCTTTCACAAAATTGTTCATAATCGTCTCTATTTTATTTATACAAATTTACCCTAAGCCAGGAGCCCGAGAAACCCGTTTCTTGCGCTTTAAACAAAGTGTTATAATTTACCATTAAACTCCAGGCCCTCTTTCCATTTTTTATATTTTGCAGGCAGGCAATTTCCGCAAGGCCTGTAAGCCAGCTTTAAGGCCTCAGCTTCATTTTTAAAGAATATCCGGTTTTCAATTTTCATCCGCTTACCTGATGAGCAGCTTAGTAATCCATAGATCTTTGCTTTTTTATACCCGCCTAAAGCAATTGCACCTGACCGGATCAATGACCCAACATTTTTTTTTCGTTCTGCCTCGTCTTTTCCTGTTTCTAAATGATGATACATAAATTTGATGAACGGCTATCAACCTCTCCTTCCAAAATTACAGTTTATCGCAGACATCAAAATCCGGATCTTGCGGTATTAAAAACATCTATCCTATTCATCCGTTAAAATAGATCCGACAAAACCGCAGGATTCGGATTGCGGATCTGCAGCGTATATTTTATTTTGGAGGATGATATACAGAACAATCGAAATTCCTATTAAAGGATTATTTAATGAACAGGAATGTCTGTGGTTTCTGAGCCGTGGATATGACGATTGTCTATACAGGGTCTATCCCGACCGTGTAAGGAGGGCTTTTCAAAGCGGAACTGAGCAGATGCTTGTTGACATTTATCCTTTGCCAGATAGACTGGTGGTAAACTGGTTAACCGCTGAACCTTCTGAACAAGGAGAAGATCATATAAGAGATTTTTTGAATGGCTGGTTCGACTTAGAAATTGAACTGGAGGTTTTCTACCAAAAACTTTCCTTTTACCCGGAACTGGCTTATATGACAACTCAGTTCCGTGGCCTTCGGTTTATGGGGATGCCCGATCTGTTTGAAGCATTTGCCTGGAGCATTATCGGACAGCAGATCAACCTCCCATTTGCTTATAAAATAAAACGAAGGCTGGTAGAACATTATGGATCTTTGATTGACTATCAGGGCGATCGGCATTACCTGTTTCCATCGCCTGAAAGCGTTGCCGGAGCATCGATAAATGATCTTAAGGTGATGCAGCTTTCGGGCAGAAAAATAGAATACCTGATGACTATGGCCAGCGAAATTACTGACCATAAGCTGAGTAAAAAGATCCTATATGCGCTGCCTGATTTTGCCGGCAGGCTTAAATACCTGACCAGCCTCCGCGGCATAGGTCAGTGGACAGCTAATTATGTATTGATGAAAAGCCTTAAAGAGCGCTCTTCTATTCCTCATGGAGATGCCGGGCTGCTCAATACACTGCTCCGGCACCATATCATTACAGATAAAAATGATGGAGCAGCAATAGAAGAACTTTTCAGGGGTTTCAGTGGCTGGGAATCCTACCTCGTTTTTTATTTATGGAGAAGCCTGGCTCCTGATCCTAACAGTCAATAGCTGATCAAAGCCAAAGCAATGTTTAGACAAATACTCCGGCTTTGGTCAGCTATTAAAAATGAAGCTATTTGAAAGTGTTTTGCGCACGCGCAATTGTTTTTTCAAGGTCGACCCCCTTACCCAATACCCCTTTAAAAAGATCCCCGGTTTCTTTCAGGCGATCTATGGAATTAAAAATAGTAAAATCTTTCATTGTTAATCCGGGTTTTACCTCGTCCCAATGCAGTGGCATAGAAACAGTTGCCCCAGGTTTTGGCCGGAGCGAATATGGGCAGGCAATAGTTGCCCCAGGACGGTTTTGCAGAAAATCAAGATACATCCTGCCCTTTCTGTCTGCAATAAAACGCTCCAGACTTGTAAAATCTGGAATTTCTTTGTGTACCAAACTAACAATGATCTTTGCAAACATTTGCGACTGATCGTAAGAGTAAGCGGCTCCCAGTGGGATATATATATGTATACCGGTAGATCCGGAAGTTTTACAAAATGAAGGTACATCAATTGCATCACAAACCTTTTTAACCTGCAACGCAGCTTCAACTACCTGATCAAAAGTAGTCTGATCTGAAGGATCAAGGTCAATTACACAATAATCTGGATTATCGGGCGACTGCGCACGGCTAAACCAGGGGTTCATTTCTATGCAGCCCAGCGTTGCCATCCAAAGCAGGCTCGCTTCTTCATCTCCAAGGAGATATTGGTTATGTTTTCCTTCATCTGTTACATGGGCAAAGGTTTTAGCCCATTCAGGTGCCTTTCCTGTTACATCTTTCTGGTAAAAACCCTTACTATGTATGCCACCCGGAAATCGGTTCAGCGACATGGGCCTGTCTTTTAGATAGGGCAGAATATACTCGGCTACCTGGTAATAGTAATTGAACATATCCCTTTTACTTACATTATCTTCCGGCCAGTAAAGTTTACTCAGGTGGGTAAATTTCAATTCATGTCCGCTTACTTTGCGCACCTGGGTTTCGTCTTTTGGATTGAGTAAGGTTTTACGTTCCTTTGATGCGGGTGGTTTAACTGCTTCGCTATGTGGATTTTTGTCTTCCTGTTTCACCTCTTCAACAATTTTTTCCATATCAGATGGTATTTCCCTAACTACATCTTTTGCTTTTTTATCTACGCGCATCCCCTGAAAGGAAGCTTGCCTGAAAACACCATCAGTGGTTATCTCTGCATAGGCCACTTCCCCTACCAATTCCGGTTTAAGCCAGGTAGCTTTAGCCTTGGGAGGATTGGGCCTGAACCTGGAAGGTTTATTCACATCAGGAATGGTTGTAAACGGACTTTTATCGGTAATCAATGGCTTAAATTGAGCCATCATTTCTTTCTGCAGTTTATCAGAAAAACCTGTGCCTACTTTACCTGCATATTGTAATACCCCATCTTCATACACACCCAGCAACAGCGCACTAAACTGTTTGGAAGTATCTTCATTTTTAGTAAAACCGGCAATTACTACTTCCTGTCTTTTATGGGTTTTAATTTTCAGCCAGTCTTTAGACCGGGCATCGGGGATATAAATACTATTTGAGTTTTTCGCAATGATCCCTTCCAGGCCCATCTTTTCTGCTGCATGAAATAACTCTATACCACTAGCTTTAAAAACTTGGCTTAGCCTAACCTGGTCATTGTCTACCGGCAGTATACTTTTCAGGATAGCCTGACGCTGACCAAGGGTGAGTTCCCTCAGATCTTTTCCACCATACCAGAGCAAATCAAATACGTAATACACCAAATTTCCATCGGCTTCACTTCTCCAGTTTTGCAGATTGCCAAAATTTGAAATCCCTTTGTCCGTAATCACCAGGATCTCCCCATCAAAAACAGCATCCAAATCCCATTTTTGCAGGAGGTCATATACCGGGTAAAATTTTTCATTGAACTGCTTATTGTTCCTGGACAATAGCTGAACATCGCCCTTCTGCATAAAAGCTAAGGCCCTGTAACCATCCCATTTGACTTCAAATACCCAATCCGGATCATCAAAGGGCTCATCTATCAGTGTAGCCAGCATCGGTTTTATACCTATCGGGATTTTTGATTTGGGTGCCTGCTTCAGCAGGGATGTTACATCTGTTTCCCCAGTACTATCTTCTCGTTTGGCATTATCCTCAGCCAGGCTTGACTCCTGCTTTTTAGCTTTACTTCTACTCAGTTTTTTTTTTCCTTCAGCTGGAAGGAATTCCTCATGACCGGCTTTCCAAACCTTATCACTGTTTTTTTCCATTTCCGCTATGGTTTTGCCAGACAAGACCGATTCATCCAGTTTGGTGATATCTTCTTTTGAAGCGAACTCGTCATTGTGTTTAATCATGAGCCATCCATTTTCCCCCATGCCATGGGTTTTTACCAATGCAAATTCACCTTTCAGTTTTTCTCCATGAAGGATGATTTTTAGGGAACCGGCATTGAGCTGTTGCAATAAATGTTTTTCCTGTGCCTTTTTACCTTTAATGGGTTCAATCGGCTCATAGGTACCTTCGTCCCATACGATCACGGTACCCCCGCCATACTCTCCCTTTGGAATAATACCCTCAAAATTCCTGTAATCAAAAGGATGATCTTCCACCATCATGGCTAAACGTTTGGTTTTCGGATCGGTAGACGGACCTTTAGGTACAGCCCAGCTTTTTAATACGCCTTCCATTTCCAGCCGGAAATCATAATGCAGATGGGAGGCATCATGTTTTTGGATAACAAACATCAACTTGTTTTTATCTTTACTCTTACCGGCTTTAGGTTCTGCGGTTTTGGTAAAATCTCTTTTGGAGACGTATTTTGAAAGACCCATAGACATTTATTTTTTCAGACCAATCCTGTAATTCACCTGCTGTTTCGTATGGTCTGTGATGTTCAATTTTCCTATTAAAGCGAAATGAATAGAAAAAGGTTTTGATTTTTTGACGAGCACCCGGCTTATCCTGCCAAACAGCTAAAAGATGTAATATTAATCAAACCGATATTACATAATTTAAAATAATTTACTACGTTTGGGAATTAAACAAAAATCACATGGAAAATCACACTAAAAAAGATAACACTAACGCTGTAGCAATCTCAATCGGTTTATTTTACCTTGTAGTTTGGACTGTGACTTTTATAGCAGTATTAAATTATTAATCAGCAATACATATTATACAGTCTATGTGACTGAATCATAAAATAAAAGAGAGGAAGTTCAATATTGCTCCTCCTCTCTTTTATTTTCAATGTTGCCTGTCTAAACAGGAACAAATCCTTGTTGCCTTAAGTCTAGCCAACAGGTACATCCCTCAAAAGAGTTTATTGGTGTCCTAAACCTATTATTGTCGTTTTGATAAACGTCCGAAGTGATTTGATTTCCTGGAATATTACAGGCATTGAATTTTTTGCTATTTAAAATTCTCCAGCCCTTTTTTCCCCGCTACAGCGTATTCTAAAAATAAGGTTGCTACACAAAGACAACCGTCAGGGATAGTAAAATAAGGGTCTGGCTCTAGCGAGGGCATCGCCCGCCCCAAATCAAACAATAACGAAATTAATCGGTTATTATAACTATGGAACAGATAAAAGAAACCTTAGGAAATATTTTATTGAGTATAGAAGACGCCGGGATATTTAACAGTGAAAACCTCGGATTGGTGCAAACGGCAGACAGAGATTATGAGGCGGTAGTTATTGAACTTAAAAAAACAGATGGCAGCAAATTTGGTAATCTACCCGATGCTGCTGAAAAATTTGAGGAATCTGCTGAAGAAGCCAGAACCAGCCAAACCAATGTAGATAAGTACCATGCTTACCGTGCGGCAGTGGTCAGGAAAATTGAAAACGCGATCAACCTGTTATAGATATCTTAGTGAATTGCTAGAAAAAAGAAATCAGTCTACCGCGCGGTTTAAAAAGAACTCACAGAAAATAAAAAAACCTCAAATTTCTTTGAGGTTTTTAAATATTATAATAGTTTGTATTAATTAATAAACATCCTTATCTCTGCTATCGCCAGAGCCGTAATAAAAGTTAACTACTTTCTTATCGCCTTTATTGATGAGCAAATAAGTACTGCTTGCATAATTGTTTGTTGTTGCATTCAAATTACCGGTATAGTTCAAACTATATAAATTTGAATAGGAATCATATAATACAGCTTTCAAGATCACACCTTTGGCATTTGGCACCAAAGCACCGGTAGCATCTCTTTTAAGATGTATATAGCCACTGCCACCTTCCGGTGAAGTATAATTTAATAATTTTCCGTCTGCTCCGGATGTTGCAGATAGTTTTGGTGCAGTTTCTACGATGTTTCCTGCAACATCCACTAAATCTACATCAATCTTTGTATTAGGATCATAACTAGTGGAAGAATAATCGATATACGATCCGTTTGAATAATAATAATTGTAGGTAAGGAGCTTTTCTACCTGGTATTTACCACTTATAGGAGACAGGAGCACCTGGTTGTAACCGCTGTAGTTAGAATAGCCCGGTATATATAATGTCTTACCTGCTTTATCAGCTGCAATTTTAAAGTAATAATAATTATTTACTGTTGGCACAACTGCACCATAGCTATTTACATTAAAATAGGTTTTTATGGTGGTAAGTCTTGGTAAGCTGCCTGGAAATGATTTTACAGCATCATCTTCGGTAGCATTTACATATAATTTTTGATCAGCAGTAATTTGCTGAAATGAAAGGCTGTAACCGCTTGGTGCAGGAGGAAGTTTAATGGAATAAGCCCCGGCTGCAGTTGTATAGGTAGGAAAATAAACTGTATAAGATCCCAAAGATCCGTTCGGTATAATGGTAGAAGCTGTAACTAAAACATTAGCACCTACTTTTTCGGGAGTCACGTTGGTTAAATCGGTATCAATATATAAGTTACCTGCAATTTCGTTCGACAGATCTGCGGTATTCCACAATCTGGCAGCACCAGTAGTGATGTTTTGCTGTAATATCTGCGTTGCAGCATAACCAGTTTTTGAGATCAGGAAAGTGCTTGTAGGAAATAAATATAAAGAGGTAAATGTAGCTACTCCCTGTGTACTGGTTTTTGCGGCATACACTTTACCTTCCGATGATACGACCACATCAGCATCGGCAACAGGTGCATTGGTATATACGTCTACAACTGTTACGCTATAATCCGCTTTTTTGGCAGCGATAGCACTTGCGTTAGCTAAACTGTCATTTAGTTTAATCTGCTGAAGCGCCTCACTATTAATCAGCTCCTGCATTGCAGTGGCGCCTTTTTGTTTTAATGTTTCTAAATCAAGCTCATGCTGATATTTTAAGTTTAACAACGCTGTTTGAGCTGCCAGTGCGTCATTTTCATTAAAATCGCTCTTACTACAGCTTGTAATAAGAATGGAAAGTAGGATTACCGTAACCAAAGTAAATTTTGACTTCATATTCTGCTTTTATATTAAATTAATTTTTATTAAAGTGCTGTGGTATATTGGATAGATCTTACCTTATAGGCAATATGATCCCTATCTTTGATAGGAAAGAATTAGTTCTGAGATTACTTCCAAAACCAACTTTGTTCATGTAAGAATAGTTATCGATAGCAGATGTTAACCCTTCCAGGTACCTCATGTCAATCAACAATAGTAATCTTGAAGTCAGAGGCAATTTGATATTTGCTCCAAATATTAAATTAATCCTGCCCCCATTAAATGAACTGGTAACATTTCGAGAGTCACTTGCGGTAACGATAATATCTTCTCCTGGAAGCAAATCGCCGGTTTTCTGATAGTTTTCTGTCACATTATATGTATGGGCATAACTTCCCCCAACATATATAGACGGTGCCCAGGTTGGTTTTATCTTAAAGGTATAATTGATTAAAAAGGGAATTTCTATACTATTTAACACATATGAACTATTCGTCACATTTTTTGTTTCGAAACTTTCAGGCAAACCAATGCTTGTATCGTCTATAAAACGAAGCATTCTCCCTCCCTGCTGTAAAGAGTTTACTTCCAGTTGTACACTTATATTTTTAAATAATTTATAGTTTACAGACAGACCAGCGGTGTAACCAGTATTCAAACTTGTGTGGGGCTGGCCCTTGGTAAATTGATTTAGGCTAACTCCGCCACTTACACCAATTTCATACCTATTTTTTGATGAATCAGCAGCTAAATTATTCTTGTTGTTTTCTTTAACTGTTTGCCCGGCAGCAATATCTGTTAAAAAAATTGTCAAAATAAAAACGGAACAAATTCTAAAAGCTAGTTGTAGTTGGAAATTAATTTTAAAAATAGAGAACATTAGAGCGCTAAAGAGTGTTTTAATAGGATGCAAAAATATTAATTAATTTCAAAGTTTATATATTTTTTTATTTAAGATTATAAATAAACATTTATTATTTTATTGTTTCAATATAGCGCATTATACCGATCTCAATTTTTAATTCAATCACCGCCTCCTTTTCATATTAAAATAGACGTAACGGTTAGGAATAAGAACTAACGTGCTTACCGTGCGGCTTGGTCAGGAAAATTGAAAATGCGATTAACCTGTAAGATCAGAAACAGGTGAAAATTATAATTCTCTAAGGCGCCAGGCTGTGGCTGTTGCACAACTTTCAATTTAAAGCTGCGCCACGGACTCGAATTATCCAATAATGCGCCAAGATTTTTTTATTTTCTAATAGCCGGTCTATTTTCTTCTTTATAAAACCTTTCAGTTGATTGAATTTATGTTTTAGAGCAAACGAAGCATCGATCTGGATGCTTCGTTTGGTATTAAAGGCAAGTAACTTCTTGAGGTTATATGCTGTAGCAGCAAGAAGCACATGTTTTTTGGCTAAATCTATCCCTTTTGTATAAACTTTCTTCATACCCCTAAAATGTAGTAAAGTTCCAATGACTGGTTCTACAGTAGATGATCGGAGATTTTTCATTTTCTGACCTATTTTGCTTTGCGTTCGTACATACATTTTGTCATAATAGGGTTTATCTATTGTGTCACCTATCTGTTTATATTTTGCGTTCTTGATACACTCTGTGCGGAAAGTACAAGGTTGACAATCTTTTGCAGAAGAATAATATGACTTCGTCTTACTGTTATCTCGATAATCTGTACGTACTCCCCTAAAAGATATTTTCACTCCAGCTTTACATTGATAGAAATCACCCAATGCATTATAGCTAAAGTCTTTTCGGAAAGGTAGATAATTACCAATACATGGTATGTAGGCTTGTATTCCTGCTTTTTCTAGGTATCTCAAAGACGAACCGCTGCTGTAACCTGAGTCTGCCAAAACTTCTTCCACATCCAGTCCATTCTGTTTTAAATTTTCAACCGTCTGATCTAGTATGCCAGGTAGGCACTGAGAATCTCTCTTGTCTGCAAAGTCAGCCATTGCCCCACAAATCACATGGGAAGCTGTATCTACACTAATCTGACCAAAATAATTAAGCGCTTTTTGTTTGTTGGCCTTTTTAGATAAGCGAGAGTCGGGATCAGAAGTACTCACATATTTCTTATTTTCAGTCTCTCTTGCCTTACTTTTAGAATTACCTCTTTCATCTTCATTTTTCAAAAGATCCTGGTAAAAGACGGAACAATCTTCTTCTATCCGCCTTTCAGTCAAGCTCGAAATAGATGCATTTGCTTTGATGAATGCACTATCAATAGCTTGCCTACTTCCATTCACCATGCCTTTTGCTACACACATACTTAAGACTTGGCGAAAAACATTAAGAAACAATTCCTCTCCATACAATTTTCGAGTTCGGCTTAACGTACTATGCCACGGTAGAGGCTCATCAACATCATAATTTAAGAAGTAGAGCATATCCATCCGCATGGATGCATGCTCTATTATCTTACGATCAGAGCAGAAATTCTCAATATACCCAATTAACATTAGTTTGAAGAAAACTTCTGGGTCAATACTAGATTGTCCTTCGACTCCATAATAACCCGTGGTTTGCTCTCGCAAAAATGAAAGATTAAGCGTTTCTTTTAATCTACGATAAAAGTTGTTTTCAGGTATTCTTTCTGACAAACGAAAACTAAGAAATAGTTTTTCTTGATATTGTTTACTGCCCTGCATAAAACCGTTTTAATTGCAATCAATATACTGAATATCAATTAAATATACAATTTTTAAAGATGAATTTACACAAGCTATTTGAGTTGTGCAACAGCCACAGGCTGGCACCTTAGAGAAAGATATTTTTTTCTTTATTTCGCTTTTAATAAAGCTACTATGCTATCATTTTCCTGATTTAAGGCATAGTCCAAGGCCGTTTTTCCGAATCTGTCTTTTTTGGTGCTTAACGCTCCGTTTGAGAGCAGATAGGCTATAATATCTGCGTGGCCAAAGGTGGCTGCGAAGATTAAGGCAGTAGCGGAATTGTAATTTTGCTGATTTAAATTCGCCTTGTGTTCAAATAAATACTTAACCATGGGCAGGAAACCCTTGTAACATGCGCCCATTAATGCTGTATTACCTGAAAAATCCATGGCATTTGGGTCAGCTCCGTTTTTTAATAAAAGTAAGGTGCATGCCTCATTTTCGTTATAAACGGCTACGATCAAAGGCGTTGATCCACGATGATCAACAGTATCGGTTTTTACATGATTTTTTAAAAGCCGCGCTAACGTCACGGTATCATTTGATCTGGCTGCGTCAAAAATATCCTGAGCTTTTGCACTAGTTCCAATTGCCAATAGCGTAGTAATGACAATGGTAAAAAATAATATTCTGTTTTTCATCAGTCTGTTATTAGCACATGAAAATTGATTTCATTTCGGGTTTGAAAGCATTATTTAGCCATAAACATGGCTTCAACTTCTTCCCTGGTGACGTTTAATTTAGCGGCCAGGCGTTTGCCATAATCGCTATCAGCCATATAAAAATAACCAACCATTTTCTTTACCACATTTCTATCGGTCACAACAGCCAGATCGCCACTTAGGTTATTGATCAGGTGAGTTTTATCAGTTTCGCTAAGCGACCTGTAATACTCTCCGGCCTGTTTAAATTCATCAGGTTTTGAGATCTTTTTCTGCATTGTACTTACGTTGGTATACACTTCCGCAGGGTAATTATATTTTGGATTGTCTACATTACCCTTCGGGTCAGTGCTTGGCTGAAAATTAATATCAGAGTTTTTACCACGGTTACTCATCGGGCCATCCTGATTATAACTGTTAACTTCAGATTTGGCCGCATTTACGGGTAATTGCTGGAAATTAGGCCCTATACGATAGCGTTGGGTATCGAAATAAGAAAATAAACGTCCTTGTAACATTTTGTCTTCAGAAGGGGCAATTCCAGGAACCAATTCGCCAGGCGAAAAAGCCGATTCCTCTACTTCATCAAAGAAATTGCCGGGGATCTTGTTTAACGTCATTTTGCCGACTAAAATAGGCTTGGCAATGGTTTCAGGCCAAATTTTAGTATCATCCAGCGGATTAAAATCAAATTTATCCAGATCTTCCGGTTTCATCATTTGCACATACAGTTCCCATGAAGGAAAGTTATGTTCGCTGATGTTCTCGTACAGATCAACTGTTGCATGCTGAAAATCTTTACCCTGAATCGCCTTCGCCTCTTCTGCAGTCAGGTTTTTGATTCCCTGCATGCTTTTCCAGGTGTATTTTACATAGACAACCTGTCCGGCAGCATTTACCCATTTAAATGCATGCACACCAGAACCATCCATCTGCCGGTAGTTAGCAGGGATTCCGTTATCAGTATATAATCTCGTCAACATATTTGTCGCTTCAGGCACATGGCTGAAGAAGTTGAAAATACGGTTGGGGTCTTGTTTGTTATATATTGGGGAAGGTTTTAAAGCATGCACAAAATCCGGGAATTTAATCGCATCCCTGATAAAGAATACTGGAAAGTGGATACCAACGATATCATAATTACCTTGTTCAGTATAAAATTTCACAGCAAATCCTCTTGGATCACGCTGAGTTTCGGGGGAAGCACCACCACCCATTACGGTAGAAAAACGAACGAAAACAGGGGTAACTTTATCCTTTTTGCTGAAAAGGGCAGCAGCAGTTGAGGCAGAAAAATCGTCTGCAGCTACAAATTCTCCGTATGCACCTACTCCCCTGGCATGCACCACCCTTTCAGGGATTCTTTCTCTGTCAAATGCGGACAGCTTCTCAATTAAATGAATATCTTCCAAAAGTACAGGTCCGTTTTGGCCAACTGTTTTGGAATCCTGGTTATCGCCAACTGGTGTACCGGTGTTTGTAGTCAGTACTTTTTGCTGTGCATGCAGGGATACAGTAGCAGCCGAAAATAAGACAAGTGATAAGTGTTTAAAGTTCATAGAAAATCTTTTTTTTGAAAGCCCAAAAGTATAGGCGCGGATACAGGAAAGAAAATCACAAATCTTGATGTGCTATAGAGATATTCAATGGAAAAGGCAACCTTATCGATTCTGTCGATGCTGCTTCAATTATATCTATTTGATGGAACAGGATAATAGTGGTTACTTGCGCCTCGCAAATCTGAAGCATGTTATGTTTGTTAAATCCTTTTTGGTTTCGATGATCAGAAGGATAAAACTTTATAGCATACCAGCTGTAGTAGCGAATGATTAATCACCTATAAATGAGTCTTACCCAATACGAATATATTATTGCTGTTGATACATATCGCAGTTTTGTGATGGCGGCTGAAAAGTGCTTTGTTACACAGCCAACGCTCAGCATGCAAATTCAGAAGCTCGAATATACGCTAGGCGTTCAGATATTCAACCGCAAGAAGCAGCCAGTGTTACCTACGGAAATAGGGAGCAATATTATTGCCCAGGCAAGGGTACTGATCGCCGAACATCAAAGGATAAAGGAAATTGTTGGCGACTATCAGAAAGAACTGATGGGTGAACTTAAGATTGGAATCATTCCTACCATCGCACCTTATATACTTCCAAAAATCATTATCCAGTTTATGTTGAAATTTCCGCAGGTGAAACTTGTGATATGGGAACAAACTACAGAGGAGATTATCCAGCAACTTAAACTTGGTTTAATTGACTGCGGTATTCTTTCCACTCCGATATTGGAAACCCAATTTATTAAAACGCCCCTATTTTACGAGAACTTCGTAGCCTACGTATCCCGGAACAGCGAGCTGGCAAAGAAAAAAACGATTCACCCCGATGATATCAATATCGATGAGCTTTGGATTCTTAATGAAGGACATTGTATGCGCGACCAGGTGCTGAATATTTGTCAGCGCCGTGAAAGTACTATTGGATTTAAACACTACGAATACAATACAGGCAGTATCGAAACGTTAAAACGCATGGTAGACGAAAATAACGGCGCTACGATCCTCCCTGAGTTTGCCTTAAAAGACTTCTCCAAAGCGCAACTGGAAAAAGTAAGATATTTTAAATCGCCTCAGCCAGTCCGCGAAATAAGTATTGTTACGCCAAATGGATTTGCAAAAAAACGATTAATTGAAACTATGAAAAATGAAATCCTGGGGTTCGTACCAACGCACATGAAAGAATGCAGGTAAAAGAAAAATTAAGTTTTGCCACAACTCAAACGGGAAAATAGAATAAAACAGGCAAATGTGAATGCAATTCAAGCTGAAAAATGATCAATGCCAAATGTTGTGGATCAAAAATTCATTTAATGATTTTAAGCATAGAGCTGAGTTAGCCTATAGAGAAAAAACTCAATGTTTTTAACACCCTTGAACTGACTTCTGAATGCCTTGATTTTTGCGTTGAAAGATTCCGCTGACGCATTTGTAGATCTGTTATCAAAGTAGTTGAGGATGGTTTGATAGTGGTTTTGGATAGACCTGGCAACCGTATTGAAAGCTTTGAAGCCAGTCTGTCTTACTTTTTCATGCCATCTGGCTAGATTAGCCAATCCAAAGACCTTGTCTTTTGTATGTTCAAATATTTGACCGAGCCCTAAGCTGAGTCCGTATGCAGTTTTGAGATCGTGATATCGCTCAAATAGCAGTTCAGCGCGTTCTTTTTGACTGGCGGTCCAATCCGAAGGCTTTTTATATAAAACATATCGACTCCTGGCTAACAATTGCTTTAAGGTATCACCGTTGGGGAGTACTTCTGATTGAAACAGATCACCTGTCTTTTTGGATTGTTCTATCGCATCATTTTCAGCATCCAGAGCTGCCCATCTATAGTTGATCCGCATCTCCTGTAATGCCTCGGTGGCCAACTTCTGCACATGAAATCTATCGGTAACCCTAATCGCCTGTGGAAAGCACCGCTTACAGATCAACTCCATATTACCTGCCATGTCAAGAGTTACCTCGCTGACTTTCCTGCGTTGTCTTTCAGGTAGTTTTTGAAGGATTCCAATAACCGTTTCAGCTTTTGTTCCCGCTACAATGGCCACAACAGCACCTTTTTTGCCTTTGGCCGCCTTGTTGGTAACAATGGTATAAAGTTCACCATGGGAAAGACTGGTTTCATCGATGGAAAGCTGGTTCCCCAGGTTTTCAGGGTAAAGCAGCCATTTCTTTGCATGTGGTTTTTGATCCCAATTCTTGAAATCACTCAGATAGTCACGGTATTGCCGAAGCAGGTTTTTACTCTTTACACCATAAAATGAACTGATCGAATCAACGCTATTCGGCGCTGTATCGATTGATTTCTTTTAAAAAAGCCGCGAAGTCTCCTGTCATTCGCGTTCCCTTTTCTACTAAAGTCCAATTCCGGTAAATCACCTTTGAAGCTTCGGTATCCAGCCATCTGCGTCTTTTGATATGGTAAAACACTTTACGCCCACGGATCGGGAAATCCTGTATGACAATCTGAGGAAAAAAACCTTTGGAGAGTACTTTTATGCCAGTCCATTCTGAAGGTGTAGTATTCAACTCTTCAAGTTCAATATGAAAAGTTGAATCCTCTTCAATAACTCCTTTGAACTCGAAATTCTCTAATATAAAATCCGGCAAAAATAAACTCAGTAGGGAGGCGGTATCTGATGGCATAAATCTAATTTGTAAAAAGACGCAAAGTTATGTTTTTAACAACTCCTCCACAACATTTGGCATTGATCCCTGAAAAAAGGTAATTTTAACAAAAACAAAAGGTCTTAAAAAAAGAAAGGGTTGCTCCATCCAGACGCATCCCTATTCTAACCAAATATAAACCTGTATGAACGGGTTTTCCTTTATTTTTCAGTTGCTATATTGATTTAGCAAACATGAAAACAATTATGTCGTTTTGTTGATTCAAATATACGAACATTCTCATAGTGTACAAACTACACTATTCATTATTTATTAAAAAGACAATTAAATGACAAATGTATTTTAAGAAACCTCATTTAAATGCCATGATTGCTGTTTTTAATGCTTATTTACTTCCAATAAGGCTAAAATATCTTTTTCAGTTCCGTTAAAAGGTCCGGATGTTTCAATTTTTAAGCTGGCCATTGCAGCTCCAAACTCTCCTGATTCCTGTATCCCGCCCATTTTTGCCCTTTTAAATAAATATCCGGCCATGTAAGTATCTCCACAACCAGTGGCATCTGTTTCTACAGCTGGTATAAAAGCCGGTATATCGTAAACAGCCCCGTCCGCATAAATTACAGAACCGAGGCTGGCCCTCGTGATCACAATTTCTTTTACACCCAGGCCGGCCAGTATTTTTGCACCTTCGTTGATTCCCTTACATCCGGTAAGAACTTCAAGTTCTGCTTCATCTGCCTTTACGAAATGTACATATTGCAAAGCTTCTTTTTTTTCCGTCCAGTCTACCGCACATACCTGCTGATTGCGTACCTCTCGAAGGTAACCCTGCACATCTAAAGATACCTTACCACGCTCTGATAAATCTTTAATCAATGTTACAGGGATATCATTGGCCAGTAACGGCCCAAGGTGAAATATTGTTGCTTCTACCCTGCTCAGCTGTGTTATAGTAAAAGGATCTGCTTCCTGCAATACCCGCTGGGTACGGTGATCAAGATGACCGGTGTAGATGTTTTCAAAATATACCGTTTTTGCGCTTTCAAATAAATTCACCTCTGTACCGCCAGCACGAAGGTCGTCTACAAAATGCATTTCGCTGGTTGCTACAGCAGTAACCAAACTATAGTACACGTCCATTTGCTGCAAAGCCCTGGAAAAATAAAATGAAGTTCCGCCAGCCATATACTTTTCTGAAGTACTGGTCACTACCCGGTCTAATGTAATATGTCCTATGCAACAAATATCGTACATCCAATTTTGCTATAAGTCCAGGCAGCTTAACTACTGCACAGGAATTTAAAGGTAGTTAATATCGTCTTTAACGCAAGATTATTCTTAGCTGAATAATTCAAAACTATCACGTGCATCGTTCCAGAACTCATCCAGTGCAATGATACGCGGTTTAAAAAAGGAGATCAGCGCAGGCCAGTCGCTTTGTTTAAAAATGCTTACGTGATCAAGGGATTTGACAATGCGGCTAACCTGTTTAAAATTTTCATCGGTTAACTCGGGTTGCCATTCCCATTCTTCATTTAAAGAAGTACTCAGCAATGTTCTGAAAGCAGTAAACTGCTCAAATAGCAGGTCCCGCATGCCTGCATCAGGATGCGAAAGTTCAATCGCTATAAATGCAGAGCGGTTATCGGCCTGCATTTTAAAAGACAGGTAGCGTATTCCTGTTCTATAATTTATCCAGTTGATCTTTTGCCCTTCAGCAGAAAGCTGAGGAGCAATATACTGCCCAAATGCAGTCCAGAAAGCCTGCTTTAGCTTTGAAGTTTCATCTTTAGTATACATGCCGGCAAAGGTAATTATATCTCTATTTGTTAGGTTAACGGTTTTTAAATAATTTCAAGCTTCAATATTAAACTGGTTTTAAGACAATCACGTAATTGTCATAAACTTAATTTTAACGCATTTCTAATGCCACTTTATGGCATTACCAGGGCACTTTTTGTTGAAAACCCCCTCAAAATCATAAGCACCCTTATAAACATATGACGTTTATATAAAACATCATATGTTTATTTGTAGTGTAATCTATCACATACATCATTTATTACTTCAAAATCAAACAGTTATGGAAACTACAAGACGCGGTTTTATCTCCGCAGCATCATTGACAACATTAGGCATGGTAGCCGCCGCCACAAGTATCAGCACTTTATTGCCGGAAAAAGCCGAAGGTGCCATTGTCCCTTCAGGTAAACCGGTCCATGGTCCGGGAGAAGAACTGGAAGATTTTGTATATGATATGGTAAACGGCAGTAAAGGCTGGTCGGGTGCTGGCGGGAATGCAAAAGAAGCCACAGTAGAAGAATTCCCCGTATCGCAAAGTATTGCCGGGG
>NZ_LMUP01000012.1 GCF_009765875.1 Pedobacter sp. L105
ACCAAACACAGCGCCAAATCCTGCAGCGATGCCTGCAATCAGCATGATCCGGGTATCCTGTTCGTTTAATTTAAACCAGTTGCCAAACATACCGGCAATACTGCCGCCAATTTGCACGGCTGTACCTTCACGTCCTGCAGATCCCCCGAACAAATGGGTGATCACAGTGGTAACTAAGATAATAGGGGCCATTCTTGTAGGAATACCGCCACCCGGCTGGTGAATTTCTTCGATCACGAGGTTATTTCCTTTCTCAGAATTTTTCCCTACAGACTGGTAGATAAGGTAGATCAATACTCCTGCGGCAGGCAGGAGAAAAAGAAGCCAGCTATGCAGAAAACGAAAGTGTATGGCTGAACTTAGTAACCATAAAAAGAGGGCAACGGCACTGCCTGTGGTAATAGCAATAGGGAATACAAGGGAAGTCCAGCGTAACAGATGTTTAAATATGGAATAATTCGCCAGAGATGCGTATCTTTTTTTCATGATGTTGTTTATGAAAAGGCTGTAGCCATTGGAAAGCTGATTGTTAGTCGATTTGTTTTTCACCTGCAATACATTAGGCACAATTTAATTGTGCGGAGTTAGCAGGCGTCATCAGCAAATGCGGTTTTTAAAAGGAAGACACCATTTCCCTCTCAAAAATAGTTATTTTTTTAAAAAACAAGTAACAGAAACTAATAAAAATTTATTCTTTGGCTAAACCTGTTAAATTATTGAAGCGTATTCAGGAAATCAATTTAGCATATTGGTAAATTACAAAATAATCTCTTGTGAGTGAGAAAAACCGAGTTTTTACACCTTTAAATGCTATATTTGTTTTCACAGTTTCGATTCATGCATCTCAAATCAAGGCTTAAAAGAATTCAGTTAAAACTCATAGGGAGAGCATCTGAATTTTCATTGGAAGCAAGAATCTATCATTCTATATGTATTGTAGCTTTTTTTGCGCTGGCCTATAATGTTCCTTTTAATTATTTTGTAGGATTGCCAAAAGCTGCCCTAATCTGTTTGATCGCACTTTCAGGATTTGCCTGGTTATATTATGTTTCCAGGGTAAAAAAGAAATTCACCTACAGCGTTTTAGGTCTTGGCTTATTTGGGAATGTGTTTTTTACCGCGATTTACTTTATTAATTCAGGAGTTAACGGGCCTACCCTGATCTTATTTGCACTTTTCTTTTATCTGTTATCCGCAACTGCACCTAAGCATCAGCAGTGGATATGGTTACTGGTTAATATTGTCGTTGTGACATCTTTATGTGTGATACAATATATAATTCCTTCGTGGGTACCCAGTAGTTATGAAAATGAACTCAGCCGTTATACCGATACAATTTCGGCTTATATGGTGGTCATCATATCTATATTTTATTCACTGAGATATATCCGTATAAATTACGAAACAGAAAAGAAATCTGCTATTGACAAGGCTCTGGATATAGAATTAAAGAACATTCAGCTGGAGCTGGTTAACGGGGAGAAAAACAAATTATTTTCTATCGTGGCGCATGATCTGAGGAGCCCGCTGGCCTCTATACAAAGTTACCTCGAGCTCTTAACAGCGTTTCCTTTAAAAGAAGAAGAGAAGAAGGAGATAGAGCTTAAACTGCTTTCACTTACAAAAAACACGTCTAACATGATGGCCAATTTGTTATCGTGGTCAAAATCACAGCTGGAAGGTGTTCAGGTTAATACGCAGACCCTAAACCTGATGAAAACCCTAAGGGACATGCTTAAAGTGGAAACCAGTATTGCCCATGAGAAGGAGATCATTTTAACATATCATATAGACGAAAATATTTATGTTCAGGCAGATGCTAATATGCTAATGCTGGTTATCCGTAATTTAATCAACAATGCGATTAAATTTACCCCGGAGGGTGGGAATATTCAGATTATGGTTGTGGTAGATGATGATTGCAGGATTACAGTAACTGACTCTGGTAAGGGAATCGCCGAATCGGATCAAAAACATGTATTTTCTTTAAAAGCTAAATCGACTTTCGGAACGAATAACGAAAAGGGTGTTGGACTGGGACTCATTTTGTGTAAGGAATTTATTGAATTGCAAAAAGGGTCAATAGAATTTAGGAGTACACAGGGCAGAGGAACTAGTTTCACGGTTTCTATACCAGTAACTAAACTCAATATAGATTCTTCCTCCCAGCAGAGCGAATGGAGTGATATCATGGAATAGCTTTTTGATACTAATTCGTAAGGTTTGAGGTAGTTGTCTGAATAGTAAGTATTTGTATTTGTTTCTTTTGTTTAATTCTGAAATATTAATATCTTTGGGTAGTCCTCATGACTACATTAACTCTATACGATTAATGCATGAGCCGGGTAGACTGAACAATGCCCGGCTTTTTTTCCACATTTCATCAGCTATTATTTTTTACTAGTGTATAACCTATAAATTTTAGATCTCTAAGAGTGAAAAATAACTAAATGGCTTTAACGAATTGATTTCGCATATTTTCATTTTGATATCTGTGTATTAAATACACTTACATGATTAAAATAAATTTTAATTGTTAACATTCGGGGCTTTAAACGCAGTATTGTTAAGAAAAAAAACGGTACATCACATGATTAATTAGCTATATTAGACTTATAAAATAATAAGTCGAGTATAATTAAATGATAATTTATAAATCATGGAAAACAAAACGGCAGAAAACACCGAAAGACCTTTAACAACTGATCCTTTTTTGGTTAATACAATTGTAGAAATCTTAACCAGCGAAATTGAAGGGATTAACAAATTTCTAAACCAGGCTACGCTACTGGAAAACGATTAATTAAAATCCTGCGCCAGGCAGGATTTATACCAGCTTAATCAGGGATAGTTTGATAACCTATCCTTGATGCTAATCTTTAAGCTGCGATCAGGGGGGACAGCCCATCACCAAAACATTTGGTTGCGGAAGGCATCTGGTTAGTGCATTTAAGATATTCGTCCGTAAAGTTACAGCAAGGGGAGCCGTTGGCGTTGCCCCGCCGGCAGGAGCAAATATAGCGCATATACAACACCCAACCGGAGGACAGCTCGGCATACCGGCAGCCAGTGAATAACTTGAGGCTAACGTCGGATCACCTGATACATAGTTATACCAGAAATTTGCCATAATCACTGATGGTTTTATAGATCAAAAGCCAATCAAAAAACTTTAATGAATACTCCTTATTTTCAGCTTCGGCTCTTATACAACTACTAATTGTAGCTTATAAGGCTAAGTTAAATTAAAATATTTTGATCTTTCAGGGTAAAATGTCACCAAATATTTCATAACTCAGATCGTAAAAAATGATCTATCAGCCTCGAAAATTTAGATTATTTATAGAAAATATAAAATAATTAATATTTTTTTTCAATCGGCATAGGACATTTGCCCTTTTTTTGCAACTACCTATTTAAGAACCCTAAACTTAATCAGGATGTTAAAATTAATTATTCGTTTAAAAGAGTCTGTTAAAGAACCACCAGACTAGAAATTCAGGTAGGCAGCAGGCCATTTAGTTTTAGGTTGGTTAATACTTTGGACCTGCTGCACCTACCTTAAAAGATTTATTTTTTAGTGAAGCGTGATCTGTTTATCTATTTTTTGCAAAATATCATTCAGATCGAAGGGTTTACTAATAAAATCATTTGCACATTGCTGCATATTAATACTTTCCGGGCGGGCATGTGCAGACATCACTATGATAGGCACATTTTTAATCTCTTTCATCGCCCTGATTTCTTTACATAGTTCCAGTCCGTTCCCATCAGGCAACATCACATCCAGTAAAAACAAATCCGGAATGTTATCATTCATGGCAGCGTGAAAAGTGCTCACATTGGGAAATAATTTTACACCATAACCTTCTTCTTCCAGGATAAATTCTATGATCTGTCTGATGTCCTGATCATCTTCTACTACGTGTATTTGTTTCATTATTTTAAGCGTTTTAACAGCTATACATCTGTCAGCTATAAACTATTAATTTCCTGACCGGAGCATAGGTGTTATTGGTATATAGTTTACAAACCTTATACCAATAATGTTGTTTTCTAAATAAAACTGCAAATTATTGATAATTGGAAGAGATCTTACGCAGAAGATTATTGGTTTGAAAAATGTAAAATTTCTTTATATCCGGTTTATTGTGCGCTATTCTTCTAAGCTTTGTGATCTAACAAAAATTTATGAAATACTTCAAATTATTATTATGTCTGTTCGTATTCCTTTTTACCATTGGAGCGGCTTCGGCACAAACAGATGGTACCATTAAAATCGGTGACAAAGTCCCTTTATTCGTTTTAAAAGATCAGGATGGCAAAACATTCGATATTAAGAATTATATCGGCAAGCAAAAACTGGTGATTTATTTTTATCCAAAAGATGAGAGTTCAGTATGTACAAAAGAGGCATGTGCCTTCCGCGATAGTTTTAGCCAGTATAAAGATGCTAAAGCGATGGTAATCGGTATCAATTCGGGAACTGTAGAAAGTCATAAGAGTTTTCAAAAGAATCATAACCTGCCATTTACTTTACTAAGCGACCCGAACAACGAAGTATTGAAAATGTTCGGTGTTAAAAGTGTAATGACCTTTACCGGAAGAGAAACCTTTGTGATAGACCTGTCTGGAAAAGTAGTTTTTACCTATACGGGATTTTTAAAAGGCGATGCCCATTCAGAAAAAGTATTGGCGTACTTGGCCAAACCCTAATTTTTACTCATGACACGGAAGATGAAACTATGCTTCTGCCTTTTAGTAGCTACATTTAGTCTGCTAAAGGCATCAGCACAAACCGCCCCAGACTTATCTGATTACCCTTTACACGTACAATTTAAGCGGTCATCCAAGCCGGTATTAGTTTATTTAACAGGGGATGGAGGCTGGAACAGCTTTTCTGAAGGACTGGTTAATGAATTGGGGAAAAGTGGATATGCTACTATTGCGCTCGATACCCGTAAATATTTCTGGACAGGGAAAACCCCTGATGAATTTGCCAGAGATATGAAAATGATCTTATCTGCTTATCTTAAAGCCTGGAATAAGGAATCATTCTCCATTATCGGTTATTCCTTTGGGGCAGATGTAGGTGCCTTTTTACCGGCACATTTGCCAGAACAGCTATCAGCAAAAATTAATTCGCTGGTATTGCTTTCGCCAGGCCTTACTACCGCATATGTAGTGAAACTTAAAAATATGCTCAATTTTGGGGCTTCTACAGCAAACGAAAAATATAAAGTATATCCTGAATTGCTTAAATCTGCGGTGCCGGTGTGGTGCATTTTTGGAAAAGACGAAGAAAGTGACTTTTACGGTGTGCTAAAGGAAACCGATAAAATTCATAAATTGAATGTCCCTGGTAACCATCATTACAATGATGATACTCCTGCTGTTGCCAGGGCTGTTTTAAAGGGGCTTTGAGATTAAAAAAAAGAAGCGGGGATACATCCTCCGACGTATCCCCGCTATCTAAATTAACGCTCTCATATATACAGACGCTTAGAATTTCACTTTATTGTATCAACCTTAAATTATTTTAATAATTATCTTGTTACCGATAAGGTAAGTGCTTTTTTTGACGGACATGATGTGATTTGACCTTAAAAACCAGGTCGGCTGACTGTTTTATAGCAAAGATCATTTGATCATCGTTATTTAAATCCCTTCCTCTTTTCTGAGATCTTTTTTTCTTTCTTCCAGCTCCTTTGCAGAATCTATAGAATGCGAATGGTGTATATCGTCATCATCCTGGGTTACATCAGAAAGTTTTTGATAGTATTTATGCAATACATCTAATTCTGACTCTGTCAGATCTTCGATATCAACCATACGGTTACTCGCATGCCTGCTTGCAGCGATCAGCTCATTCAATTTAAGCTGGATAGCTTTACCATCCTTATTCTGCGATTTCTGAATTAAGAAAACCATCAGAAAAGTAATGATCGTAGTACCCGTATTGATCACCAATTGCCAGGTGTCTGAATACTTAAAGATTGGTCCGGTTACCCCCCAAATGATGATTACCGCCAGTGCAATACCAAATGCTGAGGAACTACCTGTCCAGCAGGTGATTTTAGTTGACATTGTCTCAAAAAATGAGTCTTTCTTTTTTTCCATGATAGCTATAAAATAGATTTTGGTCGTTATAACACTGCCGTGGGAATTCTGTTTTGTCTCTTTATCATTATTTATTTGAGATTTAAAGTAAAAGGGTTTATGTTTATACCAATTAATGTCTGATAATGAATAAACAGCAAAGAAATATCTATGTACTGATCATAGTCATAGCGAATATGATATTCGATCAGTTCTCTAAATATGAGGCCAGGCTGAATATTGCATACGATCAAACTATAAATGTGATAGGTAAACATTTTATCCTAACTAAAATAGAGAACTCCGGTGCGTTTTTAAGTACAGGTGATTCGCTTGAAGGTTCAGTGAAATTCATTTTCTTATCCTTACTTCCCTTAATTGCACTTTCTTACGGCATCTATTACCTGCTCAGACATCCTTATCTGCCCCGTTTACTGGCATTTGGAATTAGCTTTGTAATTGGCGGGGGGCTAGGGAATCTATATGACAGGATCGTCTACGGATCGGTAACTGATTTTATGCATGTAGACTTCCTTCTTTTTAAAACAGGTATATTTAATCTGGCCGATGTTTCTATTATGGTCGGCATGGTGATGATCATAATCAATTTATATGTAAAACGTCCTGTTCCTGAATTGTTGGAAGATTAATGTTATGAAAAAACTATTTATACTTGTTTCCCTGATATCTCTTTCAGTATCACTTGCTAAAGCACAAACCTGGTTTGTGCAACTGTCAACTCCTAAAGGCAGCATGATCCTGATGTTATATGATGAAACGCCAAAACACAGGGATAACTTCCTCAAAGGAATTAAAAGTGGTTTATTCAAAGATGCTGAGTTTAACCGCGTAATTAAAGATTTTGTAAGCCAGGGCGGGGAACTGGACGAAACCATATTGGACAGGGAAAAATTACATCCTGGAGTACCGCTGCAACGTGTTGATGCGGAGATTAAACCTAATCTTTTTCATAAAAAGGGAGCTTTGGGCCAGGGTAGAAATGACAATCCCGAAAAAAGCTCTTACCTGGATCAGATTTATCTGGTGCAGGGAAAAGTACGCACCGATGCAGAACTGGATATCATCGCCTCAAAATCCGGGCATCAGTTTACTCCTGCACAAAGAGAAGTGTATAAAACAATAGGAGGTACGCCGAAACTGGATGGCGATTATACTATTTTTGGAGAAGTGGTGCAGGGAATGGATGTGGCAGAAGCTATCAATGCCGTACAAACCAATAAACACGATCTTCCTGTTACGCCGATAAAATTTACCCTGCGCATTCTCGATAAAAAAGAGGCTAAAAAAATACTTAAACGGTAAGTCCTAATAACATTTCAAGCTCTGCCTTTTCTTCTGCTTCCAGGTCTATGATGCTTTCCAGTATGGACATTACCTGTAACCGGTTATTGGAAGAGAGAAGTGAATCCAGCAGTGCAACCAGTGTTTTCTTCTGGTCTATACTTAAATTGCTGAATAACCTGGGTTGAATCTCATACAATACCTTTAATACATTCATCAGGTCTGTTCGGTGTTCCATATCAGCTTCCTGGTATAATGGTAATATATTTTCTTTCTCATAGCGCTCCAGTAGCCTGGAAGAATATTCCTTCAGGAAGATCTTCCTTTTCGCCTTTAAAAGCTCATTGATCTTCTTGCTGAGATATTTATATTCAGGGGAAGATTTAGACCTGCTATACAACTTCACCTGTGTGTCAAACTCAGAGCTGTTAAAATCAAAACCTGTAAAGAACTCGCTTTCTATATATACACTATGAAAATACTCGTCGGCTTTTTTATTAAGCGTGGTGTATTCCTTATACATTTCTTCAGCTCTTTCATTGATAAAGTAAGCCTTTGATAACTCTTTGTTCAAAGAGCTTTTCCATTGTATAAATTTAACCTTAAACAGGGTATTGCTGTCTTCGTATCTAAGCAGAATATGATCTTCCTCATCCTGTATATTATCGGTATAATCTAAAACAGTACCATTAATTTTAATTGCATGTCCGGTTTTTTTATTCAGTTCCAAAAACCAGCAAAACTCGGATTTCAGAAAAGGAATAATTTCCTGTTCGAGATCTTCGCCGGATATCTTCAAATTGGAAAACAGCACCTGTGTACCTGGATGATCACTCAGGGGAATATCCAGCAGGGATGCTTCATAATTATGCAGTGCAGAAACCCCTATACGTATCCTTCCGCTTTTTAACTTGCTGTTTTCCAAAAAAGTTGTACGCCATTCCGCATCGTTGGCAAATTTGAAAAAGGTAAGCCTGCCAACACCATTCTTGCCGTGCATGACAGATTTATTCCTGTTCATGGCCAGCTGAAGGGCTTTTTCCGATTCATAAAAAGGATCAAACTTAATCTTCAGGTTTTTAAAATTAATACCATATCCATTATCAGCTATTTCAAGACTATCTATAAAACCCAGTTCGTTAGCCGAATAACTGATTTCTACAGTAGTTGCATTGGCGTCGAAACCATTCCAGATGTATTCTGCAAGTGCCTGTTTTTCGTTGTAATTGCGCAATACTTTTTGAATACCGCTGGAAGTAATATTTACATTATTGGCCATAAAATGAGAAGGGTTTCCTGTATCAAAATTAAGAAAAAAAGGGGGTAATAAGACAGATGTCCCAATCTTTCTGTCGCACAAACAAATAGCCGCAGGTGTAGTTATAAGCGGAATAATATTTAAAACTCTCTGATTATGGCAGACCTAAATGTACAACCAAAAAGTAAAAGCCAGCTGTGGTTCTGGTTTTTTATACTTCTCCTGGCAGGATTAATAGTTTATTTCCTGCTGCATAAAAATGATCACAGAACAGCAGTGATAGCAGATTCAACGGCATTTAAAGGAGAGCATACGCATCTTCTTGCGGCAACGCAGCCGGACTGGAACAAAGTAGATTTTAACGTTCCATCTACCAGATATGATGAATTGAAAGACTCATTGATTGTGGTAAAGAAAAATGATAAATATTCTATTTATGGCCTTGGCGAAAATATCCTGTTCAACAAAGATCAAAGTACTATTCAGCCTGGTGCCGATGCGCAGCTTTATCAGATCGCATCTTCTCTGCACAAGAGATTTAAAGGGGCTAACATTGCTGTTTTTGGCAGTACCGATGCAACCGGCGATCCCGCTTACAACGCTAAACTGGGTAAGTATCGTGCTATTGCGGTAAAGAACTGGCTGATAGAAAAAGGCGGGTTTAGCGAAACGCATGTATCCGTACACTCCTTAGGTGAAAATAAACCTATCGCTACCAATCTGACTGCGCATGGAAAACAGCAAAACAGAAATGTGCAGATCGTAGTTTTTAACAACCCTAAATAACCTCAAATTTTAAACGCTAATTTTATGACAAACGAAAATCTGAACGACTATCGCCACCTGGAAGAACTGAGTGGCAGTGAATACGAAATAGCCGATGGTGAACCTGATATCAAAGGCTGGGATATCAAAGATAAACTGGGTGCTAAATTGGGTAAAGTGGATGATTTGCTGTTTAATCCTGCTACCCAGAAAGTAAGATATTTAATTGCTGCCCTGGATGGACGGGTGTTTGGTATCGAAAATAGGAAAGTGCTGATCCCTGTAGGCCTGGCCGAGCTTCATGAAAGTGAAGATGATGTTTACCTGCCCGGAATAACTGTAGCACAGCTCGCAGCTGCACCTGATTATTATAAAGGGAAAATAAGTGTAGAACATGAGATTGCCGTTCGCAATGCCTATACCGGTGAATTTATCAACCGTGATATTTATGATGAACAAACCTTTTATGAACACGACCATTACAATGAGCGCAACCTCTTCGGCAGACGCTTTACAGGCGGGGAGAATGGGGAATGATTAAAAAGATCCAGGTGCTGATGAAACACCTGGATCTTTTTTTAAATTATTCTGCTGCCGCTTGTTCGTTAACAAAACTTTCTGCAATCTGTGTTAATGCTTCGTCAGTAGATTTTTCATTATCTAATGTCTGCTGTAACAGATCAACCACATCGGTGTGGCCCATATTTTCAGCAAAAGTTTTTAACGTACCATAGGTTGCAATTTCATAATGCTCAACCTTTTGTGCCGCAAGAATAAGACCTGCATCCCTAACTAAGGTACCTGCTTTAGTATCTGAAATAATGCTGTCCGCTTCTTCCAGTAAACCAGCCATTGCATCACATTTTTTTGCTACCGGTTTTTCATCCAGCAGGGCGAATACTTCTTCTAAAGTTTCGATATGGGTTTGGGTTTCCAGGGTATGCTTGTCAAAAGCTTCTGCCAGTTCAGGACTGGTTGCTGCTTTTTTCATCTTTGGAAGCGCTTTTACCAGGTGTTTTTCAGCCCAGTAAATATCTTTTAATTCATCAACAAAAAATTCATGAAACTCTGAATCTTCCATTTTACCTGTATTTCCTGTCGGTTTGTTTACAGATGATTTAGCAGTTGATTTTGCAGTCGTTTTAGGAGCAGTCTTTACTGCTGGAGTTTTTGATGGAGTTGCCATAGGTCAATGTTTTTAATGATTGTTAAGTAGAATGGCAAAACAACCGTATAATTAAAAAAATGTTTAAAGTTTTTTTAATTCAACTGTTTTGAATAGCTGTTTAGCCATTTCTGCATCATGTCCATAAAGGTCATCCCTGAAATTGAGCAGGCCATCTTTATCTACCCAGGAAGTAAAATAGGTAATAAATACCGGTACTGGCTGTTTCATGCTTACCCATATCTCTGTCTTTGAATTCATAGCCTTATCAATTTTTTCGGTAGTCCATTCCGGGCGGCCTTCCAGTAAATATTCGGCCAGTTTTTTAGGCTGTGCTAATCGTATACAACCATGACTAAAAGCACGTTTTTCTTCGGCAAATAGAGATTTCGCAGGCGTGTCATGCAGGTAAATATTGTAGCTGTTTGGAAAGAGGAACTTTACGCGACCAAGGGAATTGGTGTTGCCCGGTTTTTGGCGGATCAGTGGAAGGCCATCACTAAACCCGTATTGTTCCATATCTTTTTGCGCCAGGTAATTACGGTTGTGCTGCATAGCGGGTAATATTTCTGCACGCACAATGCTTGGCGGAATATTCCAATACGGGCTAAACACTATGTTTTTTAATTCCTTGCTAAAGATCACGGTTTGGTTAGCTGCTTTTCCAACCACAATACCCATATTCAGCACTTCTTTTTTAGATTCGAATACATGGAGTTTATATTCAGGGATGTTCACCAGTATAAACTTACTATCGGGTATTAGTGGAGTCCACCGCATACGTTCCAGGTTGATTAATAACTGCTGGATGCGTGATTCTACAGGTACGTTTAATGCAGCAATCAAGTTGCGGTCGGCAGCCCCGCTGGGAGAAAAACCAAACTGTTTTTGTGCTTTTTTAATCGCTGTGGTTAAAATCGTATCATACACCGGCGTAGTATCTGCAGGGGCCAGATCTCCGAAATCAACCAGCCGCTGTTTTAGCTGGGTAATAACTGCTGATGAATCTCCCGGTCTGGATTGTTTAAGCAGGGCAGGGGCAATCTTTATCCAATTGTCCTTTTTCTGAATTGCATACCAGCGGATCAGTTCTTTATTGAGGGTGGTATAATACCTGTTTACAGGTTCCCAGTTTTCTAGTTCCTTACCTTTTCTGGCAACCAATGAATCGAGTAAAGCTACAGCATCTACTTTTTTTCTTGGAATATACCATTGCAGTGATGCCGGGTCTAGTTTACCGGAATACGCATGGGAAACGAATTGAAAAAAATGTTCAGTCAATGCGAGTTCCAGGTTCGCCAGCCCGGGGCTTGCCGCATGGATAAGAGTATCCTTAGCCATCAACTCCGTTAAACGCTGATGAAGCTGCTGATCCTGTATAGTACTATCGCGCGAAGCGGAAATATAATTTCTGTCCAGGTCATAGAATACTTTTGCCTGTTCTGCAAGCCCTGTCTCCGCCAGCCAGGCAAACTGAAAATTCCTGCTGTTATAAAAATTCCTTAAACGGCTGGCAGCACTATCATCCAACTGTTTGGTGCTGATATATTTTTCCATTTGCAGGCTATCAACATATAAACCGGTAACTGCATTTTTAGGGGTAATGGAAATATCCCTTTTTACTTTTTTCGGAGCAGTACGCTGGCATTGGGACAGTAACAAGATCATCATTAGCGCCGTAATGACTGATTGCAGCACAGGGTATATGTGGTTAGTTTTGAATTTCATTGTGCTTAATATAGTAAATTTCAATAAATACAGCTGTATTCCTGGATAGATATATTCATATACTATTTGGTTAAAATGTACTATATTAATATAATAATTACTTAGTGTTAATTTTAATCACAATTTAATTCCTAAAACAGGCCTTCAGGAAAATGTAATTTTTATATTTGCAGGGATAAAAACTAGCTAACCGATATTAATGCAATCTAAACAGTTGTCCTGGCGATTTGCCTGGGATTATCCGGCCTTCCGCGTAAAGCTCCTTCTGGGGATATTTGTCATGGGGATGATTGTGTTTTATCTGCAGGACTTTTTTCTTTTGATTCAGCCCAGAAGCGGGGTGCTCCTTAACGACTGGGTGCTGAACGAGCTGCCGGCACGGGATGTTTCTTCTTATATATTTTTGATTCTTTATCCGGCCTCCGGGTTTTTTTTCTGGAGAATGAGGAAAAATTCCACCAACTGCATCACGGCGTTATGGGGGTATGTTTTTTTATGCTCGGTAAGGATGATCACTATCGCTATGGTTCCGCTTGATGCCCCAAAACATCTCATCCATTTGTCTGATCCTTTCTCTATCATATTTTATGGGGCTAACCCGATCACTAAAGACCTGTTTTTTTCAGGACATACGGCCACGCTGTTTCTGGTAGGGCTTTGTCTGGAAGATAAACGCGAAAAAGCCATCATATTTGCGGCGACAGCTGTATTAGCTGTTCTATTGCTGATCCAGCATGTACATTATACAGTAGATGTGCTAGCGGCCCCGTTTTTTAGCTACCTGTTCTGGTACATGGGCAAAACGGTTGCAAAAATGTAATTAATCCTTAATTTGGCTACGCCATAATTTTAACGTTATTTAATGGAAGTAAAAGATTTAGAGCCACGGGAGCTTTGGCATAGTTTTGCCAGTTTGAACGCTATTCCGCGTGCTTCGAAAAAAGAAGAACAGGTAATTTCCTTTATCATTGGCTTTGGCCGCAACCTGGGGCTGGAAACTATCAAAGATGCTGTTGGGAATGTGATGATCAGGAAAGCAGCGAGCCCGGGAATGGAAAATCGTAAAACTGTAATTTTACAGTCGCACCTGGATATGGTACATCAGAAAAACAGCGATACCCCATTCAATTTTGATGAACAGGGGATTGACATGTTTGTAGATGGCGACTGGGTAAAGGCAAAAGGAACAACCTTAGGTGCAGATAATGGCATCGGCGTTGCGGCAATCATGGCATTGCTGGCTTCTTCAACCATAGCACATCCTCCTTTGGAAGCGATGTTCACCATTGATGAGGAAACAGGGATGACAGGGGCCAAGCAGCTAGATCCTGCAAATTTTACCGGTTCAATTTTACTAAACCTGGATACTGAAGAAGATGACGAACTTACTATCGGCTGTGCCGGGGGAATAGATACCAATACCACTTACCGTTATCATCAGGAAGTGCCGGATTCAAAAAGTACGGCTTTCGAAATTAAAATCAAAGGTTTACTGGGTGGACATTCAGGAATGGATATCCATAAAGGCAGGGCCAATGCGAATAGGCTGATGAACCGCATTTTCTATACCTTATCGCAAACGGTTAACTTGCAGCTGAATAGTGTAGATGGAGGGAGTTTAAGAAATGCGATTCCAAGAGAATCTGCTGCGGTGGTAGTTATTCCCTATGGACAAAAGGAATTGTTTCTTTTGTTATTAAAGCAATTTATCGAGTTGCTTCAGGATGAATACCGCACGGTAGAACCTGGTCTTACAGTGACGGTAGAAGAGACCTCCTTACCGTCCAGGGTAATGATACAGGCAGATTTTGTAAAAATCATTAATGCTGTATATGCAGTTCCAAATGGGGTGTACAGAATGAGCCCGGATATAAACAACCTGGTAGAGGCATCAACTAACCTGGCCAGGGTCATCATTAAAGATAGCGAGTTCATTAGCCAGTCTTTACAGCGCAGCAGTGTTGAAAGCACCAAAGCAGATGTTTCCAATGCCGTTTGTGCAGCTTTTGAAAATATAGGCTGCAAGGTGGGCCAGTCGGGCGATTATCCGGGCTGGAAGCCAGATCCTGATTCGGCAATTCTAAAGCTGATGGTCAATCTCTACGAGAAGAATTTTGGCAAAACGCCAAAGGTAGAAGCTTGCCACGCCGGTTTGGAATGTGGTATCCTGGGTGCGCATTTTCCCGGAATGGACATGATTTCTTTTGGTCCTACCATCCGGGGGGCACACTCACCTGATGAACGGGTGCAGGTTTCTTCTGTAGTAAAATTCTGGACTTACCTGCTTTCCGTGTTAAAAGAAATTCCCGAAAACAATAAATAAATACTTATTTTAGACGCTCTTTAAAGAATATTTTATGATTATTGCACCAAGAATACGTGGATTTATCTGCCTGACTGCTCATCCAAAAGGATGTGAGCAAAACATTGTCAATCAAATTAACTACGTTAAATCAAAAGGAGCTATAGCTGGCCCTAAACGTGTGCTGGTTATCGGCGCATCTACAGGATTCGGACTTTCTTCAAGAATTACCAGCGCTTTTGGATCAAATGCATCTACTATAGGTGTGTATTTTGAAAAACCACCTGCGCCGGGTAAAACGGCTTCACCAGGATGGTATAATACTGCTGCTTTTGAAACTAAAGCGCATGAAGCAGGTTTGTATGCTAAAAGTATCAACGGAGATGCTTTCTCTGATGAGATCAAACAAAAAACGATAGATTTAATCAAAGCAGATCTGGGTCAGATCGATCTGATCATTTATAGTCTGGCTTCGCCTAAAAGGGTAAACCCTAAAACAGGCGTTGTACACAGCTCTGTTTTAAAGCCTATAGGACAACCTTTTACCAATAAAACTGTTGATTTCCATACCGGTATTGTATCTGATATCTCTATTCAGCCTGCTAACGAAGAAGAAATTGAAAATACAATTGCTGTAATGGGTGGTGAAGACTGGGCTTTCTGGATAGATGACCTTAAAGCTGCGGGTTTGCTGGCTGAAGGAGCTACTACAGTTGCTTATTCTTATATCGGTCCGTCATTAACCGAGGCGGTATACCGCAAAGGAACCATTGGCAGGGCTAAAGATCACCTGGAAGCTACTGCATTCAGCATTTCAGAGAAACTAAAAGACCTTAATGGAAAAGCCTATGTTTCGGTAAACAAAGCACTGGTTACCCAGGCGAGTTCTGCCATTCCGGTTATTCCATTATATATTTCATTACTGTACAAAGTAATGAAAGCAGAAAATATTCATGAAGGATGTATCGAGCAGATGCAGCGTCTGTTTCAGGACAGGCTGTATTCAGGTGCGGAGATTGCTACGGATGAAAAAGGAAGGATCCGTGTAGACGATCTGGAAATGCGTGAAGATGTACAGTCGCAAGTGGCAGCATTATGGCCTGAAGCTACTACAGAAAGCCTTCCTGAAATCGGCGATCTTCCTGGTTATAAAAAAGACTTCCTTAACCTGTTCGGATTCGATGTTGCTGGCGTAGATTACGAGACTGAGACAGACGAAATGGTAGAAATACCAGGTTTAGTATAAAATTAACAAAATAATAAAGGCGGCCATCTTAATCCAGATGGCCGCCTTTTACATTAAAGCTATTTGCTAGAATGACCTTTCAGAGCGCAGGCGCTCTATTTCTTTCATGGCATCTAAAATGCCATCTCTTTGTTTCCTGAGCAGTTCAATATGATCTGCATGATCTATATAGTCTGCTATGTAATGGTTATACTTATCCAGTGCGGCCTGTTCACCGGTTACAATGGCATCCAGTATAGCTGCATCTTCTTTACTGCTTAAAGCTTGCCTAATGTCTAACCAGGTACGGTGTAAAGCACCCAGTACACTGCCGCTCTCATTGGTAGCTTCTGCACCATGTGTAGCGATATGTGCCCTCAGTTCTTCTGCATAACCGGCACGCTGTGCTTCATATTTTAAAAATACGCCTTGTAATTCAAGGGTATCTGTTCCTTTACTCGCAGATTCATATCCTTCTTTACCATCATTCAGAATGGCTAACAGGTCTTTTAAATCGCTAATGATTTCTTTATTACTTTCCATAGGTTAGGAGGTTGGTTTCAAATTATAAAATGATAACGCCTCAGCACTCAAATAGTTTGGTGTAAATTCTCCTGTAAGCAAACATATCATCAAAGGAAGTGTTGTTGATATAAGGATGATTACGTCTGATGTATCATGGGTAAAATAGGTTAGGGGCAGAGGTTAGTCAGGTAGAAAAATAACAATTGATCAGGATGTAATTTCAGGATTACATCCATACGTGTTTCAGAGTTATGCACATCGATTTCCGGATGTGTATAAGTTATTAACAGGAAATCGAGTTTTGTCAATTCTATTTGTTTGCCTGTTAACTACTTACAAATTACCTGAAATTTTATCTTTTTTTGTTGGTAATTTTTTGGATCTTCGCCCTCCCAAAACGGCAGAGAGTTTGGCCGTTATTCAAACGAAAACCTGTAATTTATTTTGAGAAATATGCAAAAAACTTGTACCGAAGTATGGAATAACTGTCTCCAAATTATTAAGGATAATATTCCGGCCCAGAGTTTCAAAACCTGGTTCGAACCTATATCCGCTTTAAAGCTGGAAGACCATGTTTTAACCGTACAAGTTCCAAGTTTATTCTTTTATGAATGGCTGGAAGAGCATTATGTAGGTTTATTGCGTAAAACTGTGAAACAGCAACTAGGTGAAGAAGGCAGATTAGAGTACAATATCGTAGTGGATAAATCATCTAACAGCGGTTCTCCTTATACTACTAATATACCTTCAAATGGTAATGGAGGGGCTTCAAAAATACAGTCTATGCCAGTTCCTGTTTCTATCAATAAGGACATCAAAAACCCATTTGTGATACCGGGTTTAAAAAAACTGAATGTAGACCCTCAGCTGAACTCAAATTATACGTTTGACAGTTATGTTGAAGGCGACTGTAACCGTCTGGCACGCTCGGCAGGTTTTGCTGTAGCAGCAAAACCAGGGGCAACTTCTTTTAACCCGCTCATGATCTACGGTTCGGTAGGTTTAGGTAAAACCCACCTGGTGCAGGCTATTGGAAATGAGATCAGACGCACACATCCTGATAAACTGGTCATCTATGTTTCCTGTGAGAAATTCTGCCAGCAGTTTGTAGAGTCGCTGAAAAATAATACCATTAATGACTTTGTGAACTTTTACCAGGCCATGGATGTGATTATTATGGATGATGTGCATAATTTTGCCGGTAAAGAAAAAACACAGGATATCTTTTTTCATATCTTCAACCATTTACACCAATCGGGCAAGCAAATCATCATCACTTCAGATAAAGCTCCTAAAGACCTTTCAGGTGTGGAAGAACGTTTGCTGAGCCGTTTTAAATGGGGGCTTTCTGCAGATCTGCAGATTCCTGATCTGGAAACCAGGATTGCCATCTTGAGAAAGAAAATGTATGCTGACGGAATTGAACTTCCAACAGAGGTAGTAGAATATGTAGCCCATAATATTGATAATAACGTTCGTGAATTGGAGGGGGCTATGGTTTCCCTGCTGGCACAGTCTACCCTGAATAAGAAAGATATCGACCTTGGATTGGCTAAATCAATGCTCAAAAACTTTATTAAAAATACCACAAAAGAGATTTCAATGGATTATATCCAGAAGCTAGTATGTGAATATTTCGAAGTTCCTATCGAAATGGTTAAATCTCCTACAAGAAAAAGGGAAATCGTACAGGCTCGTCAGATCTCTATGTACCTGTCTAAAAGCTTAACTAAATCGTCGTTAAAAAGTATTGGTGCTTTTTACGGTGGCAGGGATCACTCTACTGTTATCTATGCCTGCCAGACTGTAGAAGACCTGATCGAAACTGATAAAAAGTTTAAAGGTTATGTTACCGATATCCAGAAGAAATTAAAAATAGGCTAATTGGCCACACCACATAACAGAAGGGGATTCGTAATCAACGGGTACCCTTCTTTGTTATTGACAAATTTTAATGGTGTTGAAAGCCAAATTCAGTGATCCGGATAAAGCTTATCTTCAGGGACCTGTCACAAAATCTCATTGCTGACGAACAAATCCTGCGTTTAATGAGTTTCCCCAATATACTGATCACGTCTCACCAGGGGTTTTTTACCAATGTGGCCTTGACACAAATCGCCCATATGAATTGAAAATCTGAGCCATGCCTCAAAAGGCGTAGAAAATATCAATATGTTATAACTAAGAACTGCAGGAAAGGGTAGAACTTCCGGGTTGATCATTAGCCCAGTCTGGCCTTAAGGCAAAAAACTCATCGTGTATATTGGAATATGGGGCTTTCATGGCTTCCTGCAACTTCAGGAAAAGTCCGTTCTGTCCTTTCTCCATTTCCTGTATCGCCTGGTGGAGCAAATAATTTCTCAGGATAAACCTCGGGTTATTGGCCCTCATCTTTGTTTTAGCAGCTTCAGCAGTAATTTGATTGTCTTTCATACGTTCCTGATAAGCCTGTATCGTCACAAACAAAAATTCAAGACTTTCCTTATCAGGCGCACGATAAAATGAAGGGTTAAACCAGTTGGCCAGTTCTTCTTTGTTTTCTATCAGCGGAAGATCGATCAGCAGCTGGTAAAAGATGGTCATATCAGGCTTAATCAGGCTCAGGCTTTTTTCCATATCATCTGCCAGTTTTTTATCTTCTTCCTTCAGTTCGTCAAGTCCTATTTTGTCCGCCATTATGGCGAAGTATTTGGCCTGGTAGATATCTTTAAAATCTTCTAAAGCATTTACCAATTCATCGGTATTTTCAAATAAAGGGGCTATAGCACTGGCAAGGCAGCTCAGGTTCCAATACGCAATAGTATGCTGGCGTCCAAAGGCATATCTGCGGCCAGGAAGATCTGTTGTATTTGGCGTAAAATTGGGGTCGTAATCATCCAGGAAAGAGTAAGGTCCGTAATCTATGGTCAATCCCAGGATAGACATGTTGTCTGTATTCATCACGCCATGAACAAAACCAACCCTCAACCATCCTATAATCATAGTGGCCGTTCTTTCTACCACTTCCTTAAACCAATTGATAATCTTATTTTCACCGCTAAGATGAGGGTAAAACCGGTCTATAGTCCAGTCTGTCAATTTTTTTAATTGTGCGATTTCCTGCCTTGCGGCCAGCATTTCAAAATTTCCAAAACGAAGGAAACTTGGTGCTACGCGCATTACGATGGCGCCCTGCTCATAAGCAGCTCTACCATCATAAAACATATCCCGCATCACCTGGTCGCCGGTGGCCACAAGGCCTAAAGCCCTGGTAGTAGGTATACCAAGGTGATACATCGCCTCACTCATCAGGTATTCCCTAATGGAAGAGCGGAGTACAGCCCGTCCGTCGCCTCTGCGCGAGTAGGGAGTGGGGCCTGCACCTTTTAATTGTAATTCGTAAGTTTTTCCGTTTGCTGCCGGCCATTCTCCAAGGCTGATGGCCCGGCCATCGCCCAGCTGCCCGGCCCAGTTGCCAAACTGATGGCCTGCGTAACAGGCTGCATAAGGATACATTGTTGGCGTAACCAGGTTGCCGCCCAAAATATTGATATCTTGCTGATCTGGTTGCGCGATACCCATTTCTTCGGCCAGCTCATCAGACCATGCCAGTAACTGCGGCCGATGAACAGGGGTAGGGATAGCTTTACTGTACAAAACCCCGGGAGTTTGCCTCGGTTGCAGGTTCCCGGTCTGATCTCCATCAAAGGTGCTAACAAAATCGTTGTTAAAAGTTTTTGTACTTAAATTATCCATAAGGGCTTCCTTGTTCAATACACGAAGGTAAGGCCATTTTTGGAGTTAAAAGTTGTTTTACTGTAAAACTCAAAAGCTGTTAATTGCGGATATTGCTCAGCATCAGCTGCCAGTCTTCAGCACTAATTGTTTGTCCTCTTACCTGTTGATAAACGGAACTCATGGAAGGATCAAAATAGGCGGCCAATGCCAGGGTTTTTAATCCGCTTGCTGGTTTAAAAAGCACACCGGCCTGGTATCCGGCTTCGCCGTTCCTGGCCCGGTCCTGGTCAAATTTCACCGTAGAATGGACAAATTCGCCATGTGTTTTTGCCCCTGTAACGTAAGGAAGAAGCCATTCCGTCGATTTTTTTAGGGAAGCACCGGTGGCAGTTTTGTCAATGTAGTAATCTGTTCCTCCTGCACGTTTAATCACAATGGCAAGCTGTAATAATGGTTCCAGGTCGTACACATGATAATGCAGGGCATCACGCAGTTTAAAATCTATGCTCGATCCGTCCGGCAGCAAGTTAACTTCCAGCTGTTTTTTTAAGGCGTTAACCGCAAATTCCCGGAGAGTAGTGTCTGAGGTGGCAAAACCAATTTCACCAATCACCTTTAGCCGGTGTGAGTTCCAGTTGTTATAACCCGTTTCTTTATCCTGGTTTTTAGGCATATGGGCAATTTCAGCTCTTGCAGTCCGCTTTAGCCAGTCACTGATCAATAGTTTATCCCCGGCTTTAATATTACTTTTAATCAGGTCGTACCCCTCAATCGCCTCGTCAAGATTGGTATCATTGATCGGATTTCCACCCGGCTGGTTCGTGTCTGCCCAGGCAATCAAATAGGTGGTTGCCTTTTGCAGGTATATGGGCTGTCCGTATAATTTATAGATGATGGCCAGTGCATATATTTTTTTAAAATCTTTGATGGCATGCCAGGTGGCTATTTTTAAAGGGTCACCTTTTAATTTTCCTTCAGTTGTAATCGTGGTTATAGGATCTGGTACGGTGTCTACGGCCTGGTCTGCAATTCTTTTCTGCTGTTTAATCAGCAGGTGTATTTCCGGATTGGTTTTATCCAATTCCTTTAGCTGTTTTATCCCTGCAGGGCTAAAGCCAAGAAATTGTGCATTAGCAGATAAGGTGAGCAGCAGAATAGGGAACAGGCAATATATTTTCCTCATTTTAGTATTCAATTTTAAATAAAGATACTTATTGCTTCTGTTTCAACAAGGAAAAAGGAGCGGAACAAATTAAAAGCAAGGATATGGGATTCTGAAATTAAAGCTTACCGGTTTATTGAAAAGACCTTCCATTTTTTTATACTAAAGAAGTTACAATGACATTCATCAGCAACCCCTGCAAAATTTGATAGGTGATGACTAATTTTGTAAGAAATAAGCCTGGGCTAATAATAAATCGGTAGTAAATTTGTTTAGATTTTAATAGATGAACTGAGTTTGCCAACAATTTTAAAAGGTAATACCAAGATTAAAGACAAACGCAGCATTTACATTTTGCCCTTTCAAAACTCATTAAGAGGGATTAAAGGAACAGACTCATTCCCCGCAAGGGTAAATATTAATTGATAGATATAACAAGAAAATAATGACTGAAAATACGCACGGCACAGCTAAAGATATATACATTATTGGAAATGGGGTAATTGCAAAAGCATTAGCTGTAGCTCTTGTTATCGATGGAAGAAAGGTGACTGTCATCAGGGGAAGTGTAGATCAACAACCAGTTTTTACCGAGAATATCCAGCTAGAAATGGAGGATAGTACATTGCAAGCAGATGTAACGATAAGTACTTTAAGCAACCATGAACATCTGGATGGAATTATAGTCCTGACCAATAAATCATTTGGAAATAAAGGATTAGCAGACAAGCTAAAATTAAAATCAGGCAATTCCCCCATAGTTTTTCTTCAAAATGGACTGCACGTTGAAAAGAGCTTTCTTGATGAAAGCTTTCCCGAATTGTATAGGTGCGTTTTAATGGCCACCTGTCAGTCCATTACTAAAAATAGTGTTAGGTTCAGGGCAGTTGGGGCATCGCCCATAGGTATCATCAAAGGTTCAGCAGATGCACTTGATGCTATTGTAGCTGCATTGAATACAGCTGTTTTCTCATTTCGGGCAGAAACAGCTATACAGACAGTTATCTGGAAAAAAGTTATTATCAATTGTGTATTTAATTCTATTTGTCCGCTGCTGGAAATAGATAACGGGGTTTTTCACAGAAATACTGCTGCATTACAGCTTGCCGAAACGGTGATCAAAGAGTGTTTAGCTGTTGCCCACGAGAATGGTATCGACCTGACCATAGCGGATGTGCGTGATAATGTTCTTTTGATCAGTAAAATGTCTGACGGTCAGAAAATATCTACCTACCAGGATTTACTAAATAAGCGGGAAACAGAGATTGACACCCTGAATTTTGCGGTAGCCAAAGCGGCCGGTGCGGCCACTGTACCTGTTACCAGTTTATTGGGTGAACTGATAAAAATTAAGTCCGAATTATCGAAGGTTTAAGGCGTGTACTATTGATACAGCCTGGTGAAGTATTTGGAATAGGGGTATCGAAAATTGTGGTGTTTTTTTATCTGCCCGCTAATCTTCCCATTACCTTAATAACCTGCACAATGGTTAAAGCCGTAGCAGGAATAAAGCTATTCCCAGCACTGGGCGTGTTGCCTGCAAAAAGAAAACAATATCAAATATTGTCCTATTTAAACACGGGAAAATCTCCCTATTTTTTACTTAAAAGGGTATCAATAATTGAGGTTACTTTAGCTTCAAAATCCTTACTATAGCCAACAAATGCATTTACTACTTTTCCATCTTTATCAATAAAATAAAAAGTGGGAAACGTTGTCACATGATATGATTTCACACACTCAGCGGCATTTATGTAACCCGTATATTTAATCTTGTAACGTGTCTCGAAGTCGAGAACAGCCTTCTTACTATCCCTTTCGGTTAGGCTTGCTATAATCAAATCTTTGTTTTTATATTTTTCATAGATAGTATTCAGTGGTATTATTGAAGCCATACAGCCTGAACACCCAATGTAGTAAAAATCTAGCATGACTACTTTACCCTTTAGTTGACTTAATGAGACCTTGTTTCCTTTAGCATCATATAACATCCAGTTAGGCGCGGTCGTATCCCTGTTCAATAGAGCCAGCGGTGCGGTTTGTGTTTTTCGAGGTTTAAAGCCTTTTGGTATAGCGAAATTTGAATCATTGATGTCGGATATGTCAAACTTATAATCAAAATATTTAGTCTCATCATAATATTCGTTCACTAGTCCTTCATATTTATACCTTCCTTTAATGATTACCAAACTGGGTAACCCCGTCTGTTTATCGATATAATACTCTTTTTTCAAGTACAAATGCACATTATTGTCGAGCGTATCATATAGGTTTGCAACAAGATGGGATTTAGCCACTCTATCGATGACCGTGTCTTTAAGCTTTGTTATCTTAAACGGTTTATGATTATAGCGGTCTTTAATAGATTTCAAGCCTCCGATAAGTGATTTATCATATGCCAAAGCTTCTTTCTCCTGGAAAAATGTACTGTCACTGAGTGATAAAATAGTTATACCTTCACCATTGTATAAATTTATATTATGAAATGTCTCTGTTTTATAATTGGATTCTATGCTATAGTGATAACCGAACACCTTGTCCGGAGGTGCCTTTAAAAATAATTCTTTGTTGATTATAACTGTTGTGTCGGCACTCATATCCCTTAGTTTTTCTACAGATTGATAGCTAAAATTATTGTGGCTTTCCATCTTATTAATCAGGTTTTGAATCTGAGAAATCTGTGCATAAGTGGTGTTGCTGTATAAAAATATTGTGAGGCAAATCACTAATCTGATAAAATTTTGGATAGAGCAGATCATTGTTTTTGAGTAGGTAAGTTGATCGTATTTTTTTATCTAAAATACAATAAAAGTTAAGCTATAGGACGGATGCACAGTAATTTAACAGACTTTAACCAAAAGCTATTTCATAAGAAAATTGATGAGGATCTTTGAATAAGCAATTAAGTAATAAACTGGTGCCGCTTAGGGAGAGGAGATATATTTGAAATCTTATAAGAATCCCCAATTACGCGCTGGTTTCAAGGTTATCGAAACGCAAAATTCCTCTTTCATCCAATATTTATAACTTTATGCTCGTCTTCCAACGGATGTGCTTACATTACAACGACTGATACTAATCCTTAGATCCACTGCTGGAAACGACAATGTGTACGTCAGCCCTCAATGGCATGCCAGCCAGAAGGTCAAATACATTTTCATGTGCTTTATCGATTGTCGGGTTGGTGTAATGCCGGGCAAATGACTCATTGTGCCGATAAAATTCAAAAGCCCATAAAGTGTCGGGATCATCGTTAAGTTGGCAAAGTACCCAGTCTAACGGACCGTCCGGGTCGCCGGTATGGTGAAGGCTGGTTGTAAGTTCAAATAATGCCTTACCCTTTCCAGGTTTGGCCTGCATTCTCAATACTACGCCTGGTTGATCTTTAAATAAAGATTTACTGCCAGCCGCAGGTTCGTTGGTATTGTTACCTGAAACGATGACATGTACGTCGGCTCTCAGCGGGGTATCCGCCAGGATGGCAATTACTTTTTCATGGTTTATATCGACTACTGGATTCGTATAATGACGGGTAAATGATTCGTTGTCCCTGTAAAACTCAAATACCCACAAGATTTCCGGATCATCATTAAGCCGGCATAAAATCCAGTTTACCGGGCCATCAGGGTCGCCTGTGTGATGAAGTTTAGTTGTAATTTCAAATAATTCCTTCCCCATTCCTGGATTTGCTTTCATCCTCAGTACAACGCCAGGTTGATTCTTATACATTGGTTTCTCGTTATTTAACATAAAATCGCTTTTTAATATGGATTTAAAAACACTTCGTTGCTCCCCATCAAACAAACTGGGTCGGTTTTCTTAGTCCAAAACTGCAACTAATGGTTCAGTTAAAATAGTCGCGATTGTTATTAAACTAGTCTTAAATGAAAGGTAAGCAACCACTACAGTACAGGTGCAATTTCTTTCACCTCTTTCCATCTGTGTGGTAAATTGCTTAAATTGTAAAATAACGAGGAAATTATGAAAATCTAAATTGGTGCGGTTAAGTGTATTTGAATATGAAAAATAGTTTTGGAAAATTCTCAGGATTTTCCAAATGTGGACTGACTAAGCAAAAGCTTATATACGGTGTTAGCGGCCCGGGCTTTTTTAATCCTTATTTATTTTTAGTGCTCATATTTAGGCGGAATAAAGTCAAATTTGAATTTTCCTCATCAAGGCTATCCGTAATCATAAATTTCAATTCTTTAAGAAGATTGGTTGAACTTTGGTTCTCCTTATGTGTATAAGCATCAATTGTTTTTAGCCCAAGTGTTTGATTTGAATATTCAATTATTTTTTTTGCTGCCTCTCTCATCATCCCTTTTCCTTGATATTCAGTTAAAAGTTCGTATCCAATTTCGCATTTTTTCAGTTCTTCTGAAACATCAAAAAGACAAATTGTACCTATAAGTTTTTCGTTTCCTTTTTGTGCTATTGCCCAGTAAGAAAGGCTATTGTTTTTTATCTTCTCAATAAATTCCAATGCATCGTCCAATGTTTTACTTTGCTGTCTGTCAAGATACTTGTTTATCAGAGTGTCTGAACGAAGAAGAAATATTTCCTGAACATCACTGTCTGATAATTGTCGTAGAGTCAACCTTTCAGTTGTCAATACAGGGAAGGTTTTCGAATTTCTATGTTCCATAATGTGATATCATATTTGTGTCTGATTTCGTTCCCGGCCTAATCTCTAACTTCTATAAATGTATGGTGAAATTATAAATAAAACACTTTCCTTTAATGAGCTAATCCAAGTGAAATTTGGCATGTTCAAATCATTTTTAAATGCTAGAATTAGAAAGGTGTAAGAGCCTGCTAAATAATCTTAGCGTAATATTATATCATTGTTATATAATTAAAAACCTTTAAGTCAGGGCGTATGTTTAATTCATTAATCAGGCAAAAGGAAATTTCGCATTCCCTTATATACATATCAAAGCACATGAAAATCACAGAAAATATGCTTGATCCGCAATTGAGGTCAAAGTATGGATTAATTAAAGCGGTTACATTTTTTGGAACAAAGATATGGTGGGTTCGTCTCGTCAATTTCTTAATGCGGGCATTGAAAGGTAAAGTGATAAAAGAGCTTGATTGCAGTGAAAGATACATTAAAAGCCGGTCTGGCGGCCCGGATATACGGATCAGGATATTTAAGCCGATTAACCATCAGGGAAAATTACCTGGTATGGTGCATTTTTACGGTGGCGGATATAAAATAGGCCTTCCGGAAATTTCACTGGAGACCATTAAGGCGTTTATCGAAGCCAGGCCATGCGTCGTTATAGCGCCGGATTACCGGAGATCGTTAGACAATCCTTTTCCTGCGGGCTTCAATGACTCTTATGATACTTTATTATGGGTAAAGGAAAATGCCGCCTCTCTTGGCGTCTTTGAAGATCAGTTTATATTGGAAGGGGAGAGTGCCGGCGGCGGCATGACCTCGGCGGTAGCGTTAAAAGCAAGAGACACTAAGGATGTAAAAATCGCTTTTCAGATGCCGATATATCCCATGATCGATGACCGGCAAATTACCGAATCGTCAAAAATAATGACGCTTGGTCCATGGGACAGGGAAGCCAACAATAACGGATGGGAGTTATATCTGAGGGATCTTAAAAAGAATAAGCAGGAAATCCCTTCCTACGCGGCGCCGGCCAGGAATGAGGATTATACCGGTTTTCCCCCTACCATTACTTATGTAGGAACTTTAGAACCCTTCCGGGATGAAACCATTGCTTATGTTGATTCTTTAAAAAAGGCAGGCATACCGGTTGAGTTTCAATTGTTCGAAGGATGCTTTCATGGCTTTGATGTAATAGTTCCGGGGGCAGATGTCAGTAAAAAGGCTACTGAATTTAAATTAAACACGTATCGAAGATATTACGACACCTACTTCCCGCAACTTTCGCCCGCCCAAAAAGATTAAATATATCCTAAAGAACAAAGGTATTTCTAACCTTATGCCAGAGCAAGATAATTACACTTTTTGGTTAGCTGGTTTACCATGGTAACGGTCCATCCGGGCCGGTAAATGTATTGGTTGGGCCATCAGTTTCAAGCGCTACTCTGATGGGCTCTCTGGACCCCACTTCAACAGTGTCAGTACCCTGAAAATTGTTTAATGCAGTAGCTGTAAAACCAGGGCTAACAGCGTTTACTTTAATATTCTCTTTCTCCAACTCAATGGCAAAAGCCATCGTAACCGCATTTTGGGCTGTTTTTGAAGCCGAATATATCAGGCCATAACCTTTACGATAAGGATTGTCCGGGTCTGACATCCATGTTAAAGAACCAAGACCGCTCGACACGTTTACTACCCGTGCTGCTGCTGATTTTCGCAGCAAAGGCAACACAGCCTGTGTCACCGCGATAACACTAAAAACATTGGTGTCCCAAACTGCCTTTACTTCTTGTAACGATGCGTTACTGGCAAGACCTGATGCCAGTACTTCTTCCATAGAACGGCCGGGCTTACCGGCATGTGAGACCCCTGCATTATTAACCAGTAAGTCCAGATGACCAAATTCTTTTTTGATCCGCTCTGCCGTGGCTTCAATTAATGATTGATTGTTGACTTCAAGGTGAACGGGATAAACGTTGGTCCCAATTTCAGCAGCGGCATGCTCTCCTTTGGCTAGATCACGCGCTCCTAAATAAACGATGTAGCCGTTTGCCACAAGGGCTTTGGCAATTTGGAAGCCAATACCCTGATTCGCTCCTGTAACTAATGCAACAAGTGGCTTGCTTGCTAACGATTGAACATTGTTTTCCATAAGATCAGAATTAATAATTATTGAATAAAAAATTGGTTTTACTTTTATCAACCACATCAGGGAAATTGCTAACCTAAATGAATGGCCGTTAATTATATTGGCATGGTTTAAATATTCGCTATACAGATATTGGCGAAGAGCATTGTGTACTGTGAATACTACGGGACAATTAGTTAGTTTAATTCCCGTCTAAATTCTGCTGGTGTGAGGTTTGTTTTTATTTTGAATAACCTGGTAAAAGATTGCGGATGTTCAAACCCTAACTGATAGGCTAGTTCATTGATTGAAAAATTGGTAGTGGATAATTTTTCTTTTGCCTTTGCTATCAGTTTGTCATGGATAAGGTGCTGTGTATTTTGACCAATCAGGGAACGCAGCATGTCGCTTAAATACCTCGGAGAAACGTTCAGTTGCTGCGAAAGATATTTCACAGTTGGTAATCCTTGTTTTAAACTTTCATCATCATCAAAATATTTATTTAAAAGCGTTTCCAGCTTTTGAAGCAATTCATTATTTACTGGTTTACGTGTTATAAATTGGCGCTTGTAAAATCTATTGGCGTAGCTCAGTAATAACTCAATTTGGGCCACTAATACTTCCTGGCTAAAATCGTCGATCCTGTTGCTTAATTCTTCCTCTATGATTTTGAAAATCGATAAAATAGTGGCCCGTTCCCTATCTGAAAGGTGTAGCGCTTCATTGACCAAGTAAGAGAAATAACCATATTGGCTTATTTTTGCCGCAAGGGGATAACCTTGAATGAAGTCGGCATGTATCAGTAATGCATATACGGAATGATCTGTAGGGTCGCTACTGCCGCCAACAATCTGATTAGGGGCCGTAAATAACATGCTGCCTTCGTTAAAATCATAATAACCCTGACCATATTTGATCTTGCCGCTCAACTTCGTGATGAACTTAATTTTATAGAAGTCGTGGATAGCGTAATCCGGAACAACAACATCGCTAATTTGGTTGTTGGTATTATTGATCAGGCTGATCAGCGGGTGATCCGGCTTGGGTAATCCTAATGCATGGTGTATATCGGATATGGAATTATATCTGCGAACATCTTTTTGTTTCATTTTACCGAGATATTAATAATCACTAATGCTGGATAATAACAATGATAACCATTATAAAATTACGGTTTTAAAAGGGTTCATTTTTTAGAAATTATATCTGTGAGTACAGCACTGTCATCCCATAGCTCGTCGGCCCGTTTCTTGTTATATGATTCGGGTGAAGAGGCAATTTGTCGCGTACCCTCAAAATATTTACCATTTACAATGGCGAGTTGCGGATCATTGATGAGCCTTGCAAGAGCAGCGCCGGATTCCTCAGGCGAATGGATGTTTTTGACAATCAACAAGCGAAGCAGGGGCAGCATTTTCGGCATAATGTGGTCCCACAGAAATTTCATAAAACCGGTATATTCACGTGCCAGCCCCGTTCCTGGCATCAGCCCGGGATCAAATGCATTCACCGTTATTCCTTTAGGAAGTTTAGCAGCGAGGGCATAGGTAAAATACAGGTTTGCGAGCTTAGATGTAGCATATCTTCGAAAACGATCCGCCTTTTCATCGTCATTAGCAGCCTCAGGCCCCATTACACCTTTTGCAAGCTCAAACGGCGAATTCCATGCCGGTGGTGGACCAGCGCCCGGAACACCTTCCAGTTGCGCCGGGTCATGGACGCCACTGGAAACAACTGCAATGCGTGCCGGGGTAGAAAACAATGGCAATAAAAGTTGAACAAGCAGATAGTGCCCGAGGTGATTTACGCCAAATGTCCCTTCGAAACCGTTTTTCGTTAAAGTTCTTGCACCCTGCGTACCCGCGTTGCATACTAAGCCATGCAGGGGAGGGAGTTCCCCGGCAAGTAGCCTTTCTTTTAATTGCATAGAAAAGCTCCGTATCGAATCGAAAGATGCCAGGTCTAATACCATTGCTTCCACCTTAGCGCCGGCACCTACAACTTTGCGCAGCTCCTTAACTGAAGCGTCGGCACGTTCCTAGTCGCGGCAGGCTATAACAACATGCCATGGAGAAGAAGCAGTCAATAGCGCTTTAGCGCACGCGAAACCTAATCCGGAGTTACCTCCGGTGATTACAGCGGTATGTGGTGATGATATAGTATGTTCAAACCCGTCCTGATGATTCATATAAGTTATTCTTTAATGCATACCAAAGGTCAGGTACCTACATAACTTCTGATTAACCTAAGTGCAGAATTTTCTAACCAAAATGACGTAAGAAAGAACAATCTATGATCCATCGCTCAATTCTTCTCCCAAAACCATTGTACCGGATTAGAATTTTCTGTCGAATTACATTGAGATGGTAATCTATATTTATTAATATGCCTGCTTTGCAATTTTACAACGATGAAAAGTCTCCGGTTTTAAGGCGAATAATTCTGATCATATGCCAGAACTCAGGAAGTAGTTATAATTGGGGTATATGCGGTCTTATTTCCTTGTAAATACGTCCATCATCTCCATCGATACGATAGCTTCTTCTATGGAGCAAGGGTTTGGCCCTTCGTCATTAAAGTACGCCACAATCTTCTCAATCAAAGGTTGCTGGGCGTATTGCGGAGGATTGATGATCATGGTTTGTTCCTCTTTATCGGTTTTCCACTTCACATAGTCACCTGAAAACGGAAGGGTAATTTTACCTTTCGTGCCAACAATTTCGCAGGTATCGGTAATCTGGTTCTCAGCGACAGTAAAACACCATGAACCATTTACCACTACTTTATTTTTAAATAATATTTCTCCGCTAACATGGTCGTCCGCTTTGCTTAAACCGCATTGATTTAACGAAAACCCTTCGTAATGTGCCGGCTCCCCAAAGTAATACAGCATTAAATCTAGCTGATGCGGCGCAACACTATGAAAATAACCGCCGCCAGAAATTTCGGGGATGATATACCAGTCGTTTTCATTGGTATAGTCCTTGTTTTGCCAGGTCCTGATCTGCACAGTCCTGATATCACCAATCAGTTTATGGTCAATAAATTCCTTCACTTTCAAAAACAGGGGCATTACCCTGCGGTAATGGGCAACCGTCAGTTTTTGTGCCGGGTGTTGCTTTAAAACTTTCGCTATTTCACGTGCCTGTTCCGCATTTAGCGCTGCCGGCTTTTCCAAATAAACATTGAAACCTCTATTCAGGGCTTCTATGGCATAATCCATATGAGATGAAGGCGGGGTTGAGATATAGATGGCATTAACATCTTTATTGTTCATCAGTTCCGCTGCGTCAGTATACCATTTATCAATTCCATGTCGGCGGGCATAATCTTCCGCTTTTTCACCATTACGCCGCATAACCGCTACCAGGCTGCTGCCGGCCACATTGTTGAATGCCGGCCCGTTTCTCTTTTCGGTTACCTCACCGGCACCTATCATTCCCCAGTTTATATTTCCCATGGTATTATTTGATTTAAAAACAAAACTTACTTTTTGGATTTCTTTATTGGTTACTCCTGGAAAAAAACAACCAGATGTTCAGCTAATATTTCCGGTGCTTCGCGCGAAGGAAAATGTCCTATACCGGGCAGTACGATCCGGTTAAACGGTCCGTTAAACCTTTCGTGGACAAATTCACTGGCATAGGGTGGATTTACACCGTCGAGTTTGCCCTGTACATATAATGCCGGTAGTTTAAGGCTTTTTGTCGCTTTAATTCTTTCCTCAAGATATTTGCTTCTTTCATCCGGTTCCGCTTCGCCCCACCGGGAACGATATGAATGCAGCGTAACCTCTACGAAATCAGGATTATTCCAGCTTTCTGATACTTTTTCAAAAGTCTGTTCCGTAAACCAGCCTTTCGGCGCCCAGTTTTCCCACATGATGTGTGCGAAACCTATAGGGTCTTTACGAACGGCTGCAGCCCCCCGTTTGGTAGCCATGAACCAATGATACCATTGCAACTGGCCGTGTTTGAAATTAGGAACAGGTATACTCCCCAGCCTTGGGGGTGATGAGAGCAAGGCTATTTTTATAATTTTTTCCGGCCAGCCGATAGCAAGCGCTTCCCCTATGTTGGCACCCCAGTCGTGACCGACTACAGCAAATTGCGCTATGTTAAGGCTATCCATGAACTCAATAATGTCCAAAGCAATCATACCGGCGTTTCCGGTTTTGGCGGTGCTCTTGTCTTTGAAAGTCGTCCTGCCAAATCCCCGCAGCCATGGCGCGAGAACCCGGTAGCCTTTTTCCACAAGTTTTGGCAGTACACCATTCCATGTGGTCGCATCATCGGGCCAGCCATGTAACAATAAAATAACCGGGTTCCCGGCTGCTCCCCTTTCGAGATAGGCCATTTTAAGCAATTCCGTTTCCGCGTACCTAATCATAAGAATTATATGATATCATATTTTTTTGCAAATGCTTCGGCATCCAGCTTTCTGAAATCACTTAAGCCTGCAATAAGTTCTGTTCTGTCCCAGTCCCACCACTTAATTCGCTTTAACGCCGCCTCAACATCTTCCGTTACCCTGCGCCGGATAACGCGTGCCGGATTTCCCGCTACAATAGTATAATCTGCTACGTTTTTTGTAACCACTGATCCGGAACCAATAATAGCACCTGTGCCTACCGAAACACCCGGCATAACAATAGCCGCATGCCCAATCCATACATCGGGGCCAAGTATAACGCGGTTGCTCTTGCGCCAGTTGGACACTGCATCTGCATCATCATCCTCATCATCCATAAAGTGGGATTTGGCACGGTAGGTAAAATGATGCAGCGTTGCCCTCCACATTGGATGATTAGTAGGGTTAATGCGTACATGTGAAGCAATATTTGCAAACTTCCCTATTTCAGCGTTGAAAACATCCGCGTCCCTAATCAGGTAAGCATAGTCCATCAAATCGCTCGATATAACCTCGCAGCGTTGTCCAACAACCGTCCAGGCACCCATACGGCTGTCTTTTACTATTGCAGTTTCGTGAATCCAGGGAGCTTCTGTCATCGGAACAGAACCCCGCCAGGGGTCGGCAAATTCGCCGTGATCTATTGCTATCATTTGGGTATCCGTTAAATTAAGCGGTCAATATATATTTTAATGTCTAGGGTCTGGTTATAGTTTAGTCAGTTATTATGTATTGGCTGTGTTTAAATCTTTCAGCGACAGCGGAAGCATGTTCTTCGTTTTAAAATAGGCAATGGTTACCACCGTCAAAGTAATGCACCCTCCAAAAATTACAGCCGGTACCAGGCCTAAAATACTGGCTGCGGTACCTGATTCGAAATCACCTAACTCATTGGATGAGCCGATAAACATGGAACTTACTGCTGATACCCTTCCCCGCATTTGATCAGGAGTAAGCAATTGCATGATGCTACCACGGATAATCACACTTACACTATCAAATGCACCCTGAACAAACAGGAGAAATAAAGTGAGGTGAAAATTCTGCGAAAGCCCAAAGCAAATTATCGATAGCCCAAAACCGGTAACAGCGATCAATAGATTACGCCACGGCCTGTTCATAGGTGAGTACCTGGACATGACCAGCATGGTTGATATCGAACCTACAGAGAATACGGCACGCATAGTTCCCAATCCTTCGGGTCCTACCTTTAATATCGTATGTGCAAAGGCCGGCAGCAAAGCGATCACTCCGCCAAAAAATACGGAGAACAGATCAAGGCTCATGGCACCCAGCATTATTTTGTTAGAAATTACGAATCTGATGCCCTCACCGAGGCTTAACCAGATGTTTTCACCTGGCTTAAATACTGCCGGGTATTCCTTCAGGAAATAAACCAGTATCAAAGCTATCAGGATGGAAAATAAGATCACATAAAAAGTAGTGGTAATACCCGCAAATCCATAAAGCAGACCACCGGTTGCCGGGCCAAGTATATAGGCCAAACGTTTGGCAGAAGTGCTCCATGTGCTTCCATTGGGGTAAAGTTTTTTGGGTATACTATCGGCATAAACGGAAAAAGTTGCAGGGCCATAAAAAGCCCTTGCTACACCGTTGCAGAATATCATGGCGTCTATACCTGTCACAATCCAGCCGGCATGCAGGTAGGTACCTAAACTTTTAAGCGTAAGAAGGTACATTACAGTAGTAGATAAAAATACGCCGGTATAAATCCATAGTAGCATCTTTCGTTTTTCAGATTTATCGGCAATATACCCGCCATATAAGGCAATGCCGATTGCAGGGACAGCTTCGCATAACCCCAGCATTCCTAATGCCAGTACGCTTTTGGTTAACTGGTATATATAAAAGCCAACAACAACGGTTTGCATTTGGTAAGCAAATGTAAAAAAGAAGTTCATAGCTATGTATGCCCGAAAATCTTTGAAACGTAATGCAGCAAAAGAATCCTGTTTTACGTGTTGGATTAACCTGTTTTCCAACACCGTATTAATATTTTGAAAGTTGCTTGTCGCTGAACAGCCAGGCAGCCAGTTTATAGTTTGCCGTAAAATATGCAGAAATGATGATCTCGCATATTACAGCGCTTGGGATGATTTTAGCTTTCATTAGGCAGTATTTTTAATTAACTGCACAAATTTACTCCGGGTAATCCGGTGCCCAAAGCGAAAAAAAAATACTCAGGAAGCCAAAATTTCGTCCTGCCACGATGTGGAACGGATATGCTTTTTAAGTTTAGTGAACTGAAAGTTTTTCCTGCTGATGAAATACACAGGTATTGGGATATGGAGGTCCCTGCATTTGATTTTTACATATTCCTTGTTCCAATTACTGTTCAGGTAATAAAAATCCGATAGGAACTGCAGCGCACCTTGTGTTTTGCACAGGTGGTCCGTTAGTTCATCGTTCTTCCCCGTTTGCCTGCTATTTTGAAGAGAAATTTCCTGTTCGCCAAGAAATTGCTCTACATAGAATCTTGTCGAAGAACCTTTTTCCCGCAGGCAAACCGGGTAATTAATAGCGCTTAGCGATACATCAGCACCCACAAGGGTATGTTTATGGTAAGCATATAAAGAGATGTTGTCTTTATAAATCAATTCCTTATTTACCCGATCAGGTATTAATCCCGAAACAATGCCGCAATCCAGTTCGCCACTCTCAACTGCTCTTAATATTTCAGATGAGTTATTTGTAATGACTTCATATTCAATTTCCGGAAATAATTTTAAAAACGATTCCAGGATCCTGTTCATAATGATCTTGGTGTGTGAGCCACCTGAACCTATCTTTAATATAGCCGTGCTGTTATGGCTGTTCAAAAGGGATAAATGACTGTTAAATTCGTCACTGGCTTGCAGCAGTTTAACAGCAAGACCGGCCAGTTGTTCTGCCTGTGCGTTTACCCTAATACTATTTCCTTTTGATTCTACCAATTGCAAGTTCCAGTCCTTTTCGAGCCCTTTGATGATTTTACTAACTGCGGAGGGGGTGAGATGCAGGTTTTTTGCCGAAATGCGATAGCTGTTCGTTTTGCAAACTTCTGATAATACTTTGATTTTGAACAAATTCAGAATTTTGTCAGGCATAGTGTATTTATTGGCCTATGATATGATTACTTGAGTATGCTAATATAAGACAATGATGGGCATTTTTACATTATTCCGTTTTGGAGTGTAAAAATATATGGATAGCAGCGCTAATTATTAATATACGTTATGACGTGTTAAACCTGCTGATATTGTTGATCCAATTCTGTACGTACTCTTTTAACAAATGCTACATCTACTCCGACAATTGTAACCCTCCCTAAAAATAAAAAGTTTTTATAAGAAATAATCTAGATTCTGTCACGACCTTAACCATTAGTAGTAATAGCCAGATTGCTGATAATCATGAACAGAATACATCCAGTTATATCACATCTAATTTAAAAAGAGCGGATACGACTTATTTTCAATCGTTAAAGTCATTTAAGGGGATTAATACTAATGTAGCTCTTAGTTTTGATGAGCTAAGGAAGTCATCAAAAAAAAACTTTTATGATGTAGAACTAAGGGCAGGTACAAATAGTGGGAAAAATAATGATTTTTCATCTGACAATAGTGGAGATAGTCTCGCTAACAGAAGTGTTAAAAATAATACTCTGGGATTAGATTACAGACTAAACTTTGATATTGATAAATACTCTTCTCTTCAGGCTTATACTACGAATGATTTGAATTTTTTTTCGAAAGATATGACCGTCAAAGAATAGAATGTTAAAATTAAAAGTTCGAATCATGATCTGGGCTTCAGATATGTTCTGACCCATAAGAGGAGTGAAGTTACAGCCAGTTTATCAGCATTTGCTTATGATTTAACATACAATTCGAATCATCCCTATGATGTAATTGGATTGGTTTCGCGTTTGAATTATGATTATATACTTAAAAGTAAAGATAAAATTAACCTTAGTTTTAATAGTAACTATAACTTGCCGAGCATAATGCAAATTACAGGAATTGCTCCTTTTGGTCAGCAGCAAGTATTGGATATTCAGGCTAATCCAGGTTTAAAGCCAGAGGAGATATTTAGCCTTGATCTTAAGTATATTTTTAAGAAATATTTAAATGTTGATTTGGAAGGATCTTTTGTTGCTGGGTCAGGCATATGCAAATCTTAATGGTACCTGTGCCTCTCCGGTAGCTCTTGCATTTTCATCTCCTAATAGTCCATCAACGAGTGGTTCTTACCATCCAGGTACACAAATGATTGCTACTTTCTCCTTTGTGAATGCTACTGCTCCAGCTGGGACACAGTATCAAATTCAAATAACCTCTCCAACTGGAGTTTCTGTAGTGGGACCTCAAACGTCACCTGTATTAAAATTTGTTCTTCGTTCTGTAGGTGTTTATACAGTTCAAGGTAGGGTTATAAGTTCAACAGGTGTTACAGGTCCATGGTTTGATAATAATAATTTTATCGTATCTAATTAGATTTCACATTTGCATGTCAGATATATTTCTAACTGCAGCATATTGTTTGTGAGAATTATATCAAAACAAAAGGCCGGATCATGATGAATGATCCGGCCTTTTGTTTTAACCTGTTAGCAGTTTGAATTATTTATCCCACCAAACAGGAGTGATATCAGATACGGTACCTGGATAATTCAGGTTTGAAACAGCTTCACTGTTAGGATAAAGGAACCTTACCGGGAAACCATTTCCTTGTTTTGAGGCTTCTGATAGAATGAAGAAAGTAGGATAACCTGTTCTGCGCCATTCTGTCCACGCTTCAAATCCCTGGAAACCATTCATCGAATAATATTTCTGCGTGATGATCGCTTTAATTTTATCTTCTGTTGATCCAGCGGCATTAAAAGCAGGCAATGCATCCGGTGCAGCAGCAATATAAGCCGCAGCATCAGTAGCTTGTAAACCTGTAGCTATAAAGCTAGCAGTAATACCAGCCTGAAATAACGTTGATGCGTCTCCTTTTGTAGCTAATCCCCTAACCACGGCTTCGGCCTGCAGGAAATCACTTTCTGAAGTAGAAATCAATTTTACAGGGGCAGTTGCAGAAGCAGGCAATAATGGACTTGCACCTACCAACGCTGAAGGAATAGATACGATTTTACCAGGGAAGGATAAGTAACTTCCCTGTGGGATTGCTGTAATGGTGTCTTGTCCAGGAATTGGATCATAGAATTTATATAATCGCGGATCGCTGTTGCGTTCGAAAGCACTAACTGCTGTAGAACTTGCTACCAGGTTCTGGGTTTTTCCCAAAGCTACCATTGTGTTATATAATGGATTTTCATTACCACCAACACTATTGTAGATAATAGAAGCGTCGGCGGTAAGAAATGCCGGATTGGTAGCATATAAGGCGGCAATACCAGCAGCAGCTTTATTAGGATCAGCTTTAATGATTCTAAGATAAGCTCTAAGTTTTAAAGTATTTCCAAATTGCTTCCATTTAACCACATCACCCTGAAAAATAATATCCTGGCTACCAGGGTTAGCAGAACTGGTATTATTCAATAATACCATCCCTTTATCGATATAGGTAAAGATACTATCATAAACAGATGCCTGAGCTTCATAATGTGGATTGTTGAACTGACCAGCATTTAAAGCTTCTGCCAAAGGAATATCACCAAATGCATCAGTGGTTAATTGAGCGGCGTAAGCTTTTAAAATATAAGCCATGCCTTGCGTAACCTGAACATTAGATTCTTTACTGGTGATGATCAATTGTGAATTGATCAGCGCATTGTGATAAAGGACTGACCACGCACCATCAAAGTCTGTATTGTGTTGGATGTACTGGTCGATGGCTTTATACTGGCCGGCACTGGTACTTTGCGTCCAGTATTGACTCAACATTCCTCCATAAATTTGGAAATAATTTCCCGTAATCTGTCCAACAGCAGCTTCAACAGTGGGTAACAATAGGCTGGATTGAGCCGAGTCCGGGTTGTTAGGGTTTTGATTAACATCCAGGAATTTTTTACAACCTGATAATGCGGCTGTGCCGACAAATAGCATCAGTAATAACTTCTTAGGATTAAATATTTTTTTTGTTATCATGATCGATAGCTTTTATTAAAATGAAACTTTTAAATTGATACCATAGTTACGTACAGATGGCTGTGCTGTAAAGTCGAATCCCTGGACATTTCCAGCTCCGGCAGAATTGATTTCCGGATCTGCATATTTGTTTGAACTTGGTGTCCAAAGTATAAGGTTATTACCATAGATACCGATTGATGCTGCACCAAATGGAGAACGCATCAATTGTTTTTTAGTGAAGGTATAGGAGATATTAGCCGATTGTAATCTGATGTAAGAAGCATCCACGATATCCATTCCCGGATTTACACCGCCAGTATAATAATCTTGTTTATTATATCCAATTGATGTGTTTGGTGTACTTACTCCATTTGTTACCGTAACAGAGTTCGGGAAAATAGCGCCGATTCTGTCTCCGCCAGTTTCCAGTGAAGTACCATTGAAACCTGTGATGTCTTTTGTTCTGGAGAAGAATTTACCACCTTGTTTGGTATCAAAAAGGGCAGTAAGGGTAAAGTGTTGATAACGGGCACTTGTTCCGAAAGATGCCTGGTATTTTGGATTATAACTTCCCAGGTATTCAGGTGTGCCAGTAGCTTCCGGAAGACCAGTTGTTTTATTTACAATAGTTCTTCCTTGTGCGTCTGTTGCATTGGTCACTGCATAAAACTCACCATAAGGTTTACCTACAGCAGCAACAATTGACATACCACCAAAGCCGCCAACACTGATCTGATCTAAGCCAGGCTGCAGTGATACTACCTTGCTATTGTTTTTGGTAAAAGTTCCAAAAAAGTCTAAGGTTACATCAGTCGTTTTGATAGCAGTGCCTTTTAAACTGATTTCAACTCCTGAGTTTTGAACTTCACCGGCATTTAATACGGCATAATTATATCCAGTAGAATTTGGGATCGGAACGCTTAAGATCTGGTTTTTGGAATCGTTTTTATAATAACTGAAATCAAAAGATAATCTGTTTTTAAGAAATCCTAATTCTGTACCCACTTCAAATGAAGTTGTTTTTTCTGGTTTAAGTTCCGGGTTTCCAATAGTGCTACTGGCCATTAGTCCCGGTGCATTTCCAAATGGGAAGGTAGTATTGCCGAAGCCTCCGTTAATCACGGTTTTAGAATAAGTTGTGCTTAATTGATAAGGATCAGTATCATTACCTACCATGGCATAACTTGATCTGATCTTACCATAACTTAAAAAGTCCCATGTGGAGTTGTTTTTTAATAACTCAGAGAATACAAATGAACCGCTCACACTTGGATAGAAAAATGATTGATTATCCACTGGTAAAGTAGAAGACCAATCATTTCTAGCCGTACCTTCCAGGAATAAGAAGTTCTTATATGATAAATTTAAATCAGCATAAAGACCAAACAATCTTCTGTTAGCGATATTGTCTTCTAATACGTTAACCGGCCCATTGCTGTTTGATAAATTATACCATCCTGGTACCACCAATCCCCCCGAGGTATTAGTTGACGTTTCTGTAGCTGAAGTATTACGTATGCGGACATTATTACCTACCATTAATGATGCGTCAAAATCCTGACCGAACTTATGGTGTGCAGTAGCCATAAAATCGTGAACAAATTCGGTTACATTACTTTGATTAATCTGGTAAGAGCCAACACCTGTTTGTATATTGGCATCTGAATACAAATCAGCACCTCCTGTATCATCTGCGGGAGTAAATGAATACTTAGGAGCGATCAGTCTGGTACGATCTGTATATGTGTCGATACCAACACGTTCTACTAAATTTAACCATTCTACAGGTTTGTAAGTTAAATTGAAGTTTCCTGTTAAACGGCTAATATTATCTAAATTTTTATAATTCTGTAGAATCCAATAGGGGTTCATGGTATAAGCGCCATAGTATCCATAGGTATTAGGGCTGTTTGCAGGTCCAATAGCATTATATGGATTGCTAAGGTTTTTCATTGAAGGCAAATCAATATCTCTTGGTGTTTGCAATACGTTGTTTAATATCGAAGAACCGTCCTGTCCACCTGCAGGAGTGTTACTGCTGATGTTGGAATAATTAAAGGAAACGCTTGCGGTAAACTTTTTACTTAATTCGGTTGAACCGTTAAACCTCACACCGTATTTATTGAAAACATCGCTGCTACCTGGAAATACCCCATTCGAATTTAAACCATTTAGCCCTAAGAAAAAGGTTGATTTGTCATTACCGCCAGAAAAGCTCAGGTTATTGTCGGTAGCGAAACCAGTATCAAAAAAATCTTTGATGTTATTTGGTATCGCAGAATATGGTTTTTCCTGTTGTACACCGTTTATCGATTGGCCCCATGGTTGTACGGCTCCATTCAAAGGAGCACCCCAGCTGCCATTTTCCCTTGGGTCATTGATGTAAGTTGCACTTTTTCCATCAGCTGAAATGGTACCATAATATCCCTGGCCATACTCATTTTGAAGCGTAGGCAATTTCACAACATTAGACCAGGTGTTTGATGTATTGAAGGTAATTGAAGTTTTGTCGGCATTCTTGCTACCAGTCTTAGTGGTAATGATTAGGGCACCGTTAGATGCACGTGAACCATAAAGTGCTGCCGCTGCGGGACCTTTTAATACGGTAATTGAAGCAATATCATTAGGATCAATATCATTTCCTCTGTTACCCATGTCAACACTTGATAAAGAACCTCCGGCAATATTGCTCGAGTTATCAATAGGCACACCGTCTACTACCATTAATGCCTGATTTGATCCAGCGATAGACGACCCGCCACGAAGTACAATATTGGATGAACTTCCTGGTGTATTAGAGGAACTGCTAATATTTACCCCGGCAACTCTGCCCGCAAGCGAATTAATTGCACTTGGGTTACCACCTTCTGTTAACTCAGCACTCTGTACTGTAGGTGCAGAATAACCCAATGTTCTTTTTTCCCTTTTAATTGCATTAGCAGTTACAACGATCTCTCCAAGAGATTGTGCATCTGCAGAAACTAAAGCAAAATTGATAACGGTTTCTTTACCTACAAACACTTCTCCGGTAGTGTAACCAATAGAACTGAATTGTAATGTAGCGCCAGTGGCTACCTGAATGGCATATTTTCCATCTGAATTGGTGGATACTCCACTATTAGTACCTTTAATTTTTACAGATACTCCGGGAATAGGCTGGCCGTCTTCCTTCCCTCTTACGGTTCCGGAAACCGATCGCGTTTGTGCCATGGCGGTGGTTACCGCTATGCACACTAAAAAGAATAAACTTAGTATAAGTTTTTTCATGGGTTAATAAAGTTATGTTAGTTAATAATCGGGGTTAAATATATGTATAAGCACGCTTTCTATTTTATTGAAACCGAAATGTTACTCTATTTTAATGAAATTATAATTTAGTATCATTTCTGTTACTGTAAAATAATTTACTGTGTATCAATTGTGTTATAGTCGGAAAATGTCAAAAAAAAACCTCCGGCGAACATACAGTTCCCGGAGGTTTTAGCAAGAATTTGACAATTCTTAAACTTTATCTAATTAATGCCCTGCATCTACTACAGCGATGGTTACCATGTTAACGATCTCTCTAACAGAGCTGTCCATTTGCAAAACGTGCACTGGTTTATTCAATCCAAGTAGGATCGGCCCAACAGCTTCCACATTTCCAAGTTCCTGCAATAGTTTATAAGAAATGTTTCCAGACTCCAGATTTGGGAAGATTAACGTATTAGCAGGGCTTCCTTTTAAGCTTGAAAATGGATAATTTCCTTGTAGCAGGTCGGCATTCATGGCGAAATTCGCCTGCATCTCTCCATCCACGATCATATCAGGGTATTTCTCCTTCAGCATAGATGTAGCCAGTCTCATTTTATCCGGGATCGGTCCGGTGTTAGAACCAAAGTTAGAATAAGACAATAACGCTATTCTTGGTGTAATATTAAATCCTTTCACCTTCTCATTGATCAGGCTTGTGATATCTACCATATCCTGTGAAGATGGATCAGGATTAACGGTTGTATCTCCAAGAAAAACAGGTCCTTTTTTTGTTAGCATCATATACATACCGGCAATCCTCTTTACACCAGGTTTGGTACCGATAACCTGAAGGGCAGGTTTTAAAGTAGACTTATAATTTTTTGTTAAACCGGAGATCAGGGCATCTGCATAGCCAAATTCCACCATGCTTGCGCCATAATAGTTACGGTCGCGCACCAGCATCCTGGCATCATATAATGTAATACCGCGTCGCTGGCGTCTCTGGAAAAGATGTTCTGCGAACTTCTCATCATATTCTGTTCCCTGACGTGGGTCAATGATTTTAACATCTCCCAATTCAATTCCATGCTCCAGCATGATCTTTTGTATCTTCTCTACGTTACCCAGCAGGATAGGGGTAGCGATTCTTTCGTCCCTAACGATCTGCGCCGCTTTCAGGATCTTATAATTATCGGCCTCTGCAAATACCACGCATTTAGGCGCTGCTTTTGCTCTGCTGGCTAACTTTCTTAAAATCTTATCATCTGCGCCCAGCCTTGTTTGCAATTCTTCCTGGTAAGCTGTCCAGTCGGTAATATTTTTACGTGCCACGCCAGAAGCTATGGCTGCTTTAGCTACCGCTGTAGAAACAATACTGATCAGCCTTGAATCAATCGGTTTAGGTATAATATAGTCTTTTCCGAATTTAAGGTTCTTTGCATTATAGGCCAGGTTTACAATTTCGGGAACAGGTAATTTGGTGAGTTCAGCAATTGCTTTTACCGCAGCGATCTTCATTTCCTCATTAATTGAAGTGGCACGTACATCCAGCGCCCCGCGGAAAATATAAGGGAAGCCTAATACATTGTTCACCTGATTAGGAAAGTCAGAACGACCGGTTGCCATAATAATATCTTTACGGCTATTGATGGCCAGATCGTAAGCAATTTCAGGATCGGGGTTAGCCAGTGCAAATACAATTGGGTTCTTAGCCATCGACTGTACCATTTCTACGCTGACAATATTAGCAGCAGAAAGTCCGAGGAAAACATCGGCGCCTTTCATGGCTTCCGCAGTGGTTTTAATATCTTTTCTTGAAGTAGCAAAATCCATACGGATAGGATCAAGGTCGGTGCGGTCAGTATTGACAATACCATCCTTATCAAACACCAGCATGTTCTCTTTTTTAACGCCTAACTTTAAATATAATTTAATACAGGAAACGGCAGCTGCACCAGCTCCGCTAACCACTAGTTTTATCTTTTCCAGTTTTTTGCCCTGCAGTTCGCAGGCATTGATCAGTGCTGCACTGGTAATGATCGCCGTTCCATGCTGGTCATCGTGCATCACCGGGATATTCATTTCCTCTTTTAATCGGCGTTCTATCTCAAAACACATAGGGGCAGCAATATCTTCCAGGTTTACCCCCCCAAAAGTAGGCTCAAGTGCTTTCACTACATTCACAAACTCGTCAGCTGTAGTAGCATTAATTTCCAGGTCGAAAACGTCGATATCGGCAAAAATTTTAAACAAGAGGCCTTTACCTTCCATTACTGGTTTGCTTGCGGCAGGGCCGATATTTCCCAATCCCAATACCGCGGTACCGTTACTGATCACGGCTACTAAATTTCCTTTAGCGGTATACTTATAAACATCTTCCGGATTTCTGTATATTTCCATACAAGGTTCTGCAACGCCTGGTGAATAGGCTAGTGCTAAATCCCTTTGTGAATTTGTTGGTTTGGAAGGCACCACTTCAATCTTACCTGGCCGCCCATCTGAGTGATAATCTAATGCGTCCTGTTTGCGGTTTGTTGTGTTGTTCATATGATATAAGGTATACTTTATCTGTTGTAAAAATCGTGTTAAAGACGCGGATTCGGTTAAATGGTTCGAAAGTAGGTATATGTTTAAAATAATACTAGAAAATAATGGTAATTTAATGCAATCTATGATCCGCATCACCATTTTATTGATTGCTGATATAACAGAAAAACCTCTGAAAAACTGTTATTTCAGAGGTTTGGGACTACAAATATAGGAGCATTAGAAGATGCCTGTTTTGTATTTTTCCAACTTAGTTGTTTCTGGCAAACTCAATTTAAAATGATCGGCCACTAACTGTGTCGGATTAGAATTAAACCAGTCATTCAAAGTGATCTCCTGATAAACAGGACTATTAAAAAGCACTACTATTTTCAGGGTTTCCTTACCGGTGTTTTCAATATAATGTCCGTATCCTTGTTTGATAAAGGCAACCATTCCTTTTTTATAAGGCATTGTCTTTACCCGTCCATGGGAACCAAAAATACTCACGTTACCTTCTCCGCTGAGTACATACTGCCATTCGTCGGCATTCGGATGCCAATGTATTTCGCGCATTGCGCCAGGTTCTATATCCATCCGCAAACCGGTTAAAGTAGTCTGAATAGGAAATTCGAGCGAAGAAACAACCTGAGTAAAACCACCTTTATAAACTTGTTTTACCCCATCTTGTTCCAGACGGAATTTATGAAGGGAAGTGCTATAAGGAATTGAAGGGGTCATATTGGCTGGTTTAGGCTCCGTAGCAATTTTCCCCACGCCAATATATAACTCCTTTTTAGGGAAAGAAGCAAAAGTTGAAGCAGATAAACCAGAATTGCGCGCTAATATTTCAGGAGATATATGGCTGATCCAGTCTGTTAAACTAAAAGTCCCAAATTCTGAGAAATGGCCATTATCAAATCCAAGAAGGAAGAGGCAGGACTCTGTGCCCAGGCATTGCAGACAATGGCCATGTCCTTTTGGAAAATACCATACATCGCCGGGTTCAAAATCATCTGTCGAGGTTGTGCCATCCGGAGAAACAATCGTAGTGCGTACCTTGCCTTCAATAATAAAGGCCCATTCTGCGGCGATGGAGTGCCAGTGCATTTCTCTGAAAGC
>NZ_LMUP01000013.1 GCF_009765875.1 Pedobacter sp. L105
AACAGAATGAGAGATCAGGAACAATATGCTAAAGATATGGGTGATGATGATATGGACGGTGTTGCCAACAAGTTTGACAAATGTGCCGGAACTCCTGCAAATACAGTAGTTGATGGTTCAGGTTGTCCATTAGTAGTAACTGCACCAGTGACTAAAGTAACTGAAAAAATCTATGTTACAGCAGAAGATAAAAGAGTTGTTGCTGATGCGATCAGGGATTTAGAGTTTGATTTAGGTAAAGCAACTATCCGTGACCATTCATTCCCAACTTTGAATAAAGTTGCAGCACTGTTAGTCGCTAAAAACTTTAGCCTGAAATTAGCTGGCCATACTGATAACACAGGTTCAATGGCTTTAAACTTACGTTTATCTAAAGACAGGGCAGAAGCCATCAAAGCTTATTTAGTTTCTCAGGGAGCTAATGCATCACGTATTGAAGCAACAGGATATGGTCCAAACCAACCTATTGCAACAAACAAAACTGCAGCTGGTCGTCAGAAAAACAGAAGAGTTGAATTTACTTTATATTAGTAGAACTCATCTTCGCATAAAAAAAGGGTCTGCCGTTTGGCAGACCCTTTTTTTATGTATTTAATACATGTTTTACTGCTATAGCTCCGGCCAGTTTTCAGCAAGCAGTTTAAGAAATCCCTTTTCCTGATCAGCAGTTACAGTAATTCCCATCTTTTCTCTCTTTTCTGAATCTATTGCACTGCAGGCATTAAATTCTTCGATTACATACCCTAATTTCAAGGTAATGAGCCCCAAAGGCGTAACTTCGATACTTCCGGGAATAACCAGTACTTTACTTACCTTTTCTCTTGAGTAATAGGATTGCAGCATATAACCCAATTGATCTCCATGTGCATCAATAAGATCTGTAAGCAGATCAGGTAATGCATCAGATTTTTCTGTAATTGAATGTTTAAGTTCTTCTGATAATTTTATTTGATAGGAGGATTGCATGGCTAAATAATCAGTTTAATTGTTTTGTATAAAAATATCGATTCTTTAAGGCTTTTACAAAATCAGGATTTTACAAAAAAACCGGATAATGATGAAATTACCCGGTTTTTATGATATGCTCAATTATTCTAAACCAATGTCATCAGGGCTTCTTTAGTAAAACCTTTCAGCTCATCAGTACGACCTTCCTGAATTTTTTGTACCCAATTAGGATCTGCTAACAAAGGTCTTCCTACACCAACCAGGTCGAAATCGCCTCTGTCTAATCTTCTTAACAATTCATCCAGTGAAGCTGGCTGAGAAGCCTCACCTTTAAAAGCCGCCATAAACTCACCAGTTAAACCAACTGATCCAACTGTGATGGTTGCTGCTCCAGTAAGTTTTTTAGCCCATCCCGCAAAATTCAAATCAGAACCTTCAAATTCCGCATCCCAGAAACGACGTTGTGAACAATGTAAAATATCTGCACCAGCATCAACCAATGGATTTAACCAGGCCTCCATTTCAATTGGATTAGTAGCCAGTTTGAAATTATAATCTGTTTGCTTGAATTGTGAAAGACGAATGATCACTGCAAAATCCTCCCCTACCTGCCTGCGCACTTCTTTGATGACCTCAACACCAAAACGATTACGCTCAGCAATAGTTTTACCACCATACTGATCGGTCCGGTGATTCAACTCAGCCCAGAAAAACTGATCGATCAGATAACCATGTGCACCATGTATCTCAACACAGTCAAAGCCCAGTCTTTTAGCATCAGCTGCGGCACGGCCATAAGCTGCAATCGTATCAGCGATATCACTTTCGGTCATGGCCTGTCCTTTGGCTACACCCGGGGTTACAAATCCTGATGGTCCTTCAAAAGGTGTTGGAGGTAACCATCCGGAATGATGGTCCTGCATTATCCCCATGTGCCAGATCTGTGGTCCCATCTGGCCGCCTGCACCATGCACACTATCAATTACACCAGCCCATCCTGCTAAAGCTTTTTCACCATAAAAATGCGGTACATTAGCATCATTTCCTGAAGCAGGGCGATCAATCACTGTTCCTTCTGAAAGAATCAACCCAACATCGCCTGCTGCCCTTTTTTCATAGTAAGTAGCAACGTCTGCTGTAGGGATACCGTTTGGAGAAAATGCACGTGTCATTGGTGCCATTACCAACCGGTTCTTCATATTTAATGTTTTCAGCTTAAATGGCTGAAATAAACTATCTGTATTCATATGGTATTTATTTTATAATTCTTTATCTATAAGATTTTTTAATTCACGAAAGGCTTCTTCGTTTCTTTTGTAATAAGTCCACTGACCAATCCTGGTTGATTCTATCAATCCTGTTCTTTGTAAAAGCGACAAGTATTCTGAAACTGTAGATTGCGTAAGGTTTACTTTACGCTGGATTTCCCCCACACAAACCCCTACCTCCAACACACATCTTCCCTGATCCGGAAAATGCAATTCAGGATCTTTTAGCCATTGTAAAATGAGTAGCCGGGTTTTATTTGATAATGCTTTAAATACTTCTACCTGATCCATAGTACAAATCTACATCGGAATTTCCCGATATACCTGTATCCGGTGAAAATTGACATTTCTCTGAAATAATAAGGATTTTTAAGTATGATTTAACCTTTTGAAGAGCCGAAGCGATTATATAGGGCGATTGCAAAAGATTGTAAAAAGGGTAAAACCCGCAGGCTTTTCATGATATGAAGATCCTCAATAACCGAAGTTTCGGCATCAAGGAAAGCAAAAATGCGGTATGCCGGAGTTTTACTAAATAAATCGCTAAATAACTGATGCCCGGGATACTTCTCTTTGGCCAGCACATGAAGCAAAGTAGCGTCATACAATTGCGCTTTTAGCCCGATATTTTCAGCAGTAAAGAAGGGATGCTGATCAGACTGAAAACTGGCAATGATTTTACCAATAGTTTTCTGAACATTGGTAAAGGTATAACCCGTGCTTCCCCGGGTGTCTCCACCTGCAGTACCGATATGAATGATGTTTCCTTCAAACCTTTTGAAAAGGTGATCGGTCATTGGAATAACACCAAACTCCTCTTCCAGTATTTCGTAATCCTCAATTTTCAGCACCGCTGTTAAATAGATCCTGAGCTGCTGATCATAAATTTCTGCTGGTAATACAAATTTTGAAAATAGTGTGTATTCTATAAAAACCTCATTGATGGCCATGGGTAAGGTATAAAAGAAGGTAGTGCCATTATCCTGCTTTGTTCTGAAATCCATCAGATAAGCATCAGATAAAGGTGGTATGGCAGACTTTGTTCTAATCCTCAATCCTTTAAAATGCTGTAAAAAATATTGCTCTCCTTTTGGCAGTTCCGGCTTTTTAAAAATGGAATTAAACAGGTAGGTTGAATGATAAGTATGTAACGAAGTAACCAGCTCACAACCTTTTCCGGATGAAGTTATAGTTAATATCTCCTCCTGTACAAAAGAGATATTGGCGAAGGTTTTCAAATAGGAAAGAACATAATTATAAAAATCTATGCTCCTGATACTGTTATAAGTATAACCGTTATTTTTTAAAGGAATTTTTTGTCCTTCGTGGGAAAAGAAAACTAAGTTTTTCCAGCGGCGATGAATAATCTCCTCAAATACTGAATCTTCAGTTTTCCAGAAAGACCATGTTTTATCATTTTCCTGTTTATCTGACCGATCGACAACAATGATCTGCTCATTAGTCCATATCCCGGCTTTCATTGCGCGATACAATAAACTCAGTCCGGCTAATCCTCCTCCGCATATAACAATATCGCATTTAACCGCCGGCATCTTTAGCTTGTTATTAAACGCATTGCCATACGGTATCTACAAACCAATTTTTATGGTCAAAGAAGTGCTTCACCGCTTTAAATCCTGTTGACCTGGCCATTTCTTCTGTTTCCTCAACGCTATATTTCTGGGAGATTTCCATATAGATAAACTCATTCTCCTTAAATTCGAAGGCCTCTCCGGAAATCTGTACCTTTTGGTCTGTTGTGCTCACCAGGTAACTTTTACAGGCTCCGGTAGCAGGATCATAAGTAGGATAATGTTCAAATTGTTCCATATCGAAATTACCACCCAGCTCATTATTAATCCTGTTGAGCAGGTTCAGGTTAAAATCCCTGGTAAATCCAGCCGCGTCATTATAGGCCGCCAGAATAGTGCGGGGATTCTTTTTCAAATCAAATCCTATCAACACCAGATCGCCTTCCTGCAAATACGAACGGATTTTACGGCAAAACTCCAGCGCATTTTCAGGAGTTTCGTTTCCTATATTTCCACCCAGCATCAATACCACTTTTTTACGAGAGGAGATCTGATTGGCCTTTTCGAGCATATCAAAATATTCACCATTCAAACCTTCTACTTTAAGGCCTTCAATTTTTAAAGGTAAAGTATCCTCCAGGTGTTTAACCATAGTTGAAGAGATATCAATAGGCATGTAGGTAAAATCGGCTTTCATCTCCATCAGTTCCTTAAGCAGGTAACTTGATTTTGTGGCATCACCTGCACCCATTTCTACCAGGTCGAATGTATTAAAACCATTCTTTAATGTAATAGCCAGGTCTCTTGTACGTTCCGTGAAAATTTCCATTTCACAATTCGTAGGATAATACTCCGGGCAATCCATTATTTCCTGAAAAAGCTTATCGCCTTTTCCGTCGTAAAAATATTTTGAGTTTAAGGTTTTTGGGCTATGACTTAAGTCATTCAAAACCTCTTTTAAAAATTGATTCATATCTATTTTGAGAGCCTTATTCCGCTAAACATCCAGCGTAGATTAGGGTGAAAAAAATTCCGGTAAGTATTTCTGCTGTGATTTGCGGGAGTAGCAACAGACGCGCCACGCAACACTTTCTGGTTAACCATAAATTTACCATTGTATTCTCCCAAAGCACCCGCCGCTTTAGAGAAACCCGGGTAAGGAAGATAAGCACTCTCCGTCCATTCCCATAGTTTACCCCATTTCAATTGTGATGAAGCAACTTCCCATTCAAATTCAGTAGGCAAACGCATCCCCTTCCATTGGGCAAATGCAGCAGCTTCATAATAGCTGATGTGTGAAACAGGTGCCTCCATATTTAGTAATTCCATACCGGAAAGACTATAACGTTTCCATTCTCCATCAATGGTATACCAATATAGGGGAGCGGTAATCGAATTTACTTTTAACCAATCCCATGCTTCAGCATGCCACAGGTTAAAATCTTCATACCCTCCGTCTGTAATAAATTCCAGGTATTCGCCATTACTAACCAGTCGGGTAGAAAGACTAAAGTTTTGAATATATACCTTATGCCTGTTCAATTCATTATCAAAATGGAACTGATCTCCCTGGTAACCTACTTCATAAACGCCTTCCTTAAAATGAATCCAGCCATCTGCTGTATTGGTCAGTTCATTTTCTACATTTTCTAACCCATAGGCAGGAAAAAGGGGATTGTGGCCAAGGATATATTTAATATCGTACCACAACAATTCCTGGTGCTGCTGTTCGTGATTTAAACCCAGGATCAGCAATTCGCTAACATCAGCTTTGATTTCACAAGCCAGGAATTTTTCCATGGCCTCATCAACGTAAGCACGGTATTGAAATACATCATCTACTGTAGGGCGACTCAGATTACCTCTGTCCGTACGGATAACCCTGGCACCTATATTTTCATAATAACTGTTAAAAACATAATTATACTCAGCATTAAAAGGCTGATAAGCAAAAGCATGTGGGATTAAAATAAAGGTCTCAAAAAACCAGGTGGTATGACCTAAGTGCCATTTCGGCGGACTTACATCAACAACCGGTTGTACTACGTAGTCTTCTTTTTGCAATTTGGAACATATGGAAACACTATGCGCCCTAACTGCGGAGTATTTCTCCCAGAGTGACATATTATTTTTGATTTAGATGGTTCGTTAAGTCTGTTATCGATTCGATGTGCAAACTCTGTGCCTGTTCTTTACGCATCATCAGTGCATAGGTATTATTAAAGCCTATTGGCCTCAACCACTTGATCTTATACTGCCGATTAAACTCATTGCTAACATATTGATATACGCCGTCAGTATTGCCGTTTAACTGTTCAATTGTTTTTTTGTCTGGTTTTAACAGTACCAGAAAACCTGTTCCCGTGTATTCAGGATAAAAATCTATTTGATTATTTGTTAGTGCGTCAAAACATATTTTTGTACCACCCAACCCTGTTTTTGTTTCTACTGCAAGATTTGTATTTCCTAAGATCAGTATTTTGTACATCTGAGCCAAAATATATTGTTCTCCAAATATTTTTGAACCTATTCGTATCGTTCCCTTAGTAGCGCCTTTTGCCGGTTTATACAATTGATGGGCTACCATAAAATCCATAGCAACCTTTTCAGGACTTTGTTTTAGCTGATCCACTTTATAATTTAACGATGTCATGGTCGAATCATTGATCACTCCTGACAGCTGGTTCAATACCCCTTCCAGTTCCTGGTGATTGTCCAGCACATCCTGCCTTACTATCGGAGCAGCAAAATAAGGTGGAAAAATATGTCTGTCGTCTTTTAAAATAACCAATCCGTAAGCTTTTAGTCTTCCATCCGTACTATAGCCGCTGATTACATCAAGTTCATGATCAAATGCGGCCTTATACATTACTGCATCACTGATCACCACTGTTTCAATACCGAGGTGATATATTTTTTTCAAGCCCAGATAACCGTCTTCCCTGCCCATAAACTCAGGCGTAAAACCTCCCAGCATCCTTCCTCCTATTTGTGTTGGCAACAGGTAAAAGGAACTTAAAGAAATAAAGATAAAAGGTAATATCAGATAGGTTACCCTGATACTTTTAAGATTGATCTTTTGTACCAGCGATAATAAAAAATCAAGGATAATAGCCAGCAGGGCGGCCGGAATTGCTCCTGCCAGGATCATATTCGAGTTATTTAATGCAATGCCGCCAAAGATAAATTCACCCAGGCCACCCGAAGCAATATAAGCTGCAAGGGTTGCCACGCCTACATTGATTACTGTGGCTGTCCTGATGCCAGCCATTAGCACCGGGAAAGCTAAAGGAAGTTCTACCCTGGTCAGCACCTGCCACTTGTTCATACCCATCCCCTTTGCAGCGTCAATAACCGCGGGATTTACTTCCATGATGCCTGTATACGTATTTCGGATTACTGGTAACAAGGCATACAGAAAGAGTGCAAGGATGGCAGGTTTAGGTCCAATCCCTAAAAAAGGAATCATTACACCAAGCAAAGCGATACTGGGAATAGTTTGCAGTACCCCTGCAAAACCAAGTACTACTCCCGACAATTTTTGTTTCCTGGTAATAAGAATACCTACAGGTACGGCAATGAGTATTGCTAAAATCAGCGAAATCATTGTGAGCCCAATATGTGCCCAGGTCTGGCTCCATAATTTATCCTGCTGCTGTGCTACAAACTGCCAGAAACTTTGTGTCTGTTCCATGATTATCTTTTTTTGTAGGCTGCAAAAGCACTCATCAATTGATCTATAGTCAGTTGATCGGCTGCCGGTGTGTTATTTCCGGGGTGCAGCAGATTATCCATTCTATCCCATACGGTCAATGAACTCTCTCCTGAATACCCAGGCAATACGTCTATAAGGAATACTGATTTTAATTCCAGCAGCATCCGCTGATCATTTAAAAAACCTGCAACAAAATTATTGGCGGGCTGAAAAAGCAATTCTTCGGGGGTTCCGATCTGCTGAATTTCACCTTTGTCCATCAGGCATATCCGGTCGCCCATTTCAAATGCTTCCTGGACATCATGGGTAACCATGATAATTGTTTTTTTAACCAGTTCATCCAGCCTGCGAAATTCTTTACGGATACTGATCCGGGTTAAATTGTCTAAAGCCCCAAAAGGTTCATCCATCAGCAATACCGGCGGATTAACCATGAGCGACCTTGCCAGGCCAACCCTTTGCTGCTGGCCCCCGCTTAAATCTGCAGGATATTGATTTTTCAATGCCGGGTTCAGGTTTAACTTTTCAAAAAGCTCATCAGCACGTTTAGTAATGTCAGCGCTTTTCCATTTCAGCAAACGTGGTACAATAGCAATATTTTCTGCTACCGTATAATGCGGAAAAAGGCCATGGTTTTGCAGTACGTAACCAATCCCGCGGCGCAGCATTTCAGGCTGCTGTTTGTTGACCGCTATACCGTTAATATATACGGTACCGGAATCAGGCTCGATCAGCCTGTTGATCATTCTTAAAGTGGTAGTTTTACCGCAACCACTAGTACCTAGCAGAATCAGATTTTCTCCTTCTTTTACCTCAAAGCTGATATTATTAACCGCTGTTGAAGTCCCAAATTTTTTAATCAGGTTTTCTGCTTTAATCATTTAGGCGAGCGACATAAATAAATTATTTAATGATTCAGCATATAGCGGATGAGCGAATATAGTAATTCTGATCTCTTCATAAGTAATCTTTCCCATCATTGCCAGCTGCAGTATGGTCATGGTTTCTCCGCCCTGCTCTCCAATGATGGTTGCCCCAAGTATCAGTTTGGTTTTTTTGTCTACAACGGCTTTCATAAATCCTCTTGTCTGGCCGGTTTCAATAGCGCGCGCAACGTATTTCATCGGTATTTTTGCAACGAGGTAATCCAGTTTCTGTTCTTTGGCTTCCGTTTCGGTTATACCTATCCTTCCCAACTGCGGATCAGTAAACATACAATAAGGAATCATACGTCCTTTTATACTCATATGGCCGCCTTCCAGAAGATTTTTGGACACTACTATATAATCATTGTAAGAAATATGGGTAAAGGCGGGACCTCCTTTCACATCTCCCAATGCATAAACCCCTTTAACCTTCGTTTCCAAAAATTCATCTACATTTATATGTCCGCGATCATCACATTCAATCCCTGTATTTTCCAGTCCTAAAGCCTCTGTTTGTGGCTTTCTGCCAGATCCGAACAGTACGTGACTGCAGGTATGTGTAGTTTTTTTACCGTCCTTTTCCAATGTTACTTTGATCTGATCATCAGCTAATTTCTCAAATTTAAGGATCTTAACTTTCGTCAGTACGTCAATACCATCCTCCTTAAAGATCTCGCTGATTACTTCACAGACGTCTACATCTTCTTTTGGCAATAATCGGTCTGACTGTTCCAGCAGCGTTACTTTGGCACCAAAACGGCTAAACATTTGTCCAAATTCTAATCCTATATACCCACCCCCAACAATCAGCAGGTGCTCAGGGACTTTATCCAGTTCCAGAATAGTAGTAGAAGTAAGGTAGGGAATATCTTTAGCCCCTTCAATATCAGGGATTACAGGGCTTGCCCCGGTATTGATAAAAATATATTTAGCTGTATAATTTTCAAAGCTGCCGTCATTACCTTTGATATAAAGGATATGATCGCTTTCAAATTTAGCCTCTCCATAGATCAGCGTCAGGTTTTTAGTTTTTTCTATACCAGAGATAGCCCCTTCACGAAACTGTTTCACAATACCAGATTTCCGGGCCATAATAGCCTTGAAATCAATTTTATAGGAAGGAATGTTTACGCCCAGTTCGTGACTGTTGTTCCCGGCCATAGAAGCCATTTTTGCCGAAGCTACCATGGCCTTTGTAGGTGTACATCCATCATTGATACAGGTACCGCCAACTACTCTTTTTTCTATCAGTGCAGTTTTCCATCCTGCCAATGCTAACTTCTTAGCTAAGGGCACACCAGCCTGGCCTGCACCTATTACAATTGCATCAAATTCTTTCATCTATTGAACTACCTCTACGCCCTTCCAGAAAGCAACACGGCCTTTAATCTCTTTAGCCGCATCTTTTGGTTCAGGATAATACCATGCCGCATCAGGGTTAGTTTTCCCATCTACTTCTATGGTATAGTAAGAAGCTTCGCCTTTCCAGGGGCAGGTACTATGTTTAGAAGAGTCTTTAAAATAAGCTTTGTTTAAAGCGCTTTCAGGAAAATAGTGATTATTTTCAACAACTACGGTATCCTGGCTTTCTGCCAGTACCTGACCATTATAAATTGCTTTCATAGATATTAGGTTTTGATTTCTACCTCAACAACAATTAATAATCTAAAATGGCGATAATTTTTTCAAGTTCCTAAGCCGTATTAATCATCATATATTTATCTGATCTGTCATCCTTCATTATCGGAGAAAATTTTATCTGCATATCCTTTCCCTTGCTGCCTGATTAAGTCGATATCCATTTAATATTATTAAAAATTGTATAGAGCTTAAAAGGTAAAGAAAAAACCGTTAAAAATAATCTGATATCCATCATTTTTACTCCTGACCATAATCACTGACTGTTTACCGTTAAATTTATTATTTGCAGCATCATTTAATTATATCATGGAAAACTCAAAATACACCACCGCTGAGATAGCGGTAAAACATATTCAATCTGGCGACCGTGTATTTCTTCATGGAAGTGCTGCTACACCCGTACATCTGATTAAAGCCATGCAGCAAAGGCATGAAGAATTAAAAAATGTAGAGTTAGTAAGTATAACTACCCTTGGGGACATAGATTTCAACCATCCTTCCTGGAAAAATAGCTTTTTCTTTAATTCATTATTTGTTTCTGCAAATACAAGATCTGTGATTAATAGTGGTAACGGAGATTATGTGCCCGTTTTTTTGAGTCAGATCCCTAAATTGTTTAAAGAAGGATTTTTGCCGCTGGATGTAGCCATTGTGCAGGTTTCACCACCTGATGTACATGGATTCTGTTCTCTGGGCACATCAGTAGACATTGCCCGTGCTGCAGTAGATACGGCAAAACATGTAATTGCACAGGTAAATCCTCAGATGCCGCGTACACATGGTGACGGTTTTATTCATATTGATAAATTAAATACCCTGGTGTGGCATGATGCTGCATTACCCGAGGTAGATTACTCTGCAAAAGTAAGCAGTGCGATGGTTACGATTGGGCAGCATATTGCTTCGCTCGTAGAAGACGGGGCAACTTTACAACTGGGTATAGGAGGAATACCAGATCAGGTATTGAAAAACCTGGGTAACCATAAAAACCTGGGATTACATACAGAAATGCTATCCGATGGCGTGATTCCGCTGATACAAAGTGGTGTAATTAACAACAGTCTGAAAAAAATTAACCGTGGCAAGTCTATTACTTCTTTCATGATAGGTACAAAAAAACTATATGATTTTGTAAACGACAATCCTGGCATCAGGGTGATGGATATATCTTATGCAAACGACACCAGTATCATCAGGCAGAATCCAAATGTTACGGCTATCAATTCTGCCATAGAACTTGATTTAACCGGACAGGTATGCGCGGATTCTATGGGAACATATCAGTATTCCGGTATTGGTGGCCAGATGGATTTTATTCACGGGGCTTCTCTCTCTGCAGGAGGAAAACCCATCATCGCACTGCCATCAGTAACTTCCAAGGGAATATCCCGTATCGTTCCCTTTTTAAAAGAAGGTGCCGGGGTAGTCACTACCCGCGGGCATATACATTGGGTAGTCACAGAATATGGAAAGGTAAATCTCTTTGGTCAAAGTTTTAAACAAAGGGCAAAAGCGCTAATCAGCCTTGCGCATCCCGATCATCGTGAAGAATTGGAACGGGCGTATTTTGAACGTTTTAAAGTCTTATGAACTTTTTATTAACTAACCTGATCTAATGGCTTTCTATTGCCGGCGGGCTGTGCCTTATATTTACTTGGAGGCATGCCCGTTACCGCTTTAAATTGCGTAGACAGATGGGCGCTGCTGCTATAACCCATCTGATAGGCTATTTCATTCAAATTCAGTTCACCATATTCCAGCAGCTCTTTTACCTTTTCAATTTTCTGCTGAATGATATATTTTTCAATGGTAATTCCTTCCGCCTCAGAGAATAACCTGCTGAGATATACATAATCCTTATTTAATTTCTCCGCAATGATATGCATAAGGCTTTGCCTTAAGGTGCTCAGATCTGAATAATGAACCTGTTCTATAACCTGTGTTTTGATCTGCTCAATGACCTGATCTTTGTCCTTATCGATCAGTTCAAAACCCGATATCTGTAAAACAGAAGAAATTTGCTGCAGCCCTGGCTGATCAGGCTCAGGATGAACCGCGACTTTTCCCAATGTAATCTGATCCACGGTGAAGCCCAGGTTTTCCAGTTGTTGCCTTACCATCAGGATGCATCGGTCGCACACCATATTTTTCACATGTAACTGCATGTCAGATCAGTTCAGCTTCGTAACCAGCTTTTTTCAAAGTCTCCACTACCCTGCTGGTCAGTGAATGATCATCACCGGTTACCGTTAGTATTTTTTCAGGAATGGTTGTGTCAACTTCCCATTTTTTCAATCCTGACAAGGCATCTAAATGAGGTGTTACTGTAGCGATGCAGCCACTGCATTTAATATTCGTTTTAAATTTTAAAGTTTCCATGATGATGATATGTTATTTAAGGCTTAACAATTTTAGTCTCAGGCTATTTCCTACTACTGATACTGAACTCAATGCCATCGCTGCTCCTGCAATCATAGGGTTAAGCAGAAAGCCATTCAACGGATATAATATTCCTGCTGCTAAAGGTATGCCAATCAAGTTATAAATAAATGCCCAAAATAGATTCTGCCGTATTGTTTTTACAGTTGCCTGTGAAAGTTTAAGTGCTTTTGGAATCTGCCTTAGATCAGAAGAAATCAGCGTTAACCTGGCTACATCCATAGCAATATCAGAACCTTTGCCCATGGCGATCGACAGATCTGCCTGAGCAAGCGCCTGGCTGTCATTGATCCCGTCACCAATCATGGCTACTATTTTTCCCTGATCCTGAAGCCCTTTGATAAAATCTGCTTTCTCCGAAGGAAGCACAGCTGCTTTATAATGGCTTATACCTGCCTCTGCGGCGATAGCTGCGGCTGTAAATGTATTGTCCCCCGTCAGCATATAAACTGTTATCCCTTGTTGCTTCATTTGCAGAACTGCTTCTTTTGATCCTTCTTTTAACTGATCGGCAATCGCCAGCACCGCTAATACCTGGCTGCTACTGGTAAAATAGATAACTGTTTTCGCCTGCTGCTGATAATCATTAATCAAGTCCTTTATCTTAGCAGGAAGAGAAAACTGACCGGATGAAAGTATTTTATCACTTCCTGCGAAGTAAGTCTCTCCTTCAAAAACAGCTTCAACACCTATTCCAGTTATACTTTTAAATGAACTGATCACCGATGAGCCTGCTCCCTGAGTTTTGAAGTAAGTCACCATAGCCTCTGCTAAAGGATGTTCTGACTGTTGTTCCATGGCGAGTAACACACCTCCTAATAAGGAATGTTTTTCATCTGCCCACTGCATCCCTATAACTACAGGTTTCCCCTGTGTTAGGGTTCCGGTTTTATCCAGCACTACAGTATCAACTTTATAGCCAGTTTCCAATGCCTGTGCATCTTTGATTAAAATCCCATTCTCTGCCCCCTTACCTATACCCACCATAATTGCAGTCGGCGTGGCCAGTCCCAATGCACAGGGACATGCAATCACCAATACCGTAACCATAGCCATCAATCCCTGGCTTAATTTATATTCTCCGCCGAATAAAAGCCAGGCTCCCAGGGTACAGATGGCAATAAAGAGTACTACAGGAACAAATATACCGGCAATTTTGTCTACCAGTTTCTGCACAGGCGCTTTAGAACCCTGTGCATCCTGAACCAGCTGTATAATCTGTGCCAGTAAAGTTGCCGCACCTACCTTCTCTGCATAGAACTTAAAACTACCTTTCTGATTGATGGTGCCCGCAAAAACATGCGCTCCCGATTCTTTTAATATAGCCACAGGTTCACCGGAGATCATGCTCTCATCCACGTAAGAACTGCCCTCATATACCAGCCCGTCTACGGGAATCTTATCTCCAGGTCTAACCAACAGCAGGTCTCCTGCTTTTACAGCGGCAATCTCTATTTTTTCTTCACCATTTTCCGTGATCAGAAACATAGTTTTTGGCTGCAGTCCTATTAATTTTTTAATCGCCGAAGAAGTGTTTGATTTCGCATTTTCTTCCAGCAGTTTGCCCAGCATGATAAACACAATGACCACTGCTGCTGCTTCGTAATATACATGCGGATCAATACCCTTGTCCTCCCAGAATTTCGGATAAAAAGTATTAAAAACACTAAAAAGATAGGAAATTCCAGTACTTAATGCCACCAGGCTATCCATGTTTGCCCGGCTATGCCTGGCCTGCTTAAAAGCATTGATAAAGAAGTTCTTTCCAAATACAAACAGCACAGGTGTTGTTAAAACGAGCATATAGAAGCTCACATAAGGAACATCCATCAGGAACATACTGGCAATCACTACAGGTAAAGTAAGTATTCCGGCCAGGATAGTATTGGTCTTTAAGGCACTGTAGTTACTCTCATGAACTTCTGCCTGTTTCTCTTTTCCATTCAGTGCATCTAAAATAACATCATACCCTACTGCCTGAAGAGCTACCTGAAATTGCTCAGGCTGAATGATTTCTGGTTGATATTGTACTTTAACCTGCTGCGTTGCATAATTCACTTCAGCGGTTTCTACACCCTGCTGTGCACCCAAAATAGATTGTACACTTGATGCACAGCCTGCGCAGGTCATACCCAATACCGGAAGGGAAACTGTTTGAAGCTGAACTGTATCTGACATTTTTTTATTTTATGATACAAAGATAGGTTGTGCAGAAGCTAAAGATTTACACGATTTTGTTATATTTTTTCAGAATTTGTATGAGAGGCTAATCTTTCATAAAACAGCATACCGCTATGATCAATATGGTCGATCAAACCTGCGTGATTGATTTTATCATAAACTGAAAGATCTATGTCATATGGCAAGAGGAAATCATCGAACTCACTCTTTATCCGAAACAAATCCTCTATTTTAACCCTGCCGCCTTTAATCGTTAAATCGATATCAGAACCATTTCTGTAAGTTCCTTTAGCCCTTGAACCATACAATATGACTTTTTCAACTGCAGGATAATTAACCAAAACACCATTGATCAAATCTATCGTAGATTGTTTTAATCCGTATCTCATCTGATTATTAGTTTAAATCCTGAACTACCAGACTTTGCATTTTAAGTTGAAACTCCTGAAATAAATTGTAATAACTGCTGATTACACTATTTAAAATTTTATCAGCGATTTCATTATCATAAGTATGAGAACCTAAATTCCGGCTCCCGATCATCTTCATCCAGCCATCGCCATCTATAATTAGCTCATTTTTAAATGCACACCTAACTGCATCCTTTGCCCCTCTGATTTCATAATTTCCCTGTTCAGCAAAATAATCCTTCATTACTTTCCATGCCAGTTCATGTGTAAATTCAAAACCCTGAATCAATCCTTGCTTCTCCAGATCGGATAAATTCCGTTCAGTAGTTAACGAAACCGCAATTCCTAATCTGTTAAATGCCCTGGTATAATTTGAGAATCTTTGTTCCCATCTTCATTCATTCTCCATATACAACAATTTGTACTACAAATATAATTAAAAAGTTTAATATAGTTCTTTAAGATTTATTTTTTAAAGTTTAAAAACTTAAAATGGTCATATGTCCCTAAATAAGGAACAAATTATATATTGGCAAACAATTGTACTATTCTGCGGTTTAATGTCTCATGGAAGTATTTAATGTTAAAATTGGATTTGGAGAAAACGAACTCACGCTCACCATTCTGCCAACAGACAACTATTATAAAGTAATTTATTACGGAGGCGTACTCGGTGCCATTCGCCCTGAAGACAATCACGCCTCCTGGGAAAAAGTACCTGATGAAGATGTAGAAGCTGGAGATTTACCTCTGTATAAACATGATCTGACGGCCGACCGGCTCGATATTGTACTGGATGAAAGTACTGTTAACCTGATAGGAGAAGAAATAAATGCGGCCAGATAAAAAAAGCCCCTCTACCTTAAAGGTAAATGGGGCCCAAAACACACACGATTTTAAATAAGGTATAAGAAGAACTATTTATTGATGAACGTAACGTTACCAGGATTTATACCTGTTGTAAGTGAATATTTCTTTACACCGGCAGAACTAAAACAAAAAACCTCGCCGTTTGTTGAATAATTCTTAGCATCGGTCACAAAAACTTCGCCCGTAAAAGGATCAGCATTAATCCCATAAGCTGTGGTGATTACCGTTCCATCCGTAATAAAATTAGCCTTCTCAACCGAAACTGTTTTTACATTGAATAGTTTTACATACGAGGACGCGTTGCCTGTAGCATCGTACGCATTACCAGCTATATAAAGGTAATCGCCATTGATAGACATGACATTCCCGTTAAAATCTGCAAAGGTTTTGGTTACCACATCTGTTTTGCTGTCAATGATGGTCATCGCCGGACTTACGTCGGCATAATTGCCAAACGATAGGATATAAACATTTCCATATTTATCTGCAGCTACCCCATTTGGATTCTCCGTTACTGTAATCGTCTTTGTTACAGTTTTTGTAGTCAGGTCAATCACAGAAACAGTCTTGTCATAATTAGGATAACTCAATCCGCCGGAATTGGCAACATATAATTTACCATTGGTGATAGCCATTTTTTCCGGATTTCTTCCAACAGTGATATACTGCTCTACGGTCAAAGAAGCTGTGTCGATCACCGCTACTGTACCGTCATAAGAAGAAACATAGGCTTTATTCTGATTAAAAACTATATTTCTGGGCTGTCTGCCTGTGGTACCATTTACAAATGAAATTTGTTTGATGCTTTTAGCAGTTTTAGCATCCACTACTTCCAGCGTATTGGATACATCTACAACAATATATAATTTAGATCCATAAACTTCGGCATCGTTACCAGTGTCTCCCAACCCCCTATTGTTGGCGGTAAAAAATTGATCAGGTACAAGAGCCTTGGTATCGTAATCGTAGTAGGATAAAGTGCTGTTATTACTGTTAAAAGATCCCTGGTTAAGAATATATAATCCTTTCCTCACAGCTGCGATTGACTGGTTATCCGGACCTATTGTTTTGTCTTTTCGGCAGGAACTAAAAACAGCTGCCAGCGCCAGACTAAACAGAATTGATTTGAGTTTGAATGATTGCATATATAATAATTTAAATGGTTACTTTGAAAGAGAGCCTGAATGATCTTCCCGGCATTGGAAAGCTTCTGATAAAGGCATATTGTGTATTGAATAAATTGTTGACTTCAAACGAAGAAGAAACGGGCAATCCTGAAAATTTAAACTGCCTGCTAAAGGAAGCATCACTTACTGCAAATCCAGGCACATTATATTCTGGCAGGTTCTGGCTTAAATAATAACGGTGCGATGAAAGTATATGGTTAAAATATAAACCCATATTTTGATGCGTTATGCCTAAATTAAATGCGGCAGTATGTTTAGGCGTATAGGGAATCTGGTTCAGATACACCGAAGAAGAAGGATCTGTCACATCCACTGCATCCTGATACGTGTAATTTGCAGACAGCAATGCAGACCAGGAAGTATTAAACTGGTACTTAGTTTTGGCCGACAAATCCAGTCCCCTGATATCTACCTTTCCCAAATTGGTCATGGTCCAGCTAAAAATATCTTTGTTGGGAACAGCGATAATTTTATTGGTTACGTTATTATAATAAGCATCGGCAGTCAGTGTCAGATAGGCGAACGGCCCATTGTAAGATCTGGAAAAAGTAAAACCCAGATCATATTGTTTGGTGTATTCCGGTTTCAGGTTCACAAATCCGATACGGCTGTAATAAAGGTCGTTAAAAGTCGGATTTCTGAAAATATCCTTGTAAAAAGCATGGAATTGTATATCTGGGCTCCCGAAAGGTGTTACAGCATACATCAGCGTTGGAGAATAGATAGATTTAGGAGGTGCTGCTGCTCCCCTGTTTACCCATTCATGGATATTGGTATTCAGCAGGTTTGCCTCCAGCTTAGAACTGCCAAAAGTATATTTAGCCGCAATAACCTGAAGAACAGTTAGCCTTACAGGATAAGCATATTGATATTCATTCGTAGACAGCTGATCAACAGCCCCATCAGCTGAATAAGAAAGTTCAAGATCCTGCAAGGGACGATAAGAAACTGCTCCGGAAAGATAATACTCTTTTTGTTTATACCGCTGATCCAGTTCTCCAGCTATATTCAGATAGTCAGGATCCAGATAACGGGTATATGACTGAGATAATTTTGTGCTTAACAGCAACTGGAGGTTGTTAAGCCATTTCTTTTCGTACTTCGACTGTATAAAAAGATCTTCATCCCATAAACGTTGCGCACTAAAGTCATTGTAAAACACTACCGCTCCGGGCAATCCTCTCTGCGACTTGTAATAGTTCACCCTGAAGTCGAAATTACTGGAATCTTTATCCGTATAATATACAGCGGCATCGGTCTGCAGGGCATTGATATCTGTATTTGTTCTGGTAGCCATTCCCGAAGAACCATCGCCCTCAACCTTATATTTATATCTTCCGTTGGCAGAGGTATTAAATGCATTGATTTTGTACGACCAGCGCTTACTGATCTGCTGATCCAACTGCAACATCGGTTCAAATAACCCAAAAGAACCAGCTTTTATCCCTGCTGTTATTTGTATGGGCTTTTCTAAACTTACAGTAGGTTTCAGCGGGTTGATCATCAGCACACTGGCACTGGCGAAAGCCCTGGCAGGAAGCAGCAGAACATCTGGCTGTGCATTGTAAAGAACAATCTCCTGCAGGTTATTCAATGATAACTTACCCAGGTCTACCTGCCCGTTCTGGGCATCGTTCATTTGTATACCGTCATAAAAAACACCAGTATGATTGGCTCCAAGGCTTCTTACAGAAATGGTTTTTAATCCGCCAATTCCGCCATAGTCTTTAATATTCACACCCGACAGATCCCGGACGGCATCTGCTACATTATCTGCAGAAAGACGCTTAAAATCTGAAAGCGATACTTTCTGGGAAGGCGTAAGACCTTGCCTGATGATGGTTTGACCTTTTACCTCTACCTCCTTCAGTTCTTTTTCAGCGTCAGACTGAGCCCGTAAGGTAATTGGCACAAAAAACCCCGTACACAGCAGTATATAGGTTATATAACAGAAAAATCCGGCACCTTTAAAGGCACAGTGTTTTGCATTCATGTTGTTGTGAGGGTTACCCACAGCAAACAGCAGATCAAGGAAATGATTACATTATAATAAAGCACTCACCCCTAGCTTCAATCCCCGAAAGCTATGAAATTATAATGCTGGTGGCAGGTCTTCTGACTTACTCCCGGAGATTCTGCCTTCCCTGTTCTTTAAACAACAAGTGGCTGGATTTGAATTCCGTTATAGAGTTTACAGCTGCGGGACAGTTACGGAATTACACCGTATTCCCTTTTAATCCTGACCAAGATGATCAGGAACCAAAAGCAATGCAAAGGTATTAAAATTAGCTACTCCGCCAATAACTTTTTCTTATACGATTCGAGCTTATCCATCTCCTCCTCCGGCAATTCAGGAGATTTCAAGTTCAGCTCTATAAAGGTTTGTTCAATGATCTGACTGATCGTTAATCTTGCAAACCACTTTTTATCTGCCGGTATAATATACCAGGGGGCACTGTCAGTTGAGGTTTCTGAGATGGCCTCTTCATAAGCCGTCATATATTTTGGCCATAACTCCCTTTCGCTGATATCTGCAGAGGAGAATTTCCAGTTTTTCTTAGGATCATTGATCCTATCCAGGAACCTGTTTTTTTGCTCTTCCTTAGACACATACAGAAAGAATTTAAGGATCACCGTTCCATTTTCTGTGAGGTGCCTCTCAAAGTTGCGGATACTGTCATAACGCTTCTTCCAGAAATCCTTATCTACCTTTTTCACGTCATCATATCCCGGGATTCTTTCATTCAATATATATTCCGGATGAACTTTGCAAACCAGTACATTTTCATAGTGCGACCTGTTATGAATACCTATCCTTCCTCTTTGCGGCATGGCCAGCTCATGCCGCCATAAAAAATCATGGTCATATTCATTAGCGGTTGGTGTTTTAAAGCTGTATACCTGGCAACCCTGCGGGTTCAGACCAGACAGCACATGTGAAATCGCACTATCCTTACCACCGGCGTCCATGGCTTGAAAAATAATCAGCACCGACCGTGAGTTGCCGGCATAAAGTGTGCCCTGATAATCACTGAGTTTTTCTTTAATTAACCTCATGGTAGCCTTTCCAGTCTCTTTATCCAGGTCTCCGGTATATTTTGTACTGTAATCCTTTAATTTTATCGTCTTTCCTGAAGGCGCAAAAAAGCGGTTCGTATCTTTACTCATTTATTTTGTTTTAAAACTTTCTATGTAATAAATCTGATCCAAATCAGGAGATTTAACAGCTCCTGTACCATAAAAGGCCGCGCATTTTACAATGGCTAAAATTTTAGGGAAATATTTGCGTTAATTTGCAGACCCAGTTTAAACAATATAGACTAGAAAACTGTTTTACCAATATCGACCATAACACATGTTTAAAGAGATCCACAATAAATACATTCGCTACTTCTTCATATTTATTTTCAGCGTTATCATTTTCTTTTGTGCACTTCAGCTTAATTTTCTCTGGCTGTTTGGCTACTCTCCCTCTTATCATGATATTCAAACCCCTACGCTGAGTGTAGGTTCTGAACTATATACTTCCGATGGAAAACTGATTGGCAGATATTTTAAAGAAAACCGTACTCCGGTTGATTTTAAACAGATCTCTCCAAGTGTGATCAATGCACTCGTTGCCACAGAAGATGCACGTTTTTACAAACACATAGGAATTGATTTCCGCTCCCTGCTCTCCAGCAGTATTTCTACGGCTAAAGGAGATAAAAGAGGAGCTAGTACAATTACCCAGCAGCTGGCCAAAAACATGTATCGCACCAGGTACAATAAATCTCAGGGTTTTATTAAGCATATTCCTGTTGTCCGTACCATTGTTTCGAAATTAAAGGAATGGATGACGGCTATCAAACTGGAATCCAATTATTCAAAAAATGATATCATTACGATGTACCTGAATACGGTTTCATTCGGGAATAATACCTATGGAATAAAAACTGCTGCCAGGATCTATTTCGATAAACAAACAGATTCATTAACCGCTCCAGAATCGGCCATGCTGGTAGGAATGCTCAAAGGAACTTCCACCTATAACCCGGTACGCTATCCTGAACGCGCTTTGGAAAGAAGGAACGTTTCTCTTTCTCAGATGAACAAGTATGGTTATATCAGCAATGCTGAATTGGCCGCCTACAAAAGTACACCATTGAAATTAAAAGAAGGCCGCGTGGATGATGGCAGTGACGGAGACTCTTACCTGAGGGCTGCAGTGTCTAAATACCTGGAAAAATGGCTGACGAAAAACGGATACGACCTTTACGAAGATGGATTGAAGATCTATACAACCATTGATTCGAAACTGCAAAAATATGCGGAAGAAGCTGTGGCCGACCAAATGAAAGTTATTCAGAAAAGATTTTACGGCGTATGGGGTAAAGAAGATCCGTGGCAGGATTCGGAAAAACATAAAGTGGATTACCCGGGACGTGCGATGCATAATCTGCCTATCTATGCAATGCTGCAGAAAAAATATGCAAGTCAGCCTGATTCTATTAGTGCCTATTTTAACAGAAAGAAAAAAATGAAGGTATTCTCCTATCATGGAGACCGCGATACCCTGTTTTCTACACTGGACTCCATTCGTTATTATGGAAAAATCATGAATACAGGTATGATGACCATGGATCCTTTTAATGGGAAGATCAAAGTGTGGGTTGGCGGTGTAGACCATAAATTCTTTAAGTATGACCACGTTAACCAGTCTAAACGTCAGGCAGGATCTACATTTAAACCATTTGCTTACCTGGCTGCTTTTGAAAGCGGAATGAGCCCTTGTGATACTTTTATTGATAAACCAGTAAAAATCAAATACGAAGAAAACGGGAAAACACTTTACTGGGAACCAAAAAATGCCGACTGGAATTCTACCTACAGGGAAATGTCTTTAAGAACTGCTATGGGCCGTTCAATTAATCAGGTAACGGCTCAGGTAACTGAAAAAGTGGGTTGGGATAATGTGGTAAAATGGGCGCATGAATCCGGCATTGACAGTCACCTGGAATCTGTGCCTTCCGTAAGTTTGGGCTCTAACGATGTTTCTGTTTATGAAATGGTAAGAGCTTATGGAACCTTTTTAAACAAAGGTGTTAGAACTGATCCTATTTTAGTAGAGAAGATTACTGACCAGGACAACAGCATCATTGAAAGTTTTGAGGCAAAGACCAAAAAAGTACTTACCGAAGAAATTGCATGGTTAATGTTATACATGTTCAGAGGAGGAGTTGAAGAACCAGGCGGAACTTCACAAGCCCTTTGGGAGTGGCCTAACCTTTGGAAGGAGCACAACCAGATCGGTGGTAAAACAGGAACTTCTTCAGATTATGTAGATGCCTGGTATATGGGTATTACGAAAGACCTGGTAACGGGTGTATGGGTGGGTTGCGATGAACGCACGGCACACTTTAAAAATGGTGAAACCGGTGAAGGTTCACATACGGCCTTACCTATCTTTGCCAAGTTTATGGACAAAGTATATACCGATAAAAGTACAGGTTACACCCGCGGGCCATTTCCTAAGGCAACAGTTCCGATTACAAGGAGCATCAATTGCCCTACACCTGTTTACAAAGAAGATACCACTAAAACAGATAGCGTGGCTGTAGACTCTTTAAATACACCTGTAGCACCAGCAGCTGAGCCTGCAAAGGATAAGACGGATGAAGTAAAGCCAGAGGAGAAAAAAGAACCGGAACCAGCACCTAAACAACTCGTTACCCCTGTTGTTCCCTTAACCAGGAAAGAAGAAAGGGAATTACGCAGAAAACAACGTCAGGAAGAAAAAGACAGGGAAAAAGAAAAGAAAAAAGAAGAAAATAATACAACGAAATAATCAGGTGGCCAGCAAAAAATTGCTGGCCATTTTTATTTATGAAAGGTTACGTTACTCCTGAACTTCAGCAACTCCCTGTTTAATTCAGGATAGTCAGGCAGCACTTCCCTGATCAACGTGAATATCCGTATGATCGTAACATTTACCGCAATTGCCCTCGCACTTCTGAACAAACCCGATAACATCGCCAGCCCCTGATCAGTTTATGTAAGCTAAAAGATTATGTAAAGTACTGCCTGGATACAGCGATAAGTTATTGATTTTTAGCTTAGTTTACCAGGAATACT
>NZ_LMUP01000001.1 GCF_009765875.1 Pedobacter sp. L105
ATGGTACTGCGGTAACACGTGGGAGAGTAGGTCGGTGCCAAATCTTAAAGAAAGCCTTTCAGGAAACTGAGAGGCTTTTCTGGTTTACAGTCTTTTTTTATTTACGATGAAATCAGTCGGGTCAGTTGATGTTTTGGGTGATAAAAGTTAGAGGAAGTAATTTAATGAACATACATGGGGCTATATCCTCTTCTTCAGTTTAAGAAGGGTAACATAATTCTTGTCTTTTCTCTTTACTTCTATGATCACCTGTTTTCCATCCTCATCACTAAACATTTCTGTAAGCTCTGTTAGGGTATAAGTCTGTGTTTTCTGGAAATTTAAACTAATAATTTCATCATCTGTTTCCAATCCGGCCTGCTCTGCCGGTGAATCCGGTTCTATTCTGCTAATAAAAAAGTGCTCTTGTTTATCCTGCTTAGCATAGATCTCTATACCAGACATATCATGATTAAACTTATTCTTATAATTACTTGTTTTCTTTAAGTAGAGGGCGTTATGGCTATAATCGAATGTAACTAAAAAATGTTTGAGTACGTCAGCACCTAAACTTCCATTTCTTGTTTCTCCTTCCAATTCCGACCGTTGTGAATTAAATATTGGGAAGCCTGAAAGAATGTTTTCAAATGGAAAATTTCCAATTTGCATTGTGCTGATCCTGCCCATTTTACCTCGAATTTGACCATTGATGCCAACGCCTAAATTCGCTGATATAGTAGTATCTGGTAAAGGAAAAGGTTGGTTGTTGATGGATTCCATCATTAAAGGATGACTCGAACCATTGTCTATCAGTAATTCAACGCTCGATTTTCCCTGTGTAGGGATATTCATTTCTGCCATGAAATAGGGTTTAGCATTAATGATCTCAATAGGTATTTTTGTACCTTTTCTTTTCACTTTTGTATCAGGGTTGTAAATTGTGATCTTACAGGCGGTATAATTGACCTTCACCAGAAAGCTACTAAAGAAGTAATAACCAAGTATACCATGAATTTTCATTCCCAGGTAAGAAGACAAATCAAAAATATCAGTTTTAAAGATCGCTGTCGGCATATTTTTTATCGTAGATTTTCCAACTTTTACGGTGATATTCCTAGTTAAAACAGCTTCTATTTCATCAGACATGCTATAACCCTGTACTTTTATAGTTTTGCATTTTCCGCAGTTAAGCGCACTTAAAAAGGTAGTGTCTGTAATGATCATCTGGGCTACACCAGTATCCAAAAGGAAATTATAAGGACCTTTATTATTGATAAAAACAGGTATTACGATTAAATTCCTGATTTTAATAAAATCAATCGACTGCTTTTGGCACCTGCCATCAAATTCAAATTTTTGGGCATACAACGGACTGGAAAGACAGATGATTGAGATCCATAGTCCCGAAACGATTAATGTTAAATTTAATCGTATGCTTTCCCCAATTGGCCAGCGAATGCTCATGATCAGAAGTATATACTCAGTTACTCTTATGGCTGCGATAAGGCAGTTAATTGTAATTAAGACTGGAAGAATATTTGGTTAGGTTTCTTGTATGAAGATACGAAAATTGCAGCATAAGAGGCGAATTTGGTATATATAATTTATGTAGTAATGATATCGTTTTTTTTACTATCTTTGGGCATCAATAAGACATTAAGTGTTTTATACAATTGTATAAACATTCAAAATATTTAGGTGTCTATATCGGTGGTGTCCACCTCTTCCCATTCCGAACAGAGAAGTTAAGCCCACCAGAGCCGATGGTACTGCGGTAACACGTGGGAGAGTAGGTCGGTGCCAAATCTTAAAGAAAGCCTGTAGTGAAAACTGCAGGCTTTTCTTGTATTTGCGCGTAACTTGTGCAGCGACTGTCAATAAAACAAACATCTTAACCTGATCCATTATTACGCGGTGATAGATCAATAATATTGTCTTATTTAAAAAAAATAGTTCTTTTATATTTAATTAAATATTTTCATATTGCGTCAGTTCATAAACGACTTGAAGTAAAATATATATCTCTTAAAACTATAAACTCAATTAGAATAACTTTTCAATTTTATTAATAAAATGAAAATTGGATTGTTAAATGCATATTTTAGATTTCGAATTTTTGATGCAAAAATCTGGTCGATGGCATTTAAATAACTTATTTTAAAGGGTTAAGATATTGTATTCATCATAAGAAATGAAAGAAAAAAGACAGTAATTCATGTTCAAGGAACCGAGATAACAGTTTTTAGACATCAGGAGAAGGATTTTATTTCTCTAACGGATATGGTTAAACGCTTTGATGGTGGCAGTGCTTTAATAAACATATAATTTTATGGTGACCCGATCAATGTCCGGCTTTCTTTAAGGTCGAATTTGGCGACCTTAAAATTGTTTTTCTTTTTGTAAGAATAAAGATACTGTGTTTTGAAAAACGTCCATATTTTTTTATCTGTTCCTGAAGTACTAATTTTTAATACTATATAGTTCAATCAGATCATAGGATCCACCATTCGGGGGTATTTGGTTATTTGTTGAATATGACCTATATGTAAACAATTATAATTTGGCTGTATACTAAAAAGAATATCGCTAATTTTGCACCCTGAAATTGATAAAATGAAATTAGCCATCAATGGTTTTGGTAGGATAGGACGCATATTTTTGCGTGCGGCGCTGGAAAAGAACATCAATGTTGTCGCAATAAATGATTTAGGTGATCCGGCTACACTGGCGCACCTGTTCAAGTATGATACGGTACACAGAGGGTTTAAGGGAGAGGTGAGTTCCGATAAAGATGCACTGATCATTAACGGTAAGAGAATCTTAATTTTTAATGAAGCTCAGCCACAGCTTTTACCATGGGCAAAACTGGGGATCGACCTGGTTTTAGAATCTACAGGTAAATTTACTACCAGAAAAGGTGCAGGTTTACATCTGGAAGCAGGCGCAAAACAGGTACTGATCTCTGCTCCGGCAGATAAGGATATCCCTATGTTTATTCTAGGCGTGAATGATGATAGCATAGATTTAAATGCAACCATTCTTTCCAACGCTTCCTGTACCACCAATAATGTGGCACCAATGGTAAAGATACTGGACGATCACTGGGGAATTCTGGATGGATATATCACTACCGTACATTCCATGACGGGTGATCAGAATTTGCATGATGCACCGCATAAAGATCTGCGCAGGGCAAGAGCTGCTTCGGCATCAATTATTCCTACCAGCACAGGAGCAGCCAAGGCAATTACCAATATTTTTCCTCACCTGCAAGGTAAACTGGGGGGGGCTGGTATTCGGGTACCTGTGCTAAACGGTTCCTTAACTGATTTTACCTGTATTCTGAAAAAGCCTGCTACTATAGCAGAAATTAATGAAGCTTTTAAATCTGCTGCTGCCAATGAGATGAAAGCCGTATTGGAATATACTGAAGATCCAATCGTTTCCGTTGATATCCTGGATAACCCGCATTCCTGTATTTTCGACTCGCAGCTTACTTCAATTGTAGGTGATCTGGTTAAAGTAGTAGGATGGTATGATAACGAATCCGGATACTCAGCAAGACTGGTTGATCTGGTGATAAAATTGCAGGAAAGAAATGATTAGAAGAATCTCTCAGCAGGAGACGTTCCCATTAAGAAGTGCGGAACTCAGAAACAATAAACCTTTTGACCAGTGTGTGCTGCCTACAGATAATACAGAAGGTATTTATCACCTCGGATATTTTCTGGATGATCAGCTGGTTTGCATCGGAACTTTTTTTCCTGAAGATTATCCGGAACAGGGAACCGGAGGTTTTAGATTAAGAGGAATGGCCACGCTTTCCGCTTTTGCCGGAAAAGGTTATGGGGCAGCCCTGATAAATTTTGCAATTGATGAGCTTACATCGGTTCAGGCTTCTTATATTTGGTGCAACGCAAGAAAGGCTGCTGTTGGATTTTACAGCAAATTGGGGTTTGACATTATTTCCGGAGAGTTTGACGTTCCCGGAATAGGACCACATTTTGATATGCGCCGCCAAATAGTAAAAAATAATTAACCTATATAAACAGCGAATCCTTATCAATCCAGTTGGATGTTAATGGGGAAATGCTGTCTGTTTAAATTAAAATAATAGATAAGATGAAAACAATTGACCAGTGTGATTTTAAAGACAAAAAAGCTTTAGTCAGGGTAGATTTTAATGTGCCTCTTGACAAAGATTTCAACATCACAGATGATAAAAGGATGCGTGCAGCATTGCCTACAATCACTAAAATTTTAAATGATGGCGGATCTGTGATTTTAATGTCCCATTTAGGTCGACCTAAAGGTGGTCCGGAAGATAAATTCTCCCTGAAACACATTTTAGGTGATTTATCAAGAATGCTTGATCTGGAAGTGAAATTCGCAGATGACTGCATTGGTGCTGATGCTGCTGAAAAAGCAAAAAACCTGGAGCCAGGACAAGTATTGTTGCTTGAAAATCTTCGTTTTTACAAAGAAGAAGAAAAAGGCGATAAAGACTTTGCTGAAAAACTGTCTAAATTGGGTGATGTTTATGTAAACGATGCTTTTGGTACTGCTCACCGTGCACATGCTTCAACTTCTATTATTGCACAGTTCTTCCCGACTGAAAAATATTTCGGTTACCTGATGGCTGAAGAATTGAAAAATGCAGAGAAAATAAACCACCACGCTGAAAAACCTTTTACAGCAATTATGGGCGGTGCTAAAGTATCTGACAAGATCCTGTTGATTGAAAGCTTATTGGAAAAAGTAGATAACCTGATTATTGGTGGCGGTATGGCTTATACTTTCGCTAAAGCACAAGGTGGCGAAATAGGTACTTCTTTGCTGGAAGCAGACAGAATGGAACTTTGCCTTCAGTTATTGGAAAAAGCAAAAGCTAAAGGTGTAAATATCTTATTACCAGTTGATACAGTAATCGCTGATAAATTTGATAATGATGCACAAAAGAAAAATGTAGATTCAGGACAAATTCCGGCCGACTGGATGGGATTGGATATCGGCCCTAAATCTATTGCTCTTTTTGCTGAGGTGATCAAAACATCAAAAACCTTATTATGGAATGGTCCGATGGGCGTTTTTGAAATGGCTAATTTTGAGCAGGGAACACGTGCAATCGCTGATGCGGTAGTTGCTGCGACCAAAGAAAATGGTGCTTTTTCATTGATCGGTGGTGGTGATTCTGCGGCTGCAATCGCTAAATTTGGTCTGGAAGATGAAGTAAGTTACGTATCTACAGGCGGTGGTGCATTGTTAGAGTACATGGAAGGTAAAGAATTACCTGGTGTAAAAGCAATTAATGACTAGTTCTATTTTTAGCTGTTCTTTAACCCAGATTATCAGGTAGTTGATGAATAGTATATCATAAAGGCGGATTTCCGCCAATTGAAGAGGCCGCTTTTTTAGCGGCCTTTTTGCGTCTGGGGTGGGGAGAAATGGGGAATTTATTATGTTGAAAACTTTTTTGTGGTAGAATGTGGTAAAAAGTGGTAGAAGTATCTATTTTTACACTACATAAAAAGTGTAGATACTAAAATGGTTCAACTGTTAGGAGAATTTGATTGTAAATTGGATACGAAAGGCCGCATGATGGTCCCGTCGAATCTTAAGAAACAATTGCCAAACGTTGAGCAAGAGGGACTTGTGATAAACAGGGGTTTTGAAAAACACCTGGTGATCTACCCTAAAAAAGTATGGGAAGGAATAGTAGAGGAGCTCAGTAAGCTGAACCAGTACGAGAAAAAAACGAGAGAATTTATCAGATTTTTTACCCGTGGTGCAACAGAACTGACGCTTGATGCTTCCGGCCGGGTGAATTTACCTAAATCTTTACTGGAATTTGCCGGTATCGAAGGGGATGTAGTATTGGCTTGTCAGTTTGATAAAATTGAACTCTGGTCTAAAGCTGCATATGATAGTTTATTGGACAGCGAGCCTGAAGATTTTGCAAATCTCGCTGAAGAAGTGATGGGAAATAAAAACAGGGGGGAAGATGGAAAGTAATTATCATATACCAGTACTTTTAAAAGAATGTATCGACGGGTTGAATATCAAACCCGATGGGGTATATGTTGATGTTACTTTTGGTGGTGGCGGACATTCCAGGGAAATTCTTTCTAAACTGGGAAAAGATGGCGTTTTAATCGCTTTTGATCAGGATCCTGATGCACAAAGAAATAAGATCGATGATCCCCGCTTTTTATTTGTCGACCAGAATTTTACTTTCCTTAAAAACAACCTTCGTTTGTTAGGTTATAGACAGGTAGATGGGATACTGGCAGATCTGGGTGTCTCTTCACATCAGTTCAATGAGCCTGAAAGAGGTTTTTCTACAAGATTTGAATCTTCTTTGGATATGCGTATGGATAAACAGGGTAAGCTAACTGCTGCCGATGTTTTAAATACTTATACCGAAGATAAACTGCATAAAATATTCGGGATATATGGCGAGGTAAAAAATGCAAAGTCGCTGGCCAGGGCAGTAGTAACCTACCGTACCGGAAACCCTATTTTAACACTGGCCGATTTTAAAGCGGCAGCAGGTGCACATATTCCTAAAGGAAAAGAGAATAAATACATGGCCCAGGTTTTTCAGGCCCTGCGCATTGAAGTGAACGCAGAAATTGATGTGCTGGAAAGTTTCCTGCTGCAATCTGCGGAAGTGCTGCACACGGGCGGAAGACTGGTAGTAATGTCTTACCATTCGCTGGAAGACAGGCCGGTAAAGAATTTTATTGCCAAAGGCAAGATCAGGGGCGAAGCTGATAAAGATTTCTTCGGGAATACGGAAACACCTTTTAAAGTGATCACCCGCAAGGCTGTAATAGCCGATGAAGAAGAGCTGGAAAGAAACAGCAGGGCAAGAAGTGCAAAATTAAGGATTGGGGAGAAGTTATGAGTAACCAGTTCAGAGAAGAAATAGAAGAAGAAGAGGAGTTTCCTGAAGAGGAAATCCAGCTGAAAAAGCCTAAAAAGGAAAAAGTGTCTGTTAATGACAATCATTTTTTTAAAAAGCTTTTTACAGAAGGGGTAGTTTCCAAGGAAGCCGCTACGGCAATGATGCCTTTTCTTATTTTTTTATCGCTGTTGACGATGTTATACATCGGGAACAGCCATATGGCTGTGAAAAATATCAGGGATATTGATAAGCTGAATAAAGAAGTAAAAGAATTAAGCTGGGAATATAAGTCGCTCAAAGCCGACCTGATGTTCAAAAGCAAGTTAACGGAAGTAGCAAAAAAAGTAGATACACTGGGTATAAAGGAACTGACAGAACCCCCTAAAAAAATTGTCGTGAGCAATAATGAATATTAGAGCTAACATATTATTACGTGTTTATCTGTCCTTCGGACTGATCGTACTGCTTGCCGTGGCGGTATTGGTCAGGTTATGCGATGTACAATTTGTAGAGGGACATAAGTGGCGTGCCATGGCCGATAGTCTCTCTACAAAGTATATCAATGTGGAAGCAGCCCGTGGTAATATTTACTCTGATGATGGTAGTCTGCTGGCTACTTCGATACCGGAATATGAACTGCGTATGGATATGTATGCAGGAGGAATTAGTGACAACAAACTTTTTTACAACAAGGTAGATTCACTGGGAATGAAGCTTTCCCAATTCTTTGGTGATAAAACGCCAAAGGAATATTCGCGTATGCTGCGTACAGCCCGGGAAGATAGTGTAAGGTATTTATTGATCAAACGTAAAGTGAATTACCAGGATTTAAAAATGATCCGCACTTTTCCGCTGTATAATATTGGAAAATATACCGGTGGCCTGATGGCTATCCAGCAAAATAAAAGAATACATCCTTTTAAATCATTGGCCGCAAGGACTATTGGTTATAAAAATGAAAATGTCTCCAATGGCGTAGGCCTTGAAGGTGCCTTTGGAAATTATATCAATGGCGAAAGCGGCAAAAGGCTGGTGCAGCGTATTGCCGGTGGTGTTTGGATGCCTATTATGGAAGCTGATGAAATTGCACCGAAAGAAGGAGCAGATATTATTTCTACCATCGATATTAATATGCAGGATCTGGCGCAGAGCGCATTAGAGAGACAGTTGATTGCCAGTGATGCAGATCATGGTACAGTAATCCTGATGGAAGTGGCTACAGGTGAAGTGAGGGCTGTAGCGAATTATACCCGCGAAAGTGAAGGCGTATACGAGGAGAAATTCAACTACGCTATCGGCGGTAGCCAGGATCCGGGGTCAACCTTTAAGCTGGCTTCTTATATGGCAATGCTGGAAGATAATAAAGTAGATACCAATACGATGGTGGCTACCGGAGACGGGACATTCAAAGTATACAATAAGATCATTAAAGATTCTCATGGTGGCATAGGAACTGTAACCGTAAAAAAAGCATTTGAAGAGTCTTCCAATACAGCAGTAGCTAAATTGGTATATGGCAGTTATAAAGATAATCCTTCAGAGTTCACAGACCATTTGTACCATATGCATTTGAACGAGAGGTTAGACCTGCAGATTCCCGGAGAAACAAAGCCGGTGATTAAAAATCCTTCTTTTAAATCATGGAGCGGATTAACACTGCCTCAGATGGCTTATGGGTATGAAATGCAAATTACCCCTTTGCAGATCCTTGCACTGTATAATGCAGTGGCGAATAACGGAAAATATATCGCGCCGCTCTTCGTGAAAGAGATCAGACGTCTTGGAAATCCGATCGAACAGTTTCATGCCCGGGTTATAGATGAACATATCTGCTCGGATAAAACATTAAGAAAATTACAGGCCATGCTGGAAGGTGTGGTTACTGAAGGTACCGGAAAACTGATGGGTTCCCGTTTTTACAGAGTAGCCGGTAAAACAGGTACAGCACAGGTAGCTGATGGCAATAAAGGATATAAGGCAAAGAAAAGTTACCAGGCCTCTTTCTGCGGGTATTTTCCGGCTGATAAACCTAAGTACTCAATTATGGTTTCTATCAATGGACCAAAAAACGGGTATTATGGTGCTACAGTAGCAGGGCCGGTATTTAAAGAGATTGCCGACCGTATTTATGCCAGTGATATCCAGATGTATAACAATGTAGCCAGCGAACACCTGGTAGGAAATACAAAAGGTCCGGAGGCGAAAGCAGGACAAAGTAAGGCAGTGAAAGAAGTATATAGCGTGCTGGGTATTAAAGCCCTTTATGCTGCTAAATCTGACTATTTTAACAGTATCGATACCAGCAATGGGATTGTATACGAAGAATATAATTCTGTGAAAGGCATGATGCCAAATGTAGTGGGAATGGGGCTGAAAGATGCTTTATACCTGCTGGGCAATGCCGGTTTAAAAACACAGATTGATGGAAGTGGAAAAGTGGCAAGTCAGTCTATTCCCTCCGGAACAAAAATTGGAAAAGGTCTATTGGTACAATTAGCTTTAAGATAAGATGCAGCTGCAGGATGTTTTATATGGAGTAGCGATAACAAATCTGGTGGGTTCTACCAACAGGGAAATTAGTGTGCTAACGTTTGACTCCCGTGCGGTGCAGCAGGATGCTGTATTTTTTGCGGTAAAAGGAACTTTATCTGATGGACATCAGTTTATCGGACAAACGATAACTGCCGGCGCTTCGGTAATCATTTGTGAAGATCTGCCCGAAGAAAGGGATGCTGCTGTAACCTATATAGAAGTCGAAAATACCAATATAGCCCTGGGGATCATGGCTGCCAATTATTATGGAAATCCTTCTGCTTCGCTGAAGTTGGTAGGAATTACAGGTACTAATGGCAAAACTACAATCGCAACGATCTTGTTTAAGTTATTCAGAAGCCTGGGTTTTGATGCCGGTATGATTTCTACCGTGCAGAACCAGATCAATGAAAAAATTATTCCTGCTACACACACTACACCAAATCCACTGGCCTTAAACCTGTTGTTAAGACAAATGGTTGAAGCAGGGTGCGGCTATTGTTTTATGGAAGTGAGTTCCCACTCCATCGTACAGCACAGGATTGAAGGTTTAACTTTTGTTGGCGGTGTGTTTTCTAACATCACCCACGATCACCTGGATTTTCACAAAACATTTGACAATTATATCAAGGCAAAAAAAGCCTTTTTTGATGATTTGCCGAAAACTGCCTTTGCCTTAACCAATGCCGACGATAAGAATGGTATGGTGATGCTTCAGAATACGAAAGCAAACAAAAAAACTTATGCTTTAAAACAGCTGGCCGATTTTAAAGGAAGGATCATAGAGAACCGGTTTAGCGGGCTTAACCTGGAAGTCGATGAAGTAGATGTGTTTTTTAAACTGGTAGGTTCGTTTAATGCATACAACCTGCTGGCTGTATATGGCACTGCTATGCTGCTCGAGCAGGATAAGCTGACTGTACTGACACTATTAAGTAATCTGAGCGGTGCCGAAGGCAGGTTTGACTATGTTAGCAATTCAAAACAGATCATCGGTATAGTAGATTATGCGCATACGCCGGATGCGGTACAGAATGTGCTGAGCACGATTCATGATATCAGGAAAGGGACAGAACAGGTCATTACGGTTTTGGGATGCGGAGGAGACAGGGATAAAACCAAACGCCCTGTGATGGCACAGGTGGCCTGCGACTGGAGCGATAAGGTAATCCTCACCTCTGATAACCCGAGAACGGAAGACCCGAATGAGATCCTGAAAGAGATGGAAGCCGGTGTTTCACCAACCAATAAACGTAAAACATTAACCATAGCCGACCGCAGGGAGGCCATAAAAACAGCTTGTCATTTAGCCAGGCCGGGAGATATTATCCTGATCGCAGGTAAGGGACATGAAAAGTACCAGGAGATCAATGGCATCAGACATCATTTTGATGATAAAGAAGTGTTAACCGAACAATTAAACTTACTCAGCTAATGCTATATTATCTATTTGAATATTTAAATGCGCATTACGAATTTCCTGGGTTAAGGTTGTTCTCTTATATCACTTTCCGGACGGCACTGGCGATCATCATTTCACTGATCATCACTACTGTTTATGGAAACCGGCTGATAAAGGTATTACAAAACCTGCAGGTTGGTGAAACGGTAAGAAATTTGGGCCTGGAAGGACAAATGCAGAAACAAGGTACCCCAACGATGGGCGGTATTATTATTTTGCTGGGTATTCTGATTCCAACATTGCTTCTGGCAAACCTGAGCAATGTGTACGTACAGTTAATGATTGTGACTACCATATGGATGGGTGCTGTAGGGTTTCTGGATGATTATATCAAAGTATTTAAAAAAAATAAGGAAGGACTGGCCGGCAGGTTTAAAATTGTTGGACAGGTAGGACTGGCTTTAATTGTGGGCTGGACGATGTACTTCAATCCGAATATTGTAGTAAGGCAAACTGTTGATGAAACGGGCATACACAAAAGCAATGCACCAATGGTGCTGAGGCAAAAGGGAGAAAAGTATTATTATACCCAGGATGTAAAGTCTACGATTACCAATATTCCTTTTTGGAAGAACAATCAGTTCGACTACGCGAAGGTGATCAAGTTTGGTGATGGTTATGCTAAATATGCAGTTTTTGTCTTCATATTTTTTGTGGTGTTTATCATTACCGCCGTATCCAATAGTGCCAATATTACTGATGGAATTGATGGACTGGCAACAGGGACTTCTGCGATTATAGGAATTACGCTCGGTCTGCTTGCCTATGTTTCCGGTAATACGGTCATGGCAGATTACCTGAACATTTTATATATCCCCAATTCTGGCGAACTGGTGGTATTCTCTGGTGCTTTTGTAGGGGCTTGTGTTGGCTTTTTATGGTACAATTCCTATCCCGCTCAGGTTTTTATGGGTGATACGGGAAGTCTGGCCATAGGTGGTATCATCGCGGCTTTTGCGATCATGATCAGAAAGGAATTATTGATTCCGATATTATGCGGGGTATTCCTGATTGAAATCGTATCAGTGATGATCCAGGTATCTTTTTTTAAATATACAAAAAAACGTTTTGGAGAAGGCAGAAGGGTTTTCCTGATGTCTCCTTTACATCACCATTATCAGAAGAAAGGATACCATGAAGCGAAGATCGTTACCCGCTTCTGGATCATTAGTATTTTATTGGCAATTATTACCATCATCACTTTAAAACTGCGGTAATGGAAAAACAAAGGATCGTTATACTAGGTGCCGGTGAAAGCGGTGTAGGCGCAGCAATGCTGGCGCAAAAACAGGGTTTTGAAGTTTTTGTATCAGATTTTGGTGCTATCGCAGACCGTTACAAGGAGATGCTGGTGGAATTGAATATTGTTTTTGAAGAAAAACAGCATACCGAAGCCCTGATCCTGAATGCAACCGAGGTGATCAAAAGCCCGGGTATTGCCGGGACCGTAGCGATTATCGTTGCACTGAAGAAAAAGAAGATTCCTGTGATTTCAGAAATTGAATTTGCAAAAAGATATACTACAGCAAAAACGATCTGTATTACCGGGTCGAACGGTAAGACCACTACCACTACGCTAACCTATCATATCCTTAAAAAGGCGGGGTTGAATGTTGGCCTGGCCGGTAATATAGGACATAGTTTTGCCGCACAGGTAGCTACGGAAAATTTCGACTGGTATGTGCTGGAGATATCCAGCTTTATGCTGGATGACATGTTTGAGTTCAGGGCAGATGTTGCTGTACTGCTCAACATCACTCCCGATCACCTGGACCGTTACGATTACAAAATGGCAAATTATGCGGCCTCGAAGATGCGCATTACACAAAATCAGACAGCAGCAGATCAGTTTATCTATTGCGCTGATGATGAAGAAACACTGAAGGCATTAAAAGGTGCTAAGATAAACGCTATGCGATATCCATTCTCTATCCGTAAAAAAGTAGAAGAAGGAGCTTATTTAGAAGGCAATACGATACATATCAATATTAATTCAAAAGATCAACTAACCATGTCAATTTCAGAGTTAGCCCTGCAGGGCAAGCATAATATCTACAACTCTATGGCTTCGGGCATAGTCGCTAAAGTATTGGACATCCGCAATGCGACTATCCGCGAGAGTATGGGGGATATTAAAAATATTGAACACCGGTTAGAGCACGTAGCCAAAATTTCTGGCGTAGATTATATTAATGACTCTAAAGCCACTAATGTAAATTCTACCTGGTACGCACTGGAAAGTGTAAACAGTGACGTGATCCTGATTATGGGTGGCGTAGATAAGGGGAATGATTATGATATGCTGAAAGACCTGGTTAAACAGAAAGTGAAAGCTATCGTTTGTCTGGGTAAAAATAATAAACGCATTCATGAAGCATTTGAAAATGATGTAGACATTATTGTCAACACTTTTTCTGCACATGAGGCGGTACAGGTGGCTTACCACCTGGCAACCAAAGGAAATACCGTTTTGTTATCTCCTGCCTGTGCCAGTTTTGACCTGTTTAAAAATTATGAAGACCGTGGTAACCAATTTAAGATGGCTGTAAAAGAATTATAAATATGGGTGCGATACAGACGCTTTTAGAGAAAACAAAAGGAGACCGCTGGATATGGCTGATCATTATCCTGCTTTCTTTAATTTCTATTCTTGCGGTTTATAGTGCAACAGGTACGCTGGCATTTAAACAGGGCAAGACCGTAGAGAAACTATTGCTGACAAAACATTTGATTTTTGTGGTGATGGGGATTGGTATGATCTATATTGCGCATTTACTGGATTACAAATATTACGCGGGGATCTCAAAGATCCTGATGATTATTACCATCCCGCTATTGTTTTATACACTGATATTCGGGGCCAGTTTGAATGATGCGTCGCGCTGGGTGAAGATCCCGATCATTGGTTTAACGTTTCAGACCTCAGATTTAGCCAAGCTTTCGCTCATTACTTTCCTGGCAAGGATGCTGACTAAAAAACAGGAGAATATAAAGGACGTGAAAACTTCATTTATCCCCATAATGGGTTCTGTTTGTATCGTGTTTGTACTGATTGCGCTGGCGAATTTATCTACTGCACTCATGCTTTTTGGCGTGAGTATTTTGCTTTTAATTATCGGCAGGATTAGTATTAAGCAGATCATGATTGTTTGTGCAGGGGGATTTGTATTGCTGATGTTCGTGTTTTTCCTCGGCCCGAGGAGAGAGACCTATAAATCGCGTATTGCTTCCTTTATGCACCCGGAATTGCAGCATTCGGATAAAACCTTTCAGGCAGATCAGTCGAAGATTGCCCTGGCATCAGGCGGTTTTTTTGGGAAAGGCCCGGGAAATAGTACACAACGTAATTTCCTGCCTCACCCTTATTCCGATTTTATCTTTGCGATCATCGTTGAAGAGTACGGCTTGTTCGGGGCTATGATCATTATTGTATTATATCTGGTATTACTTTACCGATGCGTAAGAATTGTCACGCAGGCCCCCAAGGCATTTGGGGCGTTGCTTGCAGCAGGGTTAAGTTTTAGTTTAACCATACAGGCTTTTGCCAACATGGCTGTAGCCGTTGGTTTAGGGCCTGTAACAGGTGTTCCTTTGCCACTGGTGAGCATGGGAGGTACATCAATGATATTTACCAGCATCGCTTTTGGGATCATCCTGAGTGTAAGCAGGGATGTAGAAGAAAATGGGAAGAAACTAACTGGAGATGGCATCAATAAACCAGATAATGTAAATAATAAAGTGATTGTTGGTGAGTTGCCGGCAATGGCATAAACAAAATAAAATGAGCGCAACAAGAGTAATCATTTCAGGAGGCGGGACTGGCGGGCATATTTTTCCGGCCATAGCGATAGCTAATGCGCTTAAGCGTATGGAACCCGGCTGCGAAATATTATTCGTTGGGGCGGCAGGCAGAATGGAAATGGAAAAGGTTCCGGCTGCAGGATATAAAATTGTAGGGTTAAATATCAGTGGCATTCAGCGCGGTTCGATTTTGAAAAACCTGGTGTTGCCTTTTAAACTGGTGGATAGTGTAAGAAAGGCTTTGAAGCTGATCTCAGATTTTAAACCTGATGTAGTAGTTGGTGTGGGTGGTTATGCATCCGGACCGATATTATTTGCTGCTTCATGGAAAAATGTGCCTTACCTAATACAGGAACAAAATTCTTACGCAGGGATCACCAATAAACGACTGGGTAAAAATGCATCAAAGATCTGTGTGGCTTTTGATGGCATGGACGCTTTCTTTCCTGCGGATAAGATCCTGAAAACAGGGAATCCCGTGCGCAAGGAGGTAGTGGATATTTACAATAAACATTTCCATGGTTCAGAACTGTTGAAGCTGGACCCATTGAAGAAGATCATCCTGGTAACGGGAGGTAGTTTAGGCGCCGGAACACTGAATAAAAGTATAGAGAAACATCTGCAGGATTTTATTGATCAGGATGTTCAATTAATTTGGCAGACAGGTAAGTATTATTATAAAGGAATTATAGAACGTTTAGGCAAGGATTTTCATCCGAATATCAGGGTGCTGGAATTTTTAAACCAGATGGACCTGGCCTATGCGGCGGCTGATGTAATTATTTCAAGAGCTGGTGCGGGTACCATTGCAGAGCTTTGCCTGATTAAAAAGCCGGTTATCCTAGTGCCTTCCCCAAATGTTGCGGAAGATCATCAGACAAAAAATGCATTGGCACTGGTGAAAAGGGATGCGGCGATCATGATCAATGACCGGTCTGCGGAGGATACATTGGTAAAAGAAGCATTAAACTTATTAAATGATAAGGTACGCTGTGAAAAGCTGTCCGAAAATATAGGAAAGATGGCATTGCCTGAGGCGGATGACCTGATTGCCAATGAGGTTTTTAAATTAGCTGGAAAAAGAATCATTTAACATGGAACTGGAATTAATCAAACGCGTTTATTTTGTTGGTGCCGGTGGCATCGGGATGAGTGCGCTTGCGCGTTATTTTAAAAAACGCGGTTGCCAGGTTAGCGGTTATGATAAAACCCGGACGATATTAACTACTGCTTTGGAGCAGGAAGGAATTGAGATTACTTATACTGATGATGTAGCTTCTTTAAGTGAGGAGTTCCTGGTAAAAGGAAATGAATCACTGATTGTTTATACGCCTGCGATCCCTAAAAATTCAGCTTTGCTAAATTATTTCAGGGATAATGGATTTGATCTGCAAAAGCGCTCGCAGGTATTGGGCATCATCAGTAAAGGACAGTTTTGTATTGCTGTGGCAGGTACACATGGTAAAACTACAACTTCCTCGATTATTGCACATATTTTAACCGATAGCGGTTTTGGATGTACTGCCTTTTTAGGTGGTATTGCTACGAATTACCAGAGTAATTTTTTGCTGGGCGATAATCATGTGGTGGTGGTAGAAGCGGATGAATATGATCGTTCCTTTTTAACGCTGCACCCGGATATTGCAGTGATCACTTCTATGGATGCAGACCACCTGGATATCTATGGCGATGCTTCCGCATTGGAAGAGTCGTTCCATTTGTTTGCCGAACAGCTGAAAGAAAACGGCACCTTGTTTATCAAACAGGGTTTATCTGTAAAAGGAGGGATTACCTATGGCTCTGGAGCAGGTGCAACAGTGCAGGCGGTAAATATCAGGGTTGAAAATGGTGATTTCGTTTTCGATTATACAGACGGTGATTTTGCCATACAGGGATTGAGACTGACGTTGCCGGGCAAACATAATGTTGAAAATGCTACCGTTGCAATAGCAGCAGCTTTTCAGCTGGGCATAACTCCTGAAAAAGTAAAATCCGCAATTGCCAGTTTTAAAGGCGTAAAGAGGCGTTTTGAATATATCGTTCGTAATGAACAGCATATTTATATTGATGATTATGCGCATCATCCGGAAGAATTGCGTGCCTGCTTTGATGCGGTAAGACAATTGTATCCTGAAAAGAAAATGACGGTTATTTTTCAGCCGCATTTATTTAGCCGCACGCGCGATTTTGCAGATGATTTTGCAGCCGTATTGAGCAGTGTGGATGAATTACTGCTGCTGGATATTTATCCGGCGAGGGAATTACCGATGGAGGGAATTACCTCTGAATTTTTATTAAACAAGATTACCCTGTCTGAAAGCAGGGTATACACTAAGGAAGAAGCCCTGGTTTATATAGCAGGAGAACAACCGGAACTACTGGTTACTGTAGGAGCCGGTGATATAGATACTTTAATTCAACCGTTAAAAAATATATTGGACAATGCTTAAGAGGATCAACTGGAAATCAGTTTTTAAGTGTTTTGCCTGGCTGTTTTGCCTGGGCGGAATAGTTACCCTCATGAGCTTTGTGAATATAAAAAAACGCACAGTTAATTGTACCAATATTAAGATCATGATCCCCGGGGCTGATAATTTTATTGAAAGGGAAGAAATTGATGCGATTCTGAAACAAAATGAAGGCCAGCTGATTGGAAGAAAACTGGAAGGGATTAACCTGCATGGGATAGAAGATAAAATTAAAACCAATCCTTATATCGCCATGGCTACAATTTATGCCGATATGGATGGGGTGATCCACATAGATATTAGTCAGCGCCAGCCATTGATGAGAATTATTAATGTGACCGGACAGGATTTTTATATTGACCGTAACGGGTTGAAAATGCCTGTTTCACCAAATTTCACCGCGAATGTACTGGTGGCCAATGGCAAGATTCCAGAGCACTTTAATGGCAAGGTTGATACACTGACCACTAAGATGGCGGCCGATTTATATAAGACTGCAAAGTTTTTGAAAAAAGATAGCTTATGGGACGCACAAATTGAACAGTTGTTTGTTAATGATAAAGATGATATAGAATTGATCCCCAGGGTAGGCAACCAGCGTATCATTTTGGGGAATGCAGATTCATTGGAAGTAAAAATGGGAAATCTTCGTATTTTCTACAAGCAGGCTATGCCTCAAGTTGGCTGGGATACCTATAAAACAATTAACATAAAATATACCAATCAGGTGATTTGTGAGCGAAGCAAGCCTGATTCCTTACATCATACTTCTGTTGCAGGACATGCGGCCTTTAAACCGACTGTGGCTACGGAGAAAAAGGTGATGGATTCAATTGTGAAAGCTGAAATAGCCTCTGAATTGAAGAATAATCCTCAGGAAGATACAGAAATAGAAACAGTACCGGAGAACAAAACCAGTTCTCCGGTGGTAAAACCTGTGCATAAAGATGTAGTTGTTCCGGTACACAAACCGGAGATTAAAGTTGTACATAAGCCGGACGTTAAAATTGTACATCAACCTGAAATTAAAACCGTGCACAAGCCAGAGGTGAAAGCTACACATTTGCCTGAAGTGAAGTTGGTACATCAACCTGCAGCAAAACCCGCACATCAGCCGGAGGCAAAAAAAGAGGTAAATAAGCCGGTCGTGAAACCCTGGCATAAGCCGGCTGAAAAGAAAACGGCTGCTGTAGAAGAAAAGAAAGAAATACCGGAGAAGAAGAAAAGGCCATTAGAAAAAAGATCCGCGTTAGGTGATGAAGTGCCGGTGAAGAAACCGGAGAATAAGGCTCCGTTGAACAAACCGGAAAATAAGGCCCCTGTGAACAAACCCGGAGTTAAGGCAACGGTAAAGAAACCTGAAATCAAAACAACGGAAAAGAAAACAGACGTTAAAACGACGGCGAAAAAGACAGAAAGTAAAACACCTGGTAAGAAAACAACGAAGTTCCCGGAAATCAGATGGCTGAAGCCGGAACCCAAAAAAGTGGTTAAGCCAAAGGCGGTTAAACCAAAAGCAGCGCAGCCAAAGATGGTGAACCTGCATGATGATAATTGAGATACCAAGAAAAACAAATAGTATATAATTCGACAAAAAGATATAGTTATGGGCAAAGAAAAATCTACCGTTCAATCACCAATAGTAGTTGGGTTAGATATCGGTACCACTAAAATCTGTGTGATAGTTGGTCGCAGAACACAGCATGGAAAAATAGAGGTGTTAGGTATTGGTAAGGCCGAATCTGCGGGCGTAACCCGTGGCGTGGTATCTAACATTCAAAAAACAGTACAGGGTATTTCTCAGGCGGTGGAATTGGCAAGCGGCCAGTCTAATGTAGAGGTGCGTGTAGTAAATGTTGGTATTGCCGGTCAGCATATCAAAAGTTTGCAGCACCGTGGAATCCTGACCAGAAGGGAGCTGAACAACGAGATCAGCAAAAAAGACCTGGATAAGTTAATTGATGATATGTTCAAACTGGTTATGCCCCCGGGAGAAGAGATCATCCATGTACTGCCGCAGGAATTTACAGTAGATAACGAGCCAGGCGTAAAAGACCCTATAGGTATGGCTGGTGTTCGTCTGGAAGCGAATTTTCATATTATTTCAGGACAGGTAACTGCTGTGAAAAACATCATGAGATGCGTAACCAATGCTGGTTTACAGACTCAGGAACTAATTTTGGAGCCATTGGCTTCTTCAGAATCTGTTTTAAGTGAAGAGGAAAAAGAAGCAGGTATCGCTTTGGTAGATATAGGTGGTGGTACTACTGATATCGCTATTTTTCATGAAGGAATTATCCGTCATACAGCGGTGATCCCATTTGGTGGAAATAGTGTAACTGAAGATATCCGTGAGGGTTGTTCAGTGATGAGAAACCAGGCGGAACTGTTAAAAACACGTTTCGGCTCTGCCTTAGCGGAAGAGAATAAAGAAAATGAGATTATTTGTGTTCCGGGCCTTCGCGGCAGGGAGCCTAAGGAGATTTCTGTTAAAAACTTAGCTTATGTGATCCAGGCCCGTATGGAAGAAATCATTGAGCATGTTTATTACGAGATCAAATCTTCAGGTTATGAGAAAAAACTGATCGGTGGTGTAGTAATTACTGGTGGTGGAGCGTTATTAAAACATCTCTCTCAGCTGGTAGAGTATGTAACAGGTTTAGATTGTCGTGTAGGGTACCCAAACGAGCATTTATCTAAATATGAAGATATGCCTAAGACCATTTACGACGATTTGAAAAGTCCGATGTATGCAACCAGTGTAGGCCTGCTGATCAAAGGGATTCAAAAAGCCGAAGAATTGATTGAAGAACTGAAACAGCCGGGAATCTTTGTCGAAAAACCCGCTGCTGTTAAAGATAAAGCGAAAAGAAGCGGTGGTGGATTATTTGATAAATTATTGGCAAAGACCAAAGATTTTATCAAGGATGACATGAACGTGAGTGATGAGGATTATATTAAGCCGTAATATTTTTCCACAAAACACGACTTTTCCACATTATAAACAGTTGTGGATAACTAGTGTGGAAAAAGTGTTAATATTACAAGGAGTGATGAACAGGTAAAACCAATTTTTAAGTAACTGATTCATAAATATATGTATTTTGAAATGTTAAAAGATAAGTCATCAATCATCAAGGTAATTGGTGTTGGTGGCGGTGGTGGTAATGCGGTTAACCATATGTACCGTCAGGGAATAGCAGGTGTGGACTTTATAATTTGTAACACTGATGCGCAGGCATTGGAGTTTAGTCCTATCCCTAATAAAGTGCAGTTAGGCGCAAGTTTAACCGAAGGAATGGGTGCAGGCTCAATTCCTGAAGTTGGAAAAAATTCGGCTATAGAAAATATAGACGATATCAAAGCGATGCTGGGCAGTACCACAAAAATGCTGTTTATTACTGCCGGAATGGGTGGTGGTACCGGTACAGGTGCGAGTCCGATCATTGCCCAGGCAGCGAAAGAACTTGACATTTTAACGGTAGCCATTATCACAACGCCTTTCTCTTTTGAAGGAAAGAGACGTAAGATGCAGGCTGAAGATGGGCTGGATGAGCTGAAAAAATATGTTGATTCATACCTGGTTATTTCTAATGACAGGTTACGTGAGATATTTGGTAACCTTACTTTAGGTTCTGCTTTTGCACAGGCCGATGATATTTTGACCACTGCCGCAAAAGGCATTGCAGAGATCATCACTGTACCTGGTTATATCAACGTGGATTTTAAGGATGTGCGTACGGTAATGAAAGACAGCGGTGTATCTATCATGGGTAGTTTTGCCTGTGAAGGGGAGAACAGGGCTTTGAATGCTGTTGAAGGTGCATTGGCTTCTCCACTGCTGAAAGATAATGAAATTGAAGGTGCAAGATATATATTGCTGAACATCAGTTCTGGTTTACGTGAAGTAACAATGGATGAGGTTGCTATCATTACTGATTATATTCAGGACAAAGCAGGTTTATCTGCAGATCTGATCTGGGGAAACTGTATTGATGAAAACCTGGGTGATAAATTATCGGTAACGATTATTGCAACAGGCTTCCAGACTACAGAGCAGCGTGCACAGGATAAAAAGAACGTAAAGAAAATTTCTTTGCTTACTCCTGAAGAAGCACCGCTGATCAAACCTGTTGAACCTGTAAATTCTTTTATCGAGCCAAAAGCAACCAGCTATTCTGCTGAGCCAACGATGAAGCTGAAAGAGGATATCAAACAATCCGACCTTTTTGGCGACCTGTACGGTAACAATAAAGGCCGTAAGACTGAAGAGCCGGAGAACGGCGTGATCAGACATACTTTGGTAGAAGAAGAAACTCCTTCTGTTGAAAGTAAACAGGAAGCAGCTATAGATTTTGAATTAAAGGTATCTGAAACTGATTTTGTTTTTGAAACACCTAAATCTAATTATAATGAGCCTCCGGTACAGGCTTACCAGGAAGAAGTGGCAGAACCGGGACTGGATGACGATAAAAGCGACGAATCTATTGAAGATCAGTTGAAGAAATCGAAAGAAAGGATCATGAGGTTAAAAGATCTGAGCATGAAGTTGCGTACTACCAATGGATTACAAGAGCTGGAAAATGAGCCTGCTTACAAACGTAAGCAAATGCAATTGCAGCAGGTACCGCATTCTTCTGAGTCGCAGGTGTCGAGATTTACCCTGAGTAATGATGAAGATGGTACAACTGAAATCAGACCTAACAATTCATTTCTACACGATAACGTTGATTAACTGTCAATATATTTGCAAAAAAAGCCTTAGCGAAATATTTGCTAAGGCTTTTTTTGCAAAAAATACGTTTTAAGAATGATTACGGTCAGTTATTTGACCTTGTATTTGAGCCTTAGAAAGCTTAAATTTGCCCGGATAATAAAAAACTAAATACGAATAAATTGGATATTTTTGAAAAGATAGCAAAACATATGGGGCCGTTGGGCCAGCACCAAAAATGGTCTCATGGATATTTTTCTTTCCCAAAATTGGAAGGATCTATTGCTCCGCATATGAATTTTCGGGGTAAAGAGCATTTGGTTTGGAGTTTGAATAATTATTTAGGTTTGGCTAATCACCCGGAAGTAAGGAAAGCAGATGAGCAGGGAGCTGCAGATTTTGGAATGGCCTATCCAATGGGAGCCAGAATGATGTCTGGAAATTCCAAATACCATGAGCAACTGGAACAGGAACTGGCAGAATTTGTGGGAAAGCCGGATGCGTTTCTGCTGAATTTTGGTTATCAGGGTATGGTTTCTATCATAGACTGCCTGGTAGACAGAAATGATGTAGTGGTATATGACGGTGAATCTCATGCCTGCATTATCGATGGACTGCGTTTGCATTTAGGCAAACGTTTTGTTTATAAACACAATGATATAGAAAGTGCACGCAAGCAGCTCGAACGAGCTACTAATCTGGTGAAACAAACCGGTGGCGGGATTCTGGTAATTACTGAAGGTGTTTTTGGTATGTCTGGTGCACAGGGAAAAATAAAAGAGATCATCGATCTGAAAAAAGAATTTAATTTCCGCTTGTTAATCGATGATGCACATGGATTTGGTACAATGGGTAAAACCGGTGCCGGAACACATGAGGAACAGGATAGCATTGAGGGGGTAGATATCTATTTTGCAACCTTTGCAAAGTCGATGGCGGGTATAGGTGCTTTTGTTGCTTCAACAAAAGAAATAACGAACTTCTTCCGCTATAACATGCGTTCTCAGACTTTTGCCAAGGCGTTGCCAATGCCAATGGTGATTGGATTGCTAAAGCGCTTAGAGCTGCTTAAAAACAATCCTGAATTAAGAGAGAAATTATGGAACATTGCTATGATCCTTCAAAAAGGATTAAGGGCACGCGGGTTTGATTTGGGCATAACCAATACGATGGTTACGCCGGTATTCCTGAAAGGGGAGTTACAGCAGGCAACAGCGTTGACGATGGACCTTCGTGAAAACTATGGTATATTTTGTTCAATTGTACTTTATCCGGTTATTCCGAAAGGCTTAATCGAACTGAGGCTGATCCCAACTGCATTACATACTGTTGAAGATGTGGAGCGTACACTGGAAGCTTTTAGCGAAGTGGCAGAAAAATTGAAAAGCGGTTATTATGATGACAACAAATTTACTCCTCAATAGGTAAACCTCTTACCCAATTAAAAAGGCCGTTTAAACATCTTTAAACGGCCTTTTTAATTTTTTATGTATTTTTATCTTTCTTAAAATCAAGAAGATAGCTTTATTTTTGGCCATAATTTGTGAATAACCTTCGTTTTTGTGGAAAAAAACAATGTTTTATCATTTTTAATTCTTATACGAAATTTTCATTTATTAGATTAAAGCACTTACATTAGTAATAGAGTATTAATTTAACCCTAACAATTAACCAAAGGTAAATTTGAGATGAAAAAATTTGATGACTTAAAGAAGCTTGTAACTTCATTAGAAGCTGATGTAGACAAGTTTTACAACAAGGCCAACAGTGCTGCCGGAACGCGGGTCCGTAAAGGAATGCAGGATCTTAAAAACATAGCTCAGTCTATTCGTTTAGAAGTCCAGGAAGCCAAGAACAAAGTTTAAACTACGTTCCTGGCTTACGTGTGTAAAGCGCCCCGGTTAATACCCAGGGCGCTTATTTTATTTAATGATCTGCTCTATCTGGGCAATGATTTGCTGGCTTAAACCTGCTGATGCAGGTACCAGAGGTAAACGAACCTGGTCGCCACAAACTCCAAAATACTTTAGCGCTGCTTTTACGCCTGCGGGATTGCCTTCGGCAAAGATCAGGCGGGTAAATTCGATCAGCTGTAAGTGAATCTTTTGAGCGGCTTTAAAATCACCTTTTAAGCATAACCTGATCATATCAGAGAATTGCAGGGGTAAAGCATTTCCTACTACAGATATAATACCCACAGCTCCCAATGAGATCATAGGCAAGGCTACAGGGTCATCACCTGAGATCAGCATAAAATCTTCTGGTTTATCTCTCATGATCTGGTTAAACTGATCAAAACTCCCCGAAGCTTCTTTCGTTCCGATGATGTTTTTGAAATCCGTTGCCAATCGGCAGGTGGTTTCTGCACTTACATTACTGGCCGTACGGCCAGGTACATTATACAACAATACAGACAAATCTGTAGACTCACTGATTGCTTTGTAATGCTGATATATCCCTTCCTGGGTAGGTTTATTATAATAAGGGCTGGCAGAAAGGATGGCATCATAACCTTCACTTTCAAAACCTTTGATATGTTCTATTACTTCTGCTGTATTGTTACTGGCGATACCAGCAACGAGTGGCAACCTGCCGTTATTTATTTCTGCTGTATAGGCCCAGATCTTCTTCTTTTCTTCCTTGTTTAGTGTTGCCGACTCTCCTGTGGTACCCAATGATACCAGGTATTCTACTTTTCCGTCGATCTGGTAGTTGATCAGTTTTTTTAAACTGTCGTAATCTACCGATCCATCTGCGTTAAATGGTGTAACCAGCGCTACACCTGTTCCATGGAATTTGTTCATTTCTTTTTTTTATTTCAACATCACTAATAAGTCTTCCGCCGAGATCAGCGGAATATCTAATTTTTGGGCTTTCTCTAATTTTGATGGACCCATATTATCGCCGGCAAGGAGATAATTCAGTTTAGCGGAGATACTGCTTATAATTTTTCCGCCATTGTTTTCTATCATTTCTTTCAGTTCTTCCCTGCTATAGTTTTCAAAAACTCCCGAAATTACGAATGTTTTTCCAGTTAATTTGTCACTTTCCAGTGTAATCACTGTATCCTCTGCTTCAAATTGTAATCCATAGGATTTCAGCAGGTTAATTTGATCTAAATGTGCAGGGTGACCGAAGTATTCTATAATGCTTTCTGCGATACGGCCGCCGATCTCATCTATAACCGTTAATTCCTCAGCGGTAGCCTCCATTAACCGATCTATATTTTTGGTTCCTATAGCTAATTTTCTAGCTACGGTTTCCCCTACATAACGAATACCTAATCCAAAGAGTACCTTTTCAAAGGGCATCTGTTTTGACAATTCAATGCCTTTAAGCATGTTTTCAATAGAACGCTCACCAAAGCGGTCTATATTTTTCAGCTCTTCGGCATTATCTTTCAGGGTGTATAGATCACTGATGTGTTTCACCAGGCCTTTCTGGTAAAAAGATTCGATGGTTTCGTCTCCCAATCCGTCAATATTCATCGCCTTGCGGGAGATGAAATGCTGGATCTTACCTACGATCTGCGGGGGGCAAGCCTCATCATTAGGGCAGTAAAAAGCCACTTCGCCCTCTTTGCGGATTAAAGTGGTTCCGCATTCAGGGCAGGTTGTAGGATAGATCACGCGTTCTGCATCTGGTTTTCTCTTTTCCACATTGACATTGATGATCTTTGGAATGATCTCTCCGCCTTTTTCCACAAACACACTATCGCCCACATGGAGGTCCAGCCGCTCAATTTCATTCGCATTATGCAGTGTAGCCCGTTTAACTGTAGTTCCGGCCAGCTGTACTGGTTTTAAGTTTGCAACAGGAGTAACCGCACCGGTACGGCCAACCTGGTAGCTTACCCTTTCCAGGATCGTTTCTACTTCTTCCGCTTTGTATTTGTAGGAGATTGCCCAGCGCGGTGATTTAGCTGTAAAGCCCAATTCCTGCTGCTGGCTGATACTGTTTACTTTGATCACGATCCCATCGATGTCATAACTGAGCTTAAAGCGCTGCTGCTCCCAGTGGTGGATAAAATCCAGCACTTCATCTATGCTATTGCTCAGTTTGGTATGTTCAGAAGTATGAAATCCCCAGGATTTTAATGCCTGCAGGCTTTCATAGTGTGTTTTAAAATATTCTTTTTCTGTATTCAAAGAGTAGAAAAAAGCATCCAATGGTCTTTTTGCCACTTCTTTTGGATCCTGCATTTTTATGGTACCCGAAGCAAAATTGCGGGGGTTGGCATAAGCCACTTCACCTATATCTTCTTTTTCTTTGTTCAGTTTTTCAAAAGCGGCCCTGTGCATAAAGATCTCGCCCCTGATTTCAAAAAGAGGAGGGGTATTAGCCTTTTTAAGATGGTGAGGGATATTGCTGATGGTTTTCACATTGGAAGTCACGTCATCACCTTTAGTGCCGTCCCCGCGGGTAACAGCCCTTGCCAGCTGGTTGTTCTCATAACTCAGGCTGATAGATAAACCATCAAATTTTAATTCACATACATATTCAAAATTATCGCCAATAGACTTTTTGATCCGTTCATCAAAATCACGGAGGTCTTGTTCATTATAGGTATTGCCCAAAGAAAGCATTGGCCATCTGTGCTTAACAGTGACAAAATTCTTTGTGATGTCGCCTCCAACTTTAAGCGTAGGCGAATCCGGATCGGCAAAGTCAGGATGTTCTTTCTCAAGTTTGCTTAATTCTTCGAGTTTTTTGTCAAACTCATAATCGGCAATGGTAGGCATGGCCAGCACGTAATAGTTATAACTGTGCTGGTTGAGTTCGGCAACCAATGCATCCATAGTGTCCTTAACAGATAATTGTGACATAAAGCGAAGGTAATAAATCGGCTGATCTTAGAAGTTATTTTTATTGAGTTCCCTGTTGATCTGATCAAAGATGTGCAGGTAATTGTGCTGCAGCTGCTTCTTAAATTGTTCCAGTTGTTCGTTCAGCAGTTCCTTTTGCGATTCAGTGAAGGGTTCCGACCATAAACGCATACAGATCCTGTTCAGCGAATAGGTAATATTCTCCATCTTTTCATAACTGAAAACATAACGACTGGAGATGAAACTACCCAGGAATAGGTCAAACCGGGGCTGATCAGGCAGTTTTGCCAGTCTCAAAAATCCACTGAGCGAAGGCGAATTTGCCTGGCCCAGCTGGTGGTAAAAATGATCTGCGTTAACCTCGTCTTGGGTTAACAGTAAATGATCAAGTACCAGCTCTAATGCAATATGTGCTAAAAAGAAGGGTTTTACCGGGCCAATATGCAGGACAGGCAGAATGAGCTGTTTTAAAATAGCTGTCTGCTCCTTGAAAAAATCGGAGTTGTGGAACAGGCGGTCTACTTCCAAATGCCTTTTCCAGCCGGTCAATATCGAGTCGTACTCAGGTACATCGCGGTACAGGTACTCATCTTTTTGCGGATTAAGGTTCCATTCCTTGTTCGCATTTTTAATGAGATCGGGCAATACTACGCCCATTACGATATAGTCGTTAGGGTTTTGGCGCTCGAAATAAAAATGGGAAAGGAAGTTCATCGCTCTAAAAGTAGAAATTTTTTAACAAGGCTTTTCTTATCTTTGCCAAAATTATAGAATAATGACCAATTTTGTTGATGAATTAAGATGGAGAGGCATGTTACACGATATCATGCCCAATGCAGAGGATAAATTAAATGAAGGCATGTGCTCCGGATATATTGGCTTTGATCCTACCGCAGACTCTCTACATGTTGGTCACCTTACTCAGATCATGACGTTAATCCACTTTCAGCGTGCAGGGCATAAGCCTTTTGCATTGGTGGGCGGTGCTACCGGAATGGTTGGCGATCCTTCGGGGAAATCTGCCGAACGGAATTTATTGAATGATGAAACGCTGGCGGTTAACCTGACAGGCATAGAAAAACAGTTAAGGCAGTTCTTAAATTTCAGTAATGAAGGGAATGGAGCCGTGATGGTGAATAACTTCGACTGGTTTAAAAATTTCAGCTTTCTGGATTTCATCAGGGATGTAGGTAAACACATCACGGTGAATTATATGATGGCAAAAGACAGTGTCAAAAAACGCCTTGAAGGCGAAACGGGCATGTCCTTTACCGAATTTAGCTATCAGCTGGTGCAGGGATATGATTTCTACTATTTGTGGAAAAACCATAATTGCAGCATACAGATGGGCGGATCAGATCAGTGGGGAAATATTGTTACCGGAACAGAACTGATCAGGAGAAAAGATGCCGGAACAGCTTATGGCATGACTACGCAGCTAATCAAAAAATCTGATGGTACTAAGTTTGGAAAAACAGAAAGCGGTGCGATCTGGCTGAACCCTGAAAAAACATCTCCCTATAAGTTTTACCAATTCTGGCTGAATGCTACAGATGCTGATGCCAAAATATGGATACGCATTTTTACTTTACTGGGTAAGGAAGAACTGGAGAAACTGGAAGAAGAGCATGATGCAGCACCACATTTAAGAATTTTACAGAAAGCACTGGCTACAGATATCACCATCAGAACACACTCTGAAGAAGCATTGGAAACTGCTTTGAAAACCTCTGAGTTTTTATTTGGCAACGGCGCACTGTCCTTTCTGGAAACTTTAAGCCATGAGCATGTGCTGGAAATTTTTGAAGGCGTTGGACAGTTTCCTGTAAGCCGTGCGGAATTGGGCGAAGGCATTGATATTGCTACTTTACTGGCAGAAAAAACCACCGTATTTCCTTCTAAAGGAGAGGTGAAGAAAACAATTCAGGGCGGCGGATTAAGCATTAACAAAGAGAAGGTGACTGAAATTGGTACAATTTATAACACTAGTAACCTGATCAGTGATAAATATATTATTGTACAAAAAGGTAAAAAGAACTATTTCCTGCTGATTGCAGAATAAGATATTTTGATTCGGCTGTTCCTGATGCAGGGACAGCCGGGTTTGAATTTTTCTACCTGCTCCGGATTTATTGTACGAGAAGATTACATCCCCTGATATCGGCATTGTCGAACCTTCCCAGTACTTCAAAAGATCCGCCCGGTAATAAGCGTCCAAGATCCTGTGTAGCGATGAATGAACAGGAATTGATATTGGCCAGATCAATTACATTGATTCCTCCTGTTTGATGAGAATTGAGTAAGGTTAACGGATCGTTTGTATCTCTTAACACGATCTTCATCCAGTTTGGACAATCAAAAACGCCTTCCCCTAAAGAATAAGCCTGTGAGAGCAGTTCTGTCATTCCATATTCGCTATGAATGGCATCTACGCCAAAGCCGCTTTTCAGTACCTGATGAAGTTCCTCTCTTACCATTTCTTTTCTTTTCCCTTTCATGCCGCCTGTTTCCATGACAATAAGTTCGGGGAAATTTAGCTGGTGTTTTTCCAGGAAATCGAGCAGTGCATAAGTCACGCCGATCAGTATTGTTTTCTGCCCTGCTTTTTTCAGGGCCATCAATTTATGATATAACTCTTCATGGTTATGCAGGAAATAACCGCTGTCCGGGTGTTTACTCTGTTTTAACAATGCATCTACCATGTAAATGAGTGATGAACCATCCCTTTCCAGGTAAGATGGCAGTAATGCCAGCAGGCAGGTGTCTTCTATTTTGCCGTAGAAATGTTCAAAAGCAAGATTAAAACTGTCGTCATACACTTTCAGATCGGTTACAAAATGGCGGCTTTGCACCATTCCTGTAGTGCCGGAACTGCTAAAGATGATTTCTTCTGTATCCGTATTGCTTACAATACGATGGGTTTTGAAAAAGCTAATCGGCAGATAAGGAATTTTATCTACTTCATTTATCCCCGCAGAATCTATATTCAGATGATTGATAAACTGCTGATAGGGCTCGCAATTTGCTGCCTGATGTTTAAATATAGCCAGTGCAGTTTCATTGAACTGCTCTTCGTTGCGGATAGAAAAAATGGAAGGAATTGAAATTTTCACACTGCAAAAATACAAATTAATGTTTAGGCATTGGTTTATTTAACAGCACTGCTTTTCTAAATTGATAACCGCAATAGCCACAAATGGCTGCGGTGAGACCACCCAGTATGCTGGAAATAACCAGGATTAACCACCATATATTTAAGCCAAACATTACTGCAATACGTGAAACAAGGATATTGTGGTTGGGCAGGCTTTTGAATAAGGCCATAGTTGTCCATAATACAACGATGGCAAAGAAAGGATGCCAGAAAGAGACTTTTCCGGTTTTCCCCACCAGGCCACAGGTGACAAATGAAATGATCACGATCACCCACCAGGGTAAAACCAGCTGCAATACAAAAGATGCGAACAGTATAATAAGAAAAACCATAGGTTACTTTTCTGAAATTGTTAGGTTAGAAATGACTTTAGCTCTTGTATCGGCAGGAGAGGACATCAGGTAGAGATCATATAATTTACCGCTAGCCCAGGTATCGATCATATTATCATAAAAAGGGCTTCCCGGGTTACCCGATTCACCACCGGGAAATACACCGTGACCTTTTGGTTTTTTACCCAGTTCAATCACCATTCTCCATGAGGGGCCATTGGCTTCACTTAGCGCATCAATTGTTCCTTTTGCACCACCTATCATTAAGGTTTTGGAACCCATTCCCGGGATATTGGCCAGGTGCGGGACATGTGTTTGTTTCACATTTGCCCATTGCCAGTCTTTACCAATAGGGCCATATTTTTTTTCCAGGCTGTCGCAGGTATATTTCAGCGATTCATTTACCAGATCATTCAGTGTTTCTTTTGCAGGCGTATTCACGTTGTCAAACCATTTGGAATCTGGGTCTTTTAAGATCAGCTCAACAGTACGGTCTTGTGACGGATAACGCATAGGGACAGCTGCAATGGTAAAATCATCATTCCATATGTCATAAAACAGGCGTTTGGTCCACAGGTCAAAAATACTGGCGCCAATAGCCTTGGCAAAGAAAGATTTGTTCCATTTGGTAACCAGGCGCAATGCTTCTCTTTGTGTAGCATTTAACTGACCGGTATTTACCCTGGAAATCAGTGCTGGCAGTACATCCTGTGCTAAAATGCTGTATGAATCACTTTGCATGAGCCTGATGCTGTCTGCCGTAGCATTTTTCATCACCTTCAATTTGTCGTTGATCCTTTTGCCCCTGGTGTAGGTGCCGAACTCCCAGTTGATGTAATAAGGATAAGTTTGGTCGGTAGATGATTGGTTGGCCGAGCTGACGAAGTTACGCGGCGGATTTTTTACTGTAGGGTTTTGTGATGGAGGTATCCATCCCTGCCAGTCATTTTTTGGATCTGCACCATCCAGAATGAATTTCCCCTGGTCTTTCCATTTTAGCGGAAACTTTCCATTTGCTGTAATGGCGATATCATTATCCGCCGAAGCGAAAATAAAATTCTGTGCCGGAGCGGTATAGTAAACCAGTGCTTTCCGGTAATCGTTATAATTTTTTCCCCTGTTAAGGTAGTAAAAGGTCATCAGTTCATTGGAACGTTCATGGGCTATCCATCGCAGGGCATCGCCTGTTGGCACATTTGCTGCCATGGACAGTTTTTTGGGCTTTTGGAAGTAGACTACAGGGCCATGGTGGGTATAAATTACCGTATCCGATTCATCGCGTGAGCCTCTTATTTTGATCGTTTCCAGTCGGGCGGAAGTATTTTTCCACTGGTTGTTATACCAATACTGCTTGTGGGTACTGTCCTTGAACCTGATCTGGTAAAAATCCAGCACATCTGCAGCGACATTGGTTACACCCCAGGCAATATGTTCATTGAAGCCTATGATGATACCCGGTGCACCGGGCAGGGAAACTCCATAAGCGTTTAATCCAGGGGCATTTAGTTGTATCTGGTACCAGATAGACGGCAGTGTCAAATTCAAATGCGGGTCGTTGGCCAGAATAGGATAACCGGATAAAGTTTTAGCACCGGATATGGCCCAGTTGTTACTGCCTATTCCATCTTCCAGTTGTTTAGGCTGCACTTTGCCTGTTGTCATTTCGGTAAAAGAAACAGGTGTTTGAGGTATGGGCAGTGGTTTGAAATTCCATTGGGTGCCAACAGGGATGATAGGTTCTTCCCTGAAAGGATAATCAGGAAACAGGTTACTGGTAATTTCGGGACCAAATTTCTTCAGGATATTGGTCATGTAAAATTCATCAGATCCCATGGCCAATACAGCAGACATCTGCTTCAATAACAGGGCACATTTAATGGGCGTCCATTCTTCAGGGCTAAAATCAAGCAATTTATATTCTAAAGGAAATTCTGATCTGGAGAGAGAATGAATGTAAGCATTGATACCGTCAGTATAAGCCATGATCATTTCTCTCGATTTTGGATCTGCCATCATTCCTTTGAGAGAGTTTTCTGCACCATAGACCATACCCATCCGGCGCTGGTACCTATCCAGTTCGACGGCTTTAGCGCCAACTACTTCAGAAAGCCTTCCTGCAGCATATAGTGTCTGAAAGTCCATTTGCCACAGGCGATGCATGGCGGTAACATAACCCTGCGCATAATATACATCATGATCATTTTTAGCAAATACATGCGGTATCATCCGGTCGTCAAAAACTACCTCTACCTTTTCATGCGTTCCTTTTAACACCAGGTTTCTGTTTTTTTGAATACTAACCTTTTCGGCATTTTGCCAAAATCCTGTAAATGGATTTAAGAATTTGAGGAGTGGAGGCAGGTTGCCAAATTTTGTATTTAACGCATATGCCAGTAATACAGGTATGATGACGCATATAAACGCTTTGAATTTGTTCCTCATGTGATAGTATTGTCTTTTTTCAGCGCTGGTACTTGTTTTTTTATTCTACGGCAATTTAAGATAAAAAGAAAAGATTACGAATCTTTGTCTGGATTTTAACAATCATTAACCAGCTTAATATAGCTAAAACTCTGCTCTTCATCAAATCTAATCACCAAAATGGGGGATTTAAAAATCTGAACGGAAAGGGCTGAAAGGGAGTTTTATAGCTAATCACATTATGCGTTAATGGAATTATAATCTGCATAAACCTTGTCATTTGGTATAATATTTAACACTTTAGATCTATCAATCAGATGATCTTAGTATATATCGACATTACAGCACCATTTTTATGGAAGAACAAGGGAACGAAATAAAGGACAACGAAAATATTAAAGAGATAGTAGAAGAAACTATTCAGCATTTAAACAACCCGGTACTTGATTTAAAACCGATTGTTAAAAAATATCTTACACAAGTACAAAGCGTAAAACAGGAGGGTAACCGGTTTTTCTTTTCGGATGGGGAAGCCCGGGTTGAAGTGAGGGTGGTGAGCGATGAAATTATCCGGGTCAGACTGGCACCACACGGTGTTTTTCTGGATGATTTTTCTTATGCTGTTCCGGTAGTGGATCAGAAAGTGAGTATCTTTCACATGGTAGAACTCGAGGATTTTTATACCATCGCTACGAATACGATCACCTGCAGAATCAGGAAAAGTGATTTCCAAGTATCTTTTACGGAAAACCTGACAGAAATAGTGATGAGCGAAGATGCATCTCCGATGCACTGGGAGGAAAATGCAGAATTTGGGGGTTATTATGTTTTTGCGACCAAAAAATGTTTCCCTGAGGAGAACTTCTTCGGATTGGGAGATAAGTCGGGCAATATGAACCTGCGCGGTCGTCATTTCCAGAACTGGAATACCGATGCTTATTCTTTTGCCTGGGATCAGGACCCTTTATACCGGACCATTCCTTTTTATACCGGCGTTCATCAGTCATCCGCTTACGGTATTTTCTTTGATAATACCTTTCGCTCTTATTTTGATTTTGGAAAGGAAGATAACGACAAAACCAGCTTCTGGGCAGATGGTGGTGAACTGCAATATTATTACATCCACGGCCCGCATATGATGGATGTAGTGAAACGTTACCAGTCGCTCACGGGTACACATCCTATGCCGCCTAAATGGGCCATAGGTTATCACCAATGCCGATGGAGTTATTATCCTGAAACCAAAGTAAAAGAGGTGGCCCATGGTTTCCGCTCTAACCAGATCCCTTGTGATGCGATCTATTTTGACATCGATTACATGGACGGTTACCGCTGTTTCACCTGGAACAAGAAGCATTTTCCTGATCCGCGTAAGATGATCAAAGAACTGGCCGATGACGGATTTAAAACGGTAGTAATGATTGATCCGGGAATTAAGGTAGATGATAATTACTGGGTATTCAAAGAAGGTAAAGAAAACAATTACTTCTGCAGAAGAAGTGATGATTATTTTATGGAGGGCCATGTTTGGCCTGGCCGGTGCCAGTTTCCGGATTTTACCAATCCTACAGTTCGTGAATGGTGGGGCGGTTTGTATAAAGAACTGGTAGATATGGGCGTTGCCGGTGTATGGAATGATATGAATGAGCCGGCAGTTTTTGGTGCAGGAACTTTCCCGAACGATGTACGTCATAATTATGATGGTTTTAGGGGTTCGCACCGTAAGGCGCATAATGTTTATGGGATGCAGATGGTGCGTTCTACTTATGACGGACTGAAAAAATTGATGCGCAACAAACGTCCATTTACCATCACCCGCGCCGGGTATGCCGGGATGCAGCGTTATGGCTGTGTATGGACGGGTGACAATGTAGCGAGCTGGGAACATTTAAAAATAGGAAATATACAATGCCAGCGGATGTCTGTTTCGGGTGTTCCATTCTGTGGAACTGATATTGGCGGTTTTAGCGGAGAGCCCGATGGAGAATTGTTTACGCGATGGATTCAGCTGGGAACATTTTCTCCGTTTATGCGTGCACACTCTGCCGGAGATACCATTGAAAGGGAGCCATGGAGTTTTGGAGAACCTTTTACCACTATCAACCGTAAGTTTATTGAGCTGAGGTACAGGCTGATGCCTTACCTGTATTCTGTATTCTGGGAACATCACCGTTATGGTTTTCCTATCCTCAGGCCGTTAGTAATGCTGGAACAGGAAAATGTAGCGAATCACTTCAGACAGGATGAATTTGCTTTCGGAGACAAGATATTGGTGTGTCCGATACTGGAACAGGGAGCTGTTTCGAGGACGGTTTATCTGCCCAAAGGACAATGGTATAATTTCTGGACACATGAATTGCTGGCCGGCGAAGCAGAACATTTGATTGATGCCCCACTGGAAGATATGCCAATATTTATCAGGGCAGGCTCTGTGATCCCGGAATATCCCGTGATGCAATATGTTGGGGAGAAAAATATAGATGAAGTTTTGTTAAATATCTATTACGCTAACTATGAGGTGAATTCGTTTTTATTTGAAGATCACGGAGATACTTTTGCTTACGAGCAGGATATCTATTCTGAGAAAAAGTTCATTGTAAAAGGAACAGATCAGCAGCTGCTGATACAGCAAAAACTGGAAGGCTTATATACACCAAACTACGAATGGTATAATTACCGATTAATTGGCATTCCTTTTGGAGTGAAGAAGGTTACCGTAGATGGTATGGAAATTAAAGACTATACGATAGATGACCATCATTCTTTACGTTTTAAATCCAACAAGAATTTTTCTGAAATACAAATACAGGGTGTCTGATGATCAGACCCTGTTTGCCTCTAGAAATTAAACAATAAATAACCCTTTAATAATGGCCAAATCAAAACAGGGCACTCCCGTTAAGAATAGTATTGCTGAGCGTACAGATGCCCCGGTATGGATCTACAGTCTGTTGACAGACTTTGATATAGCCTTATTTATTTCAGGCAAGCACTTTCGTTTGTATGAAAAAATGGGTGCGCATTTAATAGAATTGAACCAAACGGCCGGAACCTATTTTTCTGTCTGGGCACCCAATGCACAGGATTTATATGTGACGGGTGATTTTAACCAGTGGCATAAGACCAGCCACCGTTTATATAAAAGACTGGATGAATCTGGTATCTGGGAAGGGTTTATCCCTGCTGTAGGAAAAGGAACTGTCTATAAATATTTTATCATCGGATTTGACGGTGCTGTGATTGAGAAAGGAGATCCTTTTGCTACACGTTGGGAACATCCGCCGCAGACGGCCTCTATCGTTTGGGATACCGATTACTCGTGGAAAGATAAGAGCTGGATAAAGAAACGCCCGCAGTTAACGGCACTGAATCAGCCGATGTCAGTTTATGAAGTACACCTGGGTTCCTGGCAGAGAGATCCTTCAGAGCCCGACCGTATCCTTACGTATAAAGAAATTGCCAATAGTCTGGTGCCATATGTTGTGGAAATGGGTTTTACCCATGTAGAGCTGATGCCGATCATGGAATATCCATATTTTCCATCCTGGGGTTATCAGATCACGGGATATTTTGCTGCCAGTTCCAGACATGGCACACCTCAGGAATTGATGTACCTGGTAGAACAGTTTCATCAGCATGATATTGCGGTGATCCTGGATTGGGTACCCTCTCATTTTCCGGGCGATGCACATGGCTTATATAAATTTGATGGAACACATTTGTATGAACATGCGGATATGCGGAAGGGGTTCCATCCCGACTGGAAGTCTTATATTTTTAACTATGACAGGAATGAAGTAAGATCTTTCCTGATTAGTAATGCGATGTACTGGCTGGATCAGTTCCATGCAGATGGCTTGCGGGTGGATGCGGTAGCTTCTATGTTATACTATGATTTCTCCAGAAAAGCAGGGGATGCAGCTACCAATGAATATGGAGGGTCTGAAAACCTGGGGGCTATACAATTCCTGAAAGACCTGAACGATTCGATCTATACCAATTTCAAAGGCGTACAAACTATTGCGGAAGAAAGCAGTACCTATCCGGGGGTTACTCATCCGGTAGCCGATGGCGGCCTGGGTTTTGGAATGAAATGGATGATGGGCTGGATGAACGATACGTTAAAGTATTTCAAGACCGATCCTATAGGCCGTAAGTTTATTCACCACCAGCTTACTTTTAGTATTACCTACGCTTTTACGGAAAATTTCATGCTTCCTTTTTCTCATGACGAGGTAGTGCATGGCAAATCGTCCATGATCTATAAAATGCCGGGAGATGAGTGGCGCAAACATGCTAACCTGCGTTTATTATATGCTTATATGTTTACGCAGCCGGGAACAAAACTCCTTTTTATGGGTAATGAGTTTGCGCAAAACGGGGAATGGAACTTTACAAGATCGCTCGATTGGGACTTGCTGCAATATCCTTCACATAAAGGAATGCAGAGATATGTGAAAGCACTGAATACATTATACCGTACGGAACCTGCTTTATATGATTTTAGCTTTTCTCCGGAAGGATTTGAATGGCTAAGTGCAGATGATACCGATCATTCCATCTTTGCCTATATCCGTAAGGGTCATAAAGCCAGCGATACACTGATTGTGATCTTAAACATGACACCGGTATACCGGGAAAATTACAGGATGGGCCTGCCTATCAAAAGCAACTGGAAAGAAATCTTTAACAGTGATGCGAGTGAGTTCTTTGGCAGCGGCATCTTAAATCCACAGGTTTTCTCACCAGAGAAAATAGGGGCGAATGGCAGGGAATATTCGATAACTATTAATATCGTACCCCTGGGCGCGATTGTCTTAAAACAAGTATAAAAATTTGGTCAAAAAGAAAGGGATGTTCCATCCAGACACATCCCTATTCTAACCAAATATAAACCTGTATGAACGGGTTTTACTTTAAGTTTCCGTAGTATTCAACGAATTTAGCTAAAGCTGAAGAATAGCCCCACTCGTTATCATACCATGAAACCACTTTTACGAAGTTATCATTCAATGCAATACCTGCATTGGCATCAAAAATAGATGCGTGGTCATCACCGATAAAGTCAGAAGAAACAACTTCATCTTCAGTGTAACCTAAAACACCTTTTAATTCACCTTCAGAAGCAGCTTTCATTGCGTCTTTGATCTGTTGGTAAGTAGCAGGTCTTTCTAAACGTACAGTTAAATCAACAACTGATACATCAGAAACCGGTACGCGGAAAGCCATACCTGTTAATTTGCCTTTAAGGGCAGGGATAACTTTAGTTACCGCTTTAGCAGCACCAGTAGCAGAAGGGATGATGTTAGAGAAACCACCACGGCCACCTCTCCAGTCTTTATGAGAAGGACCATCAACAGTTTTCTGCGTAGCAGTAACCGCGTGTACAGTACTCATTAAACCTTCAGCAATACCCCAGTTATCATTTAATACCTTTGCAATCGGTGCAAGGCAGTTCGTAGTACAAGATGCATTGGAAACAACAGTTTGATCTGCTGTTAATTGATCATGATTTACACCCATTACATAAGTAGGGATAGAATCATCTTTAGCCGGAGCAGAAAGAACTACTCTTTTAGCACCTGCTGTAATATGTTTTTCAGCGTCTGCCTGAGTAAGGAATAAACCAGTTGACTCAATTACAGTTTCTACACCTACTTCATTCCATTTTAAATTTGCCGGATCTCTTTCAGCAGTGATGCGGATAGTTTTTCCGTTAACAACAAGATGTCCGTCAACTACTTCGATCGTTCCATCAAAACGACCATGAGTAGAGTCATATTTTAACATATAAGCCATGTAATCCGGCTCAACAAGGTCATTGATAGCAACGATATCTAAACCTCTTTTTAAAGCAGCTCTAAAAACTAATCTGCCGATACGGCCGAAACCGTTTATTCCAATTTTTGTCATTATATTATTATTAATTTGAATAGTAATTAAGTAAATTATATATTGGTTCTTTGGTAATCGTATTTATTTCAAAACCATTTCTTTGTGCCACCAGGCGTAAACGTTCCTGAAAGTTCCCTGCCACAATACCTACAAAATGAACTTCCTTTTCAGGGTGCAATTTAATAGTTGGCAGCATGTAAATATCGACATAACGTTGAAAAGCATTGTCAACCAATTGTTGAATATACTCATGATCTTTGTTTTCAATGTAGAATTCAAGAAAAGAACTCAGAAACTGCTGGGCCATTGTTTTTTTATATACCCTTTCCAGTATTTCCGATCTGTCCAGATCATATTTTGTAGCGAATTTTTTGATCAGATTGGAAGGTAACTTTTCCTGAAGAAAATGTTTCAGGATCAGCTTGCCCAGGTAATTTGCAGAACCTTCATCACCCAGGATATAACCCAGGCCAAAGTTGTTTCTTTCTGCATTGTTGCCGTTAAAATAAGCACAATTGGCGCCGCTGCCTAAAATGCCTACAATGCCGCTTTTGTTATAACAGGCAGCTATGGCTGCACCATGGAGATCATCCTGAACGGTGATCTTACTAAACTTAAAGAACAGGGACAAGGATTGCGCCAGTTCTTCTCTTCTTTCTGCTGAAGTAGCACCTGCAGCAAAAACATGTATTTTCTTAATCTGCTCTGCATGATTGATTAAGATGTTTTTTTTGTTTAATTGCTGTAGTAATGTTTTTTGATCAACAAAGCAGGGGTTGATACCGGGCATACTGCATTCAGCTATAGTTTTACCATCTTTAGCTATTTTCCAAAGTGCTGTTTTCGTACCGCTGTATACTACCGCTATCATATTATATGGATAAAACGTGTGTCATTTCTAAGAGATCACTCTCTAATTTAAAAGTATGCTGACTTAAGGCTTCATCCAGGCTGGTTAGCTGGATCTCATTTCCTCTTAGCCCAACCATTTGTTTAGTGCTGCCTTTCAGCAATTCATTTACCGCTGCGTAACCTAAACGGCTACCCAGGATCCTGTCGAAACTACTGGGGCTTCCTCCGCGTTGTAAGTGCCCTAAAATAGTCACCTTGGTATCGTAGTGGTCAAATTTCTCCTTAACGCTTTTAGCAATGTCATAAGCGCCGCCTTGTTTGTGGCCTTCGGAAACAATTACTATGCTCGAGGATTTTTTTGTTGATGCCCCTGCTTCCAGCTGTTTGATCAGTTCATCAATGCTGGTTGGTTTTTCAGGGAGCAGTACGGCTTCGGCACCACATGCAATTGCGCTTCTTAAGGCAATACATCCCGAATCACGGCCCATCACTTCAACAAAGAATAACCTGTCATGTGAATCTGCTGTATCCCTGATCTTATCTATGGCTTCAATAACGGTATTGATTGCCGTATCATAACCTAAAGTGAAATCAGAACCGTATAAGTCATTGTCAATTGTACCTGGAACGCCAATTACGCTGATCTGGTGTCTTTCTGCAAAACGGCGTGCACCTGTAAAAGTTCCATCTCCTCCAATTACCACCAGGGCATCGATATGGTGCAACTTCAGGTTTTCAAAGGCAAGATCCATACCTTCGTCTGTCTTAAACTCTAAACAACGTGCCGTTTTAAGTATAGTTCCACCCAAGTGGATAATATTGCTCACCGAACGCGCGGTCATAGGAATAATATTATTTGTTATTAAGCCCTGATAACCTTGCAAAACTCCAAACATATTTATACCATTGTATATGCCGGTACGTACAACTGCTCTTATGCATGCGTTCATTCCTGGAGCATCGCCACCAGATGTTAACACAGCTATATTTTTGATATTTGGTCTCATCTTTAAATTGAACGAATATAACGTGTAAAAGTTACACTAAGTAATTTATTTTGATTTTTTTTATGTAAATAGCAAACAAGTATATTAATTTGCTTTTGTTTTTAATAATTTAATGTTGTGATAGAAGTCTTACCGCAGTTCAATTCTACCTTTTCCATTGATTGTATTTTGTTCGGATTTGATGAAGGAGAGCTTAAAGTTCTGCTAATTGAAAGGAACGAAGAACCCTTTAAAGATTGGTGGGCGCTCCCTGGAAATCTGGTGATCGAAAATGAAAGTCTGGATCAGTCAGCCTCGCGCATTTTGCACGAACTGACGGGGCTTGACAATGTTTATATGGAACAATTTCACACTTTTGGTGATATTGGGCGCCACCCTCAGGGACGGATCATATCCGTTGCTTATTACGCTATGCTGAGGCTGGGGGGCGATAAAGCCTTAAAACCTGTGAGCACTTATGCCAAACAGGCCTACTGGATTAACGTAAAAGAATTACCAAAACTGGCCTTTGACCACCAGAAGATTTTTAGTCAGGGATTGGAGAAAATCAAGAGGAGGATCAAGCATCAGCCCATTGCTTTTGAACTGCTGCCGGAAAAATTTACGCTCACTCAATTACAGAATGTGTACGAAGTGATCCTAGGTAAAAAACTGGACAAAAGAAATTTCAGAAAAAAAATGTTAAGCTTTAATGTGCTGAAAGATTTGAACGAAAAACAAAAAGGAGTTTCATTCAGGGCGGCTACGCTATACCGATTTGACAAACGGAAATACGGTAAATTATTTGGGAAAGAGATTACCTTTTAAGGGGCTCTTTCTTTTTGCTTTTAAATAGAAAAATCCCGGACCTTTATCAGGTTCCGGGATTTTTTATAGGATGATTTTTAGCTAATCTTTTTTGTAGCCTGCATATGGTAGTCAACCAGGTCGTCTATAGGTGAGCGGATGATCTTTCCTACACCCATTTCATATCTGTCTGCTACGATGCTTAAAATGTCCCTGAAGCTATATCCTACAGAACCTACACAGTTCAGTGTATATTCTTTATAGTTCGGATAGTGGATCACCAGGTTTTCAAAGAATGCTGTGAATGCATATTCTACAACGGAGAAAGTATAATCTTCATAGGTGTCTTTGAAATCGTATAAGAATTTACTAAAGCCTGCACAAAAACGATTTGGCAGTGGTTTGTTGTAAATGTTATCAAAAATATCTTCGTTAGTCAATGCGAAATTATCATAAAAACTCTCTCTGAGTCCTTTTGGCATATAACCTTTCATGTAGTCGCTCAGGATGCGTTTGCCAATAAAACAACCGCTACCCTCGTCACCCAGAAAATAACCCAAAGAGTCAATATTTAAAGAGATATCGCTTCCGTCATACAGACAAGAGTTTGTACCTGTTCCTAATATAGCAGCAAATCCGGGCTCATCGCCTAAAAGCGCCCTGCAGGAAGCCAGTAAATCGTGACCAATATGGATCTCTGCATTAACGAAAACCTGTGCCATTGCATCTGCTACGATTTTTTTCTTAGCATCTGTAGAACATCCGGCGCCATAATAATACACTCCTGTTAGTTTATCAGCCTCTAAATGATCTGGTAATGATTTCTTTAAAGATCCAACGATATAGTCTGTATCTGAAAAATACGGATTGTAACCTTCGGTGTTAAAATGAATTTTTCTTCCAGCTTCATTAATTAAACACCAATTGGTTTTGGTTGAACCACCATCTGCAATAACTATCATCTTAATTTGTTTTTATTTGGGTAAAAGTAAATATTCCTGAGACTTTCAAATTGTTTTTTTTCATTCGTTTATAATTTGATTTTCTTTTTTATCATTATGAATAACAGGCAATCAAGTTGATTTTTTTTTCATCATTGACTACTCGTTCTTATCTGGTTTTTTTCTTTTTAATTGTTCAGCCGGGTAATTATTTACTGTTTTGGGCTAAAATACGGCTGGTGTTAAATTCGTATTTTAATGCTAAATGACAGGTTTTTAGTTGTTTAAGTGGTTTTATTTGGCATATTGTCAAACTAACACTAAGCTAAAATTACATTAGTTATTTTAAATTCCAAATTTTTATATTTTGACAGAATGGCTAAATGTCATTATATTCTTTAGTATTACCAAACAGTTGGCTTTTAAAATGCTCATATCTAGGTATTAAAGAATATAATATGGCAATTGTAATAATTTCGCCTCTTATCGAAAAAGAATAGAGAAAAATGTAATATTTGTATTCTTTCGTTATAACGCATATGCAAGTAAAAACAGATTTTAGAAGTGATACCGTAACCCTGCCTACGGAAGGAATGCTGACCGCCATGATGGCCGCAAAAGTTGGCGACGATGTATATGGAGAAGATGAAACCGTAACCGCACTGGAAACCAAGCTTTCCGGTCTGTTTAATATGGAGGCTGGCTTGTTCTGCCCTTCGGGAACGATGACCAATCAGATTGCCATCAAATGTTTTACCCAGCCGATGGATGAAGTGATCTGTGACCAAACAGCACATGTTTACCGTTATGAGGGCGGCGGAATTGCCTTTCATTCACAGGCATCTGTAAGGCTGCTTAACGGCCCCAGAGGAATACTGAGGCCGGAGCTCATCGCACCCGAGATCAATGAAGATAATATCCATTATCCCAACTCAAGTCTGGTGGTACTGGAAAATACAGTTAACAAGGGTGGGGGTGCCTGTTATACGCTGGAACAAATAGCACCTATTTATGAATTGTGTAAAAGCAAAGGATTAAAATTACACCTTGACGGCGCAAGAATATTTAATGCATTAACTGCTACCGGCGATCTTCCCGGAAACTACGGCCAGTATTTTGATGGCATCTCAGTGTGTCTTTCTAAAGGACTGGGTGCTCCTGTTGGATCTGTTTTATTAGGTTCTAGTGAAACGATTCATAAAGCAAGGAAAATCCGTAAGGCTTTTGGCGGTGGGATGAGGCAGGCTGGATTTCTTGCTGCTGCGGGAATTTATGCCCTGGACCATCACGTAGTAAGACTTTCAGAAGATCATGCACATGCACAACAACTGGCCGCGGCACTTGAGGAAGTGGCGTATGTAACATCGGTTATGCCGGTGGAAACAAATATAGTAATCTTTAAAGTTGCAGCGGGTTTTACAGCAGCGTCAATAGTTCACAGCCTTAACGAACAAGGGATTTTGTGCGGTACTACCGGGCCGGATACCGTTAGGTTTGTTACCCATTTGAATATTACAGATGAAATGATTCAGCAGGCACTGACTACAATCAGGGAATTGAAACCGGTAAAAAATTCCTAATTTCATCAAATGAACAAAATCTTAGTTGCAAACAGAGGGGAAATCGCCTTGCGGATCATGCGTTCGGCAAAGGAGATGGGAATATTGACGGTAGCTGTATTTTCGGAGGCCGACAGAGAGGCGCTTCATGTACGTTATGCAGATGAGGCTATCTTTATCGGTCCTGCACCGGCTAATCAGTCTTATCTGGTGGGAGAGAAAATCATCGAAGCCTGTCGCGCTACCGGCGCAGATGCTATTCATCCTGGTTATGGCTTCCTGTCAGAAAACCCGGTTTTTGCTCAGCTGGTAAAAGATGCTGGTCTGATCCTGATTGGTCCTACACCAGAAGCAATGGCAATTATGGGCAATAAATTGTCTGCAAAGGCAGCGGCTTTGAAATATCAGATTCCTATGGTACCCGGAACGGAAGAAGCAATTACCGATATTTCTGAAGCAAAACGCAGGGCTGCAGAAGTCGGCTTCCCGATCCTGATTAAAGCCGCGGCAGGCGGTGGTGGCAAGGGAATGCGGGTGGTAGACGATATTTCGGTCTTTGAAGAACAGATGCAACTGGCGGTAAGTGAAGCCCTGTCTGCATTTGGCGATGGTGCCGTATTTATTGAACGTTATGTTTCTTCTCCAAGGCACATTGAAATACAGGTGCTGGGTGATAATCATGGAAATATTGTTCATCTTTTTGAACGTGAATGTTCCATACAGCGGAGGCATCAAAAAGTAATTGAGGAAGCCCCTTCCAGCATTTTAAGTCCTGAGATCAGGGAAAAAATGGGTAAATGTGCTGTTGATGTAGCCAGGTCTGTAAACTACACAGGAGCTGGTACCGTAGAATTTATTTTGGATGAAAACCTGGATTTCTTTTTCCTGGAGATGAATACCCGTTTACAGGTTGAACATCCGGTAACGGAACTGATCACCGGTCTTGACCTGGTAAAAGAACAAATTAAAATTGCCAGTGGCGAAGCATTGAGCTTTAGCCAGGAAGATTTGAAAATTAACGGGCACGCGATAGAATTAAGGGTGTATGCAGAAGATCCGCAGCATAACTTTCTTCCTGACATAGGCGTTTTAAAAACTTACCGCACACCAAAAGGAAACGGGGTAAGGGTAGATGACGGTTTTGAAGAGGGGATGGAGATCCCTGTTTATTATGATCCGATGATTGCCAAGCTGATTACTTATGGTGCCAGCCGTACAGAAGCAATTGCTAGAATGCTGCGTGCCATTGCAGAATATGACATTACAGGCATTCAAACTACCTTGAACTTTGGTAAGTTTGTGATGGAACATGAGGCCTTTATCTCGGGAAATTTCAATACTCATTTTGTGAGTAAATACTTTAATCCGGAAGAACGGGAGAATGGAAATGAAGAAGAGGCGCTGATTGCGGCAATTGTTGCTTTAAATCACCTGAAGAAAAAAAATAACGCTGTCCTGGCAGTTCCGCCAGCAGAAGAATCCAATAACTGGCTTAAAAACCGGAAAAATTATCATTAGAATTATGTTTACAGGAATTATAGAAACATTTGGAACGGTTAAGAGTGTAATAGAAGAAGGCACCAATCTTCATTTCACTATTGAATCTTCTTTAAGTAATGAATTAAAAATTGATCAGAGTGTGGCGCATAACGGCGTTTGTTTAACCGTAGTAGCCCTAACTGATACTACACATACTGTAACGGCTATCCAGGAGACATTGGAGAAATCTAATCTGCAGCATTTAGGAGAAGGTAAATTGGTTAATCTGGAGCGTTGTATGCAGATGAATGGCAGACTTGACGGGCATATCGTGCAGGGCCATGTAGACCAGACAGCGGTATGTGTGAAAAGAGAGGAACTGGATGGTAGCTGGGAATACCGCTTTAAATACGATGGCAGTAAAGGGAATGTAACCGTTGAAAAAGGTTCTGCCTGTGTAAATGGAATCAGCCTTACCGTAGTAAATTCTGCTGAGGATGAATTTTCAGTTTTTATTATTCCTTATACTTTTGAACATACTAATCTTCAGGAAGTGAATGTTGGGGATATGGTAAATCTTGAATTTGATATTATTGGTAAATATGTAGCAAGGTTACTTCAGAAATAACCAAATGGTTATTTCTGAAGGGAAATAATCCTGTCTTTGACATAGACAATAACTTCTTTGTATTTTCCTGTGTCAGGCTTGCTTTGCAGAAACTTTTTGTAATACAAAGTCGCGGTTTTTTTATGGTTCAGCTTAAATTCATTGAGCAGGCCCAGGTTATAGTACACCTCTCCGTTATTTTCAAATTCCAGGCTTTTTTGGTAGGAGCGATCAGCATTGGCTATCTGTGTGGTCTTTTCATATATTTCTCCAAGATCTTTATAATACTTAGACACATAAGGAGAAATAGCTTCCTTTATTGATTGTTTGAAATAATCTGCAGCATTTGGATAATCCTTTAATTCACGATAGCATACTGCTGTATAATAAAGTGTGGATTCATTCTGATCTCCCATTCCCTCAATGATTTTAAAAAACCGGAGTGACTTTTCATATTGTTTGGTGGCCAGATAAGCTTTGCCCATATTGTTTAAAACATAAGTGGAACTGTCGCCTGCAGCTAATAATTTTTCGCCCGTAACCAGCGCCTCGTCTAATTTTTGCAAAGCGATACAAATAGGAAGTTTAGCTTTCAGCAGCAGGATATTTGTGCTGTCGGCTGTTAGGGCCGGCTGTAATACCACATAGGCAGAATCATTTTTCTTGGACAAATTAAGACCGTTTGCCAGGTCAAAGGCAATATCTGGATTTGTGGGGTTGATACTATTGGCCTTTTTCAGGTAAAATATTTTTTCAGGATCAGCAGGATTTGGTACCATGGAAGCGAGCTGTTTATAGACATTAAAATTCATGCTGTCTGTTTTAATGATCTCCTGATAATAGGATTTGGCCTTGTCGTCATCACCTCGGCGGTGACTAATGCCGGCAAGGCTAAATAATACTGATAAGCTGTTTGGCTGTGCCTGGTAAAGTTTAAGATAATAGCTTTCAGCAAGGGGCAGATTTCCTGCCATCATATTGGTATAAGCCAGCTGGGCCATTTCTTTTGGATTTGTCGTTTCACTGCTGTAAATTGTTTGCAAATAGGCCGCTGCTTCTGTGTAGTGCTGGGTTTGATAGAATTCCAGCAACTTTTCCTGATCGGGAATAACATTGGATTGGGCAAGTGCTGTAAGGCTGCAGCTTAGAATGAGAAGAAGATAAATTAGCTTTTTCATAAAGGATTAATCGGATATAACTAAGGTATTAGTTATATCCGATTAATCCTAATTTTTATTTTTTTTCTTGAGGTGAGCCGTCTCTGATTCTTAAGATAAAAAATACTGGCAGGGTAATTGGTTGCTTTGACCTATACACTAACGAGGAATTTAAAAAATAACGATATGGATACTTTAAAGAAGTTTGAACTGATGGAGAAGATTGTAAGGGAATTAGAAGACTTACAACACTCACAAACGGCAATTATTCAAAAAATAGGAAAAATTGAAGTTGATAATATTGAATTGAGCGATAAAAGACTGGAAAAAGATTTACCTGACATGCACCAGAGGGTAGCAGATAACCTGGATACTATTGTGGGTATTCTGGAATACTTTGCTGACAAAACCAGCAATTTCGGTAATAAAAATAATGTTGATGCGCTTAAAGAGCAACAGATCATTAACGAAGCAACTGGTCACTAGTTGTTGTTAAAAAGATAAGAATGAAAGCCCCTTTTGGGGCTTTTTTTATATAGAATGACGGGGTATTTTCAGGTTAAACAGCGTGCCCTTGCCTTCTTCACTTTTTATGGTAATAACACCATCGTTTCTTGCCATAAAATCCCAGCACACCATCAGGCCAATGCCGGTTCCTTTTTCATTCTGTGTTCCCCTGCTGGAAACGTTTTCGCCGTTAAATATTCTTTGTATATTTTTCTGAGCGATGCCTACACCATTATCTCTGATGCTCACACCTACATAATCTTTATCTATATAGGAAGCGGTGATTTTAATGAAACAATCGATATGACAAAATTTGATGGCATTGGAGATCAGGTTCCGGATTACCATTTGCATCATCAGCAGATCTGCGAAAGCTATGATCTCTACGGAAATATCCTCGATGATTTCTATTTTTTTGCTGTTGGCGGATTTTAAATGATAGTTTATCTCCGACAGGATCAATTTTTCCAGGTCAAAGTAATCCCTGTTTATGCCATAACCTTTTAGCTGGCTTCGCGACCAATGTAAGATGTTTTCCAGCAGATCTGTAGTATAGGAGATATCTTTTGTGAGGTTCGGGGATAGAATTTTAAATTCTTCAGCGCTGATGGTGTCATCTGAGGTCATTTTCAATACCTCGGCAAGATTGAGCAGGGGACCTCTCAGGTCATGTGCCATAATGGAAAATATCCTGTCTTTAAGCTGGTTCAGCTTTTGCAGTTCTTCCGCCTGTTGTTTTGATTTTAAAGCCTCTTGCCTTAGGTTGGTCAAATCCTGAAATTTAATGATGGTTACATTTCGGTTCAGCTTATTTTCATTCAAAATGCTAACGTCTGCCTCCAGATCAAACGTTCCATCTGTTGTTTCAACGATCAGCTCAATTTTACCAGATTGGTGCAGGTCGAGGAATTGGATCAATTCATGTTGTCCTGGTAGTATTTCTTTGATGTTTTTCCCAACAATCTCGCCCGACTGGCGTGCACAGGTATATTTTTTAAATGCCGGATTGTAATCAATGATTTTATTTTGATGGTCGAGTACAATGAACCCGTCCTGCATCAGCTCCAGCACTTTTTCCCTCGCTATGGGTAATGTGTCAAAAAGCTCAAACCTGTAAATGGCAATGAATACCAGGGTGGAAGAGATCAGGAAAGCAAAAGGGGTGGCATCTACATTAGCTATTGGCCTTAATCCCAGTAAATAACAGAAGTTAGCTACCCATGGAAGGAGTGCGCCGGTAATGATGATCCTGTTTTGTTTACGGTAAACCGCATCAGATTTGCTGAATTTTTTGATCAGCAGAAAGTTTCCAATGCAAAGCAGGATATAGAAATAAGTAGTAAAAAGGTAGTAAGAGACACCACGAACTATCTTAAGGACAGGGAAGTTTCCACTGGTATCAACACTGAGGCTGTGGTAATGCAAATGATGAAGGTCATTGGTCCATACCAATAAAAGTGTGATGACTGGTACTATAGAAATCAGCAGTTTATTTCCTGTATTCTTAATCCACTTTTCCTTTCCTGCCAGATTGATACAAAATATAAACCAGTTTACAGGTAGGGAAACTATACCCACATATTCAATATTGATCAGAAATTTCATCTGTTCAAGCGTAGTACTGCCCAGTTCAAGTCCGTAGGCTACAGCCCAGATAGAATTGGATAATAACATGACACCTACCCATTTTACTGTGCCGGTTTCATTGTTTAAAATGTAGAGAGAAAGTAAGAGTGTAATGCTTCCGAAAAATATTAAAGTAAGCGCGTAGACGTTAAAGGAGAAATCCATTTGACAATTTGGTACCTGCAGGTTATTGAGCAATTCAAACAAATCTATGAATTATGGGTTAATAAATATTAAGGCATGTAATTTAGTTTGCAATAAAAATAATCCTAATTTTACACGACACGAATAAAACCAAAAATCAATCAATCATGAAAAAAGTAATACTATCAGCTTTATTTATTTGCTTAAATGTAGCCGCCTTTAGTCAGGTGCTACCGAGCTTTCAGTTTGGTATTAAGGGAGGAACAAACCTTTCTAAATTAACCAGCGACAATACGTTAAGCAGTGATAACCGTTCGGGTTACTACGGCGGTTTATATGCAAGGGTAGGAGCAGCCGGAATATATTTTCAGCCGGAGGTTTACCTTGCAGGTAAAAACACAACATTAGAGAGTAATGACGGAGTAAAGGACAAAGTGAAATTTACAAGTCTGGATGTGCCTTTACTGATTGGTACAAAGATCGGTGCGGCAGGAGTAGGTATTAGATTTAATACTGGTCCTGTAGTATCTTTTGTCCTGGATAATAAACAATCTTTTGGCAATGCTACTTCTGAAGTTTTTCACGGTGATTTCAAAAACCAGGCAATTGCATGGCAATTTGGAACAGGTCTGGACATTGGCAGATTGGGAATTGATTTAAGATATGAAGCCGGAATTTCCAAAATTGGTAAAGATGGTTATGATGACAGAAGGTTAGACCTGTTTACCTTAGGTTTGGCCTACAGGATTTTCTAAACATCCTGAACCCTAAAGATCCCCGGTACTTTTAGCGAAGAACCGGGGATTTTTTTTTGCCAGATTTTCCTTTTTTGCTTTTTGCGCATTTTGTAATGACGTTATTACAGTAAGCTTAAAGTCAGGAAATTGTCAGATTAAAATCACTATATTTTAGGTTTAAGGATTTAGCAATAGCGTATGAATTTGTGAATGATCAAGGTATTGAAATGATGCATTTTTCAGAAGTATTTGGCTCTGGATTTGCTGGCATAATTGTCCTTACTAAACCCCTAACCATTATGAGTATTAAAGAATTATTATTAAACGGAAATAGCTTTATCGCATTAATGAGACAATATGCTATTGATATTGCTGACATTAAAATTAAGGACGAAGATGTGCTGACTGACCAATTTTTACAACACCCCCAGTTGTCTAAAGAAAGCATTTGCATCGAAGCTAAAAACAACGAAGGTATTATCAACTTTTTTGGTACACTTCACTATAACCTGCTGAATAAGCTGGCTGTATTTGAAATGCATGGGTTTGAACGAACTTCCCTGCAGGATTTAAGTTAATTGTTTTTTAGAACCTCTTTGATTTCATAATTGAATGCTCCTTTAATGGGGCGTATAGGAGTTTCTTTGGCATCGCTCAGCACTTTTATAAAGCAGGATCCAAAATAAAATATAAAAGAAGAGTAAAATACAAACAGCATGATCAGTACAATTGATCCGGATGCGCCGTAAATATTACCAATATTACTCAAAGGCAACGCGATACGAAGAATGTATTTACCAAGGGTAAAGAGCATACCTGTTAACAAACCACCTCTCATAGAAGATTTCCAGGTTGGCCTTCCACTGGTCAGGTACTTGAATAGTGCGCTAAACCAAATGGTAACAATAGTAATAAACAAGACCTGATTCAGGATCATCAGGAACACCCTGCCGATGGTGGGTGAAGCATTGTTTATAAACGTGCCAATATATGCCTGTATGCTGTCAGTAAGCAAACCTACAGCGAACAGGATACCCGCCAGTAAAATAATTACCATTGCCCTTGCCCTTACCTTTAATTTAAACATAAAAGTGGCATCTTCTTTCATTCCAATAGACCAGATCTGGTCCATAGAGTTTTTAACCACACTAAATAAGGTAGTCGCCACAAAAAGGAAAAAGATAAAACTGAGGATGGTAGCGTACCATTTGTGATCGATTCCCCTGATATTCCTTAGTGTTTGCCTGATCTGTTTGGTACTGCTCTCATCCAGTACGCTGGAGAGCCGTTCAAATATTCTGTTGACCAACATTTTCCGGTCGATAAAAAAACCAAATAACCTGATCAGGATCAATAATATAGGAGGTAAAGCGAAATTGGCGAAAAATGCAGTTGCGCCGGCCAGACGCAGCGGGTCGTTCTTTTGAAACAATGTAAATGCAGCCCGGAGATGCGTTGCAAATAACTTGATTCTTCTGGTGAAATTACTGGACATGCCTCTCTGATTGCCGTTGATCACCGAAAGTACTCAAATTTTTTCATTGTTCATCACCTTGTAAGCTGTCGCAGGTTCCGTTTGCAGGCTGAAGAATAAAAAAAGCCAGCCTTTTAGGGGCTGGCTGATTCATGTTGTTATCAGTTATAAATTACCTCTTAGCTCCTGTTCACGTTCCAACGATTCAAACAAGGCTTTGAAATTTCCTGCACCAAATGACTGTGCACCTTTACGCTGGATGATCTCAAAAAATAAAGTAGGGCGATCCTGAACTGGCTTGGTGAAGATTTGTAGCAAGTAGCCTTCTTCATCATAATCTACCAAAATTCCAAGTTCCTGCAACGGTGCAATATCTTCATCTATTTTTCCTACCCGTTCCAGTAATGTTTCATAATAGGCTCTGGGAGGAGGGCTCAGAAATTCTACACCCCTGGCTTTCATATCCCTTACGGTTGTAATAATATCATGGGTAGCTACCGCGATGTGCTGTACGCCTTCGCCTTCATAAAATTCCAGGTATTCTTCTATCTGTGATTTCTTTTTGCCTTCTGCCGGTTCGTTAATAGGGAATTTAACATATCCGTTTTTATTGCTCATCACTTTACTCATTAAAGCTGAGTATTCTGTGTTGATTTGTTTATCATCAAAAGAAAGGATGTTTTTGAAGCCCATTACTTCTTCATACCAGTTTACGGCATCATCCATTCTGTTCCATCCTACATTTCCCACGCAGTGGTCGATATATAACAGGCCTGTACTTGCCGGCTGATAACCTCCTTCAACAGCTGCATAACCTGGCATAAATGCCCCGGTGTAGTTCTTGCGCTCTACAAATAAATGTATGGTCTCTCCGTAAGTATAGATGCCTGCTGTGCGGACTTCTCCAAATTCATCCGTTAATGTTTTAGGTTCCTGATAAGATTTTGCACCGCGTTTAATCGTCTCTTCATATGATTTATAGGCATCATCAACCCATAATGCCAATATTTTAACACCGTCACCATGTTTTTTGATATGATCCATGATAGGGCTTTCCGATTTCAGGGGAGTAGTTAATACGAGCCTGATCTTACCCTGCTGCAACACATAAGAAGCTCTGTCCCTTAAACCGGTTTCTGGTCCTGCGTAGGCTACTGTGTTGAAGCCAAAAGCGGTTTTATAAAAATGTGCCGATTGTTTGGCATTTCCTACGTATAATTCAACGTGGTCTGTTCCGTTTAATGGAAGAAAGTCAAATACTGGAGTTTCCTGTTCTACGAATTGTGTTTGCATGTTTTGTTTTTTTATTAATATTTTTATAATAGATAGTTATATTATTCAAGGTCGATTTGCCAGCTTTTATGGTAGTTTTCGTCCTCAATTCTGACTGCATCTTCTGTGAGCATCAGCGGGCGAAAAGGATCTATCATCACAGCCAGTTCTTCTGTTTTTTCTTTACCGATTGATTTTTCTACCATCCCGGGATGCGGGCCATGAGGGATTCCTCCCGGATGGAGGGTAATCTGGCCTTTAACTACATTTTTGCGGCTCATAAAGTCGCCGTCTACGTAATACAAAACTTCATCACTGTCTACATTACTGTGGTTGTAGGGAGCCGGAATGGCTAAGGGGTGATAGTCAAATTTTCTGGGTACAAATGAGCAGATCACAAAGTTGTGTCCTTCAAATGTCTGGTGTACAGGGGGTGGCTGATGAAGCCTGCCGGTAATCGGCTCAAAATCATGGATAGAAAAAGCCCATGGATAATGGAAACCATCCCAACCTACAAAATCAAAAGGATGTGTACCATAGGTATAAGGATAGATCAATCCTTGTTTTTTAATGAGTATTTTAAAATCTCCTGCCTGGTCTATCGTTTCCAGATCGGCAGGCCTTCTGATATCCCGCTCACAATAGGGAGAATGTTCCATGAGCTGGCCATACTCGTTTCTGTAGCGTTTTGGGGAACGGATAGGGCTAAAGCTTTCTACAATAAACAGGCGGTTCTGCTCATCGTCAAATTCCAGCTGGTAAATGGTTCCCCGGGGCACTACCAGGTAATCGCCGTAGGCAAAACGAATCTTGCCAAATCCTGTTTTTAACGTGCCGGAGCCCTGATGGACAAAGATAACTTCATCTGCCTGGCTGTTTTTGTAAAAGTAATCCGTCATGGATTTCCTTGGTGCGGCAAGGGAAATGTGCAGGTCGCTGTTCACTAAAACAGGCTTTCTGCTTTTCAGATAATCATCTTCGGGGGCAATGTTAAACCCAATAAGGGAAGTATGCTTGAGATGTTTTTCCCTGGCGATCTTTGGTTCTACCGAGTAAGGTTCGCCAAGCGATTTGACAATGGTTGGGGGGTGACAGTGATAAACAAGCGAATACAAGCTTGAGAATCCTTCTGTAGATACCAATTCCTCTGCGTACAATTCTCCGTTTGGTTTTCGGAAAACAGTGTGCCTTTTAGGCGGAATGGTACCCAAGGTATGATAAATAGGCATATCTATAGGTGTTATTGGTTAGAAAAGGAATGTTCGATAGAAAACGTGAGAACGTTTAATCTACGGTTGCTTTAGAGAAAGCTTAAATGGAATATTGTGCAAAGATGAGCTTGGAAAGCATAGCATACCTGAACGAAGCCAAAACTTGGCTTGCAATACGGTCCTGATATTTTAATATGCTCTTTGTCATTTTCGCTAAAGCAAAATTAAGAATTAAATAACCACAATTCAAAATTATGCCCTACATTCCACTGTGGTTTTATTAAATCATTTTAATTTCTAGCTTTGACAGCTTTAACAGAACTTATATCACCAAATATAATTGACATATGAAACTAGTATCCTACAAAACAGAAGACAGGGAACACCTGGGGGTTTTCGTCAACGGACATATTTACAATTTAAATTCCTGCGACAAGCTGCTGCCGAATGAGATGAATGCTTTTTTACAAGATTCAGAAGTACTGATGGAGCGTGCTTTAGTTATAGATGCCCAGATCAAATCGGGTGCTATTGAACCTAAGGAAGAAGCGTTTTATGAAGTTATTGCTCCTGTACCACACCCTGCTTCCTGTCGCGATGGATATGCCTTTCGTCAGCATGTTGCTTCTGCACGTAAAAACCGAAAGCTGGAAATGATAGCTGAATTTGATCAGTATCCTATTTTTTATTTTACCAATCATAATGCTATCCAGGGTCCCGGAGAAATTGAATGTATGCCAGATCATTTCCAGAAGCTTGATTTTGAGTTGGAAGTGGCAATTGTGATCGGTAAAAAAGGAAGGAATATTACTGCTGCCGAGGCCGACAGTTATATTGCCGGATATATGATCATGAACGATATGAGTGCCAGGACCCTTCAAATGGAGGAAATGTTATTGAATCTTGGGCCTGCTAAAGGAAAAGATTTTTCTACGGTGATAGGCCCGTGGCTGGTTACTCCTGATGAACTGGAAGAATATAAAATCCCTGCAAAAGAGGGGCATATCGGTAATTCTTATCGCCTGACTATGAGTTGTTCTGTAAATGGAAAGCAGGTTTCGGCAGGAAATATGGCTGATATGGACTGGACCTTTGCAGAAATTGTAGAGCGTTGTGCCTATGGGGCTGATATATTACCCGGTGATGTGATCGGCTCCGGAACAGTAGGCACAGGATGTTTCCTGGAGCTCAACGGAACGGGATTGTTGAATGATCCGGCTTTCCAGCCACAATGGTTACAGGATGGGGATGTGATAGAAATGGATATTACAGGCCTTGGTCGCTTAAGTAACACGATAAAAAAAGCCGATACTGATTTTTCAATATTAGCGCTTAAAAAATAATGCTGACGATCAACGTTTCAGATTTGAGCCCAGCGCAATTGCAAAATTATCTGCATTATGCAATTGCGCCCCGGCCTATCTGTCTGGCTACTACCATCGACCAGGCAGGGAATGTAAATTTAAGCCCTTTCAGCTTTTTCAACCTGTTTAGTACCAACCCTCCGGTATGTGTTTTTTCTCCTTCCAGGAGGGTGCGCGATAATACAAGTAAACACACGATAGAGAACATTCTGGAAGTAAAGGAGTGTGTCATCAATATCGTGAACTATGATATGGTGCAGCAGGTGAGCCTGAGCAGTACAGATTATGCAAAGGGGATCAATGAATTTGAAAAGGCGGGTTTTACCATGCTCCCTTCAGAATTGGTGAAGCCGCCCCGGGTTGCGGAAGCACCAGTACAAATGGAATGTGTGGTTACCCAGGTAATCCACATGGGCGACAAGCCTGGTGCCGGGAACCTGGTGCTGGCAGAAATTAAGCGGATCCATATCAACGAAGCTATTCTGGATGAGGAAGGAAAGATTGACCAGGTAAAAATAGACCTGGTAGCCCGTTTGGGTGGCGACTGGTATTGCAGGGTGACTCCTGAAAATTTGTTTAAGGTAGCCAAACCGCTAACTACACTGGGCATAGGGGTAGATGCACTTCCACGGGGAGTAAGAAACTCTTATGTGTTGACTGGTAATGATTTGGGGATGCTTGGGAATATTGAAAAAATCCCTGCAGAAGAAGAAATTGATCTGGTGCGACACCTGCCTTCTGTAAAAGAAGTAATGGATGCAACGATAGGTGATGCGATAAACAGACAGCGGGAACTACATGAACTGGCGAAGGAAATGCTCAGACAGGGCGATTGTATGAATGCTTTAAAGGTTGTATTGCTGGAAAGTTAGATGATACTTACCGTCCGCATTAAGCGGCTGCGGTAATAGTCGTTGAGCGTGGTTATGGTAACGCCATGTTCTTTGCCAGAGGTAGAATGGATAAATTGAATCGTATCTCCGTCAATATTGGTAATAATACCCACATGGCCTACTACCCGTTTCCTTGGATTGGTGCCGGTAAAGATCAGTATATCACCAATTTTTGCATTTTCTAATTTTACAGGCGTACCTGTTTCATTAAATTCGGTGGATGAGCGCGGAACCTTAAATCCGAAATTATGAAATACATAACTTACAAATCCTGAACAATCGAAGCCGACTGAAGGATTGTTACAGGCATAATGATAGGGAATACCGATCAGTGTTTTGGCAAAAGTGATCAACTGTCCGGCCGGGTTTTGAGGGGCCAGATTTGCACTTAACTTTTGCAGTAATTCCTGATATTTGACAGCATTCGTTTGCGATTTGCCTGTACTGGCAAAAAGGGTAATGAAGCAAAATATCAGCAGGCCTTTTTTCATCTAGTGGCCTAAGATATCAAAATATTATTCAACGGGACAAATGTCCCGTTAATATTTTTGTCTATTATTATTCTTTTAGGGAGTAGTTACAGCTACGGGAATGATCTTACCATTAAAAAATTTATGTCCCGTGCGTGCGAAGTCGGCGATATATTTTCCCATTTCAAAAGCCATTACAGGTGATTGATATCCGGGAAATGCTTTTTCCAGCATTTCTGTTTGTGCAGATCCTAAAGCCAGGCAGTTCACTTTAATTCCTGTTTCTGCCAATTCAAAGGCCAGACATTCTGTTAAGGTATGCAATGCGCCTTTACTTGCAGAATAAGCGGCGAGGCCAGGAAATTTGACGCTACCCTGAAAGCCGCCCATACTGCCGATGTTAACGATGTGGCTTCCGCTGTGCATCAATGGCAATAGATTTTTAATCATATTGAAATGTCCTGTTACATTACTTTGAAACATCTCATTCAGATCTGCTGCAGAGGTTTCTGCAATGGATTTATTGATCAGTGTACCTGCATTATTGATCAAGATATCGACGGTTCCCAACCGTTGCTCTAAAAAAGGAACCAGGGCGTTGTAGTCGTCATTTACAATATCAAATTCAACAGGGAGTAATGTACAATCCGGGTTGATTCCTTTGGCAATTTCCAGCAGCTTCCTTAATTTATCCGCTGATCTGGCGATGCACACAACTTTATTTTCAGTTTGGAGTGTAAATTCCAAGGCGGCCTCAAAACCTACGCCGCTGCTGGCTCCTGTTAATACGATGTTCATGTTTAATCTTCTTCTGTGATCAGCTGCGTAACAGGATTGGCAATTACATGCATTCCGTCGCTGATCAATTTTTTATGTTCAGGTTCATTGGAGGCCTTCATCTCCAGATAAATTCTTACTTCTTTTTCCAGCTCGGGATAAGTAGCGGTATAGTGTAATATCTCCAGAATTTCCAGTGCGCAGAGCCAGTCCTGGCGGAAGCTGGTTTTTAAGCTTTCAAATAAAACAGGAAGCTGATCGTGGCTATGATGGCCTTCCCTGATGACCCTTACACTGTTATAGATCTTGTGTAATTTCTCAGTTGCTGCGTCGTAAACTATTTTTTCAGTCTGTTTTTCACTGACATGGGTAATTTCTTCGTAAGCATCTTTATCAGCAGCCCCATTAAATACAGAGACGATCTTTTCCCCGACAGCCATATCATAAGTACCCCATTCAGGCTGAAAAAGTATATTCCCATTGTTTTCTTTAACGGTACAATTCTCAAATACGATCAGGATAATTTTATGATTGTGTTTGAGAATTTTCTTTACCAGGCCTTTTACCTGTATACCGCTCTCAAAAATCAATTCGGCAGTTTTTTCTACTTTAAGAGCATTCGCCTGCAATTCTTCATTGCTGAAATCTTCCAGTGGAACAGGATTGTTTTTTAGTTTACCTACCGGAGATGAAAAACCGTCTTTATGATAAAACTTACCATGTCCTTCCAGCTGCTGACCAGTTATAGCCAAAGCCGAAGGGCCACTTGTTTTAATAAAGGTCAATACATCAGACTGATCAAGACCCATATCACTGAATACACCTGTTACCTGCAAGCCTGAGCTGTAAACAGCAGTTGCCGGATTGTGGGAATTGATTGCTTTGATCACACTTTCAGCTCCTCCTTTTCTAAAGGCCATGGTGTCTGCATATTGTTCCAGTACGTCGATCAGGTTTTGAAAGGTCTCTGTTACAAAAAGCTGTGGTTGGGTTTTTGTGATATCATAAGGCGTATTGATCGTATCAATGGTATAGGGGATCTTTTTTACATGATCCATCATACAGGAAGAACTTTCGCCTATAGAAGAAAGGAGCCCTGCGCCATAAATCTTAGGATCATCGAGGCTTCCAATCAAGCCATATTCTACGGTCCACCAATGCAGACGGCTCAATAAAGCCATTTCTGATGGATCACCCATATTATCTGAGATCTGTTTCAGGGTTTCTTCGGCTTTGGCTATTTCATATTCAGGAACTTCTACGGCCTCTTTTAAAATAGATAGGGCCCGGATAGCTTCGTACAATTCAAAATCTTTAGCAGAAAACATCGCTTTAGCGCCAATTGAACCAATATAACTCAGGTAACTGTTATAGTCAGGATCAGCAATAATAGGTGCGTGCCCTGCAGATTCATGAATAATATCAGGAGCTGGAGTATATTCGATATGATTGATCTGACGGATATCTGCAGCAATAACCAATACGCGGTAGGCCTGGTATTCCATAAAAGCTGCGGGAGGAATAAATCCGTCTACAGTAACGGCACCCCAACCCAGTTTGCCCAGGTTATCGTTCATCGTTTGCAGATCTGGTATATATTCAATGCTTAAACCCGCGCGCTGTAATCCTTTGATGTAGGGGTAATAAGCAACATCTTTCAGGTAGCTGTAATTCTGGCGCATTACATAACGCCATACCGCCTGGTCTACAGGAGTATATTTACTATAGTTCTGATCTACAATAAACTGTCTTAGATGCTTGGGTAACTTAGCTACCTCCGGGTTGTTAAAGTCATTAAAATCGCTCATTTGATCGTTATTTAATATTAGTCTAAGGTAAGACTGTCTTCATCATTTATCAAGGATATAGGTTCCCTTTTACTTTCGGGTGATTTACTTTTTTATCTTGAAAGAGAAGTGCGTCTGGATAAAATAACTGGCTAAGGCCAGCATAATGGTCGTAATGAATTTAGAGATGGTAGGATAAAAATTGAAGGTTTCTACCATGAGTTTAATCAATGCATAGTTCAGAAAAAGATTGGTGGCTACTACGATACCATAACGGAACATCTGAATCCTTCCTTTTAATTCTGATTTTGTAAATACAAGGTATTTATTGAGGGTAAAACCTATAATAAAGGTGAGCGGGGCTTCAATGACCAGCGTAGCTACCGGGGCGGTGATCATTCCCGGGCGGAAAGGTAAGATCATGTCGTGCTGGTGCAAAACATAATTGTAAATTAAAAAATACAGTACAATGCCGCTAACAGTATTTGTTCCGCCGGAAACAATGTACCTGAAGGTATGAAGTGACACCCATTTAGAAAATGGAGGGTAGAAAAAATCTATAAATTGGAGTAAAGCCTTACGCATATAAAATTAGGGTGTACAATAATGGCGGCAATTTAGGGATAGATAATCGTTTCCCGAAATTACGGGTTTTGATTAACGTGCGGCTGGGGCAGGGCCTGAGATGAAATCGATCACCGCACAATATCTGTATCCCGGATGGGTCATAATATTCACACCAACTCTGCTCAGGTTATATCCCGTACCCAGGATAGTTTTCCGATGTCCGAGGTCGGGCACGCCTTTATCCAGTAATAACATACATACATTGGCCAATCCTGTAGAAAAACCAAAGGCCAGGTTTTCTGCCATTGCCCTTCTGGGATAATATTTTGAGATCCTGTCTTTTACTGTTCTGCCATCACTGGAATTATGACCGGCAATATTGTGTCTGCTTAAGTCCTTTGCATGTTGCTGCGCTACAAAAGTGAGTGTTTCATCAGGACTAAAAAGAGGAAGCCGGTTGATATTTCTAAGGTCTTGTTCCAGCCCCCGGTAGTACTTGTCCTTACGGTTTACTTTTAACTCATCGTAATTACTATATTTCTGCATATCTACATTATAGCTGTTTACAAAGTCCTGGAAATAGGTATTGAAAAACCGGGTTCCATCGGTACGGGCGATATTCATGTAAAAGACAATTTCCTTTTCTTCATTGCTTAAATAAGGAACATCTTTAGCCGTATTCGCATTGTTTAGTTCTTCCTGTGTCCAGGCATTATCAGAGGACGAGGATTGAGCATTTGCGGAATGGGCGGTAAAAAAAAACAGCAGAATTGCCAGCGGGATGAATTTCATAGTAGGATTGACATCTTGATCAGGTCTTAATACCTGATCATTTTTAACGATGATAGGACTGCCTGATGATTGAATAGTTTAACGTATCAATTGTTAATAAATTGGCTGATAAACAAAAAAAGACCTGCTAGTTATCTAACAGGTCTCAGTAGTCCTATTTTTTATAATTATTTTAATAGATTTCTCCAGCTTACCCTGCTTGCAATCAGTGACTCCAGGTCGATGATGTCAATTCTCTGCTGCTCCATGCTGTCGCGATGGCGGATAGTTACCGTATTATCTTCTAATGTCTGATGATCAACAGTGATACAGAACGGAGTACCTATTGCATCCTGTCTGCGGTAGCGTTTTCCTATAGAGTCTTTCTCCTCATAAGCAATGTTGTAATCCAGTTTCAGATTATTTACAATTTCCATTGCTTTTTCAGGCAGGCCATCTTTTTTAGTCAGGGGTAAAATTGCCGCTTTGATAGGTGCCAGGCATGGGTGTAAATGAAGTACAGTACGGCTATCTGTTTTTTCGCCCTCACTCAGGTCCTGCTCTTCAAAAGCATTGATCATGGTGAGTAAGAACATACGGTCTAAACCAATTGAAGTTTCAATCACATATGGGATGTAATTACCATAAGGTTTACCCTCTTCATTCAGATCGTTATCAAAATATTGCATTTTCTTACCAGAAAACTCCTGGTGCTGTTTTAAATCAAAATCGGTACGGCTATGTATACCTTCTACTTCTTTAAATCCAAAAGGAAATTCAAATTCGATATCTACAGCAGCGTTGGCATAATGTGCCAGTTTAGCATGGTCATGGAATTTGTATTTTGCAGGATCAGTACCTAAAGCAGTATGCCATTTCAAACGTGCTTCTTTCCAGTAAGCATACCATTTCATTTCTTCACCGGGGCGTACAAAGAACTGCATTTCCATTTGTTCAAATTCACGCATACGCATGATGAACTGACGTGCAATCACCTCATTTCTGAAAGCTTTACCAATCTGTGCAATACCGAAAGGGATTTTCATTCTTCCCGATTTCTGTACGTTCAGGAAATTTACAAAAATACCCTGTGCAGTTTCCGGACGCAGGTATACTTCTTCGGCACCTTCGGCCATAGCACCAAACTGGGTACTGAACATCAGGTTAAACTGACGTACATCTGTCCAGTTTCTTGTTCCACTTACCGGGCAGGCAATTTCATGTTCTTCAATCAGCACTTTTAACTGCGGAAGGTTTTCTGTTTTAAGCGCTTCATCCATATCGGCCTGAAGTTTTGCTGCTTTATCTGTTTTTCCGTCTTTTTCATAACGGGCAATCTTGTCTTCTAATAACTGGTCGGCACGGTAACGTTTCTTCGAATCTTTATTATCGATCATGGGATCGCTGAACCCGTCTACGTGTCCGCTGGCTTTCCATACTTTAGGGTGCATAAAAATCGCAGAGTCGATCCCTACAATGTTATCATGCATTTGAACCATAGACTTCCACCAGTAAGTTTTGATGTTGTTTTTTAATTCTGCACCCAGCTGACCGTAATCGTATACGGCACTTAATCCATCATATATTTCACTGCTTTGAAATACAAAACCATATTCCTTGGCATGAGAGATCACATTTTTAAATAATTCGTCGCTATTCGTTTTGGCCATAATACTGCAAATATAGAAAGTTGGGGTAAATAAGTAAGGACTAATTATTACTTTTGAAAGTGATGTCTCTTAGGGCATTAGAATCGGGTATATAAATGAGTATAGAAGTAGAAGGTTTATCTAAGACGTATGGTCAGCAAAAAGCGGTAGACAATATCAGTTTTAAGGCCGTTCCGGGTAAGATACTTGGGTTTTTAGGGCCCAATGGTGCGGGTAAGTCTACCACTATGCGTATGCTGACAGGTTATCTGCAGCCTACTGCAGGCAAAGCTAGCCTGGGCAAGTTTGATACCCAGCTCCAGAGTTTGGAAATGAGGCGTATTCTTGGATATTTACCCGAGAATACACCTTTATATACAGACATGTATGTGAAAGAATTTCTGAACTTCGTAGCGAATACCTACCAGTTATCACAGGTGGAGAGTAAAGTTAAGGATGTGATTGCCAGGGTAGGTTTGGGAGCAGAGCAGCACAAAAAGATCGTTATGTTGAGTAAAGGATATAAACAGCGGGTGGGATTGGCGCAGGCCATTATCCATGATCCAGAGATACTGATCTTTGATGAGCCCACCACAGGTTTAGATCCGAATCAGCTGACTGATATCCGTGAGCTGATCAAAAGCCTCGGGAAAAACAAGACTATCGTGCTCTCTACACATATTATGCAGGAAGTAGAGGCGCTGTGCGATCAGGTGGTGATCATCAATAAAGGTAAAATCGTAGCTGATTCTTCTTTGGGAGGATTAAAAGAAAAACATCAAACAGATTCACTGGAAGATATATTCAGGTCTTTAACGAATTAGCAGGATATGACATTCCTATATACCCCTGATCTTAAGCTGGTGTATTTTCACCGGGTTAAATTCCCGTTATTTATCTAACTTCGGCTTCATTATCATTTTTCATGTACGCAGTATTTAAACGCGAATTATTCAGTTTATTGAATTCACTAATGGCTTATATCACCATTGGTGTATTCCTATTGGTTTCAGGTTTGCTGTTATGGTTTTTTCCGGATACATCTATTCTGGAATACGGCTATGCCGAATTGAATGGTTTTTTTAGCCTCACTCCATTTTTATTTATGTTTTTAATTCCTGCTATAACGATGCGTTCCTTCGCAGAAGAACGCCGGGAAGGAACTTATATCTTATTAGCCAGCCGTCCGTTAACAGAATGGCAAATCATTTTGGGTAAATACTTCGCCTGTCTTACATTAATTCTATTTGCTTTACTTCCTACCTTATTATATTATTACGCTATTACACAACTGGGAATGCCTAAGGGGAATATAGATGGGGGAGCTGTAGCTGGTTCTTACATCGGTTTACTTTTACTGGGCAGCGCTTTTGCCGCTATCGGCATATTTGCCTCGTCAATTACAAAAAACCAGGTGATTGCTTTTGCAGTGGCGGTTTTTCTATCTTTTATCGCTTACAGTGGTTTTGATGCCCTCAGCAAAATTTTTGCTTTTGATAAACTGGAAGATGTTTTTGCCTGGCTGAGTATTAATGAACATTTTCTATCCATGAGCAGGGGCGTACTCGACACACGCGATCTGGTTTATTTTAGCACATTTATTTTATTATTTCTGGGCAGCACCAGGCTGGTGATAGGAGGTAGGAAATGGTAGCTGTTAAGAGATCCAGGTGGATGGGGCCCTTATTATTTGTTATCCTCCTGGTTATATTTAATGTGGCCGCTCAGTATGCCTACACGCGTTTCGATTTTACCTCAGACAAAAGGTTTACCCTGCATCCAAAATCTAAGGCTGTTTTAGCACATACCAATCAGGAAGTTACTGTTACGGTATTTTTGGAGGGTAATCTGCCTGCTGCTTTCAAACGGCTTCAGCATGCTACCGCAGATCTGCTGAATGATTATAAGGCCAGTTCATCTGCTAAAATTAAAGTAGTATTTACCGATCCTATTGCAGGCCTGGACCAGCAGGCGCAGGATACCGTTTTACGTAACCTCTATGCTATTGGTGTAGAACCAACCAATCTGAATATAAAAAGTGATGCAGGTTTTACGCAAAAAACTGTTTTCCCGATGGCTATCGTACAATCCGGAAATAAACAGATAGCGGTTAAACTGTTGCAGAACCTGGATGCGGGAGGTAACTATGAGCAGAATATCAATAACTCTATTCAGAACCTGGAATATGTATTTACTTCTGCCATTAAAAAAGTAACTACGGGAGAGAACCCCCGGATAGGATTTACCGAAGGTAATGGAGAACCTGCTGATGCCTACCTGAGCGACGCGATAAAGTCGCTTTCTGATAGTTATGAGGTAGGCCGTGTAGATCTTAACCTGATCAGTAAAGTAGGGCTGGATAAACTTAAAGTCCTTTTTATCACCAAACCGCAAAAGGAGTTTTCTGAAGCTGTAAAATACAAGATCAATTACTTTGTGATGAATGGCGGCAGGGTAGTATGGAGCCTAGACCAGGTAAGTGCAGATCTGGATAGCCTTCAGGGTAAGGGCGAGCAGCTGGCTTTTAACAATAAACTGAACCTGGATGATATGCTGTTCATGTATGGCGCAAGGGTAAATTATAACCTGGTAGCAGATTTGAACTGTGCTGAAATTCCCATAGCGATGGGCGGTGGCGGCGGACAGCAGCGGGATATACAAATGGCGCCCTGGATCTATTTCCCGGTATTGGTTCCTGATAATTCCAGTAACCTGGTAAAAAATATTGATGGTATACGTACCGAATTTTTGAGTACAGTAGATACCATAGGTGTGAAGGGAGTTAAAAAAACTACTATCCTGCATACCTCTTCTTATAATATGGTATACAGCACGCCTAAGTTGCTTTCCCTGCAAAGCGTAGCAGAAACACCAGATCAGCGGTCTTTTACCAATCCTCCTAAAAATGCTGCGGTATTACTGGAAGGTTCCTTTCCTTCTGTCTTTTTAAACAGAGGTATTCCGGAGGGCATCACCGAGAAATATACGCTGCCGGAAAGAAGCAAACCTACCAAAATGATTGTGATCGGGGATGGTGATATCTTCAGAAATCAGGTGAGCAGCCGTGATGGATCTGTTTTTCCACTTGGATTTGACCGCTATACACAAAGGAATTTTGGAAATAAAGCCTTGTTATTAAACATTGCAGATTACCTGTCTTCAGATGATAACCTGATCGAATTGCGGAATAAAGAGGTCAAGGTCAGGCTACTGGATAAACAGCTGTTGCGGGCGGAAAAAACAAAATGGCAGTTTATCAATCTGATACTTCCATTGTTACTGTTAGTATCCTTCGCAATTTTTCAACATTATTACCGTAAGTATAAGTATACAAGGTAATTTTTATATTTTTGAGAATTGACAAGATCATATTATGAGATTTATTGTATCCACATCAACACTTTTAAAACATTTACAAACGGTTAATGGTGCATCAAGCAGCAGTACTGTTTTGCCGATACTGGAAAATTTCCTTTTCGAGATCAAAGACGGAAGTTTGACTATATCTGCAACAGATCTGCAGACCAGTATGACTACTTCTTTACCTGTTGAATCTAAAGAAGGCGGAAAAGTAGCTGTACCGGCAAGAATTTTATTAGATACTTTGAAAACACTTCCTGATCAGCCAATTTCTTTTAATATTGATGATTCTTCATTTTCTATTGAGATCAGCGCTGGTGACGGAAAGTATAAACTGAGTGGTGAAAATGGAGATGATTTCCCTAAGATCCCTACCGTTGAAAATGCTTCTTCAGTAAATCTTCCTGCTTCTGTATTAACTGAAGCGATTACCAAAACGATCTTCGCCGTAAGTAACGACGAACTTCGCCCGGCTATGACAGGCGTATATTGTCAGTTATCTGATCAGTATATTACTTTTGTGGCTACAGACGCACATAAACTGGTAAGATACAGACGTATGGATAGCAAAGCAGATAAAACTGCTTCTTTCATTCTGCCTAAAAAAGCACTTACACTATTGAAAGCTGCTTTACCTTCTACTGATATTAACGTATCTGTTGATTATAATGCTACCAGTGCTTTTTTTAAATTTGAAAACATCAACCTGGTTTGCCGTTTGATCGATGAACGCTATCCAGACTATGAGGCCGTTATTCCTGCGAATAACCCTAATAAATTAATTATCGACAGGGCTTTATTCCTGAATACTTTACGCCGTGTGGTTATTTTTGCTAATAAGACTACCCATCAGGTAAGACTTAAGATCAATGGAAGTGAATTGAACATTTCTTCAGAAGATCTTGACTTTGCCAATGAGGCACACGAGCGTTTGAGCTGCCAGTATGAAGGAGAAGATCTTGAAATTGGTTTCAACGCCCGTTTCCTGATTGAGATGTTAAGTAACCTGAGCGGTGAAGAAGTGACTTTAGAGTTATCTACACCAAACCGTGCCGGTTTACTGATCCCTCAAACTAACGACGAGAACGAAGATGTACTGATGCTGGTTATGCCGGTTATGCTGAACAACTACAATTAAAAATAAAATATTTACGATGAACGTCATTATGTACGACTGCACCTGTCTATCATAATGACGTTTTTTTATACCGACCTATGGACATCATCAATCAGATCATACAGTTTATATTACATACCGATGTAGAATTGGTTAAACTGGTGAGCAATTACCAGACCTGGACCTACCTCATTTTGTTCATTGTTATTTTCGCTGAAACAGGATTTGTGGTGACTCCTTTTTTACCCGGAGATTCAATGTTATTTGCTGTTGGTGCCCTGGTTGCAAAAGGAGATACAGGTTTAGATATCTGGCTGATGTTTCTGTTGTTATCTGCAGCTGCGATATTAGGAAATACGTTAAACTATAAACTGGGTGGCTTTTTAGGAGTTAAGGTATTTAAAGAGGGAAATAGAATCCTTAAGCTGGATTATTATAACCAGGCACATGTGTTTTTTGAGAAACACGGTGGGAAAGCTATTATTTTCAGCCGTTATATCCCTATTATACGGACTATAGCACCTTTTGTAGCAGGTGTATCTAAAATGTCATTCGGCAAGTTTACTTTATTTAACGTAATAGGAGGGGTAACCTGGATTGCTATTTTATTGTTCTTAGGATTTTCACTGGGACAGATCCCGGTAGTAAAGAATAATTTTTCGCTGGTGATCATTTTCATTATTGCCGTGACTATTGCACCGGTAATCTTTGCGGCGATTAAATCCAGGTTTGTAAAACCAAAAGACGTTTTATAACTAGTTTTCCCTGCCAATAATTTTTCCTTCTTTATATTTTTTGTCTATTTCTGAACGGAAGTGACGTTCGGAAGTATCTGCTGGTATTTTAACCAACTTTTCCAAAGTTGGTTGTCCTGCATCAACCCAGGCAGAAAACCAGTAAGAGCCAATGGCTAAAATAGCTGCACGCATTTGTCGTTCTACCATATGGTTCAGCAGGACATGGTAATCCCTTGAATATTCAAAGGAATACTGTTTCGTGACCTGCTTGTTCCTTTTGGAATAACTGTACTTTCTGTAGGCTGGGAAATTTTTATTCAATTCCGCTTCCAGTTCCAATACACTATCTGTGAGGGCATGCGTATGGGTAACGATCTTCCAGGCTTCTTGTAGCGGGTCATTTACATAAGTTGCCCTGCCTACCAGGAAATTATACCGATCGGCAAATAACTCAGGAAGACGACTTTCCCAGAAAGCGTGGATACCTTCCTGATGGGTAAGCTGCCCATTGTGATTTTCGGTGGTATGGAGAGGAACATGGGCATCAGCCAGATAATGCCCCAGGTAAGCTGAATGGCGCAAAATGTGAATTGAATCCCGTTGTTTAAAAGCATTCACCAGCTGGTAATAACTGCGCTGGATCTGCCAGGGGAGAATCCCGTTTTTATTTAGTTTTTTGAGTCCGTATTTTTTTAGGGCATCATCCCATTTTCGGGGTATACTATCAATCTCCGGTTCATAACTTTCCACATCAAGATAGTGTCGTGGTGCTTCTGCAGTATCTGCATAACGACGCTTATCGGGTTCGGTTGCATGGTCGGTCAGATAAGAAATATTTGATTTGTAGAACCTGGCCATGCCGGAAGGCAGGGTAAATACTGCCAGATGGTTGATCCGCATATGTGCATAAAACCCCCAGGAGCTGGTTAACAGGGCGAGGGAAACAAAAATGAAAGCTCTTTTCATTTTTGTAAATGTAATACGATTCGCTGTAAGTTGGTAGTTAATCTATTTTTTTCCCCTTCATGGATTGTGAAACGGCCATATCCATCAGGCGTTCGGCGAAAGGACGGGTGAACTCATTTAATTCGTCGGCTTTTTTCAGAATGATATCTTTATTCCCACCATTTAAGGCATCCTTCAGTGCAGTGATATGAAGTTTAGTATGGGTGAGTTCTTCCGGAGTTAATATATTGCCATTCCTCTCTATAAAACGGTCCGCTGTATAAACCAGCTGTTCCCCTTCGCCTTTGGCTTCAATAAACATTCGCTGTTCTACATCGGTTTTGGCATGGGTAATACTGTCTGTCAGCATTTTTTCTACGGTATCATCCGTCAGGCCATAACTTGGTTTAACGGCTATTTCCTGTTTTACACCAGAGCGGAGTTCAATTGCCTGTACGGTTAAGATTCCATCCGCATTCAGGATAAAGTTGATATCCACTTTGGGCAATCCGGCAGGCATGGAAGGAATACCTCTTAATTCAAATTCAGCTAATTTCCTGTTTTCCTGTACCAGATCACGTTCTCCCTGGTAAACAGAGATCTTCATATTTACCTGTCCGTCTATAGAGGTGGTATACTGGCGGCCGGCTTTGGTTGGTACTTTGGCATTCCTGGGAATGATCACATCCATTAATCCGCCCATCGTCTCTATACCAAGGGAAAGCGGGGTTATGTCCAGTAACAGGACGTCTGAGCGGTTTCCTGCCAGAATATCTGCCTGAATGGCTGCTCCTAAAGCTACTACCTCATCCGGATTGATCTGATCATGCGGCTGGCGGCCAAAGAATTGGGCTACTTTTGCTTTTACATAAGGGCTGCGTGTAGATCCGCCCACCAGGATTACTTCATCAATTTCAGCAACCGATAGTTTTGCATCTGCCATGGCCTGTTTACAGGAGTTCAGTGTTTCTGTCACTTTAGCTTCAATCAGCAGTTCAAAAGTTTGTTTGTCCAGTGTGCACCAGATCTCACCTAATTTTTCATTGAAGAGATTTTGGCTGCTTAGCGCTTTCTTGGCTTCTTCGGCTTTTAAACGAAGCTGTTGCATCAATACAGGATCGGCTTTTGCCGCTACACTATCCAGCTTGTTTTTTTCTATCCAATAATGTACAATGGCGCGGTCGAAATCATCACCTCCAAGAAAAGTATTTCCATTGGTAGACAATACTTCGAATATGCCATTTTGAATAGACAGAATAGAAACATCAAATGTTCCACCTCCCAAATCGTATACGGCTATGGTTTTTTCTTCTGTTGGGTCCAGTCCGATACCATAGGCTAAACTGGCGGCTGTAGGTTCGTTCAGTATTCTTAATACATTCAGTCCGGCGAGCCTTCCTGCATCCCTTGTAGCCTGGCGCTGACTATCATTGAAATAGGCCGGGACAGTAATTACCGCTCTGTTTACCGGTGTTTTTAAGGCATGTTCTGCCCTTGCTTTTAATTCTTTCAGAATTTCAGCAGACAGTTCGATAGGGGTGTAGAATTTATTGCCGGCCCGTATTTTGACCAGCGAATCATCATCATCATCAATCAGTTGATAGGAGAAGGTGTCCAGATGTTCAGCTACATCTTTATAAGAACGGCCTAATAACCGCTTTACAGAAAATATTGTATTGGCAGGGTCGCTGATCAGAAATTCCCTCGCTTCATTACCCACTACGATCTCGCCTGCAGTATTAAAATGTATTATAGAAGGGACTAAAATGCCTTTTCCTGTATCGTTGATCACCTTTGGTTTTTTATCGGGGTCGATAAATGCGATCAGGCTATTTGTAGTGCCTAAATCTATGCCTACAATGATCTCTTCTTTCTGTAAAGAACCTGTTGCCAGGTTGATGGATATCTTTGCCATAATCAAAGCAAATTTAGGAATGTTTTAATGCTTTTTTTGTTTTGAAGATTACTATTTTATCCTGCATCAATTATTAACGGAATTTGTGCCAGAGCCTGTTGCATAAATTCAAATTGTGTATTAAGGGATGATTTTAATTTGAATCAAGAGGGATCAGTGGAGAACGTTGCAACTGCTTTTTGCCGGGTACCATTTCGATCTCAAAGCGGTGGAGGTTAAATACCCATAACACAATATCCTGGTAACTGTCTGTTCCTTTTTTCTGGTTATTGATCTTCAGGAATTTATCCAGTGCAGTGTTCATATAAGCCGACATATCGCCGTTATATTTTGCCCAGAAGTCCTGCTCGGCCTGGAAATCTGCCAGTGTAGCCGGGTTGATTTTTTTTATCAGCCTTGCGAAGTCTTCAGGGGATTTGATCCTGATCTCGAAAAGCACATTTCTGAGAATGTTGTAATATCCGGAATAGCGGAAATACAAATCAGGACTGTTAATGCTTACCAGGTATCCGTATAGATTGGCTTCATCTTCACGTGCTATACCCAGTTCATGTGAAATTTCATGGCAGGTAACAAATGGCAGCTCTGTAGATGGAAGACGCATGTTTACGTTGGCTTCGCCTGATGGAGGTGCGTAATAACCTTCAATTCCTATTTTAGTGACCAGCCATTCTGATAATACAGGTTTCACTGCAGGGTTATGGTACCGGAAGAATGGATTGATCAGCGCCAGTTTATCGTATGAAAATTTAGCCCTGCTTTCCAGTTCTTTTATCGTAAATGTTTTTTGCGCATGGTGTGTTGTTACTTGTTCTCCTGCCTTATTTATCTTTTTGATCAGGAAATCGCCCAGCAGGATCAATTCTTCGGTTGTGTATTTTTTATTGCTGATCCCCAGTTGTCTGGAAACAGAGGGGCGGGAGTAATTTAAACCCCATATCAATTTAAACACGATATATACCCATAACAGAAAGCTGGATAGGCGAAAGATGATCAGTTGTTTATTTATCTGCTTGCGGTAAGCTTTTTGGATGACGCTGAAGATTGACCACAGACAATATAGAATGAGGAGTGCATAGAGCAGGTCTCCCAGTCCGAATGGCACTTTGGAACTGATGAAGCGCTGTGCGACAGAAGTATACTGGTAGAGCCCTTCCGAATAAACAGATTCCACTGCCGTACTGCTCAGTCCAAAAAGGAAGATCAGTACAGCTATACTGAACAGGATGCCCAGACGGCGGGTTTTATTACGGGTGAGCGGGCTCATTTAATGGTTAAAAGCTAATCTTTTTCCTGTTTCGTTGGTCATGAATTTACCTTTCTGGTAAGCCAGATTGCCTGATATAAAAGTGTGGGTAATATCTGCTTTGAAAGTTTGTCCTTCAAATGGCGACCAGCCGCATTTATATAAAATATTGGCTTTGGTTACTTTAACCGGATCATTCAGCGCAATCAGTACCAGGTCTGCCCAGTAACCTTCCCTGATAAAACCTCTTCTGTCGATCTGGAAGCAGGTAGCTACGTTATGCGCAGTTTTTTCTACGATCCTTTCCAGAGAGATCTTGCCCTGATGATACATTTCCAGCAGTGCAGGTAGTGCATGCTGCACTAGCGGGCCGCCTGAAGGTGCCTGTAAGTAGGGTTGTGCTTTTTCCTCTATCGTATGTGGTGCGTGATCTGTGGCGATCACGTCAATATGGTTATCCAGTACTCCTTTAAGGATCGCTTCTTTATCTGCTGCTGTTTTAACTGCAGGGTTCCACTTGATCAGGTTTCCTTTTTCAGCATAATCATGATCATCAAACCAAAGGTGATGAACACAGGCTTCGGCAGTGATCCTTTTATCTTTTAATGGCGTAATGGCATCAAACAGGCCTACTTCCTTAGCTGTAGAGATATGTAAGATATGCAGACGCGTATTATATTTTTTTGCCAGGGATACGGCTAATGAAGAGGAGATATAACAGGCTTCGGCCGAGCGGATCAGCGGATGCATGTCTATCGTTATGTTTTCTCCGTATTTTTCTTTGTAGGCCGCCATGTTATTCCGAATGGTCAATTCATCTTCGCAATGTGTAGCTACCAGCATTGGCGCCTGACTGAAGATATTTTCCAGTACCTGTTGATTATCTACCAGCATGTTTCCGGTAGAAGAACCCATGAATACTTTGATACCGCAAACATTTGCCGGATCTGTTTTTAGTACTTCTTCTATATTATCATTGGAGGCCCCCATAAAAAAGGAGTAATTGGCCAGTGACATTTCTGAGGCAATAGCGTATTTGTCGGCCAGCAGCTCCTGTGTTAACGTATTGGGAACAGTATTGGGCATTTCCATAAAAGAGGTGATGCCACCTGCTACAGCAGCCATACTTTCCGTAAAGATGTCTGCTTTGTGGGTTAAACCGGGTTCTCTGAAATGGACCTGATCGTCAATCATACCAGGAAACAAGTGTAATCCTTCTGCATTGATCACCTGATCTGCTGTTTTGCTAATGTTTGGGCTTATTTCGTCAATAAATCCGTCTTTGATAAAAACATCCGCAACGTAAGTTTTGCCTTCATTAACTAAAGTTGCGGCTTTAATGAGAATAGTTTTCATATCTGCAAATCTATAAACTTTTTAATCAAATCGTTTGAAACACACCTTTAATGCAATCTGGAAGATCATTGATGCTCAAAAGGTCTATTTTTTATGCATACAAAATATTGGACTATAATTAAATTTATAGTAATTTAATATTAATCATTTATTTTTTATTGTTCTAAATAATTACAATATTTGCTCTTGTAAATAATTAACGAAGAATGAACAATGAGAGATATCAACATATTACTTCGTCACCTGATAAATCTGAATTCAAATTTATTAGTGAAGGCAAAAATGGAGCGATTAAGAAACTAATACAATACAAGAAAGTTCATGCTGAACTGCCGGATATATATAATTTGTGTTTTGGTAATCTATCTGAAAATGGTAAATCGGTAGATGATAGTGTGAGATCTAATAATGGTGATATGATGAAAATCTTAACAACTGGGGCATTTACAGTGAATGAATTTATTAGCTGTTATCCGGATAAAATTATTTATATCAGAGGAAGCGATCCTGCAAGAACGAGGCTCTATCAAATTGCAATTAATAAATACTTCGATGAAATTATTAAAAATTATGAACTGTACGGGCACGTTTTTAAACCAGCAACAGAGACTTCGGAAGAAGAAGATTATGATGAACCCTTCCAGAAAAACAAAAACTATTACGGCTTTTTAGTGATTAGAAAAATTTAAATTTATAATGATATGAAAACAAATAAAGTTACCCTTGGTCAAAAGACAGTTGTCAAAATTGATCATAGCTTAGACAAATTTAAAGACATGAATTTATTTGAAAAGAAAACAGCAGAGTCTGCTGCGGTTTTGCTAAGAGCGAAACTTACTTTTAGATAGTTATGGTAAGCTTAAGCGTATAATTTCAAGGTTTATGCGCTTAAGCTTTAATTAATTGCAAAAGCTTAAAATGTGTTTTCCCCAATAGCTAATCCAGATTATACTATATTTGCAAAATGTCGAAAACATTCGAAGAGTTTAACCTTAACAGACAGATTTTAAATGCTGTTGCTGATGCAGGGTTTACAGTTGCTACTCCAATACAAGAAAAAGCAATTGCACCGGTTTTATCCGGACAGGATATTTTTGGCATTGCTGAAACCGGTACCGGTAAAACAGCAGCCTATGTGTTGCCTATATTAATGCAGTTAAAATATGCCCAGGGAGATGCTGCGCGTGCTTTAATTCTTGCGCCAACGCGCGAGTTAGCTATGCAGATCGCTGAACATGTAAAAATATTTTCAAAATATACTGACCTGCGTTCTGTAGTGGTATTTGGGGGGATTGGACCGAAAACACAGATTGAGCAGATCAAAGCAGGGGTAGATATTATTATTGCTACACCAGGACGTTTCCTTGATATATATTTATCAGGACACATCAATACCCAATACCTGAAATTCCTGGTGTTGGATGAAGCTGATAAAATGATGGATATGGGCTTTATAGGTTCTATTCACCGTATTTTGGAAGTGGTGCCGCGCAGAAGACAGAATTTGCTTTTCTCTGCCACCATGAGTGAGCTGGTGCATAAAATTGCCGGGGATTTCCTGAAAAACCCTACCATTATTGAGGTGGGAGAGCAGGCTACGCCTGCGCAGACCGTAACCCAGGTTTTATATCAGGTGCCGAACTTTAAAACCAAGATCAATTTGCTCCAGCATTTGCTGAAAAATGATGTTGATTTTAAAAGGCTGATCATTTTTTGCAAAACCAAAACTGTTGCCGATAACATACACAGCTTTATTGTACGCCGTTTTGGCGAAGAAGCCGTTAGGGTAATTCATGCCAATAAAGGGCAAAATACAAGGATCAATTCCATCAATGCTTTTAAAGAAGGAAATTTACGTGTGCTCGTGGCTACAGATGTAGCCTCCAGAGGGATCGATGTTGCTGAGGTAAGCCATGTAATAAACTTTGATGTGCCGATCATCATTGAAGATTATGTTCACCGTATCGGCCGTACGGGCAGGGCATATGCTAAAGGAGATGCATTGACCTTCTGTACCGAAGCAGAAACCTACTACGTCAGGAAGATTGAAAAACTGATGCGTCAAAACATTCCTGTAATTCCTATACCAGAGGAAGTTTTTATTGAAGAAACGCCCTTTGAGGAAAAACAATTCATTGCCAGGGAGATTGACAATCAGAAGAAAAAAGATGATCCTGACTTTAAAGGTGCCTTCCATGAGAAGAAACACGCCGCTGCCATTGCTACGGCGGCTGCCGCTGCTGCAAAGAAAAAAGCGGATAAAACCCCGGCCTGGAAAAAGAGAAAATTCAAAAAAACTTAGTCTTGAAATTAACGCCATTAAATATAGCCACTTCGGCTTGCCTGGTACTGGGAGGGTTTCTTCTGATTAGCCCTGCGCAGCAAATGCCGGTTCAAAAGGGAATTAACGGAATGGTGATTGGCCTTTGTTTTTTAGCTGCAATTATTGCATTCATTTCAGATCTAATTTTCCGGAAGTTTATACCTTTGCTCCGAAATCTATGGGTAGTAGAATGTGCATTTATTGTATTTACCCTGGTTTTAATGGTCATTATGAAGATGACCATTGCTTAATAAATTAAACAAACATATTCTTTAATGAAACCTGCACAAGCTAACAGCTTGCGAAAATGAATAAGCCGATGCAAGCTTCATAACCTTTAAAAAAAAACAATTATTTACTGATGAAAACAGCAGAAATTAAAATAACGGTAGAGTTAGACGATAATAATGTCCCTGAGAATTTATTATGGGAATCTACAGATGCAGAAAAACAGGAAAAAGTACCTGTTAAGTCTATGATGCTTGCTTTGTGGGATCACAATTATAAAAACTCAATGCGTATTGATCTCTGGACTAAAGATATGCCTGTTGATGAGATGAAAAGATTCTTTTATGAAACCCTGCAAACTATGGGCGATAGCTTTTTAAAAGCTACAGGAGAGAAATTAATTGTTGAAGATCTGCGTGACTATTGTGCACATTTTGCAGATAAGATGGGAATAGACCAGGGTAAATAATTTCCTATAATTCATAACCTGATGAGAACGCAAGGTGTAATTGGAGCCGTAGTTATGGCTGTAGGCGGCATGTGTCCTTTGGTACATGTTCCTATCATAGGAAACTGGAACTATTTTGGGATAGATATTTCTTTAGGATCAGTCTATTATGTCATTGTAGTTTTAGCTTTATTGGGTGCTTTTTTAAATAAAACAGATTTGATGCGCGGTTCGGGCTGGACAGCCATCGTTTGGGTGATACTCACTTTAGCTGCGGTATGGTTTAAATCTCACGACTATTTTAGTTTCATTCATTTCAGGAACCTGATCAATCTCGCTTCGCGGGTAGTAAAATATAAATGGGGATGGATGGTCATCATTGCCGGTGCCCTGGCTTTGATTACCGTTAAAAAACCAGCTGTAAAGTCTGAGTTTTCCAGCTTACCCAACTAATCTTCTAGTGCTGCCGGATAATCCGGCGGCATTAAATAGCCATTTATCAGGGGAGTACAATAATATTGGGATTTCAGCTGCAAATTGCTGCTGGTTTCAAAAATAACCAACGATAAAATTATCTTTGTTACGAAATGCAATTAGTAAAAGAAGTCAAATTTTTAATTGGAAAAGAATTGTTGCTCGAGTGGCGTTCAAAGTATGCATTGAATGGGGTAATACTTTATGTAGTATCTACAGTATTTGTCTGTTTTTTATCGTTTAGATCCCTTAAGGGGGTTACCTGGAATGCCCTTTTCTGGATCATCATGTTATTCGCTTCGATCAATACGGTTTCAAAAAGCTTTCTTCAGGAAAGTAAGGGCAGGCAGTTATACATTTACACGATAGCAAGCCCATTGGCACTGATCATTTCAAAGACCATTTACAATATCTTTTTAATGCTGTTGGTTACATTCATCGCATTAGGATTTTATCTGCTGGTATTTGACTATACACCTCAGGATATGGGCTTATATCTGCTGGCTGTGGTGCTGGGAAGTATAAGTTTTTCTACCATTTTTACCATGATCTCTGCTATCGCTTCTAAAGCAGGTAACGGAGGGATGCTGATGGCAATTTTAAGCTTTCCGGTAGTTATCCCGGTAATCATCATGCTGATCAAGCTGTCAAAAAATGCGGTAGACGGACTGGATAGGAGTGTGAGCCTGGATGAAATAGCTACGCTGGTGATTATCAATGTACTGGTGGCTGTATTTTCTCTCTTGTTATTTCCCTATTTATGGCGTGATTAACCTGATTTACAATAATTAACCGAAATATATAAAGCTTTATTACCTTTGAATTCTCAAATTTCAGACTGATCAGCACTACAGATGATCCGTTTAAAAGGCGATCTTAAATCTAAAATAATGTATAAATCCTGGTGGAAAATTTTAGGGTCAGTACTGGTAGTTTACTCTACTATAGCAGGCTTCCTGTTTACAGTACCTCCTTTACCTATTCTGCATCAAAGCATTAGAAATTTATATTTCCATGTGCCGATGTGGTTCAGTATGATCACACTTTTCAGTATTTCCGTATACCACAGCGTTAAATATCTGCGCACCAACAATGAAGAAGATGATTTGAAGTCGGTTCAAAGTATCAACGCCGGGATTGTGTTTGGTATACTAGGCCTGGTTACCGGTTCTGTATGGGCGCGTTTCACCTGGGGACAAGCATGGAGTTTTGATGTAAAGCAGAATTTTGCGGCCATTGCCATGTTATTGTATTTTGCTTACCTGGTATTGAGAAATGCGATTGATGAAGAGCAAAAACGTGCAAAGATCTCTGCTATCTACAATATTTTTGCTTTTCCAATGATGGTCGTGTTACTTTTTGTACTGCCAAGGTTATCAGACTCACTTCATCCGGGTAACGGGGGGAACCCGGGATTTAATGCCTATGACCTGGATAGCCATATGAGAATGGTATTTTACCCTGCATGTGCAGGCTGGATCATGATTGGCGGATGGATCTACAGCATATTATTTAGAGTTGCCTCTTTAGAAAAAAAGAAATTAGTATAAATCAATTTAAGGAATTATGAAAAAAATATTAACCACCCTGTTGCTGCTCCTTGTTAGTGTACAAATATTCGCTCAGGGTGAAGGATCTGCCGTTGCAGATACTTTAGCAGGATCTGATAAAATCTACGTTGTTGTTACCTGTGTCACCCTAATTTTATTAGGATTACTCATTTTCCTGTTCTCTGTAGAGCGAAGAATAAAAAAATTAGAAAAAAAATCTTAATACAAAATCTATTTTTAAAGCCTTTAACAGAGGTTTTTGATCGATTTTATCAAATTGTTGGAGTTACACTAAGTTATTATTTATTTGTATTAATCATTTTTTTTAGTGCAATTTTGCACCCGTAAAAGAATAAATACTCTAACCAAATAAATAATGGCTACTACAGCAAACGAGACAACTTTCTTTACAGATGTCTGTAAGAATTTTGATAACGCAGCACAATTCACTGGGCACCCGGATGGATTACTCTCCCAAATTAAAGCTTGTAACAGTGTGTATCGCTTCCAGTTTCCTATCCGCAGGGGTAATGGATTCGAAGTTATAGATGCATGGCGTGTGGAGCACTCTCACCATATGAGTCCTACAAAAGGAGGGATTCGTTACAGTGAGATGGTAAATGAGGATGAGGTAATGGCACTGGCAGCACTGATGACTTACAAGTGCGCAATTGTAAATGTTCCTTTTGGCGGTGCTAAAGGGGGAATTAAAATCACTCCAAAAAACTACACCGTAGCAGAATTGGAGAACATCACCCGCCGTTACACAACGGAATTAATCAAAAAGAATTTTATTGGCCCTGGTATTGACGTTCCTGCTCCCGATTATGGATCTGGCGAGCGTGAAATGAGCTGGATTGCCGATACGTATATGACCATGAACCCAGGTCAGCTGGATGCCCTTGGTTGTGTTACCGGTAAACCTATTGCCCTGCATGGTATCCGCGGACGTAAGGAAGCTACCGGGCGTGGTGTTGCCTATGCCGTAAGGGAATGTGTGCGGATTACGGAAGATATGGAGAAAATTGGCCTTAAGGCTGGTTTAGGTGATAAAAGGGTTATCGTTCAGGGATTAGGAAATGTGGGTTACCACTCCGCAAAATTCCTGGCTGAATTTGGTGCTACTATTGTTGGTCTTTGTGAATACGAAGGTGCCATTTACAATGAGAACGGGCTGAATGTTGACGAGGTTTTTGCGCACCGCAAGCTAACAGGTTCAATTTTAGGTTTCCCGGGAGCTAAAGAATTTAAAAATCCGATGGAAGGTTTGGAGCAGCCATGTGACATATTGGTTCCTGCAGCACTAGAAAATCAGATCACTGTTCACAACATCAAAAACATCAAGGCGAAAATCATCGCTGAAGGTGCTAATGGTCCTTGTACGCCAGAGGCGGAAGAGATCTTTACAGAAATGGGCGGTATCATCATTCCTGATATGTATTGTAACGCCGGTGGGGTAACGGTATCTTATTTTGAATGGTTAAAAAACCTTTCTCACGTAGCTTTTGGCCGCATGGAAAAACGTTATGCAGAAAACTCTAACGCTAACCTGATCAATACACTGGAAAGCTTAACCGGACAAAGCATACCATCAGAACACAGGTTGATGATCGTTAAAGGTGCTTCTGAACTGGAACTGGTAAACTCCGGACTGGAAGATACGATGATTCATTCTTATCATGAGATCAGGGAAACTTTAGTCACCAAGCCTGGTATACAGACGTTAAGAACGGCTGCATTTGTCGGGTCGATCGATAAAATTGCAGTTTCTTATATGAACTTAGGTATTTGGCCATAGGTCAGATTTTTTGAATATGTTTAAAAGGGGGATCCGTAACGTGAGAACGTTGCGGATTTTTTTTGTAAAAAAAAGGAGCTTCAATATGACATTCAGGTTGAAATGCCGGGCATGCAAATTCCGTATATTGGTTGTCACAGGATGGAATTATCCAAAATCAAGATACCGATGAAAGCAGGTTTTTTTTTATTGTCAGTAGCCCTATTCTTAAATGCATGTTCAGGGAGTCAGAAAATAGCGAGTAACAATGGTTTTGCCGTGCTGCCCAAACCAACTTCTTCAGAAGCTGTTGCTACCTTTGCCGGCGGTTGTTTCTGGGCAATGCAGGAAAGCCTGTTTCAGCTAAAAGGGGTAAACACAGTAATCAGTGGATATGCCGGGGGAAGCACTGTTGATCCAACCTATGCAGAAGTATCGATGCAAAATACAGGGCATGCAGAATCTGTACAGGTATATTATAATCCACAGGTGATTTCCTATGAAGAGCTGCTGCGTGCATTTTTCTTTGCCCATAATCCTACAGAACTGAACAGGCAAGGACCAGATGTAGGGCCTGAATACAGGTCAATTGCTTTTTACCGTAATCCGCAGGAATTGAAATCAATTTATAAAGTAATGTCAAAAATGCAGGCAGAAAAGGATTACAACGGACAATTTGTAACAGAAGCAGAACAATTCGGCGTTTTTTATCCGGCAGAAAGCTCACATCAGGATTATTATGAGCGGAATCCCTGGGATCCCTATATCAGAAGTGTTTCCAGGCCTAAAGTTTTGCATGTAAGGGCAGAAATGCCACAATTGATTAAAGCAGAATACCTTAAATAGTATATGTCCCTGCATTTATGGCAGGTGCCCTGATTTTGTGTAGTTTTTTTGTCAGCCAACTATCAATATTTTGTCATCTAAAGCATTAGGTACCTCCGACTAGGTATAAGGTACTTATATTTTTTATCTTTGCGTATTGTTTTATTTTGTGATGCAGTGCGGCTGCAGCAAAACGAAGCCGCCGCTCAAGGCTATTGAATAGATAAAAAAACAAAATAATATACCGATGAAGAAAAGTGCAATTATTGGCTTGATTACAATTGCGATCTGTGTTTGTTTCCTGGTGAGCTTAAATGCTAAAACCAGTAATTATTCAACCTTTACCGAAGCGGCTAAAGATGCTGGTGAATTTCATGTAATGGGGCACTGGGCAAAAGACAAAGGTACTTTTTATGACGCTTTTAAAGACGCAAACCATTTCTCTTTTTATATGAAAGATGAAAAAGGTGATGTTAAAAAAGTAGTCTACAGTGGAACTAAGCCACAGGATTTTGAGCGTTCAGAAAAACTGGTACTGGTTGGCAGTATGAATGGCGGTACGTTTTATGCATCAAAGATTTTAATGAAATGCCCTTCAAAATACAATAACGACCTGGTAGAGATCAACCAGAACGGACAGGCTCAAAAATACAAATAATCTTAATGGACATTCAATTTACAGGAGAGACCCTCCTCCCCGGCAAAGTTGGGCAGTTTTTTATTGTTTTAGCATTTGCAGCTTCACTGCTTTCAGCTATTTCCTATTACTTCGCCACACAAAATAAAGACCTGTCAGATAAATCCTGGCTTCGGATCGGGCGGATTGCATTCCTGATTAACTTTGCAAGTGTAATTGCTATTGGTTCTACACTGTTCTATTTGATCCTTAATCATTATAACGAATACTATTACGTTTATTCCCACTCTTCCAAATCGCTTCCTGTATATTATATTGTTTCTGCTTTTTGGGAAGGCCAGGAGGGAAGTTTCTGGTTATGGGCTTTTTGGCAGTCACTGCTGGGAACCATACTGATGTGGAAAGCTAAGTCGTGGGAAACCGGTATCTTAACCGTAATTGCTTCTTCACAGGTGTTTCTGACCTCTATGTTACTGGGGATTGAAATTTTCCATTACCGTGTTGGCAGTTCTCCTTTTATCCTGCTAAGGGATGCCGTAAACCTGAAAGAAATGGGGCCGGTAGTATTTGCCGATGCTGCAAATTATAGAAATTACCTCAAATTTATTACCGACGGAAGAGGGTTAAACCCACTGTTACAGAATTACTGGATGGTGATCCACCCGCCAACATTGTTCCTTGGTTTTGCGAGTATGGTTGTACCATTCTCTTATGTAATTACTGCGCTTTGGCAAAAAAGATATAAAGAATGGATTAAACCTGCCCTGCCATGGGTACTGTTTGCGGTAATGGTATTGGGTACAGGGATTATTATGGGTTCCTTCTGGGCCTATGAAGCACTGAACTTTGGTGGTTTCTGGGCTTGGGACCCTGTAGAAAATGCATCATTTATTCCATGGCTAACTTTAATCGGAGCACTGCACGTGATGATCGCTTTCAAAAATACAGGTCATGCTTATTTTACTTCCATTGCCCTGGTACTGATTAGTTTTATCCTGGTATTGTATGCTTCTTTCTTAACCAGAAGTGGTATCCTTGGAGATACATCTGTACATGCTTTTACAGATCTGGGCATGTCTGGTCAGCTGGTGATCTTTAATGTGGTGTTTTTAATCCTTCCGGTAGTCCTGATTATTTTAAGATGGAAAGAATTACCTATTACCAATAAAGACGAAGAAACTTATTCAAGAGAATTCTGGATGTTCATTGGGGCACTGGTAGTTACTGTTTCCTGTATTCAGGTGATCTTTTCAACTTCTGTTCCGGTATTTAATAAATTATTCAGTACCAACTTTGCACCTCCAATTGACCCGGTGAAATATTATAACCAGTGGCAGGCACCGTTTGCTATTCTGGTAACCCTAATATCGGGCTTCTCCCAGTTCCTGAAATATAAACGTACAGATCTTCGTAAGTTTTACAGTGGATTGGTTGCCACTCTGGTTTTCGCGGTGATCCTGACTGCCGCCTTTGTGTATATAACCGATGTATACCATAACCTGATCTATATCCTGCTGTCGTTCAGCTGTATATTTGCGATTATGTCTAATGCCAGGGTACTTTCCCAGGGACTTACAGGTAAACGCAAACTGGTCGGAGCGGCTGTTGCCCACATCGGATTTGCCTTATTACTGATTGGCGCTTTGGTTGCTGCGGCAACGAGTAAGCCTGTTTCCATCAATGCCTCCAACTTTATTCCTGTAAAGGATTTTGAAAAGGCAGATAAACCGGGTGAAAATATAGTGCTTTACAAGAACGAACCTAAAAAGATGGGTAGTTATACGGTCACTTATACCAGTGATACAACCATTGCCCCAAATACATACTACAAGCTGAACTTTAAAGTTTACGACCCTGCAACGGGTAAACTTAAAGAAGATTTCGATTTAAATCCCCGTATTCAGATCAATGAAAAAATGGGACTGATCGCTTCTCCTGATACAAAACATTACCTGACCCATGATATCTATACACACATCACCAGTGCTCCCGACAAAAGGGAATCACATGGAGAGATGGATGCAGAGAGTGACGAAACGAATTACAAAAAACCACGTGTAGTTACCGTAAGTGAAGGTGATACTTTACATACCAGCAGTGGTATCCTTACTGTAAAAGGCCTTAACTTTAAACCTACGGCGAAAAGTTTGGCACTTGCTCCTGGTGATCTTGCTGTTGGGCTTCCACTGGAAGTAGATTTGAATGGTAAGATTTATAAAACAGAACCTATCTTCCTGGTAAAGGGTAACAATACATTTGATTTTGCCCGTAACATTACTGATTTGGGATTGAGACTGAGGTTCACTAAAATATTGCCTGATCAAAAGAAAGTAGAATTGCAGGTGTTTGAAAAACCTCAGCAAGCTAAAGACTGGGTGGTATTTAAATCTATTGAATTTCCATATATCAATATCTACTGGTCTGGTTTAATTGTTATGGTGATCGGCTTCCTGATCTCTATTTTCAGAAGACAAAAAGAAATTAAAGCGGCCTAAATGAACATTGTTTGTATAGGATCAGGAAATGTGGCAACACACCTCGCCATCGCTTTTAAAGCGATGGGGGCTGAAATCGTACAAGTATGGAGTCATGACAGCCGAAATGCGGAGATCCTTGCAGCGCTAACTAAGGCGAAACCTTTTCATCGCTGGGAAGATCTTGACCAATCTGCCGATTGTTATGTAATTGCTGTTAAAGACGATGTTATTGCTTCAGTTGCTTCGCATCTAAAAGATGTAAGAGGTATTGTAGTTCATACATCAGGAGCAACTGCCATGGATGTTCTGGCCGGTACAGGAACTGGTTATGGTGTACTTTATCCCCTCCAAACATTCTCCAGAACAAAGTCTTTAGATTTAACCAGCGTGCCTTTTTGTATTGAAGGTAATAACGAGGGAACGCTGGAGAAAATAGCTGCTATTGCACAATTACTCAGTTCGCATGTTTCTGTGGTGAGTACAGATCAGCGTAAAATCCTGCACCTTGCCGCGGTTTTTGCCTGTAACTTCAGCAATCACCTTTATGAACTTAGCAGCAAACTTCTGGAAGAGCATCAGCTAAAATTTGATCTGCTGAAACCATTGATTATGGAGACCGCAGAAAAAATCAGATATGCTAAGCCGTTTGAAGTGCAAACTGGACCTGCAGTGCGGAACGACCAGCAAACCATCAACAACCATTTAGATTTGTTAAAAGATTCTCCCGAATTACAGCAAATCTATCAAACACTAAGTAACAGCATAAAAAAAACACATCTATTGTAGTTTTTGTGCTTATTTTTGTGAGCAATTATGAATATTTTCCAGCTAAAAGTCAGTTTTGAAGAGAAGGATAAGGAACCGGTAATATTGCCTATTGCAGGCGGAGAATCTGTTCTTGAAATCTGCCTCGATAATGGAATTGATTTGCAGCATAACTGCGGTGGTGTTTGCGGCTGTAGTACCTGCCACATATATGTCACTAAAGGAATGGATAACATTCAGGAAATATCAGATAAAGAAGAAGACTTTATCGACAGGGCTGTTCGCCCGAGGATCATTTCGAGGCTAGGCTGTCAGTGTGTGGCAGAAAGTGGTGATATTGAAGTATTGATTCCCGATCAGTCAGAATTTTTAGGTCACTAATTAACCCGAGTAAATAATACTATGCTGGATAAATTTGCTTTACCCGTTCACTGGCAGGATCATGAAGATATTGCACAGGAGTTATATGAAAAATTTGGTAATGAGTTTAATGAAGCTAAAATCTATCGCATCAGGTTTACTGAATTGGTAGAATGGGTGCTGGCCTTGCCAAACTTTAAAGGTACAAGAGAAGAAAGTAATGAAGGTCACCTGGAACAGATCCAGTCTGCCTGGGTTTACGAATGGAGGGATAATCAGGACTAATGTTACTGCAAAAACTAAAAGATATAACCACCTTCGTCTTTGATGTAGATGGGGTATTAACCAGCGGTGATGTACTTGCAGCTGAATCGGGAGAGCTGTTGCGTACTTTTAATATTAAAGATGGTTATGCCTTACAGCTGGCCGTTAAAAAAGGGTACCATGTCTGCATCATTTCTGGCGGCAGTGGTCAGGCTATGCAGAAACGCTTTGCGGGATTAGGTATACCTGAAGTTTTTTTAGGGGTTTCTGACAAAGTAGTTGTCTTTAATGATTACCTGGAGCGTAACCATCTCAGTGCTGCTGAAGTATTGTATATGGGAGATGACCTGCCCGATTTTAACGTGATGAAGCTGGTAGGAATCCCTACCTGTCCTGCTGATGCTTCCCCCGAAATTAAAGCCATCAGTCAGTATGTTTCTCCTTTTAACGGGGGCAAAACTGCTGTAAGGGACGTGATAGAAAAAGTACTTAAAGTGCAGGGCAGATGGTTTGATCCCAACCCTTCTGCAGCCGATTCCAGCAAATAAGTTACAAAAGACATTTAAACCTTTTGTCTCTTTTTCTCTCTATCTTGTTAAAAAAACAATAGCTATGAAAAAATTATTTGTTATCTGTGGATTGTTATTTAGTGTAATGACATTTGCACACGCACAAGGTGGTGGCCGTATGGCTGGCACTCCAGAAGAAAGAGCAACAAAAATGACTGCTACGCTGACTGATAAATTGACACTGACAGCAGATCAGCAAACTAAGGTTAAAGCAATTCTTTTAGATCAAAATACTCAAATGGCCAAAGCGCGTGAAGCGGCGGGTGATGATAGGTCGGCGATGCGGACTAAAATGATGTCTTTGATGGATGAGAATAATGCAAAGATTAATGCATTGCTTACTGACGATCAGAAAAAAGCATTTTCTGCTTACCAGGATGAAAGAAAAGCAGCCATGCAGAATAGGGGCAATGGCGGAGGCCAGCCCGCAGGAGGCTCTAACTAAAATAATATCAAATAACAGAAGCGGCTTTTGGCCGCTTTTGTTATTTTAGCGCAAAATTAAATACATGTACCAGCAAACCGTTCCGCTTATCCTCGCTTCAAAATCACCCCGCAGACAAGAATTAATGCAATTAATGGAGCTCGACTTTAAAGTTGTACTGAAGGAGGTTGATGAAAGTTATCCTGATCATCTTTCCCCATCTGATATTGCCTGTTATATTGCTGAAAAGAAAGCGAAGGCATTTGTTGAAGAACGATTAAACAGCCTGGTAATCACTGCTGATACCATTGTAGCCTATAATGGGGAAATTTTAGGAAAACCTGGTGATGCAGCGCATGCCAGGGAAATGCTGACTAAACTATCGGGAACCACGCATCAGGTATATACAGGTGTGAGCCTGGCCTACCGGGATAAACTGGAGACTTTTTATGACGTGACAGAGGTTTGTTTCAGAAAGCTGAGTAGTGAAGAGATTGAACATTACATCAATAAATACAATCCATTTGACAAAGCGGGTTCTTACGGCATACAAGACTGGCTTGGATATATAGCTGTAGAAAAAATCACCGGTTCCTATACCAATGTAATGGGCCTGCCTACAGAAAAGCTTTATCATGCATTATCTAACTTCTGATCTTCCCAAATCGTATACAATACACCCATTTTCAGATCATAGGTAGAAAGGCTAATGGCTTTGAGACCCAGATGTTCGATCACGTAATTGGTGATCATAGCAGCAATAACGATCATATCCACCCTAAGGGAAATGAGGTCTGGCATAACTGCTCTTTCTGCATGAGTGGAACTGATCAGCTTTGCCGAAAGTGATCGGTAAGCAGTGAAATCCAATACCGCTGAACTGATATTTTTAATATCAATCCCTTTAAGCAGCATCACTGCAAAAGTTTCAAATGCACCTGCTGAACCAATTAATACTTCTGGTTGAAGATCAAGGCATGCCTGTTTTAAATCGGCCAGTTCTTCATCCAAACGGCCAATAATTGCAGACTGATCATCTTTACTTATAGGATCTGAATGAAAATAAGCCTGCATTAATCTTGCCGCACCAATGTTATAACTTTTCTTCCAGAGCTGGCCTTCAGGATTACAGATGATAAATTCTGTACTGCCGCCGCCAATATCCATGATCAGCGATGGAGCGGTGATGCTGCCTGTTGCTTTTACGCCATTAAAAATATAGGCAGCTTCATCTTCGCCGCTGATCACTTCAATCTTGATTCCGGCCCTGCTGAACGCAGCAGCAACAAAATCAGCACCATTAGTTGCACTGCGTACAGCAGAGGTAGCAATCGCTCTAACGAGCGTCACCCCCTGACGGTCTATTTCCTTCTTAAAATCATTTAAGGTCTTTATACCGCGTTCAAAGGCTTCAGGAATGATCAGGTTCTCATTGATCCTTCCTTCGCCCAATCTTACGGGAATATTGGTTTTGTAGATCACTTCCACGCCATCAGCGGTGATATCTGCTATAATCAAGTGAAAGGTATTTGTACCCAGATCTATAACCGCTGCTTTCATAGAAGGTGTTTATCTTTTGATAAAGATAATTAATTCCTGTAAGCAAACCATTTGATCATTTCCTTAAAACTTGTTTTTTTGCCGTACATCAATATACCAACCCTGTAAATGCGGGAAGCTACCCATACTGTGCCAATAAATCCAAAGATCAGTAAAACCATAGATAAGGCCAGTTGCCAGTCGGGCACACCATAGGGAAGTCTTACCATCATGGCAATAGGGGAGGTAAAAGGAATCATGGATAGCCAAAAAGCAATGCTGCCATAAGGATCATTGGTGATTACACTTAACGACAGTGCATAACCCACCAGGAGCGGCATCATGACCGGCATCATAAACTGCTGCGTTTCTGTTTCACTATCTACCGCTGAACCAATGGCCGCATATAAGGCACTGTAGAAGAAATATCCTCCGATGAAGAAAAATAAAAATACAGAAATGATTTTGGTGAGGTTAAGGTTGGATAAACTTTTTTGTACATAAGCTATCGGGTTACTGCTTTCCTGGTTCATTTTAGTACCCGCTTTTAGCTGAGCGGTAATCATTGTCTTTTGCTGCACAGGCGCCTTATCCACAAACATTTTTGCGGCTATAGTGGAGATAGCTGTGGTTAATACGATCCATAGAATAAATTGGGTAAGGCCAACCAGGGCGATCCCAATGATCTTACCCATCATCAGCTGAAAAGGTTTTACAGAAGAAATCATGACTTCGATAATCCTGCTGGTTTTTTCTTCAATCACACCGCGCATTACCTGAATGCCGTAGATTAAAATGAACATAAACATCAGGATGCCTGAAGCCGTGCCAATGATCATGGTGGCACCGGCACTTGAGTCTTCATCTTTTCCGTTTTCATCGATTTTTTTATTGTCAATGCTGACAGAAGACTTGAGCTTGTCCAGCTTTTCCTGTGCTATACCGCTTTCTTTCAGTTTTTGTGTCCGGATGATATTTTCTATATCCTCCTCAACCCTGTTGTTTAAGGTAAGACCTGCCTGTTTTGCGCCTAAAAGCTGTATTCCGGCTGGTTTATCCAGGCTAAACTCGGGCAGGTACAATATGTAGTCGAAACCACTCTTTCTGATTGAAGGTTTTAAAGTTTCCAGTGTTTCGTTCACATATACATAGGACGTGTTATTGCCGGAAGTCAATTTTTCTGTTAGTGTTTTATTGTTGCTCACTACAGCAATTTTATTGAAGGTGCCTTTTGCACCCTGAATAGAAAAATAAATGATCAATCCGTAGAAGCCGGCAATGATCAGAGGTGTTAAGAGCGTCATCAATATGAATGACTTTTTCTTTACCCTGGAAAGATATTCTCTTTGTATGATGAGTAAGATTTTGCGCATAATGATTAGATTTTTGTTTTCACCTGGTCAATAAATATGTCATTCATGGTTGGAATGACTTCGTCTAAACGATGGATGTTAACTGTGGGCAGCAATGCATATAAAAGCTGGTTTATTGTTTTTCCTGCTCTTAATTTCACTTTTAATACTATTTTTTCTGCCTGTATGTCTCTGTACAATACTTCAAATAATTCCGTAGAAACATCGGTGTCATAAACTCCTTCATATTCTACCCAGTAAGTATTGTTTCTATACTTGTTTTTTATATCCAGTACGGAGCCATCCATTATTTTTTTTGACCGATGGATCAAAGCAATGCTATCGCATAATTCCTCTACAGATTCCATACGGTGCGTGGAGAAAATAAAAGTAGCACCCTGTTTGTTGAGTTCAAGGATCTCGTTTTTGATGACTTCTGCATTTACGGGGTCAAAACCGGAGAAAGGTTCATCCAGGATAATCAGCTCAGGCTGATGCAGAACGGTAGCAACAAATTGAACTTTTTGTTGCATTCCTTTACTCAGATCTTCCACTTTTTTACTCCACCAGCTTCCCATTTCCAGTTTTTCAAACCAGAACTTTACTCTTTTGGTAGCTTCAGGAGTACTCAGACCTTTCAGCTTAGCGAGGTAAAGTACCTGTTCGCCGATTTCCATTTTCTTGTACAGACCACGTTCTTCAGGAAGATATCCGATTTGATTGATGTGCTCTGCGCTTAAACGTTTTCCATTAAAGAGCACTTCTCCGCTGTCTGGTGCGGTGATTTGAGTAATTATTCTGATCAGGGATGTTTTTCCTGCACCGTTAGGCCCCAGCAGGCCAAAAATTTTGCCTTGTTCCACCTCCAGGCTCACATCATCCAGTGCACGGTGCGTGGCATATTGTTTAACAATATTCTTTACGCTTAGCATATTTAGTTGTTTAGTCTTTAGTTAGATGCAAAAAAGAAAAAATGTTACAAAAAAATGAAATGCTTTTTTGTAATCGGCGCAATTATTTGATGTGCATTGGTTAATGCGGCTTTTACGGTGGGTTTTTGGTTATGCTTACCGTGCAGGATGTGTTATCAGAAAATTTGGAACATAAAAAAAGGTCACCTTTGGAGTGACCTTTTAAATTTTATATCGGTTGTTATTCGAAATATTCCTTCATTTTTTCGAAGAAGCTTTTATCGTTCTTACCTGGCTGAGGTTTGAAGTTTGGAGAGTCCCTTAGTTTTTCAAGGATAGCACGTTCTTCGCTGTTCAGTACTTTAGGTGTCCAGATATTCACATGGATGATCTGGTCTCCGCGATGATATGAATTTACCTCTGGTATCCCTTTAGCTTTTAAGCGTAATAGTTTTCCGCTTTGTGTACCCGGCTCAATTTTAATCTTGGCTTTACCATCAATGGTAGGAACTTCAGCACTATAACCTAAAGCAGCATCAACGATGCTCAGGTGCAAATCATAAACCACGTTATTACCTTCGCGTTTCAATGATTCATGAGGGATTTCCTCGATCAATATGATCAGGTCGCCAGGAATGCCGCCATTAGGTGCTGCATTACCTTTTCCGCTCATGCTCAGCTGCATACCATCACTTACTCCTGCCGGAATATTGATCGTAATGGTTTCTTCGCCGCGTACAGTTCCTTCGCCATGACATGAGGTACATTTTGAAGTGATCTGTGAGCCGGAACCATTACAGGTAGGGCAGGTAGAGGTAGTCTGCATCTGGCCCAATATCGTATTGGTTACCCTGCGAACAGAACCGCTTCCACCACATGTTTTACAGGTGCTGATAGATGATTTATCTTTCGCGCCCGAACCATCACAGGTTTTACAAACTACCTGTTTATTTACTTTTATTTTTTTCTCTGCGCCATGAGCGATTTCCTCCAGCGTCAGTTTAACCTTGATACGAAGGTTGGATCCTTTAGCTACACGTCTGCCGCTGCTGCCGCCACGTGACTGCCCGCCGAAAAAGCTTTCGAAAGGACTTCCGCCACCGCCGCCGCCACCAAAAATATCCCCAAACTGGCTGAAGATATCTTCCATGTTCATGCCGCCGCCGCCATATCCGCCACCGCCTCCAGAGGCACCGCCAACACCGGCATGACCATAATGATCATAACGTTGTTTTTTCTCCGGATTGCTCAGGATTTCGTAAGCTTCAGCAGCTTCCTTAAATTTATCCTCCGCAGTGTGATCATCCGGGTTTTTATCCGGATGGTATTTGATGGCCAGTTTTCTATAGGCTTTTTTGATCTCTTCCGGGGAAGAAGTCTTGCCTACGCCAAGGATATCGTAATAATCTCTCTTGCTCATAATTAACTACCTACAACAACTTTTGCAAAGCGTATAACTTTGTCGTTTAAAGTGTATCCTTTCTCTAATTCATCTATCACCTTTCCTTTCAGATCTTCTGTAGGGGCAGGTATTTTAGTGATTGCTTCATGAAGGTCGGTATCAAAAGGAGTGTTGATACTTTCCATTTCTTTTAAGCCTTTTTGGTTCAGAATGCTTTTTAATTTAGTGTGTACCAGCGCAATTCCTTCACGAATGGCTTTAACGTCAGTAGCATTTTCTGTAGCCTTATTTGCACGGTCAAAATCATCAAGGACAGCAAGCATAGAAACAATAACATCTTTACCGGCAGTCTGTAACAGTTCAACACGTTCCTTTTGCGTGCGTCTTTTGAAATTATCAAATTCAGCAAAAAGGCGTAAATATTTATCATTAACAGCAGCATTGTCCAGTCTTAACTGCTCTTCAACAGTAATTTCAGGAACTGGTTCCAGTAATGCTTCTTCAGTTGAAGCAGCTGCGTCATTAGTCTGATCTTTGTTTAACTGCTCTTCAGCAGTATTTTCCGTAGTAGGATTTTCGGTATCGTTCGGTTTCTTCTTGCTAAACATGGGATAGTAGAATTTTTAGGGATAAACTCAAAAGTTTTGCCAATGAAATAATTCAGCCATGCTGTCAGTATTGTTTAAACAACACTGCACAGAATGGCTGAAAAGTAAAATTTTGTCAGGATGATCTAATTTATTGTAGCATCTTCATGTACCACACCGGCTTCGCATTTTATGATGCGGGAAGGCAGGGTACGTATAATATGATAATCGTGGGTAGCCATTAAAACGGCAGTACCATTCTGGCTGATTTGTTTTAGCAACAGCACGATTTCTTCAGAAGTATCGGGATCTAAATTACCTGTAGGTTCATCCGCTAGGATAATATCAGGGTTGTTTAACAGGGAACGGGCAATCACCACGCGCTGCTGTTCGCCTCCGGAAAGTTCATGCGGCATTTTCCTGATCTTAGAACGAAGACCTACTTTTTCCAGCACATCCTTAACGCGTTCCTGGATCAGGTTTTTGTCTTTCCATCCGGTAGCTTTTAACACGAAATCGAGGTTTTTCTCTATTGTACGGTCGGTAAGCAGCTGGAAATCCTGAAAAACAATACCCAGTTTCCTGCGCAGGAAAGGCACATCCCTGTCGGCCAGTTTCTTAAGGTCGAAACCAGCAATTTGTCCCTCGCCATTACCGATATGAAGATCTCCGTATATGATTTTCAGTAAACTGCTTTTTCCCGAGCCGGTCTGGCCGATTAAAAATACAAACTCACCTTTATCAATGTTGAGGTTTACATTGGATAATACCAGGTGTTTCTGTTGAAATACATCTACATTCTTTAAATTTATAACTGCGTTTCCTGTCATGTCTTAAATATCTAATTTTGCAATCTGCCCAAATGGTAGGTCTTTTACCAGGTTCATGATATAAGGCAGCTGATCGCCTAAACCTAATTTATCCAATGATTTATCAGGTCGGTCTACCCTGAAATAAGCCAGCAAAGTAAATTTATCATCTCTTAACTGGACATAATCCGGGATTTTAGCAATGCCTTTTACTTTGATTACATACATTTCGTTCAAAAATAGTGTTTCAAATTGAGAAATAAGAAAGGTTGGTCATTTGTAGGAAAGATTCATTAAACAGGGAACTCTTTTCCTTTTTTATTTTGTAATGGATTTGAGTTTAGTTTGTTTAATTCCACTCGTCATCAACTAATAGTCCACTTATCGTCCACTGAATTGGCCACTGAATTGGCCATTTTAGTGGATGATGAGTGGACGATGAGTGGACCATGCGTGGAGGATAACAAATTAATTACAAAGCGAACTCAAAATAAATTCTCTCTCATCGAGCCTTGTCCAACAGATTTTTACAGATTATTCAAAAAACTGATCGTGTTCACATTGTCCGCATAGTCCCATAACTGAGGATGCTGGCTTTGACCGAAATTAACAATACCTGTATCCAGTTTCAGTGAAGTATGTGTAACCACGCATTGAATGTCATCCTGCATAGCTATCAGTTTCTCATTTAATTCTTCCAGGCTGGTATAAAATTCATAATACAATACGGCAAGAGGAGAGGATAGGCCTTCATCTTCTTTTAACAGCAGAAAACCATTGTCAAAATGTTTGGCTGCATTAACCAGGTATATTGACTTATTGTAGTCGTAATTATTATTGTATTTGAAGTGATTTGCGATCAGCTGGTGTTGCTCTAAGGGTTCAAAAAAGTTTTTAATCTCATAACCTTCCGGAAGGTATACCTTCGAAACATTACGGCATCCCAGACCAAAATAATCGAAAATATCATGACCGAGCAACTGGATTTCTTTTGCACTTTCTTTACCATCTAAAACGGCAATGCTGTTTCTGTTTTTCCTGATAATATTAGGCACTTTGCCAAAGTAATAATCAAAATACCTGGATGAATTATTACTTCCTGTAGCAATGATTGCTTCAAAATCTTTTAGTCTTTCTGTATAAATAATTTTGTCGGCCAGTAAAGGTTCAAACTCAATCAGCTGTTTGGTCAGTGCAGGGAGCAGCTGGGCATCGGAAGAAGAAAGTTTGATCAGCGCACGGTTACCGGTGGCTAAAACACAAATTAAATCATGAAAACCCACCAAGGGGATGTTCCCGGCAAGAATAAGTCCTACAATCTTTGGCGTCTCGCTCACCCTGATCTGTTCAAACCACTGTTCCAAAGCGTTGCGGTTTAGCATTTCCTGCAAAGAAGACAGCGACCTTTTTACTTCCTCCGGCTGGAACCAGGCGTTGTGATTGGGTGCTGATTCGATTAAGTTATTAAATTCATCGTCAGGGTGATTTAAGAAATCACTTAGTTTGTGAAATGCAATAATTAACTTTTCAGCGGTAAGGATTGACATGTTTGGAGTAATTTTAAAGTATAAATGTTATATTTGCGTTGCAAAGGTAACTTTAGCAAATAGATTTATACGAAGAGATGGCTATTAAAATAACAGACGAATGTATTAATTGCGGAGCATGTGAGCCTGAATGCCCGAATAATGCAATTTATGATGCAGGCACAGCCTGGAGATTTTCAGACGGTACTAACCTGAACGGGATCATTGATTTTGGTGACAAAGAAATTGATGCCGGTGCGTCTCAGGAAGCAGTTTCTGATGAGGTATATTATATCGTCTCAGATAAATGTACAGAATGTAAAGGTTTTCATGATGAGCCACAGTGTGCTGCGGTTTGCCCTGTAGATTGCTGCGTGGATGATGAAGATATCCGTGAAACTGAAGAAGAATTATTGAAGAAAAAAGCCTGGTTACATCAGGAAGGTTAGTCCTTAAATTATAAGATAACAAAAAAGGACGCATTTGCGTCCTTTTTTGTTATGTGGTATTTCCTATCAGATTTCAGCTTTATTAGGAATAATCAATACAGGACAGGCAGATTTTCTGGCTACATGTTCGGCTACACTTCCCATTAAGAAGTGATATAAACCACCTCTGCCATAAGTACCGATCACTATCAGATCAGATCCCCATTCATCCGACTGGTCGATTATTCCATGTGCAGCATTGTCCACTACGCTCAGGTAGGTAGTTTTGATGCCATTGCCATGTCTTTTCTCAATTTCTTTCAGCAATATGTGACTGTTTGCATCGCTGTTATCATAAGTCTCCAGGAAAACAGGCGCTAAGGTAAGATCCTGATTCATGGTAGCTGGTACAGGTTCTATGATATTTACCAGTGCCACCTCTGCACCAAAAGTTTTTGCCAGTTCATAACCTGCCTGCGCTGCTTTTTCGGCACAGGTACTGTTGTCTACTGCGATTAAAATCTTACTGAAGTTCATAATTTGTAACCTTAATATATGTTATACCATATTAACAATTTTAGCCGTTAAATGTTTATCATGCGGGTTATTAGTTCGGGATCATTATTTTTACCTACCGATTTTTTACTATGGAACAGAAATTTTCAATTTGCAGGGTAGCTGTGGCCCCTTTAAGGGCAGCTGCATCAGATAAGGCAGAAATTACTACGCAGTTGCTGTTTGGTGATGCTGTTGAAGTACTTGAAAAAGCAGAACCCTGGTGGCGTATCCGAAATGTTTATGACGGTTACGAAGGCTGGATGGATTTTAAGCAATTAATAGACATTACGGAAGAGGAATACCTGAATAATCAGAACTATAGCATTTTAGTACCTGCCCAGTTAAACAATACGGTTACAGGAGCTGATGACAGCCAGTTTTATTTAATGCCTTCCAGTACCCTTCCAAATTATGCTAACGGAATTTGTGAATTGGGAAAAGAAAAATTCCAGGTAAATTTCGACCCATATCATGTATCAGCTATTGCCGGACAAACGGCTGCTGAAACCGCAGAAAAAATCGATAAACTAGCCCGGTTTTTTCTGAATGCACCTTATTTATGGGGTGGAAGGACATTGTTCGGGATCGACTGTTCCGGATTTTCACAGGCTGTTTTTAAACTTGCAGGTATTCGGATCAAAAGAGATGCTGCGCAGCAGGCCGAGCAGGGTGAAACAGTTAATTTTTTACCGGAAGTTCAAACCGGTGACCTCGCCTTTTTTGACAATGCCGAAGGAAGGATTATCCATGTGGGGATCATGCTGAATAATCAGCAGATTATCCATGCTTCCGGAAGGGTAAGGATAGATCCTATCGATGACCAGGGGATTTATAATCCTGAACTGGTAAGGTATTCTCATCGTTTAAGGATTATAAAGAGGTTTTTTTAATAAGTTTAACCGAAAGGCGTATCCTTACAAATAGGTAACTAAATATTTTTTAAAGAAAAATATAAACATCCAAATAATGTATTTATATTTGTGTGGTATAAAGGAGTTGTAATTATGAAAAATATATCGAAAAAAGGAATTAAAGAAATTGGTAAATCATTAGGTGTGAATCTAACTTTTGATCAAACACTTGATAAATATTCTAAGATAGTTCCAGAGAAAATTGAAGAAAACAACAAACTCTTTGCAAATGCAAAGTTTGATTTTTAAATTTCCAATTTTTATGATGGTTTCTTCCTTTTAAACAAGAAACCATCATAATTTATCCCTTTTTCAAATTTAACGGGTAATAATTTTGGTCAACTATTTTGAGACCTTTAATAATAAAGGTTTGACTGATGTCATGGTAAGCATTATTGATTGCCATTTGATATAGTCTTGTCTTTGCATCAGTGTCACCAGTTAAGAAGATCATTTATCCGGGTAGGCTTCGCTGAATATATGTGCTGCAGTACCAATGGTTGCTAAAATTTTGTCTCTATCACCATTTTTCGATGGTGTATTAAAACCTACCTTTTCATTTTCTCCTATTGTACCTAAGGCTAGATTATAAATTTCTTCATTGTTTGGAATAGAATTGAACTTAATCTTTTATTAAGCTGTCCTTTTGTTCCAGAACTGATAAACTTATAATCAAGAGAGTCTAGAGAAATCGAAATATCATCATATTTTTCGTAATTCATAAAGCTAAATTAAGAAAAATAAAATCTATAAAGGAAAATAAATATCTATGTACGATATTGCATCACTGTTGTTATTCCGGAAAATCATGAACTAGGGTTTTCGATAAACGATATGATATTCTAACCAAATAAAAATTATGAGGTAATTTTTAGTGTAAAATTTTTAATAGCTTTATACTACTTTTAAATTTTATTGCTTTTTTTGTTTAGTAATTTATATGTTATGAATAAGATCGGGGCATCCTATGTTTTAATTTGCTGCATTTTACTATCATCCTGTGTGTCAATTACCTATTTTGGGGACAAACTTACACCAACATCTTCTGTTGATATCTTTTATGCTGCGCATGATGTTAAGAAAAATTATAAGGTTATAGGGCATTTGACTGCCGGGAATAATGCAGAACAGGAGCAAGTAAAATCTAAATTATCAGATTATGCTAAAAAGATTGGTGCAGATGCAATTATTATTACAGGGACGGATGCGGCAAGAAATAGTCAGGATGCTGTGGTTAATGCCGATGCATTAAAGTATGAATGATAAATCTGAATAATAAGAATAAAATACAGCATTATTGGGGAGTAAAAACGCACAGGGAGTATTTTAAGCATAAGACTTCCATCTTCTGCAGCAGACTTAAAGTTGGAAAATACATTTTTGAAATAGAATTGATGCCAAGATATTCGGGAAGTTATTCATTGAATCCAGCTAAAGCAGAACTGATGTATTTTCCAGTATTTTATGGAAGGGAAGGAATGAAAAGGATGGGGATCAATTAAATCTCCCAATCCCAAACGATAACCAGCTTGTCGTCTCCGGTAGAGATCAGGTATTCGCCATCACGTGTCCATATGATCTTATTAATAGAGTGGGTATGGCCTTGCGTACCTTTCTCGATACTGACGATCTTGTGCAGTTTCAGATCCTCTGTTCCCCATATTTTAATGCTTTTATCCTGGCTGGCCGTAGCAAAGTAAGGTCTTACGGGATTAAATGCAATACCGTAAATGCTAAACATATGTGCAGGGATGGTATGTTTTAATTGATAATCCGGCATAGACCAGAAATTTAACTGTGCATCCCTTCCTCCGGTGACCAGATATTTGCCACTAGGCTCATACTGAACGGAAGTAACGGGCAATGTATGTTTTTGCAGGGTATGTAGTAAGCCATAATCCTTGAGATTATAGATTTTTACAGTAGTATCTTTACAGGCAAAAGCGACCTGTTGTCCATCCGGACTGATGGCAATAGACCTTACCGTATCTGCCGAAACGGGGATACGGTAAAGTAATGAATGATCTACGAGCGACCAAACGCCTACAGTGCCATCCTCGCTGGCTGTCAGAAATTCCTGTTTGCCGGGGACAGCAACAACATCAAAAACAGGTTTTTCGTGTGCCTGGAAATTTGCGGTTACTAATTGTTTATCAAGATCGAATATACTGATCTCACCACTTCGCAAACCAACAAAAAGCTGGTTGTTGTAGTGTTCAAGACTATAAACAGAAGTTTTTACAGGCATCAATACCTTTACGTAGTTCATCTTATCCAGCGACCACTCTACTACGCCTTTGTCATTACCGGCGGTAAAGAAAATTCCAGGTTTGCCGGAATTGGTTAAGGCATACACAGGATTTTGATGGCCGCTAAGAGATTTTACGTGTTCCAGCATAATGAATATTAACGGTGTCTGCCTTCCAGGTTTATTCCTATGTCCGACAATGTTTTGCCTTTCTCGCGTAATAGCACCAACAGGTGAAAAATCAAGTCGGAACTTTCATTGACAAAATCAAAATCTGTTTCATTCAGGGCGGCAATAACCGTTTCTACACCTTCTTCTCCAACTTTTTGCGCAATCTTATTGATCCCTTTTTTACGCAATTTATTCACGTAAGAATCTTCACTTGGGTTCTCATACCTGTCGTTAATGATTTTTTCCAGTTCAAATATAAAGTTCTGCTTGAAATTGGTATTAAAACAGCTTCTGCTGCCTGTATGGCAGGTTGGGCCAACCGGGCTGGCTTTAATCAGGATGGTATCCTGATCGCAGTCAATATGTGTTTCTTTCACAAACAGGAAGTTGCCGCTTTCTTCCCCTTTAGTCCATAAACGTTTTTTGGAACGTGAATAGAAGGTTACTTTTCCTTCTGTTTGTGTTTTAGTCCATGCTTCCTGGTTCATGTAACCCAGCATCAGCACTTCCAATGTTTGTACATCCTGAATAATTACAGGAACCAAACCATCGGTTTTTTCAAAATCTATATTCATAACCTTACTGGTATGTTGTGTTTTTTTAATTCATTTTTGAGGTGCGGAATAGGAATTTCACCGAAGTGAAAGACCGATGCAGCGAGTGCCGCATCCACACCTGTTGTGGTGAAAACTTCAGTGAAGTGTTCTATTTTTCCAGCTCCTCCGGAAGCAATGACAGGGATATTGATCAGCTGGCTGATCGTTTGCAGTAAATTGCAGTCAAAGCCCTGTTTTGTTCCATCGTGGTCCATTGAAGTCAGCAGAATCTCTCCGGCGCCTAAATCTTCGGCACGTTTGATCCAGTCTTCCGTTTCCAGTTCTGTAATTAAGCGGCCACCATTTAAGTGGACCATGTTTTTGCCTCCCACCAGTTTGGTATCTACAGCTACAACAACAAACTGTCTGCCGAATACCTTAGCAAGATCTGCGATCAGTTCAGGCCTCTTTACAGCTGCGGAATTGATGCTGATCTTATCGGCCCCTGCATTTAACAATGCTTCTGCATCGGCGATCTCAGTGATACCGCCGCCTATGGTAAAAGGGATGTTGAGTTGTCTCGCTACCGACTTTACCATTTCGATCATCGTTTTACGACGCTCATGGGTAGCTGTAATATCCAGGAATACCAGTTCATCGGCACCCTGCTGCGCATATTGCCAGGCCAGTTCTACAGGATCGCCTGCATCTTTCAGGTCTACGAAATTTACACCTTTTACGGTTCGTCCGTCCTTAACGTCCAGACATGGAATGATACGTTTGCTCAGCATGATCTACAGGGAGGTCATTGCTTTTAGGTTCCATTCTTTGATCTCTTCGATGGTGATATGGTTCTCGTAGATTGCTTTTCCAACAACCACTGATCTTACATCTAATTTTGCCAGTTCTTCGATATCTGCCATAGAGCTTACACCGCCTGAAGCGATCAGCTTAATGAAAGGAGAGTGTTCCAGTAATTTCTTGTACAGGTCTATGGCAGCGCCGCCCAGTTTTCCGTCTTTGTTGATATCTGTACACAGGAACCTGAAAAAGCCCAGTTGCAGACATTTATCAACATAGTCCATCAACTTGATTGGCGAGCTTTCCATCCATCCCGAATATTTGATCACTTCATCGAGTACATCAATAGCAATGACGATACGGTTGGCATAATCATATTTTTTACCTACTTCTTTACTCAACTCGGCAAGGAAGTCGGGGTTAGTGATCGCCTGTGTACCTACAATTACACGGTGGATACCTGCGTCAAGCAATTTTGTTACCTGCTCAATGGTACGGATACCTCCTCCATATTGTACACGCATATCCGTTTTATGGATGATCTCAAAAAGTTCAGCCTGATTGCTGAAATCTCCTTTAGCGCCGTTAAGGTCAATAATATGTATGAACTCTGTACCGTTCGACCGATAAGTTTCGATCATGTCAGCGATCGATACTTCATATACTGTTTTCTGGTTGTAGTCGCCTTCTCTTAAGCGAACAACTTTACCATCTAAAATATCTATAGCGGGAATAATGTACATTGTATTATTTTAAGTTTGAAAAATTCAATAAAAGGCGTTCGCCGGCTGCACCTGATTTCTCAGGGTGAAACTGTACACCATAAAAGTTGTCTTTTTGTACCGCTGCCGAATAGGGTAAACCATAGTCGGCAGTTGCGATTCCAAAAGTAGCGTTATATTCAATAAAGTACGAATGCACAAAGTAAAATTGTGTCTGATTTTCAACACCTTCGAATAGGGAATTGTTTTTGATCTCTATATTGTTCCATCCCATGTGCGGGATTTTGATACCCAATTCCTTATCAAATAATTTGGTGTCCAGCGGAATGATATTCGTTAATGCCACATCTCCTTCTTCAGAATGCGCTGTGAGCAGTTGCATACCTACACAAATGCCTAAAATAGGTTTTTTTAAAGCCCTGATGGCTTCTACTAAACCGCTCTGGTTCAGTTTTTCCATCGCCGCACCCGCATGTCCCACACCGGGAATAATAATGTGCGAATACAGCTCAAACTCTTCTTCCGCATTGATCATTCCGTAAGTAATTCCCAGCCTTGATAAGGCAGAGGTAAGGGAAAAGATGTTTCCTGCTCCGTAATTAACGATTCCGACCATGATTATAACAATCCTTTAGTACTAGGTAAAACTAACTTTTCTGCATCTCTTTTTATAGACATTTTGACCGCTTTTGCAAAAGCTTTAAAAATAGCTTCTATCTTATGATGCTCATTGTCGCCTTCAGCTTCGATATTCAGGTTACATTTTGCCGCATCACTAAAAGATTTAAAAAAATGATAGAACATTTCTGTAGGTACATCACCCACTCGTTCTCTTTTAAATTCAGCATCCCAAACAATCCAGTTACGTCCGCCGAAATCAATAGCCACTTGCGCCAGGCAATCGTCCATTGGCAGGCAGAAGCCATACCGCTCGATGCCTAATTTATTGCCCAGGGCTTTGGCAAAAGCTTCGCCCAATGCAATTCCTGTATCTTCAACGGTGTGGTGTTCATCAATATGCAGGTCGCCTTTAGCAAATACTTTCAGGTCTATCCCCCCATGGCGGGCAATCTGATCCAGCATATGGTTAAAGAAATTCAACCCTGTTTCTATTTCGCCTTTTCCGGTACCATCCAGATCAATAGTGATCTCGATATCCGTTTCGTTGGTTTTTCTGATATGGTGAAATTGTCTGCTTCCTGCTTTAAGGAAAGTATAAATATCTACCCAGTTCTGTGTCTGCAGAGCGATAAACTCTGTTAGGGTATCTGCTTTAGCCATCGCTTCATTGGCACCCAGCTGATCGTTGTTTCTTAACCAAATGGCTTTTGCCCCTAAATTTTTAGCCAGCACAACATCATTGAGGCGGTCGCCGATTACAAAAGAATTAGCCAGGTCATATTCCCCGGTTAGGAAATGCTGCAATAAACCTGTATTTGGTTTACGCGTAGGTGCATTTTCATGTGCAAAAGTTTTATCAATAATCACCTCACTAAAAACCACGCCTTCACTGGCAAAAGTGTCCAGTACAAAATTATGCACGGGCCAGAAATTCAGTTCAGGATGCGAGTCTGTTCCCAGTCCGTCCTGATTGGTTACCATCACGAGTTCAAAATCAAGTTCTGCTGCTATTTTGGCCAGGTAGTACAAAGATTTCGGATAGAATTTAAGTTTCGCAAACGAATCTATTTGTTCATCTTCGGGTTCAGTGATCAATGTACCATCGCGGTCTATAAAAAGGATCTTCTTCATTTTAGTTTTTTAACGATTTTAAAGCGGATAATAGTATCTCATTTTCTGCAGGTGTGCCAACGGTAATTCGAAGGCAGCCTTCACATAAGGTAACTTTTGAGCGATCGCGGATAATGATTCCCTGATCTACTAAAGCATTATAAGTTCCAAGGGCATCTTCCACTTCTATTAAAATAAAGTTCGCATCCGACGGATATACCTTTTTGACCATATCAAGCGTCAATAGTTTAGTGCTCAGTAATTCTCTTTCTGCCACAGTAACTTTGATCCACTCATTTACCTGTGTTACATTCTGCAATGCAGCAAGTGCCAGGTCTTGTGTAGACTGACTGATGTTGTAAGGAGCTTTTACCTTATTCATGATATCGATCACGATACTGGAAGCGAAAGCCATTCCTAAACGCAGTCCTGCCAATCCCCATGCTTTAGAGAAAGTCTGCAGGATCACCAGGTGAGGATATTCCGTTAATTCCTGAATGAAAGTACGTTGTTTGGCGAAGTTGATATAAGCCTCGTCAATTACCACCAGACCTTTAAAGTTAGCCAAAACAGTTTCAATATCCGTGCGGACAATGGAATTACCAGTAGGGTTATTTGGCGAACAGATAAAGATCAGTTTAGTGTTTTCATCTATGGCTTCTGCAATTCCTTCCAGGTCCAGCTGGAAGTTGGGTAGCAGGTTTACCTTGCGTACCTCTACATCATTGATATTGGCAGAAACCTCATACATGCCATAAGTTGGCGGCAGAATGATCACGTTGTCTTTTCCCGGGTTACAAAAAGCACGGAAAAGCAAGTCTATTGCTTCATCACTGCCATTGCCTAAAAAGGTATTTTCAATAGGCACCCCTTTAATTTTACTCAGCGCATCTTTCAGGTCCAGTTGTAAAGGATCAGGATAGCGGTTAAAGTTTTCCGGCAGGGGAGAGCCGAAACTATTTTCATTGGCATCTAAATATACGCTCGCCTGACCTTTATATTCATCCCTTGCGGTAGAATAGGGGCGAAGGTTCTTAATATTTTCGCGTTGTAAGTTCTTAATATCCATCTGATGATTTTAAACGAATAGTGATAGCATTCTTGTGGGCCTGCAAACCTTCGGCTGCGGCCAGTATTTCTACAGTTGGTCCAATGGCAGTTAAACCTGCAGGACTGATATGTTGAAAAGTGATCTTTTTGATAAAGGAATCGATAGAAACGCCTGAATAAGCTTTGGCAAATCCACTGGTAGGCAGGGTATGGTTGGTACCTGAAGCATAATCTCCGGCACTTTCCGGAGTAAGATTACCCAGGAATACAGATCCTGCATTACTGATTAGTGGGGTAAGCTCTTCGAACCGGTCTGTTGCAAGGATTAGATGTTCCGGGGCGTAAATATTGCTAAAGTCCATTGCCTGTTCTTTGTTTTCTACCAGTACAGCATAAGAATTGGCAATTGCCTGTGCCGCGATGACTTCTCTTGGCAAAGCTTTCAGCTGGATATCTACTTGTTCTAACGTTTCTGTAATGATCTCCGCGGAAGTAGAAACGAGTATGGCCTGGCTGTCCACTCCATGTTCTGACTGCGCCAGAAGATCTGAAGCAACAAAAGCAGGATTAGCAGTTTCATCAGCAAACACCAACACCTCTGAAGGGCCTGCGGGCATATCAATGGCTGTCATCCCTGAAGCGAGCACCAGTTGTTTAGCCTGTGTTACGTAACGGTTTCCAGGGCCAAAGATCTTGTAGACCTTGGGGAGGCTTTCCGTACCAAAAGCCATAGCGGCAATAGCCTGTGCACCTCCAACCAGGTAGATCTTTTCTATACCCAGTAACAATGCGCAATAAGCCAGGTAACAATTGGTTTTACCATCCTTTTGAGGGGGAGAGCAAACTACAATTTCTTTACATCCTGCCAAAATAGCAGGGATGCCCAGCATCAAAAAAGTGCTCGGCAGAACAGCTGTTCCGCCTGGAATATATAAGCCCACACGTTCTATTGGTCTGGATTCCCGCCAGCAGGAAACGCCTGGCATGGTTTCTACTTTTGCTTCTTTGTACAGTTGTGCGGCATGGAACTTTTTAATATTGGCGTATGCGGTATCTATTGCTTTTTTAGCGTCATCAGGAATCTCCGAGGCTATTGCTTGAATTTCCTGCTGTCCAATAAACAGCTGCTCCAGGTTTACCTTGTCGAAAGCCAGCGCATAGTCGATCAGCGCCTTGTCGCCTTCTTCTTTTACACGGGTGATGATATCTTTTACACGTTCTGTGATCGCAGCGTCATCAGCCAGTTGTCTTAAGCAGAGCTCTTCGATCTGCAATGGAGATAAATCTGTATAACTATAGGTCTTCATCTGTTTACAATTTTATAGGCTTTAAAAATCCACCATAAGCCTTCATTTCTTAAAAGCTCATCATAGTTTTTTTTGCTTTATGATAAAGAGAGGTTAAGAAATGATTTTTTCAATCGGCATCACCACAATTCCTTCTGCACCTGCAGCTTTAAGGCTGTTGATCTTTTCCCAGAAGTCCTGTTCTGCAATAACTGAGTGCACAGCTACCCATCCTTCTTCAAAAAGAGGTACGATGGTAGGGCTTTTAACACCCGGCAGTAAGCTTACCACTTTTTCCAAATTGGTTTTAGCAACATTCAGTACTACGTATTTTGTTGCTTTTGCATGGAGTACCGAACGGATTCTTTGCAGCAGTTCTATCACATCTTCATTCAGTTCTATGCCTTTGCTGCCAATTAATACCGCTTCAGATTTCATCACTTCAGCAAATGGTTTTAATCCATTGCTTTTTAATGTTCCGCCTGTAGAGACAATGTCGCAGATTGCGTCACTTAATCCCAGTCCCGGGCCAATTTCAACTGATCCTGAAATGGTACGTACTACAGCATTTACGTTATTATCTTTCAGGTATTTTTCAAGGATAACGGGGTAAGAAGTTGCGATAGCTTTACCTTCCAGTCCGCTGATGTCAGCTATCTCACTATCGTTAGGAATAGCAATTTTTAAAGTACATTTTCCGAATCCCAGTTTCTGAAGGTAGTTTACATCTGCACTCACTTCAGTGATTACATTTTCGCCTACAATACCCAGATCGGCAATGCCATCCTGAACATATTCAGGAATATCATCATCTCTTAAGAATAAAATTTCTAAAGGAAAGTTTGTTACAGTCGATATCAGGGAGCTTTTGTAGTTTTCGAATGATAAACCACAGTTTTTAAGTATTTCTACAGATTTTTCGTTTAGCCTTCCAGATTTCTGGATAGCAATTTTAAGTGTTTTCAATTGATTGAAATTATTGAATAAAACATGAAAATAATTTGGAAACAAGTTTTGAAGTACAAAACATTACATATCTATCGCCATAACTGGCGATGGTGCAAATGTAAGTGATGGTTCAAGTGTTTGTTCATTATAATTTTTTTTGTCTCTATTCAATAATGCTATGCACACTGAGGTGTGCAAATATATAGATAGAATTCAAAAATCAAAAAATATATGGCATTTTTTTTGAGTAGCCCAGCGAAGATCATATCGCTCACACCACAGATTGTTTAAATTAACACAAGTTTTGAAAAAAGTACTTTGCCTCGTAATACCCCTTTGCCTCTTCCTATCTGCCTGTAACTGGTTTAAAACCACTCCAAAGGTAGGTCAGATTTTATCCGAACATTTTAAAGATAAGTTATATAAGGATTTTGATACTGCCGAATACAATGTAGTTTTTACCCGCCATTTTGACTCACTGCAGGCTTCACTGAGTAATTCTAAAGTAATTGGAATTTATTATGCCAACAAAGACCACAGAACAGATTTAGTTACCCGTTTTTTTATCAATGGGCAATTGGATACACTAAAAGGCTATCTGAGCAGGAGTGCCGAACATGGATTTAACTCCCGGCAATTCGGTACAGCAGCGCTTGAAGAACTGCTGACAAAACTGTCAGCTAATAAATTTCACTCCATTGCAGAGGTTTATCCGGTCATTGCCGACCTGGAGTTGACCAGTGCATCTTCATTGCTCAAATACGATACGTTTATCGGTTATGGAAGTGTGAATCCTAAAAAGATATTGAGCAGATATTATGTCAGTACCACCAGACCTGATAATACCAGCATGGACAAGGTGCTGGAAACGAAAGATCTTGCCCAATTGCTGAACGATATCCAGCCGAAGTCTGAAAATTATAAGGCTTTACAGCATACGCTGGCTACGCTGCAAAAAGACCCTTCGAGAAATGCGGATACCATTAAAACTATTGAAGCTAACCTGGAAAGGTTAAGATGGCAGATTCCTGGGATAAGCCAGGAGTACGTAGAAGTAAATATCCCCGATTTCTCCCTCACCTGGTTTAATAAACAGGATACGGTGATCCACATGAAAGTTTGTGTAGGCGGAAGACGTGAGGAAGGTTATGAAGATAAAATGAAAGTTTACCAGGCAAGCCAGGACCTGGATGACAAGCCTAAAAATCACCAGACACCAATCCTGTTAAGTACGTTTAATGCTATACAGGCCAACCCGGTATGGAATATTCCAGTGAGTATTGCGCAGAGTGAAATTTATAATCAGGCCAGCCGCGATCCCTATTATTTATCCAACAGCAATATGAAGGTATATTATAAGGGACAGCTGATCACAGAGCCGGATACCATCCAGTGGAAAAAATATTCCCGTGCACATTTGCCTTTCCAGTTTAAACAAGGCTCAGGAGCAGGAAATGCACTGGGTAAATTCAAATTTATATTTGATAATGGTTCCAGCATCTACCTGCATGATACCAATAATAAATCGGCTTTTAACCTTTCCAACCGCGCCATCAGCCATGGCTGTGTAAGGGTAGAGAAACCTTTGGAATTTGCAGAAAAGCTGGTAAATGATAAGTATGAATTTGATCAGCTGCGGATGGAAGTAGGCCTTCCTCCTTTAGATACCACCAGAATGGATGTGTTCAAAAAGAAACTGGCCAAAAAAGCAGATACCGTAAATGTATTTCAGCTGAAACCAAAGTGGTTTAACACCAGGAAAAATATATCGGTATTTATCAATTACAGGACAGCGTGGCTGCAAAACGGAGCGATACAATACCGCAGCGATATCTATGGTTTGGATGAAACGTTATATGATGCGATGAAAAAATTCAGATAATATTTCTACCTTTGGTTTTTAATGAATTTCCTCTACCCAGGTTTTCTTTTTTCACTGCTGGCGGTAGCCATTCCTATCCTTATTCATCTATTTAATTTCCGGAAATTCAAGAAGGTATATTTCAGTAATGTATCTTTTTTAAAGGCTGTGCAGGAGCAGCAATCTTCAAGGGAAGAGTTGCGTAACCTGCTGATCCTCTTTAGCCGGATACTGGCAATTGTATTTCTTGTATTCGCTTTTGCAAAACCTTATTTGTCTTCTGGTGCTGAAGGAAATCCTGAATCCGGAAACCTGGTGAATATCTATATCGATAATTCTTATAGTATGGAAGGGGTCAATAAAGATGGAACCCTGTTGGATGAAGCCAAAAGGAAAGCAAAAGAAATTACCAGGGGTTTTTCTCCGAATGACAGGTTTCAGCTAACGACCAATGATTTTGAAGGCCGTCACCAGCGTCTGGCCGACAGGGAAGAGTTATCTGCATTGATAGACGAAGTGAAAATCTCTCCCGTTCAGCGCAGTTTACAGCAGGTCATCAACCGGCAGCACTTAGCAGCACCTGGAAAAAGAAACCTTTATACGTATATCCTTTCCGATTTTCAGCGCCAGTTTACAGGAAGAACAGCTTTGGTTACTGATCCCAATGCCCATCTTTCCCTGATCCGGTTAAGTGCAAATGCACTGCCTAATATTGCTGTGGACAGTATCTGGTCTTTGTCTCCTGTTCATCAGCCCGACGGGCAGGAAAAATTTGTGGTTCAGTTACATAATTATGGAGAAGAAGGAGGAAAAGGTGTTCCCTTAAAATTGCTGATCAACAACCAGCAGAAAGCTTTGTCCAGCCTGGATATACCCGCAGGTAAATCGATCAATGATACACTCAGCTTTAGCGGCCTTTCTGCGGGCTGGCAGAAAGGAATAGTCACCATAAAAGATTTTCCTGTCACTTTTGATAATGTATTAAATTTCACTTTTAAAGTGGGCACGGGAATGAATATCCTGCATATCAGCGGAGATCCTTCAGAAAAACATATCAGTTCACTGTTTGCAGCAGACCACTATTTTAAGCTGCATACGATGCCGGAGTTAAACATCGTTTATTCTGATTTTCCCGCTTACCAGCTCATTATCCTTTCTGGATTAAAATCGCCATCCAGCGGTCTGGCCCAGCAGCTGAAAACCTATATCAAAAATGGAGGCACAGCAGTGATCTTTCCGGATCTGGATGTAAACCCTGTTTTATTTTCTTCTTTTCTCAGGGAACTGTCCCTCCCCTCTGTTCAATCGCTCAACAGGGACACGGTTACAGTGAAAAGTATCGACCTGAAGAGTAACCTTTTTAACGATGTATTTGAAGAAATTCCTTCTAAACTGGACCTGCCCAAAGTAAATCGCTATTTCGTTTACGAAAAAAGCAATAATAGGGAAGATTTGATGGAACTACCAGCAGACAGGCCGTTTTTCAGCCGCTATCGCTCCGGCGCCGGACAGCTTTATTTATCGGCCACTTCACTGAAAGCAGACGACAGTAACCTGCCGCAGCATCCTGTTTTTGTACCTTTATTGTATAAGATCGCTTTTACCAGCGGACAGGAGCAGCCTTTATATTATACGGTGGGGAAAGATAACCTGTTGTCCACCGCACAGCTAAGCCTAAGTCCCAGTCAATCACTGCGACTGGTTTCAGGCAGTCAGGAAGTTATTCCGGAAATCAGACAGGTGCCGGGGAAGACATTACTTTATATTGCCGACCAGATCAGGGCCGCTGGTTTCTATAATTTATTAAAAACAGATTCTTTGCTGGGCGTTGATGCTTTTAATGAAAGCCGGGTTGAATCTGACCGGCATTATACTACTGATAAAGAACTTAAGCAGGTACTGAACAGTAAAAATTTAGCGATTAGCAGTCCACAAGGCAATTTATCACCGCTAACTGTGGAAAATAACCACACGGAGTTATGGAAACTTTGTCTAGTTTTGTGTGCTGTTTTTTTAGCTACAGAAGTCCTATTGATTCGATTTTTTAACAAAAAAAATATATAAAACATGAACCTTCTCCTCACAGGTGTTACCATTGCCGATCCGAACAGCGAGTTTAATCATCAAATATGCGATGTTCGTGTGGCACAGGGAAAGATCGTTGAAATTGGCAGCGCATTAAAACCCATGAAAGATGAAGAACAGGCAGATGGCACAGGTGCTTTTTTAGCGCCCGGGTTTTTCGATCTGAACTGTTCTATCGGCGATCCCGGATTTGAGACCAAAGAAGATATCACAACAGCTACTGCTGCGGCACAGGCAGGTGGGTTTACCGGACTGGCCGTATTGCCGAATACCAAACCGGTAGTACATTCTAAGGCACAGGTAGAATATATTATCAATAAAGCTAAAAATAACCTGGTTGATGTACACCCGGTAGGGGCTATCAGCCATGATCTGGAAGGAAAAGAAATGGCAGAGCTTTTTGATATGCAAAGTGCCGGCGCCGTTGCTTTCTCTGACGGAACGAAGCCCATCACAGACGATGGTTTTATGAGCCGTGCCCTGCAATATGCCAAAGGCATCAACGGTTTGCTGATGGTTTATCCTGAAAACAAATCTATCGCAGGCAAATCGCAGATCAATGAAAGTAAAACCAGTGTGCTTTTAGGGATGAAAGGAATGCCGGGACTGGCAGAAGAAATGCATATCTCCAGGGATATCTTTCTGGCTACTTATCACGAGGCACCTGTACATATCAGTAATATATCTACTGCCGGATCCGTAGCACTGATCAAAAAGGCGAAAAGGGATGGTGTAAAGATCTCTTGTGACGTGGCTGCGCATCACCTCGTTTTAACAGAGGAGTTGCTGAACGATTTCGACAGTAACTATAAAGTGAAACCTCCTTTACGCGGTAAAGCCGATAACAGGGCTTTGCTGGCCGGATTGAAAGACGGAACCATCGATGCAGTATCTTCACAGCACCGTCCGCATGAACCTGAGTTTAAGGATGTAGAATTTGAGATCGCTGCTTATGGCATTATTGCCCTGCAGACCGTTCTTCCTTTATTGGTAAGGGCTGGGCTGGATGCTTCACAAATTGCCGAAAAGCTTTCTGTTAATCCAAGAAAATTGCTTAATTTAAAAGTACCTGTTGTTAAAGTAGGAGAGGCAGCTAATTTTACGCTGTTCAACCTGACTGAAAAATGGGAGTATAACCATAAAAATAACTACTCTAAGTCGCGGAATACCCCTTTGTTAAACAAAACCATGACGGGCAGAGTTAAACTAGTGTATAACAATAATCAATTTCAAGTATATGGATAGTAAAGTAGAAAGCGCTCTGATCGCCTCCTTAGATAAATTCGCAGCAATTTCGGGTAATGATTCCGTTAAACTGGAGCAAGACCTGACTGATGTTTTTAATAAAGACCTGGGTTTCCTGGAAAAAGTAGAAGAGTTTGATGAGGTATTTAATGAATATCCTGCATTTGATGAATTGAGAGAAGTATTCTTTGATTTGCTGATGATCAATTTTTTCGCCAGCGATATCAAAAAACTGGAAGAAGATTACCTGGATACCGATGAGTGGGCAGATATCGAAGAAGATACTATCGACCGCGGTACAGAACTCTTAAACCTGCTGTTGTACATCAACGAATGTCATGATGAGCAGATTAAACCTGAACTGGGAGATTTCTTAAGGGAATTCCTGCTGGTAGAAGAAGATGAGTTCCAGGATGAGTTCCATATCTATGAAGACCTGATCAGTAATCAGCAGTTGGCTGATAGCAGTATCGAAGATATCTGCAGCCATAAAGGTATGATTGACCTGGGAGAAGAAATGGAAGAGCTGTTTGTGCCTTTCATGAGTTTCTTTAACCAGCCCAAAGCTAATGAGCAGGCTTTTAAAGATCTGGAAGAATTTAGTGCCAATAAAGAATTCGACACTGCTGTATATGCATTGATCGCTGTTTTCAACGAGAAGAACTAAGCATTTCATGGAACAACAACTTAAAGAATTAGAGCTTAGACCCAATAAACTGGCTTTTCAGGTTGCAATTGTTTTCTCTATTTATACCCTGGCATTAATTTATTTGTTTAAGGTATTGGGTATTGATGTACAAGTAGAAAATGTAAAACCGTTAACCAAATTTATCAGTTCGCTATTGTCTTACGGGCCATTTGTGATGGCCGTAATTTATGCACAGATGCGGCATAGGGAAGAGTTGGGTGGATATATGAGTTTTGGAAGGGCCTTTTCTACCGGTTTCAGGGTAGGGGCTACGTCGGGTTTATTTATTGGTATACTGATGGTTTTGTATTATAAAGTGCTCGACCGTCCCGCATTGGACCATCTGATTGATGTTTCTGTTAGTGCAGCCGAGAAAATGGATAACCCTGAGCAGGCAGTCAAAGGTGTTCACATGATGGGCCCTTACATGGGGATCTTTATTGCTGGTGCCGCCGCTATCTCTTATACAATTTACGGACTGATCATTAGTCTTATTGGTGCCTTTGTCTTCAAGAAAGTACCGCCCTTAAATTTGGAAGATTAAATATTCCCTGTTAAGATAAATTATACAACGTGCAGGTTTTATCATTTTAATTGATAAAATTTGCACGTTATTGTTAAGCCCATTATACCTGCATGGATATTTCTGTTGTCGTTCCCTTATATAATGAAGAAGAATCACTGCCTGAACTGACCACCTGGATAGCCAGGGTGATGTCGGAACACCGCTTTACGTATGAAATCCTCTTCGTAGATGATGGTAGTACAGACACCTCATGGAGAGTGATCGAGGAGTTAAAAATGGTTTATCCGGCAGTAAAAGGAATTAAATTCAGACGTAATTACGGAAAATCTGCTGCGCTGAATGTAGCTTTTGAGGCGTCGCAGGGCGATGTGATCATCACAATGGATGCCGATCTGCAGGATAGCCCTGATGAAATACCAGAATTGTTCCGCAGGTTGAATGAGGAAAAGCTGGATATTATTTCTGGATGGAAGAAAAAACGCTACGATCCAATTACCAAAACTATCCCTACCAAATTGTTTAATGCAGCTACCCGCAGGATGTCGGGCATTCAGCTGAACGATTTCAATTGTGGTTTAAAAGCTTACCGTAGTGATGTGGTGAAAACCATAGAAGTTTACGGAGAGATGCACCGTTATATTCCGGTAATCGCAAAATGGGCAGGCTTTAAACAAATAGGGGAGCAGGTGGTAGAACACCGTGCCCGGAAGTATGGGGTTACCAAGTTTGGTTTCAGCCGTTTTATCAATGGATTTTTAGATCTGCTTTCTATCTTTTTTGTTGGAAAGTTTGGAAAAAGGCCTATGCACTTTTTTGGTTCTATGGGCGTGCTGAGTTTCCTTTTCGGAACTATTATGGCTTTATGGATCATTGGAGAAAAGCTGTACCATATTTCCATAAACCTGCCTATCAAAAGAGAAATTACGGCACAGCCAGGTTTTTATATTGCCCTGGTAGCTATTATATTGGGTTCACAGCTGTTTCTTACAGGTTTTGTGGCCGAACTGGTTACCAGAAATGCATCAGAACGTAATCAATACCTGATCGAAAAAGAAATACTTTAATCCATGTTCTTCTCTATCATTATTCCTTTATATAACAGACCGCAGGAAATAGACGAACTGCTGGCCACACTGGCCCTGCAAACTTATACCCAGTTTGAAGTATTGGTGATAGAGGACGGATCTGCACAGTCGGCAGAGGAGATTGTAAAAGGATATGCGGAGCAGCTGGATATCAAGTACTTTTATAAGGAGAACGCGGGACAGGGCTTTGCCAGGAATTATGGCTTTGAAAGGGCCAGGGGTAATTATTTCGTTATTTTTGATTCAGATTGCCTCATTCCTGAAGATTACCTGGAGATCGTAAAAGATTATCTGTATGAGCACCACCTTGATGCTTACGGAGGACCGGATGCTGCGCACGATAGTTTTACCCCGGTGCAGAAAGCAATCAGTTATGGCATGACTTCGGTATTTACCACAGGCGGAATCAGGGGAAACAAAAACCATGTGGGTCAGTTTCATCCACGAAGCTTTAATATGGGTGTTTCCCGGGAAGTGTGGGAAAAGGCTGGCGGTTTTAAGATCACCAGGTTGGGCGAAGATATTGAATACAGCATCCGCATTCACGAACATGGTTTTAAGATCGGGCTGATTCCCGGAGCCAGGGTTTTTCATAAAAGAAGGACAAGCCTGATCCAGTTTTATAAACAGATCCACTTTTTTGGACGCGCAAGAATTAATATTTATAAACATTTTCCAGCTGAACTTAAACTGGTACATTTCTTTCCTGCGGTCTTCACCCTGGGCATTATCAGCGTCATCCTGCTGAATATTTTTCATTCAGCACTCGCTGTTGTGGGTAACGTATTCCTTTTGGTATACTTTATGTTGATATTTTTCCATTCCCTAATCCTTAATAAATCATTAAAAGTTGCATTTTTGAGCATTATATCCTCATTTATTCAATTAACGGCCTATGGCTTAGGGTTTATTCAGGATTTTTTCAAAAGAATAGTACTTAAATGACAATGATAAACTTTTTAAAAGAGAGCACTTTTGTAGTAAATGAAGTGATAGGTAAGGCCTGGGAAGTAACCAAACGGAATTATTTTTCCATTGCTACCCTTTGCTTTCTGATGTTCATTACTTCCAATGCTTCAGGGTTGATGGCATTTTTCCTGAAAGATGTCAATAAGGCGCTCAGTGCATTGATGGCTTTCTTTTTTGTACTGCTGTATTTTACCATCAATTTATCCATGCTGAAATATATCTTTCATTTGCTGGATGATGAGGAACACGAGGTGAGCATTGTAAGTACCCTGCCCACACGTCAGCAGATCATCCGCTTTATAGTAGGCTGTTTGTATTTTATGCTGGCCATTGTTGGTGTATATGCAGTGGTGATCCTGGTTGCTTTTCCTTTTATTTATACCGGTATCCGTATGCCTGTGATCACTAACATCGCTATCTCGGTAGGTGTAGTAGCGATCTTTATTACCTGGGTACGGATCTCTTTCTTCCCCTTTTTTATCATCGATAAAAATCAGCCCCCTTTTGGCTCTTTAAAGTTTAGTCTGGCTATTACCAAAGGGAATTTCACTAAAATATTATTGCTGCTGCTGGTGCTGGGAGGTTTTCATGTACTGTACCTTTTCCTCAGTTACCTGCAATGGCCTGTTATTGCATTTTTTGTTAATATCATGAGTTCGTTTCTTATCGTGCCCCTGTCAAGTGTAGCGCTAACCATCGCCTACCGTAAAATGATGAGCGAATATGATGGAGACGCAGAACCGGATATTATTCACAATATAGTTTAAACCAGTTTATGGGATTAAAAGCGGCATTAAGTAAACCCTTTGCTGCCTTTGTTGTAAAAGGAGCAGAGCGATGGAAAAAAAATGCAGTGGCGGCACAACAGGAAACTCTTGAACAGCTGATCCATGCGGCAAAGGATACACTTTTTGGGAAAGACCATCATTTTTCGGAAATCAGGAATTATGAAGATTTTAAGCGGCTGGTTCCGGTAAGAGATTACGAGGAGCTGAGGCCTTATATCGATAAGGTAGTTGCCGGCGAAGAAAATGTGCTATGGAAGGGCAAACCTGCCTATTTTGCTAAAACTTCCGGAACTACATCGGGTGCCAAGTATATTCCAATTTCAAAAGAATCTATGCCTGAACATATCAAGGCAGCACGTAATGCACTGCTCACCTATGTGCATGAAACAGGCAATGCCGACTTTGTGAACGGGAAAATGATCTTTCTGCAGGGAAGTCCTGTGATGACAGAAAAACATGGGATTAAAACAGGCCGTTTATCCGGTATTGTAGCTAACCTGGTTCCTGCTTATCTGCAAAAAAACAGGATGCCTTCTTATGCCACCAATTGTATTGAAGATTGGGAACAAAAGGTAGATGCTATTGTTGAAGAAACGTATCACGAGGATATGACGGTGATTTCTGGTATCCCACCCTGGGTACAGATGTATTTTGATCGCCTGACAGAAAAATCCGGAGGGAAACAGATCAAAGATATCTTTAAAAATTTCCAGCTTTTTGTGTATGGCGGGGTGAATTACGAACCCTACCGGGCGAAGATTGAAGCCAGCATAGGCAGGAAAGTTGATACCATAGAAACCTATCCTGCATCGGAGGGGTTCATCGCTTATCAGGATAGCCAGCAGGATAAAAGTTTGTTGCTGCTGGCCAAAGCAGGTATGTTCTATGAATTTATTCCTGCCGACGAGTACTATAACGAACGTCCTACGCGTTTGAGTTTGGAAGACATAGAACTCGATAAAAATTACGCCTTGATTTTAAATACCAATGCCGGGCTGTGGGGATATAGCATCGGTGATACCGTCAAATTTGTTTCTAAAGATCCATATAAGATTTATGTAACAGGGCGTATCAAACATTTTATCTCGGCTTTTGGAGAACACGTGATCGGCGAAGAAGTAGAGCAGTCGCTTTTATCTGTTGCCAATGAAGAAGGCGTTGGGATCACAGAGTTTACCGTAGCGCCACAGGTTAACCCTGCTGCGGGAGAATTACCTTATCATGAATGGCTGATTGAGTTTTCTAATCCGCCCAAAGACATGGAAGCCTTCAGTAAAAAAGTAGATAAGGCTTTGCAAAAGAAAAATATTTATTACTTTGACCTTATAGAAGGTAAAATTTTGCAGCCGCTGATCATAAAGGCATTGCCGAAAGATGCATTTGTTACGTATATGCGTTCTGAAGGTAAGCTGGGAGGACAGAATAAAGTCCCCCGTTTGTCAAACGACAGAAAGATTGCAGATGGCCTGATTAATTTGACCCATAAGATTTGAAAAATATAACGATACTCGGGTCCACAGGCTCTATTGGTACCCAGGCGCTGGAGGTAATCAGGGCAAATCCTGAATTATACTCCATCATCGCATTAACGGCTCAGTCTAATGCTGCTTTATTGATAAAGCAGGCACTGGAGTTTAAACCTCAGCTGGTTGTGATTGGTGATGAGGCGCAATATCCGGCAGTGAAAGCTGCGCTTGCCGGCAAACCGATAAAAGTGCTGAGTGGTGAAGCTGCTTTATGTGAAGCTGCGGCTTTGCCTGATGCAGATATGGTACTCACTGCGCTAATGGGTTCCGTAGGTTTACAGCCTACCATTGCCGCTATTGAAGCCAAAAAAACTATCGCCCTTGCTAATAAAGAAACACTTGTTGTAGCCGGAGAGCTGGTTACCCGCTTGGCAGCGGCCAATGGTGTGAAAATTATTCCTGTAGATTCAGAACATTCTGCTATCTATCAATGTCTGGTAGGTGAAGAGCTGGATAACATAGAAAAGATATATATCACTGCTTCAGGCGGTCCTTTCAGAGGAAAAGACCGTGATTTTTTGAAGCAGGTAAAAAAGGAGCAGGCGCTGAAACATCCTAACTGGGTAATGGGTGCCAAGATCACAATAGACTCTGCATCCCTGATGAATAAGGGGCTGGAGGTCATTGAGGCCAAATGGCTGTTTAACCTGGATATCAGCCAGATTGATGTAATTGTACACCCGCAATCCATTATTCATTCCATGGTACAGTTTAACGATGGTTCTATGAAAGCCCAAATGGGTTTGCCTGATATGAAATTGCCGATTCATTATGCGATGGCTTTTCCTCAGCGTATAGAAAGCAAGTTTCCACGGTTTAACTTTCTGGATTATCCTGAACTTACTTTTGCCAAGGCAGATATGGAGACTTTCCGCAACCTCGGACTTGCTTATTCAGCTTTGAAAAGTGGTGGGAATATGCCTTGTATCATCAATGCAGCCAATGAAGTGGTGGTTAATGCCTTCCTTAATGATCAGATTGGATTTCTGGAAATGAGTGATGTGATTGAGCAGTGTATGTCTGATCTGACCTTCATTCCCGAGCCAAGTCTCAATAATTATTTAGAAACCGACCTTCATACGCGTATATTTGCTCGTGAACTGGTAACTAAAAAACATTTAACTATCTAATTTTAAAGTAAAACACTTAAATAATATATGAACGGATTGATTATGGTTACCCAGTTATTACTGGGATTATCAATATTAGTAATCTTACACGAATTAGGACATTTTCTGGCAGCACGTGCCTTTGGGATTAAAGTAGAGAAGTTTTATTTATTCTTTGATGCCTGGGGAGTAAAGTTATTTAGTATCAAAAGGGGAGATGTAGAGTATGGTGTAGGATGGCTGCCCCTTGGTGGTTATGTGAAAATTGCAGGAATGATTGATGAGTCGATGGATAAAGAGCAGATGGCTTTGCCTCCTCAGCCATGGGAATTCAGGTCGAAACCAGCATGGCAGCGTTTAATTGTGATGCTTGCCGGTGTATTTGTCAATATTGTTGTGGGTATTTTTATCTTCTGGATGCTGACTTTCAGATTCGGGGAAAGTTATATCGCAAACAGTTCTGTGAAGAATGGAATTAATCCCGGTGTAATCGGAAAACAGATCGGTTTAAAACAAGGCGACCGTGTGATTGCGGTTAACGGGAAAAAGATTATCCGTTTTGAAGAGCTACTGAGCTCTAAAGTATTGTTGGGCAATACTAACCTGACGGTGGTACGTGATGGAAAAACACTCTATGTGAAGGTTCCTGATAACTTGTTAAACAAGGTGGCCGATTTAGGTATAGAAGAGTTTATCAGCCGTGCGCCCTTACTCACTTCTACCATTGATACAGTAGTTAAAGGAAAGAGTGCATTTAAGGTAGGTTTGCAAAAAGGCGACCGAATTGTTGCTGTGAATAATGTTCCTGTGAAATATAATGTTGATGTATCCAAAGAGCTGAAGTCATTGAAAAGCAGAAATTTTATTCTCGATGCCTATCGTGGTGCAGAATTAAAACATTTTCAAGTATCTACAGATAGTGCAGGTACGATAGGAATTGGCTTTAATCCTGATGAGATTAAAGAAGAAACCATCAATTACGGCTTTTTCCAGGCTTTGCCTATCGGTGTGAATCAGGCATGGACTTCTTTTTCTGATAATGGAAAAGGTATCTGGAAAGTGTTGAGCGGAAAGATTAAAGCGGATAAGGCATTTTCAGGACCGGTAGCTATTGCACAGAAGGTTTATGGCGGTGTATGGATCTGGCCGCATTTCTGGGCTTCTACGGCATTGATTTCTATTGCGCTGGCATTTATGAATCTCTTGCCTATTCCTGCACTGGACGGCGGCCACGTAGTGTTCCTTTGTGTGGAGATGGTCAAAGGAAAACCACTGGGAGATAAGTTTATGGAAGTAGCGCAGATTGTAGGCTTTGTGATGCTGCTGAGTTTGATGGTATTTGTATTGGGGAATGATATCTTCAAGGCCTTTATCAAATAGATGAACCATTTCGAATTCTATAATCTTCCGGTATCTTTTACGCCTGATGCAAAGCTGGTAAAACAGCAATTTTATGCACTGAGTAAAAAGTATCATCCTGATTTTTATATCAATGAGCCGGAGGAAAAGCAGGAGGAGGTTTTAGCGTTATCAACTTTAAATAATAAGGCTTACCAGGTATTGAGTGACCCTCAGCTACGGTTGCCTTATATCCTTGAGTTAAAAGGTTTACTAACGGAAGGGGAGGGCTATTCTTTACCGCAGGATTTCCTGATGGAAATGATGGAGCTGAGCGAAGCGCTGATGGAATTACAGTTTGAGCCTGATGTGATCCAGCTGGAATCGATAAAGAAAGATGTTGCTTTGATAGAGGAAGGGATGCAGCAGCACCTGCACAAGCTGACCACTGATTATGATCGGCAGAATGAAGACGAACAAGGGCTTATTTTAGCTTCTATTAAGGATTTGTATTACCGGAAGAAATACCTGTGCAGAATCAATGATAGCGTAGTTAAACTGGAAAGTAACCCTGGTACTTAGGCTTCAGGTGTTTATACAATGTAAAATATAAAGAGAACCGGGCATTACGCTCCGGTTTTTTCTATTTTTGGGCAAAAATAATTTATGAGCACCTTATCCCTTTTTAAAAAAGTAGCTGTTGCAGAAAGTATCTCTTACCTTGCCCTTTTATTTATAGCTGTGCCCCTTAAACATTTTGCCGGCATGCCACTGGCTGTAAGGTATACCGGCTGGGTACACGGAATGTTGTTTGTGTTATACGTGGCCATGGTAATCATGTGCTGGTCGGAGTATAAATGGAAAGTTGGAAAAGCCGCAACGGTGTTTTTCGCCTCGTTATTGCCTTTTGCCCCCTTTATTGTAGAGAAAAGATTAAAGGAAGAGCCTGAAGATCAGGTCAAAGTATCATAAATGTTGTTTTCTTAAAATAAGGTTTGGATATATAGGACCGAATATATAGATTTGCATCCCGCTGAATAAGCAATGCCCGGTTGGCGGAATTGGTAGACGCGCTGGTCTCAAACACCTGTGGGAAACCGTGCCGGTTCGACTCCGGCACCGGGTACGACTCAAAAGCCTTCGATGAAAATCGGAGGCTTTTTTGGTTCTTAGTTATTTGTGTTGATCAGATTTACGATTACTTTGACCATCATTTCTTTTTCTTCTGATTTACTCTCGGCGATCATTTGGGTTAGTGCAACCAGTGCATTGTCTGCCAGGCGTTTTGAGCCGTTGACTCTAACCATTTATCAGATAGTCTTTTAAAATATTATTTGCCCAAATCCGAAATGCTGTTCCTTGTTTTGAATTGACTCTATACCCAACAGATATAATCGCATCGAGATTATAATATTCAATTATTCTTTCAACTTTTCTGTTGTTCTCCATTTTAACTTTTGCATTTTTTGCAACAGTTGCTTTTTTTTGTTAATTCTTCTTCTTCATAATGTTGTTCAAATGCCTTGAAATAGTGGACTTGTTTTTACCAAACAAATCTGATATTTGGTTTAACGTTAGCCAAATTGTGTTAGAATCAATTTTTACATCAATTACTGTTTCACTGTTTTCTGTTTTATAAATAACAATTTGATCATTCTGCATATTGTTCATGTTTAGTAAGTGAAGACAAAATTATATTTATTGTTTATAAAGTAGTAAAATTTGTTTTTTGGTAAATCATGAAATGTTGTTCAATTATCTCAAATAGGCAATCAACATTAAATTTTGTTTGAAGCGGTTTGACTCTAAGCTCAGGGAATAAGGCTCAACAATTTGAATCTGATCATCAATTTCTTAAGTTGATATTCTTTAAAAAGTTTTAATTTAATTCGGATTCGTTTACCCATAAAAATGCCCCAAATAGTTTCAAACTTTTGCACTGCCCCTAGAAAGTTTAGGAAATCTGTTGCGTATTTATTCGACCCTGTTTCAATCGGTACCTTAAAAGTTAAAACAGATAAGACCTACAAACCTATTTGTTTATCATAGTGATAACAGCTGCTTCGTCAAGAGAAGGGTCGGCATCACTTGCAGCTTTAAACCACAATGTTGCAGCTTTTCCTAATGGAACCGGACTTTGAACACTTTCAGCAAGTTTTAAACCATAGATTGCGTCTTTATGCCTTAAGGATGTAGTAAATAAAGGGTCTTTGGAAAAAGTAAGTTCCGCCATCTTTCGAGTGTACCTGATCACCTGCGGACTGGCGGCCGCACTGCTTTCAATTGCTTGTATAACAGTATCTCTATCCATGCCAAGCCTATCCGACAGGGCAAGACCTTCTGCTAAAGCGGCAATCTGTACTGCTCCCATCAAGTTAATAATAAGCTTATAGGCTGTGCCAGTACCTACTGCTCCAAAATATCGGATATTTTCTGATAAATCCTTAAGCACCGGTTTAACAATTTCTAAATGATCGACGTCGGCTCCAACTAATAGAGTTAATTTACCATTAGCAGCCGCATCCGGTAGTCCGGTTACCGGGCAGTCTATGTAGCGAAAACCCTTTTCTTTTGCAATAGTAGAAATACTAGCTACATGCTCAGCAGATAACGTTGAACACTCAATTACGAATGATTCAGGGCGTAACGTTTCAAAAGCCCCAAACTCACCCATCCATACTGCAGACGATGCTTCATCATCTGCTACCATAGAAACTATAAAAGAAGCTTCAGATGCGGCTAATGCTGGAGTTTCCGCCCATATAGCTCCTCTGCTAATTAATTCTTCAGCTTTTGAATAACTACGATTCCAAACTAATACGGTATATCCACATTGTAGTAAACGAGAAGCAATTCCATATCCCATTTTTCCCAAACCTAAAACAGCAATTTTTTTCATGTGCATCTTTATTTGGCTGCAAGTTATAATTAATAACCGGGAGATTCAGCTACAAGCAAATGGACTGACAATCTATGAATCATGATGCGATCTTATTTCCTGAAGTAAGGATTTGCAGGCCCAAATGTGGTGATGAATAACAAGGGGGAACGGGGATTAACTGCCGGCTTTATTTGGGCAAAGGCAGCTGATACCCTTCCTATTGTCTGTAATACGATAAAGTAGTAATATTAATATAAGTATCACCCTCGCAAAGTCAGATTCAGCAGTAGGCGGGGATAACAATTTTGGGATGTCGGTCTCAAAAGCTGAACACGACGATGTTCAGTTGCTTAAAGTAAGACTTAAATCATTAGCTTCTTAGTTAGATCAGATCTGCGGCATAAATATGTATTTCCCATAAAAAAGCCCTCAAAAAGTTAGAAACTTTTTGAGGGCTTTTTTATTACGAGTTCTTTAATCAGATTTTAATTAACGCGGGTTTCATTATAAACCTCAAATTCTGCAATAGAAGGAGGGGTATCATAAGTTTGTATATCAATACGTATTTTACCTCCCGTCAATCTCTTAAACCGATGTAGTTTAATTTTACTCAGATTTTCTCCTTCAAATATTGTTTTCCAGGTATTTCCATCGTTATATTCCAGCTTGTACTTTTTTATATTATGCTTACTTTCCGCAATAACAATGGTATTAAAGCTTTGTGGTGTTCTAAAGTCGATTTCATACCATGGTGATTTAACTTCAGGATTAGATTGCCATGAACTCTGGAAATCATCATCATTGGCAAAATCCATAATATTCATATCATCGCTCCAGCTGGAATTTGCAGGCTGATTTTTAGCCAGGTTTGTGGAAATGATAGGTGCACCTGTAGGATTTAATTTACCCACTGTTCCTTCATTTTTCCATAGTTTACCTACTTCTTTAAGAGCAGCAAGTGCATTGTCGTCAATCAGGCCGTCACGGTTAGGGGCGGCATTCAAGATGAAATTGCATTTTGCATTATTTAAAGGGATCAGGAGGTCGTTAACAATCTTACCAGGTTCTCTTACCGGAGTAGTTGGGAAATTAGTTTTCCAGAACCAGGCAGTGTTAATTGGAATACATGCTAAAGCAGGCATTGTATTGGTCTCTTTTGAAATTCGCTGACCAGCACCCATTTCATAGGTTTTTATGTCTGTATAATACAAACCTTCCCCTGGATATTTGGCTCCATTCAGATCCATCAGGATACAGTTTGGCTGAATTGATTTAACCAGTTTATAAATCTCTTCAAACGGTACCTGGTCATAAGAGATCCTTGACCATGGCGCGTCCCATCCATCAATGATCAATGCCTCGATAGGACCATAGTTTGACAGCAATTCTGTTAGCTGTTGTTTAACCATTGCTATATGTTTTGGCTGGATCTCATTTGGACGTAATTTGTGGTGTGTATCCAGTATAGAATAGTAGAGCATCACTTTTAATCCATTTGCTCGGAATGCGTCAGTGAATTCTTTCACTACGTCGCGTTTTAAAGGGCTGTGCATCACATTGTAATCTGTACTTTTTGTATCCCATATACAAAAACCACTATGGTGTTTTGTAGTTAGACAGCCATAGGTCATATTTGCCGACTTAGCAGCTTTTGCCCATTGGTTACAATCCAGCTTTGTTGGATTAAATGCCGAAGCAGGAGCTTCCGGATCAGGCCAGTCCTGGTTAAAATAAGTAGCGATACCGAAATGAATAAACATGCCGAATCTTAAATCGACAAACGATTGCTGTAACTGGGATAAGGGAAGCTGATTTTTGGAAATGCTTTGAGCATTGATATGGAGGCTTTGTAGTAAACACAAAACAATCGCATAAGTAGTGAGTTTTCTTTTCATTTTTCTAAAATTACTGATTTCGTTTTAATTGGCTGACTGAAATTTATTTCCATAAGGGGTTTTGTGTTAAAATACCTTTTGACGCATCTACGGCCGACTGAGGAATTGGCCATACATAAAATTTAGGATTATTAAAATAACGGGTTTCAATAACAGACTTAGGATATTTGTTGGTATGCCCGTTAGCGGTACTGATGGAAGTGATTCCGGCAGAAGCATCTACCGTGTAGATAGGGCCCTGCATCACCTGCTTACCAATTTTCCATCTCAGTACATCAAAATACCTAAGCCCTTCGCCAGCAAGTTCAATCCTTCTTTCATGTCTGATAAATGTTCGCAGGCTAGCCTGGTCCATAGACAATCCATTTACGGCAAATGTATTAGCTACTGATGGCATATGTGCCCTGGTTCTTATCAGATCCAATGCGGCAATGACATCACCCGTAGGGCCACCTACTTCATTCTGTGCTTCAGCAAAATTTAACAACACTTCGCCGTAACGGAAGCTTTTCCAGTTATTGGTTCCGGATCTTACGTAGTCATAATGGTCTACATTTTTAGCCCATGAAAATCCAGACCTTGAACCCAGGTCGCCTCCGATCCTGTCACCGGCATTGTTAAACGGATCATATTGATTGATATCCGGAAACTGTGGGTAGGCAAAAATGTCTCCGGGACACAATATGCTTTCTCTCAATCTTGGATCTCGGTTATTAAAAGGGTCTGTAGGCACATAACCCGGATCTTTTGTATATGGGTAATACCCGTTTTTACTTTCATAATCGGCTACCAGTTCTGCCGTTGGATCCATGATATTTCTTCCGTTCATGAGTGCCTGTGAACCCAAAATATCTCTTAAACTATTCTGATGAACAGATAGTGTGTAGCCGAAGGATAAAATATCTTCAGATGAATAATCGCCGTCTTTCTGGAAAAACGCGTAGTAATCCGGATACAACTGATACAGGTTCATATCCATTACAACTTTTGCTGCGGCTGCTGCTTCAGCATACTGACCGTTGTATAAATAAACGCGGGCTTTAAGCGCTAGGGCGGCCCCTTTAGTCGCACGTCCCAGGTCTGCACCCGTATAGGCTACAGGTAAAACGGCAGCGGCCTCATCCAGCCATTGTGTTACGCTTTTTAAAATATCTGCTTTCGCGGTTTTAGGGATATCCGCAGCGTTGGGATCAGTGATCAGGCTGTTCACAAAAGGTACATCCCCGTAGAGTGCGGTCATGATAAAATACCGGTATGCCAATACAAATTTTACTTCCCCGCTAAGCCTGGCTTTTAAAGCAGGGTCTAAACCTGGAACTTTGTCAACATTTGTAAAAAAACTGAAAGCCTGCCGCATGGGTTCATAACTCCACTCTTTACTGCTGATCGTTGCATCCTGGGTGCTGTTGCCAAAGCGTCTTGTAGTAGGATCATTGCTAATTCCATTATCGCTCATTCCTTCATAATAGACAAAATTGTCTTGCGGCAGATAGGTATACATCCGTGTAGCAAACATTACCGCATCATCAGGAGTTTGCCAGTAGGTTTCGTCTGTAATCTGGTTTAAGGGAGTCTGGTCAAGAAAGTTCTTCTTGCAGCCGGAGCCGAATAAAACTAATACGGCGCAGAAAACAAAGGTTATTTTTTTTATATGATAGTTCATTTTATCTCTTTTTAAAGGTGAATTACAATCCCGTCTGCAATAGTTAAAATCCGACATTTAATCCTATACTGATGTTCCGCACCTGCGGATAATTAGATCCGTCTCCATAATTGGCTATTTCCGGATCGAGTGATTTAGGGAAGTTTTTACTGGTGATCACAAACAGGTTATCCGCAGCTACAAAAACCCTGCACGAAGAAATACCTATCCTTTTGACCATCAGGTCGCGGAAAGTATAACCTATCTGCACATTTTTAAATCTCATGTAAGATGCTTTAAATAACCACCAGCTTGAAAGCTCTGCATTATTGATAGATTGATCGGTTCTTAAAATAGGATACCTCGCATTTGGATTGGTCGGCGACCAGTAATCCAGTTGCGACTGAAGAATATTACCATCACCATTAAAGAAAAATGGAACCTGTGCGCCTCCCTGTACCCGAAGCAGATTACTCAGTACGCCCTGCATTAGCAACGATATATCAAAACCCTTGTAGGATGCGCCCAAATTAATGCCGTACCTGTAATGTGGTGTAGCCTGGCCTAACAGCACCCTGTCATCCGGTGTGATCTTACCATCTCCATTCACATCTTTAAATTTGATATCCCCGGGCTGATCCCTGGGATCTTGTGTGGCATGACTGGCAATGTCAGCTGCCGACTGGAACAGGCCTTCTGCCTTTAAGCCATACCATACCCATTGCGACTGCCCTACGATCAGTGGATTATCTCCATAAGTTGGACCGGTTCCACCCAGATCCAATATTTTGTTTCTCGCATCGGATAAATTAACCGAGGCGTGGTAACTCACATTGCCGATATGATTTTTGTAGCCCAGGCTAATCTCAAATCCCTGATTTTGCATTTTACCTACATTCTGCTGAGGTGCGCTAATCCCATAAGTGCTGGGAACATTTGGAGAACGCAGGATACCCGTTGTCCTGTCCCTGAAAACATCAATTGTTACATCAAGGTTTTTTAAAACGGTAAAATCAAGTCCGAAATTGGCTGTTGTTTTCACTTCCCAGGTCAAATCAGGATTAGGGGAATTGTTATAATAAGTGGTGGTTGAGCTTGCCTTGTTCAGCACATATTTATCCTGAGCGATAGTATTTGCCCATGGATAAAGTCCGCTCGCATTCTGATTTCCGACCTGCCCATAGGAACCCCTGAACTTTAGAAAATTAACCACATCGGTTAAAGGCTTAAAAAAATCTTCCTGGGAAGCTATCCAGCCGGCAGAAACAGAAGGGAAAAAGCCGTATTTCTGATTTAAAAATACTGATGTTCCATCGTAACGGGCATTGGCTTCAATTAAGTACCTGCCCTTGAAGCTGTAATTCAGGCGGCCAAAGAACGAACGAATAGAATAAGCAGTCGCATTTCCCGAAACATTAGTCAGGGTTGGATCGGATGATCCTGCATCAACCTGATCAAGTGAATTGTTTAAGAATCCATACCGGGTAATACTATTATAATCATAACGGTTTTCTTCCTGTGAATATCCCAGAAGCATCTTCAAATTGTGCTGGCCTAATTTTTTTTCATAATTAAGTGTGAGCAGGGTGGTTGGATGACTCGTTGCGGAGTTTGCTTTAGAAACACTGTTTGGGTTATTGTTATAAACCACAATTTGTTCATCATCATTGTATAAAGGATATTTATTGTTAAAGGCTGACACAAAACTGTTATTGTAATTATAGCCGTATGTTCCATTGATGAACAGGTCGTCTATAATTTTAAACTGGGCAGTGAAATTAGTGTTGATCGTATTGTCCGTTTCGTTCTGAATCCCTCCCTTAGTCATAATGTCATTGGGCTGAGAACCTCCTCTATAACTTCTGTCGTTACCTGCTGCGGTGTAGGGATATTCTGTTACGGGAACAATGTACGACCACTGCAGGGCATTGCCTATCCCATAAGATGGCTGTTCTTTGTCTTCTTTGGTGAGTAAAGAATTAATACCCAGTTTTAGCCTTTTGCTGACCTGAAAATTAATGTTCACTTTGGTGCTGTAACGTTTGTAATCAACATTTTTTATTAATCCTCCCTGATCCAGATAACCTCCTGAAACATAATAATCAATCTTGTCTGTTCCACCTGAAACGCTTAAATTTTGCTGGGTCTGAATAGCCTGGTTATTTAAAATGTAGGGAAGCCAGTTTGTACTTGGCAGTGCTCCTGATTTGTATTTCTGAACGAGATCCGGTGTGTATTTTACCTGGGCACCAGGATTGTCATTTAACTGGGCCTGGTTGTATAAATCAACAAATTGCGGCGCATCTACAAACTTTGGCAACCTTGCGGCTTTCTGAAATCCCACCATTGAACTGTATTGCAGGGTCGGTTTTGTATTCTGACTTCCTTTTTTAGTGGTTACCAACAATACACCACCAGAAGCCCGTGCACCATAAATGGCTGTTGCAGAAGCATCTTTAAGTACGCTGATAGAGGCAATATCTGCAGGGTTCAGGTAATCGATGCTATTGACTGCCATACCATCCACAATATAAAGAACAGGGTTGTTGGATAAAGTACTGTTGCCCCTGATGTCAACAGACGTTGAACCATATCCCGGGTTTGCATCTGTTTGCTGAATATTCAGTCCGCCTGCTTCCCCCTGCAGGATATTCAGTACGGAAGGAACCGCTCTGTTTTCAATATCCTTACTGGAAATTGTTTCAACAGAACTGGTTACACTTGCTTTTTTTTGCGTACCATAACCTACAACAACAACTTCATCCAGCGCGTTATTAACACTTGGAATAAGCTGAACGGTTAAAGTTTTATTATTGCCCACTTTAACCGATTTGGTTTCATAACCGATAAAAGCGACGGAAAGACTATCGTTTTCATTATTAATTTCCAAACTAAACAGACCGTCTTTATCTGTAACGGCACCTTTTCCAGATCCTTTAACACGGACAGTGGCTCCGGGTAAAGGATGGGCATGTTCATCAATCACTGTTCCACGCAAAATCCAGTTAAAAGAAGACCTGAGTTCTTCTTTATTGTTTTCCGATCTCTTAATTACAATCGTATTGGCATTGATCACATAATTCAAATGCTGCCCCTCCAGACATTTTTTCAGTACATCATCAATAGAAGCATTTTGGAATTCCACATTTATATTCTTTGTGTTTTCCAGTGTTTTGGTAACAAATAGAAAATTGTAGCCGGTTTGTTTTTTAATATCTAAAAAAATCTTTTCCAGAGGGACGTTCTTCCCCGATAGCGTGACTTTCTGTGCAAGAGTCTTTGCGCTTAATTGTAAAAGGGCCGCTAATAAAAAGACAAAGGTGAGTTTCACTTTAAGCAATAAATTAGTTTTCAGGCACCATTGTCTAATGCCTGTACTAGGACGGTAAAAATTCATACATTTGATGAGTTTGGTTTAAATACTTGTTAGGATCGCGAATTTTAATGGTGGTAAACCAAACGTCTGCTTCTGCAGATTTGCCGGGAGCGCTGAGAACGCTTCCGGTTTTGTTTTATCACCTAAAGGAGTAAGTTTTAGGTCATAACGATGATCCTCCTTCCCACAACTTTAAAGTGTACGGCGTCTGTTAACTGTAATAGTTTTAATACTTCGTTTATGTTTTTAAACCGCGAAATTTCCCCTCTGAACTGGAGATCTTTGAAATTACCTTTGTATTCTATTTCTACATCGTACCAACGTGATATCTGGCGCATTACGGTATAGATATCTTCGTTCACAAACATAAAATCACCATTTTTCCAGGCAATAGCACCTTCACCTCCGTCAGACGCTGCTGAAACGGCCAGCTTGCCTGTTTGCTGGTTCAGCAGCCCCTGTTGTCCTGGTTTTAGCAATGCCTGCCCATGTGCTGAGGATAGCGATACTGAACCTTGTAGCAATGTAGTACTGCTTTGCTGCTCATCATCGTAAGCCTTAATGTTAAAATGTGTACCCAATACTTTAACTTTCATCTGGTTAGAAGAAACGATAAAAGGAACCTCCGGATTTTTGGCTACTTCAAAGTAAGCTTCTCCTGTTAATTCGACCTGCCTGGTTTTACCACCTTTAAAGGATGAGGGGAATTTTAAGGTAGACTTTGCATTTAGCCATACTTTTGTTCCATCTGAAAGATCAACCTGATACTGGCCTCCATTGGGTGTGCTGACTATATTTTTGCTTAATAAATCTGCTGAATTAGTTTCTTTTTCCTCGTCAACAGACTGGAAAGTCAATTCTCCGTTTCTGGATTTACTAATTAAAATATTTTTTTCATTCGCCAGTTTACCATTTTCTATATGATCTAAAATGATCTGTTTTCCATTAGCCAGGGTTAATGTAGCTTTATTGCTGCCTGGTACGATTGCTTTCTTCGATAAAATAGTCTGATGAGGTATATCGGGCCTGTTATTATATGTAAGAAATATAGCAAACACAATCAGGATAGACGCTGCCAATCCTATTAACTGTAAATGCGATGGATTTTTTTTAATTTTTTGTACAGGAAGATCCTTAAGCTGATCAACTCTTTCCTTGAGTTCATCATTAATCAGCTGAGGGTTACCCATGGTATCTTCATGCCAGCCTTGCTCTTCATTTTGTATCTGATTGAGGTAGGTGTTGTAGATCAATATATCCTCGTCAGTAGGATTACCTTCTGCAATTTTGCCGGCTAAAATTAGAAAATCTTCTTTTTTCATAATATATACACCAAAGGCACTTCATCAGGTGTGATCCCCCAAGGCTTGATGTGTTATTTTGAAAAAAAAATGATTTTATATAAAGAAGAGGAATATATATAAGCGGCCTAAAGATATTTTTAGTTTTTTTAGCGCTAATGTGATCTGATTTTCGACAGTTTTTTCGGAAATAGACATTCTGGAAGCAATTTCTTTATTGCTTAGTTCTTCAAAGCGGCTCATTTGAAATATTTGCCCGCATCTGTCTGGTAATCCTTTGGCAAATTCCTGGATCATCTGTCTTAACTCTTTAACTTCCAGTACATCATTCTCCGTTGGCTCCAGTTTTCCCGAATTAGCAATTTTTATAAAGAAATTTTCTTTGACTTTACCATGCCGGATGAAATTTGCTGCCTTATACTTTACCGCGGTTTTTAGATAAGCGCGAATATTTTGTATCTGGAGATTGCCCCTGGACTGCCAGATCCATACCAATATATCCTGACACAGGTCCATAGCCGCATCATGATCTTTTGTAATATAAAACGCTCCTGTGTAAAGATCTTTCCAGTGTCGGTTGTATATCTCATCAAAAGCAGATTGATCATCATGGTTTAATCTGTCGACCAACTCCATGTCGGAGAAATTCATGTAATCCATTGATATTGGTTAGTAGATTAGCTGCCTGGTTATCTGGCCGTCTAATATAATACTATAAAACCTTTTAGCAATATAATGGAGAGGGAAATATGTCAGTATGTTGTATTGGCAGGGGATAATCAGCTATTAATGATGACAATGATTTTTGTTAATTACATACACAATGGTTGCTAAATGAATTAAACCAAATTATGATCATCCAGTCCAAACAATAATTATTCAATCAATCAAATAGAACGAATTATGAAAAGTTTAAAAGTATTATTATTTGTTATGCTGGCAACGTTTAGCTATACAGCCGTAAATGCACAATATGTACACCACCGCAGACATCACAAACGGCATCATATTGTAAGACACCATATTCATCATTAATCTTTTAAAGATTTGTGATGATTATTGTAAGGGCCGGTTTTTCCGGCCCTTTTAATTTTCTGCAAAATGCTAACAGGCACATTTTGTTTTCAGATCGTTACATCGTAGGAGATTGCTGGTAAATGCTCCAGTATTGAAGTTTATCGTTTGTTTTTTTTGCCAGTATGATTTGCGAATTTGTACTTCCTTCTTTATCTGAAGGCGTAATATACAAGTCGGTTCCCTTCAACCTGATCATGAATATATCTTTACTCACCGTCTCAAATTGGTACTGCTGAATGGCATCACCAGTTTTATAGGGCTGCTCTTCTAGGGATATGCCGCTTCCGGGAGCCGATTTAGCCTGAAAGGTTTTATTTGTCAACAGATTCTGCAGCTGATACGTATTTCCTTCGATATGTTTGAAATCCCAGGTCATACATTTCCAGTTCTCAGGATGATAAAGCACTAAAGGAGTCCCATTTTTATTATTTGCATCCTTTACGCGTAAATACATACCTGTCTTTACATTTTTAACAGCATAAGTACCATTGATTTCCTGAGCAGAAGCTAGCTGATGAGTAGTGAAAATCAGGAGGAAAAAGAGTATATCATATAATTTTCTCATGTTATCAATTGATGTAAATGTATTGTAAATCAAAAATTAAATTTAATTCATTGTTTTTATTTTTGCTAATTTCTGTTCAGAATCCGGTAGGAAATGTGAAAACAACTATATTATTGTTACAGGATTCTAAGAGTTAAATTCTAATTTTGAATGTTCTGAATTAACGAAGCTCATTAAGCTGAATGTTTTATTTCCTGCGGAAGAAATTCATGGCTAATCAGACAAAGAAATTTAAAACTGATTATGGATAGTAAGGCTAAACAGCCCCGGGAACTCAACGTAGAATTGTTAAGGATCATTTTAATGATCATGATTGTGTGCCACCATTTTTTAATGCGTGGGAGAGGACTTCATTTATTGTATACTTCAGGTAGCACGCATATCGATAATCATGCTTTACACGGGCTTTTTATAGATAGTTTCCTGATCATGACAGTCAACTGTTTTATATTTATTTCAGGGTATTACGGGATCAAGTTTCGTGTAAAAACCATTCTCAGTTTATTCATCCAGGCAATTACTTATAGTATTGCAATTGATCTGATCTACGATTTATGTACAGACGGGGATATTTCTATGGAACCCATTTGGAATGGAATTTTATCTATTCCCAACGGGCAATGGTGGTTTATAACAGCTTATTTTTTCCTTTACTTACTCAGTCCGTTTTTGAACCTCCCCAAAAAATACCTGACAAAATTCCAGTTTTTATATATCCTGGGGGTACTTACACTGGTGAATTTTATTGTTGGTTTTACGCTTGATCCTTCTTCGCTAGGTGTGTTGAACGGATATTCGCTATTCAGTTTTATCTGCCTTTATTTTTATGGGCAGGCATTTAATGGATATCTTGATTTTAAAAAAGGAAGACTGTTTTATTTTAGTGTCTATCTGATCTGTTCCCTATTGATCTTCACCTTTTTCTTTGTGGGTTTGAAATATTTCAGCGTAGATCTTGCCTGGACTGCATTTTCCTATAATAACCCGCTGGTTCTCATCTCTGCTATTTCGTTCTTTTTCTTTTTTAAGAGCCTTAAGATTTCCTATACTAAAATTTCTTTTTTTTCCTCTTCTGTGCTGGCAGTATATTTAATACATGAACATCCGGTTTCAGCCGAACTGCTTACCCAAAATTTGAATAGAATTGCGTTAAAATATGAGATTGGCAATGTCTATTTTACGCTATTTTTAATTGCTTTGTTATTGTTCTTATGCTGTACGCTCGTAGAAAAGATTCGGTCGGCCGTAACAGAACCACTTTTGACTTACGTAATCAGCAAGTGCAAATTAGACAGATTGGATCAAAAGGTAAACCTGTAAACGGTTAAGCGATAACCCTCATTTTTTGCTTGTAATATATCAGGATGGCTAAAATAAAACCAATAAACACCATACACATACTAAAAGGAAAGATATAAAGTATACCGAAATGGCTGGCTACTCCTCCAACCAATGGTCCGGTAAGGCCAAGGGAAATGTCAATAAATAGTCCGTAACCACCAAGGGCAGCTCCTTTATTAGAAGCGGGAACTAATTTTACAGCTTCAACACCCAGTGCAGGGAAAACCAGAGAAAAGCCAAGGCCTGCAATTCCAGCACCTACCAATGCGATAGAAGGCGCGTGGGCAAGCCAAAGGATCATTAAGCCCAAAGTTTCCAGGGCCAGGCAAGCTATAGAAGTTCTCATACCTCCATATTGATCTATGGAACGGGCAAAGAATACACGGCCGAGAATAAAGAGAAGGCTAAAAGCCGATAAACATAATACTGCGCCCGACCAGTTTAAGTAAGAATAATATAAAGTAATGAAAGTAGAGATGGTACCAAATCCTAATCCACCCATAGCCAGACAAATTCCATAAGGGGATACCGTTTTGAGTACCTGTAAAAATGGTTGTCTTGGTGCTTTGCTGTTTCCTTTTAGGGCAGTTTTACTTTTTGCATAAAAGAGTCCTATTGCTCCTGCAATTACAATTAAGATGCCGATACTGCCCATACCATAGCTATTATGCAGAATAACACCCAATGGCGCACCCAGGGCTAACGCGCCGTAACTGGCGATTCCGTTAAAAGAAATCGCTTTAGCGGTATGCTGGTCACCAACGGCAAAAATAGCCCAGTTGATTGGACTGGCACCTACCAACCCTTCAGCAAAGCCGGTCATCAGACGGGTTAATATCAATGCCCCTAAGCTTAAGGCCGGATTATCTCTTAGCATAAAAGCGATGATCAACAGCACACCGCTTAACGAAAAACCTATCATACTCATTAATACCGCTGGTTTAGGGCCTTTTTTATCGACAATACTCCCTGCGTATCCGCGTAAAAGAAATGTAGTGATATACTGTACGCTGATCACAATTCCTGCAATCATGGTACTGAAACCTAAATCCTGGTGGATAAAAATAGGTAATACGGCCAGTGGTAAACCTATGGTGAAGTATCCAATAAATGTAAATGTGACGAATCCTATAATTGACAGACGAACCTTTGATGAAGAAGATTCGGTACTTGTTTCTGCTAGCATAACCTTTAAAACCCTATGATGACAGGGCAAAGGTAAAGACATTCAAAGACTTGTAAGATTTAAAAAGAACACTTTACTTTCATCTAACACTAATCGGTGTTTAACCATCAAATTAAATATTTACGCGCTTTGGTTATTTTCTATTTCGGAATTTATCTAATGTATTAGATTGCTGGCGTTTAATTTTGTCCGTATCCTTTTTGCAAATTTCAGGGGAACGCCGGCATAATCAGCAATCTGCTGATCTGAAAAACCAAGTATTGTAATCAATCTGTATACTTCATCTTCCTTAGCTTTCTTTTCGCCTTTTGCTTCTCCTCTTGCTTGTCCTTCTTTTTTTCCTTCCTTTTTTCCTTTTTGAAATCCGGCTATTTCGTAGTATTCAAAAAGAGCATCCTCAATTGTTATCATATTTTTACTATTCTTATTTATTAATAAATTAACTTCATGATCAAATTTAATTCTTATTTCTGAAAAATCAAAGTCTGCATAATAAAAAAGGAACTTCATGATTACCCTTTCTTTGGAAGCAGGTAATTTTTTTTCCAATATTAATTTGACCATTTTTAATTTGTAAGCCAGTAATAGTTCATCACCAGCAAGTCTATTTTTGATTTTCTTTTTTAAAAATGCGGCTTTAGCTATAAGTACAATCAACGCAAAACAATTGGAGTGTTTTAGCAGATCGTCTTCTTTCAGAAGGGCAATTTTACAAATGTTGAACTGATAGTTCATGATCGTTCCCATGAAATCAATATCGAATGTGTTTGCCCGGTTAATTTCATTCTGCTCAGTAAAAATAGCGTAGGCTGTGATTGGTATTTTATATCGCCTATAAAGCCTGTTAAAATAGCCGTACATCCTTTCGCCGAAATCCTTACTATATTTTTCCTGTACCTCCAGATGAAGCAGGATTTGACTTCCGTCCTGCAGATGCAGCCTTACTAATTTGTCCACTATTTTTTGTTCAAATTTCCCATTATCTGAGGGAAACTCCTGGTTGAGTTCTTTATTTAAGAACTCAAAACCTTTGGTCATATCTACAGCCCCGGCTAAATCCGGATTGATAAAGAGCAGGAAATCTTCGAAAAGCTGTTCAAGTGCACCCTTCCATAAAATGTCTTTTTGTTTTCTCATCAGATAAAGTTAATTCTAATAAATTAATAGCTGGTAATTCAATGTTAGATTAATAGCATAATGTGTTCGTCTGACTGGACTATTTTTCGGTCTTTTTTGGTTATTTTAATCCTTTTATATAAAGGACATTTGAATTGTAATTTAAAACCTATAAAAATGAAGAACATTCCATCTCTTACTACAGTCGGTCCACAGGAAGGCCAGGTGCTTTCAGTAGTTGGCGATTCCTATCGCGTAATTATCTCAGGTAAACAAACTAATGGTGCATATGCGGTTATTGATATGCTGGTGCCACCGGGTGCAGGACCAGGGCCTCATTCCCATGCCGGTATCCAGGAATCTTTTTATGTACTGGAAGGGGAAATAGAGGTCAAAACAGAAACAAAAACTTATATAGCAAAAAAAGGTGCCTTTGTAAATATTCCTATGGGTGGAATGGTTCATTGTTTTAAGAACAAAACGGATCAGGTAGCTCAGCTGTTATGTACAGTGGTTCCTTCAGGTTTGGAAGAATTTTTTCAGGAGATTGGGAAACCTATACCAGCAGGTACTTTTCTTCCGCCGCCCGAACTGACCCATGAAGATATAGAACAGCTGAAGAAAATTGCAGAGAAGTATGGACAGAAGTTGTTTCCACCAGACTATCTCGGTTAAAAGTTAAATCAATTTTAAAAAAGAAGCTGATATGTAAATGTAGTACCTGGACCCAGGCAAATCATAGGTTCTTTTCTTAACAATCTCTTTTCAAAAAAGAAGTACAAAATACTGCTGGTAAAACCTACACCATTTTGCCTGGAAAATTTGGCGGACTATGCTGCGGGCGGAATGGATATTGTAATAGATCGTACTTACCCGACGACTCTTTTAAAGAGGCTTATACACAAGTTCCTAAGGGAGGGGTTTTAGGAAAAGCAGTGTTCACCGTACCCGGCTAACAGTGGTAAGCTACTAAAAATGAATGGTAATAAAAAGGGGCTTAACCGCTTTTCTCAATTAGTTAACAACACATGTTAATAACTCGTGTTTATCCACATTGTAGTCAAAAATAAGTCTATATATGATTTATTATTAGCCACTTAACACTAAGTATAAGTTTGTGGTTTTTTGTTTATTGTTTTCTTGATCTTCGCAATCCCAAAAAGGCACACCGCTTTTTTAATGACTAATAATATCAAAATAACTATGCAGAATACTTGTACTACAGTGTGGAATAACTCACTCCAAACTATTAAAGCTAATATCCCGAATCAAAGTTACAGAACTTGGTTTGAACCGATCTCGGCATTAAAATTGGAAGGAAATGTTTTGACTGTACAGGTACCCAGTTTGTTTTTTTATGAATGGCTGGAAGAGCATTATGTGGGCCTTTTACGCAAAACTGTAAAACAGGAACTTGGAGAAGAAGGACGTCTGGAATACAATATTGTTGTGGATAATAAATCTTCTAACAGCGGTTCCCCATACACAACTAAAATGCCTTCCATTGGTAACGCCGGTGCATCGAAAGCATCTCCATCGCCAATGGCTTCAACCATTAATAAGGATCTGAGAAACCCTTTTGTTATACCAGGACTTAAGAAGCTGAATGTTGACCCGCAGCTGAACTCGAATTATACCTTAGAGAATTATGTAGAGGGAGATTGTAACCGTTTGGCACGCTCTGCGGGCTTTGCTGTTGCTGCAAAACCTGGTGCTACATCATTTAATCCTTTAATGATATATGGTGCAGTAGGACTGGGTAAAACGCATTTGGCACAAGCTATAGGAAATGAGATCAGACGTACCCATCCTGAAAAACTCGTGATTTTTGTATCCTGTGAAAAGTTCTGCCAGCAATTTGTTGAATCCCTGAAAAATAATACGATCAATGATTTTGTGAATTTCTATCAGGCAATGGATGTGATCATCATGGATGATATCCACAATTTTGCAGGAAAAGAAAAAACACAGGATATCTTCTTCCATATTTTTAATCATTTACATCAGTCGGGTAAACAAATCATCATCACTTCAGATAAAGCACCGAAAGACCTTTCCGGTTTGGAAGAACGCCTGCTGAGCCGTTTTAAATGGGGCTTATCAGCAGACCTTCAGATTCCGGAACTGGAAACCAGAATCGCGATCCTGAGAAAGAAAATGTATGCCGATGGGATTGAATTACCTGCTGAAGTTGTAGAGTATGTAGCGCATCACATTGATAATAACATCCGTGAACTGGAAGGCGCTATGGTTTCCCTGCTGGCCCAGTCTACCCTAAATAAAAAAGATATTGATCTTGCCCTGGCTAAATCAATGTTGAAAAACTTTATTAAAAATACAACCAGAGAAGTTTCAATGGATTTTATCCAGAAATTGGTTTGTGAATATTTTGATGTTCCTGTAAACCTGGTCAACTCCCCAACACGTAAACGTGAGGTGGTGCAGGCCAGACAAATCTCTATGTATCTGTCTAAAAGCCTTACCAAGTCTTCATTGAAAAGTATTGGTGCTTTTCATGGCGGCAGAGACCACTCCACTGTAATTTATGCTTGTCAGACTGTAGACGACCTGATGGGAACGGATAAAAAGTTTAAAACTTACGTCACAGATATTCAGAAAAAATTAAAGATGAACTAATCCTGAGCATCAATTTATTGGCAATTATTAAACGATGTGTTGTTTAATAATCTATAATCTGCTGGAAAAAGGTTGTTAAGGTTCCTGCAAGGTTAATAAAAACCGATTTAATGAATAAAACATCCCGTTAGTTAAGGCTTTAATGGTAAATAATGTTAAAATTTCATTAAAATTGTTTTTGTTCAATGCAAATTGATTTTTACCTATTACATTTGCTATAGATGATTAAGATAAAATACATATTGCTGATAGTTTGTTTAGCGGGATGCTTTGCAGCTTGTAAGAAAACTGAGAACACTAATGATGGAGCCTCTCAGGCAGCACAGTTAACTGCGGATACAACCGCGATACGTAAATTTATAGTAGCCAATAACATACCTGCTATTAAAGATAAATCCGGTGTTTTTTACCAGATCATCGCACCAGGAACAGGTTCAGTGGTTTATACGGCAAATACTACAATTACAGCAAATTATGCTGGCCGGTTACTTAATGGAACAGTTTTCGATACCAATTTAAGTTCTACAGGTGCGGTCGTAACACCATTTTCATTTACGCTTCCGAATGTAATTGTAGGCTGGCAGGTTGGTATACCTTATATTCAAAATGGTGGGCAGATCCGTCTGATCATACCGTCACTTTACGGTTATGGATCTACAGCAGTAGGTACGATCCCTGCAAATTCAATTCTGGATTTCACAATTACACTGACCAACGTGCAGAATTAATATTCATTACATAGAAAAAAAGGCCGCTCATTGAGTGGCCTTTTTTTGTGGAATAAACTATGGTATCGTTGCATTTGGTTATTTTGCTGTTCATTATAAGCTGGCCTGCGCTTTTATTGAAACAGTTGCTGTATAGTATCAAAAGATAATCCTGTATAGTCGTTCACATATAAGCTGCATGGAGGTAACTCTGCTATGGTATGTGAAGTAAGTACACCTACAACCCGCATTCCTGCATTCAGTGCCGCAGAAATTCCGGAGTAAGAATCTTCAAATACAATACATTGTTCTGGAGCTATACCGAGGTTAATGGCGGAAGTGAGGTATACTTCAGGATCTGGTTTGTGTTTTTTCACGTCTTCACTTGCCAGTATTGAACCCATCTGTTCACGAATAGGAACTTTACCCAGAATCAGGTCCAGATTTGCACGCGGAGCTGAAGTGGCAACGCCTAATTTTACGGCATTGTTTTTTAAGTTTTCTATAAATTCAACAACACCAGTAATAGGTTCAATATTTGGTGCATACAGTTTACGGAAAAGACCTTCTTTTTCTTCTTCCATTTGAAGGAGTTCTTCTCCGGATACCGGCCTGTTTAAAAAGTGGCTGAGAATATAACTGTTACTTTTGCCGAACATATGCTCAGCAAATTCTTCGTCTGTAGGGGAGAGATTACGGACTGAAAAAAATTCGCGGAAAGCTAATGAATGATAAGGATTAGTATGGCATATTACGCCGTCCATGTCAAATATGACTGCAATTTCTTTATTCATCCGGTAAAGTTAATAGGATTTTTACCATCATCACAAGTAAAGCAAGGGTATCTTCTTTATTAAAATTTTATTGTTTTTTAATTAGTTATAAAGTTTTTCTAATTTTAGAACTAATTAGAATAAAGTGTCTATTTGTGATGCCTGAATCAAAATAGTCATATGCTTAAAACCGATCAGCAGGCATTGGTGGAAAATAGGTTAGAAAGTGTAAGCAGCCTTTGTGAAAAATATGGAGGAATGTTGTTTGGTTATCTTTTAGAGGTGTTGAAAGATCGTAAACGTGCTGAGGAGGTTTTGGTAAAGCTTTTTTGCGATTTTTATCAGCAGTTCAATTAGAATGAATGGCAGGGAACAGGCAACTGGTGCCGCCTTCAAAGATTTGCCAGGGAAAAATTAGCAGATTTTGGCAGGGACGTTTAGCCCGGTAAAATCCATGTTGCGGCAGGTCTCGTATGGTATAGTTTAGGCAGTAAGTGTGTTGAACAGTTAACTGATGATCAGAAAAAGGTATTCTATGACGTGTATTATCGTGGAAGAACAATCGCTGTGATTTCAGCAGAATTAAATGAAACGGAAGATTTGATTAGGAAGACTTTAAAAGAGGCTTTCACTATAATGAAAAAAAATGGTGAAAATTAAAGAATACATAGAAAGTGGTATATTGGAATTATATGTATTAGGATTTACTTCTGAAGAGGAAACAAAAGAGTTGTTAACACTTAAAAAGAAGTATTCTGAAATTCAGGAGGCCCTGTGGGATCTGGAAACAGATCTGGAGAATATCTCACAACAGATGTCCATCACCCCGCCTCCCGGCACTTTTGAGAAAATCGAAGCGGGTATCAATTCGCTTGTTAAATCTCCCGGTGCTGAAGATATGCTTATTGCCGAGACCATTATTAATCATAAAACTGTCCCTGAAGACAGACCGATGTTTGAGGTAGAATCCTCATCCAGTCATATGCGTATCCTTAAGATATGGGGCTGGGTATTTGGGGCCGTTTTTCTCCTGGGCGCAATATTTCTGGCTTGTGCTATTTATTTTTATCATAAAAGTAATCAAACAGAACAGCAGATTGAAAGAATGAAGACCAGGCTTAATAATGAGCGTAAGCGCTAAGATCTTTTCTTTCGTTTTCCATCTGATGAGCATAACAATATGTGCAGATGATAATATTAAATTCATTGTAAGCTAATAGCTAATCAAGTGTTTTGTGATGATAAATAAAACGTTTTAATAACAGACGTTTTTATTTAAACATCGTAAAAATGAAAAAAACGTTTACTGCCTTACTGGCACTGTCTACCCTGATATCCGCTTTTACCCAAGAGAAAGTTGATCAAAAATCAACGCGTACAATAACAATTGATTCATTGGGCGCATGCCAGGGTATATCCTGGCAAAAAGGCCGTATATTTTTATATGGCGACAGAGAAGTAGGGATGATCAGGGAATACAGAATGAATAAGGACAGCCTCACCTATCAGTATAGAGAATACTTACTGACAAAAGACGGTAAAGATGTGATCAACCACCCAACAGGCATTGCATACAATGGTTTGAGCCCTACTTTTATCGGTAATTCAATCCGTTTAAGTAAAGAAGGAAATCAGTGGAAAGCCGTCATCTATTGCATTAACTGGAAGGGCCTGTTGAAAACAGGAACGCTTGATGGCAATATGATCAATACAATTGATGATGATGCCTGTATCCAAGGTACCCGGCCGGAGTATGTAAAATATAATGGGAAGTGGTATGTTGCGACAGCCGATTATGGAAATAAGAATAATGAAGTAAGACTTTATGATCCTGAAGCTTTGAGTAAGGCTAAAAAAACAAGTGAGAAAGGAGTGCTGTTTAAAAAATTCAGTTGTACAGCCTGGGTACAAAACCTGCATTGGATAGCAGATAAAGGAATACTGGTATTGATTCAAAATCAGGAAGAAGGGCGTAAATGGAAATTTACGTATGTCGATTTAAAGAAATCCATAACTTCAGGAAAACAGGAAGTGATCAGGGAAATCAACATCGACAAATCGGATGAATTGGAAGGCTTCTCATTCCTCGGTAATTCAACTGATGGCATTGCTGTAACCTCGTCAAGAACAAATAATGTAACCTTTACCAGAACTAGCTGGTAAAGGTCGCGCATCTATTTATTGATATTTAGCCAGCCATTTTGCTTTAATGCCAGCCCTGGCACTGATGAATTCTAAATCAGATTTTTCTGTCAAAACATCAATTTTGACATGGACTTATAAAGTCTATCACTATTTTCAAACACTTGTTTATATGATATTCCCAATTAAAGCGTTGTTAAAGCACCTTTAATTAGTTCCTTTGACACATCATCTGAAATCAAAATTAAATGGATAAATTGCAGCCATGACTACGAAGTTAGATTTAAAAAGAGTGGAAAGAATATCAAAAGCATTAGGTGATCCCTATCGTTTGAAGATTGTAGAGGTGATCAGAAAAGAGCAGGACTGGGTGCAATGTACTGCAATTGTTGAGATGATAGACCTCGCACAGTCAACCGTTTCCCACCATTTAAAACAACTGGTAGATGCTGAGTTGCTGATTGCTGTAAAGGAAGGACGTAATGCAAAATACAAAGTAAATAAAGAAGTGTTTGCAGGTTATATTAATTATTTAAGCCATTTTGAAGCATAAAAGGAGCGCTTTGATTTATTAACATACCTTTATCTTAGTGCCTTTTCCTTTAGAAATTTTATAAGTGCTGCAGGATGATCTGTCTGCAGGCCTTTTAAGCCGGTGGCCAATGCTTTATTCCAGTCGGCAGGGCCTTCACCCTCACTTTGGATATCCGGCCAAACCGGCAGGTGATTCCTTTCGGCAAAGATTACCATTTCCGGGTTGTACTGTTGATATGAACCATCCAGTATATCAGGATGATAATGTGTGAGGAAGTCCTTCATTCCATCTAAATTATGAACTTCATCAGGTAAACTTAACATCAGCGGCATCGCCGGAGCAACTTTTCGCCAGCCAGTATATTGTTCCGGGCTATTGATGTATACCAGCACTTGTTTTTGCATTCCATATTTTTCTATCATTTTATAAGCTGCCAGTGGATCTGCTTCCTTAAAATCAAGATAAATGTGAATGCGGTTTTTACAAAGTTTTAGGATCTGTTCAAAAGAAGGGATACGATAAGTGGTATGGTCAAGGCTATCCCGGCTTTTAACAGAGAGTTTTTCAAGCTGTTCAAAAGTAAGATCTTTAATAGCGCCATCACCGTTGGTCATCCGGTTTACAGTTGAATTGTGCATACTGATCAACTGACCGTCTTTGGTGGTACGAAGATCTATTTCAACATAATCAGCATCATGATCGATAGCCTCCTGGTAAGCTTTTAAGGTATTCTCCGGGTAGATAACATGATCTCCACGATGCGCGATAATAATGAATTTATGCTTTAATGCAGGTGCTGGATTAGGTTTATAACTGCTCCCGAATACCAAAATAAGTGCTGCGGTTACCGGAAACAGTACAAAGGCAGAAACTGAAAATAAACGCATCTATGGTTTTGTTTTTTCTTCCGGTTTAACCCACTTGTTTACCATATTGTATTTGCCTTCAATACTTACTTTGTAAAAAGCAGAAGGCATATCTTTCACTGAAACCAGTGCATGTTCTGCACCTGCGGGTACTTCTGCCAGTAATTGATAATGATCAGGTTTTCCTTCTTTTATCATATTGGTGGAGGCCACATAAATTTTTACTCTTCCTTCTTTATCCATAGCTTTCCAGCTTACATCAATCATGCCCTGAACATAGTTTGCATGAGGTTCGGCTACAGATAACGGGCCCATCATAGAAATACCATCAATCTCCCTTTGCCGGTTCACAGGGATGTCAATATGCATGAAATGTGCGATTGTAGGCATAATATCAACAATACCCGGATAATAATACTGTTCATAAGTATTTAGTTTAGCGGCATTGGTTACCATCCATGTTGAACGCTGCCTAACTGACTGGCCGCCGTGGTTACGTCCTGTTTGTTCATTCCTGCCATGATCGGTTGTGATAAATATCAGCCACTCTTCATTAAAATGCTGTTGACGATATTGGATAGCGGCCCATATTTTACCTACCTGCCCGTCCATCATTTCTATAGCTTTATAGTATTCAGGGCTATCTCCATGCATATGTCCCATATCGTCTGTATACTCCAGATAAACCCACGACAGATCCGGAGCATTTTTTCTGATCCCTGCAGCAGCTTCATCTGCAACTTTTTCATCGATGCGATGCATGAAATCGCGCTGTTTATCATGTTTAAAATTAATAGTATCCAGCTCGTAACCATCAGCATGCTCATCAACATGCAGTTTATTTGTTGCGGCTAAGCCATCACCTACCAGTTTGGTACGGTTGTCCAGCCAGCTGGAATAGACAGCTATCTTTTTATCAGGATACTGATCTTTAAATAATCTGAATAGTGTTGGATAGTTATAATTTGGGTCTTTTATATCATTGTCCCAGACGTTGTGTTTGTTTACCCATGTACCGGTTAACAGGCTATTGTAACCAACAGCAGAAATGGTTGGAGTTTGTGTATAGGTATCTTCATCTCCGCCAACATGCGCCCTCAAATAAGTACCCTGTTTAATGATTATATTGATATTTGGCGTATTTAATTTTTCCAATACATCGGCAGGTATACCATCGGCGATAATAAATAGTGCTTTTTTCGTTTTATTTTGTGCATTAACGATTGAGCTGGCTAATAAAAGCAGGAGCAGCAGTGTACTGGTCTTAAAACAATATTTCATCTGGATTGGAATAGGTAGTGCTAAGCTAAGGTCTAAACCATTTATTGGTGTTAAATAACTGTTATCAATTTATCATTAATTTCTGAAAACCTAACTACCAGCTATTGGGTGTTTATGTATATTTAGATCATCCAATCAATTGAAATGAGAATCATCATCTGCCTTAGTTTTTTCTTTACACTTTTCATAACCGGCCAATGCCAGGGACAGGACATTTTCATTAAGAGTAAGGATAGCCACATTCACTATATGGGACGTGTTGATAAACAGGACAATACTGCCCAGTTATCGTGGCCGGGAACAAACTTAACTATCAATTTTAAGGGTACAGGGGTTAAAGCCCTGTTAAGAGATGAAAGAGGGGATAATTTTTATACTGTTATCGTTGATGGTCAGGTAACCGGTACCATTCATCTCGAGAAAGAGAAAAAATCTTATCATCTTGCTTCAGGACTTTCTGCGGGTGAACATCATTTGCAATTGTTTAAACGTACAGAATGGGACAAAGGGAAGACCTGGTTTTATGGATTTCAGCTGGCACAGGGATCGGTTCTTTTACCTGCACCTATAGAAAAAAAGCATAAAATAGAGTTTTTTGGCAACTCTATCACTTGCGGATATGCAGTGGAAGACAGCTCTGGTAAAGACCGTGGCACCGCCCCTTATGAAAATAATTATATCAGTTATGCAGCCATCACAGCCAGACACTTTGATGCCGAATATTATTGTATTGCCAAAAGTGGAATCGGCGTAATGGTCAGCTGGTTTCCGCTGATCATGCCGGAAATGTATAACCGGCTGGATGCCACAGATGAACATAGCAGATGGAATTTTAAAAATTATACGCCTGATGTAGTGGTGATCAATCTTTTCCAGAATGACTCGTGGATTGTTAAAATTCCCGACAATGAGCAGTTTAAAGCCCGTTTTGGAACAGCCGCCCCAAAACCTGCTTTTATTATCAAAGCTTACCAGAACATGGTGGTGAAGATCAGAAGTGCCTATCCAAAAGCAGAAATTATTTGCGCACTCGGTAGTATGGACGCTACGGCATTGGGGGCACCCTGGATGGGATATATTGAGCAGGCCGTTAAAAATATAGGTGACGATAAAATCCATACCCTTTGTTTCCCTTACAAAAACAGGCCGGGCCATCCAAATGTAAAAGAACAGCAGGATATGGCTGATCTGCTAATTCCTTATATTGAAAAACTAACCGGCTGGAACTAAAATCGACATATGATTAAATAGCTGGCTGATCATTGGGCTTTCTGAAAAATGCTGTATAGCGATCTATAAACCAGTCGGCCGCCAAATTCTGCTGCGATCGATGTGCCAGTATCACTTCTGTAGACACAGGTATACTGACAAGGTCGATATATTTCAATTTCAAATCCGGAAAGTGATCTCTAACAGTTTGTGGTAAGATGGAAACACCCGCACCATTTTCTACCAGTCTTAAAATAGAATGCACATTATTTGCTTCATGTGTAATCTCAGGGACAAATCCCAGCCGCTGGCAGATCTCAATTAGTTTCTCATAATATACAGGTGCATATTCCCGGTTAAAAAAGATAAATGGTTGTTTTGACAGATAATTACTCAAATCTTTCAACTCAATCGAAGGATCTTCACCATCGGGAATAACCAGTAGAAATGGATCATGAAATAAAGTGATCATTTCCAGTTTCTCTGAATTAATAGGCGCTCTCATAATGCCTATATCCAGTTTTCCTTCTTCCAGCGCTTTTACTTGTTTTACGGTAGGGGTTTCAAAAAGTTTAACCGACAAAAAGGGAAAGACCTCACGCATTTCTTTGAGGGTATCCATCAAATGTACATGATAGGTAGAGCTGATATAGCCAATCCTCAATTCACCACTCAGGTTTTCGTGCAGCTGCCTGACCAGCTGTTTGCTTTCATTCAAATGGGAAAATAATTCATCTACCCGCTTTTTGAAATACAACCCGGCAGGGGTAAGGGATACACGTTTATTGTTGCGTTCAAATAACTTTGCCCCCAGTTCCTCTTCCAGTTCACGGATCTGTCTGCTTAATGGTGGTTGTGAAATAAAAAGCTTTAAAGCTGCATTTCTAAAATGCAGTTCCTCAGCTACGGTCTTAAAATAAAGCAAGTGTCTTAATTCCATGATACTTTACAGCTATCAATAATTGATAAAATTGGTATTTTTCAAATATCATGATTATCTATAGCTTTGAAATAATAAATATGTTATTTATGGAAAAGAAAGATCTCAGGAGAAAATCTACGTTAGAAGAAATACGGCAGCGTTTTGATAAAGATGTTGAACGTTTTTCAAATTTGGATACAGGACAGCAAACAACTATTGATGCGCCATTGACTTTGGAGCTGACTACCAGCGCGGCTTTTTGCGTAAAACCGGATGCCGTTAACCTGCTGGATATCGGCTGCGGCGCGGGGAACTATACGTTGAAAATGCTGGAAAAAGTGCCTAACCTCAATTGTACGCTAATTGATTTGAGTTTGCCAATGCTGGAAAAAGCAAAAGAACGCGTTTCTGCGGTTACTACTGGGAAAGTGGAAACTATACAAATGGATATTCTGCAGGCTGACCTGCCGGAAAACCAGTATGATATTGTGCTTGCTGCTGCCGTTTTGCATCATTTAAGAGAGGATCAGGATTGGGAAACAGTATTTCACAAAATATACCGGTCATTAAAACCAGGGGGCAGTTTCTGGATATCGGATTTGATCAGTCATCAGCCAGAAGCACTGGACCAGCTTTTTACAGAACGGTATGGACACTATCTGGAAGGGTTGGGAGGAGTGGAGTACCGGCAACATGTATTAACTTATATTGAAGCTGAAGATTCGCCCCGCTCTGTAACTTATCAGCTGGAACTGATGAAAAAAGCAGGTTTCCGATATACCGATGTTTTACATAAAAATGCCTGTTTTGCGGCTTTTGGAGGAATTAAGTAAGACTCAATGATTTATTGATCCGGGTGAAACAGTATTTGCTGTCAATTGTTTAAGGGGAAATGTGGATTGAATTTCCCCTTAAAATCGAGAAATATGGCAACAAATTCATTAAAAGGCAAATCAGTGGGCACTGCTAAAAAAAAGTGGTCTGCTGAGGTTACGGAGCATAGTGATGCACTGGATCTGAAAGAAAATGTTTTTGAATCTAAAGACCCCAAAAAGATTGCTGAATCTTTAAAAGAATCAGCAGAGAAAAGTACGAGGAAAAAATCCTCACCTTTCCGTTCTGCCATGTCCATGCTTACTTTTTATGTGAACAGGGCGGGGAAAAACCTGGATGCCGATCAAAAGAAAGTACTGGAAGAAGCAAAAGATAAATTGCGTGAAGCTTTTGGCCGCGCGCCTAAAGCTTAAGAAGAGGGAATTGTTTTGATCAGCTTTGCAAGTATTTCTATTGCCTTTTCCAGTTCATTGGTACTGGAAGAGGCAAAACCAAGTCGTGTTGCGTTCAATAATTTGTCGCTCTTTTGATGCAGCAATCCATTAGAAAAATAAAGGTCCTTTTTTAATGCCCTTTGGGCAAGGTCGGGCAGGTTGATTTTAGGATCAAACCTTGTCCACACGGCCATTCCGCCATCGGGTATTTCAAAATCGACGCTATTGCCCAGCTGATCTTTTAACAAGTTGCAGCATACGTCCCGTCGTTGACGGTATACCCGTAAAGATTTCCGCAGGTGCCGCTGGATAACCCCGTTCTGCAGTAGTTCTGCGATAGCGTTTTCAAGCATGATATCGCCCTGTCGGTCGATGATCCTACGTAATCTGGTCAGGTTCTGTATTACATTTGCTGAAGCTACCAGATAGCCTACCCTAAATGCCGGTGAGATAGTTTTGGTGAAAGAGCCGCAGTACAAGACCATGCCAGCAGGGTCGGCACTGGCCAATGGTAAAAGAGGTTTGTTCTGATAATGAAAATCATAGTCATAATCATCTTCGAAAATGATGAAGCCATATTTTTCAGCCAGCCGGAGCAGATGAATGCGGCGATCTGCCCTAAGGGCTACCGTAGTAGGGTAATGATGATGAGAAGTGACATAGACTAATCTTATAGCCTGTTTGAGGCAAATTTTTTCCAGTTCATCCACTTGGATGCCATATTCATCTACAGGAATACGGCTGATGATGGCTCCTGCCTGGACGAAATTTGTGTCTGCTCCTCTCCAGCTTGTTTCCCCTGTTACTACATGATCCCCGGTTTTGAGCAATCCTGTGCAGGTAAGGTATAAACCCATGACTGTACCACGGGTGATCAGGATGTTCTCTGATGTGATCTTTAGTCCTCTCGTTTCACTCAGATACGCGGCCAGTTCTTCTCTTAACCAGGAAGATCCCTGCGGATCATGATAACCTAATTTCACATAAGAATTTCCTGTCAGCAGTTGCGATCGGTAAGCTCTGGTTAATTCTGCTAAGGGGGCTAGCCGTGCATCGGGGAAACCATCATCAAGGTGAAAACCATCATTCAATTTGATCACTTCCAGGTTAAGGTGTGGTGCCGTTTCTATCGTAAAACCGGCAGTTTTCGACACGTTTGATGGGTTCTTCAGTAGATTCTGAGCTTTGATCTCGGGCAGGTGTTTAGCGACAAAAGTTCCACTTCCGGAATGGCTTTCCAGCCAGCCTTGTGCCAATAGTTCATCATAAGCCCTGATCACTGTTTTTCGGTGAAGGCTCAGGTGTTCTGCCAGCTTCCTTGTGCTTGGCAGCTGATGACCTGCCTGCAAAGTTCCGTTTTTAATCAGTTCCATTAATTTACCCGCCATTTGTAAATACACTGGCTCACTGTCAGATTTATCGATAGAAAGTAAAGAGGCTAATAGCTGCATTTATATTGGACTACTGGTTTTATATAAATTGGATGATTATAGTGATCCAATAAAGATACAAATTTGTAAAAAAGAAATGCTATGAAAACATCTTCGCCATTGATTCCAAGTCGTGCTGCTCAACGTGCACATTTGGATGCTGAAACTATTTATCCAATCCTGGATGAAGCTATTGTTTGCACTGTTAGTTTTGTAGCAGACAACAAGCCTTTTTCTATTCCTACTTCCTTTGTCCGTTATGAAAACAAGCTGTATATCCATGGATCGGTGGGCAGTCATTTTATCCGTGAACTGGAAAAAGGTATTCCTGTTTGTATCACTGTAATGCTGATCGATGCCCTGGTTATTGCCAAATCGGCATTTTCCCATTCTGTTAACTACCGTTCTGTAGTGTTGTTTGCTACAGCTGAAAAGATTGAGGGGCAGGAAGAAAAGATGAAAGCATTTGAATGGCTTACCAATAAGATTGTGCCTGAAAGCTGGGATTATCTTCGTCCCGTTACCTTGAGTGAAATTAAAAAAACTACTGTGCTGGCTTTTAAGATAGAAGAAGCATCGGCAAAGGTGCGCACGGGAATGCCTAATGATGGGCCAGAAGATAAGGTATTACCTATCTGGTCTGGCATTATTCCCATACAAATAAAAAATATGGCACCCATAGCAGATGAGGTAAGCCATGATATTCCGCTTCCTAAGCACCTGGGTGGGTTGTAAATTAATAAAGAATAGGTAGATGATGATTACAGTTTTTTCTCATAAAGGTTATTTAGTGCATGTGGCATCTGTTTCTGACCTGTTTTGATAAATCCCTGTTGTTCATAATAAGAACATAACCATCTGTTGTCTGCATTGCAATCCAGCCTTAATAAGTTGATACCGCTTTTCAGCAGGTTATCCTCTACCTGGAGAATGATCTTTTTTCCTAAATCCTGGCCGGAAAATTCTTTAGTTACTACTAATGAATGTATATAAGCAGCCTGCTCGGTTTGTTCGCCCCAGTATAAGATATCTTTATCTGATAGCCTGAACATACCTGCCGTTCTGCCTTCTTCATCATAAACGATTTGAAATTCATCGTGTTCAAATCCATCTTTTACCCATTGAATTTGTTTTTCCGTAGGGTCTAACCAAATGTTCCATTGAGTTAGACCCTTATCACGGATTTTTTTTGCGGCATATTGAAGAAGGGATAAAGCCAGATCAATATCGGCAGCGGAAGCTTGCTTAAATACTAATTTCATAAATCTAAAACGTTTAGTCAAAAGTATGAAATTGATCGTTTAATGCAATCTTTCGCCAGCGCATTCAATTACTTTAATACTGAGCCAAGACCCAGATACTCGCTGTTAGAAGAGCTTTTTCCATCAGGAGAGACAAAAAATAACCATGCATGCATGATATCTCCTTCTTTATGATGAAGTCCCGTATTAATGATCTGCTTTAACTGATCTCTTGTTATACCTACAGGCCAGCATATGGTCTTTTCTTTGGTGCTGTTATAGATCACAACATAAGAAGTGTCTTTGGCTACCAATTTAATTGAAACTGTTTCGGGTATTTCCCAGCTGATTTCGATCATGCCTCCTTCTTTCATGGTGAGGGTGCCAGACCAGACGGGTTCCAGTTTGCCTTTGCTAATAATAATTTTGCGATAATTAATTTCAAAATCTGGAGACTCTCCCGTAACTGCATGTTTTAGGTTATGCTTTACCGCCTGGTTAAATGCGGAAAGTTTGCTTTTCTGATTTTTAAATCCTGTGTTGATCATATCTGTAAAGCGGGATAAAAAGTCTGTTATTAACGGCAATCTGAAATTTTGCGGCGTAATTTTCAGTGTCGATTTTTTACGTTTTCCAGGCTTGCTTCTTATTACATTTTTACCACCTGTTTTAGTCCCCACTATCAGTCCAACCGATCCGGAGAAGCCACCTAACGGCCCGGGATCAAATGTTGCCATAACCTGCTGAATTTTTGTTCCACATAATTTGTCCTACGTAGATACTGTTAGAAATACTATTTCTGTCATCTGAAACAAATGATAGATAGGTTTCTATGATTGTTTCTTCTGTCCATGTAGGTAAATTGATTTTGTGCTGCTCTAGTGGTCTTTGGTTTCCGCTAAGTACCGTCAGGGTTTTAAGTTTTTCCGGAAAGTAAGCCAATAGCATAATCTGATCGGTGTCATTTGCATTTTCGTTTTCCAGATCGGCCTCCCAGCTAAAGGTGAGTACATTGTTTACCAATTGAACCTGTGGGTTTTTCGGTACAGGAAGGTTGCCCATAGAAAACAAGAGTTTTGAATAGTCCACTTTCAGATCCGGGAAGCTGCCTATAATCGCACTGGGGTTGTTTTCGGAGGTAGCTTTATTATTAATGCTCCAGGTTTGCAGTCTCGGAGTTGTTTTAAAGCCCGCATCAATGTACTTTTTTGTGGCTATTAAAATGGGGGAGATTAATTCTGTCCTCATTTGTACTGCCTGCTGCTCCTCGCTCCAATGCGTAACTATTCCTATTGTTCGGCAAACAATCTGCCCGTTTAACGGATAACATACCATGTTTCCTATCCTTCCAATAAAATCACCAAAAGGACTCTTTTTTTTCTTTCTCATACTATTTTTGTTAAGTTAAAAATTAATTTAATACAAGTTAACAACTGATTCGGTGAAAAGCAAGTGAAAAGTTATGGAAAAATTACAGCAAAACATCCACTGTTAAGAGTCTATGGTACAGTTGGTAAGGGGTTGGTAAGGGCATCTGGTCATTTATCCTTAACAGCCTCTTACCAACCCCTTACCAACCCGACCCCAGATGACCTTTTACAAGCCTTTTACGGCAACTGATATTACCTTGCAGGCCGAACCAGGTCATATCAGTTTATTTTTCAATTTATCTTTTAAGCGGTAAAATCAGGGATGGTTAAGTGAGGATTTCTATATATAAGATTAAGATGGTTTTAAACGGATCGAAAATTGCTTTCTGCCTTCCTGACCTATATTTTTTTAATGAATTACCCGTTATTTTAACATAATCCATCACCTATGCGTATTGTAACTTTAGAAGAACATTTAACATTTCCTGAACTGACCGCTTTAATCCCAAAGGAAGCTATGGCTGTTCACACCATTGATCAGTCGCCCATGATTAAAGTGGTGGCGCCTAAACTGGCAGATATCACCGGGGAGCGCCTAAGCTCCATGGATGCCAGCGGGATTACTGTACAGGTACTTTCTGTAGCCGGACCGGGTGCAGATCTGCTCAGTAAAGAGGAGGGACCAGCTTTTGCAAAACAGTATAACGATACAATTGCCGAAAGGATAGCTGTCCATCCGAACCGTTTTACCGCTTTTGCACATTTACCTATGACCGCGCCCGAGGCTGCAGCTGATGAACTGGAAAGAACGGTGAATGCTTATCAATTCCAGGGTGCTTTAATTAATGGAATGACTGATGGAGAGTTTCTGGACCATCCAAAATTTGCGCCAGTCTTACAGCGTGCAGAGCGTTTGGGTGTTCCCATTTATTTACATCCGGGTTTACCGCCTAAAGCCGTTGTAGAAGCCTATTATGAGGGTTTGCCAAAACATGCTGGTCAGCTGTTATCGATAGCCGGCTGGGGTTGGCACTCAGAAACCGCAGTTCATTTACTGCGTTTGATCGTTTCGGGTACTTTAGACCGCTATCCTAAATTAAAAGTGATCATTGGCCATATGGGAGAGATGCTGCCCATGATGATTGGAAGGCTTGATGATAAATTTAAGGTAGCCCAGACAGGAGTTAACGAACGTTATATTAGTGAAACCTTGAAACAACAGGTATTTATTACCACCAGCGGTATATTTACTTTACCCCCTTTAAACGCTGCTATAGATACTTTTGGCATTGACAATATCATGTTTTCAGTTGATTATCCTTTTAGCACGAATGAAGAGGGGAAGGCGTTTCTTGACAGTATTCCTTTGCAGGAAGATCAGGTTGAAAAAATTGCACATGGAAATGCGGATCGTTTATTGAGCCTAAATTTTTAATTCGTAAAGAATAGAATATTCTTATAAGTGATTTAAAGACACGTTAACCTGGTAAACCCAAACTTAAACTTTGGATTTACCAGGTTGACGTGTCTCTGTTTAATTCTAAAGTACCGTCTGTTGGAATAACGGCTTTAATAAACCTATTATATTCATGAAAACTGAAAATTTGTCGATTCCTTCGCTTACAGATAAGTCATGTGAATAAATTGCCCATTGTAATGCCATCTATTGAATCTTTGCAAGATAAATTCATAATTCTGTTAAATAGTTAAAAATTATATATTAATTAAATATTAATTATTTTATTGTATTTTAAGTAAATTAAAAAGAAATAATTGTACTTTGGTGATCGATGAAAACGATAACACTAACTGTAGTCTAAGATGAACTTAGAACATTACTCTTGTTTTTCCGATAATAATTTTTATACCTATGAGTTTTTTAATGAGGGACCAAAAGGGAGAATAAAAAAGGTAATTCGATATACGAAGATCGGGAATAATCCTGTGATATATAACTTAGGGTTTGGAGATGAAGATAACATCACGGGCAAAATTGATGACGAGGCAATTAGTAATAATAATGATAGGAGTATTGTTTTGGCAACAGTAGCCGATACAATTAATGATTTTATCAATCGTCATCCTATTGACTTTCTTTTTGCTAAAGGAAACTCACCTGTAAAAACGAGGCTTTACCAGATATACATCTCATCTATGATAGATGAGATTAAGAGAGATTTTAAGCTCTATGGATTTAGGAACAGGAACTGGAGTAAATTTACAAAAAAATGTTAACTACGATGCCTTCTTGATAGAACCTAAATAAATAGTTAAATTTGATAATAAGAATAAGAAAGGAGAAATTATGTCTGTAATAAAAAAAACTTCTACAAAGATCGGTCATAACCCGGTAACTGTTGTTCCGTATATTAAGAGTTATGCCGATGATCCTTACTTTGTGAAAAAGGCAAATGAGGCAAGAGAAATCATCGCTAAATACGGATTGCCAGGTGAAAAGAAAAATAAATAATAGCTTGGAAAGGAGAAATTATGTCCGAATTTAAAAGAGCCGGGACTATTATAGGCCCCGGAAAGGCAATTATTGTTCCTTATTTTAAGAACTATATTGACGATCCGTATTTTGTGCATAAAGCAGATAAGATGAGAGAACTTGTCGATAAATATGGATTACCAAACGAAGAGGAAACTAACTCATAAAAGACAGGGCGGAGTTGATCCGGTCTTTTTACTGAAAGGCGGTCTGCCCGATTATGCAATGTGCATCGTTATCCCGTTACGCTTATCCCCAAAACCACCCGTTCCTGTATTTTATCTTTTAGCTTTGAGATAGATTGTGTTGCTTTGATCTGTCAAATAGCTGGATTTAAAATGAAAAAGAAACCATCCCTCTCGCTTTACTGGAAATGCCAGCTCATAGGATGGTCTATAGCCTCTCTATATTGGGGTTTTGCTGGTTATGCTCAGGGAGGATTTAATTTTAGGATAGGAATATTGCAGTTTGTATCTGACGTGGCACTTTATATGCTGCTGACACATCTGTACCGGAATTTTGCTTTACGGCATAACTGGCAGCAGTTAAATCTGAATGAACTGCTAAAAAGGATTATTCCTTCAGTTTTTATCTTGGGATTAAGTTATACGGCAGTTACTATAGCTAAAATTTACTTTTTCCGCTCTTATTTATTAAATGGTTTCCATGTACCTTTTTCAATGATCTATAGAATGTTGATCATGGAGATTTTTATTGCGGGAATAAGGCTGATGTCTATTTGGTTGCTGGCCTATCACTTGTACCAATATGCCCGGCGGGAGATCAGGCTAACCAAAGAAAATGCGCAGCTCGTTATCTTAACTAAAGATGCCCAGCTAAGCAATCTTTCTGCACAGCTTAATCCTCATTTCCTTTTCAACTCGCTAAACAATATCAAAGCGCTGGTGATTGAAAATCCCGTATCTTCCAGAAGGGCAATAGACCTGCTATCGGAACTCTTACGCACCTCGCTGTATGGCAGAAAGGATTTGCTCGCTACTGTAAAAGAAGAACTCGATCTGGTAGAAGATTATCTTGAACTGGAAAAACTACGTCTGGAAGAGCGTTTACAGTATAGGATTGAAGCTAACCAAACAATTAAAGGGTTAATGATCCTGCGGCTAAGCATTCAAACACTGGTTGAAAATGCAATTAAACATGGTATCGATCAGCAGAAAGAAGGTGGACTGATTGCTGTAGAATTAACGCAATCGGCTGATCATATACGAATAACAGTGCAGAATCCCGGGCAATTATCTGCTATGATGTTAGGGCAGGGCCTGGGGCTAAAAAATCTAAAAGAAAGACTGGAAATCCAGTTTACAGGAAAGGCTAATTTTGAAATTGTTAATCAGTCAGGAACTACCGTTTTGGCAACTATATTGATTCCGATACAATGAAAAGGATAAAAACATTGATCATTGATGATGAGCGTAATGCACGGGAGGAAATTAAAAGAATGTTAGTTAATTATCCCGACTTTGAGCTGATTGGAGAAGCAAAAAATGCAGATGAAGCAAAAGTGCTGATTGAATTGAGACAGCCAGATCTCTTGTTTCTTGATATACAGATGCCTGTAACCTCCGGTTTTGAACTTTTGGAATCCCTCGAAAAAGTTCCCCAGGTTATTTTTACTACGGCTTTTGATCAGTATGCGGTAAAGGCATTTGAATTTAATGCACTGGATTACTTGATGAAACCTATACGGGAAGAGCGTTTCATGAAGGCAATAGAGCAGTTAAAGGTACAGTTGCCCGATACGATAACTGATCCCCGGATCTTTGTAAAAGATGGCCTCCATTATCATTTTATTACCTGGAAAAAGATTCACCTGATTGAATCGATGGACAATTATGCAAGGCTATTTATAGATCATAAAAAAATATTCATCAAAACATCACTGAATCAGCTGGAAAAGAAATTGGATGAAAACACTTTTTTCAGGATCAACAGAACGCAGATCATCAACCTTGAATATGTTGATCAGATAAAAACCGTCAATGGCAGCAGATTAAAAATAAGCCTGTTAACTGGCGATCTGCTGGATGTATCAGACCGCCAGTCGGCAAGGTTCAGGAAATTAATCCAGCAATAAATAGTATCTAAAGGCAATAAATTATGAACAGAAAACTCTGTATGGCATTCCTATGCCTCATTTTATCTTGTGCTGCAGTCGCACAACAAGTATCAATCAAGCCTCTAATGAAAGAAGAGGGCAATAGCCAATATATTATTCAGGACAGCGTGCTGATAAAAACCTCAGACGGGGCAACGCTGTCAGCTGTAGTGATGCGTAAAAAAGGAATACTTACACCGCAGCCTGTGGCACTTTTATTTTTTATTTATTCCAATTTGGAAAGGAGCCTCACAGAAGCGAAATATGCGGTGGAGCATGGTTATGTAAGCGTTGTTGCAGATACGAGGGGCAAACGCCTGAGTCCTGATGCTGTACTGCCTTATGAACATGAAACTACAGACGTTAATGCAGTGATAGACTGGATTATTAGGCAGCCATGGAGTAATGGTAAGGTGGGCATGTATGGCGGCAGTTATTCTGGTTTTGCGCAATGGGCGGCAACCAAACGCCTGCACCCGGCATTAAAAACCATAGTACCTTATGTAGCCGCGATACCCGGTCTTGGTTTGCCAATGGAAAACAATATCTTTTTAAATGCCAATTACCAGTGGGCTTTTTATGTGACCGATAATAAATATGTGGATGATGTAGTGAACAACGACACCCGGCGATGGGAAACGATGCGTAACCGCTGGTATGAAAGCGGGGCAGCTTACAACAGGATTGATAGTATCGATGGAAAACCCAATCCATTATTACAGCGCTGGCTGCAGCATCCGGATTATGATCGATACTGGCAGGATATGGTACCCTATCAAAAGGAATATGCGCGTATTAATATCCCGGTTTTAACCATTACCGGTTATTATGATGATGGGCAGATATCTGCTATGCATTATTTTAAAGAGCATTTAAAGTATAACCCAAAAGCAGAACACTATCTTATTATTGGCCCTTATGATCATTTTGGAGCACAAAGAGGAGGTAGCGCTGAATTACGAGGTTACAAGGTAGATTCAGTAGCTATTATTCATACCCGTGAAATTACTTTTAAATGGCTGGATTATATCTTAAAAGGGGGGAAGAAACCTGATATCTTAAAAGATAAAGTTAATTACGAAGTGATGGGTGCCAATAAATGGAAACATTCGCCTTCGCTGGAAAAGATGAGCAACCAGACGTTAAAATTATACCTGACCGATAAAAAAATGGGAAAGGATTTTTTACTATCTGCATCCAAGCCTGTAAAAAAAGGAAGAATAGAGCAGACTGTAGATCTTGCCGACAGAAAGACTTTTAACAATGATTATTATCCTGAGCCGATCATCAGGAAAGAACTGGACCGAAGTAATGGTCTCTTTTTTATCAGTAAACCATTTGATCATCCTGTTTCAGTAAATGGTTTATTTGAAGGTGAGCTTAAAGCAACGATCAATAAAAAGGATATGGATATAGGTGTTGTATTATATGAGGTTATGCCTGATGGCGAATATTTTGAGCTGAGCTATTTCCTGGGCCGTGCCAGTTATGCCAGGGATATGAGCATAAGGCAACTGCTGCATCCTGGTATTCCTGAAACCATTCCTTTTTCCAGAAGCCGTCTGGTTAGCCGGCAGCTAAGTAAAGGCAGCCGGCTGATGGTGGTGTTAAATATTAATAAAAACGATTTTGCTCAGATCAACTATGGTACGGGTAAAAGAGTGAGCGAAGAAACAATCAGCGATGCAAAGATCCCCTTAAAGATAGAATGGTCGAATGACAGTTTTGTGAAAATTCCCGTTTGGCAATAGGTTCAAAAAATTTGATAGCTTTTGTGCAAATATTGATGAAAATAAATTAATATCGGCTTATTAGTGAGTGTATTTTTAGGTAAATTCTAGTCTGTATCTAAATAAAGCCTCCATAGATGAAAAACATGATCAAGCCACTTACTTCATTAAGATTTGTCTTTGCGTTATTTGTTTTTTTTAGTCATACGGGGAGTTATTTGCATACTGATAAAGCATATCGCTCTTTTTATGAGCGATATCTTTATGAAGGTTATTTAGGGGTAAGTTTCTTTTTTATACTGAGCGGATTCGTTCTGGCCTATAGCTATAAAGAGAAATTTGTTAGGAAAGAAATCACAAAGAAAGATTTCTGGATAGCCAGAGTTGCCAGGGTTTACCCCTTACATTTGATTACTTTTCCATTATCTATACCCTTGTCGCTTGGCTTTTTACTGAAGGCGAAAACCTCTACTATTATTGCCGTTTCTATAGCACATCTTTTTATGCTGCAATCTTATATGCCTTACCGGGTTTTTTATTTTGATTTTAACGGGGTTGCATGGAGTATCTCGGATGAAATGTTTTTTTATTTGCTCTTCCCGTTCCTGGTCAGTATATTTTATATTTCCAGGCAAAAAAAGCTGATTATTCCATACGTTATGTTATTGGGTGTAGTTCTGATTCTCTGTCCTAAAGATCTTTATTACTCATTGATCTATATCAGTCCTTTTTTTCGTTTGATAGATTTTATATGGGGTATGCTGCTCTTCGGTTTATATACCAAACTAAAGGATCAAAAATGGTCGGGCCTGAAGGCAACCCTGATTGAGATTTCTTCAATCCTGCTATTCATATTATTTTATATCAATCACAACCAAATTGATCAGTTGTACCGGTATTCTGTTTATTACTGGTTACCGATGTTAAACGTAATTGTGGTTTTTTCTTTGAATAAAGGATGGATATCCAGGATATTGTCAAATAGGATTTTTGTTTTATTGGGCGAAATTAGTTTTTCATTTTACATGATCCATGCGCTCACGCTCGGTTATCTCAAACTGATTATAGGTGAAGATGGAATTCAACATCATATCCTGTTATTTATTTTATCCTCATTTTTAACCACTATGGTATTCAGTATTTTATCTTTTTTCTATGTAGAAAGACCATTAAACAAACTGATCAAAAGGCGTTTGGGCAGTAATTTCCCGGCTGCTCCTGCTTAGGATCATGAATTGCTGTCTTCCATGAACCGAATGATACGGTAAAAAGTTTCGTTAACAGGAGTGGGAATGCAGTATGTTTTACCCATTTCTATCACAGTACCTGCAAAGGTATCTACTTCTGTTTTTCGTCCTGCTTCTATGTCTTGTAACATTGATGTTTTCCCAATTGGGGAGAGGGTTTCGACTATTTTAAGGCAGTCGTTAATGTCATTCTCTGTTAAGTCGATTCCGCATTGCTGTGAGATTTGTACAACTTCCCGTGCAGCCATAACCAGCAGTTCTCTTGCGGGGGATGGACTTTGAAATGCCTGATAAGAACTGCGGAGAATGGCAGATGCCTGGTTAATCCCCACGTTAAGCATGAATTTGCTCCACATTGCGCGCTCTATATTAGCAGGATTCATATAGGGTATACCGGTACGGTCAAACAGTTCTTTTAATGCGGTTACATTTACAGAGGATGCGCCGTTGGTTTTTTCTCCGAATACGATCCGTCCCATATTTGCATAAGTAAGGATGGTGCCTTCACGAACGGCATCCATGCCTACGGCATAAGCATGGATCAGGTGTTCCATGCCAATAGTTTTACCAATTAATTCTTCACTGCCAATACCATTTAAAAGGGAAATAATTATCGTATCAGGCCCTACAAAAGATTGTAAATCCTGAATAGCCTGTTGAAGGACAGTGTATTTCACGGTAACAATGATCAGGTCGGCATAAGGGACCTGGCTTCCCGGACTTACATATTGGAAATTATGTTTTTTGCTATTGATAATTAATTCAGTTTTGCCGTAGGCTTCAATCCGTTTGGTATCAGCAATGATCTTTACGTTATCGGGATTAACTTCCTGGAGCTTTGAAGCGTACATGCCTCCCAAAGCTCCAAGACCAAGTATATAAATGTTGTTTATTGTTTTTGCGGACATGTAAAATACTATAATGAATTTCCGCTAAGGTATAACTTAGAGTGAAACACTATTGTTGTTTCCGTGTCTTTTTATTGTTGCTGTTGTTGCTGGATTTGCTGCATCAGTTCCAGGTTACGGCGGTAACTATTGCCCTGTACAATTGGTGCGGCCGGTTGTTCAGGTTCAATTTCCACAATCGGGTCAAGCTGTTCGGTAACGCCATTATCGTAACTTACAATAACCTGCACAGTTAGTTTATGACTGGAAGGGCCTTTGTATACACCTTTTACCGGGGAGCAATCATTAAAACTTCTGCCAAAGGCAAGCCTTACATAAGTTTCATTTGCGATACAGTTATTGGTAGGGTCGAGGCCCAGCCATCCATAAGAAGGAATGTAGGCTTCAACCCAGGCATGTGTAGCTCCTTCACCTCTCATGCCGTTTTTATTTGGGCAGATGTAACCACTTACATATTTCGCGGGAATGTTTGCCATGCGCAGCATTTGTGATAAAATATGCGCAAAATCCTGGCATACGCCCGCTTTTAGCTGCCATATTTCATCTAATTTAGTTTGTACCGTGGTTACTCCCTGGATATAATTAAACTGTTCATAAACATAGTTGCAGTAATTCAGTGCTGTTTGGTAGGGGGTAGATTCCTTTTTCAGCAAACCGTCCATGATGCCTTGCAGTTCAGGTAAACTATTAAAGGCTTCCCACTTTAAATAATCTATGTAAGGAACATGAAAGCGCAGGTTCTGTAAATCTGTCCATTCCAGTTCACTAAAAATCGTGTCTATGGGTAGTGCTTTTGGTGTAGTGGATACCGTCAGTTCAGAATAGATCTCGAGTTCCCTGTGGCGCTCGCTATAAGTGAAAAAACCTACTTTATTACCGTAATAATCAATAAAAGTATCTACTCTGGGGTGTCCGGAAATCTTGAGGTCGTGTTTAAGTACTTTCTGGTATTCATCCTCCTTGGGATATAAAATAATATGGTTTACACTGTCCTTTACTAAGGCTTCATAAGTGTATCTGGTGATATGTTTGATGTTAAATTCAGGCATGACAATGAAAATTAGGACAAAGAAAAACAGTTATGGTTAAAGGCATTCCCAATGCCAAACAGCTCTGATTTGATCTCAGCAAGATAGAGATGGAGGTCGCCCTGTTTCAAACCTTTTATAGAACTGTATTTTACCTTACTCTGCAGGCGTCCGATTAAAAAGGACAGGTTGCCCGCGTTAATATGTCCTCCGCTTTTTAACAGGTCAAAGTACTTGATCAGCTGGTTTAGCGAATAGATTACAGACCTGGGGAACTGGTTGTTCAGTACTACCTGGGCCAATACATTTTCGGCTTCAAAGCCCTGTCGGTATGTGCGGAGATATAATTCATACCCTCCGATAGACAGCAGCAGATGTTTCCAGTAACTGGTATTGGTGAGCAGATCAGGATTATGATCTACCGATCCGAATTTAACATCCAGGATGTTTACCGACTGGATACCGCGTTCCAGGTATTTCCCCAAACGCATAAAGCTGGTTCCCTCATTGCGGGCCATCGTAATTTCGGTAGTGCCATAAAAAAGCATCCCCTGTTTGATCAGGATATCCAATACTGAAATCGGGTCGTCCTTTTTTAGCATGTTGTTCAATTTTGGATCTTTGATGGTATGGTAGTACTCGTTCAGGCACTGCCATACATCTTTGGTAATGTGATCCTGTACGCTTCTGGCATTCTCCCGCACCTGGGTGATCATATTAATTATAGAATGCGGATTGTTTTTGTCCGTTACCATATACTGCAGCACTGTACGGCTGTTGTATTCAATTTTTTCCAGGTGTTCATTGTCTGATCCGCAATAGATACGGATTACCGGGCTCCATGAAAACTCTGCTACGGCATCCTGTGAGGAAGCGTAATTTATTTTAAGCATGCGCAGCATACCGTCCGTTCTTTCAATATAACGGCTTATCCAATATAAACTTTCAGCTACTCTGCTTAACATATTATTCTATCATTTAATTTAAGAAAGTACCCATGTATCTTTACTGCCACCACCCTGTGAGCTATTTACTACTAATGAACCTTCTTTGAGGGCTACGCGGGTTAATCCACCAGGCACAATAGTAATCCCATTAGGGCCACATAGTGCAAATGGCCTGAAATCAACCCTTCGGGGCTGCAAAACGCCCTGCATATAACAAGGTGCCGAGGAAAGACTGATGGTGGGTTGGGCGATAAACTGCCGCGGATCTTTAATGATCTCTAATTTATACTCCTCAATTTCTTCCGGTGTAGCGGCATGTCCCATCAGCATTCCGTAACCTCCGCTGCCATTGGTTTGTTTCACCACCATATTGGTGATGTTGGCGAATACATATTCTCTTTCGTCTTTGTTTTTTAACTGGTAGGTAGGTACGTTTTTCAATATGGGCTCTTCGTTTAAGTAGTATTTGATCATGTCTGGCACATAGACATAAACTGCTTTATCATCGGCTACGCCATTACCTACTGCGTTTACGATCGTTACATTTCCTTTCCGGTAAGCATTCATTAAACCGGCTACTCCCAGCAGACTATTAGGGTTAAATACCAGCGGATCGAGATACTCGTCATCTACCCTGCGGTAAATAACATCTACCTGTTGTAATCCGGCGGTTGTTTTCATAAATACTTTATGGTCTTCAACGATCAGATCGGGACCTTCTACCAGTTCAATGCCCATGAGGCGGGCCAGGGTAGTATGTTCGAAATAGGCGGAGTTAAAACTGCCTGGACTTAGCAGCACAATTGTAGGGTCGGCCACCTGTCTTGGCGATAAGGCCCTCAAATTATTATACAATATATTGGGATATTCCGTTACGCTCCTCACCCTGCACTGCGGCAAAAGATCGGGAAACAAACGTTTGGTGATTTCCCTGTTTTCGAGCATATAACTTACGCCCGATGGGGTGCGTACATTATCTTCAAGGATATAATAGGTCCCATCATTGTCCCTGATCAGGTCTATTCCTGCAATATGGATATAGATATCGTGGGGCACTTTAACATTGACCATTTCACGAAGAAAATGCGGGCAGGAATAAATAATGTCGATGGGGACTATGCCATCCTTGATAATGAACTGGTCGCTATAAACGTCTTTTAAAAAGAGGTTGAGTGCCGTTACCCTTTGTTTAATTCCTTTTTCAATAAATTCCCATTCGGCGGCATTAATAATCCTGGGGATAATATCAAAAGGGAATATCTTTTCAATGCCTTCTCCGCTGTTATAAACAGTAAATGTGATCCCCTGGCTCATAAAAAGAACTTTGGAAAGTTCCTCCTTTTTGTTTAATTCTTCTGTTGATTCCAGGTCCAGGTGGTCCATCACCTTTTTATACTCAATCCTGACCTGTTTTGACTGATCAAACATCTCATCCCAGGTGTTATTTGGCAAGTTATATGATTCTGTGTGTTTGTTTTTAGTCATTGTAGCCAGATAAAGTAAAAATTCATTGAAATATAGTGAAATGCAATCTAAATAAATATGGTTTTTGAATAAAATACAAAGGTTTTTTATCGATTTGAGGTGGATTAATAATTGTTAAATTATAAATGATGAATAATGTAATTAAAATAAAATTTTTATATAGATTGATCAATATATTTGGTTCGATTTTTTTAGTAAAACCGTTAGAATGACATATTGTTTAGGGATAAAAGTTAAAGAAGGATTAGTTGCGATAGCCGATACAAGAATTACTTCAGGCACAGAGACCACGGAGAAAAAGAAAATATATATAGAGCAAAAGGATAAATACTCTTTGTTTATCATGACCAGCGGATTGAGGTCGGTTAGGGATAAAGCAGTCTTATATTTCAAGGAGCGGATAGATGAAGGTATAGAACACAATAAATTGTACAAAGCTGTGAATGATTTCGGCGAACAGGTAAAGCGGGTAGCGAGGGAAGATAGGGAGTCACTGGAGAAAGCAGGTTTTAAGTTTAACCTGAATACGATTATCGGCGGGCAGCTGAAGGATGATGATGAGCACAAGCTGTTTTTATTGTATCCTGAAGGAAACTGGGTAGAGTTAGGTCAGGGTGCTCCCTTTGTGATCATTGGTAATTCTGGGCATGGAAAGGCGATCTTAAACAGGACGCTGACCAACGATTCGAGTATGCACCTGGCCTTAAAAAGCGGTTTTCTTTCTTTTGACTCTACCCGTGCAAGTGCCAATGATGTGGATTTCCCTATAGATGTGGCCCTATACCGCAATAATAGTTTTGATATGGTAGAACACAGGTATACTAAAAAAGACCTGGAGAGTATTTCGGAACAGTGGGCCGAAGAGTTAAAAGCAGCGTTGAATCATATTCCTAATGAATGGATGGAAGCTGCTTTTAGTCAAATTAAAACACCTAATGATGAAGAATTATGAAATTTGAAGTTTCTGCCACTGTAGTTTATGAAGCGCTATCGCCTTCAACACTGATTTTAAATTTACAGCCTTTTAAATCCGATAAGCAAATAGTGATCAGCGAAACGCTGTTTTCCCATCCGGAATTGAAGATGAAGGAGCTGAATGCCATATCCCGGGAGAAAAGGTTTAAGATCATTGAGTTTCCAAATACAGGGGTAGTAACGCTGACTTATAAAGCTACGGTAGAAAACGAGGTGAAGGTGATCCCTGCAGAACAACTTGAAGACGTGCCTATCAGTTTGATGCCTGCGGAAGCACTGTTTTATCTGAACCCAAGCAGATACTGCCAGTCGGACCGCCTATACCGTTTCGCCTTTAATAAATTTGGTAATATTGAACATGCTTATCAGAAAGTGATGGCCATCCGCGATTGGATCTACACCAATGTACAATATGGCGGATATACCACGCCTCAAACTTCAGCTTACGATACAATTACTGAGCAGGTAGGGGTATGCCGCGATTTTGCACATCTGGGTATCGCTTTATGCCGGGCATTAACTATTCCTGCACGGTATTTTACCTGTTATGCTTATTTGCTTAACCCACCAGATTTTCATGCTTGTTTTGAAGCTTATCTGGGCGGGCACTGGGTGGTTGTAGATGCTACAAAGCTGGCACCGATTAACGGTCTGGTTAAGATTGCCTCAGGCGCAGACGCTACAGATACTGCGTTTGCCGGTATTTTTGGTAACTTACAGTTCAGAAGTTTGGTTGTAAATTCCGTTTTATTAGAAGGTGATTTTCAAAGCGTAGACGCTAATACTACTAAACAGGGGTATTCTTACGTTTAAATCTCGTTTTCATTATGGTAATTCCTGTTGCGGCTTTGGTTTTATAAATTTTCTGCTGTTAATGCTGATTGTTAGTGCGGTTATTTTCCGTGATTTTAAATTTATTTAGATTTTTATTAGATTTAGTTAGTCTGATCGACCTAATTATGTGTCTTTATGGTGAATTGACCGAAAAATGAATTAATTTGATTCTTTGTTGAGTGAAATTGCCGCTGGCAGGTTAGTCAGAGTTATGTATTGTCCATTTATTATTTATTTATAACATGAAAAGAAGAGAACTTGTAAAAGGTTTAGCAGCTCTGCCCCTTGCAGGGGGATTAATCGGCAGCGGATTGTCTGTATTTGCAGCAGATAAACCAGCGGCAAAATCAAAATCTTTGGAGCCAACGGAGCCGAAACGTGATTTTTTTAAGGAGCTGGGTGTAACCCCCGTTATTAATGCAGCAGCAACAATGACGTTTTTATCAGGTTCTTTGATGCTGCCAGAAGTAATGGATGCCATTAACTCTACCAGTCATCACTTTGCAAATATGTATGAACTGCAGGATAAAGTAGGCGCAAAGATCGCTGAGATGCTGCATGTTGAAGCGGCTATGGTTACTTCGGGTGCGGCTTGTGCTTTATTGCTTGGAACTGCAGCTTGTATAACCGGTACAGATAAAGAAAAGATCAAAACGATTCCTAATCTTCCTGGTGAGCGTAAAGAAGTGATCATACAGAAATCCCACCGTTACCTATTTGACCAGGCAATCACCACTACAGGAGCTAAACTGATTGAGGTTACAGGTAAAGCAGAAATGGACGCGGCCTTTAACTCTAATACAGTGATGGCTTTATTTTACAATGCCGGTGATGTTAGTTCTGATCCGATAAGTCATGAAGATTTTATAGCGATTGCTAAAAAACATAATGTTCCTTCTTTCATAGACGCAGCAGCAGATGTGCCGCCGGTAGAAAACCTGTTTAAGTTCCAAAAATTAGGCTTTGATCTGGTTACTTTTTCTGGTGGAAAAATGATCAGGGGCCCTCAAAGTGCGGGATTGTTATTTGGACGTAAAGACCTGATCGAGGCAGCTAAGTTAAACCATAGTCCTAATGAGGCGCCAATCGGCAGACCGATGAAGGTGAATAAAGAGGAGATGTTTGGTATGTATGCCGCATTAAAAGCTTACCTGGAAAGGGATCATAAAAAAGAATGGCAGGATTGGCTGGACCGTGCCGCGCATATGTCTAAAATATTTGAAACAGTAGCTTCTGTTAAGGCTGTAACTACCATTAGTAAAGGACCGGCAAACGCATTTCCGGGAATTTCTGTGACCTGGGATGAAACTAAAGTTAAAGTAAGCCCTCCGCAGGTGATAAAAGCACTGAAAGATGGAACGCCAAGTATTGTAGTCAATGGAAATAATAAAGGGTTAAACGTAGGGATTGTATTGTTGCGTCCTGAAGAAGTTGACCTGGTAGCTAACCGGATCAAAGAAGAGCTGAAAAAAGCCGTATAAAAATATAATAAAACCAAATATACTGTGAACAAAATTAATCTTTACAAGATAGCTATGGGTTTAGCTGCCTTATGTCTGGCAGCAACTTTAATCATTGCTTTAACATCCGGTCTTGCTTCTGCAGGACCGGTGTTGATTGCTTTTTTCATCCTGCTGGCCCTGGGATTCAGAGGCTTTGATACTTTAAAAGGCTTCGCTTATACTACCGTGATTTTTGCTGCAGTAACCACAGCCTTGTATTATCCAACTCATTTTGTTGAATTTAACGGATTTAAGTTTGCGGTACTGATCACGCCGCTCATTCAGGTGATCATGTTTGGCATGGGAACTTCCATGAGTATCCGCGATTTTGCTGGTGTAGTTAAAATGCCTAAAGGTGTATTCATCGGTGTTTTCAGCCATTTTTTGATTATGCCATTGCTGGGCTTTACCCTGGCAAGCATCAGCGGCTTTAAACCTGAAATTGCAGCGGGAATTATCCTGATTGGTTGTTCTCCAAATGGAATGGCATCCAATGTAATTTCTTACCTGGCAAAAGCTAACCTGGCTTTATCCATTACTATCACCGCTGTTTCTACGATGCTGGCGCCTTTGCTTACCCCTTTGTTAATGAAAACACTGGCGGGTGCGTTTATACAGATCAATGTAGGCAGTATGATGCTGGATATCACTAAAATGGTAATTATTCCTATTGCAGCAGGATTGCTGGTGAATAAATTGTTACACGGAAAAGCCAAATGGCTGGATACGGTTATGCCATTGGTGTCGATGTGCGGCATTGCTTTTATCATTGTGATCATTACTGCTGCGGGAAGGGACAGTCTGCTGGATATTGGCGTAAAGCTGATCCTGCTGGTACTGGTACATAACCTGCTGGGTTATACCTTTGGATATTGGTCGGGCAGGTTATTTAAAATGCAGGAACGCGATTGCCGAACCATGGCTATTGAAGTGGGCATGCAAAACGGAGGTCTTGCTTCCGGATTGGCAAAGGCAATGGGGAAGATGGCTACTGTGGGACTTGCGCCGGCAGTTTTTGGGCCGCTGATGAATGTCACCGGATCGATCCTTGCTTCTTACTGGCACCGTAAACCGATCAAAGATGAACAGGTGATAACCGATCAGGCGCTCGTTGCTGATTAAAAAAAATAATTATATTCCATTAAAAAGGTCTCCGGTCAAATCGGGGGCCTTTTTGTTTAGCGCACATTTGGTTTTTTTTGGTGATGAAGCTTACATGGGCTGATGGTAATTCGTGATGTGAACGGTAAGCCCATGAAGATTTAGTAAAGCATTCGTATTTCAATCGTTAGGAAACTATCATTTCGTTGTGCGGTCTGAATGATTCTGATTTGTTACAGGCAAATATGTTAATGGCAAAACAATCCCTAAAAAGGGCTGTTAACAACACATGTCCCAAGGTTCCCATGTTATTTCTATTTTTAATCCTCAGTCTGCTGAGGCATGGAAACTTTCTCCTTTAAACAATTACCTGATCATTGCCTGCTCTTTTATTATGATTGTGGTAGTTGGCCTTCTGATCTATGTAACTATCAAATTCAGGGCGAAAGCTGGTGATGCGGAACCTAAGCAGATTTATAACAACAGGACGGTGGAGGCTTTCATGATCGGCATTCCATTTTTAATGGTTTCCTTCTTTTTCTATCAGACGGTAAAGGTGATGAATGAAACAGAGCCAACGGTTCAGGGGCAGGTGCCTACAGTAGTCATTACGGGAAGACAGTGGTGGTGGCAGGCTGTTTATCCCGGAACAACGGTTGTTACTGCCAATGAGATCCATCTTCCTGCAGGCAAGAAAGTTTTGCTGCAACTGGAGTCGCAGGATGTGATCCATGATTGGTGGATTCCTTCTTTCGGGCCTAAGATGGATATGATTCCCGGTGTGAAAAACTACCTGTGGGTCACTATTGGAAAACCGGGTGTATATGAAGGGGCATGCAGTGAGTTCTGCGGAAAACAACATGCCTGGATGCGGATTAAAGTTATTGCAGACAGCCCTGCAGATTATCAGCAATGGCTGCTGAACAAATCGAAGGCCGCACTGCCTCCGGCAGATACTTTAGCACTGGCAGGAGCGGTTATTTTTAATAAAAAAAGTTGTGCGGATTGCCATAGTATCCGGGGTACACCAGCACAGGGGAAATCCGGGCCTGATCTCACCCATCTGGCCAGTCGTACTACCTTGCTTGCGGGTATGATGACCAACACAAAGGAACATATAAAAAGATTTATCAATAATCCAGAGGGGGTAAAACCTGGTGTACGCATGCCCAGGTTTATCTTTAAAAAAGATACGGTTAATGCACTGGTAGCTTATCTCTCTAATTTAAAATAATGGAAGGAACCTACATACCCGAACCTGAAGAAGAACTTCCCGGCCTGAACGTAAGCAATAGCCAGGGACTGCTGCAGTGGATCTCTTCTGTAGATCACAAGCAGATCGGTATTCTATATCTTTTTCTTGCGGTGCTCTTCCTGTTGCTTGGCGGGGCAGCGGCTTTATTGATGCGGATCCAGCTGGCCCTTCCCGGAAGTACATTTTTAAGTCCTGAAATGTACAATCAGCTGTTTACCATGCACGGTACCACCATGATCTTTCTGGTACTCACCCCGGCCATTCTGGGTTTTTCCGTCTATATTATACCACTCATGATCGGGGCAAATGATCTTGCTTTTCCCCGGATGAATGCCTTTGGTTTATGGATTACTTTTTTTGGTGGCCTGCTGTTGTATTTTAGTTTTCTTGCCGGCGGCGCACCAGATGCAGGCTGGTTTAATTATGCCCCGCTCAATCAGCGGCAATACTCACCGGGGCCGGGAATAGATTATTACTGTGCTGGTTTGTTATTGGTAGGTGCAGGAACTGTAGGAACTTCCATCAACCTGGTGGTGACCATCATTTATTTCAGGGTGGAAGGTATGACTCTAGGAAAAATGCCTGTGTTTGTGTGGATGGTACTGATCAATTCTTGTTTGGTGGTAGGTGCATTTCCACCGCTAAATGCAGCTCTAAGTATGCTGCTGCTTGATCGTCAGCTGCAATCTCACTTTTTTAACCTGATGGGTGGCGGATCACCGATCGTGTGGCAGCACCTGTTCTGGAGTTTCGGCCATCCGGAAGTTTATATCCTGATCCTGCCTCCTTTTGGAATGCTTTCTGAAGTGTTCCAGGTGTATTCGCGCAAGCCAATTTTCGGTTATGGTTTTGTAGTGGGCTCTGGGATAGCCATCGCGCTGCTGGCCTTTGGGGTGTGGGTGCATCACATGTTTGTAACCGGACTAGGGAATACGGTCTATAATTTTTTTGCTGCCAGCAGTATGCTGATCGGCGTTCCTACGGGTATCAAGATTTTTAACTGGATTGGAACCATGTGGGGAGGCTCACTCCGCTTTACCACGTCAATGCTGTTTGCCATAGCTTTCTTAGTGGAATTTACCATAGGCGGTTTAAGTGGTGTTGCTTTTGCGGTAGTGCCGGTAGACTGGCAGTTAACCGACAGCTATTTTGTGGTGGCCCATCTGCATTATGTATTTGTAGGCGGCAGCCTGTTTGGCATCTTAGCGGGACTTTTTTACTGGTTCCCAAAGATGAGCGGACATATGATCAGTGAGAAACTGGGCAAATGGTTCTTCTGGCTGTTTACTATCGGTTTTAACCTTACTTTTTTTGTCCACCATATTTTAGGAATTAAAGGGATGCCAAGAAGGGTGTATACCTATCCTGATATTTCGGGTTATAGCCTTTTAAATTTAACATCAACCATAGGTGCATTCCTGATGGGTTTTTCCGTGTTGTTCTTGCTTTATATCCTTCGTAAAAGTGTAAAAACGGGAGAGAAAGCACCTAATGATCCATGGGATGCTTACACTTTGGAGTGGATCACTTCTTCGCCTCCGGCATTGAAAAACTTTGATCGGCTGCCACCGGTATATTCTTTAAGGCCATTACGCGATTTAAAACAGTCTTCACAACTTCAAAACCATACTGATGGAATCAACACCAATATACTCCCTTCAAAAAGTGATCGTGGTGGTTCCTTTGAAAAAAACGATAACTGATGGAAAATAAACTGATGATGAAAATGGTGATTGGAACGGAAGCTATATTTTTTATAGCGTTGATGATCACTTATGTGTATTTCTCGGTGACGCCTGGTTTTAACAGTGCATCCCTTCGCCTGCTGGATATCAAAACGACAGGATTGTTCTCCGTTTTACTCTTCCTGAGTAGTTTTACTTTTTGGCGGGCGGAAGTAAACTTTAGACAAGGAAATATACAGCGGCTTAAATTATGGATGGGCTTAACCATCCTGCTGGGAATGGTATTTCTTTTTGGTCAGGGGCAGGAATACTGGCGTTTGCTGCATGAAAATTTTTCTATTAGTAAAGATATGTTTGGAACCAACTTCTTTACGCTCACCGGCTTTCATAGCCTGCATGTGTTTATGGGGTTAATTCTGCTTACCGTTATCCTGATTCTTATTTTACTGGGTGATTTTGATGATCCTGGTTCAACAGTGATCAGTACAGCGGGTATTTACTGGCACTTTGTAGATATTGTATGGATGCTGGTGTTTTTATTGGTTTATGTTTTACCGGTTTTAAAATAAGGAGAGGATGGAACCGCTATTCACCTATTGGCATTTTGATTTGGGTACCGTAATCCTGTTCCTTCTTTTTAGCTGGGGTTATGGATACTTGTCGGGATTTAAACTGCAAAAAGGTGCAGGATTATATTTTGGCGGATTATCCCTGATGCTTTTGATGGAGCTGTCGCCATTGCATTTTTTAGGTATGCATTATCTGTTAAGTGCTTATATGATTGTACATATTGTATTGCTGCTGATCTGCGGCCCGCTAATGCTGATAGGCCTGCCGCGTAGTTCAGATCACCGGTTGATCTGGCAGGTTTCGAGGTTTTTTAATTACTGGCCGTGGATGGGATGGCTTTCCGCCATTGGCGTGATGTGGTTCTGGCATATTCCTGCTGTTTTCGAATCTGTGTTCCCTGCCGATCATACAGTGTTTAGTTTCCATTGGATAGCCTTTCTGCACTCAGGAAGTTTATTGCTGGCCGGAATATGTTTCAGCTGGCCTATACTTAGTCCGGTGAGAGAATTGCAGGTTAACCCTTTGTTGGGGATAGTTTATTTGTTTACGGCATGTATTGGCTGTTCTATATTGGGTTTACTGCTCACTTTTGCGCCGCCAACTTTGTACAAACATTATTTTATGACGGATGAGTTTGGGTTTGCTGAGTTGATTAAAACCTCCTGGGGAATCAGCAGGGCCAAGGATCAGCAGTTAGCAGGATTAATGATGTGGGTGCCCTGCTGTTTTATCTACTTGAGTGGGGCGATGGTGATGGTTTATAAAATGTTAGTTAAGGATGAACGGGTATGATAGAGAAAGATAATTTTTCAAGGATTGGATGGAAAACAAAAGCCAAGCCGGCAGAGCTGCCAAAACCTTCCTACTGGCCATTTTTTACGGCTCTGGGTTTTGCCTTTCTGTTATGGGGAATGGTAGCCGGATGGATACTTTCGGTAACCGGGCTCCTGATTATTATTGTGGGTTTAAGCGGATGGATTAATAATTTAAGAGATGAAACCAGAGGAAACAGAAATCAGTAAAGGAAGAAGGGATTTTTTGATGAAGCTGAGCATTGGCCTGGGTAGCCTGGCTGCCGTAGCGGCTTCTATTCCTGTGCTGGGTGCTCTATTTGAACCACTACTCAGGCAGCATCAATACGCCTGGCGCAATGTGGGGAAAGCAGCAGATTATAAAGTGGGCGACGCTAAACTGGTGAAATTTCAAAATGCGGATGCCAAAAGTTGGTCGGGCCCCACGGCTTATACAGCAGCCTGGCTGAGGAGGGATCAGGGAGATACTTTTATTGCTTTTTCTGCTAATTGTACCCATCTGGGATGCCCTGTAAGATGGGAGCAGGATGCAGAATTATTTATGTGCCCCTGCCATGGCGGGGTGTATTATAAAGATGGAACGGTAGCTGCCGGCCCGCCGCCCAAAAGCTTAACGCAATATCAGGTAAGGGTGAAAAATGGGACCATACAGGTGAAAACTGCTCCTGTGCCGATAACAGATATTACTGCATAAAGATTGATCAAATAAAGAATCTCTGAAAATAAGCGCAATTGATATGAATAAACTAAGGCAAATATGGAATTGGATAGATGACAGAAGCGGAATCTCCGAAACTTTTATGCCATTAATTAAACATCCTGTGCCACCGGGCAGTAAGTGGAGTTATGTTTTTGGCAGTGCTACCTTATTTTGCCTGATCCTCCAGGTAGTGACGGGAATAGGATTAAGTCTTTTGTATCAGCCGTCATCAGAAAACGCTTATCAGTCGCTCCAGTTTATTACCCATCAGGCACCTTTGGGTAGAATTTTACGGGGTATCCATTATTTTGGTGCTTCAGGAATGATTTTGTTTGCAGGTATACATATGATCAGGGTATATATCACGGCTTCCTATAAATATCCAAGGGAAATGAGCTGGATCAGTGGGGTGTTACTGTTGTTTTTAACCATTGGGATGGGCTTTACCGGGCAGTTATTACGCTGGGATTCGAATGGCGTATGGTCATCTGTGGTAGCGGCAGAACAGATGGGCAGGGTTCCTTTGGTAGGAAAATACCTGGCAAGGATTTTACTGGGGGGAGATACGATTGGCGGACAAACATTAAGCCGTTTCTTTTCTTACCACGTGTTTATTATCCCTGCAATGCTGTTCGTATTTGTAGGTTTCCATCTGTTCCTGGTTTTCAGAAATGGTATTTCCGAACCTCCTGAGGCCGACCGGCCGGTAGATCCTAAAACATACCGGAAGTGGTATCAGGATATGCTTAAACGTGAAGGGGTTCCGTTTTGGCCAAATGCGGCGTGGCGGGATGCTTTGTTTGGTTCTCTGGTAATCATTTGTATCATTGGATTGGCTATTGTTTTTGGTCCGCCGGAGCTTACCCAGCAACCAGATCCTTCTATTATAACCACCAATCCTAGTCCGGACTGGTACATGCTGCCCATATTTTCCCTGTTTGCCTTAATGCCCCCAAAGATAGAATCCTATGTGATATTTATAGGCCCGGTATTGTCGGTGATCGGTTTATTATCCTTACCGTTTATCTCTAATTATGGCGAACGAAGTCCTGTTCGCAGGCCATGGGCTGTTTTTGGGGTGGTATGTGTGGTTATCTTTGTGGGAAGCCTGCTGTATCTTGGGTTAAAATCACCATGGTCGCCCGATTTTAAAACAAAAGCTGTTTACGCAGTTTCGCCTGCTAAAAATCCCGTTATTCAAAAAGGAGCAATTTTATTTTATAAAAAAGGGTGCCAGTATTGTCACCGGATCAATGGAAGCGGAGGGGTTAAAGGACCAGATCTGTCAGTTATCGGGCGCTCATGGGATGAACAGCAGCTCAGTCTGCAAATTGTGAATGGTGGTACCGATATGCCTGCCTATGGGGGTATGCTGAGCAAGGAAGACTTAAACGCACTGGTTCAATATCTGAGATCGAAAAAGTGATTTGGGGTTAAATTCTGTCAGTTATAAAATGATTATCGCTTTCTAGAGCAAGGGGAATATAAATGCGTTCCCACTGATCACCATCCAGGATCTCCCAGGTATGACCGGCACCGGTTGTATCTTCAGCAATCAGGATGATACCAGGTTCCAGGATGAAGGTTGTTCCGTCACTTACTTTGAATCTCAGTTTACCTTTTAAAGTAATTACATATTGTCTGCGCGGAGCGGGGTGTGCTACTTCTTCATAAGGATCAACCTTGGTTTGGCAAAAGAAATAGTCAACAGCGATTTTGATTTGTGTAGTTATTTTTCCGGTTTCAAATGCGCATTCAGTTTCATTGATATTAAATAGTCTGACTGCTCTTAAAAACGATTTTTCTTTGTCGTTGTGATCCATTCCTGTATAATTTTTACAAAAATACCGAATTGGATGATCAATAGGTCAATTCATGTTAAACTGATTCACCTAAAGGTTCAAGGTCTTTTAATTCATCTTCTGTAAACAATCTTGAATCTATAAAAAAGCCTACATCGAGTACAGATTCCAGTGAAAAACTAGCCGCTCTGCCTTCCATGGCGTCGAGTGTGATCTGTGTATGTTTCCAATATTCAAACTGGTCTCCTGCCATATAAAATTTACAATCTTCAATTTCTCCGATGCAGACATCATTAGAGCCTACCAAAAATCCGCCTTTCTCAAAGCAATGGGGATAGGAGCCTTCGCAGCAGCCACCGCTTTGGTGGAACATCAGTTCTCCGTATTCCTCTTTTAACCTTGCGATCACTTGTTTTGCTTTTTCTGTAGCGAGTATTCTTTTGGTTGCCATAATAGACCAGTTTAGTGATTAAACTTAATATCAATTAAAAAGGGCACCATTTTACATGATGCCCCAAAGAGATTAAAAGAATCCTAATTTATTTTTATCATAGGATATCAGCATGTTTTTGGTGCTGCGGTAATGATCAAGCATCATTTTATGGTTTTCCCTGCCGAAACCTGATTTTTTGTATCCGCCGAATGGCGCATGTGCCGGATAGCTATGATACTGGTTTACCCAAACACGTCCTGCCTGTATAGCTCTTGGTACCTGATATAATTCATGGGCATCACGTGTCCAGACACCGGCTCCTAGTCCATATAAAGTATCATTTGCAATTTCTATAGCCTCTTCAACGGTTTTGAAGGTGGTTACACACACTACCGGTCCAAAGATCTCTTCCTGGAAAATGCGCATTTTATTGTGCCCTTTTAAAATGGTAGGCTCAATGTAATATCCTGTCCCCAGTTCGCCTGCGAGATGATTCGCTTCTCCGCCGGCAAGGACTTCAGCTCCTTCTTCTTTTCCTATTTTTAAGTAAGAAAGAATTTTCTGGTATTGTTCATTGGAAGTCTGGGCACCCATCATACTGGTTTTATCTAAAGGATCCAGTGTTTTTATGGCGTTGGTACGTTCAATGACTTTGGCGATGAATTTATCATAAATACTTTCCTGAATCAATAACCTGGAAGGGCAGGTACAAACCTCTCCCTGATTTAAGGCGAACATCACAGCGCCTTCTACAGCTTTGTCAAAGAATTCGTCATCGTGATCGGCTACGGAAGCAAAGAATATATTCGGAGATTTGCCACCCAGCTCCATCGTAGAAGGAATGATATTTTCTGCGGCATACTGCATGATCAGGCGGCCAGAGGTAGTGCTTCCGGTAAAGGCAACTTTGGAAATGCGGGAAGAGGTTGCCAGTGGTTTTCCTACCTCAATTCCAAATCCGTTCACTATATTTAATACGCCCGGAGGCAGCAGATCGCCAATCAATTCCATCAGGATGATAATGGAAACAGGAGTTTGTTCGGCAGGTTTAACTACAGTGCAGCATCCGGCAGCCAGTGCGGGGGCTATTTTCCAGGTGGCCATTAGTAAAGGGAAATTCCAGGGAATGATCTGTGCCACAACACCGATCGGTTCATGCAAAACAATGCTTACTGTATGTTCATCGTGTTCGGCAATTGCACCTTCGTCGCCCCTGATTACTCCGGCGAAATATCTGAAGTGGTCTACCACCAATGGTAGGTCGGCGGCCAGGCATTCCCTGATTGCTTTACCATTATCTATGGTTTCTACAGCAGCGAGATATTCCAGGTTGTCTTCTATTCTCTGGGCAATTTTTAACAGGATATTACTTCTGTAAGTGGGAGAGCTTTTGTTCCAGGTTTTAAAAGCTTCGTGTGCTGCGTCAAGGGCAAGTTCTACATCTTCTTTGCCAGACCTTGCAGCTTTGGTAAATACTTTTCCATCTATTGGGGAGATGTTATCAAAATATACCCCTTTTACAGGAGGGACAAACTTACCGCCAATAAAGTTGTCGTATTGTGCTTTAAATACAGGTCTTTCAACTAAATTTTCCATGTTTTTACTATTTGGTTTATACAAACCTAATCGTAATGGCAGGTATGGAGATAGCATAATTGTTTCATTTAATAGTATTATTGTTGCAGTTGCTCATACTTAGAGAAATACCTTATATTTGAATAAGACGTTATATTCTAACCAAATTATATTCCGGATATGCAGCACACCTTAGATGCCCTGAGCCTGAGTAAACCCGAGTGTTTACAAACGTTGGTAGAAAACAGGACCTTTTATACTCTTAAAAGCTGTGAATTGAATGTTTTTGAAACCTATTCACAATCTTATAAAGTTCCGCTGAAGTTTAATGATTTTGTGATCACCAGTATGCTGAGGGGTAAGAAGGTGATGCATCTGTTTGATAAAGATGGATTCGATTATTTTCCGGGACAAACAGTAATTGTTCCTCCTGCGCTTACCATGAAAATAGATTTTCCGGAAGCTACCGCAGAAAATCCTACACAATGTATTGCGCTGGCCATAGATCACGATCAGATCAATAAAACCATCAGTTACCTGAATGAATTTTTTCCGAAGGAAGACACAACAAATCAATGGCGTTTAACTTTTGATGATTACCATTTTTATAACAACGAGGAAGTAGCTCATCTGATGGATAAGGTGATAAGAATCTGTTCCGGGGATTCAAAAATGAAAGATATATTTGCCGACCTTACCCTAAAGGAGTTACTGGTGCGGATAATGCAAAAGCAGAATTTAAAATCCCTGACAAGTGATAGCAGCACCAATCATAACCCCCTGGCCTTTGTTCTTAATTATATCCGGGAAAATTTAAGTGAAAAGATCAGCGTTGATCTATTGAGCGGTAAGGCCTGTATGAGTAAGGCAACCTTTTACCGCTTGTTTAAAAGGGAATTGGGAATTAGCCCTAATGATTTTATTTTATCGGAGAAGATTACTAAGGCTAAGCAGTTGCTCAGTAACCCGGCAGCAAAAATTGCTGCGGTAAGTTATGAACTGGGCTTTAGTGATGTCAATTATTTTATTAAAGTTTTTAAAAAGATAGCTGGTAAAACTCCCGGAAACTATCAGCTGCAAACTCAATATTCTACTATTCATTAGGTGTTAATGGATATGGATTAAAGATCTTTTAGATTGAATATCATTTGATTAGCAAACTTAAACCAGAAGTATATGACACAAATTAATGTTTATCTCATTTTTGATGGCAATTGCGCTGAAGCAATGAACTTTTATCAAGACTGTCTTGGCGGTGAATTGATCCTGAATAAAGTAGAAGGTTCTCCTTTGGAGGCAGAATGTGCTGCGGGGATGGAAGACAAAATTATGCATGCCCATTTAGCCAGTAATTCAATTATTATTATGGCCTCAGATAGGCTAATGCCGGGTGATTTTATTAGGGGCAACGGATATTCTCTTGCTTTACAATGCAGCAGTGAGGAAGAGATCAATACTTTTTTCACAAAGTTATCCGCAGGCGGAACGATAGGGCATCCACTAAAGGAACAGTTTTGGGGAGCGATATTTGGTATGTTTACCGACAAATTTGGTGTGGAGTGGATGCTTAATTTTGATAAGGCTTCTACCTAGTTTTTAGAAGTGATTTTTTATAGAGATTGTTTAAATCTAATTTTTTATTGGATAAGCCAGTATTGCAGCTTTGTTTTTGCTGGCTTATTGTTATTATTTGCTGTCTTATTATAGCTGTTCTGGCTAAAAATATCTCCTTTTAAAAACTGAGCACTCAAATCTGGAATATTGCTGTTCATTTTTTTGTTAAAGTGCTGGGATTTGTTCAGTCTCTTTAATATAAGGAGGTTATGAACGATATATCATTCCTTTTTTTATCTATTTCTGATATTTTATTTGAAAAACTGCTTTTATATACCGTAAATGACATTTAATTGTAAAATTCGTTATTTATGGAAAAGTGAACAATTTCATCGCCTGATGAATGTTCTGTTTAATGGTTTGAGTTTAATCTAAGGTTAATGTTAACATTTTATTAAATAATTGGGTTTAAAAACCCCGTTTATTATTAAATTATTAATTTGTTCTTTTTGTTCATTATTTAAATCATGCTTTGTTCAGTGTTTTAAATAATATTTTTGCTAAAAAGAAATTATAACCTCATTTAACCATCTGATTTGATTTGTAGTATTTAATCATTAATTTATATATTTATGTATAATTATCATTTTATTATAAAATAATTGCTAGTTGTAACATTTATCTATTGTTTTTATATAATACTATGGCCTATTTAATTTGAAATAACTAAAAGTTGAACCCAGATTATCTCTCAACACCATGAAAACTCCTTTAATTTTCGGAATTACTCCGTTTGAAAAGCCAGATGCGAATCTTGTGCTCAGTTTATCCAGTGCGAAAGCCTTTCCTGTACTCCATCTGGGAAGAGATAAAGCTGCCGCTGCTGATGCCCTTCAGCTGTTATCTCAGAAAAACATTCAGGAATTTGGTATTTGCCTGGTATCAGATCATTGTGCAGATATTCTTTTACCAGAGCAGGTAACGCTGGTTATTCTGCCATTTGGTATGCAGCTGATCAAAAAAGAACACGTAAAAGTTTTTTATCAGGTACATCACCTGGATGAAGCTATTAAAGCCAGGGATGAGGGGGCTGATGGTATTATTATAAAAGGTAATGAAGGAGCCGGGAAAGTTGGATATGAGTCTTCTTATGTACTATTTCAGCGTATTCTTAAAGAGGTAAAAGGAATTGATGTTTATGTACAGGGAGGGGTAGGTTTACATACTGCAGCAGCACTGGTAGCATTAGGAGCAAAGGGGGTGGTGCTAGATAGTCAGTTGGTATTGTTTCCTGAATGCAATGCGCCTCTACCTATTAAACAGATATGTGAAAAGCTAAGCGGCAATGAAACCAGATTATTTAGCAACAACCGTGTGCTGGTGAGGCCAAATTCTCCTGTATTGCCAGACCAGATCACTGAAAAGGAACTGGAAAACTATTATATAGACTTTGACCTGGAAAAAAGTTATCTACCATTGGGACAGGATATTGCCCTATCAACAGACCTGGTTATCAGGTTTAAAAAGTTGGGTCAGCTTATCTTTGGTATGCATGAGGCTATTTACGGTCATCTTAAACAAGCCAAACATTTAAATATCATCAGTTCGGGAAATGCGCTGGCGAAAGATCTGAACATTACTTATCCGATTGCGCAGGGACCGATGACAAGGGTAAGTGACGTTGCCCCATTTGCAAATGCTGTTGCTGAAGCAGGTGCTTTGCCTTTTATTGCACTGTCTTTATTAAAAGGCGAGCGTGCGCAGGAATTAATCAGGGAAACCAAAGAACTGACAGGCAATAAAACCTGGGGTATTGGCATACTGGGTTTTGCCCCTCAGGAGTTGCGCGATGAGCAGCTGGAATATATTAAAGCGGCAAAACCTCCTGTGGTTTTAATTGCAGGTGGCAGGCCTTCACAGGCTAAACCTCTGGAAAAACTGGGCATTAAGACTTTTCTTCATGTGCCATCGGTTTCTTTACTGGATATGTTTTTAAAAGAAGGAGCCAGAAGGTTTGTGTTTGAAGGCAGGGAATGCGGCGGTCACGTGGGTCCCTTGTCCAGTATGGTACTTTGGGAGAAGCAAATTGAACGTTTGCTACTGGAAGATCATCCTGGGGAGATCAGTGTGTTTTTTGCCGGTGGTATTCACGATGCTTTGTCGGCTTCATTTATTGCAGTAATGGCTGCTCCACTGGCAGCCAAAGGAGTGAAAATAGGTGTATTGATGGGCACTTCATATCTGTATACCAAAGAGGCAGTAGTCACGGGGGCTATTCAGGCAGGGTTCCAGGAGCAGGCCATTTCTTCTCAGGATACAGTTTTACTGGAAACGGCACCAGGCCACGAAACGCGGTGTCTGAATTCGCCTTTTGCAGCATTCTTTAACGCAGAAAAAAAGAAGCTGCAGGAAAAAGGAATGGAGAAGAAAGCGATCTGGGCGGAATTGGAAACGCTGAACGTAGGGCGGCTTCGCATTGCGGCAAAAGGTATTGAACGCAGGGGAGATCAGCTGATCAGCATAGATGAACAGGAGCAGTTGCATTTGGGGATGTATATGATCGGCCAGGTTGCATCCCTGTGTGATAAAGTGGTGTCCATGGCTGATCTGCACCATAATGTATCCGTTGAGAATTACACTCACATTCAGGAAGCGATATTATCTGCGCCTCCTGAGGGAATGGAAAAATCGCTTGACGTAGCTATTGTAGGCATGGCCTGTGTTTTTCCGGGAGCAAAAAATATAGAAGAATACTGGCGTAATATCGTTCTGGGAAAGGATGCTGTTACGGAGGTTCCTGATGAACGCTGGAATAAAGATCTGTATTACGATCCCGCATCCACCGCAGGAGATATGTCTCATTCCAAGTGGGGAGGTTTTATCCCTAAAATTGATTTTGACCCGCTTGAATATGGGATTCCGCCACAATCCCTGGCGGCCATTGAGCCAACACAGCTGCTAAGCTTAATGGTAGCCAAGCAGGCTTTGGGAAATGCTGGTTACCAGGATGGGAATTTTAATGCAGAGAACGTTTCAGTTATTATTGGGGCAGAAGGAGGAAACGATCTGGCCAACAGTTATGGTTTCAGGTGCTTTTTTAAACAGGTATTTGGCGAGATGCCTGCCGAGCTTGATGAAGCCCTGCCTAAAATGACAGAGGATTCTTTCCCGGGGATTTTGGCAAATGTAACCTCCGGACGTATCACTAACCGGTTAAACCTGGGCGGAAGAAATTATACTGTAGATGCAGCCTGTGCATCATCTTTGGCTGCGGTGGACCTGGCCTGTCAGGAATTATTTTTAGAAAAATCAGATATGGTGATTGCCGGAGGGGCAGATCTGCACAATGGCATCAACGATTACCTGATGTTTTCCAGCACGCATGCATTGTCCCGTAAAGGAAGGTGTGCCACTTTTGATGCTGAAGCTGATGGCATCGCTTTAGGTGAAGGTGTTGCCATGATCGTATTGAAAAGACACGAAGATGCGATAAGGGATGGGGATACTGTTTATGCTGTTATCCAGGGGATTGGCGGTTCCAGTGATGGCAAAAGTTTGGGTTTAACCGCTCCGCGGAAGTCGGGCCAGGTAAAAGCCCTTGAACGTGCCTATGAGCAGGCGGGTATGTCCCCATCTGTATTAGGTCTTGTGGAAGCGCATGGTACCGGTACGGTAGTGGGCGACAGAACCGAACTGAGTGCTTTAACTGATATGCTAAATCAATCCGGTGCTATTGTGAACCAAACGCATTTAGGTTCGGTAAAAACGCAGATCGGACATACGAAATGTGCAGCTGGTCTGGCAGGTTTGATCAAAGCGGCTTTAGCTGTTTATCATGGTGTAAAACCTCCAACCATCAATCTGAAAACCCCTAATAGTTATTATGAACCAGAGAAAAGTCCTTTTGCTTTTAATACAGAAGCAGGCTTATGGATGGATGAAAAACGACGCGCTGGAGTAAGCGCTTTTGGTTTTGGCGGAACAAATTTCCACGCCGTAATTGAAAGTGGCCATGCTGTTGCCAGTCAGGATACTGTACTGAAATCATGGCCCTCAGAGTTGTTCGTTTTTAGAGGCAATTCTTATGAGGATGCTAAAACAAAGTTAGGCAGGGTAAAGACACTGCTGGAAGAGAATGATCAGGTAGACCTGAAAGATATTGCTTTCAGTTTGGCTACAGGCACTACAGAGTCTGTACAGCTAAGCATTGTGGCGGATAGCGCTGAAGATCTCAGTATGAAAATTGATCTGGCACTGTCTGGTGTGGAAAGTAAGGATACTTATCTGACCAAAAAAAGAGATGGTAAAGTTGCGTTTATGTTTCCCGGACAGGGCAGTCAGCGGATTAATATGGGCAGGGATCTTTTTGTGATCTTCCCCGCCATGCGTAAGTTATTAAAGGAAAACAGGGCCTATGAACAGATCCTTTTTCCAAATGCAGCATTTGATGAAGTTACCTTAAAAGCCCAGAAAGAAAGGATCAAAGATACGCGTGTTGCGCAGCCTGTTTTGGGAATGGTAGACCTGGCAATGGCCAGCTTTCTAAAAGATTTAGGGATTGAGCCCGATATGGTGGCAGGGCATAGTTATGGAGAGCTGCCCGCTTTGTGTTTTGCTGGTGCTTTTAAAGATGATCAGCTGGTTTCTTTAAGTGAAAGAAGGGCAAAGGCTATATTAGATTCCGTAGAAGGAGGAGATACAGGCGCTATGATCGCTGTGAATGCTCAGGAAGAAGATATTGTTAATCTGATAGCCGGATGGGATGATATTTACCTGGTTAACCATAATTCTCCTGCTCAGCAGGTGCTTGCAGGTACTAGTCCTGCTATTAAACAGTTTAGCGAGCTACTTAAAACGGCTAAGGTTTCCTTCAGGCCGCTGGAAGTAGCCTGTGCTTTTCATAGCCCGCTGGTAGCCAAATCAAAAGCGCTTTATCAATCCGTGCTGAATGAGGTTACCTTTAACGATTTGAAACTGCCGGTTTGGTCGAATACCACGGCTTCGGTTTATCCCATTGCAGCGGCATCAGTAAAAGAAAGATTAGCAGATCATCTGGTTAAACCGGTGAAATTTGCCCAGCAGGTGCAGCAGATGTATGCAGATGGTGCCAGGATTTTTATAGAGGTTGGCCCGGGTAAAGTATTAACAACACTCACCAAGGCCAGCATTGGGCAGGATGAGCTGCTGCTGCATATAGAAGATAACGGGCGTAGTAAGATTACACATTTGCTCTGTACCATTGCAGGATATATGGCTACAGGCCGTGATGTGAAGCTGGAAAAGCTTTTTGAAGGCCGTAGTTGCAAATTATTAAATCTGGATGAACCGGGGCTGTACCAGAAAAGTCCTGCTGTCTGGATTGTAAACGGACAGCATGCCGTTCCATTTAAAGGAAAACTGCCCGCATATGGGGCATTGCCTATTGTGCAGCCTTTACAGATGAAACACAGACAAGTATCTTCTGTTGCTGTTCATCAATCGGGCAATCAGGCAGAACTACTGATGCAGGAGTATCTGAGTACGATGAAGCTGATGATCCAGTCACAAAAAGAAGTGATGCTGCGGTTTTTGGGAGATATCCTTCCGCTTCAAAACGCTGTGGCTTTTCAGCCATCTCCCGTAGTGGAGGTCTATCGTTCTCCTAAAACTGAACCAGCCATACTTGTAAGTGCCGTTAGCCAGCAGGCAGTGGTTAAACCCGCAGCAACCCAGCTAGATGTTAAGTTAGTATTGATGCAGATTGTAAGTGATAAAACCGGTTATCCGAAGGAAATGCTGGGTATGGAAATGGATCTGGAAGCTGATTTGAGCATCGACTCGATTAAGCGGATGGAAATTATCGGGACCTTACGTACAGAGCTTGGCGGTTTTGGGCAGGCTGAACAAAATGAAGATACATTTATGGAACAGCTTGCCGGTATTAAAACGTTAAGTGGCCTGGTAGGCTGGATCAGTGAACATACAGGATCAGGCAGCACTGTTGTTGCCACCCCTGCCGAAGTTGCTGTAAATAAAACTGAAATAAAGATCACTCTGTCGGTGATCAAATCAGCCCTACTGCACGTAGTGAGTGAAAAAACCGGCTACCCACAGGAGATGCTGGGAATGGATTTGGATCTGGAAGCCGACCTCAGTATTGATTCTATTAAACGGATGGAGATCATCGGGGATTTGAAGATGAAGATAGGATTTGGTCAGCAGGAAGACAGAGGGGATGACCTGATGGAAAAACTGGCCGCTATTAAAACACTGAATGGCCTGGTCAACCTGATTTGCGAAATAGAATCTGAAAGTTTTGAACCGGTTACCGAAGCAAAAAAGATCATTGAAGAGAGTGCTTTACATGCCAATGAGAATGATAAATTATCGAGACTTCGTTTTGAACTTATTCCTTCAGCTTTGCTGCATAAAGGAACTACGGAACTCAAGGGTTTGCGTTTCGCCGTGACTGATGATGGTGGATTACAGTCTGCTGCGGTTAAATGTTTGCTGGAGGAACATGGTGCAATTGTAGATCTGGTAACTGCCGGTGACCATCTTAAAGGATATCAGGGGTTGATCATTCTCAACATGTTTAACTCTGCTGTTAAGAGTACGATCATAGATTATATCGCTATGATCAAACAGCTGGATTTTGAAGAGATGAAATGGGTTTATTTTATCTCGGATACGAAAGGGCATGTAGGCGAGGAGGCAGATATTACCCTGCTGAGACATTTTCAGGGTTATTCGGGATTATTTAAAAGCCTGGATAAAGAATATGAAAACACAAAATGCAGGATAGTAAGCCTGACAACAAAGTTACCGGAGGAAGATATCGCTGCTATCACCTTAAGTGAGCTATTAAATCCTGATCGGCCCTCTGAAGTGATTTATCATGAAAAGATGCGTCATACGGTGGAACTCGTTCCTTCTCCATTGGACGATACTTCAGGGGATTCCCATATTCAGCTGGATAAAGAAGCAGTAGTACTGGTATTGGGTGGTGCACAGGGTATTACGGCAAACCTTATGGTTCATTTTGCCAAAGATTATCCCTGCAGGTATATCCTGGTGGGACGTTCTTCTGATCCAAGGACCAATGGACTTGATCAGTATGCATCCCTGAAAACAAAAGAGGAGATCAGGACTTTCCTGATTAAACAGCAAATTCTGAAGAAACCCCTGGAAATAGAACAGGAAACATCAAGGATCTATAAAAATAACCAGGTGCTGGAAACCATCAATTTATTGGAGGAGAGCGGATCTGTTGTTTCTTATAATTCTCTTGATCTGCGTGATGAAGAGGCGCTCAGCGGTTTTATTCATCATGTTTATACAGCCTATGGAAGGATAGATGGTGTAGTACATGGAGCGGGTTTACTGGAAGATAAACTGTTTCATGATAAAAGTTTAGAGTCTTTTAAAAGGGTTTTTGACACTAAAGTAACTCCTTTGAGGGTGCTGGCGGAGCAGCTGAGACCAGAAACACAGTTTGTGATCTTCTTTTCGAGTATTGCTTCGGTTTATGGCAACCGCGGACAAACAGATTATGCTGCTGCAAACAGTGTGATGGACAGGTATGCATGGGCTTTAAAGCAAAAGATCAAGGGAAAGGTTATGGCAATTAACTGGGGACCATGGAAAGGAGCCGGAATGGTGTCTGCAACTTTAGAAAAGGAATATGAACGGAGGGGAATTTCTCTGATCCCGCTGAAGGATGGGATGGAGATTTTTCTGAATGAGCTGAAATACGGAACTGAAAGCCAGATTCTGATCATGGCAGGAAAAAACTGGTAGCCATGAAAAGAGGAGATGTAGCTATCATCGGGATGTCGTGCACATTCCCGGGGGCAATAGATGTGGAAACATTCTGGCAAAATATCATTAACAAAGTAGATTCTACGCAGAGGGTTCCCGAGAACAGAATTGACCCGGTTCATTTTGACCAGGGATCATCCGGTGTAGACCGTTTTTACTGTAACCGCGGTGGATTTATTCCTGATTTTGAATTTAAAGCATCTGATTTTGGGATACTGCCGGTGGCGGTTGAAGGAACTGAACCAGACCATTTGCTAACGCTGAGCCTGGTACATCGGGCACTGGAAGATGCCGGGGTGTTTGAAAAAAAGAGATCACTCGAAAAAACGGGTATCATTATAGGTAAGGGTAATTATGCCGGTCCGGGTGCTACGCGTGCCATTGAAATTGTCAGGACCGGTGAGCAGATTGTAAATGTGCTGAAAGACTTACTGCCACACCTGGGAGACGAAGAAATTGAAAAAGTAAAAAAGGAATTTCAGCTGCGTAAGGGCCGCTTTGGGCCTGATACGGCCATGGGCCTGATCCCTAATCTGGTTGCTTCACTGGTAGCCAACCGGCTTAACCTGGGCGGAGTAGCTTATACACTTGATGCAGCCTGTGCAAGTTCGCTGATTGCGGTTGACCATGCCATGCAGGAGCTTAACAGTAACCGCTGTGATATGGTGATTGCCGGAGGAGTACATGTAGGGCAGAACGCAGCTTTCTGGAGTATTTTTACCCAGCTGGGAGCACTATCTAAAAAAGGGAAGATCAGTCCTTTTGACGAAGGAGCTGATGGGCTGCTGATAGGGGAAGGCTGCGGATTTGTGGTGTTAAAACGACTGGAAGATGCAATTGCAGGCGGTGATAAGATTTATGCAGTACTGAAAGGTATTGGTGTGAGCAGTGATGGCAGTGGTACCAGTGTGATGAGCCCTTCTGTAAAAGGACAGCTTAAAGCTATGGGCCAGGCATGGGAAAATGCAGGTGTAGCCTTTAAAGACATTGGTTATATTGAAGCACACGGGACGGGAACCCCATTAGGTGATCAGACGGAGATAGAGACGTTAAAACAGTTTTTTGGTCATGATGAAACCCTTCCGGATGCAGGTATAGGAACCGTAAAATCCAATATCGGGCATGCGATGCCGGCATCGGGAATTGCAGGTCTGATTAAAACAGCATTGGCATTGTATCATGGTATCATCCCGCCGACATTACATTGCGATTCGCCTTTAGCTCAATTGAAATATACCCGGTTTACGGCCGTTCAGGAAGCCCGCGACTGGGAGGCTTCCGGCTTACCCAGGCTTGCCGGCGTAAATGCTTTTGGATTTGGAGGTATCAATGCCCATGTGGTGTTGGAAGGCTATGCTGCCGGAAAGGCCGAACCTGCGGTGGTGAAAAGAGATAAAGTGTTGCTGCTGGCAAGGGACAGTCATGAAGCCCTGCTGCATGCACTGGAAGAAAATGACAATCAACCCGGAGCTGGTCAGTTTCGTATTGCTGTATTTGATCCAACACCGGAAAGAATAAAAAAGGCGCTTAAAATTGCAACCAGGAACATGCCCTGGCGAAATAAGCAAGACATCTGGTATACCAATGACCCGTTGCTCAGCAAGGGCGGTAAAATAGCTTTTGTGTTTCCTGGTTTTGACGGACTGGCCGGGGGCGAGGTAAGCAGCGTAGCTTCACATTTTAACATCCCACAGGGAAATACAGTTAAAGCAGAAGGTTTACTGAACGAGGCGCTGAAAATATTAAATAAGAGCAGCGTGCTGGATACTGCCCTTAAACAATTGGGCATTTTGCCGGATATGAATGCCGGGCATAGTCTGGGGGAATGGCTTGCAGCAAGGTCTTCCGGCCTCGCTGAAGAGTCATCTGTAATGGAACTGCTCCATTATCTGAACCCGGAAACTTTTGAACTAAAGGATTCCAGGTTTATCGCTATAGGCTGCGGTATTGATTTGCTGCAACCTATAATGGCAACTATAGAAGAGCTTTATCTTTCCAACGATAATTGCCCGCAGCAGGTGATCCTCTGTGGAAGCAATGCAGCATTGGATAAACTGGTGCCCCTTTTGAAAGCTAAACAGATCTTTCATCAGATACTGCCTTTTCAGTCGGGTTTTCATTCTCCTTTTGTAGCAGATAAACTGGATGTTATGCTGGAAGGAATGCAGCATATGCAATTTAAGAGAACGGCTTTCCCTTTATGGTCGGCGACTACTCTGGAGCACTATCCCGAAGGTTTTGAAGCGATCAGGCAGTTAAGTGTAGAACACCTGATCCAGCCTGTGCGGTTTCGTGAATTAACCGAGCGACTGTATGCGGAAGGTGCAAGAGTGTTTATTCAGGTTGGATCTGGTGGTTTAACAGGTTTTATTGATGACACTTTACGCGGGAAAAGTTTTAGTACAGTATCTTCCAATGTTTCCCTGCGTTCTGGTATTTCACAGCTGCAGCGTGTAGCAGCAGCTTTGTTTGCAGAAGGCAAAAACATTGATCTGAAATTTATGGGATATGGAAAAATTGGTACAGCCGGCAAAGCTATACCGCTGCAGCTGGGCCTTCCATTAATCAGCGATTTCCCGAACCTAAGAAAGCTTGCAGTTAAACAGCCGGTTTATGCTAAAGAAGCAGTGCTGCAGGATATGGTGCATCCCTTGATGCAGGCCTTTACTGACAACGTAGAAGTAATGATCGATATACAATCGGAATTACTGGAGCTGTTTCAAAACAGGATGGAGCGAAGCGCTTCGCCGCCTGCTTTTTCTCCTGTAAGGATTCCCTTTGTCAAAAAACTTGATATTTCACTGGAAAATTCACCTTATCTGATTGACCATTCTTTACTCAGACAGCCCAAAGGATGGCCCTGTGTAGATGATATGGACCCGGTAATTCCAATGACCATGATATTTGAGCTGTTTGGAGAAATTGCTGCTGAACAGGCACCCGGGGAACATGTGCAGAAGATCATGAACATTAAAGTTTTCCAATGGATGAATGTTGCCCGGCCGTTCAGGGAAACTGTTGTGGGAGAATGGAAGGAGCAGCAGCTGGCGGCGCTTAAACTTGATCGTTTTGCAGAAGCAGAAGTACTCTTGTCAAAAGAAAAAATAATAGCATCGGTACCACATTTTGATATAGGCCATCTTCTTCCGATAGACAGGACTACGGCACAGATCTATGAAGGACACATGTTTCATGGCCCGGGATATCAGGGGATAAAAAAACTGGTTACCGTAGGCGAAAAAGGGATCACAGGGATTATTGAAGGCGGTGCAGGTAAAGGTTCTTTATTAGATAACGCAGGGCAGTTATTTGGTTTATGGTTACAGCTTACCTTAACAAAGGACCGTATTGCTTTTCCTGTAAAAATACAGGAGATTGAGTTTTTTAACGGATTAACCGACCAGAAAGGAAGTTTTGAATGCACCTGTGTGCTAACTGAGCTGAATGAAGAATTTGCTACTGCAGATTTTATTCTAAGGCGTGGGGAGGAAGTTTGGGCTATAGTGAAAGGCTGGCAAAACAGGCGGCTTGAAATTGATGAACCCTTATGGAAAGTATCCATGTCGCCTTTGCATAACCGCTTGTCGGAAGAAATCGCCCCTGGTGTTTTTCTATTTCATAATGCTTATAACCGAATGGTTTCATGGGATTTTATCCTGAAACGTTACTTCAACCAGGACGAGAAACAATACTGCCAGTCGTTATTGCCCAATAAAAGAAAAGAATGGATGATTAGCCGGGTGGCAGTTAAAGATGCGGTGAGGAATCTGCTGGTTAATACGAAACAGGAGGCTTATTATCCGATTTCTTTTGAAATCAGATCGGATGAAGTTCACAGACCCTATCTGTTTGGCAGTATGACCAATGGAATAGAGATTTCTATTGCGCATAAGGGAACAGATGCAGTAGGTATTGCTCAATATGATCAACCTGTAGGTATTGATATTGAGTGTATAGAAGACAGGAGTGAAGGGTTTTACGACCTGGTTTTTTCTGCAGGCGAACTGGTTTTGCTGGCCGATAAGGAGAAAGCCGAATGGGCAACCCGGTTCTGGGTGGCAAAAGAAGCTTATGGCAAATACCTGGGCAAAGGATTACAGGGAAATCCAAAGGCTTACGTCATCAACGAAATCAAAGGTGAAGACCTGAAGATCAATGACATTTTTATCAAAACAATTAAACATAAAAATTATATAATAGGATGGACACAGTAGTATCTGCAGCAAAACTGAACAGCAACGAGATCTTTGATCTGATGAAACAATTTATTACGGAAGTGATAGGTGAAGAATTTGTGGAAGAAATGGATATTACGCTGGAAAGCTCTTTCACCAAAGACCTGGAAATGGATAGCATTGAGATCGTTTCCTTTTCAGAAAAAATAAAAATACATTTTGGGGAAAAGATAGATTTTACGGGGTGGCTGTCTGGTATGGACATCGATCAGCTGATCAGTCTTAACCTGGGTATGATCGTCAATTTCATTGAGGAATGCCAGTAGTTGAGGTGAACAACAGAAACGTTCATATTCAGCAGATGAATATGGATGCACCAGAAACGGTTCTGTTGGTTCATGGTATGTTCAGCAACCTTTCAGTTTACTATTTCCATATCGCGCCAATTTTAGCCAGACATTTTCATGTGGTTATGTATGATCTGAAAAGTCACGGCAGAAGTGAAAGGATAGCCAGCGGTTACGATCTGAATAGTATGACTGATGACCTTTCAGGACTGCTGGATCACCTTGATCTTTCTGCTGTACATCTTGCGGGTTATAGTTTCGGAGGGCTGATCTCTTTAAAGATGGCGGCGCGTTTTCCTGAGAAAATTAAAAAGCTTGCTGTTATTGAAGCGCCTGATCCCAACGACGATAAAACAAGGGACATCATAGATGACTACAGCAGGGAATTTCTGGAGCACTACGTAGAGAACTTTACTGATACTACTAAAATGAAAATGGGTAAACGGCAGATGGAACGTAACCACCGTATGTATGAGTACCTTTTTCATGAAACCAGTATAAAAAATGATATGCTGCTGGAAAGGGATTTTTTCAACACCCCTGAAATTGATCAGATCCCCAGGGATACCTTGCTTTTGTACGGCAAGGATTCAAACTGTCTTTCTGCTGGAAAAAAACTAAAAGACAGAATAGAGAGGGCAGAGATGATAGCAATTAACGGAGATCATAACATCCCGATACAGGAGCCTGCCAGCATTGCGAACAGGCTGGAAACATTTTTTAGAAATTAAAATTGATGATCAATGGCAAAATTTGCATTTATTGTTCCACCCCTAACGGGACATGTTAATCCTACACTGAGCATTGGTGCTGTGTTATTACAGCAGGGGCATGAGGTTGCATGGATTAGTCTGGATAGTTCTTTAGCTGAAAGACTTCCGCAAGGGGGACAGTTGCTGCTGATCCAGTATGCAGCAAACGATCTGGAAAAACAGGAAAGTGAGTTATACCTTGATATAATTACCAAAAAGATAGTTTATGGTATAGACAGCATCAAGTTTTTGTATGAAGATGTATTGATCCCGCTGAACAGGCACAGCTATAAAGGTATTGTCTGGTGGCTGGATCAATTTAAGCCCGACCTGATCATTACGGATCATCAGCTGGTAGCTGGTGCCATTGCAGCGGTTCACCAGAATATTCCTTATGCAACTTCGGTTACGGCACCTGCTGCAATTAAGGTAATGGATGAACTGCCAAAGGTTCATGAGTGGGAGCAGAACCAAATTGTGGCACTGCAGCAGGAGCTGGGCATTATTAGTGGAAAATCCATTGCCTGTTCAGAGCTGCTTACTTTGGTGCTTACATCCGGAGCATTTTTTGGAGAGATGGAACTGCCGGATCAATACCGCTTTGTTGGGCCGGTGGTCCACAAAAGGAAAGGTAACTCTTCCTTTGACTGGGACAGATTTGAACATATGAAGGGAAAGCACAAATTATTGGTAAGTATAGGCACCACCTTTAACCATGAGCATAAAAAAAGTTTTTTTACCAGAGTTATAGAAGCCTTTGGCGACGGACCTTATACTGTAGTTGTTGTCTCCGATCCTTTACTGTTTGATCATTGGCCTGCCAATTTTATTGTACAGCAGAATGTACCGCAATTAGATTTACTACCTCATTTAGATGCTGTGATATGCCATGGGGGACATAACACCGTAAGTGAAACCCTAAGTAACGGACTGCCTCTGGTTGTTATTCCCATTGCATATGATCAGTCGCACGTAGCCGGAAGGGTTGTACGTACAGGTGCCGGGCTCCGGCTAAATTTCAATCGTTTTAAAGCTAAACATTTAAAAGAAGCTGTTGACGAAGTTTTAGTTAATCCCGCTTTTAAACAAGCTGCAGAGCAGTTAAAAGTGTCTTTTGTAGCTGCTGGGGGAACAGCTGCTGCTGCTGATCTATTGGTACAATTAACGTTAAATCAACCCGCTGTAATATTCAATACTTAATTACTATGTCAAAATTTTTATTTGTCGTGCCTCCTTTTTTTGGGCATATCAGCCCTACTTTAAGTATCGGAGCCAGTTTAATAAGCAGGGGACATGAAGTGAAATGGCTGGGAGTTACACCTCTCGCGGCACATCATATTCCCCCGGGAGGAGAATTTATCTATCCGGAGGAAGACCTGGTCGAACACCAGGAAGAGTTGCAGCGTATACTGAAACGCCAGGATGATGGCCCCGCCTGTTCCGGACCTGAAGTGATGAAACTAGCCCTGGAAGAAACTTATGTTCCTATAGCCAGGATCATGATGGAAGGATTGGGCAAGTTTGTGGATTACTGGAAACCCGATGTGATTGTTAATGATTGTATTTCATTTGCCGGGGCTTTATGTGCCCATATCAAAGGGATACCCTGTGTAACGACTACGCCTGTACCTCCTGATGTAATGGGTGATACCGCTAACAGTGCCCCTAAAATATTTGAGTGGCAGGAAAAACTGATCAAAGGACTGCAACAGGAATTTGGCGTATATACCGATGATATCGTTATTCACTCCCATCAACTGAATCTTGTTTTTACTTCTCAGGAGTTTGCAGGTATTAAAGCGCCTCTGCCACATATGAAATTTGTTGGCCCGGTTAAAGGCAGGCCCAATCAGGCAGCTTTCGACTGGGAAAGGTTAGAAAGATCGGAATTTCCTAAAGTTTTTGTTTCACTGGGCACATTGCTGGTAGATATCAGGGCTGCTTTTTTTCAAAAATTAGTGGAAGCATTTGCAAATGCACCCTTAACTATTATCGCTGCTACATCACCTGATATTTTTGAACAATGGCCGGATAATTTCATCGTGAGCAGCTTTGTTCCACAAGCAGAGTTAATGCCAAAAATGGATGTGGTGATTTGCCATGGAGGTTTTAATACCGTTAACGATACGTTTATCAATGGTTTGCCGATGCTGATTACGCCTATAGCCTATGATCATTTTCATACTGCGAAATTAATTGAAGATGCAGGCTGCGGTATCAAAATACGCTATAAGAGATTACGGATTGAAGACCTGAAAAAAGCGGTCTTTGAACTGTTAGAAAATCCGTCGTACAGATCTGCGGCTTTAAGGATAAAAGAAACATTTATCCATGCAGGGGGAAATGAAAAGGCGGTGCAATTGCTGGAAGAATTTATAGCTATGGAATCTATTCCAACTGATTTCTAAAAACAATGAACAAGCTCATGCAAGCTTCATCACAGCTAAAAATCAATTATATTGGAATGAAAAGAAAACTACTCTTTGCAGAAAGAATGCTTTATGGTAATGGGGAAACTCCTTTTAATGTAGTCATCCCCGTTAAGATCAATGGAAGTTTTCCTGCGGAAAACCTGTATTATGCATTGGATAAAATACAGGAAAAATATCCCCTGCTTAATGCGGGTATTGAAAATGATGAAGAGGGCAGGCCCTGGTTTGTTGTGCATCCGAAAACCTTCAGTTATATCCCGGTTAGAATCATCATCAGAGAGGGTAATGACGACTGGGAGCGGGAATCGGTAAAAGAGTGGTACATTTTATTTAATAGTAGTAAAGGGCCTTTGGTCAGGCTGGTATGGATCAAGGGGGACAGTTTTTCAGAATTGCTGCTGGTTTCACATCACTGTTTGTGTGACGGGGGAGTGTTAATGTCCATACTGGCTGATTTATTGGTTCTTTTGGATAACGGTCAGGTTGATATTGGAAAAGAAAATCCAATTCTTAAGATAGAGGATATTATACCTCCATCTATTCTAAAGAACAAAAAGAAGCTGGTAAAAGCAAAATTAATCGGCAGCTTCGCGACGCTGGTTTTGTGGTTAATTCCCCTTCAGAAAAGACTAATAGATAGAAAAAAGGATTACCTGATCCATTGGAAACTAGACAAAGAGTTGAGCGGACAGTTGATCGCGACTTGCAAATCTGAAGGGATCACCGTAAATACAGCGTTATGCGTGGCTGTTTTAAATGCTTTTAAAAAAGTCAGAAAAGAAAAGTTTCACAACAAGATCTCTTGTCCGGTAGACATCCGGAAGTTCACGCCGGAAATTAAAAAAGATAACATTTTTGCCTTTGGTTTAATGCTGGTGGTATCTGCTGATGAAAAGCTGGACCTGCTGAACGATGCCCGGAAAATGCAGGAAGATATTTCCAAAAAAACAGCAAAGCTGAACCCATATGAAACCATTATGGTAATGGAAAAATCTCATGCATCCCTTACTGATTTTAACAACTTTTTGAAATATGGAAAATCAAGTAATGACTGTATGTTTTCCAATCTGGGTAAAATAGATATCCCTTATCAATACCATTCTTTTGAAGTAGAAACCCTGTATAGCCCATCCGTGATTGGCCCCTTAGGTAACACTACTACTTTACTGACTTCAACTTACCGCGGGCAGCTTGATTTTACTTTTATAGGAAGCGAGGGATTTCTTCCTTATCAGGAAGCGCTGGCTATTCAAAAAGAATTGATACACATCATCACCATATTCACTAAATCCTAACCTATATCCATATGAAGAGAAAAATGATTATTGGAGAACGACTCATGTATATTGATTCTTCAACTCCTCTGAATTGTGTGTTTACGGTTAAACTAAAGGGCGATCTGTCAGCGGAAAGACTGGGGAATGCATTAGCGAAAATACAGCAAAAACATCCTCTACTGCGTACATCAATTAAGGAGGATGAAAAGGGAATACCTTTTTTTGTTTCCGGTAATGCAATTTCAGAAATTCCGGTTCGTGTAGTGGAAAGGTATGGTGATGAGGATTGGAAAGTACATTCCAAAATGGAATGGGTAAAATTATTCGACCAAAAGCATCAGCCGCTGGCCAGAGTAGTTTGGCTAAAAGGGAAAGGTGTTTCAGAATTACTGCTCATCTGTCCGCATTGTGTTTGTGACGGAACAACAATGGTAGCTTTAATGAGCGAGCTGCTGCTTTTACTGGATCATCCTGAAAAAGAACTGATGGCTTATCCACCTTTTAATTCTATAGATGAACTGATATCACAGACCTATTCAGGTAACCTGAAAAAGATTGTTAAAGCCAGGTTATTCTCTGTTTTTGCCAGGCTGTTTTTTCTGTTGAAATCAACAAAGAATGATTTTCCGCCAGGAAATAGTTATCTCCTCCAATGGAAACTGGACGCTGAAAAAACAGCCGGACTCGTGGCTGCCAGCAAGGCATCAGGCGCTACGGTGCATACCGTTTTATGTGCCGTATTTCTGGAGGCTTTTCAATATGTGAAGGGTGAGAAAGCACATGGCAAGGTGATTTGTCCGGTAGACATCAGAAAATTTGTGCCTGAGATAAAAGATGATATGATGTTTGCTTTTGCCCCTATTGCTGAACTGTCTGTGGGTAAGGATAAAAATGTGAGTTATTTGAAAAAAGCAGTAAAACTAAAAGAAGAACTTCATACTAAGATAGCAGCCATCAATGCGCAAGAATTGCTGCTGATGGGTGAATATTTCCATTCTTCAGTGGACAGCATGATAAAACATTTAAGATCTACCAATGGAAGCCACGATGTTACACTTTCCAATATGGGTAAAATGTGCATTGCAGAACAGTATGATTCTTTTGAAGTGGAAACCATTTATAGCCCAACAGTAGCTTTTCCCTGGAGAAATCCAACTACTTTGATTGTCAGCACTTTTAAAGGGGAGATGGATTTTGCGTTTTGTTCCAATAGCGCTTTCCTGGATAGCCAGGAGGCCTGTGCCATAAAAGATAAAGCACTCGAATTGTTATGGAAGAACTAGAGGGGGGAGATGATTGTTATCATCACCAGATCTGGAAACGGTTTATCCGGAAGAATTTACTGTCTTACTGTGTTCCCAATGTATTCTTCAATACCTGTATTCCCTATTTTAGTTTTAAAGATCCGAATGCAGTTCATTTGTTTAAGGGGGAGTACTGCCTTGCGCGCTTCTTATTGCCCATGGCTTTATTGTTGCCCTTTATCATTACTTTTGATATTTTAAAAAAGACGATCGCCCTTTCTGAACAGGGCGGGATAAACTTTATGCTGCCGGATCATTTTACAAAAAACAAGTTCATCTTCAAAATGGCAACTATAAACGGGTTAAGTACTTTGCTGGTTATACTGTCAACGATGCTCTGCCTTCATCTCAGTTTACCTGAAAATTATAGTTTTAACGGAAAAGTAGTGGCTGCACTGTCAGGTACACTAGCGGCCTTAATGTCTGTAATTTTTACGTTTTGGCCTATTAAAAAGATAAGGAGTATACAATAACCTGTAATCGCTATTAGGGTTGCTTCGGTGATTACAGGTTATTTTTTTAGCTGATCTTTTCTGTTTTATAGATGACGATGGAACCATCCAGTATTTCAGAAGAATCCTGGATAAAGGATGTAATGTTTGGTCCGTGATTGTGGGTGTTTAATCCTTCCTCATCTTTCCAGGTTTCATGGAAAATAAAAGTGTTTTCATCTTCTGTAGAGTGATAAAGCTCGTATTGCAAACAAGCTTCTTCTGTTAAGGAACCACTTACTAGTTTTAATAACAGTGGTTTCATCATTTGTGCAGTGCCTGGTTTAGATTTTACTAAGGCTGTTAAGTGAATGCTCATGCTGGTCTTAATTAAGGATAAATACCTGATTTAAATGTTCTTGGTAACGTTTCAGGTCGCGCACAATGTCAGCATTTTTTTCTACATCATGGAAATGCATGCCTTCTATTTGTTTCATGCCTGTAAAAGTATTCATACGATGGAACCCAAACATAGGACCATCATCTACACTTTTTTCATTGAAGAACTCGCCTGGTAAGGTAAACGCTTCTTCAGGTGCATTCCATGAGGTGGTCAGCATATATTTTTTACCTTGTAGGGTGCCTCCTGTTCCATAGTTGATAGCGGGATTGGCTGATGAACGACCGTCACTGTTATAAATTCCGTTCTGATGCCCTTCGGTAAAGACCACATCAATATATTTTTTAAATCCATGTGGCAATTGAAACCACCATACAGGTGTATGATAGATGATCACATCGGCCCATTTATAATTTTCTACTTCTTCTTTGGGATCGTAATTGGTATTGATATTTGTGGAGCGGACTTCAAATTCCGGGTTGTTTTCAAAAAAACTGACTGTAGCTGCGGTGATAGATTGATTAAACCTTCCGCCTGAATGGCCAAAGGTTTGTCCGCCGTTGATGACAAAAATATGTTTCATTGTTATATAATTTATAACCAAAGGTACCAGTATCCTATACCTCATTAAAATAACATAAATCATTGTTAAGTATCAGAATTGTGATAGTAGTAGGGCTGGCAATCTTAATGAAATATGATTAATATTACACATGACAAAAAAAGGCCTTTCAATTTTAGGTTTAGCCATGCTGATGAGCTGGGCTGCGGCAGCACAATCGCTTCTATCGGGGATTGATGTACAGCATTATACCTTTAATATTCAGTTAAACGATCAGAACAATAGCATTAGCGGCCAAGCCGAAGTTGCCGTTAAATTTTTAACAGCCGAAGATCATTTTCAGCTTAATCTGGTCAAAAAGAATGTTGCTGGAAAGGGTATGACGGTATTAGCAGTAACAGAAGAACACCAGCCTGTACATTTTACACAGGACAGCGCCGGAGTCAATATTTTCACTAAGACCAATATCAATAGTATTCATCATTACCTAATCAGGTATGAGGGTATCCCTGCCGATGGCTTGATCATATCTACCAATAAATTTGGTAAGCGAACCTTTTTTGGCGATAACTGGCCAAACCGTGCGCAAAACTGGCTGCCTTGTCATGATCATCCATCAGATAAAGCGTCGGTTGACTTTGTGGTTACAGCGCCAGATCATTACCAGGTAGTAGCGAACGGGTTAAAGTTAGAAGAGAAAGCTCTGGCTGGTCATTTGAAATTAACACACTGGCAGGAAACTGTTAACCTGCCTACAAAGGTAATGGTGATCGGGGTAGCAGATTTTGCCATCAGCCAGTCGGGAACAGTTAGCGGCACTCCAGTATATAGTTATGTGTATCCTCAAAATGAAACACAGGGATTTAAGGATTATGCCTTTGCAGATAAAATCCTACCTTTTTATATTCAGCATATTGGGGCTTACCCATATAAAAAGTTAGCCAATGTTCAGTCTACCACTATTTTTGGCGGTATGGAGAATGCCAGTGCTATTTTTTACTTTGAAAATTCTGTTGGTGATAGAGGGGTAGAATCATTGATTGCGCATGAAATTGCCCATCAATGGTTTGGTGATGCGGTGACAGAGGTAGGATGGCAGCACCTCTGGCTGAGCGAAGGTTTTGCTACCTACATGACCAATTGTTACCTGGAACATACTTATGGTGTTGATTCCCTGAAACACATTCTGCAGCAGCAGCGTCAAAAAGTACTTGGATTTGAAAAGAAGCGCCTTACGCCAGTTATAGATACTGCGGTAACCAGCAATTACATGCAGTTGCTGAATGCCAACAGTTATGAAAAAGGGGCCTGGATATTACATATGCTGCGCCGTAAAATAGGAGATGCTGCTTTTTGGGAGGGCATCCATAATTATTTTGCAAAATACAGCGGCCACAATGCCAGTTCTGATAACTTCAAACTGGTGATGGAGCAGGCAGGCAAACAAAATTTGGGGCAATTTTTTGACCAATGGCTGCGCAAACCGGGGCATCCTAAATTAGCTGTTAACTGGTCTTATGACGTTCTTAAAAAGACACTAAACATACAGGTTAATCAGCAGCAGGCAAATTTATATACTTTGCCCCTTGAATACAGCGTTAATGGTAAAGTATATAGCATGTTGGTTACAGACAAGGTAACCACTTTGCAATTACCTTTGGCTGCAAAACCAGCGGCTGTTGAAATTGACCCTCATACTAATCTACTCGCTGAGTATGAGGTTAAACAATTAACAAACCCATAACCTTAAATTCTTTATCAATGAAATTATTCTTTTTAGTATCCCTGGTGAGCCTAACCGGCTTACTGGCATCATGCAGCCAGAAACCAGAAACACCCCGTCCGGACCATATTATCGTAATCATGGAAGAGAACCATGGTTATGATGAACTGATTGGATCGTCTAACGCTCCTTTCATTAATCAACTGGCTCAGGAAAGTGCAATTTTTACAGATTCACATGGGGTAACACATCCAAGTCAGCCTAATTATCTTGCCCTTTACTCTGGCAGTACCCAGGGAGTTACCGGTGACGACTGTCTGGATAAAGTTTCGCCCTATACTACACCGAATCTTGGAGCATCATTAATTAAAAAGGGTTTTACTTTTAAGGGATATGGACAAACGATGCCTTCAGCAGGTTTCCTGGGCTGTGAATATATAAAAAGCACATTAACAGATTTATTCCTGTATGCCCGCAAACATGCACCATGGGTAAACTGGATAGGAAAAGGAGAAAATAACATACCTGCATCAGTGAGTTTACCGCTGACTGAATTTCCAAAAGATTTTAGTAAACTACCTACAGTTGCTTTTGTGATTCCGGATATGGATAATGATATGCACAACATAGGAAAACCAGGAGATGCAGCAGCTATCCAAAGAGGTGATCAATGGCTAAAAGATAACATGGGAGCTTATGTAAAATGGGCTAAAACACATAACAGTTTGCTGATCGTTACTTTTGATGAAGATGATTTCAAGCCTATTAACCATATCCCTACGATTTTTTCGGGCGCTAATGTTAAAACAGGGCAATATGATCAAAAGATCAATCATTATAATGTTTTGCATACAATTGAAGCGATGTACGATCTTCCTGTTCAGGATAGTACCAAAGCTGAAATTATAACCGGCATCTGGAAGAAGTAACTAAAGAATTACATAAAACAAAAGACCAGTTCATTATCTATGGCTGGTCTTTTGTTTTTTTTAGTAGTTTTATTGCTTAGCTATTGAACCAATATAAATCCTGAGTTAATGAAAGCGAATCCTATTCAATTTCTGAAAAACAGCCTGCTTCTTGCCATCTTACTTTTTGGCTACACTGTGCAGGCTAAAGTGAAATTACCATCTGTATTTAGTAATAATATGGTCTTGCAGCAAAAGACAAATGCTGCGATCTGGGGTAAAACAGATGCAGGTAAAACCGTTACTATCGTTGCCAGCTGGAACAATAAAAAACATTATGCTGCGAAAGCAGATGGGAATGGAAACTGGAAGTTATTTGTTGCTACCCCTTCTTATGGCGGGCCATATGTAATTACGATTTCTGATGGTGACGCATCGACTTTAGAGAATGTGCTGATTGGTGATGTTTGGGTTTGCTCAGGACAATCCAATATGGAATTTCCATTGGCGGGCTGGGGAAAGGTTAATCATTATCAGGATGAAATTGCCGAAGCGCAGTATCCTAATATCAGGTTATTACAGGCAGAACATGTACCAAGCAATGTTCCTTTGGAAGATGCTAAAGTAACCGGCGGTGGCTGGCAGCCCTGCAGTCCGCAAAGTATATCAGAGTTTTCTGCTGTGGCCTATTTTTTTGCCAGAGAGGTTTATAAAAGGACAGGTATACCCATCGGGCTGATCCATACTTCATGGGGTGGAACGATTGCTGAAGCCTGGACAAGCGGAAAAACATTACAGAATATGCCCGATTTTGCGCAGGCAGCCGCTCAGATAAAAAATACTGATCAGGTTAAAAGTGCGCAGGATTTCAAACAAAATATGGAAGCCTGGCAGAAGATGATACCAGCGAAAGATGCAGGGTATGATCATGGAAATCCACTGTGGGCGGCAAATAGTTTTGATGCTTCTTCGTGGAAAAGTATGTCCCTTCCGGCTTTCTTTGATCAGACCGCTCTTCCCGGTTTTGATGGAGTGGTATGGTTTCGTAGAAAAGTGATGATCCCGGAATCATGGGCTGGAAAAGCACTAAAAATTAACCTGGGTACAATCGATGATAATGATATAACGTGGTTTAACGGCGAGAAAATTGGCGAAACGGAAGGTGTTGAAAAAAAACGTTCTTATACTGTTCCTGGTGATAAAGTAAAAGCAGGAGAGTTTGTACTTTGTGTAAGGGTTTTTGACTTAATTGGTAGCGGTGGTATCTATGGCGAAAAAAATAACCTGTCTGTTCAATCTGCGGGCGGCGAAAGTATTTCATTGGATGGCGACTGGCAATATAAAGCGGGGTTAAACTTGAAAGATGTCCCTGCGATGCCTGTACAAAGTGACGGGCCAAACAGGCCAACGGTTTTATTCAATGCAATGATCAATCCTTTTATTCAGTTTTCTATCCGTGGAGCAATTTGGTACCAGGGAGAAAGTAATGCCGACAGGGCACATCAGTACAGGGAGCTTTTTCCTGCAATGATCACCGACTGGAGGCAGCAATGGAAAATAGGTGATTTTCCTTTTTACTTTGTTCAGCTGGCAAATTATATGAAAACGGATGAGCAGCCACAAGCTTCTGCATGGGCAGAGTTAAGAGATGCACAGCTACAAACGCTTTCCCTGCCACATACAGGGATGTCGGTAACGATTGATATTGGGGATGGTGAAAATATCCATCCCAAGAATAAACAGGAAGTGGGCCGCAGGCTGGCACTGATTGCACTGGCAAATACTTATGGTAAACAGGTTGTTTATTCAGGGCCTGCGCTGGTGTCACATCAGATCACTGGAAATAGCATTAATCTGGATTTCAAATTCACAGACGGTGGCCTGGTAGCTAAAGATGCGTCATTTGTAAAGGGCTTTGCAATTGCGGGTGCCGATCATCAATTCCATTGGGCCAATGCTGTAATTCGTGGAAACGAGATATTGGTTAGCAGTCCGGATGTTCCATCTCCTGTTGCTGTGAGGTATGCATGGGGTAATAACCCTGTTTGTAATTTATATAATGGTTCGGGCCTTCCTGCTTCGCCTTTTCGTACAGATGACTGGCAGGACAGTACTTTTGGCAAGCACTAATGAAGATGTTTTATAAGAGGGTAAAAGACAGGGCAGTTTGAGGGTAACCACTTAAAAAGAGCAGAGAAGCAATGGAGGTTTATTTTTCAGAACCTCCATTGTTGATTAACTATTGCGCGTCGTAGATGACTACTTTTTCGAACAGGCCGCGGAATTCTTCCAGGAAGGCCTTGTGCAATTCATGCACCTGGTAAACATCGTGTCCGGCCATATCTTCAAAAAACAGAACCAGGGAAAAAGTATAAGAGGTATCTACTACCGCACGTTCGATAGGTGATGGTGTGCCTACGTGGAAAGTAACAACACTTTCTATTTTTTCTAAGGTTTCGAGACTTTTTTTGAAAGCAACTTTTTGATCTTCTGTTGTATCGGCTTTTAACCAAAATAAAACGTGGTGTGATATCATATAATATGTGTTTTTCCGGCGAATTTATAGATTAAAATTGTAAACTGAATTGCCTTGGCTGGTAAAGAATAAATGATGAACTTAAACTTCCTAACCATTTAAAAATAATACATCATGATGAAGCGAATATGTTTTATATTTTGCCTGCTTTTTATAGCTTACACCAGTAAAGCACAACAAATGGAATGGAATAAAAACTGCGTTATTGCCCATCGGGGTGCCTGGAAGAAAAATAATCTTCCGGAAAATTCTATTGCTTCGCTTAAAGAAGCTATCCGTTTAAAATGTTACGGTTCTGAATTTGATGTACATTTTACCAAAGACAGCGTGATTGTGGTAAATCATGATGACGTTTATAAAGGATTGACAATAGCTGAGTCTACCTATGCAGAATTAAGTAAAGAATTACAAAGCAATGGGGAGCAGATTCCTACGCTGGAAAGTTATCTGCTTGAAGGAATGCGACAGAAGGGAACCAAACTGATCCTGGAGATCAAAATCGCCAAAACACCTGAAGGTACTATCGCCCTTACTGATGCAGTTGTTCAATTGGTGAAAAAATTGAAGGCATCGGCATGGGTAGAATATATAAGCTTTAGCTATCCTGCAGTATTAAGATTGTTGCAGTTAGATCCTGCTGCAAAAACAGCTTTCCTGGCAGAGGGAAAAGAGTATGTTCCCGTAGAAAAGTTAAAAGAAGATCATATTGGTCAGGCTGATTATCATTATGCTATATATAAGGAAGGCGACTGGTTTAAAAAAGCTAGACAACAGGGAGTTACTATTAATGCCTGGACAGTAAATAAGGAAGAAGATATGCGATGGCTGATTGTCCAAAAAGCAGATTATATTACTACCAATGAACCAGAGTTGCTTTTTAAGGTACTTGAAAAGAAGAATGATTTTTAAGATGCGTTTTTTTGTAATTAATGATAAACCAAAACATAAGGTATAATATTTTACCTTGTCCCTGAATCCTTTAAATCCATTTATATATACCTCATGACGATTAAAAACGCCTCTGTTTTATTCATTTTACTGATTATCTTAAATTTTCCTGGCATTGCCCAGGTCAAGGTGATAAAAGTAGCCAGTCCAGATAAGTCCATAATTTTTTCTTTGGCAATGCATGGCAACCAGCCTGAATATTCCATTATGAGAAATGGAAAAAAAATCATTGATCCTTCTGGTTTAGGCTTAACCATAAATGACAAAAACATCGGGCCGGGAGATTCATTTGGTTTGCCCAGTAAAAAAAGTGCAAGTAGTGTTTATAAAACCCGTGGCATACATAGTATTGCGGTGAATAAATATAATGGGATCAGGTTTAAACTGAATGGCGCAAATCCTTATGAAATTGAAGTGAGGGTATTTAATGACGGTGCTGCGTTCCGTTATATCGTACCAAATAAGGGGGCTGCAATAGTGAATGCAGACCTTACTTCGTTTGTTATTCCTACAGGCAGTACCATCTGGAGCCAGGGAGATATCCGTAGTTATGAAGGAAATTATACTGAGCAAAAGATAGGGGATGTAGCCAAAGGACAGCCTGCGGGACCTCCGTTAACGATACATCTTCCCGGTGTGACAGGTTATGCTGCAATTACTGAAAGCGGCCTTAATGATTTTGCAGGAATGTCTTTATTGGCAGCAGGCAGCCAGACTTTTGTAGCTAATTTAACTGGTTTAACCCATAAAAGCGGAATAATAGAAACGCCTTGGCGTGTTATTTTAATCGGGGGAACTTTGAATAAACTGGTGAATAGTGATGTGATCAGTAATGTTTCTCCACAGCCTAATGCGGCGTTATTTCCGAAAGGATATGCTACAGACTGGATCAAGCCGGGTAAGAGTGCCTGGTCATGGCTGGCTGGAAATGGAGATGTGACTTTTGAAAACATGAAAAGGTTTTCCGACTGGGCCGGTGAACTGGGTTTCAGTTACAATTTAGTTGATGAGGGCTGGGCGAAATGGCAGGAGGATGGAAAAGATAAGTGGGCAATGATGAAGGAACTGGTAGATTACTCCCGAAAAAAAGGAGTGAAAATTTGGGCCTGGAAGGCTTATCCTGATAGGGCCGGGGATCCTGGAATTAAAGATGCAGCTGCAAGAATAGCCTTTTTTAAGCATTGTAAAGCCGTAGGTATTGCAGGATTGAAAATCGATTTTTTCGATACAGAATCACAGGAAGTCATAGATTTTTATCAGGCAGCGCTAAAGGATGCAGCATCACTTCATTTAATGCTTGATTTCCATGGTGCAGATAAACCTGCCGGTCAAAGCCGTACCTGGCCCAATGAGATGAGCCGTGAAGGAATAAGGGGGCTGGAAAATACCACCAGCTGGCCAAAACATAATACCACGCTTATCTTTACACGTTATCTGGCAGGGCATGGAGACTATACGCCGCTAAGCTTTCGAGATATTGTTAAAGGCACTACCTTAACCCATCAGGTAGCTACTGTAGCAGCGTTTACTTCTCCGTTTATGTGTCTGGGTGTTGACCCTGAGATGCTACTGAAAAGTGACGTTAAAACCATGGTTAAACAAATTCCTGTAGTTTGGGATGAAACAATTATTCTGCCTCCGAGTAGAATCGGGGAACTGGCTGTAATGGCCAGGAGAAGCGGCAGTGTTTGGTTTTTAGTGGCCTTGAATGGTGAAAGCGCTCAATCAGTAAAGATAAATCTTGGGTTTTTAAGTAAGGGAAATTATCATGCTGATATTCTTCAGGACAATGAAAATGATCCTTCACAATCAGTGGTAAAAACGGGGAGTTTTAATCAAAAAAGCAATATAACCTTAAAACTTTCGGCTGGTGGCGGGTATATAGGCAGACTTTATAAATAATTGGCTGTTTAGTAGATGTAGTGCATTTAAAGGGGCTGTTCTGCTTCAAAATCTGTCTGCTAACATAAAAGGGATGTCAAATGCTGTTAGATTTGTTGAAGAGTAATCTAAATCGAATCTTATGTTAACAGCTTTTAAAATTAACCAAACTTTTGTCGGGCTGCTTTTTTGCAGTCTGCTTTGTTTGTCTTTTGTGGATGTTCAGGCGCAAAAGGCAGGTTCCCCATTTAAAGTGATCGCTTTTTATACGGCAAGAAATGACCAGGCGCATATCAGCTTTGTACATGAAGCCAATCAATGGTTTCCAAAAATGGGGCTTAAGTATAATTTCACCTATGATTCTACCAGTAACTGGAATAACCTCAACGCAGAATTTCTTTCACATTACCAGGTGGTACTTTTCCTGGATACACGTATTGAGGACCCTGCACAGCGGCTGGCTTTTCAGCAATATATGGAAAATGGCGGGGGCTGGATGGGTTTTCATTTCGCGGCATTTGCTTTAACACCATCTGATTTTCCGCAAAACTGGGACTGGTACCATAATCAATTCCTGGGATCCGGAAGTTATGTAAGCAATACCTGGAAGCCTGTGCCTGCTGTTTTAAGGGTAGAGGATAAAACAAATGTTACTACGAAACACTTACCTGTAACTTTTAAGTCTGCACCTAACGAGTGGTATAGATGGTCTAATGACTTGCGTAAAAATCCAGATATTAAAATCTTACTGGCTATCGATTCCACGAGTTTTCCCTTGGGAACAGGACCTAAGCAGAGTGAAATCTGGCATAGCGGCTATTATCCTGTGGCATGGACAAATCAAAAGTATAAAATGGTTTACCTAAACATGGGACATAATGATATGGACTATTCCAATCATATGGTAAAGGACCTGTCATCTACTTTCCAGAGCGAAAGCCAGGATCAGTTTATCCTAAATTCTTTATTTTATGTGGCAGGGCGCTCGGGAAAATAAAGATTTTGTAGACTCACTGGCATAGTTAACTATGCCAGTGATATATTGTTATACAGCTATTAAAAAAAATAGACCTGTGAATATTATATATTAGTAATTCAGGTAAGAAATTACTCCTGTGCTTAAAGCATAAAGTAACGTAGCTGCTATTGCGATTGAACCAATAGTGATCATCCATTTTCTGGCTGAAGGACTGAAAGGGCTATAGTGTTGTTGTTGGTGTGAGTTCATAACAATTAATTTAGATTTCTGTAATGAACTATACCAATACTATGCCGATTACCCGGATCATGGGTCAAATGTCACATCAATTGCGTGGTGGCATTATTTTTATAATTTTTGCCGCTTTTGTCTGTTTTTGAATATTTAAATAAGAGGTTTTTATTCTCGTATTGGGGAATTAGTTACCCTTTTTGCTGTTGAATACCAGAAGTGCTATTCATGCTTTTTTGTAGCGCTAGTCTGCTTTTTCAACAAAAATCGGGGTTTCTGTAAGACGCAATTTAATGTGTCCGGCATTTGCTGTCGCTGTTTCTGTTTTCATTTGTATTGCGCCCGGATTAAGCAGATGAATGACAGCAGATTTCGATCCCTGAAGATCAAGGTCGCAGATCATTTTTTTTCCGGTTTGACTTGGGATGTAAAGTACATACATTTTCTTACTACCATTTTGATAAACATCAATAATAGGATTATTCCTAATAGTTTTAAGGTAAATATAAGAGCCTATTAACTGTTTCGTCTGCCTGAAGTAATCGGCAACAGGTCGTGGTTTGTTATCTTGTTGAAAACCAGAGGAGGCATATTGGGTAGCATCGTTTACATTAACGTCTTCCAGCATATAAAAAAAAGCTTTTTTAAGTCCGTGTCTGGCATATAGAAAGGACGAGCGGAGCATCCAGTCTGCCTGGGTAATCAGTGCTGATTTTGAGCCTATCGCAAAGGCCCTCTGGGGACTTTTGGGGTTTATATCATAACCAGCTTCAGTAATCCAAACATCAGTGTTATTCGCATATTTTTTGGACATTGCTATAAATTCATCAGCTACTCTTCCGCCTGAAGATAATTCAGGTGCTCTTCCACTGGTCCGGTTATCATGCTCAGGAGTAGCGTCGTCATTGTAATAATGATAGTTGATGATATCAAAACATAAATTTACAGATCCATCAGGACGATATCCTCTGTGTTTTTTACACCAATTAATCATTTTTACCACGTAGTCGGGATTTGGAAATGCCAGTCCAGCCATTACAACTTTCATTGTAGGGTCGGCATTTTTTACACCTACGTTCTTACCCATTTTTCCTTTATTTCCATCATAAAAGGCTGAGAGATTTGCAGCATATTCTTCAGGGCTTTGGTGTCCTTTAGGACCTTTCCATGTTTTATCCCTTTCGTTATCACACTCTAAATAATGCACATAGCCCAAACCAATTTTTATATTATTTGGCACATCCCCATTCCATCTTTCCGATTCATCTACCTTTATTAAAGCCGTATCTATTTTTTTGTTATTGCCATACCTGGCGGCAAATTGAAAGGCTGCTATGGCTTGATCTATGTAAGAATTTGGGTCGGAACGGCTTAAGCCATAGGTAGCTGGTACATTATCTACATCTCTTTGATCCTTTGGATAGGTATTCATCAACCATGGCGGGCAGTTTTTCATACAGGTAAGTATATCTATGTTGTTCTGTACACAAAGCTGATAAACCAGATCATAATTAAAACCGCCAGAGTGTGTATAATTAAAAGTGAATTTTCCTTTTTCAGATTCTATGCGTTCCCAATCCATGTAATGCCGAAAACCACCAAATGACTGCATAATTTTCATCTTTTTTGGATCGGATTCTGCATTATCCTGTGTCAGAAAATCCCATTCAAATGCATTTATACCAAGAAAATTATTAAAACCAGGATTATTTTTTATTGCTGCACTGGAAGGTGAAGATTTTACTGGATTTACTGGTTTATTTTGTGTTAATAAACAGAACAATAAAGAAACAGCAACTGTAGTTTGTGTTATGGTTTTAATCATATTTATAAGATTTTTCCTGATCGATCTAATATATTAATATCTTTCATGGGAATAAAAAAATATTCCTTAAAACCACTTTTATGTTTGTTACGTATTTAATAAAATGATTCAAAAATGTAATTTTATTGATATATCTTTGAGAAGTAAACATCGATTAATTGTGTTTTTGTTATAAAAAATAAGTATTTTGTATTAAGCCTTCACCCCTTAAATTACCCGTCTGAAAATGGATAACGTCTCATTTCAAAAAAAACAAATTTTAATCGTTGATGATGAGCCAAGCATTTTAAAACTGCTTCAATTCATTTTATCTAAGGATTATAGTATACACGCCGTAGAAAGTGGTTATAAAGCACATTTATGGCTGGAAGAAGGTAATTTTCCTGATATTGTTATCCTGGATCTGCATATGCCACATTTTGATGGCACATCATTTTTGAAAAGCATAAAAATTAGTGGCTATTACAGAGAGATACCAGTAATCATTTTGTCTGCCGCGGATGATCTTGATAAAATTGTCTTAAATATACCTTTCAAAGTGGAAGGATATTTTCCAAAGCCGTTTAATCCTGATGTTTTGAAAAATAAGATTTTGAGTGTTTTAACTGAAACTGCAAACACATACGCCAAATAAATAATGGATTATAATTACAAAGGACTAAGATTAGTTTATTCTGGCAGTGAACTTACTGAAGAATCTTCCAACCAGTTAGCTCAGGAATACAATGTGGTGAATGCTGGTGATATATCTGAGTTAGAAGCTTATTTGAATACGCAGTCGCTTTTTTCTACGCCTGATGTGATCATGATTGAAGTGAAAGACGAAGAGCGTGTATTCTCAGTTGTACAGAAGATCAAAAGCAATCCCCTTACTAGTGGACTGATTATTGTGTTATTGGGTCAGATGCCGGATGCCAGATTAAGAAAGCGTGCTATTAGTGCTAAAATACATGATTTGTATTTTTATCCTTATAATATGGAGGACTTAAAAGACAGATTGAACTTTTTGATTAAGTTTAAACTGATCAGGCCTAATATTGAACAGCTTTCTGTGATTAAAAAACCAAAGGATGAATATAAAATCCCAACTCCTAAAAGGGTGTTTGACGTAATTTCATCCGGAGGCATTCTTTTAGTACTTTCCCCAGTATTACTGATCGTTGCTATTTTAATTCGTTTAGATTCGAAAGGAGCGGTGATTTATAAAAGCAAGCGGGTTGGGACAGGTTATAAGGTATTTAATTTTTATAAATTCAGGTCAATGAAAGTTGGTGCAGACAAGGAATTGAAAAATTTGTCGGCACTGAATCAGTATGCGGATGATGGCAGCGGATCTAATGCATTTGTTAAAATTAAAAATGATCCAAGGGTAACTAAATTGGGTAATTTTTTAAGAAACTCTAGTTTAGATGAACTTCCGCAGTTATTTAACGTATTAAAAGGCGATATGTCTTTAGTGGGAAACCGGCCATTACCTTTGTACGAAGCTGAGTTGTTAACCTCTAATGAATGGTCGATGCGTTTCCTTGGCCCGTCGGGATTAACAGGTTTGTGGCAGATCAGTAAACGCGGCAAGGCAGATATGTCTGACACGGAGCGCAAAAAACTTGATAATTTTTATGCGAGAAATTATTCTATATGGTTTGATATTAAAATAATTTTGGGGACATTTCCTGCTTTATTTCAAAAAGAAAAAGTATAACTTAAAAAACATAATCTATAAAAATGAAAAAACTTTCCTCTATCTTTTTATTACTTTTAACACTTGTGGTTTTTAAGGCTTCCGCACAGGAGTCGATCATTGGTGAAATTAATTACAATACTTTACAGAAGTACATTCAATCTGCACAGGAAAACTTTCCCAGGAAAAAAATATTTGAGCAAAGAGCGATTAGTGCACAGACAGCTATTCCGATAAATGCAATGTCTTATCTTGATATTCTCAACGCGTCTTATAATTACAGGCCTAATCAGCCAGCATCCGGAGTTTCTTCACTACCCGGCCTCAATGGAACCTACATCACAAGTGTAAACGGTTTTCAATTTGGAGCAACGATCAACATCGGTAATTATCTGCAAAAACCTTATATGGGTAAAAAAGCAAGAGCTGATTATAAAATTACCCAACTGGAAGCTCAGGAGTACAATACAACCTTAGCTATAGAAGTTAAGAAAAGATATTATTCCTACATCCAGCAAATCGCTCTGTTGAAAATTAATACAGAAAGCGTGCAGGAGAATAAAAATGTTGCTGAAAATTTGAAGCACAAATTTGAAAAAGGCGAAATTGCCCTGGATTCTTACAACCAATCAAGAATTAACCTTGCTTCTTCAAACACAGCAAAAGTTCAATCTGAAGTTAGTCTATTAGAGGCAAAAGATGCATTGGAAGAGATTATAGGGAAGCCGTTATCGGAGATTAAATAACTAAGTAAATAACTTTTTTTACCAAATGGATTTTAAGGCATTTTTAAAGCATATCGGCCGGTACAAGTGGCTAATTATTATTGTTCCGCTGGTTACTATGGGCATCACTACTTTTATGGTGAAAAATCTGCCTAAGCAATACAGTTCTGAAGCGCAAATATCTACAGGTTTGGTAGACCAGTCTAAACAGCTGTCTGCTGCCGAACAAAACATGGATTATTTCAAAACCAGCACACAGTTTGCCAATATCATTGAAAAGATGAAGATGAAAAAGGTGATGAGTATTCTTTCTTATCATCTTATCCTGCATGACCTTGAAGACCCTAAAAATTCATTTAAAAAATATAGTGAGAAACTTGATTCATTAACCGGCGTAAAAAAGAGTGCTGTGATCGCTGCATTTAAGGATAAGCTGCTCAAGAAGGAAATTCTTACGTTGTCTGATAAAGGTAATAACGAGTTGTACGACTATGTAGCTTCCATGGGCTATGATGAGAAATCGATAAGTAAAAATTTATCGATCAGCCGTTCTGACGGCAGCGATTATGTTACTGTAGCTTATGTCTCAGCAAATCCTGCATTGTCTGCTTATTTAGTGAATACACTGACCACCGAATTCATTGAGAATTACACGGAGGACATCAACTTCAATCAGAACAACTCTCTTTCATTACTTGATTCTTTATTGAAGAAAAAAGAAGCGGTAATGAATGCAAAAAATGCTGCACTTAAAAACTTCAAGCAGGCCAACGGGGTGCTGAATGTAGATAAACAGTCTGAAATTACATCTGGCCAGATCTCTGCCAATGAAGACCGGAAAGCCCAGGCGTTAAGGGATATTCAGGCCAATCAGGGTGCCATCTCCGCTATTGAATCCAAGTTGCGTGGCAGGGATGCTTATACGGGTGGAAATACAATCTCAGATAATAGCAATATTATTACTGCTAAAAATCAGCTTAAAGTAGCAAATGACCGTTACATTGATGGTGGTTTTAAGGCTGCCGACAAGAGGAAAGTAGACTCATTGTCAAACGTAGTGTCAGTGTTATCTTTAAGAAGTTCTGATAACAACATTGTTGATCCTACAGCATCAAAGCAAAACCTTATTCAGCAGCGTTCAGCATTGACGATAGCTATGGATCAGGCTAAAAGTAGTATTGCTTCTCTTGATAGGGAGCACGCTCAGCTAAAATCTAAGTATAATACAATGGTGCCATTTGATGCAGGTATACAAAACTTCGAAAGAGATGCTGATCTGGCCACTAAAGACTATATGGATGCCTTGAACCGTTATAATCAAACGCGGACAGAACAAAATATAGGGTTGAAACTGAATATAGCACAGGTAGGACTAATTGGTACCCCTGAGCCTTCTAAAAGGGTAATTTATATTGCACTTTCATTCATAGCCAGCTTCTTTATCTGCTTTGTAGCTGTAGTGGTGCTTTTCTTTTTAGACCACACGATCAATAATTCCAAACAGCTGTTTAACGCCACAAAATTACCCGTAATTGGTAATTTAAGTTATGTGAATAATTATAACAAATCTATACCTAGTATTTGGAATGATAGTGAAACGCCAAATTACATTACGTACAGAAATCTATTGCGATCGCTCCGATTGGAAATTAACAATAAGATGGAAGAAAGCTCAAGTCAGATTTTAGGCATTACCAGTCTTGGAAATGGTGAAGGAAAATCTTTTGTGGCTTCGAGTCTGGCACATGCTTTTGCCATGACAGGAAAGAAAGTTTTATTGATTGGTGGCGAAACTGCCCGGGTTGAAAGTGCTACCACCAAAGAATTAGCCGTAGTCAGTAACTTTGAAACCTTTCTGATTAAAAGAGAAATTCATACTGAAGATCTGGTTACGGTGCTGAACAAAAGTAATGAGAACTCTTCGCTTCTTGAAATTCAAAGTTCAAGGAATCTTAAAATGGGATTTGAAGTACTTAGAAGGGAGTTCGAGTTAATCATTGTGGATATAAATAGTTTACAGGAAATCAATGTTGCCAAGGAATGGTTTTTGTTTACCGAAAAAAACATAGCAGTTTTTGAAGTTGGTAAAGAGCTATCTGAAACTGATAAGGACCTGTTGGTTTACCTTAAAGAGCAACCTGGATTTATGGGGTGGGTATTAAACAAAATAAAGGTTACTAAGGGTAAGTAATTTTTATTCTGTTCTCTGCTACTAAATTATTTTATATAAACTGCGAATGGATAAAGCGACATCGTTTTATAAAAAAAACAAGCTTAGCATAGTCATATTATCGCTAGTCATATTAATCTGTTTATGCACAGGTTTGTTTATCGTTAATGTCGGTATTTTAATACCTGTTGCGGTCATTGGCATTTCATGTTTGATTGCTCTTCAGATTTCATATATAGAAAATCCAAAACTCATTATCTGGACAATGGTATTCTATTGTTTTACTTTTGGGATTCTGGGGAGGGAAATTGGTAATTTTCCATTTGGTATTTTGCAGGAGGGGATTATGCTGCTTGGCTGGCTAACCCTGATTTTTGCTGCTAACAAATATGATTGGGATTTAATCAATAATGATATCTGTATCCTGATGTTGATTTGGTTTATCATCAGCATTCTGGAAATTGGAAATCCTGCGGGAGCTAGTATACAAGGGTGGTTACAGGAAATACGTGCCGCAGCGATGTACCCGTGTCTTGTTGTTCCCATGGCATTCCTGTTAATGAAAAATAGCAAGGATCTGAATACTTTTTTATACCTGATACTCGGATTATCGCTGCTTGCATCCTTAAATGGTTTAAAGCAGTTGTATATAGGTCCTTCGCCAGGAGAGCAACGTTTTCTGGATGAAGGCGGAGCGATTACCCATATTTTGTGGGGAAGACTAAGGGTATTTTCATTTTACAGTGATGCAGGACAGTTTGGTGCTTCACAGGCCCATATTGGTTTAATGGCATTGATACTATGTCTGGGACCATTCAAATTTTGGAAAAAGCTGGTATTGTTTATCATTTCGATGATAATGATTTATGGAATGCTGATCTCTGGAACAAGGGGCGCATTGTTTGCTCTGGTAGTGGGTGTATTTACAGCTATTTTACTAAGTAAAAAATTTAAGGTTATTATTATCGGAGGAATTATTGCCCTATCACTTTTATTTGTATTGAAATACACAAATATTGGGAGCGGTAATTATCAGATTCTTAGACTCCGGTCTGCTTTGGACCCGAAAGAGGCATCTTTCAATGTGAGATTAAATAGTCAGCGGATTTTAAGAGAATATCTGAGCAGTATGCCATTTGGTGGGGGCTTGGGTGTAATTGGCGTTTGGGGCGAGGCTTACAATAAAGATAAGTTTCTCTCCACGATTCAGCCCGATAGTTATTGGGTAAAGGTTTGGGCCATGTATGGAATAGTTGGTTTCACTATTTGGTTCGGAATCATGATGTACATACTCGGGCGATGTTGTGGTATAGTCTGGAATATTAAGGATGACAAACTGAAAGTAAAAGCAATGGCCTTAACGGCCGGTTATGCGGGGATTTTATTTTGTAGTTATGGAAACGAGGTAATTAATACGGCCCCATCTTCATTTGTTGTTTATTTTTCATGGGTTTTTGTATTGATGTGCCCAATGCTGGAAAAACAGCTGGAGGAACAAAAAAATAAAGATTTAAACTTATCTTAACATGCCATTTGAAATATTTGTTCTTCCTGCTCTGATATGTTTTTTAATAGGATTCTTTAAAGGATTTAAAATAAAGAAATAACGCTAATTATCTACTATGTCTTTTATTTCTACCATCAAATCTAACCCTAAATTAAAGCAACTGGCGCACTGGATGTTAATTCCGACCAATGAACACCGGCCCAGGCTGTGGGTAAGGTGGTTTGTTAACCCTTTTATTCATCAAAGGGGCAGGCACTCTATTATACGAAGCCGCACCAGAATGGATGTTTTTCCCTATAATAAGTTTAATCTGGGCCTGCGATCTGTTATAGAAGATTTTGCTACCATTAACAATGGTGTAGGCGATGTATTGATAGGGGATTTAACAATTGTTGGTTTAGGTAACGTGATCATTGGACCAGTGCAGATAGGAAACCAGGTTATGCTGGCGCAAAATATTGTTATATCGGGATTAAATCATGGTTATGAAGATGTTACGCTATCTCCGCGTGAACAAAAGGAGGTTTGTAAACAAATCATTATTGCCGATGATGTATGGATAGGATCAAATTGTGTGATCACAGCAGGAGTGACTTTAGGAAAGCACTGTATTATTGGTGCCGGAAGTGTTGTCACTAAGGATATCCCGGAATTTTCAGTAGCTGTAGGGAATCCTGCAAAAGTGATTAAAAAGTATAATTCCTTAACGCTTTCCTGGGAAAGAGTTTAGTCAATTAATAACTAATATTAAAGATTTAAATAGAATTCATGACAGCTCTTAACGCGCATTTTGAAAAGGTAACGTTATTAATTACCCATTACAACAGAAGTAAGTCTTTAGAAAGGTTATTGGAAGCCTTCTCCGGATTAGGTTGCTCGTTTGAGGAGATAGTAGTATCTGATGACGGGAGTAAGCCGGAGCATCTGGACTATATCAAAGAACTTAAATTAAAATATGATTTTACTTTGGTTACGGTTCCTAAAAACAAAGGATTGGGGAACAATATTAATAAAGGGCAGGATGCGGTAAAAACGGAGTACACCTTTTATGTCCAGGAAGATTTTGTTCCTTTAAAAGACTTTTTAGTGAATTTCCAGAATGGGGTAAAAATCATAGAAGAAGACAAAGAAGTTGATACTATTAGGTATTATTCTTATATTAATTATCCGGATCTGGTACCTTTCAGAGATGGGTTTTCATTGATGGTGTTTGATCCTTGGTCTTTAAACATAGATAAAATTACGATGTACAGTGATCATCCACACTTAAGAAGGAGTAATTTCCTGACTAAGTTTGGCCGTTATCCGGAGATGAAAAATCCTGAGAAAACTGAATATGATATGATGGTTTCTTTTATTAAACGTAAAGGGAAAGCTTATTTTTTTGATAATTATAAATTATTGATGGAGCCCATCAACTCATCTACTGAGCCAAGTACAATGGAAAGGAATTTCTGGAGAAACAATGATGGTGTTTTTCTTAAATCAGCAAGGTTTGTTTACAGACAAATGAAATTCCATTATTTTTATTTTTTTAGATCATAGTAGTATAAAATTGAATAGTGGGCAATTGAATAATACGCTGGCAAATAAAGATATGATAAACATGGAGTCCCAAGTAAACAGAGACATTATTATCATTGGGCAGCAGCCCTGGGATACGGAAATAGGAAGTAATTGTAAAAATATAGCCCTGGAATTTAGTAAAACCCATCGTGTTATTTATGTTAACTCACCTCTTGACAGGATTACCCTTTACCGGAAAAAAAATGATCCGGGAACACAAAAGCGTCTGAATGTAATACAAAAGAAAGAAACGGGATTGGTAAAGATCCAGGATAACCTCTGGAATTATTATCCTGATTGTATGGTTGAGTCTATCAATTGGATTGGGAATACTTTTCTGTTTGACCTGGCCAATCAATACAATAACGCCAAATTTGCTAAATCTGTGAAGAAAGCTATTGACATCCTGGGTTTTAGTCAATTTATACTTTTTAACGATAATGAGATGTTTAAGGGATTTTACCTTAAAAAATATCTTAAACCCAGTTTGAGTATATATTATTCAAGAGACTATATGGTTGCGGTAGATTACTGGAAAAAACATGGTGAAACACTGGAACCTAAACTAATTGCAGATAGTGATATCTGTGTAGCCAATTCTAATTTTCTAGCCGCTTACTGCAGGAAGTTTAATCCCAATTCATTTTATGTAGGACAGGGCTGTGACCTGGATATCTTTGTTGAAGATAAGAGTAAGGCTGTTCCTGCAGACCTGGCTTTGGTAAAAAGACCTCTTATTGGTTATGTTGGCGCATTACAAAGTATCCGGCTCGATAAAGATATTATTGCGCATATCGCTATTTCCAGACCAGACTGGTCGGTAGTATTGGTTGGGCCTGAAGATGATTTATTTAAGGCCAGTGATCTGCACCAGTTTAAAAATGTAATATTTACAGGGATTAAGGCCATTAGTGACCTGCCGGATTATATCAATGCTTTTGATGTATGTATTAACCCGCAATTGGTCAATGAAGTAACAATAGGAAATTATCCGCGTAAGATTGATGAATATCTGGCTATTGGTAAACCCGTGGTGGCTACTGCAACTACGGCGATGGAAACATTTAGTGATTTCGTTTATCTCGCCCAGACCAAAGAAGATTACGTATTATTAATTGAAAAGGCCCTGAATGAAAATTCATTAAAGCAGCAGGGGCAGCGCAGGGAGTTTGCCCTTGAACATACATGGGAAAATAGCGTAGCTGAGATATATAAAGCTATTGAGCTGGTTGAACATTAATTTTTTTCAGATTTATACTATGGAAGTGTCGCGTGTGTTATGGATTGTGTTTCAGGTACTGGTAGGGTTTAATCTTGTTCTCCCATTGATACTGTACCTGTTTAAGTTTTTTATCGGTACTAAAATATCTGGTGCCTTAGTTACCGCTGATTATGATTATGCGGTGATTGTTACCGCTTATGAACAAACTACATTGCTGCCATCAGTAGTAGATTCAATCCTGAAGTTAAACTACAGTAATTACATGGTTTATGTGGTAGCTGATAAATGTGATATTTCCTCACTTCATTTTAAGGATGAACGGGTAGTTTTACTAAGACCAGAAGATACTTTGGCCAGCAATACCAAATCCCATTTTTATGCGATCAATCATTTTAAGCGGGCGCATGATTTCCTTACCATTATTGATAGTGATAATTTAGTTGATCCGGAGTATCTGAATGAATTGAATCAATTTTTTGCCAATCAGTTTATTGCTGTACAGGGTGTAAGAAGTGCTAAGAACTTAAATACGAGTTATGCTTGTCTGGATGAGGCTGGTGATATGTATTATCGTTTTATAGACAGGAAGTTATTATTTGATGTAGGGTCATCTGCATCACTGGCAGGTTCAGGCATGGCCTTTAGTACTGCTTTTTATAAAGAGTGCCTGGAATTTCTTGATATTGAAGGAGCCGGGTTTGATAAGGTACTACAGATGGAAATTCTGAACCGTGGAAAGCGTATTGCTTTTGCTGAGAAAGCGATTGTATATGACGAAAAGACCTCCAAATCTGATCAATTGGTTAACCAGCGTGCCCGCTGGATCAACACATGGTTTAAATACGCTGGTAAAGGATTGAAGCTGGTGGGTACAGGACTATTTTCTTTTAACAGAAACCAGTTCTTGTGCGGCCTGGTATTTTCAAGGCCTCCCTTGTTTATTGTTGTAGGTTTATCAGGTCTATGTATGCTGCTCGACCTGTTTCTTTTTCCACAGCAATTACTGTATTGGTTATTTGCAGTTCTTGCATTTTTCTTTGTGTTTTTTGCCGCATTAAACTATTTTAAAGCACCAAAAATTATTTACAGTTCATTGGTAAGAACCCCAATGTTTATTTTCTTCCAGATCATCTCTCTGTTTAAAGCTAAAAAAGCCAATAAGATTTCTACGGCTACACAGCATTATTTCGAGAGCAGTATCGATGATGTAGATCACCAGACCGATAAGTAATTATATTTTGTACCTTAATACTCAGATTTGTTAGCATGGCCCCGATAAAAAAAATAAAGATTTTACAAACGATCAGACAAGGTAAAGTAGGCGGAGGAGAAACCCATGTGCTGGATCTGGTAAAGGAATTGGATAAAGATCAGTTTGAGTCTGTTATTTTATCTTTTACTGAAGGGCCAATGGTAGAGAAATTAAAAGCAGATGGTTTTAAAACTTATGTTGTTCCAACAGAAAAGCCTTTTAATTATAAAGTTTGGGATGCTGTAAAGCAGATACTGAAAGATGAAAAGATCGATCTGGTACATGCGCATGGTACGAGGGCTAATTCAAATACTTATAATCCGGCAAAAAAATTAAATATCCCATCCATCTATACTGTACATGGCTGGTCATTTCATCCTGATCAGCATCCCCTTGTAAAGCTGGTTCGTACATTGAGCGAAAGGTTTCTGGTAAAAGTTGCCCGTAAAACAATTTGTGTTTCGGAAAGTAACCTGAGAGAAGGGGCAAGTAAATTTCCTATGCCCCGTGCAGAGGTAATTGTAAACGGCATTAATCAGGTGAAGTTTAATCCTGACCAGCAGTACAAAGACATTAGAGCAGAGTTTGGGGTAGCTAAGGATCAAATACTGGTAGGTTATATTGCAAGGATCACTGCACAAAAGGAGCCGCTAACTTATTTGCAGGCTATTGCAAAGATACCTGCAGAGTTAAATCTAAAGTTTCTTATTGTAGGAGATGGAGACTTGAAAGCTGAAATGCTGCAGCTGGCAAAAACTTTAAATCTGGAATCCCGGATTATTTTTGAAAATTTTAGGGACGATATTCCCGCTATACTTCATGGGATAGATATTTTCTGCCTTCCATCATTGTGGGAGGGATTACCTATCGCTTTATTGGAAGCTATGGCTATGCGTAAAGCAATTATTGCTACTGCAATTGATGGCACCAAAGATTTGGTAACCGATAAGGTAAACGGGCTGCTTATTTCTACATCTAACCCTGATCAGTTGGCTGAGGCAATTATTTCACTTGCTAAAGATGAAAAACTGCGGGCCGATATGGGGAAAGCAGCGGGGGAATTAATCAAATCAAATTTCAATATTGAAACGATGACAAGAAAAGTGGAAGCTGTTTACAGGAATGTATTAGCTTCCAAAGCGTAATCTTTGACTTATTTCTTTAAGTGATCGAAACTGATATTTTTTTTCAGTCTGTCATAGGTTGCTTTAAAAAGCCCTCCGTCAATCTGAATTCTCCTGTCTGTTGTCCATACAATACTTCTGGTAAGGGTTACCCAATGGAATTTGCCATATCCTTTTTCTCTTAATTTAATAGCCAGCCATCCGTCTTCGTTGGTTCCAGGAGGGTGATTAAAGCCATCTACACTTAAACATTGTTCCCTGCGGCATGCGGAATTGAAACCATATACATTCAACGCTTCTTCTTTATATAATTTGCAGATTGTTCTGTTGACGTCTGAAATATATTCATAAAAAAAATAAACTAACCTTGGCGTTTTAGCAATAGACACAAAAGAGAATTTACCATAGGTAAGACAGATCGACTGATCTTCAATTAAGGGGGTTACCATGTCGTCTATCCAGCTGGGCGGATAAATAGTATCTGCATCTGCATTGATAACGATTTCTCCTTTAGCTATGGCTAATCCTCCATTTCTGGCGTTGGTAATTCCCTGTTTTTTTTCTGTAATACAGGTTACACCACAGTCAATAGCCAGTTTTTCGGTATCATCAACAGAATTGTTATTTACTACGATAACCTCCAATGTATGTTTTGTCAGCGTTTGCGAGAGTGAATATAATGTTTTCAGAATATTTTCCTCTTCATTATAAGCGGGTATAATAATGGATATTAACGGTTTGTTACTCTTCAGTTTTTCGAAACTTTTTGCAATACCAGGAATTTCTCCAGCCAGAGCTGCTCTTCCTTTGTTATACTTTAATATGTTTTTTGGTATGGCTATTGGTCTCATCGCTGTATTCGCTTTTGAAAATGTTAATATTTCATTAAATATAATAAAAGCTATAAGATTGGCGAATTATTTTGATGAATGATCAAAGATATACCTTCAATTGAAGTCAATTTTTTTTGAGGAGATTAATGCAATCTGTTAAAATGTCGAATATAGGGATATTTAAAGTAGTTATAATTAATATATAGAAATATTTAATTAATTTAAATTCATTATTTGAACAGTTTTAAAATATGTTTGCATTTAGTATTTGAAAATTATGTTTTTGATTATATTTACATAAATAGACGTTTAGAAGGATTATCAGATGGATAGAAGGACTACAATAAAAAGCATTATTGTTGTTGCATATGTAGGGTTGTCATCGTTTTCATTTTATAAATGGATTGCTTTGAATTCGGCTATTGATATCCAATCGCTCGATCAAAAAAAATCCCTGATAGCAGAGTTGGGAGAAGTAATCATTCCACGAACGGACACGCCTGGTGCTAAAGATGCCAAAGTAGAGGAATATACGATCCGAATGATTAAATATTGTACTGAACGTATCTCACAGCACAATTTCTTAAACGGCTTAAATGACCTGGAGGTCTACGTACAAAAAAATTATAAACGTGATTTTGCTGCCTGTACAGAAAAAGAAAAAATAGCTGTACTCCAGCATTTTGAAGATAAATCGGTGTTTAAAGTGAAAGTGCTGAATAAAATTAATAACAAGTTTTTTGGTATTCCTTTTTTTGTAAGGCTTAAACAGTTGACTACAGAAGGCTATTGTATTTCAGAACTTGGCGCTACAAAAGGGTTAGCGTATGATTATATTCCCCACATGTATCAACCATGTATCCCATTGACCAAAGACCAGAAATCCTGGGCAACAAAATAAAATTACATGTATATAGCTGGTAATTCAAAAGTAGATTCTTCCTTTGATGCAATTGTCATAGGTTCTGGTATCAGCGGTGGCTGGGCAGCAATGGAGTTATGTAAAAAAGGTATGAAGACATTATTGCTGGAACGGGGCAGGGATGTAAAACATATTGTGGATTACAAGACGGCCAATTTAAATCCATGGGATTTCGAATTTGGACCTAATTTTACTACGAAACATATTCAGCAAAACCCAATGATATCGCAAAATACTTCTCCAGGCGATCAGGATTTCTTTGCAAGCGATGTGGATCATCCTTATCATGCTGAGAAGCCCTTTAGCTGGTTAAGAGGTTATCAGGTTGGAGGAAGGTCTTTGACTTGGGGGCGGCAGTGTTATCGCTGGAGTGACCTCGATTTTGAGGCTAATTTGAAAGATAAAATTGCGGTTGACTGGCCGATACGTTATCAGCATATTGCGCCATGGTATGATTATGTTGAACAGTTTATTGGTGTAAGCGGTAAGGCCGAAAACCTTTCGCAGTTGCCCGATGGTAAATTCCTTCCGCCGATGCAATTAAATTGTATTGAAAATCATTTGGCAGAATCTATCCTTAAGGGAGATCAGCACAGGTTACTCACCATAGCGAGGGTGGCGAACCTGACTAAAGGCTGGGATAGCCGGGGGCCATGTCAAAACCGGAATTTATGTTCGAGGGGTTGTCCTTTCGGTGGTTATTTTAGCAGCAACAGTTCTACTATTCCTGCTGCTTTTCAAACGGGTAATCTTACTTTAAGACCTTATTCTATTGTTGCAGAGTTATTATATGACGAACATCATGATAAAGCAAAAGGTGTACGCGTTATTGATACGCTAACCAATGAAAGCTTTGAATATTTTGCTAAAGTGGTTTTTGTAAATGCTTCTACCATTCCTACAGCAGGTATTCTGCTGAACTCCAAATCCCACAGGTTTCCTGATGGATTTGGTAATGACAGCGGCGAGGTGGGCCATAATTTAATGGATCATCACTCTTCTGCCGGTGCTTATGGCGAGTATGATGGATTTCAGGATCAATATTATAAAGGAAGACGGCCTTGTGGCTTTTTGATTCCAAGATATAGAAATCTCAAACCTCAGCCCGAACTGGGATTTTTGCGCGGGTATAATATACAGGGCGACGGAGAACGTGCAGAATGGGAAGATCGCCAGAATGAACCTGGTTTTGGTGCAGATTTTAAGAAAAGACTGACTACGCCTGGTAAATGGAGTATCTGGATGGCGGGCTGGGGCGAGTGTTTGCCTTATCATGAAAATAAGGTAAGCCTGCATGCCAGTAAAGTCGATAAATGGGGGCTTCCTCAAATGGATATTGATTTTTCATTTAAAGAGAATGAGGCTAAAATGATGGAGGACATAATGAAAACATCTGCTGAAATGTTGTCGGCTGCTGGTTTTAATAATGTAAGTTCATTTAATTATCATAAGCCAGGTGGTTCTACCGTTCATGAAATGGGTACTGCGAGAATGGGCAGAGATCCCAAGACATCTGTAGTAAATGGTAATAATCAAATGCATGCGGCCAAGAATGTGTTTATTACTGATGGAAGTTGTATGACTTCTTCCGCCTGTCAAAACCCGTCATTAACTTATATGGCATTAACTGCACGTGCTTGTGAATTTGCTGCAAGAGAGATGAAAGCCGGAAATATTTGATCATCTTTAATTTAAAGGATATAAAAAAGTAACTGTCATTTCTGATTTTTCTACAGGAGAATTTTCGTCTTTTTAAAGAAACTAATAATTCATCTAATTGCTGCTAAAACCCTCTCTATTAGTATTAAAAGGTGATTAAAATCGGCTTGTGTGACATGTTTGTTACATAAGAAGCTTTATCTTAGATTGATAATACAGTCTAATGACTTCGCCAGATAAATTTGTCCAATAACTTATGCGAATAGCCCATATCATTGCTGCCCATAAAAATCCTCTGCAGATAGAGCGCCTGATCACGGCTATGCATCATCCTAACTTTGATTTTTATATTCATTTAGATAAAAAAGTAGCTATTGCTCCTTTTCAATATCTTGAAGAACTTGGACAGGTGTATTTTATCAAAGATAGAACCTTATGTAATTGGGGTGGATTTAGCTTTGTAGAAGCTCAATTGCGATCAATTGATGAAATTCAGGCAACCGGGTTAGATTATAACTTTATAAATTTAATTAGTGCACAGGATTACCCTATCGTATCAGCTGATAAGCTTTATGAGTTTTTTTTGGTAAATAATGGATCGTCGTTTATATCTTATGATCGTTCGAGGAATTCGGATTGGTGGAAAGAAGCTGAAAATCGCTACAAATCGTTTCATTTTACAGATATGAACTTTAAGATGAAATATCTGATTCAAAAAATTGCAAACAAATTGATTAGTGAACGCAAGTTTCCACTGCCTATAAAATTATATGGGGGTAACAGATCTTGCTGGTGGACCATTACATCAGAAGCTGCAGCTTATCTATCGGCTTATTTTAAGGCAAACCCTAAAATGATGCGTTTTTTAAGATTAACCTGGGGTTCGGATGAATTTATTATGGCCAGTATATTAATGAATTCTCCTTACAAAGATAAGTTGGTCAACGAAAATTACCGGTACATTGATTGGTCTGGCGGCAAAGCTCATCCAGAAATCTTAAAGGTCAAAGATGCTGAAGCGATCATTCATTCAGGAATGTTATTCGCGAGAAAATTCGATCTGGAAACTGATTCCGATATATTACATCTTTTAGATCAAAATATACTGTCTCAAAAACTTACTTAATAGTTTTAAGTATTTAATCTGTCTTTCAGGTTTAATCCGGCGAGCTGTTCATCCATTATTTTGTTTGATAAATCATCGCAATCCTGATCTTATATTGAATAATTATGGTTAAATTGATGCAGGAGTAGATTTTAGATTGTTTACTTCTTTTTGAAATAAAACTTCTGGTTTTATTTAAATGTAATGCCAAAAGACCTTTTTTACTAAATTTTATCGGATATTCACGAGTCTTAAAATACGCAGTAGTCAGAACACATTATGTCTTTAATAAAAACGGTACTTTCCACATTTAAAAATATACATTTTCAATCTTTATTGGGGAATGGAGTGATGGCTACTTTTGGAATGGTGACCATGGCTATTTTATATAGGGCAATGTCAGTTAATGATATCGGAGTTTATGTATTCTTTATGACGATATGGGGATTGATTGATACGTTAAGGTCGGGATTTTTAACCAATGCATTTATTAAATTTTATTCGGGTACAGAGCAAAATAGGGCAGAAGTGGTAGCGGGCTCTGCATGGGTATTGTCTCTATGTATAACTGCTGTATTAATTTTGATTAATATTCCCACATACCTTCTTTCTTCTCATCTGCAGAATGAAGGGATGATTTTATTTCTTAAATATTTTTCACTAATATCTATATCAACCCTGCCATCATTTATGGCGAATATTATTGTACAAGGGGATAAAAGATTTGATCGGTTATTATGGTTAAGGCTGATTAACCAAGTTCTTTTTACCGGGATTGTAATCGCAATGACGATGATGAAAATCTCTACCCTGACAAATGTTATACTGGCTTATATTTTCTCTAATATGGTGGCCAGTCTGGCTGTTATGTTTATGGGCTGGACAATGATTGGCTCAATAGTGAAGTGGTCCAGAGAAGCTTTTCTCGAGCTTTTTCATTTTGGTAAATATAGTGTGGGTACGAATGTGGGATCTAACCTTTTCAAAGTAACAGATACTTTCTTTATCAATTTCTTTTTGGGCCCTGCGGCTCTGGCCGTTTATAATTTGGGTGGGAGATTAATCCAGATCATTGAAATGCTTTTACTTAGTTTTGCCGCATCAGGACTGCCAAGTCTGTCCGTCTACTATAATCATGGCCAAAAGGCAGAAATGATGCATGTAATGAAAAAGCTGGTTGGAATGCTTTCGATAGTTATTTTTGGCATCGCTATACTCTCAATTATTTTTGCTGAACCACTTATTCACTTGATTGGCGGGGAACGATATGTTCATACTGAGGCACCTAATTTGTTCCGGATATTTATGAGTATGGCTGTTCTTTATCCTACAGATCGCTTTTTCGCATTAACATTAGAGGTGATCCATAAACCTAAAATAAATTTTTATAAAATACTAATTATGCTTTTGGCCAATTTAGCAGGCGATTATATAGGCGTAACTATTTTCAAATCGATATACTCTATTGTAATCGCGAATATCTTTCCTTTGCTGATGGCCATAGTTATTACTTATATACCATTGAATAAATATTCTAAGTTTAAATTCTGGGAAATGTACATTATTGGGTATAAGGAAGTCATCATATTCATTAAACAAATTTATTCCACTTTATTTATTAAAAGTAAGGTAGAAAATAATTAGTGGTTATCTATAGTTAGTTTACCTATATCAGTCCGGATACCTAAAAAGTCATCTTGTTTTTCATATATTTAGAGCTTTTAATGTCTGATTAATTTCTCTAATACATGCTGAAAGCTCAATTCCAATATTTTAAGAATCTTGACGGCCTAAGATTTTTATGCTTCTTATCAGTATATTCGGTTCATACTTTTCATGTATCCAATCCCGAAATAAAATCAAATTTCTTTTACAGGATAATTGTTGATGGTCTGTTTACAAATGGAGGTTTAGGCGTTAATTTTTTCTTCGTATTAAGTGGATTTTTAATCACTTACTTATTGATCCTTGAAAAACAATCAAGTGGTAGTATTAATATATATCACTTTTGGTTCAAAAGGGTAATAAGAATATGGCCTTTGTATTTTGCCTGTGTTTTTTTTGGTTTTATTATATTCCCCTATATCAAAAATCATTTAGGTCAAACTGTGAGCGAATCTGCTGACCCAAAACTTTATATGCTCTTTCTGGGGAACTTTGATATATTAAAAAACGGCTGGCCTGATTCTACAGAACTTGGAGTATTGTGGAGTGTTTCTATTGAGGAGCAGTTTTACCTGGTTTGGCCTATACTATTATATCTTATTCCAATTAAGAAGTACTGGATGATTTTTATAGTTGTAATTGTAGTGAGTCTTATTTTCAGATCCCTGAATGACACTAAGCTTGATTATTATTATCATACACTTTCATGTATTTCAGACATGGCTGTTGGAGGGTTTGGAGCGTGGTTAATTCATGTTCATAAAGTAAAAAAACTAATAACCGATCTGAGTAAATCCAGGATAGTTTTTATCTACCTATTTTTTATCGCCTTATTCATCTTTAGGGAGCAAATATTAAATCAGTTCTATTTTACGAGAATTATAGAAAGACTGATTATTTCTATTTTTATCATACTCATCATACTTGAACAGAATTATAGTGCTAACTCTTTTTATAAGATGGGAAATTTCAAATGGATTTCAAAATTGGGTTTAACAACTTATGGTATGTATATGCTGCATATTATTGCATTTCTTATTATCACTACAGTGCTTAAAATGCTCAAAGTTTATGATAATACTTATGTTCTGGTATTTGTAGGACCTGCTTTAGGATTGGTTTTAACAATAATTATGAGCAAAATCAGTTTTGAATTTTTTGAAAAACCATTTCTCAAACTAAGGAAGTATATTAAGAATTAAATGCTTTGCAGGTTCTTAATCTAAGCAAAATAGGCATAGGTAGAACGCATTTGATTTAGGGAAGGACTGGCCTTTACATTTGTGATGAGAAGGTTTGATGCTAAGGGTTTTGAGCCAATCACGTAGGAGTGATACATTTCAATTTGCAATTCAGCATGTCATAAGCTGTTCAGGATATGCCAATGACTTGAAAATAAAAGAGCTGATCTTATTAGGGTCAGCTCTTTTTGAAAGGTATTAGAAAGGATTTAAAATATTATTGTTGTATAGCTAATGCATTTACATTAATGCCGGCAGCAGCTGCGCTAGCATAGTAAGTGTTATTGGTAACAACAGGAACTAGACTAGCTTCCGGGTTTACAAAATAACTATTGATAAAAGGAGCATCAAAGTTGAAACCGGTATTGCTGTATACCTGGCAAGTTCCGCCAAATAAGCTATAAACATCCACTATAACACCAATCCAGTCTTTGCTTGTATTTAAGGTTCCACAGATGTTGCTGTATACTTTACAATCGGCATATGTAGTTTTACCAGCAACCATTTGGTCTGCAAATCCCTGACATTCAAATGCGGAATATTTTCTCGAGTTAACTACCGTGTTATTGTAGATCAGTACTTGTTTAGGCGTTGTGCCTAAACTTCTTGCCCAAGCCCTTAGTGCATTACCCTGGTGATTAGTTACGAGGTTGTGGTGAAATTGACCATTTCCCTGCATAGTAAAAATACCATTATGATTATTGTTGGTAGTGTTAATGTTGTTGATGGTGTTGTGGTGAACGTTATAATCATCTGCCAGCCCTACATTTACAACATCACCACAGTTTGAGGCAGAGAAGTTTAAATAGGCAATTTCTAATCCTTTTAGTACTCCGGTTACTGAACCATTATTTACGCCTCCTGGAACCTGTAAAAAGGATTGAGTATTTACACAGTCTATATTTAAGAATTTAAGGTTGCTGGAATAAGTAGAAGTTGAACTGGCATTATATACAATTGAAGAGTTGTCCATGTATACAGTGTAATCACCGCCATTTTTAAAGGAGAAGTTTTGTACTGTAAGGTCATGTACCACACCGCTGATTATAATTGATCTGTGCGCCGTATTATCCCTTAAGAGAAAGCCTCTTGTGATGCCAGCTGTTCCTGCTCCTGATATAGTAAGGTTACCAACATTTTTTAAGACCATTTGATCATTGCTTCCTGCGATTTGAACCTGACCATTATTTTGAACAGTGATAGGACAGCCTGAGTTGATGTTTGATATATTGATACTGGTATATGTACCTGCCTTTACCTGAATTACATCATTACATTTGACACCGATTACAGCGCCATCAATAACAAGGTCTCCTGTTCCTGTACCTACAGCAACAGATCTGCCTGCAGCGGCAGTAGTAGCCGGAGTTTTTACCACCGTGTCTACAACAACTGGTTTTGCAGCCGAAGGATTTGATGTAACACCATCCATTTTTGAACAAGAAGTAATTACGAATAATATGAATGCTGAGAGTGCTAATAATCCTGATGTCTTTTTCATAATAAGAGTTGTGATGTTAGTTTCGTAATTAGATAATGCTCGCTTTACGGTAAAGCCTGTATTGTTGATTTTTTATGTTCGTTTCTCTATTCCAATGATAAAGAAAATAAATGGCATGCAAGAACTTTTTGGGAAATGAAGTGGGATAAATTCTTTAAACGAGTAAAATTGGGGATTAAAATACCCGCATTAGATTGTTGTCTATTTTGATTCTGTGAGATGACAAGGGCTTTAAATTCGAAAAAAAGTACATTCTCATACTCGGAGTGAAGATTTCTTTACTGATCAAGCGTCTGTTCCATCTTTTAGGAGCCGAAATCACAATTGTTTTTTTTATTTTAAATTTTAATGTGATTTTAACGCCAGATTGTAATTTTTATATGGAAAACGTTAAAAAAATGAACAATAACTGGGAGGTTGAGGGGTTTAAATTCCCCAAAAATTCCTAAAAGTACCCAATGTGCCGTGGTTTTTTTTTAAAAAGTTGAAATCAAAACCTTTCATTTGTTTATACTGTAACGAAAATGAGACTATTGATTTTTGAATCTTAAATTAGAATTTCCTAATGAATTGCGCCGGATTTATTAAGATAAGTACCGTTTTCCCTGGGAATAGTAGAAATAAAAGTATAAGAAGTTCTTGAGACAAGCCACACGTAGAAAAATCCACTTGAATTTTTATTGGATGGTATTAATCATGATTGTAGTGGATGTTTTTTCTACGGTTTGTCAAGTTGCATTAAAATGATTAGTGATGATGCTTTTTTTACCTGAAAAAATTCAGTAGAAAAATTTATAATTAATAAATGCCTGCATAAGTTCGTGTCATTGCTTTATTCTTTTTTTGAGTAGAGAGCATCTTCCTTAAAAAAGAATGATTCTTATTGATAATATATTTTGTTATGTTATATTAGCCTGTATATTTTATAAAACTGCATGAAAATAGCCTCTCTGCCCAATTGTTTAATAGCCTTACTTGTATGTTGCTCTTTATTTAGCTGTCAACACGATGAACAGCATACTGTAAGTGTCAATAAATTAAGGTATAAAAATATAAAAATGAAAGACCTGTTTGGGGTAAATGCCTTTGAATGGGATTTTTTACAGGATCCGCATAACCCGAATGATGGCAGCAAGGTTTATGAACCAAAAATGCAGCTGATGAAATCATTTTCTGCGGTCCGTCATTATATGGATTGGGAAAAGCTGGAAGATACACAGGGAACTTATTCTTTTAATCCTACTAAAAGAGGTGGATGGAATTATGATGCTGTTTATGCAAGATGTAAGCAAGAGGGAATAACAGTATTGGTTTGTATGAAAAATACTCCCGACTGGCTATATAAAACTTATCCGGCAGGAAAGCAGGATGCGGATGATATTCCGGTAAAATATGGTTCCAATAGGGAAGACCCAAAATCCTATATCGCTCAGGCCCGTGCAATTTATCAGTTTGCCGCCAGATATGGATCTAACAAAAATATTGATACTACAGGTATCCATTTAAATCACCAGCCGCGCTGGTCTGGTGATCAGATAAATAAAATAAAGGTTGGATTGAACCTGGTTAAATATGTAGAATGTAATAATGAACCTGATAAATGGTGGAAAGGTAAAAGGGCCCAGCAGACAGGCAGGGAGTATGCGGCTAATCTTTCAGCTTTTTATGATGGCAATAAAGGTAAACTGGGTAAAAATGTAGGGGTTAAAGCGGCCGACCCGAATATGAAGGTTGTGATGGGTGGACTGGCCAAAGCCGACGTAAAGTTTGTGCATGAAATGATTGACTGGTGTAAAGAAAACCGGGGGTTGAAACCAGATGGAAGTGTAGACCTATGTTTTGATGTAGTTAATTTTCACATGTATTCCAACGATAATATTGGCTGGTATGATAAATTGAAATATAAATTTAAATCTAAAAAAAGCGGTGTAGCCCCTGAAACAAATTCTATGGGTGAAATGGCTGATAGTTTTGTAGCCTTAGCTGGGGAGTTAGGGAAAAATATGGAGGTGTGGACCACGGAAACGGGCTATGACCTTAGAGATGGAAGTATTCAGGGTGTAAAAACTATAGAGGGAAAATCGGCGATGCTTACACAGGCGGATTGGATTTTAAGAACTTCTTTAATGTATGCCAGGCATGGTATTAATCGTGTGTTTTTCTATGAGGCTTATGATTCTGATGCTCCGGGATCTGATTCAAAGAATCCTTTTGGAACTTCCGGTTTGTTAAACGAGGGTAGCAGGCGCCCGTCAGCAGATTATCTTTTGCAGGTAACTAAACTGATGGGAGAATATGTCTATGACAATACGGTTAGCCAAGATCCCGCTGTTGATATCTATAAGTTCAGGGATAAAACGATGTATGTATTGGTAGTGCCTGATGAAAATGACAGAAGGGAAGATTATACACTCAACCTGAAAAAGGCAAAAAAAGCACGTATCTATACACTCCAGCCTGGTGCCAATGCCATGACTTTTAAAGATTATGAAACTTCCCATGGCAATTTAACTGTACATGTAACTGAGACACCTGTTTTTGTAGAGGCGCTGTAAATTAAAATTTAATAGGCTGCCCTGCATAATTGCAAACGTGCATTTTATGGTTGCCTGTTTGTATAGCGTCTCCCAGCTGCATACGGTAAAATAATGTTTGAGGTGACTGAACTGTATTCAGCAGGTGCAACTGCCATGTTTTGCCGTCGCCGCTTAATGAAATTACTTTATTTCCAGGAACGTCATAACCTTCTATTTTAGATTGTGTAACCGGTTTATCGTACAAGAGCAGTATGATTTTTCCCTTTGCAACAATACTGGTGATTTGCGGAGGCAGCGCATCCTGATATGGATCAATTACTTTAGAACGGTCTGTTTTATAAATATTTATTAAGCCGGTTAAAGGATTAAAAGTAATATCATTGCTACCCTGTCCGTGTACGGTACTGATAGTTCCACCGGTAATTTTAAGGCTTAGATTTCTTGAAACTACATTAGGATCTACATTTTTCATATCCAGGATGATGATGAATTTTTTTGTAGCCGCGTCATAATGTTTGGAAATGACAATTACAGCTGCCTTGGTTTGTTCATAATTCATCAGGTCTTTGGAAGAAGTGATCCATGCGCTGTCATGGTTCCCCGGGTGGTTCTGAATATAGGTTAGGAAAGCGAAGAAATTATCGGGAGCATCTTTACTCTCTTTAAATGGTCCATGGCTAAAAGCCGCTCCGATTGGTTTTTTGCCTGTATTTGAACCACTAAATATCTCGTCTATAAAATTTTCGGAAACTTTTAGCTCGGCACTGTTCCATTGGTCACCCAGGTTATATCTTGAAACCAATACTTTATTGAAATTCTGTGTAGTCATGGGAATAAAACTTCCCCATGAAATATTTTGGTTCCCAGGGTCGTTGTTTCCATCAGGAACGGGCTCTCCGAATTGTGACGTGATTAAATGATAACCCAATTGCAGACCGCTTGTTACATAACCTTCATCATTCGATGGGACTGCAATCTCTGTCATTCTATAGTGAGTATGTGTCCACATATTTTTTTCCGCATCTTTAATGGCTTTTAACTTGTCTGTACCACCATGAAAAAGCGAATGGTTCATGAAAGCATGTCCTTTAGCAATGATTTGATTGATCTGATCCCAGCTAGTTACGTTTTCCAGGTCGGTGGTATGACCTTCGTTGGGATTAATGGCAAATGAGTATTTATAGCCTATTTTTTTTCCTGTGCCGTCTGTATAAGTAAAACCAGGATAAGTTTTACCATTGACCACACCACCGCTTAAAATCTTCAGCACCATGGTATAGTCTGTTATGGAGGCATCATCTTTCATCAGCATCAAACCTTTATTCTTATCATATGGCAGATCTGTAAAATAGAAATCGGGCTTAATGGCTTTTTTCATCTCTATTTCCAGCCTCACATATCTTGCCGTATCCCCCAAGGGAAGTTTTGGGGCAATATATATTGAAGCCGTTTCTTTAGCTGCTCCTGCAGGAAGAGGATGATTGCAATACGGGATGTGCGCACTTACCAGTACAACAACATATTTTAATGCTTTGTGAAGCGTATGTAGCATTTACAATTTTTATTTATACTACTAATATAAGTTCATTTGGATGAAATTACGATGATGGTTTAGGATATTCGAGCTTAATTAATATGTATTTGTTTTCTGATAATCACTGCTGAAAAAATTATTGACATAATGTTCAAATTTCCATCGGTGTTCAAATAGGGTTCCGTGACCCGAATTGTCAAGAATCCATAGATTTGCCTGAGGAATATTTTTATAGATAGCGGTAAGATGGTCTTTTCTGATCATATCATGATCACCACCCATTACTAAAACCGGGCATTTTATATGATGGAGTGATGAAAGCGTGATATGAGGCTGATCCCAGTCTAACATGAAAAACTTCCAGTCCTCTTTTTCCTGAGCTGTTTTTCTTGGATTGTTAACGGTTAGCGTATATTTTTTATTTTCTTCTTCCCATATTTTAGGATCTATAGCGGTAGAATCGGGCCACAGATTCGGGCCGGAGGCAGCGATCTTTTTCACTTTTTCAGGGTGGCGCATAGCCATCAGTAATGCGTTAATGCCGCCGTCACTCCAGCCGATGATATAAGCCGAATCGATATGCAAGGTATCCAGTAAGGCGGCATAATCATCGGCCATCATTTCAAAACTTAAAGAATCTTTACTGTCGTAAGAATTACCCTGAGAACGGCCATCAGCAACGATTACCTGATAATGGTCTGAAAAATAGGGAATGATACCTGCAAATGTTTTAATGCTGCCTTCATTTCCGTGGATCATTAACATCGGCTTTCCTGTGCCATAAGTCTCACAATACATCTTAAATCCGCGGATATTATAATATCTGCCTGCTTTTTTGTTATTTCCATAGGAAGGAGGGCTACACCCTGATATGATGATTAATACGGATAAACAGCAAAAAAGCACGACAGTAATCTTTATCATATGATTTTTTAATTATTTAGTTACTCCTTGTATTCATTGATGTCAGCCAGTTGATCCAGATAATCCAGTATCTCACTATCCACTTCAGCGCTAAACTTACGGGCATAAAATTTACCTGAGTCTGCTAATATTTTTTTATCCTGTATGGTTAGTGTTTTTGGTCTTGAGCCGCCTTTATCAAACCTGATATAGCGCAGGTGATCATTTACGATCGTATCTTTCAGCTTTGAATTTAACAGAATGGTTTGAAAAACCAGTTCATCAACACCCCATGTCATCCTGAAAAACCTTCTTACTGCATTATTCTTTTTTAGATAATCGAGAGTGTATCTGATGCATTCCGGAGTCATGGTAAGCCATTGGGAAAAACCATAGGGTTCTAATTTATTGGGTAATTTCCGGTCTGGCAGGAAACGGTTCATTAAAGACTGAACCTGGAATTTAAGAGGCAAATTGTAATCCCCAAGGTTGTATTTGGTAAACCTGGATTTTGATTCCTGCCATTCACTATCAATATGGCGGAAGCGCATAAATGTTTTATCAGCATGTGCGAACAGGAATTTTTGGATCGTACCTGCGCTTTTAAGTGGATAATCCACACCACTCAGCAAATTGATATGGCTATAAGCTTTTCCCGTTTCCAATATTTCTTCAAAGCTCTTTAAGGTGGCTTTGACCATGCTGTAATCGCCCCATATAATAGCCGTTCTGTTGCTGATGAAATAAACATTTTCCAATGCTTTCAGATGCAGGAATGGGGTCAGGTCTTTTTTCTTGTCCAGATGGATGTAAATATCTGTATCTGTGTAAATGAGACGTTTGATTAGACGTTCCAATTGTAGTTGATTGTCGTGGGCAAGAATTAAATGTGCTAATCTCATCATATTATTATGCCGTGTTCATCATTACAGTAGTTGGATTTTGTTTAATCTTTGTTGCAATACTTCTGCCAAAACTTTATCATTGGGTGCGCTGAACATTTCTTTATGATCGCCAGGCACATTGAAAACGCTTACTCCTTTGGTCGCATATTTTCCCCATCCCAGATATTTAGGATCGTCTACATAATACATTCTGGTACCAGCCCTGAATAAATCAATTTTAACATCCAGAGGTTTTATTTTGTAATTATAAAATGCAGCGTATAAGCGTTTTACAATTTCCTGCATAAAATCTGGCAGCTCATTAGAGTCATAGACTTCCAATAAACCTTTTTTGCTGACAGGGAGGTTTAATTTCTGCGTATAATACGCTTTAAGGTATTCCATAGTCAGCACAGGATGAGTAAGTAATGTATTTGTCCTGAAGAAAAGTTTATGAACTTGTCTGCTAACCTTTACAGCTATTTTTTTTGCCGTAGGGTATTGATGGGTTGGATATTGAATATTGGTATCGAACATACCCAAAAAGCATACTTCTTTCCCCATCTTTTTTAACTGTCTGGCCATTTCGAAGGCTATAACTCCTCCAAAAGAGTAACCTGCTATAGCATAGGGGCCTGAGGGATTATGTTTAATAATCTCGCGGATATAAAATTCGGCAATAGCCTCCATATTATCCAATGGTTCAACAGTACCATCTAGCCCAACTGCCTGCAATCCGTACACAGGCTGGTCGGGGTCTAAATTCGAAACCATACTGTATAAATTCAATATGTTTAAGCCAATGCCGTGCACAATATACAAGGGCGGCTTAGTTCCTTCAGGTTTAATTGCGGCAAGTGATTTATAGGGTGAATCTGGCTTGTCATTTTCCAGATAAGTAGCAAGCTGTTTAATGGTAGGACATCCGATCAGGATGGATAGCGGGATTCTTTTTCCCAGCTGTTTTTCAATCTGTACCATTATTTTAACAGCAATCAGCGAATCTATTCCTAACTCAAAAAAGTTATCATTGATACTGATTTCACTCAGCGCTATATTCTGAAGGCAAATTTTCGTTAACAGGACTTCCATCTCTGTATTTGGAGACTTAAATTCATGGAGACCCGGTTCTCTGAGAATAGGATCAGGTAGTGATTTCCTGTCTACCTTTCCATTTGCCATGAGTGGAATAGCAGGGATAACCATATAGTTATCCGGCATCATATATTCCGGGATAACTTTTTTTAGTTCTTCCTTCCATCCTTTTATGCGTTCTGCATTCCTTGTAGCATCTGCGTTATAGTCTGAAACGATGTAAGCAACCAGGTGCATATTTTCCAGTGCATCTTTGAAGAGTACAACAATAGCCTCTTTAATATGATCCAGGTTTTTTAACTTGAATTCGATCTCTTCAGTTTCAATGCGGTAGCCCCGGATCTTTATCTGGTGATCAATCCTGCCCAGGCAGTGTATCTCCCCGTTTTCCAGCCATTTTCCAAGATCGCCGGTTTTATACATTTTCTCACCCGCTATTGTCGAAAAGGTATTGTCAATGAATTTTTCTTCTGTTAGATCTGGTTTATTGATATAGCCAAGGGCAACACCGGCACCGGCTATACAAATTTCACCAACTTCACCATTGGGCACTTCTTTTTGATGTTCGTCCAGGATATACACCTGTGTATTTAAAATAGGTTTTCCTATCGTGATGATTTCATCATTGAGGGTTACCTGTTTAATGATAGAATAAATGGTGGTTTCTGTAGGGCCATACATGTTCCATAAGGAATTGCATTTACCCAGGAGTTTTCTGGCGAGATCTTTTGCCATAGCTTCTCCACCGCAGAAAACTTTTATCGAAAGAGGTTCATCCCATCCGGCTTCCAGCATCATGCGCCACATAAAAGGGGTTCCCTGCATAATGGTCACCTGCTCGGCTTTAGCGAGTTCCAATAAAGAACGGCCATCTTTAGCTGCCTGGGCTTCTGCAATGATCATGGTAGCACCACTAATCAGGGGGAGAAATACCTCCAGCTCAGCAATATCAAAGGAAATTGTAGTAGTGGCCAGAATAATATCATCACTATTCATTCCCGGTTCCTGCTGTACGCTCAGTAGCAGGTTCAGTAAGCTGGAATGTTTAACTTGCACACCTTTTGGGTTCCCAGTTGATCCGGAAGTGTATAATATATAAGCAAGACTATCTGCTGGAATCTCTATTTCTAAGTTTTCAACCGGATATTTTTCATAAATCCCCCTTATTTCCTCCAGAGTGATCACCTCTGTTTCTGGCCGATATTTGTCGCGGAAGTTCTCTGAAGTGACTAAAACTGTTGCCCCGGCATCTTTGAGCATATAGTTGATACGTTCAATCGGGAAATTATAATCAATAGGTAAATACGTTGCACCGACTTTTATCAAGGCAAGCAATGTGATAGGTAAAGATGCAGATCTTTCAACCGCTACACCAACCATATCTCCTGGTTTGATGTTTCGTTCTATAAAATAGTGAGCGAGCTGATTGGCAATTTCATTGACTGTTTTATAGGTGAACGTCCTTGAACCATGTTTAATTGCAACTTTATCGGGCGACTTGACCGACTGAGCGTCTATTAATTGGTCAAGTCTATATATATTTTTATGCACAAAATTCTTTTTAAGATTTATTGGGGAAAATATCCAGATGTTACTAATTTATAAAAAATTCGATAATTAGTTCGTATCATTTATAAGACCATTTCATTTGTAGTTAAAGCAAAAGTATACTGTCATTTTACATCTATCGGTGTTGGCATACTTTTATAAGTAACACTTATTAATTTTACTACAAAATCACTTTTTTAATGTATATTGATAATATCATGCCAAACATATTTGTATAATTTTCATCGCTTATTAATCCGATATTAATGCTTTTTTAATCGTTTTCTAATCTTTTCGGAATCTAATAATATTCAAATGAAAATATATACTTTTACTTTAGATGAAGCGTATCTCCATAATTACTGTTAATTTTAATCAGCCCAAAGTTACCCTTGATTTTTTAAAATCAATTAAACTTTATACAGTTCAAAAAGAGGTGGAAGTAATTATTGTTGACAATGGAAGCCGTGAGGATTGTGGTGCTCAGTTTGTAGAGGAATATCCCGGATTGGTGTACCTCCGTTCTGAACTCAACCTGGGTTTTGCAGGTGGGAACAATCTGGGAATTAAAGTTGCTAAGGGAGAATATCTGTTGCTGCTAAATAATGACACAGAAATCACCGCTAATTTACTTTCCGAACTAAGCGCTGAACTGGATGCGCATCCTGAGATTGGGATGGTCTCACCTTTACTACTATATTTTGATGCTCCTGATGTAATTCAATATGCAGGATTTACCGAAATGAATTACGTTACCTGCAGAAATAAAGGGATAGGGAGTATGGAAATTAACAAAGGACAGTATGATAATGACAGCAGGGAAACAGCTTTTTGTCATGGTGCTGCGATGATGTGCCGCAGAAAAGATCTGGATACGATAGGTTTGATGGAAGAACAGTTTTTCCTTTATTATGAGGAACTGGACTGGTGTGAAAAATTTAGAAGAGCGGGTAAAAAAATCTGGTTTACAGGCCGCACATCCGTATATCATAAGGAATCCATGAGTGTAGGTAAAGAAAGTATCATTAAAACTTACTTTATGACCAGGAACAGGATGCTCTATATCAGAAGAAATACGAGTTGGGTAAATGCATTTGTTTTTAGCTTGTACTTCATCTTGCTTGCCTGCCCGAAACAGCTATTAATATATCTTAAAAAAGGCAGGGGAGATTTAGCAAAGTGGTTATATAAAGGTATATTATGGAACCTCACCCATTCAAAGAATAGTACCAATTTAGGATTTAAAATTTAAGTTTTCATGATTATAATTTTCTGGATCAGCATTTTTCTGATCGTTTATACCTTTGTTGGTTACGGTTTTATTTTATTTCTGCTGGTAAAAATCAAGCGTTTATTTAGTAAGCCATTTTTATTTAAAACAGAGGCTATTCTGCCTACCGTTACCGTCCTCATCGCAGCTTATAATGAAGAAGATATCATTGCAGAGAAAATTACCAATACCCTGGAACTGAATTATCCTAAAGATAAGATACAGGTGATTTTTATTACTGACGGCTCTTCAGACCGTACAGCGGAGATCATCAAAGATTTTGATGAAGTTACTTTATTGCACCAGGACCAGCGTTCTGGTAAAATGGCTGCTATAAAAAGGGCCATTCCTTTTATTGAGGGGAATATTACTGTTTTTACAGATGCCAATACATTTTTAAATAAAGACGCTATTCTGGAACTGGTAAAACATTATCAGAACGCCAAAGTTGGTGCTGTAGCGGGTGAAAAAAGAATCCTGGTAGAGGAGACAGCAGATGCAAGTTCGGCAGGAGAGGGTTTCTACTGGAAATATGAATCGAAGCTAAAAAAATGGGATTATGAGCTCTACTCCAATGTTGGTGCTGCAGGAGAATTGTTCAGTATCCGCACTTCCCTTTATCAGCCTGTAGAAAGTGATACCATTATCGATGATCATATGATAGCCATGCGTATTGCAGAAAAGGGTTATATCATTGCTTATGAACCGGAGGCCTATGCAATGGAAACCGCATCGGCTGATGTAAAAGAAGAACTCAAAAGGAAGATCAGGATAGCTGCGGGTGGTATACAATCAATTTTACGTTTAAAACAAGCTGCGAACCCATTTCATAATCCGGTTTTTACTTTTCAATATATTAGTCATAGAGTATTGAGGTGGACAATCACACCTTTTCTTTTATTCCTTGTATTTATCCTGAATGCTGTTATTGCTTTTGAAACACAGTCTGCATTTTATACCCTGTTTTTTATTCTGCAGGTTTGCTTTTACGCACTTAGTTTAATTGGCTTGTATTTTGAAAGCAGAAACATACGGGTGAAAGCACTTTTTATTCCCTATTATTTTTGTGTGATGAACTATGCTGTGCTGGCAGGAATTATCAGGTATTATAAAAAGAATCAAAGTGCTGCCTGGGAGAAATCTAAAAGAAAATAAACCGGGTTCTTATTCCCAATTCCAGAATTGGAGGATCGTATTTTCCTGCGGATGAAAAGCAGCAGTAACGATATAATCATCACTGACTTCTATACTTTGAACCTTAAATAATTGTCCTTGACGATGAACTTCGGTGGCTAAAGAAGGCACGAGATGAAGATGGTCTGTTAACCCTTCTCCTGTTGCCTTAAGTATGGCTTCCTTCCTGGTCCATAAAAGAAAAAAGCTGGAAAGCTGATCCTCGTTGCTGAGGATGAAAGATGATTCTTCTTCTGAAAAACACATTTCCATTAGATCCATGAATTTAAAATCCTTTTTGATAAATTCTATATCCACACCAACTGGAAGCTGGCTTACAGCAATGACCACATAATTTCCTGCATGGCTAAGATTAAATTCTATGCCCGAGAGAGCTGGTTTGCGATGACTAGTGTAACTGTATGTAATGGCAGAGTTAGCTAAATGGAGAAAACGGGATAACAGCAGACGGAGATAATATTTGCTCACGAGATAACTCTCCCTGTCGTGCTGATGAACAAAACGATTGCCTTTGTCTATTTCATCAGCAGATAAAATAGAGGTATCAATGGCCGGGTAATGTGTGTCTACTTTTATTTTAATAACCTGTACAAAATCTTCAATGGATAATTTCTCTCCACTATAGGGTAACCAATTTACATCATTTTCCAGGAGATTTTCTTCCATTTAAGGCGAAATTAGTGATTTTAAGATGATTCTCCTATTGGTTATCACAGGCTTATTCTTTTAGTAGCAATGTGATTTTGTCTTTAAGGTTAAACCCCACGCTTGTTGTTCTGGATAAGGAAGAAGAAAATTTGACGTTTCCATTTTACAAGCTTTGTTTTTTTAAAACTTATTGATTAATTACGTTGTAGTTTGTTTAAGCAAAAATAAAATACATTAGAAACAAGCTTTTTTATTATAAATGGTATTATTATCCCGGATAATAATCAATACTTTTGAAATAAAGCGGATTAAACATTATGTTGATAGCGTTGCAATTATGGAAAAGGACGAAATAGTTATTGGTGAAATATTGGTAGCTGCAAAGTCTTTATTTGCGAAATTTGGATTAAAAAAGACAACTATTGAAGATATTTCTATTGCGGCAAACAAGGGGAAAAGTACCTTGTATTATTATTTTCCTGGTAAAAATGAAATATTTGAAGCAGTAGTGAAGTACGAACTAGAAACCGTGATCAGAAACCTGAGGGAAAATGTGAGTGCTGTACATTCCGCTAAAGACAAGCTGAGGGCATTTTTAACTATCCAGGGAATTAACATTCTTGAATTGCGTAGCCTTTATAAGGTGCTTTTTGAGGATATTCTCGAATCCCGCAGAATGTTAATGCCTTTACGGTTGAAATATGAGCAAATCCAGATAGAAATGATCACGGAGATTCTTTCCGGCGGAGTGATCAGCGGGGAATTTAAAAACCTGTCTGCGGAAAACATAAAAAAATTATCCTTTTTCATGATTATTGCCTTTAGAGGACTCCATTACCCGTTGTCCATTAATCCCGCAGAAATACAATCTCAGGAATATTTTGATGAACTTATAGATATGCTTATTGAAGGCATTGGAAATTAATAATTTAAAGTGACATACGATATGACAAACTACCTGGAATTACTGGATCAGGTCAGGAACTATACCGCCGGCTTGTTCCATGATAATAAAGACGACAAATTAATCTATCACAATATTCTTCATACAGAACAGGTGGTAAAAGCGGTAGTGAAAATCGCTAACCATTATCAGTTATCAGATCAGGATTTTTTTGTGGTCAGTGCAGCTGCATGGTTCCATGATATCGGATACCTGACCAGTTTTGAACTCCATGAAGGAAGGGGGGCAGAAGCTGCAAAAGTATTTTTAACTTCAAAAGGTATTGAACCGGATATCATAAAGCTGGTAGCCAATTGTATCCTGGCTACAAAGATGCCACAGCATCCTGTAGGGCTATTGGAACAAATTGTATGTGATGCTGATCTTTTTCATTTAGGCAGTGACGATTTTAAAGGAAGGAATAAACTGATGCGCAAAGAGGCAGAGGCTTTTTCCGGGCATGACATCGATAAAAATGAGTGGAGATTAAAAACCATCACACTATTTGAAAACCATCATTACCATACTGAATACTGTCAGGAATTGCTGAATGCAAAAAAGGAACTTAATTTACAGGAACTGAAGGATAAGGCGGTCAAAGAAGAAGATGCCCATATGGATAAAAAAGAGAAAAAGCACGATCAGCACGACAAAAAGCATGATCATAAAAAAAAGCACGGGGAAGAGAAAGAAGAAGTCATAGAAACAGATGATAAAGGGCTGGCTGTTCTGGAGGACAAGGCAGAGGTAAAAAAGAAAAAGAAAGATCGTCCAGAAAAAGGGATAGAAACGATGTTTAGGATCACCTCGGGCAATAATCAGCGGTTAAGCGATATGGCTGATAGAAAAGCACATATTATGATACAGACCAATGCGATCATTTTATCAGTCATCCTGAGTATACTGATGCGCAAACTGGAAGATAATCCGCATCTGATCATTCCTACCTTGCTGTTACTGATCATTTGTGTGACTACCATGGTATTTTCTATTCTGTCAACCAGGCCAACTGTACCTACAGGAACATTCACTGCTGACGATATTACCAGGAAAAAGGTAAACTTACTGTTCTTTGGTAATTTCTATAAGATGCACCTTCCGGATTATCAGGCTGGTATGGAGCAGATGATGGAAGACCGTGAGTTTTTATATGGCAGCCTCATAAAAGATGTATATTCTCAGGGCGTAGTTCTTGGACGTAAATACCGGCTGTTGAGAATTGCCTATAATGTATTTATGTTTGGGATCATTATAGCAGTTCTGGCGTTTATGATTGCTATTGCATGGGTTAGATTACAGGGTTAATATGGCGGAATATTCATTTTTTAACCGCGACCTGAGCTGGCTTAGTTTTAATGACAGGTTATTAATGGAAGCGGAGCGTGCTGATGTCCCTTTATTGGAGCGGATTAAATTCCTGTCTATCTTTTCTTCTAACCTGGACGAGTTTTATAGGGTTAGGATGCCTGTTCTGATGGCTATTGACAATTTTGATGATCGTAACGGGTTAAATAATACCTATTACAAAGCCCGGTTCCTGATCAATCAGCAGCAGGAAAGATATGGACATCTGCTGGCAAATTATATCTTACCGGCGCTGAAAACAGAAAATATTCATTGGTTATACAATGAAGCAATCCCTGATCACATACAGGATGAGTTGGCTGCTCTTTTTTTTAATGAAGTGCTGGCTTATATCAGGCTGTTTTCTGTAGACAAGGACGACGATGGTTTTTTTGCTGAAAATAACAAGCTCTATCAGGCGGTGATGCTGACGGATAAAGCAGGAGTTGAACGCTTAGAGCTGATCACCATTCCTTCGGATGTATTGCCAAGATTGTATGCGGTAAACAAGGGAGAGGATAAATATGTAGTTTTCCTGGATGATATCATTAAAAATAACCTGGCTTATCTTTTTCCGGAGGAAACAATTACAGGTGTTTTCAATATTAAGATCACCAGAAATGCTGAGTTGAACCTCAGGGATGAGATAGGTGAAGATATCACTGCTGCCTTAGAAAAGGAATTAAAAAAACGTGATCTAGGATTTGCCACCCGGTTTTTGTGCCAGCCGGGTGTTCCGCTGCGACATCTTTATCGAATTATTTACACACTTAATTTATCCAATTCTTCTATTGTAGAGGGAGGATATTATCATAACCTGAAAGATTTGAATAGCTTTCCATTGCAGGATGCGAAGCTAAGTGATTCCAAATGGCCTTCCATTAAAAGTCTTGCAATAAAAAAGGAAGAAACCCTATTTGATCTGATCCAGAAAAAAGATCTGATGGTACATGTGCCTTATCAGCAATATGATCCTGTACTCAGGTTTTTCAATGAGGCGGCAAATGATGCTTTTGTGGAAGAGATTTCTGTTACACTTTACCGGGTGGCCGACAATTCCAGAATTGTTAATGCGCTGATGACGGCGGCCAAAAATGGTAAAAAGGTAACCGTGATGGTAGAACTAAAGGCCAGATTTGATGAAGCCAATAATATTAGATGGGCTTCCAGGATGAAAGCTTCGGGCGTGAAGATCATTTACAGTGATGCGGATATGAAAGTGCATGCTAAAGTTGCACTGGTAAAAAGAACATTAAGGGATAAAAGTCAGTATCTTGGTTTGCTGGCTACCGGTAATTTAAACGAGTCTACAGCCAGATTTTATACCGATCATATTCTATTAACGGCAAATCAGCTTATGCTGCAGGAATTGCAATGGCTTTTTGACTTTTTAGGAAAAAAGAAGAAAAACCCGCTCATAGAGGAAGTGATTAATTTTAAACATCTGCTGGTTGCTCATTTTAACCTGCAGCAAAAATTTCTATCCCTGATAGACAGGGAAATCGTTAATGCAGAAAAAGGCCTTCCTTCCGGTATCACCATTAAATTAAATAATCTGGAGGAGAAAATCCTTATTTCCAAATTATATGAAGCTTCGGCTGCGGGAGTGAAAATCAATTTAATTGTACGCAGTATATGTTGCCTCATTCCCGGGGTTCCCGGACAAAGTGAAAACATTACGGTAAGACGCATTGTTGATAAATATCTGGAGCATGGACGGTTGTTTTTATTTCACAATAATGGCAAGGAAGAAGTTTTTATGGGTTCCTCAGATTGGATGAACAGAAATATTTACAGCCGTATAGAAGTTTGTTTTCCAATTTATGACAACGTACTCAAACAGAAACTGATAGAATTGTTAAATTTACAATGGAAGGATACTATTCAGGCTGTGCAGCTAAACGAGGCCATGCAAAATAATTATGTGACAGGAGAGGAAAAGATCCGTTCCCAGCAAGCTATATATTCGCTTTTAAAAGGGGCATAAAATGTAAAACAATGAAACTGTTTTTTAAAAAACCGACTTATGTATTTCTGGTTCTGACCCTGGTTACATTTTATGCTTGTAAACCTATCGCGAGGTCGTACCCAAGTCCTAAAGGTTATAACCTGAACCATCCTGAAAAATTCAGTATGCCAGAGAGCCTGCATGAAATTTCGGGTATTGCTTTTTATCATAACAGGGGCGACTCCGTTTATTCTATTCAGGATGAAGAAGGCCGGCTTTACAGGCAGGCATGGCTGGGCAAAAAACAGAAACATTCAACTTTTGCTGAAAAGGGTGATTTCGAAGATTTGGCCATTTTAAATGAAACCGCAGTAATTTTAAAAAGTGATGGCAAGCTCTATACCTTCCCCTTTAATGAAGCCAGGGATGAAAAGGTAAAAGACGTAAAAGAATGGGAAGATATACTGCCAAAAGGTGAATATGAGAGTATCTACGCTGATCAGCAAACGAATCAGCTTTATCTCCTTTGCAAAAATTGCAAACAGGATAAAAAAGATGAAACCGTATCGGGCAGCATCTTTACTTATAATGCCGCAAAGCAGGATTTAATTGGATCTGGTAATTTTTCTATGGATATCTCGAAGCTGGTAACGGAGAATAAGGTATTAAAAACCGGGCTTAAAGCTTCTGCACTGACTAAAAATCCACATACAGGGGAGTGGTATATTCTTTCTTCGGTTAACAAACTACTGGTTATCGCTACTCCCGACTGGAAAATTAAAAGTACCTACCGTCTGGATTCATCCATATTTACACAACCTGAAGGTATAGCATTTGATGACCAGATGAATTTGTATATCTCTAACGAAGGCGATGAAATTTCGACGGGTAATATTCTAAAGTTTACTTATAAGCCCTAAAGCTCATCATCTCCGTAAAGGCGTAAAACTTAATCACAAGAAACATGCAGGCAATAACTTTAGATTTAAATAAGAGCATATACGGTAATGGAAAGAGTATACTTGAAGCAGATATTGAACTCTCTTTAAAGCCTTTTATTGTCTTTCTTAAGGATCGGGCCGATCGTGAAAAAACCGGCAAGATAAATTTCTACAATTATTTACTGGAGCAGTTTTCTGCCTATCCTGAATTGTTGTTCTCTATTCATCAGGAGGATACAGCGAAATATAACCATCTTTTTGAATTGATTTATACGGCGCTTTCGCCTATTATAAATGATGAACATGAGCAGCTTTGGGCGGTCGGAAAGCCGGTTTCCGCCTGTTTTTACTATGGGACCAATGCTTTTTACAATGTTCTACTGGACCATAAAAAAGAAAGCCTTAAGCCAGATCTTAGCCTGCCTTCCAAAACGGATATGGATAAGAATATGCTTAGGAATTTCTATAATCTGATCCTGCAAAAATTTTACAACTTTACTTTAGGCGGAAAACAATATACTATTAAGTCGGTAACGGATCAGAAAACACACTTAACGAAGTATTACCGTTTGAATGTGGATAACCGGTTTATGGACGTTCAGTGTGAAGGAGAACTACCGGAACTCACTTTGCAGCATGCAAAGGATTACATGAACGATGAAAATAATAGTCTCGAGATATTAACGAAGTTGCTGCCATCAAAGCTATTTAGTATTCAGGGTATTTCTATTGTTATTCTGACTGATGTTACCGGAGAATATGCTCTGGAAGGCATAAAAAATACAATCATTGAGCATAATCAATGTATGGAAGGGTGGAATAGTTCAACGATCTCAGGGGCACTCAAATCGTTGGTAGGAACAGATGCCATAGACTTTGGTTTACTTCCTTATATCCGGCTAAATAAAAAAACACTGCTGTACAGTCATCCAGGATTTCAAAGCGTAATCATTCAACAGGCAAAAGAAAGTGGAATGCCTGAAACTGAATATACTGCTCTCGTAGATTCTTTTGTTGATCATCCCCGCAGCCTGATTTTTTCTGATATTGAAATGGAAGCCTCTGCTGAATACCCGATGCTTAAGCTGATCAAGGACAAGGGAATCCATTCCTATGCGTTATTTCCTTTGTATTTCAATGCCAAACTGGTAGGCTGTTTAGAGTTATATACCCATGATCCTGCAGAGTTTAATGGAGCTACCCTCTCAAAAATTGAAACGGCATTTCCGTTACTGGCCCAGCTCTATCAAAATATTATTACTGATTTTAATAATGAGATTATCAATATTGTAACCGATAAGTTTACAGGTTTACAATCTTCAGTTCAATGGCGTTTTTATCAGGCGGCGTATGACTATATGAAATCGGGCGACTGGGAGAAAAACCTGCCTATAGAGCGGGTCTATTTTGAAGACGTGCATCCTTTTTATGGTGCTATAGATATCAGAAATTCCAGTATTGAACGTAATCTGATGATCAGAAAAGACCTCTTTACTCATTTTGAGATCTTAAAAACAACTTTAAAAAACCTGAGTGAAAAATTTCCTGGCAGACTGGATAAAGACTTTCCAAAAAGATATATTGACTGGAGCAGTTTAGATTTTGACGAACTATCTGACAAGGAGATCATGAAAGCCGATGACTATCTGCAGCGCCAGCTTCCGCCTTATTTCAGGCTGTTAAAAGATATAGAGCCAGATGCCGCGCCTTTTCTGGATGAATATTTTGAATTGACGCAATCGGGAGGAAAAGTATTTGAAAACAGGGACCATTACGAGCTGAGCATGCAGATGATCAATCATGCTGTAAACCGGAGCCTGGATGCGTTCAACACAGAGCTGCAGGAAATTTACCCTTGTTATTTTGAGAAATTTAGAAGTGATGGAGTTGAATTTGATATTTATCTGGGACAGTCAATTACTCCTGATATCAAATTTAGCGATGATTTACTTTCTGATTTTCGTTTCAGACAATTGAAGGTGATCACTGAAATTGCACAGGATACCGCAAATCTTACTTCGCATTTACCTATTCCACTGGAAACCACTCAGCTGATTTTTGTTTACGCAAATTTGATAGACATCAGTTTTCGTATTGATGAGCAACGCTTTGATGTAGAAGGGGGATATAACATCCGTTACCAGATGGTAAAGAAAAGGATTGATAAAGCGCATATAAAGGATAGTACAGAGCGCCTTACCCAGCCCGGAAAGATTGCAATTGTTTATTTTAACAGTAAAGAAGCGCAGGAATATATGGGATATATTCATCAGCTGCAGGCAGCGGGACTGTTAACCAAACTTATTGAATATATAGAAGTAGAAGAATTACAGGGAGTTGAAGGACTCAAAGCATTGCGCGTGGAGGTTGCAGTGAAAACAGTTTAAATTAGCGTGAATGGTTCTCAAAAAAAATAATACCCGTATAACTGCAATAACTTTATTTCTAATTATTCCTTTTTTTGGGAAAGCACAGGAACACAGGACAAAAGATTCTATAACCATTGCCATCGCTCCGGCTTACGATTCTGTATCGAAAACCCACCGTTTCTTTTTTGGTGAAAGCTACCGTAAGCTTTGGGCAACCCCGGTTAGAATGAGGATTGTAGATCTTCAAAAAGAACACGGTGGAATGAAGATTTTGCAATTGGGTGGAGGAATGCAAACCAAGTCGCTGCGTTTAGAAGATGCATCTGGCCGTGAATGGGCGCTCCGTACCGTACAGAAATATCCTGAACGCGCATTGCCGAAAGATCTGCGGGCTACAATTGCCAAAGACATTCTGCAGGACCAAATTTCTACCAGCCATCCTTTTTCTTCTGTTGTTATCCCGCCTTTGGCAGATGCACTTCAAATTCCACATTCTGATCCAGAAATTGTTTATGTAGGAGACGATCCCGCACTAGGGCAATACAGGAAAGAGTTTGGCAATGCCGTTTATCTGCTGGAAGAACGTTATCCTGTAGGTTATGAAAAAAGTGATAATACAGAAAAGGCTGAGCGAAAGGTGGAGGAGGATAATGATACACGTATTGATCAAAAGCTGGTGTTAAGGGCAAGGCTGCTCGACTTTGTGGTGGGCGACTGGGACAGGCATGAGGACAATTGGAGATGGCTTAAAGATGATTCGGATAAAAAAGAAAAGAGATATATACCTGTTCCGCGTGATAGGGACAAGGTTTTTTATAGTACATCAGGCTTGTTTCCATGGGTACTATCACATCAGTGGCTAAAGGCCAACCTACAGCCTTATCAGGAAAACATCAGGGCAGTCGATCAGTATAATTTTAACCAGCAAACGTTTGACCGGTACTTTTTAAATGGATTATCCGAAAAAGACTGGAAGGAAGAGGTAAAATATGTTCAGGAGAAATTGACTTCAGATGTGTTAAGAAAGGCTATGCTGCGGATGCCGGCTGATATCTTTTCAAAAGGAGGGGAGGAAACCTTAAAGATCATGATTGCTAGAAAAGACAAGCTGGAAACAAGTGCTCTGGCCTATTATCGTTTCCTGGCTGTCACTGTAGAAATTCCTGGTTCTGATAAAAAAGAATATTTTGATGTCAGGCATAAGAAAAATGGTAATATTGAACTGACTATAAGTAATTTTAAGAAAACTGGTGAAAAGGGCCGGGAGATCTATCACCGTACCTTTAATCCCAAAGTAACCCATGAGATCCGCTTATATGGATTAGGCGGAGAAGATGTTTTTGATGTTAACGGTAATACAAAATCACCAATCAAAGTTCGTTTGGTTGGTGGGGATGATGAAGATCGTTTTCAGGTCAGTCCGGAATCAAAGGCAAAATCCACTACCTATGTTTATGACCGCTCTGATCAAAAAAATGAGCTGCCGGCATCTTCAGTGGCCAAATTGCGTTTAGCTCCGGATACAGCTGTTAATTCCTTCAATAAAACCCGTTTTATTTATGATCAGTTTGGACCTTTATTCCATTTGAATTACAATATTGATCAGGGTATACAGGTGGGCGGCGGCCTCATCCTGGAAAAACAGGGGTTCAGGAAATATCCTTATGCTTCAAAACAGGAATTTTGGGTAGATTATTCAACAGGAAGGCAGTCTTTCATTTTAAATTACCAGGGAGATTTTAAGAAAGTCATCGGGGATAACGATTTTAAGATCAATGCAAATTTTCTCGGCCCGAATAACCTGAGTAATTTTTTCGGATTGGGCAATGCTACTGCATTTGACCAGCATGATCCTAAAGGAATTTCTTATTACAGAAATAGATATGACTATTTAACGGCTGATTTTCAGCTATACAGGAAACTAGATAAATGGACAGTGGGAGGCGGGCTGGCAACAGAATATTATACCAGCAGCCGTACTGGTAATGAGAGTAGATTTCTGAATGTCTTTAACCAGAGTAATCCCGGAGAAGCTGTTTTTAACGACCATATATATGCTGGTGTGATCGCCGATTTAAAATATGATTCGAGGGATAATATTGCTATTCCAAAAAAAGGTATTTACTGGAATACGCAGCTAAATGCAGATCAGGAATTAAGCGGAGACAATAAACGGTACGGGAAGGTGCAAACAGAATTTCGATATTACCTGAACCCTGGCAATTCAGGTTTTGTAATTGCCAACCGCCTGGGTGGAGGAACCACCTTTGGTGATCCCGAATATTTCCAGCTGATGCAACTGGGGGGCGTACATAGCCTGCGTGGTTTTCATACAGACAGGTTTACCGGAAAGACAATGGCTTATTATAACTTAGATTTAAGGTTAAAACTGTTAAATTTCACCTCTTATATCACCCCCGGATCATTGGGCTTGCTTGGATTTAATGACGTAGGCAGGGTATGGCAGCCAGGACAATCTTCAAATCAGTGGCATCAGGGATATGGCGGAGGGATATATATTGTACCTGCAGATTTAATTCTGATACAGGCGGCAGTAGGCTTCTCTAAAGAAAGCACAATGCCTTATATCTCTGTAGGGTTCAATTTCTAATTAAATTAAGCCAGGCCGCAACCTGGCTTAATTATTATTTTACCTGTTTATAGGTAACCTTAAAAGTTGAAGAGATACCATTTGAGGTTGAAATGATAGTTTCGGGATATTTATCTGCATTATATGCATAACTAAAAGTCTGATTACTGTCTGGCATTAGCGTATAATTACATTGCTGTATATTATTAATTACCGATAGTAATAACCTGTTTTCTTTTTCTACAGCAAAAAGCCATGCATAATTTACATTTTTAAAAAGGCCATTTTTATCGTCATACTGATAACTCAGGGAAAGCCCGGGTGATGTACTATCGTCGCTTAACAGATTGCCGGATGTTGTATAAGTTTTCTGTTGTTCATTCAGCAGCTGATCTTTTGTTGAATAGTAGCTAATTGCAGTTAACTGCGAAGCGGTATTGTAGATTAAATTATAAGATCCTATTGCATAAGAATTCTCGTCTTCTAAAGTAAACTGAGCTGCGCTGATCACTATTCCTGTTTGATCCAGGGAATATTCACTGGAGTAGATTAGTTTTTTGTTTTTGTACCGCAAAAAATTAAGTGGTTTTCCATCGGCAGTATAATTGAGCACCACACTGTCACCTCCTGTATAGTCAATTTTTGAGAGCGACAAATTTGAGGTGTAGCTAAATACCATTTTGGATTTTCCTGATTCCAGCTGAGTGGGAATATAAGCTTTCTCCGGAACCGGAATATTTGGAGGTATTGCAACTGATGTTTTTTGAACCGGTGTTTTGTCTTTTTTGCATGCTGTGGTGATGCTAATTGCTATAAAGAGATATAGCGGCAGGTTTTTTCTATGAACTTTCATAATAATCGTAATTAATGATTGATTTATTTAAGTTCTAAGTTAATTCAGTTTATATATAAAGTGTTTAAATAGTTAAAAATATTTCTGAACATAGAGCCTGAAATATAAGTGCTAATTATTTTAAAATAAAGACAAACAAAGTTTACTAATCCGGGTTATAACTCATATTTTACTCTAGATTTTGTGTCTCTCATTGACTCCAATCCTTTTTTATTTATATGGAAATAATTCATTTAAGCGCAGAGTGTTACCCCGTGGCCAAAGTTGGCGGGCTGGGTGATGTTGTTGGCGCATTGCCAAAATACCAGAACAAACTGGGCCATTTTGCAAAGGTAGTTATGCCTGCTTATAACGTTCCCTTCTTGCAGGAGAATGATTTCGAGGTGGTCTACGACGCCTGGGGCAATCTTGGGGAACGCAGTTATCCTGTCCGTGTGCTCAGGGAAAAAACCAATAAACTAGGGTTCGACCTTTACCTGGTTTATATCGAGGGGTTGACTGACCGTGATAAAGTTTATGGTTACGATGATGATACCGAGCGCTTCCTGGCTTACCAGATTGCTGTACTGGACTGGATCAATCAATGGGAACACCGCCCTGATGTGATTCATTGTCATGATCACCATACAGGTTTAGTGCCATTTATGACTGCCAATTGCGAAAGATATAAATCGCTAAGGGATATACCTACTGTATTCACTATTCATAATGCACAATACCAGGGTCAGTTTGGATGGGACAAACTATACTATCTTCCTGCTTTGGATTTATGGAAAGCCGGTCTGCTGGGATGGGAAGAAGATATTAACCCACTTGCATCTGCTATTAAATGCGCATGGCGCGTCACTACGGTTTCTCCCACATATCTTGATGAGCTGAGTTACCAGGCCAACGGACTGGAAGGTTTACTGGCTAGCGAACGTGGAAAGTCAGCAGGTATCCTTAACGGGATCGATTTTGAAGTATGGGATCCTAAAACTGATCCTATGCTCGAAAAAACTTACACTTCACGGACAGTAGAAAGTGGAAAGAAAACAAACAAAGCAGCTTTATGTGATGTTTTTAACTTAGATCCAACGAAACCCCTGTTTACATTTATAGGCAGGTTAGTAGGCGAAAAAGGTGCCGATTTGTTACCTGATATTTTTCATAATGCATTGGCACATAGCAGAGGCAATATAAATATCCTTGTTTTAGGCTCGGGAGATAGAATGATAGAGGGAAAACTGGAAGAATTGAAGAACTGGTTTCCTGGAAATTATAATGCTTATATTGGTTATAACGAGAAGCTATCCCATCAAATTTATGCAGGGGCAGATTTTTTGCTGATGCCATCCAGGGTAGAACCCTGTGGCCTTAACCAAATGTATGCATTACGGTATGGAACTATTCCTATCGTAAGACGTATAGGAGGATTAAAAGATACAGTGGTAGATATTGGCGATGGAGGATTTGGCATTTGCCATGATCAAACCAGCGTATGGGATGTGGGACAGGCTATGGGAAGGGCCTACGAACTTTACCAGAATAAAAAAAGAATAAAAGATATCCTAAAATACACGATGCAGTTGGATCATTCCTGGGATAGGGCAGCCCAACAATATATAGATCTGTACCAAATATAATTTTCAATGAACATGACTGAAAAAGTATTAGGAGTTATTCTTGGCGGTGGCCAGGGCTCCAGATTATCACCACTTACACAAACGCGCTCCAAGCCAGCAGTTCCTATTGCAGGTAAATATAGACTGGTAGATATTCCTATTTCTAACTGCCTGAATTCTGGTATACACCGGATGTTTGTATTGACACAATTTAACTCGGCGTCGTTAAATAAACATATAAAAAATACCTACTATTTTAGTCATTTCAGTGATGCCTTTGTAGATATTCTGGCTGCTGAACAAACTCCGGATAACCCTACCTGGTTCCAGGGAACAGCTGATGCAGTTCGTCAAACGATGCATCACTTATTACAACATGAGTTTGAATATGTGTTGATCCTTTCAGGAGATCAGCTTTACCAGATGGATTTTAACGAAATGCTGACTGCACACGAAGAGAGTGGTGCAGAGGTTACACTCGCTACAATTCCAAGTACGGCAAAAGATGCTACCAGTTTTGGTATCTTAAAAGCTAATGAAGATAATATTATTACTTCATTCATTGAAAAACCAAGTACAGAATTATTGGTAGACTGGGCTTCGGATACTGGTCCGGAAATGCAGGCCGAAGGCAGAAATTATCTGGCTTCTATGGGAATCTATATCTTTAACCGGGATCTCCTGGTGAAGATCTTCGCTGAAAATCCTGACGAAAAGGATTTTGGTAAAGAGATTATACCAAGGGTATTGAAGGAACAAAAAGTGTTAAGCTTTCAGTATGAAGGTTACTGGACTGATATTGGTAATATTTGTTCTTTTTTTGAAGCCAACCTGGGATTAACTGATGATATTCCAAAGTTTAACTTATTTGACAGTCACCAGAGTATTTTTACCCGTCCAAGGATGCTTCCTCCTACAAAGATATTAAGCACTTCTTTAAATAAGGCGGTAATTGCTGAAGGGTGTATTCTGAATGCAGATAATATCCAGCATTCTGTGATTGGCATACGCTCCAGGATAGGGAATGGAACGACGATTGAAAACGCCTATATCATGGGTAGCGACCGTTACCAGACACTTGCTGAGATCGCCGAAGAAAATGCGAAGGGAAATCCGTTGATCGGAATTGGCGACCGCTGTAGAATTGTAAATGCAATTGTTGATAAAAATTGCCGTATTGGAAACGATGTAGTGATTAACGGCGGCATACATATACCTGATGGTAATTATGGCTTTTATACCGTAACTGATGGAATTGTTGTTGTGAAGAAAGGTTCACTTGTTCCAAGTGGCACAGTAATAGGTTAAGGTTCCTAATTTTATTGTAGAGGATGATTTAACGATCATCCTCTTTTTTTTGGTTTTTATTTTAAGTTTCTATTTCTTCTATTGGAAGTTTAGTGACTTTCGAAATCATATCAACCGAGAATCTTTTATTAACGTGTTTTTAAGAATTGAATTTAATTCTATCATGCCGGTATATCTAAATTTTCGATTTCTTGAACAGGTAGCTTTGTGATCTCTGCGATCTCTTCTTTAGAAAACCCTTTCATCTTCAATTCTATTGCGATTTCAATTGCTTTTTGCCTTTCTCCTTTTTCTTCCGCAATTTCTGCTGCATAAGCTATGGAATTGTGATAATCCCAATAAGCTTTTAAACCTGAATCATAATCCATACGTTCCTCCTTTGTTAAATTTGCTAATTCTGCTATTTTAAATATTTTCTCAAATACCGGGCTATCAAGTACATCTGGTCTTTCAGTTAACTCATGTATGTTTTTTAATATGTATAGCCATTTATCCAAATCTGTAGTCAATTTTTCTACCGGTTTATTGAAATTTGGTAACTCTATGAATTTAATCCCTATTTTTTCATAGAATAATTTTTTAGTGTATTTCTCCACCAGTGAAATGTGATGCAAATAACCCTTCTCATCGCCATATTCTAAGGGAAATTCAACTACTCCAATAAGATATATCTCTTTAAATTCTGCGTTCCAGTTGGATTCGCCTCTTGGCAGCTGCTCATTGAACAAACGTGATAGGTAGTAGATGCATCTTTCACGAAAGTACCGCTGTGGATTACGCTGCATTTCAATAATGAACTGTTCACCATTTTCTCCTGTACACAATACATCGAAATACACTTTTTTTAGTTCTTTATACTCGCCTGCATATTCTGTAGGATTATAAATAATATTGGCGATCTTTTTTTGATCCTCAAAAATCACATTTAAAAAGTCGATCAGGATGTCTTTATTGGATTCCCTTCCAAAAAAATGTTTAAACCCGAAATCAGATAGCGGGTCGAGGTAACGGTGATTTTTTTCTGACATACACATAGTTGGTTAGTGATAAGTCAAATGTAATCTGTATTATTTATTTAAGCAAATAATATTTCATTTAAAGTAAATATAATTAATCAAATATTTATTTTAAATTCAATAGATTTATTTCTCTCTTCAAAAAATATGAATTGAATAATCCAATAATATTTATCAAAACACAATTTTTGTGTTATTAGCAGTAGGGTGACCGGTACAGATCAATACCCTTCCTTTTGCTATTTCCTGATCAGTCAGGATCTCATTGTAATCCATTTTTACGCCTCCTGCGGTGCAGGTCGCTACACATGAACTACAAATTCCTGCCCTGCAGCTATAAGGTACATTGATGTTATGTTCCAGTGCAACCTGTAGAATCCGTTTATACCAGGGTACTTCCAATTGGTATGTATTACGGTTAAAATCAAGGATAACGGTATAGGTATTTTTATCCTTTACTTCTTTCTCCGTCATGTCATCATCATCGGCCTCATCCTCCGGAATAAAATAGGTTTCCCTTTTTATCTGGTCCATTCGGAATCCCATCGCCAATAACGAAATCCTGCACATTACCATATAATCAATGGGTCCGCAAGTATAACAAAGCGCGTCAGACTGATCAAATTCAAGATTGTCATTAAACAGATCATGAATTAAAAAGCCATTTAACCGCGCAAACTGAAGTCGTTTTGCATCACTGAATAAATAGAACAGTTTAAACCGTTGCGGATACCGCAGCTGCCAATCGTTTAGTTCCTCATAAAATAAGGTTGAATCTTTTGATTTATTGCTGTATATCAATACAATATGGGATTGCTCTTCCTGGATTAAAGCTGTTTTTATAATTGAAAAAACTGGTGTAATACCTACTCCGGCGGCAAAAAGAAAAACGCTGCGTTTAATGGAAGCGACAGGAGTGTAGGTAAAAAGACCATTAGGCGGAAGCGCTGTCAGGATATCGCCTACAGCGGTTTTATGATGCAGGTTTTTAGAGATCTCTCCGTTTTCTACCAGCTTAACCGCAATGCTGAGCGGTTCATCTACAGCCGGAGAGCTGCAGATAGAATAAGAGCGTCGGATCTCTTTACCATTCACCTGGAAAAGTACAGTTAGAAACTGCCCCGCCTCATATTCGGGTTTGATCCCATCAACAGGTTCAAGTTGTATAAAAACATTTTCGCCTGGCTTTTTTGAAATTTCCGTGATACGTAGCTGCAATAGGGTCATACTGCAAAGCTAAAGATTTCCTTTAAACATAATTAAAGACCAGGGAGAAGATTGTCCTTTCAAACGGAGCGGATGTTACGTCAAGACTGCCATAATGCATTTTCATAATATTGCGCGTAATCGTCAGGCCAATACCGGATCCGTTTTTCCTGGTGGTGAAAAAAGGAACGAAAATCTTTTCGAGCAATTCCTGTTCAATTCCTTTACCATTATCAGCAACATCAATAAATAATTTATTTTGTTCAAGTCGGTAATCGATCTCTATCAGCGGATGTTCAACTCCTTCCAGCGCATGTATGCTATTCGTAACCAGATTGATCAGCGCTTGTTCTACCAGTTTAAGGTCGGCCTGTATGGTGATTTTTGAAGAGGTTTGTCCTACGATAAGCCGGATGTTTTTTACGGCAGCAAATGGCTGCATCAACACATGGATATGCTGTAATATTCCGCCGATACTGTGCGACTCCAGTTCGGGGGTAGGCAACTCAGCAATCAGCCGGTAATCCTTCACAAAATCAAGTAAACCTTCAGATCTTCTTTTTATCGTTTGTATGGCCGGTCTCAAATCGTCCAGATCTTCTTTATTGAGGCTTTCTTTATTTGCCACCATGCTATTTACCGTATCAGAGAGAGAGCTGATAGGGGTAATGGAATTTAATATCTCATGCGAGATTACACCAATCAGCCTGTTCCAGGCTTCTATTTCTTTCTGTTCAATCTCATCCTTAATATTCTGAAAAGAGATGATCATATAATCTGCACCATACAAATTAAGCGGAATTACTTCTGTAGATAATTGAATCATTTTATCCTGTATCTTCAATTCCAGAAATCTTTTACCGCCTTTGTGTATGCTTTCGATTTCGGCGGTAAATAAAGGCAGGTGTTGTTTTAGCCGGTGCCAGTATTTATAGGCCGGAACATTCAGCAATGCAGCTGCGGCCTCATTAAAAAAGGCAATTTCAGTTTGCCCATGCGCATTTACTGTTTCTTTCACTACGATTACCCCAACTGGAACCTGCTGCAGAATAGTTCTGATCAGTTGGAACATGGCATCCTGCTCTAGCTGTATGTCTTTGTGGGTTTTAATGATATCATCAAAAGAACTGTAGAGGTCGGGGAAACTTCCTTTAGTGCTTTTGTTTTTAAAATTAAGAGTATGGTCTCGCGTTTTTACAGCCAGGATAAACCTTTTGATGTCCGACCTGATCTGGTTGATATAATTATATAAAGAGAAAACAGCAACTAACAGAATGATGGAAACGCCTGCAATAGTAAACCAAAGCCGTGTTTTAAGAACCAGGTAAACCAGCAGTAAAGCAAGTATATTGATAAATAGCAGTTTGAAAATTAATCTGAATGTAAAGCGCTGATAAAACATAAGCCTATAATCCGAATTTTTCTATCCTGCGGTATAAGGCTGCCCTGGTTAATCCTAATTCTGCTGCGGCCCTGGAAATATTTCCTTTATGGGTATCGATTGCTTTTTGGACCATCATTTTTTCCATTTCCTCCAGATCCATATTTGTCGTTACAGGCATTGCGCTACCAAATCTTTGCGGACTGAGCTGCAGATCGGAGTCGGTGATTTCGGTTCCGTCTGTCATAATGATAGCCCTTTCTATTACATGCTGCAGTTCGCGTACATTACCGGGCCAATGGTAATTTAATAGAGTTTTTTCGGCTTTATCATGGATACGGCTAATGTTTTTGTGGTATTTAGAACTAAAGGTGTGCAGGAAATGACTGGCGAGCAGTAAAATATCTTCCGCACGCTGATGCAGGGGAGGAAGGATCAATTCAACGGTATTGATCCTGAAGAGCAGATCTTGTCTGAAAGTACCCTTTGCCACCATTTCATTTAGCGGCATATTCGTTGCCGTGATCAGACGTACATTCACTTTACGTTCTTTGCTTTCACCCAATCGCGTAACTGTTCTGTTCTGCAGTACGGTCAGCAATTTTGATTGTAATGGCTGAGAAAGGTTTCCAATCTCATCCAGGAATATCGTCCCGTTATCAGCCAGCTCAAATCTTCCGGGCCTGTCGTCCCTGGCATCTGTAAAAGCACCTTTTGCATATCCGAACAGTTCACTCTCAAACAGGTTTTCATTGAGAGATCCCAGGTCTACGTGCATAAAAATATTATTCTTTCTCAGTGAATGTTTATGCAGCTCATAAGCAAAAACCTGTTTTCCTGTTCCATTTTCTCCAAGGATCAATACATTGGCGTCGGTAGGTGCTACTTTAACCAGTGTTTGCTGCAGTTGTCTGATAGGAGCAGAGCTGCCGATAATATGTTCGAATTTTCTTGCGATGTCATTCTGCATGGAAGAAGATATCTTTTCCAGCTTTTTAACTTTTTTGGTTGACTGTCTTAATTTTGAAGCGGCCGACAGCGTAGCATATAGTTTTTCATTTTCCCAGGGTTTTAGAATGAAATCCGTTGCCCCCTTTTTTATGGCCTGTACAGCTAGCTCAACATTTCCATAAGCAGTCATTAAGATCACCACATAATCTTTATCGATGGAAAGAATGTGTTCAAGCCAATATAATCCTTCGCGGCCGTCGCTGGCCCCTTTCTGATAATTCATGTCCAGCAGGATGATATCTATTTCATTGTGACTGAGCAATACATTAATCTCTTTGGGAGATTTGCAGGTCACCACCTGATTGAAATGCTGTTTTAAAAACAACTTTGCACTTAGCAGGATATCGTCATCATCGTCTATTACTAAAACGTTTGCTTCTGTCATGATTAAAAGATTTATTCAAAAATAAATGAAATGTCCGATGTTGTACATCAAGTGTCCGTTAATGAACGGTGTTTTTTAATTTAAATATTTAAATTACTGATAATCATTGTTTTATTTGATTGTTTTTCAATTGGCATATCCTTGGCTTAGACCCTGACAGAATACAATTGCGAAACATGGATAAGATCATAGAGAAAAAGAGGTTCAGTAAAAAAATGATTTTGATGATCACGGGGGGGCTGGTGCTTGTTACACTGGTGGCTTATGGTTATAAGCTGTCGTTAAGTAAAGTCTATAAAGCTGACGCGGATAAACTGACGATCAGTAAAGTTGCTTATGGCGATTTTGAAGATGTCGTTTTACTGAATGCCAGTGTAGTACCGCTTACTTCTGTAATTGTCAGTTCTTCTGAAGGAGGTACAGTTGCAGAGATCTTCACAGAGAATGGTGCAACGGTAACTAAAGGTGCTCCTTTATTGCGGATTGCTAATCCGCATGCGCTTTCTGGTTATACTACAAGTGAGACTGGAATCATAGAACAGCAAAATCAGCTGCGCAAAGTAAGGCTCGATCTGGAGCAGAACCAAAGGGTAATGACCCAGGATGCGATGGTTATAGAGGATGCTTTGAGAACTACTATGCGGAAATATAAGCTTGACAGTGTATTGTTCATTAAGAAAGTTATTACCAGGGAAGAATTTGCTACGGCAAGTCAGGATTACGAGTATAACAAAGGAAGAAAGAAGATCATGGAGCAGGCGGTAAAACAGGAAAACCAAAGCCGGGTAATGCAGCTGCAGCAAATTGATTTTTCGGTTGGCAGAATGAATGAAAGCCTGGAATCCATCAGGGAGAATATTGACAACATGACGATCAAGGCACCGGTTTCCGGCAGACTTTCTTCTTATGATCCCGTGATTGGTAAATCGTATACGGCAAATGAAATGCTGGGGAAAATTGATGTGATGCAGGGATATAAGCTGCAGGCTGGTGTAGATGAATATTATATCAACAGGGTAAAGGAAGGGCAGTCTGCCAATTGTGAGTTTAATGGTAAAACCTATAAACTGACCGTCAGAAAGGTGATTCCAGAGGTTACTGCGGGGCAATTTCAAGTGGAGCTTGTTTTTGAAGGAAAATCGCCCGATGAATTGCGCAGAGGTTTATCTTTACAGGTAAAGCTTACCCTTTCAGATAATAGTAAATCACTTTTACTGGCACAGGGCCAGTTCTTTCAAAGTACGGGTGGCTCGTGGGTTTTCGTATTAAAAGATGGAAAAGCGCAGAAAAGGAATGTAAAAATAGGACGCAAAAACTATCAGTATTACGAGATCATGGAAGGGCTTCAAAAAGGGGAGGATGTAATTACCTCTTCTTACGACCAGTTTAACCAGTACGATGTGATAGAAGTCAGCAAATAAATTATAGATCAACAAATCATAAAATAATAGGACCATGATAAAAATTGAGAACCTGGAAAAAATATACAAAACAGAAGAAATAGAAACAACGGCATTAAATGGGATCAACCTGCATGTTAAAACAGGTGAGTTTGTCTCTATAATGGGCCCTTCAGGTTGTGGGAAATCTACGTTGCTTAATGTAATGGGCTTATTAGATAAACCGGAAAGCGGCAGTTATAAATTTATGGAGACTGAGCTTTTAACCATGAATGACAGGGAGCGTTCCAACTTCCGGAAGCGTAACATGGGGTTTGTGTTCCAGAATTTCAATTTGATTGACGAACTCACGGTATTTGAAAATGTGGAATTGCCATTGATCTACAATAAAGTTCCTGCCGGGGAACGGAAAAAGCTGGTCAATGAAATTATAGAGCGAATGAATATTGTAAACCGGAGCGGTCACTTTCCTCAGCAGTTATCAGGTGGTCAGCAGCAGCGGGTGGCAGTAGCCAGGGCTTTGGTGACCAAACCAAAATTGGTGCTGGCAGATGAGCCGACAGGTAATCTGGACAGTTCGCATGGTAACGAAGTGATGGAACTGCTTTGTGAGTTAAATGAGCAGGGCACAACGATTGTGATGGTTACCCACTCTTCCCATGATGCCAGTTTTTCTAACCGGATTATTAACCTGAAAGACGGTCATGTGATCTCCGAGAAAATCAATAAAAGCAGAACTGAAGAATTGATCTAGTTGGGTAGATCCCATATAGCAGGACGGTTGGTGAATTAAATATAGCAGGTGTTTAGATCCAACCGCCCAATGATGGAAATTATAATTTAAGATAGATAACATGTTTAAACTCAACTTTAAAATAGCCTTAAGAAATATCTGGAAGAACAAAACTTCTTCGCTGATCAATATCAGTGGATTGGCTATTGGACTTGCCGCCTGTTTGCTGCTATTGCTTTATGTAGCTTATGAGTGGAATTATGACAGGCAAACGATTGATCCTTCCAACACTTATAAAGTACTCTCAAATTCTATTGGGGTTAACGGAGATATCACACAAACAGGAGGTAGTACCACTAATGCTATTGCGCCGCTGTTCAAATTAACTTATCCGGAGGTCAAAGCAGCAAGCCGGATTGACGATCTGGGAAAGAAACTCATTGCTAATGGTCAGAAAAGTTTAAAGCGGACAGCTCTTTTTGCAGATCCTGATATCCTGAAGATTTTTGATTATACTTTTATTGCAGGTGATGTCCGCACTGCGATGGCTGCGCCCAATACTATTATTGTTAGTGAGTCTACAGCGAAGGCATTATTTGGAACGGCAGACGTATTGAATAAAGTACTCCGTTATGATGATAAGACAGATTTGAAAATAACAGGTGTAGTGAAAGACTTACCAGGCAATACTTCTGTTTATTTTGATTTTCTACTACCATGGTCATTAGATGAAGCATTAAATAACTGGATAAAAGAACCTTCCTGGGGAAACTACAATTACCGTACAATGGTAAGAATGGAACCTGGAACTGATATCAATCAATTCAATGCCAGTATAAAAAAAATAATGAAACAACATGCTTCATGGTCAGATCAGCAGCTTTGGGTTTTTCCATTGAGCAAACTACATCTCTATGATAATTTTGTTAAGGGTGTAAGTGGAGTAGGCGGACAGATTGAACAACTGCGTTTGTTTATGGGGCTGGCCATAGGAATTCTTTTGATTGCCTGCATCAATTTCATGAATATGGCTACAGCCAAGTCAGAAAAAAGGGCTAAGGAGGTTGGTATAAAAAAAACTATTGGTGCTACGAGAAGTAGCCTGATTAGTCAATTTCTAATGGAATCTATGGTACTCACTTTATTTAGTTCTATCATGGGTATAGTACTGATAGAGTTATGTATTCCTCTGTTCAATCACTTGCTGGATATTCACCTGGATATTAATTATTCTAATTTTTTTATATGGATAAGTTTATTCGGAGTGATTTTATTAACAGGTCTTATTGCTGGCAGTTATCCTGCTTTTTACCTGTCCTCTTTTAACCCGACGCAGATTTTAAGGAAGCGAAATTTAAGAGGTGGCATACTTTCTATTAATCTGCGTCAGGTACTGGTAGTTGGACAATTTTGTTTTGCTATCATTCTGATCATTGCAACTGCAGTCATTTATAAGCAAATACAATACATTAAAAACCGGCCCATTGGATACGAAGTAAATGAGTTGGTTCAGATACCGCAGGATGGAGAGCTGAATGGTAAGTTTGATCTGTTAAAGGAAAGATTATTGAAATCTGGTGCAGTAAAAGCATTGTATCAATCATCGGGGACAATTTCAAAACCTACCTCATCATTTTCCGGTTTCGAATGGAGGGGCGCATCTGATGCCGATAAACTGATTAGTTTTAGTCAGCTGGCCACTACTTACGATTTCATTAAAACAACTGGTGTAAAACTGATCGATGGCAGGGATCTTTCCAGAAAATTCGCTTCGGATAGCGCCGGTTTATTATTAAGTGCTTCTGCAGCTAAGCTGATGAATTTAAAACATCCGGTAGGGGAACCTGTGCTTTTCCACGGCAACAAATTTACTGTGGTGGGTGTCTTTGAGGATTTTATCCTGGGCTCGCCTTCTTTTAAGGAAGCACCGTTGGTAGTAGCTTTTATTAAAGGCTGGGGAGGTACGATCACCATGCGTTTGAATAAAGCTAATACTGACTCTGATAATATAGCCACGATAGAAAAAATTGTTAAAGAGATTAATCCTGCTTATCCGGTTGAAATTTCTTTTGTAGACCAGCTCTATGCAGAGAAACTAAAAAATCAAAAGGTACTGGGAATATTATCCAATCTATTTGGTGGCCTGGCCATTTTTATTTCATGTTTAGGCTTATTTGGCCTGGCTGCTTACAGCGCGGAACAAAGAACAAAAGAGATTGGTGTGCGAAAAGTACTGGGGGCTTCAGTGGCGAGTTTGATGCAGCTGCTATCCCTCAGCTTTTTAAAAATGGTGATTGTTGCCATTATCATAGCTATACCCCTTGCCACTTATATGATGGATAACTGGCTAAAAAGCTTTGAGTTTCATACTACAGTAAGCTGGGTGATGATTGTGACGGCGGCGGTCGGCACAATGGTAATTGCCCTGCTCACTGTCAGTTACCAGGCTTATAAAGCTGCAAATGCTAACCCGGTGGATGCTTTGAAATACGAATAATATTCCTTGCCTGATCAATGTAAATGTTATTAATAACCATGCTTAAACCGATACGATATGTTTAAACTGAATCTCAAAATTGCTTTAAGAAGCCTGTGGAAGAACAAGGTTTCCTCTTTCATTAATGTGATCGGTCTGGCGATTGGCCTTGCAGCCTGTTTGATGCTGCTGATCTATGTTTCTTATGAATGGAATTTTGATAAGCAGGCTAAAAACTCAACTCATGTATATGAGACAATGACCAATGTTTTTGGTGATAAAGGTGAGATTATGACCACATTTGATGGTACGCCAACCGCCTTTGCCCCTTTAATTAAACAGGAAATACCTGAGGTGAAATATATCTGCCGGATAAATTATGGCGATAAAAGCCTGATTGCGAATGGAACTAACAGTTTTAAAAGAATAGCCAGATTTGCCGATCCGGATATCCTTCATCTATACGATTACCAGTTTATACATGGCGACCCGAAAACCGCAATGACTAGTCCGGGGTCTGTGATCCTTACCGAAACCACTGCCAGAATCCTTTTTGGCTCAACGGATGTACTGAATAAATCTGTCCGTTACCAGGATCAACATGAGCTGACAATCACAGGGATCATTAAAGATCTTCCGGCAAACAGCTCTAACCAATTTGATTACCTCATGCCCTGGTCTTTTTATCAAACAGTAGAGGAGCAGGCCAGGGATCTCAACTGGAGTAATTATGGCTATATCACGCTGATGTCTCTTGATCCGGGAGCAAACCCTGATCTGGTCAACAAAAAAATCACCGCAGTGGTGAAGGAAAAGAATGCACAGACATTTGCTTCGCATTTTATTTTTCCTTTAAACAAATTGCATTTATACGGAAAGTTTAAAGACGGAAAAAGTATAGGAGGAGATATTGAAAAGATCTGGCTATTTATGGGGTTAGCTTTTGGGATTTTACTCATTGCCTGCATCAATTTTATGAACATGGCTACGGCTAAATCAGAGAAACGGGCTAAAGAAGTAGGAATTAAAAAGACTATTGGCGCTACGCGGTCTTCATTGATTATCCAGTTCTTAACAGAATCCATGGTGCTGACTATGATCAGTATTATAATGGCTATTGCACTGGTAGAAATTTTTCTTCCGGCTTTTAATAACCTGCTGGATATGAAATTGAGTCTGGGTTACTTTAATGCTTACAGTTGGTTTGGCATTATGGGAATAGTTCTTTTTACGGGTTTAACAGCGGGCAGTTATCCTGCTTTTTACCTTTCCTCTTTTAATCCTATACAGACCCTGAAACGGAATATAAAAACCAAACACCTTTTTTCTATCAGTTTAAGGCAGGTGTTAATTATTGGTCAGTTCTCTTTTACTATCATATTGATCATAGCTACCCTGGTTATTTATAGGCAGATACAATATATTAAGAATAAACCTCAGGGTGTTGATATAAATGCCCTGGTAGAAATGCCGCAGGATGGAGCCCTAAAAATCAAATATGAAGAATTAAAAAGTCAGTTGATCAAAAGTGGGGCTGTTACCAGTGTAAATTCTTCTGTCTCTGGCTTAGCGCATCACGGCAACAATTTTAGCGGATTGAAGTGGCCCGGGATGAAAGAAGAGAATAAGATTATGTTTAATAAGGTACTCACGACAAGTGATTTTGTTAAAACGTCAGGCTTAAAGCTTTTACAGGGCAGGGATTTCTCTGAGAAATATGCATCTGATACTGCTGCGGTCCTGGTGAGCGCTTCTGCGGTTAAAACAATGGGTTTGCATAATCCTTTAGGGCAGGTAATCAGTATTTTTTCTGACCGGATGACGATCATCGGGATCTTTGAAGATTATGTATGGGATTCGCCCTATAAATCCAATAACCCAATGATCGTGAGTTATAGCAAAAATTATACTGGAACGATCACCATGCGGTTAAATCCTGCCAACAGCTTACAGCAAAATGTGGAAACTATTGAAAAAATAACCAAACAAATGAATCCAGCTTATCCTGTAGAAATCAACTTTTTAAGTGCAATCTATGCCAATATGCTTCAGCAGGAAAAAACCCTAGGTTTATTGTCTAATCTTTTTGGCGCACTGGCCATATTTATTTCCTGTCTGGGATTGTATGGTCTGGTCGCTTACAGTGCGGAACAGCGTACCAAAGAATTTGGTGTAAGGAAAGTGCTAGGGGCCTCGGTATACAGCCTGATGGAACTCTTATCACTGTCTTTTATTAAGATGATAATGATAGCAATATTGATCGCCGTCCCCGTAGCTTATTACGTGATGGGAATATGGCTGCGGAATTTTGAATTTCACACCTCAATCTCGTGGTGGATTATTCTAATTGCAGCCTGCGGAACGTTAGTGATGGCTATTTTAACAGTAAGCTGGCAGGCTTATAAAACAGCCAGGGCTAATCCTGTTGATGCCTTGAAATACGAATAATTCATTCTTAGAACTATCTTATCATGTTTAAACTGAATTTTAAAATTGCGCTGAGAAACCTTTGGAAAAACAAAGCTTATACCTTTATCAATGCCGGCGGACTGGCGATAGGATTAGCCAGTTGCATGTTACTGCTTTTATATGTTACTTATGAATTGGGTTACGATAAACAGTTTACCCATTATGAAAATACATACATTGTTTATAGTAATCAGAAGAATGCAGGTGAACTAACTACGAATGCCTATACACCAGCTGTAATGGCATCCGAATTGAAGGCCAAGATACCCGGTGCAATTGCTGTTTCACATTCTACTTATCCGGAAAATCATTTGATCAGCTATAAAGAAGGAAGTTTTAACAAACTAGGGCTATTTGGTGATCCCGACTTTTTGAAAATACTGGACTATAAATTTTTAAAAGGCAATCCAGCCAGTGTACTGAGGGAAGTTAATTCGGTTATCCTGACAGCAACGATGGCCAGGAACCTTTTTGGCTCGGAAGATCCTATCAATAAAACGATTAAAATAGACAATAAGGAGTGGTTAAAGGTGGAAGCTGTAATTGAAGATGTGCCTAAAAACAGTAGTATCCAGTTCAGCTATTTGATGCCATGGCGACTATTGGCTCAGGAGAATCCTGCAGTAGAGTACGGAGGTTGGGGGAATTTTTCTTATTTAACTTTGGTGCAATTACAGGGGGAGCAATTTTTTTCACAGGCTAATGATCTGATCAGGACAGTTTATAAACAGCATGATAGTTATTCAACGATGGAGGCTTTTCTACATCCTTTATCCAAATGGCACTTATATGCTCAATTTGAGAATGGGAAATCTGTTGGAGGTAAGATTGGTCAGGTGCGGATTTTTCTGCTGCTCGCTGTCTGTATTTTACTGATTGCCTGCGTCAATTTTATGAATCTTTCTACCGCAAGATCAGAAAAAAGGGCAAAAGAAGTGGGCGTAAGAAAAGCCATAGGATCTTCAAGAAAATCCTTGATCGGACAGTTCATGCTTGAGTCTTTATTGCTTTCGTTTTTAGGGATGCTGGCGGCTTTTATTTTGCTGGAAGTAGCTTTGCCTTATTTTAATAACTTATTGAACATTCAGCTGGCCATCTACTATACAGATTGGAAGTTCTGGTCGGCTTTGATTGGGCTAACGCTGCTTACGGGTGTTGTTGCGGGTAGCTATCCCGCCTTTTATCTCTCTTCTTTTGAGCCTGTAAAAGTATTAAAAGGATTCAAAACGGGCGGAGGTTCTTCTTTATCCATACGGCAGGTCTTAGTCGTGTTTCAATTTTCATTTGCTGCTTGTTTAATTGTTTGCACAGCAGTGATCTACCAGCAACTGAACTATATCAGGAATAAACCCATTGGATATAGCAAAAATAATCTGCTGGAGATCAGGATTGATGGCAACCTGAAAAGCAAAGAAAAACTTCAGCTGCTGGAAGACCAGTTGCTGACTTCTGGGGCGGTTACCCATGTGGCTCACTTTAACCAGAGCATAAGTGAAGGGGGTATGCTTACCTGGGGTGTAGACTGGCCGGGGAAAAACAAGAACGATGAAGTCATTTTCGCCTATAGGAGTACAGGATATGGTTTCGCAAAAACCATGGGTACCCCTATGGTATTGGGGAGAGAATTCTCTCCGCGGTTTGCAGATTCTGCCAGTGTTATTGTAAATGAAACCGCAATTAAGATTATGGGTTTAAAAAATCCAATAGGTTCTTATTTTAAGGCGGATGATAAACGGGTGAAGATCATTGGTGTAATGAAAGATTTCGTTATGGAATCTCCTTATGAGCGGGCTAAACCTATGATTATAGATAACCAGATGAATTTTTCAGACGGTCAAATGACCCAGGTTAGGGTGATCGTCGCACGCTTAAATACCTCAGAAAATATCAGTTCATCAATTGATAAAATTGACGGAATATTTAAAGCTATTAATCCTGGTTTTCCGGTACAGCGGAAATTCGTAGATGATAATTTTGAAGCTAAATTTCAAAACGAAAAACTATTGGGTACCATGGCCAATTGGTTTGGTGGTTTTGCCGTGTTTATTTCCTGTTTAGGTTTATTGGGACTCGCTTTGTTTATGGCGGAGCAGAGAAAGAAGGAAATCAGTATCAGGAAAGTGTTGGGGGCCAGTAACCTGAATATTGTTACCCTGTTGAATAAGGAATTTATCAGGCTGGTTGCCCTTGCTAATCTGATGGCATTCCCGCTTGGATATATTGTAATGAACCACTGGCTGTCGTCTTATAGCTTTAGAGTAGCCATATCCTTTCTACCTTTTGCAATTGCCTTATGCCTGTCATTGCTCATTGCCATCTTAACGGTGAGTGTGCAGTCGGTAAAGGTGGCAAACGCCAATCCAATTGATGCTTTGAAATACGAATAATATTCACTCCTAAAACGCCCTGAAATGTTTAAACTCAATCTCAAAATCGCTTTAAGGAACCTTTGGAAAAATAAAGGTTATACGTTTATTAATATTGCCGGTCTTTCCATTGGAATGGCTAGCTGTATACTGATCTTCATCTTTATCAGGTACCAGTTAAGTTATGATCAGCAGTTTAAAAATAAGGACAGGATCTATCGTGTAGTTTCCTATTTTAAATATGCAGGAGGCGAAGAATTCCAGAATGGCGTTCCGCATCCACTAGTGCCTGCCATGCGTAATGATTTTGGTATGCTGGAACAGGTAGCGGCGCTGCAAAGTTCTGATGGCATTTTTAAAATCAAGGATGCACATGGGACGGTAAGGCTTAAAACTGATGAGCAGGCATTTTACATCGAACCTCAGTTTTTTAAGATATTCGACTATCCCTGGCTGGAGGGAGATCCTCAGAAAGCTTTATCTGCCCCAAATACAGTTGCACTGTCAGAAGATATGGCGGTTAAGTTTTTTGGCGACTGGCACAAAGCCGTTGGGAAATCAATTAATTACGAAAATAAAACGGACCTTAGAGTAACTGGTGTTTTTGCTAACATTCCGGAAAATAACAGTAATCCTATTGAAATAGCTATCTCTTATGCAGGTTATGAAGATCGGAACATGAAAAACTGGGGTGCCGTATCTTCGGGATCTGAGTGTTATATTTTGTTAAAGCCCGGTGTAAATATTGCGGATCTTGCTAGCCCTAAAGCTGCGTTTCTTAAAAAATATTATCCGATAAAAGGGGTAGAAGAACCAGACCATATTTTCCAGCCCTTATCTGAGATCCACAAAGATCAGCATTATGGTAACTTCTCGGGAAAAACAACCAGCAAGTCTGATATTCTTGGATTGATTGTGATCGGTATATTTTTGTTGATTACGGCCTGTATAAATTTCATTAATTTGGCTACGGCGCAAGCCGTAAGCAGGTCGAAGGAAGTAGGGGTAAGAAAGGTAATGGGCAGTAGGCGCAAACAGTTGATGTCACAGTTTCTAATGGAAACAATGACGCTTACTGTAATCGCTCTTTTATTCGCCTGTGTGATTACTGAGGCGGCATTACCCGGGATGGCTTCATTATTTAAAGAGAAGATCACCTTTAGCCTGATAGAAAATCCTGTCATTTTCGTTTTTATGATAGGTATGGTATTGTTTGTTGGTTTTTTTGCCGGATTTTATCCCGCCATGGTCATGTCCGGCTTTAGTCCTGCTTTGGCGATTAAAAATAAGGTCAGTTTAAGTCACACAGGGGGAGGGGCATTACGTAAGATACTGGTGGTGGTGCAGTTTGCGATTACCATTATCCTTATCACCGGTACGCTGGTTATCCTGAAGCAGATGAAATATATGCGGGAGAAACCACTGGGATTTAATTCCTCTGCAGTTGCTAAAGTTTCTGTACCCTGGGATAGTTTGAGCGTTTTGAAATTTAATATCCTTAAAACCCGCATATTAAAAGAACCAGGCGTGCTTTCTGCATCTTTTTGCAGTGAGGCACCTTCTTCAACTAATAATTCGATGAGTTCATTTTCTTTTGATGGATCAAAAGATGCAGACTTTCAGGTTAACTCTAAGTCGGCAGATGAAGATTATTTCAAAACCTTCGGCCTGCAGTTCTTAGTGGGCAGGGCGTTGTCAAAAAGTGATACTATAAAAGAGTTCGTGGTTAATGAAACCTTTTTGAAAAAATTGAACATCGTAAATCCACAAGATGCCTTAGGAAAAATAGTGGACTTTGGAGGGGCCAGGGCACCGGTTGTGGGTGTAGTAAAAGATTTTAATAATTTGAGCCTGAGGCGGCCAATTTCACCCATCATTCTTTTTTCCAGGAAAAAGTATTCAAACTATATTGCGGTAAAGATGGATGCCCATCAAATTCCTGCCGTGATGAAAAACATTGAAGTCATCTGGAACAGCTATTTTCCGGATAATGTTTACCACTCAATTTTTGTAGAAGATAGTATCAATAAATATTATCAGAATGAGAGGGTGATGGGAACATTATTCAGGGTCTTTGCCGGGGTGATCATTTTCATATCTTTCATTGGTCTGTTTGGGTTGGTATCTTTTGTTGCTACACAAAGAACAAAGGAAATGGCAATCAGGAAGGTGTTGGGTGCTTCAACGCTGGAGCTGGTTAAAATGTTGAATACAACGTTTATCATCATGGTGTTTTTTGCTAACCTGGTGGCCTGGCCTATAGCTTATATCTTTATTCATCAATGGCTTTCTGGTTATGCTTATAGGATAGAAATCAGTATCTGGCCCTTTGCTGTGGCCATGTTTATCTCTATGGGCATCACATTGCTCACGGTAAGTTTGCGGTCGTATAAAGCTGCGAGAACAAATCCTGTTGATGCATTGAAATACGAGTAAATGCTTTTATTAATTAAACAATATTATATTTAATCATAAGATGATCAAACTAGAAAATATAGAAAAATATTACGCCAATAAAGGATTGAAAAGTTATATCCTCAGACATGTAAGCACTACAATTGAGCAGGGTGAATTTGTATCTATCATGGGGCCTTCCGGCGCGGGAAAATCTACCCTGCTGAACATACTCGGTATGCTGGAAGAACCTACTTATGGTACTTATGAATTTATGGGTGAAAATGTAACAGCTTTAAATGAGCGGAAGCGGATTGAATTATACCGTAACCATATTGGTTTTGTCTTCCAGGCCTATCACCTGATTGATGAAATGACTGTTGCTGAAAACATTGAAGCTCCGCTATTGTATAAAAAAATTGGTAGTGCAGAGAGGAAAAGCAGGGTGGCAGATATGCTGGACAGGTTTAATATCGTTGGAAAAAAAGACTTGTTCCCCAATCAGCTTTCTGGCGGACAGCAGCAGCTGGTTGGAATTGCGCGTGCACTTGCCGCTCAGCCTTCTATTATACTGGCCGATGAACCGACTGGAAATTTGCAATCCGCGCAGGCATTGCAGATCATGGAACTGTTTAAAACGCTGAACAGGAAAGAGGGAATTACCATTATACAGGTTACCCACGCAGAAGTAAATGCTGCCTATGGTTCCCGTATTCTGCACTTGCTCGATGGTGTCATTAAAGAAGATCTGAATCTAGTTAATGTTTAATTATCTATTACATCAAGCGGACGATCGGGAGCAGTATCAAAGAAACTGAAATGGATAGGTTTTAGGTACATTGGTTACTATCTTTGCTCCATGCAAAAGATCTTTACTGATCAGCTTGGCAGGGAAGTTAGTATTAACTATCCGCCTAAGCGGATCATTTCAATAGTACCTTCACAAACTGAGCTGTTATTTGAACTGGGCTTGTCGGAGGAAATTATCGGTATTACCAAGTTCTGTGTTCATCCTGCAAAACATTTTAAAGAAAAAACCAAAGTAGGAGGAACCAAAAAGCTTAATCTGGAACTTATCAGAAGCCTTCAACCCGATCTGATCATTGGAAATAAGGAAGAGAATACCAGGGCAGAGATAGACTTGTTAAGTGAAGAATTCCCGGTCTGGATAAGTGACGTTACTACTTTAGAAGATGCCATGAAAACAATCACACAGATTGCCGAACTGGTAGACCGGCAGCCTGAAGCTGCTTATCTCAATTTTCTGATCAGTGCCGGATTCAATGATTTGCAGACTTTAGCCTTACAGCAGGGGATAGATAAAAAAGTTATTTACCTGATCTGGAAAGATCCTTATATGATAGCAGGTAAGGATACTTTTATTGATGATATCCTGACCAAAAATGGGCTGACCAATGTGATCAGGGAAAGCCGTTATCTGGAAATTGAGTTAGAAACGATCATCGCGTTAAAGCCAGAATTGGTTTTCCTGTCTTCAGAACCTTATCCATTTAAAGAAAAACATATTGCTGAGCTTAGGTCTGCCATTCCGGATGCTAAAATTATGCTGGTTGATGGTGAAATGTTCTCGTGGTTTGGCAGCAGACTGGTTAAAGCAGTGCAATATCTTTTCCAATTTCAGAAAGAACTAATTTAAATTGGCTTAGAATGAATGATTTAAGGAAGTTAAGTAGAAATAAATACAAAAGGTTTTTGAGAAGTGATAACTATCCCTATCTTTGCAGTCCTAAGAAACTAAAAAACGCGGATGTGGCGTAATTGGTAGCCGCACCAGACTTAGGATCTGGCGCTTCACGGCGTGGGGGTTCGAGTCCCTTCATCCGCACAGAACGATAAAAAGCAGTCTTAACGGACTGCTTTTTTGTTTTCCGGGCATTTTTTGAAGGCATCGAATGTCGGCAAAAAATGTAAAATGTCTTAAATTTTTTCCGGAGTCTGAAAAATAAAATTCCCCAGATATACGCTATCTGATTGCCTGCTGCGGTCTGCAGCTAAGAAAGCAAGATAACAATGGAAGGTTGCTGCTATTAATTTTTTGTTTTTGATACCGGCGCCGGGTATTTTAAGGATAGCTTCGCCGGTTTCTCTAAATGGCCCGGTGGTTAAATGATATGCAACCCGATTTTGGACATCGTAAGCAAGAAGCATGGCTTGGTCATAAATATTCATTCCTGTCGCCAATACATTATCCCAGGTGAATTTCAAATGAGATTCATCCAGTTTGGTTGCCGTCATGTTCGAAGCCAAAGGCAGATTGCCATAACTTACTTTTGCCAGCGCAGGATTGATAGTTAAATCAGGTGTTTTACCCTCAAAAGCATTCAGCAGCAAGTGAGACTTTGCAGCATTGTAACCCTGCGAATTTTCTTTGTAATGGAATCCTTTGAACCCCTGTTTTACAAAATCCAAGAGCGGGTACAACCATAGATGTGCCATTTTGAATTTGTTTCGGTTTTGCTTTTCGCCCTTTTTAGCAGGTTTAGTCCTTTTTTTGTATTCCCCTTTAACATAAGGTTTTCCGTCGATCGACGAGCCATGTAATGCTCCCACTTTTCCTTTGAAAGCATACTCTTCTTTAATGAATTTCCCCATTTTGATCTATATTTTGGTTTACTCTAATTTAGAGTAAACCAATTTAAGAAGCAAATTAATCCGATAAAAATTCACTAAAAATTCAATAAAAACGCACAGAAAACCCAGTGAAAATGCAGTCAATGAGTGTGCTTTCACTGGGTTTTCTGTGCGTTTTCTGTGCATTTTCACTGGGTTTTCTACTTTTTAACCTGCCGCTAACCTCCCTCTGTTTTTCTGTCTAAAAAAGGAGGTGCCTAAAACATCCTTTACAAAATTATTTTTACTGCCTCTAATTCAAGAAAAAGTAATACTTTTGGCACCCTATAAGGAAAAACTATCCAAGGCCTATTTTGGGAGATTTTCAAAGGACATTTTAAAACATTGATTCAGAAAGATGAATATTACACAGGAAAAAATTGACGATTTAAACGCAGTTGTAAAACTTAAAATTTCGCCTGAAGATTACGCTGAAAAAGTCGATAAATCTATAAAAGACCAAGCTAAGAAATCTACGCTCCCAGGTTTCCGTAAAGGAATGGTTCCGGCCGCACACATCAAAAAGATGTATGGCAGAAGCATTTTAATTGAAACTATCAATACATTATTAAGCGAGAACCTGAATACATACCTTACAGATAATAAAATTGAAATCTTAGGTCAGCCTGTTCCAATGCTGAACGATGCCAAAGATTTTAAATGGGATGGGTCAGACGAGTTTGAGTTTGACTACGAAATTGGTTTAGCTCCCGTAGTTGATGTTAAAATAACTGCAAAAGATAAATTCGTTCAATACAATGTAAAAGCAGACGAAGAAACTTTAGCTTCCCGTATTAAAAATATCCGTCGCAGCTATGGCAAAATGACAAACCCGGAAGTTTCGGCAGACGAAGATGTACTTTATGCCGAATTAGCACAACTTTCTCCTGATGGTTCAGTTTTTGAAGGTGGCATCACCAGTACAGGTTCTATCCGCCTGGACCAGATTAAAGATAAAGCGATTCTTAAATCTTTAATCGGTTTGAAAAAAGATGATGTAGTTGAACTGGATGTTCGGAAAGCTTTTGAAAACAATGAAGCAGTAATTGCCAAATTGTTGAACATAGGCGAAGAAGAAGCCAAAGATGTACAATCTAAATTTCAGGTAACGGTTAAAAATGTAAACCGTTTAGGTGAAGCGGATCTGAACCAGGAGTTCTTTGATAAAATATTTGGTGAAGGTGTAGTAACTGACGAAGCTGGTTTTACTGCAAAGATCACAGAAGAGATTGAAGGTATGTTCAAACAGGATGCCGACCGCAAACTGCAGAATGACATTTATACTCAGTTAACTGAAACTGTGAAAATTGATCTTCCGGACGACTTTTTGCGTAAATGGTTAAAAGTGACTAACGAGAAATTATCTGATGCTGAACTGGCTGAAGGTTATGAAGATTTTGCAAAAAACCTGAAATGGACTTTAATTGAAAATAAGATCATTAAAGACAACAGCCTTGAAATTAAATACGAGGATGTGTTTGCAACTGCAAAACAACGCTTAGACGCACAGTTCAAAATGTACAGTCCGGCTCCGATGCCTGAAGATCAGCTGGCACAATACACAGCTACTTTCCTTCAGGAAAAAGATAATGCCAACCGTATCTTTGAAGAAGTAAAAGCGATTAAAGTTTTTGAATACATTCAGTCGGCTGCTACTTTAGACCAAAA
>NZ_LMUP01000017.1 GCF_009765875.1 Pedobacter sp. L105
TAAAGCCAGACGAACATACGCAGGATAAAGTTTTTTATAGCTGCCAATGCACATTGCCCCCTCCAGGGATGGAACGAGCTTTGGTAGTGGAGAGGATTGAGCGGCTCTTTGTATCCCTGAGAGGTTGGGCGGGAGCACTGCCCCGGTTTCAAAGGATGAACACAGTTTCCCCGACCAGTCTTGCACTGCCACTATCAATTAACAATACCATGCTGCCGCAGGCTTTGCCGCTGACCGACTGGAAGGAGACGGCAGAGCGTCGGCCAGGGTCGGCCGGAGCGGCTATTTAACATAATACTATTATCATACCAGCTTTGGTACCGTGGGGGCCTTCGAGCGGCTGTGCTGATAATTCGTATTATGTTATTTAGCATGGGGCCGGCTCTTCACCGGCAGCAAAGGCCGGGCGGAAGGGTAGAAAAACACAGAGGGAAGCCCGTTTCGGGGTGGCTGGTTTTTTCTACCCTGTGGACTGTGCGGGGAGATCATAACCTTAAAAGTATTGATGCATTTCTATTTCTCATGGATTCCAATACCAGGAAAGCTTAAGAGCAATAACATAAAGCCCGATTCAATTGAATCAGGCTTTTGTTGATAATCAAGTTAACAAAGGTGGCAATTCTTCATAATAGTTCTTTTGATAATTCTGGGCATCAACACTACTTAAAGAGACACTATATTCAAATAAACCGAAGTCAAAAGCAAAAGGAATTTCCTTATCAAAGAATTCCTTGTGCTTAATATATAATTCCTCATCTATGAAATATGATAAAGAATCATCAAATAGGAACTTTTCATTTACAACCTGGTCTTTAAATAACTCCATAAACTTAAAATAGGGTATGTGTGAAATATTTATATATCCGAAAACAAACTCAGACGTTGTAAGAGCAACTGTTAAATCAACTTGATAATAATATTTTTTTTCTATATTCATAAACTTTGTTTATTCTAAAGTGAATCATTACTAAATTATGGTATTGGAATAAGGTTTCGTGCAGGGAATAATCTGGATCCTTCTGAAAAAATAACATATATAATTAATGCAGTTCCAGTCAACCCTGTTGCCTTAGAGATCTTTGACATAATTTCATTATTATAAACAGGATTCCCTTGCCCCCCTGAAGGTGAATCAGGTTCTTCTGAACTAAACCGGTCATACGTAGGTCTTCTTGATGTACGCTGTTTACCTTCTATTTCATCACCAGACTCTGGATCCCAGGCGCCTTGATGTTGTCCTTGTTTATTATAGACTTCTATTTCTCCATGTTGAGAATCCCATTCACCCCAAGACCCTTTAGGAAGATTTTTACCTAAATCCCAGCTATCTCTTGCACCGCGTTTTGGTTTTAATCTACTAGACCCAGGAAAACCTGGTAATCCGTTTTTCTTGTAATCTGATGGTACTGGAATATAGTTGCCGTCATGATTATTTTGTCCACCTGATCCATTTTGTCCATTTTGATCAGCTGCTTCACTACTATTATTACCTTCATTTCCGGCATTGCTTTGCCCTATCCCATATTGCTGTTGAACTTGATCCCAAGATATAGTCTTACCTCCATCCTCATAACCACCAGTAGACCAATTATAAGTGGCTTGCATTCCATCAGGATCAATGAAACGTATTGGGTTATTATTTCCATAAGCATAAGGACTGAAACGCCTGCTTTTCTCAGCAAGTGGATCTATCGTATTAAAACGCCCGATTATCGGATCATAGAACCTTGCCCCGTAATCATACTGCCCTAACTCATCCTGCAGTTCCTTTCCATTGTACAAGTATTTATTGGTTAAAGATACGGGACTTCCTGATTTCCGCAAACCAAATGGATAATAATCATCACTTTGCAAACGCTCAGCTAAACCACTTATAGGATTCTGATGAAAACTGTACCTTACATTTCCTAATTGATCCGTCAGATTATACTCATAACTATAACTGCCACCATTATTTCTGGCTAGGCCTGCTTCCGTCTGAATAATATCTATCGCCCCATTGGAATATTGGATACCATCAATATAATCTGTTATATTAGTCCCATTTGTAGTTACTACAGTCTTTTTCAGTTTATCTCCTGTAGCATCATAAACAAATGTATCAGAGAAATTAGCTCCGCTTACACCCATTGGAAGATTCAATAAATTGTAGGTAATAGTGCTTAAAGTTCTTCCATCATAAGTCGTATTCCCGTTTCCGTCGTATTTATAAGTACCAGTACCGGTACTTGAAGTTAATTGGTTGCCGTTATAAGCATTGCTTTTCTTTACGCCATCCCGGGTTAGTGCAAGGATATTTCCCTGATAATTATCATATTGGATCACCTCGCTCATTCCGGTTCCTACCCCACTTACAAGTTTGTTCTGCTGATCATAGGCATATACAAATTTACTTCCTAAACCCGAACCTGCTCCCCAGACCTGCCCAGAGATATTACCATTGTACTGCGGAATACTGTCATCCTGATAGTGCAATTGAAAGCTAAACTGAGGGGATGTACTGGTGCGAAGCCAGCCACGTTCATTATAGGTGTAGGCAGTACTCTGTAATCCATTGTGCAATGTTTTAGCTTTCATTTGCCCGATTTCGTTGTAACTATTTGCAACCAATAAGACTTCTGCATCTGCATTGATCTTTTCATAAGTTGCTATCTTACGATCCACCTGGTCATAGGCATAACGGTTAGCTATAGTCGTAGTTGCACCTGCTACATTATGGTGGATCCGCGTCATCGCTGTATCCAGGTTTTCAAAATTATAACTGTAAGTGATCTCATCATAATTACCTGTATTGACCGCTCCAGACTGGTAATGCTGCTTGTATACTTTTGACAACCTGCCTTTATCATCATAATAATTGATACTCAACAGCATATCACTAGTACCTAAAACAAGAGTTTTAGTTCCGGTAAGAAGGCCCTTGGTATTGACACTCCCGGCAGGATAAGCATAGGTCTTTCCTCCCGGAAAACTATAATCATCGTAATAATTAATTGTATTAACACTATTTAGATAAGGCGCTGCTTCTGGTATTGTACGGGAGGTATAACCCGTGGCCGAACTACTCAACGGCTCTTCCCACTGATAGGGTTCCGCATCTAATAACGCCTGAATATTAGGACGGGTGTAATCACTAACGTCCCCACTCGGGTAAGCATATGTACCAGTCATTATTGTTCTTCCAAATGCATCATACCTGACAAATGAAGCCGCATTTACCGTTGAATTCACTTGATTCGAATCACGTGTCAAAACCACCTGATCCAGTTTGTTATATACCAGATATTCCCAGCCTTTACCAGGTATTTTTTTCTCAATCAATCTATTGCGGCCGTCATAACGGTACTGATAACAGTACAGGTCCAGGTTAAGCTGGTTGATTGATGACGTCGTTAACTGGCTGGCGGCAGGTGGGATCACAAAACTCAGGTTACCTAAATTATCATATACATAATAAGTGCTCTGGGTCGAAACCCCATTAAAAGGACCATTAAAGGTACGCTTCAACACTACATGGCCTTCTTTGTCGGTATACTCTTCTGACGTCCCCGTCTTAAGCTTGCTATTATTAGGATCTACCCAGTTCTCATCTTTAATTGTTTTCACATAGAGCTGACCGGCAGCATAATAACCACTGTAAACCAATGTTTTTTTATATGTAGAGCCACTTGCTGCCATTACATTCCACAGAACAGCATTTAAACCGGTCGTAGTAGAAACGGTGAGTATGTTGTTGGCGCCATAATCCTGCAAAACAGTCCTCCCTGAAGTGATGCTGCGTGAGCTGGCTGGTTGCCATAGCGTACCAGGAGCCCCTTGTTCCAGCACCCGGTTTAAAGGTGAGGCTTCAAATAAAGTCTGGCTGTATGGGGCCGCTGTTTGCACTACCGCCGGATCCCATCCTGAACTACCATAAAATTGTGCCTGCGTAGTTAAAGCTGTTGATTTGTAAGTACCACTTCCACTTTGTTCTGCATAAGGCAGATATTTAACAGCCTCACGCCCATAAGCATCATAAACAAAAGGCTGCACTATATCATTTAATAGTGGAGAACCCTTCACCTGAACGGATTGCGACGGACGTCCGATACCATCGATATATTGTATCGTTTCCTGAATATCGCAGGGCCCATAGTTAGTACCACCGGGAATATAAGCAGGCGCTTTTGGCACAGTGGTCATGATATAATTCTGATCTGCACTTGGAACAGTAGCAAAAGGCTGACAATTCGAAACATTAATCACACTGGGATTACTAGTGACCGTAACGCCATTACTCGTTACAATCAATTGAAAATAAGTTGTTGCCGTAATATTTGAAACCTGGTAACTGATACTGGTACCTGCTGTCGCCACATTGGTATAAGTCTTCCCATCCGGAGAGCTTTGCCACTGGTAAGTATAAGTACCATTACCACCTGATGGAGGCGTAGAAGTCAGCAAAACACTACTACCTGAAACTACGCTTGTTACCGCAGGGCTTACTACACCCGAAACTAAGGGAGTTACTATTTTAATCATCGCTGCATTACTAGTTACAGTAACTCCATTACTAGTGATAATCACGTGGTAGCTGGTGGTTGCAGTAACAATTCCAGGGGTATATGTAAGGGTTGAATCACTGGTGCCAGGTATATTTGTCATCGCTGTTCCTGCAATTGAGCTTTGCCACTGATAAGTATAACTTCCATTACCTCCGGTTGGTGCAGCCAGAGTCATTTGACCGCCTTTACTACCGCTATTAATAGTTTGATTAGGAGTCAACAGGCCGCTTACCAGTTTCGGATAAATGATAACTGTTACAGGGGTACTGGTTACACTTAGACCATTACTGGTTGTAATCAGATGATAGCTACTGTTAGCCGATGAAGTGCCCGGTAGATAAGTTAATCCGGTGGCACCCGAAATATCTGTCCATATACCATTTGAGAGACTTTGCCATTGATAAGTATAGGTTCCATTTCCGCCTGTAGCCGACGTTGCGGTGAGGGTTGTAGGTGCTACACCATTATTAATGTTTTGACTAACCGGGCTCACGCTGCCTGAAACAAGCTGTGCATAAACCTGAATGGAAGCTGAACTGGTTGAGTTGATCCCATTACTGGTGGATATCAATCGGTAATAGGTTGTCAAAGTAAGCGGACCACTGCTATAAGTCAGGCCGGTTGCGCCAACTGTATTATCAAATTTGATCCCATCAGTTGAGCTGGTCCATTGATAGGTATAGATACCATTCCCTCCTGTGGCGGCAGCGGCGGTTAAAATAGCTGGCGTAGTATTGTAATTGATACTCTGTCCGCCAGGAGTAATTGCGCCACTGATTACGTTGTTATACACATTAATCGTTGCCGTATAACTAGTTGCGGTTAGACCATTACTTTGCGCCACTACATGATAATAAAGCGTAGCATTTTGTACGCCTGGGGTATAACTTAAGCCAGTCGCACCGGCTATATTACTCCATGTTGCTTGATCGGGAGAACTTTGCCACTGGTAAGTATATACTCCGTTTCCACCCGTTGTAGCCGCAGCAGTAAGAGTTGTACCACTCGTGTTTGGATTGATATTTTGGAGAGAAGGTGTAATAGTGCTCATTAGCAGTGGCGGATAAATACCAACAGTTGCCACATTACTGGTCACGCTAACTCCATTACTCATTGATATTAACTGATATGAAGTCGTAGCAGCTGGCGCACCCGGCGCATAACTCAAACCATTAGCCCCGGCGATATTCACCCATCCGGCGCCTCCGGTAGAACTTTGCCACTGGTAACTATAACTACCATTTCCTCCTGTAGGGGAAGAAGCAGTTAGCGCGCCTGCTGTTGCACCATTATTGATGCTTTGGCTAACAGGACTTATCCCGCCAGAAATCAATTGTGGGTAAACTTGTACAGATGCAGAAGTAATGTTACTCAATCCATTACTACCAGATACTAAACGATAATAGGTTGTCGCAGTTAAAGGGCCACTTGTATAACTCAGTCCCGTTGCGCCTGCAATATTATTAAAATTAATCCCATCAGTTGAGCTGGTCCATTGATAGGTATAAGTACCATTTCCACCAGTAGCCGCTGCAGCAGTAAGGGTAGCAGGCGCAGTATTGTAATTAATACTCTGTCCATTAGGGCTAATTGCTCCACCTGTTACATATGAATATACAATTATTGTGGCCGTGTAACTCACAGCAGTCAGACCATTACTACTCACAAATACACGATAGTATTGGGTAGAATTTTGAATACTGGGGGTATAACTTAAGCCAGTTGCACCGGATATATTACTCCATGTTGCTTGATCGGGAGAACTCTGCCACTGATAAGCATATACTCCGTTTCCACCCGTTGCAGCCGCGGCAGTAAGGGGTGTACCACTTGTGTTTGGATTGATATTTTGGAGAGAAGGTGTAATAGTGCTCATTAAAAGCGGCGAATAAATAGCAACTGTTACAACATTACTGGTCACGCTAACTCCGCTACTCACCGATATTAATTGATAAGAAGTAGTAACAGATGGTGCACCCGGCGCATAACTTAAACCTGTTGCCCCCGGGATATTTACCCAACCACTTCCCTGAGCAGAACTCTGCCATTGGTAGCTGTAACTTCCGTTTCCGCCTGTAGGAGAAGAAGCCGTTAGCGTGCCCGCAGTTGCACCATTATTGATGCTTTGGCTTACTGGGCTTACACTACCTGAAACCAGGGGAGAAAAAACCTGCACATATGCAGAACTGGTTGTACTAACACCATTACTACTGGACACTAAACGATAGTAAGTTGTCGCAGTTAAAGGGCCACTTGTATAACTCAATCCGGTTGCCCCTGAAATATTCACATAATTAATATCGTCTAAAGAACTGGTCCATTGATAAGTATAAATCCCGCTACCACCTGTTGCAGAAGTTGCCGTAAGGGTTACGGGAGAAGTATTATAATTGATTGCCTGCGCAGCTGGACTAATTGTACCGCCAGCTATATGAGACAATACATTAATCGTTGCTAAGTAGCTGTATACGCTTTCACCATTACAAGTGGTGACCAGGCGATAATACATTGTTGCACTAAGGGGCCCTGCACTGTAGCTTAATCCCGTGGCTCCCGAAATACTGCTCCAATTTGCGTTGTCAGGTGAGCTTTGCCATTGGTAACTGTAGGCGCCGCTACTACCACTAGCAACAGTTGAAACCAGGGTAGTGCTTACTGTATTTTGATTGATGCTTTGATAAGAGGGAGTAATCGTCCCGGGTTCTAATCGTGCATAAATTGTGACCGTAACCGTATTACTCGTTACACTTGTCCCATTACTGGTTGACATTAAACGATAAGAAGTGGTAGCTGCAAGACTTCCCGGCGCATAACTTAAACTGGTAGCACCTGAAATATTAGCCCAGGCTGATCCTCCCGTTGAACTTTGCCATTGATAGCTATAAGTGCTATTACCACCTGTTGCAGAAGCTGCAGACAGCACTCCAGCAGTAGCTCCTAAATTTATATATTGATTGGCTGGACTAATACTTCCAGATACCAATGGTGGTGTTGCGGGGCTCACCACTATAGGCGGACTAAGTGAAGGTGAAGAGGGGCCAAAAGAATTATTTGCAAAACAGCTGATCGTAAAATTGCCGGTAAAAGCGGGGTTCAATGTGACCGTTGCAGTTAATTTTGTGTAGTCAATTCGACCGGCGTTAGTATTAGATATGCTCCAGCTATAATTAATAAGAGTACTGGTTGACGGTTCTGCTGTATATGTATAAGTTCCTGATCCTTGAGTCAACGTAAATGGCCCGGTAACTTCACCGGGTGGATTTGGAGGGCCAGTCGGCGGAGCTACAGCCGGTGCCGGAAGAATAACGGTTTTGTTGGTGTTTGTTGAACTTGAAATCACTGAGGTTGCAGTTCCGTTAGACGCAGGAACTATCACAGAATTCTTTTTAACAGGAATCTGCGTTACAGGAGCCACAGGCTTTACAGTTGCACTATCAGAAGTCTGCGCTTTTAGTGAAATGGTAAATAACATTAAACTAAAGATCATCAGGAAAATACTTCTGAAAAATGAAGTGGTGTTATGCTGTCTGCTTAACGATATTAATAGAGTAGGGCTCATAAAAAGAGTATATAAGAGTGTATTTATTTGATCAGTTTTACTGACCCTGATAATGGTAATCCGTGTGTTTCACAATATTTCTATTATTATCACGGATATTGATCAGTCGCTGAAATGCATCATATTCATAATAAGTGATCTGATTTTTATCATCCGTAGAACTAGTTATGCCAATCAATGGATCATAAGTATAAGATTTCATATGGGCGCCAATTGGATATAATTGTAATTCATCCATCAGGATTCCATTGGTACCACTCACCGTAACCATTCCCTGTGCACTCAACGTTAGTTGATGCTCAAAGTAATGCCAGCCATTACTATCTGTATTTCCGGTAAGCGTTGGACCACCACCATTGACCGTAAGTGCACCACTAGCCCAATAAGAAACAATGTAAGTTCCTGCAGCCATACTGGAGGTAACCGCTCCTGAACCTATGCTATAAAGAGCATTGCCAGCATGTACTTTCAAACCTGAAGTAATAGTTGTATTGTTTACACCGGCACTGGAGAAATTCCAGTTTCCCATGTTTGCAACCCCTTCTTCAAACCCCGTATAGGCAACCTGAGTAGAGGAAGCATTTTTTACTTCTGCAATTGGATATTGCTGATTATAACCCCAAATAAAAGCTCCTTGTGGCTGATCAGTTTGGTGATAAGAAATCAGGCTTCCAGCACTATTGTAACTGTCATAATTCATCTCCCTGCGCAAGTATACATTCGGCTGGCTGGTATAGGTTCCGTATGGTACAACACCGTTAAAAACCCCGGATAATGTTTCTCCAATTTGAGTGGTATTTCCAGCTGTTTTAAAAGCAGCTTTGTTAACAGATGCCATGTACTCAATCCCCGAAGTATGATCAGCCCAGGTGCCATCCAGCTCTACAGGCGTAACCTGATTATTCTGCTGCATAATCATCAATGCCTTTACTGAATCGACTGCGGAGGAAAGCTGCGTATTGTAACAGCTTACATAAGATGATAACCCCTGATTATAAATATTTACTGCATCCCTGACTGAAGCCCGGTAAGCAGTTTTTAATGCGCCATATTGATTGTATAAATTGACAATAGCCGGATCATTTTTGTTATAATTATTTGCCACAAAACAGGCAGTAGCATCACCACCAGTTACACTACCAGCTTTAACTGAACAACCTCCAATGATTCCCCATCTGTTAAATACATAACCAATCCACTGAGTATAAACAGGCAAAGATTGTGTATCAAAATTTGATTTTAAGTTAGCGAGAGTGGACTGTAAGTTTGCCAGATAACTCGCAGGATTGCAATTATTTAAAGCATAATCAGTAGTATATATCGTTCTTTTGATTGCCTTATCAAGATTACTTTTTAATATTTCAGTCCGGGTAGGCATTAAATGATCAGGGTTATCGTAGAAGTAATTCTCCTGTAAACTAACTGCGTTTGTGCCATTTAAATCATAATCCGTCGTTACTGTACCAGTCAAAGCGTTACGGTAATTTATCTGATTGATAAGAGAAACATTATAGGTATTGCCATTGAAAATTTCCTGTCCGTTGATTGTTCCATCAAACTCTCTTCCTGAAAATGCTACGGAACTATAAAGAGGCGTCCCTCCAGCTGTAGGCCGGAAATCATCTATACTGTACAGGCGGTTAACCGTTAAGGTTTGCGTAGTATCCTGTAAAGTTGGAAAGAGATCTGAATACGTATTTTGAACGTCTTTAATCAGCGTGAAAGTACTGCCAGAACCTTTATACATTCTTTGCTCCAGCAACTGATTCCGTCGCCAGGAATTATTGATCCTCACGTAGGAAAACGTGCTGGTAGAATCGTCTTTAACCGGGTTAAAATCATATACCGTTTTTCCGAGAGAATTACCACTCTGATCATCCTGATATTCCTCTACCTCCTGATAAGCAAGGGAGCCGTCGGATGCACCTGCCATAGAAACTGTAAAATTTTCTGTATAATTTTGCAGGTAAGGAATCAAATTAGGAGTATAGTTGGATTGATAATCCGTGTACGCCATTTGTTTTTTCAAAAAGGTATACCCTGTTCCGACAGTTGTAAAATCGCCGGTAAAAATTCCTGATATATAGTATGGTAATTTATAATTATATCGTTTTGTAGTTAAAACAACATTGTTCATATCCCGGTTAATTACCCGCTTTACCCTTAATCCGCCAGTCAGCACGGGATCAGTATGTGAAGTGCTGACTATATTCGAAAAGCCTGCTTTAAGAAGGACTGCTTCCAAATGATAAAGTGGATCTCCGGTGCTATTGCCCCCCGGGAAACTACCAGGGAAATAAAAGTGATAAATGTGGCCTGCAATAAGATTAACTACTGCACTACCTGAATAAGGCAATGTAGGTGTACCAGCAAAACCCAGGAAAGCCAATTGTGTTCCTGTTCCTCCATTAGTAACATCATTAATAAACACTTGCGCCTGGTTTGACAAACATCCATTACCAGCGCATCCACTTGTGACTGAAAACTGAAGCGTAGCCTGAATAGTTTGTCCGGCTGTAAAAGTTTGATCAGTTGAAGTGGTATTGTAGGTTCCTATAGTTGACAAGTGATAGGTTTGAAAAGTAGTATCAAGAGTTGTATAGGTTCGAGTGGTCTGATTGGGTTCAAACTGAAATTCGGTTAACCCGCCTGTCGGATATTTAATAGTCTGAATAGTGCCGGCTATCAATTTTGTTGAATCAGGAACCCTGTCCGCCGAAGTCCCTGTTGGATTGGATATGATTAGGTTCTTATTGGCCTGTCCATTCCAATATCCCCAAAGATCCTGTCCATATTCACCTAAATAGGCAATATTTCCGGTATAATAATTAAACACATAAGGTGGATGTAAAATACTGGTTCCATCTGCATTGACACCTTCTTCTGAAACACCATCAAGGCGGAGCCTGCTACCCAGAAGATTACCGCTAGATCCCGTAGCAGAAATCTGCGAAGTCGCTGGAAAAGCATTGAAGTAGGATTGATTCATATTTAACCGCTTCAATTCGTTAAACTGCCCGCCTTTAGCCTGATAGATCCGTATTTTACTTAGCTTGTAAGTGCCCAGATCTGAACGACTGTTGTATTCAAATACTACCTTTCCATTTTTAAAGTCGATCTCTGATAAATTAATATTATTGGTAGCGACTTGCGATGTTGAAGAATTAATTGTTGGCGTATTTGTTACCCCTCCGACTAAATTTTGAAGGTGGTACATATTAATACTGTTACCCGTATAACTAAGTAAACTGGAGGCATTATACTGACTTGCGTATTTAAAATAAATCGTATCTGTACGATCTGGAGAAATCATTTCTGTTAAATACCAGGCTGTTACATTTTTGCCTGTTGTTGAAGAGGTCCCAGAGGCAACCTGCTGACCTGTGCTACTTAAATAATTATTGACGGAAGAAGTAGTAGTCTGTGAAGTTTCCACTGCAGCTGTATTATCCTTTACGGAACGGCCAAATACATAAGCCATCCCATCAGTATCATGCAAGGTAAAACTGTCCCCACTCCCGGAATTAATCTCCGTATATTGTATTTTAAGCGGAGAGTAAGGAATAGTCGTAAATGCTGCTGCTAATGCAGAGTCAATGGTGTTTTTTAAAATGAACCGTCCACTTTTACCTTTGAAATTAAAGAAAAAATCATCTGGCTGACCATCAAATTTTTGTAAGCCTACCTGATTAGGTGCCATAGAGAGCCTGCCATAATAATAACGCTGCTCATCAGTCATAGGATCAGGATCTATCGGACTGGAGGTTGCAAGATCAGGGCTTGCGTGAACTCCCTTTGGAACTGGTTTATGTTTGTAACCATTCGCATCGAAATCAGGCAGATCATTGATCTGCCTGGTAATGGCACCACCAGCATTCAGCGTCCATCCCAAACCTACACTTGTTGCCTGCTCATTTACCTTTATACCATTTGCGTGATAGCTGATACTGATAGGAAGAGACATTTTTGGCGTTTTAATTTCGTATAGCGGTATGGAAATACTAGGAGTTCCATTAGTGTAAGAAATTGGATAAGTACCATACGTTCCCAGCGCAGTAGCATTAGCCGATGGCAAATTTGGAAAAGGCAATACGACTCCCGGAGACGGCACCCCCTGAGCTATGCCCTTAAAACAAAATCCTGTTAGTAAAAAAAAGATAAAAAATATATTTTTTATCTTTAAATCATAAAATTTAAATAAATTACTCATTGCAATCGCTATCTTTTTATTGTTATAAATTTTTTAAGAAAATAAATAAACCTTAATTGATTATTATTAAGCTGTCACCTATAAGATAATATAAAGAAGATATATGGGACTAAATGATCAAATCAGCTATTTTCTAAGTTTGAATGCTATTTATTATTTTTAAAACACGAATAACAAATAACATAAGGATAGAAATATTGGCTTTCGAACAGAAAGTAAACATATCATCTAAAATAAATTAAAAATTAATTTCTCTATTAGAGAGAAGTAGGTAATACTTAATATCAAGAGGAGACTTGAAAAAGAAAAAATGTAGTTCGATTACTGCCATTAGGCAACAATAAAGCTTTATAAACACGAAAAAACTCAAAAAATATAGATTTAGAGAAAACAGAAAGTTTTTTCATCAGTGAGCCGAGTACATTAATTAAATATTTTTATTGATTTTTTTGTAAAAATATAAAATGAAATTAACAATTTAAAATAAAATAAAAATAAAATTTTCTATATCAGCAAATAATACACCAAATAAAAATATAATATGTTTAATAATAAAATAATTGAAAATCAATACACTTTTTAGGTAATAATTAAATTACATTTAACATGAATTATACTCCCAAAATTTGTAAATATGCATGGTTTAATGTAAAGCCACTTAATTAAATTGCACCATAATATTTTGTAATTTAGCCGAAACATATCTTCAGTAACTTTCTTTATTATTTAGCCCGGATGGATTTAATCAAACTCATAGATAAGTGCAACAGCTTAGGGATTAATGATGTGATGGATTATAACAATTTCAATTACACCACCATAGTCTACCATTCCATACAGATTGAAGGCTCTACTTTAACGGAGCTGGAAACACAGGCGCTGATCAACGAAGGTTTTACTCCTAAAGGCAGGCCTTTAATGGAAACGCTAACGGTCACCGACCATTATGCGGCTCTAAAGTTCGCCTTAAAACAAGCTTTCCTGAAAAGAAAGATCACCCTTGACCTAATTAAAGACATCAATTCGGTGGTGGTGAAGAACACAGGTAATCTCTACAATACCATATACGGCACAACGGATCAAGTAAAGGGCCTATTCAGAAAAGAGGATATTACTGACGGCTTTACTTTCTTTCCTGGTTTTGACAAGGTAGAAAGCCTTAGCGCTGATATGGTTATCAAAATAAACGAGATCATGAAAGACCCTTTAACGGTGTCCGACCAGATCAATCTTTCTTTCGATGCGCATTTTATGTTGTTTGGCATTCATCCATTTTACGATGGAAACGGCCGTACTTCCCGCCTGCTGATGAATTATATACAGGCCTTTTATAACCTGCCGCTATCAGTGGTACATTATAATGCAAAGGCCGCCTATATCCAGGCCATCATCTCTACAAGGGAGAAGAACGACATTACGATCTTCAGGGATTTTATGAGTAACGAGTACGAAATTCTTTTAAAACATGAAATCGATAAGTTTGAGCAGATGAATAAACACTAATCTGCCATTCATCAGGCATTCCAGGTAAATTAGCCAGATGCCCTTAATGTATGGCTATAATTCGATCCTTTAACAGACGCAACAAAACCTCGTTTGCACTCCTATTATGATCCTATTGAAGTCCTATTAACTGTACCCTATCCGTACCTTATATTTACTCGGGTATCTTTAGGATATATATAATAGCGCTTCAATAGGAACATAGCAGAGCTTGTGGAGGGCTTTCTCAGCATCCGTTAACTGGTTAGGCTTTCCCATGTTTGTTACAAGAATATAATTAGAGTAATTTTTGATAGGTACGCCACCATAAATCAGGCATCTCACCGCCCACAGCAATGGTATAATCTTCATACCGGCAGGGCACCAGGTGATAGCGCTCGTTTTTAGAAACCCCTGTTGGATAGGGAACCTGCATCCACCAGCGGTCGGACTTTTTGCTTTTTACAAAAAGCATTTCCCCTGAACCATCGTTCAGGCTGGCGCGATAAATCAGATATTGTGACTTAGGATTCAAAGGAAAATCCTTTTTGCGGTTATAAAAACCGTCTATAAAATACCAGACCATTTGTGCCAGCAGCATTGCCGTCTGGCTGCTGTTGTCAAAGGCCGGGTTAAACTCATAAAAACCAATAGAGCTCAGTTTATCATTCATGCCCGCATAATGCGCGATCTTACAGGCCTGTTCGCCGTAAAACCCATTCGGACTTGCATTGCCATTGGCAGCAGCATCTGAAGAACGGATGGCCGACAAATCAAAGCTCATCATATTGGCATTGCGGATGATCGGTTCTACAGAACTGATATCCGTGATAAACTCCCCTAAGCGGTGTACATCAAAATAAAGTTTATTCATCACCTTCAGGCTATCCTGATTGACAAAATAAGTCTGATAACCTATATTACTGAAGTTAAACAGGTAATTCGGCTGATGCAAAAAAATCTTGCTGAGGTAACTGTCAGACCTGGTTACGATACTGCCTTCATTCTGGTCGTCCTCATCCAGATCAAACTTCCTGTCTACCACTACGAGGTCTACCTTCTGCTCCAGGCTTTCATAAGCCATATACTGCGCATAGGTAAGGTCTTGCCCCCCGCCAATGACCACCGGAACAATATTCAGCTTGATCAGTTCCGTAACCACCATTTTTAAGGCGATATAAGTATCAGCGATCGATGCTCCTGCCTTAATGTTCCCAAGGTCAATGATCCTGCTGGCAAAAGCACCTTCATTTAACAGATAAAACTGTTCCCTGAAGTAATCAGGACCTAAAGCACAGCCATTATTGTTTACCGCAGCACGGTCATCTTCTACTCCTACAATGGCAATATCATACTCGTTTTCTCCAAGTTCAGGAAAATTCTCCGTATAAAAACGAGCCTTTAATCCCAGCTGACTGGTATAAAAGCCCTGTTTAGGAGTGAATTTTTCGGGACTTAAGGGGGAAAAGAAATCGGATAAGGACATAAAGTAATATAAATGTATGGCATCAAATATCTATTTTTGAGACCATATATTAATGAACATCCTAAAAATAATAAAATGATTTTGGTTACTGGCGCTACAGGATTTTTGGGATCTGAACTGGTTTATCAGCTGACGAGCCAGGGAAAAAAAATAAGGGCACTGCAACGGGAAAGTTCTGTAATACCAGCAATGTTAACTGGCAATCCATTGATTGAGTGGTTCACAGTAGATATTAACGATCTCGCTTCGCTGGAAGATGCCTTTGAAGGTATAACCCAGGTATACCATTGTGCAGCAATGGTTTCCTTTGATCCGAAAGATAAAACCCAACTCCTTAAAGTAAATATTGAAGGCACCAGCAATGTGGCTAACTTATGCGTGGAATTTAACGCCAGATTAGTACATGTGAGTTCTGTTGCCGCCTTGGGCGAACCAAAAAAGGGGCTGCAGATCACCGAGAATGACTATTGGGAATACGATCCTAAAGTTCATTCTTACGCCATATCGAAATATGAGGGAGAAATGGAAGTGTGGCGCAGTATCGCCGAAGGCCTTAATGCCGTGATCGTTAACCCCTCTGTGATGATTGGTGTCGGCGCTGGATTTACAGGCAGCGGTGCTATTTTTAAACTGGTAAAAGACGGTCTTTCTTTTTATACCAGCGGCGCTACCGGCATTGTAGATGTGGAAGATGTAGCAAAATGTATGAGCACTCTCATGGACGCTGATATTTCTGGAGAAAGATTTACAATATCTGCAGAAAACTATCATTATAAGCAGTTTTTTTCAGAAATTGCCCAAGGTTTTGGTGTTAAAGCACCAGCCAGAGAAGCAAAACCATGGATGCTGGGCATAGCCTGGCGTGCAGCAAAACTAGCCTCCCTGTTTACAGGAAAAGCGGCTGCCTTAACAAGCGATGCGGCCAGAAGCAGTTTAAATGTCAGCTTATATAATAACGATAAAATTAGAAAATACACGGGTATCACCTTTAAGCCCCTGCACCAAAGTATCCGGGAAGTATGTGCAGGTTTAATAAAAAATTAAGATGAAGCAAAAGAATATCTATATCATTGATTTCGACAGTACCTTTACACAAGTAGAAGCTTTAGACGAGCTTGCCCGTATCTCACTAAAAAAACATCCGGATAAAGAAGCAATCTTCAAAAAGATAGAAGACTTGACCAACCTTGCGATGGAAGGAAAACTGTCTTTCAGTGAGAGCTTAGCACAAAGAGTAAAATTACTGGAAGCTTCTGAAGACCACCTAAAACAATTAATCACCCGTTTAAAGAAGAAAGTTTCCCTTTCTTTTTCCCGCAACGCAGCTTTCTTTAAGAAACATGCCGACCAGGTACTGATCGTTTCAGGAGGATTTAAAGAGTTTATTACGCCCGTGGTTAGCCAGTACCATATCAAAAAAGAAAATATTTACGCCAATACCTTTGTAACTACAGATGGCAGGATCATTGACTACGACCATGCCAACCCATTGAGCGAGGAAGGCGGAAAAGTGAAGTTGATGAAAATGCTGAACCTGGAGGGCGACCTTTACGGAATTGGCGATGGCTATTCCGATTTCCAGCTGCGCGAAAGCGGCATGATCAAAAAATTCTACGCTTTTACGGAAAATATTTCCAGGGAAAGCATTGTGAGCCGTGCAGATCATGTTACACCAAGCTTTGATGAATTTTTATACGTGAATGATCTGCCGAGGGCGATATCTTATCCAAAAAACAGGATTTTATGCCTGGTGATTGGAGAGGTTCCTGAAGAAAGCCTCACCTTATTGAAAAAAGATGGCTTCTCTATTCGTCATAAATCGGCCTTTGAGGATAAATATGTAAAGGATGTCCATATGCTGCTGATGGCTGATGGAGAAAAAATGGACCCTGAAAAACTAAAATTAGCTGTAAAATTGAAGACTGTAGGTTACCTGGGCAATGCGAAAAATTACGTAGATGAACAAGCCTGCACAGCGATGGGGATTGTAATTTTTGAAGATCCTAAACATAACCCGAGGAATGCTAATTTCATCCCTAAGAGGATGATGGATTTTATGAATACAGGCACCACTTACCTGAGCAGTAACTTCCCGAACCTTCAACTACCCCGCTTTGGCCAGTCGCACCGTTTAATCCACGTCCACCATAACGTTCCGGGTATCATGGCGCAGATCAATACTGTATTTGCCAAACACAGCATCAACATTATAGGGCAATTCCTGATGACCAATGCCACCATAGGTTATGCCATTACCGATATCAATGCAGAATACGATAAAGATGTATTCAAGGCTTTAAAGAAAATTGAACAAACAATAAAATTCAGGGTGCTTTATTAAAAAATAACGACTTTTGTAAAAACCAAATGTATCAATAAAATGGAGCTTACACCCGAAATCAAAGATAAGCTGGATAAACTACAGGAAAAATACGCCGCCATGGGACAAGATATGGCGGCTTACCTGGATGGTTTGTTGTATGCTGATTTCCTCACCTACTGGGATTATATCCACCTGGATACGCTGCTTAGCCTGCAAAGTCCTAAAACTCCTTTTCCTGATGAAGAGATATTCATTATGTACCATCAGATCACAGAGCTGTATTTTAAACTCAGTTTGCATGAATGCAAACAAATCTCCGAACATCCGGCACTAACTGTAGAGTTCTTTACCAACAGGGTAAAAAGGATCAACGCATATTTTAATGCACTGGTCACTTCCTTTGAAGTAATGGTAAACGGCATGGAAAAGGAACAATTCCTTAAATTCCGCATGTCGCTTTTACCTGCCAGCGGCTTTCAGTCGGCCCAGTACAGAATGATTGAGATCAGCTCTACAGATTTCAACAGGCTGGTAGATAAAACGAAAAGAGAAGAACTTTTGAATGCTACACTGGAAGAAAAATTTGAGCATATCCACTGGAAGCTTGGGGCAACAGAACTGGCAAGTGGTAAACAAACACTAACCTTAAAGCAGTTTATCGATAAATATGCCGTTCAATTCCTGCAGCTGATCAAAGAACGTGAGCACACTAACTTCTCTGCTTTATATCTTAAACTGGAGCGGGAAGGAAAGGATGTAACACTGCTTGCAGACGAACTGAGAAAGCTTGATCTTTTTGTAAATGTAGAATGGCCGCTGTCTCATTATAAATCTGCAGTCAGGTACCTGGAAAGGGATCCTGTAGATATTGCCGCTACCGGAGGTACCAACTGGCAGAAATATCTGCCTCCGCGTTTCCAGAAAAAGATATTCTATCCTTATTTGTGGACAGAAACACAATTGGAAGAATGGGGCAAATCATGGGTGCTTAGTGTATTGAAAACACTTGTTTAAGAAACCAGTGTTCAGCTAACTACCTATACCATAACCTAATAAAAAATAAGAGACAATAAGCCCTAATAGAAAATAAACTGGGTTTTAACTTGAATTTTGTTTAATTTTGAGCCGATAAAACAAACCGCCGTGATAGATACTCTAACCATAAAAACCACCAAAACCAGTCATTCGCGACTGGCTGAAACAGATATGTCAAACCTGCCTTTCGGACAGGTATTTACAGACCACATGTTCGTAGCCGATTATGAAGATGGAGAATGGAAGAATTTCGAAATCCTTCCTTACGGTCCTATTTCCATGAGCCCCGCTATTTCTGCCATACATTATGGCCAGACCATTTTTGAAGGAATGAAAGCCTACAAACAACAGGATGGTAGCGTAAGTATCTTCAGGGCAGATAAAAACCTTGCCCGTTTTAACAAATCGGCTACACGCCTGGCTATGCCTATCATCCCGGAAGAAGTATTTATTCAGGGACTTGCTGCCTTAATCAATACAGATAAGGACTGGGTACCTGCTAAAGAAAATTATTCACTTTATATCAGACCTGTGATGTTTGCTACCGATCCTTTTCTGGGCGTTAGACCGTCATCCACTTATAAATTCATTGTACTGACCAGCCCAAGCGCCCCTTATTACAGCAATCCTTTAAAGGTGAAAATTGAGATGAAGTACACGCGTTCTGATGAAGGAGGTGTGGGATCAACCAAAACAGCAGGTAATTATTCCAGGTCTATGCTGCCAACTTTGGAAGCACATCAGGATGGTTTCGACCAGCTGATCTGGACAGATTCAAAAGAACATAAGTATGTGGAAGAATCGGGTGCTGCTAACCTGATGTTTGTGGTGAATGGAAAAATAATCACTCCCGAAGTACGTGAAACTATTCTGGAAGGGGTTACCAGGGATACGGTGATCGAAATGGCAAAAAGCATGGGTATTGAAGTGGAAGAAAAAAGGGTTTCCATTCAGGAAGTGCTGGACAACATAGACAACGGAGGTTTAACTGAAGCCTTTGCTGTAGGCACTGCTGCTACAATCACGCAGATCAGCGAGATCAGCTACCAGGGTAAAAACTACGTGCTTACCGATCCTGCTGCGCGTCCCGTTTCTACGGCAATAGGAAAGAAACTTTACGATATCCGTTACGGGATTACAGCCGATCCATTTGGCTGGAACCTGATCGTATAACCAATTACAGATACTATATCAAAAGGCGTTCTTCACAAAGGACGCCTTTTTTATGCATTTTTAGCGGTGAGTTTCTTTGTGTTCCTCTATCTCTTTGCGCTTTTGCCTAACCTCGCGCCGCAAATCCCTGTCGGATTTCATTTTCTCAAACCTGGCCTTTTGTGCACTGATTTCAGCTTGTTTTTCTGGTGTCAAACCAACGGTATATTTTATTCCCTGAAGCAGTGTTTTCCATATAAAAGTAAAAAAAGAATTGGTAGGATCCCGCTCAAAATCTATGTGAGCAGCAACAAACTCCCCTTTGGTATTGGGATTATCGGGATGAATAACCAGTGCATTGGCCAGCATAGAGATCAAACCCTGTTTTACCAGCCGGTCTTTACCTTCCACTTTTTTCAGCAAGCCTATAGATAGGTCATTATAGGCAAAATTCATTTTTCCAGTAGCCCGGTTATCATTGGCCACTATGTTGAAGGCCAACTTTTTGACTTCACCACTTTTTACCTTTACCATACCCAGGGGTTTAGTAATTGCGTTTAAGGCCGAACCATGCATATCGGTTAGCTGCCCGCTATAAGAAAAAGCTCCGTCTCTGGCGTTTAGATCGAACTTAAAATCTACGTGTAATTTCCCTTTACCCATCATATAACTATCCAGCCCGGCTAACATCGTATGGTCTTTTGCCTTTGCCTTAGCTTCATTGGTCACATTTAAAAATGTTCCCGAGGTATTTTCAAAAGTGATCTTTCCCTTTTGCTTACTCTCACTGTCGTATTCAGCATAACTGATATCTACACTGTTCAATTTTAGTTTTTTCACGGTAAGCGGTGCCTTAACGGATTGCAATAACTGATGCGGGAATTTGCCCATTCTCATGGTACCCCTGCCACGCAACTCATTGTTATTAAAAACGGAAACAGATCCGTAATTGATATTCATTTCATTGGCTACCAGCTCCTGTTTTTTCACATATAGCGGAAGATTAATTCCATTCAGGCTGATATCGGTCATTTTGATATTAAACCGCTCCTTCGCATAACCGGCAACATGGCCAAAATCCATTTCTGAGTATCTTGGGGCCAGTGCGAATTTTTTGATATTTAACCTGCCCGTGGATGCTTTAAAAGATAGCTCACTGACCTCAATATGATATAAACTATCAGGAGTAGCGTAATGATAATCATTGAGGTTGATCAGTACATCTTTCAGCAGGTATAACCTGGACGGATCTGTAGCAGAATGCGCGTCAATCAGCCAATCCTTCAGGCTAATATTAATATTTTTCAAGGAATCGGTTTCCGGTACAGGACCATTTTTACTAATGTATTTTAAGCTGACATCTTTAAAATCTATAGAATGCACACTTACTTCCTTAAATATTTTTGAGATATAGTTGTATGGAGACCGGTTTGGCCTGGGTGGTTTATTTTCATTAAATTCCAGCTGCTTGTTGATCATCACTATACTGGGATGTTCAAAAAGCAGCTGATTGATATCCATTTTCTTATCCATGAATAACCGCAAAGGATGAAAACTCCAGAAAGTAAGTTTATCTACTCTTATTTCGTAAATATTATTTGGGGCGCGTTTCAATTTAACGAGCTTATTGTAAATATTGGTATCGGGAAGAATCCTCACATCAAGCAATGAAGCATTACCAAACAGGTAATTGGTATTAACGGTACTCAATTGAAGATGATACAAACTATCTGTACCCACCAACACCAGGTTTTTGAGTTCTTCCATCACAATCGGCCGCCGCTTTGAGCTGAGGTACCAGGATCCTGCATCTGCAGCCATAAACAGCAGGAACACGATTCCGACCGTCCATTTGCATATCGTAAATGTTTTTCGGGTTTGTTCAATCATGCAAAACAGGTGTTACGATTCCAATATACATATATTCCTACCTGGAAAAAACTAATTATTTTCTCTTTTAGCTTTTCTTTCCGCACGTCTTTCCTGCCTTCTCTGTTTCCTGGGCTCATTTTTCTCCTTTCGTTCTTCCATTTTCTTTACCACTGCCTTTCGTCCTTCCTCAGGGCTCTTCATCGGAATAATTCCCAGTCCCACGGTTTCGCGCATACCAATAAACACACTTTTCCATAACAGATTAAAAAAAGAAGCTCCCGGAGGTCGCTGAAAGCTGATTCTTCCTACTCTTAAAGGCTTTCCGGGCACGGGATTTGCATCTTTAATGATCAGCGCATTGGCCAGGAATGACAACAGCCCTTTCTTTTTAGCAGGCTTCCCATCTTCCCCTTCTTTCATCAGCTCCACTTGAAGATGATCATAATACAGGTGCATCAGTCCGGAAGATCCTTTCGCATTGGCACTGACTTCAAAATCCATTTTTTGGATCTCCCCGCTTTTAATTTTTACCAGGCCGAGGGCAACGCTCAGCGGATTGAGTTTCACCATATCCACTTTCCCGATATTACCCTTAAAAGTAAATGCAGCGTCAGCTGATAAAAGATCGAAATCTATCCTGATATTCAGGTGTGCGGCCTTAATCAGGAAAGCACTCAGATCAGCTATGGCATGGTGGTTTTTCACCAATGAAAGAGAATCGTTTGTCACATTGGATATCCTGCCGTTAAGCTGATCAATGTGAACAGCCCCTTTCTGCTGCGAAATGGGATTGTATTCTGTATAAGCCACATTTACGTGCTGCAGCTCCAGTGTGTCTATCGTAGTTTCTATGGGTAACCTCTTCAGCGCCATATGCGGGAAATTTCCTGATTTATCTCCGTGCCCTGGGGGCATTTCCCTGTTCATAAATACTTTGGCCTCCGCCTGTTTAATTTTTAAAGCCCCCGCATGCAAAACGCCATCAGTATTCAGCTTCATAAAATTCACTCCGCTAAAATCTACCTGTTTAAAGCTGAGGTCATACCTGTCTTTTTGTGTCTTCTGTTTCCTGCTGAATTGAAGCTCGGGATACATCGGTACCATTCTAAAGCCTTTTAAATGGATATATCCACCCTTTGCCGAGCCTTTCAGGGAATCTACCTTAGTAGTATAGAATTTATCTTTTGACAGCGAATGGTATCCGGCAAGATCAAAGGAAACATCTTTGGTATAATAAAACCGGGTAGTATCATCTCCGGAATGTGCATCCAGTAAAAAATCCTTCACCTGCAGGTTTAGGTGCTGCACTGTATTGAGAATCAATCCGGTAGCACCACTCACGTAATTAAAATCTGCATCTTCAATTCTGATTCCTTTGATATGAACTGATTTCAGTGTTTTTGATATCCGCTGGTACAGGCTGCGCTGATCTTTAGCTGTATCCGGCTTTTCTGAAACCTTATTGTAGATCATATTGATCGATGGGCTTTCCAGAATGATATCATTCATTTCTATTTTTTTATGGAAATAAATGGTAAGTATACTTACATGGCGTAAGCGTAACCTGGCCAGTTTTACCCGGAATAAATGGGTAGGTGCTATCCCGATTTTTCTATTGGTATTAAACACTGCAGTGTCAGGTGCAAGTAAAATACTGTCTACCGTTACGGTGCCGCTGATTAGGTTTAGCCGGATATCTTTGAAGCTGAGCGTGTATAAATGTTTAGAGCCTTTGTAAACTACTTCTTTGATCTTCGCAGTTAATAAAGGTTTCCATTTGGCATTAAAATACAGGGAAACACCCGCTATGATCACCATCAGCACGATAACAATAAGGGCAATCCATTGCCAGATTTTTCTTTTTCCAGGTGTCATGGGTAGATGAGCTTAGATAGGAAGTACTACAAACAGGGCGCTTACAATGTTTTTATTACTTGATACAAGAATTTTTAAATTCTGCCAATTTGTCATTTATAAATTAAATTTTGTATTTTTGCAGAAGTAATAATGTTACCAATTATGATCGATTTACAGCTAACGGATAAGATACACGATGAAGAGCGCCAGGGTGAAGCCCTGATCATTGATGCACCAAAAACGCTCAATGCAAGGAAGCTATATATTGAAAGTTATGGTTGCCAGATGAACTTTGCTGATAGTGAAATAGTTGCTTCTATCTTGTTAGATCAGGGTTTTGAGACTACAGGAAACTACCAGGAGGCAGACGCGATATTTATCAATACCTGCTCTATCCGGGAAAATGCAGAGCAGCGTGTACGTAATCGTTTATCACAATTCGGCATTGAAAAACGCAAAAACCCTAAGTTGATTGTTGGGGTTTTGGGCTGCATGGCAGAACGTCTAAAATCCAAGTTCCTGGAAGAAGAAAAACTGGTAGACATGGTGGTTGGCCCGGATGCTTACCGCGATCTGCCACAGCTTATTGAACAGGTAGGTGAAGGACAGAAAGCAATTAACGTTTTATTATCAAGAGAAGAAACCTATGCAGATATCAGCCCTGTCCGTTTAAACGGCAATGGGATCACTGCTTTTATTTCTATTATGCGTGGTTGTGATAACATGTGCTCTTTCTGCGTAGTCCCTTTTACACGGGGACGTGAAAGAAGCCGCGATCCGCATTCCATTCTTGCTGAAGCGCGCGACCTGCATGAACGCGGTTATAAAGAAATTACCTTACTAGGCCAGAATGTAGATTCTTACAAATGGAAAGGCAGTGCAGATGCGGAAGATACAGCAGAGATTACGATGAACTTTGCCCAGCTGCTGGAACAGGTAGCCCTGGTAAGCCCTGAGCTGCGTATCCGTTTTTCTACTTCACATCCTAAAGACATTACCGACGAAGTTCTATATACCATTAAAAAACACGATAACATTTGCAATAACATCCACCTTCCGGTACAATCGGGCAGCAGCAGGGTATTAGACCTGATGAACCGTACTTATACACGGGAATGGTACATCAACAGGGTTGACGCCATCAGAAATATTATTCCTGACTGTGCAATTTCTACAGATGTGATTGCCGGTTTCTGTTCGGAAACGGAAGAAGAGCACCAGGAAACGCTGAGCATGATGGATTATGTAGGTTACGACTTTGCCTTCTGCTTTAGCTATTCCGAAAGACCAGGTACCATGGCTGCCAGAAAACTGGCGGATGATATTCCTGAGGATGTAAAAAAACGCCGTTTACAGGAAATATTACTGAAACAGCAGGTTTCTTCCATGAACAGGTTACAGGCTTCAGTAGGTAAAACAGTTAGGATACTGGTAGAAGGATTCTCCAAAAAATCTGACAAAGATCTTTGCGGAAGAAATGACCAGAATGCCATGATCGTATTTCCGGCAGTTGAAAATGTTAAGCCCGGACAATATGTAAATGTGGTTATTGAGCGTTGTACTTCAGCTACCTTACTGGGCCGGATTACAGATTAAACAAACAGACACAAAATATACATACAAATTCAATTATTTTGGACGTACAGGATATTAAAAACCGATTCGGAATTATAGGGGGGTCCCCGCTTTTAAACCGCGCTATAGACATCGCGAGACAGGTGTCGCCTACAGATATGTCGGTATTGATTACCGGGGAAAGTGGTAGCGGAAAAGAGGTATTCTCTCACATTATCCATCAGATGAGCACCCGTAAACACGGTGCTTTTATAGCCGTTAACTGCGGTGCGATACCAGAAGGAACAATAGATTCGGAGTTATTCGGACACGAAAAAGGATCTTTTACAGGTGCTCATGAAGCGCGTAAAGGTTATTTTGAAGTGGCCAATGGCGGAACGATCTTTTTAGATGAGGTAGCTGAGTTACCCCTGGGTACACAGGCCCGGTTATTACGTATTTTAGAAAGCGGCGAATATTTACGCGTAGGTTCTTCTAAAGTGCAAAAAACAGATGTGCGCATTGTCGCGGCCACAAACGTAGACGTATACAACAGGGTAAAATCAGGAAAATTCCGTGAAGATTTATATTACCGTTTAAATACAGTTCCGTTACGCATTCCTGCCCTGCATGAAAGAAAAGAAGATATTTACCTGTTGTTCAGGAAATTCTCAGCTGATTTCAGCGATAAATACCGCAGTCCGGGTATCCAGCTGGAACCAGAGGCGATACAAATGCTGAGCAATTACAGCTGGCCGGGGAACGTAAGACAATTGAAAAATATTGCCGAGCAGATTTGCGTACTGGAAAAAGATCGTAATGTTACACCGGCTGCTTTATTGAACTATATTCCCAATGAGAGCGGCAGCAACCTGCCAATGGCGATCAATGGCAATAACAAAGAGGATTTTTCTGAAAGGGATATTCTTTATAAGGTTCTTTTTGATATGAAGAAGGACATGATGGACCTGAAGAAACTTGTTGCAGAGATCATTCAGAGCGGAGGTAATACTTCACACATTGTAGCAGACAACCCGCATTATATCAATCAGCTCTACCAGGAGGTAGACCAGACGAGTAATAACGATTCCATGCTGACGATTAAAAAACCTTCTCAGAATGCGCCGGTAGATTATAATTATACGCATGATGCGGAAGAAGTAGAAGAATCACTTTCCCTGATTGATAAAGAATCTGACCTGATCAAAAAAGCACTCAAGAAACACAAAGGCAAGCGTAAATTTGCTGCACAGGAACTGGGGATTTCAGAGCGTACTTTATACAGAAAAATTAAAGAACTGAACTTAAATTAGTAATGAAGAAGATATATTTACTGCTGTTATTACCTTTAATAGCCCTTACCAATTCCTGTTCTGTAAAACTGAACGGCGCCTCTATTCCGAAAGGCATGAAAAGTGTTCAGGTAGCCTTTTTTGAAAATAATGCGCCTTTAGTAGTACCAACTTTAGCGCAGGACCTGACAGAAGCATTAAAAACCCGTATCCGTAATACTACCAGTTTAAGTATTGATCCAAACAATGCGGATGCTATATTTGAGTCAAGGATAACGGCTTTTGAATATAAGGTGATTGCCCTACAGAATGTAAATAACCCGACTGCCGGCGGTAACAGGTTAACTATCAGGGTTAGCGTTAAATACACTAATAATTTACTTCCAAAACAAAGTTTCGAGGAGTCATTTGAAAGAACCGCGGATTTTGTACTGGGAAGCCAGACCATTGAATCCGTTCAGCCAGGGTTAATTACAAATATCAATGCTCAGCTTACTGAAGATATTTTCAACAGAGCTTTTGCACAATGGTAGGGAAAACAATTTTCAATGCTTAACTTAGCCACGTGGAGCTGGATAAAAATATAGAACAACAATTGGCAGAACTGCTTGCAGACCCTGCAAAGGTATCTTCAAGCCATGCGCCAATGTTACAGGAATTGCTGCAGGAGTATCCTTATTACCAGCCGCTTCACCTGCTGCTGGCTAAGGCCAACCAGCAGTCCGCAGATAGTAATAGCCTGGCAAAAGCATCGCTTTATACCAATGGACAGCTTCTTCACCAGTTTCTTTTTACAGCAAAAAAAACAGTTGCGGATCTATATCCGGCAACTGAGCCTGAATTAACAGCAGCAGCTTCATTAACAACAGAAGAACCTGTATCAAGAGTAACCCCCGAAGCTGATGAGCAGGAAACTTTTGAAGAAATTTCTGAAGTGATTCCTATGCACCATCTGGATGAAGTACATGACAGCCATGAAACAGATGAATTTACTGAACTCATAGCACCATTGAACGAACCAGAGATTTCAAATGAAAATCCTGAATTAAGTTCTGAACTGAACGAACAGGAGATTCTAAATGAAAATCATGAATCATCTTCTGAACTGAATGAGCAGGAAGCTCCCGGTGAAAATAATGAATCAATCTCTGAACTAAAAGAACAAGCGGCCTCTGATGAGAAGCATGAATCAAGCTCTGAACTGAATAAGCAGGAGCTTATCGGGGGAAATGCCGAACCGGTTACAGAACAGGAAGAATCTGAAGACGAAGTATACGAGGAAATTTACGAACTCGTTCCGGTACATGCCGCTGAATTGCAGGACAAACCGGAAACAGATGAAAGTACTGAACCTCTTACCGAGTTGAACGAACAGGAGATTCTAAATGAAAATCATGAACCAATCTCTGAATCGAATGAACAGGAGGCTCCCCATGAAAATCACGAATCACTGCCTCAACTGAATGAGCAAGGGGCCTCAGAAGACAATCCTGAATCACATCCTGAACTGAATGAGCAGGAAATCACCGGGGAAAATGCTGAACCGGTTACGAAACAGGAAGAACCTGAAGAAGAAGTATATGATGAAATTGCAGAAGTTGACATCAGCAATTACCGTCCTTTCAGAAATTACGATCAGGCCGATGGTGCAGCAAAACAACCACAGCATCAGGAAAACCATATAGAGCGCCGCCATACCGCAGAAGACGACCTGATGCTCGAGAACATCGTTTCTGCCGACTTCTTTGCGTTTGAGCAAAGTATGGGCACTGAAGAAGCAAAAGTTCCGGAAGAAAAAGCTCCGTTTACTGTACCTCTTATTGAAGAACACGACGAAGAAGCAGCAGCCTCGGTAGCAGAGAAAAACAGGATCAGCAATTATCATGATGATAAACTGCCCTATACTTTTTTATGGTGGCTGGCAAAAACGCGCAAAGAACACCAAAGCATTTTTCAGCCTTATGCTACGCCTAAAAAAAACTCTTCCCCGGAATTGCAGCATCAGTACGTAGAGCATATCTTTCATATACAAAGCCACCTGACAGGAAATGAAGAGCTGCTGCCTACTACGGAAGGTCCCGCAAAACCTGCAAGTAAGGACTTCGAGATCATTGAAAGTTTTATCAGGAATGATCCGCAGATCACTCCACCCAATGCAGAGCAGATCGACAATGAAAATAAAGCCAAGAAAAGCGCAGAAGACCAGAACGACCTGGTGTCTGAAACCCTTGCCAATATTTATATCGAACAAATGCTTTATGACAAGGCGATAGAGACTTATGAAAAATTAAGTTTGAAGTTTCCGGAAAAAAGCCGTTACTTTGCCGACCTTATCCAATCTATAGAAAAGAAAATTTAACCATTTAACATACTATGCTTTTTTTAATTATTGTATTAATCATTATTTGTGTTGCATTAGGCCTGTTTGTTTTGATACAAAATCCTAAAGGCGGCGGTCTGGCAACAGGCGGATCGGGCAGCAACATGTTCGGCGTTCAACGTACAGGAGATGTTTTAGAAAAAGGCACCTGGGTATTGTTAACCTTAATCGTGGTAGTTTCACTGGCTATTACAGCTGTTGGAAAATCAGGCGGAAGCACAGCAGGCGCTGTAGATTCTAAAATCCAGGAACAACTGGATAAAACTCCTGCACCTTCTCCGATAGGTGGCGGAATTGCTCCAACTACCGCGGCTCCGGCTACTGCAACACCTGCTACTTCAGCAGCCCCTGCAGCAACGAAAGACGCAACCAAGAAATAGGTTTAAGCCCCTTAAAATATCGCAGCCCGTCAGGATTAATCCTGACGGGCTTTTTTATGTGCCCTGCCAGTCTGACACAAAAAACACAGGCATAGTCTATTAGCTGACAAGCCTGTGGTAAATTTGTCAAGCAATGTGTGCTTGGCATAAAAACTGATGGGTATGTGGTGTTAGTACAATTCATACATTAACCGTTAAATTAAAACAATAATTAAGTTATGGCTTTAAACATTAAACCCATTGCAGATAGAGTAGTTGTTGAAGCTGCTCCTGCCGAAGAAAAAACTGCTTCGGGTATTTATATCCCGGATACAGCTAAAGAAAAACCTCAGCAAGGAACAGTAGTAGCCGTTGGCCCTGGTAAATATGCCGAGGTAACAGGAAACTTAGTACCATTGAGTGTTAAAGTTGGTGATGTAGTTTTATATGGCAAATACGGCGGTACTGAAATTACTTATGAAGGTAAAGAGTATCTTATCATGCGTGAAACTGATCTTTACGCCGTTCTTTAATCGCTGGTATAACCCGGCAAATCCCACCAAATATTTAAAAACAACATTCTAAAATGGCAAAGCAAGTAAAATATAACGTAGAAGCCCGTGACGCCCTGAAAAGAGGCGTTGATACCCTGGCTAATGCAGTAAAAGTAACTTTAGGTCCTAAAGGACGTAATGTAATTATCGATAAAAAATTCGGTTCACCAGCAATCACTAAAGATGGTGTAACTGTAGCAAAAGAAATTGAATTAAAAGACCCAATTGAAAATATGGGTGCACAGATGGTAAAAGAAGTTGCTTCTAAAACTGCAGACATTGCAGGTGATGGAACAACTACTGCAACTGTACTGGCACAGGCAATTGTTACTGCTGGTATTAAAAACGTTGCTGCTGGTGCAAATCCAATGGATTTGAAACGCGGTATCGACAAAGCAGTTACTGCAATTGTTGCTAACTTAAAAGCACAGTCGCAAACTGTTGGTGAAGACAACAAAAAAATCAAACAAGTTGCGTCTATCTCTGCAAACAATGATGAAGTGATCGGTTCACTAATCGCTGAAGCAATGGCTAAAGTAGGTAAAGATGGTGTAATTACTGTTGAAGAAGCAAAAGGTACTGAAACTGAAGTAAAAACAGTAGAAGGTATGCAATTTGACCGTGGTTATTTGTCTCCATACTTCGTTACCAATGCAGATAAAATGGAAGCGGAATTAGAAAACCCTTACATTTTGATCTATGACAAAAAGATCAGCAATATGAAAGAATTATTGCCAATCTTAGAGAAACAAGTTCAAACTGGTAAACCATTATTGATCATCGCTGAAGATCTTGACGGTGAAGCTTTAGCTACTTTAGTAGTGAATAAAATCCGTGGTTCCCTGAAAGTTGTTGCTGTTAAAGCTCCAGGTTTTGGTGACCGCAGAAAAGCAATGCTGGAAGATTTAGCGATCTTAACTGGTGGTACTGTAATTTCTGAAGAAAGAGGTTATAAATTAGAAAATGCTGATCTTACTTATTTAGGTACTGCTGAGAAGATCATTGTTGATAAAGACAATACTACTGTGATCAACGGTGCTGGTCAATCTGAAGATATTAAATCACGTGTTAACCAGATCAAAGCTCAAATCGAGACTACTACATCTGACTACGATAAAGAAAAATTACAAGAGCGTTTAGCTAAATTAGCTGGCGGTGTTGCAGTTCTTTATGTAGGTGCAGCTTCTGAAGTAGAAATGAAAGAGAAAAAAGACCGTGTTGACGATGCTTTACATGCAACCCGTGCTGCGGTTGAAGAAGGTATTGTTGCTGGTGGTGGTGTTGCTTTCATTCGTGCTATTGAAGCTTTAGAAGGCTTAAAAGGTGAGAACGAAGATGAAACTACAGGTATCGCTATCGTTAAACGTGCAGTTGAAGAACCATTACGTCAGATCTGCGAAAATGCAGGTATTGAAGGTTCTATCGTTGTTCAAAAAGTTAAAGAAGGAAAAGGTGATTTCGGTTACAATGCCCGTACTAACGTTTATGAAAACTTAATTAGTGCAGGTGTTATCGATCCAACGAAAGTTAGTCGTGTAGCTCTTGAAAACGCAGCTTCTATTGCAGCCATGTTGTTAACAACAGAAGTTGTATTAGCAGATGATCCTGATGATAATGCAGGTGGTGCTGGTATGCCTCCTATGGGCGGTGGTGGCATGGGTGGAATGATGTAGATCATTTCTCCTGTTACATTAACAGCTGATAAAAAAACCCGTCTTTTTAAGGACGGGTTTTTTTATACACGGTAAATTTCAACACATTGTCAGGCATCTGCTTGAAAGTGTCATACACATACCAAAATTTAAGTATCGCTCTTCCCATGCCGGGATTTTTACACGTTATTATTAGCCGCGCTTCAGTCTAAAGCGCAGGATATGAAAAATACTTGAGGAACAGTTCACGTTGTGGTAGGTTCAATGGATTGGATTGTTACGATTTTCGTTAAATGCCTCAGCGGAAGGAAATTCTTTCCTTATATTTATCCTTTAGATCAGCATGGAACATTTAATAGAAGGCAGCCATTTCATTACCACTATTGAGGCCACTAAATTTTTGCTGGCCATCCTTCTGTGCGGATTAATTGGCACCGAACGGGAAATAAGGGCTAAACAGGCTGGGTTAAAAACCATGATCATGATTGGCCTGGGTTCTACCCTATTCACTATCTTATCCATAAAAATCGGCCCCAGCAACCCCGACCGGATTGCATCCAATATCGTCACGGGAATTGGCTTTCTGGGTGCAGGTGTAATCTTTAAAGAAGAGAACCGTGTTAAAGGACTAACTACCGCCTGTGTGATCTGGATTGTTGCCGCGATTGGTATGGCTGTAGGTTCAGGTTATTTTGAACAAGCCATAGGGGTAACCATCATTGTACTGCTGGCCCTGATTTTCTTTCCTTACCTGGAGTTGCTGATAGAGCGTAAAAATACCACCCGTGAATACAAAATCGTAAAGAAATACGAGGATGAAAACCTGGATGAATACGAACAGTATATTAAAACTTCAGGTTTAAAACTGCACCGTGGGTCGCAGGAAATGACTGAAGGCCGTATCAAAGGCGTTTGGATGGCTGTAGGTAGTCCTCAGAACCACGATAAATTTGTAAACAGCATGTTACAGGATAAAAAAATACTCGAATTTCATTTCTAGCCCCCCTTAATTCTCCTCAAACTATTTAGCTTTGCAGCATGCAAAGAGAACAGATCTCGGTATTTGATATTTTTAAGATTGGTATTGGCCCCTCAAGTTCACATACTTTAGGCCCATGGAGAGCTGCCCAGCAATTTACAGCTTCGCTGATGAACAGCAAACTGCTCTATGAGGTAGAGCAAATAAAAATATTACTGTACGGTTCTCTGGCTAAAACAGGTATCGGTCACGGTACAGACATTGCAATTTTATTGGGTATGTCGGGTGCAGATCCGGTAACGTTCGACGTAAACGCAATTACACCGACAATTGATATCATCAAAACGGAGCAGCGTCTTTTCTTAGGCGGCGCCCACGAAATCACTTTTAGCTATACAGAAGACCTGATCTTTTTATACCAGGAAAGCCTGCCTTTCCATCCCAACGCCGTTACCTTCCAGGCCTTTCTGACCACAGGTGAAGCCTTTTCTGAAACTTATTATTCCGTAGGCGGTGGTTTTGTGGTAAAGGACGGAGAAAACGACAGCGAAAAAGAACAGGTAGAATTGCCTTTCCCTATAGAAAAAGCAGGTGATCTCCTGCACTGGTGCCTCACCACGGGATTAAAAGTATCTGAAGTGGTTATGGAGAATGAACTGGCCTGGCGCACAGAAGCTGAAACCAGGGAACGTATCCTGCAGCACTTTAAAGTGATGAAAGAATGTACTTTCAGGGGTACTCATTCAGGAGGTTTTTTACCTGGCGGATTAAATGTAGGTCGCAGGGCTGCAGCTTTAAATAAAAAACTAATTGGCGGAAGATCGTATACGGATTATGAAAGCTGGATCGAAGCCATCAGGGCCGGTGGAAACAGTTTTAACTATACACTGGATTGGGTAAGCTGCTTCGCCTTAGCGGTAAATGAAGAAAACGCTTCTTTTGGCCGTGTAGTTACCGCACCGACCAATGGTGCCGCGGGTGTAATTCCTGCCGTATTACAATATTACATTGCCTTCTGTGATGGCTTTACAGAAGAAAAGATTATTCAGTTTATTGCCTGCGCTTCTGAAATAGGCTGTATCTTCAAAAAAGGGGCTACCATATCCGCAGCGATGGGTGGCTGTCAGGCAGAGATCGGAGTTTCCTCAGCTATGGCTGCTGCTGCTCTAACCGAATGCCTGGGGGGCTCACAGCGCCAGGTAATGATGGCTGCAGAAATAGCTATGGAACATCATTTGGGCTTAACCTGCGACCCTATTGGGGGATTGGTACAAATTCCATGCATTGAAAGGAATACCATGGGTGCCATCAAAGCAATCACCGCCAGCCAGCTGGCTTTACAGAGCAATCCGGATAAAGCTAAAGTAAGCTTAGGGGCTGTGGTTAATACCATGTGGGAAACTGCTCTGGACATGAACTCCAAATACAAAGAAACATCTGACGGCGGACTGGCAACGAATATTCCGATCAGCTTACCTGAATGTTAAACTGGCGATTTATTTTACCAGAAAAGCGCCAACAACCGAAGGCGACATCAAGCTTACCCATTCCTGGTACATTTTATCTGATGGATGGAGGCCGTCCGAAGCTACCAATGCCAGGTTTGAAGCCGCTGTTCTCGATTCTGCAGTAATATTGACATAATTAACTCCGGCTTTTAGGGCTTCGTCTTGATTAACGGCATTAAAGGCATCTATTGCCATAGAGATATTTTGCTGTCCTCTGCCGCTAGTTAAACCGAAAGGTGTAACACCCCAATCGGGTATAGAGATCACAAATACATGTGTTACATCTCCTCTGGCAAAGCTGATTGCCGTTTGCAATAATGCGCTGAATTCAGTGCGGTAAGTAGCAATGGAAGCTCCCTGATATTGATTATTCACACCAATGAGTAAAGTAACGATATCATAGGTAGAAGTTAAGGCGGCACGCTGAATAGCCTGCTGCAAATCTCCCGTAGTCCATCCTGTTTGTGCAATGATGGTAGGGGTCTGAACATTTAAACCCTGTTTATCCAGTGCAGCAGCAGTAAGCTGATAAGGAAAACTCTGACCCTGGGTTACTGCTTCGCCAATCGTGTAAGAATCTCCCAAAGCAAGATAGGTAAACTGACCTGAAGGCAGGTTCGGATTAACAGTATCCACTTTAACGGTCTCCTGTACCGGACTTTTCTTGCATCCTATACAAAAAATAAAAACAAGACCTGCAAGCATGAACTTCATAATGAAATTTACGGGGGAAAACAACGATCAGATGTTCAATACTTATTTATAAGTTTTTAGTACAGCAGGCGCCAGCAGCGAAGCCCATTCTTTGTACATCTTACCTGAAGGGTGCAAACCATCCGATGCCACCAGCGAAACATCTTTAACAGCTTTCTTCGATCCAGGGGTGATGTCTGTATACTTAACTCCCGCTTTCAGGCTTTCTTCCCTGTTGATCGCATTATAAGCATCAATCTCTTTACCAATATTTTCGGGTCCCCTGCCGCTTTCTGCTCCAAAAGGAGTAGCCCCCCAATCGGGTATAGACAAGACAAACACATGTGCCTTATTTCCACCGGCAAAGTTGACAGCCGTTTTTAACAATTTTTTAAATTCTATACGATAAGTATCAATTGAATAGGCCCGGTATTGGTTATTCACCCCGATCAGCAGAGTAACCAGGTCATATTTAGGAGCTATAGTTGCAGATTGAATAGCCGATATTAATTCATCTGTAGTCCATCCGGTTTTTGCAATCAGGGTTGGATCTGTTACATGAAGCCCGTTAGCATTAAGTAATGCCGTTAACTGGTGCGGAAAATTCTGTTCTTCTGGCACGTCATGTCCAATGGTATAAGAATCGCCCAATGCAAGAAAGGTAAGTTGAACGGGGGCTGAATGCTGAAGTGTATCAATTGTAGTCATACTGTTTGCCGGATTTTTTTCCAATCCAAATATGGTTAATAACAGGAATAATCCAACTGCTAATTTCATAGGAAGACCTACGAGAGAAGTGATTTCTCAGATGTTAAAAGGTAATAATTTAGATACGCTGTTATTAAAACAAGATTAAGACCCCCCTGGAAACGAATTTAACCTCACCAAGGAGGAACTTGAAATTAAATTAATATTAGTTTTTACTTAATTACCTATTTAGCCATATGGTTTCTATTTTATTATTTAAATAATAGACATACTTTTAAAAAGTAAATTTCAAGAACTATACAATAACAAATTAATTACTTTTTTTCAAACACCAATCGAGTCCGCGCTCTTAATTTAACCTCTCATTTATGTATAAACGAGTACTATTTGTTATTAACCTATTTTTCCTTTTTATATCAGTAAGTTTTGCCCAGCAAGACCTTATACATGTTGACCCCGCGACAGGCACAGCGAATGTAACCATTCCATTATACACCTTAAGTGCGGCGCATGTATCTTTACCTATAAGTCTAACTTACAGCGCTAAGGGAGTTGGAGTACTTGACGACGAAGGGACCGCAGGAATGGGCTGGAACTTTAATGCAGGCGGTTCAATAACCCGTCAGGTTCATGGTCTGCCAGACGATGTTGAAAAGGACATGGCAGGGAACAATATATACGGATGGATTTACGGTCTTAGCGGCAGTTCTATTAACAATCTCTCTTTTAAAAACGATAATAATATTACCACCTATACTGATGTTGCTGCTGATATCTCCGTAATTAACAATCAATATGGATTTACGGACACAGAACCAGATATTTTTTACGTCAATGCGCCAGGACTAAATTTCCAATTAGTTTATGATAGCTCAAACTCTACATTCAGAACAATTCCTTATCAGGATATAAAAATAGCTTATACAACAAATACTATCAACGGTCCTGCATTTGGAGAGATCACTTCATTTACGGTCACCAATGACATGGGAATTGTTTATACTTTTTCAGCAACCGAAACAACAACAAAAAAGGTTGTAATTCCTGTGTCCAACCTGAAGTATTTTAAAACAGCATACAATCAATACTTAAACGGGATTAGTTACACCAGTACGTGGAAGCTTAGCAAAATACAAGACACTTATAATAATACAATTAGCCTGACTTATAACCAGGGGACTAAAAAAGGCGCCGTTACACCTATTATCTTAGCTTTTCCGATTCCACCATCACCACAGGCATTAGTACCAACAATAGACTCTCTGCAATATAGTTTTACAGGCGGAACAACCCCTCAGTTACTTTCTAACATCGCTTATAGTGATGGGGTTAATACATCTGCTTTTTCTCTTAGCTGGAATACAAGCACAACTTCCGGCAAGCCTTACATCAACTCTATTCAAGGTTTTGGACATAATTTTAGTTTTACTTACGTTGATGAGTTTGCGTTAAATCCAAGCGATTTTTCAAGGAGTTTCTTAAGAGTTGTGACTGATGGGGACTGTACTTCTCCCTTCAATTACTCATTTGCTTATAATGGGGAAAACCCGGAATTCCCCAATAAAAGTGCATTGCCCGATTCAGCAGATCATATCACATCGGTGGATAATTATGGCTATTTAGCCAGCAATTCGGCAGCAGGAAGTTTATCACAGATAAATTACTCTGACGGAGGACACACTAACCTTGTATATGAACCAAACAATTACTACTCGCCCGACAGTAGCCGGACCATAGCTGGTAGTGGCATTAGAATTAAGCAAATACTACATAATGACGGCATCAACACAGCAAATAACATCAGTATAAATTATAGCTACTTGGATCCCGTATCTGGCATAACGTCTGGTAAACCTATTTCCTTACCTGTATTATCATTCATCAGACCTTATGGAGTGAAAGTTTCTACAGCGGAACTCTTACGGCTTTCGACCATATCTTCATCATCTGATTTATCAGATGATGATCATACTGTCCTTTATCAATATGTTACTGAAAGTCATCCTGGCGCCGGAAGCACATTATATCAATTTGCCATACCCGGAACTAAATGGGATACGGCTATAACTGACCCATTTCCCTGGAGTCCTACAATAATCAATACCGGGTCAACAACAACGACTACCACCGGACTTCTAACGAACACATCTAATACGTACCCTTTCCCCCCTAATCCCAATTACGATTTTGAAAGAGGACTACCTATAAAAACCGTGAACTATGATGGCAATAAAAATGAAGTTAGTGAATCCACCTACAATTATCAAAATTCAGGCACCCCTATTAATATTACCGCGCTAAAATATGATGTAAATGCCTATGGTGTAAGTTATAGCAAATACAACATCAATACAAACGCAGGTCCACTGACCAGTCAGGTAATCAGCAAAGTTTTTGACCTGTCCTCTACATCGCTATTCAGACAAACCATTACCAATTACACTTATAATACTACGCAGCATAAATTAATACAGGAATCAACAACGAACAGCGATGGAAGCATCAAAACTTCAAATTTTGTTTATGCTAAAGATTTTAACACCACGGTCGCAAATGATGGACCTTCGATAGCGATTAAGGCTTTGCAGCAATTAAACATGAATATTCCTGTAGAACACTATACACAAGTTATACCTTTTGGTAGCTCACAGGCAAGAACTGTATCTGCAGAATTAGTTAAATTTAGCAATAGCTGGCCTGTATATGCTACCAACATGGTCTTACCAGCAACAAAGATGCAATTTACAGCAGCTGACGGCGTGACCGATTTTGCAATATCAGATATAAGCAATGGTAATTTCGTGTATGACCCAAGATATTTTACAACAGAAAATGATCTGGGCTATGATTTTTCGGGCAACTTACTTTCTAAGGACAATGGTTTCAAAAATATTCAGACTATCCTCACAGATCATAACTTCTACAAAACTGCGGCAATTTTTTCAAATGCCAGATTTGATGAAATTGCGACGAGCGACTTTGACAGCAGGCTGGTTGATTTCAACTTTAACACAAGCGGCGGGTCAACGACCTCAACAAGCCGTTCCGGACAATATGGATGGGCATTAAGCGCGGGCCAGACATTATCAAAGACCATTAATAAAAATGCTATCGCAACAAATTATGTATTTTCAATCTGGGTTAATGCTGCAACAGCCGGTCAGTTCACGGTATCAATTAATGGAGGAACAACAACTAACACCCGTACGATAAGCTACGGTATTACCAGCAGCAATAAAACCGGCTGGCAATATTGTGAGATTAAAATCCCTCTAACCGGAATATCATCATCTGCCATTACCATTACTGCCAGCAGCAACCAAAATGTAGTTATTGATGATGTCCTGGCCTACCCCGATGTCGCCGGAGCTTCTACCTATGCCTATGATCAGGTCACACGTACCATGACAGCTGAAACAAACACTAATGGTGTAAGCAAATATTATACTTATGATCAGCTTGGAAGACTTCACTACATGTATGATCAGGATAAAAACATTTTACTCAGAAAGCAATATACATCTGGTAATAATGTTCAGGACGTTAGTACCATATTTAATATTTCAGGTCCTACTACCACAGTTATTAATACGCCTGTCACTTTTAATGTAGTTAACCCTACGATCCAATGTGCCGTATCGGATGTAACTTATACCTGGAACTTTGGAGATGGATCACCTACCGTTTCCACTTTCTTTGCAACTCACACTTATGCAGCTAATGGAACTTACACAGTTAGTCTTACCGCAAGCTCAACTGTTTATGGAACCGTCACTAAAACATCAACCATAACTGTATCTAATCCTGTTAAGCCAACTACGACAACGATCAATTATATAAACACAACACAAATTGGTGGTGTTGCCGCTAATAAAACATTATCTATTATTGAATCAGTATCTTTTTTGCAGGGTACAACAGTAGTTTATCAATTTACTACAGCCCAATTAACCAGTGGTGTCAGCATTGTTCCCGGCAATTATACAATTAACGTTAAAGCGATTGGCCCATTGTACAATTCATTCGAGAATAACGGATTTGGGTATGCAGGAATAGAATTTACCGATGGAAATATTGGTCAATGTCAACCTTACGTCACTGCTGGTAATTATACCTTTTCTAAAGACCTTACCAATACTCCACAAATCTACTTTATCATTCAAAATTTAGGCTGCCAGTAAACTAGTCAATAATTCAATTAAAAGATAAAATTAAACAATATAAGCTCTCCAGATATGAATTGCAAAATACATCTCGCAATATTTTTAACCGTGCTTGGACTCTTTTTTAGCCAGACATTATTATCCCAGGAATTAGGCTATATCCAGCAAGACATTATTAAAACGGCAGGTGTAACTACCGACGCACAGATTAATAGTCTCCCAATTAATCAGATAGAGACTACACGTCAGTATATTGATGGATTGGGCAGACCAATTCAAACCATTGCTGTTCAGGGAAGTGCTAATTTAAATAAGGATATTATTCAGATTATTGCCTACAATAATCTGGGGCAAAAGGCAATCAATTACCTTCCTTATGTAGACAATAATGCTTCAAACGCGAATAGCAGTTATAGGTCAACAGCAATAACTGATCAGAGTAATTATTATAACACAAATGGTACAACTGCGAATCCTAATAAAGTAGCTAATGACAACAGTCCATGGAATCAGCAGGTTTTTGAAAACAGCCCTTTACAGCGTGTACTACAATCAGGCATGACAGGTAATGGTTTTCAGCCGGGACAACATTACAAATCAGTAAATTATCGCTCAAATTCTTCAGCAGACAATGTAATTAAATGGGGGCTTGACGGAAGCTACCAAAATAATTATGCTGTTAACACATTGGCGGTAACGGACGAAACAGATGAAGACGGACAAGAAATACAACTGTTTAAAGATATGAATGGGCATATAATTTTGAAACGACAGATCAGTAATGCAGGAAATCTGGATACTTATTATGTATATAATGCCGCAGGTATAATTAGTTATGTAGTACCGCCTTTGGCCTTAGTTAAATCTATCAGTAATGGTTATAATCTTACCTCGCCTACTGTAAGCCCTCTTCTTTTCCATTATATTTATGATAACATGGGGAGAGTGGTTCAAAAGATTGTGCCTGGTGCAGTATCTACGTATATTATTTATGACCCATATAACAGGCCTGTACTATTGCAAGATGGAAATTTACGTAACCTTCACCAATGGAATTACATTAAATATGATGCAGAAGGACGAGCAATCTCTCAAGGTATTTATACCGATGCCACCCCTGCACATACCACTTTAGCAGGTATGCAAGCATATGTATCCTCCCTTGTTTATAGTAACTGGTACGAAAGTCGTAAAAGTATAACTCCATATTATACAAATTCCGTTTTCCCGACTACAAACAATGATGGAACAGCTCTCGAAGATCTTTCATACAGCTATTATGATGATTATGACCTAAATCAGGATGGGACTGCAGATTATAATTATATATCAGCAGGTATTACCGGTGAATCGACTGCAACCGCTTTAACCCGTTCGATGCCCACTATGTTACGCACACGTACTTTATCAGTTGCAAGTCCAATACTTTGGTTACTTAAGGTACAATTTTATGATAAAAATAATCATCTTATACAAAAAAACAGCAATAACGTTCTCAATAATACAACAGATGTACTAACAGACACAAATACAAGTACATTTGATTTTACAGGTAATCTTCTAGTCTCTAAAGTAGTAAAAGTTACCGGAAGTGGCGCGACAAACACAAACAGCATAGAAACTTCATACACCTATGATAATAGAAACAGGGCGACAGCCATAGATCAGCAATATAATAATGGTACAAATATCAGAGTCGCTGCTTACGAGTATAATGAGCTTGGCCAAATGGTAAAAAAAGATCTACAACTAAACACCAGTAACAGCTTGCCAGCAAATGTTACATTAGATGGCACTAACAGCGTAACCCCCGGAGGTCAATTGACGGTAGTGGCAACCAATAGCATTATACTTAGCCCTGGCTTTACCGCTGCTAGTGGCAGTACATTTTCAGCCACTGTAGAAACTAATTATCTTCAGGCCATAGATTACCGCTATAATATTAGGGGACAATTGTTAAGCATGAATAACAGCAAGCTGGCTAATGATAACAACGTGACTAACAGCGATAGCAATGACCTCTTTGGTATGCAATTATTATACGATCAAAAAGATGCCAACATAGGGAATACTGCTTATTTTAATGGAAAAGTATCTGGTGTAAGCTGGATGAGTAAAGATGCCAATGGTACATCTAGCTATGAGCGTAGCTATAAATACACTTACGATAATTTTAATCATTATACTGGTGCTGCTTATGCTGAAAGAGCCCCAACGAGTACAACTGCTTTTAACAGCAACATTGGCGGGTTTGATGAAAGCGGCATTACTTACGATGAAAACGGAAATATAAAAACATTGAATAGAAATGCATCTACTGTAGGATCAAACAGTATTATGCAAATTGACAATTTGGTTTACAATTACAACACCAGTAATCCCAACCAGCTGATTAACATAAGTGATGGTTCTGACGCAAACCATACAGGAGCCGGCTTCAGAAATCTTACAGGTCTAAATAACAATTATACCTATGACAACAATAGCGGAAACCTTACAATAGACCCATATAAGCCTATGGCTTTTAATTATAACGAGCTAAATAAGCCATCTGCAATTTCCGTTTATACTAATTTTAATACTGCTAATGTTAATGTTGGCCTAGCAACATTTTACGATTATGACGCCACAGGTATAGTTATTAAAAAAAGGACCGATAATTTTTCTACTGGTGCGTCAACATCAACTAACTATATAGATGGTTTTGTATATGTAAATGGCGTACTATCTCATGCTTCCATGCCCGAAGGGCGTGTTATAAATGTAGGAGGGGTACTGAAGCCAGAATATATTATTAATGATCAGCAGGGTAATGCCAGGTTAAGTTTTCAAGACAATGGAAGTGGTGTAGCTGTTGTAAAACAGGAAAACAGTTATTATGGATTTGGGCTTATTATGCCTAACAGTCCTGTGCCTTTACCAAGTACGCCAAATACACAACTATACAATGGAGGTTCTGAATGGCAAAATGATTATGGGAATCTACCTGATTATTACCAAACATATTACCGAAATTATGACCCATCAATTGGCAGGTGGATAAGCCCGGATCCCAAAGCTGAGTCTTCGGAAAGTTTAAGTGGCTACCATTATGCAGGTAATAATCCTATCATGATGAATGATCCGATGGGCGACATCTTTTCAAGCTGGGCGGAGGTGAATGAAGCTATTGCAAATATTACATCAAACGGGGGCGGTAGTGGTTCAGCAACTGGTCCGGGTGCAGATGAATTTTCCAACTTTTCTTCTGGTATTGAAGAATTCGGATTGACTGCAGGCGAGATGAGTTTCGACCACACATGGGGAATTTCACCACAATCAGCAAAAAGTTATCAGGAAGCAGCAGCACGATTTAATGCAGCGATGGGCAAGCAGGTTATTGACCCAAATATTGACCCATATGCGTTAAACGAGGTGAGTGTTATCTCCGGGAATTATCAATCTTATCTAAATGCTGATGCTGACATTCAGAAACAAATTAGCGCACATAATACTGGATTAGGATCCGATAATCAAGAAATTAATAATATTAGTGACATACCAGAAAGCTTAAGTAAAGCAGCCGATGCAATAGGTTTAGCAGCTGATTTTCATAGTGTACCATTTACAGCTGTCAAGCTTATAACTGAAGATGGAAGCAAAGCATTAAAAATGCTTACCAGAAGCGGTACGGTAGTGGGGGCTGTTGCAGGTGGAGTACCCGCCGGATATAACATTATCAAAGATTGGCACAATGGTGGAATAAGAAGTACTCATGCCAAAGACTGGGTCAATTTAGGTTTAGCCGCCGGCGGAGTCACTGTTGAATTTTTTGGGGTAGGTGAAACATGGGATCTAATAGGCGCAGGGATCACCGGAGCTACCGCAATTGTCGATATACATAGTGCTTTTAGTGATAAATAATTTAATAAAACTACCTTTACAATCAAATGAAAAAAACTTATAATACTCTGATCTATAACGCACGAAAGGGTTTTGTCTATTTATTCTTGACATTAATATTGTTAATATTGTTGTTGATTCTAACCGCCGTTAAGCTAAATACACCGATAATAGGTGCAATCGGTATAGGATGTTTATTTATTCTACCTTTCCTTCTCGAAAAGAAAATAAAAAAAATATTTACGACACGTGCTTTTTTGACGTTAAATGAAGAAAATTTTTCAATTGTGACGTCTCATCTTACAAACGACATTACGATAAAAGAATTAGATTTTTCATGGGATAAAATAGAGTCGTATAAAGTATACTTTTCTCCATCTAAGAATACACTGCTTACCATTTATTTAAACGACGGGACAAGTCAGATGTGGAATTTCAAAGATAATAAAACATTTGATGAAGCTGCAAGTGAAGAAAGTGTGTTTAGCTTGTTCTATTCTTTCGTTAAGCAATATAATGAAAACGATAAATTGGATAAAAAAATTGTTTTAACGCCCGGTTATTTAACAACCAAATCAGGCACAACCCTCTTATATGGTATATCCATTTTAATTATTGCTGCTGTTATTATACACATTATTAAACAGCCAAACACATCTGTTTTGTCATTATTAGTTGGTTTTAGCATACTTGTTCAGCAGATTGTTAAAAGAAAGCAAGAAAAAGCGCTTTACAATAAGATAACACAATTGGACTAATAGGTCTTATTATATTGAGGATATACTCCGACCTGTGACAAACCTCCGAACAAATCTTATTTGACAAATAAAATTAATTGTACTTGATTTGGTAGGAACACATGGATCTTCGACACTGGTTCCTAATGTCGGTGCGATGTATAGTTAAAATTTTGACCTCTTAACACGTGGTAAAGATGTGGGATTTCATATGAGCCAAAGTCTTTCTGAACGTGTGTGGGAGGAAGCTGGCGTAGGAATTAGTTTAATGAATGGGTGGTACCTAGGACGTAGAAAAGACACAACTTAATTCATTGACTGGTTGAGGTGCGGATCTTAATGGTGCCGTAGGCCCTTTTTAGCGTAGGTGCTGGGGCTCTGTCTATGCTAACACGCAAATCTACCTGACTTTGAACAAGTGTAGGAACGGACTGGGATATAGGGACCCGGGGAGTAAGTTATACTTGTCCTATAAATTAATCAATATGGATAAAAAGAAAATGATAAAATATTTGGCTATTGGATCCTTGTTTTTTATTATTTTATTATCTCTTTACATTAGATCAGATAAAATAGAAAAAAGCTATCAATTTAATGGAACTATTGAGAAAGTTACATATGGTGATAAAAAAACACCTAAGGCTATAATTAACAGTAAACCAAATTTTATCTCATATCCCAACGAGGACTTTAATGATAAAATAGAGGTTTGGAGATGCTATATTTGAGTAGACACAGAGTTAAGAGGATTACTTATCTTAACAGAAATTATGTCACGAGAGAGAAAAGCATACCCGAAGGAGTTCAAGCTGATGAGCGTTGAACTCAGTAACACCCGTACAGATCTGATTGCCCTTGCGAAAGAACTGGATATCAATGTGACTTTGTTATATAGATGGCGGAAGGAATTCTGCAACAAGCAAGGCAGCAGTTTTCCTGGGAATGGGAAAGTTATCCTCAGCGCAGCTGAGCAAGAACTGGCTAATTTGAAAAAAGAATTGCGTGAAACGCAGATGGAGCGGGATATATTAAAATCGTTCTACGGCGCCCAATCTGTGGAATTACCAATACAACATAAATAGGCT
>NZ_LMUP01000015.1 GCF_009765875.1 Pedobacter sp. L105
ATAAGCAGGATAAAGGCCGCTCCGCTCTTTCAGGTAAAAGTGTTTGGCATTTTCAGTATCCAGGATGGAACGGAAGTACAGCCCCGTGATTTGGTTTTCCCTGTTTCTCAGCGCAAACACCACACAGCTTTTACCGAATACCCGGTAGGCTTTTTCCCTGGTCTTGCTCACCAGCCCTTCATCGTTCAATAAGCCATATTGAAGGCACTGTGCAATTAAAGTTTCCTCTTTGCGGGTACCGTGGTGAAACTGGCCGGCATTATACCCGATCTCCAGTTTACTAAAGTTCAGCTTTCTGCTGCTGATATATTCCTGGGCAGGCTTGGAGTTGTGTACCGCGTTCTTAAAGTAGCTGAACATCTTTTGCAGGAAAGCTTCCCTGGTCATGCCGGCAGGCTGCCCCTCTCC
>NZ_LMUP01000019.1 GCF_009765875.1 Pedobacter sp. L105
GCAACTACAAATGAAATTTCTAGTTATATTACAGCAAATTTTGAATTATCATTGCCAGGAGTTACAGTATACGGTAATAGTGATAACGCTTACCAGGACGCTGGAAATCAAATTTCTAAATCTCAAAGTGAAGCATTGAATCAAGCAGGCCTCGGAGGGGGTAATGGATCAGGTAATTCGTCAGTTAACTCTGAAGGAGTTAACTTAAATAGTTCCTTCGTAAGTGTTACCTTTGATCCAGGAGCTAATCGATTAGTTGATCCAAAATTAGAAAAGTATTTTTCAACCCTCATGCAAAAAGAGCATAATGAAGTAGGCGTCAATTCAATAAATATATCAAGTACAACAAATCATCCGACTAATGCGTTAAAATCGGCACATAGATATGGAGGAGCATTTGACATTAATTATATTAATGGTGTACATATTTCTAATAACCAACATAGTTCTATTTATAGTGTTATTTCTGATTTTCAGGACGTAATTCAGTTCACACCTGGTTGGTTAGAAAATTATGGACCCGTAAATGATGAAAGAATGGTTGATGGCAAATCAACTTACTGGCCATATGTAAAACAACAACATCAGAATCATATACATATATCCATTCCACAATAATTTAAACTAATAAAGAGACAATTTATGAATAATTTTTTTTTAACATTAATAATGTTCAGCGTTTTATCATATGGTTATAATCCTTTATTCTGGGACAATAAAGAAGCTAGTACTTCAAATCAAAGAAAGGTTCAGCCAATTAAAGTTATTGGAGAATCAAAGCAAACCCCATATACAAATAACTCGCAACGAAATAAGAAACAAACGATTGATGTTAAGTTAGGCACATTTACAGACCTTCCTCGAGATATAGATGGATGTGTTTGTTTCTTCTATTTATCTAAATTAGATGAGAAAAAAGGGAAATATATTTTCGTAAATAATTTTGCAAAAACAGGCTATGTTTTATTGAATAGGAAATTGGAAAAATTTGATCTTATTGACTATAAAGATAAAGTTTTTTATTTGTACTCTAATGGAGTTTATAATTTGAAAATTAATTTTGAAACAAAAAAGAATATTAGTGAGGAAAATTTTTCGATTAAAGGAGATCTCACTCTATTAAAAAACGGATCTTTATTAATAAAGAAAAATTTTATCGGTCAATGCGGTTGTTAATTTAGTTCATATATATAGGTGTTAAATTTAATTTAAATTTCCGGCATACTACTTACCTGCATCCAGCGGGCAGCTTAAATACGAGGGGGCTATTAACTGGTACAAAAACATTGGTACTAGGAACAAGTACTATGTTGCTAACGTTTAACTACTATGATGATAAAGGAAGACTTTAGGAAGACTGTTAAAAGTTTACCAGCAGCACTACCAATCGGGCGCTGTTAACACCGGCAATTATGATGAGATCAGTAGATCAGTTACAGTTATAACTTCGAAAATGCGCCGCTGGCCAGCACTCGTATTCATCACAATGTAGCTGGCGGAAATACCACTATTGCTACCCGGTGTACCTATGATCATATGGGCAGGAGGTTAAATGACTATGAACAGATCAATACGGACGCGGAAGTGCTATTGGCTAACTATAGCTACAATGAAATTGGCCAGCTAACAGGAAAAGGTCTTGATAATGGCCGGCAGCAAAACAGTTATGATTAATGACTTATAATAGGTGGGAAAACTTCAATAAAATTTACACTGAAAAATTTGGAATCCATCAGATAAATTGCTATTTTGACTAACTCAAAGTTCATTGAATATCTGTTATATAGTGTTTTGACGACGGAATCCGATATAAATGGAATCAAATAATATGAGACCTTTTTGGTTACCTAAACCTGTAATAACTTTATAACTCAAATATAATCAACACATTAAGCGGTAGGAAAATCTTCCTGCCACCCCGACCAATACACATTAAAAACACCCCCCCCCTTAAATCATATGATTTAGGGGGGGGTTGTTTTTTCTTAAACCTATTCATATCAACTAAGGCCGATGGTTTCTATCTCAAAGAAGTCGCCGGAATCGAACGGCAAGCTCTGCTTGTTTTTTTTAATGAATTTTGCAGATTTCTCTTCAGGTACAAATTGTTCTCTAATTCCTCCTCCAGCAGGAAATGTAAACTTAAACAGTGGCTTCATAAACGGCCCGACATGCTTTATCAGCCCCGAATCAGATTTCATGATAATAATAGGTGCACTTTTTCCACGATCTTTTCCAATTCCAAGTAAATCTCCAACATATCCTATTCTCTTATCTAATTCAGTATCAATAGTTGCCCCGAATTCAATATTACATTTATTGCACAATAGATCTCTGGATTTTATTTCTCCACCTATACTATTGTTTATTACATGCTCTAATGAACCAGCATCGTTATTACAACTATAGCACTTCATACCTTACTGTACAATAATTTACAATTATTCGGTCAATTCAAATAGTTTTTTATCCAGTAGCTACTCCGACCTGATCGAATCGCCAAACCAGAAATCTCAAAAAGTTTGCCAACCGTATGAATATAACATGGGGAATTTTTAGAAAGTGAAGGATAAAGTTTGCGAAAGATCAAGAGACTGTACTCACCCTTGCTTTTTATAGATTCTGAATAAAGATCCTCTAACATTAGTATGGGTACATCAATAAATTTATTTTTACCAATTTGTACATGATATCCTTCTACTCCCTTAAAGTGTTTTATTCTACATTTATAAGGAGGTGACAGTATAATTTTCCTTCCATATTTATAACTTGGATTTAGAGATAGACCTCGAAATACATTAGTTATGATTAATTTTTCTGCTTGCTTCCAATCTAAGTACATAATGGTGAACAATTTTGAGTATTAGAACATTACTAATATATGGAAGAAATGGAAACTTATGACATTACAATTGCCCTTGGAGATCAAGCAAAGCAGTGGAGAGTACTACCTTTTTAGTGAAGGGGGACGTTATGCCATCTTAATAAAGAAATCAAAATTGGAGAAGCGTTTCCAGAAATAGATGATTCTGGACTAATTTGGTGTATTACAGATCTTAATACCAACGAGTTACTCGATCAAATAGGTCGTTCAATTGAGTGGCATGATATGTAATTTAGCATTCTTAGAACCATTCAAGCCAATCTTGCAGCCGAAATTATTTACCAGATTAACAAGAAGTTATGACATAAAAAACCGGAGTTAGAACTAAAATTAGAACTAACTCCGGCTTGGTACACAGTGCCGGATTCGAACCGGCTATATTTTTTGAGTTTCTTCAAAGAATATCAAATTTAACAATATAAATTCATAATTGTAAACAGCTAATCAACCCGCTATAAACTGATAAAACCGTTACCTATTCATCTTTTGAACAAGTAACGGCTTTAAAGCATTTTGTTTAAAGAACAATTAATCTTACATTACCATATCAAAAGATATCAGCTATGAGACATCTAATCATTCTAACAGCTATCATACTCACTACCATAGGTAATCATATACCTTCAAAAACAATGGCCACCTGTACCGGCAGCAAAAGCTGCAGGGCCTGTAAGAACTGCAAATATTGCAAACATTGTAAAAAAGATGGCGGAACCTGCGGTGTCTGTAAATAGCAGTATCATTGATTCATATTTTAGAAATAAGAATGTTATGAGAACTGGCTTTTAAGTTTATTTTTCTTAATCAGATCATCCAATTGAAGACTATAACGCTGAAGAATAGCTACGAGATTATTTATGAAGTCCATTTCAAGTTTTCCATAATCTATTAAAGCCGCTAGTGAAGGATTACAAAATTTCCATCGTCTTGAATCTCTGCCAAACTCTGCTCTAATGGAGGGAACATCAACAAGGCCTGTACATAACATTCTCTTTAACCAGTATAGTAAATGGCTAATAGAAATGGTATAATATTTTAGAACCCTTAAATATAAACGGTAATTCGGGGCATATTTTTCATAAGCCAGAAAATTAAAGATTCTGTGTGCCCGTTTCATTACACTTTCAGGGATAATATCCATCTCAACATCAAACTTGCTGAAATTACAGAAGGTGGACAACTTCATATCCATATCTTTCAAACAATCTACGGTAAGTTTAACCACCTCATCATCTGAACTCCACAGCAATTCTAACATTTCATCATCTAAAGTAAACGTCTTTACTATTGGTTTGAGCTCAGCAAACTCGCCTTCCATTGAAATATCCATCAATAGCCACAAATAATTAAAATATATTAATCTGGTGATTTCAACAATTAGAGGTACGTATTCTACCTCTTTAAATTTTATCTTTTTACTAATCCTTTTGTACATAACATTTTTTCCTTTCTAATTTTAGAAAACAAAAGCCCGGGACATTACTCACCGGGCAATTGCAGGTGTGTGTGTTGATCTTTAGCTGTGTTTTAACCAGCCCTAATTTTATTACGTTCTATCCAGGAAGGATAAAATATCATCCCAAAGATAAAAATGTCTGGATCTGATTTGTTTTGATACCAGTCCTTCTTTCAGTCTCCAGTTATAAATTGTACGTACATCTGATAAAAACAATTTTGCTGTATTTGTATTACTAAGCAAGGGCTTGGTGACCAGATCTCCAAGTAGGGCGAGATTAATCTGGATGTTTTTTGATTCAGCTAACTTTTGAATCAATTTGTCAATGGGGGTCTGTTCTAGTTTTCTCATATATGTTAAGTTTAGGTTTTAAATGAAAAAATTAAATGAGCAAATCTGAGAGTCAAAGTCACCTTAAGCCCTGCATATCAGCCAATCATGGTTATTAAAATGTTGTGAAGTTTCTGCATAATCTGAACTAGTTGCTTCTCGCTTTTATCTGTTGGAATACTTATATAAATCCTATTATTATTTGGAATATCACTTACAAAACGTGAGGGGTTAAAAACGTAAATATGATTTTTTTGCAATTCTTTAAAAACATCAGGCAAAAATTTGCCGGAAATTGGCTCCAGGTAAATAAATCCATTTCCGCTAAATGAAAACCCCTCTTGTTTCCATAAGCCAGTTTTTAGTAATTCGCTTACTGTTATTTGATAAGCGCTCTTCAGATCTTTATAGGCTTTGACCTCATGAGCGAATAATAGATTACGTTGCCTCGCCAAATCCAGCAAAACATAAGCTGTTTGGATTTCCATTAAATGAGACATTCTATTCAATTGGGGTTTGATTTTAGCTAATGCTTTTTTATTTGCTGCAATCAAGATAATATTATAGACCATCAGATTTCTTCTGCCAACCGGAGACAAATAGAAAACCGAATCATAACCTGAAATATCAACGCTACTTAAATTCCCTGCACCATCTAACTCAGGATATCTGTCATCAAAAATGATGGCAAAGCCATATGATTTTTGCAAACTGATCAGCTGCTCCATTTTTTCAGCGCTGATCAGTTCTTTTGTTTTCGATCCCGGCCCGGAAGCTACATAAACTATACCTGTACTCTTTTCATTACAAATCCTTTCAATTTCAGCAATTGGAACATCCGAAGAATTCGATGGCAACACCAAAACTTCCTTTTTTGCTTCTATAATCACCTCTTTGATTTGATCAGGAGCAGGTGAGATAATGATAAACACCTCTTCAGCAGTCAAATAAGTCCTGCAAATAGAAGAGATTGCGTAATGATAATCCCCGAAATAGCAAACATCTTTCTCTGTATAAGATGTGCCAAGTTTAAAATTTATCTCAGACCGAAAGTACGAAACTAATTCAGGCAATATTTTTTTATTGATTTCATCATCAGTCAGATCCCTGAATTTTCTATAACTTTTTATCAAATCCGAACTAAAACTGCCGGCATATAAATCTTTTTCAGGTATGATATGCCTGTTAAGCATAGTACGCTGATAATCCCGTTCCTGAACTTTAACACTACCATTCAATTTCTTCCCAGGCAATTTTTCCACAATATTTGTCCCGCCGCTCTTGTTGGTGACAATAATTTTGTACTCTTCCTTCATCATCTTCCAGGCTGCCTCAATAACAAGATGGCTAACCCCATAAAAATCTATGAAGAAACTTTGCGTAGGGAGTGTGATGCCAAGTTCTATTTTACCTGTAAACACAGCCTCAACAAAAGCACTGGCAATCACTTCGTGTTTCCTGTCCCCTTCCTTAAATTCCTTGTAAAGAATTTTCTCTAAATATTTGGTTAGTCGTATCAATGGTAAAAACGTTAATAAGATTGTTAGGTAAATTTACAAAGATTTTTAAGGTATAAAACTTAAATTGTTTTCCCTGATGAAATATTTTTACTTTCCCTCTATTATTTATAAGATAACATAATAACAAAATTGGTCTGAAGATATTAAAAATGAATATTTGTCCTAAAATCCGATTGAACTTTTCAACGCAGATAAAAAGTTTTTTTCATTAGAATTTCGAAAAAAAAATGTTATTTTTTGGATTAATGTTACCTTCTAAATATATAAATCAGTAACAAAGCCAATACAATGAACCCAATTACAATCAGTTTCACCTCCGGAATACTTTGTCTCACGGTCTCCTTAGTGGTAGCGCTGCTCCTACTATTAGCTAAGCCCGTAGCCTGGGTATTTTCTTTTTGCGCTTGCTGAACTGCTACTGTTTGTGTTGATTTTCGAATTTGTTGCAGGTTGCCTTTTAACAATACGCTGTCAAACTCTCCGGTAACACCACCTGTTGGCAAAAAAGAGAATTTTCCTTTGGGCCAAAACCAAATACTATAACCTGCCTGTATAGAATCTTTTTGGTATACTACTTCATTGGCATTGGTTATATTTTTTATTTCAGAAGTGGTAGCTAGCCGGGTTACACTATTGGTTTCCTGCTCCGTTTTATTTGATGTTCGGGAGTTGCGTTTTAAAAGTGCGCAGCTCGTCAACATTAATGAAAGAAGTGTTATCATACAATATCTCATGGTACTTTCCTCCTTTCTGAAACCCAATCGGAAATGCTGTGGATCGTTTTAATATGTCTAAGCTTCTTGTAAACACCATCTCCTTCCCTACTTCCCGCCACATCGGTATTTCCTTCACAGGTAGTTACCCAGCTGCCCAATTGATGGATCACCAGGCCGACGTGGGCAATGCGCTTTTTTTCAGGGAAATATATCCCCATGATATCTCCCGGCAGTGCCGATGTCGCTAAGCGGGAATCAGGAAACAGATCAGGGCACCAGGCGCTTCGGGGTTTACTATAACCACATTGGGCAAATACAAAACTCACAAAACTTGCACACCAGGGATTTCCCTTTTTTAAATGGGTAAGCGCCAGATATTCTTCTACCCTTTTGCCATCATTGTGTTGCGTGAGTTCCCTCACTCCAACTTCGCGACTGGCAACACTTACTAAAGCCATACGGACATCGTTATGCAGATCTGATAAATAAAACCTTTTTAGCAAATACCTATTAAACAGCCCACTGCTGCTAATAAGAGTAAAAAAAAGGAGACCGATAAAAAGTTTAATTGTTGCCATGGCGTTAAATAATTGAATTTTAAAAGGATAGTTTTAATTTCGGGCAGGCCAATCTTTTCCCAAAAATGCCTGAAGAGCCAGCTACAGATAGACAACAGGATGAGAAAGGTGATCAGGCCTAATAGGATCAAAAACCAGTGACTCTGGTCTATATCACCTGCAGTTGGATCCAGAAAATGCAACAAAAAGGGCATCAGGAACCAGATCAATACTAAAACAAGGAATAGAATTTCCGGTTGTAGCACTTTGAACCACTTGAGTTCTTTGGATTCTTCCTTTGTAATTTCGGGGAATTTTAAAACTTTAGCTATCATAATTGTAATTTTTAAAACGAATAATTAAATGGTAAAAGATGCCCGGCGTACTTGGTTAAGTACGGCCGGGCGATCTTCAACATTAGGTTAATGGTACTACACTACCCAGGTATTGCGTATTGGATACTTTTCCGTCAACGGATACAAAGAAGAAATAAACATGTGTTTTATCTCCTATAAATGCGCGTGGCATACGGAACGAAAGTTCACCTTTATCCCTGGTAGGGCCATCTAACAATTGAACAGAAACGCCCTTTACTTCATCATAGGCCATCACATATGCCGAGTCTAAATTGCGCTCGATCAAATCTGCGTCGTTATATAAACCTTTAGGATCCCAGGTTATATTCAGAACACTACCTGTAGCAACTGCAGCTGAAGCGTAAAACTCTTGCAACAGGCCACCTCCGTCTTTGCTCAGCTTCACTTTAGTGAAATCAAATTCGTAATTTGGTGATGTACCAATAATCGCATTTTTTAACAGGTAAGAAGATACAGCGTTTAACGGTTTTACAGCACCTTGGTAAGCCTGAAAACCAATTTTAAGAAGTTTCTGATGTTGGGTTACAAAATCAGATACCATTTTAAAATTTGCACGCTGATCAATCTGCGATTGTTGTGGTGCTTTTGTTGTTTTTTTAGGTTTGATCCTTACGATGGATACGCCATCTCCATTAGATACTACCACTGGTCCTACCGAACCGCGAAGTCCGCGTAAGAGCCCATTTTCTGTTGTTGCCATTTTGTGAATTTTTAAATTGTAAATAATTGATTAATTAGTCTTTTTTGTTTTTATCTGATTTTTCAGATTGATCACTCTTTTTTTCTCATATTTCTTAATTTAATGGTGAATAATTGAATTAATTATATCTGCCCCTTATCAGGCAAATGTTTTGAAGGCCGTTACTTTTCTGGCCGGAATATTTTTTCCATTTTTATCCAGAGGCGTTCGTCATCCTGAAAAACACCAGGAGTGATAAAAGCAGCGCAGATTTGTCCAGGATTAAACTTTTGATTGTTGATGAATACCATATCCTCCGGCCCGTAATTTGCATATTGAAGAAAAGTACTTACCAAACACAGGCAGCCATCTGGTATAGCAAACGTAAATTTCTGCTCCTCCATAACTGGCTTATTTCTGGTAATCATTACTGTCTGGCTTTCTACATTTTTAGTAGTGAACCAATCTTCAGGTCTGAAAAGTGATACATATACTACTATCCTACATACAAATGTGTTGCGTGGAAATTTAAATGTAAAATCGATTTGGTTTTGAGGGATAGTAACCGTTAAGATACCATTATTGATAGCCACAGCAGGCTCAGAAGCCATCTGGTTACTTAGTTTTGAATTTCTATTAAACTCAAACCCTTCCAGAGTGGAAAAGCTGTCTTCCAGGAAGGCATAAGATCCTGTTTGGGGATCACGACTTTCAGCCAGGGATTGAACAAGCAAAGTTGTTAGCCGGTTATTCATCTCATCGTCTGAATAGCCATTAATGCCATTAATTACGGATTCCCTTAAATAACGGCCAATCATAGTCGCTAAACCAAATGCCTGGTTTGATTTTTTTGTTTTCGGTGTTTGTTTCATCTTACCACGAACTGGTCTCATTGAAACAACCTGTTTTCCTCTAACTACCCTATACACGTACGGACCTAGTGCGCCGCGTAAAAAATTACCATCTTTTCTTGCCATAATTTTATGTTTTTTTTCTTCAAATGTATAATCGCTATTTGAAAAAAAACAACATAACAGGCTGTGGCTCTACACTTTTTCCGACAATTTCCGACAATTTCCGACAATTTCCGATAATTTCCGATCGATTTTTTTCGGCCTTTGTGCCAAGTTCCCTTAACGAAACCAAATTTTATTTGGTTTGGATAAAATTTGATAGATAAGGCCATTGTCTAATTTTCCAAAATCGGTATTGACAACGCTTAGTTTCAGAGAAAAAATATGGGATATATGCTAACGAGTAGTTATTCAGGGAATGCAGGGGAATGGCTTTGTTAGCGTCCACACCGAGTCCGTGTGAGTAAGTGGAGAGTCCGTAGTGATGAACTAGTTAAACTTGCCGAAGTTTTAGTGGTAGGTCAGTGGAATCAATACGGAGTGGTTCAAAGCAAGGTCAGGCACGCTACCGGGTAGTGATTAGCTAAAACCAACGGTTTTAATTATCATGCCACTCAATCGCAGCACCAATCTGATCTACAAATTGTAACTCTATATCATCATGCGTAGCCCAAACTATAAAAGGGCCTTCGCCAACTGTAGGGAATATACGCCCATGAACCTTGCTCTCAGAGGAAACTTCGTATATCATATCACCCGCTTTATTCCATCTGAGCGGAGTAATCTGTAAAGGAAAATCGTTGGCAATCTTTATAGTAAAGGAAGGTGATCTTTCAATTTCCATCATGAAAATATTAAATTAAAATGTTTTAGCAACAGGTTATAAGTTCTCTGTTAGGGGGTTGATTTTCATGGATTCATCCCTGCTTCCGGGTATAAAAACCAGGCGTTTGTATTCATCTATTTTTACCAGGTCTGCCACGCTAAATAACCGCAGGTCTGCGGAGATCATCAGGTCAATACTCACCTGAAAAAAACGGGAAATGCGTTGTAAAATTTCTAAAGGAGGTTCAGATTTACCTTCCTCATATTTTGAATAACGACCCCGGCTAATGATCAGTTCATTTGCAAGATTACGCTGGGAGATATTTTTATCTGCCCTTAAGTACCTTAAGTTTTCTGACAAGATGGACATTGGCTAATATTTACAGCAGCAAACATAATAAATTTTGCTAAAAATTATAGTATTTTAAATGAATTTTCAAAATATTATAATAAAATACTGAATATGTACGAGTTATATACGATGCATATTTTTACCCACAAAACTACAATGCTTAAAATAACTATAAAATGCTAATATTTATAGCAATCGATCTGCTGAAAATGTCAATTCCAAATGTACTTTTGCAAGGTATTTACCTATTTGACTTATGGAAAGAGCAATTGTCCACATGGATTTGGATACATTTTTTGTATCGTGTGAAAGACTGACTAACTCGCAGCTAGATGGAATACCGCTGATTATAGGCGGTGGAGACCGTGGGGTAGTCGCTTCATGTTCTTATGAAGCGCGCGTTTTTGGTGTACACTCCGCCATGCCTATAAAAATGGCTATGCGTCTCTGCCCGCAAGCAAAAGTTATTAAAGGAGATATGGATTTGTATTCAAGACTGTCACATACGGTAACCAGTGTAATTGAAGCAAAAGCCCCGGTAATGGAAAAAGCTAGTATTGATGAATTCTATCTTGACATTACCGGTATGGATAAGTTTTATGGCGCTTATTCATGGACTAACGAGCTTTCTCAATCTGTTACCAAAGAAACAGGATTGCCCATTAGCTTTGCTCTTTCCGTAAATAAAACGGTGTCTAAAATCGCAACTGGCGAAGGTAAGCCAAGGGGAAACCTGCAAGTACCCCAGCCCAAGGTACAATCCTTTTTAAACCCTTTGTCCATTAAGAAAATTCCGATGCTGGGAGAGGTTACCTTCAACCTGTTATCCCGTATTGGTATTAGAAACATTCAAACTTTATCCGAAATGCCTGCTGAGATTTTGCAGCAAATGATCGGCAAAAATGGGCTCGATCTATGGAAAAAAGCAAACGGAATAGACAATGTTCCTGTAGAGCCTTACAGGGAAAGAAAATCCATATCCAAAGAACACACCTTTGACAAAGACACGATAGATATCCCGAAATTAAAATCCATGATTGTAGGCATGATTGAAAAATTAGCCTTTCAGCTCCGTGCTGAAGAATGGCTCACTTCTACCGTTACCGTAAAGATACGTTACGCCAACTTTGACACCGAAACCAGGCAGGCAAAAATTCCCTATACCTCAGCAGATCATACCTTAACCAAAGTTGTGATGGAACTATTTGATAAATTATATCAGCGCCGTATGCGCCTGCGATTAATTGGCATCCAGTTCAGCGGGCTGGTTCGTGGTACCTACCAGATCAACATCTTTGAGGACACCGTAGAACTGATGTCCCTTTACCAAGCCATGGATAAGATGAAAATCCGTTTCGGCTCAGATGCCATTGCCCGCTGTGCGGGGGCAGTGCTAAAAACTAAACCCAAATCAGATGTACCTCAACTCCCACTCCTACCATAGCCTGCGTTATGGCACCATTCCTTTGCAGGAACTGGTACAGCAAGCTGCCGAAAACAAGGTAACAGCCATGGCGCTGACTGATGTTAACACCGTTACCGGCATTTATGAATTTATGAAGGCTTGCCAATCCTACGGCATAAAGCCCCTGGTAGGTATGGAATTCAGGTACAATCATCGGCTCCATTTTATAGGACTGGCGAAAAATAAAGAAGGGCTTGCAGAAATGAACCGCTTCTTAACCGCTCATAATTTTGAGGGTACTCCCTTACCTTTACAGGCTCCGTTATTTGAGCATGTTGTTGTCATCTATCCGGTTGAAAACATTCCGCTTGATTTAAAGCCTGATGAATATGTGGGTATAAAACCAGAACAGTTGTTACTGTTATATCATGCTAAATGGTTTTTTTATATAGAAAAAATGGTAGTTCTTCAGCCGGTCACTTTTAGAACGAAAAAAGAATATAACCTGCATAAAGTGTTACGGGCAATTGATCGCAATGTAATCCTTTCCAAACTGACGGCAGATGATTATTGCCTAGCTACAGAATTTATGCAGCCCCTGGATCGGCTCATTAACAAATATAAAGACTACCCTCAAATTCTGCAGAACACGGAAAAAGTGATCAGCGAGTGTAATTTCGACTTTGATTTTGAAACTCCCCGCAACAGAAAGTTTTATACCAGGGATAAGAAAAGTGATATGCAGCTGCTCACCAGTCTGGCCTATCAGGGATTAAAAAAGGTATATGGCAGCAACCATGCCGAAGCAAAAGCACGGGTAGAGAAAGAGTTAAAAGTAATTGACGAACTGGAATTCAGCGGTTACTTTTTGATCACCTGGGACATCATCAGGTATAGTAATAGTTTGGGTTTTCTTCATATTGGCCGGGGCAGCGGAGCGAACAGTATAGTAAGTTATTGCCTGGGCATTACCGCCATATGCCCCCTGGAGCTGGACCTGTATTTTGAGCGCTTTTTAAACCTGAACCGCAAGAGCCCTCCCGATTTTGATATAGATTGGTCGTGGAAGGAAAGGGACACCATTTTAGAATATATTTTTAACAGATATGGATATGACCATGTTGCCTTCTGCGGTACCAATGTAGAATTCAAGTATAAGTCCATCCTAAGAGAAGTAGGAAAAGTTTTCGGATTACCGAAGGAAGAGCTGGACACGCTAACTATAAACCCTATGAATTTACATGATAAAAATTCTGTGGTGCAACAGGTGCATAAATATGGGGAAATGCTGGAAAAGTTTCCAAACCAGCGAAGTATGCACTCCTGCGGCATCATTATATCTGAAGAACCCATCACCAATTTTACAACGCTTGAAATGCCACCAAAAGGTTTTCCTATTGTTCAGTTCGACATGCATGTGGCAGAGGAAATTGGATTTGAGAAGTTTGATATCCTGAGTCAGCGGGGTATCGGCCATATTGACGACAGTGTGAAGCTGATCCAAAAGAACCAGGGCGTAAGGGTAGATATCAGGAATAATTCCATATCAATCAATGAAGCCAGATGTAATACCTACCTGGAAAGAGGAAACACCATTGGTTGTTTTTACATAGAAAGTCCTGCCATGCGGGGTCTGCTTCGGCGGTTAAAGTGTAACGACTACAAAGTTTTGGTAGCTGCTTCTTCCATCATCCGGCCTGGTGTAGCCCAGAGTGGCATGATGAAAGAATATATATTCAGGCATAATTACCCTGACCAATTTGAATATTTTCATCCGGTTTTTAAAGAACAGCTGGGTGAAACTTATGGCATTATGGTTTACCAGGAAGATGTGATTAAGATCGCCTTGCATTATGGCGGCCTTCCCGCAGCTGATGGAGATATCCTGCGCAGGGCCATGAGCGGAAAAGGACGTTCAAAGGCAGCACTGCAAAAGGTTAAAGATAACTTTTTTGTCTCCTGTGCAGCACAGGGACATCCGTTAAAACTAAGTGAGGAGATTTACAGACAAATCGAATCCTTTGCAGGATATTCTTTTTGTAAAGCCCACTCTGCTTCTTACGCAGTTGAAAGTTATCAGAGTTTATATTTAAAAGTACATTTCCCGGTAGAATTTATGGTTGCGGTCATCAATAACCAGGGCGGCTTTTACCGAACGGAAGTTTACATACACGAAGCAAGAATGTCTGGCGCAACCATTCTTAACCCCTGCGTCAATAAAAGTGATTACGAAACCAATTTATATGGCGTAGACGTGTATTTGGGCTTTATGTTACTGGAAGGTTTGCAGGCGAAAGTTGCGCAGGAAATTATTACAGAACGAGATAAAAACGGTGGTTACCAATCTCTGGAAGATTTCATTAATCGTGTAACTATCGGAATTGAAGGCATTCAGATTTTGATTTTTATTGGTGCGTTCCGCTTTACCGGTAAAACAAAAAACCAGTTATTGGTTATCGCCCGGCTGATCATGGTAAATTTTAAGCCAGAGAACCGCAATTTAATGTTGATCCAGGAACCAATTAAGGATTACAAGATGCCTGTGCTGGAACGTTCCGTATTCGAAGACGCTTTTGATGAAATCGAACTGCTCAGTTTCCCTGTTTCCTGTTCTCCTTTTGAACTTTTACAAACAAAGTATCGTGGTAATGTAATGGCGAAACACCTGGTTAAACATCAAAAAAAACAGGTAAAAATGATTGCTTATCTGATCTCCCGTAAGCATGTGCCAACAAAAATGGGCCCCATGTATTTTGGCACCTGGATCGATGCCGCTGGCGAATTATTTGACACTGCACATTTTACAAAGAGCCTTGAACATTATCCCTTTCTGGGCGGAGGGTGTTACTTGCTACTCGGTAACGTAGAAGTAGACTACCACTTCCCCACTATTACTATCACAAAAATGGCAAAAATGCCTTTCATTGCGGATCCAAGGTTTTCAAATTCTGACGAAAGGCAGTACAAAACTCACCAGAATATTCGTGAAGATATAAGCATGACTAATAGGGCACCTTATCCGCAAGCGCAGGAAATTAATCTGCCAAGGCATAAAATGTGATTTTTCTGAAGAATATTTTATTACTTTATATTTTTTTATCGAGTATAAAATTAGTCAAGTTGTCCTCTAATTTGTAGAATGATTTGATTCATTTCGTCTAACTGACTACGAAAAAACGTATTAGTTTGATCTTTATTTTGCGATTGGGTCTCGTCGATCCGCAATCTGGATTTATTGTTTTTCATTGTTAAAATATACCCTTGGAAACCTCTTGTAACACGAAGTCTATAACTGTATTTGGCTTCTTTAATATTAATCTTTGATGGAACAATTTCACCTTTGTGATTCATATATGATGCGTACAGCATCCCTTCAACAGGATCAATCCGGATCTCTGCAATATATAAGGTTGTAAATCTAGCTACGGTCACGAATAAACATAAGATGATATAAACGAAGAAAATAAACACTAAATCAAAAGGTTTGGGTTTGCTAAAGATAGCAACCGCACCACATCCAATAGTCATGACACCAATAAACAGGAACGTAACCTTTCGTAGTTTTTTTACTGTTGGTGAACCTGCCGCAGGTATGAACACATATTTATCTTTCTCCATAGTAGATTTTAATATTAGGGTAGTTTTTTAAGCGCATTTTCCAAACTTTCGTTAGTCTGCAGTAATGATTGCACATATACATTCCACTTAGACTGCATATGTGCATTTTGAGAATGAACGGTTTGTTCATCATATAAATTCTCCATAGTGGTTCTCTGAACACTAAGCTTGTGCCTGATGTCTTTTATTTCATTTATGAAATTATGGCTATAAGTGGCATTTCGAAATGCTAATAATAGTTGTCTCGCAAAGTATTCTGATATATCAAAATGTAACTGCTCATGCGCCAATAGAGACGGAGTTTTAGATGCAGGATCTACCCATGATTTGCTTCTAACCATAACGCTCCTTACCTGAAACTCAAAAACATAAGAATTACTATCACTACCTAATCTTTTATATTTATATGGCTCCCCAATAAAAGTATTAGATTTTGTTTCGGAATCGAATTTTTTATCTTTCTCCATCCCCTTGAAATCATCCCATGTCAGGGGCGAATTGGTATCCCAGATCTTTTGATCGTCACTCTGTTTAAATGACGTTGAAAGAATTACAATAGAACACAATGCCAATATATATTTCCAAAGAATACTCCTTTTACCTACTAAATTTGCCATATAGACGAAAATTTCAATTTAAATTTATGTAGCTTATTACTCATAAACAAATGGATATTTTTGCATGAGCGTAAATTAACGATGGTAACAGCCCGGTAAATGTCCAAATAAAACTATTTAGCCGCAGTAAGAATCCGGAAATTAAATGAAAACTAAAACAGAAAAATAAGTATAAATAAAAAAATGGAAGTGGTAAAACGGGTATCAAAAAGGCTGTCAATTGCCAAAATATAATTGCACAGCTAGCATATTTGAATGTGACCTTCTTCATAGGTAAAACTATCTTTAATAAATAAGGATAATCAAAATTACGGGCTATTATTACGTGTTTAAAATGGGTGCCATTTTATAATTTTGTTAATAATAATAACCATTGCTATCCATATATTTTTACACTCCAAAAGTTTAAAAATGGGAAAAGTTTCTCTCCCCATTCATTGGATAAAAAGGCACGCTGTCCTTCTTTTTCTTCTTCTGTCAATCTTTCGGATGACAGTAAACTAGAAAACAAACTTTGGTAATAGCTATCGATTGTTGCAACTTTCACCGGATCGGTATAAGTAACTAATAAGTTAAATTCAGGATTTGGGATAACAGCGGGAATTTTATGATCCATTATAGGTTGATTTTATAGATACTAATTCATTTTTGCATTTTCCTTAATGAGCCATTTGCAGGACGATGCCCCTAAACTTTTTGATAGTTAATCAGTGTTTTTAAGGTATCCAGACTGCCCTTGTCTTTCACTAAGGAAATCGCATCGATTATCATTGATCCATTATCATCTTCCAACCTGATATAATATTTAAACAGGGCAGCGATCATTTTATCCCTTAAAGCTACGTTGTCTACTCTTTTAATTCTCTCATATACAATGGCATAATTAACCGTTGCAAAATCAATTAGCACTTTTGTTTTTATCCTTTCGATCATAAACAACGCATATTCCTTAGAATCCAATAACACACTATCCGGGATATTGCCCACAAAGTCAAATTGATATTGATCTGAAAAACTCTTTGCTAAAACTTTAAAGCCCGCCGTATCTTTTTTTGACAGCTGCTCATGCAGCTTAACCTGCAGATTTGTTAAAAGATAATTCCCCATATTCCCCAGCACATCAGCATGTAATAAGTGATAAGAGTAATCAGACATTTCTGGCTGATACTTCTCTATGAGATCATAAAGCAGGTTGGTATACCTGAATAATTGGTTGTCTTTGTTATACTGATTTTCTTTTGTGAACTCCGGCAACACTTTTACAGTATCTGTTTCCACCGCATATAAAAATTCATTTTGGCACCTATATTTTCCAGATCCACGACCCGAAAAATCAAGATCATAGATATTAGGGACATCAGTTTGATGTACGTTTATTTTAACATCGTCCCCTGGTTCAAAATGATATTCCCTGGCTATCGTTATATCCATTAAATAACCCGTCAGCAATAAAGAGAAATATAACGGCTTAGATTGATCTTTCAGTTCGAACATATACGAGGTGCCGGTATTGGATTTAGACTGTACTGTTCTTTTGGTAGTTGGCAAACCACGGGCATCTATCCCTTTCTCATATACAATTAGAAAAGGCCTGCAAGTCATTCCCTCTTCTAAAACAACTTCAAATACTACATCCTTTTTTACAGGCGATGTAGTGATAACCTGATTGCCTTTTGCACTTCCATTGTGTAAAGCTTGTTTAGAAGTTCGGTTTAATGTGGATTTCATCGGTTTGTTTTTTTTAGGGTTAATAATTTGTGGTTTAGTTTTGGTATTACGCATAAACCTTTTAGCAGGTTGATGTAAAGGGGCTGCTATAATCATGAGCTTTGCAGCATTTCTTGATAGCGCCATTGCCGGGCGGTTTAAACAGGAATTACTCAATAGAATGAGGAAAGCTATTGCTCCATTCATAAACGATATTTTTAGGCATAACAAGCCCATTAAGCGGTTTTTTGCTTTCATATTTCGAAATGCTAAAATTTAAAGGATGGGTTAGAAGGGCTAAGCAGATAAATGAAGGGGTTAATAAAATGCACAGCGGCCACGAAGTATTACCAGTAACCAACCTAAATTCGTATGGCCGCTTGTGCATTCATCTTCAGTCTGGTGGTTTGATGATGTTTTTAAATGAATGGATCGGGTTAATTTGCATGGTGGTATATATTTAGTTTACCAGGTTTAAGGGCTGGCTGTCCCTCTCCTATTTCCTCAACGAAATTTTGGACATAGAAAGGCCTTTAGGATAAAATCCTTGTTTTTAAATGATTGGTTATTAAAAAATTAGGTTAACAGGTAAAAGTTCAGCCGGGTGGTTTAAAGAACTTCACAGCCATATTTTTAATGGAATTGGTAAAGCCAAACAGCACAGTTTGATGATCTGTAAAATGCTTATGGGCATTTATTAAATGATTAAAAAAGAATAAGCTGAAATTTCTATTTTCCATTGCTTTAGTTTTAAAGGCATTTCAGCAATGAAACTTGTAAGGGGAGCAAACTAGGATATGGATGCTCCCCGTACGCAAGGATACCTCGTGAGTAGGCGAGAACAAGTTCTCTAAACGCGCATACGGAGAGCGCCCATATCCTATCCTGTGCAGGATACTTAGCTCAGCACAAAGATAAAGAATTTGGGCATTTTATCATCCGTAACTTTGCGCGTTTTTTAGAGTCTCACGTCTATCCTTGCAAAGTTTCTTCGATTTAAAATACCAAATCAATAATTAGTAGCTATTAATCTCTTACTTTAAGAACTACAATACAAATATACGAAATAACCTGAACTACCAACTAAAAACAAAACATATTTTATATTTACTTAAAATTAAAATCGAAATAAAGAATTTTTATACATATTAAATAAATTGGTGAAGGTAAATCGCCAGTTAATTCGTGGCTATGATCAGGCTAATCAGGATAAATTATAAGCCATAGTGCTGCAACTAATACTAATAAAGAAATCTTTAACAGTATTAAGATACCTGTATGGTAAGCTAAGTATTAAAAAAATGTTCATCCAAACAATTCCTACCTCTTACAAATATAAAATCACGTATGGCACATGGGTTGCAACAAATAATTTAATCCCTGCTTATTTACTGCTCATCAATTAATCTGAAAAATATGTGCGCACGTTACACCCTAACCAAGAAAGAAAAGGATTTACTGAAAGCGTATCAGGTTAAGTTACCTTCTCCTTTTGAGCCGAATTATAATCTGTCACCCACACAGGAAATGTATCCATGTAGATAATGAGACGGAATTTAGCAGTAAGAAACTTAGCAATTGGTGCGAAAGTAATGGTATCAAAATTCAGTATACACAACCGGGAAGGCCAATGCAAAATGGGTATATCGAACGATCTAACAGAAACTTTAGAGAAAGTATTTTGGATACGTACTTATTTGAAGATGTGCTATAAGTACAGTCGTTAACAGAAGAATGGCTAAAGGATTATAATACCCGGAGACCATATGAGGCATTGGGAGGGAAAACCCCTTGGAATATAGAGTAGAATGGGACCTTGGCATGAAAATAAATGTATAAATTTGAATTCGCGCCTCCTAAACCGGTTCAAAAAAAGGGAGGGTTACAAATTTAACTTCTCATATGAAATCTATCCTTAATTGTTTGTTGCTTTTTCTCATCTATTGTAATTTATTATTTCCCTGTAAAAATTCTCCATCAAAAAAAGCACTTTAGCTATATCACATACCCTTGGTGGCAGCAAACGATAAAGTGATCGGCGATATCTTTAATAAACTGAACCCATAGATTACATAATTCGTCAGATCGGTTTTAAATTCTGCGGTTTGGTGAGGTTAGCGTTATCGGATGTAATTACCCTTGGATTGTGTTACATCTTTCTAGGATCCGGTTAGCTCCTTTGGAAATTGTTGACGGATCTTTGCAAGATAATATCAAAGTCATGAAAATAATCATCACAGGTTCATTGGGAAACGTTAGCAAACCATTGACGGAGCAACTGGTAAAACAAGGACACGACGTAATAGTGATTAGCCGTGATCCCAAAAAACAAAAGACAATCGAAGCAATGGGCGCTGGACCAGTGATAGGTTCTATGGAAGATCTGGGTTTTCTAACCACTGCGTTTGAGGGTGCAGATGCCGTATACTGTATGATTGCTCCGCCGGGGAGTGATTTATCCAATCACGGTATTGGAACTGATACCATATTGAAACAGGCAGATACTGTTGCCAATCACTACCTGAAGGCCATTCAACGGTCAAGCATAAAGCATGTAGTTTATCTAAGCAGCGTAGGTGCATACACTGATAAAGAAAACGGACTGATCGCTTTACATGCCAGGGCGGAGAACACCTTGAAAAAACTTCCACCCGACATCTCAGTTACATTTTTGCGCCCGGTGGGGTTTTATACGGTGCTGCTTAATTTCATATATGCAATAAAAGCAAAAGGAATTATTGCCTCTGTATACGGCGAAGATGATATGGTTTCCTGGGTGTCGCCGATAGATATCGCCCGGGCCGCTGTTGAAGAACTTAACTCATCGGCCCCTGGCTTGAAAATTAGATATGTAGCCAGTGATGAATTGAGTTGCAATGAAGCAGCGGGGATATTAGGTGAAGCTATCGGTATGCCTGATCTGAAATGGGTAATAATCAATAGTGAACAAGCGTTAAATAGAATGGAGGCCGCCGGGTTGAACCCGAGCCTGGCCGAAAGCTTTGTCGAAATGAATGCAAGTATCCACAGCGGGTTGATTTATAAAGATTATTATCAAAATAAGCCAGTTCTTGGAAAAGTAAAATTGAAAGATTTTGCAAAAGAATTTGCCGCTGCCTACCATCAAAAATAAGTATACCGATGATGTCCGTAATGAAACCACCGCGCATTCAAAATATTACAGAACTGCATAGTTTATTGGGCTTACCCGGGCCGGAGCACCCCCTGATCAGCGTTATCAATGTGGAAACGGTGAAAAGGTCTTTTGAAAAAAAGCCAGCCAGTTTGATATTTGACTTTTACGCCATCGCGTTGAAACACAACTCCGGCGGAAAATTCGCCTATGGGCAGGAGCAGTACGATGTGAAGGAAGGAGTTATGTTTTTTTTAGCACCCGGACAAGTTTTCATCCCGCCTGAAGTTGCTGAAGAACAAATGTCAGGCTGGGCGCTCTACGTCCATCCTGATTTTTTATGGAGCACATCCCTGGCAGGTTCCATTAAACGCTACGAATACTTTGATTATTCCGTTAACGAAGCATTGTTCCTGTCTGAAAAAGAAGAAGCCATTATTGTCGGTGTGATGCAACAGATTCAAATGGAATATTTTACCAATATTGATAAATTTAGCCAGGACATCATTATTTCGCAGGTAGAAACTTTGCTGAATTATGCCGACCGCTTTTATCACCGGCAGTTCCTTACCCGGAAAATTGAAAGTCACCAGATGCTTGACCGGCTAGAAGCTTTCCTGACAAGCTATTTTAATGATGCAGATCTGATCATAAAAGGCTTGCCGACCGTGCAGTACGTGGCCGAAAAACTCAATCTGTCAGCCAACTATTTAAGCAGCCTACTTCGTGTATTGACAGGCCGTAACTTGCAACAGCATATTCAGGACAAAATGATAGAAAAGGCGAAGGAAAAAATCGCTAATACGGAATTATCTGTAAGTGAGATTTCTTATGAATTCGGTTTCGACCATCCGCAATCTTTCAGCCGGTTGTTTAAGGCCAAAACCGGAATCACGCCTCTGGCATTCCGGCGGGCATTCAATTAACAGAAATTCCCGTTTAAATATTCTTTAAAGAAAATTGAATTAGGATAAGTCTCAAAAATTTATTGGCTGACAAGGGCAACTCACGTCCTGAATGCAGAAATTTGCCGTCTGAACTGTTTGCCTGAGTATTTTAGATTTTGCCGGTGAAATTTTCACTATTGTACGCCGTTTTAGCAAGATTATAAAGGAATTTCTTCTTGAGCTGATCAACTATTTCACCTTCCCTAACGTAGGCGGTAATTTTAATCTTTTTATTCCTTTTGGCATTTACAATCATAAAATACTTAATTCTTGGCAACTTGTCCCCGGAAGAATTTGGTAAAAACTTAAATAAACAAAATATTGCCGCTTAACTAAATGTCCACTCTAATGTTGCAATTCCACTACGGGTTTAACTGTTACAGCAGGGCATACCATACGAGTTGCTTATACTTCGAATAATTTGACCGCATTTACAGATACCGCTAA
>NZ_LMUP01000002.1 GCF_009765875.1 Pedobacter sp. L105
TATACAATATGATGCGATTTTTCCGGCCTTAACAGCCAGTGTGATTGCCGATATCACGGTATCTGCCTGGGGTATTCATCATACAGCTTACCATATTGACGTTGTTGCCCCATCTGCTTATTTTCTATCAGCCTGGCTGCCAATAGACCTGCTGCTCATCGCAAAAATAATCCTTGCTTCTGTTGCTTTTGGCCTGGCGAGTTATCTTTTTGCAGGGATGATGCATCAGATTAAAGCTTTTCTGAATAAAGTGATCAGCATAAAATGGCTGATCCCCGTAGCCGGTGGGTTGATCATCATTGGGTTAACTTACTTGAATGGCAAACAGGATTACCTGAGCCTGGGCGTGGAGCCTCAATATCCCGGGGCGATTACTATTCCTTCTGCCTTTCATGCCGGAGGGGCAGATACCTGGAGCTGGTTATGGAAAACAATTTACACCACCACTACACTAGCCACCGGTTTTAAAGGTGGAGAAGTTACCCCCTTGTTCTATATTGGCGCTACCCTTGGCAATACACTGGCTACATTTTTAAATGCTCCGGTCAGCCTTTTTGCCGCGTTGGGATTCATTGCAGTTTTTGCAGGTGCAACCAATACCCCGCTGGCCTGTACTATCATGGGCATAGAACTTTTTGGCGGACAGTATGCCCTGTTTTTTGCGATCGCCTGTTTTACTGCCTACTTTTTTAGCGGACGATCAGGGATCTATACTTCGCAAACTACAGCTATTGCAAAGTTGCCTGAATTGATAAATGAGCCACCTGTGCTGTAATATTTATCACCTTATTAAGGTAAGTATTATGGCTCTACCGCGATAATGGCAGTGGATTGATGCCGAACAGGGAAATTACAGGAATTGGCAATGAAACACATTTCATTAGCCTGATGATGTAACTGATCGGCCATTTCCACCATATTTTCATTAGCTACAGTGACAACAGGATGTAATATCACTTCTACAAACCTTCCGCTGCCATTTTCGTTTTCTTCCATGGTACCCTTTGCCTGATCGGTATATCCTGTTACAATTACTCCATTTACGGAACATATATGTAAATACCAGAGCATATGGCAGGAAGATAAAGAAGACAGAAATAGCTCCTCGGGATTGTACCTCGCAGCATCTCCTAAAAATGAAGGATCTGCAGATGCAGGAATATCAACCTGCTTATCTAAAGCAGAAATTACATGGTTGCGGTTATAAGACCTATAATCGGCAGTTCCTTTCCCCAGATTACCTGTCCATTTTGTTGTTATGGCGTAATGGTGATGTTTCATATTAAATTCTAAAGTTAAGGGAGATATATGGGTACCAGCCTTCCTGAGAGTGGCCCGCAAGGATTTGAAAGATCGTTAAACTTGCCGGGGCAAAGTAAATACCCCCACCGGTTCCCTGATGCCATTTATTGGAATCCTCTCCTTTTACCCATACCCTGCCTGTGTCATAAAATCCGCTGATCCCCAATTGTCCGGGCAGGATATAACTGGCTACATCCAATAGTTTTACCCGGGCCTGAAAATTATTAAAGGCCATATCCTGACCAGCGAAGCGGTTTTGCAGGTAGCCCAGTAAATTGCCCTGTCCGCCTAAGAACATAGATTGGTAGAAAGCCGGGTTACCAATGCTTACCCCTCCTCCTACGCGATCAGACAAAACGATGGTACCGCTGGAATTGAGCCTTTGATAATAAGTAAATTCTGGTTTGATCTGCGCGTAAGATTTTGAATTGCTATTGAGTCCGGTATATCCTTGTAAAGTAACAGCCAGATAATATCCTTTATAGGGCAGGATATTATTGTTTCTATGGTTACTTACATAGTTTACCAGCAGTCCCACATGTGCTTTATCTTTATTTACCGTTGCGCTGTCGTACGAATTGATGAGCGACCGCTGGTTGATAAAACGCCCTGTATTATCGTCCTCGTTCAGGTGATAGAACTGAATTGACGGCCCCGCACTCAGTGTACTCCATTTATCTGTGTGCCAGCGCAGCGCAGGGTCAAACTGATAGGTATCAAACCTGGCCCGGTAATATTTACGGTAATTGCCATCTTTTACCAATGGCGTTTCATTACCGCGTCCAAAAAAGTTCATGGTATTATCGGGTGCCTGTATATAAGACTGAATGGTAAAATCGGCCTTGCCTACCGCATGTATCCATTCTCCGTCATATTTGATCCTAAAGGCATCTGTATTAAAGGAATGGGTGATCATTACCTGCTGTGAAGTACTGTAAGGCAGGTTTCTGAATCCGTCTTTACCAATATATTTAAAACCTACGCCAAGCAAAAACCCGTCATCCCTATTGATGGCCCCGGTAGCCAGCGGCATCCATACATTATAGGGATTGGAAGCTACGAAATGGGTATTTGATGTATCATTTGATAAGTGCTGATGCAGCCTGTTTAACTTCCCGGTGAAGGTAACACTATCCACACGTGCATAAACATTGACTTTCCTGTCCGCCTGTTTCACCTCTATAGTTTTACTTCCCTCAGCGGCGATCAATCTTAATTTTACAGGAGAGCTGCTATTGATAGTCACCTGGTCATCACCCCCGGATACATATAACCTGATCTCTTTAGTAATGGATGGCTGATAAGTCATGTCCATTAAAAGATCTTTTTCTCCTCCGGATTTGCCTATTTTATGGATTTGCACCCGCATTCCTTTGTCGGCGCCATCAGTAACGCTTACCTCTTCGTTTTTATCACTGGTACGGATATCTACAATACGGTTGATAAACCGGTAATAGTTGTCCATCGCTGCAGGAATATGGTCTCTTCTTTCTCTGAGCTCCCGGAACAGCTCATCATGACGCACCGCATAAATTTCTTTTGGCATACGCTGCAGTCCTGCTTCCAGCACCTGATCTGTTTCTGATTTAACAAATTCATTCACAACCTGCATATAATCCTGATAGCTGAGCTGTGCATCAGGATAACCTTTAAGGAACTTTGTTTTAAACAGGCTATATTTTACATGCGGAATGGTTCCTCCGAAATCACCCAGCAATGGGTCAACCCATGGTAGTGCCGCAATGTTGGGAAACAAGCCCTGATTAACGTGAAATACCTGATCACGGTCGCGCGGAACAGCTTCATATTCCTTGCCTTTACCTTTTTTCTCATCCAGCCAGCGCCACTGATCTTCATGACGGTCCCAGTCGCCTATTAATAAATCCAGCAGCCGGGCCCTTAAAAACTGTTTTCCGTTAAAGCGGTTATCGTTATCTTCTTTTAATTTGGCAATCATTTCAGGAGAGTTATCCGATTTCCCCCCGGGTTCACGCTCTTCAAGCAATACCACCAGGCCAGAAAATATTTTAGTGTATTCTCCCAGTGTTCCATCATCCTTAATGACCCCTATAATAGGATTGGCATGATGAACGTCTGCAGCTTCGGCCAGCGGCGGTACAACCAATGCAGAGAAAGGATGCTGACCGCTCATGGCATCGTTGACCCAATCGAGCGCAAAGGTGCCTCTCAGATTTTCGGGTAATAGTTTATCAGGGGTTTTCTCCACACTGCGGATTACCCATTCTTTTCCACTTTTATCTTTTAGCCTTAAGGATTTGGACTGCATCCCCCCACCTTCTTTGATCGGCGTTAATCCTCCATAAACCGTGGAGATCCTGATTAAAGGGAGTTTTACAGAAGTCCCCCATTCTTTACGGTAGTTTTTTCCAAAAAACCATTCATGCACATGGCTTACCCGATCATAAGAAGGGTGAACTTTTACAATTACACTATCCGGAAAATCCCTGTTTTTTGAGGGCTGCCCATTTGCAGGACTTTGTGCCTTCGCATATATTGTAGTACAAGTTATGAGCAGTAATAAATAAAATTTATTAAGCATATGCATATAGATTGAGTGTCATTTAAAAGAAATCCGCCTCTAAAATACAGAATGATTACTTAAGAATTAATAGTAGTCAATTATAATAGTTCAAAATAATTAAAGAGATCATGATAAATTTACGATATTGGATAGGTATTAATTCTACTATAAAATATTTCAATTACCAGCTTAAGGATAGTTATAATAGCTTACCGATACGCATGATCAATCACCATATACCCATGAAGAAACTTGTTTTTTTATTCCTCTGCGCGCTGTTTTTTATTTCCTGCCAGGCTCAAACCCATACGATAAAGATCAGTAATGGTTATATCAGGGGGATCAGGGAAGATGAATCTTTGGTTTTTAAAGGTATTCCTTACGCACAGCCTCCTGTTGGAACAATGAGGTTCAAACCACCGCAGCCGATGAAAAACTGGAAAGATACTTTATCCTGTGAAAACTTTACAGGTATAGCTGCCCAGGGCGGCAATAAAGGATTATCGGGTGGAGAAGACTGTCTCAGTCTAAACGTTTACACACCTGTTGCATCAGCCAAAGCAAAACTGCCTGTAGTGGTATGGGTTCATGGCGGATCAATGACTGCAGGTGCGGGCAAAGGAATGAACGGACATGCTTTTGCAGACCGGGACAGTATAGTTACCATAACAATTAATTACCGGCTTGGAGTTTTTGGCTTTTTGTACCTGGACGATATCAATCCTGCTTACCGCAACTCGGGCAACAATGGTTTACTGGATTGTCTGATGGCTTTAAAGTGGATCAGAGAAAATATCAGTTCCCTTGGCGGAGATCCATCCAAAGTAACTGTTATGGGAGAATCTGCGGGTGCAAAATTAGTCAGCGCCCTGCTGGTTTCGCCTCAGGCCAGGGGATATTTTCACCAGATGGTTTTAGAAAGCGGCAGTGTACAATGTATCAGAGATCAATTTACTGCGAAAGCGATCAGACAGCGCCTGATGGATACCCTTAAAGTTACGCGTCCCGAAGAGTTACTGAATTTGTCTACCGAAAAACTAATTGACGCACAGAATAAGGTTTGCGGAGGTGCAAAAGGAACCAATTATTTCGGCCCTGTAGAAGATGGATATACCATCCCTGAAGATCCATATGACTACCTGGAACACCATCCCAATACCAGCGTAAAATTTCTTATCGGAACCAATAGCGCAGAAAGTAAAATGTTTATGGGATTTGACAAAAGGCTTTACCTTCCTGATCGAAAAGTACTGGAAGATTGGTTTGGCAATAATTACAACTTTGTCTTATCAGCAGAGCAAAAAAAAGGAGGAAACCTAAACATGACTGCCAACACTCATATACTTACAGAATATATGTATCAGATGCATTCTTATCGCCTTTCTAACGCCCTGGCTAAAAATGGCAATGTGATATGGATGTACCGCTTTGATTACAGTAAAGATAATACAGGCGCGAGCCATGCACAGGAGTTACAGTATGTATGGTCCACTCCTTCGGCTCATCTGTCCGATCAGCCCGATGCGCAGTTAGGCCCGCAAATGCACCAGGCATGGGTAAATTTTATAAAAACTGGAAAACCAGGAAAGGTGAATCAACAAAACTGGCCGCTTTACCAAAGTAACGCCAAGGCTATTTTTGTCTTCGACAGGGTTTCGCATCCTGAAACTTTAAAAGGTATTTTTAATGACAAGGAATATCCTTCAGCTGGTTTTGTATTGAATTAAATTAAACGCACCTATTTACATAAAGAAACAATAAAGAAATAAATATGAAATTTATTTTTGTTTATAAATATTAATAGCTAATTTTGAATATATTATTAACTATAGAAATATGGAAGATCAAAATTCAGCGATCAGGTTGTATCAGATCATTAAGTTACACACTGATGAACAGACAGCCATGAGATCTTTAGATGCAATACGAGGAACAATTAAAGGAGAAGCGGATAATCATATCAGCGTTAAAACTAGAGATGTAAAAATTGAATTAGAAGACAAAATCAATTTGGTTAAAATGGAACTGATCGATAGGATAAATGCATTAGAAATTAAATTAACAGAAAAAATAAACGCTGTTGAGTTTAGATTAACAGAAAAAATAAACACCGTTGAGGCTAGACTAACAGAAAAAATCGATGCTTATAAAGTTCAAACAATTATGTGGATCGTTAGCATGAATGTTATACAGCTGGTTGCTCGATATTTTTTTAAATAAGTTATTACAGGTTGCGATACGACTAATCTTAAAACACTTAATAGATATGGAAACAAAATATCCTCTTACACACCATGTATTTTTCTGGCTCAAGAATCCAGATTCAACAGCAGACCGCGACCAGCTGGTTGCCGGTGTAAAAACATTAGCCAAAATTGAAACTGTCCGTGAATTACACGTAGGCATAACAGCCAGTACTGAAAAAAGAGATGTTGTAGATAACAGCTGGGCTGTTTCAGAACTGATGTTTTTTAGTGACCTGGCAGGACAGGAAACCTATCAAACACACCCCCTACACCTGGAATTTATTAAAAACTGCAGTCATTTATGGGAAAAAGTACTGGTCTATGATGCTATAGAAGCATGATGTTGAAGAGGCTGTATGAATTTAAAGGCACCTTAAAAAAGTCATGCAGCCTCCATAATTTAAGATAGAGGTAATGTGAACCAAAAAGTACTTCCTTTTCCTATTTCACTATCTACTCCAATTTCTCCTTCGTTTTTCTTAATGATCTCTGCACAGATATATAATCCCAAACCTAATCCGGAATACTGCAGGCCGTTGGTGTTATCCACTCTAAAATAACGGTCGAACAGGTGTGGTAGTTTTTCAGCTGCAATGCCTGGCCCTCTATCAGTGACAGATACTTTAGCCATACCATTTGCCTTTTCTATAAACACATGGATTTCCTTTTCTTCAGGCGCATATTTAATGGCATTATTTACAAAGTTGATCATCACCTGATCAATACGTGATCCGTCTGCATACACTTCCAGCTCTAAATCCCCTCCTGTAATGATAGAATACACGCCTCCCATACGTACATGATGACAGCAATCATCAATTAATTTCGAAAGGGTAAGTTTTGTTTTATTTAACTGAAGAAAGCCCTGATTAAAGCGGCTTGCACTGAGCAGGTCTTCAATTAACACACTTACTTTCTCTAAACTTCTGCTCGAAACATCAATCAGCGAATGCAACTTTTCAGGAGTGATATTATTCTTCATCCGTGTAATCAATTGCAGTGATGCCTTTAAACTGGTAATTGGCGTTTTTAACTCATGACTTGCGATGCTGATAAAATCATCTTTTTGCTTTAGTAATTCTATCGTCGCTTCATCATGTAACTTTTGCACCGTAATATCAAGAGAGGTTCCTACAAAACGATATGCCACACCTATGATATTAAAATAGGCTTTGCCTTTAAATTTTATCCATTTCAGTTTTTTATCAGGTGTTTCCAGCGTGCGAAATTCCTTTTCATACTCTCCATTGTTTGTACCTTCAAGCGCCTGCCGCAAAGATTCATCGATATGATCCCTGTCATCAGCATGGATCATTTGAATGAATTGACTATATTCAATTTCATCAGCAGACATCAGGCCAAACATGGCTTTACTCCTATGGTCAAGAATTAATTCTCCGCTTAACGGATTATAATCCCAGGTACCTAAGCCTGCGGCATCTACTGCAAGTTTTAATCGCTCTTTGCTCTCTTTAAACAAAAGTTCAACCTCTGCCAATCCCTCTTCTACCTTCCGTTTATCTGTTACGTCTTCTATAGCCAGCAAAATCAGTTGCTCCCCATAAACATTATCCAGCTGCCTGGTATTAACCACCATTACCCTGCGTCCGATAGAAGGAAAAACATGGGTAAGTTCATAATCTGCAAACACCTTTTTTTCCGGCAGGATACTTTCTAAAAGGGTTCGGAGCGCAGGGTTATCCCATTGCTTATTACCGAGTTCGTAAAAATATCTGCCTTCGGTTTCTTTTTTAGTGACTTTAAATTTGGTGTAAAAACCACCGGTTGCCCGTTTTACTTTCAGGTCTCTGTCCAGTATAATTAATGGATCACGTATCGTATTGATAATTCCTTCAGTATAAGTCCTTGCATTATTCAACTGCTCATTACGGTCCAGCAATTCACTGTTAACAATATTTATTTCTTCATTGGTGCTTTGTAATTCTTCTTTGGAAGTTTCCAGCTCCTCGTTTAAGCTTTGCAGTTCTTCACTTCCGGAAAGTAATTCCTCATTGGCACTTTGTAACTCTTCATTGACAGCCTCCTGATCTTCAGTAACTGTTCTCATATCTGCACGGCTTTGCAACAACTCCTTTTCCAGCTGTGCAATTCTTACATCCCTCGGATCGGTAATTTGTTTTTTACTTTTTCCTGATAAAACCAGTTTCTCTTCCCTTACAGATCCTTTTTCAAAAAGAATCAGAAAATGAAGTTCTTCGGCACTGGTTAGGGGCATAACTTCCATATTCACGTATTGCTGCTGACTTTTAGCATTAAACAATACATTTTCTTTCCTCGCTACTGTATTTGTTTTTTTCGCCAGCAGTAACAAATTACGCAACTCAAAGGCTAAACCCTCACGGGCCATTTTTAATAGATTCAGTGAAGCTTTTCCTGGTGATAATGCCAGCCAGTTATCGGTTATTCCACGGAACTGGATAATATCGAAATGTTCATCTACCAGTACACCCGCAGGGGCATATTCAGCAAGAATGATATCATCGGCAATTTTTAAGATATCCTGTTTTCCTCCGTCTTTCTGCAGTTTCTGATCAATATCCTTAAAGTTTTGTTCGTTTCCCTGAGAAGTTACATGCATGAACCTTCTGCGGGCACCGTTAGGCCTGAAGATCCTTTCCATATTGTTGTAAGTAGTAAAAAGGTCTCCATTTTTACCAATACTTTCAGATTTGCCGAGCATTAGAAAACCCTGTTCATTCAATGAATAATGAAAGGTAGTTAATATTCTTTTTTGCAAAACAGGCTCCAGATAGATCATTACATTTCTGCAACTGATCAAATCTACTTTTGAAAAGGGAGGATCTTTTAACAGGTTGTGATGCGCAAAAACACATAAGTCGCGGGTAGCTTTATTAACCTGGTAATTATCATCCAGCTTGGTGAAAAATTGCTGCTGACGTGCAGCTGAAAGCCCTTCCATATCAGCAGGTTTATAAATACCTGTTCTTGCCTTGGCAATGGCCGTTTCAGAAATATCAGTAGCAAAAATCTGGATCTTCATGGTAGCTGCCTTTGCTCCCAGATATTCCTGTAAACAAATGGCGATAGAATAGGCTTCTTCACCAGTGGCGCAACCTGCAACCCAAATTCTCAACGATTCATTCGGACTTTTTTGATGAATGATATTGGGCATGATCACATTGCACAGCAGGTCAAAACTTGCCGGGTCACGAAAAAAGCTGGTTACCGAGATCAGCATATCATTGTATAAAGCATCCTGTTCATCTTTATTTTCGCGAACAAAAGCCAGATACTGGAGAGGAACCGATATGTTATTGAGGGCCATGCGGCGCACAATTCGTCTTTTTAAAGTACTTGGTTTATAATAGGTGAAGTCAACTCCCCTGCGAACACGCAATACGGTAAGCAGCTGGCTGAAGGTCTCTTCATCCTGTTCAGGAACTGTTTCTGTAATTTCAGTTTTAGAATAATCTGAATGGAAAGGATGGTTAATGGTCAATAAATGTTCAGCAATCTTTGCTGGCGGAAATACAAAATCTACCAGTCCGGTACTGATTGCGCTATTTGGCATCCCCTTAAACGCCGCCGAGTCGCCATCTTGTGCAAAGGTTATCCCTCCATATGCCTTAATGACTTCCAGACCTAATGTTCCGTCGGTTAAGGCACCAGATAGGATCACGCCTACGGCATAACTTTGGTGAACAACAGCTAATGAAGAGAAAAATAAATCAATGATCTTCACCTTATGGTGTTTATCATCCAGTGGTTCCAGCTTCAATATGCCATCTGTAGCTGTAAGTATCTTATTCACCGGAATAATGTAAAAATGATCTGTCTCCAGATGGATATTATCTGTGATCAGCACCACAGGAATCTTGGAAATCTTTCTTAATATCTCGGGCAGAGAACTTTCATGATGGGGGCTTAAATGCTGCACAAACACATAGGCCATTCCAGATTTTTCTGGTATTACTTCTAAGAATTGTCTCACCGCCTCTAATCCGCCAGCTGATGCCCCAATTCCTACAACTGGAAATTGATTTGGCGATACCGAGTCCTCAGGAGACCCATTTAATTTGTTCATTAAATGTGTTTAAGATAAAAGCAAAAGGGACACCAAAATCAACTGAGAGTGTACGAAAGAAAAAAAATCAGTCCCCGTTTATAAAGATAACCTTAATTAAGCAGGAACTGAAATGAAAATTCTTTTACACAAATTTAAGCCAGGAGCTATTATCGAGGTATTCATCTACTACCTTCACTGCATTATCAAATTTAAATGATGAAATCAATGCAGCCACTTCCTGTTTAACCAGGACAATACAATTATCTACTAAATCTTTTCTAAATCCTTTTACTTCCAGTTCCAACACATAACCTACACAAATAACCCTTCCTATGATCTTGCCCAGATCAACCAATTTACGTTGCGAAAGCGTATTGTCAATCGTAAAGCTCAGATCATTTTTAAAATGCAGGCATGATTCTGCGGTTAGCTTAAGTTCTCTCAGAAAATCAAATAAATGATTTTTCTTCTCTTTTTTCATAGAACGGGTAATCATTTCAGCCATTTGGGCATAGAGCATTTCATTGGAACCTTCAAAAATCTGGAAAGGCCTGCTGTCCATGATCCCACGTCCGCCGATATGACTTGTTCTGTAGCCGTTAGCACCTGAAAGCTGTACAAGCAGCTGTGCAGATTCCTGCATCAGATCGGTAACCACTGCTTTCATGGTATTGGCTTCCAAACCTTCCAAAGCCAGGTTAAATTCAATTCCACTGATAGAACTGCTTTTTGCGCACATCGCAGAGCATATGGTAAAGGCCGACTGAATCCTGGAGATCTGGAATTGTACCGAATCCATGGCCAGTAAATTACCCACGCCAACCATCCTGTTTTTACAATGCTGAATGGCTTCGTCCATCATTCTTTTGATAAAGCCCATTCCCATACCCGGAAACTGCATCCTGCTTCGGTGCAAAATATCCAGCATCATTTTGATACCGGTAGTTTCAGGCTGTAATTTAAAATTTGCAGGCACCTGTATGTCAAGCTGGTTTAATCCATAAGGAATCATATATAATCCAGCGTTATCATAATATTCATCTACAATTACCTTCTGACCTTTACGGGTAGTATCACAGATGAAGAAATCGATGTCCCTTCCCAGCTCGCCATTACCAATTGCTTTTCTGGAAGCAATCAGCCAGTAGTCGGCTAAGCCTGTTAATCCCTGCCAATGTTTAGTTCCTTTAATGCGGTATCCATCGCCAGATTCTTCATTCTGGGTTTTCATGCTCAGCGCATCACTTCCATAGTCAGGTTCGGTAATCATCAATCCGCCCATGTTCTGCTCTTCCAGAAAGCGGTCAAAAATTTCCTTTTTAACCCCTTCTTCGGCATATTTGGAGATAGGTTCTAAAAATAAGGCGATATTAATTCCGAAAGTTAGTGAAAGCGAAAGTGATTCATAAGAAGCTGCCGCCAGAAGTCCAAGACATTCTTTGACCTTACTTCCGCGACCCCCGAAATTCTCAGGAATAGCTACAGAAAGCGGTTTTTTTGATAAAATTTCATGCATTACCGAAGGTGGCAGCCCTCGTTCCAAACTAAGTTTGTTAATGTCTTCTTTTTCGTGAAATAGATTTTTTAATGTTTGCTCAAAGTCTTTTATAAATTCTGAAAACTTGATGTCGGTCAATGTCATATAAATGTTATTAGATATCATGGAGAACGAAAACCAAAGTTACTGCTGCTATGAGGATCAATACATGATACCGATCATCTTTTAGGAAAAATTCCTATGAATTATGCATCGATATTGCGTATTTGAGTCCTGATTAGTCTCAGTTTCTCTTAATTTACGTAAGGTACTACAAAAAAACTAAGATCTTATTTATAATCATACTAAATAGCATAATTTAAGTCATTTTTGTAATACTTACTCAAAACAGACAGCAAATGTTAACTTCGCCAAAAAAAAGTCATGCTGGAAATTGTTTATCAAGATGAACATTTAATTGCGATCAACAAACCTCATGGTTTACTGGTACACCGATCTGTAATTGCAAATGACGCAAAGGAATTTGCACTACAGCTCCTGCGCGATCAGGTGAACAGACGCGTAAGCCCTGTACACCGACTGGATAGAAAAACAGGTGGACTGTTACTCTTTGCTTTTGAAAAGGACGTGGAGATAGCAATGCACAAACAATTTCAGGAAGGACTGGTAAAGAAAAAATATAAAGCAATTGTGCGCGGTTATTCTCCGGATAGTTTAGATATCGATTATGCTTTAACGAATGATAATGGTGTTATTCAGGAAGCTTTTACTTCTTTTATCACTTTAAAAAAGGCAGAGGTGGAAGTTCCTTTTGGCAAACATCCCACTTCAAGATATTCGCTGGTAGAAGCCAGCCCCACTACCGGACGTATGCACCAGTTAAGAAAACATTTTGCGCATATATTTCATCCCATAATTGGCGATAGAAAACATGGCTGCAATAAACAGAACAGGTTTTTTAAAGAAGAATGGGAGATGACCACCATGTTATTACATGCTTCTGAACTGTTGTTTACACATCCGGTTACCAATGAGCAAATTCACCTCACAGCACCGCTGCAGGATGAATTTAACCGGATAATGAAGCTGATGAATTGGCTTTAGACCGATATCAGTTTGATACATCATTATTATTAATTCCATTTTTATTCTTTCTGATCTTTTCTTTAAGGCTGCCAAAATTGTAGTTTAAACTTAGCCTGTAACTGTTATAATAACTCTGAACAGAACTTCTTTGATAAAAATCATTTCCCGTAGTATATGTTTTACTGTACCAGTATTTTACAAACGGATTATTCACCAATGCGGCTACAGACAAGCGATGCTGGATAAGTTCTTTACTGAACCCAATAGACGAGCCTACCCTTCCATTAGTGCTTCCCTGAAAACCAGTGGGATTATGACTTTGTACATCGAGCCCTGCATTCAGTCTCCAACCTTTATCAAATTCATATCCCGTTGACAAATTTATCGTATAATTGAGTAACTCCTTTTTCACGAATACACCTTCGGCCTCTCCCTCCAGCCAGAAATAGATCATACTGCCGTTGAAACTTACATTCCAGCGTTTAGTGAGCTGACGGCTGATATTGATAAAATTACTTAACCCGGTTATTTTCCCTGTATTTTCATAAGTAGTACGGGTAATCTGGGTTAAAGGATTAAATGTAGCTACTGCGAGGGCCGAATTATTCAGAAAAGCGTAATCCAGACCGATAGTGACGGCTGTTTTTCCTGAAAATGTATAAGCACTTTGCAGGTCGTTGACCAGTTCAGGCTGTAAATTGGGGTTACCTGTAGTTTCAAAATTTGGATTTAAGCGGTTTACAAAAGGATTTAACCGATTGATACCGGGACGTTTTATCCGCTGTGAAAAACCAAAGCTCCAGCTATCTCCATTGGTGAAATTTTTATTCAAACTCAGGTTAGGAACCACCCTCAGGTAGTTCCGTTTCACTTTTGAAACCGTAGAGAGATAGTCTGCCTCTACCAGGGTCTCTTCAGCTCGTATCCCCGCCTGGAAACTCCAGCTTTTTAAATTTAAAATATATGAATTATAGGCACTTAGAACCTGTTGGGTATAATTATAAGAGTCCGAATTTATTGGCTGCAATTCAAATTCGTTATTGCTCCCATTTAGTGAAAGATATTGAAAATCACTTTTTTGAGCACGGAATATTCCTTTGATACCACTTTCAATGGTCAGATTTTTTAAAGGATATAGAAAATCTACCTGTAAAGTGTGTTCAGGGGAATGTTCATCATTATCCTGACGGTAGTCTGGTGTTAAAAAATTGACAGGATTAATCACATTGACATTAGCCGACAAATTGTTGTTGTTCTCACTGTAAAGGTAGGAGAAAGTAAGCAGCCTATTTTTATCGGCTTTAAAACCCAACTGGTAATTGAGGGAAGCGTCAACTCCACTCCTGCTGCCAACAGTTTGGTTATTCAATTGATAACTCTGCAATTGGTCCTGCGTACCTTCTAACTTAAAGTACTGACTACCAAAACCTTTGTTATGATTACCATACCAATTTAGCTGGGAAGAAACCAGGTGAAGAGAGTCTATTTCATAACTCAGTTCAGCACCGAAATAGCCGTTTCTGGAATTACTTTTAGTATTTCCCTCCTGTGTTAAACTGCCAGATGATACACCTGTGCTGGTCCTGTTAGCTGAGTTTGAAGTTTCAGGAGCATGGTTATATCCAGCCCCGCCAAAAGCTGACAAACCAAATTTGCCTTGTTTCATAGAGAAGGAACCTCCAACTCCAGGTCCTGCTGCAGGAAATTGTCCATTTACATTCAATGTACCACTATAACCATTGTTTTCTTTTTTGTTGGTAATGATATTGATGATTCCCGCTAAACCTTCAGCATCATATTTTGAAGGTGGTACAGTGATCACTTCAATGCGCTGAATAGTGGAGGCAGGCATTGTTCTCAACAGATCCGTCAGATTAGATTGCGCTACGCCTGATGGCTTTCCATTAATGAGCACCTTATAACTGGAATTGCCTTTAAGGAGGATGTTTCCACTGGGATCTACAGCGATATAAGGAATCTTGTGCATCATGCCCAGCACACTATTACCTTTACTCTCCGGATCTGCCTGTAAGTCATAGATAATCCTGTCAGATTTCTGTTTGATGATGGTCTTTCTTCCTGTGACAGCCACCTCTTTCAATCTGCGGGTAGAATCTTGTTTAACGATAGAATCTTGTTTAGCTTGTGCTTGGGTAAGGGAATTAACACCAAAAATAATAAGGATCAATGCAATGATAAAGTGAATAGTTTTACCTGTTTTTTTCATATGAACGTATTTGATTTTTAATATTTATGATGCTTGGATCCGCTAATTGATGCCTTTTTGTAAGCTGCAAACTGCTTTATATTCCATGTGAATGAGCGTTTATTTTAGAAAATGACCATAACAATTCCTGCCGGCAAGAAAAAGGCTTCCCGGAATTTATTGACGTAAATAATTAATTAGGCTTTTACTGAAGAACTATGCTGCTTATTTTTTTGCCGATGAGCTAATTGACGTCTCTTTTAATCTCATCTTTCAATTTTATGGTTGATAATGGTATGACGCCGTAATTTGATGATAGGTTACATCCCAAAATGAAATATAATAGCTTTGGCCGCAGAAAAGAGTATAGAAAACACAGCAAAAATTTTAGCCCGCGCACGGTTTACGCAGGCTTAAAGAGGGAATAATTTGTTTTATTAACTATAGTATGCAATATTTTAATCTTTTGAATAAATGAATTTGCCATTTTCATCTAATACATTGGGGGTAAATATCGCCGCACAGATCGCAGAGGGATTAAAATCTTTATTATTTAATAAAACCTTATACTCTTCGAGTATATAAAAATAGTCAAGAAAAACGCCTACCAGACATACACAACCATCTGGTACTTTAAATTGAAATTTATGTGCATTTAAAATTCCCTGGTTTATATCAACTAATACACTTTGAGATTTAACAGCTTTAGGCTTGGGATTGTTCAATCTTAATAACGCAACATATACATTCAATTTACAAAACTTGCTTTCAGGTATGAATTTCAGCTTTGCAGGAATTTTTAATTCAGGCAGTGATACGACTAAGTTATTGCCGGTTAAATTTACTGACGGTTTTACCCGTAAAAAATCAATCAGTTTCGAATTTGTATTAAATTCAAAATTAGACAGTCCATCAAAACTATTTTCAGTAAACTCAAATTTTGTTTCCTCACCATCACGCGAGTCATATAAAATCTTACTTATTTCTGAGTTCATACGGTTGTGCATTGTTCCATCCTGAAATTTGTGAAGACGCTCACTAAACTGTGTTTTAATATCACTTGACAGCTGAATGGCTAAACTGTAGACCGTAGAACATTTTTTAGTTTTTTCCGTTTGCTTTACTTTTCCGGACTTGATAGCCATAGTTTGCCGGCCATCTTTAAAATTTTTCATCACTACGGGACCCACTGCACCGGAGACGTGTTTTTTAGTTACTCTTGCCATGTTTTTTTAATTAAATATAAAACTCATTTTTTATAAATAAGAAATAAAATATCAATTATTGTGATTTTTTCCGACAATTTCCGGTAATTTCCGAAGATTTCCGACATTTTAATTTCACCATTAGCACATCCTGCAGAGAAGCTACAATACGTTGTCACCGTTTCAAGTTAAAGATAAATGCAGTCTGCAAAATTCAGGTAGCTGCGCTTATCCAGCGCTTAACAACAGCTGATAATACGGCTTCGATAACAATAAGCGCATTATTAGCGCATAAATAGCGCAGTATAAGCTCAGTATTGACACTTTGCAAATTATCTGTGAACCCGATTATGCGGGCGCATACCACAATGTGCTTTCATGTTTTACGTTTAAAGTATTGATAATAAATTATAAAAATTAAAGTCCTTAATTCACGAATTGAGGATTTCATATTTATCGTAATGCTTTATTTTTTTTGTCCTAAAATCCCGTAATAAATCGTTAAACTTGTAAAGCTTTAGTGGTGTCCTTTTACGGACTGAGATCATACACTTTGCACCTGATCCGGTTAGTACCGGCGTAGGAAAAAGCAAAATGGGTATAATACCGTCTTCTGTTCTAAGGAACATCCTTTCGCTGCAAATTTTATTGATATGAAACAGCAACTCTGGAATTATATTACAAATTTAAGAAAGGCCTCTCCCCTTGTACACAGCATCACTAATTATGTAGTGATGAACACGACGGCTAATGCTCTACTGGCGGCCGGAGCATCCCCGATTATGGCACATGCCCATCTGGAGATGGAAGATATGGTTAAGATTTCGGGTGCACTGGTCATTAACGTTGGTACACTCGACGAATATTGGGTAGAGAGTATGCGTATCGCTATTCAATGCGCCAATACCCTATCAAAACCCTGGATCCTTGATCCTGTAGGTGCAGGAGCTACCGCTTACCGAAATGAAATATTAAAGGAACTGATTAGTTATCGCCCTTCGGTTATCCGGGGTAATGCCTCAGAAATTATGGCACTGGCACAAATGAACAGCCAGACCAAAGGAGTTGACAGTACCCATAAAACTGAAGAAGCTATTACCGCCGCCATTCAGCTGAACCAAACTACCGGTGCTGTAATCTGTATTTCTGGAGCTACCGACAGTATTATCAGCCATGGAAAGCTGGTGAAATTGAAAAATGGCGATCCGCTAATGGCAAGGGTAACAGGAATGGGTTGTACCGCCACAGCACTGATCGCTGCCTTTTGTGCTGCTACTCCTGAAAATCTATTTGACGCAACAGTTACAGCGATGGCCTTAATGGGTGTGACAGGGGAACAGGCTGCAACTTTATCCAATGGCCCGGGAAGTCTCCAAATGAATTTTCTGGATGTTCTGGCTACGCTGAAGGAAGATGATTTTATTCGTTTATTAAATATAGAAGAAGGACATGTCGTCGTTTAAATATAAACTGTACCTCGTTACTAATCAGCAGGCTTGCCGGCAACGGGATTTCTTTGACGTAGTTGAGGCCGCTGTAAAAGGCGGTGTAGACCTGGTTCAGATCCGTGAAAAAGAACTGGATGAAAAACAATTCCTCTATAAGACATTAAAATTGAAAGCATTGCTGGATAAATACAATGTGCCGTTAATTGTAAACGATTCTTTAACTATTGCCATGCAAAGCCATGCAGCAGGTATCCATGTTGGCAATTCAGACCTGTCGCCAGCTGCTGTCAAAACAAAGTGGCCGGATGCAGGAATACTCGGCTATTCCCTTGAACATCTCGATCAGCTGAAAACAAATAACGCTGCCATTTCAGATTATATCGCCTTAAGTCCGGTATTTTCCTCCACTACCAAAACAGATACCCTTATAGAATGGGGATTGGAAGGCGTGCGATTAGTTCGCTCCTTAACAGATAAACCTTTGGTAGCCATAGGTAATATTCACGCTGGCAATGCATCGGCACTTGTTACTGCCGGAGCAAATTGCCTGGCGGTAATTTCTGCCATTTGTTCATCTGATGATCCGGAAAAAGCAGCGGCATTAATTAGAAATGAAATTGAAAAAGCAATCCCTAATTCATGAAACAATATAGATATCCAGCAGTATTAACGATAGCCGGATCTGACAGCGGAGGCGGTGCCGGTATACAGGCCGACCTCAAGACCTTTTCGGCCTTAGGATGTTACGGCACTTCGGCAATTACCGCAGTTACCGTTCAAAATACATTGGGCGTAACCGGTATCCATAGCATTCCTTCCGGGATTGTAGAGGGGCAAATTAAGGCCGTAATGGATGATATAGTTCCATTGGCCATTAAAATTGGCATGGTACACAGCTCTGAACTGGCTATGACCATTAGCGACACCTTAAAAGCCTACACAAACACACCTATTGTTTTCGATCCGGTAATGGTAGCTACCAGTGGAGACAAATTAATCAAAGATGATACAGTGTCTGTTTTGAAACAAGTTTTGTTCCCGATGACGATGCTGATCACGCCAAATTTAGATGAAGCAGAGATTTTAGTACAGCAAAAAATTAACAATGTCGAAGAAATGCGTACTGCGGCTAAATCTCTTTTACAGACCGGTTGTTTTGCAGTTCTTTTAAAAGGCGGACATCTTAAAAGCAAGAAATTATACGACGTTTATATAGACCAGAAAGGAGAGGAAAAGATCTTCGAATCTACTTATATAAAAAGCGAAAATGTGCATGGAACAGGCTGTACGCTATCATCAGCCATTGCAGCTTACCTTTCTCTGGGCTGCACTTTAATTGACGCAATAACCAAAGCAAGGGAATATATCCATAACGCAATTTTTTATGGACAACACGTAAAAACAGGTCACGGTCATGGCCCTTTAAATCATTTTTTTAATCCTCAAAAATTACAGTTATATGAAATGGAGTGAAAATGCCTGGAACAACATAGAAGAAATCTATAACAGTATTACTGAGATGCCCTTCAATCAGGAATTATTAACAGGACAGTTATTAATAGACCGCTTTAAATTTTATATGCAGCAGGATGGAGTTTACCTGGGCGAGTTTAGCAGGGCTTTATCGCTGATAGCCGCAAGGTGTTTTAACAATCCTTACACGCTGGATTTTATCCGCTTTGCGGAAGGCGCAGTAGTGGTAGAACGGTCATTACATGAAGGTTATTTTAAGCAGTTTGAAGTAAGCGGCATTACAGAAGCTTCGCCAACCTGCCAGAATTACACCCAGTTTTTATTGACTAAAGCAATTCTTGACCAGGTTGAAGTAGCCATAGCAGCTATACTACCCTGCTTCTGGATCTACAAAAGAGTGGGCGACTATATTTATGAACACCAGAACAGCGAGAATAATCCCTATCAGGAATGGATCAACACCTATGCAGGGGAAGATTTCGGGCTGCTGGTAGAAAAGGCCATTGCCATTTGTGATGATGTTGCATCGCAATGTTCAGCGGTACAACAACAACAGATGACTAAAGCTTTCATCATGGCTTCCAAATTAGAATGGATGTTTTGGGATAGTGCCTATAAAATGGAACAATGGCCAATTTAGTACAGCCGTTTATTGATCTTTGGTAAACATATAGGCACTGCCGCCCTGTTCCAACACAAATTCAAAATTGGCAGGTTTAAAATTAAAAACTAAGCCTGTCCTTAAAAAACCAAACTTATCGTCGCCCAGTGGTTTAAGTATAAATGATGGCTGCCCGGTAACCTGGGCCAGTAAAGTTCCTCCGTCTCTGGTAACCACAATCTTTATAGGTAAATTAAGGCAGGAGTAATTACCAATATATTTATCCAGCTGACCTGCAGTGAGTACAGGCGTATGAAAGACAGGGATATCATAGGGGATATTGTAATAAATATTTAAAACACCTGTCATTAGGTTACTTATAGGATAATCTACACCATTGGCGCAATAGGCATAAGCCATTTTTTGTTCTGGAAAGTAACCTACAACAGAAGAAAAACCGTCAATATCACCATTGTGTCCATAGGCTTTTTTATTACCAAAAGGCAACTGGAACATGCCCATACCAAAACCATTTCTAAATGTTCTCATTAAGCTCAGGTCGACCTCACTGATCAGTTTACCATTAAAAAGGGCATTGATAAACTTTACCAGGTCGTCTGGAGTAGAAACAATTCCTCCTGCCCCAGCTACAATACTGATATCCGTTTCCGGTACGGTTTGCCAGGTGTTCTTAAACTGGTAAGAATAAGCCTCACCTTTTAAGGGATTAATTTTAGCCCCGTAATAAGTATCCGTAAGTCCTATTTTATTGACTATCTGTTGTTTTAAGACCTGTGCATAAGTCATATTAGTCAGTTTTTCCACGATATAACCCAGCAGCACATAATTGGTATTACTATAATCTGCTTTACTATCAGGTTCGAAATCTGGCGCATCGTCCTTAAACATGGCAATCATTTCTGCCTCTGTATGCGGCTTAACCATATCCGACTGGTAAATTGAATCCCTTACAAAATTATGCAGTCCACTCCGGTGATTAAGCATTTGGCTGATGGTAATTTTATCAGCATTTGGTAGTTCAGGATAATATACAGACAACTTGGTATCCAGTTGCAGTTTATGCTCATCCATTAACTGAAAGATCATTACAGCGGTAAACATTTTACTGATAGAGCCAATACGATAACGTGTTTTATTTGTAGCTAAAGGATGATGATCTCCATTAACAGCACTGAAGCCGGTAGATTTTTGATAAACTATAGCTCCATTTTGTGAAATAGCTAAACTGCCCATTCCCTGGTTGTCGGCCGCAACAGCGGTCAGTAAGCTATCTATTCTTGATTTATTTACGGATTGCGCGTGGGTGAAACAAACACAACTGATGAACAGCAAAGAGGTTAAAATGGATTTTTTCATGATTAAGCATTGTATACCTGGCGGAGAAAGACCAAATATCGATCAATTGGCCAAATATGTATGTTAAACGGCGAATCTACCGATATATTTTTGATCCCTGAACCTTTTAACTTAGATTAACAATCATCAGTTTTTTTCCAGGTAATCTTAACCGCTGATAAATGCGGAAGTTCCAGACGTACATCTTCTATTACCCGGAAACCATTCTTCAGGTAAAAATTTAATGGGGAACGGTAAATTTCAGCGTTGGACCGGAGGTAATGGTTATGGTCAACCACCCAGCCATTCAACGATGTTTCTTTGTCTTTAAGCTGATCTAAAAGTAAACTGCCAAATCCTTTCAGATGAATAGTACCATCCAGAATAATCGCAAACCAGACAGCGGTATCACGGGTAAATTTAAAAGCCCAGCCTACTATTTCATGGGCATCATCTAACAACAGGAAATGATTTACATTAGCCAGGGTAAATAGATAGTGTTCAAACTCGGCCATCGTTTTGCATTGGAGCTGCTCCGGATATTCCAAATTCCAAAGTTTGAGAACAGCTATTTTTTGATAACTGCTCAATATATCCGTAGGTATAATTTCCATAAAGGGCTGGCCGTATACTGTGCTAAGATAATAATTTTAAAACTTTAGCAATAATTACCTGTTAACCACAAAAAAAGCATTATGGAAAACGGTAAAAAACATGAAGAAGCGGAATCATCTGTCAGCGGATCAACCGATAAAATGAAAAGACAGGAGCATGAAGGAACACAAGATAACCAATATGCAGACGGCCAGGGAGAAGATGAAAATGGCCCAAAACCATCAGCGGACGAACAGGATAAGTAAACAATTGTTATTCCCCATAAAATATTGATTACGGGGAATAACAATTATGAAATTATTGAATCGGGGCAGTACCAGACATTTCGCTTTTAGCCGTAGTATCCTTAAAGATATCATTTAATACCCCAGCCAACCGTATACCTGCCTGCTGGATTCTTAGTTCTACAATTGGCATATGTTTTTTGTAATAGTTTTCGTCTATCTCGTGGCCATTAGTTTCATCTGCTTCTTTATACAGTGTACTGCTGATCTGGTAACTTTCCCACATCCATTTGATCAATGGATCACGCTGCCATTGTTTAATTTTTCCATCCGGAATATGATCGTATTTAGCTGCCAGGTCTTCATAATTTAAACCCTGGTGTTCTACCAATTTGGTATCCCAAAGACTGTGTAAATTGGTTTCTTTACCTTCATAATTTACTTTAATGGTGTTACCCCCCTGATCTTCTGCCCTGCTAATATGCATTGGCTGATGAAGATCTCCTACAAAGTGGATTATAAATTTAAGTGCATCTATCTTTTTATCTCTTGTAGAGCTAGAGTCTGACAGTATCTGTTCCTGTTTTAACATCGCGCTGTACACATTGTCTTCTGTCATGTGCTCTACCTTATCTTTAAATTCCGTATAGGTTAAGCCCAGTGGAAGATTGATATAATGCCATGGCGTAGTGTATTTAAATTCCGGCTTCATCCTTAACTGGTCTGCCCATGTACTTACATCCGCCATATTTTCATTACCCAGCAAATCTTTAACAGCAGCTTGTGCATTTGAACTCAGATGGTTTTCGGCAATTTTACCGATTGCATGGTGACCCGTTACTCCCCAGGATATAAGAATAAGGGAGAATATAACAAAGGCTGATAATAGTAAATTTTGTTTCATTTGATATTTTATAATTGTACAAATTTCGATGATCTAAAGTTAAGCGAATATGAAGAATTTGATCATCATAAATTATCTCTGATATATAAAATTAGTCAAAATTACTATTAATAAGAATATTAAATAATAATTAGTTAATTTTATTTACTTTATTTATCTAAATATTTAAAATGTTAATTACATTTGCTTCATGAAACGGAATGAGGATATTTTATGGAAAGGCATTTTAGAAGATGCTTTCGACGACTTTCTGCGTTTTATAGATCCCGAAGCAGAGCGTCTTCTTGATCTGGAAAGAGGTTTCGATTTTTTAGACAAGGAACTATTACAGGAAGTTCCATCAAAGGGAAATAGGCATTCTTCAAAAATAGTAGACAAACTGGTTAAAGTATATACTAAAAATGGACAGGAAGAATATATCCTGGTACATGTTGAGGTACAGGGGAAATACCAAAAGGATTTTGGAAAAAGGATGTTTACCTTTTATTATCACCTGTTTGATAAATATAATAAACATATCACTGCCTATGCTATTTTCACAGAAGCCAACACTATAGAAAGACCAAACTTTTTTACGATAGAACTTTTAAGTACAAGCCTGTTGTACACCTTTAAAACTTATAAGATAGCAAATCAGAAAGAGGAAGAATTACTGGCCAGTAATAACCCATTTGCATTGGTGGTTTTAGCGGCTAAGACAGTATTGATGAGCAAAAAAATTAAAGATAATGGGCAACGTGATCAGCAGCTGTTAGCGGTAAAAACTAATCTGGTTAAACAATTATTATCAAAAGGCCTGAATAAAGAAAAGGTCAGGATAATAATGAACTTCATTAATTATTATATCAATTTTGACAGTAATGAAATAAATATTAAATTTTAAAAACAATTAAATCAACTAAAGAAAGAAAGGATAACTATGGGATTGGAAGAATTATTATTAGAGGACGCAAAAAACCAGGGAGAAAGCCAGGGAATAAAGAAAGGAATTAAAATAGGGGCCAAGCAAGAAAGAGAACAAATAATACACAACCTTATTTATAAGACTAATCTACCTGATCAACAAATATGCGACTTAGTTCCTGTATCTCTAAATTTCGTAAAAAAAGAGAGAATGAAACTTAGAAATAATTAATTCATTTAGATTATTGTTTTTTACTTTTTGTACCCAGCCAGATCACAGCATCTTCAAATAGCTGATTTTGTGTAGCAGAATTAAATATCTGATCGCCATGGCCCATATTCATGTATAACATGTTGTACCTGGTATTGGTCCATACCACAGGGATATCTCCATTTCTAATAATATCCTTTTTACCGAGTGGGTAATTAGAAGGATCCAGCGTGATCAATACTTTAATATCCTTATTTTCGCGGGGACTGGGTTTCCATCCATACCACTCATTCAGGGTGGAAATATATGCAGATGGCAAATGTCTGGTAGCAGGATGATGGTTATCATCAACAATTAACCTGGCGGGTAAGGGCGGCCAGTTATTATTATAAAAAACAGCTCCGCCAAAAAAGTCGACAAACCACGGCCATTTCGTGTATTGGTCATTGTAACCCGCCACATGAAATCCCAGCCACGCACCTCCATTTTTCATATAATGCTCAAACGCCTGCCGCTGAGTTTCATTTTGCGGAAAGTCATTCAGCCAGATCACTACCTGATACTTCTTTAATCCTTCATCATTCAGATTTTTCCAATTGGTAGTAGTATCAAAAACAAAATCATCTTTAGCAGCCATTTTTCGGTAAAACCTAATGGCATCTTTAGCAAAATCTACATGATCAGATTCTACAGTTGTGGTATACAATGCCAGCACTTTAAATTTAGGCGCCGCAGAAGGAGAAGTCATCTCTCGCTGAAGGGCAGTTAGTAAACCGGTAATGTGCACATCTATTTGTGAAAAAAGTACCTGATCTTCGGGCGACCATGGTTTCCCTTGCCTGTAGTCCCACCACCTATAACCGATTTTAGAATATTCATTAGAGATCCCTTTTTCTATCGGCTTCTCATAAAGGTCAGTCATTTTCACTGTATACTTACCATCATTCACTATGATATGCACAGCAAACTTTATCAAATAATAATTCCCGCTGCTGCTGGTTACAATTTTAAAAACTCCGTTCCCTTCGATTTCGCCCGTAATTTCATTAGCTGTTTTTACACTGGCTACTGAAAGAGGAAATGAGTTTTTCGCCCATTTCAATGCCCTGTTAAACAACTCATCCCTGGATAAATTTTCAGCGGCCTTTATATCTTTCTCATAACAGATGATTCCATCCTGCATCGGCAAAACAATCTTACTTTGAGCAGGACTTATCAGTGGGTACAAGATAAAGAAGATAATAATCCAGTTAGTTTTCATAAAAAGAGCGATGTAAAGCAAAGATGATCAATAATAGCTATTGCTTTTCAAATATCACCAGCAGCTGATCAAAACCTCAATTACCAGCCCCTACTTTAACACTACATAGAACTAATATCAATTCAAAAGGATGATTTTCCGCCGGTCAAGCTTTACTTTTATCTCTCCATCATTGATGCAGTTAAACCATATGATTAGCCTGTAATTACCCTGAAGCTCAGCCTCCACATTTCCACATGAAAAAAACACTCTTATTTTTAGCCTTTAGCCTGTTATCAATAATTAATATCCTTCCGGCACAAACCCTTAAAAAACCAAGATTTAAGGCAGTAGCGATTGCAGAAATTGGAGGAGGCCATGCGCTTTTTACTGAAGCAGCCAAAATATGGTTGAATAAATTGGCGGCCGACAGTAATTTTACGATAGATTATATTACAGATATTAAACCTATTACCAGCCATTATTTAGCCCAATATCAGCTTTTCATTCAGTTGAACTATCCACCCTATCCATGGAGCCATAAATCGCAGGAAGCTTTTGAAGAGTACATTGATAAAGGAAAAGGGGGATGGATCGGGTTTCATCATCCTACCTTGTTAGGCATATTTGACAATAATCCAATGTGGCAATGGTATAGTCAATTTATGGGAGACATTCAATTTAAAGACTATATACCTGGCGGAACGTCTGCGCTTTTGCATGTTGAAGATCAAGCTCATCCAGTAATGAAAGGGGTACCAACATCATTCAGCACTGAAGATGAATGGTACACCTATAACCAGAGCCCCCGACCAAATGTCCATGTACTCGCAAGTATTGATGAATCTACCTATCTGCCAGAAAAAACGGTGAAAATGGGAGATCATCCGGTAATATGGACCAATGAACATGTGAAGGCCAGGAACTTATATATAGCGATGGGACATTTTCCCGGCTTATTTCAAAATGAAGCTTACACCGCAATAGTAAGAAATGCGATATTCTGGGCTGCAAAAAAATAAGACGGGTTTAACGATCGGATTATTTAGGCCAGTAAAAAGCTGTTATTTCTCAACCGCCCAGAAGATTGCATTGCTGAATAATCTGGTGTAATTCTTATCCTGAAACAGGATTGGGGAATGCCCCATAAAGATGTAAATATTCCTGGCTTTATAATGAGGATTAGTCCATACTACAGGATGATCTCCATTCATTTTAATTTTAGAATCCGGCTCATAACTAGACTCATCTACTGTGGCCAATACCTGTACATTTGGTCGCGGACTTTTATCATAAGTATACCATTCTTCTTTTTGAACGGGGAAAGATGATGGGATACCTTTCATTACAGGATGATGTTTATCTTCTATATTTACCGTAGCCTTTGCAAAAGTAGCAATGTAATCCTTAAACCGGATACCTCCCATAAAATCATGGAACCAGTTCCACATTGGATAACCGTCAAATTCACCGATTAAGGTAGCATGATGAAAACCGACCCAGCCTCCCCTTCCTTCAGTAATATATTTTTGAAAAGCCGCAGCTGCCTTTTCTTTCCATGCATAAGGTGCGCAATCAAGTTGAATGAACAACTGATATTGTGATAAAAACTGATCATCTATCTGGTCGGTATTTTGAATATAATCGATAGCAAAATTATTATCCGCAGCTAATTTATCCAGCCATACTATGGCTGCTTTTGAATAATCTATGTGGTGCCCTCCATTTTCATATAGCGCTATTACCCTAAATTTGGGCGCTTTTTGTTGTGCGCATACCATAAAAATGGATAAAAGAAAACAAACAAACGTAGATCCAACCTTCTTCATGTTCAAATTTTAATTACCCTGCAAAAGTATCATGAAAACCGGCATACGCACCACTACATCAGCACTACTTTAAATCATTTTATTCATTTTTTTAAGATCACGGGATAGAAATTTAAGTATCTGCTTTTTTACGATATAAATTAACGTTTTTCCTCTCTTATCGGCTTTTCTTTAAGTAATTTACACACTCTAAGTAGTTATTAAAGGCTTAGCATAATAATTATCACCCTATTCTTAACCGAATTAACTTAATGAACCTGCATTAGCCCGTAGAAAAATAATGCAGGTTTCATCACCTTTAAACCAACTGTATCCAATGAAAAGAATCATTTTTATGATTATTTTTTGTCGTGTTTTACTATCTACAGCACTAGCACAAGCAACTATAGGCCTACCCACTATAAAGAATTACAAAAGCTCTGACTACAATGCGGCTACAGAAATCTGGGATATTCATCAGGACAGCAACGGGATTCTCTACTATGCCAATAACGATGGACTACTAACCTTTAATGGCAGTTACTGGAAGCATTATTCTATGCCGAATAAAACACCCATTAAATCTTTAGCCATTGATACCGATGGCAAGATCTACGTGGGCGGCCAGGATGAACTTGGATATTTTCTTCCCGATGAAAACGGGATTTTAAAATTTCATTCCATTAAACAACTTTTACCACCTGTAGCAAGGCAGTTCGCGGATATATGGGATATTATAATTATTGACCATCAGATCTTTTTTAGAACTGTAGAAGCTATTTTTCAGTACAAAAACAATAAAATAAAGGTCTTTGATGCCAATGGTGGTTGGGTTTTAATGAATAAAGCCGGTAACCAGGTTTATGCTCAGGACAGGGATTCCGGTTTGATGGTTTTCAAAAACGGGCAATGGGTTTCTCCTTTTACGAAAAAAGAAGGCAGCCCTCTCCGTGTTACAGGGATTATGGATTATCAAAAAGATACCCTGCTGGTCACTACTTTAAAAAACGGACTATATTTGTTACATGGCAATACGCTAACTAAAAAGACTACACTTGCAGATCATATTTTTGCGTACGACCTGATCAACTGTGCAAAAAAAATAGAAGATAACCGTTATGCCATTGGCACTGCGCTAAGCGGGATGTTGGTTATCGACAAAAAGGGAGAACTGATCCAAAGGTTTTCTACAGCTGAGGGACTGCAAAATGCAAAAGTACTGAGTATTTTAAGCGATCGCGACCAAAACCTGTGGCTGGGCCTGGAAAATGGCATCTCTTTTATCAATTACCATACAGCCATTAAACATATCCACCCCGTCAAAGAAATTCAAACAGTAAGCAGCGCCATCAGGATCTTTAACAAAAGATTATACATCGGTACGTCAAATGGATTATACAGCGTACCTATTGATCTTTCTAAAAAAGACCTGAGCGATAATAAAGGAATATTTACCGAGGTAGCTAATACCAGAGGCGAAATACTAAACCTTACAGAACTAAACCATCAGCTTTTATTTGGACATCATGAAGGCGCATCTCTCATTAAAGATAATACAGCCATTCCCATTACTACCAGACAAGGAGTTTGGTCCATTAAATCTTTCCCGGCTGAGCCGGACCTGATTGCAGGAACTTATACGGGTTTGGAACTGATAAAAAATGTGAACGGCAAGCTGAAGGACGATGGGAAAATTAAAGGCATTTATGAGTCGCTCGGTAATTTAGTAACAGATAAGCCTGACATCCTGTGGGCATCAAATCCCTACCGTGGTATCTATAGAATGCAGATTTCATCTGATAGAAAAAGCATTGTCAACTACCAGATCTTAACAAAAAAAGAAGGCCTGCCATCAGTTTTAAACAACCAGATCTACCGCATCCGTAACCAGGTAGTATTTACCACAGCACATGGGGTGTTTGAATACGATACTAAAATCAAAAAATTTGTTCCTTCCGCTTTCTTTAAACCTATTTTTGAACAAAGAAGCGTACAATATTTAACTGAAGATGCCGAACATAATATCTGGTTTGTGAGCGATGATTGTGTCGGCGTAATCGACTTCAGGAAAAAAGAAGCGCACCGGCCTTATGCTGTCATCTATTTTTCTGAATTGAATGCCCAAACAACAAAAGGATCTGATTTTATCTATCCCTATAATAACCAAAATATTTTTATCAGTGCTAATGATGGTATGTATCATCTCAATTATAGCCAGTATTCACAATCCCGTACGCCATTCCGGGTGTTGCTCAGTACAGTAAAAACTATAGATAACAAAGACAGTTTAATTTATGGGGGATATAATCCTGCCCATACGCACAAGACTATACACCTGGCTAAGCGATGGAATTCATTTCATTTCGAATATTCTTCTACTTTGTATGGACAGGAAAGCAATGTAGAATTTAGCTATAAGCTGGAAGGATTTGATAAAGAATGGTCTGGCTGGTCGTTAAAAACGGAAAAGGATTACACCAATCTACCCTATGGAACCTATACTTTCTCTATAAGGGGACGCAACAATTTAGGACATGCGTCATCTCCTGTAAGTTATACTTTTGTGGTTGACCCTGCCTGGTACCAAACGATTTGGGCCAATCTGGCGTATGTGTTTATCTCCATTTACGCACTTACACAGATTCTAGCCTGGCAGAAAAGGAGATTTATACTCCATCAGCAAAAATATGAGGAAGAACAGGTGCGGCTGAATTATTTACACAGTCTAGAGCTGGACAGAAATGAAAAAGAGATCATTACCTTACAAAAAGAAAGTCTGGAAGCCGAGCTGCAGTTTAAGAACAAAGAACTGGCTACTGTTACGATGCATCTCGTTGAACGGGGTGGCATTTTACTGAATATCAAACAGGCGTTGCTTACCTTAATGAAGAATACAAGCATCCCTGATCCGGAACATGAGTTCAGGAGCGTGTTCCGTTTACTGGATGAAATTGAGAAAAAAAATGATGACTGGAATCAGTTTGCCATTTACTTTGACCAGGTACACAATAATTTTCTTACGATTTTAAAGAACAAGTATCCAGGTTTAAGCTCTACAGACTTAAAGTTATGTGCGTATTTAAGACTAAACCTGAGCTCTAAAGAGATTGCCCAGCTGATGAATATCTCGCTTAAGGGAGTAGAGATCAGCAGGTACCGTATCCGTAAGAAAATGGAATTGACAACAGAGGTAAACCTATACGATTTCTTAATCAGGATAACACAAACCCCATCTTAATAACCATGTAGATTACTGTTGACTTTCTTACACAAAGATTTTATACATAGATATTACCCATAGCAGCATCATTCATTTGTAGCCACTGCCAAAAGGTACCATGCGTTATGGGGCAGCCACTGTTCTGCCCATCTCCAGTCGTAATCTTTATGGATCTCTTTGTAAGAGCGGTTAAAATCTATATTCTTTTCATTGGTTAAACCTGAAGTAATTCCATTCACTATTCCTCCCGGTGCGTTCGTGTATTCAAAGGTTCCAAAAAAGCCATAGGTAGGATTATTATGACCAGTTCCCTGAAGCATAGAAGCATCAAAAGGATTTAAACCGAGTATCCAGTTCAGCTGATTTAAGGCAAAAATTTCTGCCTGATCATGGAAAAGCTTATCGGTGGTAAACAGCTTTGCGGCCATTTTTGCAGCCGTAGCCATTGAGGCCAGTCTTGCGTTTTCCCCCTGCCACCATGGCGATGCATCACTGCCATGCGGGAAGAAAAAGGAGCTGCGCCTACTGCCCAGTGTATCCTGCACCAGCTGGCGGCTATAACCAAAAGGATTGTTCACCTCTCTGGTAATCGCCAATTCAAAATCCATAGATTTGTGTACGGCTTTTTTTATCTTAACCTGCATCTCTGCCGGGGCTTCAGGATAATAATACAACAGGCTCACCAGTGGCATTCCCGCATCAGAGGGATGAAAAAACGGACGGTCTTTATTGTCGGCACGCCAGTAATTTTTATAATTCATGCCGGAAATCAGCCTGTCCATCAACTGGCCAGCCCTTTTTTCGGCAGCGCTTTTATAGACTTCTTTTTTGGTTACTTTATATAATTCTGTGGCGGCATTCAATGCACAATAATCATCCAGTATGTTTTCCTGACCATCATAATCCATTTGCGGATTTTCCTTTTCCAGAAAGGCAAAAGCATTCTCCGCAGCTTTCAGGTAATCGGCCTGACTAAAATCACCCGAAACAGGGTAAGCAGACGCCATGGCGAGGGAAGCAATAGCCATTCCTCCACCTGAGCGATAGCTCACTTCATAACTCTTTAAACTCTTGCCAGACATCTTTTTACTGAAAGCCTGATCACTGCTTTGTTTGATCCGGTAACTCCCCTCTTCAGCCTGGATCACCCTGTCCTGTGGCAACTTCCCGGCTCCAGGTGCAGCAACAGAACGATAAAAAGATCCGTTTTTCACCTGCATACGCACCAGGTAATCTGCTCCGTATAGGGCTTCATCCAGCACACGCCTGTTGATCTGGCGGAAATCTGTTCCTGGTTTACTGTGTAAAGCTTCATATGTTTTAAACAGGCTCCAGTCGGTTAAACCAATTTGCTGGGGATTAAAAAATGAGGAAAAAGAAAGATGGGAAAGATGTTTACCATAATCACCAGTAGCATCATACCATCCGCCATGGGCATCAATAGTATCTTTTGAAGTACCTGCCAGGGCCAAATGATGGTCGGCCTTGTCTAGCAGGCCTGAACTTCGCTGACCTTTAAAGTAGTATACCACATCAGATAAAGTAGCGCCTTCCAGTACATTTTTCCCGATTAAAAAAGGATACGAAGAAACGCCTCCTTTTGCTGAGCTGACTTCAATCCTATAGCTACCATCAGTTGTAAACCTGCTAAAATCTATCGTCCAGAATTGCCATTTCTTCCACTGATCTACTGTACCGCTGAACACCGGTTTTCCGCTAAATACAGGCCGACCAGTTTTCATATCAATCACCTTAAAAATTGGAACAGTTATTTTACTATCGGCTACCAGGATGGCCTGTTTAGCCTTGTTGTCTTCATAACCCACATGGTTAGTCAAAACTTTTACAGATTGTGCCTGAAGAAAAAAAGGAATAAATAACATGATATTCAGTATTCCATTTTTCCTGTTGAATAAGTTCATAAAAATTATTTAAAAATTAGCTTTATTCACCTTCCACCTTAACCGAGTAAGCCATTATCAGGCCCTCCCAACAAAGAAAGAGCTGGATAGTTGAGCGTTAATTTAAAGACTTGTAGGCCTGTGTTAAAAGATATCCTTTCTTGTCGTCGGCATATTCCCAGAACATCACCCCGCCCATATTTTCTGTTTTTACATACTTGCATTTATTTTTGACCGACCACTCATCATCAAAAGAGATGAATTGCCGGGTGGTCCCGTTAAATAAATAAGCAGCTTTAGCATCATTATCTTTGTAATATTTAAATCCTTTCCGGTTTATCAGGCTATCTTTAAGAAAAGTATAACCGCCACCCTGGGCATGTAAAGTTGTTTTCCCGCCCAGTCCGTGGTTTACATCATCCGCTACGATAGAGGAGCGACCATAAAAAGCAAGTCCCATAACCAGTTTACCAACGGGCACTCCTGCCGTTATATAATCTGCCACAGCCTTAGCGGCATAATCTCCTGTATGATAAATTTTTGAAGGAAATAGATTGGTATGGTGAATAGCAACTCCCAGGCTGTCCTGAAAATAGTCGTAGGTCATCAGATTGATATAGTTCAGGTAAGCCTGGGCTTTATCCATTTCGGTATGCTCTAAAAAACGTTTAAAAGCACCTACTGCGGCAGTCAGCAATAACTTTTGTCCGGTTTGCTGCTGCATGACATCCAGTTCTGCACGTAATGCCTGGAAAAGCAGGGTATAGTTTTGCTTATCTTCCGGGCGGTGTACGTTGCCTATACCTAACTGATCGGGATACTCCCAGTCGATATCAATACCATCCAGATGATACTGTTTAATGATGGCTACGGCACTTGCTGCAAAAGCCTTTCTGGAAGTATCAGAAAGTGCGGCATCAGAAAAATTACCGCTCCACGCCCAGCCGCCAATAGATATCAGGATCTTAAGGTCCGGGTTCTTTTGTTTAAGCAGGTTCAGGTTTTTAAAATTAACAGAATCTGTTTTGAGGTTTGTTAACCACGCCCGGTTATGCTGTATATTAACAAAAGCATAATTGATATGCGTTAGCTTTTTTACATCCAGCACGCTGGTATCTACTAAACCTTTGTAACCGCCAACATAGCCGATCACCACATATTTATGAGCCGCCTTGTTTTGTGCATTCACCGCTGAAACTATCATCAATAAGCCCAACATTAAAAGGAGCCTTAATGCAGGTAGTTTTTGACCTGGATGTTTTAAGTATAAATTTATCATAAGTTATCAGTCTGGGTGATTAAATTTTTAGTCTCAATCTTTTCTTTTCCATCAACCCTACCAGTGTAATTAACAGCAGCGACATCAACACCGAGCGGATTAAGCCAACTGCTCCTGTATTAAGGAATGGAGGATAGATCACATGAAATAACCTGAAAAGATATACTTGAAAATAAGGCATCAGGTAACAGGTAAGCGTACTTGTTCCGGCGGGGCTGATGAATTTAAAGAGATCTTTCTTTCCCTTGATATCTACCAGATAAATGGCCATTTCAAACACCAGTATGGTGATGCCGCTACAAATAAATACCCACGCCGGGGTAGAATGTATTTTCGAAATTCCTTCTGCATAAGGGCGAATGATCAAACCAAGCGCAATTGCCAGGATACCCGCCCCGGCAAGGATCAGCCAAAGCTGCTGCGTTTTACCTTTTGCTACCAGTTGCGCATACAATCCTGAAATTACGATACCGCCCATGGTTAAGGTTACTGAAGATCCATCGCCTATTAACCAAAGCCTGTGTGTGATCATCCCGGTATGTGCGGCGATATTAACTCCCGCAAACAAGATCAGAAACAGTAATAACAACCCCAGCTTTCCTTTGGTAAAAAAATATACCAGTGCACAAACCAGGTACGACCAGCCAATGATACCCAATATTCCCCACCATCCTGGCCGCATACCAGTCGGCATATCGGGTTTCCCCCCTTTATAGAGCACCGCCATTACTACCAGTAACCCTACTCCTATTCCCATTAGGCTATACTTTTTAGCTTTCTCCATAGTTTCCGGATAATCCAGCCATATCATGAAAAAAGCAACGGTAATGATTAATGCCCACACGGCTTTGGGTAGTAATGAAGCAGCGCTATATTCTTCCAGGTTCACATGGTAAAAACCCATGATCAGCAAGGCCGCACTGCGACTAAGGATATAGATGATGATTTTTGTGGAAGACTCTCCTTTTTTGATTTTATTGCTGATAGCAAAAGGAAGGGACAATCCAACGATAAACAAAAAGGCCGGAAAAATGGTATCTGCAAAGCCCATTGCATTTGCAGTTCCTTCTGCATGGTCTATCCATAACGGAATGTGTTTTACTCCGCTCGCGTCATTAACGAATATCATTAAAAACATGGTTACAGCCCGGAGTACGTCAATTGATAAAAGTCGTTTAGGTAATTGTGACATCAAATTATTATAGTTTGAAAAATTGCGTATAAATCCCCTTAGGGCCTTAGCACCATATATCTATGGCATTGTGTTAAGATACATAGAAATAAAATCAGGTACGATTTTACTACCACTACTTTACCACTACGGATTAAAAAAAGCCTTTATTTCTGGTTAAATTAAGATTTGGTTAAATATTTATTAAAAATTATTGATCTATGTGGCTCATCAATGCCATACAAAAATATCCGGTTGTGTCATCAAAAAAGCCATGAAAGTCACTGATCACTGTTAAATCATCTTATGGATAAATTATTTTTCTACAGATGCAACAACTGATAAAAGTTCACGTCTCATAACATGATACCACTAAATCCTTTTATGAATAGACAATTACAGATTCTCGTATTTTTCCTTATTTGCAGTTTCTCTTTACGAGCCCAACCTAAAAACCCAACTGCTACTATCAAAGGGGTAGTAATTGATTCTGCTTCGAAAAAAGGGCAGGAATATGTAACCGTTGCACTTAAACAGGGAAATGCCGCTTTAAGAACAACCCTTAGCGGACAAGACGGCTCTTTTCTGTTTAATAAAGTCACCCCGGGTAAATACACGATTGTTATTGCAGCCATGGGTTTTACCCCAAAAAATATTCCTATTGAAATTAACAAAGACCAGGTGCTTGATCTGAGTAGTATTAGCATTCTTTCTCAATCAAACAACCTGGCTTTGGTTAATATTACGGCAGCAAAACCAGTTATCAAACAGGATATAGACCGGATAACTTATGATATACAGGCAGATCCGGAGAGTAAAGTAAATACGCTGCTGGATATGATAAGAAAAGTACCATTGCTGGCAGTAGATGGAGATGATAACGTTACGCTTAAGGGAAACAGTAACTATAAGATCCTGATCAATGGAAAAACATCTTCTATGGTTGCCAAAAATCCTTCGGATATATTCAAAACGATGCCCGCTTCCAATATAGAAAAAATAGAGGTGATCACTACACCTCCTTCAAAATACGATAGTGAAGGCTTAGGTGGAATCATCAATATTATCACTAAGAAAAATGCAGATAATGGTTATAACGGAAGCCTCAACTACAGACAGTCGGCACCTGTAGGGGGGAAATCGGGCTCTGGTTCCATCTCGGTTAAAGAAGGTAAACTAGGTGTTTCCGCTAATTTTGGTCTTGGTGATTACAAAAGCAGCAATACGGGTATAGGAAAAAGCAGGACTACCACTGGCGACTCGCCTACTGTCCTTAACCAAAGCGGATTGAATAATTACCATGGAAATTTCGGTTATTTAAGTACCGAACTGAGTTATGAAATTGACACACTGAATCTCCTTACGGCAGATATATCCTATAACAGGAATGATGAAAAAAGTTTTATCCCTCAAACGTCAACACTATTTGAAAATTCGATCCTCACCCAGAGTTATGATTTCCTTGCCAATGAAGATGAGCAATGGAAAGGCTTAGACCTTGGATTGAATTACCAAAGGAATTTCAAAAATCATAAAGACCGCATATTTACCCTGTCATACAAAATTAGCAATTCTACCAGCAGCGATGCTTATGACCAGGAATTTCAAAACCGGTTTAACTATGATGCACTGACTAATCCCAATTACAACCAATACAATAATGCTAAATCCAATGAGCAAACCATACAGGCAGATTATGTAGAACCGCTCACTAAAAAACTAAACCTGGAAGGTGGCGTAAAAGCAATCCTGAGGAACAACAGCAGTAATTTTGATTATAAAAATCAAACGCCCACAGGTGAATATGTAACAGATCCGGCACTCACTAATGATTTTAACAATAACCAGAATGTATATGGCCTGTACAATTCCTATCAGTATAACCTGAAAGACTGGGGATTTAAAGCCGGTGCCAGGGTCGAAGTGACCACTATTACCGCAGATTTCATCTCTCAGACTACTAATCTGGATAAGAATTATTTCAATGTGATCCCTGCCCTATCTATTAACAGGAAATTTAAAGACATGAGCAGTTTAAACTTTGGCTACACCCAAAGAATACAGCGTCCGGGCATCTGGCAGCTTAACCCTTTTGTAGACCGCTCCAATCCGAATTTTGAAACCAGTGGTAATCCTGATCTGGTGCCTGTGTTAAACAATAGCTTTGAGGCAAATTATAGCAGGTTCAAAAAAGGATCTATTAATATAGGTTTAAACTACTCTTTTGCCAATAATACCATACAACAGATCAGCAGCTACAATGCTGCTACAACTATCACCAGCACAACGTATACCAATACTGGTCATGACAGTAAGCTGGGCACTAACTTTAATATCAGTTATCCTTTTACTGATGCCCTTAATCTAACGATGGGCGGTAATATGAACTATGTGTGGCTGGAAGGGATGGTAGACGGAGTAGATTTTAAAAACACTGGTTTCCAGGGCTATGCCTATGGCTCTTTAACCTACAAAGTTAAACCCGACTGGCGTATTGGGGCAAATTTATCCTACAACAGTGCATATGTATCCTTGCAGGGGCAATCCAAACATAACACTTTCAGTTCGTTCTCTGTGGCTAAAGATCTGATAAAGGATAAATTAACTTTATCGGGAAGCTTTAATAATATTTTCCAGAAATATATGGTGCGTGAAAACGAAACTACCGGAGAAGGTTTTACACAAAGCTCTTACAGACAGCAATATTTCCGCAGGTTTAATGCCAGTTTAAACTGGAAGTTTGGGAAACTAAAAGATGCCGTTAAAAAGAGTCAGCGGGGAATCAAAAATGACGATTCATCAGGAACTACCAAATAGAAGACTGATCAACGTAAACTAATGCCGGCCCGGGCTGGCATTAGTTTATCAATTGATATATTATCCTTTTTTAACATTTAATGAAAGGATGTATTTAACCATTTTCTTTGCATCAGGAGAAGTTAATGCCGGATGGGGCGACATTGCCACCGGCCCCCAGTTACCACTACCGCCGGCAATTATCTTTTGTGATAAGGTATTGATATTAGCTGTAGTCATTGGATATTTCTTGGCTACATCCATATAAGCAGGTCCGACCATCTTGTTCTGCACATTATGACAACCCATACAATCCAATGATGCGATCAGGGCTTTACCCTGGGCAATCTCTTGCGGATTAACCGTCATTTTATGCACCGTTGTAGTTTTTACCACGGTTTTTGTAACCTTTTTTGTTTGAGAAAAAGCTGTATAATTACTGCTCAAGGCAGCCATAAAAATGCAGCCGGAAATAATAAAATTTAACTTCATAAAAATAGCAATGGTTTATAATATTTAAATATAAGCGATGCAGTCCATCTCAACGAGTGAATCTCCCGGAACACCCCCTTTAGCTACAGCTACTGTAGTACGCACAGGAGGTTTGCTGCCAAAACGACCTTTGTAGATGGAGTTCATTCCTTTATAATCAGCAATATCATTCAGGAATACCGATACTTTCAGTACTTTCTCCATTGACGAACCTGCTTTGATCAATTCAGCCTCCAGCGCCTTCAACACGATTTCGGTATGTGCTTCAATGGTAAAAGGTGCAACGTGGGCTCCCATGCCAGCAATAAACACCATATTTCCTAATTTAGTGTGACTAGAAAATAATGGCACATCATCTAATGTAGTGACATCCCCTGCTTTTTTTTCCGGTGCTGCTTCTGCTGCGTTAGCAAAAAAACCAAGTCCTGTTACGCCAACAGCTGATAATAACAATTTTTTTAGTGCAGATCTTCTTTCTGTTCCCATTTTGTTTAAGATTTATAATGATTGATTTGTTAATTTTTCTTTCTCATGGTCCATTCACGGCCCGGTACATCCACCCTGAAGGTTTCCAGATCGCCCTGGTCTTGCAGCGTTACATACATCGTGCGGCCATCTTTTCCGCCAAAGGCAACATTGGTAGGCTTTTTACCTATCAGTACGATCTCCCTTAGAAGTTTTCCCTGCGGAGAAATCTTGGCGATAACCCCCTTGCCATATCTGGCCTGATAAATATTGCCATCTTTATCCACTCTCAGCCCATCCATACCAAAATCAGGAAATTCAATGATCAGGTGTTTGTTGCTGATCTCTCCTTTTGGTGACAGGTCATAGGCCCAAATTTTCAGCACCTCATTGACGTATAGGGTTTTGTTGTCGGGACTCACATCAATGCCGTTTACCGTTTTCATACTGTCTAACAGGGTAAATTTCCCGTCAGTATCTATACGCCAGATACGTCCTGTACCTGCTTTCCAGTTCGGGTCGCTGGCATAAAGACGGTCTTTATTGTCTATTGCAATATCGTTTGGCTGGCTCATACTTCCTTCATGCGCAAATACGGTCAGCTTTTTTGTCGCCATTTCTACCTTAAGGATGTTATGTTTTGTATAATCAGCAATCAGCATGTCGCCATGGCTGTCAAATCTGATCCCGTTGCCTACACTTCCTGCCGGCAGCTCCAGAAATATGCTGGCTTTCCCATCAGGAGTGATTTTTCCTATTGTACCTTCATGCTGATAATTTACTGCATACAGATTGCCATATTTATCAACTCCCGGTCCTTCTACACCAATGGTAAAGCTATTTTTGGGGGTTAAAAGAGAAGAAGTAAATAGTTCAGCAGATGAAGCCTGTGCTTTTACAGTAAATGACGCCCCTGTTAAAAGGGATAATAAAAGTAATGTTTGAGCACTTTTGTACCGGTAATTTTTGTTTTTAAGCATGAATAAAATGATATAAAGTATAGGTAAGGTACGAATTATGGTTTTGCGGTTGCTTTTCTTACTGCAGCAACTTCTGCCGGTGTAGTTGGCCCTGTTGCCGTATTGCCAAAGTTGCTTTTGATATAAGTTACTACCTGTGCTATTTCCTCATCTTTCAGAAAAGTTCCATGGGCAGGCATCACTTCATTATAGGAAGCGCCTTTGACCTGTACTGGACCAGTCAGGCCATTCAGGATCACACCGATCAGTTTGGTTTTATCACCAGTAACCCATTCAGACGAAGCCAGCGGAGGAAACCGGTTTCCATCACCTTTACCATCACGCTGATGACAAGGGCTACAGTAGTTGGTATAAATTTTTGCCGCAGCAAGTAACCTGCCCCTGTCCAGATTATCTTTAAGGCTATCCGGGGTTTTGATATTGGATCTGGTAAGTTTACGTTTTGCCATTCCTGCTAATTGTATAGGCCCAAAGGTTTTTTTGTTGCCTTTAAACATGATCCGCCAGATTTTCCCTTTTTCCGTATCGCTGATGTATAAGGATCCATCCGGACCTTCAGCCAATCCCATTGGACGATAAACGGCATCGCTTACATTAACGATTGGATCTGCTTTTGCGAAACCATCAGCAAATACCTCCCATTTACCGGATGGCAATCCATTTTTAAAAGGTACAAAAGCAATGATATATCCGGCCTGCGGATAGGGTGCCCTGTTGGTAGCACCATGAAAAGCAATAAAAGCCCCGTTTTTATATCTTGACGGAAATTGGTTTCCTGTATAAAAAAGCAAATCATTAGGGGCAAAATGCGCGGGGAAGGCCACTATTGGTTTTGGTAATTTAGCACCGTTACCTTCTTTTACCTTATCGCCGCCATATTCAGGATTTAATAATTTCTTTCCTTTTAACTGATCATAATAGTAATAAGGCCAGCCACCGTTAAAACCATTGCTGCCTATCTTAAAAAACTCTTCGGCAGGCAGCATAGCGCTTTCCCATGGTGTATAAATAGCAGGCCATAGCATTCTTAAATCATCTCTTCCATGGTTAATCGCAAATAGGGAATTACTTTTGTTATCCCAGGCCATTGCCACAATACTTCTTAAACCTGTGGCATACTTTACGCCATCAGCCTGTTTCTGATTGGTTTTGTTTTCATCAAACATCCATATCCCACCATGATCTACTAAAAAGGGGCTTCCGTCTGTCGGTGAATCGGGAGTTCCTACTCCAGGAGAGCCTGGCTGTCTATTTTTCACCTGCCCCGCATTGGAGCCCGCACCCCATCCTACAAACATATGCCCCTTGCCATCAAAAGCAAGTGGTTTTGTCTGGTGTTCATGGTAAGGGGGATCATCCACAACTATGGTATCCAGCTTACTATCAGGAACCAGCTGTCCCGGTTTCAATTTATACCGGTAAACTACCAGTTCAGAACTAAAATAGAGATATCCATTATGAATCCGCATTGCCGTTCCATAAGTATGTCCGTCATACTTGCCAAAAGGAATTACAATATCTGCTTTCCCGTCATTATCCGTATCCCGCAGAGCGATATTACCATAACCATCATTCATTCTATGGTTTCTGGCTTTTACATAAATATCACCGTTGTCATTTACCGCAATATGCCTCGATTGTCCATTTAAACTGTCGATTACAACTACAGCACGAAAGCCGACCGGAAGGGCAAGTCCTCCATTGTCCTTATCTGCAGGAGGCAAACCACTATGAGGTTTATATAAACTAAAACCCATTACTACTAAAAAAATCGAAAAACTAAGCAGGTAAAATTTTGTCCTCATATCAATAATTCCCTATTTGTGGTTCATTTATCATCTGGTTAATAATTTATAATATCTGGGGATACCTGTTCTTCAGCTAAAGTTTATCTATCCTTTCAGAAAAAAAGCGAAATATCAGTCAGTAAATTAAATGAATTTACAATTTAAATTGATTTTTGCACATATTTTCTAGCAATTCACCCCCCCTACATCACCTCTCTATAGCCAATTAGCTTATTTATAGCGCAGGATTTTTCAATATCTATCACAAAGACACCTATTAGGTCATATCAGACTAAGGAGATAGCAGATTTATTTGAAACATCTGTGTGACAATTCAGATTATAAGCGTGGAAAAATGACAAAACAACATTAGTCGCAATTAGTGATGCAAAAATCAAAGCTTTTTCAAAAAACATAATGATCAATAGAAAATCACCATCAGGCAAACCATCAAGATGTTTTTAATAAAAAATTAGGGACACAAAACAGTCAACAAACAACTGAGATAGGCAAAAATAATTAATTGAGCCAAATTGGATTTGTAAGCGCCAGCATTTTACCATCTAACTTACGGATTTCCGCCCGGATGTAAAATGTAGATCCTCGTTTAACTTTTAGCCGAATCATTTTTGAATCTGAGGTAACCGGAATTTTAAAAAGTAGTCCCTTACTCCCTATCAATGTCATTACCGAATTTTCGCAACCTTTAATATCCAAATATACATGAATCAAAGGATCAGAATGTTGTGCCAATGTTTCGCCTATATTCGCAGTTTCACCAGCAGAGCGAACCTCAAATTTAAGCAAAACTGAATCTGTAGCAGCCAGATAGACCCTGCCTTTTTTAATTCCCTCAATAATTCCATTTCTTGATAATGCATTTGCATAAACAACTGTTTGCGGCCGGCCGAGATTATTTGCAGAACCGCTAATTGTATGTGTGTCACTAGCCCCTATAGCAGTTTTCCTTAATTTTTTTTGCAATAGTCCATCCCACCATTGTAATGCCAGTTCATTTAATTTGTTCCATTGGCCATTCCAAATTTCAATGCCATCGAATTCCTGAATTTCAAATTTGAATGTTTTATCTCCCTTGTCAAAAAAAGGATGGTTGATAATAGCCAGTCCATTATCCTGATGAACCTGTTCAATATACTTTTCTATGACTTGATCTTCGGGTATATAACGCCAGTCGATCACTGTTTCAGGCTGAAGCCCAATGGCATTCCAATGGCCGTAAGCTGTAGTAGTTACTTCCTCACCATTAATAATCAGCAGGTTTTTTGAATCATATTTACCCCAGCTTAAATTAGCCGAATTGGTATTATGTTCCGTAGAAATAATATAATTGAGTTTTTTGGTTTTGGCCTCTGTAACCAATTGTTCAACGGTGCGTTTTCCATCAGAATGTAACGTATGCATATGAAGGTCACCCCTGTACCAGCCTGCAATAACATTGACCTGTGTAGCAGCAGGTCTGATCTCGAATATTTTTTGATGTTTTCCAGAAACGAGGGTTATTTCCAGCGTCCAGTTGAGTCCGGCAAGTGCAATTGCCGATGGGTAAACTAAAACATTCCATGTTCCTGCTTTGATAGTACCTGCTATATAACCTGCAGATGCTTCTCCCTCATTGATAAAGAATTCTTTTTTAGCTCCTCCAGACCAACCCCTGAATCCGGAAACATTTCCAACTTCATGCCCCTGGGGCCCATAAATCCCCAAATTAAAAACGTTGTGATTCATGTCATCATATCTCTCTTTTACCCTGATTTCAGTTGTTCCCTCGGGCACATCAAACGGGACATAAAGTAATTTGAAAATTTTATCGTTGGTGATATGCCCACTTTTGATGACCGTGTCTAATTGACGGGCAGATACGAAATGATAGAAAAATTGAAGGATCAGAATAAGGGACAGGGTTTTCTTCATGTTATTGATTAAGACCTGCAAATTAATCAGTTCATATTAACTGACCATTAATCCTGCCATAAATAGCCTTACCTTAATTCTCAACAACAATTATAGTTAAACCCTGGTCAGTTATACTATTCCGCTCCGGGAACGAACAACTGATCAGGGTTTAGACTGAAATTATTTCAGCCTGTTTTCAAAAAAAGCTAAAGTATGCGCCCATGCTTCTTTTGCAGCAAGGGGCTGATAACTTTCACGTTCATCACAATTAAAACCATGATCTGCATAAGATATGGTTACACTGGTATAATCTTTACCGGCTGCTTTTACTGCATCAACGATAGTAGTGATTGTTTCCTGCGGGATATGCTTATCCAGTCCTCCCCAATAAAACAGATGCGGTCCATTCAAATTCACAGCTTCATCAGCAAATTGATCCAAACCACCGCCATAATAAGAAACTGCTGCGGCTAATGGCAATGTAGCATTAGCCAGGAAAGAGACCCTGCCACCAAGGCAAAAACCTACGCTGCCTATCTTATCCTTCGAAACAGTATCCTGTTCCAGCAGAAAATCATAAGCGCCTTTCAGGTCTGCGGTTAAACCTTCCTTAGTGATAGCCTGGAAGTGTGGTACTACAGAAGGAAAATCATTATAAGCAACTTCGATACGTCTTACCGTACGATGAAAAAGGTCTGGCGATACGACAGCATAACCCTCGGCACATAATCTTTCCGCTACATTGCGGATATGATGATTTACGCCAAAGGCTTCCTGTAATAAAATAATAGCCGGAAACGGCCCGGCTCCTTCCGGAAAAGCAGTATACAGATCAATTTCAGTGTGATCCGCTAATGTTACGGTATTGAATTCGTGATTTGTCATTTATTTTAAACGGTTAAAAAGTAATCTTCTTATGATAATCAATGTAAGAATTAACTATGCTGTGTGGAGTTTAAAAATTCATCATTCTCATCATATCCCGGATCTGTATCGATCAGATCATCATCGTCATCATCCAGATCCAAATCATCTTTGTCGGGTTCTTCAGGCAAACTATCGTCCTCATCTAAATCGAAGTCATCACCATCCAGCTCATCGTCTTCGTCATCATCCGGATCGTCATCATCCGGATCAGTTGACAAACTGGTAAACTGGCCTTCGCCAGTATCTTCACCATCAGGTCCCGAATTAGTATCTTTATCATTCATTTCTTCCAATAAGCTATCTACATCGGCAGTTCCTACCTCATCAGTTTCCGGTAATGTTTCATCACCTGCTTCTGAGGGGTCGCCCATAACTTCCGCTTTTTCATTGTCGGCTGAATAAATAGATTGGCTCTGTTGGTTTTTTTCTTCTACGTCAGCACGCTCGTTTTGCACGTAGGTTTGATTTTGATTTTCCATAGTAGAATAATTTAGTAGAGTAATCAGACAACACCAATTCATCCTAATGGTTCTCAGAATTTTCAATCTCTTTTCGTCAACAAACTAGGATGACAGTTGAGGCTCTTCAGCGCCGTCGGGAGTAGCTGCGATTGGAACAATTAATAATTGATTATCTTTGAAGATATTACCTACCTAAGATGAAGAATAAAGACGGCCAACTATCAGCAAGAGAACCCCTATCCGGCGAATATGACTGGGATGAAGAAGATCAGGCATTTATCAGTACGTTGAATGATGAAAGAGCGGCGGCACTGGTTAAGCGTATGAAAAATGCATCCTTTTACAGGTCTTTATTTTTATACTCGAAATACTCTATTTTTGTTGCCTTTATCATTGTATATACAGTGAGGTATTTTCATTACCAGTCATTGAGCATTGTTATTCAGCTGATTATTATCCCTATCGGGATATCTGCTATTTTCTCCTTCTTCAAATTAAGAAGGGTAGAATCAAATACAGATTATAAAACCCTTTTTATAGAAGAAGGCTAATTTGCCCTTTTCTTTTCATCTTCACTGGCTGTACTTCTTTTACGGGAAGCAGCAATATTTTTACCCAGTTTGTAAGAAAAACTTAGCGTAACAGTACGGGTATCATTTTTCTGGAATAATCCATTATTCTGTCCCTGGTTGTTAACCAGTATCTTATAAGGGTTACCATCTAAAATATCAGTTGCACTTAATCTGATCGTTCCCTGTTTATTCAATACCGATTTACTGATTCCGCTGCTCAGGTCATAAGTCCTGGCAATTTGCAAGGTACCCTGCTCCACTGCACTTTGGTACCAGCCACTGAGTTCGGCCTTCAGCCCGCTGTTCTTGTCGAGAGTAAAGGATTGATCAGTTCTCAGATAACAGTAAAAATTACGATAATTATAACTTTGCAGTGCGCTATTTGCTTTTTGCGATCGATGGTAGCCCTGTACGGTATTATCTATTTCCCACCAGTCTGCAGGGTGATGAACTGATGAAAGTTCCAGGCCGATATCCCTTATACTTCCAATATTCAATTGTGTATCATAAACCGTTTTATTTACATTATCCTGAACAGTAACGTTACTGGCAAGGTCATCCTGCTGGTTAATCACAGCAGCAAAAGTATAATTCTGCTTTAAAGTATAACTCAACCCTACGCTATTAAAAATAGCCGGTCTTAAAAAAGGATTCCCATCCTGGTAACTATAAGGACTTGTATAAAATTTAGCCGGGTTAAGTTGTCTGTAATCTGGCCGGTCTATTCGTCTGGAATAAGTAAAACCAAATTCGTCATGGTCTGAAGCTTTATAGGTAATAAATGCTGTAGGGAACAAACGCAGGTATTTGTTGGTATTGATCGAGTCCAGTGAGACAGAATATCCTTTTGTACGGGTGTATTCAGCACGAATACCTCCTTTAAAATTCCATTTGCCAAGGTCACCGGATATACTGGTATAAGCAGCAGCAGTGTTTTCTGTATATTGGAATTGGTCGCTTCTTGAAGGATCAAGCACAGGGGAAACACCTGCCGTGTTAAAGAAATCAAACTGGTTTTCACTCACAATACTGGTATATTTTAAACCTGATTCCATGGTCCATTTTTTACCTAATTTATAATCGTAATCTACCTTACCCGACCAGATATTTATTTTTTGCATGGCGGGAGAGGATATCTGATAAGGAGCAGAAGCCAGGCTTCCATCAGGCAGATAACTGAGGTTATTCAGGTTCTGTGTGTTGTTTTTCTGATAAGGAACATAATCCACATCTACATTCAGGCTCTTGCCTGAGGTATCCAGTTTCACCTTATAATTCAGATTAAAACTATACTGATTAGTATGGCCCTGGTTTTGGCTTAGCGTATGCAGTACAGAATCAGGCACAAGTTCATGGTTATTGTTCACATTGGTTCGCCCGGTACTCACGATGGAATTTGCAGAATTATTTCCGGTAACCAATATGCCCACAATCTGGTTGTCTGTTAAATTATAATCGGCACCAGCAGTATAATTACTGGTTTTACTATTTGATAAGCTCACTCTGTTCAGATCCCAATAAGAATAACTTGCCGGGGTTTGATAAATGGTATATGTATTCAAATGACGCTCAATATTCCGGTCAGAATAACCATAACTTCCAAAAACATTCAATTTATCTTTACGGTAATTGAACACACCGTTGGCTGTATACCGGCTCCTTTCACCCTGGGTATAACCACTGCTTAAAGAAGCATTAAACCCTTCTGCTTTAATCTTTTTAGAAACAATATTGATCACCGCCCCGCCCTGTGCTTCATATTTGGAAGAAGGATTAGGCATCACTTCAATTTTAGAGATATTATCTGAAGGAAGGCTTTGCAGATAGGCAGAAAGGTCATCGCCAGATAAGCGTACAGGTTTACCATCCATGTAAACGGTAACCCCTTTGTTATTAGCCTTTACATTACCATCGGAAGTGGTTTGAACGCCCGGGGCCTTACCTAAAGCATCCCAAACCGAACCACCGCTGGCCATAATACTATTTTCTACGTTGAAAACCACCATATCTACCTTACGTTCTATCGTAGGTTTTTTAAAAGTGATAGCCACTTCGTTTAACTGTTTACCTTCGCTCAGCATTTTCAAACTAAGACTGTCCTTGGGCATACTGAAAGTACGCAACAGAGATTTATAACCAATCAGGGAAACTGATAGTTGATATGGAGATTGGTTGAGGCCGGTTAGTATAAACTTTCCCTGGTCTGCCAGCTGGCTGCTGATTACCTGTCCGTTTTGGGAAAGTGTTACCGTAGCTGCGTCTAAAGGTTTTCCCTCGGCATCATTAACAAATCCGCTAAGCCTGTGCTGTGCCGCTAGCTGAAAAGGAAGTACAAAGAGCAGGATATAAAATAAAGATTTCATGAGTTTTAATTATGATACAAACGTACCCTGTTGCTTCCTAAACGAGAGTTAAGTTGAGTTAAATAGAGTTAAATCGTATCTTGACCAGATCGTAACACGTAAATTATAAAGAACTTAGCCCTATGAAATGGTTTAATGCTAAATATACCTATGTGCTTATTGTACTTTCCCTGGTGTTATGTACAGGTCTGCAGGTCATGTGGCTGCAACAGCTTTTTTTAGCGCAGCGTAAACAGCTGAAGGAGGAAATTGAGCATGTGATAAGCAATACTGCGCAGACCAATGTTTATCTTAGCCTAACCACGCTGAAAAGACCTGGAAACCTTCGTCAGATTAAACAGCTTTTCCTTTCTCCCGAGTGGGATCAATTGCGTCAATCATTTGACAACATGCGCACCCTACATGGCATGAATGGGACCTTTAGTATCAGTATCGATAATGACAGTACTTCAGTAATGATGAAATTCAGTCTGAAAGATGTTCCTGTACATAACCATAACCAAACTTATAGCAATTATGGTGGAATGACAAAGGCTCAAGTCATCAGAAATGACAGAATATCTTTATTAGAAATGAAAAAAAAGGTAGTTTCCAACTTAAGACTGATGGGTATTACATCTAAAATATATCATATTATTTATGTCTATAACAGATCTAAAATACAGATAAATTTAGCTCCAAAAGGAGGGACCTCTGCGTTTACCAGTAAATTATACGCTTATGACATACAGAATTTTTATAAATATCAATTGTATCTACCAACTATCAATTCAATAGTATGGTATAGAATGCGCTACTACCTGGTTTCCTCGGTGCTCATGATCCTGCTTACCTGCACTGCTTTTTATTTTATACTGAGACTCTTACGTAAACAGCAGTTATACGCCCATGCCAGAGCTGATTTTGCCAGTAACATGACTCATGAATTTAAAACACCGATAGCTACGGTATCCGTTGCACTGGAATCTATTAAAAAATATAACCTGATTAATGACCCCGAAACCTTGCAAAACTATCTGGATATCAGTCAGCATGAGCTCCAAAGATTGAACCTGATGGTGGAAAAAGTATTGAATATAAGCCAGGATAACGATGGGAACCACCCTCTTCATTTGGAATTATATGATGTACAATCAGGACTGCAGCAGGTGATCTCTTCTATGCAACTGCAATTGTTAAACAGCCACGCCAGCATTCGTTTAAATGCATCCGCCGAACCTTGTTTTGTGTTTGGAGATCCGGTACACCTGACCAATGTTTTTTATAATTTAATCGATAATGCCATTAAATATGCCGTTGACACCTTGGAATTACAGATTGATTGTGAATGTGATGCAGGTAGAGTAGTGCTTAGTTTTAAAGATAATGGGCCAGGCATTGAAAAAATTTACCAGGAGACTATCTTTGAAAGGTTTTTTAGGATTCCCGGAGAAGGCAGCACACATAATGTCAAGGGATCAGGACTGGGCTTACACTATGTAAAAGGAATGGTAGAAAAACATAAGGGTACCCTAAAACTAAAAAGTGAGCCAGGCAAGGGAAGCAATTTCATCATCACTTTACCAGCAGCAATATGAGTTTTAAAGTATTATACGTAGAAGACGAACCTTTTTTATCGCGTATTGTAAGCGATGGTCTCAAAAGCAGTGGTTATATTGTTCAGGTAGTTGGAGACGGTAACCTGGTCATGGATGCTTATGGAGCTTTACAGCCCGATATTTGCATCTTAGATATTATGTTGCCTTCAAAAGATGGTTATGTACTGGCACAGGAATTACGGGCCATACAACAAGATCTACCCATTATATTCCTCAGTGCAAAAGTGCTGACCGAAGATGTGGTAAAGGGATTTAAAGTGGGTGGCAACGACTACCTTAAAAAACCTTTCAGCATGGAGGAATTACTGGTGCGGCTGGAGGCTTTGCTGCAGCGTTTTGGCCGAAATACCACGATTACATCTCCTGAGCTTAGTACCATATATTCTTTTGGCCATTGCCAGCTGGATACCGTGCAGCAGAAACTAAAAACTTCTACCGGTGAACATTCACTGTCCTTCAAAGAATCAGCCCTACTGGAAATGATGATCCTACGCAAGAATGATGTGCTGGAACGCCAGGAAGCATTGCTTAAGATCTGGGGTGACGACAATTATTACAATACGAGAAGCATGGATGTTTTCATGACCCACCTGCGAAAACTACTAAAAGATGAACCGGATATTCAAATTATGAATTTAAGAAGCATAGGTTATAAGCTCATCTGCTGATGCCTAACTCTCTAACTTTTTCTTCCTTAATGTATTAATTATAATAGGATAATTTCTTCTACAGGAAGCTTTGTCACCCTCGAGATCTGCTCTAAAGAAAGATCGATTTTCTTTAATTCCTTAGCAATTTCGTAAGCTTCCTCCTGTCTACCTTTTTCAATCCCTTCCTTTACACCTTCTCTTTTACCCTCCCTTACACCTTCTTTTTTACCTTCTTTTTTACCTTCTTTTTTGCCTTCTTTTTTGCCTTCTGCGATACCTTCTTTTTTGCCTTCTGCTAGACCTATTTCCCGGGCTTCTTCTTTCGCATAATCCATGATATTTTTATTATCCCATCTGCGCATTTGACTTCTAATGTAATCCATTTTTTCTTCCTTTTTTAAGTTACTATATTCTGCTATGTTAAATAATTTCTCAAATATTGGCTCCTGAAAAATCACTGGTATTTCTTTCATATCCGCAATATTTTTCAGCAAATACAACCATTTGTCCAGGTTAGTTTCCAATTCATCTTCTCCTTTTATGAAATTAGCCAGTTCAATAAAAATAAACCCTGATTCACTATGAACAATATTCCTTGTATACCTGTCGCACAGACACATATCAGTCAAAAACTGATTTTCAGGATTAATATTTAAAGTAGAATCTCCAAGGATCCCTATCACATATACTTCGTTAAAATCATATCCCCATTCATAACGTTTACCTTTAGGTGCCTGCCCGCTAATCTGATGTGAAGCATAAAACAAGGCTCTTTTGATAAAATTCTTTTGTTTTCTGCGCTGAACCTCTATTAAAAAATGATCTCCATGATCGTCTGTACATAATACGTCAAAAACAGCCCCTCCTTCTTCTTTGATATCTCCCGGATGATCGTTCTTTCCGTAAACTAAATCAATGATATTTTTCCTTCCCTTGAAAATTTCATTCAAAAAAGTAATCAGCAAATCCTTATTGGATTCACTTCCGAATATTTTTTTAAAACTAAAATCCAAAAGTGGATCAATATAACGGGTTACCTCAGCAGTCATATACGTTCATTTATTAAGCAAATATATTACATAAACCGATTATTTAAAAATAAATGTTCTTAAAAAACAATAAATAAAATTTAAAAATAAACTTTATTTCACAAATGGTAAATTAAATTTGAATAAATGAAAAGCCTAGCAGTAAAAACCCAACTGCAGATTTAACAGCTGGAGAAACAGTTTGGATGAACTATGTCGTTAGACAAAGTCTTGAATTAGGAAGAATTTCATCATTTGGAATTATCTTCTATCATCTGTCCGATAAACTCTACCAGATCGAGGCTCATACTACCATCGGTATGCCATACATAACCTAAATCCGTATCCACTATCGGATAGACAATGCCTAACAGTTCGGGGATTACTATTCCATAAATATCTTCATCCTCATTCATCGTTACTATAAAATGATTAGGTTCATCCAGTGGGGTAACCGTAACCGTTTTATATAAAAAACGTATACTAAATTCCTGCATTTCCATAAAAACAGACAGTTTATTTGTTTGTTTTGATTGATTTAAATTAACACTTAATTTTCTTCAGACTGCTTCAATTTACGATTATTTTACAGAAAACAAACAGCTTGATATCATGCAAAATTGCGCGACTCTACCAAAGAATAAACTAGCGTAAGATACAATTTCGCTGGAATGAACCAAAAAGAAAATTAAAAAATTGCGTGTGCTAAAAATTTAACAGACTAGTGTCACCAACTGCTTTGGCAGCAGCTTTTTTGCTGATGTGGCACGATCTGTGCAACAACCCGTCTTTACACCAATTCTTATCTTAATAAAATCAGATTATGAAATTTTCAATTTTGCCGGTAGCCTTAGTGGCGGTCGTTTTGCTCTCACAAGGTTGTGTGAGTAATAAAAAATTTAGTGACTTACAATCTAACTATACCCAATTACAATCAAAAAATAACGATCTCAACAACAAGTATCAGGAAAGCCAGAATGGATTATCCAATGCCAATACAAGGATAAAAAGTTTAGAGGAGCAACTGGCTAATGAACGCGCCAACGTGGCCGCTTTACAGGCTTCACTGGACAAAGCATTAAGTTCATCCAATCAGGGGAATGTCAACATTTCTAAACTGGTAGATGAAATCAATTCATCAAATAAATATATCCAGCATTTAGTTAACGTTAAAAATACAAGTGATTCACTGAACATGGTACTGACTACAAACCTTACCCGTTCATTAAGTGCAGACGAAACTAAGGATGTAGATATTAAAGTATTAAAAGGCGTAGTTTATATCTCGCTTTCTGATAACATGTTATATAAATCAGGAAGTTATGATATCTCTGACAAAGCAGGACAAACATTAAGTAAAATTGCAAAGATCATTACAGATTATCATAACTATGATGTGTTGATTGAAGGTAACACCGACAATGTCCCTGTTAACATGCCTAATATCCGTAATAACTGGGATTTAAGTGCTTTAAGGGCTTCGTCCGTAGTTCAGGCTTTGCAAACTACCTACAATGTTGATCCAAAAAGACTTACTGCCGGTGGAAGAGGAGAATTTAATCCTATAGCCGATAACAGTACGGACACCGGTAAAGCACAAAACAGACGTACCCAAATTATTATCACACCTAAACTGGATCAGTTTATGGAATTGATCGGAAAAGCTCCGGCTCCTAAACAATAATTCACATTCTTTAATTGAATTATCCCCTATTTTCCTGTAACATGGAAGATAGGGGATTTTTTATGCTTTTTTCAACGGTCGGGTATAATTTCCTTTTACAACAACCAGAAGCACCAAAAAAAATCTGTAATACCGTAAAAAACTAAATATTTTATTCCCAATTACTTACATTATTTATAATAAATAGTACTTTGTGGTATAAATCATTTTAGCACTCTCCTATGATATATAGATTCATCGTCTTTTCCTTATTTATCTGCTTTACCTTTACTGCAAAATCACAGAACAATCTATCCATAACAGGAAAAGTAACCGACGAAAAGAATCTTCCCATGCCCGGAACAACTGTTTTTTTAACAGGTACAAAAAGTATAATTTCCTGTTCAGCTTCAGGCGATTTCCGGTTATCCTATCTCTCTCCCGGAACTTATGAAATCGTAGCAAAAATGATCGGTTATGAGCCTTTTATACAATCTATCAAAATAACGGAAAAATCTACTGTACTGAATATTCAGCTCAAACCAAATAGCCAGCAGTTAAAAGTAGTAACCATCACTGCCGACAAGAACAGGCCCAGGTATCTTGCCCAGTTCACAAAAGAATTTATTGGTCAATCCTATAACGCCAGGTATTGCAAAATAGTAAACCCGGAAGTACTGTTCTTCAGTTTCGATAAAAAGACCAAAGTACTCACTGCCAGTGCAGATGAGTTTCTAACCATAGAAAACAAAGCTTTGGGATACCAGCTCAAATATCTGCTTACTTATTTTCAATTTGACGACAATACCGGCATTGTAAGTTATCAGGGTTTCCCTTCTTTTGTGGAAACGAGGGGTACAAACCAGGAAGAAGCCAATTGGTTAAAAAACAGGAAAATTGCTTATTTAGGTTCTTCCACCCATTTCTTAAAGTCAATTTACGATCATCGTGTAAAAGAAGAAGGCTATCTGGTCTTTAAGTTACTGAACCGTCCAATGCAGGGAGTTCCGGACGACCATAAAATCAGAAAGCCCATAATTGTAGAAAATGAACCTGTTTTAATGGATAGCCTTTTAACAGTAGTGGACAACAATACCGTATCTTTAAGTTATCGGGATGCTTTATATGTGATCTATAAAAACGAAGAAGAACAGGAAGAGTATCTGCGCTTAGGGTATCACATTGGTATACAAGCAGGCAATATAATCACGGGCCAGCGTTCCTTTGTTTACCCGCTTACCAGGAGTATCAATATTGATAACAACGGATTAGCCAGTCCTGCAAATGGTCTCTTTTTTGAAGGATACTGGGCCTGGGAAAAGATGGCCGACCTCATGCCGCAGGAATATACAGTTCATTAGCTCACCGGTGCCTGAGCAGCGGCGGACAGCGACCTTCTTCTAATCCAAAGCGGTATCAGTAAAAGAATCAGTAAACTACATGAAATCCCCACAGTATAACTCAACTGGTGAAAACGCTGGTCTGTTATACCCTCATGAAAAAGCGTTTTTAACTGCGTGCTGGATAAAATGGCACCCAAGTACCCAAATGTTCTGTACAGACCAAAAGAGACACCTTTTTGTGCCAATGGAGCTTCAATATTCAGCAAAGCTTGATTGGCAATCATGTTTAAACCTTCTGCTACACCCAGGATGATGGTCAGTATAAAAATCATAAAAATGCTCACTTGTGCATTCAGCAAATAAAAACCTATACAAGTGATCACCATAAATACTACTCCCAATAAATTTTGTCTGAACAGTTTTGTACTTTTTGAGATCAGCAGCCCTACACCTATTGCAACTATCGAATCGGGCAACATCATCAAACCGGTTTTCGCCGGCTGAAGGTGCTTAATACCTTCAATCCATTGCGGCAAAGCATATAGCATAATATAGAGCACATAATTGGTAGCCAGTGTCCTGAGATAAACCAATAATAAAGCTGGTCTGTCTGCCAGCAACCTTACATCAATAAAAGGAGTTTGCTCTTTACGTTCCCACACAATCAATAAAATCAGTAAAAGTACCGGCGGTATAATTAGCTCCCACATAAAAGGACGCTGTATAAACAGGAACATAAATGAGAGCAGAAACAAGCTAAAAATGAGTATTCCGATAACATCCAGTTTTTTAAACAGGCTTTCTTTAACGGTAATTGGTGCTGCCGGATAATCCGGGATGGCCCTCGACAGATAAACAGCGAGCAATACCCATGGGATATTGATAAAAAATATCCCTTTCCATCCCAGATATTGTGTCAGCAAACCACCCAGTACAGGCCCGAGGATCATACTTACCTGACTGGATATCGCTACAATACCCAAAACATTACCAGGAACAGGTTTATTGGCCTGTGCATATTTTCTATTGATCAGCGCCATGGCTGATGGATAGGCAGCAGAAGTACCCAAACCAAGGATAATCCTTGAAACAACCAGCCAGGAAATGCTGGGTGCTACAACGCCGATAATCGCGGCAATCATCACTAAAATGAAACCCAGGGTATTGATCTTCTTTGCACTGAATAAATCAGCCAGGCGTCCCATCACGGGCTGGGCGATTGTAGACGTAACATAAAGTGAAGTGATCAGGATAGCTCCCTGGCCAACGCTTACTTTAAAAGAATTACACAAAGGGATCAATGCAGTGGCCAGCATTGTTGAATTTAAAGGGTTCATCATGGTACCCAGTACCAGCGGCAGCATAAACCTATAGGAAACGGCTTCTTTTTTTACCTGGGCGCTCATTCTGTCAGTCTATCTATTAACGTAACAGCTTTTTGCAAGAGTTCCTGCTCATCGGCCGATAAATGTTGTGCAATGGCATTACTTAGCCATTCATCACGTTCTTCGCGGGTGTGTTCTACCATTTCCCTGCCGTAACTGGTTAATGAGATCGATACTTTTCTCTTATCTGTAGAAGAAGGTGTTTTGCTGATTAATTTGAGCTCTTCGAGATGGTTAAGCACCTGCGACATCGATTGTGCTTTCACTTTTACCATTTCGGCCATTTCTGACGGAAAAAGAGAAGAATGATGAAATAAATTAGAAAGTGTAGTTACCTCGGTCATAGAGAGACCGTCCACAGTTCTCATCTGCCGGCTTAATCTTTTATGCAGTTTTGAGATAACTGTTCTTAGCGATGATGAAAGCGTATCATTTTTCATCGCAACCTGGTTTTAAGAGGGATAAAGCTATTGGGATCATATCTTGCTTTTTGGTAATCACCTGTCCGGCTAATAATTAAATTAAAGCTGTACAGATTAATATAAGTTTAACTTGTAAGTTTACCTTACAAAGGTATATACTTATTCCAACCAAGTAAGAAGTTATATAGAATATGACATTAAGCTGCTAAGCCAGAAAATCCTCAGGGCAGAAATTCGCGCGGGGGAATTCTGAAATATTTTGCTAAAAGCGCGATATGTTTAAGATTATACTTAGCAGGATTACGTGGATTTTCCACATTTCCAATGAATGATCCTTTCGTTTGAATGATTTCTGCAATATCCTTTTGCCTTAACCCTTGTTCCACCCTCAGGTTTTTTACTTTTTCTATAACGTAAAGTTCAATATCGATAGTATTAATTGTTCCGTTCATTACACACGACAATAATGGTTATTTAATGTTATTTATTAATTCAAAAATAATTATTTCAATGGAAATATCAAGGACTTATGACCCAAAGAGGAATTTAATAAGGCACCATCCTGATTTTTTTAATACATTTGAAACTTTGCCTTTATACATCCATTTACTAATTAGCTTTCCCTTCCGCAATGAATAAGTTTCTCTATGGAATTGACTTTGGAACAACCAATTCTGCACTATCTATTTTCGATGAAGAAAAAAAAGAGATTATCACCACGATTATAGTTCCTTCCCTGATCTATTTCCCCCAGGATCCGGCAACAGCTGCCCCCTTAAATTATGTAATCGGCGAACAGGCTATTTCTGCCTACCTCGAAGACGGAATGAAAGGACGGTTCATTAAATCCATCAAACAGATCCTGTCGAGGAGCAGCTTTATAGAAACACGTATCCAAAACAAAAGATACAATGCCTCAGACCTCGTGGCCTTAATTCTGAAAGACCTGAAAGCCAAGGCAGATGAAATTATCGGATATGATTGTCAGAAGGCAGTGATTGGTAGGCCTGTGTTTTTTGATGACGATAGTACTTTAAAAGATACCCTTGCACAAACACGGTTAAATAAAGCGGCAGAAATTGCCGGATTTACAGAAGTACGTTTTCAGTTTGAACCTATCGGGGCTGCCTTTGCCTACGAAAAAACGATTAAAAAAAAGGAAAAAGTATTGGTAGCCGATCTGGGTGGAGGAACAACAGATTTCACTTACCTGGCACTTGACCCTGCACAAGTGGGCAGTAAAGACAGGAGAAATGATATGATTGCTACCGGTGGTATCTATATTGGGGGCGACAGTCTTGATTCTGCATTTATGTGGGACAAGGGAACGCCGCATTTTGGCAAAAACACTTTGTACGAAGCAACACCCGGCAAAGTACTTACCGTTCCGATATCACTATTTGCCAATATTTGTTCCTGGGACCAGATGAATTTTTTTAACGGCCTCCGGATAAAGAAAGACTTGCAGGATTACTATTATTATTCAAAAAACGACAGGAAATTTAAAAACCTGCTTACCCTTATTGATAACAACCTGGGTTATTCCCTTTTCCAGGCCATTGAAAAAACAAAGATCGAACTGTCTGACCAGCCCGTTTCCCGCTTTGCCTATTCGAATATGGAAATTGAAATTGACGACCAGATTTCCATTGATCAATATGATGCCGTTATTCAAAAGGATATCAAAAAGATCAGTGTTTATCTGGATGAATTTATGCTCAAACATGAAATTAAAGCAGAAGATATAGATAGTCTTTTCCTTACCGGGGGTACGTCAATGGTTCCTGCCATTAAGGCCCTGTTCAGCGAACGCTTCCCTCATATCCCTGTAAATTCCGGAGATAACTTTCAAAGCGTGGCCAAAGGCCTTGCTTATAGTGGCTACTTATTTGGGTAGATTAATACTACCGGCGTTTGGGTAAAATTTAACATAATTTAAGACTTCTTAGCTATAAATAGTTTTATATTTATAGTTAAGAACCTTTCATACAGTGTAGCCATACAACTGTATGCCAATGCAGATACTTGATCAATAAAACGCCCAAATGAAAACAACAACTGGCAGGCTCATTCTTGTGATCTTTCTCCTGTTCGCCGGCACCATAAAGAGTAATGCCGCCTCACACTTTCACAATTACCTCTTTAAGGTATATCCTGATACTTTAGCTTTTGAAAAATATATCAATACTATTCCCTATGGGCAGCTTATCCCCTTATATCATCAATTGATAAAAATGCCTTTCGATGATCACGAATTAAAGGCACCTGAATTATATCCTTACGCCAGTAAAATAGTTAAACGACTGGAAAGCTTCCGCGATCATCAACCAGAATATCTTAAACTATCCGCTTCAGAATGGATAACAACATTTAACCTTAAATTCGCAAAGGAGGTATTAGTCACACATATTCAGCTGCTCAGCATTCTCCAGAAAGATACAGAAGCATTCAATTATTCAATCTTAGCAGAAGACTACCTTCATTACAGTGCGGCAGAGATAAATACGGTATATGCCATATTACTGGATAGATATGGGTATCAGGAACGCCTGAAGGAAGTATTGCTGGAAAGTATGTATCAAAATCAAGGCTCTCCGGAAATCATCGGATTACTGGCAAGGTCCTACCAGGCTGAGCACCGGCCGGATAATGAATTCAGTAATTACCTCCAATCCCTGAAAAACAGATCGGGCAGAAATGAATTAACCGCGGAGATCTTAAAAAAGATCATGAACAATGAAATGCCGCAATGGAACCTGTATGATGTAAATGGCAAACTGGTACAATCAAAAGATCTGTTCGGCAAAACGGTAGTCCTTGATTTTTGGGCCACCTGGAGTTTCACAGCCAAAGCTTCTTTTCCAGGAATGAAGCTCGCTTTGGATAAATATAAAAATGATCCGGATGTTTTATTTCTTTTCGTAGATACAGAAGAAAAAATAGCTAATTATAAAACCATAGCCAAAGACTACCTGAAAGAAAAGGATTATCCTTTCCAGGTTTTATTTGATGAACAGCTTAAACACAGCCAATATACTGGAGAAGTATTTAGTAAAATATGCAAGACCTTTAAAATATCAGAAATCCCGCAAAAACTCATCATCGATCCCAAAGGAAAATTGAGATTTATAACTACAGGCCAGGCAGCAAATCCTGAAGAACTGGCAGATGAAATCTCTGCAATGGTAAACTACGCTAAATCAGGTAAATAAAAATTAAAGGCCAGACTAATGAACGATCTCAACGACCCTATCCAGAACCCGGAAAATTACAAATTCGGGATACTTTACTTTAACCGGAAAGACAGCAGGTATATAGTGCCTAAAAGGACTGCATCGACAGGCTGGACAATAAATTTTGCGCGGCCCAGAACTTATATCGTAATCTTTCTGGTCGCGCTGATCATCATTTATTTTCAAAAATGACATTAACCAAAATGTTGCGAAAATGATCATTTAATATATGTGTACTCATTGATATTATCTGTACATTGTAAGATAGCCAAACTATAATACATATGGACAATAGAAGATCATTTATAAAAAAAGCAGGTTTGCTGGGTACAGCACTGGTAACTGCAAATTCTCAGCTCTCTTCTGCAATGGAGCTTTTTTCACCAGCACAGATACATGAAATTGGATTACAGTTATATACTGTGAGGGATGAGCTAAAAAAAGATGTCCGGTCTACCATCAGTAAAATTTCACGAATAGGTTACAATCACGTAGAAACTTTTTATGCAGCACAAAAAGATGGACCGGTGAAATTATGGGGTTTAAGTGTTAAAGAACTGAAAGCCCTGCTTGTTGAAAACAAGCTAAAAAGTTATAGCGGACATTATCAGCTAAACGATTTCCTTACCCGGGGAAATGGTAATGACAAAGCACTGAAAGAACAAATTGATATTGCTGCCGAATTGGGACAGCACTACCTCGTCGTTCCTGTCCCTCCCCTTTCCCTATGGGATAAAATGACCAGTGCCGATTTTAAATATATGGCGCAGCAACTCAACAAAGCCGGTGAACTTTGTGCAAAATCGGGTCTGAAAGTTGGTTATCACAATCATTTCTGGGAATTTAGAACACTGGAGAACGGCGAAAAAGGTTATGATATCCTGGTAAGAGAAACCAATCCGGCCTTAGTTACTTTTGAGATGGACTTGTTCTGGATAGAAAAATCGGGCATACAGCCTTTGCACTATTTCCAGAAATATCCCGGAAGGTTTACCATGTGGCATGTTAAAGATATGGATAAAGCCAATACGGCAAAAATCACAGGCGGCAGTCTCGACAAAAAACCTTCTATGGAAATACTAAAAACCATCAGTTATACAGAAGTGGGTAAAGGAAATATCGATTTTAAAACGATATTCATTCATCAAAAGGAAGCAGGCTTAAAATACATTTTTGTAGAACAGGATGTGATCAAAATAGATCCTTTTGTAAGTATTACCGAAAGTTATAATGATGTAAAACATAACCTGATTTAACTAATTTCTTTATGGAGAAAAACTCTCGCCGCTACTTTTTAACCCATACATTGAAGGGAATGGGCGCCCTGGCCATCCTTCAAACGCCTTTCACTTCAGCCGCAGCGTCCATTTTGGATAACACAAATATCTACACTGTAGAAATGGTCATGAATATCATTTTAAAAGATATTCCGGGAGCCCCTTTTAAACAAACGGTAGACACCTTAAAAAGCGGAAGTAAAGATATGGTGGTGACAGGTATAATAACCACCATGTTTACCACAGTAACGGTGATAAAGCAGGCTGCAAAATTAAATGCCAATTTTATCATTGCGCATGAACCTACCTTTTACAACCATGAAGACAATATTAACTTTGTAAAAGAAAATTCACTGGTAAAAAAGAAACAGGCTTTACTGGCAAAATATGGTATTACCGTTTGGCGCTTTCATGATCAGTGGCATGCCAACAAACCAGATGGCATACAATATGGCTTTATGAAAAAGATGGGCTGGCTTCCCTGGTTCAAATCACGTGAAGAACCATTGGTATTGCCACAAATTAGCCTGCAAAATATCGTAGACCAGCTGAAACAAAAACTTAATATAGAAAAGTTGCGTGTCATTGGTGACCTTTCTCAGCGATGCAGCCGCATTTCTGTACTGCCTGGTGCCTGGGGTGGTCAAAACCAGATGCACATCCTGGAAACACAAAGCCCCGACGTGATCATCGTTGGAGAATTGCAGGAATGGGAAACGGCAGAATATATCAGGGACGACCGTTTATTTGGCGCAAACATCTCTTTAATTGTGCTGGGCCATGCTGTAAGTGAAGAACCCGGTATGGAATACCTGGTAGAATGGCTTAAGCCTAAATTACCAGGCATGCCAATTACTCATATTGCTTCGGAAAGCCCTTTTAAATGGGTATAATATGGTAAATGAGGATAAGAAATTCCTGAAAAAACCCGCTCAACCCCGATAACTGGCTGAGCGGGTTTATCAATCATTAACCTCTGGCAACTACTTTGGTAATCCGCCTAAAAAAGTCAGTACATCATCGCCAATTTCCTTTGCATGGGTCTCCAGTGCAAAATGTCCGGCATCATAAAACTTAACCGTGGCATCAGGAATATCTTTTTTATAAGCCTCTGCTCCTGCCGGTAAAAAGTACGGATCTTTATTGCCCCAAACCGCCAGTAATTTGGGCTGGTACTCCCTGAAATAAGCCTGGAACTTTGGATACAGCGCTACATTGGTCGCGTAATCTTTCAGCAGGTCCAATTGTATCTCCACGTTTTCAGGACGGTCCAGAAAATGCTGGTCCAGGGTATAGGTCTCCGGTGCTATCAGTGACAGGTCATCCATTCCTTCCTGATACTGGAACTTAGTGGCTTTTACAGCAACAAAATCCCTCAATGCATTCCTGTTTTCATCAGAAGGGTCTTTCCAATATTTTTGTATCGGGTTCCATCCTGTGCTTAGGCCTTCTACATAAGCATTGCCATTTTGTGAAATGATACCGGTGATCTTTTCAGGATTGGCCAACGCTAACCTTAAACCAACCGGGGCACCATAATCGAAAATATAAACGGCAAAGCGTTTTAAGCCTAGTTCGTCAACAAAGCCCTGTATACTGTTCGTCAGGTTATCGAATGTATAAGAAAACTGATCACGACCCGGGGCATCAGAAAAACCAAAGCCGGGCAGATCGGGTGCAATCACATGATAATGTGCACTCAGTTCAGGAATCAGATTCCTGTACATGAATGAGGAAGTAGGATAACCGTGCAGCAACAGAATTACCGGGGCATCAGCCGGTCCGGCTTCACGATAAAATAATTTTAAACCTTTAACTTGAGTAGTGCGGTAATGAACTGGATAATCTTTCATGATCTGTTGTTTTAATTGTTGATGTGATTGCTGTGCCGATACCGGTAAATTAAGCGTCATTGCTCCTGCCAGTACAGCAGTTAATAATATGTGTTTCATTTTGTCGATTTGTTAATATCAAAAATAGACACTATATTTAATCATTAAAAACGATTAATATTGATTCAATGAATCACTATTAATGATTACAAAAGAAGCTTATGAACACCAATGATCTTAAAATATTCGAAGCCGTAGCTGCTAACGGGAGTTTTACTAAAGCTGCCGAAGCCATGTTCACTGTACAATCTAACGTTACCGCACGTATAAAAAGTCTTGAAGATGAGTTTAATATCCATTTGTTTACCAGGACTTCCAGGAAAGTAGAGCTTACCGCAGCCGGCGAAACACTGATGTACTATTGCAAACAGATCAGTCATTTGGTAGAAGAAGCAAAAAAAGACCTTTCAAAAACAACCCAGCTGCTGGGTCAGCTGAAGATTGGCTGTATTGAAACTACAATGGCTTTAAACGTTCCGGGGATGATTAACCAGTTCACCGATGCTTATCCCGATATTGAACTTGAATTCCAGTCGGCAAACTCAGGCGACCTGGTAACTAATGTAATGAATTACAAACTGGATGCTGCTTTTGTGGCCGCCCCTATTACCCTGCCCGGGCTGGAACAACATCAGGTTAAAGAGGATCAGCTGGTGATCGTAACTTCCGAAGCACAAACCAGCCTTAAACATGCTCTGGAAAACAAACCCGTCAAAATCGTTGTGTTTGACCAGGGTTGCATCTACAGATCGCGACTGGAGTCGTGGCTGAGCTCAAAGGGCATTATCAATTACAAAAGCACCGTGCTCAACTCCCTGGAAGGGATCATCAACTTTGTTGAAGCAGGCATCGGTTTCACTATTTTGCCGGCCGGTCTGGTGAATCAGTATTATGCCAGCCGAAAGCTCAAAACCTTTGCAATCAATAAAGAGCTGGGCACCTTAAATACAGTAATCATTTTTCGCAAAAACGTTCCTCAGTCGAGGGCATTAAAGGCCTTTCTGGAAATGTATAGCCCTAAAGAGATAAATCATGAGCTGGTTTAGTTAATGGCAGAAAAAATAAAACATTCATAAAATCCTGCTGTTGCTCCAATACATCTATCAAAAAACACATGAGCAACGAATTAACGAAAGAAATCCTGAGCGGATTAAAACAACTCAACTTCAGCAAGTCTGAAGACCAGAATATTGATGCAGGAGAACGCATGCTTTCACTTGCTTCAGGAACTTACTTATTATATAAAGGCTTAAAAAATATAGGTAGCCATCCTTTCCTGGGATTACAGGGAGCAGCTACAGGTTGTCTTTTACTATATCGGGGTGCCACCGGAGTATGCCCTGTTTACCGGATGATCGGCAAAGACACCACAGATCCGCAGGCCATAAATATCACCGAAAATATTACGGTAAATGCACCACGCGAAAAAGTATATCAATTCTGGAGAGAGCTGGCTAACCTTCCAAAATTCATGACCCACCTTAAAAGTGTTGAAGAACGCGGAAAATATTCACAATGGGTAGCTAATACACCTGGTAATCTGATTGACCTCAGCTGGAATGCGGAGATCACCCGCGAAAAAGAAGGTGAATACCTGGGCTGGCAATCGATGAAAGGTTCCAAAATAGACAATGCTGGTAAAATAGAATTTAGTGATACGCTCAATGAAACCGGAACGGAACTGCATATCGAAATCAATTACTTTCCTCCTGCTGGCAGCATTGGCAGAGGTCTCGTTTCTTTATTCAACGGCGGATTTGAGAAAATGATCAAACAAGATATCCAGAACTTCAAACACTATGTGGAAGAAGCTGATTTTAAACAATACGCAGGACTGGATGTGATGCCGCAAATGTAATACCTGGCTCTAGTAAAAAAAGCAATCATTAGGTAATGCCCGGAAATGTTAGAAAATTATGGCACATTACCCGATGATTGCTTTTTATCATTTAATTTTACTCCTGCACAGGTTTCTGCTGTTCGTAGGTTTGATGGGCTACCACACTATCAGGGATTAAATTACTGATACCTACCTGCACCTTATTTTTGAACCCGGAAACAACTTTATCCTGTCCAGCCATCAGGGCTTCATATCCATCCTTTGCTACATCAGCCGGATCTGCCAGTGCATTTTTATCATGTACAACTTTGCTATCCTGCATTTCAGCCTTATTAAAGAAATCAGTATCTGTAGGGCCAGGCATCAGTGCCGTAATGGTAACGCCTGTATCTTTTACTTCTTCCCTGATCGCTTCTGTAAATGAAAGGACAAATGCTTTTGTACCATGATAAACAGATTGCCATGGTCCCGGAATTTTGCTGGCTACGGAGGCCAGGTTCAGGATTTTGCCAGAATCCCTGCTGAGCATATCTTTAAGGAATAATTTAGTAAGGATCACCAGTGATGAAATGTTCAGATCGATGATAGACAGCTCACGGTCAATATCAGTATCTTTAAACTCCCCGTAAAGCCCTTGTCCTGCGGCGTTAACCAGCACATCGATCTCAATTCCCCTGCTTTTTATTTCTGCATACAGGGAAAAAGCTTCCTCTTTATCAAACAGGTCTTTGCAGAAAGTGGTCACTGCTAAGCCCACCTGGGTAAACTCTATAGCTTTGTTATCAAGCTCCTGCTGGTTACGTCCCACAATAACCAGGTTATACTTGTCTTTGGCAAAAAGTTTTGCCAGCTCATACCCTATCCCGCTTGTTGCGCCAGTGATGAGTACATATTGTTTTGCATTGCTCATGTTTTTTAGGTTTTAATATTAAGATCAAAAATTAACATCCCTGTTTATTTAAAGTTTGCTAAAAATGAAAATAGGGCCATCTGTATTTCTACAAATACACAATCGTTAATCGTACTTCTATAATCAAATAAAATTTATGATAATGTTACCAGTTATAACTGAATAAATTTTTATATTCAATAACTATTATAAAACATTTGATGAGTGATCCATCGGCATGTTACCTAATGTAAAATACATGATAGACGACAGTAAAGAGAAGTTAAGAATTGAAGCCGTAGAGAGATATAAAGGCATTTATTTGTCAAGAGAAAGAGAGCTTCATGACATCGTTGAAATTTTAGCCGAAATTTGTCAGATGCCAATTGCCATGATCACCTTAATAGATAATGATCATCAATTGATAAAACATAAAGTAGGTGCGCTAATTGATAAAACGTCCAGAAAAGAATCTTTTTGCTCCCTCATGGTCCATGAAGGAAAAACGCTCCAGGTAGAAGACACCACTAAAGACGCCCGCTTTAAAAACATGAAATGGGTAAAAGGAAAAAATGGTATTAAATTTTACGCGGGTACACCTCTCACATCCAGAGATGGTTTCCATATTGGGAGTTTATGTGTTTATGACCGCAAGATTAACAAACTTTCAGAAAAGCAGCTTAAGATCATGGAAACGCTTTCCCGGCAGGCATCTCACCTGCTGGAACTAGAACTCAGTTTAGATTTGCTAAACGAACATTTCCTGGAGATACAAAAGCAAAAGGACAAAACGGAAAAAACAGATCTTAAGCTAAGGTCTTTTTTTGAGAGTTTTACTTCCTGTTATGTACTGCTTGATAAACATATGGTTGTGCTTGATTTTAACGAGGCAATGGCCAATTTCATCAGTGACATCGATAAAGGGAATTTGCAGCTGGATAGTGTCTTTTCAGATTTTCTTTCTCCAGCTTACCGGGAGAATTTCTATAAAAATTTCATGGAGGCACTTGATGGGAACAGGATTCAGGAGGAGCTTAGTTTAGAGTACATAAATCTTGGGGAGATCTGGTGGAAAATCACTTTTGCACCTATGCTGGGGAAAGAAAAACAAGTGACAGGCGTATCTGTTAACTGTGTGAATATCAATGAACGTAAAAATCATGAATTAAAAATATTAAAACAAAACCAGTCGCTGTTAAAAATAGCGCATATGCAATCGCACGAATTCAGAAAGCCAGTCGCCTCCATAAAAGGAATCATGCAGCTCATCAAAGCAGATAATTACCTGCCCGATCTGGAATCCCTGTTACAAATGGAGCGAGCTGTGCAAGAGCTCGACGAAAAGATATTAGAGGTGATCATGCTGAGTAAAACCTATGAGTAATCAACGCTTAACAATTAAGCGTTTGCAGCAATAAATTGATTTAAAGGTAGATATTTGAAATATCACGCCAATTTATAACATTTTTTATAAAAAAGCTGTTCTAAATTTTATCTTTAGTCCTGACCAACTGTTTGCCAATGCTTTCATTCGAAGATATCTTTTTCAAAGCTCTTTTTAATAGCCCTGTTCCACGGGTTATTTTAAAGGCAGACGCACCTGATTTTACGATTATCAATTTCAATGATGCTTATAAAGAAGTAACCAATACCAAGCATAAAGATATTACAGGTCTATTTTTATGGCAGGCATTTGATCCAAAGGATGCGGGAGACAACGGCGGGGAGATATTACTGACAGCCCTGGTCAAGGCGACAGAAACCAATCAGACTGTCCACATGCCCCCTTTTCATTACGACATCCCCGCTGCAGATGGAACAGGAATTGTATTAAGCTGGTGGCAGCTGGAAATTGTACCCGTTACAGGAAATGATGGAAAACCGGAATACCTGCTTCTCACAACTAATAATATTACAGAAGAAATCCTTAAACAGCAGTCCATTGAAGAAGCAAAAGTAAGAGAGCACCACCTCAATGAAGAGATACTCACCATCAACGAAGAACTGATGACCGCCAATGAGGAATTACTAACTTCCAATGAAGATCTGCTGGAAGCCCAGGAAAAACTAACCTTGTTGAATAAAGAACTGGAACAAAGGGTAGTGAGACGTACCCGGGAACTGGTGGCAAGTAACTTAAAGCTCAAGAACATCTTTGAACAATCTCCGCTGGGCTTTTATGTACTTACTGGCCCCGACCTCATCATCGACCTGGTTAATGACCACATGTTAAAGCTCTGGAACAAATCCAGGGACATTATCGGCAAACCTTATATTCTTGTAAGACCGGAAGCAAACTCATTTATCAATACCCTGAAAGAGGTTTACCGCTCTGGAAATCCTTTTAAAGAAAATGAGTTGAAAGTCCCGATATATGAGGGCGAAGTACTCACCCACGGATATTTTAACATTATTTATCAGCCCATAAAAAATGAGCAGAACCTGACTACAGGAATTTTAGCTATCATAGAAGACGTAACGGAAAGGATCTTGTCAAAACAAAACATCGATAGGATCAACCGTCAGTTACACCTCGCCGTAAATGCTGCAAAAATGGGGTCCTGGAATATTGATCCCGAAACAAAGGCCCTGCATTACAATACCATGCTGGCTGAATTGTATGGTTATGAAGGCCCTGGCCTGATGACCTACGCTGATGCGATCGGACAGGTTACAGAAGATTACCGCGATCAACTGCTTGATCAGATTGAAGAAGCCATAAGCCATGGAGGAGACTACGATATCACTTACACTCAACGCCGCTTTGATAATAATGAATTGATCTGGTTAAGATCAATGGGTAAAGTCACCCCCGACAGCCATGGCGATTACACTGTTTTTTCTGGTGTAGTCATGGATATCACCGAACAGGTTAAGGCAGGTCAATTACTGGAACAAGGAGCAAAAGAGCAGCAACTGTTAAATGATCAGCTGGCGGCAATCAATGAAAAAATGACTGGTGTAAATGAACAGTTATACCAAACACAGGAAGACCTGGTAAAAACCCTCAGCGAAGTTGCGGAGAGTGAAGCCAGGCTGCGCTACCTGCTGGAAGATGCGCCGATAGCTATTGCAGTGATGAAAGGAAGGGAATTGGTCATCGAAGCGGCAAATAAAAAAATCCTGGAAATCTGGGGCAAATCCAGCAAGATCATTGGCCAGCCTTTGCACCTGGCCCTGCCAGAACTACAGGGACAGGACTTTCTGGCCTGGATGGATAAAGTATATATTACCGGCGAGCCTTTTATTGGCACCGAAGTAATGGCTTTCCTCGAAGTAAAAGGTACCCTCGAAGAAGTTTATTCCAACTTTGTTTATCATCCTATAAAGGGGCCTGATGGACAAACCAACAGTATCATGGTAGTAGTTAACGTAGTAACTGAAGAAGTAAAAGCCAAACAGCGGATTGAAACTGCGCAGCAGCAGTTTCGTCAGGCTATAGATTCCGCCAACCTGGGCACCTGGAGTGTAGATCCGGAACGCAGTCATCTAACCCTTTCCGAACGCTCCAAGCAGCTCTTTGGGGTACCATTAGATAAAGAAGTGTCTTTCTCAGAAGCAATGGAGGCAGTAGACCCCGACTACCATGAGCTGATACATACAACTGTTACCAAAGGCCTGGTTTTATATGAATCCTGCGATATAGAATACCCAATTAACAGCCTGGTATCCAAACAGCGCAAATGGCTAAGGGTCACCGGCAAAATGTTTTTTGATGATGGGAACAAACCGGCGCACTTCTCCGGGATCATCATGGATATCACCGACCGTAAATTAGAAGAACAGCGAAAAGATGATTTTATCAGTGTGGCCAGCCATGAGCTAAAAACACCGATCACCACCCTGAAAGGCTCTATACAGCTACTTAGGCGGATGAAGGACAGGGCACCGAAAGAAGTGTTATCCGATCTGATCGAGCAGGCCAATAAAAGCATGGACAAAGTTAATGGACTGATTGATAACTTCCTCAATGTAAACTTATTATCAGACGGACAAATTCCTTTAAATAAAAAAACATTTACCGTTTCCGAAATGCTGGATGGCTGCTGCAACCATGTGCGGTCGGCGGGGCATTATGAATTGATCTTAGAGGGCGACAGGGAGCTACAGGTATTTGCAGACCAGGACCGTATTGACCAGGTAGTGGTAAATTTTGTAAACAATGCGGTGAAGTATGCCCCTCTGTCTACAAAGATCTACCTCATCATTGAAAAATTTGGCCAGATGGTAAAAATATCCGTAAAAGATACCGGCCCTGGCATCCCGCCAGAAAAAGTGGGCCATTTATTTGGCAGGTATTACCGGGCAGATTACAGTGGTTTTCAATATTCCGGTCTGGGCCTTGGCTTGTACATCAGTGCAGAAATCATTAAACGCCATGATGGAGAGATCGGTGTAGACAGTGAGTTGGGTAAAGGAAGTACTTTTTGGTTTACGCTGCCCTTATAAGTACCACATAATTCATCTGAATTTACAGATTCTGGAAAACATTTAACGATTATTCCTGCTGGCCGGCATTCAATCGAACTGATATTGAAAGTGGCTATTAAAAAACCATCTCATTATTGCCCGGACATTTTCCAGTCTTAACTGTATATTTTACAACAGGTTAAGAAAACTGAAGAACCACAGCCGGATCAGTTGTGCCTTAAAAATGAACAGCATCTATTCATCTAATAGCAAAACTTACCGGCCTCCATGTTGTTATAGCTGAAACCAGTTGATGAAGCACGTAACCGAATTCTGATTGTTAACCATGCACCACAATAAAGATCAGCCTGAAGAAATTGATCAAATAAAAATCTTTATGTCAAGAAATAAAACAATTAACATCCTCCTCGTAGACGACAGTACTGATAATCTAATGGTTCTGGAATCTGCTTTAGAAAAAGACAATATAAAAATATATACGACCAGCGATCCAAAAAATGTAATGGATATCTGTATGAATTCCGATATCTCTATTGCGTTAATTGATATCAAAATGCCCTACATGAGCGGATTTGAGTTACTTGATCTGATAAAAAGCAATTCATTAACAGACAATATCATGGTCATCTTAATGACGGGATATTCAATGAGCACCGAAGATGTGGTAAGGGGCCTCACTAAAGGGGCTGTGGACTATTTATTCAAACCACTCGACCTATATATTACTACAGCAAAAGTAAATTCATTGATAGCTATCGTAAATTACCAGAGGGAAATCCGGGATAAAAATAAAGAATTAGAGACCTATCAGCTAGAGCTATTTAAGGCTGTAGAAGAAGCAGAAGAAAATAAGGTGGTGAAAGAAAACTTCCTCGCTAATATGAGTCATGAAATACGCACCCCGCTCAATGCCATCATTGGCATCACGCATTTGTTAAAAGACTCTCCTATTAATACCGATCAGCAGGAAATGATCAAACTGATGGATTACTCTTCCAAATCATTATTAGGAATCGTTAATGACATATTAGAGAGTTCTCAGATAGATGCCGGCAAGATCAACATCGTCAATGACAAAGTCAACATCGTTAATTTGGTACAAACCATTTCTGATCTGACTACACCTATGGCACTTGAAAAGGGCTTAATTCTAACCTGTTCTATAGATAAAGAAACTCCGGAAATGATCATTGGGGATGCACTGCGTCTCAACCAGATTTTAATCAATTTAATCAACAATTCCATCAAATTCACCACGGCAGGAAACATTGCCATTAGCCTTCAGGTAATCGAAAAAAGCGATCATGATGTGGTTTTGGAAATCCAGGTAAAAGATACGGGTATCGGAATTCCAGCTGTTTCCATTGATCATATATTTGACCGGTTTGAGCAGATAGAAGACAAAACATGGCAAAAATTTGGTGGTACAGGATTAGGGCTATCCATAGTAAAACGATTAATCGAATTGATGGATGGCGAAATTAAGGTTGAAAGCGAAATGGGAAAGGGAACAGCTTTTACCTTTAAAAAACGATTTGAGCTGGCAGCAATTAACAATTCTTTAGCGCAGCCGAAAGATAAAGTGCAAATGCTGTCTAAGTTTAATGATATCTGTATCCTGCTGGCAGAAGACAATCTCATCAACCAATTTGTGGCCATTAACATTCTAAAAAGCTGGAATATCACCGTAGATGTTGCTGAAAATGGTCTCGAAGCTTTTGAAAAATTAAAACTTAAAAATTACAACTTAATTTTGATGGATATTCATATGCCCGTAATGAATGGTAATGAAGCTACCCGGAAGATCAGAAAAGAACTGTTGGATGCTAAAAAAGACATTCCAATTATTTCATTCTCCGCTTCTGTAATCGATCACGAGAAAAAAGAAGCCAGGGATGCCGGAGTAAATGATTTTATTGAAAAACCTTTTGACCCGCAATCCCTTCATGATAAAATCGCTAATCTTACAGATAAAAAATAATTGATCAGGCTAACAGTTCAGATGAGCTGATGACCTGATCAATTTAATGTTCATTTAAACTTCTATAAGATCGGATAGTATCCAGACAAACCTTTTCACCCTGAAAACTGTATAGCTTAACAAATAACCAGCTATGTCATTCTATTTAATTTATATCAGCAAGGCAACAAATCTGCTATCTGACCAGGATCTGGTAAAAATATTAAAAACATCGCGCGACTGGAACCACGATCATGACATCACAGGAATGCTGCTTTATGTCCAGGGATGCTTTTTAAGTTTAGTGGGAGGCCGTACTGCCGAAGAAACTGAGGGACGTTTCATTCAGATCTTAGAAGGGGCAGAAACTGACGTGATGGAAACTTTCAAAGCTATCCGATCAGATGAAAGGCATTATGACCTCATGTTATTAAGAAAAGGAACAGCTGCCAGCAGAAGTTTTGAAAGCTGGGATATGGGCTTCAGGTCGCTGGATCTGGCTGAGTATAAAACTATACCCGGATTCTTTGAACTGGACGATTCCCTCTTGGAAAAGTCAGATATACAACAGTCTAATTTTGCCTTAAATTTTATGAAATCGTTTTATGAAATGAGTAAAAGCAAGTTATAAGAGGTTTATTTTAAAAACAAGAATATTTTAGCAAACGGCCCTTCCTTAATTCGGGTAATCAAATTGGAATAGAAATTTACAGCGAACTGGAAGGATAAGTCTCATCGTCTGTTTCAATTTCATCAACCGCTTTATGAATTTCTTTGATATCCGTCTCTGCTTTCATTTCCTCTAGCTGGCGGTCTAACTTACTTTCCAAACCCATATGCTGGTGGATCTCATGTATCATCGTCAGCATTTTCGTAATCTCCTGCTCTGCCCTTACGTTTACCTCAAAATCCACCCGTTGTCTGATCGTTTCAATCTTTCCCTGTCTGTTCTGGTTGATCAGAACAGAAACCGACAGTACAATGGCAAATAACGATACTGCCATTTCCAAAATGGGAAAGGGAAAGGGATCAAAAGGTTTAAGATGAGGGATAAGATTTAAATTCCACGTTATCCAAACCGAAAAAACAATCAGGCACACTAAAAGGAAAACCATGCTTCCTAATATCTTTATAATAAATAAAGACACGTGGTCTTTAACCGTCTTTGTGAAATCCAGGGAAGACTTGAGCTTTGGATCTGAGGGGGAAAGCGTATCTAACTGTTCTTTGATTAAGCTCATCTTTTTAGAAGTACTTTGGATAACTGATTAAGCTACTATTTAAATAACAGTTTAAGCCTGATCATCTGCGTCTATTTCTGTTCCTTCCTCATCAATTCTCATATGTTCATCGCCGGTATTATGTGCTGTACGCTCTGTCTGATCTGCCTGTTTTTTTTGCTGATCACTACCCGGCAAATTGCCCTGCGCTGGTGATACCTCAGTATGAGCTGTTTTATGGCTGTTTGATTCCTGGTTTTCCATAAGGTGGTTGTATTAAATTATACACTATCAACAACGGAATTTGATTTTAGTTTACCGTAAAAATACGTGATGCAAATGACGCAATACCCTTTTAACAATTAAACGTGCGGGATGCAGGCAACAAGTTAACTGCTAATTTACAGCAAGAGTTGATCTCACTGGCTTTAATTGCTATTAATCGGAATAGAATTTTCACTAGAAAAACTAAATTTTTAGAAATTATCCTTTCGGGAAACCTCAACGTAAAAATACGCTCAAAAGCTTTTAATTGGTATTTATCTTACAGAAATAAATCATTAAGAGTATGGAACGCAGATTGCAACACCTTATTTATAAACCATCTACCTATGATCACTAATTCTATCAATTCACAAATCTGCACACACGAATCATCTCTTTATTCCTTTGCAGTTAAGTTTACCCGTAACCATGAAGACGCAAGCGACCTGGTTCAGGATACCATGCTTAGAGCCATCCGTTATGCCGGTATGTATAAAGAAGGAACTAACCTTCGCGCCTGGTTATATACCATTATGAAAAATACCTTCATCAACAATTATAGGATGAGCGAGGCAAAAAATAAGGTGGTGCAAACCCACGAAGACCTGACCTCATTACATCTGCTGAAAAGTGCACCCCAAAATCTGGCAGAAGATCAGTTTATAGGTGAAGATATCAATAAAGCACTAAAAAATATTAGCCCTGTTTACTCGGCTCCCTTCAACAGGTATGTGGAAGGCTTTAAATACCAGGAAATTGCAGAAGAGTTTCATATACCTATAGGAACCGTGAAAACCAGAATTCATATTGCCAGGCAACTTCTAAAGAAAAGTCTTAAAATATACAATCGGGGAATAGATAAATATGTAGAAGATTTTAGCGGGCTTGAAATAAACAATTAAGCCATAAAGTGGTTATAAACGAGGTTTTGAATTAATGGTACAAAACAGCGGGAGGTAATTCACCATGAAAAAAGAATTGGAAAGGTTTATCAATGCACAGCATACCAATTATCATCAGGCATTGGCAGAAATAAAAAAAGGCAAAAAGCAAAGTCACTGGATGTGGTATATCTTTCCCCAGATCCAGGGGCTTGGCTTTAGTGAAACAGCAAAGTTCTACGCGATAGCAGATCTACAAGAAGCTGCTGCTTATCTGCAGCACCAAATATTAGGCAGCAGGTTACTGGCCATCAGTAATGAACTACTCAAACTTCGAAACAGTGATGCGCATCAGATATTTGGAAGTCCTGACGATCTCAAACTAAAATCATCTTTAACCTTATTTTCATGCTTACCAAATGCCGATCCGGTTTTTCAATTGTTATTGGATAAATTTTTCAACGGAGCAAAAGACAGCAGAACGCTGGAAATATTAAAAAAGTAAATTAAGCTTAAAAGCTGCTAATCAAGCTTTTTAACTGCATTGTTCATTCCGTTCATTATCCAAAATTTTGCGGCAATCACATCAAAAATGTGTTAATTAGACTAAGAAATATAGTATTAATAAGGCCTATAGCCCTAAATAATCCTAAGCAATTATGTTATCGATTGAAAATCTAAGATCTGTTTTTGAGTTTTCTCCCATTCCATCGCTGATAGTTTTCCCGAATACGCCTGTTTATACCATTGCTTACGTCAACCCTGCATTTATTAACCTCACCAAAATTGGTTCTCAGCCTGTTCAGGGGACTGGCCTTTTGAGCTTCCTGAAACACATTGCGCATCCTGTCATCACCAGATTGCCAGAAATAAAACAACCTCCCGAACTTTTTGAATTACCTGCCGATAAAACCCATCCTATTAAAAACGAATTGGAAGAAACGAATTATATCATCTATTATCCGGCAGGATTTACAAATTGCCCCGATGAGCAACCGGAACTAAAACCTTTTGTCACTGCTGAACGGGATGAAAAGCAATTAAGTCTTCATGCTTATGGCATTAACCGGGGCCATTATGCCAATGCCCTTCATCATGAGTTTTTACCTGCTTTGCCACCACGCAGAACAGAACTTGTTACGCTAAGGACTAAGAATCTCCTGGAAAGATTTAGCTTTTTAATCCAGGAAGGGTCTGACCTGATCGCTGTCCTCGACCCCGCAGGTAATTATCTCTATGTAGCACCTTCAACCGCCAATGTACTTTCTCTTTCCCCTAACCACTTCGCCGGAAAAAATGCTTTCAATTTTGTCCATCAGGATGACCGGGAAAGAATAATCCGAGAATTTTCCCTTTTGCCTGCAATGGGCCGCATTAAAATACATCCCTATCGTTTTGCCATAGGGCACGGCGAATTTAGATGGATTGAAACCATTATTACCGATCAAACCCATGATCCTGCCATAGGGGGATTTGTTGCCAATTCAAGGGATGTAACCCATCAAATTGAGCAAAATAATAAAACCAGGGAAAGTATTGAGCGCTTCAATATCTTATCCAAGGCAACAAGCGATGCTGTGTACGACTGGAATTTCCTAAGTGACGAGATGATATGGAATAAGGGAATTGAAGGGATTTTCGGTTATAAACAAAGTAAAGATTTCAAAATAGACTGGTGGTATAACAGGGTTCATCAGGATGATATCCCCAGGGTATGGAAAAGTTTAAATGTGAATATTGCGGCCAAACGATCGCGGTTCACTGCAGAATACAGGTTCAAATGTGCTGACGGGTCGTACAAATATGTGCTCGACCGCTCTTTTCTGGTTTATAATGAACACGGCTCCATTATCCGCATGATGGGTTCAATTCAGGACATTACAGATAAAGTTACCTATGTGAAAAACATCGAATCGCAAAACTGCCGTCTCAAAGAAATTTCCTGGATGCAATCGCACGTGGTAAGGGCACCTTTGGCCAGGTTGATGGCTTTAGCTGAGCTGATCAGACTGGAATTTGATAAAGGGCATGACCTGATGAAACATTTTGAAGACTCTGCCCAGGAGCTTGATAAAATCGTGCGCAGCATTATTAAAAAAGCTGAAGATGTCTGACAATTACTACTGCTCACCAAGCCGTTTTGTTCGTTAATCCTTTTTTGCAGGCTCCTGACTTTTCACTTCATTCCCTATTCTTTCCTGTAAAGCTTTAATAAAAGCATTTTTAAGTATGCCCAAAAAGGTTTGCCATCCACTGGTTTTAGGATCCCTGATATTTCCCTTTATAGGCGCTACCGTAGCGATCTTTTTGGTCTTTGGGTTCTCAACAGCCTTAGCAAACAAACCAACAATTGCTTTTTTTGCCACCCTCAGGATGCCACCTTTTTTCTTGATATCCTTTTTTACGTTGAGTACCTTAAGGTCTTTAATAAAGGGTTTCACATAACCGTCCATCTCGCCATTCGTCAATTTCAGTTTACTGAATACGGATAAGTCGCCCCTCTCTATATCAAATTTCACATTGGCCTCCAGAAAACCGTTCAGACTGATTAAATTGACACCGGTTAACTGCATCCCCATATCAAAATCTGGAATATCTTTCAGCACATTCACTTTCATATGCGCCTGTAGATGTCCGTTACCAATAGATGTACCGCTAAGGGTTACTGTAGAAGGCAGTGGTGAAGCAGCCTTTTGTACATTGGCCAGGTTGATTGCCGTGAGCTGTAAATGATCAATATGCAGGTTCACATTAGGTTTTTTCTGGAAATCGAGATAGGCAAAACGGCCATCATTTACCTGGAGCCTGTTAATCGTGATTGGCATCAGGGCTTTCACCGTTTTTGTCCAGCTGTCTTTTGAAGGTTCTTTCGACAAGTCTTCAGTAGCCAAAATATTGATCACCGGCCTGTCGGCTACAATCTTGCTGGCCAGTCTTCCTTTGAATAAAGCCCTCCATTCAATAGCAAGATCGGCATGGTCGATGGTTAAAAAAGGATACTTTGCAGGATCAACCTTTTTCCTGAGTTCCAAACCTTTGATCACATAAGCTCCACGGATCAGGTGAATATCTATATCTGCTACGTGACCCGTATAACCCGGCAGTTCATTGAGTTTTTTATTTACATAGTTTTTCACGATACCGGGCAGCGCAATCCTGATGATCACGACCAGCATGAGGATAACGATAATAATGATATAGGAAGGTTTCAGAAATTTCTTCATACCGGTTTAACAACAGCTATTTAAGATTGTTTAAATATTGATAAACTGCTTATAAATAAAGTGGTTAGCTATTATAATCCTCTACATCAAACTTTTTATCCTTATGGTAATATTGCCTGTCTGCTTCAGTGATCTCCCGTAATATCCTGCAGGGGTTTCCCACGGCAATTACATTAGCAGGAATATCTTTGGTTACTACACTGCCAGAACCAATTACCGCATTTTCACCAATATGCACACCCGGGTTTACTACCGTATTCCCTCCTATCCACACATTATTCCCGATCGTAATTCCTATACCATATTCATAACCAGAATTTCTGGAATCGGGATGCAGCGGATGCCCGGCGGTGAAAATAGATACATTGGGCCCAAATAGTACGTTATCCCCGATAATCACTTTTGAAACATCTAAAATAACACAGTTATAATTGGCCGTAAAGTTATTTCCCACTTCAATATGTTTACCATAATCACAATGGAAAGGGGCCAGAAAAGTGACATTAGTCCCTGCTTTTCCTAAAATATCGCGGATAGATTTATCTATTTTCTCCGTTTCATCAGGTCGGTACAGATTGTAATTATAGATCTTCATCTTGGTTTTCAGCTGCTCTTCTGCAAGTCCGTCCAGCCATGCTTTGTACGGCAGGCCAGCTAACATTCGTTCCTTTTGGTTCATTGTATCTCTTTTATAATATTGACAGCATATTACACAAAACAGCTAAAGAACGTGCCAGACTTTTATTCCTGGAGAAATCAACTGCCCGGTTTATCAAAATAATTACTTAGTCAAAACTTTCCGTTGACTATTTAGTTAATAGCCGCATGAATAACAATATGGATACAACTGCAGAAACCACCGCAAAAAAATTATATGATTATCAGCAAAATGATATCACTGCTTTATTTGATAAACTGGAGCAAAACCCCGTTCATCACCGGCTGTTGTATCAGTTGCCTACAGGCGGTGGGAAAACGGTGATCTTTTCTGAGATCGCCAACAGGTTTATCCGTAAATACCAGAAGAAAGTTATTGTCCTTACCCACCGGATAGAGTTGTGCAGGCAAACTTCTTCCGCTTTAAAAACAGCAGGCATTAAAAATAAAATTGTTGACAGCAGCATTAAAAAGGTAAGCAGAAAAGATAACCACGATTGTTATGTGGCCATGGTAGAAACACTGAAAAACAGGATTAACGATGGCCAGATCGATATGAACGGCATTGGCCTGGTGATCATTGATGAAGCGCATCATAATTCTTTTCACAAGTTACTGGCAGAATTTGAAAATGCAGCTATCATTGGCGTTACGGCAACACCATTCAGTTCAGACATCGATCTGCCGATGCATAAAAACTATGATGAACTGGTTGTAGGTGAAAGCATCACCTCCCTCATTGAGCAAGGTTATCTGGCTAAACCTACTACCTGGAGATATGACGTAGAGCTGAACACATTAAAAACAGGTTTGAACGGCGATTTCACCGTCAGCACTTCTGATGAACTATACTCCTCACCTGCCATGTTAGATCTGCTGGTACATGCTTATGAAGCACATACTAAAAATAAAAAAACACTGATCTTTAACAACGGAATTTTCACTTCCAAAAAAGTTTGTCAGGTGTTTACAGACCTGGGTTATCCCATCAGGCACCTGGATAATGAAACTCCTGCAGCAGAGCGGATAGAGATCTTAAAATGGCTGAAGAAAACTAAAGGCGCTATACTCACATCCGTATCTATTCTTACCACAGGATTTGATGAACCTTCTATACAAACCGTTATTCTTAACCGGGCCACGAATTCGCTTACTTTATATCACCAGATGATAGGGCGTGGTGCCAGGCGCTTACCACAAAAGAAAACCTTTACCATTATAGACCTGGGGAATAACACAGACCGTTTTGGTGAATGGAATGCCCCGCTCGACTGGCAACATATCTTTGATAACCCAGAAGCTTACCATGAAAGCCTGAGCAGCCATTCCGCTACAGAAACACATAGTATGCCTTCAGAAATGCGTTCTCATTTTCCTAATAGTCTTGAAATCTCTTTTGATGTACAAAAAGCTTATCAGGATGCCCTGGACAGTCAGCAAAAGCCAAGGATTGTTATCCGCGATTCTATACGTCAGCATGCCCTGATGTGTATAGATAACAGTGACACTATTCCTGAAGCTTTAACACTGATGGAAGAACTGTCTAAAGAAATAGACTGGCGGATCAAACAATATGCAAAGTGCCTTGGGAGGGTAACAAAAAATTACACCGAATGGCTAAGAGATGATTATAAAGAGCGGTTAAAAATCATGATCCAGAAACTTATCCACCGCAGGGGATTATTAAAAACAGCGGTTTAAAAACCGGACTGAAAATATATCCGCCTGTTTTCGTGTTGCTGAGAACAGGCGGAAAAAGATTATTTTAACGAAGACTGAATTTCTTTAGCCAGTTTGTAATGGCCATCAATTACAGGTAAAGTATTTTCTGCAAACTCGGTAACATCAATAGAAAGGCTTTTCTCTCCTTTTTCAAAAAGTTCAATGGTTTCGCTGTGGTCTTTCACCATCATATCTATATAGTGTTTATCGAAATCAGCACCAGACATTGCTTTCATTTTAGCCATTTCTTCTTTTTGCTCAGCATTATAAACATCAGGAAGGATAATACCTTTTTGATAAGCCAGTGCTTTTAACTCATTATTGGCTTTGGTATGATCTGTAATCATCTGCTCTGCAAATGCTTTTACTTTCGGGTTTGCCGATTGAACTGCAATTTTTGCCACATCAACTTCCATCATGCCACCAAAAGCTGCTTTATCCATAAAGTTTGCATCTTCAGTAGTTACATGCGCCTGGTTGGTATAACCGCGAAGATCTACTCCATCTGCTTTGCCTGTTGTTTCATCACTACTGTTACAGGCGAACAATGTAGAACATACTCCGAGGGCGATTATAAAAGTCGAATTTTTCATGCTGTATTATTTGTTTATGGTTACACTGCTCAAAATTTATGCCGATGAGCGCGGGTCAAAGTTAATTATCTTATCCGAATAAATAAACAACAAAAAAAATTAGTTAAAATGGCTATTCTGGCAGAATCAGTCCATGTTTACAGCATTTGACAGGTATCATTTCATGTGCAAATCCTGGTGTTTTGAGCCGTACAGATTTTTAATTTTTCATCTATGCGGCTCAATAATTTTGTAACGATATTTTCTTTAGCAACTGCCAGGCAAACATACAGCACAGTTAGCATAGCACTGCGCCCGAGCTAAACTTAATTAAAAGATTGCCTGAACGCTAAGGGAGATTGGTTTGTTTTTGTCTTGAATAATTTACTGAAAGACTGTAAGTGTTTAAAGCCCAACTCATAAGCAATTTCACTGATTGAAAGTTCGGTAACGGATAACTTTTCTTTAGCTTTTTCAATCAGTTTATCATGAATATGTTGCTGGGCAGTCTTTTCTGTCAGCACACGTAATACATCACTTAAATACTTCGGTGAAAGATGTAATTGATCTGCCAGGTATTGAACCGTTGGCAGCCCTTTTGTAATCAGATCATCGCTATTGAAATAATCGTTAAGCAATATTTCCAACCTGTCGAGTATCTGGTGATTGGTTTTTTCGCGGGTGATGAACTGGCGATGATAGAATCTATCAGAATAGCTAAGCAGGCTTTCTATTTGCGCAAGAATGATCTGTTTACTGAACTTATCAATGTTGGAGTGGCATTCCCGCTGAATATTTTCAATGATATTGATCAGGATAGCTTCTTCTTTTTCTGACAAAAATAAAGCTTCATTTACGGAATAATCCCAAAAAGCATATTGCTTTATTGTTTTGGCTAAAGGCGAATTCCACAAAAAATCAGGATGAATAATTAATATCCATCCTGACTGTCTTATTTTTTCAGCTTTATTAATACTGGAAACCCCTATTACCTGATTCGGTGCCACAAAGGACATCATGCCTTCATCAAAATCATAAGATTGTTGCCCGTACTTTAATTTGAAATTCTGGGAATTAGAAATTCGTTTTACGGCAATGGCATAAAAATCATAAACCCAACTCATCGATTATTCCCTATGTGGATTCCCAACAGAATCAACCCTGACCACACTGATCAAAGGATGCTCCGCCTTAGGCAGTTGACTAAACTGCAGAAATTCACTTATCGTTTTGAAACGTTTCATCTGTTTTAATTTTCCTTTCTAACCTCCAGCACCAGTTTACCGCGCACGTGATAGGTTGCGCTTTCGCGATGTGCCTCGGCTACTTCTTCTAAAGGATATACTTTGCTGATAATGGCTTTAACCTTTCCCTCTTCAATCAGTTTGGTAGTTTCATCAAGTGATGAAGTGTAGGCAATGCCGCCGCCACCAACCAAAGTGCTTGTCACATCCTTTTCTGCCGATGCCTTTAGGACTTCATCGCTGATCGGAACATCAAGCTGGGTACACACAAATATACCACCCTTCTTCAATACCTGTACAGAATTTAATCGTGTATGGTTATCCCTAACAGGCGAAGCATTGAATACAAGGTCTATATTGCTCAGCAATTTGTCAAACTGCTGAGTTTTATAATCGATCACTTCATCGGCGCCAAGCTTTTTTAGAAAATCAAAGTTGTTTGCCGATGCTGTTCCAATTACATACGCGCCCTTTGCTTTTGCAAACTGCACCGCCAAATTGCCTACACCACCCGCAGCGCCATGAATAAGCACGCGGTGGCCTGGCTGTACTTTGCCCAGGTCAACGATACCATTCCAGGCGATAAGCGCACATGAAGGAATTGCCCCTGCCTCATTAAAAGATATATTCTCAGGCATTAAAGCAAACTGGCTTGCCTTAGCAGTCAGATATTCTGCGTAAGCGCCATCACCCGGAAAATTGGGCACGCCGTATACTTTATCGCCTTTTTTAAAACTAAGAACCTCGCTGCCAATTTCCTCAACAATACCGGCTGCATCCAGGCCCAAACCCATAGGCAATTTTAAAAAAGACCTTAAAAGATCGTTTCCACCCTGGCGGATGATATAGTCTGCGGGATTTACACTACTGGCATATACCTTAACCAGGATCTCATCAAGTTTAGGAACAGGACATTTTACTTCTTCCAATTTCATTACCTCCGGACCACCAAACTCATTAACTCTTATAGCTTTCATAGACATTTGTTTTTTACTGATACAAATTTCCACAATTGTCCTACAGCAGATTTAGCCTGAATACGGTTTGTTTTAGTCGAAATTACCGGGGATGAAATTCAACGATATCATCTTAGTGAACCAGAAGGTTTCGGTCCTGGTTGTGATCTCACTTAGACGCTGATCAAACAAGTTGACGGAAAGCTAAGGAACTGCTTTAAATGAATTTTGCCTTTTGAAATTAAGATGTGCACTATTATACTTCCCCTTAGTATTCCATACCGGCTGCAAACTTTTAAAAGCATTGCTAAATTGCAGCAATTCCAGTTGGTACGCGGGCAATTCCGATCCTGGAACCCTTAACATATCTGCCACGTCTTTCCCTAACAAATAGCGCATCAATCCGGTTATTTCACCGGCAGCTGCTTTGGAAGCATTTGCTGATGTGATATATTGTACCAATAATTGCGTTAACTCAGCTCCATGAGGAGAAACTTTAAACTGCCTTTTGCTGATCGCTTTTTCCAGTAGTTGAGCTTGCTTGCTGTCCTCGGGTATTAAATCCTGATCAAGTCCCAGCAAGTACCCAATTACATTCCATAGATGTAAGAACCCCTTTTGTTCTGTTTCACTGACAGCAAAACCTAACTTTCTTAACCCGCGGATCACGATGAGCGAAAAGGAGAGATTGGTACCCGCCATATCTTCCTGATTAATGGGCAACCCCCATCCATCCTGCCAATGACCACTTTTTAAGGTGTAAAATCGGGCCGCAGCGTGTGTCAGTCTTATTTTAAGGATACTTGCAAAACCTTTTCCATTGGCTGCAAATGCGTTTGGCGCCATTACATCCCAAACAAAAGTGGCTGTGTCTGTTAATCTTTTAGCGGTTTCATTTCGCATCCTGTCTGACAGGTAAAGAACCATTGCGCCATTGCTGGCGGTATAACAATAAGGAAGTGACAGCAAACCAAGCAGCGTCATGATGTTTTCTGCATGTTTTGCAAAAAACGCGGAACCGATTTCCATCAATAAACGGTTAGCCCATTGAGGTGATTCATTCGCTTTGCTAATAAAAGCCGATTGAGGATAAACAGCAACTAAATTCCGTAGATCAGTATTGTACCTGGTTTGGCTAAGTACATCACGGAAAATAGTTTTTTGCTGTGTATCAGTATCAGCAAAGACAGCTTGAATCAGCAGATCTGCAGGTGCATCAGCAAGCTGTCTTTTAGCCGTTAAAAATTCATTGGAATATCCCTCGTTCATCTATCAATTCATTAACTTGTTTCCTACTGTAAGTTACAAAAACAAACGTGAATTATTCCGAAATACTTTGTTCAGTAGAATTACTGTCAGGCTCTTTAAGAAGATCATTTAGTTTGTTTTTTAGCTGGATAATTTCTTCATTCTTTTGATTGAGAAATTCTTTCATCGCCCTCATCTGCAGCAATTCACTTTTCCTTTGTATGTACAATTCTGACAGTTCATGAGACAAAATATCAAACTTTTCATAAATTACAGAGATACCAAATCTCTTTTTTGGTTTTAATGACATTTCGGGCTGAGGGACGATTGTTGAAAATTATCTTTCGTGATTTATAGATGGACTTCCAAATTCTAAATAAATTCAATTAAATAAAACGGGTTAGAATATTTCAGACTATCAATAGAAAAAAAGTAAATATTTTAAAATAATGAAATTTGAGTTGGAACAAAAGATTGGCTTATTAATGTGTCCTCAAATAAAATCTGCTGTCCAATTATCTTTTTTAAAGAGAACATGAATTGTTGATGTGCATTTTCAAATATCAAAGTATCACCAATAAGCCCTATGCCTTTGCCAGAAATAGATTCAGGCTGTTCATTTGATATGTCTATTATATTAGTTTGTATAACATTATCTTGCAAATAATACTCATCAAGGAAGTTGTAAGATTGCCCCATAATTTGCTGTTCAAAAAGATCATTTATTCTGGCAATCACTCTCTCCAATATCGTCGACGCTTTTTTTAAATCAGTTCTATTTTTTAAATATTGCCTTTTTTGATCACTTCTCAAGGTTTCAGCGAGTTTGAGCTCTTTTGATATCTTTTCTTCAATGTCTCTTGCCTGATAAGCATTGTTACATTCAAATATTACTGTTGCTACTCTTGCCCCCTGTTCCAACCAACGTGTTAGATATCGTTTTTGCTGGGATATACCAACCTTTATCTGATGTTCATCGAATAATGCTAAATATACATTATGTGGCAATAGATTATATTCCCGTTGTTTTAAACTTAACTCCGAAACAGCGACATTATAAAATGAAGGATTAAAGCTATTGAATGTAAAACAGTCGTAACAGATACCTTCCTTTTTATTAGTCATGGAATTAACATGCGGACAAGGAAATGAATCAAACGTTCGTAAATCATAACGCCCGATACAAAATTTTGCTGGTAACGGTTTGATAGTAAAAGTGTGACCAATAATGTTTAAATGATAACGATTCACGAGCGTACCATCTATTTCATCAATAACGAAATATGGGCTGCCCGAATTAAAACCGTAACCTGAAAGCACTTTAATGATGTTTTCCATAAATTATATTACTAAATCCTGTAAAGTTCTGATCATCATCGCAATTACATGAATTCCCTCTGTCTTTAATTTTAACAAATCTCTATCCTGTTCTTTCTTCTTAATCTCGTCCCAAAATTCATCAAATTCTTCGGAAATTATGGCATAGCCTTCGTGTAAGGAATTTAGCTTTGTGGGAAACCTTTCTTTTGCACTTTGCAGCTCACTTTCAATCTCTAATATTAATTGTATATCAAATTCCTTTAACTGTTCTCTAGTAATCATAATATTTTATAAATCAAATTTTAGTATACGGAAATACTTATATCTTTCAATTTTCCTGGCTATAGCATAATTAGTATAGGTGAAGAAAGCGTCGTTTATAATATCAAACACTAAATCAAATCTCTCCACTATTACTTTCTGATTATTCTTCAATACCTTGTTAATATCATCCAGTAATTTTATGACTCGTTGATCTACAAAATACTTATTAAAATTTAAAAGTCGTGTACCATCCGTATTTCTGAAAATAGTCATGTTTTTTACTGCAACATGCATATTTTCAGAGTTGATATTTTTCTGGAGATCATCAGCAAACAGAACATATTGGAATTGGATAAGAAGCTCTTTAACATATTCAGAAAACTGCAAATAAATTAATAAGCTATTTTGTTGAATTTTTTCCTCAAGTATGATTAAATGCGCATAGTTAAAATAAGCTTCAGTATTTTTCATTACTTGAGGTATATCTAATCTGGCTATATCATTGATCACAAATTGTATAGTATTATTTAATCTCTGATCAGCATCATTAATTATTTGTTTTGCACAATCATCTTCAGCATAAATAATTTGAAAAGCATTTAAAACAGCAAATACCCGAGTCAAAGAGCCATAATACATTTCTTTTCTAAAACTTGATATAGTATAAACCTGAATATCCATTGGAAAATTGATCTCCTCACCATTATATTCTACATGGCTGATTAGAAAATGGGCGAGGAAATCTTGTGGATTATTTAGCAACACATCTTCTACAAGTACTACAAGGTCTAAATCAGAGCTCTTTCTCATTGTTGATGGATTAATTGAAGAGCCAATCAATAAAATTGTGTGGAACGATTGTAACGAAATATTCAATTCATCAGCAAATTTCTTGCAAATGAATTGTTGAGCAATTATAGTGAGGTCGTTATCAGTGAACATATTATCTTTAATTTGTGTATTGCGGTAAATATTATCGATTAACTAGTTAGCTGAAAAAGACCTTTATAAGCTTCTGAATCAATAGAGTTTCGTCCACAGTCTTCATAAAATGGTAAAAATCCATACTCAGAATAAATAGTCTGTAATTCTTTCCCCATTAGCAGTATTTGTTCTACGGTAGGTTTTGGAAAATTTTCTAACGGAGTTCCAGGATCCGTATGTAAAACGTTAATTACTGGTGACACCCCCATATCTGCCAAATAAGTAAGTCCGGATTTCAAACTTTCTAAAGGTTCAAGCCCACCAACCAAAATAGAATACACTTTATTTTTTCCTAATACACTTACAGCCTTCTCTAAAGCATCAAAAATATGCTGTCTACCACCAGTTTCAACTTTACCAGGACAATATTGCTCAAATAACTGTATATCAAAGACCTCGGTATTCATGGCAAGCCCTATATCAAGGTCTTTTAACTCTTCAAGTAATTCTAAGTTTTCAGGTGGATATACTATCAGATGGACGTCTATTTTTTTGCCAGAATCTCTCACGGCTCTTAAGATGGACTTTAAAAGTGAAGTATAATGTAGAAAACTTCTATCTCTATCTTTAAAATTCCCGCCGTTCAACATTACTTGTTTTGCTGGACATTCCTCATCTTGAAGAGCTAAAATTACGGACTCATAGATGAGATCTGGATTGATAGTTAATACAAAATCGGTGCCTTTATCTCTGTTCTGGCTTATTGAACAGTAATGACAAGGTTTGTTAATCTCAACCAGATGACATTTTCCATAGGCAAATATTCCTAATGATCCTCCACCATATAAGGTGACTATTTGAGATAGTTTCTGTTTATTTTCCAGAAGTTGTGAGTAGAAAGCGGGCTTTAATGGAAAAGAAACAATATGCTTGAAATAAGTATTTTTATTGATCAGAAAATATATATCATCCATATAATCTAATAACCATTCTGAATCAGTTTCTACATTTATAGAAACAATCAATCTAAGGTTTTCCGGATCAAGGTATAACTCTTGAGGTATTCTGACATGCCTCAACTCGACAGGGTCAGGGTTACCATAAGCTCTTCTCTTTTCTAAATATTTAACGCTAAAATTATTTATAAGATTTTCAGTCAGAGATATTCCTTTGGATAATAACTCTGCTTTAAGTTGGATTGGCGTATACATGCTATTTGCTATTTATAAGTTCCCAATTATGTTTATTTAGCCACAAGGCTACCTGTTTATCAATCAATAAATATTCTTCATCACTAATAACTGTCCGCAGTGATCTTAATTCTATGAGAAATTCCTCCACCAGCGAATCAAAATGATCACTTAATAAATCCACAAATAAAGTGTTTCTAATGGCCAAATCGGCATTTCTCCATTGCAGAGCTAAATTGGCAACTTGCTGTATTTCTGCTTTATCAGGCTCATGCAGAAGTCTTAAGTCGTTGTTTGCAACAGATAGCATTTTTCCTAATAAAGTATAAGAAAACCTTTTTATTTTCCTCCTGAGTTGTACGATCGACTGTCTTACGAATGCATTAGAGAATTTGATAATACTCTTTAGTAGATAATCAAGAGAAAAATTTCTATCCACCCATTTTTGTGCTGATGTGCTGATGATACCAATATCGGGATTGCGATAATGTGCGCTTCGCTTACCCATTGAAAATACATGTTCCTCAGCCAAACCTTCCTCTTCGACTAAACGCAAATATTTAGATCCTATCAGACTTTCCATGGAAACAAGCATATATGATATCTCAGTGAATAATTCAGCATTTGTGGTATGTTCTTCTACATAAGAATCATTAGAAACACAATCCAAAATTTGTTCTTCAGACAGAGAATTATTGGGCTTAAGTATAATGTCCTTTCTACCCTGGAATTTATAAGATAGGATCAACTCCTCCATGCTCATTAGCGGGTCAAATGTTATATATGTCAATCGTAATGGTACGCCAATCGTAGTTAAAATACGAACGGCAATAACATTCTGAAGGCATGTAGATTGTTTATCAAAACGTTTCAGTATACTGTCAACCCCAGACTCTACCCCAAAAAGCATTCTATCCAATCCCGTAGCCAAAAGATTCTTCCAGAAATTGATTTTTTTGATCTGCTTAACTTTATCTTCAGCCACCTTTAATGGTTTGTAAACCTGATCCACTCTCGTACTTGATTCAAACTTAAATCCATTTATAGATAGCAATTTTCCAATATGTAGAGCCCTCTTATGCACATCATCCTCTATAGTATTGTAACCAATAAACTCTTCATCAACTAAAAATATCTTAGGATTAATTTTTGGATATTGGTCAAACACAAGTCTGATGAAAGGCAGTATCTGTTCAATGTCTTGAGCTGCATCACCAGACCAGGCACCCTTATGTGCTCTTGGGCAAAATGAACAATGATAAGTACATCCTCTGCTGGACTCCAATTGCATCACCCCATTAAAGGCAAGTGTATCCTCCAGTAAATCGAGTTCTGGAACAATATATGTATTCTTGTCATCCTTTTTTTTAACCGTGGTAATGGTCTTGTCACCTTCTTTATAACTTATAAAGTTGACAGACTGCTTCTCGATTTGTCCATGCCAAAATGCTACAAGATCTTTCATGGTAGTCTCTCCATAACCTTTGGAGATAAGCGCGTAAGGAAAGTTGTTTAAGATTAAATCTGAGTTCAATGTAGATAGGCTTCCCCCTAAAATTATGAGTGGATTATAACCCGGTAGAATTGATATTTGATCAAGCAAATCATCAATAAGATCCTGCTGGCCGAAAGTTGCAGATATTCCGATAATTTCAGGTTTTTCAGCATTTATCTCATCAATTATTATTTTAATTGACTTATCGAATTGCATATCACATAAGTCAACTCTCCCCACAAAATTACTTCTTATTGCACCAGCAATATCTGAAATACCCAAAGGGAATCTTGGGAGGGGAAAATTATCTTTATGAAATAGAGAGATCAACTTTATATACGGAAATGTGATAAAATATATAAAATTTGAGGAATCCTTTACAGGAAATAGATAATGATCATCTATCTTAACTATGTTATCCAAAAAAACTGAGAAAGAATTTTTAAAATTTAATGGGATATCAATATTTTCAATTGGATAAAGTAGAAAGTCTTTTTCACTAATTTGGAAAATTGCACATCTAGTCAATAGGTCTCCAATAACGGCGAAAAAATATTTTATTGGATAAATCTTCCGAATTTCATCTTCCATCTTAGCCGCACATAAAAAATCTTTGTTTATTTTTTTTAGTGTGCTGTTCGAAATAAAATCTGTAATACAACGCATAATAATGAGAGTTAATTACGGTGAACTGATTACATAAATTTATCTAAATAAAAGATCTTATGCAAAATAAAATCAATATATATTATTGATTAGCAAACACTTATGAGACATTTGTCCTATAGACTTAAAGAGAATAATGTTTAGTATGTTTGTAACTAGAAATTAGAAAATGAAGTACCAGCATGTTTTTTTTGATTTAGATCACACCCTATGGGATTTTGAGAAAAATTCAGAATTGACGTTAAATAGGTTGTATACTGAATTTAAATTATGGGAATATGACATAGACAACTTTTTAGATTTTCATAATTGTTATGCAATTAATAATAATGAATTATGGAAAGAATTCCTGGATGGTCTTATATCACATGAAGATTTTCAGTGGAAAAGAATGTGGTTAACTTTGATGGACTATTACGTTGATGACATCGCTATGGCCTATCAACTGAATAACAGATTTCAAGCCATCCTGCCTACACAACGCGCGCTTATACCTTTTGCAAAGGATATGCTGGATTATTGTCAAGATCGTTATACACTACATTTATTAACTAATGGCACTCACGAGGTTCAATCATTAAAGCTGCAGAATTCCGGTATATTACCTTATTTCACCGAAATTATAACTGCAGATAAATGCAATGCTTTTAAACCTATGGGACAGATCTTTGATTATGCATTGAAAGTTACAAAGGCAACGGCGGAAGGTAGTCTAATGATAGGAGATTCATTAACAATTGACATTATTGGGGCTAAAAATGCAGGCTGGGATCAAGTTCTATATAATCCATTAAAAAAAGTCCATGCCGAGAATCCAACATTTGAAATACATAATTTAATTGAACTAAAAACTATTCTTTAATGCTCTGCCAAATTCATGCATTGGTGTAATTATAAAATGTATCACAGAAACGCACCTATTAAGGTGTGTTTCTGTGATACATTAGTTAGTTGTTCATCGCTGCTATTGCCTTTAAAATCCTGCATAACCGGGATTTTGTTTTAACTGGGGATTTGCTCCGAGTATATCATGTCCGATTGGAAATATAGCCGTATGATTATCACCATCCGGGGTTTTATCCCACCATGTTCCAGAATTGAATACACCCCAGCGAATAAGATCAGTCCTGCGTCTGTTTTCGCCTAAAAATTCGCGGCCCCACTCATCAAGCATTTCCTGATCAGTCAACTGGCTGCCATCTGCCTTGTATAAACTCGGTGAATTAGCGGGGTAGTTTCTTTGACGTACAGCATTTAAAAGTGCTGCAGCCCCCGGCTTGTCACCCGCTCTATATTTACATTCAGCCAGGGAATAATAAATTTCTGACAGCCGGATCTCTGCATAGGCAGAGGTGATCCTATTGGGGTCTGGCGTAGGATAAAGTGGATATTTTAGCATAAAAACACCAGAATTATGGTCTGCGTGATTCATATCAGACTCCTTATCCGCTATTTTACTGCCTGGTTTGGCATCTAAAAACATTCCCACCTGGTCGCGAATATACAAGGGATAATTTCCTTTATTTCCCTGTACAGTATCTGTTTTCATTACCCCGTTAACGTTATGCTGGTAGGGAAGATATCCGAATAAGAACATCCCCTCCCTGGTGCTATTACCCAAGTTTTTATACTTTTTAAGACGTAGATCGTCCGGGTATTTTTGAAACTTGACAAATGGTTTTCCCAACTGAAAAGAATACTCAACGCTGTCTACGTCTCTTCCAGGCTGCAGGGCATATTTAGGATTTGACTGTCCGAAATCGGTAAAGCCACAATAAAGCGGGGCAGCATCATAAGTCAGGCCCCAGAAATACATACCAGCATCATATTGCCAGTGCGTTCTGGCCAAAGTTCCGGGGAAGCCAAATATAGTTTCTGAGGCTAAGGAACTATTGGTATAATCAAATGGTGCATCCCAGCGGTTATCCAAAGTAAAAGCTCCATACTTTCCACTGATAATGTCCTGGCATAGCGTTGCACAATCTGCAAATTTATCTACACCAGTATAAACTTTTGAATTTAAATACAAACGGACAAGCAGCGAAGCAGCCCCTGCTTTTGTCCATCGTCCAATTCCGTTAGCCCCCAGACTTTCCCTTAAAGGCAAATCAGGTATGGATGCTTTTAATTCTGACTCTATGAAATTAAATGTTTCCTGTGGTGTAGACTGTTTACTGCCTGTGGTGGTGGTTTTTACATCCTGTATGATCTCAATATTTCTATAAAAGTCAAATGCCCGCAAGGTAAACCAGCAGCGCATAGTGCGCAACTCTGCCTTAAAATCTGCCAATTCCGTAGGTGTAACATTCAACTTTGCAGGATCACTGATACTTTCCATATCCTGTAAAGAATTGGTAGCATAAACTATACCCTGGTAAAATGCTGTCCAGGCGCCACTGGCAAATGCGTCTGTAGGTGTCCAGGTATGGTAATGCATCCGTTGAAAATAATTTCCATTTTGCCAGTCCCCCTGTCTGTTTACAGTTGCAAACTCATCGCTGCTATCTTCATTTACCGCAAAAATGTCATTACCCTGAATACTCCAGTAGCCATGTTCAAAGGATCTTAAAAAATCCCTGATCACATCATCTCTCCTGGTTAAAAAAGTACTGGCATCTACCTTGTCATAAACATGCTCATCTAACTTTGTACAAGCGCCGGCAACCATCATTAGCACCGCTGCGATGAAGCTGGTATATTTAACTATATTTTTATTTTTCATCTCTGTAATCATTAAAATTTAAAAGGTAGCTTGTAAGCCGAACAGCAACTGAAGCGTAGATGGATAGTAATTCAAACCAGTATTTACACCTGGTGTTAATCCGTTAACCTGCACCAGGTCGGGATCTCCGCCAGTGTATTTAGTGAAAGTATGGAGGTTTTTGCCCGTCACATAAATCCTGATATGATTGATAATCCTGGAAGCTATAGGATGCGAATAGCCTAAAGTAACATTGTCGATTTTCACAAAATCGCCAGGTTCCAAAAAGTAATCTGATGCAATGGAATTGGTTGAAGAATTAGTCAGTTTTGAATATTTGCTTTTACTATCGTAGGCCGACTTTAACACGTTGGCATCGGCCTGTGTACTGGGCGTACCAATATAAAAGGCATAATTGTTAAATATCTTATAATCAAACGCTCCTCTAAAAAAGACACTCAGGTCCCAATGTTTATAAGACAACGTATTCCCTAAAGACCCGGTAAATTTTGGTAACCCGTTGCCCACAATCTGCCTGTCGTCATTAGTAGCAACATTTGCGGGTACAATTTTTCCATCCTTAGTATAAACCAGTAAAGCGCCAGTTGCGTCTACTCCTGCTGATTTTAGCGTATAAAAATTGCCTATACTCTGGCCTTCCTGAATACGCTGAATTGGGCCCGGACTGCCTGGAGCGCTAAGTTCAGCCTGATCGATATATGGAGCCCCCTGGTAAATGGTATTAGAGAAGGATAAAAATTTATTTTTATTATAAGCTCCTGTTAAGGTGATGGTATAACTAAAATTGCTTGTTTTGACAGCGGTAGCGTTTAGCGCAATCTCAAACCCCGAATTTCTCATTGTTCCTACATTTGCAAAAGTTTGCGACTGCGAGTTTGGAGGTAAGGGCACATTATAATAGCCTAATAAGTTTTTGTCGGTTTTTACATAATAATCCAGTGACCCATTAATTCTGCGGTTAAATAACGAAAAATCTATTCCTGCATTAAAATTGACTGCTTTCTCCCAGCTCAGATCTGGATTTACATTTGTTGCAGGCCCATATACCTGATAAACTGTTCCGTTGAAAGGAAAATAACCATATCCGCCATACAATAACAGGGATTGGTAGCTGCCGAAATCCTGATTGCCGGTAACACCATAATCCGCACGCAACTTAAGTTCGCTTAGCCATGAGCTGCTACCTTTAAGAAAATCCTCTTCAGATACCCGCCAGGCGGCTGAGGCGGCAGGGAAATTTCCCCATTTATCATTTAAACCGAATTTAGATGAACCTTCACGCCTTAAACTGGCAGTAAAGAGATATTTATTGTCAAAATCATAATTCATTCTTGAGAAAAAGGAGATCAGCTTGGAGCTGTTTTGGGTTGAACCTACTGCTCCCTGCCCCTGCCCTGCTGCCCCACCATTATAAAGGCCAGAGTTTAAGTTGTTCCAGGTATAGGTATCAAAAGGAAAATCAAAGTTCTGGGCATAAAATTCCTGGTAATTATAGGCGGAAAATGAATAACCTCCCAGAAGTTTAAAATGGTTTTTTCCTATGTTTAAAGCATAGTTACCTGTCCATTCGATGTTTTTCTGATCGGTTTCAACCTGTTCCTGCTCTGCATAATTTGTTTGTGTGGTTTGACCTGAATGCTCAATTGTAGTCCGTATAGACGGACTGAAGTTCAGGTTTTTAACCGACTGGCTTATTTCAGATACCGTTACCGTAGTAGACAGGTTTTTAAGGATGTTTACCTTAAATGAGCCATTGATATCCAGCTCCTTGATTTCCGCTTGTGAGAGATTAACTTTGGCGTTTTCTACAGGGTTATTTGAAAAGAACCCGGTATTAATAAAGTTATATCCTCCAGCAGGTGTATAAATGGGAATTGTTGGATTTAAAGTAAGTGCATTGTTAAAATTCCCCTGGTCTGCGTTACTTGTTTTCATGTATCGCGGTGCCACGGTCAGGCTCGCCTCATATATATTATTTTTATCCTTGTGATTGATATTGACCCGCGTACCATACTCTTGTTTGTGAGCCCTGAGGTCAACTCCATCTGCATTCCTGTAATCTGCACTTGCAAAGTAATTCGTTTGTCCTGATCCTCCACTAAGTTGTAAAGTATGTTTTTGTGTAAAGGCAGGTGATCTGCTTACCGCATCCATCCAATTGGTGTTTCCACCATAATTTTGTCCCTGTTTGTTATCTACCCTGTCTTTGATAAAATCATCAGTAGACAGCACGGGAAGCTGATTGGTTAGGTAATCAAAGCCGGTGTAACCCTCATATAATATATTTGACTGCGATGTACCTTTTTTTGTTGTAATAATAATAACGCCATTGCTTCCCCGGGTGCCATAAATAGCCGATGCAGCCCCACCCTTTAATACGTCAATCGATTCAATATCATTTTGATTGATGTTATCGATGTTCCCACCGGGTACGTTATTGATTACATACAAGGGGCCCAAACCTGCACTTCGGGAAGAAACTCCCCTCAATTGAACCGTAGGTGTAGAATTAGGATCGCCGGTAGCCGTATTGGTGATGGTCAACCCGGCAACTTTGCCCTGTAAGGCCATCAATGGGCTGTTACTCGCAACAGACAGCAGCTCTTTTGATGAAATGTGTGTGATGGCACTAGACACCTCTTTCTGATTTAAGGTACCATAACCCACATTAACAATAACCACTTCACTGAGTGAGTTTGATTGCTGTGTTAATGCTATATTGATAGTTGTTTTGTTTGCTATCTGGATTTGCTGAGCGTTGTAGCCTACAAAGCTAAAAGTAAGCATGGTTACCTTATCAGATAAGCTGATTATAAAGTTTCCGTTAGCATCTGTTGTTGTACCTGTACCTTTACCAGCAATTGATACGCCCGGCAGAGGTTTTCCGGTTAGCGAGTCTATCACCTTCCCTGCAACTGACCGGTTTTGCGCAAGTACGGGTGTTCGGCAAGCGAGCATAAAAATGATAAAGCAAAAAAATAGTAGAATTTTTCTTTTCATATGGATTAAATATTTGGTTAGCAAAGCCAATAAATCGATTTAAGGAACATAGCAGCGATTGCCAAAATTCTACATCCGACCTGACATTTATTGGTAAGTCAAATTAGCGAGGATTTTGTAAGCATTACACCAGAATTTCAGATCTGCCTGTTAAAATCCAACACAAAAAATAATTAACATATTACATATCAAATATTTATATAAAAATTGGCAAGCAAAAATCTAAACTTTTAGACCGGGATTTCAGTAAGACTGAATGGAAACATGGGTTTTAGGATAATTATAATCCATCTAATATCATTTAATTGTTAAACGTATATTTAAATGATTAAACTTTAAAAATATATTGAGCCTGCATTCCCGCTCATCCAGGAGTGGTTACAAGCGCAGAGTCAATATTAAGATAGACCACAAAAACATGATCCGTATATTCTTTTTTTCCTGTTTTATTTTGTTGCTGCATACACAAAATTGTTTGGCAACATGTTCCTCGTCAGACAGTCTGTTAAACGTGTTAAAAACAGAAATTAGCAGAGAGCAGCACTACGACCTACAAAAGCAGAGTCAGATTCTAAAACTAAAACACCGGTTCCTTAACAATGACCATGCTGGTTACAAGAGCAGTTATCAGCAAGATTCCCTCCTATTTGAAGAATACAGGTCATTTAAATACGATTCTGCCTTCATTTATGTAAACAGAATGATCAATCTTTCCGGGTTTTATCAAAGCAAATCTAACGTGATCAAAAGCACAATTGCACTTGGAACTATTTTATTGAACTCCGGGATGTATAAAGAAGCATTTGATCAACTGGAAAAAATAGATACCAATGGGATGACAACCCGCCTCCAATCCGATTATCACATATTCCGGGCCCGATTATATCATGGTATAGCCGAATATGACAATGATGCGGTATATTCAAAAGTTTATCTTGAAAAATCAGAGAGTGATTTTAAAAATGTACAATCCGCTGGTCCGGCTAACCACTTTGAAAAAGTAATTGATCTTGCGTTCAATGCCGACCCGGTTAAACAGAAGAGGTTAACTGCCGATTTTTTCTTTAATTTTTTAACCCATAACAATTTGACTGACCATAATTTAGCTATGGCCTCTACCAGAGTTAGCTTTGCTTTTACTGGTGAAGACAAAATTCGTTTTCTTACACTTGCTGCCATAAATGATATCCGGTCGTCAACAAAGGAAACGACGGCAATTTTGATGCTTGGACAGGAATTATTTAAATCAGGAAATTCTAAGGACGCTTATTTTTGTATCCAGCAAGCGATAAAAGATGCTAAATTTTACGGTGCAAGAGGGCATCAGGTACAAATAGAAGCGATTTTACCAATCATCGCTGGTAAACTCCTGGCTGAAAAGCAATTGGAAAGGGATAAGTTTTTGATTTGTTTTTTACTCATTTCATTTACTGCCGCCGCACTATTTCTTGTACTATTTATTTTCCACAAACAAATTCTTCGTATTAAGGCCCATGAATTGGTTATCAGCAGAAAAAATAATGAATTACAAGAGGTAAATGAGAAACTTTGGGAGTCTTCCCGTATAAAAGAGGAATTTATTGGCCTGTTTTTTAAAAGCTGTTCCACACATATTGAGACCATCGAGAAGATGAAACGTAAAATTCAACACAATATGAAGCTGGAAAATTACCAGCAAGTACATATCCTTTTAAACAACGTTCAAATTGAAAGAGAAAGGGCAAAACTAAATGAAACCCTCGACACTATGTTTTTGACCTTATTCCCGAATTTTATATCTTCATTTAATATGCTGCTGCATGAGAAAGATCAGCTCTGGCCAAAAGCGGGTGAAACACTGAATGCCAGCCTGAGAATATTTGCCCTGATAAGATTGGGAATAAATGAGCTTGAAACCATTGCAAAAATCCTCAATTACAGTGCGAGTACGGTATATACTTACAAAGTGAGAATAAAATCCAAAGCACTTGTGCCCGCAGAAGATTTTGAAAAAAAAATAATGGAAATCAAATTTACTGATGGCAGATATCCGGGATAATTTAAATTCGCCACATCTATATCGCACATAAGCCATAAAAACACAGCGCTAACTCATTATGTGATATCAAAACACTCCAACCGCTTAATTGGGATGTTTTGAATTTGCGTTACACATTAAAATCGGCTATTTTAAAATTTCTTCTAATACCTTTTTACCATTCTGATTCGCCGGGTTTAATAACATTGATTTTTGGTACATTTTAATAGCTTCCTCTTTTCTTCCCATTTTTAAGAGAATTTCTCCGTAGCTATCAAATGTATTCCAGCTAGAAGGGAATAATTCAGAATTCAACTTAAATACATCCAAAGCATAATCATTCTGGTTATTTGCCATAAATTCATAACCGATTAAATTCAATTCATTTTCATCAAAACTATACATCAGCGTGTTCTGTTTAAGCATTGTCAGTTTATTTCTAGCTTCAGCAATCCCTGATTTTAATAGTATGGTGCTATAAGTTCTGGCACCACTCTTTGTCGGTTGAGTTATATTTATCCCATTTAATATTTTTAACACATCATTTGATAGCGGAATCACATTATTCCCTGTATTGTCAATGAGGATGATGGTCTGATGCTGTGTTAAATTTCTTACCAGAATTGACCGCAGGCCGGGTAAACCTCCATCATGCCTGACAATTTTTTCATTTATGGTATCGGCTTTCATTATCCATCCAAGTCCATATTTTTGTATATTATCCTGTCCATTAGTAAGTTTGACAGGTGTAAAAGCCAAATTCATTGATTCTTTACATATTAAAACATCATTTTGTAAAGCCTGGTCATATTTTAGCAAATCAGCTGCAGTACTAATGGCATCACCATGTCCATGAAAATTAAAATGAAGTATTCCCTTATTTCCGTGGAACTCTGCTGTTGTATCAGGTTCTTCCAGTTCATATGAATAGGTATGTTTAAAACTATATAATTTGGAAAGATCCTGATCTTTTCGCTTGAAAAATTCAGACAGAGAGCTGCGAGACATTCCTGCCGGCTGAAAAATATTTTTTTGAAGGTACTCGTTATAAGACAAACCAGAAATTTTCTCAATGACTATAGCCAATATATTAAAGTTTACATTATTGTATTGAAAATCTGAACCTGGCTGAAATGATAGCGGTAATTTAGCACCAATGAGGGTTGGAAGAAGATCTTTATTCGTAAAAACCGTATCAGGATGTCTGCTAATTATCGAAAAAAAAAGATCATCATATATAGGCAAACCCGATGTATGAGATAATAGGTTTTTAAGTGTTAACGTTGGATAGGGAAAATCAGGAAGATATTTGATTACCAAGTCATTTATTTCTAGTTTCCCTTTATCCCTCAATTGCAAAATAGCGGTTGAAGTGATTGTTTTGGTAATCGACGCAATAGGAAAACTTGAATTGCTGTTGTTTAATCTTTTATTTGGAAAATCGGCATAACCAAATGATTTTTCATAAATGATTTTTCCATGGTCAGCGATGAGCACATTTCCATTAAACTGTTGATATTCATACAGTTTTTTGAAATATTGGTTTAATGATTCGATCTTATTTTGAGCGACAGAATTTAGAGCTGATAAAAACAGCCATAGAAAAAAGCAGATTTTTGTTTTCATGATATTGATTAGATATTTCTTATAAGATGATTAATCTCATAATTAGTTGCATCTAATTAGACGCCAATCGGAGAATAAAACATAAACCGCTTGTAATTAACGTATTAGTAATAAACAAATAAATAGATGTTCACTATTGAATATCAGATGACCAAAAACGCACATTTTATTCAATCATTTTAAAATATATTCTTCTTATTATAATATCATTGGACATCTGAGATCAATAAATTACAATTAATATACTAACCTGACTACAGGTTACAGACATTTTGTATCCGCATAGTAACTAGCTACACCCAAATTGATATTTATCCTAATCATTTAATTTGTATATTGAATCATGAAATATTTCTATTTGATTCTTAGCATTCTATTAGTCCTTGTTTGGTTAGTGGAATCGATCAATATCATTGAACTAAATAAAATTACAAAAATCATTCTAGTTGTGGTATTTAGTATCCAATTAGTATTAGGAATTCTTTTATTCAAAAAAAACACACCAAGCCAGTAAAGAACTTCATTTTTAGGCGCTTATCTACCTGATATGAAAATTAAACTTCTAACTATTTTTTTAAACAAGGTCGGTTCTTTCCCGGCAGACCACCGTGCAACTGTTGAGATAAACAGTCAGAGATTTCTAGGTGGTATTTTCAAATTAACTCCTATTACAGATCTATATATCCTAATGTAGGATACAATTGTTTGAAATCTATATGCTTATATACAAACATGCTTTTTCCGCATATTAACTGGCTTAGGATAACGTTGCCTTTAGCTATGATAGGGGTGATATCCCCTGTACTTTACCTGATTTTGAAAAGCAAAAAGTAAACACTCCAACCTCAGAATTGGAGTGTTTGATTTATAAGCTTTTCAATATCTCCTTGAATTCTTTAGTTTTCACTACAGAACGCGCATCAAATAATATCGTTCCATAATCATCATGAAACCTATCTCCATAACATTTAAACAGGGTAATGATCATTTTATCCCGCAAAACTGTATTGTTTACTTTCTTGATCCTTTCATAAACAATCGGATAATTCACAGTAGCAAAATCTATTAAGACCATTGTTCTTATTTTTTCAATCAGAAACAGGGCATATTCCTTTGAATCGCATAACACGCCATCCGGAATATTGCTCACAAAATCGAGTTTATACTTGTCAGAAAAGCTTTTTGCTAAAGCTTTAAAGCCTGCTGTATCTTTTTTTGACAGCTGATCAAACAACTTAACCTGCAGATCTGAAAAGATGTATTTACCTATACTTCCGAGTACATCAGTGTGTAATAAGTGATAAGAATAATCAGACATTTCTGGCTGGTACTTTTCTATGAGATCATAGAGCAGGTTAGTATACCTGAATGACTGGTTGTCCTTGTGATACTGATTGTCTTTTGTGAACTCTGGCGACACTTTTACGGTATCCGTTTCCACCGCATATAAAAATTCATTCTGGCATCTGTACTTTCCAGAAGCACGGCCAGAAAAATCAAGATCATAAATATTTGGGACATCAGTTTTACGTACAGTTATTTTAATATGGTCGCCAGGTTCAAAGTGGAATTCCCTGGCTATTGTTACATCCATTAGGTAACCGGTGAGCAATAAGGAGAAATATAAAGGTTTGGATTGATCTTTCAGTTCGAAGGTGTAAGCATTGCCAGTGTTAAATTTAGGCTGTATTTCTGTTTTTGTGGTATTTGACAAACCATAAGGGTTTATTCCCTTCTCATATACCACTAGAAAAGGTTTGCTGCTTACCCCCTCTTCTAAAACAACTTCAAATACTACATTCTTTTTAACAGGCGATGTAACGATAACCTGATTGGCTTTTGTAATTACACTTAATAAAACCAGTGTAGAAGTTATATTTAATATGGAATTCATCTGTTTTCTTTTTAAGGTTTATTAATCAGCGGTTCATCTTGATATTTTAAGTGAACTTTTGTGTAGGTGACGGCAACGAGCAGCCATGATGATGAGCTTAGCTGTATTTTTCGATTGTGCCATTGCAGGGCGGTTTAAGCAAGAATTACTCAGTAGAATCAGGAAAGCTAATACTCCATTAACAGACGATATCTTTAGGCATAATAAGCCCATTAAGCGGTTTTTTGCTTTCATTTTTTGAGATTTTAAATTTTATTTGGAGGATTTAGAAGGTCTTGTAATAGGTAAGAAATAGTATCAAAATGCACAGCGGCCGGTATGTATTACCAGTAACCAACCTAAATGCCCGGCCGCTTGTGCATTCATCTTCAGTCTGGTGGTTTGATGATGTTTTTAAATGAATGGATCGGGTTAATTTGCATTGTGGTATATATTTAGTTGACCAGAATTGTTAGGGCTGGCTTTCCCCTCTCCTATTTCCTTTTTTTAATTTTTGGACATAGGAAGGCCTTTAGGATAACATCCTTGTTTTTAATTTATTGATGAGTAAAAAATTAGATTAGAAATGAAAGGTTAAGTGGGCGGCTTAAAGTGTAGAGGAGATTTGGTTTTAGTTGAATTGAAAACGCGAAACAACATGGAAAGTCCTGCGTAATACTTTCCGGCATTCAAAACGCTATTAAAAAAGAATACACTGTGAGTTTGATTTTCCATTGCTTTACGTTTTAGGGCATTGAGCAAGGAAACCTGTAAGGGGAGCAAAAATGAAATATGGTCGCTCCCCGTACGCATCAACACCCCGTGAGAGAGGCGAGAACGAATTCTCTTAGCAAGCAGTACGGAGAACGCCCATATCCCTAAACACAAAGGTAAGGAAATTGGGCATTTTATCATCCGTAACTTTGCTTGCTTATAGATTCTCACGTCTGTTGATGCAAAGTTTCTTTGATAGAATACCATCAATAATTATAATGTGCTTCAGTCTCTCAGACTTAATCACTACAATACAAATATACAGATTATTTCGATAAAATATCACAAAACAAAACTTATTTTATTTATAATTATTATTAAAGGTGAGATAAATAATATTATTAGAAATTCAATAATTTGATGCCTTAAAGGTTATTTAAAAAAAAGACGTGAAACCTGCTTAAACGGTTTAATATTTAAATTTCGGCCTTAAAATAATCTTCAACTACTGTTAGCTTTATAAATAACTCCAGTACTTCCAGCATCAGCTCTACATTTTCTCCAGTATACAGATGGTACAATCTTTCTATTTTAGCTTCACTTCTTATTCTGATCATTTTAAAAATAAACCTGCTGACTAATTCTTTATTATTACCAGCTTGGTTGATGAACTCATTAAGGTTTTCCAGAGAAGCAACCCATGAAAGACACTCTGAACAGTTCAAGTTCTTTCTCAGATCACCGTCCTGATATTTAGAGTTCGCAAGAAAAACAAAAATCCCTTCCCTGCTTTCTGTACTATACAAACGATACTTGATGGTATACAAATCTTCCATAAGATCCTTTTCCTTAGTTTAAGTAAGCGTCTATATCAATACAGGTGTAGATGTTAAATTCTATTTTGGAATCCATAAAATCAATTATTTCCTGAAGTTCTTTTACTTTTAAAATTTGCCTGAAGTAATCAATTGTCTCTTCAAATTCTAACCTGTAAACCAATTGATAGCTTTCAACTACCTGGTCAATACCAAATTTTTTTAGATCTTCTGTGATTTTTTCCGGAACAAAATACGATGTAAGGCTTCGTTTTTCATGTTCTGGATTTTTATACTCAAATTTCTCCAGTTCATTATCTTTAATGAATACATAAAGTAAAATGTATTCATTAGAGTATATGATCTCTTTCTCAATAAAATATGCCATTGGATTTAGATTTTTCAAATTGGTTCAATCAATTAAAGTTTTTTAAAATTGCCTGTCTGATAAAGGCTTCTATAGTTTTTAGAATTTCGTTTACTTGCTTTTTGGTACCAATTCTTTTCAACTCCTTCGCCAGCTCCTTAACATTGGATCGAAACTGCTTAATCTCATTTTCCACTACCTGAACGATGGTATATGATAACACCGCCTCTTCAATTTTATCAAGGAACCCAACGTAATACAATTGGGCTGTTCTATGGTGTACGCTTTCTGGGGTGCTGGGGTCATATGCTGAATCAACAAGAAAACCAGCAATTCCAATGATAGAAGGTTTTTCCAATACCTTCATTTCAATAGTATATTCTTTCATAAATAGAGCATTGTTTCCGATGCAATATTAAAAGATGTGCGAAACATAAAGCTGTAAGAATGAGACATTTTAAAGCTAAAACAATTTAAAAACAATCAATTAAATGCATTTTTCTTCTATTAAATTTACCAGAAAATTAACATTAAATTTTATGCCTATAGTAGAAGGTTAACCAACTATTTTTTCAATCATTTTGGTGTTTTTATTTTTGCCCATATCTCAAAAATAATTATCAGATATGTCTTTTTTTTACACCAAATATTTAAAATTGTAGTTTATTTTTGTTTTTGGCATCATAATGAGAAAAATATGCAAGTACTACCCTCTAAGCCACTTTCCCATCTAATTAAGCACTATCTGTTTGTTGAGAGCAATACCAGGAATATTAAAAAATTCCGTCTGTTTCCCGATGGAAACACTGGGATAGTATTTTCATTTCATAATAAGCTTATTTCAGGGTCGAGTACATTCAATCAAGTAGATTATCTGCCTGATTCTTTGGTTTATGGTCAGATCAACAGCTTTAAAGATATCTTTTGCATCAATGAAACCTCTTTACTAATTATTGTATTTCATCCCCACGGCCTGCATCAATTTTTGGGAATACCTGCCAATGAACTCATTGATAAGATTATCGATTTAAAAACGCTTTTTGGATCAGCAGGTAGTGAGGTAACTGAGCAATTACAGGAATCTCAAAGTTTGCAGCAGCGCATTAAAATTATTGAATCGTTTTTAACACAGCTATTGAAGGGACACACCCTTAAAATCCAGCCTATTGTAATCGCATCAGTTGATTTTATAGTTAATCATCAAGGATTGGCTAGTGTTAATCAATTGGTCAGTTACACAGGTTATAGCGGAAAAAGCATTGAACGAAAATTTATGGAAACTATAGGGATTTTTCCAAAGCAATTTTCAAAGATTGTCAGACTGAATATGTACTTGAAAGACCTGAGAGACAACAAAAACAAAAAAATCTTAGATATGGCATATGCAAATGGTTATTATGACCATTCACATGCTTACAAAGACTTTAAAAAGATTACAGGTGTAACCCAGCGTCAATATATTGGGGAATTTAACGCCCTTGCGCTTAATCTACTGGAGTTCCCTCAGCAATAATATTCGAATGTCTCGTTTGTACATTTCTAATTCATTATCAACAGGTAGCTTTGCTATCAGATATGAGAGAACTGAAAATAGCAACGGCACAATTTGAAAATAAAAGCGGGGATAAAAAGTACAATCTTTCTGGCATTGAGCGCCTTTCAAAAGAGGCTGCTTTAAACGGAGCAGATGTTATTGCATTCCACGAATGCAGTTTGACGGGTTATACTTTTGCACGTAATTTATCAAAAGCCCAAATGCTGGATCTTGCAGAATATATCCCTGACGGCGCTAGTATTATTGAACTAACCCAATACGCGGCAAGATACAATATTGCCATTCTTGTAGGTCTATTTGAAAAAGATCATGACAACAATTTGTATAAAGCTTATATCTGCGTTGATAAAACGGGCTTAATTGCAAGACATAGAAAATTACACCCTTTTATAAATCCTAACCTTCTTCCTGGAACTTCATATACCGTTTTTGATTTGTACGGGTGGAAATGTGGAATCCTTATCTGTTATGATAATAACGTTATTGAAAACGTGAGGGCTACAACTTTATTGGGAGCACAGATCATATTTATGCCGCATGTTACCATGTGTACCCCCTCTCCAAGACCAGGCGCCGGTTTTGTTGACCCCCAGCTTTGGGAAAATAGACATCATGACCCTGAGCCGCTGAGAAAAGAGTTTGATGGAATTAAAGGGCGCGACTGGCTGTTAAGATGGTTACCTGCAAGAGCATATGATAATGGTATATATTGCGTATTTGCAAATCCTATTGGAATGGATGACGATCAATTAAAAAACGGATGCGCTATGATCATAGATCCGTATGGTGAAATTATTGCCGAATGCAGAATTCTTGGTGACGGCATTACTGTGGGGACGATCACCGAACAAAAATTAGAAAATGCTGGTGGCAGGCGATATATTAATGCAAGACGACCTGAGCTATATAAAAACATATTAGGCCAGGCACATCATTCATATTTAAATGTGTCCTGGCTTGCTAAAGCTCAAATACGATTGAAGAAATAACTGGAAATATCTATTACAAAAAATCAATACATTAACTGTTTTGATTATCTACCTTAGATACCTTTTCTTTCCATTTTTAAATAAAAAGATTATCTTGTGGACAATACCAATATAACTTATATGAAGTTTAAAACATTGAGTAACATAAGAAGACTTTATTTAAAGTAATTTTTTTTCAAAAATGACGCATGTAGAAGCTATAGATAAAGGGTTATTAGAAAATCTTCCTCATAATGAGATAATAAGAAAGGTCTATCTAACTTATCCAACGATGGCTCTTATTGGCGAAGAAGAAAGACAATTTATAATTGTAGATGAGATAAGTAGATATTTTAAAATTCCGATTAATAATGTGCACGTCGTAGGATCAGCAAAAACAGGACAAAGTTTTCACAAGAACACTCCTTTTGCACCAAAGTATTCTGATTTGGACATAGCAATTATTGACTCTGAACTTTTTAGACGTTATTCAGAGTTAGCCTTTATGCTAAGCGACGGCTTTCGTGATCAAACAGTTTTTCCTATTAGATCTAATCGACCAACATTTAATTCTTACACTCAGTATATAGCAAAAGGAATCTTTAGACCTGATATGATGCCAGTCGGAACGGAAAGAGCTGATTGGTTCAATTTTTTTGGCAGACTCTCCACAAAACACAAAGATCTATTTTCAACAATTAATGCTGGAATTTATTTTTCACAGATCTATTTTGAGCAAAAACAAATTTCAATAATTAACGATCACATTTCAAATAAACCAATATGATTGATTACAGAGTACGGTCAGTATCTTTATTAAACTTAGTTAACGATATAAGAAAAAGGACTTTGATCCCAGATGCCTATTTTCAAAGAAATTTGGTTTGGAGGGAAATACACAATAAAGATTTTATAAAAACTATCCTACTAGGATATCCATTTCCCCAAATCTTTATTTCTAAAGGAAAGGTTAACGTAATTGATATGACCAACGTTTCTTGTATAGTAGACGGGCAACAGCGAAGTAATGCAATTATAAAGTTTATTGAGAACAAATTTGATGTTGATGGTAAGTTCTATCGTGATTTATCGGAGGATGAACAATCTAGTTTTTTAAAATATGATATTGCAGTAATTGAACTTGATTTAGAGAATGACGACCCAAAAGTACAGGAAATATTTCAGAGAATAAATAGGACTTCAAATTCATTAACAACGATTGAAAAACTGGCTTCGGAATTTTCTACTTCTGACTACATGTTAGTTGCAAAATTATTATCAAACCAAATCGATTTGTTTGTAGACGCTAATAACGAAGATTTCAAAGAGGATCCTAATATTCCAGAGAGTTATTTCTTATGGGCAAAGAAACAAAGAGTTTTAAAGTTCCAGAATTTAATTACTGAAAAAGGCGTTTATACTACAAGAGATTTGGCGAAAAAGGCACATCTAATGCATATATTAAATATTATGTCTACAGTATTAACAGATTTTTTTAACAGGAATGAAAAGTCTAACGATTTATTAAATGATTATGCCATAGATTTTCAATTAAAAGACGATCTAGTCATTAATTTGGAGAAAACAGCTGAATTTATTTTGGCACTAAAACTAAAACCAAAATCTTATTGGTATAATAAGTCAAACATTTTCTCGCTAATCGTGGCTCTTGCAAAAAAAATAGATGTAATTTTCAGTATTGATAAAAACACTTTTAGGGAAAACTTAGAACAATTCGCACAAAATATTCCAGAGGATTACAAGCTTGCTGCTACAGAAGCTGTAAATAATAAGAAGGAACGGGAGATTAGAAATGGATATATTAACCATATCATAAATACATCATTTATTCCAGGACTACCGTAATTAGAAAACTGACTTAGTACATTCTTATTTATTATAAATGTACATATTTCATCTTCAACTATAGTAAGGGTATTATTCCTATATCTCTTTCCATATATAAGATGAAATTTACAAATCTATTCTAAAAATTTGTTCACTCCTAATACTTCTAATTTCCGTTTCATTGACTGACACCATGAAATTTACATATTACGAAATTTATTGAATAGCATTTCTTTGCGATCACCGCTTTACACTCTTAACAGTAGGCTACTACCCGAATCTATTACACATTAAATATAATTATATTCAAAATACTATTTTTTATTTGTGCAAAAAAAAATTAAAATACATTTACATAATTTTGTAAATTGCAATATGGATGAAATCATACTTAAATCAATAATAAAAAAAGCAACTATTAAAAGTGTAGTAAATTATTTTGACAAAAATATAAAAGAAGAAAAGGTAAGAAAATTTCAAATTTTAGATCTTTTAATGCCAAAAGAGAGAAAAATTAGATCCATAGTTGGGGGCTTAGAAACAGCAATGGGAAAAACTTTATGGGAGCCTTTAGCTAAAGAAATTGCATCAGGAAATGGTTTCGATGTTATAAATAAGGATTTACAGTCACCGACTAATATGCCTTCAGTTTTAGCTAATACTTTACAAACTATAATAGCGACCAGGGTTGCTAATACTGGAATGTATGATGCGAGATCTAGTCATGATACCATCAAACACTTTTGCCAACAATTTATAGTAACGCCAATTTCTAATTTCGAAAACGCACCTAGAGGCTTTGGAGTAGACATTTGGTTAAAGAAAGACGGTATTAATTATTTTTTTGACACGAAAACAGTTCAGCCGAATGTCGGAAATTATAATAAATTCCTTTCACAAATTCTTAATTGGTATGCATATTTCTATTCTCAAAATCCCCTTGGTAATGCCGAAGCCAGAATTGTATTTCCTTATAACCCACACAACGGCGAGGATTTTTGGAAAAAGACGATGGGCGCCGGAAAGCCATTAGAAAGAGGAAAAGAAGGTTGGGTAGAAAATGAATTCTGGGATTTCTTATCCGGTTATACAAATACATTTCAATTAATCAAGGAATCATTTAATGATATATACATCGAAGGATCTTTGGAAAATCAATTAGATATTGTATTTGATAGGAATAAAGAAATAATTGCCCCTATACCTGATCAAATCTAATTGGATACTCTTCAACAAATTCGCAATCTATAATATCTGAATTAACTTTATTCAAATTAACTTGATTTAAGAAGGTAATCAATGATGAACCTATTTCTTTAGCTAAATTAACGGGAACAGCATTTCCAATTTGCTTATACTGGGCGGACACAGGCCCTGCAAATTTCCATTCATCTGGGAAAGTCTGAATACGCGCATATTCTCTAACAGTAAATGGCCTGGTTTCATCAGGGTGACAGCGCTCAGTTTGTTTTTGTGCCGGACTACAAGTTAATGTAAGCGATGGCTCATCCCAACTTATCCTACGTGCCATTCCTGTTTTTCCGCCACCTAAATAAAAACTTTTTTGCATATATTCCATTTGAAGCTCTACAGGAAGATTCCTCCAATATCCTCCAGGGGGAACTAAATCTAATATTTTCTTTTTAGAAGCAGGATATTTAGTCCCTGGTGAATCTGGAACATCACAGTCAAATAATTCACCTTTTTTTAAAGCATCTTTCAAATTATATATCTTTTTAAAAGGCTTAGGGTATTCAAAATCAATATCAATATCTTTCCTCACTCCTACTAATATCAATCGTTCACGCTTTTGCGGAACATTAAAATTAACTGCTTTAAGAACCTTAGGAGATAAAACACGATAACCAATTTCATCAAGAATGGCTATCATAGTTTCTAAAGTCTTACCTGAATCATGATTTAGCAAGCCCCTAACATTTTCCCCAATACATATAGGAGGGTTTACTTCTTTTACAATCCTTGCGAATTCATAAAATAGAGTTCCCCTAGCATCTTCAAAGCCAAATCTTTTTCCAGCATAACTAAATGATTGACATGGAAACCCCCCGGTAACAACATCAACTTCATCTTTAAGATGGGCAAATGATAATCCTCTTATATCACCTTCAACAACATTCCAATTAGGCCTGTTTTGCCTTAATGTTTCTGCTGCCCAATGATCTATCTCATTTAATGCCTTACATTTTAAACCAGCTTGTTCTAATCCAATTGCTAAGCCTCCAGCTCCTGCAAAAAGTTCTAATACGCTATAATTCTTATTCGGTGAAATCATTTTTTGATTTTGGCCTTCACTGTTATTTAATTCATCTACAAAGATTGAAAGCTGTTCAGATTTGTAATATCGATAATTGCTCATAGGCTCACGAAATGCATATAACTTACCAGTTTTATCCCATCTTCTAAGAGTATCTTTGCTTTTACCAATTAAATTTGCAAATTCATCTATTGTATATTTATCTTTCATAACCACATTAGGCAACATTATACATGGTTACAAATATATATTTACATTGCACAATAACAAGAGTACTAATATTTTTAGTTTTCCACATTTTCATATTTACCTATGGCTAAGGACTATAAAATAGACAGAATTTCCGTTCCTAGGTTCAATGAGGCGAATGGGTTTTATACAACCACAAAAAAAAGCCTGGCAATGGCTAAAATTAAAGGCCAGAACACGAAACCAGAAATCATTTTGAGAAAAGCCTTATGGGCTTTAAATATAAAATATAGAATTAACGTAAAAGCCATTCCTGGCAAACCAGATATTTTAATGCGAAAATATAAACTAGCCATATTTGTAGATGGAGAATTCTGGCATGGTTACAATTGGGGAGAAAAGAAAGGTAAAATAAAAACCAACAGAGCGTTTTGGATCCCAAAAATTGAAAGGAACATGCAGAGAGATGCTGAAAATTTAGAGAAATTAACAGAGCTAGGATTTCATGTACTACGTTTTTGGGAACATGAAATTAAAAAAGACTTGAGCGGTTGCCTCCAAAAAATAGTTTCATATATTGAAACTGCTAACCATTAGAAAATCCTTTCGAAAGGTTCCAATTGTAAATTTAAAAGAAAGCTATCTTTTGAATTTCCTTGATTATCGTTATACCTTTGAATATATGAATGCACTGGTGCTGATTTAGCCAATTCAACAAGTTTTAGAAACTTAATTCGCCAAATCCCTTCCATCGGATCAACTTTGATATTTTCCGACCCTTCGAATCTAATCGATAACCAAGAAACCCAAAAATAGATCTCTAAGTCCGGATAGTAAGCTAGATACCTTTCATAATCTTTGACATTAAAAGTTACAGTATATTGAGGATCTAAATTGTATTTATTTTTGGCTAGAAAAAATGGAGTATTCTGTGTGTCTTCAAATCTCCAAGCATATTGTTAGAATTATTTTTAAGATCAGGAGCAAATTTGTTATTAATTTTTTCTGGATTTATAGTTATTGAAAATATCTCGCCATATTTTTTTTATAAAAACATTTTCAAATCTTTCTCCATCAGCACACCATGGTGCCTTTTCTTGCAAATCCTTATGAAATACTTCTCGATCATTAATATCAAATAATTTATACCCCATACTTGGAAAATATTAAATAAACACTATTTATTAAAAACAGTATAAAATTAATAAACCAAATCTTTGAATTTTAATACAAATAATAATATAACAATAGAAATGTAGTCGGTAACTAATAATGCAGGATTTTTGGCAATTAAGATTGGTTCTTCGCCAATTTTGATGCAATCATCCCATTACTGAAAGACAAACCTTCCGTCTAAGCAATTGAAATCCGCATCTACCATACATCTCACGCTTTTTGTTTTTCAACCTGTTTACACATCCTTCGACTAACCCGTTAGTCCAGTTGTGAATAATGGCATTTTTCACGGCTAGAATGTCTTTCTTCAATCCATTGCAAAAGCGATCTATTTTTTTCCTACCGATTAATTGAACTTCTTTTATCCACACATCTAATTGTTCGGGGCATCCTCCTTTCAAAACTGTCCTAAAGTCGATGTAAGCTCTACGAAGGCTGGCCAGAATAGGAACTTTATTTACTACTTCATCCACAATTTCTTTTTCCTTTGAGCACTCGCCCGTCTCTTTTGAAACGCCATAACCCGGATTCGTTATAAATATCGTTAGCTTTTTTAAAGGAGGAATATAATTGATCCAAATGCTAGGTTTTTTATTTTCTAATGGTTGAAGCCATGCCCTGTTCCATTTGTGCTGGTAAGCAGGGAACTTTATTGTAAACCACCTGGTAAAAGAGCGCTCACAACAATTCAAGCCGAGATCCTTAAGCGACTTAAACATGGCTGTAGGATTGATTTCCAAATTGACCATGTGGTTGACTTGGTTCATATATTTATTATAATTTACACGTGTTTCCCTTTTGATCGATGGTAGTGATGATGTCAAATATTTTTTCACCGAACGCCAGTTCATTTGCATTCTCCGGGCAATGTCAGTTAGATTATGTCCATCATTTTTTAACTTTACCATTAACTGAAACTTCTCTTGTCTTTCAGCTATGTATAAAGAAATACCCGGCTCACTAATTGGACCAACGTCATCATGAGCATCCACACCTGCTGTGTTGGACGACATTATCTTTGCATCAGCGGAAAGATTTTTGGCAATCTGCTTCAAATGGCCGTATTCGAGTCTGATTTCTTCATGGATAGCATCACCAAGATTCTTTACTAAATGAAATCTATCTGCGATTTGTTTTGCTGCAGGTATTGATTTTGTAATTGCACTTGCATAAGATGTCGCTCTATCCCTGGTTACATATTTAATCTCTTGATGAGCTGAAAACCAATCTATAACATCGTTCGAATCCCTACTATTTAGAAGATCAATGGTGCGCCCAGTTTCTGCATTAACGAGGATCGATCCATAGTTCATTCCTTTTCGTTTTGCCCAATCATCTATGCCCACACACAACAGATTATCATATACCGGCATAATCATAGATTTAATTAATCTGAGGCAAGTATTGTTACTGACTGGAATTTGCATCAGTTTAGAAAAGTAAGCGCCTTTGTTTGATGATATTTCAATAAGGATCTGCCTTAAATACCCTGTGGCTCTTTCAGTCCGTCTAGAATATGGCTTAGTAATATCATTGCACTGTTCTGAAAATATCAACTTAAGGCATTTCAGGTTTTTACATGCGAAGCGGCGTATCTTAAGGATGATAAAAACCTTATTACCGACCATAGGAAGGTCTATTAGAGTTCTGAAATAGAATGATCGTACAGTGTGGCTATTCTTCAAGCACATAGGACATTGGGCATGCTTTCCGGGTCTTTGGGCAAATAGCCTAATTATCGATTTTTCCATTTCTGACCGGTATATTTTGATCTTGCAGTCAGCATAACACAAAGCTGCAAGATTTTGGTGGAATGTGTGAGGTAGAATCAAGGTTAAATATCTGTTATTCAATCCTTTAAGTTACGGAAAAATGAGATGTAAAACAAGAGAAAATGACAATAAACATGCTGATTGACAAGTATTTATCTTTGAATCCAAAATTCATGTCATTGCATCAAAATTGACGAAGAACCAGTTTTAATTACCGATTACAAGAAATAGTATATATAGTTATTAGTTAAACATTCTAAATGTTTAACTATAGAGATTTTAAAATGTGCGCTTCATTCTAATTTAATTACTAATTATAGTTTCATATAATCTTGTGACGTATATTTTAAGACTTTCGGTATAGCAGTGAAAGGGTAATAGAGAAAAGCTCAGCTGTTCGAGTAAACATATGGCGTTTACGAATTGCAAAAACAAATGGTATTTTCCATTGTTATACAAATTCGTTTTAATAATCCGTATCCAATGAGTACTAAAATTGAATTGTTAGTAATTGACGATGATGATATTAATATATTTATAATCAAGAAAATAGTTGAAAAAACTGGTTATGAAACAAATATGACTTCAAAAACAAATGGCCAGCTTGCTATAGATCATTTGAAACAATTCATTGATAAAAATCAAAATCTTCCAGATCTTATTCTTATCGATATAAATATGCCCATATTAAATGGTTGGGAATTTCTAGATTCCTATGCAAATTTAAATATCCAAAAGAATATCGACATGTACATGCTTTCTTCTTCTGTTTATGAAAATGATATAGAAAGGGCAAAAACCTATAAAGCAGTTAAAGGGTTTATTTCTAAACCACTTTCAATTGATCACCTTGTTCAATTGTTCGAAAATATTAATTCCCAAACAGTGGAACCATAACAGTTTATTATTTCACGTTTAATCTACTAGTTAACAGTTAATCGAATAATCCTAAATTAGCGATTACTAGTTCTCCGCATCAAGTCAGCAACTAAATATTGGCAATAAATTCTTTCATCCATCTTTTACTGTTTAAAGGAATGCCATAACTAGCGGCAATTCCCTCTAATATTACTAAAAAAGATATTTAAAAATAAAATATGTTTAAATTGATTAAATTTAGATATTTAATTCACTTAAACAACATATATTTACAATATACAATTCAATTAATGCTATACAACATTCGCATAGACTTGAATAACATATTATAATACCACTCTGATGACAACAATAGAAAAAAATCCACAAAATGTTATAAGACTATCTAAGTCAGATAGAAGAATTTTAAACTCAATCAAGATGACCGGAAAGGACCTGTTTCCAGAACAGACCAAACTCGCCAAAGAGTTAATCAAAAACATCAAATCCTGGCCTGAAGACTTCGGAAAGTTATAATTCGTCCTATAGAATCTGTTAATCAATGATTTTAAAACTAAAAAATTAGATCTTGCCGTAGGATAAAAGCATCATATGGTCATCCACCTAAGTTATCTTTCACCCCTTTAAACGCAAAATTTTCAATTTCAAAAATCTCTTTTTAAGATCATCTGGCCCCACTCGTGATAAATATTTGTTAAACTAATTTACAAACATTAACATATTTAGATGTGGACATCAGCACCAATTCTATCAATCGAAATTTTATTTAGAAAATAATACTCCGAAGCTAATACGTTTTAAAAATAAAAATTCTGATAATATCATTATTTGACACATCATCATGTGACAAAGCTTAATGCCTAAAGTTATCGAAAAAGGCATGAAATTAGTAGGGTATCCGCAAACTAACTGATTTATAAATGTGACAAATGTCGTTGTATATCAGATTATTATAAACTAAATTTACTATTAAATTTAATTTATCAAAACCTAATATTGTAAGGTATTTAAAGTTTCCTGACTTCGGTAAATCAGGATAAGGAATTGCCAAACCTGAATAAATGATGCAAAAACCATATATATATTACAATGAAAAATCAACGAGTTTATCCAGTAAGAAACAAAACACATATCATCTTGTTCGGCGCTATCACTGATCCCGGTGGTGGCGGTGGCGGTGGAGGAACAGGTGGTGGTGGTACCGGTGGAGGCGGTACTAGTCCAACTTCACCTGGTACTGGTAGCGGAGGTGGTGAAAGTACTGGTGATGGATCTGGCGGCACTTTACCACATGGCACATTATCGGCTAACGACCAGTATCAAGTTGGTACTACTTTTTTTGCTCCGCCTATTACGAGTTTTGTGAGGTTTAGATATGAATCTAGCGCAGCATTAAGACCGCAATGGACAGTTCAGACAAAAGCGCTTGGAGATTGGGTTTCCAGATCTGGCGGTTCAACACCAGTAGCCTACGCAACACTTGATGTTCCTATTGACGCTTCTAATATTACAGTAAATATCACTTTTCAAACCTCCGACTCAAATGGAGGAAGCTGTATTTGGCAAGCAATGCATACATAATTCAATTACTCTTTTTAACACCCAATAATTTAAACATATGAAAATAATAATTTTAGTTGGATTATATATTCTAACTATAAGTTCTTGCAAAAATAATGATGGCAAAAAAATAACAAATAACGGCGTCACATACACGAGTTATAACGCTAAAATGAAAGATACAACATATCTGGATATAGAAGGCAATGAGTACAAATTCTTCGGTAGAATTCCAGATAGCCTTCGTACTCCCGAACAAAAAAAATTGGCAAAAGTAATAGTTGATGTATTAACTAACGGCGTAGTTGTTAAAAACAACCGTCAAATACTCAAATTGACAAAGCAAGAGTGCCTGGCAAAAGGATTACCAGCTGAATATTATGAAACTTTGAAAAACAACATTCGCACCAATAATTCTTATAATGAAGCATATGGAATTAAGAATGTTGATAAAATGGAGGAAAAATTAGATTCAAACTTAAATACTTTAAAATAATGATTTAAAACAAGAGAGGCAGTAGAAGAAAATTTGAAATCGTAATTTCTGATGAACAAAATAATTATTGTCAAATCATTTTACTCTCTATTAAAATCTGCTAGAGATTTTTATTTATTAATTCCGCATAATAGTTTTGATCGGTCTTTCTTAACGGCAGACCAATCAAAAAATGAAGTGGTCTAATCAGGAAAAAAAAGAGATTTGGATATTGGTATTAATCAATATTTCTGCGTTATGTTATTTTCAATTCGTTTGGTTAGGAATTATAGTGCCACTGGCCATATGGATCTTTACCAGAGACAACTACAGAGAAGTCAATGAAGTAGGAAAAAGGCTGTTGAACTTTCAAATAACTTGGTGCTTACTGATCTGTTACTTATTATCCATGACCTACGTAATCCCTACCTTACATCTTTCATATAATAATCCCGCCATGGAAATAATAACCTGTATACAGGTGCTTTACGCAGTCAATTTCCTTTTCATTATCTTGAATACCATAAGATGTTATATGGGTAAACAGGTATTTTATCCTGCTTTGAGGTTAATTCCATAAAGCCAAGGCCTATACCAAATAAGTCAGATCTACAATATTGGCCTAACAATTTATTAAGGAGTGTAATCTTCACATATTCAAATGAATAACTAATTATTTATTAAGCCGGCAGGTTCATTTTTCACATCAACGCTAATTTATTCTCACGCAGCGTGAGCCGATTAGATCTCCTAATCGGCTCATATTTCCCCGATATTTGAGCCGATTAGAGAATTTAATCGGCTCATCGCAATTATTCAAATTGCCAAAATTGTTCTATTTTAGAATGATTCATTTAAAAAAGCCAGAAATTCAATCTTCTTCCCTGTTAGCTTTGTGCCATGTAAAACATAATACAACTATAGGCGTCTCTAAAAGGTTAAGCTTGACATTGGCAAAAAACATAGAACGGCCTAAAACAGGAAAAATAGCTTGCAACCTGGATCACCTTCAAAATGATCTCTTACCTATTGTGATGCATGCCGCAGTTGTCTATCTTAGTTTTTTTCTAATCTTTTCATTATATGAAGCCGCAGGATATTTTAAAAGCACATCTCGCTAAAACCATAACCTTGACAGACGACGAGTTTGATTACTTCTATTCACACCTCAAACCTTTATCATTTAAAAAAGGACAAACTATAATCAGTGCAGGTGATCAGGTAAACGTAGAGTATTTCGTGCTGGATGGCTGCCTGAAAACCTATTACCTGAACGACGACCAAAAAATGTTTATCCTTCAGTTTGCCATGTCTACCTGGTGGGCATCTGACTATGGTGCGCTATATAGCGGAGATCTGGCAACCGTAAACCTGGATTGCATTACCGATACTGAAGTATTGGTCATGTGTGCTGAGGATAGGGAAAAACTTTGCCGTGAAATTTATCAGCTAGAATACTTCTTTCGCTGGCGCGTAAATAAAGGTTACGTGGCCTCGCAAAAAAGGCTGTTATCATTTATGAACAACAATGCCCGGCACCGTTATGAAGAATTGTTAAGCATGTATCCTCAATTGTATAACATTGTCCCAAAAAAGCTGATTGCAGCCTACCTGGGCGTTTCGAGGGAAACGCTAAGCCGTTTATACAACGATTGATGAAGTCTCACATTCGGGTAAACAAAAAAAGCCGCAAATGTATTGCACATCACGCGGCTTTGATATAAAAAATATTACAGTTTTACATTATCAAATACGAAATGGTAACGCCCCAACCACCAGGTTACGCCCACAGGCTTCGTTAATTCGATCAATGTTCATCACTTCAACATCCGGCTAATGTTATGGCTGCCTACAGCAACTGACCTAATTTTTGCTTTTTAATAATTCAATTAGTTTTTCTGCCGCAGCAGCAGATGAACCCGGGTTCTGGCCAGTGATCAGGTTGCCGTCTTGCAGTACATGACTTTGCCAGTCAGCCGCCTTACTATAAATTCCTCCTTGTATTTTCAACTCATTTTCTAACAAAAAGGGAACTACATCAGTTAACTGAACTGCTTCTTCTTCTGTATTGGAAAATCCCGTTACCTCTTTATTTTTAACCACCGGTTCGCCTTTTGGAGTTTTGGCATACAGCAATGCCGATGACGCGTGACATACCGTAGCTACAGGTTTACCCTCCACCAGGAATTTTTCAATTAAAGCAATAGAGCGTTTATCATAGGTTAGATCCCATAACGGTCCGTGACCACCAGGATAAAAGATGGCGTCATAGTCTTCTTCTTTCACTACATCCAGCGGAAGGGTATGTGCTAATATTTCATGCAGGCTTTTATCTGCATCAAAACGTTTAGTCTGTTCAGTTTGAAAATCAGGCATTTGACTTTTAGGGTCTATTGGAGGTTTGCCACCATTAGGTGATGCAAGGGAGATCTCGATGCCAGCGTCAGAAAGTGCATAATATGGAGCTGCAAATTCTTCCGACCAAAAGCCTGTTTTTTCTCCGGTATCACCTAATTCGTCGTGAGAAGTAAGTACAATGAGTACCTTAAACTTGGAATTTTCCATTGTTTTTCTATTTAATTATTCGTGTTAAAAAAAGATCCTCTGTTTGATTTCATTACAAATTTGCAGCTAATGAAGAAGAAATGTGGGTGACCTACATCACATTTAAAACAGGCAGGTGATAATGTGATAAAGATCATATTTTATCTACACCAGAATTTTGAGCTGATAAATTAGTATTGTTTAATACATTTATATATTATGGCAAATCGTGTTCTTTTTTACATCAATCAGGAGGTGAATTTGTTAGATCTGGCCGGTGCCGGCCAGGTTTTTCATGAAGCCAACCTATTGGGCTGCAACTATGAATTGGTTTATATCGGCCCCATGCCTGCCATTAAAAGTTCTACCGGTTTAGGAATCAATCTGATCATGGATTTCAGCCAGATAATGCCTGAAAAAAGCGATATTATCATGATTCCGGGATTTCAAACCAAACAAGCATTTGTGAACGACTATAGTAAGTTCTTTTCCTGGCTGCATCTGGCAAATAAAGAACAGGCAACTATTTGTTCTATCTGCACCGGTGCTTTTTTACTAGCGAAATCGGGATTGTTAGATGATAAAAAATGCACTACACACTGGGACTGTACAGAGCGTTTGCAAAATGAATTTCCCAGATTAAGGGTAGTAGAAAATCAGCTTTACGTAATTGATGGCAATATTTACTCCAGTGCCGGTGTAGTTTCGGGTATTGATCTCGCTTTGCATTTATTGGAAAAAGAACACGGCATTATTATAGCGACTACAGTAGCCAGGGAATTAGTAGTATATATGCGGCGCGACGGCTCCTCGGCGCAGGAAAGTGCCTATTTACAATTGAGAAATCATTCGGAAAACATAATCCATCTGGTGCAGGACAGAATAGCGAATTACCTGGATAAGCCATTGTCCCTGGATATCCTGGCCATAGAAGCCAATTGCAGTAAAAGAAATCTGACCCGTTTATTTAAACAGCATACCGGTTTAACCATCAGCAGTTATATCACCAAACTGAGAGTTGAAAAAGCTAAACAGCTTTTATCAAAGAGTGATTATAAGTTTGATTATATAGCCCGCATTTGCGGATTAAAAGCAAAACAATTGAGAAATATCATGGCCTCACATCCGGGCACCGGATTAACCGTTTAACCTGACCGCCCGATTTTACCCTATTTTGTCCTTCGGACGATTGTCAAAGCATGTATCATTGTAACATAAAAAATAAGGTAAAGATCATGAAGTCAAAACGAAAGTTTTTCATAGTCAGAAAAGCCATTAAAACAACATAGCTAAAAATTAAAAAGATGAGCCTTACAAAAGAAGATTTGCCCGCATTGATCCTGATAGATATTCAAAAAGCATTTGATGATGAAGAATATTGGGGAGGAACCAGAAACAATCCAGAAGCGGAAGAAAATGCACGGAAATTACTGGACTATTGGAGAGCTAACCAATTGCCATTATTTCATATACAGCATATCTCGGTTAATCCGGATGCAAAACATGGCATAAACAGTCCCGGTCACGAATTCAAAGATCTCGTTAAACCCTTACCCGGAGAAATCATCATACAAAAATCTGTGAACAGTTCTTTTATAGGAACCAATTTAAAGGAGCAGCTTGATGATAAAGGAATCCGTAACGTTGTCATCGCAGGTTTAACTACAGATCATTGCGTATCTACCACTACAAGGATGGCCGGGAATTATGGATATGAAACCTATATCGTAGCAGATGCAACGGCCACCTTCGGAAAAAAGGGAATCCACGGGGAATATTATAATGGAGAAACAATGCATCTAACAGCATTGGCACAATTAAACGAAGAATTCGCCACTGTTGTTTACACGCAGGCACTGATCCACTCAATGAAATAAGCGTATCATGTTGTTATTTGCTGAACGTGAATTCATATGATTTTAACAATCCTCCTGACATAGGGCTGTCACCCAGCACCAGTAGTTTTGTGTAAATAAAAGATTTCATGAAAAATAACGAAGCACAAAAAATCAAAACTGTACCTGAGAATTACACATCGGTAACGCCGTGGATCATATCTGCGTCATCAGCAAAACTCATCGAATTTTTGACATCTGCATTTGATGCCGAAGAAATTCCCAATAGCAGGATCACCAACGAAGAAGGAGTAATTATCCACGTAGTGGTGAAAATAGGAAATGCGATGGTCATGCTTTTTGATTCAAGAGAAGACTGGGCCCCTACTCCGGCCTTTCTGAATTTGTATGTAGAAGATATCGAAAAAACTCACCAGAAATCAATACAATTAGGGGCTACATCAGTCACCAATATCACCACGCTTTATTTCGGAGAAAAGGTTTGCAGAATACTGGACCCCTTTGGCAACCTGTGGTGGATAAATCAGCGCATTGAAGAGATTGATTTTACGAAACCTGAAGAAATAGGACAAAGGGCGTCTGCGCCGGAAGCAGTAAAGGCCATAACATATATTCAAACTTCACTGGACGAAGCCTTAAAAGCCCAAAAACGCTTTTTTGAAAATAAGGATTGATGGGAGAAATAAAAGAGCGGGTAACCGACCGCTCTTTTTAATTATACCTAAACTAAGACCTGCTCATCTTTGCAGCAGATAATTGATATTTCTCCCAATTGTTTTTATCTCCCCCTAATAACAATCGCGAATTTTCACCGCAACCACTATAAACATGTGACTTAAAATACCTCTTTTTTACGGTATGTAAATGCCAGTAAAATGAGGTATTGAAACTATAGGCGATGATTATCCAGTGCTTTTTGAAAATAATAAAAAAAAGTCACGTATTTCCTGTAACATTATTCCAGTCTTTACGATTAGAAAGTAAAGAAACAAATAATAGTAGATGATGGGCTCTCGCAAATGATCCAACAGGAAGAATTAATAACGATGTGCAAGCGTGGCGACCCTGCGGCCTATACCGGGCTGTATGATCAGCATGCGGCAGCTGTTTATAGTTCCATCCTACGGTTAATTGAACATACAGCCGAAGCGGAAGATATTTTGCAGGAAAGTTTTGTGGCGGCATTTCAAAGCATTGAAAAGTATAAAAACAATGGAACGTTCAGGGCCTGGGTGAGAAGAATCGCAATCAACAAATCTATAGACCAGATCAGGAAAAGAAAACTGCGGTTTGTAGAACTGGAAGCTGATAGGATTTTAGAAGACGATGAAGAAAAGATCGATGAGGTAGCCTTTGAATATACGATGGATGCAGTAAACGAAGCAATTATGGCTTTACCTGATGGCTACCGAACGATATTCAACTTGTTTGCCATTGAAAATATATCCCATTTGGAAATAGCGGAAATGCTGGGCCTAGAATATACAACGGTAAGAACCCAGTACCACCGTGCAAAATTAAAAATATTAAATACCCTTAAACAAGGAGGTTATCATGGAAGATGATTTAGAGAAATTTATACAGCATAACAGGGATGCGTTTGACCATAAAACGCCGCCACCTGTGGTATTGAACCGCATACTGGAACAGATGAAGCCAAACGTTGAGAAAAAGCCGGCCGGCATACTGATCTCGTTCCAAATGATCCGATGGGCTGTGGCATGCCTGATCCTTGTCGCCTGCGGTATTACATTTCTCACTTTGCATAACAAACCGGACAATACAGTCCTGGTGAGTACAAAAGCACCTATCCGCCAGCGGGAAAACCCAACTGAAAATTCCGTGCAAAAACCAGAAGTTACTGCGACTTCCCCAACCAAACCGGTGCAAAAAAGCATTGACGCTATTGAACAGGACCTGGCTACACGAAAACAGGCGCTGGTTGCTAAATTAAAAGCACAAAATTCAACATCAAAAAAATTAGTCGTGTTTGAAGGATTACACAACATGGAGTCTTCAGCCAGCCGGATTACTGCTACGGAAGCAGTTAGACAACTCAAAAACCAGGGCAATGATGTGGTAGACGCACTGGTGCAAACCTTAAACAGTGATCCTAATGCCAATGTCAGACTGGCAGCACTTGATGGCCTGACCCGGTTTTACCAGGACAATTATGTGAGACAGCAACTGATTGCCTCTCTAAAAAAACAGCACGACCCGATGGTACAGATCACGATGATCAATCTGCTCACACGAATGCAGGAATCGGGTATCCTGACAGAATTGGAAAAAATAGTTAATGATCAGAATACCCAGAAAGCAGTTAAGGATTGTGCTTATTCCGGCATCCTCCAGCTTCAATCTTCTTAAAAAATTAAAACACAGCAGTTGCGCTAACCGGTCATGCATGACGGAAAGCCGCATAACTGCACAAATAAGCTCACCTCTAAATCAATTAAAATGAAAAAGTATATATCTATAATTTTACTAAGTCTGTCGGTAATCAGCTTTGCCCATGCGCAGGAATACAAGGTTAAGAAAAGCAGTGGAAAAGTACTGCTTAACCTCCCTTCGGTAACTGTAGAGGGCTATAACGGAAATGAAATCATCTTTAGCACCACTAAAAAAGAGATAGAAACAGATCCCCGCGCCAAAGGTCTAAGGGCCATTGACGGCTCTGGCCACACAGATAACACTGGCCTGGGTATAAGTGTTGAAGAAAATGGCTCTACCCTGGAAGTTAATCAGGTTGGTTATGCAAATGAGGCCATTAAAATATTGGTTCCCAAAAATGTTATCCTTTCTTTGGTATGCCATAAGCTGGCCAATGCAGGGAATATCATATTCAGAAACCTGGAAAATGAAATTGAAATTTCAACGGATTATAACAAGATAGAGCTCGTAAACATAACCGGTCCGGTTAGCGTGAGGGCACTTTACGGATCAGTTGATGCCACTTTCAGCGAACATCTCAAAGGGCCTGTTTCTATTGCATCTATCTATTCTACAGTGGATGTCACCATTCCGCCAACTACCAGGGCCAATGTTAAACTCAGCAGTTCACATGGTGAAATAATGGCCTCATCGGGGCTCAAAATTGTACTCGAAAAAAATGGCTCCGGTGATATGATCAGCTACGGGAATGTAGTTAATGGTAAAATCAACGGCGGTGGTGCAGACTTTAAATTGAGCTCCGAATACAGCAAAATTTACCTGCGGGAAACTAAATAAGCCACACCAGCAAAAAAAATAATCAACTCATTTATTTAAACTTTTGATATGAAAAATTTCCTCGTAGGCATTTGCTGTGCCTTAACATTCAGCGCACACGCCCAAACTATTTTAACAAAGTCTTATCCTTTACAACCTGGTCAGCAGGTTAAGCTTAATTTTGATTATCCGGGTGTCAAAATCAGTACCTGGGCAAAAGCCGAAGTGTCTGTTATTGCACATGTGAAGATCAATGACGGCGAGAATGACAATGCGTTTACGCTTGACGGACAAGTTATAAACGGGATACTGGTAATTAGTGACCACATTAAAGATATGGATAAGTTACCGCACCGGTATACCATCGTCCGCAACGGGAAAAAGACGGTCTTCAAATCAAAAGAGGAGTTTCTGGAAGACAGAAAAAAGGGTGGTGCAGAAAAATCATATTCAGAGGGTTCGGATATGGAAATTACGGTAGAAGTTAAAGTACCGGAGCGTTCCATAACAAGTATTAAATCTATTTATGGCTTAGTTGAAATGAACGGTTTCAATGCACCGGTTACGATTGATGCAACCTATGGCGGGATAGATGCTTCAATACCAACCGACCGTACCGGAAAATTACAGGCAACCACCAATTATGGACAGATCCTCACCAACCTTAACCTAAAGGTGACCGACCATACCGACCGTGATTTTTTTCACTCTATAACTGCTGAGCCAGGAAAAGGCCCTGCTTATAATTTTACCTCCACTTACGGCAAAATTTACCTTCGAAAATTATAAAACCTATTTCAAACCTGATATCATCATTCATGGTATCAGGTTTCATTACGCTGGCTACCCTACTGCCTCCCTCCAGAACTCACATCATCATTACTGATCTGCTTTTGACTTTTCTTAATCTCCCCGTTCAGCTTTCCAAACTTATAATTGAAACTGATATTAAAACTCCGGGAATAAATCTGATTGTAATTACTTTGCCTGAACTCATTTGTATTGCTATAAAAATCTACCTTTTTATACTTTCTGAAAGGCATATTCGCACCGAATGAAATTGTACCTTTTTTATTCAGGACCTCTTTGGAAGCACTGCCAGAATAAAAGAAAAAATCGTTATCCCTGCCCTGCAGCATCACATAACGGCTATCATAACCAACATTTATACCTGCTGTATATCCTTTATCAAACTTGTAACTCGTATAAGTAAATGCATGTCCTTGAAATCCCTTGCTGTCATAGAGCTCTCCTAAATACGTTCCGGTTAACCACACCCGCAGCAATTCAAGGTTTAGATTTACATTCAGCTTTTTAGTTAATGGATAATTGGCATTGATATCTGTTCCAAAGCGTTTACTCTTGCCTACGTTCGCGTAAGTGGTTGTCGTTACCGTATCAGGGCTTACATTCACCACACTCTCTATCGTATTGTTAGAATAAGCATAGTTTAACCCAACAGTTAAAGATCCCTTTTTAAACGTACTGTAATTTAGTTCAAAGGAATGACTGGTTACCGGAGTCAGATCAGGATTACCGGTAGTTACATACTTAGGATTGGTTCTGTTAACAAAAGGATTTAGCTGATAGATGCCAGGGCGCTGTATACGGTCGGTAAACCCAAAAGTGATGTTATTGGTAGGGTTAAGTACACGCTGTACAGAAACGGAAGGAACAAAATTATTGTAATGCTGATCTAAAGGTTTATCCTCAAAATTAGCGTCAACAGTGGTATGCTCTACGCGAAGCCCTCCCTTCATTACCCAGTCTTTCAGTTTTAACTGGTAAGAATTATAAATGCTAAACACATCCTGATCATAATTCAGCACGTTTGTTTGTGTTGGATCGATCACATAGTTATCAGTGCCTGGCTGCTGGTTGTAATTTTCGAAATCACTGTAATTTTTCCTGATGATTCCCTTGGCACCGGCCTCAATGGTTAAAGACTTTAGTGGATGAGTATAATCCAGCTGAATGGTATGCTCTTTACTGCCCGAATTATTGTATTGCTTGTAATTGCTGGCCACGGCATCAGGATAATTGTAATTCATATCCATCAGATAAGCAGAAGCATTATTCTGCGTAGCAGATGAAAGGCTGTATTTATAAGAAAGCGTTAACAACTGTTCTCTATTACGCTTAAACCCGTGCTGGAAATTCACTCCTATGTCCGTTCCCTTATATAAAGCCCGTTCATTATTCTGCAGTGAATAGAGTCTTGAAGGTGAGCTGTCTCCATTGAGTTCCGAAGACAATAGGTTGCCATCTGTAGTATTTTTACTGAAACTATGCATGTACGATCCTGTGATCAGATTTAGCGAATCGGCTTCATAACTTAATTCCGCATTGCCGTAACTACTATTTCCACTACTTGTATTAGCTCCCTGCTGTGACAAAAAAGATGCTACCGGACTAATAATATCATTCTGGCTGCCATAACCAGTGGTACGTTTACCCCGAACATTGGTACCGATATAACCATTTAACCCAAACTTACCCTGTTTTACCGTTCCATTAACATTAATCCCAGGACCAAATACTGTATTATACCGTGTGTTCACCCCGCCGCTATAACCTTGTGCAATGTCCTTTTTGGTAATGATATTGATGATCCCTGCTAAACCTTCAGCATCATACTTGGCCGGAGGCGTGGTGATCACCTCTATCCTTTCGATATTACTGGCTGGCATCGATTTAAATACATCGGACGGATTTTTAGCTACTAAAGACGACTCCCTGCCATTGATCAGGATCTTATAATTACCGGTCCCTTTAAGTTTAATATTATCTGTGGCATCAACCGAAACCATGGGCACTTTACGCAGCATATCCAGTACTGTCAGTACTTTACTTTCAGCATCGCTTTGCACATCGTAACTGATACGGTCTACTTCCTGCCTGATAATAGGTTTGGTAGCAGATACAGTGACTTCGTTAAGCTGTTTGGAATTGGATTTAAGCCTGATGTTCCCCAGATTATGCTTAGTTAAAAGAATTGGCTGAATCGTTTTATTATCATAACCTACGGAAGCAATAACTAATTTAAACCCTTCTCCGGCTGGCAGGGCCAATTCAAATGAACCGTCATCTTTGGTCAGTGTACTTTTAAGCTGCTGACCAGTCTTGGCGTCCTGCAAGCTAATGGTAACATAACTTACGGGCTGGCTTTTTAAGGAGTCGATGACAATACCTTTTATAACGTTTGATTGCTGGGCTTCTGCAGAATGGATATAGAGGGAGAACAGACACAAAAAGAGAAGTAACACTTTCTTCATAAATAGGGCGATTAATCCCTATTTAGAGAAATAGCTTACAATAATGTTACAGTTGATTTAAAATAAAAATTATTTTTTGCACTTTACGGTAAAAATCTGATCCAAAATCAATTCCAAAATCTTAATAATTGATATGAATTATTACAATCACTTTTTCCCTGTAAATAAGAACAGCAAAGTATTTTTACATTAAACAACTACAAGCAGATAAAAATTAAATCATCATAGCATTATGGAAAAACAATTTTTTTATGTTAATAAAAAACAGGGTGGATCATCTTATCAAAGTATAGCAGTAAACTCAGGTAATTTTGAAAGTGTTGCCAAAGGCCAGCACAGTCCAGATAACCTCTGGGATAAGGCACATGAGATCAAAAAGAATAATCCTGACCTGGGTTATGTAGAACCTGATCTTGAAAAGCAAAATCCGCAGGCTGAAAGCGTTAAAAATATAAGTCGGCCGGAAACTACCTTTGAAAGCAAAATAGCAATTGCTGAAGACGAATATGATCCCAACTGGCCCTTTCCAGAAAAAGAAGGAAAGCCGGATAAAATGATATGGCATGTTAATGACGACCATGCAGGGTTAAGATCTGCCTGGTTGTCACTGGATAAAAGTTCAAATACCGTGAGGATTGCACACTTTGATACCGGCTACGACCCTGAGCACAGTACCTTTCCAAAAGCTAACATAGAATTTGGCTTACAAAAGAATTTTGTAGAGGATAATGGTTCTGCAGAAGATATAGGATCAGAAGGCTGGCTCAATCAGCCCGGCCACGGTGTAGGTACTTTATCTATACTGGCAGGTGCTTTAGTAGATCTGCCAGAATATCATTATCATGATTTTCTGGGTATTCATCACCAAATTAAGATTCTCCCGGTCAGGATGTCCAGAAGCGTGATACTCTGGAAAAACAAGGCTTTTGTAGAGGCGCTGGAATATGTGATCAGCCTGTACGACAATCCTGAAACCAGATGTCATGTTGTAACGATGAGCATGGGCGGGATGCCCTCTAAAGCATGGGCTGATGTAATTAATCGTGCTTATGATAAAGGCATATTCATTGTCGCCGCCTCAGGAGATAACTTTGGGAGGCTAACACCCTCTACCTTGGTTTATCCTGCCAGGTTTAACCGGGTAGTTGCGGCCTGCGGCGTGTGTTATGATTTTAGTCCCTATGTAAAAAATGTAACCCTGGGCAACGTCAAAATAATGGAGGGCAATTTTGGCCCAGGAAAAGCAATGGACTTTTCCATAGCAGCTTTTACACCCAATGTATCCTGGGCGGTGATCAATACCGGCAATATAGTAAGTATAAACGGTGCGGGTACGTCTTCAGCCACCCCGCAGATTGCTGCCGCGGCCGCACTTTATTACCAGAAGTATTTTGATGAATTGGAGAAGATGGAGGGTTGGCAAAAGATAGAAACCATTCGCGCAGCAATGTTTACATCTGCTTCAAAAACTATAAAAAAAGGTTATAGTGACAAGGATAGAGAGCTATATTTTGGTAATGGCATTTTGCAGGCCAGGAAAATGCTGGATGTGCGTCCAAATAGCGTAACCATCAAAAAGCAGGATATTTCAGTACTTCGTTGGCCATTTCTAAAGCTCATTACCGGTACCGCGGTATTTGAAGCAGTGCAGGATAATGAGGATGAGATGGCGATGTTTGAAATGGAAATTCTACAGCTCATTGCTAAATCGGCAGCGCTGCAAAAATTATTAGATCATGAAGAAACCCCGTTCAACGAGTTAACAGACAAAGATCAAAAACAATTTTATGGTATCCTACTGGAAATGCCGGATGCTTCTAATAGTCTTAAAAAGCTGATTATGGATAATCACCTGTTTTAGGAGGACAGTAGAAGTTCTAAGTTAAAATCATTCAAATAGGAACGCCTAAGTCCAATAAAGGCTTAGGCGTATCCAGTAGCAACGAGAGAATAATTCGGAATTTTATTTTTCAGCTTTATCGGCCAGTACTTTCATAAAATACCCGCCCACTACACTGCGCGCCTGGAAACCAACCATTTTACCGGTGGTGGCCTCATACCAGTCGCTCATAGGAACACGTGAGCTTGTAGTTGAAGCGTAGTGATAAACAGGGTCAACTAAAGCTTTAAAATCGGCCATATTGCTGGTCATTGAAGCTGTCCACACAATCCAGTCAGATTTAGTATAGGTTTTACGGCTGTCCAGTGGCAATCCATAAGCTTTCTGATGTGTTAGATAAAATTTGATCTCTTTATCATATACTGCCTGCGGAAACAACTTTAATCCCAATACTTTATCCCAAACCATATTGTATTTCTGGCTCCAGGTTTCTTTATTATCAAAAACCAGTGCAAAGTGATCACCCGCATCAGCTTTGGCTATCCAGTTGGCCGCCATTTCTTCGGCTATCTTTCTATACTTCGCCGCAGTTTCTTTTTCACCTATCATATCTGCCATCTGCGCGTAAGCACCAATTGCAACAATAGCTTTTACAGATAAATTGGTATTGTGTGCCAAATGCCCGGCAAAATCATCCGTACACAACTGGTTTCCAGGATCAAAACCAGCCTTAGCCAGGTAATTGCTCCATATGGTTAACGTTTTCCAATGTTTTTTGGCGTATTCAGGGCTCCTTTCTGCATTGGCAATAGCAGCAGTCAGGATGATCATATTACCACTTTCTTCTACAGGCATATCTTCACCGTAAGTTTGTCCGTTAGCCAGAGGATAAGTACCTAAGTCATGCGAAGCATAAGGTTTATCCCATTTTCCAGTTTCACTGAAATAGAAAATACCGTTCAGCATTCCTTCCATTAATTTAGGATTGTATAACAGGTACAAAGGTGCAGACGGATAAGTTACATCCACCGTATTGATAGATCCGTTGCTGAAATTCTCTTTAGATAAGAACAACAACTCTCCTTCAGGACTTTTAACCAGCTGATGGGCAGCTATGCTTTGGCGATAAGCCAGGATACATAATTTAGCATAATCGGCTCCGCCAGCTTTACGTGCATCACCTTCAACCTGTGCGTCTGTATGGGCACATTTAGCCAATACTTCTGTATAGTTTTTAGTGGCTTTACTTAAAACCCCTTCCATTGTTGCGCCGGGAACATCACGCCATAGCGGTTTTAAGTCTTTGTGAAAATATTGAATGGAATACAGATCGTCATAACCGATTACCATGAATTTACTGATATCTTCAGCACCCACCATACCGAAAGGTAAAACCGTATTCAGCATCAGCGATTTACCTGTTAACTTCGTAGCTTGTTTTGCCCCCCTTTTGAAAGACGACAAAGCATCGTCATTGCCGGAAATATATTGTTTCGCTTTACTATCAGCCGAAGCGGAAACATATACATATCCCCAATCGATACGCAGGTCGTCACCCTTCTTTTTCAGTACAGGCTGTTCTGTGGTACCTGCTTTTGCGATCATCAATCCATTGCTGCTATAAGCAGAAGCCTGAACTTCCTGCGATGGCAGGTTTACGGCCAGCCCTGATGAAACACTGGTAAAAACAGAAACATCATGTTTGCTTTTATCATTTGATTTTACTTCATAAGTGATATAAGATGCCGGATTAGTTAGTAAAGCCAGGTCTTGCAGGATCAGTGGCGAAGTAAAAGTTACTTTTAAGTCGGTAGGGCCGCATTTAAATTTGTAAGTAGTTTGTGTAGCAGTGATCTGCACATCAGTTTGTTTAGCTGCCTGAACAGCATCCGTAGGCAATTCAGGAAGTTCTTCTGAGATACCAGCATCCAGCCATGCGCCGCCTCCGGTATTTAAACAATGAATGGCCAGCACATTAACACCCATTTTTATGGCCGATTTAGCAGCACCGGTTAGCGGGATCATTACATAATTGCCTGTTGCGCCTGTAACGTTTGCTATTTCTTTTCCGTTGAGGTAAACCTGTGCATCATCATCCTGATACAACTTTAAAAACAGTTTTCCTTTTGGCAAAGCCGATACCTGAAACTGCTTGCGTATAAAGAGGTCTTTACCTGTCCATTTGGTTCCAGCCGGGGCACGGTCATCCCCGAAAGGAGAATATCCCATTTTCCAGGCCTGGCCCGCAGCACCTGGCTGCTCCCATCCTTTTGCAGGTTCTTCTTCTTTATATTGCCAGGTTGACGGTTTATCATCGCCTGTGGCAACAAGTGATTTATACCGCGCAGAGGCATTGCCCATAAAACGATAGTATTGCTGGTCTACTTTGATCACACCAATCAGCGACTGGTCTTTGCCTGTCCAATGTTTGGTAGTGGAAGCGTTCAGCTGATCTGTAGTAGACCACACGCTGAAATAGGCATTGTGTGTAATTAATGGATAAGCTGGTGCACGGTCTTCCTGTGCAAAGGTTTGCTGCCCGCTTAAGGTGAGTAAGGATGCAAATAATGCGATTGGTAGCCTGTTTAAAAACTTCATAAAATGTTATTGGTTAGATTGATTAATTCTTTTTTGAGGGTTTAGGAAAAACTTTATGTGTGTTGGCCCACTGGTTCCATAAGCTGTCCAGCTGCTGCACCTTTTGCGGATATTGCGCCGCCAGATCTTTGGTTTCTGTTTTGTCTACCGCCAGATTGTACAAATGCCAGGTTTGATCGCCACTTAAACCCACCAGTTTCCAGTTATCCTGCCTGGCATACCGGGCACCGAAATGTTCATTGAACAATGTTTCATGTCCTTCAGATTCGTTTCCTTTAAAGGAGGATACCAGGCTTACCCCTGTTGTGGGTGTGATCTGATGGCCATGGTAAACTTTAGGATAAGTGGCACCGACCAGCTCAACAAAAGTAGACATGAAGTCCATCACATGCCCTACCTGATCATTATACCCTCCTTTAGGCGCACTGATACCCTTTGGCCAGAAAGCGATCATTGGCGTGTGAATGCCACCTTCGTAAGACTGGGCTTTCCAATATTCGTAAGGCGTATTCGCTACATTGGCCCAATTGGAGCCGATAGAAGAATAGGTAGTTTCAGGGCCTGGCACAGCTTCCTTTTTTGTTGCATAAACAATCTTTCTTCCATCCCTTGTTTCATCCGGACGGTCGAAACCTGGTCCGTAAGCTGCGCAGTTTTCGTTACTGGCACCGTTATCACTTAAGAATACAATTAAAGTATTGTCCAGCTGGCCGTTTTTCTTCAGCGCTTCGATAATCCGCCCTATGCCCTGGTCCATCCTGTCGATCATCGCCGCGTGGACAGCCATGGCCTGTGCATCCCAGTCTTTGCTTGGGTTATCTTCCCACTTTTCCTGACCGTTCCAGCGGGCAGAAAGTTTAGTGTTTGTGGTATCTATCAATCCCAGTTTAACCATGCGCTGGTACCTTGCTTCGCGGATAGCTTCCCATCCTCCTTTATACGTGTCTTTATATTTTGCTATTTCTTCTGGTGGAGCCATCAGCGGCCAGTGCGGTGCATTTTCGGCCACATATAAAAAGAATGGCGCGGCCGATTTTGCATAAGTGTTGATATAGGAAACCGCTGTATCATTGATGGCATCGGTATGGTAATAATGATCGGGAACTGAAGTGATAGGTGTGGTGCCGCTCACCAGGCTAAAGGGGTCAAAATAATCTACTACACCCCAAATAGTACCAAAAAATTTATCGAACCCGCGGCTGGTTGGATATTGACTGAGCGGTGAAAATTCCGCATGCTGCTGATGGTGGTTTAACCAGTCCATCTGATCTTTTGCTGAAGGCTGCCCATCAGTATTGGACACATGCCACTTACCAGACATGGCTGTTTGATAACCTGCCGTTTTTAACACTTCCGCCATTGTAACGGTATTATTAGATAAGTGACCAAGGTAACCTGGTTCATCTTCGGCATCCGTCATTTTGCCTATCCCTGCCTGCTGGTTATATAAACCGGTGAGCAGTGAAGCCCTTGTAGGGCAGCAGCGGGAAGTATTATAAAACTGCTTGTACCGGATTCCATTTTTTGCCAGGTAATCCAGATTAGGCGTATGTATCTCCCCTCCGTAACTGCCAATATCCGAAAAGCCCATATCATCAGCCAGAATAACAATAATATTAGGACGTTTTGCTTTAGGTTTTACCGGATCTGATTTGAAGCAGATAAACAAACTCGTTACGGCAAGTGCAAAAATAGACAAGTACGTTTTCTTCATGGTTTTATTTTAAGGATGTGTCTGATAAATGATCTTCGCTGTTACCCTTAAAGATAACAGCTGAGACCAGAAACACACCCTTTTTTAGCTTGCTTTGGCAAATAATTTATATCTCACCTATTTGGTTTCTCAAATTAAATTATTCTTTTTCATATAGATTGTTCAATATTTAGTTAGTTTGTCTCATATTTTAAGCCGGTCTGAAATCAGAATGACCTGAACTATGTTTCGAATTCATCTAAAGATCCTCTTCTGCTGCATCTTGCTGCTACCCCTTACAGGCAGCGCACAGTCTTATTATTTTAAACAGTATCAAACTGAAGACGGGCTGGCACACAATACCGTGATCAGCATGATCCAGGACAGGAACGGCTTTATGTGGATCGGCACAAAGGAAGGCTTAAACCGCTTTGACGGTTATACATTTAAGTCTTTTAAAGATCATCACACCCGTTTTGGCAGTATAGGAAACAATGTAATTGCTTCTCTGTGTGAGGATAACAATGGGATGATCTGGGTGGGTACCAATCATGGGATGTTCAGGTTTGATCCTTATAGCGAAACGTTTACGCCGCTGTCTATTGCCCCTTCTTTTATCAGTAATATTCTTGTCGATAAAAAAGGCCGGCTGTGGTTTCTTTCGAATAGTAACCTGATGTCATACGATCCGGCCAAACACCGTCTAACTGATCATCATGTATTGGGCTCCTGCATCGCCTTCGACCCGGCAATGAACTTATGGCTGGGAACAGCAGACGGTTATATCAAAAGATATGCTCCTGCTGAAAAAGAAATCAATATTGTGGGTGATGTCCATTCCACTTCCAGGGAAATCAGTAAACTGCTATGGATTTCCAGCAATCAGGCACTGATTGGCACGGTAAAACAGGGATTAAAATCTTACGATCTGCAAACCGGGCAAGTGAGGTCTTTGCTGATGAGGAACAAGGATCATACGGAGATCTACGTGCGGGATATTATTCCCTATGACCCACATACCTACTGGATAGCTTCTGAATCAGGCATATACACCTATAACCAGCAAACTGATCAACTGGAGAACATCAGGAAACGCATTGGAGATAATTATTCGCTGTCTGATAATGCAGTATATTGTTTGTACCAGGATCACAGCGGAGGGCTTTGGGCAGGCACCTATTTTGGAGGCTTAAATTATTTATCCAGGGAAACGGTTAAGTTTAAAAAATACTATCCGGTAAATGTTTCCAATTCTATTTCCGGAAATGCTGTCCGCGAAATCTGTGCCGGCCAGAATGGTCATATCTGGATTGGAACCGAAGATGCAGGAATCAACCAGTTGGATCTTAAAAACGATCAGTTCTCTCATTATACTTCTGAAGGTAATTCTTCCAGTATCTCTTATCCTAATATTCATGGTTTATTGGCTGTGGCCGATAAACTCTATATCGGTCCTTTTAAACATGGATTGGAGGTGATGGATACAAAAACAGGTCGTGTTATCCGCAAATTCAGCCAGGTTAAAGCCGCAGATGGCAGGGCAAGCGATTTCGTAATGTGTATTTATCTAACATCAGACAATACTTTGCTGATCGGCACTACCGGTGCGGGTTTGTTTACCATCGACCAGAAAAAGTATACGTTTAAAAGGGTAGCGCAAATTCCCGCAAGTTCTTCTGTATATGCATTGCTGGAAGATCATGAGGGTACCATCTGGACGGGAAGCCTCCAGAATGGTGTTTATTATTACAACCCTAAAACCGGTAAAAAGGGAAATATCAGGTTTAATGCATCAACACATGGCCTCCCTGCAGAAGATGAACTGGTGCAGGGTATTTATGAAGATAAACGGCATTTCATATGGGTAACTACAGAAGGGGGGGGATTGATCAGGCTGCATCCCGACCGTCATTCCTTTGACCGGATGACTACCGAGAACGGATTGCCAAGTAATAACTTGTTCAGGACGCTGGAAGATCAATCCGGAAACCTCTGGATCAGTTCGCTAAAAGGATTGATCTGTTTGAATCCCCAGACTAAAAAACTGAAGGTATATACCAAGGAAAACGGCTTAATTACAGATCAGTTCAACTATAATTCGGCATTTAAGGATAAAGATGGAAGGATGTTCTTTGGCTCTGTAAAAGGCATGATCTCCTTTAAGCCCGAAGGTTTGGGACATACCATTCAAACCCCTCCTACTTATATCACCGATTTTCAGGTGAACAACACAGAGGTCATTCCCGGAGGTGCGCATAGTCCTTTGAAACGGTCGGTCATTTATACGGATACGATTGTATTGCAGCACGACCAGTCGAGCTTTAACATCGGCTTTGCTACCCTGTCTTATTCCTCTCCGGGAGTTACAGGATATAAGTATATGATGAAAGGACTGGATAAAGACTGGAATTATTTAAGCACCAACCGCAAAGCTTATTTCACCAACCTCAGTGCCGGAAATTATACTTTCCTTGTGAAATCTTCAAGTAATGTAGGTAACTGGAACGGAAAAGAAAGGGTATTATTTATACAGGTGCTTCCCCCTTTCTGGAAAAGCACCCTGGCCTATGTCATTTATCTGCTGCTATTTTGCCTGTCGGTTTACCTGTTGATACAGTATTACAAAGGGTATTTGAATAAAAAGAACCAAGCCAGGTTACAGTTGTTTGAGCTGGAAAAGGAAAAGGAAATTTACCAGGCTAAAATTGAGTTCTTTACCCACATTGCCCATGAAATACAAACCCCTTTAACCTTAATCATTGGCCCTGTAGAAAGGGTGTTAAAGAAAATTGAGGAGGTGCCTTTACTGCGCAAAAGCCTGCTGATGATTGAAAAGAATGCCAACCGCCTCCTGGAGCTGACTACCCAACTGCTGGATTTCAGGAAAACGGAAATGAATGAGTTTGGGCTGAGTTTTGTGAACACCAATATCAACGACCTGCTGCACGATCAGGCAGAGACCTTCAGGGCCGAAGCGGAAAAGAAAAATATCGTTTTAACCCTGGAATTGCCTGATGAACCCATCATCGCTTTTGTAGATGCCGAAGCTTTTATAAAGATCACCAGCAACCTGATCTCCAATGCCATCAAATATGGATCATCTGTGATATGGATACGTATGCCTGCTTTTACAGCTGGCGACAAAAATTTCATCATTAGCATGAGCAATGATGGAAAATCCATTCCAAAAGAATTCAGGGAAAAGATATTCGAACCCTTTTTCAGAATCAGCGGTCACACACAGCCAGGAACAGGAATAGGCCTTTCGCTGGCCAGATCTTTAGCAGAACTGCACAATGGAAGTTTAAACTTAGTTGATGATAAAACAAATCTGATTATTTTTGAGCTAACTTTACCTGTACGCCAAAACTTCGAATTTAAACTCAGTAAATGGAAAAACATTAACTCATGAAAACTGCGATTTTATTGATTGACGACAATGAAGATATCCTTGAATTTCTTTCTGAAGTGCTCGGGGAAAGTTACCACCTGCACCTGGCCGGTGATGGGGAAAAGGCATTGGCACTGCTGGAAAAAAATATGATCGACTTAATTATCAGTGATATCATGATGCCCGGTATGGATGGTTTCGAGCTTTGCCAGCTGATTAAGTCGAAGGTAGAATACTGCCATATCCCCGTTATCCTCTTAACTTCAAAGAATACGTATAAGGCTAAAATCGCTGGTTTGGAGGTGGGTGCCGATGCTTATATCCAAAAACCTTTCTCCCCTGAGTTCTTACAATTACAGGTAGCTAACCTGCTCAAAAACAGATCGAAGATCAGGGATCATTTCGCAAACGCCCCCTTTGAAGATGTACGCGTAATGGCCCATTCCAAAACGGATGAGTTGTTTTTAAAGAAACTGAATGAGTACATCTGCAAAAACATTAAAGATATTGGCCTGAATATGGACAAGCTCTCTGAGCATATGAATATGAGCAGGCCTACCTTTTACCGAAAGATCAAATCCATTTCTTCCCTTTCCCCAAAGGAGCTGGTTGATATTACCCGGCTAAAAAAGGCTACTGAACTGATTTCCCAAAACGAATACACCTTGTTTGAAATTACAAAACTTACCGGTTACAGTTCACAAACCGTGTTTGGTAAGAGCTTCCAGAAACATTATAAGATGTCGCCAATGGAATACCAGTCCTCCCTTCAGCGGAAATCTTCCGCAGACCTTTAAGCGTGTCTTTTAAAGACTTTATCTACGCTTTTAATAAATGGAAAACAGAGGATAAGAACCAATAACGCGCAGTAATAAACAGCGTGTTCATTGCCGGATAATTGGATGATATCGAATACTTGGCCCAGGGATACCATTAATAGTATAACTGAGAGGATGATTAACAGGTCTTTCATGAGAGCGAATTAGATAAGAAGCCGTATTACAAAATTATTGTTATTACAGTGGGTAAAGAAGTTTTTTACGTGAACGGCTGTTTTACAGTGGCTAACACACTTATTCGTCTATCTAATTGATATATTCAACGTTGGCACCGCCGCTTTATTACCCCTACAAAAGAAGAATTCCTTACTAAATTATTATTAAATTTACGAACCGGATAATTCTAATCTATTGAAACAGCAAAAAGCAATTCTTACGTTCTGGAGGGATATTGAGATATTTAATCTCCCGGACCTTCCTGCAGATGCCAAATTATTTAAATCAGGCAGCACCCTGCCCTGGCATATCCCTCACGAGCCGGAAAAGGACCTGATCTGGCAGCATATCGTGTATTTTGGCAAACTGACTAAGAAGGAAGTAACGGACAGCATTGAAGAGGCGATCAATTACAGCCCCGACAAAGATGATAACTGGACAGAAAAGGTAAGCGGAAATACTTGTATGGCAGCCATGATCATTGATGAATATGGCCATAGCAATCAGGATAACGGTTACATCCAGGCGGCATATGTTCATGGATTAAAGTGTTTGCAAAACAAACTTTCCCTATCTACCATTGAAGCAGAGCTGGAAAAAGAACAGGAGTTATTCAAAGACAGGTTTCCTGTCAATGAAGATGCACCGAACAAAAAGGAAATGCAGACCACCATTATCAACTGGTCGCACCTGATCAAAGAAATCCGGGTACTCAATTCCCTTTCTGTAGAAGGATTAGTGGCAGGGCAGGATATACTGATCAAATCATTTAGAATTTCAAAGCATGCCAAACCAGACATCGCTTTTCTGAATAGTTTTTACCAGAAAGATTTAAACAAACTGATTGACGCGCAGGGCAAATGGGGCAAAGGACTACAGCAGTTCTTATCCATCAACACGGCGGCTATCCCAAAAATTGACCTATTAAATGATGCCGCAGCATTCTGGGATGCAATTGACCCTAAATACCTACCGGCAGGAAGATGGCCATCCAATCCGCAATTTGGCTTGTATAGTGCACAGTTCGGTGCAGTGAACACCTGCTTAGCTGAGTTTAAAAACAAAAACGGGATCATTGGCGTAAATGGCCCACCCGGAACGGGCAAAACAACTTTACTCTCGGATATCGTTGCCGAGGTGATCGTTAACCGGGCCAGCAAATTGATGAGAGGTAATATCCAGACTATTTTTGGTAAGGGTGTTAAAATAGACAAGGGTGAGGATTTTGCTTATTACTATCCCCCTGATGCCAAATTATTTGAAAATGCGGGCATTGTAGTTGCCAGCAACAACAATACCGCTGTAGAGAATATCTCTAAAGAGTTACCTTCGGTAAAAAAGATCGACTTGGATAGCTTTCCCAAAGCCGATTATTTTGGTGAGCTGGCCACAGAACTCATTCCTGGAGAAAGCTGGGGCGTGTTGGCCGCTGCTTTAGGAAATGCAGAAAATAAAAATGCATTTAAAAATAAATTCTGGTATGCGGGCGAAAAAAGAGATGGCTTTGCAAAATTATTAGTAGCGGCTTATGCCAAAAATAATGATCAAACACCCCGTTATCTGGGGCTGTATGAGCAGGCAGCAGCAGAACTCAAAGAACTGCACCTACAGTTCGATACCTTTAAACTTAAAGCAGAAAAGTTTCATTTTTCCTTTCCCCGTTATTTACAGGACCAGGTATTGCTGAGCGAAGAAGAAACCAACCTTTCCCTTCAGCAGACTGCCTTTAGTTCGCTGAATGAAGAAAAGTTAATTGCAGAATCTTTAGTCCGCACCATCAATACCCGCATTTTCTCCCTGCAGGAAAGTATTAAATTGCACAGCTCTATAAAACCGTCCTGGTTTGCATTTCAGCAGCTTTTTAAAACTGTATCCTTTAAATCCTGGAAAGCAGCAGAAGAACTATATTTTTCTGAACTGGCCAGTCAGACAAAAGAATTAATTGAAGCACAGCAATCATTCGACAGCGTTTTAAAACGAATAAAAAAGGCCGAAAAAGAGATCGAAGATACCACACAGCGTTTACAGCAGGTGAATAACCGCTTAGCTGCTTACCAGCGGCTAAAGGAAGAATTGCACCGGGAATATGGGATAGATTTTGCAAATATTCCTGATGAGGAGCTGTTAGATCAGTACCATTCGGATAAGGCTAAATTTCACAAAGCCAGTCCCTGGTCTTCTGTCAAAATTAACACCCTGCGTTCTAATATCTTCTTACTAAGTCTTAAACTGCATGAATATGCTATTTTAAGTAATGCCAAGCCATTTTATAATAACCTGAAGTTGTTTATGGACTACCTGGACGGGAAAATCCAGATCAGTGAAGTGCTGGCAGAGATCTTGTGGAAAACGTTTTTCTTCTGTATTCCTGTAGTTTCCACTACCCTTGCCTCAGTTTCTAAACTCTTTGGTGCTTTAGGAAAGGAGAGTATAGGATGGCTTTTAATTGATGAAGCCGGGCAGGCTGTTCCCCTTTCTGCCGCAGGATTAATCAACAGGGCCCAAAAGAGTGTCATCATTGGTGATCCTTTCCAAATTGAACCTGTGGTAACACTAAACCACCAGCTGATTAAAATGCTGGGTGCCGGACATAAAACCGATCCGCTTTGGTCGCCCCTTCATAATTCTGCGCAAACGCTGGCAGACCGCGTTACCAGTAAAGGTGCTTATATTTCTAATAGTTTGGGCGAGCAATCATGGACAGGGTTTCCCCTACGCACTCACCGCCGTTGTAACAACCCGATGTTTGCTATTGCCAATCAGATTGCCTACAGCAAGCAGATGGTTAAAGCAGAAGCTGATGTAGAATTTGAATGTGCTTTAGGAAATTCCGCCTGGTTTGATGTAGCCGGAACTACCATAGAAAACAGACATGTGATTGTAGAAGAGATTGATTTTCTAAAAGAGAAGATCGCTTTACTAAAAGATCATCCTTCTGATATATTTGTCATTTCCCCATTTAAATCAGTTGCCGATCAATGCAGCGCAGCTTTCCGTTATTCCCCGAAAGTGAAGTGCGGTACCATCCACACTTTTCAGGGTAAAGAAGCCGATATTGTATTTTTGATCCTGGGCAGTGACCCGGCAAAACCAGGTGCGCGCACTTGGGCATCCAGAAAACCTAATATGCTCAATGTGGCGTTAACCAGGGCAAAGAGACGGTTCTATGTGATTGGCAATAAGAAGTTATGGAAGGGAAATAACTTTTTTAGTATACTGGCTATGGAACTCTAACAGGTTATTTCTTTTTTTCTGCAGCTTTCTTTGGAACACAATTAGGTACTTTCTTACCAGCTTTTGTTTTGGTCCCTATCTGTTCATAGTTTTTCCAGCAGGGATCTTTGGTTTCTTTTTTATCGGCCATATCTATCAGGTTTTAGTTAAGGTCAACAAAGGATTTGCCTATATGTTTGATGATAATCATTCCTGAAAGCACTAAACCCCTAAAAACTTCTTTCTGTATTTATTTTCGCTAAATACTAGATTTATTTTCTTATTAAGAATATATATTATATATTTGTAGTGTAAATAAAGGATCTAAATTTCCTTAATAGCAACTAAAGTTTAATTAAATCTATTGTTATGTCTAAATACAATTCACACCACACAAAGGCTCACAAAAACACACCATCAGTGAACGAACTAACTTATGCGTATTCCAGGATTTCAAAAAATGTCAGTACTGGTTCACAAAAAAACAACTTAAAGCATCAATGGATCGTAAGATCAGATGACGAAGTTAAACAAAGCCGGGTTTCTGCTTATCAATACCTGGTTCCATAATGTTTGACAGCGCGTATAATTTTAATTGTGTAGGTTATACCCGTTCAGCAAAAAACGAACTCATTTTAGGTATTCGGCATTATTCTTTTAGCACTCCTAAACACAGGTACTTAGTAGAAGTAGAACAATACATCAGTCATATTTATGTGGTTCAGTATTATCCTGCAAAGCATAAAAAACACCAAAAAAAATATATGCTTTTAACTCACGAGTTCAAGTGTATGCCAATTATCGGAACATGCATCAAAATAATGTTAAACATTTTAGAAAAGGACAAGCTAGCCACCTTCAGTTTTATTGGAGCTAATACTTATGATCCTGTCTCGGATACTGAAGAAGAAATTGATCGAAATCAGCGCTGGAAAGTATACAAATATGCAATGGAAGCAAGGATGGGCACGGAAATCTTCACACATGCAATGGTTCCTGGTTTGAGCAAATATGTGATGATTAATAAGCAACAGGATATCAATTTTATGTTATATGAAATTGACCGGATATTTAATTTAGTGTATGAAAAGGAATTGTATTTAAATTTCTAAGCTGAGCAGTGTAATCATACTTCAGCTCTTTCCCTTAAAGAAAGAGCTGAAGTATGATAAATATCCGCAAAACGTAAAGCCCTCTCATTGTTATCTGAGGTATCATCACTTGCTCCGCTTGAGCCTGTAAGTTCTGTAGTCTGCCAGTAATTCTGATATTTTTTAAGCAGGGAACTGTAGCCAAACACGAGCTTAAAACTTTTAAAAGGTAAAGTGTAAAAAACTGACCCGGGATAATCCCAGGATAAAGTGGCGTACATGCGCGGATCAAAGTCGCCCGTAGTTGTTTTTTCTTTTTGGAACTCGTTAAAGAGTTTATCTGTAGGGCTGATCTCAAACCACCCACCCACTTCAGAAGGCGCAAACTCCTGTGCTGTGGTTACGCCCAATGCTTCTCCTGCATTTTCGCCCGACCAGGGATTTGTTCCTCCAACATCTGCCAGCTGTATTTCAAACACCGATTCAGCATTATTCTCTGTCGTGGTCAGGAAATTATCGCCATATGCAGGCATCAGATGATAAATGAAGGGAGCAGTAGTTAACTGTTGCAAAGTAGCAGTTGCATTTGCCCAATCCTTGGTATATACATAAGACTTTCCCAGGTAACCCAATGCAGATCCTTTGGTAGCACGACCAACCCATTGTGAAGCATAACTAAGCGGCAGATCTGCTGCTGCCTCAGTAAAATCCTGTATCACCTGCTTCCAAACCGTAGCCTCAGGAGATTTTACAGCATAATAATCCTGTGTGGTTACAGGCACTTTTAGCCTTAAAGGTACATCGCCGAAATTCACTACCAGATTGAAATAATTCAGCCCTCTTAAAAACTTAGCTTCTGCAATGTATGCCTTCTGCTGGTCGGCCGTTAAAGTAGTTACTTTAGCAATATTTTCAAGAATCTGGTTAGCCCTGAAGATGCCACGATAAGAGATATTCCAGAAATCATTTACCGGTCCGTCATCCGGTGTATTCGTAAATGTAGCGAGTTTGTACAGATCGGCCACATCGTTCCTGATCACAAAATCATCTCCCCTGCCATTAGCGATCTCCGTTCCCCTCACTCCCCAATATCCTCCGTTTACATCTCTTAATAAGCCGTAAGTAGCAGCCAGGGAAGAAAGCACATCATTCTCCGTTTTCCAATAGGTAGCTGAAGTGATCTGATTTGGATTCTGCAATTCGAGCGTACTTTTCTTGCATCCCTCAACTGATAAAACAACGAGCAAAAGTATATATATCTTTTTCATTAGAATATAATTGTTTTTAAAGGTTATGAAGCTGTCATCAGCATGTTCATTACAGTTTGTAAAAAGTATGCCGATGACGGATTCATCTGAATGTTATTGTCTTTTAATGGTTATGAAGCTTACATATGCTTTTATTCACTTCTGCAGGTGAGCGGTAAGCTCATGTAGGTTTCATTAGATTATTTTGTTTTAATCGTTAAAAAGTCACCTGCAAACCAATGGAAATAGTTTTGGCCAGCGGATAACTCACTTCTCCAAAATCTACCCCGCGATCGAAAATACTTCCCGACCTGCCGATATCTGGGTTATAACCTGTATAGTCGGTAACGGTGAATAAGTTATCTGCGCTGACGTAGGCACGTAAAGCAGACACCCCAATTTTTTTACATACTTTTTCCTGCAGCTTATAACCCAGCTGTAAAGTTTTTAGCCGGAGGTAAGAACCGCTTTCTAAAAAGCGGGTGGAAGTCCTGTCGTTGAAATTAGGATCATTGATCACTGCACGGGGGAAATCAGTGTGGTTGGCTGGTGTCCATGCATTTAATGTAGTAGCCGCATAATTAAACTCCAGACTCATACTTTCCAGGTCCTGGCGGTTACCATTATAGATCTTGTTTCCCTGCGTTCCCTGGAAAAATGCGCTGATATCAAAATTAAAAATAGAAGCATTAAATCCCCCTCCATACTCAAACTTGGGGAACGGACTGCCACTGTAAACTTTATCCTGGTCGTTGATCTGCCCATCACCATTGGCATCCAGGAATTTAATATCCCCCGGAGACGCATTAGGCTGAATAAGCACCCCGTTTTTCTTATACGCATTGATCTCTGCCTGTGAATTGAAAATACCTATCGCTTTGATGAGATAAAATGCACTGATTGGGCCTCCCTCTTCTGTCACAGTAGTGGTAGCACCATGATGGGTAGGCTGCCCGCCATAAATTTGCTGGGAACCCGAACCTAGTTGCAACACTTTATTCTTTATCGAACTCAGCGTACCGAACACACTGTAAGACAACTTACCTATTTTATTGCTGTAGTTCAATCCCAACTCAACACCTTTATTTTGCAGCTTTCCAGCATTCACTACCGGATCTGAAACGGCGCCGGCAGATCCGGGGATCGGCACATTCAATAAAACATCATTGGTTTTTTTGATAAAATAATCGGCGGTAACGCCCAGCTTATTGTTAAAAAACCCGATATCCATTCCCCAGTTCAGCGTTTGCGTATTCTCCCATTTGATGAACGGGGAAGCATAGGCTGTCTGGATAGCACCGTACCATTTCTGCTGCGTTGTACCCGATACATAATTGACGTTGGAAGCTATAGACGCACTGTATTGATAATCACCTATTTCCTGGTTCCCCAGCACACCATAGCTAGCCCTTAGTTTTAGCGAACTGATGGTATTTAGCAACGGTTCGAAAAATTTCTCATTAGAAATATTCCATCCTAAAGCTACCGATGGAAAATCACCGTATCTGTTGCTGGAAGCAAAACGTGAAGAACCATCTCTTCTGAAACTCGCCGTAAGCAGGTACTTATCATCATAGGAATAGATGGCCCGACCCAAAAAGGAAACCAGGTCACTCTCTGTGCTGTTGCCAGTATTGGTAGAAATACCTGCGCCGGCATCGATGGCCTGTATGCCATCCGGCAGATCTGTTCTGGCGGCCGACAAGTAATTGTAACTATTCCGCTGAAAAGTATAACCTGCCAATGCCTGTATACTGCTCTTACCTATCTTTTTATCATAATTCAATGTATTTTCTAACAACAGCAATGTATTCTGATCTTTATAGATCGAGATGTCATTAGTTGGGTGCGAAAACAAAGTTCCTACTGCATATCTCCGGTCGTAATCATTTCCGGTATTTTCTACCTGGGTATATCCCACATTTAATCTGTATTTCAATCCCGGAAGAATGATATACTCGCCATAGGCATTCAGCAGCGCACTGGTAGTGATCTTATCAATGCTTTCCAGATAAAGCATGGCTATAGGATTTGGTATGTTCACTACCGGTCCGTAGGCACCTCCAAACCCACCCACTGCTGCCGGGTCATTGATCTGGAAAACCGGGATCATTTTAGTGGAAGAGCCGACTGCGTTTCCACCTTGCCCGCCCCATCCACTGGGCATTGTAACCGTCTTTTCCCTGCTTAACAGGATCGTTTCCCCAAATTTGAATTTGCCTTTGGTAGTTTCTGAACGCGCCCTAAGATTGTAGCGGTTATAACCTGTTACCTTAACAATTCCATCCTGATCGGTATAACCACCAGAAACACTGTATTTGGTGCTTTCACTGCCGCCACTGATGGATAAATCATATTGCTGTACAGCCGCAGTTCTGAAGATTGCATCCTGCCAGTTCGTACCAGCACCCAGTGATGCAGGATTCGCAGCAATATCAAGTGTAGGTAATCCTGCAGCTGTGTGTGCGGCATTACTTACCGTAGCCCATTGTTCTGCATTGAGTACATCCAATTTTTTAGCCACATGCTGAACACCGCCATTTACATTGAGCTGAACAACGGGAGCACCCGACTTCCCAGATTTAGTAGTCACGATGACCACTCCGTTAGCCGCCCGCGAACCATAGATTGCCGCTGCTGAGGCATCTTTTAATACATCTATAGATTCTATATCCCCTGAAGAGAGGTTATTGATACCGGCAACCTGCACCCCATCTACAATGTAAAGCGGGGCAGCATTGCCTAAAGTACCTACACCTCTGATCAGTATCCTTGTACCTGATCCGGGATCCCCGCCAGCAGACTCGATGGTTACCCCAGGCATCTTTCCCTGTAAGGAACGTGTAATGTCACTTACACCCTGTGATTTGATATCACCACCTTTAATACCAGCAACAGCACCGGTAAGGTCTTTCTTTTGCACTGTTCCATAACCGATAACCACCAATTCATTTAAGTTATTTTGCTGTGAAACCAGCTTTATATTAATGACAGTCACGGAAGCACTTATCTCCTGATCCTCATAGCCTACTGCTTTAAAAATCAACTGTGCCCCAAAACTAACATTTAGGGTAAACTTTCCATTCTGATCTGTAGAAGTGCCCCCTTTACCATTTTTCACCACTACATTTGCTCCCGGAATGGGCAAGCCGTCGTCTTTCCCGGTTACGGTACCGCTAACGTTATGGTTTTGCTGGGAGAAGAGGGTCTGGCTGGTAAATAAAAGAAGGAATAAGGCGGAAAATCTCCACCAGTAAGAGGTAGTAATTTTTTGCATAGTGATGGGTTTAATTTGGTCAAGCTAATTTATAAGTAAACCCATTTAGCTAAAATGGATCAATATCAATAAAAGATGGATTATTCGATCATTTTTGTTTTATCAATAATTTATTTCCAATAAATTCATATTTAAGTGGAAATAAATTGTTATATTGAACATTCAGTAGATTAATTGCGCTCAACCTTATACTACGATGAACGATACGCTCATGTCTTTAGATTATAAAAAAATCAAAGAAGGATTCGCAGGTCAGGAGATGGTAATACTTCCGCCAAGTATCAGAAAAACCATTATCAGGAATGAACTGATAAAAAGGCTGTATGTGACAGCGATAGGTTATTATCCACATGCCCGTTTTCATTACAGGACAAGGAAATCGGGATGCAATCAATATATCCTGCTGTATTGTACAAAAGGCCGGGGAACGGTTCTTGTCCGGGATAAAGAGATTACGCTGAGCCCGAATACTTTTTTTATTCTCCCTAAGCAGGAACCTCACCACTACAAAAGTTCTGCTGCTGATCCATGGAGTATTTATTGGGCGCATTTTATGGGTGATCATGCAGATCTGCTCTATAAACGCTATCTGGAAAATGACGGAGGAAATGAAGCGCATATCCCCTACCTCGAAAAACGCATTCAGCTATTTAATGAAATCCTATCCATCATGGACCGTAGTTTCCAAATGCAGGAAATGGAGATTGCCAATATCAAATTTTTTGAATTGCTGAGCTCAATGATCTACCCCAAAGAGATTCATTCTCCAATACAGGAAGGCGATTTGATCAGCAGTTCCATCCAATTTATGAAAGAAAACTTGAACTGCATGTATTCTGTAGAGGAGCTTGCCAGTAAGCAGCACAGCTCAGTCTCTCATTATTCCAGGCTGTTCCACAAAAAAATTGGCAGTTCCCCGATTCGCTATTTTAACCAGCTCAAAATACATCAATCGTGTTTGTACCTGTATTTAACAGACAAAACGATTAAGGAGATCTGCAAAGAACTGGGATTTAACGATCCTTATTATTTTTCCAGGCTATTTAAAAAACTCATGGGTATTTCGCCGGCAAAGTATAAAATGAAATATAAGAATAGCTGAAATTAGCTACCAGAGATGATTACAAATCTTTCTATAATTGATTAATCACTACATTTACATCTTAATTTCTATACCACCATGATCAGATTAAATAATGATACCCCTACTGATATTTTACAGAATGTAAAAGAAGGGGATATGGTAACCGATACTTTTAGTAAAACCGGATTAGTAGAAACTATTGAATCTAATGATGATGGATTTAACAGGATCTATACTTTTCATTTGGTAACCGGCAGAACAATTACGGTTAAAAAGTAAGTTTAAAACCACTAAAAACTTCATTCCCCCCCCTTTTATAAAACGGAGAGAAACTGGCAGAATAACGATTCTAAATCTACCAGACATTCACCCTTGTTTAGCATGGGTTTAACCTGAGTTTGGGACGGCATTGTAACGATTTTCCGACGGATATGGAACGGGAAAAAGTCGTTCCGGACCCGTTCCAAACCCGTTCCAAACCCGTTCCGTACCCGTCCCAAACTCAGGCCAAACCCAGGTCAAAGTTCCGTTAAATTTTGTTAAAGGCAGACCTGTCTCATACCTTGTTTCGTCCGTCTATCGCTATACACTATTGATTGGTCATCCCGGGATTGGTTATCCCCCCATAAGCTTCAAAAAAAACAAACATATTTTAGGATTAATTTCACAACAATAATTTATCCTTACGGATTTAGCTTTACAATGCAACAAAGCAGTACAGATTAAACTTCACGTTGTAAATATTTTTCTCCTTTACTTTGTATTTATTTAAAATTGACATTATATTTATCTTAACATTACCCTATTCATTTTAAATATAATTTTAAAAGATATGGAAGACCCTTTTGATCAACATGACTATTCAAGAGTAATTATGTCTAATCAGGAAGCTGAACAGTATTGCGGTGCATATTGGAGAAAACCTACAACTGAAGAATTGGATGAACTGGCTTTTTTTTTCGCAACAGATCTTGTAAATACAGAAATGAGGATGAAAGGTGAAGAACCAGATAGTATTGAATATTTGATTGAATTGAATAAAGAAAAAGAAAAGACCAATGATGAACTGCAGGCACTCACTATGGTTCTTGATCTCCCAAAACTGGATACCCAGGTCTTTTATACCTACAGTTTGATGTTTAGTGCTACCCAGAAAACAAATTGCCTGTCTTTTGAAGAAGGGATGTGTAAAGTGCTTAAAAGGGAAGGAAAACTTAAATCGATCAACAATCAAGACGACGTTTTGTTTGATTTCTAGTCCCGGATGTAAAATATTGAATAACCTATATACGGCACAAAATACAGATCAATTCAGCCTGGAAGCTTAACAGATTGTGCTCAAAATAATAAAGATAAGCCTTTCTTATATCCAAATCACCTTTACAAAGTGATATCCGGGCCTATTTTCAAATGACACCTATTTATTGCTAATTCTAATCGGCTTACACAGTGAAAATTTGCATTTTTAGCTTACCTTTGCGCCATAAAATAAAACCATGATTTATTTCTTCTCCAACGAAGTCAATACTGTTTTTGCTGTACAGTTAGAAAGAACACTTACCTCCTCTGATATTTCAAAATTAAGCTGGCTTTTTGGTGGTGCCCAGCTCAAACATGAGACTGTCTTAACGGCTTTCTACACAGGCCCCCGGGCTACGATGATCACTCCATGGAGTACCAATGCGGTAGAGATCACCCAGAATATGGATATCCATGGTATTATCAGGATTGAAGAATTCACGCCAGTGAGTGCTGATTTTAACGGTTTTGACCCGATGCTGTTTCAGAAATACAAAAAACTGGATCAGCACCTGTATACCATTAGCCTGCAGCCGGAATCTATCCTCGAGATCGATGATATTGCTGCTTATAATAAACAGGAAGGCCTTTCGCTCAGCGAAGAAGAAGTAAATTATTTAAATAAATTATCAGAGAAACTGGACCGTAAATTAACGGATTCGGAAGTATTTGGTTTTTCACAGGTTAATTCAGAACACTGTCGCCATAAGATCTTCAATGGGACATTTGTAATTGATGGTGAAGAACAACCCGTATCCTTATTCAAACTGATCCGCAAAACTTCGGAAGCTAATCCTAACGGCATTGTTTCTGCTTATAAAGATAACGTAGCCTTTGTAAAAGGCCCCATCGTACAACAGTTTGCACCTAAACGTGCCGATGTACCTGAATTTTATGAAATAAAAGATTTCGAATCCGTGATTTCGCTGAAAGCGGAAACACATAATTTCCCTACTACGGTAGAGCCCTTTAACGGCGCTGCTACAGGATCGGGAGGGGAAATCAGGGATAGGCTTGCTGGCGGACAGGGCTCACTGCCCCTGGCTGGTACAGCTGTATATATGACTTCTTTTTCCCGCCTGAATGAAGATCGTCCATGGGAAAAAGCAATGGAAGAAAGAAACTGGTTATACCAGACACCGATGGATATCCTGATCAAAGCTTCTAACGGAGCATCTGATTTTGGAAATAAATTCGGACAGCCACTGATCACAGGTTCCCTGCTTACTTTTGAACACGAAGAAGATGCGAGAAAGCTGGGTTATGATAAAGTGATCATGCAGGCCGGCGGTATAGGTTATGGCAAGGCCGATCAGGCAAAGAAAGAAAAACCGCAGCTCAATGATAAAATTGTTGTGCTGGGCGGAGAAAATTATAGAATCGGAATGGGCGGTGCTGCTGTTTCTTCGGCAGATACCGGTGCAATGGGTTCAGGTATCGAACTGAATGCTATTCAGCGCTCTAATCCTGAAATGCAGAAAAGAGTTGCCAATGCCGTTCGCGGTATGGTAGAAAGCGATCACAATACCATAGTATCTATTCATGATCACGGTGCAGGCGGTCACCTGAACTGTTTATCAGAACTGGTGGAAGAAACAGGCGGAAAGATCGATCTGGATAAATTGCCGGTTGGCGATCCTACCCTTTCAGCCAAAGAAATTATAGGTAATGAATCTCAGGAACGTATGGGACTGGTAATTGGCCAGGAGCATATCGAAACCTTACAGAAAATTGCCGACCGTGAAAGGGCACCGATGTACACTGTAGGCGAGGTAACCGAAGATCATCGTTTTACATTTGAATCTGCTACTACTGGCGCTAAACCTATGGACCTGAAAATGGACGATATGTTTGGCAGCTCACCAAAGGTAATCATGCAGGATAAAACGGTAAACAGAAAATATTCACCGGTAACGTATGATACCACAAAAATTAACACCTATTTAGAGCAACTGCTTCAACTGGAAGCTGTGGCCAGTAAAGATTGGTTAACCAATAAGGTCGACCGTTGTGTGGGTGGTAAAGTAGCCAAACAGCAATGTGCCGGCCCACTGCAATTGCCTTTAAACAATTGTGGGGTTATGGCTCTGGATTATCAGGGAAAAGATGGTATCGCTACCTCTATTGGTCATGCGCCGCTTTCGGCCTTAATTGATCCTGCAGCAGGAAGCCGCAATGCGATTGCTGAATCTCTATCCAACATTATATGGGCACCTTTAAAAGATGGATTGAAAAGCGTTTCGCTTTCTGCCAACTGGATGTGGGCCTGCAAAAATGAAGGTGAAGATGCCCGTTTATATGCGGCGGTAAAAGCTTGTTCTGAATTTGCCATTGAATTGGGAATCAACATCCCTACAGGGAAAGATTCACTGTCCATGAAACAGAAATACAAAAACGAAGAGGTGATCTCTCCGGGTACGGTTATTATTTCTGCTGGTGGCCATTGTGATGATATTACTGCGGTGATTGAACCTGTTCTAAAGAAAAATGGTGGTTCAATTTATTACATTAACTTATCGGGAGATCAGTATAAATTAGGAGGCTCTTCTTTTGCACAGATCCTGAATAAAATTGGTGATGAAACACCTGATGTGCTTGATGCAGCTCAATTTGCAAATACCTTTAATACCCTTCAGCAATTAATTAAAGAAGGAAAAATACAGGCTGGTCATGATATAGGCAGCGGAGGTTTGATCACTACCCTGCTTGAACTTTGTTTTGCCGATCGTAACCTGGGCGCAACAATAGACCTTTCTTCACTTGGTGAACAGGACATCATTGCAAAACTTTTTGCAGAGAACATTGGTATCGTATTCCAGGCTGACGCTGCTGCAGAAGCTGTCTTAAAAGCTAATGGCGTAACGTATCATCAAATCGGAACGGTATCTTCTACAGCAGAATTAACGGTTAAAGATGCAACAGGAAACTGGAGCTTTGCTATCGATCATCTTCGTGATGTCTGGTTCAAAACCTCATACCTGCTAGACCAGAAACAAAGTGGTGCGGTCAAAGCGAAAGAACGTTATGACAATTACAAAAATCATGTACTGGAATATAAGTTCCCGCTAACTTTCGACGGAAAAAAACCAGTGGTTGACCCATCTAAACCACGGCCTAAAGCAGCAGTGATCCGTGAAAAAGGAAGTAACTCCGAAAGAGAGCTGGCTAACGCGATGTACCTTGCTGGTTTTGATGTGAAAGATGTACACATGACTGATTTGATCTCTGGCAGGGAAACACTGGAAGATATCCAGTTTATCGGTGCCGTTGGCGGATTCTCCAACTCTGATGTATTAGGTTCTGCTAAAGGATGGGCTGGTGCCTTCCTTTACAATGAAAAAGCCAAAATCGCATTGGAAAACTTCTTTAAACGTGAAGATACCTTGTCTATAGGGATCTGTAACGGATGCCAGTTATTTGTAGAATTAGGATTGATCAATCCTGATCATGAAGAAAAACCTAAGATGCTGCATAACGATAGTAAAAAACACGAAAGTGGTTTTACTTCTTTAACCATACAGGAAAACAATTCAGTGATGCTTTCCACTTTAGCAGGAAGTACGCTGGGTGTTTGGATTTCGCATGGCGAAGGTAAATTCCAGTTGCCTTATGCAGAAGATCAGTATGATATCGTAGCAAAATATGCTTATGAAAGTTATCCTGCTAATCCAAATGGATCTGATTACAATACAGCAATGATGTGTGATACTAGCGGAAGACACCTGGTGATCATGCCCCATATTGAGCGTTCAGTTTTCCAGTGGAACTGGGCTAATTATCCTGAAGGCCGTAAGGATGAAGTAACCCCATGGATGGAAGCTTTTGTGAATGCCAGAAAATGGCTGGAAGCTTAGATCTTCAGAAGATATAGCCTCAACGGCAAATTATACAAAAGGGCATTGATGTGAATCAGATGCCCTTTTTCTTTGATATAAAATAAGATCTCTTGAGCTATTGATATCTATACATATAGATACATTAAACCATTGACGGAGCAACTCCAAATTGCTTTTTAAAGGCAAAGGAAAAATGTGAAAAGTCTTCGAAGCCCAGTTCCAGATAGATATCAGAGGCCGTTTGTCTTTTTTCTTTGATCATATAATAAGCTTCCTGCAATCTTTTTTGCAGCAGCCAGCGGCTCGGTGTTAGCTTAAATATCTTTTCAAAATCACGTTTAAAAGTTGAAAGGCTTCTTCCCGTTAAATAAGCGAATCTTGGCAATTCTATGTTAAAGTGATAGTTTTTGTTCATAAAACCCTCCAGGTCAATTTTACCAGGTTCAGAGAAATCAAACAAAATATCTTTGAGCTCCGGGTTAAACTGCAATAGAATTAAAATCGCTTCTTTCTGCTTCACCGCCAGTAGTTCTTCTGCACCTGTCTGACTAAAAACATGCTCATAGTTTTTCAGGGATTCCATATAGTTGGCCAGAATACCTTCAGTGGCCAATTTTTTGAAGGGTAGCGAATTTACGTGTGCTGCCGACAGATAACCGTATTCCAGGCTAAAATTACGCAGGGTTTTCTGCTCAAAGAAAATAGAAATAGACCTGAATTCACCACCCTCAGGAGGATATTTGGTAAATTTAGCGAGCTTGTTCCTTCGGCAAAAATAAAGCTCGCCTTTGTTAAAAGTTGCTGTATTAGGGCCATCACTCATCACCATAGTTCCTGAAACTATGTATCCCAAAGCATGCTCAGGAACCAATTGTTCTCCTGCCCTGCTCTTCGAATAATAGCAGGAATATTGAACAGGAAGTTTTCTGGTATCTGTTTTCATTAGAAAATATTTGTTCTTAATGGTGATGAAGCTATCATAAGCTTATTCATTACTGTTTTTAATTGGTAAGCTTATGATGGCTTCATTTTTTATACTGATGTAAGTTAACAAAAATTAATTTTTACTCTTTTGTTAAATACTATTCTACCACAAATATAGCGGGGCTGATGATTAAATAATAATCGCTTTTGGTTCCAGATAAGCTTCTAAACCATAAACACCATATTCTCTCCCAATACCAGATTGTTTAAACCCACCGAAAGGTGCAAAAGGATCGTGATTTAAACCATTAATCACTACCCTGCCGGCATTAATCTTTGATGCCACACGTTTCGCCCTTTCCACATCTGCTGAGCTTACATAAGCCTGTAAACCATATGATGTATCATTGGCAATAGCAATCGCTTCTTCTTCTGTCTGATAGGTGATAATGGAAAGCACAGGACCAAATATCTCCTCCCTGGCTATTCTCATATCATTTGTTACCCCGGTAAAAACTGTTGGTTTCACAAAATTTCCTGCTTCAAGCCCTTCAGGATGTCCTTCCCCGCCAACCAGCAGTTCGGCTCCTTCTTCTACTCCCAGTTTAATGTATTGTTGTACGCGGTCATATTGTTTTTTACTAACCAATGGTCCTAAAGCTGTTGCCGCTTCTGCAGGATCACCCACTTTAAATTGAGGAACGATTGCTTTTACCAATGCCTTTACTTCTTCTAACCGGTTTTCCGGTACCAGCAGTCGTGTGCCTGCAATACAAGCCTGACCAGTATTACCGAAAGCCGCTATAATGGCCTGCGGTATAGCCTGGTTAAAATCGGCATCATCCAAAAGAATGTTGGGAGACTTTCCGCCCAATTCCAGTGTAACGCGTTTCATCGTGTCTACAGCACCGCGGGCAATCATTTTTCCCACTACCGTAGAGCCCGTGAAGGAAATTTTAGCGATGTCAGGATGACTGGTTATTTCTGCCCCTACTACTTCGCCAAGGCCATTGACGATATTAAATACACCAGCAGGCAGCCCCGCCTCATGTAAACATTCTGTAATGATCTGCGTTTGCATCGCACTCATTTCACTGGGTTTGATCACTGCAGTACAGCCAGCCGAAATAGCCGTTGCCAGTTTACCGCAAATAAAAGTATAACTTGCATTCCAGGGGGTAATAATACCGGCTACACCCAATGGTTCCAGAATAACTGTAGAGCTGCCGACCTTTCTAACAAACTCAAATGTTTTTAAGGTTTCTATCGCGTTCGAAAAGGACTTGGCGGCATAGTCTGTAATCAGGCCGGCAAATTGCTGTGGTGCACCATATTCCAGTGTCATTACCGCTGTAAGCTCATCGCTTCTTTTAACCACGGCATCATATAAACGCTGTAAATAGCCAATCCGTTCTTCTACTGTTGTTATAGAAAAAGCTGGAAAAGCAGCCTTCGCACTTGCGATGGCTTTTCGGGTATCTTCCTCATCACCAAGGGTAACCTGTCCAATCAGTTCATTGGTTGTTGGGTTAATCAGGTCAAAGATTTCTGTACCATGAGGAGTAATAAATTCTCCGTTCACGTAGATTTTATCAATTATTTTCATATCAGTTATTTTTAAATTTCAGCTTTAAATGATGTCAACAAAATTGTGCAATACGGGTCGTATTCATTTTGTTAAAAAGTTCAATCTTCTTTGTTAAAACGTTCAGCCTATCGGTCGGCACGACACATTAGAAATGTCACAATGCTATAACAGTGGCCTTTCATTCTAAGAATCTTAAATCAATAAAGCATTCTTTCTGTTATTCAGAAAAACAATTACCATGAAAGCAGTTACAATTCACCAATATGGCAGCGCAGATGAACTCATCTATGAAGATGCGCAGCAACCAGAGTTAAAACCTAATGATGTACTGGTTAAAATATATGCAACAAGTATCAACCCGATCGACTGGAAAGTTCGCGGAGGAGGTTATCCAGGTTCAGACCAAAGACAATTCCCTTTGATCTTAGGCTGGGACGTTTCCGGAGTGATAGAAAAATTAGGTACAGAAGTTACAGGATTTATGATCGGCGACGAGGTATTTGGTAGGCCCGATACGAAAAGACAGGGAACCTATGCAGAATATGTTGCTGTTAATTTCCAGGAGATAGCCCGCAAGCCAAAATCAATAGATCATACCCATACAGCGGCAGTGCCCCTGGCCGGTCTAACTGCATGGCAGGGTATTTTTGACCATGGAAAGCTGGAAGCAGGACAAAAAATATTGATCCATGCTGCTGCAGGCGGGGTAGGTACCTATGCCGTTCAATTGGCCAAATGGAAAGGCGCTTATGTGATCGGCACCGCCTCTGAAAGCAATACCGCGTTTTTAATGGAGCTGGGTGCAGATGAAGTAATCGATTATAAAAATGAAGACTTTTCCAAAAAGCTGAAAGATATTGATGTTGTATTTGATTTGATTGGCGGAGAGGTACAAACAAAATCGCTGGATGTATTAAAAACCGGAGGCATCCTGGTAAGTACAGTTGGTATAAAAGATGAAGAAGCCGTTAAAGCAAAGGGAATGATTGGCGTTAAATACATGGCCGAATCACGTCCTGAAAATTTAAAACAGCTGGCAGATCTAATAGATGAAGGTAAACTGAGACCTGTTATTGCTGAAGTATTACCTTTGGAGCAGGCGAAGGAAGCCCATAAAAAAAGTGAAAAAGGACATACAAAAGGCAAGATCGTTTTGCAGGTAGTGAATGACAAATAAGAAAAAACAGGATTTCACTGGTTTTGTAAGGGTACGCGGTGCCCGTGAGCATAACCTCAAAAATGTAGATCTCGATATCCCACGTGATGCGCTGGTAGTTTTTACCGGCGTATCAGGGTCGGGTAAATCGTCATTGGCCTTTGGCACCTTATATGCCGAAGCGCAGCGCCGCTACCTGGAGTCAGTTTCTCCTTATGCAAGGAGGCTTTTTAACCAGATGGCGATACCGGAAGTAGATGAAATTGAAGGACTGCCCCCGGCTATTGCTTTACAGCAGCAACGTGGTTCGGGGACTACCCGTTCTTCTGTGGGCAGTGTAACCACCCTGTCTAATCTGTTAAGAATGCTGTATTCCAGAGCAGGAGATTACCCCGCCGGGCAACCTATTATTTATGCAGAATCTTTTTCCCCCAATACGCCCGAAGGCGCCTGTACTGAATGTCATGGATTGGGAAGGGTATATGAAATAACGGAAAAATCAATGGTTCCGGATGATTCTTTAACCATTCGCGAGCGCGCGATAGCAGCCTGGCCCACGGCATGGCAGGGACAAAATCTGCGGGAAATACTGATGATGCTGGGTTATGATGTTGACATCCCCTGGCGCGACCTGCCAAAAAAAGAGCGCGACTGGATCCTGTTTACAGATGAACAGCCCAGCGTTCCGGTGTACTCTGGTTTGAGTGCCCAGCAAATGAAGCAGGCATTAAAGAATAAAATGGAACCCAGTTATATGGGTACATTTACAGGTGCAAAACGATATGTCCAGCAAACTTTTGCCAATACGCAGAGCCAGCTGATGAAAAAAAGGGTATCTAAATATATGCTCAGCAGTGAATGCCCGCTATGTCATGGCAAGCGGTTACGCAGGGAATCGCTATCTGTAAAATTTGCAGGTTTAGATATTGCTGATATTTCAAGACTTACCTTATCCAGGCTGAATGCTATTTTCAGCAGTTATGCAGCTGCTAAAACAACCCAACCTACCCAAGCGGAAAAAGATCATCCCGAAAAAACCATCGTAGCAAAACGTATTGCCGAAGATCTGATCGCCAGGCTCCATGTAATGCTGGACTTGGGATTGGGTTACCTGACACTAGAAAGAAGTACGCCTACCCTGTCGCCAGGTGAACTGCAGCGGTTAAGACTGGCCACACAAGTACGTTCCAACCTTTTTGGTGTGGTATATGTACTGGATGAACCTTCGGCGGGTTTACATCCGGCAGATACCGAGGCCTTATTAAGGGCGCTGGACAGGTTAAAGGCTGCCGGAAATTCTCTTTTTGTAGTGGAACATGAGGTAGATGTAATTCGTCATGCCGACTGGATTGTAGATGTAGGGCCTGCCGCTGGTGAAATGGGAGGACATGTTTTATACAGCGGACCTCCTGAAGGCCTTCATGCAGTACAGGCGTCAGTAACCAGACATTATATTGAGCAAAAAGAGATTCATCAGCACCGGCCGATAAGGTCTCCAAAAGGATGGCTTCGCCTGGAAGGTATTACCAGAAATAACTTACGGCAGCTCGATGCCTCTTTTCCTTTAGGTGTATTCACCAGTGTAACCGGTGTCTCTGGATCAGGAAAAAGCAGTCTGGTAAGCCAGGTATTGGTAGAACTGGTCGCCGATCAGCTGGGCCAGGAAATAGAATCTACCGAAGAAGAAACAGAATCACTGGAAACGGCCAAAGTAATTACCGAAGGCGGAAAGATCGTCTCTGGAATGGAAGCCGTTAAACGTTTGGTTCGCGTAGATCAGAAACCCATAGGAAGAACTCCCCGCTCTAACCTCGCCACCTATACCGGCCTGTTTGATCATATCAGGAAACTTTTTGCAGCAACGGAGCTGGCAAAAAAACATCATTTTGATGCAGGGCGTTTTTCGTTTAACGTAGCCAAAGGAAGATGTCCGCATTGTGAAGGTGAAGGTTTTGTAATGGTGGAGCTGCTGTTTTTACCCAGCGTTTATGCACCATGTCCCACCTGTAAAGGCACACGTTATAACCCAAAGACATTGGAAATAAAGTACAGGGGCAGCAATATTGCTGAAGTGCTCGGAATGACAGTAGATACAGCTTGTGAGTTTTTTGCTAATGAAACCCAGGTATTTCGTGCGCTGGATGTGGTAAAACAAGTGGGATTAGGCTACCTGAGACTGGGACAACCAGCAACAGAACTGTCAGGCGGCGAAGCACAGCGGATTAAACTGGCCACAGAACTGCAGCGGACACAGCATGGCAATACATTGTATATCCTCGATGAACCGACAACGGGACTGCATCCCGCTGATGTAGAAAAATTAATGGTGCAGCTGGATAAACTGGTGGAACAGGGAAACACGGTTATTGTTGTGGAACATGATATGCACGTTATTGCGGCGAGCGATTGGGTGATTGACATTGGCCCCGATGCAGGTGAAGGCGGAGGAAAGATCGTTGCTTCAGGTCCCCCGGCAGAAGTAGCCAAAGTTAATGAAAGCCGTACTGCGCCCTACCTGAAAAAACACTTGAAAAAGATATAACGTTTATATGATACCTTCGAAAAAATGGATTCACTAAACATCACCAACTTACTTTATTTACTGAAGTGCATAGCCGGACTTATCCTCTGTTATGTGCTTTATAAAGCATTTCCACAGTATCCGTTTTACTGGTCGCTGGTATCGGTAGTGATCACCATGGCGCCAGACAGCAGTAATAAACTGGCATATGACAGAATAACCGCCAATACGCTGGGCTGTGCCGTAGCACTTGCTCTTTACCCTATTCATATTTCCCCTTTAATCATGTTATGTGCAGGTGTTGCACTGATTATCATTATCGGTACATTACTTCAACTCAATACAGCCTTACGCAGTGCCATGGCAGCGTTGATCATTGTGATCCTCAATGAACAGGAACACCGAAACTGGATAGTGGCTTTGCAGCGTGTGGGATGCGTGATTGCCGGCTGCCTGATTGCCTTAGGCGTTGCGCTGGTTTTTAATACGGTCATGCATTTACGCCATAAACGCGTTTACGGAACCGACCATCCGGATGCGCCGGCAGTTAAACCATAACCTCGTTTGCCCAGTTATTACACCGCCACCATTCAAAACTCCAGGTTGTGTCAATTGACCAGATTCATAAAACACTTTAGCTTATAAAACCCTTGTAACAAGACTACCCTATGAAATTAAAAATACAAAATTATGAGTAAGCAAGATAATATAAGTGCGCAAACCAAATTTGGCGAAGCAGTAAACACCGGTAAACTTGATCAGATGCACGACCTCGTTTCCCCGCATTGTATAGAACATGATCCGGCACCAGGACAGGCTGCAGGACCTGAAGGATATATACAGTTTTTCAACATGATGAGAACCGCCTTTCCTGATTTCAAATTAGAGGTTGAACACTTAGTAGCTGATGAAGAATGTGTTGCCTTTGCTTATACCGCTACAGGCACACATCAGGGCGACTTTATGGGTATACCCGCAACAAACCGTGCGATAAAAGCACGAGGATTGCAGATCAGCAGATTTGAAGAGGGGAAAATGGTAGAACGCTGGGGAAGCTCTGATGAACTTGGGATACTAAAACAGATAGGTGCATCCTTAAAATAAGTTTAAAAGATAAAGCCAGTCGTAATGACTGGCTTTATCTTTTAAACGTTATGCTGTCACCTTTAGAATTTCCATGATTTGAATTACACGGTGAAGCCGAATGCCTGTCTCCCGGTGCAAAAAAAACAATATCTTTAAAGCAGATATTTAAATGCAGGTCATGGGTAAGGCTAAACAAAATAAGGTTGTTAAATTTTTTAAAAAACTAGGGCCGGGCTTGATTACCGGTGCCAGTGATGATGACCCTTCAGGCATTGCCACTTATTCACAGGCAGGTGCACAATTTGGCCTGTCTACCTTATGGACAGCGCTGCTCACCTATCCTTTAATGGCTGCCATTCAGGGCATGTGTGCAAGAATTGGCCTGGTAACGGGCAAAGGACTTACTGTTACGCTGAAAGAGCATTATTCCAAACCATTGCTCTATCTGATGTTGTTCTTTAGCTTTCCGGCTATCACCTTAAACATCGGCGCAGATATCCAGGGAATGGGTGCAGTTTCTTATATGATCTGTCCGAAGGTTCCAGTTTCCATTTTTTGTATCCTGATTACTGGAATCCTGATGTACATTATTGTAACGTTTCCTTACCAGAAGATTGCTATGATCTTAAAATGGCTTTGTATTTCCCTGTTGTTATATGTTATTGTCCCATTTATGGTTAAACAGGACTGGCTGATGATTGCAAGAAATACATTCTTTCCCGCCATTAAGTTAAATAAAGATTTTCTGTCTATACTGGTTGCTATTTTAGGTACAACGATATCTCCTTACCTTTTCTTTTGGCAAACTACCATGGAAGCCGAAGATCAGGAGCATAAACATAAACGGATCATGGTAGATAAGAGAGCTTTGAGCGATATGAAAACGGACGTAAACTCAGGCATGTTATTTTCTAACCTGGTGATGTTTTTCATGATCCTCACTGCGGGTAGTGTACTGTTTCCGGCAGGTATTCACCAGATCGATACGGTAGACCAGGCTGCAAAAGCTTTAGAACCACTGGCAGGAAAACTCACCTATTATATCTTTGCCATTGGGGTATTGAGTACAGGCATGCTGGCTATTCCTGTACTGGCCGGATCACAATCCTACATGCTGGCAGAAACATTTGGCTGGTCGGCGGGACTGGACAAAAAATTCGGAGAAGCCAAACCTTTTTATATCTCCATTATCTTTTCTTTAATGGTAGGTCTTTCGCTTGATTTCAGCGGCGTAAGTCCTATCAAAGCGTTATTGTATACGGCTATTGCCTATGGCTTAACAGCACCTGTGATGATTGCCGTGATCATGCATATTGGCAACAATAAAAAGATCATGAAAAAACACACCAACTCTAAACTATCTAATTTTTTGGGTGGTTTAACTTTGTTGCTCATGACCACTGCCGCTGTGGCAATGATCTACTTTCTCTTTTAATAAAAAAACAGCCACACCATTAAAGATGTGGCTGCAAGAATTGTAATGATGAGAGAGAAAATAATTAACAGCGCTTAGAACCTGTATCCTATACTGCCCGCAACAGTACGCGGAGCCATGGGCTCTAAGGTAGACCAACCTTTGTAGTATTCTTTATCTGTCAGGTTGTTCACCTTAAGGGCAAAGGTAAAAGGGCCTGTTGCATAGGAAACTGAAGCGTTGAGCACAGTGTAAGATGGCAGGGCAAATACGCCTGTAGTAGCCCTGTTAAGGATCATATTTTTGCCGGCATAATTTCCACCAAAACCAAAACCTAACCCTTTTACTGATCCTGTCATAATTCTATAATTTAGCCATAGGTTCACCAGGTCTGCAGGCCCGGCGCTTTCTGGTCTTCTGCCTTCGTAATCTGCGCTTGAATTGGTTAACTTACTTGTATTTTTAGTGTATCCGGCAATAATGTCAAAACCAGTAAAAGGACTTGCATTTACCTGAAATTCAAAACCTTTACTTAGGTTATTACCACCCTGGGTATAGGTATTCGGTAAAGCACCGGTTAAAATCACATTAGATACTTTGATATCATAATAACTTAACGAAGCACTTAACTTTCCATCAAAAAGGTCTGTTTTAATACCAGTTTCCCACTGATTAGCTTCTTCTGGTTTAAATGTAATGGTTTTAGATATCCCGTTATCATCGTAATTTACAGGGGCAGAATTGGTGAACCCATTCATGTAATTACCAAATACGGATAACTTATCTTTAAGTAGCTGATAAACCAATCCGAATTTAGGAGATAAGGCAGTCTGACCATATTTGTCTGCTGCTGCAATAGTTAATCCGCTATTCTGAAACCTGTCGATACGTAAACTTGCCATTGCTGATAGGCTTGACGTAATGTTCAATACATCTGATACATAAGCGCTATAAGTTTGCTGATTGGTATTGCTATTGTTTGCAGTTCCGCTTTTGGCGATCAATGCATCTACACCCTGACTGGTTAGCACACCCGTATCTTTTCCTCCGGGGCCTAAAGTTACAATCCCATCAGCTACATAATTAGAACTGTTGTCAATAGAAGTTCTGTTAAAATAATCCAGACCAGCAACTACACGGTTACGCAAACCGCCGATCTTAAAATCGCCATTAAAATTCTGCTGAATATCAGTAGTCTCTGTAGTCGTATTCTGATAGTTCAAAGAACGTGTGAAACTTGAAGGCACATTGGGATAGCCAGCGATGAAAGCTTTGGTGCTATCCCGGTACGAGTTTTCATATAAATAAGAATAATAACCTTTTGATTTAGCAGATCCTCTTGAGATAACGGTTTGTGAAGTCCACTCATCAGAGATTTTATACACCATCTGTGCCTGCATACTTGAAACCGGGTTACTGATACCCAGGCTATTGCTGGTATAGGATTTTTTAGGATTATAGCCTAAACCACCCAGGTTATCGGTTTTTACAACATCTGCGCGGTTGAAAAACAGCATGGTAGGATTCGTATTTTCTGAACTTAAGAACTGAGTATTTAAGCTAAGGGTAAGCCTGTCATTTACTTTGTAAGTTAACGAAGGGGCAACAAATCTTGTTTTCTTAAACCCTGCATCCTGCCAGCTGTTCTCGTCCTGGTAGGCGGCATTCATTCTAAATAGTACTTTGTGATCTTTATCTAATGGCGTATTGATATCTGCTGTAATCCGGTTCAGTCCATAACTGCCAGCGGTGTAATTGACTTCAACAGCTGTTGCATCAAAGGGTTGTTTGGTGACTACGTTGATCAATCCTCCGTAAGAAACCAGGCTACTGCCATATAATGTTCCTGAAGGACCTTTTACCACTTCAATACGTTCGATATTGGAAATATCCAAACTTCCATTGGTTAAACCCGGTAAACCGTTAACCAAAGTAGGCTGAACGGCAAAACCTCTTAAAGAGAAGTAACCTGCACCATCTCCTCCGCGGCCTGTTGACGACCATAATTTGTCTACTCCAGGAGCATTTTTCAAGGCATCATCAAAATTCGTAATCACCTGATCGGCCATCAGTTCTTTGGAAACCACGGAGTATACCTGCGGATTTTCCAAATCTTTCAATGGCATTTTTGATACAAACTGACTTTGCTTAACGGAATACTTATTCGTTTTAGCTCCATTTACTGTTACTTCATTGAGCTGCTCGCTGGTGGCGTGGAGCGTGATATCTGTGATTAAGGTTTCACCAGCTGTAACTGTAACTTCCTGTGATACCGGATTAATACCTACCAGACGGGCGGTAAGGGTATAATTTCCGGCTGGAATATTTTTTAACGAGTAATGACCGTGCTGGTCGGCCATAACACTCCCAACTCCTTTAATAGATAAAGTAACCAGGTCGGCAGGTACGCCATCCGAGGTCTTCACGGTTCCTTTAACGCTTCCGTTTTTTGTTTGTCCGATGGCGTTTATGGCCAGGAATAGCAGCATCACAGCTGTAAAGTAAATTTTTGAATTGATAAACATGTTGTCGATAAGTTGCTTATTTAGATTAATTATCGACAAACATACAATAAATCGGCTAGCGTTAACACTCTATTTAGAACGATTACTACATAAGACAATAAAATGACAATTAACCTGATTGAGCTTAATTATGTCCGGCTGTAATCTGGAGCAGATATAATTTAAAGTTCAAATGCTTACTCCTATCCCCCGAAGTTGTAACCCGGATGTAATTAATTCAGTTAAAAAAAACAAATCGGGAGGGTAATTGCTATATAAGCATCTATAAAATTAATCCTGTGGCAGCTTAGATTCAACCGGCTACTGCGGGGCAATTACCTTAAAGATTGAATTATGAAAAACACGATTGTATTTATTCACGGAATGTTCCAGAATCCAAAAAGCTGGGAAAAATGGATGGACTTCTTTGTAGCCAAAGGATATAACTGCCTGGCACCGGCCTGGCCATTACATGAAGGTGATCCGGCATTTCTGCGGGAAAACCCATCTGAAGAACTAGGAAAGCTAAGTTTGGAAGAGGTGGTTGCCAAAATAGAAACACTGGTTTATTCGCTGCCAGAAAAGCCTATCGTTATAGGCCATTCAGTTGGAGGTTTGATTGTTCAGCGACTGGCAAATCTAGATATGATAAAAGCTGGTATTGCCATTAGCTCAGTTGCCCCAAATGGAATGATCGACTTTAGCTGGCCATTTATCAAAAATGCAGCTACTATCGCGAACCCCATTAAAGGTAATGATCCTATTTATATGGACCTGGAAACTTTCCAGGGATCATTTGCGAATACGTTAAGTGATGAGGAAGCACCCGCTGCCTTTGCAGAAACTGCTGTACATGACAGCAGGAATATATTCCGCGACTGTATGGGTGAATTCGGTAAACTTGATATCGACATCCCTCACCCTCCTTTATTATTTGTTGCAGGAGAAAAGGATCAGATCTGCCCGGCCGACCTGGTAGAGAAAAATGCAAAAGCTTATACTGATGGAAACAGCACTGTTGCTTATGAGGTATTTCCTGAACGCAGCCATTATATCTGCAATGAACCAGGCTGGGAAGAAGTAGCTTCTTCTATTGAAGGCTGGCTTCAAACACAGCAGGAGGTGGTAGTAGAAGAACCACAAAAATTCCTTTAATCTTTAATAAGGATGATACAATAAAGCCTCAACTGATATAAACAGAAGAGGCTTTATTGTTTATTAATATTTTACGATCATCATTTTTGCATCACCATTACCCCGTTCATTACAAAAGTACTTCCTCCATCGGCCACTATATTATATACTTTTTGTGTGCCTCCTGCATGTTCATCTTTTTTCCAGACTGTATAGACATCATACTTACCGGTAGCTTCATTCAGGCACAATACTTCTTGTCCTTCTTTTACTTCACCAATTTTCAGGTTGCCTTCTTTGGTTCGCATTGGGTGATTTGGAGTGGCTTTTAAAACCCTCGTGCTTAAGTGTATCTCTTTTCCGGCTAGTGTATTCCTGTTTTTAACGGCAATGAGTACCAGATTGGTTAAAGCATAATTCTTAGCATCATGTACAGTGAGTTCTTTCACTTTAACTGCAGATGCCAGTTTAGTTTTCGGATCAACGGTAATGATCTCGTCGCCTGCTTTGATATCCTTCAATAGTTTTGTGGTTCCGCCGTTCATTGTTACTTCTTCATCCCCGGGAAAGCAAATATCATTTCCGTAAGTAGCTTCCTCTTCAGAAGTATTTTTGCCATTGTTCAGCACCTTGTATTGCTGATAGCTTAGTTCTCTTGAAAGAATATAGGACAATTTTAAGATATAGTTCTTTTCCTCCTTATTGATGTTGTCAATATCCTGGAAATACTTGTCCCACACTTTTCCATCGGCAGTATAATCTGGCACCAGGGCTTCGTATACCCTACCTTTTTCTGTGGTATAAAAAACCAGCAGACCAATTTCCTGCATACCATCTTTGGCAATTAGCTTATACAGATCGATCCTTTTTTTCAGTCCGTCGTCTCCGGTGATAAAAAATGGCTTACGTGCCTGGTAACGATCAAGAATATAAGTATTATCAAATTTCACATAACTGTCCTTATCCAGGTCTGCGATGGCAAAAGTTTTGGCTTTATCATACTCCGCCATGGTTAAAGGACGTGGATTAACAGTTTTTGTTTGTGCCTGCGCGGTATTCAGGGCAGCGGCAAACGATAAAATAAATAGGAATTTTTTATACATATATCTTTTAATCATTAAATCAATTTTAGGAAAGCTGCTTAAAAGCATCGGCAAAAGCCTGCATTTCATCCATACGGCCAATACTTACACGGCACCAGTCTTTGTCGTTAAACTTCCAGGTACGGATACCCACACCACGGTTTGACATTTCCTGTGCAAAACGTGCGCCTGCCATTTTTATGGGGAACATCACAAAGTTGGCCGAAGAGGGGATATAATCATATCCTTCCTTTTTCAATACGCCGTACAAATATTCCTTTGAAGCCAGTGTTTTCTTTAGAGCCTCCTGCAGGAAATCCTTTTCCTGATAACCGGCTATGGCAGCAGCTACAGTTGGCGCAGACATGCTCATAGAACCAACAGCATATTTTGCAATTGCTTTTAAGGTATCAGGCTGCGCAATAACATAACCGCAGCGCAAACCTGCAAACCCATAAAGTTTAGAGAAAGTACGGGCAACAATGATGTTGCTGCCGCTTTTTACCATGCTGATCATGCTTGCTCCCTGCGGATCCGGCAAATAATCAATATAGGCTTCATCAACAAATACAGGGACTTTTTTACTTATACGTTCGCAAAAAGCTTTTAATTTTGCGGTATCCAGTACCGTTCCGGTAGGGTTATTTGGGTTACAGATATAAACCAACCCGGTGTTGCTGGTAATCTTTGCTTCCATCGCATCCAGATCCAGCTTGTAATCAGCTGTCAGAGGTACTTTTATCCATTTGGCACCTAAATGTTCAGCATCCGAAGGAAGGCTGTTGTAAGAAGGATCTCCTGTAATAATTTCAGCACCGTTCTTTCCATAGAACATTCCCGCTGCCAGTAATAAGGGAGATGAACCGGCATCCATCAGGATATTACCTTCACTAATTCCTTCATAAGCTGCAATTTTTCCTGTAAGCTCATGCATACGCATAAACGGATATTGATAGCTCATATCCAGTGCGTCCTGCATTGCTTTTTTCACTTCGGGAGAAGGCCCGAAAGGGTTTTCATTAGCTAGTAACCTGGCTTTCATTAAAGGTGGGGATTCCAAAATAGCGGTCTGTTCTGCTATCCTGTCGTTAAAAACCACCTGCTGTATCCTTTTAGGCATTGCAGCTAGTTTACCTATGGTACCTGAAAGGAAAGCTGTGCCTCCTGCAAGTAAGGCGGTTGATTTAATCCAATTTCTGCGGTTTATTGAGTTTGCCATAATTGAGAGTTTTAGTTGATTTATCCTTGAGTTGATTTTGCGGGGTAAGCTACCCTGGCTTCGGTTACCCTGCTATGTACAGAAGCCACTACACTTCTGGCCGATTCAAATGCCCCGGCCATCCATGCGTTTAAATAAGTGAGGTGCTCCCCTGCGAAATAAACATTCCCGTCTGGTTTTAATAAAACAGGATATGCGTTTTTCCGGGTATCGGCGTTGTATACTGCCCAGCCCCCCATATTGTATTTTGTTTTATGCCAGCTCACTGAAAAAGAACTTTCAAACTCGTGATCATATTGCGGATGAATGAGCCTCCCTTTCTGCAAGGCCAGCTTTTCCCGGTCGGCATAACTTAACTCACCTACCTGCTGTGCTTTTTCATTAAAATTATAATACCCTATCAGGATCCCCTTTTTGTCGAGATAATCATAAGAAGGATAAAATATTTGTGTCAACTGATTATTGGTATGGGTAATCCCTCCGTAAATATGTTCATCCTCTTCCCAAAAGCGGCGTTTAAACTGTAAGCCAATTTTTCCAGTCTGGTTATAACCGATATAGTCTATCGCACGGTTTACATCAGAAGAAAAATTAGTACTGACATTACTTAATACGGGTAAAGGCAAGGTACAGATACAAAGATCTGCACTTATTTCATGGTTACCGAGATGATCTTTATATACGATCTTAACCCCATCCGTCACATTATTGATAGCGGTTACTTCAGCACCCATTTTAAGCATAGGGCTGATTTTTTTCTCCAGCGCTTTAGCGATCCTGTCCATACCGCCTACGGCCTGGAACATCGTCATCTGCAATTCATAAGTATATTCAGCTACGTTATAAAAGTCGGGGTCCATCAAGCCTGAATGTAAAATATCGGCCAGTTTATGCGGATCGGCAATACGTCCTGGTTTATTTCCCGCCCCAGGAGACTCAATATATCCCCTGCGTGCGGATGCTTTATATAACTTATCAGCATCCAGCCCTCCTTCTGCCATCAGGTATTCAATTATTTTTTGCCCGTCTTCTTTGGTCAGCGGGCTATCCAGGCTGGCATGGTCCATACTTTTAGCAAGCAGCTCTGCCATGTATCCCCTTACATCATTATGCACTTCCCTGTTACGTACTTTTTTATTGGATAAAGGCCCGTTTCCTTCAGCAAAATAATAGGCACTTTCGTTTACATTGTTATATACCTGGATGGGCACGCCCAATTCTTTACAATAATGAAGTGTAAGCTCGTGGTTATGCGGAATGCGGGAAGGCCCTGCATTAAAATACTGTCCGTCATCAAATTTAGCGGTTACCAATGGTTTGTCGGCCTCCGTATGGGTACTGCCATTTCTTATGCTCCAGCAACGGCCGCCCGCTCTTTCCCTTGCTTCCAGTACAGTACATTGGTAGCCCAGCTTATTGAGTTCATAAGCCGCAGTCATACCAGCAAGGCCTGCACCCAGAATAATTACTTTTTTACCATTAGCATTACCCTCCAAATCAAAAGCATAAGCTGGCGCTGGTTTGATTAAGCCTAAAGCCATTATTGCAGGATAAGCACTGCCTGCTAACAGGCTGCTTTTACTGAGAAAGTCACGTCTGGAAATAGATTTCAAAATAGTAGAGAGGTTTTTACTATAAATTTAACATAAAAATCAATATCATATAACAAACAACCTAATTATAAGACATTTTTCATGTAAAAATATTATATCACACCGCAATTCAAATAAAATACAACATAAAACACATACAATAAACAATTTCAGTAGCAATAATCATATATAAATACTCATAAAAATAATAAATCGAACATTATAACATCAATATTATTGAAATAAACATATAAATCGTAAATAAATCTAATTAATACAACTAATCTAACCTCAATCTGTTGGATAAAGTTCTAAGATTTAAAATTTCAGTCATTGGGTAGCAGATGATCACCGTTTAAAATGAACAAATTGAATAAGGAAGAAATCAAAATCTTAATGAGCAATGATTAACTTTATAAGACATACAGTTGCAACAGTACCTCACTACACTAGCTATCAACCATTTAAAAACCTGAAATATGAAAGTACAGGAACTATGTCCCCATTTAACAACACTAACCGAAGTAACAATAGAAAATGGATATGTCTGTGAAGAATGTATGAAACAAAACAGGCAATGGGTTCATCTTCGCACCTGTCAAACCTGCGGAATAACTTTATGCTGTGATGATTCTCCTCAAGCCCATATGAGTTTGCATATCAAAAAAAGTCACCATGCAGTGATTGCATCTGCCGAACCGGGTGAACGCTGGTTATGGTGTTATACGGATAATAGTTTTTCAGAGTATTGAATTCATTATCTGTTTCGTCCGGACGGACTATAGGCAACAGGCAACCATTCATAACCGCTTCCTTTAGCTCTAAGCCTGCCAAATCCGGGAAAGGAAAGATGATTACCTGCCACCAGATATCCTTTTTCGGCAGCATCCTTATAAGCACCTATTCTTTGCGCGAGCCCTTGTTTTGGGTCTACATCGTATCCATCCAACACTGTTGGATCTTCAAACTGAATACCACTCAAATGAACAAGATCTGCCCAGATCGTTAGCTGATCATCTCCGCTCTTGATCACAAATAAAGTATGGCCAGGTGTATGTCCGGGGCATTCCTTTGAAGTTATTCCCGGGAACAATTCAATATTTCCCTTAAAAGTTTTGACCCTGCCGGCATCCAGATAAGGTTTAAATACATTGATTGCATTGATAAAAGATTTTTGATTTGGTGCCATCACATTCGGATCAGCGTTTTTCATTCTCTCTTCATCCAGCCAAAAATCAGCGTCATGCTGGTGCACATGCACAGTTGCATGAGGAAAAACCGCTTTTCCCTGGATGGTAAGCCCACCAGAATGATCGTTATGAATATGGGTAAGCAGCACATCTGTAACCTGTTCCGGCGTATAACCGGCCTCCTGTAAACTGTTTAACAAATTACCTCCAGCATCTGGCCCAAATAATTCACCTGCTCCCGTATCGATAAGGATTAGCCGCGAACCGATCTGAACCAGATAAGTGTTAATGGAAAGTTCTGCGGGGTTATCCAAATGGGCTGCTGCTAGTAACTCCAATATCTTTCCCGGTTCTGGCGACTGCAATAGTTTATCGGCTTCTACCAAAGCTACGCCATCGGATAGTGCTGTAACTATCAGGTCGCCTATTTGCAGATGGTAATAGGAAGGATTATTTTGGGCTGGCTTGGTCATATTTACGGCTTAAACTTACAAGACATCAATATCCATACCATAGTATGGATGAATAAATGAACGGCAAAACGATTAAAAAAATATAGATTTGCCATAAATGATATCATAACAGCTTCAAAAGCGTTCAATAACAGAAATGCACCCATATACATAAAATGAAACAACTCCTTAAAATTGCAGCAGTTTTGCTGATCCCATTTTGTGCTTCAAATGCACATGCCCAGGTGAATGACATCATCAAACAAATGCATGACCCTTCTACGAAGCAGGTATTGGTGGCTGCCCATCGTGGCGACTGGCGCGATGCACCCGAAAATTCCCTTCAAGCCTATCAGCATGCCATCCTTATGGGTGTGGATATGATTGAAATTGACCTCCATAAAACCAGCGATGGCGTGATTGTCATCATGCACGACGGCACGATTGACAGAACTACTGATGGTAAAGGAAAAGTTTCCGATTATACTTATGAGCAGATTGAGAAATTTCATCTGAAAAATGGCCTTGGCAGGGTCACAAGAAATACGATTCCAACACTGGAAGAAGTCATGCTGCTGGCTAAAGGAAAAGTGATGGTTAACCTTGATAAAAGCCTGCCCTATTACCAGGAAGCTTATGAGATCTTAAAGAAAACAGGAACCCTGAAACAGGCACTCTTTAAATCTGAATCTCCTTATGAAGAAGTAAAAAAACGTTATCCTGAATTAATTGACAGCATCACTTATATGGCGGTGGTTGACCTGGATAAACCTGATGCAAAACAGGTCATTGAGGATTATCAGAAAGCGATTAAACCAGTAGCTTTTGAAGTGATCTTTAAAAAAGATACCTCTGCCTTATTAACAAACAACCAATGGATCAATGCACATGGCTCAAAAATATGGATCAACTCTTTATGGGCCAGCTTAAACGGAGGTCATGAAGATGATCTTGCTTTTGAAGATAACAATACAAAAGACAGCTGGGACTGGATCATCAATCATGGGGCTACAGTTATCCAAACTGATCATCCACGAGAACTATTAGCCTATCTGAGAAAAAAACACCTGCACAAATAGTATATCAGGTTTTCTATACCACGGGGAAAAGGTTGTCATCAGCCTTTTCCCTTTTTTTATTTTAATCACCTTCATGTTACGCAAAGTATGATCTTCAAAGAACAGATTTAATTAACTTACATCCATCTAATTAAACTAACGCCAGATTCGTTAATAATGAAAAAACTACTACTCATCGCTATTTTAAATATAGGAACTTATTGTACCACCCAGGCACAATCGACTGTTATTATTCAGAAAGACCCGCAAATTGAAAAAATGGTGACCGAAGTATCGGCAGACTCCATGAAGAATTATATCACTAAACTGGTGAGTTACGGCACAAGGAATACGCTGAGCAGTGTAACAGATTCTAAAAGAGGCATTGGTGCCGCCAGGAATTGGGTATTGAGTAAATTCCAGTGCTTTGCTAAGTCATCTGGCGGCAGGTTAACAGCAAAACTGGATACCAGCAGTTACCAGCCTGATGGTAAAAGAATTGATGTTCCGGTTATTTTAACCAATGTAGTGGCCACCCTGAAAGGTACCGATCCAAATGATCACCGTGTATTTGTGATCAGCGGGCATATGGATAACATGAGAACCAGTGTAATGGACCGCGAAGGTGATGCACCCGGGGCAAACGATGATGGCAGTGGATCTGCAGCTGTTTTAGAATGCGCAAGGATCATGAGCAAAGAATCTTTTCCCGCTACCATCATATTTGTTACCGTTTGCGGCGAAGAGCAGGGATTATTAGGATCTACCTTTATGGCTGAAAATGCAAAGAAAAATAAAATGGAGATTGCCGCTGTATTAAACAATGATATTATGGGCAGCAACAATAGTAACGAAACCAATATCATCGAAAATACCAAAATCAGGGTATTTAGCGAAGGGCTGCCCGCTACGGAAATGGACAGTAAACAACTTACAGCCATGCGCGCCATGGGACTGGAAAATGATGGCCCTTCACGTCAGCTGGCCCGTTATATTAAAGAAGTAGGCGAACGTTATGTAGAAAACCTGGAAGTATTTATGGTATACCGCCCGGATAGGTTCTTACGCGGAGGTGATCAGCTGCCTTATCAGCAAAGAGGATTTACGGCAGTACGGATTACCGAGATGAACGAAAATTTTTATCATCAGCACCAGGACGTGCGCGTAGAAAACGGGATTGCCTATGGCGATGTCATTGCCAATATGGACTTTGAATACCTTAGAAAAAATACCGCCTTAAATTTATCTAACCTGGCTAACCTGGCCAAGTCGCCATCAGTACCCCAGGAAGTATCAATTACAGTCGCCGGACTGGGTAATTCCAGCTCCCTGAACTGGAAACCTGCTGCTAACGGCAAAACAAAAGGTTATTATGTGATGATGCGCGAAACCACCAGCCCGGTATGGCAGAAGAAATTTTACACCACCGCCACCGAAATGAAACTCCCTTATTCCAAAGACAACTACTTTTTTGCTGTACAATCTGTTAGTACAGACGGTAATGAAGGTTTAGTGGTGGTTCCTTCAGTAGTTAGGGAAACCAAAACCACCACACCACCAGCTAAAAGATAATTGATTTAATTTTTAACCTTACAACAATGAAAATCTTAAAATTCAGCCTCACCCTATTCATCTTTGTTTTATCCCTAACCATTTCATCTCTTGCTTCCACTAAAAAAATTCCTTCAAGACAATTTTATCAGCTGGTTGTCTATCACCTTAAAAGTAAAGAACAGGTAGAGCGCACAAATCAATACCTGCGTGATGCTTATTTGCCGGCAGTTCACCGCGCGGGTATTAAAACAGCAGGTGTGTTTAAAAACGAGAATATTGACACCGCTACCGACAAAAAGATATATGTATTACTCACGTTTGTTTCACTGAATCAGTTTCAACAGCTCACACAATCACTTAACAAGGATCACGAACTGGCCGCTAAAGGCAGCAGCTTTCTGAATGCAGCTTTCGACCATGCACCCTTCACCAGAAAAGAAACGATACTGATGGAAGCCTTCCCGGCAATGCCTGTGTTAAAAAAACCCGGTTTCACTAATCCCCAAAGCCACCGTATCTATGAATTGCGCAGTTATGAAGGGCCTACAGAAAACTTATACCGCAATAAGGTTCACATGTTTAACGAAGGTAAAGAAACAGACATTTTTAAACGTATAGGAAGCCAGGCCGTATTTTATGCAGAAGTATTGGCAGGAAGCCGTATGCCCAACCTGATGTACATGACCAGTTATAGTGATATGAAATCGAGAGAAGATCACTGGAAAACATTTGGAAACGATCCGGAATGGAAAAGATTATCAGGATTACCCGAATATCAGCACAATGTATCAAAAGCGGATATTGATTTTCTTACTCCCACAGATTATTCTGATCTCTAATTGGTCATCATTCATGAAAAGAGGATTGCCAATTCAGTTTAATCACATTAAACCGAATTAGCAATTCACACTGGTTTAATATTTTCTTTACACAGAAAGTCTACTTTTGAGTTTAACGCAAAGAAGCAAGCAGAAAACACCAAAGCTGTCGATGCGGATCAATTAAAAATCATGATAAAAAAAATCAGCATTACTACACTTTTAATTTTACTTTTCTGTCTCCGTATTTTCGCGCAACAGATGATCATAGGAACATACAACTTACGTTTTGACAATAAAGCAGATACTGGTAATCTATGGGTACAAAGAGCCCCGGTAATTGCCAGCCTGATCCGCTTTCATCAATATGACATCTTTGGAACACAGGAAGGATACCTCAACCAGCTGAATGATCTTAGCAGTGCTTTACCAGAATATGCACGTTACGGAATAGGCCGCGATGATGGTAAAGACGGAGGCGAACATTCTGCTATCTTTTATCGGAAAGATAAATTCAAACTATTGAAAAAAGGAGATTTCTGGCTGTCTGAAACACCGGATAAACCAGGGCTGGGATGGGACGTAACCTGCTGCAACCGTATCTGTTCATGGGTATACCTGCAAGATCAGAAAAGCGGCAGGAAGTTCTATTATTTTAACGCTCACTATGACTATCAGGGAAATGCCAGGCTGGAAAGCAGCAAGCTGATCCTGCGTAAGATCAAAGAAATTGCCGGAACAGAACCTGCCGTATTTACGGGAGATCTCAATGGGGAGCATGAAACTGAATGGTACCGGCTCTTAGCTAAGTCTGGATTTCTCAGGGATACCTATAACCTGGTAAAACATCCCTATGCAAACAACACTTCGTTCAATGGATTTGGCAAGGAAGTAAGCGGCTCCGGAATCATTGACCATGTTTTTGTGACCAAAGACTTCACTGCCAGCAGATGGGGTATTTTAACGGACACTTATCACGGTAAATATCCATCAGACCATTGTCCCATTTTAACAGAAGTAACCCTTAAATAGATGAGTACAGATTCACGCAGGGAGTTTATTAAAAAAGCAGCTTTACTTTCCGGAGGGGCCGCCATCATCAATACCTTACCCCCGGTCATTCAAAAAGCAATGTCTATAGATCCAGCCTTGGGCAGCACCTTTTATGATGCCGAACATATTGTTTTTCTCATGCAGGAAAACCGTTCTTTCGATCATGAATTTGGCACCCTGCAGGGGGTGAGAGGGTTTAACGATCCCAGGGCAATTGATCTGCCGAACAAAAATAAGGTCTGGCTGCAATCCAATAAAGAAGGTGATACCTATGCCCCTTTTCACCTGAATATCAAAGAGACTAAAGTTGCCTGGATGGGCGCATTACCGCATAACTGGACCGACCAGACCGATGCCAGAAATGGCGGAAAATACGACCAGTGGCTTAATGTTAAAAAAGCATATAATCCTACTTATGCCCATATGCCGCTTACAGTAGGTTATTGCAAAAGAGAGGATTTCCCTTTTTATTATTCACTGGCAGATGCCTTTACCGTATGTGATCAGAATTTCTGTTCTGTTATTGCAGGTACCCACCCTAACCGTTATTACTGGATGACCGGTACTGTGCGCGAAAAGAATAATGCTGAGGGAATTGCACATGTATGGAATATCAGTAACTATGATAAACCCACTTTAAACTGGAAAACATTTCCGGAACGCTTAGAAGAAAATGGGGTTTCCTGGAAAATCTATCAGAATGAATTAACCATGGGCTTTGGCTTAAATGGCGAACCCAGTGCATGGCTGAGTAACTTTGGCACCAATGTGCTGGAGTATTTTGAACAATACAATGTACGCCTTCAGCCCGGTGCTATAGCCAATCTGCAGGAGAAGAAGAAATCTTTGCTGGAACAAATTTCCGCTGCACCAGCAGAAAACCTGACTGAAGAGCAGCAGAAAAGTGTAGCTGCTTTAAAAAGATTGCTGCTTAAAACTGAAGAAGACGAGAAAAATTATACGATGACGGCCCATAATGCCTTGTCGGAAAAAGCCAGAAATTTAAACGCCAAAGCCTTCGGTGTCAATACTGGCGACCCTGATTTCCATACGCTTGAAGCTTTCCGGTACAATGAAAATGGAACTGAACGTGAATTGAACATTCCTAAGGGAGATATTCTGCATCAATTCAGGAAAGATGTGGATGAAGATAAACTGCCAGCAGTATCCTGGCTGATGACACCAGCCAACTTCTCCGACCATCCGGGTGTGCCCTGGTTCGGTTCCTGGTTTGTAAGTGAGGTAATGGAAATCCTGACTAAAAATCCGGAGACCTGGAAAAAGACCATTTTCGTGTTAACCTATGACGAGAACGATGGATATTTTGACCATGTCCCTCCTTTTGTACCTCCGCATCCATTTAAAGAAAATGCAGGTAAAGTATCCGAGGGCCTGGACGTAAAACTTGATTTTATCACTAAAACCCAGCAATTCAACCCATCAATGAAGGAAAGTAACATCCGGGAAAGCCAGTTAGGATTGGGTTATCGTGTCCCTATGGTAATCGTTTCCCCATGGACGCGCGGCGGCTATGTATGTTCTGAAGTATTTGACCATACGTCGTCCCTTCAGTTCCTGGAGAATTTCCTGGAGAAAAAGCTGAATAAAAAAATTATTGAGGAGAACATCACTCCCTGGAGAAGAACTGTTTGCGGCGACCTGACCTCAGCATTCAGAACTTATAACGGAGAAAAAATTGAACAGCCAAAGTTCCTGGAGAAAACAGCTTTTATAGAGAAAATATATTCCGCTAAGTTCAAAGAAGTACCCGATAATTACAGAAAACTGAGCGAAGAAGAAATACAGGCCATCAATACAGATCCGCTGTCTTCACCTTATTTCCCGCAACAGGAAAAAGGTATTCGTTCTGCCTGCGCATTGCCTTATGAATTATATGTCAGTGGAGCGTTTAACGACGACAGGTTCACGATTAGCTTTAGCGCAGGAAATAAAACTTTTGGTAAAAAATCAGCTGGCTCGCCTTTTACCGTTTACGCCATGAACCCTTTTAAAGGAGAAACGCTGCGTGTGTGGAACTATACCGTAGCTGCAGGCGATACCTTACAGGACGAGTGGCTTACACGAGATTTTGAAGGTGGGAATTACCATTTAAGGGTATATGGGCCCAATGGTTTTTTCAGAGAGTTTATAGGTGCCACACATCCTCAGCTTACCATAGAATGCCGGTATGAACCGCATCCTGTTCATCCTTTAAAATTGAGCGGAAATATGATCGTTACCGTAACCAATACAGGAAATTACCCACAGGAATTGACACTCGAAGATTTGAGTTATCAAAAAGGAACAAAGGTTTTAAAAGTGGCAGCGAACAGCAAAACAAGTACTTTACTTGATCTTTCAAAATACTACAACTGGTATGACTTTAGCGTGAGCAGTAAAAGTAACAGCCTTTTTAAGGAAAGATTTGCCGGACGTGTAGAAACCGGCATGGCAACCAAAACAGATCCTTTAATGGGCAGAATGGTGAGTTAATGTAAACCGGCATTATTTTTATATGTTATATTTGTATATAAGAATAATCACTAGACAATAGATCATGGATACTACTCATCAGAATAATCCTTATTACTCCAGAACAGACGATACCTTACTCCATGTAGATAATGCAGAATGGAAAAAGATCCTTCCTGCTGATCTCTATACTGTTGCGAGATTACAGGGCACAGAACGTGCTTTCACTGGTCAGTACTGGGATAGCGAAGCAATAGGCACTTATTATTGTGCTGTTTGCGGTAATAAATTATTTAAATCGGATGCCAAATTTGCAAGCAGTTGCGGATGGCCAAGTTTTTTTGAGACGGTAAAACCGGATAGCGTGCACTATAAAGAAGACAACGCATATGGCATGCGCCGTGTTGAAGTTACCTGCGGCCGCTGCGATTCACATTTAGGACATATTTTTGACGATGGCCCTGCACCTACCTACAAAAGGTTCTGCATGAATGGCGTTTCCCTGGAATTTGAACCCGACCAGGTTTAATATTTTCTTATCCCCGGAAAATTACCGGGGATAAACTATTAATGAAGGAGTGTTGCCCTGAAGGCATGAAGACCCGAAACACCCTGCAGATCTTCTACCTCAAAGTTTTCAATTGTATCTCCAAGAATGCCTTCCTGCTGAAGGATTTTAAGATAACCCGCATACTCTTTTGCTTCAGTTTCACTGGAATATACAATAGTGATCCTGCCCATATGGGTAATACGTTTCTGCGTATCCTTGATCATGGCTTTATCAATGCGTTTTTTCACAATTTCAAACCGGGCATTGTAACTGCCATCCACGTCAAACCGCTTTTCATCCATTCTGAAACGTATCGACAAGGTTGTATTGTAAACAAGGACCAGGGTAGTTACCTCCAGCGGATAAGGGAGTTCGGCTTTTAAATGATGATGGGCAAGTTCCATTTCACAAAGCACCCGCAACTGCCATAAACGGAGAGCATATAATTTTTCCAGGCTAAAGTTTTGAAGTTGTGAAATAGAAGCACCAATATACAGGTTATGCTCTACGCCATCCGTTTTAAATCTTTCATAATAATGAGGAAACATTGCCTGGGCCTCATCCTGCCTGTCATCAATAATAGAGGCTAATTTTTCGTTGATTTGCCCAATAGTAGCCTCATATTTTCTGCGGTAGATATGGAAGGCCCCGCTTTCTTTGTCAGTTTCCTTAAAATAACCGGCTATAATCTGCTGCTGACCAGTGTGGACAATCGTTGTTAAACGGGGATGAACATTAAGGTCAATATAATTATAAACATACTGCTCTGTACCAGCTTTAAGTGACAAAGAAACGTCATTGAGAAAATAATTGAGGCGCTGAGTTTCATCTTTAAAAGATTCTACCCCTTCCTGCTCTTCAATCCGTTCCAGAATTTCGATCAGTGTAACCAGCTGATGCTTCAGGTCATTTTGTACACTTGAATTACGGGCTTCAGATGATCCTTTGATATCAACCTGACCATATAAGGGATACACATCCGGAAAAACGATCTCTTCAACGGTTTCTTCTTTTCCTGCCTCCTGGGCAGCGATTACCCGTTGTGCTTCCTGTTTGAATTTCCAGTATACACTGGCATGGATCGTGGTAAACTGATCTTGTATAAAAGCCTGGACCTGGTGCTGAAGTTCAGCAACCAGCCGGTCTATAGAATCGGTTAAAAATGGCATCACCACCTCCAGCTTATTGGCATTGATGCTATTCAATTCCTTAATTCTGGGAGAAATCAATTCTACCACACCCAGCAGCACATTATTCTTCACTACCGGGGCCAGGATAAAACTCCCTATATCCTGTGCAAGAAACCTGCTGGCCAGTTGGCTGTCTGGATTTGCCACCAGAAACTCTGCCGTATCAGAGACAGCAAAAAACACCTTCTTTTCAATCAGGTGATGAAAAGAACCCATACATAATATTTCTTTATCGTACTTCTCGGCATCATCAGGCAGGATAAAACTCTTCATCGCGTGCCCAAAAGAAGCTACCCTAAACCTGCCCTCTTCCTGATTAAAAACCGTAAAGCCTATCCTGATGTCAGGTATCCTGTAAATAGAGCGGAAAATTGACTCTACGCTGCGCTGAAAATCGACAGAATTTAGCACCAGCAATTTCTCTTTAAAAATAGAAACTGCATTTTCTACGGTAGCATCAAACAAGGTCATGATCGCAAAACCTTTCAACAACCAGCTATCCTTCGGAAATTTTTCTTTCCATAATTCCAGGTTATCGTAATTATCCAGCAGCAGGTCAATATCTTCAGGAGATATAGGTAAAGACTTATCTGTAGCCAGTATCTCCAGATAATCGGCATTGTACAAAATGCGGTAATGTTTAGTAATTCCGTTGGCTGTAGGGATATCATAAAACAGGGGCCTGCCAAAATCCAGCTGGGTACCATAAAATTCATTAAGGATCAAACAGCAGCTCAACACATAAAACTGGTGCTGGTCAAAATCCCTGATATTGATCTCAAATTCTTTACCGGCAGCATTCAGAATGTTCCTGAAGCGTTCAGTATGGTTAAAAACAACATTTCTATAGGGAACACTGACAGCTTTAATTTCGTTGTGTGTAAGTACTGCCGGAAAATAGTCGGTCAATAAGCGGCTGATCAATTCTGAATGCTGTTCTACCTGATCGGCCGAGGTGATACCCTCTCGTAATTCCGGATATTGGGAAACCTCTTTCAATAGTGAGCGGGCCAGCTCAGCACGTTCCCCGGTTCCTTCTGCCTGAACTTCCATACCTTCAATCACATGATCAAAGGATAACTTTACCACAAAAGGAGTATCTTCAAAGGAAATGAGATTCATTAGCTAAAGTTAAGAAAAGCGTTTGGAAACTGTAAGTTGATGTAAATTTAATTATTGAGGATCTACATCAGCATCCCCATCGGTTGACGCTTCTGAATTGATTTCCTGGATAACTTCATCCAATTCTGTAGAACAGCGGTATAACATATCAAGCATTTCTGCTTTTTCGATATCATCAGCGGAAGACTTAATCAATAAAGTCAGTGCCAATATAGAAGCTACAGGTTTACGGATCTGGTGCGAATTTAACCAGGATACCGTTTCTAGCTTTTGATTTTGAAGTCCTATTAATGTTTCACGTTCCTTACGCTCTGTGATATCATTTTCCACAGAGATATAACATTCCAATTTTCCCTGGGCATCAAATACAGGGGAAAGATTAAGTGAAACCCAATACTCCTTTCCAAGTTTGGTATGCTTAAGGAGTTCTGCACCAAAAGCTTCATTTTTTGACATTGCAATTTGAAGTCGCTCAACAACCTGCCAGTTATTCTTTTTACTGTACAGCATTTCTACATGACTATGGCCTATTACTTCCGCATCCAAATAACCTGTTACTACTGTAAATGCCGGATTTACCCAGGTAATCTTACCTTCCGGATTGGAGATAATCACCGGGTTATGAATCCTGTTTAAAATTTCTCCGGATCTTTTGAGATCTTCAATATTACGTTTTAATACATCAATATCTTTTATTGCACCTATTACACGTGCGGGTTGTCCTGCTTCATTAAATAACAAATAGCCCTGATCATAAATATATTTATATCCTCCGCCAGCAACCTTTATCCGGTATTCCGAAAACCAGGATTTCTCTCCGGCCTGAATCTTTAACGTAATGAAAGGTTTGACATGTGCAAAATCTTCCGGATGAATAACAGCTATCCACCAATCCAAAGTATCGCCGATCTCATCGGAACTGAATTGGGTCAATTTTGATATTTGATGATTAAAGCTGATTTTTCTTGAAGGCAGGTCAATATCATAAATCACATCCCCTGTGGCATTGGATGCGAGATCATACCGTTCAAGTGCTTGTTTTAAACTGATATCTTTTTCTTTATCAGCCGTAATGTCTGTAAAATAAACAGCAATACCCTCTTCAGTTGGAAAAGCAGAGAGGCGAAGCCATTTATTAAAGACCCTAGAAAAGTCATCCAGCTTTACAGGTATTTTCTCATCCATCGCCTTTTTTTCCAGAACATAGAAATTACTTGATTCTAACTCAGGGAAAATCTCCAAAGCCCTTTTTCCGACCAGATCTTCCTTTATTCCTGTAACGGAATAGAAATTTGAATTCGCCTTTGTGATTATCCAATCCCTGTTAATGGTCACATAACTATCTGTGATACTGTTTAGTGTATCCTCTAAAACAGCATAATTTTTTGCCAGCTGTTTCTTTTGTACGTTAAGTTCTGCATTAATTTCCCGCAGCTGTTGTTCATGGAGGAACTTTTCAGTGGTGTCATGAGCCACTACCATGATCAGGTCTTTATGATCAAGCTGTGTTTTATGAGAATTAACATCCACATAGATCATGGTACCATCTTTCTTCAAATGACGCCATGTGCCCGATTCATAGGCATTATCTTTCATCCGGAGGTAAGAAGCTTTTACCTTTTCAACATCTTCGGGAGGAAGAATATCCATCACGCTCATAGAAAGAAACTCCTTCCTTGAATACCCATAAGCTAAAATTGCTGCATCGTTCACTGAAACGAACTTGAAAGTTTGTGGGTCATAAAACCAGATAGGACTAGGATTACCGTCATAGAGGTTCCGGTATTGTTTTTCATTGTAGGTGATCTTCCTCCGTTCCCTGTCAATTAATAAAAAAAGCAAAAAACCCGTTAAACATATAAAAAATATGCGTTTACCCGTATGGAGGGTACCTGCCAGTTCACTATTCCGGGTAACCCACAAAACTACCTTATCACCAGTAAAAATCCAGGTTATACCAGTAACAACATAAATAAGTGGTACTCTAAATCTTCCTCTTGTCATCCATCACAAATCTACGTAGAAGATACGAATTTTTATTTCACTCACAAAAATTTGACGAATTGCACAGCAGATTTACATCTTTATGTGTTGATTATTTTAGAATCAAGATAATATTTACGTATCGGCTCAAAACTGTCATCCATCTCATATACCAGCGGAATGCCTGTAGGAACTTCATAATTCACTATATCATCATCAGAAATATGGTCCAGATATTTAACTAATCCCCTGAGTGTGTTGCCATGTGCAGCAATCAAAATATGTTTTCCTGCTTTTAGTGCCGGTGATATATTATTCTGATAAAAAGGGATCACCCGCTGCATCGATGTTTCCAGACTTTCGGTAAGCGGCAAAAGTGTTGGATCAACACCTGCATAACGTACATCATGATGTGGCGCACGCGGATCATCTGCCGTTAAAGCTGGTGGAAGTATACCAAACCCCCTTCGCCAGGTCATTACTTTTTCGGCGCCGTATTTTTCTGCTGTTTCTGCTTTGTTCAAACCCTGAAGGGTGCCATAATGTCTTTCATTTAACTGCCATGCTTTAGTTTCAGGAATCCATAGGGAATCCATTTCTTCCAGCACCAGGTGAAGGGTTTTTATCGCCCTCTTTAATACCGAGGTGTAAGCGGTATCAAAAGTAAAACCTGCCTCAGCCAATAATTTTCCTGCCTGAATGGCTTCATTTCTTCCCTGTTCACTCAGGTCTACATCCTGCCATCCTGTAAATCTGTTTTCCAGATTCCACTCACTTTGTCCGTGCCTGATTAAAACTAATTTGTTCATGATGCTAAAGCTAATACGTATTAAACGTCTAAAACAGGCAATTAGTTCGGTCAAATTTTAATTCCGATTCCGATGGTCCCGGTTGGAATAAATATCACTGATCTCAATATTCATTTTCAGGATATGCTGTACAAGATCGTATACTACGGCTACATTATTATCTGAGGTATCAAGAAATTCAAATTCTTCCCATCCTGTTCCATAAAAACCTTCATCCATAGACATTTCTGCATCTATTTCCTGATGAATGATCAGCCTGCATAAAAAGAAAAATGCATTGGCGGCGGTAAAGGGTAATTCCATTATCGCAGAGGAGATATTATCATCAATCAGTCCATCTGCATAATAATAAAGATCAGAATAGATCTGGCTGGCTATCTCATGTAACCTTTCATCGGTATATAACTCTTCCAGGTCAATGGCATACATGATACGGAAGGTATCTATCGTAGCATCAATATAGGCAATACATTTATTGATCGCTATTGAAATATCATCCTCAGCCGCATCGAGCAACTGGAAATGAAGGTCGGCCGTTACATCATCTTCATCCATCCCCAGTAAATCCGGCAATTCACTTTCCAGAATTGCTTTATAACCATACTCTGCAAATTTCACCGTAGAGAAACTTAAAATATGGATCACCAGAGGAATAATATCTTCCTTCGCATATTTAGTTACCGCCATAATTCTTCAATGAGTTTTAAATATAGCTATTATCTGAAACAGATTTTAAAATTCCTAAAGTTTCGTCATCTACCTGCCCAAACAGGGATACTCCCTTTGCACCATGCTGAAGCGCATATTGTATACCCAGTTTCAATTCATCCTTAGATTTAAAATCAGACAGGTAAAGCCCGGCATATAAAGGAAACTTTCCGGCAAGGAAATGTGTGCCTTCCGTTACAGCATCGCCAATCCATTCTACGGGCTCTTTATAAAAACCATGATAGATCATAGGGCATACACCGCTAAGGTTCCAATTGGTCCAGTCCTGGCGCACATTTCTGCGGGCCACTTCTGGTGTTGGAAATACGGCAGCAGTAATCTGCTTTTTATGTTTTACGGCTACATTGGCCAGCCGGTTTACGATAGCTGTAATCTGATTGTAACGGTACTGTCGCCAGGAAAGACTGGCTTCAGGAAAAGTAATAGCCGACAGATCTTGTCCGCGGAAGGCCTTAAAACCTTCCCGACAAACACTGCAATAACAATAATCATATTCCGGTAATTCCTTCGTTTGCTCTATCTTATAATTCTGCCATAGATTAACAGGCAGGATCACATCACAATACCGCACATAATCCAGGTGAATGCCATCTACATAATCTTTATTGAGTATTTCCTGTACTTCATTTTCCAGGTACTGACGTACTTCGGGCCTTGATGGGCATAACCACCGGTAATAATCCACATATGGCGGATGGGTGATACAGCTTTCACCATTACGGTTTACGGCATACCATTCGGGATGTTCTTTCATGACCGACTCAATTTTCCTGTTCATGGTCCATATCCAGCGATGGGCTTCCAGTTTTTGCGCCTTCGCAGCACGAAAATGTTTTTCACTATCTGCTTCAAAGAAAATACCCCTTATACCGGCATCATAGTATTTTTTGTAAAGCACTGCCAGATCTTCTTCTTTATCCGTCAATTTAGGATTCGTCCATACCCAGTGTTTCCATCCTTTTTTTTCTGTGCTGTTTACCACCACCGATGCACTCGAGGATAAAGGGAGTACGGCGGCTGCAACACCTGCAATCAACCCGGATTTAACGAAATTTCTTCTGTTGCTCATTACTTTTCGATTTGCACCAGGCCTTCCTGGTTGATGGTCAATGTACTTTGTTTATCAGCTTTAAGGCTTAGATAAAACTGGTGGTTAGTGGCTTCCATATCCAGCGTATTGGTAATTCCTTCCAGTTCAAAAGTGGGTTTAATACCCAGCTCTTCTAAAGTTACCGCATATTTACCTTGTTTTTCCAGGTATTCTTTTTGCCTGTAATAAACCAGCCACAGATAATTTCTTTGTTTTTCGGCATAGGGAAGCTCAAATGGAGGCTGTACCTGTCCGATAGGTGCCGCACTGAATTTCAGGTAACCCCAGCGCTCAGGATAATGCATATTGATCAGCCCCTGGGGCGACCATACCCAGTTATGTTCAGGAAGATTTTTTCCCAGTGAGTCTGTGTTTTTAACATAATGACCATCCTTTACGGTAGTTCCCCACTCTACCCTGGAGAAATTGATCCTCCATGACTCGCCATCCTGAGGGGCTGCCATATTGCCGTTCCCCATCCTTAACGCCGAAAAAGGAATGGCCATCTCTACTGTCCAGCCTTTATCTGTATCTGAAGGATTATTCAGTGTTCCCTGAACTCTCACCGCAGAGCGCATGCCCAGTGCTTCCCAGCTTGCCAGTCCGCCGCCATTATTGCGGTAAGGTTTAGGCAGAAAAAGGTCCCAGATTGTATTGATTGCATTCACTTCAATTTCGAAATACTGATGTGCATGGTTATTAGGGTCTATAAATATTTCAAAATCGTTATCCTGAAAAACTACTTCGTCATGTTTTTTCACATTTGCCCAAACATGAGGGTCTTTAACCTCCGCAGCGATATATAAATAATTTTTATCCCACATCATTTTAAGGCGTGTATTAAAATAAGGTGCAGGTTGTTTGTCCCCTTCAATATCTGTAAAATTATCTGTCCAGGGAACATTGCTCCATAATTTATCAGAAATATCACCATCTATTACAGGTGCAGCTGTAGTAGACATCGCGGTGTATTGTTTGGGAACGGTAAAAAGAGATTCCAGTCCTTTAAATGACTCCTGCGCTTGTGCAACACCCGAAAAAATAAGCGGGAAGCTGATCAGCGACAATAAAGCCGGTTTACGAATAAACTTTAAAGGTTTCAATGATGCTTTATATAACATTTAAAAGGATTTAGCTTAAATAAAATTTGGCTTTTACACAATTATGGGATAATTAAGGGAAAAATAGGAATTTACATCAAGTTTCTCCGCACATCTCCAAAATAATAATATTTTTCCGTAAATTTAACTGTTCAAACAGATATATATAAAACACAGCGATTAAAAATATTTTGTTTATTATTTATAATAATTTGAAATCCAGAGGTCTGCTTAAACCGTATATAGTACCTTTTACCAAAAAAATTGGTTTAATTTAATAGCCTGACCTTATATGAAAAAATGGATTGTTACGGTCTGGTTAACGCTTCTAATGGTAATCATTTTTAGTTTTTTCTGGTATAACCAATTAGTTTACAGCCTGCCTACTCCTGTACCATCCGATTACAAAACGGTGCGTACAGGGCAGAAAATCAAACTGGCTTCCCCCTTAAATTTTAACAATAACAAACCTGTATTTCTCCATTTTTTTAATCCCGACTGTCCATGTTCCCGGTTTAACATCGACCATTTTAAGTCGCTCGTCAAAACTTACCACAACAGGGTAAACTTTGCAGTCGTATTGATGACTGATAAATCCAATTCAGCAGAAGAGGTTAAAAAAAGATTTGGGATCAGCGTTCCTGTTATTGCAGATTCAACGGTGGCAGCTTTATGCGGTGTATACTCCACTCCGCAGGCAGTGGTATTAAATGCAAACAGGGAGCTTTATTATAGAGGAAATTACAACAAGAGCAGATATTGTACCGACGCCAAAACAAGTTATGCTTTAATCGCCCTAGATGGCGTATTGAATAAAAAGCATATATTGAACGAAGATATATTTGCCCTAAAGTCGTATGGTTGTAAATTACCTAATTGCAAAAATTAATGGCTGATTTCACTTCTACAATTTCATTTACTGAAGACCGTACCATAGAGGACTATAGATTTAATGTAAAGAAGAGATCAGACAGACTGATCAATTATTTTCTAATCAGTTTTTTTATCGCGGGGCTTTTCTTCGCTAGTTTTTACGGTACCTGGAATATTGCTTTTGGCGTTGGCGGGACTACATTATTGGCCTATTATTCCATCAAATGGGGCTTGCCCAATTCTAATCTCTATCAATATGTACTCAGTGTTTGCCTGGGGATATTTATGGCGCAGTTCATTTACCAGATGCACGGCATGTTTGAAATGCACTTCTTTGCTTTTATTGGAAGTGCCATTTTAATTACCTACCAGAACTGGAAACTGCAGATCCCCATGCTGGTTTTTGTCACGCTACACCATCTGGGCTTAAACTACCTGCAAAGCATAGGTTATGGGAATGTATATTTCACCACTCTGGATTACCTGGAAATACAGACAATGAGTATTCACATCCTGCTCACCGCAGTGATCTACTTTATCTGCGGATTATGGGCATACAACCTCAATAAGTACAGCGGGCTGCAACGCTCCATGATGCTGCATATTGAACAACGGAAAGCACATGAAGAAGCGCTGGAGAAATTAAATCAGGACCTGCTCCTTTCTAACCAGGTTGCTATAGATGCCAGAAGGGATGCAGAACGTTCTGCACAAGCCAAAAGTATTTTCCTGGCTACCATGAGCCATGAGATCCGCACCCCAATGAACGGTGTAATGGGCATGACTTCCCTGTTGAATGAAACCAGTCTTACAGAAGAACAGGCAGATTATGTCAATGTGATCAGTATCAGCGGAGAAGCTTTGTTAAGTGTGATCAATGACATCCTGGATTATTCTAAAATTGAATCCGGTCATCTCGATCTGGAAGATCATAGTTTTGAACTTTCAAAATGTATGGAAGATGTGATGGATTTATTTACGCGTAAAGCGACTGCCCAGGAAATTGACCTGCTCTGTGAAATAGACCATCGTTTACCGGATGTATTAATAGGCGATGGATTTCGGCTTAGGCAGATCCTGATCAACCTGGTGAGTAACGCCATGAAATTTACCCAGAAGGGAGAAGTCCACCTCAGCGTAAAACAGCATGCTGTTGAGAATGAAAAAGTAACCCTTCTGTTTGAAATACGTGATACAGGTATTGGAATCCCCGAAGAAAAAATGTCTACCCTGTTCAAAGCATTTTCACAGGTAGACTCTTCTAATACCAGAAAATATGGCGGCACAGGGCTCGGTCTGGTGATCAGTGAAAAACTGGTTAATTTGATGAACGGAAATATCAGCGTAAAAAGTAAATTAAATGAAGGCACTACCTTTTATTTTACAATCGATGTAACGATAGGCATACTTAAAGAACAGATCTCTGCTGTACAGGAGCAACTGCAAAATGAAGGAAAGAAAATACTGGTTGTAGATGATAACCTTACCAACCTGAGGATCCTGAAAACACAATTGGAACAATGGAATTTCATCCCTGTGATCAAGAACAGTCCGGAAGCAGCATTGGTTATGCTGGCTGTTGAACACGATTTCCACCTTATCATTACTGACATGCAGATGCCAGGAATGGACGGGATAGAATTGGCAAAAAATATCAAAGCGAAAAACATCACTACACCCATTATTTTACTAAGTTCAATTGGTGATGAAAGCAGGCATAAATACCCTGACCTGTTTGCTGCCGTACTGAATAAACCAGCAAAGTCTAAACAACTGCAGACCATCATTCATCAGACACTCAACCAGCACGGGGCGCTGAAATCCATTAAACCAAAAGAGAAGTTAACCAATTTATTATCAGAAGATTTTTCTGACCATAACCCATTGCGCATTTTACTGGCAGAAGATCATCCGATAAACCTTAAACTGGCTACCCGGATTTTAAACAAATTGGGTTATGCACCTGATCTGGCGCAAAATGGTATAGAAGCCGTAGAAATGTTTAACAGACAAAACTACGACGTTATTTTAATGGATGTATTAATGCCGGAAATGGATGGCCTGGAAGCCACCAAAATTATCAGAAGCACCAGCAATCCACAGCCTGTTATCATTGCCATGACTGCCAATGTGATGCCAGAAGACAGAAATGAATGTATGGTAGCTGGAATGGACGATTATCTTTCAAAGCCTATTCATATCGAATCGCTGATGAACATGCTCAAAAAAGCATCTTCAGGTAAGAAACCGTACAAGTCCATTAACTAACTTGTTCTTTTTCCGCTCATCAATTTATCTACAGCTTCTTTAAATGAACCCGCGGGACTTACTTCTCCGGAGTTGATAAAAAAGATCTCATCGGCATTCTCAATGGTGTTTAAACGGTGTGCGATAATGACCAGCGTAGTTTCCTTAGGCAGATTATCCAATATCTGCCCAAGCAGCTGTTCTGTAATCGTATCTATATTTGCTGTAGCTTCATCCAGGATAAGCAGTTCCGGTTGTCGTAATACCGCCCTCATAAAGGCGATCAGTTGTTTTTGGCCTATACTCAAACTATCCCCGCCAGACAGGATATCCGTGTCCAGTCCTTTGTCGAAGGTAGTGAGCAGTCCCTCCAGCCTGGCGGCTTTTAATACACCTATAAACTCTTCACTGCTATATTTATGGAAGCGCTCATTACTGTATAAGATATTTTCCTTTACCGTGCCGGTAAATAGAAAAGGTTCCTGTAATATAAAACCTATTTTTTCTGCTCTTTCTTCAGGTGTATAACTGCGGATATCCCTTCCCTTAAGCAATACTGTTCCCTGCTGCGGATCATATAACCTGGCCATAATAGAAGCCGTAGTAGTTTTACCACCGCCGGTAGGCCCAACCAGCGCATAAGTTTTACCCGGCTTCATGGTAAAACTGATATTATGCAGGATCTCATATCCGCCGGTATAGCCAAAGTGTACATTCCTGAATTCCAGTACTGCATCTGTCTGCTCCTGCCCTGTTTCGGCAGAAAGGGTAACGAGGTTACTGCTCAGCGACAAGATCTGGCTGATCCTGTCCCATCCTGCCAGTGCTACCTGGAAACTTGTCCATAGAGACGCCAGCTGGCGCAGCGGATTGTAAAAGTTAGTGGCATAGGAAAGATAACTTACCAGCAGCCCCACGCTAAAGTTACCCTGCGTGATCAGGTAAATTCCAAAGGATAGTACCGTTAACTGTGCAATGGAAGAGAAAAGGCCAAATACAGGCAGAAAGACACTATTTGCCAATCCTGAACCGATAGCCGTGCGGTAATTTTCCTGGTTAACGGTATCAAACCTTTTCCTGAAATAGTCCCTGCGGTTAAAGGCTATGATCACCTTAAAATTGTTCAGGCTTTCCTGTATTTCAGCACTCATACCACCGGTACTTTTTAAATTCAGCGCATTTTTGTGTTTTACCCAGGGAGAAATAGCCCTTGTAAAGATTAAAATGAACAAACCAGGAACCAGTGTGGCCAGTCCGAGTTTAACGTTAATGATCAGCAGGAAAATGCCGGCTCCAATCATCATCATGATACTGCTGATGAATTGCATCAGCGCCTGCGAGAAAAACTGGTTTAGTTTATCTGTATCGTTATTCACTCTCGAAATCAGGTCACCTGCTTTATTTTCATTAAAAAAAGCAACAGGCAATTGCTGGATTTTATTAAAAATGGCATTCCGCAACTCAAAGATAATCCGCTGCCCTATTCCACCCATTAAGCTGGTCTGGAAATAACTCGTTATAAAAGCCACAAGATACATGGTAAGCAGGATTCCCGAGAATACCAATACACCATGATACTGTTTGGTTTGGATATATTTATCTATGGTGTGGCCAATTAAAAAGGGCCCCAGTAAGTTCAATGAAGAGTTTAGCAGTATAGCCGCTAAAGCAAGGATAAGTTTTTTTCTTTCCTGCTCCACCAGTTTCAATAAGCTTTTTAACCCTGTCCAGGTTGAGCTTTTTCTTTCTCCTGCCGGCTGGTTATTTAAATTATAGTTCATATTGACTAGTGCTTTGTTGAGAGTTAAAGATCTGTACATATTCGGGACAGCTGCCCATCAGTTCTTCATGTGTACCGGCTGCCAGCATTTCCCCCTGCATCAGCAGGATGATCTTGGCGTAATTTTCTACTGACGCAATTTTTTGCGTAACAGAAATTAAAGTGAGGCCCGGATAATTCAAGCCGATATTTTCCAGGATCTTTTGCTCCGTCTGGTTATCTACCCTGGCTGTAAAATCATCCAGCAGCAGCACTTTTGGATTAACAGCCAAAGCCCTGGCCAGCATGATCCGCTGTTTTTGTCCTCCGGAAAGGCTCAGTCCCCTCTCAGAAACCTGGGTATCCAGTCCTGCGGGCAATGCATCTACAAAATCTTTCAGTTCTGCAGTAGCGATAGCTTTTCCCAGCGATTCGTCCGTTACCGTATCACTAAAAGCAATATTTTCCCTGATGCTCATGTTAAACATGATGCTATCCTGAAAAACAAATCCTACCTGGCTATGGAAGGCTTCTGCGTCGTAGGCATCAATCGGCTTCCCGTCATATAGAACAGATCCTGATGTAGCCGGAATCAGGCCTGTAAGCAGATAAAGCAGTTGGGTTTTACCGGCAGCAGTAGGTCCTATAACCGCAATCTTTTCACCTGGTTCAACCTTAAAAGAGATATCTTTCAGGATAGCTTTCTGCCCATAGCTGATTTGGATATTTTTGATTTCAATCTCTCCGCTAACAGCAGTGTCCAGTTTTCCTGTCTCCGGCTGGTCTTCTGTATCCAGCACCTGGCTGATCCTGGCAAAGGAGGCCGTAGCCTGTGCAATCACATTACTCATAAAACCTATTACAAGAATAGGAAAGATCAATAAAGCCAGGTAACTGTTAAAAGCGGCAAAGTCTCCTATGGTCATGCTGCCGTTGATCACGTAATGCCCGCCTAAAGCAAGGATCGTTAAACCGGCCATATTAGCAGTAAAAACAATAATGGGAATTAGCCAGGCAAACAGCCTGAGAATAGATACACCAATATCTTTTGCCTGGTTACTTGCCGCAAAAAACTTATCATACTCCAGTTGCTGCGAATTGATCACGCGGATCAGGGCAGAGCCCAGGATACTTTCATTAATTACTTTGTTTAACCAGTCGATCACTTCCCGGCTTTTTTTAAATAACACCTTAACTTTTTTCAGAACCGTATAAAAAGCCCCTCCAATAATGGGGATGATCGCTATTGTGGTTAAGCCCAGTTTCCAATTGATCGTGAGTAATAAAACGCTAGCTCCTATGATGATAAATAGCGAGGAAACAATAGACACGATAGCCTGTGAAACAAACAATTTGATCGAATCTACATCAGAAGTAAGATTGGTCAATAATTTTGAAGGATTGGCCTTTTCAATAAAAGCAAAGCTTTGTCCGGATATTTTCACCGCAATGCGCATTCTTAAATCACGCGCCACCCGTTCGGAGGCAAAGGTTTGCACTATTCCCTGCAGGTAACTGAAAATAAAGATGATCACCGCCACACCCAAAAATTCTTTGATCATTATTTGATAAGAAAAATTGCCGCTATTGTATGCATCTATTCCATGACCGATCAGCCTGGGTAACCATAAGTTTAAGCCATTACTAAATAAAGCGAAAAGAATAAGCAGGGTAACCATACCAGCGTAAGGACGGAGCAGGCTAAAAAGTCCCGGAGAACGCTTTTTATCGCTATTAATTTGTTCTTTCATTATAATCTCATTTGTTTCTCCGCTTTAACCGGCTTTAAATAAAACCAATTTTGGAGAAGCTGATGAAGTTATAAATTTTTATCAACTTTCTAAATTATCATATCATGAAATGAATGATCTGCCAGATGATCATGCGGTTCCGGATCAGCTAAATATTAAACCATTATTGAAATCAGTTGTTGTTGCAACTCATCATTTATATGCAACACAAATTAATATCATGCCAGAAGGACCATCCATCATCATCTTAAAAGAATTGTTAGAACCCCTGCATTTGGTTGGAAAGGAAGTGATTGCTGTTAGCGGCAATACCAGCATTGATATAGAAAGAATGCTTCACCAGCAGGTGAAAGCCATTAAAAGCTGGGGTAAACATTTCCTGATCTGCTTTGATGGATTTACATTAAGGGTGCATTTCATGATGTTTGGCAGTTACCGCATTAACGAGCGAAAAGGAACAGCAGAAAGGTTGCGGCTGGAATTTATTGACGCAGAGTTTAACTTGTATACCTGCTCGCTTACATATATAGAAGGCGATATCAATAAAACCTACGACTGGTCGGCCGATGTTTTATCCGATCAGTGGAACCCAAAAGCTGCGTTGAAAAAGCTGGGCTTAAAACCTGATGTACTGGTCTGCGATGCCCTGCTAGATCAGGAAATATTTTCAGGCGTAGGAAATATTATCAAAAATGAGGTGCTGTACCGCATCAGGGTACATCCCTTAAGTCAGATAGGCAAATTACCTCCCGCAAAGTTAAAAATCCTGATTGCTGAAGCACGAATTTATAGCTTCGACTTTTTAAACTGGAAAAAGGAGTTTACCTTAAAAAAACACTGGCTGGCTTATCGCCAAAAAATCTGTCTGCGCTGTAACCTTCCCTTCCATAAAGAATACCTGGGCAGAGGTAAACGCCAGACTTTCTACTGCAGCAATTGTCAGAAATTATACACGGCCCTGAAAACAGGGCCGCAAACTATTAAAAAAAGCCTACCTATTTAAAAAAGTTCCTGTTCATCAGTATAATAGGTTTTTCGCGCACCTACTTTTTTCATCTTTATGGGTACTCCCGATGGGCTATTTGTTTTTTTAGGAGAATGGATCTTTAGAAAATCCCTCACTTCACCAGAGATAATTTCCGGGTGAACCTTTTTGATTTGTTTGATTGCATTTTCCAATACATGCCGGACAGCTTTTGACAGGTCTTTTAATTTGGCATCAGGAATTTTGTCTGAAGCCGAAAAAGGCGATATGCCTGCCTCCCAAAGAATTTCATCTGCATAGGCATTACCAATACCACGGATCACATGCTGATCTGTCAGTACGTTCTTAATTGCAGCTTTTTTCGAATTTAATACCTGCTTAAAAAAATGCGGATCTACTTCCTTCGCCAGTGCATCAGGTGCCTCATCAGCACCCGGATCGAGTGTTGCCTTTGCCATCCCCCTAAAATCGGTGAGGGTTAAACTTGTTCCATCCTTAAATAGCAGGTCAACAATTGTATATTTTGGCAGCTCTTTTTTATTCTTTAGCAGCTGAAGTTCTCCGTTCAGCATCAGGTGCATACTCAGGACAGCCTTATTTTCAAATTCAAAATATAATTCCTTACCTAAACGGTATACTTTTTTAAGCTTTTGTTTTTCCAGTGCCTGCTGTATCTCCTTTACAGGTACATTCAATTTTTTAATATTCTTAACGGAGATCTCTTTCAGCTCTTTACCATTAAGCTGATGATCAAGATTATGACTAAAAACTTCAAGATCTGGTAATTCGGGCATAGTTAAATGATTTATTGCTGGATTAAACCAAAATACAGAATAAAAAGTTTCAATTGTATATCTTTTTTTAAAAGAGCTGATGGATAACAGATTATCCTTTTAAATCATTATATTCGGTTAATCATCAAATGCTCTCGAATCACATTTTTTGATCTTAACTTTTACGGGGATGAAGAAAGTGATTGTACAGGATGCTGATTGCGATCTGCTGGAAACGATAACCATCGTTTTACAAGAAGGGGAATACACCGTCTTACCCTTACTTTTGTGCAAAGATATAATTTCTCAAATCCCTATTTTCAATCCCCAACTGGTAGTATTGGATTTTAGGTTATATGGCGAAGAGTGTACACATCTCTGCAAACTCATCAAAAAAGATTTTCCGGATCTTCCTGTAATCGCCATGAGCTGCAATTCCAATATTGAAAATGAATATCAGGATGCTGGTTTTGACAATTTTATCATCAAGCCTTTTGATATAGAACATTTACTTGACGTCTTACTGCAATACTAATGAACCTCTATGCAGGTGTGAGTAATCCACATTAAATTTTACTTATTATCAATCACTTAACATACTTATCCACATTAAGTGTGAGTAAGTATGCATATCATTTCCAAACACTTCTCATCAGAGCGTTATCTCTCACCAACCGTTAACACCGGTATTTTACATATTTTATGTAAATTCGGATAAACTAAACCTTATTTATAAAATGAAGAAAATTTTTATTATGCCTTTGGTGGTCATCATCGCTGCAGCTTCTGCCTGCAATAATAAGCATGACCAGGCGGGCAGCGAGAAAACAGGTTCATCGTCTACAGACCCTTTTGCAGAGGCAAGTACACTGGCCTATCATGCACCCGACTTTGATCATATAAAAAATGGAGACTTTCAGCCCGCACTGGAACAGGGAATGAAAATTCAGCTGGAAGAAATGCAGCGCATTGCTGATAATACAGCTGCGCCGACCTTTGAAAACACCATGATACCCATGGAAAAAAGTGGGGCCATGTTATCAAGGGTAAGCAATGTGTTTGACCTGATGACAGGGGCCAATACCAATCCCAGCTTACAAATTATAAAAGAAGCAATTGCTCCCAGACAAGCAGCCCATAATGATGCCATTTACCTGAATGCCAAACTTTTCAAACGAATAGAAACTATTTATAATAACCTCGCAAACCTGAAACTGGACGCAGAGTCAAAACGGTTGGTGGAATATGACTACCAGCAATTTATCCTGGCTGGTGCAAAGTTATCTGATGCTGATAAAATACTGCTTAAAAAACTCAATGAACAGGAGGCGTCTTTAAATGCCAAATTCTCCAACCAGCTGCTGGCAGCCAATAAGGCCGGAGCACTCGTGATTACAGACAAGGCAGAACTCGCAGGACTTTCCTCATCAGATATTGACGCCGCAGCTCAGGATGCAAAAGCAAAAAAAATGGAAGGAAAGTGGTTAATCCCATTACAAAATACCACTCAGCAGCCCTTGCTGCAATCATTAAGTAACCGTTCAACGCGCGAAAAATTATTCAATGCCTCCTGGAACCGTGCTGAACAGAATGATTCCAATGACACAAGAGGTACCATCTCTAAACTGGCTAAGCTGCGTGCCGACAAAGCAAAATTATTAGGCTTCCTTAGTTATGCAGCCTGGAAACTGAGCGACCAAATGGCTAAAACACCAGCAGCAGTAGACCAGTTCTTTGCGCAGTTAGTGCCTGCTGCAACCGCCAAAGCTAAAACAGAAGCAGCAGAGATACAGGCGCAGATCGATAAAGAAAAAGGCGGTTTTAAAGTACAGCCCTGGGATTGGAACTATTATTCAGAAAAAGTAAGGAAAGAAAAATATGACCTTGATGAAAATGAGATCAAACCTTATTTTGAACTGGATAAAGTATTACAAAATGGTGTTTTCTACGCGGCTAACCAACTATATGGCTTAACTTTTAAAGAGCGTCATGACCTGCCTGTTTACCAGAAAGACGTAAGGGTTTTTGAAGTATTCGATAAAGACAATTCTAAAATTGGTTTATTCTACTGCGATTATTTTAAACGCGACAATAAAAATGGAGGGGCCTGGATGTCAAATATGGTAGGCCAATCCAAATTACTGGGTACTCAGCCAGTGATTTATAATATATGTAATTTCACCAAACCCGCAGCAGGGCAGCCGGCCCTGATCAGCTTTAGCGATGTAACCACGATGTTCCATGAATTTGGACATGCCTTGCATGGGTTCTTCGCTAGTCAGCAGTACCCTTCCCTTTCGGGAACAAGTGTTGCACGTGATTTTGTAGAGTTTCCATCTCAATTCAATGAGCACTGGGCACTGGATCCAAAAATATTAAAAAATTACGCTGTACACTACCAGACAGGCAAACCAATGCCCCAGGTTTTAGTAGACAAGATTAAAAAAGCAGCGGCCTTTAACCAGGGTTACAAGCTTACTGAGCTGCTTGCTGCTGCTTCCCTGGATTTAGCATGGCATAAATTACCTGCAGGAGATGCACTGCAAAAAACAGATGATTTTGAGAAAGCATCATTACATCAGTTAAAACTCGATCTTCCTGAAGTTCCTTCACGCTACCGCACTTCCTACTTCTCCCACATCTGGGGCGGAGGATACGCTGCAGGTTATTACGCTTATCTATGGACAGAAATGCTGGATGATGATGCTTATTCCTGGTTCGAAGAGCACGGCGGCCTGAACAGGGAAAATGGTCAGCGTTTCCGTGATATGATCCTTTCCAGAGGAAATACGGAAGATTATGGTAAAATGTTCCGCGATTTTAGAGGACATGATCCTAAAATACAACCAATGGAAATTAACAGAGGACTGATTGCTAAATAATTATACAACCTCAGCGGAAGACCATAGTAAACCGGTCTTTCGCTGAGATTTTAGAAGTATCCTCAATTACTGTTACCCCCATTTCCCTAAGCCTATTCTGGCGCGGTAAAGGTCTTCCAGATTGAATTTAAATTCCGGAAAAACCGCAGATATCAGTTCCTTATTATAAAAATTCCCGCCAGTAGATTGATACTTTTGATGTTCATTCAGCTGGTAGATATAGAAGTACTTTTTCTTTGGATGAATTACCCAATATTCTTTTACACCTGCTTCTTCATAAATTTCAAACTTGTCTATGAGTTCCCTTTTGTTACTTCCTGTTGATAAAATCTCTATAATAAGATCAGGCGCGCCTATACATCCTCTTTCATCAATCTTATTCTGATCACAAACCATACAGATATCCGGCTGTATTACTGTATAAATGTCTTCATCAGCAGTAGATTTCTTAGGCAGCCTAACATCAAATGGCGAGATAAAAAGCTCACAGCCCGGGCAGGATAATACTGCAGAAAGTTTAATGTACAACAAACCACATAAATGCTGGTGTGTGGTAGATGGCCCAGGACTCATCTTAAATACTTTTCCTCTGATCAATTCCAGCCGGTCGTCAAACTTCCAGCTGAAATAGTCCGCATAAGAATATGTTCCTGAAAAATCGATGTCAGATACCTTACTGATAGGCTCATCATCCAGTATAGAACGGTAGGTTTTAATTTTAGCAGGTTTCCTTTTTGCAGTAGTTATAGATTTCTTTTTCATTAATAATTAATTATTAAGAAACAAATTTACTAAGCTGATTGCATTAATAAAAACATTTGTTCTGACCTAAATATCAATATAATAATGATTTGCGATTCATTTTTTCAATTTCCACCAGAATATCTAGCCCTGTTAAAGATTGTTCAAGTTATCTGTAAGAATATTGAACCTGCTATACGAAAAATATCAAAAACTGCGGTTAAGCTTTCCTGATTGAAGGTTATCACGCATACCCATCCATTTGTTTTTGAATCAGTCGGTTTTAGTACTGTACTTATAACAGACGGCCTGAAGTAAATTTTTGATCCTATTTCTTTATCGATGTGAAGTAACTTCGCTATACTGAAGTCAATAGTGTGGATATCAATATTTGGTCTAGATGAACCGCTTTTAGTAGATAAGACAATAAGCCCATTGGAAAAATCAATTCAGCTTGTGTTCTTCCAATCGTTAATTCAGAGTAATCAAATGTTTTTAATATGCTTACATGTTTGAACATTTTATAAAACGTAGAATCATCCAAGTTTATTTTAATATTTGTGCTTTTTTTATCACGATAATCAATTTTGATTTTAACTGCAAAGCTATACGTTGCAACGGAATCCTGCCATTTTTAAACTTGAAATTGTCCGCTTTAACTTAATACATCATTAAGCCTATGGTTATAAGGAGATTGGAAAACCAATTTTGGCTTTTCCTACTATAATGTTGAAGATCCTTATGTTTTAAAAAATGCATTTTGCTCTTATAGATTTACTAAGCATGAATATCCTTTACCGGAGTGGTTTAAGACACTCCGGTCGAGGATTGAAAAATCAATTATTGCGATAGTTTAGCAAATCGGGAATAGGATCTGAGATGAGTAAAACGGCGATATGTAAAACGACCACTTTACAAAAAACTTATAAAACTAATCCGGTTTGTAATTTAACACTATTGATTTTTTAAAGATTTTTAGTCGGCATATCTATAGCTTTTCCATCTATTACAGACTGAATATTTGCGGCGGTGATTTGTTCAGCGTCTGTTTTAGCTACAATTATTCCATTTAATAAACCTACTAAAATAGGACGGCTAGAGAAGATCAGTAAAAGATGGACAGGTGATGACAGCTAGGGCGATTCGTCCTGGCTTCATTTTAGATTACTACTTACAACGTAAGCTAACACTACAGCACAGGTTCCATTTGCTGTAGTGTTAGCTTACAATTGATCCATCAAATTATAACTGGTACAAGTCGATGGACTTAGTATCAGGAAAATTAGAAAAAGCAATTGAAGTAACTGTAACCCCTCCTAATAAAGATGTATATCTGGATAACTTCATTTGGCTGCATGCAAAACTCACGAAACAAAGCTAAACTGGAAAACCAAAATGATGGACTTCGTTTCTCCATTTTACAAAACATGCTACAATGGAATTGATAACACAATCCACGCTTGAAAAAGTTAGAAAAAAAGCAGAGACTAACTCCTGCCAAACGAATGGGGAGGCACCATTCGTTTAATAAATTTTTGAATACATATGACTTATCTACATAGTATGATATTTTATATAGACTCTCTCAAATATGTTTTCAGTATTATCTTTGAAAGTAAACAACACAAGTTTGTCAAGATTTGAATGACTACCTGAAGCTAATATTTTAAATGGCACTTTTAAAGAATCTCCAGGTAAAATAATGACGTTTTTTCTTAATTTAATTGATATACATTCACAACTAACTATGTAATTAATAATATTAAGTTTAGAATTGCCGACATTGTAAATTGTTAAATTAGAATTCTTAGTTTCACTTGGTTGTACAATTCCCACATCTATTGGGTTGGATTTAAATATAGGCTTTTCTTCTTTACACGAGAAGAATAAAATAATCGAAAAGAGACTGAAATATAGATACAATTTATACAAGGTAAAAAAGATTAAATTACGTAATGTTATTGATTACTTTAAGCAATAATAATACAGCTAAATATCATTAGAACATGTACCGGTACAATTAGAAGAACCAGTAATGCCACACGTGCCTTTCTGTCTACATGAGTTGTCGTTACAGGTAGCGTTTAGTACTCCGCAAGAAATGGAATAGTAACAATCACAACTAGTGACAACGTTTGGTATTAATATTCGGTTTGAAGTATTATTTAAATCATTTATATAATTATCGGCTTTTTGGATTGAAAAATTGTCGTTAAAATATGCACATTCGATAAGTAAGTAAAGCTGCTTTCTGGTGAAATTTTCACCGAAATACGGTAAATTTTTTTTTAGAAAAATTTCACCTTGAGAGGGATCTTCATATAATTTTTCAACAGTAACTGAATTTACAAAATTTTGAATTGCGACTATTATTGCTTTTTGTCGTGTATTGAGTGTCAATGAATCATTTTTCAAAATGGCATTCCATTTAGCGTTCCATAGTTTTTGCTTATCATTTGAAGAAAGCAAACTATAACTTTGTCTCAATTCCAATATCGACGTTGATTTTAGAACCTGCTTTGTAGCAACGGATAAATTCCGATTTACATCTTCAATTTTAGTTGAATCTTTAGTACAACTCATGAAAAATAAAAATGGGAGAGTGAAAAATAGATGTTTTCTGATTAGCATATGTTTTATTTATTTGAATTTTGAGATTAAAGTAATATATTTCGTTCTTTGTAAGTTAATAAATTAATTTCTTTATTATTATAAATTTATATAATAAGATTTAGTGTATTATTGATGTAACATCAATAATACACTATTACTAACATTAAGCGATGATTTTCGATTATTAGTTTAGTGACTGCTAAGTAATAGGTGTTTTTGGAATAATTTATTTTAAAAATAAAATATGGTTATGTGATATAATGTATTTTAATCTGTCAGTTTAGATCATTATTTTATAGCCTTAGTTTTGAAAAGAATAGCAATAAACAAATTTTTAATATAAACTACATTATGAGTTTTAATATTGATAATCAAACATATAGGGATCTAAACATATTTGACAGTTACTCGGAGCCTATTTATAATATGTTCAAAGGTACAAGAACATTAGGCGCAAGGGATTTGTTAAAAGCAATAATGCAAAATCCAAGCACTGATATTCAATATATTTCATCCAGGAGAGATGCGATAAAATATTTCTTTGATAATAAATTAAGTCTCGAGATAAAAAACGAGAATTTAGATTTAATAGAATTTTATCTAAACTCCAATGGAAGAAAATCTGAAAAAAATTTGATCGATTCATTTGTAAAGTATGTTACAAAAAACTCCAGTAATGATTACTATATAATTAAGACAGGGCTTAAAAATCTTATAAAACTAGTGAAATATATCTCTACTTTTAATTTAGAGATAATGGCAAAGGATGATGTACCCGACAGTTTGATTAAGATTTCAGAAAAAATCAAATCAATTATTGAGGTTGGATTATTATGTGATGCAATTAGGCTTAATGAAGATACTCTTAACTTCTATCAAATAACCAAACTTGATCATGCCTTTCGAGGTGAGGAAAAAGACAAAATTTTTGAATTTTTGCAAATTGTATATGAATTTGATGTCTTAGAAAGTCTGGCTTTAACAACAAAGAAGAAGGGTTTGTGCTTTCCAGAATATATAGATGGCGATGATATTAATGTTTCTATAATCAGTTTATTTCATCCACAAATACCGAATCCGGTAAAAAATGATATCGTCTTTAAAAGAGAAGATAATATTCTTTTTTTAACAGGTTCAAATATGTCAGGAAAATCATCTTTGCTTAAATCCCTTGGCTTAATTATTTATTTATCACACTTGGGTTTTCCTGTACCTGCTACAGCGATGAAAACAACAATATTCAATGGCTTAATCACAACAATAAATTTGCCTGACGATATCAACCAGGGATTAAGCCACTATTATAGTGAAGTCAAAAGGGTAAAACAGATTGCTTCTGCATTACTTGAAAATGATAAAATGTTCATTATATTAGATGAATTGTTTAAGGGTACCAACGTTAAAGATGCATTTGACGCTTCTTTACTAATTATCTCAGAACTTACCCATATACATAATTCGGTTTTTTTAATCTCTACTCACATCATGGAGTTAGCCGAAGTATTAAATAAATACAAAAACATTTCATTCAAGTATTTAGATACCTCCTATGAGGAGAAAAAAGTAAGATTTACATACAAATTAACAGATGGCATCTCTAGTGAACGCTTAGGGATGTTCATTGTTGAGAATGAGGGAATAGTTGATATAATCAAAAAAGCAAGTTACAAGCAAAAGAAATGATTAACCCACTTTGTCAGGATTTCTACAGCTGTTTGTTGCATGTGCAAGGTCGTACCTAATGGTACACCAGGATCAGTAATTGGAAAGTAAAAGACCAGTAGGGGTTCTCCCGATTCCTTTTATGTAGATGGAGATAAATACGTCTTCGTGGAATGCACCATAATGGAGCGTGTTGCTAGTGCAAAGAGCTTTCACAAAAAACTAACCGATGATGTTGAGCATTGCTTTGATTATGCAATGACCGTTATTCATTACTCTCGGAAGAAAACCGTAACAAATACGTAACAGACCAAATTTTGCATTTTTAAAAATAGTTCGTAAACTGCTTTTGTAAGATAGAAAAGGACATTTTGCCTTTAATATGGCGGTTAGGCTACAAGACTCATAATCTTTTACTCAAACACTTTTTCAAATCGTGTTAAGATTGATTTAAGTTTTCTAATATTTTTTTCGGAAGCAATGTTGAATAAATTAGATTATCTTTTTTTTATCTAATTTCGAACAATGACTTCATTTAAGCCGACCCTAAAAAAATTGACTATAGTCAATCTGAAATTCGCACTACTAACAATGTTTTTGGTGCTCTTTACGCATGCAATAGCCTACCTGTCACATGAATATTCGCACTCGTTTCTTGCTTGGATTTTAGGTTTTAAAGAAAATCCCCTTGCACTTGACTATGGTAGTCCAACATGGCGTAATATTATATTGTTAGGTGATATCGACGAAAACGTAAATTACAAGCAAATTATAGACAGTGGCAATGGTGTATCGGGAGGAATAATCGCTCTTGCGGGTGCCGGAATTGGTAATGGCTTACTCTATTTTTTATGTTATTGGCTAACTAAACTGGACCGTATACGATCAAGTCGTGGCGCTACAATGTTTTTATTTTGGCTATCATTAATGGGAGCTGCCAACTTATTAAGTTATGCACCGCTAAGAGTGATTACTGATCATGGAGATATGGCAATAGCTGCGGGATGTTTTGGCATTTCTACTTGGGTATTATTCCCTTTTGTAACAGCCGGCTCAATGTATTTGATTTATCACTTCTTTTTTAAAATGTTTCCTCAAAATTATCTAAAAGTGGTTGCTGGTTCAAGCCTTAACCTTGTATTTACGATTACAATGATTTCGTATTGGTATTTCGGTTTTTTTGGAAGTGATGGCACAACAATTATCCCCATAATATCAAAATATCTCTTCATCCCTTTTTCAGCAATGTTTTTGGCTTCCAGATATCTTGATCTTCCTTCGCTGTTACAAGAATTACCCAAAAAAAAGTAATGTTCACCTTGAATTTTTAGTACGCAATTCTATTTGATTATTAATCCCGATATATATAGTTCCTCTGCGTTCTCATAGAACAAGCTCGAATCAGGCACCAAAAGATTATGAGTCTTCTACTCTACCAGTTTTTTTTCGCTATCAAATATTTAAAAAAACCCTCTATAAAGGTTTTTCACCCCAATTTAGATAAATTATATTAAATCCTAAAAAACTCTAAAAATTATTTGAAAACATTCTTATATTTTCAAAACTTGGTGATGGATAGATATTTTGACCGAACATAATGTACTTATTAGAGCTAGCAATAAAGCGATAGTCCGAAGCAATCGAAATATTAATCTAGGTGTTATTAAACAGCTTTTATAAAATTTGCAACAAAAGCAATAAGTTAAAACATAATGAATTAACAGTATCTCATGAATCTATATACCTCATGTAATTTTGTTTTAGGCTAAGCGAACAGTTATAAAGATTTGAAAAGGGCCCTTTATGAGTCGTAGTGAAATAAAAAGCCATTTCGCTAAGCCTGCCAGGTAGAAAGAATACTGTGTGAAGCGGCCACAGTACACCATTCTGTTGTAATATTTGTCATTACTAGCATTATTATTATTAAACGGTGGAATAATGATAGTTTCTTATACAAATGATCCTTCCATTATTATGCTACCAACTATCATAAAAAGGCACACATGCGTTGTTTTTTTTTTGCGTTATGAAAGCCGAACCGAAAAACCAATGTCTCTTTCTTATCCTGAAAACCCAACCTCTATAGGCGATCACTTAAGAAAAAAGGGACGGGGCTAAAACTAAATCAAAAAGACGTGGCGACGGGTTGCAGATTGGATCAATTCCAGCCGGTCGTCAAATTTCCAGCTGATATAGTTTGCATAAGAATAAATTCCTGAAAAATCGATATCAAATACCTTACTGCTAGGCTAACCATCCGGTATAGAACGGTAGGCTTTACTTTTTTCAGGTTTCCTTTTTATAGTTATTATAGATTTCTTTTTCATCATCCATTGACTGCTAAGAAATAATTTTACCAAGCTAATTACATTAATAAAAATTTTTGTCCTGAGATAAACATCAGCATGTTAACAAATTACAAGTTATTTTCAAATTTCTATCAGAACGTCAAACCATGTTAAAGTATGTTAAAGTTATCTGTAAGAATACCGGATATACTAAATTAGAAATATTAAAAAACTACGCTAAATTTCTTAACTCTCTTATGCAGCAAACTATCCGTAAATTTTTGTTCTTATGTTCTTTTGTCCCACTTGCAGCTTCGTCCATTGAAGCGCAAACCATCATTAAAGGGTATGTATCAGATGAACAGCAGAAGCCTGCTGGTTTCGCCACTGTCAGATTAGCAAAGACATCAGATTCAACACTCGTCAAAACTACATTAACATCAGTTGATGGAAACTTCTTTTTTGAAGAGGTACAATCAGGGACTTACCTGGTTACCGTAGAATGGATAGGCTACCATAAATCAGTTAGTAATCCTTTCAGCTTAACTATCGGAAACAAAGAAATTACGTTAAAAAACATCCTGCTGCAACCGGAGACAAAACTGTTAAATACAGTCAATATCAATGGTAAAAAACCATTGATAGAAACAAAAGGCGGAAAGACGATACTCAATGTAGGCAGCAGTATCCTGTCTGCTGGAAACTCAGCCCTGGAAATACTCTCCAAAGCACCGGGTGTTACGGTAGACAGGGAAGGAAATATTAGTTTAAAAGGTAAAAGCGGGGTCAATGTAATGATCAACGGAAAACTCACCTATTTATCTGCTGCACAACTGGCTACTTTATTACGCTCTACTGAAGGGAATACGATTGAAACCATTGAGCTGATGAGTAGTCCCCCTGCAACCTATGATGCTTCAGGCAGTGGAGGCATCATCAATATAAAATTAAAGAAAAACAGTAATTACGGAACCAATGGTACTGTTACCGCAGGTACAGGTTACGGTAAATTTTACAAGAACAATACCGGGATCAACTTTAATCACCGCACTAAAAACCTGAATGTTTTTGGCAGTTATACTTATACAAATGATAAAGAATACCAGGATCTGGATCTTGAACGCAGTACAAAAGCAAGCAATGAAACTACTTATTTTAGTCAGCAGGGGCGTAACATCACTAAACTGCAGAACAACAACTACAGGGCCGGGCTGGATTATACCATCAATAAAAAAAACACGATAGGCCTCTTATTTAACGGGTATATCAACAACAACACCAGTAACAATGAAAATAAAACATGGATAGGTAACCAGCCCTCTAAAACAGATTCTTCCATCCTGGCCGAAAACACCGGTAAAGCCAGCTTTAAAAATCAATCCTATAACCTGAATTACAAATCCGTACTAGATACTTCCGGGCAGGAGCTCAGTGCAGATGCAGATTATTCACAATTCCGAAGCAATAGCCAGACTGTATATAACAATTATTTTTACAATAATCTTGGCCAGTCTTTTAAAACACCGGTTATCTATCGGAATGCAACACCTTCTACCGTAAAAATATGGTCGGGCAAATTAGATTATACCATTCCATTTACGGCAAAAACCAAACTGGAAACCGGGTTAAAAAGCAGCTTTGTACAAACAGATAATGATTTCCAATTTGAAGACTTTCAGTTTAACACGTGGAAAAATGACCCATCAAGGAGTAACAGGTTCATTTATAAAGAAAACGTGAATGCCGCTTATGCCAATCTAAATACTGAATTTAACTCCACCTCCCTTCAGGTTGGTTTACGTACAGAACTTACCCATTCAGAAGGCAACTCTCCTACCCTTCAGCAAATAGTGAAAAGAAATTATACAGACCTGTTTCCCAATCTTTCCCTGAGCCAGAAATTATCCGACCAGAATGATATTGGGTTCTCTTACAGCAGAAGAATTGACCGGCCTGATTATCAGTCACTCAATCCCTTTCTGTATTTTAACGACTTGTATACGTATGCCCAGGGAAATCCATTACTCAATCCGCAGTATACCAATTCATTTGAGTTTTCTTACAGTTATAAAAAGATACTTAATGCCACACTTGGGTACAGCCATACCAGAGATGTAATTACCACCACATTGATTACAGATACAATTAAAAAAACTATTCTGATCAAAGATCAGAATCTGGCGGCACAGAACCTCTATAATCTGAATGTAAGTATGCCATTAACCATTACAAAGTGGTGGAATACGACAAATACTATTACCCTTTTTTACAGGAGCTTCAGCTCACCTGATCTGATGGGTGCTTCATTTCACAGCGGAAAAACTTCATACCTGCTAAACACCACGCAATCCTTTACTATAACGCCCACCATCAACGCAGAACTTTCCATGAACTACCAGTCGGCGCAGGTTTATGGCACTTATGCTGTAAAACCACTATATAATATGGATATGGGATTAAGCAAATCATTCGCCGGCAACAGGGCAAATATAAAAGTGGCAGCAAACGATGTATTCAATTTCATGAAAGCAAGGATCAGCAGCGCGATACCGGGTCAGGATTACCAGCTGATACAAAAAGAAGAAACCCGGGTTTTCAGGATAACGTTTAGCTATAATTTTGGAAGCAGCCTGATCAAAGCAGTTGCCACGCATGTCAACGCATCTGATACTGAACAAAAGAGGGTAAAATCAGGTAACTGACCTTTTATTCTATTATCCTGCTAAATATTTAAAAAAAAATATACGGTAACACAATAATCTCCCATTTTTAACGCTTATGTATATGAGAGCGTTAATTAGATGGCGGGGATAATCTGAAAGGATTATCCCCGCTTCTTTTTTGAAGAAGTTTTTTGACTATCTATTAGCAGTAAAAATCAGCCTGAATTTTAGCAACAGCTTAAAAATCAGGACTGAAACTAAGCTTAACACCGTAAGGGTTAACACCCTGGTGTTCCAGGTAATTGAAACGTTTGATAAAATCTACACGTAATATTTTAAAGATATTACCTATTCCAAAACCAGCCTCTGTATAAGGTGTATTACCTAAACTATAAGTACCATTTCCTCCATTTGATCCTGTGGGAAATTGATACAGGCCCTGACTAAACAAAGGGTTATTTTCGTTACGTAAACCACCATATAAAACTTTAAGGGATAAATATTCCCTCCATTTGAGGTGTTCTATCAAAGGTATTTTGTTCAGGAAGAAGCCTTGAAAGGCTTGCGTAAAATTAAATCCTACATAATGATCACTTACAAATTCCAGGTAGTCCATCTGGTTGTAAGCATTGGGATCATAAGCGATAGATTGATTAGCCGGACTGATATTCAATAGCGGAAACGGAACCTTCCCGCTGATCAGGTTGCCCAATACGGTGACATCAGCATATCCAAGCTGAGAAAAATAAAACCGCTTGTAAATATTTGCACTCATGTTGGTATAAGAATAAGCCCCATCAAGAAACCCCTTAAAGGCATGGTTGATCTGCAAATTGAATATCGGATATTTGCTATGGATGGTATGGCGCAACATTGTTCCCTGGATGATCTGCTCATGGGGTGCATAACGTAAGGACAGATCAACTTCACTCGTGGTCAGGTCATGTATAACCGTATGGTCGGCATCATTCATCTGATAAACCAATGTTCCCGCAGCCTGCTGGTTCCAGTTTTTTATACCAATATTGTAGGAAAAGTGATTTTCAAAATCCTTTACATAAGCTACCGAATAAATTCTATTGTATAACCAGTAATCTGTCTTGCCTGTATGAAATGAAGTTAATGCAGCCTGCGAATTATTAATGGCAAAGGTTTGTCCTGGCAGGTTAACATCATACAAATAACTTACTTTAAAATAATCATTTGGATAACGGTACGGAGGTGTTTTATTTAGTGAAAAATAGGTACTTACGTCATATTTCGCTTTCTGGTCTTTTGTACCATAGGCGGCATATCCATCCAGATAGATATTTTCATTAAATTTTGGTGTAGTCCTTCCACCGATCTGGAAACGTCCCCCCTCCTGATTGTTAAAAGAAAAAGAAGAGCCCAACTGGCCTATTTGTATAGGTCCCGCGTTTGCATAACCTCCGGTAATTGCAGAGGCAATCCAGGTTGTCCTTTTGAAGGAAGGCATATTTTGTAACCTGTTAACTTTGGCATAAACCTGGGCCTGCTGACTGGTTAGCGTGTCTGTACGATGCTGTGCCCAATAACTTGTGTCCGTCTGACTGGAACCGACCAGGCTTTGCTTGCTCTTACCTTTGTAAAAATCGGCTACAAGCGGCGAATCCAGTTTATAGTTTGAAAAAACAGCCGTTCGTTCTCCAAAAACACCCATTCCTTTGTTCTTTAAAACACCGAAATCTGCCGCTACGTCACTTTTCATGAGGTAATAACGTCCTCCGGGGAATTTCTTAAAGTCTTGACGGACTTTCAGGCTACGCATAAAATTGATATTGATCTGCCGGTTTACATTCAATTCGCAGGATTCAACGGCATAGTTGCCGTCCAGCGTAACCAGCAACTTTCCCTCAAATAACAGATCACCTTTATTCCGCGGAGTAAAACTGATTTCAACCAATTTTTCATTGCCCAATTTTACGGTATCCTGAATAAAGAATTTGTAAAAATCAGGGGCATGATCAGAGATTGGACTCAAAAACTGGTTACTGATAATAAAAATATTGTTTTTATAAATGTCGATACTGTTTCCATATAAACGGTTCATGTAAGTATCCAGACCTACAGTATCAATGAATTTGATAATATTAATCCCTTTCTCTGCATGCAGCACCTGAATAGATTTTTCAGGATTTTTGCGGTAGAAGTTCTGGGACAGCTTTTCATTAAAATAAACCGGAAGAGAGGTTTGTTTTTGCCCGTTTATTCTTGAGGCTGTATCCAGCATAAACTTATATTTGCTGAAAAAGTGACTATTAAGCAGCTTTGGAGACATATCGAAGACGGATAAGCCGATACGTTCATACAGATCATATTGAAGATAATCTGTGTTTTGCATACGGTTCTGCTCCTTGTGGTTAATTACCTGTTGAATCAGTTCCACAGCGGGGTTTCCCTTGTTTTTGTACTTCTTCAGTTTCCCAGAGCTGATAGCAACTTCTTTTAGCTGGTTCTGACTACCATGAAGCCTAATTTGCAACTCATTAACCTGACCAGCCTTTATTATTTTTGTTACCGACTGATAACCTACATAAGAAAACGTTACCCTGCTGAATAAACCCGGGGCGCTCAGCGTAAATGATCCTTCTGCGTCAGACCTGGTACCGATGTGATTGTCACTAAAACTAATATTGATAGATGCCAGCGACTGCCCGCTAACAGCGTCCATAACTTTCCCTTTCACCAGCGTGGTAACCTGGGCTGTGCTATCTACTTTTTGTGCAGCACTAATAAAAGGAGCTAAAATAAGGAGAAGAAAACTAAGCTTCTTCAACTGGGCTTTATCCAAAAGCGGATACATCAACTTCCCCGTGGAAGCCAATTTTGTTTTTCTATTCCGAAACGACAGTGACAAATTGAATTATTTATTAGTAAACATTAGAGTAACTGTTTTGTCATAGAAAAAGTTTGAGAAATGATATTTATTAGAGCAAAATTAATTTCTAATTTTGAATTATTTCTGAATATAATGAAGTTAATCTTAAAAACAAGCCATCATTGAAGAATATCATTCGGTCAACAAAAGTATAAATCTGCTGAGCCCGGCAATATACTGTACAGCACCTTATTACAAATCGCATCCGGAAGAGGGTTGTAAACCTTCTTTATCTTTAGTAAATGACGGTTTACCCTGTTTAAACGTAACGATCCATATACTATCATAATCGTCATCAGGCCAGATCAGGTCGTTTCTGTTAATGCCCAGGGCACTGATAATAGCGGGGATTCCTGAATGCTCCCAGCAGATCAGCACCGTACCCTTTCTCGTTAACAGATCGGTTGTTAAACCTATCGGGTCCTTTTGTTTATGACTACTGTTGATCACCAGGTTGTATCGGGCGGCCAAAGGGACAACAGTTTGAAACATCCTTGCATGTTTTGTTGAATCTCCCAAACCCAAACCGGGTACAAAGGTAAATTCCGGAACTCCAAATTTAGCCACAATCACAGCTGGCAGCATCCTGGATCTGTTTAAACCCTGACAAGTTAAATTATCGCCCTTAACCGGCTTCTCTGCATGACGTATAAAAACAAGTCTTAAATCGTTTGATTGTGCCTTCACTGCAGATTGGGCAAATACTGTTATAAAAATGAGCAGGATAAAGTTGCTTAAAGTTTTCTTCATTTTTTTGAATAGGAATACCGGTTGCCGGGCAAATGATCAGCTGCTGCAAAGAAACCTGTTAAAACTGGATAAATACTGATTTTCTGGTGCTGAGCAAATCAATAACTTAATTTTAACACTATAGTAACAATCATATTAAGACCCCATTAAACCACCTCCTCTCAAATAAATTGATAAATATTCATGCCTTTTTCTTTCTATCTTCAGAATTAATTCAGAGTATATCTCTTTTTTTGTGAAAGGAGCTTCGACATTAAAACCAAGCGGGCAGCCTGCCGATAAAAAAAATATACTTGAAAAAAGAAAAACTATGTCAATATTAAAAACAGCCTCAATAGCCCTATTGCTTATCAATTTTTGTACAGCAATACAAACCGATGCACAAACAAAAACCGGTATTCATTTATTGCGTACCGATAAGATATATAGTGATGCCGGATGGGATTATCTCCTTGCCGATCATGCCCAGCAAAAGCTTTATGTTTCGCACGGTACACAAGTGAATATCCTGAATGAAAAAACGGGTGATTCTCTCGGGGTAATCACCAATACCCCTGGCGTACATGGTATATTGATCCTGCACGATCTGAAAAAAGGTTATACCACTAATGGAAAAGCTGGCGACTTAACTGTTTTTGATATCAGTACCAATGCGGTTATCAAAAAGATTAAAGCCGGTGAAAATCCTGACGCTATCTTTTATGATGATTTTTCGAAAAAAATATATGTATGTAACGGACGTAGCCTGGATATGAGTGTAATTGATCCGGCAACGGACAAAGTTATTGCTACCATTCCTCTGGGTGGAAAACCAGAAACTGCTGTATCTAACGGAAAAGGAAAAATATTTGTGAATATTGAAGATAAAAATGATGTTTTATCTATCGATGCCAAAACGCTTAAAGTTTTACAACGCTTTAAACTGGAAGGTGGAGAAGAACCTTCAGGCTTAGCTATCGACAGGCTCACTTCCCGCTTATTTGTTGGCTGTGGAAATAAAGTATTGATAGTACTCGATGCGCAGACCGGTAAAAAGATCAGCACCCTTCCTATTGGTGACGGATGCGACGGCGTAGCTTTTGACCCTTCATTAAAACTTGCCTACAGCTCTAATGGCGACGGTACATTAACTGTGATTAAAGAAATTAGCGCGAATCAATTTAAGGTAATAGAAAACATTAAAACATTTCTGGGAGCCCGCACCATCGCTTTAGATTATACCACTCACCATATTTTCCTGCCTACTTCAGATTTTAAAAGTACAGAATTTGAAGGAAAAAAAGCAATCCGTATACCGGGTACTTTCAGGGTACTGGAGTATGGACAGTAAATTTTTCTTACTGCAAAAGAGCTGCAGAAAAGCCCGGTACTTTTAGGGCCGAAATACTTTTTCCATTTTTATCCATATACGGTTATCCTGCTGAAAAACTCCGGGGGTGATAAAGGGCACTAGTGATCTGTCCTTAAAAATCCAGGAAATAATAACCAGAGTTTGTACTCGGCTTGTTGGGGGACGGCTTTGTATAAGTCCGGGAAAGTCCGTTTGGATACGCTCTAAGGACGTTTTTACTAGTTAAAAATACGAACTTACTATTCAGGCAGACGGACTTTCCCCTGATTAGATCAAAGCATGGTCAGGCTCGTGACCGGGCGGTGAGCGATTAAGATTATATAAAATATCACTAACAAAATAAATTCCTATAACCAAGAATTAACATTACTATCCATATATTTTTACATTCCAAAAGTTTAGAAATGGGAAGAGCCTTTCTTCCCATTCATGAGATAAAAAGGCACGCTGTCCCTCCTTTTCTTCTTCAGTCAATATTCCGGATAATCGTAAACTAGAGAACAAGCTTTCGTAGTAGCTATCAATTGATGCAACTTTCTCTGGATCGGTATAAGTAACCAATAGGTTCAATTCGGGATTGGGAATGACAGGAGGAGTTTGATTATTCATTATAAGTTGATTTTACAGTTATTGATTCATTCTCGCATATTGATTAACGACCATTTACATTCAGGTAGCTTTTAAACTTCCTGATAGTCAATAAGTTTTTTCAGGATATCCAGACATTCCTTATCTTTCACTACAGCAAGTGCATCGATTATCATTGATCCATTATCATCCTCTAACCTGACATAATATTTAAACAGCGCAGCGATCATTTTATCCCTTAAAGCTTCGTTAGCCTCTCCTTTAATTCTTTCATATACAATGGCATAACTCACAGTTTCAAAATCAATTAAAACTTTCGTTTTTATCCTTTCGATCATAAACAGCGCATATTCTTTAGAATCTAATAAAACACTATCCGGGATATTGCGCCCATCATCAAATTGGTATTGATCAGAAAAACTCTTTGCTAAAGCATTGAAGCCTGTTATATCTTTTTTTGACAGCTGATCATGTAGCTTAACCTGCAGATCTGTTAGAAGATGTCTTCCCATATGCCCCAGCACATCAGCATGTAACAGGTGATATGAATAATCAGACATTTCTGGCTGATACTTCTCTATGAGATCATACAGCAGGTTAGTATATCTGAACGACTGGTTGTCCTTGTGATACTGATTATCTTTTGTGAACTCTGGCGATACTTTTACCGTATCCGTTTCCACCGCATATAGAAATTCATTCTGGCATCTGTATTTTCCAGAAGCACGGCCAGAAAAGTCAAGATCATAAATATTTGAGACATCAGTTTTATGTACCGTTATTTTAATATCGTCTCCTGGTTCAAAGTGAAATTCCCTGGCTACTGTTATATCCATTAGATAACCAGTCAGCAATAAGGAGAAGTACAAAGGTTTGGATTGACCTTTCAGTTCGAAGATGTATGAGCTGCCAGTATTAGATTTAGGCTGTATTTCTGTTTTTATGGTATTTGACAACCTATGAGGATCTATTCCTTTCTCATAGACCACTAGAAAAGGCCTGCTGATCGTTCCCTCCTCTAAAACAATTTCAAATACTACGTTCTTTTTAGCAGGCGATGTAACGACAACCTGATTGCGTTTTGCATTTACACGTGATAAAGCTAGTTTGGAAGTTCGGTTTAATGTGGATTTCATCTGTTTCATTTTTTTAGGGTTAATATTTTGTGGTTCATTTTCAGAATTATACATAAACCTTTTAGCAGATTGATGTAAAGGGGTAGCTATGGTGATGAGCTTTGCAGCATTTATCGATTCTGCCATTGCCGGGCGGTTTAAACAAAAATTACTCAATAGAATGAGGAAAGCTAATACCCCATTCATAGACGATATTTTTAGGCATAACATGCCCATTAAGCAGTTTTTTGCTTTCATTTTTTGAGATGCTAAAAATTTAAATGATGTATTAGGAGGAATTATAGGTAGAATAAGCGGTTAATAAAATGCACAGCGGCCGAGAAGTATTACCAGTAACCAACCTAAATAGCCGGCCGCGTGTGCATTCATCTTCAGTCCGGAGGTTCGATGATGTTTTTAAATGAATGGATCGGGTTAATTCGCATTGTGGTATGTATTTAGTTTACCAGAGTAAGGGCTGATTGTCCCTCTCCTATTTCCTCAACGAAATTTTAGACATAGGAAGGCCTTTAGGATTAAATCCTTGTTTTTTAGTGATGGAGAATTAAGTTAAAAAGCGGAAAGTTTAGCTGGGTGGTTTAAAGAACGCCTTGTTTCTAATGGAAGTGACAGAGCCAAACAGCACAGTTTGATGATCTGTAAAATGCCTGTGGGCATTCGCTAAATGATTAAAACAGAATAAGCTGTAATTTCGATTTTCCATTGTTATCCATTTTAAGGCATTGAACAAGGAAACTTGTAAGGGGAGCGAAAAGAAATATGGTCGCTCCCCGTACGCATCTGTACCCCCTAGTATGGGTGAGAACGAATTCTCTAAACACGCAATACGGAGAACGCCCATATCTCTACCGCAAAGGTAAAGAAATTGGGCATTTTATCATCCGTAACTTTGCGTGTTTTTAGATTTACTAGGTCTACAGATGCAAAGTTTCTTTGATAGAATACCATCAATTTATAAAAAGTTCATCAGTCTCTAACACTTAAGAACTACAATACAAATATACGAACATTCTTGAATTAACATCTAAAAACAAAATATATTTTATATTTAATTAATATTTAAATCTATATAAACAATTTTTGATAACATATAAAAATATTATGTATAAATAACCATATACCCAAGTGAAGACATCTTATTTTAAAAGAAGGTAATTCCTCATATAAAATATAGAAATATTAATCTGCTGGAATATAAACTGATCATGAAGATATTTTAGCTATACAGGCGGCCAGCCTAGGCAGGTTGTTCCTATTCACCAAAAAAGGCCATATTTGGTGAACGTATTCACCAAATATGGCCTTTTTTGGTGAATAGAAATAAAACTATGATTAAAAGAGCCTTATAGAATCTATTAGAAACCTAAGTAACCTACTGATATAATGGCATCTAAGTTTTAATAATTAATAGATTTAGTAGAAAAACCTGAAATTCCGATTTTTCTACCAAAAGCATCTGTAGAAAGCTCATCTTCTTATTCAGCATACAATGCCAATCAATATCAATGAGTGTACGCGAAAGCAATCTTACCTATTCCGGAAATTATAAATCTGTCCTTAAAACCGCTCCCTGGCTTGCATTAGTTACTAGCGCCCTATACTGACTATCGAAAATCATTGCGTAAACGGCACCAGGCAACCAATAACCAATTCTCTGTTGTGCTGAGTAGGGCAAAAGGCTCTACTAATCTCTCAGTAGCCTGGTCAGCTTCATTGAGATATTCGATTTTTACTACAGAAAAATTAGTAAGCGCAAATTGCAGATCAGACAGGTTATTGCTATTTTTTTCACTGTTAATATTTTGACTAAATCGGGTACGAACGGCAAGCAGGTTAGCTTTGTCTTTTACTTTATGTCCTAATACAGCTTTGATCTTATCAATTGCCTCTGAATAATCTTTAACAAACGAGGCATCTTTGTTCTTTAACACTAATTGTTCGGCAAGAACTAACGCATTAGCCTGTTTTTCGGTAAACATAACTGGCGGAACCCTATAACCCTCCATTAAAGTGTAACCTTTGCCATCTTCTGTCAAGACGGGTACACCTGATTGCTCCAATGCCCTGATATCCCTGTAAATAGTTCTGGTACTTACAGAAAACCTGTTAGCCAGTTCTGGTGCGGTTACAATTCGTTTGGTTTGCAGCTGGGTCAAAATTGCTACCAGTCGGGAAAGGCGGTTAGTGTCGTTATTGTTCATGATTTAAGATCGTCTAATTTACCACCTTGCTTTACTATCCGATACTATTGAATGCGTTATAATTTTCTTGAACAACATACAAATACCAGCAGGTTTCTAATACGCCATAAAAATAGGTTTCTCCAGGAACTGGAAAAACTCCTTTTAAGATGATTTTAGAAATTACCAAACATACATTTTCATTCGTTTAAACAAATAATTGTATTTTTACACGTTATGCTGTGAAAAACCGATTTAACACTATTTCATCGGCAGGGAATTAGATATTCAGTTTTAAATATAGCGGGGATTTTGATGGATGTACTTAAAAGAAACAATGTAGTTATAAAGGGAAAGGGTACATCTCCCATGCTGTTTGCACATGGTTTTGGCTGTGATCAGAATATGTGGCGTTTTATCACACCTGCATTTGAAGATAGCCATAAAATTATTTTATTCGATCATGTAGGAGCAGGTAAATCTGACTTAACAGCATATCATCCTGAAAAATATAAAGAATTAGATGGTTATGCTCAGGATATAATGGAGATTATAAATGAGCTGAACCTGGTAGATATTATTTTTGTTGGGCACTCGGTTAGTGCGATGATGGGAATACTTTCAGCAGAACAGGCCCCCAACTTATTTAAAACGTTGATTTTAGTGTCCCCATCATCTTCTTATATTGATGATAAAGATTATATAGGAGGATTTAGCAGAAATGAGATTGATGAACTATTAGAATCTTTAGATACAAATCATATGGGTTGGTCAATGACTATGGCCCCATTGATAATGGCCAATCCCGACAAAACTGAACTGGGTGAAGAATTAACAAATAGCTTTTGCCGTACCGACCCAACTATTGCCAAGCAATTTGCACGCGCAACTTTTCTCACCGACAGCCGAAGCATACTTCATTCATGTATCACTCCGGCACTTATACTTCAATGTTCAAATGATATTATTGCGCCTGTAGAAGTTGGTGAATATATTCATAAACAAATGGTTGACAGTAAGCTTGTGATTTTAGATGCAACTGGCCATTGCCCGCATTTGAGTGCCCCCGAGGAAACTATATCAGCAATGAAAGGTTATGTATAATATGTTGCCAGATCCAGAGAATATAAACAATTTAAACCTCGAGAATGATTTTGAGGATTTTCTCGAACATTCAGTATCTGGTTATATTTCTACTAAGCCAAGTGGTGAAATTATCAGAACAAACTCCAGGTTAGTGGAATGGTTAGGTTACACTAAGGAAGATTTGATTGGTAAACGTATCACCAGTTTATTGGCTATGGGCAGTAGGATCTTCTATGAAACCCATTTGTCACCCTTATTAAAATTACAAGGATTTTTTGAAGAAGTATCTGCTGAATTATTATTAAAAAACGGCACTAAGCTACAGGTTCTTTTAAATGGTTATGTTAGAAATGATGAAAATAACAAACCACAATTTATACGTTTAAATGTATATCGGGCTACCGAAAGAAAAGTTTATGAGCAAAATTTACGTCTTGCAATTATTGATGCGGAAAAAACGTTAATAGCAGAACGAGAATTAGCGACACTAAGAGAGCAGTTTATAGCTGTTTTAGGTCATGATTTAAGAAATCCCTTGGGCGCAATAAAATCCGGCGCATCGCTTTTAACCCGCTCTGCCTTATCTGACCGCGACAAATCAATTGTAGGGATGATTAAAAACAGCAGCCTGCGTATGGAAGAATTGATAACTAATGTAATGGATTTTGCCAGGGTACGGTTAGGTGGAGGCCTGTCCTTAGATCTGAAAGATATATTAATCGAACCAATTATTTTACATGTTACAGAGGAGTTACGGGTAATCTTTCCTGAAAGAACAGTAACTGTAGATTTTGAAGTCAAAAATACAATTACTTGTGATGCAGGCCGTATTTCACAATTGTTGTCAAACCTGGTTGCTAATGCCCTTACACATGGTTCAGCGAATGAGCCTGTAAATGTAAGCGCTAAAATAGAGCTAAATTATTTTGAGCTTGCAGTTTCAAATGGTGGTAAGCCGATCCCGGAAGATGTACTTGAAACATTATTTGAACCCTTCACACGGGAGGGAACCACTCCAAGTCAGCAAGGCCTGGGCTTAGGATTGTATATCGCCGCTGAAATAGCCCGCGCGCACGGAGGAAATTTAACGGCCACCTCTACTGCTGATGAAACACGCTTTACATTCCGTATGCCACTTCTTTCGATAAAATAAGATAGTCGCACAGCAATCTTACCCTAATCTGTTAACTTTGAAAGATGACCCCTAACCGCGTTATATTTTTCATATTTGATAGTGTTCACCTCCTCGATCTTGCAGGTGCAGTAACCGTTTTTTATGAATCAGGATGTTGTGGAAAGAAATACGATATGCATTATGTTTCGCCATATACCAATCCGGGAACCTCATCTGGTCTTGGATTTACACATGTTGAACCACTCAGCTCAGTAAAAGTTAATAAGGATGACATCGTCATTGTAGCCGGAATGGAAATTGAAAAGTGGAACAGGGCAGATGATCATCTTTGGATACCCTGGTTACAGTCTGCCGCTGCAACTGGCGCCACAATAGCTTCAATTTGTACGGCAGCTTTTGCCCTTGCCGCTGCAGGGCTCTTAAATGGACAAAATTGCACTACGCACTGGGCATGGACCACAGCATTACAACAAAAATATCCCTTGCTTAAAGTGATAGAAAATAAGTTATTTGTGCAAAGCGGCCGGATATTTACCAGCGCGGGAATTGCTACAGGTATTGATCTTGCGCTCTACCTTGTTGAAGAGCAGCACGGGGCGGCTTTTGCGCGTCTTGTGGCAGAAGATATGGTTGTTTATATACGCAGGGATGGAGCTGAAGCACAAAGCAGCATTTATCTGCAAAACAGACAGCATATTAATCATCAGATACATCAGGTACAGGATTATATCACTAAACATTTGCAGCATAAAATAACCATAGGAGAACTGGCGGAGTTAGTTTTTATCAGTCCGAGGAACTTGACACGGCTGTTCAAATCTGCCACCGGAATCACTATCGGACAATATATTCAATTGCTGAGACAGGAAAAAGCTAAACACCTTCTTAAAACCAAACAAAAGATAGCCTGGATAGCGAAAGAATGTGGTTTTAAAAGCAGTGCTCAGCTGCGGAAGTTAGTTAAAGAAGCAAATGATTAAAACAATCGTATAATGGCCGGATTGTGACTACGGCTGTCCTGATTTGTTAATTGTATTCACTTAATTTTGGATTTCAATAGTACATTTATGAAACAGCTATTAGTCGCACTTTTTTTTATTCCCTGCTTTGCATTTGCGCGGGTTAATAAAACTACCTATGTATGTCCGCCATGCAATCGTACATGTGATACCGCTACTTATCAGCAACCTGGCGTTTGTGCGCATTGCGGGATGACTTTAGTCGAGAAAAACCGACAAGTGTCAAAGGATCAAAAAATAACGATTTGTTTCTATTTGTATGATGGCGTAGAAGTTCTCGACTTTGCAGGGCCTATGGAGGTCTTTTCCTACGCAGGCTTCAAAATCATCACTGTCGCAAAAACTAAAGCCCCTCTTTTGTCACAGGGAATTTTAAAGATAACTCCAGATTACAGCATTAAAGATGCCCCGCAAACAGATATTTTTGCAGTATTTGGTGGCTCAGACGAAATAGCAACAGATGATCATGAAGTTATTGCGTGGATAAAATCAAGGGACAGTGCTACTAAAAGCTATTTTTCTGTTTGCACTGGTGCATTTATTCTTGGAAAGGCAGGTCTGCTTGATCAACTTACAGTGACCACTTTTCATAAAAGCATAACAAATCTTCAAAAGGCTGTGCCGAAAGCTAAAGTGCTTCAAAATGTCCGCTATGTTGATAACGGCAGGGTAATCACCACAGCAGGAATATCGGCTGGTATAGATGGTGCTTTGCATCTGGTTGCAAAACTGAGGGGGAAAGAAGTAGCAGCAGCAGTTGCAAAACAAATAGAATATGATAAGTATGTGCCTGAACAAGGGATGGATCTCTCGAACAAGCAATTGTCAAAAACCCAAATCTCCAGCAGTCTGCGTTAAACGTTGATTTGCTTTCAACAACCTTAAAACAATGCAACGCTAACTTGATCAGGATACCTTAATCTTTTCCAGTGATTTCTTTTCGGTGTTCCATTCCCCAATTTGTCAGGTTGTCTATGATGGTCTGTAATGTTTTGCCGTGTTTGGTGAGTTCATACTGAACAGTTACCGGGTGCGTGTCTAAAACTGTACGTTCTACCAATTTGTTGATTTCCAGTTCTTTTAATTCCTTGCTCAACATTTTGTTCGAAATACCAGGTATATCATTCAAAACATCAGAAAACCTTCTTTTGTTATAGTGGCAGATAGATGAAATGATATAGATCTTCCATTTCCCATTGAGTACATCCATGGCATCATGGACAGCCATCATCTCTTTTTTTCGATCTGTTTGAAATTCTTTTTTGCAGTCCATAAGTTACTTTGTTACTTCAAGGTTACTGTTACTTTTTGATACAAAGTTACTAATATAAATTCCATTGATCTAAATTTGTAGCTCAAAATTCAATAAATAAAATGAGCAAACTAAAGAACAAAGTAGCCGTGGTTACAGGTGCATCAAAAGGAATAGGTGCATCTATTGCCAAATATTTCGCTGCCGAAGGTGCAAAAGTTGTTGTGAATTATGCTTCAAGCCAGGAAGGTGCCGATAAAGTTGTTAAAACTATAACCGATAACGGTGGGGTAGCCATTGCATTACAGGGCGATGTAGCAAAAGAATCAGATGTAATCAGGCTGTTTGACGAAACAAAAAATACGTTCGGAACTGTGGATATTTTGGTAAACAATGCTGGCATTTATCAGTATGCGCCAATTGAATTGGTAACTGCAGAATCTATCCAACAGCATTTCAACATCAATGTATTAGGCTCGCTGCTGGCCATCCGTGAAGCGGTAAAACTATTTGGTGATAAAGGCGGAAATATTATCAACATCAGTTCAAGCGCCAGCAATACACCTTTGCCCACAGGCTCTGTATATTCTTCAACCAAGGCAGCATTAGATGCAATTACCATTTCTTTATCGAAGGAATTTGCCGGAAGAAACATCCGTATCAATTCCATTTTACCAGGCGTTGTAGAAACCGAAGGTTCGCATAGCGCTGGCTTTATTGGCAGTGATGCTGAAATAAAATTGGTTGCCAATACGCCGCTTGGCCGTACCGGACAGCCAGAAGATATTGCAAAAGTTGCCGTATTTCTTGCTTCCGATGATTCAGCCTGGATTACAGGAGAGAAAATTTCTGTTTCCGGCGGTATTTACGGACTCTAAAGATTGATGTATGCTTACAGATAAACAAGGAAAACAATCACCTCTCCTGCTACTGATCTTTAAGCAATTATAACCTAAATTTAAATAAAGTGGCGGGGGTTTATATCATCAACCTTCGCTCTCATTAATAACTATAAATAGAATAAAAAATGGCACAGAACAATTATACAGGAGCGTTACAGAAACCAATAGGTTCAGGGTTTAACGCAACCTCAACTACAAATGATGTAATTAAAGGAATTGACCTTAAAGGAAAAATAGCCATTGTTACAGGTGGTGGCGCAGGTATTGGAGTGGAAACGGTTAAAACGCTCTCAAAAGCAGGCGCAACGGTTATCGTACCTGCAAGAGATGTAAAAAAAGCAAAGGAAAACCTGAAAGGAATAACCAATGTTGAAGTAGAAGAATTGGATTTGATAAATCCTGATTCTATTGACGCTTTTGCGGATAAGTTTCTAGCTTCGGGCAGACCATTACATTTGCTCATTAATAACGCAGGAATTATGTTCGTGCCCTTACGCCGTGATGTAAAAGGAAATGAATCACAACTGGCCACCAATTATCTTTCGGTTTTTCAGCTTACCGCCAGATTGTGGGAAGCGCTGAAAAAAGCGGATGGCGCAAGAGTGATCAATGTTTCTTCTTTGGGACACCATTTTGCACCTTTCAATTTCGAAGACCCGAATTTTGAAAATCATGAATATCAAACATTACAGGCTTATGGACAATCAAAAACCGCTGTCAATTTGTTTTCGCTTGAACTGGACAATCGTGCGAAATCATTTGGCGTAAGGGTTTATTCAGTACATCCCGGCAATATCTGGGGAACAGAATTGGCCAGGGAAGCTCCAGTAGAAATATTACAGCAATTTGGCTTCCTGGATGACAAAGGAAATCCTGTACAGGAAGTTATTGATTCGCTTAAAACCATTCCCCAAGGTGCGGCTACAACTGTATGGGCTGCCACGAGCCCGCTATTAAATAAAATAGGCGGTGTATACCTTGAAGATGGCGATATTGCTGAATTAGCTATCGATTCATCCATCCCAAATGGTGTAAAACCTTATTCTCTGGATGAAACCAGCGCCAAACAATTGTGGAAACTGACCGAAGAATTAACAGGCGTTACATTTAACGTTGCTTAATTTTTTTTACCAATAATTCAACCGGGTAATAGTCAAACTAATTTTGACTATTACCCGGTTGATTAGTTATTATGTTTGCATTTTCCATTATTGGAAATCCATTCGTCACCTCTATTCAGCCGGATAATTTTTCTGCAGCTGTTCTATGAATTGATCCTGCTGTCTGATCATTTCTTTATGAGTAGATAAGAGTTTGTTCTGCGTTTTGATCACCTCTTTCAAAGCAGCTACGTGTTTAGTGTCTTTTTCTTCAGTCTTCAATAAGGTGATGAGCTCTTCAGCCTCATAAAACTGAAAGAAATTGACCTTCAGCACATCAGAAATCTGTAGGAGTGAATTTACATCAATAGTCTCCATCTGAAAAATATCTCTCAGAAAAACATTTCTGTCACGTAACAGCTTAACGAAACTACCCTGAGAGAAACCCTGTCTTTTCATTTCCTTCCAAATCAGCATTCCAATCTGTACTTTCATATGGCCTTATTAATACAATTAATAACCTTTAAAGGTTATCTATACATTATGTAGATATCAAAACGGTAATATATTACGTAATTCTGTATGAATTCTGAACTTAACTAAAAACTTACATTAGCGCTATCCAGAATTTCTTCAGAATTCCCTTTTATTATTGTGTTTCAAAACTATCTATCGTTATGGGGCACTACGAAGTTTTAAAGACCGTAAAAGAATTTTGTACGGCACTGCTAACGCAAAAATTAGGGAAAGATCTGTCTTTCCACAACTTATCCCATACTATTGAGGTAGTTGAAGCTTGTAAGGAAATTGCCCTGGAGTCTTGCTTAACCCCTGAAGAAATAGATATCTTATGTATCGCAGCCTGGTTTCATGATGTTGGTTATTGTTATACCTATGAAAACCATGAATTTGAAAGTGTCAATATCGCTGCAACGTTTCTTAATCTATTCAAAACAGATGAAGCAATAGTGAAATTGGTTGTAGGCTGTATACTTGCTACTCAAATCCCCCAGCAACCCAATACAATTTTAGAAAAGATAATTTGTGATGCAGACCTTTATCATCTTTCCAGAACAAACTATCATCAGTATGAGCAGGCCTTAAGAAAAGAGTGGGAAGTTCACCTTAGATTATTTTATACCGATGCAAAATGGAATTTGACAAACTATAAATTACTCACTGTACATAGTTATTTTACCTTTTATGGATTACAGGTACTTCAGCCAGGAAAAGAGGAAAACATCAAAAAATTGCGGCAATTACTTCCTCCTGAAACCTAAACCCGGCCGACATTTTAATCCCGATTTGATTACCACCAGAAAAAACGGTTAGGGGCTAATGGCTCCTGCCGTTTCTTTTTTGGCTGATAACATCTCCTGATTACTCTGAGGATTACAACCGCCAGCAATACAACTATAAATCCACAAATTACCGTGATAACCAATGGATGTGCTTTAAGGTATTTAGCGGCAATCCTTGGCAACAGGAGCAGCAGGATATATTTTTTAGAATGTCCCATTTAAAGAAAATCCGGCAGCCCTCTGCTGAGATAAAGGATCTATTTGCTGATACATCGGTGCAAGTGAATATTTCATCGTAGTATTTTTACCCAGCACCAGTTTTTTCAGGTGCGGATAGATCAGGTAAGCCAGTTTTGTAGAAGCAATACCAAAACCTGCACCGGCAACCACATCACTTACAAAATGTTTGTTATTATACAACCTCAATACACCGGTTGCTGTAGCGACAAAATATCCGGCATAACCGATCCAGGGAGAAACATCCCTGTATTCCTGGTTTAAAAATTCAGCCTCTGCAAAAGCATTGGCTGTATGTCCCGAAGGGAAAGAAGCATCATTGGAACCATCAGGGCGTTTCCTTCCTACCCACTTTTTCACCCCAGACGTGGAAACGCCCATGATACCTTCTGATATGACAAACAATGCTGTTGCATCGGTTAAATTATGCTTTCCCTTTACGCCTAAAAAATTTAAGGCAAACACTGCTGCCCCAGGTGCAAACTGCATGTAATTGTCTAGATGATCGGCAAACAAAGGATGATCTTCCTGCAGTTCATCTCTTGTTGTAAAATCCAGTCTCCTGATTGCATTGTTACCCAAAGAAATTAACCCGTAAGTGATAAAAACAGCAGGCACAATAAAGGACTGGACCTTTGGTGGATCCTGACCTCTCATCACTGAAGTTTTTTGCGGTCTTAAACTGGAATCCCGGGTAGTAGGGGTAACTGTCTGAGCAAATATAAATCCGGGTAAACTTACCGCCAGAATTAAAAAGAAAGATTTCATAAGCACTATTTCTTTGACCATCTGATTTTCCACAGGTCGAAAGCAAATAAACAGCGCAATCCTGAAGTAAGTCTGAATATTCCAGTAGTATCAAGACAAATACTACAAAAAAGCCTGTGCGTAGCGTCGTATCAGCTCGTTAAGCTATCCCAGTAAAACACAAAATGATGTTGTTCATCAGCAAAATGATATTGGATCTTCACGCCAGACTGATCGCAGATTTGCTTCACAATGGAAAGCCCCAAACCGTTATGCTGGCTATGCTGCGCTTCTTTGTAAAAACGATTAAATAATTTGAGCTTATCGAGTGGTTTACCATTTCCGGTATTACTAATCTGCAGCAGTCCTGCTTTCAATTTAATAGTAATATTCCCTCCTTTAACATTATGCCTGCCAGCATTGCTCAACAGGTTATTCAACAGGATCTCTATCAGTTCAGGATTTATAATCAGCGAAGAGTGATCCAGAACAGTTATAACATCAATCCCGTTACCCATCCAGAACTCCTTAAACTGGTCCAGTTTCTCTCTAACCCGCTCCTCCATATCGATTAGTTCTACCTGCCCATATTGAAGGTTCTCTATTTTTGCGAGCAGGAGCAGCGACTGATTTAACTTGGCCAACCGGTGTATACCAGAATAAATACTTTTTAAGGCATCACTCTGACTTTCCGACAATCCCTCCTCTTGTATCACCAGGTCTAATTTAGAACGCATAATAGCCAATGGTGTCTGCATTTCATGCGATGCATTTTCTGTAAATTCCTTTAATATCCTGTAATCATCTTTAGCGCTGTTAATCACTTCAGAAAGGGTGTGGTTCATAAAAGAAAACTCCTCGATATCAGTTTCTGGTAAACTTGGCATTACTTTATTTCCCAGCTTAAATCCTCTCAGTTGATTAATAGTTGCATAGAACGGATGCCATAATTTTCTTAAGATCAATTGGTTCACCAAAATAGAAATCAGGATAATAGCCAGCATCATCCCCAGGGTAGTAAAAACTATGGTCAGCGTGAGCAGCTTTGTTCCTTCCAGTGGTTTATCTATATTAATTTCATACAATTTCCCTTTTACTTTTTGTGTGAAAATCAGCTGACGGAACATCCCCATACGATGTTCTTCAGGATCGTAAAGCCTAACCAGTGAATATTTCTTTTTAACAGGCGCCGGAATCACATGGTAATTAACGTCTACCTCTTCAAAGTTTTTAAATACAGGCAGCGCATCGTTTTTACCTACATATTCCTCCAAACGTTCTTTGTATTCTTTCAGTGTATCATCCAGCTCATGGATCAGTACTAAATTGATAATACCGTAATAAACGGCCCCCGAAATAATGAAAACGGCAATCATTACCGTCAGGTTGATGCGGTTATACTTGGTAAATAGTTTCATTGAGTTGTTGAAACAGGTATGATGAATTTATATCCCATACCATAGATGGCTTTAATGTAATCAGGGCAACCAGCCTTTATCAGCTTATTGCGTAAGTTTTTAATATGGGAATAGATCGAATCGTAATTATCGTACAGATTTACATCATCGCCCCATAAATGATCTATGATAGCTTCTTTAGTAACAACCCTGTTTCTATTGGTGATTAAATACGTTAACAGCTTAAACTCTTTACGTGTTAATAGAACGGATAAACCATCAACTACCAGGGCCTTACCTTTAAGGTCCAGTACCAACCCGCCAATAACGATTTCTTTACACCCAGCTTCAAAATAATTCTTCATACTATCCGACAGATCCTTTTCGTCTTCGATAATCAATAATTTCATGACCAATTAAAAGCAAAGAAATAAGGCAATACTGATTTAATTCTGTAGAAGATCAAATACTTAATCATTTGATCATACCTTCTAAATATCAATTTAACCCTAATCTAAATTTCCGAAAGCAACTTCAAACATTCCTCAAAATTGACAGCTAACATCGCCTATTATTCAGTTGCCATACTTAAAAAATGGGATAAATAAGATGGGTAAGGAAAATTATGAAGACAAGAATGAAGGGCTTTCAGCAAAAAGCTGAAAAGAAAGAACAGCTATTAACAGGTCTTGTTATCTCTATAGTTTTACTAAGGTTTGTATTTGTTTTTATCATGGGGCCAATGCCACAGGATGCCTATTATTTTTTCTACAGTCAGCATCCTGCATTGTCTTACTTCGATCATCCGCCCATGATCGCTTATCTGCTCAGTATGTTTACTACTGTTTTAGGTAAAAATATCATCGCCATAAAATTTGCAGATACTTGCACTACGCTGGCGGGCATAGCCCTGTTTTATCAGCTGGGAAAGTGTTTTCTGGAAGGGCAAAAACTGACTAACGCTTTATATTTATTGTTATCCACCTTAATGGTAACTATTCTATCATTGGTATCCACGCCCGATACCCCATTGGTTTTATTCTGGACCTGGTCACTATGCCTGATTTACCAGGCAATTTTTAAAGACAAACCCGTTTATTGGTTGTGGTCGGGCATAGTGATGGGGCTTACTTTTGACAGTAAATACACCGCTATATTACTGCCTGCCGGGGTCATTTTGTTTTTATTATTATCACCAGCATACCGTCGTTCATTACTATCAGTATGGTTCTGGCTCTCTGTAATTAGCTTTTTCATTGTTATTTCCCCGGTAATCGTCTGGAATGCCCAGCATCATTTTGCTTCTTTTAAATTTCAGGGTGCTTCCAGGGTAAACGATACCACAGGAATACATATTCAGCTTAAATATTTCTTCGGTTTGATCGGTCACCAGTTGCTGGTGGTGATGCCTGTTTTATTGATTGCCATATTTTATTATACTTTCCGTGTGAGTAAAAAACGTCAATTCAGCTTTCCCAGGATTGAGCCAAAAACACTTTTTCTATTATGCTTTTTTCTGCCGATGATCTGCGGCTTTACATTCGTTTCGTTCTTTTGCTGGGTAAAACTGAACTGGCTAATGCCGGCTTATATCACGGGTACGATTTTGGCCGCCGGTTATCTCCCCCGAAAATGGGTAACGTACCAGGTCTATTTGTCTCTTGTCATACATCTGTTGCTGGTTGTAGAGATTATTTTATATCCGTTTCCGGTACAGTCTGATGATACATGGTTTGGCTGGCAGGACCTGGCTGCACAGGTTACACAACTTAAGAAAACGTACCCGAAAACATTTGTATTTTCTGCTGATGGTTATAAAACCTCCGCAGAACTTAACCTGCTGATGAAAGGTTTTACCTATTCGCAGAACGTGATTGGCGAAAATGCATTACAATTTGATTATGTTAATGCCGACCTATCTGTGCTCCACGGGAAAGATGCCTTATTTATTGACTCAGATCCACATTTTAAAAACGAAGAAAAATCAAATCAACCGAATGGGTCTTTGCTTCATTATTTTAGCTCAGTAAAAGAATTACAGCCGATTATCATCAGGAAAAATGGGAAAGCCGTCCGCAAATTCCTGGTCTATTATTGCAGTAATTACGCGATCACAAATTTATAACCCATTCCATAAGCAACTTTGATATAGTCAGGACAGCCGGCCTGCACCAGCTTTTTACGCAGGTTTTTAATATGGGCATAAATAAAATCGTAGTTATCTGCCATCTCAATATTACTTCCCCACAAATGTTCTACCATAGCTTCTTTAGTGACCACTTTATTTTTATTACTCACAAAGTACAGCAGTAACTCATATTCCTTTCTGGTAAGCGGGATTTCCAAGTCGTCCAGCTTTAATGTCTTTTGAAAAATATCCAGTACAAGCTGATCAATGGTGATCTTATTTTTTCCTTCAAAAGAACGCCTGCGTATAATTGAAGTTACCCTCGCACCCAACTCTGCCAGATGAAAAGGCTTAGACAGGTAATCATCGGCACCTGTTTGTAATCCAGCAATTTTATCATCCAATGAATTACGGGCACTGATAATGATCACTCCTTCTGCCTTACCCATAGCTTTTAATTCCTTTAGCACATCCAACCCATTGCCATTGGGCAGTGTGATATCTAAAATGATGCATACATACTCATTCAGATGAATTTTTTGCATGGCAGCATAATAATCATAAACCGGCTCGCAAAGAAAATCCTCACTGGCCAGGTAAATACAAATACTATCAGAAAGCTCTTTTTCGTCTTCTATGACTAACAGTTTCATTGGGTCTGGATTAATTGCTGCCAAATTAATTCACAAAACTGTTTTAATTCTGTTTTCATAGGATCATCATCAATTGAATAAAGGAATACCAGCCTATACTGAATAAGGTTCGCTGAGTTAAAATGCCCCGATTAAAGATTTATTCAAAAATATTCTTTTGTTATAAAACTATTCACTACGTTAGCAGTGTAATACTTAACTACTACACTGATGATAGATATTTCAAACTTATCCTTTGGTTACAGCAACAAGCATTTGCTGTATAAGAACCTCTCCCTTTCCATCCAAAATGGAAATATTTATGGTTTGCTGGGGAAAAATGGTGCTGGTAAATCTACGCTCCTAAAAAACATTGCTGGTATCTTATTCCCTACTGATGGAAACGTTACCGTGGATGAAATGAACCCGAAAAGGAGAAATCCCTCCTTCCTGAGAACTGTTTATTACATTCCTGAAGAAGTATATGTCCCTGCATTAACCATCAAACAGTACTTAAGTCTTTTTGCCGTTTTTTATCCGAATTTTAATGTGGAACAACTCCATAAGTATTTAAAGGAACTGGAGGTAGAGGTTCCTGGTAAACTCAATGCTTTGTCTTTCGGTCAGCAGAAGAAATTCATTATTGCTTTTGGATTAGCCTGTAATACCAAAGTGATATTGATGGATGAACCTACCAACGGATTAGATATTCCTTCAAAATCGCAGTTTAGAAAATTGATTGCCTCAGTAATGACAGAAGAACGGATCATATTTATTTCCACTCATCAAACCAGGGATCTGGAAAACCTAATTGACCAGGTGATCATCGTGGACAACGGGCAGTTATTATTACATGCTTCCATAGAAGAAATTTCTCAAAAGCTCTATTTCGAAACGGTCTCCGTAATCCCTGCCAATAACAAAATCTTATATCGTGAAAATGATCTGAAAGGGACGTCTATTGTAAGAGAGAATTTAACAGGTGAAGACTCCCGTATCAACCTGGAATATCTTTTCAACGGCGTAACTGCAGAACCTCAATTAACCAAAGAAATTTTTCAAAACAATTAACCACTCTCATGAACGATACATTTAACATTACAAGGTTCGGCTGGCTTTTTAGAAAATCAATCCTGGAACGTCCAACATTAATTTTAGGTTCCATAGCGGCTACTATGGCCATTACTTTTCTCTGTTATGCTTTTGTACAGGCAACAATTGGTGTTGAAAGGGCACAGGTAGTCTCTTTCATGGCTGGTTTTTTTATTGGAGGAAGTTTAATGGCCTCCTCGGTATTCAATTATTTTTCCTCGAATGCCAGCGGATCGTCTTTCCTGATGCTCCCTGCCTCACATTTTGAAAAATGGTTGTGCGGAATTTTAACAGCCGGAGTATTATTTACCTTAATCTTTTTGGGGTTTTACCGCGTAATCGATATTTTTTTTGTAAACCATTACCGCAATGGTCTTGATCCAAATAGCCCTGGTTATCAGAATCTCTATCATTCAGTAGATGTATTCGCTTTTGATAATCGAATTGCCCAAAGAATATACCTCATGTACGTGAATGTAGGGGCAACAATGCTGTTAGGTTCTTTGTATTTTAAAAAGGTAAGCTATATCAAAGTAGCACTTATCATCTGCACTTTTGTCGGCTGCACTTACCTGCTGAACCTGGTATTCATAACCTTTCTGTTCAAACATGTTGATGCGGCCAATCCCTTTGATCATGTATTCTTAAAGGTTGGAAATGAAGTAGGATTAATAGGCTTGCCCTACCCATTAGATAACGCTTTTCATATTTTATCACTTTATATTGTTCCAGCAATATTATTGTTAGTCGCCTACCTGCGACTTACGGAAAAAGAATTTTAAATGGAGTTTAGAGAAAAACAATCAATTTATCTACAGATAGCAGAATATGTATGTGAACAGATCTTACTTAAAAGCTGGCTGCCCGGCAATAAGATCTTAAGTATCCGCGACCTGGCCATATTCATGGAAGTAACGCCAAATACCATACAGCGTACTTATGATTTTTTGACCCAAAAACAAATTATAACGAACAAACGTGGTGTCGGTTATTTTGTAGAAGATGAAGGGATAGAACGTGTACTGGCTTTTAGAAGGGAACAATTTGTAGAAAATGAATTACCCGTAATTTTTAGAAACATGTACCTGCTTAACCTTAGTGCAGAAGAATTTAATACCCGGTTCAAAGATTTTATTAAAGAAAATTTCAACTAAAAAATTATGAAACTCAGTTCAATTATACTCCTGGTTATGCTGGCTTTATTTGTAACCAGCTTATTTGCCTCCGATCTGATCCTTAAAGACAGATACAATAAAATTGATAAAAGCGATGTATACTGGAATTATGAAAAAATATTAGAAAAACCCTTTAAACATATTAAACTTACAGGCGGGAATCTTACCAATATTGTATTCGAGCAAAACAAAAATTGCTCGGTGAGGGTTGCGGACTTCTGGGGTGGTTTTAAAAAGAGTAATATCAAAGCCTCTGTTGACCATGACACCTTATTTATTGAACTTCCTAATAACTATACCGACCTGATAGAAAAATCCTGGATGAAAAGTAAAGTCCTGGTTCGCATTGCAGCTCCAGAATTGTTATCGGTTGAAGGTTTTGACACTAATTTCGAAATCCAGAAATTCCAGCAGAAATCGTTAGATATTAATTTATCAGGCAAATCAAGACTAGAAGTAGAAAGTAATAATCACACTTTTGACACCCTTAATATTGTCCAAAAAGATTCTTCGTCAGTTGTTTTTGAGATGAATCCAGATATAAAAGAGTCACCCGATATGCAAGCCAGATTAGTAAATGCGAAACTGCAGGGAGTTTCCGCACTGGATATTGGGCACATGAAATTAAACAGCAGTAAACTTAATATTGGAGATAGTGCCGCGGTAATCCTTTCCGGTAAGTCTATAGGAAAAAATAAATAATTGATACTTTCAATAAAGTTGCACTGCCCCAACAAGTTAGACACTTTACGGGGCAGTGCAGTTTTTAAATTTTGGGGCGTTCAAGGTTGCAAAAAGGCTATTTTATTTTATTCAACCAGCAGACGGTAAGTACAGCTGTAGCGCACACTGGTATAAGATTAACAATTGTATACAGACAAGAGCAAGCAGGTTACACTACAGAATAATTACAGATTTAACTCTTAATATTACGAACCAGAACTGTTAAGCTATCCCTATGCTCAGGCAAAGATGATCATTTAAGGAGTTAGCGTATACATAAACAAAAAATTATGTGGTGGATATATGCACTCTTATCGGCGTTTTTTGCCGCAGTTACAGCCATCTTAGCCAAGATTGGTATTAAAGGAATTGACTCTAACCTGGCTACTGCCATAAGAACTGTGGTGGTTCTTATTTTAGCCTGGGCTATTGTCTTTTTTAAAAATGACCATCACGCACTGGCAAGCCTTACCCGGCAAAACTGGATCTTCCTTGGCCTTTCTGGTCTGGCGACCGGACTTTCCTGGGTCTTCTACTTTAAGGCGCTGTCTATGGGCAGGGTTTCACAGGTGGCGCCTGTTGATAAAGCCAGCGTCGCCATTGCCATCCTGCTGTCTGTTGTTTTCCTTGGAGAACCTTTAACCCTTAAAACAGGTATAGCGGTGCTCCTGATCATTGGTGGAACGCTTGTACTTATCTTTTGATAAATACGGTAAGATCAAACTATTCTGCTGTTATCTTATCAGAAGGAAGCCAGTTATCTGTTCCTCCCAATATATTTTTCACCGTATAAAGCTTTGCTTCTTCAGCACTCAGCTGCTTCGACCAGATCATATGATATATTATAAAGTTGTCCGCGGACCTTTGATAATTAAATCTTAAAAAGGAAATATTGCTTTAAAACTCATATTCCTGCCCATATTGTAAATACCTGAATGACCACTGGAAGAAGCGGAATAATATTCAAAATACTTTAACCGGTTTAAATTCGATTGATAAGCTTTATCAAATACATTATCTACCTGTACAAAAAGATTACAAAAGGTCTTTCCTGATTTACGTTTTAAGATTGTACCGGCACCGGCATTTAACAGTGCATAACCCGGCGTAGCCGTTTCAGTATTGTCCAATGCATAAAAATGATGCTGCGCAGCATAGGCATCCATTTCAGTTTTAAAATAAACCTCAGAAAAAATACCTTCTGTTTTTTGCAGCGTAACCTTCAGCTCAGAACGCAAATGCAATGGCGGGATAAAGGGAATATACTTTGCAGCACCGTTTGATGATTCAACCAATTCCTGGTTTTTGTTAATACCGGTTACATAAGAAATACTGTGGTTAAAAGCCAGCCATTTTAAATTCCGGGGATGTATATTCACAGTAAACTCTGCGCCATATAACCTGGCTGCCGATTGCTGATATTGATAAGTACTGTTACCGGGCACCAGTACTACCGGATTCCCCTTGGCGTCAGTTAATTTTGACTGATAGATATAATTGTTTACATAGTTATTGAAAAATTCAGCGATCAGATCCACATCTTTCAGGTAAGAAATCAGGCCGATATCTTCCTGGAGGCTAAATTCAGGTTTAAAACCCCGGTTACCCAGATAAACAATATGTGCACCCGGATCGAGCCCGTTTGAACCAATTTCAGTGATATTAGGGGCACGGTATCCGCGGGCCACATTTCCTTTGAGCAATAACTGCTCACTTACATTATAGGTTAAGCCCAGGCTCCCTGAAAAACCATGATAAACATTTTTAAACGCGGGAAACTGTAAATGTGCACCTGCGGTATCCGGCAGCCTGACCGAATGCTCAAATCCATTTTTTGCATTGGGGCCAACATAAAAATTGTTCCAACTGATCTGCCGCCTGTCATACCGGATGCCACCAGACAGATCCAACTTTCCGAAGTTCTTTTTAGCAAAGAAGAACATTCCGGCATCAAATAAATTATAATCCGGAATAGGGAAATCTGTAGCCTCCTTACTGCGGTTACCCTGGTACATTCCATTGATGCCTGCAGTACTTTCAATACCGCCAAAAGCTGGTAAATTATATTTCACATCATAATTCAGTGTATTGAGCACTACGTATAACCCTGCCTGTTCCGGTAGTGTGGGATGATTATATTCCCTCCGTATACTTTGCTGTAAACCAAATGAAGCACTCAGCGTTCCCTCCCCCAGTTTAACCTCATTGTGGCTATAGATACGATAATGCTGTATATGCTGATGAAGAGGTGATATCGTGTAAGACTTTAATTCATCGTCGGTTACAAGCGGTCTGTTTTTAATCTGGTCAGTATTCGTTTCACTTACCTGCCGGGAAAATTCCCGGGATAGTGAATCGCGACTACCATCGGGTATTTCCTGCTGGTTATCATATAGGGTAGCTGCAAATTGCGAATAACCCCATTTTTTATCTACCCTGCCCATGGCGGATAAATTATATTCCCTAAATCCTGTATTGTATACCAGGCCATCGATTTTATTCTGATAATCATGTGCTGCTTTAGCGGTAGACCTGAAAGTATACTTCCAGTCGCCTTTTTTATAAGACAGTCCAAGCGATGTACCTATCATTCCATTATTGGTATGGTAATCTGTAACCACATCACCTCTTATCCCTTCTGTATAACCTTCAGGTACCGCCGGAATCAGGTTAATCACGCCGGCTATTGCATCAGATCCATAAGTTAAACTGGCAGGGCCTTTCACTATTTCGGCACGGCCGATACCATACTGATCTATCTCGATCCCATGTTCATCTCCCCATTGCTGTCCCTCCTGCCGTATACCATCATATAAAGTCAGCACCCGGTTATAGCCTAATCCCCTGATAAAAGGTTTGGAGATATTTGGCCCTGTAGTTACTGCATTTACACCAGGAACACCCTTTACAATTGCATCAATAATATTATTGTTTACTTGTTCATTCATCTCCTTTTTTGTCATTACAGCGATCGGTACAGGATTTCTCCGCAAAAGCGTAGCTCTGGAAACACCTGTAACCACCACCTCATTTAATTTATTATGGTCTTCTTTAAGATTTACATTTAAGGTTGTGCCCAAACCAGGATGAATAGTTACCCGGATGAGTTCCGTTGCATAACCCATTGCAGATATTAACACCTGATAAGTACCTGCCGGGACAGCAGTAAAATTGTAATCCCCTTCAGCGCTGGTAACCGTAGCCATTTTCAGGCTTTTGATGGAAATAGTAATATGGGCCATTGGCCCGGCCTCTGCAGTTAGTTTTCCTTTTAAAGATCCATTTTGTGCCTGAACAGCAATGGAGGTGATCATCACCACTAAGAAAGATAGAATTTGTTTCATGTCTGGTTTATATTTAAAGTCAAAGCAAGTAAAAATAATTAGTTATACCTAATTTTATAAATTAGTATTTACTATTTTATGTTATTTGCTTTATTTATCTATTTTTGCAGACAGCCTTATCTGTCATCCATGAATACCTTATCAGAAGAAAATTATTTAAAAGCTATATTCAGCCTTACTCAAAAATCGGAAGAGAAAATAAGCCCGACAGCAATTGCCGAAACGATGGGTAACAATGCAGCCTCTGTAATTGACATGCTCAGAAAGCTAACGGATAAGCAGTTAATAGAATATGATAAGAAACAAGGTGTTCGTTTCACGCCAAAAGGCCTGAAAGATTCCATTCTCATTGTGAGAAAGCATCGTTTATGGGAAGTGTTTTTAGTAGAAAAATTGGGATTTCATTGGGATGAAATACATGATATTGCCGAAGAGCTGGAGCATGTGAGCAATATTTCAATGGCAGACAGACTGGATAAATTCCTGGGGTTCCCGGAATACGATCCGCATGGCGACCCTATACCTAAAGCCAATGGGAAATTACCTAAACCCTTTACCATCAGCTTAACTGAAGTAACCATAGGTAATACTTGTAAAGTGGGCGCTGTAAAAGATACAAGCAGCTCTTTTTTGCAATACCTGCTAAAATTGGGGATTGGTATTGGGTCGACAATAAAAGTGCTGGAAAGAATAGATTTTGACAAGTCCCTGGTCATACAGATCAACGGCCAGCATACCAATACCGTTTCTCAGCTCTTCAGCGAAAACATTCTTATTGCTTAAATGACGCAAAAAAGCCCAAAAGCAAATCGTTAATGATCTCCGGTGCTTCCAATACAACAAGATGGGAAGCATTTGGCACCACGTGGATATGCTCTGTATGAAGCGCTTCCGAGAGCATTTCGGCCGTTAATACAGGCGTACTTGTATCTTCTTCTCCCACAATCACCATTGCAGGAACGGAAATCTGCTTTAATCCCTCCAGGTTATCCAATGTAGAGATCATATCCCACATCGACGCATGAAACAATGGCTCCTGCCGGATAAGGATCTTGGTGATCAGGTCGATCACATCCGGCCGGCGTTCAGCAAAACCTGGTGTAAACCATCTCGCCAGTGATACCGGAGCTAATGCCCTGATACCTTCATTACGAACAAACCTGGCGCGTTCTTTTAAGGCAGTGCGTACCGGCTCCGGAAAGGTACATGATGTACCGATCAGCGTTAAAGAACGCACAAGATCCGGCCGTTCCAGCGCAGCTGTCTGAATGACCATCCCGCCAAAGGATATACCTGCTAAATGGACAGGTCCCGCATTTAAGTCTGTGATCAGCCGGATCAAAACTGCTGCGAATTTTGTAAAGGACAGTTCACCGGGTAACTGCTCAGAAAGACCATGACCAGGTAAATCAAGTGCAACTACATCATAATCCTGTTGAAGCGCAGCAATTTGACTTCCCCATAGGGTAAGATCCAACCCAACGGCATGGACCAGCACAACCGGGGTACCGCCACGGGGACCAGTTCTCACTTTATGGATCGTATAATGATCTGAGGCTGAATGATTTTCCATTTATACTATATTGATTAAAATGTTTTTTGTAATTTTACTATGGCAATTGTTACAAAACACTAATAATTGTAACTTGACAACAAATGTAAGGCAATAACGTATCTCCCAGCATTATTTGTCACATTATTACAAATTCATTATGAAACCAAAAGAAATTGACAAGGCAGATATTGAGATCCTGATGGATGTAGATTTTTTAGTTTCTGTTATTGTTGCTATAGGGGAAGTAGCCAATATCACTGGTGTGCCACAAAGGAAAATCAGGTATTGGGATGAAAAAGGGATCATCGAACCCGTAGATAAAACATCCACCTACAGGCAGTATAATTATTTGAACATCAAAAAAGTTGTATTGGTACAGGAACTGCTGGATGAAGGTTTTACCCTGGATGCGGCGGCTAAAAAGGTAAATGAGAGGTATACCAAAGTGGCTGAAGTATTTAAGCGTGTATCAGCATTAAAAGATCATCAGAAAAAATAGCTGTAGCCCTAACCTTATTGCACTTCTTTACTCTGTAAGCTCATTCTTTATTTGAAAGGGCCACTCCTTTTGCAGCTTTGACTTGATCAGGTAAACTACTATTCCTGTGCCAATAACGATCAAACCACCTATAACCAATGTAAGGCCGGTGGCTATAAGAATACCGCCCCACATCAGGATAGCTAAATATACCGGTAATGGGAAAAATGGCATTTTATAAGGAAATTCAACTTTCGTTCTTGCTTTTCTCAGCAAGAGCAAGCCCACTGCCTGCGCTATAAACTGTACCAGTATACGCATGGCCAATATCGCACTGATCACATCACTCAGTTTAAATAACAAGCTAAAAACAAAAGCAACTCCCCCTAAAAACAACAGTGAGATATAAGGGAAATTCCCTTTGGGATGGAGTTTTGCAAATATTTCAAAAAATGCTCCATCAGCTGCCGCAGCATAAGGAACCCTGCTATAACCCAGCGTAGCTGAAAATACAGAAGCAAAGGCCACCAGTAATACCAGACAGGTAATCAATTTTGCGGCAAACGGGCCAGCCAGCTGCTGCATAAATTCACTGATCACAAACTTACTGTCTTTTGCCTGCTGCCAGGGAATAACACTCACCACGCTTACATTCATACACAGGTAAAGCAGCGCAATGCCGGCAATGGAGAGGAACATACTTCTTGGGATGTTCTTTGAAGGATTGATAATATCCCCTCCCAAATGGCATACGTTATAATAACCCAAATAGCTATATACACTTTTCACACTGGCAAAACCAATGGCCGTAACAAAAGCAAAGTTCAGTGTGAGGCCATCATTCATATGTTTGATGGGATGCATAAAATTGCCATGGGCAATCCCTCCGCCGATAATCCAGAACATGGTAAGCAATACTGCCGACCACAATACAACGCTTATTTTACCAATAGATTCAATTTTACGGTATAGCAACAGCACAATGGCAATTACCACCCCGCCACTTAATGCCTTAGCAGCAATTACAGGTAATGGCAGCAGATAAGAGAAGTAGGCCGAAAAACCAATTGCAGCTGAAGCGATCACCAGTGGTGCCTGGATCATAGTTTGCCAGACAAATAAGAAACTCATAAGTTTGCCCCAATCCTTTTTGCCATAAGTTTCTTTAAGGAAATTATAAGATCCCCCGGCCAGTGGAAAAGCGGCGCCCAGTTCACTCCATACCATTGCATCCACCATGGATAAAAAAGCACCTGCCAGCCATGCATATAAAAAGAAAGGGCCATTCATCATTCCTATTACCATCGGTAAAGTGATGAATGGCCCTATACCTACCATATCAGTCATATTAATTGCAGTAGCCTGCAACAAGCCGAGGCTTCGTTCCGGAGTTTTTTGAGACATATATTCTAATTCTTTGACTGGTTTTTAAAGCCGGAAAAGAGCTGCGCTAAAGTTACAGCTTCCGTCAGTGCTTTTTGTCAAAATAGAACAATGTTTGCTCAATTACCACAATAACGTTCCGGTATAAAGACTATCAGAAATATGTTTTCGGTCGGAAGCAATAAAAGCCACATACGTATGCACCGTAATTTTCTCGTGATATCTTGGTATGCTGATATTTTCAACACCTTCCTTTCTTTTCGCTCCATCCAGTATACAAAAGGAATGATGTTTTTCGGGACAGTAAGCAATCAGCATGACATGATCATTAAGTTTCATTCCCGGCAGTGTCAATTCAGTATTCCAGGTAAATTCCAGGCCAATGTCTGTTGTCTGTACCTTGACTTCGGTATTTACAGGAATATCCCCCTTACTAAAAATAGCTTTGGTAAAATCTATTTGCTGATCAGGATATGCTCCGCTTATAGCACTCTGCCAGTTCAAAGCTGTAGCCCTATTATAGGAATTGGACACTGTATTTTTTACTTCCAGTGCAAAACCTAACTCTACAAATTCCGTTGCATGCCTGAGTAAAACCGATAATAATTTAGTCTTCTGCCTGACAGCGAGTTGAGCTAAAGTCGCTGGTTTTTTCGTGATTCCAATTCCTCTTGAAACCACTTGTCCGTTTAGTGGGTAAGAAACTGTATCTCCCAGTTTCCCTGTTAAAACACCATTTTTTAAAATTGCCATTTTTTATTTGATTAAGTTATACCATATACAATTATACTTAAGACGATATACTAAAGACATTGTTACATTTTTCAGTTAATAATTAGCTTTATTTTAATAACATTCTGAATATCCCCTGGAAGGTCTTTGGAAAGGCGTTGGTTTATCCCAGGGATAAACCAACGCCTTTCCAAAGACCTTCCAGGGACTACCCAACATTTATTCAAAACAAAACCAAAATAGGTCAGATTTTTATCTTGCTGTATATTTCAATAGGCTATTAAATCGTTTTAATAATAAAACACAAAAAGGAATAATAATTAATAAATATTAAACTTAATTAAAGTAATAAAATAATTCATTATATTTACAGTACCAATCTAAATCATTGCAAGTATTATTATAAATAGTTAACAGGTTATTGAAGCAAAGTATTTTTAAACAAACAGCGCTATTAAGCGAAAACAGCAGGAAACTACTCTTCTGCTTTTATTAAAACTGCTGCGACCAAAAAGCCTTAATATTTAATTCACCCACACTGTTGGGGGGTAATCTTACTGTAATGATAAATTATAAAGATCTTTCTGATCATGAATTGATAGATTTACTAAAATCTGATGATCATCAGGCATTCAACCATCTCTTTAAACGTAACCAGGCACTTTCATTTTCATTCACCTACAAAAGGATCAATGATAAAGAATCAGCAAAAGACCTGGTTCATGAAGTATTTGCCGATTTATGGGAAAACCGCCTTTCGCTCAACATTCCCGGAAATTTTCAGGCTTACCTTTACACGGTTCTCAGAAACAGGATTATCAATCAGTACAGACGTAAAAAGATAGTTCAAAAATATATAGATCATGCCACGGAACACTCCAGCCAGGCACATACCGGCACAGATCATCTGGTACGAAATAAAAATTTATCAGCATTAATTGAAAAAGAAGTAGCTGCACTTCCGGATAAGATGCGTCTTGTATTTGAATTGAGCAGAACGAATTTATTTTCCCGAAAACAAATAGCGTCACATCTTAATCTTCCTGAAGAAACTATTAAAAGCCGTATGCGCAGAGCACTTATAATTTTAAAAAACAGGTTGGGAACGGATGCATTGATAACGGCTTAGTACCTGGTTGATTTACATGACTGTAATCGTATTACAACCTGTAAGCAGTTTCCTGTTTTGCGGCCGATAACACTAAAAAACTTTGAACGGTAGCGATGTAAGGCATCTTATCCAGCTTTTCACGCAGGAAAGTATTATAAGAAACCATATCCGGCATGATAATTTTTAACATAAAATCATAATGTCCTGTTAAATGATAACATTCCATTACCTCCGGACATTTGGTCAGCTCTGCCTGGAAATCTTTTAATACTTCTTCGGAATGGCTGGTGAGCTGCACATGAGGAAAAGCAACGAATACAGCCCGGATCTTGTCCAAATCAACCACTGCTACTGTCTTTTTAATATAACCCAGTTCTTTTAAACGGCTTACTCTTTCCGCAATCGGACTTACTGTTTTATTTAATTGATAGGCTAATTCTTTATAGGTCATTAGTCCATCCTCCTGCAGTAAATTTAATATCCCAAGATCAGTTTGATCCAGTTTGTAATTATTCATAGTAAAATGATATACTTAGTGTATTTAAAATCAAATAAAGCAACGGAGAGCATTTACAACATTAGCATCATACAGGCTAATCTAAACCATTTTATTCTGATTAAAGAATAAACAAGGTTACAAAAATATAATTACACTTAGTGTACAAATAACAACAGTTAGACCCATCTTAAAAAGCCTGTAAAATAAAATTCTGCCATTTCAGGATTATCAAAACAAAACCAAATTATAAAGATATTTTAACCCGCTAAACAGTTTTTTTTACCAAGTATGATCAATTGTGAATTGATAAATTATTAAAGTCCTCAACTTTGCAATAATATTAAATCTAACCAAAATCAAATGTCAGTAGTAAAGAAACACAATTTCGGGGCAGGCCCCTGTATCTTGCCTCCCGCTGTGATGGAACAGGCTGCAAATGCAATCATCAACTGGAACAACATGGGGCTGTCTATACTCGAAATATCGCACAGAAGCCCTGAATTTGAAAGTGTAATCCTAAAAGCACAGCTACTGATCAGAGAACTGTTAAATGTACCCAACAACTATGAAATCCTTTTTTTACAGGGAGGGGCAAGTAGCCAATTCTCTATGGTTCCAATGAACTTCCTGAAAAACCCATCCTATGGGGCATATCTGGATACAGGTTATTTTGCACAAAAAGCAATTAAAGAAGCTGGCTTGTTTGGACAGGTAGAAATTGTTGCTTCATCACAGGATAAGGACTATTCTTATATCCCTGACATCATTGAACTTCCACAGGGAGCCGCTTATTTGCATTGTACATCAAACAATACCATTGAAGGTACACAAATGCTCAGCTTCCCGGAAAATACAGCTCCGCTGATCTGCGATATGTCTTCAGATATCTTTTCCAGGTCTGTAGACATCAAAAAATTCGACCTGATTTATGCAGGTGCCCAAAAAAACCTGGGACCGGCAGGCATGACCCTCATCATTGCCAAAAATGAATTTTTAAACACTGCGAAATCACCTGTGCCTTCCATGTCAGATTATCGGATTTACCGCGATAATATGAGCATGTATAATACCCCTCCTGTGTTTTCCATTTACGTGGCCCTACTGAACCTGATCTGGCTTAGGGACCAGGGAGGGATTTCCGCGATTGAATTGCAGAATGTAAAAAAAGCAAATACACTTTATAGAGAGGTAGATCGTAACCCGCTGTTCTATGGAACTGCCAATGCAGCACATCGCTCAAAAATGAATGTAACGTTCAAAATGCACGACCCTAAATTAGAAGAAGAATTTTTGCGGTTCGCAGCAGAAAATGGAATTGTAGGAATCAAAGGATACCGCACCGTGGGCGGCTTTAGAGCATCTCTTTACAATGCACTGCCTTTATCGAGTGTTGAATTTTTAGCCCAGCTTATGCAGGATTTTGAGCAAAAGAAAAACCCGGTACACCAATCATCTAACCTCGAAACTGCAAATCACTAATATGGCAAATATAAAAGCATTCAGAGCGCTTAGAGCTGGTTTAACTGAAAAAGGAAGCCTGATAAAGGATCTTAAAATTATTTTAGAACCCTCGTCAAATTATTCGGAAAGCCTTCAGCCTTACCTTTCCTCTTTCAGGCGCCTGATGCTGAATAAGTCATTGTATATTGAAAATGAACCCGCCATTTACATTTATGAAAATTGCGGAAGAAATGGTAAACAAAGGGGCATATGGGCATTGACAAATGTGAATGACCATACGATAAATGATATCATCCTGCATGAACAAACGATAACCGAACAGGAAGAAAAAATCAAAACTTACCGTGAACAAATCGGACTGGAAGGGGAACCCATCTTACTCACTTATCTACCCCGTGTTGAGCTGAACATACTGATCGAAAAAATAATCCAATCCACACCGCCGGAGTATTATTTTCATGAAGGGGTTTTACATCAGCTCTGGAAAGTAACCAGTACGGCCGTTATTGAAGAACTAAAAAGGGAATTCTCAAATTTAAAAAACCTGTATGTTGCAGATGGCCATCACCGGCTTGCCGCAGCATTGAGCTTGCAACATGAAGAGGAACAATGGATTTCAACGTTATATGTAGCCACAGATCAACTTAACATCAGAGAGTTTAACAGATTGATTCTTCCTGACACGCACATTAACAGGGAGGCTTTACTGGAACTGATCAATCAGTATTTCCTTGTTTATGCCATTCCAGGCAATACCCCTTTTCGCCCTGCCCGTCATCATCAAATGGGAATGTGCCTGTGCGGGAAATGGTACCAGCTGGACTTAATGGAAGATAAACATCCGGAAATTGACGCCACCATTTTGCAGGAATATATCCTGGAACCGTTTTTTAAAATTGAAGACCCGCGTGATGATTCGAGATTAAAGAATTTAGATCCTTTGGATGGCTGGGCAAAGTTAATCGTGGAAACCAAAGAAAATTTATCTTCTATAGCGTTTACACTGTTCCCAATGACAGCAGATCAGCTAATTAGTTGTGCAAATGAGCAGAAGACCCTGCCTCCAAAATCAACATGGATTGAGCCAAAAATACCTTACGGATTGTTATTGCACTGGTCAAAACAACCCGACCTCAAAGAGATCGTATCATGATGACAACAGACAATTTACTATACAACTGTGCTGTATTTTTATTCTTAGTGATTGCGCTGGTTTTGATTGTCAACGCATGGAACTTGTTCCGTGAAAAGAAAAACAGTGATGATGATTTTACACATTGGCTGTAAGCTATATCAGCCAATCCAGAAAACCGGCAGCTTTCTGTTTACTCACTACTGGTTTATGTGCAACTGCGACGTTTAAATTTACCGTTATGGTACGCGTGATACTCGTAGAAAGATCTTTTATGGCAGTTTTATTCACCAAAAACTGACGATTAATACGGTAAAAAGAGATACCCATCTGCTTTTCCAGCTCTTCCAGGCTCTTTTGCACAAAATAAGACTTCGCTTCAAAGGTAACCAGCTGCACTAATTCATTCTCCAGGTAAAACAAAGCGATCTCTGTAAATGCAACCGGAAGGATCTTGTCCTTATACCTCACCAGCATACGGTCTCCCCTGTGGTTTCTCTTTTCCAGTAGTTCCAGAATCAGGTTATGACTGAGCGGACTGAGCATATCTTTCAGCTCCCTGTATTTAGACATTGCCCTGGCCACCGTTGTTTTATCGAATGGCTTCATGATGTAATCAATACTATGCGTTTCAAATGCACTCAACGCAAATTCATCATAGGCTGTACAAAATATGACCGGTGTTTTAAGATGGGCTTTACTCAATATGTCAAAGCTGGTTCCATCACCCAGTTGTATATCGCAAAATAACAGGTCGGGCGCTTCATTTTCTGCAAAATAGGCCATTGCCTCTCTTACGGAATGTAACATGGTTACTACCTGCGCTTCCGGCTGAACCTTCAGAATGGTTTCCTTCAGGTCTTCAGCGGTATTCCGCTCATCTTCTATGATTATAATTTTCACTGTTCGTTAGTTTTAAACTGACATAAAAATAAGATTGACCCGTCAGTATGATGATCTTCTCTCCGGTTAAACTTTCATACCTTTCACTCAGGTTAGACAATCCGCTGCCCATAGAATGTTCCTTGTCGTAATTAGGCCGGTAATCATTTTTCACCGTAATAATACCGTCCGCTTCGCTGATTTCAATGTGCATAGGTTCTTCTTCTGAAAAGGAATTATGCTTAATCGCGTTTTCTGTTAGCAGCTGTAGAGTAAATACAGGCAAATAACTGCTGTCCCTGATATCTTCACTGATATCGATGGTATAATATAAGGCATCGCCTAACCTTACCTTTTGCAGTTCCAGGTAGTCTGAGCAAAAGCTGAGTTCGCTAGTCAATGTGGCCGAGCTGCCCTTCATAGATGACATAGATGCCCTTAGAAAATTTGATAATTTAACCAGATAATTAGAGGCTACCTCCGGTTGTCTATGAATAAGCGATTTAATGGTAGTTAAGGCGTTAAATAAAAAATGAGGGTGGATCTGTTGTAAAAGCAATCTATTTACAGCTTCAGAATTAGCGATTTTCAGTGCTGCATTTTCAAGGCTTACCCGCATCCGTTCATGTTGTGAGAGTACAAACTCTTGCCAGGTCACAATAAAATAGGTAATCAGTGCACTTTGAAGTATCGAGTAAATGACTAAAGATCTCCCCTGAAAATGAGATTTATAATCATGGAGCAGGATTTTAATCTTGATGAGATAAACAACCAGCATGTTATTTAACATCATTGGAAAAGCCCCAAGCAGAGAGATCAGCAAAAATGCACATAAGGTAAGTTTAAAGCTACGCAGGTTCCGGCTATATAAAAACCAGATAATAAATATCGAAATAAAGTTCAATATCATGATCATCAAAAACATGTCGCATGCATTAACGAATGAACTTTTTGCATTTTCACGTTCCATCCAGTTCGTAAAGAAGAGAATGGTTGTCAACGTCATGGTCGAAAATAAAGCCATTCTGATCATCGCCCTGATAGGAAAAACTTCGGCTATTTTATTAAAGATGGTTATCATATACTAAGCTAAGATCCACATTTTTGTTCATTTATCATTTCGGGAAGTAAACTACGCAATTACTTGCCTTGTCTAAAAAACGGCAGGAATGAAATGGTGAAATTTACAAAAGGCGTAGTACTGTTCTTGTTCTGTACAAAATAGGTATTCCAGCTATCGGTACGTTTAGCCAGCCTGGAATCTATAGTGGAGAAAAGACCGCCGTAAACACCTAATATCAGCTTTTTAGTCACGCGGTATTCATAAGACGGGCCTGTTTTTAGTTCTACCTGCGTAGAGCTTACATCCTGCGGCAGCGGAGGCTGGTTCAGGGAAAAGAAAGAATAACTACTGCTCAGCTCTGTACCAAATGAAACCCAGCTATTGGGGGTCACCTGTCTGCGCAGGGATACCCTGCTCGGCAGATCAAAAAATAATTCTGTTTTGCCATCGCCAAACTTTTGCCAGTAGCTAAAAACGGGAAGTACCGGAATAACCGACGAACGGTCCAGTATGACGGCTACACCAATTGTAAAAGCATGAGTTGCTGTCCGCTTTAGCGGAAAGACGATACTGCCTAAATAACTCACCTTTTCTACCGTGGATAACTGATCGGTAAGACCTGCCAGTGTACTGCTATAAATAACCGGAGAATGGAATAATGAATCATTGTGAGAGAAGGTAACAGCAAAACCAACTGTCTGACGGTTAAAGTTCATGTCCTTTACCGGAAATTGCGGATTAAAATCCTGTACCTGGTCGATTTGATAATGCTGGTTTACATAACTAAAAGATCCAACTAAGCTATTATGGCCCCACTGTGAAAAGGGAACATTAAAGTTAGCCTTTTCACGTGTCAGCCTCAATTTACCTTTATACAAAGGGTTTCCATAAAGATTGGCGGTGGTGTTTCCCCCATCAATAAACTCTGTAGATATTGCACCCTGCCTTAATATTGGATAAGCAATTGCTGCCTGATCCAGATACACGCGCTTGATGGAATCTACGTTTACTTTAGTTTCAGTTTTTTTTGCAAGTGTTTGCGACAAAGCGGCGCCCATCCAAATGTTTAAGCAAATCAGTATTAAAATTATTGTTTTCATGTGATATCGGATTACTGTACAGACATTCCTGAACAGGGTTAAATAATTAAATAGCGGGTACTTTTTCAAGATTAGTTTCAGGCTTTTCCTGAAACCTGACAATCAGTTTATCGATGATCAGGTACATGGATGGCACAACGAAAAGCGTAAGGATCATGGAACTGGTAAGCCCGCCAATAATTACCCAGGCCATCCCATTTTTGATCTCCGAACCAGCACCAGTGGCTGTTGCAATGGGCAGCATTCCCAGTATCATGGCCAGCGTGGTCATTAAAATTGGTCGCAGACGCTCTTTACCCGCTTCTACAAGCGCATCTTTTGCAGAACGTCCTTCACTTTTCAGCTGATTGGTAAAGTCGACGATTAGGATGGCATTTTTAGAAACCAGCCCAAGCAGCATCACAATACCTATGATAGAAAATATATTCAGCGTTTCCATGCTCAGCGCCAGGGCCAGCAAAGCCCCGATAATGGCTACCGGAATAGAAAACAATACCACAAAAGGATAAATCAGGCTTTCATATAATGCAACCATGATCAGGTATACCAGCATAATAGCGGTAGCCAGTGCCAGCCCGAGGCTACCAAAGGCATCGGCCTGGTTCTTTACATCCCCAAGATATTCTATGGAAATACCATCCGGCAGTTTAACACCGGTTAGTTTAGCTTTGATATCATCTGCAACGGTGCCAACCGGGCGGCCAACTACACTCACATTAACAGTAATGGCGTTGACCCTGTCACTCCTTTGCAGCACACTTTCCCCAAGGGCTTCCTTTACCTCAGCAAATTGAGAGAGCACAAAACTTTGTCCGTTGTTATTGGTAAAAGACAGGTTTTTAACATTATTAATATCACTCCGGTTGTGGCTGTCGAGGCCAATCATGATATCATAATCATTACCCGACTGCTTGAATTTACTTTTATCATTTCCACTGAAGGAGTTTTGCAATGCAGCACCAATCTGGCTGGCATCCAGTCCGAGTATAGCCATTTTATCGCGGTTGAGATTGATCTCTATATCCGGCTTCTGGTCTTTTACAGAGAGTTCAACAAACTGTGTACCCGGGATAGTAGTAATGATTTTTTGATAAGCTTCTGCCGTTGCCCTTACTCCTTTCAGGTCTGTCCCTTTGATAGCGATTTGTATAGCCGCCACATTACTGCCACCGGAAACAGATACTGTTCCAAAAGTTACTTTTACACCGGGTATCATGGCGCTCAGTTTCTTTTGCATCGCCAGTCCGAAATCCTGTGAAGAAAACTTGCGCTGCTTTTTATCTACGAGACTGACAGTAAGTTCCGACAGATTAGCATTATTAGTGGTACCGGCAATACTACCTGTTACAAAACCAATACTGGAAAAAACATTCACCACCGCTTTTTGTGAGAGCAGTGCTTTTTCTGCGACTTGAGTAGTGATATTGGTTTGATAAAGAGATGCCGCAGGAGCAAGTTCCAGTTTAATGATCACGGTTCCCTGATCACCGTCAGGAATAAAAGTAGAGCCAATAAATCCTTTTCCAACCAGTAAGAAGGAACCAAAGATCAATAAGATCACAAAAGAAAGGAGATAACGCTTTTTATGCAGCACAACCCCCAGAAGTTTCGCATAATCTTCTTTAAGCCGCTCAATAAAATTCTCAAAACCAAGATTCAGTTTCCCCCAGAGTGTGTCGGGGTTCATCATTTCAATTTTACCAAAACGGCTGGCCAGCATAGGTGTAACGGTGAAGGAAACAAACAAACTCATCAGGGTAGAAATAACCACAACCATCGCAAATTCTCTCAAAATGGCGCCAATCAAGCCGCCAGCTAATGCCAATGGTAAGAACACTACCACGTCTACCAGGGTAATGGCCAGTGCTGTAAAACCGATCTCGCTCCTCCCCTCCAGGGCAGCTTTTACACGGTCGGACCCCATCTCCAGGTGACGGTAAATATTTTCAAGCACCACAATAGAATCATCTACCAGGATACCTACCACCAGCGACATTGCCATGAGAGACATCAGGTTGAGTGAAAAACCCATCAGATGCATCGCTATAAAAGTAGGAATGATAGAAGATGGCAGGGCAATCAGGATAAACATTGAACTCCTGACGCTATGTAAAAAAGCAAGCATCACTACCCCTACAATAAGCACCGCTAAACCCAGATCTTCCATTACCGCATCAGCGGAAGCTAAAGTATAAATACTCTGGTCCCTGGATATACTAAATTGAACACCCTGTTTTGCATATTGATGTTCAATGGCAGCAAAACTGGCTTTGGTCAGCTTACTTACATCCACCGCATTGGCATCCGTTTGTTTGATGATCTGGATTCCTATAGAAGGCAACCCGTTGATATGATTAATGGCAGTAGCTTTTGCCGTACCATCCACCACTTCAGCAATATCACGCAGATAAATGGTACCACCTTTTGCATCCTGTGAAACAATCAGGTTTCTCATCTGGTCCATATCAGTCACCTTGGCATCAAAAAGAATAGATAGCTGCTGATCTTTTGTTTCCAGGCTTCCTGCCGGGAAAGATTGATTGGCATTACTGATGGTCTTTGTGACCTCGCCAATAGCCAGTCCGTAAGCCCTCAGTTTGCCCTGGTCTATATTCACCCTGATCTGTCTTTCATCACCGCCGATAATGTTCACCTGACCTACACCCTGCACATTTTGCAGCACTGCTTTCAGCTGTTTATCAATCAGATCGTACAATGCACGCGAGTCCAGTTTAGAAGTAATACCTGCACTGATCACCGGGGCATCATCCAGGCTAATCTTATTGACCACTGGTTTCTTCACGTCATCAGGGAGGTCATTTTGCGTTTGATCGGCTTTACGCTGTATATCCCGCTCTGCCTTATCAACGTCTGCAGTACTTTTTAACTGAACCGTGATCAATGATATTCCTTCCTGAGAAGTGGATGAGATTTTATCCAGTCCTTCTATGGAAGAAAAAGCATCCTCCAGTTTTTTGGTAACGGAGCTCTCCACTTCAGAAGCTGAAGCACCGGTATAAATAGTACTCACACTAACGGTATTGATCTGAATTTTTGGAAGCAGGTTATAGCTTAACTGAAAATAGCTTTCGATACCAAATATGATGAGCACCGTAAAGATCACAATGATCAGTAAGGGTCTTTTGATGGAAATTTCTGTAATAGACATATGCTTATAAATTATTTGGATATACTTACCGGGGTACCGTCCTTAAGATTGATTTGTCCGGATAAAACCACCACATCATTCTTATTCAGCCCACTTAATATTTCAATAAAATCACCCATTTCCCGACCTGTGACCACAGTTTTTTGTCTTGCCCGATTATTTATCACCACATAAACAGAAGCATTCTGCACACTTTCTGCCAGGGCTTCCCGCGGAATAACCAACACCTGCTGGCGGGTATATTTAGAAAAATCAGCATAAACAAAAGTTCCTGAATGCAGTACATATTGAGGATCACTATCGATCATCACTTCAACCGCATAACTATGGGTGGCATCGGCCTGGGGGCTGACAAAGGAGATGGTACCGTTAAATACTTTGCCACGGTACACTTCTGTTGTGATCTTTACATGCTGCCCTTGTTTAACCTGGTAAACTTCGTTCTCGGTAAGATTAACCTGTACTTTGATCTCTGATACATTGACTATAGTAGCGATCTCGGCACCCGCATTTACAAATACCCCCTGTTCAACATCTTTCACAGAGATAATGCCGTTGGTGGGCGACTTCAAACCTGCATCATCCAGTTGTTTTTTAGCGTGATTCAGCTGATTTACTGCATCGTTGTAATCCTGCCTGGTTTGGTTCAGTTTTTCTTCTGTTGCCGCATGGCCGGCATATAGTTCAGTATAGGTTTGAAGGTCGTTTTTCAACTTAGAGAGGTTGGTTGCTGCCTTTTGCTGATCCAGCTGAAGTAATCGGCTATCCATTACAGCCAATACCTGACCCTGTTTTACCCTGTCGCCCAGTTTAAATTTTAGATACTGGATGGTACCACTGCTGGCAGCCAAAACTTTTGCTTCCTGAAAAGGGGCCAGTGTACCCGTTTTTTTGATGCTGAGATCCAACAGCTGTTCCTGAACGCCGCCTGCTTTCACTGGAATACGGACAGCTGTGGCTACCACAGGTTTATTCTTTTCGTCCAGTTGTTTTTTATTGCTAAACAGCTTAAAGGCAATTAACAGGATAATTACCACGATGATTATGCGGATGATGTATTTACGTACCATATCGATTGATTACAAAGAATTATAAAAGTTTTGAAGTGTGCCGTTAGACTTTTCCAGGTCGATCTTTGCCAGGTAAAAGTTATAGAGGGAAGTGAGGTAATTGTTTTCAGCCTCCTTTAAGGAACTTTGCGCATTGAGCCAATCGGTCAAATCTGTTACCCCTTTTTGGTATTGAAAATCGGTAGTTTTAAAGACCGACCGGGCCAGTTCTATGTTCCGGCTGTTATTGTCTACATCACTTTGCGATTTATTGAGTTTGGTTCTGGCATTTTCATATTCCAGACGGAATTTATCAGCATCCAGTTTCACGTTTTCCAGCGCATCGAGGTGTTTAAATTTTGCCTGGTCATACTGGGCATTTCTTTTATAAAAATTAAAAAACGGAATGGATACCTTAAAGCCCACGGCAGAAAAGGGCGAGAGCTGGTTAAGGGCCGGGCTCAGTTCTTTACCAAAACCCACAGCACCATAACGTGCATAAGCGGTAAGCTTTGGTAACCCTTCGGCTCTAATCTTTTTTTGATCTATCCCCAGCAAATCTGCATTTACCATGGCCAGCTGATAATCCGAACGATTGGTAACCTGGAAGGCACTGCTATTACTTTTTAGCAGCATATCATGGAGCGGTCCGGCAGCCGGACTCTCAATTTCAAGGGCGTTGTCCAGCGAATAGCCCATTGCATTCTTCAGCTGATTTTCTGAGTAGGTTAAATTGCTCTCGGCAACGCTGATCTGGGAACGGGTATTATTGTAATTCACAGTAATCTTATCCAGGTCTGACTGTATGGCTACTCCTTTTATTACTTTCAAAGAAGAGAGCTGCATCTGGCTGTTATAGGTGGCCAGATTAATGTTCAGCAGGGAAAGCTGTTCACGATACACATAGATCTGGTAATACGAGGTGCAGATATTATAAATGATCGTTTCATTATTTTGCTGGATGTTCAGATCAGCCTGATGCTTGCTGTATTTGTTTGCTTTTAAACCGGTTAGCAGCGACTGATCATATATAGTTTGATCTACTTCTGCCGTCCCTGTTGTATTGTATTTTTGAGTGAAGGAAATCCTAAGGTCATTTGGGCCCAAAATCCCGGCAGGGATAATTGATTCCTGCAATTTAAGGTTATTGTCCAGGCCGGCATTGACATTAAAGGATGGTAGATAAGCAGCAAGCGCTTCCTTGCTCTGGGCATCGGCAGCCTTTCTGTCGTTGGCGTATATGTTATTGCTCCGGTTATTCTTTAACCCGTAGGCAATGCAATCTTTTAAGCTCCATCTTTGCTGGCCATAAACTGTAACAGAGGTGAAGTAAAGGATAAAAAAGAGATAATATTTATGTATCATTTTTTTATGGATAATGTTCTTTCCAGGTATCGTTTACCTTTGATTTCCACGACAAAACTGTACAGTATCCGGATGAATAAAAACTAAAGCTCACCGAGGCGGGCAAAATGAAGGGGGAAACATAATTTTTAGCCGGGAAGCAAAATGTATAATTTGATTTGAAAACAAAAAGGGCACCCTATAGGCGCCCCTTCTGCTTTTTATCAAATAAATTGCTGCTATTTTTAACTTAAAACAAGTTGTTATTTCCCTAAGATTTCCGTTAACTTTTGTTCTAAGGCTTCACCTTTTACATTTACAGCAATGATCTTTCCTTCCTTGTCAATCAGGTAATTCTGCGGTATCGAAGTTATTCCATATAACTTAGCTGCTGCATTGTTCCAAAAGTTCAAATCAGATACCTGTGTCCAGGTAAGATGGTCCTGATGAATGGCTTTTATCCACGACTCTTTTTTTCCTTCCTGATCCAGGGATACGCCCAGCACAGTAAAACCTTTACCATGGTATTGCTGATAAGCTTTAACCACATTGGGGTTTTCTGCCCGGCAGGGCATACACCAGCTGGCCCAGAAATCTAGCAGTACATATTGTCCCCGCAGGTCTGAAAGTTTAACCATTTTGCCTGCGGTATCCGGCAACTGAAAATCAGGGGCTATTTTACCAATCGCAGTGATTCTGGTAGCTTCTATTTTGGAAACAACTTCTTTTGCATAATTGGTGTTTTTATAGGTAGCACCCAGCTTGTTATAAAGGAACTCCGCTTTATCTACCGGCATACCGGAAAACCTGGAATCCAGCAGGAATAAAGAAGCAAAAGCATCAGGATGCTGAAGGACAAATTTTTCCAGACGAATGCCATCGGCCTTTTCCTGCTCAGCATTAAGACTTTCATAATATTTAATGATCTCCGCGTATTTAGGATCTTGTTTGGTTAGCTTTTCCATGTAATCTGCCCCATATTTTTCATTGAGTTTCGCCCTGATCTGCTGCGCCGCTATATTGCCTGGTTCTACAAACTGATTGTACAAATCATTATCCGGAGCATCTTTGACAACAGAATTGGCTATAGTTTCCAGATCAGCTTTGATATTCACTACGCCCGGCCTGGCTACCAAAATTCCGTAAGGGGCATAACCATGTTTCTTTTTTGCTTCAAATTCGCTATAAAACATATACCTGGATGGCCCTTTATAAGCAACTGAAATGGAAAATGTCCCATTTTTTACCGTTACAGAATCGTGGTCTTTGGTAGCGTGATTGTATAAAATCAGTTTGGAACCATCATAGATTTGATCAGTGGTACCTTCAAAAGTTATTTTTTCTGCTTGTTGTGCTTTCGCTTTGGTCAGTAAACCTGTAATCAGGCCTAATGAAAGTAAAATCTTCTTCATTTAAATTTAATTTTTAATAACGGATTTTAATTTTTGGTCCAGCCCGCCTTCATTATTACCTTCTACGCCCGACCGCCAGATTATTTTACCAGCAGGATCTACCAAAACCTGTGTAGGTAATCCGCTGATATTATATTTATAACCAATATCTGTAGCCTTATCACTAACCAGTATTCCATTTGCCCCCATCTTTAAACCCTGCAGTACATGTTTCCATGGAAGCCCGTCTTTTTTAACCGCCGCCCTCCAGGCATCGGGAGTTTTATCATCAGAAGCCACCCCTATAATTTCGAACCCTCTATCTTTGTATAGGGCATACAATTCTTTCAAATGTGGATTTGACTTTCGGCAGGGCACACACCAGCTGGCCCAAAAATCTACCAGCACATATTTCCCTTTCTCATCTGATAGTTTTAACGGTTTACCATTGATATCAACTGTTGAAAATTCTGCTGCCATCGCCCCTGGAACACCCACTTTTCTTTTAGCAATCTGCTCCATCACTGCTTTTCCATAATAACTATTTTTCACAATTTCAGGGAAGCTATCGTAGATCGTTTTCAAAGAATCCAGAGACGACCCCCTGTCAAAAGAAACCAAATAGGCTTTGACATAAGATTTTGGATAACTCTTCATAAAATTATTATCGAGCTCTTCCGCATCCTGATGATAGGGAATCAGTACCCAGTTTTTCATTTCCTGATACGCAACATTACTTCGTTTATTGACTGCAGTAAGGGTATCCATCACATTTGCCCACTTTTTCTCTAACCTGGCCCTGTTTTTACGTAATACCTGAAATTCATCATTGGCAGGTGAGCCTGTTAAGGTCACGTTTCTGATGTCGTTCCCGGCAACAGTAATTTGCATATCCCTGGCTTCCAGAAAAATCTGCGTATTATGGAGATCGTCATAACCCATCCTTTTAAAGTTATTACTTAAATAACCTATGCTCGCTCCGTCAATCATTCCCTTAAAGGTAAACCGGCCGTCTATTACCTTTGCGCTATCTAACTTCCTAACGCCTGCCTCATTGATATAAAGCATATAAAAAGACGAATTGGTAACCGGGCTTTTTACCTCTCCGGAAAGGGTAAACTGATTGGATGGATGTTTTTCCTGTGAGAACGTATGTATTGAAATAAGGATTAATAATCCTGTTAGGAATTGTTTCATTGTTTTGCTTTTAAGAATCAAGATGAGCCGGTAATGATTTTATGGCCCATCTTGTTCTGGTTTAATAATTTAGTACCCCGGATTTTGTGTCATTTTGCTATTGCTGGTGATCTCTGCCTCAGGAACAGGTAAGATTAAAAGAGATTGTGCGGTGAGGCTGGGCACCATCGCTTTAACGGTAGCAAAGGGCAATCTTCGCAGCGCCAGCCAGTCCTGCCCTGCTTCGCCGATGAAATTCTTCATCGATTCTTTCGCAATCAGCAGCTGTAACCCTGCATTGGTGTGTTCCGCTTCAACAGCGGAGAAATCAGTAAGGCCTGCGTGTGACATCACCGTTTCTAACAATGTCCTTGCTTTTGCCTGGTCCCCTCCTGATGTGACTAAAGCTTCAGCTTCCAGCAAATAAGCTTCAGTTAATCTAAAGGCATAACTGTTCTCCGTAATTGGATTAGCCACCGTAACAGGGAATACGCCGGGGTAATATTTGGTAAAAGATGCAATAGTGCCATAAGAGGTTGAACTTCTGTACTGGTACAGCCAGGTATTTCTTGGATCATTTTTTAGCAGTGAAACCAAAGAATCCGATCCGTAATACTGGTTAAAATACAGGTAATTCTGGTACTTATAATCCTGCTGTGGAGCTGTATACGGCTTTACCCCCAAAATCACCTCATTACTGGTAAGGGCTTTCGACCAGAAGATATCTTTTACGTTACTTTCCAAAGTAAAAGAACTGCTGGTAATCACATCATTGGTAAGGCTGATCACAGAAGCCATATCGCCACCTGCGTTTCTATTGATCAGCACCCTCGCTTTAAGTAATTTTGCTGCCGATACATTGGCATACCAAATATCTGTATTCAGCGCAGGGAGGCCGGCAATAGCATCATCCAGATCGGCTATGATTGCGTCGTAACTAGCTTTAACAGTAGCCCTTGGAAGATTGATATTGCTTACATCCACAAATTCCGTTCTCAGGAGTATCCCATTTGCACTGCTGATGTCATTGTACTGACCATAATAAAGCAAAAGCTCACTATCGCCATAGGCCCTCAGGAACTTCGCCTCGGCAATCATTTGCGTTTTTTTTGCTGCCGCGATACTATTTACCGGGGCAACATTTTTCAGGAAACCATTGGCCGCATTGACCAGTCCATAACCGTAGGTCCAGATCCTGTCTACAAAGGGAGAAGTAGAGATATAATTATGCACACCAAAAGCGTTTCCGGTAATGGTACTTACCATGGTACCGGCCAGTACAGAGGGAAGCCCCTCGTTGGGGTCCGACCATAAAATTGTGGGTACGTTATTATTATCCACGCCTGATGCAGCAAAGCGATAATAAACACCATTTAAAACTGTGGAGGCACTGGTTGCATCGGTGATCACGTTCCCGTCTACCTGGGAGGTAGTAGGCAGCACATTCAGTTCCTTTTTACAGGCGCTCATACTGCAGCTTAGGAAAAGAAAAAAAAGTATTTTAGTTATGTTTTGTTTCATATTAGATATTTTAAGGATTAGAAACCAACTCTTACACCCAGCGACATGGTACGTACCGGAGGATAATTACTGACATCAAAATAACCGCCCGCAACACTATAGCTATCATTGGTAGTTTCTGGATTTGTACCCGGATATTTTGTAATGGTAAACAGGTTAGTCGCTGAGGCGAAAACTGACAGGTTTTGCATTCCTGATTTTTTGATCCACGGCATGTTTTTGTTAAACCTGTAGTTCAGTGTTAGCGTCCTTAGTTTGATATAAGAAGAATTATACACACTCAGGTTGGTACTTCCTGTATTAGCCAGCGGTTCATCAATTAATCGTGGTCTTGACGATCCTGTGTTGGTAGGCGTCCAGTGGTCAAGCATGGTCACATTTGCATTGGAAGTACCGTTGAACTCTAAACTGGAAACATCATCTGCCCACATCAGTTTACCGCCGTAGGAGTAGGTAAAATACGCGGTCAGGTCAAAATTCCTGTAACTGAAACCTTCTGTAAAACCACCATAAAACTTAGCTTCCCCATTGCCAATAATTTCTGTGTTTGAAATAGGCCTGCCATAAGCATTAGGTGCAGCAAGCACATACATCGGATCTCCAATGGCTAAATACTTATAGATTAAACTGGAATAAATTGGGCCCATGGCTGCTTTATAGGCATCTAATTGCTGTTGATTCTGGATGATACCAGTGATCTTACGCCCAACAAGCAAACCCAGCGGCTGGCCTTCAATAATTGCTGTATTATTTCCCGTTTCTAATCCGGTCAAACTTCCCAGTTGCCCAACATTGGCACCCAGCAACTGGTTAACCATCGATCTGTTCCAGCTAATGTTAAAGGACATGTTCCATTTAAAATCTTTTGCTTTGATCAGGTCTCCGTTTAAAGCAACTTCAAATCCCTTATTCGTAATATTGGCTACATTGTTCAATTCCGAAGCATAAGAACTGCTTGGTGCTACCGGCAGGTTTAATAATACACCATTGGTTTTTTTATGGTAATAGTCAAGCGTACCCGATAGCCTGTTGCCAAATAAAGTAAAATCTAAACCGGCATCAACCTGTTTGGTAGTTTCCCATTTCAAAGCATTGTTTCCTACTTGTGTTGGCAGTAAGGCACTCGCCCCGGCATAGGAAGCCGGAGAATATAAGGTACGGTACATCTGGTCGCCGATGTTCTGCGTACCGGTTACCCCGTAGCTGGCCCTGAATTTTAAATCATCCAGCCAGGTTACTTTCTTCAGGAAATTCTCCTGCGACAACCTGTATCCAATGGCTCCTGAAGGAAAATACCCGAATTTATTATCCGGTCCGAATTTGGAAGAACCATCAGTACGTCCTGTAAAAGTAAGCAGGTACTTATCCATGTATGTATAGTTTGCCCGCAGGTAAAAGGAAAGCAGATAACTTTGAGGAGAGGTAGGATTATCACCGCTCACTTGCAGCGGAGTAGTTGCCGAAGATAAGGACGTCAGCGTCTGATCGTTCGGATAACCTGTTCCTGTAGCGGTAAAATAACTATATTTCCTGGTTTCATAAGAAGTTCCTGCCAGCAGGTTAAGCTCATTTTTCTCATCCAGCTTTTTGTGATAGGTTAAGGTATTCTCCACAAACCAGTTGGCCAGCTGACTGTTGGAATTACTGCCTATACCACCACTGGCATCTGAATTTCCAGTGTAACTGCTTACACTAACATAACTTGGGTTATAGTTTCGCTGGTTATAACTCTGCATATTTAAGGACACCATACTCTTAAATTCCAGCGCTTTACTGATATGCAGTATGGCAGCCGTTGAGCCCAGCAAGTTGAATGTTCTTGAATTATTTATCGCTGTACTTAAAGCCAGCGGATTTTGAAAACCCTGGTAGGAAGCCCCGACAGCACTAAAATTAGTAAAGTTGCCTGTTGCATCATAAGGAGAATAATCTGGTCTTGCCCTTAGTGCCTGTGAATAGGTTCCATCAGAAAGATTTTGCTCTGTATAGGCCAGGTCGATATTGGTTAAAAAGCTAAAATGGCTGCTGATTGTATTTTCCAGGTTGATCTTTCCTGATATCCTTTTGTAATCCGTACCGATCACCACCCCCGGCGAATTGTTGTACCCGATGGAAGAGTAATATTTGGAACCTGCACTACCGCCCTGTACAGCAACATCAGCATTATTTGATACTGTGTTCCGTGTAACCAGGTCTATCCAGTTGGTATTGGCGGTGCCAAAATATGTTCCGGGGCTATTAACGATAGAATTTACGGTTGGGTCCTGCGCCAGCCCCAATGCAGCACGGTAATTATAGCTGTTTTGGGCAGACTCCGTTAACATTGATTTATACTGGCTTGCATTTAATACTTTTTCAGTAATTGGGGAAGAAACTGTAGTATAATAGTTGGCGGTAATCTGTGGCCTCATATTAAAACTACCTCTTTTGGTGGTGATGATCACTACCCCATTGGCGGCTTTTGACCCGTAGATCGCTGTAGAAGAAGCGTCTTTAAGAATACTGATGGATTCTATATCTTCAGGATTTAAACCGTTGAGGGCATTTAAACCATTAACAGAAGAAGATGACAGGGCAGAGCCACTACCAGCTCCTGAACTGATATCACTGCCTGCAGGGTTAGGAGTGTTGTATCCGGGATTGAGAAAGCTGGACTGTATCTGAACGGGCACACCATCGATGATATAGAGCGGATCGTTACCTCCCAGTAAAGAAGATGAGCCCCTGATCCTGATCTTAACTGCGCCTCCGGGAGATCCGTCACTCTTAGTAACCTGCACCCCCGCAGCTTTACCTGCCATTGCATTATCAATAGTGGTAAAAGGAACATCTTGTACCTGCGCTGCGTCAATGGTAGATACAGAACCGGTCAGATCTTTTTTCCTGGTGCTGCCATAACCTACAATAACTGTTTCTGATAAGCTGTTTGTAGCTGAGTGCAGCAGGATGGATACATTGCTTTCCGCTCCGGTTATTTGGTATTGTGTTTTGGCGAAGCCGATAAAAGTAAATTCTGCAATATCTCCCTTTTCAGCTTTAATACTGAACCACCCTCTGCTGTTGGTAATGGCAACAATAGGTTTACCCTTAATTTTTACAGATACGCCTGGTAAGGTATTCCCCAAAGAATCGGTAACCTTACCGCTAACTTCCACAGGAAAATTAAACAGATCAATGACCCTGTCTGTCAGCGTTTTTTCCTTGACGATGACAGATTGCGCATCCATCACGTAAGATAGCGGCTGATCTTTAAAACATAAGCCGAGCACCACTGAGATATCAGCATTGGCTACATGTATACTTACAGGTTTTGAGTTGCTTAACAGCTTTCCGGTGTAGAAAAACTGGTAGCCGGTCTGGGCATGTATTTCCTTAAATAACTTTTCCAGAGGAACGTTTTTCTCTGAAATAGATATTTTCTGGGCTACCCCTTTCGCGCTGACATGCAGCAAAGCTAAAAACAACATTAACACAGTTAATTTCATAATCCGCAGGATTTTTGAAGAAAGGTAAGACGGTGTCTTACCCGGAAACAGAGCGTAAAAATTCATACATTTGAATGGGTTGGATTTAATTTTTCAATAGTTCATTAACATTGGCATTTGGTGATTGAGTTCAATCTTTTTCCCGGGGATGTTGGTAGCATCTCCGGTTTTTTTGAACTTAAAGGTTAAGGCATAACCACTACCCTCCTTCCCTCAACTTTAAAGTGTATTTGTCCCGTTAGTTCTAATTTTCTCAACACATCATTCAGCTGCTGCGATCTGGCAACAGACCCTGCAAACCAATCGTCAGGAATAGCCCCTTCATATTGTACGTCTATATTGTACCATCTGGACAGTTTTTTCATGATACTTTCAATATGCTCATGGTTGAATAAAAAGTTGCCGTTTTTCCAGGCAATAGTAGCTTCAGCATCGTCTGGAATCACCTTTAAAGTGGCAGCAGCCAAAACAGACTGCTGACCAGGTTTTAAAATGCAGTTTAGGGTATTGCCGGAAACTTTTACAGATCCTTGAAATAGACTGGTCTTCGTTTCATTTTCCTCAGCATAAGAGCTGATGTTAAAATGGGTGCCCAGATCTTCTACCTGCTGCTGACTGGTTTTGACGATGAAAGGCTGACTGGCATTATGGGTAACTTCGAAATAGGCTTCGCCTTTTAATTCTACGGTACGGTTCTTCAGGCCTGCAAATGAAGCCGGATATTTTAAAGAGGAAGCAGCGTTGAGCCATATTTTTGTTCCATCAGGCAAAACTACTTCATACTGCCCGCCTCTTGGTGTTTCGATTGTATTGTAGGATGAACCTGAATTGGCAGTATTTGCTGAACCACTATAGACCAATTGCCCCTGTGCTGTTTGAGAGATTTGCATACCGGTCTGATCATGGAGCGTATCCGTCGCGGTATTGTTCAGGACAACACGTTTGCCATTACTCAGGGTTAAATAAGCTTTATTAGTGCCTGGTGAGACATTATTCACATAAACAGACTGATTTTTCCGGGCCTGATGATTTACAAAAAGGAACAGGCTTGTCCCTGCAACGATCAAAATAACCGCTGCCGCAGCGAACCGCAGCCATACGGTCACAGTCCTGAGCGGAGCTCTTTCCGGCAGGGATGCTTTGAGGGATTGCCATACCTGGTCCAGATCTTCATTTAATTCCTGCTCCACCACAGGATGAAGACCCTGTGAAGATTTTAGCTGTACAAACCAGGAATCGAGCAATTGCTTTTCCTGTTCCGTACATTGACCATTGCTGAATTTCTTTAATAAGTCCTGAGCTTCTTTATTATCCATAGCTTAGAAGATGATGTTTCATCTTTGTTATAACTATAGACCGGTAACATGACCAGTGGGCCCAGAGAAAAATACTATTTTTCTTAAATTACTTCAGATTAAAAAGAATAAGCAGATAAATGAAGACACCAAACCTCAATCTTAATATTTTTAGTGCATTATTAACCTGATTTTTGACCGTTTTTTCAGAAATGCCCAATTTTGAAGCTATTTCTTTATGCGTATAATTCAATTTACGGCTCAATTCAAAAACTTCGCGCATTTTTTCAGGAAGTTGGGAAATTTCCTTTTCGATGAGTAACGAAAGCTGGTTCTGACGTACCAGATGGTCTGTGGCGTTTTCGTTATGTTGGATAAACTCAGCTAGCGAAGATATATATTTCGACTCTACCTGTTTGTGGGCAATGACTTTAAATATCGTATTGCGTACAGCGGTATATAAGTAACCTGCTAACTGCGACTCCAGTTTAAAATCCTTTCTGTTACTCCACAGGGCCGCAAATATTTGTTGTAAAATATCTTTTGATTCTTCACGGTCCCTTAGCAGATTAAAAGCATGAATATAGAGAACAGCTTTGTACCGGCTATAAATTTCAGCAAACGCATTTTGATCATCTTCCCTAATCAGGGAAATCAGCTCAACATCAGAAAGTTCGCCGTAAATGATCATTACATACAAATATGGAAAAATGTAATGATAATATAACATTATCTTTAAATAGCATCCACATCACCTTCACTAACCTCAAAAAAGCAGACAATTTGCAAAGCGTTTGATTGACAACAAATTAACTAAGTCTATACATTGATACAAAGATATCTATACATGAAGATATAAAGAATGTTTCCCGAAACCCTGGCTAGACATTCATAAGTTATAAAGGATAAGCCGTTTCGCTTTTCGTTTCAGAAAGCACAAAAAAACTTTGTACCGTACTAATATTGGCCAGCGTAGCGAGTTTATTTCTCAAAAAAAGATGATAAGTGTCCATATCGCTGGTAGCGATCCTGAGAATAAAATCGAAGGCGCCTGTCATCTGAAAACATTCCATTACCTCACTAAACTTTCCTACTTCCTTTTCAAATTCGAAAAGCGTAGCTGCTGTATGTTCTTTTAGCAGCACCTGAGAAAAGGCAATCAGGCTTTTGTCAATCTTCTTACGGTCAAGGATGGCAACAACACGCTTGATGTAACCCTGTTCTTTTAATCTTTTAATCCTTTCATGAACAGTAGCAATAGATTTATTCAGCTTAAAGGCCAGCTCCTTATTGGTCTGCGTAGCGTCTTGCTGTAAAAGCCGTAAAATTTCCAGGTCGGTGGGGTCAAGTTCAGATATCATAATAGAGAAAATACAAATCGAAAAAAGATATAATAACCATTTAAATTAAGAGGCATTAATAGAAATACTAACAATTTAACAGCTAAATTCCATAAAATTTACGGATATACGAACAACTATTGTTATTATAAATTGCATTACGGAGTTTTACCGAAATATTAAACACGTTATAAAGCTGTAAAATGTTAAGTGAAACCTTAGAATCATCCTGTTTAACCATAAATCTTAAGCACAAATTTGAGCATTTGTGGCATTTGGTAGGCAACACCCCGATGCTGGAATTACACTATACTTATAAGGGTAACACCGGAAGGATTTATGTAAAATGTGAACACTATAACCTGACAGGAAGTATCAAAGACCGCATCGCATTGTTCACTTTATACAATGCCTATAAAGAATGCAGGATTAAACCCGGAGACACGATCATTGAAGCAACAAGTGGTAACACCGGGATAGCATTTGCTGCTATTGGCAAAGCATTGGGCCATCCGGTAAAAATTATTATGCCTAACTGGCTGAGCAAAGAAAGAATAGATATTATCAAAAGTTTAGGCGCAGAAGTGATCCTGATCAGCAAAGAACAGGGTGGGTTCTTAGGTAGTATCCAACTGGCAGAGACCATGGCTTCAACAGATCCATATACCTTTTTACCCCGCCAATTTGAAAACCAGGATAACCCAAGGGCGCATGAAGAATCAACAGGTGTGGAAATATGGGAACAGCTAAAATTAAATCAAGTCAGCCCTGATGCTTTTGTAGCAGGAGTTGGGACCGGCGGTACGATCATGGGTGTGGGCAGGTATCTTAAAAGCCAGAAACCATCGGTAAAGATACACCCGCTGGAACCTGCAGAATCGCCTACCTTAACTACCGGATACAAAGTGGGAAGCCACCGCATACAGGGTATATCTGATGAATTTATCCCCGAAATCGTTAAACTGAATGAAGTTGATGAGGTAATCCAGGCATGCGATGGTGATGCCATCCTGATGGCTCAGAAATTGGCCGGTCAGCTGGGTTTAGCGGTAGGGATTTCATCCGGAGCTAACGTAATCGGCGCGATCAAACTGCAGCAGCAGCTTGGATTTGACAGTTGCGTAGTCACTATTTTCTCCGACAGCAATAAAAAATACCTGAGTACCGACCTGATGAAAACAGAACCAGTGAAAGAAGGGTATCTCAGCCCTGATACAGAATTTATCGATTATCATCCAATCGGCAGGTTAAAATAATCTACCAGGAACCATTTCAACTATAACTATTCAACATGAAAAAACTTATTTTATCCTTCATCATCGCTGTAGCAGCAATCTCTGCACACAGCCAGATCTTAAAACCCGTTACCTGGAGTTACGCCGCAAAAAAGACCAGCGCTACGGAAGCTACTATTTTTATGAAAGCCACAATTGATGCAGGCTGGCATATCTATTCGCAAAATTTAAAAGATGGTGGCCCTATTAAAACCACTTTTACCTTCCCCGCAGCAAAGGATTATACGCTTGTAGGAACAACGATGGAGCCTAAAGCAATCACCAAACATGAGGATACATTTAATATGGACGTTAGTTTTTTCGAAAAAAGTGTGGTTTTTCAACAAAAAATCAAGCTTAAAGCCGGACAGACTATTGTTAAGGGCAGCGTAGAATTTATGACATGTGATGATAAACAATGTCAGCCGCCAGAAGATATTAGTTTCAGCATTCCTGTAAAATAGTATTACAATGAAGGCAAAAATAATGTTCATTGTAATGCTGATGCTGGTCATCAATTCCTATTGCAGTTTTGCACAGGGAACTGATACCGCTGGGATTCAGTTTACGGAGATCAAAGATAGTGTCCCGGCAGCCACCGCAGTCAAACCTGCAACTGTAGTACGATCTTCTTCAAAAAGCAAAGAAATAACAGCGAAAAGCAGCACTGCGAAAAAACAACAGAATGTGCAACAGTCTTTTTGGGGCATCTTTTTAGCGGGGTTTGTAGGTGGGCTTGCAGCTTTACTGATGCCCTGCATTTTCCCGATGCTGCCTTTAACCGTTAGTTTTTTTACCAAGGGAAGTGAGAAAGGAAAAGCTTTTAACCGGGCAGCGCTATATGGCTTATTTATTATCCTGATCTATGTTGTATTGGGATTACTGGTAACTGTATTGTTTGGTGCTGATGCGCTGAACAGCTTATCTACCAATGGTATTTTCAACTTCCTGTTCTTTCTCCTGCTCGTTGCTTTTGCAGCTTCCTTTTTAGGTGCTTTCGAAATCACCCTACCTTCTTCATGGGTGAATAAAATGGATGCCAATTCTGATAAAGGAGGAATAGCAGGATTATTTTTCATGGCCGGCACCCTGGCATTGGTATCATTTTCCTGTACCGGTCCTATCATCGGAACACTACTGGTACAAGCCGCTACCAGCGGGGCATTATTAGGCCCGGCTATAGGAATGTTTGGCTTTTCGCTGGCGCTTGCTATCCCATTTGTATTGTTTGCACTTTTCCCTTCAGCTTTAAGCGCATTGCCTAAATCTGGTGGCTGGCTCAACAGCGTGAAAGTGGTACTGGGGTTTCTGGAGCTGGCCTTCGCTTTAAAATTCCTGAGTAATGTTGATCTTGCTTACCACTGGGAGTGGTTTGATAGAGAGATCTTCCTGGTATTGTGGATTACCATATTCGCATTGATGGGTTTCTATCTTTTAGGGAAGCTGAAGCTGGCACACGATAGTGAGCTGAGTTATGTCTCGGTACCGAGATTGCTCCTTTCCATTATCGTATTATCCTTTACAATGTATATGATACCCGGATTATGGGGAGCACCGTTGAAATCAATCTCAGCTTTTCTTCCGCCACAGCAAACACAGGATTTCGATTTGTATACACCAACGTTAATCCCTGCTACAGGCAGCCAAAATGTTCCAAGCTCTTCCGGCCCGCATAAATATGCAGCAATCTTTCATGCTCCATTAAACCTGGATGCCTTTTTTGACTATGACGAAGGTGTTGCCTATGCAAAAAAAGTGCACAAACCAGTGCTGATAGATTTTACCGGGCATGCCTGTGTAAACTGCAGGAAAATGGAAGCAAACGTATGGCCGGATAAAGAAATCTATAAAATGATTAGTCAGGATTACGTATTGATCCAGCTATATGTAGACGATAAAACTGAAGTAGATGGCAAAGATGTAGTCACTACCTCAACAGGTAAAGTGTTAAATACCATAGGTAAAAAATGGAGTAACCTGCAGGCTGAAAAATTTCAGTCAAATTCGCAGCCATTTTATGTATTACTAAATGCTGATACTGGTCAGCCATTGGTAAAACCAAATGGAGCTGATTACGAAACAGCAAATTATAAAAAGTTTTTAGATAGCGGGCTAGTTGCCTGGCATCAATAAGAGTTTATCAGATGGTGGATGCCAATGATAAGTTAGGTAATAGTTAATAGTGGAACCGCCTCGTTCTGAGGCGGTTTTTTTATTTTAATCCTGTCTATACATGACCAGGAACAAGTAAACTGAAATAATCAGTCAAAATCTGCCCGGCTTCGATTTTCAAAAAATCAAGATCTTCATCTTTAGGATGGCTCTCTCCTTTTTTCAAAGGTTTTAAACCCATGGCTTCACGGCGCAGGTTATTTTTTTCAAAGGCCTTAGTCTCATCAGCATCACGTTTCTGCTTTAATGTAACTTCATTCAGCGAAACTGTTTTCTCATCCTCCTGTTTCTTAAAGTCCGCAATATCCTCCAGGAGGTATTTATAACTTGCACTGTTCCTCATTCGGTCATCATGTAGCTTACGCAATTGAGGAAGCACCTGGTCAAAATTACCTGCTTTTGTATAATTACTCTGTTTGATCCTGTCAAAAGGTAATGCCGAAGGTTCGGTATCTTCACCATATTTATCCAGCGGGATAAGCGCAGGAAAATCGATATCAGGCACTACTCCTTTATGCTGGGTAGAATTGCCGCTTATCCTGTAAAACTTGGCGATGGTTAGGTTAAGCTGACCAAGAGAACGGTCTTTACCTTCACTTTTAGCAAATAACTCTTTAATTCCAGGATTGAGCATATCATCCAGGTTGTATGCATTTTGAACAGTGCCTTTTCCATAGGTCTGTGTACCCAGGATCAGTCCGCGGCCATAATCCTGTATCGCACCCGCAAAAATCTCAGAAGCAGACGCACTCAGCCTGTCAACCAGCACTGCCATTGGCCCAGCCCAGGTGATACCCGGATCATCGTCTTCATTTACCTCTACCTGGTTACGGGCATCACGCACCTGCACCACCGGGCCGGTTTTAATAAACAGGCCGGTCAGGCTAACTGCCTCTACCAGCGAGCCTCCTCCATTTTGACGCAAGTCTATCACAATACCATCTACGTGCTGTTGTTTAAGCGTATCCAATATCAGTTTCACATCACGGGTAGTACTTTTATAATTGGGATCATGGGCACTATAAGCAGCAAAATCAAGGTAAAAAGCAGGCACGTTGATAATCCCAATTTTTACGGTTTTACCATTTTCCTGATAAGTGCGGATTTCCTTTTTGGCCGACATATCCTGAAGGATGATCTTTTCCCTTACCAATTCAACAATTTTAGGTTTCTCTGAATTGATCTCGCCTTTAGGCAGAATTTTCAATCTGACGATAGTACCCTTCTTTCCGCGGATCAGCGGAATAGCATTATCCCTGCGCCAGCCAATGATATCCTGAAACACGCCGTCCTTACCTTGCGCTACACCGATGATACGGTCGTCAATATTAATCAGGTGACTCTTGGCAGCAGGACCACCAGCAATAACTTCTTTAATGGTGATGTATTCATTTTCTGAATTCAGGCTTGCTCCTATGCCTTCTACGGAGCGCGACATCTCAATGTTAAACTCAGCGGCATTAACCGGGTTAAAATAACTGGTATGGGGATCTATAGCACTGGTTAAAGCATCCATAAATAGCTGCATTACATCCTGACTTGATAAACTGTTAGATTGCGATAACAAACTTTGATAGCGCTTTCTCAGGGTCTCTTTATTTTTAGCCATATCCGGACTGGCCAGTTTTAAATTTAAAAGGTCATACTTCACGCGTTTGTCCCATAAATCGTTCATCTCTGCAGGAGAGCTGATCCAGGGTAACTGATCACGGTCGTAGGTAAACTCATCTTTCTGGTCATAATTATAATCTTTGTCCAGCTGGCTGAGCGAATACCGTATACGCTCGTTGTATCTTTTTTTATATGTATTAAAGATATAAAATGCATTATCCAGGTTACCTTCGTTGATATCATCATCCAGCGTTGTTTTTAGCCCCTCAAAGCCCTGAATATCTGAAGCCAGAAAATAACTATGGTTTTCATCCAATGCCTTAATATAATGCGTGAATATCAATGCAGATATAGAATCGTTAATCGCTAATTTTTTATAATTATATCTGGTGATCATTTCTGCGATCATCTTGCAAACTACATTTTGCTGCTTTCCCGGATGTAAATCTCCCGGTCCCGCAACAGCAGGCAGTTGATGGGACGAAGCTTGACAGGAGAGTGCTGCACAGAGTACAAAAAAGAGATATACTTTTTTAAACATGTTCTTAACCGTTATGGATTCTAAATTATTTCTAAACATTAATATGATGTAAGCGATGAGGTTGATCTGCTGCGCTAAGAACATAAAGGTAAAAAGAACCTCCTATGATTGAATATTTATTTATCAGCCGCATATCATCTTTGGTTTTGGCTCAAAATGAGTATCTTCAGATCTTATCTTCAACCATGACCAGACTTTCCTCATCAACGTATTTTCTCCTTTCCTTTTTATTGTTACTTATCACTTTACGCAGTTTCGGCCAGACAGAAAAGGCAGAAGCCGAGTTACAGGGTATCATGAAAAAACTGGATGTTGTTGGCCTCTCCGTGGCTGTAGTAAAGGATGGAAATATCATTTACACTCATTCTTTCGGACTAAAAAACATCGCGCTCAATACTCCACTTACGGATAAAGATATCTTCAGGATTGCTTCCATCTCAAAATCTTTTTCTGCAACTTCTATCATGCAGCTTGCTGAAGCTGGAAAGCTGTCTTTAAATGATGATTTCAGCGATCTCATTGGCTTTAAGGTAAGAAATCCAAAATATCCGGAAACCGTGATCACACTTAAAATGATCCTTTCGCATACTTCCAGTATCAACGATAGTGAAGGTTACCTGAGCCTCGATGTCATCAATCCGGCAAAAAATCCAAACTGGGAAAAGTGTTACAGTGACTATGAACCCGGAAAAGGTTACAAATATTGTAACCTCAATTTCAACATGACGGGTACGGTAATAGAAAAAGTTTCCGGAGAACGTTTCGATAAATATGTTAAACACCACATTTTAGATCCGCTGGGATTATATGGTGGTTACTGCGTTGACGACCTCGACTCTACCCGTTTTGCCACAATTTACGAATATGATTCCGTTGCAAAACAGTTCAAACCTTCTCCGGGAGCCTATGCGCCACGCAGGGAAGAGATAAAAAATTATGTAATGGGTTACAGTACACCGATATTCTCTCCCACAGGGGGAATGAAAATCTCTGCAACCGACCTGGCAAAGTACATGACCATGCACATGAACCAGGGCGAATACAAGGGTGTTAGGATTATCTCCAAAAAAAGCGCAAAACTGATGCAAACCAAAATCTCTGAGGAAGAAGGTTATGGCCTGGCCATTAGCAACCGCACCAACCTCATTCCCGGCAAATTAATGACCGGCCACATCGGCGAAGCATATGGATTGAACAGCGCCATGTTTTTCCAGACAAAAGAGAAATTTGGAATCGTTGTGATTACCAATGGATGCAGCCCCACAGAAACTGATGGCATCAATGACCTGTTAAGGGCAGCTACCATCAGTTTGTACAACAATTTTATTGCTTCACCAAAAAGCCATTAAAGCAGGGTTGTTTCTAAAGCCTGTTCCAGTTTGCTAATGGTAGAAAGGGTTAAGTTTTCTCCTCCTGACACTATCTTAGAGATGAGCTGACGGGAAACACCCATCCTTTGTGCCAACTCAGACTGAGACAACCCTTTTTCTTTTATTGTCATTAATATTTTAACGGCAATTTTCCTGGACTTATCGAGCCAGTGTTTATTCTTTTGGTGCCATTCTGCATCTGCTATCCAGCCATTATCCGGAGTAGCCAGATCTTGTAATTTGTTTTTGTTGTTTTCTACTGTTTTCATAATAAATTCATTTCATGAAATCCTTCTAAATCATATACACCCTGCTCTTTTAAAAAAAATTCACACCAGTTCATTTTTATCAGTTCATGCCTGGTATGCTCCCTTTCCTGCATGCTTCGTGTGAGTTTTATTGCCCCACCCGTAATCATATAAATGCCATCCATAGTTTTTAAAGCATATATTCTTAACCAGCTTTTTGACCTAAGGCCATATACCTTGCGGTTACTGAATACTGAGTTCTTTTCTTCCTGATGTAATGGTTTAAAAAGGTCCTCCAACCCTTTGCTATCACCTGATTTTGCCAGTGACAGTACTGTTTGCTGTAACTGATAAGCTTCTTCAATTGTATTAAAAATTGCATCTTCAATTGGAGAATTCTTATAAAATTCTGTGTTTAAATCTTTTGCATTCTCTTCAAAAAAATTCTCCAGGTATGCTGTGTCTGTCCAATTTTTAAATAGTCTTCTAAATTCATTTACAGGATATTCTTTATATTTAGCTGAGTATATATTCCCAAAGATATGAATAATTTCCATTTTGTCAATATTTAAGTTTACATTTTTTAAAAAATAATTTCCATTAATTCCCTATTACGACTACATCTATCTCCAAGAGACAAAATAACATCATTATATTCATATTTAAAACATTAATTAAATAAAAAAGAAAATTAAGCCTAGATATTAATCTATCTCACTTAAAAAAAATATACGAAGCTTTATGGAATTTTTGAATAAGTTCATCTTTATATAAATTTGATAAACCCGCAATATGAAAAAATTACCCTTGTTATTCCTTTCCCTGATCTCTCTATATCTTTTTAGCTGTAATCAGGGCAGTGGCTCTAAAACTACTGTCAAATCAACAGATACCGTATTTAAATTATCCTGCTACAGGGCTATTGACGGTGAAGACACCGCTTTTCTGCAGTTAAAGGATTTCAAAAAGAGAACAGAGGGAAAGCTGTTATTCAAGTTCTTTAAAAAAGACAAAAATGATGGAGACATCAAAGGAACTTATAAAGGAGATACCTTGTTTGTAAATTATGGTTACCATGTGGGTCAGGAAACCAACTGGCATATCAATCCTGTAGCGTTGCTAAAAAAAGATGGAAAACTAGTTATGGGAGTAGGAAAAATAGGCTATCTTCTGGGTATTCCTTATTTCGATAAAAAAGTGCCGATAGATTTTGAGCAAGGCAGATTTACTTTTGAGCCTGTAGAATGTTCAAAATAGATGTTGTTATAACCCTACGCTTAAGATCTTCTTGAATGTGATAGCTTAGGATTGCGGCTTTGATGAATAATAGCGATAATTACAATTTGCTGTAAATCATCACTTATGTAAAAATGGACAGCATAAGGAAAAACTTCTGTAAAAGCTGTTCTTACATTTCTATATTTAATTTCATAGCCAAAAGGATTATTCACAATCTAGAAATGCACTTTTTTACTTCAAGAGAAAACTCCCTTTCTAAACCAGCTTTTTGCTCCTTATACCAATATTTGGCCTCTTTGATATCTGATTTTACAATATCAAAGTAATGTATTGTAAAGCCCATTAATTTACTTATCCAGTTCGTCTATTAACTCTGAGATTGGCAAGATTCTAGAAGGATCTTTTTCTATAGCATCGAGACGATGATCAATGATCTCTTTGTGCCATTGAGGTAATTTAGAATTCATATGATCTACTTCAGGATATTTATTTCTTATCCTCTCCCATTCTTTGATAGGAACCTGGACAGCTGTAACTTGTCCTTTTTCGTTCGAAAGATATTGTACACTCATAATAACAAATTTAAAAATTATCCTGCAATAATTGTGCGAAAATTTACATCTTCATTTTTCAATTCGCTCTTCCAATCAGTCAGCTTCATAAAAGTAACCAATCCCAATTAATTTTCAATTAAGAATCTTCCTGAATAAATATAATAAAGAAGATAATAAGCTTTAATAAAAAAGGACAAACCTTTCAGTTTGTCCTTTTTTATTAAAGCTTATTATCTTAATCTGCAATCGCCCTGAACATCAGTGCGCCAACAGTTAAATTCGTCCGGCTGTCGATCAATATAGCAGATCCGTTAGCTTTATTTTCTGAATACAGATCATAAGCCAGTTCATCCGCTGTTTTGATCACTACACGGCCAATATCATTCAGTTTAAATTCATGTGCATCTTCTTTCTCGAGCGTATTGATATTCACTTTGTGCAGGATATCTTTCACTTTACACTTCGTTAGCTTACTGTTGTGCTGTAAGAAATAAGTGATGGAATCATCCATTGGTTTATTGTCCATCCAGCAAAGATCAGCTTCAATCAGCTGTGAGTTTTGCGGTAAATGTGCAGAGTTTACCAATACATCCCCCCTGCTGATATCGATGTTATCTTTCAGGTGTAAAGTAACTGACATCCCCGCAACAGCTTCTTCCGGTGTTTTTTCAAACACTTCTATTCTATCAATCACAGAACTGCTGCCTGAAGGCAATACAGTCACCTTATCGTTCACTTTAAAGGCTCCGCTAAGGATCCTTCCGGCATACCCCCTATAATCATGAAGTTCATCTGTCTGCGGCCTGATTACCCATTGTACGGGCATCCTTGCATAATCAGACGTCTGGTTGCTGGTTACCTCTACGGTTTCCAGGAAATCCAGCAGGCTGGTACCTTCATACCAGGGCATGTTCTCCGATTTATTCACAATATTGTCGCCGCGTAAAGCACTTACAGGGATAAACGTAACATCGTTAAGGTTAAGGTTCGCAGCCAGTGTTTTGTAGGTTGCGGTGATGTTGTTATACACTTCTTCACTATAACCTTCCATATCCATTTTATTGATACATATCACTACATGGCTTACGCCTAACAGAGAAACCAGATAAGAGTGACGTACAGTTTGTTCTACTACGCCATTTCTCGCATCGATCAGTATAATAGCCAGGTTTGCTGTAGAAGCACCGGTAACCATGTTACGGGTATACTGAATATGTCCAGGGGTATCTGCAATAATAAACTTGCGCTTCTCTGTCTGGAAATATTTATAGGCTACGTCAATGGTAATGCCCTGCTCTCTTTCTGCACGGAGTCCGTCAGTTAAGATCGCCAGGTCAATGCTGCCATCGTCATTTTTACGGTTAGACTGCTGTAATGCTTCCAGCTGATCTGCCAGAATTGAATTGGTATCATATAACAGGCGGCCAATAAGGGTACTCTTACCGTCATCAACGCTTCCTGCTGTAAAAAATTTGAGTATGTTCATTTAAAAGTATCCTCCTTTTTTGCGGTCTTCCATTGCTGCTTCCGATACTTTATCGTCCAGACGGGCCCCACGTTCACTTATTTTTGATGCACTGATTTCATCTATGATATCATCGATCTGATCAGCTTCAGATTCAACAGCTGCCGTACAGCTCATATCTCCTACGGTACGGAACCTTACCATACGGTTGGTTACGATATCGGCTTCATCCATATTGAGGAAAGGAGATGCAGCCATCAGCTGTCCGTTTCTGGTAATGCAGTCCCTTTGATGAGCAAAATAGATAGATGGCAACGACATATTTTCACGACGGATATAATTCCACACATCAAGCTCTGTCCAGTTGCTGATAGGAAACACCCTTACATTTTCCCCTTTATGGATCTTACCGTTATAGATGTTCCATAATTCAGGACGCTGACGTTTAGGGTCCCACTGACCAAACTCATCCCTTACAGAGAAAATCCTTTCTTTGGCCCTTGCTTTTTCTTCATCCCTTCTGGCACCACCTATACAGGCATCAAAACCATGTTTAGCGATAGTATCCAGTAAAGTAACCGTTTGCAGTGAATTTCTGCTGGCGTTTTTACCTTTTTGCTCCACCACTTTACCTTCATCGATAGATTCCTGTACATAACCTACGATCAGTTTTTCGCCTAAGCGTTCCACCATCTGGTCCCTGTAAGTAATGGTTTCTTCAAAATTGTGACCGGTATCAATGTGTACCAATGGAAAAGGAAACTTACCGGGACGGAATGCTTTTTCGGCAAGCCTCACCAAAGTAATGGAATCTTTTCCTCCCGAGAACAGCAATGCCGGTTTCTCAAACTGGCCGGCTACTTCGCGCAGAATATGAATTGCTTCTGCCTCTAATTCGTCTAAATAATCTAAGTTATATTTACTCATTTGTTTAAATTATGCTGTGACATGCAAGCCACATTCCTTCTTCGACTGATCTTCCCACCACCATCTTCCGGCTCTGAAATCTTCACCTGGTGCTACTGCCCTGGTACAGGGGGCGCAACCGATGCTGGGAAACCCTTTGTCGTGAAGAGTATTATATACAATATTGTTCTTCTTAATATATGCTTTAACTTCATCCAGGCTCCAATCGAAGATAGGATGAAATTTGATCAGCTGGTTTTGTTCGTCCCATTCCAGGTTAGACATATCATGTCTGTTGAGGGATTGCTCTGAACGGATTCCAGTCACCCATAACTTGTTTCCTGCCAGCGCTCTCTTTAATGGTACAATCTTACGAATATTACAGCATTCTTTTCTGTTTTCTACAGATTCATAGAAGCTGCTGGGCCCTTTTTTTGAAATCATTTCTTCCAGAGCGGCCGCATCAGGATAATAAGCATAGATAGGTTTCTGGTAATTTTCCAGTGTCCTGTTCCATACGTAATAGGTTTCCGGAAACAGGCGTCCGGTTTCCAGTGTAAATACTTTTACAGGAATATCATTAGCAAAGATCATGTCCGTAATCACCTGGTCTTCCCAGCCAAAACTGGTAGAAAAGGTAATTTGTCCGGGAAACTTTTGCGCAAGGAAACGAATGGCCTCTATGGGTCCAAGTTCCTTTATCTGCGCAGCTATTTCATCCAAATATGCTTCCATTAGAATAAGGGATGTTTTAAAATAAAATTAATTATACTCTTGATGCTGACAAGGATTACAATGATCCCTACTGCTACCATGATGCTTTTTGCAGAGATCTTGTTAGATACCCGCGCCGCTATCGGTGAGGCAAGCGCACTGCCAATCACCAATCCAGCTATGGCTTCCCAGTGTGCAGATTTTAACATCGTAAAAAAGGTGAGCGAGCTCATCGTAGCAATAAAAAAACGGGTTAGTTTAACCGTTCCCAGGGAGAACCTTGCGCTTCTTCCTCCGGCAATTAACGTAGACAGCACGATAGATCCCCATCCGCCACCACCAACAGCATCAATAAAACCACCAAATAAACCCAAAAGGCCTATTTTTCTGATCTTGCCCCCCGCTCTTTTGCGGGAGATTTTAAAGGCTTTGGACAAGATTACCCCGCCCAAAATTAAAGTATACAGAGAAACTACAGGTTTCGTATATTCCTCGTAATGTTCTAAAGATGATAAAAGATAAGCACCGGCAACACCACCAATGATACCGGGGATGATCAGCATTTTGAACATCTTCCAGTTTACATTGCCCATCTTGTAATGCATCCATCCAGCTATCCCGTTACTCATGATCTCAGAAAGATGGACCCCCATACTGGCTGATGCCGGCGGTATGCCCATCGACAAAGAAAAGGCAGTTGAAGTAACACCATAAGACATGCCGATGGCACCATCAATCATGGAAAATACAAAACCAGCACCCAGAAACCAGTAAAATAAAGGATTAATTTCTGCTACATAGGCCTGAAACTGGGGTTCTCTATGCCAGCATACGGTAACGATCACCGCAATAAAAAGTACAATAGCCAGCCAGATAATCCATTTAAACCTGGCGAAAGAAGGTCTGTTGTCCTTAGGCTCAACGAGCGAGGCACTTACTTCATTTAATTTTTTAACTTTTGAGGTGAAGTCCCCCTGTAAGGTATTTCGGAATTTACTCATTTGCTGTAAGGTGATATCAAGTTCGTCCGGTAGGCTCTCATTAAATAATTCTTTTAATCTTTTGGCTATAGTAGGCGATCTGCCGTTAGTAGAGATAGCGATTTTCAGGTCTCCTTTTTTAACAACGGATCCCAGGTAAAAATCACATAACTCAGGCTTGTCCGCCACATTAACCAGTAATTTCAACACATGTGCATCACGTTTAATCTGCTCGTTGAGCACATTGTTATTGGTAGCGGCAATGATAATATCCGCCTGCTGCAAGTCAGCTGCCGCATAACTCTTTTGGAGTAAGGTAAGCTGAGGCAAACGCGCCGCCAGTTCAGTAACCTCTTCGCAGATCTGTTCTGCAATAATGGTTATTTTTGCATGTTCGCTCTGGCTCAGTACAGCAGTTAATTTTTCCAGTCCCACAGGCCCTGCACCAATAATTACGGTATGTAAGTGGTTCAGTTTTAAAAACACAGGAAATAGCTGGTTACCTTCCAATTCTCAAACGTTAACTATAACTCTTCTTTTATTGCGGCAAAAAAATCTTTGATCGGCTGAAACTGTGGATGCAATGAAACTACTTCGCCAAATACCAGGATAGCTGGTGCGCCAATACCTTTTTCTTCGACCACTTCCATAATCGTATCTACAATGCCCACAGCCAGTTTTTCATTTTCAGTAGACCCGCCTTGTATAACCGCTACAGGTAAATTGTTTTTTCCTTCCTGCTGATACAATTTCACGATCTCTTTTAATTTCTTAAAGCCCATCAGCACAATCACTGTTGCTTTTGTCCTTACGGCCTCATAAAGATCATTTGAAATCTTGCCTGATGCCGTTGTTCCGGTAACTACCCAGAAGCTTTCGCTCAAACCCCTGTGCGTAACAGGAATCTGCTGTAAGCCAGGAACAGCAACAGAACTTGATAAGCCCGGGATCATCTCCGCAGGGATGCTATAACCCGCAGCAAAATCCAGCTCTTCAAAACCACGTCCGAATACAAATGGGTCGCCCCCTTTTAAACGCACCACATGACCATAGTTCAATGCATAATCTACCATGAGTTTATTGATGGCTTTTTGCGAATAAGAGTGCTCACCGGAACGTTTGCCTACGTAAACCTTAATAGAATCTACAGAGGCATAATCCAGTACTTTTTCATTAACCAGCGCATCATATAAGATCACATCTGCATCTTTTAAAGCATTTGCCCCTTTCATGGTGATCAGTTCCGGATCACCCGGACCAGCGCCAACTAGCGTGATCCTGGGTTCTCTTATTTTTCTCTTTGATGAGGTGATCATGAGGCAAACTGCGCCTCTCTTTTCGCCTTCATCGCTTTATAAAATTCTGTAGCCTGGTTAAGGTAAGTAACCGCAAACTCTTCCGTAGGTTCGTTCTTATTGATCTGAAGAACCAGTTCGTTAAAGGTTGAAGATAAAGTTACCTCTCCTGTTTCTACATAATGGGCATCAAATTCTCTCAGGATACCAATTTGTGTACTACTGTTTACGCCTTTATCCAGCAGCATTGCTTTTGCTGTATTCACAAATACACTGTAAGAATGGTAGATCGCATCCGACCAGGCTTTGCCTTCAAAAGCTTCGCCTGCCCAGTTTAACTTCTCTTCACCTTCTAATAATAAAGTAGCTACCAGATCGATCACCACACCGGCACATTCACCAACACCAATAGCAGTTTCAAAAGTTTCTTCGTGGCCCCAGTCTACATACTCGCTGTCTGTTAATGTACTCAGATCGGCAATTGGTTTAAGCAGCTGATAGAAATAATCTTTTCCTTTAGCATCATAATAAGCATGGAAGCTTTCTTCTTCAGCCGAATTGGTATGAAAATCATCAAGCACAGCTCTTAATACTGCCGGTGCGCGTTTAGTTGGTGTTTTGATCACACGTTCTGCTACCCTGCCTTCGCCATCTCCTACTGTTCCACCGCCCAGCATTACCTGTACTGCAGGAACAACTTTACCATTTGCTTTTACAGAACTGCCATGAAAACCAATGTGCGCCAGGCCATGCTGACCGCAGGAGTTCATACATCCGCTTATTTTTATTTTGATATCCTTGTCGTAAATCAGATCAGGATACTCATCGTAAATCACATTTTCCAATACTACTGCCAAAGACATACTGTTAGAAATACCCAGGTTACAGGTATCTGTACCAGGGCAGGTAGTTACATCTGCAATACTGTCAAATCCAGGTACTGCAAAACCAAGCTCGTTCAGGTTGTTGTATAAAGGCAGTAATCCTTCTTTACGGACAAACTTTAGCAGCAATCCCTGATTTTGGGTAATGCGGATTTCATCTGCGGCATAAGAACAGATAGCATCTACTAATAACCTGGCTTTATCGGTTTTGATATCCCCTTTTGGTATTTTAATATATACACCATAAAAACCGCTTTGCTTTTGTTCAAATACGTTGGTGTCCAGCCATTGCTGGTAATGTTTTTCATCCGCAGGTGTTTTACCGGCTTCAGTTACAGGTTCAGGAAGAGCAGGCTGAGGAACCGTATCCCTGTCAATTTTGAAAACCTTGGATTTATTAGCCTTTACTTCTTCTGTGATTAAACGGCTTACTTCTTCCAGCCCCAGTTTTTGCACCAGGTATTTCATTCTTGCTTTATTCCTGTTGGTTCTTTCTCCGTAACGGTCAAAAACGCGCAATACAGATTCTGCATAGGGGATCAGCTCATCTTCATGAAGAAATTCATGAACAACACTGGCCAGGAAAGGTTGTGCGCCTAAACCACCGGCAAACATCACTTTGAAACCTCTTTCGCCAGCTGCATTGATTTTAGGGATAAATCCCATATCATGAATATAACTGAAAGCCGTATCTTTCTCTGTAGCAGAGAAAGAGATCTTGATCTTTCTGCCCAGTTCCTGGCAGATAGGGTTTCTTAAAAAATATTTAAAAACAGCCTGCGCATAAGGCGAAACATCAAAAAGTTCATCGGGGTTAATTCCTGAATCGGCCGAAGAAGTAACGTTTCTTACGGTATTACCACAAGCCTCTCGCAAAGTGATATCATCACGTTCAAGTTCTGCCCAAAGTTCAGGCGTACGGTCAAGACTTACATAATGGATCTGGATATCCTGTCTGGTCGTTAAATGCAGGTTACCGCTGCCATACTCATCAGATACGTCTGCCATACGCAGCAATTGCTGAAAAGTTACCTTTCCAAATGGCAATTTAATACGTACCATTTGTACTCCTGGCTGACGCTGACCGTAAACACCTCGGGCCAGCCTTAAGCTGCGGAACTTTTCATCGTGTATTTTTCCCTCGCGAAAAGCACGGATCTTCTGCTCAAGATCGATGATATCTTTTTCAACAATAGGATTTTCTAGCTCTGTTCTAAAACTTTGCATTTCAGTAAATCTTGGTTTTGGTTTAATTTGTTGAGAGACAAATTACCATCTCTGTGCTTCAAATATAGACAATCTATATAGAATATAATATAATCTATATAGAAGTTATAGATTATAATCTCAAAAAATGACAAACCATTTATATGGAGTTTGGCGATATCAGGATGGCCAAAAGCCATAAAAAATAAAATCCTGAGTGATGATCATCACTCAGGATTTCCATAGGAATTAAATTATTACTTAATCATTTTTATCATCTTTCCGCTCAGTGAAACAGCAGCACTATCAGAGAGATTATAATTGGTTTTTACAATTTTCGGATCCAACAAAGTAAGACTACTTTTTCCGGGCACGTCCAGCTGTGCAGTATCGATTTGATTATCTCCGGAAAGTATCAGTTCAGCACCGCCTTTTACTTTATCTCCAACAATGGCGTGCAGGGTATGCAACTGCATCCCGTTCAGGGATATATTTACATTCTGGCAAAGCTGAACATAAAAATTATCCGATTGGTAACCCTTTACTGAAGAACCTACCCCAGGATAACTTTCACTTAGTTTATTACTAAAATAAGAAGAAGTAACCACCGCATTCAGTTTTTTGGTAATGACAATTACTTCGCCCTTCCATGCCCTCTCACTCTGCGCTCTGCTATCAGGTGTTAAATCCATTATCAGCGTATCCCGATTAACGTTAAACACTACATTATTTTTCACTCTTCTATTGATCCAGACACCTTCTTTATCTCCCTGTTCTATCTGTACGCCGAGTAAATTAGCGGCATGGATATCAATATTTTCTATTCCTTTTACCGGTGTAAATGACATATCTGTGAAACGGCTTTTATATTCCCCGCTCAGGTAAACTTTTTTTAGCTGGTAATTAAAAGCGGTTAAACTGCCCAATGTAACCAGGCATATTCCTATAATGAACATTGTACTTATCTTCATGATCGTTAATTTATTTGTTTTCTAATTTGAACAGCTCAAAACGCTGTTTGATCTCCTCCATACTGATGTCCAGAAACTGCAGGGTTTTAAATAGTTCCGGAAGCTCCTGTCCCAGAAAGCGCTCTTTTCTAAAACCAATTATTTTTTCTTTTGCATCCAGGCTAACGAAAAAACCAATCCCGCGTTTGTTCATGATCACTTCTTTCCCCTGAAGGAACTCGTAAGAGCGCATTACGGTATTTGGATTTACCTGAAGTTCTACAGCTAAATCTCTTACCGATGGAATCTTTTCATTCAGCACCCATTTCTCTAAAAGTATATTGTCACCCACATAGGCTGCTATCTGCAGATATATTGCCTCGTTTTCTCTAAATTCCATCTTATACTTGTTTTTCTTTCAGTTTAAAATAAGCGGTAGTCCATAATAATACAGTGAGTGCACAGACCATGAGGTTAAAAATCATATCCGCTGACTCATTTGGATGTATTGGATGAAAAATGGTATTTTCCACCACATATAAGTTTTTAAATGGTGCTGTAGCATGTACTGTTGCATCAAACATGGAATGGATCATACCATAATTTACCATAGAGATCAGTGCTAAAAAAACAAATAAAACAAAGGTTGTTTTAACAAAGTGTAGCTTCTCAAAGTATATTGCCCCAAGAAAAGCAACCGAATGCAGGACTATAAAGGCCAAATAGCAGAAAAAAACTACCGGATCTTTGATACTCAGCTTCATCAATTCATTATGCATCAAAGAATAATGATTTGGAATCTGAATAATAACACTATCCACCGCATAAAAACATAGGATAAACAGGAGTTGGAAAATCACAAAGGAATAAATCCATGCCACCAAAAATCTTTCAAAATGTGAGATTGGCAGTGTTAATGCAGGAATTGCTTTTTTCTTGCTGCCCAATTCCGAAAAGATCATACTGGTAAATATCGTTCCCGAAAAAATAAGGAAAATAAAAAAGTATACAACTTGTATTTTGACAGGTACCATCCCGTTATTAGAATATGCAAAAAGCCCAAGCACGATGCTTAAAATACCTGTTAATACGGCAACAGACATTAGATAAGTGCTAAACTGCTCCCTGCTATGTTTATTGAATAATCTAGAAAATCGGGTAAAACTGAATATGTTGTTCATGGGTTTATTTTAAGAGGTCAATGATAGATGTATGTCCAGAAATAATGGCGTTAAAAAGCATTTCCATATCCACTTTTCCATATCCCTCACCAGTATTTATACTGATGGTATTTGCGCCGATCATATTCTCTTCCTTATAAAGGATGTGCTCCTGGTTAGCTTGTGAAGCTCTAGTAAACTGAATACGTTCAGCAATGGTATCCAGTGAACTATTTAACACAATCTCGCGTTCATGCAGCACTACCAGTGTATCGATCAGGCTATCCAGGTCCCTTACCTGGTGGGTAGAGATAATGATACAACGGTTATCCGTTAATGCAGAGGCGATGATCTTGCGGAACTGAATTTTGGAAGGTATATCTAAACCATTTGTTGGTTCGTCCATAATCAGCAAGCTGGTATTTGTGGCTAACCCAAAAGAGATCATCACTTTTTTCTGCTGACCAAACGAGAGCTTATGAAGCGGTTTGTTAACAGGAGCATCAAACAACTCCAGCATTTTCAGGAATTGTCCTTTGTTAAAGTTCGGATAAAAATGTCCGGTACTTTCAATGAACTGCTCTGCGGTCAATGCAGGCATGTACAATTCTTCAGGGATGAAAAACAATTCCTGCAAAAAGGCCGGCAAACGCTTAGCGGCATGGTAACCATTTACGGTACATCTTCCTTCCAGCGGATAAACGAGCCCGGCTAGGTTTTTCAGTAAAGTTGATTTTCCTGCCCCGTTTTTCCCTAATAAACCATAAATATGGCCAACCTGCAGCGACAGGTTAAGGTTTTTAAACAGCAATGAATTTTTGTTGTAGCCGAAGCTGAGATTAGTAACTTCTATCATAATCGTTGCATTCTAGTGTACTAGTTAAATAGTACAGTACAAATTTATCAAAGAAAATGAATATTCCAACTTTATTAAAAAAAAGACAAAAAAAAAACCCGGACATCCATCCGGGTATTTTCTTTATCAACTAAACCTTAACAAGAGTTACTAACCAAATATTCTCTTGCCACAAACATAGCTGTCTAATATAAAATCTATGTTAAAATTTTATGATCTGTAAATACAGCCATATACAGCAGCCAAAGCTTAGTCACATGGAAAGGAATTTCGCTGTGCTATTTTTTTTTTATTTAAATTTCGCCTCTTTTCATTTTACCCCTGATACAGAAATGCTGATTCTCACTTATATTATCCTTTTTTTAGCTGTTGTCTACTTACTGATCTACTTATATAAAAAGAACTTTTTAGAAGCATCTCAACGGGCAGAGCTGAAACGGGATTGGGGAAGCGCAAAAAATGGCAGGTTCTTTCATTTCGATTCCATAGAAAACTATTTCTTAAATACTATCAGTGAATCTGCAGACAAGCTGCAGCTGATTTCTGATAAAATAGCAGACGATCTTTACCTGAATGATGTGTTTAAACTGATCGACCGTACCATATCTAAAGTGGGGCAGCAGTTTTTATATGCCCGGTTACGAACCATAGACAAGGATCCAAAAGATCTATATATACAGGATGCTTTCGCCGAGCTGATCACCGCAGATGAAAAGCTAAGGGTAGATACCCAGCTTAAGCTATTAAATCTGCAGAAAAATGATTCTTATTATTTTCAGGATCTTGTTTATGCAAAAAAAGTAGAGCGCCCCGGTTTTATGCCTTTCGTTTATTTCCTCACTTTTTTAAATATCGCCTGTCTTTGCGGCGCCTTTTTTAAACCCGGTTTACTACTGGTTTTTATGGGTGTATTTATGATCAATTCGGGGATTCACTTCTGGAATAAAAACAATGTTAGCGTACATACCTCATCGCTGGGGGAATTTCTTAAAGTTTTTGATACTGCACAGCAACTCAATGCAGATCCAAAAATACAGCGTCATTTTCCGGATACCAACGAGCTGATGAGGGAACTTACCCCGCTAAAAAGAAAAATGATAGGCGTGCGGCTTGATAGCATGGCTGAAGGCGATGCAGCCGTGATAGGTTTTATGCTCTTTGAATTGCTCAAAATAGCCTTCAATATAGAGATCATCTCTTTTTATTCTGTGATTGACTCCTTACGTGCAGAAAGGGAAAATCTAAAAAAACTGTTCATCTATGTAGGTACGATTGATGCAGCAATTTCTATCTCTTCTCTAAGATCATCCATGGACGAATACTGCAAACCGGATTTCAGCCAGGAGCATATACTCCAGGTAGAAGACATAAAAAATCCGCTGATTGCAAACTGCATTCCTAATGATTTACTGCTTGACCATAAAAACCTGCTGCTTACCGGCTCCAATATGTCGGGCAAAACTACTTTCATCAGATCTGTGGGAATGAATATGATCATGGGTCAGACGCTACTCACCTGCATGGCTAAAAAATTCGTGATGCCATATTCAAAAATATTCTCTTCTATTACCATATCTGACAGCCTGCTGGAAGATAAGAGTTATTATTTTGAAGAAATGAGGATCATCAAAGAATTTATCCGTGAATCTGAAAGTGAAGCCCCTTGTTTTTTTATTCTGGATGAGATCTTTAAAGGGACCAACACTATTGAAAGGGTGTCTGCTGGAAAAGCCATTTTATCTTACCTGGCAAAAAGCAATAATCTTGTTTTTGTTTCCACACATGATACAGAATTAAATGAACTGCTAAAGAGTGAATACGACCTTTATCATTTCACCGAAACTGTAGAAGCAGAAGAATTAATCTTTGATCATACCATTAAAAAAGGATCATTAAAGACAAGGAATGCAATCAGGATATTGGAAATTAACGATTACCCGGCATCTATCATTACCGATGCCAATGCGACGGTAGACCTGCTGACGAAAGATTAGACAGAGACCCTGGTATGGCTTACAATTTCTTTGATCAGCATATCCAGTTCATCGGCACTTTTATTAAGCAGCTCAATAAGTTCCTTTCCTTCTTCTGAAAGCTTAACCTCATTTAAAAGAGAGATCAACCCGATAATATTGGCTACAGGTTTTCTGATCATGTGCGATTGGTTCATGGCAATTTTCATAAACATCTCTTTGTTATCATCAATAGTTTTATGGGCCAGCGACAAGCTGCTGCTTAGAGAGGAGTAATTGGCCAGTTGCAGCAATTTCTGCTTATGGATATTGGTGAAAGACCCAAACCACAATACCAGCTTCCTGTCTTCATCATAATAAGGTTCTGCACGTAATAAAAACCATTCAGGATCTTTTCCTTTTGCATGCAGCCTGATTTCTTTTTCCAATTTTCTTCCACTCTCCAAACACTCCCTCCATGAAACAACTACAGCTTCCCGGTCTTCATGAAAAACTCCATTGAACTTCCTGTAATCAATAACAGTGCCCTCACTAAAATAGTCTTTAAGCTTCTGATTAATAAAATTCAGCTCCCCTGTGGGCAAGGCAGTCCAGATTAAATTTGGAATGGTATTGGAAAGAAATTCAAATCTTCTCTTTTCCTCTTCAGCATACCGCTTAGACTGCAAGAGTTCTGCTTCATATTTTTTTCTGTCGGTAATATTTTGTACTGTCGCATTGACGGCAATAACCATCCCCTCTTCATCTTTATAAGCTACGGCATTAAACAAGGCGTCAAAATTACCGTTGGGCCCGATAAAGCTGAAGTTGATTTCACTGGCAAAACCACGGATGCTTAGCAATGGGGTGATCACCATCTCATAATATAAATTTCCTCCAATAGCTAATAGAGAAGTGAATTTTAAATTATAGATCTCTTCTTCAGTTAAGCCAATCCACCTGGAAAAAGTTTCGTTCACACGCAGGATACTACCATCAGGAAGAAAAGAAATAAAACCACAGGGTGCCTTTTGATACAGATAATCAGAATTAGTGATCTCGGCAAACCGTAAAGGCTCATTTTCTATAAAGGATGATCTGCTCATGATGAATAGATAAAATTCCTGATCGCGCTAATCACTTTTTTCGGGTCGCTCAATTGAGGAAAATGGCCTACAGTATCTAAAAGATGCAGCCGGTTTCCAGGTGTATGCTGCTGAATATACCGGGCAACTTTCTCTGAGGTAAGAATATCCTCCCTGCCCTGAAGCGTCAAACTTGGAATACTGAGCCGCGGCAGGTGTTTTCTATGATCAGATGAGAAAGTAACCTGCGCAAACTTCCTGGAGATCTCAGGGTCTGAAGTACAGAAATTTTCTGTAAAATGCTGATCAAGAACAGGTATTTCCATAGCTGTATCAGAGGTTACAATGGGTCTTGACCATCCCAGATGGTTATTGTCCATCACTTCCAGCAGTGCATCCAGGTCGTCCTGTTCCATCCCCCCATAATAATCATGATCATTGATATAACGTGGTGAAGGACAGATAAAAATAAGTTTACTAAATAAATGAGGTGATTGTATTGACGCATGCAGGCCAATCATACTGCTTACAGAATGACCTATAAAAATCACCTTTTCCAATTCCAGTTCCCCGCAGATTTCGATCACATCCTGTACATATCCATCCAGTGAACTGTAACGAATTGTATCATAAGCACTAAAATCAGAGCATCCGGCTCCCACATAATCAAACAACACCAATTTAAAATCATCCAGAAAACCCGGCAAAATTGATCTCCATGTATGCTGATCACAGCCAAAACCATGCGCAAACAATAATGTCTGAGTGCCTTTACCTATAATTTTCACATTGTTTCTGGTAGAAATTTTATTCATCAATAAAGTATCGTTAATACTCATAAGTTATTGTTATAATTCACTTCAAGAATCTGACGTTATAATTGAAAACATTCTAAATTTTAAGTGATTAAATGCATATTAACCTATCAACAACCGAAAATATAATATTCAAATAGATATTCTGGTAATCTAAAGGAACAAATTGACTGTATTATCATATTAGGCAAAAGATGTGCCATGTATGACATAGTTTATTAAAATGTTTTTATATTACAAATAGAATAATTTTTTCGCCCCAACTCAAATTTGATAATTAATAGAGAAGCAAAAAATAAATCAGGCCATAAAGGCCGCTTTTAATTGCTGATCTGCGCATAACGTGCTTTTTTATATACATCGTCCTGAACATGTATCTTCAATTTTTTGAAGGTTTCCAGCGGACCTTTAGTAGCGAAAAGATTAATTAACCATGCAGGAATACTTCCCATAGGGTCTACTTCCAGCACATATTCTGCCTGAACCATATTCTTACTGACCGGAGTAATGGTCCATTGTCCAACAGAATGGTTAATCCTCACAATGTTTTGCTTTTCTGCGACATAACCTGGTATACAGGGTGAATTAATGGTAACGACTTTATTTGGTGCCTGTGGCTCTACCTGAATATGTACTACATAATCACGGTTTTTAGCTGGCCAGGGAACTTCTACTTCCGAATAATAAATGAGTTCCAGCGGTGATATCTGTTTGATCATCACATTTTTTTTACTGTGGTATACCCATTCGCTGCAGGTTTGTATATCCATAATGGCTGCCAGCAGCTGTGTAGTGGTTGCCTCTAATGTACAGCTTACTTTCACGGCTTTGATACTGGAATTTTGCATTGGGCGGGTATAAACTTTAATTCCTTCCTGGTTTGTTGATAAAGTCCATTTATCCTGTGCACTTGCGGTAGAGAAAATGCCAAAAAAAAGAAAAAGCAATATAATGTGGTAAAAACTGGCAGAACGGTACATAAAAAATAAATCTGGAATATAATTCGATTTGGTTCCAAAAGTACGCAATATTAGTAGCTAAGACCTTTTAAATGGCTGAATTTAAAGTCATCAACACGTAATTATGCAATGTGGTATTGTTTTGTTTGTAACGTTTCTATATATTTGTTTAACAAAAATCTAAAAACTCTCATCATAATTTTATTTTTATCTGAAGTAAAAAACCCTAATAACAGTATCACAGTCATAGCACCAAAACCAAATTCTATGAGAAAATACCTTTTAGGCGGAGCAGGATTAGTTTTTAGTACACTTGCACTGACCATTATTAGCTGGACACCGTCTTTAAATGGTGTTTCTACCGCTAAAACTGTAACTGAAGACTCGTTGTATACCCAGTATGTCAGTAAGATCTACACAGGGGCGCATCTTCAACAAGCAGGACTTAATCCTGAAGTATTTCAAAAGGCATTAACCGGGTTTTATAATCTGAAAAGCAGTGGCAAGATCTCCACGGAAAAATCTATTCTGACGATTGCGGATTTTGATGTAAACAGCACTAAAAAACGACTTTGGATTATTGATCTTAAAAAAGATTCACTTTTATTGAATACCTGGGTAGCTCATGGTTCCAACAGCGGAGCCGATATGGCCACACGTTTTTCTGATGCCAATGATTCTAATGAAAGCAGCCTGGGCTTTTATGTAACCGCCGAGATTTACAATGGTAAACATGGCCGCTCATTAAGGCTTGATGGTATGGATGAAGGTTATAATTCAAACGCACGCAAAAGATCCATTGTAGTGCATGGTGCACCTTATGTAAGCCAGAGTACCATTGATCAACTGGGAAGGCTAGGTCATAGCCAGGGCTGCCCGGCAGTCCCTGCTGAGTTATCAAACCTGGTGATCAATACTATTGAAGGAAAAACTGTTATTTTTATCAATGGAAGCGACCAGTCTTATTCTTCAAAATACCTGGATACACATCTGGCAGCAAACAGTATTATCCCTATGCAGGACACTACCAGTACTTTGATTGCACGTATATAGAATAAAGGAGCGGGTTAAACCGCTCCTATTTTTTGAAGATAAGTATACAGTATTCTATCCAGTCCATATACATCTTTTCTTACCTGAAGGATATTTCCGTCATCAACCCAGGAAGTGTAATAGGTTAAATAAACCGGAACTTTTTTGGGCAGGGCGATATTGGTAGCAACAGCAGCAGCCGTATCATCAGCAGTACTATCCATCTGTTTTTTGATTTGTTCAAATTCGGTACCGTCCCCAAACAGTGCATGAGCCAGATCCAATGGTTTTTCTAAACGCACACAACCATGGCTAACAGCCCTCATCGATTGGCTGAAGGCAGCTTTGGCAGGTGTATCATGTAAGTAAACCGCACTCTTATTGTTAAACAGGAATTTTATTTTACCCAAAGAGTTATCTGCACCAGGACGCTGCTTAAACTGGTACTTTTTACCTGCGCCGGCATCAGACCAATCGATCAGCTCTGTATCTTCTACCAGTTGTCCTTTTTCATAAACATCGATATTATGACTGGAAAGGTAATACTTATCGGCCGCAGCCTCTTTGGTAATTTCATTGCTGGCTATACTCTGCGGAATATTCCATACAGGATTAACCTGCACACTGTGGATCAGGCTGTTTAACTGAGGTGTTTCCCTTGAAAAAGAACCCGCCTTTGCCCGTCCCTCACCTACACAGACCTTCATATTCAGTACAGACTTCCCTGCTTCCATCACATCAAGCCGGTAATCGGCAATATTTACGATCACATATTTTTCATCTAAGGGTTTATTTTTCCAGCGTAATCTTTCCAGGTTGATCTTTAAAACTTTCTGTGTTTCCTCTACGCTAATGCCGGGTGCGGCGGTACCCTCTTTTAATGCCTTTTGCAGGGCGATGTACTGCAGATCTTTTGGCTGGATACTATCCAGGTACTGCCTAAAATCAGTCAGGTCAAAAATGTGGATCATTGCCAGACTATCCGGCCTTTTAGTATCGGTATAGTAGGCTGTATAAATACTTTTGGGACTAACTACGCCGTACTGCAGGGCATTGCTATAACTAATCAATGAATTAGCTGTTAACAGCTCCAGCCTGGCCAGTGTATGGTAGGCTTCATTAACAGTTTTTATCCCATTTTTATCGTATAACTTATTGATTAGTGCACCAAATTCCTGGGCACGAAAAAAACCAGGGTCCAAACCATGCTCACCAGCTTTGTTAAAATAAGAAAAAAGCAACTGCATTCCCTTGTTGTGAATATTTTTTAAGATCATCACCGGCTCATAACCGTTCTGTTCATAAAAAGCAGCTGTTAAGCCAGGATAGCCTAAATTTTGATGATAAGCCAGTTCTTTTTTGAAAACTTCGGCAAAAGCGTCATTGTCTATTTTTTTAAATACTTTATTTCCGGTCTCAGTAAATAAAGTATTTCCAAGGTCCGATTTGCTTTTATGACAGCCCTGTAACATTAACAGCACTCCCATAATAAATACAACAATAACTGTTGTAACAAGCTTTCCAGCAAATAATTTTTTAACCATATCTTTAGCAACACCCATTTAATTATAATTGTTTAACGATTTTATCAAGTTAATCATAAGAACGACTCCTGATCAAATTAAATATTATCCTGCTGTAAATTCAAAGTTTTGATTAATCTAACATTTTCGATATTTTGCTGTTAAATCAATGGAAGCTGTGCATTCAGGCTTCATTACCATTCAAAGAAAAAATACAAAATAATGAAATCAATAAAATCTTATGCTGCATACGCTGCAGAAAAACCACTTGCCCCTTACGCACTTGATCGCCGCGAACCGGGAGCTAAAGATGTAGAAATAGAAATCTTATTCTGCGGTGTTTGTCACTCAGACATCCACACAGCACGTAACGAATGGGGAGCAACCCAATACCCTGCAGTACCTGGTCATGAAATTGTAGGTAAAGTTACCCGCGTAGGCGAATCTGTAACGAAATTCAAAGCAGGTGATACGGTAGGTGTAGGCTGTTTTGTAGATTCATGCGGTCATTGCGACAATTGTAAAGACCACCAGGAACAATACTGTGAAAACGGTAATACTCAAACTTATAATGCTCTTGAACAAGATAAAAAAACCCTTACCTACGGTGGTTATTCTACCCACATCGTAGTTACAGAAGGTTTTGTACTTTCAGTATCTGACAAATTACCTTTAGAAAAAGTTGCACCATTGCTTTGCGCAGGTATCACTACCTATTCTCCTTTACGCCATTGGGGAGTAAAAGCAGGTCATAAACTGGCCGTTGTAGGTTTAGGCGGATTAGGACACATGGCAGTAAAACTGGCAGCCTCTATGGGTGCTGAAGTTACCATGTTAAGCCGCTCACCTAAAAAAGAAAAAGATGCAGCAGAATTAGGTGCACATCATTTTAAACTGACTACCGAAAAAGATACCATGAAAGAACTGGCTAACACCTTTGATTTCATTATCGATACCGTATCAGCAGAGCATGATTATAACGAATACCTTGCTTTATTAAAAACAAATGGGGTAATGATCTTATTGGGTGTTCCACCGGTACCAGCTACAGTTGCTCCGGGACAACTGATCTTCGGCAGACGCAGTCTGGTAGGATCTTTAGTTGGCGGAATTAAAGAAACACAGGAAATGCTTGATTATTGTGCAGAACACAATATCACATCAGATGTGGAAATGATCCGTATGGACCAGATCAACGAAGCCTATGAGCGCACCCTTGCAGGTGATGTTCATTACCGTTTTGTAATTGACATGGCTACGATCTAAATTTTATCATCCCTCTACTCGTTTACCATAACTGTAGAGGGATATTTTACTTGTCCCTCCCGGTTCACGGCTCAATTGTATTTGTGTACCAATCCTTTCTTTTAAGGCTTCCACATGGGAAATAATCCCTATATTTTTTCCGCCGGCCTGCAAATTTTCCAGTGCAGTGATTGCCACATCCAGCGTTTCTGCATCCAGGGTACCAAAACCTTCGTCAATGAACAAAGAATTGATCTGCACCTTACGGCTTGCCAGATCCGATAAGCCTAATGCCAGCGCCAGGCTCACCAAAAAGCTTTCCCCTCCTGAAAGTGTAGACATTGGCCTGATCACATCAGCCTGATAGCCGTCAATGATCTGCAGGTCCAGATCCTTTTCCGGGCTTTTTAAAATACTATAACGGTCACTCAACCGCAGCAAATGACGGTTGGCAAGCTCTGTTAACCGCGCCAGGGTTAAGCCCTGGGCAAAACGGCTGAATTTCTTTCCATCTGCAGAACCTATCAAAACGGATAACTGCTGGAAACGGTCAAACTCTTTTTGCTGGCTCTCTATCTGCTGTGCTACTTCGGTATGTTTAAGCTTCAGCAGATCGTCTTCTGAGAGGATGCGGATCAATCTTCCTTTTTCCTGCTGAAGAAGTGATATTGCCTGTCCCTGCTCTTCCACCAAAGGCAATAAAACCTCTTTTGTGTTTTCTGTTTTATTTTTTTGACGTTCTGTAACCAATTCTTTTTCAGTTGCAGTCAACAGACTTTTCCCTGAAGCTATTTTTTGTGTGGATTCTTTTTGCAATTCTTCGGCAGACTGAGCTTCCTGATCAGGAAGATATAATTGTTTCAAATCTTCTATAGAAGATAATCCTTCCGTATTTAATTGTGCTGTTAGTTTCTCCAAATGCGCATTAAACAGCTGTTTGCTGTTTAGAAATGAAGTATTCAACGTAGACTGCCGATCTTCGATAATACGCACTCTTTCCTGTTTTTCCTGTAAAGCAAGCTGAAGGTTTTCAGTTTGATCCCTATTCTTTTTTACCTCTTCCGTTAGTAACAACCGTTCCTTTGCAGGATCCTTTAATCCAAAAAGTTTCTTACGCTCTTCCTGTAACTGCTCCAGGATAATGCTTGCTTTCTTTAACTGATCATTAAGCAGCTCAACGGCATTCTTCTTCTCGCCGATAGCTTTTGCAATATTGTTTAATTCCGTTTCTTTCTCCCGAAGATCGGGCTGAAGCTGATGGAGTTCCTTTTCTGATTGATGATAATGATTGTAACGGTTATTTAGGCTAAGGATTACCTCATCTGCCTGGCCGGCATTAAATTCAATGCTTAATGGCGTTAGTAACTGAACACAACTGTTATGCAGCGCTTCCATTTCAGCAGTCGCTGTCATCAAATCATTGGCCACGGCACTGATTTGTTTTTCGGCAAAAGTGACGGTCAGCTTTGCCTGTTCTGCTTTGTTTTTCTCCAGGGCCAGCTGTTCCTTTTGCTGATTTACTCCTGTTTCCAACACACTGATCTCCAGCTGGAAATTTTTCACTAGCTGCAATTGTTTATTTAGCGCATCGTACTGAGACTTTTTTTTATGAATAACTGCGGTTATAATATCCACCTTATCAATATTAAGAGGTTTAGGTAACCGCTCGTTATTCAGCTGAAACTCCGAAAGGATCTGTGCCAATGAATTTTGAGACACAAGCATTGATTGGTCCCCCGCTTCAATTTGATTGCTTAGTGTATTGACAATAATTGATTGTGCATCGAGTCTCTGCTTTAGCAGTTCCAGTTTCACTTGTTGCTGATTACGACGTTCTTCGGTCTCGGTGACCCTGGATGGGTAATGCCCATCTACAAATGGATGATGAACAGAGCCACAAAGCGGACAGGGCCGCTCTACCTGTAATTGCAAACGATCGGCATCATATTTCTGTACCTTTACTTCCAGCTCATAGATCTGCTGCAGGTGTACCAGCAACCCTGCTTCATACTGATTTTCCTGTTGAAGGTTATTCAATAAACTTTGTTCTTCTTCTTTCTTCTGCTGGTAGTTAACTAGTGTTTTGAGCAGGGCATTTTTATCCTGCTCCAGTTTGTGATAGGAACTGGCCAGTTTGAACTGCTGTTCTGAGGTATTGATCAGTACAGGCAGCTGTCTTAATTCTGCTTCCAGATCTTGATCGGCTTTACCTTCCAGAACAGCATCAAGAGATGCTTTTAGCCGCTCAATAGCGGCATATGAATTTAATAACTGCTGATCAGCTATTGTGATATTTTTCCGGCTCTGCTGTAACTCGCCAGCGGCCCGATCTTTCTGACTGATATGTTCCTGCTGTACTTGTTCAGCAGCGCGCTTTTTTAATGCTAATGATGCCAATTGTTGGGTAAACTGCCTGAAAACAATTACTGTTTTATCCAAAACGGCATCACTCTCCTTATCCTTTAACCACTGGCTAAGCTGCTCAATTCTCAGTTGAATGGTTTTTAACGCTTCGTTCATCCCGGAACGTAAATTTTCGGTAACCTGAAGGTTTAACCTTGCTGCTTCAAAAGACTGACCGGTTTGTTCATATTGGTTTTTAGCCTGTGTAATCAGTAAATCTTTTTTACTGACTTCCTCGAAAACAGGCCCCATTTCTAAAAGTAATTTCTCTTTTAGCGCCGTTTGCTGTTTCGATGCCAGCAATAAATCATTAGTCTGCTTTTCCTGTTTCAGCACTTCAGGATACTGCAGTTTGGCTTCGGTCAGATCAAGATTTATCTTTTGCTGCTGATTTTCTATGATAGTAAGCTCTGCCAGTGCAGGGCGATGAACCAATGCCCGCAAATGCTGCTGCAGCTGAATAAACCGTGGTTCATGTGCTGCATGAAATAACTCTGCTGCCGAAAGATCGGTTAACAGTTCCTGTTTCCTGGATTCCAGTTTCTCCAGGTTATCCAGCCAGATCAGTTGATCTCTCCATCCCGATTCTTCCTTCTTCAGCACAGTTTCCTGATCTGACAGTGCCTGGAGAGATGTTGAATAAGCCTCTCTTTCTTCAACCGTCAGCAAAACCACATGATCCAGCCTACCCCGCAGGTGATCAAGTTTCAAACGCTCCTCCCTCGCTTTTTCATAAGCAGCGACAGATAACTGTGAATAGATTCCTGTATCAGTGATCTTTTCTAACAATTCACTTCTTTCATTCTCATCTGCTTTTAGAAAGCGGGTAAAATCGCCCTGCGATAAAATTACAGAACGAAGGAACTGGTTATAATCCAGTCCGCATAGTTTAACAATCTCTTCCCTTACATCGTTTAGCGGGTGTTCAATAATGATCTGTCCTGTCAGCGCATCGGCCAACTCCATCTTTTGCGTTTGGAGCTGGCCATCGGCCCTGCCGCGGCTGCGCCTGATAGACCATTTGGCGCGGTATAATTTATCCCTCACTTCAAATTCTACTTCTGCGTAGGATTCTGCCGTATGACGGGTCATAATTTCAAATACGTCTTTACTGTGACGGTGCACCCTGCCATAAAGTGCGGCAGTGATGGCATCCAGTAAAGTAGTTTTCCCTGCCCCTGTGGGGCCTGTAATTGCAAATATTCCGCTTTCAGTGAATGGAGGCCTATCAAAGCGGATTTCGTGCTGTCCCTTAAGGGAATTGAGGTTCAGAAATTTAATGCTGATAATCTTCATGGTCTTTCTTCCTTTTGGATCATATACTCCTGTACTTCATTAAAAGCAGTCAGCAATACCGTATGGTCCTGCTCCGGATAAGCCGAAGCGCAGCACTTTAAAAATACTGTTTTGGGATCGAGATCTGTTAAAGCCATAGCTTCTGCTGTTTGTTCATCCAGGTTTTGTGCTGCTTTTATTCTGAACTGTCTTGGAAACAGGCGTTCTATAAATGGCTTGTTCACAATCAGCGAATTCAGCTGTTCTTCCAGGTCAAAAATAGTGCTTTCTGTTTCCACCTGAATTTCTACCCACGCAGGAAATAGGGTATGAGGATCTCCCAGTAAAACGAGTTTTGTTTTTACCTTTTCAAAATCTCCCTTAATGCGGATCAGCCTGCGTGTGCAGGGAACTTCAAGCGTTTCGAGACTGGTCATTTCCCCCTCCTGAAATTCCAGGATAACTACCTGCTTTTTATCGTCAGTTTCTGAAAAACTTAAAGGAATGGGCGAACCGGAATACCGGATATGGTTGAGCTGATTGATTAGCTGCGGGCGGTGAATATGCCCCAGGGCAACGTAATCAAACTCTTTTGGAAACTGATCACCGCCAATCTGCCCGAGATTACCTACATGGATTTCCTTTTCACTGTCGGATGTACTTGATCCGGCCGCAAAAAGATGTCCGGTAGCAATAACCGGAATATGGTTTAGCTTATAGTTGCTGATATGTTTTAAAAAACGGTGGTAATGGTCGGTAATTCCCTGCTTAATTCTGCTTTCCCTTTCTTCCATTGTTTCACCTGCTACAGAGAGCCTGATGTCACGATCGCGCAGAAAAGGAACTGCACAGACAACCAGCTCCAGTTTACCCTCATGGCTGATCTCTATGATCTGGTCGGTAAATTCTTCAGGAACCCCGCCAATGATATGTACATTAAAATATTTTAAAAGGGATTGAGGGGCATTGAGTGTGCTGATCGAGTCGTGGTTGCCCCCAATAATGATCACCTCGCGGCAGCAGGTATCTTTTACCTGCCTTAAGAAGCCATAATACTGTTCAAAAGCAGTATTAGAAGGACTTCCGGTATCAAAAATATCGCCTGCAACAATTAAAACATCAATCTTTTCTGTTTGTAAGGTTACGATTAACCAATTCAGAAAAGCCTGATGCTCGTCGGTGCGTTCACTTTGTTCTAATCTTTTGCCCAGGTGCCAGTCGGCAGTATGAAGAATTCTCATTGTCGTCTGCTAAATTAAGCAATTGGATAGACAAATGGTTCATCTGTCCCTCAGCTTATGGCTGTCCCGGCGTAGTGGTAATCACGCTATCCACTACAAATTTACTTACACCTCTCCAAGGAAGGGTGTGCAGGTACTCTTTATAATGCAGTTCCAGACTTAAGCCGGCACTTTTATTCAGCCTGTCTGTCACTTTCTGGTCCTGTACGGAAAACATAAATTCATTGGAAGCAACGGTACCACCAGTTTGCGAGCGGATACCACTCTGGATCAAACGTCCTTCATTCGTTTTAAAAACGTAACCTTTTTTAACAAAATAGTTCAGTTGTCCGGCTTTAACCCCTTCCCCAAAAACGAAATAATAACGGTAGTAAAAGAATCCTGCCAGCAGGAGGATAATGACCACAAAGATGATGGGCCCGATATTACTTTTTGATTTAGTTTTTGTAGTACTATAATTTTCCATTGAAGAGGTTTTTCATTAATAAATTAAATGTATTTACCGGTTAAGATACTACCACGATCATTTTCATTGTTTTTGAAAGTGGTATGCCCCCCGGATTTCCTGTTCAATATCCAATAATTATTCCACAATTATCTATTCTTTGTGAATATTGCCCTTATAACAACACCTCGCAGAGATAACCTTGCTGTTGCAGCAGGGTAACTATTTCGTCACGACTGCTTTCTACGCAAATTGCCCTTAATACTTTATCCACATCTTCCAGATCAATAGTCCAGTTATTTGCGCCAATCAGTTCATTTAACTGAATAAATAAAGGCGACTGATCAGAATATTCTTCAACAGATGTCCTGAAAACCAGTACAGTTTTCGATTCTTTTTCTGTCCTGAAATCCCACGGTTTAAGGGCTTCTGCGGATTGTGCAGAAGCCCTAACATAATTAATTACCCCAGTCCAGAAGCTATGGGTTTGGTTTTTCATTTCCAGCCCCCGCCTAAGGCTCTGTACAATTCAACCTCAGCATTCAGCTGATCAGTTTTAATGGTAGCCAGATCAAGTTCACTTTGCAAAGCATTACTTTGCGCAGTAATCACTTCCAGGTAGTTTGCCATTCCGCTTTTGAATAACAGATTTGCATTATTCAAACCCAGTTTAACTACACCAACCCTTGTATTAGCTATGGTATATTGTTGTTTTAATTTCTCAATTTTAATCAGTTGATCGGACACGTCTCCAACAGCAGTTAAGACTGACTGTTTGAATTGGATCACCGTTTTATCACGGTCTACCAGCGCCAGTTCATACTGTGTTCTCATCTCTTTATGCTGGAAGATAGGCTGGGTAATTCCGCCGGCAACCATACCGAACAGAGAACCCGGCAAGTTGAACCAGTTTTTAAACACATAAGAATCTACACCACCAGCGGCACTGATCACAAATGAAGGGTAAAGACTTGCTTTGGCAATGCCTACTTTGGCATTGGCTTTAACCAGTTCCAGCTCGGCGCTTTTCACATCAGGTCTTAAGCTGACCATGGCAGCAGGGAAACCTGTTGACAAATTATCCTGATCCTGCAATGAACCCAACAAACCAGCCCTTGCAATAGATTTAGGGAAAGCACCGGTAAGAATACTCAATGCATTTTCCTGCAGGCCAATCATCTGTTCCAATTGCGGAACCAATCCGGCAGCTACCAGCTCCTGGGCTTCTGCCTGCTGGATAGCCAGGGAAGTTGTTTGTCCGGCATCAAATTGCAACTTGATAATGGTTAGTGTGCTATCATTCAGGGAAAGGTTTTTCTTTGCTATATCCAACTGAGTATCCAGCATAATAAGGTTGTAAAATCCTTCTGCAACATTAGCTACCAAACGTGTCTGCACTGCTTTTTTCGCTTCTGCAGATTGTAGAAAGGAAGCGCCGGCTTCTCTTCTCTGGTTACCTATCTTATTCCAGATATCGGCTTCCCAGCTTAATCCTACAGTTGCATTGTAATCCTCGATGTGTTTTGCCGTAGAATACTGGGCAAGGCTCAATCCATTCAAACTGTTATCAGAATAACGGTTAGTGCTTGCATTTACCTGTAAATTGACAGTTGGAACATTGCCTAACTTAGCTTGTTTAAATACCAGCGACGCTGACTCTATATTTTTTACTGCGATCTGTATATCATAATTATTGATCACAGCGGTATCGATCAGGTCCCTGATTGCTTTTTCCTTAAAGAACTCTTTGTAAGGAAGGCTGGCGATACTCAGGCTATCCGTAGCCGTACTGTTCCTGAATTGTTCAGGAGCAGCATGGGTAGGCTTTGGAATATCCTTCGAAACTTTACATGCACCCGCAGCAAGCAGTACTAAAAGCACGATATATATATTTTTATACGATTTCATATTCTTTGGGGGTATTTTCAATTTCAATTGTTTGTTCGGGTACACCAGAAACTTTTTCCTGCAGGAACTGGAAGATCACAAATAATACAGGGATAATAAACAGTCCCAGGATAACTCCGGTGATCATACCTCCGGCAGCACCAATACTAATGGAGTGGTTACCCAAAGCAGATGGACCAGTTGCCCTCATCATTGGGGTAAGACCTGCTACGAAAGCCAGCGATGTCATAATAATCGGACGCAGCCTTAATTGTGCAGCTTCCAACGCGGCTTCAACCAGCGTCTTCCCGGATTTTCTATGCTGCACGGCAAATTCTACAATCAGAATCGCATTCTTAGCGAGCAAACCAATCAGCATGACCAGTGCAACCTGTACATAAATGTTATTTTCAATTCCTGTTAAACCAATGGCAGCAAAAACACCGAACACACCAGTAGGAATAGATAAGATAACAGCAAATGGCAGGATATAACTTTCATATTGTGCAGAAAGCAGGAAGTAAACAAATACCAGACATAAACTGAAAATAACTACAGACTGTCCGCCGGAAGTAATTTCCTCCCTTGTCAAACCTGAATACTCATAGGAATATCCTGTTGGCAATTGTTTTGCAGCTACTTCATCTACAGCCCTGATCGCATCTCCGGAGCTAAACCCAGGTTTAGGAATCGCGTTGATCTCGATAGAGTTAAACAGGTTATAACGGGAAACCGTTTCTGTACCATATACACGTTTCAGTTTGATCAGTGTATTGATCGGTACATTTTCGCCATTTCTATTTTTAACAAATACTCCATCCATAGAAGAAGGATCGGCACGATCAACCACATCGGCCTGAACCATTACCCTGTAGTATTTACCAAATCGGTTAAAGTCTGAAGCCTGTGCACTACCAAAATAAGCCTGCATAGTAGATAACAACTCTTTGGTAGAAACGCCTAACTGTTCTACTTTAGCTTCATCCACTTCCATTTGCAGCTGTGGATAATCTGCTCTAAACGTTGTAAAGGCAACGGCTATTTCAGGGCGTTTCATCAGCTCGCCAATAAAATTATTGGATATACCGCTGAACTTATTCAGGTCGCCACCTGTTCTATCCTGAAGTACAAAATCCAATCCATCCACGTTACTGAAACCAGGAACGGTAGGGAAAGTGAAGACGAAGAAATTGGCACCTTTTATTGAAGCCAGTTTACCTCTAACAATATTCATAATGGCAGTGATATCCTTTACATCTCCTCTTTCCTTTGTAGGTTTTAGCAGAATAAACATCGCACCTGCAGAAGGGCCGCTGGATTGTGTAAGTAAATTGAAACCAGATAATCCATTATATATTTTAGTAAACGCTAAGGGCCTGATTAAGTCTTCAGACTGTTTTACTACTGCAGTAGTTCTCTCTAATGACGCACCTGCAGGCATAGACAAGGAAATAGCAATAAAGCCCTGATCTTCTGAAGGAATAAATCCTGTAGGTGTTCTTTTCACCATCCAAACGGTGGCCAAAATCACTACAACTAAACCAGCAATACCTATCCATTTGGTTTTGATCAGGAATTTCACACTGTTTACATACCTGTTTGTCAGGGAAGTAAAACCGGTGTTAAAGCCAATAAAGAAACGCTCTTTAAAGCTCTTTTTAACCACCTCGCCAGCATGACCATGAGCCATATGTACATTCTTCAGGAACAAGGCACATAAGGCAGGACTCAGCGTTAATGCATTTACTGCAGAAATTACAATTGCAATAGCCAGTGTAAAGGCAAACTGTCTGTAGAACATACCAGTTGATCCTTCCATAAAACCAACGGGAAGGAACACGGCGCTCATCACCAGTGTAATGGAAATAATTGCCCCTGTTATCTCATGCATGGCCGATGCCGTAGCTAATTTTGGAGGAAGGTGTTCATGTTCCATCTTGGCATGCACTGCCTCCACTACCACAATCGCATCATCCACCACAATACCGATGGCCAGTACCAGCGCGAACAGCGTTAATAAGTTAATAGAGAAACCAAAGATGGACATGAAAAAGAACGTTCCTAAAATCGCTACCGGAACTGCAATAGCAGGAATCAGTGTAGATCGGAAATCCTGTAAAAAGATAAATACAACAATAAACACCAGGATAAAGGCCTCGATCAGAGTATGTATAACCTGATCAATGGACTGATCCAGGGATACCTTGGTATTGTATAAATTTACTACGTGTATGCCTTTTGGAAAGTCTTTCTGGGCTTTTTTAATGAATTTATCGATCGCGATCTGGATATCATTTGAATTGGATCCGCTCAATTGCTGAATCGCGATATTTAATCCTGTTTTACCGTCAATACGGGTAAGACTGGAATAAGTATAAGCACCAAATTCAACCCTCGCTACATCTTTCAATCGGAGGAATGAACCATCAGGATTGGAACGAATGATAATATTCTCATACTGCTCTGGTTTGGTCAGCTTTCCTTTATATTTTAATACATATTGGAAAGCCACTTTGCTGCTTTCACCAAACATACCCGGTGCTGCTTCAAGATTTTTATCTTTAATGGCTGCTGTAACATCATCAGGTGTTAAATTATAAGTTGCCATTTGCGCTGGCTTCAGCCATACGCGCATCGAATAATCTTTACTACCACCAAAAATTACGGCTGCACCTACCCCTTGTATCCTTTTAATCTCAGGGATTAAATTGATCTGGGCATAGTTGTCCATAAAAGTCTGATCATACTTTTTTTCGTCATCAGTAAACATACTGAGTACCATGATCAAACTGTTCTGCTGTTTAGCAGTGGTTACCCCTGCTTGTACTACCTCTGTAGGTAACTGACTGGTAGCTTGTGATACACGGTTTTGTACATTCACCGCTGCCAAATCCGGATTTGTTCCCAGTTTGAAATACACCGTAATGGTGAGGGACCCGTCATTACTTGCAGTAGAGCTCATGTACGTCATGTTCTCTACCCCGTTAATAGACTCTTCTAAAGAAGGCGCTACTGAACGAAGTACAGTTTCAGCATTTGCACCAGGATAAAGTGCCGTAACCTGAACGGCGGGGGGCGCAATATCAGGGAATTGCTGTAAGGGTAGCCTGGTCATTCCCAGGATACCGAGTATTACCAACAGAATGGAAATTACTGTTGCTAATACAGGTCTTTCTATAAATCTTTTAAACATGATTGTTATGAATTATCTTTTTGCAGTTTTAACTGGTTCTTCTTTTAATTTTTCAGGTTTAATGACATCACCATCTTTAAGTTTATCGATACCTTCATAAACTATTCTGTCGCCTGATTTCAATCCGTCTTTTACCAGGTAATTTTCTCCGCTGGTACCCTGGATGGCAATAGGTTGTCTGCTCACTTTATTCGAATCTCCAACCAGGAACACGAACATTTTATCCTGTACTTCCACTGTTGAAGATTGTGGGATCAAAATAGCATCCGGGTGTTGCAGGCTTAATCTGATTTTACCAGTATTTCCTGAGCGCAAAAGACCTTGTTTGTTTGCAAATGTAGCTCTCAGAGAAATGGAACCTGTTTGTTTATCAAATTGTCCGTCAACCATATCTACCTTGCCTTGCTCTCCGTAAACACTGTTATCTGCTAAAACTAATGATACACCCGGCAGTTTCTTTAATCTTTCTGCGGTAGTACTTCCAGGATATTTGGCATTAAAGGCCACAAAATCATCTTCACCTAAAGAAAAGTAAACATGTACTTCATGTGAATCAGAAAGTGTTGTTAGTGCAACTGCATCGGTTGGAGAAATAATACTTCCTTGTTTTTTAGGCAGTCTACCAACATTACCCGCTACAGGAGCCTTAATTAAAGTATAACCGAGGTTGATTTCTGCAGCAGCCACTGCTGCTTTTGCCTGTTCAACACCTGCCTGTGTAGACTGGTAGGTTGCTGTAGCAGTTTTTAATTGAAATTCTGAAACTACCTTGTTTTTAACCAAAGGAGTTAATTTATCTACTTCTATCTGAGCATTGATGACCGCTGCCTGAGCTACATGTAATAAAGCTTTCGCATTATTTAATGCTTCTCTGAAGGGGCGTTCATTGATCTTGAACAAAGGTTGTCCCTTTTGTACCTGGGCACCTTCGTTTACCAGAATCTGATCTAAGATCCCGGAAACTTGCGGGCGTATTTCCAGATCAACTGTTCCCTGAATTGAAGCTGGATAATCTGTATAAGTTGTTTCTGAACTATTTTGTAAAGATATAACCTGAAGAGATTGAGGTTCAGGTGCGGGAGCCTGAGCCTGATTGCCGGCACACCCGGCAAATAGTATCGCCATTAGTAAAATTGAAGTTCTCATAACGTTTGTCGACTGATTTAACTTGTAAATAAAAGGGGTATATATATTAGTGATTATGTGATGCATGAATTGATGTTTTAACATGTAAATGATTTAACAGCGTTAGCTGTTTAGAGAAAAAAAACGTGACACTTTGAGAGGCTTTCTTCCTGGTACTGAAAGAAATGGTGTATAGATAATTTAACAGCGTTAAGTATTCCATAAAAAAATATTAGTCGTTTATTGCTTTAATAATTCCATTGATCGCATCTTTTAAAATATGCTGATTCATTTCGTCGTTGGTGCCTTTTCTTACCAGGTTGATAGAGATCAGGCCGTGGATAATAGACCAGAAGGTAAAATACTTCCGGCAGATAATTTCTTCACTGGGGTTTGGATCTGTCATAATTGCCGCGATAGCGTCATAAGTCAGCTTTCTTGCAGCTTCGGCTTCGGGCTGGCTTTTCACCATTTCACAACAGATCATGTCTACACCAAACATCAGCTGATAAAATTCTTTATGGGTAAATGCGAAATCCCAATAAGCCATCCAGATTGCAGCAAGCTGTTCTTCCGGAGTTATACATTTAGCTATCGCTTCTTTGAAATCATTTAGCAGCAACACATTCCCCCTGCGGGTAAGCTCCAGCAAAATGCCCTCTTTATTGGCAAAATACTCGTATATAATAGGTGCTGTATATTCAATTTTATCTGCGATCTTACGCATACTCAGCGCCTGCCATCCATCTTCTTTTACGATTTGCAAGGCTGCTTCAATAATATTGATCCTAGTTTCTTCTTTAAGTCTTTGAATTCTCTCTTTGCTACCCATGGTAAACTTCTCCTGTGTAAATTAATCTAACAGTGTTAGACAAATGTATAACTAGTTTTCTGTATCTCTATCAGCCGATTGTAAAAACGCATCGAACAATATCATTACATTTTTAACGCAAATGATATAAATAACTTATTATCGGTAATTTAAAACAGATAACCTAACTGATATGGATGTTTTTTTTATATCGAATAAATGAGATTAAGATGAAAAAGGCATCATTTTCCCGCATGAGCACGTACCACTTTTATCCTCAATGCTAAAAAGCTTCAGGAAATAATTGTAAAACCCAATCCGGTCCTTCATCGCCATCTGTCCTTCGCCTTTATTACATTCTATTGCACCGTTAATAATATTGATCGTCATTCCAAATCCTGGCTGATAGCCAGATTTCAATTCTGCGGCAGAAGGTTTCCATACACCAGTAATCACATCGTGTGCTGATGGCTTCTGCCCTTGTGGTGTCATCCAGAAATATAAAGCTGTTTTAAAAGCCAAGACAGGATCTGTACTTACCTGCTCCGGGTTATTTAACAAAATATCCTTGTTCCCCAGGATACAGGTAGACGCAAATCCATAATTTCCGTTATAACTTAACTGTAAAGGACCACGTCCATAATAACTGGCACCTTTTACTGCCGGATAAATCTTATTAAGAATCACGTAAGAAGAACTGGTATCTATCTCTTGTTTTAACATCAGGCCATCATTATATTGGTGATCTGTTCCGTTACGGGTTTCATGGGCTATCTGTGCGAAAAAAGCAGCGGCCTCTTTTTTATCCAACGTCCTGTTTTTGTCACCACAAAAGTTGTCATAATCTAAATCAACCACAGTGTATTCCTGCTTTTTCGCCCAATCCTGATCCCAGTCATCATCCTGTCTTACTATAGTTGATACACCGCTTAATTTATCAATTCTGGTAATTTTATAGATCCACTGCCCCCGTTTTTCAATTTTCACTTCAACATTACCCATTTCATCGATCGCTTTTTTAAGAGCAGCATAGGTAAAAAATTGACTGTGCTGTGGAAAAAACTGATTAAAGTCTTTTTCTGAAAAAAATGAAAGTAAGGATGTTGCAGGTTTTTGATGGATGGGTTGCTTGCAGCCAAGCCCTGAGAGCGCCGCCATCATAGTCAGTATAACCAACATGCCAGTTTTAAAAGTTTTACCTCTCTTATTATATCTGATACCCGACAGTATTTCCATGCTACAACTACTCACAATAAATGTGCCCGCTGTAATAATTTCACATAGTTTAACGTTTATTTGCGATAACAGGAACAGATCAAAGAATACTTTTTGAAAGATTACAATCCAATTTACGAAGGAAACGGGAGCCCGGAGATTGTAAAAACTTTAGAAAGCTGCTAGAGAAACATACCGTGAGCGGAGCCAGAAAAAAAAATAATTTCTGTGTTCAGGAATATGCAGATGCCCAGCGCTTGCATCCTGACTACCTGTGCAATGTGATCGAAAGTAAAACACATTAAGCAATTGGTACCTGAATCAAAGAAAAAACCATTGCAGAAGCCAAATCATTACTACAAAATTCGTCTTCCTCTGTCAAAGAAATAGCTTATCTGCTGGGCTTTACCAAATCGGCATATTTTAGTAGCTATTTCAAAAACATACGGATATGTCACCTGTTTGATGTAGAAAAAACATCGTACAGCTATCTCTTCGCCATTAAGCTGAACAATAGCTGCATCCTGACTATTTTTCAAAAATCAATATATCCTGAAAGAAAATACCCGGTTCTTCTTTCCAGTTGCCTGGATAATACTGATTCAGTTTCAAACCTGAATTTTTTATTAGGATTTCCATTCCTTCTGGTGTAACACCAATCACATCTTCAGGAACTTTAGCCTGTTTTGTAGTCATCCAGTTTTTGGAATCATACGCATTTACATCAAAGATCCATTCGTTTTGAGGGGTGCTATGAAACCTTCCGTGCGCATCACTTCTTTTTACCAGCGATTCTTCATAGTCGTCATTTAAAAAGAAAAAAGTAACAATTGCTTTTCCGCCTTTTTTTAACACCCTATGGATCTCCTTCAGATAAAAAGTAGCATCAACTTCATTCATATGTGTCCATACAGAAAGTGCTACAACCAAGTCCCGCGACTCATTTGCAATAGGCCATGGTTTTAACAAAGAAGACTGATCATTTGCATAAGTAGCATTGGCAACATCCAAATGAATAAAATCATAATTACTCATTTTGAAATGGCTTTTGCAAAAGTTGATATCCTCCTGCATCACATCAATTCCCGTGTAGGTTCCACCTTCTCCTACGAAAGGTTCTGAAGATATTCCCAGTAATCCGGTACCGCAGCCAATGTCCAAGATTTTATTCCCGGTTTTGTTTTCCAGAGCCTGGTAGATGATGGTTTGAAATATACCAATCACATGTGCCCACTCTGCATAGGACATTTTTCCGCCCCTTCTATTTTCAAAACTGGGTATTAAACGTATGTTTCTAGTTCTTTTTATATGTCCTTTATCTGTATCCCGAAAAATTTCATCGATCAGTGGAAACGGGGTTTTGTTCATAATGGCAAAATAAAACAATTATTTCTTTGAAAAAAATCAGGGACTTCATTTGCCTTCTTTTATTTTGGTTTTCCACTACTTTGTTACACATTGATTAAAAAGAGATTATAATGTCATTGATTTCAATCATTATTAACTCAAACAAGATCAAATTTTATGTGTCTTATCCTCCTATAGCTAAACAGCCAAAGCTGACCGCCATCTTTTTAAATCATCTTAAGTAAGGCATGCTCCACGCCCCGTATTTCAGCCAGGCCTTTCAGGCGCCCGATACCAGAATATCCGGGGTTAACCTTTTTCTTCAGGTCGTCCAGCATTCTGTGCCCATGATCCGGACGCATAGGAATACTTAGTTTTCTTTCCTGCTGAATTTCAACCAGCTTCCTGATTACCCCAAACATATCTACATCACCTTCCAGGTGGTTGTCTTCAAAAAAGTCACCAAATTCGTTTCTTCTGGTACTTCTCAAATGAACAAAGTTCACTCTTTCCTTAAACTGTTCGAGAATAGCAACCAGATCATTATCTGCTCTTACGCCCAATGAACCCGTACAATAACACAATCCGTTAGCCAGGGAAGGTACAGTTGTAAAAAGTCTCTCTAATTGTTCAGCGGTACTGATGATTCTTGGCAAGCCAAATATGGCGCAGGGAGGGTCGTCCGGATGAATCACCATTTTTATTCCATGTGCTTCCGATACCGGGATCACCTCTTGCAGAAAAGCAACTAAATGCTGGAAGAGCCGTTCTTCATCAATACCGGCATAAAAACCGAGTGTAGTGAGAAAATCTGCCAGCCCAAAACTTTCTTCGCTGCCTGGTAGTCCGGCAATAATATTACGCTCAATTTTAAATTTTTCTTCTTCATTCAGACCCTTGAAATATAACGTTCCGCGTTCCAGTTCCGCGGGCGTATAATCCGCTTCAGCTTTCTCCCTTTTGAGTATAAAAACATCAAAAGCTACCAGGGCCGCTTTGCTGAACAACAAGGCTTCCGCACCATTTGGCAATTTATAATCGAGATGTGTCCTGGTCCAGTCCAGCACAGGCATAAAGTTATACGTAACGGTGTTAATGCCGCAGCTGGCCAGATGGGCAAGGGATAATTTATAGTTCTCGATATATTCCTGGTAATTTCCTTTTCTTACTTTAATGTCTTCATGGACGGGTAAACTTTCTACCACAGACCATACCAAACCAGCATCATGGATCAACTGCTGGTGCGCACTGATATCCTCCACCGACCAAACCCTGCCGTTTGAAATATGATGCAATGCTGAAACAACACCGCTGCAGCCTGCCTGTAAAATATCTGCTAAGCTAACCGGATCATTCGGCCCGTACCAGCGCATCGTCTGTATCATTTTAAACATGGTTTATTTATTAAATACTAACAATTCTATTTTAATAAGAAAAGACTAAAGTTTTATCGGGAGAGCCGAGTTTGGAGCTCTTTTGAGCATCTTTATAAGTCATATGAAAGATATTGGTCTGATCATCAAAAAGATCATACAAAACAGTACTGGTGACTTCTAATTTACTGATATACGTTACCTTGGCAGATTCCATGTAGATCACAATTGCTTCCTTATCGTTTTCAAATCCGATATAAGTTAGCGGCAGTGGTTTTCCATTAACACCCAATGTAAAATGGGTACTCATGTATTTATGGATCAGGGCATCCATTTCATTGTGCCTGGCCCCGGACGAAAGATCGGCCTTAACTTTATATTTCTTGCCAATCAGCTGTTCAAAATCGTCAATAAATACCCTGCAGCCCACTTCTATCGTTCCACTTTTAAAATTATAATTTAATTCTGAAGAGCTGAGATGCAACGGATGTTTGTCCCTTTTTTCATACGCCAAAAGATCGGCTGGTTTAAAAAAACAACAGATTACGTAACAAATTAATAGAGATTGGCGGACTAAAGGCGACATAGTTTCGATTTAATTTTTTCAATACAAAAAAACGTTTTAAATTTAGACTTACAACAAAAAACTTAAAATGAATAAAACGCTACTTACCATACTTTTCCTCGGTTCTTGTTTACAGGCCTCTTTTGGACAAGATATTCAAAACAACCCGGGAAGCAATCACGGGAACAAGTTTGAACAATTGGGGACCATTCTTAACACGCCCAATGAGCAACGTACCGCCAGCGGTGCGCCTGGTGTAAAATACTGGCAGCAACGTGCAGATTATGATATCAAATGTAACCTGGATGAACAAAACCTGCAGCTTACCGGTGCTGAAAAAATCACTTACTTCAACAACTCTCCTGATGTGCTGACTTATATCTGGTTGCAGTTAGATGAGAACGAACACAGCAATATTAACAATGCAAATTATCAGAGCAGTTCAAAAATGCCTGAGATTGCAACCACTAAAAGTATAGACCGCGAAATTGATGCTGCAAGTACTATAGATAATGGAAACGGTGTTTCTATCCTCAAAATCACCGACGCCTTAGGAAAAAACATAAAATATACGGTTAATAAAACCATGATGCGTGTAGAGTTGCCTGTACCTTTAAAATCAGGTCAGCAATTTGTTTTCAACGTAAACTGGAAATATAAAATCACCGACAGGTTAACCCTTGGCGGCCGTGGTGGTTATGAATACTTCCCTGAAGATGGCAACTACTTGTTCACCATGACACAATGGTATCCAAGACTATGTGTATACAGTGACTTCCAGGGATGGCAAAATCATCAGTTTACCGGAAGAGGCGAGTTTGCTTTAACCTTCGGAAATTTCAAAGTACAAATGACTGTACCTGCAGACCATGTAGTTGGCGGAACAGGAGAATGTATCAATTACAGCGCTGTATTAACCCCTGCTGAACTTGCAAAGTATAACCAGTCTAAAACCGCTGCAGAACCTGTAGAAATTGTAACACTGGACCAGGCTAAAAAAGCAGAAGTAGCAAAAAGTAAAGCCACAAAAACCTGGGTATTCCAGGCCAATAACGTGCGCGATTTTGCATGGACTTCTTCCAGGAAATTTATCTGGGATGCAATGGGCCAGAAAATTGACGGCAAAACTGTCATGTGCATGAGTTATTATGGTAAAGAAGCCTACAATTTATACAGAAATTACTCTACCAAAGCTGTAGCACATACGGTTAAAACCTATTCACATTTTACCTTCCCTTATCCATATCCTGTAGCACAGAGTGTAGAAGCTTCCAACGGAATGGAATACCCGATGATCTGTTTCAACTACGGAAGGACAGAAAAAGACGGTACTTACAGTGAAACCGCAAAAAATGGAATGCTTGGTGTAATTATACACGAAGTAGGACATAACTTCTTCCCGATGATAGTGAACAGTGATGAACGTCAGTGGACCTGGATGGATGAAGGATTAAACTCTTTTGTGGAATACCTGACAGAAGAACTTTGGGACAATAAATTTCCTACCAAAAAAGGAGCAGCCTATAACATCGTTGATTATATGAAATTGCCGAAAGATGAACTGGAGCCAATTATGACCAATTCCGAGAACATTACCCGCTTTGGTCCTAATGCCTATACCAAACCTGCAACGGCGCTTAATATTTTAAGAGAGACCATCATGGGCAGGGACCTGTTCGATTATGCTTTCAAAGCCTATGCGAACAGATGGGCTTTTAAACACCCCACCCCTGCTGATTTCTTCAGAACAATGGAAGATGCCAGCGGTGAAGACCTGGATTGGTTCTGGAGAGGCTGGTTCTATGGTACCGATGCCTGTGATATTTCACTGGATACCGTAAAATTTGCCAAAGCTGATGTAGATTCTAAAATTCCTGCTTCAAAAACCAGAATGGTGAAAATAGCACCGCCTATGGTAAATTCATTTGATGATATTTCTAAGGTAAGGAACAGGGATGATAAAAGTATCCAGTTCTATACCGACAAGGATAAAGCCACACAGGATTTTTACTGGAGATATGACAGGGGTTTAGAAAAATATGATGCTGCTACGGAACATAAACAGGAAACAGCATCTCCATTTGAAGCACTGTCTTCAGAAGATCAATCCAAATATGCAGGTAAGTTCTTTTATGAATTATCCTTCAGCAATAAAGGCGGATTAGTGATGCCTGTCATTGTAGAATTTACCTACACCGACGGAACAAAGAAAATTGACAGGATACCTGCGCAGATATGGAGACACAATGAGCAGCATGCTTCTAAATTCTATGTTCAGGATAAAGAAGTAGCTTCGATACGTCTCGACCCAATGCGTGAAACTGCGGATATTGATGAGAGCAATAACACCTGGGGAGGCAAAGCGCAGACTTCAAGATTCGAGTTGTTTAAACAAAAGGCTGCCGCCGCGCGCGGGCAGTCTGTTGGCATCAATCCAATGCAAAATGTTAAGGGTACACTCTAAGTTATTTTAATAAAACAGACACCTGCCGGGATTAAACTTCCGGCAGGTTTTTTTTTGTGCCGCTTTTTGTCTGGAAAAACCGGCTATAACTCGTCTAAAAGGCTTTTTCAAAGCACCCATAAAGTCATATAGATATCAAATTAAGTGTCTTACTCCCTTCTCAGCATGCTTAGATATAACATTTTAATGACTTAGCTGTTTATTTAAGGAATTAAGGCGTTTTCCAGATTTTATATGGCCAGAAATTTGTTAATTTGAACCGTCATTATAAATGAAGCAACGCTCATAAACAAGCAATATGTCCAGTACACAAAAAACAGAAGAAAGTTCTCATATCTTATCTATTGATATTGGCGGAACAGGAATCAAAGCCTGTATTTTAACAAAGGAAGGCGAGTTATTCTCCGATTACACTAAACTTCCTACCCCGCTGGATTCCACCCCCGAAGCAGTAATTGAAGTGATCCATCAATTGGTAACTCCTTTAGCTCCCTATGGAAAAATAGCCATCGGATTTCCAGGATTTGTAAAATTAGGTGTGGTAGAAACCGCCCCTAATCTGGCAAAAAATAAATGGACCGGTTATCCCCTCGCACAGCACATCAGCGATCTCCTGAAAAAACCAGTAAGATTGATCAACGATGCAGATCAGCAGGCATTGGGCATCATCAGTGGTAAGGGTTTCGAAATTGTACTGACTTTAGGTACCGGTTTTGGTACTGCACTAACTTATGATGGCGAATTGCTCCCCCATCTTGAACTGTCGCATCTTCCTATTACAAAAAACAAAGACTACGATGCTTATATCGGAGATAAAGCTTTTGTAAAAGAAGGTAAAAAAGAATGGAACGATAGATTGCAGCGGATCATTGAAATCTACAAAACAGTGTTCAACTATGACGAACTCTATCTTGGAGGAGGAAATGCAAAACATATCTCTTTTGATTTAGACCATAACATCCATGTTGTTTCCAACAGGGATGGAATTAAAGGTGGTGCCAAATTATGGGCAGCCAAAGAAAAATACCACGTTTTTACCACGCATCCAAAAATAAATACATCAAATGGAAAGTAAGTACACATTAGGAATGATAGGCCTCGGAACAATGGGGCGCAATTTATTACTGAACATGGCCGATAATGGCTTTGCAGTTACGGGTTACGACAAGGACTCGAAGATGATCGCGAAACTCAAAGAAGATGGAGCAAAACACAACCTTACGGCCTACTCTTCTCTAGAAGATTTTGTTCAAAGCCTTGAATTACCAAGAAGAATTATGCTTTTGGTACCCGCTGGCCCAATCGTTGACAGTGTAATTAAAGAACTTCAGCCTTTATTGGATAAAGGTGATATTATTATTGATAGCGGAAATTCTCATTTTACAGATACCAACCGAAGAATCGCTGATCTTTCTGACGCAGGAATACATTTCTTCGGAATGGGTATCTCTGGCGGAGAAGAAGGTGCCCGTTTTGGCCCTAGTATCATGCCAGGTGGCGATAAAGAAGCTTATGGTTCTATGAAAGCTATACTGGAAGCTGTTTCTGCAAAAGTAAACGGCGATCCTTGTGTAACTTATATTGGCCCGGGTGCTTCAGGTCATTTTGTTAAAATGGTACACAATGGTATCGAATATTCAATGATGCAGCTTTTAGCTGAATCATACGATATCATGAAAAATGCACTGGATTATTCAAACGAACAAATTCATGAGGTGTTTACCAAATGGAACAATGGCCGTTTGAAATCTTTCCTTTTAGAGATTACTGCAGAAATCTTCCTGGTTAAAGATGATAAAGGTACTGGCAACGACCTGCTGGATATGATCAAGGATGAAGCAAAATCCAAAGGTACAGGAATGTGGACTTCACAGGTTTCTATGGATTTACAATTGCCTATTCCTACCATCAATGAAGCCGTAAGCACCAGGGACCTTTCGAAATTTAAAACGCTTCGTGTAGCTTTAGCCAAAGCTTATCCGGAAGCTAAACCTACAGCAGAGAATAAAGAACAATTTATTGTTGAACTGGAGCAGGCGTTATATTTCTCTGTGATCACTTCTTATGCACAGGGTTTACACTTGTTATGGCAGGCATCAATCTCTTATAAATATGAGCTGAAATTGCATGAGATTGCCCAGATCTGGCGCGGTGGATGTATCATCAGGGCTGAATTTTTAGAAGATATTTACCAGGCTTACAAAAAACAACCTGCTTTGGAACATTTATATGCTGATGCAGGTGTTCAGGCTAAAATTACGGAGATCCTTCCCGGAATGAAATCTGTAGTGGCCCATGCTGCTAAAAGCGGACTGGCTATCCCGGCATTTGCTTCTGCCCTGTCTTACTTTGATTCCTTAAGAACAGCAAGAATGCCATCTAACTTAATTCAGGCACAAAGAGATCTCTTTGGTGCACATACATTTGAACGTACAGACGCAGAAGGAACTTTCCACGCCATCTGGAATCCGAAAAAATCTTAAATTACAAAAGATGAAAACAAGTAAATGCCTTAATCCCACTATCTTTGTCATATTTGGTGGCACCGGTGATTTAAATTTGCGCAAATTAGCGCCAGCAATATATAACCTGAACTCTGATGGCTTTATGTCTAAAGAGTATGCAATCATTGGAACAGCAAGAAAGAAGTTAACTGACGATGAATTCCGTACTACCCTGATGGGCGGTATCAATTCATTTTCCCGCGCCGGAAAAGTAAAAAAAGATCAGTGGGAAGAGTTTGCTAAAAATGTATATTACAGCTCTTCAGATGTATCTGCTCCAGAAACTTTTACCGATCTGAAAGCCAGCATTGAAAAATTAAAGAAAGCATTTGGCCCTAAAGCACAGGTAATTTATTATCTGGCAGTAGCACCAAATCTTTTCCCCCTGATTGCTGAGTGTTTACAAAAATACGACCTGGTTGGTACAGAAGAGGATTGCCGCGTAGTAATTGAAAAACCTTTTGGACATGATTTAGAGTCTGCAAAAGAATTAAATAAATTATTAGCTGGTATCTTTTCTGAGAAACAGATCTACAGAATTGACCATTACCTGGGTAAAGAAACTGTTCAGAATATCATGGCCTTCCGTTTTGCCAACTCTTTCTTAGAGCCGCTTTGGAACCGTAACCATATTGAGCATGTGCAGATCTCTGTAACAGAACAATTGGGTGTGGGTGATCGTGGTGGTTATTATGACGGATCAGGCGCTTTAAGAGATATGATCCAGAATCATATTCTTCAGTTGCTTTGTTTAATCGGCATGGAAACACCTATTAACTTTGATGCCGATGAAATCAGGAACAAAAAAGTAGATGTATTAAAAGCAATGCGTCCTTTCAGTCCCGAAGATATCCGCTTAAGCACTGTCCGCGGACAGTATTCTAAAGGATGGGTAGAAGGAAAAGAAGTTCCTGGATACAGAACTGAAAAAGATGTAAACCCACAATCCAATACAGAAACTTTTGCAGCAGCCAAATTCTTTGTAGATAACTGGCGCTGGCAGGGAATACCTTTTTATGTACGTACAGGAAAACGTTTATTCCAGACTTCATCCCTGATCACGATACAATTTAAAGATGTTCCTCACCAGATCTTCCCTGCAGGTGTTGCAGAACACTGGCAGCAAAACAGGCTGATCATCAGTATCCAGCCTGAAATGAGTATCCGTTTACAGGTTCAGGCCAAAAGGCCAGGATTAGACATGGTACTTAACCCTGTTGATATGGTGTTCGATTACAAAGGAACTTATACTGCACAGGCCCCGGAAGCTTATGAAACCTTATTGTTAGATGTAATGACAGCTGATCAAACACAGTTTATGCGTGCAGATCAGGTAGAAAGTGCATGGGAACTGGTAATGCCTATCGTAAATTCGTGGGAAAGTAAAACTTCATTGAGCTTCCCTAATTATCCGGCAGATTCATGGGGACCTGAAGATGCTGAAGCATTAATCGCAAGAGATGGATTCCATTGGTTTACATTACCCTTAAAAAACAAGGATTAGAATGAACTTACTCATCTATAAAACAAAAAGTGAGCTGCTGAAAGATTTAGCGGAATACGTAATTACGATCGGCGAAAAGGCTATTGCAGAAAAAGACTGCTTTAATTTTGTGCTTACCGGCGGTAATTCTCCAAAGGATTTATATTCCATGCTGGCTACTGAATACCGGGAAAAGCTGGACTGGACAAAAGTTTTCTTCTTTTTTGGAGATGAGCGCAATGTTCCTCCAGGCCATGCGGATTACAACGGATTGATGGCTAAAAAGTCGATCATTGACCCGCTCAATGTAGCTTCAGATCATGTCTTTTTTGTAGATACTACGCTGGCTCCTGCAGATGCAGCATCAGCTTATGCAAAAATCATTACTGATCATTTTAATGGCGCTGAGCTAACGTTCGATCTGATTTTATTGGGAATGGGTGATGAAGGACATACCGCTTCTTTATTCCCTTATACTACAGCCCTGGCCAATAAAGAAGTGAATGTAGTAGCTAATTACGTAGAGAAATTAGCTGCCGACAGGATCACCTTTACCGCGCCTTTGATCAATAAAGCAAAAAACGTTGCCTTCCTTGTTTTTGGAGAAGGTAAAGCAGATGCAATTAAACATGTGGTGGAAGACGATCCGAAAAATCCGGACCTGTATCCATCACAGCTGATCGATCCGGTTGATGGTGGTTTAACCTTCTTCCTGGACAGTGAAGCAGCAAAATTGCTGAATAATTAACAGCAGAAAATTTTAAAAAAGCCCTGTTCCAGTCATGGAACGGGGCTTTTTTATGTGATAAGGCATCCATTGCGGGTTTACTGTCGTATACCTAATTGTTTATTCCCCCTATTTTAACGTCAGATGGAACAAATCCTTTCAGTTTATGTTATACTATTTTACGACCTGCAATTTCTTTAATGGTAAATTTTCAAACAGATATTTTAATTATTGGAGGCGGACTTGCAGGGCTAACAGCGGCATTGCATTTGCAACAGGCAGGCTTAGAGGTCATACTCGTTGAAAAAAATACTTATCCCCATCATAAAGTATGCGGAGAATATATTTCCAATGAAGTTCTTCCTTATCTGAAATGGCTGGATGCGGATCCGGAAGTATTATTACCTACTGCAATTAAGCGACTCCACTTCTCTACCTTGTCTGGCAGGAGCATGACAACCAGCCTCCCGCTTGGAGGGTTTGGGCTTAGCCGTTATAGTCTGGATCATTTCCTCTATCAAAAATTCATCAGCAAAGGTGGAACTGTGATCCATGATACTGTAGTGAGCGTGAACCATGAAAATGATTTCAGGGTGATGACCCAGGATGAAAAACAAATATCTGCAAAACAGGTGATTGGTGCCTATGGCAAACGGGCGGCTATCGACATCAAATTAAAAAGGGGTTTCATGCAGCATAAATCGCCTTTTCTTGCGGTAAAAGCACATTACTCAGGAGAGTTTTGTAGTGACATCGTTGGGCTGCATAATTTTAGCGGCGGTTATTGTGGCATATCTAAAGTTGAAAACGAAAAAATAAATATTTGTTACCTGGCTGATTATCCTACATTTAAAAAGTACAAAAATATTACTGCCTACCAGCAGCAGGTTCTTTATCAGAACAGGCACCTGGAAAAAATCTTTGAAAGCTGCAATTTACTGTTTGAAGCGCCGTTAACCATCAGCCAGTTATCCTTTGGTACCAGGGAAGCCGTAACGGGTCACATCTTAATGATCGGAGATACTGCAGGCCTGATACATCCCCTTTGCGGAAATGGGATGAGCATGGCAATACATAGCGCAAAAATCTGTTCAGAGTTACTGATACAATTTTTCCGGGGAACAATTAAAAGTAAAGCTGTATTGGAAAAACTTTATATTTCATCCTGGAACGCACAATTCAAATCCCGCTTAAAAATGGGTAATACCTTATCGGCTATTTTAAAAAAAGAACGTCTGGCAGATGTGGTATTAAGCGGAATGCTGCGCGTCCCTTCTTTACTGCCGCTGATCATAAAAAAGACGCATGGAAAAACTTTAACTGTCAATGAATAAATGTTTGTAGATACCACTTATAGAAGTACAGCCTCCGAAATTATGGATGATTTCCAGATGGAAGGAGAAGTACTAAGAAATGCGCTGGATAAAATAGCCAGTATTAACCGGTTACTCGGCGGAAATAAAGTTACCCTCGGAGGAGTGAAATGGCTGCTCAAAGGGCAACCAAAATCCACTGTCTTTCGTATTACAGATATAGGTTGCGGAAATGGAGATATGCTGAGGGCATTAGCGGAGTATGCCAATGAAAATGATTTAAACTTTATACTGACTGGTATAGATGCAAACAATTTTACGGTAAAACATGCCCGCAGTTTATCAATGGATTATCCGAACATCAGTTACCTGTGTAAAGATATATTTGATGAACTGCAAACTGTTCAGCCCTGGGATATTGTATTGTGTACGCTTACTTTACATCATTTTAAAGAGGAAGAGATTATCAGTCTGCTGCAAAGTTTCCGGCACTCGGCAAGTTTGGGGATAGTAATCAATGATCTGCAGAGGAGTATGTTAGCCTATTATCTTTTTAAGGCATTGTGTTTTGTATTTCGCCTCAATGACATGTCACGCGAAGATGGGCTGGTGTCTATCCTTCGTGGCTTTAAAAAGTCAGACCTGCTGACCTATACAAAAAAGTTAAATTTTAAAAATTACAGCATTAACTGGAAATGGGCATTCCGCTACCAATGGATCATAAAAAAATAGCATGAGTGTAAAAGTAAAAGCCGTAACTAAAGTACTGCCTGAGCATTCGAGAGAGACTGCAGATATTATCCCCTTTTTGGATGTGTGGCTGCATGGGCAGGAAGACCGTTTTGTAAGGAAAGTGAAAAAGATATTCGAAAATGCCGGTGTAGACGGAAGGTATTCTATTATGTCGCCCGAAGAAGTATTCAGCAGCCTGAGCTTTGAGGAAAGGAACGATATCTATATCAGGGAAAGTATCAAATTAGGAGAAACAGTACTGCGGAATGCACTGGATAAAGCAGGATGGCAAGCTCAGGACCTGGATTATATCATTACAGTAAGCTGTACAGGAATTATGATCCCTTCCCTGGATGCCTACCTGATCAATGCCTTACATTTGCGCCAGGATATTATCAGGCTGCCGGTTACGGAAATTGGCTGTGTGGCCGGGGTTTCGGGCATGATATACGCTAAGAACTTCCTGAAGAACAATCCGGGCAAACGGGCAGCTGTAATTGCTGTGGAGTCCCCTACCGCCACTTTCCAGATCAATGATTTTTCCATGCCCAACATTGTCAGTGCGGCAATTTTTGGAGATGGGGCAGCCTGCGTATTATTGTCTTCTCATTCGGATGATAATGGACCTGAACTGGTTGCCGAAGAGATGTACCATTTTTATGAAGCCGAGGAGATGATGGGTTTTAGGCTCAGCAATACCGGCTTACAAATGGTACTGGACATTAGGGTACCCCAAACGATTGCCGATCATTTTCCTGCTATTGTTCATCCTTTCCTGGCTAAGAACGGATTGGAAATTGGAGATATCGATCACCTGATCTTTCATCCCGGCGGTAGGAAGATCGTAGAAATTGTAGAAGAATTATTCGGAACGCTGGGCAAAAACATAGACGACACCAAAGAGGTACTTCGGTTATACGGAAATATGTCGAGCGCCACAGTATTGTATGTGCTGGAAAGATTTATGGACAAACAGCCTGCACCGGGAGAAAAGGGATTGATGTTAAGCTTCGGGCCCGGATTTACCGCACAAAGAATTTTATTGCAATGGTAAGCTATTTTTGTATTTACTTTACGGAAATTTAAGACAATGATGAACGCACAGGAAATACTGGCAAAGCTGCCTTACAGCAAACCTTTTTTATTTGTAGATGAGTTGCTGCAAATTGATGAAAACGGATCTGCCGGAACATTTACATTTGATAAAGACCTTGATTTTTATAAAGGGCATTTTAAAGATTCTCCGGTTACACCCGGAGTAATTTTAACAGAAACCATGGCACAGATAGGGCTGGTTTGTTTAGGAATTTATTTATATGGCGACAGTAATGCAGAAATGAAGGCACATGTAATGCTTACCTCTGTGGCCGTCGATTTTATGAAACCTGTATTCCCGGGTGAAAAGGTAACAGTAACTGCAAAAAAAGTATACTTCCGCTTTAAAAAGCTGAATTGTAATGTAGTGATGAAAAATGAAGCGGGTGAAACCGTTTGCAAAGGAAATATCTCTGGCATGGTGACAGCAAAACTGCATGACTAAACGCGTGGTGATTACCGGACTGGGAGTTGTTTCGCCAAATGGTTCAGACCTGGCTCAATTCAGACATTCGATTAAGAATGGGGTGTCTGGTATTCAGCATCATGCTGAACTGGAACGACTCCTGTTCTCCTGTCAGATTGCCGGAATTCCGGTGATTGACGAAGAACACCTCCGGCAATATTTCAGCGCGTTGGAATTAAGAAACCTGGACAGCAAAGGCATTGTTTATGGCGTTATTGCCGGAATGGATGCCTGGAAAGATGCAGGTTTAACAATGGGAAATCCGGATGAGCCCGACTGGGATAGCGGTACTATTTTCGGAACAGGCACTTCAGGAATAGATAAATTCAGGGCTGCGATCTATAAAGTTGATGATTTGCAAATCAGGAAACTGGGCAGTACTGTTGTAATACAAACTATGGCAAGTGGTGTAAGTGCCTTCCTTTCCGGGAAGCTGGGACTAGGGAATCAAGTAAGCACGAACTCTTCTGCCTGTGCAACTGGTGTAGAAAGCATTTTAATGGCTTATGAACGCATCAAATCCGGAAAGGCAACGATTATGCTGGCGGGCAGCACTACTGACAGTGGCCCTTATATATGGGGTGGTTTTGATGCCATGAAAGTTTGTACTTATAAACACAATGAAACACCGGAACAAGGCTGCCGGCCAATGAGCAGCACGGCCAGTGGTTTTGTACCCGGTGCCGGTGCAGGGGCTATGGTTCTGGAAACACTGGAAAGCGCCCTGGCAAGGGGTGCCAGGATTTACGGTGAAATTCTGGGAGGCCACATTAATTCGGGCGGTCAGCGAGGCTCGGGAACCATGACAGCTCCTAACAGTGATGCTGTACAACGCTGTATAACGATGGCACTTAAGGAATCAGGGGTAGAAAAACACGAAGTAGAAGTTATCAATGCACATTTAACAGCGACAACCAAGGATACACTCGAAATTGAGAACTGGGCAGCAGCACTAGGCAGATCGGGCAGGGATTTTCCTTATATCAATTCTATCAAGGGGATGATCGGTCATTGTATCAGTGCCGCCGGTAGCATTGAATGCGTTGCTTCAGTTTTACAACTGGCTGAAGGTTTTATTTTTCCGAATGTAAATTGTGAAGATCTGCATCCCGACATCGAAGCGATCGTAGACCGGGAGCGAATTCCACAGATTTGCCTGGATCATCAGTTCAATATATTGGCTAAGGCAAGTTTTGGCTTTGGTGACGTTAACGCCTGTATAATTTTAAAACGATATGAATAGAGAGAAAAGCGAATTGTTAATCGAAATTAAGAAAATTGTAACGCCTTATACAGAGGATAAAGCGGCTCTGGAAAACATCAGTGAAGACACCGATTTTATTAAAGATCTGAAGATCAATTCGGCAAACCTGGTGGATATTGTACTGGATGTGGAAGAAGAATTTAACATCGAAATTGACAATGATTCAATGGCCAGGATGCTCACCGTTAGTGCAGCGATAGAAATCATTGAAACAAAACTGGAAGAAATTGATAGGAAATGACTTGGTTGACCTGGAACAGGCCCGGCTGGACAGCAACTGGCGCAGAGAAGGATACCTGGCTAAAATCTATACGCTAAAAGAACAGGAACTGATCTTACAGTCGCCTTCTTCAGATACTACCCTCTGGCTGTTATGGACTATGAAAGAAGCCTGTTATAAAATTGTAAACCGCATGACAGGTGTCCGTCAGTTCAGTCCGTTAAGCTTTGTTTGCCAGGATCTCCTTACAGATGACATACAGGCCACAGGACGCGTTAGATACAAAAAGCATGAATATATCACCCGCAGTACCGTCAGTGATCAGCTGATCCATTCTATTGCTGTTTCCAGGATCACTTATTTTAAAAACTTGAAATCACATTTCCTGGCAAATGACCAGGCTTATCTTCAAAAATTCAATCGTTTATCCACCGGTTATAGATTGATAAAAACCACATCAGGGCTTCCTGAGCTCATCCATTCCGTTACCGGTAACAGGCACGCAGTTTCAGTAAGTCATCACGGAAAATACCTCGCTATTGTTTATTCAGATTCTCTTCTATTAACAGATTAATAATCCCATCGGCCATACCTACCCTTGGAACATGGATCTGTTTGATACCGGTCCATTTCATCAGGGTAATAAAGATTTCACAGGCCGGAATGATCACGTCTGCACGATCCGGATTTAAATCGAAGATCTGCATTCTTTCTTTCAGGGAATGTCCGTTCAGCTGGTTATAAAGTGATTTTAATTTCATGAAGGTTAAAGGCATACCTTCCTTTTCATTGGCCATCTTATATAACTTATTGATATTTCCGCCGGTACCAATACCTGCCAGGTTTTTATGGGCTTTGGTCTGCTCTTTTACCCAGAGTTTCATTTCCTCCCAGGTTTCTTCCTTATCCTGGTTGTCCAGAATACGTATTGTTCCAATATTAAAAGATTTGGAAGCTACAGGTACTTTATTTACAAAAACAGAAAGCTCAGTACTGCCTCCGCCAACATCAATGTACAGATAATTTTTATTGATATCGAGGTTTTTTTCAATATGGTTTGCATAGATAATATTAGCTTCCCTCTGTCCTTCAATGATCTCCAGGTCGAGGTTAGCTTTCTCTTTAATCAGCTTTATGATTTCCTGTCCATTTTCTGCTTCACGCATAGAGGAAGTAGCGCAGGCCAGGTATTCAGACACCTGATAAACGTCCATCAGGTTTTTAAAAGCTATCATTGTTTTCAGCAGGTCTTCGATTTTACGTGCAGAAATCAAATGATCAAGAAAAGCATCGTCGCCCAAACGTAAAGGTACCCTCACCAGTGTATTTTTTTTGAATTCGAACCCCTTTTCGGTATAGGTTATATCTGCGATAAGCAGTCTAACCGCATTAGAGCCAACGTCTATCGCAGCATATCTCAGCATAATATTTTACTGGTGTTTGGTTTTTAAGTAATTATAAGTTTGAACCTGTGCTCTCACCTTTGTGCTGAGTCGGTTTTTATGATATTTGTTGTTATTCATCCTGGTGATATCTCTGGATTTTACATTATCCTGCAATTGAAAATCAATGATATCCCTGATCTCCTGTTTCACATCTTCATCCAGTACAGGAAAGCCAACTTCCACACGGTGTTCGAAATTCCTGCTCATCAAATCGCCGGAAGACAGGAAAATTTCTTCCTTACCGTCGTTTCCATAAATGAATACCCGGGCATGCTCCAGATATCTGTCGATGATACTGATGGCGGTAATGTTTTCACTGAAGCCTTTTACACCAGGAACCAAACAGCAAATACCACGGACAATCAGCTGTATCTTTACGCCTGCATTGCTGGCCTCATATAACTTTTCGATAAAACCTTCGTCAGCAAGACTGTTTACTTTAAAAATCAGGTAAGCTGGTTTGCCGGATTTGGCAATTTTAATTTCGCGGTTAATCAGCGTATAAAACTTTTTCCTTGATTCTAAAGGAGAAACGATCAGATGTTTAAAGCCCGAAGCGACTGTCTTTTTGTTCAGCGCAGCAAACAGCTTGATCAAGTCATGGGTAATTTCCTTTTTTGCGGTAAAAATACTGTGATCACAATATAACCGCGCTGTTTTTTCATTGAAATTGCCTGTTGCCAGGTTAGCGTAATATACAGGCCGCCCACGTTCTATACGGGTTACCAGGCAAATTTTGGAATGCACTTTATAATCTGTCAACCCATAGTTTACATGTACTCCTTCTTCCTCCAGCCTGTTTGTCCAGAAGATATTGGCGCGTTCATCAAATCTTGCTTTTAATTCTACCAGGCAATTTACCTTTTTACCGTTTTTAGCGGCATTAATCAATGCATTGATTACCCTTGAATTTTCCGCCAGTCGGTATAAAGTAATATTGATTGCGGTAACCTTGGGATCTATGGCTGCTTCACGCAGAAATAAAATGATATAGTCATAAGACTGGTATGGCAGATTAATGAGATAATCCTTTTCTGCCAGTTTATCAAAGATACTTTGTGTACGGTGTAAGCCATGTACTTTTAGAGGAACGCTGGGTGCGTATTCTAAACTCTTGTCCCCCACGTTCGGGAACCTGATAAAATCACCAAAACGATGGTACCTGTTTCCGGGAATTAAGCTTTCTGCCTCAATTTTCAATTTGGCCACCAATACGCTTAACATATCAAATGGCATTTCTGTATCATACAGTAAACGCATAGGTTTACCCTTCTTACGTTTATCCAGACTTGTCTTTAGTTCATCGATAAACTTTTCACTCACATTTTTATCAATGTCCAGTTCTGCATCTCTGGTTAGCTGTATAGAAAAAGCATCCAGCTCATCATATTTAAATACATAAAAGATATCATCTAAACAGTACTTGATAATATCCTCGGCAAGAATGATAAACTTTAAGCCATTAGTCTCCGGCAGCACCAGAAACCTTGGCAATTCAGGAGGCAGTTCAATTAAAGCATAACGTTCTTCTTTCTTTCCTGACTTCTTTTTTAGGCGTACAAAAAAATAGAGGTAACGGTCTTTTAATTCAGGGAAAGGCTTGTCCAGATCAACCATGATCGGTACCACGTTGGAAAGTATCTTATCCCTGAAATGTTCTCTTACAAACTCTCCCCTGGCTACGTTTAGCTGGGTATCATTTAAAATAAAAATACGGTTTTGCGCCAGTTCATTAATTAGTGTAGCCTGAAAAAGCTGCTCAAATTTACGTTCCTGTCTAACTACAATATTTTTTATTTCATTGAGTATTTTTTTTGGATTAAATCCTAATAATTCTTTTGTTTTGTCGTTCAAATTGGACAGTCTGGTCATTGTAGCCACACGTACCCTATAGAACTCCTCCAAATTAGAAGAGAAAATAGATAGAAATTTAATCCGTTCAATCAGGGGGACTGTTTCATCAGATGCCTCCTGTAATACACGTTCATTAAAATATAACCAGCTGATCTCTCTATTTAAAAATGGTGCCTTTTTCTTAGCCATGGAGTAAAATCAAAAAAATCCCTATCGGGAAGGATGCCCAAAACTGCAAATTCTATTGTTAATTCAATGTTAATTATTTGATCATTAACAGTTCAGGAACAACTATTCTTTTACGTCTTCGTTTGATTTTTCAACCGGGGCTTCTTCAGCAACATCAGTTTTTTCCGAACTTACTGTAGCTGCAGGACTAGTTGCATAGGTTCTTTTTCTAACAGCTGGTTTGGTAGTTTTTTTGACTGCAGGAGTAGCTTTAACAGTAGCAGCAGGGATAGTATCTGCAACTTTCTCAGTTTTAGCAACAAGTGTTTTAGCCGGGCTTTTTGCAGCAGCATTCCCTGGTTTAGGTCCTCTTTTAGCACCCTGAAAAGGAGTAGCGGCAGCAGTTTTAGCAGTTGTTTTTCTTGCACTAACTGGTTTACTGACAACTTCTTTAGCTTCAGTTGCAGCGGCAACTACAGGAACTTTAATACTGCTCGTAACAGGTGTAGCTTTTGCCACTGCTTTTTTCACTTCTTTTACAGCTTTACCAGTACCTTTTACAACCGTATTTTTGCTCTGTTTTACTTTAGATTCAATTTGCTTTTCAGCCTTTTTCAGTTTAGCCTCCTCTTTTGGTGCGCTATCATTTGTTATTTTAAATTTCTTAACCATTTTGGCAGAAATTTCTTTAGCGGCTTTAGCAATGTCATCACCTATTTTTTCAGCGTCATGGCCAAGGTGGTTAATGGCTTCGATAAATTTCTGGGATAAACTTAATTCTAATTCTTTTTTAACTGCTTTTTTAGCAAGTTTTTTCTGCACTTTTGGTTTACGGGTTTTCATATGTATATATTTGTTGTTTATGGTATGAAGCTTGCATTAATTAACGCAGGTCTCATTATTTATGTTTAGCCTTGACGTTAAGTAATTAACGTCTTAAATCTAATATTTTTTTTATTCTAAAGCTATAATCATGCCCACTTTCGATATTGTAAGTAAAGTTGACGCGCAGACATTGGACAACGCAATGAACAACGCAAAAAAAGAGATCCTTAACCGCTATGATTTCTCTACTTCTAAGAGTACCATTGACCACGATAAAAAAACCAATATCATTACCATCGTTACTGAAGATGATATGCGTTTGAAAGCCATAGAAGATTCTATTATTTCACGCATGATGAAACAAAATTTAGATCCTAAGAGTCTTGATTTTGGTAAAGAAGTTTATGCTTCCGGAAATATGATCAGGAAAGAAATTTCCATCAAAGAGGGAATAGATAAAGAGACTGCCAAAAAAGTAGTGGCAAAAATTAAAGCCAGCGGATTAAAAGTTCAACCTTCGATGATGGACGACCAGGTAAGGGTACAAAGCAAAAATATTGACGACCTGCAAAAGGTTATTGCTTTATGTAAAGGCGAAGATTTCGGCCAGCCACTTCAGTTTATCAACATGCGTAATTAAGTTTTAAAATGGAGATCACAGAAAACGGCTTTCTCTTTTCTGACGATAAAAATAAGATTGATGCAATAGCCATACATGATTACCTCAGTACACAGTCTTATTGGGCACAGGGAATTCCATTGGCAACTGTAAAGAGATCTATCGCTAATTCTCTTTGTTTTGGCGTTTATAAGGATAAAGAGCAGATAGGTTTTGCCAGATGGATAACCGACACTGCTACTTTTGCCTATCTCGCGGATGTATACATCAAAGAGGAATTTCGCGGACTGGGTTTATCAAAAAAACTAATGTCACTAATGTTATTTCATCAGGATTTGCAGGGATTGAGAAGATACCAGCTGGCTACCAGGGATGCACATGGTTTATATAGCCAATTTGGTTTTGCAGCATTGGAAGATCCGGATAATATCATGGCAATTGTCATCAAAAATGCCTACAAAAAAGCCATCGATAACTAGTCATCGATGGCTTTTTTTATTTATTAACGTTTAATCTAAACGCTGTCCTTTAACACCTTCTTTAGTAATGATTACAGGTTTAATCAGCCCATTTTCATCAAAAGACATTACATCTATACAAGTCTCCCTGTGGTTACCATCTGTTTCTGTTAATGGCCTCCTGTGGTAAACAATATACCAGAGATCTTTTTTTGCGTTGTGAATAATAGAGTGGTGACCTGCTCCTGTTGCAATCGCCGGGTCTTGCTTTAAGATTTTTCCGATTCTTTTGAACGGACCAAGCGGAGAATCTGACATCGCATAGGCAACAGAATAATCAGGGCCTGTCCAGCCACCTTCAGACCACATGAAATAATATTTTCCTTTTCTCACGAACATATAGGGACCTTCAACATATTTGTCGGGAGTGATCTCTTTGTACGTTTGTCCGTCTTTAAAAGGAACCAGTGATTTAAAATCTTTACTCAGTTTTACGATATTACAATGCGACCAGCCACCGTAGATCATGTAATATTGGCCGTCTGTATCTTTAAATATAAACTGGTCTATCGGCTGTGCGCCATTATGGAAACTACCAACAAGTGGTTTACCAATTAAATCTTTGTAAGGTCCACCGGGATGATTGGAAACCGATACACCAATACCGCCCAGTTCTTTATCATTTTGAATATCATTGGCGCCAAAGAATAAGTAGTACTTATTTTCTTTTTCTACAATACCAGGCGCCCACATCGCTTTTTTAGCCCATTTAACGCCTGAAGTATCTAATACATGCGGATGTTTTGTCCAGGTAATCAGGTCTTCAGAGCTAAAAGCATCCAGGAAAACCTGTTCCTTATAGGGTGCAGAAAAAGTAGGATATACCCAATATTGTTTATTAAAAATAGCAGATTCCGGATCGGCATACCAACCCTTAAAAATAGGGTTTCCTGAAGTTGTTTTTTCCTGTGCAAAACTGCAGGTAAACACTGCAGAAACCAGTAAAAATGTAGCGGCAAAAATTCTCATAAGCGGGTTTAAAAATTAGGCGTATTCCAAAGGGTGAGTTCAAACGGTTTTTACGTCAGTCTCATTGTAATCCTTAATGTCGCTAATATAGCCGTTCAGGATTAAAAAGTCGAACAACGGTTTAGCATCAGGCGTAACCGGCATATTCGCAGTAGTAATGACCTGGTTTGATTTTTTATCCAGGTAAGGATAAGCAAATAACTTTACATTCTGACTGAACATATCACTTACATAACTCATCAGCTGACTGGAATAATTTTCACCAAAATTGCTGGAGTTAAATACAAATTTAAGGTTATTGATATTGGTAGATATGCCTACGCTTTTCGGTTTACACCTGCCCAGGTATTTAGCCAGTTTATTGTGACGTGCAAAGTTGGATACGATGACCAGGTTACCGGTTTTACACATTTCTTCTGCACGCTGGGCTACAGCCCGCAGGTCAATATCTTCGTGGTTGATTTCATCCGCGGTCAGCACATTGGACAACAATACTTCAATCAATACGCTCAGGTTTTCTTTTTTTACATGTTCGGTTCTTTGAAACTGATCAACCGCTTTATTGAACATGCTAAAATTAGGCAGTGATTTCTGCGCATATTTTGTCCTGAGGATCATGATGTCTTTTTTGTACAGCAGATCTTTAGCCAGGCAAGGGTTACCCAGAGAATCAAAGATGGCAGCATCAGAGAAGTCCTTTACAATCAGGTACAAGTTCAGCAGGATATTGTTGATGTTTTTAAAAACAGGTCCGCTAACAGAGATCAAGTCGATTTCTACAGAACCTACAGTTAGGTTTTCTGCCAATGACTCAATCATATTTTTCGGCTCATTATGATAGTAAAAAGCCGCATAAACCAGATTTACACCTATAGTGCCTAATACGTTCTGCTGTAAAGCAGCATCCGTATCCAGTAACCTGACATGAAAAAATATCTCATTGGGTTCTCCGCCTGGTTCAGTCTGAAATTTAATTCCAATCCATCCATGAGGATCATTTGATTTGTTATAATTCAGTGTGGTTACCGTATCTGCGAAAGCAAAAAACGTTCTGGAATCATATTTTTCACCGCTTAACCTTTCTGTAAGTAGTTCAAATTCATGGTTAAGCATCTTTTTTAGCCTCGACTGGCTTACATATCTTCCTGTTTCTTCTGCACCATATATCGCATCACTAAAGGTCATATCATAGGCAGACATAGTTTTAGCCACTGTTCCCGAAGCTGCACCGGCAGTAAAAAAATTACGTGCTACTTCCTGCCCTGCCCCAATCTCAGCAAAAGTTCCGTAAATATTAGGGTTTAAATTAATATTTAAGGCTTTACGCTTGGTATCAAGAATTTCTCTTTCCATTCCGCAAAAATAGCACAAATGCCCGAATTTGAGGGATATTTTTGTCTATATTGGTCATCTGATGCTAAATGTAATCGATCTAAATATCCAGTTTTTTAATCAGGAAGAACGCTCCTGGCACACCGCAGTAAAAAATATCAGTTTCAAAACAGAAAAAGGAAGGGTACTTGGGATAGTTGGCGAGTCGGGTTCCGGTAAATCTGTCACTTCATTTTCCATTATGCGCCTGCACGATCCGCAGAATACCAGGATTGGCGGTGATATTCTGTTTAATCAGGTCAGCTTACCTGCTTTATCCGATCAGGAGATGAATACCTACCGGGGAAACCGCATCGCGATGATCTTTCAGGAACCTATGACATCTCTTAACCCTGTTTTTACCTGTGGTTACCAGGTGCAGGAAGCCATTATATTACACCAGCATTTAAGTAAAGCAGCAGCCAGGGAAAAAACCGTCGCACTTTTTAAAGAAGTTCAATTACCGCGTCCGGAACTGCTATTCGATACTTATCCGCATCAAATTTCCGGCGGACAGAAACAAAGGGTAATGATCGCCATGGCTTTAAGTTGTAACCCAGAACTGCTCATTGCCGATGAACCCACCACAGCCCTTGATGCCACCGTTCAGCAAACTATCCTGCAACTGCTCCTTAAAATAAAAAAAGAAAGGGATATGGCTATGATTTTTATTTCGCATGACCTGGGAGTGATCAGTGAAATTGCGGACGATGTTGCGGTGATGTACAAAGGAGAAATTGTGGAGCAGGGACCGGTTACACAGCTTTTTCATCATCCGCAACATGCCTATACCAAAGGTTTGCTGGCCTGCAGGCCTTCCCCTTTGTACCGTTTAAAAAAATTGCCGGTGGTGGCAGATTTCATGGGGGCTAATGCCGTCCAGGAAATCACCCATCTGCTGGCTGCCAATAGTTATACACAACAGGAGATTGATGACAGAAGGAAAAAATTATATGCTTCCGCTCCGCTCCTTGAAATTAAAAATCTCTGCACCTGGTATCCTTCGGTTAAAGCCGTTGACGACGTCAGCTTTAAGCTTTTTCCGGGAGAAACACTCGGTCTGGTTGGAGAATCAGGATGTGGTAAAACTACACTGGGCAGAACCATCCTCCGGCTCGCGGAACCTACCTCGGGTTCGATTTTTTTTGAGGGACAGGATATTACCCATTTAAAGAACAGTGATTTAAGAAAACTGAGAAAGGAGATCCAGCTGATTTTCCAGGACCCCTACTCTTCTTTAAACCCCAGGCTAACTGTAGGCAGCGCACTGATGGAGCCACTGCTGGTACACCGGTTATTTAATTCTGAAAGACAGCGCAAGACCCATGTGCAGCAACTGCTGGAATTGGTAGATCTGCAGCCCGACCATCTAAACCGTTATCCACATGAATTTTCCGGCGGTCAGCGTCAGCGCATTGTTATTGCCCGTGCGTTGGCCCTGCAGCCCAAACTGATTATTTGTGATGAATCGGTATCTGCCCTGGATGTTTCTGTACAGGCACAGGTATTGAATTTACTGCGAAGATTGCAGCAGGAATTAGGTCTTACCTATATTTTTATCACACATGACCTGGCTGTGGTGAAACATTTATCAGACCGCATGATGGTGATGAATAAAGGGAAAATAGAGGAAGAAGGTTTCCCGGAAACCATCTATGAACACCCAAAATCCACCTATACAAAAAAATTAATCGCAGCAATTCCCGGCCTTTAAGACCATAAGATTCGTTTCAAAGTGTTACCTTCGACATATTGACAAAATACTATGGCAAAAAAGAAATCTTCCCAGATAAAAACTGTCTTAACACAGTTGATAAGCGATGTTCTGGAGAATAGCAATATTGAAGCTCTGAATTACAAACAGGTTTCAGCCAAATTGAATATAAATGATGAAGAGTCCAGAGAGACTATTTTAGAAATATTAAAAGAACAGGCCCAGAAGGGTGTTTTTTCAGAACCTCAAAAAGGCAAATTTAAACTGAAGGACTTGAAAACCTTTATCACCGGAAAAGTTGACATGACCGCCGAAGGCGCAGCTTTTATTATTCCGGACGACGAGTTTGAAAAAGATGTGTTCGTTTCTGCACGCAAGCTGCACAATGCCCTTCATGGGGATAAAGTAAAAGTTTATATCTACGCCAAAAAGAGCGGCAGAAAAAATGAAGGTGAAGTTGTAGAAATTATACAACGGCTAAAAACCGATTTTATCGGTGTGATCAAAATATCAGAAAGGTTTGCTTTTGTGACCGTTGATGATAAAAAGATGCTGCACAATATCTTTGTTCCGCTAACGGACCTGGCTGGTGCAAGAAACGGGCAAAAAGTACAGGTAGCGATTACCGACTGGCCCGAAGGTGCTAAAAACCCTATTGGAAAGATCATCAATATCCTGGGTACCCAGGGAGAAAACGATACGGAGATGAATGCGATCCTGGCTCAATACGGCTTTCCGCTATCCTTCCCGCCGGAAGTTGAGAAAGAGGCCAATGATATTCCTGAGCAGATCACCGAAGAAGAACTGAAAGACCGCAGGGATTTCCGTGAAACCGTTACTTTTACGATCGACCCGGCAGATGCAAAAGATTTTGATGATGCCATTTCGTTTCAAAAGCTGCCCAACGGCAATTACGAAATTGGTGTTCATATTGCCGATGTTTCACATTATGTGCAGCCTAAAACTTATCTGGATAAAGAAGCTTACTCCAGGGCTACTTCCGTTTACCTGGTAGACAGGGTAATCCCTATGCTTCCGGAAAGGTTAAGTAACGGTGTCTGTTCTTTGCGTCCTCATGAAGATAAACTTTGCTTTGCTGCAGTTTTTGAACTGGACGAGGAAGCGAACATTCATCATGAATGGTTTGGCAGAACGGTTATCCATTCCAACAGGCGCTTTAGCTATGAAGAAGCACAAGAGGTGATAGAAAATAAAGCTGGTGATCATGCTGAAGAAATTCTTAAACTCAATGAACTGGCTTATATCCTGCGCGACAGGAAGTTTAAAAACGGTGCCATTAGTTTTGAAAGTACGGAAGTAAAATTCCAGCTGGATGAAAAAGGGAAACCTACGGGGGTTTACGTGAAAGAGCGTAAAGATGCCCACAAACTGATTGAAGATTTTATGCTGCTGGCCAACAGAAAAGTGGCTGAATTTATCGCTAAAAAAGGCAAAGGCAAATCAAAATACACTTTCATTTACCGTTCCCACGATTCTCCTAACCTGGAAAACCTGGGTAATTTTGCTTTATTCGCTGCACGCTTTGGTTATAAAATCAATATGAAAACGGATAAGGATATTGCCAAATCACTCAACTTCCTGATGGAAGATGTGGAAGGTAAAAAAGAGCAGAATGTGCTTACCCAGCTGGCTATCCGGTCTATGGCTAAAGCCGTTTATACAACAAAAAAAACCAGCCATTACGGACTGGCCTTTGACCATTATACCCACTTTACCTCTCCTATCCGCCGTTATCCGGATGTAATGGTCCACCGCTTGCTTGCCGCTTATCTTAACGGAGAAAAATCGGCCAATGAAGAAGAATATGAAACCGCAGCTTCGCATTCCTCAGCAATGGAAAAACGCGCTGCCGACGCAGAACGTGCTTCCATTAAATACAAACAGGTAGAATACCTGGAAGAAAATGTGGGCAAACTCTATATGGGTATCATCTCCGGTGTTACTGAATGGGGAATGTATGTAGAACTGATTGAGAACAAATGTGAAGGCATGATCAGGCTGAAAGATATCGCCGATGATTTTTATGTGCTTGATGAAAAAAACTATTGCATTGTAGGACAGCGCAAGAAAAAAAAATACCAGCTGGGCGATGAAGTAAAGGTAAAAGTGAAAAAGGTAGATCTTTCCAAAAGGCAGATCGATTTCTCATTAGTACAGGACTAGCGGTGGGTAATCATCAATCAAAGGCCGTTATGCTGCTGTTGCTGATTATCTCTGCTACCGCAGTCATGGCACAGCAAAAATTGAGGGGTACCATCCTGGAAAGAAATACAGGAACACCTGTTCCCTTTGTTACCGTACAAATAAAAAATTCAACAAGTACGCTAACCAATGAAAATGGTGATTTTGAATTGACCCTACCTGCCCTGCCTGCTGAACTCAGTATTTCACATATCAATTACAACCCGGTTACCCTGCAGGTAACAACAGCTGATGAACGGGTTAAAGTTTACCTTGATCCAAGGGTGATGAGCCTGAAAGAAGTAACCGTTGGCAATCCCGCGATTACGATCATGCAGGAAGCCAGTGATAAAGCGCGCAAAAATATCGATAAGGTATATTACAGCAAGGCTTTTCTCCGGCAAACTGCTTATCAGGATGGAAATCCGTCTTATTTGAATGAAATAGTTTTTAATGCCGGATGGAAGCCCTATGGTTTATTACTCTGGGAACCTACACAGGCCAGGCATTTGGAGGGGCCAAAGGGAATTTCTTATACCAATACAAGTTTCTGGTCGTTCGTCATATCCGGTTACGTGTACAATTCGGCCCTGCTTAAACCACTCACCAAAAAAGTAGATTCTTTGTATACCTTTAAACTGGCAGGTACATATGAACAAAACGGACAGGAAATTGCCAAGATCATCTGCACGCCAAGACCTTCGGTTAAGCTGAAGCGGTTTGAAGGGATCTATTACGTGAATACTGTTACCAGTAATGTAGTAAAAATAGAAGGAACAATTAAAGGGTTGAACTTCACCAATGCAGGCCCTACGAAAGTTAAAAATAAAGTGGCCGTTTTTATTGCACAGTATAAATTAAATAAATTTGGAGATAATGTATTGGATTATTCTATTTTTAATACCTCGAACAAACTCACCGCATTGGGCATAGGCGTAGAAAACACCGATATGTTCTCTACATTATACATGATCGATGATGAGTCAGTAGACACTTCACAACTGAAAGAAGTCAGATCTGATATTAATGATGCCGATCTGGTAAAAGCCACTACCTTTAATGCAGATTTCTGGAGAAACAACCAGGGTATCAAAAGAACAGAAAAGGAACAAAACGCAATTGAAATTTTAGAAAAAACACCCCATTAAGAAAATAATGTATACCATTCCTGAACTACAACAATTAGTAGAAGCGGCAATCAATCGAGTTGAATACCCCAAGCAGCCCTCCAACCTTTACGAACCCATACGTTATATTATGCGCCTCGGCGGCAAAAGGATCAGGCCGGTATTGTTGCTGCTTTCCAGCGAGTTGTTCAACCCTGATGTAACGATAGCTATTGAAGCCGCCCTGGCGATTGAAACCTTCCATAATTTTACGCTGATCCATGATGATATTATGGACAATGCTCCATTACGAAGAGGCCAGGATACCGTACACATCAAATGGGGGGTAAACAATGCGATATTAAGCGGAGATGTAATGATGGTGGAAGCCAACAAACATCTTACACTTTTAAATACAGAGGTGCTTAAAGATGCACTGAATTGTTTTAACAGCACCGCACAGGGTGTTTGTGAAGGACAGCAGCTGGATATGGAATTTGAGCAGCGCGAAGACGTAAGTATTGATGAATATATCAATATGATCCGTTTAAAAACGGCCGTTTTATTAGGAGGTTCCATGAAACTAGGCGCCATAGTAGCAGGGGCAAGCACAGCTGATGCCAGCCTGCTTTATGATTTTGGAGAGAATTTTGGAATCGCTTTTCAGCTGCAGGATGATATCCTGGATGTATATGGAGATCCTCTTAAATTTGGCAAGCAGGTTGGCGGCGATATTATTTCCAATAAACAGACCTTTCTCCTGCTCAAACTAAAAGAGCTGGCTAACCCGGATGATTTAAAATTGCTGGAACAACAATCCTACAATACAGATTATCCTTCAAAAATAGAATTCATTACCGCACTGTACAGCCAATATAAAATAAGAGAACTGGCAGTAACAGAAATGAAACATATTTTGGAAATAGCTTTTACATCACTGGAGAAAGTAAGTATTGAAACTGCTAAAAAAACAAAACTTACTGAGCTTGCAACTTCATTAATTAATAGAGAGCATTAAAAAAGGAACAAGCTAATTATCAACCAGGTGTTTTATTTTATCATAAGTTAAAGGCTTTGTAAGGAAGTCTTTAACCGACTTATGGGATAGCGCCCTGGCGCGTTCTGCGGGATCAATTGTAGAAGAGATGATCACTACGTCCACTAAAATATTTTGTTCTTCCAGCAGCCTTAAAAAGTTCCATCCATCTATCTCCGGCATATTCAGATCCAGCAGGATCAGATCTGGCAGATTATTTTCTTTCAGGTAGTCCAGCGCCAGTACCGGATTATCAAACTGTACCACTTCTTTATTTTTATTGTACTTGGTAATGATCATGTGGTGCAGCTTGTTGGTTAGAGAGTCATCGTCTACCAGCATAATCCTTTTGGAATCTGTGATGGTTACATCGCCAATAAAATCCTGTACAACCTGCCCTTTATTTAACAGCCTGTTGAGCATCTTGATAATATCATCCAGTTTTTCTGCCTGTACATTAATATCTGAAAGCAGCTCTTTTATTTTGTGGGTATCGAACGATTCCATATCCGGAAAGTTCAGCATACTGGATAAACTCAGAATATTGGTAATGGGAGCGCGAAGATCATGTGAAGCCAGGTGAGAATATTCATCCAGCAGTTTCATTTGGTTTGATTTTCTATTGTTGTCAATCACAGTACATACTACATAGGGCTGCTCTGGATCAGTGAAAACAGGAGTCAGCACAATCTGCAGCAACACATCATCTCTGTCATCCAGCTTGAGTCTCTTTTCAATATTAAAAGACTTGCCTTCAAAACATTCTGCCACCAATTTAGAGAATGCTTTTACATACTTTTGAGAAATGATTTCCACAAAAGATTCCCCAATCACCGGATCTTTTGCTAAGAAATACCCTATTTTCTCTTTGGATTGGATGTTGAAAAAAGTAATGTGATTTTTTTTATTGAAAAGAAAATAAGAATTGTCAGCATAGTAATCACAATGAGCGTTAAGCTTCATAGCTGATTCCCTTTAATTTGACACAAATACAAGCATTCATTTTAATATCTTTTGACATTTAACTATTTATTTTAAATCCGGATTTTGTTTAAACCCGTAAGTATTTGACACGCATAAATTAACTATGGTGCGATAATTGCGATTTTACACAATACAATAAAGTCACAAACCAACAAAAAAAATATTATTTATGCAAGAAATTCTGTCAAAGAAAATATTAGGAGAGAGAATTAGGTCCCTAAGAATCGAAAAGGCTTATGCTCAAGCTTATGTAGCTGATTTTTTAAACTTGTCAAGAAGTAATTACTCTCAGATAGAACTGGGCAATCAATATCCTTCATTTAGCACTTTAAATGCACTTTCTAAACATTACGACAAGAGTTATGAGTGGCTTCTACATGGTGTAGAGGATACACAAAATGAGCCTAAGATCAAGCCCTTTGAAACGATATTACAAGATCTGGAATCAAGCCTTAAAAACTTTTCTGCTTCACTGAAACAACTGGAGAATGAATTGCAGCATATTAAAAAGACGCTGGTTACTAACTAAAAAATGGTCAAACAGCAAAAAGGCCACAACTGATCGTTGCGGCCCTTGAATAATAATAGAAGAAACTATTCTGCCGGAGCAGCTTCTGTTTCTACAGCAGGTTCAGCTTTAGCAGCTTTTTTTGCCGGTGCTTTTTTTGCAGGTGCTTCAGCAGCTTCAACTTCAGCTACAGGAGCTTTAGCTTTAGCAACTTTAACAACAGGTGCAACAGTTTCCGCAACCTCAGTAACCACAGCTACAGGTAATACAGAAACATATGATTTGTTATCTTGTTTCTTTTTGAAAACTACAGTACCGTCAACCAAAGCAAATAATGTATGATCTTTACCGATACCTACTCCTTTATCAGGATGGTGTTTAGTTCCGCGCTGACGTACTAAGATGTTTCCTGCAATTGCATTCTGACCACCAAAGATTTTGATACCTAAGCGCTTGCTATGTGACTCACGTCCGTTCCTGGAACTACCGGCTCCTTTTTTATGTGCCATTTTGTTTTATATTTTATGAACCAGCAGTGTAACCTGCCCGTTTATTGTTTAACAAATAATTATAAACTGATACCAGAGATCTGGATTTTAGTGAAATACTGGCGGTGGCCATTTTTCTTTTTGTAACCTTTTCTACGTTTCTTTTTGAAAACGATTACTTTATCGCCTTTTAAATGAGACACGATTTTAGCTGAAACGATTGCACCTGCTAATAATGGGGCACCTACGGAAATTGTTCCTCCGTCTTCAACCAACAATACATTGTCAAATTCAATACTAGCGCCTTCATCTCCTTGCAAACGGTGTACAAAAAGGTGCTGGTCTTTTGCAACTTTGAATTGCTGTCCTGCTATATTTACTATTGCGTACATTGTTAAATAATTAGTATTTTAAATTGTTTATTTTTTTATCGAGGTGCAAATATAGAATTTATATTTATAATTCCATAACGAATTACTTTTTCTTATTATATCTTTCCTGTGCATCATTGATGGTTCCCTCTACCAGCTTCCTCATTTGCCCGGCCACATCCCTTAGTTTAGGAATATCATTAAAGTCGGTCACAAAGATCACCTTTTTAGACTTACGTTTGTAATTGAACTGAAATACATAACGCAGTACTTTGGATTTGTTCAGGTCTGTACCTGCATTGGAAATTACATCAGGGAAATTCCAGTAGCCCAGCTCATCAGCTTTATTGTGCAGGTAAATAATGTCTGTTTCTCTGAGTTTTACATTGGTTTTGATCAGTGAATCTTTTGCGTCCAGGTACTGGTATTCGCCGGTAGCAGAGTCATAAAAATTGGGAAGATCATTTCCTAAACCCCATTTGAACTGGAAGGACACAAATTCGTCAGATCTGAAAGGGGCATTTCTAATAATTGGCGTATAGTAAATTACACAATAGGCCAGAAAGGGAACAACAATAGTTAGCAGTAAAAATATTTTTTTTGCGTTGGTACTCATATATAGTGTAAATGTATAAAATAATTAATCTTGGGCTTCGGTTAGTTCTCCCTCCCACTTGCTGACTACAGCAGTAGCGATGCTATTACCAATAACGTTTGTGGCTGACCTTCCCATATCCAGTAAGGGATCGATACCGATCAGCAATGCCAGTCCCGCTTCAGGAATATTAAAGCTGGCAATTGTGCCGGATATCACTACGAGCGCGGCTCGCGGCACACCAGCAATACCTTTACTGGTAAGCATCAGGATGAACATCATCGTGATTTGCTGCTGAACAGATAAATGGATACCATATGATTGCGCGATGAACAGTGAAGCAAAGGTCATATATAACATGGATCCGTCGAGGTTAAAAGAATAACCCAATGGCAGTACAAAACTCACAATTTTATCCTTACAGCCAAAACGCTCCAGCTGCAGCATGGTTTTAGGATAAGCAGCCTCACTGCTGGCCGTACTAAAAGCCACCAGTACTGGCTCTTTCATCCTGTTCATCAGATTGAATATCCTTCCTTTAAGTACAAGATAGCCAATCATGATCAGCAGCAGCCAAAGCATCAGCATACTGGAGTAAAATTCACCAATAAATAAAGCATAAGTAGACAAAACGCTTAAACCCTGCTTGGCCACAATAGCTGCCATGGCACCAAATACGGCAAAGGGTGCAAAGTTCATTACATAACCTGTCATTTTAAGAATCACATGGGCAATCGCATCAAAAAATTCTATTACCTTTTTACCTTTCTCCCCAATGGCCGCTGTGGCTACACCAAAGAACAGCGAGAAGACCACAATCTGCAGAATTTCATTGTTCGCCATCGCTTCGATCATACTTTTAGGTACAATGTGGGCAATAAAATCTTTGGCAGAAAAAGCCGTTTTCTGGATTCCTGTGTCTGCATGACTTTCGGGCAAAGGCAGATGCATCGCTTCTCCGGGCCTGAAAATATTTACCATGATCAGTCCCAGGAACAAAGATAATACAGAGGCACTGAGGAACCAGAGCATGGTTTTGCCCCCTATCCGTCCTACGGCCTTAATATCCCCTACTTTAGCTACACCAACCACCAGGGTAGTAAAAACAAGCGGGGCAATGATCATTTTGATGAGACGGAGAAAGATGTCACTCAGGAGCGTAAGCGGCTCCAGTTTTTCTTCCCTGATCTTTTCATTTTCCTTTTTTATGGTCAGCACTGCCTTTTTCTGACTGCTGAGTTGAACATACTGAACTGAAGTTGTATCTTTTATCCCATCCCGTCTGATATCAATATTTTTCACCAGGGCATCTGACGAAAGAATTTTGTTATTATAGGTTCCGAAAGAATTTATATTTAATATATACCCCAGAATAATGCCAAGGACCAATGCCAGAAATATAAAAAATGTTAATCTGTTGTTTTTTGACATTCCAGTTGAGCGTAATTTTTTCCGAGCGTAAAACTACGATAAATAAAATGTTTTTAAAGATTGTGGAAAAGCTAAGAAAAAACAATTTGGCTGTAACAATTCTTTACCTTTCTGGTCAAACCACAAAAACAAAGCAGATTGGATCAGAAAGACCTCTTATTTAAACAAATCTTCGATGAAAATTCCAAGAAGATCTTCCATTTATGCTATGGTTATACCGGCGATGCCGATGCCGCAAACGATCTGCTGCAGGAGACATTCTTAAAAGTATGGCAAAACCTCGATAAGTTCAGACAGAAGTCGCTGATCTCTACCTGGATCTACCGAATCGCGGTAAATACCTGCCTAACTTATCTCAGGACAGAAAAAAGACAGGCCAAAGATGAACTGACAGATAGCATCATAGAAAACAAAACAGAAGAATTTTCTGAGAAAAATGAGCAGGTAGCTCTTTTATATACATCCATATCAAAATTAGAGGAAAACGACCGTTTAATTATTACCATGGTACTTGATGAGCTGCCTTACAATGAGATCGCAGAAATTTCAGGTATCAGTGAAGGAAATCTTAGGGTTAAGATTCACCGGATTAAACAAAAACTCACCGAATTATACAATCAACATGCAAGAATTTGAACATATACAATCCCTTTGGCAATCACATTCTGTAGAGGTGAAAATCTCTGCAGCGGAGATGCTGGAACAGGCGAAAAAAGAGGTGAATGCACTGCGCACCAAGTCTCTTTTTAACATCGCGGGAATGGTGATCTCATTTATTGCGATCAGCTCGTTACTGGTGTTCTTCAGTTTCAATTCCTGGACCACTACTTTAGGAATTGGTATTATCGTACTGGCAGTAGCCATTTCTACGTTATTGCTTTACCGTGAACACCGTTTGATTTCACGAAACGATTTTACCGAAAACCCGGGGATATTTTTGGCCAGGCTGCATGATTATCAGCTGAGCCGCTTCAATTTATACAACAAGTTATACTGGTTTTATGCCATAGCAATTTCTCTTGGGTTTATCCTATTTTTCTTTGAAACGCTGCAAAACCTAAGTACCTGGATACAAGCAGCCATCATTCTTTTTACCGTGATATGGATGGCTTTCTGCGCTACCATACTCCGCAGATCATTCATGAAAAAGGAGAAAGAACGAATTGACCTGCTCATCGAGAAATTCGAAAGGATTACTGCGCAGTTTGAAGAAAAAGGATAAATATAAAAGGCCCTTAAATCGCTCTGATTTAAGGGCCTTTTAGTAAAAATAATTTCAGCTCTATTTAGTGTCTTTAACTTCGTCCACTGAAAAAATATTTCCCCTTAAATGATACACCAGTGTTTTCATGGCGCCTTTTTGAAGCGTGCTATCCGTAGAATTTACAATAGGAAACGATCTGAATAACTCTCCATTTTTCATGGTATACTTATCATTTCCCGCATAGATCTTCTTCATCTTACTGCTTAGCGGGGGGAAGCTCAGTTTATTAAAGTTATTGTTGCTGTATTCGTAAACATTGAGATCTTTTACATTTTTCTTGCTCAGCAGCTCAATGTATAGTTCCGGATTACCGTCATTGTCCAGATCCATATTCCATACATCAGTAATAACTCCTTTGCGTTCTACGGATTGTGACCTGTAGTTGTTCTTTACTGAATCAGACATCAGCAACAGGTAAGCACCTACACTATCCACGCCTTTTCCCCAGCTCACTACCTCATAATTCAATCCCGGTTTGATAATAATATCTTTGTAAAAAGGAAATTGCCCGGCGTGTTTCTTCACTGTTGTTTCGGTCTGTACCGTTGCTGCTTCCGGGGCATCCAGTTTCATTGGTGCGGTACGATGACAGGCAAACAAAAACAGCAGCCCCACTAAAAGTGCCGACTGCTGTAAATTATATTTAAAATTCGTTCTCATCTTGGTTCATTGCTTTAAGGGATCATTAAAGCTACCAGTAACTTGTTCTTCCTGATTTGAAAGCAAATGTTACTGGTACTTTATTGTAGCAATTTATACTAAAAAAGGATTTTAACCAAATTTAAAAAGTTAAATAGGCTATTTAGCCCCATTGTTCAATATCGTATCGGAAACCACACTGCGTTTGCCATTTGGCGTAATCACAATCGTTTTGAAATCCAGTTTCTGTCCTTTTGGTACATCGATCTTTAACGGTGTAGTATATTGATTGGATACTTCAGAAGGACGGGTATTATCTAACGTGTAATAGATCTTGGCACCCTGTACAGGAGCTTTTAACTCCATCGTGATGTTGTCTCCATCCAGTTCTTTATCTGATTGTCCAATTGGTCCTGGTACCCAAAAATTAGTACTGGTTTTATCCAGGCGCGCCAGGTGCAGCGGCAATCTATCCTCAGAGAAATTCTTCAGGTCTTTTTTGGCTACAGGTGTCCAGGCAATTTCGCTCAGTGCCATCATTCTTGGTAAAACCATATACTCTACCTTAGCGCCGGTTTCGATATATTCCGTCCATAAGTTGGCCTGTACACCTTCAATAAATTTTTGCTGATCGGCATTTAACTCTGCTGGAACAGGGTCATAAGCGTAAATCTTTGAATATGGATCTACACCGCCAATGTTGACCGGTTCGTCAGGTGATTTTGATTGTGCATGATCTACGTACAATCCATTACTTCCCGGGGTCATAATTACATTATGATTCAATTTAGCGGCAGCGATACCACCTTCAACACCTCTCCACGACATTACTGTTGCATTTGGTGCCAAACCGCCTTCCAGGATCTCGTCCCATCCAATAATCGAGCGGCCTTTGGAATTGATATATTTCTCGATACGGGCGATGAAATAACTTTGCAGTTCGTGTTCATCCTTTAATCCTTTATCTTTAATTAGCTGCTGGCAGAAAGGCGATTGTTTCCAGTATTCTTTAGGACTTTCATCACCACCAATATGGATATATTTTGATGGAAATAAAACCATTACTTCATCCAGCACATCTTCTAAAAACTTAAAGGTATATTCTGTTGGGGCATATACATCATCAAACACTCCCCAGGTTTGCTGTACCTGTTTTCCTTTTCTTGAACCTGACCACGGCGCTTTAGGATCGATATAGGTATCCCTTTCCGGAAAGCAGCTCAACTGAGGGTAAGCAGCGATGGCAGCAGAACTATGTCCTGGCAACTCAATTTCAGGAATTACGTTGATAAATCTTTTGGTCGCATAGGCAACCACTTCTTTTACTTCTTCCTGTGTATAATACCCCTTTACAAGCTTATTATCGGTGGTTATACCGGGATGGTGACCAACAATGGAGCCGCTTCTTTCAGCACCTATACTGGTTAGCTTTGGATATTTTTTTATCTCTATCCTCCAGCCCTGATCTTCAGTTAAGTGCCAGTGGAAATTGTTTAACTTGTACATCGCCATCAGGTCGATATATTTTTTAACAAAAGACACAGGGAAGAAATGTCTTCCTACGTCAAGGTGCATTCCCCTGTATTTGAATCTTGGATAATCATTGATCACGCTGGCCTGAATATCAATTTCATCCCCTTTTTTCTCAGGCATCATCTGCATCAGCGATTGTACCCCATAGAACAATCCTGCTCCTTTACCTGTAACGGTAATACTTTTGGCGTCAACCTTCAGGGTATATCCTTCTTCCGGCAACTGATCTGCACCATCAGAACTCAATATAATAGCATGCTGTGTGCCCGTTGCCTTAGTGGTTCTTAAAGCAAAGCCGCCTTTAGCAGCAATATACGCATTCAGCATATCTGCAGTAGCCGCATTGGGTGCTTCGTTAGAAACCAATACCACAGTTTTATCCAGTTTAAAATATCCCGATTGTCTTTGCACCGATACCGGCGCAGGAATAATTCCAAGATTTTCATCGGTCTGGGCCTTTACACTCATCGTAATGCAGGCGAGTACCAGGCCTGAGATCACTTTCTTCATAATTTATAGTTTTGGTTAACGTTGATTTTCTTTTCCAGTCTGATATCTGTAGAACCTGCGCCAAGCATCAGGGTAAAATCCCCTGCTTCTACTACGCGCTGCATTTGCTGGTTCATTAAACTCAGATCATTTTTATGCAGGGTAAATTCTACTGTTCTTGTCGCGCCTGCCTTGATATTTATACGGCTGAAAGCCTTCAGTGTTTTAACGGGTGTAACTACGGAAGAAACATCATCACGAAGATACAATTGCACTACCTCATCACCATCTATGGCACTGCTGTTAGTTACCTTGAGACTCACATTCACCGTCAGGTTGTCTCCTGCATTTACTGTTGCATCCAGATCGCTATACACAAATTTGCTGTAGCTTAGCCCATAACCAAAAGCATATAACGGAGTTGCAGGTCCTTCTACATAATCATGCTTAGATGAATTCTGGTAATTGTAATAATCAGGCAGTTGTCCTACTGATCTCGGAACAGATATCGGCAGTCTCCCGGCAGGATTATAATCACCAAATAAAACATCAGCAATGGCATCTCCGCCTTCCTGTCCCGGATACCAGGCAGTAATGATAGCGGCAGCGTTTGCAGCAGGCCAATTCAGGTTTAGCGGCCTTCCGCCGATAAATACTACCACTACCGGTTTCCCGGTTTTTACTACAGCCTGCAACAATTCAAGCTGTTTACCCATCAGGTCTAAGGTTTCCCTGTCATATCCCTCACCGGCTTCCATATCACTTACTTCAGCAGTACCTTTACCAACTATTGCTGCTCCGGTACTGATATATTCGGTTTTAAAATCGCGGGCACTTGATCCGCCGATCACCACTACTGCTACATCCGATTGTTTTGCTGCTGCTACTGCTTCGGCAATATGCACATTGGCAGTATCCCTTATCGCACAGCCTTTCACATAATTGATTTTTGCTGCAGGCAGCTTAGCAGTAATCCCTTCCAGAACAGTAATTATAGCTTTTGGATCCTGCGGAGCAGTATAATCACCCAGCTGGTTATAAATATTATCAGCATTGGGTCCTATCACTGCGATAGAACTAATAGTTTTCTTCAATGGCAATACTGCATTTTCATTCTTTAACAGGATGATGGATTCCTGTGCTACCTTACGGGAAAGGGTAACAGTAGCTTCCTTCCGTACTTCTTTTCTAGCCAATTTAGGATCTACATAAGGATTTTCAAACAAACCCATTTCGAACTTCATCGCTAACAACCGTCCTGTAGCTTCGTCTATGCGTTGCATAGAAACCGCACCATTTTTAATCGCTTCCAGCAAAGGAGCCGAGAAAACAACACCACCCAGATCGTTATCCAATCCTGCGTTCATTGCCAGTGCGGCAGCATCAATATTGTTTGCCGCAACATGCTGCGTGAGCACTAATCCATCGATACTTCCCAGATCGGATACAGAAAAGCCTTTGAACCCCCATTGTCTGTGCAGCAGGGTATCCAATAAATAGGGGTTACTGCTACATGGAACGCCATCAACAGAATTATAGGCGGCCATGATAGACAAAGCACCAGCTTTAATCGACGCTTCAAATGGTGGCAGATAACTCTGGATCAGTTCTCTTCTGCCGGGATTAATCAGACCTGCATTATGGCCCCCTTCAGGACTTCCATAAGCAGTAAAATGTTTTAAGGTAGAAATGACGTTTACACCGCTGCCGATAGTATTATCCTTTCCCTGGAACCCTTTCACCATGGCTACGCCCATCATGCTATTTAAAAATGGATCTTCACCATAAGTTTCCTCTACCCTTGACCACCTAGGTTCGCGTGCCAGATCCAGCACCGGGCCATAACCAATATGTGCCCCCTGTAACCTTGCTTCTTTGGCAATAGCCGCAGCCATGGATTGGATCAACATAGGATCCCAGGTACTGCTCTGCCCGATAGAGGTTGGAAAAACGGTAGTTCCGATAGCCATGTGTCCATGCGGACATTCCTCGGCAATCAATACAGGTATTTGCAACCTGGTATGTTCAATAATATATTTTTGCAGTGCATTGGTTGCCAGTGCTGCTTTATAAGGATCCAAGCCAGTTTCCAGGGTTTTTCTTGTCCATGGATCTGCTCTAAGCGTTGCCCATAACATGCCATACTGGTTAGCCGCCACAGTTTTTTTAAACTTCTCCGAAGCAACTACGCCATCACCTTTCTTCTCATACATTTCCCAGCCCAGCAAAGTTGACAGCTGACCAACTTTTTCTTCAACGGTCATTCTGCCAAGAAGATCTTTTACCCTGTCGGCCACCGGGGCCTTTGGGTTCTTGTAAAGCGGTACTTCTTTTTTCTGTGCAAACAGGAACGCAGGACAGGATATAAAAAGAACTGGCAAAAGCCAGTTCCGTAATTGAGTTTGATTGATAAACATCTTTTAATGAATGTTAAATTATGTCAGTAAATGAGGGCGTTTCTGATACACTTCCCACAGAAATTCACCAAATATGGTATTTGCCCAGGCAAACCACGGGCGGGTAAACGTTTCGGGATGATCCTTCTTATAGGATTCATGCATAAAACCTTTTCCTGCATGACTTGCCTTTAACCAGGCCACACATTGTTTGATTTCTTCATCATCTGTACTGGTTAATCCCCTGGCAATAATGCTCAGCGGCCAGATCATATCCTGCTCCTCTACATGGGGCCCACCTATTCCTTCACTGGAAGTACCTTTATAGAAATAAGGGTTATGTTCAGACAAGGCGAATTTGCGTGTGTTCTGATAAACAGGATCTGTAACTTTTACAGCATCAAGGTAAGGCAATGAAAGCAGACTTGGTACATTGGCATCATCCATCAGGTTAACGTTTCCAAAACCATCTACTTCAAAAGCATAGATTTTGCCATAAACCGGATGTTCTACCTTTGCGTATTTTTCAATTGCCGCCTCTACTTCCTGCGCTAAAGCAGTTAGTTCCGCAGCCAAAGCTTCATCCTTCTGCACCACGGTCATCATTTCTGCCATCTGTTTTAAACTCACTACAGCAAAAAGATTAGAAGGGATCAGGAAAGGAAAAATGGTAGCATCATCACTTGGCCTGAACATCGAACAGATCAGTCCTACAGGTTTAACCGGAAAACCATAACCTAACATGGGCAGGCTGTCCGTAGGTTTGGCCGTATTCCGCTGAAAGTGGTAAGGTCCCAGTCCTGTTTTTCTTTGCTGCTCTTTAAAAGTAGCCAGGATCAGCTTTACGCCAGATTTCCAACGCTCGTCATAAGGAGCAGTATCACCTGTCATTTTCCAGTAGTTATAAGCCAGACGCATGGTATAACACAGGGAATCTATTTCCCATTTGCGCTCATGTACTCCTGCCTGCATCGTAGTATGATCACTCTGCCATTCACTTTTCTGATCGCCGCTATGGTAAAATGCATTGGCATAAGGATCTTTCAGTACATAAGTAGTCTGACGGCTAATGACCCCCGCAACCAATTGTTGCAGCTTTTTATCCTGCTTCATAAAAGCAAGATAAGGCCAAACCTGCGCAGAGCTATCCCTTAACCACATGGCATCAATATCACCGGTGATCACATAGGTATCCGGTTTACCATCAACTGTGGAAAAAGTAACAGTTGTATCCAGGGTATTGGGCAGACAGTTGTTGAATAACCATCCCAGTTCTTTGTCGGTAACTTTTTTCTGGAATTCCAGAATAGCCTTTTCTACGGCAGGGCTGCTGAATTTTCTTTTGTTCAGCGGCACCCTTACATTAGGATAAGCCAGTTCGAAAGCACTCAGCTCATTGCTTAAAAAAAGCCCCGCGCTCAGCAAACTGGTTTTGGTAATAAAATCTTTTCTATTCATTATATCTGGTTTAATATCGTATCGGTTTTTTTGCCAGCTTTATAACCTAAAGTAGCATAATAAAATATAAATAAATAACATGGAACCATGATCCAGTAGGCCTGCTGAGGATTTACTACATCGGCAAGCGCACCATAACACAAGGGAATCACTGCTCCTCCTGCAATACCCATAATCAGTAAAGAGGAAGCTATTTTTGTAAATCTGCCAAGGCCAGACAAAGCCAGAGGCCATATCGCCGGCCAAACCAGTGAATTGGCCAAACCTAACAGGGCGATGAACAACACGGAAACATAACCTGTAGTGGAAATGGCAATAATTACCAGGACTACCCCTAAGGCTGCAAACCATTTCATCGCTTTTTCCTGACTGATATATTTAGGAATACAGATAATTCCAATCAGGTAACCTATAATCATCCCGAGCAGGGTAAAGCTGGTAAAAAACTTGGCCGTAGCCAATGGGATTCCCTGGTAAGAACCGTAACTGATTACTGTATCACCAGCCATTACCTCTACACCTACGTAAAGGAATAGTGTTAATACACCCATTAGCAAATGCGGAAACTGAAACACACTGGTTTTACCGGCTGTAGCTGCAGATACACTTTCATCTTCAACATCTGCATCGATCTCAGGCAGATCGGAAAAATAGATCAGCACTGCCAGGACCACCAATACAGCAATGATTCCTACATAAGGAAGGATCACCCTTGAAGCCAGGTCGTTCAGCTGACTTACCTTTTCGGCAGCACTCATCGTGAGTAAACGGTGTTTAAAGCCATCTACATCTTTCAGCGCAATAGCACCCAATGCAATAGGTGCAATGGCACCCGCCACTTTATTACAGATACCCATGATACTGATTCTTTTGGCGGCACTTTCGGGTGCACCCAGGATCGTAATATAAGGGTTAGATGCAGTCTGTAATAAGGCAAGACCTGTACCCTGTACAAACAAACCCAGCAGAAAAAGAACATAGGTACGCGACAGCGCGGCTGGAATAAAGATCAGTGCACCCAAGCCCATCACTATCAATCCTAAAGCCATACCTTTTTTAAAACCTGTTACTTTTAATACGGAGGCCGATGGTATAGCCATCACCAGGTAACTGATATAAAAGGCAAAAGCCACCAGGTAAGATTCAAAGTTATTGAGCTCACAGGCAATTCTCAGATAAGGGATCAAAACGGAATTTAACCAGGTTACAAATCCGAATATAAAGAACAATGCCCCGATAATATAAATGGGCTGGATTCCTTTTTTTGCTGTTGTTGTCATTTAGTATTGCTTGTTATAAGAGATGATTAATATTAGAATTTCCATTTCACAAAGGCTTCCATAGCCTCGTACTCTGCCAGTCCAAGCTGATCGTATGCTTTTGCGGTTTCTGTTGTACGTGCTTCTGCCCTTACCCAAAACTCTCTTGAATCATCTCCAGGGAACACAGGAAGATCTTTTTGCGACTGGTGTTTGAAGATAGCCAGTCTTTTTCTTTGCACTTCCTGCGGCGATAAAGGCACACACATTTCAATTTCGTAAGTTTCGAACTCGTGCCATGCACCTCTGTACATCCATAACCAGCAATCCTTTGTCCAGTCTTCTGTAGCTCTCAAACGGATCATGGCTTCAATGATAATATTGAAACAAACTTTATGCGTTCCATGCGGATCTGCAAAATCACCGGCAGCAAATATCTGATGTGGTTTTACTTTTTGCAGCAGCTCCATCGTTTGGATGATGTCATCCTCATAACTTACATTTTTCTGGAACTTACCCCTGTCATAAAAAGGAAGGTCCTGGAAATGGATACGCTCATCCGTTAAACCGGCAAATCGTGCACCCGCAATCGCTTCTCCTTTTCTGATCAGTTTTTTAACGGTACGAATTTCTTCAGGGTCTGTCTGGTTAGGCAGTTTTTTGCTGATAAAATCGCGCATACTATGATAGGTAGCTTTTAAGGCTGCAGAATCTTCGCCCCTTGATTCTACAAAATCAATATTGAACTCCATGAAACGCAATACATCATCATCCCAAACTGCGGTATTTCCTGAAGTCTGATAAGCTACATGTACTTCATGTCCCTGATCTGCCAAACGGATAAAAGTACCGCCCATAGAAATTACATCATCATCAGGATGCGGAGAGAAGATAATCACACGTTTGTGATCCGGAGCTGCACGTTCCGGACGTTGACTATCATCTGCATTTGGTTTACCACCCGGCCAGCCGGTAATGGTGTGCTGCAATTTATTGAATATCTGAATATTGATATTGTACACCGGACCACGTTCTGTAGCCAGCTGTGCCATACCATTATTGTTGTAATTGTCTTCTGTTAACTTCAGGATCGGTTTACCCAAAGTTTTTGCCAGCCAGATTACCGCTTTAGTTACCTGACGATCTTCCCAATGGCAGTCTTTCACTAACCACGGTGTATCAAAACGCGTTAATGAAGTAGCTGCATCCTGATCCAGGATAAACTCAACATTTTGCGACAGTTGTAAGAAAGTAGCCGGTACTTCTGAAGATAATTCGCCTTCCACTGCTTTTTTAACGATAGAAGCTTTTTTCTCGTTCCAGGCCATCAGGATAATTTCCTTTGCCTTGAAGATGGTACCGATACCCATGGTGATCGCTTTGGTAGGCACATTGGCCACGCCACCAAAATCACGTGAAGCATCTCTTCTGGTCAGATCGTCTAATGTTACCAGACGTGTACCTGAGTTAGGCGCAGATCCCGGCTCATTAAAACCAATGTGGCCTGTTCTTCCTATACCCAGCAATTGTAAATCTATCCCTCCAAAACCGCTGATCTTCTGCTCATATCTTAAACAGAAATCTTCAATTTGTTCCCTTTCCAAAAGACCGTCCGGGATATTTATATTTTCGCGTTTGATGTCGATATGGTTGAACAGATTTTCGTTCATGAAACGAACATAACTCTGGTCGGCATCAGGTTTCATTGGATAATACTCATCCAGATTAAAAGTAACTACGTTATTGAAACTTAATCCTTCCTCTTTGTGTAATCTGATCAGTTCTTTGTAAACCTTAACAGGAGTGGCTCCGGTAGCCAGACCTAATACGGCCTGTTCACCTTTTTCCTGTTTTGAAATAATCAGTGATGCGATTCTTTTTGCAACCTCTACGCTTGCAGTTTGTTCATCACTGAATACGCTTACGGGTAATTTCTCGTATCTGGTTTCTTCCAGCAAATTTAATCTTGACATGCTTGTTATGTATAAAATTTGAGTTATGGGTTTATCTGGATTGTTTGGTTGTCACCTGTATAATTTGTGAGGGTCAGCATAGGTATAGCAGCTCCTTTTTCCGGGTTATAATCAATAATAATCTTTTTTTCTGCTCCCGGAAGAACGGAGAAATAATTATCATCATAAAATACAGGTAAAATCCTTTGTTTGGTACCGGCATCTACTAATGAAATACGATTAAAGAAACTTACCGGATTATTTGCCGGGTTGGCTAAAGTCACTTCAATCTTGCCCGATTTCAATTGTCTGGCGTGGGTGTTCAGCTGAACGGCTTTCAGTTCGTTCAATCCTGAATACATTCCTTTGTCGTCTGCAATCCAGTATAAGTTATTGCTCAGCAATTTCTGATGTTCATCCAGTAACTGCAGGGAAAGGAAGGAACCTTTTTTAGCGGAAAGTTCATCGACTTTCTTTTTGATAGATTCAATCTTTTTAATGCTTGATGGATCCATAAAGCAGAATACCTGCATAATATCGGTTACTTTCCCATCCATATCATATGATTTGGCAACCAGCATAATATTACGTTTGGCTTCGAAACTATTGTTCACTACCATTACGGTTCCATCTACCGGATTATACATGGAATGCAATGATTCACTTCCTGAACGCAAGCCGAATAAACAGGCATTCGGGTCAAGGTAATAATCATACATCTGTCCGCGCATGGATGTCCATGGATTCTGGGTTTTCCAGATGATTACACCTGTATACCAATCCCACATGTGTGAGCTAAAACCTTCCATCAGGCCTCTGTACTGATTGTAGTTAACCAGCTGTGCTTTTTTAGCAAAATCTGCCAGATTGGTAGGTTTACCGTAAGGTAAAATATGGTCTTCATAACCTACACCCAGGTAATTGTGGTAATCCCATACTGAATCTGCTTTTTCTGAAGGGCCTTTAGGCTCACGTTTGTCTTTTGCGATAAACTGAGGGGCAACCTGACTGGCTGCCGGCATGATCTTTTGAATAGACTCCAGATCTCCAACACCTACAGAACCCACTTCAGAATTGAAAGGGAAAGTTCTGGTATTCCAGAAGGTAGAAATATCCTGTATACCGTATGGGCCATCACCATTTCCGCCCAGGGTATTTTTAGACATATCATCAGAATTTGAATATTCTACGAACCAGCGTGTACCATCTAAAGCAGGTAAAATAGAATCACGCAGAGGAACAAGAATATCTTCCGGAGGAGTAATCTCATTTCCACCGCACCAGATGGCTAATGAAGGGTGATTTCTTACCATTTTAATCATATCTGCAGCCGATTCCAGGAATAAATGGTGATCGTCAGGATATTGCCTGCGTGTCCATTGATCTTCCGATTTCATAGGGTCTACCCATCTGCCATTGCAGTCGCCAGACATCCAGAAATCCTGGAACACAAGGATACCATATTTATCACAGGCTTCAAAAAATTCAGGGCGTTCTATCAGTGAACCTCCCCAGATCCTGATCAGGTTCAGGTTCATATCACGGTGATACCTGATCTCGGCATCATATCTTTCTTTGGTAAAACGAAGCATGGCATCAGACATGATCCAGTCGCCACCTTTAATAAATACTTTCTGTCCGTTTACACTAATCTGCTTGCTGCTGGTGGTACTGTTCCAGGTAGCTTGAATTTCTCTTACCCCTACGCTCACCGTCTGGCTGTCACAAACTACCGTACCTTTTACAAAACTAACATGTAAAGGATACAGGTTTTGCTGTCCATAACCACTTGGCCACCATAATTTAGGATTCTTAAGGCTTAAGTCGGCGAATTTAATTTCAGCAGTGCTATTAGGCATTAAGGTAACAACCTTTACCATTTTCTGACCGTCCAGCGTATATACCAGACTTCCGGTTACTGCTTTAGCAGTTGAATTTTTCAGTTCGGCAGAAACTTTAATAATAGCAGGTGCCTGAGGACCCGAGGTTAAACGTTTTCCGGGAACTAAAGTGATCACATGCGGATTGTCTAAACTTACAGCACCCGTTCTTTCAATATAAACTTTATCCCAGATACCTGTGTTTCTATCCCTGATCGGACGGATCCAGTCCCATCCGGCAGTGTATTGAGAAGATACGCCGCGGGCGATTGTTCCGTCGCCACCCTGACCACCGTTAGGGTTACCTACCACATCTGGTGGATGAACGATCACGGCCAGCCTGTTGGTGCCTTTGATCAGCAACTTGGTAATATTATAAGATTTTCTAAGATACATTCCTTTAAAAGGTGCTGTATTCACTTTTTTACCATTCAGAAAAATATCACAGCTGTAGTTTATCCCTCTGAATTTTAACCATACCTGTCCGTCAGCAGAAGGGATGGCCTCTTTAAAGTCTTTAACAAACCAGTAGGTATAAAAATCCCTTCCGGTTTCGTAAATGTCTTTGATATGGGCATTGTTCATTCCAAAATATGGATCAGGAACTTCTTTATTGGCCAGCATTGTGGTTAATACGGTACCGGGAACAATAGCCTTTTTCCAGTCGGCCGTAGAAAATGAATAGTTTGAAATTTCAGTACCCTGAGCTCTAACCTGAGTAACAGGCTTACACAACCAGCCTGAATTAAGTTCATACTGATCCTGTGCAGAAAGATGCCCTGCAGCCGAAAGCAGGAGCAACAAGCAGCACAGTGTTTTAAGCCATTGAAATGAAGATGTTTTAAACATGAGTATAGATAAAAATAGTAATTTATTGCGTAACTGAATATGGACGGTCTTCTGGTTTTATACCCCATGTTGCAGAGGGTTTATCACCCATTATGATAACGATCTTACCACCTTTAACGATCTCGCTGTGCAGGATATAAGATTTAGTATAAGGTTTTCCGTTGAGTGTGATCGACTGGATGTATTTATTTACTGCCGAATTGTTTTTTACAGACATACTAAAAGTTTGTCCATAACCTACTTTTAATGTAGCTTCATTGATGACAGGGCTGCCAAACACATACATTCCGTTAGCCGGGTTCTCTGCATAAAAGCCTAAGGAAGATAAAATATACCAGGCAGACATCTGGCCTACATCTTCGTTTCCGCTTAAACCATCAAAATGGTCAGAGTACAGATTATCCAGGATATACCTTACTTTTTCTGCGGTTTTATAAGGCTGACCAGCGTAGGCATACATGTAAGTGATATGGTGACTTGGCTCATTGCCATGTGCATATTGGCCGATCAAACCGCTGATATCAGGAGATGATTCAGAGCCCATATCACCTTTTGCGGTAAACAGGGAATCCAGTTTAGCAACAAAAGGTTTGGTACCGCCCAATAATTTGGTCAGGCCTTCCACATCCTGTGGTACCAGCCATAAATATTGCCATGCATTACCTTCTGTATAATCATCCTGACGGTGAACTGCTCTAAAAGGACTAAAAGGAGTTCTCCAGGTGTTGTTCGCAAAACGGCCTCGCATAAAGCGGGTTTCCTTGTCAAAATAATTTTTATAGTTTTCACCGCGTTTGCTCCAGTAAGCATAAGCTTCATGGTCGCCGCGGTTCTTAGCTACCTGGGCAACCGACCAGTCTGCAATTGCATATTCCAATCCCATGGCTACAGATTCTACTGTACTATCGGCAGGAATAAAGCCGTATTTCTTTACTAGGTTTAGTCCTCTTTCATCTCTCATACCTGTAGCTTTTAAAGCTTCATAAGCAAGATCTTTATCAAAACCTTTAATCCCTTTCAGGTAAGCATCGGCCACTACGATCATACCAGGATTACCTACCATACAATCCGTTTCATTGCCCATCAACGGCCATACCGGTAATTTACCTGTTTGCTGATAGATAGCCAGGAAGCTGTTCACGATATCTCCTTCCCTTTCGCTGTTAATTAAGCTCATTAAAGGCATTGCCGCTCTATATGTATCCCATAGAGAGAAAGTAGTATAATTGGTAAAAGGAGCATTTTTATATACCTTTTTATCGGTACCCAGGTAATCGCCGTTCACATCATTATAGGTTGACGGAGCAATCATGGTATGGTACAATGCAGTATAAAAGATCTTCATGCGGGACAGATCGTTTGTTTTGATCACTACCCTGCTCAGTTCCTTATTCCAGGCATCATTTGCTTTAAGCACCTGCTGATTGAAATTCCAGCCTGGGATCTCTGCTTTCATGTTCAATTTTGCATTTTCGATGCTCACTGGTGAGATCGCTACTTTAATACGGATCGGCCCTGAAGTTTGTGCATCAAAAACAGCAAGTCCCAATACGCCTAAACCTTTCAATTCGGTTCCTGCTTTGGTATCGGTACTGTCAGATACAGAAAACTTTTTGATAGGCTTGGAAAACACAGCAGTAAAATAAATACGCTGATCTGCTGCCCAGCCTTTAGAATAACGGTAACCAGAAACGGTAGTGTCATTTTCCTGGTGGATGTAAGTTTCCGTAGGTTTATCCCACTGGATTCCCTGTTTCAGGTTGATAATGATTTTTGGTTCTTTCCCTGCGGGGAAAGTATACTGATGAAAACCAACTCTATTACTTGCCGTCAGTTCTGCTTTAATATGGTAGCGGTTTACCATCACACTGTAATAACCCGGCTTAGCTACTTCCTGCTGATGAGAGTAAGTAGAATAATATCCGCTTTGCTCATCACCTGATTTACCTTCGGTCAGCTTCACCTCACCTACTACAGGCATAATGGAAATATCGCCAAGGTCGCCAATACCGGTACCGCTTAAATGCGTATGAGAAAATCCTACAATGGTGGTATCACTGTAATGATAACCTGAGCACCAGTCCCATCCAGCAGATATATTTTTAAGCCCCAGCTGCACAGCGCCGAAAGGTACATCAGCACCTACAAAAACGTGTCCATGGCCTCCGGTTCCAATAAATGGGTCTACATATTTGGTTAGCTGTATGGCCGATTTATTTTGCGCCATACTTTGCCCGCTTAAAGCAGCTACGAAAGTAGTGCCCAGCAGTAATCGCTTTACTGGATAATGGAAGCGATGAAATCTAATTTTAAACATAGTTGTAATTATAGTACAGGATATGAAAAAGCCAATGCGCCGTAAACGGACGGGTTATTTTGTATATTGTCTGGAAGGTGAACGGTTACGGTCTCTCCTTTTAACTCCCACTGAACTGGTTTATTACTATTCAGCAAAATCATTTTACTTCCTTTTTTAGGGGCATTACCAGTCCATTGAATCGTTTTAGCAATACTACTATCCTTAAAGCAATAAATGGCATTTTTGGTCATCTTATCCTTGCTTTGTGTAAACCAGGTATTTCCATCATGGTACACCGCGGTGATCCGGGTAGCATAAATAGCCTTACCATTGGCTTTCATCCATTTTCCGATCTCTTCCAGGCGTGAAACAGCTACATCAGGGAAAGTACCATCAGGACGGGGACCAACACCAAGCAGTAAACTGCCACCTTTAGCTACCACTTCCACCAGGGAGCGGATCACTTCATTTGGTGTTTTATAATGATCATTGGGCACAAATCCCCAGGCATTGCCTAAAGTTAAACAGCTTTCCCAGGGATGGTCCAGCTGCTGCTCCGGAATTTTCTGCTCTGGTGTCTGGTAATTCTCATAAGGTCCGTGAACCGTTCTGTCTACCATAAGCAAACCAGGTTGCGCTTTACGTGCCATAGTGGCAATTTTAGGCATATCAATATCCTGGCTCCATTCAGGAATAGCTGCACCCCATGCCCTAACTTCTGGCGTTACGGTTTCCAGCGGACGTACCCATCCCCCGTCTAACCATAGGATATCTATAGAACCATAATTGTTCATCAGCTCACCAATCTGGTTAAAGGCGAAATTTTTGAACTGGTTCCATCTCCAGGAATACTTACGGATATCATAATTGGTATTGCGGTCTGGCGTAGCGTATTTAGACCACCAGAAATATTGTGAATGCCAGTCCGGTTTAGAGAAATAAGCGCCGATCATAAATCCCTGTTTTCTGAAGGAGTCGAAAACATACTTGGCCACATCGGCTTTCGGATTATCTTTGAATGGCCCGGAGGCAATATTGAAGTCAGATTGTTTGGTGTCAAACATCGAGAAACCATCGTGATGTTTGGTGGTAAAGATCATGTATTTCATACCGGCATCTTTACCTGCTTTGGCCCACTGATCGGGGTTAAACTTAACGGGATTAAACTGCTTGCTTAAGCCCCAGTACCATTTTTTGTAATCTTCATAAGCAACCGTACTATCAGGACGTTCTATCCAGGGTTCAGAGCAGAGTTCCCATGATTCAATAATTCCAGGGACAGCATATAGCCCCCAATGGATAAGCATTCCGAATTTCTGATCCTGCCATTTATCCAGTTTTGCTTTTACAGCTTCGTCTGCCGGCCACTCATAGATCGTGGATTGTTGATGGACACCATTTTGAGCTGCGGTTTTTAAGGATAAAAGTAAGAAGGCTCCAATTATCCAATTAAATTTTTTCATTCGTTTAGGTTGTTTTTTTTCAATCGTACTTACTGCTTCCTGTCTCCAGTCTGCAATGGGCGGTTATAGGTGATTTATTTGTAAATTTTATATCTATGAGGTGTAAATTTTATCATTATCATACAATTATCAAAAAAAAACGGGAGATCTGTTAAATCTGCCCGTAATATCTCAAAAAAAAAAAACAATTCCTACCGTATTGGTATTATTAAGCGTTTTTAGCTGAATAATCTATACGGCAGGAATTGCCGGAGCATTATTTATCCCAGTAAACCCTGGAAGTTAACTGATCTCCACCACTAATTAAAGCAACAGCAGCAGCGTAGTTTGCGCCGTTCACTGTAACTTCAGTAGCCGGATAAGGCATTCTTCTTGGAATAGTTCCACCTGTAACGTTTCCGGTATATTGTACCGGAGTTAATACAGGATAACCAGATCTTCTCCAGTTGGCCCAAACCTCGATAAAGTTGAAGTTTGCGATATCAGTAGCCCAGTATTGCTCGTTGATCATTTTCATTTCTGAACCTGCAACCAGAGGGTTGGCCGCTACATAAGCAGCAATATCAGCAGTAGCAATAGTAGAGCTTCCGGTAGACATTTGCGACATAGAGTTCAGTGCAGCGGTAACTGCATTTGAATAATGTGTGGCGGCAGTTCCCGCGGCCCAGCCCCTGTAAGCAGCTTCAGCCAATAATAGTTCTGATTCTGCATAAGACATGACAAAAAGAGGACCCGACTGTTGCATGTAAACAGCAACCCTCGGACGTGAATAACCACCCAGAGCAGCAATATCACCTGTAGTACCCGTTGCACCCGGATAATTTGGTGCTTTACTGATGTCAAATGCACCACCATTCTGATCGTAGCCGTTTGGCATACCAATCTGCGCGCTTGCGGCTGTATTTCCTGATAAAGTTTGGTCGGCATTGTTAGCTTTTCCAGCCAAAGGAATTTCACCGATCACCCCTAAACGAGGATCATTTGTTGCCCTTAACCAGTTGATATAGGTCTGGCTCCATCTTACCTGCTGAAAATCATCAGTAACCAATAAAGCAGCTGTATTTGCATTTTTCGTATCACTGTTGGAAGCATCTGTTTTCAGGATCGCATTGTCATCATTACTGGCCATGGTACCGCCTGCATAAGCTGTTTCAGCCCATGTTTTAGCAGTTGCCAGATCAGATTTTGTCAAACGCATCGCTATTCTCAGCATCAGCGAGTAACCCAGTTTTTTCCATTTGGTTACGTCTCCTGTGTAATAAAGATCACCTGAAACGGCCAGAGAAGTAGTATTCAGCGCTGTAATTGCCGCCTGCAACTGAGTAAGCATAGCAGGATAAATGCTTTGCTGTTTGTCATATGAAGGAGTTACATTACCTGTAGAAGCCAGTAAAGCCTGAGTAAAAGGAACATCACCATAAGTATCGGTAATTCTCTGGAACATCATCATCTCATTGATCTTAGCGATCTGGATTACATTGTTGTATTTTACCGGGTCCTGTGCATTGGCAATGATAATTGCCTGATTCATTTCACTTAGCGCAGTGTACGTAGTACTCCAGATTTCAGCCTGATAACCCACCGTTCCACTGGTAGTGATGTATTTATCACCGTTACCATAATAGTTTAAGGTACTGGCCAGTCCCTGCATCATCATTGACTGATACAACAATTGTGTATAACCAGTATTTGCATATTCCAGCTCTCCTGACGTAAGCAGGTAATTAGGATTATTATTTGCAGCCGTAGCTGATTTTGGGTCTGTATTGGTTTTCTCCAAATTCTCCTTTGAGCAAGAGGACAAAACCACAGCCGAAAAAGCAAAGTATATAAATATTTTTTTCATCTGATACATATTGATTTTTATAGGTGATGAAAATTGCATTAGCTTATTTATTAAGCTGATACAGGTTTCATTTTGTGTTCTATCTAAATTTAAAATTAACATTGAATCCGTAAGTTCTGGTGTAAGGCAAAGAACCACCTTCAACACCTGCGGAACCTACTTGTGAGGAGAATGTGTTTTCAGGATCGATATTATCTGTATGTTTCATGATCGTAAATAAGTTACGGGCAACCAGGTTCACGCTGATAGAAGAAAAAGGTATTTTACCCAGCATTTTTTGAGTGAAGGTATAACCGAAAGTAGCCTGACGGAATTTAATGAAACTGCCATCCAGTACCGATAACTTAGATATGTTGTTAATCAAACCTGTGTAGTAAGTCTGTGCATCAACGTTAGTTGTATTGGTAGCACCCGATTCCGTTACACCAGTAGCTACCACACCAGTTTCCCTGCCAACAAGCGTAGCTTTGTTCAACCCATATTCATAAGAATTGTATTCCGTAGCAGATAATACTTTATTACCAAACCTGTAATCGATCAGGAACGAAGCATCCCAGTGTTTGTAATGGAAATCATTCGTCCATCCACCATATATTTTTGGTAAACCAGAACCATAAGCTTTCAGGTCACCACGCTCAGGGATACCATTGGCACCGATAATGATATTTCCTTTGGCATCATACTTATAATCGTAAGCCATGATCTGTGCAACAGAATAACCCTGTACTACATCTACAAAAGCATTACCCGGTCTGTAGGTACCTGTTTGAATAGGCGCATTCGTAGTTCCGTCAATTTCCAATACCTTGTTCTTCACGGTAGTGAAGTTGAAACTTGAATTCCAGGTAAAGTCTTTAGATTTAATTGGTGTACCTGATAACAATAACTCTATACCTTTATTCTGTGTAGAACCTAAATTAACATATCTGTAATCATACCCTGAAGAAGTTGAGGTTGAAGCCTGAACTATCTCCCCTGTTGTTTTCCTGGTAAAGAATGAGGCATCAATACCGATCCTGTTTTTTAAGAACTTCAATTCTGTACCTATTTCATATTCTGTTAAAGAGTATGGTTTTAACTCTTCGTTAGGCAGGATATCACTGTATGTGCTTCTTGGCGTACCATTGATAGAATTGGCAATGGTGTAATATTGCTGGGTTAAATAAGCATCTGCCGGCTCACCGCTAGTTTTAGCATATGAAGCCCTTAATTTACCAAAGCTCAACCAATCCGGATGACCTAACTGCGAGAATACAAAACTTGTAGATACTGAAGGTGTAAAGATACTGTTGTTGTTAGTTGGTAAAGTAGAGAAAGTATCGTAACGTCCTGTAGTACTCAAGGTAATCAAACCTTTGTAGCTAAAATCTGCGGTATAATATACTGAAGGAGTTTTTAACTGGTGATAATCATAAACAACTGCTTTAGTCAGCAAGTTAGATGGGGTATATAAGTAAGGAACGATAAACGACTGACCGCTGGAACCTGTTTCCTGATAAGTATTCTGACGATAGTTACCACCCACACTTGCATTTACATTAAAATCTTTGAAGATATCTTTGTTGAAATTCAACAGGAAGTCTGCATTCATTTCTACTGTTTGTGCCTGGGTCAATGCATTTAATTGTCCCTGGTTATTGGTTGTGTAGGCGGTCCCTGTAGGGGTTACGGATAAATTTTCATCATTTGATAAATCATAACCGAACCTGCCCATCAGGGAAAGGTAATCTGTAAACTGGTACTTTGCCGACATAGCGGTAGTGATCCGTTTACGGCTATAGTTATTGACAAACTGACTGGTTACGAAATAAGGGTTGGTAACATAGGAGTTATCATTCCAGCTTGATTCTGCTCCGGTTAGGGAATTGTAACCTGGTGCCAGCGTTTTCACCCCCATACTGGTAGGCAGGAACGACACGGCATAATTGGCATTTAATGGTGAATCACTTAAATAAGGACGGTTTTTATCTTCCTGATCTACGTAGTTAGCCATTAAATTAAAAGTCAGCTTTTTAGTCAGCTGTTGCGTAGTACTGAAATTGAAAGTTTTTCTTTGCAGTCCACTGTTTTGCAGGATAGACTGTCCGTCTAAATCAGCAGCAGAAAAACGATAAGTTCCTTTTTCACCACCTCCTGCAATGGATACGCTATTGGTATAACTGGCTGCAGTACGGTAAAAAGTACTAATGTTATTCGTTACCGCAGAATAAGGGTGGTAACTGCCATCATAAGCAATGGTAGATGAACCATCTAATTTCGATCCCCATGAGTACAGGCCTGAACTGATTGCCGAAGCTACAGTAGTAGGTTTATTGCCTGCAACACCCTGACCATATTCATATTGGTAATCGGTATTGTTAATAGCGGTTTCAAATTGTGTATTCGAATTAAATTCTATCTGTACCTTTCCGGCTTTACCGCTTTTAGTAGTAATCAGGATTACCCCATTAGCTGCTCTTGCACCATACAATGCAGAAGCAGTTGAACCTTTCAGTACGGTCATGCTTTCCACATCATCAGGATTGATATTGCTGAATCCATCACCACCATCAGCTCCTCCGTATTGTCCGGCTGTTGATCTTACCGTATTGTCGATCGGAACTCCATCAATAACCAGTAAGGGTTGTGTGCTTCCTGTAAATGAAGTTGCACCGCGAATGGTTAATCTTACTGAAGCACCAGGGCCGCCAGTAGTACCGCCAACACTTAAACCAGCTACCTGGCCTTCCAGTGAATTGGCTACGTTGGATTCTCTCGCTTTATCCATGGTTGCACCGCTCACCTTAGTAACAGAATAACCCAGTGTTTTTTGATCTTTCGTAATACCCAGCGCAGTAACTACAACCTCAGTCAGGTCGTTTGCATTAGGTTTAAGGCTGATGTTCAAAGAAGTTTGTCCGTTAACAGGGATCTCCTGTGTAGCATAACTTACATAAGATACGATCAATACCGCATCAGAAGGTGCGCTTAATGTGTAAACACCATTAGCATCTGTAATAGCACCGCCTTTACCGTTTTTAATCTTAATGGAAGCACCAATTACCGGCATACCGGTTTCGTCGGTGATCTTTCCTTTAATAATAATATCGGCAAATTTTTCTCCCTGAGGAACGATAACGATCAGATTGTTTGGCAATACGTTATAGGTAAGTTCTGTATTGTTCAATAAATCATGAAGAACTTTGGCTATAGGCGCATCTGTTACATCAATATTGATGTTCTTTCCAGTGGGTACCTGGCGGTTGCTAAACATAAACCGGTAATCTGACTTCGCTTCAATTTGTGCGAGTACATCTGCAAATTCGGCAGACTTCAATTTTAAAGTGACTTTTTTCTGGGAATAAACTCCCGCAACAGCACTCAGGTTAAAAATCAGCAATAACCCACACGTTAGTTTCATGATGGGTAAGGATTCTATTGGCGCATTTTTATGAACTGCGCGGTGTAAGCGCGTAAAAAATTTCATACGATAATGATTAGTTGATAGGTTATAAAACAATTGGGTTGTTTAGCTGAAATTGGGACATAGATCGCCCACCTCATGTAATTAAGTCGTATTTTTAGTCATCTGATTTAGGTTAGGTTAGTGTTTTGCGGTTGTTGTTAAATAGGTTTCACTGTTAAAAAATGGACACGGTAGAATCATTCATAGAAAAATTAAATTTCTCTGTGAGTTGAAGAGCTTTGAGAGCTTCATTGATATTCTCCTTTTCAATTACGCCGGTAAATCTCAGCTGCTTTACAGTTTCACTCTGAAAATTGATATCGATATTGTACCATCTTTCCATACTGCGGGCAAGCGTTGAAAAATCCTCATTTTTGAAAGTGAGTTTATTTTCCGTCCAGGAGGTTTCTATAACTGTTGAGTGGTCAGGTTTAAAATAAGTTAATTGTCTTACAACGGCAGTTGCATTTTGCTTCGCGTTCTTCGTTCTTCTTCTTTCGTTACGCAAATTGGTTAACACCAGCTTTTGAGATGGCTTAAGAAAGATCTGCTTTTTTGCGGCGTCTTTTAGGGTAACTGTTATTGCGCCATGAATAAGTGTGGCTTCTGTTGAATTTTCATTTTCATAGGCCTGTACATTAAAAGTAGTGCCGACTACTTTAATGTCCATATCTTTTGTGTGTATAATAAAAGGATGGGCTTTATCTTTACTCACATCAAAAAAAGCTTCACCGCTTAAAAACACATCCCTTGTAGAGTCAGAAAAATTAGCCGGGTATTCCAGTCTGGTATCTGAATTTAAACGTACCTGAGTTCCATCCTTGAGCGTAAAAACAGACCTCACTCCTTTTGCTGTTTCTTTAACAATCAGTTCTTTTTTATAGGCAAAATAAGTATGGCAGGTAATAAACGTAAAACAGATCAGGAGCAAGGCGGCTGCAGCCTGATGTATCCATCCAAATCCGGCAGTAGCCGGCTGAGTATAAACAATTGGTTCTTCTGCTACCTTGTTGTATAAGGCTAAAGGCAGCTCTTCTTCTTCGGCCTCATCACCGCTGGTTATCCTTTGCTGAATGTTTTTAAATAAAATGCTGGAATCATATTCCTCTTTGTGGCTATTGGCCCAGAATGCCCGTAATAGCTCTTCTTCCTTTCTATCGTAATTTGGCTCTCCTCTCAAATAGGCTAATTCCCGCTGCTCGTCAACTGTGATTTCTCCAGCAAGATCCTTGGTAAGCAGCTCAATAAACCTATTTTTCTCCATTTAATATATATTACGACCAAGGTCATTTAATAGTAAGACAATATTTACAACCCAAATGCTTACAGGAAATCAAAATATATTTCAATAATTCTCAAAAAACATTTTATTTCTTTAACGCCGTAAGCATTTTACCACTATTATTGTCTAATTAATACCGTTATAAATTCAAAAAGACAACAGATGAAAAAAATCAGGCTAATAATTATAATGAATCTATTATTTAGTTTGTCGTTCAGCATTTCATATGCACAAAATAGCCTCGTTTCCAACAATTACACTACAGAAAAAGGTTTAAAACATTTAAAAATAGAAAGAGCAACTATATACACACCAGATACCAACTGGTTTTATAACCATCATCCGTCAGTTACTAAATTTAAAGGCAAGTTCTTCGCTATATGGTCTAATGGTATAAAAGATGAAGATTCACCGGGGCAACGGGTTGTTATTGCTACTTCTTCCAACTTCAAAGACTGGTCGGCGCCTGTAGTGCTGGCCTCGCCTTCACTCACTAATGATACGCTTAACGTATTAACTGCTGCAGGATTTCACCAGTTCAAAGATACCCTGGTAGCTTATTATGGTGAATACACCAAAAGAAAGATACATACCCGCCTGTGGGCTAAAACAACTACAGATGGTATTCACTGGAGTGAGCCTATTGATATGCATATGCCAGTAATTCCCAATCACGGACCGGAACCCACACAGTCTGGCAGGCTCATCATCAGTGGGAATTTTCTTTATCCTTATACGGACGACTACCGTGGATTATCGGGGTGGAAAAGAAGTAGCTTTTACCCGGATTCACTGCTTAAACAGGATAACTCAACAACCTTTTATAAACCGGCAGAAAAAACAGGCGTTCCCCCTTTATGCGAAGGTTCATTTTATCAGACTGATGATGCCGTTTTACATTTATTAGTGCGGGTAACTGGAAAAGGCTGGAAAGGCAGGTTATGGCTTTCACAGAGCGCAGACAATGGAGAAAAATGGTCTAAACCTGTAGAAACGCCTTTTAGTGATAATGACAGTAAATTTCACTTTGGCAGGTTACCCGATAAAAACTATTATTATGCGGGTATACCTGATACTTTGCATCATTATGACAGGAACCCGTTGGTACTGGCCCTGTCTGCAGACGGAAAACATTTTGACCGGCAGTTTATTATTGCTGATGAACCTTATCACATTAAAAAAAACGGATTATGGAAAGGCGGAGAGTATGGTTATCCCCATACGATGATTGATGAGGGATGGATGTATGTGATCATCTCCAGGAAAAAAGAAGCCATCGAATTAATCCGTTTTCCACTGGCACAATTAAAGAAGTAATTATTTCATGAATTTAGAGACTGTACTGTTTTTGCTTAGATAAGGGCTCATTTCTTTACTTAATTTCTGCATGGCCCTTAATACCTGGCTTTGAACAGTTTTGTGGGAAATATTTAAGATCTCTGACACTTCTTTGTATTTCATTCCATCTTCTTTGACCAGCTGGAATATAATCTTGCATTGCTGAGGCAGGGTATCAATAGCCTGATCTAATTTATAGAAAAGTTCCTTTTTTTCAATTTCCGCTTCAGGATTACTGTAAGCAACAAATTCCATAGGGCTATCTTCTATCTGCACCAAATGCATGAGTGAGTTTTTTTTGATATGATTCAGGGATCTGTTTTTAACGGAAATGAAGATATATGTTTCCAGGTTATCTACCTCCACCAGTTTCATTCGCTGGTTCCAGAAATTCACAAATACATCCGCTACAATTTCTTCTGCGATTTCTTTTTTGTTCACATACAACTCGCAAAATTTAATGAGTTTTGTATTCAATAAAATGAAGAATTTTTCAAATGATTGGTGATCATTATCAATGGCAACCTTAGTCCATAATCTTTTTAAGTCAAGTCCTTTTTCTATCAAAACAATATTATTAAATCGTTTTATCTACTTATTTTTTTTGAATTTATGATAAAAACGAGAGAACACAAAGGCATGTTACTGTTAAATAAAGTTAAAAGAAGCCGAACAAGCGTCAAGCAGACATTATTTCCTGCAATTATCCGATTAATTTATATAATTGATTTAAAAAGGTAAAAACAGATATTAAAATTGAACTAAAAAATTTATAAAAGAAGGATTAATAGTAGCCATATTAGATAATATTGAGGGAAATAATGCAAAATCAAAAAAGCCTGTTAGTTTTCACTAACAGGCTTTTCTTTCAATGCTTCTTTTTGAGTTTATGAATTTATGATGACATAACCTTTACTTCATCTTCTTTTGCGGCCAGGTAGCGTTCTGCATCCAGCGCAGCCATACAACCGGAACCTGCCGCAGTGATGGCCTGACGATAATAGTGATCCTGAACATCTCCCGCAGCAAAAACACCTTCTACATTTGTTTTTGTTGTACCGGGCGTAGTTTTAAGGTAACCTGTCTCATCCATTTCCAACCAGCCTTTAAAAATATCTGTATTGGGTTTATGACCGATAGCCACAAAGAACCCTTCAACTTCCAAATCTGTTTCTGCACCGGTCTGGTTATTTAACACCCTTAAACCAGTTACATTTTTTCCATTTCCTAAAACCTCTTTGGCTTCGGAATTATAAATAACTTCTATATTAGGTGTATTCAACACGCGGCTAACCATTGCTTTAGAAGCCCTGAATTCATCGCGGCGAACCAGCATATATACTTTTTTACACAATTTAGCCAGGTAAGTAGCTTCTTCCGCAGCTGTATCACCAGCACCTACAATAGCTACATCCTGGTTCCTGAAGAAGAAACCGTCACACACTGCACAAGCAGATACGCCAAAACCATTGTAATGCTGTTCACTTGGTAATCCCAGCCATTTCGCAGTGGCACCTGTAGAAATGATCACCGTATCAGCAGTAATAGTTTTGATTTCATCCACTACCACTTTATGCGGTGTGCTTGAAAAGTCTACCGAACTTACATAACCGAAACGGATATCTGTACCAAAACGTTCCGCCTGTTTGCGAAAATCTTCCATCATCTCAGGGCCCATTACTCCTGACGGATAACCTGGAAAATTATCAACATCAGTAGTCTGTGTTAATTGTCCTCCGGCTTCCATGCCAGTGTATAATACTGGTTTCAGATCTGCCCTTGCAGCATAAATTGCAGCTGTATATCCAGCAGGACCTGAACCAATGATCAGGCATTGAACGTGTTCTATTTCTTGAGAAGTATTCATATGATAATTTATAATAGCTATGTGCAAGGATGCACCAGCATGCTTTCTTTTACGCTACAAAAATAAGCTTTAATGCGGTATGCACCAAAGTTATAGCTTAGTTAATTGACATTTTTACCTTCAGCTTGCTTATCACGCAGCTTTTTACCTTTAAGCGAGGAGATTAGTTTACCGTTATCATATACATCCTCCTGCTTACCGTAATTTAACGTCCAGGTACCATTCTTTTTACCTGCCCTGAACAAGCCTTGCTCTTTGATCTTTCCGTCTTCATCAAAAAACTGAAAAGCCCCATGAGCTACCCCCTGCGAAAAGGTAATTACTTGTTTCAACTTGCCATCAGGATAGTTACTGAGCCATCTGCCCACACGCAGTCCGTTGTGAAAAATACCTGTCAGTTCAATAAACCGCTCTCTTCCATTGATCTCCGTACTGTAATTTACATTGTTGTTGTCTGGTGTGATCCAGGCATAATAAACAAATTTACCCTCGGGCACCTGCAGTTTATCATCTCTAAATGAACCCGACGTGAGCAGTATGCCATCAAAATTGAATTTTTTAAAGGTATATAGTGAATCTCCCGTGAGCTTGCCATAAACAGCATAGGTTGTTGCCAGTGTAGAATCTTTGGTGATCTGATCTTTATTGTCAAGCAAAATGGATTTAACCTGGCTATAAGAAGACAGGCCTGCTATCAATAAAAAAAAGCAGATGGTTATTCGTTTCATAGTAAGATCAAATTTAGTGACTAGGTCTGTATAATTCCGACATTGAATTGTCTTTTTATTGGCGACTGATTAGCGGCTTCAATCCCCATAGAGATCACTTTACGGGTCTCCAGCGGATCGATAATCCCGTCTACCCATAATCGTGAAGCAGCGTAATATGGCGTAGTCTGACTATTGTAACGGTCGGTAGTTTCTTTCAGCATTGCGGCTTCTTTTTCAGGAGTGATCGTTTCTCCTTTAGATTTTAACGCTGCAGCCTGTATCTGCATTAAGGTGCTCGCGGCCTGCGCCCCGCCCATAACAGCTATTTTAGCACTTGGCCAGGCATAGATCAATCTTGGGTCATAGGCTTTACCACACATAGCGTAATTTCCTGCACCGTAAGAATTACCAATGATAATGGTAAACTTAGGTACCACTGAGTTGGCTACTGCATTCACCATCTTTGCCCCATCTTTGATAATGCCACCCTGTTCAGATCTGCTGCCCACCATAAAACCGGTTACATCCTGCAGAAATACCAGCGGAATCTTTTTCTGGTTACAGTTCATGATAAAACGTGCCGCCTTGTCGGCACTATCAGAGTAGATCACCCCGCCAAACTGCATCTCTCCTTTTTTAGATTTCACTACTTTGCGCTGGTTGGCCACGACGCCTACCGCCCAGCCATCAATCCGGCCTAAGCCGCAGATGATGCTTTGACCATATTCCTTTTTATATTCTTCAAATGCCGAATCATCCAGTAAACGGTTTACGATCTCATGCATATCGTATTGTTTTTCCCTGTTTTCTGGAAGAATGCCATAGATCTCTTCGGGGTTGAGTTTGGGTAAAGCAGGTTTTTCACGGCTAAAGCCGGCCGACTGAGGTTCGCCCAGCATACTCATGATCTTTCGGATGCTATCCAGACAGGCCTGATCATTCGGGTGTTTGTAATCTGTCACACCTGATATTTCACAATGCGTAACAGCACCGCCGAGGGTTTCATTGTCTACCTCTTCCCCTATCGCAGATTTTACCAGATAAGAGCCCGCAAGAAATACCGAACCCGTACCTTCAACAATCATGGCTTCATCACTCATAATTGGCAAATAAGCGCCTCCTGCTACACAGGAACCCATAATCGCAGAGATCTGGACAATTCCTTCCGCAGACATCAGGGCGTTGTTCCTGAACATCCTTCCAAAGTGTTCCTTATCCGGGAAAATTTCATCCTGCATCGGCAGATAAACACCTGCACTATCTACCAGATAGATCACCGGCAAACGGTTTTCCATCGCAATTTCCTGTGCACGAAGGTTTTTCTTAGCCGTCATAGGAAACCAGGCACCCGCTTTAACCGTTGCATCATTGGCCACAACCATACACTGGCGGCCCGAAACATAACCGATCACGCAGACTACCCCTGCCGAAGGACATCCCCCCTGATCGGCATACAGATCTTCCGCAGCCAAAGCCCCCAACTCCAGAAATTCTGTGTTTTTATCAATCAGGTAGGCAATCCTTTCCCGGGCCAGCATTTTACCTTTTTCTTTTTGCTTAGCCGCACTTTTCTCCCCGCCACCTTTATATATTTTCTTTAGCCGGGTCTTTAACTCATACACCAGCTGCTTATTAATATCTTCGTTTTTATTAAATTCAATGTCCATGCTGGCAAGATAAATTATTCCTTCAAATTAAGGAAACACCGATACAAATATTATTGCGGAAAAACAGGCTTATTGTGAGTTATACACTAATGAAAGGCACATCTGCCAAATCAGGTTTTGTCCCTGAACCAAACATCATCCGGGGCCGACTGGAAGATTTTCATCTTTTCCAGCAGTACAAGGGGATCGTCTGAATCAATCACCAGTGCCCTGTTTTTTTCTTTCAGTAAACGGTGCTGCACCATCACGTCCATTTGCGCAAAAAGATGATCATAATATCCGCCAACATTTAATACGCCTATTGCTTTTTCATGTAAGCCCAGCTGAAGCCAGGTCAATACTTCAAAAAACTCTTCCAATGTGCCAAAACCACCGGGAAGAATGATAAATCCGTCGGCAAGATCGGCCATTTTCTGTTTACGCTCATGCATATTCTCTGTAATGATCAGCTCTGTAACGGCTGTATGCCCCACTTCCATATCAAACAGGAATTGCGGAATTACACCCGTCACTTCTCCGCCACGTTTCAGCACTTCATCGGCTATAATTCCCATTACGCCTACACTGCCTCCGCCATAGATTAAACGGATATTTTGATCAACAAAAGCCTGCGCCAGATGCTCAATAGCAGTTCTTAAAAGAGGGTCGCCATTAAAGTTGGCTCCACAATACACACAAATAGATTTCATAGAAAAATTAGGGTAAAAAAAAGATGATTTACATACCGCCCTGCAGTATGTAAATCATCTTAAATATAGTGAATTACGAGTTACTGACGTGAATAATTTGGTGCTTCTTTCGTAATAGAAATATCATGTGGATGGCTTTCTCTCATTCCTGCTGCAGTGATGCGCACAAACTTGGCTTCCTGCAACTGGTCGATGGTTGCAGCACCACAATAGTGCATCCCTGCCCTCAGGCCACCTACATACTGATAAATTACTTCTGCCAGTGTGCCTTTGTAAGGAACACGTCCTACAATACCTTCAGGAACCAGTTTGGTAACTACATCTTCATCATCCTGGAAATAACGGTCTTTAGATCCTACCTGCATCGCTTCTACAGACCCCATACCGCGGTAAGATTTAAACTTACGTCCTTCGTAAATGATTGTTTCGCCCGGTGATTCTTCTACCCCTGCAAACAATGAACCTGCCATAATTGCGCTGGCCCCAGCTGCAATTGCTTTTACAATATCTCCTGTTTGTTTGATCCCGCCATCAGCGATTACAGGAATACCAGTTCCTTTCAGTGCCTGTGCGCATTCAAAAACAGCGTATAATTGAGGCACTCCCACACCCGCAACTATTCTTGTTGTACAAATTGAACCAGGCCCTATACCTACTTTAACCGCATCGGCACCAGCTTCGGCCAGAGCCCTTGCGGCATCAGCCGTAGCAATATTCCCAGCGATAACCTGCAGTTCAGGAAAACGCGCTTTAACCGCTTTAACCATATCGATCACACCTTTTGAATGTCCGTGAGCTGTATCCACCACAACCACATCTACTCCCGCCTGTACCAGGGCAGCAACACGATCAATGTTATCGGCAGCAACACCTACTGCGGCACCAACCCTTAAGCGGCCGCGTTCATCTTTACAGGCTTTGGGATAATTTTTATATTTCTGAATATCTTTAAAAGTGATTAGTCCCCCAAGCTTACCACCCTTGGTCACTACAGGAAGTTTTTCAATTTTATAATTCTGTAGAATCTCTTCTGCCTGAACCAGTGTGGTTCCTTCAGGTGCAGTGATCAGGTTTTCACGGGTCATCACTTCAGAAACCGGGCGCTGCATGTTCTTTTGAAAACGCAGGTCGCGGTTGGTGATAATGCCTACCAGTTTATTTTCTTCATCGATAACCGGGATACCGCCTATCTTAAATTTAGTCATGATATGTAAAGCATCCGATAAGACCGCATTGGCACGTAAAGTAACAGGATCCTGGATCATTCCGCTTTCCGAACGTTTTACTTTGGTGACTTCCTCAGCCTGGCGTGCGATACTCATATTTTTATGGAGTATACCTATACCCCCTGCCTGTGCAATAGCAATAGCCAGTCCCGATTCGGTAACGGTATCCATCGCAGCAGAAACAATTGGTAAATTCAGTCGTATTTTTTTTGTCAGTTGACTTCCGGTGTCCACATCGCGGGGAAGTACTTCAGAATATGCAGGAACTAATAATACGTCATCGTATGTTAATCCTTCGGCAATAAATTTATTTGGGTCGAGTTGCATGAGCAAATAATTTTTAGGAGTTATTACTTGCCGGGCAAATCTACACAAATTTTATCAATTCCGAAATAATTCACGGTATGACTGGCCTGTAATTGTTAGGAGCTTGTTTTACCAAATTATACATTAACTGTACCCTAAGTAAAGGGTAACTGAACCTATTTGGCCATATAGGTACAGTTACTGCGCTCTCAGGTCACTGTATAGGCTTACTTTGGTAAAACAAATGTCGAATAAGTGCTAGCTAAGATATAACGACAACCCAACCAGTATCGCTTTTAAAAGTAAAAATGGTAATTAAAATAGAGGTCAATCTACCTAGCGGATTAAGGATTTATATAAGCAAGAAATTTAAATGAGGTTTATATTTTTCCTTTTAAAAAATTAGAATTAATATTGCTTTATACGCTCACGCTCATGTATAAATTGTACCCCTTATTTTTAATCATCCTGTTATCAGGTATACTTAAATTATCAGCACAGTCCCTCCAATCACCAGATCCTAAAACTTTTAAATTCGGCAAGGTGACCCAGGAGGAATTTGACACCAAAGCTACTGGTGCAGATTCTTCTGCTGCTGCAATTAAATTGTTTGATATTGGTACCGGGTATTTTGAAGTGAGCCACACTTCCGGCGCTTTAATTTACGCCTTTGAAAGACGCGTGAGATATAAAATACTCAGCAAAAACGGCTATAATCTGGCTGATCTGGAGATATCGTTATACAATAACGACAAAGGATATGAGGAGAAGCTGTCCACGCTGACAGGCGCTACTTATAATCTCAGCGGCAGCAATATTATAGTCAGCAAAATGAATAGCGATGCTAAATTTTCCAGCCGCCGCGATAAGAATCATACTGTAAAAAAATTCACTCTTCCCAATGTAAAAGAAGGATCTATTATCGAATACAGCTACAAGACAGTATCAGATTTTATTTACCAGCTTGACGACTGGTATTTCCAGAGCCGTTATCCTTGTAAATATTCGTCTTTTACTATTACCATACCTCAATATTACAACTATAAAATATCTGCCGGTGGTTATATTAATATCCAGCAGGACAAACCTGCAGAGGTTTCACAATTGTTTTATATTCCTTCAGACCAAATGCATCCCGTTGCTTCAACAGTAAATGCACTTGCCTTAAAAACCCACTATTACGCACAAAATGTTCCGGCGATAAAGGATGAAAGTTACATTACTACTATCAGCGATTACATCAGCAGAATTGGCTTTGAATTAAATACGGTCCGGTTTCCAAACGCTGATCCTAAAGATTATAATTCTACCTGGCCAAAAATTATTGCCGAGATGATGGTACATGAGCATTTTGGAGGATTTATCAAAAACAACGGGTATGCGGATCAGCTGGTTAAGGGAATTTTACAAGACGAAAAAGATCCTGATGCTCAAATGAACCTGATCTTTAACTACGTAAAAAACAATATCAAGTGGAACGGGACTTACAACGATTACACAGAAGTAAATGATCAGAAAACGGTGCTGGAAAAGAAATCCGGAAATTCAGCCGAAATCAATCTCATCCTTCTTAATTTGCTTACTACTGCAAGACTGGAAAGCTATCCTGTTTTACTGAGTACCAGGAATAACGGAACCCATCCCGGGTACCCGCTGTTATCAAAATTCAATACTTTGATTATCCAGGTAGAAATTGATGGTAAAAAACATCTGCTGGATGCTACCGATAAAAACAATAGCAGTGACCTGCTCAGTTATCAGGACCTGAATCATAAGGGATTAAAATTAAACCTGAGTACAAATGAAGGCGAATGGATATTTCTGGAAACAAGTAAACCTAATATTAGCAGTACGCGGTACAACTTATTGCTCAATACAGAAAATAAGCTTACCGGGAGCCTGCTTCTTTCTGCGTCAAATTACAAGGGACTAAACAGGAGAAAAGCTTATCAGGAAGCAGCAAGCCAGGAAGAATTTATCAAAACTTATAAAAGTTCAAAAACCGGGCTCAACATCAGCAATTACAGCATCAGCAATTTAACCGAACCCATAGAACCGCTCATAGAAACTATGGATGTGGATATTGAAGACAATATAGAAGAGGCCGGGAAGCTGGTTTATTTTAACCCCCTGTTATTTCAACGAACTAAAGAAAATCCTTTCAATTTAGAGGAACGAAACTTTCCTGTAGATTTCGCATATCCTTTTGATGAAAATTATAGTCTGATTCTTGATTTTCCTGCGAATTACCAACTGGATAAATTACCCAAGAACGAAAAGTTTGTATTGCCGGATGCAGGGGGATCATTTATGATCACCTATACCGCTGAAGGGAATAAAATTGCGATTATTAGTAAATTAAATATATCCAAACCCATATTTAGTGCTAACGAATATTATACTTTAAAAGAATTATACAAGAATATTGTACGCAAGCAGGGAGAACAAATTGTATTTAAAAAACCATAGGTTTAAACATTTAATCATTAGCTACCTTCCTTAATCACCGTAACCATTAATTACATTAAAAGATATAATTATTTATTTCACTTAAATAGGGTTAAATATTTTTTATTAATTAAATTTAATATTACTATTGCATTTACAAAATGCTCCCCGATGTATAAATTATTAAAATTAAGTTTAATAATCCTTTTCTCAGGATTAATTAAAGTAGATGCGCAAACTCCGCAGACTGCACCCCCTGCCCACAAATTCGGAAAAATAACTCCTCAGGAATTCGAAACTAAAGGTTTTGGACAGGATTCTGCAGCTGCTGCAGTAAAGATATTCGATATTGGAGAAGGTTCTTTTGATATCAGTACCAGTACAGGCGGTTTCGTTTATGTATTTTCAAGACATGTACGTTATAAAATCATCAACAAAAACGGATATGACCTTGCCGATCTGGAAATTCAGCTTTATCATGGCAACAAAGGGTCGGAAGAAAAGCTTAGTGCAATACACGCAGCCACTTATAACCTCAATGACAATAAAATTGAGGTGAGTAAAATGGCTACGGATGCAAAATTCACCAGTCAGCTGGATAAAAATATTATCATTAAAAAATTTACCCTCCCCAATGTAAAAGAAGGATCGATCATTGAATATGAATATACTACAACCTCCGATTTTACCTTTAAGCTGGATGACTGGTATTTCCAGAGTTCATATCCATGTAAGTATTCCTCTTATACCATTAAAATCCCCGAATATTTTCAATATAAGCGTGCGTTGGGTGGTTATATTTATGTTCATCAAAACCCCTCTGTACCGGTTACCCAAAACTATTACTTTACAGGCACAAACAATTCCAAGCCAGAAACGGTAACCTCCACCTCTACTGAAACACAATATTTCGCGGAAAATATTCCTGCGATAAAAAGCGAAAATTATATTACTACACTTCAGGATTATATCAGTAAAATAGGCTTTGAGTTAACCTCTACCAGCTTTCCCGGTTCTTCTTATAAAGATTATAGCTCCAGCTGGCCTAAAATCGTAAATGAAATGATGAATGAGGAGAAATTTGGCCAGTTCATCAAACATGATAATTATTCAAAAGGACTTTCCAGCACAATTGTGAAAACTGAGAAAGACCCCGAACTGCAAACAAACCTAATCTTCGATTACATTAAAAACAATATTAAATGGAATGGAAAATATAGTTATTATACTACTGAAACAAATCAAAGGACTGTTCTGGACAAAAAATCAGGTAACTCTGCAGATATTAACCTGAGCCTGTTCTTGCTTTTAAAGGCCGCAGGGATCAACTGTTATCCTGTTTTATTGAGCACCAGAGCAAATGGTGCGCACCCTGGTTATCCATTAGAAACAAAATTTAACAATGTTATTGTTCAGGTAGAAATTGGAGATAAAAAGTTGTTACTGGATGCCACTGACAAGAACCATGTTTGTGACCTGATCAGCTATCAGAATTTAAACCATCAGGGCTTAAGAATAGATCTGAATATGATGGATGCGGAATGGATACCGATAGAAAATATCAATCTGAGCAGAACAAATGTAATGTACATGCTCACCTTAAAAACTGACAATACCCTTACTGGGAGCCTTGCCATTTCGTCAGATAATTATGATGGTTTACAACGGAGAACTGCTTACCAGTCGGCGGCAAGTGAAGCTGAATTTCTGAAGACCTATAAAAGTAATAAAACCGGTTTAGAAATTAGTAATTATAAAATTTCCAACCTGGACCATCCAGATCTGCCATTGATGGAAACAATGGATATTACGATTGAAGATAATGTTGAAGACGCAGGAAACCTTGCTTACCTGATGCCGATGTTATTCGAACGCACCAAAGAAAATCCATTCAGTTTAGAAGAGCGAAATTTCCCTGTAGATTTTGCCCACCCTTTTGAAGAAAATTTCAGATTAACCATTGATTTCCCTGCAACTTATCAGCTGGATAAATTACCTAAAAATGAAAAGTTTGTTTTGCCAAAGGACGCAGGTTCATTTTCAATCATCTACGTAGTTGAAGGAAATAAAATAGCTATCAGAAGTAAGATCAATATATTAAAACCCATTTTCAGCGCTGATGAATATTATACTTTAAAAGAATTGTATAAAAACATTATTCGCAAGCAGGCTGAACAAATTGTATTTAAGAAGTCATGAAAATAAACATCTATTTGTTCACTATCTTATTAAGTTATGCAGGTGTGGCAAAATCACAGGAGAGTTATGATGTCACTAAAATTCCTGCAGAACTAATAAAGAACTCAACAGTTGTTGTGCGTAACGAGGAGCAAAACCTGGTTGTTAAAAGTTTAAGCAACGCTACATTGAGTTATAAAACAGCCATTACCATTTTAAGCAAAAATGGCGACGGTGCTGCTCAGATGTCTGAATATTATGACAAGTTTTCTTCTGTCTACAACCTGAAGGCAACGATGTATAATGCCCAGGGCGTTAAAATAAAATCTTACAAAAGCGCCGACTTTAAAGATGAAAGTTTAACTGCTGATGGAACAATGTATGACGATGACAGAATGAAAAAACTGGAATTTCTAAACACCAATTATCCTTATACCATTGAATATAGTTATGAAAAGGATTTTAATGGTTACATCTATTTCCCTACCTGGAGCCCGCTGGATGAATTTGGCTGTTCGGTAGAAAAATCGAGTTATACATTGCAAAGTCCGCCGGAGATTAAATTCAACTTCTTAAAAAGCGCTGGTATTAAAACCGATTCTGCTGTAGTCAATAATAAAGTAATCTATAAATGGTCATGCCAGAATCTTGCTGCTATTGAATATGAACCAATGGCGACCGGATTGGCTGAAATCACACCATGGGTAAAGACCTCTCCCAATCAGTTTGAATATGATAATTCAATAGGAAAGGTAGATAACTGGAAAAATTTGGGATCCTGGATGTATGCACTGAGCTCACAGGTCCAGACACTTCCTGAAAGTACCAAAGCAACAGTAAAAACCCTGATTGCCAACGCGAAAACGGATAAGGAAAAAATTGATATTCTTTATAGGTATTTACAGTCCAATACCAGATACGTAAGTGTTCAACTGGGCATAGGCGGCTTTAAGCCAATAGACGCATCAAAAGTTGCTACGGTGAATTATGGTGATTGCAAGGCATTGTCTAACTATATGAAGACATTGTTATCAGAAGCTGGTATCCAATCAAACCTCGTTATACTGGGCTCTGGTATGCCATCACTGAATCCCAAATATTCGAGTTTCGGACAAACGAACCATATGATCTTATGTGTGCCCGCCGCTAAGGATACCACCTGGCTGGAATGTACCAGTCAATATATCCCTGCTGGTTTTCTTGGAAATGACGATGCTGCACGTAATGTATTGTTAATCACCTCCGCCGGCGGAAAACTGGTAAAAACACCGGTATATAGCCCCGAGGAAAATTTTCAGAACAGAACTACTACCGTAACTTTAACCCCCGATGGATCGGCAGATATTTTGATTAAAACAGATTATGGCGCCTGCCAGTATGAAGATCATTTAGGAATGATGCTGATCGAACCTACAGACCAGCGAAAACGGTTACTCAACAGCCTTGGAATACCCAATATGGAAATCTCTACGGCCAGCTTCACACAACCTGATAAAAACACGCCTAAATTAGAAAGCAGGATCGCCTTGAAAAGCACACAAATGTTAAGTGAAGGCGGCGACAAGTTATTTCTAACACTAAACCTTTTAAACAGGAAAGAAAGCGTTCCTCAGAAAGTTGAAAACCGCAAAACTCCTTTTGCCCTTCCCTACGGATTTAAAGATACAGATGAAATTATCTATACCCTTCCCCAGGGGTATAAAGCCGAGTTTATACCCAAGGATGTTGTCCTGGAATCAGAGTTCGGAAAATATACATCGAAAGCGATACTGAAAGACAATACCATTGTGTACACCCGCACACAACGGATCAACAGTAAAAAATATCCTCCTGAAAAATATAAGGACCTGGTAGATTTCTATAAGAAAATCTATCTGGCAGATAAAGAAAAAGCAGTACTGGCTAAAGTAAATTAGCCAGTACTAGGCTTATTTTTTCCCTACAATAACTTTAGTGAAGTCTGCAGTATTCAGGTACTTGTTGGCCAAAACCTGTAATTCTTCGGCAGTAATTGTCTTTACCGTATGAATATAGTTGTCATAATAATCATAACCCAATCCTGAGAAATAGATATTTTTGAACTTATCTGCATGGGAGAATGCATTTTCTAAACTCCCCAGCATAGAGCCTAACATATAACTCCTTACCAGATCCAGCTCTTCAGCGGAAACCAGTTCAGATTTTAACAGATCGATCTCTTTTTCAATTTCAGTCAGCGCATTGCTGCACACATCGGCACCTACTTCTGTTGCTATGAAAAAATACCCGGAATCTTTCATGGAAACGATTGCGGAACCAATTCCATAGGTATAACCTTTATCTTCACGGATATTAGCCATTAAACGTGAACCGAAATAACCGCCCAGCAAACAATTCATAACCTGAAATCCAGGAAAATCTGTATGTGTCCTGTTGATGGTTCTTACCCCCATCCTTATAGCCGACTGGATCGCATCAGGACGCTCAACAAAGAGTTCTCCCTTTACAGCAGGCTCAAATGAAAACTGGTTCACAACAGAGGCAGACTTATTGTTCCATTCTTTTCCAAAAAAGTTATTGAGCAAGGCAAATTCTGCGTCTTCAAATTTACCGGCAACAAATATTGTACAGTTCTCAGGTTTATAAGCAGCGCTGAAATAAGCTGTCAGGTCATTTCTTTCCATCGCCTGATAATCATCCATACCGATATCAGAACCATAGGTAGACTGGCCAAAAATGGAATTGGCAAAATTCTTCCTGGCAATAAAATCATTCTTCTGCAGGCTTACTTTTAAAGACTGCTGCTGATTTTGTTTAAAAATATCCAGTTCTTGCTGAGGAAAGATACTCTCATTTAAGATAGACCATAAAATAGGCAATACCGCTTCCAGATGTTTAGTTAGCGTATATACCTTGATATTGGATTGATCTGCACCATAATCGGTTTGCAGAAAAGCACCATAATAATCTACTTCATCAGCAATTTCCCTTGCAGTTAAAGTGCTGGTTCCATTATTGATCAGGTGGCTTACGCCAATAGCCTGCAAGGGCTTGGTCTGATCCCAGTTTACATTTTCAAATACAAATTCAATACGGACCAATTCCTGTTTACCGGCATTAATGGTAAACACTTTAATGCCGTTATCCAATTCCTGTTGTTGAGGAGCAATAAAATTTATTTCATTAACCTGTTTGGATTCAGGCGTAAGCGTACGATCAAGCATTTTCGGAGGTTAAATAATATAAAGTTGAACATTGCTCTCTAACGAAAGTCTTTTTTGCGGCCTGCAGTATTTTTTGGGCATCTACAGCAAGGTATTTATCGATCTCTGTGTTTAAACCTTCTGCATCGCCCAGCAACTCGTAATAAGCAAGGTTCATTGCTTTGTCCAGCAAGCTCATTTCGGCAAATACCATAATAGATTCTGATTTGTTCTTCACTTTGGTCAGCTCTACCGGGGTAACTTCTTCCGTCGCAATTTTATGGAGTTCTGCCCACACCGCATTTTCGGCAGTTTCCATGGCCACTCCCTCACTCAATTTGCCTTCTACCACAAACAAACCTTCATCCATACTGCTCGTAATATATGCATGAACATCACTGAACAACTGCTGCTCTTTCAATAGGCTATTGTACAATCTGGAAGACTGGCCCTGAGAAAGAATGTCTGACATCAAATCGTATGCCTGATAATATTCATCTTTACGGGAAGGCATTTTAAAGGCCATATAAAAAGCATTTAGCGGAACCTTTGCTATGATAGTTTCTTTTCTTTCTTCTGTCTGTACAGGTTCTGCAGGTAAATTCCTGACATATTTATCCCCGGCAGGGATAGGACCAAACCATTTTTCCGCCAGTAATTTAATATCTTCAGTTTTTACATTACCTCCTACCACCATAATGGCATTGCTGGGGTTATAATGTTTTTTAAAGAAGGCCTTAACATCTTCCATCTGCGCATTTTCAATCTGCGCCAGGTCCTGTCCAATGGTTGCCCATCTGTAAGGATGTTTTTTGTAAGCCAAAGGCCTTAACTTCAACCATACATCGCCATAAGGCTGGTTCAAATACCTTTGCTTAAACTCTTCACAAACGACGTTACGCTGTGTTTCCAGACTTTTTTCAGAAAACGCAAGACTCAGCATACGGTCACTTTCCAGCCAGAATGCGGTTTCAATATTGGTTGCCGGTAAGGTGATATAATAATTAGTAATATCATTACTGGTGAAGGCATTGTTTTCTCCCCCCACCCTTTGCAAAGGTTCATCATAACTTGGGATATTTACAGATCCTCCAAACATCAAATGCTCAAAAAGGTGCGCAAAGCCTGTTTTATCCTCTTCTTCGTCCCTGGCTCCAACATCATATAGAATGTTCAATACTGCCATGGGCGTTGTATCATCTTCGTGTACAAGTACACGTAAGCCATTAGCCAGTGTAAAACGATTAAAATCTACCATAAAAAAATATAATTCAGCCAAATATAAGAATAATGAGTTAGGCTAAAATATGATATTTCTTAAACGTGGATTAAAATGGATAAAGGTACATTTTATAGACATTCATATTAGATTTTTGGGACAAATGGGATTGTTTAACGGAATTACCCCATCAACCGATTCAATTAATAAGAAGCGTTAAATAAAGCCACCCCGAATTATCCGGATGGCTTTATTTTTCTTAAGCTTTATCCGTGTTCGATTTTATACCATCTAAACTATCCAGTATCAGATCGATATGATCATCATTCATCGACGCATCCGTATATTTTACCATTACTGCCGAAAAAACATAATCACCTTCATCAAAATCTTTAAGATGACTGTGTGATACCAATGCATAACCCAAATCGCCCAGGTTATTCAGTTGATTTTCAAATGAACTGATGTTATCCTCTACTACTACCTTATATTCCTTAGCCATAATTTTCTTTATTTTTTTTAAAGGTGATCATCAAAATAGAAAATTCAAAGTTTTCATCCAAAACAATATAGGTTATAGCATTTAATGACTGATAATGTGATAATCTCGTGAAATAAAAACAGGAGAACTTATGGTATATTTGTGCTATGAATACTGCCGAATTATTACAAAGGGCTCTGCAATTCGACTTTTTAAGTAAAGAAGAAGGTGTGTTTCTATACCATAATGCTTCAACAGCCGACCTGGCCTTTGTGGCCAATGAATTAAGGAAAAAACAAGTACCAAGTGGCAAAGTTACCTGGCAGATTGACCGCAATGTAAATACAACCAATGTTTGTATTGCCAATTGCAAGTTCTGCAATTTCTTCAGAAGACCCGGACATGAGGACAGCTATATCACTGATATAGAAACTTACAAAGTGAAAATCGAAGAAACTTTCAGACTTGGAGGCGATCAGTTGCTGTTACAGGGAGGACACCATCCCGACCTTGGACTGAGCTTTTACGCCGACCTTTTCAGAAAATTGAAGGAGCTGTATCCTGATCTTAAACTGCATGCTTTAGGTCCGCCGGAAATTGCACACGTAGCTAAACTGGAAAAAATATCCCATACCGAAGTTCTAAAGGCATTAAAAGAAGCAGGAATGGACTCTTTACCTGGTGCCGGTGCCGAAATCCTCAATGACAGGGTAAGAAGACTGATCTCCAAAGGTAAATGCGGCGGTCAGGAATGGCTGGATGTAATGCGTGCAGCCCATCAGCTGGATATTACAACCTCTGCAACCATGATGTTTGGCCACGTGGAAACTATAGATGAAAGATTTGAACATTTAGTTTGGATAAGGGAAGTACAAAGTGAAAAACCTGAAAGTGCAAAAGGCTTTTTAGCCTTTATCCCATGGCCTTTTCAGGATGATGGTACTTTATTAAAACGCCTGAGAGGCATCACCAATGATGTTTCCGGAGATGAATATATCAGGATGCTTGCCCTGAGCAGGATCATGCTGCCTAACATCAAAAATATACAGGCTTCCTGGTTAACAGTAGGCAAGAACGTAGCACAATTGTGCTTACACGCGGGTGCAAACGATTTTGGATCTATTATGATTGAAGAAAATGTTGTTTCTGCAGCAGGTGCCCCTCACCGTTTCACGGCAAAAGGAATACAGGATGCCATCAGGGAGGCTGGTTTTGAACCACAACTGAGAGGTCAGCAATACAACTACCGTGATATGCCAGAGCAACTGGAAGAACAGGTAATCAACTATTAAAGGCAAGTAATAGATTATTCAGAAACGGGTAATCAAATATCTCTGCTAATTTGGTATAAAAAACAGAAGAGGACAATTTGTCCTCTTCCTATCTTAAACCTAAACAAACTATTATTCTATTCTTATCTGATAAATAAAGAAGCAATAGCTAATACTGCCTCTTTTGTTAAAGGCTCATCAAAAGAAGCTGTTGCAGCTGCTGTAGAAACCCCCAGACTAGTAATATCAACACCAGCCTGTGTAATGTTATCTTCACCAGCATAAGTCATGTCTAACTGTGGAACACCACTATCATTCGCACCAGTAATCCATGGTGTTAAAGCTGTCAAACCACCTCCTTCAGTAGTTCTGCGTGCCTGACGAATGTGTGAAGCGTGACGTGCTTCAACTGAATGTATCTGTAAAGCTGTTTTTAATACACCTGGTGCACTGATTAAATTACCGGCCTGGCCTTTATAAGCTCTTACGCCTGTATCTTCAAATCCTTGTGCTACAGCCAGGAAAGTTGGGAAGCTGGAGAATACTGTAGGGAAATTACCTTTTGCAGTATAATCAAAATTAGCTGCTGTGAAACTTACCGGTGTACCACCCGAAGCAGTGATCGCTCCTTTTAACAAAGCAACGTGCTCCATTTCGTGAGTAAGAATGGTGTTGATTGCACTGGTGTGCACTCCTGAAGGAACTAATCCTGATGAAGCAGCACCTGTCTGATAAAAATAAAACTCAATATATTCTAAAGTCAATGCGAAGTTCAGTACATCTAAAACTGTTGATGAAGTCTGTCCGTATGCTTTTTTGAACATTGAACCTAAGGCAAGAGGAACCGCAGCCAAAGCTACTTTAGATCCAAAACCATAAAATTCTTTCATTGCTGCTCTGCGGGGACTTATACGTTCGTATATTTCACCATCTACTTTTTCAATTTCTTCTAATATGTTTACGATATTCATGATGTTCTGATTAAGATGTTGCTGTTGGTAAGTTAGATCCGTTAATTGTAGTTTTCACATATGTTTGTGCTATTGCAAGCACATCCTTTGGTGCCCTTGCAGCATCCAAACCATTTAAATCGATTACAGTTGAATCTGCAAACGTTCCATCACTGATCAGATCGCGTATCAGAGCAGCATGGCGTGCTTCAACTGAAACGATTTTGCCAGCAAGCAATAAATAATCTGCAGACTTGATCAGGTTACCAGCACCATTATAAGCTGAAACACCCAAATCTTCGAATGCTTTAGCCGTAGCCAATACATTTTGTCTTACACTGAAATTAATTGAGGTAAAATCTACTGTTAAACCAATGATCGCAGAAGCTCCCAGGGCTTTTTTGAAAAACTCTCTGTGCGCTATCTCATGATCCCTGATGTCAGTTAACAAACCCAGTTCATAAGCAGAGATACCAGAATATGGAGATTGTACTACAGCAGTATAAAATGCAGCTTCCAGTTGTTCTAAAGCATAAGCGTAATTTAAGATACCAACATCACCTGATCCTAAATTAACTCCTGCACTATTGCCTGTATTTTGGTTGTCTTTTTTACATCCGGCAGCAATCAAAGCTATACCGGCTGCTCCCGCTCCTGCATACTGTAAGAAAGATCTGCGTTGGAGGGATGCAGTCAGGATACCGCTTTCTTTGTGCAGTAATTCCTGATCTTCTGGTTGGAAATTTTTCATAGGTATTATTTTAAATAATGGGTTCGATTATATTTTTTTATGTTTGCGTATATAGCTCCACATACGGGGGAAAAAATGATTCGGTTTTGACATAAACTGGATTACTCCCTTGGGCTCTGTCAATTATTATTTTCACCCTATAAGAATTAAACGCCTGTGCTTAATGTAATTATAGTTGATGACGAAGAATTTGCCCGCTCTTCCCTGTATTTTCTCTTACAGGAAAACTGCGAAAATGTACGCATCTGTGGAATTGCAAAATCTGTAGATGAAGCGCGCGAATTGCTTTTAAATGAGGACATTGATCTTATTTTTCTGGATATCGCCATGCCCGGAAAAAATGGCTTTGAACTGATTCCGGATGCTAAAGCTCACCATGCCCAGGTAGTATTTACAACTGCATTTGACCAGTATGCTTTGAAGGCAATTAAAGCCAGTGCACTGGACTATTTATTAAAGCCTATCGACATTGATGAACTCAGGGAAACTGTAGAAAAAGCAGCTAAACTGATAAAACATAACGCGCCCGAAGCTGATAAAAGTGAATCTTTGAAGCAGCTTGCCTCAGTGTTATCCGACAGATCTGAGATCCGAAAGCTCAGTTTACCCAATGGCCAGGGTTATACGCTGATCGGGGTAGATGAGATTATCCACATCGAAGCCGATAGCAATTATTCTGTTTTTCACTTGGAAAACAGGGAGAAAATTACAGTTTCCAGGATCCTTAAAGACTATGAGGAGATCCTTCCTGATGACCAGTTTGTACGTATCCACAAATCCAGTATTGTAAACCTGAATTATTTGAAAGAATACAATTCCAAAAACGGACTGGAAGTTTTGCTGAAAAATGGAGAAAAAATTGCAGTTTCACGCAGAAGGGCAAGTGTTTTTGTGGAAAAAGTTAAATTATACACCAGTTTTACAAGTGAAAAGTAAAGTAATAGCATCCTTTTTAAAAGGATCTCTGCTAGTTATTCTTTTGTTTTTACCGGGCATTTATGCTGCCGGACAAAGCCCTTTTATCAAACATTACAGTACTAAAGACGGCCTGCCCAGCAACAATTGTTATTTTACACTGCAGGATAAAAAAGGTTATATCTGGATCGCTTCTGACGCTGGCGTAAGCCGCTTTGACGGGAAGGTTTTTGAATCTTTTTCCATTGATGAAGGTTTGCCCGATAACCAGATCATCCGCCTCAATGAAGACCGTACAGGAAGGATCTGGTTTTCCGCATTCAATGGCCAGCTCAGCTACTTTTACAATGGAAAAATCTACAATGAGCATAACAATAAACTACTCAGGTTACTCAAATTCAGCGGAATAATTATATCATTTTTTGAAGACAGTAAAGAAAACCTCTGGCTTGGAACCAATAAAAACCTGCTGGTTAGATGGGATGGAAAGTCAGTCAGGAAATATACTTCCGCCAGCCATTCCGGTCAGTTTATCAACACTTTTGTATATGAAGATAAAGCCGGGAAAATATGGGCCAGCAGCGCCCATTGCCTGCACCTGTTTGACGGATCTACTTTTAAACGGGTAAAACAAACTATTGATCCATTTTCTTATAAAACAGCTGTAAACCTGCCCGACAAAACGATGCTTTTTTTAGACAGTAAAGGGCTCAATTTTAATGATGGAGAACAGCAAAGGCTCACCTTAAAGATAGATAATTCACTGCTGACTGATAATCCCGGATATTTTTATGCTGAAAATGAAAAGGATATCTGGTTGACTAACAATTCCGGCGTTTACCACCTTAAAAGCGATGGATCGCAAATACATTACCTTCATCATATCACTACCAGCCAGGCAATCAAAGACAACAAAGGCAACATGTGGTTCACCACAAATAATGGTATTTATATGTTGCCCGAACAATCTAAAAGGATATATGTGATTGATGAACATACCGGCTTAAGCAGTAATGGTGTGAAGAGTATCATGAAAGACCGGCTAAACAGGTTATGGCTGGGATTGGACAATGGAGTGATCGATATCCTTAAAAAACCGACTAATGTAGTGAGCAGGATTGATCTGCCCGATAAAAAGAAATTCGGCAGTATTAAACAGCTGGCGATGGATTCTAGCGGAAAAATAGTCTTTTTTGCTTCAGATTATGGGCTGGGTAGCTTAAAAAATAACGGGGAGATCACGGGAGCGATCTCTTATCTGCAAGAGACCAATAATTTTGGTTTCGTACTCAAAAATTTCAGCCTCAGCAGAAATAACCATCTTGCGATGGCACTTTCATCAGGAGTAGTGCTATTGAACGACCCTGTTCATCAGTTATCATTTAATTCCTCTGCTTATAAAGAAGGGGGAAATTTTTTTAGCAGCAGGTCTTACCGGGTATATTATGACCAGTCAGAAAATCTGTGGTTCTCCAATACCAGCGGCTTAGCTCAATTTTCAGCAAAAAAATTGTACACGCGTTATCTCCAGGACTCATTGCTCACCAAAAGAATAAATGATATTGCCCAGCTGCCAGATAGCACCCTGGTATTGGCTACAGATGGATATGGCCTGCTTTTTTTTAAACACAACCGGCTGATCAGGCATCTTACCCGTAAAAATGGACTTGCCAATAACATCTGTAAAAAAATTTTTCTTCAGAAAGATTATATATGGGTAATCAATAACAGTGCAGTAAACAGGGTTTTCCTGAAAGGCAGTTATCCGGTAGAAACATTTGAGTATACCAATAGCCTGCTGGATAATGATGTTAACGGCCTGTATGTTGATAGGGATACTGCCTATTTTGCCACAAACCACGGCCTTGTTTTTTTTGAAAGTAAAGCCTTTAACAAGTTGCAGGAAGCCCCAGTGGTAATGATTTCAGCAATTAATACCCGTAAAAAACGACTGGATATTAACTCTCCTTCTATAGTCCTGGAACCGGGAGATAACAACATCGTTTTTTATTACAGCGCTATTGATTTTCAAAACAATACCCTTTTATACCGGTACAGGCTAAAAACCAGTGGCAGCTGGACAGAGACAAAAAGCAGGCATCTGGAGTTTTCCTCCCTCTCACCTGGAAAATATACCTTTGAAATCAGTGCTAAAACCAGTAACAGCCAGTGGAGTAAACCTGAACGTGTAACCTTTGTACTCAAGGGGCATCCGTGGCAGTCTTTATGGTTCCTGTTTTTACTCCTGCTGATAGCGAGTATTAGCTTTTACAAAATAGCGGTAAAGATAACCAGACAGCAAAAAGATAAGGAGCAGCAGAAATTAGTTTTAAAGAACAGGATACTCATGCTGGAACAACAGGCCTTACAGGCCATGATGAATCCTCATTTTGTATTTAATGTAATGAATTCCATTCAGCACTACATCAATACAAAAGATACTTCTTCTGCCAATAAGGTATTAACAGGGTTTGCGAGACTGATTAGAAAAAACCTGGATATCTGTACAAAAAGTTTTATTTCACTGGAAGAGGAAATCGAATATTTAACGCTTTACCTGAGCCTTGAAAAAAAGAGATTTGGAGAAAAGTTCAACTACACGATCACCGTTGGGGAAAATATTGATCAGGATGAAACGATGATTCCTTCCATGATCCTGCAGCCCTATATTGAAAATGCGATCTGGCATGGGATTATGCCGCTGGAAGAAGGTGGTGAAGTTGAGATCAGTATTGATCATCATGGTGCTGATAAACTACTGATAAAGATTATCGACAATGGTATAGGAATAGACAATTCCATAAAAGATAAAAGGGGCCACCATGAGAGTAAAGGCATGAACCTCACCCAGGAGAGGATTAACCTGCTCAACCAGATTGAAGAGAATCCCATACAAATATACATCAGTCAGAATGGTAATTCCGGCACAACGATCGCGATCACTATTCCCAACTGCTAGTCATTTACCGTTTACTCAACCAAACCTACCACTTACTAAGTATAATTGATATCCTATTAAAATAGCATTAAACTTGTTATAGATATTAAAGCAAACTTAGTTTGTAAATCGTTCTTATAGAATTGGTAAAAGATATTTTTTCACCTAACCTAAAACTTATCTCAATTCAGGTTTCATTTGTGTGTTAAAAGTGGTAAAGCCAAAACTTTACCACTTTTTTTTTGCAAAAAAATTAGTTATCTGACCAGCAACCGGTTGAACTTTCTTAGCATAATTTTGAAAAAAGTTCTTTTTTTGAAAAGCTTTTTATGTTAATTTTGGATAGGGAAAAAAATCAATAAAATAGCCTTAGTGCTATTTAAAAAGATTTTTCGTAATTTTAACATATCAATAAATTCTGGCAATTTTATTATTAGACAAATGGCAAATCCAAAAAAATCCGTTAAGAAAGGTTCATTAGATGATCAGGCGCAGGACAAGGAAATGAATGATGAAAATTTTGATGACACCACAGAAACCAAGAAGAAGTTTGACGACGATGATGACGATGATTTTGACTTGCCGTTAGATGACCTGGATACGTTCGACGATTTTGATGACGAGGACGATAATTACTAAATCATTCCGATTCACCCATATTTACAGAGCATCTTAAACCAAGATGCTTTTTTATTTAAAATCCAATTTCATCCCTGATGCAAATCATTCCTGTTACCAGTTCACAGACAAAAAAAGAGTTTTTAGCCGTTCCGCATTCTATCTACCAAAATGACAAAAACTGGATCTGCCCACTGGACCAGGATGTGGAAAAAACCTTCGACCCTAAAAAAAACCCATTTTTTAAACATGGTGAATGTAGCCGGTGGATACTTAAAGATGATCAGGGTATAACTATTGGCCGTGTTGCTGCTTTTATCAATACTAAAAAGGCATATCACTACGAACAGCCTACCGGGGGAATGGGATTTTTTGAATGTACGAACAACCAGGAAGCCGCCTTTAAGCTGTTTGATACCGCACAGGATTGGCTGAAAGAAAAGGGAATGAAGGCCATGGATGGTCCTATTAATTTTGGGGAGAATGATACTTTCTGGGGATTACTGGTAGAGGGTTTTACCCCGCCTTCTTACGGGATGAACTATAATCCTGCTTATTACCAGGTCTTTTTTGAAAACTACGGCTTTGTAACTTCCTATCAGCAAATCACCAATCACCTAAACGTAAGGGCCCCATTCCCCGAACGTTTTACAAAAATTGCTACCTGGGTGGCTAATAAACCGGGGTATACCTTTGAACATTTCTCTAAAAAGAATGCAGAAAAGTATGTAAACGACCTGATGGAAATCTATAATGATGGTTGGAAAGATTTTGAAAACTTCGTGCCGATCAAAAAAGAGACCCTACAGGAGAGTTTTAAGCAGATGGAGGCAATCATGGATGAAAAACTAATTTGGTTTGCTTACCTGAACGGAGAACCGGCTTCATTCGTAGTTATTATCCCTGATGCTAATCAAATGATAAAGGATTTTAACGGCAAACTGGGTCTAATTGAAAAGTTGAAATTTGTTTACAGAAGATGGAAAGGCGTAAACAGGATGAGGGCAATAGTGATGGGGACTAAAACAGCTTATCAAAAACACGGATTGGAATCTGCTTTATTTATTAAGCTTAAAGAATATGTACTCCCGATGGAGCAATATGACGAACTGGAGCTTTCCTGGGTAGGTGATTTTAATGATAAAATGCTCTCTATTCATGAAGCAACAGGTGCCACTTTTGGAAAGCGGCACCTTACGCTGCGTAAATTGTTCTCTTAAAAAAGAGATCTATTTTTCCCTGATCTCTTCGTAAAGATCAATCACCTTCTTTTGAAGTTTGATGATCTCTTCTTCTCTCAGTGAAAGTTTCGCTTTAAGGTTATTGATCTCTTCAAAGTTTACCGATTGAGGGTTTTCCCCTTCTTTAGAGATAATGTCCATTGTTGAAACTTCAAAAAGGTTAGCGATCTGAGCAAGTCTTGAAATGTTAATGTCTGTAATTCCAGTTTCAATTTTAGAAAATGCGGGAATAGAGATATTTAATCTTTTAGCTACTTCGCCTTGGCTCCATCCGTTTTTCTGACGAAGCTGTCTGATGTTTTTACCGATAATGTTCATTTTTTATAAATTTAGGTGTGTTTTGTTCTTCAATTATTCAACTCATGTGCCAGTTTAACTAAATCAATACCGCCAAAATTGCCTGAGCTCATCATTAGCAGGTTGGTATTGGTAAAATCAAGTCCCCTCAAATATTGTTCAAGGGTATCGGCATTGTCAAAAAAAGTAAGCCTGCTGTTCTTAAATGCTGTTTGAACATCAATTACTGTAAAAGGTTTAATTTTTTTTTGTTGAAATGTCTTTTCATCAATATATACGATAGAATTATCTGCCTGGATCATTGTATCTGCATATTGCAGTAAAAAATTTTTATTTAAACTACTAAATGTGTGTAATTCTATACAAGCTACTAACTTTCTTTCCTCAAATTGTGACTTTACTGCCTCAATTGTCGCTTTTAACTTGGATGGTGAATGTGCAAAATCTTTATACACACTGGTATTATTTTTAGCAAATAACAACTCCAATCTTTTAGCAGCCCCTTTAAAGGAAGTAATTGCCTGATAGAAGTCAGCCTCATTAATCCCAACCGCTTCACAAACCAATTTCGCAGCGCTTAAATTCATAAGGTTATGATCACCAAAAACTTTCAGCGGCAGGTTTTGAGGAAGTAAATATGTTACACCATCTTTAACGCTGTGCGGTGGGATTTCGTACCCGGTTTTAGTGATTAACGATTGGTTTGCATCAACAATATTACATAATTCTTTATCACTCTCACAATAGATTAATATTCCCCCAGGTTGTATCGTATCAATAAATATTTCAAATTGCTTTAAATAATCCTCAAAAGTTGGAAATACGTTAACATGATCCCACGCTACACCACTGATTACGGCAATATTTGCTTGATAAAGATGAAACTTTGGCCTCCTGTCAATTGGAGAAGCTAAATACTCATCTCCTTCAATAATTATCATCGGTGCCGAATCAGTTACCTTTACCATGGTATCAAATCCTTCCAGCTGTGCCCCTACCAGGTAATCAAAATCCTTTCCGTGGTAGTTAAGTACATGCAGGATCATAGAGGTAATAGTGGTTTTACCATGGCTGCCTCCTATAACTACCCTTACCTTATCCTTGGTTTGCTCATAGATATACTCAGGATAAGAATAGATCTTTAGCCCAAGTGTACGCGCACGCAATAATTCCGGGTTATCCACCAGTGCGTGCATACCTAATATCACCGCATCGAGATCCGGGGTAATAGATTCTTCAAACCAACCCATTTTGTCAGGTAGTAAGCCATACCTGGACAGTCTGCTGGCAGAAGGTTCAAATATCATATCATCAGAACCAGTCACTGTAAAACCTTTTTTGTATAAAGCTATTGCAAGATTATGCATTGCACTTCCCCCTATAGCTATAAAATGTATTCGCATCTCAAATATTAAAAAAAATAACGTAATTAAAGAATTTTTTTCATTTTAATTCTTTTTAAATCGCGCAGCAACCCATTCCCCTATTTTTTTGTGGCTAACGTAACTTATATGTAAAAGTTTACAGGCATCTGTAATCATCTCTAAATCGGGCGATTCATAAAAACCACTAAAGTAGATTTCACCGCCGCTTTTTAGTACTTCAGCATATACCGGAATCTGGTCAAGCAAAATATTACGGTTAATGTTTGCCAGAATGATATCGTAATTTAACCGGGGAATTGTTTCTTTACCCCCGCATAAAGCAGTGATATTGGTTATACCGTTCAGTGCAGCATTTTCTTTAGCACTCAGGTAACAAACTTCATCGTTATCTATCGCAAAAAGTTCTCCCGCACCTCTTTTGGAAGCCAGAATAGCTAGTATACCAGTTCCGCAGCCCATATCGAGGATCAATTTATCTCTCACAGCTGCCTCCAGAACGTATTGCATCATCATCGTGGTAGTTTGATGGTGCCCGGTACCAAATGCCATTTTTGGATCGATAACAATCTCGTACTCATATTGAGGCTGGGCAGGATGAAAAGTTGCCCTTACATAACAGTTATCCGCTATAATCAGCGGTTCAAAGTTTTTTTCCCATTCTTCATTCCAGTTCTCCGCTGCAATTTCTGTTACAGTAAAGTTGTATTCAAATTCATCTTCAAACTGAAGAAGTGTATCGTCAAGGGCTTGCTGCTGATAACTGTCGTAATCTATAAATGCAGAAAAACCATTTTCAGTATCTTCAAATGTATTGAATCCAATTTCGGCCAATTCATTGATCAGCAGGTCCTGCTGATACCCCTGAATACTAATAAAGCTAAATGTTACCTGAATATACTGCATTAAGCATTAAAAGTTTTAACGATATCTGCAAAATCACGCGATTTCAGAGAAGCCCCGCCTATTAATCCACCATCGATATCTTTCTGTGCGAACAGCTCTGCAGCATTTTTAGGATTACAGCTTCCACCATATAAAATAGAGGTCTCTTCTCCTACTGTCTCGTCATATTGAGCAGTAATTTCGGCACGTATAAATTCATGTACTTCCTGAGCCTGCGCTGCGGTAGCAGTTAATCCTGTACCAATAGCCCAAACCGGCTCATAAGCGATAACTATTTTAGAAAAATCTGCTGCACTTAAATCAAACACACCATTTTCCAGTTGTCCTCTTAAAATTTCAAAGAAATTACCGTTGTTTCTTTCATCCAATGTTTCACCGATACAAAAGATAGGTGTTAACTGGTTAGCCAGGGCAATCTTAGTTTTCTCGGCAAGCAGGGCATCACTTTCAGCAAAATACTGACGGCGTTCTGAGTGTCCGATAATTACATATTCACAACCAACAGATTTGACCATTTTAGCAGAGATTTCACCTGTATAAGCTCCACTTTCTTTTTGGTGACAATCCTGTGCACCGATTTTAACTGTTTCCCCACCCAATTTAGACAGACTGTTCAAATGGATAAAAGGAGCGCATATGATAGCAATTTGGTCGCCTTTTTTTTCATCTCTAACGATGTTAACGATTTCTGAAAACAAAGAAATACCTTCTGCGTAATCTGTGTTCATTTTCCAATTTCCTGCTACTATTTTCTTTCTCATAATTAATCTATTGTTATTTCGGTTGTACTATTATTTTAATCTCAGCTTAGGTTGTTACTGCTATATATTGTTAAACGTCATAATTACACTAATAAGTGCGAAAGTAAAAAACTCTTATTTAAAAATGCCTATAAATTGACGTTAATTTGAAAATTTCGGCCAAGATATCTTTTTCTAACTGATTAAATTCAATATTTCTGCGTTCAAATACCTTTTCCGTAGTATCAACTAGTTTATCCAGCCTGTAATCCTCAAATCCACTGGCACCGCCCCATGAAAAATCGGGAACAAAATTTGGCGGGTAACCGCCTCCGAATACGTTAGCACCAACACCTACTACCGTACCTGTATTGAACATCGTATTGATTCCGCATTTGGCATGATCTGCCATGATCAATCCACAAAACTGAAGACCCGTTTTACGGAAGGCAGTCTGTTCATAATCCCACAACTTAACCTCTGCGTAGTTATTTTTAAGATTTGAATTATTGCTGTCGGCCCCCATATTACACCACTGCCCCAATACTGAATTTCCCAGATATCCTTCATGTCCCTTGGAAGAGCTTCCCCAAATCACCGCATTGTTAATTTCTCCGCCTACCCTGCTATATGGCCCTATCGTAGTTTGCCCGTAAATCTTACTGCCCATTTTCACCACTGAATTTTCACAGAGCGCAAACGATCCCCTGATATGGCTACCTTCCCAAACCTGTGAGTTTTTACCCAGATATACCGGACCATTCAGCGTATTAAACGTAGAACATTCGACTTCCGCACCTTCTTCAATAAATATATCATCCCCCAGCAGCATATTTGTAGAACTTAAGCTGGCTGAAGTCCTGCCCTGGGTTAACAACTTAAAATCAGCTTTCAGCTGAAGATCATTGTTTTTAAAAATATCTTCAGGATATACGATCCGTGTAAATGTCCCAGGATAATCCACAGGGTTAAGCGTTGCCGCCTGGGCTAAGCTCAGCAGTTCACCGGGATTAATCTTAAAAGCAAGGATGATTTTATCCTGCCTGAGCACTTCGCCTTCACGAAGCATAGTAATTGCTTCAAATAGAAATTCGTCAGGGCATACAGCGCCATTGATAAAAGTATCCGCATCGGGATGGATGGTATATTTAGCGGACAGATAATCTGCCGTATAGTATCCGGGGGTCTGCCCTGCATACCTTCCCCATTTTTCAGCTATGGTTAATATGCCTAAACGCAGATCGGCCACGGGCCTGGTGAAAGTGAGCGGGCGCAGGGAGAACCATGAGCTATCGTCGAATAAATTAAAAGATACCATGGGTGCAAAAATAAAAAAAGTCCCGAAGCATACGCATCGGGACCTTAAGATAATTTCTTATATGGCTAAAATTATTTCTTAGCGTAACGGGTTTTGAATTTATCAATACGACCAGCAGTATCTACCAGTTTCATTTTACCAGTGTAAAATGGGTGAGAGGTGTGCGAGATCTCTAATTTATATAGAGGGTACTCATTACCATCTTCCCAAGTAACAGTTTCTTTAGTATCTACACAAGATTTAGTTAAGAAAGAATATTCGTTAGACATATCTTTAAATACTACGAATCTATAGTTTGATGGGTGAAGATCTTTTTTCATATGAATATATACTTATTTGTCGCTTATTTTGAAGGTTGCAAATATCCAAATTATATTCTTTATATACAAGAATTAATGTAAAATTATGTACTATACTTTTTCCAGGTTTCTATTTTCTGTTTCTGCCGGCTAATGTATTCATCTGCAATTACTTCTGCCGATGGTAGTTGAGAACGTCCAATCAGCAGGGATTTCATCCGTTCTTCGTTTACATCTGCACGGTATAATATATTCATCATTTTAGAGATATCATTATCCAGTAACCAGGAAAAAGCATAGATCATTTTTTCCCTGATCATCTCATCAGATAACTCTTCTTCCAATTCAAAATCCTTACTGATGATCCTGATCAGCGATTTATTCTCCTCCATCAGCTGCAGTTTTAATTTCCTGGCACAATTCTACCAGCACACCATTTGTGCCTTTCGGATGCACAAAACAGATGAGCTTATTGTCGGCCCCCGGTTTAGGTTCCTCACTTAACAACACAAATCCTTCGTTCTTTAATCTTTCCATTTCCTGGCGGATGTCATCCACATCAAATGCAATATGATGAATACCCTCTCCTCTTTTTTCGATGAAAGTACCCACCGGGCTGTTAGCCGCCGAAGCAGCAAGCAGCTCAATTTTGTTTTCACCGGTCAGGAAAAAAGCGGTATCCACTCCCTCCGAAGCAACCGATTCGCGTTTGTATGCCGGAACACCCAATAACTTTGCATAAAGATCACAGGATTGATCCAGATCTTTAACTGCTATGCCAATATGTTCAATTTTATTCATCTGAAGATTTAGCGTTAGAAAAATGTAAAAATGCATGTTTTGCAGTTGCTATCATAGGGCTTGTTTACAATTTGTGGTAATCTTTTTTTGTACATTTGTAAAGTAGAAAAGAATAATTCACAGCCAATGGAACTTCCTATTTATCTAGATAACAATGCAACAACACCTCTCGACCCAAGGGTGCTTGAAGTGATGCTGCCTTATTTAACCAGTAAATTCGGTAATGCCGCCAGCCGTAACCACGCTTTTGGCTGGGTTGCAGAAGAAGGCGTGGATTATGCCCGTGAACAGGCCGCTAAATTAATTGGCTGTGCGGATAAGGAGATCATCTTCACTTCCGGCGCTACAGAAGCAGATAATCTCGGTATCAAGGGCGTGTTCGAAATGTATCATGAGAAGGGAAATCATATCATTACTGCAACTACAGAACATAAAGCTGTTTTAGATACCTGTAAACATCTGGAAAAGTTAGGCGCCAGGGTAACTTATCTGAAGGTAAAAGAAGATGGCCTGATCGATCTTGCTGAACTGGAAGCAGCAATGACAGAACAAACGATACTGGTTACCATTATGTATGGAAATAACGAGATCGGTGTAGTGCAGCCCATTAAAGAAATATCAGCTATAGCCCATAAATACGGTGCTTTATTCATGACCGATGCAACACAGGCAGTTGGTAAAATACCTGTTGACGTGAATGCAGACGGAATAGATCTGATGGCTTTTAGTGCGCATAAAATGTATGGCCCTAAAGGTGTTGGTGTGTTATATGTACGCCGTAAAAACCCAAGGGTAAAAGTAACGGCACAAATGGATGGCGGCGGTCATGAGCGCGGTATGCGTTCAGGCACATTAAATGTACCTGGTATAGTAGGTTTAGGTAAAGCCTGCGAACTGTGCCGCTTAGAAATGGATGAAGAAGCCAAACGTCTTTCTGCCTTAAGGAATAAACTGGAAAGCGCTTTGGGCGAAATGGAAGAAAGTTATGTGAACGGCAATACAGAACACCGCCTGCCGCATGTATCCAATATATCTTTCAAATATGTGGAAGGTGAAGGATTAATGATGGCCATGAAAGACCTTGCCGTTTCTTCCGGTTCGGCCTGCACCTCTGCATCACTGGAACCTTCTTATGTATTAAAAAGCCTGGGCCTTTCAGATGACCTTGCTCATTCTTCTATACGTTTTGGCCTTGGCCGTTTTACCACCGAAGAAGAAATTGATTATGCAATTGAAAATACAAAAAAAGCAGTTGACCACTTAAGAAATCTATCCCCGCTTTGGGAGATGTTTAAAGAAGGAATTGACCTGAGTAAAATTGAATGGGCTGAACATTAGTTTTAGTAATCATCATCCTACAAAACAATAAAAACGACACCCTGATAAAGGACCTGAAAATTAACAATGGCATATTCAGAAAAAGTAATGGAACACTATACCAACCCACGCAATGTTGGTACTTTAGACAAAAACAGCAAATCAGTAGGTACTGGTTTAGTTGGCGCTCCTGAATGCGGCGATGTCATGCGTTTGCAGATTGAGGTTGATGAAAACAATGTGATTACTGACGCCAAGTTTAAAACCTTTGGCTGCGGCTCTGCCATTGCTTCTTCTTCTTTAGCTACAGAGTGGTTAAAAGGTAAAACAGTAGATGAAGCCATGACGATTGACAACATGGATATCGTGGAAGAACTGGCGCTGCCACCTGTAAAAATCCACTGCTCTGTACTGGCAGAAGATGCCATCAAATCCGCTATTAACGATTACCGTGTTAAAAATGGAATGGCACCAATTGAACTGGCAAAATCACATCATTAAATATTACTTTATGGCATGCTTTTAGCAGCCGATTAACAGATTTTAAATCAATAAGCATATGATCACTATAACAGAAAAAGCAAAAGGTAAAATTGATCACTTAATGCAGGAATCTCAAATGGACACCAATTACTTTTTACGGGTTTCTGTAAAAGGCGGAGGATGTTCAGGGTTAACCTATAATTTAGATTTCGATAACGAACAAAAAACAGATGATCAGTTTTTTGAAGATAAAGGAATACGTATTGCATTGGATATGAAATCATTTTTATACCTCGCAGGTACGGAGCTTGACTTCACAGATGGTATAAACGGAAAAGGTTTTAATTTTAACAATCCCAATGCAACCCGCACTTGCGGATGCGGAGAGAGCTTCTCCGTTTAATTTCTACCAAATGACATTGAAAAGGGCGCCTATGGTGCCCTTTTGTCATGAAAAAAATTTTCTGGTACCCTGTAGCTGCTTGTTTTCAGTATCTTGATTGTGTTTTTAGTGTAAAAAACTTTATTATTGCCTCGCAAAACATCAAATATGGTATCATTTAACGAATTTTCTACCGTTCCAGGTTTATTAAGAAACGTGGTAGAAAACATTCATCCGCCTGAAGACACTTTTCTTATCCACAAAAAAAACGAAGAATGGGAGAATATCTCCTTTAAGCAAACCTTAAACAAGGCTGACGCAGTTGCTGCATTCTTCCTGGAAAAGAAAATCGTTAAAGGCGACCGCCTGGGGCTGATCATTGAAAATGGCCCGGATTATGTTTATTACGACCAGGGCATTCAGCAGATCGGGGCAATCAATGTATCCATCTACCCTACCCTTTCAGAACAGGAAGTAGAATATATCATTAATGATTCAGGGATGAAAGCCATCCTGATTGGTAATCCTTTCCTCTACAAAAAAGTTTTAAAAATTGCCGATAACTGCCGCGCATTATTATATATTATTCCCGCATTTGCGGAATATGCTAAAACAGTTGTTCCTGGAGACCTGCACGCTGAAGTCATCAGTTTTGAACAGCTGCTCGCATCGGGTACAGACTTAACCCCTTCTTATCAGTCACAGATTACGGAAAGGCGTACAGCGCTGCGCCCCTCAGATACATCTTCCCTTGTTTATACCTCCGGCACTACCGGTACGCCTAAAGGTGTGATGTTATCTCATGGAAATTTTGTAGAAAATGTCAAAGTGTGCCTGCAGCAAATTCCAGTGATTGATGAAACCGATGTTTTCTTATCGTTTTTACCGCTGTCGCACGTTTTTGAACGGACAGCAACCTACCATGTCTGCTGCGCACAGGGCTGCAGGATGGCTTTTGCACAAAGTTTAGAGCTGCTGGCTAAAAATATGGGTGAGATTAAACCAACGGTGATGAACTGCGTACCCCGCTTACTGGAGCGTATTCACGACAAAGCCATTAAAAGCGGAACTGCCGACGGAGGATTAAAGTCTAAGATTTTCCTCTGGGCACTGGAAACAGGAAAAAATTACCGCCAGAAATTCGAAGCCGGACAAACACCGGGACTGTTCTTATCCACAGAAAAAATGATCGCCGAAAAACTGGTTTTCAGTAAGATTAAAGAGAAAACCGGTGGCAGATTAAAGTTTATGATATCCGGCGGTGCAGCACTCCCTAAAAATGTGGGTGAATTTTTTGGCAACCTGGGTATTAAAGTACTGGAAGGATTCGGATTGACAGAAACCTCACCGGTAATGTCTGTTACAGAATATGACAGACAGGTTTATGGCACCGTAGGACGTGTTATTCCCGGTATAGAAATCGGTATTCAGGATGTAGAAACCAAAGACATCATCAATATTCAAACCCATGAAACATTCAATGAAGATTTTGAATGTGCAGAAGGAGAGATCATTGTTCGCGGTCATTGTGTAATGCAGGGGTATTTTAACAAACCTGCCGAAACCGCCGAAGCTATTGATAAGAACAACTGGTTTCATACCGGTGATATAGGCCGCTTTTATAAAGGTAACCTCCAGATCACAGACCGCTTAAAAAACATGATCGTAAATGCTTATGGCAAGAATGTTTATCCTACCCCTGTAGAAAATATCTACCTGAAAAGTATGAAAATTGAACAGCTGTTTTTAATAGGTGACAAAAGAGAATACCTAACGGCTATCATTATTCCTAACAGGGAAAGCCTTCAGGAACATTTTAATTTACCAGATGCCTTTTTCACGCAACCGGAGATCTTCATCAGCGAACCACAGATCATCGACTGGATTGGTCAGGATATCAAAAAGTTTTCCAATGAGCTGTCTAAGTTTGAACGGATAAAGAATTTCAAGGTGAAAAGAAACCCCTTCAGTATGGATGAAGGAGAGATCACACCTACCATGAAAATAAAGCGTAAGGTAGTAGAAAAGAAATACGTGGAAAGTATTAATGCCATGTATGCCGCATCAGTTGAAGCTGATTAGAATTTTCTAACAAAACACCCTTCTTATTTACTATTTTTGCGGAACATTCGAATGGTTATCATTCGAATGTTCGTCATTATAACCTTATCCGGCGAAAGCCGAATATTTAAAACATATGAGTACAGGACTATCAGAACAAGAAGTATTGCGCAGAAATGCGCTTGTCCAGTTACGTGAACTGGGAATTGACCCCTATCCTGCCGAGGGTTATGAGGTCAACGCAAACGCAGCAGATATACTAGCCAACTTTGAAACCAATAAGGAAGCTTATCAAAATATAAGTTTAGCCGGAAGGATCATGACCCGCCGTATCATGGGAAGTGCTGCTTTTGCAGAATTACAAGATGCTACAGGCCGTATCCAGGTTTATTTAAAGCGGGATGAACTTTGTCCTGATGAAGATAAAACATTATACAATACTGTTTTTAAGAAATTACTGGACCTTGGCGATTTTATTGGTATCAAAGGGTTTGTGTTTTTAACACAAACCGGCGAAATCTCTATACACGTTACTGAATTCAAGTTATTATCGAAATCGCTAAAACCACTGCCAGTGGTTAAACGCGATGAAGAAGGAAATATATTTGACGGGTTTACAGATCCTGAATTAAGATACAGACAGCGTTATGTAGACCTGACCGTAAACCCAGGCTTTAAACAGATCTTCATTAACCGCTCAAAGGTGATCAGGACCATGCGTAATTACTTTGATGAGCAGGGCTGGATGGAGGTAGAAACCCCAATTCTGCAGCAAATTCATGGAGGTGCAGCGGCACGTCCCTTTGCTACACACCACAATACGCTGGACATGCCTTTGTATTTGAGGATTGCCAATGAATTGTATCTAAAAAGACTGATCGTTGCCGGTTTCGATGGTGTTTATGAATTTGGAAAAATGTTCAGGAATGAAGGTATGGACCGCACGCATAATCCTGAGTACACAGCAATGGAAATCTATGTGGCTTACAAAGATTATATCTGGATGATGGCCATGGTAGAAGAATGTCTGGAAAAAGTAGCCATAGCTATCAACGGTACGCCTATCGCAAAAGTTGGAGAAAAGGAAATCAATTTTGCAGGACCTTATGAAAAGCTCACCATGTACGAATCGATCCAGAAATATACAGGGATCGATGTATCGGCCATGACCGAAAACGAACTGATAGCTGCCTGTAAAAGTTTCGGCATTGAAGTGAACCCAAGTATGGGCCGCGGAAAGCTGATCGACGAGATATTCGGCGAAAAAGTAGAGGCCAACCTGATACAGCCTACTTATATTACCGACTATCCTCTGGAAATGTCGCCACTGGCTAAAAAACACAGAAGCAAAGCAGGGCTGGTAGAAAGATTTGAACTCTTCGTAAACGGAAAGGAAATTGGCAATGCCTATTCTGAATTGAATGACCCGATAGATCAGAAAGAACGTTTTGAAGATCAGTTAAAATTAGCCGCCAGAGGCGATGATGAAGCGATGGTAATGGATGAAGATTTTGTCCGCTCACTGGAATATGGAATGCCTCCTACCTCAGGGTTAGGTATTGGTATAGACCGTTTGGTGATGCTAATGACTAACCAGACTACTATACAGGAAGTATTGTTCTTCCCTCAAATGAGACCGGAGAAAAAAACAAGGGTAACCAGCGATGAAGATTTTGTCAAAGCAGGAATACCGGCAGAATGGGTTCAGGTGATCAGGAAAATGGGCTTTAACACAGTTGAAGATCTTGCCGGAGCCAATGCCAACAAGGTATTCAACGACCTCGGTGGAATGCGCAAGAAATTGAAGCTGGATTTAACAATGCCGTCAAAAGAAGAGGTAACCGCCTGGTTCTCTTAACACAAACATAATATAAACTTAAAGGCCTGCCGTAGTAATATACGGCAGGCCTTTCTTATTTTTATAAAACATTAAAATTGTATAGCTATGAACAACTCTAGTCTTGAAATAACTGAAAACGAATACTGCATAAAACTAAATAAAGATGCTTTTGACTTGTCGCTGATCCGTCAGCTGATCAAGAGGATCCAGTCAGAACAATTATTTTTTAGCAGAAGCAAAGACTATCTGGAGGATGATATCCTGAGCAGAGGCGGTCTGAATGAAAATGAGAACTTTGACAGTTTAAACGAAAAATAAAAAAAGCCACATGTTGTGGCTTTTTTTATACTCAATTTCTATTGATCACTATCTGTATCTTACCTGTTGCTGTTTATCCAGCATTCCCAGCTGATCTTTCATTTGTTTGATCTGATCTGCCAGCAACTTATTCTTATCGGCTTTCTTAGCCTCCGTAAGATACATTTGCGCTTCTCTCTTGTTACGTTTACCCATTGCAATACCAGCTAAGCTGAGCTTGGCTAATGCAATGTTATGATCCATCTGCATACCCAATGAAAGTGCTTTCTTAAAATATTTCTCTGATTGCATTGGTGCTTTCCTGGACTCTATCAATCCTACCAGCAGATTGTAATAACCATGCTGCATCCTGATCAGCTGTTTTTCATAATTGGTTATTCTGTTCAAATAACCTTCGGCTTTCGGCATATCGTCTTTACGCAGGAACCATTGTGCAAGCAGCATATTTTCATTGTAGAAAAAGGTTGCAATAATGATGATACTGATCAGCACCGCTAAAACACCCCATCCCCAAAAACCGAAAATCATAAGTGCTATAGCAGCACCCAATATCACAAAACCTGCAATAAGTCTTACTATGTTTGGCATATCTGTTTTTAAATTATTTTTTTTGCAAATATCGTGTTTATATACCGGATATCAGATTTAAAATCACAATTATTATACACCCGTTGAAAACAAAATGTATCGTGGCACATGCAAAATGAGCAGCCGATAAACCAAAACAATGAACATTTGAAGCTTATATTTGTTACCAATCTGACAAATCAGCATTAAAAGAAATATATAACATATGCACAATTCATATACACGTGAGGAATTGGCAACTTCGCAAGAGATGCAAGGAAGATACGACATAGAATATCCCGGTTATCAACCAGACCAAAAAGCCATCAGTCACTTAAAAACCTTGATTAAAAATAAAAAAATAACCATTGTTTTGGGTACCTGGTGCGGAGACAGTAAATTGCAGCTGCCACGGTTTTATAAAGTCATGGATGAAGCCGGTGCACAAGATGGACAGGTAACGCTGATCTGCGTGGATGAATCGAAAAAGGCAGAAAATGGCCTGATTGATCATTTAAACATAGATCGTATCCCGGTGTTTATCTTCACGGAAAATGATATGGAAATAGGTCGTATAACAGAGTCGCCATTGTCTTCGCTGGAAAACGATATGGTTGAAATCTTAACAAAAAAATAGAAAAATGTCTGCAGCGTTAGAACCGGGCTGGTTAAATGTGCTCGAAACTGAATTTGAAAAACAATACATGAAAGACCTGAAGGCTTTTTTACTGAGTGAAAAAGAAAATGGTTTTACCGTATTCCCAAAAGGTGCTGACATTTTCAATGCCTTTAACTACACGCCTTTTGATAAAGTTAAAGTAGTGATTCTTGGTCAGGACCCCTATCATGGGGATGGCCAGGCACACGGCCTGTCGTTCTCTGTAAAAAAAGGGGTTACCGTTCCACCCTCCTTAAAAAATATTTACAAAGAACTGGAAACAGATATAGAGGGCTTTAAAACACCAAATCATGGTAACCTGACACAATGGGCAGAAGAAGGTGTTCTTTTGCTGAACGCCACACTTACCGTTCGTGCACATCAGCCAGGATCACATCAGGGAAAAGGATGGGAAGCATTTACCGACCAGGCTATCAGTCAATTATCAAATCAAAAAACAGGCCTCGTATTCTTATTGTGGGGGAAATTTGCGCAGAATAAATCATTACTGATCGATGAGCAAAAACATACGGTGATCAAATCAGCACATCCTTCGCCTTTTTCTGCTTACAATGGTTTTTTTGGAAGTAAACCCTTTTCTAAAACCAATGCGGCTTTAACCAAACAGGGATTACAGCCTGTTAACTGGCAAATCAGCTAGTTAACAGGCCAGGAGCCTTTTTTTAATATTCCAGAGGAACGATAGGTTCTTTTTTTGTAGTAGACATAATCATCATCGTTTGAAAAGTTTTCACTACGCTGATCTTACTGATTTTGTCCATAATCAGACGTTCATAAGCCTTAATATCACTTACATATACCTTTAAAAGGAAATCGGCCTGACCAGTAACGTGATGACATTCAGTGATTTCCTTGATCTGGTTCACTTCATCCAAAAATATCTGGATGGTATTATTTTTATGAAAATCTAGTTGCACCTGGATAAAGGTTTTAATTCCCAAACCTAATTTTTCCTCATCAACCAGTGCATGATAACTCTTAATAAAGCCAGACATCTCTAACTTCCTCACCCTTTCCAGCGTAGGTGCTGGCGATAATCCAATTTCCTGAGATAAAAGCAGATTGGTTATTCTCCCGTTTTCCTGTAAAAGTTTAAGTATTTTAAAATCTATTTTATCTAATTCTGCAGCCATTTTATCGATATTGAACTCAAAGATAGAATATCGCTTGTCAATCCGCCAAATTTAATTCTAAAAATTATCAATAAAATTATGCTTTATTTTATAAAATAATTTTTAGATTAGACTAAATTTACAATTAGAGCAATGCAATCTTTCACTGAAGAGAACTATCTGAAAACCATCTATCATCTATCACAGGTCAATGAAAGCCCTGTGCAGACCAATGCCATAGCAGAAAAGATGCAAACCAGGGCTGCATCGGTTACTGATATGCTAAAGAAACTTTTCGATAAACAGCTGATCGATTATAAAAAATACCAGGGAGTGACCTTAACTACCCATGGTGAGACGGTCGCTATCGGCGTAGTAAGAAAACATCGCTTATGGGAAGTGTTCCTGGTAGAAAAACTTCAATTCAGATGGGACGAAGTACATGAAATTGCAGAAGAGCTGGAGCATATCAATTCTGCAGCGCTGGTAGAACGGCTGGATGAATTTCTCGGCTTTCCAAAAAGGGATCCGCACGGAGATCCCATTCCAAACAGGGACGGAATTTTTGAACCCTCCCTAAACGTTAACCTGCATCAGATCCCAAAAGGAAACTATGCAGTTATTATAGGCGTAAGCGAGCATTCGCCTGCTTTTCTGAGGCACCTGGAAAAACTGGAACTCACCATCGGCGTGGTACTGGAGCTAATTGAAATTACTGAATATGATGGTTCCGTGGAACTGCTCGTGAACAACAAAAAAATTAATATCAGCAGGGAAGTTGCACAGCATATTCTCGTAAATCGTAAAGAAACCGTATAGATAGAACGCTCCATGAAAAACTCAGAATCGTTAAGCGAAGTACATGAAAGTGTAGATACCAGTAAAAGGACAGGCTGGAGAAGACTCCTCTCTTTTATAGGACCAGCCTACCTCGTGAGTGTAGGATATATGGACCCTGGAAACTGGGCCACAGACCTGGCCGGAGGAAGTAAGTTCGGCTATCAGCTGATCTGGATTTTACTGATGTCTAACCTGATCGCCTTGTTACTACAATCTTTAAGCGCCAGGCTGGGGATAGTTAGGGGACTTGACCTGGCGCAAGCTTCAAGAAATGCGTATCCTAAATGGGCCAATATTCCATTATTTGGTTTGGCACAAACAGCCATTGTAGCATGTGATCTTGCCGAAATCATTGGTATGGCAATTGGTTTAAACCTTCTTTTTGGCCTTCCACTGATCTGGGGTATCAGCGTAACCATTTTTGACACCGTTCTTCTATTATTTCTGATGAATAAAGGAATGCGCAAAATGGAAGTATTTATCGTTTCCATGGTTTTTATTGTTGGCTTATCCTTTCTTGTAGAAATGTTTATTGTTGAACCTTCATTCAAAGAAATTGCCAGGGGGCTTCAACCTTCTTTTTTATCGGGACAAGCCTTGTATATTGCTATTGGGATTATTGGGGCTACAGTGATGCCACATAACCTTTACCTGCATTCTTCCCTGGTACAAACCAGAAAATTTGACCGGGATGAGAAAGGAATCAGAGAAGCGATAAAATTCAATTTCATTGATACCGCAGTAGCATTAAACCTTGCTTTTTTTGTCAATGCAGCTATTCTGATCCTTGCCGCCGCTGCTTTTTTTAAAAATGGCTTGCATGAAGTAGCCGAGATACAGGATGCCTACAAACTATTGGGACATATTTTTGGCAGGGTTGCCCCCACCCTTTTTGCATTGGCTTTAATCGCTGCCGGTCAAAGTTCAACCGTTACCGGTACGCTTGCCGGGCAGATCATCATGGAAGGACATATTCATTTGAGGATACAACCCTGGCTACGCAGGTTTATTACCCGCTTGCTGGCTATTATCCCCGCCTTTTTTACTATTCTGTATTACGGAAACGACGCCTTGGGCGGATTGTTGATCCTGAGCCAGGTGGTGCTGAGTTTACAGTTGGGATTTGCAGTAATCCCGCTGATTCACTTTACCTCCGATAAAAAAGAAATGAAAGGTTTTGCGATCAAATTATGGGTTAAGGTTATTGCCTGGGTAAGCGCTGCAGTTATCGTCATCCTGAATATAAAATTAGTAATTGAACAGATCACAAGCTGGTCTAAAGCAGCAGATGGCTGGTATATGTATATACTGATTATACCAATAGCCATCCTGATAGGCCTTTTCCTGCTGTATATTTTTATTTATCCCCTGTTCATCAAGAGTAAAATCAGAAGTAATGTACCTCACGGAAATGCTCTTGAAATAGAACATATAGAAAAGATCCACTATACGAGGATTGGCATTACAGTAGATTTTTCTAAAAATGACCTCAATACCATCAAACATGCGTTAATCCAGGGAGGAAAACACGGTGAATATCATCTGATCCATATTGTAGAAACAGCTGTGGCCCGCTACCATGGAAAAACAACTATGGACCATGAAACATTGAGTGATACGGATAACCTGGAAAAATACAGCTCAAACCTAAAAGAACTTGGCTATCATGCTATCCCGCATATTGGTTTTGGTAATGCTTCGAGAGCTATTGCCGATATCACCAAAACCAACGACCTGGAATTACTGGTTATGGGTGCCCATGGCCATAACGGATTAAAAGATTTAATATTTGGCACGACTGTGGAAGCAGTAAGACATAAAATCACCGTTCCTGTTTTAGTGGTCAGATAACCATTTAAAATAGGGCGGCTTGTAAAATTCAGATAAAGCTGTCGTAAATCGACATTTCTTTCTGATATTAGCGAATTCTATGAAGAACGACATTCAAATAAAAAATAAAAGAGCTTACTTCGATTACCATGTTGTTGAAAAATACAATGCCGGCCTTGCCTTATTAGGAACAGAAATAAAAGCAATCAGACAGGGAAAAGCCAATATGACAGATGCTTTTTGCATGTTTATCGGCAATATTTTATACGTTAGAAACCTCCATATCTCAGAATATAGCCACAGTTCATTTCATCACCATGATATTAAACGTGACAGGGTCTTACTGCTGCAAAAAAAAGAATTGAAAAAACTAAAATTCAGGAGCGAAGAAAAAGGATATACCATTGTGCCTCTTCGCATTTTTACCAATGAAAGAGGTTTTGCTAAAATTGAAATTGCACTTGCACAGGGGAAAAAAGATTTTGATAAGAGAGACAGTATTAAAGACCGTGAATCCAAACGCGAAATGGACCGGGCTATGAAAAGCTAAAGCCTACCATGCCTGATCCCCTACAAGGGGAACAAATCTAAATGTATCCAGCTCAAATTTCTCGTACTCAGTTTCATTAACCCGGATAACAGTAACCATAGTCTGTGAATTTGCGTCACCCACAGGGATAACCAGCATTCCTCCAATCTTTAATTGTTTTAACAAAATCTCAGGAACAAAAGGCGCTCCGGCTGTGACAATGATTTTGTGATACGGGGCATGCTGTGCAATTCCCATAGAGCCGTCCCCAAAAAAGAAATTGGCATGATAACCCATTCCAGGTAATACTTTCAGGGTATGCCTGTAAATGCTCTCCTGTCTTTCAATTGTATATACTTCAGCACCCAGCTCCATCAAAATACAGGTTTGATAACCAGAACCTGTACCGATCTCCAATACCCGCTCTCCTTTAACAATATGCAGCAGCTCACTCTGATAAGCTACTGTATAGGGTTGTGAAATAGTTTGCCCATCGCCTATTGGAAAAGCAATATCCTTATAAGCCTGGTTCCAGAAAGTCTCATCAAAAAAGAAATGCCGGGGAACTTTGCCAATTGCATTTAGTACGCGTTCATCAGTTATTCCTCTTGATCCAAGGTGTTCTACCAATTTCTTACGCGCGCCCCGCTCCCGGTAATTATCTACAAATTTATATGCCATTGAATCTCAAAAATACTTCTTTGAAATCGGATTTTAAGGTTTTAATTCCTATAAAATTAAGCCTTAGTAGTCAAACTACAGTAGATCAGACTTTAGTAAAGAACTTATCATAGCATAAAAAGAAAAAATATTTTGTTTGATACAGCAATAATAGTCTTCCAAAAAACGCTTACCAGAGTGTATTTATTTCTAGTAAAGAAGAATATATTTACTTCGGGGACTTTTAAGAAAGTGGAGCAAATTATTATATAATTTAGTCCGCACACCAATTTTTTACGTATGAGACGCTCATTTTTGTTACTGTTCATCTGCTCTGTATTTTCCATCAGGGCATATTCACAATTGAATGGAAACTACAATTACTCGATTTCACTGACAGGATTTACTCTCCTGCAAAACCCAAAAATATTTGAGCAGGATCCCCAAAAATATATTACGAGTTATGTTAATGGTGGAATGGTTAAGCTCAATGACAACCAGATCAGCTATCGCTTTGGCGGCAGCTTTGTACAAAAAAATATAAGTTTCGAGAAAGACTGTACAAATTGCAATATTGCCAACGGAAAAATCACAGATTATACCTTTAAAATAGGATTTGAGAAAAACTTTGGCTTTTCCAATATACAGCCTTATTTTGCATTTGATCTGGGTTATCGGTACAACCGGTTTAAAGGATATATGAATACACTAAATAACCAGCAGGCGGTTGCTGCTTCAAATGCAGCGGAAGAAACGAAAAACGGGTTAACCCTGGCGCCAGCTATTGGCGTTAAGATCGATCCCACAGACAAGATCACTATTTTTGCAGAAAGCAGTTTACAGTTTTATTATGCACATGACCGTGAGGGAAAAGGTGCTGCAAATTCCTTAGGCATAACCGGAATAAATAGTTTTAGCAAGGGGGAATTTCTGATCAATCCTATCACTATGGGGATGCAGGTCCATTTTGGAAATAAAAACTAATAGGGATCAACATCGATCTGCATGATCACCCCCTTATAAGTCTTCTCGGCATTAAAATCTGCCATAGTCTGTTTAAGAATAGCTTTCACCTTTTGAATAGAGGTAGATTTCTCTGTTTTAATAATCAGCTGTTTAATATAGTAATTCCTGATCCTCGAAACCAGGGGCTGCTCAGGTCCTAATACACGATTACCCAACTGTGCCCTCAATAGCGCGGCAAAATGAGCTGCAGCGGCATTCAGTAAATTTGCATCCCTATGTTTTACATTAATAAAGATCAGCCTGGTAAAAGGCGGATAATGAAACTGCTGCCGTTCTGCAATTTCATCATTATACATTTCGAGGTAATTATTATCCACCACTTGTTTAATGATCCGGTGTTTATCGTCATAAGCCTGAATACAGACCTTCCCCTGTTTATCACGCCTTCCTGCACGCCCTGCTACCTGTGCTAGTAACTGGTAACTGCGTTCAAAAGCCCTGAAATCCGGATAATTCAACAGCGTATCGGCATTGATCACGCCAATTAAGGTAACGTTATCAAAATCAAGTCCTTTAGCTACCATCTGTGTGCCGATCAGGATGTCAGTTTTCTTGTCCTGGAAATCGCCTATAATCTTCTGCAGACTATTTTTAGTCCTGGTACTATCTACATCCAGTCTTGCAATTTTAGCCTCGGGTAAAATGAGGCTCAGTTCTTCTTCTACCCGTTCTGTTCCAAAACCCTTTTGCTCTATATGCACAGAACCACAGGCAGGACATATATTCATACTGTTTTCATGGTAGCCACAGTAATGACAATGGAGCCTGCCACTGCTTTTATGGAACGTCAGACTTACATCGCAGTTCACACATTTAGGTGCAAAACCGCAGGTTTTACAAATTAAAATAGTAGCATAACCCCTTCGGTTCTGAAACAGGATGACCTGTTCTTTCTTCTCCAGCGTAGCAGTGATGTCATCGATTAAAACGCTGGAGAAATAAGAAACCATCTTTTTCCTCTTTGTTTCTTCCGATATGCTAACAATCTGCTGAACCGGCAGTTCTACTCCCCCGAACCTTTCATTAAGGGTAACCAAACCATATTTATGGTTCAAAGCATTATAATAACTTTCTATAGAAGGTGTTGCAGATCCCAAAACAATTTTCGCCTGGTGAAGGTGGGCCAGGTAAACGGCAGCATCCCTCGCCTGATATCTGGGGCTGGGCTCATTCTGCTTGTAGGAAGATTCATGCTCTTCATCCACTACAATCAGCTTCAGGTTATTAAAGGGCAAAAATACGGCAGAACGGGCACCTAAAACTACCCTGTACTTCCCATTGATCACATTATTCCAGATCTCTACACGTTCATTATCATTAAACTTGGAGTGATAAACACCTATCGCATCACCAAAATAACGTCTTATTCTTTCCACGATTTGCGTGGTAAGCGCTATTTCAGGAAGCAGGAACAACACCTGTCCGCCAGCTGCAATAGCTTCTTCAATCAGCTTAATATAAACCTGGGTTTTACCGGAAGCAGTGATACCATGCAACAACACCACTTCTTTCGACTGAAATTCAGTTTGAATCCTTGTCAAGGCCACAGTTTGCGCTGCACTTAATTTAAAATTCAGGATCAGCTCATCAGACTCGTCTTTTAAACGGCTTACCGGCTTCTTTTTAACGGAAAAAATTTCTTTGTCAATCAATGATTTTAATGCTCCCTGACCGCAGTTACTTTCTTCCAGCAATTGCTGTTTAGCTATTTCTATTCCCGATTTGGAAAGTTTAAGATAAGCCAGCAGGGCATCCAACTGTTTTGGCGCTCTTTCCAGCACCTCAAAAAGCTGTCTTAAATGAGCTTCTTCCTGGTAAAAAGGATTTAAGGTGATATAGGATTTTAAAAGAGGTTTGTATTTTTCTATAACTTCTTCCGCGATATAGACAACCTCCATGTTCAGCAGCGACTTAATAATTGGAAACACTGTTTTCTGTCCCAATAAAGCAGAAATCTGATCTACTGTAAGTTTTTGTTGTTTTTCAAGGGCAGCGATCAGAATAACCTCCTTATCTGTAAGGGTTAAACTCTCTACAGCAATATCATCACGAAGAATGATGATCGTTTCACTGGCCAATTTTAAACCGGCCGGAAGCGCCGCTGCCATAACATCCCCTTCATTACATAAATAGTAATCCATCATCCAGTCCCAAAACTGGAACTGCTGCATATTCACTACCGGATATTCATCAATCACATCAATAATATACTTGGCCTCGTATAATTCAGGCGCAGTACGACTGATACTCTTAATCAAGGCCGTATAGATCTTATTCTTTCCAAATTGAACAATTACCCTTTTACCAACGGCAACATGTTCATTTAATTGAAAAGGGACACGGTAACTATAATTTTTGGCAAGAGAAAGCGGTAAGATTACCTCTATGAACAGGGTATCCCTTTCCTCAAAATCCAGCATAGTAGAATCCTGCATTTATCTGTTTTTTAATGCTGCAAAAAAGAGAAGTCCCCAGCCTGCAATCAGCAAAAGCCCACCCAAAGGAGTAATCGGGCCTATGATATTAATAAACTCTATATGCGTGATCTGCAGGGTGGCCAGCAGGTAAAGTGAACCTGAAAAAAACACCATTCCCACTGTAAAACACAGATAAGAAAGATCTACCAATTTTGTTCTGAACCTATTAAACGTAGATAAAAATAGTAATGCAAAAGTATGATAAAATTGGTATTCAACTCCTTTATTCCATATCGCCACAGCATCAGCAGAAACCAGATTTTTCAAGCCATGAGCACCAAAAGCACCCAGCATTACCGCTACTGCACCAAAAAAAGAAGCAGTCAAAATTATTCGTCTATTCATTCATTTCAGCTTTACTGCTTTCACAAAATTAATAAACCTGTTTGCATTTTCTCTAGTAATCGAACTATTAAATTAAATTTGCATTCACACAGGTGAAACCATCATGGGCTTTAGGGCTTTCAATTGGTGATGAATAGCTTTATCACTGGTAAAATCAATTAAATAGAAATGAAAAGAATTTATTTCACCCTGATTATATTATTGCTGGCGATGGCAGGAATGGCCTATCTGTACTTTTCAAAACTGAACAGAGAGCACAGCTATAATGAAATTAGTCTTTACGCGGCTACAGAAAACTCAGGCCTTGTCTTTTCTGTTCAGAATGATAAAAGTGTATTAGACATCCTTAAAGGACAGAATTTTTTTCAGAAACTAATTGGAGCAACTAAATTTAATCAGCTGAGTTTGTTAAAGGACAAGATCATTGCTAACCCAGCTATCAATAACCTGATTTCAAAAAGGGACATCTACATCAGTTTCTCTGCCGGAAAAAACAAAAAAATTGATTACCTGCTCAGCACGCAGCTCAATGACGAACGCGACAAGCCAATGTTACTGGAAATGATGCGGTCGAATGGAATGCAAATTACCGATACCGCAGGCATCATGAAATTAATTGTGAATGACAGTACTTCCCTTTACCTGGGTATGGAAAAGAACCTGATCCTGTTGTCCAATCAGCCGGCCCCTGTAAAAACAGCAATCAATCCGCAAAAGAAAACAACCGAATTTGTGGCCTATATCCAATCGAACAATAAGCTCAGTAAAAATAGCGTAGGCAATCTTTATATAGATTTTAACAAAATTCCTGCGTTACTAAAAGCTACCCTTCCGGGAACATTAAGCGGAAACCTCTCGGTTTTTAATCACCAGGATTCCTTTTCTGCACTTAACTATAACTTCAGCAGGGAAAGGGTGTTTTTCAACGGAAATACCCACCTGAATGACAAGAACAATTACCTCTATTTATTTACAAACCTGACACCACAAAAAAACACGATTGACAACCTGCTGCCAGACCAGACAGCGAACTTCAGGTTATTTGTGATCCCCAACTATAAGACCTGGCGAAACTCCCTGAAAGAATGGTTTAAAGCAAATAAGGACGCCGCCAAAGTAAAAAACATCATAGAAAAAACAAACAGGGATTACCACCTGGATCCGGAGGATATTTTACCGGTATATTTTAAAGATCAGCTGATCACTTTCCAGTTAAAATCTGCTGAAGATATTGCGGCAATTAATTTAACCAATGGCGACAGGGTGAAACAGCTTTTACTGGACATCAGTGAAGATGATAACCAGGACATTAAACTGATGAAAGTATCCGGACTGTTTTATTGTTATTTCGGTGAACCTTTTAAAAAATTCAGCAAACCTTATTATACCATCATTGACAATTATCTGGTATTTTCTAACCGATCCGGAGCCTTAGAGGAATTTTTAAATGCTTATAAAAACAATAAATTATTGGTCAACACTCCTGATTATATTAACCTGTACAGCCAGATCTCAAACAATTCCAGTATCACTTTTTATGTGAACCCTAAAAACTCGTCCGGCTTAATCAGAAAGAATATTTATATGCCATTTTATAAACACTTTACAATCCTGCAAGGCGTAGACGGATTTAGTTCTTTCATCTATCAGCTAAATGGGGACAAAGGAAATTTTCAAACCAATCTATTGTTAAATACTGTTCCCGAAAGTACAGCAACTATAAACCCAAACCTTCAGCCTGAAAATTAAAGGACATAAAACAGTCTGTCAGGGTGTTGAATTTTTAAGATCATAAATAATTAACATAGGAATAATCGGATTCTTCTATTTAATTACCCATATTTAAGAACAGTTTGAAAATATGGCAAAAACATACCTGACACTTTTTATTCTCTTAATTATCTCGACACAAATTAAAGCGCAGCAATATGGTCTTTTTAATACCAGAACACTATTTGATGCTTTTGAAAATCCTGCACAGCCTGCTTTTGCCCTGGATTCTTCCAGGCAGTATGCTTCAAATTTTTTGCTTCCTTATTTTGGACTCAATGCGGCAAACAAAGGAGAATCGAACTATGTACTTAGCGACCTCATAAACCACGGCAAATACAATACTGACAATGTACCCATCGGTAACAACAACAGGAACAAGATTTATGAAAATTCTAATGTTTACCTGCTAACTTTCAGGATTTTTCAGTCCTATAAATACCATAAGGAACTGGGATTTTCGTGGCAGGTGCGTACCGACGGATATGCAGATTATACCAATGAAACGCTGGTTGCCTTCGGCGATTACAGCAGGTTCACGAGTTCACAAAATGGATTATTTAATGGGCATGGTTATGGACAGTCATACCATCAGTTCAGTATGACCTATCGCGAAAATGTAGACAAGCGGTTGTCTTTGGGAGTAAAACTGAGTCTGCTCAGTGGAATAACTTACAACAAAATAGATATTACCCAGTCGAGTATAGCAGTAGATCCTGCAACAAATGCACTGAGCGTAGGGCTTTCTGGTAACTATGAATCCAATTACCTGCGTGCAAGCGAGCTTTCTACCAAATCATTTTTACCCAATTTTAAAAACCCCGGCTTATCTGCTGGTTTTGGTACCACCTATAATGCAAAAAGCGGGGTAACCATCATCGCAAATGTTAAGGACCTCGGTTTCATCAGATGGAATAAAGATTCCCATTCTATCAATATTGATAATCAGGAAGTAACGGTAGCACAAGACCCGAGCCTGATCCCTACAGAAGGACTGGTCTCTCAAAACACCTTAGATAAAGAACTGGAAAATCTATTTATTAATTCCGATAAACAAAAAAGTTTTTACACCCCTACCAATGCAAAAGCTGATTTTTTGATCTCTAAAACATTCGGATCTTATAAACCTAATTTTATCGTTTCAAAGAATCTATTTTATGCAGGAGGGGATGTTGCCTTCGTAAATACCATGAAATTCGGCCAATATTCAGCTAGTCTTACACCCGCTTACAATATGATTGGATTTATGATGCTGGGCCTGCAGGGTATGTATCAGACGCCTAATTTTGAGTTCTTCCTGGGAAGCGACAATCTGCTGAGAACGGCTAAAATAAAACAGGTGGCCAGTGTGAGTTCTGGTTATACCGGCGCATCTGTCTACTTAGGACTGGCTATTAAATTCGGATATGTAGTAGAACATCCTCAGAACAGCAGTTACATGCCCGGCGTTGGCGATGGTGCCAATGAAACAGGCTTTTTCCATAAACTTTTCAGAATGTTTAAAAAAGATGGCGATTAAACTTTCTTCTTAGCGGGTGTGATTACAAAATCCTTAAGGTAATATGGTTCGAAATAAGCTACATCCTCAAAATGGACACTGTTAAAAGCCTGATCAGCTAAACTACTCATATTGGCCGCGGAATTAAAATTAAGAGAAGAGAAGGCTGCATTTACAGATAGAATTGAATCGCTGCATTTTAATGCACCATCGCCAATAAAGGTAATCTGGCCACTAGCCAGTTCTTCCTCATAAGCGTGTTCATCTATAATTTTTGCCGTTACCGGTAATATTTCCTGAAGCGAAGCATCATATAATCCGGTAAACACTTCCATTCTCCTTGCATCGATCATCGGGCATACCAGACCAGTATAATCCGGAAATAAGGTCAAAAACCCTTTCGCCATCATACGCAGGGTGCTGATGCCGATTAAAGGTTTATCTACCGCAAAACAAATCCCTTTGGCGGTGGATACGCCAATACGAAGACCAGTATAGGACCCGGGACCGCTGCTTACCGCTACAGCATCAAGATCTGTATAGCTAACGCCGGCCTTTTCCATGACTTCCTCAATGAACAAAGTAAGGCTTCCCGCATGTATATTCTGGGCAGCAAGTTCTTTCAGTGCGATGGTCTCGCCATTTACAGACAGCGCCGCCGAGCATACCTGTGTTGCTGTTTCGATTTGGAGAATGGTTGCCATTGTTATATTTTTTTTTAATTATGGAACAGGATCATGCCCATGTGCACCCCATGGATGACAGCGGCCAATGCGCTTAAGCGTTAGCCAGCCTCCCTTAAAAGGACCGTGCTTTTTAATAGCCTCTATACCGTATTGGGAACAGGTTGGCGTAAAACGGCAGCTTGCCCCTAAGATGGGTGATAAAAACCATTGATAAAACTTAATGATACCTAAAAAAATCCAGCCGATAACCCGTTTAATCAGTTCCATTAGCGCCAATGGTTAAAATCAGTTTTTTAAAAGCACCTGTAAGTTTCTTTTCAAAAAAGGCATATTCACCATGCTCCTTACCAATAAACTGGATAGACAGCAATAGCGTTTGATCAGGAAAATTGAGTAATGGATAAAGATCTTCCGACTTATGCAGCCGGTAAACTTCGCGGGTTCTGCGTTTGATCAGATTTCTGTCGTGCGCCCGCTTAAACCTTTTCTTAGATACATTGATTACTACCTGCGCAGGAAAATCACTTTTACCAGGCACAAATAAATAAGACAAACGAAAAGGATACAATAAAAAAGAAGAACCGTTCTTAAATAGCAGATCTAATGATTTCCTGCTGCATAACCGTTCTTCTTTAGTAAATGTCTTCATGTTTTTGATCGCTTAATTGCAGACATAATGATCTGCCGGCACTTAACGTGCAGCAATCAAAATTATGCTTTGTGACGACGTTCGTCAGAAACTGATAATTTGCTTCTTCCTTTTGCACGACGAGAAGCTAATACTCTTCTACCGTTTGCTGTAGCCATTCTTTCGCGGAAGCCGTGTTTGTTTCTTCTCTTTCTTTGCGAAGGTTGGAATGTTCTTTTCATAACTGTATGATATCTTAACTATTATTTTTTTAAATAAGAGGTGCAAATATAGTGCGATTTTTTCTTAAATGCAATAGACCCGCCCCTATTTTATTTTTTTTGATCACTATAAACCCAAAGATGTTTTCAGTTTCAGATAACCTGTCTTGCTAACCGGCAGCCAAATACCTGACTTTAGGAGCACTACATAATTATCTTTCTCTTTTAACTCTATTTTGCTTACCTGTGCTAAATTAATCAGGTAAGAACGATGGATGCGTATAAATTGGTCGCTATCCAGCGTCTGCTCAAAAAAGCTCATCGTTTTATTTTTATAAAAATTACCTTCGGTAGTGCTTATTTTAACCTGGTCGTCATCTGCTTCAAAATAATGAATATCGGCCACAGGCAGAATCTTAATCACGCCGTTCGTTTTCACTACGATCCGGTTATGCTGCGCAGGGCTCATTGCCGCTGTTTCCAGCAGCTCAGGTATCAGTTCTGTTTGTTTTAACCTGGCCGGCAGCTTATGCATCGCCTGATCAAATCTATCCTGGTCTATAGGCTTAAGCAGGTAATCGGCTGCATTTACCTCAAAGGCCTTAATGGCATATTCATCAAATGCAGTGGTAAATATCACTACAGGTGGCTGGTCTACCAGTTCCAGCATCTCAAAACCATTGATCTTTGGCATTTGTATATCCAGGAAAATAAAATCAGGATGATGCTGGGCAATGGCCTTTAAACCTTCAAATCCATCACTGCATTCTGCAACAATTTCAATATCCGGAAAATTCTTCAGGTAGTGTTTTACCACATCTCTTGCTAAAGGCTCATCGTCAATGAGTATCGTTCTGATCATATTGCTGTGGTATTTTGAGTGTTGTTAAATAGATGTTCCCTTCCAGTGAATTGGTTTGCAGCAGCTCAGTGTCTGCAAACAGCAAATATAATCTTCTTCTGATAGCTGTCAAGCCAAAACCTGTCCCTCCTGCTGATTTTATTTCAGGATCATAGGGGTTTTGCACACTGATCTTCAGCACGTGGTTTTCTACCTTCACGGCTATAGAGATCAGTACAGGGGCCGAGGTGTTATAGAGTCCGAACTTGATTGCATTCTCTACAATCGGCTGAAGCAGCGTTCCCGGCAGGCACAGGTCGAGCGTAGCTTCCTCAATCTGTATATCCAGATTAAGGCGATGGCTAAACCTCACCTTTTCTATATCCAGATAGAGCTGGATATATTCCATTTCTTCCGCTACACTTACCCAAACTTCATCATCCCTCTTCAGCGTCCCCCTTAAAAAGGATGCCAGCTTAGTGATCATGGTACCTGCTTCTTTAGGATTAACAATGGTCAGCGCATACACAGAATTGAGACTGTTAAATAAAAAATGCGGCTGCAGCTGATGCCTTAATTTATTCAGCTCGGCTTCTTTAGCTAAATTCTTTGCTGTAAATAAGCGGACCTGCGTTTCCGACTGTTCTTCCAGCCTATACCATAATACGTTGGCAAATGCACACCAGGCCAGAAAAACAAACAGGATCATAAACCTGAAGGGCAACGAAAAGGTCAGAAAGCTAGTGTAGGTGAGGTAATGCACAAAAATGCTGCTCAGCAAAAACCTGCTGATGAAAGAAATGGCAGCAGCCAGCACAAGGCTTAATATAATTACAAACAACACCAGCTCGCGCTTGGGCTGATAAAATTTTAAAACCGTACCCAAAATCAAACAGGAAAACCCCAAAAGAATATTGGTAATTAAACTGTCTGCAGCAGAAGCGAACCAGTTTAAATTTAAAGTATAATAAAACAGTAAAACAAAGGCAGCTATCCAGACCAGGAAGAGTGTAACTGCCGTCGTTTGTATACGTTTACTTAACAAAGGATTATTCGTCACGTTCTGATTTTTAATAGTTTCTGATATCTACCCCACCAAATAAAGCTACTCCTTTTATTTTTAATATTTTAAAAGGTTCTTCTCCGAGAGGAGGAATTGACCTTTTATCGTCAACACCTCCAAATAATGGTGTAATTGATGATTTTACAATCCAGTTTGGTGGAATAATAATTTTAAACCCTCCAAATACAGCTACCACATCCAAAGTAGCCGTGCCTTCAAAATCTGCTTTGGTCAGGTCCAGCTCACATCCCCCAAAAATAGATGTCACATTGCCACCTTTAAAGTTTTTGGAATAAATACGCTGTTTACTACCGCTAAATACATTTACAGAATCTACATAATCATTGTCATCACCTGGAGTTTCTTCAGTCTCCGGCTCACTGGCCAGGTTAAAATCCAATAGTTTTTTCCTCCATTGATCTTTCCGGGATGGCCTTAAGATTAAGATCAACCCCAGTACAATAAAGCCAAAAGCCAGGTAATATTGGGATAAATCCAGATGAACCATATCTTCGAATGTAAAATATCCGCCGATAAGCACCATAATTAACCATCCATTGCCCCTAAAATTATGTCTTATCCCAACGATTAAGCCAATTGCCATTAGAAACGTAGACCAGCTGAATACCCAGTCGGGAACCCCGATTCCAAAATTCCTTAAAAAAAAGATGAGGCCAATCACTAAAAGAATTAAGCCACTCCCCATCCGGTTAGCGTGGCTATTTTTATTTTTATATGTTTCCATGATTATGTTAATTAAAATTCACAGGTTTTTTCTCCCATCTGAAAGAATGTCTGTTCCCTTGTCTGAAGAGCAGGAATAAACCTATTACAATAAATCCTATAGGGAAAAAATAGGAAGACAGGTCTGCATGGAACATCGTTTCAATGGTAAAATAACTTCCAATCAGTACTGTTGCCAGCCATCCGTTTCCATGGAAATCATGTTTATAGCCAATTAATAGTCCTATGGCAACCATTAATGCCGACCAGCTAAATATCCAGTCAGGAACGTTAACGCCTAAATTGTTTAACAAAAATACCAGGCCAATTGCCAAAAGAAGTAAGCCGTTTCCAACCTTGTTTGAACGACCATTTGTGTTTATATCAGTTTTCATTGTTATTATTTTTTATCTATTCTTTAATGTTGATCTAAAGTAAGGCCTATAAACAGATTCCTAAATAGCCATCCCCCATATCACCGTAAAAAACCGGTGAATGCCTTTTTTTTACCGGTAAAATATTCTCCCGAATGGCCGTATTCAGAAAGAAATAATCAGGAGAGTATCATACCTGCAAAATTGAACAGGTCAATGGATAAATTATACGTTAATTTGAAGCGTACAAAATTCGACACGAAATTTACAGGCATGAAGAAAATCCTTTTATTACTGAGCTGGGCACTGTTACCTTCCATTTTATTTGCACAAAAAACGAATTATAGTATTTATGAAACTAAAACCGGGAAGACCATAACTGTAGAGGAATTGGTTAAAAATATAAAAAATGTAGATGTACTGGTATTTGGTGAAGAGCACAATGATTCCACAGGACATCAGCTTGAAGCGCAGATCTATGAAAAAATGCTGCAGGATTATCCCGGAACAGCACTATCGATGGAAATGTTCTGCACGGATGTTCAGCCTGTGATCAATGAATATCTGCTGGACCTGATTTCTGAAAAAAACTTTATTAAAGAAACCCGGGCGTGGAACAATTATACAGATTACCAAACCCTGATAGAACTGGCTAAAACAAACAAAACCGATATTGTGGGTGCCAATGCAGCTACCAGATATAGTAATGCGGTCTCGATGTCAGGATTGCAAAAACTGGCCGAATTTCCTGCTGCCTCGAGAGCTTTTTTACCTCCATTACCTATCGATACAGCTACGGGAAGATACCATGAGAAATTCATAGAAACGCTTGGCGGGCACGATATGGGCAGCATGAAGATCTATCAGACCCAGAATTTATGGGATGCAACGATGGGATGGTCTATTGCAAAATATGCCAAACTATATCCTAAGAAAAAAATACTGCATTTAAACGGAAGGTTTCACAGCGATGAGCACATCGGCGTAATTACACAAATAAAAAAGTACGCCCCAAAATTAACAGTAGCCAACATTTCCTGTTTCTCTGCCGCTACAATGGACGATCAGGACAAGAAAAAATACGCCGAGCTGGGTGATTATGTGATCATCACCAACACGCCGGCAGCCAATTAAAGGGAGTGGAATTGATCCACTCCCCCTATTACTAACTATACTGCTTTTGTTTTTAGCAGGTCTCTGATCTCTGTCAACAAAGTTTCTTCAGTTGTAGGTGCTGGTGCAGGTTTAGGCGCTTCTTCTTCTTTACGTTTCATCGCATTGATCGCTTTCACCATCAGGAATATAATAAAGGCCAGAATGATAAAATTGATTACCTCAGTCGCAAAATTACCCCAGGCAAAAACAGGTCCCGCCTTTTTTGCATCCTCTAAAGAAGCGTTTGGATTAGCGGCTACAAATGCCCTTACTTTCTCGTTTAGCGGGATATAAAAATTAGTAAACCCTTTATCCCCGATCAATAAACTTATAGGTGGCATGATCAGATCGTTTACCATAGAAGTAACAATTTTACCAAATGCCCCGCCAATAATCACACCGACAGCAAGGTCTACGACATTGCCTTTTACTGCAAACTCTTTAAATTCCTTAACAAAACTCATAATCTAATTTTAATTTGTGGTCACTTATCATTTAAAAGTATAAACTTTATTCTAAAAACCACTGTTTTCCCGGAAAGTTTCATCCAATTATAATAATAGATATGAGTCTATAGTTTATATCTAAACCAAATGCTTATTTTTGAAACGGGTCAAAATACCTTTTCTACACAACATGCTTAAACAACACCTACAACAAAAATTACTTCAAAAATTATCGCCTCAGCAAATTCAATTCATCAAATTGCTGCAGGTTCCTACCGTTTCCCTTGATACCCGAATAAAAGAAGAATTAGAAGAAAACCCGGCGCTTGAAGACCCAAGTTTAATGATTGCCGAGGAACCTAAGGGAGAGTACGATGATTTGAATGATACACCCGAAGATTTTGATGGAGGTTCAAAAGAAGAAAGCATCGATGAATTTAATGTAGATGATTATTTGCAGGACGATGGTGGAAATGATTACAGCACATCATATAATAACAGTGATGATGACGAGGAAAAAAAAGAAACCCCTATAGCTATAGAGAGTACTTTTTTTGAAAGTCTGCAGGAACAACTGGACCTGGTACCGCTGTCAGACCAGGATTTTATCATTGGTAAACAGATCATCGGCAGTTTAGATGATGACGGTTACCTGAGAAGACCAATTACTTCGATGATCGATGACCTTGCCTTTTCACAAAATGCAATGGTTGAAGAAGAAGATGTACTGGAAATGTTAAAGGTGATACAGAGTTTTGACCCTCCCGGAATTGCTGCAAGGGATCTTCAGGAATGTCTTACCCTGCAATTACGCAGAAAAGACCCGCTGAACCCGATCATTCAGAAAGCCATTCTGATCGTGGAGAATTACCTGGATGAATTTACCAGGAAACATTACGATAAACTGGAGAAATCACTGGGTTTAAACAGTGAAGACCTCAAAGAAATTATAGCCGAAATACTGCGTCTTAATCCAAAACCCGGAGATTCAAATCAGGTTACCACAAAACAACTGCAGGTAATCCCCGATTTTCATATTTCCAATAACGACTCGGTACTGATCCTCACGCTGAATTCAAAAAATGCACCCGAACTAAGGGTAAGCCGTTCTTACATTGATATGTTTGAGCACTATGATAAAGCTGCCCAAAAAGATAAAAAACTAAAAGAAGCCGTACAATTTGTAAAGCAAAAACTGGATTCTGCAAAATGGTTCATTGACGCTATCAAACAGCGTCAGCAAACCCTGCTTAAAACCATGAACGCCATCATGCAATATCAGTATGAGTACCTGCTCACAGGAGATGAACGTAAAATGCGCCCAATGATCCTGAAAGATATCGCTGATAAAATTGATATGGATATCTCAACAGTATCGAGGGTGGCCAACTCAAAATATGTGCAGACCGAATTTGGTACTTTCCTGCTAAAATCTTTTTTCTCTGAAGCTATCCAAACTGAAAGTGGCGAGGAAGTATCCAACAAAGAAGTAAAAAAGATCCTGGAAGACTGTATTGGCAATGAAGATAAACGCAAGCCGCTGGCTGATGAAAAACTAACCGAGATCTTAAAAGAACAAGGTTACAATATTGCACGAAGAACTGTTGCCAAATATAGGGAGCAAATGAATATTCCTGTAGCCAGGCTTAGAAAAGAATTGTAAATTTTAATATTCATGCTCATGATCAATTCAAAACATGAGCATGAATAACCTCCTTAAGACAGCAGGTTTTGTCTCAATAGAAACTCCAGTTGCTTATTGGCTACCAGCAAAGCTTCAGTAAGCTCCCTGTTTTCTTTTCTTAGTGAATAGATCTCATAAGCTTTTTCAATATTGATCCTCAGGTCTTCATCCATCCAGGGTTTCTGAATATATTTATAAACCTGACCTTTATTGATCGCATCAATTACAGCATTAATATCTGCGTAACCAGTTAATAAAATTCTGATTGGATCCGGATAGTCTGGTATAATCGACTCTAAAAATTCTATACCAGTTGTTACCGGCATACGCTGGTCAGTAATGATCACGTGGATAAGTTCGCTATCTAATACTTTTCTTCCTTCTACAGCAGATTCCGCGGTAAAAACGTTGAATTTCCTTCTAAAGCCGGCTTTAAAAGAGTTAAGATTGTGAACTTCGTCATCCACATAAAGCACATTAATTAAGGTGTCGGAATTCATTCGTGTTTATTAGATTTTTTTGTTAAATATATTGCTTTTATAAATTCTAAAAAACTAATTTCGGATAAAATTACTTCAAATTAATACATTGACTAATTTTTCATAAAATCACACATTAATTAATAAAATGAATAAGATTTATTCTAGCACCGATTTACCCGATCAATCAACGATTTACCGGCCTGTTTTTTTTAGGATAAATAACCAGGAGGATGAAAAACAGCTCCGCGACCTGTTACAAAATAACACAGGTATTGCCGTTTATGACACCATAGCAGGTCAATTAGCAGAACTAATCAGATTAAATAACCCCACCAGAAAACTAACTAAAGAAGAATCAGCGCAACTTATTGCTGAATATGTGAATGGGGATCTGAATGAATTTGGCGTTTGGGTATACTTTCCCTGGTCAAACAAAGTAATCCATATTTTAGATGAACAGGACTTCATCAAGGTAAGGACCAATAGAAATATCTATAAGGTAACATTAGAAGATATTGAAACTTTAAAGACCAAAAAAATTGGAATTATTGGCTTATCAGTTGGAGCGATGATTGCATTCACTTTAACGATGGAACGCACTTGCGGAGAACTTCGGCTGGCAGATTTTGATGATATTGAACTCAGCAATATGAACAGGATTAAAGTCAATATCCAGGACCTTGGGTTAAATAAATCTATTGTTGCTGCAAGACAGATTGCCGAACTGGATCCCTATATCAATGTAGTTTGTTATACGGATGGAATTACCAATCAAAACATTGATGATTTCTTTACCTTAGGTGGCAAACTGGATGTACTGGTAGAAGAATGTGATGGAATCGATATTAAAGTATTAAGCCGGATCAAAGCAAAAGCATTGGGTATACCCGTTGTGATGGATACCAATGATAAAGGAATGCTCGATGTGGAGAGATTTGACCTGGAGCCCAACAGGCACATTTTTCATGGCACAGTTAACGAGCTCGAAGAACTCAGCCCTGAAGAACTGAATGAAAAATTATATAATTTAACCATTGCAGAAAAAGTGGAGATCCTTTCCAAAATCATAGGATTTGAAAATCTGACAGAAGCGATGAAAAAATCATTTGGAGAAATGAATAAAACTATCGTTGGATGGCCTCAGCTTGCTTCTGCGGTAACACTAGGCGGAGCAATGGTTACAGACATCAGCAGGAAAATTTTGCTGAACCAATTTACCCAGTCGGGCAGATGGTTTGTAGACTTTGACGAGTTTTTCACCAGTAAGTTCAATACAATTAGTTACATAAGCGGAGACGATGCTACACATTAGAACATTCAGAGCTCCAGACGATAAGGAAGCCTGCTCAAAATTTATTACCGGCCATAAAAGGCTACTTGAAATTTATGGAATAACCCAGATTACCTCAAACACCCAGGAGTGGGTAGATGATGAAGATACCATCGTTATTCTTGTTGAAGATAAAGAAACCAAAGCAGTTTTTGGAGGTGCCAGGGTACAAATTGCCAAGGGCAACTATCCCCTGCCGATAGAAAGTGCCATTGGAAAATACGATCCGAAAATCTACGATATGATTAAAGCAGATCAGGCAGGCGGCGGGGTTTATGAACTTTGCGGATTGTGGAACTCCAGGGAAGTAGCCGGTATGGGAATAGGCAGTTACATCCTCGCCAGGATTGCAGTGACGATAGCTACGCAGCTTCCGGTAAAAACTTCATGGGTACTATGTGCACCTGTAACCGTGAAGATGGCAACCAGATTAGGCTATATTATAGAAAAATCATTGGGTAACGATGGTTTGTTCTACTATCCAAAAGAAGATCTTGTAGCTACTGCCATGAGGCTTCCTGATATTAACGATCTGGCACTGGCATCGGAAAATGAAAGAACGAGAATGCTCTCTTTAAGGGGAACACCTCATCAGACTTATGAAGAGGTAGGTCCAAAAGGAACTTATGCCCTTGAATATAATATCGGGATTCCCAATATAAAATTATAAAATGACCCTTAAAAAAGTATTTAGTTTACTTTTCCTTCTAATTACAGCTACTTCTTTTGCATTTGCAGCAACAAATGCTCCTGAAATTATTGTTAATAATTCTCAAAAATTATTAAAACTGGATAAAGGATTAGCCATTTTCGTAGATAAAAGCGCAAAATTACCATTCAGTTCCATTGGCTCTCAAAAATTTGAAATTACAACAGACAAGGTCCCTAACCTGGGAATAACTGACGCCACCATTTGGGTAAAATTCAATATCCGAAACCAGTCTGATGACGAGAAGCTGTTTCTGATGGTAGAACAGCCAGCCATTGATAAAATAAACCTGTATTACCTCAATAAAGCCGGGGCATGGAATACAATCAGCCTCGGAGAATATAAAAAGTATTCAGAAAGGGTAATTGATAATCCAAACTATATCTTTCCGCTTGATATTCCTACAGGGACTTCAGCACAATTTTACATCAGTGTAAGCTCTAAAGATCAAATCCAGCTTCCAATGCTGCTGGGTAGTGAAGGTGCTATTCTGGATCAGACATTGATACAGAATTTACTTTTTGGCATGTATGCAGGTATAATTATCATCATGATTATTTATAATCTGTTTGTATCACTTACCGTTAGGGATTCCAGTTATATCTATTACATCATTTATATACTTTTTGTTGGCCTTACCCAATTCTTCTTTGAAGGATTAGCCTTTAAATTCCTCTGGCCTAATAGTACCTGGATGGCGAACTACAGTTCCATTCTGGTACCCTTTTTCTCAGGAATATCAACCCTGATCTTTACAAAGAAATTCCTGCAAACCAAAAATTATACGCCAAAACTAGACTATGGATTGGATGTATGCATTGCCTTATATTCCATTGATTGTATTATTGGAATGTCTGGCAACTTTGCTGTGGCCATAGATTTATTACAATTAACAGCCTTATCTGCTTCTTTATACGTTTTATTTGTAGCCAACGCGGTTAGAAAAAAAGGATATCGCCCTGCAGTATTCTTCCTGATCGGGTATTCCATTTTCTTAGGTTCCATTGTTATTTTTGTACTAAGAAATTTCAACGTTATTCCCTACAACGGATTTACCTCCTATATTTTAGAGATCGCTTCGGTTATACAGATCACTTTGCTTTCATTTGCACTGGCAGATAAAATTAATTTCTTCAGGACCGAGAACGAACAGGCCCAGCGACAGGCCCTTGCAGTTTCCAAAGAGAACGAACGCCTCATCAGGGAACAAAATGCCGAACTGGAAATCCAGGTAAACCGTCGTACAGAAGAATTGCAGAACTCCAATAGTACATTAAACCTTACGCTGAGAGACCTGAAAGAAGCGCAATCACAACTGGTTGACGCCGAAAAGATGGCTGGTCTGGGTCAGTTAACCGCAGGAATAGCGCATGAGATCAACAATCCGATAAACTTTGTCACCTCCAACATTAAACCTCTTGAACTGGACATCAACGACCTTTACGATGTGATCCAGCAATATGAAGATATAGATCCTGATAAAGACATTCTCGAGCAGATTGCATCGGTTAATAAATTTAAAAAACAGATTGATCTCGATTTTATAAAAACAGAGATCAACTCCCTGCTTTCAGGAATTGGTGAAGGTGCCAAGAGAACAGCGGAAATCATCAGAAGCTTAAAAAACTTTAGCAGGCTGGATGAAAGTGATACCAAACCCGTCGATCTAAATGAAGGCCTGGAATCCACAATGGTTCTTTTGAGGAGCACTGTACCGCATTATGTGAAAATAATCAAAGATTTAAAGCCCCTGTCACTGGTAGAATGCCTTCCCGGAAAAATAAATCAGGTATTTATGAACCTGATGACCAATGCCATCCAGGCCATCAAAGTGAAACCAAACAGTGGTGAGGAAGAATTTCTATATATTTCTACATGGGAAGAAGATAACCAGGTGAAAATCAGCATTAAAGATACCGGCCCAGGCATGACGGAAGAGATCAAACAGAAGATATTTGAGCCGTTTTTCACCACCAAAGAGGTGGGTGAAGGAACAGGTTTGGGACTGTCAATTGTGTTTAGTATCATAGAAAAACATAAAGGCCATATTGATGTTGTTACAAAAGTAAATTATGGTACAGAATTTATTATTACCTTGCCTGTAAACAATCGATAATATGACTCGCTCACCTGTTAAAGTTCTATACATTGATGACGAAGAAAACAATCTCCTTGCCTTCAAAGCAAGCTTTAGGAGACAGTATGAGATCTACACAGCCAACTCAGCAGCAGAAGGATTAAAAGTACTGGAAAACCTGCCGGTTGAAGTGATCATCGCCGATCAGAAAATGCCGGAAACTACCGGTGTAGAATTTTTTAAGAGCATTTCGGTGAGTTATCCCGATCCAATCAGGATCCTGCTAACAGGTTATACGGATATTGCGGCTCTGGCCGATGCAATTAACCATGGTGATATTTACAGGTATATCACTAAACCATGGAACGACCTTGAACTCCACAATTCGATAAAAAATGCGCATGATGCCTATAAGTCGAAAATAGACCTCAGAAATAAAATCAAAGAACTGGAGAAAACTAATGATGAACTAAACCGCTTCATTTACAGTATTTCACATGAACTGCGTGCCCCCCTTGTCTCTGTTATCGGTATCGTTAACCTGGTTAAAATGGAAGGTCTTTATCATTCCAGCGGAGAATACTGGGAATTGATTGAATCCTGTTCCAATAAGCTGGATTATTATATACAGAAGACCTTACAATACTATAAAAACAATAAAAATGTATCTGACCTTTCAGAGATCAATTTTAAAAAACTAGTAGACGAAATCATCGACTTATATTCCTACACTGACAGGGATACGAAATTCAATCTCAATATTAATCAACCAGGTTCCTTTATTGGGGACAGCTTTAGAATAGAGGTAATATTAGGCAACCTGATATCCAATGCCATTAAATATCAAAAGGACAGTGAGCACCAGAAAGTGGTAGACATTCATATTGATGTTAGTCCTTATAAAGTAGATATATCAATCACAGATAATGGATTAGGTATTCTCAATGAACATTTAGAAAAAATATTCACTCAATTCTTTAAAACGAAAAACAACAAAGGAAGCGGATTAGGGCTTTTCATAGTTAAGGAAGCTTTAAATAAGATTGACGGAAAAATATCGGTAAGATCTTCTCTAAACCAGGGTACTACTTTCAAAATTACTATTCCAAATGGCAATTGAAATTGAAAGACCTTTAAGGGTCATGCTCATTGATGATAATATCATCGATCTAAAGATCAACAATAAGATCATCCTGATCTCCAAACTATTTGATGACATCATTCAGTTCCAGTCTGGAGAAGATGCGTTAAACTACTTTAGCGATCACGCCAATGAACCAGATAAGATGCCTCATTTGATTCTGCTGGATATACAAATGCCAGAAATGGATGGTTTTGAATTTCTTGAAAATTATAAGCGTTTTTCACCCCAGCTAAAAGACAGTTGCCTGGTGGCCATGTTATCTTCCACGCTTGACTTTGGGGATATTCATAAAGCTGAAGCTAATCCCTATGTGATCAAGCTATTGAAAAAACCATTGATTCCCTCAGAACTGGAAATCATCTTTAACGCTAATTTCAAAATTATAGATTAAGGTAGAATAGATATTAAACCTATTCTACCTCTATTTTTTATTTAAATTCCCCTTTTCTAGCCAACCTGTTGGCCTTTGCCAGCTCGAGAAATGATTCCTGTGCAGCCTTGACATTTTCTGCTTTACCCTTCCATAATTCCAATGCAGGCTGATGTAATGCCCTCGAAAAAGAATAAGTAACCGGCCATGGCAGTTCTGCTTTGTAAGTCAGGTTAATTGCATTTAAATTTTTTGTTGCCGCTAGTGCATCCTGTCCTCCTGAAAGGAAAGCCACACCCGAAACCGTTGCCGGAACTGCATTACGTAAAGTTTGTACAGTCAAAGCAGCTACCCGGTCGGCATCAACTTTTTGAGCTGAACCTGCGCCCGGTAAAATCATATTTGGTTTTAAAATTAAACCTCCCAGCTCCACTTTAAGCAGATACAATTGTTCAAATAAAATGCGCAATGCTTTCTCCGTTACTTCTGCACACCTTTCTATGTTATGATCGCCATCCATAATTACCTCAGGCTCAACAATAGGCACAATTCCTGCCCGCTGACAAGCAGCTGCATAACGTGCCAGGGCATGGGCATTACTCACCAGGCAGGCATCACTAGGCAATGTTAACCCGTCGATCAAGATAACGGCTCTCCATTTCGCAAATTTTAAACCTAATTTTGCATAACCTGTTAACCGCTCTGCCAAATCATCTAATCCTTTGGTAACTTTTTCACCAGGAAAACCAGCAAGGTCTTCTGTTCCTTCATCCAGCTTTATTCCAGGAATAATTCCTGCTTTGTTCATCACTTCCAAAAAAGGTGTACCTGATGCTGTTTTCTGATAAACAGTTTCATCAAATAAGATTGCCCCGTTAATATATTCACCTATGCCGGGCGTAGTAATTAATACTTCACGATAAGCCCTTCTATTTTCTTCTGTTTGTTCTATTCCTGAACCTTCAAAACGTTTATTCAGGGTAGCTACGCTTTCATCAATTGCAACAAGACCTTTATGGTCGGCTACCATTGCCTTTGCAGTATTGATCAATTGCTGGATGTGGTCTTCTTTTTCCATTTTATTCTATTTATAATGCCAATATAACATTAGTACAAAAACAATTGTTCGCCTAAAACAATTATAATTGTTTGATAGCCGTCATTATTGGCGTTATAAATTCCTTCATTTAAATAAGTAGATTTGTACCGCCCATCCCAGTTTGAGATCCCTTTGACTTCACTCGTACTTAAGTCTGCTTTTAAAGGGCATTGGCTCGACTATCCGGGGGGGTTGGTTCGGCTCTTACCCGAACCAACCCCGAACCAACACCCTACCAACACCCTACCAATCCCCTATCAACACAAACCGAAGTCAAAACCATCTTAAATAGTGTCTTATCCTGTCTTATCCTGAAAAAACCTTACATTTTAGAGGTGATAGTTATTTTAATTTCCTGGTTTCACTTGACACTGATAAAAATAATCTACATTTGTCAACCAAATGGTTGAACTTAATGGTTGAGGAACAAAAAAGTACAGAAGAATTAATATTTAATGCCGCCCTAAGCGTTTTTCAACGTAAAGGCCTGGCAGGTGCCCGTATGCAGGAGATAGCTGACGAAGCCGGGATTAATAAATCTATGCTGCATTACTATTTCAGAAGTAAAGAACTGCTGTTCAGACAGGTATTTCTGATGTCTTTCAAGCAATTTTCGGCTTCTATTATTCCCTTGTTAAATCAGCCGGTCAGCTGGGAAGAAAAGATTCCTCTGGTAGCAGGTCACTATATCAGTTCCATGCAAAAAAACCCGGACCTGCCCCTGTTTATTATCAATGAGCTCCGTCATCATCCTGATGAATTTGTCAATATCGTAACACATAACGGCATCAGGGATACCTTATTCATTAGCCAGCTAAAGGAAGGGATCGAAAAAGGAGAAATCAGGAAAATACAGCCCATACAAGTTATGGTCAGCATTATTTCTGAAACTGTATTTCCCTTTATTGCCAGGCCTATGCTCATGCATATGACAAAATTATTGGATACCAACTGGGATACTTTTATCGAGAACCGTAAAGAGATCATTTCTGAGATGCTAATTAAATATTTAAAAGAGTTTTAACAATGAAGTTCACCTTTGCTTTTATAGCGATTTTACTGATCTTATTTAAGGATAATACCAATGCACAGACAGAACCACTTGTTCTGGGCTCCTTGCAGGAGGTGATTGCCAGGGCTATTAAAAATAATCCTACACAAGCTATTTATCAGCAGCAGATCAAACAGGCTATCTACAACCACAGAGCGTCCAATGGATTTATGTATCCAAATGTTAGCGGCAGCTTTAATGGCCAGGACAATCTGCACCTGGCGGTAACCCCTATTCCCGGTATCCTGATCAACCAGCCCGGAACTACCTATTATGCACAGTTTGGTAAAAAATTCACTTACAATACCGGGCTGACGTTAAATGAAAATATATTCGACTGGTCGGCAATTTTACAATCATCCATTGCCAAAAACAACATCATGCTTACGCAGCTGCAGCAAACTTCTTACATCCAAAGTTTAAAAGACCAGACAGCTAAACTGTACTTTTCTATTTTAGTGGGCAAGGCTTCTTTAAAAGTAAGTAACCAGGACCTGGCCCTGGCAGACAGCCTGGTGATGTTAAGCAAACAACGGTTGAAAGAAGGCAGCACAGATGCCCTATCCGTAAACCAGGCCATGATCAATTACAACAATGTATTGCAAAATCAGGCACAGAGCCAGCAAATGTACAATCAGGGTATAGAAAACTTGAAGATTATACTGGGAGAAAAAGCAGTTACTGAACTCAGCCTTACTGAGCAGCTAAACATTGATTCTATTAATAATATCAGCAACATTAGTATGGGAGCAGATAAAAGCATTGATGTTTACCGCCAGCAACTGATCATCTCCACTTTACAAAGCCGCGAACAAAGATCTGCCGCCTACCCTAAACTGGGTTTTAACGGATACCTCGGTGCACAGCAATTCAGAAATGATTTCGGCCTGGGTTTTGGCAATGGGGCATGGACAGGCTACCGCTACCTGGGCTTAAGTTTAAACGTACCCATATTTACAGGATTAACCAATACCAATAAATACAGAAGTAGTTTAGTACAACAGCAAATTGCTGATATGCAATATAAAACAGCAGCAGAACAAAGCGCTGTAAATGACAGGCTGCTGCTGGAAAATTATTCTTCCTATACCCATATAACCAGGGCATCGGCAAATAGTTACCTGCTTTACCGTGCCAATGTTTCATTAAACAGCGCAAAATACCAGGAAGGGATTATCAATATGGATGTGTACCTCAAAGCATTTGAAGACTATTTAAAGGCAGAGAATACCCACCTCACTAACCTCTCCCAACTACTATCAACCCAGGCTACTATTTTATCCAGAGATTAAATTAAAAAAAGTGAAAGGCTTACCTATTTTTAAACATATAACAATCGTTCAACTTGGCATTTGCCTATTGTTTACGGCATGCACACAGCAGGAAACTATAATCCCGCAGCGCAAGGAAATTGTAGATGCCGTTTTTGGAAGCGGGCACATAGAGAACAACGATCAATATAACGTAATGGCCAATACGGAAGGATATATAAAAGCTTCTTATGTTGCCGAAGGCGATTCCGTAAAAAGTAATCAGCACTTATTTCGCCTTTCCAATGAAGTGCAGCAAACGCAGGTAGGCAATGCCTTAACTAACCTGGAATTTGCTAAAAAGAATAATTCGCCAAGGGCACCACAGATTGAACAGCTGAAAATACAGATCAGCCAGGCGGCCGATAAAAAAAGGGTAGATTCTTTAAATGAGCAGCGTTATTCCAGACTGGTAAAAACCCATGCTGTATCTGCAATGGATTATGATAATGCATTGTTAACCTATCAGTCTTCTGCTTCCAGCTTAAATGTTTTGCGTAAAAACCTTGCCGATTTGCAGCGCAATGTAAAATTGAGTCAGCAAAACGCCAGTTCCCAATATCAGATACAGCAACAGAACAATGATTATAACAATTTGAACAGTAAGGCTGGCGGGGTGGTCATGAATATTTCCAAAAAGGTAGGCGATTATGTGAAAAAAGGCGATGCAATCGCCTTGATTGGTGCAGGCAAGCCTATTATTAAATTATATATCGCTGAAGATGATATCCAGCGTATTCAACCAGGGCAGGTTGCTTTAATCTCTTTGAACAGTGTAAAAGATTACACTTTTAAAGCTGTGGTGACTAAAATATACCCTGCTTTTAATAACGATCAGCAGTCGTTCATTGTAGAAGCATCCTTCACAGATCAGCCGGCTAATTTATTAAACGGGACACAATTACAGGCCAATGTGATTATCCAGACCAAAAAAGATGCCCTGGTCATTCCCTCCTATTATCTGATCAATGGCGATTATGTATTGCTTAAAGGAAGCAAGGATAAAAAAGCGGTTAAAACTGGCATACGCACGCTGGAATGGACGGAAATTACAGCAGGCATCAGCACCGATGATGTATTGACCTTGCCTAAGCAGAAATAACATGTTAGCCACTAACTTAAAAATAGCTAAAGTTCATTTAACGTCAAAGATTAAACAAAGCATTGTTGCGGTACTTGGAGTAACCTTTGGCATATCGATGTATGTGTTTATGAATAGTTTTATGACTGGCGTAAATGATATACAGACAGAACTCGCATTTACCTCTATCTCCCATATTCACATTTATAATGATGGCCCGCCAGACAATACAAACCTTGTTAAAAAAGTTTATAAAGGGAATGTAGCTATCAACATCCGAAATGCCAGGGTGATTCAGTATACGGAAGGAATTAAAAATACGGGCGAAATACTGGCACTGGTACGTAAACAACCGGAGGTTATTGGTATCACCCCTCAGGTTAACATCAACGTTTTCTTTAGGAATGGAAGTAATAAAATCAATGGTACACTTTCAGGGGTTGATGTGGATAATGAAAACAGGATATTTAATATTGCCAGCTATATGACCTCTGGGAGCTGGAACGGCTTGCAGTACCGTCATGATGGGGTGATCCTGGGCTTAGATCTTGCCCATCAGCTCAGTCTCAATATCAACGACAATCTGAACCTGCTTACCCCGGATGGTGTAAGTAAAAACTATAAGATCATCGGTATATTTCAAACCAATGTGAAAAACGTAGATAAGTCAAAAGCTTATATCAACATCAGTTCTGCCCGGCAGCTGATGGATAAAAACCAGGATTACGTGACAGACCTGCAGGTAAACGTGCGCGATTTTGAAATTACCGAACCCGTTGTAGCCCGAATAGCTCCCGTTATTCCTTATAAAGTAGAAAGCTGGCAAACATCTAATCAGCAGTTAGAAGCAGGTTCAAAACTACGGAATATCATCGCACAGGCTGTGTCGCTCACCATATTGCTTGTTGCGGGTTTCGGCATCTACAACATCATGAATATGACGATCAACGAAAAAATAAGAGAAATTGCTATTCTAAAAGCGATGGGCTTCTCGGGTCGCGATGTAACTCAGATATTCCTGGCGCAGGCTATTGTAATCGGTGTGATTGGAGGCCTTATTGGTATGGTACTGGGATTTGTGATTGCAGACGTAGTTAACCATATCCCATTTAAACTGGGCGGATTAAATTACCTTCCTATGGCCTATCGTGTAAAAGATTACTTGCTTGCTTTTATTTTCGGATTGATCACCACGCTGGTTGCAGGTTATCTACCGGCCAGAAAAGCTTCAAAAATTGATCCTGTTGATATTATAAGAGGTTAAAAATGAACAACGACATCGCATTAAAGGCAGATCATATTGTTAAATACTTTTATGAGCCGCAGCAATTCCAGGTACTGAAAGAAGTAAGCATAGAAGTGAAAAAAGGTGAATTTGTTTCCCTGACGGGGAAATCGGGTTCAGGAAAATCTACCTTGTTATATATTCTCTCTACCATGGATACTTCTTATGAAGGAAGTTTAAGCATCAATGGAGGAATACTCACTGGTAAATCACAAAATGAACTGGCAGCTTTCAGAAATGAGCACATCGGTTTTGTGTTCCAGTTCCACTATCTGCTGACAGACTTCTCTGTGATCGATAACGTGATGTTGCCGGCACTAAAACTCAACAAAAAAAGTAAAGCAGAGATCGAAGAAAAAGCTTACCAGAACCTTAAAATGCTGGGTCTTGAAGATCAGGCCTTAAAGCTGGCCAGCAAACTCTCCGGAGGTCAGCAGCAGCGGGTGGCTATTGCCAGGGCACTGATTAATGACCCTTCAGTAATTATGGGTGATGAACCGACGGGCAATCTCGACTCTAAAAATACAGATATTGTGTTTGATATTTTCAGGGAACTTACCCTAACACGACATCAAACTATAATTACGGTTACCCATGATGACGATTTTGCGGGGAAAAGTGACCGTATCATTCAAATGAGTGATGGTTTGATTATTTAAAGCAATTAACATCCCTTAAGGGGTGTTAATTGCTTTAAATAATTTTTCAACGTCTTTATCACTGCTGGAAGAAAAAATAATTTTCTTATCAGGTCCATACAGGTACATGGAAGGATATTGTTTAGGATGGAAAGCCATAATAAATACATGGTCACGGTCCTGAACCACTTTTACGTTAGGCTTGGTTAACAAAGGTTTCGCAAAATTGGTCATAAAATAATCGATAGACCGGTACTCATCCTGAGAAATCATAATGATGTTTAACTTATCTAACTCCTTACTCCTTTTACTGATCTCTGAAATTACTTTCTGGCAATGGCCACAGGTAGCATCGAAAAAAAAGATGAGGGATTTTTTTCCCTTAGGAATACTGTAAGTAGAAAAAGGAGTTGAATCCCTATTGTAGAAAATAGAATTGGGCATTGCTGTACCCACTGGATCCTGGGCCATTGCAGCTCCGGTAAAGAAAATTACACTTAAAAAGGTCAGCAGAAGTTTCATAGAATCTTTAAAATAATCAAATAATGTCCTCAAATATCGCTTTAGTTGGACATTATTATGTCAGCTAAATTACAATTTATTTTTTACCGTCGTTTGAATCAATTACTAAACGTTTTATACTGTCTTAAAATTTTGGAGCAGCACCACCGACCTGCCTTGTACAGGTACCATCACTTCAGCACTAAAGGTCATTTCCGTTTTAGAGATATTGGTAACTGTATCTATCACCAGTCGCCATTCATTCCCATATTCTTTTGCCGGCAACTTGTAATCTATAGTACCATCATATGCATTAAAAATCATGTAAAAATTATCGTCAATAATTTGAATACCTTCTGCATCTATACTATTCAGTCCGTTTCCGCTTAAATAAATGGCTACAGATTTAGCGGCTCCCTCATTCCAGTTCTCTGTTGTCATTTGCACACCGTTAGGCAGAAACCAGGCGATATCTTCAATGCCATTGTCTTTTAGCTTTTTACCCTTAAACCAATTTTTTCTTGAAAAAACAGCATGATCTGTTCTCAGATGAATGAGTTTGCTGGTAAATTCTATCAGTTCCTGATCTGCAGTTTCCCAGCTGACCCATGAAATTTCATTGTCCTGGCAATAGGAATTGTTATTTCCCTGCTGTGTACGGCCAAGTTCATCACCGGCAACCATCATCGGGATTCCCTGTGACAAGAAAAGGGTACTTAAAAAATTTCTCTTTTGTCTCTGCCTTAGGGCATTAATGGCCTGATCTTCTGTTGGCCCCTCTGCCCCGCAATTCCAGGAGCGGTTATTACTTTCACCATCCTCGTTATTTTCACCGTTGGCCTCGTTGTGTTTCTCATTATAAGAAACCAGGTCGTGCAGGGTGAAACCGTCATGTGCAGTGATAAAATTGATACTTGCTGTAGGCTTTCTATACTCTTTATACAGGTCTGCACTTCCCATAATCCTGTCGGCAAATTCTGGTAGTGTATTTTCAGATCCGCTCCAGTAATCGCGGATACAATCCCTGTACTTTCCATTCCATTCTGCCCATCCCGGAGGAAACTTCCCTACCTGGTAGCCACCTTCACCAACATCCCAGGGTTCTGCAATTAACTTTACCTGTGAGATCACAGGATCCTGGTGAATGATATCAAAAAATGCACTCAGGCGGTTCACCTCATGCAGCTCCCTGGCCAGGGTAGCAGCGAGGTCAAAACGGAAACCATCCACATGCATCTCCAGTACCCAATACCGCAAACTGTCCATCATCAGCCGGAGCACATTTGGAAGATTGGCATTTAAAGTATTGCCGGTACCCGTATAATCCATATAATACCGTTTATTCTCATCAGTTAAACGATAATAAGTGGCATTGTCTATCCCTTTAAAAGAAAGGGTTGGCCCCAGCTGATTTCCTTCACCGGTATGGTTATAGACCACATCCAGGATCACTTCTATTCCTGCTTTGTGCAGGGCCTTTACCATAGTTTTAAATTCGCCAACCTGCTGTCCGTGTTTACCGCTGGCAGAATAACGTGCATCAGGGGCAAAGAAACCCATGGTATTGTATCCCCAATAATTGGTGAGCCCTTTACTCTCCAGAGACCAGTCAGACAAAAAATCATGCACCGGCATCAGCTCAATGGCAGTAATACCTAATTTTTTCAGGTAGTCAATTGTAATCTGATGGCCAATCGCTGCATAGGTACCCCTGATCTCTTCAGGAATATCAGGATGCAGTTTTGTTAACCCTTTTACATGTGCCTCATAGATCACTGAATTATCATAAGGTATATCCGGACATTGATCACCTTCCCAATCAAATCCGGGATCAATGACAACGGATTTCGGCATGTAAACCGCACTGTCAGTATCACTAATCATCAAATCTTCTTTTTCATTACCAACTACATATCCGAATACAGCTTCATTCCATTCAATACATCCTGAATAGGCTTTGGCATATGGGTCAAGTAATAACTTTGCAGGATTAAAACGGTGACCATTCTCAGGTTCATAAGCCCCATGTACCCTAAAACCATAAAGCTGTCCGGGTTTTAAACCTTGTACATAGATATGCCAGGTAAAATCAGTTTGCTCAGTGATATCAAATTTCAAAGATTCTTTGTCTTCATTTTCGGCATCAAACAGGCAAAGTTCTATAGTAGTGGCATTTTCAGAATAAAGCGTAAAATTAACTCCATTTCCATCCCAGGTAGAGCCAAGGGGAAATGGTTTTCCAGGAAGAGTTTTAAAATCCATTGCTGTTTAATATCGTGTTTAAAAATTTATCCCGTTCTTTTTGTGGATACCAGGATAAATTGAAATAACCAACAAATCGTTAATTCGATGGTTTCGCTTTTCTCATAAAAGTGCTGGAATAAGCGTTTATCAAACATAAGATGACATTAAAACGCTTTTATCAGCGTATAAACACAATTTTTTAAACTGTTTACAGTTCTACTGTCAGCTAAGAAGTTACTTTACCGACATATACACTTTGCATTAAAATAACATTATGTTTACATACCTGCCTTTACTTTGCACACGTCTGAGAAACGTTCCAAAATAATCCAAGCCCATACATGAAATCAATTTTTACCCTTCGCCATATACGTACGATTACCCTGATCACTGGTACGGCAGGCATCTTACTGTTAACGTTAACCCTTTCTGCTTACCAGTCAAAAAAAAGTAAATCACCTGCTAAACCCGGAATCAATAAAGTAGGTCATGTTGTAGTGATCTACCTTGAAAATCATAGCTTTGATAATCTTTACGGACAATTTGAAGGGGCTAACGGATTAGCGGATGCCAGCGAAACAAGCGTGAAACAGGTGGATGACAAAGATCATGTTTATACTTATCTCCCTGCTATTCCGGGTTCAAGTGCTTTTCCGTTAAATCTTCCCAATACTTATTTCAATATCGACCAATACATACCGGCCGATCAGCTGACACCTGATGTATTACATCGTTTTTACCAGGAAAAAATGCAGATCAATGGCGGCAAAATGAATAAATTCGTTCTGTACAATAACTCTAAAGGATTTACTATGGGTTATTACAAAACGAGTTTATTACCCATGACTAAAATTGCAAAGCAATATACCCTTTGTGACAATTTCTTCCACAGTGCTTTCGGTGGCTCTTTTTTAAACCACCAATGGTTAATTGCAGCTGCCAGCCCTGTCTTTCCTAATGCGCCGGCAAACATGATAGCAAAGCTAGATGCTACTGGCCGTGTGATCTCGGACGGAACGGTAACGCCAGATAAATATGTGGTCAATACCAGTTACTCTGTAAATGCCCCCCACCCTATAGGCGTTAGTCCCGCAAGTTTTGTCCCTAATCAAACGGCTCCAACTATTGGCGACCGCTTAAGTGACAAGAATATCTCATGGGCATGGTATTCCGGTGGCTGGGATAATGCACTGGCAGGTAAGCCGGCTCCTACTTTCCAGTTCCATCATCAGCCATTTGCCTATTTTGCTACTTACGCAGACGGCACACAGGCAAAAAAAGATCACCTGAAAGATGAAACCAATTTTTTTGCAGCAGCAAAAAATGGTAGGCTTCCCAGCGTTTCCTTTGTAAAACCACTGGGAGTTGACACAGAACATCCTGGTTACTCAGATCTGTATCACGGCGAAAGCCACACCGTTGAGCTGATCAATGCTGTATTAAACGGACCCAATGGAAAAGATGCGGTGGTCATTGTCACTTATGATGAAAATGGTGGTTTTTGGGACCATGTAGCCCCACCTGTAATTGATAAAAAATGGGGCCCGGGTAACCGTGTACCGGCAATCATTATCTCTCCTTTTGCAAAAAAAGGTTTTGTAGACCATACCCAATATGAAACGATCAGTATCCTTGCTTTTATTGAAGAAAGATGGGGGCTAAAGCCGCTCAATAACCGTGATAAAAACGCAAATCCATTGCAAAATGCATTCAATTTTTAATCTTCTTGAAAGGAAGACTGCTATCGGTATTGCTAATTGTAAGTATAGGACTTTTTACTTTTTCATGTAAACGCAAAAAAGCAGTTCCTGAAAAAGATATTGCAAAAACGCTCATCAATCAGATTAATAGTTTTTCCGGATTGGCCCGTCAATTACAGACTGGTTTGGAAAATAGCAGCCTCAATGAAAAACAAGTTCAGCAGCAGTTCCTGCAACTCAGGTTATCCTATAAGAAATTTGAATGGGCTGCTGAATATTTTACACCCAATATTACACGATTTGTAAACGGCCCTCCTGTACCAGAAGTAGAAATGACAACAGGCTCGGTACTGGATCCTGCAGGGCTTCAGGTGATAGAAGCTTTTCTATTTCCTCATTACGATCACATTCAGAAAAAAGAACTGGTTCAACAGCTCAAACTACTGCAAATTGATTGCTCCAGGTATAAAGTATATTTTAACAATATTGATTTGTTAAACTGGCAGATATTTGATGCGGCCAGGCTGGAAGTATTCAGGATATTGACATTAGGCATCACAGGCTTTGATAATCCGCTCACGCTAAAGAGTATGAAAGAAGCAGCAGTAAGTCTGCAAAGCCTGCAAGCTGTGATGATAAATTATACAGATCAGGGAAACCCGGATATGTTAACAGCAAAAATAGACGCAGCAAAAAACTACCTCTATATCAATCAGGATTTCAATTCCTTTAACAGGGCAGCATTTATTACCGGATATGGTAATGCCATTACGATAGCCATCACCAGCCAGCAGCAGGAATTACATATTCCCCTGATTAAATATAACCGTTTGTTACGCCAGGAAGCAGGAACCTTATTTGACAAAGATGCCTTTGATGTAAATGCTTATGCCCCCGGCCCCTCCTATTTTCAAACAGCCAAAAAGATAGCCCTGGGTAAAAAATTATTCGCTGACCCGCAGCTATCAGGAAATTTGTCAAGAAGCTGCTCTTCCTGCCATCAGCCCGACAATGCTTTTACTGACAAGCTGATAAAAAATACAGTTTTTAAGAAGAAGATCCTGCTGAGAAGAAATACGCCCACGTTATTGAATGCAGCGTTACAACCTTCGCAATTTTATGACCTGCGGGCACATACACTGGAAGATCAGGCGATGGATGTGATACAGAACAAGGATGAAATGCATGGTTCTATGAAGGTGCTGATCAGCCGGCTCTGGAAAAATAAAACTTACAGAAAGTTGTTTGCAGATGCCTACCCGGAAAAAGGCAGGACCGGTATAGATACATTGGAAGTTACCAATGCCATCGGTGCTTTTGTACGTAGTCTTACCCAGCTAAACAGCCGTTTTGACGACTACATGAGGGGTGATAAAACCTCCATGAACACACAGGAACTGAATGGTTTTAACCTGTTTATGGGGAAGGCAAAATGTGCTACCTGCCATTACATGCCTTTATTCAATGGAACCCTTCCTCCAAAATATACGAAGATGGATGCTGAGGTAATAACTGTACCCCGGTTTAAAGGAAAAAAGGTCATTGATCCTGATCAAGGGGCTTATGAGGTGGTGCAAACCCCATCTTTTAAGCATGCCTTTAAAACTACTACTGTCCGTAATGCGTCACGCACAGCACCTTATATGCATAATGGTGTTTTCAGCACACTGGATGAAGTAGTTGATTTTTATAACAAAGGTGGCGGCGCCGGTATGGGGATAAAAACCGACAATCAAACTTTATCGGCCGACCAACTCCACCTGACTGCAAAAGAAACCAGCGACCTGGTTGCCTTTATCAAAAGTCTGGACAGTAAATAAAGCCGTTATGCCTCCCGTTAAAAAGGCATAACGGATGTGTCTGTTAAATAACTTCTTCTAAATCCCTGATCGCTAAGGCAACCGGATTGATTAAAGTTCCTATCATTTCAGGAACCGGTACATCAGTGCTTTCGCTGTATCCATGCGTTAATAAACGAACACGGTTAATACAAACACGGGTAAATTCAGGAACAAACAAATCAAATTTCTCGTATTTTGAACTTAGCTCAGGATTTTCTGTTTGGAATGCTAAAATGGTATCTGCTACACTTTTCCAAAAAACAGTTTCGTCCAATCCTGCATAACTATGAAAAATGTTACTCAAATACCTGAACACTGCATCAAAAATTCCAGACAGGATAAAGAGCGGCGCAAGCTCATCATCAATCTCTCTTAATACATTCACCAGGTCTTCCGGCAATTTAGCCTTCGATTCTTCTGTTAATACAATTTCTTCCACAAAATCTTTGATGATAATCCTTTGCGGAATGTAGTCTTTCATCACCAGAATTGTGTTCTCCCCATGAGGGCTAAAGAAAAATGCATGCTGATAAAAGATCCTCAGGATGGGTTTAAGATAAGCTTTCAGATAAGCATCCAACCATGCTGCTGCACTAATACCCGATTTTTCGATCATCGCCCCTACCAGGCTTTTCCCCTTATCATCAACATATAATAAGCTGGCCATCGTCATGATCTTCTCTCCAGGCTGCAGGTAGTTTTCTGCACTTTCACGCCAGATTACGCCCAAAAATTCCTGGTATTGGTAGGGCGACTGTGGAATAGCACTATACTGCGGATGTGTATAAGCCGCAGTAGCTACCTCACCCAAAAGCACCACTCCTGTTTCCTTTAAATAGGTATCTCCCTCCAGCATATCTTTAGCCCATTGGGTAACCCGCGGAGCGATAGTCAGTTTTTTTGGTGATAAACCTCTGTATATGGATGTGTTCAGGATAGAAATAGCTGTTTTCACATAGTGTTTTCGCGGATTGCTGGTATTGAAGAAAGTACGGATACTTTGCTGGCACATGTACTTATCATAGCCCAAAGCGAGGGGAACGATATACTGATTGGCCAGGTCATGCGCCAGGTTCAGCACAATCTTATTGTTCCATTGCCATTCATGAACAGGAATAAACAGGTAATCTTCAGGATTAAGGTTCTTATCCTTTAAGATCTCATTAAACTCATCCAATTGCTCTGTACCTAATTCCTGTATATAAAATGCAGCGGCATTCATACTTTTCAGGGAATTAAAAGCTGCACGTTTCCGGTGAACAGCCAGCCAGGCCAACTGTGTGGATTGCCCGGCTTCCGGTGCATATTTACCCTGATCAGTATGGTTAAAACCGATCCTGCCCTTATTTATGGTTGCCCAGGGATGCCCGTCCATCTGGTGCTCTATTGTTTGATAGTCGGCATCAGCCAGCTGATCTGCTGTTAAACGCCCCTTTTCATGGATATAAGCGTCAGCATATAGGGTATTGAGTGTTTCTTCAACAAAATGTGCAAGGGTAAATGATTTTACGCCAAAAGTTTGCTGTGTTTCTGTAAAAAAGGCTGGTGCATTGTCAACAGGAACAGCTGTTCCTTCGATGTATTTCTTTAGCGTATCCTTAGCAATGTGCCAGTAATCCAGTGCGCGATAGCTGGCAGAAAAAGTATAATAGATATGCTGATGGTCGGTCGCTAAACTGAAATGGGTTAAACCAGAGGGATCAGTCCCTGTAATTTCAGGTTCTGCCAACCGCTCATGCATCAGTTCTACAATAGCTTTAGCGATATAATTTAAATTTACCTTATCCCAAACTGCCTTATCAAGCGGTTTAATATGATTAAATTGATTGTAATTCATGGTTCACTGCTTTAAATGCTGATAATTCGTTATTTGTCTCTACACCAAACTGCTGGAAGGCAATCCGTTTTTCTACTTTATACACATCTCTGTCTAACACGGTATTGATAATAATTGAATTGCGGTAGGCACCCATTCCCAGATCAGGAGTCACAAAACCATGGGTATGCAATTCTGCATTTTGAATAAAGATTTCATCTCCGTGTTGATCAATTGTATAGTTACGTCCAACCTGATATTGGTTATCGTCATTGCGTAATATCCTGTGGTTGATGCCTTCCAGAAAGGAAGGTTCTTTGTAAGTGTAACCGGTGGCCATGACAATAAAATCAGTTTGCCCGGTAAAAGCCTGTTCCTGTTCAACATGATAAAACTGCATATCATACTTTCCATCCTCTGCGATGTCAATAGCATCTAGCTGGCAATTGGTGTTTAAAGACACTTTTAATTGATCATTATCCACGCTCAATTCATACAACTTATCAAAGATCTGATTGATCAGATCGAAATTAATCCCCTTAAACAACTGGTTTTGCTGTGCCAAAACCTGCTTGCGCTTTGCTCCTGGCAGATTATAAAAATAATCTACGTACTCCGGAGAGGTTAATTCCAGGGTTAACTTGGAATATTCAAGAGGGAAAAAACGATCAGGGCGGGTAAACCATTTCAATTGTAATCCATTTTCCAGCTCAGGCAGCAGATCGTAGAATATTTCTGCAGCACTCTGACCAGAACCAATGATACTTACACATCGATGGGTTAATAGTTCTTCCTTAACATTTAAATATTCGGCCGTATGAATAACTTTTGGGTGTATTTTGCGGTCTACAAATTCTGGAACTTTAGGGACTGTTCCTGTTCCCAAAACAAGCTTACGCGTGTAAAAGATTTTCTTTTCCAGGGTCACCTGATCTTCTACAATCAGTTCATAAAGATGATCCCCGTTTTGGTAGCTGACGCTTAACACCTTCTGATTAAACTGGCAGGATGGTAACAGGCTAACCACCCACTTGCAATAGGCATTATACTCCTTCCGGAGTATATAGAAATTTTCCCTGATATAGAATTTATACAAGCGGTCTGTTTGTTTCAGGAAATTTAAAAAACTGTATGGGCTTGTCGGGTCAGCCATTGTTACCAGGTCAGCCATAAAAGGAACCTGTAAGGTGGCATCGCTTAATAGCATACCGGGATGCCAGTTAAAAACCGGCGCCTGATCAAAAAACAGAACGGATAAATCTTCTATAGGCGCTGCCAGGGCAGCCAATCCTAAATTAAAAGGGCCGATACCAATACCTATGATATCATATATTTTTTGTGTTTTCATGTGTTAAGAATTAACTCCTTCCAATTGCGTTACAGATAGGTTAGCATCTTTACTTTCAGGGAACTTTTCCCAGTACCATTCGCGGTAGCAAAAAGTGAGTGTTGCATCTTTGTGAGGCATTTTTATGATGTGCTGATAACGGTATCCCAGGCGTGTTCCAAATAGGTGCATCGCCCTTGATTCTACAGCGGCTTCACCTATACATTTTCCTACAACAGGATGTGCAAATACCCAGTCGAGCATGACCTGCCCGGTTGGAAAACTAAATTTCTTCTCCTTCTCGGTTGGGGCGATCAGTAAATGTGAACCATAATCTGTGGCCAGTGCATCATAATAAGCACCAACAGTATCACGCATCGGCCAGTAAGGCTCTATATTAAACGTTGGTACACCATTAATCTCCCCAATAAAACTATGTGAATGATCGCTTGGGATCAGTGTACGGTAAAAAGTTTCCAGCCCTTTTATTGGTCCGTCCATTTTCCAGATGGGTTTGGTATGTTCCTGGTTAAACCAATCATGCACCATCTCCAAATCGCGGTCTATATCAAAAGAACGAAGGGTAATTGTAATATCTTCCTTGGGGAAATACCTGCTGTACAGGATATCTTTTGTTGCAGGTTTGATCAGGTTATCGCAAAAGAAATACCTGTTCAAAGGATTAGGATAGTCCCTGTAAATAGCCGGATTTTCAATCGGTGCGCTGGCTTCATCAATATTATATAAATTGGTGAGCAGGTTTCCTTTCATTGCCCAGCTTCTGCTATTGATCACATAATCTACAAAACCAGTGGTATCTGCATCTTCAAACTGTTTAAATTCCAGGTACAGCAGATCAATCAGTAATCTTTCATCGGCCAGTCCGTTACATCCCAATGCATTTACAACACCTAAAAGATTATTGATCAATAAATAGTAAGTGTATTTGGGCAAAATATAGGCTTCGGGTACGATAGAACCGCTTTCATCGGCCAAACCAGGAAGATAAGCAGAGAGTTCTTCGGCTTTTCCTTCTCTAAAAAAAAACCCCTGGTTGTCCCGGAAATAAAGCTTCGCAGGGAAATGATGACTATCCAGTTCTACCAGTACATTCTGCTGATGAAATTCAAAAGCCATCCCGTATTTATTCAGGATGCCGATCAGCGGGCCCACACAGATATGAAGATATTGTTTAAACCAGTTAATGGCAACCTGATCAACAGGTTTGTTTTTAGACTTTGCAGCGGCAGTAATCACATTCACGATCCTTGGTACCTGCCCCAGCAAACCATCCTGACAAAGTGCAGCCAGCAGGGTGACATTCTTTTCTGCGGCCTCATTTTTAAATACATTATTACGGATACTGATATTAAAACCATCTATCAATTTCCCCTGGTGGGAAACAGTGATAAAAGCGGGGTCGGTAATAAATTCAATTTCCGGAAAATCCTGCTTCAAAGCTTTACCAAGGTCTGTTTTTAACAGACGGCTGATATCATATCCGCGGTGTAATTCACGCAATAAATTTACCCGTTCTGAATTGGTGATCTTTACATGCAGGGAAAACTTAAACATCCAGTCGCTCTCCCGGTTATAAACTGTCCGCACAGATGAAGTAGGTGTATACAATGGCCCCCATTTACCCAGACTGCGTAATAAACCTGTCTGCTCCATCTCTATCACTTCTGGTAAAGCCAGTAAATACTCTGCTTCCCAGGGATGCATAGGTACCACCTTCCAGGATGGGTACTGATCAAGCAGTACCGGCAAATCATCGGCTTCTAAAATATACTTCCGCAATTCTGTTTTGAAAACAGCGGTTACATCAAATCCTTCGGCATTTTGTTCACCAACGTTTTCTGGTGCGATCAGAAAATACCACAATTGAAACCTGCCTGCGGTTTCGGGTGAATAGGTGAGCAGCTGTTCTTCATTTTTAAAGCCAGTCCTTCCCTTCGGCAGCGGATGGGCATTATGCCCCAAAACCAACGACTGCTCCGCCTCGATAAAATCTTGCTGTACCGCATTCACCTGTTTTCCGGTACGGTTAAAATGGTCAAGAAATACATTTAAATTCTCAATGCTATTTAGCAGGCGTTCTTTTACCAGCCCGGCCTGTACTTCAGGAAATTCGGCACTGGCAAACAGCACTACCAATTCCATAAAACGAATGGCATCTATGGGTGAAATCTGATCTGTTTTAAGGTTTCGTTCTACAACCGGAAAATCAAATAAGTGGCGTCCGCTTTCTGCATAGTATTTTAGAGGAGCAAATACTTCAAAGCCCAAATCGGAAAAATCAAAGCGGATATGCAGCTCATGCGGATTTGTTTTCAGATAAGCTGCCAGGGGCAGGTCATATTTGGGTACGCCCAGGTAACGACTCCAATTGGTAAATTCCCGGCAATAACTGTTTAATAGAGAATTGAAATTAATTTCTCCTGACGTCTGCTGTAGTTTTGCTAAACTGTAAGTATTCGTTTCCATGTTTTTTAATAATTTTGAAAATGTTTTTAACGTGATCTACTGTGGTAAGAGGATTGAGCAAAGTGAATTTGAGGTAGAATTGTTTATTGATCTTTGTCCCTGCAACCAATGCTTCCCCGCCGTTAAACATGCTTTTTTTAATAAACTGGTTCATTTTGCAAACGTCTGCCTCCCCTTCTCTGGGGTTGTAACGAAATACCAACGCACTGATATCAGATTCATTCATCAATTCAAAAGCAGTATCTGCCTGGATCAGCGAGGCAACTTTTGCAGCCGTTTGGATGATGGTATCAAAATAGCCGCCTAATTTTGCTTTCCCCATCATTCTGAGGGTGAACCAAAGTTTTAGCGCATCAAAACGCCTGGTGGTCTGGATAGATTTATTCACCTGGTTAGGTAAACCATCTTCATCGTGATCTTTAGGGTTCAGGTAATCGGCATAATGAGTGATCAGGTTAAAGAACTGCTTATCCTTTATTAAAAAAGCACCACTGCTCACTGGCTGAAAAAAGGACTTGTGGTAATCTACAGTTACAGAATGGGCAAGCTCTATACCGTTGATTAAACTGCGGTGCTGATCGGTTAACAGCAGGCCGCAGCCATACGCTGCATCAACGTGGTACCATAAATCGTACTTATTCGTTAACCTTCCAATCTCCTGTAGAGGATCTATATTTCCAAAATCCGTAGTGCCCGCCGTAGCCACAATAGCGATAGGTATATTTCCCAATTCAAGCTCTTGCTTAATGGCATCTTCAAGCAACACTGAATTCATTCTAAAACTTCTATCGGTTTTAATTTTCACCACCGCCTGCTCACCTAATCCCAACAGGGAAGCATTTTTCTGAATGCTGAAATGCGCCATTTCTGAAACAAAAATCCGGAAACGAGAGGCCTCGGCAGGTAAACCTTTTAGTTTGATATTGTGATGAAAATGTTTCAGGGAGAAATGATCCCTGGCCAGCAGCAAACCCATTAAATTACTTTGTGTACCGCCACTGGTAAATATACCGTCCGATTGGCTGCCATAACCAATCTCCTTGCAGGTCCATTCAATCAGCTTCTGCTCCATCAATGTCCCTCCGGCACTTTGGTCCCAGGTATCTAGTGATGAATTGATAGAAGAAATCATCACCTCCGCTGCGATAGCTGGTATCACTAAGGGGCAGTTTAAATGGGCGATATATTCAGGATGATGAAAAGCTACCGCATGATTGGTATATAACGACTCCACTTCGGCCAATAGGCTATCGTAGTCTGACAAAGGCTGGTTGAAGTCTACCTTTGCAAATAATGGGCGCAGCTCTGAGGGGCTAACACCACTAAATGGCTTTTTATTCGTATTCAGGAAACGTTTAACCGCCATGCTTACTTTGCTGATGGCATGGAGATATTCCTCCTGGTTATCATGATGAAAGATCTCTCTCTGTGGATAATCATCAAATAAATTGATCAATGGTTCTTCTTGCAGGCTGATTGTTTGCATAATGATTTGAGCTAATAATTTTTGAATTATATAATAACATCTTGCGGTAATTCGGAAATACTTGGTTTAACTAGCATAAAAACACGAAAAAGGAATAATCACGGCGATAATATTACCGCAATTGCAGCCTTTTAAGCGATTTAATGTTTCACACAAAGTAATGCCTTATTAAGAACAATTCAAAACAATATTTAGAATTAATATAAATAATATTACAATAATCTAAATATCAAACATATACATAACAATATTTTAGATAAACCAGAGTCCAAAAGAAGGATTCAAGATGAACGGGATAGGGGAACTCCCCCTGCCCAATTACCTGGCCGATCGATCTTTATTCACATAAATAATTCCAATAACCTGAAGTTCCGGACGTAATTTTTGAACAATACTGCTCCATTTAGAAGGAAGAACTACAGCTTTTTTCTGTTTTTCAACTTTGCGACAGGCTTTTAAAGCGTCCTTTATTTCACCCTGAAAAATAGATATACAACCAGCCAAACTAACTACAAAAACAATGAATGCGGAGGTTAAACCTAGCAATCGGCGCGGCGGGACTTGCAAATTTTCTATATTCATACTAAGGATGTGGTAGACAAAAATATAAAAATAATTAGATTATTTGGAATTAATCCAAATTAGTCTTTGCTTTGCGGTGTAAAATTTAAAACAAAACGCATGAAAAAACCTCTCTACTTAATTTTAATTCTTATAACTATCTTTACTGTCTGTACAGACGCCCAAACGATATCCGGAACTATTAAAAGCGATGCACAGCCACTCAGCGGCGCCAGTGTCAGAATTGAAGGTAAAAAACTGGAAACAAGCTCCGATCAGGATGGGCATTTTCAGCTCCAGCTTGCGCCAGGAACATACAATCTGCTGGTGAGTTATATCGGCTATACACAGCAGGTACAAAAAGTAAACCTAAGCAAAGGACAAAACCTAAAACTTGATTTAATGCTCAAACCGGGAAACTACATGGATGAAGTTGTGGTAGTCTCGTCACGTAAACCTACAAAGATCAGTGAAGTTCCGGGAACCATCTGGATTGTAGATAACCAGCGTTTGCAGGAACAGATCAGGGCAGGTGTAAGTTTGAAGGAAGCTTTGGCCCAGCTCATCCCCGGTCTTGATGCAGGCCCGGAAGGCCGTACCAATTATGGACAAAACCTACGTGGCAGAAATGTACTGGTGATGATTGACGGTGTTTCTTTAAACAGTACCAGAAATGTAAGCAGGCAATTTGATGCGATTGATCCGTTTAACATTGAACGCATTGAGGTGCTTTCTGGCGCAAGTGCCGTTTATGGTGGTGGCGCAACCGGTGGAATTATTAACATTATCACTAAAAAAGGACAAAGCGGCCCCACTGCTTTTACTACTGAAGCCGGTGCACGCAGTGGATTGAAGCAAAAAAATGACCTTGATATCCGTATAGATCAGGCCATATCTGGTGGAAATGAAAATTTCACAGGCAGGTTAGGCATTGCTTATCAAAAAAACAATGCTGCATATGGTGCAGACAACAAACAGATCTTTACAGATATCACTCAAACTGACCTGCAGTACAATCAGTCTTTTGATATTTTTGCCAATACAGAGTTTAAACTCACTACTAAACAGACGTTAAAAGTCAATGCGCAGTATTACAATTCTGGTTATGTAGGCAACAGAGATCTTTTTCTGGGAACCAACCTTGCGGGATTATTGAGTAATCCATCTTTACTGGAAATGAGAAATGGTTTCGTTTCTTCAGTAACACCACAAACTTCAAGGGCTTCTATCAATGCCGATTACCACGCGGCAGATATCCTGGGCGGTCAGGATCTGTATGTACAGGGATCTTCCAGAAATGAAAAATTCAGCTTTCACCCCTTCCCCGCCCAGGTAAGAAATGCCTCTGTCCCTGGAGGAGGGATACTTTATGGCGGATCTTCTACGCAACGTACACAATACAATGCCCTGAAAGCAGCACTGACAAAACAATGGTCGGCCTTTAACATTACCTATGGTGTGGATGCCGATAACGAAGGTTTTAACGCACAACAAACATTATTCGACAGAACTGCAACTGCTACGAGCGGTGGCCTGATCAATAACGGGATCGCTACTACAGGACGTTATCCGGGGTATACGGTAAATAGTCTTTCGGGTTTTGCACAGGCACAATGGAACCTGACTGAAAAACTGAGCCTGTCTGGCGGAGTAAGACAGCAAAGGCTCAATGTAAGTGTAGATGATTTTGCAGGCGCAGATGTTCAGGCACTGATTGCCTATGGTTTAGGTCAAACTGCCACACCTATTCCGGGCGGTAAAAATCATTATGATGTGAACCTGCTCAATGGAGGTCTGGTTTACAAACTTTCAGCACCAGAACAGGTATGGCTTAACTATTCACAAGGTTTTTCACTGGCCGATCCTGCAAAATATTACGGACAGGGTACTTATCAGCTGGTGGGCACCAATTGGAACCTGCTTAATGGAACAAGCGTAAGCACATCCCCTTTAACAGGAATTAAAACCGATCAGCTGGAAGCCGGATGGCGCCACCGCAGTAAAATCATCAATGCACAGTTAGCTGCATTTTATTCCTGGTCGGATAAAAACCTGGCCATTGTTCCAATTACCCTGGCGGTGAATGTGATCGATCAGAAACAGCGTAATCTTGGAGTTGAAGGTTCCCTGCAGGTGAACCTGCCTGATGGTTTTGAGGTTGGCGGAAATGGTTTATACATTAAAACGCAAAATAAGGTAGATGACTCCTGGAAGTTACAGACGGTAACAACTGCAAGTCCGTCCAAAGCTACAGCTTTCCTGGGCTGGAGAAACCAATCCGTAGGATTTAAAGTTCAGGGGTTCCGTTCCTTCGATCTGACGGATGCTCTGGATAGTAAACTGAAAGGATATACTACACTGGATATTTTAGGTAATGTAAAACTGCCATTGGGTACGCTTTCTTTTGGTGTACAAAATCTGCTGAACAAAGAGTACCAGACCATCTGGAGCCAGCGCTCACAGTTATTATACAAGGGTTTAGCTACTCCCGCAACTTTCTATTATGCAGGCCGGGGCCGCACTTATAACCTAAGTTATACCATCAATTATTAATGTTTTCTTAATAAAGGGGTATTCCTGTGATGCCCCTTTATTTTTTCAGTTCCCACTGTTCTCCAAAAAATCCTGCACGGATTACTTTACCAGGATAAACAGCGCCGGGAGGTGTATCCAGATCGATAATCGCCCAATCAGGCAGCATCGGTATTTGTTTCGCATTATTTAAAAAAGCCTCTTCCCTAAACGTAAAACCACTATTTAAAACCAGGTATTTTTTAGGGTTTAAAGGATTTGGATAGATCATTACCAGCGCGTGATTCTTAGACGAATAGGTGCTATCGCCAACATAAATTTGTTTCGAATCCCTTTTTATAGGAAGCCTGTTATTGATCTCCCTGATTACCATATTACTTTCTTCATCTCCAAAAACAACCAAATTAGCAGACAGGTCGGCCCCGGTAATATCTACATCATTCTTCACGATGGGCTCTCCGCGAAACTGCCTCCTCCACTGGATCACAAAACGTTCCAGTTCCGATTTTGACCATTGGTCAAACAGCAGGTTTTTACTCTTGCCTGTTGGCCTGACCACGATAAAAGCCGACATAAAAGCATCATCAACCGGCCCCTGGAAATCATGTTTTTTTACCAGCCCGGGTTTGGCACTGCCGATCATCCATTGGGCATTCTCCAAATGAAAATTGAGCGGTGACTTAGCCAACTGTTTTATGGTGACTGCGGTTCCATCAATATTGATCATCACCGGCTTTTTTAAATCTACCACAGCAGATAAAACTGAAGGGTCTAAACTCAGTGCAGTGACATTGGCGGTTTTTAAAGCAATCGTCTGGCCTGTAATGGCACCATCAACCCTTGTTCTTTCCCAATGTTCTTTTAAGGCATCGACCGTTAACCAATACATTTTATTGTACTTCAGCGTATAAGTAGTGAAATGCAGTTTTTTTGGTGCCGGACGTTTACCTTTTACAGCTTCTATTTCCAGCAGGCTATCCACTGTTTTTGCGGCGACTGGCGTGTATGCATGACCAATATTTGTTCCTACAACGCGGGTAAGTGATAAACCTTCTGCTTTCATCGCCCTTTCCATTACATCTGCAGCCTGTTTTTGCTGGTCTTTATCTCCATTATAGGCAACAATAGGCAGATTGGATAAATTACTGGCATCATCGGTACAATCATATAAATGCAGCAGTTTCTTTTCATACCAATTTGGATGAAGGACTTCCTTATCTAATAACAAAAAGTCTGTAGTTTCCGCAAAACCGGCACCCGGATTGGCAGCGATCCACCAGTCGGGATAATGTACAGCGAAATGCCATACTGCAGCTCCGCCCATAGAAAAGCCCCTGTTAAATATGCCCTTTTCATTGATGGAATATTGCTTTTTTACAGCTTCCATCGCTTCCAGCACATCCACTTCTCCTGCAAATTTAAAACCATTGCAATATCTGCCATAAGGATATAACATGATCGTATTTTTCATTGCCGGCATTAACGGGAAAAACCCTTTTCCATTGGCTATAAAATTGACCTCTGATAAATACTCACTGCGCCCATGGAACCACAGGGTAAGATTAAATTTCGCACCATTGGGACTATAATTCTCTGGTATACTCAGGCCATAAGGCTGCGCTGATCCGTCTATTTTAGAAATATAACCTCTTACCACCTCCCCTTTCTGTGTAGTCCAGGGTGCCTTACCTTCCAAAAGGTCTTTTGCCCGCTGCTGTCCTTCCTGTAACAGGGTTCTGGCCAGTGCAACCTCCGGCAGGTGAAAAAACTCGTGGTATCTCACCGCATAATCTACTGCCTTATAATAGATCAGTACATCCGGCAGCAGGTCCTGCGTAAATTGATCTTCCTTTATTTTTAGCTGGTCAATTGTTTTTGCAAAAGCCTCTAAACCCAGCATCAGTTCCTGCTCTTCTTTATCGCTGATCTGCACTCCTTCCGCAGGGATTCGCCGCACGCCCGGAAGATCTTTTTGCTGTGCAAATCCAAGCTGGGCAAACAAGAGAAGCAAAATAGAATAACTGATAAAGCGCATAAGACAGGATTTGGAATGAATAATTATTTTTTTGGTTGATACAGCTGATTGATAAAAATGTTAAGTCCGTATTTTGCGTTTTTCCATTTGTCGCCCAGTTCTTTTGGGGGATGTCCCAGACCCAGCGAAAAATTACCGCCTACCACATCCATATCACCATCACCGTCAATGTCGGCCAATTCAAGGGTAAGCGTTCTTAACGGCACATCGCTTTTTAAAATACTGGACTTAAAAGTGAACTTATTCTGGTCTGTATTTTCCAGGTAAACAAAAGACTCATCAACCAGCTTTCCAAAATCAGGAAAAAATGAGCTGGCCACAAAATCAATGTCACCATCCTTATCAAAATCATAAGCCAGTACTTTGGTCACGCCATAAATCGGGTAGAAAAACTTCTCTTTAAACACACCTTTACCCTGATTGATACTCAGGCGAATGCCATGATAAGGTTTCAAAATATTTGAATAATCGGCATTGTCACCATGTACAGTTACAATATCTGTAAGGCCATCATGGTTATAATCCACTAATACCATATCGGTGGTTCCATAATCTGGCGGGAACCGTAAAACACGTTTGCCTTTAAACTTTAAATTACCCTGGTTATAAAAAATATACACACTTTCATCACCCTGTGCAAACAAGGCAATAATATCTTTTTTGCCATCACCGTCCATATCCTTTACTTCGCATTTGATTGCCCCTGCTACAGGCAGTAAAACATCTTCGGTATACTGTCCTGTTTTATCTTTTTTAAACAGCGACAAAGACCCGGTTTTATTACCAAAATTACACATTACAATTTCAGGAACACCATCATTGTCCAGGTCCTCCATCGTGGTATGAACCGGGCGGTGGAGATTGCTGAGCACCGGTGTGCTGATCGTATCACCACATTGGGTGTAAGCCCCCAGATTTAATTCTGTAGGGTATAACTTACCGATCTCGGTAAAATAAGTATTGTCTTTATAAAAGTTAAAATCAACAACAGGGCTTTTTGCCATGGTCTGCCTGGTTACGCCTACATCATATCGCCAGCTCATCACCTGGTTATTGTAACTGCCAATCCATAAGGTTTGGGTGGCGGGATTAAACTTTAAGCCCGTGATTAATGAAGTGCCATTTCCATAGATCTGCACGTCTTCCCGTTTAAACTGCGTTAAAGGACTATTTCTGGTCAGGCGTTTTGTATCATAAGGAATACTGTCAGGAGCACTATCTAATACATATTTCACCAGCTCGTTCCAGTCAGCCTCCGGTAAATAGGGCTGATCAGGAATAATATGGTTCTTTTTTACAATCACCTTTTCCTGGTCAGACAGTCCTTTTAAAGGATCATAATTGGGATAGATAATCCCCATCCTGGAAGCCATTACCGGCAGCACATGCATTTTCCAGATTTCTTTGGTTAAACTTCCCGGGTCGGGCAGCATGTGGCAGGTACTGCAATATGCCCTGAACAGCATCTTTCCTTTGTCGTCTGTTTTTGCGTTTTTGGCATGCGGTTTTTGGGCAGTAAATGAAACCAGAATGGTCACCAAAGTGGATATAAAAAGACCTGCAACAATTGATTTCCTAAGATTCATTTTTAAACATAAGAATTTTTCTCAATAACGGCCCTGCCCGTCTGTTTTTATCAACAACTCACATGCAACCTTTTCAGTTAAAGGATCGTCTTGCTAATAATAACCACAACCTTAAATTAAGAATTATGATCAGGAAATTAACCGCTCTAAAATTTACCATGCTGATTACAGCATTTATTTTATTTTCTGCAACTGCTGTGCATGCGCAGGATAAAACAAAAATTATTGGCAACAAACCAAGACAAGGCTCATCAAACAGCAGTTCTTCGGTTATTAAAGGCCATCAGTTTGGCATTAAAATGAATGCTGGCAGAAAACCGGTGGAGTTGCTAAAATTAGATTTTGGCGTACAAAGCAATGACCGCGATAACCTTAAATTTAAGGTGAATGTATATGAATTCAATGGTATACTTTCAGGAGAGAACTTTGTTAAACAGGACATTGTAGGTGTGATACCAAAAGGAAAAGGCAGGGTTAGCGTAGATCTGGAACCCTACCATATCCAGGTTAAAAAGGATATATTGGTTACTATCGAATGGCTGGAAACCGTAAGCGGTGCAGAACCAAGTTTCGCTATTGGCTTATTTAACGGTGGTTCCTATCAGTATGAAGAGGGCAAATGGAAAAGGATTCCTGTTGCAGGATTTGATTTTAATATCCTGGTGAGGAAATTAAACTAAATATTTTGTAGTTTTATGTATTAACCTTAACGCTATTTATGATGAAACTGAACCACTTACTATTTTTGCTGCTGCTGTTGCCTTTCGCGGCTTTTTCTCAAAAAGATTCCACTACCCTGACAAAAATTGGTGATGCTGTCCCTCAGTTTGCTTTTGAAACGGCAAAAGGCACCGTAGCCAATATCAGTGATTACAAAGGAAAATTAATACTGATTAACCTTTTTGCCACCTGGTGCCCGCCTTGTAATATCGAATTGCCCTTAATGCAAAAGCAGATCTGGGAAAAACATAAAAACGATGCTAACTTTGCTCTTTTCGTATTTGGACGTGAAGAAGGATGGGAAAAATTGATTCCCTTTAAAGAGAAAAAAGGTTTTACTTTCCCTATTCTGCCTGATGTGAAAAGAGATATTTTCAGCAAGTTCGCTACCCAATTTATTCCCAGAAACATCCTGATCGATGAACATGGAAAGATTATTTATCAGTCTATGGGATATACAGAAAAAGAATTTGCAGAACTGTCAGCCTTGATTGATGAACACTTAAAAGCATCTGAAAAAGCAAAATAAAACAAGCATTAACTATTGACCTTTTATAATTGACCCGGGTTAAATCAATGATATCATGGCAACAGTTACACTGAACAGTTCTAAAGGCAGATGGATTATGGTTTCGGCCATCCTGGCTTCTGCAATGGCTTTTATTGACGGTACGGCATTAAATGTAGTTTTACCATCGCTGCAGCAAAGCCTCCGGGCTAGTGGCAGCGACCTTTTCTGGGTGCTCAATGCCTATTTGTTAATGCTGGCTTCCCTGATATTGATCGGGGGCGCATTGGGCGACCGCATAGGGCGCAAAAAAGTATTCATGGCGGGGATCGCTATTTTCATCACCGGATCTGCTGCCTGCGGATTTGCCAGCAGTGTTACTTTATTGGTCATCTTCAGGTTATTGCAGGGAATTGGAGGCGCCCTGATGATCCCTGGAAGTCTTTCCATCATTTCCTCCTCAATAGATGAAAAACAAAGAGGTAAGGCCATCGGCACCTGGTCTGCCTTTACCACGGTAGTTACTGTTGGAGGCCCCATATTGGGTGGTGCTTTAGCTGATGCCGGCCTTTGGCGTTATATTTTCTTTATCAACATCCCTATCGGTTTAATCTCACTGCTCATTTTAGGGTTACGTGTAGACGAGATCAAAGACGAGGAAGATCCTGTTCAGACGATAGATTTTCCAGGGGCAATTGTGATCGTTCTGGCATTGGCTATACTTACCTTTGGATTCCTCCGTATACCGGCAATAGGATTTAACCATCTACAGGTTATAGGATCTCTTTCAGCCGGTCTGCTGCTCTTGCTTTTATTTATTTACATCGAAAGTAAAAGCCGTTATCCGATGATGCCCCTGAAACTCTTTGCCAGCGCAACGTTCAGCGGGGCCAATTTACTCACATTTTTCCTCTATGCGGGCCTGGGAGCAGGAATGCTTTTTCTCTCCTTAAACCTGGTTCAGGTACAAGGTTATACCCAGCTGCAGTCGGGATTAACATTTTTACCTTTTACCGTACTCATGATATCTATCGCAAGATTTGCGGGTAAACTGGCAGATAAATATGGGCCCAGGTTATTTCTTATTATTGGCCCAGCCGTTGCAGGAACCGGTTTGCTGATCCTCTCTTTTGTTGCGCAAACAAAAGGGCCTGCTGATTACTGGACAACCTTTTTTCCGGGAATACTGGTTTTTGGGGCCGGCATGTCATTTACTGTAGTACCGCTTACTGCGGCAGTAATGGGTTCGGTAAGTGATAACTTTTCTGGAACGGCTTCCGGTATCAATAATGCCACCACACGGATAGCTAATGTTTTTGCCAATGCCATATTCGGTGCATTAGCTGTTCTTCTTTTTTCAGGCTCATTAAACCAGCAGATGAAAGACCTCCCGCTTACACCAACCGAGAAAACAGCGGTGATAAAGGAATCGGTAAATCTGGGAAATGCCCAGGTTCCTCCAGGCATGACAAAAACTGCCAGATCATCGATTAAAAAAGCGTATCACACTGGCTTTATCCATGTGTATGCTATAGTCATGCGTTTATCTGCCTTACTTGGATTTTTAGGCGCATTGATGGCGATATTATTTATCAAACGCAGTCTGATCAAAAAGGAATAATTACTTACCTACCATTCTCTTCCTGATACGGCTTAATGATGGCCCCTGTATACCCAGATAAGAGGCAATATGGTATAAAGGAACTGAATTGATAATATCCGGATGCTTTTTGATCATCTCCAGGTAGCGGTCTTCCGGCCCTTTGAATAAAAAACCTTCAGTATTGTTCATTACATCATTAAAAGCTGCTTCCGCAGTGAGTCTTCCAAATTTCTCCCATTGATGTGATTGATGATACAACTGATTAAGATGATCAATATGGATGTATACAACCGTTGAATTTATCATGGATTCCGTATAGTAATTACAGGGTTCCTGGTTGAGAAAACTTTTATAAGAAGTCATGAACTGAGACCTGGAAAAAAAAATCACATTCCTTTCGTCGCCCGTTTCCTCATTTACACGATATACCCTAAACACCCCGCTGATGATAAAAGCCAGATGCTTGCATACATTCTTATATTCGTTATAAAACTCGTTTTTCTTATACGTTTTTAACTGCCAGTAAGGAAGGGATAAACTGAAAGATTCTTTATCCATTCCAGTGGCCGAACACAAAGCTTCTTCCAATACTTCTAATTCTGTCATGCTTATTAATTAAACTATAAAATTCCTTATTGTTTATCCATGAATAGCTTCTTTATTGCCATAACTTTGAATCAGCTCACCCTCAAAGTCAAGCCATTCTTTCCATCGTTTATCTACATCCACATCAACGCTATACTTACGGGCAAAATTCAAAAACGTAGTATAGTGACCTGCTTCTGAAACCATTAAATCATGATAAAACTGAGCCAGATCCTGGTCTTTGATATTTAAAGATAGTACGCGAAAACGTTCACAGCTTCTCGCTTCTATCATGGCTGCAAACAGAAGACGGTCAATAAAAGCGTTATTCCGGCTTCCATCCCTGCGGCTAAATTTAACCAACTGGCCTACGTAATCATCTTTACGCTCCCTTCCCAGGGTATAACCGCGTTTTTTTATGATATCCACTACCTGTTGAAAGTGCTGCATTTCTTCAATGGCAATGGCTGTTAATTCTTCTACCAGATCCATATGTTCAGAATTATTTGCAATTAACGTGATCGCATTGGTTGCAGCTTTTTGTTCGCACCAGGCATGATCAGTAAGAATCTCTTCTAAATTTGATTCAGCAATATTTGCCCAGCGCGGGTCTGTCAATAATTTTAATCCTAGCATGTGTTGATCAATAATCTTCCCAACAAATTTACTAATAATCGCTTGTTTAAAGATTATGTATTAAAAACATCTATTTTGCATAAAAAATAAGGAAATGAACAAACAGCGGGTATTGGTTATTGGATTAGTATGGCCTGAGCCGGTTTCATCGGCAGCGGGCACAAGACTCATTCAACTGATCAATGTCTTTCTTTCTACGGGATATGAAGTGTTTTTTGCTTCCGCGGCATCAAAAGGTGAGTTTAGTTTCAACCTGGAAAATATAGGTGTAAAGGAACAGGAGATCAGATTAAATGATGAAGGTTTTAACCATTTTTTGAGAGAGATCAACCCCGGCATCGTGCTGTTTGACCGTTATGTAACGGAAGAACAATATGGCTGGAGGGTACAACAGGAATGTCCGGATGCCATGCGGTTACTCGATACAGAAGATCTGCATTGTTTGCGCCATGCACGCCAACAGGCTGTGAAAAAAGGTATCCCATTTGCCGCAGCAGACTTATTTACGGATATGGCTAAACGGGAGATCGCCTCCATTTTACGCTGTGATCTTTCTCTGATGATCTCTGAAATTGAAATGGTCATTTTGAAGGAACAATTTCATGTAGATCCTTCATTAATTTATTATTTACCCTTTTTAGAAGATGAACTTAGTCCTGCACATATTCAGGGATGGAAAGGTTTTGAAGAGCGTGAAGGTTTTGTATTTATTGGCAATTATTTACACGAGCCAAACTGGAATACGCTGCAAATATTAAAAACAAAGATCTGGCCGGTGCTTAGAAAAAAACTACCGGAATCAGGACTTCATATCTACGGTGCCTATCCTTCTCAAAAGGTAATGCAGTTCCATAACGAACAGGAAAGATTTTATGTTCATGGCCGCGCAAAAGATGCAAAGGAAGCCATAACACGCCATAGGATATTACTTGCCCCTATCCAGTTTGGGGCGGGTGTGAAAGGAAAATTTATAGATGCGATGCAAACAGGAACACCCGCTGTGACCACTACTGTAGGAGCAGAAGCAATGCATGGAAACCTCGATTGGAATGGGGCCATCGCAGACCAACCGGAGCTTTTTATTGATCAGGCGGTCAGCTTATACCAAGACAAGGCCCAATGGTTAGAAGCTCAGCAAAATGGCATAACGATCATTAACGAGCGGTATGCAAAATCGAAATTCATACCTTCTTTTTTAGAAAAGCTAAACACACTAGCCGCGGGCCTGGCCGCACATCGTCAGTTTAATTTTATCGGTCAGATTTTACAATATCATACAGCAAACAGCACCAAATACATGTCTCTTTGGATTGAGGAAAAAAACAAAAAATAATATATGCTAATGATGCCTCTAACCTGTCCAAAACCCTGAACCTTTACGGTAAGGCAACAAAGGTTATGATGAACAACCTTTGCTTTAACAGGATATTCATTACCTTTGAAAATAGTTTCAATTTTACAAATTCAAATCAATGGATGGCAACCAAAACCGAATCATTAGAAGAATTTTACCGCTATAAGTTTCATAATTTATCCGAAAACCTAAAACATGATACAGGCCATTTTAATGTATTCAACATTGAAGACCGTATCCGGTCTGGTACCGTTTCACCTGCTTATATCCGCCGGGATTTTTATAAGATCATGTTGTTCCGGGGAAATAACGTTTTTCATTACGGAGACGAAAGTATACCAATCACAGGAAATACATTGTTATTCTTTAATCCTCAGGTTCCTTACACCTATGATGCATTAACTCCCGATACCAGCGGTTACTTCTGCGTATTTAAAGATGAATTTTTCAAAGAAAATTTAAGATTGAGCTTAAATGAACTCCCCTTATTTGCCCCGGGGGCAAAACCTGTATTTAGCCTCAGCCTGGATGAATATATGGAGGTCTCTTCCCTCTTCGAAAAAATGGTCAGGGAAATAGATACCGGCTACATTTACAAATATGAGCTGATCAGGAATTACGTCAGTGAACTGATCTATTATGCCATGAAAATGCAGCCTTCAGTGGTTTCGTTTCAGCACCCTGATGCCAGCTCCCGCATTACCTCGGTTTTTACCGAATTACTGGAACGACAGTTCCCTATTGAATCGTCCGCACAGCGATTTAACCTGCGTTCACCAAAAGACTTTGCCGGTAAACTCTCCATCCATGTAAATCACCTTAACCGGGCCGTTAAAAAAACAACAGGAAAAACAACTACCGACCATATTTTTGAACGGCTAACCAGCGAAGCTAAAGCCATGCTCAAACATACCAGCTGGAACATTGCCGAAATCAGTTACCTGCTGGGTTTTGAAGACCAGGCACACTTTAATAATTTCTTCAAAAAACAAACTAAGATTAACCCCTCCGCTTTCCGTATGGTTTGATTTATACAAATACTGGTTTGAATGTCGCAAAATCAAATGCGCCTGCCGTCCTAACTTTGTTTAAAATTAAAATCATGGAAAACACAAAAGTTTGGTATATCACCGGAGCCTCAAAAGGTATTGGGCTTTCACTCGTTAAACAACTATTGGAACAGGGTTATAAAGTAGCGGCAACCTCACGTAAGTTGCATGCTTTAACAGCAGCAATTGGCGCCAACGATAATTTCCTGCCGCTTGAAGTTGACCTCACCAATGATCAGTCTGTGGCTGATTCTTTTCAGCAAACGGTTAATACCTTCGGAAAAATTGATGTAATCGTCAATAATGCAGGTTATGGAATGGGAGGTGCCTTGGAAGAGCTAACCAATGAAGAGATCAATGAAAATTTCGATGTCAACTTCTTTGCTGTGATCAGGGTTATTCAAAAAGCCATGCCCTACCTGCGCGCCCAGCGTTCAGGCCATATCATCAACATTTCTTCTATAGCTGGTTTTGCTCCGGGCACAGGATGGTCAGTGTATGCAGCGGCGAAATTTGCCATCAGTGGTTTATCTGAAGCATTGGCCAACGACTTAAAACCTTTAGGGATCAACGTAACCGTAGTATCACCGGGATGGTTCAGGACCAGTTTTGCTAAACCGGAATCTATAACCTTTGGGAGAAATGAAATTGCCGATTATCAATACATCAGGGAATTTCATGATAAATTTAACCGGATGGATGGTGCGCAACCGGGCAATCCGGATCAGGTTGCCGCTGCCTTTATCAAATTGGTTGAACATCCGGAGCCACCTGTTAACCTCTTTCTTGGAAGCGATGCATTTAAACGTGCAACCGGAAAGATAGAACAGTTATCAGCAGAAATGAAAGAATGGAAAGAGGTTTCTGCCTCTACTGATTTCAAATAGTAAACAATCAGAAATTTAGCATAAGTGGTCCTGAAAAGGATTGCTTATGCTTAAATAATAAATTCTAACAGTGAATTGTTCATTTTAGAAAGCGTATGCATTCCCTCTTTGATATCTTGTGGTGTAATATTTTCTGATAAAACAGCAAAACATTGTTCCACCAGGGGTGAAAGCTCTTCCTTCAACTGATGCGATTTATCTGTTAAAAATATTAGTTTATTACGCCGGTCAACTTCATCCTCTTTGCGCAATACCCATCCTCCTTTTACCATGTTATCCAACAGGTAGGTCATGCTGGATTTATCTTTAAACAGCAGATCTGCCAGTTCCTGCTGATTGATCCCTCCTTTTTTATGCAGGATACTCATTACTTCCAGCACCTCAAAGCTGATGGTCATACCGGCTTCTTTTAATTTCACCTGGAACATCTTACGCAGCCTGAATCTAAATTCAAATATAGACTGGCAAAATTCAACGATAGGTTCAGATTTTTCATCAGGGTTCATAATACAAATCTAATCTTTTTATAAAGCAAAAAATTAATGTGCGGCATCAGCCAGGTTCACTTTAGCACTGGATTTTTTTACAAACAACAATACAAAAGGAACGAAAACCACAAAAACGACGCCTACAAACATAAAAACGTCCATATAGGAAAGTAGGGTAGCCTGCACAGTAACAGCATTATCCATCATCTGGTAAGCGGTATTACGGGAAGTTAAACTGTCCAAACCATGCGACCTCATTCCCGCGGCCATCTGGGAAATACGCTGTTGAACATTTGTATCTATTACATTTAAGTGACTCACTACATCAACCCGATGGATGCTGGTTTCCCTGGATAAAAAGGTAGATATCAGTGCCACACCAAAAGAACCGCCCAGTTGCCGCATCATCCCCGTAAAAGCGGCCCCCTGACCGATCTCCTGTCCTTTCAGCGTAGAGAGAGACATCGTGCTAACAGGCACCGACAAGAGTCCCATTCCCAATCCCCTGATGATCAGCGGCCAGAAGAAATCACCGGCACTGGTATCAGGTGTGATGATTTTATAACATAACATGCAAAAGATATAAAAGATGAACATACCTATGGCAATTAAATACTTCTGCTGAATACCCTTCTGAATTAAAATTGCCACTACGGGCATCATCACCGCCACAAACAACGTACTCGGAAGCTGCAACAATCCCGCCTGCTGTGCTGTCCATCCCAGCAGGGATTGTGTGAATAAAGGAATTACAAAGGTAGATCCAAAAGTACCAAAGCCCATGATAAAGGAAAGGATCACCCCCATCCTCAAATTGCCGTTTTTAAGCACCCGCAAATTTACTACAGGGAACTTTGTTTCCAGCTGGCGCCAGATAAACAGATACAATCCCAAAAATGCAGTAACACACAAAGTAATGATCAGTTTACTATTGAACCAGTCATCTTCCTGGCCCTTTTCTAAAATATACTGTAAAGAGGAAATACCCACGGTAAGCAGAAAAATGCCTAGCCAGTCTATTTCACTGGCCGATCTTTTTTGCTCATATCTAGGGCTTCTTACAAACTCCAGGGTAAGCAGGGTAGCAACAATACCTACAGGAATATTGATAAAAAAGATAAATGGCCATGAAAAATTATCTACGATATAACCACCCAGCGGCGGACCAAGTGTTGGGCCCACAATAATACCCAAAACATAGATAGCCTGTGCCATAGCGCGTTTCTCTGGCGGCCAGCTTTCTGTAATGATGGTCTGGGAAGTAACCAGCAAGGCTCCTCCTCCCATTCCCTGTAAAAATCTAAAAATCACGAGTTCGGTTACAGAGTGGGCATTTCCGCACAAAAAGGAACATACGGTAAATAAAACTACAGAAGCGGCAAAGTAGTTCCTCCTTCCAAACTGCTGGGAAAGCCAGCTGGTGAGCGGGATCACAATCACATTAGCCAGGGAGTAAGCCGTGATCACCCAGCTGATTTCATTTAACGTTGCACCTAAACTGCCACGCATATTGTTAAGCGCTACGTTGACGATGGTAGTGTCTATTATTTCCAATAACGCGCAAAATACTGCCGTAATGGTAATAATGGCCAGGCGCGGCCCATGTTCAATTAATGATTCTCCCTGTTGCATGTAAATATATTTCACAACAAAGTTAAAATTCAAACAGTTTAAATTCAAACTATATTTAAAATATATTAAAACTGCCAGGAAAGGTATCGGCAGCCCTATTTATATTTGATCACATAATTGTCGATCTTCATTTTTATCTTCCCGGTTTTCGTTTCCTCGCTGCGCATTTGTTTTCTATCGATCTTTGTGCCCTTTCCCATAAAATTAAGCGGGATCTTTAGCTTTTCAATTGCAAATCCGGCTTCTACATAATCAGGTAAAATGTTATTAAATGAAGCGTATTGCATTAGCAAAGTATACGTTCCGTCTTTACGGGTATTCACTTCAGATTCAACGATACGCCTGGCTTTAGTATCCATATAGAGGGTAACGAGGGCCAGATCAGATTGATTATCAGTAGGAATAACATTGATCACTTTTAACAGTTTCCCATTACGTTTTTCCATGCCGCGGTCAACAGTGATAAAAGGATGTTTAAATATCTCAGACATGGAAAAATCAAGTCCCCGTTTGGGCAGCATCACAAAGTCGCTGGAAGAGAATAACATTTTTTTATCCTTTGCATAACGCACCTTAGCGGTTTTTGTCGGCATTTTGATAAATGAAACTTCTAAATCCAATGTGATATCAGCCGTAAACTGGCTCACGGAATCCATACGCTGTTTAATATGCAGCAGATCAGCATCTACTTTTTGGGCATTTGCAATTTGAGTACCCAGTACCAAGAATAGGAATAAATACCTGATCATGTAATGTCTTGTTTATGAAAGATGTAAGTGCCGGCTACGGCAAAGCCAGCGATGTAAAGGAACAATACCGCATTGTTGACCCCTATTTTTAACCAGTCAATCTGATAATAAAAAAGCTGCTGCCAGTTATCAATCAGTTTAGGAAAAAAATAAGCGTTTATTGCCGGCATTCCGAAATCTACTTTTAACAGCAAATTGGTAATAATTAAGAACAGGGCGGCGGCGATCCAGGTTTTCGCAGCTTCTTTAATGATCACCGCCAGTGTAATACTCACTACGCTATAAAAGATCATCGCTACTGCCCCGGAAGCAAATGCCCAGCAGATACGGTGTATCGCATCTGCGGATTTAAAGAAATTGAGCGTGTTGATATAAACGATCAGATCCCCTTTGCCAAAAATAGAATAAGCTAATGTAAATGTAGTCAGCATCATAAATGCGATGACCAGCAAAGTAAATAATGCAGCGATGATATATTTGGAAAGCATAAACTTCCATTTTTTTACCGCCTGCAGCATCACCGTTTGTACGGTACCATCCTTATATTCGTCCGTTACCAGCCCCGAGGTGATGATCATTAAGATCAGCGGCACATTAAACCACAGCGAGTTTAAAATAATGTACATGATCAGATTGCCATTGAGCAGCGTACCTTCAAAATAAAAGGACTGCCGTAAATTATTTAACAGTAAATCAAGTATTGCGCTTCCCTCATAGTAGGCCGTAATCAGGATCAGTATTTCGATCACTAAAATTGCAGCCAGGGCATAGTAGGTTTTACTTTGCTTGCCCAGTTTTAAAAGCTCGGCAAATAATAATGATCTCATGATAGGGGTGTATTAACCAATTCTTCTAATGTTAGTTCTGGTGTACATGAAGTAACTTTGATCCCTTCTGCAAGAAGGTCGCCCAGCAAAGCCGGGATTTCACTGGCCTTACAAAAAACCCGTGCATCATTGATACCCATTTTCACCTCATATCTTTGTAAAACGATAGAAGAACTTATGTTTTCGCCTGTAATGCTATAATTATGAATATGATTAGTGATCAGTTGTTCTGTAGTTCCTGAATTAACGATACGGCCTTCATCCATCACATACAAATAATGGCAGCATTTTGTCAACTCGGCCATCAGGTGTGAGGAGAGCAGGATAGCGATATTGTCTTTCACCGCTAAATCCGTAATTAAACCAATGAGGGAAGTTACACCTGTAGGGTCAAGTCCCGAAAAAGGTTCATCAAGCACCAAACATTCCGGTTCATTTAACAAAGCTATCGCAATGCCCAGCCGTTGTTTCATCCCTAAAGAAAAATTACGTACAGGATCTCTCCTGTCCACAGGTAATCCTACTTTCGTTAAATTTTGTTTGATGTAAGCCTCACTTACTTTTACCCCCTGGATACCAGCAAATATTTTCAGGTTATCATAAGCATTAAGATAAGGATATAAACCTGGCCTTTCAATAATCCCGCCAATGGACTTTGATCGTGTAGAGTGAATCACCACAGTGCCTTCATCGGGCTTGATCAATCCGCAGAGGATTCTGAACAGCGTGGTTTTCCCTGCCCCGTTCCTTCCTAATAAACCACAGATCTGTCCGGAGGCAATGGAAATAGAAACATCTGATAATGCTTTTTTCAGGGGATAATGTTTAGTTAAATGACTTCCTGTCAGCATTATATATAAATTTAGAATCAAGCTCCCTAAAGTTAAACTTGGGGGCATAGTATTTTTCAAGAAAGGTGCGCGACCAAAAGTATTTTTTGAACAGGAACAAAGGGTCGGTAACCATAAATTGAGGCACAAAATGAAACCATCTTACGCCAACACGGCGGTAATATTTGTCCACTTCACTTTTTAAGCCCAGCTCTCTGGCAGCTACAATCACTGCTGTACGCTGGCATTTTGATCCTTTATACCGGCTGGCAACCTTAGGGGTAAAACCATGCATATAAAAATAATCCTTCACACGTTTATAATTTTGAAAGCGCGACCAGGCATCCAGTGTTACCAAAAAGATATGGCTAAAAGCAAATAATAAACTGCCACACCAAAATAAGGTGATCCAAAACGCATCATTACTATAGGCATCTTTTAATTTCGACCAATAAAATAAGGACTCAAAAATAAAGAGCAGCACCGAACTGTGCAGCAAACTACCTACGTTCCAGTACGACACATAAATTTTGGGCTGTTTTGGTAATAGACCAGGGTTATTCATTTACAAAAATCATGGTAATGTGTACTATATTACAACAAAATTTTGGTTCCTAAAACTTTCCCAGCTAAAAAATGTAAATTTAATGCCGTTATAATCCTCCTATGAAAAATAATAAATCGCAAGCCTGGCCAGAGCTTATTTTTGATCAATTAAAGGATACAATCACTACTGTACAGCTGTGGACCCAGATTATAGGGAAAATAAGATTAACAAACATGCCCTGGCTAAATCATTCCTGGCATGTTACCCTCTATGTTTCACCACGTGGTTTAACTACCGGAAGCATTCCCTATGAAGATGGTATTTTTCAGATGGACATGGACTTTATACAACATGAGCTGATCATTACAGCCAGTAACGGAAAAAAAGAGAAGATGGGCCTCTACCCTCGTTCTGTAGCTAATTTTTACAACGAGCTATTTCTAAAATTACAAGAAATGAATATTGAAGTGGAGATTCATGCCACTCCAAACGAGGTTGACCCAGCCATTCCATTTCAGGAAGACGAGCTGCATTGCAGTTATGATCCCCAACAGATGAACCTCCTATGGCAGGCACTGGTTCATATAGAAACCGTGTTTACGCGTTTCCGTTCGGGGTTTACCGGCAAATGCAGTCCGGTACATTTCTTTTGGGGAGCGTTTGACCTTGCTGTTACCCGTTTTTCCGGCAGAAAAGCCCCGCTACATCCAGGAGGCGCTCCAAATATCCCCAACAGGGTGATGCAGGAAGCCTATTCTCACGAGGTAAGCAGCTGTGGCTTCTGGCCAGGCAGCGAGCAATCTCCTGCCCCCGTGTTTTATGCGTATTGTTACCCAACGCCAGCTGATTTCCAGGAACAACCCGTTAAGCCAGCACAAGCTTTCTACAGCCAGGAGATGGGTGAATTTATATTGCCTTATGAAGTTGTACAGCAAGCTACAGACCCGGCAGCCACATTGCTTCAATTTTTACGGTCAACTTATACCGCAGCAGCCAAAACAGGAAACTGGGACAAAGACCTGGAATGTAATCTAACCTATCTGGAGAAATAAAAATTCAACCTTTCCTGAACGATCAATTTCCCCTGCTTCTACTTTTAGCAGCCCGATTCCTCTTGCCTTTTTTTTCCTTTAAATTTTGATAGATATCTATATATCTTTTTATTTCAATAACTCAGATAAAATATCCGGTCAGATACAAAGATTGATATATACCTAGATATCTATACATCATTATAAAGCAAAAAAACCTGCATATTGAGCATATAAGGATAGATGTATACAGATATAATTAAATAAAGATATCTTAATTTCAATATATATATGTATCATTGTATCTTTATATATAGACACATTGATATGAAGATTATAGCTGTTATAAACCATAAAGGCGGCACAGGCAAAACCACATCTACATTAAATATTGGTGCAGGATTAGCCCTTAAAAAGAAAAAGACCTTACTCATTGACATTGATCCCCAATCCAACTTAACCGAAGGTTTAGGCCTCAGGGATGTAAAGGTTTCTATCTATGACAGTATAAAAAGTGATATTCCCCTTCCTGTTGAAACTATTTCTGAATACCTGGATATTGTACCCTCCTCTCTGGATTTATTAGGTGCAGAAATTGAACTGGTTTCAAGATTAGGCAGGGAAACTATCCTGAAAAGATTACTGAAAGCTGTTGCAGGACAATACGATTATGTATTAATTGATTGTGCACCGGCTTTAGGAATGCTCACCGTAAATGCACTGGTGGCTGCCGACACAGTAATGATCCCGTTAGAGGCCGAATATTTTGCCTACAGGGGAATTGACCGCTTGGTATCTATCATTTCAGATGTAAGAACACATTATAACGAAAACCTGACTATAGGCGGCGTATTTATCACCAAGATCAACCCGAGAAGGGTGATTACCGAACAGATTACAGGCAGTATCAAAAAATACTTTAGTGATAAACTGTTTGATACTTCCATCAGGATAAACGTGGCACTGGTAGAAGCGCAGTTAAAAGGGATAGATGTATTCGACTATGCTCCTGTATCTAATGGCGCAGTGGATTATGCAAATCTGGTAGATGAAATTTTAGTTAAAATATAAGATCATGGCAAAAAAGAATTTAGGCGATATAGAGGATAACAATAAAAATTTAGGCGGTGTATCTGCACTGTTCAATTCTCCGTCGAAGGAGGTTACTGCAAAAGGACAGGCTCCGCTTCCTGAAGAAGAAACAGTTACCTATCCTTTGAGACTTAAAAAAGGCGCTTTAAAGGCATTGAAAATATTGGGTGCTCAAAAGGGCATTACAGTGAGGGAATTGATTCTTTCTGTGATAGAAAAAGAGTACGACCTCTAATCTTTATTTTTTTATCAAAGTATACCCCACTGGAAGTCATAAGATAAAATCCACCATCATTCACCTTTTCCCATGGAGATAAAAATAAGATCGTGTACGCTTGAGAACATTCCACAAATCATAAAGATAGGAATGGAAACTTTTAAGGATACGTATGCCGATAAACATTCTGCTGAGGATGTTGAAGTCTATTTAACAGAGAATTATAACATAACAACCATTCAGAAGGAAATAGAAAATCCAGACTGCACTTACTTTTTTGCATTTACTGATGAAATCGAACCTGTTGGTTTTATGAAGGTAAATACAAAAAAAGAACCTGCGGAACTGAATGGGAAAACCGGACTGGAAATACAGCGTATTTATATTAAACCCAACCATAAAGGAAAATCAATCGGTAAAATGCTGCTGAACAAAGCCATTCAGTTAACAAAGGATTTAAATTTAGCCTGCGTGTGGTTATGCGTTTGGGAACATAACTTAGCTGCTATACAGTTTTATACTAAATTAGGATTCGTTAAAATCGGCACCACGACTTTTAACTTTGGTAGCACTATCGACACAGATTATTATTTAATGCTTGAAAGTTAATTGTATTTATATTATTTCTCAGTTCGCATCGTTAAGGAATTAGTTTTTACTTCCAAATGAAGTATATGAAAAATAGTATTACTCCTGTACAAAATGAATACGGAGAAAAAATAGTCGATTTAATCTTAAACATCCAGCAAAATGAATTTAATATAGACCTAACGATAGCAGATCAACCAGACCTTTTAGATATTGGCAACATCTATTATCGAAATGGAGGTTGTTTTTGGGGGGCATTTATACCCATTGCCCGGCCTATCATATCCCGCAGCCATTTTTGTAATTGAACATGGCTGCGGGTTAATTTTATAGGATCGCTTTTCTCACCGCAGGTGCAATTTCTTTTCCAAAGATCTCGATAGATTTCATCATGGTTGCGTGTGAAGGATCTCCTACATCCATATGCCCGATAAAACGGGTAATACCGAACAATTCATGCATGTACAAAATCTTATCTGTAACTTCCTTAGCATCACCAATAAACAGCGCCCCGTCTTTTGAACGGCCTCCATTATATTGCATTTTGGTATAGGGAGCCCATCCCCTTGTTGAGCCTATTCTATCCATTTGTGAAGCATAGTTATAATAATACTCATCAGTAATTGCTTTATCATTACTGATAAAACTATGTGAATGTATACCAATCTGCATTTTAGACGCATCATGACCGTTTGCCAGATATGCTTCCTTATAATATTCAATTAAAGGTTGAAACTGTTCGGGCATTCCGCCGATAATAGCAACAATTAGTGGCAAGCCCAATACCGCAGCACGTAAAACAGATGCAGGCGTTCCGCCAACAGCAATCCAGATAGGCAATTGACCATTATTGGTTGCTCTCGGTAAAACAGTCTGGTTGATGAGTGGGGCACGTAGCTGTCCCTTCCAATTCACCACTTCATTGTTATTAATATTCAATAACAGATCGAGTTTCTCTTCAAATAACTGATCATAATCTTTCAGGTTATAACCAAATAGTGGGAAGGACTCAATAAAACTTCCTCGTCCTACCGCTATTTCGGCACGGCCATTAGAAATCAGGTCTATTGTAGAAAAATCCTGATATACTTTTACAGGCTCTGCTGAACTCAGCACTGTAACAGTACTGGTTAACTTTATATTTTTGGTAATGCTGGCTGCTGCAGCGAGAACAATCTCGGGAGATGACACTGCATAATCAGGCCTGTGGTGTTCACCAAGACCAAAAACATCAAGTCCAACCTCATCAGCCAGTTTAATCTGTTCCAGAATTTCCTGCAGTTTTAATTTTGCTGATCTTGGTTTTCCTGTTGCAAGATCAAAAGATAAATCACCAAACATGCCTATACCTAGTTCCATAATTTCAATATTTTTATATGATTCAAAATTAATGATCCACAGACTTGGAAACGTTGATATATGATATTAAATAGTCTCAGATCCAGGGCTCATTTGACTACACACAGAGGCTAAACCTGTAATTAAGCTATTACAACTTGCCAAACAGACATTTACGGTAGGGTATTTGCTGGAATTTATAACATTACGCTGGATTAGCAATATGACCTAATCCTTCAGCTATTTTATTAAAAAAGAATACGTTCTGTCCATTAAAAACAAAAATATTAATTATGATGATGCGATCTATCCATAAAAAAGCTCCGGCCATCTGTTTTGCCTTGTTAGGCTCCCTATTTGCTTATAACAGCAGTTATGCACAAACCTATCCGCCTGTAGAAACCCAGCCTGCAAATACCAAATACAAACCAGCCTTTGCCGGACAAACCCGGATTGCCGGTGTAAAAACAAAAACACCCTACAGCGTTACCGTGTTGAGTAAAACACTGGAGCGCCCCTGGGGAATTACCCGCTTGCCTGACGGCCGTTTTTTAATTACTCAAAAATTAGGCACCATGGTTATTGTAACACCTGAAGGAAAAGTAGTAAAAAAAATAACCAATTTACCGGCAGTAGTGGCCGACGGACAAGGCGGTTTACTGGATGTAAATCTGGATCCGCAATTCGCTACAAACAAAATGATCTTCTGGGATTATTCAGAACAAACTTCCGCAGGTACTTTGCTGGCTATTGCTAAAGGTAAATTATCAGCAGATGAAAGTAAAATAGAGAACATTGAAGTGATCTACCGTGCTACACCGGCCTATAACAAAGGAAGTTTACAGTTTGGTTCCCGTATCGTATTTGATAAAAATGGAAACCTTTTTGTAAGTACAGGTGAACGTTCAGGAGCTGATATCCGTATGCAGGCACAATCGTTAAGTTCATCTATCGGAAAGATCATCCACATCACAAAAACCGGAAAACCTGTACCTAATGGCCCTTTTGCCAAAACACCTAATGCAAGACCTGAAATTTATGCCTATGGTTTGCGTAGCCCTGAAGGCTTAGCGATAAACCCAACCACAGGTGAATTATGGGAATCTGAATTTGGACCAAGAGGAGGAGATGAAATCAATATCATGCGCCCCGGTAAAAATTATGGCTGGCCTGTAGTTACTTATGGAATAGAATACAGTGGTGAAAAGGTTGGCGACGGCATCCAGCAAAAAGAAGGGGTACAGCAACCAATTTATTATTGGGATCCTGTAGTTTCTCCTTCCGGAATTGCTTTTTATAACAGCAATGTGATCCCGGAATGGAAAGGTAACCTGTTTGTAGGTGGGCTCAGTAGTATGCACATCGTGAGACTGGTGATCAAAGACAATAAAGTAGTTGGTGAAGAAAGATTGCTGAAGGATGAAGGAGAACGTTTCCGCGCACTTTCTGTGGGTAAAGATGGTGCCTTATATGCCATAACTGATGGAGGAAGATTTTACAGGATTGCCAAAAAATAACACTATTAATTACCGGCAATAAAATGTAAAAGCCGCCCTTTAGGACGGCTTTTACTATAATAACCAAATCTCTTATTTTTTAATGTCGGGTAAACCAGCCTTACTCATAAATATTTTTGCTTGCTCTACTTTTTTTAGAACATACGGATCATTAGCGTGGCTCTTACTTTTTCCCCCTATTATTCCAGCATGATTGGCTATTTGATTAGCTATTCTTTTTGTTGCAGACATAATAACTCCTTTCTTTTATCCTCTAGTCCAAATATACGATATTACTTTTTCTTAATCAAGAAGGCCTCATAGTTGACATTACATTGAAATTCTCGCCAATTATCTTCCTTATAACCCCAGAGATAGAAATCTTTTTCAATTTCATCCCATAATCCAAATATGCCTATTTGATATAATCTTGTTCTTGATGGAGTACTTCCAGCAGCAAAAATAAAATTATTACCATACTTATTGCTGAAATCATTAATAGTATTTGCTACAGTAGCCAAAACAATATCCCTGTCATCATTATTAGTGTTGATTTTATCATTAATTTCTTTGGTTTCATTATCAAAATCCCCAAAGGCCAGGTTGTAGACAGGAGGATCATCCTGAATTTTTGTATAGATCACAGACTTTTTTATCCTGCCTTTCGGACCTTCGCTATAAAATGAATACTCATAAAAATCCTCAGCAAGATAGTGATGGTAATACTCTTTATTCATCCTAGTAATTGGTTTGTTAATGATATTTGGTTTTCAAATTTACTTAAAAAGCAACAAATAAATACAATAAGATAACAATAATATCTATAAAATAGAAATCAGCGGAATAGATTTAAGATGTCTCATAAAAAATGCCCCAATAAGTGTCCAACTTTTTTGGGGCATTCCGCATTTTAGGAAGTGTTTTTAATTCATATAGCTACGGCGTGTCATTTACAACAATGCCCTTTGTACTTACAGGCCAGTACGGAGAATCTGTCCTTGCTGTACTCAAATAAGTTTGTATTTCTTTAACCACATCCGGGTGCAGACTGGCTACATCATTCTTTTCACCTATATCATCACTCAGGTTATACAACTCCAGTTTGTTTTTGCGAACCACTGCTTTCCATTTTCCATAACGAACGCCTTGTTCAAAACCAAGCTCAAAAAACTCCCAGTATAAAAACCGGTCTTTAGCAGGTTTCTTACCTTTGATAGAAGAATAAATACTAACGCCATCTGTTTTATGATCCAGTTCTTTACCGGCAATTTCCGCAAAAGTGGGCATGATATCTGCAAAATAACCGGGAACGGAAGATGTTTTAGGCAGGTTTTTAAGATATGGGGCCCATACGATAAAAGGCTCCCTGATGCCACCTTCATACATATCTCTTTTATGCCCTTTCAAAGGACCATTTGAATCAAAGAAATCAGAAACAGCCGTTAGCGATTTAGTTGGTTCAGATCGGGGACCATTATCTGAAGCAAAAAATACAATTGTATTTTTTGACAGGCCACTTTTCACCAGGTAATCTTTCACTTTAGCAATATTTTTATCCAGATAATAAATCATAGCTGCATATGTTTTCATGTCTTCAGGCCAGTCTTTATTGGCATAAATAGCCTGATCAGGCACATCCAGTGGTGAATGTGGATTATTAAAATTCAACATCAGGAAAAATGGTTTGCTGCTGTCTTTTTGTGTGGAAAGAAACTCTATCGCTTCATCAGTACACATATTGGCTTCATAATATCCTCTTTTTCCATTTGCATTTTCATTGATGGTAACGAGCTGACCGTTCTCATAACGTTTTTCCGGCCAGTACGTTCTTGCATAAGTTTCAGGATAACTCACCAGCCAGCCTTTAAACTGATCAAATCCATGTTGTAATGGAGTAGCCAACGTATCATATCCATCTACATGCCACTTTCCTACCAATGAAGTAGTGTATCCGGCATCATGCATCAAATTTCCAATGGTATAATCATCAGGTTTGATATTTGTCCGGTTAACTGTCGTTTTACCTTTCTTCCCTGCAACACCACCGGTTAAGGTTGCATTGCCACGAATAGTGGCATGACCGCTATTAAGTCCGGTTAATAAAGAACATCGTGATGGTGAACAAACAGGTGCACCCGCATAAAAATCAGTAAACCTAACCCCTTCTTTAGCCAATTGGTCGATATTTGGCGTAAGGATCAGCTTTTGTCCATAAGCACCTACATCTCCGTAACCCATGTCATCTGCTAAAATAAAAATAACATTTGGCCGCTCAGTCTTTTGCTGAGCAAGAGCAGCTGTTGAATAAATGGCAATACAAGCGAATAGGAGTAATTTTATAAGTTTCATTTTGTCGATTTTATTAGCGCAAATGTAAAAGAATAAAATCTATTAAACACATAGACTAAATTCTAATTCATTCATCGTATACACATATAGCAATAAAATTACACAAACATCAACAGATCACCGCTCATTTAGCTGTTCATCAAGACCGTTAAAAATTTATTTCTTCTGCCAATTGTTATCGTATTTTTCCCCAGGGGGAAGGATAAACCAAACACCTTTGAGCGTAATTTTCCCACATATCGCTTAGTTTTTTGACCATTAAAGGATTTTTAGGTGCCAGATTATTACTTTCAATACGATCTACAGACATATCGTAAAGCTCCCATGCTGAAGACAAGGCATAACTACCATTTTTAAATTCCCCCTCACTAACCAATTTCCATTTGCCCATTCTTACCGCACGGTTCATTTCATGCTCCCAGAAAATAGCCTCCCGTACTATCGGCTGATTGGTAAAACTGGGTACAAGGCTCACTCCTTCAACTGGAATGATTGCATTCTGGTGATATTCCTTTGGATAGGTAGTTTTGACTATAGTCAAAATCGTAGGCATAATATCCATCTCATGCCCTATCTGATTTCTAATTTCGCCAGGCGTTTTTATACCTGCCGGCCAATGCACAATTAAAGGAGTTGATATACCACCCTCATGTACAAAATGCTTAAACTTACGCAATGGCGTATTGGATACATTTGCCCATTCCTGCATATATGAAACGTAGGTATCCGCAGGACCGGCCATAACATCTTTACCCTGCATTACAAGTTTGCCATCGCGGGTAATTGATGGATTATTGGTATAGGTCAAAGAATCGGGAGATAACTTTTTTACACCGTCAGGATTTTTGGCCAAAGGCCTCGTTAAACCATCACCTATCAACTCTGCACAGGCACCATTATCCTGTAGAAAAAAGATAAGCGTATTCTCATAAGTTCCTTCTTCCTTTAATTCTTTAATTAATCTGCCGATGCCCTGATCCATGATTTCTATCATCGCCGCATAGGTTTCCATTCTGCGTAACATGGCTGGTTTACTCGTTTCACTCGCCCAGGGTTTCCCATCAAAGGCAGATAGCTTTTCACTGTTATCAACTAATCCCAGCTTTTTCATTCGCTCCAGCCGTTCAGCCCTTAACACTTCATATCCCTTATCAAATCGCCCTTTATATTTTGCTATAGCTTCTTCGGGGGCCTGCATAGGCCAGTGTGCAGCAGTATAAGCCATGTACATAAAGAATGGCTTTTGTTTGTCTCTTTCCTGCAGATATTTAACCCCATTATCAGATATTGCGTCGGTAAAATAATATGTTGATGGTTTGTAAACACTGTCAGTACCTGTATTGATCAATTTATTGTCCCTGCATAAATATCCAGGGTCGTAATAATTCGCAGCACCAAGTATGGTACCGTAATAATGTTCAAAACCCCGCTGTAACGGCCAGTTTTCTTTAGTGCTGGTTGGTGTAGGTGATAAGTTCAGATGCCATTTTCCTGACATATAGGTAGCATATCCGGCGTCCTTTAAGACTTCAGCGATGGTAACTGCATGATGACTCAAATCGCCACGATAGCCTGGTAAATGATAATCATTCGATGTCATCCATCCCATTCCTGCCTGATGCGGATCTAATCCCGTCATTAGTGAAGCCCTTGAAGGACAACAACGCGCGGTATTGTAAAATTGGGTATAACGTAATCCTTCACGGGCCAGCATATCCAAATTAGGTGTAGATGCTTCTCCGCCATAACAGCCAACATCCGAATATCCCATATCGTCAGCAAGGATCAATATAATATTAGGCCGTCCCGTTTGAGGCTGTTGCTGTATAACTGTGGTCTTACTTTGCCCGGAAGCCATCAGGGCAATTAAACCAGTTAAAAATGTGATCAGTAAAAATTTCTTCATCAACGCTTTTATTTTAAAATTTAATCCAATTTCCCCTTCATTCAAACATTCCTTTCCGGTTAGCAATCCATCACTAATTTCACAAATGTATTATTTAAAGTCTATAAAAATAGTATACTTTAAATTACTATCAAATTTTATATTGATGTATAGGTATCAAGATATCAATAATTGAGAGTTAGTAATTTTTACGCCAGATATAACTAATGCAGGAACAACTCTCCCCCCAATCTGGACACAACAAAGTCCAATCTGGAAACACAGGGTTCATTGACTCGCCCGATCTTCGTCTTGTAAAATTTAAACAGCAGAAAAATGCAAAAATCAATTTTTATAACAGGCGCATCAGCAGGTTTAGGAAAAGCTACCGCAAAATTATTTCAATCTAAAGGCTGGAATGTAATCGCTACGATGCGGAATCCGGAAAAGGAAACAGAACTCAGCCAATTGGAAAACGTTACGCTTTTACCACTTGACGTAACCGATCTGGAACAAATAAAAACCACGGTAGCCAAAGCTATTGTTTTACATCCTATCGATGTAGTGTTTAACAATGCAGGGTATGGATTGATGGGTGCAATGGAAGCGCTAAGTGAGGATCAGATCTTAAGAGAGATCAACACCAATCTATTGGGGGTATTATTTGTTACGCAGGCATTCATTCCACATATGAGAGAGAAAAAAAGCGGTTTATTTATCAGTACCACCTCTATAGGCGGACTTTTTGGATTCCCTTTACACTCTATCTATCACGCCACAAAATTCGCCATAGAGGGCTGGTCGGAAGGAATGTCCTTTGAATTAGGCTTACACAATATCGGTATCAAAACTATTGCACCGGGCGGTATTGCAACTGATTTTATTGGAAGATCGCTCGACAGGAGTTCACATCCTGAGTACCGTGAATTAGAGGATAAATTATTTGCCAATATAGATGGGATGATGCAGGCAGCCTCTACCGCCGAACAAATTGCTGAAATAGTTTATGAAGCCGCTACAGATGGTAAAGATCAGATTCGTTATGTTTCCGGAGAAGACGCAAAAGCGATGTATGCACGACGTTTGGAAATTGGTAATGAAGAATTCAGGAAAGAGATCAGAAAGCAAATGTTAGGCTAGTTGGAATTAGAAGTTTCAGTGAAAAGATTTTATATTGTAATTTGTAAAACCATGTCAAATGAAGATCATCAATTCCATATCTGAAAAACATCGTTTGGTATCCTTGCCGGAGCCATTACATCCACTGGTGAGCGTCATCCGCATTTCGGATATTCGTTTTACAGATAGTTCAATATGGAAACACTTTTCACTGAATTTTTATTGCATATCGCTGAAAAGGAACATTTCAGGACAAACCAAATATGGACAGCAATACTACGACTACAATAAAGGTGTAATGACCTTTGTTGCTCCCAGGCAGATCATGTCACTCGATGCTGAGCAAATGGATATCACCAATGAGGCATCCGGTTATGCACTACTGATCCATCCCGATTTTCTATACAAACATCCTCTTGCAACCACGATCAAAAATTATGGATTCTTTTCCTATGCAGTAAACGAAGCGTTACATCTTTCTGAAAAAGAAGAGCACAATATTGCAGAGATATTTCAGAAGATCGATGAAGAATACCAGCATATAGACCGCCATACACAGGACATCATTCTATCTCAAATTGATCTGTTATTGAATTACAGCAACCGGTTTTACGAAAGACAGTTTATCACCAGAAAAGCCGTAAACCACGATGTGTTAACCCGGATGGAAATACTTTTAAACGACTATTTTGATCTTGAAAAACCTTTAAAAAATGGACCTCCTTCAGTTGAACTACTGGCAAATCAGCTCAACCTGTCACCTCATTATTTAAGCGATCTTTTACGTACGCTTACCGGGCAAAGTGCACAACAACACATTCAGGAAAAACTGATCGAAAAAGCAAAGGAATACCTTGGCTTAACCAAGCTGTCAGTTGCCGAAATTGCTTACCATTTAGGTTTTGAATATCCACAGTCTTTTAACAAACTATTTAAAAAGAAAACTGACATCTCTCCGCTGGAGTTTCGCCAAAACTTTAATTGAGTTAGGTCGCACCAAAACTCATTACTCAACTCAGTGACCGCACTGAGTTTGCAATAACACATAGCCGCAGGTTCTCGTAATGCCTGAAATATACAGGCCACTTTAAGCAACCAACCCTTAAAGAAATGGAAAAAATCCCCCCATATATAACAATGGTGGTATAATCTGGCGACCTAAAGACACTCAAACCCATATCATAAGATATTGAACGACTTCATTTAAATATTGACGAGCAGTCCTTACCTCCTATCCAAAAATTATCAGATAAAGCTCAAAAGGTATTTTTAAAACCATTAAAGGTCAATTAACGGCAGCTTGATTTATAATATTGTCTTTATTTTCATCAGCGATAGCAGGATGGATTTAATTAATTAAATTGCTGCATTGAAATTAATTTCTACATTTAATGAAATCATCAGCATGAATGCACTTGAAAATAGTATCCATCAGTTCTTTGGTATAGAGAAGGTAGAAGACAGCAAGCTTGTTGCCGGTTTGTTTAAAAGGGAGACATTAGCAAAGAACGATTTTTTCTTACAGGCAGATAAAAAATGTGACAAATTCAGCTTTTTAGAGAGCGGAATTATACGACAATTTGTGGAATTACCTAAAAAGGAAGTCACACAATGGATAGGAACACCAGGATATTTTATTACCGATCTTTCGGCATTTTTATACAACACAAAAACCCGGTGGAATATTCAGGCACTTACAGATTGCAATCTTTATACGATAAATTACGAAGAATATGTGATGCTGAATAAGATGATCCCGAAATGGATTGAATTAGAAAAGCTATTTATCTCCAAGTGTTTTATCACCTTGGAGAACAGGATATTGAACCTGCTCTCCCTATCATCAGAAGAGCGTTACAACTATTTATTTGACGAACAGCGTGATTTGTTTAACCAGGTACCGTTGCAATATCTCGCATCTATGATTGGGATGACCCCGGAAACCTTCAGCAGGATCAGAGGAAAAAAAACTTCTTGATTTTTATCAAGCTTAAGCTCCTTTATAACAATGATATTTGATTCAACAATAAATAACGCTATGAAAACGATCATCAAATTAGAGGAAGCCGCCCTAACTGCCATTTCGATTTACTTTTTAACTAAATATAGTTTAGGGTTACCTGTATGGATTTGGGTGCTGCTATTTTTTAGTCCGGACCTCTCCATGCTGGGCTACCTTGCGGGTAATCGTATCGGTGCATTTACCTACAACTTAGTTCATCACCGTGCTATTGCGCTATTGATAGTAGCAGTTGGATTGCTGACGGCAGGAAATATAACAATCGCCATCGGCATTCTTCTTTTTGCACATTCTTCCTTTGACAGGATGTTTGGTTATGGCTTAAAGCATGACGACGATTTTAAACACACCCATTTAGGATGGATGGGAAATGAAAAATTAGCTATTAAATAACTATTTAAAAACTAAAAACTATGTTTATCGGACACTTCGGATTATCCTTCGCCGCTAAAAAGGCTGCCCCTAAGGTTTCATTAGGGATCCTTTTTATAGCTACACAATTTGTTGACCTCCTTTGGCCGTTTCTGCTGCTTTTCCATGTTGAAAAAGTAGCCGTTGTACCTGGTTATACGAAGACCAATGCTTTTGAATTTCTCTATTTTCCTTATACGCATAGCTTGCTCATGGGTTTTGTATGGGGCATAGTGGTAGGTGGCATATACTGGCTATTTAAACGGGATACGCGGGGTACTATCGTGATTGGTCTTTGTGTTTTAAGCCATTGGTTTTTTGACTTAATCGTACACACAGCCGATCTGCCATTAACACCCTTTAGCGATTATAAAGTGGGATTTGGACTTTGGAATTATGTGGCCGTCACACTCATTATAGAATTTACCTTATTCTTAGCAGGCGCATTCGTTTATGCAACTTTTACCAAAGCCAAAAATAAGATTGGAAAGTGGGTGCTCTGGATATTGGTCATATTGCTTTTGGCTGTTCAGCTCGGTAATACCTTTGGCCCGGCCCCCACTGATTCGATAATGGCCCTATTTGTTTCTTTTATTACCTTGATGGTCATCATTCTTGCCCTTGCCTATTGGGTAGATAAAAACCGGGAGTTAGCTTAGAAAAATCGAAACCGGTCAATTTAATATGATGATAAAAATATTATATCAGCTCGTTTTTTGTTCACTGGTTATCCTGATCAGCAGCCAATGCCTGGCTCAAACAAAAATAGATACAACTGAAGTTCTCCGTATTGGCGGGATTAAACAGGTAGTTAAAATAGAAAGTAAAGACCGTTCAAAACCATTATTCCTGTTTATAACCGGCGGCCCCGGATCTGAAGGTATATACGATGAAAACAAAGCTTATCTTGATGAATTAAAAAAGCACTTTCTAGTTGTGGCCTGGGATCAAAGAAACTGCGGGCAAACGCTAAAACTTAATCCATCACCGGTCAAACTAACGGTTAAATTATATGAAAACGATACCCAGGAGTTAGTTAGGGCGCTACTGAAACAATTTCATCAAAAAAAACTGTTTATAATGGGCTGGTCATGGGGAACAGTATTAGGATTTTACATGGCCAGTAAACACCCCGATCAGCTGTATGCTTACATGGCAATAAGCCCTGCGGTTGATCAATGGTTAAGCGAGCGAATTTCGTTAAATGAATTAAAGCAAAAAGCTGTACAAGAAAGAAATGCACGGGCAATTAGCGAACTCGCAAAAGTTAAAATCCCATTTGAAAATGGTGTACAGAACTATTACGATCGAAAATGGTTGTCAATTTTTAATGGGGAGGCTATTGAAGATACCACAGCGTTTAAAAAATATTTTACCGAAAATTCGGAAATGATGGCCCTTTTTAAGGAAGCAAATTATATCAATCTCACAGTTTCCCTTCCAAAAATTAATTGTCCGGTTTATTTCTTCGTGGGCCGAAAAGATCATCAAACTAATTATTCAATATCCGAAAAATATTACAATCAATTGGCAGCACCAAAAAAAGACCTCTTTTGGTTTGAAAAGTCTGGTCACTTAATTCCGGTTACAGAACCGGAATTAATGCAGGAAGTTGTAATCACTAAAATATTGCCACAGGTAACGCTAATGAAGTAAAAAAACTCGTTTATTCAAGCTCCTTTTTCAGTTTATTCGGTTTTGGCTACAGCATTCAAGGATTAGGCTACAATTGTTTATTTTAAGCATAGGATATTTGCTGGATCAAACTTTAAAAAAATTATATGCGTATTTTTCTCACAGGCGCTACGGGCTTTATTGGCTCTGCCATCGTTCAGGAATTAATTAATGCGGGCCATGAAGTACTTGGGCTAACGCGCTCAGAAAGTGGCGAAAAGTCGCTTATCGCAGCCGGTGCTCAGGCCCATTGGGGTGATCTTAACAATTTAGACAGCCTGAAAAGCGGAGCTGCTGCCTCAGATGGTGTGATCCATACTGCTTTTAACCATGATTTTTCTAAGTTCAAAGAAAATTCTGATACCGACGGACGTGTAATTGAAACACTTGGCGAGGCGCTCGCTGGCTCTAACCGCCCTTTGATCATCACTTCTGGCATAGGTTTATTACCTAAAGGCAGGCTGGTAAACGAACAGGATATGCCCGTTGCTGGACCTAATCCCCGCATAGCATCAGAAATAGCAGCAGATGCAGTGGCAGAACGCGGCGTGCGTGTTTCAGTAGTTCGCCTGCCTCCATCTGTTCATGGTGACGGAGACCATGCCTTTGTGCCCATGCTCATCAGGATCGCCCGCGAAAAAGGTATCTCTGTATATGAGGGTGAAGGATTGAATCGCTGGCCTGCTGTACACCGGCTTGATGCAGCAAAGCTTTTCAGGCTTGCATTGGAAAAGTCGGCTCCGGGAGGCACACGCTATCACGGCGTGGGAGATGAAGGAGTTCTGTTCCGCGATATAGCTGAAATCATCGGACACCGACTTCATATTCCAGTAGTATCTCAATCAAAAGAGGAAGCAGCAACGCATTTTGGTTCATTTGCACACTTCGCAGCAATGGATATATTTGCTTCAGGCAAAATAACAGGGGAAAAATTAGGATGGTATCCTGCACAGCCCGGACTTCTTGAAGACCTTGAAAATGGCAGTTATTTTTCGGCTTTATAGTTCATTTAAGATGAAGTGGAAAAATTATAAGATGAAGTATCATGTTAACCTTATCCAGACTTTGGTTTATAATATTGAATATATTTGAACATGGCAGACAAACAAATTCATAGAATTAAAACCATAACTGAATATCATCGGCTTAGAGGTCTACCTAAACCAGAACATCCTTTGATCAGCCTGGTGAACTACGAGGACATCAGGCAATCGCCGGAGAACAATAATATCAGCTGGATATGTGATTTCTATTCCATTGCAATGAAAAGGAATCTGAATGCCAAATTCAAGTATGGACAACAGGACTATGATTTTGATGAGGGCACGATGTTTTTCATTGCACCTGGTCAGGTTTTTAAGATCGAGATTAATCCCGATATAGCGCACAAAAAATCCGGATGGATATTACTCATTCATCCGGATTTTTTATGGGATATGTCTTTAGCAAAAACGATAAAAGGATATGACTATTTCGGTTATTCGGTTCGCGAAGCCCTTTTCCTCTCGAATAAGGAAGAATTGATTATTTCCGGTATCATGCAAAACATTCAGCAGGAGTACCATGTAAATATTGATAAATTCAGCCAGCAGATTATTGTTTCCCAAATCGAGGTGTTGCTGAATTATGGCGAAAGGTTTTACCATCGCCAATTTCTCACCCGCAAAATGGTCAATCACCAGATCCTTGACCAGCTGGAAGCAATCCTGGAGAGCCATTTTAATGGCCATCCAATCAACAAGGGATTACCATCTGTTCATGCTATTGCAGAACAGCTTAACCTTTCTCCCGATTACTTAAGTACTTTATTAAAAGTAACTACGGGGCAGAATACCCAGCAGCACATCCACGAAAAACTAATCGAAAAAGCAAAGGAAAAGTTGTCTGCAACAAACCTGTCTATAAGTGAGATAGCTTATGAATTGGGCTTTGAGCATTCACAGTCGTTCAGCAAATTGTTTAAGACCAAAACTAACCTGTCACCCATGGAATTCAGACAGTCTTTTAATTAACTGGTTTACCTGTCAATGATAGAAAACAGGATGAACAAAAATTTATAAACCCTTCCTGCAATTGTAGGTAAGTGCCCCTGGAAATGGATAAAATTAATGGGTATTGATCTTTTCAGCAATTTCTTTAAGTGAGCTGGTCGGTTTGATAAGATTAAACCCATCCCAATAATCATCCTTATAGTTTTCTACTACCTTCTTAAATACATAATCGTCAGGCATGACCAGCTCTTTGCTGTAGTTATTCCTGGGATGTTCATTTACTTTAGATATGAATAATTCCGCACTTATATGCAGGTTACCATCGATATGTTGTTTTTTTGCCTTTACATGATGTGTGGTTTCGATCTTATAAAAATAAGGATACCATTTACCATTTAATTTAACATATTTTTCACTGAGTTCTTCATTGACTTTTTCAAGGCTATAACCCAATAATTTCATCATAGGTCGCTGAAGAAAGGGCACATCAGGTTCAGTGTAAGGCACGCCTTTGGGACTCAATGCAAAATCAACTGATACGATTGCATAACTACTCTTGATAATCACCACCGTTCCTTTGTATAACGCCTTTCTTACTCCATCCTTCTGATCAAATTTTATGACATACGCATCTTCTCCGTTGACACTCGTAGAACCAACTATATCATATTTATATTTTGAAAGATAATCTTCCCCGAAGATAGCCCCGGGATGTTTAACAATATCGTTGTCCAAAACAATATAAGCGACACCTTTTACAGCAGCATGAAATGGATTATTTACCTCCCTGTCACCTACTTTCTTCAAGCTTCTTTCCTTATTGATCACTACCAGGTCCTTTTCTTTTTTACTGTTATATCCCTGGTTCAGGATATTTAGCGAGGCTTCCGCAAATGAAAGATAATTCGAATCGATCCTCCCTGTTTCCCTGTAAAAACCTACCATTTCAAAGGCACCTGTAACATAATTTTGAGGAACATTTTTCATCGCACGCCTGATAATAGATTCCGCACTAACCGGCCTGATTACGATTTCATTCAGGCTGATTATAGCTGTTGAAAGTCTAATCCTTAATCCGGTATGTAAATTTGATAAGGGGATTTTAATATTTTTATAACCTATACAGGACACACTTAGCGAATCCTTCAACTGCATACCTGAAAATTCTACGATAAAACTTCCTTCGCTATTGGTAACGGTACCTGCCCCTGCGCCGATCCTAACACTTACATAAGGTAAAGTAATATTGTTTTCGTCTACCACCACACCCTCTATTTTGGTTATGTTTTGGGCGCAAACAGTATTAAAAATGATCACTACACTTATAAATACTATAAAGGCAATTTTCCCCATTTCTGTATCATTTTCTAATAAATAGATTATCTCTCCTTAATGTTGAAGAACAGCAATTTATTTATTAGGTATCGGTTTACGATTATTTTAACATAATTAGCGGTGTTTTTAACATTATCCGTAATAGGATGAAGATGTTTAGGTGAAAATCGGTTATATTAATAGATCCTCCATCTCTCCTATATAAGTTAAACACTGTTGTTTATCTACCGATTTGTTAAAATAGCGCTTTTGCAAAAACACTATTTTGCCAACATTACGTTAAAATAATATTAGGTTTAAGCCCTCATCTAAAGTTAATTTTGGTTTTAGTTACTTATCAAGTGATAAATACGAGCCAAATATGCCATCCTATATGATGATCTCCAGAAAGATAATTTTAAAAAAAATAGCAATCTTTTCTTTACTCTGTTTTGCCTGCGCTTCTGCTTTTGCTCAAAATGGTAATCCGGTTAGCCTTCATGGCGCACTAAGCGTAGAAAATGGTAAGATACTTGACCAGCATCATATAGAGCCTCAGCTACGCGGGATAAGTTTGTCCTGGAGCGTATGGGCCGGCAGGAAGTATTACAATAACGACGTAGTAAAATGGCTTAAATCTGATTTTAACATCAGCTTGTTAAGGATTTCTATGGCAGTAGAACCTGACAGTGGTTATTTAAAAGATCAAGCCGGGCAGGAACAACTCATCACTAAAACTATTGATGCTGCAATTAAGCAGAATTTATATGTACTGATAGATTGGCATGATCACCACGCCAGTAAAAATGTGGAAGCATCCAAATTATTCTTTATTAAAATGGCTAAAAAATATGCGGGCAAGCCCAATGTGATCTATGAAATCTGGAACGAACCGGAACGTGTAAGCTGGCCGTTGATAAAAGATTACGCAGTACAAGTAATTACGGAAATCCGTAAGTACGATGCAAATAACCTGATCGTTGTTGGAAGTCCGGCCTGGGATCAGGATGTAGATATTACCGCGAAAGATCCGATTTCTGGTTTTAAAAACATTGCTTATTCTTTCCATTTTTACGCATCAGATCCCAGTCACCAGGAAAAGTTAATGGCTAAAGCAGATGCAGCAATACAAATGGGCTTACCTTTATTCGTAACCGAATGGGGAGTTGGCGAGTCTGACGGGAATGGGGTTTTTGACCGGACTAAAACAGCAACCTGGCTAAACTGGCTGGAGAAAAATAAATTAAGCTGGGCAAACTGGAACATCACAGATAAAGACGAAACAACTGCGATATTAAAACCGGGTGCAAGTGTAAAAGGAAAATGGCCGGTACAAATGCTTACACCTGCAGGTGATTACATCCGTAGCCAACTCAATGAACTCAACAGAAAATAAGAAGTTTTTTTAATAGATAGACAGCGCTCCATCTTTACGAAAGCTTTTTACAACTGCTTATTGAAATAATCATCGTATCCTAAACATACATTAAGGAAATATCCCGCCATTTTTTAACACATTATAAATTAGATAAAACAAGTACTTATGCAGCGGAACTTTCAGAAAATGCGCTGAGTAGATCTCCTAATTTAACCAACGCCTTTTGTACTTTGTTTTCCCAGAGGTTGCAATAACTTATACGGATATAATGCTGGTAATCCCCTTTGGATGAAAATAACTCTCCCGGTGCATATGATACTTCATGCTGAAAGGCTTTTTCCTGGAAGTCAGCGGCATTAATGTTCTCCGGTAGCTCCACCCAGATCACGAGTCCTCCTTTAGGCCTTGTTACTTTTGTGCCTTTTGGAAAGTGCTGCTCAATCAGGCTGGTCGTTCGAATCAGGTTCTTGTTTAGTTCTAATCTTAATTTTTGTAAATGTCTTTCATAAGAGCCCGAACTAAGTAATTGCAGCACAACCCGCTGACTGAAATTGGAGGTCGATCCATTATGCATTGATTTGATTCTGGCCACGTCGTAGGTAAACCGCCCTGCTGCACACCAGCCAATACGAAACCCGGGAACAAGTGTTTTAGTAAAAGAACTGCAATACATTACCCATCCATCGGTGTCGTAGGCCTTGATTGTATCCGGCCGGCTACCTTTAAAAAATAACTCGCCATAAATATCATCTTCAACCAAAGGAATTTGATGGGAGTTAGCAAATTCGGCAAGTTGTTTTTTTCCTTCAGTACTGATACTTGCCCCGTCCGGATTATTAAAATTACTAACCAGCACGCAGGCTTTAATCGCCAGCTTTTCACAGGCTTCTTTAACATCATCAACCGATATCCCGGTTTCAGGGTGCGAAGGTATAGTAGCAATTTTCAGGTCCAAAGCTTCCAGTACCTGCATAATACCATAATAACAGGGGTCTTGCACCAGCACCGTGTCACCTGGTTTCGTGACTGCCTTTAGGCAACATAAGATAGCTTCAGTTGCTCCGTTAGTAATGATCAGTTCATCAGCATGGGTTGAACCTTTCCAAAGGAATGACCTTTTGGCGATCTCTTCGCGCAACTCCTGGTTACCAATGCGGCTCTCCAGTTTTAGATAATTGCCGCTGCTATCTCTTGAAGTTTGCTGTATAGCACGCTTTATGCTATTGAAAGGTAACAGCCTGTTATCAGGGAGGGCATTAGCAAAGGTCACAAAGTTTCTGCTGGTACCGTTAATGCGCAACTTTTGCAGCAACTGATCAATATGTACGCTTCTCTCGGATAAAGAGGCTGGCAAAGCCTTGGGAAGCGGTAGTCTTTTACCCAGGCTATGGTTAACAAAATACCCGGACTTTTCCCTGGAAATAACCAAACCCTTATCCAACAAATAATTGAAAGACTGTAATACAGTACCGATGCTTAAGCCATTTTCTTTATGTAAATTTCTTATTGACGGTAATTTTTCTTCAGCTTTATAAATTCCGCTATCAATCATAGCTGCAATCTTGTTCGCAAACGTAATATAAACAGGTTCTTTCATCAAACAAAGGTAATCTGTTACAGATAAATAAACAAAATTAAAATCTGTTAACTGATCTTTTCAAATACCAACGGATGGTTTATAAATCTACGAATCACTTATTAAAAAGTTCGTTAAGGGTATGAGAAGATATGGCATTGTTACCAAATTGAAATGTACCTTTTTGGAACACCTCATCTGCGGCATTAAAAAAAGCTCCATAGGCTGCACGAAAAAATGCTCCGCCAACACTTACCCGCTTTACGCCAATATCTTCCAGCATATTTAGAGAAAAGTTAGTGTTTGGAATGCCCATCACCACATTCACCGGATGAGGTGCTACAGCTTTGACCACGGCTTCAATATCTTCCGGTGTTCTTAGCCCGGGGGCAAACAATACGTCAGCTCCTGCATCCGCAAAAGCTACCAATCTACGTATCGTATCATTTAAATCAATTCTGCCATGTATTAAATTCTCGGCACGTGCAGTAAGGGTAAAATGGTATGGCAAACTTCGGGCTGCGGCTATTGCAGCTTTAACGCGCTCTAACGCATAGTCAAATGGGTAAATCGGGTCAGCGGGATTACCTGTGGCATCTTCTATTGAACCGCCAGCCAGCCCAATATTTCCGGCCATAAGAATAGTTTCCGCGCAAATATCCGGCTGGTCACCAAAACAACGCTCCAGATCAGCCGATACAGGTAAATTGGTGGCATCAGCGATGTTTTTTGCATTCAATAATGTTTGCTCGCGCGATATCAGTGACTGGCCATCTACCTTACCCATAGAAAAAGCTAATCCTGCGCTTGTTGTAGCCAATGCCTCAAATCCGAAGCTGGTTAACGCCTTTGCCGAACCCGCATCCCAGGCGTTTGCCACCACAAATATTCCGCTGCGCTCATGTAAACTTTTAAAAATCCCGGCTTTTTGATAAATCGTATCTGTACTTGCCGGGTCTATGTGGCAATTCAACTCCAATTTACGCTTATGGGGTTCAGTGATATAATACTTATTAAGGATATTAACCTTTTTTACCATCAATAATCGCATATCTGATACGATATAGGTAGCAAGTTCCGCGTCACCTATATTTTCTGCTGTTATGTCGAGTCTAAAGCCTTGACCCTGAATGCCACCGCCGTTTGTAAATTCGACATCAAAATCAAATACTACTCTTTTTTCTTTTACCATCATCTAAAAGTAAAGCTCTTTATCCTTATTAAATCCAAAATTCCATAATTCTAATTCATTAAACACTTCGCGGTTGTTAATTCGCTATGTTAAGAAAGCACCACATTTTCCCTATCTCCATGAGCCTTGGGTTCTGAAATCACAACAAAGCGGATCTCATCTAAACTTTGATTAATTATACGATGCCTGGTTAAGGGAGGAATATGAATAGATTCCCGATCCTGAACCGTTATAATTTCACCTTCGATCTCAAATGTTGCAGGTCCGTTCAGGACGTAAAAAACTTGCTGCGCTTTTTTATGAAAATGATATTGTTCGGCCGTGCCGGGCGGCATCTTTTCCTCAATTATACTCAGTGAGCCCGAGTTAAGCAGATGCCAGCCATCACAATTTTCTCCCCACTTATAGTGTTCGGCATTTTTAATTGATGTTATCATTTCAATTTGTGTTTATGATTGCCCAGCACTGCAGCTGCTAAGCGCGATTTAAAAATATTGTCAAATGTCATAAATTAGGAGAGTGCAATACAGGTACAGAATTTGAATATTTGACCATAACAATAAATGATTTTAAAGAGACAACCTTGCCCATTTCTTATGCTGATCAAATTCTTAACGTTTTTATAGCAATTCATTAGTTTGAGTTTAGTAAAATAAACTGTTACCCTTATAAACTTAAAAACTGTATCTATTCTATTCCTGGTAGTTTCCTGACTTTTGCCGACAAACAAACAGTACATCATTCATATAATAATTTATAAAATCATGATTTCAACTACTGAAACATTTGACGGAAGTTTTCCATTTGATCCAATAGCACCTGCTACAATGGTATAGATTTGCTTTTCCGTAGCTACAAAATTCCTTTAAATTTGCATACCAGTACAGACATAGGTTTTTTTTATCAATCATAACAGTCTATCTCTTGAAAGAATATCGCTATCAGCAAGTCGCCGAAATTATCGAGCAGCAGATCGTTAAAGAAATCCTGCGCACGGGGGATAAACTTCCTTCGCTGCGTATGATATGCATGGAAAACGAGGTTAGTTTAAGCACCGCGTTAAAAGCTTATTATACCCTTGAAAGCAAATTTCTCATTGAATCCAGGCCGAAATCAGGCTATTTTGTTTCTTATGCACCCAAACGCCTTCCTGGTATACCACAGAAAAGCAATCCGCTCCAAAGTGTAAAAGCAGAAGATATAGATGAATTAATAGGCAAAGTATATCACCAGAACACTACCGGACACACTGCCCTTTCACTGGCTATACCAGCACAGGATCTGCTACCAGGTGCTAAACTGAACAAGGAATTGGTATTGGCCAGCCGCACGCTTAGGGGTAGTGGGACGGCTTATGAACAGGTGGAAGGTAACGAAAGACTGCGCCGGCAGATTGCCCGCCGTTCAACTGCTATGGGAACTCAGCTTGGCATCCAGGATATAGTGATCACTGCTGGTTGTGTGGAGGCCATTTCATATGCATTACGCGCCACTACGGTGCGTGGAGATCAATTAGCGCTTGAAAGTCCGGTATCCTTCGGTATGTTACAGTTAGCTCAAGACCTGGGCCTGCACGTTGTAGAATTGCCTACTGATCCACAAACCGGCGTCGATATTCAGGCCTTTAAAAAAGCACTGGAAACGCAGCAGATCAACGCCTGCCTACTCATTAGTAACTTTAGTAACCCACTGGGCAGTTGTATGCCGGATGAACACAAAAGGGAAATTGTCCGCCTGATCGAAAAACACCAGGTTCCATTGATTGAAAATGACATTAACGGCGATGTTTACTTCGGTCAGCAACGCCCAACTTGCTGTAAGTCTTATGATCAAAGCGGCCTTGTGCTTTGGTGCGGTTCGTTTTCCAAAACCCTGGCACCCGGTTACCGTGTCGGTTGGATTGCGGCGGGAAAATTCACGGACAAAGTAATTAAAATGAAGCGCTATCATGCCATTGCCGGAACAAGCATCACGCAAGAGGCTATTGCGGGTTTCCTCGAAACCGGCCGCTACGATCACCACCTGCGAAAACTCCGCCAAACGCTATATAGCAACTCCTTGCAGTACGCGCGGGTTATCGGCGATTATTTCCCCGAAGGCACCATGGCCAGCCGACCACAGGGAGGTTCTGTACTCTGGGTAGAGTTGCCACCAAACCATAACACCCTTAAATTATATGAAAAGGCTATCCAACAAAATATCAGCATTGCTCCCGGAAGCCTGTTTACCCTGCAAAAGCAGTTTGATAACTGTATGCGGCTGAATTATGGTGTTGTGTATAATGACCATGTTGAACGAATCCTGAAAAAGCTGGGCACACTGGCTAAGGCATTAGGCTGATTTTGGTGATGCATGAGGCTTTTCATGGTAGTATGGAATTAAAGATCAGTAAAATGTTTCGCCCCTTGCTATCTCAGCAAGCACATGGCACCGATGTTCCCAAATTTCGCATCTGTTACGCTTAAATAGTGATAAACTGTATATCTTATTTCAGCCAGATTATCATGAGTTTGGCCGCTTGAATATAAAAACAGCATCATGCCTAAAATACCCGTTTTAGATTATCTTATCCATCAGTTAGCAGGAACGCTCAGACCTGATATGGAAACAAATATGAAGTATCCGACAGCAATTTCCCGCACCTTATCCATCGGGATCACTGCCGTAGATTACGGAACGGCCACCGTTGAAATTGCCGCAGATGCGCTGATTCACGGCAACCAGCAGGGTACCGTCCACGGTGGTTTGATCTGCGAGCTGGCAGATGCAGCTATTGGAACAGCACACTCAACACTAATGACAGAAGGCCAGTCCTTTACTACTATAGAGTTGAAAATTAACTTTTACAGGCCGGTTTGGAAATCTAAATTATGGGCTACGGCCCGTCCGTTACAAAGTGGTAAAACGATTACACATTACAGCTGCGAAGTTAAAAACGAAGAGGATAAAATAGTAGCGATGGTAACCAGCACCGTAATGACGCTTCATCAGGATAAGGCAGCAGGCCGATAGTATAAAATCAAACAACGTTTATCATAAAAACAGGCAATATTCATTCAATCATCAGCATTTTAATTTTATGGAAAATCAATATGATGTGGTATTCATCGGATCGGGCCCCGGAGGTTATACCGGTGCTATCCGCGCCACACAACTGGGCTACAAAGTAGCTCTTGTAGAAAAATACAGTACACTCGGCGGAACCTGTACCAATGTGGGATGTATCCCGGCTAAAGCTTTGCTCGATAGTACCGAGCATTTTCACCAGGCCAGGGAACAATTCAAAACACATGGAATTAACTTCAGTGGTGAGCTTAGTCTGGATTTCACCCAGTTTATTACTCGTAAAAACGGGGTGGTTAGCCAGAATACTGCAGGACTGATCTATCTGATGAAAAAAAACAAGATCGATGTTTACCAGGGTTTGGGTAGTTTCATAGATAAAACACATTTGAAGGTTAATTCCGATGGTAAGGAATCATTGCTTACCGGGAAATACTTCGTGATTGCAACAGGCTCCAAACCATCTTCCATTCCAGGCGTTAACATCGACAAAAAACGGATCATCACTTCGACCGAAAGCTTATCCCTGCCTGCGCAGCCTAAATCAATGATCATTATTGGCGGCGGTGTTATAGGTGTTGAACTGGCATCGGTCTATGCACGTATAGGAACAAACGTCACCATTATCGAATATACGGATTCGCTGATTCCAACCATGGACAGGGAACTGGGTAAGGCACTCTCCAAGTCATTAGCGAAACTGAATATAAAAATATTGCTTAGCAGCAAAGTACAATCCGCCGCTAATTCAGGCGGACACGCAACCGTCAGTTATCTGGATAAAGATGGAAAAATAGTTGAAATTACTGCAGATTATTGTTTGGTAGCCGTGGGAAGAAGGGCTTATACAGATAGTTTAAACTTGCAGGCAGCAGGAGTTGAAATAGCAAAAAACGGAAAAGTAGTGGTAAACAAACAATTGCAAACCAATGTGCCTAATATTTATGCCATTGGCGATGTAATTGAAGGACCGATGCTGGCCCATAAGGCAGAAGATGAAGGGACTTTTGTTGCGGAAGTCATTAATGGACAAAAACCGCATATCAACTATAAACTAATTCCCGGGGTAGTTTATACCTGGCCGGAAGTTGCTGCTGTAGGTGCTACAGAAGAGGAACTAAAAGAACAGGGTATTGAATACCGGTCTGGTAAATTTCCTTATTCTGCCAGTGCACGCGCAAGGGCTTCCATGGATACCGATGGTTTTGTAAAAGTGCTGGTGTCACCAAAATATGGTGAGGTTTTAGGCGTACATATCATTGGCCCGCGTGCTGCAGATGTGATCGCACAATCTGTTGTGGCCATGGAGTATGAAGTGACTGCCGAAGGTATGTTCCGGATCAGTTATGCGCACCCTACTTATTCAGAGGCCCTAAAAGATGCTTACCTTATGGCTTCAGGTCAGGGCGCTATCAATATATAGACAGAAAAAGCCGTTTCTACCATAAAGAAACGGCTTTTTAAGTTAAGCCTCTAATTACCTTAAAAGTAATAGCTACAGGCGCTAATAAATTATTGATCAAAAAACCGCAATTTACAAAGGGCTAAACTTAAAACTGTGAATAACAACTTCTACAGCCTGATTATCTGAAGGGGCCAGGCCGTCAAACAACCACAAATTGATATGTACCGGCATATTTAGTGTACTGATCGACGTAGCCGGGGTATTAAAAGTAGCAGTTTGAAATTGGTTTGCATCACCGTCCTGAAAGCCATATAAGCTTTGAATTTTAACACTGTTACTTGTTCTCTTAAAGCGATGGGTAGTATAGGTACCGTTTGGCGTAGTAAATGAAGCCGTATAAACCCCTGGGCTGGCAGTTACTCCCGTGGCAGGCCAGATGGTATAATTGAGGTTATCCCAGGCAGCATTGCCCCAACGTGCAATTTCTATATCCATTTCATCATGCTGATCGTTACCTGAATAGTTATACATCCCAAAAACAATGTTTTTATCGAATGAACCTAATGTTCCTTCAACCTGCCACTGATAGGTTCCATAACCTAAGCTTTGAGTAGTATAAACCTCTGCACTTTCCCAATGGTTAGTAGTTGGGTTTTTCGCAATTTTCAAATGTAACCAGCCATTGGCATCAACCCATGCATTTGATGCGCTCCAGTAATTTGGCCCCGGGCTCACCAAACCGCCTGGTGCATTTACAACCCAGGTATAACCGGCAAATGATAAAGTGCCGTTAACAGCTGTTTGCTGCGCAACAGCTGTTTTCCCTAAACCTGCATGACCTGAACTTTCTGAGGTTACAGATGAACTTTCTTTTTTACAGGCCGTAAATATTACAGCAGCAAAGAGTACAAAAAACATTTTTCTCATAGTTTTTAAATTTAAATGTTAAATTATTGATGTATATTAATTGATTTGTTGGTCATATTTCATCACTTTAACATCGCTGTAAAAAGTTGATCCTATGGAGTTGATATTGAATTGGTACACGGCAAACGTAGCGGCAATAATAATTATGGCAGCAATAGTTACCCATTGCATCAGGTAATTCCGCAGGCTAAAGATCCGGCCTTCAGGCAGTTTTGCTTCAATAGTTCCTTCCAGCAGTTTTTTAAGGCGTTCAAGTCCAGCGGCCTTTTCTACTGCACCAACTTTGAGGCCCAATAGCAGACATAACTCACGTGCATCATCTATTTTTTGAACGATACCCGGATTTTGGATGGCAACATCTTCCCATTTTTCAACATCTTCGACACTTTCGGCATAACTGTATGCGATAAAACTATCATCGGTTAAAAAATCCCCTGTTTGATATGAAGAATAATCCATATTTGATATAATTTGAAACTTTTATACACAAGTGCAATAGATTATTCTTTTTTACCAATCTTTTTCGAAATAAATTTTACTTTTTAATTTTAAATTGTATAATTGTACGATTCAATAAGTATGAGGCAGTTTTAAAATGCCTCATCTCTTGCTCAAAATCTACTAATTCTCAATGTTTACATGGGGTATCAAAATCAGTATTGATGGGTCCTAAAAATAAGGACATTTATAAAAACTGGGCTTTGCTTGTAGAAGGTGAAAAACAGGGACTTTATGAATGTTTCAATCTTTTTTATGACGACCTGTACCGGTTTGGCCTATCGTTATATAAAAACCCCGAATTAGTTAAAGAAGGAATCAATAACCTGTTCCTGGAGCTGTGGCGCATAAAATACAAACTTGCCGGTGTGCAGAATGTGCAGCAATACATACTTACCATTTATAAAAGGATATTATACAAAACTTACCTGCAGCTTTCTGAAGAAACACCTTCCCCCGACCTGAAAGATATACCTGCCGGCAATATTCCTTTAGAGCCCTCTTATGAATCAATATTGATAGCCAGCCAGCATGACGAGCACATGAAAAAACGCCTGCAAAACGCTCTTAGTCAGCTTTCCCCACGCCAAAAGGAGATTATTCGTCTGCGTTATTTTAATGCCGTGTCTTTTAAGGATATTTCTGAGCAAACAGGCCTGAGCGAACGGACTGTTTATAATACCTTACATAACGCCATAAAAGTACTTCGGGATGTGATCTGTATATCGCTGGTTATAAGACTTCTGAAAAAATGATATCCCCTCATTCACCATTTCCAAATTCTATATTACCCATTGAATATTAAATTCAATGGGCTCAGTTGTACACCGGCGAAGAGGGGTCAGTTTGTCCTGGTTTATCCAGGCGAGTTATATTTCTACTTTTGAATTCAATCCTCAAGCTTAGGGAGTGCCCTTAAGTACATCACTAAGAATATCTTCAAAAGCATATTACTGAAAAAGCACATAGGCAGCAGTTGGTGCGATCTGTACTGATCCGGAAACATTTGCCCTGATTCCTTTTTCATTGACCTGGTTTTCATCAGCAACAAGCGTCCACTTTCCTTTTGGCAGCACGACAGAAGTTACTTCCTTCCCGCCGTTTAACACCACAACTATGTTTTTCCATTGATCAGAATTGGCATTGTCCAATAACTGATAGGCAACAATGCCAGGAGCTTTCACCTCAAAAAACTGCAAATGTTTTTGTATCATGGCTGTAGAGGGCATTCGGAAAGCAGCATGATGCTTACGCAACGCAATCAGGCCCTGGTAATATTTAAACACGTTGTAATATTTCGTTTTTAAGCTCCAATCCAGCTGGTTGATTGAATCCGGTTTGTTATAGGAATTAGCCACACCCTTTTTTGTTCTGATGAACTCTTCACCGGCCTGGATAAAAGGAACGCCCTGAGAAGTAAACACAATCGCATTGGCTAACTTGTCCATTTGCACAAGCTGATTCTGCGTAGCCTCAGGATTTGCTAATTTCAGGCGGTCATACAGACAGTTATCATCATGGCAGGATGCATAATTGATAGTTTGATATGGCTCTCGTGCCCAAGGCGCTTTAGAGCGCGTAATCGTATAATTGACCTGCGGATGCTGCGTAGAACCGACAATTCCGAACTTTATAGTTTCTCTGCTGCCGGTTTCACCACTTACAAAACCTTTTGCCTTCACTTGCGGTCCGCGGATGGCATCGCGGATATCATCACTGAAGGCGGCCACCTGATTTAATTCCTGCATGTTGCGTTTCAGCGCACGCCGGCTGGCTGGCAGCGGACTAGCCCCTGCATCCCAGGGTTCTCCGTAAATGAAGATCGTAGGATCAATTTTATGGAGTGTATCACTGATGGCATTCATGGTTTCTATATCATGCACACCCATTAAATCAAAGCGAAAACCGTCAAGATGGTACTCTTTAGCCCAGTACACCACAGATTCAATCATGAACTTGCGCATCATTGCTTTTTCGGAAGCTGTCTCATTGCCGCAGCCGGTACCGTTAGAATAACTGCCATCCGGGTTATGGCGGTAAAAATAGCCTGGAACAAACTGATTGAAATGGGAATCCTTTATATTGCTGGTATGGTTATACACCACATCGAGCACTACGCGCAAACCATTATGGTGCAGCGTTTCTACCATTTGCTTAAATTCCCTTACTCTCACTCTTCCATCTGAAGCATTGGTAGCATAACTACCTTCGGGAGCATTATAATTCAGTGGGTCATATCCCCAGTTGTATTTGCCATCATCCTTAGTTTCGTCGACAGAACTAAAATCAAATGACGGCAGCAGGTGGATATGCGTAACACCCAATTCTTTGATATGGTCAAGACCTGTACGCTGCCCATCGGCATTCTTAGTTCCCAACTCCGTTAAACCCAGAAACTTTCCTTTATTTTTGATACCTGAATTGGGACTAACTGACAAATCCCGCAGGTGTAATTCGTAGAGCACAATATCATTGAAGTTTTTTAGCACAGGTTTTTTATCCTGAGACCAGCCAGAAGGATTGGTTTCTGACATATCCACTACCATCCCTCTCCTGCCATTAACCCCAACAGCCTTGGCGTAGATATCAGGGGATTCCTGCAACCATTCCCCGTCTATATTAGTTTGAAAGGTATAATATTCATTCTTGATATTTTCATTGATAGTCAATGTCCATGTCCCCTGCCCTGCTTTGGTTAATTCCAGCGTACGTGTGGCTGTTCCGCCTTCACCGGCATCATATAGCCGGAGCTTAACCGCCGTAGCTGTTGGTGCCCATATTTTAAAGCGGGTATTATTATTGGTATACGTAACCCCGAGATCATTGCCGTTATACAATGGCAGCTCCGTATCGCCTGCATATACCTTATATTTTTTAAACGAAACCAGGAAAACCCCTGCTAACAATATTAAAACTATTATCTTTTTCATTAGTAAATATTTGTTATTTGAATAAACGTGGAAGGAAATCATTTAACGCCCGTCGCCAGTTCAGCCACTCGTGATCAGTTTGAGGCGATTCGAAAAAGACATTCCTGATTCCTGCCTGATCTAACTGTGTATGAATTTCTTTGGTAGCGTCATGATAAGGTTTTTCGGCAGTGCCGGCACTAAAAAAAAGCAGCTTTACCTTTTCGTTAAAAGAAGCAACATGAGTAAAGACGCCGTTATAATCTGTCTTGTAGTTGAAACCTTTGAGTCCTCCCCCGCTGAATATGCCAATCTGGCTAAAAAGATCAAGATGGTTCAGGGTAATGTAGAGCGTTTGTCCGCCACCCATAGATAAACCTGCCATTGCCCGATGCGCCCGGTCTTGCATCGTATTATAAGATGCATCAATATCGGGTATGATGTCATTGATCAGCACATTCTCAAATTCTTTGATACCCTTTAGCCTGTCGGTTGGCATTGTACTACCCTCAACTGCTGCATAACCACAATCCATCACAACAATCATTGGCACCGCCTCGCCTTTTGCTATCCGATTGTCAAGTATGAAATTTGCATGCCCCTGTTTTGTCCAGCCTCTTTCATCTTCACCCGAGCCATGTTGCAGGTACAAAACAGGATATCGTTTTCCGGCACCTGCTGTATAACCTGGCGGCGTATAGACGAACGACCTGCGCCAGTGGCCGGTGATTTTTGAAAGATACCAATGCTCCTGTACTGAACCATGTGGAACATTGTTGATCAGATAATAGTCGACATTATTTTCAGGAATTTCAAGTCCGCTCATTTGCTTATTAGCCCCGAAATAAGTTTCACTTCCCGGGTCATTTACAGAAAAACCATCAATAATGATAGAATAATAATGGAAACCCGGAACAAGGGGCGGCGTGGTTACATTCCATGAACTGTCTGCAGCCTGCGTCATATCATAGGGTTTAGGATCAGATAAGAACTGCAGCTGTACTTTTTTTGCTTTTGATGATTTGATCTGGAAAGATGCCCGGTAATCGGTAAATATCCTTGGGTAAACTGCCCCTCTTACGTTTGAAACTGCAGGTTTAGACCCTTCGGGAATACTTTGCGCCACACTCGTCAGACTTGAAAATGCCATAGAGCAGATGAGCACGAATAAGGATTTTAGGTTCATTGGTGTTTATTTACACTGAATAATATTTGGTTGTTTACTCAAATGTAATCCCCTTTAAACAATTAGCAACCAATAAGGCACCAGAAGCTTATTTATTATAGAAAAATTTAAATAAATCAAGCACATTTATCAGGTATATATAAAATAAATAGCTGACTGCCAGTAATCTGAATATCGTAAATAAAAATACCAGGCTGTAATTATTTATAAATAATTACCAGTAATGGACAGATCAGGAATAGACTTCTTTAACAGGTCCGTCAGTTATTTTGATCTTCATCAGCCGATCATCAAATTCTTCAGCGTTATATTTTGATTTAGCCTTCAAACGCATCTTGTAAACATAAATCGTTTTGGCAGAATACTCCAGAATCTTTCCAATAGTTTCGCTATCGTTTACTCCGAGTCTGATCAGCGCAAAAATCCGCAAATCAGTGGAGAGTGACTCATGATCTTTTGGCCAGATCTGGTCTTCCTTATGAAACATCGCATTAAAACTGTGAATAAAATTAGGGAACATCTTCAGAAAGACCTTATCAAAAGTTTTAAAAAGGTTTTCTCTTTCCCTGCGGATTACGATTTCGCTTAATAATGGCTGTATCTGATCAATCTTGTGCTGAATTAATTTAGCTTCAACAGATATCTTGACACGTTCAAGCTGGGCAATATATCCAGACATGATATGAAAAAAATAACCGATGTACTCTTCCTTGATCTGCGCGTCTTCATCCAGTTTATAGTTAGCATGTACCAGTTGCCGGTTAACCTCCACAAGCTCATTATTCATGGCTTCCAATCTTAAACTGTTTTGCTCAATGATCATTTCCCGGGCCTTACGCTGCTGTAATTGTTTATACAATTGGATGGAAACACCAACAATTAAGAGGGCCAGCAATACTGTTGAACATAAGTAAACTAAAAAATGACGCTTCTCATTCTCTATGGACTGTAACTTATTGGCAGTTAATAAAGGTAAAACTGAGCTGATCTGGACTTTTCTCTGTCTGGCACCATAAAATTCAGCATCTTTTAAAGCCTCCTGAATAAACAGATATGCATCATCCACATTGCCGTTTCCTGAAACAACTTCTGCAAGATTGAAGAGCGCCAGTGTTTCTTTGGTTGAGGACTGCAGGTCCCTGATTGCCGCCACGATCAGATAATTAACGGCCAGCTCAGGATTATTAGTCCGTTGGTAAAGTTCACTTAACAATGATGATATTACCGCTTCCTGATGAATCGAGTATACATTTTGTTTTTTTGGTAAGGCTAGAAACTGTTGAATAGCAGCTTCATTATTTCCGTTCTGATAATTTTGGTAGCCAATAAGAAAGGCCTGATTATAGGTATCCGGTTTTGCAATTTGTATGGCAGAATCAAGATATAAACTACCCTGCGCCCTATATTGGGGTGAATAATTAATGTCGTTATCATAATTAGCCATGTCAAAAAAAGCACGGCTCATGACCGAATAGTATTGCTGTTTGCCGTTCTCGTCAAGTTTTTTTTTATCGATCGTATGGAGTATTGCAAAAGCCTCCTGGAATTTCCCGGAAGACAGTAGAATAAAAGCTGTATTGGTTTTATTATAATTGGCCATAACCGGATCAGCGGCCTTCAAGCTTAAAGCTGTCATCTTTTGCGCATATACGTATGCAGAATCGTACTTATAAGCCCTATAATTCTCATAGATTTTCATATAAGCCCCAAAAAGATCATGAAAGTCATTTTGCCCGATCTTATTAAGCGAACTTTTCAGGCTACTGATCTCTTTTTCCTTGATCGTATCATAATGGCTTTTAAGCTTAAGTTCGGACTTCAGCACAGCGATTAAAGAGTCTTGTTTTGTATCGGCCCAAACATCAGTGACCATAAAAAAAACAAACAAAACAAGTAAATACAAACGCATGGTCGGGGTAATTAATTTGGCTGATCGAAATATAACAAATATATGGATAGAAAAGACCTTCACGAAGATTAATCTTTTTGAAACACCTGTTATCGTATTTATCTATAAAAAATCAGTCCCCGGGAACCCATTTTTTGCTTAAAAAAAATTTAAACGAATTGGTAATTATTAAATTTCATATCACTGACTAACAAATACTTAACTACTATAAAATTTAAATTTTGGTATTTAATTTTAAACAATTAGGATTTGCTTGTTGCCCTTACTTGATTTGTACCATCAGACCATCCGAAATCGCTGGGGCATCCCACCAATAGAAAACGAAGCCTGACCTGAAATTTATTATAAACCAAGTAAAACCAAATGTAATGTATGATGGCATCCGCTAAAAGCAGACACTCGTCCGCGCAATCCATGCACTGTAAATCCTATCAGCGCATCAATTCATCCAACTAACCAAATATCAATAAACCATTGAACAAATGAGAAAAAATTACTTAAAAAAGTACTTCTTACTGCTTGCCTGTATATTCTGGGCCGGTGCTGCATTTTCACAAACCGGAGGCATCAGCGGAAAGGTAACAGAGGACAACGGAGCTGGCTTGTCTGGCGGTACTGTGCGGATTACAGGCACTGAAAGGGTTGCTTCAACAGAAGCGGGCGGAAATTTCAGAATTAGCGGAATTAAGCCCGGCATTTATACCGTTACGGCTCAATATATCGGTTATACGACGCTGAAAAAGCAGGTAAACATTATAGCAGGTAAAGTAATAAACCTCGACTTCACACTGCAAAAAGATGACCAGGCCCTTAATGAAGTTGTGGTGATAGGTTATGGGTCTACCAAAAGAAAAGATGTAACAGGTGCTGTGTCAACGGTCACTTCCAAAGACTTCCAGCAGGGACAGATCACTACACCTGAGCAATTAATTGCCGGAAAAGTTGCCGGGGTTTCAGTAATATCCAATGGCGGAGCTCCCGGAGCAGGAAGCACTATCCGAATCAGGGGTGGCGCTTCTATTAATGGAAGTAACGATCCACTGATTGTCCTCGATGGAATTCCATTAAGTAATAACGGAATCTCTGGTGCCGCAAACCCGCTGAGCCTGATTAATCCGAATGACATTGAGTCTTTCTCGATATTAAAAGACGCCTCCGCAGCAGCGATTTATGGTAACCGCGCTTCAAATGGGGTCATCCTGATTACCACGAAAAAAGGCCAGGCCGGAGCACCCAAAATAGAATTTTCTACGCAACTATCTATTTCCCAAAATATCAAAACTATTGATGTGCTGTCGCCCGATGAGTTCCGCACTTATGTAAATGCGAATGATGCAAGTCCGACCGGCATCTACAGAAGTCAGCTGGGTACAGCAAATACCGACTGGCAGAAGGAAATTTATCAGACCGCAGTAAGTACAGACAATAGCATTAGTATATCAGGTTCCACAAAAAACCTCCCCTATCGCGTATCCGCTGGCTACACCGATCAGTCGGGAATTTTAAAAACATCTTCCCTGGAAAGGTATACCGGCGACATCAACCTGAGTCCAAGTTTGCTAAAGAATCATTTGAAGATTAACTTTAACTTGAAAGGGTCGCAGGTAAAACAGCGTTTTGCAAATACCGGTGCCATAGGCAATGCGGTTAGTTTTAATCCCACTTATCCGGTTTATTCGGGTAATGATAAGTATGGGGGCTTTTTTGAACAGACAGATCCCGCAACTACTACGGGACTGAAATCAAGTGCTTCTTTTAATCCCGTGGGCTTACTGGAAGAAAATGACAACCGGAGTAGTGTTTACCGGGCCATTGGAAGTTTAGCGGTGGACTACAAAGTGCACTTTCTGCCTGATCTGCATGTGAACCTGAATTTGGGTTATGATGGCTCAAAAGGTACCGGCTCACAAACCATTCCCGGAACCGCAGCATCAAATCTGGATAGCTATAAAGACAGTCAGGGTATACTTTACAGCGGATATTACAATCCCTATAAACAAACTAATGAGAATAAACTGTTTGAAGGATTCCTGAGTTATACAAAGGACATTCCGGGTTTAAAAAGTCATATTGAAGCCCTCGCAGGATATTCCATCCAGGACTTTAAATCAACCACCTTTAACAACCCTTCGTATTTTGCTGATAATGTATTAAACCCGAATTCCATTCCCAATTTTCCTTTAAGCACCAATGAGTATCTACTGACATCATTTTACGGCAGATTGAATTATGTTTACGACAATAAGTATATTCTAACAGGTACGCTGAGAAACGACTATTCTACCAAGTTTGCACCGGCCCAACGCAGCGGACTTTTCCCATCGGGAGCTTTCGCCTGGAGAATAAATGAAGAGGACTTTCTGAAAGACAGTAAATTGTTATCACTGTTAAAGCTGCGTTTGGAATATGGTGTTACAGGTAATCAGGACGGTATTGGTAGCTACGATTATTTATCGGCCTACAGCCTGAGTAATTCTACAGCACGATATCAGATTGGCAATGTTTTCCTGAATACCTACCGCCCTGGTGCTTACTATCCCGGCCGTACCTGGGAAACTACAGCATCCTCAAATATCGCTGTTGATTATGGCTTCTTTGGCAACCGGCTTACAGGTAGTGTAGATTATTATTATAAAAAGACCAAAAACCTCCTGGCTTTAATCAGCCAGCCAGCGCTCACCAATTTTGGTAATCAGATTACAGGAAACATTGGTAATATGACCAACCGGGGGCTTGAAATCAATATTTCCGGACAAATCATTACCCAAACAGATATCAACTGGACGGCTAACTTCAATGTAACTTTTAACAATAACAAAATTACGAATCTTACTGCCATAGCCAATTCAACTTCTTCAGGACTCCTCACAGGAAGCATATCCGGAGGAACAGGAAACACCGTGCAAATCAATTCTGTAGGTTATCCTGTCAATTCGTTTTACACGTACCAGCAAGTATATGGGCCTGACGGAAAACCTGTTGACGGACTTTTTGTTGACCGGAACAAAGATGGTGTAATCAACCAAAACGACCTGTATGTCAACAAAAGTCCTGCTGCCAAACAATACTTTGGTTTCAGTTCAGACTTCGCCTACAAAAAATGGAGCATTGGATTTGTAACCAGGGCCAGTTTGGGCAACTATCTCTATAATAACGTTGAATCGAATACAGGAACGCAAAACCATATTCTCAATGCCGTGCAGATCGCTAATAATGGCTCTTCATCAGTGCTAAAAAGCGGGTTGACAGGCACCAGCGATAAGGATCTGCTGTCGGATTACTGGATTCAAAACGCCTCTTTCCTGAAAATGGACAATGCACATATTGGTTATAATTTTGGAAAGGTCTTCAAAAAAACCGGAGATCTCAGGATATCAGGTAACGTTCAGAATGTCTTTACCATCACCAAATACACTGGTATAGACCCCGAGGTTAATTCAGGGATAGACAATAACGCGTACCCGCGCCCCAGAACCTACGTGTTAGGCCTCAACCTTAACCTTTAACAGACATTCATCTAGTAAGATATAAAATGAAAAAGCTTTTTATAAAAGTAATATGGGCAGTGGCCCTGCTGACTGTCATGATCATGCCGTCATGCAAAAAAGACAAGATATTTTTCCCTAACGACCAGATTACCTCAGAACAGGTTTATGCCAATGCGCAGGGTTACAAGCAGGCCATAGGCAAGGCTTATGCCGCTTTTGCCCTAACCGGTAATTCCGGGCCAACGGGAAGTGGCGATATCCAGGGTATTGACGAGGGAGCTTCAGATTTCTTCAGGCTATTTTGGTGTGCCCAGGAATTGACAACAGATGAGGCAGTAGTGTCATTTAAAGATACGGGACTTCCCGATTTCCATAACATGAGCTGGTCTGCCTCAAATCCCTTCCTTCAGGGTTTATATTACCGGTCTACCTATCAAATTACCCTTTGTAATGAATTTATCCGTCAGTCTACCGACGATCAGTTAAGCAAAAGGGGTATCTCTGGAACGGATGCAGATGATATCCGTCATTATAGAGCGGAAGCCCGGTTTTTAAGGGCCTATCAGTACTGGGTGTTGATGGACCTTTATGGAAATCCGCCCTTCGCCACAGAAGACGATGCATTGGGTGCCGCCCCGCCTAAACAGATCGACCGCAAAGCATTATACACCTATGTAGTTAGCGAATTGCAGGCTATCGTCCCTGCAATGGTGGCACCAAGAATGAATGAGTATGGCAGGGCCGATCAGGCAGCAGCATGGTCATTGCTTGCACGGATCTATTTAAATGCAGAGATATATACAGGAACAGCTGATTATGCAAATGCCATTACCTATTCACAAAAGGTGATCAATGCAGGGTATACCCTGATGGACAATTATACCAACCTGATGCTGGCTGATAATAACCTTAACAATAGCGAGTTCATCCTCACCATTAACTATGACGGCAACCAGACCCAAAATTATGGTGGAACAACTTTCCTCGTGCATGCAGAAGTTGGTGGATCAATGCCCGTTTCCAGTTTTGGTATTACTGGCGGCTGGGCCGGCTTAAGGGTAACCAGCAATATTGTAAATCTTTTTCCGGCCAACCCAACGGTTTCATTTCCTACCAACGGCAATCCTGATACCAGGGCTGAATTCTGGACAAAGGGCCAAAATCTGGACATCAATACCATCACCGCATTCAGCGATGGTTATGCAGTTACCAAATTCAGAAACGTAACTAAAACTGGTCAGTCAGGATCAAATCCTTCTTATGAAGATATCGATATGCCTGTATTCCGCTTACCGGAAATGTACCTGATTTATGCAGAAGCGGTATTACGAGGTGGTGCGGGTGGTGATATGGGTACAGCTTTGGGCTATATCAATAACATGCGTAACCGGGCATATAGCGGGACTGCCGCAGGGAATATATCCACGGCACAACTCACTTTAGATTTCATACTTGATGAAAGGGCGAGAGAACTATACTGGGAGGGTTTCCGCAGGTCAGATTTGATCCGTTACAGCCGTTTTACGGATGGTTCATACTTATGGCCATTCAAAGCAGGGGTTAAAACAGGGACAAACTCTCAGCCTTTCCGGAACATCTTTCCATTGCCAAGCTCAGACCTCAATGTAAATCCTAATCTAAAGCAAAACAACGGTTATTAATAAAACCCTTTGATATGAAAAATCCATTTATACTATTGACCATACTGGTGGCACTTGCTTTACAATTTCAGTCCTGCGAGAAAAAAGATGCCATTGTTACCACAACAAACGGATCTCCGGGAGTGCTGTCTGCAACTGCAACAACACTGGTACTTCAAAAAACAAGCGCTGCAGATACAGCAAAGGTGATCAGGTTCAATTTCACAAAGGCAGATTACGGTTTCAGTTCGGTAGTGACCAATGTTATACAAATCGATAAGACAAGTGACAACTGGCTAAGCCCTAGCGCTTCTACCCTGGGTGCCAACGTACTTAGTCAGGGTTACTCAACGGCCGACCTCAATTCTTTACTGAAAAAGCTCGGCGTTGTAGCCGGTGTTGCAACCCCAATACAAGTGAGGATCATGTATTCTGCCTCAACTTACATCAAACCGGTCTACTCAAATACAATAATGGCCACGGTCACTACCTACTAAATAAGGATTCATGATGAAACTACATGAGCTTACCGCTCAACTTCCGAAATGAGTACAAGTTCATGTATTTTCATTACTGATAAAACCGCAGCAGGCAGCTGGAAGACAATTAAAACCGCCAGAGGCAGCTGGAAGACAATTAAAAAACAATAGAAACTACTGATAAAACAATAGAAACTACTGATAAAACAATAAAAACTACTGATAAAACATATATATATTCCGATGAAAAGAATAACACTCCAGGTATGTATGCTGCTTAGCTTTTGCAGCACTGCCTTTTCTCAGTCCAAACCATTTGAAGCCGATATCAAAACTATACAGGCCTATGATAGAATTTATCAGACGCCAGATAATCCTATCTTATTTGCAGGGAGTTCATCTATCCGTAAATGGGATGATCTGCAGGAGGCTTTCGGTGCTTACAATGTGATAAACAGAGGTATAGGAGGTGCTTATATCAATGACATTACCGTTAACTTAAAGGATTTGGTTTTCGCCTATAAATTTCGTCAACTGGTATTATATGTAGGTGAAAATGATCTGGTCCGAAACGACGAAACTCCAGACAGCATCTTAAACCGCACCAAAGTGTTGTATAATGCCATCAGGGCAAAACTACCTGAGCTGCCTGTTATTTATATCGGGCTGAAACCAAGCCCTTCGAGAGATCAGTACCGAAGTAAATTGATTGCTGCCAATAAACTGTTGAAGGAGTTTTTCGCAGGGGAAAAGAATGTGAAATTTCTGGACGTATATCCGCTGATGCTAAATAAAGATGGCAGTTATCGTAAAGAAATATTCCAGAACGATATGCTGCACATGAACAGAACGGGATACGAAATTTGGGAGAAGGCAATAAGGCCTCTGTTAAAAAGTAAGTGATGGGAAAGAAAAATTTCCCCATCATCAATCTGTTTATTCTGACAAAATAGAAACCATGCGTAATGTAATTGCCATCCAAAATATCTTTAGGTATCGCATTGCTAACGATATTTAACAAGGTTTCAAAGTAGATAAGGCAAATACTGCTGATGCATTAAAATTCGAGGAATCCAATGCTTCCCCCGGATGGGTACAATCAAAGAAGAAACGCACAATTCCTGGCTAAACTCGATCGGATGTTTATTTTTGTAATCAACTGATAGATCAAATCGATGATTTATCAGTCGATTTTAACTGAGAGAAAGAGGGACATGAAGATTAGTATAGTATTCTTACTGATAATTGCCGCAGTATACACCACTAATGCACAAACAAAAGTTTTATTCCAGGAAACATATAAAAACAACAGTCTTCGGAAAAACTGGAAGGTAGTAAACGGAGACTGGAAGGTTAATGAGCAGGCGATTACCGGAAATAAAAATACAGACTGGGCTATATTGGTCTCCAGGAAATCATTACCGAAAGATTATATATTAACGTTCTCCTCATTGGTTGATCCTAAAGCCTATCTTTTTGAAGTTATTACCAACTTAAACGGGGAGAAATATTTAGGGATTTTACTAAATCAGCTAGAGGATGGAGTAGCTATTGAAGACCGTTCTTTATTTGCAGATCCTGCTAAAAATGGTGGTTTTATTCATAGTACGGGGCATATAGGTCTGTTGCCTAAAGTCAGGAAGCCTTCTGAACACATCTGGCAGAATTGGAAAATACAAAAAACAGGCAACCAGACTTTTATATGGATTAATAATGATGCTGTAATCTCTTTAAATGATACTACTGGTATAGTAAAGGCCAGGGGGAAATTTGGTTTTGCTATCAATGGAGAAGCTATGATTAAAGACATCAAATTGATAAAAACCAGAGGAGAGGCAAGTTTACCGCCAAAATCCTTCGTATTGAAATTTCCAATTGAAAAGCCCTTTTTTGAATTCGAATAATAACCTGGCATACTAAAAACACCAAAATTTGGCATCCTATTTTGACTATAGTACTATGAAGCTCCAAAAGCCCTTTTGCGGTAATCAGTTGGTGCGAGACCGGTTTTCTTCTTAAACATTTTTGAAAAATAGAAGTAGCTTTCAAACCGCATGTCATACGCAATTTGTTTGATAGGAATATCTGTGTTATTCAGAAGATCTTTAGCACGTTCAATTTTCAGCTGGATGTAATATTGGCCGGGAGAAAGCCCGGTGCAACTTTTAAATGCTTTTCTAAACCAGGAGTAACCGACATGTAATTCTTCAGCGGCTTGTTCAGGTGTATAATCATTATCAATGTTAGAACGAAACAGTAAACGGGCTTTATTGATGATCAACTCTTTCTCTTCGCATTCTACCGTGTCCTGTTTAAAAATAAAATGAAAATTCCCCACCAGGTGCATTGCTGCGCCCGAAATGAGCGGTTGGTAGCCGGTATTCTCTCTTTTGGTTACTTCAATAATGCTGTTAAATAAACTGATAATCCCCTCGTGAAAACCAATGTACATACTCGGGTTCTCCGGGCTCAGGAAATTTCTCTTGACAAGATTATCAATAACATCACCTTTCATACCAATCCAATATTCATCCCAGCCAACTTCGACGTCGGGTTTATAACGATGCCTTTCTCCCGGAAATAAAATAAAGATTGTACCTGCCTTAATTTCACGTCGTTTACAGCTGTCAGATTCAAAAATTCCTTTACCCCTGGTAATATAAACGATCTGGTATTCATTGAGTACCCTGCCAATGGCCCAATTAAATTGATGATGTGCAGGATGCGTTTTAAAAGGGTATAAACCTGTGCCCTCTATATGGGTACAACCTGCATTTAAAACACATAGGCCCCAATTTTCATCATCGCGGCATACCGGTAGATATTTATAATAATTGACCATACAAGCGTAATATATTTGGTTAAAGCGTAGTTGCTTCGAATACATCGCAGTACCCTATTCTTAGCAACTAATGAATAAATTTAATACAATTTTAATGAACAATCAGTTTAATATCAAAAAGGACAAGTAAAATATCAAAGAGTGAATTTCGAATTCTGCTTTACATGTAGAGTTTTATGATAGTTTCAGGTTATTTTGCTGTTTTACGATAATCAGCTCACAACTCTTTCAATCTCCCTAAAAAAACGCTATCTCTTTTTTGATATCCCCCGCATCTCTTCCGGGCATACATTCATCCCCTGGTAACATCCTTTTTGACAAAACTTTGATATATATCAAAATGCATAAGTCAAATATCAAAACTAGTATTTAGGCCGTGGCGCATTAAAATATTTTTGAGAACCAATTATAAACTTAGTCTCTCACCCTTAACGCAACTATGCTTGCCTATGTTTTAAAAAAATGCACCAATTAAAACACCTTTTAATAACCCCATCAAATAATTTTTTCACTCACCAATTAAAATCAAATTATGAAAATTAAACTTCTACTTTTTCAAAATGGCAGGCACTGGCTCTTTTTGGCTATATCGCTGTTATGTTACCTGCCCACCTTTGCCCAGACCATACCAACGGTAACAGGTGTAGTAACAGATGCGACTTCCTCCGAGCCACTGCCAGGCGTATTAATAGCTGTAAAGGGGACCACTAATAAGACCCAAACCGATGCCAACGGCCGATTTAAGTTAAATGCCGCTAAAGGCGCCATACTTACATTAAGGTACATCGGTTATACCGACAACACTGTAACTGTTGGCGATGATGCAAATATTATTGTAAAAATGACCGCCTCGTCACAGGGCCTGAAAGAAGTTGTTGTACTTGCTTATGGCTCACAGCGCAAAGCAGATATCACCTCTGCGGTATCCCAGGTTGATCTTACCAAATCACAAGGTATCCCCGCATCCAACGTCAGCCGGCTCTTGCAGGGGCAGGCGCCGGGGGTTGTGGCTAAACAAACCTCAGGACAGCCAGGGCAGGAACTACAGGTAGAGATTCGTGGTAACAGTTCACTGGGCGCAAACAGCGATCCACTGTATGTAGTTGACGGGTTTCCGGTAGGTACCGATGTGGGCAGCTCCTTAAATTCAAACGACATTGAAAGCATCACCATCCTTAAAGATGCTGCCTCTACGTCGGTTTACGGATCAAGGGGTGCCAACGGGGTTGTTTTAATTACCACTAAAAACGGAAAAAAAGACGGGTCTAAGCTTACTGTTAGTTCCAACAACGGTTTCGCAAACGTGCCTGATTCAAGGCAGGTACATGTACTGAACGGACAACAGTTCGCGCAGTTTCAAAAAGACGTATATTCTGATAAGATCAGATACTTTGACAATCGGGAACCTTTAGACAGTGAAATTCCAGCCGATTTCAGATATCCCGACCAGACAAAGGTGTCAACTAATTGGTATAAAGAGATTTTAAATCAAAATGCACCCTTCAGCGACTATAACGTTGCCATCACCAACGGATCTGAGAAATCAAGTTCTTACGTTTCATTAGGATATCTCAACCAGCAGGGCTCGCTGATCAATACCGGGTTTAACCGGGTAACTGGCAGGGCAAACGTGGATAGCAGGCCTAATAAATTTTTGGATTTCGGGTTACACTTATCTGGTGCGTACTCATGGGCAAAAAATAGTGACGCGATTGCCGGCGGCTTTGGCAACAATATCGTAGATCAGGCCTTACTGATGGACCCGCGCGAGCCAGTTTACAACGCCGATGGTTCTTATAATACCTATATCGGAGGCCATGATAATATTTTTGGCTTCCCTAACCCCGTTCAACGGCTCAACGAGGAACAGCACAGGCAATACATCACCAACCTTACCGCCAATGCGTATGCAGATGTTAAGATTTTAAAAGACCTTAACTTTCGCACCAATGTTAGCGGGATCATTGATGATACACGCAACCATGACTTTACCCCATCAACAATAGCAGGATTTAATAGTGCGCCCCCGGGAAAGGCAACTGGTGGTGAAACCTTTTCTAATAATCTGAACTTCGGCATGGACAACCTTTTGATCTATTCGCCAAAATTTAACGACCATAAACTGGAGGTCACCGTAGGCCACATTTTCCAGAAAAACACATTAAATACTGGCACCGCTACTGGTACCGAGTATCCAGACGACCTGGTAGAATATGTTTCTGCCGCAAACCAGCGCGACGGTAGCTCTGGAATGGCTGCATTTACTATTGAAAGTTTTTTATCAAGGGCAAACTATTCCTATAAAGACAAATACCTTCTTACCGCCGCATTTAACCGTGAAGCCAGTTCCCGTTTTGGCAGCGATAACCGCTGGGGCAATTTTCCTTCGGCATCTGTTGGCTGGCGCATCTCAAAAGAAGGGTTTTTCCCAAAACTCAGTTGGCTTGACGACCTGAAGTTTAGGGGAAGTTACGGTATTACGGGTAATAACAATATTGGTAACTATACTTCGCAGGCTAATATCAATACAAGTAACTATGTACTGGGAGGCACGGTTGTACCGGGTGCAACGGTCGGATCCTTCCCCAATAAAAATCTGGGATGGGAGCAATCACGCCAGGTTGATATAGGTATGGATTTGAGCATCCTTCACGGTAAGGTAAACTTTACATCAGAATACTACCGTAAATTAACTACCAATATGCTGCTTAATGTGGAGGTTCCCGCTACTGCAGGGTTTAGCAACCTGATCACCAACATTGGCAAGCTCCAAAATAAAGGTTTTGAACAAAGTATAAATTACCACGATAAGTATGGCAGTGTAACCTTCAACACAGGTTTTAACATATCATTCAACAGGAATAAAATTCTGGCCATTGATGGCGACAGAAATTCCCTGCTTACCGGTGCATTCTATGATGGATATAATATCAGCACAGTTGGACAGCCGCTAGGTATGTTCTACGGCTATAAAGTCCTTGGAATTTACCAAACCCAGGCGCAAATAAATGCTACCCCGCATAATCCTAATAATATTCCGGGTACTTTTCAGTATTTGGACGGCAACGGTGACGGCGTAATCTCCTATGATACCAAAGACATGGTAGTGATCGGTAATCCAAATCCCAAATTCACCTGGGGATGGAACTGGAACGTTGGCTACAAACGCTTTGATTTGAGCATGCTGCTAAACGGATCAGCAGGCGGGCAGATCTATAGGGCCGTAGAAATGAACCTTGCCAATATTGATGGTGTATTCAACGTACTGTCTGACGTTCAGGACCGCTGGAGGTCTGCCCAAAACCCGGGTGCAGGAAAATGGCCGGGCTCAAACACTTACTATTTTACACGTGAAGCCAGCTCCCAATATGTTTATAGCGGTAATTATATGTGGATAAAGAACATCACATTAGGCTATACAATTCCACGTATAAAAAATGCATTTGATGCCAAAGTTTTTTTAAGTGTGGATAATGCCTTCCTGTTTACCAAATATCCGGGTAACAACCCCGAGGTAAATGCGGCACGTACAAACAACAACAGCGACGTGATCAGTCCGGGAAGAGACGGAGAATCGTACCCTGTACCCCGCACGATATCAATTGGCACAAGAATTAACTTTTAACTAAAAACCTGACACGATGAAAAAAACATATCACATATTATTTTTATTAGGCCTTCTGGTACTTTCATCAGGCTGTAAAAAATCATTTCTCGACCAGTCTGATCCAACGAAAAAAACCGTAGACAAATTTTATCAGAATGAAGATCAGATCCAACAAGCCGTAAGCGGCGCATACAGCTCCATGCAGGACCATGTGAATAGCCAGTATATTTTCGCTGAAATGCCTTCAGACAATACAACTATACAGCTTAACCCTTCCGACAGGGGGCAAACAGACCTCGTAGAAGCTTTTGAATTCTGGAATGTCACCGCAACTAACGGTAACCTGGCAGATATGTATAGTCAATCTTATAACGCGCTTTACAACATCAATGTAGCACTATCTAAGATTGATGGTGTAACCGCTATAAGCGCTCAGAAAAAGAACCAGTATAAAGGCGAACTGCAATTTATCAGGGCTTATTACTATTTTAATCTGGTGCGTTATTTTGGCCCTGTTGTACTGACAACCGAGGCGCTAACCAATGCTTCTGATGCTTTTGCTTCATCCCGGAGCACAGAGGATGTAGTCTACGCACAAATCATTAAAGACCTAACCGATGCAGCCGCCAATTTACCTTTAAAAAGCGATTACGCCCCGGCAGATATCGGCCGGGCTTCTAAAGGATCGGCGCTGGGTTTACTGGGAAAAGTATATCTGACCAGAAAAGACTATGCAAAAGCAGAAAGCACTTTACGCCAGGTATTGTCACTTAACTATTCACTGGTCAATAACTATGCAGATGTTTTTGCCACCACCAATAAAAATAACAGCGAATCGTTATTCGAGGTACAGTACCTGGGTAGTGATAAAGTTAGCGAATGGAGCAGTTTCATTTATATTTTTGCACCAAGAGGATCAGATGGTGCCATAACCGGTTTTCCAACAAGCCGCCCGCAGGGATGGAATATCCCAACCAAAAGTATCATTGCCGAGTTTGAGGCGGGTGACCTGCGCAAAGCCGTTGCTTTACAGGAGGGCTACACCAATAGTCAGGGCGTATTTGTTGCCATTCCGTTTGTTAACAAATACAACCATCCCCATGTTACTGTTGGACACACAGATGATAACTGGCCGGTGTTAAGATATGCTGACGTTTTACTCATGCTGGCCGAAGCCATTAACGAGCAAAGCGGGCCAGGAGGTGCCTACCAGTATATTAATCAGGTAAGGACCCGGGCAGGACTTGCTACCCTGGCCGGTCTGACACAGGATACATTTCGCGCGGCCATACGGCACGAACGACGGGTAGAACTGGCATTTGAAAATGACCGCTGGTTTGATTTGAAACGCGCCTTCACAAACGAGCAGATGACCGCGCTTTTAAACGCACATGGGCAGGCCGAAAGGGCCTCCCCTTCAGTAGACAGAAGTGGCGTGCCATTTGCCGCTAGCGATTACAAATTTGATGGGTACGAGGCCATATTCCCAATACCAGACAGGCAACTGTTTCTGGATAAGAATTTAGTACAAAATCCGGGGTATTAGTAATCAGGTGAATGCAGGAGGTTGCTGGCAAAGGCTCTCCTGCTTCCCCTTTTATTGCCATCGGGCTGATCGGACCAGTCAAAATTAGAAAAGCAATCAATATTCCCTACGTATAAATAGATTCAGACAGACATAACTTCTTAAAAAATGATCAACAGTAACTTAACCATCGGAATATTTGGAATAGGATTAGATGTATATTGGGAACAATTTGAAGGGTTGAAACCAACTCTGGAAGGGTATCTGCAAACATTATGCTTAAAGTTTGCAGATCATCCTGTGCGTATGGTAAATGCCGGTATAGTTGATAGCGTAGATAAAGCTTTTGAAACGGGAAAAATATTCAGGCAGGAGGATGTTGATCTTGTCTTTCTATACGTTGGCACCTACGCGCTTTCATCAACTGTTTTACCCGTAGTACAGAAGTTAAACGTACCTGTAGTTATACTCAACCTGTCGCCCGGAGACCGTATCGACTACGAAAGCTTTAACAACCTTAATGACCGTACCCTGATGACGGGCACCTGGCTTAAGTATTGCTCTGCCTGCCCGGTGCCGGAAATTGCAAATGTTTTTAAACGTACAGGAATCAAATTTTACCAGGTAACAGGCATCCTGGAAGATGATGAAGAAAGCAACAGGGAAATATTAGAATGGGTGGAGGCGGCAAACGTTGCCAAAATCATGCAAAATAACAGAATGGGCTGCATGGGCAGTTATTACTCAGGCATGCTGGATATCTACACCGATCTTACCCTTCAAATTAGATATTTTGGAGGGCATTTTGAACACGTCGAGGTTGAAGAGCTTACCCTTATAAAAAATAATGTAACCAATGAGGAGGCAAACGACCGGGTAGCAGAATTCCGAAAAAAGTTCGATATACAGGAAGATTGCAACGACCACGAGTTATTTCGGGCAGCGAAAACATCAGTGGCAATGGATAAGCTGGTGGCGAAATATCAACTGGGCTCTTTTGCTTATTATCATAAAGGGACGGGTAATGCTGATAACGAGGATACGATGAGCTCAATCATCTTAGGGAATTCCCTGCTTACCGCAAATGGCATACCTGTAGCGGGCGAATACGAAATAAAAAATGCACAGGCCATGAAAATTATGGACAGCTTTGGTGCTGGCGGATCGTTTACCGAATACTATGCGATGGATTACAAAGACGATGTAGTGTTGATGGGTCACGACGGACCTGGTCATATCGCCATTGCACAAGGAAGCACAAAAGTAAAACCCTTACAGGTTTATCACGGTAAGGTAGGAAATGGCCTTTCAGTAGAAATGGCCGTCAAAAACGGTCCGGTCACTTGCCTTTCTATACTTGAAAATGGAAAGGGAGAACTGGTGATGCTGGTTGCTGAAGGTGAATCGGTAAAAGGGCCTATCTTGCAGATAGGCAATACCAATAGCCGATACAAATTTCCCATCGGCGCAAGAAAGTTCGTTAATGACTGGAATAGCCACGGCCCGGCACATCATTGCGCAGTTGGCCTAGGTCATAATAGCAGCAGGCTTGATAAATTAGCAAAAATATTAGATATGGAAATGATCCGGGTTTGTTGAGGTCATCATCCAAAATCTTCTTCCCTAACCTGCTTCAATTGGCAAATGGAAAGCAGAATAATTCTTTTGTCGCGATACTAAGTATTGCGACAAAAGAATTGTATACTATCGTAATAACAAGCAAATAAATCATCGGCACTTTTGGCCTTTTAATCCGCTCTTTCGTCTCCTCATTCTCAATTTCGGCCTCCTCCGTATTGATATGCGACAGCACAGAAAATAACGCAGGATAGGATTTAATAGCAACTTTCTGCTCTAACTTAGAAGGTCGCCTTATTTGTTCTAGTGTTTTCATAAAGATGAGTTTTACAGAAAAAATAAACGAAATTGAATTAAATAAAATCAAAGTAGAAATGACCACAAAATTAAGGGCAGGAAAATATTATAGTTCTGCAATCACTAAAACATACTCAGAGGATTTTCCTTGCTTCATCAATTAAATCCTCAGCACCATAAGTTTATTTGGTACAGACTACTTTAAACTAAAGCGGAACAATTATAGAATATAATCAAATCTTTTTATCAAAAACTGCATGTGAATTGGCAAAATCTCCATTAATGAGTAGTGTTTTAGAAATAATTTTGAACGCCAACTATAACCTGTGACTGAAGATTTGGTTTGCCTTGGGCTATGCAAATTATTGATTTGAATTTTAATAGTGTAAATAAGATTATTCAGTTACTTAAGGACACAATATAAAGCGGCTATTTGACGGCATTCTGAGAATTTATTATAGATTTTTAAATAATATTCAATTAACCATGAAAAAAACCAGCTTCCTTGTCTTTTTATTTTTCAGCTTTCATCTCATTTCCTTTTCGCAAAATCTCAAATTAAACGTGAAGTGGAATGAAACAGTGATGATTTCGAAATCAACTCCTACGCTGCAGGTGGTTGTTAATCCCATGATTAGACCTAAAGCAGCTATGCGCGATGCGGCGATCAAAGCATTAAAGGACATAAACGCAGACTATGTCCGGTATGTTCCCTGGATCCCCTATCCTAAATTAGCAGTGGCAGAACTGAAGGAACCTGATGACAAAAAAACTTACTGGGACTTCAGCTTGATAGATCCTATAACTATAGATTTTCTTGAAGCAACTAAAGGGCGTTTGCCAATTATGAATTTTAGTACTATACCACAATGGATGTTCAAAACAGAAAGTCCGGTTGCTTATCCGGAAGACCCGAACCAGGTAACCTGGGACTATAGCAGGGGGACGCAACTACGGGATACTTCGATGAAGGAACTTACCGATTATTATGTAAGACTGGTCAGCTGGTATGCTAAGGGCGGTTTCACCGATGAAAGGGGAAAATATCATAAGTCCGGTTATCATTACGAAATTCCTTATTGGGAAGTGTTAAATGAGCCCGATCTGGAACACAGCATGTCACCTCAAACCTACACAAAAATTTATGATGCTATAGTGAGTGCGATAAAGACTGTATTGCCTGAGACTAAATTTGTCGGGATAGCAATGGCCTACGTAAAACCAGGCTGGTTTGAATATTTTCTGAATCCGGCAAATCACAAACCAGGCATCCCAATTGACATGATTTCCTATCATTGTTATGCGAATGCGAATCAAAACCAAAAATTTGAAGCCTTTGAATATGCGTTTTTTGATAAAGCTGAAAGTTTTGTGAATTCGGTGAGCTATATCGAAAATATCCGCCGGCGATTAGCTCCGGCTACCAAAACCGACATTAATGAACTTGGTACCTTCGTAAGTGATGAACAACGTCTGCAACCCATTCCGGCTGCTTACTGGAATCTGTCAGCAAGTATATTCGCCTATTATTTTATAGAATTGACCAAGCAGGGCATCGACGTGATCGGCGAATCGCAGCTTGTAGGTTATCCAACGCAATTTCCGGATGTAAGTATGATCAATTATCAAAACAACAAACCAAATGCACGTTTTTGGGTATTGAAACTCATAAAAGATCATATAAAGGCCGGAAGTAAATTAGTAAGTTCCAACGTAGACGAGAACGGTGCAGGCGACATTTTAGCCCAGGGTTTTATAAGCCCGGAAAATAAGAAAATGGTTTTAGTCCTTAATAAAAGAAATAAAAGTTTGCGGCTGAAATTACCGGCAGGGTTTGAGGGTGCAAAAGTAAGCACAATCGACAGTTTATCAGGAGATGACGCAGCTATGCAGTCAAAGATTGAAAATGATAACGTAGAATTTAAACCCTTTGCCGTTAAACTCATTGAGATAAATTAGGAAAATAGGTAATGAAACACGTAGCATTTAAAATGAGGTTAAAACCCGGAATGGGGAACGAATATAAAAGGAGGCATGATGCATTATGGCCAGAGGTCCGGCAGCTGCTGTTGGATAGCGGCATCCGGGAATATGCTATTTTTTTTGACCCGGAGACCGATATTGTATTTGCAGTGCATAATTATTCTACTGAGCAGGGTGTAAATCTCAAAAATGAAGATGTTTTGCAGCTGTGGTGGGATTATATGGCGGATATAATGGATGTGAATCCGGATAATTCGCCAGTTATAATTCCTATGTTGCAGGTTTTCGAACTCTAATTTTTGAATAGCGTTTTTAAATAGAACGCTTAATAATTAGTTAAGCCTTCTATAGCTGATTACTATGCCGGGTAAATCATTTCTTTTGCGCGTCATCCACTTTAACCCAAGATCTGCAACTGCTTCAATAGCATCCTTCAATGCTAAGATTAAAGCGTTCAGGTCACAATTTAGAGGAACTAAAGATATTCAATGCTTTCTTTCCGAGCTTGCTCAGCTGTATGTCTAAAATCAAAAAAACAGCGTTGCTCCACAACATTTGGCATTGATCCATCAAAATACTTATTTAAATCGCTATTAAGGCTGATCATATTCCAGTGAAAAAACAAAACCCTCTTTACAATCCGTAAAGAGGGTTTGTGGGCCATGATGGGCTCGAACCATCGACCAAAAGATTATGAGTCTTCTACTCTAACCAACTGAGCTAATGGCCCGCGAAAAATCTATTAGATTTTGCGAGTGCAATGTTACATATTTGTATCGAATTTTAAAAACGGTTTGATGCAAAATATTAAAAATATAATCTTCGACTACGGAAATGTAATTTTTGAGATCGACTTCCGGATCACTCAAAACTCTCTGACACAAATTGGTATACCAAATGTAGCAGATTTTTTCGGACATAAAGGACACGATAATTTATTTGATAATTTAGAGACAGGATTGATCACCCCCGCCCAATTTCGCGATGGAATCAGGGACCAAGCCCATAATCCGGCCCTGACAGACACAGAAATTGATGCTGCATGGAACAGTTTATTGATTGGCGTGCCACCAAATGTGCACGATGTGCTGTTAGATGTAAAAAAACATTACCGCACTTTCCTGCTCAGTAACACCAACCAGATCCACTATGATTATATCATGAGCTACCTTCAAAAGGAATATGGCGTAGAAAACAATGACCACCTCTTTGAAAAAGCTTACTATTCACAGCAAATGCTGCTGCGTAAGCCCCATGTAGAGATCTTTGAGCAGGTGATCAATGAAAATCATTTGAACCCCGCAGAAACGCTGTTTATAGATGATACTCCCGGTCACCTGGAAGGTGCGAAAAAAGCAGGACTGCAAACCTTACTGATGACAGAACATCCCAAAAACCTGGGTGCCTTTTTAAAAAGTAACGGGATCACCGTATGATCAGCAATAACCCTAAAACGGAACAAAGAAAATTTACCTCTTTAAAAGAGTTTTACCCTTTTTATTTAACGGAACACCAGAATACAACAAACAGGTTTCTTCATTTTACAGGAATAGCTATTCTGTGCCTCTGTTTTATCACATCCATGCTTTTTCATGATGTACGTTTTTTTGCTTTTATACCGGTCGCTGCATATGGCTTCGCCTGGATAGGGCATCAGTTCTTTGAGAAGAATAAACCTGTTACGCTCAAACATCCGTTCTTTAGCATCGCATGTGATTTTTTATTCTTTGGGGACATCATTATGGGAAGGCAATCCTTTAATGATAAATAGCTGGTATATATAGACTCTATAAAACATAATAGACAAACTCTATATCGTCATAGAAATTAGGTGTTGGGTACAACGGATTATAGTCTATACTTTTATCGCAGCAAACATAGGTGATTAGCTTAATATGTTTGATAAAAGATAAAAAAACCGGTTTATACCAAATACACATGGAAGAGACGAACAAGCCTAACCGCAAATTAACAACTGCCTCTGGCAGACCTTACGCTGAACACGAAAATACGCAATCTGTAGGTAAAAGAGGCCCCCTATTATTACAGGATTTTGTCCTGCATGAGAAAATGGCACATTTTAACCGCGAACGTATCCCGGAACGGGTAGTGCACGCAAAAGGAACCGGCGCTTATGGCACCTTAAGGGTAACCCACGACATTACTAAATATACGAAAGCCAAGATTTTTGGAAAAATAGGAAATGAGTGTAAGATCTTTTTACGTTTCTCTACAGTAGGTGGTGAAAAAGGAAGTGCTGATTCAGAAAGGGACCCCCGCGGATTTGCTTTAAGAATGTATACTGAAGATGGCAACTGGGATATCGTAGGTAACAATACACCGGTATTCTTTATTAAAGACCCTAAGAAATTCAGTGATTTCATCCATACCCAAAAACGCGATCCAAGAACTAACCTGAAAAGCCCAACTATGATGTGGGACTTCTGGTCGTTAAATCCGGAAAGCCTTCACCAGGTGATGATCTTAATGAGTGACCGTGGTACGCCTTATTCTTACCGTCATATGGATGGTTTTGGAAGCCATACTTTCTCCATGATCAATGCCGAAAACGAACGTGTATGGGTAAAATTCCATTTCAAAACACAACAGGGAATTAAAAACTTTACCGGCCCTGAAGCTGACGCGATGCGTACACAGGATATGGACCATTCCCAACGCGATTTGGTAGATGCAATTGATAATGGCGAATTCCCTAAATGGACAGTGAAGATCCAGGTAATGACCGAAGAAGAAGCCAGAACATTTAAGTGGAACCCATTTGATTTAACTAAAGTTTGGCCCCATGCAGAATTCCCGCTGATCGAAGTAGGTGAAATTGAATTGAACCAGGTACCCAAAAATTATTTTGCCCATGTAGAGCAGGCAGCCTTTGCCCCTACCAATCAGATCGATGGAATTGGCTTTTCTCCCGACAGGATGTTACAGGGACGTATTTTATCTTATCCTGATGCTGCACGTCATCGTTTAGGCGTAAATTATCAGCAGATACCGGTGAATGCCTGTCCTTTTATGACAGAGAATTACCACCGCGATGGAGCAATGAGAGTGAACGACAATGGTGAGGACGGACCAAACTATTTCCCAAACAGCTTTGGAGATGTAGTGCCTGATGAAAGCTACAAAGAGCCTGCGCAGGAATTAGAATCCAGCACTGCGGATTGGTTTGATAGAAATGAAGGTGAAGGGGATAACGACCATTATTCACAACCAGGTGATCTGTACCGTAAAGCAATGACTGATGAAGGACGTCAGTTCTTAATCAGCAATATCGTAGGCGCAATGAGTGGCATCAGCGGTCCTAAAAGAGAAAAAATCATCAACCTGCAGCTGTGTCACTGGTTCAGGGCTGATATTGGATTAGGAATGGCTATTGCAAGCGGACTAGGCATAGACATGGCAAAAGCAATGCCTGCAAGACATGAAGCTTAACCCTGCGCAATTATTAAAAAACTATTATTAACTATTATACTGATGAAGACCTGCCCCAAAAAGGCAGGTTTTTTTTGCGATATTACTTGATATTTTTATCTTTGATCTATCAGGAACGGCATGATTACCTTTCTCGCCCGTTATTCATCCCTTTATTAATTTAGCAATCAGACATTGGCCGGTTTTCGTTCTGGAACGGTTCGGAAACGAATGCACAGAGAATTTCCATGAAACTTTGAAGTACCCTTGTTGAAGCTCTGCCAACTATACCCTAAATGTACCCAAAAAGTACCCCAACTATACCCCATGTATACCCCTGGGGGTATACATGGGGTATAGTTGGGGTAGGGATACGGTACGGATGGGGTACAGTTGGTAGAGCTTCAACAGGACTACATATAGGCTTTAGTAAAAGTTTTTCCAGACCCGTTTCCGAATCGCTTCCGAATCGTTTCCGACCAGTATCTTAGCCAACCCTTCTGATGAAATAATATTTATGAATTTCTCCTGTTTTTCTCCCTGGTGATCAGATCCAGTTCTCTGCTGGTCTGTCCTGCGATAGAAGTATTTTCCTGTGCACGTCTGAATAGATATGGCATTACAGCTTTAACAGGACCATAAGGTACGTATTTTGCTACATTATATCCAGCATCTGACAAATTAAAACTTAAATTATCACTCATTCCCAGCAACTGAGAAAAGTAAACATGCGGATGGTTATGATCAATATCGTGTTTATCCAGCAATTCGGCCAATATACCACAGCTGGTCTCATTATGCGTACCGCAAACCAAACCTAGTTGTTCTACATTTTCCACGCAATAGGTGATCGCTGCATTATAATCCGTATCAGTTGATTTTTTATCCAGCTGGATCGGTGATGGATATCCTTTTTCCAAAGCTCTTCGGCGTTCCTTTTCCATATAAGCGCCACGAACAATCTTGGCGCCTAAAATAAAACCTGCTTCCCTGGCTACCAGATGATCGGCTTTCAGATCAGCCAGTTTATCATGACGGTATAATTGATAAGTATTGTAAACGATCAGCTTTTCTTTGTTAAACAGCATCATCATATCCAAAGCCAGGTTATCTATTGTTTCCTGTATCCAGGTTTCTTCCGCATCGATCATTACCGGCACATTCTTTTCAAATGCTGTCCTGCAGATACGTTCACAACGATTTTTAACCCTGGCAAACTCTGCTTTTTCATCGGCAGAAAGCTCCAGTTTGGCATCCAGTTTTTCCAGCAGGCCAAAACGGGCAATACCGGTAACTTTAAATACAGTAATAGGAATCCGCGGATCTCCCGCAGCGCGGTCTACCGTACGGATAATCTCTGCGCAGGTAAAATCAAATACATGCTCCTCCTCTTCCCCTTCTACAGAATAATCTAAAATGGTTCCTACTTTGCTTTCGCCAAGCTCCCTGATGGTATGTTCACATTCTGCAATGGTTTCCCCTCCGCAAAACTGCTTAAAGATGGTGGACTTAATGAGCCCCTGAATTGGTAATCCGATGTTTAAAAATAAATTGGTTACAGGCGGCCCAACCTGAGTTAAAAAGTTGCTGCTCATTACTTTGAACAGCCAGTAGGCACTATTTAGTTCTGATTTTGATTTGTTACGAAAAGCAACTTCTGTGTTATCAAAATTTAATTTTTTCCCTGAGGATACTTGCATTTGGTCGTGTTGTTAGTCAAACGGATGCAAAAATATGAATTCTGCGACTATCAGAGGTAAAACCCTTTGTAAATAATTGTAAATTTGCAGTACAATGATAGAATTTAAATTAGAAGGCGAGTTTATCCCCATGATACAGCTGTTAAAAGCAACAGGACTGGTACAAAGTGGTGGTGAAGCACAAACTGTAGTTGAAGACGGTTTGGTAAAATATAATGGCAATGTAGATTACCGCAAACGTTTAAAAGTACGTACAGGCGACCTGATCGATTTTATGGGAAATCAAATTAAAGTAGTTTAATGAATACACTGGAGAGCGCGGGACACCATATCTATTTTGATACACAATTAGCCCCGCTGGCGGAAATCATAGAAAAAGGAAAATACAGCAACGTTTTTGTTTTTGCTGACCGAAATACTTCTGAATGCTGTTTACCCGTTTTTAGGGCAATGCTGGACGATTACAGCGGTTTTGACTTGATAGAAACAGATCCGGGCGAAGAAAATAAGAACATCGATTTTTGTATCGGCATCTGGAAAACTTTACTGGATTTTGGGGCCGACCGTAAATGCCTGGTGATCAATTTAGGTGGCGGCGTGATCACGGATATGGGCGGCTTTGTAGCTTCTACCTATAAACGCGGTGTCGATTTTATCAATATTCCTACTACCCTGCTCTCACAGGTAGATGCTTCTGTTGGCGGAAAAACAGGTATCGATATCGATAACGTAAAAAATATGGTCGGCACGTTCAGCCTTCCACAAGCCGTATTCATTGAAGCAGAATTTTTAAAAACTTTACCCAAAAGGGAATTGTTATCGGGTTTTGCAGAAATGATCAAACACGGACTGATTGCCGATAAGGCCTATTACTATGAGTTAAAGGCAGCAAATTATCAAAACATCACCACCGCTGCCATCCATCGCTCTGTAGAGATAAAAAATGAAGTGGTAACGGAAGACCCGCTGGAAAAAGGAAGACGTAAGATTTTGAATTTTGGTCATACCATTGGCCATGCCGTAGAAAGTTACTCCCTCAGCAAAGATAAAAAACCACTCACCCATGGCGAAGCCATTGCCATAGGAATGATCTGCGAGGCCTGGCTTTCACATAAAAACAGCACACTTGCCGAAGATGAACTGGAAGAAATCCGCGCTTATATTTCAAGCGTATATCCGGCTTATAGAATCAAAGAGAAATCTTTTGAGAAACTTTCCGAATTGATGCAGAGCGATAAAAAAAATGAACACGGGAATATTCTTTTCACCTTGCTGGAAAGCATCGGTCAATGCACGTACAATTGCAGGGTTTCGGAAAGTGACATCCGTGAAAGTATGGAATATTATAATTTAACCTATGCTAAGCGAGCCTAAAAATATAACTGCAACCCTGCTGGTCGTATTTCTTGTCGTTTCCTGTTTGCTGGAAATGTATTTCAGCTATGCGCACGACAGGGATCTGTACGAGAAAAGGGATACCTGGAATAATGTATACCTGATGGGCCTGGCTTTTGTCATTAACCTCAGCACCAAAGCGGCAACGTTTTTCCTGCTGCAGTTCTGTTACCAGTTCAGGTTGTTCGAGATTAAAAATGTTTGGGTTTACTGGATCGTACTGGTGCTTGCCCAGGATTTATTGTACTGGTGCCTCCATACTTCAGGACATTATGTAAGGTTTTTCTGGGCAATGCATGTCACCCATCATTCCTCACCACTGTTTAACCTTACCACAGGCTTCCGCTCTACGGTTTTCGAACCTTTGTACCGGGTGTTTTTCTATTTGCCCCTGGCTTTTATGGGCTTTAACGCGGTAGATATTATCCTGGCTTACCTGGTTACACAGCTGTACGGCAATATGGTACACACGCAGACGGTCAGGAAATTACATCCTATTTTAGAATATATTCTGGTTACCCCCTCCCACCACAGGGTTCACCATGCCAGTAATATCCGTTATCTGGATAAAAATATGGGCATGGTACTGATCATCTGGGACAGGATTTTCGGGACTTTCCAGGAAGAACTTCCTGAAGAAGAGATCATCTATGGTTTAACCCACCAGCCTGAAGATATGGGCGCTGTAAATATTGTTTTACACGAATTCAGGGCCATGAGGGCCGATATGAAACGTGCACCAGGACTAAAGAATAAACTCGGTTATATGCTTCACCCTCCCGGATGGAGCCATGATGGCAGTACCCAGGTTGCTAAAGTGATGCAGCGTGAGTTACAGGAAGCAGAGCAGCAGAAACGAATCGCTGTATAAATTGTAACCTAATTTGATTGTTATCGTCTTATAGAGAAGATTTTAAATAAAAACATTATCTTCTCTATTATTAAACCACGAAACAATGAGATCTGCAATGCGCAAATTAATGGGCAGCGTAATATTGATTACCCTGCTCTCTTTCTCCCCTGGTTATAGCCAGGTAAAAAGTGTCTCCCCATCACCATTTGGTGAAAAAGAAATCGTAACATGGGACTACAGTTCAAAGGTCATTGGCGAAGATTATACGATATACGTCCATTTCCCTCCCGGTTATGATACTACAAAAACCAGTTACCCGGTATTGTATATGACTGATGGCGACTGGAACATGACCGTGGCGATGAACTGTTTCAGAATGTTAAGGCAGGATTACCTGACCAATGAACCACTGATTGTAGGCATAGGTTATGGCAACAGGACTAATAAACGCAGCAGGGACCTGGAACCTTCTACAGGTGCACCAAATTTTATAAAGTTCATAGCGCAGGAGGTGATGCCGTTTATCCAGTCAAAATATCGTGTTACAGATCAAAAAGCATTATATGGATATTCTTACGGTGGCGTTTTTACCAGTTATGTATTATTTGAACACCCTGGTCTATTCAATGATATTTTCATCGGTGCCCCGGGTAACGGCGACCTGACACTGAGGGCAGACAAGTATTTTGCCACCCATAAAGAGCTGAAGGGGAAGATATTCTTAGGTGCCGGCTCCTACGAACCTGGTACGGTTAGTAAAATTGAGCAGTTTAAGCAGTACATGGACCAGAAAAAATTACCGGATCTTCAAGTCTTAACCGCTGTTGTACCATCCGCCGGACATGGGGCAGCACTGGCCCCGGTAATGCAGAGCGGGATGAAGTTTGTTTATTGTAAAACGCACAAGCCGTTCAGCTTAACGGAATCTGCCTTAAAAAAATTCACGGGTACATTCATTGCCGGAGGACAAAATGATTCTTTAACGGTTTATCTCGACAAGGGTTCACTCTATTTGGCAAGCAGAAATGGACAGCCAACACAGCTGGTTCCTTACCGCGTAGATGGCCTTTTCTTCTATGAAAATGAAAAAATAGAGATCAATCTTAAAGAAGAAGCTGGGAAAAAATACTATGTAATAAACGTAGATGGAGAGAAACCCATGCAGTATAACCAGATCGCAGGAAAATAGATCAGTTTACCTGAAACTAAATCGATTATTTACTTTATCGTTAATGTAAATAATTACCGGGAGATCTTTCAGATTAAAGAAATAAATCACGAACTTTAAATATGACATTTATATAATCACCAGATCAGTAATGGTCCGGGTGTTAAAATTTATAAAATGAAAGAAGCAACCAAATTAGACCAGCAAAATCCGTTAAGTTCACTTGATCAATGGGAAGACGACCTTTTAGCGCGTTACCCTGACCCTAAAGCAATTTCTGAGGAAAAGGATACTGCCGCATTCAGGGATTATGAAAGCACAGAAAAAGCCTCGGTAAAGGAATTCTACAGATTACAGCATATCAACCAGACCTACGATTTCGTACAGCAGAAAAGAGCCGAATACCTGAAGTTTGACAAAATGGAGATGTCGGTATGGGAAGCCTTTGATTTTTTAAATCAGCTTGTTGATGACTCAGATCCGGATACTGACCTTGATCAGCTGCAGCATTTACTGCAAACCAGTGAGGCGATCAGAAAAGAAGGGCACCCCGACTGGATGGTACTTACAGGTCTTTTTCATGATATGGGAAAAGTACTTTGTTTGTTCGGTGAGCCACAATGGGCTGTTGTTGGCGACAGTTATCCTGTAGGTTGTGCTTATTCTGATAAAATAGTTTTCTCCGAATTTTTTGCAGGGAACCCGGATGCGACAAACCCATTATACAATACCAAATACGGCATCTATGAACCGGAATGCGGATTGGATAACGTAACAATGACCTGGGGGCATGATGACTATGTTTATCATTTATTGAAAGATTACCTGCCGGAACAAGCTTTGTATATGCTTCGTTACCATTCATTTTATCCTCAGCACCGCGAAAATGCCTATGCGCATCTGATGACCAGTCATGATAAAAAAATGTTCGAATATGTGGATCTGTTTAATCCTTTTGATCTCTACTCCAAGAGTGCAGTCCCACCAGACTGGAAAGCGCTAAAACCTTATTATGAAGACCTGGTTGCTAAATACCTGCCTGCCAAACTGCGGTTTTAAGCAAACTTATATTTGCCATTTCTTTTAGATTCATTACATTAACACTTTTAGTTGTAAATATAATGAATCCAATACCACCAAATATTAAACTATGAACTCGAAACTCTCCTTGGGGGGCATTGGCGTCTTTATAATTTATTTTATCATCGTCGCTTTATATGGATACTACGTTTACAAAAAGAAAAGTAAGGTCAATGATTCTAAGAATTTCTTTTTAGCAGAAGGGTCACTAACCTGGTGGGCTATCGGAGCTTCAATTATCGCTTCTAATATTTCTGCTGAACAGTTTATCGGAATGAGCGGGGAAGGATTCTTCGCCGGTATAGCAGTTGCTGTTTATGAATGGCTCGGGGCAGTTGTACTGATCATTGTGGCTGTATTTTTTATGCCCGTATATATCAAGAATAAGATATATACCATGCCGCAGTTTCTTAAAAACCGTTACAACGGCAGTGTAGCACTGATCATGAGCGTATTCTGGATCTTCCTGTATATTTTTATCAATTTAACCTCTATTTTATATCTGGGTGCATTAGCGATCAATGGACTAATAGGCGGTGAGTATTTTCATATCGTTATGGTTTGCCTGGCAGTATTTGCGGTTATCATTACACTGGGCGGCATGCGTGTGATCGGGTATACCGATGTGATCCAGGTAGGTGTATTGGTTATCGGAGGCCTGGCTACAACTTATATGACCTTAACTATTGTTGGAGAAAAATTTGGTGTCGGAAGTGAGGCTATTGCTGGTTTTAAAGTACTGCTTAAAGAAGCACCTGAACATTTTCACCTGATGCTGGCAAAACCTAAACCGGGTGCTTCACAGGTAGATATTAATAAATACCTGATCCTTCCGGCCGTGGGGATGTATGCAGCAGGTCAATGGATCAGTAATTTGAATTACTGGGGCTGTAACCAATATATCACACAGCGTGCACTGGGAGCCGATCTGCAAACTGCCCGTACAGGTATTCTTTTTGCAAGCCTGCTCAAAATATTAATGCCGGTGATCGTCATGTTGCCTGGAATTATCGCTTATGTATTGTATAAGGGCGGCCATTTACAGCTGGCAGGAGGTAAAGACACTGCCTACGCCGCCATTCTCGGTCTTTTACCGCCTGAATTAAAAGGTTTGGCTGCTGCTGCTTTAACGGCAGCTATTGTGGCTTCACTAGCCGGAAAATGTAATAGTATTTCTACTATTTTCACACTTGATATTTATAAAAAGCATATCAATATACTATCAAGTGAACAACGCATGGTATGGACAGGGCGTATTGCTATTGTAATTTCCATGATCATCGCTGTAATGTTTACCTGGCACGATCTGCTCGGTATCGGAAGGGCAGGCGGTTATACTTTCGTTCAAAAATACACCAGTTATATCAGCCCCGGAGTTTTTGCGACCTTCATTTTAGGAATGTTCTGGAAACGTACCAATAGCATAGCTGCCTTTACAGGTATTATTTTTGGTTTCCTGATCTCTGTTTTCTTTAACGAACTGGCAGTAAAGGTATTTGGCCCGGAAACACTTTTATACACAGCTTTCCCAAATATGGATGGCGTATATGAAATTCCATTCTTTATTTGCCTGAGCTGGTCTTTTATTATCACAATGCTGGTGATGGTCGGTACGAGTATTTTAGGCCCGCGTATCAACCCTAAAGCCTTTGAACTGGATGCAGAAATGTTTAAACTAAAACCGTCTTCAATCGTATTGATCGCGTCTATTATGCTGCTGATCATTGCTATTTATGCAAGATTCTGGTAGAGGTAAGAAAACGTTAGGTTCAATATGTTTTTGACTATAGCCTGTAAAAACATACTTTTAGTTTTGCCGCTATTGTCACAGATTCTTTAATCCCGCAAAAGCCACACAAGGGAAATAATCTGTCACCTGTAATTCATTTTGCAAGACAAAACTGACAAAAAATAATTTTTTTTATTTAGCTATTGACAAATTAAATTTTGTTACTATATTTGGAAAAACAAAACAACAATACAATCCGGAACCTGTTTATGTTCCAACCTATAAAAAAATGAGAAACATCACTACATATTGGTTTAGCTACTTTTACTTTTTTAGTAAGAGCCGGGACTAATATGCAATCAAACGAAACAAGATAAATTGTATATAAAAAGTCCCGGCCTTAAGCCGGGACTTTTTTTGTTTAACGCGAAAAATAAAGCAGACCAATTAAAATGAAACCATCAGTCAGAGTAGCAATCCAGGGTATTAAAGCGTCATTTCACGAAGAAGCTGCCTTTAAATTTTTCGGCAAAGACATTCAAACTATTGAATGTAACTCCTTTAAACAAACTTGTGAAAGCCTGGAGAACGATGAAGCAGATTACGTAGTAATGGCCATTGAAAACTCTATTGCCGGCAGCCTTTTACCTAATTACACCCTGATCAGGGAGTATAATTTTGCGGTAACCGGAGAAGTATACCTGCCTATTCAGCTTCATTTAATGGGCCTGCCAGGTGTAAAACTGGAAGATGTAAGGTTTGTGACTTCACACCCTATCGCTATTCGCCAGTGCATTGATTTCTTTGATGATTATCCGAATCTGAAACTGGTAGAAAGCAATGATACAGCCGCCTGCGCAAAGAAGATAAAAGATGAACAATTAACTGATACATTGGCCATTGCAAATGCTTTAGCCGCTGAACTGTATGGCCTGGAAATCATAGAAAAAAGAATTGAGTCCAATAAAAAAAATTATACCCGTTTCCTGATCCTCAGAAAAGAAAAAACTGAAGAATTGCCTAAAGTAAATAAAGCTTCGCTGGTTTTTCAAACCAATAACCAGGTAGGCTCCCTGTCTAAGGTGCTGAGCATTTTTGCAGAGCAGGAACTGAACCTGAGTAAGATCCAGTCGATGCCGGTATTAGGCAAAAGAAATGATTATTATTTCTATGTAGACCTGGAATGGAAAGATATGGCCAAGTATGACATCGCCATCCGCAAAGCCTTGAATTACAGCGTGAATTTTAATATCATGGGCGAATATCTTAAAAACGATAAAGTATAATCCCCCTTAAATTAACATAAATTAAAAATCCCCCCTTAAACACACATAATCATGAAGTTAAATTTAACTATCCAGCCATTAGAAAGCTGGTTGAACATCAAAAACCAACCGCTCATTATCTCAGGACCATGCAGCGCTGAAACTGAAGAACAATTAGTCTCTACAGCACATTTACTGGCTGAAACTGGTAAAGTATCTGTATTAAGAGCAGGAATATGGAAACCACGTACACGTCCGGGAGAATTTGAAGGTATCGGCAGTATCGGGCTGGAATGGTTAAAAAGAGCTAAAGCTGAAACAGGATTGCCTACAGCCGTAGAAGTTGCAACGGCAAAACATGTTGAAGAAGCTTTAGCTGCTGGTGTAGATATCTTATGGATTGGTGCACGCTCAACAGCTAACCCTTTCACTGTACAGGAAATTGCTGATGCTTTAAAAGGACATGATATCCCTGTATTGATCAAAAACCCGGTAAACCCTGATATCTCTTTGTGGATTGGTGCTTTAGAGCGTATCAACAATGCAGGAATTACTAAAATTGGTGCTATCCACCGTGGTTTCTCTTCTTATGAGAAAAGCTCTTTCCGCAACGAACCAATGTGGGAAATGGCTATCCAATTGAAAACTCTTTGCCCAACTTTACCGATCATCAATGACCCTTCACATATCTGCGGAAACCGCGAACTGATCCCTTACATCGCTCAAAAAGCACTGGATCTGGATATGCAGGGATTAATGATCGAGTCACATATCGATCCTTCAGTAGCGTGGACTGACGCGAAACAACAAGTTACCCCATCTGCTTTAGAAGAGTTGGTATCGAGATTAAATTTACGTGATCCTGATTCAGCTAATGAAGATTTTACTGATAACCTGGCTACACTGCGTAAACAGATTGACAAAATCGACGAAGTGATGATCCAGAAATTAGGTGAACGTATGGCTATCGTTAAGAAAATCGGTGAGTTCAAAAGAGACAATAAAGTAACTATCCTTCAGGTTAACCGCTGGGATGAGATCCTTAAAAAAGGAAGTGCATTTGCAAGGGCCTTGAAGTTAGACCTTGGTTTTACAGAGAAATTCTTAGAATCTGTTCACGGAGAATCTATCAGGATTCAAACTGAGATCATGAATGAAGGTAAGACTGACGCTGAAATGGCTGAAGCAACCGAAGCGAAATAGATCATAAACAAAAACCTGCGGGAGCTTTATTTTTCCCAGATAAGCTCCTGCATGCTTTTTAAGCTATAAATAAATTGTTAATGAAGACAAACGCCGTTGTTTCGTTCAAAGGTCTAAAAGAAATAAAAGCCGTAATTAACCTTACCGGGTCTAAAAGCGAAAGTAACAGGGCCCTGATTATTGCTGCATTGAGCAAAGGTACTGTGAAAGCAGAGAACCTGTCTGATGCCGCTGATACCGTGGTTTTAAACCAGATCCTTACCGACCTGGCACACCCTTCGGCAACAGAAAGAAGAACAGTGAATGTTGGCCATGCAGGTACTGCCATGCGCTTCCTTACTGCCTTTTTATCTACCCTGCCGCAGCAATTTACCCTTACGGGATCTAAAAGGATGCAGGAACGCCCTATCGGGATTTTGGTTGATGCCCTGAAAAGCCTCGGTGCGGATATCTCATATGAGAAAAATGAAGGTTACCCTCCCCTGCTGATCAATGGCGGATTAAATGCTACCCTGTCTGAAGTTTCCATCAAAGGAAATGTAAGCAGCCAGTATCTTTCTGCCCTGCTGATCATTGCACCCACTTTACCCAATGGTTTATTGTTGCATATTCTTGGCGGATTAACTTCCAGACCTTACCTGGAAATGACCCTGAATATGCTGGCCACAGCAGGTGTTACCCACAAATGGGAAGAAGATACGATCCGTATTGAACACCAGGAGTACCAACCATCAGTTTTAACAGTAGAGCCCGACTGGAGTGCTGCTTCTTACTGGTACAGCATTGCGGCATTGGTCATTCAGGCAGATATCACACTGACCAACCTTAAAGAGGAAAGTTTACAGGGTGACAGTCAGATTCAGCAGATCATGAGCCACCTGGGCGTTAATACTTTACGCGCAGATCATGGTATACAGTTGATCTCTGCAGCCGATGCGCCTTTGGCTGAGGTAATGAATTTAAAGGATTGTCCTGATCTGGCCCAAACCATCATCGTTTGTGCAGCCGTAAAAAAATTAAACCTTTCCTTCACCGGACTGGAGACTTTAAAGATCAAAGAAACCAACAGGGTACTGGCTTTACAAACAGAGCTGGCGAAGATCGGCGTTACTCTAACTGAAGATAATGAAGTCTACACACTGAACTGCGACCAGCTGGTTTTCCCGGAAAAGGTCACCATCAGCACCTATGACGATCACCGCATGGCCATGGCCTTTGCACCCCTCAGTTTAGTGATCAAAGAAGTAGAAATAGAAGATTACCAGGTAGTGGAAAAATCCTATCCTGATTTCTGGAAAGACCTGCAAAAAGCTGGTTTTACAGTAGAAGAAATTTAATATACAAAGAACATGGCAGGTAATACATTCGGGCATTTATTCAGAATTTCCACCTTCGGAGAGTCACATGGCGAAGCCATCGGTGTGATCATCGACGGGTGCCCCGCTCAGCTCCCTATCGACATGGAGTTTATCCAGTCAGAATTGGATAAGCGCCGTCCGGGACAGTCAAAGATTACTACCCAGCGTAAGGAAAGTGATACCGTACAGGTTCTTTCCGGGATTTTTGAAGGAAAAAGCACAGGCACCCCTATCGCCCTGTTGATCCCTAATGAAGATCACCGCTCAAAGGATTATGAACACAATAAAACTGTTTACCGTCCCTCACATGCAGATTATACTTATGATGCCAAGTATGGTATCCGCGATCACCGTGGTGGTGGCCGTTCTTCCGCAAGGGAAACCGCAGCACGTGTAGCAGCAGGCGCCATTGCCAAGTTGCTGTTAAAGCATTATGGCATCACCGTTTTTGCCCATGTATCTGCTGTAGGTACCATCAATGCCCCTAATCTGGAAGCGTTACCTGTAGAAGAATTGCTGGCACAGCGCGAAGAGAATATCGTGCGCTGCGCAGATCCGGCTACAGCCAAAGAAATGATTGAGTTTATAGATCAGATCCGCAAGGATGGCGATACTGTAGGCGGAAAGATCAGCTGTGTGATCACCAATTGCCCTCCCGGTTTGGGTGAGCCTGTTTTTGACAAGCTTCATGCAGATCTGGGCAAAGCGATGCTCAGTATCAACGCTGTACACGGTTTTGAATATGGCTCCGGATTTTCAGGAAGCGAAATGAAAGGATCTGAACACAACGATATTTTCCTGGTTAATGGAAAACAACCTAAAACCCTCACCAATTTTTCTGGCGGGATACAGGGCGGTATTTCTAATGGCATGGAAATCAGCTTTACCGTAGCTTTTAAACCTGTAGCCACCATTATGCATAACCAGCAAACGGTAAATGCAGCAGGTGAAGCCGCAGAGATCAAAGGCAAAGGCAGACATGATCCTTGTGTAGTGCCCAGAGCTGTAGTGATTGTGGAAGCCATGGCTGCACTGGTATTGGCAGATCAGTTGCTGCGTAATAAATCCAGTCAGCTATAAGATTTTCAATGCTGGGCGAATAGATTATTTGTCGTCTAAACTATTGCTAGCCTAAGTATATCTGGCTTCGCTGAAAAAGCAGGTATACTCTTTTATTGCTGAAACCTTTGCTACGCAAAATTTCTAGGCAACAAAAGAGTACACCTGCTTTTTTTTGGTTCATCCAATGCATAATGCACATAGCAGGGCAGCAATACATAGCGCGTTAAGGAACATTAAAACGCTCTTTTGAAAGAACTGATTCTGAAAACTGATACTGGATTAATTACGCTTATTAAGAAATATACCATAAAAAGCGCATATAGCATGGCTGCAATACATAACGCCTTAAAGAACACTAGAATGCTCTTTCGAAAGAACTAATTTGGAAACTGATACTGGATTGATTCCCCTCTTTAAATCATCCGGCATATGGAGATATAACTTTGGTTATAAATGGAATTTTTTGTGCAGTTATTATTATATGGATGCTATAGGGCTGTGGTTTAGATCATCCATTAGATGGAGCTTAAAAAAAAGCAGTATGTGCTATGACGGCCTAGAAATTTTGCAAGCGCAGCGCCGCAAAGGTTTCAGCCGGAATAGCATATACTGCTTTTTCACAGAAAGAAGATCCTATAATCCTAATCGTCTTCCAACTAATAAATAGCAGGATATTTTGTTTTATTATGTTCGTGCATCATGCGGTACACTGTCTCTACTACATCATCAACCGAAGGTTTAGTAAAGTAATCCCCATCAGTGCCATATGGTGTACGGTGTGCTTTAGCGGATAAAGTTTGCGGCTGTGCATCCAGGTGGTAATATCCTTCCTGAACTTCAACAATTTGCTGCAGGATATAGGCAGATCCACCGCCAGGTACATCTTCATCCACTACCAGCAGTTTGTTTGTTTTCTGCAATGAAGCAGCACATAGTTTATCAATATCAAAAGGCAGCAGGGTTTGCGGATCGATGATCTCTACAAAAATCCCCATTTCAGCCAGCTCTTCTGCGGCTTCCTCTACTACTCTTAATGTAGAACCGTAGGAAACGATGGTTAGGTCTGTTCCTTCGCGGATAATCTCTGCTTTTCCTAAGGGAACGATGAAATCACCTACGTTATCGGGCATCATCTCTTTTAGGCGGTAGCCGTTCAGGCACTCTATTACTAAGGCAGGTTCATCTGCGCGGAGCAATAAATTATACATCCCTGCGGCCTGTGTCATATTACGGGGCACACACAGGTGAAGGCCTCTTAACGAGCCCAGGATCATGGCTATCGGTGAACCGGAGTGCCATACACCTTCCAGTCTGTGGCCACGGGTCCTGATGATCACCGGTGCTTTTTGTCCCGCTTTGGTGCGGTAAGACAAGCTGGCCAGGTCATCACTTAATATATTGAGTGCATACAGAAGGTAATCCAGGTATTGAATTTCAGCGATAGGTTTTAATCCGCGTAAGGCTAAACCTATTCCCTGACCTACAATGGTCATTTCCCGGATTCCGGTATCTGAAATTCTTAAATCGCCATATTTAGCTTGCAGACCTGCAAAACCCTGGTTTACATCGCCTATGGCCCCAAGGTCTTCACCAAAAGCAACCAAACGGTGGTCGCGGGAGAAATTGGCATCAAAACAGGCATTTAGCAGCTCCCTGCCATCTACCATCTTACTGTTATCCTGATAAGCGGCAGACTGTTCTGCAATCAGTAAGGGGCTGTCCTTTCCATCGGTAAACAACTTGGAATTGTAACGTTCTTCATTTACATTTTTTTCCTGTGCATACCAATCCATCAACTGTTTACGCTCCTCAGATGGCTGATGAAGCGTTAAGCGGATGGCTCTTCTTGCAGAGGAAATGATCTCCTTACGCTGGGCATCAGGAGTAGCGGCCAGTTTATCAGTTAATTTAGATAGGGCTGGATGGCTAACTGCCAGCTTATTGATCAGGTCGATTACCTGGTCTTTCTCTACCTTTATATCAGCGAGGAACTCACTCCAGGCTTCTTTTTGTGCCAGGATCACTACTTTTTTAGCTTCCCTTTCCAGGCTTAGCAGTTCATCTTCATTAATGATGGCCGATTCCAGCATCCATAAACGCATCTGGCGGATACAGTCGAACTCTTTCTCCCATTCCAATCGCGCTTTATCTTTATACCGTTCGTGTGACCCGGAAGTAGAATGTCCCTGGGGCTGTGTAACTTCGGTCACGTGAATCATCACAGGCACATGCTCATTCCTGCAAACCTGTATGGCCTGCTGGTAAATTTCGCATAGGGCTGGATAATCCCATCCTTTAACTTTATAAATTTCATATCCTGCCGACTGATCGTCGCGCTGGAACCCTTTTAATACTTCAGAAATATCTTCTTTTGTGGTCTGGTACTTTGCAGGCACGGAAATACCGTAGGCATCATCCCAGATAGAAATAGCCATGGGGATCTGTAATACCCCGGCAGCATTGATGGCTTCAAAAAATACCCCCTCGGAGGTAGAAGCATTTCCTATGGTACCGAAGGCTACTTCATTTCCATTGACAGAAAAATTCTTCAGGTAATCCAGTTCAGGATTTTTCCTGTATAACTTGGAAGCATAAGCCAAACCTACCAAACGTGCCATTTGACCGCCTGTAGGGGCGATATCAGAAGAAGAATTCTTCATCTGGGTAAGGTCTTTCCAGGAACCGTCCTCATTGAGGGAGCGGGTAGAAAAATGGCAGTTCATTTGTCTTCCGGCCGAAGCAGGATCTGCTTCTACGCTGGGGTTGGCATATAACTGTGCAAAAAATTCTTTTATAGTGCAAATGCCTGTAGCAAAGGCAAATGTCTGATCACGATAATATCCGGAACGCCAGTCGCCATTTTTAAAGGCTTTCGCCATGGCGATCTGCGGAAGTTCCTTTCCATCGCCAAAAATACCAAACTTAGCTTTACCCGTTAACACTTCCTTACGCCCCAATAAACTAGCTTGTCTGCTTTCAAAAGCAATCTTATAGTCCTCAATGACAATCTTTTTGAAGTCTTCAAAACTTAATTCTGAGGCATCAATGGGATTAGTTGTAAGTTTGTTATTTAGCATCATATGCACAAAAGTTTATTGGGCAAAGATACATATTTTATAAAATATGCCCCAGCCAAGTGTCGCAATATATATATTAGTTTAGTTACTTTGAATTGTAAATGAAATAAGTAAATTTGTTTAAAAGAATCAAATATGAAAAAGTTACTAGTACTATTAACCTTTGTTTTAGGCGTGAGCGTTGCTTCATATGCACAGGCTAAACCAGCGGAATTTAAATTTGATGCTGAATCGCACGACTTTGGAAAAATTCCATTGGGCAAACCGGTTTCAGTAGATTTTAAATTTGTAAACATTGGGGATGAGCCATTGATACTGACTAAAGTTGAAACTACCTGCGGATGCACAGTACCTACTTATACAAAAACACCGGTATTAAAAGGACAAACAGGCATAATCAAAGTAACTTACAGCCCTGCGGGTTCACCATTGCCATTCAGCAAAAGCATTACAGTAACATCAAATTCAAAAACACCTACTAAGGTGTTGTACATTAAAGGTGAAACCGTAACTGCAACCAAATAAAATTAATCAGGATATTATATTTCCATTAAAACCTCGTTTATCAACGAGGTTTTTTTATTTTTGCGACATGCCGAATATCTCAGAAAAGGGGCTGGACATGCCCGCGTCACCAATTAGAAAGCTAACCCCTTACGCCGTTCAGGCAAAAAAGGAAGGCAAAAAGGTTTATCATTTAAATATTGGTCAGCCAGACATCGCTACGCCGGAAGGAATGCTGAACGCGATAAAAAACATAGATTTTAATGTTTGGGCTTATACCGACTCTGAAGGAACGATCACCTATAGGACAAAACTGACAGAATACTACAATAAACTGGGCTATAATATCAGTCCTGAACAAATACTGGTTACCGTTGGCGGATCGGAAGCGATCACGATTGCTATGCAGGCTTGTGTAAATGACGGTGATGAGATCATCATCCCTGAACCTTTTTATGCCAACTACAATGGATTTGCCTGCATGAGTAATGTAGTGGTGAAACCGATTATGTCATATATTGAAAATGGTTTCGCCCTTCCAGCGATTGCAGAATTTGAAAAACTAATCACCCCTAAAACCAGGGCTATTATCATTTGCAATCCGAATAACCCAACAGGATATTTATATTCCAGGGAAGAACTGATCGCCTTGAAGGAACTGTGCCTGAAGTACGACCTGTTCCTCTTCTCTGATGAAGCTTACCGTGAATTCTGTTATGACGGCAGGGAGTTTATCTCTCCTATGCACTTAGAGGGTATAGATGAAAACGTAATTATCCTGGATACTGTTTCTAAACGATACAGTGCCTGCGGTGCGCGTTTAGGCTGCCTGATTACCAAAAACAAGGAAGTAATCAAAGCAGGTCTAAAATTTGCACAGGCAAGGTTAAGTCCGGGAATGGTAGAACAAATTGCAGGTACCGCAGCTGTAGATACACCAGATAGCTATTTTGAAGGGGTAAATAAAGAATATACGTTGCGCAGGGATTTATTGGTATCAAGGTTAAATGCTATTGATGGTGTTTTCTGCCCTAATCCGGGAGGTGCCTTTTATGTAGTGGCTAAATTCCCTATTGATGACGCCGATAAATTCTGTCAGTGGATGCTGGAAAGCTTTGATCATAATGGAGAAACTGTCATGATGGCTCCGGCAACAGGTTTTTACTCTACGCCCGGCGCAGGAAAAAACCAGGTAAGAATGGCTTATGTATTAAATACAGACGACCTGAATAAAGCGATGGACTGTTTACAGATTGCCTTGCAGGAATATCCTGGCAGGGTTAATTCATAATGCTGATATAAGAAGTAACTTAAATATTAAAACATTTTTCTAATGCAGAGCTCTGATAGGTTCTGCATTTTTTATTTAAAACATCGCTGTTTATAAAACTTACGGTTCAATAAGTATCACGCCCTATTTAAATTAAATAGACTCTAGTTAAAAACTACATAGATTCTATTTTGAATTACATCAATGAAGGCATCAATATTTAAAGGTATCTAGATATGCAGATACCTTTAAATATTGATGCCTTCATAAATTCTTACAAATGCAAAAGGCCGCCCGTTAAGGCAGCCTTTGCATACTATGAGAGCATATATTGGTTAATAATTTGGGTTAACTACAGCTGCACTACCTGCAGCAGGTGGATTTAAATCCGCCTCATCAGCTGGTACATCAAAGTAATCCATAAAGTTATAATTGATCGTTGCATGTGTATTTAATACACCGTCCGATCCATAAACAACAGCATTTGTTCTGCCACCGCCTTTTGAAATGTCATAGATCACACCCCATCTTCTGGCATCATACCATGAAGTACCTCTAAATACTAAAGCTACACGTCTTTCTCGGCGTAATTCTTCTTTAGCTGCTGCTAAATCTAAACCAGTTCCAGCTACAGCCGATAAGCCTGCACCTTGAAAAGCTCTTACTGCATCAACACTTGCCAAACCTAATTCGATCTGACCTGTATTGATCAGCGCTTCAGCTTTCATCAGTTCATTCTCTTCATAAGTACCAGCAAGGTATAATTCGTAATTACCCGGAGTTTTATCAGCTAAAATCACAGCACCATTCTTCGGGTTTTTGCCTTGTTTGGCATCAAACAATTCCCAGCGGGTACTGAAAGTGAAACCACCCACCTGGTTAATGTAAGGATTACTACCAAAATTGTTAGCCAACCTTTTATCACCTGTTTTAAATTCCTGTATAAAACGCTCAGTGATTTTAAATGTACTCTGACTTGGAGGACCAGCTGTATTGGAAGCTACGACACCAGCATTAGCATCAAACCAACCATTTGTATTAGAAGAGTTCGTTCTGCCAGTGAAGACATCATCACCAGCAGTAATCCCACTATTTACTAAAGTTAAAATAGAAGCCCAGTCAGCAGCAGTCATATCACTGGTTTTTTTATTCGCCAGGATATTTCTTGCTTTCATGGTGTTAATACTATGTACAAACATCGCTGGTGTTGGTACAGCACCCAAACCTACCTGTCCATCAGAAGGGATTAGTTTGGTCATTATCGTTGTATAATCTCCAACATTTGTAATTCCACCCAAAAGTCCCGCTGCCAAATTAAAGTTTTTGTTTGATTCTGCAATCAAAGCGGCACTACTCACATAATTTGCATTAACCACATTTGGCAAATCGTTAATTAAACCTGCATAATAAGAAGAACCTAACTTTGCATAAGCATAACCTTTCCACCAATAACACCAGGCCTTAACCGTGTTTTTTCTGGTTGTCGCATCTCCACTAAAAGGGATGTTATCTACCAAAGCCAATACCTGGTTTAAAGCATTGTTCATGGCATACATGTTAGTCCACTCATAGTAAAATAAGTTTGAACTTTGTTTAGCCCTGGTATTGTTCGATCTTAAATTTATTGCCTGATCGGTTGGTCTCGAAATTTTGGTTCCGTTATCCAGAACAACATACCCAGGAATACTTACCTGGTTAACGTTTTGGTTGGCCGCTTCCGCAGAAACATCATCTGCCAACAACTCCTGGAAACCCGATACCAAAGAGAAATAACCACTTCCCAACCAGCCATCACCATTTAAAAAACCGTTAATATACACACCACCTGTAGATAAGGAGAGTATTCCCGATTCTGTTTTCGCCTGCTCTAAGGTAGGCGAGTTAGGATTTTTTACATCCAGTTCTTTTTTACATGATGAGACACTAAATAAAAACGTGGTCATCAATCCAATATATATGTATCTGTTTTTTTTCATTTTTTTCCGTTTTAAGATCAATTAAAATCCAAGACTTAATTTAAACTGGTACGATTTTAAATTCGGTATAGACCCAAGATCTACCCCTCTGTCAAAGGCAGAGTTAGTGTTACCAGAGTTGGCTTCAGGATCTAAACCAGTGTACTTAGTGAAGGTTAAGATATTGGTACCTGTCACTGTTAGCATTACCCTTTTAAATACTTTATTTGGAAGCATGCTGCTGAAGTCATAGCCAACTGAAATATTTCTCAATCTCAGGAAAGAAGAACTTTCATAGAAATAATCTTTAGTAAAGTTACGCCCACCATTTCTGGCTCCAATGATATCCTGATAAGTACTGGCATAATAAGCTGTATAAGCAGCAGTCTGACCACCAATAGTAACTGCTTTATCAAAATCTCCACTGATACCATCACGATACATCCATTCTTTAGTCTGGTTATACAAGTGACTGCCATAAACCCAGTCAAATTGAAAACCGAAAGAGAAATGTTTGTAATTAAAGGAGTTGATAAATGCCATGTTAAACTTAGGGTTAGGGTCACCAAAAGAAGAAACTTCATTAGAATACTGAATACCTTTAGTAGCGGTATTCACCACCCGACCATCAACGATCTCATATTGTGAAGCGTTGGCAGCAGAAATGAAACGTACGCCTTTACTGTTCAGCTCATCAACACTTGTTAAAGCTTTGTAACCATAGATCTGACCGATTTTCTGACCTGGAAGCAAAGCCAGCTGAGTACTTCCGGCACTTGAAGCTAAAATAATTGGCGGACCATTGATTCCTGTAATGGTAGTAGTTTGTTTACTAAAGTTAGTAGTGAAATTCCAGTTGAAATTTTTAGTCTTTAACACGTTCATATTCAAGGAAGCCTGAATACCGTGTGAAGAAAGGTCGATTGCATTCGTTAAGATACTTGATGCACCAGTACTTGGTGGAACATTAATCTGATAAATAATGTTGGTACCTTTTCTAGTCCAATAAGTACCACTTAGCGTATAGCTGGAAAACCAGTTACCAGTAGCACCTTTAATGGCTAAATCTAAACCTGCTTCAATTTCTCTTGAAACTTCAACACCTAAATTTGGATTTGCTGCAGAGGTAGGCACGGTGAATATCAATGAAGAACCAAGAGTTTGCGTGCTTAAGGTTGGATATCTGTCAAAAGGGTTTGGCTGTATGCCCGCTTTACCGAAACCACCACGGAGTTTAAATTCAGGGAAACGATTTTCTAATCCCAGGTCTTTCCAGAAATCAAATGATGACGGACGGATGTAGGCGTTGGCATTAGGGAAAGTAAATGGTTTAGAACCTCCACCGAAGGCAGAAGAATAATCACTTCTGAAACCTCCGGAAATACCGCCGTAATTTCCATAGTCAATTTTTTGATTCACTACATAACCAAACGTAATAAATGGTCTGGTGTAATCATAAGTTACCTGGGTAGAATTTGTTTGCAGATAGTTATAAATTGCATAAGGCTGTAATCCTACACCCTGAATATCATTTTCTTTATAAACATCTTTTCTGTAGTCATATTGCAGCAATGTACTGGTTGTGATTGGAAGTTTACTGTTAAAGTCTTTCTGCCAATCCGTTCTGATGGTTGCTGAACCGTTAAAATTCTGGAATACCTGAGTGTAAGCTTGTTTATACAATGACCCGGTGATATCACCACCCAGGTAATAACTGTTATCAACAGAAGCTATGTTCTGAGACTGATCTTTATATAACTGATTGGCCTCCTGATGGCTGTAGTTCAAACCATATTTAGCATTAAACTCTACAAATTTACTTGGTTTATAATCAGCTATGAAACTTTGCAACAGGTCCATCCTGTTAGTTTTCTGACTACCATACTCTGTACGATAGAATGGATTAGATCCGTTCACACTCACCGCACCAGAGTTTAATGAGTTTGGATAATCTCCTGATGCTAACTTGTTATTCAAATCATAAAAAGGAGAGGTATTTTCTACATTAAACAATGCACCAGCATTACCAGTACCAAAGCCTGGAGCCAGGGTATTTTGGTTATATACTAACTGTGTACTTGAACGTAGTGTAAAGTTTTTAAACAATTCAGTACCTAAGTTAGTAGTCAGGTTGGTACGCTCATTATAACCAGCAGTCCTGACAATACTCTGTTGTTTGTTGTCTGATAAGGTGATACTATAATCTGATTTATCGCTTGCCCCAGATATTCCAACATTGTTGTTTCTGGTATAAGCCGTTTTAAACACTTGCTTAAAGTGGTCATACCATTTTAAGTTGGTACCATATTGTTGGGTAGCAATATTTGCTGGATTTGTCATCGCAGTAGGATATGCACCCGCAGCATTTGCCCAGGTTACTCCAGGATAGATACCATCAGAGTTGATCTCAATAATACCACCACTGCTATTGATAAAGTTACCATTGGCATCAGTTTTAAAACTACTCAATCTAGCCTGGTGAACATCACCATTGTTAATCAGACTTGATGCAGTTACAGCACTGGATACATCAATTCTGGTTCCGCCAACTTTACCTCTCTTGGTAAAAATCTGGATTACACCATTTGCACCCTGCGCACCATAAATAGTTGAAGAAGCAGCACCTTGTACAATTTCCATGTGATCTACTGTAGACGGATCAATTAAACTGATGTCAGTTACCCTTGATTCTACCCCATCCACCAAAATCATTGGAGATGTACCACCCTGAATAGTGTTAATACCCCTTAAAACGATGTTAACACGCGCACCAGGAGCTCCATCTGTAGATGAAATCTGCGCTCCGGGAATTTTACCGATTAAACCCTGTTCTAAAGTAGACTGCGGGGTTTCGGTTAGCGATTTAGCAGAAACGGTTTCTACTGAGATCCCTAAACGTGCTTTACTGGTTGCAACACCAGATCCTGTTACTACAACCTCATTTAGGATGTTGTTGTTAGTATTTAATTTTGCGTTTACTGTTCTGCCATTAATTGGTACTTCCAAAGTAGTGTAGCCAATAAAACGAAAAATAAGTGAGGTTGTTCCTTGCGGAACATTTAGTGAAAATTTACCATCAGCGGATGATAAGGTACCAACCTTAGTACCTTTGGCAGTAATGGTTACTCCCGGTAAGGGAAAACCATCATCTTGGCCTGTTACGGTACCGGTCACGGTACGGGTTTGCGACCAGGCGGCATTGCCGACCAGTAACATCAAAACCCAAAGTAAGTTTTTGAGTAAACGTTTTTTCATGCGAGAATCTTTAGTTAAATAGTTAGTATTAGCAATTGCAAGATATAATGTAACATCTTTGTTATTATCAGACGCAAAATATTTAGTATAATTTCAAAAAAATGGCAGTTCTATAATGAACTTCTAAATTGTTTTAGCAAAACAATGATTTAATTGTCATATTTTGATTGAAACAACGATGTTACAGTTCCGATTTTAAGATGAAAATTTGCTAAAATAACAAGCTAAACCGTTTTAAAATTCTTATTTCTATTTTTTCCTCTCAAATTACACAGCACTTATCTTAATTTAAGGACATTTTTTATCAATCACTAACAATTATGTAGTAAATAGGATACATGTTTTATATTTTGTGACATTTATCACATTTTTAATATCAATTTCATTATCACAACTCATAATTTCTATCATGAAACACCGTATATATTTATATTATTTATTTTAAAATATACTTACTTAGGTTTTACATCAAAAAACAAGCTGTTAATTAGCCTTAAATAAGCGTTTTAACAAAAATTAACATTCATATTAGATAAAATACAACAAAAACATCATTAAAAACTGTTTAAAATCAAAATAAGCCTACTTAAATATACAAAAACACCTTATAATTATCCATATTTAAAATCAAACAGACAAAAAAAATAAAATATCGATTATAAGGAGACGAATACCTCTGAAAATAGATAAATCAGTGGAATAGTTCAGTTTGAAATACGATGGTTAAAAACGTCACGAAATCAGATAAAAAGAATGTAGCTTCAATCTTTTCCCACAATATATCTTTTAAACTTACGTTAGGCTACAACTGATAAAAAAATGATGTACACTAATGAATAATAACCTGCAGCAACTTTATGGCAATATAGATATCTACTTGTTCGATCAATTACTGAAAGGCAGGTTTGACGATTGTCAGCGCATCATTGATATTGGTATTGGCGGCGGACGTAACCTCCCCTATTTTTTGCAAAATGGATTTGAGGTATATGGTATCGATCCTAATGCTGATGCGGTAGAGAACGGCAAACAGTTATCAGCGCAGCTGGCACCCGGAAACCCAACAGATAACTTTGTCATTGCCGCAGCAGAAGATCTTCCTTTTCCGTCGGCATATTTTGATTTAGCGATTTGCAGTGCCGTGCTGCATTTTGCCAGCAACCATGAACACTTTGATGTGATGGTGCGTTCCATCTGGCGCACACTTAAACCCGGTGGGTATTTTTTTGTGAGACTGGCTTCTGACATCGGAATAGAAAAACTGGTTTTTCCCTTAGGCAATGGTAGATATGCTTTACCAGACGGAAGTAACCGTTACCTTGTTAATGAAGAAACATTAAGCCATTACACTTCCATTCTGGGTGGAGAGCTTTTTGAGCCTATTAAAACGACCAATGTACAGAACCTTCGCTGCATGACTACCTGGTGCCTGCAAAAGATCTAATGGATCAACTTCTACCAGTACGATGGGTCAAATCATGAAATTGAAGGACTATTTTTTGAAGCTTAAACTAAACTTTGTTTTTCTAATCATAAAAATGCCCCCAATAAGTGTCTAACTTTTTGGGGGCAATCATTCAGTAATTAAACTGAACGGGCTTTTTGGTTACGATATATTTATGTTTATCCTACTTCAACCAAAGCGTCGAGCTTGTTCATCTCTTCAACCAGCTTACGTTTACCTACCTGTTGACGCCACATTGCATAATACAGACCTTTTTGATCCAGTAATTCTTCATGGTTACCACTTTCAATGATATATCCATTTTCCAACACATAAATTCGGTTAGCATGCATGATGGTAGATAATCTGTGTGCAATGATCAAAGTGATATGATCTTTTAACTCAGATAACTTGTTTACCGTTTTGGTAATCTCTTCTTCAGTCAGTGAATCAAGAGATGAAGTAGCCTCGTCAAACAAAAGGATATTTGGATTACGCAGCAATGCTCTTGCAATAGACAACCTTTGTTTTTCACCACCGGAAACTTTTACACCGCTTTCTCCAATCATTGTATCCAGACCGTCAGTAGCACGGGCAAGCAATGATTGACAAGCTGCTTTATTCAGTGCATCCATACATTCTGCATCAGTAGCATTTGGCTTAACAAATAAAAGATTGTCCCTGATGTTACCTGTAAACATTTGTGCATCCTGGGTTACAAAACCTATTTTACGTCTTAACTCATCCAAGTGAACATCATTTGCCGAGGTTCCGTTGTACCTGATATCACCTCTTAACGGTTTATACAAGCCCACTAACAATTTGATCAGTGTGCTTTTACCAGATCCGGAAGGACCAACAAATGCAACCGTTTCACCTTGCTCTGCATGAAATGAAATACCATTCAATGCATAACGGTTAGCATTTTTATATTTGAACTGCACATTATTAAATTCGATATGCTGAATCTGACTGATCTCTGTAGGATCTTCCGGAACCTGCTCAATTGGCGTTTTCATGATTCTTTCAAAATTACCTAAAGAAATCTGTGCTTCGCGCCAGGTTAAAGCCATATGGCCAAATTCCTGAAGCGGGCCAAACAGAAAATAAGAATACAATAAGAAACTAAAATACTGCCCTGGCGAAAGCTCTTTATCAAAGATCAGCATCAATAAAATCACCACCATGGCACTGCGTACTACATTCACTGTGCTACCCTGAATAAAACTCAGCATCCTAAGGATTTTGGTTTTTATAATTTCAAGGTTCAGGATCTTATAACTTGCATCGTTTAAACGTTCAATCTCCTGATCGCCTAAGCCATGACTTTTAACCAGCTCTATATTTCTCAATGATTCTGATGTACGGCCAGCTAAAACAGAAGTTTTCAGAATGATTGCACGGTGAATAACTTTTATCTTTTTTGATAGCACCCAACTTAAGTAAGTGATGATCGGTACTGATAAAAGAAACACTACCGTAACCTTGTAACTGATAAAGAATGAATATACAGAAACAAAGATGATCCCAAACAGCGCCATAAAGGTTACGTTGATTGAGGATTTAATAAAATTCTCTGAATCACTTCTTACACGTTGCAATACACCTAGTTTTTCTCCGCTTCTTTGCTCTTCAAATACAGCATAAGGCATTGCCAGCGAATGTTTCATACCGTCGGCATACATTTCAGCACCAGTCCTTTGTGCAACAGTGATCGTAAAGTAATCCTGAAAGTTATTGGCAATACGTGATATAAAGGCGGCAGCGATGGCCAGTCCTATCAGTGTCAGCACACCTGTAAAATATTCATGTCTGGTGAAAAGATCGCGTTTAACGATATACGTATCGACAATCTTTCCGGTAATCATCGGGTCTATTAGTGAGAAGCTTTGGTTTATAGCTGTCATTAATAATGCAAGCAGCACGGTCCACTTATATTTTTTAAGGTAGCTTAATAAGATCTTCATAAATTCGGCAGATTAAATTAAAATTTTTAGAGGTAAATAATAAACTGATCACTAATTAAATTCTTCATTGTTAAACCCTTTATAATGAGATATCGTTAATTAAAATCGTTTTACCAAGTCACCAATTTCAAGCAAAGCCTTGATATTTTAATATTTTACTAAAATTATGCCAGAATCTATTTTAATGGAGAGTAGAAATTATGCGGCGAGCCAATTAGCTAACAATACAGGCAGAATAGTTAGTCGAAGACCAGATTATTGCATCCTAATAGATTCGGTATCACGAAAATCTAACATTCGATAGTCAGGAAATAATTATTTAATTAATAAAAAAGATTGAGAATTATTGTATCATTTAAATGTGCTTTAAAATTGTAGCGACTTTACCCAATTCGCCGATTATATCTACATGAATTTCATCCTTAACAGTAAAGAGAATCCAAGATAAAAGACATCTGGAGGCAGCTGAAGATTTAAAAACTCCCCACATCTTTGCCTGTACCATCCGCTATACGTTCCTTACTTTACAAACTCCAATCAGCATTTCACCACTTTTTTCTTTTTACCGATTCCTCCTTTATCTTTTATTTTCCTAATCGCCTCAACAGCATCAGAAACTTTGCAGGCTGTACCGTTCTTATCAACGGTTACAATGCCAATTTTTTGGGCAGTTGTCAGGGCGTCATCGGTTAATGCGGCTACATAAACACCTGCAGCAATCACAAAACTATTCATGGTTTGCCTTATCCGATGGCCGGCGATAGGTATTATTGATACAGCTTGCTGATACGATCTCACCATCATTACAGCAAGAAGTCAGCAAATGGCTTGCATCTTTCCCGGCAGAGACTGTCACAATTTCACTGCATTTCAAACTATTAACAATTTGTTAATAGTGCGCCGGTATATTTCCTGTCAAAAGCACCTTTAGGCTATTTGGGAATCAATAAACATCATTCAACTTCAATTTTTTTTATGAGATTTAAACACACAAAAAACATGCTGACGGGCATGCTCTGCACAGGATTTTTCATTATGATCGGTGGTGCTGCAATGGCCCAGTCCACCCACACTAACCCCTGGGCTCCCAGAGATATTGACACGCTCCCTCCCATTGCGAGCCTGAGCAAGGGCGTATGGTTAAAGGGCGATCTCCATCTGCACTCTAACCACAGCAAGGATGCCTCGAACAATCCTGTCTCGAAAATCGTTGCCTTCTCTGAGTCTGTTGGTATGGACTATATCTGTATTACCGATCATGATAACCATGTTAATGGCGACCCAGCCAATAATACCTGGGCAGATCCTGAGTTCAAATCAAAATCCCTGCTCCTGCTATATGGTGAAGAGTGGACCACCACCCGCGGCCACGGTAACGTGTTCTCGGCCAGACCTTATGACCATCAGCGGTTATACGACGTTCGCGATCAGCGCGATGTTGTAGTTGGAGCCGTAAAAAAGGAGCTTGGCATTCATTTATCGGCTAACCATCCAAGTGGAAAAGATCATTTCGGTTATTCTTATGATATGGTAGAATCAATTGAAGTCTGGAATTCTGCAGTATGGCCTAAAAATGCCAATGCGATCATGATCTGGGACGATATGCTTTCTTCAGGCCGCAAACTGACTGGCAGAGGCGGAAGTGATTCTCATCACGGTACTCCGGATACACCCGATAAAGCCACAAAAAATAGCGGACAGGCCAAAGCCAACTATATTGGTACCCCAACCACCTGGGTTTTCGCTACAGCAAGAACCAAACAGGCAGTAGTAGACGCACTTACCAATGGCCGCGTTTGCGTTAGCGCAAATCCATATGCACCCCGTGTTGAATTTTATGCAGATCTGAATGAGGATGGTAAAATGGATATGATGATGGGAGATAATGCTAAGTCGACAGGTAAACCTGTTAAATTCAGGGTGCAACTTACAGGAAATACTGTGGCCGACTCATCTTATACCGTTAGCATAGTGAAAAACGGTAATCCATACAGCACCATCAAGATGACGGGTAAAAAGCCAATGGTGGAGTTTACTGATACACCGGCCTTACATGGCCGAAGTTTTTACCGTGTAACGGTTGAAGGGCCGCAGACAGCTTATCCGGAAGTTCCATTGTCCATGGCCTTAAGTGGAAATATGGTTGGATTGTCTAACCCAATATACTTTAATTTCGATCCTAATTTTTAAGGCCGCCTTATTTTTCCGAAAGGGCTTTTAACTGACTGGAAGTGTTTTGATCAGCTCAAGTATCTTTCCCAGGTTATCGCATTTGAGTTTTCAGGGTAAAGCGGTACATTCAATTTAAAAATCGATAATGCTTCGGTTAATTTTTTTCTGGCTCAACAGCTGGCACTACCAGCTGTTGAGTTCATTTCCTGCCAAACCACAGCTACCTGTAATGAGGGAACTGTTCCGACTGCATTTTATTTTTCAGGAAGATATCTATGCTATCTGATGTATTGAGTTGCTGAGCGCTATAGACTACCGGTAATCATCTAAAAAGCAGAATGGCGAAGACGTTATTTTTAAGATTTATGCGATAAGAATAATTAATTAGAAGTGAGATAAAATCAAAAGGAATTTATTATATTTATTTATGATGAAAGCAAAACACTTATTATATATAATTTTTCTATTTATTGGTTCTGCGGCTTCGGCACAAACTGGTACTGCACTGCCTGCTTCAGAAAGCATAATGAACGACGCCTATGCAAAGGCCGCTAAAGAACACAAAAAGGTTTTGCTCATTTTCCATGCTTCCTGGTGTGGCTGGTGTAAAAAAATGGAAGCTTCCCTTAATGATCCAAGCTGCAAAAAAATGATCGACGATAATTATGTTATCGCTCGTTTGGATGTACTTGAACAACCGGCAAAAGCAAATCTTGAAAACCCTGGCAGCATGGAAGTAATGACAAAGTTTGGCGGAGAAAAATCAGGATTACCTTTTTGGCTGGTATTAGACACAAAAGGAAATGTTCTTGCTAATTCACTAATGCCTAAAGATGGCGCTGCAACAGCAACTCCTGCTGATAATGTAGGCTGCCCTGCCACAGAAAAAGAAGTAAGTTTTTTTGATGCAATTTTGAAAAAAACGTCGAAATTAAGTGATAGTGAGATTAAAGTGATTCATTCACGTTTTCTTTTAAATCAACCCTCTCCACAACCTGCAAAAGCGCTTACGTTAGGTACAGCTTCCTCCTAGTCTGGCACTGTCCCCTACTTGTGGTTTTATAATGCTCGTAGTGAAACGCTATCAGATAATTGAAATTTTCTAACCTATGTTTCCCGGTAATCATTTTGAATGACGATCATTGTCGTTATATTAATTACGGACAAAAAAAAAGACCCGTTAATCCGGCAGATAAAATAATCGCTGCATGATATAGAGATCGCTATTTCAATTAACTTAGCAAATCATATTGTCAACATATGCTTTTCCATTTCAAAGACAAATTCCCTCAGCTCACTCCCTATTTGGATAAATACAAGGAGTTTCAGCAACGTAGGGAAGTCCCTGCAAAAACAGTATTATTAGAAGAGGGAAAAGTATCAGGAAATTTTATTTTTATAGAAAAAGGTTGTATACGTTTATGTTTTAACAACAAAGGAACCGACAAAACTGTACAGTTTTTCTTTGAACAAGAGGGATTAACTTCTTTTGAAAGCTTCCTGAAGAACACACCAAGCCTGTTTACCATCGAAACGATTGAGCCGTCAATAATTTATTTATTACCTAAAATACACGTACATCGTTTCATGACTGAGTTGGGTGAAGAGCCGGGTTTTCTGAACTTAATTTTTGAGCTCTCCGCTGAAAGGCAATTACATTACATGCATGAGTTTGTTTCTTTCCTCAGGGATACGCCAGAAGAACGTTATCTAAATCTGTTAAACGAACGGCCGCATATCATTCAGCGGGTTCCGCAGCATTACATCGCCTCTTATTTAGGCATCAGCAAGGTTCATCTGAGCAGGATAAAAAGTGCCCTTGCACGAAAAAAATAAGAGAAGGACATTTGATAACAAATGTTATCGTCAGGCATTCCGGCTAACAGTAATTTTGTCTCAACAGAAAGAAACTATCATCAGCTTACCGTCCACAGACTGTTATCAATAAGCTAATGATAGCTTCATTACCGTTTAAAATAAATTCAATTCAAATGAAAGCAGCAGTAATGTACCAAAAGGGTGAATTACCCCAATATATAGATTTTCGGGAACCGGAAGTTCAAAACAACGATGAAGTATTAGTCACTGTAAAGGCAGTTGCACTAAAACATTTTGATAAAGGTACGGCCAGCGGAAAACATTATTCGAGCGATAAACCAAAAGAAAATGGCCGCGTGGTTGGCGGCGATGGCGTTTGCCTGCTCGAAGATGGCACAAGGGTTTATGGGATGGGCGTAAACGGAATGTTATCAGAAAGAGCTGTCATTAAAAAAGACAGGATTGTAAAATTACCCGCCGGAATCAGTGATGCCACTGCGGCAGCACTGGCCAATGCAGTGATGGGCGCGGCAATGGGCCTGCGTTTTAAAGCAGACATCCAGCATGGAGAAGTAGTATTAATCAATGGTGCTACCGGTTTTACCGGGCGGGTTGCTGTTCAGCTGGCAAAACATTATGGTGCCAAAAAAGTAATTGTGACCGGCCGGAATCAGCAGTCTTTAACAGATCTAATGGAACTGGGTGCCGATGAAATTATTTCTTTAAAACAGGAGGATGAGCAGTTTATCTCGCAAATAAAAAAGGTACACAACGAGTCGCCAATTGATATCATTATTGATTATGTATGGGGGCACACCGCCGAAATGATATTGGGCTGTTTAAAGGGTAACGGTTCATTTACAAATAAAACAAGATTTGTTTCTGTAGGCGCTATGTCAGGAGATTTGATCCAGCTATCTGCTGCAAACCTAAGGAGTGTTGATCTGCAGTTAACAGGCTCAGGACTGGGCAGCTGGCCTAAAGACCATGTGCGCAAACTCTTTTCTGAAATATTACCGGAAATGTTTCAGCTGGCGGCCGACGGTAAATTAAAAGTGGAAACCATAGAAGTCAGATTAGAAGACATCACTGAGCTTTGGAACCTGGATGTTCCCGACGGAAAGCGATTAGTGGTGACGATATAATATCTTCCTGACCGGTTATTTTAGCCTGATATATTTTTCGTAGATGGTTTTTTCAGCACCTCCGCTTTTTAGTTTTTCAATACCCTGCTGAATCAGGGTGTCATTTTTAATACTTACCGTAAAAGTAAATGTGTTGCCTTCAATATTTTTGTTAGCATAATAGTCCAGGTGTTCGGTATACTGATTGCCATTAAGCGTAAAAGTACCTCCCCCTGCATCAAAATGATTTGTTGAATCTTTATTGGTAACTAAGTTATGTTTTAAAAACGCGAAATGAGTATCATTGATAATTTTGATCATTTGCTGTTTTTTGGTATAATCCGTAACGGTTTTTATTCCTCCGCTTATTTCGGTACCTGAAATTAACTGCCAGGTACCATTTAAGTGAAGATCGCCGGCAGGTTTAGAAACTTTGGTTGTACAGGCGTATAATAGGCCAAGTGCCAAAAAAATCATGCAATATTTAGCTTTCATGTGCTTTGAGTTCGTTAACTTATGATGACCTAATTTAGTTAAAAATATTTCTGATTGTATCAATTAACATTGTATTTTTATATAAAAACCGGGGCGCAGATTTTGGTAAAGAACAAATCCTATTTATATTGTTCTAGAATGAGGTAGCGCATTAATCATCAACTGATCAGATCTTTAACTATGAGCCAGATAAACAAAGAAGATATCAAACAGGAAGTGTTTGACCTATATGATGACTATGCGCACAACCGGCTTAACCGTCGCGCATTTGTTCAAAAGCTATCAGTTTACGCGGTTGGCGGGCTAACTGTACCTGCGCTGATGAGTTTCCTGATGCCCGATTATACAGGAAATGTACAGGTAAAACCGGATGATCCGCGTCTGCAATCAGCTTACATCAATTATTCTTCACCAAAAGGCGGCGGAACGATCAGGGGCTTGCTTTCAAAACCTATAGCTGCCAACCGGAAACTTGGAGGTATCATCGTTGTTCATGAGAACAGGGGTTTAAATCCCTATATCGAAGATGTGGCCAGAAGAGCTGCCCTGGCAGGATTTATTTCACTTGCACCCGATGCACTAACCCCACTGGGCGGTTATCCTGGTAATGACGATGAGGGACGTACCCTTCAAAGTAAAAGGGATAAAGGCGAAATGGAAGAAGATTTTATAGCCGCATACGATTATCTAAAAAACCATGAAAGCTGCAATGGTAAGGTTGGTGTTGTAGGTTTTTGTTTTGGCGGCGGCATTGCCAATATGATGGCGGTACGTATACCAGGACTTGCAGCGGCAGTGCCTTTCTATGGAAGTCAGCCTGCAGCGGCCGATGTACCGAAAATTCATGCACCTTTAATGCTCCATTATGCATCTTTAGATACCAGGATTACGGAAGGCTGGCCTGCGTATAAAGCTGCTTTAGATGCCAATGGCAAAAAATACCAGGAGTTTGTTTATGAAAACGTGAATCATGGCTTCCATAATGATACTACCCCCCGTTATGATAAAGCCGCAGCAGAACTCGCCTGGAAACGTACTATTGATTTTTTCAGTGAACAGTTGAAATCGTAACGGATAAGATTTAATTTTTGATGTCGCTATAAATAAATTTCAGTCCGTTTGATATTGCCTGATGGGAAATGGTTGCATGGTCCTCCAGAGGGAGATAGTCCAAATAAACCGTTACGGCTTTGCTTTTGGTATGCCTGATTTTTTCTTCCAGTAAATTTGCATCTACTTCCATCACACGAGGTAAAACGGTAGGTGCGAGTCCTTCTTTCCCTACGCCAATATAAACTTTGGTCTGTTGTAAAAATGTACTTTTTATTAAGGGTGAATCCTGATCAAGCAAGGAACCATTGTCCCACCAAATGCTTGGGCTCACGATAATGTATTTGTTAAAAAGTGCTGGTTTTTTGAGTAAGATCTCGGTTGCCAATAGTCCTCCCAGCGACTGACCGATAATTGTTCTGGAATGATTAGCCTTATATTTTTTTTCAATGAATGGCTGGAGTTCTTTTTCAATAAAAGCAATGAACTGATCGGAATGCCCGGACGTAGGGTATTTCTTTTTGTCCTTTTCAATAGTAGTTGGGTAGGTAAAGTCCCTCCTCCTGTCTACTGTGGCAATACCCACTACAATAGATTTAGGAACACGGTTTACCCATTCAAAACTGTTAAACTGATAAAGACCTGCCACATGTATAAAATCTTCGTCGGCCGATCCATCCAGCAGATAAGTTACAGGGTAAACAATAGAATCATTTTTATTATAACCTTCAGGAAGGTAGATATTTAAAATTCTTTTTTCTCCCAATTCCTTTGAGTAAAGCTCATCAATTACGCCAAGCACAAATGGCTTGGTATCGTCAATAGAAGTTACGGTTTTAGATTGGGAGAATGTCTGAAAGGTAATCAATGTAATGAATAAGGTAAGCGCAAATTTCATTTGATCAAGGTAATCATACTTTTAGTTTATCATATCAATATTTTCAAACCTTCGACTATACACTTAAACTATTGAAATCATTAGATCATATAGATTTTAACTATTTAGCATAGAATTAAATGATTGTGTTTATCACATCTAAAACCATAATTTTATAGTACTTTACAATAACCAGGGCACGTTGAGTGTTCAATATATAAACTTATAAATATGGAAAGCGAATCAAATGACATCAGTAAATGCCCGTTTCATAATGGCACTATGAAACACAATACTGGCGGCGGCGGCACTCGTAATAACGATTGGTGGCCTAACCAGTTAAAGCTAAGTATTCTTCGTCAGCACTCCTCTTTGTCAAACCCTATGGGTGAAGACTTTAATTATGCAGAAGCTTTTAAAAGCCTCGACCTTGCAGCAGTGAAAGCAGACCTTCATGCACTGATGACCGACTCGCAGGACTGGTGGCCGGCAGACTTTGGCCACTATGGCGGTTTGTTCATCCGTATGGCATGGCACAGTGCCGGAACCTACCGTGTAGGTGACGGACGCGGTGGTGCCGGAGCAGGACTACAACGTTTTGCACCGCTGAACAGCTGGCCTGATAACGTAAGTCTCGATAAAGCACGCAGATTACTGTGGCCTATCAAACAAAAATATGGAAACAACATTTCATGGGCCGACCTCATGATCCTTACCGGTAATATCGCATTGGAATCTATGGGTTTTAAAACCTTTGGGTTTGCAGGTGGCCGCGAGGATGTTTGGGAAGCAGATGAATCTGTATACTGGGGTAATGAAACTACCTGGCTGGGTGGCGACCTGCGTTATGCGCATGGTTCTCCAGGCGTAGTTGAAGGTCATGGTGTATTGGTATCAGACGATGATGCTGATGGTGACATACACTCCCGCAATCTTGAAAAACCGCTTGCAGCCGTACAAATGGGATTGATCTACGTGAATCCAGAAGGTCCTGATGGTAATCCTGATCCTCTTTTAGCTGCTAAAGATATTCGTGATACTTTCGGCCGTATGGCCATGAACGATGAGGAAACCGTTGCCTTAATAGCCGGTGGACACAGTTTTGGTAAAACACATGGGGCTGCTTCTGCAGACCATGTAGGCAAAGAGCCTGAAGCTTCTGATGTTGAATTGCAGGGATTAGGCTGGAGCAACAGTTATGGCTCTGGTAAGGGTGCCCACGCAATTACCAGCGGGCTGGAAGTGATATGGACAAAAACACCAACCCAATGGAGCAATAACTTTTTTGAAAATTTATTTGGATACGAATGGGAATTATCTAAAAGCCCTGCTGGTGCGCACCAATGGGTAGCTAAAGATGCAGATGCTATTATTCCTGATGCTTATGATAGCTCAAAAAAACATTTACCTACCATGCTGACTACCGACCTTGCTTTAAGGTTTGATCCTGCTTACGAGAAAGTATCAAGACGCTTTTTTGAAAATCCGGATGAGTTTGCTGATGCTTTTGCACGTGCATGGTTTAAATTAACACACCGTGACATGGGTCCCCGTGAACGTTATTTAGGTCCTGATGTACCGCAGGAAGAATTGCTTTGGCAGGATCCTATTCCAGCAGTTAACCATACATTGATAGCTGAAGGTGATGTTACAGCATTAAAAGCAAAAATAGCTGAATCAGGTTTAAGCGTTTCTGAACTGGTGTCTACAGCATGGGCTTCGGCTTCTACTTTCCGTGGCTCGGACAAACGTGGTGGTGCCAATGGTGCCCGTATTCGTCTTGCTCCGCAAAAATACTGGCAGGTGAATAACCCTGTTCAATTGCAGAAAGTGTTGAATAAACTGGAAGGCATTCAACAGGAATTTAATGGTGCACAGGGCGATGGTAAAAAAGTCTCGCTGGCAGATCTGATCGTATTGGCTGGTAGCGTAGGCGTTGAAAAAGCAGCTAAAGATGCAGGCAAGGATATCAACGTTCCTTTCACAGCAGGACGTATGGATGCTTCACAGGAACAAACCGACGAAGAATCATTTGCTTTCCTGGAGCCTGCTGCTGATGGTTTCCGTAATTACCGTAAAACGAAGGTTAGTGTTTCTACCGAAGAGCTGCTGATCGATAAAGCGCATTTGCTTACCCTTACAGCACCTGAGTTAACGGTACTGGTAGGCGGTATGCGTGTGTTGAATACCAATTTTGATGAGTCTAAACATGGTGTTTTCACTTCGCAACCTGGTGTGCTGACCAACGATTTCTTTATCAACCTGCTTGATATGGCAACCCAATGGAAAGCAGTGGGAGACGATAAGGAACTTTATCAGGGTCGCGATCGTACTTCCGGCGATGTAAAATGGACTGCTACGCGTGCAGATCTTGTTTTCGGTTCTAATTCAGAACTGAGAGCTGTTGCTGAGATTTATGGAAGCGCAGGTGGTCAGGACAAATTTGTAAATGACTTTGTTGCTGCCTGGACTAAAGTGATGAACCTGGATAGGTTTGATTTAAAATAATTCAAAGAACTTATGTTTATCTTTTAATCTGAAAAAACAGATTCGAAGATCATATGATAGAATAATTTAAGGCACCGGAGCACCGGTGCCTTTTTTTTGTGAATGAGAATGCGATGTAATTAATCAACCTGAGTTCCAAAACTCCAATGGTTTTATAACTCCAATTCTTCTTTCAGCTGTGCTAATTGCTGATCGATAATATCAAAAGCCCTGTTCTAAAATTAAGCGTAGCGGAGGATCATTGCTTTTAGTAATTGCAGTTGCTTATTTTATTGTATCTGCATCCTCCTTGCCATGAAACCTTCAAAAAGGGCTTTTCACGTTAACTAATAAAGTATTACTCGCCGTAATAGGCGTTTCTTTGTATCTTAATATCTATATGTATTTACATCTAGATATCACCTATTAATCCGAATTACTTTTATGATTGCCCAAAATTTAGTTTTTCAGGACACAAAATTTATTAGTCTGAATTACTCAGATGGAAGATTTGAGAAACGTCATCATGATCGAAAGTTTATTAGTCATGTTAAATATCTCACTCTTAAAAAGTGTAACCAAAAAAGCAATCAAACATTTCCAGAAATTTTAAGTTGTATGGACGTTCCACAACTTAATTTCAACTGATTTGACCGCAGAACAACAAAACAATGTCGTTAAGGGATTTAACGTCTCTAAATTATTATTAATCCTTGGCCTGGGTTTACTTTTAGTGGGTGAAGGTTATTTTGGCTACCGCCTGCATACGCTTTCCAATCAGCAGGAGGAAATTAAAAAGGATTATTCCGATATCAATAACATTACTTTCGGGCTTTTTTCAGTCGACCAGTGGCATGATAAAGTAGCTGGTATTATTAACCACCAGGTTCGTCATTTCACCATGACGCGAAAACAAAAAAAGCAACTGCAGGTAGAAGTTGAACAAATCATTCTGGCATTGATCAATAAGGCCGAAGCACTGGTTAATAAACCACAACAGTCTTTAGGCGGAAAGCTGAAAAAATTAGCTGTCAAAACCTTTGTAAATACCGATAAGATCAAGGCCCAGGTTCCCGGGTTCGCAAAAACTATTATCGCAAAGATTGACAACCCGACAAATAAAAAGCAGTTAAGTACACTGGCAATGAACAAGTTTATAGCTGTTGAACACAGTGGTTATATAGACAGTACCACAACTGCGAATAATGCGGAAATCAGTAAAATGTACAGCAAATATCATGTTTCCTCTCCAGATGAATTTAATAATAAACTGACTGCATCGCTGGATACTATTCGTACAACCACTTATAATTATTCTTTTGGTATGCTTGGCTGTATTCTGATTGTTTTATCCCTATGGTGGATGTTCCGGAAACGGGTAGAATTACACGCTACACTTTTTGTCCTGTCGTTATTGTTTGCCTTTGTGCTGCTTGCAGTAGGTTTAACTGCATCAATGATTGAAGTCGATGCGCGTATTAAATCACTGGATTTTGTATTGTTAGGAGAACATGTGGTTTTTAAGAACCAGGTATTATTCTTTCAAACCAAGAGCATTCTCGATGTGGTAGAGGTTTTGGTAAAACAACCGGCTGTTGATTCTATATTGGTTGGTATTTTAATTCTTGTTTTTAGTATCCTTTTTCCGGTGATGAAATTAAGTTCTACCGGTATCCATCTATTGAGTAAAAGAAAAGTGGCTGAAAATAAGTTCATCAAATACTTTGCGTTTCAGTCAGGTAAGTGGAGCATGGCGGACGTAATTGTTATTGCCATACTAATGACGTATATCGGCTTAAACGGTTTATTAGAAAGTCAGTTGTCAAGCCTGAACATCCGTAGTGATTTTTTAACAATCATTACCACAAACAATACAGCTTTGCAGCCGGGTTATATCATCTTCATCAGTTTTGTATTATATGGATTGATTTTGTCTACTATTTTGAAGTCCATTACACCATATGATTCGCATTAAATGCTATTCAATCCATCGTTTAAATTATAATTTAATTAATTAAAACATTGACAACTCAGCAAAAAAACACAACGGCCAAAAGATTTGGCCTGCCCAATTTGATACTCATTCTAGGATTAAGTGTTCTGCTTTGCGGCGAAGCCTACTATGGTTACCGTCTCCATACACTTTCCAGTGATCAGGAGCAGATCAAAGAGGATTATAGTATGTCGAATAACATTACATTCGGACTGTTTTCTGTTGATCAGTGGCGCGATAAAATAGCGGCAGTTGTTAATCATCAGGTGCATGATTTCACGATCACTCCGGCACAAAAGAAAGCCTTACAGGCGCAGGTAGAACAGCAGTTGCATGACCTGGTCAAAAAGGCGGTTGCAGAAATTAATAAACCACAAAAAACTTTCGGCGGCAAACTGAAGAAATTTGCATTTAACAAATTTGTAGATGCCAAAGATATTTACGCACAGGTGCCTTCCTTTGCAAAAACGATCATTGACAAAGTGAACAGTCCTGAGAGCCACAACAGGCTAAAGAACATCGCTACCAGTAAAATTAACCAGCTTGAAGACGAAACACATGATAGTACCAGTGTAGCTTATGGTCAGGTTACTAAATATTTATATAGTAAATATCGCGTTTATAACCCGGATGATTTTAATAAACAGATCACTTCGCGCTTAGCAGCTATCCGTACGGTTACTTATAATTACGCTTATGCCATGCTGGGTTGCGTTGCGGTTGCTCTCGGCTTAACTTGGTTCATGAGAAAACAGGTACATCTGCGTACCACACTTTTCGTGATGTCGTTGTTGTTTGCTTTAATCTTATTAGCAGTAGGCATAACAGCCTCTATTATTGAGGTTGATGCCCGTATCCAAACACTGAATTTTATGCTTCTGGGAGAGAAAGTTGCTTTCGAGAACCAGGTACTATTTTTCCAGAGCAAAAGTATATTGGGTATAATTGAGGTACTGATCAAACAACCTAAGCCCGACGCTATCGTGGTGGGTTCTCTAATGCTCCTATTCATTATTATCTTACCTGTTTTAAGAATAATCGCAAAAGGTCTCCACATCCTAAGCACTAAAGAACTGGCGGATAATAAAGTATTAAAATATTTAACTTTCGAGGCCGGAAAATGGGATATGGCCGATGTGATGGTAGTTGGTACAGTGATGACCTATATAGGTTTGAATGGCATTTTAAAAAGTCAGCTTTCTAATCTAAATATCCATAACAGTTTCTTAACCACAGCTACTGTTAACGACACTTCTTTACAACCCGGATTTTTTATATTTGTAGGTTATGTAGTTTTTGAATTTGTGTTGTCATTTTTATTTAAAAAAATCACGAGTAATGAAACAGCGGCATTGAAGGATGAGCGATCTGAGTAATTTTCTATTCTTAATTGAGTTGAATATTATAAATATCAGGCATCCATCATTACACCTGTAATGACGATTTAGCTAATTTCCGCCAAAAAAATCTAATAGCCATTTTTACTATATGAGAAACAATAGAGAGCCAATCTGAACCTCATTAAATTAGCTGAGAATGAGTTGACCGGTTCATACTTCAACCGTCCGGCAGTGTACAATGACCGTCCGATAATGAACGATCTCCATTAATGATTAAAAATTAAAATACTGTAATACAGAACGTTAAAACATAAACTACTCTTGGCACAAACTTAGTAAATTGCCTATCAATCGTATTTGCTTTATTGATAAACCAATGCTGCCATGTTTAAACTCAATTTAAAAATCGCTTTGCGTAACCTTTGGAGAAACAAGACTTCTTCTATGATTAATATCATTGGTCTGGCAGCTGGTTTATCTGCCTGCCTGTTATTGCTGTTATATGTCAGTTATGAAATAAATTTCGACCGCCATTTTAAGGATGCTGATAAAATTTATCAGGTAATGACCAATTTTCAGGATGCTACCGGGAAGATTACAAGTACCGGAGGATCGCCTGGAGATGGGATACCAATGGCCATCAGAGCTAAAATACCGGAGGTGGACGCAATCGCCAGAATAGGTGGTTTTGATCAGTCAATCATCGCCAATGGGCAAAACAGGTTTAAAAGAGTGGATCTCTTCGCCGACCCGGAGATTCTCAAAGTTTTCAATTATGAATTTATAGTTGGCAATCCGACTACGGCATTAAGTACGCCAAATGCTATCATTTTGACTGCGGAGACTGCGAAACTTTTATTCGGTACTACAGATGTACTGAACAGAACGGTGAGGTATAAAAACACAAATGATTTAAAAGTTACCGGCGTTATCAAAGATCTGCCCACCAATACCTCACTCAGATTTGATTATTTGATGCCCTGGTCTTTTTTTGCAAGCATCAATGATTATGTTAAAAACCCCGGCTGGGGAAATTTCAACTTTCTGGCGATGGCTAAAGTTAACAATCCGGCCAATATCGACCTGATTAATGCTAAAGTGAAAAAGCTGTTCAATGAAAATTATAAGGACCAAAAAAACGAGAATTTCTTGTTTCCTTTATCAGATAAACATTTGTATGGCGAGTTTCTGAATGGCAAAAGTGTAGGTGGCGACATAGAACGTATTTATCTGTTTATAGCACTGGCCTTCGGCATCTTACTGGTCGCCTGTATTAATTTCATGAATATGGCCACTGCTAAATCGGAACGCAGGGCAAAGGAAGTGGGCATTAAAAAAACTATCGGCGCAACAAGGGGTTCGTTAATTACCCAATTCCTGACCGAAGCGATGGTACTAACTACCGTGGCCGTATTAATTGCGGTCGCCATTGTTGAGGCCACTCTGCCCCTATTTAATAACCTGCTGAGCATAAATATTACCATTGGATATAACAATACAGGCTATTGGCTGGGTATTCTGCTAATCGCATTGCTTACTGGTCTTTTGTCTGGCGCTTATCCGGCATTGTTCCTTTCTTCTTTTAACCCGATCCAAACTTTAAAAAAGAAAACAGCAAGGGCAAAATTGATTCCTATTAACTTAAGGCAAGTACTGGTGGTTGTACAATTTTCTTTTGCCATTATGCTGATCATTGCTACGCTTGTGATCTATAAACAAATGCAGTTTATAAAGAACAGACCGGTGGGTTACCATATCAATTTGCTTGCAGAGATGCCCCAGGATGGTGAACTGTCTGGTCAGTTTGACCTTTTTAAGGAGCAGGCACTTAAAACCGGGGCGGTCAATTTTGTCAATGAGTCATCACGGGGAATGACAGACGTAGGCAGTTGGTTTTACGGCTTTAAATGGCCAGGAATGGAAGAAAAGGGGAAAGAAATTGTTTTCAATCGCCTGGAAACACAGTATGATTTTGTGAAGACCAACGGTGTGGAGCTGGTGTCCGGGCGCGATTTCTCCAGGGAATTTGCATCAGACACTGCAGGAATTTTGCTGAGCAGTACGGCGGTAAAGGCGATGAAGGTGAAAGATCCGATGGGAATGAACGTTGTTCTTTTTGGAAAACAGCTCAAAGTAATAGGTGTATTTAAAGATTTTACCTGGGACTCTCCTTATCGTTCAGGCCGCCAGATGGTGATTATTTTTAATAAAAATCCGGCAGGAATTATCAATATGCGGTTAAATCCCGCTAACAGTTTGAGTAAGAATATCGAGTTAATTTCAGCTATTGCTAAAAATATCAATCCGGACTATCCTGTAGAAATTAACTTTGCCAATGACCTGTATGCCAGAAAAATGCAGTCAGAAAAAATTCTGGGTATTCTGGCTAATCTGTTTGGGGGCATAGCGATACTGATCTCTTGTCTGGGCCTTTACGGACTGGTTGCTTACAGCGCAGAACAGCGTACCAAAGAATTTGGTGTACGCCGTGTACTGGGTGCATCAGTTGGCAATATTATGAGCCTGCTTTCGGTTTCTTTTCTAAAAATGGTAGTTGTGTCTGCCTGTGTTGGTGTACCTGTGGCATATTATCTGATGAACAGATGGCTCACAAATTTTGAGTTTAGAACAACGATATCTTTGTCAATTATATTGATATCAATAGTAGGAACTGTAGTTATTGCGTTTCTGACGGTCAGTTTTCAGGCATATAAAGCGGCGAAAGCCAACCCGGTAGAAGCGCTGAAGTACGAGTAATTGTACTTGGTTCCCAGCCATGCTACATGCGGAATAAGATTGATATTATTGTCAGTATTTGATTTTGGAGCTGCGTCTAAAATAGGATAAGCCAAATATAGATAAAAATTGATATACTAAAAGCCACATCAAAAATGGATACGAGAAAATAAATCCAATTGCCACAATTAAAAATTGCAGGTAGATCAATTTTAATTTGATTAAAAAATTAGCCATTATAAAATAATTGAGGAGTCAGTTTAAATATATAGAATCTGATTCTGGTGATCGCGACGATCTAAAATTGCCAGCTGATCATCGCTAGCCGTTAAACATTTTATTCCTTTTAATCGGTTTCCCTTGTCTGATCAGAATCGCGTGATAAAAGCTCGGGACATCATTTTCCCATTTACGTATGATAAGCAGGATTGCGATGATTTCCATGCGGGTAATCATTCCGATATAAAAACAAGTCATAAATAACCAGCTGGAATCACAAGTGCTAATAACTTGTACCAATGTACCGAGAATAGTTAAAGTCCACACTTTTGAAAGTATAGCATGTGTTGCTACCTCTTTCCTAAATTTAAGATAACTAATCAGGTATGTTAATGCTTCTGCACCCAATAATGCGACAAGCAAAAATGCATTTTCTTTAAAGAACGTACCGCAGATCACATAAGCCCCGGCTAATGCACTTAACCAGAAAATCTGATCTATAAATGAATCCATTCGCCGGAGTTTAACCGTTGAAACATTTAATTTGCGGGCTATAATTCCATCAAAGACATCTGATATCAGGCCAATAATAAGTAAAGTATTAATGATAGGCCTGAAATGTTCCGGTTGTATAAAACTCAGAAGTAATATAATGATGCTGAATAATAAACGGCTATAAATTAACAGAATAGGAATGTGGATATAGTATTTTCTCATTTTAACTCAGAACCTGAAAAATCTTTGTTAGTATTCAGACCTATATGGTCATCCTTTTTTGGTGATATGTTTTTTGTGCTCAATTCCCCACTTAATCATTTCCAGCAAAATTGCACTGAACGTTTTGCAATAATCTGTAGTTTTATATTCAATAAGCACCGGGGAAGTGCCGTGTACTGTACGGCTAATGATGCCGTTAAGTTCCAATTCCTTAAGCTCTTTAGACAGCATTCTGGTTGTAATTCCAGGAATGCTCCTCTCTATTTCCCTGTACCTGGTGTTACCATTGCATAAGGAATTCATAATTGGGAGTTTCCATTTTCCTCCGATAACATAAAGGGTATCCTGAAGGGCTTGTATCTCCTGTGCTTCGTTTCTAACAATTGTTGAAGTATCCATGTGGTGTAAATAGTGTGGTATACATGAGTATACTGGTTACGAATGTATATCAAATTAGCCATACTTTTGATAAAAATATTACCATGGCAAATACAATTTTTATTACGGGTACCAGCAGCGGTCTTGGACGGTTAATGGCAATTCATTTTGCAAAAAACGGGTGGAATGTTGCAGCGACTATGCGCACACCGGAAAAGGAAACAGAATTCAATGCCTTTCCCCAAATTAAGATATTTAAATTGGATGTAACGCAGGTGGATACCGTAACAGTAGCTGTTGACAATGCCATCGCAGCCTTTGGAACGATAGATGTCATTGTGAACAATGCAGGTATCGGTATGTATGGTGCGCTGGAATTAACAAATGACGCTGACATTGAAAAACAATTTGCAGTGAATGTAAAAGGCGTGATCAATGTGATACGCGCGTTTTTACCTCATTTAAGGGCTAATAGGGCTGGGAAAATTATCAATATCAGTTCTTTGATGGGCATTAGCACTGCACTACCTTTGGGCTCCTTATATAATATGTCAAAATTCGCGTTAGAGGGACTTACAGAAGGTTTGACATTCGAATTAAAGCCGTTGAATATAGATCTCCATTTGGTTGAACCAGGCGGATTTGGATCTGCCTTTGGCGAAAATATAACCTTTAGCAAAAGCGAGGAAATTAAAGATTATGACCTGATTACAGGGAAAGTTTCAACAGTACTCCATGCTGCTTCCGGTGCGGGAATGAAGATTACTGCACAGCCGATTGTTGATGAGATTTATGCATTGGCCAGCGGGAAAAGTAAGGCATTTAGAACAGTAGTTGGAAAAGATGCTAAAATGGTCGTTTTCCTGCGAAAGATTCTCCCGATCAATGCATTTCTAAAGATACTGGGTAAAAAATTCTTAAGTTAATGCTCGTAAAAACAGCCGGCACAGCAAGGTACCGGCTGTGAAATTAATTAGGAAAATTTTTGAGAATCAGCTTTCAGTTCGTCATCAAAATCTGTCGACAAGGTTAAGCCTTTCCAGGCTTCAAACTCCTCCTGCTCAGCCGTTCTTTTTTGCATAACAATTTGATAGGCATCAGGTCCCATTAATAAATGTACTGGTGGATTTTGTTCTTTCGACAAACTTATTAGTGCAGCCACCAGTTTTTCCGGATCTCCAGGCTGTTTGCCATTAATGGCTCTAAGCCTGTCAACTAATGCTTCCACATGGTATTCATCAATGGCATTTTCAGAAATAAGTTCATCGCCTTTATCCAGAAAGCTGGTTCTGAAAAAACCCGGAGCCACTACAGTAACTTTAACACCAAATGGCTTAATTTCTTCGGCGAGTGACTCCGATAAACCAATCACTGCGAATTTTCCTGCTGCATAACTTGGCGAATTGGCAAAACCTTTGTAACCTGCAACAGAAGAAATATTAAAGATATAGCCTGAGCGTTGTTGCCTGAAGTGCGGCATGGCTGCACGGATTACATTGATTGTTCCGAATAGATTAACATCTATGGTCTTTCGAAATTCTTCATTTGAGAGCACCTCTACACTGCCGTAGATGGAGTACCCCGCATTGTTTACGATAACATCCAGCTTACCAAAGTGTGCTATCGTTTTCGTAATAGCACTGTTAACACTCCCTTCATCGGTAATGTCTACTGTTAAAGCCAATAAATTTTCTTTATCAGCTGTAATTACGCGTCCTATTTCTTCAGCATTCCTGGAAGTGGCAGCTACTTTATAACCCGTTTGAAGTAATAATTTAATTAGTGAAAGGCCCAGGCCTTTTGATGCGCCGGTAACAAACCAGACTTTTTCATTTTCCATAACGATTATTATTTTATACAGCAAAGCTATAAAACACATCATCGCCTGATTTATGAAATTCAAACAGCTATTTATGAATATGCGACGGATTTGCGTCGAAAATCAGTTGGATTTTCACCGGTATTTTTCTTAAAATAAATATTGAAGTTAGAGCTGTAGTTAAAACCAAGGCAATAACCGATTGCGGTGATATCCCAGTCGCTGTAAATCAACAATGCTTTCGCTTCTTTAATAATTCTGGCCGCAATTAGTTCTGAAGTAGTTTTACCGGTTGTTTCCCTGACTGCCCTGTTCAGGTGATTAGGATGAACCGCCAGTTGACTGGCCATTTGGCCAGGACTTTTTAGCTTGATTGGATGGTGAGGTGAAACAATTGGGAACTGCTGCTCCAATAATGCTGAAAAAAGATGGCTGATTCTCTCAGAAGAATGACCTGTTTGAAAATTTTTATCAACAGGCTTGATCTTAAGACCCTCATGAATAAGGATTTGAACATAACTACGGAGCAGTTGATATTTGTTTTGATAAGGTGAGAGAAGCTCGCTAATCATTTTTTCAAAAACATTTTTTACAAAAGAGACCATTTGATCGTCGGGAAATAAGACATGCTCACCATCGATTTTAAATAATGGCGACTGCGATAAACTTTCTGCCCGCAACATATGATCCATAAAGTCTTCTTTAAATAAACAGAAGTAACCTTCCTCGTCTTTTGTCAACGGTTCCCACGAATAGGGAATAAGCGGATTTGAATAAGTAAGAATTGGTTGGTTGATTTTATAACTTTTATCAGCATATGAAATTAGCCCTTCGCCTTTTGTAAGTAAGGATATTTTATAAAAATCGCGCCGGTAATGCGGTAAAGGTGTTGTCTTTTGAAAATCTTCGATTTTATAAACGTTAAACTTGCCTGGCAAAGCGTTGTCATTATTAAACCGGTGATAGAAATCTTCCAAACGCTCGACAGCTTTCATGATATTATTTATGAAAATCAAATATCTGAATAATTTGGGAGAAGTCGAATTAAATTCTGTTTCCAAATGAGCAGCAGAATTTCAAAAAGTTGAGAAAATCAGATGCCGTGACTATTACGACAAAGGAGCTACTATAACAGTAGAAATTTTTGATGACAGGGCAGAGATCGGTAATCCTGGTGGGTTGGTCAGCGCAATCGATCAAGCGGATTTTGGTACATGCAGCCATTCCAGAAACCCACTTATATTTGGTCTATTTAATAGAATGAACATGGTTGAGCAAATTGGTTCGGGCATCAGCAGAATGAATAAACTGATGAATGAGGCAGCATTGCCGCAACCGGAATACAGGATTAAAGGAATGTTTACAGTAATTTTCAAGCGGCCGGTAAAAACTGTGGTAAAACCAGATGATACTGTGGTAAAAACTGTGGAAGAAATCATATTTCAACTTATAAGAATGAATTCTAAAGCGTCTAGCATGGAAATGGCAGAAGCTACAAACCTAACCATAAGAGGAGTGGAATATCAGCTCAATAAGCTAAAAAACTCTGGTAAGATCGAAAGAGTTGGCCCTGCAAATGGAGGGTATTGGCGAATAACTGATTAATAAGATTTAGTCGTAAGAATGTGAGCCAACCTAATAAAAAAAGGCCTCTGAGATAATCTCAGAGGCTTGTGTGGAGCTGAGGATGATTTAAACGAACCCTTTGCACGGCTTTTGATGCTAGTAAGGGCGGTTAATGAAGAAAATATCATGGTAAAAGTAGAGGAAGAAGAAATTGAATATTGATTGGTTTTAAGAGGCAAGGGGGCTAGTTCCGAACTTTTTTTGTAATCTGCACATAGCCATTCATTTCTTTATAGATAGACTTTGTAATGAACATATATTTTAGGTATTTTTGATGTATACCTTATCAAATTGCATTTATGCACACCGTAGATCTTATTTCCAGAAGGATAAATACGCTCTTTAGACTTGGTGAAAGGAAAGATGGCGTTTTTTTAACTGATCTCAAGAAGGAGTATCGTCCAGATCTTCAAAATTTTATCATAGGCGAAACTTTAGGCGTGCGAGATGGAAAAGTAGTTATAGGCAAAAACACTTATAAAAGATGGTTACAAAAGATCAAAACTAATGGTTTTGATTACGATGTAAAGTTTATTTAAATGGCAATTGAAGATCAATTTAAAAAAATAAACTCCCTTCAAAAACAAATCCTTAAGCTGGAACCAAATCCTATAAAATGGGAACCCGATTACTTGGAAAAAGTAAAAGTTGATTTTACTTTTGCACAAAAAAATCAATTTATGAGATAGCCACATTTATATAAAGGTATTCTAAATACTAAAAAAAGACCTCTGAGATATCTCAAAGGTCTTTTCTGTGGAGCTGAGGATGGTTTAAACGAACCCTTTGTACGGCTTTTGATGCTGGTTAGGGCGGTTAATGAGGAAAATGTTATGAGAAAAGAGGTGCAGGAAGAAATTGAATATTGAGCAATTTTGAGAGGCAAAAGGGCTTCAATCGAACCCTCCCCTGTTTTAAATAATAGAGTCTCATTTAGAATATAGCTGATTTCTTTCTATTTCAAAATATCTGGCAAAGGATGTATCTGGATTTCCATTATTATTATAATACAAAATCAACTAATTTTTATAAAACGTTAGGGTATCAGGATAAATTTATTGCCTTTTTCCGACCTGTTCTGAAGGATGATTTTATCCTTCAGAATCATGTAATTAACCCGCATATTAATTACTTCCAAATGGACTTGTATCACTGATTTCAAATTTTTGATCTTTTCTGAAAATAAGCTCCACAGCTTATAGATCATCTATCAAACTAGCCTTAAATAACAACTGACTAGTGAAAAAAGTTGATATTATTGGGATTAGAACTATTAATCCTATAAATATTGGTGGATAAAATTTTAGAATAAAGGATTGCAAAATAATTATGCTCATCAAGACTAAACGTTTTAGTAGAGGAACGACAGAAATGAACCCATCCTTATAAAGCAATTCATCATGTGTCCAGTAACAGAATAAGGATAACAATGGGAGTACTATTGAGCTTCAAAAAAAATGAGTTTTATTAAAATTCAACTTAATAATCATTTGTAACTGGATATTCCGTTGCATAATAAAAGGAATTCAATCGAACTTACTATTAAATTATAATAACAAATATGGCAACATCTATAATATACTTATTGATTTAAAGTTGATATTCTAAATTATACTCAACTTGCATCAAAATCGATAGCATCATTTGCTCTACATAAATCAGCTTGCTCCTTCCCTCCGGGACAGCAATGTCCGAAAATAGGGCATGCTCTTTCTTCCATTTCTATATTTCGCTCCATAGGTAAACTTTCATCAGCTCCTACGTTTATAATTTGTTGCAGTTCTTGTTTTCTTTCGCTAGGAATATTATCATAAAAACCCGCTTCGAATTGAGATTTGACATAATTAATATACTCTAATTGGCTCGATTGTGTTATAGGTGGTAATGGCATATGTTCAATGCAATGTTCCCAGAGGCATATCATTGCAACCTGTTCCTGAAAAGCATAATTAGGCTTAAAGATATTTATATAGCCAACGTGATGAGACAGTCCCCTTGACAAACACAGGTGGGTTACCAAACAGCTTTGCCAAAAGTCTACCATATGAAGATCATACAACATTTTCTGTCCTTGATATTCTCGTTGTGGATCGTCTGATAATTTAATTAATTTTCTTGCAAGAAGTTTGTAAATAATTTTTTGACTAAAAGAAAGATCATCGGTTTCATAATCAAAAGGATAACCAAATCTAGCAATTGCCCAAAGAGCATCAAGAAGTTCATTATCGAGTTCAAGAACAACCTTATAGTCCTCTAAAAGATTCTCAAAATTAGATAGTGCTTCAATATTTACTCCCCACTTATTGATGCTATCATAAGAAACACCATCACCAGATTCCTTTTGCAACTTCATCTGAACAAAATGGTAATTCATTAACTGCTCATGAATGGAAAATTTGGCCTTGGTTGTAAGCATATTAACAGCGACCTCTCTGATAGATTCATGAATAGTGATTCCATTATTGTGAAGTGTAATTAAATTGAATTCATTAAGGTCACGAAGTAAATACTTAGACTTAATACTTGCTTGTAACAATAGGTCTGCTTCTTCAAATGAAATCATTCCATCTATAACTGACAGCCTAAGCAAATGATCTTTTGATGACGATAAAAGCTGATCAATTGATTTGGAGATCACCCAATCTCTAGCCTCTTCGACCGTTTTGTGACTGATATCTTCAATATTATTAATGTTAAACTGGTTTTCTTCAAGCAAATTGTTTAAAAAATAGACCGACATTGGATGACCACCTACTGCACGATATATATAATCTATATGGTCAGTACTTAGCCTTCTATTTTCGGAAAATATCAATTTCATATCTTCAAAAGTAAAGACACTCAAATGAAATTCACTCAAGTACCCTTTCTGAATATCATCTTCGCTGTAAGAAAAATATTTTCTAGTTGAACTAATGATCAAACTGCCACTTAATTTGGCATCCTGAATCATTGCAACCAAATCTTTAATGAAGTCGATGAATTCCAAATTACCAGAGTTGAGACTGTCAATCACTAGAGTAAACTCTATACGTTTAAGTGTGCTAATGACTTGTGGCAACCTATTAAATATCTCTAGGGTTCTAAAAGAATTAGCCTCTCCTTCGTGATTACTAAAATATAGGTAACGTGTGATCAAAGATAAAAACCGTTCTACGGACATCCATTTAGTAACAGATATCCAGCAAACCGACTGTAGGCCGCCATTCCCTTCTAACAAAACTTTAGTAGTAATCCAAGATTTACCAATCCCATTTATACCATATAAGATAAGTTTGTGTGTCTTATCAAGCTTTTCTTTAATCATCTTCATTTCATCTGCACGACCTCTAAAAAAAGTTATCTCAGGGACTTCAAGCCAAGGTTTGTTAGGTTGAACTGTAATCCCAATAGTTGTAAGTTTTTCAATAACTTCATGAATTGTTTTTATTTTAGCGTCACGGGCATAGTCGAAAAACATCTGCCATAATTGGGGATAAATTTGATCAATTGCCTTGCTTAATTCAAAAGGTGGATTATGCAATAACTTTTGAATCGCGATTCTTACTAAACTAGCAGGATCGTCATCATTATCAGAAGAAAAAAAACGTGTTGAAATTTGTAAGTTGTTGAGTAGTAATTTTAAGTTTTCCAAAGTATATCCAATGGGTAAAAATTTTCGCAACTCTTTATCAGTAAGGTTACCTTCACCAGATAAAAAGTATTTTAATTTTTTAACTTCACTATTGGCAGTACCATTAGTAATAAAATAAAAAAAGGTGGAATTTGACATTTTAGAAAGAAATTTTGAAAAAATTTCTTTCATATCTGAAGATGTCCAATGATAACCTTCACTCCTTTTTTTTATTTGATAGAATTCATTTTTATCTTTTTTAAAAATGTTAAAATCCTCTTCTTCTTCTTTTAGACTTTCGAATAAGAATGAAATATCTGCCTCATTGTTAGAAATAAGTTGCAAAGTTTTATATACAGAAATATTAATCTGATAATCAAATCCCTTTAGATTTTCTGTTCCACCCATTTTTCAAAAATGAATAAAATATAATAAATCTTTATTAGATCAAATGATATTTTAATTATTTATACCTGATAATTCTTCCAAAACCTTTAACTCAGTAAAAAAGCAAATTCAATCGCACCTTAGCACTTATTATATAAAACAGATTAAAATTTCCTTTTAAGAACAATTCATATACTTATTACTGCTGATAAAAACAACCACACCACCACAATAAGAAATATAAATTTGATAACTAAATTTGTGAGGAGAGTATGCTATCTTGGTTCAAATCAATTTAAATTATATGCCCTCAAAGAAATTAAAATTTTACATAATAAATGTAAAGCTCCAATCCCACAAAGAAGGTAATCAAAGACTTCAAGCCTATGAAAACCTAATAATAGGCTTAACATCTCGACCTCATTTTACACGTCTAAATTCTGTAGAAGCGATAACAATGTATGAACCCTTCTCCAGAGAAGAAAACGGGATAAAATATTATTATGGAACGATTGGAAAGGGAATCTCATTTTTTGATAAAGATGAAATAAGTGTTCTTAGTAATAATAACGTATCAAAAGAGGTTGTTGAAAAAAACCGCATATTAGAACCTAAAACTGGAGAATATCTTTTCATTCCATCGAAACATAGATTTGCGCTATTAAAACAACCAAATTCTGTCAGCATATATGACTTTGAGAAATTCCTAAGAGATCAATTACATAATTATATTGCACCTGATGAAAAAATTGAAATAGACTTCGAAAAGGAACCGTCGATTATTGAAGAAATCTTCAGTGCCGAGGCAGTATATAAGCTGAGCTATGAGATCAGCTATACAAATTCTGATGCTCTGCCTGCTCAAGGGGAATTATTCGATGAGCTTCTTAAGGAAAATAATATTGGTAAACTTACAGTAACAGCTCAAGCAGACCATCATGACGAAGGTATGAATATAAAGGAAGTAGATTTTTTAGGCGGAGGAATAGAGGTTGCGAGAAATAATGGGGTAATTAAAACTGCGAAAATCAGACCGATAGAAGGCGGCAGAGTGAAAACAATTTATAACAATAATAAACCTTTAGTAGAAGAAATGGTACTAATAAATGAGAACGATAATAAAACTTTGAAATGGTTCCAAAAAATCATTAATTTGTATTAACCTATGGACAGTCCAAACGAAATAAAATCAAGACATATAGGTGACTTAACGACTTTATGGAAAATATATCAGTCAGATGAAAGATATTATAAAGACGTTTTTTTTAAAGTCAGTTTGTGGTTAACAGTTATTTTATTTCTAGGTTCAGTACTTTCACACTTAAGTGCCTACCTGCTGATTCAACATATAATAGGTTCAATTACTAGCATAATTCCTAATCTTTTAGGATTTAGTTTAGGTGCATATATATTGATTGTTGGTTTTGGTAGCACAGAAATATTGGCTGTAATCACCCGTCCACTAAAAGGACAGCAAAACTTTAGTCTATATCAAAAATTGAATTCAGTTTTTGGAATCACTGTAATATTCCAAATTTTCACATTATTATTTGCGTTCGTTGTTTCATTTATCGATGAATTATTACCGGTGATCTATACTAACAAATCAAGTGTTTTATATTTTGTATGTGGAGGTGTGAATTTAGTAGTATTATTCATATTCATTTTTTCAATTATTTACTGCCTACTAATGCTTATAAACATTATAAAGCAAGTGTTTATTTTTGCTCAAACAATTCATTTTATAGTCTATCTAGATGAAAGCAAAAAGCAAGAGCTTCTAAATCACGTAGACATATCAAAAGAGAATAAAATTGAACGTCCCCCTAGTAAAGAAGATAGAGAAGTTTAATAGATTAACAAAAAATGTTAGATACAATTTATGATTGAGTTTTTACTTGTGTAAGAAATTTAAATATAATTATCGCAAGTACTATGCTTTTTTAATAATTCCTAAGGTTTAGATGCATAAATAAATGGATATAAATAATTTCGGGCCATTTGCATCCGATGTGTGGGGGACTATATCAGATTGGGCCATGGTAATTGTAACAACTCTTACAGCTTACTATCTTTGGAAAACATTAAAATCTCAATTGGTAGTTCAAGAGTCACAGGTTAAAGTAACAAGAATTGAAAGCGAAAGGTATCGCAGAGAAAGCCTTCCTCTTTTTAAACTTTCCTGCACCACTCTTGCCCCCATTATAGACGGCAACAATATCAGTCTAAATCCTAGATTAGTTATTAAAATGGAAGAAAATTCATGCAAAGAATTACAACTAATAATTGACCAAAACCCTCATATAAATATTGCCTGGCCACCTCAATTTAAATTTACCTATGAAATATTTTATAAAGGTGATTCACTACAAATAAATCCGGTCGTTTCAATTAGCTTAGATAGGTATTCTACGAAGAATACAAAGCTAGGACTTACTATAAAATCAAAAGATTTTGTCAATAACAGATATGAACAACATTTTAGTATAATATTTATGAATGGAGGCTGGAACGTGAATAACTACAATCCCATACACCTTGAATAGTTGATTTTTTATTTTACAGCATTGAATTTTGCAAAGATCAATCACAATATGCAGCAGACCTGCATACAGAGGGTTTGGATAGGGTAAAAACCTTCTTATTGCTTTGGAACTTGTTTGAGGACGCAGGAATGCAAAAGAATGCGGACATCGGAAAACTAAAATCTCTTGTAGATCACATCCATGCAGCGACGCCTTTAAATCCTAAAGAATTCACCGAATATGTGGATTATTTTTCTAATCGCTATTTTAATCCTGATGGCAGCCAAACCTATACGCTGGACGGGCTGAAATTCAGGACAAACCCGACAGATCAGGCGGAAAAAGCTGAAATTGAGGCGGTGCTATTCAAACAGGTGCAAAGCCCAGACATGGTCTTGAAAGCTCTTCTAATCATCCTCTATAGATTTCGGAATAACCTTTTTCATGGCGAAAAGCAGATGGTCAACATTGAAGGGCAGATAACCAATTTTATTGTCGCCAACCACATTTTGAAGATGATGCTGGAAAAAATGAAACACTTAGGTATGTTCAACTAACCGCGGCACAAAGCATATACAAACTTTATGTCCCTTTCTCGGCGAGGCGAGTTTCAGGGAGGCCAAGCAATGCCCCGAATTGAAATTGCGATTCCGTTACTCGCATGCCGCGCACCTCTACATGAGGGTGGGTTATCCCTTTACGGACCTTATCAAGCGTGTCATGATTTAAATGACCATCTTTATAAGCAAGCAAAACGACATCGGGACGAATTTCGTTTCCGATCCAGATCAGCTGCCTGATCTGTTTATCATCAAACCCAGATACATTCATCTTTGCTTCCCCAACGATCAGTTTACCATCTTGAATAGCAACGATGTCTAAATCGGTCTTTTGGAAATCATCATTGTCTAAATAAATATCCAGGCTGGGGCAGTATCCAAAAGCGGTAGTCATTTGGTCCCAGTGGGGGTCACGTAAGTGGTCAAGCGCTTTTAGTACCAGGTAATTTCCACCATAGGCTTTCTTTCGTTTCACAGGATCGCTCATCAGGTTATTGAGCACTGTATCGTTAACTTTATAATAGAACGGACTTTCTGCTTCCGGGGTAATGCTGAAAGCACATCCCCGGCAGTTCATTCTGTGGCTAAGCTCTTTAAGTGAATACCATAGATTTGATCCGCAGTTATTGCATTTCACTTTAAGACCTATAAAGATGGCCTCGGTCTCCAAAAAGCGGTCAATCGCGTAAAGGATCGACTCGACATCTTCATTATACTTTTCGCGGATAAAGCCGTTTAGATCAGGTACGACGTATCCTTCCTCTTTATCTTCCCCTGTCAAAGCAATTTGCTTATGATAATGGTTATAAATACACTTTAGCTCATGCTTCAGATCTTTGTAGGAAAACAGGCCGTCACCCTTCTCCAGTTTACCGTAGAGATTTGTTCTTAACTTGGTTGGGATTGTCGATGATGATCGCTCGTCCCCAAGTTCCCAGACCTGTGCTGTTTTTTGGTAAATGCCGTTCCCGGTAAAGATTTCCAGCCAGAACTTGTCCAGTACATATCGCTGAACAAACCACCAATCCCCGTTAAATAACTTCATGAATGCGGAAAGTAACAGGCCGGCACTACTCTGAGCACACTGTTTCAGGCCCAGCGGCCGCTCAATGCATCCCGCTACTTCACGGATCTGCACTCTTGAACGAAGCATCTCTGCTACGGGGGGTAGCCGTAAATCGATCCCCCTTAAGTTACCGTCTACTTGAAAAGATAGCGCGTTGTATCTGTTAATCCGCGCGGGTACTTCGCTGACCTCCCTACGTAACAAAGTGTGGTATGGAAAGCGGTATTCACTAAGCTGAGGATTACCCGAGTAATTGATCCTGACATCAAGTTCAAAGTGCCCGTGTAGCAGTACATGATCGCCGATTGGATATTCAGGCAGGTGGAGAAAGCCTTCTGTGCCTTGTAAAAGCATCTTTGTCCAGGACTGTTGGCTGACTGGGTCAACTTGATTGCACTTTTTGGGAAAATCTGCACTGGGTGTAATTTTGAAGCTTACGGCAAAGTTTTTTGGTTCACTTTTGGAGGTCATTATAAAGAGCTCACTTTCCGAAATGCTCCTGGAGTTGACGTAGATATGGTCTTTTTCCGCATTATCGGAAAGCATCCCGTGGAAAAACGTATCACTGGCCAAGAGCTCGAACTCCTGTTTTGACACCGCAACCTGCCTAACTTTCATTGACGGACGCTGGTATAATCTTCGATTCCAATAATAGATAAGATCTTCAAAACTGTTTTCCTGGTCATATATGATTAGCTCAAACCGCTCGGCCTGCAAGCTTTCGGCCCGCAGGATTTCATTGCCCAGAAAGCATTCGCACAGCACGTTCTGCATGAATCCAGATGAAGACCACATAAGTGATAGTGCTTTGTCGATGTTCTGATCGTAGATACAGACCGTACCTATGTCCTGTAAATATTGATCATCCTCTATAAACAACTCGCGCACACCAAAATTTAAGGAAAGGAAATTTTTCAAAACATGATCTAGGCCATGCAAGAAATAGGGCAGGCTAACATGGCGGCGTTCGGCCAGCTGGTGCTTGAAAAAACGATTGATAAAAGTCAAGGCATTTACTCCGGTAAGATTCAACAGTCCGTTGTCCGGAATGATTGTATAGGTTCTTGGGTAGACCCTTAGACAGGAACTTTCAACTAGCCTTGGATTTACAGAAGGACTATGATAGATAATATCAGGATCGACTTGCTCCAGCAGCTCCATCCAATCCTTCCCGATCAAATTATCTCTGACCGGTATGATGGGGTTATAGGTCCCCCCCCAAATGCGGTTGTTGTCAGTCATGATCTTTTTAAGCAGGTCAACAGAAACATTAGAATCCACTAGAAAAGCGATCCTCGTATTCCTGGCTTTGCTGAAAACATACGTCTTAATTGCGTCCATGGTAATTGAATTCTTTGGTCAAAGTAATGAAACTTTCTCCATAAGTTTACATGAGGTTCCAGCTCTCAAGAATCCCAGTGACAACAACAGGTTTTGTGATCAGCATGATTTTCATTACTATTGTCTATTCTCGATTAAATTGAGTTGGGACCTTTTTACTTTGACTGCGGATAACAACCATGAAACGAGCATTTTTATACATAGACATTTTAGGCTTTGGAACCCTGGTTAAGACCAATCCTGAAAAGGTCGATAAAATCTTCGAAGTAATTGATTCATTAAGAGCCCATCATCACTTTGCACTTAAGATAGTTGTCTTTTCAGATACCATTCTGGTATTCAATAAGAACGAAAGTCGCTCATTGGACTACTATGTTACCTATTTGATTGAATATGTACAGGAATTATTTTACAACTTATGTAACATTAATATCTACTTCAAGGGCATCATCACTCACGGAGAGTTTAAGTATTCACAGCTTCGGAATATAGAAGCCTACTATGGCTTAGCATTGGTTGATACGCATGAAGATGAAAAGCACCTAGAAGGCTTTGGCCTTTTTATTGACAAGAGCATCACCGATGAAGTTGTTGTTTTTGATGTTACAGACTATACAGATAAATATAACTTTATCATTCTTTGCCAGTATCTACAAAACCTTTACAAGCATACCCAAGGCGTTCTGCCAGTTGAACACGATCTATTGACAGACACTGATACCTATTATAGAGTAGATGAAGACTTAAAGTTCCTCCGCGAGATTACTTACCTAAAGGATAACCACCCACTGGATCGGGCAAAAGCGAAATACCAAAAAGTATACGATACCTACAAAAGCATTATGCCCCTATTTTTCGAGTTATTTGAAAGGGAAGGCTTCCTTCCATGGCTGATCAACGAATACTATACTGGCAATTATAATCCATTTGATCTGATTTCTGAAAATGAACTTAGCGGTTCTGCGAAATGATCCTGCATGGTTGCGGGTTAGTAATTAGATTAACAAAAAAACCTGTTCAATTTTTCTGGACAGGATTAGCCTTCAAAACTTTGCGGACGATTTTGCTTCCTTGCTTCTTAGCTTTGTTACTTATACTCTTCCGGCCTTAGCAAATACTTTAATTTCCTAATGAGCCTTGCGCTAACGCATTCACCCTGCCTTGTTGTTCTTTTTGTGGAAGGGGGTTGCATCAGCTTCAGTCGTGGCTACTAGTTCTTTTGAATTTTGAAATGTTGACATAATGAATGATTTAAAAGATAAATATCTAAATCATTGGCGAATTAGGATGTGGCTACATAAACAGGCTCCTGCGTAGTCTCCTCGGTTTTCGACTTATCCTTTCCTGCATCTTTTTCCAGTATTATGCTATCGTCTTAGTTACTGTGATCTTAAAGGCGTTCAAAAAAAATAAGAAGCACCTTAGCCCCTCAAGTGGCCGCCCACGACATCGGAGTGATTGCGGATTCAGATCCGTTGTGGCCACAATGGGACATCTGGCCGAATGCAAGACGTCGCATTTTCACACATTAATATCTTTTTTTTAAAAAGATTTAGAGAAGTAAAAAATTCAAATTACCTACTTATTCACAAACTAGAAAAAGGGAAAACCTAGCTTCCGCTGGTTTTGACAGATACCAATAAGTCACCAGCCTCAACTTCCAAATATACCGCTACTTCAAAAAGCCTCTTTATTGATGGTTGTGCGGAATTAGTACACCAACTTGAAACAGTCTCCGGAGCAATCTTAAGCGCATCAGCTAAATCTATATTTGTCTTCTTCTTTTCAGCTAGTACCGATTTAATACGATTGTAGGTTGTTTTACTCATGAGAATTGATGTAAAACAAATATAATATTCAGGATTTTATTGATTTTCCAACATTAACAACGTAATATGTCAATATAATAATGTAATTAATTATTATATTTGTGTTTTACATTATTAAAATGTATTTTTATAAAAAATTGTTATTTGTTTAAATGTTATAAATTTGCGGTTCTAGTCAAAAAAATTAGGATTGCGTACGAGCCTCGCAGCTAAATCTGGTAAATTTAATCTCAGCGAGCGTAAGTGTAGCATCCACCACCCTATATCTTAATAGGGCTGGTGCTCGCTTATGTTTTATTGTTGAGAGCCATTCCGAAAGGTTTGGTGGTTTACCAGAACCATGCTGCAATAGACTAAGTGAGTTACCAGCCCTATTATTGTAATTGGTAATCTCTTTACCAAGGCTCATTTAATTACATAAATGAGATTTGACATGAAATCAAAAAAGATATTTCTTACAGAAGAGAATCTGGTGCTTGCTCTAAAGAATAAAGACATCATAGCGATGCAGGCCTTAAATGATATGTATTCAGACAGTCTGGGTGGCATAATAACCAAAATACTCAATGATCCTGAATTAAGTAAGGATGCCTTACAGGAAGTATTCTGGAAAATCTGGGTTTCAGCAAAAAGCTACGATCCAAGTAAAGGTCGCTTATTTACCTGGATGCTGAATATCACCAAAAACTACACCATAGATATACTCAGGTCCAAAAGATACAGGGACAATAAAAAGAATATAAATATCAATGATTGCCTGTATACGATTGATATCCGCTACAAAAACATTTACAACCCTGACACCATACTGATCAAGCAATTGGTCTATAGATTGAAACCAGAATTCAACATCTTATTAGAGATGGTTTATTTCAAGGGATATACACATCTGGAGACAGCCGACGAATTAAACTTACCTATTGGCACAGTCAAAACAAGAATCAGAATGGCCATCATGGAATTGCGAACTCAATTTGACTAGAGATATGGAAAAGAGCCAAATAAAGATTTTAAAGACCTTTAAACTAAAGCAACAAACAGCAATTGATGTGTTTGATTCATTCTACAGTTATGAAGATGTTAAGTTCTTCGTAGAGCTCATTCCCGATCTGATGCTAAAAAACAATTATTCCAACATCAATCAAAAAGATCATGCTAACCTTGGATGGCTGATTAAGAACATGACCAGATTAATTGACTCTGATGAAATGACCGAATTGCTCCAGAAATTCAGCAATACGGAATCTGTAAAAATGAAACCTGATATTCCACTTATCAACAACATAGGTATTGCAAATCGGTTAGAAATCTTTTCAGATCAAATGCTTGAATGGTTGAACTGTTTACCTGCCCATCAGAAAAGGAAAATTTACACTATGGAAGAAATGAAAGATTTTTTCATCTCGGTTTTCTTTTTCAATGAATTTATAAAATGGTTGGATCAGGTCATCACGGATAAGGATACAACACTTGTGGAATTACTGGATTCTTATTATAGCTGGTTTCCCTCTATGCCAAGATTAAAAAAACCGAATGAAAGCTCATGAGGTGAAGCAATTAAAAAACAGAGGTTTTGGTAAACCAAGACGATAACAAGTGTTCATCATTTGGTGGCACTTGTTTAGTCATTCTGCATTCAATAAAATCTCCAAAAGAATATTTATTCCGCCCACAACTTCGGAGTGAATTGCGGTGACCAGATCCGTTTGTATGACAACGGGACATCTGGCGGAATGCAGAGTGTCGCATTCTGGAACTTATGATAAGCATTAATAAAATTTTAAAGGTCAATAAGATCAGATGAAATTACAGATCGATTGAGCCAAGAATTACAGACAAATAAATTCCACATGATGAAAAATTTAGAAGCAGAATTGGCAGTGAAGAAAAAGAAATATTTGAACACCATAAAGAAACTACGTTTAAAAAATTTCAGCAACAGCCTCCCTTTTCTGATGCTCTCGGAAAACTTACCAGATGGACAGTCCTATCTGGAATTTCCTGATGGAGAGATCATCGTTCATGAAGTCATCATAGAAGGCGTAGTGATTGGAACCAAAACAATCCGTACGCTTAGTTCCAAAGAAGCTGATCAAATCAGAAAAGAATATGGGTTACTTTGAACAATCATGTTCATGAAATTAAACTAAAGACTGCAAGGACAGCCCTAATTTATCACCCATTGAGTTCTTTGCTTATTGCCTAACCCACCCCAACCTCATAAATTTCAACAAAGAAAAAACGAAAAAAAAGAAAGCACAGCCGGAATGTGTGAAAAGGAAACGGAGTGCAAACGGATGAAAAAATTTGGTATCCAGAAAGGATACTCAATTTTTTAGGACGTGCGCGCGTAGTTCCTTTTCACACATTATCTTGGCTGCCCTTTTTTAAGTTTCGTAACCTAAGAACCCCTATCCCCGCTATATTTTAACAGGGATCATTTGGAAGCAGATCTCTATTTTTATGTATGGAAAATCATAAAGAAAGGAGGATAAACCAAAGCGGCTAAATTTATAAACGGTGTTGAATTTTTAGGATAGTTAAGCATGTGCTCATGCTTGTGTTTTTTACAAGGAGGAAAAGGATGAAGAAGGGATTGAGCGTAAAAAAGCCTCGAATCAAAGGAAAGGAATGTATACCTGAACCGTCAAAACAGGTTACAGAGAAGGAGATATTTATAAATCTAGTAGTTAACATTATCGTAGACAAAATTTTTGATGATTATGAAAAGAGCAATAATCTACATCAGGAAATCGACCGACAGACAAAGCAATTGGAGCATTGACGGTCAGCGTGAAGCTATTTTAAGGCATTGCGACAGACAAAACATTGAGATTACAGACGAGTTTGTGGATGATGGTTTTAGTGCAAGGACTTTTGACCGGCCAGATTTTAAACGGCTGGAACAATTCATTGATAAGAATTACAAGACAGTGGATTACCTGGTAGTATTCGCTTTTGATCGCTTCAGCAGAGATTCTGGCGATGGCTTGGTACTGATCAAAAAACTTCAGCGGAAGTACGCTATCAAAATCACAAGCGTAGCTGAAGGAATTACTTTTGATGCTGATGATCCTGCAAGTTTCTTTTACGCTGGCCTTATGCTGCTCAAAGCTGAAAATGAGATCATTAGGAACCGTGTGAGAATTAACATGGGTATATATACGGCCAAAGTAGTACAGGGAAGATATTTGGGCTCTGCACCATATGGATACAAGAATGTCAGGGATGAGAACAAAAAGCCATTGATCGTTCCTGATGAGAAAACAAGACATATAGTCCAATATATCTTTAGCCAGTACATACAGCAAACACCGATCGTTGAAATCAGCAGGGTAGCCAAACAAATGGGACTTCACCACACAGGCAAAATGGCTATTCAAAAAATCCTGAAAAATCCGGTATATATCGGGTTAATCCATGTGAGAGCTTATCAGGATCATCCTGATCAATGGGTGGAAGGCATTCATGAGCACCTAATCGATAAAGTAACTTTCTATCAGGTACAGCAAAGATTTGCAAAACCTATCGTTCACACCAGAGTCATCCATGATGAGTTTCCTTTAAGGGGTGTATTAAAATGCCATTGCGGTTTACCATTAACAGGTGCTAAATCTACAGGCAAATCTGGCAGAAAGTTCCCTTATTACAATTGTAAGATCAAAGGACACAATACCATTCCGGCTAATAAAGCCCATGAGCAACTGGAAGACGTGTTTAAAGATCTGAGCCTGCCCAAAGAAACAATCATGAACATTGAGTCCATCGGGCGTAATCTAGTCAAAGAAAGGCTTGAAAACAATCAGGAACTCTATGCCAAGAACAAAAAGGAATATGATGAAGTAGATGCAAAGCTGAAGAGCATCGAAGAGAAATACATCGGCAACCAGATGAACTATGAAACCTACCAAAGATGGTTTTCTGACCTAACTAAAAACAGGCGGGCTCTGGCTGCAAGACTGGAAGTATTTAGTGGCAAGTCTGAAGATATCTATCAGTTGTTTAACAACGAGATCAATCAGCTTGCAGACTTAAGCCAAATCTATCAAAAAGCAACCACAGTGAAGAAACAGGAGCTATTAAGGCTGGTGTTCGGCTCGACCCTCTACTATAAAGACCAGTGCTATCGAACACCTTACCTGATGAAAATCTTCAACCATAATCAACTGACAAACAACGAAAAACATATTATTTTTACCAAAGAAAAAGGGGTTTCATCAGATGAAACCCCTCTAGGTGGAGCCGAAGGGGTTCGAACCCTTGTCCAGTTGTGTGGCAAATTATGCCTTCTACATGCTTATTTTCCACTTTATTTTCGGGATCAGACGGGCCGGAAACCTACCTTGCCTTTCTCCTTAGATACTTTATCTCACAACTGTACCGTACCTTACAATTGCCAGCGTCATTTATTTCGATGCCCCGGATTCTAGCCTAAAAACGCAGCAACCAGAGGGACAAAAGCTATTTAATTCTAAATTAAGCAGCTAAGGCGTAGTTATTTTCGCCAATCAAAGTGTGAACGTTCACTTTTAAGTGCTCTCCGTACAACGCACTGCATGCTAACATACGTACCTCCACCCTGTCAAATCCAAAACGGCCCCGGTAACGTGTCAAATGGTGTGTGGCTAACTAATCCTTTCCAACCATTTAACATTCAAATTTACTAAAATTATCTTGGAATTTAATTTAATAGTTTTTAAATCATTAACATCAGTATCATTTGCAACACTCAATGGTCTGTAAAAGAATGAGCTATAAACAAAAAAAGCAGGCAAGGCAAAAGCCCTGCCTGCTATAAAAATATCCTTGCTTACTTACCAACCAGGATTTTGTACCAAACTCTTGTTAAGGTCTACCTCGTTTTGTGGTAAAGCAAATAAATAATCGCGGTTAATATTAAAATAACGGGTTTCAACCAATATATGCTGACCGTAATCAGCTCTTGATGAATTATAATCATTCAATATTCCATAAACCGGACCAGGCATCACCGTCTCAGCAATTTTCCACCTGCGAATATCAAACAACCTGTTGTCTTCCAAAGGAAATTCAACATGTCTCTCCCTGCGGATAAGCGTTCTAAGATCGGCCTGTGTAGATGCTTTAGCTGCCGTAACAGCAGGCATATTCACTCCTGTTCTTCCCCTTACCTTATTAATCGCATCATACAGACTTTGATCAATCTGACCTGCTTCTACCTTTGCTTCTGCATAATTCAGCAGTACCTCTGCATAACGGATCAGCACGATATCATTGGAAGAATTGGTGTCATAATTTCCAGCAATCACCGAAGGAATATACTTTTTATAATAATACCCTGTAAAAGAGCCATTATTCTTTCCGAGTCCGTCGATAGAATTTGGAGCAGTAACGTCAATGGTTAGTCCATTTACGATTGTTCCTGGTATAACTACTGTTAACTTTAATCGTGGATCCCTGTTATCAAAAGGAGTTTTAGGATTATACAAAGGAGATTGATCAATAGTATTTCCGTCTGTACATTCATAAGCATCAACCAGTTTTTGTATAGGAGTGATCTCCGACCATCCGCCTAAAGTTGGTCCGCCTACCCAGGTAGCTGTACCATTGGCATAAGTACTTGCCAGATACTGACCTGAAAGAATGATCTCATTACTGTTTTTATTGGTACCATTGAACAAACTTAAATAATCGTTATCGATACCATAAGTATTCAGGTCCATCACCGCCTTAGCCGCAACCGCAGCGTTGGCCCAATCTCCCTGATATAACATGATCCTGGCTTTTAAAGCAAGCGCAGCTCCCTTAGTGATCCTGCCCTGATCGGCAGCAGCATAAGTGGCAGGAAGATAACTTGCAGCAGTATCCAGTTGTTTTTCAATTAACGCTGCAATAGTTGCTTTTGAAGTTCTGGCCACATCAAACTGACTGATCGCAGGAATATGAAGTACCAAAGGTACATCTCCATACATGCCAATCAATTGCTGATAGGCATAAGCCCTTAAAAACATAGACTCTCCAATTAAACGGTTACCCATAGCAGGGGTCATTCCGCTTACTTTGCTAATGTTATCTAAAACATTATTTGCTGCACCAATCATGGAATACAAATTGTCCCAGTAATGCGAAAATACCTCGGCAGTACTTGTTGCAGAACCATTACCTACATACAGGATATCGGTAGGCCAGTTGCTCCAGGCAAAACTATCGTCTGTGGCTCCTGATAGAAAGATCCTGTCGGTAAAATCTCCCAGGTAACGGTAAATATTATTCACCGCATCCACTGCATTTGTTTCTGTTTTCCAGTAGGTAGCTCCCGATGAAGCATCTAATGGCTGTTTATCCAGCTCATCTTTTTTACAAGCCGCTACAGCAATCATCAGGAAAGCTAAGGCTATTATATATTGAATTTTTTTCATTGGAATATATTATAATATCTGTTATGACGCTTGCATGGGCTTAGCCATTTCTTTTTTGAGCTATAAGCTCATGCAGGTTCAATTGGAATATATTTGTTTTTTTTGCTTGCATGAGCTGACGTATTTCTGTTGAAAGTTCCAGGCCCATGCAGGATTCCTATCTTTATTTAAAAAGTTGCATTTAAACCAACAGTGTAAGTCTTAACCTGAGGATAGTAACGATTATCATTAGGAGACTCCGGATCAATATCACTAGGCAGGCTGCTGAAAGTGAACAGGTTTTGTCCCGACACATACAACCTCAACTTAGATAAACCTATGCTGTTAACTGCTGAAGTTTTAAACGTATAACCTAACTGCGTACTTTTAACCCTTAAATAGGCACCGCTTCTAATCCAGTAAGAAGACGACTGGTAATTCTGCGCACTGGTCACCAATCTTGGGTAAGTAGCACTGGTATTGGTAGGTGTCCAGCTGTTTTCCTGGATGGCTTTAAAATTACCATCTGTACTGGTTGGCGCTTTGTCGATCACCAGTGTGCTGATCTCAACGTTAGCTACTCCCTGCAGCAGGGCAGAAAAATCGAAACCTTTATAACTTGCACTCAGGTTAAATCCATAAGTGAAACGTGGAATATTACTTCCCAGATAAACGCGGTCTTTAGAATCGATTACACCGTCACCATTCACATCCTTATAAATTAAATCACCAGCACCGGTTCCTGCGGCCTGCGTAGCATGACCTGCTACCTGCGCTGCCGACTGAAATATGCCCTGCGCCTGATATCCATAATAAGATCCGATGGGAGAACCAGTCTCATAACCAGTCACGATGTTATTGCCATCAGTAGAAAGGAAATCTGCACCTTTCAGGTCAGTGATCTTATTCTTAACGAAAGACATATTACCGCCAACATTAAATTTAAAATCAGACCCAATGTTACCCTGATAATTGGCAGAGAATTCTAATCCCTGATTTTGCACACTACCTGCATTCTGATAAGAAGCTCCAAGACCTACTGTAGCAGGAATAGGTAAGGCATAAAGGATATTATCCGTATTCTTTTTATAATAATCAAAAGTAAAAGTCAGCTTATTTTTCAGCACACCAAGGTCTAAACCTATATCTGCCATCTTTGTGGTTTCCCAGGTCAAGCCATTGTTGGTATAGATCGACTGGCTCGCCGCAGTATTCAAAGAACCACCAAAAGGATAGTTGTTATTATAACTGAATGGTGCCTGATAAGGATAATTATTGGTTGCTGTACTTAAGTTAGCCAATGGATTATCGTTACCCAATTCACCCCATGATCCTCTTAACTTAAAAGTCTGGAAAGTGGATATATCTTTCATGAAGCTTTCTTTAGCAATGTTCCATCCTGCTGAGAACGAAGGGAACGTACCCCAGTTAGATCCTGCAGGAAAACGTGATGAACCATCACGGCGAATATTCGCTTCAAAAAGATACTTATCATCAAAAGAGTAATTTACCCTTCCAAAATAGGAGATCAATAGATAATCTACCGTTGTTCCGCTGTTCGTAGCGGTACTGGCAGAACCGGCATTCAGCTGTGAAAGATCACTGTCGGGAATATTATTACGGAAAGCATTCAGGTCGTTTGTAGTTTGGGTCATCCTTGACGCACCTGCCAGAAAATTCAGACTATGTTTGCCAAAAGCTTTTTTATAGTTTAACAGCGCCTGGTAGTTTTGCAGCCAGTAACCGGTATACTCGTTAGAAATATCATTCTGACCTAAGGTAGTAATTGTTTTATTAAAATAATCAGTGTAAGCAAAAGACTTATCATTGATACTGTTATAATTACTTTGATAGTTATCAGAAGCCAAACCGGTTAGCGTTAAACCATCAATAATATGATAGTTTAATTTAAAGTTTCCTATAAAAAGATTGGTTTTGTAATCATAAAGACCACCTTCATCCTGTAAACGCAATGGATTTTGTCCTCCACGTAAAGTAGCCCAAGAACCATCAGTATATTGGGTTACACTTAAGGGGTTAGCAATGGTAGCCTGGCTAAACTGGTACCATGCAGAACCGGCAACCCCCTGTGGTTCCTTACGGTCGGAGATGTTCGCAGAGATATCTGCACTGAAGTCTAACTTATCACTGATCTTGGAATCTGTGTTTAACCTTACTGTTAAACGGTCATAGTCCATATTTTTAATCAATCCGTTCTGATCAAAGTAATTGGTAGAGAAACGGTATTGATTTTTTTCGTTACCACCTGCCAGCGAAAGACTGTGCTGCTGCTGAAAACCGCTACCTGTCAATATTTTTTTCAACCAGTAGTTATCAGGATATAAGTTCATATCGCGGTTAGGATCGTTATACTGCGCAATCTGCGCCGGAGAATAAACAGCGCCGGCACCTGAATTGGTATACATCAGATTAGATAGCGTCATAAATTCCTGTGCACCTACAAACTGTGATAAACGGGCTGCATTCTGCCATCCGAAATAGTCGGAGTAATTTACCACTGTCTTACCGCTCGCCCCTCTTTTAGTAGTAATTAAAATTACGCCATTAGCTGCACGCACGCCATAGATAGAAGAAGCTGCTGCATCTTTTAATACGGTAGTAGATTCAATATCATTGGCATCTACATTATCGATATCTGTCTGAACCCCATCTACCAATACCAAAGCATTATTATTGTTTAATGTACCGACCCCACGAATCCTGATGGCGCCCTGGTCTGCTCCCGGCTGGCCACTGCTTTGCGTAACCGTAACACCGGAAATTACGCCCTGCAAGCTTTCAGAAACTTGTCCCACAGGCTTCCAGCTCAGGTCTTTTCCGCTCACTGAAGCTACTGCGCCGGTAACGTCAACTTTTTTCTGCGTGCCGTAACCTACTACAACTACTTCAGTTAACGATTGCACATCAGGTTTTAAACTGATATCGATCTGCGTGCGGTCGCCAATTACTACTTCCTGTTTTACATAACCTATAAATGAAAAAACTAGCGTAGCACCTCCATCAGGAATGTTAAGCGCATAATTTCCATTCATATCGGTACTGGTAGCAATCGTTGTTCCTTTTACATTTACACCAACACCGGGTATAGGTAATCCTTTTTCATCGATAACCTTACCTTTAACGATGGACTTTCGGGAAGCATTTTCAGCAACACCATCTCCGGATTCGCCTTTTAAGAAGATCACATAAAAATCGTTTCTTACTTTTTTATATTCCAAACCATTGGAGGAGGTTAAAGCATTTAGCTCATCCTGCAAAGAACCCAGTGAAGTTAATTGTCCCTTGAAGGGCCTGGATGAGATCTCAGACTTGTACATAAAAGAAACATGGTATTCCGTTTCAAGTTTATCAAATGCCTCCTTTAGTGTGCTCTCGGTAGCCGACTGGGTTTGCTGCTGATAAGAAGCAGGTGCCCGTTGACTAGAGGCTGCAAGTAACTGACTGTAGCCCGATGCAGAGCAGCAGCAAGTTAACGTCGCAAAAATAGTAGTAAAAATTTTGTTCATGGTTAGTGGTTTTTTGTCTTTTAATTGGTTAATGTTGAATGATGATGTTGTTATGGTCACGGATCAGCCTGATATGGAAAAGCTGAGAGATACCTTCTATCAGCACATCCTGATTGTCCATCGGCACGCTGCCGGATATATGATTTTTTAACAGCGTAGAATCGCTGATTTCCAGGTTAAGCCCATAAGAGTCTTTTAAAATTCTGGAAATATCGGCCAGGTTGGCCTGATCAAACTGAAGTATCCTGTTTTTCCAGGAAGAATACTGACCTGTATTGATTACCTTTTTTAGTTGCAGTTGATGTGCCTGTTTCAATTCGATCAGTTGACCGGGTTTCATGGTTATGGCTTCCTTCAAATTGTTTTTTTCACTGCTCAGCCTGATCTTCCCGGTATTTAATACCACCTGAAATTGATTCTGGCGATCTAACACATTGAATTTCGTTCCCAATACTTCCACGTTGAATTTGTTGGACGTATGAACAAAAAACTTCTGATGGTTCTTCTGATGGGTAACAGAGAAAAAAGCTTCCCCTTTCAGCCATACTTCACGGGACAGGTTGCCATTCCAGTTTGGACGGTATCGCAGTTCGCTGTTGGCGTTGAGGGTAACCAGGGAGTGATCGGGAAGTTCAACAGTTCTGATCTTTCCATACCCAGTTTGATAAGTAACAAGTGGATTCCCGGTGAGGTAATAACCGATTGTACCGGCTGAAAGGCAAACGGCAAATACTGCAGCTATTTTAAGCCATTTGTTTTGTGCCAGTCTGCTGATCGGCGTTCCAGGTACCGGTATTAACCGATCAGGTTCCAAACCCTGAATAATTCTCTCAAAAACAACTTCGGCTTGCTGCTCATTAGTTGGTGAAACCAAACTATCCGACTGGAGGTCTTCATCAATTTTGGCAGACAGGTAAACATCGCCCTCTGCTGTCAGAAACCATTCCATTACCAGCTGATACTCTTCCGGAGTACAGGTATTCAGTTCGTATTTATTCAATAAAAATTCTTTGTACAATTTTTCCATTCAGTGGAATTAGGTTAAAATTTTCCTTCGCTATATAGAGGACTACACCCAACCAGGTGTAAAGTATTATACCGTTGAAAAATATATTTTAATAAAATGGGAGGGTTAATCAGAATTACTTCCTATAGCATATCAAAAAAATAATCATAGGAAGATGGCTATACAACTTCATGTACTTCCGTAAGGCTTTACTGGCTTGTGAGAACTGAAACTTAACCGTGTTTACAGATAAGCCTAATTTTTGAGAGACCTGTTCATTGTTTAATCCCTCCACTGTCCTCAGCTTAAAAATGAGTCTTTTTTGAGGGGATAGTTTTTCAATTGCCTGCTGCATCTCTTTAATAGATTCCTTCAGCACCAGGTTATCTTCTACTTCCTTGTGGAAACCGGGAGATTGATAAGCGATTTCATATTGTTTGATCAATACGCGGCTTTGATTCCGAATGACATTTAAAACATGAAACTTCAGACATTTAAACAGAAACCCCTTTGGGCTGAGGTTAACATCCAAACTTTCCCGGTTAACCCACAGTTTGATGAATATTTCCTGGACAGCATCTTCGGCCATCACCTCATCTTTCAGATATTTAAAGGCAACCGCGTAAATTTTACTATAATATTGATCGTAAATAGTTTTAAACGCAGCGTGATCACCTGCTTTTAAGCTTGAAACAAGAATTTCATTTAAAGAATCACTATTGACTGACACTATTCAGAAGCTTACCGAAATAAATACGGTACGAATATACCGTATATCTTATAAACGATAAGATTATAAATACTTTTTTATGTAAAAATAAAAATAGATAAGACTTTTTCAAAAAAAGATATCTAATCATATCAAATTCATAATCTGCTTCAAAAAAAAGTCATAACAAACCCTGGAAAAACAGTCATTTTGCCGAAAAGATAAATCGTTTATCATCATCCATGAAAATCACTAGCTTATCACAAAATGCTGTAACGTCAGTTAGGACATTAAAAAGAAGGAAGCTAATGCCGACAGAATCCGTATTTAGAAAAACATACTTTTCCCCTGCTCAGGAACAACCAGCTTAAGCTGGAGCAGGTTATCTTTTTCCAGCTCAGCGATCAGTTCCTGCTCCTCTTTTCCGAAGCTTTTCGTATGCGTGATCACAATACTAACTTTTTTTAAAGCAGCGGGGTTGGTTAGCTGACTTAGTTTCCCTAGCTCTGCCATCAATAAATGCGGCGTTAAATGTCCAAAAAGTAATTTTTCAGGCTGTTTATCAGGAAAGGACGTTTCTATGAAAATGGCTTTCAGCTGATTTTTTGTGATCAGAGGTGCAATATGTTCCCAGAGCTGTTGTAAACGGGTGGATTTTTCTACCTGATCTGAGCCGGTATCTCCCAGATATAAAATGTAAGCATCCTGATGGCCAATCAAAAAGGCTGAACTTTCATAAGACGGGCCATGACTTAAAGGAAAAGCCGTGACTTCCATTTCTGTACCTGCAAGCGCTTTCTTTTCATTTTCTTTAAGTGGCACATAAGTGTATTTGCCCAGTCGCGGCATCTCCCCTTCATTAGTGAAATTTGCCCATGCCTTCCAGGTAAAGTATTTATCCCTCAATACATCAATCACAGAAGGCAGTGCATAGATATTTTTTGGGGAGTCATCAGGTGAGTTCATGATCAAACCTGCTACGTGATCCAGGTGTGCATGGGAGATCAGGTAACCTTTGATATTATTTTTTACCACGTCTTCAGCATTCCCTTTAAATAGGTGATGGCTGATGGCTACATCTACACCATGCCTTATCGTTCCTGCGTCAGCACAAATAAAATTATTACTGCCTGAAGGGGCAATCATATATGAGGACAAATTACTTTCATCAAGTCCGCCTTTTACACCCAGAGGGATAACCTGAAAGGAATTTTCAATTTTTTGCTGCGCCAGCAAACTGTAATAGCATGCAAAGAGTAAAAAGGTAAAAACGATGTATGTTTTTTTGGTCATCATATTCTTTAGCTGAATGATATTGAAATGGTTTCATTTTTTATTCCGCCCTGACAAAGATATTAGAAGCAAAAATAAAAACACTCAACTAAATCAATTTAATTGGCAGGATTCATGTACCCGGTTACATGTCCATTTTCAAATATATATCATTTATGAAAAGCATACAGATTAAAATTGAACAAGTTGCCTATGAGATCGTTCAGTCCGTTCCAACGATAAATCTCTATCAGATCTTCCATTCGAAGGGTTCTTTTGAGATGACCAGGAAGAATAGTGGAGAATGGAAAGTACTAATGCAAAACCATCGTTCTGAAAATATGCCTCTGGCGACAATTGGTGAAGCGATAGAAGAAAAATTAGGCTTGGTAAATTAAGTTTTTGGCCTGTAGATTGTAGATTTAATTACTCAAAGCGGGGTATTTACCCTAATTTGATTTTTTTATTTAGCATTTGTATTTATTTATTACCTTCACCAAAAAATAAAACCATGGCAAATTCACAAGTAACTTTGATCATTCTTTCATTAAGTATCGTGATCGCATTAGTCACCATCTTTTTTTCATTTATCAAACAAAGACCAGAGGAGCATCACTAGATCCTGGTTTTTAGCTGTTTATTTCTCATCCATTTATATGGATTAAGTGGAAGCGATTCTTAAAGAAAGTAATGCATTCTGTTACTACAAATAGAAAACTTCGCAACCCTGCTTAAAAAGTCTCTTCCGCCGGATCGGCAAATAGATTAGGGGCAAAGTTAACCAGGAAAAGCTCCTGTTTTGCCCTGGTAACAGCGGTGTATAACCAGCGGAGAAATTCCAGGTCGACCATTTCATCGGTAAGATAGCCCTGATCCACAAAAACAGCATCCCACTGCCCGCCCTGTGCTTTATGGCAGGTAACAGCATAAGCAAACTTGATCTGCAGCGCATTATAATAAGGATCTTCTTTAATCGCCAGCAGACGTTCCCTTTTGTTGCTGATATGAGAATAATCTTCCGTCAGCCCTTCAAACATTTTCTTGCTGTCTTCATAAGAAAGGTTAGGTGTTTCCCCCTGTAGTGTATCCAGCATCACCTTACAGGTTACCTGTCCGGCATCGGGGTAATCCATAAATTCAATCTGCACTTCAGAAAAGCGAAACCCATATCTTTCTTCTTCATTACGTACCCTTACAATTCTCCCCATATCGCCATTGGCGATAAATGAAGTCGCCTCGTTATCCGGCAACCAGAAATAGTTGTTCCGCACTACCATGATCTGATCTCCCCCTGTCAGCTCTTCCTCACGGTATAACAAGCGTGCCCTGATCTGCTGATTGTAGACGTTTGCCGATTTGTTCGACCTGCACACCACCAGTGAATTTTCTATATCAAATTTTCCATACGCATATTCCAGTCCCTCTACCAGTTTTAATCCCGTCATGCGGAAAATGTCCCTGTAGCTTTTGGTCATGAACGTGGGTAAAGCCATTTTTTCGTCTGCCTCCCCTGCCGCTTCCTTTTCTATGTGGTCATTGATCAGGTCGCGGAGCATAGAAGCATTGGCCAGGATGCCCGATTTGCTACCCTGACGCACCACTTCCCTCAGTTCTACTTCAGTTACTTTTAACCCGAAGTTCTGTTCGAGATAATTTTTGTTTAAAGCTGGTGAATCCAGGCTTCCTACCGGAGGCAACTGAGCGGTATCCCCTACAAATAACACCCCGCAGTTCTTCCCATTGTAAATGAACTCCATCACATCCTTTAAAAAAGATGATCCGCTTTGTGTATTCCATTCATCTGCGATCATGGAAGCCTCATCAATGATAAACAAGGTACGTTCTGCCAGGTTGGGTGCCAGCTGGAAAGCCATTTCCAGAGACACTGCCGATCTCTTTCTGTAGATCCTTTTGTGAATCGTTAAAGCCGTCCGCCCGGAATAATTGGTCATTACTTTTGCTGCACGGCCCGTTGGTGCCAGCAATGCCGCCCTGTATTTAAACGCAGGCAAAGATTTTACCAGTGCCGCTACGGAGGTGGTTTTTCCTGTACCGGCATAACCTCTCAGGATAAAACAGCTGTTATCCAGGTCGCCCGACAAAAAACCGGCCATCTGCTGACAGAAAATAAACTGCTCGCCAGTAGGTTGGAATTGGTAAGACTGGGCAATTATTGAAGCTTTATCCATTTTACAAATATGCAATGGTGTGGTTATAGAAAAAAGAATTAATTTTGCTAAGATGAACAATAGTAAAAACAGCATTTTATTAGTGGATCCGGAATTTGATCCCCATACCGCTCCTGACTGTAATTTGTTATTGAAAATTACCGGAGACAGCTTTTCTTATGCGGTAATTGACAAGAACAGCAGGCAGCTAAAGGCTGTTTTTGACCAGCAGGACTGCGAAGATACCGTTAAAGAACTAGGTTTAGCTTTAAAAAACGACAGTTATCTGCGCCTTCCTTTCCGGGAGATCAAAGTTTCTGTTTATACCCCGGACACAATAGCTGTACCCAACAGGTTTTTTAATGCACAGGATTTAAGCAGTTACGCTAATTTTTTCTCTGAAGAAGCTCCCGGTAAGTTATACACTCAGCCTTTTGCACGTTTTGGCTTTAACTCAGTATTTAAACTGGAGCAGTTTGCTGAAGATACCCTGAACACTTACCTGTCTGGCGCAGCGAAATATGAGCAAAATGCCCCGGTGTTAGCGCTAGCCCCTACCGCAGAAGAAAGCAGTTTACTGCTTGATTTCACCGCAGGTTCTTTTAATGCGCTACTGCTGGCTAAAGATAAAGTGCTTTTCCAGAATAATTTCCAGGTAGAAAACACAGAAGAATTTACCTATTATTTGCTGCTGCTGATACAAGAGCTGGAACTGGACACTACTGCAGTCAGCGTATTGCTGAGCGGGATCATCCATCAGGAAGACGACTATTACAGTTGTCTGAACAAATATTTTCACCAGATTCATTTTAACCTCCCTCCCGCTGATGATATTGACCATGCGATCTTAGAAGATATGCCGGCTCACTATTACAGCACTCTGTTAGCTTTAGACCTATGCGTATAATCGGCGGTAAACTAAAAGGTATCCGCATGAATGCGCCTGCCAGTCTCCCTGTAAGGCCCACTACTGATATGGCCAAGGAAGCTTTATTTAATATTTTGTACAATTCTTACGACTTTGAAAGCTGCAATGTGCTCGACCTGTTTTGCGGAACCGGGAACATCAGTATAGAATTTGCTTCCAGGGGTGCACAGCATGTTACTTCGGTCGACAAACATTCTGGCTGTATCTATTGGGTAAAGTCGGTGATTGAACGCTATCAGCTCAATGAAATAGAGCTGCATAAAGCCGATGTGTTCAAATTCCTTGAACAGCATACCAAATCTTACCAGATCATTTTTGCAGATCCTCCTTACGACCTGTCCACTATTCCATTAATCCCGCAGCTGGTCGCAAAAAATAAACTGCTCACAGAAAATGGGCTACTGGTAGTAGAACATCCTTCACTGCTTAAACTAAAAGACCAGCCCGGCTATACAGAAACCCGCAGGTATGGTAATTCTTCGTTCAGCTTTTTTAATTATACCCCATAGTATGAAAACAGCACTATTCCCCGGTTCTTTTGACCCGCTTACTATTGCACATGCAGATATTTTAAAAAGGGCCCTGCCGTTATTTGACAAAGTGGTCATCGGAATAGGACTAAACAGTTCTAAACAGAGTTTTTTATCCGGAGAAGTTAGGGAAGAGATTGTAAAAGCAGTATTTGCAGGTTACGATAACATCGAGGTGCAATCTTATGAAGGCCTGACCGTAGATTTCTGTAAAAAGATCAGCGCTACCTACATGATTCGCGGGATTCGCTCGGTAGGGGATTTTGAATATGAAAGGGCCATTGCACAGATTAACCAGACAATGATGCCCGAGATGGAGACCATCTTTATCTTAAGTAAACCGGAATATTCGGCCATTAGCTCCACCATAGTACGGGATATTCTCCGTAACCATGGTGATGTAACGCCTTTTCTTCCTAAAGAAGCCCTATTATACCTTTAAAGCTTTTTCTTTGATTAATTTTCCTGCTTTTAATACGTCTACAATAGATGGATAAGTATTTTTAAGCACAGGTTTCAGATCGGCTGCTGTAAGCCATTCTGCTTTGGTAATGCCTTCTTCTTTCTGTGGGATCAGCTTAGGGCTTCCCTTCACTGTCATGCTGTACCAGTTGGTCCTTTTTAGCACCAGTTTCCCCGAAAGGTCATACACATGATAAGTTTTGCATAATCTTTTATCATTGGTATTGATCTTCACGCCGCACTCTTCCTCTACCTCACGCAGTCCTGCTTCTTTTACCCCTTCGCCTTTTTCTACTTTACCTTTGGGCAGGTCCCATTTTTTATTCCTGAAAATAAACAGGTACTCGCCTTTTGCATTTTGTACCAGCCCGCCAGAAGCTTTAATCAGCGTGAAGTTCTTTTTCAATTGTTTAAAAGCAGCTTTTGGATCGTCGCTGATCATTGCATATTGCTTAGCGGAAAGTTTACCCAGGCTGTCGTAAAAGGCCTTAAAGTTAAAATCATTTTCTTCTATTACCTGTATAGTTTCCTCCTGCTCCGGAAGTTTATCCGCAATCATGAGCGTGTTGTCGTTAAGGTAAATCCTGTATATTTTCATAGTCTGGTTATTAGTATAAATGCTTGCCTGCAGCTTTCTTCAATAGTTATTTATGGAAATAAAAGTATAAAAAATCTCAGCTATACCAAGCGGAATCGCAGATTTTTTAGTTTAAAAGGCCACACTTTCTATTTATTACATTGAGTATCAATTGCTGGCAAAAAAAGGACAATTGACCTATACAATTAAGGCTTTATTTTAAGTAATTTTGCCGTATGTACAATAAAAGTGATATTGAATTAAAGGTAGCTGAATTTTTACTTCAAATTAAAGCAATAAAATTGCAGCCAAATAATCCCTTTACATGGGCGTCAGGCTGGAAATCTCCAATTTATTGCGATAATAGGGTAACGCTGTCCCATCCCTCAATAAGAACATATATCAGGCAAAAACTAACCCAGCTGATACAGGAAGAATTCGGATCAGTAGACCTGATCGCAGGAGTCGCAACAGCAGGTATTCCGCAGGGGGTTTTAGTAGCACAGGAACTGGGCCTTCCTTTCGCTTATGTGAGAGCAAAAGCTAAAGAACATGGTACAGGGAGCCTGATTGAAGGTGAGATCTTTGAGGGTCAGCGCGTGGTAGTAGTAGAAGATCTGATCTCTACAGGAAAAAGTAGCTTACAGGCGGTAAACGCATTGAAAGAGGCTGGTTTATCTGTTGCAGGACTGGTATCTATCTTTACTTACGGGTTCGACTTAGCTGATGAAAATTTTAAAGAAGCAAAATGTCGTTTTGCAACATTATCCAACTATAATACGTTAATACAATACGCTGCCGAAAACAGCTTTATCGCACAAAGCGATGTTGATGTATTAAATCAGTGGCGCAGGAACCCAGCTGAATGGGGTAAAAATGTTGACTAACCATAAGATATTTATGACTGTTATTGAAAGTAGTACCCAAGTAAACCAGCCGGTAGAGAAAGTTTACGCTTTTTTAGCTGATATGAACAACCATCAGCAGCTGATGCCTGAAAATATTTATAACTGGACTTCTACCGTAGATGATGCCAGTTTTACCATACAGAATATGGCAAAACTGTCTATTAAAATTTCCAGCCGTATCCCTAACCAGGAACTGATCGCTATCCCCGCTGAAAAAGCACCTTTTGATATGGAATTGAAATGGACAGTAGCCGATAACGGAGATGGTACCACTACAGCCACCCACATTATTTCAGCAGATCTGAACATGATGATGAAAATGCTGGCCGCAGGGCCTTTAAAAAACCTGGCTGATCATCAGACAGAACGCTTAAGCGAGATATTAAACTAATATTTATAATTTTATTTAAAAGCTTGTCTTTTCAGGACAGGCTTTTTTTATGCATGTATATTTCATGATCTTCATCACAAATAAGAAATATAACGGATAATATTTTTATAAAATCGGACAAAAATTCAGTATAACATACTAAATATCAGTCATTTATTCAGTATAAAATACTTTAACCTGTCATAATTTCCGAACTCCTTCTTTTAGGCAAGATGGCACCTGTTTTGTTCCTCACTTTGCATGAACTTCAACAACTTTACGATAAAAGCACAGGAAGCGATTCAACAGGCTTCTGAAATAGCCCAGGGCAACCAGCAACAGGCTATTGAGACAGCTCATCTGCTTAAAGGCCTGCTTACTGTTGATGAAAATGTGGTTTCTTATGTACTGAAGAAACTAAATGTAAATTTAAATGTACTGAACCAGCAGCTGGATACGCAGATTGCTAAATTCCCTAAAGTAAGCGGTAGCAATGCCTATTTAACCTCAGGGTCTAATACGGCCATACAAAAAGCACAGTCATACCTGAAAGAATTCAAAGATGAGTTTGTTTCTGTAGAACATTTGCTGCTGGGTATTCTGGCGGGACATGATAGTACATCAAACCTCCTGAAAGATCAGGGTGTTAACGAGAAAGATCTGAAAAAGGCAATTGCGGCTTTAAGGGGTGATAACCATGTGACGGATCAGAATGCTGAAGCAACGTATAATGCTTTAAATAAATATGCCCGTAATTTAAATGAATATGCCGAATCAGGGAAACTGGATCCGGTAATAGGAAGGGATGAGGAGATCCGGCGTGTGATCCAGATCCTTTCCCGCAGAACAAAAAATAACCCGATACTGATCGGTGAACCTGGTGTAGGTAAAACTGCCATTGCTGAGGGGATTGCTTTCAGGATCATTAAAGGTGATGTTCCGCAAAACTTAAAAACTAAAACCGTTTATTCCCTCGATATGGGCTCCCTGATTGCAGGGGCAAAATATAAAGGCGAGTTTGAAGAAAGATTAAAAGCAGTAGTCAAAGAAGTAACACAGAGTGATGGCGATATCATCCTGTTTATTGATGAGATCCATACTTTAGTAGGCGCCGGTGGCGGTGAAGGTGCAATGGATGCTGCAAATATTTTAAAACCTGCATTGGCACGCGGAGAGTTACGTGCCATTGGTGCAACCACTTTAGATGAGTACCAGAAATATCTGGAAAAAGATAAAGCCCTGGAACGCCGATTCCAAAAAGTAATTGTCAACGAACCCGATACACAGGATGCCATCTCTATTTTAAGGGGATTGAAAGAAAGGTATGAAACACACCACAAGGTAAGGATCAAGGACGAGGCGATCATTGCTGCCGTAGAAATGTCGCAGCGATATATCAGTGACAGGTTCTTACCGGATAAAGCGATTGACCTGATGGACGAAGCAGCCTCAAAACTGCGTTTGGAAATGGATAGCGTTCCCGAAAACGTGGATGAGCTTGACCGTAAGATCATGCAGCTGGAGATTGAAAGGGAAGCGATCAAAAGGGAGAATGATGATAGGAAGGTAAAATCCCTTGGTGAAGAAATTGCCAATCTTTCTGCGGAACGCGATGAATTGAAAGCCAAATGGCAGGGTGAAAAAGATGTGGTGGATGGTATCAATACCCACCTGGAGCAGATTGAAAATTATAAACTGGAGGCCGACCAGGCAGAACGTGCAGGTGATTACGGAAAGGTAGCTGAAATACGCTATGGTAAAATCAAAGAGGCACAGGATAAAGTAGAACAGCTTAAAGTTACCCTTGAAAGTCAGCAGGGCGAAGGCCGTATGCTGAAAGAAGAGGTAACGGCTGATGATATAGCCGGTGTAGTGGCACGCTGGACAGGTATCCCGGTAACAAAGCTGGTATCCAGCGAACGTGAAAAACTGCTGCACCTGGAAGATGAACTGCATAAACGTGTGGCTGGTCAGGATGAGGCAATTGAAGCCATCTCTGATGCCATCCGCCGCTCAAGGGCAGGCTTACAGGATAAACGTAAGCCTATCGGATCTTTTATCTTTTTGGGAACAACAGGTGTAGGAAAAACTGAGCTCGCCAAAGCTTTGGCAGAGTTTCTGTTCAATGATGAGAATGCACTTACCCGTATTGACATGAGTGAATATCAGGAAAGACATGCGGTATCGAGACTGATCGGTGCGCCTCCGGGATATGTGGGTTACGATGAAGGTGGTCAGCTGACCGAAGCCGTGCGACGTAAACCTTATTCGGTAGTGTTGCTGGACGAGATTGAGAAAGCACATCCTGATGTATTTAATATTTTGCTGCAGGTGCTGGATGACGGCCGCTTAACAGACAATAAAGGAAGATTGGTAAACTTTAAGAATACCATCATTATCATGACTTCTAATATAGGCTCTCACCTGATCCAGGATAACTTCAAAGAATTGAATGATGTTAACAGGGATGAAGTGATTGCCAAAACAAAGAACGAACTGTTTGAATTGTTAAAACAAACCATTCGTCCGGAGTTTCTAAACAGGATAGATGAACTGATCATGTTTACTCCTTTAAACCGCAGCGAAGTAAGAAATATTGCAGCGCTTCAGTTTAAACATGTACAGGATACCCTGGCAGAAATGGGTATAGAGATTGAAGCATCTGTGGAGGCATTGGACTGGATTGCGGAATTAGGCTACGATCCTCAGTTTGGCGCAAGACCATTGAAAAGGGTGATTCAGAAGCGTATTCTGAATGAATTATCAAAGGAAATACTTGCCGGAAAGATCAGCAAGGACAGCAAAATCAGATTGGATATGTTCGACAATCATTTTGTATTCCTCAATACGGCCACAGAACCTACTGAAGCATAATTACTTAATAAAAAGGCCGGTTATTTTAAAAATAACCGGCCTTTTTTTATGCCCGCTGCTCCCCTCATCTGCAAAATCCTTTTAATACCATCTAATCGGTGTTATGGCACAGAATTGTGTCACAAAAGATTAGAATTAAAACATTGTGGCAGAATAATTGGTTAGATTGTTAAAATTCCTTATAATAAATATGAAAATAGCTTATATTTCTACGTATCCTCCACGCGAATGTGGTATAGCTACATTTAACAACAATCTTTTAAAAGCCATTGCACACGATACGAAAGCTGTTTCAGCAGATAGTTTTGTGGTAGCTATGAACGATTCTGAAGATCTGAATACTTATGAGTTCCCCAATGAAGTACAGTTCGTTATCAGACAGGAGAACCAAAAGGATTATATCAGGGCTGCAGATTATATCAACACCAGTTTAACTGATGTCTGCATTTTAGAACATGAGTTCGGTATTTTTGGTGGTGAAAGCGGCGTATATATCTTACCGCTGATTGCCCGTTTGCAAAAACCATTAATTACCATTCTGCATACAATTTTAAAGGATCCGTCCTATATGCAACTCACTATTATCAGGGAGATTGCAAAATACTCTTCGAAAATCGTAGTGATGAGTCACCGTGCCGTAGGCTTTTTGACTAGTATATATGGCATTCCTGAAGATAAGATTAAACTAATTGAACATGGTGTTCCGGATCTTGAACCCAAAGAAAATAATGAGATCAGAAATTCAGTAGCCTTCAGAGGTAAAAAATTACTGTTCACCTTTGGTCTGATCAGCAGAAATAAAGGACTGGAAACCGTTATCGAGGCCCTGCCTAAAATCGTTGCAGAAAATCCTGAAGTATTGTATGTGATTCTCGGTACTACCCACCCTGGAGTAATTAAAAACTCTGGTGAAGAATATCGCGATAGCCTGAAACGTTTGGCAAAAAAACTCAACGTTGAAAAAAACCTGATCTTCATCAACAAATTTGTATCTGAAGAAGAGCTGTATGATTACCTGACAGCAGCAGATATGTATATTACCCCCTACCTCAATGAAGCACAGATCACCAGCGGTACGTTATCTTATGCGGTAGGTGCCGGAGCAGCTGTGATCTCTACTCCTTACTGGCATGCCCAGGAATTACTGGCAGAAAACAGGGGTAAGCTGTTTGACTTTAAAGATTCGGACGGACTGGCAAATATTGTTAATGACCTGTTCGAAAATCAGGAACAACTGCATGAGTTAAAACTTAATGCCTACAATTATGGTTTGCATTTGCGCTGGCCAAATACAGGCAGTGTGTTCATCAATACCCTGCAAGAGGCGATAATTGATGCCAAGTCACTTGTAGATGAGAATAAACCTATTGTAGATCCTGATATGATGCCTGCTTTTAGCATGGCCCACGTACAGCGTTTAACGGATGATACCGGAATCGTACAACATGCAAAATATGGTATTCCTAATTTGAAAGAAGGATACTGCGTAGATGACAATGCAAGGGCTTTGCTTATGGTGATCATGGCATGGCAGCAAAATAAAAGTAAAGTGGCACTGGAACTCTTACCGGTATACCTTAGCTATATTCAATATATGCAATGTGATGATGGTAACTTCAGGAACTTTTTAAGTTTCAGAAGAGAATACCTGGATGAAGTAGGTACGGAAGATTCTTTTGGAAGAACAATCTGGGCATTGGGTTACCTGATCAATAACGCGCCGAATAATTCTTACAGGGAGTTTGCCAAAGAACTTTTCATCAAATCTATTCCCCATTTCGGCAAATTAACGCATTTGCGTGGATTGGCCAATACCATGATCGGTTTGAGCAGCTACCTGAAAGCACAGCCTTATGATGAATATTTCATTGAAGAATTAAACAAGCTGGCTACCCCACTTAAAGCTGCCTATCACGCCCATAAAGGGGAAGACTGGCACTGGTTTGAGGAAAAACTAACTTACGATAATGCAATCCTGCCTTTAGCACTATTATCTCATTATGAGACTACCCAGGATCAGGAATCACTGGCCATTGGCCTTGAAAGCATGGAATACCTGACAAAAATGACCTTAGAAGATAAAGGTTACCTGAATCCGGTAGGAAATGACGGATGGCTGTTTCGGGGAGAAGATATGGCAATCTATGATCAGCAGGCTATAGAAACCATGGCGATGGTACTGATGTACTTTAAAGCTTATGAGATTACCCACGACTTAAAATATATCAAACAGATGTACTTGAGTTACCAGTGGTTCTTAGGAGAAAACAGCCTCAGGTTGCCTCTGTATGATTATGAAACTAAAGGTTGCGGTGATGGTTTACAGCCTTATGGTGTAAACAGGAACCAGGGCGCAGAAAGTACCCTTGCCTACTGGATCTCACATTTGACCGTATTAAAATCCCTTGAATTTGAATATGAATTCAGCGGAAATAAAGAAACAACTTCATCAGCTAAGGAACCAGTCCTGTAATGAAGGTAGCAGTTTTATCACCTGTGGCATGGAGAACTCCTCCACGCCACTATGGCCCTTGGGAACAGGTTGCTTCTAATTTAACAGAAGGCCTCGTTGCCGCAGGCATAGAAGTAACGTTATTTGCCACAGGCGATTCTGTCACAACTGCTGCATTAAATAGTGTAGTGAAGAAAGGTTATGAAGATGAACATGGACAGGATGCCAAAGTGCTGGAATGCCTGCACATCAGTAACCTGATGGAACAGGCGGCAGACTTCGACCTGGTTCATAACCATTTTGATTTTTTACCACTTAGCTATTCAAAATTGATTCAGACACCCATGATTACTACGATTCATGGGTTTTCTTCTGAAAGGATCATTCCGGTATATCAAAAGTATAATGACAGCAGTTATTTCGTTTCTATCAGTAACGCCAACAGGCATCCCCTGCTGGATTATTTGGGAACGGTTTACAATGGACTGGACACCACAAATTTCACATTCATTCCCGAAGCCGGCGATTACCTTTTATTCTTTGGCAGGATACATCCCGATAAGGGAACAGCAGAAGCGATACAAATTGCTTTAAAAAGCAAAAGAAAGCTGTTGATTGCAGGGATCATCCAGGATGAAAACTATTACAGGGAGAAAGTAGAACCTTATTTAAGTGAAGATATTATATTTCTTGGCTCTGCGGGGCCCGCACAGCGGAATGAACTCTTAGGGGGAGCTTATGCCCTGCTGCATCCCATTAACTTTGCTGAGCCTTTTGGAATGAGTGTGGCTGAAGCCATGTTATGCGGAACGCCTGTCATTGCTTTTAACAAAGGGTCTATGCCAGAATTGATAAAGAATGGAAAAACCGGCTTCCTGGTAAATAACGTAGAAGAGGCTGCCCTGGCTGTTTCACAGCTCGGAAAAATTGACAGGAAAAGATGCCGGATATGGGCAGAACAACAATTCTCTAAAGAAAAAATGGTAGAAGACTATTTAGCCCTCTACCATCAGATCTTATAATTTTTATACTTTTTCCTGCTTGGCACTGCCAGAACTCAATAGTTTTTCCAATAAAAGGTCAATTTTCACTGAAGCAAAAGAAGAACAGTAATCGGATAATCCATAAGGAATGATCAGTTCGCCATTGTGAATGATAGATCCACACGAATACAGTACATTAGGTACATATCCTTCCCTTTCGTCATTATTTGGGATGACCAGCGGTTCTATTAGACGGCCGATCTCTATTGAAGGATCTTCCAGGTCTAATAAGCTGGCACCTAACACATACCTCCGCATTGGCCCTACACCATGGGTGATCACCAGCCAGCCGGCTTCTGTTTCTATCGGTGAACCGCAGTTACCGATCTGGATAAATTCCCAGGGAAACTCTGGCGATTGCAGTTTAACAGGGTGGTCCCACACCGTGATCTTATCTGAATACATCAGGTAGTTATTCCAGCCGTCTATCCTCGAGATCATGGCATACTTTCCATTGATCTTACGCGGAAACAAAGCCAGGTTCTTGTTGGCCGCTCCTGCGCCGTGCAAAGGACTGATCTTAAAATCGTAAAAATCGGTTGTCTGCAATAACTTGGGCATGATCATCGCACCATCAAACGCAGTATAAGTAGCATAATAAACCACAGTTCCATCTTCCTTGATAAAACGGACAAAACGGGCATCTTCAATTCCTTTGCGTTCAAACTCTGAAATCGGAAAGATCACGCGGTCTGATATATCGGTATCCCTTGAAAAACTGATTTCATGATAGGTATCAGATAACCAGAGCACTTTATCATATTCCAGTTTTTTCAGGTCATCTTCCTGCAGGTTCCGTGACTCCAGGATGATCCTTCTGAGAATGGTATAATCAAATTTATCTTCCAGTTTAGTGCCCAGCTCATCCAGGATGTTCAGATCAATCATGGAATCAGCTGCCTTTTTCAGGAATAGTTTTTTATTGTAAATCGCGTTGCGTACAACTTCGGCCTCATCAATATAATTTCCGGCAGGGTTCACAGTGATATTTCCATTACCATCAATCAATGCCCTTCTAAAGACAACTGATGAAATGTGACCTTCCCCTACTGCCCTAAAGCTAATGATCAGCCTCTTTTCACCTTCGGCCAGTTCCGACTGATCGGGATCTAACACCACTGAGGGGTTAAAAAAGGCAGCAGATTCAATAGAATATTCGTGGGTAAAATAGGACCCCAGTAAAAACCGCTGGTATTTACTGAGCGATTCATAATCGATATCCATTTCATCCATGCAATATTTTATTTTTTTGCAGTTGCGTGCAAGAATCTTGGTGATATTCCTGTGCCTCTTGGAGTACTCCTGTAATATAGGTGAAATGAGACCAAAAACATCCGGAGCAGATAGCGCCAGAACTCTCTTGATCACTTCTTTGGCCCGCTCATCTCCGTTAAAAAAAAATCTGGCAATTACACGTTTGGGATCGGGATATACTTTAATCGGTTTGCGTTCTATTAGTAGTCTCATAATGCAATAACGTTTTTATCCTCCATAAAGGTTTTATGAATTTAGATTTTTTTTTATTTAAAAGTCGCTGATTTTTTTTAATTCGTTCTTAAAGATTAAAAAACAATTAAAAAATCTGACAAAACTACCCCATTTGAACTGACAATCTAACAAACAAAGTCAAACTGTCTTAAATTACGTAAAGTTAATTTTTTGTTAACCGCGTGTTAATTGTCATAACAAAATAATAATGGGAAAACTAAAACATTTTATCTTGCTATCCAACAATGATTTACAAAAAACATGATTTCCAGCTGATAAAGCAACTTTATGTTTGGCACCAGTCTTGACTATATGCAAAACATAGTCAGAAACTAAAAACAAAACATCTGGCTCATTTATAAATTAAAAAAGCAACAAAATGAAAAAATTACTATTTTCTCTAATCGCACTTACAGGATTAGCATTAACTACACAAGCACAAACAGAAAAAGGTACATGGACTTTAGGCGGTGACGTTGAGTTGAACACTGGTAAAGTTGATGGTAACCCAAAATCAAATGTTAACTGGTTAGTAGAACCAACAGTAGGTTACTTTGTAGCACACAACTTTGAAGTTGGTACAGCTATCGGTTACAGTTATGATAAATCTTACAGTACTGCTACTGTTGGTGGTGTTACAACTGGTGAGTCATTCAAAACTACGGCTTTCGTAGTTGCCCCTTATGCACGTGCTTACAAAAACATCACTGATCAATTTAAATTCTTCGGTCAATTATCTGTACCAATGTCATTCGGTAAAGACAAAACTGGTGATGCTAACGGTGACAACTTTGTAAAAACTAATAGCGAAAACAACGTTGGTGTAGCTTTATCTCCAGGTTTCGCATTTTACCCAAGCAAATCATTCGGTATCGAATTTTCTGTTAATGGTATCAGCTACAACACTGACCGTTTAAACGATGCTAACGGTGATAAAATCAGCAATGACAAAAGCTTCAATATTGGTGCAAACTTTTTCGCTCCAAAAATTGGTGTTAAATTCTTCTTGTAATATGTAGATTCTCTACGCAAGTTTTTAGTAACAGAGAAGGCCTGGCAAATTTGTCAGGCCTTTTCTGTGTAAACTTTTTGTATCAATTAAAGTTACCATTCTATTTTAGTATAAATTTTCTATTTTTATAGAAAACCTAAATTAAATCTTAAAAAATAGAATGAAAAAATTATTATTATCGTTATTAGCCGTTTCTGCATTAGCATTTACTGCACAGGCACAAACTGAAAAGGGTAACTGGACATTAGGTGGCGCAGTTATATTTGATACATACAAATTAGATTACCTTCCTAAAAATAATACCAGCTGGGCCGTAGAGCCAAGTATAGGTTACTTTGTGGCCCATAATATTGAAGTGGGCACCAGCATTGGTTACGTATATAATAAGTATTATACAAATAATGCAGGTGGTGGTATCACCTCATACACTGCAATTAAAACAGCAGCATTTGAAGTTAGTCCTTATGCACGTGCCTACAGAAACATCACCGATCAATTTAAATTCTTCGGACAGCTATCTGTACCACTGTCATTTGGAAATACGAAGAATAGCGCTACTGATGATGGAAACTATACAAAAGTCAATGGCAACCATTCTGTCGGCGTAAATTTATCTCCGGGCTTAGCATTCTTCCCGAGCAAAAGATTCGGTATCGAATTTGCAGTTAATGGTATCGGCTACAATACATCCCGTAATAATGATGGAAGTGGTAACAAATTGGGCGAAACCAAAGACTTTAGCATTGGTGCCAATTTGCTTGCCCCAAAAATCGGTGTTAAATTCTACCTATAACACCTTAGCTTTTCTGCATAAAAATTAAAACGCCCGAAGCGTCTGCAATTTGCAAGGCCTTCGGGCGTTTTAATTTAAATTATCCTGAATATTGATGATGATTTCATAGTTTTGCGGCCAACGTACATTTATCAATTACCTTAATGAAACAATACATCTTATCAATCACTGCAGCAGCACTTTTATTCAGTTCTGGCTGTCAGTCCAAATCTAAAAATAACAGTACTTCCGCAGCTGCAACAGACACTACCGCTACTGCAACTTCAGGTTCTTCATCTACTCCTCCTCAAACAGGCAAAAACATTGATATCACAAAGATCAAAGTAGCCGACGCAAAGACCATTTTAGCACGTAAACAGGTACCTGTTTTATGTTACCATCAGATCCGCGACTGGAAACCTACAGATTCCAAAGCAAATAAAGATTATATCGTTCCTATCGCTGTATTTAAAGCACAAATGAAAATGCTGGCCGACAGCGGATATCATACTATCCTGGCCGATCAGTTATATGATTACCTGAACAACGGAACGGCTTTACCCAGCAAACCAATTGTGTTAACTTTTGATGATACTGATGTAGACCAGTACACGATTGCTGAACCTACTCTAACCAAATACGGTTACAAAGGGGTTTATTTCGTGATGACTGTTTCTATCGGCAGACCTCATTACATGAGCAAAGCGCAGATCAAAGACCTTTCAGATAAAGGAAATCAGGTGGAGTCACATACCTGGGACCACCACAACGTGAAAAAATATGTAGGTAAAGACTGGGAGATCCAGATTGATAAACCAACAAAAACTCTGGAAACGATTACCGGTAAGAAAATGTACCACTTCGCTTATCCATTTGGTTTGTGGAACCCGGAAGCTATTCCTGAATTAAAGAAAAGAGGTTTCAAAAGTGCATTTATCTTAGGCACCAAACGTGATGAGCAAAATCCTTTATTCACCATCAGAAGGATCATCGCCAGTGGATACTGGACACCGAAAACATTAAGCAACAGCATTAAAAATAGCTTTTAATACGCTGACAAAAAAAGAGCTGCCATCAATCATGAGCAGCTCTTTTTTTTGCCATTAATTTTTTTTACTATTCCGCTACCAGTTGATTAGCTTAGACTATAACAGAAAATGCTCGAAATAGATATCAAATCAAATTTATTAAACAGGCAGCGTAAACTGATCATTAATGCAGAGCTTATCGAGTTCGATGACACTAACTGGAGGCACACCCCAGCCACTCAATTTTCACGAAGGGAAGTAGAAGCAATTAGGTTCGGCATCAAACCTATACGGGGTTATAGTTTTATTATCGGACGGAAATACTGCATCGATATCAAAGGTCTTGATGACAGGGTAATTAAAATCCGATTGGTTTCACTCTATGGGATCAGGAGAAAATCATTGGACGAAAAATTTAACCAGATCTTACAGGCTTTCTTCGATACCCATCAAAAGGATATTGTAAATTATTACCTTGAAATATTTCATAGCCAAATTGAGATCAATATCTTGGGAACTTCCTTTCGACAATCAGGGGTGGTTTTGAATGGAAAAGAGGTAGCTTGGAATGACCTTGGTCATAAGGCCTATTATAGCTATTATGCCCTGTATGCTAAAAGTGAACCGACTAACTATAGAAGCTATAACTACCTTAATGACTGGAACACAGCTGTAGTCTATAGTTTTTCCAGACAAATCCTTGCTGATAAAGGTTTATTAGATTAGTCAGTTCAATTCTATATAAAGGCGGGTACCCTAATCAATCTATTTTTTGAATAGTATATTCATTTTGATTAAAGCTGAAAGACTCCCCTATCTGTTTGCCGATCATTAATTTACCAATAGGCGAAGCAAAGGAAACAGCAAAAACCAGTTGATCATCAACTTTGATCTGTCCTGCACTGATACTGATATAAAATATCCCCTTATTCGTATAGACCACACTTCCGTTCCTGACTGTATCACCAGTGGCCGGCAGGCTTTCCAATGAGGTTAGCAATTGTAAATTCTGCTGTCCGTCAAACAGCAGGTTTTTAGTCCTGGCAATATCCTGTGATACCATTTCGCGCGTGGTCTCAAACTTGTCCCCCGCACTGCTCTTGGTATCGTCATTGCTGGCCTCTTGCGATTGTTTAAGCGCAGTTTCAGCTGTATTGATCCGCTGCAGGATAAACTCCATGCAGTACTGATATAATTTTAATTTAAAACCTTCCATATTAATCTTCTATCCACCTCACTTTATCCGCTATCGGGCTGCGTTTAGCCTGACGTGGTTCTTCGTTATGGAATCCCATGAAGAACAAGCCGAAACATTTTTCGTTGGGTTCCATGTTAAAATAAGCAGGAAGCTGTTCAATAGTTCCCGGAGAGCTCCAGTAGGCTCCGATCTGCAGGGCTTCGGCCGTTAAGGCCATATTTTGCACGGCACAGGCAAAAGCCGCGATTTCTTCCCATTCAGGAATTAAACCAGGGTGCAGCTGGGCGTTGAGCACAATGACGCAGCTCGACTGGTCGGCCTTTTCTACCAAAGAATCATATTTCTTCTGCAGGAACTGTGCCGGAGGTGTTTGCTCCTGGTATAAACGTGCCAGTTCCAGTCCGAATTTATGCTTAGCCTCTTTACGCAGAACGATAAAACGCCATGGCTCGGTTAATTTATGTGTAGGTGCATAATTGGCACTCTCTAATATCTGAAGGATATATTCATCAGGGATTTCCTGCGGGGTGTAACTTGGTGGAAAAATACTTCTCCTACGCTGTATGATTGAACTGAGTATCTCTATTTCGCTTTCCATAATCTGTAAAAAAACAAAAATAACATTTAAAGCTGAACTAATGAATCCTATCTGTTCAAGGCATTTTATTAAATTATCGTTACCTTTGCGGCTTATTTTTGTGCAATATGATTTCAGTATCTAATTTATCCCTGCGTTACGGAAAACGTACCTTATTCGAAGATGTTAACTTGAAATTTAACCATGGCAATTGTTATGGTGTAATTGGAGCTAACGGCGCGGGTAAATCAACTTTCTTAAAGATCCTGTCGGGCGAAGTCAATCAAACTTCGGGTAGCGTTGCTTTTACTCCGGGCGAGCGTATGGCGGTTTTAAAACAAGACCACTATGAGTTTGACGAGTTTACTGTATTGGAAACCGTCATGATAGGTCATAAGGAATTGTATGATATCATGAAGGAGAAAGATGCAATCTATTTAAAAGAAGATTTCACAGATAAAGACGGTGAGCGTGCCGGTGAACTGGAAAACAGGTTTGCAGAAATGGATGGCTGGAACATGGAAAGCAATGCAGCAACCATGCTGAGCAATTTAGGTATCAAAGAAGAACACCATCATAAACAGCTGAAAGAGCTTGACGGTAAGCAAAAAGTGCGTGTATTGCTTGCACAAGCCCTTTTTGGCGATCCTGATATCCTGCTGCTGGATGAGCCTACGAATGACCTGGATATAGAAACTATTGCCTGGCTGGAGAATTTCCTGGCCGATTACCAAAGCATTGTATTGGTGGTATCCCACGACAGGCACTTTTTAGATGCGGTTTGTACACACATTGTAGATATCGACTTCAGCAAAATGAGTATCTACTCAGGTAATTATACTTTCTGGTATGAATCCAGTCAGCTGGCATTGAAACAACGCGGCGACCAGAATAAAAAACTGGAAGAAAAAGTAAAGGAACTGCAGGAATTTATCCAGCGTTTCAGTGCCAATGCTTCCAAATCCAAACAGGCAACTTCACGTAAGAAAGCCCTGGATAAAATTGACCTGACCGAGATCAAACCTTCGAGCCGTAAATACCCGGCTATCATGTTCAATAACCTGGGCAGGGAAGCAGGCGATCAGATTCTTCAGGTAGAAAATCTGTCTAAAACCGTTAATGGAGAGGTTTTATTTAAGAACACGAATTTCATGGTAAGCAAGGGCGATAAAATTGCCATTGTTTCACAGAACAGTTTAGCTACTACTGCTTTTTATAACATCCTGACTGGTCGTGATAAAGATTATACCGGAGAATTTAAATACGGAATTACCATTAATACCGCGGATATCCCTAATGATAACTCTGCCTATTTCGAAGGTAAAGATATGAACCTGGTAGACTGGTTAAGGGAATACTCTGATACCGATAAAGACGAGCAGTTTGTAAGAAGCTTCCTGGGCAGAATGCTATTCTCAGGAGAAGAAGTATTAAAAAATTGCAAGGTACTATCAGGAGGAGAGAAAATGCGTTGTATGTTCTCACAGATGATGCTTAAACATGCCAACCTGCTGTTATTTGATGAGCCAACCAATCACCTTGACCTGGAGTCGATCACTGCGTTGAACAATGGGTTGAAGGACTTTAAAGGAACTGTTTTGTTTACCTCAAGGGATCATGCCTTAACCGAGTCGGTAGCTACACGTGTGATAGAGCTTACCCCAAATGGGTCTATCGATAAAATGATGAGCTATGACGAATACATCAATAGTGAAGATGTAGCACAATTAAAGGCAGAGCGCTATAAATAAAATTCTTTTTCTATAATAGAACGGGCATGGTAAAACTTTATCATGCCCGTTTTTGTTATACAGCTATAAAATATTTTAGTCATGGAAAGAGAAGAAATCAAAACAATATTAGCGTCAATTGACAAACAAATTAGTTCTTCAATTCTGGGTGGTATGGAAGAAGAATATGAAGAATTAGAACGAATGGGCTATATCAAACTTCATGATGACGAAGCGCATCCTTCAGCTACGATCACTGAAAAAGGTATGGAATACCTGGAAAGCAATTAAAACGAAAGCATTGTAACAGTTGATGACGCTGCTACAAAGGCTTTCTACCTAAACCAAACAAAGAAGATAATTATAGTATAAACGCTATTTCTACTAAAAGCTGGAATAGCGTTATTTATTTTTATGGAAACGTATCCAAAGGCTTCAACAAAAATCCAGCATCACTAATGCAATGACGTTGCAAATATAAACAACAATCACAGTAATGCAATCAAATTGCATTTTTATTTTTGAGTGTATAAAAAATTTGTTGCGCGATCAGGCTATTGGTATATTTGTTGATACCTTGTAAGCTATGAAGATCAATCCTGTTAATATATTAAAAGAGCATTCCCTGAAACATACCAAACAAAGGGTTCGTGTACTGGAAGAGATTGCATTGGACACGGTTGCTATTTCACAACCAGAGCTTGAAAAGAAATTGGGTAAAGAAATTGACAGGGTAACCTTATATCGTATTTTGAATATCTATGAGGATAAAGGCATCCTTCACCGGATCATGGACATGAACGGCACTGCCAATTACGCCATTTGTTCTTCTTCCTGCTCAGAAGAGCATCACCATGATGAACATGTACATTTTAATTGCACCAGCTGTTCCAAGATCTACTGCCTGGACGTAACAGTTCCAAAGATGGTTATGCCACATGGATTTAAAGCAGTTTCCATGAACACTACAGCCTATGGCATTTGCGAAAAGTGCAATTTGCTCGTAAAGGAAAATTAGAATTGAGGTATTAATCTTTTAAGCGAACCACTCAAAAAGATCATTTTGTTTGATTGTCTTTCTTGCTTCGCCTGTTACATCGTGGATGATCTTACCTTCTGTCATTTGGAGAATACGATTGCCATAGGTAAAAGCATCTTTTAAATTATGGGTGATCAATATCGATGTCAATTGATAATCTTTGATCAGTTTGTCGGCTGTTTTCATGACCACATCGGCAGAACGCGGATCAAGCGCAGCTGTAGGTTCATCCAATAACAAGACCTCACATTTATCCATTACTGTCATCAATAAGGTTAAAGCCTGTCGCTGTCCGCCGGAAAGTGTGCCCATTGGCTGATGGATCTTATTTTCCAAGCCCATCTCTAAGCTTGATATCACCTCTTTAACCGACTGAATATAGGCTTTATCAATTCCAATACCCAGGCCCTTTTTATGGGTACGCAGGGAGGCCAATCTAAAATTATCTAATATACTCAGATCAGGAGCAGTACCGCTCAGTGGATTTTGAAAAACACGTGCAATCCATCGGCTACGTTCATAGTCAGGCAAACTGGTGACATCTTTATCACCTAAATTAACCGTACCCTCACTCGGGAAGATACTGCCTGCGACCATGTTCAACAGTGTAGATTTACCAGAACCATTTGAACCTACGATGACCACAAATTCGCCCTTTGCAACATGCAAATCAATTCCTGTTAAGGCAATTACTTCATTGGCTTTACCCCGGTTAAATGTTTTATGTATCCCTTTCAGATCTATCATGACTTTTGGAAACTGATTTTTGGTAAACTCACAATTAATAATACAAATACTGCTGTTACCAGTTTCAGCAGGTTTGCATCTACACCGATGGATAAAGTTAAGGCCAGCACCAGCTGGAACACTACCGCTCCCAGCAATACTACCGCCAGACTCAGCCAGACTGAAGTAATAGAAAACCAATTGATGAGGGTCTCCCCTATGATCACAGAACCCAGACCCACGATCACTATACCTATCCCCATATTCATATCGGCAAATCCCTGGAATTGGGTGATCAGGTAACCGCTTACCGCAGTCAGTGCATTGGCTAAGGCCAATCCAATGATCTTCATCCTGTCGGTATTTACCCCAAGGGCTTTGATCATAGACTCACTGTTCCCGGTTGCACGCATAGCGATCCCGAAATCAGTTTTCAGCAAATAGCCGATCAGCAGGGTAATGAAAACAACAAATACGATTAATATCCAGAATGAATTTTGGTTAGGATCGGCAGTGATATTCACCAGATTAAATAACGTAGGTGTATTGACCAATGGCAGATCAGAGCGCCCCATGATGGTTAGATTGATGGAGTACAAAGCCGTCATCACCAATATACCAGCCAGCAGCGCATTGATTTTGAGTTTGGTATGGATCAGTCCTGTTAAAGCACCTGCAATGGCACCAGCCACAACTACTGCAGGCAGAACCAGGTAAGATGGTAAATGATTGGTGAGCATGATCGCAGTAACTACACCACCCAGGGTATAACTGCCATCCGTAGTAATATCAGGAATGTTAAATATCTTCATGGAGATATAAATGCCTAAGCCTATCCCCGAAAAACACAATCCCTGCAGCAATGCGGTTAAAAAGAAATCCATTATTTAACGGCTTCGAAGTTTGAAGGTAAGGTGATATTATATTTTTTGGCCGCTGCCACATTGTAAACGCGTTTACGCACTTTTACCATTTCTGGTTTTAAGTTGCTGGTTTGATGTGTTTTTAAATATTGTGCAGCCTGCTCTCCTGCCTGATAACCCCATTGATAAATATCAGCGCCAAATGCAGCCACAGCACCACGTTCCACCAAACCAGCTTCACTGGTAAAAATAGGCACATGCTTTTGGTCGCAGTTTTTCAGGATAGTTTCAAAAGAAGCAAATACTGTATTGTCCGGATTGGCAAAAAAAGCATCCAGGTTTTTGCCAAGTAATGATTGTGTAACCAGCTGCGCATCTGCTGAAGTATTAACAGGGATAGCAATTAAGGTGACATTCAATTTTGTGGCTAACGACTTGATTCTGTTCATTGCATCCACAGATTGTGGCTCTGACTGATTGTATATCATTCCAACCACTAATTTTCCGCTTTTAGGTTTGAGTACTTTAGGGATAATAGAAAATGAGGTATCTATATAATTCACATCTTCCTCTGCACCAAAACGGTTAGCTGGGCCTTTGCCGGCAGCATCTTCCACCTTCATTAAAGCCGCAGTGGGTGATACCATTTGAAAAATAGGTATAGTTTTAGTTTTTTGGAGTGCCGATATGGTAGATAAGGTAGTACAGGTAGCCATCAGCGTAACCTTTTCGCCGATAAAATAGTTAACGATTTGCGTGAGCGTAGGAATACTGCCCTGTGCATTTCGGTAGATGATCTTTACATTATGCTGCCCTTCACTAAAGCCGTTCTTTTTTAAAGCATCTACAAAGCCAGTATGTGCTTTGGCAATGGTGGCATCCTCAAAGGCATCTACAAAGCCAATGACAGGTACACCATCTTTTTTTGCCGAATTACAAGCTAAAAACAGGAAGAGCGTTACGCTAAGCAGGAGTAAGAATTTGCGTTTCATTCAGCTAATTTAGGTAATTTTCTTCCCTGAAGCTATCGATTTTAGGTCAAATTAATGCTTAAACAGCGGATAACAAAAAAGGGGAAGCAAATCTGCTCCCCCTTTTCTGTTAATTATATCCGGACTAGTGTCCAGAATGTCCGTCAGCACCATGTGCATGACCGTGACTTAATTCATCTTGAGTTGCTTCACGTACAGCAAGGATAGTACCACCGAAGATCAGGTTTTTACCAGCCATTGGGTGATTTAAATCTACCGAGATTGTATCTTCGTGAACACCGGTTACACCTGCTCTGAAGTGGTTTCCTTCGTTATCCTGTAAAGGAATAACGTCACCAACATTAGGAAGGTCAACATCTTTGAACATATCTTTTGGAAGATCTGCAAATGCTCCCGGATCCAATTCACCGTAACCATCAGCTGCAGTCAGCTCAAATTTATATTCATCACCAACATTCAGACCAGCTAAATGCTCTTCGAATTTAGGTAACATCATACCTGTACCGTATAAGAAAACCAATGCATTTTGCTCATCAGCTTTTTCTACGAAAACTTGTTGTCCCTCTTCATTAGTCGTATGCAGTTCGTACGTTAATGAAACTACTGTATTGGGTTTAATACTCATTGGAATCTTATTTAGTAAATTAATTTTATGCTTTTACAACTGTTGCTGCCAACAGCTGATTTGATTTATTTCGGCAAATATAGATTTTTGTTTTTAATCCTGTGCTTATCTTTAACAAAGGAGTTTTAGAATTGTTCCCGCCTGCGTATTTTTATTTGAGAATGGGATTGATACGAATTCCTTAATTCTTTCTTAACCACAATTGTATGTTATTGTTTTAATTTTACTCCATTATTCTGATTAAAAATTTATGCGTAAAAAAGCACTCATCTTTAGCCTGTTTTTATCTTGTTTCCTCTTTATAATGATTGGCTGTCATACGATAGGCAATAAAAAGCACGCCGAGGTCAATGAAGAGGCAGCTATGCATAGTGCGTATGACGACAGTACGCTTAACCGTAATATTCTGCCGGTACTTATGCCATATAACCGGATCATTGATCCGGCAGGTAAAGTTGTATCTTTTGGAGATCCCGACGACGAGAATCACAGCATGGATGTAAGGATTTTGCCAGGCAGCAAACTGATTGTAGTGGAAGATAGGTATGGCATTACGCTAATTGATACAGTAAAGAGTAAAGTGGTTGCAGGATGGAGATATAAAGAAAGCACCTTATATAAAGGTATGACTAGCACTTATTCGGGGCTAAAGGTATTACCTGCTCAAGGTGGCACAGAGATATTTTGGAGTGCCGCCGCCGGCACAGGTGCCAAATCCCGTTCTTTCGTTTTCCAGGCTTTATGGGATGGTGAAAAGATCACCATTAAAAATACGTTTAGTTTTAGGCCGGAGGGGGAATCTCCCCTGGCTTTGCCAAATGACCTGGCCATCAATAATGAAAATGGAGTAAACTATCTCTACGTTGTTTTGAATGGCAATAATCAATTGGTTAAAATCAACCTGAATACCAGGCAAACTGTATGGACAAAAACTACCGGAGTTGCCCCTTATGGCATAACCATCACAGAAAATAAAGCGTTTATCACCAATTGGGCCGGTGCAAAAGCGGTAGATACCTTAAAGAGGGAAACAGCTGGCGTACCTTACGGCAAAGCTTACATCGATCCTAAAACAGGTGCTACGTCAACCGGTACTGTAATGGTGATGAATCTGGAAGACGGTAAGCTGATCAACGAAATATCTGTTGGATTACATCCCAATGCGATTATCAGCAGTGCTGATGGAGAGTTTGTATATGTTGCCAACGGCAATAGTGATCTGGTTTCTGTGATTTCGGCCAAATCGCTTAAAAATATGGAATCAATCGGTGTAAAATTAAACCCCGGCAGGCAAAGTTATATTGGTGACACACCCAATGCACTGGCAATTAATCCAGAAGGAACACAATTATATGTAGCCAATGGCCTGGATAATGCCGTTGCGGTAGTAAGCCTGGGTGCAAAATCAGCTTCAAAAGGTACCGGCAACAGAAGCAAGGTCAAGGGGTTTATTCCTACCGAAGCCTATCCGGGGGGATTGGCAATTGACGGTAACCTACTATTTGTAACCAACCTGGAAGGTGAAGGCGCCCGTGTAAGCACCAGGGAAATCAGTAAATCCGGCATAGGCGGTGAATTACCAGATGAGAATGCAAAAGCTTATAATTCGCACCATCAGAAAGCCACAGTTTCTATCATTCCCATACCAGAACCTGAATTATTAAGCACCTATACGCAAAAAGTAAAGGATTTGAACCTGAGCTTCAGACAGGAAATAGCAAGATTACTGCCCCGCAAAAACATTCCCGCGCAACCAATGCCTGAACGAATCGGTGAACCATCCGTATTTAAACATGTTTTATATATTATCAAAGAAAACCGCACCTATGACCAGGTATTGGGGGATATGCCGGAAGGCAACGGCATGAAGTCGCTCTGTATTTATGGTGATCAGGTAACCCCTAACCAGCATAGCCTGGCACGTAATTTTTTATTGCTGGATAATTATTACGCTTCCGGTAAATGTTCGGCCGAAGGCCACCAGTGGACAGATGCCGCAATGGTGACCGATTATGTAGAAAAAAGTGTAAGATCATGGTTTAGAAGTTATCCCCATGTACAGGAGGATGCCCTGGTCTATGATGGAAATGGTTTTATCTGGAACAATGCAGCCGACCATGGTAAAACAGTCAGGATATATGGTGAAGCCTGTGCTACCCATTTTGATAAAAAGCTGGATTGGAAAGCTATCTATGATAATTATACGGCTGGCAAACCTTTCAATTTCACCAACACCAGCACGATATCAAGGGTAAGACCGATGCTTTCGCAGAATTACCCCGGTTCTGACGACCATAATATCAATGAACAATTAAGGGCTACCGCTTTTATCAAAGAACTGAATGGTTATGAAAAAATGGAAGGTGATCATTTACCGCAATTGATGATCATGGCCCTTTCATCAGATCATACCGTAGGCACCCGGCCAGGTTTTCCGGTACCAGAGGCGATGGTAGCCGACAATGACCTTGCTTTAGGCCGAATGATTGAAGCACTTTCAAAAAGCAAGTTCTGGAAAAATACGGTTGTTTTTGTGACCGAAGATGACTCACAAGCAGGATGGGACCATGTTTCGGCTTACCGTACAACCGGTTTTGTGATCAGCCCTTATAGCAGGTTGCAGGGAAAAGTTTCTAAAAATTACAATCAGACCTGTATGGTACGTTCTATTGAGCAGATTTTAGGTCTGCCACCAATGAACGTGATTGATGCCACTGCCCTACCGATGTTTGAATGTTTCACCAATAAACCATCAGCTTATACTTATCAAAAGGTGAACAACCACATCCCGATAAATACGATGAACCCGCAGCTGTCTGCGCTTAAAGGCGCGGCATTACATTATGCCAAACAATCTTCCAGACCAGAGTATGACCATATTGATGGAGGTAACGATGATGTATTGAACAGGATATTGTGGTTTGCAGCTAAAGGTAAAAAGGCCTACCCGGCTAAACTTGCAGGCAAGGATGCGGATGATGATTAATTAGAACTTTATCTGATCAGCATCTGCTGAAAAGCCAGACTATCCCCTTTAAAAGCGTTAAAATCCACAATATGGTTAATCCCGGTAATCCTGGCTTTATCAGAATGCTGCCAGAAAAACCACTCTGTATCTTTACCTACTTTTAATTCCGGCTGGTAATAATGCGCAATCCATAAAGGGTACCCATCAAAATGCCCTTTCAGGTAATCCCGGTAAAAGACAAAACCCGAATAAATAATAGGCCTTACCTTGGTTTTCTTCTCTATATGCTGGATAAAATCGGTCAGTTCTGACCGCATTTTTTCGGGTGTCATACCGCACAGATCTTCCACATCCACTACTGGCGGAAGGTCTCCTTCCTCAAACTTGACAGTCTGCAGGAAGAACCTGGCCTGCCATGCACCGGATTTTCTGGCAATGAAATAATGGTAAGCACCGCAAACGATACCTGCTTTAGGAGCTTCGCGCCAGTTGCGCTGGAAATAAGGATCTATACTGGATATTCCTTCAGTGGCTTTGATGAAAGCAAAAGTGATATGCACACTGTCTTCCTTCATTGTCTTTACCTTTTTCCAGTCGATCTTCCCCTGGTATGATGACACATCTATTCCATGAATGCTGTAACGTTTCGGTATGTTAATGGCAAAACTCTTGTAACTACGGTAGTTCGGATCTTCACCTATATCCATCACCCAACGGGTAGTGGAAGTAAACAATTTAAGGACATAACCATAATATAAAGGAGAAAACAGAACCAGCAATAAACCTGCAATCAGGAACTTTACCTGCAGCGGAAGGCCTTTCTTTTTAACTGGAGCTTTCTTTTTTCTTACCGGAGACTTTGCTGCGGCTGGTTTGGCCGTACTTGTCTTTTTAGGTGCCGTTGCTCTTTTTAAAAGCTCGGAATTTTTTTTGTCTATAGGAGGCACGCTGTAAAAATACGAAAGGGCGACCTAACAGCCACCCTTTTTTTATAAATTAATAAAAATTATTTACTCAGCTCCGCGAAATACTTGTGAAACAAAGGCAGGGTTTCAATCCCTTTATAATAGTTATAGATGTCATATTTCTCATTAGGCGAATGCAGGGCATCGCTATCCAGACCGAAACCCATTAATACCGATTTGATACCCAATACATCTTCAAACAAAGCTACAATAGGGATACTTCCCCCACCCCTTGTCGGGATAGGTTTCTTGCCAAAACTTTCTTCGATAGCTTTCTCAGCGGCACGGTAAGCTATGCTGTCTGTAGGTGTAACTACTGGTTCGCCACCATGGTGATTGGTTACTTTAACCGTTACAAACTCAGGAGCTATCTTTTCAAAATGCTGCTGGAATAACTCCGCGATCTCTGCTGATGTTTGGTGCGGAACCAAACGCATAGAGATCTTGGCATGTGCTTTTGAAGGCAATACTGTTTTAGCACCCTCGCCAATATAACCGCCCCAGATGCCGTTGACTTCTAAAGTTGGCCGGGTACCGGTACGTTCTAAGGTAGAATAACCTTTTTCACCCCATTCAGATTGAATACCCAGGTCTTTTTTATAGTCATCCAGATCAAAAGGAGCTGTATTTAAAGCTAACTTTTCTGCGGTAGGCAGTTCCGTAACGTTATCGTAGAAAGCAGGGATAGTAATATGGTTATTTTCATCATGCAAAGAGGCGATCATCTTGCATAAGATAGTAATCGGGTTGGCAACTGCGCCACCATATACACCAGAATGCAAATCCCTGTTCGGGCCGGTCACTTCCACCTCCATATAAGCTAAACCGCGCAGGCCTGTTTCTATAGAAGGGTTTTCCATGCTGATCATCGAGGTATCTGAAATCAGCACTACATCTGCCTTTAGGCGTTCTGCATTGGCATTCACAAAAATACCGAGGTTAGCAGAACCAACTTCCTCTTCTCCTTCAATCATGAACTTCACGTTGCAGGCTACTGTATTGGTCTTCATCATCAGTTCAAATGCTTTTACATGCATATAGAACTGTCCTTTATCATCAGCAGAACCACGTGCATAGATCTTTCCATCACGAACGGTAGGTTCAAAAGGAGGTGTATGCCATAATTCTAATGGGTCTGCAGGCTGCACATCATAATGACCATACACTAAGACTGTAGGCAATGCGGCATCGATGATTTTTTCACCATATATAATAGGATAACCTGCGGTTTGACATACTTCCACTTTATCGGCTCCGGCGGCTGCCAGTTTTTCGGCTACAAAGTCGGCCGTTTTTAATACATCTCCCTTGTATTTTGGATCTGCACTTACCGAAGGGAAGCGTAACAATTCGAACAGCTCATCCAAAAAACGCTGTTTGTTTTCTTCTACATATTTTTTTATCTCTTGCATAACAAATGATTTTGGACAAATATAGAATAATTGGAAACCTGTTAGGCAAGATCGGCTGATAAAGGAAATTATCAATTTTACCAACATACTTAGATAAGAACCGAAGATTTGTTATTTTTGTAGCTTTTAATACGCAAAACAAAATTCAATTTGGATTACTTAGCAGGATTAAACCCTCAGCAACGTGCAGCAGTAGAGAATACCCAGGGACCAGCAATGATTGTTGCAGGTGCAGGATCGGGTAAAACCCGTGTAATTACTTACAGGGTGGCGCATTTGATTGAAAAAGGTGTGGATTCGTTCAATATACTGGTACTAACCTTTACCAATAAAGCATCAAAAGATATGCGCGAGCGTATCTCTAAAGTAGTAGGTACAGAAGCAAAAAACCTTTGGATGGGAACTTTTCACTCCGTTTTTGCCAAGATCCTGCGTGTAGAAGCTGAAAAAATAGGCTATCCATCTAACTTCACCATTTATGATACGGACGATAGTAAAAGCCTGATCAGGGCGATCCTCCGGGAGATGCAGCTGGATGATAAGTTATACAATGCGAATTTTGTCTATAACCGTATTTCTTCGGCCAAGAATAATCTGGTAAGTTATGGCGAGTACATGCAAAGCGCAGAGATACAAGCGGAAGACATCAGCAATAAACGCCCGATGATCGGTACGATCTATGAAACTTATACCAAACGCTGTTTTAAAGCGGGAGCTATGGATTTTGACGATCTGCTGTTCAAAACCAACGTATTGCTAAAAAACCATCCTGATGTTTTGAACAAATACCAGCAGAAATTTAAATACCTGATGGTGGATGAGTACCAAGATACTAACTTTTCACAGTATACCATCGTTAAAAAACTGGCTGCAGCCTATCAGAACATCTGTGTGGTGGGTGATGATGCGCAAAGTATTTATGGTTTCCGTGGTGCCAACATCCAGAACATCCTGAATTTTGAAAAGGATTATCCCGATTTAAAAGTATACAAGCTGGAGCAAAACTATCGCTCTACCCAAAATATCGTTGAAGTGGCCAATAGTATTATTGCCAACAACAAAAACCAGCTGGAGAAAAATGTATTCTCCGAAAATGAACTTGGCGACAGGATCAAGGTTTCTCGTGCCTTTACAGATAATGAAGAAGGTAAAATCGTTGCCGAGTCTATCGTGCAGGACAGATCTACCAATGGTTTAGCTTATAATGATTTCGCTATCCTTTACCGCACCAATGCCCAATCCAGGGCGATGGAGGAAGCTTTAAGAAAACTAAACGTACCTTATAAAATCTATGGCGGGCTTTCATTTTATCAGCGTAAAGAGATCAAAGATTTAATTGCCTATTTCCGTTTAACCTTTAATCCAAGTGATGAAGAGGCTATCAAAAGGGTAATTAATTATCCAAGAAGAGGACTCGGAGATACCACTGTAGATAAGATCATTGTAGCTGCCGATCAACACGATATCACCATGTGGCAGGTGATCTGCGAACCGCAAACATATATTGCAGGGCGTATTGCCAACCAACTGAATGATTTTTCTATGCTGATCAAAAGCTTCCAGGCTGAGTCAAAAAAACTGGATGCTTATGAAACAGCTTTATATATAGCGCAGCATTCTGGTATTTTAAAAGAACTTCATACCGATGATAGTATTGAAGGCCGCAGCAGGTATGAAAATATACAGGAACTACTGAACGGTATCAAGGAATTTGCAGAACGTGAAGACATTGAAGACCGCAGTCTGGCAATTTTTATGCAGGATATTGCGTTATTGACCAACGACGACAGGGCCGATGACAAACAACCGGATACCGTTTCCCTGATGACGATTCACTCGGCTAAAGGACTGGAATTCAAGAATGTTTTTGTGGTAGGACTGGAAGAGAACCTTTTCCCTTCTCAAATGTCACTCAACTCAAGGACAGATCTGGAAGAAGAACGCAGGCTTTTTTATGTGGCCATCACCCGTGCTGAGAAGAAACTTACCCTTACTTATGCCACTTCCAGATACCGATGGGGAACACTGACCAATTGTGAACCAAGCCGTTTTATCAGTGAGATCAATGGCAAATACCTGGAGCTGGAAACAGTGAAAGCACCTAAAATGAATATCGGATCTGACAGTTTCGACGGAGAGCGCAGGTCATGGTCGCAGCAAAGGGATATATCAAGTAAGCCAAAACCTGCTTCATCAGGAAGTTCAGCTACTTCTGCCCCGCCAAGGCCAAAAAACACAATGCTGCCTACTGCTCACATCCCTACACCGGGCTTTACGCCTGATGCCGCCAATGCCTTTCAAAACGGCATGGAAGTTGAACATGAAAAATTTGGATTTGGCAAAATCGTTAACCTGGAAGGCACTTTACCCGATGTAAAAGCGACCGTTTTTTTCCAGGGATTAGGAAATAAGCAATTGTTATTAAAATTTGCTAAATTGCGGATTGTGAAATAAGGTTATATCTTTAACCAAAATATAAAAAACAGGGCTTTAAGCGCTTTACAACCCACTTAGCTGCTTGCCATTAGAAATAATATAGAATGAATTTCGACTATAATACCACAAGAAACGAGTTAATTCTTGCAGAATACGGACGTAATGTACAGAACATGGTGAAGTATATTATTGAACTTCCCGATCTGGAAGAGCGTAATAAATATGCACAGGCAGTGATCGACCTGATGGGTTTTTTGAATCCCCATTTGAGAGATGTTGCCGATTTTAAGCATAAACTTTGGGATCACTTACACATTATCTCCGGATATAAGATTGAAGTAGACAGTCCCTATCCTAAACCAACTCCTGAAATGGCGCTGGTTAAACCGGCACATATTGGCTACCCGCAGCAAAAAATCAAGTACAAACATTACGGTAAAACGGTTGAGGTACTGATTGAAAGAGCTAAAGCAGTGGATGAACCTGAACGCAGGGCAGCCATGGTACAGGGTATCGCTAATTTTATGAAAATGGCTTATGTAACCTGGAATAAAGACAGTGTTGCAGATGAAACGATCTTCAAAAACCTGCGTGAACTATCTGGCGGACAACTGGAACTGGAAGAAAATGTAAACCTGGCCAAGGTTGAATTCAGACCTCCGGTAAACAGGGCTGCTACCAACGCACGCGGACGCAATAATAACAACAACAATAAAGGAAGACAAAACAACAATAATAACAATAACAACCGTCCCCGCAGCAATAACAATAACCCGAAACAAAGACACTAACGGTATCCTTACATCTTATTAGGTTAAAAAATACATGAACGCATTTGAAATTATAGGCGGGAAGAAATTAAAAGGCGAAATACAACCGCAGGGGGCAAAAAATGAAGCCCTGCAAATTATATCTGCCGTTCTACTGACAGAAGAGAAAATAACCATCAGCAATATCCCGGATATTAAAGATGTAAATAAGCTGATTGAGTTGTTAGGTGATTTAGGTGTTACCGTAGAACGTTTATCTAAAGACACTTACACTTTCGAAGCAAAAAATATAAACCTGGAGTTTTTTAAATCAGATACGTTTAAGTCCAAAGGCGGAAGCCTAAGGGGCTCTATCATGATTGTAGGCCCACTTTTAGGACGTTTTGGAAAAGCTGCTATCCCTAAACCAGGCGGCGACAAGATTGGCCGCAGAAGACTGGACACCCACTTCCTTGGATTTGAAAAACTAGGTGCAAAGTTCGTTTACGACGCAAAAGAAGCCTTTTTTAATGTAGATGCGACCAACCTTCAGGGTGCTTATATCCTGCTGGATGAAGCTTCGGTAACTGGTACTGCCAACATCGTGATGACAGCAGTATTGGCCAAGGGCATTACTACCATCTATAATGCTGCCTGTGAGCCTTACTTACAGCAATTATGCAAAATGCTTAACCGCATGGGCGCCAAAATATCAGGTATCGGCTCTAATTTATTAACTATTGAAGGCGTGACCAAACTAGGCGGTACAGAACACAGAATGTTGCCTGATATGATAGAAATTGGTTCTTTTATCGGCCTTGCTGTAATGACCGAATCAGAGATCACCATCAAAAATGTTTGTTACAGTGAGCTGGGAATGATCCCTGATGTATTCAGGAAATTAGGTGTAAACTTTGAATTAAGAGGTGACGATATCTACATCCCTTCTCAAAAACACTATATCATTGATACTTTTATCGACGGATCTATCCTTACCATTGCTGATTCACCATGGCCAGGCTTCACTCCCGACCTGCTGAGTATCATTCTGGTTATTGCTACACAGGCCAAAGGATCGGTATTAATCCATCAGAAAATGTTTGAAAGCCGACTGTTTTTTGTAGATAAACTGATAGAAATGGGTGCACAGATCATCCTTTGTGATCCGCATAGAGCTACAGTTAATGGTATCGACAAACAATATCAATTGAGAGGAATCAGCATGACTTCTCCTGATATTCGTGCAGGTGTATCCTTATTAATTGCAGCATTATCTGCCGAAGGAACCTCTACAATCTATAATATTGAGCAAATAGAACGCGGTTACCAGGACATCGATACCCGTCTGCGTGCATTAGGTGCACAGATCAAAAGGGTTGACGGAAACGGACCAAGTCACTAATCAATTCGCTATAAAAATCAAGCATTTACGCCCAACCGGCCATCATGCTATAGAAGATCTCCAAAAAAGAGGAACCCCTCTCTCCATGCCTTCAAGCGCGTTTCAGCGGTTGGCAGCATGGAGAGAGGGGTTCCTCTTTTAGCGAAGCCAGATGAAACTCAACTAGCCGGGTAATGTATTCGGTATATTACAAGTGATAAAACACAGGTCAAAGGAGTATTACAATAGTGCATTAAGCCGTCACTGCATTAAGCCGATATCGCATTAATGATGTCATACTGAGTAATAATCTCAAAATTACCTTTCTCATCTTCAACCAGTACCGCACTGTTCTCTTTATTAATCAATGCAGAGATCTTATCAATTGAAGTATTCAAATCCACAAAAGGAAAAGTAGCCGTCATGATCTCTTTTACAGAAGCCGATTTCAAAGCAGGATTCTCCATTAATGCCCTTAAGATATCCCCTTCAGCCAGTTTCCCTACAATCATTCCCTGCTGGGTAACCGGAATTTGCGAAATATTCAGGCTATTCATCGTATTAATCGCCTCTACAATTGTCTTCTCACAATCAATCGTAATGATCTCTGTATGTTCTTTTTTGGCCAGGATAGACTTAGCGGTTAACTTCTCATCGGTTAAGAAACCGCGTTCCCTTAACCAGTCTTCATTGTACATTTTACCCATGTAACGGCTTCCATGATCATGAAAAATGATCACTACCACATCTTCTGGTTTAAGTTTATCCTTCAGTTGCAATAAACCCGCAACAGCAGATCCGGCAGAATTTCCTACAAATATCCCCTCTTTACGGGCAATATCACGGGTCATTAAAGCTGCATCCTTATCGGTTACTTTTTCAAACAGGTCAATGATATCAAAATTTACGTTTTTAGGCAGGAAATCTTCGCCAATACCCTCAGTGATATAAGGATAGATCTCATTCTTATCAAGGATACCTGTTTCTTTATATTTCTTAAATACCGATCCGTAAGTATCAATTCCCCATACTTTAATATCAGAATTCTGCTCTTTTAAATATTTTCCGGTACCAGAGATCGTACCACCCGTACCTACTCCTACTACCAAATGGGTAATCTTACCTTCTGTCTGTTTCCAGATTTCAGGCCCCGTTTGCTCATAATGTGCTTGTGTATTAGAGAGATTATCATACTGATTTGGTTTCCAGGAATTAGGAACTTCGCGTTCCAACCTTGAAGAAACTGAATAATAAGAACGCGGATCTTCTGGTTCTACATTGGTAGGACAGACAATAACTTCAGCACCAAAAGCACGTAAAGCATCAACTTTTTCCTTCGACTGCTTGTCGGTTGTAGTGAAAATACACTTGTAACCTTTAATAATAGCAGCCATTGCCAGACCCATGCCTGTATTTCCTGAAGTACCTTCAATGATGGTTCCGCCGGGTTTAAGCTTACCGCTTTTCTCTGCATCTTCAATCATTTTCACTGCCATACGGTCCTTAATAGAGTTACCAGGGTTGGTAGTTTCTATTTTAGCCAGTACAGTAGCCTGAACATCTTTCGTAATGTTATTTAATCTTACCAGGGGAGTATTCCCAATAGTCTCTAATATATTGTTATACCACATGAAACAAAAATACGACTTGATTCCTAGATTTTTATTTAAATAAATTATTTGAAATCTAATTCTGATTTATTGGTGCTGATGAAATTTTATTCTGAAACAATCGGGACAGATGATACCTAACCTAGCTAATATATGGCCGAATAGAAGAATATAATGGCTAAAGAAGCTGATAAACCTTCCCCGGCAAGGAAACAATAACACCTTTCATCTCCAGATTTAGCAGAAATCCAGCCAGTTTACTTTGCTGAATTTCTGCCTTTAGCGCCAGTTCATCCACCCGTAAAGAAGAGGATTTTAGCAGGCTAACGATTGTTTGTTCAGGAGCGGAAAGATCTGTTATCACTTCTAATTGGAGGTTCTTCTTCACCGGAGCAGTTGTTTCCCAGCCCATATAATAAGGGATATCACGCGGGTGACTGAGCAGCCCCGCCCTGTTGGTTTTGATCAGAAAATTACAGCCTTGTGAATAGGTATGGGTTGTTCTGCCGGGAAAGGCATAAACATCGCGGTTATAAGAATTGGCAATTTCCGCAGTAATCAGCGCCCCACCTTTCAGCGCCGCTTCCACTACAATCGTTACATCGGCCATGCCTGCAATAATGCGGTTGCGCTTGGGAAAATTCTCCTTGTCAGGATTGGTTCTGAGCGGAAATTCAGTAATTAACCCACCATTGAGGAGCATTTCATTGGCTGTAGACCGGTGCCCGGGAGGATAAAGCCGGTCGAGCCCATGGCCTAACACCCCTACTGTAGGGATCTGATGCAGCAAACTCTGCTGATGCGCAGCAATATCAATCCCATAGGCAAGCCCACTAACGATCAGCACATCATAAGGTTTTAAGGTTTCTGCAAGCTGCTGACAAAGCATTAGTCCATAAGGCGTGGCCATTCTGGTTCCTACAATACTTACGATCCGGGGGTGGTTCAGGTTAGCTGTTCCTTTATAATACAACAAAATAGGCGCATCATAACAGTGTTTTAAACGCTGGGGATAACGGTCGTCAGTATAAAACAGCACCTCAATATGGTGTTTCTCCAGAAATTTCACTTGTTCCTTTGCCATGGAGATGGCGTCGGTAGCCAGGATATGACCGGCAGTTAAACTGCCTATTCCTTCAATTTCCATTAGCTGTTTCTTTGTTGCAGAAAAAACAGCTTCAGGACTTCCAAACGCGGCCAGCAAGCTCCTGGCAGTGACATGGCCTACGTTTTTAATTAGTGTTAGGGCGATCTGATAAATTAAACTCATAGGCTAACTTAATACGAAAGCCCCTACCGATGGTAATTTATCTTAAAATTATTGCGGAATGTAGACGATATATTTCGTTTCAAAAAACTCTTCTTCAAAATAAGCCGACAAAGGATAGAGTTCTGCTTTTAATCTTGATTCCTTAATTTCTTCTGCCAGCTCTCCTCCTTTTAAATACAAAATACCATTGGCAATTGCATTTTTAGAGTCCTTATTGAACTTATCCTTAATCCAGGGATAGAATTCTATTAGTCGCGTTACTGCACGTGATACCACAAAATCATACTTATCATCTACTTGTTCTGCACGTAAATGAGAAGCTTTTACATTTTGTAAACCCAGCGCAGCCGCCACTTCGGTCACTACTTTGATCTTTTTACCAATAGAATCTACCAAATGAAATTGCGTTTCAGGAAATAAGATGGCCAGAGGAATACCTGGAAAACCACCGCCTGTACCTACATCCAACACCTTTTCTCCTGGTTTGAAAGAAATGAATTTCGCTATTCCCAGTGAATGCAGGATATGACGTTCATATAATTCCTCGATGTCTTTCCTGGAGATCACATTGATCTGCGCATTCCAGAAACTGTACAACTCGTACAATTGGTCAAACTTTGAAATCTGATCTTCACTGAGGTTTTTGAAATATTTTTGTACGGGGGCTGAGCTTATTTCCACTTTACTTTTTTAACAAATATAGACAGAATGCCATTAAACACTAAGAAAATGAACAGTAGAATGTCCAGAAGCGGGAACCACCATCTCAAACCAGCGTAATGGAGACGTTTTAACAGGCGCGGATAGATAAAGCTCCTGATGATCAAACTGAGAACAAAGATACCGCCAGCGATGTATATGGCAGGTTTAAAGAATAACAGGGCAATAAACAGTACGTAGAACAGGAATTGGAAGATGATTTGTACTGATAAAATAAATTTATGTGCTGGTTTATACAACTTACCTGCTCCAAAATGTCTTTTTTTCTGTCGGAGGTAACCTAAAAAGCTGGTATTAGGCTCAGACCACACCTGTGCATGCAGGTTAATCCTGATTTCTGTATTCCTGCTGTGAGCGTTGGCATTGACAAAAAGATCATCATCGCCGGAAGGAATATGCATGTGTGCGGCGAAACCTTTGCTTCTGAAAAACAGCGACTTTTTATAGGCCATGTTACGTCCAACACCCATATAAGGGTTCCCTTTTAAGGCGAAAGAAAGGTAGTTAACTGCGGTAAAGAATGTTTCAAAACGGATCAGGCTATTCAACAATCCGCGTTTGCGCAGGTATGGGGAATAACCCAGTAAAATTTCCGTATTATCGTTTTCAGGCTGCTGCATATCCAGTAACCAATGGTCGGACGCAGGTACGCAATCGGCATCTGTAAAAACCAGCCATTCATTCGAAGTGGCTTTAATACCCATAGTCACGGCAAATTTCTTACCTGCAATAAACTTACCACCGTCACTAACCGTCACGATTTTCAGGTGTTTGTACTGCTCGGCAAAACCTTCCAATACCACTCTGGTTTGATCCCAGGAACGATCGTTCACTACAATAACTTCAAAATCGGGGTAATTCTGTTCCAGTACTGCAGGTAAGAATTTAGTCAGGTTTTCTGCCTCATTACGGGCGCAGATGACCACACTTAATGGATTTCTGGCCTGTGAGGGGATATCTTCGACTTTAACAAGAGCGAGTTTTAAGTGTATAAACAAGCTGAAATACAGCTGAACAGCAAAACAAAAAACGAGGGCGCCCAGCAGGCAACTCTCTAATAAGGTTAATTCCACAATGGTGTTTTTGGATTGGTCAAATTTCTGGTTTTTAATCTATAATGTACCTTTATGTTGATAAAAAATTTAAGCCTGTAAATCGGCTGTTTTTTCCTACTTTTGCCCAGATTTTTTGCAAGCACACAGACGCTTACGAAACATCAGGAAAAGAAGGCATTTCATTTCAGCGGCCGGTGATGATGTGAATCATGACTACAGCTAAAATGCAGCCTGAAGACAATTCAATAGCAATAAATGCTATTGAAAAAACCAAACATTGATGAAATTTACCTTAGAGGCAAACGATAGCCAGTCCAAAGCAAGAGCAGGGACAATTACTACGGCACACGGAGAGATTCAAACCCCAATTTTTATGCCTGTAGGTACCGCAGGAACGGTAAAAGCCGTTCACCAGCGGGAACTGGAAAATGATATCGATGCCAAAATTATCCTGGGAAATACCTACCATTTATACCTCCGCCCCGGGCTGGATATTATAGAAGGTGCCGGTGGATTGCATAAATTCATTGGCTGGGACCGTCCGATCTTAACAGATAGCGGCGGTTATCAAGTGTATTCTCTAAGTAAAGTAAACAAGATCAAAGAAGAAGGTGTTACTTTCCGCTCGCACATAGACGGATCAAAACACCTTTTTAGTCCTGAGTATGCGATGGACATCCAGCGTACCATTGGTGCCGATATTATCATGGCATTTGATGAATGTACACCCTATCCATGTGATTACAAGTATGCGGCAAACTCGATTAACATGACCCATCGCTGGTTAAAACGCTGCTGTACCCGGTTTGATACTACTGAGCCTAAATATGGCTTCGATCAAACCTTATTCCCTATTGTTCAGGGTTCAGTTTATAAAGATCTGAGACAAAAATCTGCTGAATTTATCGCCAAAATGGACCGCGAAGGTAATGCCATTGGTGGTCTTTCTGTTGGTGAACCCGCAGAAGAAATGTACGCCATGACCGAGGTGGTATGTGAAATTTTACCGGTAGAAAAACCACGTTACCTGATGGGTGTAGGTACACCGATCAATATTTTAGAGAATATTGCGTTAGGTATAGACATGTTTGACTGTGTAATGCCTACCCGGAATGCCCGGAATGGCATGCTGTTTACCAGGAATGGAATTATTAATATAGGCAATAAAAAATGGGCGGATGACTTCTCTCCAATTGATGCAGAAAGTGATTTATATGCCGACCAGGTATATTCTAAAGCTTATTTAAGGCATTTAATGCACTCTAAAGAGATGCTGGGATCGCAAATTGCGACATTGCACAACCTTCATTTTTACCTGTGGCTGGTTAAACAAGCCAGGGAAAAGATCATCAGCGGTGAGTTTTACGCCTGGAAAAATAAAATGGTGACTATATTAGGGAACAAATTATAGATGAATATCTTCAAAAGCAGATTAAAGATTATTGACCGCTATATTATAGGCAAGTACCTCGGTACCTTTGTTTATACCTTAACCGTATTTGTAGTCATTATCGTAATTTTTGATTTGTCGGAGAAACTCGATGATTTTTTAGGTAACAACCTGACCTTCTGGCAAGTAATTAGCCTGTATTATGCAGGTTCTATTCCTTTCTATGTCAATATGCTTTCGCCTTTGATCAACTTTATTGCCGTAATCTTTTTTACGGCAAAAATGGCAGATCAGACGGAGATCGTTCCTATTTTAAGCGGCGGGGTAAGTTTTAACCGCTTCCTGCTACCCTATTTTGTTTCTGCTTTCATCATCTTTTCTGCCAATTTAGCTTCCAATTTATACATCCTTCCTTACACCAACCAGCTTAAAAACAGCTTTGAAAACACTTATGTAAAAAAGAACGACCCATCGAGCAAGACCAATATCCATATGAAACTGGATAAAAACACGTATATCTACATGGAAAGTTTTGACAACAAGTCAAAGTCGGGCTACCGCTTTTCACTGGATAATTTTGATGGGGATGTGATGACTAAAAAGCTGGTTGCCGACCAGATCAAGTGGGATTCATTAAAACATAGCTGGAAGATAACCAACTATTCCATCAGGAATATCAAAGGGTTGAAAGAGACCATGATCAAAGGAATGGGCAAGGAAAAGGATACCGTACTGGATATGCGCCCGGATGATTTCTCCGCTTATGAAAATGTTTATGAAAATCTCTCCAACAGGGAGTTATCTGACAAAATAAGAAAAGAAAAATTCAGGGGAACAGGTATCATCAACGATTTGCTTTTCGAAGAATACAAACGCTGGTTGCAGCCTTTATCTGCATTTGTACTGACTCTGATCGGCGTAGCACTGTCTTCACGTAAGGTGAGGGGTGGTGTGGGCTTACCTTTAGGGATAGGAATTTTTCTAAGTTTTGCCTATATTGTAGTGAACCAGTTTGCCAAGATGTTCTCCATTAAAGGGGGCATTCCGCCACTGATAGCGGTATTGATACCTACAATTTTCTTTGGATTGCTGGGTCTGTACCTATTGAAAAAAGCACCAAAATAATGACCGATAATAAGCTCTCTACCCTCAATAAGAACCTGCTCATACTTCATTTTACTGTCTTTATCTGGGGATTTACGGGTATCCTGGGTGCCCTGATCTCTGTAAATGCAGTGCAAATGGTATGGTACAGGGTGCTTATTGCAAGTGTAACCTTGTTCTTTTATTTCAAACTGAGCGGATTGCCGCTTAAGGTAACTACCAAAGAGTTCTTCCAGTTCTTCTTTACAGGCAGTATTGTGGCCCTGCACTGGATTTTATTCTTCTCGGCGATCAAAGTATCTACCGTATCCGTTACGCTCGTATGCCTCTCTTCTTTTACATTATTTACCGCTATCCTTGAACCGATCATCAAAAAAACAGCTATACAGATCGGCGATATCTTCATCGGACTAATAATCATCGCAGGGATTTACCTGATTTTTAAGTTTGAATCCAACTATACAGAAGGTATTATTTTAGGTCTTTCCGCCGCTGTTGCCTCAAGTTTATTTTCCATTATCAACTCCAATCTGGCTCAAAAAAGTGATGCCCGGGTAATAGGTTTTTATGAACTCTCCGGTGCTTTTTTCTGGATTACGATCTATCGTTTGTTTGACCGAAGCCTGTTCCAGGAGGGCTTTAACCTGAGCACATCCGACTGGATTTACCTGATGATTCTGGGCACGATCTGCACCGCCCTTGCATACATCGCAGGCGTATCTGTGATGCGTACTTTATCGGCTTTCCGGGTAGCGCTGATCAGCAACCTTGAACCCGTATACGGGATCATTCTGGCTTTCATTTTTTTTGGTCATAAAGAGACGATGTCTACCGGATTTTATATGGGATCTGCCCTGATTTTAGGTGCTGTATTTTTATACCCGATTTACAAAAAACGTATCAGCAGAAGCTAGTCTTTTTTTTCAGCAGGAGGGGAGAGGATACATCCATTTCAAACTTCCAACCTCCCCTTTTATCACCCTTACCCGAGCTTCTTCAAGACCTCAACCCCGAACCATTTCCAGCCTGTAGACAGGCCTCTACAAACGCTTAATCCAGGTTGTATTTCCCATCACCTAAGCCTACTGCTTCCGTTGATGCCGGCCTCTGCCAACTCCCCTTTCCAGCCTTTAGTCTTTCCATTTACGACCGCTGAAGTTACTAGTTTTAAAGAGCCTCAATAGCTTTCTGAGAGGCCGGTCATCTATCGGTTTAGCTGCCTCGCGAACCAAAAAAAACCGGGGTATATTATACCTTCAAACTGCCCGGTTTATAGACTAAACAGTGGCGGGCACTGGCAACGATAGTGTAAATTCCGATCCGTTTTCACTTCCTTTTAAAAGGTCATTTTCGAGGTTTCATCTTATCTCATTTGGGTCTTTTAATACGGGAATCGCATTTTTTATTTCTTATTTTGAATCGAAATAGTGTATCTTCAGCCAATAGTAAAAGAGGTATTAAAAATCCTGCGGCAGTGTATTAAAAAGAAGCATTTAACTGGGATTAAAATCAAATTAAAACGAAAGTGTTAAAATATTTTGAAATCATATATAATTTATTATCAAATAATTAACCTATCACACCTCATTTACAACACTATATAAATCATAAATTCCGCTCCTCAAAAAACTAAATATGTTAGCATTAGCAAAAGATGAATAATATAATACCTAATAAAAAACTGATATTCAGTTTATTAATTTCATTCATCTCAATCACAACCTCACATAGTGCCTATGCACAGATTTTTGAAGCTCCCCAAAACCCACTTAGTGTAAATTGGAGGCAAATTAAAACATCCGGATTTACCATCATCTACCCTACCGAACTGGAAACTGAAGGGCAGCGAATGGCTGGAACTATCCGCTATATTTTCCCGCTGGTAGGCGGCAGTCTCGGCGTTAAAAAAACCACCTATCCAATACTCCTGCAGAACCAGGGCGTAGTGGCCAATGGCTTCGTGCAGCTGGCCCCAAAGAAGTCTGAGTTTTATGCTACCCCACCCCAGTCTTTTGACAGTCAGGACTGGCTGAATAACCTGGCCGTTCATGAGCTTCGTCACGTCGCCCAGTTCACCAGATTGACCGGCGGCAGGAGCAACCTTTTTCCTGAATATGCCTACTTTGCCTGGATGGGTGCCAGCATCCCTTTGTGGTTCTTTGAAGGGGATGCCGTTAGCAATGAAACCTCTCTGACGAATGTTGGGCGTGGGCGCCAGCCCAGTTGGATCATGCCCTATAGAACAGCCCTGCTGAGCGGTAAAAATTACTCCTACAGCAAGTCTGATTTCGGCTCTCAGAAAGACGTAGAAATGGGCTATTACCAGTTCGGTTATCTCATCGTCTCTAGGCTCCGCCAGGCGGCCGGAAAGTTTATTATCGACAGCCTCCTCACCGACCTGAAAGATCATAAATTCCGCCTCTATCCGCTGGCCAAAAGCATGAGGAAATTCACTGGAAAAACAGCTAGGGAATGGTACGAATACAATAACGCCAAAATGAAAAAAGACTGGGAGGAACAGGCTCGGCTTACGCCTTCCAAAACCTACCCATCGCTTACCCGGCAGGCCAGTTATGAAACCAATTATTTTCTGCCCGTTCCTCTGCCCGACGGAAAGATCTTAGCCCTGAAACAAAGTAAATCTGAGCCCTCCGCTTTTTTCCTGGTTGACAAAAACAAAGACGAACAGCGGCTGCTCGGAATTGGCCAGCAGGAACAACCCTGGTTTAGCTATGCAAACGGAAAGATTGTATGGGACGAGATCAGGTTCGACCCAAGGTTTACCCAGCGGAGTTATAGCGTTGTTTGCAGTTATGACCTCCAGACCAAAAAAGTTAAAAAGCTGAGCACCAGGTCAAGGATCTTCTCCCCTACCCTATCATCCGACGGAGCAAAGATTGCTGCCGTACAAATTGACCTGGCCAACAAAGTCCGGCTCATCGTTATGGATGCCCAGACAGGAAAAATCATCCGTTATGTTCCAAATCCCGATAACCTGCTGATCCAAACCCCATCTTTTAACAAGTCAGGATCGACCATCGCTTACATCAGCGTTTCTGAAGCCGGAAAAGCACTCTGGACAGTAGATCAGAACAACCGGAAGAAGAAATTGATTGAAGAAACACAGCAGCAGCTGGGCAGGCCGGTATACATTAACGATAAGATCGCATTTAATGCTCACTACAGCGGCATTGACAACGTTTACGATATAGATGTCATCACAAAAAAAATAAGCGCTCTGAGCGCCTCAAAATTCGGCGCCTTCAATGTTTCTAAAATTCCGGGTACCGACAGCATCCTGTTTAACAATTTTGACCTCTACGGTTATGGAATTGCCAAGGCGAAAATCGAGCAGATGAAAACAGGAAAGAACAATTTTGTCTTTTTCGGGGCTGCAGCAGCAAAACAGGAAAACACAGGTGACGTCTTTTCTTCCATTCCCGACACCACTTTTACTTCTACCCCCTACAAAAAACTGGGACACCTGTTCAACTTTCACAGCGTATACCCTGTCGTAGCCAATGACAGACAGGCCGGTATCCGCTTACAGTCAAATAACCTGCTGAATACTTTTGATTCTTTTGCAGAGGTAGATTACATGAGCGACCTGAAAAGGTTTCAATACAATGCCGGCGTAAGCCTCAAAGCACTTTATCCCATCATCAGCCTCAACTACACCAATGAACCGGTACGGACTTTTTATGAAACCGGCAATGGAGTTCAGCAGGGAGACTTCAGGCAAAACTATTACCATCTACAGGCCGAAGTACCAATAAACCTGAGTGCCCAAAACCATAATTTCGGTTTCACCTTTGATGCCGGAACCAGCCTCACCAAAAGGTATGATGGTGAGAACATGCCTGTCAATTATCTGAAGTCTATCGATCTTCCTGTGGAGTCGAGTTTTACCTTTTCACACACGATCAATTCTTCGGAGAGAGACATCGCCCCTGCATGGGCACAAGTGTTCAGGATTACTTACCTGACCAAACCTCTCGGTCAGCAAGAGCTCAATGGTAAACTTTTCGCAACAGAAAATTTCCTATACTTCCCCGGTTTGGCAAAAAACCATAGCTTCCTGGTCAATTTCAACTATCAGCAAACCTCAGGTGTGTGGATCTATTCGAATGCAATTACTACCGTTTACGGATACGACAACATCATGGCGAAAAGCAAGCTTACCAATACGCTGCTCCTGAACTACCGTTTCCCTATTGCCTTTCCTGATGCAGAACTTGGCCCGCTGGCCTATATCACAAATATCAGGGGTGGGGTCTTCTGCGATTACGAAAATTTCGGCAGCGAAACTAATATCGGTCAGCCTAAAACTTATGGATTTGAGCTGCACAGCAACATGAATGTGTTCCGATATTCCCCCGTACTGGATTTAGGTACAAGATTTGTGTTTGTAAACCAGGAATACCATCATAGCCCAATTCTGCAATTAACTGTAAATTATACTTTTTAAAATATGCGTACTAAAACCATCCTGATCATCATTTTCACCATATTGATCACTATTTTTTTAATGATGAACACAGATGCAGTAGAGTTTGACTTTATTGTTGCTAAAGCACAGGTTTCCAAATTAGTGGCCGTTGGGGTCTGTACTTTTATCGGATTTATCCTTGGTTATCTCGCAGGTCGTCCAAAAACTGTAGTGACTACGTATGATGACAGATTGGAGGAGAATCATCAGGAGGGTAAACCTGAAGATTTACCAAAAGATAGTTTAAGTGCAGAAGACAGGGAGTATATCAGTTAATTTTTGTGCTAAAAAAGCTTCTTCTAGCTTCGCTGAAAAAATGACTGTACTGTTTTGCAGCTGGAATAATGCTGCGCTGCGCTTGCAAGAGTCCGAGGCTGCAAAACAGTACAGTCATTTTTTTAAAGATCATCCATTGCAGGGAGTATATAGCATGAGCCCTAATGCCCCAATGAGTTTGCACATTGCTAGAAATATACAGATCATCAGCTATAAGCCGTATTCAGCAATTAGTTTTACCATTCCTAAATGAAGTCAACCTTATTAGCTGATTATTTGTTAATGCTACATCCCATACAAATTCACATCTCTAAGGTTCTATTTCGAACTAACAATTACGAAGGATGCCATATAATCGGCCAGTCTTGAAAATCTCCAGGTAAATCTTTTTGAAGGTCATCCATTGAAGGGCCCTAAACCAGCCTATGGAAGACTTCCAGACACTTCCCCGCGGATTATCCAGTAGAAATCACACCAGAACGTCCTCCTCTTGATTATTCCACTAAGAAAACCAGCATGTAATATGATGACCTAGATCATCCATTGCTGGGTCTTAGACCAACCTTTGGAAAACCTCCAGACAATCCCCCTGATTACTCCACAAAAAAACCAGTATATACTATGACGGCCTAGCGTCTTGCGAGCGAAGCGAAGCATTATGCAGCCGGAATAGTATATACTGGTTTTTTTGAAAGATAATCTCCTCCCAAAAACTAATTATGGATAGCGTATGAAAATTTTATTGTTGCCGAGCGGCCAATGATATTAGAAACCGAACAGTATTTTTCAAAAGTAAGATCCAGGGCGCGCTCTACCTTTTGCACATTTAGTGCGCCATACAAATCAAAGTGAATATCGATCACATCAAATATAGCAGGTACCTCATCATCTTTACGGGTAGCGTTGATCTTAATCTTCACATCGTCCAACGGCTCTTTTTGTTTTGTCAGTACGTTGATCATGTCAATCCCACTGCATCCACCCAAACCTACCAGCAGCATTTCCATTGGCCTGAAACCTTTACCTTCTCCGCCAATCGCCGGATTTGCATCCAGTTCAACTGTTTGCCCCACTGAGTTTTCAGCTTCGAAATTAAATTTATCGTTTTTACGAATTAAGTTGATCTCCATAAATTCTAAATGTTATAAAACACCCTGTTGTCTTTTTCTAATTCCGGCAAAGTAACCGCTTGTTCAAATATCGCAAAAACACTGGAACCGCTACCGCTCATCAATGCAAATGTGGCACCAGCGTGATAAAGCCCTTCCTTTATCCCCTTAATCCAGGGATATTTTGAAAAAATCATTTCCTCAAAATCATTTTTCAAATGCGCTTTCCAATCGCAAAGCGGCAAATTTATCAATTCTTTCAAACTGGTTTCAGGAGCAGCCGGCTTTAATCCTGCAAAAGCATCAGCCGTAGAAACATGGATGGGAGGTTTTACCAGTACTAAAAAATAGGAAGAAAGATCTATGGTTACCGGAGAGAACTCATCTCCCCTTCCTTCCGCATACGCAGGTGTATTCGCGATAAAAAAAGCACAGTCGGCCCCAAGCACCCGGGCGTAATCTTCCATTTGAAGAACCGATAATCTCAGTTTGAATTTATCATTGAGCAATTTGATCAGGAAAGCCGCATCGGCAGATCCTCCGCCCAGCCCTGCACCTACCGGGATATTTTTCAGTAAAGTGATTTGTACAGGAGGAAGATCAAAATCCTTTTTCAGCAAATGATAAGCTTTCAGACAAATGTTATCTGTCACCTCCCCGGGAATATCAATTCCTTTGATCACACAGGAAGTTTCATCCGCATCAGTGATTTCTACGGCATCGTGAATCTTTACCGGATAAAAAACCGTTTCCAGGTTATGATAACCATCAGTCCTTTTTTCAGTGATGTTTAAACCCAGATTGATTTTTGCGTTGGCGAATACAAGCATTTATGTGAAATCTTAAAACACAAATTTAGAAAATCGCAGCGTTCAATGTGCAATTTTGCAAACATAAAAGTATTAACAACGTCAATACACTCTGCTCAGCACACTTTTCTAAATTTTGAACCTTGATTAAAATTCCAAAATCATTAATCAGAGATGTGAATAAAATCTAAAACACTGTTTACATTTTTGTTTTAGCTTTGTATCTTAAGCAAAAGCTTATTCATATCATGAAACAATATCTGGATTTAATGCAGCACGTGCTGGATACTGGTGCACAGAAACACGACAGGACAGGAACAGGAACCATCAGCGTATTCGGTTACCAGATGCGTTTTAACCTGCAGGAAGGTTTCCCAATGGTCACCACCAAAAAATTACACCTGAAATCTATCATTCATGAACTGATCTGGTTTTTGAGTGGTGATACCAATATCAAATACTTAAAAGACAATGGCGTGAAGATATGGGACGAATGGGCAGATGAAAACGGTGAACTAGGACCAGTATATGGTTCACAATGGCGTTCATGGCCTACTCCTGATGGCAGACATATCGATCAGATCAGCAAAATCATACAAACTATTAAAACTAATCCAGATTCCAGAAGGATCATTGTTTCTGCCTGGAACGTAGCAGACATCGACCAGATGGCACTGCCTCCATGCCATGCATTTTTTCAGTTTTATGTAGCAGATGGTAAATTAAGCTGCCAGCTCTACCAGAGAAGTGCAGATATATTTTTGGGGGTACCATTTAATATTGCATCTTACGCTTTGCTTACCATGATGGTGGCACAAGTGTGTAACCTGGAGTATGGCGACTTTATCCATACCCTCGGTGATGCGCATTTGTACAACAATCATATTGAGCAGGCAAAACTGCAATTAAGCAGGGACCTTAAACCCTTACCTGTAATGGAAATTAACCCAGACGTGAAGGATATCTTCAGTTTTAAATTTGAAGACTTCAGCCTTAAAAACTACGAACCACATCCGCATATTAAAGCTGCAGTTGCTGTATGATCGTTTCAAGTATTGTAGCCACTGCCGAAAATAACGGTATAGGAAAAGACAACCAATTGTTATGGCGCCTTCCGGCCGACCTTAAACATTTCAAAGATATCACCACTGGGCACACCGTGATCATGGGGCGCAAAACTTTCGACTCTGTTGGAAAACCCCTTCCAAACAGGAGGAATATCGTTGTTACCCGTAAAAGCGGACTGGAAATATCAGGTGCAGAAGTAGTAAACACGATAGAGGCTGCTTTAGCACTCTGTGACGACAATGAAGAAGTATTTATTGTTGGCGGTGCCGAGATCTACAAAATGGCCATGCCCCTGACAGACAAAATTTATTTAACTGTAGTGCACGGAACTTTTGATGCTGACACCTTTTTTCCGCCAATTGATCCGGAAATATGGAAAGAAACTGACGTTGTCAATCATGAACCGGATGAAAAAAATGCTTACGCATACACATTTTCAACCCTTCTCCGTAAATAGTATCATATCCCTAATAAATATTATAGAAGGCTGACTATTAATTAAAAAATTAATTAGATTTGCCGACTTGTTGAAAAAAATATACAGCATAGACAAATAACTACAAACAAAAAATGCAAGGTAAAGGTTTCATTAAATTTATGGCAATACTATTAGGTATTGTCTGCGTGTATTCACTCTCGTTCAATCTCGTTACGTCGAAGGTAGAAAAAGACGCTAAAGCGTATGCCAAAGGCGACCAGGTTAAGGAAAAAGCTTATTTGGATTCCATGTCAACTGTTCCAGTTTATCCGGTATTCGGATTTGACTACCAGTTCTGCAAAGGAAAAGAAGTCAATCTGGGTCTTGACCTTAAAGGCGGTATGAACGTAACGATGGAAATTTCGTTAGGTGAACTGGTAAAATCTTTAGCTAACCATACTGACGATGCTAATTTCAACAAAGCATTATCTACTGCACAAACGCAGTTAAACGCAGGTGGTAAAGATTTCATCGGTTTATTCGTAAACGATTTTGAGAAAATCAGCCCTAATGCAAAATTAGTAGATTTCTTCTCTAACCAGGATAATGCGCAACAGCTGAAAGGCAACGCCAGCAATGCTGATGTTAAAAGTTATTTAGAAAAAGAAGCAACCAGCGCAATCGACCGTTCGTTCATCATCATCAGAAGTCGTATCGATGGATTTGGTGTTGTGAGTCCGAACATGCAGAAACAAGAAGGTACTAACCGTATCCTGATTGAGATGCCAGGTGTGCAGGACAAAGAACGTGTTCATAAATTATTACAGGGATCAGCAGAATTACAATTCTGGCAGGTGTATCAAAATGAAGAGACTTACTCGATCATGGAGAACATCAACAAAACTCTTGCTGCTACGCTGAAAGATACTACTGCTACAGCAGGACTGAAAGATACTACTGCTGCTAAAGGCAAAAGTGTTCTGGCCGGACTGGCAAAAAAATCTACCAGCAAAGATTCGCTTGATGTAAAAACAAAAGAACTTTCAAAAACAAACCCGTTATTCGCGGTTTTAAATATCCCTACCTACCAGGCACAAAACGGACAGACTTCTTTACGTCCGGGACCAACTGTTGGATGGGTAGCACAAAAAGATACAGCTAAAGTTAATTCTTATTTCAGATTACCTCAGATTGCTGCCATCGTTCCTCAGAGCTTCAAATTTATGTGGAGCGTAAGACCGATGGATGGTACTAAGGTTTTTGAATTGTATGCAATAAAATCTGTTAACCCTGATGGAAAACCTGACTTAGGTGGTGAAGCGATCAGCGATGCCCGTCATGATTACGATCAGAAAGGTAAACCGGAAGTAACCATGTACATGACTGGTGAAGGTGCACAGAAATGGAAAAAAATTACTGCTGAAGCTTCTGCTGATGCAAACAATAAAAAATCTATCGCTATTGTTCTGGATAATGCAGTTTACTCTGCTCCTACTGTTCAAAATGAAATCCCTAACGGTATCTCTTCGATCACAGGTAATTTTACTGTAAATGAAACACAGGATTTAGCAAACATCTTAAAAGCAGGTAAACTACCAGCTCCGGCACGTATCGTTGGTGAGTTCGTTGTTGGTCCTTCATTGGGACAGGCAGCAATCGACAATGGTTTACTTTCCTTTGTACTGGCATTCGTAGTGATCCTGATCTTTATGGCGCTGTATTACAACAAAGCCGGATGGGTAGCTAACCTTGCCTTAGTGATCAACTTGTTCTTCATCATGGGTATCCTGGTTTCACTGGGTGCAGTGCTGACTTTACCTGGTATCGCCGGTATCATTTTGGTAATCGGTTTATCAGTGGATGCGAACATCCTGATCTTTGAACGTGTCAGGGAAGAACTGAACAACGGAAAAAGTACAGCTGCTTCCATCAAAGAAGGTTTCAAACATGCAATGCCTTCTATCATTGACTCCAACGTAACGATCCTGATCTTAGGTATTATCCTTTACATATTCGGTAGCGGTCCTGTTCAGGGTTTCGCCACTACTTTAGTAATTGGTATCCTGTCATCTTTATTCTGTGCAGTGTTGATCTCACGTTTAGTGTTCGAAGGATTACTGAATAAAAACGCAAATATCACTTTCGGTAATAAAGCGACTATTCACGCTTTCAAAAACATCGCGTTCGACTTTGTAGGACGCAGAAAGATCTATTACACTATTTCTTCGATCATCATCCTTTTAGGTATCGTTTTCTACTTCAAAAACGGCGGTTTAAGGTTAGGTATCGATTTTAAAGGTGGAAGAACCTACATCGTTCATTTCGACAAAGGAATGGATACTGAAGATGTGAAATCTAAACTGGCACCAAGCTTTAAACATGAAGAACTTCAGGTTAAAACAGCAGGCAGCACAAGCGATCTGAAAATCACCACTACTTATTTGATTACAGACCAGGATCCTGGTGCAGATAAATTAGTAGAAGATGCATTAAAATCTGGTTTAGCTCAAACAGGTGTTAAATACTCCATTGAAAGTAACCAGAAAGTTGGACCTATCATTGCGAGCGATTTAGTTTACCATGCTTATGGAGCCATCCTGTTCTCATGTTTAGTGATGTTTATCTACATCATTGTACGATTTAAAAAACTGAACTATGGTTTAGGTGCTGTTATTGCCCTTTTCCATGATGTTTTACTGGTACTATCGTTCTATACCATCCTTGATGGTGTATTACCATTCTCTCTGGAGATTGGTCAGGACTTTATTGCAGCAATCTTAACAGTAATGTCTTATACAATGACTGAAACAGTAGTTGTGTTTGACCGTATCCGTGAGAAACTGGCTGAAGCTGGTAAAGAAGACTTATACGGTAAAGAACGTGATACCCTGATCAACTTTGCGCTGAACAGTACTTTAAGTCGTACTATCTTAACTTCGTTAACGGTATTCTTTGTATTGTTGGTGATCTTCATCTTCGGTGGTGAGAGTATCCGCGGATTTATCTTCGCCCTGTTGATCGGTCGTATCATCGGTACTTACTCTTCATTATGTATCTCTACCCCTATCGTAATCGATTTAGGACAAAAGAAACCAAAACAACTAACCTAAGCAATCTGGTAAAGTTTTTATTATTCATACAATGGCCCCAAAAAGTGAAACACTATTTGGGGCCTTTTTTTTATAGACAAGAATTAAGAACGTAAAGATGTATCTGGGTTTAAACCTGTACAATAGCATCAGCCAATACTCAATTTCAGACTGATCAACTGACAATCAAATCAAGAATCTGTTATCTGAAATGATTCTGAGATCGAAGAACACTAATTCAACTAATATTATAAAAGATAAAATGAGCATAATGCAACGAGCCCGATGACATCGGGCTCGTTGCATTATGCTCATTTTTTGTGCAATCAATTTTTGCAGCCTTCTCTAAATTAAATTGGAGTTTTTAATTTACCCGAATAGCAGAAACTTTACCATCCAAACCATTATGATGATGAAAATCAACTTTAACATTTGCATCTTCATATGATGTTTCAAATGAAGATACGGTGATGCTTGAAACAAGCGATTTCACCGTAATAATGCAATAATCATCGCTTGCATCACCAGCAGGAGCATCATAAACTGAGATTGCGGCACCAACCCTAACATTTTGTAGAATTAATGATTTCGCTTCATCATTAGCACCGATGTTAGAAGGAGTCTTGTCCTTTAGATTGTAAAATTGCCCTGAAGCATCAGTAATAGTGGCAACTGTGTTTTGTGTCCCACCGTTTCCTTCTTTAAAAATCAAAGTTCCAGATTGGGCGTTTGCATTGGTAGAGATTGCAAAGAAAACTCCTGCAACCGCTAAGACTTTTAATAAATTTTTCATACAATATAAATTAGGTTTAAAATATAGATCTAAGTTATAGAATAAAATTAAATAACAAAATAATTATATAATTATTTTTATAATTATATAATTTAGCGGAATGAAGTCAATTTTGGCATTAGGAGTTTTATTGATCTTAGGTCATTTAAATGTATTTGGTCAGGGATCAATAGAGGGCTATATTATGGATTCGACCTTAAAAAAACCGATCATAGGGGCAAATGCTGTGTTAAAAAACTATTTGGATACTACAATTATAGAAAGGGCAGTTACCGATTTGAATGGCTTAATTATATATAGAAATTTAAAAAACGGAAAATATAAACTAAGTATTACCTCTATTGGTTATGACATGGCCACTGTTAACATCCGGATATATAACAGAAAATCAATTATAGATACCCTCTTCCTTAAAAATAAATCAACTCAGCTAAAGGAAGTTATTGTGAAAGGAATGCGTCCTCCTATGATTCTTAAAAATGACACTTTGGAATATAATACGGAAAGTTATAAGACGAGAGCCGGTTCAAAAACAGAGGACTTGCTAAAGAAGCTGCCCGGTATAACAGTTAATCGGGAAAGTGAAGTAGAAGCCAGAGGCAAAGATGTCCAGAGTATTTTAGTTAACGGTGAAAAGTTTTTCGGAAACGACTTAAAAAAGGCAATTCAGAATATACCATCAAACCTCATTGATAAAATACAACTATATGATTCACAAAGTGAAGAATCAAAATACAAGGGCGTTGACGATGGAAGCCGGGTTACGACCATTAATATCATTACCAAAAAATCGGTTAATACAAATTATTTTGGCGATTTAACAGGTGGCTTTGGCACTAATAATATATATAACCTGGCAACAAATTTTAATTCTCTGGGCAGAGGGTTAAATTATAATGTTTTTGGACAAACGGATAATGCCAGTCTCACTGGAGGAAACAATGATAAATTCCCATCAGGCACTTTACCAGGTATTTCAGACATTAAAAACATAGGGCTTAATCTTTTCTATTCAAAACCTTCAAAGTTTAAGGTAAACGGCAGTATACAATATTCATCTTCCCACAATAATTTAACTCAAGACAGGTCAATACAGAATTTCTTACCGGAAGGCCATATGCAATCCAATTCCTCTGTTGCTAATTCAGAAAATGGAACAAAAGGGTTACTTTACAATTTGCACCTGGAGGCACGTATAGATTCCACAACTACATTTTCCATGGATGGAAATTTCAATAGCCAAAACACAGAATTGGAAAGTGTAACTCACACAATTATAAAAAAAGACTCAATTCTAACCGGTGAATCTCTTAGCAAATTACGAAGCAAATCGGCAATTTTAGCAGGATATGTTAATGGCTATTTGAGTAAACATTTTAAAAATAAAGGTCGAATAGTATCATTGGGTTTTAATTTTAATATAAACAATACCTTTCAAACAGATAGTATACTTTTACAATCGATATATAACACAGGTCAGGTAAACCAGGTATCAAAAAATTCATTGCCGCAACAATCTTATGGTTTCACACTTAATTACACAGAGCCTATCCAAAAACATGGAGTCCTGCGATTTAATTACAGCTACTCTTATGGCCCTGGGGAAAATAGAAGAAAAACAATGAGCTTCGATACCAAAACAAATCTGTACGATCTGGAAGACTCTACAAGCAGCCAGAGTAAGAGCTTATTGATATATCAACAGCCAGGTATAAATTATACTTTCCAAACAAGCCGGCTTATATTAAATACAGGCCTAAGCTTTCAATTTGAAAGTTTACAAAATACATATTTACCATTAAACCCTGCAACTACTCGTTATATAAATATATATCCGGTACTATCAACGAATTACAAATTTTCAAATTATAAAACCCTCGTTTTTAATTATCATGGTTCAATAAACCCACCTGGCATAACCCTTTTGCAACCTGTAATTAACAATAGTGATCCCTTAAATATCAGGCTAGGCAATGCAGATTTAAAACCAACTAAAACACATTCATTTTCAATTTCATATAATGAGATTAATCCAAAGACAAATCAGCCCTTTTTGCTTTCTCTAAATTCATCAATTGAAACTAATCAAATTGTAGATGCCATATCCACTCTTCCAAGTGGAGCACAGATCAGCAAACCCATAAATTTTAACGGAAACTATTTTATATCCCTTAATTTAACAAAAGGATATAGCTTTAAAACTGGTCCCCGTGTAAATTTTAATACAGCTATAACGTACCGCCAAACTGGTAATTTGATTAATAATGTAGTGAATTTTAACAGAAATATATCATTTCAGGAAAATTTGTCCTTGTCAAACAGTTTTGGTGAAAATTTCGATTTAACCTTAAACGTACAGCCTTCAATTAATTTTAATGAGTATTCGGTTTCAAAAACAAGTTCTAACGTTTTCAACAACAATATCTTACTTGATGCCACCTGGTACAATGACAATTGGAAAATAACAGGCTATTTAACCAATCTTTACTACGGCAAACTTTTAGAGAATAGTGCCAAATGGTTTACTTTTATTAATATATTTTTGGAACGCAGGATCAGTAAGAAAGCACCTTTATTCGGAAATTTTTCAATTTTCAACCTGCTTAATAACAAAACCAATGTAATGAGAACCTTTAATGAAAATACCATTCAACAATTAAATAACAATACAGTTAAGCCTTATTGTATGGTCGGATTAAAATGGAGTCTTCAGTAGCCCTTAAATTCAATCGGATCTGAAAATAACGAAAGATAATGTGATTAACTGCCCTGTGTTAATAAGCTATAGAGGTATGTTCTTCCATTTTTTTTACCTCTTATAAATTTATTCTTTAATAAATAGGACAATCTCACTGACAATGTCTTTTCGAATTTATTCTTATCCAAATCAGGCTGTTGTTTAATGATAACAGCAAGGATATCATCCTTAGTTAGCCTTTCCTCTTGTGACAATGCAAAAGCAATTTTATAATCTAACTTGCTATTAGGATCAAATTCTTCTGTAAAAGACAAATTCTGTTTTATTGCGTTGATAAAAGACTGATTTTGTACTCCTTCCTGATCATTATCATTAAAAGTCAAATATAAATGAGGTTCAACACTTAGAGCCTCTAAAGCAAGCTCAACTTTCTTTAGTTCATTTTTAAGTATTTTCTGCTTATTAAGCAGAAAACTAATTAACTGTTTTTCAGTTATATTTTCATCTTCCATAATATCAATTAACGACGCATTATGTCAAATAAAAGAAAAAATTAGATAAGTTCAAAGTTTAATTTAATTAAAAATGTGAACTAATAATATAATTTCGACTGGGATACTACTGATTAATTATAATTGCATTGAAACTTTTTAAAGCAGATGTAATCATCTCTTTACCCTCTTTTTCATTCAGATCAATACCGCAAAAAGTTCCATTATTAACCTGCGAATGAAGAGATAAATAACACAAACCGGAAATAATGATGGCATATAGACCCCGATAGTTGAGTAGTGGATTTGAACATTTCTGGTTTATCAAATCAAACAAAGACTCTCCTACTTCTTCTCTGCCGGCTATTATCTTTTGAATAATGGCATTAGGCTCTGAAATACCCCAAAGCATGATTTGATGTTGAATTTTATCTTCAGATAACATATCATATTGTTTTTCCAGATAAAAATTCAAGAGATCTTCCAGGCCGAAAGATTCTGTTTCACCATCTATAGCCTGGTGAACTTTTCGAACCAGATTTGTCCAGTAATCATGACTTAAAATAAAAGTTTCGATTAAATTTTCAACAGTACCAAAATGATGATAAACGAGTTTTTTATCAACGCAGGCGACCTGGGCGATTCGAGTTACCTTCAAAAATTTAAATCCTTCATTTTTTAAGATTGTTCCAACAGCCTTCAACAGCTTTTGTTTAGATGTTTTTTCTGATTGCATAGTTTAGTTATAGATAAGTGATTGTCTCTTATTACATGTTAATTTTGATCCGGGAATAGTATTTTAATTTATTTTTGTTTGAAGCGTATGATTTTTCAGTAAGGTAACTATGACATAGGCCCCAATTACCGCTGGAAAAAAAAGTAGAAATGACCGTTGTAAAAGAGTAAAAACAGGCAAAACGGCTATGGGTAAAATCTTTGCAAAAAGCACGGCAATACTTGCTTCAGCAAAACCACTACCACCGGGACTTGGCGCGAAATAAATCATGAATTGAATAAGAATCTGGATGCTGATAACCTGTAATAAATCAGCATGAATACCTAAACCCAAAAGGAGTACATACTGCATACAATATTTATTCAGGTAAAGTAAGGTGGTAATTAATAAACTTAAAGGGAAAAGTAAGGGAAACTCTTTTAATAGTTTACTGCATATAGTCTGATAATTTAAGATCTTTTCATAGGAATTATTTGCCCATGATTGGAATTTTGCTTTTTTAGATGGCCAGATTTTTCCTAATGCTGTTCCGATGTATTTAATTCCATTTCCAACCCATAAAGGCTTCCAAAAAGCCAATAAAAAGATGGCTAGAAATAGTGTAAAAACAAAAAATCCATACTTAATTAAACTGGGAACTATCCCTGCATCCAACTGGTCATTCATTGCCCATATAGCAAATAAACCTGCTACTGGCATAAATAGCAATGTAGCCCCCATATTGATTAGGCTAACAATAAATCCGTCAAGGATCTTAATGCCATACCGGTTGTAAACATATAACTGTCCCGGACCGGCTCCACTATGGAAAGGAGTTACAGCTCCCATAAACATATTAGCCGCATTTGCCCTGAAGCTAACCCAGTAGGAAAGATCAGGTTTAAGCTTACGGATAAAAATATGATTTCGCCAGCTACCCAGTATTAAGTCAATAAATATCATAACCAGACAAAGCAGGATATATCTTGGAAGTATCCTGGATAAGGCATTAAATGTGTCTCCTGTATGGCTGTAAAAAAAGATTGCCGCTACTGATGCTATTGTGATCAGGCAAAGCCACAAACAGCCTTTATAAATGATATTTTTTTTTAAAACCTGATCAAACGGTTTTTCTTTATTCTCATTATCGCATTTTTTTCCAATGGAGGTATCAGACATCATAATATATAGATTAATAAGTACAATTAATTTAGGGCAACTCCTTCGCAGGCAATCGCTGTTTTATTCATCCATTTAAGGATAGTAGGGAAAATATCGGCGGTACGCGAGGCGCGACCCGCCCATCCTTTTTGATTGTAAATCAAAGGAACTAACATATGTTCTTTGCTAAGTGAGCCGTGTGAGCCTTTGTGCTCGGGATACTCCCAAAAGTCCCGAAGATCATAACCATTCCTTGCACTTACGATTATATCCCCTGCCCTGTTACTTCTAAATAGCTGTACAATTTGCACGAGGGCATCCGGATAATTACTTTGAATCGTTGCTTCCAATGTTTCCATATAACCATCAGCTATAATACCAAAGTCAAAAGGATCGGCACTAACCGGCCAGTAGCCATATTGATTGTTATTGCAGGTAATTAATGCTCTACCCCGACGGTTTTCAACGTAATATTCGAAAGGATTATCCCCGCGATATGCAATAAAATCAACGGCTTCAGTTTCTAATAAAGCTTTAAGCCTTTCAACACCCAAGTATTTAAGAATTTCTTTTTGTGCCAGGACCTGATCACCTTTATGATTAAGCAGATGGATGCTGCCAAACGAATTTCCGGAAATCATGACAGCTGACTTTGGATTACTCCGCCAGATGACCGGGTAGCTAATTGATTTCAACCCCTGATCAGTCAGCCAGTCCCCCAAATCAAAATGTGTATGGGTTGGCGTTAATCCATGATCAGAAGTAAGCATAAATAATATATCTTTCCACCAGCCTTTCTGTTCCAGATAAGCCCTTACTTCGCCAATACTATTATCGGCGATCTCGTACGCTTCGAAAGTTTGCGCATCTCTAATATCATGATAGTGGGAATCCCAGTCAACGCTAGGAAAAACGGCAAATAGAAAATCGAAATCTTTATTACTTTTTAACAGTTCCATTATTCGCTCATGTCCCTGAAGATCAACAGGGTGATGTCTTTTAAAAAAGTGTGCCCGGGTATATAATAAATTCTTACCCTTCTTACCCAGATCGTGCTCATCCGGCACATTTCGGGTAATCATATTGTAAAGGTTATAGGCACTCCCTGTTAACTCAAACAGTGTAGGCTTATTTGCAGGCATATCGGTATTAAACCATCCCGCTTCCGGACCACAATACGAACGCATGGCCATTTTGTTCCAGCGGGTTCTTTTAAATTCTTTTTTATCAAACCAACGGATGCCAGGTATATTCAAAGTTCCGGGAAAGTGGCCGGTTAGAAAAGGAAGGTAAGCGGGGCCAGTAGTGGAAGGGAAACAGGTTGTTGCTATTTTAAAGGTACCTTCATCCACCAATTGTTTAATATGGGGCAGTCTGCCTTCGGCGATCAACTGAGTCAATACATCAGGCCTTGCACCGTCAAGCAGGTAAAAAAGAACGCGTTTTTTTGAAGTATTCAAAATAAAATAAGTTAAGATCAAGGTGATTAATTAAGGTTAGTTTAATTTTATAGTTTAAAATGGTAACCCAGTTTAAGCGCTATTAAATCAGAGGTACTCACCCCACTGTAATTCTCATATTTTAAACCGATATCCAACCCGCTTTTATAGGCCAGGCCAATGGCTGGTGAATAGATAAAGGTTGTTGCACCATGTGAAACTAAGCCAGCACCAGCTGCTCCTGATATATAAAACCGATTACCCGCATAAATTCTCAGGCCCGCTTTAACCGGGAATACATTCCGTTCTGTTTTGGATGTTTGAATCCCGGTAGTTCCTTCTTTGGTATAATCGTCAAAAAAGTAGTTTTGGTAAACTTTAAAGTAATGATTGATTCCTGTTGAAGCAAAAAGCCCCAGATAGTTAGTCAATTGCTTATTGACATTTAATTCCCCTCCAAGGGTTGCACCTTCAAATGAATTGGTTGTCAGCCCAGGGTTAACACTAAATCCAATTTGCCAGTCCTTTTCCACCTCAGGAGCTATAGAACCAACATGTTTTCTTGTATCAATGCCATAAGCTAAACGAAGGGCAATATCTTTAGTATTCTTATCCCTGGTAAAGTTTTCATATTTAACACTAACATCCAGCCCATTGTTGAAGGCTAAACCCGCTGATGGGGAATATAGAAAAGAAGTTCCCCATTGTTCAAAAGCAAACCCTGCCCCAGCCTCTGCACCTATATAAAAGTTATTCGTTAAGAATGCTTTTATTCCTGCCTTTAGCGGAATTACATTATAGGGACTTCCATATTGCGTGTAATTTGTAAAATGATCATTTTCAAAAAAATGGGTAAATCCAGTAGTAAATGTTGCCGATAAATGATCGCCAAGATCCTTTTGAAGACGAATATCACCACCTAAAGTATATTGAAATACATTCGTGGTTGGCAGGCCGGCATCTACACCAAAGCCCAGGTGCCAGCGGCTTGCGGATGATTGCCCCTTAGCTAAAGTAAAGAACAAAGAAATAGCAATGAGTAAAAAAAAATGTTTCATAATGAATAATATAATTTATAAATCACTATGACAACAGTAAAGTTAATTACCCTTACAGGGCTGGTAATTATTTATTGAGTTTTAAACGATAGCCTAATCGAAACGCAAATTGTTTGTATTGAGACTGAAGGGAATAATCTTCAAATTTAATTCCTGTTTCCACTCCGCTTTTAAATGTATAACCAACCGATGCGGAATAGATAAAGGAATGAAATGAAGTCTTAATTTGCTGAAAATTGTTGTTAATGAGTTGTGGTTGTCCGGTTCCAAATCCTTCACCTATTTCACTGGCTATAAAAAAGTTTCCACCTGTCATTAACCTGATTCCAGCTTTCACTGGAAAGACTTTTACAGGTTGAGCATAAATATCATTAGACCCGATGCTTCCAATGACGTAGTTTTTTTGCACGGAAAAATAGGTATAACCTGTTGACAGTATTCCCATAAGCTGCCCACCTAAGGCACGCTCCAGAGACAGTTCTCCACCACTAACTAGCTTGTAAGGCTTGTCCCAGCCTATACCTTCTGTTCCGTAAAAGCCCAGATACCAGTTTTGAGAATGATCAATAGCCCGTTTAGCAGGCTTAAAGACTGAATTGAAAGCAATACCGGTTTCAAAACCAACCCAATTTCTGGACTGGTGGTTAGCGTCAAAATCATCAGAATGGCTTGTAGAATTTGTAATATTTTCGTAGCCTTCACTGTATTCGCCACTATGGTCATAATGGTTAATCGTAGGCCCGGCAAGAAGACTGATATTTTTTGTTAACTGGAAATTAAGGAGCAGTTTTCCCTGCGACCAGCGGTCATCCCATAAACCGGTACTGGCAATCTGATAATTCGTTTCTGCAGATACATAAAGCTTGTCATTTAATATAAAGTCATGACCTATACCCAAGCCGAATGCATAAAACTTTTTATTTGCAGAAATATTAGTACTGATTAGTAATTCACTATAGAAGTTATGTGTACCTGTTTTTAACGCAAAATTCGAATTGCTGATGTTGTTGGCGGACCAGGTGACTCTATAAAAACCATTACCAATAATATTCAACAGACCTATGCTGGCACCATCCGACACATCAGCAACGTTAACCAATCCTACCTGTAAACCTTTAAGATGGCGAGTTTGATTATGCAATGCACTAATTTGTACACCTGATAGCTGTTCACCTGTGCTATTGGTAAAAAGAGCCACCTGCGCTCCTTTCACGGTATCCAGCACCTTATTATCTACGCCTGCAAATTGCAGGCCCGTTACGTTGCCGCCAACCAGGTTAAAAATGCCCGCCAGCTGAAAATACTTTGAGTCGCCCTTATTAATATTAAACAATCCACCTACTTCTAACCCATTTACACCCGCGGTATAACCGCCAGCTAAATTCAATGAAAACTTATTCACCACCTGTGGGCTAAACATGCCATGGGTACTTAGACCGGGAGTTAAAGAAACCTGAAATGGGCGCTTTGCAAAGAAATCAGGGATATTCATGCTCTGAATCATTTGCCGGGTAGATATTAACAAGCGACCAATACCAGTTTGTTCAACATGGTTACCTGGATGAGCAGCATTTGAATAATTCTTTCTGTCCGGTCGCGAATTGATCAGAACAGGCTCCAAAAAATGGAGTGTTGTATCCCGGTAGAATATCTTACTTAAAGTCACTACAATCTCACCATGATAATCTTTATTGAGTTTTAATCGGAAATAACCTTGTCTATCGGTAAGTGTTGATGAAAGTTGTTCTTTTTCATAAACACTTGTATTCATTAAATGCTCGCCTGTATTTTCATTGACAACTATTCCGCTCACAATGTAGCTTTTACCATCGACGGTCAAATCAGGATTTAAAAAAGATAAATGCCCTAAAACAGTCGTTATGATGATATGATTTTTCCGCTCCTCATACTCATACCTGTCTTTGAATAATTGATGCAACAACACGGAAATGGGTTGATTAGAAGCAACCAGGGTAACGACGCTGTCTTGCGGAATTATGCTTCCATTATAGGAAAAGTAAAAACCACCTTTCGCACTGATTTCATTTAGTACTGTTGTTAATTTGGTTTGCCTGGCAGTTATGGAGATGGACCTGTTCAGCAAATTTTGTCCTAAAACCCTGTTAAAACCAAAAAAAAACAGTATTACCTGTATAAATAACCTGGCATGTTTAGACATCAGCAATGGTTTTATCGTCATTAAATTTTCTATTTAAGGACGATTTCTCTACGCTTTCTTTCAACCGTAACCTTAAACGTACGGCTGATTACCGCTAAAACATTATCCAGAGATTGATCTTTAAATGTAGTGTTAAGCGGCAAATCATTCAGTTCTTTTCTGCCTAGGACAATTTTACAGTCATAAGCCTCATTAAGAATCTCAACCACACGCCAGAGTGGCGTATTATTAGCTACTATTTCTTTACTTCGGTAATAATTATAAAGCTGATCTGGATTATTTTCTTTTTTAAACGATGTTTCATTTTGTTTAACCAAAACTTTCTCTCCCCGTTTTAGTAAAACCCTGTGTCCATTTCTTGTTACCTGTACAACACCTGTTTCAACAATCACCTCTACATTCCCGTTCTTATTCTTTACATTAAAAGATGTTCCTACTACGCAGATACTTGTCCTGCCTGCAGCAATAATGAAAGGCAATTGTTTATTATGGGCAACGTTAAAGAATGCCTCGCCTTTCGCCAGGATCACACTGCGTTGTTTACCATTAAACCTTTTTGGATATTTTAAAACAGTTGACTTATTTAACGTAACGATAGATCCATCAGAAAGAGTATCGGCTTTAATTTCTTTATTGGTTGCAAATTGTATTTCTGGCACATTAAACTGATAAAAATAAAACAACCCACATCCCACAAGCAATAAAATAGCCGCTGCAATTTTGAGCCACGGATTTCTTTGCTGAAGTGAAACTACTTTTGCCCCGCTATTTTTTTGTGCTGCAGCTTTTTCTCTTAGCCTGTGCAGGGACGCCTGTACGTCTAACGATCCATCAAATTTCAAGTTCAGGCTTGTTTCCCAAATCAACTCGAACTGATTAAACCTTGCATTATTTATTTCACTACGTTTTCTCCACTCATTGACGAGTTTAGCCTGTTCGGGGGATGTCTCGCCCAAAAGGTAACTGATCAGTATATCATCGTTCATCTCCATAAGATCAGTGTTTAATCAAGTAAAAAAGACTAAGTAATAATTGCCATACTATGATTGGCAAGTAATCAGCTAGCCTAATACGAAGTTTTTTAAGTGCACGGCTCATTTGCGTTTCTACAGTTTTTATGGACAGGCCTAATTGATTGGCAATCTCTGCGTATTTCAATTCTTCAAAACGGCTCATCTGGAAAATGGTACGACACTGTTCGGGCAGCTCGCTAATAGCGTTTTTAAGCTGTTGTTCCAGTTCTTCATACTGAAATTTACCTAATGGCGTTTCTGTTTTACTGTTCATGGTTTTAATGGCTTTGACTTCGAAAGCACGTTTAACTTTTTGATGTTTAATAAAATTTAAGCATTCATTATTTACGGAACGGTATAAATATGCTTTTAGCGATGTATGAATAGCAATTGGCCCATTCTTTTCCAAAAGTTTTAAGAATACCAGATGAACCATCTCCTCAGCCATTATATCGTCATGCAACATTGTAAATGCATATTGAAATAAGGCATGGTAATGATCAAGATACATCCTGTCAAACTCTGGTTCATCCAAAATTAAATCTATATTATTCGTATCGGCTCTCGTCGTCTGCAATATTTGGTTGCTTAAATTTAAATACTTTTTCAGTTATCTGTTCAATAGACAACTGAAAACAGATTTACCCTTACAATAAGTAAAATTAATATTATTTATTTAATAAGTTCTGGAATTTTCGTTTCAGTTTTAATCAGATTGTTTGACAGTGCTTTTGTAAACTAATCTCAGTATGGGACACATCATGGTTTAAAGGTAGTTTGTTGAGATCATGTCCTATACAAACACAGATCAGACTCGGATCAAACTCGGACACCATCCGTTTTTGATCCGTCTTTGACAGTGTTTCTTTTGTATTTGATTTGAGTTTATATCGAACATAATACGGGTAATACCCTACCGAACCCAGTAGAAAATAATTTCATTAACAAAATGTGCCAGAGGCATTCTTCAAATGCTATCTTCTCTTGGAAACGAATAAGGTTGAGTATAAATTTGAGGTAATGATTTATAATCTCAACCGAAAAATCTGGCAGAACATGGGATATACTATGCTGTTTTACTGAAAAAGAAGTAAATTAGCATTCAGCCAAATGAATCTATGCCTATGAAATTAATTGAATGTCCAAGAGATGCCATGCAGGGAATTCATGATTTTATCCCTACAGCTCTCAAAGCAAAATATATCAACCTGCTTTTACAAGTGGGCTTTGACACCATAGATTTTGGAAGTTTTGTTTCACCCAAAGCTATCCCCCAATTGAGTGATACCAAAGAAGTATTGGCACAATTGGATTTGAGCAAAACCACCAGTAAACTACTGGCCATAGTAGCCAATCTGCGCGGTGCTGAGGAAGCTATGTTTTTCCCGGAGATCAGTTATATCGGATTTCCCTTTTCCATTTCAGAAACTTTCCAGCAGCGGAATACCAATTCCAGTATCAGGGAATCATTAACCACTGTAGAAAAAATGCTGGAATTATGTGATCAGCATGGAAAGACTGCTGTTATTTATCTTTCTATGGGTTTTGGAAATCCTTACGGTGATGAATATAATGCGTCTATAGTAGAACAATGGGCATCAGTGCTGGTAGAGCGGGGAACAAAAATCCTCTCCCTTTCTGATACTATAGGTGTATCCACGCCAGCGCAAATTGAAGAGCTGTTACCCTTACTGATGAATAGCTTTCCTGAAACAGAGATTGGTTTACATTTACACAGCAACCCGGATACCCGCAGGGAAAAAATCGAGGCCGCATATAACGCTGGATGTAAACGATTTGACAGCGCCTTAAAAGGATTTGGTGGCTGCCCAATGGCAATGGATAGCCTGACGGGTAATATGGCCACAGAAGAGCTGATTAACTATCTGGAGCAACAGGGAGAAAGCTTATCTCTCAACAAGGGCAAATGGTTACAGGCAATGCTGTTCTCCGAAGAGGTCTTTAAATCTTAACCATTTTGAAGTGCTGAATACCGGCTTCTTCAAATTGTTCACCTTCTACAGCGAATCCGAATTTAGCATACAAACCTACGGCGTCGCTTTGTGCATTTAAATAAATAACTTCTGCATTATCGGGTATATCATCCAATACCGCAGCAACCAGAGCCTGGCCCACCCTTTTCCCGCGAAATTCTTTCAGTACAGCAAAACGCTCCAGCTTATATCCTTTATCAGTTTTACGGTAGCGACAGGCACCACAGGGCTGATTATCCAGTAATGCCAGGAAATGAACAGAGACTTCTTCATTCTCTAACTCCAGCTCAGGGGCAACTCTCTGCTCTTCCACGAAAACTTTTCTGCGGATCACAAATGCGCTTTCCATTTCTTCCTGAGTTCTGATCTTGATTACCTGAAGTAGTTCCATGGTCCTTATTTTAATGGTTTAGGTCTATAGGTGTGCCTTGCCTTAAGCTGGTTTGCTTCTTCGGCAGCATCTATAGAATGAGAACAATGAATATCGGTTTCTTGTTTTGATAATGCCGACAAGGTCACGTAAAATTTATGCAGCTGGTCCAACTCCTTTTCTGTCAGGTCTTCGATATCTACCATCCTGTTACTTGCCCTTTCATGAGCAGCGATCAATTCATTTAGTTTAAGCTGTATGGCTTTGCCATCTTTATTCTGGGATTTCTGAATCAGGAAAACCATCAGGAAGGTGATAATGGTAGTTCCGGTATTGATCACCAGCTGCCAGGTTTCTGAATATTTAAAAACTGGTCCGGTAACGCCCCAGATGATCACAGTTAATAAAGCAATAATAAAAGCCGTTGAGCTTCCCGTAAATTTTGTGGCTGCATTTGAAAAAATTTCAAAGAAATTCTTTTTGTCTCCCGATGTGCTCATAGCTATTTTTTTGCAAGTAAAGTTGAGGATTAAAACGGATTAAATATCCACATTAGTTTTTTTTAATGTAGGTGTTAAAATATCCGCATTCCTTTAAAATTTCCTGATAATACTGGGTTTTCTGATAGCTGTTTTTTAGCTCAGCGAAATATTTGCCGGAGGGGATGTCCTTAAAATCAAAATCCCAGTAATACTTGTGTTGATTGGCTTTATCATTATAGGCCGCATTGTAGATATCATTCCGCTCACATTTCGCAGCCATAAATGTACACCTCGCTTTTTGCTCTTTAGTTTTAGCATAAAGCCTCGCCCTCAGATAGTATTTTTCAGCTAACTTAGCAGAGGTGAAAGTAGGCCTGAACACTTCAGGAATATCTAAAGGAGAGGTAGCATCCTGGCCTGTAATCTCAGATTGATAAAAAGTACGTGCATTACCATAATGGGTAATATTATAATAAGCATCTGCCAATAAGAAAGTGTTGACGTAAGTATTCTTTCCTGCTGCGATCTCCGTTTTTAAAATTTTGATCTCATTTAGAAAACTTAAGGGTGTGTATTTCTTTTTCTGAACGGCTTCAAAATCACAATCGTGACAATCATTGATATGGATGCTAAAGGGGTTACCTAACAATTGGGCCTGGGCATTTTTGCCAGATTTACTCATCAGTAGAATCGCCTGATCTATTTTCTCCTGGTATACCAGCATTAACGCCTGGTGGTAATACAAATCTTCTATGGTAAGGTGGTAATACCGCAGCATAGCTACCTCAAATGGCGTCTTTTCCCTTTTACTGAGCAGTGCTTTCAGCGATTCTATATTTTCATTATGGGTATAAAATTCCGTTTTGGAATCGAAACAGTTTGATTTCAGCAGTTCACCCTGTTTTTTGTATAACGCTCCCAATAAACTTATGCTTTGCGTTACCGCCCTGTTATATCGTAAGTTTGGAATGGTATCTTTACCATCTCTAAGATTGGCCAGCCAGGTAATAGGCTCTACCATTTCGCTTTCGGCTTTAGCGTTAATGGTCTTTAAACGGGAAAGGTATAGTGTCCAGTCCAGTATTTTGTATTGCGCAATGATCAGCTTATCATTTTTAGGAAGTTGTATCTTTGCTTTAGTATAAAAGCTTTCTGCGGCCCCGTCATTACCATTGAGGTAATTTAAATAACCTGCAGCAAGGTTCCAGAAGCAGGGTTTCGCCGTATTATTATTCCTGGCAATACGGCCCACCAGGGTGGCATTATTGGTCAGAATAGTCTTTTCTGCCTTACTTGCAGAGTCGCTCACTATGCTAACCAGATTACTTGTCCCGCTGTAAGAGGAGATTTCCGTCATATTAATTAAACGGCTCAGTAGAAGTTCCAATTTTTCGGATTGAGGGTCAATTGCGTAGATCTCTTCTATTGCCCTGGCTTCATCCCCCGCTAACCCAAGCATCTGCCAGAGGGTAGCCTTTTCCTCTTTTGTTTTAGCAAGGGAAAGGCTTTTGTTCCAATCGTCCTCATTTTGAGGATGGAAACTCCACTTACTTGGGATTTTCATTGTTGAGGAAAAGTTATAACATAAGCTATACAGGTAATTTGCTTCCGAGTAATCCTTTTGGTTAAAATAGTGCCCTGCCAGATAACCCAACGTCCGGTAATAAGTCATGTTCTTTGGAAATGCAGACCCATACTTTTTAAAAAGTGAGGGGATTTCTTCGCTGTTATTTTCGGATCCAGCACTCCGCTCTTTAAAATACTGGTAACGAATAGCTTGAAACCAAAGTCTTTCCTTAATATAAGGGTCTTTACTTTTGTCCAGGGCTTTAAATAGCTCAGCGCCAAGCAGAACATCAGGCAGGTGAGCCGGCACTTTTTCATCCCAGCTATATCTAACCTCATTAACAGTAAAAGATTCGCACTTTTTTGCAAGGATAAGATAACTTAAAAAGTTATCCAGCCGGCGCTTATCCAGCTTAATCTGTTTAAGGTCGGTTAAACCCGGGGACAGACTACCCAATTTGCCATTTCTATAATCAGATACAGAATCCAGCCCTGTGAGCGTAGTATTAAATAATAGTGCTTTCAGTGACTTCTGATCAATTTTATGGTTCAGATAATCATCCCATTCTGATAAAACCAGGCCATTAAACCTGGTATTACTATCATCGTCGGCATCACCATAGTAACTTGTGGAGCTGGTATAGAAAAAAGGTGAATACTGGTGGTCTACGAAGGCTTCAGGACTAAAATTAGAGTAACTGCCGTCATCGTAATCGCCGTCTGCACATGCCCATACGATACCGCCGGTAACCAGTATACAAATGCTAAAAATGAGCAGAAACTTCCATGATAACTTTAGGGGTAAACGATGAAAGATTAACTGATGATATTTCATAATAAATAATATTTCTGTTATTTAACGGTGGAAGGTATTCAGATAACTGTTTTGCAGCGGCATTCAAATGCCCGGCATCAACATCTTCTATTTTGAATACATCCTGCGCCATAATATAAATTCCGTCCAGATAAAAGCTCTTTTTTGCACGGTAGCCAATACTGTTGCCCAATACTTCAAAATTGCTGTTCCTGATCAGTTCTTTACGGTCAATTTGTCCGTATATCTGTATGATCTTTCCTGCCCTGATCTGAACAGCCCATGAAAACAGCGGCAATGCAACAGATAAAGGTAAAGGGTAATGTGTTAAAGAAGAAATATATTTTTCTGCGTCCCCGGCATTATAAATTGAATTTGGCGATGTTAAGCCTGCTGATAGTTTCCCCATATTATAAAACATGAGTACTCCCTGGTCTACTGGCGGAATTCCTGTCTGCTCAGGGTATTTTACCTGGTGCAGGCGAATAGTAGCTTCCAGCTGATGATGGTTATATCTTTTAAGTGCTTTCAAAAAACTGAAATAGCTAGTCCTTGTTCCGGTAGTCCAGTCGCAGTCTATTTGTATACTTTTATAGCTTATTTGATATTTTTCCGCCAGCCGGTTAATTAACTGGTTTACTTTTAGTGCAAGGCTATCTGTCTGGGCCGGACTTGTATGTGTGAATGTTTTATTGGTGATATATACTACAGGAAATATCGTGAGCCCTTTAATATTCTGTTTTACTGTCAAAATAGCATTTGGAACGGCCTGATGATGATGATCGTCCCAGATCACATCGAAAAAACGAAGATAAATCCGGTTAGAAGCTGTGCCTTTTAAAAAATCTTCTTGCTGATGACTGAGTGCGAAGGATGTTTTCCAGTAATAAAATGCCGTTTGATGATGGTGTTTCTCTTTACATCCCATCATCAGGAAGAAAAAGATTCCGGCAAGGGTATAGCGTAGCCCTTTATATTTATACCACATGATCTATTTTTAGACAGACATATAAAAGGCGCTTTCCGAAATAGGAAAACGCCTTCTAAATATGATATTTTTAATTATAATTTATCGCTTGCGTTTTTGCAGTTTAAATCTTCAAAAGCCTGAGTTAAACGTTTAACAAAAGTTTCTTCTCCTTTACGTAACCATACACGGGGATCATAATATTTTTTGTTTGGTTTATCTTCGCCATCAGGATTTCCAATCTGGCCCTGAAGGTATGCTTCGTTTGCTTTATAATAATCCAGGATACCTTCCCATAATGCCCATTGCATATCAGTATCAATGTTCATTTTGATCGCTCCATAAGAAATAGCTTCTCTGATTTCTTCCTGAGAAGAACCCGATCCGCCATGGAATACAAAGTTGATTGGTTTTGCGTCAGTCAGGTTGAATTTTTCTTTCACAAATTCCTGAGAGTTGTGAAGGATTACAGGCTGTAATTTAACGTTACCTGGTTTATATACACCATGAACATTACCAAAAGCTGCAGCGATAGTGAATTTATCACTTACTTTACTCAATTCTTCATAAGCATAAGCTACTTCAGAAGGCTGGGTATATAATTTAGAGCTATCTACATCACTGTTGTCAACTCCGTCTTCTTCACCACCTGTTACACCTAATTCAATCTCGATCGTCATACCTAATTTAGCCATGCGTGCTAAATATTTAGCGGAGATCTCCATGTTTTCTTCGATTGGCTCTTCAGAAAGGTCGAGCATATGTGAAGAGAATAATGGTTTACCATATTCAGCGAAGAATTTTTCTCCGTGATCTAAAAGACCATCGATCCATGGCAATAATTTTTTAGCAGCATGGTCTGTATGTAATACTACAGCAACACCGTAGTGCTCTGCTAACAAATGAACATGTTTTGCTGCAGATACTGCACCAAGCACACATGCATTCAGGTTATCATTATTTAAGGTTTTACCCGCATAAAATTGCGCGCCACCATTAGACAACTGGATCATTACTGGTGAATTCACCGCTTTAGCAGTTTCCATAACTGCATTGATCGTATTTGTACCGGTTACATTCACTGCAGGTAATGCAAACTGATGTTTTTTAGCCTGTTCAAATAATTCCTGAAGGGCATCTCCGTAAATTACGCCTTTATAGCCTTTTAAACTCATTGTTATTAGATTTTTATACGCCGAAGTTATGAAAAATATCAGGCCGCACAAATCTACAGGACATTATTTTCATATCCTGTATCCTACCAATATCACTGATGAAGCTATCTAAGTCATATCTGTCGCTTTTTATTAGTTATAACACGGTTAACGTTTTAGCGAAAGTTATGCTCAATCTAAGTCAAACTCTTCTAATTTTTTTTCGTTTCTTTGTAATCGCATTTTTCAACGAATAACATGGCTTGGTTTAAGAGAGAAAAAAAAGGTATCAGTACGCTGACAGAAGAAAAAAAAGAAGCGCCGGATGGCTTATGGAACAAGTGTCCTAATTGCAAAAAAGTATTACATAGCGCTGATCTGATAGAAAATAAATTTGTTTGTCACTATTGTGACTATCATTTGAGAGTAGGTTCAAAAGAATATTTCCAGGTATTGTTTGATAACAATGAGTTTACCGAACTTTTTGCTAATCTGACTTCCGGAGATCCGCTGAACTTTGTAGATAGCAAACCTTATACAGAACGCCTGGTAGATACACAGGAAAAAACAGGTCTTAAAGACGCTATCCGTGCCGCAGTAGGTAAGATTGATGGTGAAGACCTGGTGATTGCCTGTATGGATTTCAATTTCATCGGCGGTTCAATGGGCTCTGTTGTAGGAGAGAAAATCGCCAGATCTATCGATTACAGTATCAAGCATAAAATTCCTTTTTTAATGATCTCCAAGTCTGGCGGGGCAAGAATGATGGAAGCAGCATTTTCATTGATGCAAATGGCTAAAACATCTGCTAAATTAGCTTTGTTAAGCCAGGCTAAAATTCCTTATATCTCCCTGCTTACCGATCCTACTACTGGTGGGGTTACTGCATCCTATGCCATGTTGGGCGATATCAATATCGCAGAACCAGGTGCATTAATAGGTTTCGCAGGCCCAAGGGTAATTAAAGAAACGATCAAAAAAGATTTGCCTAAAGGTTTTCAAACTGCAGAATTCGTACAGGAACATGGTTTCCTTGATTTTATTGTAGACCGCAGGGTGATGAAAGCTAAATTGGCTACTTTCCTGAAAATGGTGAAGAACTAAATATTTTTGTTAAGGAGCTTAAGGTTATCCTTGCTTCGCTGAAAAAAATAGTATGCTGTATGACAGCTGGAATATTGCAGCGCTACGCTTGCAAGAGTCCTAGGCTATCATACAGCATACTATTTTTTTTGAATATGATCTGTAGCATGACGCGTAAGATCATCATCCAATAACAGGATGCTTTAGGCAAGCTACATAGAAAGGCCTGCCATTACTCCTTCTTCAGGCTCATGATCAATTCTTCCTTCAAGAAGGAAGAGTATCTCCTTTCATTTCGGTAATGATCAAGCCATCCTGCTACTGGATATCCCTAAAAGAAGAACCCTGTCTTCTGATGCCTTCAAGCGCGTTTCAGCGGTTGGCAGCATCAGAAGACAGGGTTCTTTTTTAAACGAAGCTAGATGTTCTCTCTTATTTCTTCTCTGTTGACAATGAATAAGGGAAATCAGCTTCCTGAGTACCTCTGTTAAGGTTAGGTTTCGCAGCCATATCAAAGTCAAGCGTTGCGCCTTTCAACAATTCAGAGTGTGTAAGGAAATTCTTTCCATAATCCTTACCATTGATCTTCATCGACTTGATATAACGGTTATCATCGCTATTGGCTGGTGCGTTGATCACGATCTGTTTTCCATTTTCAAGGTTTAGCGTTACTTTTTTAAATAACGGGGCACCCAGAACATACTGGTCTACAGCTGGTGTAACAGGATAGAATCCCATAGCGGAGAAAACATACCAGGCAGAAGTCTGTCCGTTGTCTTCATCACCACAATATCCGTCAGGAGTAGCTTTGTATAACCTGTTCATCGTTTCCCTGGCCCAGTACTGCGCTTTCCATGGCTGGCCTGCATAATTGTACAAATAGATCATATGCTGTATTGGCTGGTTACCATGTGCATACTGGCCCATGTTAGCAATCTGCATTTCCCTGATCTCATGGATCACTTCTCCATACTCACTGTCGTCAAATGTTGGCGGCAAAGTAAATACAGAATCCAGTTTCTCAGCAAATTTCTCTTTACCCCCCATTAACTTAGACAATCCTGCAACATCCTGGAATACCGACCATGAATAATGCCAGCTGTTTCCTTCAGTAAAGGCACCGCCCCATCTGAAAGCATTAAAAGGAGCCTGGAAAGTACCATCCTGGTTTTTGCCGCGCATTAAACCAACAGAAGGATCAAACAGGTTTTTATAGTTCATCGCCCTTTTGGCATAAATACCAATTTCCGACTCAGGTTTGTGTAATGCCCTTCCTAACTGGTAAATGGTAAAATCGTCGTAAGAATATTCCAGTGTTTTAGCTGCGTTCTCGTCAATTTTTACGTTGTAAGGTACATAACCCAGTTCATTGTAATATTTAACGCCTGATCTTCCCACAGCGGTGATAGGACCTTCGTTATTTGCACCATGAATCAATGCTTTGTATAAAGTTTCGATGTCATAATCACGCATTCCTTTGATATAGGCATCAGCCACTACAGAAGCAGAGTTATTACCTACCATGATATTGGCATAACCCGGACTAGACCACTCAGGCAGCCATCCTCCTTCTTTGTAATCGTTGATTAGTCCTTGCTGCATCTCTTTGTTGATGGATGGATACATCAGGTTTAAGAATGGATATAATGCCCTGAAGGTATCCCAGAACCCGGTTCCTGCGAACATATAACCCGGCATTGTTTTGCCGGTATAAGGACTCCAGTGAACCATTTTATTATTGGCATCAATTTCATACATTTTATTCGGGAAGAATAAAGTACGGTATAAGCTGGAATAGAAGGTACGGGTCTGATCGATCGTTCCGCCCTCTACATTGATCCTGCTCAGTGTTTTGTTCCACACTGCCTTTGCTTTCTCTTTAGTGACGTCGAAAGAATCATTAGCCAGCTCTCTTTTCAAACTCAGCTCGGCCTGCTCTACACTGATAAAAGATGAAGCCACTTTCATGTCCACCTTCTCGCCTTTAGCCGTTTTAAAACCTACGATAGCACCAGAGTGGTTGCTTTGGATCTCCAATGTATCTTTAGCAAGCGTTTTTCCATGCCATGCGTTAGCAGAAACAAATGGCTTGTCAAAATAGATTACAAAGTAATTCTTGAAATTAGGCAGTGGTCCTCTTGCATATTTAGTGCTGTATCCTATGATTTTTCTTTCTTTAGGAATGATTTTGATGTAAGAACCTTTATCAAAAGCATCTACTACCACATATGAACTGTCTGATTTAGGGAAAGTAAAACGGAAATGTGCCGCTCTTTCTGTCGGTGCAATTTCTGTAGTTACGTCTGCGTCGGCCAGGTAAACGCTGTAATAATAAGGTTTAACAGTTTCTGCTTTATGCGAGAACCAGCTGGCGCGTGCATCCTGTTCAAATCTCATTTTACCGGTTACCGGCATGATAGAAAACTGACCATAATCGTTCATCCATGGTGAAGGCTGGTGGGTTTGTTTAAATCCCCTGATTTTATCAGCATCATAAGTATACGCCCATCCATCACCCATTTTACCGGTCTGAGGAGTCCAGAAATTCATTCCCCAGGGAAGTGCGATTGTGGGATAAGTGTTACCATTAGATAGGCTTGGTTTACTTTGGGTTCCCATTAAAGGATTGATCAAATCTACTGGATCAGTAACCTTATCTGCTTTCTGTGCCATTGCCGGTACAGCAGCAGCGATCAGCAACATTGATAAGAAATGTTTCATCATTGTTTTTTGGTTTATTTATTGTGAATATAAGCTTAAAGAGTTGGATCGGCTATATAAGACGACCATAATTCGTTCAGCGTTTTAGTGGTTAATGTTTTCCAGGTGTCATCGGTATAGGTATGATCGCGCATGTTCTTGTCTATTTTTTTAACGATTCCGGCATAACCATGTTTCTCCATCCAGGCAAAAAACCTTGCTGTTACACGGTAACCGTTTTCATACTTCTGCCCTTCTTTGTAGTTGGGAAGTGTCCATTTGGCACCTGCATTATCTACGCCATATACGTAACGGACATAATCAGCAATACCTTCAGTAATGTACCAGGGACCTGCGTTTTCACCATAAGCCTGTACAATATGCATCACCTCATGCGTGACCACATCTACATCTTCAGGATGTTTTTTAAACCAGACAGGGCTAAAGGAAACAATCGTTCCTGAAGTAGCTGCTACGCCTTTATAAGCAGTGTCGATCACAAAAGTGACTTCCTTTGCAGCATTAGGATTGAATTGCTTTTTTAGTTCAGGATAAACCTTAAAAAAGGTTTCTATTAACCTGGCTTTCACAGCAGGTGAAAAGTTAGCATCCTGGGTGATGAAGGTTAGTGTATTTCCCTTTTTCTTAAAAGACTCCTTTTCCTGGGCGGATACCAGTACAGAAGAGGATAAAAACAATAAACAGGCAGCTGAGAGAGCCCGAAGAGCAAATTTATTCATTGAATTTTAGGTTTAAAAAACGATTTAGCTAATATTAATTTGACCTTTATTAAAAACAATTAAATTAACGTTCGCTAATGTAATGGAGAAAATATTAACACACAAATTAATCAGGTAATATTTCTATACCCAATCTTTAATCAACTGCTCTTAAAACAAAAAAGCCCCGAAACACTGAAGTTTCGGGGCCAATTTTTTATAAATTTTCTAGAAATCCCTTCCCGGGGTAACACCTGGCTCATGACCAGCACCCATTGGTTTATTCTTTCTTTCAGGAGTATGGGAAAAAGCAGATCTGCCGGATTCTGATGTCGAAGATGTTTCTCCGCTGGTCAATTCATCATCTTCATTGGTAGTCGTCTCTTTATATACTGTTTTTTTATCTTTCTCGTTTTCGGCGTTTTCTTCTGGAGTAATCATAATCAATGTTTTTTAGTAAAAAATATAAGTAGATTACGATAACAACAAGCCATGAAAGCTATTGTTTGTAAATTTATTCAGAAGATTTTTAACGCTGTCCATAAACCGCTTTTAAAACCTTTAAAAGGACATCATCAAATTCTTTGTGCTCATTATCAGGTCTGTTGCTCATCAGCGTCATCTCGTATGACACATCTTTTTCCCTGTAAGAAGGTTGCTGGTAAGCAAAAGGCAGAAGAACCATCCCTACCCGCTCGTAGAATTTTATTCTCCTTACAGCATCCTCACTAATTGGCAGTTCTACTTCTAACAAAACTTTGTTTTTATGGCTAAAATCCATCATTACCTTTTCTCCATATCTCAACCCACGGCAGGCAGGATCGATAGCAAAGTATTCTATAAAATTCCAGTCTGCAAATGTCCAGAAAATGATCATGCCTACAGGATTTTCATCCTGCAGAATAACCTGAACATGCATTTCAGCGGCACTGCCCATTAAATTCAATAATTCATCCCAATCCCTTCTTTCATGCGGAGGAAATGCTTCGTGATATAATCTGTTGATAAAAGACAGATAAAGATCATCAGCTGCTGTTATAGAGATATAGCGCATAAAATGTAATTAAAAATAACAGGCATAAAAAAACCCCGACCATGGATCAGGGTTTTTTCTTTATCAATCCTGATTAAACCACAATGTTCTGTTCAACAATATGTTTAACCTTTTCAATAACATAATCAATTTCTTCTTTGGTATTGTATTTACTGAAAGAGAACCTAACTGAGGGACGGTTGGGATCAGCCGCGATACCAGTCAATACATGCGAACCGATGTTAGAACCTGATGAACAGGCACTGCCGCCTGAAGCAGAAATACCATTAATATCCAAATTGAAAAGCAGCATATCGGCCATATCCATTTCCGGGAATGAAACACTAAGTACGGTATATAAACTGTTTTGAGGATCTGTTTCCCCATTAAAGAAAATCCCCGGAACTTCAGCCGTTAATTTTTCTTTCATATAAGTTTTCAATTCCTGAATCTCCTGCTGATGTTCTTCCATTTTACTGTAGGCCATTTCAAGGGCTTTAGCCAAACCAACTATCCCATAGATATTCTCGGTTCCGCCGCGCATGTTACGTTCCTGCGCACCGCCATAGATCAAAGGGTTGATTTTAACCGCATGGTTCACATAAATGAAACCTACTCCTTTTGGCCCATGTAATTTATGCGCTGCACAAACGATAAAATGTGCTTTCAACTTTCTGACATCATGTTGATAGTGCCCCATAGTCTGCACTGTATCACAATGGTATATGGCATCATAACGCTCACAGATATCCCCTACCCTTTCTATGTCCGTCAGCGTTCCCAGTTCATTGTTGGCATGCATCAGGGAAACCATCGAGCGTGGATTTTCTTTTAACAGCTCCTCCAGGTGATTGTAATCAACATTTCCTTTTGAATCGATACGAACAAAGCTCAATTTATCAATTACACCGTCTTTTAACAACTGCTCCAAAGTATGTTCTACAGCGTGGTGTTCTATTTTCGACGTGATAGCATGTTTAATGCCATAGGCAGCAATACCACAACGGATAGCCATGTTATCAGCTTCTGTACCGCCGGAGGTAAAAAAGATCTCTGCAGGTACAGCGTTTAGCAGCCCGGCCACAGTTTTTCGCGCCTTTTCTACCAGCGTTCTTACCTCACGGCCCTGTGCATGAATAGACGATGGATTACCATAATAGTTTTCCATGACATTAACCATTTCCGCTATCACTTCTTTATCAAGAGGTGTAGTCGCTGCATTATCTAAATAGATTCTGTCCATTTGTGTTAATTCAATTTTAAAATTTCTTTGATATCTGATATGATTTTATTGGCCAGGTTTTCTGCTACAGTTTCATTTTCCGCTTCACTGTAAATACGGATAATTGGCTCTGTATTAGATTTACGCAAGTGTACCCACTCCTTATCAAATTCAATTTTTAAGCCATCTATTGTACTGTTAGGCTGTTTTTTATATTTCTCCTGCACTTTAACCAATAACGCATCGATATCCATCTCCGGCGTTAACGTAATTTTATTTTTGGAGATATGGTAATTTGGATAACTACTTTTCAGCAGTGAAACCGACTTCCCAAATTTTGCCAGGTGAGTTAAGAATAAAGCAATCCCAACTAAAGCATCACGTCCGTAATGCAGTTCAGGATAGATGATACCACCATTTCCTTCACCACCGATTATGGCATGCGTAGCTTTCATCTGATTAACCACATTCACTTCACCAACTGCAGCAGCATTATATTCTGTACCGGCCCTTAGGGTTACATCTCTCAGTGCCCGTGTAGAAGATAAATTGGAAACCGTATTACCCGGTGTATGCTGAAGGATATAATCCGCCACAGCTACCAATGTATACTCTTCACCAAACATCGACCCGTCTTCACATACAAAACATAAGCGGTCTACATCAGGATCAACCACAATACCCAGGTCGGCCTGTTTATTCTGTACCACCTTCGCAATTTCGGTCAGGTTTTCTGGCAAAGGCTCAGGATTATGCGGAAACTCGCCGTCTGGTGTACAATACAGTTCATATACTGTTTTTACGCCCAGCGCTTTTAATAAAGCAGGGATAAAAATGCCTCCTGTTGAATTTACACAGTCAATCGCAATTTTAAAATTAGCTTTTCTGATCAGTTCCACATCAACTAAAGGGAGCGCAAGAATAGCATCTATATGTTTTTGCAGATAACTGTCATCATAAATCACTTTCCCAAGGTCATTTACCTCTGCAAAAGAAAACTCTGATTTTTCTGCGATGTCCAGTACTTCTTTACCGTTTTCATCGCTGATAAACTCGCCGTTTTCGTTGAGCAGCTTTAGTGCATTCCATTGTTTTGGATTATGGCTCGCGGTAAGAATAATTCCTCCTCCGGCTTTTTCCATGGGTACGGCTATTTCTACCGTAGGTGTAGTAGATAAACCCAGGTCGATCACTTCAATTCCAAGCCCCTGCAGGGTGCCTGTAACTAAATTGTTAACCATTTCGCCCGAGATGCGTGCATCACGTCCCAAAACAACTCTTTTTATATTTGTCCGCTGTATTACCCACGTACCATAAGCCGCGGTAAACTTCACTATATCAATAGGCGTCAGTCCGTTTCCGGCCAGACCACCGATGGTTCCCCTGATTCCGGAGATAGATTTTATGAGTGTCAATGCTGTAAAATTAGTTTTCCAAAAATACAAAAAATTTAAGAAGAGAGGTCAATTAAACCGAATCATCTGAAATATCAACTTCGTTGCATTACTTAATCGCTATATTTGCCACTCCAAAATTTAACAAGGCCCTATGCAGCGAAAGTGGTTTCAGTACTGGTTTAATTCCCCCTACTATCATATACTTTATAGCCAGCGAAATGACGAAGAAGCCGAATTTTTAATTGATAACTTAACTGCTTACCTCCAGCCTGCACCAGGTTCCAAAATTCTTGATATTGCCTGCGGAAGGGGCCGCCATTCTGTTTATCTACAAAAGAAAGGTTTCGATGTGACAGGCATTGACCTCTCCGAACAGAATATCAAATATGCCAAACAGTTCGAACAGCCGCATTTACATTTTTTCGTTCATGATATGCGCAAGCTGGGTTATGTCAATTACTATGATATAGCCATGAACCTTTTCACCAGTTTTGGTTACTTTGACACAGAAAAGGAGCATATTAATGCACTGAAATCATTCAGAAAAAGTATCAAAGATGATGGCAAAGTGGTGATAGACTATTTCAATGCCAGCAAGATCCTTGGCCATCTTACCCATAATGAAACAAAAACTATTGAAGGAATTGATTTTGATATCCAAAAGTCTGTTTCACAAGGAAGGATCATCAAAAAAATCAATTTCGAACACAAAGGCAAACACTTTGCATTTGAAGAGAAGGTCCAGGCTTTTATCCTTGCAGATTTTGAACAGCTGTTTGAAAAAAGCGGACTTGCTATCACGGCGACCTTTGGGAACTATAAACTGGATGCTTTTGATGTGAGCAAATCTGAAAGATTAATACTTGTCTGCGAAAAAATATGATAGAGAGTTTACATAATTTCGATGTGGAGCTTTTCCTGAAAATCAACAGGGGCATGTCCAATGGCTTTTTGGATTGGCTGCTACCACTGATGCGAAACCGGTTCTTCTGGTCGCCCTTATACCTGTTTATGATCATCTTCTTTCTCAGGGAATACAAAAAAAAAGGATGGTATATTATTGGGGGTATCCTGCTCACCTTTGCGCTGGGAGATATGGTATCTTCACGGTTGATCAAGCCATTTGTTGCGCGGTTAAGGCCATGCAACGACCTTAGCCTGCAAGGCATTATCCATCGTGTCCCCTGCGGCAGCGGTTATAGCTTTCCTTCTGCACATGCCACGAACCATTTTGGCATAGCAGTTTTCCTGATCCTGGTTTTCTATCCAAAATGGAAACCCATTCTTCCCATAGGGCTGACATGGGCTTTTATTATTTCATTTGCACAGATCTATGTTGGTGTGCATTATCCGATTGACACCCTTGCGGGGGCAGCATTAGGCACTACAATGGGTATTTTAGTCTCCATACTTTATAAAAAACTACAGCCCGAACTATAATGGAGACCTGGAAAATTCTAGTGCTTTTCTTTTGTGCTTTTTTAGGCGGATTGTGCATCTTTTTGGTGAAAAGCGACAAATCGCAATTGCTGAAGCTGATCCTGTCTTTTAGTGGGGCTTATTTATTTGCAATTACCGTATTACACCTGATTCCTGATGCCTACAGCGGACCTGATCACGATCAGATTGGTATTTATATCCTGATTGGCTTTTTATTGCAAATCTTTCTGGAACAGTTCTCTGATGGTGTAGAACACGGGCATGTTCATCATCAGCATGACAATGAGCTTCAGATTTTTCCTTATGGGATCATGATCAGCCTTTGTTTGCATGCTTTTCTGGAAGGGATGCCGCTAGCTGTAGATCATCACAATGCATTGATCTTTGGTATCGCCCTGCACCACATTCCGGCAGCATTCGCCTTGGCAAGTATTCTGATGCAGAACAAATTTTCTACGAACAAGATTGTCTTCTATCTGTTTGTTTTCGCCATAATGGCGCCGTTAGGATTTTTACTGAGTGTTGGTATCAGTTCTGGCGCAGTTGGGGGAATAGCACTTTATTTCAACAAGATCATGGGAATCGTAATTGGTATATTTTTACATATCTCCACTACCATATTATTTGAATCAGGCGTTGAACATAAAGTATCAAGACGGAAAATGGTTGCCGTATTACTGGGAGTCAGTATAGCATTGATTGGATTTTACGTCTCCTAAAAAAGGGGGAATTATTCGCTCCCCCTTGCTTTTTCAAGCAGCACATTTAATTGATCGACTTCTTCTTTTGTCAGATTGGAAGACAAAATGGCCGAAAGATCAACTTCTTTGTCGGTTTTCTTTAACAATAACATCCCCTTCTCAGTAATAACGATATCAACAGCACGTTTGTCATAGTTATTGATCTTTTTCATGACCAGGTCCTTTTGTACCAGCCTGTCTACGATCCTGGAAGCGTCACTCATTTTATCCAGCATCCTTGCTTTGATCAGATTAATCGTAGAAGGGTTCGGATATTGTCCGCGAAGAATCCTCAGCACATTAAATTGCTGTGAAGTGACATCAAAGGGTGCTACGGCCTGTTTGACCTTGTCATTACACCAGTTTTGGGTGAAAGACACATTAACGATAGCCTCATGAAATGGGCTTTCGTAGCGCGGGACTTTAATTTCTTTAGACATTACATCAATTAGCTAGTTTTGTTATTTTTCGTTTCACTATCAGTATTTTTTGGCCGCCCATAATTCCAGGGACAATGTTTACATTCATTTTTACAGCAATTTCCTCTTTTAAGGTGATATGAAGCGGTAAAAACCAATAAATCTTCCTCATTAAAATAGTAGTCGGCTTCTTCTTCCATCAGTTAAGCAATTTAACGGCCAAAATGTTTTTAAAATAATTTTTTAATTCTATCCCACTTCCATGTGTAGTCCATATTTCCTTAGGTTTAACCTTTTCTATGGTTAAAACAATATCAGCCCAATCTACATGATCAGATATATATAGTTCAATTCCAGCCTTATTTTGCAGGTTTTTCCACCCCGATGCAAATACTTTCATAACATTCAATGCCTTGTTGTGACTATGGTAAACTAATGGCGGTACCAGGTAGATGATATCTGTCATATTGGCTTTCATCACTTTGCGGTCAAACACCTCATATTTACCCAAATTGATTCCCATTTGCTCATATACCCTTACAAAAGGCAAAATGTTGTAGTGTACCAAAATCCTTTTCTGAGGACAATGATCATTGATCAGCCTGATTAAACGCTGACTTTTACCCAGAGCATAAGCACCAAGCATGATATTATTTTTTGTTGCGTTTAATTTGCTGATCTCAGTGATCACATCCGGATGACTGGTCTCAGGGTTGGCAAAGGTGGTTTCTGTGATCAGTACATCTGCTTCAACAAATTCAATAGGCTCACAGGTATCATCTGGCTGCAGCTTATAATCCCCAGTATAAAGATAACGTATCCCCTTATATTCCATTAACACCAGGGCAGAACCCAGCATATGTCCCGCAGGAATAAAACTGATTTTTACCTCATTTAGTATAAAAGGACTGTTAAACTCTTTGACATGAAACTCCTCACCAGCGAATTTTTTATAACGCTGCAGCATAAATAATGAGGTAGCCCTGGTACAGTATACGTTTAAATTCCCCCCTATGGCATGATCGCCATGCGCATGTGAGATCACTGCATCTTTAACTAACTCCTTAGGGTCGAGATAAAAATTTCCATAGGAGCAAAACAGCCCAATTTTAGTCGGCACTAAAAAGTCATCTAATATCATTTATGCTATTCTATTTATAAATTGATGGTGAAGCTGCATTACCTGGAGTATAAGCGACTGGCTTTCGTCATTCCTGATCAGGAAATCTGCCATTTTGATCTTTTCATCGTCGCTCATCTGTTTATCTACCCGCGCCTGTATCTGCTCAGCGCTTAGGCTATCCCTTTCCATCACCCGCTTTATTCTCAGCGGTAGCGGCGCAATAACCAGAATACTTTGATCACAGGTTTTATAAGATCCGCTTTCAAACAATAAGGCGGCTTCTTTAAGGATATAGGGAACACCAGCCGGTACAGCTTCCAGCCAACGGTCAAAAGCCCGGAATACTGCCGGATGAACCAACGCATTTAACTTTGCCAGCTCTTCGCTGTTGTTAAATACCAGCTGTGCAATATGTTTGTTGTTGAGCCTGCCTTCAGGGCTGTAACTTTCCACTCCAAAGGCTGCCTTCACTCCTGCTACCAGCAAAGGGTCCGCTACCATGATATTTTTTGCTACCGTGTCAGCATAAAAAACAGGGATACCGAAGTTTTCAAATATCCTGCAAACGGTACTTTTCCCGCTTCCAATACCACCTGTGATGCCAACTTTAATCATTATTTTTCTATAATAAAATCAATTTTCCCAGGAACTATCTTTACCGGTTTACAGTAATCAGGAAAGCGTGTGAGCTCAACCCTCAGCTGATGGTGTTTTTTTAATTTCCATTCATTGAGATCTACTACAGCTTCAATAAAATCTTCATTTACCTGCTGGTAACTGGATAAGGCCACCATAAAAGTAACCTTAATCTTTTTAGGATATAGTTTTACATTATAATAGTCGTTATTATCAATAATTTTCAACGGGATCTCCAGCGTTTTCTCGGTGAACTCATCCACCGGCAGGGTCACTTCTACATTAGCAGGATATATATTTACATTCTTCTGGGTATTCTGCTTCATCGCAATCCGGGTTACAGCAGGCCCCTGTATATCATGCAGTCGCAGTGTATCGGTTTTCCATTCTGTTATTTTTTTCAATTCTTCCTGCGGCCCGGATACTGTTACATAACTAGGCTTCAGTTCAATCTCATCAGAAATTCCAAACTGTTTGGCAAAGCTTAAATTGGAGATCAATTTTACAGGAACCCGTTTTACCGCGCGTTTAGAAAAATCAAAATATAAAGTATCAGGTCTTACAGATATAATTTTTTGCGAAGTTTCCAGCTGGCTGTTTACATTATACAATTGTTCTGAAAAAAGCACATAATTCCTGTTGTTCAGCTTATCTAGGCTAATACTGATAGAAGGAGGATTAACACGCAGGCGTGCAAACAGCAATTGCCATCCTGTTCCCTCCACCTGCAGGTCTACCGTATCAGACTGAAGGGGATGAAAGGCTTTTTTCTGAGGAAAGTTTTTGTATACAAGAACAGTCTTGGCGGTATATACATACTTGTTATTCAATGCCAGAAACAGCCATCCCGCTATAGCTAAAAGCAGACAGGTGATCAATACCAAAATGCGCTTCCGCTCTATTTTTGTAAGTTTAATGACTGGCATAGATGCAAAGTAAACAAATTTAACAACACAAAAAAGCCGCGCCAATAGTGGAGCGGCCTTGATTATAGGAGATCCGGTTAAGCCTTAGGTGCTTCCGTTGATGCTTTAGTAGCATCCAGAGAGATTGCACTTTTATCAAAACGGATTTTAGTACCGCCTTCTACTTCAATCAGGAAAGTAAGTTCATTCATATCCACAATTCTGCCGTGAATACCAGCAGTAGTGACAATTTTATCGCCTTTTTTCAAATCAGCAACCAATTTTTTGTGATCTTTTGCTTTTTTAACCTGAGGTCTGATCATGAAGAAGTAGAAAACCACCATGATTAATACCATTGGAACCAATGTACTTAACATACTGTTTCCGCCGGCAGCTTGTAAAATTACTGTAGATGTCATATTTGTTTTATCAATTTATTATTAAATTATAGAGCTGTAGGTTCCTTTACTTCACCAATTAAATGCAATTCACTGGTGACAGGGTTACCATTTGAAGTGATTGTGATAACTTTATCCTGCATACCAGATTTACCGGTGCTGTTAAAAACCACTTTAATGATACCGGATTCACCTGGTTTAATAGGTTGTTTTGGAAAATCAGGGGTGGTACATCCGCAGGTTGCAGTTGCATCAGTAATGATCAGCGGGGTTTTCCCTGTGTTTTTAAAATTAAAATCGTGTTTAACTTTATCGCCCTGTGCAATCTTACCAAAGTTAAACATCCCCTGTTCAAAGCTCATAACAGGGGCATCTGCCGATGATACTGCAATATTCGTAGCTTTTACACCAGCCTGGTCTGCTGCCTTTGGCCGATGACAAGCAACTGATAAAGCTGCTGTCAGTGCCAGTAAAATATATTTTCTCATCTTATTCTTCTATTAATCCGCGACCAATTTTCTTAATACTATTGGTACGCTTTAAGTCGCTTAAAATTTTGTCCAATATACCGTTAATAAATGAATTACTTTTTGGCGTACTGTAATCCTTTGATAAGTCAAGGTATTCATTGATAGTTACTTTAACCGGAATTGAAGGAAAGTTCATCAGCTCACAAATAGCCATTTTCATCAGGATCGTATCCATCAATGCTATACGCTCAGATTCCCAGTTTTTTGTACGTTCTGCAATCAGTGCCTGGTACTCATTGTTATTTTTAAGGGTAAAAACAAACAGGTCTTCTACAAATTTACTATCCTCTTTCCAGTCTGCACTGATCGGCGTAAGTTTGTTTTTTAATGGATCTTCTGAAATAAAGTTTTTCAGTGTTTTCGCCACCATTCCCTGCATCACTTCCTTATCTACCGACCAGTTGATAAATTTGTCTTCAAAAGCCTGGATGATGTTCTGGCTTTTCAGGATGATTTTTCTGAAAATAAATTTAATGATCTCTTTTGAACCTTCCAGACTGTCATCTGTATCAGCCAGATAAGCTGTATATTCAGGAGTAGATTTTAATTTATTGTAGATCGTTTTGATAAATTCAGGGTCAGCATGCCAGTTGATCTGGTATTTGTTTACTGCCATCTTGAACTCAGGGTTTTTCTGCAGCAGGACAATAAATTTATTGTGGAGCAGTTTCTTGTTCGGATTCAGATCATCTGCTGTTGGAAAGTGCTTGTTAGCTCTTTCTATAGCATCAATTTCCGTGTATTCGGTAATTTCAGAAAGCAATGCCAGCATTCTGACATACATTTCATAAACATTATCAATACTGAGCATCAGTTCTTTCTTTGCAGAAAGTAGATCCTTTTTGTCAGTCATTTGCCAGGCAAAAATGTTTTGCAGGGCTTTAATTCTTAAGTGCCTTCTATTTAACATGAATGTAAGAACGAGTTGGTAATTTACCGGTTATTAAAATGATGATTTTATTTTTTTGATATCAATAATTCTTTGTTCTGCAATCCTGTTTGCTGCCAGGATAGTAGGGATATTATCTGCCTTAGACAGTTTAATTACATTACGTGTGGCGTCATAAATATTTTCTGTTAGCTGTATGGCACGTTTTTTTCCAAAACCTGTCAGTTCACAATAACAGTTGATCAGGCCACCGGCGTTGATCAGGTAATCCGGCGCAAAAAGAATATTCTTTTCCAGCAGCAGCTGTCCATGTATCTGCTCGTCTGCAAGAGGATTATTAGCAGAACCAGCAATGATGGCAAATTTCATTTTTGGAATGGTCTTGTCATTTACCGTGGCACCTAAAGCGCAGGGTGCATAAATATCAACATCCAAACCAAATATTTTATCGGCCTCAACCGGTTTAGCTTTATATTTTCTTGCTACATGATGCAAACGTTCTTCGTTAATATCACTGATAAAAACTTCCACGTTTTCCTTTCTGAGCAGTTCTACCAAATGTTCACCAACGTTTCCAATTCCCTGTACTACTACGGAACGTCCTGCAAGAGTATCTGTACCAAAAACTTCCTTTACACAGGCTTTGATACCCAGAAAAACACCTCTTGCACTGGTTGGGGCAGGATCGCCCATACCACCAATAGACTCAGGTACCCCTGTTACATGTTTGGTTTCCATGCTGATAAATTCCATGTCCCTGGTCGTTGTACCAACATCTTCAGCAGTGATAAATTCACCGTTCAGATTTTTAATAAAACGTCCATAACTGCGCATCATGGCTTCAGACTTTCCTTTGCGGGAGTCACCGATAATGACTGCTTTGCCCCCACCAAGGTTTAAACCCGTAATAGCTGCTTTATAAGTCATACTCCTGGATAAACGAAGTACATCATGAAGTGCTTCCGCTTCAGTTGCATAATTCCACATCCGCGTACCGCCCAATGCAGGGCCGAGCGTAGTGTCATGAACAGCAATAATAGCTTTCAAACCAGTATCGGGATCGTTACAATAGACAATTTTCTTATGTCCTAAAGCACTAAGTTGATCTAAAATTGAAGTTACCACAGAACTATTATCAGACATATGATTTCGTTTATCAGACAGTCCGCAAAAGTACTGATAAAAAAGATTAATTACATTGTTTTAACCAAACAGTTTTCAAAAATCATCGTCAATTTGATAACTTTACAAAACATGAAGCACCTCAGTTTTTTAAATAAATATTTCTACAAATATAAATGGTGGATCATACCCGGCGTATTCTTTGTTATCATTTCCAATATATTTGGCGTGATCCCTGCCCAGGTTATCGGTCATGCTTTTAACCTGATTACAGAAAATATACAGATCTACGGCCTGTTCAGCGGTTTTGAAAGACAGCAGATCATTTATGACATTTTCAGCTATAGTTTATTCTATTTCGGTGCCCTCGTATTGGTCCTCTATTTAGTAAGGGGATTATTCTTGTTTTTTATGCGCCAGACACTCATCTTAATGTCAAGGCACATAGAATATGATATGAAAAATGAGATTTACGCACATTATCAGCACCTGAGCCTTGGCTTTTATCGCCGTAATAATACAGGTGATTTAATGAACAGGGCTACTGAAGATGTAAACAGGGTAAGAATGTATGTTGGCCCGGCCATTATGTATGCCATTAATACCGCTGTACTTTTTGTGCTGATCATTACCTCGATGTATGCTGTTAATGCTAGGCTGGCCACTTATTGCCTGCTGCCACTACCTGTACTGGTGATGATCATTTATTATGTCAATACCCAGATCAACAATAAAAGCGAACTGATACAGGAACAACTTTCAAGTTTATCCAGTTTTGTACAGGAAAGATTTTCAGGTATTCGTGTAATTAAGTCGTATGTGCGTGAAGATCATACGCGAGCAGTCTTTGCCAAAGAAAGTGAAAATTACAAGACCAGCGCGATGAGCCTGGTTAAGGTGCAAGCCCTTTTTTATCCTACAATGTTATTGCTGATAGGGTTAAGTACCATTCTTACGGTTTATATTGGAGGAGAACAGGTGCTGGATGGTTCCATTACAGCGGGGAATATTGCGGAGTTCATTGTTTATGTAAACCAGCTGTCTATCCCCGTTACAATGCTGGGGTGGGTAACTACCCTGATTCAGCGGGCTGCAGCCTCACAGAAGAGGATCAATGAGTTCCTGGAATTACAATCAGACATCAAATCAGGAGATGCTCCGGCTACAGTTGTAAATGGAAACATCAGTTTTAACCAGGTTAATTTCACATATCAGGATACAGGCATTCATGCGTTAAAAGATGTAAGCTTTGAGATTGAACCAGGGCAATTCGTGGCTGTTATCGGCCGCACAGGCTCCGGAAAGTCTACCCTGGCCAATCTGATCATGCGGATGTACGACGCAGATTCGGGCATAATTGAGGTTGATGGCGTCCCAATGAAGCAGGTTAACCTCAATTCTTATAGAAATCAGGTAGGTTTTGTACCTCAGGAAGTATTTTTATTTTCTGATAACATTAAAAATAATATTGCTTTCGGCCTTGATAAAGTAACCGATGCAGAAATTGAGACCGCAGCAAGAAATGCAGCAGTGTACCACAACATCATGGATTTTGAACTGAAGTTTGAGACGATGCTGGGAGAAAGGGGAATTACCCTTTCAGGTGGACAAAAGCAGCGTGTATCTATAGCCAGGGCACTAATTAAAGAACCAAAGATCTTAATTTTTGACGATTGTCTCTCTGCCGTTGACACCAGAACCGAAGAGGAAATACTCAATAACCTCGGTAATGTCATGAAAGGAAAGACCAGTATATTAATTGCCCACAGGATTTCTACAATCAAAAAAGCCGATAAAATTATTGTCCTGGAGGAAGGGCGTATTGCCGAGCAAGGCACTCATGATGAGTTAATTAGCCTTCATGGTATCTATGAAGACATATATTTAAACCAATTATTGGAAGAAGAAAATAAATCTCTTTGATTTCTATTTTGATCTTTAATAATTAATACTTTATATTTACCGGAACCAAAACCAACAGCAATACCAAACATGGGAGAATTTGACAACAAAGAGAGAGAAGAGGTTTTTTCTAAGAAAGTAAGGGCCGGTAAAAGAACATATTTTTTCGACGTTAAAGCAACCCGCTCAGGTGATTACTATTTAACCTTAACGGAAAGCAAGAAAAGATTGGAAGATGGTGTATTTGTAAAACATAAGATCTTTTTATACAAAGAGGATTTTGAAAAGTTTGCTGAAGGACTAAATGAAACAGTAGACTATATCAAAAATCACCAGGAGGTTGTTGAGAAACGTTACGAATATTCAGAGAACCACGACGGAACTTCTAAAGGTCATAGTGATGATTTTTCGTTCTAAATTTTAAAACCTTTTAGAAGCTCCAAAAGGGGCTTTTTTTATGCCCTGTAAAAGGACAAGTTATTACGGGTATCCTTTATATTCCAGAATGAATGTGTTAAACTTCACATTCCTTTACTTGTGCGTTAGCTAAATTTATCCAGTTCTCTTCTTCAGACACATTGGTGCCCAATACGATTTGAGGGTTCTTTTTCAGCTGCTCCTCTATCTTCCCCAACAATTCGTGTGAAATCGCTTTGTTCAATATCCTTATCGGCTCATCCAGTGCCGGCGTTTTAATCTCCAGATCGTAAATTCCGGAAGTAAATGTTTTACAAATCACCAGCTCTACCTGCTGATTATGCGTAACTTTCTTCAATGCCGTAAAAGCATGAATCACCTGATCTACATTATTTGCCTTAAAACCAAGTATGATTGATGGGTTTAGCTCAGGTTTGTCACTGTCATTTGATAAATATACTTCATCCACATCGGCTAATATTGATTCTATTACTAATCTGTCCATAATTTAATCTTTTAGAAATCTATACCCTAAAAAGGAATAAAAGACCAAATTGTTTGATTAAACATTAGATTTACCGCAGGTTTCTTATGCGTATTGAAATCTGTAAAACATAACCTATGAACATAGTACTTTTTATGATGAACGGCGTCAATTTTGGAACATCAGAATTTATCATCATCGCGCTGGCAATTTTTGTTGTGTTTCTCATCGTAAGAAATATTGCATCGCCACCAAAAGAGTAATCTATTGCTAATGTTACCAAACTTTTCTGTATTGAATCTGTAATCCCCGTGTATCAAGATATATCCCGACTATGCATCAATTTGAAGAAACGAAAAGATTATTAGACGATTCCAATATCTATTACCTCATTGCTGTAGGTGTGGATAGCAATTACTCCTATGTTAACAAACGCTATCAGCGTATTTTTGAAAAAGTACATGGAAATTTGGTAGGCCAGCATTTCTCTCTTACCATGCATCCCGATGATGTCGAAGTTTGCCGTGCTGTTTCTAAACTCGCTGTTAATCACCCGGGAAAGGCGTTTCCAGCGATGATTAGAAAACATGATGGAAAAGGTGGTTATGTGATTACACAATGGGAATTTAAAGCCATTTTTGACGCTGCAAATCAGCCTGCCGGGATGTTCTGCATTGGGCACGATATCACTGAATTCATGCTGAATAGCACAGAATTAAAGGACACCAAGGAAATACTGACTAAAACGAAGCTTACGCTGGATCAGATCAATTATATACAGTCCCATGTGGTACGAAAACCCATAGCCAATATCATGGGGCTTACGCTGTTGTTGGAGTCAATGACGATGGAACCAGGAGTTGAAAACATGTTCAAAATGATTAATGAAAGTGCAAAAGAATTGGATCAACTGATCAGGAACATGGCCAATATACCTGATCATTCATAAAACAAACAACTTCCAGAGAAATAATCTTTTAATAAAAAATAGCTATACTTATTTGCTGCCTCGAAATTTTGCAGGCGTAGCAGGCAAAGGTTTCAGCGGCAAATAAGTATAGCTGTCTTTAAGCGAAGCCAGAAGATTATTCTATTTGATAGTTATACTAAACTAGCTTCTAAAGTGATATCCATATTGTAAGCTTTACTTACCGGACAATTTTCTTTTGCACCTTTAACAATTTCCTGGAATTTATCTTCCGTAATATCAGGAATACTTGCTTTTAATACCAGATGAGAACCAGAGATAATACCTGTATTTTCTAAAGTAATTGTCGCTTTAGTTTCCAGTGAAGTCGGGTTAAAACCTGCCTCAGTAAGATCAAGACTCAATTTCATGGTAAAACAGCCTGCATGGGCAGCTGCCATCAGCTCTTCAGGGTTAGTACCTACACCATCAGCAAAACGACTGTTGAATGAATATTGGGTATGATCCAATACAGTACTATCTGTAGTTAAATTACCTTTACCTTCTTTAATTGTGCCATTCCAAACGGCTGTTGCATTACGTTTCATATTGTCTTTTTTTATGAAGATAGCAGGCTATCTTTAGGTTTATTCGAAATTACATCATTAGCAGCAAATTCTAATCCACATTTCGCCAAAGGAGTCTGAATCCTGCAGCGCAAACCAATAGAATAAGCACCATAATGACCCACAGCCAGTTATAACCATACTTTTCTGCCAGATAAAAACCGGCTGAAGGCCCTATTACCTGAGGAATAGACCAGCTAAGCGTATAACCTGCAGCATATAGCCCGCGGTTGGCATCATTGGTACGGCTCATCACAAAAGTGTTGATAAATGGTAGGGCAAACATCTCCCCTATCGTGAATGTAATAATAGACAGCACTGCGGCAATTACCGGATTTATACCGGGAATCATTAAAAAAGTATAAGCAACCGCGATCAACAATACCCCCCAGATAATATAATGAAACAAAGATCGCCTGTTTTCAATTTTACTGATCATCACCATTTCAAAAACCGCAATGATTAATCCGTTCAGTCCCAGGATGAGCCCTATCCACAACTCATTAATATGCCATACCTCTTTATAAAAAAGCGGTACTACCCTGAACATTAAAAAGAAACAGATGGTGAGCAGAATGCTTAGCAGTATAAACTTAACAAATAATACATCCTGCCAGGGTTTAAGTGCCGCAGCATCCTCAGTTTGTCCCTTTAGCGTTTTAACCACCCCTTTCAGCCTTGGCAAAAACCACAAAATGAGGAGACCGGCCAATACACTTACTGCCCCGTCTACAATAAACAGCATGGGATAACTGAAAGAAGCGACAATACCGCCCATACTGCTGCCTGCCGCAAAGCCCAGGTTATTGGCCAGCCGGTTGAGCGAATAGGAACGTGTTTGTGTTCCGGGAGCAGCATATGTAGCAATAGCGGCAAAATTTGCAGGCCTGAATGCTTCAGAAAAGAAACTGATCACCAGTGTAAGCATACATAAAAAGTGAAAGTCAGTTTTCGTAGAAAAAAAGATAAAGAATATGCCGCCGATAATGGAAGAAAGGATCTGTACTTGTCTGAAGCCGATCATATCCGTCAGCTTACCCCCAGCCGCAGCTCCTGCAATTGCCCCCAATCCGAATAAACTAATGATCAGCCCCGCATCAGATGGTGGTCTGCGCAGGTACTGGGTCATATATAAACTCATAAATGGCACCGCCATACTACTGCTTCTGTTGATCAGCATCACCGTACTCAGCACCCATGTTTCGCGGCTTAATCCAGAAAATGATTCCTTGTAGGCAGTACCTAATTTTTTAATCATCGGTAACGTTCAAAAAACTCCATGGTTCTCAGCATCTGGTCTACACGCTGTCTGTTATTTCCCGAACGTGTAAGCTCATGTGTGCCGCCAGGATGCCTTACATATTCTACATCCCTGCCTAAAACTTTAAGGGCTTTGTACATCATCTCCGACTGGATTACTCCTGTCCTCAGATCTGTTTCTCCATGAAAAATGATCAGGGGGGTATGAATCTGATCTACATAGGTAAACGGCGACTCAGCTTTCAGAATCTGGTTGGCTTCTTTTTCCCAGGGATAACCACCGAAATAATCAGGCACTAACCTCCAGGCATTGCCCTCACCAAAAAAAGTGGTCAGGTCGTAAACCCCACGCTGCGCACAGGCAGCTTTAAATCTATCAGTATGTGATACCACCCAGGCGGTAAGATAACCCGCGTAAGATCCTCCGGTTACAAACTGTTTCGTGCTGTCTGCCCATCCCTCTGCAATGGTCAGGTCAAGTGCCTTGATCACATCCCGCATAGGTCCTTCTCCCCAGTCCTTCACGTTTCCGCGTAAAAAGGCTTCATTATAACCACCTGATCCGCGGGGATTACTGTACACTACACCATAACCCATTCCGGTATAATACTGAAACTCATGCCACATACTCGCTTCGCCAGGCCCCCACATGGCTGCCGGACCACCGTGCATCTCCAGAATAATAGGATACTTTTTTCCGGCTACCCATCCTGCAGGTTTCATTATCCAGTACTCAACCTCCATCCCCTTATCATTGATAAAGGTCTTTTTCACAGGATAACTGAGTGATTTTTCGGCCAGCCAGGATGAATTTAAAGCGCTTACCTTTTTAGTATTTTTATTTGACAGGTCGGCAGTGTATATTTCTGACGGATCAGCAACATCCAGTTTTGCGTAAACCAATTGTGATTTGCTCACATCAAATGAAGTTATTCCACTGTCAAAATCTGATAAACGCTTAACCGTTTTACCAGAAAGAGGAAAGTTATAGATTACATTTCCGCCATTTGATGAGGCTGCAAAATACAAAGAGCGGCTATCCTTAGCCCAGGTAAAGGAATTCATATTCCTTTCCAGCGGGATACTGATCTTTTGTTTAGTATTAAAATTATAAATAAACGACTTTGATAGGTTCACACCCCTTGAAGGCGAAGCCTGATAAACCATCCACTTCCCATCAGGCGAAATACTTTGGGCAGCTTCATGATAGTTCGCTTCGCTTAACAGAAGCTCTGGCGTTCCTCCTGTTACAGGAAGGCGGTATATTGCAGATTCTTCCGACCTGTCGGGATGTTTAGCCGGATTAAGATCAGCATTGATCAGCAGGTACTGCCCATCGGGACTGATATCTGCCAGACTGTAACTATAAAAACCTTTTGTTAGTGCCACCGGTGAGAGTTCAGGATGAACCAGTGAAAGGGAGAATAAATGTGTATAACTTAACACGGAATTTGTAGATGCCTCCCCCTGGAAATTAAGCCGGTTAAATACTTTGGCCTTTTTGTCCTTTTCATTCTGCTGTAAATAAACCCTGATTTCAGCAATGCTACCATCAGCATTCCCCTTTGCTGTATTTCCATAAACGGAAGCAGCATTCAATCCAGGTTTTTCCAGGTTCCACTCAGGATATAACTTTGGAGCATTTAATATAGAGTCCTTCAGTAACTCATCGGTAGTTAAAGAAGATGAAAAAACAAGGGTTTTACCATCAGCACTTACGGTTGGATTAGAAATACCGTAGCGAAAATCTGTCAGCTGTTTTGCTTCCCCACCATTTAGTGGCAAGCTAAAAAGCTGGGATTTGCCTTTTACTGTCCTGGCGAAAAACAACTGTCTGCCATCGGCCGACCAGCAGGCATCTGCTGTGTTTTCTTTATTATTGGTTATCGCCCGTGGCGCTGCATGCTGATCGGCAGGCGCCAGGAACCATTGGTATTGATAATCAAATTCTCCGTTTTTATCTTCATTGGCAACAATAGCTTTAACACTATAGATATACCATTTTCCATCAGGAGAGAACTTCGCGTTTGCGGCGGTTTTAATTTGGTAGAGGTCGGTTACCAGCATTCTTCCCTTCTGCTGAGCAAAAGAATGAAGCGTAAACAACCACAATAGGAGAGCGTAGCGTATTTTCATAAAAAAAGGGGATTAATCCCCTAATTTATAAACATTACGATAAAAATCAGGGGATTAATGATAAAAAATCCCCTTTTAAATTGGTGTTATTCCAGCTATATCATTGCTTGTCTTCCATTTTACCAGTCACATAACGGTAAGCAGACAATTTGATCTGGTAATTTACTTTTGCTTCTGCCAGCTCACTTTCTGTTTGCTGAAAATCTGCCTGCGCTTTGAGCAGATCTGACAGGTTATTTAAGCCTGAACGGTAATTATCCCTTTCTACTTTCAGGTTCTCCGAAGAAGATAAGAGGTTATCTTCCAGGATACCATATTGTTCAAAAGCTTCAGTCAGGTCATACCAGCTTCTCAGCATTCTTACCTGCAGCAGGTTACTGCCATCCGCCAGGTTGTTTGCTGCAATATTTTCGGCTATCTTACGCTGTCTCAGGATATGTTTTCCTTCACCCCACCATCCTGAGATAGGGATACTCACCACACCAAAAGCCAGAGGCGTAAAGCGGCTCCCTAATCCCCTGTCGATCACTCCAACCTGGGATGCACTTACACCTACAGAAGCTGAAGGAAGGTAATCTGCCCTTTTTAATTTAGTTTGCAGCGTCTCTGCAGAAACGTTTTTTTGGAGCAGCTTGTAATCATCAGTCGTGTTCAATACTGTTTCTGGTTTAATGTACAGGGCCGCAGGATCTTTAACCACCAGTACCGAATCTGTAAACTGAATACCCGGATCAAAAGGAATGCCGATAAACTGGCAAAAGTCGAGTAAAGCTACCTGCTTCATATTGCTGATCTTTGATTTATTCAACAGCAGGTTATTTCGCTGTACCTTCACCTTTAACAGCTCATTTTTAGCAATTAATCCTGATTTAAGATAATCACCCATCTCTTTATACAATGTATCCAGGTAATAGGTATTAGAAATTACGGTCTTATATTGCTCATTGATGTTGATTAACTGCAGGTACTTTTGTTCCGTAATCAGGTTCACCGAATCTTTTGCCTGTTTAAGCCTGGTTTTATTGACTTCAAGCTGAAGTTTCGCCAGTTCATTATTGGTATTTATTTTTCCCCCCGCATAAATTGGCTGCTGCGCAGTTACAGTCCCCAGGAAAAAATTATTAACGCCCTGTGGCAGATATGGCGGAATAGCAGGTATGAAATTCCTAAAGCCATACATCAGTACCCCATTGGCATCTACTTTAGGTAAATAAGATGAATAAGCAGCCTTCTTCCCTTCCTCGGCAAAACCTATACGAAGTCCGCTGTTTTTAAGACTGATATTGTTACTATTGGCAATATCCTTACTTTGCTGCAGGGACAATTTTTGCTGTGCACTTACCTGGGTCACAGCTAAAGCCAGGGCAACGGATAAAACTATTGTTAAACGCATAATTTAAGCTTTTGAGGGTTCTGTAACTGCTGGCTGTTCTTCATCTTCTTTACGGAAGAATAACCAGTACAATACAGGTAAAACAAATAAGGTAAGTACCATAGAAAATAGCAAACCAAAACAAATTACGGTACCTAAAGGCCCCCAGAGGGATGATTTACTAATGATCATGGGAATAACCCCAACTGCGGCAGCGGCCGAAGTTAAAAAGATAGGGCGCATCCTTCTTTCACCGGCATGGATGGCAGCTTCTTTAACCGTCATTCCCTGATGGAGGCGCATTTCACCTGCAAAATCAATCAGGATGATTCCATTTCTAACTACGATCCCGCAGAGGCTTAACATACCGATGAAGGAAGTAAACCCAAAAGGATAGCCTGTCAGGATTAACCCCAGGCCAGCCCCAAATAAACTTAAAGGCATGGTCACCAAACTTAACCCTGCATGTTTCAACCCTTTGAAGTGGAACAACAGGATAAAGAAAATCAGGATCACACTAACAAGCAGTGATAAGCCCATTGGCCCCATATTTTTAATCATCTGCTCCCTTTCGCCCCCATAAGCGATGCTTACTCCGGAAGGAAGTGCCAGATCGTCAATTTTCTGTTTAAACCGGGCAAGCACTTCTGCCGGTACCGCGTCTTTCTCCACATCAATTCTTACAGTTAATGTTCTTACTCCGTTTCTGCGTACAATTTGTCCGTCAGTCCAGACAGGTGATAAATCTGCGATCTGACGGATAGGCACAACCGACTTAGTGGTTTGGGAAGCAATATACTGATCCCTGATATCAGAAGGTTTGTTACGCATATCCTTTGCGGTTTTCACATTGACATTCACGTCATAATCCCCTTCCCACACCTGCGTGGCAGTCAAACCCTGAAAGTTCATGGCCAGGGCATCCGACAGGTCTTTTTTGGTAAACCCTAACCTGCCTGCTTCATCAGGTTTGATCTTCAATGCAAAACCCTGGTTCATTTGCTCATAATCTGTCCTTATCCACATCACGTCTTTCACGCCAGTTGCAATAGCTTCTACCTTAGCTCCTATGTTTTTCAGGTCCGCAATACTGTCTCCGCTGATCCTTACTTCAATAGGTGCCTGGGCATCAATCATGCTCAGCTGTTTCATCCTTACATAAGCATTGGGAATAGAATCACTAAACTGATGCTGATATTCTTTCAGAATTTCTTCTGTAGTTTCCTCAGTAGTACTGTTCACCAGAATCTGCGCATAATTAGGCGATGGTAAACTCGGCGCATAAACCGTATGGAACCTTGGGGAGCCTGATCCGATAAAACTGGTATAATGCAAAACCCTTTTGTCTCTAGCCAGTTTCTTTTCTACCTGTTTCACTACCTCAGCCGTACTTTTTAAATTATTTCCGGTAGGCAGATAAATCTCTATCGCAAACTGGTTCCGCTCTACTTTAGGAAACAACTGCTGAGGGACGTTGCCCAGAAATACGAAACCTAGCAATACGGCTATAACAGCCACAGTTACCGTTATACGATCGTGTATAAAAGCCTTCTCCAGTGTTGTATTATATACATTCTGCAACCTGTCCAGTAATGATTTTTTCTTTTGCTCTTCATCCTGTTTTTTAGAATGGTCTGTTAACCCCGTTTTGATCAGTATGGTATTCAGGTAAGGTACGATCAGCATAGAAATAACCAGGGAAATGGTAAGTGCAATAATGATCGTGACGGGAAAAATGCTGATAAAATCGCTCGCTATACCTGTTAAAAACAGCATTAAAGGAGCAAAGGTTGCCGATATGGCCAGGGTAGCGGTAAATACAGAAGGAAAAAGCTCTTTAGCGCTGCCTACAGCTGCATCCACTACAGACATGCCATGATCCAGTTTTTCCACATGGTTATCAATCACCACAATAGGGTCATCGACCACAATTCCCAGTACAATGATCAGTGCTGCCAGCGTTACTGTATCCAGCTCAATCTTAAACATGTACATAATGGCCAGTGTAGTTAGAATGGTGATAGGTATGGTTGCACCTGCTACCCCCGCAATCCTCATCGGCAGCAGCAGCATCGTAACGATCATTACCGCTACCAGGGCGATTCCAAATTCCTTCATAAAATGAGAAATAGAATCATCAACTACCTCTGGCTGATTGGCCAGTTTAGATAATTTAATATCCGAGGGAAAGGTCTTTTTCATCTGATCCAGGTGCCCGTCCAGTTCTTTACCAAATTGAACAATATTTTTGCCGGGCTGCATCTCCATAGAAATGACAACACATTTTGTTCCATTCGTAGTGATGTAACTGTCCGGTTCACCATACTCCCTTTTGATAGCAGCGATATCTTTCAAACGGATGATATTTCCTTGTGCATCCGACCGGATGATCAACTGCGCCAGGTCGCTTTCAGTGCTGTAATAGGTATCCACATAAATAGGCCTGTCGATCTTATTACCCTTCACTTTTCCGGAAGCACCTACCGAACCCTGGTTCTTAATGGCCTGCATCACTAAACCCGCATTGAGTCCATAGGATGCCAGCTTATTATTATCTACATAAATACCAATTTGTTCTCTCAGATCCCCAGTATGGCTGATTTTGGAAAGCGAAGGAATCTTCCTGATCTCATTTTCAAGCGAGGTTACATATTTCTGCAATTCTTTATAGGGACGGTCTTTAGATTCTACAGCGAGAAGCACGGCAGATGTACTGCCGAAATCACTGTTTACTAAAACTCCCTGTACCCCATCAGGCAGCTGCGTGCGCTGTAAGATCAATATTCCATTTTTCAGCTTGTTCCAGAAGGCCTCCGTCTCTACCTTGTTGGGCTTCTCGGAAACCTCTACATAGATATACATCATCCCATCCTTAGAATAAGAATAGGTTTTGGTTTTATCAACTTCCTGATAGCTGAATAGGTAATCCTCCACTTTTTTTGTCAACTGCTCCTCTACCTGGGCGGAAGAAGCTCCCGGATAATATCCTATGATGAGACCGGTTCTCACGGTAAATTCGGGAAATTCGTTCCTGGACATATTGAACAGGGCATAAACGCCCAGCACAACCAGAATACCTGCCAGGCATAAAGCAATCTGTTTATGTTTGAGGGCAGTTTCTATAAATGATTTCTTTTCCATTTTTTTGCGCTAAGCCCTATTACTGAATAATTTTAACAGGCGTACCAGAAGTTATTTTTTGATATCCTGATATGATCACTTTGTCTGATGGCCCCAGTCCCTTGGTGATCATGACTACATCATTCATTAACTCTCCGCGTGTAACCTGACGACGAACGGCTTTCTGACCACTTTGATCTACGATGTAGACAAAATTCCTGTCCTCCTCATCTACCTGCAAAGCGATCAATGGAATGCTCACACCTCCAGTATCTATAGCTTTTGTCTTTGTACTTTCCTGGAAATATACGTTGGCTACCATGCCTGGCTTGAGTTGCTTATCCTTATTCGCAATCCTTACCTTAACAGTATAGTTATGGGAAGCATCTTCAGAAACAACAGACACTTCATCAATTACTCCATTGAATACCTTGTTATTCAGTGCATCAACTTTAATTGATGCATTTTGTCCTTTTTTGACCGCGTTGATCTCCGATTCAGGAACCGGTACCCAAACGTTCACTTCTTCCAGTTTCACGAGTTTAAAAACCGGAGATCCCGGAGCAGCAAGGTCGCCGGCTTCCGCATTTTTTTCTCCTATATATCCATCTGTGGGAGCAAAGAGTTTGGTATGTACAATATTTTGATAAGCTGCACGGGCCATAGAAAAAGCCTGGTCACGCTGTGATTTTGCTTCCACCAGCTTTACTTCAGCAATACTTCCTTTTTTAAATACTTCAGCAATACGGCTGTAATTATCCTCTGCGAGCTTCTGCTGTGCCAATTGTGCATTATACTGATCTCTATAGGTAGTTTCATCTACAGCTGCCAGCAGTTGTCCCCTTTTCACCATTTGCCCTTTATCGACATTGATGCTGGTAATATTACCTGAAACCTGGAAGGACAATGAAATTGACTTACTTTCTTTAACCGTTCCGCTGTAGCTGATCTGCTGATCAGTACCGTTTTTTCCTGTGAGAGATAAAACTTTAACATTTACAGGTTGGACAGCAACTTTTTCTTCTTTATGTCCGCAGCTAAACAACAGCATGACCGCTAACATAAAGAGCGTACAATAGCTTTTAAATTTCATAAAATTCAAATAAGGATAACGATGTATAGTATGATAATGTGTGATTAATTATTTAAGTCCCCTAACAAGTATGCCAATTAACCATTTTAACCTTTCTTCGATGTTAATGTTTTCAGCAGAAGAAAGAACTTCATGTTCAATGCCTCTCAGAGCGGTGGTAATCACAGAAATCAGGAAGTCCAGTTCAGAAGGCGCGATATAATTGATCTCCTTTTGATCAATACTTTCCTGGAATATTTTTTTCATGATTACCGCCTCGGCAATGGAAAGCTGTTGCTGACAAGAATTGCAAAGTGCTGCTTCTTCCATCATCTCCATGGCTGCAATAGGATAGGTATCGAACTTAAGACGCAAAAGCTCAAGCTTTTTAGCGTTGTAGTTATGTAACTTCGTTTCAAGGGAAGAGGCAGTGCCAATGGCTGCTATTGCGAGACTGATGATGTCTGTAATTTCTAAAAGAATAAAATCTTCAAAGATCTGATCTTTATTCTTATAGTATTTGTATAAAGTTGTCCTCGATTTGACGGCCTGTTTAGCGATATCATCTATAGAGGCTTTATTAAAACCATATTGCTGAAAAACTACCTTCGCAGCACTTATGATCTGCATTTTTTGTAGCAAATCTTTTCTTACCTGTGAATCTTTGATCAGTTCTGACAAAATAAAATATAATTAACATTAATAATGGACAAACATACGCATTTTGTTCACATGTCCAATATATCGGCTATAAATATATTTTATTTTTTATATTGATTTGGTTGCCAGGAATATTTCCTGATAAGCCAGAGTAATGTTGTCTCTAATCTCCTGAGGAAGATCGCTTTCTTTTTGGAAGCAAAATTCGAGTGTTTCTCCGTTGAGGTTAAAATGATCATAGATACTTTCTACACCATCCAATTTTTTCTGAATAGATCTGAGTCCAAAATATAATTGATATTCTTTTTCAACTTTGTTTATCATATTATAGAATAATTGCTCTAGCTTTTTCAATTCAGCAGGTTCCATGGTTCATTAAGTTTTATATTCGGAAAAATCTATCTCTGTGTGAGATTACATTACACAGACAAATATAACAACAGATTCAAACGCGCCAAAGAATTACAGGAATGAAGCTAAAAATAGCTTTCAGCTCAGCTGAAAACGACTTCAGGGTAAGATCTGACCAAATAAACACACCAGCCCGTAATTTATTCGTTAAATAATGTTAATTTATTAAAACACCAATCCTGATCAGATAAATTTGCAGCACAGGATGTTTATCTCCTGTACGAAATATAAATATGAAACCTGCATAACCGCCAAAACCGCCGCAGGCGGCTAGAAGACAATAAAAACAATAAAGTAATACTTCCAAAACAATTATATTCTAATGAAAAAATTATTTATTTTACTTTTTATCAGCGTAGCTGGTCTTTCCTATACCGGGGCATTTGCACAGGATCCGGACGAAGATGTAAACCTTTGGGTATCTCAGCCGGTTGTAGTGGATGGAAATTCATCAGAGTGGCATGAGCCTTTGAACAATTATAATACGCCAACCAAACTGGCCTTTGCCCTGGCCAATGATCAAAATAATCTATACCTGATTATTGAATCCCTAGACGAAATCACAACCGGAAAATTACTTCGGGCAGGATTGACCCTCAATATCAATACTGCAGGCAAAAAGAAAGATGGAATAAAACTTAAATTTCTGGGTATGCAGCAACCTCCTCCCCCACATCAGCCAGGCGATTCATTGAACCATGCCAGACCCGAAGCGAACGACTCACTAGCCCATCACTATCCAGACCGGGACCATGCAGACCGTGATCCAGGTGTACACGTGATACAGGTATCCGGCTTTGAAAAGATCCCTGACGGCAGTCTGGCAATTCCTAACAATAGCGGTATACAAGTGGCAGCAGCCTTCAACAAACAAAGAGATTATATCTGTGAACTGGCTATTCCGCTTGGCCTGCTGGATTTAAAAGATAAAAAAGTAAAAGGAATAGCCTATAATATTAAGATTAATGCACCCGACAAAGCCATGCACCACGATAAGGGCGCTGGTGATATGCCTGCCGGAGGTGGAGGTATGAGCGGAGGCGGTATGCACGGCGGTGGCGGCGGAGGTGGAATGGGTGGCGGCATGGGCGGTGGAAGACACGGCGGCGGCGGTGGTGGCGGAAAAGGGATGAGAGATACAGAAGGCTCGGGCAATACCGATAAACCTGATTTCTGGATCAAATATGAGCTCGCAAAGCCCGCTGATTCTTTCCGCGCAAATTAATTTTAAAAATTTATTTCGTTGGATATACTAAATTGCTGAACTAAGCGTCTTATATCCGAGAGCGTTAATTTAGATACGGGGAGCATCCGCCAGGATGTTCCCTGTTTCATTTTAAAGATTTTCCAGATAATGCCTCAATACAGGCACATCTGCATCCGCCCAATCCAACTGCAGCAATTCATAGGAAGAGCACCACAGATAAGCCGCATGCTCAGTAAGGTGAATCTCACCTTCCAAAATAAAACCCAAAAAAGGAATTAAACGAATTTTCTGCCGACCATCATCATGCACAAATGAAGGCATCCGCGCTGTAATTTTAATGATCACATTGAGCTCTTCGGCAATTTCCCTTATTAAACATGCTTCCTCAGTTTCTCCTGGTTCAATCTTACCTCCCGGAAATTCCCACTTCAATGGCAGGCGCATTTCAGCACTTCTTTGGGTAACCAGAATTTTACCGTTCTGACCTTTAATCAGTGCGCAGGAAACATCTATCATCGGGCTAAAATATTAAAATCAATACATAGATCAATATTAAGGCTTAAAATTGTAGTTAAAAAAATTCATCCTATAGCTATCAAGACCAGACTTTTTAATGGTAAAAAGCCATATTTCACAAATTAAAACAAAAAACAAATTGCTCTTGGCATATGATTTGGTTTAGTAAGGATAACTAGATACGCTAATAACATGAAAAAATTAATTTTAGCTGCCATCTTCGGAGTAGCCTCCCTAAGCAGTTTGAACACTAAAGCACAAATAAGTTTAAGCATAAATATCGGTTCCCAACCTGCATGGGGCCCTACTGGTTATGATCACGTAGATTATTATTATCTTCCTGATGTTGATGCTTATTATTATGTTCCCACCAGCCAATATATTTATCTGGTAAACGGACAATGGGCATGGAGAAGCAGTCTGCCATCACAATATAGCGGATATGATCCGTACAATTCTTATAAAGTAGTTGTAAACAGACCTAAACCTTATCTATCTCACCAGAGAGACATTCAGCAATATGCTAAATTCAAAAATTACCATGGTAAACAGGGAAGTATCAGGGACAGTAAAGATTCAAGATATAACCAGGCCAGAAATAACGACGGAAGACATAATAGTTTTAACGGCGGTCAGAACAGACCGGGCAATCAACCACAACAACACGGCGGTCAACCACAACAACACCAGCAAGGTCGTCCTCAGCAGCATCAAGGTGGACAACCTCAACAACATCAGCAAGGTGGACAACCTCAACAACATCAGCAAGGTGGACAACCTCAGCAGCATCAAGGCGGACAACCTCAGCAACATCAGCAAGGCGGTAAACCTCAGCAAGGCGGGCAACCCCAGCAACACCAACAAGGTGGACAGCCTCAGGAACACCGCGGCGGAAACAATTAAACCTTAGCCCTGCAAAAGAGAATAAAGATAAACAATCACACACCTTTGAAAACGCTGATCTCATCCGGGATCGGCGTTTTTATTTATATTGCTTTACCATTAATTATATACTATCAGATGAATTTATCGCTAACAAACAAAAACGCAGTAATTTGTGGAAGCACTCAAGGTATTGGCTTAGCTACTGCTATTGTACTTGCCGGTTTAGGGGCAAATTGCATTTTAATAGCCAGAAACGAAGAGTCACTTATTCTTGCCCTTCAACAATTACCAACGGACAAAGGCCAGCTGCACAATTATGCCGTAGCCGATTTTTCAAAACCAGATACAGTAAAAGGCGTAATAGAAAAAATTATAGCGGCAACAGCGGTACAAATCCTAATTAACAATAGCGGCGGACCAAAACCTGGTCCAATCGTTGATGCATCTGCCAGCGATTTTCAGGAAGCTTTTAGTCAGCATCTCATTTGCAATCAAATTCTAACTACAGCCGTGCTGCCAGGAATGAAAACTGCAAAATATGGCAGGATCATCAATGTGGTTTCAACTTCTATCAGAACTCCTTTAGCTAATCTTGGTGTATCCAACACAATCAGGGCAGCTGTGGCTTCCTGGGCAAAAACGTTAGCTAACGAAGTAGGAAAAGATCACATTACCGTAAATAATGTCTTACCAGGATTTATCAGGACTAAGCGTTATGAAAGTTTGCTAAAGGCTACTGCCGAAAAAGAGAACATACCACAGGAAGCAGTCGAAAATAACTTCGTCAATACTATTCCCCTGGCAAGAATAGGTGAAGCCGAAGATATTGGTAATATGATTGCGTTTCTTGCGTCTCCTGCTGCAGCTTATATTACAGGTACAAGTATACCTGTTGACGGAGGAAGAACGCCCGTTATATAACAATGTTTACTCACATCAATTAACAACAATTCACAATTATATTCACAATTGATGTGCATAACTAAGGTTTTTTCAAATTTACAGAGCAGTTATTAACAGTTATCCACAAGATATATAACAATTCAACAGGTTATCCACAAAAAATTGAGGCTTACTGCCTGGATGCTGCTATTATACACAGGCTTATTAACACTAAACAAAACTGTTAATCAGTTACATAACAATGTTATTAACATTTACATCAAAATTCACGTCATAAAAAAACCGGATAAATCCGGCTTTCTCTAGTGATATGAAATGGTTAGAATGAGGCTATTGTACTACCACGCCATCTTTATTGATTTTAATAAAAGCTGCTTCTGTACCTTTCTTTACATCAATACGATAGTACTGACTTTTATCTGCATTGGTCACTAAAAATGCTGTCGTAGGTGTCCAGTCTTTATAGGCATCTGCTTTTAGTGTGGTGGTCACCGGAGCAGGAAGATCTTCCAGTTTAACCGGAACTTTCTGTGTACTGTCTTGCTGTATTGAAATGGCTGGCAATGTTTTATTTTCTGATGCTTTTAATGTGGAAACCCCCGCAAATGCAAGTACCACCGCTGTTAAAATGAAATTTTTCATGCTGTTTAATTAATATGTTCGTTTAATCCGGTTAGTTGATTAAATAATAACACTTAATAATAGTGCCAACCGCGCTCGATATTATAAATAATTAAAAATCAAACAATTGAAAAAACAAACATAAACGTCACCTGTGGAAAACATCTACAACTTGCCGGAATAGGTAACAAAAACAAAATGCTGACATCCATCAGCATTTTTGTTTTATTAACTATCTATTATAAGCCTAAGCCTATTTCTTTCGCAGTTATTTGCTGCATATTTTTTGAACAGGACAATTACTGGATCAGTAATTCATATTCAATAAAAATATTAGCAATAATTTAACATTTGGAGCGCTAATTACTGTGTTTAAAATATTTTTATTGATTCTTTTAAAGAATACTAAAACAAAACTAGCGTTATTTATTAAAAAAATTGAAATTTATTACAATTATATGCTAAAAACATAAAATTAATTAAATAAAGAACTTGATTGAAATTCTCAATATAATGCCTTGTTCCAGCTAAAAATTTCAATTATTCGATGAAAACCATCATTTTTTATATATTTATCAACTATGGAAAATCAGCCTTTATCTATACTGAACGAAGCCGAGCAACGCGTCTTGGGTGTATTAATCGAAAAGAGTAAAACTACTCCCGACTATTACCCAATGACAATCTCGGCTTTAACAACTGCCTGCAACCAGAAAACATCCAGGAACCCAATAGTAAACTACGATGAAGAAACGGTTATCCTTACACTCAATACATTAAAAATTAAAGGCCTAACCAGTACAGCAACAGGGGGAAGCAGTCGCAGTACAAAGTATAAACACAATCTTGCTATCGTTCATCCTTTGGTTCCGGCCGAACTAACCATTATTTGCCTGCTGCTTTTACGCGGTGCTTTAACACCAGGAGAGATTAACACAAATTCTGCACGCCTGTATGAATTTGAAACCATCGAGGAAATTCAGGATATCTTAAATAAACTTGCTTCCGAAAGTCCTGCGTTTGTTAAACAGCTGGCAAAAAGACCCGGTCAAAAGGAATCCAGGTACATTCATTTACTGGGCCCTGTGGCCGAAGAACAAAGTACTACAGAAGCTGATAGCCCAAAACCAGTAAATACAGATTTGGAACAAAGAGTACTGAAACTGGAACAGGAGCTGGAAGAAGTCAAAGAAATGCTTAACCTGCTGATGAATTAATAGCTTAATCTAACGAAACAAAAAGTTCAGATTGCGTTAACCAATTTCCATTGACCTTACGCCACATAGCGGAATAATTCCCTCTGAATTTTTCCGTTTTGTAATGCCACACGCCTGTTTCCCAAGCCAGGATACCGCTTTCACCGATGGTAATGACCGAAGGAATACGTTCAAAAACCGGAGGGTCCGCCGCAAACATTTCTTTGAAAACTTTCAGCAATAATTTCTTCCCGATATATTGGCCACCTTCGCCCGATATGACAATGATATCGTCCATCCAGTATTGTGCAACACCCGCAGCACTGGCTTGAAGAATGGCTGTATTCGAATTTTTTCGAGCCAGCTGAATGCTTTCAATTTCTTTTTGTTGATCCATTCCGATTAATTGATATCCCACAAAACTAACAAGAAATTATTGTGCTGCCCAATAATAATATGCTATTATAATGACCCTACCTTTTGATTAATACCTGAATTTTTCCCTAATTTAATTGCAAAATATAATATTAAGATGCTTATAGGGATTATTGGGCTTGGAGACATGGGTAAACTTTACGCAAAACGCTTTACCAAAGCAGGATACCAGGTTTGCGGTTCAGATATACCCGCTAATTACGAAAAATTACAGGAAGAACTTCTTCCCTTAGGAATAGAAGTATTAGAAGATGGCAGTGCTGTTTCGCGTAAAAGTGACGTGATCTTTTATGCAGTAGAAGCCGAAAAAATAGGTGAAGTAGTACAAAGGTATGGACCTTCTACAAAACAGGGTGCCATTGTTGCCGGCCAAACTTCTGTAAAACACCCGGAAATCGAGGCTTTTGAAAAATTTCTGCCTTCGAATGTGCATATCATCACTTGCCATTCACTACATGGTCCCGGCTTTGATTCTAAAGGGCAAACATTAATTGTAATTCCTCATCGTTGTGATGCAGCGGCGTATCAAAGGATGACAGACCTCCTGGCTGTACTGGAATCTGAAATTGTTGAACTGAATTATCATGAACACGATAAGATTACTGCCGATACGCAGGCCGTTACCCATATGGGTTTTGAAAGTATGGGAACAGCATGGAAAGAAGCAGGTTTTTTCCCATGGGACAATACAGCTTACATAGGTGGAATAGACAATGTAAAAATCCTGACGATGTTAAGGATCTTTGGTTATAAAGCCCATATATATGCTGGACTAGCCATTTTGAACCCCTATGCCCGTCATCAGATTAAACGTTATGCACAGTCTGAATCAGATCTTTTCAAAATGATGATCACAGAAAATGAGACGGACTTCCGCACCCGGATAAGGAAAGTAAAAGATTTCCTTTTTCCGGATGATAAACAATTCCTGCTGCTAAATAACAAGGTGATGAAAGAGTTTTCCTTGTCTGGCCCCGGTGCTCCCCATACGCCTAATTCACATCTAAGCCTGCTCAGCATGGCCGATGCCTGGTATCATCTGAATATCAATCCTTATGATAACCTGATCTGCCAAACTCCACCCTTCCGCCTGCGTTTAGGCATTGTGGAATATCTTTTTAGAGATGAAGAATTGCTGGAAGAATCTGTTAACGCAGCGATATACAATAAACAGATCCGGGCCGATGATCTGGAATTTCATTCTGCAGTTAGGGAATGGTCGTCCATTATCGGTTATGGTGATATGAACGGCTATAAACAGCACTTTAATGAAGCCAAAGTGTTTTTTGAAGACAGGCTGGAACATGGCAGGTTGCAAAGCGCAGAGCTGATCAGCAGACTGAATAAGGGCCACTGATCAGCATAAGGACTTAGGCCGGAACTTTGAACGCCCTCCGGCCAATCAGTTTCCAATCGCCTTTGATTTTCTTCCATACCAGTACAATGCCCAGTCGGACAGTTCCAGGCTTACCTCCGTCGTTAGTATTGGCGGTTAACGTATGGTTTACAACAGCAATATCGCCTGTTACCTTAATCTGCTGTCCGGTTAACTGGATATCTAAAAAATCCGATTCCTTAGTAGAGATCGCTTTTACAAATTCTTCCTTGGTTTGTATTTTTCCGCTCGAATGACCATAAGTCAATTCATCAGAAAGTACGCTTTCCAAATCAGCCTTATTACCGCTGATCATGGCCAGTCTTAATTTCTCTACAGCCGAAGCTACGTTCGTTTCATCTTTGGATTGTGCATTTGCCAATAAACCTGTAATCAAAATCAGCAGCACGATGGATAGTTTCTTCATAATTTATACTTGATGTTTAAAGTTATACAATTAATTTTTAGTTCGTACCCTGGCCCTGATTAAAGTTACACCTAAAAATGAACAGACAATTCGGAAAATGAACAGAAAAATAAAAAAAAGAATAGTTTCTTTTGTTGAAAGCCCAAATTAGAAATTACATTCTTAAGCATATCACTATGTTGAAAAGCAATCCTCTGATTCCTGTAAATGAGCTGGAAAGAATAATCAGTCTGGCCGAACTCGACCTCGATTATACTGATCTGCAAGACCAGTTTAAAGACCTGACCCACTTAGCTGCAAAAATAGCAGGAACAGAAATTTCCCTGGTTAACCTGATCGATTCTTTTACACAATGGACAGTCTCCAGACATGGGTTAAATCTAAGCCAAATGCCACGGGAAGACTCTGTTTGTCAATATACCATCAATGAAAATCAAAGTTTTGAGGTTAGGGATCTTTCAGCGGATGAACGGTTTAAAGATAAGTTTTATGTGAATGGCCCGCTTAGCCTAAAATATTATTTCGGGATACCCTTAACTACCCATGATGGGCATAACATTGGTGCGCTTTGCGTAGCGGACAAAAAAGAGAAAAAAATAAGCCCCGAGCAGGCAGAACTGCTTAAAATTGTTGCCGATGAACTGGTAAACCGTCTGAACAGCTTAAGAGTTATATCCAACCTGAAGCAGCAATTAGCCGAAGCAAAAGAAACACAGAAAAAGATCGCTCATGATATCAGAGGTCCCATTGCAGGGATTATCGGATTGGCCAGCCTGGTCACTCAGCAGGGTACAAACAATCAGGTGGAAGAAATGCTCGAATTTATTTCTATGATCCATAAAAGTGGCAAATCAGTCTTAGAGCTTGCTGACGAAATCTTAAATGAGCATAAAAAAAGACCCCTGCTGGAAGACGAGTTTAACCTCCAGCTCTTTAAAGAAAAACTGGAAGATCTGTTTGAGCCTCAGGCACGTAACAAGCAGATCAATTTAAGTATCTGGATTAGCCAGAGAACACAATATATTCCATTTTCAAAAAACAAACTCCTTCAGATTACAGGAAACCTGATTTCCAATGCTTTAAAATTTACGCCAGCGGAGGGAAACGTGAAGATTGAACTTGATTTAAGCATTGAAACGAACTTTAACCTTCTAAAAATCAAGATAACAGATTCAGGAATAGGCATGAACAATCAAACTATAAACAGCATTTTACATGGACATGTACTTTCAAGTACGGGTACGGACGGAGAAATAGGTTACGGATTTGGACTATCTGTAGTGAAGGGCTTAGTAGAAGGCCTTGACGGACAATTGACGGTACAATCACAGGAAAACCGTGGAACAACTTTTGAAATCCTGATCAGACAAAAGCAACAATAATCTTGTACTTATAGATGTCTTTCAATAATACCTTGTAACTGATTGGCAGGGATTACACCAGATTGACGCCATTTGATCTCTCCATTTTTGAAAAGAATGAGTGTAGGCACACCCTGAATCTGATATTTACCCGAGACCGCAGGATTTTTATCTACATCAACTTTCAAAATGGTGGCACGTTCACCCAGCATACCTTTTAACTGCTGAAGGATTGGAGCCATCATTTTACAGGGGCCACACCATTCTGCTGAAAAATCTACCAATACTGGTTTTTCTGATTTAATAATCTCTGCGAAGTTTGACATATCCTTAGTTTTAGAGGATAACATTTGGTCATTACATATTGTTTGATACAGGCTATTTAAAAAAAGAGACGGGGATATCACTTTCGCAATATCCCCGCCATCTAAATTAACGCTCTCGTATATATAGACGCTAATAAATAGAGATTATTATATCAACCTCAAAATATTTTTAAGGTTACGCTTTTAAGCTGTTTAATATTTATGCTATTTCGTTTTTCTGGTACTTAAAGACCAGCTGTGAAATAGGAATCAGCATCAGCCCGCAAAATCCAAATACAATAAATGCAATCCGCAACCCGAAAGCATGCGATAGATAACCAATTAGCGGAGGGCCTAAAAATGTCCCTGTGATATAGTAGGTAGCAATAATAGAAATAGCCATTCCTGCAGAATACTTCCTGGAGTTGCCCGCCATCGAATACGACATCGGAATGACTGATGCGGTACCAAAGCCTACCAGTGAAAAACCAATCATGGCTGTCCAGAACTGCGGCACCAGTGTGGCCATGGCAATTCCTGAAACAATAAACAATGCACTCAAGATATAAGTACCCGCCATCCCTATTTTTCCAATCACGAAGTCGGAAAGGAATCTTGACGCCGCCATAAACAGCATAAAGATTAAATACCCATAAGTAAAGATCTTAATGTTCAGCACCTGCTGAAAATAAATCCCGCTCCAGTCGAACATCCCTCCCTCGCAAATAGCAGAAAGGAAAGCTACTATTCCCAAACATAGGATATAAGGATCAGGCTTGCCAAGAATAATCTTATTACCACTCGTCGACCTGTCATTTGCCAGTAGAAACTGAAAAGCATAACAGGTAATGAGTAAGGTGATACCACATACGATCAAAAAATGCACCTGTAAAGAAACATTAAGCGCAAGCATCGCTGTAGAAAAGGCTACTCCGATAATCCCCCCGGTGCTCCAGAAACCATGAAAAGATCCGTTGATCTTTTTATCAAACAGCTTCTGAACAGTGATAGCCTGGGTATTCATAGAAATATTGAAAATACGCGATGTAAAAGCAAAGAGTACCACAGCTACAATCAGTGCAACAGTACTATGCGTAAAACCAATTAAGGCCATCGCTACAGAATTCAGGCCATATCCAACAGCTAAGGGAACACGACTATTATATTTTGACACCAGCCACCCTGTAATGGGTAAGCCGATCAGAGACCCAATGGGCATGGCAAGCAGTATAGAACCCAATTCAGCATCATTAAAACCAAAAGCCATTTTGATGGTAGGGATCCTTGACGCCCAGGTTGCAAAACTGAACCCGGACATAAAAAAAAAGGTACTTAAAAATACCCTGTGCTTATTTTTTGAGATAATAGCATTCATTCAGGGCAAAGATAAGCATCCTGAATGATACCTTATACGATTTACTGCCCAACATAAAGCAGTAATTCCTTCCATGCTTCAAGCTTTTGCTCAAAAGTTTTTGACGCATTGGCCCTGCTTGGCGAAGGCAATAAATGATAGATCTTATCCTCACTTTTTTTCACATGACGCAGGTAAAATTCCTCCGCTTTTTTACTGTCGAAAAAGACATGGCTAATCTTTGGGTATTGCTGATAAAAAGCTGTAAAATCATTGACCACTTCATTTTTGATGTTACTGTCCAGACTTCCTTCACAGGTACAGGATTCCAGCACATCCCATAAAGCAATTTCATGCTGTAATAAAAAATCCTTTCTGGATTCATAATCTGCAGCCAGCGGCTCATTAAAAAGCGTATAAATGAGTTTCCAGAAATGATTACCGGCATGTCCGTAATATTGCTGGAGGCTCAAAGAGCGGTCTCCAGGCATCGTGCCCAAAAGAAGTACCCTGCAATTTTCATCTGCTATCGGCTGGAAAGCAGTTTTTACAGGAATAAGTTCAGATTTATCCATGATATACAATTATAAGTATTTAACAACTAGCCTATATATAAGTTCTAATAATTTCTAAGATGACCATAGCCATCTTAAATATGCTACCTTTGCAGATTGAATAACAGTAAACACTAAATGATACAGATAGGACAATACAACGAGCTGCGGATTATAAACAAAACGGAAACAGGCCTTATCCTTTCTGATGGCGATAAAGAAGCGCTGCTGGCTTATAACCACGTTCCAAAAGATGCAGAAATAGGCCATAACATAAATGTTTTTGTGTACATGAACAAAGATGGTAAACTACATGCCACTACACAGAAACCCTTAGCTTGCGTAGGTGATTTCGCTTACCTGACCGTTGTAGAAGATGGTGAAAACGGTGTTTTTATGGATATTGGTATTGATAAAGATATCTATGTTCCTGAAAAAGAACAAAAACGCCCCATGTTTAAAGGTGATAAACATGTGGTATATGTTTTCCTGGACGATAGTAATGACCGTATGGTAGCTTCTTCCAGATTAACCAATTATGTTGAAGAGGAAGAGATAAATTTTGAAGAAGGAGATGAAGTAAGCTTACTAATTGCAGACCGGAGCGATTTAGGCTACAATGCCATCATTGATAATAAATACATAGGTTTATTGTATACCAACGAATTATTTGATCAGCTGAACCCTGGTGAAATAAGAAAAGGATGGATTAAAAAAGTACGTATAGGCGGAAAGATCGATTTGAGCCTACAACCTATGGGTTATGGCCATATCCTGGACACAAAAGAAGTACTGATTAAACTTTTAGAAGAGAATAAAGGCGTGTTAGCCTTAGGCGATAAAAGTTCACCTGAAGACATTTATGAGATCTTAAAGATCAGCAAGAAAGCATTTAAAAAGACTACAGGAGCGCTATATAAAGAGCGTTTGATCATGATCGGCGACCACGAGATCACATTGATATCTGAATAATATTAACCGGTTCTCTCACCTTAGTCAGAGAACCGGCTGATTCTATCCCGTTATCGTATACAACATCCAGATCGTACAGGAAAAATGACCTGTATTCCCAACGGGCTGATCCAGTAACTCAAAGCCCAATTTTTTATAAGCCGAAACGGCATCCTTCAATTCAGGCATCGATTCAAGATATATTTTTTTATACCCCATCGTTCCTGCCAGGTCAATACATTTACGCATCAGTGTTTTCCCCAGCCCTTTTCCTCGATATGAAGGAGCCAGGTACATTTTCACCAGCTCTACAGTATCATCGGGCAATCCATCTGAAGGATATAAACCAACACCGCCAATAACTTCTTCACCTGAAAGGGCTATGAAATATTTGCTGCCCTCTACCCGGAAAGACTCATACAAACGATCTGTACTTTCATCAAAATAGGCTGTTCCTGGAATAGCTAATCCAAATTCTTCTAAACTCTGCCTCAGTATTAAAGCCATTGCAGCATTATCCCTGGGCTGTATTTCTCTTATAATTAGATTATTTTCTGGCATCAAGATATTTTGGAAAACCATGTTCCTCCAGAAACTTCTGGGAAGCATCAGCTTTTTTTACAAAATAAGGATCATTGGTATAATCCCTTACTATACTGGTAACTACATCTTTCTTATATTCTTTTTTTTGTTTTACAGATTGATCAGACATTTCAGCATCCTTCTTTTAACCATATAAAATTAATAATTTATTCAACTCTTCAAACACTACCTTAAAGATAAATAATTAATATTTGAATTAAAGATTGTTTTAAAAAGAATTTATTGAACAAATAAGGTAGTTGTATCTATTATCTTATTAACGATTAAAATCTATGCTATGATCTTTGACCGCATAATCTTATTATATACTCCGTTCCAAAGATTAATTCGCTGCTGCAATGACGCTACAGTAACTTCTTCGGCGGCTTTCCATTTATCTTCATCATCGCCGCACAATTCAGCAGTCATTTCCAAAGCCAGATTGCTGTGATGATCTCCATCAACTTCGATATGACGGTCGAGATAATATTTGATCAGGGACAGCTGATCAGGAAATTTTCTATTCAGGTCACCCACAATAGAGATGAACATATTAGGAATCAGATCCTCCCTGCCGAATGTAAAAGCAGCCGACTGTAGATACGATGTTTTGCTATTGATCACTTTAAACGTAAAATCTACAAATTCCCTCGCTTCCTTTGGAACTCCCGCGATAATATAAGCTTGCTCAAGGTTACCTGTCTCTTTTAATGTATGAATGAATTGATGAATTGCTGTGGCATCTGCTCCGCATTGCTCCATCGCTTCCAGGTACATCTCATAATGACTCTTACGTACACCTTCACCATCCACATCAGATTCTTCACCGGTTACAATCTCATTGATCAGGTATCTCGTATTTGCCGTACCAACGGGAAACCATGGCGTAGTAGTACAGGTTAATCCAATTTGCAGTGATTTAAGCAAGGACATAAAATCCCATACTGCATATACATGATATTGCATAAATATCTTAAGGTCATCCAGATGAGTGATAACTGAATATACCTTATGATTAATAATTTCCTGTCTTAACGGCTCAATTACCGATTGTATTTTGGTGATCTGGTGATTCATTAGAAAATGCTCTTTTATATAATGGTCGCAAATGTATTAGTATTTGATTTTTATTCCTGCCTGTCAAATCCTTTTTTGACTTGCTGCACCATAAAATTACTTTTCAAAGAGGAATCCATGATCCATATACTGTCTAGTTTTTAAGATGATTTAATAAGTTTTGTCCTATGGCCGCCATAAACGATACCTGAACAACTGGCTCCTTCTTAAACCTCGCATCGCAGCTAAAATATCAGGATAACATGAAGGATCATAATGATGGTCGCCAGGTAAATCCTTCAGCGTAAAATTCCTCCGCTGTATAAACTCCATGGGTTTAGGATCTTCCTTTTCACCGTAAAAGCAAAAAACAGGAATCTTAACCTGCTCTATTTCAGGTAATACTTTATAGGGCTTATCATCGCCCGCTATATTCAGCAGATCGGAAGTGTGTACCATAAAATCTGAAGTGGCAAATGGAGACAGCAGTTCAAGGGCTACTACCTTATTTTTCATGTTGGTAGGCAGCCGGTTATAGATAAAAGGTACCACATCGGCACCAAAGGAGTAACCGCAGAGATAAATTCTGTTCGTTTTGTAAAGGGCAGCGTATTTATTGATCAGCAGCACTACATCATCTGCCGTTTGCTGCGGCGTTCTCCCTGTCCAGAAATAACTCCTGGAATTAAAACCAATAGTTTCAAAGCCCTGAGCGGCAAAACCGGTAGAAAGCTGATCTTCAAAATCAAGCCATCCCCCGTCACCAGAAAAAAGTATCAGCAATTTTTTAGTGGTGGAATCATTACTGGGATAAGTAATTACCGGTAGGTTATAGTCATGCGTTTCCACACCATGATGGTTGGTTTGTCTGTTCCGCATTAAAACACCGCAACCTGAAAGAAGAAAAATATTAATAAGGCATAACCCCAGTTGCCAGCGCTTCATGAAAATCGGTATTGAATGCCGAATTTATTCATAATCTATGCCAATAACTAAAAAAAACCGGCAAACTGTGGCATTAAACGCAAATACTTCCGCAGGTTCAATACTTTGACCAAACCTGCGGAAAGTATTAACTTTTTATTCAATAATAATCGTAGAAATGGAGTGTGGCAAACTTACCGTTTCGGCCGCTTTGCCAGCTATCCAGATATAATATGGCAGTTTATCATTTGATTTATTCATCACCACTACGGCCGTTTTGCCATCAGGGTTGATGAAGGCTGTAGTGATCAGTTTATCGCGGTTTGAAGAACTTACAATCCTTTTTGCACCGGGATGGATAAACTTAGAAAACTGCCCCATATAATAATAAGAATTAGTATAAGTCAGCTTCCCCGTTTTCGTATCTGCATGAACGGGTGCAAAACAGAAATTCCCCACATGGTTTGGTCCGCCTTTTTCATCTAGCAGCATGTTCCAGTCTGTCCATGCAGCTGTACCACTGTTAAAATCATTGATCATTGAATAACCATATCTTTCTCCTAATGCCCAGCTGCCAATACTGTCAATGTTGAACTTTTCAACACATCCCTCTGTAAAAATCAGCTGTTTGTCTGGGAAAGCCTCTTTAACCAGTTTCACATTATCGAACAGCATGCCGCTTCCTGTCCATGTTTCATACCAGTGATAACCAATGCCCCAAACATATTTTGCTGCCTCCGGATCGCTAAGGATGGTATTGGCACGCTGATAAACCTGGTCGCGGTTATGGTCCCATGCAATCAGTTTTTTATCAGAAAGTCCCTCTTTCTGTAAAGTCGGACCTAAATATTGTTTAATAAAATCACGTTCTTCTTCAGCCGTAAAATTACAGGATTCCCAGGTCTGACTGGCCATAGGTTCATTCTGAACGGTTAATCCCCAGATAGGCATACCTTTGGCCTCATAGGTTTTAATAAATTTCACATAATAATTAGCCCAGTTCTGTCTAAACTCAGGTTTCAATTTCCCTCCATGTAACATACTGTTGTTATCTTTCATCCATGCCGGCGGGCTCCATGGGCTCACAAACATAGTCAGTTTACCTCCTGCGGCCTGAATAGCCTGTTTGATCAGGGGAATACGGTATTTCTCATCATGCTTCACATCAAAAGTTTTCAGTTCGGCATCATTATCTTTTACATAGGTGTAACTTTCACTTGAAAAATCAGAACTGTGAATACTTGTTCTGGCCAGTGTAAAGCCAATTCCTTTTTCTTTATCATAATAGGCAGTCAGCAATTCCTGCTGTTCTTTCTTAGGCAATTTTGCAAAGGTTTCTGCAGTAGCGTCAGTAATGGCACCGCCAATTCCTACCAGCGTTTGAAAAGTATGGGTGGGATCTACAAATATGCATACCTGCGTTTCTTTAGGCTGGCTGAGATCAGTAAAGCTAAGGGTTCCTGTCTTTGACAGGCGCAGGTCTGAACCTTCAGCAGTAGTATATATTGTGGCTGAGGGTAGTTTTTGTGCCATCACTCCTGTTCCTAAAGGAAAGAGTAATGCGAGAAGGTAAATTTTGTTCATTTTGGCTGTTTAATTAATCTGTTTTCCTTTGGTTGCAAGAAAACAGTCAGGTTCAATTCTTTAAATATAAAAAATAAACCCTAAAATAGGTTGAGCTGTCCGTCTTTTGGTGGTTTTGCATCGCCAAAAATCGTTTTACCACCGTACTTCCACGACTCATCACGCTCTTTTTCAATCAATTGATCAAAGTTGTCGTTCGGTGTAAAATCTTTTTCCGCCTGACGTGAAAGTTCACTTAGTTGATGAATCGCGTGGATTTTATCGCTCTGCCCTATTTTGGCCATTTCAATGGCTTTGGATAAAACGCTGAGTGTCTCATCATATACTTTAATGGGTACCGGAAAAGGGTGACCGTCTTTTCCGCCATGGGCGAAGGAAAACCGTGCCGGGTCGCTAAAGCGGGAAGGCGTTCCATAGATCACTTCACTCACCAGGGCCATAGACTGAAGCGTTCGGGGACCCATTCCCTGCAATAAAAGTAGTTCTTCAAAATCAGCGGGCTGCTTTTCATGTGTGAGCCACAGCATTGCCCCAAGGCGCTTAAGATCGATATCCTTTGATTTCACCTCATGATGACGTGGCATAATCAGTTGCTGTACCTCGGCGATCATTCTTGAAGGACTCTCCGTAGTCATGGACAAAATAGCTTCACGGGAAGGTAAAGCCTCTTTAGCTACCATGTTCAGAATAGGCCCCTGGTTTAACCCGCAGATAGCGGTATGTGGGGCATCTACAAACGACTGCATAGCAGAAGAATGCCAGTGGTAACGCCTTGCAGTAGAACTCCCGTCCTGCATTCCCTGCTGCACCACTGTCCACAAACCTTCTGTATTAACAATAAAACTATGCATATACAGCTGGAAACCATCCTGCAGTGCGGTGTTATCTACTTTGGCACTCAGCTTACTGCAGCGCACCAGTTCAGTACCATTTAAACCGTTCCGGTCACTGTAATACAGCAGTTCCTGAGGGGTGTTTTTAGAAGATTTACCTTTACCCCCACAAATATATAAGCCTAATTCTTTTGAAAGCGGGTTAACGGCACTTTTTAAAGCACCCATTACCGAAGTGGTAATACCGGAGGAATGCCAGTCCATTCCCATTACCGCTCCCATACTTTGAAACCAGAAAGGATCACTTAACCGTCGCAGTACTTCAGCGGTACCATACTCTGTAATAATAGCTTCAGTAATCGCTAATCCTAAACGGGACATACGTTCGGCCAGCCATTTTGGAATATGGCCATAATGAAGCGGCATATCTGCTGTCCCGGATCTTTTCATTACAAAAATGTTTTAGCTTTTGAAGGCCTTTTATAGTAAGTGATGAAGCAATTACTTATCCAAATTTAAACTGGTCAATCCTCACCCAGTGCATGCCTGCTGCTTCAGCAGCCTTTACACCAGGAACCCCATCTTCAAAAACCAGGCACTTCTTAGGATCAACACCCAGCAATTCTGCAGCTTTCAAAAACGGATCTGCAAAAGGTTTTCCTCTTAGTGTTTCGCCTGCACAAACCAATACCTCTACATATTCACTTACGCCAATCAGTTCGAGTGTATGCTGCACGGCAATACGATCGCCTCCCGATACTACCGCTATACGTACCTTCTTCGAGTTCACCTTTAAATGTTCTACCACATAAGGAATGGGTAATACCTTACTGATATATTTATCGGCAAAAACCTGGGCCTTCCGCGATCTGAATTCTGTAGGGTCCATTGTAGCACCATAACGCAGGTTTAACTCTTCCACTACATTGGCTATTGGCCAGCCGGCCAGTTCGTCGATAATAGCAGGGTCCATGTCAACATTATAACCTTTCGCTACTTCTACATAAGTTGCGGCATGGGCAGGCATGTTATCGGCCAGTGTACCATCGCAGTCGTATAAAAATGCTTCGTAATCTCCTTCTGTCAGTTTACTGAGTCTCAAAAAATTGGAATCTTCCATAAAAATATATAGCGCTATTGATAAAATACAAACGTAATTAATTCCGCACGATTAACAGAAGCCGATTAGTAGAGCACCATTTTTGTGATGCTGGGCTGATATTTCTAATGCTCTGCAGTTGCACTCCCTTTTTTCTGAAAACTATAGATCAGGTAGCCCAGCGCAGGCAGGATAAAAATACTGCCAATCAACAGTGCGTAACCCAAAGCCTGGATTGTTTTAAACTCTCCCTGGTGGGTAAGCAGGGAAAGGTTCTGTCCACCTTTCAGCAGGATAATGTCAGGAAAGTGGCTGTAGGTAGCTGCAAAAAGGATCATTGCTACCTGGAAACCTGCCAGCAGTCGTAAGAGCACCGGAGCATTCCTGTTCAGGTAATAAAACATGATCACCAGGGAAATGGTAGCCAATATAATGGCAATGGTACCCGGCACATCACTAAAAATCCAGTGCAGCAAAGGGATATGTTCAAAATGGGCAGCAAGAAAAACCAACGCCCCTGCCCCCATTACAATAAAGATCAGATAACGGGCTTTCCTGGTGAACAGCTTACGGTCGGCCTCATCTTCCGCCTGCCCGATAATAAAAACAGCAGCCAGGTAAGCACAGATCGTCACTGTAAATATGCCTACCGCTATAGAAAACCAGCTTAGCCAGCTATAGATATAAGCAGAAACAAAATCCTGCGCTCGCAGATCGATCTGCGAAGAAACTGCACTTGCGGCAATGATTCCAAGAAAAAAAGGGGTTAATACGCTGGAAACGATAAATATTCGCGTATACACCCTCTGCATATCATCTTTTACGGCATCGTAATTTCTGAAAACAAAAGCGGTTCCCCTGGCAATAATACCCATCAGCATGCAAACCAGCGGAATATGAAGATAAATGGAAACGGTGGTATAAATTTTGGGAAAACCAACAAAAAGAATTACGATCACAATGATCAGCCACATATGGTTCGCTTCCCACACCGGCCCGATCGCTTCATACATATTTTTGCGCGTCCGGTGTCGGTTGCCTTTTGAAGTAAACAGTTCAATAATCCCGGCACCATAATCAGCACCTCCAAGCAGGATATATAAAAGAATGGCTGTCCACAGAAAAATTATTACTACGTATACCATATTTATCGTGTTTTATGATCTGCGGATGAATCGTATAATTTGCCTACCATAGTAATTTGCCGAAATAGCAGCAAACTTACGATGATGGCCAGCGAAATATATACCGCTGTAAAAAGGTAAAAGGAATAAGCGATGCCTGGCATTGGCGTAACTGCTTCAGAGGTACGCATCACGCCATAGATAATCCAGGGCTGCCGTCCAACCTCTGTCACTGTCCAGCCGGCTTCCAGGGCTAGATAACCCATAGGCGTAGCGAGAACAAATAATTTCAGCAGCCATTGGCTGCCAGACCAGCTTCTCTTTTTTATCAGGGCGATGAAATAGATCACCGAAATAGCCATCATGGCCATTCCCAGTCCCACCATGATCTGAAAAGCGATATGGGGAACAACTACTGGCGGCTGATCTTTTTTAGGCACACGGTCCAGCCCCTTTACTTCAGCATTAAAATCATGTGTAGCCATAAAGCTTAACAGTTTCGGCACCTTAATCGCGTAATTAACGGTTTTCGTAGCCGTATCGGGGATTCCTCCGATAACCAGGGGAGCACCTTTTTCTGTATGGAACAGTGCTTCCATTGCAGCTAGTTTTGCCGGCTGTCTGTGGGCAACGTCCCTTGCAGAAATATCCCCGCTCAGCGGTTGAAGGCAAGCTGCAACGGTGGCAAAAATCGCTGCTATACGAAAAGCCTTACTGTGAAAATCTGTATTTTTCCCCTTTAAAATCATCAGGGCATGTACACCTGCAACGGCAAAACCTGTAGATACAAATGCGGCAATACACATATGCAACGCTTGTGAAAACCAGGCTGCATTAAACATGGCTTTCATCGGGTCTATGTCCAGGTACTGGCCATTAACAAAATCAAAGCCCGAAGGGCTGTTCATCCAAGAATTGGCAGCAACCACCAGGATGCCCGATAACAAACCGGTGATACCTACCACTACACCTGTAAACCAATGGAACCAAGGATGAAAACGGTTCCACCCGTACAAATAAAACCCTAAGGCTATCGCTTCAATAAAAAAGGCCGTTCCTTCTAAAGAAAAGGGCATTCCAAAAATGGGTCCTGCATGCTCCATAAACTTGGGCCATAACAGTCCCAGCTCAAAAGACAAAACGGTACCCGAAACGGCGCCCGTTGCAAAAAAGATAGCCACTCCTTTGCTCCATGCTTTGGTAACGTCAAGAAATACTGGTTTTTTCTTCTTTAGCCAGTAATAATGGGCAGTACACATAAAGAAGGGCATGACCATTCCTATACAGGAGAAAACGATGTGGAAGCCTAAAGAAAAGGCCATTTGAAGCCTGGCAGCGAAGAAATCATCCATAAGGGCAAAAGTAATAGCTAATGCAATACAGTGTGTATGAAAAGCCGTTACTTTTGCCTGATGAATGTAATATTAGCTGGAGATTTAGTGTAAAGTTTTCTTGGTGGCCGGCCTTACAATCATACGCAGCGACTGGTCATTAGTCAGGTAAGCCACAGCCCAGTTGTAGAGTGTTCTGATCCTGTTCCTGTAATTCACCAGGGACAGTAAATGGATAAATAACCACATCATCAAGGCAATGAAACCACTGAAAAACAATTTAGGTTTTGGCAGGTCGGCAACAGCTTTATTTTTACCAATAATGGCCATCGACCCTTTATCGTGATAAGCAAATGGCTTCAACTCTTCATTTTTAACGCCTTTAATCATGTTTTTCCCCAACAGATCGCCCTGCTGGATGGCCACTTGTGCCACTTGCGGATGTCCCTGAGGAAAGTTTTTATCGGTCAGTTGTATACAGGTATCTCCAATGGCATATACATCTTCCATTCCCAATACCTTATTGTAGGCATCTACGGTCATTCTTTTACCCCTGCCATAAGAACTCTCTGGAATACCTTTAAAAACAATAGCTGTAACGCCGGCTGCCCAGATCAGGTTTTTAGTCTGTATCGTATCTCCATTAGCAAAATGAACGGTATCATCAGTAAAGTCTTTCACCATTGCATTCAGCCTGATCTGTACACCATTTTTAGACAGCGTATCATAAGCATATTTTTGTGATTTCTCACTCATGGGTGTCAATAATGCTTTTAGACCATCAACCAGGTAAATATCTCCGTTGGAACCTGCCAGTTCGGGATAATCTTTAGCAACAATGGTTCTTTTCATTTCGGCAAACATTCCGGAAATCTCTACCCCTGTAGGTCCGCCGCCGGCAACAACTACGGTCAATAGTTTTTTCCTTACCTCAGGATCAGTTTCACGGGAAGCCTGTTCTAATCTTTCCAATAGTGTATTCTTCAATTGAAGCGCATCGGAAATGGTCTTCATCGGAATAGAATTTTTTTCTACGCCTTCCATTCCAAAATAATTGGTGATGCAGCCTGTTGCAAAAACCAGGTAATCATAACTGATTTCCCCGGTAGAAAGCACCAGTTTTTTCTGGTCAGGAAGCACCTCTTCCAGTTCTCCCAATCTAAACGAAAAATTCTTTACACCCCTGAACAATTTACGGAACGGATAGCTGATATTCGAAGTTTCAAGGTAACCTGTAGCTACCTGATAGATTAAAGGAGGAAAGAAGTTATAATTGTTTTTATCAACAAGAACAACATCGAAGGCGTCGTGATCAGATAACTTTTTCGCCAGGTTTACACCGGCAAAACCTCCGCCTACGATGACTATTTTTTTTGGATTAGGGCTCATGCTTAAAGCTGTTAATGGATTAACTTGATGTCTAAACAACAAAAAATGTGCAAAGTTTCACCGAAAACATCATTATTATGCAATGTTTGACACCTAAATTTCACCTGCACAATGATATTAATCACTATTTAAGTAATTTCACAAAAAACACAATTATATGTCTGATTCTAGCCAGGAATTTACCGCACAAAAGCCCCTCACACTTCAGAAAGGCAGATATGTATGCATTGATGACCTAAAAGAAGAACAAAACGCAGGTAGCACAATTCCTTATTTCAGTGCAAAAGCTATCCTGATCGTGGAAAAAGAAAGATCATTGACAGGGGATATTAAGACCGTCAATCTCAGCGATCTCATCTTAAAACAATCTACCTATATGGATGAAGGTGGAAAGGCCATAGAAGCCCATAAGTTATATACCTGGCCACGTAACCTGGGCAGCACTGCAGCATGGACCGCTGCCAAACAGGAGTTCCTCAATCAATTTGTGCTTAATTTCCCCATCGAGGTGCTCTCCCTGCAAGAGGAGCGCGGTGTAACCTGGAGATACATTACACCAGAGAACTTTAAAACATTCCCTGATGATATCATTGCAACCCCTGCTTTTATGGAGTTTGCAACCCATCGCAGCGAATATTTTTTTCTGCGCCGTCCTTTATATTCCCCGAAATAAGATTAGTTAATCCTGATTACCCTTAGCTCATCCAGCATAGCCTGGTTAATTTCTCCGTTCATATTTTCATTCCAGTCTTCAAAAGAAAGGGTGAACTGATGAGATCCGCTGGTAAGTTCCACAATGTTCGTATTGCTGTAACCCCAGTCAGACCACTCATCCTTTCCGCGCTGCGGAAAAACAAAAGTGCCCGCAAAAACATCATCTACACTAAATGTCCTTATAGCACATTTGTTATCAGTATTGGTAGGCCCGTTTCCATTGGAATACCGGAAATCAAGCGCATAAGTACCTCGCTCGGGAACATTAACCTCTATGGTAACCTTCCTGTTTTTTGTTTTGCTGATCTCGATGAAACCCCTACCAGAAAAGCCTTTGTAAGGAAGCTCTGATTTTTCCGCTACCAATGCCAGATCGATGAGCTTTATTTTTTCAGGCGCATAGATCAATACCGGCTCGCTGGCAAATGATGGTACGCCTTCCGCATCTTCAGCAACTACCTGATATTCTCCGCTATTAGGTGCCACATAATCTAAACCATTTATTTTATCCGTTTCTTTTCCATTACGAATAATGCGGTAAGCCACAGCACCTTCTACCTTATTCCAGCTGATCATCTCTCCCCCAAGCTTGATTAGTGGTGCAGCAACAGAAAATTTATTCTTCACCAGACCTATTTTACCTTTTTGAACCTGATTATTGGCAAGTGCAATTACAATTTGATGCGTACCCGTTAAATTTGAAGGAACAGTGGCAGCCGGCAAAACCTCCCCGTCGAGGGTAATAGATTTAATGATATTGCCAAAACCGCTCAGGGTGATGTCGAGTACAGCATTTCGGTATTTAAAGTTATTCAGCGTACGTTTTCCTTTTAGGATTTCAGGCACAAAAGGTTTAAATACCAAAGAATTTTCATGGATATCCATACCAAATAGTACCTTATAGATTATACTGATATTTCCAGATAAACTCCATAACATGTTGCTGGAGTTGATCACCGTCCCCGCAAAATCTCCTGTAGAAGAAACAAAATTTTCTTTGTTAGTGAGAAACAGTGCTGCCGGCCGGTAAATCGCACTCATACTTCGCATCAAAGCGTCTGCATTCCCGGTTTTCGCGACTGCAAGAGACCAATAGGATTGTACAAAAGGCCATACTGCATCGTTGTGGTACGGAGGAATGTTTGGGATCTGCGGATAGATACAGGGAATACCAAAATTAGTTACCGGTGTGTTGGCTATTACCGACTTTTGTCTTTCCGGGTCGGCAATACCAAATAAAACAGTCAAGGCTTCACCCAGCGCTTCTGAACGGGGAGATAAGAGCTGAAACTGGCGTCCATATAAGTACTGGCCATAATAGCCTTTTCCCTCCATCCAAAGATGGTTGTTGATACCGGCTTTAATCTGTTCTGCTATCTCCGAATATTTCGCAGCAGCATGATCGTCTTTCATCAATACTGCCATTTGCGATAGCACCCGGTTGGTCTGGTAATGAACAGCATTGGTACCCAGGTTTTCAGATGCGTAAATATCAGCAGGTTCCATCCACTTCGGATAGGTCTGCTCTCTCCAGTCCAAAAAAGAAGACTCACCTTTAACCAGCCCGGTCTTAGGATCGTATATATTTTTCAGGTCGTCCTCTACCGAATTTTTAATCACCTGATAAGCTTTCGCCAGCCATTCCTTATCTCCCGTGGTTTTGTAAACCTCCCAGGCAGCAACCGCCCAGATCATCCTGTCTGACGAAACCGGCCATGAACCTCCCGATCCTGTATCCTGGATAATCCTGTCATTTTTTACTTTTCTCAGCAGGCTGTATTCAGCTACTTTAGGCTGCAGCGTAGCCATGGAAAGGATAATACTGTAACTGATGTCCCTGGTCCAAACGCCTGCCCATTCTTTTCCAGTCCTAAAAGTGCTGTCTGGTTCTACCGCATTCTGCATCTCTTCCAGAGAGAGGTTGTACAGCGCATCCATCATTGGAACATCAGATTTATATTGAGGAAAAGCAGTGATGTCTTTAGATAATGTCCAGGAAGAAGCTGTTGTCTTTTTTGCCTGTGGTTTATTCATTTCAAGGCTGAGCGTAAAAATGCCATCACCATCGGTGTCATGTAATTCAAGTTCCTTATGGTTCCACAGATTATCAAAATCCCAGGTCAGGGGAATAATACTTCCGGCAACAAAAACACCTTTAAAATCTGCCTTGTAAATTTTAGTACCGTCATAGGTGGTATAAAATCCTTTGTCTCTGAAGTCAGCCAGTACATCACGCATATCCAGGCGGATCGTAAGTTTTGTATCCGGTTTAAGAAAAACACCTTTCCCAACTGTACTTCCATCTGCGGAAGGATGGCCAAAACGGATCACTGGTGTTTCAAATACACCATTAGACGATATGATATTGATCAGGTGGTTTTTTCCGGGCGCCATTTCATTGTCCTTGCCATTTAAACTGAATTTAAAGGCTAAAGCAGGACTGATCTCCAGGTTAACAGGACTTTCATAATTAGAGGTTAATGAAGTCTCCGACAAGGCCGTAGCCTCAAATTTACCCTGGTTAACTTTATTTGCTGATATACTATAAAAGTCAGACTGATAGATTTTATCCATAGGTTTTCGCGACTTACATCCTGTTAAGGAAAATAATAAAAGAGAAGGAATGATGATACTGGAATATACTGACTTCATTGTTCGTAGGCGTAGATAATACAAACATATCTGAATACAGCCGTCCTTTCAAACTAATCCTCTATAATTTACTAAAAAAACTTTTCAAAAGCGAGTCCGTAAGTAAACAGCAGATTGTCCCGGTCGGTTCTCGACGCACGGTTATAACTAAATGCAGTAGTTAAATTCAGATATTTATTGAGTTTAAAAGCCAGGTTGGAATCAGACTTCAGGTTATAATCATCTTTTCTGCTTAGCGAAGGCTGATAATAGGAAGAACTATTTAGCACGATAGACTTTATGATCGTAAATTTAAAAGCCAGTCGAAGAGAGTTTCTATAAGTCTGGTAAACATCCCTGACGTTATCCGTCAGTATTAAATCACTGCTATCGAACAAAAGGCCATCGCTGATATTCAGATAAGCATCTTTTTTGTCAATGATATTATAAGCTACCCCTGCCCCTGCCAGCAACTGGTTATTGATCTTTAATGAAGCACTGGTATTATAATTGGCCAATCCCCAGTAAAAAAAGTGAGGTATGTTACTGTATAAATTAAAATATAGCGTAGAAGAAAAATCATTATTTGTCAATGCCTCATTTGATTTACCATATACCCAGGTATTAGTAAAATTAAGGTCGAACGTTTTCTCCTTAATGCCAAATTTGGCCGCATTGTTAATCAGATAGGTATTCCCGTCATTCGTCTTGTTGATCGAACCCGTTGCAGCATAATTAACCGAGTAATGGGTACTGTCAGTGAATTGTGCGTAACAATTGGCTGAGAACAGGAATAGTGCTGAAATAAGTAAGTATCTGAACATAAATAATCAAAATAACCCTAACACGGCCACCTTAAGTTTTGTTTGAATTTGTAACTGATGACTTTCGTTTGAGCGATGGTCAATTCACCAAAGACCCACTCAAATTGACACTTATTATTAATAAATTAATTTTAAAAAATATTTTAAATACAAATACTTTATTTTATATTTGTATCGATATTAGAGACAGGAGAAAAAGCTAGACAGCCTTAGGGCAGGATTTGACATCAAGATCAATGCCCTAAAGCCCAATCAAACTACTATCCCAATCCTTCCATACCGTTTCATACCCCTGTTTTCTTAACATATCGGCAATTTCCGCAGGGCTCCTTTCATCAGAAATTTCAAACTGCTCCAGCGATTCAGGTTCCACAGCGTAACCTCCGGGATTAGTCTTTGAACCCGCACTAATAGCGGTAATCCCAAGATTCACAATATGATCACGGAAAACAGTCGACTCCCTGGTAGAAATAGACAACTCCACTTCCTCATTCAGCAATCGATAAGCACAGATCAGCTGCACCAGCTCTCTGTCGGTCATCTCCACTTTTGGTTCCAGTCCCCCGCTAAAAGGGCGAAGCCGCGGAAATGATAAACTGTATTTGCTCTTCCAGTATTTCTTCTCCAGATAGCCCAGATGTAAAGCCGTAAAAAAACAATCTGTACGCCAGTCTTCAAGCCCTATCAATACCCCCAAACCCATTTTGTGAATACCGGCCTTACCCAGCCTGTCCGGTGTTTCCAGCCGGTATTCAAAATTCGACTTCTTACCCTTCGGGTGATGTTTCTTATAATCTTCCCTATGATATGTTTCCTGATAAACCAATACGGTGTTTAAGCCAAAAGGGATCAGCTCCTGATAATCCTCCAGGTCTAACGGCTGCACTTCCATAGAAATATGAGAAAAATGTGGGCTAATCAGCTCCAATACCTTTTTAAAATAATCTGTATGTACTGACTGGTTAGACTCGCCTGTTACCAGCAACACATGGTCGTAGCCCATCTCCTTAATCACAGCTACTTCCTGCATGATTTCCATTGGAGACAGCGTTTTACGCCTCACCTTATTGTCATAACTAAACCCGCAGTACGTACAGATATTATTACATTCATTGGAGAGATAAAGCGGAACATACAGCTGCATCACCTTTCCAAACCTTTTCAGGGTAAGCGCGCGGCTCAGTTGTGCCATTTGTTCCAGGTAAGGGGCTGCAGCCGGGGATATCAGTGCTTTAAAATCTTCCAGGTTCCTAACCGTTTTCCCCATTGCCTGCTCTACATCCGCAGCTGTCTTCGCGTAAATGCTTTTACTGGTCTCTTCCCAGCTATAGGTATCAAAAAGTTCGCTGAAAGTATTAATCATTTAAAAAAGAAGTTAAAGGACTGCTGGCAACAGCCTGTGAATTGATCATACCCAATCTGGCTTCAAAAGCCATTCTTCCTGCCACAACTGCCAGCTTAAAAGCTTCGGCCATCGCTACCGGATCTCTGGAAACTGCAATTGCGGTGTTCACCAATACCGCATCTGCTCCTATTTCCATGGCTTTAGCTGCATCAGAGGGAGCGCCTATCCCGGCATCAATGATCACGGGCACATTACTCTGGCTAATGATCATCTCCAGGAAATCAATCGTTTTTAACCCTTTATTACTGCCAATGGCAGAACCTAAAGGCATTACAGCAGCCGTTCCGGCATCTTCAAGCCGCCTGCATAACACAGGATCGGCATGAATATAAGGCAAAACGATAAAGCCCAGCTTCGCCAGCTCTTCCGTAGCTTTTAATGTCTCAATCGGATCTGGCATCAGGTACTTGGGATCGGGATGTATCTCCAGTTTTATCCAGTTCGTTTCCAGCCCTTCCCTAGCCATCTGGGCTGCAAAAACTGCTTCTTTAGCATTTCTTACACCCGATGTATTAGGTAATAAACTGATATGTGAATGCCTCAGGTGACTCACAATATCATCATCCTGATCATTCAGGTCCACCCTTTTTAGGGCTACAGTAACCAGCTCAGAACCGGAAGCCAGCAACGACTTTTCCATTTGAGCTGCCGAACTGAACTTGCCTGTCCCGGTAAATAAACGTGAACTGAATATCTTATTTGCTATAGTTAACATAAAAATCTTTTTTTAAATCGTTTTCACGGGTTAATAATCCGGAAACGGCGATACCGTAAATTCCGGTTTTTAATATCGGATCAATGTCAGCCTGCTCAATCCCGCCTATGGCGATCACAGGAATGGTAATACCGGCCTCCCTCATTTGTTCCATAATGCGGATGTATCCTTCCATCCCCAAAACAGGACTCAGGTTTTTCTTCGTAGATGTAAACCGGAAGGGGCCCAGCCCGATATAATCAACACCTTCTGCTGTGCGTTGCAAAACATCTTCAAAAGTATTTGCTGTACCGCCGATGCAGCTGTCCTTTCCTAAAATAATCCTTGCTTCAGGAACAGGAATATCATCCAGCCCAAGATGTACCCCATAAGCCCCGCATAACAAAGCGATCTCCGGGTAATCATTAACAATTAATTTCGCCCCGTATTCCAGGCATAAACGGTTGGCTTCAAGAGCCAGCTCCAGGATCGCCGATTGTGGCTGTTCTTTTACCCGCAGTTGTATCCATTTACCTCCTGATCGCAATACTTTTTCTATGGCTGTCAGGTGCGACCCTTGAGCAGGGGCCTGCGATATATAATGTAGTTTACTAATATCCATTATTGTAAATCAGTTAATGCCTGTTTGATTTTTTTAAACTCTGCTACAGGAGAACCTTCCTGGTGCCATAGCGCCCCTAATACTGCAGCGCCATCAAAATTCATGGCGCTCAGCTGCTTTAGGCGCCCTGCGTTTACCCCGCCTATTGCAAAGATCTTCTCCGCGTGCGGCGGCAGTACAAAACCGGACTCCAGCACAGTGTTATAACCAGCTTTCGAAATACTATTGAACACCGGTCCGTAAAAAACATAATCCAGATCGGGCAGCTCTTCTAAATGATGCACAGAACTGCTCAGGCAGAATCCCTGTCCCCGAAGTTCATCCAGCTTGGCAATGCTCATGAGTTTCCGGTGCTGCTCAGTAAAATGTAGGCGCCTTAATGAAAACTCTTCGGCCAGTTCATGGTGCTGATGGATAGCAATAGCCGGATGATATTCCGGCTGTATATCCATCAGCAGTTTCCTGAATTGCTCTTCATCATTATCCGGTTTCCTGAGATGAAGCAGATGCAGGCCCGCTGTAAAAAGTTCATTGATCAGCGGGCCTTCTCCTTCAAAATACTCAGGCAGTGTAACTACGATGAGTTCCATTACAAATAAATTTCACTTCCCTTTTCTGTAAACTCTTTCGATTTTTCTTCCATGCCTTTCGCTAAAGCAGCAGCTTCATCTACCCCCTGTTTGGCAGCATATTCCCGAACATCCTGCGTGATCTTCATCGAACAGAAATTCGGCCCGCACATAGAACAGAAATGGGCAATCTTTGCGCCATCAGCCGGAAGCGTTTCATCATGAAATTCTTTTGCCGTATCCGGATCAAGGGAAAGATTAAACTGATCTTCCCACCTAAATTCAAACCGGGCTTTGCTCAGGGCATTATCTCGATACTGCGCTCCAGGATGCCCTTTAGCCAGATCCGCGGCATGGGCCGCGATCTTATAGGTGATCACTCCATCCTTCACATCTTTTTTATTCGGCAAGCCCAAATGCTCTTTAGGTGTCACATAACATAACATTGCTGTTCCGTACCAGCCAATCATTGCTGCTCCGATAGCCGAAGTAATATGATCATATCCCGGAGCGATATCCGTAGTCAGAGGGCCTAAAGTATAAAAAGGGGCTTCACCGCAATGTTCCAGCTGTTTTTCCATATTAGCCTTGATCATGTGCATCGGCACATGCCCCGGTCCTTCAATAATCGTCTGCACATCATGTTTCCAGGCGATCTTTGTCAGTTCTCCCAGGGTTTCCAGTTCTGCAAATTGGGCAGCATCATTTGCATCTGCCAGGCAGCCCGGCCTTAAACCATCACCCAGTGAAAAGGCAACATCATAAGCTTTCATGATCTCACAGATCTCCTCAAAATGGGTATATAAAAAGCTTTCCTGGTGATGTGCAAGGCACCATTTCGCCATAATTGAACCGCCTCTGGAAACAATGCCCGTAATCCTTTTGGCAGTTAGCGGTATATAACGCAGCAGAACACCTGCATGAATGGTAAAATAATCTACCCCTTGTTCTGCCTGTTCAATTAAGGTATCCCTGAACAATTCCCAGGTAAGGTCTTCCGCTTTACCGTTCACCTTTTCCAGTGCCTGATAAATAGGTACCGTACCAATCGGCACTGGTGAATTTCTGATGATCCACTCCCGCGTTTCATGGATATTTTTGCCGGTAGACAAATCCATGATCGTATCTGCACCCCAGCGGCAGGCCCATACAGCCTTCTCTACTTCTTCCTCAATACTGGAAGTAACCGCAGAATTACCAATATTAGCATTGATCTTAACCAGAAAATTACGGCCAATGATCATGGGCTCCGACTCCGGATGATTAATATTGGAAGGAATTACCGCTCTTCCGCTGGCTACTTCCTGCCGCACAAACTCAGGGGTAATATATCCCTGTGGGGTATTGGCACCAAAACTATTGCCGGCATGCTGGTGGTTCATGATCCCCGCCTGCTCACCCAGCTGTTCGTTCACCAGGTCTATCCGCTGATTTTCCCTGATGGCGATATATTCCATTTCGGCTGTAATGATCCCTTTCTTTGCATAATGCATCTGGCTCACATTGCTGCCTGCTGTAGCCCGGTAGGGCTGATGCTGAAAAGCAAACCTCAGCGAATCCAAAGTGGTATCTGCCAAACGTTCTGTTCCATAAGCGGAAGAGATCTGTTCCAGTTTTTCTACATCGCCCCTGCCGGTAATCCATCGCTCCCTGAGCCTGGGTAAACCGGCTTTGACATCGATCACCTCATCAGGATCGGTATAAGGTCCGCTGGTATCATAAATAGTAACAGGCGGGTTTTTCTCCGTTAAGCCAAAACCATTATGGATCTTGGTTTCACTCAAACTAATTTCACGCATGGCAACCTCAATATCATGAAGTTCACCTTTGACAAAGATTTTTTTTGATGCAGGGAAGGGTGTCCTGCTGATGACCTGCTCATCCGGGGTTTTTTCTACTTTCATGGCTTTAGTAAGTTTTTTATTTGAAATTTCAGAAGGAAAAAATACTATCCGCCCTGGGTAGCTTTAATGAGCACAACCTGGTCTCCGGGTTGCAGTACATAAGCCGGCCATTCAGATTTGGATACGATGGTCTGGTTCACAGCTACAGCAATTCCTGTCCCGGGAACGTTCAAAACAGCAGACAACAGCTGAGTTACAGACGATGGACCGCTAAGCGTAAAGAGTTGATTGTTTACAGTAATTTCCATTCTTTTAGTTTTTTCAACGATAGGAATGGCCTGTATCAGGAATGAAAAACAACAGAATATGTTGCTCTTACTTTTCCCTTCGGCAGTACTAACTGCATCAGGTTCAAAGGGTATTTCTCAGCACAAGGCACCCCTAAAGTTTTTTGTAAACCTATAACATTTTCCATAGCAAAAGAAATTATTCACAAGAATTTTGCATTAAATTGTCATATTGACAATCTGTTACTCCGGATTTAAATTAAACCAATACCTTTGAAACATCAGATGTTTATCTAATTGAAAGCAGGTTCCTGTTAAATCTTACCTGATTCATTACCTTTGGTCGCCAAAGACAGCCTGAAGACTCAAACAAATGTGCATTACTGAAAAAACAATTCATACCTCATGAAACTTTCCGACAAAGTGATCATCGCTATAAAAAATGATATAGCTACAGGGAAACTAAAAAAGGGCGAAAAGATCCCTGCAGAACCAGAATTAATGGAACAATATGAAGTAGGCCGTTCCACGATCAGGGAAGCGATCAAAACATTGGCTATCTCAGGCATATTAAAAGTACAGCAGGGTTCTGGTACTTTCGTTACTTCAACGATAAAAGACGAATCCCTTACCCAGCGCTTGCGCCGTGCCGATTTTGATGAGGTCAATACTGTCAGGTTCTTACTTGAAAAAGAAATTGCACGACTGGCCTGTGTAAACAGAACACCGGCCGACCTGGAGCAGATGCGGGAATTGCTGGAACAACGGCAAAATGCAATTGATATCAATCAGCAGAAAAAATGTGCTGAAGCGGATATTAAATTCCACATTAGCGTGGCCAAAGCTTCGGGTAACAGCATTCTGTTTGATCTTTACCAAAACTTTACTTCCGTGATGCGGGATTTTTTCTCCAAAAGGGATGAAGAAAATATCGCTTCTTTTGCGGCTAACCAGCAGCTGCATGAAGAGCTGGCCACCGCCATAGCCAACAGGGAACAGGATGCCGCAGAACAAGTTATAAAAAGTATATTACACAACAATTATTAATACAGCATGACTATTTTAACCTTTACCCTAATCCTGTTACTTGGAGCTTATCTGGCAGGATTAGCGGGTTCGCTCACCGGTCTTGGGGGCGGCGTAGTGATCATTCCATTGCTTACCCTGTTTTTCCACGTAGACATCCGTTATGCAATTGGTGCCGCCCTGGTAGCTTCCATTGCTACGTCATCAGGTTCCGCAAGTGCCTATGTAAAAGAAGGTATCACCAATATCCGCCTGGGGATGTTCCTCGAAATTGCCACTACTGCCGGAGCTGTACTGGGAGCTATCTTAGCTATCTACACCCCGGTTAATCTGGTAGCTATCCTTTTTGGCTGCACGCTGATTTTCTCGGCAGCCATGACCTTAAGAAAAAAACATGAAGGGGCACTGCAGGAAGGAAGTAAACTCTCCTACAAATTGAAACTGAACAGCAGCTACCCTACTAAAGAAGGCGAAGTAGAATATAAATTAACAAACATTGGCGCAGGATTTTCTATCATGACCGTTGCCGGTTTACTCTCCGGTTTACTAGGTATTGGTTCCGGCGCACTCAAAGTACTGGCCATGGATAGCGCCATGAAGATCCCCTTCAGGGTAAGTACCACTACCAGTAATTTTATGGTTGGTGTAACTGCCGCTGCCAGCGCAGTGGTCTATTTACAGCGTGGATATATTGACCCCGGAATTGCTTTTCCCGTAATTGTGGGTGTATTGGCAGGTGCTTTTACAGGTTCAAAACTGCTGATGAAAATCGATGTAAAAAAACTGAAGCTCATCTTCAGTATCGCCATTACATTAATTGCCATCAATATGATCTACAATGGTTTTAACCATAAATTTTAAGTCAGATGGATACAAAAGAAAATAAAAAAATGACCGACTATGATGTAGAACAACTGATCGGTCAGGTGTTAAGATATGGGGTATTAATTTCAGGCATCATCGCCATCATCGGAGGAATACTTTACCTGGTTCAGCAGGGAATGGGTATTCCGGATTATGGAACCTTCCATGGAGAAACAGCAGGTTTTACCAGTCTTACCGGAATCATTGAAGGCCTGAAAAATGGAAATGCAACTGAAATCATACAGCTTGGCGTAGTGGTAATGATTGCCACGCCTATACTGCGGATTATCTTTTCCCTGGTATCATTTGTTGTAGAAAAAGATAAACTCTACATCTTCATCACACTGATCGTTCTGGCCATCATCACCTTCAGTATGTTTGGCGGACTAAAAGTATAAACCTATACTACTTTAACTGCTGCCTGTCTGCTTCTGTAATAAACAAAGCCGGCGGTAGCAGTTAAACCAATCAGCCCTTCAATCAAAACCGCAGGTCTTGGGCCAACCACATGGGCTAACCAGCCAATCAATAAACTTCCTACAGGAATCATTCCCTGATAAGCCATTACAAAATAACTGATCGCCCTGCCGCGCATTTCAGGAAGTGCATGTGTTTGGATATAAGTATTGATCCCTGAAGTTTGTCCCATCATCCCTACTCCGGATAACACCATAAAGAATAAAGCCAGCGGCAATTGAGGCGCATAGGCCATCAGTATCAAGCTGGTTCCGAATATCCCTCCGGCAATAATAATCAGTTTAACCAGGATATCACTGTTTTTTAAATTAGCCAGGTATACGGCACTAACAATGGCACCCAGTCCAACGGCACTCTCAAACCAGCTGAAGGTTTTGGCATCGCCGTTAAAAATATCCTTGGCAAAAATTGGCATCAGTGTATTAAAAGGAATAACGAAAAGACTGGTCAGGGCAAGCACCATGATGATGCTGCTCAGTTCTTTATCGCCAGAGACATATTTAAAACCTTCATTAAGTTCAGTCCAGATGCTCTTTAACGGTTTAGCGATAACCGGAGTTTTTATATTCATCATAAACAAACAGATCAGCACAGGGATATAACTCAAAAAGTTACCGATAAAACAAACGTCTGTACCAAAAGTACTCAGGATAATACCAGCAATAGCAGGCCCTCCGATACGGGCAAAATTGGTCATCGTAGCATTTAAAGCAATCGCATTGGGAAGGTCATTCTTATCGTCTACCATTTCCACCATCAGCGACTGCCTGCAGGTCACATCAAACGCATTAATAATTCCCTGAACCAAACTCAAAGCGATGATGGCAAGGATATTTTTATAACCAAAGAAAATAATTCCTGCCAGTGCACCAGCCTGCAGCATAGATACCAACTGTGTAATCACCATGATGCGGTAACGGTCATGTCTGTCAACCAGGCTCCCTGCGTAAGGTGATAATACCAGCGATGGAATCAGGCTCACAAAGCCAACTACCCCAAGCAGCACCGCAGATCCGGTTAGCTGATACACCAGCCAGCTTACCGCTGTTTTTTGCATCCATGTACCGATGAGGGAAATAGACTGGCCATAAAAGAAAAGTTTAAAATTACGCGATTTAAGGGAACGGAACATTGTCATTGCGATAGTGTATATTTTACACCAGCAAATTTCAGCATTCTGAATCTATTTATAAAATTGATAGTTTTAATGATTTTGATTAGTTTTAACGATCGATTATGGAAGTCAGACAACTCAATTATTTTATTAAGGCAGCCGAAATGCTGCACTTTACAGATGCCGCAGCGGCATCGTTTGTCACCCAGTCTACCCTATCCCAGCAGATCAAACAGCTGGAAGAAGAATTGGGCATGCTGCTGTTTGACAGAATAGGTAAACAGGTGCAACTCACTGAGGCAGGAAATGTGTTTTTAATTCATGCCCGCCAGATTATCCTGGATATTAAAAAATCCAAACAGGCGATCTTTGAACTGGAAAACATGGTTAACGGAGAACTGAGGATTGGGGTAACTTATGCTTTTAGCTCGCTTATCCTTCCTGCACTTGGCCCCTTTTCAGAAAAATACCCCGGCATTACAATTCATATCGAATATGGAACCCCGGGCGAATTAGATAATAAACTCAAAATGGCCGACTTGGATATTGTTTTTGCCTTTCATGAACAGGCCGATAGTGAAGGGCTGGAAATGCAGCCCTTATTCTCCTCCAGGATCATGATGGTGGTGTCAAAAAATAATCCGCTGGCAAAACTGAATAAAATTACCCTCAAAGAATTGGGAAAAACGGAATTGATCCTGCCCAGCCAGGGATTTAGTTCCAGGGATATCATCAATGAGATTTTCAGAAAAAACCACATCATCCCGAATATTAAAATTGAACTCAACGATGTTCACTCGCTCCTCTCTATGGTAGAATCCGGTCACTGGGCTACCATCATCAATGAAAAAGCCATCATCACCTGGGATACACTGATCGCTGTTCCTATATCCGGAAAAGAATTATACAAACAGGCCTTTATCCTATGGCAGCAGGGTGCCTACCGTAAAAAATCGGCGGTATTGTTTATGGAAGAAATGTTAAAAATAGTATAACTATTTTTGCTGACAGAGCCTGTACTGGAAGATATCTTCTATAGAAACCACAACTGTTTGCTGCTCTTCTGCAAAAACTGCAATTTCCGGCAATCGCGCCATAGTTCCGTTTACGTTAGTCAGTTCGCACAATACGGCTGCAGGTTTTAATCCCGCCAGTACCATCAGGTCGATACTGCCTTCGGTATGTCCGCGGCGCCCAAATACGCCTTCTGCATTCGCCCTTAACGGAAATACATGTCCGGGCCTGGATAAATGCTCAGCCTTTGCCCCTGGTGCAACAGCTGCTCTGATGGTATGGATGCGGTCGGCCGCAGAAACACCAGTGGTTACCCCCTCTTTAGCTTCAATGGTAACCGTGAACGGCGTATGGTATTTGCTGGTATTCACATGCACCATAGGATGAAGCTCCAGCAGATCTGCCCTTTCAGGCGTAAGACAAAGACAAACGATACCGCTGCAGGTCCTGATCATTAAAGCCATATCCTCAGCCGTCATACTCTCAGCAGGAAAAATCAGGTCGCCCTCATTCTCGCGGCTCTCATCATCTACAACCAATACCCCTTTACCTTTCTGGAGACAGTACAGCGCATTTTCAACTCTTTCTTTAAAATCTTTTCCAAAACGCGACAGTTCATTCTGTTCTTCCATATTACATCAATTTTGATTGCTGCAAAAGTGACTATTTAAAAGCTGAATTCAAATGTTAATTTACACTTATGCGTTACAACACACACATAGGTGAAATGAAAAGATAAAATGACCTTTATCACTTTTTAAGCTTATGGCTATCATTTTAATACCAGAGCTTAACCTTCATTTTTGAGAATTAATAATTCCGGAATGAAAGAAAACATAAGCCTCTCCGTTCAAACACAATGTTATCATTGTGGAGACGATCTTCCTGCCGCTCCGTATGTATCAGATGACAAACAGTTTTGCTGCCTCGGCTGCAAAGGAGTGTACCAGATCTTATCCAGACACAACCTTTCCAGTTACTATGCTTATAACGAAGTCCCAGGTGCTTCACAAAAGAAAGCCGCGCAGCACTTTGATTACCTGGACGATGCCGGGATAGCCGCAGAACTGGCCGATTATACCGACGACAGCACAACTGTAATTACGCTTTTCATTCCGGCCATCCATTGCAGCTCCTGCATCTGGCTACTGGAAAACCTGTATAAGATTAACCCTTCTATCGTCCAGTCGCGTACAGATTTCTTGAAAAAGCAGGTCAGCCTTACCTTCAGGAACCAGCAGATCTCTCTGCGTAAAGCCGTAGAACTACTCACCGCTGTAGGTTATGAACCCCTGATCAGCTTACAGGATGTGGTAAAAAAACAACAGTCAGACCATTCAGAACGGAACCTGCTTACTAAAATTGCAGTGGCCGGTTTCTGTTTTGGCAACGTCATGTTATTCAGCTTTCCCGAGTATTTTGGCCTCAGCAGATTTGAAAATACCTTCCAGTCTTTCTTTGGGTGGATCAATTTAGCTTTCGCTATCCCGGTACTGCTTTACAGTGCGAGGGACTACTTTATATCTGCATGGACCAACCTTAAAAACGGGATCTTAAATCTGGACTTCCCATTGGCTTTAGGTATTGCAGTGATGTTTATCCGCTCTGCGGCAGAGATCATCACCCATTCGGGCGTGGGATTTATTGACACCCTATGCTCACTCGTATTTTTCCTGCTGATCGGTAAATGGATGCAGCAGCGCACCTACCATTATCTCTCCTTTGAACGCGACTACCGTTCTTATTTCCCTGTAGCCGTAACCCTGATCAAAGACGGCAAAGAACAGCCGCTGCCACTGAATGAACTGAAAACAGGCGACCGTATACTGATCCGCAGCAATGAAATCATTCCGGCAGATGCGATCCTCCTAAAGGGAGAAGCAAAACTTGATTTCAGTTTTGTAACAGGTGAAGCCTTAGCGGTAGAAAAAGTATTGGGAGAAGTGATCTATGCAGGCGGCAGGCAGTTAAACGGCGCCATAGAACTGGAAGTGGTGAAACCTGTTTCGCAGAGTTACCTGACCAAATTATGGAACAATGAAACCTTTGGGGCACGAAAAGACAACATCAAAACTTTCAGCAACACGGCGAGTAAATATTTCAGTATGGTGCTACTGGCAATTGCCATTGGCGCAGGTCTTTTTTGGGTATCAACGGATCTGAATAAAGCAGTAGCCTCTTTCACAGCGGTGCTGATCATCGCCTGCCCCTGTGCACTGGCATTGAGTTCTCCATTTACCCTGGCGGCGGTACTCAGCATATTTGACAAGAATAAATTCTATTTAAAAAACACTGCCATCATAGAAGAACTGGCCAGGATCAATACCATAGTATTTGATAAAACCGGAACGATCACCAATCCGGAATCTAAAGGGTTTGAATTTACTGGCCAGCTAAACCAGGAAGAAAAACAATGGCTGAGCGACCTGGCAAGAAACTCAGGTCACCCGCTGAGCCGCGAATTGGTAAAATGGCTGAACCTCAGCCCCTCATATCCTGTAGATCAGTACAGGGAAAAAGTTGGCCGGGGAATTAGCGGCAGGGTTAATGGTCATCAAATTCAATTGGGAAGTGCCACCTTTCTGGGTTTAACACAGCAGGATAAAGGAAGTGTAGTCCATATTTTAATAGACGGCAATTACCATGGTTTTTTCTTATCCACACAACGCTGGAGAACAGGCTTCAGACAGCTGGCGCAGAAATTAGGGCAACAGGCAGATCTGCACCTGCTGTCCGGCGATCAGGATCACGACCGCAGCCTGCTGGCCCCATTTTTCCAAAGGGCAGACCAGCTGCATTTTAAACAAAGCCCGCAGAACAAATTGGACTACATCCTCAAGCTGCAAAACAGCGGGGCCAAAGTGATGATGTTGGGCGATGGACTAAATGATGCCGGTGCGCTGAAACAAAGTAACCTGGGGATAGCCGTAACAGACAATATCAATAACTTTTCACCCGGCTGTGATGCCATACTGGATGGGGCGGCTTTTGAGAAAATACCGCAATTTATCAGGCTGGCCAAAGGTGCCGTCAGGGTGATCCATATGAGTTTTGTGATTTCACTGACCTACAATGCAGCAGGCTTGTTCTTCGCCGTACAGGGATTACTTTCTCCCCTCATGGCTGCTATCCTGATGCCTTTAAGCACCATTACCATTATCCTTTTTACTACCCTCGCTGCCCGTTTTTATGCAGTTAAAAACAAACTTTTATGAACATGATCTATATGCTGATCGGTTTCAGCATCCTGCTGGCACTGATTTTTTTAATCGCTTTTTTCTGGGCTAGTAAATCAGGACAAAACGATGATCTCTTTACACCAGCAGTGAGGATACTCTTCGACGACGAACCTGAAAAAGAAATTACCAAGGGCATACAGTTCACTCACAAAGATGAAAAAAGTGACAAAGATCATCCTAAGTCATAACAGCTATCATGGATAGGTCTTACCCTGCAAACTAATTTTACCCGCATAAACCACTACAACATTTTTCTCATGACTGAAAAATTTTATTACGACAACAAAACCGTCAGAAACTTCGCTATTGCCACCATCGTCTGGGGAATAGTGGGCATGACGGTAGGCCTTCTTATCGCCATGCAGCTGATTAAACCAGCCATGAACATGGGCAATCAATACACTACATTTGGCCGCATCAGACCCTTGCACACCAACGCGGTAATTTTTGCTTTTGTGTGTAACGCCATCTTTATGGGCGTTTATTATTCCCTTCAGCGCCTGCTTAAAACCAGGATGTTCAGTGATGTGCTCAGTAACATTCACTTCTGGGGCTGGCAGTTAATCATTGTAGCCACGGCAATCACCTTACCTCTTGGAATGACCACCGGGCATGAATATGCCGAGATGGAATGGCCGATAGATATTGCGATCACGCTGATCTGGGTCACTTTTGGGATCAATATGTTTGGTACGATCATCAAAAGACGTGAAAAACATATGTATGTAGCCATCTGGTTTTACATTGCCACCTTCGTGACAGTAGCGGTGCTGCATATTGTGAACTCCATTGAGCTGCCTATCTCCATGTTCAAAAGTTATTACGTATATGCCGGTGTACAGGATGCACTGGTACAATGGTGGTACGGACATAACGCTGTAGCCTTTGTTTTAACCACCCCATACCTGGGAATGATGTACTATTACTTGCCTAAAATGGCCGGCCGCCCAATCTATTCCTATAAACTAAGTATCCTCCATTTCTGGTCGCTGATATTTATCTATATCTGGGCAGGCCCTCACCATTTACTCTATACCGCCCTGCCGTCATGGGTACAATCTTTAGGAATCGCTTTTTCTGTCATGCTGATCGCACCAAGCTGGGGCGGGATGATCAACGGATTGCTTACCCTGCGCGGCGCCTGGGATAAAGTAAGGGAAGAACCTATCCTCAAATTTATGGTGGTAGGTATCACCTGTTACGGTATGGCCACCTTTGAAGGTCCTATGCTGGCCCTAAAACAGGTAAATGCAATTGCACACTATACCGACTGGGTAATTGCACACGTTCACCTTGGTGCCTTGGGATGGAATGGATTTTTAACCTTTGGTATCTTATACTGGTTAATCCCAAGAATCTACAATACCAACTTATACTCTAAAAAACTTGCTGCCTTCCACTTCTGGATTGGTACGCTGGGAATTATATTCTATGTAGTGCCCCTATATTTTGCAGGTTTCACACAAGGGTTAATGTGGAAAGAATTCACTCCTGAAGGTGTACTAAAATACCCAAGTTTCCTGGAAACGCTGAGACAGATTATCCCAATGTATATTCTGCGTGCCATTGGCGGTGCCTTATACCTGACAGGAGTTATTGTAATGACCTACAACCTGGTTAAAACAATGGCAGCAGGTAGCTTAGTAGCTAACGAAGCTGCAGAAGCACAGGCCTTAACTAAAGTATTTGTAGCGCAGGGAACAGACAAAGCATTACACAGAATGCTGGAACGTAAACCAATGGTGTTTATGGTTCTGGCACTGATCGTGATCCTGATTGGGGGAATGATAGAGATGATGCCAACCTTTACCATCAAATCAAATATTCCAACCATTGCCAGTGTTAAACCTTATTCACCACTGGAATTACAGGGAAGGGATATTTATCTGCGCGAAGGTTGTATGAACTGCCACTCCCAGATGATCCGCGCCCTGCGTTCTGAAACCGAACGTTATGGAGAATACAGTAAAGCAGGAGAGTTTGTTTATGACCACCCTTTCTTATGGGGATCAAAACGTATCGGACCGGATTTACAGCGCGAAGGCGGAAAATATCCAAATGCATGGCACTACAATCACCTGTTCGATCCGCAAACCATGTCGCCGGGAAGTATTATGCCTCCTTATGAATGGATCATCAACCAGAAACTGGACACCACAACTACAAGGTCAAAAATAAATGCCATGCGCACACTTGGGGTTCCATATGCAGTAGGTTTTGAAAACGAGGCCAATGCGAAACTGGACGAACAGGCAAAATCGATCGCTGCAGACCTGAAACAGAATAACATTAAAGTAAAAAGCGACAGGGAGATCATTGCACTGATCGCCTATATACAACGCCTGGGTACAGATATTAAAGCTAAATAATCAGAATATGTTTAAGCAATTTATAACTAGTGTTGACGGAAGCCTGGGGTATTTCGTTAGCTCATTTGGAATCTTTGCCGTGTTTTTTATACTCGTAACCGTGTTGATCCTCATGATGAAAAAAGAAGATGTTGAATATATGAAAGAACTGCCACTAAAAGAAGATCAGCATGAAACCACTAACTAGCACCAACTGGTCTACCGGAAATACATCTACAGATATCATGATCATCCTCATGCTGGTTACCGCATTGATGATCCTGGGAGTAGCTATACTCCTGCTCAAAGTGATCAGGTTTTATGTAGAGGAAACAAAAAACCCTACTGTTTTCGCTACGCCCGAAGAAAAGGAAAAACGCCGACTGGAAGAGGAAGCTTTAAGGGTGATGGAAAAACAGAAACCTACCCTCTGGACAAGGATCATGGAATTAAAACCCCTTGCACAAGAGAAAGACCTGGTAATGGACCATCAGTTTGATGGCATTGAGGAACTCGATAATCCTATTCCTGCCTGGTTCAAAGTCCTCTTTTACGCAACGATAGTTTTTGCGATCTGTTACCTGCTCAATTATCATGTGTACAATCAGGGTAACCCGCAGGAAATAGAATATGCAGCTTCCGTAGAACAGGCAGCCGTAGACAAAGAAGCTTTTCTGGCCAACCCGGCCAACGCAACTGCCAATAAAATCAACGAAAGTAATATTGTACAAAGTAAAGACCCTGCGGTATTAAAAAGCGGTGCCACACTATTTTCAACACATTGTCCTCCCTGCCACGGAGAACATGCCCAGGGAATTGTTGGGCCTAACTTAACAGATAAATACTGGCTGCACGGTGGGACGATAAAAGATGTATTCAGAACCATTAAACTGGGAGTACCTGAAAAAGGAATGATCTCCTGGGAGAAAACAATGAATGCCCAGCAGATCTCCGATATCGCCAATTACGTGTTATCGCTGCAGGGAACAAATCCTGCCGGTGCCAAAGCACCGCAGGGAACAAAATTATAACATGTCACAGGAACCCTTATATTTCAGAAGCCAGGTAAGTACGCTGACGGATGACGGAAAAAAAAGAAAATGGCTTTACCCTTCAGTAGTAAAAGGGACCTTATACCGTAACCGTTCTATCGTTAGTTATTTCTTTCTGACGCTGTTATTTGCTGCTCCCTTTCTTAAATTGAATGGGGAGCAACTGATATTACTGAATGTACTGGAACGTAAATTTGTGTTTTTCGGGGTGATCTTCTGGCCACAGGATTTCTATCTGTTTGTACTGGCCCTTCTTACTTTCATTGTCTTCGTGGTCTTATTTACCGTCGTATTTGGAAGAGTATTCTGCGGATGGGTATGTCCCCAAACTATTTTCCTGGAAATGGTTTTCAGAAAAATCGAGCACTGGATAGAAGGCGATCCTGTTAAACAAAAAAAGCTGGATGCAGCACCATTGAGTATGGAAAAATTCTGGAAGAAAACTGCCAAACATGGCTTGTTCCTTCTGGTCTCTTTCCTGATTGCCAATATCTTTCTCTCCTACCTGATTGGCAGCACAATGCTGATAAAAATCATTACTGAACCTGTTGCCCTTCACTTATCAGGATTTATTTCCATCTGTGTGTTTACGATAGTTTTCTACCTGGTATTTTCCAGAATGAGAGAACTGGTTTGTACAGTAGCCTGCCCTTATGGAAGGCTCCAGGGCGTTTTGCTAGACAATCAGAGTATAGTTGTAGCCTATGATTACCTGCGTGGCGAACCACGGGGAAAAAGAGTAAAAAACGAAGCGCAATCCATTGGCGACTGTATAGACTGCAAATTATGTGTTCAGGTTTGCCCTACAGGAATTGATATCCGTAACGGCACACAAATGGAATGTGTAAACTGTACAGCCTGTATTGACGCCTGTGATATGGTGATGGAGAAAATCAACCGCCCCGCCAGACTGATCGGGTTTAAATCAGAAGACGAAATTTCGGCCGGCAAATCCTTTACCCTCAGCAAACGGATCTATGGTTACGCAATAATCCTGCTTCTGCTGATGTGTACACTGGGATACTTATTGATCAGCCGCTCTGCCGTAGAAACCACCATCCTCAGGGCTGGCGGAACTTTATATCAATTGCGCAATGAAGACCATACCGTAAGTAATTTATACAATACTGAACTGATCAATAAAACTACCCATCCTATTCAATTTGAAATTGTACCGGATGACAAAAATGCAAAGATCCAGTTTATTCAAAAAGAAAACAGTGTCAATGTGGGCAGCAGCGTTAAAATTACCTTCTTCGTCATTCTTCCGCAGCGGTCTATTCAGAAATACAAAACAGACATTAGCTTCAAACTGATCTCAAAAGGTAAAGAAATAGATCATTTTGAAACCACATTTATTGCACCACCTAATGATTAAGATATGAACTGGGGAACAAAAATAGTCATCGGACTGGCCATATTTATGATTTCAATCGTAGCCCTCGGCATCATCATGACCAGCGGAAAAAAAGACGCACTGGTAGAGAACGACTACTATGAAAAGGGTATCAATTACGATAAGGATTACAACCGGGAAGAGCAGATGAAACACGACCATGCCCAACCAGAACTCCTAGTCAGCAAAGATAAAATCACCATCACCTTTAAAGATGAAGCAACAGGGACAGCAAAGCTGATCCGCATGGCGGATAAAAACCTGGACAGGAAACTCACTTTCAGTAGTGATGCCGGCAATCAGGTGGTTATTCCTTCAGCGGCTTTACAAAAAGGCTCCTGGAAGCTGAGCATCGAATGGATAAGTAAAGAAAAAAGTTACTTATACGAACAGGAAATCACGATATAATCCTCACACCATGAGTTATCAGAACCTTGCTTTTATGATCGGATTACTGGGCAGCGTACATTGTGTAGGGATGTGCGGCCCGCTGGCATTTGCCGTACCTTCCCATCATCCCGGATTTGGATATGCCATACTAAACAAACTGATCTACCAGGCAGGAAGGATTATCTCTTACTGCCTGCTGGGTGTTTTAATTGGCTTACTGGGCAGACAGATCTGGCTGGCCGGCATACAGCAGGGGGTAAGTATCCTTAGCGGGATACTGATCCTGATAGCGGCTTCTTCAAGATTATTTAAAATTTCTATCGGCAACTCCAGCTCAATACTGCTCAAACCCTTTAACAAACTATTTGGCTATGCTTTAAAACACAAAGCTAATCACCTGATCATTGGGCTCATCAACGGGTTTCTTCCCTGCGGTTTTGTTTACCTGGCCATGGCGGGTGCACTAAACACAGGCAGTGTAAGTTCGGCTGTAAGTTATATGTTTTGGTTTGGGCTGGGCACAGCACCCCTTATGTTTATTGCAGGGATCAGCGTTAGTCTGAGCAGTACCCTCTTTAGAAAAAAGATCAACCGCGTTATCCCCTATTTTATGCTTTGTCTGGGTATCTGGTTCATTTTCCGCGGACTGGAATTGAACATTCCTTATTTAAGTCCTGCTAAGGCCGGTGCTTCAGTGACGGAATGCAGGTAAATGAATTAACATTTACCCTGCCATACTAAACAATTGTGTTTGCGGCTGATTGGCCCAAAGCCTTGCATCCAGTGCCATACAGATATTGCGCAGGAATCTTTTCCCTAACACAGTTACTTTCAAATGTGAACCATTGATGGTCACCAGGCCATCATCGGCAATCAATAACATTCTTTCCATTCCTTCAAAAAAAGATGGATGCTGCTCTTCTGGTAATGCCCAGCTGGTTTCTCCTTTACACATGATATTCAGGATGTGTTTCCTGATCACCAGGTCTTCTTCAGTCAGGATATGACCTTTAAAAACCGGTATTTCCCCCGCATTGGCCAACGCAATGTAGTCCTCTACCTTTTTAACGTTCTGTGCAAAAGCTGTCCAGCTGTCGCTGATAGAAGACACGCCCAATCCAATCATTAAGCGGCTGTACTGATGGGTATATCCCATAAAATTACGGTGTAACCTACCCTCTTTTTCTGCGGTGTATAAACTATCTGAGGTAAGGGTAAAGTGGTCCATGCCTATTTCTGTGTAACCTCCTTCTTTCAGCATCTCCCTGCCCAGTTCATACAATTCTTGCTTTAAGGCTGCCGAAGGAAGATCAAGCTCAGTATACCTGCGCTGCCCCGGTTTTACCCATGGCACATGCGCATAACTGTAAAAGGCAATGCGATCAGGGCGTAAAGCCAGCACTGACTGTATCGTATCAGTCAAACCTGCTATGCTTTGCAGAGGCAGGCCATAGATGAGGTCGTAGTTAACAGAATTGTAACCTATCACACGTGCTTCTTCTGTAATCAGGGCAACCTCTGCTTCGCTTTGTATCCTATTGATGACTAATTGTACCTTAGGATCAAAATCCTGTATACCCAGGCTAATACGCTTAAAACCCAAGCGGTATAAAGTTACAAGATGATCTACAGTTGTATTTGCGGGATGGGCCTCAAAGCTAAATTCAGCTTCCGGGTGGATAACTGCTAAGGACAGTATCCCATTGATCAGCAGGCCGAGGTTTTCCGCACTAAAAAATGTCGGCGTACCACCACCCAAATGCAGTTCCCTGATCACAGGTTTTGTACCGAAGAGTTTAAGATAGGTTTCCCACTCCCGGAGCACAGCGCTAATGTAAGGTTCCTCTACTTTATGGTTACGGGTAATCCTTGTATTGCAGCCGCAATAGGTACATAAGCTTTCACAAAAAGGAAGATGAATGTATAAACTGATTCCATCTTCGGTATTGCTATGATTAAACGAATCTCGCACTGCTTTTTTCCATTTTTCCTGATCAAATTTCTCATTTACCCAGTAAGGGACAGTTGGATAACTGGTATACCTGGGGGCAGCAACGTGATATTTGGTAACCAGTTCTTCGTTATTCATGATCAGGAATTTTAGGGAAGATCTGGTCACAGGATCTGGAACATACACAAGCATCACCTAAACAGCGTTTCTGCTGCCATTTATCCAGGTTAAGTATGGTCTCACGGGCCAGGGCCAGCGGCATTCCATCATCTGAAATGGCCACCAGTGAAATTGCCGGAACGTTTGCAATCTTGATATTGCGTTTAGCGGCGGCTTCCTGGTCAATATGCTGGGTAACCGTAGACCTTGTTGCGATATATTTAACCCCAAGATCTGCCAGGCTGTCGATTACCGCAGCAGAAACCTGATCATCTGTAAAGACAATCACAGCTTCTTTGCCTTCGGCATAACTCACCGTTTCCGCGCTTAGCGAATTGGATATTAAGGTAATATCGTGTTTTTTATGATTGGCTATTGCCAGTGGCTCTTTTTCAAAAGACTTTATACTGTAAGCTACTACTCTCATTCAAAATTGATTTATGAGTAAAATTAACAGGATAATGCCCCTTAGAGAATGAGTTCAGTCAGCCATAAATATGATACTGATCAGTTTTTCATTTGCTGCAGTTTCAAATAGTCAAGAATACCTATCTGGCTGCCTTTTCTTTCAATGATCCCTTCATCTTTAAAATCGCTTAAAATACGGCTTACTGTTTCTGTAGCCATTCCGGCCATCGCAGCAAGGTTATCTCTGGATATCCTTAGATTTACCTGTCCGTGCTGTTTTTCCAGTTTAGAGAGGCGGATGAGCACCTCCGAGAGGCGTTTACGCACTGAATGATAGGCCAGTTGCAGCAGCTGTTCTTCCTTCTCCAGCAAATTGTTGGAAAGCAAGTGGATAAACTGTCTCGCTATATCGGGATATTTGTTTAGTAATTCCTCCAGCACCTCTTTAGGCAACTGGCATACCGTTGTATCTTCCAGTGCTTCTGCCGTTTCCATATAAGGGGCATTCAACAAAAGGGCAGGAATACCAAAATACTCTTCAGGTCCGTACATACCGGTTAGGAGTTCCCTGCCATCCTCGCTCAATTTTATAGTTTTTACTTTTCCACTGATCACCAGGTAAATTCCCGATACCGTATCACCTTCATAGTAAATTACCTGTTTCTTTTTAATGGTTCGCACCTTACGGTCCTGCATCATTTTATCCAGTTCCTTCATTCCCGAATTTCCGGCAACAAGGCTGCTCAGCTGAGCCATAGATTTACTGTAAAACGATTCCTGTTTTTCCTTTTTATGCAACCTGCTTTCTATTGCACTCAGCAGTTCTACATCATCAAAAGGTTTTACAAGATAATCATCTGCGCCCATCTCCATTCCTTTTCTCATATCCATCCTTTCTGCCTTGGCAGTCAGGAAAATAAAAGGCGTAGCAGAAGTCTGCGGATTTTTATTCAGCAGGTACAGTACACCGTAACCATCCAGCTCCGGCATCATAATATCGCAGAGGATTAAGTCGGGCAGCTCTGTGTTCGCTAATTCTACCCCTGTTTTGCCGTTATCGGCCTGAAAAACTTCATAACTGGCCAGCTCCAGTATTTCCGCTGTGCTTTCCCTGATATCGTCATTATCTTCAATAATCAGTATGCGCTGTTTCTTCATGTGTTATTTATTAAAAGAAAGAATAAATGTAGTGCCCTGGTTAATCTGGCTTTCAAACTGTACTTCACCATTCATCAGGCCGGCATAACGCAGCACAATATTCAGGCCTAAGCCCGTACCCGGTATACTTCCGGTATTATGCGCCCTGAAAAAGGGCTGGAACAAATGTTTCTGATCAGTGTCTGGGATTCCGATACCATTGTCCCTTATCGTTACGATACACTGACGGTCATTGATCTCCGTGTTAAATTCTATAAACGTGTTCTCTCCCGAATATTTAATGGCATTATTGATCAGATTGATCATACAATTCTTCAGCAGGTTCTGATCCAGCTGCACCACACTTTCCAGTCCGGTATGCTGATAAATAATATGCTGGTCCTGCTTGGCTATCATCTGCATTTCTTCAGTGATCTCTTCAGCCAGTTTAACCAGGTCGAAGGAATGAAATGCAGGCTCTACCTTTCCCGCTTCCAGTCTTTCCAGAGACAGGAAATCATTCAGGATAGTAGTGAGGTTGCCAACCGCATTTTTTATTTTATGGACGTGCTTACTGATATTTGTATTTTCATAAGGTAGTGCGTACTTCTCGATCAGGGAAGAGGAAAGCTGTATGGAACTGAGGGGTGTACGAAACTCATGGGATGCCATCGATACAAAGCGGCTTTTCATCTGGTTCAGTTCTTTTTCCTTCTCCAGGGATAAACTCACTTCCTCTTTAGCTTCCCTTAAAGCTACCACGGTTTTTTTAAGGGATTTGGTCCGCTCTTCTACCAGGCTCTCCAGCTCAGCAGCATATTCCTGCAGCCGTTCTTCAGCTTCCTTTTCTTTGGAAAGATCGTGGATAAAACCGGTATAAATCTTCCGGTTTTCATACTGCACTTCACTTACAGCCAGGCGGAAAGGAAAGGTAGAGCCATCTTTTCTCAGGCCCTTTACTTCCCTGCCAATGCCAATAATGTGTTTTTCATGTGTTTGCTTATAATTTTCCAGATAGCCGTCATGCGCCGTTTTATCCGGTTCCGGCATCAGCATAGAGATGTTCTTTCCCAGTATTTCATCCAGGTCATAACCAAACAACTTCAGTGCCGCAGGATTAAGGCTTTCTATTTTACCTCTTTGATCAATGGTAATAATACCGTCAATCGCCGTTTCAATAATCGCCTCCAGTAACATTGCATTTTCCATTCTCGCCTTTTTCACAAATATAGCTAAATGCCAGCTACTGTGATGATCAGTATTAAGGAATGAATGAATAAACTTAATCCAAAAAGAAAAATAGTAACCCTTGTGTTTGCACCGCTCATATTTGCTACGATATTAGAAAAGAATAAAACCATACTTACTGCCAGGCAGGGAACCACATATCCGCCCAATGAATAAACAATCATAAAGGTGAGTGGCACCAATAAGGTAGAGTGTAAAATAATAGAAACTAAAAACCAACCCAGTCGGTTTTCTGTCTGGCCGTCAGCAAAAGTTAAATATTTAGTCCATAAAGAGTTTGACTGATTACTTGCTGAGCCTTTTGATAATGTTAAAGTTGCCATGATATGTTGCTTTTAATACCACAAATATCTGTGTCGTATCATCGCTTCGCTATGATTTACATCATGTTGTGAGCCGATATAGATCATTAAAAAAAATGACCGGCATCATATTTTCAGCTGTAATTTCTCTGCTATTTTGCTAACCTACAGATCAAAGAAACCGTATGCAACACACCTTCCACATTCCCGTTTTAGGATTAGCTTATTCCATAGATACCCCTCTAAAAGTGGCCAGATATGGTATTTCTTCCGTGCTCTCCATTGTAGATGACGAACTCACCGAACGCATGAGAAAGTTCCATTGCGAGGCAAATCACTTCGCCTATTCCCCAATCGCTAAAGAAGCAGAAGACAGCAGAGCGAAAAGGATCACAGCCTATCTTAACCTGCTTCATGTTTTAGTGAACGAACAATTTACACAGCTCAAGCAGGAAAGTTTTGCTGCAGGAAACGATATCCACAATTATTTTGAACTGCTTCCTGAAAATTCAAAGTTAAAAGCAATATATCACCATATGCTTGGGCTCGAAGAAGGTGAAGAAAAAGAAGGCCTGCAAAAGGAATTGCGCTGGCAGATGAAACCGGGAGATATCGATGTGAACATCATGACTAAAGTAGACAAAGCAAATTATAACACTGCCGGAGAAAACCTGGGTAACGATTTCACCGATGCACTGGCTGCCATGAGAGGATTTGCCAACAGTTCCCTGCATTCTGCCGTAGTAATCTCTGCAGGACTCAACCCCAGGCTGTATACCTATATGGAAACCTGCGAATCCTTCTATCCCAATACAGCAGGGCTGATTACCAAAAAGATCATCCTTAAAGTGAGTGACTTCAGATCTGCTTTGATACAAGCAAAAATGCTGGCCAAAAAAGGACTTTGGGTAGATGAGTTCAGGGTAGAATCAGGTTTAAACTGTGGCGGCCATGCCTTCGCTACTGAAGGTTTGCTGCTGGGTCCCATCCTTGAAGAATTTAAGCAAAAAAGGAATGAACTCATGGAAGAGTTATTTCATATTTACCGCCATGCATTGGAGACAAAAGGTATCCTGCTCAATGCAAGACCTGTTTTAAAGATCACCGCACAGGGAGGAATTGGCACTGCTGAAGAACATAATTTCCTGATCAACTATTACGCACTTGATGCCGCCGGCTGGGGAAGTCCGTTTTTACTGGTACCGGAAGTGACCAACGTAGACAGCGATACCCTGCATGCACTTGAAAATGCGACAACAGATGATTTTTATGTAAGTAATTCTTCCCCTTTGGGCGTACTCTTTAATAATTTCAAAAAGAGCAGTATGGAAACGCAGCGTTTGCAGCGTATTGAAAAAGGCCGTCCGGGAAGTCCCTGCATCAAAAAATTCCTGTCTACCAATACTGAATTTACGGAATTGCCTATTTGTACCGCTTCGCGGGAGTACCAGCACTTGAAGATCAAGGAACTGCGTAAGATGGAACTCGAGCCCGCAGCTTTCCAGGAAAAATTTGATGCTATCACAGAGAAGATCTGTTTATGCGAAGGGCTTTGCGCCTCGGCATACATCAAGAATGACATGATCAAACCCAGGGAAAGTAAAGCGGTAAGTATTTGCCCCGGCCCTAACCTCAGTTATTTTTCATCAACCTATTCGCTGAAAGAAATGGTGAGCCATATCTATGGAAGGGAAATCATTCCTTTTAAGATCAGCCGCCCAAATTTGTTCATCAATGAGCTAAACCTATATGTAGATTACCTGAAGAAAGACCTGGCCGCACAGCTGCATGATCTGAATGCAAAAAAGACAAAATACTTCGAGAAATTTACTGCTCAATTATATACTGGTATCAATTATTACAGAGACCTGATTCCTGAGCTGAAACTGAATACCAGCAATGCCGTTCAGGATTTACAGGAGCAATTACGTAATGCAGAGGAAAAACTGCAATTGATCACCAAAGATCTGAACCGGTCTATTGTACAGGCCTAATTATCGGGTTCAATACGTATAAAAACAAGGGGTCGCATTTTGCGACCCCTTTGAAATAAGAACGTGAGGGCCATTTTCTGATTCTTTTTGCAGGATTCATATCCTTTAGCTAAAAAACTCCCTACTATAAAATTGAGGTATCACAAAATGTGATACCTCAATTTTATAGTACAACAAGATGTTTCTTCTAACGCTTTACTTTAAAAAGCACATAACAACTAATAATAAGGATATTATTAATTATATTCAACAAATAAAATATTTATGGAAGAATATGGAAATAATCGAATGAAAACACTTTTTGGGATATTAATAGGAATTCTAAGCTTATTTTCTGTTAAAGGACAACAAATATATCAGAGTAAGGTAGTTAAAGTACACCTACCAAATTCAGCGGTAAAGACTAGCATATCAGAAGATACAATCACTACCGGAACTGAAGAATCTAAAATTGCTGCCATAGCAATAGCGAACAGAAAAAACTATTACAAAATAAATAGAATTACACTCGGTTTTTGGGATTTGAGTATAACTGAAGTTTCCAGAAAATCACTTGAACGGAAAAAGTTAGAACTTGTAGGTTTGTTAAAAATGGGAAGTGCTACTAACATTATGGCTTTTATTAAAACTTTTAATCATATGCAATTTATAATTATAAATTATGATGAAAATGATTCTCAATTTTATAGATTTTATTCAGAATACCACAATGATCAAAATATTGCAGGTTATATCCAGTTTAAGCCAGAAGATATAAACAAGGCAACTGATTTACTAACCCAGTTTTTAAATAGCATGGAATTTAAAAGTTAAACGACTTGATTTAGCAATAAAATGAAAGCATTTTTTGGAATATTCATAACCATTTTATTTTGCTCCTCTGTTAATGGACAGCAAGTATATCAAAGCAGGATCCTTACCTTAAAGTTACCTAGCTCCGCGGTAAAAATCAGTCTGTCAGAAAAAACTCCAGATATTGGAACAGAACAATATAAAGTAGCTGCAGCAAAATTAGCTAAGAAAAAAAATTATTACAACATAAATGGAATGATTCTTGGGTTCTGGGATCAAAGCATTACTGGAATTTCTACACAACCATTAGAACAGAAAAAAGAAGAGCTTATCGGAATGAACAGGAGAAGAAATGCTACGAATGTTTCCGGAGTAATTAAAACATCCAATCATATTCAATTTATCATTTTAAGGTATGACCAAAATGATTTTAGTTTCTATAAATTTATCTCAGAAAATCATAATAATCAAAATATTTTAGGTTTTATACAGTTTAGACCAGCAGATAAAAACAGGGCAACTGATTTACTTACACAGGTTTTAAATAGTATAGAATTTAAAAATTAACCTCTTAAGACTGATCATAAAATGAAAACAATCTTTGGAATATTCATAACGGCATTATGTTGTTTCTCTGTTAAAGGTCAACAAGCTAATCTCAGTAATACTGTTACGCTAATTCTGCCGAGTGGTGCAGTAAAAATTATGCCGCGAATACGGACAAATGGAACAGAAGAATATAGATCGAGTGCCAAAGCGATGGCGAAAAGAAAAAATTATTACAACATAAATGGAATGACACTTGGGTTCTGGGATTTAGGCATTGTTGACTCTTCGGTTAAAACATTGGAGCAGAAAAAGGAAGAAGCCATCGCAATAGCTAAGATTGGAGGTTTTATCAATGCGAACGCAATCATTCAAACTTTCAATCACATTCAATTTATAATTCTAAGTTATCATCAAAACGAATGGAGTTTTTATAGATTCAGTTCAGAATACCACAATGATAAAATGATCAATGGAATTATCCAGTTTAAACCAGAAGACAAAAACAGGGCAGCTGATTTGCTAAGCCGGTTTTTAAATAGCATGGAATTTAAAAATTAAAATAAGCCATTTACCAAATGATTCGTTTTTGAGGATAGGCAGAAGGGAACATAGATTGGTTTCCTGATAATTTTACGATCCAGTTAAATGAATATGAATCGGAAAACATATTTTTCTTTATATTCACTACCTATTTAACCTGTAATTGAAATAAATTTGTAACATGGAAGAAACACATGTTACAATTACACCAGATGAGCTATTGATGCGGAAAATCTATCTGATCCGGGACCAAAAAGTAATGCTGGACAGAGATCTGGCAGAACTTTATGAAGTAAAGGCAAAACGTCTAAGGGAACAGGTAAAACGCAATAAAGAAAGGTTTCCAGACAATTTTATGATCCAGTTAACTGAAGAGGAGGTTCAAAACATGGTATCGCAAAATGCGATACCTTCGAAACAAGCACTTGGAGGTACATTACCCTACGCATTTACTGATTTATGTAAAGCTTTACATAATTCTGTTTATGTAAGCTAAAAGATTATGTAAAGTACTGCCTGGATACAGCGATAAGTTATTGATTTTTAGCTTAGTTTACCAGGAATACTTTACATAATTCTTGTGTTATTTCACTTAAGCCCTTTTAACCATTCCAGTAGTTCTGCATTTTTCAACCATGCAGCATCTTCAGCTGATTTCTGGTTAACATCCACGTATGCCCTTTCTAGTGCTTCACGCTTCATTCTTGAGTCAGCCCGGGCGTA
>NZ_LMUP01000020.1 GCF_009765875.1 Pedobacter sp. L105
TAACACGTGGGAGAGTAGGTCGGTGCCAAATCTTAAAGAAAGCCTTTCAGGAAACTGAGAGGCTTTTCTGGTTTTTAACCTTTTTTATTCGCGGTGAGTTGGCGTTATCCCGCTCGTAGCTGACGATCTTTTTTAGAGGCAACTTTTCCCTGGTGATCAGCGCAAACCTTTCATACCTTACCGGTTTATACTATCCTCTCACTATGGGCGTAATCATGTATTCCAACAAATCACCTGGATTATTGTTGTGGTATCTGATTTAGGATACTATGAATAACTCATTCAATAATTATTATGCAGGGATTAGCGGATTACTGCTACCTGTTCCCAATAAACTGCATTATCCTGTAGAATTTCAGGATAGGTCGAGGCTCTGTTACTATGGTTCACTAATGAATACCATTGAGATTAATAGTTCTTTTTACAAGGTACCATTGGCTTCAACGGTAAAAAAGTGGGCCACTGAGGTGCCTGATAATTTTCTGTTCACGTTTAAGCTGTTCCGGGAGATTACGCATAATAGAGACCTTGCATTTGATCCGGATGTTGTTGCCAGGTTTATGCAGGTGATATCACAGGTAGAAGAAAAGAAGGGTTGTCTGCTGGTACAGTTCCCTGCAAGTATTCGCATTTCACATTTAGTGCAGCTGGGAAGGCTGATGCAGGTATTGCGTGATAATGATCCTTCAATGGAATGGAAAATTGCGCTGGAGTTCCGTCACCAGTCTTTATACGTAGAAGAAATTTATGAGCTGCTGGACAGGTATCAGTTTGGAATGGTGATCCACGACAAGACACCTGCAAATAGTCCTGTAATGGAAACACATCCAGACTTTATATATTTGCGTTTTCATGGCCCTGATGGCGACTATCGCGGGAGTTATCCTGATGATGTATTGTACGAGTATGCAAGTTATGTTACAGAATGGCTTGCTGAAGGAAAAAAAGTATTCGTTTATTTCAATAATACCATGGGGGCAGTACATGCCAATTTAAATACACTCGGTCAGATTATCAGGAATACATTTAAGGATGATTCCTGTTGATCCAATGGAGGTTGTTATCCATGGTGACTTATTCATGTTTGCCTGGTATGCATTTGACAAATTTTTATGTTTAATTTACGTTAAATCCCGGATCATGACAAATTTTCCCGATTAACTCCGCTTTTTAAGTTGTACATGTTTGCTGGTTTGCCCCGATTTTTCTTAACGATTAGGGACAGAAACCCGGATAATAAATAATTATAACATTTATTTTTATCTGGATATATTTACATTTATGAAGAGTAATGCTCCAGAGCGGAATACGTTAATTCCTTTAAAGCTTCCACTAGATATTATTTGCAGAAAGTGCTTCGAATTTCAAGATTTAGAAAGGACGATTTATGCCTAATTTGTATATTATATCTGGCTGTAATGGCGCAGGAAAAACGACCGCTAGTTACACTATCCTTCCAGAAATATTGAATTGTCGTGAATTTGTTAATGCAGATAATATTGCAGCTGGTTTATCTCCGTTTAATCCAGAAAGTGTAGCAGTGGCAGCTGGTAGGACAATGTTAAACCGTATCCAGGAATTGCTCAGTGAACAAGCTGATTTTGCGGTTGAAACCACGCTTTCAACACGAAGTTATGTTTCTCTGATTAAGCAGGCTCATTCATTGGGATATAAAGTTCGGCTATTGTATTTCTGGTTAAGTTCTCCAGGTGTTGCAATAAAGAGAGTAGCACAACGAGTTAGTGAGGGCGGCCACCATATTCCATCAGAAATTATTCTACGCAGGTATAATAGAGGTCTCTATAATTTATATAATCTGTATATGCCAATTTGTGAGGAGTGGACACTTGTAGATAATATGAACCCTGTTCCAGAGTTAATAGCGAAATCTGATGGCTTTGGAAAAACAGTTTTTAATAACGAACTTTGGGATAAGATTAAAGGAGGTATTCATGAATAACACTAATGGTATAAATCAAGACTCTACATTTACAGAAAAAGTTATGTTTGGATTGAAGATATCTTCCAGAAAAATGGTGGAAGAAGCCGCTTTACATAATAGAAGTCTTGTTATCGGTGATAAAGAGGGAAATGCAAAATTAGTTCCTGCTAAAGAATTATTAAAAACACTTCCTAAATAAGATCAATCCTTCTATTCTAACCCTATTTTGACCTGATGAGCATAGCCATAACGAAGCTATGACTTTGCTATTTTCAGCCCCTAACAATTTACAACAATCTTAATATTGCTTAATCTGGCTATCCTTTATCGGAGATCTGAAGTTTTTATGCTTGTGCGCCATGCAGTTAGGGTCGGTATACAAATGAATTAGTTGAATTGTTTTGTGGTTGGGTTATTTTTCCTACTTTTGCATCCCGCTTCGGAGGAAGGGAAACAGTGCAGGAGATAAAGAGCAGAAGATTTGAAAGGTTGTAAAGTAGGACGTTAGTTTAGCTTTTAAAAA
>NZ_LMUP01000021.1 GCF_009765875.1 Pedobacter sp. L105
TACGGGGGATTAGCTCAGCTGGCTAGAGCGCCTGCCTTGCACGCAGGAGGTCAACGGTTCGACTCCGTTATTCTCCACCATCACCCGTCACTAAGATAGAAGTGACAACAAAATAGGGAATTAGCAATAATTACCGGGGATAGAAAAGTTCTTTGACATATTGGAAGAAGTTAAAAGAAGAGCAAACAACAATAGAGACGTTGTTTGATTGGATTTTGAAGGAAGGTAAGCAATTACCGACTTAAAAAAGAAGATTTAACAACTATAATAAAAAAGCATTTCCATAGGCGCAAAAGGCTATGGAGAGAAGAAAGTAAGAAAGAGTACACAGGGGATGCCTTGGCTCTCAGAGGC
>NZ_LMUP01000022.1 GCF_009765875.1 Pedobacter sp. L105
ACGCAGGCCAGTTTAACTACACAGCCTACGTTGACAACTACTGCTACGGCAACATCGTCTGTAGCAGGTAGTCCTTATCCGATTACTGCAAGCGGAGCGGTAAGTCCTAATTATACCATCAGTTACACTGCTGGCAATTTATCAATTACTTCAGCGCCACTAACGATCACTGCGGATAACCAGACCAAGGCATATGGTGCAGCGGTACCTACTTTAACAGCAAGTTACAGCGGTTTTGTAAATGGAGACACGCAGGCCAGTTTAACTACACAGCCTAC
>NZ_LMUP01000023.1 GCF_009765875.1 Pedobacter sp. L105
TGATTCCGCCGGGAATATAGTAAAGGGCAAGCGGCGTCTGGTAACTGATTTTATGGGGATTATCGGTATTGAGATCCCCGGCAGCACGCAGCTGCACCTTCCCCTGGGGTGCCGGTTTTTCTTTTTCAACTGAAGGCTGATTTTCAATTGAAAGAAAAAGATCTTTCCGCTGCTCCAGCAGCTGGACAAAGATCCCATCTTCATGGCCCTGTGCGGTTTCATTCACATCTTTACAGGGCAGTTCCAAAGCCGATAACAGCAGCCCGGGGAAAAGCACATGCTGTTCCCCGCTGTGTTTAACCTGGGCTGCTTTTCCAGCCGGGTCATTGTCAAAGGCAAAGATGATTTCTTCCAGTTCGGGCAAAGCTTTGATCGCGTTCACAATTTCCTGGTTGAGCCCGTTAGTGCCGTAAGCGGCAATAACGGTGTAATTTCCCGTAATGTCCG
>NZ_LMUP01000024.1 GCF_009765875.1 Pedobacter sp. L105
TCCAGCTGCAGGCGGTAGGCATAATTCAGTGTAATGGAGGTGGAAGATTGTGCACCTAATTGATCGGAAGTGATCTGCAGCCCTACGCCATGTTTGGTAGTTTGCGGATCCAGTATCCCATCGATAGAAACCTGTCCTGTTTTTGGTGCCCCCGGTAATCCCACCCACTGGTTGCGCAAGGCCATTTGCGCAAACCACTCTTCCTTATACCCCGCATAAGCAGGATTAACACTCATCGTGTTAAAGATGTATTGGGAAAACTGGATATTCTGCTGCGCTTTTACCTGGCTTCTGCCAGCAAAGAACAGACAGCTAATCGTTACTATCTTATACCAGCAACTCCTTTTTGAAAAATTCATTAATCTCATCGTTTTAATAATATCCAGCCTTTTTTAACGACCTGACTTGTTCCTTTTTTTAATGTAATGATATAGTAATAAGTACCTTCTCCCAGGTTTGATCCGTCCCAATTATCCTGGTAGTTTCTGTTATGATAAACTTCGCTGCCCCAGCGGTTTATAATTACTACATCAATACTATCAAAATCCTCTTTCCCAACAATTTGAAAGGTATCGTTCCTGCCATCTCCGTTAGGAGTGAAAGTATTGGGAATAAACAGGTTAATCAATGAAACATTAATGCTCACCAGCGCCCTATTACTCAACTTTCCTTTTAGGTCAGTTACGGTATACATAAAATCATCAGGACCAGCGTAACCCCTGTTAGGCGTATAGGTCACGGTTCCATCTGTATGAATTTCTAACTGTCCAAACAATGGAAATTTGGTAATGACGATGCTTCCCGCATCCAATCCATTGAAAGAAGGCAGATCATTTCCTGTAATACTAAAAGTAACAGGATGATCAATAGTCGTTTCTGCATGGTCATTTACTGCCTGCGGAGATTTGTCTATAATAATCACTGTAGGATCATCATTATCTTCCGCTGTACCAGATATATCAGATGCGCTGCCTTCCCCTGTAGGGGTAGAACCGGTTATAGTAGCAGTATTACTGACCAGTCCATCACGTTTTTCCTGATCTGTAACGGTGTAAACAGCTGTACCCGTCACTACTCCGCGCGGCTCTATCACAGTGTTGCTTAGTACTACTTTACTACTCAGTTTTGTATCTGTAAGGTTTAGATTTTGTAAGGTTACATTTCCAGTGTTGACAGCCCTGAAAGCATAAGTAACAGTTGCAAAATCTGTTGTAATTACCCCTGTTTTTACTAAATCAATACCGGGTATTGTGCCTATAAGAACCACAGTAGGCGTATCATTTGAAGGGTCTGTTCCAGAAATATCTGTTACCGTTAAACCTAGGGGAGTTAGAGCAGTGGCCGTGGCCGAATTTGTAACTTTAGCATTATCCCGGTCTTGCTGAGTCATATTATAGGAATGAGTAATTACAATTGACTGCCCGGGAGACAAATCAGAAGGACTCTGACTGATCATTCCACCCAAAAGAGGATCGCTCAATGTTATATTTTTTAACGTAACATTTCCCGTATTTGTTACGGTAAAAGTATAGGTAATGATAGTAGCGTTAGCATTCACTATTCCGGTTTTAACCAAAGCCAAAGCACCTTGTTCAGTTATCGGTGTTATTGTAGGATCATTGACAGCCACTGTAGAAGGATCATCTGATAATTGAATTACACTACTGCCGTCAGGCATTGTACCATTCGCTGTTGCCTGGTTAATTACTTTACCGGCATCAATATCTGACTGGGTAAGTTGATGAGTGGCCGTAACCTCGGCACTTTCCTGAGAAGCTAAGGCAGGAATAGGTGAGCCTCCAGTCACTACCGCATTCGGATCATTCACCGAAATATTTCGTAAAGTGACAGTACCTATATTGGTTACTTTTAACGTATAATTGACCAGATTACCAGGTGTAATTGGTATAGTACCATTTGCCAGTTTAGTTACTTTCATTGCTCCAACCAAGGGAACAGCAATAACAGTAGCATTATCGTTGTCCTGAGTGGTTCCGGAAACATCATTTACAATAGTACCTGCCGGACTTACTCCTGTAGCAACCGCTGTATTTGTAACTGTTCCAGCATCTTTTTCTGCCTGCGTAACAGTATAGATTGCAGTTAATATTTTGTTCGCTCCGGGACTTAATGTCTCAGAAGGATCTATGATAAAGGCCGGAAGCTTTACATCAGTAAGCGTAAGACCTTTGAGTGTAACACTCCCCGTATTAGTCAGTGTAAATGTATAAGTAATGGTATTTTCATCCGTACTAAGGATACCTGTTTTAACCAGCTTCACGGAAGGATTTTCGGGTACGGCAATGACTGTTGGATCATCATTTAACGGGTTGGTTCCCGAAACATCACTTATAGTTAACCCCGTAAAACTTGTTCCTGTGATACTTGCTGAATTAACAACCCGGTGAGCATCTTTTTCTGCCTGCGTAACAGTGTAAATAGCTGTTAATGTTTTGCTGGCTCCCGGACGTACTGACTGAGCAGGATCAATTGCCAAAGTTCCAGGTAATTTAGCATCTGTTAAAATCAGGTGCTGTAGTGTTAAATCACCTGTATTATTTATGATGAAGCTGTAGGTTACAGTATTCCCATCGTTACTTAAAACCCCTGTCTTTACCAGATTAACAGCGGGACGATCAGAAACAATCACAACCGTTGGAAGATCGTTATTTTGTGCTGTACCTGAAATATCGGAAACCGTTTTACTGGAACTATTAGCAGTTACAGTTGCCGTATTAATTACTTCGCCTACATCTTTATCATCAGCAGGCACAGCATAAACTGCTGTAGCAACAGTAGTTTTACCAGGAGCAAGATTACCCGCAGGGCTAAAAATAAATGGAACATTTATTTTCGGATCAGTCATTGCCACATTTTTCAATGTTACAGTACCAGTATTGGTGACTGTAAATGTATAATTGATAGTATTAGTGTCGGCAGTATACACCCCCGTTTTGACCAAAGCAATTGAAGACATTTCCGGTATAGGTACTACCGTAGGAAGATCATTAGATACTGCGGTTCCTGAATTATCAAAAACACGGGTCCCCAAATTACTGAGTGCTGTAACTTTAGCCATATTAGTAACCTGATCTGCATCTTTATCAGCCTGCGTAACGGCATAATCTCCTGTATATGCCATACTTTGTCCTGGTGCGAGCTGCATGTTGGCTGGTATTATAAAAGCTGAAAGTTTTGTATCAGTGAGTGTAAAATTGTTCAAGGTAACATTTCCGGTATTACTAATGGTAAGTGTATAATGGATAGAACTTTGATCGGGGCTCAACACACCTATCTTTACTAAACTAACCAATGGATGCGGAGGAATAATAATTGTTGTTGGTAAAGTATTACCCACAGCGTTACCCGATGTCGCAGTTGGATGGTTAGCTGTAGTTGTCCCTCTTACCGTAGCCTGATTAGTTGTCCTGCCAGCATCCTTTTCTAATTGGGGAATCGTATAATTCGCCATAGCAACAACGGTTGCACCGGGTGCTACATTATTGGAAGGGCTAAAAGTATATGCGCCGGCAATTTTGGGATCTGTTATGGTAAGATTTTTTACAGTTACGTCACCAGTATTGGTAATAGCAAATGAATAGAGAATGTTATTCCCATCATTACTTAAGGCTCCAGTTTTAACCATGGTGATAGATGGATGCTCAGGCAAAAGAATTACATTAGGAGTATCATCAAGCTGCGTATTTCCCGAAAGATCACTTACCGGAGTCTTCTTAACATTACTCGTTGCTTGTACTTTGGCTGTATTTATAACCATATCAGCATCCCTGTCTGCCTGGGTAATCTGATAGGTATGAGAAAGAACCGGATAACTTGATTTAGAAACCACAGTTGTTGCTGAAGGTATAGTAAACACCCCAGGAAAGTTATCATCATCCAAAGTGAAGCTGCTTAACGTGACATTTCCGGTGTTCGTTATTAAAAAAGTATAGGCAATAGAATTTTTGTCCGTGCTTAATATAGCGGTTTTTACCAATGCAACACTCGGAGTTTCCGGAACATTGGTAACTGTTGGCGTGTTTGGCCTGGCAGTTAAACTTGGCTGGGAACCTACGTAAAGAGTTGTTCCACCCGGACTGGTAGCGTATAGATCTGCAGTATTTTTCACCACTCCCGCATCCTTCTCTCCAAGTGTGATGGCATAAGCACCAGTTAAAGTATAAGAATCACCAGGATTAATGATAACAGATAGAGGAATAGCATTTTTTGGGAAGGCCTTAGGATCATCAAGAATAATATTATGCAGGGGAACATCTCCTGTATTGATAACAGTAATCGTATAGATAATAGAATTATTTGCCGAACTGAGTGTTCCTGTTTTCAAAACTATAACCCCAGGATTCTCTGCCCTTCCACGACTGGAAATTCCAAATACAAAAACAATTAATAACAGAGCTATCTTAAAAATGGAATTTACTTTTAATTCTTGCCCGCATTTAATGAAAAAATTTGAAAGTAATTTTTTAATCATTTTTCAGCATCATCGAAAATAGAACAACCGGATACAGCTATAGTAAAACGTTTTAATAAACAGACACAACAACAATTATTCATAATAGTTAGCGTGCTGATGAAATTTTCGAAATCTAAAAGCCCCTAAGCCTAATATTTATCTTATAAAGAAATATTATTCCATTTCCTATCCAAGATACCAACAAAATTTATTACTATCCAAATTGTAATTGAAATTCATTCATTTATAAATTCTGTACAAAATAAATTTAGGTCATTTTTTGTAAAAAATTCATTACGTAATTTCAAATTTTATATACATCAAATTAAAATGGCATTACTGCTATAAATCTAAACTTCAATGCTTGTGTCAATTGCCGTACCAAATTATATTCTCAATAGCTCTAAGCCGATTCTTTAAATCAAAATTTTGTTTATTTGTTTTTTTTCTCGCTAAAAAAATAATAAATTCAAATATAAGACTAAATAAACAGAGGCAATCAATACAATCCCTCTAATAAACTATTAGTTAATCGACGTATGCCGAATATTTTCGTATTATCAATTTTGGCATTTTGATAAAACCCGGAATCCTTAGAATAATAATTCGCAGATATATACTTGCACAGGCATATTTGCCGGTTTGGTATATAATTAAGATATTTTTTGTATATTTGCATAGAACGGAGTACAAACACACTTTTCTCTTAATACTTACTTGCTAATCATCCGTTGATTAGATTCAATTCTCCTGGCTCCTACCCTATATTGTAGCCAAAGAATTTAAGTTTTATTCAGGCTTATCGATACAACACATTGTTTTTGGAAATGCCTTAACAAGTAATAACAGCGGAGAACAGTTATTTTTTAACTAAATCGAGGAAATTTATGGCTAAATCTCAGGCAACCTTCATGAAGAAGCAACTAGAAAAAAACAGGCAGAAGAAAAAAGAGGATAAAGAGCAACGCAAGCAAGAACGTCAACAAAACTCAAGTGGTGGTGATTTAGAAAGTATGATGGCATACGTAAACGAGTTCGGTGAAATCGTTTCTACACCTCCTGAAAAAAAATAATAAAAAAAGCCTGATTCATTTGAATCAGGCTTTTTTTATTTAAGAATATAATAGAGCAGATTAGTTTCCTTCTGCCCTTCTTTTGTCCTGTCCGTGTCCGATAAGATATCCGGCACCAGCTCCGGCTACTCCGCCGATCAATGCACCCTGACCTTTCTTTTTGTCAATTAGTGCGCCGCCCAAACCTCCAGCTCCTGCACCTATTACTGTTCCTAATGCTGCACTGCTCCATCCTTTCTTTTTCTTTTTAGAATAGTGCGAATTAGATGATGTAGCAGCCGGTTCATTTTCTGCCGCCCTTGCTTCAGATAACATTAAAACCCTTTTTTGTTCCTGAATTTTTGCTTCCTGTTCTTTCTGGACAACAGCAGCGCGGTTAAAACTATCTAACCTTAAGCTATCTTTTGTTTCTTTTATAGCGGCCTGCCTGATGGCTTCTTCTTTTTTAGCATTGGTACATGCTGTCAATGCTAAGGCAATTCCAAGTACTGCAAATAACTTTTTCATTTTTAATTTTATTAGAGAATTAATTGTATCAAGTTAGTTACTAAAATTATGCCAAGTTGTTTTGTAATTTTTAAAAACAATTGGAATAACAGCATAATATAACCTGTAAATCAATAAAACCATGAAAAGTAAAGAGAAAGCAACCCAGCCAGATCAGAAAAAAAACAACGTAACTGCCAGGCTACTTATCCATTAACGGCGAATGTCCCGGTTCTTCGGTTGTATCATGGTCATCATCTTCTCCATCAGGATTATGTGAGGTACGCTCATTGTCATTATCATAGTTAACTGAGGTATCAGATGAATGATCTGAATCAAGCCCCAGTTCATCTGGCTTTTCACGATATGCGTCTTTAATTTTTTGTTCATGCGCTGATAAACTGCCTGCTTTTTGCTCCAAATTTGACATAGATTCTGAGTTTATATTTCCAGAACAACAAAAACAAGCCCCTCTGGTTTGATTTTTTTATATGCTGATTATAAGAATAAGCGATTAAGATTTTGGATATTAATATTCAATTGATTATTTTCACAGCGAAATTTATAATATTAATATGCGTACAACAGGAAAAGTTAAATGGTTTAATTCTGCAAAAGGGTTTGGTTTTATAACTCCAGAAGATGGAGGAAAAGATATTTTCGTGCATTTTTCTGCAATTGCAGGTGACTCATTCAGAGAGCTGAATGAGGGTGACAATGTAGAATTTGAATTGAATGACGGTAAAAAAGGCCCTGAGGCTTCTAATGTAACTGTTCTGTAAGAATAATTCGTTAAAAAAATTAAAAGGGGTATTGCACAAGCATTACCCCTTTTTTTTATGAAGGTGCAATCATTGTAGAGTAGTTGAACCTGATATAATTAAGTGAATGATAAATAAAGAAATTAGTATTCTGGGTTGTGGATGGTATGGCATGGCATTGGCCAGACTACTACTAACTGACGGGTATATCGTTAAAGGTTCCAGTACAACAGCAGAAAAATTAACTGGCCTGCAGCAAACAGGAATAATCCCTTACCTGGTAAATTTTCAGGCAGAGGAAGAACAGTTTGACCCCGCCTTTTTCAGGTGCTCCCTGTTGGTCATTTCTATTCCGCCTAAAAGAAGTACAGCTGAACAATATACTTTTCTTTCAAAAATTGAAAGGATTATAAAAGCAGCATTTCTATATAAGGTACCTGAAATCATATTCATTAGTTCTACCTCAGTTTACGGCGATCAAAATGAAGAAGTTAATGAAGAGACCATCCCACTTCCTGAAACAGATTCCGGAAAAGCGATATTAGCCGCGGAACTGGCACTGAAAAGCAGCCACGGCTTTACTACAACTATAGTGAGGTTTGCAGGTCTAATAGGTCCTGCCAGAGAACCAGGAAGGTTCTTTGCAGGTAAAAAGGATATCCCCAATGGCCTGGCCCCCATAAATTTGATCCACCTGGAAGATTGTATCGGGATTACCAAAAAAATTATTGATGAGGAAGCATTTGGCTATACCTATAATGCCTGTTCGCCAGATCATCCCAGCCGGGCAGATTTTTACAGTTATGCCGCTCAACAATCCGGACTCGAAAAACCTCAGTTCAAAAATGAACTCCTAAACTGGAAATGTGTAAATAGTAAGGTACTATCAGAAGTATTAAATTATACTTTCAAAGTCAGGCTTAATCTGTTGTAACAATAATATAGCAATTTATAAAACAATCAACTAGCCGATTTTAGCTTAAAAATGGATATATTGCTGATCTTTTAATTGTTTTTCCTGAATAGGAAACAGATTAAAGGGGCTAGCAGAAACCATATATAGAGAGATGAAATTAACAATTTGGGGAGCAGCTAAACAGGTAACTGGAAGTATGCACCTACTTCAGTCAGAAAACTATAATATTCTTATAGATTGCGGACTTGATTATGAGAAAGATACTTATCAGGAAGAAAATCAATATTTCCCTTTTGATCCTGCTACTATTGATGTAGTAATTTTAACCCACGCACATATAGACCATTCAGGAAATTTACCTACCCTGGTCCGTATGGGTTTCAACGGACAGATCCTTTGCACCCCGCCTACTGCCGACCTTACGGAACTGCTTTTACAGGATTCTGTGAATATATTTTTGAGTAAACAGAATAAAAGATCTAAAGGTAAAAGAGGTGGTTCAGGCCCAAAACCACTTTATCTGCATAAACATGTGATGGATACGGTGGAACGTTTTGTTACCATTGCTTTTGATAAAGACTTTGTGATTAAAGAAGGCATTTCCCTTCGTTTTATTCCTGTTGGTCATTTATTGGGCGCAGCAGCAGTTGTATTGACCCTTAAAGACAAAGGAGAAGAGAAAAAAATAGCCTTTACAGGAGATATAGGCAGAAAAAATTATCCCGTGCTGGTAGATCCCCAGCGGATACCGCAGGTAGATTACCTGGTTTCTGAATCTACCTATGGTGGCAGAATGCATAGTAAGGATACAACGATCGAACAAAAACTGATAGAAACTATTAATGAAACCTGTATTAAGTTTCCGGGGCGCTTGATTATACCCGCATTTAGTATCGGCAGAACACAGGCACTGGTTTACACTTTAAACAAAATATTCAGTAAAGGCTTACTGCCCCCGGTAAAAATATTTGTGGACAGTCCTCTGGCTAGTTTTGCAACGGATGTTTACCGCAAACATCATCATCTACTCAATGAGGAATCGCAGGATTTCTATAACCATAAAGGAGATGAATTTGAGTTTGAAGAACTCTCCTACGTTCAGGATAAAAGAGAAAGTATTTCCATTTCCAATTATCATGAACCTTGTATCATTATTTCTTCGGCAGGAATGCTGGAAGGAGGCCGTATACAAGACCATCTGTATCATAATATCCAAAATTATTATTGCACCATTCTGTTTATTGGATATTGCGCAAAGGGAACATTAGGCAACCGCCTTTTGCGTGGAGATCCTATTGTCCGTCTACGTCACCGTGACCTGATGGTTTTTGCAACGATTAAACAAACCGACCTCCTGAGTGGTCATGGAGATCATGGCGACCTCCTGAATAATGTAACCCAACAGGACCAACAGAAATTGAAAAGGGTGTTTTTGGTTCATGGAGAATCAAACAGCCTGAACAGCTTAGCCAGTGCCATTGACGAGGCAGGTTACGCCGTAACCATACCCGAAAAAGGAGAAGTATACGAGTTATAATATACGATCAGGCAAGAACTGTTTTTACAGTTTTTGCCACTTCAGCAATGTTTTCAAACATTTTAACCGCACTATCCCGGGCTACAGAAAAGTCTGTTTCAGGAACACTGCTGTTTAAGACCTCTACAAAAGATAACCAGCTAGGCATTAAGTGCTGACCATAAACTGTATAATAATTTAGGTTTAAATTTTGGAAAGCAGGAGTTGCCCTGAGTTTTTTCTGTATCACATTCCCTCCAAGTGTAGCACCTTCCAGTACATACATTGCTCCTAAGGCAGAGGCATTAGTATATTCTTTTACATCCAGGAAATCAAAATCCAGTGCGTCCAGTTCTTCTTTGTCCAGCTGCACTTCCAGCATATCCTGTTCCAGGGCAGCTAGCTTGTTTCGGCGATTGATATCAAGTTCCAGCTTTAATTCATTATCCAGTGCTTCATGAAGTTTCGCTTCAATAGCAGAATGAACGATGTAATTTGTTGCCAATAAAGTTTTATAGTGTTCAAGAGTAAGTGTCTTGTTCATGATCTCATTGACAAACATCAACGATTCTAACTCGTCATGGTTGTCTTTAGTAGCTGATTTTAATATATCCTGAAGCATTATAATTGTTTAATATTAATTGATACTTCTGTTCTGCTGAAACCAGAAGTCATAAAGAGACTTAACGCAGGTGATGAGGTTATGGTATCCGCTGGGTTTAGTTAAAAATGCATTTGCACCAATTTCCAGGGATGTTTTCACATCGTTCAAATTATCTGAAGTAGAAAACAGGATAACCGGTACATACTTGAAAAAAGGAATTTCTTTTATACGCTTCAGCACATCCAAACCAGATATTCCGGGAAGATTTAAATCCAATAATATTAGCTTAGGGCGATGTTTTTCATCTTCATAACGCTGTAATTGAGCAATAGCTGAGTTCCCGTCTTCAGCTATACTCACTGTTAAAGATTCACTAACTTCTTTTACAGCATACTGCATGATAAACGCAAAATCGTGATCATCTTCGACGTAAAATATATCGGGAGGAAGTACCATATTATTGTTTTCTAAATGCTACGTAAAAAATTGTGCCAATTTCTAATTCACTTTCAAACCATATTCGTGCATTGTGCTTTTCTAGGATACGCTTTACTATCGCCAATCCTACTCCGGTGCCTTCAATATCTTTCACGTTATCCATTCTCTTGAATAGCTCAAAGACTTTTTCGTGGTGATCTGCCGCAATACCTATTCCATTATCCTGTATCTTATAGATGATCTCATCTTCAATTTCAGTCCCTTCAATATGTACTTCGGGATTTGATTTCGCTGCACTATATTTTACTGCGTTGCCGATCAGATTAGTAAAAACTTGTGTAATCAATGCATCCGTACCGGTAATAGCAGGAAGCTCACCAAAGGTTATTTTTACACGCTCTGCTTTTAAAGCAGAAACAACTTCCGCAGCAACATCCCGGATCAGCCTGTTCATGTCCAGTTGAACAAGTTCCAGCTCTACCCTTCCTACCCTTGCCAGTTTCAAAATCTCATTGATCAGGAAATTCATTTTATCAGCACCGGCTACCACCCTGCCCAACAATTTTTTCCCCTGTTCGTCCAAAGATTTATTCGTAGCAATAACTAATTCGGTATAACTCTTTATTGAAGTAAGCGGTGTCCGTAAATCGTGTGATATGGTGTAGCTAAATGTATCCAGTTCATCATAAGCGCGCTTTAATCTTTCGTTCAATATCCTGATCTCTCCCGCTTTCCTATTAATAGCATTGATGATCTTCTCCCTGAGTTTGATCACATTTGAAATTTCGACTTTTGTCCATTTTAATGCAGTATTTTCTACCAGCTGAGAAAAGATCTCAAATGAATTTCTGGGGGACAGATTAAGCATTCCATCCGCAGACGGCAATACTGGTTTTTCAGGATTGCCTGCCCATTGAATAAAGGTGATCTGCTCAGGCTTAAACCAAACGATCATTTCATCCATTTCTCGGGAGATCATACACGCAATAATTCCACTTCCGTTTTGTTTGAACTCTTTAGCCGGATAATATACCTCAGGTAAACGGTGTGTATAATAAACAGCATCGTTCATTGTCGCTTTTAACCAATCAAACAAGCCCCTAAGCTGTTTTGGATCCGGGGTTTGTCCCAGTACAGAAATTTCCTGACCAAATAATACCGCTGCTCCTGTTGCACCAATAATATCTTTCACGGTGTATTCCTGCTTCGTTAATACAGTAACCAAATCTTCATCTTTTGTCAGATGAAAATTCAATGAATTTATTGCTGTCTGATAATTATTTTGCTGTTCTGCCTGCTCTTCATCTTCCCTGTATTCCAATGCCGAAGAAACTATCTTCCCAATGAGTTTTGCTGCTTCCCTTGCTTTATAATCAATAAACTTAGGGCTATAGTTATGACAGGCTACCAGTCCCCATAACTCTCCATGTAAAATCAGTGAAATACTAAAACTCGATTCTACTCCCATATTTCTGAGATATTGTATATGCATTGGTGAAACAGCCCTCAATACAGAGTGCGTCAGGTCTAACGGAGCATTTTGATGTGTAAGTATCGATGCATCCTGCGTGTTGACATCAGCAATTATACGGGTGTAATTTAGTTTATATAATTCCCTTGCCTGTTTCGGAATATCCGACGCCGGATAATGCAATCCGTAAAAGGATTCCAGATCTTCATTTTTAACTTCTGCAATTACTTCTCCATGACCATCTTCCAAAAACTTATAAATCATTACCCGATCGTAGTGAATCAATTCCCTGATCTCTTTAGCTGTATGCTGCAACAGTGACCGCAGGTTTTTGCCCATCAGGATTTCAGACACAGATTTTCCAATCTGGTTTTGAATATCATAAGCTAAGGTTACCGGTTCAAATTCAAGCAAATACTGATCTCCCGAAACTGAAACAATCAGATAATAGCTGTTTCCGTCAATTTTTACGGGATAAGGATTAATCGTATCAAAGTTTTTTTGGGCTTCACCCAATTTTAGCAGCTGAAGAAGCTGTCCGCTCTCCTCTTTTAATCCGGCCAGGTTTTCAAACTGACCGAAAGGAAGGCCCAGTAATGTTGTAGCATCCGCAGCAATGAAACTGCTGGTATTCTCACTAATATAATTTATGGTTAATGTTTGGATGTCTACAGTAATAAGGAAGCCATGCGACTGTATTTTGCCTGGAATATGTATAGGCTCTTTATCGCAATTGGTTAAATCAACAGTATTCGAATTCATAGGTAAAAGAATAAATCAGGGTATCTGTGCTACAAAACTATCAGAATTTATGATTATCAATTTACTCTTTTGCCAAAAAAACGCAAAAAATCAAAGATTTATCTTGAAATACTTAAACAATCTGACGGTCACTGATAGAAAACATTGAAGGTTTACCTAATGATAACAGGAATAAAACATCAGTTTAAAATTGATCATTATGGGGTTTTGTAGTAAATACTATACACTTAATTGAACTTTTAACCCGGAAAGTCAGTTCTTACAAAAAATCAATTCATACAATTAAACCATTCATAATGAATTGATTTGATTTATTTATGAGCCAATTATCGCTTTGGCAGGGTTATTACTTATAGCCTAATCATTCAGTACAATACTGGATGTATTTAATATCTAACTATAAAAAGATGAAATCTAAAATTACAAAATCGGCGTTGGTACTTTCCCTTGTAGGGCTATCAACATCACTATTTGCTCAGACAGCACCGTCTGACTCAACAAAACGTTTTGAGAAAAAAGACCTTCGTACCTGGTCAATCGGTTTAAACGGTGGAATGTTAACCAGCTTTACCCCTTTCAATAATAGGACTAATGGCGATTTCAAAACTCCGCAGGAGAGCTGGGGATACGGAGGTTATGTGAAAAAACAAATCCTTCCAGGATTTGGTATACAGGCAGACTTCCTTGCTGGTAAAGTAAAAGGTTTAAGAGATAACGATCTTCCTTCACCTTCAGCAGCTCAGGACGGAAGCGGATTTGAAAGTAAGATCGACTGGTCTGCAGCAGTAAGCGCAAACTTTACTGTGGCTAACTTAAGCATCAATCAAAAACGTAATTTCCTTTCGCCTTATGTAACAGCTGGTGCTGGTTATATGTCTTCGAGTGCTAACGTATATAGCAATACAGGTGCAGTTGTACCGAATGCAGGAAGTACAGGTTATGGCGAACACTGGTTTGTACCGGTTGGAGCTGGTTTCAAATTAGGTGTATCTAAAGGAGTAAATATTGATTTAGGTTATACAGTTTACTTCATGAAGACCAATAACTTCGATGGTGCTGCTACCCAAAACAATGATAAGTTCTCTTACGCACATGCAGGTGTTGAAATTGCATTGGGCAAAAGAGGAACTTCTCAATTACAAAACTACAGCCCGGTTGCTGCCATTCGTGAAGAAAGCAAAGCTGAAAGTGCTGAGTT
>NZ_LMUP01000007.1:0-256087 GCF_009765875.1 Pedobacter sp. L105
TTCATATTTGTTCTTATTGTTTTTAACGATAATAAGCAGAGCCCCGTAGGTTCTCATGCAGCGGCAGCTGCAATTCATCTTGTTGTAGATGCTGCTGATCAAGGTTCTGCCTTAGGATAGATTCCAGAATCTTATAGCCGTATTGTTCAAAGCTGATTGCGCGTAAACAAGCAGATTTTAGCCTTTCAGTGCCATATATTTTCCCTAGCCGCTGGATTCCTCCACAGGATCTGCAAGCTTGTTCGGGATGGGAACGTTGTACAAAGACTTTCTCAATATATTGATAGATTACCGGGTCTTTGGATTCTGCCCAGGAGAGAAAAGAGGCCATATTCCAATCCTTCATTATCTGATGATTTTCCGGCATATGGTTATCATGAGTGCTGAAAGCAGCTGCCGTCCTGTTCCTGAAGTGACAGGCTATTCTTGAACTGTAGGAATAGACCTCCACCAGTGTTTCGCTGTAACGTATTTCCACTTTTCTGCCAATATACTGATGCGGCACACTGTAATAATGCTTATCCTCACTGATAAAGACATGGTAATTCTTTTGAACCATAGTGTGCTTATATGTAAGTAATTCATAAGGTTGGATGGGTAGTGGCGATAATAAAGGCTTTTCCTGATCCAGGAATAACTGTTTCCGGCTGGTTTGCCTTTGTTGATACATTCGCTCATTATAAAGGTCAAGCAAGGGAGAGATAGCTTGATTTAAGGAATGGAGATCAAAGAATACCCTGTCTTTCAGGGTAAAGCAGATACGTTGATACACAAGTCTCACAGCGTTTTCAACCAATGCTTTGTCCTTTGGCTTGCGCGCTCTGGTGGCTAATACCGCTGTTCCATAATGAAGGGCAAACGCTTTAAAGTCTTTATTCAATTCTGGTTCGTACTTAATACTTTGTCTTTCACGCCAATTACTATTTAAATTATTTTTTCAGGTCTGCAACTCATTTAATTATTGTTTAATTTAATCTTTCAGTTATAATAACAGATACGCAATTTATCTAATAAATCTCACACATATAGTCGATAATCGCAAAACATTTTTTTACAAAAAAACATAATTCAAACTAAACACTATCCTCTGAAGTACAGCACATTATGTCATCATAAAGCTATGGACTAACAATAAAAGCAATTTTACAATCGTAGCCCATTAGACCTAAGATATTCTCAACGGTGTCCCTAAAGGTTACCTTACTGAAAAAAGGTATATCTTTTTTTTGTTTTTTACCAATAACAAGTGCAAAAATGATATTCTATTCTGCTGGAGTATAAGGCTCGGATATAACTTTATTTGTACATCCATAATCTTTTAGGTGCTTGATAAACTGTTTGCATATTGCATCATCCTGTTTCAGGATCTGTCCACTGAAAGCACCTTGGCGAAACAATTGGCTCAAAGCTGGTGAACTTTTGCCCATTTTTACATGGATAAATGTCTTAGCAGAAATATCATAGACATCACAAACCTCGTTATGGTCAATGCCAATAGATTTAGATTTTGAACTTGCGTGACCAAGGTCAAAAAGTAACCTATTCCTCTTTTTGCAGATCTCTGCATTATAGTCGCTTTCCATGATTTTACTTTTAGAAGGTGTAGGGAAATTATGGTGCTCCAAAACTCTATCTAAGTAAAATTTATTGACTTTAGCAAAAAAGCTAGGATCTACAACATACCAGCTGCCTTCAGATAGGATATATTTGTGATCGTTGAATTCAGTTTCCCAGGCGAGGCACCGTTGGAGGGGCCAGGATTGATTTTTCCCATTTTCTTCATTTAACAAATTAACTTTAAAGCTGTCTATATTTTCTTCTTTAATTTCTTTTCTCGCCTCACCAATTGATTTTTTCCAGTCGAGCATGTCAGGCATATTAAAAGCCTCCTTTTTGTTCAAACGAGCGCGATCACCTGAAGAAAAGACAAATCCATTATATTCAAAAATTAATTCATAATAAACCGGAGGGGAAAAAAACATATTTTCGAATTTAGCTTGCTTAAGATTTTTGACAAGGTGCTTTGTTAATGCCTCAACCAGAGATTTATCGCGAACCATAGCAATATTGTCTATCCATGGATAATCCTTTTTATATCCATTTGATAAATAATATTTAATCGCTTCTTTGCACAAACTCTTAAGCTTCTCAAGACCTTCAACTCCCTTTATCAGCCGCAAACTATCTTTACCATCCATAGATTCTCCTAAAATATGACCTTTAGGAAGCTTGCCCGTAATCCCCCTCAAAATATCCTTTTGCTTATTGATCCCGAATTCTTCCGGAGTCGAGCCAACGACCGCTTGCTTTTTTGTTTTTTGTGAGTTGGTTTCGGGAGTTGTAGTATCTATTTGTCTGATTTCTTCCTTAGGAATACAATTTAGTGCCGTCCGAAGACCAAAGTTATACTCGATCTTCGGCATATCCATCAAATGAATTCCAGAACCTAGAGGTATTGCCATAAATCTTCCTTCAACTTTTACTACGATTACAGCTTGCGATGAAGAATTATTAAAAGGCTTAGTATTAACGTTAAAGTTTTCATTTAGATAATTGGCCCAATCAGGCGTATTTTTTTTACAATCAATATAATAAAGCCAAAAATCTCCTTTTTCTTCATAATGCAGCCTTGTACCCTTCTTAAATAGCTGTCTAGGGTCTTTTATATATTCTTTGATGAGATAGATTGTTGGTTTGATAGCGCTCATTATGCTTTTTTTTATAGTTGTGAATAATTGATCATATTTCTTCATACTCTGTCTAATACCTCATTTCCAGGTTTGGAAACATTTAACTCGACCACCTTCCTTTTCGGATAATTAAAAACCAATGAAGTAATCACAGGAACAACAAACACAGCTACCGTAAAAATTGATACGAACATATCTGTCTTCTCTCCTTCGATTAGCTGGGAAATTTGTGATTTTGGAGCATAATGAGTAAAAAAAGAAGAGATGAGTTTAATTCCCAGCACTCCGATTACAATGAATGCAACAGTTTCCAGAAAACTAAACTTCTCCATTAATTTCACAAATGCCTGTGCAACAAATCTCATGGCAAGAATTCCAATAAAAACGCCAATGTAAATGAGCCAGATATGATCGGTAAAGGCTACCGCGGCAAAAACATTATCAATAGAAAAAGCCAAATCCATAACCTCCACTAGTGCGACAGTTGCCCAAAATGTTCCGACTAAGCCTACAGTAGACTTATAAAGCCGGTTCTTGCTTTTGTCAATTTCGTCTTCTCCATCTTCTTTCTTTGAATTCTTCTTCATGAAGTAATCAAAAGTCAGGTATAAGAGATAGAACCCACCTATGGGCTTTAGCCACCAGATCTTAACCAGCCATGCTGCCAGAAATAAGCAAATACCACGAAACACATATGCCCCAATAATACCATACTTCAATGCTTTACTTCTTTGATCTTTTGGAAGATCCATCACCATAGTAGCCAAGACAGCGGCATTATCTACTGATAGCAAACTTTCTATAACAATTAAATTTAAAATGATTAGTAGCCCAGCCTGGATATCATTTCCAAGAATATTATGTAAAAAATCCATCATGTATAATTATTTAATTTGCTGATCTATATTCAATTTAGACGTTTAGTGATTAGCTAAATTTTTCTAAGAATTGCCTTCAACGCGGTTATTAAGAAAATAATAAAAAAAGCAACGATGACAGGTGCAAAAACCTCGAACCAGCCTATACTGCCTGTAATCACCTTTGTTAAAAAAAAGATTGCGCTAAATAGTATTCCTAATGAAATTAAAACTTGTTTGATACCTGTTTGACCAGTCTTAGTTTTCTGAGTTCTTCTCTTTGCCACAAGGAGTATCTTTCAATTAATTTACGGAAGCGTAATTTCCACCCTTCTGTTCTTTTTTCTGCCAGCATTGGTTTCATTTGATGCAATAGGATCCTCAATTCCTTTTCCGGTTGCTACTACCCTGCTCTCCGCAATAGCTTTAGTAACGAGGTATTTCTTAAAGGCATCTGCTCTTGCCTGAGAGATGGTCTGATTGATCTCAAGAGAACCATCACTACTTGCATAACCATTTATATGAATTGATGCAGCAGGGTTTTCAGTCAGATAAGAAATGATTCTTCTGACCAATGATTGATCTACCTTTTTAAAAGAAGAAGCACCCTGGTTAAACGTAACTGGTATTTTATGATTTAACCCCGTCCTGAAAACATCAGGAATATCAGATACTGTTTTTACAGGTGTAACAGCCGTATTTTTAGCTACAGGAGTTTCTGTAACAATGGGCTTGACAGAGGCAGTTTTAACTGCTGTATCGGCTGGTACAGCCTTAGCTTCTATATTTTTATTGCTGCTATCAGCAATTTTAGTACTGGAATCAACAGTAGTGGTAGCAGATAATGCACCTTCACCCGTATTTTCTGTTTTTGGAAGAGATGAATAATACCAGATCCCTCCTCCTACAACTAAGATCCCAACTAATCCGACGATCCACATCTTTGATTTCGTAGATTGCCCTGATACCATTGCATTAGTTACATCACCTTTTGATAGATCAAATTTAGATTTAGTGGGTATTTTACTCGTTGAGTCTGGTACAGACCCATCGTTTTTATTTAAATCAAATGCCATAATTTCAACTGGATTAAGTGTACATATCTACTAATGTTTGCAAACTGCCGGTATGAGCTCTGCCCATGGCCTCAAATTCCCAGGTATCACCAACACGGAATAAACGACCAAATTCAACAGCATCTTCGTTGGTGTACTGATCTTTCAAATCATAGCGGGTAATTTCTTCTCCGGTACTTTCATTGACAATCCGGATGTAACAATCATTCACTTGTCCAAAGTGGAGATCTAATGTCCTGCGGTCTTTCTTATTGTCATGTGGATACTTACAGACGGTACAGCAGATAATGATCTGTTCAATCTTCTGACTAACCTTCGTTAGATCAATAAACATATCTTCATCATCATCGCCATCACTTCTGGTTCCGTCAGGATCATCAATTGCACCAATGATCGCCCCGTCCTCTGTCAATGGCCTGAAAAGGCCTTTTTCTAGTTTATCTTCAATTTTATTACCCATACGGAGCTGACCGTAAAAAGTGAAGTAAGAATCTGAAGGGATTTTGAAATCGCTTCCTATAGAGAAAGCAGACACATCCAGATCAAATTCTGGCCCACCTGGTTCGTCATTAGGATCCCATCCCATTCCAATTTTTACAATTGATAGTCCGGGTGCCGCCTTGGAAAGGGAAAATCTATCCCCTTTACTTAAATTAAAACTGCTCATATTGATATGTTTTATTGATATAATTCTACTAGTGTATTTAATCCTCCGGAAAATGCTTGCCCAAGTGCTTCTACATTCCAATCCCCTCCATTTCTTGAAATAGCGGCTATAATCAAAGAATCTTCGTTGGTAAAGTTGTCCTTTAACTGATATTGGCACAGAATGGAATTGTCCGCAGCATTTCTGATATTGATATAAGAGTTCTGGACGTGCCCGAAATGATGCCCCCGCTCTTCGCATTGATCAATTGTCACTGCAAAATACAGGAACTCAACTTTTGGATCTATTTTAGACAAGTCGATGTTAATCACTTCATCATCTCCCTCACCTTCACCACCTCTGCTATCACCAGGATAGTCTGTAGAACCATCCGGACTTGCTGAATTATTATAAAAAATGAAGTACTCATCTGCAACCAGCTTACCATTTTCGCCTAACATAAATAAGGATAGATCCAGGTCTACGGGATAACCATTAATGATAGCCGGATCCCAGCCTAAACCAGCTACGATTTTGTGGAGCCCCGGTTGTTGCTTACTGATGGAGATCGGTTTTTTCTTTTCTAATTGTATAGCCATTGTATTTTATGATTTAATCTTGCTAATTCCCCTTTTTAGGGGGAAGCGGGGGAACCTTTACTGTATTTACTTTTATTGTGCCTGACGGTTTTACTTGAGGCAATTTTGGAATAGGAATAGGCCGTTGGCTTACATTTACCTCTTTTTTTGGCGGCAATGGAGGGGGCATCTTTGGTGGCGGAAGCGGTGGCCTTGGGGATACTGAAGTTCCAGGCAATACTGGCGGTGTAAAAGTCTCCCTCACTTTAACGCTATAATTGGAACCGGAGATTTCTGCAAAAACAGCTTGCATAGTATCTTTATTATCCAGGGCTTTTACTTCTTTCACGTAGTGATATCTCTTTAGTAGTTTATTGGAAAAATAAGGAGTACTGATCTCCCCGGTACCCAATAAAACAACTACATCCTCTCCCTGTAATCCACTGGATTTCAATAAATCATCTATCGCAGAATAAATTATACTGTCATTAGAATAGTAGTTCAGTCTGTCATTGAGATTCCTTTCATTTACTTTAAACCAGTAGCAATTTCCATCAGATAGCTCAGCATCGCCTTTTATAATAGGATTGATATTTTCTAACAGATTTGCGCAGAAAGGAAGTAACGCTGCAACCTCGGTACCTTTATCTATTGATAAATAGGAGTTTTGAAGAATGATGTATTCAATGATCATATCTGCTAAAATCTTTACTCTCGGATCTGCTCCCTGCCCGTCCAGTTTAAAAGAACCTATCAGGTCAGCATTGATACCTTGATAGAGTTGCAGATATAATACATCATCAATACCACTCAATAACAGAATTGCTTTATCTCTTCCAAAAACTCCTTTTTGAGCCAATACTTCAAACAATAGGTTATTAAAATGAATCCGGTCCAGGTTAAAATAACCGGCTTCTTTAAACAGGTTTTCTATCAATGATTTTTCATTATCTTCTATATCGGTGTCAAATAAAAAACGTAATGGAAAATGCTGCCTGTAGGATTCGATGGAGTCTGCTTTATATAAAATGGTATTGAGAAAATGAGATAAATACTGCTCAATTCCATAATAAAAAAGCTGCTTAACCGGCTTTTTATTACCATAGATGGTGAAATGCATGCCTGGATCCTTAATAATTTCAAAGTAGTTACCATAGGCATTAGGATCATGACGGTAGAACCGTTCTCTGGCAGCATTACCAAAAATAAAGTCGTTACCATTCACATAGAAGTACAAGGGAATTTCATTCGATTCCCTCATCTTTAATGGCGCATAGGCGTTACTATCTGACTGGTACCAGAAAGAAACTGAACGTTTAGATATTTTTACCAATACACAGAATTTCATGATCCTATTGTTTTTGAATTCCTTTAAGCAGATGTTTTTCGAAGAATTTCATGCCTTCTAAAATGATGATTGGGGCCACATAATCAAACTCTTTCTGATCATCATGCTTCCGCTTTTGTGCTTTGATAAAAGCAGGCTCTCCTTTGATATAATTTTCCATATTCATATCCTGAAAGCCAGCCATAAAATCTGCAGGACTCATTTTTAAGCCAAACATGCTGGAAGAAACTTTGTAGAATAAATCGGCAAAATCCATAAATCTTGGACAAAGCGGTTTTCCCTCCTGAGGCAAATAGATAAAGTGATTACCTATATGTTCTAACATTTCCGGAGTGATAGAGTTAGTGGATTCCAGATATTTGAATTCCCCGGCAGGGGTAACCACGCAAAAATTGTCTTCTCCCAGGATCTCAATAGCCTGTTTATTGGCAGGAACCAGTATACTGGTGATATTTGTTGGAATAGCCAGGCCTTTGGACACTTCATATTTAACATCAGCATTGTTGACTCCACGCTGCGAATTGATATCAATTATTTTTAAGGGATTGGTTTGAAACGGTTTAATAGTCTGCTTCGCTATTGCTTCCCCGCCCATTCCCCTGATAAACATCTGGGTATAGTAATCATCAGCTGCTGTTGGATTCACCGCTGTAAACCAGTCGAAAATCCTTGACCCTTTGCCCGCAAAAGCAATCTTGATTTTGGGAGGAAGGGCTTTAACATGCACCGGCGCATCCTCAGACTTTACAATCTCAGTTCTTAATTTATAAGCCAGCTGACCGGCATAATACATGATGAGCCCTGTAACGTATAAATTTACACTCATCATCTCTTTACATTCTGCGGCTATCAAGAGATAAAAAGTTTCAAAATCTGCAGCTTCCAGACGATCTACAACCTGTTCAAAATAATATGGGGCAGTATTTTCAGAGAATTTATTGGCACCATGATTCAATCCTTCAATGAAGATATTTTTTCTCTCACACATTCTCAGCAAAACGTTCTTAAAGTTTGGAGAGAACTTAGTGGCCTGAGCTACCCTTTCTGCAGCAAAATGAATAGAGTTTTGCTTGATCATGGCTTTTCCATTCTCCATCTGGCACAATGCCGTAATATCAGTTGTACTTCCACCAATATCAAAACATAGAACCAGTTCTTCAGGATTAATAGAATAACCTCCATTTGGCCTGACCAGGTAATTTGCTACAGCACAGGCTTCAGAGAGTGACTCTTCATTACTTAATTTTTTGAAATCGAAGCGTACCGGTCCTGTTTCTGTAGTTATATTAACAACACCAGAAGCTTTAACAGGTTCATCACCCCAGCCACCACCGGCAGCTGCAGCATTAGTTACCGAACTCCAGCCGTTAGCGCTGTTTCCAGCTGACCCCCAGCTTGAGGCTGATGCTGGCGGATCAGTCACACCACTGCCCCAACCAGAATCAGCAGCCGGTGTATTCCATGTACTATTACCCGAGGTATCACCAATATCTGAGAGATCTGATGGCGGGTAGGGTTTCAACTTGACATTGCCAACAATCGGAGAAATCTCTCTCAAAGAATCCCATATACCCCTGTATTCGTTTAACAATTCTTTACCCATTGATGATGGATAAGACCATTTTAAGGTGTGAGGCTCGTGGCCCTCAATAAATAACTGTGCATAAACATGTAATAATAAAGAGCTTAAATAAGCAGTTTTATAACTCTTGTCAATTGATTGGGTTGACCACTTCATGTTATATACCAGCTCTGCCCTGCCAACTCTATTGTAACTCAGAATATAGCGGTTGTCTTCTGCCGTTTCAATCGGCAGATTCTTTTCAAAACAAGGAAACCCACCTTTAACCGCTTGCGCCATCAAGGAATCGTTCTGAATTTTACCATCATTGACTAGCCTTCTGGAGTCATGAATAGTTAAAACCGACTTAATTGCATTCGTAAGGATTTCATCATTTTGGAAAAAGAAAATCTCATCTTCCACAGCCGGGCGTTTATCATTGTCCTTGACATCAGTGGAAAGCAGCGAAACCCTTTTATTAGTTAATTTTAAACTTTCACATACTTCATTTTTATGGTCGGAAAAATAAGCAATAGAAGTGTTTGTGCTTCCAAAGTCTACACCCAAATAGGCTTTTGACAGTGTTTTTGGAGAATTGAGCATATTGACCGGTAAGAATTGTGTATTTCCTGATCCATCATAACGAATGATCCCAAATCCGCAATCAATACCCGCATGGGCAAATTTTACGCCCTTGAATGGCCTGTTGCTTTCGTAAATCTCGTATTTGTATTTGTTGTCAGCTACAGCATTATTTGATGTGATGTGCAGTTCTGTTTTAATAGCACCATTTTTTTCAGGAATAGTAGCCGACCGGCCATTGCTGGCCAAATACAGTGGAACCCCTTTTTCATCGAGCACAATCCGGAAAAAATCGTCGTCGATATTACCTATAAACGGAGTGGCCTGAAACTTTGCATCATTATGCGGAATTTCTGAATATAAAAAATACCGGTTCCATTGTTTGGAAATGAAGTTGGGCCACATTAAAATGTCTTTCCCACCTATGGGCAAAGCAATTACATTATATATGACTTCTTTAATAATTTCATTTCCACTTTCTGTATATAATTTGAGATTGACAGTAAGGCGCTCGCCATCCTTATCATTTGGGTCATAAATAGCAGTAATCCTTGAATTCACATTGGAAGCATCTGAAATGCCGACCAATGCATCCAGCGTAGCGCCAAAAACATTTAGGGCCAACGGTGTTAATGGTAAGGTAAAATAAGCATAGGTATTTCGCTCACCTTTAGTTTCTGCTGCTAATAAAAGTATGGGTTTAGTTTGGAGGTAATTTCTGGTTTCCATCCCTTCTTTACCAAAGTCTATCTGGGCGATCTCTGTTGTATCTGGCAAGAGCAGATCTTTAGGATCAAAGATGATACGACCTTCTTTTGGTTCATTATAGATGATACCTTCCGAGCCATATAATTCGGTAGAGTAGTTAAACAGGATACTGAACGGATAATTAAACAAAGAACCCACTTCAGGAGGTGCCTGCTGATCTAATTTTGGATAACCTTTCTTTTGCTGATAGGTTATCATCTCATCAATCCATTCCCGGATACTGGAAGATAGATTGCCGTATTCTGGTCTGATCAGTTCTTCTAACCCAGCATAATTTGTTCTGAACAGTTCTATATTTTTAAGGATATGCTGCGCATAACCGTATAGTGTGGATAGTTCCTGCGAAGTTAATGGCGATTGCAAGGGATCAATAAACTTACCGTTTTGTACATTGACGAATGGTAAGTTGTCTTTTACCTGATACGCTACAGAAGTAAACAGGAAACTATCTGGTGATGTTCCGCCTACAACATTCCCCTTAAAAGAGATCACGTCAATAAACGGAACTTTACCTGCATTGGTTGCGAGCGATTGATCACACCATAAAGGCTGGCGCTCAAACAGCATATTTCCAAAGGCACCTACCGGTTCGTAGATATTGGAAGTATTGATCAGCTGCTGTCCGTCGGAATAGGCTAAATGAATTCTATTGACCTCAATATCCTTATAATTCAAGGCGATACAGCTGATAAAACCCTTCCACTCACTAATCAGCGATTTATAAAAAAGCATCAGTCCGGCAGCCTCTGAATCCTTATCCTGGATATTATCTAAAGCACTTTTGAATAAGTTGGCCCTCGCAAATACTGAAGGTATACCAGAAACGATGGTTCCAATGTTAACAGAAGAGTTTCCCTCTCTGTCGACTGCTATTTCAGGTATGATTATATTTTTAGTAAAAACTTCTAATTGAGGGATCTTGTCCCAGGCAAATTCAACACCATTAGGTTCAGTTTTGGGATGAACTTTTATCGCCAGTGCCTTTATTCTTTTATCTGACATGTCCTTTAGTTTATATCGAAGTTTTGTGAAATGGTAAGCGCATTAAAAATGTGAGCAAGGAATTTCTCTTTGGTGGTATTTACTTTCTGCTCATCCTTTGGACCACTATTGATAAGTTTCGCCACAAAAGTGTCGTATCGGTCACCGAAAAACCCTCCTTTTGACCAATGATGTTTTTCATCCAGAAAGATTGTCCCTACATCCAATTTCTTCAGCTCAGCCTGATTATCTGGAAATGCCTTGCTATCAAATAAGAATTTACCCGGCGCTATGGAACCCCTTATCTGATACAGCCATCCAGGGGTGAATTTGGCGTCTTTAAAAGTATAGGCAAATAGCTTAAAGTATTCATTGATATCTTTACAATCGGCATCTGTTATGGTACTGTATTGGAGCAGTTTCTGATTCTCACATTGTGTAATAAAACCTTTGATGCCAGCATCATTAAAGGCACCCCCATTTTTTGTTAAAGAGATATGGGCTAAAGAGAAGAATGCGCCTAGTTTATTGACAAATATTTCTCCGGCTTTATTGTCTTTACCTACAAAATCATCGAAGGAAAAGTTGAATGAGTTATCTTTAAATTCTACCGCTTTATACAAATAATCAGCTTTTGAACTATCAAAACCACTATTTCTGGTAAAAAAGTCATAAGCTGCGCAGGCACATAACAACTCTGTGATATGGCAAGGATTCTTTTGTTCACTCCCACCAGTTACGGTTTGATTGGAGGCACTATTGTTATCAATCTTTTTACTTTCTATGGGCCAACCAATGTGGTACAATAATTTATAACACTTCTGCACAGTGGGATCACTCTGGTAAAATTGCAGCGCAGCCTGGCTATTTAATGGAAAAAATGATGAATCTGCAATAACACTATTGGCTTTGCCAGACTTTTGCTTGTCGTCTGGTTTGTTAAAGGTGAAGTATTCAGTAAGCAATGTAGAGCCAAATTTTGCTTTAGAAAAATCTATACTGGCACTTCCACCAGAACGAATTTTCACAAAATCCTGCAGTGCTTTAGGAATAACAGGTATAGAAGAAGCTCCGGTTCCACCGAATATGGATCCAAAAATAAAGACCCTGGCGTTGGCGCCTGCTTTTTCCAGTTTGCCGATAAAAGTATCCAGCTCACGTTCCTGAGATTGTACAGCAGATCCTTTTAGTATATTCCTTGCAGCTTCAACAATCCCGTGATACATTAACATGGAACCCAGGTGTGTTTGCGCACGATAGCCGTGTTCTAAAGCAAATTCCTGTACAGAAGCAGTATCAAGGAATAAATCAGAGATCAATTTATTAGCTTTCTGCTGATCAGGGGTACCCGTTGAAATTTTGGTGATGTTCTTATAAGTCTCTCTACCCGGCCCCGAATAGTTAGTCCAAAACCTGTGCAAATTAAGTTTTGCTGAAAAGAATGTATTTGCATTAGGTGTTCCTCCTTCTGTTGAACCCGATGTTTTAATTCGGTTATATAAATTGATCAACTCTTCAACCCTGCCCTTGTTTCCGTTATTCTGATCCGTATCCAGTGTCAATACTTCTATTTCCTGATTATCAAATAATCCAGCTGCACTTAAGTGAACAAAAGATTCTAAACAGCGCATTCCCGTACCGCCTATAGCGATGACAAATAATTTATCCATGATTCTATTTGAGGGTTTAAAACCAGTGACCGATTTTTCCGTTGGCAAATATCTTGCTCAGTATAAAGCCCAATAGGATATATAAGACAAATCCAATAGCGGTTCCTATATTCAGAGCAATTTTATAATTATTTAATACCATGATGTTTGCATCTGGCCTGAAAACGAAATAACCTAACAGGAAGGCCACTGCTGGATTTAGCAGGGCTAAAGTCCAAAACCAGTTTCTCCGTAATTGCGGATCTTTAGGGGCACTGCCACCTTCGAACTTTATAGCATTTGCTAGGATAGCCGATAACAGTAGAAAAAGTAAAGCAGTGATGAGCGCAATGATGTAAGCAGATGTAGATTCCATTTGATGAATGATGAGTGTTAAAGATTATTGCTGAGTTTTGATATAGTAAGAATAGATCACCTTATTTGCTGGTTTAAGCTCTTGCAAGGTATTTTTGATAGATTCTGATAAGGCGATGTTTGGAATGTTCTCCGAGTTGATCCATTGGAACTTGGAGAGTTTTGCATTCGTAAGGTTGGGCTTAGCTGTATTTAACAGGATATCAACTTTAACCAGTCCTTCAGGATTTTTAATATTTTTAAGATTGAACTTTGGATCGAAAGCCACACCAAATTCTACCTTTTTATTTTCTGAGGCCTTAGTATTTGTAAAGAGGGATTTATTTAAGATAAAAACTTCATTTAAGGAAACTCCGGCTTCTGGTTTATAGATCCACTCGTCTTTTAATTTTCCATTGTTTTGATAACACGATAATGCAATTGGATCTATTTGACCTACAGCTAACTTAGCTTCACCATTATTTCCCTTAGTTAATTTAGGCTGATGCTTTTTTGCCTCCTCCGATTTGGAAAATTTGTCAAAATCTGAGGTGACATCAGAAACTTTAACAATAAAATCTCCAAATATGTAACTATCATCATTGCTCAGATCTATGTACAACTTTCTAAAAAAGTCATTAAATTGACCCTGACTGGAGTATGTGGTATGAAGCTGATCTATGGTCTTCCAATCAACTCCTAGAGGATAAAATTCAAATGGATTTCCATTTTTAAGTCCGTTGACGTAGCTATCTTTCAGATCCAGCACATTCTTTGCTTTATCTGATGTACCACTGGCGTCGTAAAATATACCCCCGGATTTCTCACTTGCATATCCTGTGTAAAGTTTATACGATTGAGTAGAGAGATCGAATCTGATTGTCAATGGCCCAAGTTTAGATTCCAGCTTTGAGATCATACTTGATTCAATTGGGCGGCCACAATTAAAAACCGTGAAATAGATGTGCTTATCAACTTTACCTTCTTTATAGTCAGCAATAAAGAAGTGTATTGTGTTTCCTTTTGAAAGCCATTTTGAAAAAGGTATTTTTAGAAAAGCTGTATTGATAACCTCGCTGTTTTGTTGCCATTCTTCAAAGTCGGTGATCAATAAGGCATCGTTATGACCATCTACTATTTTTTCAACCGCGGACTGGATGGGAGCCCATATATCAGCATACTCTGAAGCATTACTGACTTGCTGGCCTAATTCAGTAGTGTTATTTACATTTAATGGGGTAATTTTATTGGAACCTAGTTTGTAAACATCAAACTTTTGGGCTAAAACAGTATTGAAACAGTCGGTCATCATTGATTTGATACGAGGATCAGCAAATGCTTTATTGATACCGGAAGAGAAATCGATATATAAGGCGGGATTTCCGCTTTTTGAATTGGCATTATTTGGGGCAATGATAGCGTTATAAGCTTCAATGCGTTTACCTACTGCTTCATCATAAGGGTTAAATTTCGCATCTGCGAATGGATCATCTGTAGGGTGAGTACAGCTATCACAAGAAAGTACTAACGTGAATAGCGCAAATATTCCTGCGATCCTGAAAATGCCCAGGGCTCTACCTATTTTCATAAAATATAATTTAAGATCTGTTATTTAACTATGGAATGGTTTTGATCAAGAGTTTTAGCACTTTCTAATCTTAGGACGACTTCATTTAAAATGCCTGAATGCTGGTATAAGTCATCCAGAGAATGTATTTCGTATTTAATTTCTTTTTTATTCTCGTCGAGCACTGCCAAATATTTTTTAGCATTCATATATAAGCGGCAAATGGTTTTGCGGTTATTATTGTCCAGCAGGATAGAGAAATAGGAAAGTGCATCCCGGTAAGTAATCCTTTTAGGGTCGGTTGTTTCTCTAAGAATTGATTTCACAATAAAAAACCCCTCTATCTCCTCCTCTGTTGTTATAATTCCGGAAGCCGGCTCAGCGATAATAAGCTCTTCAATTTTAACCGCCTCTGCAGCATCTTTATCTTTTTCCTGATTAAGAGCAGATTTCAAACGTTCATTAATCGCATCACTGATGAGCTGATTGAATGATCGTTTTATAATTGGTGTAAATTGTTCTTTGACCTTAGCAGTAATCACCTTCGGATACACCTGTTTAGTAAAAAAAGTGATAAAGCTATCCGAAGGGTCGGCTATCTCCTTATGAAGCAGACCTTTTAGTTCGTTCAGGTATTTTAACTCACTCGCAGTATTCGTAATATTCTCTACGTCAAAGTATGATTTGTGGAACTTCTTTAATTCTGAGATTTCAGCTTCCTTAACTTCAGTTAATTTGAATTCAAAGAATGGAGTGCTATCCATTTTGTTTTTCTCCACCAGATCAGTGTAAAAGCGATATACCAAACCATTAGTTAGCAAACCGAATTTAGCACTGGTGGTATGAAAATATCTGAACAGTTGAGAATTATGCGGATCCAAATTCTCCAGGTGGTGTTTACATTCGATCAGGATTGTTGGTTCACCATCCTTCATAATAGCATAATCAACCTTCTCTCCTTTTTTAATACCTAAATCAGCAATAAATTCAGGGTTTACCTCAAAAGGATTAAACACATCATAACCCATGATCTGAATAAATGGCATCACCAAGGCATTTTTTGTAGCTTCTTCTGTTTGTATCTGCGGCAGCATCTTCTCCACGCGAGAGGCTAACTGTGCAATCTGGTCTTTAAAATCCATCTGAATATGATTTATTAATTGATAATTATATATTGAATATGATTATTGTTCCCATCGACATAAGGTCATTCCCTTGCTTTTAGCTGCGGTTAAGGTTATTTTGATAATTTTAAACTGGCAGTTACTTAAGCCCCGGCAATTAGGCGTTTGATGGTACTTTTTGGCGTAATGACTGCCACAGATATAAATCATGGTTGGCTTATTGCCTGCAATGTGATGTAAGGAGATAAATGTTAGTAGTAAAAGTATTTTCATAGACAGTGATTTAATTCAGTACTGTTATCGAAGAGTTGTCTTGTAATCAATCTTTCTGCTATCTGATCTTCTGTAACCCCCTGGCCATTTGGAAGAATCATAATTTTGCTTCTTTTAATCGGATCTTCAAAAATGTGAAAGTCACCCCTGCAGTTTAAGTATCTATATTTTAATGCTGCTAACCCACTGTTAAACCCTTCCTTTCTAGTAGCCTGATAAACATATTGAGAGCAACTTGTCCTGAATATGCATTTGCGTCTCTTGCCCTTAGGAACTGTTGCCCAATAGATCCTTATGAACAGCAGCAGAAGTATTTTCATTAATAGTCTTTAGTAAAAACTACCATTTGATGTGCAGTCATACGACCTGGTGTTCCACCCCCAAAACATCCAGACTCTGGTTGCACATAAGTCGAAACACTTTCTAACCTTAAGTATTCCCAACCTTCAGCATGAAATTTTTGGATTAACTGTTCTAGTTGATCTGCGACCACTTTTGTTGTTTCTTTTTGTTGGTTTATAACCGCGACGAATGGTACTACTTTATATTCCATTTTATTGATTTTTAATTGTTCAACACTTCAAAAGTAAAGAGACAGATGACCCTTTTCTTACGGGAAACCGTAAAGCAAAAAATATATTCAATGAAATTTATTAAGATTTTAACCTTGATTGACAGAGGGTTATTTTCAACAAAGAACTCTCTCACCTTTTGTGGCCCACCATTAGAAATTTACAATATCATATTAAGGAAGTAGAATGTAGATATGAAAATGCGGAATTGTAACCCTTCCACGAGATTTGCGGATTTCAGAAACAATTCCTGCATTTGTTGGAGAGCTAACATTTTTGATTCTAGGCAATACTCATCTCTGAGTTTAACTTCAAAAGTGTGATGCCAGAATTTCTATTACCCCTTATTACAAGTGGGTGAGCAAATTGCACAGCCATCTGCTGTAGAATAGGTTTTTTTTGCTTCTTTGACAGCTGCAGAACAAGAGGAAAAATTGCCTAGAAATGTTTTACTTACGATCAAATGTAAGTAAGGACAGGTATCATCATGAACCTCATGATCACCACTGTTTTGTGCACGGTCGTTTACGTAATATTTTTTCATACTTTTTTTGAGGTCTAATAGTATAGACTAGTCAAAAGTAGATGGAGGCATAAAATATTTTTTACGTAAAACGGGAGTGTAAAGTGAACTGTGTCAACATCACTTCTTCTTAGGTGGAGGCTCCTTCAGCCTCCACCTAAGAAGAAGTCGCCGAAGGCTTTCAATCGATCACCGAATTTAATAAAGAGCTGCGACATTGTCAAGCCCCAATTGTGCATAGGCATTGTCCATTTTTTGGAAAAGTCTCTATAGGAAAGATACACAAGCTTCAGTAGTGCCTGATCTGAAGTAAACGCCCCCTTAGTTTTCGTTATTTTACGGATCTGCCTGTGCATTCCTTCAATGGCATTAGTGGTGTAAATCACCTTCCTTATTTCCGCAGAATACTCAAAATAAGTTGAAAGATTCGTCCAGTTATCCACCCATCCCTTAACTGATAGCGGATATTTTTTGCCCCATTTATCTTCAAACTCCAGTAACTTCTCATAGCCTTGTTCCTGATTATTAGCCTTATAAATGGGCTTAAGATCAGCAACTACTGCTTTTTTATCTTTTTCAGGCACATAACGAAGGCTTGTACGGATTTGGTGCACAATGCATAACTGAATCTGTGTTTTTGGAAATACAGCCTGGACCGCTTCTGGAAAGCCTTTTAAGCCATCGATGCAAGCAACCAGGATATCTTCTACACCACGCTGTTTCAAATCTGTGAGTACAGAGAGCCAGAATTTTGCACCTTCATTTTCTGAAAGATACACGCCAATTAAATCTTTTTTTCCATCACGATTCACGCCCAGGATATTATATACCGCACGGGACTCAACACCACCGCTATCACGTACTTTGTAATGCATACAATCAAGAAATACAAAGGGATACACTGTTTCCAATGGTCGATTGCGCCATTCGTTCATTGCAGGGATAATTCGGTCAGTAATGTTAGATATCTCCGTTGCTGAGATGTCCATCGCATACATTTCCTTTACATAATCTGCGATATTACGAGTACTCATTCCGCGGGCATACATCGCTATTACATTATCCTCCAGCTCATCAGTGATAATTAACTGACGTTTAGGAACGATCTTGGGCTCAAAAGTTCCGTTGCGATCACGAGTGCTTTCCAATTCAAATTCTCCTGATTGCAGACTACGAACGTTTTTCTTTGTCTTACCGTTACGACGATTGGGTTCGCTACTGCTTTTACTCTCCTGAAGATGATTATCAAGCTCCCCTTCGAGCATAGATTCCAACAAATGCTTCAACATCGGGGCAAAAACACCATTGGTGCCGCCCATCTTTTTGCCTTGATAAAGGCCTTCCATAGCTTCATGTTTGAAGCGCTCAAAATCGAATGGTTCTTTACTTTTCATTGTGTCCTAAGTGGTACTAAATTACTTATTTTAACTCTATCATTCTAGAGTTGACACAGTTCACTTTACAGTCTCCGTAAAACCGTAAAGTGCAAGATTTTTAAACTTTATTAGTGTAAAACAGTATAATTGTTATGTGCAACAGGATTAACGAATTTCAGTTAATGGATCCTAAATAATTCCCATGTCTTTACAATAAACAATCAATTGTTCATTATTAGAAAATCCAAATACCTCCCTGATGAGGTTAAAACGTTTCTCGACACTGCTTAGACCAGAGGGCTTAATGTTGTTTTCTTGTAAATAGGATGGTATTTCTTTTTGAAGTATTCCCTTAGAAAGCAAAGATATGATCGTTATATCATAGGTGGTAAATTCATGCGAGTTTTTATCTTTTACAGCTTGCTTTAGATCAATAGATATGTATTTATTTCCTTTATAAACGCGATCAACAGCCATTTTTAGATCTTTAGCGTCATTCCGTGCTTTCCTAACATATCCGTTTATGTCCAAGTCCTTAAATAGAGAATGAATTTTTGATTGCTTATTTTCAGCAGAGAATACAATAACTTTTAAATTAGATTGCACATTTTTACAAGCCTTTATTAATTCGATGCCCCCGGAAATTTTTTGTTTTTGATGGTCTTCTTCAAAAGATAGGTCCGTAATGAGTAAATCATAGGGATCATCATTTTTAACCGCCTTTAATATCCTGGTTAAAGCGTCATCACAGTAAAATACGTAATCAGTATCAATAATTCCCAGGTCTTCCAAGGTTATTCGCACCGAAATGTTAGAACTTTCGTGGTCTTCAGCAATTAATACTTTTCTAAACATCATTTATCAAATTAACATATGGGAAAGGAAATTCGAATCTTCAGTCCCCTTTCGGTTTCATTATCAAAAGTAATTGTACCATGGATATTTTTTATACGGTTTCCCGTACTGGTAAGCCCGTTATTAAATTTAATATTGTTTGATATGCCTCTTCCATTATCAGAATATTGAATATTAATGTGCGTATCAGTTTGTTCAAAACGAATAAAAACATCAGTCCCTCCGCTATGTCTAGTCATGTTGACCATCAACTCCTGAAGAACAATTTCAATTTCATATTTTGCCTGGGAATTTACATTTTCCCATAATCCCGGACTGCTTCCTGTATAGCCTACACGAATAATGTCAGTCACAAAAGATTTTAATATTGAGACTATTTTTTCATGAAAGTTCTCATCTGTCGTTGATAACTTTTCATAAGAGATATCACGGGATTTTTCATACATATCATCCAATCTATCTACAATACTTTCTCTATCTAAAACCTTCACATTGTCAATTTCTTTCATTACTCTATATAACCCGTTTGCAACAATATCATGTACCTTCTTTGATAGCTTAAGTTGATTTTCACGAATGGTATTTTGCGCTTCCAGCTGCAGCTTTTGTTTTCCCTTTTTGGACCAAAGGAAGATAATAATAGATCCAGCAATGATTAACAAAAATGTACCAATTATGATTATCTTTTGTTTAGTGATCTGATAAGTTTTCTCATTGTTCTCTTTTTGAAGATTCAGATTATCCGCTTTATTTTTTTGGGCTTCATATCTTATCAGTGCAAATTGATTTTTAGCAGCGTTACGCGCGGTCTGTATGCTATCGTCTAATTTTTGATAGGTTTCAAAATAAGTTTTTGTCTCTGCTGGTGAACTTAGTTTTATCAATTTTTGAAGTGCTTCACGTTGATCATCCGGGCTTTTGATTTTCTGAGAAACTTCATACATCTTTCCGGCATATAATAAAGCAGTATTTGGCTGCCTTGCAGTATAATAATAATCAGCTAAATGAGCATAACTTGAATTTTGTCCCCATAAATCATTTTCTTTTAAACGAATATTTAATGCCCTTAGCAATTCTGGTCCTGCCTCATATTGGCCATTATTCAGCCACTTTGTAAAAGAAATATTGGTTAATATCCTTGCATACAATATTTTATCTATTTTTTTTGAAGAGATAATCTGATTATATATTTTAAGAGCCTTTAAATATTTTTTGCCATCTCTATAGGCTGCTGCTTTATTATTTAAAATGCTCAATCTTAGATCATCATCTTTCGAGAATTTGATAGCTAAATTATAATATGGAATAGCTGCGTCATAATTTTTTAAATTTCGCATATTTAATCCCAGTTCACTATAATTTGCTGCAAGACAGGAATAATCCTTTTTCTTTTTCTCATTTAAATATTTTAGCGAGGCCAGTAAACTTTCCTGACTTCCAAAATAATCGCCCGCATCAGTTTGAATTGCAGCCATAAAACTATAGGACAATGCTATTGATAAACTATCTTTGGTGGTCGTAGTAACTTTGTTAAAATAATAAAAAGCTGAATCGTTATTCTTATATAAGAATGATTGAGCTTTTTTATAATTAAAATCTTCAATGACAGATTTTTTGTCTTGTTTCTTTCCACAAGACAAAAGAAAAAAAATGAAGATTAATAAAAGAAATGTTATTTTCAAGAGCTTTTTTTTGAAAAATACAAAAAAATATATGAAGAAGAAACTTTCGCTCCTTCTTCATATTTTTTCAATAAGACAAGTAGTACCTGCCTTATTATATTTAGTGACCTGTCGGTGGAATGTGACCCGAATCGCCACCTGTATCAGGCGCATCTTGTGTTGTAGGTGTAGTAGGACTTGGCGGTGTTGGGTGACCTGGACAGGCTAATCCTATCATTATAGCAATCATTAATTCTAACATGGTTCAAAAATTTAAGAATGAAATACTTTGTAGTTCCCCACGATCCGTTCGTGGGGGCTGCTACGATTTGTAAATCAGAAGGCCTTCTGAAATTTTTGGGAAGTAATGAGAATCAAACGCGGGAGGTAATAACTGCTTCCCAAACCGGCTACTAACTACCGCGCCTTCATCTCTTTTTGAAATCTGTTTTGTACATTTAAACTTTGATAGCGAATCAAAGTCTGAACTGATTTCTAATGCAAACATACGGGGAGGTAAATGACTATCTATCAGTGAATTCCGAAGATTCCAATCATTCCATTGGAATTCCGAAAATTCCTTAGAAATTCCAAAAATTCCGTTTAACTATAGCTCTTAATGGATTTGAAAAGATTTGAAGATTATAAAAGAGAAGTAATTCTTGCTTATGAAAAGAAAAAAAGGGAAGGTAAATTACCTCCTAATTTGGAGCGTCCGACCCCCGCAAAACTGAAAAAGGAGTGTCTCAAGGAGTTTTCCAATAGATATTCAGATAAGGATAGTCCCACCTTCTCATCGCTATTGAATAAAGGAAACAGTGCGGGAGAATACTTAAAATTAATCGATCAGTCCGAACCAAAGATCTTTAAACCGCTAAATAACTTTTTAAATAACAAGATAGGTTCGCCTAAAGATATAAGTATTGAACTCTTAGCCTGGTTAATTGATTTTGGAGACAGACCACACAGGTATGGAGATATTTATGAGATAGTAAAAGAAGACAGGAATTCATTAACAAATGTGACAGCAGCAGACACATCAGAAATTATATATCCTGAAAAAGAAGCAAAAGTTGAGAAGTTGAGTGAAACTGATCTCACAAATATTCCAGAAGAAAAAGATAATAACGAGGGTTCGAATCCCTCTTCCTCAACTACAGATGATATAGGTGAAGTAAGAGACATTTCTATAATGCCAAGAGACGAGATTCAGAATAGCGGCACCACAACTTTTGGTGTTCCACGTAAATTCAACAAATCTATTCTGGCATTTTTTGGTGCATTCATCATCTTTAGCGGCTCTTACATAGTATATATTCTCAGAGATCACCAGTGTATGTACTGGGATGGTGGTCAATATCAATCAATAGGATGTAATGAAAAAGTTAATGGTGCCACTATAATCGCTTTAGACACTTCCAGATTAGCACATTTAAAAAGAATAACGAATCTGTCATCCATTACTATAAATGATATTGGAAAAATTTACTATTCAAAGGTATATGGCAAAGTAGAATTTTATACCACCGGAGGGGAAAATCCTAATGATAGCCATAAAAGGTTATTGCCAATGACTAAGTATATGTATGACAAGTATGTCCCTCATAAATAACCACCTGGCAGACACCTTCGAATCCTGGCAAGAAATTACATTCCATCAATTAAGCAGGATCACAATTACATGAGACTTGTCCATGTTATATAATTCCCACGCACAATATGCTACGGCTAGAAATATATCTGATATGTAAATGTGAAATCTAATTAGTTTAATATATTTTCAAAAGGAAATAAATAAATACAAATTCAATGTAAAAAATCACAAAATACTGTATTTAAGTAAATTACATAAAGAAAACTATGCTAATCGACATTGTAAATTAATAATTATACAAATTAATTGATTCCTATTTGATTAATTTCAGTACATAAAATAGGAGATACTCACCAAAGTTATTTTAAATAGAATTATCCGCATAAAGCCCCAACACTACTCATTCCAGTAAAGACACCCTCCTTTTTAGCCGGTAACCTCACATATTTTGAAGCTTCATCGTGTAAACATCCACAGGGTCTAACCTTGATGTATCCAAGACCTTCGGCAGATATGCCTTGGACATTTGCTGATACCCCAAATTGAAGATTCTTCGACAGCTGGAAACCCACAATCTGGATCTCCGGATTTTATTCTTTCGGACACATAGAATTACACATGACACTTCCCATACCTCCCATTGAACTTACAAAATGCGCGATCTGCTGATTGTTATCATGGCAGACCTCAGGTTCTGTAGTTTCATAATCTGCCAGGCAATTATTAGTATATGTTATTCCTAGTTTTCTATAAACGTATTCAATAGAATCCTTTACATAAAAACCTTTTGTGATAATTATTTGGTAATCTCCTCATAGAAATCCAGAAGATATGTACAAAAATGAAGTTCACATAGAGAAACGGGCATTTCACGTAAATTAATTTTACATTACATTTCATTTATGTTACTTCATATAAAAAAATGATTAACTATCAATATAATCAAACTGATTTCACAGCAGCAGTAATATTGTGTAATGCTGAACTTAAAAAAGCAATAGGTGCTAAAGTCCCCATTTATCTATGATCGTAAATCAAATCCAGAACTTGTTAAAGTTGCAGTATTACTGTGAATTAACAAGACCACTCTGCTCGAATCTTCTAATTAACAAACGCTATATATCTTAATTAAATTTCATGAAATATTTCATCACACTGCTTTTTGTATTTAATACACTCATTTTAATAGCCCAACCTATAAAATTCAATATCCAGGGTGAAATTAAAAATACAGCGCATGCTAAATTTGCTTATCTGACTACGCTATCACAGCAGACAACTATTTCAAGTCCAAAAATATTTATAGTTTCTCCCATTATAAATGGAGAATTTTCATTTAAAGGAACCTTTAACTTAGAACAAAATGATTATCAACAAGCCTGCGTGTTCGTGGATGAAAGAAGTAACATTTCAAAAGAGGAAATAGCATCAAAATTTAAAGAACTCATTTGGGTAACAGGAAGAGAAGGTAATTTAAGAATGATTGTCCTGGAAGATCTTACACTCAAAATAGAGGGGCAGGATCAAATGAAAGTATCAGAAATCACAGCAGGCGGTAAATTAACAAAACAATTAGATGAACTACATCTTGCTTTTGTCAAAGGAGATAAAGAATTTTTAGTATTTATAAAAAAATATCCGGATTCACCAATCAGTTTCGATGGAGTAAAATCATTAACTAATATGGCTCAAGCCTCCAATAAAGATAAAATCGAAAGCAGATGGGGATCTCCTGTAGAACAGTATGAACTACTTTCAAACAGATTGAAAAAAAGCGGGAAAGGCATTATTTTAAAAAAACAGATAGATGAAAAATATAAAAATTAAATGATAAAAAAAATAATAGTCTTAATCATCCTGACCAATATAACATTAACCTCATTTGGTCAGGAGCCCGTTACAGGAAAGCTAATAATAGCTTCAGATTTAGCCAGCCTAAAAGAGCTACCAATAAAGATTTTAATTGAAAAAAGCGATTTGGGAGATTACGAAAGTACAATAGATACTTGCAAAATAAACGATAAATCATTTAATTATAAGACAGACATTCCTGAACCTGAACTGATTAAAGTAACCTGTTATTGGCAGGGTAAAAAACTTACCTCAACATCGTTTTGAGCCTTACCAATCACCTATAAATTAAAAATTAGCGATAATCTGCTACCAGAAGTTATAGATGCAGCAAACTCGAGCTTTGCAATAGCTATTAGTGATATAAAAAACCAGATATCCAATTCCAAAAACAGATCAGACAGTTTAGTAAAAAATATCAGTTACGAGAACCATTCAGTAGCTGATGTTGAAGAAAAAATAGCTCACCTGAGGGACTCAATTGAGTTTGATGTTGACGAAAACATTTACAAAAAGAATATTCTTAACCACTTAAATTCCCCTTTATCCTTATATGCATTATGTAGATATGCTGAAAGACCTTACGCAAATCAAAGAATTAAATCTGAGCCTGAAAAAATAGAAGCCCTACTTAATCAATTGGATACAAGTTTAAAAAAATTACCATCAGCTGTAATTTTGCTCAAAAAGATAGAAATCAGTAAACAACTGAAAATTGGAAAAGTATTTACAACAATTTCCTTAAAAGACACAATAGGTAAAGCTTTTAAAATAGGGAATTTCAAGGATAAATATATTCTTATAGATTTTTGGGCCAGCTGGTGTATCCCATGCAGACAAGAAAGCCCCGAATTAATAAAAATATTTAAAAAATATAAAGGGGAAGGGTTTCAAATTATTAGCATTAGCAGGGATGTAATATCTTCAAAAGCCAATTGGAAAAAAGCAATTAAACAAGATCATACAAACTTGTGGCCTCAACTGAGTGATTTTGATAATTTGGCACAAAATACTTACGCCATCAGATTTATACCTACCAATTATTTGGTAGATAAAAATGGGGTAATAATTGCGAGGGATTTGAAAGGCAAAGAATTGGAAGAAGAGCTAAAGAAATTATTCGGGCGGTAGTTAATTACATTTAGTTATTTATTCAACCGCCCGATAACATTAAAACCCTTATTTCTCTATAAACAAGTCGCTGCTCAGGTACCTGTCTCCCCTATCGCAGGCAATAAATACAATAATTCCTGAAGTCAGTTCAGCAGCTAGTTTTAATGAACAGGCAAAAGCCCCGCCACTGCTCATCCCGGCAAAGATGCCCTCCTTTTTAGCCAGAAGCCTCGCATACTTTGAAGCTTCATCCTGTGAAACATCCAGTACCCGGTCTACCCTTGACGCATCAAAGATCTTCGGCAGATATTCCTTTGGCCATCTGCGGATACCAGGAATAGAAGATTCTTCCGTAGGTTGGCAGCCCACAATCTGGATCTCCGGATTTTGTTCTTTCAGGAACATGGAATTTCCCATAATACTTCCGGTGGTTCCCATAGAACTCACAAAATGCGTGATCTGCTGATTGGTATCGCGCCAGATCTCCGGTCCTGTAGTTTTATAATGCGCCAGATAGTTATCCTTATTGGCAAACTGGTCCAGCAGGAAATAACCTTCCTCTTCGCCCCTGGCTTCAGCATAATCCCTGCAGGCTTCTATAGATTCAAGCAGGGTAACCTTTGCGCCAAATGCTTCCATGGTTAGCGTGCGTTCACGGGTAGAATTAGAAGGCATCACCAGCTCTATCTCCAGATCATACAGACTTGCTATCATGGCCAGCGCAATACCTGTGTTTCCGCTGGTAGCTTCAATTAGCTTTGTTCCGGGTTTAATTTCCCCGCGTTCCATCGCACTGCGGATCATATTTAAAGCAGCCCTGTCCTTTACACTTCCGCCCGGGTTATTTCCTTCCAGCTTAGCAAAGATCTTTACGCCCGGGTTAGGATTTAACTTCTGGATTTCTACCAACGGGGTATTTCCTATGCACTCTATAATGTTAGCCATGTTAAATTTTATTTTTTGTTTCTATCACTTTCATAGCCGACTGATGGTATACCGTTGAATCAGGCAAAACGGATTTGGTTAACCATACATTTCCACCAATAATGCTGTTGTGACCGATAAAAGTATCGCCTCCTAAAATTGTCGCCCCTGAATAGATGATCACATGATCGCCTATTGTAGGGTGTCTTTTGGTATTGGCCATGAATTTCTCTACGCTTAATGCCCCTAATGTTACACCCTGGTATAATTTTACATGGTCTCCAATCACCGTAGTCTCACCGATAACGATACCGGTACCATGATCTATAAATAAGTACTCCCCTATCTTTGCCCCGGGGTGAATATCTATTCCAGTAATAGAATGTGCATACTCTGTAAGTACCCTCGGAATTAAAGGAACGCCCAAAACCAGCAACTGATGGGCAATACGGTATAAGGATATGCCAAGAAAACCAGGATAAGTCCTGATGATCTCAAATTCACTTTTTGCAGCCGGATCACCATTTAACGTGGCTGTAATATCTGTATTCATCCTGCGGTACAATTCCGGAAGATCACGGTAAAAGGTACCTGCAATCACTTCGTTATCACATTGCCCGCAGGCTTTGGTAGCTTTCAGTATTCCGAGCAACCCTTCCTGCGACTGGCGGAATAACTCTCTGATTTCCTCCAGAGAATATTCTGGCTGCGTTAAACGTTCAGGATAGACTAAGTTTAATAAATTCACTGCCCATTCAGCTATCTCCCTGTTGGAAGGAATCGCCTCCTTTAGGTTTTGTTTATGATAGAGATGAAGGTAAAATTCTTCGTTCATTTTGATGGAATACGGATTGGATTAAGGTAAAGGGTTGGTGTTTACATTCACTACGGTGGTAGTGCTTGGCAGTTTAATTTTATTGACCTCCAGTTCCTCTTTTAGTTTTTGATAATTGCTGTAATAGGCTGTCCAGAAATCGGCATTGAGCGACCACGACCTGATGATCAGTATAATGGCATCATCTCCAATAGAACTTACCAATACCGCAGGTTTAGGATCCTGAAGGGTTAGAGGATCATTTTCCAAAATGGCCAGCAGGACCTTACGTACAGCCTCTATATTGTTATCAAAAGATATGGATATTTTGTATTCTGCCTGTCGGATATCATTATCGGAGGCATTATTGATCACGGCATTGGCCAAAGGGCCATTCGGTGCATAGATGGTAGTTCCATTCCCGGCTTTTAGTGTGGTATATAAGATATCGATCTTCAAAACAGTTCCGGCAACATTATTACTGGAAGTGATATTGTGTCCTACCTTAAAAGGTTTGAAAAGCAGGATCAGCACCCCACCCGCAAAATTAGACAGACTGCCTTGCAGTGCCAGGCCAACGGCTAATCCGGCTGCACCCAGCACCGCTACAAAAGAACTGGTCTGAATACCAATCATAGAAGCGCAGCTGATAATCAGCAGTACGTAAAGCACTACGTTAACAATGCTGATCAGGAACTCACTTAAGGAAACATCTATACTGTTCCGGTGCAAACGCGCGTGGAGAAACCTCACAAAACGTTTGATAATCCAGAATCCCGCTAAAAGCGTGATGATAGCAAAAAAAAGATTGGGCAAACCCCTTACCAGGGTAAGGGTAAGGGCTTCCACATATTGTTTAACATTATTCATCCTTAATTATTCTTGGGTTCAAAGCTAATCGCCTCCTAAGATTTTTTAAAGATACATATCTATTTATTTGTTTAAAATCAAAGGATGTAATTGCTTTGTCAAGGAATAATTCCAGATCGGCTATAATAGGGTAAATTCTATCCCGAATGAAGTCCCGGGGTTGAGCACATAAAAATTCTCACGCAGCTTTCCGTCCAGCAGCTCATCTACTTTTACCCAGTCGAACTCCACCACGGTAAGATCTGGCGGTATGGTTGTCATCCCGCTCTTACCAATCATATCCTTGTCTGAAAATAGCGGAATGAACTCCCTGCCATCCTTAACATAAGTTTGGAAATTAAGTGCGTTGCTCATGGGGTTAAAATCTTTAAACAGGGAACGAAGCCTTCCTGTAGTTACCTGATTAATAAACTCTTTTCTATATTTCTCGGGTTCAAACCAATATTTCATTATTGCTACATGCAGCGGCTTAGGCTCATCCAGCGCGTAAAAGGGGGCATTTGTCTGTTCTATAAAACTTAATAGTTCAGGCTCATAGGCTGATGAAGTAAAAGACACCTGACGGTTGGCGAGAAATTGCTGCTTAAGCGATTCAGTAACGATAAGTATGTTATCCAGGTCCCCATGATGCACTACGGCGAGAAATAAATCCTCAGAATTATCCTGTTCATTATAGAGCAGACCAAAGTAAGCTTTGAGCACAGCAGGATTGGAGGAAAAAAAACTAATCAGGCTTTCTATGTAGTTTTTGTTCATATCAATAAATTAAAAACACCAACACTAATATATAAATTATATAAAAGCAATAATAATCTATTTTATAAAAAATAATTTTCCATTGCTTAATAAGGAAACTAAGCATCCCTGGCGCTATTGATAAATGGATATAGCATAAAATCCGAATATGATTTTACTCTTTGCTATTATTTCAAAAATCTTTTATCTGGAATTGTTCTAAATCACTTTTTATTTTATAAAAAATACTGTAATATTGTCCGCTGTTAATAATTAGTCTTAATAAGACAGACTAGCAGATAACAGCTGGCTCAATAACCCCAAAAATGACTGCAAGATATTTGCCCCTAAAATTTAGTTTTTCTAACGTTTCTCTTTCCATTTTTATTGCTCTTCTTTTATTTAACCTCAGCGGTTATGCCCAGGATACCAAAGGCACAATTTCTGGAAAAGTACAGAACAATGACTATGAACCTGTAGAAAATGCAACTGTTTACCTGAAGGGCAGACCTGGCAAAACGACTACCAATCAAGCCGGTGAATTTAGTCTCTCCGCAGCTGCCGGAAATTATGAACTGATCATCTCTATTGTAGGTTATAAAAAAGAAACGGTAAAAGTACATTTGCTTCAGGGTGTTACTACCAGCATTACCCCTCTCCTGTTATCAGGCAGTAATGATATGAACGAGGTTAAGATTGGTGGAAAATCCCAAAACAAACAAATAAAAGAATTGCCTTTTAATGTCAATATCGTTGACACCAAACAGTTATATAACAATTCATCTGATATAAATCAGGTGCTGAATAGAACTTCAGGTGTGCGTGTCCGTGAAGACGGAGGGGTTGGGTCTAACTTTACCTTTTCACTAAACGGTTTTTCCGGCAAACAGGTGAAGTTCTTTTTGGATGGGATCCCAATGGATAACTTCGGGTCTTCTTTGACCCTGAATAACTTTCCGGTAAATATGGCCGAAAGAGTAGAGGTATATAAAGGGGTAACCCCTATCGGTTTGGGCGCCGATGCATTGGGCGGAGCAGTGAATATCGTAACCAGGAACAATCCTAATTACATGGATGTGTCTTATGGATACGGCTCGTTTAACACCCATAAAGCTACCTTTAATGCGGCTTATACCAATGCCAAAACCGGCTTTACTATCCGGGCAAATGCCTTTTACAATTATTCCGACAATGATTATAAAGTAGATGTAAGCCCTATTAACCTCATTACAGGACAAACAGAGCCTGAGCAGGAAGTAAAACGTTTTCATGATGGTTATAAATCGGGAACCGCGCAGGTAGAAGTGGGCGTAACAGGAAAAAAATATGCCGACAAATTACTAATCGGATTAATCGCTTCCGGAAATGACAAAGATGTGCAGACCGGTGTAACAATGGAACAGGTTTTTGGTGCCAGAACAACACGCAGTGCTTCGGTTATCCCTACTTTAAAATATAAAAAAGCCGATTTGTTTGTCAAAGGACTGGACGTAAGTTTATACAGTGCTTATAATATGTCTGTCAACAGATTCATCGATACTACAAGACTAAAGTACAACTGGCTACAGCAGACCATTCCAACTTCAACAGCCGAATTATTGAGAACACAGCTTAAAAATAAGGATAATGAAGAATTAACCACAGCCAATATAGCTTACCGGATCAATGAGCACCACGCCATATCTTATAACTATACCCTTTCTGATTTCACAAGAAAGTCGAGCGATTTGGAAGATCCAAATAATGTAACCTATACTTACCCGCAGAACCTAACCAAACAGATTATGGGCCTGGCCTGGCAAACAGATTACAAACGTTTTACCGCCACTCTTTTTTCTAAATTGTACCTGCTGGATGCAAATTCATTTGAGCAAAAGGGGCTGACCGTAGCAGATGGCTACAAACAAACTTCCACTAACACCAGCAATACCGGTTACGGAGCAGCTGTTGCCTATTATATTTTAACTGGCTTACAGGCAAAAGCATCTTATGAACATACTTACAGACTACCAGACCCTACGGAGCTATTGGGTGATGGATTATATGTAAGAAGAAATTCCGATTTGAAACCAGAAAACAGCAATAACCTCAATCTGGGAGCTTTATATACGCTGCCGCTAAACAGCGACCATAAAATAGGAATAGAAGCTAATTTCATTTACAGAAATGCACAGAACTTTATTCGTCTCGACCAGGCACAGGCACAGCCGATAGACAGGCAGTATGTAAACGTAGGTAAAGTACGTACTACCGGCGTGGAAGGCGAAATTAAATATGCCTGGGCAGATAAAATCTTTGCTTCCGTAAATGCAACTTATCAGAATATCATTGACAAACAGCAGTTTATTACCAACAGCAACCTTACCGGTGATAATGTAACCCAGAATTTCTATTACAATTACCGTCTCCCTAATATCCCCTATTTGTTTGGCAATGCCGATATAGGTACCCTGCTTCACAACACCTGGGGAAAAGGAAATACACTGGGCTTAAATTATAGCCTGAATTATGTAGAAAAATACTACCTAACGCCTTCCGGATTTGGTGTAAATAATACAGATGACATTCCAACACAGGTATCACATAATGTGTCTGCTAACTATGCGCTTAGCCAAGGTAAGTACAATATTACGCTGGAATGCAGGGACTTCACTAATAATAAGCTTTACGACAACTACCTTCTGCAAAAACCAGGACGTTCTGTCTTTATCAAATTAAGATACTTCATCAGTAAATAAGAAACACATATAAAACCACGATTATGTATACAATTAAACAATTATTTAAATCTACTTTTTTTGCCGCACTGGCTATAACAGCGGTATCCTGCAGCAAGGATAAAGGTGTTGCTTCCGTAAGTACAGGAACTGAGACTTATGCTTTAGGTGTGGGTATCACTGATGCAAGCAACAATACCGTAAATTATGTGGTACAGGCCAGTAACCTGATGACCGGAACTATCTCTGCAACTTCCGGCAGTACCAACAATCCACAATTACAAACCGGATACCGTGATTATTCATTTGGTGGAGGAACATTCTACAGTGTTGGAGGATTAGGCGTATCTGATGCTACAGCTTATACTTTAGATGCTTCAGGTAAACTTTCCGGTAAAACAGGACTAACTTTTGATTTACCAAATACTGACCTGGTTAACGTTGATGGTACCACCATGATTGGCGGATCTTTTCCTACAGGACCAACGGTAAGCGCAAATGCCCAGTTATATACCCTGAACATCGCCGGCAACACGATCACCAATAAAGTAACTGTTCCTATGAACAGTTTATTTCCTACTAATACCGACTGGACTTTCTATACCGGAATGGTAGTTAGCGGATCTCAATTGTTCCAGACTTTCTATCCTGTTAATGCAAGTACTTATGAAACCTTACATACAGATACCAACTATGTTGCTGTATATTCTTACCCTGCTCTTGCTTTACAAAAAGTGATTAAGGATACACGTACTGGTCCTTCAGGTGCTTTTGGAACAAGATCTGGCATTATCAAAACTGATGCAGGGGATGTATATACAATTTCTAACTCCAGCTTTGCAAATGGCTACAGTCAATCTACCAAACCAGCAGGTATCTTAAAAATCGCTGCAGGCACAACTGTATTTGATCCTGCCTATTTCTTCAATACAGACACTGCTCCGAATGGTGGAAAAATTGCCCATGCAAAATACATCAGCGGTAACCTGATTTTTGTAGAGATTACTACTACAGCACCTACCCTGGCAGACAGATGGGGTGATAAAAACCTTCAGATGGCAATTGTAGACTTAAGCAAACAAACGATTACCCCTGTATCAGGTTCTCCTGTATTTAGTGGTAACGGCGGAAGAAGTTTTGATGCATTGGTAGACAACGGAAAAGTTTATACGGCCATCACTGTTAATGGTGTTACTAACATCTACCAGGTTGACGTAGCAACTGCTACTGTTACTAAAGGTGCCATCGTTTCAGGAACTTTTGTAGGCGGTATGGCCAGATTAAAATAATCAGCTATATTTTTTAAAAGTCTGATGAGGCCTATCTTCATCAGACTTCTCCTTTAATGATCTCTATGACTGGTTACCGAAAAAAGAAAAAACATCCGCGTTCACTATTTTATAGAATCTCCGCCTGGCTTCACTTATGGCTGGGACTGATCTCTGGAATGGTGATCGTCATTGTGAGTCTTACCGGTGCCATCCTTACCTTTGAACAGGAGCTACGCCTGTTATTTCAACCTTATCAAAAGGCTGAAGCAAATCATCTTCCTTTTTTACCGCCTTCTGCATTAAGTAAAGTAGTAATGGAGACCTATAAATTCCCTACCGTTGCAGGTGTTTTTTACCAGGGGGAAGGCCGAAGTGCCATTGTACCCTATTATGGCGATCCAAAGCGATATACGGTAGTGTATGTAGATCCTTATAGCGGTAAAATATTGCACCATCAGTTGCTGGATGAAGATTTTTATAGGATCATGCTTACCGGTCATTACCAGTTATGGCTCCCCCGTCCTGTTGGGCAGCCTATCGTTGCCTATGCTACGCTGATCTTTGTAATCACCCTGATCTCAGGAATGGTTTTATGGTGGCCAAAGAAATGGACAAAATCTACCAGGAAAGCCAGTTTTTTTATCAAAGTTAAAGCGAAATTCAAACGTGTAAATTATGACCTTCATAATGTGCTTGGATTTTATTCCCTGCTTATTGCGCTTGTGTTAGCCCTTACCGGAATGGTTTACGGCATGAAGTGGTTTTCTACAGCGGTTTATTTTGTAGGCTCCGGCGGAGAAAAGCAGTTGTCCAGGCGCGACCGCGCAGTATCTGATACTACCTTAGCTACTATCCACAACTTACCCGAAGAAGATATCTTATTTCATCATTTAGTAACGACAGGGGTAGATCTTGATCACCAGTTGATCAGCATCAGTTATCCCTTTGGTAAAAAAGGTGCATGGGGCGTGGGCATTAATCCAAAACCGGGCACCTCTTACCTGGACCACTATCAGTATTACGAGCAGCATTCCCTAAAACTGCTGCCCAGTCCTGATTTGTATGCCAAAGCCAATGGTGGAGAAAAAATAAGCAGGCTTAACCTGGACCTTCACATTGGTGCCATTGGTGGCATATGGACAAAGATCATTGCCTTTTTAGTCTGTGTGATCTGTACCAGCCTGCCCATTACCGGTTTTATCATCTGGATCAGGAAGAGGAATAAGTTCCAGTTTTAGATATCCTGTCTGTTGGTGAATGATTAAAATCTTTCTTCAAAAATTACCCAAAAGCTAAATAGCTGATACTCAATATAGGCTTAAAACTGCATACAACTGCTTTGTCAGGAAAAAGTCAAGCCTGTTCTTACATTGAAATTATTTTCAAATAAATACTACTATTTTAATAGACATTATTATCTTTGTGTCGTTCAGTAATTGAATTAACGAATAAAAATAGTCATGTGGCCGAGTGGTTAGGTGTGAGTCTGCAAAACTCTTTACGGCGGTTCGAGCCCGCCCTTGACGTCTGCTTTAATAGGTATAAAGACTTTTTGGTTAAAATTAAGTTTTGTTGAGAAGCCGGGCCGGATGGCCTGGCTTTATTTTTATCCGGCTATTTAATGTATTTTACACCTTATACGCAAACACTAATTAATGATCACGCTACAACACATTACCAAAACTTTCCATCAAAAAAACAGGACCGTAACAGCCTTATCGGATGTTTCCCTGCATGTTGCCGAAGGGAAAATATTTGGCGTTATCGGTGCCTCCGGAGCAGGAAAAAGCACACTGATCCGCTGCGTAAACCTATTGGAAACACCTACCTCCGGAGAGGTAATTGTAGACGGGCAGCATTTAACTTCACTTTCCAGAACAGCGCTGGCAAAAGCCAGAAGACATATCGGCATGATCTTTCAGCATTTCAATTTGTTATCCTCCAGGACGGTTTTTGAAAATATAGCCTTCTCGCTGGAGTTGGACCATGTACCTAAAGAAGAGATCAAAAAAAGGGTAAAGGAATTACTGGCTTTAGTAGGACTGGAAGAAAAATATAACGATTATCCTGTTAGTTTATCCGGAGGACAAAAACAAAGGGTGGCCATTGCGCGTACCTTAGCGAGTAATCCCAAAGTTTTGTTATGTGACGAAGCCACCAGTGCGCTGGACCCGGCTACTACCCATGCTATCCTCCAGTTATTAAAAGATATCAATCAGCGTTTAAACATTACCATTTTACTCATTACCCATGAGATGAATGTGGTAAAGACAATTTGCGATGAAGTGGCAGTGATCAGTGAGGGAAAACTGATTGAGCAGGGACCTGTAAGCACGATTTTTTCACACCCAAAAACAGACCTGGCCAGGCAATTTATCAGTTCTTCACTGAAGATCGATGTTCCGGCAGCTTACCAGCGACGGCTTTCTGCCCTGCGTTCTGAAGGAAAGCGGCCATTGCTAAAACTTGAATTTACGGGACAGTCGGTTGATGATCCTGTATTTTCTGAAGTAGCTACCTTGTTCCAGGTACAGAACAATATTATCAGTGCACAGCTTGACTATGCCGGTGAGGTGAAATTTGGCGTGATCCTGACTGAAGTATCGGCCACACCAGAAAACCATGAAAAAGCAATCTTATTTTATGAACAAAAAAATATTAAAACGGAGGTATTAGGTTATGTCTGAAGCAATGATCTGGATGCTGATCCACGGCACACTGGAAACTATACTAATGACTTTTGCAGCCGGCTTTTTTGGTTTCGTAATTGGTTTACCCGCCGGCGTATTTCTCTTTATTACGCGTGACGGGCAGATCATGGAAAATAAATCAATGAACCGCCTTTTATCGGTTATTGTAAATATTTTCCGTTCTATTCCTTTTATCATCCTGATCGTATGGATGATCCCTTTTACCAGGGCATTGGTAGGTACTTCCATTGGCGTAGAGGCAGCCCTTGTGCCCTTAAGTATTGGTGCCGCCCCTTTTATTGCCCGAATGATAGAAAACAGCTTACTGGAAATCCCTTATGGATTAATAGAAGCAGCAAGGGCGATGGGTGCAAAACCCTACCAGATCGTAGTTAAAGTATTATTGCCCGAAGCGCTACCCGCTATTATCAATAGTGCATCGATTACGCTGATCACCCTTGTGGGCTATTCTGCCATGGGCGGTGCTGTAGGCGCAGGAGGATTAGGACAAATAGGTTACCAGTATGGCTATGTAGGTTACGACGTAGTGGTGATGAATACCGTATTGGTATTGCTGGTAGCGCTGGTGTTTTTTATCCAGTTTTTTGGAGACCTGATCTCAAAATTAACAGACCATAGAAAATAAGAATGATAGCAATCCATATGAAACTTTTAGCAAAAATGACCGTTGTTGCCGGATCACTGCTCATCCTGAGCTGTGCAGGCAAATCAAAAAGGAACAACCCCAATCACCTTATCGTAGGCGTAGAATCCGGACCGGAATACAATATGGCACTGGTAGCACAAAAAGTAGCCAAGGATAAATACGGACTGGATGTGGAACTGGTGCAGTTCAATGATTATGTGATGCCCAATGAAGCTTTAAACCAGGGGGATATTGAGGTAAATGCTTATCAGAACAAACCTTATCTCGATGTGCAGGCTAAACAGCGTGGTTATAAATTTGCCATTGCAGGTAATACTTTTGTTTATCCTATAGCGGGTTATTCGAAAAAAATAAAAAGCATTGACCAGCTAAAGGATGAAAGCACAGTGATCATTCCAAACGACCCTACCAATAGCGGCAGGTCATTATTATTACTGCAAAAGGCAGGATTGTTAAAATTGAAAGATAATGTGGGCTTATTCCCTACCATCAATGATATCACGGCTAATCCTAAGAACTTAAAAATTGTTGAAATGGAAGCCCCTCAGCTCCCACGTTCGCTTGACGATGCGAAGGTGAGCATTGCTATTATCAACAATACTTTCGCCACTCCTGCAGGTTTAATTGCTTCCCGCGATGGACTGTTTGTAGAGGATAAACAATCACCCTATGTAAACATCATTGTTTCAAGAGAAGACAACAAAAACGAAGAGAAAATAAAGAAATTTGTTAAAGCTTATGAATCGCCCGAAGTAGAGGCAGCTGCCCTGAAAGAATTTAAAGGGGGTGCGATAAAAGGCTGGTAATTCAACAGAAAAACAGAAAGGCCAGATCATTAACATTGATTCGGCCTTTCTATTTTAATAAATACCTGTTAACCAATAACCGCTGCAGAGAAACGTTCCATTTCTTCCAACTGAGGACTGCATTGCAGCAGGAAAAAATTAACACCAGCTTTTTCAAATTCTCCGATCCTGTCCTGTACCTGATTTGGCGTACCAATCAATCCTGAACGCAAACCACGGTTTGAAACCGAATAATCTTCCAGTGAAACCTGTTGTTCCAATTGTGTGCCTGCCAGCCATTGCTGGTAGTTCTTATAACCTGAGCTGCTTGCTTTCACATCAGTTATCCTGGCCAGTTCTTTCTTAACTTCCTGTTCGGAATCCCTGATCACGCTATAGGCAGCTACGCCAAACTGCATTGGGGGCAGGTTCTTTTTATCCCTGCGCTCACTCAGGTCGCTGATGCGTTCTGCGATCTTTCCAGGGCTATCGCCATGCATTACATAACCGTCAGACGTAGTAGAGATCAGGTCTTTCGCCGCTTCAGATTCTCCACCGGCATAAATCCGCGGCCTCGGATGACCAATAGGTTTAGGCTGCAGGATATTTTCTTTCACCTGATAATACTTGCCATCAAAACTAAAATTATCTTTTTTCCAGACATTATCCAGTACCTCCAGCCATTCGGCGGTACGCGCATACCTGTCATCGTGCTGCTCAAATTTAACCCCGTACTTCTCGGCCTCATCCTGCCACCAGGAAGAAACTACATTTAACGACAAACGGCCGCTGCTGATGTGATCTATATTTGCAGCCTGCTTTGCCAGTAATGCCGGATTATGGAAAGTTGGCCTTACAGCCACCATCAGCTCCTGCTTATGCGTAACTGCTGCCATTGCCGCTGCTGTAGACCATGCATCCAGTGAAGGGGCATATTCTCCTTTAATATCGTTTAAATTTAGCTCGGCAATCAACGCCAGGTCGAACCCTATTTCTTCACTTCTGATTGCCAGCTTTTTCACGTAATCCCAGCTGGCTTCCATATTTTCATTTTCAACATTTCTTAACCAGCCTCCAAAAACCGGTACCCAATATCCGTATCTCATAATTTAAAAGCTTGCTTTTTCAAGATGTACCTCTTCCTGTTTAGCCTGCTCATCTACTAAATACTGTACCAGCAGATCGTGCGGATTGAAACCAATTACATTCACCGCATCAGCTACAAAATTTGAAAGTGCATTGATATCGTAATAATAGATCTCCCCGTCACGGTCGTCAATAATATATTCAATTCCACCTACATCAATGCCGGTATGCGCCATGATGGTTTCTATGTTTTTCACTACTTCTTCAGACGGTGTAAAACCCTCTACCTTTAACCCGTTTTTTGGTGCATCTATTGCACAGGCATTCCTTATCAATTCATCGCCAGTATTGGTCTGGCAAATATCTGCCGGGCATAAATTGAACGTATCACCCGTTAAATAAACCCTGATGCCATAGATCACTTTGCCACCAATCGTTTCTACCCTTGATATATAACCTCCTTTGGCCGGAATGAACTCCTGCACCAAAGCAGTATGGTCGATTCCAAAATCTATAGCCTCATTTGCAATCGCTTCTTCTACCTCTTCCAGTGAATTGAATTTCTCGATACCGGCACCGCTGCCCCCAATATTCGCTTTGATCACGATGGGGAAACGCAGACCTTCCAGTGCTTCTTTGATTTTAGAAACGTGGTTAACCACCTTAGATTTTGGATATTTAATGCCCAGGGACTGCAGCAAGCTTAGTTGTAAAGCTTTAGAAGTTTCGTATACATAAGCTTTGTAACCGTTGATTACCCTTACACCATGTAATTCAAGATGTTTTAGATAATATTGGGTATAAAACGTACCCTGAATACCGTCGCGTAAGTAGGCTGAAGGACTCATCCGGTTAAAAAATACTTTGAAATCTGGTTTAGGCGCGTCTATTGCATATTGATGCCGAACCGGATTGATGCTTTGAAAAGCTATTCCCTGCTTTGTTAACAGTTCAAATAATGGTTTGAACCAATCAGGGTGTTCGTGTGAGATGATTATAGGTTGCATGGACTATTCTTTTTTACTAAAATAGTTATTTATTCTTTGCCTACTAATATGGTAGTTTAAATATTACATTGTATTTAAACGTGCCCTGCCATGAACGCTATTTTTCTATTAACTCCCTGATCATCATTGCTACACCAATAGTAGCAGGCTCCTGTATTTTTTTAACGAGCCTCCCTCCGCTTACCGGTGGGATATTCGGGTCAATTACATACCTGATTACGCCGGCGGGTACAAAGTCAATTAATCCTGCTGCAGGATAGACAGCTAGTTTAGTTCCTATGACAGCGAAAATGTCTGCCCGACTGCATATTTCTGCCGCAATTGGCAGGTTGGGCACTGCTTCTCCGAACCACACTACATGAGGACGCAACGGTTTGCCATATTTGCATAGATCAGTGGCCTTGATCTCCCATCCTTCAATGGGATAAGTTAAGGACGCATCTACATCAGATTGTGAACGGGTAATTACGCCATGCAGGTGTAACACATTTTTAGAACCTGCCCTTTCATGAAGGTCATCTACATTCTGGGTAATGATCTGAACATCAAAATGCTGTTGCAGCCTGGCCAGATCCAGATGGGCCTGATTAGGCTCTGCCGCCTGTACCGCTTTGCGGCGCTCATTATAAAAATCCTGTACCAGCACAGGATTACGCTGCCAGGCTTCCGGGGTAGCTACATCTTCAATATTGTAACCTTCCCAAAGGCCATCCGAGTCTCTGAAGGTTTTTAATCCGCTCTCAGCGCTAATGCCTGCCCCGGTTAATACGACGATCTTTTTCATTGGCTATTAATAATCAACCATCTGCTCATCAACATAACACCAAAGCCAGCGCTCATCGGGCTGTGCAGAAGCGATTACGGGGTGATGACTTTGATGGAAATGTTTAGTCATGTGCTGATTGGGCGACTGATCACAACAAAGCGTAACGCCACAGGTCTGGCAAACACGCAGGTGTACCCATTCATCATCAGTTTTGATACATTCTTCGCAAACAGCTTTACCGGGTTTAACTTCAGTAATCATACTGATGTGGGAACAAATTTCGTTTTTCATATCTTTCAGATTTATTTACCAGGAGCGAAGGCTGATGAATTTACTACATACATAAAATGGGCATGCCCAATAAGGTATGCCCATCCAAGGTAAAGATTTATTTTAAATAAACGATAATTTTTATGGTTTCGTGACTATATCTTCCTTGTTATCGGGCAGCGCACTTTTCTGCACCATATTTCCAACCAGCAGTTGTGCAAATTTAGCTTGCTGCTCCCCTGCTTCCGAAAGATTGATCAGCGGTGTTTGTGCAGAATACATTAATTTCTGACTGTCAGTTAGGTACAGGTTGTTTTGCCAGTAGTATTTTTCATGGGCATCGTAATAACCCGGCTGTCCAATACGACTGGTGATCGCATTGTAGTATTGTCCGAAAAGGTTTACACTATAACTGTAAGGCGTATTGTTAATTTCTCCGGGAACAAATTCCTTTGTTTTATCATTTTTGAGCAGGGCAACGGTAATGATCACATCTACTCCCTTGCTTTTCAGCTTACTCAAAGTAGCGGTGTCCGTTAGTTTCTCTGAAGATGCTGATCCGTATTCCTGCGACGAGGAGACGGCATCATAACCCATTCCCTTCAGATCAGTAACCATACTATTTTCTATGTTTTCCCTCAAACCGGGATCAGCTGTTTTTACCAATCCAAGCACCATAATTTTATGATAAATCTCTGTACGCTGATTTACCCATCCTGTACTGAGTTTTGAGGTACTGCATCCTGCTGCAAGCAGCAATACGATACTGATATATTTGATATTCTTCATGTGCTCCCGCTATTTGGTTTTGTATTGATGACAATCTTACAAAAAAATAGTTCATGATCTCAATAGTACTGAATTTTTAACTGTAAATCAAATTCTTTATCACAAACAGTTTAATCCCTCTGCAAATTTCTATAAAGCAGTAATCCAACAGGAATAGGAAACCAAAACGTAAAAAAACGGTACAATAAAGTAACTGTCAGCGCTGCCTGTACGGGCACGCCAAGTGTAGTGAAAAAATAGGTCATTGCACTTTCGTAAACAATCAGGGAGCCCGGAGAAATTGGCAGTGCACCAACCACCAGGGAGAGCAACAGACCAAAGGTGATGACGTGAAAAGGCAATTCAATATGGAAACCTTTAAGGACTGCGTATGCAGTCACTACATCGGCCATGATAATTCCAAGCTGCAGCAATATGGAAATTAAAAATTCTTTTTGGTTTCCAGCCAGCAAATTACCATCCGCTTCAGTTTCTTTATGCTGAGATAGCGAAGTTACTTTTTTGATATAATTCTGGATCCGTTTAAAACGGCTTAGTTTATTCACGATGAAATCAACAATTCGCTGATTGCTGATGATCACTACAACTATACCCAATATGATGTAAAATACAAATCCTGTTAATGCCCCATAGCGAATAGGTTCTGTAATGAGCCTGTGATCATGAATATACCATCCATAAAATACTGCCAGTAGCAAAACCATGGCGATGTAATAAGAAATTGATTCCAGTACCAATGTTTTAAAAGCACGTCCTCCGGGCACCCCTCGCTTTACCAGCTGGTTGAAAATGTAACCATTACCACTGATACCGCCAGTTGGTAAGGCCTGGTTAACAAACATGATGACAATAGAGGTTTTAAAAAGAGTAAAAAAATCAGGGACTTTAGCCTCTTTTCTCAGGAATATCTTTAAGATACAGGCATTGAATATATAGGTAAAAACCTGGGCACCAATAGTCAGTAAAAGCCATGCCGGGCTCATCTGTAACAACAGCGTTTTGATGTCTTTCAGTTTTCCGAAATAATGGATGCCGAAATAAAATACCAGCAAAGACAATACATAAAATATAAGACGTGAAGGGCTGAATAACGATTTCTGTTTTTTGGTCATCTTTGATAAACAACACTTTTATAAAACCAATGTTTGCCTACTATTACAAATCATGCATTATTGCCGTAAAAACGTGATTAAACCGACTCCACAGTGTCCATACCCATCTTTAGACAAATCATCACTTCCTCCAGTAACCGGAATTGAGGTCATTCATCAAACAAACACAATGACAATTTCTTCTATAGCAGAAAACCCTCCGGAATAATCCGAAGGGTTTTCTATAATTTATTTAAACGGCTTATTCAGCAGCAATTTCTTTTTCTTCTATTTCTATCGCCGGAGGGATGAGCTCATAAATAATAGGTGTTACAATCCTGGACAATAAAGTGGAACTGATCAGTCCTCCGATCAAGACAATGGCCAGCGGAGAGATTAATGGATTGGTAGATATTGCAATGGGGATCAGTCCGCCGATAGCTGTTAAGGAAGTCAGTACGATGGGTAAAAACCTGATCTCCCCTGCTTCACGGATAGCTTCCTGCAATCCCATTCCCTTTCGTCTCAGCTGGTTGGTAAAATCCACAAGCAGGATGGTGTTTTTCACCTCAATACCCGCCAGTGCAATCAGCCCAATGATCGCAATAAACGAGAGCGAATTGCCCGTTACCCAAAGCGCCACAGCAGCGCCTACCACACCCAAAGGAATAACCGACAGAATAATCAGTGTGCTTTTGAATGTTTTAAACAGCAGTACCAGCACGGCAATGAACATAAATACAGTGACCAGGATGATGCTCATAAAACCGCCGAAGGAATTGTTCTTTGCTTCTACTTCACCACCCATTTCATAACTGTAACCCGGAGGAAGTTTCATTTTATCCATCTTCTGTATCACGTCGTCTACCACGCGGCTTACCAAAAAGCTCTTTTGAACATTGGCCTGTACAGATACAACCCGCTTTTTCTCCTGATGGTTAATGACAGCAGGTGATGCTTCCAGCTGCAGATCGGCTACCTGGTTAAGCGGCAGGGCATTACCTTGTGCATTATTAACATATAAATTACGGAAAGCATCTAGTGTAGGCCTTCCTTCTTTCAATCGAGTAAGCAATACATTAAAACCATATTTATTATCATTATTATAATAAGTACCTAAACTTAAACCTGTTACTGCCAGTCGGGAAATCTGGTCTACATCCATTGAAGATACCCCCAGCTGCTGTGCTTTATCTTTATTTACCGCAACGCGGATATCACTCTTCAGCAAGCTCACAGGATTGTTGATATACATGGTGCCTGGTGTTTTGTGCAGCATTTGTTCTACCCGGATCGATAGTGCACGCAATGTATCCAGGTTATCACCAAACAGACGTACTTCAACCTCGGCAACTACCGGCGGCCCCTGCTCAAAGTTTTTCACTTCTACTTTTGCTCCCGGATACTTTGCCCAGCGGTCCTGTAACTTCTGGATTAACGCCAGTTTGGCATCAGGTTTAGTATCCGGATCCAATTGTATAAACAACTGCGCATAATCGCTCCGGTTATTTTCCGGCACAATATTATAATAGATCCTTGGATTACCCCTTCCCACGTTTGTGGCATAATACTTAATCAACGGTTCATGTTTCAGCTGCTTTTCGATAGCCAGTGTTACGGTATCTGTATAAGGCAGGTTAGATTGGTTAGGTGTAGTAATATTGATCAGGAAGGCTGGTTTTTCTGATGCAGGAAACAAACTAAAGCCAATGATCCCAAAAATATAGATCGATGCGCTAAATAGCACAACCGCAACACCGATGGTAAAAAATGGCCTTTGCAGGGCTTTGTCCAGCAGACGGGCATAACTGCCATGAATCAGTTTTTTTAACCCGCGCATCAGGAAGTTTCCTTCAGGATTGCCTACATGGTTTTTTAATAAACGGCTGGATAAAAAAGGAATAATTGTTAAGGAAACCAGCATGGAAGCCAGCACACAAAATATAACGGCTAAAGGCAGACAGCGGATAAAATCACCCGATCCTTCAGGCAGGAACACCAAAGGCATAAAAGCAATGATCAGGATCACTGTGCAGCCTATCACCGCCATACCAATCTGTCCCGTAGCTTTTAGCGTAGCTTCCATCCGGCTATGCCCTTCCAGCATCCAGCGCTCTATATTTTCTACCACCACAATGCTGTCATCCACCAGTAAGCCCAGGGCAACCACCAAACCTACGATGCTCAGCTGGTTGAGGTTAAAACCAAACAATTGCAACAGCACGATACCGATGGCCAGGGAAAGCGGAATAGAGATCATTACAATTACGGCCGGTCTGAAACCTAAAGGAAGCAGGGTAACCGCTACCAGCAAAATAGCGATGATAAAATCATGTCCTAAACCGGTTAAACGTCTGTTTACATTTTCTGCCTGGTCAAAATTCTGAACCAAATCAATATTATTGGGCAGTAATTTCTGAAAATTGGCGATTACTCCTTTATAAGCTTCTTGTGTTTTGGTAATATTCTCACCGTCCTTTTGTGCAGCAACAACGAATACACAGCGATGGCCATTTAATCGTGTAATGTGCTCCTCTTCGCCATAACCGTAATACACATGTCCAATATCTTTCAGCAGGATATTTTTTGTTCCTGCAGGTGATACGATGGTATTGTTTACGGCATCCAGCGTGCGGTAATCGTTGGTTTTAATATTAAAAGTTTGATGTCCTGCATCTACACTGCCTCCGGGAATACTGGCCATTTCGCTTCTCAGGCTATTGGAAACAGCACTCAGGGGAAGATGCATCTGGGCCATTTTCTCCAGGTTAAGTTCTATACGCACCTGTTGTGCAGGTAAGCCATATATCGTTACCTGTTTCAGTGAAGACACTTTTTCCAGATCATCCTGCAGCTTTTCCGCAAAATACTTGAGGCGGCTGCGTGGTGCATTTTCCGACACCAGCGCTACCTGCAAAACATTCACATCTGTAGGCTGCTGCTTTTGTACTTCAATACTGGTAATATCTGCCGGCAGTTCGCTCCGCTTGTTATTCACTTCACGCACCACCTCCTGATACTTGGAGTCGATATTACTGCTGTATTTATATTCTACACGAATTACCGCTACGCCATTGGAAATAGTGGTACGCAGGCGTTTAATATCATCCAGGCTGGAAATTGTTTTTTCCAGCGGGGTAACTACCCTATCTTCAATATCACGGGGATTTGTTCCCGGATAGTTTACAATAACCATAAAAGAAGGAGGGTGCATTTCCGGATCTTCCGATCGTGGCATACTGAACATAGTAGTTAAGCCCAATACAATGATCATCAGGAAGATCACCAGGGTAAACTGACTGTTTTTTACAGCATATTCTGAGATTTTCATATTTTGAATATTTTTTTTATCGGTTATGAAGCTATCATGATCTTAAGCTCGTTTTTTCAATAGTAAGCTCTTATTTTTCTTTATTGAATTCAAGAACCCGGAAACCCGGTTTGTTAGGAGATTTTAAAGATCATGGAGGTTTCATTTCCCTATTTTACAGGTGATTGAATGGTGATTGCGCTGTTATCGGTTAGATATGCGGAACCTGATATGATGAGTGCTCTGGACTGCCCCAGGCCATCGGTGATCGTTACCGTATTTTTATCGATACCGGCAACCGTTACTTTTACTTTATGTGCCCTTTTATTATCATCAGTAACAAACACGTAACCGATGGTACCGTCCCCGTCCAGCAGTGCTTCATAAGGGATCTGCCAGTTTCCTTCAGTATGTGAATTATGGGTTGGTGTAATGGTAGCCTTGCCAAACATCCCGGCAGCAATAGCCTGTGGTTTTTTACCCGTTAAGGTAATATCGGCAGTAAAAGTCCCTGTAACAGCATCTATCCCTTCCGCTTTGCGGCTTACCACTCCATCCAGCAGCTGGCCGGGAAGGGCAGTCGTTTGAATCACAGCGTGGTCGTTAAGTTGCAGCATTGACCATTCGCGGTCGCTGATGCCTACCCTTAACATCCATTTGCCAGATGCCGCACCATTGGTCTGAAGAACAGCTGTGCCTGCAGCAATCTGCTGTCCAGGATTGGCCAATTTTTTAAGGATATAACCGTCTTTCGGCGCACGTATTTCAGAATACTGGCGATTAAAACTTACCATACTCAGCAGTTGCTGCGCCTGCTGTAAAGAAGTTTTACCATTCTGTAATTGTTCTAGCGTGGCTACGCTATCTTTATATAAATTCTGTGTACGCTGGTAATCACGTTTCGCTTTTTCTAAGGATAGCTGTGCCTGCTGTACCTGTGCATTGATCTCTGTAGGATTGAGCGTAGCCAGCAGCTGGCCTTTTTTTACCGCATCGCCTTCTTTTACCGCGAGGCTGCTGATAATTCCTCCTGTTTTAAAGGAAAGCATTACTTCATCATCAGTAGTGAACTGGCCCGAAACAGCCATAGTTGAATTGCTGTTCTCCTTTTTCAGTTCCATGATCTTTACAGGAATGACGGCAGCATCAATCTGGCTGACAGCTGCAGGATGTGACGTACAGGCGGCAAGCATCGATATGCATAACGATAAGCTGATGTAATAAGTAGGTTTCATATAGATATATTTTATAGAATGCTGTTAATTATTTTTGTTGATTGGATAAGTAGCCTGCTCACGTTCCAGTTCAGCAAGGCTGATTTGCAGGTCGGCCTGCGACGCTGCCATTTGTAACCTTGCACCGGTAAGCTGATCTTGTGCATCTACCAGTTCGAGGAACAGCAACTGTCCTGCGCGGTAGGCTTTCAGCTGATCGTTATAATATTTGGCCGCAAAAGACAACTGGGCCGCTGTGCTTTTAAAACCTACTTTGGCCGATTCATAATTGTTGAAAGATTGATTTAACTGTAGCTGCAGCGAAAGCTCCGCCTGATCCAGCTGCGCTGTGGTCGCGTTGAGGCTGGCATGTGATTGCGCCGCACGGTATTTACGCTGTCCTCCGGTAAAAATATCCCATTGCAGGTTTACCCCCCATAAGTAATAGCGGGTTTTATCGTTCACGCTGAAATCAAATCCCTGCGATCCCAGGTCGATATAAGTATTCAGCCTAGGGATAAAACCTGATTTTTGTAACTTATAATCCAGTGTATACACCTGTTGCTGGGTGCGTAATTGTTTCAGTTCTTCCCTGCCGCTGGTACCCACAGTGGTATCAGGTTCAAGCAGAACTGCGGCTACGATTGTACTATCGATCAGAATAGAATCCTTTAAGGGGCGGTTTAGCAGGAAATTGAAATAGTCGCGCGCATTCTGGCTGCTGTGCTGTGCCTGTATCAATTGCGCATTGGTTTTCTCCTGCTCTGTTTTGGAGCGTAGTAAAGCCGTTCCGTTACGTGTGCCATTGCGCAGCATGCTTTCGTTTTCCCTGATGTTTTCGCGGATCAGAACCATCGCACTTTTGTACACAGCGATACTCTGCAGACCCTGGAAATAGCGGTAATAGGCAGTTTTAATATCTTTTACCAGCGTTCTTTTATAAACGTTAACCGCAGCCTGCTGACTGCTGATCAGCTGCTGTTTGATCAGCTTGTTATAATGGATCTCTGCATTGATCAACGGCAGTGAAGTCCGCATTTTCAAATCGTAGAAATTATCCGGATTTAGCAGGATGGATTCATTCTTTAGCTGCGGATACTTTGTAGAATTGGTAAGCTGGTTCAGTGCGGTATATATCGGGTTTACCAGATCACCCACCGGCACATCAATGGTTCGGCCTCCGGCCGATTTGGTATAATCTCCAATAATACTAACCGTTGGAAGGAACATCGCCTGCGCCTCTTTCAGTGCGTAAAGGGATTTATCCAGGTTAAACTGTTGCTCTTTTAAACCTTCGTTCTGCGCAAAGGCTGTAGAAATGTAATTATCCAGCTGCGGGGATTGTTCCTGCCCCACCACATTGCTGCGAAAAATCACCAGGCATCCGAGGAATAAAAGGCCCGTTCTAATAAATGATGTGTACATAATAAACAGTGTTTAGTATTGTTGCTAAAAAAAACATATTATTTTGAATATGTCTGGTGTTAATATTTAATAAAATGAAATTATCGTTACTACCGTATTGTTAATGAGACATGTATTTGTTATAAACAGTGTTCATTAAAGTGGTAAATTTTTTTAGACAGTTATCAAATCGATATAATCTTCTAAAGAAGCGTATAATATTTTTTCTATACCTACTCCTTCAGGTAGCATTTTTAAACGGCAGCGTAAATTCAATGATACTAACCCATGTACAGTAGCCCACATTTGCAGGCTGCCCAGCGTTGCATCCTGTATCCGTACTAAGTTTTTCGCCATGCATTCGTTCAGACAATCTATCAGATAGTCAAAAGATTTCTTTCCATGATCTTTATGGGTCTGCTCATTAACGTTGGTAGGTGCGCGGATAATAAACATCAGATCATATAATTCGGGGTTCGTCAATCCAAATGAAATATAGGTTTTACCTATCTGTCTCAACCTTTTCAAAGGATCTTTACTAGTGGCTTTTTTCTTAAAAACTTCCAGTAACTGAATATACGCCTGCCCCTGAACATCATATAACAATTCGTCTTTATCTTTGTAATACAAATAGATTGTACCTGGGCTATATTCAATCGCATCGGCAATATTGCGGATAGAAGTTTTGGCATAACCTTCCTCAAGAAACATTTTCAAGGCTGCTGCCATGATCATTTGTTTCTTTTCAACCTTCTCCCGCTCTTTTCTTTCAGATATTCCCATTTTCAAAAATTAAACGCCACAAACATAATGAATGGTGTTCAGTAAATAACAGAGATTAGTTCATATTGCATGGATATGACATTTTATTTGTCCGTTATTATCTGGATTATAATGCCTTTGGCTCCTGAAATAAGGATTTTAAGAGAAAAGTTTATAGCTGCGTTTTCTATTTATTTTATATCGAAAACAGATTTGTGTTTTCTTCTAATTTGATCTTGTAATGAGAAGACATTAGGAAGTCATTGGAAGGTGGTTGAGAGGTGGTTGGTTTATCCCGGGGATAAACCAACCACCTCTCAACCACCTTCCAATGGATAATAAATAGATTTGCAGGGCAAAGCGAAAGTTTAGCCTATTATTCTGTGTCTTACTGATCAGAAAATGGGCTTACACAAAATGGCAGAACAGCTTACTTCAGATCGGGTATTGGAAAAATATATCCTCCAAATAAAACATACGACCATAATAGTGTCCAGAAGATATTAAATATCTGTGCAATAATAAAAGTATAGGCAGGTCTTCCTCCCTGCAATTTTACCAGGTCAGAAAATCTGGCTTCCATCCCAATACAAATAAAAGCCATTCCGAACCAAACCGTCCTTAAACTATTCAGCACTGTACTTACCCCTTTAACCGTTCCCGGAGAAAGTAAAAAAGAAAAGATTAAGGAAGCAGCAATAAAACCCAGCACAAATTTAGGGAACCTTTCCCATACGATTTTTAAACTTGGCTTTCCTGCATTGATTTGTAAACTGCCTTCTTTGGCTGTAACGTTTGTCTTTTTATAAGCCCACCAAATAGAGATAAAAAAGGCAGTTACCCCGATAAATACATTTTGAGAGAACTTAGCGATTACACCTGCTTTCACAGCTGCAGGCCCAACCAGCTGTCCGGCTGCTGTAACAGAAGCGGTAGTATCTAAAGTACCGCCCAGCCAGGCGCCACCTACAATTTCCGGAATATGTAAAACCCTGATGATCCAGGGCTGAATGATCATCATCGGTATAGCCATGAGCAGTACCAGTGTTGTAACATAAGATAGTTTTTTCTTATCTCCATTGATCGCACCGGCCGCTACAATAGCTGCCGATACCCCACAGATCGATACGGCAGAAGCCAGTATGACCCCAAACTCATCATCTACTTTCAGCCTTCTGCTCAACCATAAAGAGAAAAACCAGACTGCTGTAACCACAATAACCGCTTGTATAATCCCCGGCAGACCGGCTGTAACCAGATCGGCAGATAAGATGGTGGTACCCAATATCACCAATCCGGTTTTAATATAAAATTCTGAGCGTACAGCTTCTTTTAACCATCGGGGAAGCGTGGTTAAATTACCTATCAGCAATCCAATCAGTAAAGCAAATACCACATATTCCAAACCGTAATAAGCAACGCCTTTATTACCTCCTACAATGAATGAAATAATTACAAGCGTATAAACAAAGGCAAAACCTGCTGCAAATCTTTTGATATTACCACCTGATAAGGCGATGGAGACAGCCGCCAGGAACAGGAATACCAGACCCGTTTCCACGATCAGCAGGAGGTTATCCAGGGAAAGTATTTTACCAAACAGTTCATCCGTACCGCTCCATTTGAAGGCCGGTAAGTGAAAAACAACACCTTTGTCCGTAAACCACAAAACGAAAGAGATAATGAGTGCGCCGAGAATAACTGCCCACCAGTCTTCGGTCAGGGAATTGAAAAAAGGTTTTTTAACCGGCGACACCTCCGCCTCAGATTCAGCCAGCGCTGCCTCAAGATTAATATTTTCTGCCATAAATTTTGATTTTTTATTTGTTTTATGCTACTTATTATAATTTGATAATCAGCGAGATGGTTAAATAAGCGCTATTGCAATGATATAAAATAAATATTAGTCTACCAAAACTATAGACTAAATAATAAAAACTTAATGTTAACATCATTTAAACTTAACACAGCAAACACCAGCTAAATCAGGCTTTTTATGTCCCATTAGGCTGATATTTGTTTCCTGAAGATTAAATTAACCTTATTTGGTATCCTATTACCATCCTGGATTCTGGCTGAGCTTTCCGTTACTGTTATCAATCTCCTGCTGCGGTATAGGATAGAGATAAAACTTACCTTTTGCCCCCTTGCTTACATTGGTTTTTCCTACCTTCAGTAAGCTGGTTTCCAAAATGCCATTTCCGGCAGCGTCTTTTTCCCTGATCAGGTCAAACCAGCGCTGGTATTCAAAAACCAGTTCCAGTCTTCTTTCCAGGTAAACAGCATCCCTGAAATCGGCCTGGGTTAATCCGGATAGTCCTGTTAATCCCGCACGGGTCCTTACCCTGTTAATTGAAGTATAAGCTTTGCCCGTTGGTCCGTTAAGTTCGTTTTCTGCTTCAGCATGGATCAGCAGAATTTCAGCGAACCTGATGATAGGTACATTCGCCCCCGACTCACTTTCATTGGAAGCCACAGACGGATCATAATATTTATTAAAAAAGGGAATTGAATCATTAGGAATACTGGCGTCATTCAGCTTACCATAGTATAAATTGGTGCTGGGGCTTAAAAAACGGGTTACAAAGCTTCCCCTCTTTCTTTTGTCGTTCGCTGTATAAAGCTTATAAATACTAAAAAACTTATCGGTACCGCCTGGTTTTGTGGCATCAGGAACAGAATAAAACACTACCTGATTGGCATAATTGCCCTGTACTCCCGGTATACCGGTATATACAGACCGGGGAGCTTCATCGTTCCCCTGCCCTCCGGAATTGGATTTAAACTGTGCAGAAAAAATATGCTCTTTACCATTTTCGGAAGCCGGTAAAAAAACATCGGCATAATTGCTGAACAAATCATAACCATAAGGGCCGTTGATCACTGCTTCGGCCTGTGTAACTGCAAGAGCCCATTTTCGTTCAGTAAGGTAAACCTTAGCCAGCAGTGCATTGGCAGCCCCTGCAGTCGCCCTGCCCAGGTCGGCCGCAGCATAACTGTTCGGCAGATCTACCACTGCTGCTGCCAGATCGGCTTCTATCTGCGTATAAACCGCCGCCACAGGAGTCCTGGCTATCTGCTGATCAGACAGATTGATCGAATTCAGGGAATGCAGTACCAGGGGTACATCGCCATACAGGCGCACCAGGTTAAAATAATATAATGCCCTTAAAAACCTGGCTTCTGCCACCAGTCTTTTATTCAGGGTGGCGTCAAAAGTGATATGGGGTATGGTGTCAATAGCAATATTTGCTTTTTTAATGGCGGCATAATGCTGCTGCCATAACTGCAATACGCGCAGTCCGGTAGAGGAATGACCTAATACCGCCTGAGAGCGTACATCCGGATTAGTAGCGCCTGGCCCGGGACCTACATCATCGGCCATAAAATCCATTCCGGTATTAAGCAGTATATTATAGGGGGTCTGCACACCGGTAGAACCTGCGTTTAGCAATGAATAAACTGCATTTACAGCAGCCACTGCATCCGCCTGTGTTTTATAGAACTGATCGGACGGTATAAAAGACCGTGGATTTTCATCCAGTTTGGCGCAGGAAGCTGCAGAAAACGCAATCAGTAGAAGTATGTATATCTTATTCTTTATCAGCATAGTTTTAAAATCAAAAATGAACGTTATAAGGTGATGCCTATTCCGGCAATCAACGATCTGTAATTCGGATAAGCACCATTGTCTACACCCGCACCAATAGCAGATTGCTCATTACTGCTTACCTCCGGATCATAACCTGTATATTTAGTCCAGGTAACCAGGTTTTGAGCATTCAGATAGATCCGGATTTTTTTGAAGGGCGAGCGGGAAAGTACCGACTGAGGGAAAGTATAACCCACACTCAGGCTTTTTAACCTCAGATAAGAACCATCCTCAATAAAGCGGTCGGATATCGTTGCCGCTGGGTCCTGGAAAGCACTGTGTACATCTGTATTGGTATTGGTTGCCGTATAGCGATTCAGTAAAGTGGTAGTGGCATTGGTATAACCCGTTCCCAGTTCCAGTGTAGCCCGCTGGGCATTGTAAATCTTATTGCCATAAGAAGTTTGCAAAAATACACTCAGATCAATATTTTTATAAGTAAAAGTGTTGGTGATTCCGCCCGTAAACTTAGGCTGGGCATTTCCCAGGATTACCCTATCGCCTGCCTGAGTGATTTTCCCGTCATGGTTAATATCCTCATAGGCCTGTCCACCCACAGCGGTATTGGCAGCAGGTGTCAACGCGACAGTACCCGGCTGGATCAACCCATTGGTTTTATAGCCAATAAAAGATCCTATAGGCTCACCTACCCTGATAATGGAAGGGGAAGAAGAGTCTGGTATAAATTGAGTGATCCCATTACCGCCCAAACTCAAAACTTTATTCCTGTTCACGGCGAACACAATGCCTGTATTCCAGGTGAAAGCCCCGGTAAGATTTTTTGTATTTAAATTTAACTCGAACCCTTTATTCTGCACCGACCCAACATTTTCATACTGCTGTGCATTGGTGATGGAAGAATTGGTGATAATGGTTAAGCCGCTGGTAGAAGGTAATGGCACGTAAAGCAGCAGATTGGTTGTTTTCTTGTAATACACATCGGCGGTTAGCGTGATCCTGTCTTTTAATATACCTAAATCGAAACCCAGATCATACTGTGCGGTCTTTTCCCAGGTCAGGTTTGGGTTAGCCAAACTGTTTGGGGCAAAACCAGATACCGTTGCATTCCCAAAATTATAGCGGTAATAACCTAACTGCGAGTATGACTGATAAGCAGGAATATCACTGTTGCCCGTCTGTCCGGCACTAACCCTTAATTTCAACTGACTGATCTGTTCTACATTTTTCAGGAAACTTTCACTCGAAGCATTCCAGGCAAAAGCTGCCGATGGAAAAGAAGCCCATTGGTGACCGGAGGCAAATTTGGAAGATCCATCTGCACGCAAGGTTAAAGTAACCAGGTATTTACTATCAAAACCATAATTAACACGTGCCAGATAAGACTTCAGTGCCCAGCTATTTGAGATGGACGAAGGCGCCGGGGCAAATCCGCTGGCAGAAACAGAAGTGACACTGCCAGAACCCAGGTTATTGTAGCTATCGTAATCACTTACAAATCCTGATGAACCTGTAACTGAACCTTCACCCCTAAACACCTGCTGGGTAAAACCACCCAGGATATTCAGTGAATGACGACCGAATTTTTTGGTATAGGTCAAGGTATTTTCATTCAGCCAGTTGGTAGAATATAGTGCTCCGGTTTCACCCAGGCCATTATATCCTGCACCTTCATACACTGTGGCCGGTAAATACCTGTTTTGTTTATTATCGATAATATCAATGCCTGCCAGTACCCTTGCGGTCAGTTCATTGGTGATCTTATAATCACCCGAAATATTACCCAGCACACGGTTTGTAGTGGTGGTATTGATTTGATTGTACAACGTATTGATCGGGTTGCCATAGGTTCCTTCAAAAATATCTTTGATAAAGAAAGAGCCATTTGCATTGTATACAGGCGTTACCGGTGTCATCAGCAAAATAGCCGGCACTACACCTGCAGGTGCTACCTGTGCGGTGGTATGGCTTCCGGTGATATAAGAAGAAATCTTTAATCGATCATTATAGTCATGTTCTACATTTACCCGACCGGCATAACGCTTAAAATTAGTGTTCTGCAAAATACCATCCTGGTCGAAATAATTTCCTGAAAAAGCCAGCCTTGTTTTGTCTGTTCCAGAAAGAATGGATAAACTATGGTTCTGGGTATTTCCGGTACGGAAAGCTGCATCCTGCCAGTTGGTATCGCTATGATAAGGATTGAGCACTGCATCGGTCTGGGTTGGTTTGCCCGTATTGACCAGTGCATCATTTCTCAGGTCTTCCCATTGCTGGGTATCCAGCAGGGGGATGGTCTTGATGATCTTCTGATCTCCATAACTGCCGTCATAATTGATAGAAGAAACCCCTGCCCTGCCTTTTTTTGTGGTAATAATAATTACGCCGTTGGCACCGCGTGTTCCGTAGATAGCGGTGGCTGATGCATCTTTTAGCACTTCAATACTTTCTATATCCGAAGGATTAATAGAAGCCAGCGGATTGATCTTTGGTCCGTTGGTTACTCCTGCATCGTTCAGTGAATTGCTGTTTGAGGTAGGAAAACCATCAATTACATATAAGGGTTCTGCTACGGCATTAATAGAGTTTACCCCACGGATCTGCACAGTAACGCCTGCTCCGGGCTGTCCTGTGGCCTGGGTTACCTGGATACCAGAAACAGTACCCTGCAAAGCCCTGTCGAGAGACAAAGTGGATTGCTTTAAAGCCAATGCCGGAACTGACGCTACGGAACCGGTGATATCTTTTCGTTTCACCGATCCATAACCTACTACTACCACCTGGTTGAGCTGGCTCTGATCTTTAAGTGCAATCTCCACAGGACTGCCTGTTGCGGTAAACTCCTGCTTTTCATAACCGATAAAACTGACGATCAGTGTATAAGGAAATTTTTGTCCGGTTACAAAACTGAACTTGCCTTCAATATCAGTTTGCACCATATGGGTAGTACCTTCAATACGCACCACAGCACCTGGCAAAGGTTCTTTAGTGGTACCATCAATTACACGGCCTACCAGTTTAGAGTTTATAATTGGCTGTGTTTGCTGGGCAAAAACAGTTAGCATCCGGATAAAAATAAATATAGAAATGAGTATCAGTTTTTTCATATCGCGGGGTTAATTAGAAAGTTTAATCTACCGGACAACTGGTACTGGACTTTGAATTGTTGTACAAGCCGGACATAGGGCAGCCTATAGCCTGTCGCGACTTTCGCAATATTTTGCATAAATTTGAATGAATTAAAATGGCACCTTAGAAACAGCTTCCACACCAATGATATCTGTTTCGTTATTTTAAGAGAGAGGGAAAAGCGATTGCTTTTCCCTTTATTATAAGAATTGTAATCGTAATTGTTTTTTATTCCTCCTTTCTGTTCTTGTTGATGGAATTTAAGCCCCGGCGTTGTAGTTATCTGATCTGTATTGATGGTAAGTTAAAGGATGTGTATCCTGATCTTCTTTAACGGAGTCCTGTACTTTAGGACGGTATAACTGATGGTCCTGTAAAGGCACATCGGCTTTCACCAGCGGGCCATCTGCTGCCAGCTCACTACCTGCTACTTTTGATTTAAAAATGGGCCACAGCAGCTGTGCATACCATTGATCGCCTTCATAGTGAGATATGCCATAAGCTGCCGGATACTGACGGGAGATATGCGCTGTACCAAAAATAACATCCCATAAAAAGAACATATTGCCAAAGTTCCCTTTATAATAACCCACACCGTCATCCGTAGTCGCTGCATGATGTGCATGGTGGGTAGCAGGTGTAGAAATAGTACGTTCCAGTACCCAGGCCAGCGGATGAAGTATTTTATATTGATAAAAAGGTTTGTCCCATGGAATACTGGAATGCGCCAGTGTAGTGATGGTGCCTTTGATGGCCCTGACAGCGATGGCAGGGATACCCAGGCCCAAATAAACCAGGGCGGTTGTTAAATAGGTTTGTGAAAAGAACAAGCTATAAATCAGATTTTGTCTGCTGGCCATCGCCATTCCCATATAGGAAGCAGAATGATGTGTCCTGTGGAAACGCCACAACCATGGCACTTCATGGTGCAGGCGGTGGTACCAGTACTGGGTAAGGTCATCGGCCACGGCAATGATGATAAATCCCCAGAAAAAGGGCACCCAGTCGAAACTGTTTTTTAAATCGGGCAGCAGTGCCGGTAGAACTTTAAGTCCGTAGTAAGCTACTACTGGCCTGATCACCAATCGGGGAATGGTAAAACAGGCAATATCCACCCACTTTTCATTTTTATTCCAGTGGTTTTTATACAATCCAAAGGAGAACTCGAGTATGCCGAGTACGAGTACTAAAACAGAAAAGCCGTAGCCATTCAGGTTTTCTATTACTTTGTTTATCAGTTCAATCATAACGTAAAAGTTTAAGGATTAACAGGTTTGGTTTTTGTGGAAGCCCGGGATACTTTCTGTGGTTCTTTTTTCTTCTCCCAGGGCCGCTGTCCGGTAAAATAAAATGTTCCAAACATCAGTAAAATGGGTAGTGCATAGAGCAGCAGGCTGAGCAGCGCATTTCTTACAATTCTGGCTTGTGTAGCTTCTTCTATTTTCATGAGCGGGTTGCTTTAGGTTGATTAATGGACTGCGGATCCGGTTCATGATGCTCAGAAAGTAACTTCTCGGTAAGCCACAAACCTCCGAAGATGATGATGAAAGGGATAGTGGTGATAATGATACCTACCAAAATCTTTTTCCCCAGCAGGGATACGTCGTTAATGGTCATAAGAGTTTAAAAATTAAATGTAAATTATAGGTCAAGACCAATCATTGCGTTAAAACGCCTGATCAATGGGATGGATGAATATTTGAGGATGGATATCGCCTGAAAGGCAATAAATACTATAAAGAAGGGATCACCTGTTTATAGCTGAATTAACAGCAACAACAACAGTGGATGGCAGGGATAAAATCAGCCGAAAACCGGCGGGAAACAAATGAAGAGGAGACGTTAAATTCGGTATACATTTTTTGTTCTTTAGGACATTTAAATCTGTAATGATCGATAACTGAGGGCAATATACAAATTATTTTAATAAAGTCCACTATTTTGATAGACTTTATTAAAATAAATCTAATTCCGTATCAAACGACCCAAAAACAGCTGTTTATTATACCATAAAACCGCCTTATCATTTCTGACAAAGCGGTTTATCTGAGAGTTGTTAATTTTAATTTACATCAAACCACAGTTTAGTAGTTAACAGATCAGCACCCTGGTGGGCCACTGCTGCTTTGTAATTATCCGGGTTGAGGGATTGTTCAGTTCCAGGGTAAATAAACCTTACAGGGATAACACCATTCAGCGCTCCTGCTGCAGCTGGTTTTAAGATGGGATAATCCAGTCTTCTCCATTCTGCAAAAGCTTCCAGCCCTTCACCAAATAAGGCGATCCATTTTTGATTACCAATAGACTTCTTGTAATTGGCAGCGTCATACTGCACTGCGGGCAGTGCCTGGTAAGTGGCAATATCTGTACTGGATATTCCATACTGCGACAAAGAAGCGGCAACGGCATCATTATAAAGCGTAGCTGCATTTTCTGAGGTAAAACCTCTTGCTGCTGCTTCTGCACGGTCAAACAATACTTCTGCATAACTGATGATCACTGCTGGTGCTGCCGGAGCGGTAAAATAGGTACCAGGTTTAGAGGTCCTGGTTAAACCCAGGGCCGCAGCGTCACCTGTCAGCAGGCCATTTGGAACACCCGTATACAGTTGTGTATCTACGGCTTTATTGGCATATACCGGAAGACGGGGATCATTTAATGCTGCCAGCTGATCAACTATCGTTTTACTGATGCGGTAATCATCCCTGGTATCAAACAGATTACTAATTGGATTTTGATTTGGGGATGCCTGATAAACCAGCTGTGCAGTTTCACTGTTCGAACCGATATAAGCACCGCCTTCGGCTTGTACCGCTGCAATTGTCTGTGCAGCAAGGGTCGGCTCACGGTCGGCAATTCGCAGGGCAACCCTTAAACGTAAGGAATTGGCCAGTTTTTTCCAAGAGGCGATATTATTGCTATAAATAACGTCGCCACCAATCGCTTTACCTGTAGTACTCAAAGCATCCTGTGCAGTTTTCAGATCTGCCAGTACGCCCAGGTAAACATCCCTTTGGTTGTCATATTTCGGCAGCAGATAAGTATCTATGCTTCCGGCCTGTGAATACGGTACATCACCATAGGCATCAGTAAGCAAAGTAAAGATCCAGGATCTTAAAACCAGGGCTACACCTTTGTAATTAGGGTTCGACTGTGCATCTGCCAGTTTAATGATCTGGTTCAGGTTAACGATACCGGTGGCATAACCTATAGACCACAGGTCCTGAAAACTTGCATTGGTCTCGATGTATCTGTCGGGATCGGTATACTGGATCTTCGCCCAGTGCTGCACAAAAAGCAGACTGGAATTCATGTTATTGGTGGTGCCCCAGTACGTATCTGAGGTAGCCTTAATAGCGGCAGTTAGCAGGTAATCAGGTTGTGCGGTTTGGGAAGCATTGGGATTTACATTGCTTTCATCCAGCGATTTCTTGCAGGAAACGGTGCTTAGCAGTAAAACTCCGGATAAGAATATGGATATATAATTGATCTTCATGGGATTAAAATTTAAGGTTAATATTGAAACCGAATGTGCGTACAGTTGGGAGCGCTAAATCTTCCAGTCCTTGCCCGTTACCGGTGTTAAAAGCCGTCTCCGGATCTATATTAGGTACTTCTTTGTGGATGATCAGCAGATTCCTTCCCACCAGGGAAACAGTTGCACTTTGAAGTCCTGAACCTTTTATCCAGCGCTGAGGCAAATTGTAACCCAATTTCACCTCTCTCAGTTTCACATAAGTAGCATTGTAAACAAAGGCTTCATCGGCATTGTAAATTCCTTTGTAATACTCCTGGGCAGGAATAATTGTGCTGTTTGCGGTACCATCTGCCAATACGCCTTTAAAGATCATTCCGTCATCATAAACTGTTGCCCCGCCCGGAGCAGTTGCACCGGCAGCTATTTTTACCGCTTTGTTGGCACTGCTGTTTCCAGGATAATAATAACTTATACCTCCATTTTCAGTTCCGCGGCCCGGAAGGGTTGTTTTTAACACCCCCGTATAAGTTCCTGTTTCGTTGGTACCAGAGAAGATCTTACCACCTACGTGTGCATCTACCAATACGCTCAGGTTAAACCTTTTATAGGTAAAACTGTTGGTGATGCCCCCTATCCAGTCGGGTGTATATTTTCCCAGTACTTTTTTAGATGCACTGATAGACGGTGTTCCGTCTGCACTGACAATAATATTTCCGGAAGCATCCCTGGCATAGGCGGTTCCGAAAATTGTACCATAAGACTGTCCCACAGAAGCCAGTACCTGAACTGTTCCGTCAGTACCCAGTACATAACTCTGAATATTTCCATACAGCGATTTCACCCTGCTTTTATTCGATGAAAAATTGGTGTTGATATCCCAGGTAAAATCTTTTGTTTTAATCGGGGTGATACCTAATTGTGTTTCCAGTCCTTTGTTATTGATCGTACCGCCATTCACTAACTTCTGGCTATAACCAGTAGACGTGCTGACATCCAGGTTTAAGATCTGGTTGATACTATTGGTATTGTATACACTGAAATCAAACCTCACCCTGTTTTTAAAAAGGCCCAGTTCAAAACCTGCTTCAGTAGAATTGGTAGTTTCAGGTTTCAGATTGGCGTTGAGGTCTACAGCATTTGAATATTGTTGTGGATTGCCGTTAAATGGTGCGATAAATCCGTAGGTATTGATCAGCTGGTAAGGTGTAGCATCTTTACCAACTTTAGACCAGCCGCCTCGCAGTTTTGCAAAGCTTAACACATCACTTTTGATATCAAATAATTCTGAAAGGATTAAACTTCCGTTAACAGAAGGGTAAAAATAAGAGCGGTTTGCCGCGGGCAAAGTAGACGACCAATCGTTCCGGGCAGTCAGGTTTAAATAAGCATAATTCCTGAAACCCAATTGTGCAGAGCTAAACGTACTGTAAACTTTTTGCTTGGTATAAATATTAGAAGAGATCAAGGGATCCCTTGAATTGCTCAGCGTATATAAACCATTTACAGCCAGTTTAGGGGCCTTCTGATCATTGTCTTCAAACGTGGTGGTACGAATATTTCCACCCAGTAATACATCCAGATTAAAATCACTGTTCAGCTTTTTCGTATAGTCCAGTCTTCCTTCTGTATTGTTTTCATTGAAGGTATAGGTATCCTCCTCATAAGAACCATAAGGTGTTCCATTAGTTCCGTAAGCAATTCTGATCTTCCTGCGGTCGGTATAATTATCATTACCCGTTCTGAAATTTGCAGATAAACCATCAATGATCTTATAGTTTAATTCCACATTACCAATCAGACGGTCGCGCACCTGCCCTACCGTATTTTCATAGGCCATGAAGTAAGGGTTACTGTAATAATTATTATTCCAGTTGATCACACTTCCGTCGGCAGCGGTATAATTCCTTAACTGCGGAATATCTACCTGTCTGCCCGACCAGATAAACTGCAACATGGTACTGCTTGCCCTTTTGCCACCGGAACCCGGCAGGTTATCCGCACTGCTGTTTACATAGTTGGCAAAAGCATTTAGCGTTAGTTTAGGCGTTATTTTATAACTTGAACTAAACAGGAAAGAGTTTTTTGATTGCGATGAATTAGGGATCACACCTTTCTGATCGAGATTATTGTAAGACAGGCGGTAATCAAACTTATCTGTTGCACCAGCAAACGAAATCCCATTATTCAAGGTGCGCCCCGTATTAAAGAAATCGCGCACGTTATCCGGATGTGCAACAAAAGGTACAGCTACCCCATTGGAATAATATTGTGGGATCAATTGTCCGTTGAGGCGTGGTCCCCAGCTTTCATCTACCCCATCATTTACCCCACCACCTTTACCATCTACATAACTGAACTGGCCATTAGAACCCTGGCCATAGGAGTTTTGATAATCAGGCAAAACGAGCAGGGTAGAAAAAGTAGTATTTGAATTTACGCTGATCCCTAAACCTTTAACATTTTTACCTTTTTTAGTCGTGATCAGCACCACACCCGCTGCTGCGCGGGAGCCGTAAAGTGCCGCTGCATTGGGCCCTTTTAATACACTGATAGATTCTATATCTTCAGAATTGATATCGGAAATGGTATTGGCAAAATCCCTTGATCCGGCGGTACCGAGATTTTGTGTATTGTCCACAGGTACACCGTCGATCACAAATAAGGGTTGGTTATTTCCCGAAATAGAGGTCTCTCCCCGAATAATAATTCTTGAAGAGCCCATATCGCCCTGGCTGCTGGTTACCTGTACACCGGCAACTTTACCGGTCAATGCGTTTACCAGATTAACCTCCTTGGCTTCTGAAATATCTGCCGATTTCAATTCCTGAACGGCATAACCCAGGGACTTTTTTTCTTTTGTAATGTTTAAGGCAGTAACCACCACTTCATCCAGCGCATTCTGTGCTTCGTCCAGGCTGATATTCAGCGTAGAAGTTTCACCTGATACTTTGATTTCCTGTGTGGTATAACCAATAAAAACTACCCTTAGTATATCATCGGTTTTCGCGTTTAAACTAAACCTCCCATCGGTGTTGGTCTGGGCGCCAATAGTTGAACCTTTAATGGAGATACTTACTCCGGGAATAGGCTTTCCGCTGGACTTTTCGGTGACCACACCGGCTACTTTTATGGTTTGCGCAGTAGCGGACTGCAGGATAAAAAGGGACAAGAGTAGCCCTAGTATAGGTTTGTACAATTTTAACATAGTGATTGGGTTAATTACCCGTTTGCTCATAGTAAACCCACAGGCCCGTATTGATTGCTCAATGGCAGCAAGCCTGGAACTCAACATGAATGAGTAATAGTGAAAATTTTAATTAATTTTTTCCGGTACGGAGGGGATTGTTATTTACAACACCAGCAACTCATCGCAGAACTGATTAAACTGTTCATTTTCTGAGGTGGGGCGTTGAAATAACTCGTGTCTGATTGCGTAAATTTTAATTCCATTAATTGCTCTTTAATTGGTGGTTTATAAATCAATTATTAGTTCTGATTATACTTCTTTAAGAAGTTAATACCGATACAGAAATCCTGAAGAAATAAATGACAATTGATACACTGGTGAGCGAATCTATCACTTATCTTTCCGCTATTGCGGATAGGAGTTAGCACCTTTTACCGTTGGTTGTACAGGTTGCTAAGACTTCAAAGGGCCTTTCCCTCAGTCTTTCTGGATAAGTAGAAAATCAATGAACGTTTAATTGTTCTGCAAATATATATAAATATTCTATGGATTTAGTAGTATTAATAAATAAAAATCATATCTCTTTATAAATCAGCTTATTTAAGATAAGAAACAACTATAAATATTGATTACAACAGCATAGAGCCCTTCTTTTGAAATTATAAATCGTCAAAATATATATCTTTACACATGAATTTTTCCGATCAGTTTCCCGTACTTGACAGCTACACCTATCTTAATACCGCCAGTTCCGGAATTTTATTCCATTCTGCAGCCGATTGGCGCCGGAAACACGACCTTGAATTTATGGCAGCAGGAAGTATATTCAGGCTTAACCAGGCCCAATTCCTGGATGAAGTAAGACATAACCTTTCCCGCTTTTTTCATGCAAAACCTGAAAACACTTTTTTAGTTCCAAACTTCTCTTTTGGATTTAATACATTCCTGGATGGTTTACCCGGAGAACATCGTTTTCTGCTGCTCCATGAAGAATATCCTTCCATTAATTACCCTGTACAAAACAGGGGATTTATTTGCGATTATGCAGTGATAGATGAAAAACTGGAAGAAAATATTCTGGAAAAAATAAAGCTTTTTAAACCTACCGTACTTGCTTTGAGCATGGTTCAATATATTAGTGGCATCCAGATCAGCTTTGAATTTTTAAAACAACTTAAACGTCAGTTTCCGGAGTTGCTCATTGTTGCAGACGGAACCCAATTTTGTGGCACTTCAGACTTTAACTTTGAAGCTTCGGGCCTGGATGTGTTCATTGCCAGTGGTTATAAATGGATGATGGGCGGATATTTAAATGGCTTTTTGTTCCTGAAAGATGAAGTTGCAAAACTTTTATATACCGGAAACCAGCAAAGTGAACGCACATCAGCATCTTTTCTACCTTATAAAAATTTGTTATCCTCTTGTTTTGAACCCGGACACCTGGATACTTTATCTTTTGGCACGCTGAACCAGGGTGTGTTGTTAATGGAAAAACTCGGAATCAAATTTATTGAAAATCAGGTTCAAATGCTGAGTAAACATGCAAAAGCAGCCTTTGCTGAACGTGGTTTACTTGATCAGGCGGTTGTGCAGAGAACAATGCATAGCGGTATATTTAATTTATCTATTGATGATAAAACCTACCAAAAACTTCAGGAAGAAAATATCATTTGCTCTGCCCGTGGTAAGGGTATCAGAGTGTCTTTCCATTTTTATAATACAGTAGCTGAACTGGAAAGATTATTAGAGGTAATTGATAGCTGTGTTTAAATAGATTACGATCCTCTCATATAGATATTAAACTCTTTTCTACATAAGGTAAATAATGTGGTTTAATTCCTTTTCTTGCTACCAGATCAACCTTCATGTCAAAGGCATCTTCTAATTCATGAAATAAGGTGAAAAATTTCATTCCAATACTTCCGTTAAAGTCATTCAGGATATCTATCTCGCTATCTATTCTATTATCTCCACGTGCATAATAACCAAATAATGCCAATTCGCTGATCGAATACTTTGTTGGAGTAAATTTACTTTAGTCTTTTTTTCTAAATTATTTATTATTCCAAAATATAAAATGCTAATACGTTTTAAATCTGATCAAAAGGATAAAATTAAAATTTAATACTGCATTAAGTTCGTATTTATCTATTTTTAATCAAAAAAAACGAATAATCAGTATTATATTTGTTATTATTGAGCAATTAAACGAGGAAAAATTAGCCGGTAAAAGTGTTTTTTAGGTGTTTATTTTTCGATCTATAACCAAATATATTCCAAATTATGAAATATCAATTTATGGTGACATGCCTATTAGGTCTTAGCATGAATACTATAGCACAAAATGTGAAAAAATCGATAGAAAATAAGCCAATAGAAAATGTCAATATAAATAACCTGGAAACGGTTGATTATTCTACCTTAAAATGTTATTATTTATTCAGCAAAAAGAAAGAAAGTAGTGACAGACCTTATAGTCAAGATACAATGGCATTAGAAATTGGTTCCAAAATTTCCAGGTTTTATGACCCTGCCAGATTGAGCCGTGATTCTATTTTGTCTGACAGGATAAATAATATGAAAAATATCACTAATGATATTAGAAAAATGACCATCCTCAAAGAGGCCGATGCCAAAGATTTATCAAATATGCAAGGAACGGTTAGCTCAAGTTCAAATGATGGAGAGAGCTGTCAGATCTTTAAAGATAGATTATCAAATCGAGTGAAGCTAGTAGACTATTCCATTCTTGGCCGGGATGTTTTTCTGTATGAAGAGCAAATTGAGCCTTTCCAATGGAAAATATCCAATGAAACTGAAACTATTCTTTCCTATTCTTGTCAAAAAGCAACACTACATTTTAGAGGCCGTGACTATACAGCCTGGTTTACTCAGGAAATACCTGTTAGTGATGGCCCATGGAAATTTATGGGGCTACCAGGCCTGATCATAAAGGTAGAGGATAATCAACATTTGTTTTCATTTAGATTAACAGGAATTCAACAAATAAAAAACAAGATTCCCATTTTCTATACGGGTAAGGTAACTATCAGATGTTCAAGAAAAGATTTTGAAAAACTTAAAATGAAACAAGGACCTGGTAAACAATATAATTTCAACGGTGGCGATGTGATTATCTCCGACTTTCCAAAAAAATATGACTACACACCAATGGAACTGGAATAGTGCGCTTTTATATATTTTTATTGGTCATTTTTAGTGCAGGCAATGCTACCGGTCAAACTGTAATAAAGGGCTTAGTGAAAAATAAAGCCGATGAAAAAGGTATAGCCGGCCTAAGTATTACCGTCAAGGATAAGAGAGCTGGTATACTACTAAATTATGCGCTCACAGACGATAAAGGTGGGTATCATATCAACCTCTCCAGCACGCTGGATAGTCTTTTAATCACTGTTTCCGGCTTAAATATTGAAAAACAGGAAAAGATTTTTAAGAATATTAACCAAGATCTAGATTTCAACGTCAATGTGCAGGCTATAAAACTAAAAGAAATCAAGGTTAATCCACCAAGGATAAGAATGTTAAGTGATACGATCAATTATACAGTTGATGGTTTTATTGATCAGAATGACCGGACAATTGGCGACGTGCTAAAAAAGTTACCGGGTATTGAGGTAAAAGATGATGGAAGTATTTTGTATAATAACAAGCCTATTAATAAATTTTATATTGAAGAAAAAGACTTATTACAAGGGCGTTATGGAATAGCCACTAATAATATTCAAGCTAAAGATGTAGAAGCCGTTCAGGTTCTTGAAAATCATCAGCCCATCAAAGCATTAAAAAACAAAGAATTTACCACTGATGCCGGATTAAACATAAAGCTTAAGGAATCTGCAAAAGGAATACTGAGCATGACTGCAAAAGTTGGAGCCGGTCTTTCTCCTGCTTTGTGGGATAATGAATTATTCTCTATGTATTTCAATAAAAACAAACAAAATATAACTACTTACAAAGGTAACAATACAGGCAGCGATCCAGGTACAGATTTCACTTCCCACTATGCTGCCCCAAATAGAACAGATAACGAAACATCACTTTCCGTACAGTCTCCGGCTATACCTTCTATCAACCAAAAACGTTATTTATTTAATCATGCAAATGCATTTTCCATCAATAATTTATGGGCTTACGGAAAAGAAACCCAGGTAAGTTTTAATATCAGTTATTTGAATGATCATCAGGATAGAAGTAGTTTTTCAAGATCAGTTTATTATCTGCCTAATGATAGTACATTGGATATAGATGAAAAATTAACATCAAATGCTAAGATCAATCAATTTAATGGTGCACTTAAGATCAATACCAATAAGGAGAATTATTATTTAGATAACCTTTTTTCTTTCAGTGGTCAACGCAATCAGACAGAAGGAAGCGTAATACACCAGGATACAGTATTTCAGCAACTAAAAGATCCTTTATATCAATTCGATAATACCTTTAGCCTGATCAGAAACTACAAAAAAATAAGTTTTAAATTCTTTTCCTATACTTCCTATACAAGCACTCCAGAGCTCCTAAATATACAGCCGGTACTTTATAATGATATATTTACTGGAATAGAAGATCCTCTAACTATGAGGCAGAACTTAATTCAAAAAAAGTTCATCTTTAAAAACAAGGTATCATTTGGCTTAAACAGCAGGCATTTTAAACAAAATTATTCCATTGGGATAAACACAAACCTCCAAGATTTCCGATCTAAACTGGGAGAACAATCCAGCAGTGGAAGACTTAGTGCCACACAAGATTCATTAAGTAATCATTTAAGATGGAATAAAATTGAAATGTATTTTAATCCGGATTATACTTATGTCTCTAATAAGTTCAGGCTGGAGGCAATTCTTCTCTTAAATTATACTCACCTTTATACTGATGATCTGATTACGGAGCAAGATAAAGTCATCAGTCGCCTGTTTTTTAATCCGGCAGTTATACTCAATTATGATTTAAATCCATTATTGTCCCTATCTGCTGATGCACGGTATAATAACCGGGTAGGTGAATTAAATGACGTATTTACTGGCTACATCATGGAATCCTACCGTAATCTGGTTAAAAATGACGGAAAATTACCTGAAAATCAAAATCAAACTTACAACCTGACTTTAAATTACAGACACCCTATCCATGAGCTATTTATAAATTTAGGCTCCAGTTACTCCAGAGATCATTTCAATCTATTATATAGCTACGATTATCAGGGAGTTTTAAGTATTAAAAATACTAATATCATTCCTAACATTAAATCAATGAGTACGGTATTTGGTAGAGTCAGCAAAGGTATAGATGCCATAGGAGGCACAATAACTGTTTATACTAATTACTCTCATAGCCTTGGTAAACAGATAAGCCAGGATAAAATTTTAAATTATAAAAACCAGGTATTGATTATAAGGCCGATTATCGACATGAGAATTAAATCCTGGACAAGCTTAACTTATACTTTTCAATATACACAAAGCAAAAATGCTATTCTTAACGACATCAGTACTTTTCCTGCTATATACGGAAACACACAGATTGCGCAGCTTAATTTTTTCCCATCAAAAGGTTTAACTATTAATTTAGCACACGAGTATTATTATTCAAGTGCTACTTCGACAGGAAATAAGGCAATGAATTTCACAGATGCAGGCATTAAATACTTATATAAAAACTTAGAGTTTAATGCAGAATATAACAATATTTTTAATTCAAAACAATTTATATCTGCTTCCTACATAGATACAAGTATGTACTATTATGCTTACAATTTAAGGCCGGCACAAGTTTTACTTAAGGCCAGATTTAAAATAAAATAAGTAATCAACTACTTGCCTCCTAATAAAACCATTCTAATAGTAAACAAGTAGTGACAGGTAATTTAAATTTCCGCAAAGTTCGGAACCTTTAACTTGAGAATATTTGGAGTAAGCTTGTTAAGCTAATCCCCTTTATTAGGCGCAAGCGTTAATACAACCTTGAATAGATAAACATCCTTTATAAACTGAACCACAATAACAATGTGTAGTTCCTGAAGGGCAAGGGTCATTTTCTCCTCCTTTTCCAGTCAACTTAGCCAATTCACTCCTATTGAGCGGTTTTAGTAAGCTAAATATATTAGCTTTAATTTTTATGTTTTTCATTATTTAGAATTTTATGTAAAAAAACACTTCCTTTTCTTATGCCTGGAAGTACCCGGGCCAATGCTAATTATTGTAATTAATTGATATTATTGGTAATCAGCAGCATGCATAGATAGGATTTAAGAATAGCCAATAACCATTGACTAATTTAATAAAATATAGTACTGGTATGGCTAACAGCTGTCCCAAATTAACAGCAGTTCTGCTTTTTTAAAAGGTCATCTACTATTGACTTTAAAAGAAGTTGTAACAGAAAACATCAAAACAACTCCTTCGAAATATTTATTGTCTGATATACATTCCCAACTGCGCCTTAACTTCCTTTTGGAAAGTTTTATTATTCCTTTTTTTGGATCAGCAATATGATAAATGCGTTGCTTTATTTCGAATAAGACTACAAAATGACTCCGATTCCAATATAAAATTGCCGGAAGCTCAATATGATCCAGAAATTCTACTTTTGTTTGAAACGCCCTGGACATTAACCCAATGCTTTCAGCTGCATCACAAATATCAAGCAAAGAAGCTCCATTAAGTTTAATTCTTGGATTATTAAGCAATTGTTGATCTTCAAATTCTTTACCATAAAAACAAGCAATCATCTTTAAGCATGCTGGCCCACAATCCGTTTCTAAGCGTTGGGGATAATATGGAAAAGACTTGATCATAAATTAATTGGTTAAATATTTGGAATCATTCAGCTGTTATAGTTCTTCTCATAATAGGTATTACAAATGCGCTAAGAGAAAGATTTTGCTATCAAATTTACAAAATGCAATAGCCCATTTAATTGACAATTGACCCATAACAGAATTATAAATTTTGTTACTAATGACCAATTTCAAATCATTTATTGTCTGTAAATTGATATATGGTCAGTATTATATCGAAAACGCCCCATATTGGTTCAAATATACGACTGTATCAAATCCTATTAAAACGGCATTTTCAATACAAAGGCTGATGAATAATTTAAAGAAATTGATCCTTGATATCGAAAATTTTGATTCTTCGAAAAAGAAAAGAGATTCCGTTCAAAAACCTTTTAAATTAAGTCCTCATAATTGGATAGTTAGAAATTTAGTAGGCGGCATTGGGACATTATTTGTAAGAAGTATTTTATACGAAGCAAACATTAATGAACATCACGTATTTAGATGGAGATTAGAGAATAAATATATGCAATATCTTGTACTAAACTACTACATCCCCGGCAGCATGCCTAAGACAATAAGCTTCACTAAGCTTCTAAATTGTGCAAATGGAATACAAAAAATTAGACTTTTGTTGGGAAAAGGTTTTTTTTTGAAAGCAACTTTAAGTGAGCGCACAGGTACAACGAATACTTTTGACAGAACTGCCGAATTTGAGCAAATAATTCGTCTGTCGCTCAATAAACACTTTACTAATCAGAATGAAAAATGGATCTTACAGAAAAGATTAAATTTAAAAACTGAATTTCGAATTCATACCTTCAATAATGATGTAATATATGGCATGACATTCAAGATAATTGGATTAATTACACAAGACAATTGCAATGCCGAAAGATTTGTAAAAAACATCTTAGATAAAATGCCTTGCACCATCGTGCAGGAGTCTTTGATCGCATGGGATATCGGCTTAACCGATGACGATCAATATTATGTAATTGAATCTAATTTCACGGGGTTTCATCCTGAGTTTAACTATGGATTTCAAACAAGTGGATATTTTCAAAGTAGTCCTTCTGGCCCTATTATGTGTGCCTGGTTTAATATGTATATGAAAAATAAATATGGTATCTCCGTATCATATGTTGACCGCAGCCTATTAATTATAGGGAGTTTTTTTAATGATTTTGTGTTTTATCTGTCTGTATTTAGACACGAGCATTTCAAGGCCATTCGAGACAAAATAAAAAACATTCCCCTTAATGCAATAATTTATTTAAATCAAGAATCTAATTCACTTCTAAATACTTTAATAGCATATTTCCAAAGAACAAAATATGCTGAAACGTATTATATTGTTACAAATGAAGAAAGCTTTCCGAGGCTCGTAAATCTATATAAGGATCATTTAGATATTAAAATTTTAGTTGAAACAACATTGTTTACAACAGATCAATATCAACTTATTAAACAACTAAGCTATGAAAGACGAAGTCAAATTAGCTGTCGCCATGTCCAAAGAATGCTAAATAAGAGTAATTGTGTTATCATATGAGCTTTGACTATCCTTAGTCAAATAATCAAAATTGGCTCCTTTTAAAACTTAAGACCTATGAATTTCAGTAAAGATTATTATAGTTACTATAATTTTTAACCGGGAGGCCATAACGCCGCTGGAATATAGAACACAATGGAGCCTCAGCATGGAGTCAACATCTACGGAGTTAACTCCATGCTGAGGGATGAAAAATAATATATAAATTTGAATTCTCACGTCCCAGACCAGTTCGAAAAAAGGGAGGGTTACAAAAACTTAAGTTTATAGTAATTAAATTATGATTTTTTTTCTAATGCTTGTCAATATTCAAGTAAATAAAAGAACATCTCCAATTAGTTGTAAGATGTTTTTTTTATGAACAGAAATTTCATTTCATGGCTTTTGCCAGAATAAAAGATCATTATTCGTATGATACGTAATCACCTGGTAGTTTTTACGCGCCGACGTTTCAAACCCATCGGTTAGCGGATCAATACTTCCTGACGGAAGCAATTCCACATACTGTAACAACTTCCCATCAGACCGTGTTTGCGAATTGCATTCGCTATTCAGCGGGCAGATCATCCTGTAGATATGCTGCGCCATAAATTGATATAGATATTCTTCCTTTTTGGTCGGTATCTGATGATAATTAGCCGTAGGATTCAGTATCAGCGGCATGCCATTAATTAATCGTTCCCTAACTTCTGCAATGCTCAGAAAATTTCCTTTTTCATCTTTGAGATAAGCATTTTCCTGTGGATCCATATAGATCCATTTTTTTAGCGAATCGATATACAAGGAATTGATCACGTGACCACCCTGGGCAACAGGATACAGGTTAGAAAAGCAGATCACACTCCTCGACTTAAATCCCATAGAAAGAAAGATTTCGTTCATGGCGATGGAAAGCGGATAACAGCCCTGCCCTACCTTCTTTTCCTTGTAAAAAGTAATAATGTTCCCGGCTGTTAGCTCGTCAATAGAGGCAACATCCTCATGCGGCACCTGCCTGTGAAACCAGTCCAGCAATCGGATAGCCCTGTCCGTTTCACTTCCTTTTCCTGCTATGGAATCCAGGTGATAGGTTTTACGCAAAACTGCCAGTTCAGGTGCATCTGGAGACTGATATGTAAATGATGGATAATTTTGATTTTGCGAAGGATTGTATGGCCCTGTTTTCTTTAGTATAGCAACAAAATCAATACTATCCCTGGTACCTGCTGAAGCAGCAGATAAAGAGGAAGACAAACCTGACAACAGCAATAAATAAACAAAAAATGATTTCATGATAAGAGTTAAATTAAAGGATTAAATAGTCAATGATTATTTCAGTCCTCAAATAAATGCAGTAAAAAACTTAAAATTTGTACTTTTAGACAGACACGAATTTAACGGGTGCAGAGAGGTTCTTTGAACCCTTAAATTGATAAGCAGGCAAATATGGTCTATTGAGGCCATCCAATACCCTATTCGTCGAAAAAAGCAATCTATTCCACAAAGAATGTTCAGTTTTGAAAATGCAGATGAAACGGCAAATAAGCTACCAGACTATAGTCATGCACCTGCTGTTCTGGCTAGCCTTTATCAGCTATCAAGCCATTAGTAATGGATGGGAAGACACTGATCAGCTCTCCTTTAAACTGTCGCAGCAGCTGTTTACATTGACCATACCGGTTACCATATTATTGACTTATTTTAACCTTTACGTGCTGATGCCTGTTTTTTATTATCACCAAAAATACCTGGCCTATGCTGCCGGGATATTGTTGCTGCTTTTAAGTGGCGGATTATTACAAAGGTATATTGCTTATACATTTATCATTCCCTGGGAACAATTTCACAATCCGGTTAGGTACCAGCAGGAAAACAAACACTTCTGGATACCGGTAAGGATTTTAAGACTTGCTATAGAATCTTACCCCGTAGTTGCGCTAACCATGGTGATTCAACTGATGCACAATGCTTATAACCAGGAGAAAAATTTAAGAGAAATAGAAAAGGAAAAGTTCTCAGCTGAAATGGGCTTGTTAAAAGCACAAATTAACCCGCATTTCTTTTTTAATACGCTGAACAGCCTATATGCATTAACCCTGAAAGGATCAGACAAAGCATCAAAAGTTGTTCTCCGTTTATCTGAACTGATGCATTACATGCTCTATGAAGCCCGCGCAGATAAGGTATTCTTAAAAGATGAACTCAGCCATCTGGAAAATTACATCAGCATTGAGCAGATGCGGTTTGCCGACCGGCTGGATCTATGTTTTCAACATTCGGGAGATATATCAGGCAAAATGATCGCCCCATTGTTATTGCTGCCCTTTGTAGAGAATGCCTTTAAGCATGGCATAACTGATGATGCAGGATGGATTACCATCAATTTGAAAGTTATCGGTAACCAGCTTTTTCTGAAAGTTGAAAACAGTTATCCGAAAAATGTAAATAAAAGCGTTCATGGATTGGGACTCATTAATGTTAAAAGGCGACTCGAGTTAACTTATCCCGATAGTTATGACTTGCAGTTTATCCAAAATAACGAGATTTTTGAGGCAAGCCTTAAACTTGAATTGTAAATACAATACGCTAAAAAAACAGGAGCTCATGAACAGGATTAATTGCATGATTGCAGATGATGAACAGCTTGCCAGAGAAATCATTGAAGTTTACGTACATCAATTAGATCAACTGAATTTGGTTGCTGTCTGTTCAAACGGTACAGAGGTTTACAATGCCCTGAAGGTTAATACCGTTGACCTGTTATTTCTGGATATACAGATGCCTCATTTAACAGGAATCGAACTGCTGCGGATTGTTAAAAATCCACCTTTAGTAATCATGACCACTGCACACCGTGAATTTGCCCTGGAAGGTTATGAATTAAATGTGATCGACTATTTATTAAAACCTATTTCTTTTGAGCGGTTTCTAAAAGCCGTTGCTAAATATGAATCTATCAGAAACCCGGGAAGTAAAATAGCCGGACAACCGGTTATCCTACTAAAAGATGATCAGCAAGCTTTTATCTACGTAAAATCTGATAAGAAAATGGTGCGGATACTGCTAAAAGATATTTTGTATATCGAAGGGCTTAAGGATTATGTAAAAATACAATTGGAGGATAAGATGATTATCACTTACCAAACGATGAGCTATTTTGAAGAAAAACTTTCTGCCAATCATTTTATACGCGTACACCGGTCATACATCGTTTCCCTGGATCATATCAGTGCTTATTCGGCTACGCAAATTGACATTGGCAACACTCCTATTCCGATTGGCGGTTCTTATGGGAAAGAGGTATTAAAAAAGCTGACTACTTCATAAATCTTCTACTTTGCAGGCCCATCAAATAATTCAGCCAGTTTAGCATTCAAAGTTTCACGCCTCAGATCTTTGGCGATGATTTTACCATTAGGATCTATCAGGAAATTGGCAGGAATACCACGTACTCCATATTGCAATGCAACACTGTTATCCCAACCTTTAAGATCTGAAACTTGCGTCCATATTAATTGATCATCAGCTATAGCCTTAATCCATGATTTTTTTGCTCCGGGATTATCCAGAGATACCCCTAATATTGTAAAACCTTTGCCTTTATATTTATTGTAAGCAGCTACTATATTAGGATTTTCTTCACGGCATGGGCCGCACCAGCTGGCCCAGAAATCTATCAGCACATATTTTCCTTTAAAATCAGAAAGCCTTACTGTTTTGCCATCAGGTGTAACCTGCGCAAAGTCAATCGCCTGACTGCCGATCCTCGTTTTTGAGGAGGATGTCAGTAAAACTGTTATACTTTTCCCGAGTGGTGTATTTTTTAACGAGGGATTCAAATTATCAAATGCTTTTGCTACAGCTTGAGTAGTTTTCGCCTGTGCTGCGCCATCTTTTAACGCGATCAGACTCAGGTAAGATTGGGGATGAGTTTTTGCAAATTCTACACCAGCAAGATGTAACTCATCCATGTATTGTAACTCAAGGGCAGCCATATCTGCAATATGCTTTTCATTTTTTTGAGAGTCAGGAAGCATCGCATAAGCTTTGTTTAAAGCGGCCAGTTTATCATCTGCAGGTTTACGTAATGCATTAAATTCAATATTTTCCTTGTTGATTGGTGATCCGGTTATGGTAATATGCTTAAGAGAGTCAGGTGCTGTAAGGCCTATTTTTCCAGCTTCTATATAAAAGTGGAATACATCCAGATTCGTAGCCGTCTTATTTACCAGTGGGTTTACATTCAGGACGATTGTTGCATATTCGGGATGCGGTAAGTTGCCGCTAAAATGAAAGCTGCCATTCAGCACATTGGCAGAATCTATTCTTTTTTGCCCGTCGGGCTGAGAAAACATATAGATTTTATCTCCGTTTTTTAATCCACCTACTTTACCATCGAGGGTAAAATCACCTTGTGCCATTAACGATATTGGTATCAGGCATAGTATAAAAAAATATAGCTTTTTCATTTAACCTACACTTACTAATTGATTACGTTATTTTTAAAGATAATCAACGGAAAGGTAATTTGAAAATTTTATTTAAAAGAAAACCATCAATAGTAAGGCTATAAGCAAATTTAAGAAATGTCAACAGAAGCTGCTTTGATCCTGCCTGCGTCTCTTTTTTAATAGTATTGGATGGCCATAACCATCCAATACACATTGGGAATATCAAATAACTAGGCTTAAGGCAATTCTTCTTTTTTAACCAGTTCGCCTGCCGGAGAAAAGTATAATTTATATTTCTCCATAAAGTAAACATGATCAGAATCCAGCATCGGGCCATTGTCTACCAGGAAAACAAACTCATGGTGTCCTGATGTTTCTACTTCTTTAATTTCTTCAATATACCAGGCTTTGAATGCAGAGTTTTTCCATCCGTTTTTAACTGAAGGCGTCAGATAATGGGTAAAATGAAACATCGTTTCTGTCTTTATCCATTTGCCATCGGTTCCGTAATAATCGAAATGATTTTTCTTGTTTGCTTTGAATTTAACGATGTAGGTTCCTGATTTAAGGTGCCAGTTTTCTACCACACTCTCCGGATGTTTTGATGCAAATGCCGAAGCGATTTCGGCAGGCAACTGAACAGTTTTCTGACGGGCAATAACTGGAACTGAAAAGATGAGTACTGCGATTATTGAAACGATTAAATTTTTCATGAGAATATATTTATTTTTAATGGTTATGAAGCTTGCATGAGCTTTCATTTCTTTTTGAAAGCTGTGAGTTCATGCAGGGTTCGTAATATTTTTTTTTAAGTTGATGAAACTTGCATCGGCTAATTTTAAAAGCAAATGCAAGTTTCAGGGGTTACACATTGTTTAATTGACTTTTATTCCTTCTTCTATTTCATCACTGGCATTGACAATTACCTTGTCATCCTTTTTCAAGTCGCCTGTAACTTCTTCTTTATTGGTATTTTCAATACCGGTGGCTACGTCTACCCTTACCGTTTTCCCATCCCTCACAGCAATCACATATTTTCTTTCCGTTGAAGTAACTACTGCAGATTTAGGAACGATCAGTGCATCTGGTGTGCCTTTAACATTTAAGATCACATCTGCATACATCCCTGGTGACAGGGAACCCTCCTTATTGGGTACATCCAGCTCTATGCGTTCTGACCGGTACTGTATGTTTACATTACCGGCTTTGCGACTGATCGTGGCCGTCATTTTCTTACCGGGAAGGGCACTGAGGTAAAAGCTGATCTGATCTTTGTTTTTCAGCGAAGCAGCTATTCCTTCAGGTATATCCACCTGCAAACGGAGATGGTCTACTTCTTTCAATTCCAGCATTGGTTTATTGTCCTTTGATTCTGCGCTGGCCAGGGCTCCGGGATGGGTATTTCTATCAGTAATAATTCCGCTAAACGGAGCCCTTACGTTTAGATAACCCATCAGGGCTTCCTGCATTTGCCAGTTCGCTTTTTCAGCATTGCTTAAAGAACTGTCAGATTCCATTTTTGACTTATAGGTAGCCAGGTCCATTGCCGAAATCGCTCCTGCTGTGCGCGATGCTACCTTTAAGCGGGTATAGTTTTCCTTATTCAGCCGGTAATCAGATACCGAACGGGCGTATTTTTCTTTCGCCTGTAAAGTTGCCTGCAAAATCTCGGGTGCTTCCAGCGTCATTAACAACTGCCCTTTTGTTACATGTGAACCGATATCTACCAGTACATTTTTGACATAACCGTTAACTTTAGGAAAGATGCTCACTTCCTCGTAGGCAGCCAATTGTGCCGGGAGTTTCACCGTTTGTTCCATATCGGGGCTTTGCAAACTCGTCAGGTCGTAATGAGGAGCGGCGGCAGTTTCCTGTTTCTTTTCTGCCGGCTTATTGTTTGAGCAGCTGTACAATACAGTTGCTGCGCAGGCGATGATGATATATTTTAGTTTCATGATATATGATGATTTGATCAGGCTTTTAATTCATGTTCTGTTTTTTTTCTGTTTCGGCTAATAGCGAGACATCCTTGTAGGAAGCATTCTGCTGTATCCATCCATATACTAATGGCACGATATATAAAGCCGCAATTGTTGAAGTAATCAACCCGCCTATTACCGCGCGTCCCAGCGGTGCCGACTGATCTCCGGATTCGCCCAGGCCACTGGCCATTGGGATCATACCGGCAATCATCGCCAGACTGGTCATTAAAATAGGGCGAAGCCTGATGCTTGCCGCCACTGATGCTGCCTTGAATGGATCTCTGTACTCCAGTCTTAAACTTTCCGCATTATTTACGATCAGGATTGCATTGGATACGGATACCCCTACCGACATAATAATCCCCATATATGACTGCAGGTTGAGCGTAGAACCGGTAAGCAGCAGCATTCCAATAGAACCGAACAGCACCGCTGGCACCGTAGATAAGATAGAAAAGGCCAAGCCAACGGATTGATAATTGGCAGTAAGCAATAACAGGATTACTACAATCGCAGCCAGCAACCCGCTTTGCAGGGAGCCTAAAGTTTCAGTGAGCAGAGAAGACATTCCCCTTACCTGGGCAACTAAACCTGACGGAGGTGTTCCCATTTCATCCACTGCTTTTTGTACATCAGTAGTGGCTGTTCCCAGATCCTTCTTATAAATATTCGCATTGATCGTTAAAAACCTGCGCGGTCCTGAACGGTCGTATTCACCCGGTAGTGAATCAATAGTGATACTTGCCACATCTGATAACACGGGTCTCATTTTACCGGCAACAACAGGCGTTGATTTTAACTGATCCAGGCTATTCATCATGTATTCAGGAACCTGAACCTCTGTATTGTAGGTGTATTGTTTCTGGTTATCCAGCCACAGATTTTTGAGGGTATAACGACTGGAGGCGGTCACATCTGAGATACTTTTAGAAACATTTTCCACGCTTAATCCCAGCTGCGCCAGCTTTTGCCTGTCTAAATGCACATTGATGGTAGGAAACTTTAATGGCTGTGCAATCTGAACATCGCGCAGGTAAGGAATTTGCTGCAGCCTTTTCACCAGCTTGTTGGAATAATCAGCCAGATTATCCATATCCTTAGCTGCTACACGTACTTCAATAGGTGTGGCAGATCCCTGGGACATTAATTTCTCAGTCAATTCAATAGGTTCGAATGATAACTTAACACGAGGAAATTTCTTTTTAATATCCAGCCTGATCTGATCTTTCAGATCATCCATGTTCACTTTGTATTTCTCATCCAGCTCTACCTGTAATACAGCTTCGTGTGTACCACTGTTAAAAACATACAGGTTACTGTGCCCAAAATTGGAAGATACCGGCCCTACAAATGCAGAAGTGATGGCTACATTACCATGAACTGCAGAATCGATAATCGACAAAATACTTTTTACATTCCGTTCGGTAATTTCCAGTCGGGTACCATCCGGTTCACGTACCCGCAGCTGTAACTGCCCTGCATTGGAGTGCGGAAGCATGTCCTTACCAATGGTTACAAAACCGACGCCGGTAAGCAACAACACAACAACCAGGTAGAAAACAACAATTGGCTTCCGTTTAGGCATCCAGTTGTTCAGCTTATGGAGTAATCCTACTTTAATACGCTGAAAGAAATCATTTTCTTCAGGGTGTTTGATATCCTCTGCCGTATGTTTATTGATTTCATCAGTCTCTTCACTATTGAGGTCCAGACCTGCATGGGCATGTGGCTGGTTGTGATGGTACTGAAACATTTCTTCTTTTAACAACCAGTTAGAGATAATCGGAACCAGGGTCTGTGCAGCAATATAGGAGATGATCATCGCGAAAGCGATAGACAGGGAAAGCGGCAGGAACATCGCCTTCGGCACACCGGTCATTACAAAAGAAGGGGCAAAAACGGCCAGTATACACAGCAGGATCAGCAATAAGGGAAAGGATATTTCCATACAGGCATCCTGAATAGCCTGTTTTTTGGTTTTACCCATTTCGAAATGCTGATGGATGTTTTCAATGGTTACCGTAGCCTGATCCACGAGGATACCAATGGCCAGTGCCAGTCCGCTCAGGGTCATCATGTTGATGGTCTGCCCGGCCATTTTCAAACAAAACACGGTACTTAAAATAGCCACCGGTATGGTGATTACCACTACCAGACTACTGCGCCAGTCGCGCAGAAACAGCAGCACCATTAAACCCGTTAAAACAGCCCCCAGAATCCCTTCGGTCATTAAACTTTTCGCAGAGTTCATTACAAACACACTCTGGTCAAACTCATAACTGATATGAACATCTTTAGGCAGCAGGCTCTGCATTTCAGGAATTTCCTTGCGCAGGTTCTGCACTACATCCCAGGTAGAAGAACTCGCCGTTTTTACGATAGGAAAATATACTGAGCGCTTGCCGTTTACCAACGCATAATCCATCACAATATCCGATGCATCTTCTACGTGGGCTACATCTTTTACATAGATGGTATTCACCCCATTACTTACAATAGGGATATCGTTAAAATCTTTCACATGTTCTTCCTGTGAATTTACAGAGGAAACGTACATCGTACTGTCGATACGCACATTACCTGAAGGTGTGATCGCATTGTTACGGCCCAGTGCTTCTACTACCTGCTCAGGGGAAATATTGAGTTCCCTTAACTTTTCAGGATCGGCCTTGATAATGATTGAACGGGCATTAGAACCAAATGCTGGTGGCGCAGAAAGGCCAGGTATTTTACCGAAAAGCGGACGAATGATGGTACTGGCCATATCAAAAACATCATTCAATGACTTTGTTTTACTGCTGAAAACCAACTCTCCTACAGGAACTGAAGAAGCATCAAAACGTACTACTTCCGGAGGCAATGATCCCGGAGGAAAAAAGGCCAGACACCGGTTTACCTGAATGGCGATCTCTGCTGACGCTTCTGCCATATCTGTCCCTTCATAAAAGGAAAGCTTGATCAGGGTTAAGCCCTGTGTATTTTTACTTTCAATATTCTTCAGACCATCCACATACAGAAAGTGATCCTGCATTTTTGTGGAGAAGAAACCTTCCATTTGTTTTGCACTCATCCCTCCGTACTGTTGTATCACGTATACCGTAGGCGAGTTTAAACTCGGAAAGATATCGATAGGAACGGTACGCAAAGACATAATGGAGAACAATAAAAGGCCAATAAATAACACCAGTATGGTGATAGGTCTTTTTAAAGCTGCTTTTACCATTTTTTTATCTTTTAATAGTTTGAATAAATAAATCGAGATTACCTGTTGATGCAGCCTTATCCAGGTTACCCAAATACCAGTCGTTTAGCGTTTCCACATAATTCAGCTGTGCTGAATACAATAAAAATGAAGCATTGGTCAGGTCGATCAGGTTGATCACACCAGCTTTATATTGCGCCACTTTCTGGTTGTAGACATCAGTTGCCGCCTGCAGCTGTACCGGCAGTTCAGCGAGGTTTTTCTCTGCTGTGGCAATCACTTCTCCTGCCTGTATATTGGCATTATTGAGCGTCTGCTTTTGCTGTTCCAGCTCATAACCTGCAGCCTTTGTCTGATAGTGGCTAACGGCCGCTTTATTTTTACGGTGGATAACATTAAACAAATCGTAAGTGATGGCAACACCTCCGGCATAAGTGAAGCGCTGGTAACCCAATCCTGTACTGAGCGGCTGGTAACCATTATACTGGATGCTCGACCCACGCTCCCATCCTCCGCCTGCAAGGATAATTTTGGGGAGATAGCTTTTTCTTACCAGCTTTTCGGCAGATTGATACAACACCTCCTGCTGACTGTAATACTTCAGCAATGGATTGGAAACCGTATCGGTCATGCTTCCGAATAAATGGGTAGCCTGTACCTGGCTGTCTTTCCGCAGCGTGTCTAAATTAATCTCGGGGGCCCTGATTCCGGTTAGGAAACTAAGCTGCTGTTTCAACTGTTTAATTGCGCCTTCATGCAGGTTATAACTTACCCGCACTTTAGACAATTCAGCTTTAGCCATTGATGAATCTACCCCGGGTTTAATACCGGTACTGGTTAAGGCGCTGATGATGGTCATTACAGATTGATAGCGGTTGATATTCTGCTGGTCGATATGCAGCTGATAAGTGTTTTTAATGACATTGAAATACAGCTTGGATAGTTGCAGTTTCAGCACATATAACTCTTTGTCAAAATCGGCCTGCTGCAAATTGGCATAAGCTACAGCATTACCAACTTTGGCACCACGCAGGCCAAAATTCACCAGGTCATATTCTGCAAAAGCAGAAGCTATGTTACCGGTAGCAGGACTATTATCGTTACCCGCCCTGATACTGCCCGATGTAGCATGGACGATGCCGCCAATAGGAAGATATGTTCCGTTCAGGTCATTCGCAGACCCTATGGAAAGTTCATCTCCTACAGTCAGCTTGGGTAAAAAGGAGTTTTTAGCATCGGTAATATTTGCCTTTGCACTATTGATCAGCGCTTGCTTTTGCAGCAGTACGGGCAAATGGTTCGTTGCAGAATCTACCAGGTCTTTTAAAGAATACTTGTTCTGAGCTTCAAGGGTATTGAAGGACAATAGGAAAATACACGTCACAGTGAACCTCCCTATTGTTTTTAGCATATAGGATTTCATAAATCTGTTAAAATAAACAGGAAAATAATTGATTGGGAATGGACGAAAAGATCATCCTGACACGACAGTTTTAGTAAAACAGGGGCATACCTATCCTATTCAACTGATGTGATCAGAAAAATGCTCATCCAATGAGTTCCACGGAGAAACTCAAACAGGTCTTAGTTTTTAAAAACTAAAACACACCAATAAATATAGGCTCAGATTTGGAGTCGGGAGATCAGTTGAAAGTACTGATTAGACGGACAGACCTGGAAAACAGTATTGCGTTTCCAGTTTACATTTACACGAATAAATAACAAAGAAAACAACCACGATGCCTGACGTCTTAACAAAACAAGTAAAACGGAAGGAAGAACGAATTGGTTATCCACTAACTGGATAATTTCCGCATCATCATTGTCTGCGTGGGTTTCTTTTTTCTTCACTGCTCTTTGGAATAAGCTGAAGGTACGTTTAGGACCTGTAACCAGTGCCCCGCCTTTTGATACTTCGTAAGCAAAAAAAGGACGCATCAGGAATATTAAAACCAAAAATGAATAGAAGATGACTCTGTTTGAAAACCTCTGATTAGTATCCATTTGAAAGACATGTTAATATTAAATTAACATTGACATAACAATACTACTAAATCGTTTTTACTAAACACAATAAGAAATCAAAATACATATTTTTGTTACAAAAAATTGTATTTATTACTGATGGACATCATTCTATGGGAACGTTTAGGGCTTATAATCAGCTGCGTTAAGCCAAAATATATCATTTGATACAAGGCTGGAGTTGATTTTAGAAGGAATGGCGGATTTCTATAATAAAAATAACTGAGGCAGCGCTCGTACTGCCTCAGTTACTAATTACTTCTTAGCAGTGCTATGTTTCTCTGCATGCTTTTTAGATGCCTCATTGGCATGCTCTTTAGCTTTAGATCCATGACCTTGTGCAGCATGTGCATGTGTGGCCGCTTTTTCATCATTACCTTCTGAATGACTTTTGTGCGCTTCTGTGTGATGCTTTGCAGCTTCTGTGTGGTGCTTTGCAGCTTCCTCGTGATGTGAATGTTTCATGATATTTGGTTTTTTATAGATATGTCACAGCAACAGCACGTTTTATAAATTGTTTATTAAAAGATTATTTTTCTGAAATTTTTATCAAAATATTAAGATAAGGTAGTAAATTACCATCATCGATCAATGCGAGGTGATTGATTGAACTGGTCGCCTGTAGCGCAAATTTCAACTCCCAAAACTTTTTCGATATTCGAACCGATAGCTATTCCAACAATGCTACACCATAACCTGCTTTCTGGTTTTCACCCTGTTCACCTTTAACAATCCATTCCTAAACCAATTTTTGATTCTGATAATTGTAATTATCAGAATCCAATGAAAGCCAATAGTATTAAGTTAAACCGATAGTGGTAAAGAGACAGGGTTATCAATTTTTTTATTTAACTGTTTTCCATATTGAATCCCTTTTAATTCTATAAATGAATAGGTAAGACCTGAAATGAACAGCACAATTGCGATTATTAATATTACTATAAAATTATCAATCAAAGAATTTCCACTGGCAATATATCTTTCCATAGTCTGGATATTATTTCCAAAAGTTGGAGTGAAGTTATTCCCCGATATTTTACCAGCAATCATTGCAAAACTTAGAATTACATTTAGAATTGCGTAGTGTGTAAGATAAATCGAATAGGATAGTTTCCCCACATGGTTCATTATTTTGGTTTTAAGGAAAGCAGAAATAATTCCTCTATCAAAAGAGAAAGAAATGACCACAAGACAAAAAGAAAGGGTAATAACCACATCTTTATAGGCAAAATCAAATGGAAAAATTGCCCCTGCGATACCTATTGAAACAACCTCCAATAGGTAAAATATCTTAGTTGTTAATTTTAGCTTTCCTATCTCCAGATAAACAAGATAACATAGACAACCAATAAAAAAGCAGGAAAGCCCTCTGAATATACTATTATTTAGGTATGGATAATGATTTTCTAACGCCACAAATGAGAGAATAGATAGAAATATAAATAAATACTTTTTTATTCCAGGAATGAACAATAATATAGAGCCAAAAATAAGATAAGTATAATATTCAATGCTTATACTCCAGGTAGGCGTATTAAATGAACGAGTTCCTGTCCCTGGCTTCCCCAACCACTCTTCTATTAGAAATAAATTTGGAAGTATTGCTGATGGAGTATTATTCCCCGAAAATGCAGGAGTACTAAAATTATATCCTTTTAGGCCGGCGATATATTTCAATATTTCTAAAAAAATAAAAAAGATTAGCATAACAATATGAAGCGGAAAAATTCTGAAGGTTCTGCTAATTAAGAAGCGTTTAAATCTTAGAAAATCTAAGCTCTTTTGTCCATAGGCATGATACATAACGAATCCACTTAAGACAAAGAAAAATTCAACAGCACGGTATCCATTTCTAAAAAAGCTAAACTCACTTAGCGCCCCAAGAACATGAGTGTGATAAATTACAACTAATATGGCCCCTACACCACGCAGCCCATCCAGAGCACAGAATCTTTTCATTTTATATAAATTTCGTGATAAAAGTATTTATTCTGATCCGTTTTTACGTAAGAAATCCACATCAAAAAAAATTATATAATTTTAATTACCAACTACTTACAACACTAAAACGATATATTACAGATCATAAATCGTTTAGTCTAAAAAATTCAACTCCTAAATATTATGGAAATTTTGCCGATAAAATAAAGACGGAATTACGCCTCTTTTTAATAACTGTAGCAAGTTGCTCCGTTCTGATGTGGGCTTGCTTTAAAAAACAGAACTTATGGATTTTCAATTTGAGTATCTTTCAAATAAATCTTAAAAACTACTACAATCTTAAACATGGGTAAATAGACCTGTTAGATATAACATTTCCCGGGGTTGTGCCTGGGATGTGGTTGGGTTGTAGTCGGAGTGACAGCAATCTCTTTCCGGTCTCCCTCCAGTATGACTCCAATGTTTTTCAGGAATACATTAGAGTCATATTGGAGGGAGATGAGTAGCACTATGCTCGCACCCCGGGCACAAACTAACGACAACCCTGGCTTATCCTAGCTTTAACACAATACAATTGCAATCAGATCAAACTATTCCAACAAGCTGTTGTTAGAGTGAATTAATTATTAAAACAAACAATAGTTTCATCCCCGTAAAAATATTGCAATGAAAGACCTGGCACAACGTTTTCCTGAAAATCCTTTATTATTACCAAAAGATCTTACTGTTAGCAGTAGCGAGATGCAAATTATTAGTTTGCTTAATCCGGGGGCCTTTAGTTATGATGATAAAATCTGGCTGCTGGTCAGGGTAGCTGAAAGCCTCAGTCAGAAAGAAGGGTTCATTTATGTTCCGGTATTAGATGCATCTGGAAAAACGGAGCTTGTTGAGGTGGCACTAAATGACCCCGATCTGATTGCTACAGACCCAAGGATAGTAAATTATAAAGGACTCGATTACCTGACCACCATTTCCCATCTCCGTTTATTATGCAGTACTGATGGCGTGCATTTTGAAGAGCCTGAAGGATATGCTCCCTTATTTGGAAACGGGCCATTGGAAAGATTTGGGATTGAAGATTGCCGGGTTGCGAAGATAGAAAACACCTATTATCTTTCTTATACTGCGGTTTCTGAAAGTGGCGTTGCCGTGGGCCTCAGAACCACTACAGATTGGAAAAATTTTGAATCAAAGGGCTTGATACTGCCTCCGCATAACAAAGACTGTGCAATATTTGAAGAAAAGATCAATGGTAAATTCTATGCCTTACACCGCCCAAGCAGTGTAGACCTTGGCGGTAATTTTATATGGCTTGCTGAATCGCCAGATGGTTTGCACTGGGGAAACCACAAATGCATTGTTAAAACCCGTGATGATTTATGGGACAGCGCAAGAGTTGGCGCAGGAGCAGCTCCTATAAAAACGGCAGAGGGCTGGCTGGAGGTGTATCATGGGGCAAATAAAAAGAACCAATATTGTCTGGGCGCATTTTTAATGGATCTGGAAGATCCGTCAAAAGTAATTGCAAGAACAAAAGAACCAATTATGCTTCCTTTGGAAACCTACGAGTTAAGCGGCTTTTTTGGTTATGTAGTTTTTACCAACGGCCATATCATCGATGGGGATACATTAACAGTTTATTATGGAGCAGCTGATGAATTTGTATGCGGCGCACATTTTTCCATTCAGCAAATTCTTTCTGCTTTAATTAAGATTTAAAGCAAAACAAACTTAAGAAGCTGTTATTTCAGGCCAAAGGGTTGCATCATGGTTAAAGCATAAACATCTTTAATATCGCGTTACTACCATCTCCCCAATAATCCTTTAACGCGGCTAATAATGTTGCAGTTAACCCTTTATTGTCTGTCACTTTTCCTTTAGCAGGTGTTACCATAACTTTACTATCCACAGTTTTATCTGTGACAGTTTTCGCAAACCAGGTTACATTCTCATGGGGCAGAGCCACACCTAAAATCATTCCAGGCAACCCGTTAAAAGATTCGGGGCCTCCTGAAACGGGGATCTGCTCGGTATAAAAGGCAACCACATAAATAGAATCCAGCACAATTGCATTTGCCCTTCTGCAGGAATAACCTGCAATTTCCCTGGTTTCTGTAGTAATCTTCCACCTTATTTTTCTGGTATTATCCTTTACAAGGAAAGTCTCTTCAAAAGCATTTTTCTGCGTTACCTGCTGGTGTGTGGTTAAATCAGAAAAGATGGTATTCAACTGGCTGAATTCTGGCGATGGGCCTAAGTAATTCACAGGAGGAGAGGCATCTTCTGTTGGTTTAAATAAAGTTTGGTTCTTGGAAAAATAAAGTGTGCTTTTTAGGGTCTTAAACTGGGACTGGGATTTTTTAAAGCCTTCCATAATTGGTCCTTTAAAGGCATTATCACTTTTCGCCATTTTTTTCTCCATTATCGCATAGGTATTGATGGTCCGTTCATAGGTTATAGTACCTTCTTTAACAAATCTTACGTTTTGTGCGGATAGCGTAGCACTCATACCGATAAAAAGCAGAACCACTGTAATTATTTTTCTGTTCATTGTTTTATTTTTTTGAAGTTGATCCACCCATCTTGCTGAAATCCCAGGAGATAGAGCCCATAAAATATCTTCTTATCGTAGTATAATCGTTTTGCGTAATCATATTTCCGCTTGCCGACCGGCTAAAACCTTTGTTCTGATTGAGCAGGTCATTACCTGAAAAGGACAACTTCAAACCTTGTGATTTCAGGAATTTCTTGCTAACCACTGCATTTAAAATCACCCTCGAAAAGTTGGTATCAAATGATTCTGTTTTAGCCCTATATTCATAACGGAGATCTGATCCTATTTCAAATTTTCCCGGCAGGTAAATCGTAAAACTGGCATTGCCCCGCCATCCCCAGCCGTTATCATTGAGCTGCTGCTGGATAGAAGATTCATTAGTGGTATAGGTAGGGCCAAAACTTCCATAAATATCATATTTGTTGTCCTTAGATTTGTAGAAACTAAAATTACCCCCGTAGGTAGCTCCCGTTACTTTATTCAAAGCACCATTAATATAGCTGTATGATGTATTTCCGTTTGCATTTAAAGATAATCCGGTACCGATATCCAGTGCCTTAATTTTTTGGTTGATCGTGAAGTAACTGGAGACTGAGCTGGATTTTTTTTGCGGAAGGTTGGTATAACTGATCACACTTTTACCAGCTGAGTCTGTTACCGTATTGCTTACGATAGGATTATTGGTCACGCTATAATTCAAATAGCCATAAATACTTCTTCCGGTGATCACTTTATTAGAGTTAAACCTTATATTGATATTCTGCTGGAAGGATTGTTTTAAATCCGGATTCCCAAGAATGATATTTAGAGGGTCATTATTCACCCGCACAGGCTGAATTTGATCAAGGGTTGGCTGAACGCCGGTACCGGAATAGTATACATAAATCTCCGTTTGCGGAGCAAACTTATAATTATAATTCAATTGCGGTTTCCAACTCAGGAAGTTCCGTTTTAGGGTACTGTTGTCAATCAGGTTGGTCTGATCGAAACTGATATCGGAAATCCTGCTTCCAAAATTCAGTGTATGCTTATTACTTTTGAAGTTTAATATCAACCCACCCTGGTTAAAAACCTGATTGAGCTTAAAATTATTACTATAAATGCTATCCAGTAATGTATAACTGCCGTTTGCAGCAGGATTAAACGATTGCCTGTTTGCGCTACTGTTGTTGATGCCCAAACCGTAATTCACCACCAATGCTAAATTTTTTGTCAGTGGTTCAGTATAAGCTATATTGGAGGTGAATACAGAACTTTTAAGCAAACTGGTTTTATATTGATTGACCACTGAACTGCTATCCCTAACCCCTGTAGTGTTGTAATATTCGTTATCTGATTTCAGATAACCTTTAGTATCCGTATTGGTTACAGCTTCCGTTAGGGTTACGGACAAGGTTCGCCGTGGTTTATTCAGCTTTTTGGTATAAAATAGTTTGGTATTGAACAGTTTATTATGCGCATCATTATCCAGATTTCTCTGGCTTTCATTGAGCAGCACATCATTACCACGTGTACTTTTTGTATCTATATTACTTCGGGTCTGACTGTTTTTTATCGTTCCATCCACAGAAATCTTCAGGGTAGAAGTAGTATCCAGTTTGATCTGATAACTTCCATCCAGCTTTTGCCTGAACATAAAATTGTTAAAATCATTTCCAGATACCGTATTAAAAGCACCTGTGGGCAAATTAGTCTGTGTAATGGTATTATTGGTTCCTGTCACTCCTAATGAGCCTACTTTGTAATTGGCATTAATAGATTCCTTATCCTCGTTCCATTTGGTTTCGTAGTGGGTTCCACCGGTTCTGGCTACGGGGATTCCCTGATCATTGTATTGCCCGTTATAAGATTCCAGATCGTCATTTGACGCATTGATATAAAAACCTCCATCAAAGGCCTCAACCTGAGAGACACCATATTTACTGTTATCCGACCAGCCCAACCCTATTTTCCCGGTATTTGCCAGAGTTCCGTAAGCAGAAAATTTCTGTTTACCTTTAAAATAATTGAACATCCCCTGCTCTTCGTAATATTTATCTGTAGCACCACTTGCTTCTATTTTTCCAAAATAACCGTTCTTCTTGTCTTCTTTCAGCTTAAGATTGATAGTTTTATCCGTTTTACCGTCATCAACACCCGTAAAGGCTGCCTGATCACTTTTTTTATCATACAGCTGCACCTTGTCTATCATGTCTCCCCGCAGATTCTTTGTCACCAGCGTGGGGTCATCGCCAAAAAACTCTTCTCCGTCTACCAGCACTTTAGTTACCGTTTGTCCCTGTGCGGTGATCTTTCCATGTTTATCTACCTGAATACCGGGCAATTGTTTTAGCAGGTCTTCTACCTTTGAATTGGGCTGGATCACAAAAGCCGATGCATTAAATTCTGTGGTATCCCCTTTAATTTTTATAGCGGCGGCTTTTCCCTTAATGATCACATTGTTTAGCAGGGTAGCTTTAAGAATCATCCTGATTTTACCAAAATCAATACTTTTTTTGGTGCTGTCCACGCTGAACTGCTCTACATAATCAGCATAACCGGGATAAGTAACCAATAAGAACAATTTCCCTTTGGGGAGATCGGTGATCGAAAAAGTTCCATTTTCATCCACCTGGGTAAAATCGACCAGAACAGAGTCTTTACTCTGCAGCACGCTCACAGAAGCATTAATTAACTGATGATTTGTAGTTGTATCGGCCACAGATCCTTTAACAGAATTAACGTTTTGTGCAGCAGCAGTCATACTGAGGAGAATGAGAAAAAAAATACTGAGGAAAGGCAGTTTCATAGGGAGCTAATTACGACCCCAATGTATAACTAAAAAAATAGTAATAAAAACTATTTACTCTTAAAAAATGTTAAATTTTATAAATGATTTTTATTTCACTGTATAGCACACAACTAATTGATATAATTAACAAAATTCCACATACATAAAGCGATATAAACTACATTACTATAACTAAACCCTTTTAAAACCAATCTATTTTTATTTCATTTGTAACTAATTGTTTCTTCTGGCATCTTATTTACAAAGACAACAAAAAGATGAAACTATTTTTACCTGCCACATTTCTCCTCTTATTATATTTCTTTCCATTGTGTTTATCTGCACAGGAAAGTGTAAAAGTGAGCGGCACCGTTCGGGATGCCCAGCAAACTTTACCTGCAGCCACGATTTTATTATATAACGCTAAAGATTCTGTTCTGGTTACTACAGCAATGACCAACGAAGATGGAAAATTCAATTTCACAGCGAAGCCTGGTAACTACTACATCCAGTCTACATCAATAGGTTACAGTAAAGTTAAAACAGCATCATTTCAACTCACCAGCTCAGCCTTTCAGGTACCAGTGATCACCTTAAAAGAGAATTCCAAACAGCTTGGCGAGGTTAACATTACAGCAGCTAAACCAATTTTAGAACGCAGGGCTGATAAACTGATCTTTAATGTAGATGCCACACCATCAGCAACAGGTTTAACGGCACTGGAGTTATTGAAAAAAGCACCAGGAGTAGTAGTAGATTATAACGAAAACATCACCCTTGCCGGTAAAGCCAATGTACTGGTTACGATTGATGGTAAACAGACTTACCTCAGCGAAACAGAAGTAACCAATTTGCTCAAATCCATGGCAAGCAGTGAAATAGAAAGTATAGAGATCCTCAATAATCCGGGTTCGCGTTATGAAGCAAACAGCACCGGAGGTATCATCAATATTAAAACTAAAAAGAACAAAACAGAAGGGTTTAACGGAAGTTTATCTTTAGGCGGCGGATTCAATAAATTTGTGAAAAGCGATAATTCCGTTAACCTGAATTATCGTAAAAAAGATTTTAATGTATTTGGCTCCTATGGTTATAGTACAAGAAAGTATGAAGAGACCCTGGATTTAAACCGTGTTACCCCAAGTGCTACCGCCCCTGTATATTTTCGTCAGCATAGCAGGGATACATCTACCAGCACTGCCCAGAACTTTAAGATCGGATCGGATTTCTTTCTGTCACCGCATCACACCATTGGTTTTTTGGTTAAAGGGAATATCAATCCTTATCATGACTATAGCTATAGTCAGGAAAATATTGGAAAGTCTTTCGAGGCCCCGGATTCTATCTTAAGAACACCCAGCAGTACTTCAGCAAAACGCAAAAACTTCACTTATAACATCAATTACAAAGGCATATTGGATACTGCAGGTCAGGAACTGAGCATAGATGCTGATTATTCTACTTTTAATGGAGGTAATAATGCAAATTACCTGAACCGTTTTTATCTGCCTGATGGCAGTTTCTTTAAAGATGGTCAGATCTACAGAAACTCTGCCCCATCCAATATCAATATCAAGGCAATTAAAGTAGATTATACCCTGCCTTTTACAAAAAAATTCAAATTGGATGCGGGGGTAAAAATAGCCGATGTAAAAAGTGACAACAACTATATTTATGAAAATAACCTTGCTGGCAACTGGATATTTGACAATACTAAAAGTAACCAGTTTTTGTACGACGAACAGGTAGATGCTGCCTATACAACGTTAAACTTATCAGTTGGCAAAGCCAATATACAAGCAGGATTACGGGCAGAACATACCAAATCTACCGGCAACTCTGTCACTACCAATGAACTTACTGAAAGGGATTATACCAACCTCTTCCCTTCCCTGCTGGTCAGCCAGACTTTTGATGCCGACCATACCATGAACTTCTCTTATTCCAGAAAGATCAACAGGCCGAATTACCAAAACTTAAATCCTTTTGTATTTTATCTGGATCAATATACTTACAACCAGGGTAATCCGAATTTGAAACCAGAATATGCAAATAGCTTTGAATTGAGTTACCTGCTTAAACAAAAATATAGTGTTTCCTTAGGTTATACGCACACTTCTGATGTGATTACGCAGGTACTGCTACAGAATGCAGCAACCAGTTCAATTTTTCAAACGGTATTAAACCTTGCCTCAGATGATGTAGCCTCCATCACAATTAACTTCCCTGTAACGCTGAGCAGCTGGTGGAATATGAACAATAATATCCTTGCTTATTACAAACAAGTGCAGGCACCTAATTTAAATGGCAATGATCTGAATTCGAAACAGTTCAGCACCAACCTTTATTCTCAAAATAATTTCACGCTGACAAAACTGATCAGTGCTGATGCAGGATTGATGTTCAGTTCACCACAGATTGACGGTGCATTCAAAGTAAAAAGCATGTTTAATGCTGATGCAGGGCTTCGTTATAACTTCCCTAATAAAATGGGTAGCCTTAAACTAGGTGTAAATGACATCTTTCATAGTCAGAAAGCAAGGATATCCAGCAGTGTGGCAGGAAATGTTTACAGCCTGGAGCAATACGGAAAATCAACCAGTGCCATGTTGACCTTTACTTACCGCTTTGGAAAGATGTCTGTTAAATCTGAAAGAAACAGGACAACAGGATTGGATGATGAACAAAAAAGATTAGGCGGAAAATAAACTGTTACAATCTTCTTTGCCAGAATGCGGCATCCGGCCAGCGTTGTTCCAGGTGATAATATTTTTTACATAAATCTTTATAATTTGCAAAGATATCCTTTAGGCTTTGTGCATAGGATTTGACAAAAGAATCATCACCTTCTAAAAAATAACCCGCTGCCCTTGCTGCATTACAGGCTGAGGAAACGGCAAATCCAATTCCCATGGAAGAGATGGGATCGAAGGCCGCTGCTGCATCACCTACTGCCAGGAAATTAGTGCGTAAACTTGAATCTGTAAGCTGTGAAAAGGCATTCCTTACCCAGGGTATTTCATTAGAAAACGCATTTTCAGTTCTTCTACGCATGTGTTTTGTGGCGGAGAGGAGCCGGCTCCAGTTTTCGGGCTTCTGCAATTGCTGTTCCTTTACCAGATCGGCGTCAGTAAATAGCGTAACCGTCATCCGCTGGTCGGGCAGGGTTGCACAATACCACCAGCCTTGTTCTACGGTTTCCAGAAGAACTTCCTGCGGCAGAACCCTGCGGTCTTTGAACTGCAGAAATGCACCTACGCCGATTAACTGATCGTGTTTAACGGCATTAAGATTCAGCAACCTGCAAATGTGCCCCTGTCTGCCGCTGGCATCGATCAAAAACTTTGCGTGGAGTTGAAAATCACCTTTAACCTGGTGCCTCAGCTGTATTTTCCAATGTCCGTTAGGTGATTGGTCCATCTTTATACATTTTGTCCGTGGAAAGATCTGCCCGCCCCTTTTTGCTACCTGGGCTACCATCATCAAATCGAACTTCTCGCGGTTCAGCTGATAACTTTTGCCTTCAGCACGATGAATAGAATTTCGGGAAGTAATGGTTTCATTTCCCCAGGCGGCCAGGTTGCTGTATCCTTCAATAAAGCTTTCTTCTTCAAAATGGTCTTTATCAATTTTCAGATAACTGAGCAGGTCAAACAAACTGGCATCTACATGTTCGCCTACCCGGGCGGCATCAAATCCGCTGTGATCAATCAGTGTCACTTTAAAGGGAGTGTGTAAAAGCAGGCCTAATGCGGCAGAAGTCCCAGAGGGACCTCCGCCTACAATAAGCACATCGGTGTGAAGGATGTCGGGCATATTATCTTCTGTTTCTGGTTCCGGAACGTGGCAGGCCTAAGTTTCCTTCAGCCATCGCAATCGGCTTAAATGCCTGCTCTTCCAGGAAGGATACCAGCAAGCCGGCTTTGGCACTTTTCCTTTTTACCGCTTCCATATCACCTTCGATGAAATAAACCGGAATGGTGGTTTCATTATCTTCCGTATTTCCGCTGATCTGGCCTACAGGAACATCGTCATAGGTAAATAACTCATTGTTCCTTTCAATCTCTACCAGATTAGGGAAACCCCTGTCGTGCGAGTTGGTATCACGGATAAAACCAAGTGCCGACCAATGTTCTACCATTTGGGCAAAGCTATTGATCCCCCTGGCATAATTTACCTGTACACCGCCCGGGTTGTGGGAAGCGAGTTGTCCTGCTGCGGTTACTTCCCCAACAATAACATCCCATGGACTTTGTGGTGGCCACCAGTAAGAATAGTAGGTTGGAGGCAAAGGTTTTCCGTCACCTTTATTTAAAGTTGGATCAGTGAAATTAACATACTGAACGGTGCACTGGAAGAAATCAGCCTGCCATGGGCAAGCCATCCTTTTAGTCAGGTCACCTGGTTCACATCCACCGCCTTCGCATTCATCGCGTGAAGGGGTCAAACCATTTTTCATGTAGAGGGCTTCATTCCCATATTGTAAAATCCGATAAGGGGCAGCATATAATTTACTGTTCTGCAGGCTCCAGGTTACTTCGATACCAGGGCACATCGGCAAGCCTACGCAATTTCCTACACTTGCCATATCATGGGGATTAACCGGATAAGGTGCAGGATGAGCTGAGTTAGAAAATTCACCTTTAGCCCATTGGCCAAGCAGAAAATACTGTGTCTCATCCAGTGCCAGGAACTTCATGATATTGATATTACTCACAGAATTACTTCCGGAGTTAATCGGCATCATAGGAAAATAATCCTGTCCGTTATCTCTATACAACTGCTGCTGGGGCTGTTTGTCCGGAGGTAATACCGGTGGGGTCTCATCAGGTCTTCTAAAGTAAGCAAAGTAGTTTTCCCTGTTGGCCAGGTTACTTGCCGAAGCATCCGAGAAATCAAAGATGTTAGACGCAAATGCCATCATAGGCTGCACATTGGCCACCCACTGATACCGGCTGATCCTGTTGATAATCGGCAAAATATCACGTTTGAACTCGGCTTTATAAGTCTTATCATAGTGCCCATTTTTATATAGTGAGGGCAATAAATTAAAGTGCCTTACCCCAACATCAAACATGGTATCGCTCAAATTAGAGATATTCACAATTTCAGGGGCAAAATCCGGGGAACCTACCACTACCCAGGCCGTTAAACTTACATCAGGTTGTCCGTCTTTAAAGGAGATGGTGCAGTAAACAGGTCCGTCAGAAATATCATCATTCCAGGTATTCGAGCCGCCATAACTTGTTAAGGGTTCGTTACCTCCTGCATTTCCGAAACCGCCCAGTACAATGAGCTGTCCTTTATCATTTGTCCTTAGATCTCCCAGGGTTTTAATAGCGGTACCATAATGTACGGTTGCCGGCGGATATTGTACAGGATAACCGCTGGGTGCCTTGTTCACATCAAAGCCAATAGCCTGTCTTTCTCCTGAGATCGTTCTTGGTCCCGGATCAACGATTAAGGTCTGCCTGGCTGCCCCTGTAATGTTATTGTTTCTGAAGGGTATTTTCTGATTGGTATAGCTGTTTTGAGGGCCATACAATAAATTCCCCTGCAGTTCACTGTACTGGTACCATGCCGCTTTTTTGCTGGCCAGATGGACCGTCCAGGAAATGGACTTCACATTTGGGCTTTTAAGGGTCAGTTCAACCCCATCATTGTCATAAATTTTAAAAGGCTGACCTTGTCTTTTCACCAGGCCTTTGGCATCTTTAAATTTATCAATTGGCCCGTGTGGATTACCATAGTAATCTGCTTCGAAGGGAAGTCCCCCGATGGTGTCTGGCGACAGACAAATGTGTTCAGGGCTATTCCCTAAACGGGCTACGCCTACTGATGGATGGATGAATAAATTCATACGTGTTAATTTGGTTTATGAGGTTTAAGCAGTATCATTAATTATACATACAATTAAGAAACTAAATTATAATACGAAGTACTGCACTCAAAAGATCAACACATAGAAAATATAGTCTCACGCCATCGAAAGGTCAAAAATTCAAGAAATCGCGCTAAAAGGGTTTAAAGTTAATTGTATCAGACTGCTAACACCTGATGAAGGAATTCACAAAGAATTAATCAAGAATAGATTATCATTGCCCCTATGGCAGAACCGCCACCAGACAAAGACTGTAAGACATTAATTTTCTGTTTTGCCCGGATACCGATCAAATAACAGCTTCAGTTCCTTCGCTTTTTGCGGATAATCCAATATCACATTGGTGCGTTCACTTGGATCATAAGCCAGGTTAAATAACTCTGTTTTACTGTCAGTGGCTTTTTCAGAAATACCATGATTACCGCTGCTAGCCTTTACCTCCCTGTACTTCCAGTTGCCTTTACGTACCGCCTCACAAACACCACTGTTAACAATATAGATTTCGCGGTGAGCCGGATGTTTAGGGCCTTTCTGCAACAGCACATCCGAAATGACCTGTCCGTCCAGTGTACGGCCTTCAGGTAAGGAAGCGTTAGCCCATTTGGCTAAGGTAGGGAGCACATCCAGATTACTCATCATATCGGTAACAATAACTCCGGGAGGGGTATGGTTTTTCCAATAAACAATAAAGGGCTCGCGTACACCACCTTCATAACTTTCTCCTTTACTCCCGCGAAATACACCTGCCGTTCCTGCATCCCAGTGTTTTGTCTTTCCATCTCCAGACATACGGGATGGAAAATCTATCCAGGGGCCATTGTCACTGGAAAAAATAAATATGGTATTATCTGCCAGTCCCTGATCTTCAACGGCCTTCCATACCTGCGCCAGGCTTTCATCCAGTTGTTCCACAACGTCACCCAGTGCACCACCTTCAGAACGGCCTTTGTTTTTTACCGAAGAAGCAAAAGCTACGGGTAAATGCGGTATATTATGTGCCAGATAAAGGAAAAATGGTTGATCTTTTTTCTGCGTTTTGATATACCTGATCGCCTCGTTTCTGTACAGATCGGTAAGTGACGAATCTGCAGGCTGGATCACCTCCGGCTTACGGTTGCGAAAGATCTTTAACGTAGTATCCGTTTTTACATAGGGCGCGTGGTAATCATGACTGTATAACATACCATAATAGGAATCAAAACCTTGTGCTATAGGATGGTTGTAAGGCTGATGATCACCCAGGTGCCATTTCCCGATCATTGCTGTTTTGTACCCTGCCTTTTTCAAGACTTCAGCAATGGTCACCTCCTGATCTGGCATTCCCATAGTTGAACCCGGCCCTATCACAATAGGCAGGTTCATCCTGGTAGCGTACCTTCCCGTTAATAAAGACGCGCGCGATGGTGTACAGGAAGGACTTGACACCACATAGTTTGTTGCCCTTACCCCTTGTTGCGCCATTTTATCCAGAAAGGGAGTCATAATTATTGGATTACCGTAACAGCTCAGGTCAGAATATCCCATATCATCTGCCAGTACAAAAATAATATTGGGTTGTTTTTGTGCATAGCTACTTGCCGAAAAGAGCAGCGAAAGAAAAACAAGCAAACAACAATTCTTTTTGACCGGATTTTTCATGATATATTGATTTACAGATTACGAAGTTTCTATCAGCTATGGTAAGCCAATCTTCACGACCAAAGGTATTTCCAATAATAGGATGGCTAAAATAGGATTATTTTAACAGGTACTGGTTTAAAGGACAATCTTTAAGCGCCCGGATACCTTCAACTACCGAGGCCGCATTTAACTTTGCCCCTTCCTGGTTGGTATGCGTGTGATCACCAGGAAAGAATTCCTTCACTTTTACCGGCCCCATGGCATCATATTTATCTGCAACAATACTGTTTAAGTCTACAAAATAAGCATGCTCCTGTTTGGCTATTTCACTTGCCCACAAACCATAATCCTGATTGGCACGCATTACTTTTCCATCCCTGAATTCATTTCTTGGGATCATGGAAACAACAATTGGAGTGGCTCCTTTAGCTTTAGTTTCCCTTACAAATTTGCGGATATACCAGCCATAGGTATGTACAATTTCGGGTTCCCCGTTTACCTGGGTAACGGTTACAGTTTCTTCCCCAATACCTTTTAATACCCCACGGCGGCCGCTTTTACTAGTATCAGGTTTACTGCCTTCATTATGACCAAACTGCATGGTTACAAAGTCTCCTGGTTTTAACGATTGTACAACTTTATCCCATCTGCCTTCTGAAAGAAAGGTGCGGGTGCTTCTGCCAGCCATCGCGTCATTTTGTATATTGATCTTTGTGGTATCAAAAAGATCTACGATAGTAGTTCCCCAGCCCCATTTATCTTTATTGGCATTATGCACGGTGGAATCTCCTATGGTGTGTAAGGTTGGTTTCCCTGGTGCAAGGAAACTGAATATCGAAAATAACACGGTGACGCCTGCGAGAATTTTTATCTTTTTCATTTGATCTGGATTTATTTTACACTATAAGCTAAATGCTTACGACTATACCGTAATGAGGTGTCAAAAAATAGATTTAGCCCCTAAAGAAAGATAAAAAACAACAGATATCGATCTATATAGATTTAATTTACATTTTCGTTTACTTAGATATACACTGAATATTAGTGCATTAGCATTTATTTTCAATTGTAAAAATTTAAATACATAGTCTACCTATTTGGTAGAGTATTAAATAATCTCTATGTTTATCCCGAATCATGAAAGTATCCATACTTAACATCTTCTTAACTATGCAAAGGGCTATGAATATCGTAGCGCCTTCATTTTCTAATGGCTGCGCTTCCTGCTGTTGTTGCTGTCAATAACATTGACACGATATAAAAAAAGGGAAGGAGTTTTTAATCATCCTCCTAAAGGAGCTCATGATTTTTCACACCAAGAATCAACGTACGATATGACAAAATAAATGCTATAGATAAAATAAAACTGGCAAGGAAGCCTTGCCAGTTAATTTGGAGAACAGCTACGTAACGCCAATCACACACTGAACTTCAATTCTGGTTTAATCAACGACTAATCATTAACACAAACCGCGTTAAATATATGGAAATATTTATCCTCAAAAAAAAACACCTTATACCCGCCCTTTTAGCTATTATTTTTCTCTTCTTACTTACTCCACTTTCTCTTTTCGCACAAAATGAACCTACCCCTCTCATCAATTCCCAGCTACATGGGGTGATCAGGGATTTGTCGACCAAACAGCCTATTCCCGGAGCAGTAGTACGCATTAAAGGAACAACCCATGCCGTATCTACCGATGGTGATGGGAAATTCAGCTTCATCACAGGTCAGAAATTCCCTTATACCCTGCTGGTAAGCTTTGTAGGCTATGAACCCAGGGAACTGATTGTAAATGGAAGCCCCGCTGACATTAGTTTAAGGGAAAATAACAACCAGCTTAACGATGTAGTAGTGGTTGGTTATGGTACACAAACCCGCAAATCCCTAACGGGATCTGTTGCTACGATAGACGTAAATGAGGTGAAAGATAAACCTGTAGCAACCTTTGAACAGCAATTACAGGGTAAAGCAGCAGGTTTGCAGGTAAGCGCTTCTACAGGAGTACCTGGCGACGGGATGTTTATCCGTGTGAGGGGTACTACATCAATCAACGCAGGCAACGACCCTCTTTATGTAATTGACGGGGTATATGCAAACAGCAGTTCCCTGCAAACCATTACCACAGAAGGCCAGGCCAATAACCCTTTGGCTGATATCAATCCAAATGACATAGAAAGTATTTCTGTTTTAAAAGATGCAGACGCCACAGCCATCTATGGAGCACGCGCTGCAAATGGGGTCATATTGGTTACTACCAAAAGAGGTAAATTCAATTCGGCGCCAAAGGTAACTTTCAATACCTACTTCGGGGCTGCATGGGCACCTAAATTATGGAGCCTGGTTACCGGGCCTGAGCAGGCCGAACTGGTAAACGAAATGTACAGAAATTCCGAAGCCGATGCCATTGCAGCCGGAAATACTGCCGCCATTAATACCTATAAAAATGTTCCCTTCAGGGCACTGACAGACAATCCTGCCGGCTCGCCCGCACCAAGGGGATTACCTCAAAATCAGTCCACTTACGACCGGCTGGGGCAGGCCTTCAGGACAGGCTTTTTACAGAATTACGATGCCTCCATTTCTGGCGGTAACGATAAAACTACATATTATATCGCCGGCGGTTTGAATAAGCAGCAGGCCGACCTGAGAACAAATGATTTCAGAAGGGCAAGTTTTAAGTTCAATCTGGATCAGAAAATCAATAATATATTCAGCTTTGGTACCAGTAATATCCTTACCCAAACATACAGAACAAATGCACGTGTGGGCGACGGCCCGCAGGGAGGCGTTTTACAATCGGCATTACACACGCCAACTTATCTTCCTGAAGTGAATGCCGATGGCAGCCCTGCAAAATGGGCCGGGTTTGATAACCTGGATGTATTACTCAATAACACCAATATGCATTCTACGAGTAACCGTTTACTCAGCAATGTATACGCGGAGGCAAAGATTACTCCCGACATCAAGTTCCGTACCAGCTGGAGTGTAGATTATAACAATTATAATGAATTTCAATACTGGAACAGCTTAACCAACCTGGGTATTGCCAATCACAATTTAGGCACCTCAGCGATCTCGAACAATACGGTTTGGACCAACGAACAGACACTTTCTTACAATAAAACAATCGGTAAAAACACATTTGGAGCTTTACTGGGTAACTCTTTGCAGGGTACTGTACTGGGTTCAACTACAGCTACAGGTACCAATTTTCCGAATGATTCTTTTGAGCAGATCGCCTCTGCGGGAAGTACAACTTCTACCGCAACAGAAACCAAATACAATCTTTCCTCCTTCTTTGCCCGGGTAAATTATAACTATAACAGTAAATATTATATCCAGGCTAGTATCCGTGCCGATGGTTCATCAAGGTTTGGTACCAATCACCAATGGGGATATTTTCCTTCAACAGGTGTAGCCTGGCGTGTAAAAGAAGAAGACTTTTTAAAGGATGTAACGGTGATCAGCGACTTGAAACTGCGCGGGAGTATTGGTGTAACGGGAAATCAGAATAATATTAACGACTTTGCATCACGTGGCTTGTGGGGTGCAGGTGCAAACTACCAAAGCAATCCGGGTACAATACCGCAACAACTGGCTAACCCTAACCTGAAATGGGAAAGCACCCGCCAGACGGATGTTGGTTTAGACCTGAGTTTGTTCAATAACCGCTTAACTTTTGCGGCTGATTATTATGATAAATTCACCAGCAATTTACTGCTGAACCTTCCCCTGGCTACCAGTTCTGGTTTCTCTTCCATCCTGCAGAATGCCGGTGAAATGAGTAATAAAGGACTTGAATTGTCGATCAGCAGTACCAATATTAATGGAAAAGATTTCCGCTGGACAACCAATTTCAATATTGCTAAAAATAAGAACAAGATTGTATCCTTGCCTACCCCCGTTGTAGCGGCTTATTCGGCAGAAAGAATGGTACAGGGCTTGTCCATGTATACTTTTTATGTCTACAAACAATTGTATGTAGATCCAAAAACAGGGAATGCAGTTTATGATGATTATAACCATGATGGTAAGATTACTTCCAGTGATCTGGAACCCGACGGCAATGCATTGCCCAAGTTTACAGGCGGTATTACCAATACATTTTCTTATAAAGGCTTTGACCTTTCTGTGTTTTTCAATTTTGTGTACGGCAATAAAGTATACAATAATAACGCCTACTTCCTGGAAGGCGGAGGAACACGTGATGCCAACCGGGCGATTGACACCTACCAGTTAACCAGATGGCAAAACCCCGGTGATGTTACCGATATGCCAAGACTCACTGCCTTAGGCAATAACTATACGCTGAGCCCAACCAGCCGTAACATAGAAAACGGTTCATTTATCCGGTTAAGTAATGCAAACCTTGGCTATACACTTCCAAAACGTATCGTAGAAAAAGCAAGCATGTCTAACGTAAGGGTTTATGTAAGCGGTTCCAATCTCTGGCTGATCACAAAGTACAGGGGACCAGATCCTGAAGTCAATGTTTCTTCATCGTCTACTGTTCTGGGTTACGACTTAGGTACCCCTCCTATTCCGCGCACCCTTCAGGTGGGCGCTACCATCACTTTTTAACACTAAACATATGAAACAACTCTTATATATGATACCGCTTTTTGTTATCCTTGGATCATGCAAAAAGTACCTGGATTCGCCACAGCCTGAGTTACAGGTGGACCAGTCTGTAGCCATCACCAATGCCGGATCGGCAGCATCAGCTGTTAATGGAATGTTTAATACACTGGCCACTGATGGTTATTACGGCTCGAATTTCCCTGCCTTATCTTATTTATCCGGTGGCGATATTCAATGGACAGGTTCCCAGTCTGATCCCAGCGAAATCACCAAACATTTAACATCAGCTACTAACGGCTACGTGAATACCGCATGGACTACGATCTATAAAACCATATCATCTGCAAATTATATCATAACCGATGTTCCAAAAGTTAATGATCCGCTGTTCACTACAGCGGCGAAGAATCAATACTTAGGTGAGGCCTATTTTGTCAGGGCACTGGCCTATTTTGACCTGGGACGCGGCTGGGGTGGTGTGCAATTGATCCTTACACCAACCATTACCCCTACAGATAATACCAATATCAAAAGGAGTACACTGGCAGCTACTTATGCCCAGGTCTTAAGTGATCTGAATACTGCTGAAACGCTTGTTCCAACTGCTTTAAACCGGAACAGGATAACACAAAAAACAGTATGGGCATTAAAAGCGCGCCTGTATCTCTACACGCAACAATGGGCACTGGCAGAACAATATGCCACCAAAGTTATCAGTGATACACAGGATTACGCGCTGGTAAATCCTTATAGTGCATTTTTCGCCAATAGTGCCGTAAGCACCAGTGAATCTGTTTTTGAACTGGCTTATACTGTTTCCAATACCAACGGACACAGTAACTGGTGGCTTCCGCCTGTATTGGGAGGACGCCGGGAATGGGCTCCTTCAGACCCGCTGGTTGCTTTGCTAAACAATGCCGCCGTTGGCGGAAACAGAAGTGCCCTGATCGGCCAAACGGCAGCTCCGGGGAACCTATGGTATGGCAAGTTATATTACCGCACTCCCGTAGGAACAGACCCAGCCTATGTGATCCGCATTGCCGAACTGTATTTTATCCGTTCTGAGGCCAGGGCACAGCAAGGTAATATCACCGACGCCCTTGCAGATTTAAATGCCGTGCGTGCCCGTGCCGGTATTGCTCCTGCTGTAGCTTCCAGCCTAAGTGATATTTTACTGGCACTGGAAAATGAACGCAAAGTAGAGTTTCCCTTCGAAACCGACCGCTGGTTTAACCTGGTTAGAACAGACAGGGCACAAGCCGTATTGTCCCTTCCTGATAAACATTTGTACCTGTTCCCGATCCCATACAGCCAGACCTTGGTTGATCCGAATTTAGCCGGTGCAAATACCAACCCAGGATATTAAGATAACGCTCTTTATTACAAGTTCTTTAATCATCAACTATTAGATTTTAAGAAATGGACACCTTATCAAACTTACAATGGAAGACCTACGAAAAAGTAGTTTTTCGTTTCTTTTTCATTTACTTTTTACTGCAGGCGGTACCGCTCGACTGGATATATTATGCCCATCTGTTTCATATCCATTGGACCAGTCTTCATTACCAGGATATCTTTTACCTTAGCCGATATACGCCTCAATTTGTTTCCGGGCGCTATCAACCAGGTGTCTGGGGCCTTGGAACGCTGGCCGACTGGATACTGATCGCTACCATAGCCCTGGCAGGAACCATCGTATGGACCTTCCGGGATAAAAGCAGGGGAAATTATATCGTATTGTACCAATGGCTTAGGATCATTGTACGGTACAGGTTGGCCATAGGAATTATAGGTTATGGATTTATCAAGTTCTTCCCTATGCAGGCGCCTTTCCCCTCTATCAGTAATTTAAATACCAGTTACGGCAATTTTACCGACTGGAAGCTTTTCTCCATGAGCCTGGGTATAGCACCAAATTATGAATCCTTTCTTGGTGCAGTAGAGATCATTGCAGGGTTGTTATTGCTGTTCAGAAAAACAGCCACCATTGGTGCCTTGATTATTGTTGTATTTACCGGCAATGTTTTTATGTCTAACCTGGCTTATGAAGGAGGCGAACATTTGTATAGCGTTTACCTGGTCAGCTTTGCCCTGTTTATCTTATCATTTGATGCCCTGAGGTTATATAACCTGATCTCCCTTGAACAACCCACAGAACCTAATAAATTTAAACTGGAATTAACCGGCGGCCAGCGTACTGCCCGGTTGGTACTCAAAAGTCTTGTCCTCCTCTTTTTTATAGGATTATACGGTTTTAAAAGTTATTCGGGTTTTCACCATGATCCTTACCAGTTCCCAAAGACTGCCGGAATAACAAAAGCCAGCGGATTGTATAACGTCAGTGAGTTTCGCATCAACCAGAAAGTATTGCCCTATTCGCCTACAGACCCGGTACGTTGGAAAGATGTGGTATTTGAAAAATGGGCAACTATCAGCGTCCGGTCTAATCGCGCTGTAATCATCGATTCTGCAAATTATGAGCAGATGCTGGAAAATGATAAGGATAGGGATTATGAATCATCGGGTTCGTCTGAAAGACAGTATTACAGTTATACTGCCGACACCTTAAAACATATCCTGGTACTGGAAAATAAGAATAAACATTATCAGGGAGAAAAACTGGAACTGAACTATTCAAGACCAGATAGCACGACCATTATTTTGTCGGGTATAAACCAGCACAGGGATTCTATTTATGTGGTGCTCAACAAGACAGACAAAAAGTATCCGATCTTATTAGGCCGCAGAAAGGCTTTAAATCTCTAAAATAGAATTGTCCTTTAAAAATTCTTATCAAAAATGTTATGTCTGATAAAAAAATTCAATTAACAGCCCCAGCTCCATGGTCATGGTATAAGAAGCTTGGGTTTCGCATAATTTTTATATTTTTCCTGGCCATGTCTATTCCTTTTTCTGGCGGCTGGTATAAAAATGTATTTACGCTCGACTGGTTTCATCCTCATTACAGGGATATATATGATATTGCTCGTTTTCAACCCAGCTTTAGAGGATTCTTCGGTGGAAAAGGAAATAGTGAAGGAGATTTCACTGCTGTAAATGAATCCAAACAGGGCGATGAAATTGCAAAAAAAGGGCATCATCACGGACAGGGGCACCACCATCAAAATGCGGCCCATGATGCCGGGGCACAAAGTCATCAGGCTGAAAGAAACAGCAATGGCATCCCTCCAAAAAGAGGCTTTTTAGCCGATTACTCCGATTGGGGAATAGCTTTTCTGATTGGGATAGCCGGTGGATTAATCTGGACATTGGTTGACCAAAAAAGCAAATCTTATCATCTCCTGTATTACTGGATCCGCGTTGTGGTACGCTACCGGGCAGGTATAGGCATTATTGGTTTTGGCTTTACCAAGTTATTTCCTACGCAAATGCCTTTCCCCTCCCTCGGCCTGTTGAACAGCAATTTTGGAGATTATACTGCACAAAAAATATATTGGTTATCTGTAGGGATAGTGCCCTGGTACCAGGTTTTTGGCGGGATAGTTGAAATTGCTGCAGGAACGATGTTATTTTTCAGGAAGACAACCACTTTTGGTGCGGTTTTACTGATGGGCGCCCTGGGAGATATCACTTATGTGAATTATGCTTACGATGGAGGGGTGCACGTTTATGCCTTCTATTTTGTATTTCTTGCTTTATTTTTATTGGCAGATGATATACCTAAATTATATAACCTGCTGATACGGGAACGTTATACTGTACCGGTTCGTTTTTATCCCGATTTCAATCAGCCTGCCCTGAAATATTCTCGTATTGTCTTAAAAACACTTACGTTTGTTATTTTCTTTGTGGTACTTACTTATACCGAAGTGATTAATTTTAAATATGACCCTTACAAACAGCCTGCAACTGCGGGGCTCAAACCGCTGAGAGGGAATTATCATGTTACAGAGTTCCGTCTTAACGGACAGGTGATCCCTTATAATCCTTTGGATACCGTAAGATGGCAGGAAGCAACTTTTGAAAACTGGACTACCTTAACATTTAGGGTAAACCATCCGGTACTCGTAGATCCTTCAAATGGTGGCGGCAGCCCAATGAAAGATATTCAAAGGACTTTTGAAATCAGCGGGGTTGCCGGCGGACAGCGCGCCTTTCATTATTATGCAGATACTGTCGACAAGGTTCTTTATCTTCAGGACAAAAATGTAATGACGGCCCAGAGAAGCAAGCGTAATACAGCAGGTGCTGAAGAAAAACAACCGCAAAAAAGAAAACCTGAAGACAACTGGATCAGCAAAACGGCCCTGCAGCATATTGGCGACGAGAAAAAGATGATCGATCCGCACGCCTGGTCTACCCGAAGGGACCGTGAGTTTGCGAAACAGGGACCGGAACCTAAAAGAAACCGTATGGTTCTTCAGTATACTACGGTTAACGGATCAAGAGTAATCTTATCGGGAATAAATGAGCATAGAGATTCGATCTACGTAGTTTTAGACCGTTACAACAGGAAATATGCACTGCATCCAAGTACACTCAATGCAGGAAAATATAATTAAATGAACAAAGAAAAAAAGGATTATGATGCAGTAGTAGTAGGCTCAGGACCAAATGGTCTTGCTGCCGCTATACTGATGCAGCAACATGGACTGTCAGTACTGTTACTGGAAGGCAAAGACAAAATTGGCGGTGGCTTACGTACAGAAGAGCTCACCTTACCCGGTTTTCTGCATGATGTGTGCTCTGCCATTCATCCGCTGGCTGCAGCTTCTCCTTTTTTTGAAACTCTCCCGCTCCATGAACATGGGTTGGAATATATTTATCCTCCGGCCGCAGCTGCACATCCTTTTGACGGCGGGAAAGCGGCACTGCTTAAACAATCTGTTACGGAAACAGCTGCTTTACTGGGCGAGGATAAAGAAGCTTATATCCAACTGTTAGAGCCGCTGGTTAACAGCTGGCCAGGTATTGCGGCTGATGTACTGGCACCCTTACATTTCCCCAAACATCCGCTGGATATGGCCAGTTTTGGGCTAAATGCGATGACTTCGGCATCTTATCTTGCTAAGCGCTTTAAAACGGAGGCCGCAAAAGGTTTATTTGCAGGTATGGCTGCGCATAGTATCCAGCCGCTCACTAACCTGGCTACTTCAGCCATAGCCCTGGTTTTAATGGCAAACGGGCACCTTAAAGGATGGCCTGTACCTAGAGGAGGTTCCAAAAAGATCGCGGAAGCGCTGGCATCCTACTTTATTTCTATCGGAGGAAAAATTGAAACGGACAGGTATATTTCTTCAATGGATCAGCTGCCTTCCTCACACACGGTACTCTTTGATGTTACGCCCAAACAACTGCTCACTATAGCCGGCCATCGTTTTTCCAATATTTACAAATGGCAGCTGGAACGCTATCGTTATGGGATGGGCGTTTTTAAGGTAGACTGGGCACTGGATGACCGCATTCCATTTACGGCAGAAGAGGTAAAACTTGCCGGAACAGTTCATCTGGGCGGCACTTTTGAAGAAATTGTCACCAGTGAACAGCAAACGGCCAATGGCAGGCAGGCAGAAAAACCTTATGTATTACTGGCCCAGCAAAGTTTATTTGATCCCACACGTGCTCCTGAAGGAAAACATACGGCATGGGCTTATTGCCATGTACCAAATGGATCAATGAAAGACATGACCAATATCATCGAACAGCAGGTAGAACGTTTTGCCCCTGGTTTCAAAGAACGCATCCTTTCTCGCTCTACTATGAATACCATGCAACTGGAAAAATATAACCCGAATTATATTGGCGGTGATATCAATGGCGGTATCATAGATCTTGCTCAGCTTTTTCCCCGCCCCGCCTTGCGGAGCTCTCCTTACCGCACATCGGCCAAAGGCCTTTATATTTGCTCATCTTCTACTCCTCCGGGCGGAGGCGTGCATGGAATGTGTGGTTATCATGCGGCTAAAAGGGCTTTGAAGGACGTATTTGATCTAAGTACAAAGGCATTATAAATTAACGCTGCAAAAAACAGAAAGCTTTTGCAGCGCTTTACCGAGTTAATTGTTAACCGGCGGTTTGGTCAATAAAACCCTGTTTTTGAGGTCGTATTTATCTCCTGCCCTCAGTAAATAAAAAGGTATATTTTTCTTCACGATATTATCATAGTCATAGATGGCTACATAAGACTTACCCAATACCTCTAATTTGTCTTTTTGTATCCAGACCGCGGTTGCTTCGTCCAAACCAATTCCAATCAGTTTAGGGGATGCCTTAATAAAATCTACAAGGTCGAACTGCCTGTTACGAACAAACAAATGCTGGTCTATTGCCGCATCTTTAAGAAAACCTAGTCCCTGCAAATGGTCTCCTATCAGGATTTCCGGTCCTTTGGTATCCCCTCTCCATAAAAATGAGCCTTGTATAGAAGCTCCTGCAGAGCTGCCCGCAATTACACCTCCCCGGTTCAGTACATCAAAAAAAGCCTGTTGTGTTAAAGTATTCAGATAAGAATCAGCTATCCGCCATTGGCGGCCGCCCAGGAAATAAACACCGGTAGCACGTTTTAAAGGAGCTATAAATTTTTCCGAATTGGCTTCAGCCAGGCTTTTGGTATGTAACAGTACCACATCTTTAATACCTGTTATCTTTTTCACCAGGTCTACATCTTTCTGATCAAATGCGGCGGAATCTCCTACAGCAGCAGACACCACTACAATATGTGCATTATCTTTTCCGCCGGCAAGCTCTGTGAATTTGTTCCACACAGCAGGTGTAGTACCAACGTTGCCGCCAATGATCAGTAAAGATCCATTCTCAGGACCATGCCTTGTAGTAGATTTGGTGTTGATCTGGATAGGCGTTTGCGCAAATGAGGTGTAACTCATCAGCAAGATCGAAAAAGATAATAAAATAGGTTTCATCATTAGATTTCTTATGTTAATTAATTGATAAATAATACAATTATGTTGTCTTCTAAAGATAGCAGGAATATCAAATAAAGACTACACAATTGATAGACTATAACAAAGGATTTACATAAAAAAGCCCCGGTATGAATCGCAAGCTTTCAAATACTATTTGGAGGCTTGCAAATCACAACGGGGCATTGATGAGTTGCTCAAAAAATCTATTATTGATATCCTGGATTCTGCGTATATAATCCCGGAGCAGTACTCAATTCAGCACCCGGAACAGGATAAATTACATAATTAGGAACAATCTCGTTGATCTTGGTAATTCCGTCGGCTACTCTCCAGGCGTTCATTTGGGTAACTGCCAATCCTTCACGTACCAGGTCATTCCAGCGCAGGCCTTCACCTAAAAATTCACGCTGACGTTCTGCCATTAAGGTAGGTAAATCAACATTGGACAATGGTCCAACACCCGCCCTTGTACGCACCTGGTTAACAATAGCGTCTACATCTGCCTGTGAACCCGGGGCACCATGAAGGATACATTCCGCTTTCATCATCAGCACATCGGTATAACGAAGTACGATGAAGTTAATTGGCCAGTCTGTTCCGCTGGTACCCTTTTTAGTGATGTCGATATATTTTTTAATGAAAGGGCCTAAAGTGTAAGTAGTAGCTACATTAAACGGATAACGCACATCAGTGCCGCTAACCGTGTTGGTAGTATAAGAATTTACCAGGCTGGTAGTTACCGGAAAAGTACTTGTACCATAACCATTTCCATAAATATTGGAAATCTTCAGGTTTGTCCAGTACAGCACAGGAACCAGGTTGGAAGGAAAACTGGCACCATTTAAACTACTGGCAAATTGTACATCAAACACCACTTCACTATTGTCTTCATTACTGTAAGAAAATATGTTGGCGTAATTCGCGCCAAAACTATAGGGACTGCCTGTAATGATCTGATCAAACAAGGCCGCAGCCTGTGTGTATTGATTACTGGCTAAACCAGGTCCGTTTACACCATAAGTTGGTCCCGATTTGGTTAAATAAACCAATCCTAAGAGGCCTTTGGCAGCATAAGAAGTTGCCCTGCCCAGATCAGAACCGGTAAAACTTGCCGGCAGGTTGGCCGCTGCATAGGTTAGATCTGCTTCGATAGTAGCATACACATCAGCCACAGAGCTGCGTGGTATAGTCAATACTTCTGCTGCAGTTTTTGGTGTGGTTAATATAGGCACCTGTCCAAAAAGACGTAGCAATTGAAAGTAATAAAAGCCACGTAAAAACCGGGCTTCGGCAGTATACCGGGTAACCAGCGCGTCGCTGCCCACAACAGAACCCTTAGTGGTCAGTGCCTGAAGCAAAGTATTCACATTATAGATTCCGTTAAAATTACTTTGCCACGCGCTGGTGACGAAAGCAACGGTGGTAATATTAGGAGAGAAATTATTGATTCCGTCCCAATCCCTGTTTCCGTCGGAGGTTGCATTGATATCATCACTTCGCATTTCTCCTAAAAACATCTGCTGACTCGGATAAGCACTCAATGTGGAGTAGGCACCATTTAAGCCCTGCACAAAATCACTGTTGTTGGTATAAAAATTTTGAGTCGCGATGCTGGATACCGGCGTTTGGTCCAGCTGTTTTTTACAACTGCCCAGCAGGATAGCCAGAGGGAGTATAAGTAAGTATTTATAGGTCTTCATTTCGATATTTTTATTAATTAAAATCCAAAGTTTACACCAATGGAAGCTGTTTTACTTAAAGGCATAGAACCGTAGTCACCGGCAATTCCATAACTGCCGTTACCGCTTACATTGGTATTTTGTGCTTCCGGATTTGCGCCACCTTTATAATCATCATGTGAGAAATAGTTTTCCAATGAGATGAATACCCTGGCAGAACTGATGGATGGGGTACGGAATAATTTTTTCAGATTATAACCTAACCTGATATCCTGTATACGGAAGAAATTAGTAGAATAGATCCAGTCGGACGTTACCGCTGGATTGGTATAGGTTGCCCCATATTTACCCCTTACGGCATTAGGATCCTGGTTGGTTGCAGAGTAATTGTCCCTCCATAAACCCAGTATATTAGCTGTGGTACTGCCTGGAAAATCTATCGCGCGACCTAAGTAAGATAAGATGGAACCGCCATGCTGGCCATATGTTTGTATCGTCAGGTCAAAATCTTTATACTTAAATGTATTTGTCCATCCCCAGGTATATTTAGGTGTAGGCTGTCCATCAACCACGCGGTCGGCCGCAGTGATTTTACCATCGCCATTGGCATCCAGGAATTTCTCATCACCTACGGTTTCGCCGGATACTTTAGCTACTTTAGGATTGGCCATATCTGCTGCCGTCAGGATACCTGTCACTTTAGTTACGTAATAACTAAATTCGGGCAGTCCTTCCTGTAACAGGTAAGGTGCATTACTTCCACTATAGGCCGATGCAATTTGTATGGGCGCATGTGTTGGGCCAAGGTTGGTTACTGTATTTTTATTGAATGCAATATTGGCATTCATAGACCACTGGAAATCAGCAGTCTTAACATTGACCGTGTTTACACTAAATTCCAATCCTTTGTTCACCACTGCACCGATGTTCTGCAGACTGGATGTAAATCCGCTGGCAGCCAGTACAGGAAGGTTTAACAACAGGTCGGTATTCTTTTTATTGTAAGCATCAAAAGTGAAATTGATCCGGTTTTTCAACAGGCTTAAATCTAAACCTGCGTCATACGTATTAGATGTTTCCCATTTTAATGCAGGGTTAGCCAATCCTGATCCCACCTGTCCGGTTGCACTAACAGGAGTATTACCACCAAATACATAAGAACCGTTAACCAGGGTAGAAATAGAACTGTAGTTACCTATATTGTTGTTACCAGATTTACCCCAGCTTAACCTTAGTTTTAAATCTGAAATAGCCGTAACATCTTTTAGGAAGGATTCCTGTGAAACCCTCCATCCGGCAGATGCCGAGGGGAATGTTCCATAACGGTTATCAGGACCAAATTTAGAAGAGGCATCCCTTCTGATGGTACCGGATAAAAGGTATTTATCCTTGAAAGCATATTGTAACCTGCTATAGTAAGAAAACAGCGTATTGTTATCTTCACTGGTTGTACCGGTAGTGGTTACGCCAGCAGAATTGGCAATGGCATTACTCAGGGTGTTCACCAGGTCGTTGGCAAATCCGCCCGCTGTAGCAATGCTGGCCAGTTCTTCGTGAACGATATTATAAGATACGCCTGCTACAACTGATATCGTATGATCTTCAGCAATTTTTTTGGTGTAGGTTAAGGTGTTCTCATTTAAGAAATTCTGTTTTTTATAGTCTGCATAAGATCCTGTAGAATACAAACCAGGATTGGTTTGTAATGCAGAGGACGCACCTACAGTAACCTGATCTGAAGTATAAGTTTTGGTGTTCTGATCAAGGTTATCATAATTTACAGTTGTTTTAAAGTCCAGTCCGGGTATGATGGTATACACACCATAAATTGACGTCAGCAATCTTGAACTTTTAACCGTATTGATTGCTGTGTTCAGAAAAGCATAAGGACTGATCAGTTTAGGACTGCCCCAGGCGTAGGTAGAAGTTCCATAAGCACCAGAATTGATCCCTGTAGAACTTTCTACAATAGGCACCATCTGTGCCAGTTTCATCAGCTGGTTATCTTTTCCTTCGGCAGGAGGGGCATTGTTAATAGAATAAGTAGGTGCAAGGTTAATTCCGAATTTGAGTTTTTTGCCCACATTGGTTTCTACGTTTGCACGCATGCCATAGTTTTTATAGTTAGAGTTGATCAGTGTACCATCCTGGTTCAGGTAATTACCTGAAATAAAATAATGCGCGTTCTCAGATCCACCACTGGCAGACAATTCATAATTCTCATAAGCCGCTTTACGGTATACTTCATCCTGCCAGTCTACATAATCTAATCCCGGGTGGCCAGGTTCGGCCCAACGCGGATCGGTCATGTAAGTAGTGTTGATTGTACCCACCGGCAAGCCCAGAATAGCAGCACGCTGCGCATTGGTTTGTGTAGCCGTTCTTCCGGTACCAGAAGCTACCCATGCGGTATTGGCCACATCTGTTGCCATGTTCACCCATTCATCTGCACTTAGTAAATCCAGTTTTCTGGAAACCTGACTTACACCTGTATTTGCATTGAAGGAGATCTTTGCTTTTCCGTTACCCCCTTTTTTGGTGGTGATGATCACCACGCCATTTGCTGCACGTGATCCGTAGATTGCTCCTGCAGCTGCATCTTTTAATACCTGAACACTTTCTATATCATTTGGGTTCAGGTTATCCAGCGGGCTATGGGAAATAGCTCCGGAAGAACTCTGACTGGCAACATCCAGAGGGAAGCCGTCCAATACATACAAAGGTTCATTTCCTGCGGTGATAGACCCTGTTCCGCGGACCAGGATACTTAAACCTGCACCAGGCATGCCCGACTGCTGTCTTACCTGCACACCTGCCATCTGGCCGATCAGTGCCTGTTCAACTCTTACAATGGGTTTTTCTTCAATATTTTTAGCATCAAAAGTAGCTACTGCGCCTAATACATCAGCTTTCTTCTGTGTTCCGTAACCTACTACCACTACTTCATTCAGCGCACTTTGATCCTGTTCAAGATTTACAGACAATAAGGTCTGTCCACCATAAACCACTTCTTTAGTTTTGTAACCGATATAACTAAATGAAAGTACCGGACGTTCTTCAGGGCTGATCAGCAGAAACTCTCCATTGGTATTAGTGGAAGTTACTTTATCTGATCCTTTGATCCGGACACTCACGCCGGGTAATGGAAGCCCTTTTTCATCAGTCACCTTTCCCTTAATGGTGATAGGTGCAGCTGCTGTTCTTGATTTTAGTACCTGAGCCAGGCTGGTATGATCCAGCAATATTGTATTTCCTTTAACCTTAGCTGATGCCTGTATAAATAATACGGAGGTAAGGGTAAGAATTAGGCCTGTCTTTAATATATATGTATAGGAGCCCTGAGCAGACTCTCCAATTTTTTTCATAAATTTAACATGATTTAAGTAAAAGGTTGAACCGGCTGCAACGCCAATTGATTCCGGTTCGCTGATCGAAATCAGAGGGGAAATACTTTGGTATTTCCCTGATTAGAGGGTTAGTAAATAATGATTATCTTCTCACCCTCCTTCCTATACCTGAATTCATTACTGAACTGAAGTGTATTTAAAACTGTATTTAAGCCGGCATCTTTAAAGCTGCCTGTAAACCTGTAATCTTTAACTTTTGGATTTTGAATAATGAGCTGAATGTCATATCGTTTTTCGAGCATTGGCAGAATAGCTTCGAACCGTTCATTACTAAAACTTAATTCCTGATGGATCCAGTTTAATTCAGCGGACTGATTACGACCGTAAAAATGAACACCAGCTACCAAACCTGATATCAATGCAACTGAAGCTGCTATTTTAGTCTGAAAGAACTTGTTTGCACGAGTATTTTCATCTCCATTTGAATTGACCTTTTTAACCGGTGTAGGAGTTATAGTTTCATTCTCCGTTATTTTAGACTGAATTTTCATAAACAATGCTTCCTCCTCTTCTGCCGGAACGGATTTTCTTTCCGTAATGGATTCCTGCATCGCATCATACCATTTGAAGAGATAATACTCTTCTTCAGGGCTGGATGTGCCATTCAGGTACGTTTCCATTAATTGGTGAAATTGTTTTTTTGTCATTATATAGGTGAGTGTTAAAAGAGACCTGTTGCCCCCAAAGGATATGCTGATTATTTAGCAATAGCTACAACAACACAGCGAGAGGAGTAAAATTGCAGGCAAAAAATCACCCAGACTAACGCGGAGTTTGCGAATAGCTATGGTAATCTGGTTCTCCACAGTTTTTGGAGAAAGGGAAAGCTGAAGGCTGATCTCCCTGTTGGACAGGCATTCTACGCGACTCATCGCAAATATCATCCTGCATTTTTCCGGCAGACCTGATAAACCTGAGAAAAAAGCAGAAGAAACTTCTCTTTCAGCCAGCACATGCTCTGTGCTTCTACACAAAGGCAATTCATGTTCTACATCAAAAATATCCTCATGGTATTTTCCTGAACGGATAACTTTAAATACCTGGAATCTTGTTACTGCATATAAATATGCATTTAAAGAATCTATTTGCTGCGTGGCACGCTTGTTCCAGAGCTGTAGAAAAACTTCCTGGATGATGTCTTTACTTAAATTATCATCCTTCAGCATTTTAAATGCCTGATGATACAGCCGTTTAAAATACCGGTGATACAATTCCTTAAAGGCATTGTTATCATTATTCTTAAGCAATTCAAGCAGCTCCTGATCTGAACGAAGTGCTGTTTCCATATTACTAAATCGATTAGTCCGTGTCAAATATACAATAAGTTCTATATATTTAGTAGACATTGCGGGTAATCATCAGATTTTATTGAATTACGTCAAAATACTGCCGGTTTTTATCAAGATACAGTTGGTTTGAGGATGATGACATCATCAGTTTAGCCTGGAAAGCTGATGATGGATGTTGAGTGTGGCAGAATTACAGCTGGTAAATCTTTAGATTCAGGATCTCCTGATTAGATTTAGTAGACCGAAAGCCAAAGTATCCTTCAGTAAGGAGCTGCGGATCATTGAAAGAAAACCAGCGTTGCTGATCTACCCAAAAAGAGACCTCCCCATTCTTTACCACCAGATCAATGTGATAGGTCTTGTTAGGTATTAGTAAATGTGAAGGATCTGTATATTCGGCAATCAGATCTCTTTTACCCTTGCCATTATATTTCCTGAAGCGCGTGGTGGTATTGTAATTGCCGCCCATCCCCACATAATATAACTGCAGGTTATTATAAGATTCCAGTTCCCCATTCCTGGTGAATAAATCTGTATTGGCAGGATCTGATGCCATCCAGAATTGATTGAGATCCGAAATCCGGTCTAAAGTTCCGCCGGAAGAGATCACCTTCCTGTCATAACTGATCCTGATATTTCCTGTAAGTTTCTTTTTAAGCCATACAGTTACTCCATGTGTAGTACGAAGGATAAGCTTTCCTTTTTGTGTACCAACAAAATCACCTGCAGAATCAATGTATTCCACTCTCCAGGTGGCTGAATCCAACCTGGAACCAAAATGATCTTTATAGACCAGTGTTCCCCCTTTTAAGGAATTTTGGGCAGTCTGCACCTGGGCCGAAAGGTGATTAACAGCCATTAGGAAAATAAAAAACAAAGGGAGCTTAAGGGATCTTTTCATCAATATATATTAGTTTAAAGTGCTTAGGAAGTTACTATTCTGCATGATCCGGAATAGCCTTGCCTGCATAGGCGAGACATTGAATGGCCGCCAATCCCCACTGGGCAACAGCATTGGTAGAAATTTCCTGATTTTCATCCACAGGGTATAAAACCTGTGTACCAGTTATCTTCCTTATTTTAAACTTACCTGGAACGATGCCTGCTTTACCTGCATAAAATTCTTTCCAGGCTCTTTTTGCTAAAGCCGGGTCCTGATCTTTAAAAGCAGCGAAGGCGGTTAACCTGGAATGTCCCTGTGCCAGGTTCAGTTTTGCAAAACTTTGTCCCAGCTCTTTCTCCTGCTCTTCTGCAGGGGCATTGTATAAACGGCAATATTGCAGCCATGCGGCTGTAAACTCGGGCACATCTAACAGTGCAACCAGTTCTTCCGAAATTTCTGTTAACCCGAATACAGCGTTTAAATGAGAAACATTAAACTCTTTGGAGGTTTTGATCTCAAACTTACCGGTATCTACATGCAGGGTGCCTTCACCGGTAAAAAAGCCATGCGGCTGGGCAGCAATGGTTTTCATACTATTGATTAACCTGTCCCTGATCTCGTGGTTACCCGTACGCTCCCACTCTGTTAACCAGGCGGCAGCAATTGCCCCCCAGTCTGTACCAAAACTTGCAGGGATCATGTTTTCAGTATAGTCTGGCTGTTTGGTATTCCTTATATTATCCAGTTTTCGCCATGGCTGTATACGGCTTAACGTTTTGGCCGCAAAAACCTGTTCTTTCAGCAAATCTCCAACCCTTTCATCGGCTGTTAAATAATAATAGAACCTGCGGTTTGCTGCTGTACTGATCCGCAGCTGTTTGGCGCTGTCTCCCCAGTGCATTACATTATGTCTTGACCCAAGCGGGGCAAAACGTCCGATATGATGTACATCTACTTCCCCTGTATGCCGGGTCATTGCTTCTGCTATTCTAAACACATCATTACGCTGTGTTTTCAGGTAATAGTACCATAACCATAAATCGGTAGACAGTTCAGAATTGTCCCAGCCAAAGCCCCCTACATCATATCTCCAGGTATGCCTGTCTTTATCATAGGTATGCATGAAATCGCCATAATTCCAGTAACCATACCATTTATGTTCTTCCACCTGCTTTTGATAATACTCAAAATACTGGTCCAGCTCATTTTCTATCTTTACTTTAGCTAAAACCGAGCGGTCTGGCAGGCTCCAGTTTCCACCAAATACCTGCTGTTCCTTTAAATAAGTATGATCGGTCAATAACACTGCCGGCTGCTGGATCTGTTGAGCGATCAATAACAGTTCCTCTCTTGAAGGGGTATGATCAGTTAGTTTCAGCATAATTTCGCTGGTTCTCGCTACACCATTCGGTGTACCGAAACCCGGTTCATAATCTTCATAGGTAATATCCAGTGCTTCCCTTTGTTTTTCATAATTATCCTCCCCCATACCGTTGTGATAAAAACGAAGATCCATAGCTGTTGCTTCCGGCGCCCATAACCATAAGCTGAGCTTTCCTTTTGCTGTAGCCGCCTGGCGGATATCCAGCTGGGCAGGAAAACTTTGCCAGAAATTCCTGATGCCGGCCACTACACCACCTTTAGGTGTTCCCAGATAGACTGTTCCCAGTGCCCTTTTGCCGAGGGCAGAGCTGATCCATCCATACCCTGCGGCCGTGCGCTTTTTTATCGTAAATCCTTCAGAATTTCCCTGAAACAGGGTGTAATCACTAAATGCGGGAATATATTTCAAGTGCTCTGCCACTTTATTTTGAAATTCAGCTACTGGCGGGGTAGCTTTTCCATCCAGCTGTGCTGCAATTACTAAAGCTCCGGGATCTCTGCGCAGACCTGTTAAGCCACGCACAGCCTCTGCAAATATTCCATCCGCTTCATCACTCACAAAACGTATATGCCGGTTATGTAACTCATCATTTAAAGGAACATCAAAAGAAAGACCTAATCCTTTGATGAAATGTTCATTTTCATTGGCATCATAAATCAGTGTATGCAGGATACGGATCTCATCCGTACCTGCAAAAAAATGGAGACGTACTACAAATGGCAATAACTTTAGTGCGTCAGCGGCGTGGCGTCCTGTGATTTTAACCACCGCCCTTAGCGGGCCGCTTTGTTCAATGACTACATTTTCAATTTCTCCGCTTAGGATATCTCTATGGACAGGATTTTCATAATTATCATCGGGCTGGTCCTGCAACAGGGCGGTTAAGATGCCAGAACTGGCGATGATTTGTCCGTTTCTGCTGATTTCCGGAATTAATACCCTGCCCGATTTTCGGATGATACACTGAATGAATCCTGTATTGATATGAATTTCATCCGCCTGGTTGCTAACGATCAATATAGCCCCCTCAATTTCCTTTTTACCGGGAACAACAGCATAGCTGCCATCTGATGGCAGACCTGAAGCTGCATGCCCTGTCCATTTCAGCGATCCGTCTGGCCAGTAGGCCAAAGGCCAGGTCTGGATAAAAAAGTTTTTGCCTTCCGTATTGCTCAAATGAAATTTCTGATCTGCTTTTAGCCTCCCTTTTGGCCATGGAACTCCCCAGGTTAAACCTGCCGAAAAAGGTGTATTACTTTTTTCTATCCATGCCAGTGTTGCCGGAGTTACAGGAGTATTGATTTTTGACAGCGTATTTAAGGTAGAAGTATTCACCAGAACTGGTGTTGCCGCAGTTGCTATAATAGAGTTTTTAATAAATTTCCTTCTTGAAAGGGTGCTTTTGATCATGATACGAAAGGTATATGATTGAAGTACTCAAAAACAGGGTTCACCCCCAAGCAAAAGGATTTTATTTTTAATCTTTTACAAATTTCAGGGCATGTTTCCTGATACCAACAATGATCATTTTAGATTTTAATAGATCAATTCAGCAGGCTGGTTCCGGTGATGAATAATATTGAGTAGTCATTAGAACCTGTTCAAAATTTAACAAAATTATTTACGATTTAAAATCAAATAATTGAAACTTACAGGATAGGTGTAATTTTTATTTAAACGAAGCTATGATAACCAATATATTGAGTAATAATTATTTATTTAGATATTATATTTCTTTTAGAAATAATTACCGACGTTTGTATCGTAAATATTAAACCATGGAAGAATTAACAGAAAGATTTTCTAAAATAGAAGAAGCCCTTTTAAATCTGGAGTATAAAATCACAGTTCTTGAACAATCTGTTGCAGATCTTAGAGACACAGTTTTAGCACTTGTTGATCTGGTAAATAAAAAATTTGCTATGATCGATGAGCGGCTTGACAAGATGGATCTAAGGCTCGATAGAATGGATGAGCGTTTCGACAAAATGGATCTAAGGCTTTACAGGATGGATCAAAGGCTTGACAGGATGGATGAAAGATTTGATCGCATCGAAACCAGGTTAACAAATTTGGAAAGCCAGTTAAATACCCTGGCAAAGGAAACTGCTGCCAACTTTGCAAGGGTAGATCAGAAGCTGACCGGGGTAGATCTTAAGCTCATCAATATTTATGAGAAACTAGACGATGTTGCCAGGGAATTTGCAAAACTCAATGAGGTTACCCGTTACGAGCAAAAATATGAGGATTTGGTATTCTACAATATGCTAAAACGCTAATTGTCTTCTACAAATTCCCAGGCACTCTGATAAGCATCTTTACCTTCGGCATAGGTGATAAAGTCTGAATAGAAGGATGAGCGGGAAAGCGTGGCACTGTCTCCAATTACTACGAGCTTCTTTTTTGCGCGTGTCATCGCTACGTTCATCCTTCTGGTATCTGAAAGAAAACCGATGGTACCTTCACTATTGCTTCTGGTGAGACTGATGTAAACCACGTCCCGCTCCTGTCCCTGGAAGCTGTCAATGGTGTTTACTGAGATATGCGTTGCATACAATTGCAGTTCAGGGGCGTTTAGCAATAAGTCTTTCAGGATGTACACCTGTTGTTTATAGGGTGAGATAACAGCTACAGAAGGAAAGTTCTCCGGTGTATACTTTAGCTTTAACTGCTGAACCAGCTGCGTCAGATGTTTCAGTAAAAATACAGCCTCCTCGGGGTTGGTGCTGCTGGTCCCTTCATTTTTTTCATCAAAACCACAGCCCGCGGTATCGATAAAGGCCAGCGGTTTGTCTTCCGGAAAAAGCAAATGGCCAGCCACAGCAGCATTGGCTTTTAGTTTACCCTGGTAAAAAACCTGTGAAGAATAACCCATGATGCTTTCATGCATCCGGTATTGTTCTTCCAGTAGTACTACTGCTTCGGGATGAAGTGTTACGCACTTTTCCAATAAGGTAGTGCTCAACCCATTTCTGGCCGCTACATTCGATTTTACTGTTGGGGATAGCTGGCAATGATCTCCGGCAAAAACTACCTTTTTTGCTTTTAATACCGGTATCCAGCAGGCAGGTTCGAGCGCCTGGCCAGCTTCGTCAACCACTACGGTATGATACTTACGGTTTCTCACGGTATAATGATTGGCACCAACCAGCGTAGCCGTAATCACCTGTGCTTTGCTCAGCAGGTCGTCCATGATATATTGTTCAATATTACCCACCTCCTTCATGATCTTATGCGCTTCACTGAACAGCGCCTTACGCTGCTCCTGTTCTGCTTTACCAAAATTCCTTTTGTATTTGTGGGCCATGTTTTTGTATTCATTGGCCTGTTTTTTTAAGGTTTTTAACTCTTTGGTTTGAGGATGTTCCGCCATTTTACTATCCAGCGTTAAAGACATCAGCCTTTCAGAAACCCTTGCCGGGTTCCCTACCCGCAACACATTTAACCCTTCATCTGCCAGTTTCTCACTCAGCAGGTCTACGGCAGTATTACTCGGTGCAACCACCAGGATTTGCTGATGATCTTGTTTGATCAGTGCTTTGATAGCCTGTACCAGGGTAGTGGTTTTACCTGTACCCGGAGGGCCATGCACAATAGCCAGATCGTTGGCCGCTAATATTTTATCTACAGCCAGTTGCTGTTGAGGATTTAATTTCGGAAGGTCGTATTTAAAAGTTTCCGTATGGAAAGAAGGCGATTTGGAACCGGTAAGCACCCGGATTAAGTTTCCTTCTTCTTTATCATCGAGTTGAGCGGAAGCCTGCTTTAGGGCAGCCTGCATTTCATCATAACTATTGTTATCAAACAATACATCAACACCTAATTTGCCGTCGCGCGACCAATCGGGCAGTTCATCTGTACGCAACGTGATCTTTAGTTTATTACCGCTTTGATGGGAAACCACACCTTCCAGCCTGTCAATCTTTGGATCATGATTGGAAAACAGGACTACAGAGGCCCCAAAACGTAGCTGGTGGTTGATCTCCTGGTGCGTGGTACGCTCCAGTTCTACCGTCAGGTAATCTCCCCTGCTCATCTCTGAAGCCCTGATAGCTATGGGATACCAGGTAAGCCCATTCGCCCTGCGTTCTGCAACGGAAGAAGATTCGGTCAATTTGAGGTAGGCAGCCTGGTCTTCTTCTCTTTCGGTTTTCAGCAGGTCGAGCAGTGTATTAAAATATTCCATTGCTGCAAAGGTAGCAGTTTAGGCTTATTTAAAGGGATGCCCGCAATGTTAAATAGAAGGGTACTTCTACCTGTTTCCTTGAATTTTCCAGGATCAGGTTTGCTGCAATGCGCCCCATTTTCTGAAAATCAGTAGAAATGGTGGTTATCCCGTTGAGAATGATCTTTTTCCAGGGGGTTTCATTGTAGGAGATCAATCCTACCTGGGTACCTATATCCAGCCCCAGGGTTTTTATCCGTTCAATCAGCGTCACCAGATCGTCTTCCATCAGATTAATGAATACTTCTCCTTCGCTGATCGGCTCACGACTAATATTACCGACTATCTTTTGGATAAAGCCGTATTTCTGACAGAACCGGCTAAACCCTTTTTTGATCTCTGTTGGAAAATAACTGTTCTCCGGAAAGACCAGTTTAAGGGTATGGTATTTATTCAGTGGCTCCAGTGCCTTTTCCAAGGCCTGGAAAATGTCTTTTTCAAAGTTCTCATAAGCAGCCCCAAACTCCCCGCAGATACCCGGTATTAATTTGTCCATCAGGATCAGCTTATTTTTGGGGATGCTGTTCAAAAGTTCATACTCTTGATTTCCCGCTTCCAGGAAATGGGGGATAATCACATAATGGGAATATTGCTCATTTTTAGTGGTGATCAGTTCCTTAAACACAGAAAAATCATTGTTATAGATATAAAAATCTATAGCCACATTGTCCCCTATCGCATCTACAAAAGCATCATAAATGATCTTTTTATGGTTACTCAGTTTATTAAACATCAGACAAATCTTTAGCCGCTGGTGATAATCTTCATTCAGCACATAATACCCTTTTCCCGGTACAGAGCCCAGTATACCTAAATTCTTCAGGTGTTTATATCCCTTTTCTGCTGTATCACGGGAGATTTCAAGTTCATAGCTCAGTTCATTAATAGAGGGCAGCGTATCGTTCTTTTTTAACCTTCCTAATTCGATAGCAGATAGTACGGAGTGGGTTAACTGTAAATATTTGGGTATTACCGAATAACCGTCTACCTGAATGTAACTGAAAAAATTATCTAACTTCATTTGGTTTGAATTGCGTGATTAAATTACACAGTTTATCTACATCAGAAAAACTAAACCTGCTTTATTCTACGCAATCGTTCCCGGAAATATTTTATCTTCTATCTATATCCAGTGATCAAAACAGGCCCTAATAAGCCGGATGGCATAGGTGCCCAGCCCGACGCATCGAAGGGTTTATAATTGATATTTACAAAGTTAATTTCGTGGTAATTCCTCCATTTAATGCCTTTCTGATCCATATCCCTGATGCGGTTGGCCATCAGATTGGCCACTTCTACCCTGATGGTATTTTTACCAGGTTTCAAATAATCCCCGATCCGCTTTTTGAAGGGAATGCTCCAGATGATACCGGCATCCCGGCCATTGATCCAGACATGGGCACTTTCATTTACCTGTCCTAAGTCCAGCACATATTCGCGTTCAAGTTTTGATGGCAGGGTAAATGTATGCGTATACACCCCTGTACCTGAAAAGGAAACTGCCTTTGGATCGCCCAGGGTTGTCCATGAAACCAGCTGCTGCAATTTTTGATCCGCGGGTAATTCGGGTCCGCCGCTGCTAAAATGTAATGTCCAGTCATGATCCAGCTGTAACGGTTTTCCTGGATTGGAAAGATATAACCAGGCTTTTTCTGTTTTCGGGCGATTGGATAATTGTAAAAACAAACTCTGTCCTGATTCGAGGTAGACCTTCACCCAGGTTTTACCTTCTTTTAACTTCGTTTCTGCTTTGCCATAATCCCCTGTCAGCGGGTCCAGTATAGTTACCGAAGCCGTTTTTTGGTTGACCGGTATCCATTGGTCGATCAGGTTGGCGGTATGGTTAACCAGGTAATAGTAACGGCCATCAGTTAGCTTACGGCGTATAAATTGAAGTCCGCTGCCGGTTAATTTTTCTCCTTCAATATGTTTATACAACAGTGCCTGCTGTAGATCTGAGGCCAGCAATACTTCTCCTGATCCTACAGCTGCCTGCTGCAGGCCTGCTGTTACCGATTTAAACCTGAGTTCCTGTAGCAGCAGCTTAAATGCTGCCCTGTTACTTTCCAGGTTACTTAATCCCGGAACATCTTCAGGCAGTTCCTGAAAGATGATGCGCGCACCGGCACGTGCCAGTGCAACGATGTGCTGTAGCGTAGGCAGTGGCATAAACCGGCATGCCGGAATAATCAGTGTTTGATACGGCGCCGCAGTACTGGCGGTAACCAGCTCCCTCTTCAGGGTTTTTGTTTTGGACAGCATCAGATCGGATGCAAAATCAAAGGAATATCCATTCTGTTGCAGCAGGATGCTTTGTTTGTAAAATGCGGTAGGATGTAACCATGTATCTACATTATGCACCCTTAGTGGCATATCCAGTCCTTTTGGATCTCCCCAGGCATCATAAACAGGCCAGTAGATCAGCAATTCATTATCTGCCTGTCCTGCCTGCAGCAACGACTGGCAGCGGGTCAGGTAATCATTCATCCCTTTTAAATGCGGCCACAAGGTATTTGCGGGCACCATATTGGTCGACGCATAGAATAACCATCCCGGAAAGGGAATATCTGAAGGGCTAAAAGTAGTACCGTGAAAAAATATATGATTGATGCCAGCGAGGAAAATCTTTTCTGCTTCTGGTTTAGCCTGTGAAAAGGAAGTTTTAAAATGTTCTGACAGCCAGGTGAAGGTTTCTGAAGAAACCAGTGTTTTACCTGAAACGTGTGCGGCTGAGCTGGCAAACTTACTCATCATAGGGTCAGGATCTACATTCCTGACGTCTGCGCTATCCCTTCTTAAACCCGGGATAGGGAAATAACTTGGGCCAAAAGTTTCCGTTTCGGGTATATCTACCGCAGCATATAAGTCGAGCAGGTTACCTGGAGATCCATGCGACTGGTTCCTGCTGATGCTATGATGGCGGTGCGCCCAGTTGCTCCAGTTTATGGTAAAATTATCCAGTAAAAGCTGGCTCATGGTTTCGCGATAATCAGATTTCAGCCGACTGGGTTCGTTACTGCTGGAATCTTTACTCATCAGTTCTTTGATGTGCATATCCAGGTCATACCCTTTCAGACGTTTAAACTCAGCAAAAAAAGTGGGCGTCCAGTTTGCGCCATAAACTTCATAGCTATCGTTAAAAAAAGCCCTTACGCCTGTCGGGCGACCAGCAAAGGCCTGATCAAACCTGTTCAGGTAAGCATCTACAGCAGGTTTATCCAAATGGTCCAATACCAAACCCTGACCACCGGGCGCGGCTCTTTTCACCTGTTGCAGGGTTTTGCCAGAGAACAGCGCATAGATTTCCCAGTCTGAGCCGGGAGCTGTCCAGTTTAATTTTCCGCTGGCATCCACCATATCGATGAGACGTTTCACCTGTCCGTTGGCCGAGTAGGCAGTAACAGATTGTAAAATAGCACCGGCTTTTTTCTGCTTTTCATCTTTTACGGTGATCAATTCTCTCAAAGACTCGTTTTGAGACACTTTATACTGCTGAACGATCAATTTAGAGGCCCCGAACTCCTGAGTTACCTGAGGACCTCCAAATGGCCATCCTGTGCCATTATTCATATCCACACCCATCCCCAGGGCTGCTGCTTCTTTTACGGTATAGTTGAGCATGCCCATCCATTTTGGGGATAGATAATCAATATAACGGTTTTCAAAACCTACAGCACCATAGATAGGCGTAATTTCCACACCGCCAATACCGGCCCTGGCATAAGTAGCCAAAGCTTCACCCAGATTCTTTTCATCTACGGCATTTCCCATCCACCACCATCTCGTCCAGGGGCGCATTTGCTTTTCTATCACCGGCCAGGGTGTATTTTTTTGTTTTAACGTTTGTCCTTCAGTGAGTATCACTGAGCTGAAAAAGGTTAAAAATAACAGTGCTTTCTTCATTATCTTTTTTAATACGTTTTAGTCCAGATGGAATACTTGTTCAAGCGGAATAGCCAGGGGTGAATGGTCTGGGTTGGTCTCCATGATATCGGCCATAAATGCCCACCACCGCTGCACAACTTCTTCCTGCCCCAAGTTCTGGGAGCTCCCTTCAGACACCTGCTGCACCGCAAACAGGATATCCGTTTCTTCATCCCAAAATATGGTGTAATCATAGACACCGTTTCCTTTTAGCAAAGCTAATAGCTCAGGCCATATGGCGTCATGTCTTTTTTTATATTCCTCCCTAAAGCCTGGCTTTAGTTTCATTTTAAAAGCTATTTTCATATGACCTTTTGTTTAAATATCTATTTCACTGGCATACATTTCTTTTTACTTCTTTAGCTGATAGATTTCTGCTCCTGCAAGCAGCAAACAACCCAGGCCATAATCTTCAAAATCAGGTCGGCTTACAGCGGTTACCGGCTGGCTGTCCTTTGGTTCTTTTCCTGTACCCTGCACGTAACTCAGCGAGCCATCTTCATTTACAGCATCTTTCACCAGTGCATTCCATCCTTTAATTACTAAAGGTTTATATACTTTAACATCAAGTATTCCTTTATTTACTCCCCAGGCCATTCCATAGATAAAAAGTGCTGTACCTGAAGTCTCTTTACCTCCAAAATGGTCAGGGTCGTGCAAGCTTACATTCCAGAATCCATCCGGTCGCTGTAAGGGTGCCAATGCTTTCATCATGTCTTTGTAAGTAGTTAGATACTCTTCCCGGTGTGGTGCATCTTTTGGCAAAATACCCAGCACTTTAACCAGTGCGGCAATCACCCAGCCATTGCCGCGGGCCCAGTAGCAATCATCTCCGTTAGGCTCTTTATAGGGAGGAACAAAAGATTTATCGCGCCACCAAAGGGCGTCTTTTGGATTGTACAGACCGCCACCCTCAACTGTTTTTGTATGCCAATATAGCTGGTACAGATATTCAAAATAAGCCTGATCATGATAAACTGCGCCCAGCTTGGCAAACACGGGCATGGCCATTTGCAGGGCGTCAATCCAGGTCCAGTCATTAATCTTCCCTGATTTCATCATCGAATCTATAGAAGCCTTAATTTCTCTGATGCGCTCCGGCTGAGGGTCGAGCTGGTACAGATCAATATAAGTCTGGCCACAAGCCTGATTATCTGCGTTACGGGTAGTCGCCCCGCCGCGTAGCCCCCAGTTATGTTTTTCTCCCCATGATACCGCGTATTGTTCATATTCCTTTTTCGGATCTGTCTGGTATAAACTCATCAGTCCTTCGTAATAAACTGCCCTTGTCCAGATGTTGCTTGGACGGGTAGTATTGGTAGTGATCGAAGCGCCGGGATCGGGCCATTTATTCATAAAATATGCATTGGCCGATTCCATTATTTTTAGAACTGATTTCTTTGATGGCACCTGCTGCGCATGCCCGGAAATAGAAAATAAAAGCAGGATTACAAGTATCCCCGCACTTAATTCCCAGCTAAGAGTTAACCGTCTTTTATACTTCATAATCGATTCAAATAAACTTTGTAAAACCTTGATAAATATCAAACTAAATTAAATACACCTGACACACTGTCACTTAAAACATCGGCTTCAAACCTTCCCATTTCACCTTCCATTTTCCATTTTTCGGAAAGCCCGGATTCGTTACCGTAGCGCCATCCCAACCGGCGCACATCATGGCCACCGCGGTTAATAAACCTCCATTTCCAGGGAGATATAGGCGCAGGCGTCCGTCCTGATAATTGTGCCCATTGTTTAGAAAAGTATTGGTTTTTACCTGCATCATCAGCGCATCAATTGCCCGGTCGGGCAAGCCCAAACGAGTTGCCGTCATCGCTGTCATTGGGAAGTCCCACCCCCATGTTGCTTTCCAGTTCCAGCTATCCCAAACCAGGTTGAAGGTTTTTTTCATCACCTGCCGATCTAACAATCCGGTCTGCGGAAGCATTCCATAAGCAGCCAATACAGAAGGATGATCTGTCTTGTATTCCGGGTTGGTATAAGAATCCTTTGCACTTTCTGCAGCGAGGTAAACTCCGTTTTGTATAGGTAATGGCGAAAGTTTATTCAGCACATCATCCCATTTCGCCTCCCTTTTTAAGCCTAGTCTTTCCCTCCATTTTTGTGCAACCGTTAAGGCCCAGTTCCAGTAAGCCAGTTCATAGGTTGGATTAAAGGTTTGTTCTGCCTTGTACCTTTCCTGCGCGGGAATGAGGCCCGGCCCTAAGCGATAATATCCTGTCTCTTTATCAAAATAGGCAAAAGAAGCCATAAAAGTTGCTGTACCCATTACCAGGTCTTTATACTTTAGCAATGTCTGCTGATCGGGATGTGCACGGTAAGCAAGTTCCGCAAAAGTAATGATGTGCGGTTCCTGCCAGATGAGCATTGCCCCTACTGAGGATGGACTTTCATTCCCGTTATTATCGGTCATTTTTTGCCAGCGCAATCCTTCAAAACCTTGGCGGGCAGCTAATTTTTTCGCTCCGCTGGCCGCCTTAAAATACCAACCCGCACCTTTTTCCATCAATTCCGGTCGCCCCCACAAGGCAAAATGCAGCATATGCCACCAAGTCATTTCCAGATGGGGCTTTCCATACCAGCTATTGTAAGTTAATCCCGTTTCCTGGGGCGGAAAAGAACCTGCACACTGGATTTTAGTGAGGTATTGCGACAATACAATTCGGCGTTCCAGCTCACTGGCGCGGGGATCAGTGCTTCCTGAAAGGTCAACTGCCCCTCCGCTAAGCCAGAAAGCTAACCAGCCTTTGACACTATTAGCTTCAATAGCAGCAAATAAAGGCACTTTATCGGGAGTACTTTGCTGTTTAAACCAGGCACTGAGTTCAAAAGTTGCCGAACTTTTATCCGGAGAAATGATAAATTCGTGTGCCTGTTTTTCTGCGATAGAGGCCTTTCCCTGCCAGTGCAAAGCGGTAAAATAAGTAGCAGAATCCAGGTGATGGCTCAGCATAGCCTGATGGTCATCGGCAGTGATCAGTTTAGACTGATGTTTTTCCGGATGTTGCCAATTGTTGCCTACATCGGACCAGTTACCTGTAGGATAAGGATAACGGAGCCTGATCTTTAACCTGCCTGCCTGAATCAGTTCTGAGGTAACACGGGTAGAAATAATATCTTCTGCCTGATGGCAAACGGTAAACACTTCCACAGGAATACCTTCTACGGTAAACTCACTTTTGATCTCCCCTGTCCACAGGTTAAGATGCTGGTTGATCTGCTGAATATCTTCAGGACGGGCAGCTTTTCCGTTTTTCAGCGTGATTTCAAAGCCCAGGTTGCCCAATTGCAAGCGGTGAACATTCTGCCTGAACCAGTCGGACGCCGCCTTATTTCTTTCTGGTTTCTTGACCTGAACGGCATAAGTAACTGGTCGCCCGTACTGCTGGTAAGTTTTCAAAGATTCTTCTAAACGGTAACCTGCGGTATCGGTAAAAGTATCCCATCCCCATTCTGATTGCGTACCCAAAGGTATCCCGTTTTGATAAGCATCAGGAAAAGTCTGTAAACCTGTAATATCCACTGTAAAGGCAAATTTACCATTGCCAACCGACAAAGACGACAGGGAATCTAACTGTTTTACGGTTACCTTATGCCTGCCTACCAGTTGCTGCCGGTCAATTTTCTGTGCCTGTGCAGTGATGCCGCAAAGTAAAATCACTCCTATCCATCCTGCTCGTTTTATACGGTTTGCTATCATTTCTTTAAAAGAATTTAGAAGATCAGGTGATTTTAAAGATAAACGGTGATGAGGTCATGTATTTGCCTCCCTGTGAAGTGGTAAACAGATAAGTGGCTTTATCTTTTTGAAAAAGCAATTGGGGCCTTTCAAAACGGCCATACTTTTTCAAATAGGAAGGCGGCGGGGGCTGATTGATGCCATAATGTTTCGCATCAAAATAAGCGATCTGCGGCTCTTTCCATTTCAATCCCTTATCAGATTCCATGATCAGGCCATCTTCTTCGTTAAACACGCCCATATCCCTTGCAATGATCTTAAATTCACCTTTCTCCCTCCACACAAATGCATCTTCAAACTGTTTGTTTCCTCCTTTGGAGGAAAAATCAATGACCGGATTACCGGAATACTTTTGATAAGGCCCTTCCAGCCGGTCTGCTATGGCCAGCCCATACTTCCTGTTTCCGCGGATCACAGGATCTTTAGAATTTTCATATTCGCTGGTGTTCCACGACTTATAATATAACCAGTACTGCCCATTAGGATGTTTAATAAAAGCCGGATTAGTGGTACAGTGGTCATCCCACGCCCCGGCCGGACCAGCTTCGAGCAAAGGCTGGTCTGGTCTTATCCAGGGGCCATCTAAGGAATCGGCAAATGCCAATCCTATTCTCTTAGTATTGGTTTTCCCATTGGAATTACCCATAAAAAAGAGGCAGAACTTACCGTCTACTTTTTTAATCAGCGGGTTATGACAAGTTGTAGCATCCCAGAAACCAGGTCCGCGAGGTGCCAGAATAACTTCTTTGAACTTAAATTCCGATTCCGGAGAATCTGCTATGGCATGGGCTATTTCAGAACCATTGATCCATCCGCCCATCTTTTTACTGGCTACCCACCTGGAAAAAAACAGGTGGATCTTTCCGTCTTCTGCTTCTATCGGGCTGTTACACCACACATAATAGCCTTCCATTTCCAAGGCCCTGCCTACCGGTTTAAGGTGTTTGGAAAATTCAGAAACAGGATTGTGTTCTCCTGCTGCAAAAGTAAGATCGGGCAACATGCTGCCTAGCGACAGCATCCCTATACCGGAAATAAAATGTCTTCGTTTCATCGTGTATGAATTAGTTCAAACTACTTTAAAAGATATTGTGCTAAAGGACATTGTGGTGCAGAACGTATGCCTTCTGCCACAGCAGCCGCATTGATCTTTGCACCTTCTAAATTGGTATGGGTATGATCACCCGGAAAATAAGCTTTCACCACCTCCTGACCTGATCGATCATATTGATCTGCGATCAGGTTATTGAGGTCTACAAAATAAGCCCCCTCCGTTTTTGCGGTTTCTTTAGCCGATGCCGCATATTCTCCCTCATTCCGTGTCACCTTGCCATCCTTCCAGTTATCCCGGGGAATCAATGAACATACCAATGGGATACCACCCTTTTCCTTAGTTTCTTTGATGAACTTGCGCAGGTACCAGCCATAGGTATACACTACTTCTTTCTTTTTGGTGATCGGGTTATAGATCTCCTTACTTTCGGTCCCCACCCCTCTAATCGTTCCTCTTGCACGGGCGGTATCATCCAGCTGACCGCCATCGTTATGGCCAAACTGCATGATCACAAAATCGCCGGGTTTAATCCTTACGCGCACACTATCCCAAAGTCCTTTGGTTAAGAAGGTTCTGGAACTGGTGCCGCCCAGGGCATGGTTTTCAATTTTAATTTTATCGGTGTTAAAATACCCGGAAAGCAGGTCGCCCCAGCCCCACATGTTTTTATCCCCGTTTCCTTTACCGTTTTTTACGGTAGAATCTCCTATCACAAACAAGGTGGGCTTATCTTTCAGCAAGGTAAATGCGGTGGTTAAACCTAAAATAGCGGCTAGCGCTAAGCCGAGATACTTTTTCTGTGTAAACATCTGTCTAATTTTTTACGGTAATGATATTTGGTTTTGGTTCTTTTTTCATGCCTTTACCTAAGTAAAAGCCGGTATGCGGAGGCTGATTGTAACCTACATTCTGCCAGGCAATACTTAAACGGTATTGCGGATCATGCATCAGCGTGTACAACCTGTGTTTTGAAGGAATGGTGGTGGTATAAATCCTGAGCTGCTGATTATCAGCGGTGCGGTAGATCACTTCCTCGCGCCAGTCGCCAAAAATATCGGCCGTTAATGCCGGGTTAGCTTTAGTGCCGTTGTTGGACAGGCAACCGGTAGCAGTGAGCAATCTCCCTCCCTGGTATTTATCGATATGGTTATCATCCAGCAGCTCTCTAGACAGATCGGCATCCCACCAGATCACAAAATTGGTGGAAGCGGGACTTTCGCCTACCCTGTTTCCTTTCATATCGAATAAACCTTTGGAACCTGAGTACCAGAACTGTGCACCAGTCAATGACGTATCGATATTATCTGCTACACCACGGCCTACATCTATTCCTTCAGACCCCTGCCATAGTATTTTTCCGGTTTTCGCTTCATATACCGCAGCTCCCGGTCCTTTATAGCCATTTAAGATTTCGTGAATACCAAAAACTTCGAGGCCAGGCCTGTCCGGATCAAGATCGCCCACATGCAGGGCATCTCCATGACGCAATCCTGTGGTATATAAACCCTTGCCATTGTCGTCAATGCACATCGACCCAAATATGATCTCATCTTTTCCATCCCCATCTACATCGGCCACCGACAGGTTATGGTATCCCATTCCTGAATAAGGGCTTGCTGCATCCTTTGAATCGAACACCCAGCGGGAACTCAGTTTTCCATTTTTCCAGTCCCAGGCCGCCAATACGGTACGCCCATAATATCCGCGGCACATCACTATGCTGGGATGTTTGCCATCGAGATAAGCAATACAGGCCGTAAAACGATCTACACGGTTTCCATTGGTATCATTGCCGCCGTTACCGCCTACACCACCCCAGCCGCCTATATTACCTCTTGCGGGAATATAATCTATAGTAGACATCGCTGCACCGGTCCTGCCATTAAAAATAGTAAAGTATTCCGGCCCATCCAATATTTTACCATCTGCATTTCTCCAGTCTTTTTTTGCATCACCGATTACTTTTCCTTTACCGTCGGTACTGCCATCGGCGGTTTTGCAGGCAAACTCAGCTATGCCGTCGCCATCCAGGTCGTACACCATAAACTGGGTATAGTGTGCGCCATCGCGGATATTGATGCCCAGGTTAATTTCCCATAATAAAGTTCCATCCATTTTATAGGCCTGAAAAATGGCCGGGTCAGTAATTCCTTTTTGTGAATTATCATGCGTGCGACCAGTTTGGTGCAGTATCACTTCATATTCGCCATCCCCATCCAGATCGCCTACAGAAACATCATTGGGCGTATAACCTGCCGGAGTTTTTAGCGCAATAGTGAGGTATTGCTGTACCGCAGGATTTGCAGGAAGGATAAAAGCCCTGCTTTCTTCCTGTTCTTTGCCGTTTAGCACAGGTTTTACAGTATAAGCATTTACCAGATCAGGATCTACTTTGGCATCTACAAAATCGGTAGTTGCCGTGATCGGCTTTTTATTTAGTTTTACCGCCGCATTACGGCCGGTTTTACGATAAAGGTTAAAAGCAATTCCATCAGGATCTGTGCCGAGCAAACGCCAGCCCACATAAACGGAATCGCTGCCTTTATAAACAGCTACCACACCACGTCCCAGGTTTTCCATCTGTCGCTGTGCTTTGCCCGCCAGGCTAAAGAACAGCAGCAAGATCATAAAAATGGGTTTGGCCATTTTCAGGAATAAATAGCGGTTAAAGGGTGATGAAGCTTTCATAATTACATTTTAATATCCATAGCTGTACCGTCTTTTACCACCAGTTTAGTGCTATCATTGGCCACAATCTTCACATTATTGAACTTCCATCCCTCTGCATGATCAATTGTACCTGAAGTAGCTGCTGTAACATCCACATTGGTCAGGTTAAAATTCCTGACTTTAGACTGCGGAAAGCCATTTACATTGATGGCAGTTTTAGCCCCGGTGATATGAACATTGGAAACAAAGACATCTTTAAAAGTTGGAATCCCCCTTTCGGCAGGTTCCACTTTAGTGAGTAGTTTCTTCCAGTGTGGCGGCAGCGTTTCTTCTTTATACCCCTCAGGCAGTTTAGAGTAACTATAGGCCGGGTTCCAGTTCATATTTACTTCCAGGAAAGTACCGATATTGGTCATGGTAATATTTTCAAAATAGATATCCTCTACTGTTCCACCTCTTGTAGCGGCCGATTTAATGTTAAGTGCATTTTTTGTGTCATTGCCCCTAAGGTCGGTTGCCAGCACATGACGGATGCTGCCCGAGGTTTCACTGCCAAAGGTCACCAGTCCTGATCCCCTGCGGGCGATACATTTCCTGATCACTACATACTCTGTAGGGCGGTTTACCCGCAGGCCATCCCAGTCCCTTCCTGCTTTTAAACAGAAATTATCATCATTGCAGTCGATATCGCAATTCTGGATCAGCACCCAGGAGGAGGAATCGATATCCACCCCATCCGTACTTGGCCCGTGGCCGCCTATATTATTCTGAATGAGTAAACCATCCACTGTAACATGATCTGAATAGAGCACCTGCACTGTCCAGAAACCTGCCTGCTGCAGGGTTAAACCTTTTATCGTTACATCAGAAGATCTGGAAACCAATACTGTTCTTGGTCTTTTGGCATCATAATCTACAATCCAGCGTAAGCCTTTAGGATCATAGGTTTTGCGCAGGTTCCAGTACATATCCCAAAACACCTTACCCTGAGCATTCACCAGCCCGTTACCTGTAACAGAAACATTCTTACGGTCTAGCACATTGATCAGTGCTGCCGGCCATTTCATTTCAATTCCCGCAATACGGGTATCAATTTCCGGATAATCAGCTATATTCTGGCTGCCCCTTAGTTCTACTCCGGTATTGATTTGCAGATGAACCCCATCTTTTAAAAAGATGGAACCTGTTAAATAGGTTCCTGCATCGAAACTCACTATACCGCCCCCTGCCGCCGCACAGGCATCGATTGCTTGCTGAATAGCTTTGGTATCCAGTGTTTTCCCATCATGCACAGCGCCATAGGAATTTACCTTATAAACCTTAGTCTTTATGGGGGCTTTCCTGGCGCCCACCTTGTTCACCCATTCTGCCCGCGTTTGTGCATAACCCGAATGGCCGGTTACACCAACTAAGACCAACACGCTTAATATAAATTTTCGGGAGAGCTGATTAAAAAATTGGTTCATCATCGTTTTCATTGTTGAATTAAAGTTATTGCCATCAGTCCTGTTACCACATCGTTTGCCAGTGTAATCAGGTGGAGGCTTTTCAAAGTTTTAGTATAATCCAGGGGCAGGTCCAATACTGTAGCCGCACCCCCATCTATCGTTTGCTGATCGGGTTTAAGTCCGCCAGGTTTTCCATTGCTAAAGATCCCGGTTTTCAAATGAACCCTGGGCGGCCTGGGTGTTTTTAAATTAAAGGCAAAACCATCAGTATAATAATCTTCCTGAATGGGCCACCACGTTTCCGGGTTACGCAAAATAAGTGTGGTGGAGGAGCCATCGGTATAAGTCACCACAATTTTACCATTATCAAACTGGCTTTGCATCGGGTTGGTAGACCCGGCCATTAAAAAATAGGCATGACCTGCTTTACCAGACAAAGGGATCTCCTGATGATCAGGATAATTGTCCCATAGGGAGGTGAAGACAATATTTTTTGTTCCTGGCGTACCAGGTGTCAAAAACCTGATGCCCTGCGGCGTTAAAATTTCATTGCCTGTACCTGCCAGTTTCCGTAATCCGGTATCATCAATAACCGGCGCCGCCTTTGTGTTGGTCCAGTCGCCAATGCCCTGCCAGGGAATCTGTAAGGTAGCTGTTGCAGGCCTGGGCGTTAAATATTTGGTATTGAATATATCTGTTACCCTGGCGTTAAAAACAGAAGACAGGTCTACAGTTTGCTGTTTAAGCTGCTTTAAATCAATATCCCAGTTATTCAATTCTAAAGTATCGGTCTTACCATTTACTGCTGTAAATAACACAGCATTGGTTCCCGCCAGCAGGGCTGCTCCTTCCAGTATAAACGACCTGCTCAAAGCTTTTGGCTGCAGGACAACTGTTGCTTCCTCTCTGCCCAAACGGATAGTCCCGGTAATTTGCCGATTACTATTATTGAACATTTTGAAAACCAGTTTGTTTGCTTCCTGCCCGGCTTCAGGTAAAACAGATATGGCTTTTTTAAGCTCAAAACAAAGGGGGTACCAACAGGTCAGCTCTCCCTGTCTCAGTTGTACAAATGCCGTGCGGTTGCCCGTTTTACCGCTTAACCGGGCTTTAAACCGACCGGCTTTAAATTGAATAGCGCTAAATACCTGCTGCGGATCGTTTACCTTTAATACTGAGGCCTGTCCAAAATTTACCTGCAGCAGATCTCCAACAGCATACGTAGGCGACAGAACAGGTTTTTCAAAGAATTTTCCTTTCCAGACCACCTTCACATCATATACTTTAGCAGCAGGGGCATTGATTTCAATCATAGGTTCTCCAATCACCTTGTCTTTATTTTTCCAGTCCGTTTTCTTTCCGTTTATTTCCACGCTACTCACTGCAGTCCCCCTGGCTTTGATTTCCAATTTTAAGGCTAAGGGCGTGGCAAAGGAAAGCTTGAAACGATAATGATCTGTAGTTCCGTTCCGGTTAAACTGTTCATCCAGATCAGGAATATGGATGGCCGCATGGTTCCATGCTGCGGGAAATCCAGGTTTGATCACCAGGGTATGCGCTAAAGCATCCGGCAGGATACCGAACAGACCACTGACCAATGCCCTTGAACTTATTCCAACAGGATCAGCGAAATCGCGGTAAGCTTCGCCCCTGGCGGCGTCATAATAAGAGATCTGTACAAAATTGCCGGGGCTTCCGCCTAAATACATATCGGCCAATATTTCGCTTTTGAACAGGGTAAAAGCTTCTTCATTTCTTCCGGCTTCCCAATTGGCCAGGGCAGTATGCATCACTTCGGCCATCGCTACATTATTGGTAGACCAGGTATAAGGCATCCAGTTACTTGTAGATAAAGTATAAAATTTACCAGCAGGCAGCCCGGCTGAGGATATTGGAAGATGAGGAATCTCCTGATCTATATAACGTAAACTCTGATAAGCCTGGAAGGGATCTGGAAGATCTGAGTCTATAATGTGGTAAATAGTCCATAAAGCTGCTGCCGGGTGGTTATTTTTGAGGCCCTTTACATCTTTGTATTCTGCATACACCCCTTTTCCAGGCATCCATAATTGATGGTTTACTGCATTTAATATTTTTGCGGCTTCCTTTTGATAGGGTATCGGATCTTCATTGATCAATGGGGCAATACGGGCGGCCATTACATTTGCCCGGTAGTTATAAGCTGTAGAATGGGTTACTGCGCCACCGCCGTAATATAGGGCATCACTGGCCCATATAGCGGCATAGGCATCATATAACCCATCGTTATCGGGGTCAAAATTCCTTTTCTCCCAGGCCAGATGCCGCTGTATAACCGGCCACATCTTTTTCACAAAATCCAGGTCGCCCGTCCAGTTAAAGTGCCAGAGCAATTCATCAATATACACCAGGTTCATATCATAATGATGCGGACGAATAGATTTACCTTCAGGATCACGACTGATATAACCTGAACTAAACAATGATGTTCCCATTTTCTCCTGCTGACGGGATAGTTGAAAAGCCGTATCTGCAATGACAGGCCCCGCTAAAGGTTCCCTTACCTGCGATTTTGCATAGGCTTCGAAATGGGTCTTTGCGCGGTCGTGCCAACCCAGGGGATCGGCAGTGTAGGCACCGCGCCAGCCATTGAGCCTTATCCTCCAGCCTATAGCACCGTGCAGATAAGATGGGCTTTCCCAAATCGCATCTGATGCGATACTCAACGCTGCACCTATGGTATTGAGGTAAGGATCGGGGGTATCGAGCTTTACCCGTCCGGTTATTTGTTCCCTAAACTTTTCTGCATTTATAAACGCTTCTGCGGCTTCAGATTTTTCCCCGGCACCTTTAATCAGGATATACAGGCTTTCGTTATTTTTCAACGCTGCAGCCCCTGTAACAACGGGAGCCTTAGCAACTTTACTTTGATAAAATTCAATGGGGCTGGCTAGTTTAGAAGCATCAGAAAGTTTAACTTCCGATGGGAATACGCCTTCAAGAACCGTTCCTTTACCATAAGTTAAATTAAAAGTATGGTTAGTTAGCTGGTAGTTGTTATTTAAACAATTCTCTGGTTTAAGGTAAAAACTAGATTCAGGATCGGGCCCCATATCACCGGAACGGGAGAACTTTTCGCCGCTGGCCCCGCCAAAAGCATATACTAATTTTACCCCTTGCGCCTTACCTTCCAGCCAGGTCTTCACGATTATTCCTTCGGCATCTGCCAGCGCCATAACAATTACATGCAACTTTCCGCTACCCAATAAAGGATCTGTAATTTCATAACTCATCCTGCCTGGCGTATACCTTGCTGTAATTTGTTTTGCAGCGATCAGCCATTTGCTTTCAGCGCCATTGGGGCCAATCAATCCAAATTTGAGGTTTCCGCCCATGCCAGGCATGTAGAGGGCGAACTCGGGCAGGTCTCCTGCTTCTACCCTGAACGCCGTATTTGTACCATAAAGTGCACGGTTAAACCTCCGGTTTCCATTGGTGATCACAAAATCATCCCCTTCAGGATGATAACGTAATTCATGCTGCTGTCCATGCCATAAGCCCTGCTTTAAGCGCATAGCAGGATTTAGCCCCTGTGCGCTTAAAGCATAAGCATAGAGCAGCATTCCGGCAAAAAGCCGGCACCATAAACCTGTGGGTTTAACCTGCATCATTTAATAACCAGCGTTTTGTGTATATAAACCTGGTTTCACATCCAGCTGGCTTTGAGGAACGGGGTAAATCACATAGTTTGTTTTGAATGGCTGGATCAGCTTTTTAACATCATCTACAGCAACCCAAGCGGGCATTACTGTGGTCACCAATCCGCTTCTTACCAGGTCATGCCAGCGTGTGCCTTCAGCAGCAAACTCTTTCCTTCGTTCTTCCATCAGTTGCGGAAGGGTTACACCAACCTGGTTCCCTGCTAATCCTGCACGGATACGGATGGTATTGACCACATTGTCTACATCTGTACTTTGCGACCCCGCAGCGCCATGTAATACACATTCTGCTTTGAGCAGTAATATATCGGTATAACGTGATACAATAAAATTAATCGGCCAGTCGGTCCTGTTTGCAGGAACCTTACTGATATCTACATACTTCTTAAAAAATGATTGTGTTTCTACCACACCACCTGCGGCAGTATAACCCGGCTGGATGGTAAAAGCTTTACGCACATCTCCTGTTTCATAAGAGCTAAGCAGGTTATTGGAAACCGGCCTGATCTCCAGGCCTCCCTGAACGGGCTTGCCAATGGATTGGAAATAGGCATCAGGAACCAACACCCATGGATAAGTTGCGCCCAATACAGGAACCGAACCGGATGAATACTCCACATCAAAAACTACCTCGCTATTGTTCTCATTGGTATAAGAGAATATGTTGGCATAAGCCGTTGTAGCCGTACCGGTATTGGTGATCAGGCTGTACTGGCCGCTGCTAATGATATCATTGAGCTGTGCTTCTGCCAAACTCCATTCATTTAAAGCTAAACCAGGGCCTTCAACTCCATAAGTTGGGCCAGAGCGGGTCATATAAACGAGGGCCAGCAGGGATTTTGCCGAATATTTGTTTGCCCTTCCCTTATCTACTGCTGCATAGGCCGAGGCCTGCGGCAGGTTAGCGATAGCAAATTGCAGATCGGAAATGATCAGGGCATACACATCGGCAACGGCACTTCTTGGAATCGTTAAAGCATCTGCGGTCAATATGGGATGGTCAATGAGTGGTACCTTTCCAAACCATCTTACCAAATCAAAATAATACATCGCACGCAGAAACTTTGCTTCTGCCTGGTACCTGTTCCTTAGCGTAACATCAGGAACAACAGTTCCGTTTTTTGTCAGCTGATCAAGTATGGTATTGGCCCTTGAAATCCCGTTAAAATTGGTAGACCAGGCTTCTTCCAGATAAGGGTTTGAAGCCAGGGTACTGAAAAAATCATTGATCCCTTCCCAGTCGCGCACCCCACCCTGCGAAACAGCGTATAAATTATCCGACCGGGTTTCTGACAAGTTTAACTGGCGATCGGGATAGTTATGCAAGCTGTTGTAAACCGCATTGGTAGCCTGTAAAAAATCGTTTGGTGTAGTGAAATAAGTATCGGTAGTATTGTTTGAAATGGGTTGCAGGGCAAGGTCTTTTTTACAGGAAGACACCAATAAAGTACCTGCTAAGCATATATATAAGAATTGTTTCATGATTGCTGGATTAGAATGTAAAGTTTAGACCAAGGATGATTGACTTTGGCAAAGGCAGCCCGCCATAATCACCTGTTTCGGGGAAGCTGGTGTTACCGCTCAGGTTAGTATTACTGGCTTCAGGGTTAAGGCCACCGGTATAACTGTCATGTTCAAAGAAGTTCTCTGCGGTAATATAAATCCTGGCACCCCTGATGCTTTTTGTTTTAAACTGTTTTCCCAGATCATAACCGAGGGTAATATCACGAATACTGATATAATTAGAAGAATACAACCAGTTGGTATTGGGAATGGCACCAAACAAAGAATAAGCTTTTCCATCTTTTCCATTTCCGGGGCTGTCTGCAGAGCGCCACCTGTCCCTCACTTCTCCCAGTGCATTATCCGGCACCCCCTGCCCTGTTCTGTCCAGCGCACGGTCTAACAGCGAATAAATAGATCCACCGGCCTGTCCCTGTATTAAAAAGGTAAGATCAAAACCTTTGTAACGGAAAGTATTAGTGATGCCATAGGTATAGGTAGGATTTGGATGTCCCAGGATCTGACGGTCATTGGCATTGATTACACCATCCCCATTTGCATCCTGATATTTGGGATCGCCCACGGTTTCGTTGCCAAACAAGGGAACTTTATTGGCGATATCTTTAGCGGAAAGAATACCGATCTGTTTTACCAGGTAATAACTGTTTAAGGGTTGGCCTACCTGTAAAATGGCATGTGAAATATCAAAGCTGGAAGGGATCAGTATCTGCGACTGCCCCGGGCCTAAAGAAGTTACTTTGTTGGTATTGTGACTTACATTGATAGACGTATTCCATGATAGCGTACCCGTTAGGTTACGCGTATTTAATTCCAGTTCCAGCCCTTTATTGCTTACGCTTCCCACATTGCTAAGTTGTGTGGCAAAACCTGTTGATTCCGGAATAGGCACATTGAGCAACAGGTTGGAGTTGGTTTTATTGTAATAATCTGCCGAGGCCGTGATACGGTTCTGGAACAAACCGATATCCAGACCAAAGTCGGTAGTTTTAGATTTTTCCCATTTCAGGTTAGGGTTGGCCGCTCCGATCAGCGCCTGACCATAAGCAGGCACCCCGTTTAAACTGTAGTTACTGCCACCCAATAAAGCACGGCTGCTGTAATCACCGATGTTATAATTTCCTGATTCCCCGTAGCTGACCCTCGCTTTCAGGTCACTGATCTGCGGGATGGCCTTCATGAATTTTTCTTCTGTAATTTTCCATCCTACCGAAGCTGAGGGAAACCATCCGAATTGATTATCAGCACCAAAACGTGAAGATCCGTCCCTTCTCATACTGGCCGATAATAAATACTTATTGTCGTAGCTATACTGCACCCTGCCAAAATAAGAAAGTAATACATCAGCAGTTTCTGACGTGCCACCGGTAATCCCAGAGGCACTGCCTAAAGTAGTTACCCCACTTACGCCAAACCCTCCAACCGAACCGAGGTTTGCCGATTCCAGTTTATCAGAGTTATAAGATTGCCCCAGTAAGAAGGAGAAGTTATTTACCTTGTTGATCACCTTGGTATAGGAAAGTGTATTTTCATTCACAAAAGTCCGTTTAGAGTATTCAGAGAAAGAGCCTGATGTACCTACATTGGGCGAATTCTGCCTGGTAGTGATAGAACCGGTAACGCCATAAGGTGAATAGCCTTTTGCAGTGGTATTGGTATTGTCTAAATTGGCAGTACTCCTAAAAGTTAAACCGTCAATAATTTTGTATTCCCCAAACACTGTTCCCAGGGTACGGAAGATCTTGGTCTCACCAATGTTATTTTGCAGTTTGGCAATCGGGTCGTTAGTAGTCACTGACCAGATATATTGCGAGTTGTTAAATACGTTTACTGTTCCCGGATTATTCTGCTGTATGGGCGACATACCCAGCAGCTGGTGCAGGATATTGTCTTTACCTTCTACTCCAGGATCTTCCGTTACCGAATAAGTAGGCGCCAGATTGATACCAAACTTTAGCTTATCATTCACTTTTACTTCTACATTGGCCCTGGCAGAATAAGCAGTATAACCTAAACCAATCACCATTCCCTGCTGGTTGGCATAATTACCGGATACATAATAATTTACATTGTCCGTTGCACCGCTGGCATTTACCTGATAGTTTTGGGTGATGCCTTTTCTGAAGGCTTCATCCTGCCAGTCTACCACTTTTAACCCGCCATAACCTGGCTGTGTCCATCGGTCATCCAGCATATAACTCACATTGTATTGACCAGCACCCAGCCCTAAGATAGCGCGACGCTGATCGGTAGTCTGACTGGCTGTCCTTCCGGGACCTGAGGCCACCCATTGTGCATTGATCATTTCCGTGGCCCTGTCAATCCAGTCGGCACCACTTAGCATATCCAGTTTCTTACTTGCTTCCAGCACGCCCGAATAGGTATTTACATTGATCGTTGGTTTACCGCTTTTTCCTCTTTTGGTAGTGATCAGTACCACACCATTGGCGGCCCGCGAACCATATATAGCTGCTGCAGAAGCATCTTTTAATACTTCTATTGATTCAATATCATTAGGATTGATGTTATCCAGCGGGTTTCCTGTAGAAAAGTTACCCGAACCGTTCGGCGTAGCCGAAGCCAGGGGGAACCCATCGAGTACATAAAGGGGTTCATTACCGGCAGAAATTGAGCCCGAGCCCCTTACCTGTATACTGAAAGCTTTTCCCGGAACACCGGTAGTTTGTTTTACAGTAACACCGGCCATCTGGCCAACTAAAGCCTGATCTACCCTTGCGATAGACCGTTCTTCTAATTTATCGGCCTTAAAGGTAGCCAGTGAACCGGTTACATCACTTTTCTTTTGCGTTCCGTAACCCACCACCACTACCTCTTCCAGGTCGTTTTTTGTTTCAGAAAGTTTAATATTTAATAAGCCGGCCTTGCTTACTACAACTTCCTGGCTAGTGTAACTCATATACTGAAAAACAAGCGTGGCGCCAATGGAGGTTTTGATATTAAAAATACCATTGGCATCGGTAGCGGCACCTTTTGTTGTACCTTTTACGGTGACAGATACAGCAGGAATGGCGAGTCCTTTTTCATCAGTTACTTTTCCTGTAACCGTTACGTTCTCCTGTGCGAAAACAGCAGAAAAACTAAACAAACACATCACCAGGAGGAGGGAGAATCTTTTGCCGCAGAAAGATGGCAATAGTTGATTTTTACACATAGAAAACAGATTTGATATTTGGTGTGATAAAACTAATTTTAATGTTTATCACTCGCAACCTGTAGTATCCTGCTCTCTATCTGTTCAAAAAAAAATGCCATCCCCTGTTTGGAGGATGGCATTCTTAACTATGAATGTTCTTTATTATAAACCTACAACTTTGTAACTCACTTTGTTATTAGGACCGCTAAACTGTTCGTAATAAACACCGTCTTCAGTCACATATAATTGCTGGCCTTTAACATTGATCTCATGGGTACCATCAGGTAACTCATCAACCACATCGCCTATTTTCTGACCGCTGCCTGCGTTAACTTCACCGTTTTCGGTATTGATCACGCCGTTTTTACCTGCAATGACATAAACAGTTTTACCTTCTGCATTTTGAGTTTCCTGGTAATACACTCCTTTATATTCATAATAGTTCTGTCCGTTGATGGTAACGTCTGCTGCATCATCAGGGATGCTTGGAACTTCACCACCTACCGGAGGTACAACTACTTTATATTTATTGTCTTCAGATTGTTGGTAATACAAACCACCTGAATAATAATATTCATCATCACCATAGTAGAAAGGATAGTAACCGTATGGCAATACGCCAATACTGAATCCCAGGTAAGGTGCGTAGAAGTTATAATATCCATAATATGGTCTTCCGAATCCATATCCATAACCACCATGGCCTCTAAAACCGCCACCATAACCACGGCCACCGTAACCACGTCCGCCAAAGCCACCTCTACCTACTCCTCCTCTAAATCCTGCACCGCCTCTAACGCCTACATTACCTCTTACGCCAACACTTCCGCGCGCCTGGAAATTTCCACGTGGGCCACCAGAAGAAACTCTTCCTCCGCCACCACCACCAAAACCTCGTCCGCCGCCACCGCCGCCGCTAAAGTGACCACCGCCACCTCCACCGCCGGAATGACCACCGCCTCCGCCACCACCACGACCTTGTGCAACAACACTTCCTCCGCTTACTATTGTGGCAACCACTATAGAAGCAGCTATAATTACCGATTTAAATTTTAGAGTTTTCATAATTAAATTATTCAATTTGTGTGAGTATGACTATTAACGTTGTAAAAGGATTATTCGTGCAATACAATATAATTTAAAGGTGACATAAATATGATAATCACGTTTTAATGTGGTTTTAATGCACTTTTCATTCCTCTTTTCTCAAATAGTATAGTACCAAATCCGTGCCGGAAAATACTAATCGCACCGTCTAGCTGTTTCCTGACGATGCGATTACTATTGAATGCCATTTTTTATTAAATTTCCCGCCTATGGCTTGGCAGGTACAGACTTACCGGCGCTTACACTGTCTGTGCCCCTGTCGTTCCTAAAAGAATGCGTGCTGTCGGCAGCACCTACGCGGGTGGTATCCTTTACAGCGCTATCCGCTGCAGCAGTAGAATCTACGTGATCCGTTGATTTTTTATTGCCACTACATGCCCCAAATGCCAGTCCGGCTAAAATAAGGGCAACAAAAGTTCTATTATTTTTCATAAGAATATATTTGTTTTTATTGGTTATGAAGCTTGCATAAGATTATTCATTACTTTTTGTAAGAAGTAACCTTATGCAGGTTTCATTATTCATACGGTTTTATACTATTTCAACAAAAAACACCTGCTTATAGTTTTGTGGATCAGAAAAAACCTCTGCTATTCAGCGCTGTCTTATATAAAATATATGTTATACTGACGCTTTTTAAGCTTCTCCCGAACGTAAACAGAAAAAGAATTGTATTTTCGAATTGTTATTTCATCAACTCAACCTAAAATGAACCTTTTTAACAGGCCGGCCCTTTTAATTATCTCTTCTCTTTTTTTTTCTGCTTTTTCTAATGCCCAAACCACAGCGCCCAAACCTTACGGTGCTCTTCCAACTGCAAGACAGTTAAAGTGGCAGGAAACAGAAATGTACTGTATCATTCATTTTACCCCTACTACCTTTCAGAATAAAGAGTGGGGTTATGGCGACGCAGATCCTTCTATCTTTAACCCCACAAAATTCAGCGCCCTGCAAATTGTTAGCGCCGCTAAAGCAGGAGGGTTTAAAGGTATTGTCTATGTAGCCAAACACCATGATGGCTTTGCTTTATGGCCTACTAAAACCACTACCTATAATATCAGCAAAAGTCCATGGAAAAATGGCAAGGGAGATATGGTGCGCGAATTTCAGCAGGCCGCAAAACAGGAAGGCATGAAATTCGGAATTTACTGTTCTCCATGGGACAGGCATAACCCTCATTATGGAACGCCTGCCTACCTGGTAGATTACCGTAACCAGATCACAGAACTTTACAGCAATTATGGCGACCTGTTTATGAGCTGGCATGATGGCGCTAACGGCGGAGATGGTTATTATGGCGGAACCAATGAAAAAAGAAAGGTTGACCAGTCTACGTATTACGACTGGATGAATACCTGGGCCATCACCAGGAAGTTACAGCCTAATGCCAGCATTTTTAGTGATATTGGGCTGGATGTACGCTGGGTAGGCAATGAAAAAGGCTTAGCTCCGGAAACTAGCTGGTCTACCATTACCTTCAATGAAAAAAACGGAAAACCTGCGATGCCAGGATTTATGGATGATTCCAACCTTGGCAGCGGTACCAGAAACGGTAAACAATGGATACCTTTTGAAGGTGATGTAGCGCTCAGACCGGGATGGTTCTATCATCCTGAACAAGATGAACAGCTAAAGTCTGTTGAAGACTTATTTAATATCTATGTACATACCGTAGGACGGGGCGGCGCCCTTGACCTTGGCCTGTCGCCCACTAAAGAAGGCATACTTTTTCCTGATGATGTAGAAAGACTGGCTGAGTTTGGCAATTTTCTGAAACAGGTATTTGCCTATAATTTAGCCAAAGATGCCACCATCACCCTGTCTAACGTTCGTGGCAAAAGCCAAAAAGCATTTGGCGCAGCTAAGTTAACAGATGCCAGCCGTTACAGTTATTGGGCAACAGATGATAAAGTACATCAGGCCACAGCAGAGCTAACCTTTAAAAAACCGGTTCGCTTTACTATTATACAGCTTCGTGAAAATATTAAGTTAGGGGAGCGTATAGACAGCGTCAATGTTGATGTTTTCAAAAAAGGCCAATGGATTAACCTGGCAAAAGCAACCAGTATTGGTGCCAACAGGATCATTCGTCTGGAAAATTCAGAATCAGCGGCTAAGGTCCGCATTCATGTGTATGCACCGGTAGCTATCGCTTTAAGTGAAATAGGCTTGTACATGGAGCCTAAAATTAAAACGGAGTCTGCTAAGAAAGATAAAAACAGTTATAAAAGCTCAGGATGGAAAGTATTGAACCCTGCTGCGGAGATCACTAATCCTGCCTATGCATTAGATGACAATGAGGCTACTGCTGCCCAGCTGATGAGCGGTAATGCTATTGATATTGATTTTGGGAAAGTGCTGACCTTTGCTGCAGTGGGTTATCTTCCCGCACAGGACGGGTCGTCTGCAGGGGCTATTGAAAAGTATGAGGTGCTTAGCAGTAATGATGGCGTAAAATGGGATAAAATTGCCGAAGGCGAGTTTTCAAATATTAAGGCTAACCCTATTCTACAGCGTATTGGCTTAACGCAGCCGGTTACCGCAAGATACCTGAGATTGTTATCCAAACAAGCTGTTGCCGGAAAAGATGGCCAGCCGCAGGTTCGTATAGCAGAACTTAGTGTTTACAAAAAATAAACCCGCAGCTCTTTTACAGCAAGTCTGATTTTAGATTTTACTGTTCCCAGAGGGATTTGCAATTCATCAGATACTTCGGCCTGTGTGTACCCATGAAAGTACACCAGGTCCAGTATTTGTTTTTGAGAGGCTGTAAGTACGTGCATCAAATCTTTCACCCCAATAGAGTCTGTTTTGTCGGGCACATAGTGGTAATGATCTACCTGTGAGTAAACACTATCAATATCTTCATTACGGGTACTTTTGGCAAAGGTTTTTCCTCTTTTATAGTCTATAGCCGAATTACGGGCCAGCCTGGCCATCCAGGTAAACAATTTTCCTTTTTCCGGGTCATATAGATGAATGGATTTCCATATCTTAACAAATGAATCCTGCAAAATATCTTCTGCTATTTCCCTGGCGGGTACTACTCTCATGATAATACCCAGCATAGAGGCTGAATGTAACGTATATAATCTTCTGAACGACAAACTTTTACGCTCTTTAAGATCCGCAAGAAATTTGCGCTCGAAGCAATTTGAACAAGTAAGATCATCACAATATGTGGTCATTGGTTGAACCGTATCAAAAGTGGCTATCATCATAATATTAAATTATTAATTAATTTAATGTATCCAAAAATACTGCGTTTCATGTTAATTACAAGGGCGAATTGCCGTTCATTTTATTCATTTTTCAATGAAGATAAATGGTCAAATAATGGAGCTTTTATACATTTCTTCGTGCTGAAACAGCAGTAATTAGTAGCTTATTAAAAAGGTTAGATCAATGAGGAGATAGATGAAAATATTAGAGCTTATATCAAATGCAAATGAGCGTGCTGCTAAAATGGCTAAACTGATATCTAATTATATCTATTTAGCCAGTATATATTTTACCTAATTAATTGCCTTTATTTAAAATTGAAAATTCAAATACTCGTTTTGTGATACATCCTTTTTTTTATAGGACTTCATAAATATCCAGCAATGAATATGATCACCTTTATCAGGGGCAGGTATATTCACAGTAACCGTCAAGTCTTCACGCCTGGCTGCATAAGGGAAACTAAACGATTCATTTTTTGTGGAATTGTAAATAAAAATAAAAACGTTATCCTCTATCCATGAACTTCCAGGATGAAAAGAAACTTTCATCCAGTCTAATTTCAGCTGAGAAGCTATAATGGTTGCCTGCTTATTGTGTCTATCTTCAATAATTTCCATTAATAGGTCTCTTTGCGGCTTATCAAGGTTTTGAAGGCCAAAGTCATCCAGTATAAGTAAGTTCTGTTTCTCTATTCGTGAGATTTCTTTATACAAAGAGTTATCAGCATTGGCTCCATGTAATCTTGTAAAGAGTTTGGCCATATTAAAGTAAGCTACCTTATATCCTATGGCACAGGCGTGATGACCAAGAGCCGAGGCGATAAAGCTTTTACAGACAAATAGAATGAAGCTTTCTACAAAATGAACTAATTTAATTAGAATCTAGTAAAATATATTTCATCTCAGGTATTCTTAAATGCTAAACTAGCATAGTTCTAAGCAGATTTTATAAAAATCATTATTCCCATTTTCACAGACAAAAAAAGACCTGTACCAAATTGATGATACAGGCCTTTTATAAAATTGGAATCTCCTAGTTATTCCCAAACAACTGAATCTGATAACTGAAATTTGTCGGTTTTGCATAAACTAAATAAGGCTCTAACGGTTTTGGTCCGCAGCCCCATGATCCTACTCCTAATGTTTTATGGCTAATACACAGCACAGTTCCTTTACTTTTTGGCAGATCTATCTTATACTCTACATTTTCCATTTCTTCGTCACTATAAGGAAGCGCAGCAACCTGCAATAAAGAATCAACCTTTTTAATCTTTATCCCTACTCCTTTTTGTGTCACTAAATTTGCCCATCTTACATCTTCATGATTACCGCATTCCATCGGTTTTTCATAAGGGGTGAGTTCTTTATTGACTGTATTGTAATAATGCCCTACATCAAAGCCGCTTTTACGGTCGGCATAATTTTCCATCGGACCACGGCCCAGATAATCAAACTGAGATAAATCTTTATTCAGGAGCAAACGCACGCCAATTCTAGCTAAGATTAAGGTTGGGTCAGTAAACTTGACATCATTATCCACATTGATCAGCCCGTTACTATTGATGGTATATACTACATTATGATGAACAGTAAAATTCTGTTTGCCTGTTCCGGTTAAACTGACTTTGATTTCTACGATTTTCGGAGATACTTGTCTGCTCTTCACCTCATCAGTTACCCATTGAATGGTTTTCAGACCCTTTTTCTCCCAATTTTCATCAGCCCACATATCATCTTTTCTATGCGGGGCACGCCACAAATGCAGCATAGGGCCACCAGCATCGCGAAGGATATTCTGACCATCCTTTTCTATCTTAGAGAATGTACCTTTTTCCTTATCAAATTCAATAAAGAAATCAGGCCCTTTGATTTTGACTTCATTTTTAGCATCTGTTAAAGTTAAACCACCTGGATTTGCAGGCTCCAAAGGAGCAGGTAAACCTTGTGGCAATTCAAACTGCTGTTCAGCAATCTCGTATCCTTTCTTTGCCCAGATCTGATCAGCAGAAAGATCAAAAGAAATCCTTAGAAAATAGGCTGCCCCAGGTTTTGGCTGAATTGTGTAAGGGATTGTTATATCTTCTTCTTTTCCCGGATCAATGGATAACGCAGCCAGATCACCTGTGGATATCACTGTACCATCTTCTGTTAATTCCCATTTACCCGGGAAAGCATTGAGGTTAGTAAACTGGTACCTGTTTTTAATGGTAAATACTTTATGTTCAAGATCCTTTGCCCGGATACTGATCCATTGGTAAGCATGTTTCAGCTCTGGATAATGGGGTTTCAACGACCGGTCTGAAAAGACCACCCCTTTGTGAATAAAATACTGATCATTAGGATACTCGCCAAAACCACCACCAAAAGCAGTAATATGATGGTTAGGGTCACGATCATTATAAATTCCCTGATCCTGCCATTCCCAGATAGCACCACCCAGTAACTGAGGATATTTATCAAAGAGGTCGTTATAGATATCTACCGATCCCATAGAATTGAACATAGCATGTGCATATTCGCACAAATAGAACGGTTTGGTCAATGCAGGATCATTGGCATTTTTCTCTACATCCTGCACACTGGTATACATCTCACTGTCCAGATCAGCAGGATTACCTTTGCCAATGCCAAAGCCCTGGTAATGTGTTGGACGGGTTGGATCGATAGCTTTAATAGTGCTCAAAGCTGTTCTAAAATTAGACCGCCACTGCCGCATTCGTTACCCAAAGACCAGATGATCACTGAGGGATGGTTTTTGAAATTCTGTACGTTGGCTACATTCCTGTCAATGATGGCCGCTTTGATCCGGGGATCTTCATTGAACTCATCCCATGCACCATGACTTTCTACATTGGCTTCAGCAACCAGATAGATGCCATATTCATCACATAACTCATACCATCTTGGATCGTCAGAATAGTGACAGGTACGAACATGGTTACAATTGGCTTGTTTGATCAGGACGATATCTTTGATCATCTGCTCTTCGGTAATGGCATGACCATCATCCGGCCAGTTTTCATGCCGGTTAACCCCTTTCAGTTTCACCGCTACCCCATTAATGGTAAATAACCTGCCCTTGATTTCAATATGGCGGAAACCAGTTTTGGACGATAAGGTCTCTATTGTTTTGCTCCCTTCTGCCAGTTGGATGACCGTAGTATATAAATTTGGCGTTTCAGCCGTCCATTTTTGCGGATGATTAACTTTAAACCTAACCTCTACATTGACTTCCTGACCCGGTTTTAAAGACGGGATGGCTTTGCTACCCTTCGCGCCGGATACCAGGGTTTCACCGTTATACAAAGAAACTTCAAGGTTGCGGGCTTTGACCGTAGCAGTACCATAATTTTTAACTTTGGTACTCACTACTACATCTGCATTTTGAAACTGTTTATTTAGATTAGTTTTTACAAAATAATCCCTGATATGCTGCTGAGGGCTGCTCCATAATGTTACATTACGAAAAATGCCACTCAAACGCCACATGTCCTGATCTTCGAGATAACTTCCGGTGGTAAAACGATAGACTTCTACAGCCAGTGTATTTTTTCCTGGTTTTAAATATTTGGTGAGATCAAATTCTGCGGCATTACGGCTGTTTACACTATAACCCACTTTACGTCCGTTTACCCAGATAAAGAAACCGGCATCTACCCCATCAAAAGTGATAAATACACGGCGTCCTTTCCATTCGGCAGGTACGGTAAAATCACGGCGGTAACTGCCAACAGGATTTCTTTCCTTAAAAGCGGTATACTTTTCTGGCGGGGCACTCATTACCCTTGGGAAGTCTTTCTTAAAAATGTAGGTATAATTGCTGTAATACGGCGTACCATAACCCTGAAGCTGCCAATTAGAAGGCACGGGTATCGTTTTCCAGCCGGAAACGTCGTAATCGGTTTTATAAAAATTCACAGGACGCTTTTGCGGCCAGTCTACCCAGTTAAACTTCCACAGCCCATTTAAACTTTTGCTATAAGATGATTGATGCCGGTTGGCTACCAGGGCTTCCTTTAAAGAGGCATAAGGCATTAAAGTAGCGTGACTGGCTTCTTTATGGATACCAATATTTTGAGGATCTTCAATTTCTTTTGGAACAGATGCCGTATCACGTTTGGACAACCGGCTGCCAGCTGGCAATTGTGCACTGGCATCACTGTAGTGAAGCAAAACAAAAACAAGGATCAATAAAATTTTCGGGATCAATTCTTTAAATAAGGGTCTGCTCATAGTTTAGGGATAACGGAATAAATTTATAGAATAAGAATTATAAACTTAAGCATTTGTGCTGTAAAACTCAGATGTCTTCTACTAATACCAGTGTAGGACAGTGTAAACCTATTTTAGTAAAATAACTAGCCTATTGTAAACTCTATTCAATAATTAAATTTATCATTGTAAACCACAGGCAGTGAAAACAAATTTCATTGTAACCATATTAGTAATTTACTTTCTCAATGCAAACTTATGTCAGTATAGGACAATTCGACTTTAGTTTGATATTAAAGCGGGATCTAAAGGCAGATCACATAAGGTTGACATACCCGCTACCTATGTCAACCCTATGTTACCCCCCTTTGACACCTATGTCAAAGGTATGTTAACCTGCCACTTGACACGAACGGTCCTATACTAAGACTAGTTTTTTGTCCTATACTTGTTTAACAGCAGCTCAGTTATAGACTAATGTATCAATTTGATTTTTTAAATTCCTGATTATAACCTTTAAGATTGCTCTTTAGCGATTGACGGGCAACATGAATCCTGGTTTGGCAATGCCATAGGTATTTGCAGCATATCAGTACTCTCATGGTTTACCGTGTTGTTTTACCATCTTCTATAACTATTGATCATAGTATTCCTCATGATTGTTTACAACAAGCCTTTCAAATTTGTTCCTTTCCCTATTTCAATGACAAAGAACCTAACAAATAGGATTTTGGTCAGCAGACCGTAAAAATCAAAATTCAAGAAACCACCTGAATGCTTTTCTAAATAAAGAACCTATATTTGAAACATACCACTTAGTATGTAATGAGAAAATCCGAACAGACACGCCTGAGCATTATGCAGACTTCAGCCCAGCTGATTTATGTAAAAGGTTATCAGTCTACCAGCATAGATGATATTTTATCTTCCATGCAGGTAACCAAAGGTGCCTTCTTCTATCATTTCAAAAACAAGGAAGAAATGGCATTGGCTTTTATTAAAGAACTGATGTACCCAGGCATGAGAATGATGATGGTTGAGCCATTGCTTAATTCCAAAGATCCAATTAAAACAATCAGCAAACAGCTCAAAGATATCCTGAACAATAAGGTACATTTTGATATGCGGTACGGCTGCCCAATGATTAACCTGATTGAAGAAATGTCTCCCCTGAGCGAAGCTTTTAGCAATTCCCTTAAAATGATGACACTGACCTGGGTAAATGCAATCAGCGATTGTTTAAAGCGCGGACAGGCCAATGGACAGCTGAGGCCTGATGTAAATACGTTGGAAGTGGCCAACTATATGGTAACCGGGTATGCCGGTGCCAGAAATATGGGAAAAATATTCGGGATTAAATCATACCAGAGTTTTCTGAAACAGTTTAGCTTTTACATGGAAAGCCTCAGATAAAAGGAAATAAACACGCCATTGAGTATTTTATCAAAACCTTATGTTTTCCACTTTTCACAAAACCTTTACCCAATATAAAAGCTAATACTGGATTTCTTCAATTTTCACAGGCCCTAATAAGCCGGACGATTCCAAACTGCTGGTAGCGTTAGGGCCATAAAGTACCGTTGTTTTGCGCTGATCTGCAGGTAGCCTGCTATCGCCAATTAAGCGGTTTGCCCAGGTATTTACTACCTTTACTTCCAGCTTATTTCCACCGGCTTTCAGCGCTTTGGTAATATCAACTTTGTATGGATACGTCCATGCCCCACCCATTTCAATGCCGTTAACAATTACTTTTGCAATTGACCGTGCCACCCCTAAATCAATGTAATAATTTGCACCTTTTACAAGCTTGCCCACCTTAAAATTGGTATGATAATACGCCGTGCCGGAATAATATTTAATACTGTCGTTAGGGTTTGTAGACCAATCTGTTAATGTATTAAACACAACTGGCTTGGCAGGCCCGCGCATGTTGCTGTCAAAATTAACTATCCAGGGTTGCGTGAGTTCAATAGTATTTTTAGGCTGGGGATAATTAATCTTGGTGGTATCTCCATTATTTCCAGCCTCTTTAAATACTACAAATGCGCTTTCAAAAGGTGTGAGCTGCATGGGTATGGAGGTAGTTGATCCTGTTTGTGAATACGCCGGCAGGTTACGCATACTGCCATCGATAGCATTCCACAACTCGGGACGCTTGCCGGTTACGCGGAAAGCCGTTGATATATTAACCGGGCTGTTTTTTTGATTGGATACGAAATAGACAGAACCATCCTGCAGTTGCCTGTGTATAAAAAGGACGGAATCACTTTTCGTTATTTTAAGATCAGGCTGCACTTTGATCAGGTCTAATGCCTGTTGCATGTCCATACCACTTAATACTAAGCCATTGCCGTAACGATTAACCTTGGTTGCCACACCGTCAATATTTCCCCAAAGATCTGCTGCCAAACTCCGTACCTGTTTATCTGCCGAGGGATAATTTGCGAGGCTAGGCGACCGGTTAGGCTTTGGACCGAGTATCACAGCTCCCTGCTGCACCAGTTCTTTTATTTTTTCTAACAGTTCCGGCCGTATAGTTTCCAGTTTGGGTAACACGAGGATGCTGTAGCTGATACCATTAGGCAATACCAGCTTACCGTTACTAACAGTAAGTTTTTGTTTGATGACATCACCATTGATATAATCAAATGAGTAGCCCTGTGGCAGGGCCGGATCAGTTACACCTGTCATTTTTGGCGCGTCTTCACCTATAAAGTAAGCTACATCGGCTACATACTGGCCCTGCTGCAACATCATATTGCACCTTTTTATATATTTCAAAAATACATCCATATCATAAAACCAGGTATTTAAGCGGTTAAATTCCACGCCAAAACCCGCATCCAGCCCTGGCCTGGTATTATCGTCGGGCTGCTGAATGTATAAATGCAATAAAGTGTTATTAATTCCTTCGGTAAAGAAACGGTCGCCACGTTTTTTGAACATGGCCGGATAACGGTAAAATGCGCTGCCACCCGCGGTAAATGATTCGGCAGATACTTTGATCTTTCCATAAATATGTGCTGAAGATGAAGCCGCACGGTTTTCTATATCACCCAGGTCTCCTTCGCTCCAAAATTCTCCTGCTACTTCATCCGACTGGCCGCCATATTGAAGAAATTCACCCGGAAAACCCCAGTGCCCGTAATTTTCAAGCCAGGTGGTAAGGCCGTTCTGGTGGCTGATCTCTCTCAGGCCAGCTACATATTTAAAAGAAACGTCATCAGCAATCAAACGCCTCAGGTCCCAAAGAAAACGATCTGACATATCTTCGCTGCGCACCACTTTTCCCTGCAATACGGGAATATAGGGTGTAGGATCGTAACTATATTTTTGTTTAAATTCCGCTATCAGATCATCTGTCCAATTCTGGCCGCCGGTTTCGTAGCTATCCTCTACAGTAACCTTCCATGTTTTACGGTCTTCGGCAGGGATGCGTTTGATAATTTCACCTAAAAACGCGTTAAAATGCGCTGTAATGTGAGCCTTGCTCATTTTATCTACTTCAAGGCCCCGCCCTTCAGGTGGCGATGGGGCATTAACAACGTTTGTAGGCGTCATCCCACTCCTTTCAATGATCCAGTTTCCGGATGGAACATTCCATTTCAAGGTGCCATCAGCAGCCAGATATTTTGATAAATCTACAACACTTGCCGGGTCGATGATATATTTTGACGTCTCATCAGGTTGTGGAATCCATTGATAGGTTTCCCAAAACGGATGTGGAGTAGGCCACATTTTAGCCAATGTCTTCTCCAGATAACTTTCCACTGCAGGCGTAGCTGATAGTTTTAACTCGGTAATACCTGCATGTGAAGATATACCTGTAAAAACTATCCTGAAACTAGTTGAAATGGTAGCAGGAATAGATATTGTTGCAGGGCCATAAGGTGTAAAACCAACATACAAAGCTGAATTGCTTCGGTCAATTGAAAAATGCCTCACGTTAACATACTGATCATTTATTTTAGCCTGTACATCGCCTTGAAAAAGTTGTTGCCGCTGTGTTGTATTGATAATTACGCTGCGTACGGTATAGGGTGACGAGGTCTGTATAGTTAAAGAAAGTGGCTGATCATGGTTGAGATGAATGGCCGTAGCAGGATTATGATCCATTACATTACTAAGCGAATCGATAAGGGGAACTGAAGATAAGGACGGCTTTAATGAGCTGATATCGTGATCATAATCTTTATTTACGGGATAAGCCAGCACCTTTACATCCTGAAAATTCGCCTTCGGTTTAGGGAGCTGTTTGTTAAATAACACTGGCCCTTTTACCATAACTTCTGATGAAGTAAGGTAGCGCATTGCCTGCTCTGGTTTGACCCAGGGGCCGCCCGACTGACTCCAGCCAGGGCTATTAAAAATACCAATTTGTATGTTTAAACGCGTGGCTGTTTTTAATGCAGTATGTAAAATATCCCACCATTCTTCTGTAAACATTTTAACTTTTCCATAAGGAACCTCTCCATCCAGGCCAATATTGCCTATAAAAGCCCGGTTGATCCCTACTTTTTTCATCGCTTCCAGGTCTTTGATTACACCTTCTTTTGAGATATTACCAGAAATCCAATACCAATAAACGCTGGTTTGAATGGAATCGGGCACGGTAATAAACCCGGTTGCTAACCGGGTTAACGATACAGACGGAGAAACAGATTTTTTTTGGCCCTGGCATTTGGCAATATTAGCGTCAGTTAAAAATATAAGCGTAAAAATTGCGCTTAGACTGATTAGTAAAGTTGATCTCATTTAAATTGTATTATTGGTTGACAAATAATGATCATGTTTGCTTTAACAAAATTAATAGTTAGCGATTCACCTGATTTGAAATGTTAATCCTATTACGGAGATATAACACTGCTTAGGTATTAAAGTCTTCACGCTTTTTTATTCTAGTGATGAGCATAAAAAGTACTTCTTGTGGGATTTAAAGAAATTCACGCTATCAGCACACTTTGATATATTCAATTTTTAGCACTGCCGCCAGCTTCTGTAGTTTCGAACTGATATGACCCTTTCCCACCGCACAATGATGCGCCGGCCCATGCAGGTTCCAGTTTTCTATAAAAGCTTTGGCACCGATTGAAAACTTATAGCGGCTATTGGTATTACCAATTTCCAATATATCGCCGCCCACAGATTGCCCTTCAGCTATTAAAAACTTCATGCGGCCATTACCGTCTTCAATGACGGAAAGCAATGTAACGTCTCCATGTTTTACCGACATTTCTACCGACAGCCCATTCCCTACTTTGCCATGGTAAACCTGTAGAGGCTTTACTTTGATCTTTCCTTCTGCAATGCCGGGGTGGCATGGCCCATCGTGCCCCATCAGCACTACATCGTCCGTAAAATCCATTGCATAATATTCTGTAAAGGACCCTCCCGCCCCAAACGTGTCTATGATTTTCATGGCAATGGCATTCTTCACCTCATATTCACCGGCCACAGGGATATTCCGGCCTGTTAGAAGTGAATTACCCAATATTATCGATGACATGGTATCCTCATTTTCTGCATTACCGCTGCCTTTATGGTAATAAGCAAATGCGCCCAGTTGATATTGCGAAATTATTTTGTCCAGTGCCACTGCGGTTTTGGCCGCCCGTTTAATCTCTAGTTCAGAACAATCGCTTTGAACATCAAACGCCTCGTATATTTCTGTCACCTTACGGTTCAGCTCATCCTCAGTAACCGAACGTTTTGAAGCAGACAGCGCATCAACCTCAATGATTTCCATATGACCGCCAAAGGTGGCGTTAACAGCTGTCAGATCAGTATAGATATCCATCATCCCACCGTAGTAATTGCCCATTAACCCTAACCTGTTGTAATGAAGAACCCTGGATACATGTGCCGCTTCTATCCATTCTGTAATCTCTTTCCAAACACTATCATCATTGTACAATACCCCGGTAACCTGGTGAAACGGGATATGGCAACGTTTAAATACATTTGCAATTTCGGGCACAGGACATGCCGAGCAGTAGGCAAGCCATTCGCCGGTCATTTTAGTCCTGTCATTCAAACTATTAAACCATTTATAGTTTATAGCGGGTTCTGGCGATAGATTGAGCACAATAACAGGTACGCCGGCTTTTTTTATAACGGGTAAAACTGTGGCAGAAAGCGCATAGGTTGACACATAAAGAAAAACCAGGTCTACATCTTCTTTCTTTAAAATATCACCTGCAGCGAAAGCTTTATCTATGGAATCGATCAATCCAAGGTTAACCAGGTGGGCACCTTTGTTTTTTATTCCTTCGGCCACAACATCAAGGTAACCGCTTAACCGCTTTTCCAAACCTTCAAACTGATCCCAGTAAGCATCCAGCCCAATTCCAAACAAGCCAACTCTTGTTATATTATTTTTGCTCATTAAAATCTTTCATAAAGGTGTGACAATATATTCCTGGTGAAATAGCAGCAAAAAAAAATTGTAAAATACAGATTTCCCCAGGCAGAATAAAGTTCATAAATGGTTATTAACTGATTGATAAGTATCAAATGTGCGTAAGGAACGGTTAAAAAAAAATAGACTTTGTGCTGTTAAAGATGGACTATCTTACTTTATCTACTACCCATTCGCCTACCTGATGTCCCTGGATCAAACCATGGTTTATGGCATCCATAAAATGTATACCTCCCCAAAACCTGGATATGCCCGCCTCGTTGGCTGCCTGTTGAAAAGAACTAAAATGCCGTGTCGGAATACCAAAGTCTTGCTCAACATTATCGGTATAACTAAAGTTACCCCCAAAAAAATAAGTGAGGATTGTTGACGATGTTGCAGATACAACGGAGTGCCCGCTAATATACTCCGGAAATGGAGGAGTTTGCAGCAGTGGTTTCCAGTTAGGATCGATGTATTGCCGTATGGCCGTTTCCGGACGGATCCTGTTAGTGCGGTATTTATCATCCCAACAACAAATAAAAGCGTCCAACAAACCGATAGCTTCTACGGTATTTACCCGAATGGTTTGCGAAAAGCCGGCCTTTGTTTTTGCGCAGGCGATGTTGGCAATTCCCATCCAATGCGCTCCCGGCGAGATCTTTTTAAGCCCAACCAGCATATGCCCGTTATTTTGAACAGCAAATGGATTGCAGTCCCAAAAATTTGCGATATCTCTTTCTTCCTGTGTTAAACCATTACCACTCTTGTGATAACTTAATAAAATGTACTTATAAAAAGCAGAGCCCTTGCTGGTAGAAAAAGGGACAGGGGCATCCGGCACAAATTGCCCGGCAGAATCAATTGATAAAGGCCTCACGGTATTAAAATAAGGCTCAACGGGCACCATATAAGACGGTGCGGTAGGTGCCCAGCTTCCCGGAACACCGGTGGGGCTATAACGGCGATAATTACTAATTCGGTTATAATGGTCAGACTTGGCATAAGCCAATATCTTTTTGCTGATCAACTGTGCATAATGTTGGGAGCTGTCGATTGTTTCTCTATCAACACCTAATTTTTGACAGGAATCAATAAACCGCTGCTCGTTTATTGCCATCAGGGTGCTACCAGAAGGCTGGAGCTTTTCGGCAGTTTTATACATTGCCAGCACCGCACTGAGCTGAAAATCATAGTTGCCAAGCTTTTCAGGTATACTGATAGACGGATATTCATTTAACACACCATGCATGCTTTTAACATGTTTATCATTTTCTGATACGATTTCATAGCCAGACAAACAAGTGTAAGCGAAAAATCTTGCAGCCAGGGGCGGATTGGTTACATCGTGTATCATCACATCGCTCATCTGGTGAATTACTTTAGCAATATCCCTATTGCTGAGCGATATTTTTTTTTGATGGTGGTGACAGCCACTGATGACCAGACAAATTACCCAGGTAGCCGATATAAAATTAATTTTTTTCATGAGATCAGTTTAATTTATAAGCCGCCATACTGCTGCTGTTTATACCGAAAAGAAGGGTGTTGTTTATGTTCACTACGCTCCTTACATCGCCCTTGAGCTTAAAACCGGATTGCAACTGTGGTACATAGGTAAAATCGCCTTTTCCGTTACCTTTTAATAACACGCCGTAATTAGCATCGTATTTACCAAAATGGATCCGTGCCTGATTCATATTTCCGCACAATAGAAGATCTGCATTGCCGTCATGATCATAGTCTAACGCGGTGATAGAAAACACAGGAGAATATTGCGCCTGCAAAGGCAGTGGTACCTCCCTTAGTTTTTTCCCTTTATTGCTTACAAAAAGTACTGTTGACAATGTATTAGCCGACAAATGCCCGGCCCCTTGCATTTCCTCCGGTGTAAATATCTGATTGATTGTAGCCTCCGCATAACTTTTATAATCCGGAAAACGGGTTCGCATCATACTGATCTGGTCCAGCAATTCATCACGGGTTACACAGGGATAGCTCTTATGCTGAATGTAAAAACATAGTATCGGATCTACTGAGCCATTTCCATCAAAATCCTTAAAATAGATCTCTGCCGGCTCCTTATCAGTTGCTTTGCATTGAGAGTTTAAACCAAGATTACCCACCACCAGATCTGGCCGCCCATCGTGATTGAAGTCACCCACCTGCAGACAATTCCACCATCCTGAATATTTTTTGTCGAAATATTTTGCGCTGGCATCGATCAATTTCCCGTTTAGATTCTCAAAAACCGTCACCGGCATCCACTCCCCTACTACAATCAGATCTGGCTTTCCGTCGCCATTCATATCTTGCCAGGCGGCATCTGTTACCATACCGATATGTTTTAATGATGGGTTTATCTTGTTGGTCTGGTCTGTGAAATGCCCTTTGCCGTCATTGATCAAAATAAAGCTTTCCGGTATTTCAGGATAACGCCCGGGAATTAACCTGCCCCCGATAAACAGATCTAATTTACCATCTCCGTTAATATCCGCTGCTTTTACACAGCCTTTGCTACTCAGCATTTTAGGTAAGGCATTCGCTGATTTTATAAAATTGCCCTTTCCATCATTGATATACAACCTGTCCATCAGTAAAGGATCATCAGCTGCATAATCTCCATAACCACCTGAGCAGACGTACAGATCGGGTTTACCATCCCCATTGGCATCAAAAAAAATTGCAGCTGCATCAGTACTCTTTTTATCATTATCAAATGCAGGCTCCTCTTTTAAGCTAAATGCACCATTCTTTTGCTGAATATAAAGGCTGCCAGCTTTACCGTTACCGCCACCAATGTACAGGTCTTCCAACCCGTCGCCATTAACATCTCCCTTTGCCACACACGGACCGGAAAAAGAAAGGGGATTGACTAACAAAGGCTGCCGCTTAAAATCATTGATGGTATTTTTTGCCTCGCGATAATTTACCGGGGAGTTGATTTCTTTAAATAATGGCTTTGAAATTGCCGGCTTTAGCTCGCTACCCGAAGCATTTTTCTCTTCGAGCGTTAGCAGCTGATCGCCCTTAATAGCTAACAAAACCTGCCTTTTGCCACGAGGCCATATGATTTTTAACGAATCAACCTTCTTATCCTTGCCTAAGCCAAAATGCAGGACAGGAGATACACTGGATTGATAACCACGTGTTGGCATTTGTTCCAGATATTGTTTTTTAGCGCCAACATATATTTCTATTTTGGCCCCGATACCCTGCGTATTTTTGCCGGCCCCTTTTAAAGAAATAGCCAGGTAATGATTTTTATTCTGGCTTTCTGCCTGGTTATGATAAATGAAAGCAGGTTTATTAATATTGTTTACCACCAGGTCCAGGCTGCCGTCATTATCAAGGTCGACATAAGCCGCCCCATTACTATTAGAGGGTTGATTAGCCCCCCATATGGCGCTAACATTAGTAAAAACAAGGTTACCATTGTTCCGAAAAAAATAGTTTTGCACATCTGATGAAGGCATCTGGCGAACGAGCTGAAGCAGGTCTTTCCGCATCACACGCCTGTCCCGCAGGTTATCGCCCATAAATTTCAGGAAATCCATGTTGGTTACATCGCGTGTATAACCGTTAGATACAAAAAGATCTTTCCAGCCATCATTGTCGTAATCTGCAAAAAGTGGTGCCCAGCTCCAGTCTGTATTGGAGATACCGGCTACCTGCCCGATTTCACTGAAAGTATTATTCCCGTTATTGAGTTGAAGCATATTGCGCATATACTGGTAGTAAAAGCCCTCCCGCAAATTGAGGTTGAAGCCTTCATAATTATCTGCCCCGAATAATAATTTTTGTCGTTTATTATCTTCAGGGAGCATATCAAGTGTGTAAATATCGGGCTTGGAGTCATTATTAATATCGGTTACATCATTCCCCATAGAATAAAATGAGGTATGCCCCAGCTGTTGCTGCAATTCATCACTGAACGTACCATTACCCTTGTTGATATATAAACGATCGGGCACGTTGTAATCGTTAGAAATATAGATATCTGGCCAGCCATCGCCATTAACATCACTTATACCTGCCGCTAAACCATAAGATAACGTTGTATTGACGATACCGGCTTGTTTGGTGGTTTCATGGAATACATTATTATCATTTTTGAACAGCCTTATTCCCGCCTCACTATCATTAGTTTGCATTAAATTACGTACCGTAATATCATCGGCCAGGTTAATGCGCTGAGGATTATGGTTTACCAATAGCATATCCAGATCGCCATCCCTGTCATAATCAAAAAAATAAGCCTGCAGGCTGTATGATGAGAAGTTGAGCCCGTACTGTGCAGCAGATTCTTTAAAAACCGGCGCGCCACTTTTATCGTTACCCTGGTTTATAAACAGCTGGTTTACCCTTTTTTCTGATTTGAGATGTCCGGAATAACAAACGAAAATATCCAGTTTGCCATCGCCATTGATATCTACAGCCGTTACGCCGGTTTTCCATGGACCGGGCCGGCCGGCAACTCCTGCTGATGCGGTAACATCGGCAAATTGCATATGCCCTTTGTTGAGATACAGTTTATTATCCGTCATGTTAGCGGTAAAATAAATATCCTGCAAACCATCCCCGTTAAAATCGCCTATGGCAACCCCGCCGCCGTTATAAAAATATTCGTACATCAAAGAATTTGTATTTAACCCTTCCGTTAATGTATTGGTAAAATCTATATGGGTCATCTGCTGGCTTAGCAGTTTGAATAAAGCTGGTGATTTTTTAACGGAATGGTCATTTTTGCATCCGGTTCCCATAAAAATACAGACCAAAACTACAGCGATAATAAATTTGTAAGATGGTAACAGTTTCATCATCAGCGGGGTTTAAATGATAACCAGAACCTTTCTTTAATAGGTTCTGGTTATCAGGATAAATATTAATAGCCAGGATTTTGAACCAGCTTTTTATTTTGATCTATAGCGCTCTGCGGAATTGGGAATACGTAGTTTTTACTTGCGTTAAACCTTCTGTCACCGCCGGGCGTGGTTACGGGCGTATAGCTTAAGCCACCCTGGGCATTGGCTTTTATGGCAATTCCGTGTAATGGTTTGTTAATATTGACCTCGGCAAGGCGCCATCTGATTAAATCCCAATAACGCTTGTCTTCGAACACCAATTCAATTCGTCGTTCGCGCCTTATCGCAGTTCTCATTTGATCTTTGGCTAATCCAAAGGTTAAGTTTGGCAAGGCAGACCTAGTGCGGATTTTGTTTATGGCATCGTAAACTGTCCCGTCGGGCCCTGAAGCTTCATTTTGTGCTTCAGCATAATTTAACAACACCTCTGCATACCTGAAATAATAATAATTCTGCCCCCCACTTTTGTTATTCCAGTTGTCTGGCCCGAGGTTATTGGAGTTGATATTCTTGCAGGTATAGTAGCCGGTTTGCGTAGCATCACTATGGTCGGAAAGATCAATTTCATTCGCACTGTTTACGCCCTGGCGGGTAAAAATGGTGTCATTGTACCAGAATGTATTGTCATAAACTATTGTTTGATAAAAACGCTGTTCACGGTGTAAATAAGGGTTATTAGGATCAAAACCCGAGGTAGGATCTGTGATCTCTTTGCCGTTATCCATTTCGTAATCATCAACCAGCTCCTGTGTAGGGCCAATACCTCCCCAGCTGGTTTCTACACCGCCTTTAGTAAAAGTAGGGCCATTAACACCAGAATACCAGTTGCCTTTTACATAAGGAATATATTGCCTGTAAAAAATAGCTTCTACATTGGCTGTATTGTCTAGAAACAGCTGACCATAATTTGAATATAAATTGTAAACCTTTCCGTTACCTAAACTATCTATTACCATTTTGTTGGTAGCTGCCGAAGCCGCGTAGTCATTAGAGAAAAGCTCTACCCAGCCGCGTAAAGTTAAGGCAGCTCCTTGTGTGGCCCTGCCAGCATCAGCCGCAGTTTTAGGCAAATCATGAGAGGCTGCGGTTAGCTCTGATTGTATAAACTTATAGGTATCGGCAGCGCTACTTCTGGCTACGAAAACATCATTTCCCTGGGTATTGATATTAAGCGGTGTGGTGATGATGGGAACGCCACCATAGGCCATATACAACAGATGATAAAAATAGGCCCTTAAAAACCGGGCTTCAGCAGTTCGCAGTTTTTTATAATCTGCGGTTAAGGTTGGTGACGACGCTACGTTAGTGATAAATAAATTACATTTACGTATATAGGTATAATTAGACGACCAATCCAGATTTATTGAGGGCCAGCCGATGTTTGAAGGTGTATATTCTGCCTGTGCAAATAACGTTCTTGAAATATCCTGCGAAACACCATTTATAGAATTATCTGATATATTATCAAGAGGATCTGCAGAATTATTTTCGTCAGGAAGGCTGCCGTAAATATCATTCAGAAACAGATCGGTGGCCGCATTTGTGGCAAAAGCTTCACCTCCGGCTATTCGGTCATTCGGCGTAACATCAAGTGATTTATCCAGCGCCTTCTTACAGGAGAAGTTTAAAAGACTTACAATCAGCAGTAAAGCACAACTGAAGTTAAAATATGCATTATTTTTCATTTTTGTAATCTTTAAGAATTTTAAAATGTTACGTTTAACCCTAGGGTAACTATCTTGGTCTGCGGATAATACTGGCCGGTGCTTGTACTTGAGGCTACTTCAGGGTCAAAGTTTTTGATTGGGCTCCAGGTAAATAAGTTTTGCCCTGAAACATAGAACCTTACAGATTGCAAACTGATAGACTTAAGCACACTAGGCGGCAAGGTATAGCCAAAGTTTATCGTTTTTAACCTGATATACCTGCCATCCCTAACCCACCAGGAAGATGTTTGAGTATTATTTGTTGTCGGGGCCGTGGCTATGCGCGGATTAGGTGCGTTTGTATTAGTGGGGGTCCAGTAATTTAACTCATCAATTGTGGCAGAACCATTTTGTTGAAATGGATACACCTGGTCATACCAATCGGCCTTTGCCGCTCCCTGAAATAAAAACGACAGGTCAAAATGTTTATAATTTACGCTTGGCGTAAGCCCATAAATAATTTGCGGATTAGAGGAAGTTCCTATCGGCACAATGTCGTTATCATCTATTTTACCATCGCCGTTAACATCCTTATAGCGTAAATCGCCGGGAGCTACAGTTCCCCAGGGTTGAGTTGCAATGCCGGTTTTCAAATTTCCCTTGCCGTCAAAATCAGATTGTTGAAAATAGCCGAGGGCCTGAAAACCGAACAGCTGTCCAAGCGGCCTTCCTGTTTGCCGGCGATTTGGATTGTTAAAGGTTGTTGAGGTTTCATAAACCTGTAACAACTTGTTATGGGCGTAAGTAATATTTCCGGAAATACTAAGGCTGAGGTCTTTATTAAATCTATGAGATGTACCCAATGTTAATTCAAGGCCCTGGTTTTGCATCGCTCCCCCATTTACCTGAGATAAGCCAATACCGTATTCTCCAGGAACGGTTGTAGCCGGGTTTACCAGCATGTCATTCCTTTTTTCAAAAAAGTATTCGGTTATAAAAGTTAAGCCGCCATTCCACAAGCTTCCTTCCAAAGCGATATCGGTTTTCTTAGCACGCTCCCAGGTAATATTTGTATTTGCTTGTGCGTTTTCATATAAACCCTGTGTACTTTGTCCGCCTATGATTGCAGAATTACCATAGAGTGTATAAGAGGTAAGGTATTGAAATGGCGTACCCGCCAAATTACCAGATTCACCCCATGATCCTCTTAACTTCAGATTATCTACCCATTTCAAATTATTTTTGATGAAGGGTTCCTGAGATAATTGCCATGATGCCGAGAAAGCGGGAAAAAATCCAAGTCTGCTGCCAGGTGCGAAATAGTAGTGCCCATCATAGCGGCCTGCTGCTTCAAAAGAGTATTTGTTGTCATAGGTATAAGAAGCACGGTAAATGGCTGATTTCTGCTTTGCTTCTGATGAAGAACCGCTATTGCTGATGTCGGCGTTATTTGAACTGCCATTGTTTAACTCTGGTATGGGAATATTATAATTAATCCTGGTGGCGCCGAAACTATCAATTTTTGAATTCCTGCTTTCTAATACCAGTGTGCCTGTGATTTCACTTTTTCCAAAAGTATTATGATAGTTGATATAACCCTGATAAGTGAAGGCTTGAGTCTGTAAAAAATTTTCAGCATAACTCGGCTTTACCGGCCCGTCATTACCGCTTAGGGTAATCGCCTTAGTAGTAGGATCGTAAGTATAAATTGGAATTGGGGTTAGCCAGGTCCTTTGAAAAGACGGACTTCCGGCAGCATTATCTGGATTATAGTCATAACTTACCACCGCTTTAACACTTAAACCTTTAACAAAGGGTAGCTGCTGTTCAATACTCAACTGATTAAGCAAAGTAAAATCTTCGTTAATAATATAACCACTGTCATATATATTTCCGTAAACAGACCGGCCAATATAACTTCCAGGTGAGCCATCTGTGAAGGTTACGGCCTGGTTTGGCGGTGTACGGAAAGCCTGGTAAAATATATTGGCAGATGAAACACCTGGGTAATGCCCATTTTCTACCCTTCCATTCATGGAAACGTAGATTTTGGTTGTTTTAGTCACATCCGCATCCAGGTTCATATCAAGATTATACCGTCTGAAATTTTCAGTTCCCCATAAACCATCCTGCGAAAGATATCCCAGAGAGGCAAAATATCGGGTACTTTCATTTCCGCCTGATAATTGCAGGTTATTACTTGACATGGGTGTATTACGATTGTATAGTTCTTTTAACACATCATTATCAGGATGGCCATTCGGATCAGTATGGTTCTGGTATAGCGCAAGGTCTGTTGCTGAGTAGGCATGTGGCGCACCCATATTATCGTCGGCAGCATTATACAGCGTTGCATATTGAAAAGCATTGACAAACTTTGTGGTAACTGTGGGATTTTGTAAACCGTAATAGCTATTGTAGGTAAGTGTAGGTTTACCTGCTTTCCCTTTTTTTGTAGTGACCAAGATAACGCCGTTTGCTCCTGCCAATCCGTACGGGGCAACGGCAGCAGCATCTTTTAAAATGGTAACAGATTCAATGCTATTAGGATCAAGCTGGTTATAGGCTCTTGGAACACCATCCACAATGGTCAGGGGCGCTGAACTGCCCGTTGTACCAACTCCCCGGATCATAATATTCGCGTTATCAAAACCAGGGTCACCATCAGGCTGAGTGAATAATACCCCGGCCACGTGCCCGCCCAGGGCATTACTGATGTTCGGCACAGGCTGAGATGATATATCTGAACCTTTTATCGTGGATACGGCTGACGTTAGCGAGCTTTTCTTTTGCGTGCCGTAAGCAACAACTACAACTTCATCCAGGTTGTTGGAACTCGAAACCATTTTCACGTCTATTTTGAGGCGGCCTTTGGGATCAATTTCCTGCGGGGCATATCCGGTCATGTGAAATTCAAGTATAACTTGACCGCTGGGCACATTAATGGAGAAGTTACCCTGATTATCTGCTGATACACCGATCTTCGTTCCTTTTACGGATACAGTAGCACCTGGCAATATTCCTTTTTCATCCGTAACTGTACCAGTAATGGGTTTTGATTGTGCCTGCACCGAGCAAATGCCCAGAAGCAGTAGAACAACAAATAAGATTCCTTTTTTGACGATTGCTCCCTTCGGGAAAACAAACGGGTAGCGGGAAATCTTTACAGGAGTAAAAATTGAGTTCATATATATTTGGTTTTAAAGTTTACAGGCTATCGCTGCAACAAATATGATACTCATAGCCTTACGAGTAAATAGATATTTATACTATAAAACTGGATTATCTTATTATAGAAGAGGAACGGTAATTCAGAAGGTCAATTTCAAAGGGGCAACAGGAATTAATTCTTACTCTTCCTGGTTATTTAACCCCTGGTAAGCACACCTGATTTTAGAAATTACAATGATTATATAATCTTTTACAGCTATATCATCTTAATGGAAAGAAGATGTGATTTCGATGGGAGCAGTTTTTTGATGTGCGTCTTTTGACGAATATTCATAGGCCTTAATCAGTTTGCCCATTTTATCGAATACTAACATCTGCGTGGAAAAAGATGGAATGTGTCCTTTAAATTCCCGGTCCAGGTCGGCATTAATACTAATTACAGCGGGATCTGATTGAACTGGTCCACGCTTAAAAGCCAAAGTATAATTCAGGTTTTCGGTTTTATTTTTGTTCAGGATCATTACCGAAATACCACTTTCATCTCCGGTAGGGATAACCACCAGATCATCGGTATTTGGGCTATGTAATAAGTATTTACTTTTGATAAAATGAGCAAGCAGCGCCGTATGGTAATAATTAGACCGGGGTTTATAAACACCGTCTTCCAGATCAAACAAACTTAGATCTGTACCTGTACGTTCGGCACCTCCTTCCAGCATGCTCCAGGGGCACATGGCAAATGCGCCTTCACGCATGCCTAAGTCATACATTTCAGCATAGATCTGCCCATTGTGAAAATTATAAGGCAAGTAAGCTTCGTTCAATGTCAGGTCTACCATCCAGTGCGTATTAAACTCTGTAATTGCCCATCCAATTTGCTCTCCGGCAGGACGTTTTGCATTGATGGAGGCCAATCTGGATTTTAAATCTTTAACGTTTTCCTCAATTTTGGTGATGTTCATGAATTTGTATTGATGGAACGTTACCTTATCCAGGTAGTAATACTGTTTTCCGGGAACTTTGCCTGTAACGTCAAGGTTTCCACCCAGTAAGCGGTTTAGGTAAGATAAATTATAAGAAGCCAGGTCAAAACCCATCACTACGGCCGTTGGATCGTAACGTTTGATCTGCATGCTGATTTTAGTAAAATACTCCCGCACCTGTTCTGGAGTGGCAGGCTGGTGTTTATGGTCGGGCTCATTTCCTATGCTCCAGAAACGGATATGTTTTCCCATGGTGCCATTGATATAGGTGACCGCTTTAAATGCAGCATCGTTATCTTTTAGCTGCCGGGGAAGCTGAACAATAGGCTCCGCACCGGAAGCCCTCACGTAATCGATCAGCGCCAAAGCCGACTGACTGATAAAATCAGCCTTTTCATAAGTGTTCCCTCCTATTCTTACCGACTGAAAACGCACCTCCGATATCTGGTCTTTCACTTTTGAAATGGAATGCTGTTCCCAGGCATTCTGCCCGATTAAGTAAGGACTGATTGTTATTTGCGCCGAGCTGATTAACGGCAAAATGAATCCCGCAAGTAACATCATGCCTGTTTTTAACGAAGATCTTATCGCTTTTCCTGATAAATACATACAATTCTTTATTTCCTTTTTACAACCCATTTTATTTGAAAAACCGCAATAAATACCTCCATAACCGGGAAAGACCTTTGACAATTAAAGGATATCATTTGACGGGTACATATTCGCTATTTTTAAATTAAAACAGTGTTAAAATTGTTAGCACTACAGATTACGTCTCATTTTCTATCTCTTTTATAGAGTATTACCAGAAAAAATCTCTTTTATCAGAATAAAGTCAATTTAGAAGCGAGGTTTCAAAGGAATCATGAAACGAGGAGCTTTTTATGTACCTGAATACATCTTTAAATAGGAAAGGGAAGAAATAACACAAACATTTCCCCTTAGATATTTGTAGTGACAAATAATTTAATGAAAAATTTCTAAAAAATTTGCCCTATGAAAAAGATTACACTTATTGCAGCACTTGCTGCCACTGCGCTTAGTTTTAATGCACATGCCCAAATTCAAAAAGGAAATGTATTTGTTGGCGGAAATTTTGCCGACCTGAACCTGGGTCTTGATAACCCAAAAGTATTTAACCTTAATGTAACGCCTAAAGCAGCATGGTTTGTTGAAGATAACCTTGCATTGGGTGGATACGTAAACTTTGGTTTAGAAACTACTAAACATGCCCCAACTACTACCTCTTACGGTGCCGGTGCCTTAGGCAGATATTATACCGGTAAAGATGTTGAAATCTTAAAACACGGCAGGCTTTTCGCAGAAGCTACAGTTGGTTTTGGCGGCGTAAATGTGAGCGAGGGTGGTGGAAAGACAAATGGCCTGAATCTGAGCGTAGGTCCTGGATTTGCTTACTTTATTACACCTAACATCGGATTGGAAACATTGTTGAAATACAATGGCCTGGTAGGTTTTGGCAATGCGACTTCACAAAATAACCTTGGCCTTACTTTCGGACTGCAGATTTATCTGCCAGGACAAAGTACAGCTAATAAAGTAAAGGGAGATTATAACCACTAGCTGTTGCAGATTGAACCGTATCCATGGATACGGTTCAATCTACTTATTAATATCAGTCTTAATTTATTTGATTATCTCCCTAAAATCTTTTTTACCACAAAATTATCAAAGAAATAGCTCCGGTATGAATTGCCGATCGGGATTTCAAACTTCCGGATTAAAACAGTATTGTTATCAAATGAAGTGATCTCATTGACATTGATCACGTAAGACTTGCTGATCCTTACAAAAATATGTTGCGGCAATTGCTCATGGATGGTTTTTACATTCATCGCGGTGATGACCCTCTGGTCTTCAGTTTGCATCACTACATAATCTTTTAAGCCCTCAATAAAAAGAATGTCTTTGAATTGAACTTTTATAAAACGTCGCTCTGACTTCACAAAAAAGTAATCATCTCCTTTATGCTGGATTTCACTGGTCGGGATTTCACTTTCTAACAACTTGTTATATGCGAAGGCTTTGTTCAGGGCTTTTTGAAAACGCTCTTCTTTTACCGGTTTCATCAGGTAATCCAATGCATCCAGTTCAAAACCTTCCAGTGCATATTCGGGATAGGCGGTAGTAAAAATAATCAGCGTATGCTTAGGAACGGTTTTAGCAAACTCTATCCCATTTAGGCCGGGCATCTGAATATCAAGAAAAATAAGGTCGACCTTTTCTTCCTGCATATATTTCCCTGCTGTCAATGCATTACTAAAATCGCCCACAATTTCTAAGTTAGCAACTTCAGCAGCCAACAACAATATGGCTTGCCTGGCTAAAGGTTCGTCATCAATGATTATAGCCTTCATATCTTGATTTTTAAATGCACATCGAAGGTTTTCGCATCATCAGTAATGATTAACTGGTACCGGTTTGGATAAATCAATTCTAACCTTCGTTTTACGTTGGCTAATCCCAGGCCCCCACCGCCATTTTGGGCAACTTTGATACGTGGTATGGAGTTGATGCAGCGAAAATGAAGTTCCCCATCTACAACGAAGAAAAAAACATCAACAAAAGAAGGTTCTTCTGCATCGATATTGTGTTTGATGGCGTTTTCGACAAAGGTAATGAATAATAAAGGCGCTATTTCAACACCCTCCAGCGCGCCATCCTTACAAATGGTGAAATCAAAATTATCACGTCTGATTTTTTCCAGGTTTAAGAAATCTTCCAGAAACTGAATGTCTGAGGTCAGAAACACGTTACTCTGCACACTATCATACAATTGATAGCGCAACAGATCGCTCAATTTTATTAAAACCTGCGACGCTCTTACCGGGTCTATCTGCGTTAAGACATTGGCATTGTTGAGCATATTAAACAAGAAATGAGGATTGATCTGTTTTTTTAAATGCTCCAGCTCTGACTGGATAGTAGCCGTTTCCAGGTCATTGATCCTTTGCGAATCAACGATCCAGCGCTGGAATAGTTTTACCGCAGCCGATGCGCCAAAGAGTATCATAAATATAAAACTGAACGCGAATAGGTTAGGCCCGTCATGCGGCCGGGCGTAAACAGTTTTAATATGAAAAAACATAAATTCTTTAATCTTAGAAACAAGCGTTTGAACCAGCACAAACCAGCCTATGATCCATAAAAAATAACCCAGATAGTTATCTCTGAAAAGCAGTCTTGGAACTAACAGGTACATATTGATATAAAACAACGAAAGCAACATGGAGAACATGGCAATCTTGGCATAAGTGTTTACGGGTTCCGTAAATTCCACATTACCATTATAGAATGCAGCCACCAGCAGCACAATTAAACTTAAATGCCGGAATATACGGTACCTGGGACTGATCAGGAACTTAAGGATGATCTCATTATGAAACGGCTTGGCCGTAGGTGCAGCACTCATAGTATTTCTAAATAACTAATCTAAAGGTACACAATTGAACCAAGCGCCTTTTTGCTATTATACCAAAGCGGATAACTATTATACCAAAATATTTTTTTTAACAAATGGCGGTAAAAAACTAACCTGACCAACTCTCCATACAAATTAATTAAATCCATTTTTATTGATATAACCAAAATCCATTTTTGTATAATAAGTGACTTCTTTGGTATAATAGGAAGATTTGGTATTGGTGCGGCCCATAGTTTAGTGCCAAATCAAAAAAATATGCTTAGAATACCTTTACTTTTATGCTTTGTTTTTAGCGTGATTTTCGCCTTTGGGCAGAAAAGATATAGCATTAGCGGCACCGTTAAAGATAATACCACGGGTGAAACACTCATTGGTGCATCTGTCAGGATCAAAGAGATTCCGCAGGGCGGAACATCAACCAACAGTTATGGATTTTATTCCGTATCGGCTCCCGATGGCGATTATACCCTGCTCTACAGTTACCTCGGGTATGAAACAGTTTCCCGTCAGGTTTCCATCCATAAAAGCCAGGTTATTGATATCCGCATTACGCCAAACAGTTCTTTAAAAGAGGTAGTAATCAGCGCCAATAAACCAAATAACGATCAGATATCTTCGCCACAAATGGGGCTTGAAAAACTGAACATGGCCCAAATTAACGCTGTGCCTGTGGTTTTTGGTGAAAAAGATGTGTTGAAGACCATTACCTTAATGCCGGGAGTGAAGTCTGGTGGCGAGGGTAATACAGGGTTTTATGTGCGTGGAGGGGCTTCTGATCAGAACCTGATTTTACTGGACGAGGCACCCGTTTATAATGCCTCTCACTTGTTTGGGTTTTTCTCTACTTTCAATTCTGATGCGATTAAAGATGTGAGCATCTATAAAGGAGGTATGCCTGCAGAATATGGCGGACGCCTGTCATCGGTACTGGACATCAAAATGTTTGACGGAAATACCGAAAAGTTTACCGTACAGGGCGGCCTTGGCCTGATTGCCTCAAGGCTTAAAGTTGAAGGGCCAATAGACAATGGCAAAGGGTCATACATGGTGAGTGCAAGAAGAACATATATTGATCTTTTCACCAAAGCCTCAAAGGATTCTACCGTTAAAGGAAGCTCACTTTATTTTTATGATGTAAATGCTAAAGCGAATTACCACTTTGACAGCAATAATGCTATTTTCTTTTCGGGTTATTTTGGAAAGGATGTGATTGCTTTAAAAAACACTTTCGGCACCAACTGGGGCAATACAACAGGAACAGTGAGGTTTAATCATGTTTTTAGCCCAACGCTGTTTTCTAACACCTCATTGATTTACAGTAACTATAATTACGTTGTTCAAAGTTTTCAAACCGACAACAGCTTTAAAGCGACTTCAAAAATAACTGACCTTAACCTTAAAGAAGACTTTCAATGGTCGGCCAGTGACGATCACCGGGTTAAGTTTGGGTTCAACGTGATTCACCATAACATTGAGCCGGGAAATATTTCATCCGATGCAGATAATGTGAACGATATCAACGTACAGAAGCGTAATGGCTACGAAGATGCAATTTATGTTAGCGACGAGTGGAAGGCAAGCAGTAAATTAACAATACTATATGGACTGAGGTTAAGTGGCTTCTCTCTGGTTGGCCCGGGAACAATTGATACGTATAATACCGCAGGAGAGGTAACGGATACTAAAACCTATAGTTCTGGTCAGACGGTTAAAAGTTATTATTATCTGGAACCACGGTTTTCTGCCGGCTATCAGCTGAATGACGAAAACTCCATCAAAGTTTCTTACAACCGCAATACCCAAAACATCCACCTGTTATCCAATTCAACCACCAGTTCGCCAACAGATCTGTATGTGATGAGCAGCAATAACATTAAACCTGAAATTGCCGACCAGGTATCTACGGGTTATTTTAAAAATTTTAGCGACAATAAGTTTGAGTTCTCTGCAGAGGTTTATTATAAATGGCTGCAAAACCAGATTGACTATAAAGACGGTGCCCAGTTAATTGCCAACCAGGATGTAGAATCGCAATTGGTATATGGTTCTGGAAGGGCTTATGGACTGGAACTTTTCTTAAAGAAAAAGTATGGTAAGTTTAACGGATGGGTGGGTTATACCTTATCTAAAACGGAGGATAAATTTGCTGCGATCAATAATGGCAATTATTTCCCGGCCAGACAAGACCGTACACATGATGTTTCAGTGGTTGGTATTTACCAATATAACAAACGCTGGTCCTTTTCAAGCGCATTTATCTATGGAACAGGGAATGCGGTTACTTATCCCACTGGTAAATACAGCACGGGCGGCTTAACCACTTTTTCTTATTCCGGACGTAATGGTTTCCGCGAACCCGCAACTAACCGTTTGGATGTAGGCGCTACGCTTGAAGGCAAGGAACATAAAAAATATCATTCCAGCTGGACCTTTAGCATCTATAACATTTACGGAAGCAGAGAACCTTATTCCATCACTTTCCGCGATAGCAAGACTGTAGCCAACACTACCGAAGCTGTAGAAACCAGCATTTTCGCTACCCCTATCCCATCAGTAACCTGGAACTTTAAATTTTAATCCAATGAAGACTATTCAATCTTATATAAGCCTATCCATCATATTGCTTTTTGCAACAGCCTGCACCAAGGTAGTTGATATCAAGGTGGGTAATGACACCGGCAGACTGGACATTGAAGCCAATGTGACGAATACAAGCTTACCGCAAGTGATCAGATTAAGTAAAAACGTACCCTTTACGGATACCAATACTTATCCGGCCGTTACCGGGGCAACGGTATCGGTCACTGATCAAAGCGGACAGGTTTATCCCTTTGTAGAGGGACCCACTGGAACCTATACCAGCAATTCATTAACCGGTGTGGCCGGTAATACTTATAAAATGACTGTGCTGACCAATGGCAACACCTATAATGCAAGTTCCGTAATGCCGGCACAGGTGATGTTAGATACTTTAACTTCTCAAAACACACCAACCCCGGGCAGCGACAACAAGAAGGAAATTTCAGTGCACTACCATGATCCTATTGGCGTTGACAATCATTACCGTTTTGTTTTGTGGGTGAACGGCGTACAGGAGAGAGTTGTTTTTGCAGCTGATGATCAGTTTAACGATGGAAAAGATGTAAGCGTGATTTTAAGACAGGATGACGTAGATATCCATGCCGGCGACAAGGCGGTTGTAGAAATGCAATGTTTAGATCAGCCTATTTATTTATACTGGTTTACCTTATCACAACAGAGTGCTGACGGACCGGGTGGCAGTGTAACCCCATCAGATCCCCCAACAAATATTAGTCCTGTATCCCTGGGTTACTTTAGTGCCCATACCACCCAAACAAAAAGTATAATTGTCAAATAAAATGAAAACCAGGAAGTTATTACAACTGATGGTAGTGGTTTGTCTGATGGGTTGGTCGACCGGACTATTTGCCCAGGACAGTTTAAATGTATCTCCCGGTGCATGGCATTTGCAAAAGTGCCTGGATTACGCCAGGAAAAATAATATTCAACTCAACTCCTTAAGGCTGGATCAAAAGACCAGCCAGCAGGAGTTGTTATTGTCCAAGAGTGCAGTACTCCCCGGCTTGTCGGGCTCTGCAAGCCAAAACTACGCCCACGGCAAAAATCTGGATGTCAACACCGGGAACTATCAGTCAGGATTTACTCCGAGTGGCAGTTATAGCCTGAATAGCTCTGTAGTGCTTTACCAGGGAGGCTACCTTAAAAATGATATCCAACAAAAAAACTTATCCCTTCAATCGGCAAATCTAAGTGTGCAGGAACAGGAAAATAATATCACCCTGACCATTACGCAGTCTTACCTGAATATTCTGCTGGACAAAGAAACCATTATTTACGAGGAGGAAATTGTAAATACATCCCAGGCACAGCTTGACAATGCGAAGCAAAAGCTGGTTGCCGGAAGTATAGCCGGCAAAGACGTTGCCCAGCTGGAATCACAATTGGCAAATGACAAATATACCCTGGTATCGGCAAAAAACACCCGTCGCCAGGATCTGCTGGCATTGAAGCAGTTGTTACAGTTACCCATTAGCTATTCACTGGAGATTGTTGACCCCGATACGGTGATTGCCAAAAAAGCGGTACCGGCCTTAAACCTTGTTGTGGACAATGCCATGTCATTCAGACCGGAAGTTAGAATAAGTGAGCTCGGTGTTGAAAGTGCGAACATTAGCCTGGCAAAAGCCAAAACTGGCTTTAAACCAACGTTAACCGCCAATGGTTCTGTGGGATCAAGTTATGCCGGTACCACGCCGGGATATTTCCGGCAGCTGAACAATTATTTTAACCAGCAGGTGGGAATCACCTTGTCTGTGCCCATTTTCAGTAAGCGGGTAACCAAAACCAATGTGGAAGAAGCCAAAATTAATATCGACCAGGCGGTGCTTACCCTGCAGGATACCAAAACTACGCTTTCGCAAAATGTTGAAAAATCATATATCAATGTCCTTACTGCAGAAAGTCAATATGATGCCGCTGCCGAAGCTTTGCGATATAACAAAGAGACCTACCGCATTGCCGATGAGCAACTATCGCTGGGTGCAACTGCGATGGTAGATTTCCTGCAGCAAAAGGCTTTGTACGTGCAGGCACTCCAGAATTTTATACAAGCAAAATACAATGCGGCATTGACTATTGAAATATACGATTTCTATAATGGCGTGCCTGTGCAACTTTAATATCCAGCAACAATGAAAAAGTCTACCAAAAATATATTACTAACCGTTATACTGATCGTCGCAGCTGTCTGCATTTGGGTGTTGTTTTTTCATAAACGAAGCAAACCCATTGCCCTGGTAACGGAGAAACCTGTTTACGGCAACATTGCGCAAAGTGTTACCGCTACCGGCACCATCGAACCTGTAGATACCGTATCCGTGGGTACGCAGGTTTCCGGAACAATCAGTGTGTTGAATGCCGATTTCAACTCCAAGGTGAAAAAGGGGGAGTTACTGGCGCAATTGGATAAATCACTATTACAGGCGGTGGTTGATCAGGATAAAGCAAATTTGCGCACACAGAAGAGTTCACTGGCCTTTAATGAAAGTACATACCGCCGGCAAAAATTACTTTATGGCGTTAAAGCAATTAGCAGGGCCGACTATGAAACGGCGCTTAATAATTACAATGCTGCAAGTGCCGGCGTAGCTAATGCGGAAGCAGCTTTAAGATCTGCCGTGAAGAACCTATCTTATGCGGATATCTTTTCACCAATTGATGGTGTAGTTTTGTCAAGGAACATCAGTATTGGTCAGACAGTAGCTGCTTCTTTTAGCACGCCAACCCTGTTTGTTTTAGCAAAGGACATTACCAAAATGCAGGTAGAGGCCGCTGTAGATGAAGCCGATATAGGCACTGTGCATCAGGGCCAGCGGGCTACTTTTACCGTGGATGCTTATATGGATGATTCATTTAGCGGCATGGTGGCTGATGTGCGTTTGCATCCAAAAGTTTCCTCCAATGTGGTTACTTATGCTACGATCATCAAAGCCCCTAATGAGGATATGAAGCTAAAGCCAGGGATGACCGCTAACATCGTAGTATATACCAAAGAGGTGAAGCATGTTTTGCTGATCAGTTCCAAAGCTTTAAATTTTTCACCTGATTCTACACTGAAGAAGGATTATGTCATTGACACGGCTGTGAAGAGGCTTCCAAAAACAACAGTTCCAAAAGCAAAACCAGGTGCTGTATGGGTACTATCCGGAAACAGGCTCAATGAAGTGCAGGTACTTACAGGCCTGGATGACAATACGCATGTTCAGATTCTGGAAGGCCTGAGCGCCGATCAGCAGGTGGTGACCTCCTATCCTATTCCGGGAGAAACGGCCAGCTCTTCTTCGCTATTCCCTAAACCACCTGAAAGCAATTCAAAGAAGAAATAACAGACCATAAACCGCTGCGAAAGATCAATTCAAATGTGTTGCTGAAGCCAGCATCAGCTTACAGGTTACAAATTTAACAAAACGAGTTGATGCTGGTTTCACAACAGATAGTTAATGATAAGACCAGCATCCGCTTACTGATTACAATTTAATAAACCGGGTTTACGGGCTCTTGAACATAAGAGCAACAATAAAAAAGATGAAAAACAAGCTGATAATAACTTCATCACTTACAAACCGCAGAAGGCAACCAGAAGACATTGTAAAAACAATAAATAAACTTCTAAAAAATATTTACTGATGAATAACAAGATCCTTGAACTGAATGATATCAAAAGGCATTTCCAAATGGGGACAGAAGTGGTTAACGCACTGAAAGGCGTATCCTTTGACGTGTATGCTGGCGAGTTCGTGACCATTATGGGAAGCAGCGGTTCTGGTAAAACTACCCTGTTGAACACCTTAGGATGCCTTGATAAACCAAGTGAGGGCACTTATTCCCTGGATGGGATCAATATTGGTCTGCTGAACCGGGACCAGCTGGCCAAATTACGCAATGAAAAGATCGGTTTTGTTTTCCAGGCTTATAATCTGCTGCCCCGTACTTCAGCACTCGAAAATGTAGAATTGCCTCTTTTTTATAATCCTTCGGTCAGTGCTGCCGAAAGGAAAGAGAGGGCGATTGCCGCATTGGAGGCGGTTAAACTTGCCGAAAGAATGTACCATATGCCCAACGAATTATCTGGCGGACAGCAACAGCGGGTAGCCATTGCAAGGGCACTGGTAAATGAGCCGGTGATGATACTGGCGGATGAGGCTACCGGAAACCTGGATACCAGGACGTCCTACGAAATTATGGCACTGATGCAGGAACTGAACCAGTCAAAAGGAAAAACTATCGTTTTTGTAACACATGAACCTGATATCGCTGCATTTAGCGGTCGCACGATTACGCTTAGAGATGGTAGGGTGATGAAAGACAATACCAATGAAAACAAGCGGGATGCAAAGGAAATGCTGGCTTCACTCCCGGTTACGGAAGATTATTAACAAAACAGCTTACACAGGTTTAAAAATCAAAACAGATGAAACTAATCAACCTTGTGCTGCTTGCGATAAAAGCGCTACAACGGAATAAATTAAGGGCCTTTTTAACCATGCTGGGTATTATTATCGGCGTAGCGTCGGTGATCACTATTGGTGCTATAGGAAATGGCTCCACTATCAGCATCCATAGATCTTTGTCTGGCCTGGGTTCTAACCTGATTACTATTCTGCCCAATAGTAACGTTCCGGGCGGTGCAAGGCTACAGGGTGCTGACGTGGAGACCCTCACTTTTAAAGATATTACGGCAATCAAACAACATGCTGTTTATGTTGCGTATGTATCCCCTTCTTCACAGGCAAAAGGACAGGTGATCAATGGATCGTTAAACTGGCCAACAACTATCAATGGCGTAAATTCGGATTTTTTAACGATCCGTAACTTGTCTGTACAGGATGGAATTTCATTTTCCGAGCGGGACATACGCACCTATGCAAAGGTTTGCCTGTTGGGTAAAACTGTAGTAAAAAACGTTTTTCCGAAAGGTGTTAACCCAATTGGTAAGGTGATTCGATTTAACAAAATCCCCTTCCAGGTAATTGGTGTATTGGCACCCAAAGGGCAGAACACTTTTGGCCAGGATGAAGATGATGTCATTTTATCTCCCTATACTACCGTTCAAAAGAGAATAGTTTCATCAATATATTTTGGAAGTATCTATGCATCGGCCAAGTCGGAAGATTTATCTGATCAGGCATCAAAAGAATTAACCCGGATTATGAGGGCATCTCATCGCCTGCGCGATAATGCAGATGATGATTTTGTGATCAGGACGCAGGAGGAACTGATTAAAACACTAAGTTCTATTACCAATTTATTAACTTATTTATTGACCGGAATTGCGGCCATCTCTTTGTTGATTGGCGGAATTGGCATCATGAATATCATGTATGTATCAGTTGTAGAAAGAACCAAGGAAATAGGCTTAAGAATGTCTATCGGGGCCAGAGGTATTGATATATTAAGCCAGTTTCTGGCTGAAGCAGTGATCATTAGTGTTGCCGGCGGATTAATAGGGATAATTTTAGGTGAAGGCCTTGGTTATATGATTTTTCATCTTTTAAAGTGGCCACCTGTAGTGAACACCACATCAATACTGGTATCCTTTTCTTTTTGTACGGTAATAGGTGTTTTCTTTGGTTATTATCCTGCTTTAAAAGCATCGAGATTAGACCCTATTGAAGCCCTTCGCTATGAATAACAGGGATAAAATAAACCGATAAAATTAAATTCCATAGGAACAAAATTATGAATAGTATGTTATAGTGTTACAACATATAAATGACTGCCCTTTCGCTCAAAAACAGATTTAATCTTTTGACAGATGATCATTTTAAATAGGATTATTGCAGGAGTGGATGTCTGAACAGCGGGAAGGACGTGGAGATTTATAGGTTGAAATAAAATATATTATTCATAAATACAATAAACGATGGATTTGCAGTTGAACAACAAAACAGCCCTGGTTACCGGTTCTACAGATGGAATAGGCTTTGCCATTGCAGAGGGCTTATTAAAAGAAGGTACCAAAGTATATATTAACGGACGCAGCCAGACTAAGATTGATGAGGCTATTAAAAAGTTAAAAACAGCAGTTCCCAAGGGAGATGTTGAAGGTATTGTGGCAGATTTCAGCAAAATTGAAGAGGTGGATGCATTACTTGAGCAATTGCCCGAAGTAGATATCCTGGTGAACAATGTGGGGATTTTTGGCGACCAGCCTTTTGAAACTACAGATGATGAAACCTGGTTTAATTCTTTCAATGTTAATGTGATGAGTGGGGTTCGTTTGTCGCGTCATTATGCGCCCATTATGAAAAAGAAAAACTGGGGACGCATTATTTTCTTATCCAGCGAGTCGGCGGTTAATATTCCTGATGATATGATTTTATATGGGGTTACCAAAACAGCTTACCTTTCATTAAGCCGAGGACTAGCGAAACATTTGCGTGGAACCAATGTAACGGTAAACGCCATCCTTCCCGGCCCAACATGGTCTGCCGGAAATAAAAAAGGTATGGAAAAGGTAGTCAAAGAAAAAGGAATAACCCTGGAAGAAGCTTCTTTACAGTTCATTAAAGAAAAAAGGCCTTCTTCTATTATCCAACGATTTGCAAGTGCAGAGGAAGTTGCCAATCTGGTTGTTTATACCGCCAGTGAATTATCTTCTGCTACAACCGGAGCAGCCCTGCGGGTAGATGGCGGTGTAATAGATTCGGCATTTTAAAGAAAAATCAGCATACGGACATTGCCAGGTGCCCGTATGCTGATGATAAAATTTCCAATATTCGGCAATGGTATTAATCTTTTATCAGGCACCCGCAGAATACTTTTTGGGCTTTTGCAGATGATGACGTTCAAATAGCCGTGTAAAATGGCTGAGGTTGGTAAAACCCAGGGCATAACCCGTTTCTGATACAGAATAGCCTTTGCTTTTGAGCAAAAAAGCAGCTTCTTCCATACGCGCATTTTGGTAATAACTGTAAATGCTATTACCAAATACCTGTCTGAAAAGATCCTTCATTTTTGTTTCACTAAATCCCGCAGTTTTAGCTAGCTGGGGCAGGCTTGGCTGGACACTCAGATCATTTAGAATTTCGGTTCGGATGATGAATAGCTTTTCCACATCCGCTTTGTTGATGGGATTGTGCCGAAGCGATTGCCGGTTATGCAACTGGCTGAAAACATATAACAACAAGGATTCTACTTTTACACGGTAAAAGAAATTGGTCAGCCCGCTTTCTTCTTTGGGTTCAGATATTTCCTTCAGCGTGATCTGGGCTTCCGGACTCATACTTTCATAAAAAAGATATGAATCTTTCGAATTTATGATGGTTTGAATTAAAGGATCTGGTTTACTCATCCGCAGTAAAGGGCCCAAATTGGCTGCCCTGATGGCTACAACGGTAAAGTAAATCTCAGAATTTGCAGGAAACGTAATGGTAGAATCCAGTGTATTTGAAAAGATCTGAACGGCAAGATCGTTATAGCGGGTAAATACCTGTTTCTGCTGGTGATCTGCAATCAAAGTAAAAGGTTCTTCATTGCTATAAAAGATAATGCTGACAAAGGTGGTAGGCTCTTTAGTCCCTATCCTCCTTAAAACCAGCTCTTCTTTAAGCCGGTAGCGGTGCACCAGCATTCTGAAATCGGTATCAATATCTATCCAGCGCACAAAACCTTCCCCCAGGGAAGAAGGAATTTCAAGCCGGTTATCGATCACCGGAACATTGAGGCGCCCGGCAAAAAAGTGTAAAAAATTAAGATCTACGTCGGTTACAAATTCAATAAGCATAATAAGGTATACGTTTTAAAATTAATGATCATTGTTGATGGAATGCTATAAAAGGAAACATATTTTTTACAGCACGAGTTATGACCAGCAATTTAATCCCGGCGGAACCGACTATTTTTAAGGCGGAGCGCGCTATTTTAAAATCGTCATTGACATGATATTTGACCTATCATTTAAAACAAATATGTCATGAAAAAATTATTGATGCCTTATCATACTGAAACTTTAAAATTAAAAAACCACCTGGTAATGGCCCCGATGACCAGAAGCCGGGCTCTAGGAAATGTACCCAATGCACTGATAGCCGATTATTATAAGCAGCGAAGCGGAGCCGGACTGATCATTGCTGAAGGTACTGCCACTGCTCCCGAAGCATTAGGTTATCCACGTATCCCTGGCATTTTCTCAGCAGAACAGATAGCTGGCTGGAAAACGGTAACTGAAGCGGTTCACGCTAACGGTACTAAAATATTTTTGCAATTGATGCATACCGGCCGTATTGGCCATGTAGACAATTTACCAACCGGCGTTTTCTTATACGGCCCCTCTAACATCACTGCAGCCGGTCAGATATTTACGGATACTGCAGGTCTACAGAATCATTCAAATCCTGTTGCATTGACCACTGAACAAGTTGAAAATGTGATTCAGGAATATGTTCAGGCAGCAAAAAATGCAATTGAAGCAGGATTTGACGGTGTTGAATTACATGCTGCCAATGGTTATCTGATAGAACAGTTCCTAAACCCGAACGTAAATAACAGGACTGATATTTATGGTGGAAATATAGAGAACCGCAGCTGGTTTGCCATAAAAATTGCCGAACAGGTAGCCGAAGCCATAGGTAAAGAAAAAGTTGGTATCCGCATTTCACCTGATTCAACACTTGGTGATCTACAGCCCTATGATGCCGAAACCGTACATGAAACCTATATTCATCTCGCTAAGGCTTTCAACAGGATTGGACTAGTGTATGTTCATATCAGTCTCAACCCACAGGTTACAAAAGAAACGCTAAGTGCAATCCGAACTGAATTTGAGGGCACACTGATACACTGTAATAATTTCACTACCGAAAAGGCCGAACAGGAATTAGGCAATGGCGACGCAGATTTGATTGCATTTGGCCGTCTGTTCCTCGCTAACCCCGATCTGGAACGAAGATTAGATCAGGGAGCAGTGTTAAATGCACCAGATTTCTCTACTTTATTTACTCCTGGTGCCAAAGGTTTTACAGATTATCCAGGGCTATCCTGATAACCAGCACAGTTTTTGAATAGACAGTAGCAACTGAGAAACAATTCTTGTGAAAGCATCATGATCGTAGAATCACAAACAGTAATGAACCGGAAATATGAGCTCTTGAAAACAATAAGAGCTGGTGAGAAAAAGATCATGATCGCTTCATAAACACTAAATCGCTGAAGGCAGCAGATGGTTAAAAGACCTGAGCGCTACTGATTAAACAAATAGATATACTGATTAAAATATATTCTTATGAAAAACGAAAGTCAAGAACAAACCAATCATGCCGTTAGATATGATAAATTTGGAGGTACAGAAGTATTATATATAGCTGAAACACCGATGCCGGAAGTTGGATCAGATAAAGTGCTGGTCAGGATAAAAGCTGCCGGCATCAACCCTGGTGAAACATCCATCAGGTTAGGAAAATTGGAACATATGTTTAAATCCACCTTGCCAACCGGTCAGGGAAGCGACTTTGCCGGAACAATTACAGCTATTGGAGATCAGGTTAAAGATTTTAAGATTGGAGATGAGGTAATTGGTTTTTCTAACAACCGTAATGCCCAGGCGGAATATATTGCCGTAGGTCAGGATCAGCTGGTGATCAAACCTGAACAAATGACCTGGGAACAGGCCGGTGGATTATTTGTAGCGGGAACCACTGCTTATGCCGGGGTGGATGTACTTTCTTTATCGCCTGGTGATGTGGTAATCATTTCTGGTGCTGCTGGTGGTGTAGGATCAATCGCCGTGCAGATTGCAAAAAACCTGGGTGTAGAGGTGATCGGTTTTGCAAGTGAGGCTAATCACGAATGGTTAAAAAAACATGGTGTAATCCCTGTAACTTATGGCGAAGACAATTTAAAAGCAGTTCAGGAGGTTTTAGATGGGCGAACACCTTCCGCTTTATTTGATGTTTCAGGCAATGGATATGTGAAATTAGGTATCGATCTGGGGATTCCCAAAGAACGGATCAATACAATCATAGATTTTGAAGCAGCTTCTACCTATAGCGTGAATACTGCAGGAAATTCTGCCGGGGCATCTGCAGCCGTCATGGAAAAATTGACAAAAATGATTGACGAGGGAAAACTGGAAATACTGGTTGCTGGCTCTTATCCACTAGCTGAGGTAAAAGCTGCTTACGATGATCTGGCAAGCAAACATACACATGGAAAAATAGTTTTGATTCCTTAAAAAATCGCGCCATACAAACCAATGTGACCTAGTAATTTAAAATAAAGCCAGTTGTAATAGGAATTACAACTGGCTTTAAAAAAAACTTAAATACCATAAATAGTTTTCAGGAATTCTTTTAATTCCAATGGTTTCCTACCCAATAATTTTGCAAGGTCGCTGCGATTGGTATCAAATTCACCGTTTTTGATGGCTTCACCGAAACCAGCAAAAAAAGCAGCGTTTTCTTTGGGAACGCCAACCTTTACTAGTTGTTCAATATAAGCAGTTGCATCAGGATGATGATACAACACTTCTTTACCAGTAATCTCTGAAAGCATTTCAGCTATTTCACTAAATGAGTAAGCCGTTTCTGCTGTGATTGCATATTCCTGGTTTTCATGTCCGGAGGTAGTTAGCACCACTGCAGCTGCTTCTGCCATTTCTGTTCTTGCAACGAATGGTGTTTTACCCTCTCCTGCCGGGAAGAAAATGCCTGTTTCCAGAACTTTTTCGCCCGAAAATAACGGTACCAGATCAGCGTATAACGTGTTGTCCAGAAGCGTATAAGGGATGCCAATTTCTTTTAGGTAATTGGCTGTGTCAATATGGATTTGACTCACGTAAGGAATAGCAGTTCCTTCAAAGCTTTTAATGTCTATACTGGTGTAGACGATATGTTTCACGCCATTTTCTTTGGCAGCATTGATCACATTTTTATGCTGTGTAAGCCTGTCGTCCAAATCGGATGAAGAAACGAGTAATAACTTATCCACTCCCTGAAGGGCGGATTTTAAAGAATCATAATTTTTGTAGTCACCGATTTTGAGCTGCACCCCTTTTTCGCTTAATTCGGCAGCTTTGTTTTCATCCCTAGCCAATGCAGCGATGTCATTGGCTGGAATACCTTTTTCCAGAAGAGATTTGATAGTAGCATTTCCTAAATGGCCTGTTGCGCCTGTTATTAAAATCATAGTTTCGTCTATTTTAAAATGAATAATTACCTTTGTTACGCAAAGAAACTAATAATGATTTCAAATTGTAACTTGTTACCTTTTGGTAACAATGAAAATAGTGGTAACCTAAAAGTGACTAATGGAAGATAAATTTGAACATTCGGCATGTCCTGTTACAGCAACGATTGCTTTAATTGGTGGAAGATGGAAAACAATTATTATGTACATCCTTTCCGACCATACCAGGCGGTTTGGCGAAATAGCAGCACGAATGCCTTCTATTTCCAGAAAAGTACTGACTGAACAGCTAAAAGAACTCGAAGCCGATGGATTGATTAGCCGAAAGCAGTACAAGGAAATTCCGCCACGCGTAGAATATTCATTAACAGATTTAGGCAATAGTTTATCGCCGATACTGAGTGAAATGGCAACATGGGGACAGGAAAAGGTATTGAATGTGCAAAAAAATTTAGTTCCTGAATACCTGCCTGCCGCACCGCTTCACGATAGCCTTTGATTTTTTCCACTAAACCAGCTATTTGAGTTTATCAATTGAATTTGATAAATTAGGCTGATATATGATCAGTAAATCTATCCCTTTAAAAAATCAGTTTAATCTTTTTATAGCCCTGGTTATCATTTTAAATACAATTGTATTTACGGGTAAAGCGCAAACTTTAGATCATATTTCCACAGCAGCAATCCCCTTAGGCGGTAATACATGGCGGTACGATCATGGAAAAACCGACCTGAGTTTTATAGCTAACCAAAGTGCACCCATAGGTGGAAACATAAGCAATGATGGAATTGTAAACTGGAGTTTAAAAAGTATAACTTTTAAGACCTTTGTAAGGTTTGCCCAAACAGGACCAATAAGGGCTTCGCTTACACTCAAGGTTCCTACAGGAAAAAGTGAAATAGAAGTTATCGCAGCAGGGAAATCATTGAAATTAAAAGTTGAGGGAGATACAGCGAAGGTATATGATTTAGGAAAGTGGAATGTAAGGGATACCGGGTATTACAGCTTCAAAATTAAAGGGCTTTCTAAAACAGGGAAGAGTTTCGCCGAGATTTCCAACCTGACCATTAAGGATATGGACGGCAATAAACTTTCTTATGTTCAAAATAATGAGGGCAACTATTTCCATTGGGGAAGACGTGGGCCATCGGTACACCTGAGTTATAAAGTACCAGCAAACCTAAAGGCAGAGTGGTTTTATAATGAAGTCACTGTACCTGTCCATCAGGATATTATTGGTTCATATTTTATGGCCGATGGTTTTGGAGAAGGGTATTTTGGTATGCAGGTAAATTCTCCAACAGAACGGAGAGTCCTTTTTTCTGTGTGGAGCCCTTTTAAAACGGATGATCCGGGTAAAATACCAGACAATCAGCAAATTCGTCTGATCAGTAAAGGTAAGGACGTACATGCCGGATCTTTTGGAGATGAAGGCTCAGGCGGACAAAGCTATTTGAACTATCTATGGCAGGCTGGTGTTACTTACCGCTTTTTATTACACGGGGAACCTCTGGCAGATAATTATACCCGATATACCGCTTATTTTTATGACCCTAAATTGAGCAAGTGGTTACTGATTGCCAGTTTCAGCAGGCCCGCCACACAAACGTATTTAACACACCTGCATTCTTTCCTGGAGAATTTTGAACCAGAAGCCGGTAATGTACAAAGAAGTGTTGATTTCACTTCCCAATGGGTAAGAAGTAAGGAAGGTGAATGGATAGAATTAAATACTGCCATGCTTACCGGAGATGCTACAGCGCATAAAAAGTTCAGAATGGATTATGGCGGAGGATTAAGAAATGGTTCTTTTTATCTTCATAATGGCGGTTTTTTTAATGATTATACCCCATTGAATACAATTTATAAAAGGTCAAAAACAGGTAAAAAACCTGATATTGACCTTTCTGCTTTGCCAGAGTAAAATCAATCGATGATAAATTACCAGGGGTTTGTTGCGGTGTGCTCAAGTCTGTGTGTAAAGAAGCAGCCTGTGGGCCCATCAGCATCCAGGCAAGCCAGCCAAACAGCAGGTTTAGCCCCTTGCGCTACCGTATTCGGTGCAGTAGGACCGCCCGCATCTGTCTGCGTCAATCCTGGATCAGCACTATTCACTTTGATTGAGGTACCAGCCAGTTCTTTTGCAAGCTGGACAGTAAACATATTTAAAGCAGCTTTTGAAGCCGCATAAGCCAGGAAAGGAGGTTTTGGGCCATTTTCATGTAAATGTTCGCTTGCTATGGTAACTGAACCTATAGAGGAAGACATATTGACAATTCTTCCTGCTTGGCTTTTTTTAATCAATGGAAGAAAAGCCTGGGTAACTGCTACCTGCGCCATAAAGTTGGTATTTATATAACCATAAAGCAATTCGGCACTGATATCAGATGGTAAAAATTTTTGACTTTCTGCCTCTTTTCGATTCGGCAAGCGGGCTGCGTTATTGACCAGAATATCCAAACGTCCAAACTGTTCTTCTACCAGAGCAGCAGCATTTCTAATGCTTTCCTGCTGAAGGATATCCAGCTGAACAAAATGGACTTCGATATTTTGTGTGCTTAATTGGCTTACAGCAGCTTTACCAGCGTCTGCATTACGCGCACCTAAAATGACAACCATATCTTTTTCGCCAAGCTGCCTGGCGATCTCATACCCCAAACCACGGTTTGCACCAGTGATTAGGACAATTTTCTTTTCTGTGTTTTTCATATCCCAAAGTTAAAGCAGCTCTGGTTATGGACACTTGATAAAAGGCAAGAAATCTTCTATTGCGGGAGATGACTTATTTTTCTCCTTACCCTGCTCAGGGTACTATCTGTAATATTAAGATAAGAAGCCAGATATTTAAGCGGTACCCGCTGTATCAGAGACGGGCGTTTTTCCAGAAGATATAAATAACGGTCGGTTGCACTCAATTGTACACGAAATAACATTTGTGCTTTAGCCTGCGCAAACCGGTCTTCATATAGTTTACGGGCAAATTTTTCAAATATAGGGAACCGGGAGTAGACCTTTTGCAACTCCTTATGGGAAAGGAAAACCAGTTTAGTGTCTTCCAGTGCATGCACATTGACGGAACTTGGTTTCCTGCTTTGAAAACTGAGAAACTGACAGATAAAATCATTTTCCATGATGAAGCCGTTGGTATATTCTTCTCCCCTATCATTAGGCGTGTAAGACCGGACAATACCCTGATAAATAAAACCCCAGAAATCACAAACCTCGCCCTCTTTTAATAAAAACTGGCTTTTATTAATTGTCCTGCTTTCAAAACAATCGCTAATAGACATTAAGTCATCAGGATTGATCTCTACTAACTTCGATATGGTTTCAATGATGAAACGAATCTCCTGTTCACATGGCTTCATAGTACGAATCATTTTTACAAAGAAAGTATTTTTAAATCGATCAGGTGAGATATATTTTATCTGACCTGATCAATTGATTTCACCACAAGCTAAAATGTACTTTCGACTTATTTATTCCTCCAGGTAGCAGGATGGTTATCTGGTATTATCCTCTTACTCTTTACTGTCGTTGATTCGCTTGATCGCATCTTCCGCTAAGTTCGCAGATTCCTTGTCATCAATATTTTTGCGTTCCTTTTTGATGTCCTCTAAAGAAGCAATCAATTTAGGGCCAACACCATATTTTTTATAGGTAACTGCGAGATCGCTGATGGTACGGATACCTTCTGCTACATAGGTACGGTTGGTCATCCTTCCAATCATGCCTGGCATCAGCTTTACCGCATTATCAATCTTAACCTGTACAGAGGCTTTTTTAAATGCTGCCATTACGTAAGGCCATTCTGCATCAGCGCCGTTCGTTTCATAAACACCAACAATTGCCTGAGAAACTGGCCCCTCTGCAGCTTGTTGTAATTCCTTTGCTGTTTTAAAAGCCTGGGCAGGAGCTACCACGTTCAATGCTGTTAACGCCGCGCCACGTACAGTGTAAGATGGACTTGTTAAGGCTGTCTGATAAAGATCCTGATAAGCCGCATTTTTAGTTTTGCCCAGCAAGGTTATTGCGGCAGCACGTACCGGATAGTTGGGATCGTTTTTAGCCAGGTCGGCAATAATGGGAAGAAACTCTGCCAGTAAACTTTGATCATCTGTTTTAATTGCCTTAACAGCCTTGATGCGCAAGCCATGGTATTTATCTTTTAATGCTGCTTTTAGTATTTCCTTGCCTTCTGCAGTTGTTTGCTGATCGGCAGCTGCCTGGAAAGCCTCAAAGCGATCCATATAAAGTGGGGCATGCTGATATTGGTAAAGCAATTCGGTTAAGGTTTTATGATCTGTTTTCTTAGTCAGCAGTATCTTCTCTGCATCAACATTCACCAGGTCTGGCCTGGCAGATAAATTAAAACTAAGCGTATCTTTTGCATGGCCTAACCAGATCTGGTGCCTTTCAGTTTTTCCACCAGCATATACATCAACAGCCACTGGCAACTGGAAGATCTGGCCCGACTGATTTTGGGCAATAAAAACCTGTTCTGTTTTTGTAGATTCGTTCCATTTATAGGTAATATCCAATATAGGATGACCCGCACCGTAATACCATTGGTTGAAGAACCAGTTCAGGTCCCTTCCGGATACTTCTTCCATAGCGAGGCGCAGATCCTGTACTTCGGCACTTTTAAAGGAACGATTTTTAAGATAAACACCTAAGCCTTTAAAAAAGGCTTCATCACCCAGGTAATTACGCAGCATGGTAAGTACCAATCCACCTTTATCATAAATATTTGAACCATTGATACCTTCACTATCAGAAAAATAGAACGGCACCAGGTTTTGATCTGCAGCTGTCTTATTCCTCAGATAAGCCTGCAATTCATCATAGCGTTTATCGTCACCATCATCTTTACCATATTTCTTTTCGTTCCAGTATTTTTCACCAAACACCGCAAAAGACTCATTTAGCGTTTCATTACTCCAGCTTTCGCAGGTAGCAAGGTCGCCAAACCATTGATGGAAAAGCTCATGCGCTATAGTAGTACCACCAGTACCATTTGGATCATCTATCAGTTCCCATGGGCTTTTTTGTACGTAGTCGCCAAGCAGGGTTGCCGAGGAATTTTCCATTGCACCAAGCGGGTAATCCCTCACCACCACCTGCGAATATTTTTCCCAGGCGAAATCAACACCAAGTGCTTTAGAAAAAAACTCCATCATCTCCGGGGTTTGGCCGAATACCGCTTTTGCATAAGGGAAATATTTAGGCTCCAGGTAATAGTTGACCTCTATATTGCGCCATTTATCTTTGTAGATCTTGAAGTCGCCAATGGCCATCATGAACAGATAAGGCGAGTGTGGCAATTTTTGTTTCCAGGTATCCGTACGGGTACCATCAGCATTAATTTTCTGACTGATCAGCAATCCGTTAGACAGTGTGGTGTATTTAGCGGGCACGGTCATGCTTAATTGCTGGGTAGTTTTTTGCTGTGGCTGATCAATGGTAGGGAACCAGCAGGATGAACTTACAGCTTCGCCCTGTGTCCATATCTGGGTCGGTTTATCTTTTTCGGTACCTTTTGGATTAACAAAATATAAACCCTTACCGTCTAATTTCTGACCAGGTTTATCGTGCAGCAGGTTAGGCTTTGAGGTATATTCGATATATACCACGTATTGCTCGCTGCCTTTATATTTTCTATCCAGTTTGATATGGAGTAAAAGGCTGTCTTCATAGTTGTATTGAAGTGATTTGAGCTTACCGTCTTTTAGGATAGCAATTTGCTGAATATCCATTCCTTTTGCATCCAGCGTCAGTGAATCTGTTGTATAAAAATGGGGCTTTAGCGTCACCCATTCTTTACCGTACAGGTAGGATTTCTGGTAATCAAACCTGACATCAAGCCGGGTATCAACCAAATCATTTATTTTAACTGGCGTTTCGCGGTAGCCTTTACCGTCTTTAGGGTTGATATTCGGCTGAGCGAAAGCAGCAGCAGAAATGACCGAGAAGAGTATAATCAGAAAAAAGGGCAGGTAGCGTTGTTTCATTATCAAAGTAATAATTTTAGGTGTAATTAACTGTTTTTATTAAGGCAAAAGCAGGTCATTTTCCAAACCACGGCTTTAGTGGGCGGAAGATAGAAAACAATTTTTCCAAACGCAAGATTAATCGGTTTAGCAACTTATATAATACATATAACGATCTTCCACTTGACCCGCCACAGTGATCTTAAAAAATAAAAAAGATTTCCGCAAGCCAGCTTACCTGGTGATACAAATTCAAGTGAGTAAGAGTGAAAAATAGATGATGCTTTTAAAATGCTATTGTGCTTTTCACAAGATATAGCTACTCGATTTTAATGACATAGCTATACCTGGTTTTAATTTTACCCGGAATAAACTCAGGAAATTTAACCTCTGAATTTCCCCCGGTAACAATATAAGGTAATACCTCTCCGGTTTCCAGCAGGCTTACCTTTTTACCTTTTAAATTCATATCTCTTAAAAGCACTTTGTGATTTGCAGGCCACACTGGAACAATCGCAAATACGGTGTTGCCTTTTTGGGTAAAGAACACTTCTTTTATCGCATAACCGGGATCCGGATCTTCAGTCAATTTTAACATGATGTCTCCACCAACATGGTCGCCGTTGTCTTCAGATTTTGGCTGATAATCTCTTTTACCGGGCCCCCACTGAATCGTGTTTTTATACTTGGTAGTGCCGTAAATAGCCTCACCATTTATTTTAAGCCATTGACCAATTTCCAATAAGCGTTCTTGCATGATAGGCGGTATTTTTCCATCTGCATCCGGACCAATGTCTAAAAGGAAATTGCCACCCCTGCTTACTTTATCAAGCAAATGAAGAATCAGCACCTTGGCAGAGTTATAATCCCAGGCATCCTCCATTCTGTTATACCCATAGGAGAATCCCATACCACGGCTTTCCTCAAAATAGTGGTTTTTAAAATCCATGTTAGGTTGGTATTCAGGGCTGTAAAAACCTCCGTGTTTGTAACGGGTGTCTTTACCCCAGCGGTCGTTCACCACAATTTTATCTTTGACTTTACTGTCGTTAAACATCCAACTGAGTATTTCTGTTGAGTGCCATAAAGTATCTGGCTGCTCCCACTCCCCATCAGTCCAGAAAACATCTGGTTTATAGGTATCGATCACATCCTTAATCTGCGGGATCATGTGTTTCTGAACGTACAACTGTTTATTATTTAGCCATAAAGGATTATACCATTCATACAAAGAATAATAAATACCAGGATGTACAGACGTTTTTCTTACCGCCTTAAACAGGTCACCCAATAAATCTCTTTTGGGTCCTACATCTACTGCGTTCCAGGCAAAACCACGACTTTCTGAAGCTTGTTTACTTGGCCATAAGGCAAAGCCATCATGGTGTTTGGAAGTAAGTACAATGTATTTGGCACCAGACTGTTCAAAGAGTTTGGCCCAGGCTTCAGGATCAAATAAATCAGCTTTAAAAAGCGGGGCAAATTGGTAATAACTAAAATCAGCGCCATATTTTTTATTGTGATATGCTACCGCTTGCCCCTTAAAACCATTTGATTGCAAATTTTCCTGGTACCATTCAGCATACTGCCCTTTTGGGGCCCATGCCGGTACGGAATAAACTCCCCAATGGATAAATATTCCAAATTTGGCATCCTTGTACCATTCAGGAATGGGTCTGGAATCTATTGATTTCCAGTTTGGCTGGTAGGTTTGTGCAAACATAGATTGACTAACAAGCAGTAACAGGTACAATAAGTATTTCTTCATCTTAGTTCATTGGGAGTTGACAGTTTAAGGGGTAGCACAAAAGAGATTAGAAAATCTATGATGTAACGCCCTTAAAGATAGTAAAATCTGAAAGGTATAAACAGATGGAGAGAAAAACTTGTTACAGCTCCTCCAGATGCTTCAAATAATAATTTGCGCGGAGTAAAATAGCTTCCCGATCGTGAGGAGCCATTTTATTCCATAAACGATAGACCATAGTGAGCCGGTAGTTAAGACTCAGCTTGTTGCGGTGGCGGTCGTGAAAATCCCAGTAGAGACTGTTAAAGGGGCAGGAATTTTCTTCGGTTTTTGTAGTGTGGTCATAGTGGCATTTTTCACAGTAGTTACTTTGCTTATGGATATAATTGGCACTTCCAGTATAAGGTTTTGATCCAATTATTCCTCCATCAGCAAACTGGCTCATTCCTCTGGTATTGGTAATCTCTACCCACTGGATGGCATCAATGTAAATTCCGAGATACCAAAAGTCTACATCGTCGGGTTTGATCCCTGCCAGTAAGGCAAAATTTCCAGTAATCATCAATCGCTGGATATGGTGCGCATAAGCATGTTCGAGTGATTGGCCAATACTATGTTTGAGGCAATTCATTTTTGTTTTTCCGGTCCAATACCAATCCGGCAGTTTTCTCTGGTGATCAAAGTAATTTAGGGTCTCAAATTCCGGCATTTTTAGCCAGTAGATGCCTCGCATATATTCGCGCCAACCCAGGATCTGCCTGATAAATCCTTCAAGCTGATTGATGGAAATGGATTTTTTATCCTGCTTCCAGGCTAAAAGTGCAGCGGTGATCACTTCCTTTGGGGATAGCATCTTTGTGTTCATCGCGAAAGACAAGCGCGAGTGATAAACTGACCATTCGTCCGTGTGCATCGCGTCCTGAAAAGTACCGAACAGCGGCAAACAGTAGTCAGTAAAATAATGCAAAAGTTCCAGCGCTTGGTGGCGGTTGATTGGCCAATAGAACTTTTCAGGATCTATGTAGCCGATAGTTGTTATTCCTGCTTCTCTAATACGTTCATATTGAGAGCTTATATTATTATCAAACAATAGCGGTGCATAGGGCTTATGGTTCTTTGGTAGCTTCTTGCGGTTCTCTTCGTCAAAATTCCATTTCCCGCCTACAGGCTCCTGCCCTTCCATCAATACTTTATGTTTTTTACGCATTTCCCGGTAAAAATTCTCCATCAGCAAAGCCTTTTTACCTGAAAAAAATGTGCCCAGTTCATCACGGGTAGTATAAAAGTGTTCGGTATCGCAGGCCTTACCAGCGATAAGTAATTTGCTGCAATAGGCTTTCAGTTCTTCATCCAGCCGGTATTCATCGGGCAATTGATATTCAAATCTTTCGATCTCATATTTTTTGATCAGTAAATCGCAGTTCGTGGCAAAGCGCTGTTTGTTTGAAGGATCATCAATTTTGAGGTATAAGGTATCATGACCACTCTTGTTCAGCGCTTCAACGAAACCTTCCATGGCCGCGAAAAATGCACAGACTTTTTGGATATGGTGCCATATGTAATCCGTTTCCGTACGTATTTCCATCATCACATATAAGACTGATGGATCTTGATGCGCAAACCAGGAATGCTGCAGGTTGAGCTGGTCGCCCAATAGCAGTCGTAATACTTTATACTTTTTTTCCATGTTTGTCTAGCTCATATCCTTAACACAGTTTGATCCGTAGTGTTTCCGATAGCTTTGATTATTTATCGAAATCTACCGGACCAGGAAGCCGCCATCAATTGATTATCGCATTTATCTTTTAAATGGAGTTGAAATTATTCAGCATTTAATGTTTTTCATAAAATGCAACTCCAACTTTCACTAGATACAAACCCAACGAACTGGCCGAATGAAAACATCTGACAAAAAATAATATTTTGTCAGAAAATACAATTATATTTGAGCATCAGATCAACTCATGACAAACCCGGACGATATTATTCAACAGGAAATTTTGCAGTCTGCCCTGCAGCTTTATCGTAAAGCCGGCCCCAGAAAGGTAACCATGGATAATTTAGCCAGAGCTACAGGCCGCAGCAGGAGTTCTCTTTATTATTATTTCAAAAATCGCGATGAGATTTTCCAGGCGGTACTCAGCAGAATTGCGGAGGATGTTGCGTCAGAGATTCGGGTTGCAGTAGCTGCAGCGAAAAGTTTAAACGAAAGGATATTCGCATTTTGCTTCACCAAGATCAAAACCTCTCAGGAATGGAAACGGGTTTTTAATGCCATTGATCAGCTAATGAGTGCCGAAGAACAGTCAAAGCATGCGAAATTTTTAGATGCTTTACATAGCAAACTTATTTACCTGGAAAGGGGTATATTGATGGAAGTACTTTCCACTCAGGATTTACAGGTTAACGCCCGTATCCATAACAATGCTGAATTGGATATACTGACTTTTTTGATTTCAAGCAGTGTACGTGGCGTAAGACGCGAAATCTATGACCATAATGACCCGCATGATGCAAAAGATGCAGCGCAATTATTGAGCGATATGGTTACCCAATGGCTGAGGTCATAATTTTTTATCCATTTTTCGACATTATTTAAAATTTCGTCAGTTACATGAAGCAAATAAGTGAGTATAATATATTTAGAGCATTTGCGAGCCGCAACTTTATGCTCTATTTTTTCGGCAGGGCTGTTTCTCAATTCGGTACCTGGATGCAGCGAACGGCTGTGGTATGGGTAGTATATGCTATGACGCATTCTGCATTTCTGCTCGGCGTAACCATTTTTGCAGAGCAATTCCCATCCTTTCTTTTTTCCATACTTGGCGGCGTGGTTGCCGACCGCTTTAACCGATACACCGTGATCAAGATCACCCAGATTACCTCTATGATTCAGGCTGTGTTGCTGGCCTTACTGGTGATTACCGGCCACACCACAGTGTGGGCCATCCTCTTGCTGAGTGTGATTCTGGGTATCATTAATGCCTTCGACGTTCCTGCCCGGCAATCTTTGATCAATGATGTGGTTGCCAGGCCGGAAGATTTACCCAATGCACTCTCCCTCTCTACAGCAACAGCCAGTCTGGCACAATTGCTGGGTCCTGCCCTATCAGGCATTGTGCTGAGCGCTTATGGAGCTGGTGTGTGTTTTCTCCTGAATGCAGCAAGCTTTGGCGGCGTTATCCTGTCGCTATTGCTGATGAAATTACCGGCTTATCTTCCCAAAAAAACGGATAAAAAGGTGATGACTGATTTTGCTGAAGGTTTTGCTTATATTAAAAACACTCCTGAAATTGGCCTCATCGCAGTTATGCTGGCGCTAGTTAGTTTACTGGTTCTTCCTTATAATACCCTATTGCCTGTATTTGCGAAAGTGGTTTTTAAAGGGGATGCGTCGACCTTTGGTTATATCAATAGTTTTGTAGGTATTGGTGCAGTAATGGGAACGATCTTTCTGGCCTCCCGCAAGTCTGGCGCAAATTTGAAACGTATTTTATTCTTCAGTACTGTGCTTTTGGGCATAGGGCTGATTTCTTTTTCACAGATCAGGAATTTCCCCGCAGCTATGTTTTTTGCCGCTATAGCCGGCTATGGGTCAATAGCACAGTTTACCATCAGCAATATTCTGGTGCAGTCGGGCGCTACCCCTGCTATGCGTGGCAGGGCGCTCGGCATTTTGCTGATGGCAACTTTTGGTATGCTACCTGTTGGCAGTTTGCTGATTGGCGCCATTTCTGAACATATCGGCGCACAGACAACTGTTTTGGCCCAGGGTATTTTAACGCTGGTCATTGCATTATTGTTCGTTAAGTTTTTAACCCGGCCTGCAAATAAGCTGAACATGCAACCAACTCAATGATAAATGCTGGTATTTCTAATCTTAAACTAACCATTGACCCAACCAGTCTTCTAAAACACTAAGATTCTCCATGGTATCGCAGGCGGCTACATAGCTGTCAGGTCTTACCAGGATAAAACCTGGGTGGCGGCCAAATACGTTTTCATAATCTGTTTCTTTTCCTGTCACGCTGGCAATGATTTGTACAGGAATCTGCTGTTTAGTCTTTAAAAGTGTGCCTGGCACCTGATCTGCATCCTGGTTGACCAGCAAAATAGTAAAGGCTGAGGGGTTCAGCAAATCGTAAACAAAGCTTGTATGGCCGTCTTTTAAAACGACCTTCACCTGCAATAGTGTGTCGGGAACCCTCATACCGGCGTTTAAACTACCCATTGAACGACCTTTTGCTGAAAGCCTGCTTTCTTTATATTCGTTTGCAACTTCGCTGATTATAGAAGTCCCTTTTTTCTGGATAAATTTAAAGCTTAATAGAGGGGGAATAAAAGCTGACATTAAGGAATAAATTACCGGATTTAACGAGTTAAACATATCTGTTGCTTTTTCAGTCGTGTTGAGCAGGCCTTTAATAATTGGAACACGTTCTTCCTCATAACTTTCTAAAAGTTCAGATTTAGCCAATCCTTTAATTACAAATGCCATTTTCCAGGAAAGGTTGATCATGTCCTGTATGCCTGTGTTCATTCCCTGACCACCAGCAGGACTATGAATATGGGCAGAATCACCACCAAAAAATACATTCCCTACTTTTAAAGTCTTCATCATACGACTATTGATACCATAACGTGATCCCCAGTTCATATCAAACAACCTTCCGGGAAGATGTACCACGTTATTATACAGATTTTGCAATTCCTCAATTGTTGGTGGCGCATCTGCTTTAGTATGATTTTCAGGATCAGTAACCATCATCCTAAACCGCTTTCCTGTCATTGGAAATAAAGCTACAAAGCCTTTTTTACTGATAAATACAGACATTTCGTCTTCAGGAATTTCCCCATCAATATGCAGGTCGCCCAGCGCGTAATTCTGCCCCATAGTTTTACCTTCAAAATGTAACCCCAGCTTTGTACGGGCGATGCTATGGGCACCTTCAGCACTAATCAGATAGGATGCGCCAAATTGTTCAGTTTTGCCATCGGGCTTTTTTATAGCAGCAGTGATGCCATTATCTTCCGCCAATTGCGTAAAATCAGTCATTTCTGTAGCCCATTCAATCACAATTCCCTGTCTGGCAACCTGATCACGCAATAGGCCCTCTGTTTCCGCTTGAGAAATCAATAAGCAAAAGTTATAGCGGCTTTGGATTAAAGCCAGGTTTACCTTTCCCAAAATTCTTTTTTCATTGTAGATGGTAGTATGATGAACCGGGTTACCTTTTGCGAGCATGTCTTTAGCAAGACCACGTTGCCCCATCAATTCAATTGTGCGTGACTGAACAGCCAGTGCCCTGGATGTTTTAGATGGCCCCTGAGCTTTATCAATTATTCTGACCGGTATGCCCATACGGCTCAATTCCATTGCAGCAGTTAATCCTGTAGGACCTGCACCGGCAATCAATACCGGCAAGGTTGTTTTTTCCTGTTTCTGTTGATTATTCATCTGATTATATTTATGACCGCGATCACTACAGTAAAATTAAGCTGGTGAAAATGGACATCACAAAAATCCGGTATTGAACAGCAAAGCACAAGGTTGAAAGGATTGTAAAAAAGGTAAAAAAGTCGCTATTTTGAAATAAGCTTTCGGTAAGCCATTGGTGAATCACCGGTCAGGTTCTTGAAATATTTCCCAAAATTGGACACATCGTCGAAACTCAAAAGGCCTGAAATTTCGCTTACTGTTAAACTTTTGTTTTGAAGCAATGCTTTTGCTTCGAGTATAACCCGTTCGTCGATCATCTCTCCAGCTGTTTTTCCAGCGTGACGCTGTACAATACCCGAAAAATATTTATTGCTTAAATTTTGTAAGGAGGCAAAAAAGCCTACTTTTCGTGCATTTCTGAAATGTTTTTCCAAATTATCTTTAAAGATGGACATGATGACTTCGGTGTGAGAATAATCAGCTGCAATGTTGTTCTCCTTGCTATTAATCTCAGCAATTTCAAACAGCAGAATTTGCAGGATGCTCCTTATCATATCCGCTCTATAAACGCCAGACTTTTTCACCTGTCTTTTGATGAGGTTAAAATACGTGCGGATAATTTTATTTTGACTTTTATTTAACAGGAGATTATGGTCATTTTTGTGGTAGAAAAAACTATAATGGTCAAGTTTACTGGTATCAGACAGGTTTTGAAGGAAAAATGATTTATCGAAAAAAATCACTTCGCTTTCAAAATCTGAACTGCTATGTATAAACTTACGGATGACGGCGGGGGCCATAGCAAAAATAGCTGGGGCCTTTACCTTTTGAGACAGCAAATCTGACTCGACCAGCAGTTCCCCTTTTTGAAGAAATGCAATAAAATACACCTCCATCCGACAGGGTTCCCACTTGGGTTCATTTTCGCGGTCAAACCGGTGAATGATAAATTGATCACTTGATTCACATTTTCCAAACCTGTTTTTTAAGGTTTCAATGTTGACAATATTTATTAATGACATATCATATGGTCAGTTTACCCTGAAGATAAGGATAATCAATTTAGCACGAACGACCAAACTAGTGCAATCCCTCTAGTTTAGACTGAAAATAACAGTCTCCTTAAACTCATCATCAGCACTTTTATCGTCTTTGATCTCTGTTAACAATTTGCTGAATTCGATTTTTTTACTGGTGAGGCTCAATTGAGCAGTCTTAATCGTTCTAAGCAGTTCTTTATCATCAGGATTTTGAGTAAGTTTTGATTCAAGATGATACAGGTATTTCTGTGCAGAGAGCGCTACTGATTTAAGTTCAATTAATTTCTCTGAATTTGTCATAAGCCATGATTTGAAGGGAAGGTCGTAAATAGTTTGATCAAGACAAAACAATTTAGAACAAAGTTTTTCATCAATTTGGCTAAGAAATCAAATAATTGCTATAAAAAGATCATCAACTTAGCTCGATATCCATCTGTTGCAACAGACCATCATTGATGATGTAAACATGTATTACTTTACCATCAAATAAGATATTGCCCTCTAAATCCTTCACCAATTGGTCAACTTCAACCGCTAAAGTTCCATTCTCTCTTTCATGGAAACCAACCGGTATTACCTTCGGGTCAATCTCTTTCCATTGGCGTTCCCAATAAGCGCTAACTTCATCATGACCGTTTGCATAGTCACCTTCCCAGGCTTTTGACCATTTTACTTCAGGATGCATTACCTGTAGTATGGCATTAATATCCCTGGCGTTAAAAGCCGTATAAGCATTTTTTATTAACTCTTGATTTTTAAGCATTTTTTCTTTGTTCATGAAATTATGTTTTTAATTGGAATTGTGTAGGGAGATCTAATCTGTATCACCCAAAACTTCATCTACCATACCCTGTGCTTTAGCTTCCGGGCCTGTCATCCAATAATCCCGGTCAGAAGCATTCTGTACCCAGTCATAGGTTTGACCGCTATGTTTAGCGATAATGTTATACAGATCTTGCTTTACCTTTATGATTTGTTGCGCAGTAATTTCGATATCAGCTGAAACGCCCTGCACGCCACCTGAAGGCTGGTGGATCATGATGCGCGAATGCTGTAGCGCTGCTCGTTTTCCTGCTTTGCCTGCGCAAAGTAAAATGGCGCTCATAGAACAAGCCATGCCAATACACACGGTGCCCACATCAGGTGTGATCAATTGCATAGTATCATAAATCCCCATACCCGAATACACATCACCGCCGGGAGAATTGATATAGATCTGGATATCTTTTTTAGCATCTACAGATTGCAGAAAAAGCAATTGCGCCTGGATAATATTTGCCATCCTGTCTGCAACAGGTTCGCCTAAAAATATGATCCGATCCATCATTAAACGTGAAAAAACATCCATTTGTGCTACATTCAGCTGGCGCTCTTCAGTGATATAAGGCGTCATGTTTGTCGGGATATTGATTGCACGGTTCAGGTAGCTATCCACATACTGGCTCCCTATGCGGTGGTGTTTAACTGCATATTTTCTAAATTCATTATGGTCGATATTCATGATTAATCTTTTTTGAACAGGTTTGTGATACGCTTCATAAAGCCGCTGTGTTGTGGTGCAGTAGCCAATATTTTTTGTACGGCGATAATCTCGTCTTTTAGCTTTTGGCGGCTATATTGCCTGACCAACGCATAAGTGTTTTGCTGATGCTGTATATCGTTTATCAGATCTTTGTTCAGCAATGTGTTAGCCTCGAACAAAAGCATGTCGCCAGGGGCCAGCCGGCCAGAAAGATAATCTTCGATAGCTTTGATATTATTCAATGAAGTCCGCATAGTTCAATGAGTTTTGTTTAACAGTTTCCCTGACTTTTTCGAGGCATTTATATTTTGCTACTGTTGCTGTATGTACGCTTGAGTAGTCAAATAGCGTTGCTACATTTGCAACCGGCAAACGATCATAATAATAAGCTTTAAGCAGTTCCATACATTTTTTACCTGCAGTTTCGAGGTAGTACAGTATTTTGTCGGTGGCAAGTTGTTCATCAGGTACAACTGCGGTGTCAAAATCATTTAATGGCTCGTTTTTACAACTGGCCCTATAACGTTGCAGCCATATTTTTTTGGCAATACCTACCAGATACGCTTTCTCGTTTATAATGATCTCAGCCTGTGTTGAGGTAACTTTCTCATAGTAGATGACCAGCGTATCCTGGAAAATATCCTGTGCTTCTTCAAGGCTGCCTCCCATTCGTGCAACATAACGGGCAACAGGGGAGAAAGCCTTTTGATATAGTGTTATAAAAAAAGCTTCTCGCAGTTCGACCTTTAAAAATCTGTTGTTATTTTTTGCTGTCATGAGTGTTTATTAGTAGGTGTAACCTATACGCCAAATATCACCCATGAAATTGCAAAATATTTTAAAAAGAATATTGTATCAAAACTATGATGATTTATAATAAATCTAAGGTATGGCTATTAAATAGCTATTTAGTCTTGTTTATCAGCTAATTGCTGATCCCGATTGCGTACATGATCTGCAAGCTGGTAGCTGGTTCCTTTATCTTCACTTTTATCTTCCATTCTTAGCAGAATGAATAGCGAAATAATAGGAATCAGGAAGGAGATGAAAAACCAGAACCAAAAACTGTATCCCCTGCTTTTCGCAAGTACTCCAGCTGCAGTTTGAGGAAAGAAGATTAAACCGAATAATAATGCTTCCATTATATGATGTTTAAGTTGCAGGTTTCAATAGCGATTCAAAAATAATCAATCATTTGATTAAAACGATTGATTAAAATCAATAGATTCACTTTGTTACCTTTTTATGACCATTAGCCTTTAATCATTTCTTTCATCCACATGGGGATTAATTTCTTGCGCTCCTGCATCAATCCTTTAAATTCATCAGAGGTAAAATATCCGGAGTCCAGCATTCTGGGGCGGGTTAAAAATGGAAAAAAAATCATTCCTGAAACATTCCAAAAAAGATTAACCGGGTGATAACTAATCTGTCCTCTGGTATTCATATCCTTTAATTGGCTGGAAAAGTGCGATTTTTCCAGTGATTTCATCCTACTGGTCATGTTTGGCGAGTTTAGGTTTCCACTCATCACCTCACTTACGGTAAAAAAAACGAAATCAGGAGTTTCCACTATAGTGTCAATATAATAACCTACGCAAAGCTCAATTTTTTCACTGACTGTCATTTTTTGATTGTTCAAAACCGGCTCAATTTGATTAAAAAGCTTATCTATGGTTTCGTCCATTATAAATTCAAAAAGCTTTTCCTTGCTCCTGAAATAATAATTTATAGAGGCTATATTGATGTCAGCTTCTGCAGCAATATCCCTTGTAGTGGTGGCCAGGAATCCCTTTTTTGTAAAGATCCTCCTTGCAGCATCCTTTATCTTTTCTTCTGTTGAAGTCTCGGTATCTGAAGACATAATCAATTTTAAATTTATCTGTAAAGCTAACCAATGCCTTACAGATAAATTAATAAAAATTAGTGTGAATCGGTAATGGCTTTCTGTCCTTTAACAAAGGGCGCCAAAAAAACCAGGGGAATAGCGCATAACATGGCAATACCAACTACCCAGTAAGAATCAATATAACTTAGGAGGGTGCTTTGCTTTTGTACTGCTCCATCAATAGCAGCGTAAGCCATTTTGGTAGCATCAAGAACGGATTTTCCTTTGAACATGAACGTTTGGGTTAAGCTATTCAACCTGTCGGTAAAGGAGGCGTTATAAGGATTGATGTTTGTCAATAGGTTATTCCGGTGAACGGCTTCCCTGATGTGGAGTAATGTATTTAACCCGGCTATACCGAAGGAACCACCCAATTGGCGCATCATGTTATTTAATCCAGTTCCCTGCCCTATTTCTTGTCCTTTTAAGCCGCCAATAGCTAAAGTAGTGAGTGGAACAAAAAGCAACGCTAGTCCAATTCCTCTGATTGCCAGGGGCCAGAAGAAATCACCTGCACCAGATGATAATGTTGAATTACTAAGCATCATTGAAAATATAAAAAATAAGACCATACCAACTATGGCCATAAATTGCGCAGGCACTCCTTTATTTAGCATAATACCAACAAAAGGCATAGTTAATAAGGTAAATAACCCACCTGGGAAGAGAATCTCGCCACTCTGTTGCGGCGAAAATCCTAAAAGGTTTTGTGTAAACAACGGGAAAACATAATTAGAACCATACAAACCTACACCCAAAATAAATGAGAGGAGCATTCCTGAAGAAAAACTCCGGTGCCGCATGATCTTAAAATTAACGATGGGATGATCGGTGCTCAACTCGCGCCATATAAAAAATAAGAGACCAAATATTGCAGTCACCGTTAACACCGTTATATAAGTGGTGGAAAACCAATCTTCATCCTCGCCTTTTTCCAGTATTGTTTGTAAGCTACCCACTGCTACTGCCAGCAGTGCAATGCCCCACCAGTCTATCGGTTTACCTTTGCCGGTGGCCGGTGTTGAATTTATATACATCAACGTACAAACTGCGGCCAGGCAGCCGATAGGGATGTTTACATAAAAAATCCATTGCCATGAAGCATGGTCATTAATAAAACCGCCAATTGTTGGGCCAACGGTTGGGCCAAATACAGCACCGAAACCGAATATCGCCGTCGCAGTTCCGGCCTGGCTTGCAGGCCACGCTTCCAAAAGTATAGCCTGAGCTGTTGATATTAAACCTGCTCCAGCAAGTCCCTGCAATATGCGAAAGCAAACCAGTTCGGTAAGGCTATGTGAATTCCCACATAAGAAAGAAGCGATAGTAAAAACTATGATCGACGTCAAAAAGTAATTCTTGCGTCCGAAAAAACTGCTTAGCCAGCCTGACATAGGCAGAATAATCACATTGGCGACACTATAACCTGTAATTACCCAGGCCGTGTCTGTGATGGTGCTCCCCAAATTCCCCTGTATCTGGGGAATGGAAACGTTAACAATTGTTGTATCTATCAGTTCCAGTAACGACGCGGTTACTACAGTGATCGTAATGATCCATTTTTTAAAACCTGTTTCTGCCATTTTTGATGATATTGATTGTGCAATTACAGGGGACAAAACTAATCAATCATTTGATTTAATCAATTGATTAAATCAAATGATTGATTATATTGCAGTTTGTTGACGGAGCAGTCAAAATCAATAAAAAAAAGAAAATAAACTATGAAATTATCAAATAACAAAATCCTGATTACAGGCGGCGCCACAGGTATAGGTCTGGGACTTACCGAAAGATTTTTCCAGGAAAACAATACCGTTATTATTTGCGGTAGAAATGAAGCTGCACTTCATGCAGTGTCTGAAAAACATCCTGGTGTAATTGGCAAAGTATGCGATATATCAAATGAAAAAGAACGCATTGACCTATATAATTGGGTTGCTGAAAACCATCCTGACCTGAATGTATTGGTTAACAATGCAGGTATTCAAAACTGGATGACCATACAGGACGATGACTTTTACGAGAAGACTAACAATGAAATTAACACTAATATTATTGCGCCTGTTCATTTGACCAGGCTTTTCCTGAACCTTAAATCTTTAAAAACAATCATCAATGTGACATCGGGTTTTGCTTTTGTACCATTTTCAAAAGTCCCTGTATATTGTAGTACGAAAGCATTTATGCGTTCATTCACACTTTCATTAAGGCACCAATTGAAGTCAGCGAATACGGAGGTCATTGAAATTATACCGCCAGCATTGAATACTGATTTGGGAGGAAAAGGCATTCATGACGAGCATCCGCCTGTAGGTGAATTTATAAAATCGATATTTGAGCAGTTAAAAGAAGGTAAAATTGAATTGACATTCGATACTACTGTAGCTATAACAGCAGCAACCAACGAAGTGATCGCCGGTTATTTTAATAAAATGAACCCATAATTGCTTAATCTTCAAACCAGAAGTATTGTATCTTCTGTCAAAGTTGAAACAGCAATGGTTATTTAGAAAACAGGAAACACGGCAGATAAATTAGTTTGAATTACTTTCATAACTATTTTATCTGCCGTGTTTTCATTATTTTGCCAGCCAGCCTCCATCAACAGCTAACGATGTGCCATTTATATAGGAAGCTCCGTCAGAACAAAGAAAGATAACGGCGTTTGCTATTTCCTGCGGTTCTCCTAAACGTCCCATGACCAGCGAGCTCTCGATTTTATCTTTAGCCGTTTTACTATTTCCCATCGTTCCTTCGAGCATAGGTGTTTTTATAGGGCCAGGGATCACGGCATTCACCCGTATGCCCTGCTTACCATAATCAATGGCGGCAACTTGTGTAAGTCCTATAATTCCATGTTTAGAAGCCGTGTAAGCCGACAAGGAAGGTACCCCGGTAATTCCTGCTGTTGATGAGGTATTCACGATAACGCCTTTTCCTTGTTTTAACATTTGGGGAATCTGATATTTTAAACCCAGCCAAACCCCTTTCATGTTAATACCAATGACCTTGTCAAATTCTTCTTCATCCACGTCAGCCGTGAGTTTTCCACCCAATTCAATACCTGCATTGTTAAATGCATAGTCCAGCGAACCATAAGTAGATACTGCCTTTTCTACCAAAGCTTTAACATCTGCACTTTTTGAAACATCCGTCTTTACGTAAATAGCTTCGCCTCCGGCTGATGTAATCGCATCGACCGTTTCTTTTGCATCAACTATATCTGCTACAACTACTTTTGCGCCGTTTTTAGCAAATTCAATTGCTGTTGCTCTTCCTATGCCTGTTGCCCCGCCAGTAACCAGGGCGACTTTGTTTTCAAACTGTCCCATTGTTTTTATAATTATATATCCGATTATATCAAATTTATTGTAAAATGTTACCACTGACCATGTCAGAAAACTGGATTTACATGTCAGTTTTCATTGGATCACTTAAAGCGCCGGCGTGTTAGATAATCCCGCTCATACTTTCACAACTTTCAGTTGCCGCGCCAGCAATCTCATAGTCCGGCACAATTGGGATATAATTGACCACTGATAATTGTGCTCAGGGCATAAATCCAGAATTTGCTGGTTAATCTGTATAAGATAAATACGTATTTAGACAATCAACTTACCGAATCAATCATTCTCTAACAATTTATTTCATTAAACAGGAAACAAACAAACCCAATCCACACCATATACAAAGCGGTAACATACTAATAGTTAATTTTTATACAAATAAATTTGTATTTCTGATAAGAATTTCATTAATTTTAGTTCAGACAGACACTTGTATAACCACATTTAACAGTTTAGCTAAAACGTTTAATTTACTCCACGAAGTTTCGATCCACCATTTCAATTAATCCTCAATCTCGATCATTTTATGATATAACTATATAATTAATCAAAAACCACTAAACAATTCTCTCATGAAAACTAAATTAATTCTTCTCCTCACGTTACTTATTGCAGTGACAATTTCGTGTAAAAAACAGGAAGAGAAACAGCCGGAGTTATCCCCATCAACTCTTTCTATGGTCAATAAAGCCCGCGCATTAGCAGAACCCCCAGCCACCTGGCAGGAACATTGGTTTGAACATGTACAACTGCTTAATAAGGTATTCAGTGATACCAGTGTTGCCGTGTATTTTGACAACGATGTAAGCCGTACGATCACCTGGCCTAATACTTACCTGGCACAGGTATGGAATTATACTAAACAGAAATATGGGTCTTTTGGTACTGATTCGCGCCTTTTTGTGATCCTGCATACGGGAAGATATGGCGGCGGACACCCAAGTACTTATATGGATGCCAGCCATGACTACAGAAATGTTATTGACTGCGGATCTAACAGCACCACTGCATGGCTATCCGGAACAGGCAATGACCTCGATCTGACCACTCATGAGGTAGGCCATATTGTGGAATTGGCCTCTAAAAATATTCAGGGTTCTCCGGCTTTTAATATCTGGCACGACAGTAAGTTTATGGAATTGTACATTTATGATGTATACCAGGGACTCGGCCGTACAGCTGATGCACAGCGCTGGTATAACCTTGTGCTGGGTAATTCAGATACTTATCCCCGGGCAAACAGTCATTGGTTTAAAGACTTCTGGTACCCAATCTACACTCAGCAGGGAAATCCCGCTTCTATCAACAATTACTTCACTTTATTGTCACTTTACTTCCCAACACAAACAGTATCCAATGGGATAACTAATATCAGTAAATATAGCAGGGACCTTAATTTTGGGGAGTTTGTCCATTTCTGGAGTGGCGCCACCGGTATAGACCTTACACCGCTTGCACTGACCGCTTTTGGAAACCTCGACGAACAGGGAAATGACTGGCTGGCACAACTGCAACAGGCAAAACTGACTTTCCCCGCTTTAGTTTATAGTAAAGATATTACTTCTCAGGGTGCTGTTACCGTTAGTAATGAAAACTCGGGAGGCGCATCAGCGACTGAAGGTTCCTCAAAACTCATTGACCGTTTGTATAATACCAAGTTCTTCTTAGCCGCTTTCCCAACCAGTTTCTGGGCAGAGGTAACTTTCCCGGGGGCGATGGTATCGCGTAAATACACCATTACCTCTGGTAATGATTCACCGGATAGGGACCCAAAGAACTGGAAGCTCCTGGGTTCTAACGATGGCAGCAATTTTGTGCAGCTGGACCTGAGATCAGGTGAGACCTTCGCGGCAAGAAATCAAACTAAAATATACACTTTTAACAATTCTACGGCTTACAAATATTACAGATTATCTATCACGGCAAGTAATGGAAGCGCCGATCTGCAATTAAGTGAATGGAGGTTACTGCAGTAAAGTTTATAAATAATAAAGCCGTATCGCAATGATTGATACGGCTTTATTTTAAGAAAGTGGATACGCTTTATATTAAGAGATCTTTTTTATCTAAAGATTATTCATAAATAGCAACAAAACGGCCATTTAACCCACCTTTTTTCAATTGATCCAAACTGTCAGGAATATCATCAAACGTGATCTTTATAATCTTTGATTTGATATTACCAGAAGCCATTAGCTTTAATACTTCATCAGCTTCAAGTTTCTCTCCATTAGAAGCACCTACATAGGTAATTTCTTTCATGGTTACTTTTTGTGCAGAAATTGTTGCCATTTCTTTGGCCAGTCCAATTTGAACTACGCGCCCTCTTGGTTTGATCGCATCAATAGCTGAAGCTGTAGTTGTACCGAAACCCGCAAAATCAACAATCACATCTAAACCAACCGACTCAAAATCGCGAATATCTGCTGACACGCCAATGGCGCCCATTTCTTTTACTTCATCCCATACTTTTTCATTCACTTCAGCTACATATACCTTAGCACCTAATTCATTTGCGATTTGTACACCTAATGAACCTAGTCCGCCAGAACCTATCACACCAATATTCATTCCTTTTTGAACCTGGCCTATTGTTACAATTGCTCTGTAAGCTGTCCTTGCCGCATCCATTGCCGGTGCCGCCTGTTCAAAAGGTACTTCGTCAGGAACATGAACACATAGTTCGGCCAACACCACTACACTATCGGCAAAACCACCGTTTGTAGCCGTACCCGGGCCTTCTGTCGTTGCCGGAACACCAACTCTCTGGCCAACTTTAAAATCATCTACACCCTCACCAACTTCGCTAACCACGCCTGCAATTTCGTGACCTAACACCGTTGGAATGTGTTTTAAAAGAGAGGTAATCGTCCCATCCATGAAACTCACATCACTATGGCATAGTCCTGCAGCTTTAATAGTCACCACAATTTCTCCTTTCCCTGCTTTTGGAGTAGGTATTTCGACTCTTATCAAAGGTTCATCGATTCCTGTAAACTGCCATGCTTTCATATATTGCTTGTTTTATTTACGATTTTAAAATTCTCTAAGGTAGATAGGATATTCAAAATTTAACCTGTCCAAATCATGACTTTTCATGTCCATTTCAATACTATTAATTGTTCAAAATAAGAAGCCTGAATTTGACTGGAGACATTCCAGTTTAGGCAATCAATTAAAAGCCGATCTGAATTGCACAGGAGAAACCCTTGTTTTAATCTTGAACAATCTGCTGAAAGACTGTGGATGTTCAAAGCCCAACCTGTAAGCCACTTCACTGATAGTCAGGTTAGTGGCAGACAATAATTCTTTTGATCTTTCGATCAGTTTTTGGTGAATATGCTGTTGTGCATTCAATCCGGTGAGCGAACGTAACATATCACTTAAGTAATTGGGCGTATAATTCAACTGCTCTGCCAGGTACTGGACTGTCGGTATGCCATGAACAATCGGTTTTTCTTCATTAAAATAACCATTCAGCAATTCTTCCAGCTGCTGAAGCAGCTCATTGTTAATCACTTGCCGGGTTAAAAACTGGCGCTTATAAAAGCGCTTGGCATAACTCAATAACAATTCGATCTGCGCAATAATAACTTCGTGGCTGAAGTCATCTATACGACTGTTTAGCTCCTTTTGAACGATGGAAAATATGGACAATATGGTTGTCCATTCCTGCTCGGAAAGGTGTAATGCTTCATTGCTTGCATACGAGAAGAAACCATAACTTTTAATTTTTCCAGCCAATGGATAACCTTGCAGAAAATCCGGATGGATGATCAGTGAATAACCTGCATTGTCCTCATATTTTTCTGTACCACCCATAATCTGGTTGGGAGCCGTGAATAATAAGCTTCCTTCATCAAAATCGTAATAACCCTGACCATACTTAAACTTTCCGCCTAGTTTGGTAATGAAAGAGATTTTATAGAAACTTGTCACATAACTAACAGGAAGTCTGCACATGTCGATTTGCCCTTCCGTAGCATCCATCAAGCTGATTAATGGATGGACAGGCCCCGGAAGCCCCAGCATACGGTGAATTTCTGATATAGATTCCAACTTACTGACTTTCGGTATTTCAGTTTTCATGTTTAAAGATAATAAATTATAACCGAGGGCGATTGAGGCCATCGGTCATAAATAAGGTTGCATTTAAGTATTGACCTGTGATTACCAGGGAAACGGTCCTTCAGGCCCCGTAAAAGTAGCGGTTGGACCATCTGTTTCCAGTGCCACACGGATAGGTTCACGTGAGCCTACCTCAACCGTATCGGTACCCTGGAAGTTATTCAGTGCTGTGGCCGTAAAACCCGGGCTGACTGCGTTCACCTTGATATTTTCCTTTTCCAGCTCTATAGCAAAGGCAACGGTTACGGCATTAAGTGCCGTTTTGGAGGCGGCATAAACAATGCCGAAATGTTCCTTTGCCCAGCAAGCAGGATCAGTTATCCAGGTTAAAGAGCCCAGGCCGCTTGATACATTAACAATACGGGCTGCCTTTGATTTGCGAAGCAAAGGCAATGTTGCCTGGGTCACCGCAATCACTCCGAATACATTCGTTTCCCAAACGGTCCGTACCTCTTCAAGCGATGCAGTGGAAGCTTTGCCGTCCTCCGTTGTTTCTTCTAAGGTGCGGCCAGGTTTGCCGGCATGTGATACAGCTGCATTGTTTACCAGCACGTCCAGGCGTCCGGATGCTGCCTCGATATGTGCCACCGCTGCGCTGATGGTTGATTGCTGGGTTACATCCAGCTGGATCGCATGTGCTGTACCACCGATCTCAGCCGCAGCCTTTTCTCCGTTGCTCAGCTTACGCGAACCGACATAAACAAGATAACCATTGTCTGCAAGCGCTTTGGCGATCTGAAAACCTACGCCCTGGTTGGCACCAGTGACCAGCGCAACAGGCTGGTTATTTGATGATGATTCAATCTGACTTTCCATAAAATTATGTTTAATGATTGAACAAAAGTGGGCATTCAACATACGGTAGTCATAACCAAATCAAGGACATCCGTAACCAAAATAAAAAAATGCGAGCGGTCAATTGGGATGACTATTGACCTGCTTTATTGAAATTTACTGATAAATGATTACTATCCTATTTATTCTTAAAGTTTGAAATATTGTGGCGCCATATTTGTTTAAAGGTCACAGATTTGGATGACGGGATCATCCTGCAAATCTCAAAATCTGACTCTAAATTAACCAGCTTTATGAACGAACCTAAGATATTCGACGCCGTAGCAACAGATCGAATTATAGAAATGGCCTGGGAAGACCGAACTTCATTTGATGTCATTAAACTTCAATTTGGAATTGGCGAACAGCAGGTCATTGGACTAATGCGCAGGGAAATGAAAGCATCAAGTTTTAGATTGTGGCGTGAGCGCGTACAAGGTCGAAAAACTAAACATAGGAAACCCGATGAAAGTTTGCCCAACAGATTCAGGTGTAGCAGACAGAGACAAATCAGCTCCAATAAAATCAGTAAAAGGTAATTAATTCCCTATCCGCTGACGTTCATCTTTTGCACCGCTATCTGATCTTCTTTCGTTCTTTACGCCATTAGAACCAAACGAACGGGAATAGACCAGCCTGAAAACAGGAAACCTGCTTGTTTCACTGCTATAGCTCAGATTAACATTGGAATCGAAGGCATCCCTGGTTAGCCTTCCAATATAACTTCTGTAGGTGAGCGACCTGAATACATCAGCTACCGATAGCTGAAAGCTTCCCTTATTATTCCCTAGTTCTTTTTTGATCCCCATATTTACTGTACCCATTCCCTTGATTTCCTGAGCGCCATAATAAGATAAAGAGTTGTAATAACCAGAAAGTTCAAGGGAGAAAAGCCTGGGAAGGGCAAATGATTGATTGTAATTCAGCGTGTAACTGTAATAAGACTTTTCAACCGGCACTAAAGTATAATCAAGCCTGAACTTTCTCCATCCTCCTGCAAAGCTATAGCTCATTTTCCACCAGTCAGTTATTCTGAAGGGTAAATTGGCTTGAAGAATAATATTATTTTGCCATGATATATTCTGCGGGGAAATATAAACCAGCTGTTTGGAAGGCCCGCTGACCACCTGCCCTTGTGCAATCGGATCGCTGTCCCTGCTGGCAAGAAGAGAAAAAGAGTAAGCGCGGTAATTATAAGCAAATTTCACGTTATCGGTAAGCCCTGGTTTTAGTAATGGATTACCCGTAAAAACAGAAACGGGATCATTGTAGTTAATATATGAGGCAAGGTCATTATAGGAAGGCCTGCTGATCCGCCTGGTGTAGGATAATTGCAGTTCTGTATTGCCATCTAGTTTCCTGCTAAAGAAAATATTCGGGAACAGTTTTGACAGATTGCGGTTGAGCGTATTGCTGTGGTTCACCTCATTCTCTGCCCGGTTATTCGAATATTCGTACCTTGCACCAACAATCAGACTCGTTACGCTATCCGGTTGTATATTAACGGATAGATAAGCAGCTGCGATAGTTTCCCTGATCAACAGATTGCCGGATTCCGGCAAAGGGTTTACCCATTGATCACCAACGAGATTTTCTATCCCTGATACCCCGTTATTACTGGTATACGTCCCTTTTATACCGCTTTCTAATTTCCAATCAGGGCTAAACTGTTTCGAGTAATCCAGCTTGGCAACTTTTACATTAATGTCTGTGTTGGCAAAGTTTCTCTGCAAAGGTGCATACAAACTATCCGTTGTTCCTGCCGGGTTTCCATGATTATCTACGAAAGAACTTTGCACAGCAGTGTTCCCATTACTTTTATAAACAATATAATCAAGTCCCAAACTAATCTTCTCTCCCTTTTCAATGATCTTCTCCATACTTAAACTACCGGTTACATTTTGTCCACTGCTCCTTCCATTGATAATAGAATTAAATAACAAGACTGAATCTGGTTTCATCATATAGGTACCCCGGTTAAGATGGTGACTGTAGTTAAGGCTATTTGTATAATTGACACTGCCATCTATCGTAATTTGAGGAGAAAGGATAGCATTAAAACCCGCAATTGCATTGTGGTAATTAGTTACAGGTTTGCTTGTTCCGAGATAGCTAAACCTGGTTTGTCCACCTATAGCAAGTACATTCTCTGTTCCTTCGGCCAGCATTTCACCAAAAGTTTTTTCGTGGGTATAGACGTAGGAACCATACCAGTTAACCTTAGTCCTGTTATAGTTTAAACTCATGCTCAGACCGGCCTTTTCTCCTTTGCCATAACCGCTATTCATACTTAAAGAACCACTTGTACCTTTTTGTTTATTTTTCCTGGTTACGATATTGATCAGTCCGGCATTCCCGTCAGCATCATAATTAGCAGGAGGAGTAGAAAGCAACTCTATCTGAGCAATGTTATCTGCATTCATGTTATTTAGCAAATCAACAACCTGCGCAATGGAAAGCCTGATCAGTTTACCATCCAGCATAACCATTACACCGGTTTTCCCGTTTAAGGCTATGGTATTGTTCCTCGGATCGATCACTACTCCCGGCGAACGTTCCAAAACCTGCAGCACTGAACTTCCTTTAGTCAACAGGCTGTTTTGCACATTCACGACTACGCCACCCGCACGTTGCTGAAACAAGGGTTTACTACCTCGAATAACAACCTGCCCCAATTGCTTTGAGGCTGGAACCTGCAGGCTATCGGCAACTTTTCCTGTTACCTGTCCAGAAGCATTCTGACAAAAACAATATAGACTCAGGGAAATAATGATGGCTCTCATAATAATGATTTTGCACCAAAAGAATGTTTTACAGCTATCCCTCAAAAATTGGATTGACCATGGGAGACGTATAACTGATCAAATGCAATAAACGGGAATTAACCGGCTAGAAAACTATAAAAAAGAGCCACTTTCCTGTTATACGCCAGTAAATGCATTTGGTCAATTATTTATGCCTATTGATCTACATACTGCAAAATTTATGCAATTAGCTGTATCTTTAACTATGCCCACCACTCAATTAAACCGGAACTGGCTGATCAGAAATAAGTTGTACCATATTCCATTTTGGTGCATTTACCATTTTACCTGGTGGTCAATTGCTATAGGCAACCCCTTAAAAGCAGCTGGTATCTTACTTTTCTCTGCATCAATTATTAAATTCTCCTTCTATGTTGTTTTCCAGGCGATAGCGGTTTACTTCAATTTATATTTTCTGATTCCGCGCTACCTGGAAAAAAGCAGGTTTGCCTTATATATTCTCTTTCTTTTGATAACTATAGCGGGCACTTCTTTGCTCATCACTCCCGGCTATTATTTAAGCGCTTCTTTTTTTGACAAAACCTTTGCGCAGACCTACGGCAGCTTTTACAATTGCCTTGGCGAGGCTATCCCTTCAACTATAGCCAGTATCACGCTGGCCATGAGTATCAAACTGACAAAAAATTGGCTGCAAACCGAAAGAAGGAAGCAACTGCTTGAAAAGGAAAAACTGGAGACTGAACTTAAATTCTTAAAACACCAGTTCAATCCGCATTTTCTCTTTAACAGTATCAATTCTATCTTCTTCCTGATTCATAAAAATCCGGATATGGCCTCTGCATCGCTGGCCAAATTCTCCGAATTATTACGTCATCAGCTTTATGAATGCAATGATCATCAGATTCCTTTACATAAGGAGATCAGTTATCTGGAAAATTTTATCGAACTGGAAAAACTAAGGCATAACACACAGATAGAGACTAATATCCATTTGGAGACTTTTTATACCGATCAGCTAGGTATCGCTCCATTTATATTAATGACTTTTGTTGAAAATGCCTTTAAGCACGTATCGGCTCATGCCGCCAAGCCGAACTGGATCAGCATCAAACTAACGCAGCATCAACAGCAATTGGACCTTTATATTGCAAACAGCACTTCAGAATATACAGGCAATGATGTAGTAAAGTATGGCGGTATCGGTTTAAACAATGTAAAAAGAAGACTGGACCTACTCTATGCGGGCGCATATGAGCTGGATATTAAAAATGAAGGTGAAAAATTTGAGGTCAGGCTTAAACTTTCACTTGAAATGCTTCAATTTTCACCGGCAATGCAAATGACCTCCATATGAATAATGCTATAATTAACTGTGTGATTGTTGATGACGAACCCCTGGCCCGGGAAGGCTTGTCCAACTATGTGAGGGAGGTTGATTTTCTGCATCTGACAGCAACCTGTGAAAACCCACTTGAACTGTTAGATTTACTGGACCAAACTCCGGTAGATTTGATTTTCCTGGACATACAAATGCCAAAAATGAATGGGCTCGATTTTCTAAAAATAGCACAAAAAACACCAATGGTGATCATCACAACAGCTTTTCCTTCTTATGCGCTGGAAGGTTTCCAGTTAGATGTACTGGATTACCTGCTCAAACCTATCACCTTTGAACGATTTTTTAAAGCAGCAAGAAAAGCGAGAGACTATCACCTTCTGCTAATGAAGCCCGGTGTAACTGATCTTAACAAAACTGAAAAACAGGATTATTTCTTTATAAAATGTGGCAGTAAGTATGAAAAGATCCCATTAGAAGATATTCTGTACGTTGAGGGGATGCAGAATTATGTGATTATCTATACCCTAAAAGGCAAATATCTAACCATTCTTTCTTTAAAAAACCTGGAAGAAAATCTTTCAGAACAATCCTTTATCCGCGTTCACAAATCCTATATTGTAGCAATTGGCAAAATTGACAGCATAGAAGGTAATGAGATCTGTATTCAAAACAGTAAAATACCAATCAGCCGAAATTATAGGGAAAAAGTAATCGGCCAGGTGATTACCAAGAGGCTTTGGGACAAAAAATGATTAGAAGTTGGCAGAATGTTAAAATAGTTCAACAAATATTCTAACACTCTTAATTACTTTCCGATACAAAATATTATAATCAGATAATTGCCTGGTTAGGGGTACAAATAAATTTGAAAAGAAGCGAACTAAATTCCCTTCTTTTCAATGATGCAATATTGCCTAAATCTATCTCTCAAAAATATTTAAGTTCCAGTTCTTTCAAACGTCCTTTTTTAATAGCTCTTGCTGCAAGGAAATTAAAAAGAGGTTCCGCAATTTTTTGCAGTCCAACCATTTTTGAATTGTTTAAATAAACGAACAAAGCAAGGTCAGTTAATTTTTTCGGTGTTCCTGCAGCACTTGCCAGGCCATCTCTTGCAAGACCTTTGGATATTAGAAGCGCGTTTTCAAAATTTTCATTACCCGGGCTTATGGTCACCAAAATTAAACATTCGTCTTTTGAAATGTTATTGAAGTAATGTTTCTCGTTGGGTTTGATGGTTACCCTGTCGCCTTTTACCAATTGATGAACCTGGTTATTTACCCCAACTTCCAATGTACCTTCCAGTATTTCAAAGGTCTCTGAAAAAAGTGTGTGGTAATGCCAGGGTGTCTTTTCATTTGGAACGATATTAAACTCAATAACACTTTCTTTACTGGTTTTTGCTGAACTCGTCAGTTTAATGTTTCCCTGCGTTTTCATATCGCTTTGTTTGAGGTTTTATAGGTTAATAAAATCGTTCCGACTGCGGCGCAAATGATAATTGCAGTGATATGAGGGATAGCTTGTGCGATGCCATTATAATCTTTGTTTAAAACAATCAGCATATCGGTGGTCGGAATAATTGTTCCCACTGCCAGCGTAATCCCCAATGCTTTTGTTTGTCTAGTCAGGACGAAGATGCACATCAGTAGACCCGAAAACACATCACGAATGCCTTTAATATAATCAAAGGAGTAATCGCCATGTGCATTAAAATGTATGCCGTAACCGGCTGTTGCTATTTCGGGTGCCAGAAGGAACCTGGTCCCGATGAAGATCATTCCCAACCCAGTCAGGAAAGCGATTGCAATAGAAATTTTCTGTGTCATAAAATCTTTGTTTTAAATGATGACACAAATATCCATCCCCTCAATGCAGGATTCATGCACCTGGGTTAACAAATCATTTTTCAGCAGAAATTCTTTTGCGGATACGGCTCAGTGATTGCGGCTTTACGCCTACATAGGATGCAATATGGTATTGGGAAACTCTTTGCAGCAAGTCAGGATGTTCCTTTAATAGTTTTTTATAGCGATATTCAGGGATATCCGTGTATAACGAACTAAGGGCTTGTAACAACTGTACAAACACCTGTTCAATGACCAGCCTGCCAAAGCGTTCTCCCCCTCTGACAGATTGATAAAATACCTGTAGGTCGGAATAGGAGATCTGCAATATTTCACAATCCTCTAAGGCCTGAATAATCTTTGTTGATGGTGTTTGCGGCAGAAAACTTTCGTAGTTGCAAACAAAATTATTTTCTTGTCCAAAGTCGTATGTTTTTTCTTCCCCATCGTGATTAATATAATATCGTATCAGTCCCTTTACAATAAAGCCCGCATGCTTACAAACCTGACCATCTGCCAAAAAGAAGTCACCTTTTTTAATCTCCTTTAATTTAAAGAGCCGCTTAATGGACTCTTCCTCTTCCTGGGTTAAGTCAATTAAATATCGGATGCTGTTGATCAATTTTTCTACCATAATTAACAAGCTATATTATTAACATAATTACCATCAAAACATCCGACTTTTTAATGGTAATTATGGTGGCAAGCTTATTTATCGCCAGCCAAGTGCGGGGGCAACATGCTCCAGGATTGAAGATAGAACATGGATATTGTAGTCAACACCTAAAGTGTTCGGTATGGTTAAGAGTAACGTATCTGCTTCTTGTATTGCTTCGTCCTGAACCAGGTCCCTGATGAGCTGATCGGGTTCTGCTGCATAACTCTTTCCGAAGACTGCCCGCTGATCAGCTTCAATGTAACCAAAGCTATCGCTGCCTTTTCCTTGCTGTCCAAAGTAACGTCTGTCCTGCTCAGTTATCAGTGCAAAAATGGAGCGGCTTACCGAAACTCTTGGTTCGCGTTGGTGACCGGCTTTTGCCCAGGCTTCTTTATACAATCTGATTTGTTCTGCCTGCTGGATATGAAAAGGTTTGCCGCTTTCATCCATTTTTAAAGTAGAACTTTGCAGGTTCATGCCGTTCTCGGCCGCCCAAACCGCAGTTGCATTAGAAGCAGCTCCCCACCAGATACGTTCCCGCAATCCATCGGAATGCGGCTCCAGGCGTAACAAGCCTGGCGGGTTGGGAAACATTGGTTGAGGGTTAGGCTGAGCAAATCCTACACCTTTTAATTTATCTAAAAACTGTAAAGCCTTTTGTCGTCCCATATCGGCGTCAGTTTCACCCTCGGCAGGGCCATAACCGAAATAGCGCCACCCTTCGATAACCTGCTCGGGTGAACCACGGCTGAGGCCTAATTGTAAACGTCCGCCAGAGATCAGGTCAGCAGAGCCGGCATCTTCCACCATATACATCGGGTTCTCATAACGCATATCGATGACGCCTGTACCGATCTCTATTTTGCTGGTCCTGGCGCCAATTGCAGAAAGTAAAGGAAATGGCGAAGCTAATTGTCGCGCAAAATGGTGAACCCGAAAATAGGCACCATCCAAACCTATTTCTTCCGCAGCAACAGCCAGATCGATGGACTGCAGCAAGGTGTCGCCCGCGGTACGAGCATCGTATGCGGGATGGTCAGACCAATGCCCGAATGATAAAAATCCTATTTTCTTCATCAATAGATCAATTGTTTACTTGTAAAGATAAGTATCATGGAAGTCCGTGCAGGTCACGGATTAGTAATAATGATTGTCTATGCAGCATATCAGTATGTTCTTACTTTATTTTTTGCCTACTCTTGCACCCGGCTAAACCTCAGTAAACAACTTTTAGTTATTTACCTATATGCCTCATATAGAGGTTTTTTAGTCTGTCTATTTTGAATGTATACTGTAACGATAGTATTAACGATAAAGATCATAAGCGTTAAAATTAAAATATCACCAAATAAATTATAATAGAAAAAGTTTTCCCGTTGAATATTCGGGTCGAAAGATTGTCCTGTAAAAGTTTCCTGGATTGGAAATGGAAAGCCAAATCGAATAATGTCCGGAGAAGTATTAGACCCATCGCCATATATAGTGTAGCTAAAACAAATAAAAGGATAATGATTGAGCTAACTATAACTTTTCGCCTCATTCTTGATTATTATAGGGTGCCCTATACCGATACTGGAAAGAAAGTAAAAGTCCTATATATCTCCGGGATGATCCAGATCTATCATCAACATTTTTAACTGTCGTTAAGAATAAACTTCACAAGAAAGGTTAAACAATTTAGCATGCAAACAAAAAAACCCCCAATAATTAACCTAAAAGACACTATGGTACTATTTTACCAAAGTGTATCATACACACTATAGTGAAACGGCTTAATAATGTGTCTTACACACTAATAAAAGCATTTAAAAACAACGGTCAAAAAAACATAATAAAAAGCCAAAAAAGAATCATCTATAATTTACTAAAAATTTTAATACTTTATATATCAAATGGTTATAAATTATATTAACGTTTTTTAACATTTTATGTACAAGCGATTAATTTAAATAATAGATTTGGGTTAGTGTAAAAAAAATGTTACACTTCTAACCAAATAGAAAAAACTGTATGACCATTAACCTCTCCAGGTAAACGATATTAGTTTACCCTCTCACGAAATTAACTAACCAAATATTTACTCAAAAATCAAAATGTATGAAATGAAGATTATTCTTATTTCTTTATTTTCTGCATATTCTTTTTTCCTACCACAAGTTTGCACAAGACATTAAGGCATCATGTCATTTGAGTTTATTGATCGCGATATCCCTTTAGAAATGGTTAAGAGCTACGTTCCAAGTTGAGATCCGACATATATTAATTAACCACTGATCAAACTATTATAACAATTCTGTTCGCAATTAAATAAACCAAATATATAACCAACTAAATCTCAAATTCATGTTTAAAAGTTTACTCCTAAAAAGAAGTTTTCTGGGCGTGCTCTTATGCTGCCTGGTATCTTCGCTGGCAGTTACAGCGCAAACAAAGTACAAGGGGAAAGTTATCGGAAGCGATGATAAATTGCCCATTCTGGGTGCTTCTGTACGAGTCAAAGGCGCTGCATCCGGAACGGTAACGGACGTTAACGGTAATTTTAGCCTCAGTTTAAGCCCAGGTAGTACACTGGTGGTATCCTACATCGGCTACCTGACCCAGGATGTACCTGTAGGTAGCGAGCCCTTATTGATGATCACTTTAAAAGCGGGCAATAATTCATTAAATGAAATAGTTGTTACAGGTTACGGCAGCCAGCGCAAGAAGGATCTGGTTGGTGCGGTAGCTGTAGTTGACATGGCCGTCGCTAGCAGGCAGCCAACATCCTCTGTTGAAAATCAGTTACAAGGACAGGCTGCAGGTGTTACGGTTATTTCATCCGGTCAGCCAGGTGAAAACCCATCTGTGAAGATCAGAGGAGCTAATACTTTTGGGAATAACCAGCCATTATATGTAGTTGACGGCGTACCTACAACCAATGTAAGCGATCTTAATCCAAACGATGTAGCCAGTATGCAGGTATTGAAGGATGCAAGTTCAGCGTCTATTTATGGTGCGCGGGCTGCAAATGGTGTAATTGTGATCACCACGAAAAAAGGTACAGGTAAAGTAAGTATTTCCTATGATGCCTACTATGGTGTCCAGGTGCCTAAAGGAGGCAATGTATACAATTTGCTGAATCCACAGGAGATGACCAGCTTAAGAACATTGGCGCTTACTAATACAGCTGCGTTAAAAGGTATTCCTGTTGACCTGAGCAGTAATCTTTATGGTCCTAATGGTAACGTGTTACCAGACTATATCAGTGCAGGGCCAAATAATCCTTACGGAATCCATGCCGGTGATGCCGCAGTTGATCCGTCTAAGTATAACGTTAATCCATTTTATACTTCCGGCGACCCCTCAGGATTTTACCGTATCGCACAATCGAACAAAGCCGGTACCGACTGGTATCACCAGATCTTTAAATCTGCCCCTATACAAAGTCATAATGTTTCTTTAAGCGGCAATTCTGACGTGGCTTCGTATTTGTTCTCTATGAACTACTACAATCAAAAAGGTACCCTAATTGACACTTACGATAAGCGTTACACCGTTAGAGCCAATACCAGCTTCAATATTAACAAGCATATCAGGGTAGGTGAAAACTTATCGTATTCCCTAACCGAGAACCCGCTGATCAATGAGAATGACGAAGGTTCAGGCATAGGCATGTCCTTTCGCGAGCAACCTATTATCCCGGTATATGACATCGCTGGAAATTACGCAGGTTCAAATACCGCGAACTTAGGTAACGCGCGTAATCCGGTAGCCATACAGCAACGTACTGCCAATAACTATGGAGCCAATACCAGGCTATTTGGTAATGTATTTGCAGAAGTAGACCTCCTGCAACACTTTACATTACGGACCCAGTTTGGCGGCGAATCTTATTCAGATTACAATCATAACTTCACCTATCCGGAATATGAAAACTCTGAAAACAATACTACCAATACTTACGGTGAAAACTCTTATAACGGCTATAATTACACCTGGACAAACACCCTGACCTATCACCAGATCATCGGTAAACACGATGTAAAATTATTAGTAGGTACGGAGAGTTACAAAAACAGGTATGAAACATTAGGCGCAACTAATACAGGTTATTTCACTTTCGATCCTAACTATACAACCATATCTACTGGTACCGGCACACCAACTGCCTATAGCACTATTGAAAGAGATAAAATACAATCGCTTATTGCCCGTCTGGATTATACATATAATAACAAGTTTCTTTTGAATGCGACGTTGCGCAGGGATGGTTCTTCCAGGTTCCTTACGTATCAGTATGGATGGTTCCCGGCTGTCAGTGCCGGTTACCGCATATCGCAGGAAAACTTTATGAAAAGCATCAGCTGGATAAACGATTTCAAAATCCGCGGTGGTTATGGAGTATTGGGTAACCAGATCAACGTTGACCCTTCCAACGCATTCACAACTTTTGGTGCCAGTAAACTAAACTCCTATTATGACATTGCAGGTACCTCTACCAGTACAGTTGCCGGTTTTGCTCAAAGCCGCATCGGTAATCCCGATGCCAAATGGGAGCTGGATAAAAACCTGAATGTTGGTTTTGACGCTTCCTTTTTCGATCAGAAATGGGACATTTCCGCCGATTATTATAAAAAAATTATCACCGGTTTGCTGTATAACCCAAATCTTCCCGGTACCGCAGGCTCTGCTACCCAGCCCTACAGTAACGTAGGCGCCATGAATAATACAGGTCTGGATATCTCTATCGGTACACATCAATCCCTGGGTCATGACCTGAAAATGAATGCATCGTTAACTTTTACCACTTATCATAATATTATTAAAGCGGTAACCGTGGGTCAGCCGTATTTCGACCAAAACTCCGGTCGTTTTAACGGTAGTTCAATCATCCGTAACCAGGTAGGTGGCCCAGTTGGCGCATTCTTCGGCTACAAAACCGATGGTTTCTGGGATTCGCAGGCGGAAATTAATGCTGCTAATGCCAAAGCTGGGGGCAATTACCAAACGGATGCCGCCGTAGGCCGCTTTAAATACGCCGATGTCAATGGTGATGGAAAAATTGACGCTAACGACCGTACAATGCTTGGTAACCCTAATCCTAAATTTACAGGTGGCTTGAATCTCGATTTTACTTATAAAAATTTTGATTTCAACATGTTCTGGTACGGTTCATATGGTAACAAAATATGGAATGATGTAAAATGGTATACTGATTTTTATGCCAACTTTGCCGGTGCAAAAAGTGAAACAGCACTGTATGATTCCTGGACACCAACCCACATGAATGCTAAAGCGCCGATACAGGAAATTGACGGCTCATTCAGTACTAATACCGTCCCTAACTCCTACTATGTAGAAAACGGCTCATATCTACGGTTAAAGAACGCTCAAATCGGTTACACCTTTAAGCCGGAACTATTGAAATCAATTGGTGTCGACAGGTTAAGAGTTTACGTTTCCGGAGCGAATTTGATCACAATAACCAAGTACACCGGTGTTGATCCGGAAATTGTGGGTGGCGGTACCAGCAGCAATACCAGCAGCAGTACCAACTTTGGTGTTGACAGGGGTAACTATTCGCCAAGCCGTACTTATCTATTAGGTGTACAACTTAAATTCTAATTCAAACATTATGAAAAATATAACACGTTTATCAGTTTGCGCGTTAATAGCAGCTGGTATAGTTCAAAGTTCCTGTAAAAAGTCTGAGCTTGATCAACCCGCCCTGGGAGCTTTAAGTACTACCCAGATCACTTCGGCATCAGGCGTCGATGGGCTATTGATTGGCGCCTATTCGGCTTTAGATGGTCAGTCTGGCACCAATACCGCTTTTGGAGGCGGTTCAGCATGGGAAGCATCACCGGATAACTGGATCTATGGTAGTGTTGCCGGTGGCGATGCACACAAGGGCAGTTCAGGTATTGATCAACCTGCAATTAATTCCATCGCAACATTCACTGTTGACGCCAGCAATGGTTTCCTGAACAGTAAGTGGAAGGCCGACTATGAAGGTATCACAAGAGCTAATAATGTGCTGAAGGCGGTAGGCAACGTTACCAGTATTTCCCCTTCAGATAAAGCTAATATTATCGGCCAGGCCAGGTTTTTACGCGGCCATTATTATTTTGATCTGAAGAAAATGTTTGGTAATGTACCCTACGTAGACGAAACAACCACTAATTTTGTACAACCCAATACCGCTGACATCTGGCCTAAGATTGTGGCTGATTTCGCATTTGCTTACGCGAACTTACCAGCAACGCAATCACAGGTTGGCAGGGTTAACAAATGGGCAGCAGGTGCTTACCTTGCTAAAACTTACCTCTATCAAAAGGATTACACCAATGCCGATAAAACATTTACGGAGGTTATTACCAGCGGTAAAAACACAGCAGGCGTACCATATGGCTTAACTGACAACTATTTCGATAATTTTAATGCATCTACCAAAAACAATAAAGAAACCGTTTTTGCTATCCAACAGGCAGCGAATGACGGTACCAATACCATTAGTGAGGCGAATAACGGTGACATGTTGAACTATCCATATAACAGCCCGTTTGGATGCTGCGGATTTTTCCAGCCATCAGAAGATCTGGCCAACTCTTTCCGTACAGATGGTTCGGGCCTTCCTTACCTGGATGATTATAATACGCATCCTTTAGTAAATGATCAGGGAATCGCTTCAAACGTTGCGTTCACGCTTGATGCCGGCAATCTTGATCCCCGTTTGGACTGGACCGTTGGCCGTCGTGGCATCCCGTATCTGGATTGGGGCAATCATCCAGGTCAGAACTGGATTCGTGAACAAAGCTCAGCAGGTCCGTATTCCCCCAAAAAGAACGTGTATTTCCAGGCAACAAAAGGCACTGTAGCTGATGCACATGCCTGGGCACCGGGTAATGCCAATCAGGTCAACATCATCCGTTTTGCCGACGTTCTGTTGATGGCTGCTGAAGCTAAAGCACAATTAGCTACCGGCGATCTGGGATTATCTTATGTGAATATGGTGAGAGCGAGAGCGGCTAAACCTGCTGGTTTTGTTTATTCCTATATAGATCCGGCAAACCCGATGAGCGGATATACCGCAGCTCCGGCTGCCAAATACGTGGTAAGCACATACCCGTCCGGTTATTTTAGCAACAAGGGCCTTGCGTTAAAAGCTATCTATTTTGAGCGGAAGCTGGAGTTAGCTATGGAAGGCGGGCGTTTCTTCGATATCGTTCGCTGGGGCATCGCCCAACAGTCTCTAGCCACTTATTTTGGATATGATGGTAAAACCATCAGCGATGTGGCCGGTGCACATTTTACACCCAATAAGAATGAAGTTTACCCATTGCCGCAAGCGCAGATCGACCTGGAATCTACCGGATCGGCTTCAGCTTTGAAACAAAATACAGGCTATTAATATTCTACATAGTTGATTTTACAAGAGGCTGATCTGAAGTGAACCCCAAAAGTTAGACAGAAACTTTTGGGGTTCACTTCAGATCAGCCTCTTTTCTTAACGGATGTTTGTTGTTATTTAAGGTCTACTTCCCGATACAGCATATTCAATATGCTTATTTACAGTTACTTATGCCAAACGAGGTACAAATAAGGTACAAAATCAGAACTTTTTTTAGTCACTTTATGTATGTGTAGATCCTACCGAAGCAATTATTTAACTTTGAAGTCTTTAAGGTGAATATATAATAAAGGTAATCCCTTTTTGATCCATGTTTTCTTTAGTGCTTTGAGAGACAAATATTCAACGATATTATTATCCAAACTACAAAGCAATGTTGGCACTAACATTCCGTCATAGAGTTCTATCCTTTGAAAACTTTGGTACTGACTATTGATATGCATCAAATTATCATTAAATACACCTTTGATTGTATCTGGTCTAACAAGATGCCCACCTTCAAGAACTCTTTGTTCGACCCGACCAATACAATCCCCTACCTTATCCAGACAGAGATAATTAAGCTGTACCTGATATCCAGCTGACTCAAACATATCTATGTATTTCCAGTAATCTGGATGTGACAATGGTGTCTCTAATACGAAATGTTCCTTGTTCGATATTGCCTTTTTCATTTCCAAAAAAAGCTTTTCCTCCATCATGCGAGTAGCGCGGGGTACTATTTCTATTTCCAGAACTCCTGCCGCCTTTAGCTCTAGTTCGAAAGATACACGAGTCTGATCCCTGTCAAAAGAAAATATTCCTTCAAATGGATCAGGTAGCATGGTCTGAATATGAGTTGATTTTCCAGCACCATTAGGGCCGGATATAACTAAAAGAGTTGGCTTAGAGTAATCCATAAGTTTTACGGATGCTATCTGCCTGCATTCCTTTAAGAACTTTAATCACACGGGTACTGAATTTTTTTCCGGCAGACACTACTTCCTGGATTTCGATACGACCATCAGCAAATTCTTTGTAGACCTGCCCTTCTGGGAGACTTTCTGAAAGAATAAGGAATGGTAGGTCTTTACTGAAATTATTTGCCCTCAGATTTCTGATGGTAATCAAATATTTTTCATGCTTATTTTCAAGCTCTAAATCTGACATATTATTAAGCAGCTGATACAATGTAAAAATACAAAACTTACGACGAAAATTGAAATATAAAGCTTTCGTCATATCAGACTGTTAAGATCCTTCAATAAAATTGCAAACAATACTTAGTAAACCGATATCACTCCCTGAATTATTTTCCAGAAATTAGTGGGCAATTTTACCGAAATCTACAATCAATATAGATTATAAAAACTTTTGAACACTCATTATCAATTACTTATAACACCTATTTTCCAATACAGAACTTTAAATTCATTGATTATCAGATAGTTACATCGACACGAGTACAATATGAGTACATTTATTTTACTTCCAATTGACAACATTAAATAAACAAATTTAAGCTTCAAATAACAACAACAATTCCTTGTAAATCAACACCTTATTAATCATACCTCAATATAGTCAAAACACAAGGATGTGATTTCATTCCTCATAATATCGAATTCAAAAGCTGATAAACCTACTAATTTAGCGCTATCGAACAAAAGATTATGAGTCTTTTAACCTAACCGCCTTATTATGAAGCAAAATGTGCTTTTTTGACTTACAGAAGCAATTTATGAACTATTTTTGAAACCACAAAATTTTGCTCCGTTACGTATTTGTTATGGTTTCTGGAGAGTGTAACTTTAATTAGTGGATAATAAAAAGGCTAGTCAACCGAAGACTTATTTTCTAAAGCCAAAACCTGCGCTTATAGTTATGTCGCTTAAAAATCGAAACCGAACAAGGTACCTTGGGGCCCTTGGTCATCTAGTCGCAAAACTACTTCGTCAACCGGGAAAAAGATAAGTTGATCTGCTTTATCCATCGACAAATCAGATTTGATCACAGAAAGGATATATTGCAAATCGTACTTCTGACATAAGTCATGGATCAACGCTAGCAAACGATGCTTTACTCCTGGATCCTGTTGGGAAAGCACATCATCATGGTATACAAAATGGTAATCCGATTGGTCGCTATAACTGGTCAGTACAGCGGCGAGATCGAAAGCAACACACAATAACTTTTTATAGGTATTTCCTATATCCTTAGCAGTAGTCCGCTGATCGCCGCCCTTTTCATGAACCTTTGGTTGAGGAAAATCGACATTGTCATTGCTGTTGATGCTCCAGAACATCCGAGCATCTTCATCCATTATTTTTTTATAATAGCTGTTGAACTTGGCACGGATATCCGCATACCTCTGCCTTTAGAGAATAAATACGACTTTTTGTCTTTGATAAATGCGATATGTATATAGGATTGCTTAACTTCAACGATATTAAATTTTCCAAGTTAATTAACGCTATTTAAATGAATCATCCATCCAACGAGCATGCTATCCCAAAGCCGAAAATCCATCCTGCAAGACCTAGCAACATTCGTAGAAGATTAAAAATTTTTCGGGCCGGGATTAATCGTGAATACCGTTCTGCACAGGCAACAATAACCGCAGTTCCGCAAAAACTACGTAACTCGACAAGCAAAAGGTTTATCAAAGCCATCATCTTTTTGGACAGCAAGATCACGGGCTTTGCTTTTAATCCTAATACAAGCAGCTATCGTGATCTTGCCCCTATTGAAGACGCCGATCAAAACAAACTTTATACAAACATGCTGCTTTGGGGGATCAAAAATCCAAATGTCAGCAACATAGCTATTACTGGGCCTTATGGCTCTGGAAAAAGCAGCATCATCAGAACTTTTCAGAAACGCCATCTAGAATTCCGAAGTGTCAACCTATCATTAGCATCATTTGATGAAGAGAAAGATGATAAAGGCGAATGGAGGAATAAAGTTGAGCTCAGCGTATTACAACAACTTATCTATCATGAACGCAGCCATGATCTACCGGATTCTCGATTCGTTAAGATCAGGCCCATTCGTTGGTATAGTCGACTATTCGGCACCTTGCTCCTTTCCATTTTTGCACTGTCATACTTCTATGTAACACAAGGGGATTATTTCAAGCGCTTCAAATTTATCACCGAAGAAGTGAAACCTTTTTTAGACCTTGGCTTTTTAACCCTGTTGGTGTTGGGTAGTATTTATCTTCTTTACCGCCTTTATCGCAACATTCGAAATTTGCGTTTCACTAAACTCTCGGTTGTAACGGCAGGCGCGGAATTTTCGGAAGGCGAAACCCGCTCAATATTTAACAAGCACCTCGATGAGATCATTTACTTTTTCGAAGAAACCAATACCTCTTTGATAATTATAGAAGATCTTGACCGCTTCAATGATACTGAGATATTTACCAAGTTGCGTGAAATTAACATTCTGATTAACAATTCACGCCAGATAAACCATAAGGTTAATTTTATTTACGCTGTTCGGGACAATATATTTACCCAAAACAACCGGACTAAGTTTTTTGACCTACTTATCCCCGTTATACCGATAATCAGTGTGGCCAATGCCGGAGATGCCCTTGCGGTCAGATTGGATACGATTATTCCAAACCGGAAGATGCCGCGTGAACTTCTTAGGACAGTTACTTTGTATATCCAGGATATGCGGATGTTGCTAAACATTGTCAACGAATTTAGCCTGTATTATGCCACTCTGTCCAAAGATTTAGATCCTGAAAAATTACTTTCCCTTATCATTTTTAAAAATCTTCATCCTGGAGATTTTGCAAAACTACATCATGGTAAGGGTATGATTATCCGTGTACTAGACAAAAAGAAATTATATGTTGGTGCTCAGAAAGAATCTATAGATCAGCAAATAAATTCGCTTCAATCCCATATCCGGGAGCTGGAAGCCCTTAAAATCAAAGACATTGAAGAACTCCGATCACTTTATGTTTACAAAGCGATAGCCGCACTACCTGCCCAGGCAAATCTGACTTTCAACGGAGAAACACGCCCCAGCGAATTCATCAAAGAGACTGCTTTTGACTGGTGGCGCAACGGTGGTGCGCTAATAGCAAACGGATTTAATCGTAATTACGGTTCTTATCAACCCATTAGTTTTAGCTACCCTTTTTCAACGGCTGAAAAAGAAGTAGATCAAAACCAGACTTATCTCCAAAGATTGGAGAACATTGAAACCTATACCAAAGATGGTATCAGCAAAGCAAAGCTAAAGATAGAAACCCTCGGTCACGAACGTGCTTTGCTTTCAAGACAGAGCCTTAAAGAAATCTTAGATAACGGCGGACAGTTCGATTTTCCAACAGAAAAGCCCACCTCGTCTATCTTGATTTACCTCATGAGCAATGGCTATATCGATGAATATTATCATCCATATATATCCTATTTTATAGAAGGTAGCTTAAAACAGGAAGACATGAACTTTGTGATGAGCATTTTAAATCGGCAACCGCTAGCTTATAATTACTCACTAGCAAATATAGATGTTATAGTTCGTGACTGGATAAGCATCGGCCAATATTCAAACACTGCCGTTCTGAACTTTAACCTACTAAGCTGGTTGCTAGAACAACCTGACCGCAATCAGGAGATATCCCTCTTAATAAATATGCTTAAAACAAATCAGGACGTTTCTTTTATTGATGCGTTCCTAGGTGAGCAAAAGAATCAGGATACGTTTATTCCTGCACTGGTAGCGAATTGGCCAGAAATTTGGGATTATCTTTTTGAAGAATCTTTTTATGATGACTCAACAATGGCTGTTTATGCTGCGCTTTTTATTCGCCACCTCTCCACCGATATTTTAGAAAAATCCATCAACGCAACCTCTAAATTTAGTGGATTTTTATCTTACAATACGGACGTCTATAACACTAATTTACTGACAGATAAACAGGAAGCTTTAGCTCGAGTCCTCAGTGATTTGAAAGTTTCATTCTTAAAAGTTGATGTCCTAGAAATGCTTCCCAAAACTCTCGAAGCTGTTTATGAACAACACCTTTATCAACTAACGGGAGATAACCTCAGATACATCATGGTTAAATTTGGTGGTCAGGATCCTTTTCCAGAAACAGAATGGGACAACGCCAATTTTAGTACTATACTTGCTTCAGATGCAAGATTTTTAAAAACCAACTTGGAAAAAGAAATGCCCGTTTATCTGGAGCTGATAAGCAAAAATGAGAAAAATACGAAAGAGAATGCAGAAACCCTCGTCAAGCTACTAAACACTACTGGACTTGATCAAGAGAAAACAAAAGCGTTTGTGAAAAAGCAAACCACTATCCTACCAGATTTAGAGGCGGTACCGGAAGAATACAGAGAATTTCTTATATCAGGGCGCCAGGTTACGCCATCCTGGAAAAACGTGTCTACTTATTTTCTACAACAGCAATCATTAGACGAAACACTTACCAGCTACCTAAATGATCCTAAGGTTTACTCCAACTTGGTTCTTGAGTCTTATCCAGCACGCACGCAAACTACAGAAACCGAGACCCTTGATTTGTCACAAGAAGTACTCTACAGGATAGAACTTTCAATCGAAAGTTACAAAGCATTGTTAGATCACCTTTCTCCAAGTATGGAAGGACTGGATGTGGAGCAACTGGACGAAGAAAAAGTACGCTACTTAATTGATAGTGATCGAATAATCTTTGATAACGAAATGTTCAGCGACCTGCAAACACATTATCCCGGCGTGATGCAGCAATATTTAGTAAAATACTTTGACAATTTTCTGGAGGCTTTTAACGAACTTTCTATAGCGGATAAAACACTACTGGATGTCCTTGCGTCCTTTGTACTCTCTGATGCTCAGAAGGCTAACTTAATTGAACACATTCTTACTCACCAACAGCCAGGTCAAAATGCTCTTGGCACAGCCGTCATCTCTTTTTTATTACAATATCCATCATGGCCAGAGACCGTCCAGCAAAGCAATGTCATTCCGTTGCTAAAACTACCTTTTTCAACTTCAGAACGCATAAAAATATTAACGCCCATTATTTCAGAGATCGGAATGGAAACCTACAAGGAAATTGAAACCACGTTGGATGAGCCCTTTAACCATCTTTCAATTAATGACACATCCCAGCGGAGCTTTCCTAAATTTGCAGGCACTCATACCTTTATAGAATTAATCAAAGTACGGCTACCCGGAATACTGGGTACCATTAAAGAAAACAATGACAACATAACCGTTTATTATAAAGGTGTTTGAGGTAATAATATCTCCCATTTAGTATCCAGAAAGACTATATTTGGCATTTGAGCTCATTGACAGTTCAATCACTAATCAGAAACATATTGACGTTTTGCACAATAGGAATGTGTGATTATGTTGATTTATTAAATTAAATAAATCAAATCCTTTGCTAAAGAATTCCTCAACCGTAATACTGAAGCACGATCACTTTCAGCAAACAGGAATAGCAAAGATCTTTCCCCCTTTCATACCTTTACCTTCCAAAATAAGAACGCAAGTTTTTCACCTTTATTAGCACCATAAGCATAATTGGTAAATCCGCTTTGATTGTAAGCGCTTTGATATGGTTATACACCAAGCATGGTAATAACCAAAGTATAATTACAAAAACACCATTTAAGTAAAAATGAATACCTTAGTTAAAACGAACAAGCGATGGAATACAACTCAATACCCTATCCAAATTTCAGCATCAGTGAATTGATTAACCGGAAGGCGAAGGACTTTTGTAACCAACGTATACGTGATGCTGGAAACATTAGTTTAAAATACAATATAGATCAGTTGGAAACCGAACTGTATAAGCTTCACAATGAAAAAGACAAAATACAATTCGTAGCTTATGTCATCAACCACATCAACGAGATTGTAGCCGAACACATAGCAAAATGTAGAACTCCAAACTGCAGAATTGAACCAGAAAGCCAGGAATTGTTATATTTCCTATACGGCCAGCTGGAAGAAAATGATTTGAATGTTGACGTAGACAGCTTCTCCCGTGACGAGACGTATGCAAACAACGACAAGATTAACCAAATCATTCAAAAGCTCAAAGAATTAAAAGCTGGCCAGGAAATTATTTTCGAAGAAGTTGACCTGCTCACTATTGACTCGGCCATTGCTGAGGCAGAAGAGCTCAAAGGATTACAGATACTGGGTAAAAAGAAATGGTTTAAGCTGATAGCTGGCTTTGCCGCAGAATATGGAGCAACCAAAGTTTTAGACGAGTTTTTCAAAGGATCTATCATGCCTATCATCGCCTCCTTAGGTAGTTTTATTACCGGTTTACTGAAATAACACCATCAGCTAATCAATTTAAACTTAGGAATTTGCTTCTAATGAGCTTCAGGGCCAGTATTCCCGTTGCGTGGTTATTATGTTATATTTAGTAACTTTACTAAAACCAATTCAAACCAATTTCTAAATGAACATTACTCTCAAAACCATCCTTCTTATTCTAAATCTCCTTATGTTGGGCGTAGGTGCCTACTGGCTATATAAAGATCGCACATCTGAGCCTCTAATCGTTGTTATCGGCCAGGCTTGTGTATTGTTAACGCTCTTATTAGAGAAGCAGATCTCAAACGTCTCCTCCAATCGAATAGAGAATAGTGAATTTGACTTTGACCTTAAATCCGGAGGTAGTGTGAAGTCATCGAAAGTTAAAGATTCAAATATTAAAATTAAAATTAGATAATATCTTGAATTTCTCTTTCAAAAGTATTTGTAAACTTTTCAGTTTCAAAAGGAATGCTATTTCTTTTAAAGACATCAACAATTCGAAGCTGAAGATCGATATATATAATGATCCTGTGGTCAAAGCACGTGCAAACTTTGACATTTCCGAAGCTTGGCTAGATAAGATCTTAAATCTGCATTATGATGATGAGATAAAAAGTAAATACATCCCGGAATTACATCAAATCAGCGAATTTGAAAGAGATAGTTTAAATGACCTGCTCGAATATAATGAATGGAAGTCAATCCATTCGAACCAAATCCGTGTATGTGAGGATTATCTTAGCAGATTTGAGAAAAGTTATATTGAATTTTATGAAGCGCTAAGTAACGAGAATATAAAAATTACCCAACCAGCTTCAAATTACGTCACAGCACCGATTGAGTTGTTTAATCAACTAGAGAGCATCAGGACTTTGTTGTCAGATTTAAATGATGTTTTTGCAAAAACAGATCTCAATCTGGTTGAGGATTTAACAGGCTTTTCGCCTTTACCAACGACAAATGAAAAAATAAGCTCACGAATTTCATCTATATGGAACAGATTTCTCGATAAAAAGCCCAAAGATGAGTACGTAGTACGATACCTGTTTCAACATTATCAACAAGTATATTATTACCTTGCAGACATGCAGGCTATGCTCAAAAATATCATCGAGCAAGGAAATTGCAAGATCATAGCAGGGAATGCCGGAACTGGAAAGACTCATATTTCTGCTCATATTATTAAAGAATTGAAAGCAAAAGACCAATACGTACTTTTCTTCAAGCCAAAATTATTTAATGGTGACAACCTCAATTTTGAAGAAAAAATGCTGGAGCTTTTAGAAGCTCCTAGAGACTACACTTTTACAGAAATTTTAGAGTCTCTGGATGCGTTCAGCTTTAACGCAAAAAAGAGATGTGTGTTGATATTTGATGCTTTAAATGAAACGACGAAATCTAATATTGGTTTTAGTAATATATGGAAAACAAGCCTTCAGAGCTTCATCAATAAAATAAAGCATTACCCTAATCTTTATGTAATCTGCACTTTGAGAACTTCCTACATCGATAACATTTGGGAGACAAAGCCTTCAAGGATTTTTGAACTTAAAGGATTAGGAACAGATAGCGATGTCAAAGCAGCTTGTCAAAATTATTTCAGCTATTACAATATAAAACCAAAGAATTTCGACCAAGCAGATCTGTCTTATTTCAATATCCCTTTATTACTGGACCTTTACTGCAAACTAACTAACGAAAATAGGACAAATGAGGTTTCAGTAAGCCTTGACATCAATTCTTACCTAAGTATTTTTGAAGACTATATTTCAAGGCTGACCTATGAAGTAAAAAGAAAGCTAACACTTCAAAAAGACACACTTATAAAAAGTGGCTTTGAAAAAAGCTCCGAAGCATTTTTAGAAAACAATGAAGCCATTATATCTTTAAATGCCTTTAGTGATGCTTTTAATGACAGAGATCATACCACAATAGATCATTCTATCGCCCAGGCTGTTTTAGAAGGGTATCTTATTTTCATCAAGGACTTTACTGGAGGTGCGAATGAGATAATCAAACATACACAACAGGAAGTAGGCGGCTATCTAATAGCTGCAGAATTAATGCGACAATATCCAATATTACAAGACCTTATCAATTCTGCAGTGTTTCAGGAAAAGCTGGTTGGAAGTGATCCTGCAAATCATCATCAACTACGTCTAGATATACTTAAGTTCCTGATAGCAATGCAACCGGATTTAATTAAAGCCTTAACGGACAATGACGGAATTAATTTGTCCTGGTGGTATCTGTTTAATGGATCTCAACAAAATATAGATGAAAGTATTCCTAATTATCTATTGAACTTGGATGATAAGTTAATTGTTAAAGACATACTGGATATTAGCAGCAGACAGTGGGTAAATCCGAATCATCAATTTAATTTTGATTTTATTTCAAAGGTTTTACTAAAGCAAAACTTGTGGGACTTTAGTTTGGAATGGGACTATTTAATTTACAAAGATGCCGACTACTTTTGGACGTTTGTAAAAGAAAATCAAGGTTTTTTAAAAGACTTTACAACACATGATTTAAGATACCATCTTACTGCGGCTAAATTTATAAGCTATATAAGTTCAACAACCATAACCGAACTTCGGAATGAGGCTACAATCTACCTCATTGAATTCGGTAAAATCTTACCTCTCTCACTTCTAAAATTAACAGTAGAAGCATCAAAGTTAAAAGACACTTACATTTATGAACGCCTTGCAGGATGTTGTTACGGCGTAGCATTAAACCTTCAGAATGACCCTTACTTTGTATCTCAGCAATTACCTCATATAGCTGAAGAATTGTTTAATCTACAATTTGCAGAAAACGCTGCTGCTCCCGTATATAATTATATTGTTGTAGATTCAATTAAACATTTACTGGATCTAGCGATTCTTAAAGAACGTATAACTTTCAGCGAAGTTGATCTAGAACGAATAGCAAATTATGAGTTTACAGCCCCAGTAACATGGACAGCTCCGGATGAAGAGCAAGTTGAGGCTGTAATGAAAAGCCGTGAAACAGATTGGCCGGCTCCAATAGGCATGGATTTTGGAATTTATACTATTCCAAGGTTATTAAAAGAAGAAGATATCTCACAGCGTGAAGCAATTAGTCATGTATTCAAAAGAATCTACGAATTGGGTTACAAAAATCTCGACCTAAATAAAGACGATGACGAAACGTTTAATGGCTTTTATTGGGGACAAAATCTTTTTAGAAGAGATTGGTCTATAGAACGGTTAGGTAAGAAGTATTCCTGGATGGCATTTTATGACTATGCCGGGTATCTATTACTAAACAAACACCTAAATGTGTACGAAAGAGGCTCGGAAACAACCTATTACAATCGTCTAAGTGACGTCAGTATCGATTTTTCACTACCGTTAACCGATTATAAAATTGATAAAAGACTTTTTAACGGAAATTTGCTGCAAGATCAAACTAAAGATCCAAATTGGGCTAAAGCGGTTAACCTAGATTCGTTAAATGAATTTTTCCAGCAGTCAATCAATGGAAATAATTCAACAATGCTATATGGAAAAGTTGACCAAGGTGTAGACGATCGTTTCAAAGTGAGGTCATTTATATTAGTGGAGTCATTCTTTATAAAAAATGATGAGGATCTGCCAGCACTTCTTGAGGCAACAGATATTATCTATGACGAATGGAAACACGATATTCACATTTCAAGGGATGCCATAAGACATACTTACTTTGGTGAATTATATTGGGCGGACACCATGCCATCCACTTCCCCAGATACCATTACCATCCCAATAGGAAAGATGGTGAAATACTTAAGAACGATTACAGCTATGATGGCAATCCAAGAGGGATATGGCCATGAGCGAATTGGTGAAAAAATTGAAGAAGAAGGAATGGGCAGGATACAATTCGACTCAGAACCTTCATTATCAGAATACTTATGGGAATCTGACAGTGCTATATTAAAGGGTTTTAGTGAATACCTACCTTCAGTAAAAATGGGAAAATATCTGGAACTGAAATCAGACCCAAAGACTTGTCAAATACTCGACGATCAGCTTAATCCAGCTTTTTACTGTGTTCATTTTAAAGACGATTCGCATTTCAGTAATGATTTTAACTATATGAGAAATGATTTGCTAAAAAAATACATGATGGATCATGATCTTTCACTTGTCTATCAGATCAAACAACATTCTTATGATGACAATTCCCAGAACCGGATGATGAAGTTCTTTGTAATAAACCATGCAGATATTACTGTATAGCCATCTAGTCGAGGTCCCTGAATGGATTTGATTAGATGAATCTTGAAAGAAATATCTTTAATCAAATCCTTCGCTAAAAAATTCTTCAACGGTAATCCCGAAAGTGGGCCAAGATGGGCTCGAACCATCGACAAAAGATTCTAAGTCTTCTAGTCTGACCGTCATATATGGGACATATATCTTCTTTTCTGACTCACAGAAGTAATTTAATCACTTTTTTTGAAATCAAAAAATTTGCTCTGTAACGTATTTGTAACGCTTTATCTAAGCTTCCGTGATCGGCCAAGCCCGTTCAGTGCAAATTTCTATATGCCTCTCGATACCGCCAGAACACGGGAATTATATAAATATCATTTCATAAAGACTATGGGTTTTGGCAATCGTGCGGTAACTGCTGCCCTTTTCCCGGACATTTAGCCGGCACACATATCCAAGTTTTAACTGATTTTCGTCCAGCTTATTTTGCAAGTAAGCTCTATCGATCTTCAGATAATTTCCGGAAGGGATAATATCTCCTTGTTCAATAGTCTCCCGCATACCAAGTGCGAAATCGTTCACAGTACAAATAACTGTTTTTCCATCGGTATAGGTAATTTGGTCACCATCTGTACTCAGATTTAGGCTGCCTTGTAGGATAGGATTAAGCAAGGCTGGCTGGTGGACCATTCGATAATATTGCCATATCATCCCCGTATCAAGGATTATAGTACCCACCAAGTCCGTAACCTCCAGATCCAGTAGCTGATGGGCTGTCAATCCCTGACCGGAATGCATCAACTCATGGTCAAAAAAACCCAGATCCTGCGGACTTTCCGCTTTTGAGATCCAGCAGCTCCGGGCACGAGACAACGCTTCAAAAATGATTTCGGCTTCTGGCATCCGATTTCCTTTCAAACGATAAGCAAAAGGCAATAGAATTAATTCGCCCTGGCGCTTGCTCACAAAATAATTAATGCCGGTACGGACAGCACCCTTTAAGCTGAGCAGTTGGTCTTTATCATTGGCCGCAATAAGGCTCCTGATCGGAACTTCCAATAAATTCCGTAGATCGCCAGCTTGTCCCTTTTTAAAAGTCGGCCACCAATCAGGTACTTTACCTGGTTTGATCCGCCAAAACGAAATATCAGCGGGGAGGTTCTTCTTTGTATTACTATCGAATTCGTAATAACTGATCAGCTTCGCATCATACAGGTAGTCCAGTAGATTGAAAAAGGAAGATTTAAAGATTTCGCTGATGACGTTTGAACGGCCAATCATCAATTCACCGGCGGTATTGGCGTAACGTGGGTCATCCCAGGTTTCTTCGATACCCAATGCCTCGATTTTTTCTATAAATAGATAGTACCATAGTCGCCAGACTGGTACCCGAGCTTTTCGCTGGAGCTCGATAATAGTTTCGTGGTAAAATTGCGTCAGGTAGGCATCCATATTACTGAAAAATTTTTCTTCCATCATTTCGTCACGCCGGGAACTCAATACAATAACCCTTGGTATGGGCGCAAAGAATTTAGTCCTCGTTTTCTTTGCGATGGCCTGCAAAAACAGGTCAGTAGCCATGCAACGGAGGCCTATCGGGTAGGTTTTATCAAAGTTAATATACATATAACTGGCGCTTCCCGGGCGATCCAACGATTTCAGCACAATGGTCAAGCCGTAACATGCATAAGTTTCCAGTTTAACTTCTAAGAGCCATTTTATAAACCGAGTATGCAAAACTCCTGCTGTATCATCGGCGAGCATTTCGGCCAACAAATAAGCTGCCCGTTCACGGGTGAGCGGACTTAGCCATTCGACCCTTTTGAGCAGAACATCGATCGGCAGAATCTGCTCCTCATTTAAGGCAAAAGCCGGTTGGTTGAGTTTCACACCTGGGAAAAGGTTTGGTAGCAGGGCAATATTAGCACTAGTTAATTCCTCGGCCCGGTCAGTCATACCTACATAGCTAAAAAAATGGGTGACGCGAGGCACGGGTAGGTAATATGTTCCACCTTTGCCCCGATTTCTACCGGAATATATGATCGTTTTGTCGAGAAAATCTAATACCCTTGCAGGAAAATCGCGTATCAACAGCTTCCATTTCTGCTTTGCCGATTCCAAGTGAGTGCTCAGGTCACTCCAATCGCTATTATTAGCATAAGACCAGCACAAACAGTCGAAAGCAAACTTAGGGTCTGAAGCGAGTACATGCGGATAAAGCAAGTCCAGCACCTCCGCTGGTATGTGTGTAAAATCACGAACTGTCAGTGTTTTTAATGCGGTGATGACATCGAACGTTCCCTCCTCATTTTCGGGCAACCAAACCGTACACCATTCCTTAAGAAAGTTTTGCTGCACATAATTCTTACGACTATAGTTTTCATGACCCAAGTTATCGTAATAACCTATCAGTTCAGTAGAAGAGATACCAGTGATTTTGGAAATATCGACTTCATGGGTATGGGAACCATAATCCTGCTGTGGTTCCCGCTCATCGTCATAATTGACGGGGCCAAACATTGCGTCGATCTTCCCTAACGCCCTCTGTGCCTCCGGACTGGTTTTTGCCAGGAAGCTCAGGCTGTTATGTGCGCTGTGCGATACAGCAGTTTCTGCGATCGCTGCACCTATAGGTTCACCCAAGTCCAGACAGGCAAGGCAATCACCAAATAAAGATTCCGACAGGCCATAATTTCTTTTTTCCAACGCATCAAAATACAGGTTGAACAATAGGTTAGGATCGTAAATGCTCAGCAGACCGGCCCAGGTATAAATGAAAGCTCCTGTCTCATCACCGTCGGTATAGGCTTCCATATCATAGACATAAGGTGCGATCTGACGCAAATAATCCTTCGTCTTTTTAGAACCGGCAGTTCCGCACACCTGGATGTTTTCGATAACATATGCTAGGGTCATGTCCTTATGGTTGCCGTAGCTGATAAGGATATCGGCGGCTTTTGTCAGAAGTGCATCTGCTTCAGCTTGGCGACCTAAGCGTTCTGCCTGCCGGATCAGGGCTACATACCGTTCTGCACGTTGGTCGAATTGCACGATAGTACTTTCCAGCCCGGCGATGACGCGATTTTGGTAGGCATCATAGGCAACATCACTGAATCCAAAAGATGAAGAATCGAATAATTCGTGCCGGGTCGTATCGTTCAGCCACTTGCAATCAAACAGAGCAATTACATCATCTTTGGAGAGTTCATTGAGAATATTCAACTGCGCATTCAGAATCGCACCGGTGCGAAACAGGGTCGCAAAAAGATGGGGAATTATAGTACGTTTAAGTTCGAATATCTCATGATTGGCGTAAAAATCCAAGTCGGGCAAAGATTGAAAACTGCTAATCAATTCGGCAATCCGAAATGCATGTTTGCTTTGATAATCATCAGCCATACGCAGTGAGTTTTTCAGAACAGTTTTCATTAGAAGCACCGGCCAATGGTCTACTGGCTGTGCGATCCATTTCCGGACGGTTTCGGCTGAGCCGGAAAGACATAGGTAAAGCCCGGAAAAAAAATTACCTGTGTAAAGTTCATTTGCTTTACCTGACCGGGCAGATTGGTAATCGAGTGCATCCGGGAAAGCCTTTGCTGCATCCAGTCGGATATGTTTAGGTGTCGTACGTTCTTTGAAAAAGTAATATAGCTCAGAAAATTGGTCAGGCTGGGCCTTGCGACACCAGATATCAATCTCCGGCACCCAGTCTCGCTTCCCGGTAAGCAGGTGGTGGACGAGCAGGCGCTGATATACGACATTCCTTTCTTCGGTCTGTAGCGTCTGTTTTAGTAGTTGGCCAATCAGTTCTTCTCGTTTCATCCGCAGAAGCAATTGGATAAAAAGGTTGAAATAGGCGACCGAGCGGTTAGTCCCCTTGAACTGGAGTAAAAAGGTATAGATCTTTTTAAACGGTTCGTTATTGAAATGCAGTAAAACCTCAAATATGCTTTCTATCACTTCATCTTGTTCGTAATCATGGGTACGCAACAAATCGTCAAAGCGCAGAAGCGCTTCTGACGGTACAGCCTGGAGGATGCCTTCATCATAGAGGTTTAACAGATAGTTTTTGAGTGCGAAATGGCTCAATTGCCCATAATCAAGGAACCGTTTGCTTCCTTTCTTTTTGCGACTGTAAGCAAAATCTCCCAGCGCTGGTAGCACCTTAGATAAATTGTATTGTTTATTTTCAAAATAGACTTCCAGATAACGAAATTCGAGCACCTTGCTGTACAAACGCTTTTTGAAGGCTGCCTCAACCGCTAGTTCCAATATCCTTATGATTTGAATTTCATCCCTGCAATCCAGGTAAGCGTTTATGATCCAGGGTTTATCTACTTTCAGTAGTGGCTTATCATTGCCCAATGCGTACTCGACCTTGAGCAATTCAGCCCAAGCCAGGTCTTTATTTTTCGGTTTTTTCAACCAGTTACGGAGCTGTTTGTAAAGTAGCATCTGCTGCTCTGCAAGTTCGGGTTGGTCACCAATAAAGACGGCAAAACTATTGTGATAAACGGAAATGCCAGGTAGTTCAATACGGATCAGGTGCCGGATTTGCTTGTAAGCCTCGCTGATTTCTTGCGGTTTACTGGCTAAATGCGCGGCCAGGTCGAAGAGTTGTTCTTCCTGAAGTTTAAAATCCAAGCGGGTTATGGCCAAAGCAAAGGTCTTGGACAGTGGGGCAAGCTGCTGCCAAAGGGCCGAATAATAATCGCTGATCTCGCCTGTATAGGGTAATACAGCAGCAATGCTGTCGGCGGAAACGACATCATTTCCCAGTTCAAGTTGTTTCAGGACATACTTTAAGTGCAGTGGATTGCCTTGGGTCTTGGCGTATAAAGCCGGTATTAGTTGGTCCGCGATGTCCTCGTGCTGATGGACGCACGCACGTACGGGGTGTTTTTCAAAAATATGCCTGACGGCCTGACGACTTAATCCCTTGATCTCGATCCTTTTTTCTGGGAGGACAAGGCGGCTGATTACATTGGGTAAAAAAGGTAGCGCCATTTCCTGAGTACCCAACACAAGCCAAAAGCCCTTTTGTGGGTAAAGCACCTGTTCTATAAATTCGCCTAACTCCCGTTCATCAAAGCTTTCTCGGATTACGTGGTCTAGCCCGTCAATAATCAGCACGAACGTTTTACCCCTATCACTGTAATATTTAGCAACAGCAGCTATAAAATCTTTTAAGGGGGTGTGTTCCGTGTTATGTATGGCGAGTTGGCCAAGAACATCTTCCTTTTGCTTTTTAAATTCGGCTTTGAGGGCTTCCTTTACTCGGTCGGAATTGAGCCGGTCGCGGTAAGAAGTATCTTTCGGATTTAAATGGTAATGGTGTCGTATGACAAACAAACCAACCTTTTCCTGAAGCAGTTGATAGAGTTTAGACAGGTAGGTGCTTTTTCCGCTACCAGGCTTACCTGTAAAAAGCTTAATACCTCCACAAGTATCCCGCAGTTCTTGAACGGTCAATGCATGTTTGTGTTTATCAAAAAACTCAAAGTCGGCTGGCACCTCAAAGTCTTGGTTGAGTGGCCGAGGATCATCCCACGACAACTGGTCACGAATACTAGATAAAGTAAAAACGAGCGGGTATTTCGCAGAACCCTGTTGTCCTATATGGAGCAGCAAGCGATCCGCACCGGCTTGAGTCACCTTAAGTTCATAATATAAGATTTCTCTTAGTTCCCCCTCCAACTTATCCCTACCTGGCATGTCAAAGGTAAATACAAAATTATCGCAGAATTGCCGGAGCGCGTCTTCGCCATGAATTACGTTCAAGCTCTGAAGGAGTTTTGGTTGATGTCTGACCAGTTTTTCATAATTAATCCGATCCTCTTGGAGACAATCGGCGACCTCGGAGTCTGCCGTGCCGTTAGTTATTAACGCGCCTGTACCTGGTATACCTGCATTTATCAAACTAGCGTAAGAACTGATCCAGTTATTCCAACCCTTTTCCAACAAACGATCAAAGGTCCATAGATCGGTCGATGGATTTTGCAGATGTTTAAGCTGGTGAAATTCCAGGAAACCGTTTTGATCTTTTGCAACAATATCATCAATAGCAAAACGGAATGCCTTTATTTCAGATGGTACATATTGAATTTTTAATTCACTGTATCGACGAGGATTTTTCAACCATTTAACACACAACTGTAGTACATAGAGGTCTTCGAAGTCATATCCACTTCTTATGGAACTGTTGGGATTTATTCTGGTTGTATCGGTTTTCATGTAACCCTAAAGTTAGCTTAAAAATCATTACGATTGTTGGGATGTATGGTATCGGTTCACCAATGATTACTTTTACGAGCAACAATATTCTGGGAGAAAAGTAAACGTTCTAACCCGCTAATTAAACTTAGAATTCTTTCCTTTGGCTACGTTTGTGCGATGCCGTCAAACGTTTTTAAACACAACACTAAAGCTGCAAACTCAAAATTATCCTGCATAATTAGCCCAATGTCCACCTAGGACATAAATTAACATAGCAATACTGCTCTGACTTAAATCATGAATTTAGAACTAATCACATTAAAGATCTAAACTAGATAGTTATCACTAAAAGTACTCCAAATCAAGAACTATTCTCTCTGCCGCTTCAGTTTTTTTCTTGTCAACAATTTTAGCATACACTTGAGTGCTTTTTAGACTTTTATGTCCGAGCAATTTAGATAATGTAAAAATATCCGTTCCATACTCCAATTGTAAAGTTGCATAAGTATGCCTAAAACTGTGAAAAGTAATATTTTTATACACTCTCGCTCTATGTAACCAGGCAACAAAAAACGGTTTTAAGGACGAATATTTTAAGTTGTCAAAGACTATCTCATTCGGCTCTCCCCTTTTTCCAATAAGCTGTACAGCTTGATCAGAGATTGGTAATACTTCAGCATTTCCTGTTTTATCTTGAATATACTGCAAATAGTATTTACCAGGTACTCCTTTAATATTTGAATAAGTCAGTGCCTGCACATCAGAAAATCGTAGGCCAGTGAGTCCCGAAAAAAGAGCCGCTCTTTTCATCAAATCAGATGATGAAGGTGTAGACGCCAATCGCTGAAATTCTTCGATTTCCAAACGATCCCGATGTGTTTCCTGGAGCTTAATAGGCAGAACAATTTTATACAAATCAACATCAATCAATCCTCTTTTAAATACCTCCTTAAGAACTGAACGAAATTTAGCAAAGTAATTAACTGCGGTGTTCTTACTTATCGCTTTCTCTCTGCTATTTAACCCAGGCCCACTTAACAAGAAGTTTTTGTAATCTTCACAGAGAAAGTCATTTAAATCACTCAACTTAATATCTTCCTCAGCGAAAGCTATAAAGTAACGAAGCGCCATCGCATGATTATCAGAGTCAGACCTTTGCTTCTTAATCGTAAACGCCCTGAAATGTTCTATAAAACTAGAATCTCTGATAGCATCAGACAAAAATCCAAATCTTCTATTTTGAATATCAATCTGACGACTAGCACGTATAAATTCAACCAGATTTGATGTTTCCTTATTATGCAACCTTTCTGCGACATTAGATGGCTTATCAAAGGTAAATAGCTTTAGATACTCTGTTCGCTGCAACTTTCCCGTATAGGGGTTATAAATTGGCGGATAGTGATCCAGATAGATGGTATGCCTGGCTTTGGAAATGGCTTTACGTCGTATGGTAACCTTGGACATTATTTTATATCGTTATTAAAAATTACATCAAGTTCTTTTTTTGCAACATAAGTATACCACCCATTTTTAAATTTTGATATCTTATGTCGTTTAATCAGCTGATACAAACCAGCCTCTGAAATTTTAAATTTCTTTTGTGCTTCTGCTATAGAATAGCTATCCCTTATCTTGGGCCTAACCACGAGCTTCTCTTCAGGGAATTTAATCTGTTCTTTAATTTCAAACAATCGATCGATCTCCTTACGAGATATAACAGTTTTACGCACAGAGAGATTTACAGCAGCTAATTTCCCGTCTGCAATCATTCTATAGATCATTTTTGTTGATGTACTTAAAAGTTTAGCCGCGTTACTCACACTCAAAAAATATTTTCCCTGTAAACTCTTAATCGGTTTATCTAGGATGGTTTGTACTTCCTGATCTGTGTCTTTCATTGCATTAACACGCAATCTTAGCTTATAACTTCTCTTATTGCATATTGCGCTACAAAACCGCATTACTGTTGTTTTAGCATCAAATATTCCTTTGCAATGCTCACAAATCCTCTTCACTGTAAAATTCGAACTCATATTCTAAATAAAATTTGGTATTCGCATAGTAACCTACACGAGCCATTAAATCATATCGTGATAAATACTAAAATGCTTTATTCATCGATACAATGAGATATAAGAACACTTGAAATTACAGCGGAATTCCATAATAAAAGCTTCTAATCTTCCGCAAACGTAAAAAAAACATTCCAATTACAACGCATCCGTTGTACAACATCTAAGTTGTTTACCCTTCTTTTACGCTTCCAATGGAAAAGGAAACCCTACTTAAAGATCTTGGTGCCAGGATACGTGAAATACGTAATAAGAAGGGTATTTCTCAAAAACAACTTGCCTATTCCATTGGCAAAGACCAACAATCTGTGCAAAGATTAGAAGCTGGCAATATAAACCCAACCTATTATTATCTCTATGAAATAGCTGATGGTCTGGAAGTCGATCTTGAGGTTTTAATCAAAAGAGAAGGTGCTGACTCCACTGAATAGAACCTTTGCGATGTAAAACCTCTCAAATCATCTTTTGTTATTTACCCTTATTTTGATCAAATAAGCATTAATAAGTATATATAAGCATCGATAAGAGACGATAACTAACTATAAAATTTGGCGATATTAGATAAGCTGTCTGAGGTACAAATGAGGTACAAAAAATTCTAACAACACGATAAAAATCATTTTACGATCGCAAATTTAACTTTAAAAGTATTAAAATAATAAATAAGACTTTTTATTTTCATAAATAAGTCTTATTTTTAAATAAAAAAGACATTTTTTATTTAAAAATAAACTATTTCCCAATGCAAAACTTACTGAATATATTCTCCAGCAAATCGTCAGTAGTAACCTTCCCTGTAATCTCACCTAAATAATACAGTGCCTGCTTAATATCAATCGCCAAAAAATCTGAAGTAACCGGATTAATCAACCCTTCAGAAACACTATTCAATGAATCCTGAGTCCTTCTCAATGCCTCCACATGCCTGATATTCGTCACCATAGTATGGCTTTCCGATAACTTATCCCCTACTGCTGTTTCATACAGCAAATCTTTCAGTTCTTCTATCTTTTGGTTCTCCCTTGCAGAAATTGCGATAAACTGGATATCCGAAGGTAAATTCAATTCCTTGATCCTGTCACTGTAAGTCAGGTCCATCTTATTCGCTACTGCGATAAAAGCCACTCCTGGCTGATGCAAACGGGCGATATCTTCATGTATTTCTTTTGCAGTAAGGTTAACCACATCAAACAAATAAACCAAAACGGCCGACTGGCTGATTTTCTGCATGGTCTTCTCCACACCAATAGCCTCAATCGTATCTGTAGCTTCGCGTATGCCCGCCGTATCGATCAAACGAAAGTTTATACCTTTGATATTTAAAACTTCCTCAATCGTGTCCCTTGTCGTTCCTGCGATCTCACTGACAATCGCACGGTCGTCATTTAATAAAGCGTTCAGCAAAGTCGACTTTCCTGCATTAGGCCTGCCGGCAATCACTGTATTGATCCCCTCTTTGATCACATTTCCCAATTCAAAAGAACGGATCAGCTTATTCAACACAAGGGTGATCTTATTGATCAGCGCCTGTAACTGATCTCTATTCGCAAACTCCACATCTTCTTCAGAGAAATCCAATTCCAGTTCTATCATCGAAGCAAAATGGATCAGTTGTTCCCGCAACACATTCAACTCTGTGCTGAAACCTCCGCGCAACTGGTTCATCGCTACACTATGTGCTGCCTGTGAATCTGAAGAAATCAGATCTGCCACCGCTTCTGCCTGTGAAAGATCCATTGCGCCATTTAAAAAAGCACGTAAGGTAAACTCACCTGGCTTAGCTGCCGAAGCCCCTTTCCTGATCAATAAATTAATAATCTGCTGGATGATATAATTGGAACCATGGCACGAGATTTCTACCACATTCTCTTTGGTGTACGATTTAGGGCCTACAAAAAGACTGACCACTACTTCATCAATCACGATGTCGCCATCTTTGATCAATCCGAAATGAAGTGTATGTGTAGGCTGCACCAATAGATCTTTACCACTGAAAACGGAATTGGTGATTGCAATTGCATCTTTCCCTGACAAGCGGATCACTCCGATAGCACCCGATCCGGTCGGGGTTGATAAAGCAACTATTGTTTCATTTGTGATCATACGGCAGAGCTTAAGTGGAATAAGCCGCAAATGTACCCAAATAGAATAACCTTTCTTTGATTACCAGGCGAAATTAACACCGCAATTACATTTATACGGAAGCAGTAAAAGGAGTTCCAGACAATCTTTTGACGGGCTTTAGACGTAGTAAAAGCTGTCCGGCGCAGCAAGAAACTATTGGTAACTGCTGGTGCTTGAATTTCGCTAAACACCAGCAGTAACGAGTATAATTTTTAAAGTATCATTCCAAAAACAGTTACATCCTTTCCGGAACTGCTATCCCAAGGATGCGCATCCCTGCTTTCAGTATATTCGCAGTTACCCAGCTCAGGTTTAGCCTGTGCTGTTTTAACTGTTCATCTTCTTCTTTAACGATCGGTGGAATTTCATGATAAAACTTATTGAACATCTTGGCCACTTCGTAAATGTAATTGGCTAAACTTGCCGGGCTAAATGACTTCGCCGCAGCAGCGATTTCCGATGGATATTTTGCCAGTAAGATGATCATTTCCAGCTCAGTCTCTGATAAGGAAATGTAATTATCTACCTGTACGCCTTGTTTAAATTCAGCTTTGCTCAACAACGATTTGATACGTGCATGGGTATACTGAATAAAAGGACCTGTATTGCCCTGGAAATCTATAGATTCTGCCGGATCAAATAACAAACGTTTCTTAGGCTCAACTTTCAGCAGAAAGTACTTCAAAGCACCCATCCCGATGTTATAATACAGCTGCTCTTTTTCTTCCTCACTAAAATTATCTACCTTGCCTAAGGCTTCGGTTTTCTGCCTTGCCGTCAACACCATTTCGGCGATCAGGTCGTCTGCATCAACCACTGTACCTTCACGGGATTTCATTTTTCCGCTTGGCAGATCTACCATACCATAAGATAAATGATACAATCCCTTCGACCAGCTTTTGCCCAGTTTATCCAGGATCAGGAACAATACCTTAAAATGATAATCCTGTTCGTTACCTACCACATAGATCGACTCATCCATACCAAAGTCATCATATTTCATTTGGGCAGTACCCAGATCCTGTGTGATATACACAGAAGTCCCATCGGCACGCAAAACCAGCTTCTGATCAAGGCCATCGGCAGTCAGGTCTATCCAAACAGACCCGTCTTCCTTTTTAAAGAAAACACCCTTTGCCAGTCCTTCTTCTACGGTATCTTTTCCTAACAGATAGGTGTTGCTCTCGTAATAATATTTATCAAAATCTACACCCAGGTTTTTGTAGGTTACGTCGAAACCTTCATATACCCAGCCGTTCATTGTTTTCCAGAGGTCAATTACTTCAGCATCGCCAGATTCCCAGGCTAAAAGCATGGCCTGCGCCTGTTTGATCAGCGGAGCATTCTTTTTAGCTTCATCTTCTGTTTGTCCCTGAAGTTTAAGGGTTTCGATCTCTTTTTTATATTCTTTATCAAAGATCACATAATACTTACCTACCAGGTGATCTCCTTTTAATCCTGAGCTCAGTGGAGTTTCTCCGTTTCCCCATTTCTGCCAGGCCAGCATCGACTTACAGATATGAATACCCCTGTCGTTCACCAGGTTTACTTTAAACACTTCCGAACCATTTGCTTTTAGCAACTCCGAAACGGAATAGCCGAGCAGGTTATTACGCACATGCCCCAGGTGAAGCGGTTTATTGGTATTTGGAGAAGAATATTCTACCATTACTTTTTTGCCATTAGCCGCGATGGTACCAAATTCTGGTTTCAACAATTCGGTATTCAGCAGGCTTACCCAATAAGAATTATTAATACTCAGGTTTAAAAATCCTTTCACTACATTAAAGGCAACTACATCCTCTACATGCTCCAGCAGGTATTCACCCAGATCGCTGGCCGTTACTTCTGGTGATTTTTTAGAAAAGCGCACTACAGGAAATACAACGATAGTAATTTGTCCTTCAAACTCGCTACGCGTGTCCTGCAGACTGATTTGTGCTTCAGGAAGATCCTGATGGTATAGTTTTTTAACTGCTTCAATGGTTGCAGTTACAATATGTTGTTCGATATTCATAATTCTTATTCGTTTCTAAAGGCATTGGTAGCCTTAATTAAAATCTCAAAGGCATGTTCTGCCATTTGATTTTCGCGGTCGAGCGTAGGGTTTACTTCTACGATCTCAAAACAACATACTTTATGGTATGCCAGGAACCGCGACATCAGGTTACCAGCTTCACGCTCTGTAAGCCCCTGTGCTACAGGGGTGCCCGTTCCTCTTGAAGCTGTAGGATCCAGGGAATCTACATCAAAAGAAATATAGATCAGGTCGCAGTGGTCGAGGTATTGTAAAGTATCGATCACTACCCTTTCTACCCCTCTTTTTCTTAATTCCGCGGTGGTAAAGTTCTTGACTTTATTTTTCTTAATCAAAGATTCTTCAGGTTTTTCCATATCTCTGGCAGAAATCAGTACCAGATCACGATAATTGATCTTCGGTGCTATTTTACCTACATTTTTCAGCTGGTACCAATAATTCAATGTTTCCTGGTCCAGGTTGTTCACTTTCGACTCCAGATTATCCTCATCCAGCACCATCGCCAATGGCATTCCGTGCATATTTCCGGAGGGTGTAGTATAGGGAGAATGCAGATCTGCGTGGGCATCGATCCAGATTACCCCGAGTTTAGCTTTAGGATTGGCTTTTTTTATTCCTGTAATCGTTCCCGCAGCTGTACTATGGTCGCCGGCCAGTACTACAGGAAATTCATGTTTACCCAGAGTTTCTTCCACCTGCTCTGCCACTCTTTCCACCATGGTTAAAATACCTGAAATCCGCTTGGCATAAGGGCTGCCGCTGCTTTCAAGCAATAAATGGTTCTCATTGGGCACTTCTACAGACTTGTGCGTTTTAAAGAATCTACTTCCAAAATCAAGGGCAGCAATTTTAATCGCGTCTACGCCAAGGCTGGCCCCACGGGTACCTGCGCCTAACTCCGACTTAACTTCTATAATTTTTAAGTTCTTGGTCATAAAAAAAATTACCAGTGTATTCTAAAGTGTTTATCTTTGGCACCAAAATTAACTCATTTTAATTTGCCAACCCTTTAAATAATTGTTCAAAAATATAAAAAATGCAGAGTTACTCCGAATTTCTTGATCTTAGTGTAGGTTTCCCTCAGGAAGGATACAGCGTTATTGACGACGAACTATACTTTCAGGATCTGAATTTAATGGAAATGATTGAAACTTATGGTACTCCATTACGTTTTACTTATCTTCCGATGATCTCCAAAAAGATCCAGCAGGCAAAACTGCTGTTTCAGACAGCGATCATCAAGAACAATTACCGCGGTGATTATAAATATTGCTATTGTACCAAAAGTTCCCACTTCCGTCATATCGTTGAAGAGGCACTGAAAAATGGCATTCACCTGGAAACTTCATCTGCATTTGATATGCCGATGATTGAAGCCCTGGAGAAAAAAGGGTCCCTGACTAAAGATATCACAGTGATCTGTAATGGTTTTAAAACCTACCAATACAAACAATATATCATCGATATGTTGCACGACGGATATAAAAACATCATTCCGGTGCTTGACAACAAAGAGGAGTTTAACCTTTTTGATGATGAAGTTGAATTGGATACCCCTTGTAATTTAGGTATCCGTATCGCTGCAGAGGAACAGCCGGATTCACAATTCTATACTTCCCGTTTAGGCGTTCGTATGGAAGACGTAATTGATTTCTACAACAATAAGATCTCGATGAACCCAAATTTCAGGGTAAAACTGCTGCATTTCTTCATCAACTCTGGTATTACGGATTCTCCATACTACTGGAATGAGCTGGAAAAATACGTTACCTTATACTGTAAATTCAAAAAGATCAATCCTGAACTGGATACGCTGGATATTGGTGGTGGTATGCCATTCAAAGATTCATTGGTTTTTGATTTCGATTATGAATACATGGTAAACGAGATCGTAAAACGTATCAAAGAAATTTGTGCTGAGCACGATGTGGTAGAGCCGGATATCATTACAGAATTTGGAAAATACACCGTAGCAGAAGCTTCAGGCATCTTGTACAAAGTATTGGGACGTAAACAGCAAAACGACCGTGAAAAATGGCTGATGCTGGATGGTTCTTTTATTACTAACCTGCCGGATGTATGGGCATTGAACCAGAAATATATTCTGTTACCGATCAACAACTGGGATGCAGAATACGAAAGGGTCAACTTAGGTGGTATTACCTGCGATGGTCAGGATTACTACAACCAGGAAGCACATATGAACTCTGTGTTTATGCCAAAAACCCGTAAAGTACAATATTTAGGTTTCTTCAATACTGGTGCTTACCAGGAAGTGCTAAGTGGCTATGGTGGCATCCACCATTGTTTATTACCAAGTCCTAAACACGTCATCATCCGTCGCAACCGCGATGAAACCTTCAATTTCGAAGTATTTGGAGAAGAGCAAAACAGTAAACAGGTATTAAAAATCCTGGGTTACACCTAGAACTCCCCCACTAAATTATCCCAGATCCCGTTCCACTTGAACGGGATTTTTTTTGCCCAAAAATTAAGACCATCAACTTCAAGTCATTATCACTCAGCAAAATTCACGTTACACTTCCACAACAAGACAATAAATATCTATATTGTAACAACTAACCTAATAAACAACAAAAGATGTAACCTCAATGAAAAAGCTCTATTTTATCGCTCTGTTATTTTGTCTAAGCATAAGTGCATGTAAAAAAGACAATACCGCACCAGCCCCTGCAGCTGATTTCTCGTTTGATGGTATTACCGGATCAAACATTGCAGTAACACAGGGCACAAGTAATACCGTATCTAACCATTCTACTAACGGATCAACTTATTTATGGGATTTCGGTGACGGAACAACATCGACTGAAGCAACCCCATACATTACTTTTAAAAAAGGCGGAAACATTACCATTTCGTTAACCGTAAAAAATTCCAAAGGAGAATCCTCTATACAAAAAAAACAAGTAAAAGTATTGGTTCCAACTATACACCAGATTACTATCACTGACATCAACAAATGGGTCGGCAACGACTTATCACCCCTAACAAAATTTATTGGCGGAGATGTTTGGGTAGAGATATATAAATCAAACAATAATACCACCTATCAATATTTAGACAACAAATCATACAATTATCCGCTTTTCTATAAAAGCCAGGTTTATACAGGTGTTACCACGAATAATTTAGCTCCATTAGTGATCAATGTACCCGATAAAGTAACTCTGGATGGAAAATTCTCTTCCAGTGATACCAAATACAGCTATAACTTATATGTGAAAGATGTGAACGGCACACATCTCCTTTTTGCTTCAGATGTTTGGGGTTCAACTTTTATCACCGACCAGCAAAATGCATTCACCTGGTATTCTTCCTTAAGTACTGTTGTAAACATTACCGGAAACTGGGAATAAACTAGCCTTTGCGAATAAATATAACAGATCATAATGTACCTTTTCCAATTGCTGCTAAAATAATAGAGATGATGTTCAATTCAACACATAATTTATACATCATGCGCAGACTATGTGCCGCCCTGATTATTCATTCTGCCCCGCATCATAGAAAAATTAGTCTTTAGACTAATAATAACAAATGATGATGATCCCGAATTAAATGGATACCCCTCTACGCCTTGCCCGGATGATATCCCCCCGGATAATGGAGAAAGTTTACTCCTTTTGGTTCCCCCTGAACAGGAGATCTTCCCTGGAGAGAAAAAACAATGGTACTGTTTTCTGACATGCATTTATTATAAACCCTGCCCGGATGATATCCCCCCGGATAATGGAGAAAGGTTACTCCTTTTGGTTCCCTCTGAACAGGAGATCTTCCCTGGAGAGAAAAAAACATGGTACTGTTTTCTGACATGCATTTATTATAAACCCTGCCCGGATGATATCCTCCCGGATAATGGAGAAAGGTTACTCCTTTTGGTTCCCCCTGAACAGGAGATCTTCCCTGGAGAGAAAAAACAATGGTACTGTTTTCTGACATGCATTTATTATAAACCCTGCCCGGATGATATCCTCCCGGATAATGGAGAAAGGTTACTCCTTTTGGCTCCCCCTGAACAGGAGATCTTCCCTGGAGAGAAAAAAACAATGGTACTGTTTTCTGACATGCATTCCTTAATTCCAAGGAATGAGGAAGAAAACAGTACCATTGTTTTTTACCCCCAAAGAATATCCCCTTTTAATGAAAAAAAAGGGGCAAACCTTTCGGAATGCCCCTCTTCAACCAAAAAAATGAAACACTTATTATGAAACTTTAATTTCTTTGCTTTCAGGCTCTAAGTTTTCTTTTTTACCAATAGTAATGGTCAATATTCCATTTACATATTCAGCAGCAATTTTCTCTGCATCTACTGTTTCTGGCAAAACGAATGACCTTGCGAATGATAAATAATCAAACTCTTTTCTGCTGTAATTTTTTTGGACTGCAGTATCTTCAGTTTTTTTCTCAGCCCACACTGAAAGTGTATCTTTTTTCAGATTGATCTGAAAATCTTCTTTTACCAAACCAGGTGCAGCCAGTTCAACTGTATAATCCTTTTCAGATTCCAAAATGTTCACACCCGGAACTTTATTAATAGTGTAATTTTTATTTAATGCATCACTGAACAAAGAATCGAAAACATTGTTAAAGTAAGGTGCATTGTTTCTTGTGCGGTTGTTAAATTTTACTAATGTCATGGTTATATTCCTTTTAATTTTTGATTTTTAAATTGTTATAATCACTTATTCAACTCTCATACCAACACATTTTTCCTATGAACTTAAAGACATTATGGCATAAAAAAGAAATTGTTACAGACAAAAAGTCAGTAAAAGCCCATAATCACGAAAGTTTTAAGTACAAAACGTCAATAGAGCTACGTTTTGCCGACTTCGATATGATGGGCCACGTGAACAATGTAACCTACTTCACTTTCCTCGAAATTGCCAGAACCAAGTATTGGACACACGCCATATCCTGGGATTGGGAAAAAACAGGGGTGATCGTAGCACAGGCTTCCATGAACTACCTGAGTCCGGTTTATCCAAAAGATCAGCTGAGCATTTATGTACGTACTTCAAGAATTGGCGACAGCAGTTTTGACCTTGAATATTTACTGGTAAAACATGTAAATGGTGATGAAGTAGTATGCGGGACAGGGAAAACGGTATGTGTGGCTTTTGATCACACGACAAAAAAATCTACTCCCATTCCTGAAACAGAAAAAAATAAAATGGTCACCTTCGAGCAGCTATAAGCTGCCCAATATTCTGCAATCTCTAAGATCAGGGGATATATTTCAGAATGGGGCACTGATGAACCGGATAGAATAATGGGTAAGCATATTTTACCCGGTTCATCAAAAAACTCAAAACAGACTATGGCTGAACAGCCTATTCTAAAATATCTTTCCCGGATTCAGGATACTATTCGGATCGAATACCTTTTTAATATTCCGCATCAAATTCAGATGGACCTCACTGTACTTGATAGACATAAACTCCCTTTGAACCAAACCTATTCCATGTTCACCCGATATTGTTCCACCAAGATCGGCTGTTAGCTGAAATAGCTCTATAATCCCGTCTTTCAATTTATTTTTCCAGTCGTCATCACTCATGCCAGCCTTGATAATATTGATATGCAGATTTCCATCACCAGCATGCCCGTAACAAACACTCTCAAAGCCATACCGGGAACCAATCTCTTTGATACCACTGATCAGCTGAGGCAAAGCTGCGCGGGGCACCACTGTATCTTCTTCCTTATAGACAGAATTAGCCTTCACAGATTCGGCCATCGTCCTGCGCATTCGCCAAAGCTCTTCCTTTTGTTGTGCTGTATCTGCAAACAATACATCGGTGCAGCCGAAAGCTTCCAGAACGGTATTAACGTGCTCACAATCCTTGAAGATCGAATCCATATCTCCTCCGTCGAACTCAATTAACAGATAGGCATTGATACCATCTTTAACTTCGAACTTAATATCATCATATTTTACGACCCACTCTACTCCTCTGCGTTCCATAAACTCTAAAGCAGAAGGAATCACACCCGTTTTAAAAATTGCCGACACTGCTCCACAGGCCTGCTCATTTTCAGCGAATGAACCCAGCATCAACACACTGTGCTTAGCCAGGGGTATCAATTTGGTTACAATTTTTGTCACTACGCCTAGCGTTCCTTCAGAACCAATCATCAGTTGGGTAAGGTTATAACCAGACGCATATTTTAAGGTATTAGCGCCCGTCCAAATGACTTCCCCGGTAGGTAAAACTACTTCCAGGTTTAAAATATACTCTCTGATGGTACCATATTTCACCACCCTCGGGCCACCGGAACCATGTGCAACGTTACCACCGATAAAACAGGAACCTTTGCTGGACGGATCTACGGGATAAAGCAACCCCTCTGCTGCAACCGCATTGATGAACTCCTCGGTGATAACTCCGGGTTCTACCGTAGCCTGTAAATTATCTGTATCAATAGAAATGATCGCTTTAAACTTTTCCATAGATAATAAAACACCGCCAAAAACCGGCAGTGCAGCGCCGCTAAGTCCTGTACCCCCGCCCCTTGGGGTAACTGGAACACCGATCTCATTACATAACTTTAGCAGAGTGGCAACTCCTGCTGTATTTGCAGGTTTTACCACCACCTCAGGATAATAATGCAAGTCTTCAGTTTCATCATGACTGTAATTTGCCAGCGAATCCTCATCTGTAAACACATTTTCTATACCTATAGCCTGGGCTATCCGGGTAAGAATTTCAGGGGTAATTTTTGTATAATTGATAACTGCCGACATAATTGAAATGTTTTCGCCCGATGATTTACCGCACATATAAGATTAGTTCTTTTTTTCTGAGGAATAAGCTAACTGAACAAAGGAATAATGGATTTCGCCCGGCATAGGCGGGGGCATCTTTTTTATTTCC
>NZ_LMUP01000007.1:256198-388336 GCF_009765875.1 Pedobacter sp. L105
AACCACAGATTCCAACATTTTCTTAGTGCTCCCCATTTCTTCCAGGATAATATTATTCAAAACTTCGTAATTCACCGTCCGCTGTAAGTCTTCTGTATCGCCCGAAGGGGTAAACGTCACTTCAACACTCACCAGGAATTCAGTTCCGGTGAGCTGCTCTTCCGGATAATACCCATGTAGTGCGAAACATCTGACATCATTTAAAGCAACGGTTTGTAAAAACATAAGATCTGATCTGTTTGACAAAATTAATTTTTTGATTGGTTTTAACCAGCCAATTACCCGAAATTATTACCTTTGAATACAAGCTCCGGCAATACTATCGGGCACGAGCTGATTCAACCAAATATAGTGTATACCATGAACAAATCCGGAAAGAAAGACCTTTACGAAGCACCTGATTATTACCTGCTCGACGAATTATTGTCGGAAGAACATAAAATGATCCGCTCTGCGGCGCGCGATTGGGTGAAAAAAGAACTGAGTCCTGTGATTGAAGATTATGCCCAAAAGGCAGAATTTCCCGCTCAACTGCTCAAAGGCTTAGGGGAGATCGGTGCTTTTGGCCCCACTATTCCTGTTGAATATGGAGGCGCAGGACTGGACTATATTGCTTATGGTATCCTGATGCAGGAACTGGAACGTGGCGACTCAGGAATCCGTTCTACCGCTTCTGTACAGGGCTCGCTGGTGATGTATCCGATCTATGCCTATGGGTCTGAAGAACAGCGCCGCAAGTATTTACCAAAACTGGCTACCGGGGAGCTCATGGGATGTTTCGGACTAACCGAACCTGACCACGGATCAAATCCAGGAGGAATGTCAACCAATATCAAAGATAATGGAGATCATTACCTGCTGAATGGTGCCAAAATGTGGATCTCCAACGCCCCCTTTGCAGATATTGCAGTGGTTTGGGCAAAGGACGAAACAGGAAAGATCAGAGGAATGGTAGTTGAACGTGGAATGGAGGGCTTTACCACGCCCGAAACACATAACAAATGGAGCCTTAGAGCTTCGGCCACGGGAGAACTGGTTTTCGACAATGTGAAGATACCTAAGGAAAACATATTCCCAAACGTATCTGGGTTAAAAGGCCCTTTGGGCTGCCTCAACCAGGCGCGTTACGGCATAGCCTGGGGTGCATTGGGTGCTGCAATGGACTGCTATGATACCGCTTTGCGTTATTCCAAAGAGCGTATCCAGTTTGGCAAACCCATTGGTGGTTTCCAGCTGCAACAGAAGAAACTTGCAGAGATGATCACGGAGATTACCAAAGGACAACTGCTGGTTTGGCGGTTAGGTGTACTGAAAAGTGAAAACAGGGCCAGCGCAGAGCAGATCTCCATGGCCAAAAGAAACAGTGTAGAGATTGCACTGGATATTGCCAGAAATGCCCGGCAGATGCTAGGCGGTATGGGCATAACAGGAGAATACTCCATTATGCGGCATATGATGAACCTGGAATCTGTGGTTACCTATGAAGGAACACATGATATCCACCTGCTGATTACCGGAATGGATGTAACCGGACTGAATGCTTTTAAATAAAAACAAGGGTACAGATTCATAACAATCGTACACACCAGATAAACAATTGATACAACATGAAGACCTTTAAAAAATATTACGCCTTACCTGCAAGTCCTGAAGAAGTGTACCTGGCCATGACCAAAGCACAAAGTATTCAACTCTGGACCGGTGCCGATGTAGAATTCACCGAAGAACCAGGTACTGAATTTTCCTTCTGGGACGGCGATATCGTAGGAAAGAACATCGAATTTGAGTTTGGCAAAAGAATTGTACAACAATGGTACTTCGGAGAAGAGAACGAACCATCTATTGTGACCATTAAACTGCATCCTGATAAAAAAGGTACTTCACTGGAATTTGTGCAGACCAACATTCCTGATGAAGACTATGATGACTTCACATCAGGAATTACAGAACACTACCTGGGTGGTTTAGGTGATTTCTTCGAGGAAGAATAAACCTCAAACAAACAAATTATGAACAAAAGTGTCGGACTCATTTTAATCGTTATAGGTGCCATCCTGCTGATCTGGACAGGCTTTACCTATAACAAAAAAGAAAAGATTATTGATGCAGGCCCTATACAGGTTTCTGCCGATAGACAAAAAACAGTAAACTGGCCACCCTATGCCGGAGGTATTGTATTGCTGGCTGGCGTTGTTATTTTCGTGAGTGCAAAAAAATCATAAGAACAATCCCTAAAAAAATTATGCAACTGAACATTTCCAACGTATTCAAAAATGGGAATCAGAAAAGCTAAAGAACAGGATGCTTCAGCAATCAGGACTTTACTGGAACAACTAGGTTATCCTACCCCGGATGGCTTAGTGGAAAGTAAACTGTCCCGAATGCTGGATCATCCTGATGAGCGTCTATTTGTATATGAAGAGGATAATGCGGTCATCGCTGTAATGTCCCTGCATTTTGTACCACAGCTAGCGCTTATAGGTGATTTTGCTACGATCAGCTATTTCGTTGTGGACGAAACAATAAGAAGCAAAGGTATTGGAAAAGCAATGGAAGAGCATTGTACCGCTCTTGCAATAGAAAGAGGCTGCGAAAAAATACAGGTGCATAGCAATATCCGCCGCACCAAAGCACACCAGTTTTATGAACGTCAGGGATTTCAGGAATCCAGTAAAGACTTTTTCAAAAAACTAAACTAACACTGTTTTCTAACTTAATTCATTAGTCCTGCTAAACTGCCCCTTAGATGAATAGTTCTTTTCTTTTGAAGGTTCTCTTCTGACTTGGTAGTAATATTAATGATAGTCATTTTCAGGGATGTATTTTTTAGAGAAGGTATGTCATCAGAAGTGATAACACTTATTCCTAAAATATAATTCTCATCAATTTTTCCAGGTTCACCTTCAATCATTTTATCATCTAACATGTATAGTGTAGCGGGATAAGGAGTTTTTACATACTTATCTTTTATCTCCTCTAAAGTCAGAAAATGGTAGGATTTAGTTTTAGAGCTAGTCAGATATATTCTATTAAAATCTGACCCCTTAATTACAAAAACATTTTTAAGATCACGAATATCAAGGATGGGTACAGTTTCCCCCACCTCAACGCTATCCATATATATCAATACTTTAAGGACTGGGTTCTTTTGATCACTCAATGGAGCACTCTTTTTATAAAAGACAGGTACTGTGGAAGGTGTTGACTGGACAGACTTAAACTGACCTGATAAATCAGTCTTAACTTGTCCAAAAGAACTTGTAGCCAGCAACCCTAATACAAGTGTAAATAACCCTTTCATATCATTAATAAATTATACCCGGTATACTTTCATAATACTGTTTCTAACAATTATGAGATTAATGAAAACACTAAACTAAATTAAGTAATTTGATATTATTTAACAAATTAAGATTTGAATCAAGGAGTATAAAAGGTTTTTAACCAAATACCTCAGTTATTCCTATATCCCCTCTTAATGGGCTTCGCATTAAATCACGGGAATAACTGAAGGTCGTATTTTTGCGAATAGTTAACCCCATCGCTACTCTAGAATTAAAATAAAAAAGGCCGCTATTTTCTGACATGCATTCCTTACTTCTAAGGAATGAGGAAGAAAATAGCAGCCTTTTTTATTTTAACCCGAGAAGAAACTACTCGCTAAAAACGAACCTTAATTCTTCCCTCAAATTGTAGTGCGAACTCATCACTTCGCCATAAGCACCAGTACTTCTCAAAGCAATCAGATCTCCCCTTTGCGTCTCCTGCAGCAAAACTTCCTTACCAAAACAATCTGTGCTCTCACAAATAGGCCCTACTACATCATACTTAACTGATGCAGCCGCATCCTGTTTCGTAATATTCTCTATCTGATGATAAGCCTGGTAAAGCGCCGGGCGCATTAACTCGGTCATACCCGCATCAAGGATGATAAAATTCTTTGTCTTTCCATTTTTCACATACAGCACCTTACTGATCAGTGAAGAACACTGACCTACCAAAGCCCTGCCCAATTCAAAATGGACCTCCTGATTATCGCGTTTCTCCAGAAAATCATTAAAAATCTTAAAATAAGCTGTAAAATCAGGGATTTGCTGCTCAGGATGATGATAATCAATTCCTAAACCGCCACCAACATTTAACACCTTTACCACAAACCCACGTTCTTCAAACCACTGCGAGAACTCATTCACGCGGATACAAAGGTTCTTGTACACATCCAGGTTGGTGATCTGTGAGCCGATATGAAAATGTATACCGATAAACTCAAGCTGTGCACATTGTTTCAACGTATCTGCACATGCTGGAAGATCCCATGAATTGATACCAAACTTATTCTCATCCAGACCAGTGGTAATATTATGGTGCGTATGCGCATCCACATTCGGATTGATCCGGATCGCCACTTTAGCTATTTTATTCTTCTTTGCTGCGAGTTCGTTGATTACTTCCAGCTCCTGGATAGACTCTACATTAAAGCAGAAAATATCCTGGTCCAGGGATTCATTGATCTCTTTATCCGACTTCCCAACCCCGGCAAAAACTACTTTACCAGCATCAAAACCCATCTCTAAAGCCTTCTTCACCTCATTGCCACTTACACAGTCAGCACCTAATCCGGCCAGTCTGATCTTTTTTAATAAAGTAGTATTAAAATTTGCTTTCATCGCATAATGCACATGAAAATCATAAACCTTTGCTGCTTCAGTACAAGAATTTAGAGTTTCCTGTAATAAATTGAGGTCATAATAATAAAAAGGTGTTTCTAAATCTGCAAATTGCGATCTATCTTTGTTGGAAAACATAATGTTTAAATATCTTATTGTATTTTGTTTAATTGGATTGTTGTTAATTTACCTGGGCAACTACTTCGATCTTCAGCGTGAAAAAATCAGCAGGAAAGAATATGACCGGAGGATCAGGTTTTTCATCCTGCTCATCTTTATCATTATAGCCGCCCTCGCCTACATGCGCAGGAGGTAACCGTTCTTCTATTCGAAGATCCGGTTATGTAAACTTCTTAATGCTTCCATTTTATCTTCAGTATTCACCAGCAGGGAAATGTTATAGTGACTTCCACCATAAGAGATCATGCGGATAGGGATATGTTTTACCGAATCCAGCACCCTTGCTGCATAACCATGTTTCTCTGCACCGAAATCACCTACCACACACACAATCGTCTGGTCCCTGTCCAGTTCTACAGAACCAAAAGCATGAAGCTCTTCTACAATCTGATCCAGGTTATCCGTAAAATCTATTGTTAATGAAACAGCAACTTCAGAAGTCGTGATCATATCAATAGGTGTTTTATAACGCTCAAAGATTTCGAATATCCTTCTCAGGAAACCATAAGCCAAAAGCATACGGCTTGACTGTATCTTAATAGCAGTAATTCCATCCTTTGCAGCGATAGACTTGATCTTTCCCTTTTCACTTTCTGAAGAGATCAGCGTGCCCGCAGCCGAAGGTTCCATGGTATTCAGCAAACGTACCGGGATCTTATACTTAGCAGCCGGAAATACCGATTGTGGATGAAGGATCTTTGCACCAAAATAAGCCAGCTCGGCAGCCTCATCAAAAGAAAGATGAGAAATCGGCTTCGTGCCCTTCACAATCCGCGGATCGTTATTGTGCATACCGTCGATATCTGTCCAGATCTGTACTTCCTCGGCCAGGATAGCTGCACCAATCAAAGAAGCCGTGTAATCACTGCCACCGCGGCGCAGGTTATCCACTTCGCCAAAACTGTTGCGACAAATGAAACCCTGGGTAATAAACAACTTGTTCCCTTTATTTTTCTCCAGTAAAGGTGTTAAATTGGCTGTGGCGAAGGGTATATCAGGTTCATTGTCTTCATCAATTTTCATGAAATCCAGTGCCGGCAGCAATACTGAAGAGATGCCAATAGATTTTAAATAGATATGATAAAGAGTGGTCGACAACAACTCGCCCATGGCCAATACCACTTTCTCTTCCGCTGGGGTGAAAATATCGTTTGCCAGGGTGGTTAAAAACTGAAAATGATAATCGGCCACTTCCTGTCCCTGCTCACGAAACTCCGCTGCAGGAAGCAGTTCAGCTACAAATTCATTATATTTTTGACATAGGGCGTTAATTAAAATTAACGCCCCCTGTTTATCTTCCTTTAAAAGTTTGCCTGAAATTTCAACTAAACTATTGGTTGTACCAGACACTGCTGATAAAACTACAATCTGTTCTTCCGCCGGATTAATAATATCCAGCAACTTCGTCATACGCTCGGGGCTTCCGACAGAAGTTCCGCCAAACTTTAATATTTTCATTTCTTTTAGTGGTTTTAATTATAAACTGAAAAATACAGCTGCTATTATTTTTTTGAGGCAGATATTTTTAATTCAATTTATTTGGTATATAATTGCATTGGGGCGTGAAATTAATAAAACGTGCTTAATAATCATGCTATAAATCAAACAAATTGGGAGAATAGTCCATTTTTATGCATTAGCAAAAACAGACTGCTTCCTTTTTTCGTTTATAGATCAAGAAGAATCTAATAATTAACTGACAATATGCAACTAGAAGCAGCTACACAGAGTACCATTAATGAATGGCTTAATGGTAATTATGACCAACAAACAAAAGAAGAAATCCAGCAACTGATCGATAAAGAAGCCTCCACAGAATTAACGGATGCTTTTTACAGGAGTCTGGAATTTGGTACTGGCGGTCTGCGTGGTATTATGGGTGCCGGATCAAACCGGATTAATAAATACACTATTGGTACAGCTACTCAGGGATTAAGCAATTACCTGCTTAAAAAATATCCCGGACAAAAAGTTAAAGTTGCGATAGCACATGACAGCAGGAACAACTCAGATTACTTTGCTAAAATAGCGGCTGACGTATTTTCAGCTAACGGTATCATTGTTTATTTCTTTTCTGCATTGCGTCCTACACCAGAACTTTCTTTTGCCATCAGGGAACTGGGCTGCCGCAGCGGAGTGATGCTTACTGCTTCACATAACCCTAAAGAATATAACGGATATAAAGCTTATGGTGCCGACGGAGGCCAGTTTACTTCTCCTGATGATACCATGGTCATGGACGAAGTTGCTGCGATCAAAAGCATTGATGAGGTTAAATTTAACCGCGACAGCAGTCATGTAGAAATCATTGGTGAAGAAATTGACAGGTTATACCTGGAGCGCATCACAGCACTTTCTGTATCTCCTGAAGCAATCTCCCGTCAGAAAGACCTGAAAATTGTTTATTCTCCTATCCATGGTACAGGTATCACTTTGGTACCTCAGGCCCTGCACAGGTTTGGTTTCAGAAACCTTACCCTGGTAGAAGAACAAAGCACACCTGATGGAAACTTTCCTACAGTAGTTTATCCTAATCCCGAAGAAAAAGAAGCCTTAACACTGGCTTTGAATAAAGCCAAAGAAATTGATGCCGACTTAGTGCTGGCTACAGATCCGGATGCGGACAGAGTAGGTATTGCCGTAAAAAATAACGATGGTGAATTCGTACTATTAAACGGTAACCAGACCGGAAGTTTACTGATCAACTACCTGCTTACTGCATGGCAGGAAAAAGGAAAACTAGACGGAGATCAGTATATCGTAAAAACGATCGTGACCACTAACCTGATCGATGCAATTGCGAAAGCTAAAAATGTAACCTGCTACAATACCTTAACAGGATTTAAATTTATTGGCCAGCTGATCACCAGCCTGCAGGGAAAGAAAACCTTTATAGGTGGTGGAGAAGAAAGTTATGGTTACCTGATCGGTGAATTGGTTAGGGATAAAGATGCTGTGATTTCTTGTGCGTTTATCGCTGAAATGACAGCTTTTTACAAAGATAAAGGCAGTAGCCTGTATGACGCTTTACTGGACATGTATGTAGAATATGGCCTGTATAAAGAAGAACTGGTGTCACTTACTAAAAAAGGAAAAACAGGTGCAGAGGAAATTAAGGCCATGATGGAAAAATTCAGAAGCAACCCTCCCCTAACCCTTGGCGGATCTAAAGTAAGCCTGTTGAAAGATTACGAGCTGGGTGTAGAAACTGATCTGGCAACCGGTGAAAAAACGAAACTGGATTTCCCTAAGTCTGATGTACTTCAATTCATCACGGCTGACGGAAGTATCATTTCTGCCCGCCCATCTGGCACAGAACCTAAAATCAAGTTCTATTGCAGTGTGAACGGCCCTTTGGCAGATAAATCTCAGTTCGCAGCAGCGGATGCAGCTTTAGGAGCTAAAATAAAATCATTAATGGACGATTTGCAGGCTTAGTTTACCCAAGCCTGATATAACAAAAAAGGAAGATCAATTGATCTTCCTTTTTTTATGTTTTGTATTCCAGAAATCTATCGCTCTATCAATCTGGAAGATAGTACTACCTTATTCAATTGCTGTTCTTCAAAAGATTCTGATATCGTTAAGCCCTTTAAGATCAATGATATCACCTGGTCGGCAATTTCTTCTGTCGGTTGTTCTACCGCACTGATGCTGGGTGAATGTAACTGGAAGATATCATGATCATCATAGGCGATTACCTTAAAGTCCTTATCAATCTTTTTATTCATCTCTTTAAAGCAGAATAACCCCCTTACCGCAAGATAGTTTGTACCGAATAGTACCGCATCGATCTGCGGATTTGCTGTAAAAAAATCAATCAGGTCGTTAGTGGTCTCTTCTGCGGTATTCGAAAAAGGAATTAATTTACAGATATTTGGATCTGCCTTAATCTTACTCGCTTTTAATGCTTTTTCATAACCAGTAAAACGATCTTTGATTTGTTTTACTTCTACATCAACGTTGACAAAGGCTATATTTTTCTTTCCCTTCTGAATAAGAAATTGGGTGGCTAAAAAGGCTCCTTCCACGTTATCAATCAAAACAGAGCTAACCTCCAGGCCTGGCAAATTACGGTCAAATACCACCACTGGTGTACGGTCTGTAAGCAGCTCCCTGATATCTTCTTCCATACCCACCATAGGTGCGATAATGTAACCGTCAACCTGTCGTGATTTAAACATTTTTATCAGGCCCCTGGCTTTGTCAAGGTTATTCTCCGTACTGGAATAAATGATCTTATATCCATGTTTGTAGGCCTTATCTTCAATTAACCTGGCTATGGATGCGAAAAAAGGATTAGAAATATCTTCTACAATCAGTCCGATGGTTTTGGTGTTTCCAGTACGCAAACTTCTTGCTACCTGGTTTGGCTTAAAGCCTAACTCCTTAATTATTTTCTCCACCTTGGCAATCATCTCCTGGCTGATCCGCATTTTCTCTGCTTTGCCATTCAAGATGAATGATACTGTGGTAATAGATACATTTGCCTTCTTGGCAATATCCTTTATGGAAAGGGGTTTCATCGCGTTATTTTGGTTAAGGTGAGCAAGCTAAAAAAATATATTCTAATTAAAAAACAGTCTCAACTGTCTCATGAAATTTTCTTTTTGCTTTTTATTAAACGGTTACATTAATGATTGAGATTGTAAAGAGTAAAATCAAAAAATAATTTAACGCGGCGAGGCCCGAACGAATGTAAAGATGGAAGATTTGACTGTAACTATTGGAGAGCATCTATTCATAAAATTAAGTAATTAGCTGTAATAAAACCTTTACTAGCAATCTATGAAAAAAAATTAACGCTGAGCCATTAAAAACACATTTTGTAACCGCAATAATACTCCTTTTAGTGCTAAAACAAAATACCCCGGCCATAAGATTACGACCGGGATGCTCTGGTATATGAATTCTTTTATGTTTTACTGATCTGCTAAACGCTTAATCCGCCATCAATCACCTGTGTGGTACCGGTAATAAACTGGCTGTTATCAGACGCCAGAAATAGAGCGAGCTGGGCAATTTCTATCGGTTTTGCATATCTTCCCAAAGGAATGGTCTGCTCTAAACCTTTTTTAGCTTCTTCACCTTTGCCGGGAGCAAAACCATCTTCCAAAGAGCGCATCATCCGGTTATCAACCGGAGAAGGGTGGATAGAGTTTACCCTGATCTTTCTTGGCGCCAGCTCTACCGTCTGGTTTCGCATTAAACCTATCACTGCGTGTTTACTAATTGTATAGGCACTTACATCCGGTGTACCGGAAATACCAGCTACAGATGAAGTGATAATTACACTTCCTCCGTCATTCATTGCAGGCACTACATATTTACAGCCTAACCACATTCCTTTTACATTTACGGCGATCACCTTATCAAAAATATCTTCAGGATATTCTGGAAGTGGTTTCACCACACCTTCAATACCAGCGTTATTAAAGAACACATCGATTTTCCCAAATTTAGCCAGCGTTTCTTCGGTGTAACGCTCCACATCAGCTGATTTGGTAACGTCTGCAACACTGAAGATCACATTATCACTGTTCAGTTCGGCTACTGCTTTTTCCAATGCCTCCTGACCCATGTCTACTAACACCACTTTTGCACCTTCTGCCAAAAATAATTTTGCAGTGGTTAAACCTATACTTCCGGCACCGCCGGTAATAATTGCGACTTTATTTTCTAAAATATTCATAGTTGTATGATTATACATGTCATAACATCTAAACATATCTAATGTTTTATTCCCGTTTCATCATTATGTCATAATTATATTCCGTTTCAATTAAAACTCCGGGAGGGATTATTAGTTATATAATCAGTAAATTTGTGTACTGATATTGAATACATATGGCATACATTGATTATTATAAAGTTCTGGGTGTAGATAAAAAAGCATCCCAGGATGATATTAAAAAAGCATACAGAAAATTAGCGCGGAAGTATCACCCGGATTTAAATCCTGATGATAAAGAGGCGAATAAAATGTTTCAGCAGATAAACGAGGCAAATGAAGTATTGAACGACGTTGAGAAGCGTAAGAAATATGATGAATACGGGGAGAACTGGAAACATGCCGATCAGTTTGACCAGTCTAAACAATCCGGAGGAGGCAATCCTTTTGGCGCCGGCGGACGTGGCGGCTTTGGAGGCGGCGGTGGTTCAGGAGGTTTTGGTGGTGGATTTGGAGGAGGCGACTTCTCAGATTTCTTTGAATCGATGTTCGGTGGTGGCGGTGCCCGATCAGAAAGAAATTCTGCTCGGTTTAAAGGTCAGGATCTGCAGGCGGAATTGAAAATCTCTTTCAGGGAAGCTTCGCAGGATCATAAACCTACGATCACCGTAAATGGTAAAAACCTAAGGATTACTATTCCTGCCGGAATTGCAAACGGACAAGTGATAAAACTGAAAGGACAAGGAAGCCCGGGTGTAAATAATGGCCCCAACGGAGATCTGTTCCTGACCATTACTGTAGCAGAAGACCCTTTGTTTAAAAGATTGAATGATGATCTTTACCTGAATAAGGAGATAGATCTTTATACCGCTATACTGGGCGGTGATGTTACTGTAGACACACTGGATGGAAAAGTAAAACTTAAAGTACCCGCAGGTACACAGAGCGACACTAAAATAAGGTTAAAAGGTAAAGGCTTCCCGCTTTACAAAAAAGCCGGCGAGTCTGGAAACCTTTTTGTAACTTATATCGTTAAAATACCTGTAAACCTGACCACAAAACAGACTGAATTATTTAAAGAATTGCAGGAGCTGTCAAAGTAAACAGCTTCATTAATTTGATTATCCTATGGAAAAAGAATTGCTAACAATAAGTGAATACTGCATCAATTATACTGTAGACCCTTCTTTTATTGATGCACTTGAAGAATCAGGATTAATTGTTCTCACCGTAATTGACGACCGCAAGTTTGTACATTTTGAGCAGCTGCAGGAACTGGACCGTTATATCCATTTCCATTATGATCTGGAGATCAATATAGAAGGTATTGATGCGATCATGAACCTGCTCCAAAAGGTTAAACATATGCAGCATGAAATTAAACTGCTCAAAAATCATATTCACCTGCATGAACCAAACAGCTTATAGTTTTTAAAAAGAAAAGGGCCGGAAAATTTTCCAGCCCTTTTCTTTTTAAGGTCTAATCTTAATGATGTCCTTTATGCGCATGATGTCCATGGTGACCATGGTGTTTAGGATGAGCATTTACCGCTGTGAAGCTGAATGTAGCCAAAGCCACAACCAATAGTACTTTTAAAGTTTTCATAATATCTTTTTATAGTTCAGCATTTGACAACCTCTGTACAGCTTAGTTTAATTGTAAAAAGTTAAAAAAACCTGGCTTTAAGTAACAAAATAAGTGATGAACTAAAGATCATCTACAGGATGAACAACCTACTTTTACTGATAAATCTCAGGATTTACCAAATGAGGAATTTTTTTACCGTTTAATCCGGCAATAATATTTTCCGCAGCCAGCTTAACCATGGCATCCCTGGTTTCTACGGTGGCAGATCCGATATGCGGCAGTACCGCCACATTGGGCAGGCGCAGCAATACGTTGTCTGCATGCATAGGTTCCGGGTTGGTTACATCTAATCCCGCTCCCCAGATGATCTTCTCCTGTAAGGCTTTAATCAGGTCCGTTTCGTTATGGATCGCCCCTCTTGCCGTATTGACAAAGATCGCCCCCGGTTTCATTTTTTTAAAAGCCTCCAGGTTAAACTTCCCTTCCGTATCTGGCGTAAGTGCAGTGTGTACGCTGATCACATCGCTTTGTTGCAGCAGTTCATCAAATGACACCAGTTTAGCTCCCAGCTCTTCCTCTGCTTCAATGTTTTTACTTCGGTTATGATAAATGATCTTCATTTTAAAAGCCGCGGCACTGCGCCTGGCCATTTCCATTCCTATCTTGCCCAAACCGAAAACACCCAGCGTATTACCAGTCAGCGCCCTGCCCAGATTAGCTGTCGGCTCATGGAAATTCCACTTTCCTTCGGTGATGGTCCGGTTTAAAAAGAATGCATTTCTGGAAGAGGCCAGCATCAGCAAAAAAGCAGTATCAGCGGTAGCTTCACTTAGCACTCCCGGGGTATTCCCTATTGGAATTTTAAGTCGTGTTGCAGTTTCTATATCTACATTATCGTATCCTACAGAATTTAGCGCTATAATTTTAAGGTGGGCGCTGGCTTCAAGAAATTCACGGTTTAGCTGTTGCCCGCTATTGAGCAGGGCATCCGCCCAACGGCATTCTTCAATCAGTTCTTCGTTGGTCAGCTTTCTTTTCTCTGTCCACTGTTTTACTTTAAAACCTGCAGCTTCTAAAAGCTGCAGGCCTGCTTCAGGAATGATCCTGGTCACAAATACGTTCATCTGTTATTTATTCAAAAAATTTGAGCTTAGGGTATCCCATACTTCTTTACCATCCCCTAAAAGGGTTTGTTTCAGCATATAAATTCCAAATCCTTTGGCTTGTTCAAAATCTATTTTGGGCGGCATAGAAAGCTCTGCCTGATTCACCACTACATCCACCAGAACAGGTCCGGGGTGTGCCAGTGCTTCAGCGATGGCAGCTTCTACATCTTCAGACTCTTCCACCCTGATTCCCTTGATGCCTATAGCTTCGGCCATTTTAGCAAAATTAGGGTTCTTCAGGTCGGTTGCATAAGGTGGCATGCCTACTACTTTCATTTCCATGGCCACAAACCCCAGTGAACTGTTGTTATAGATCACAATTTTTACTGGCAGGTCATATTGGAAAATAGTTAAAAAATCTCCCATCAACATGGCAAATCCACCATCACCTGATAAAGAAATTACCTGTCTGTCTGGATAAGCAAGTTTTGCCCCTATCGCCTGCGGCATTGCACTGGCCATAGATCCATGATTAAATGAACCTACCAGTCTTCTGCCGGCTTTCATATCGATGTAACGCGCTGCCCAAACACTTGGCGTACCCACATCAACAGTAAATATCGCGTCGGCAGCGGCCTGCTCACTGATAATTCTTGTCAGGTATTCCGGATGAATTGCTTTTCCTTTAACAGGTTTGGCATGTTCCATCAGGTTTTTTCTGTTATCTTGATAACGTTCCTGGCATTTCTCCAAAAATGAAGTATTGGTAACTTCTTCTACAAAAGGAAGTACCGCTTTAAGGGTTTCCTTCACATCACCAGTCAGCCCAAGGTCAATCCTGCATCTCCTGCCCAACCGCTCAGGACGAATGTCAAGCTGTACCACTTTGGACTTCGCTGGATAAAATTCTTTATAAGGGAAATCTGTTCCCAGCATGATCAGCAGGTCGCTTTCTTCAATGGCATGGTAACCTGAAGAGATACCAATTAATCCGGTCATCCCTACATCGTAAGGATTATCATATTGTACATGTTCTTTTCCGCGCAGGGCATGCACAATCGGCGATTTGATCTTTCCGGCAAAGGCCAGTAAAGCGTCATGTGCACCGGCACAGCCAGCACCGCACAACAAGGTTACTTTTTTTGCTTCATTGATCAGCTGTGCCAGTTTCTGCAACTCCTCATCCCCCGGACGAACCGCAGGACGGGTAGTGAAAATGGTATGTTCCAGTTCTTCATTTTCTGTCTTCAGATTCGCGATATCGCCGGATAAGCTGATCACTGCCACACCACTCTGGCCAATTGCAGTCTGCATGGCAATCTGCAATATCCGCGGCATTTGTTTTGGCGAGGCGATAGTTTCGCAATAATAACTGCATTCCCTGAATAAAGACTCGGGACGGGTTTCCTGGAAGTAGGATGTACCGATCTGCTCACTTGGAATCTGTGCTGCAATAGCCAATACCGGGGCATTACTTTTATGCGCATCATATAAACCATTGATCAGGTGCATATTTCCCGGTCCGCAGCTGCCTGCGCATACCGCCAATTTACCTGTAAGCTGTGCTTCTGCACCCGCAGCAAATGCTGCTGCCTCTTCATGGCGGTAATGTATCCACTTAATTGTTTTTGAATTTTTGATTTCGTCTACGATCCCATTCAGGGAATCGCCTACTACTCCGTGTACATGCTTAACACCAGCATGTTCTAATATTTCCACTAAGCTGGCCGCTACTGTTTTTGCCATAATTTTACTAAAAAAGGAAAGCTGCCTTTGCGGGCAGCTTTCTTATTGTTATTGATTATCTTTTGTTTGAACTTCTGCACCAGGCAGGCTGCCTGTTTTCTACCGGTATAGGAGAAACTTTTAACTGTGTTCCCAATAATGGCTTTCCTGTTAACAGGCGCAATAAGGGCAAAAAGAATTGAGCTACTTTCATAATTGAACGATTTACTTAGGGAAAACCAATATATATAGAATTTGTTTGATAAACCGTTTTTTAATGACAAATATTCTACTATTTGGCTTTAAATGACAAAAAGACCATTACTTCTTGAATTTACTGAGGTAAACATCAGAAGATTTCACTTCAATTTTATAGATGCTGTCTATCCGGCCAATTTTTACACGCTCCCCTTTAAAATACTTTACGGCATCCTCGTTGGATTTCCCTGTAACATCAGGCTCAAATTTATGCATCCAATCGTTCATCAGGTCTTCTGTATGGTTTAAACTTGTCAGCACGTTCTTTATTGCCTCTTTCTCTTTCAGCGTATCTATCGCAGGGAACTGCTGTTTTAGAACTTTCAGATGTTTGAGCATCTCATCCAGCTTAATCTGGTTATTCACCAGTTTGGTATGGTCTTCCATTACAATATCATGGAACTTCATTACTTCGTCTCTTTCAGTTTTATAATTTACCTGCTGCGTACAGGCAGTTACCCCGATAAACAGGGTAAATAGATATAATGATTTCTTCATTTGATTAAAATTTAAAGTTAAGAATCCGCCAAAAACCGGCTGCATCTAAGATACTGCATAAAAAAGCAGCTCATGGCTAAACCCGGCTATTAACAGCAACAGGTATAGAGAAAATGATCAGGCGGACTGTGGAGGTTGAAAGATAGTATTGACCTGAGCTACAGGCATTCCCGTATTATAAGGAACGCGCAGCTGTATGATCTGGATAAGATATTGTCTGAATATAAAAGGCTGCGAAACAATGGCTTGCTGCAGCTGTATTTTTTGAAATTGGTGATCTTGCTTCTGCTCTTTTTCCTGCGCCTGTCTAAGTTTCCTCATCAGGTAACAGTTACCATTACAATGGAGCTGAGGTTTATTCCTGTTTACACACAATTCCTTTGCCACATAAGTTCTGTTCATTTCAAATCCTGCGAAGACAAATAATCCCGACAGGCTCACTGAAACTGAACATAACAACAGCAAAAGGACAGTGAGACGTGTAAACATAACGTTACTTCCTTAATTTACCCCATTTCAGATAAGTAGCTCCCCAGGAGAAACCAGCACCAAAAGCGGTGAGCAGCAGGTTATCATTTTCTTTAAAATCTTCTTTAAACTCCCACATGCACAAAGGAATAGTTGCCGCAGTTGTATTACCATAACGCTGGATATTCACTTTAACCTGGTTTTCTTTCAGGCCTAATTTATCCCCTACAGCCTGAATAATCCTTAGATTAGCCTGATGCGGGATCAGCCAGTTGATATCCTGGGTGGCGAGTTCATTTCTTTCCATGATCTCTGAGCAGGTTTGACTCATACCTTCTATAGCAGCTTTGAAAACTACCCTGCCATTCTGAGAAATATAATTTAGTTTTTTATCTATGGTTTCACACGACGATGGGTTCAGTGAACCACCGGCAGTAACAATCAGATGTTCTTTACCTACACCATCAGTTTTGAAAACATTGTCTACCAACCCAACTTCTTCTTCCGTTTGCTCCAATAATACAGCGCCGGCGCCGTCACCAAAAAGAATACAGGTATTTCTATCCTCGTAATTTACAATGGTGCTATTGGCATCTGCACCGATCACAATTACATTTTTATAGCGGTTACTTTCAATTAAACTTGCACCAAGGGTCAACGCATATAAAAAACCACTGCAGGCCGCATTGGAATCAACACCCCATGCATTTTTTAACCCTGCTTTTTCACATACGATACTTGCTGTAGATACCATGATGTAATCTGGTGTTGCAGTAGCTACAATTACACATTCGATTTCATCAGGATTTATATGACTATCTTCAAGCAATCTTTTTACTGCCATAGTAGCTAAATCGGATGTAGCAAGGGAATCATCATTTAAAATTCTTCTTTCATGAATGCCTGTTCTTGAAATTATCCAGTCGCTATTTGTATCCACCATTTTTTCCAGGTCATGGTTGGTTAAAATAGTGTCCGGTACATATCCTCCCAAAGCTGTTATGGCAGCATTATATCTCTTTCTCATTAAGTATTACAATTCTTGGGGCAAAACTAATAAATATTTACAGCTACGTTACACTTTATTTTCATAGTAATGTACCTTTGGCTGCACAATCGTTATATTATGAAATTCAGACAACCATTCCTTTACACCTTCCTGCTGATATCAATATTATTTGCTTCTTCCTGCAAACCGCATAAAAGCCTTCCTATATATGGTATGAGAGATACTAAAGCAATTAAAAACAGTGATGGTTCTGCCGGTGTGGATACGGTTTATCAAACAATTCCAGCATTTAAACTCCTGAACCAGGATAGCGTATACATTACAAACGAGCATTTTAAGAATAAAATATATATTGCTGATTTCTTTTTCACTTCCTGCAATACCATTTGCCCCATCATGCACAGGAACCTTAAAAAGATCTATGGGAAATTCGCAGACAACCCTGATGTGATGTTTCTATCCCACACCATCGATTTTAAATATGACACTCCTTCCAGACTCAAAACATACGCACGCAAATTAGGAGTAGACGGCCCGAAATGGCAATTTGTTTACGGCCCTAAAGATACAGTCTATGGGCTGGCAACAAAAAGTTACCTGGTTTCTGTTGAAGCAGACAGTACCGACAAACAGGGATATGTACACCAGGGTTATCTGGTGCTGATCGATAAAGACAGAAGGATCCGCGGCGCTTATGACGGAACCAATCCGGAGCAGGTAGCTCAGCTGGAAAAAGATATTCCCGTTCTGTTAGCCGAAGACAAGAAATAGAAGATGCGAAAATTATTGATATTCAGCACCGTATTGCTTACCCTGATCAGTATGCTCTACTCCTGCCAGACTGCCGAAAAGGTAGAGCAGGACGCCTATTATGTTAACGGACGTGATATTTACATTGCCCAGTGCCAGAATTGCCATGGTGAAAAGGGCGAAGGACTGGCAGAACTCAGTCCCCCGATAACAGATACGGTATGGATGAAGAAAAACAGATCGTTATTGGCCTGTATCATTAAACATGGTTATGCTACCCCTGTCACTATTCATGGCAAAGTATATGAAGGCAAAATGCCTGATTTTAATATGGCCGATATAGACCTTACTCAGATCATTGTTTATGTGACCAATACTTTTGGCCATAAACAGGGCAAATACACTACTGAGCAGGTAGCCAAAGACCTTCAAAATTGTAAATAACAAATGGTAGCCGTATTCTTGGTCAGGTTTCCTATCTTTGCGCAAAATGCAAGCTGTTCTATCGCTGTAAGCTGCTTTGCAACTTAAAGAGGAAAGTCCGGGCAACACAGAGCATCCCGCTTCCTAACGGGAAGAGGTTTAGGAATGAATACCTGAATTATGGAAAGTGCCGCAGAAAGTATACCGCCGATGGCTTTTAAGCACAGGTAAGGTTGAAAACGTGAGGTAAGAGCTCACGAATTTTCCGGGCGACCGGAGGAGCTGGTAAACCCCGGGAGTTGAAAGACCAAATAGGCTGACGCATGTAGGGCTGCTCGTCCGATGTCAGTGGGTAGGTCGTTAGAGATAAATGGCAACATTTATAGTAGATTAATGATAGAAGCCTTAATTCATTAAGGTACAGAACCCGGCTTATAGGCTTGCATTTTTTTTATTTTATCAGTATTTATATATATTGATAATTAGTAAATATATTCGTGTCCAGTAAAAAAGAGATTTAGTTGATATCTATGGCAAAATTATTAATAATTGATGATGAACGTGCAATAAGGAGCACATTACGTGAGATCTTAGAGTATGAGAATTACGAAGTAGATGATATTGATAATGGCATTGACGGTCTGGATCTAATTAAAAAAAAGAAATACGACCTCGTTTTATGTGATATTAAAATGAATAAAATGGACGGTATGGAAGTGCTTGAACTGGCACTGGCCTATAGCCCCGACCTTCCTTTTATCATGATCTCCGGTCATGGTACCGTAGAAACTGCCATCGAAGCCAGCAAAAAAGGAGCCTTTGATTTCATCAGCAAACCACCCGATCTGAATCGTTTACTGATCACGGTAAGGAACGCGCTCGACAGAGGCAACCTCGTTACCGAGACCAAAGTATTAAAAAGAAGAGTAAGTAAAACCAGGGATATCCTCGGTAGCTCTGAAAACATCAATAAAATTAAGGAAACCATTGAACGTGTTGCCCCTACCGAAGCCCGCGTACTGATCACAGGCGCCAATGGAAGTGGAAAGGAACTCGTTGCCCGCTGGCTGCATGAAAAATCACACCGCTCAGAAAGCCCGCTCATCGAAGTAAACTGTGCGGCAATTCCATCAGAGCTAATCGAAAGTGAATTATTTGGTCATGAGAAAGGATCATTTACTTCAGCAGTAAAACAACGCATCGGTAAATTTGAACTGGCCAATGGCGGAACCCTATTCCTGGATGAAATTGGCGACATGAGCCTTTCTGCCCAGGCAAAAGTACTCCGTGCCCTGCAGGAACATAAAATTACCCGTGTAGGCGGAGAAAAAGAATTAGAGGTCAATGTACGTGTGCTTGCCGCAACAAATAAAGACCTGATGAAAGAAATTGAAGACGGTAACTTCAGGATGGATTTATACCACCGTCTAAATGTGATCAACATCCACGTACCGCACCTTACTGAACGTCGCGAAGACATTCCTGAAATCGCCATGAACTTCCTGGAAGAGATCTGTAAAGATTACGGTATGCCCGTTAAAAAGATCAGTGAAGCCGGTATGATCGCCCTCCAGAACCTACCCTGGACAGGAAACGTGCGTGAACTGCACAACATGATTGAGCGTCTGATCATCCTAAGTGACAAAGTAATCACCGACCACGATGTAACTGCTTTTGCCAATCCCGGAGGAGGAACTAACATCGGAGCAGCAGGCAGTAGCAATGGAAGCAGCAGCGCAGCTGTTCTTTCTACCAACTACGATAAATTCACCAACTTCCAGGACTATAAAGATTACGCTGAAAGGGAATTCATCAAATTCAAACTGGAAAAAAACAATTGGAACGTCTCCAAAACCGCCGATGATATCGACATTCAACGCAGTCACCTGTACAGCAAAATCGAGAAATTCGGCCTGAAAAGAGTAACGGAATAAATAAAAGTATTTAATAAAAAAAATCCCTTCAAGTATGCTGAAGGGATTTTTTTATGCCAAAATCAATCCAATAAGTCAGTTTAGGCATCAATCAATAAGTCCAGTATAAGCGTCATCAAAGTATGCTCCCTGCAGCCGGACTCCCCCCAGCGGATAGACTTGAAAAAAATAAGGGAGAGGTGTTTTACAGGCATTCGAACGTTCTTCGCGCTCGGCAGCCTGTAAAACACCTCTCCCTTATTTTTCCTTCAGGAAATCGCCCCCACCACTACTCCATGTAATCCGCCTGCCTGCTCAGCAAAGCCCTATATTTATTAAACACCGCAGTCTTGGAAACAATCCCCAAATACTCTTCCTGTTCATTAATCACCGGCAGCAGCCACGCATTCTCCTTCTCCATTTTCTGCAACACCGTTTTCAGCGAATCCGTAATAAAAACCACTTCCGGAGAATTCTGTGTCAGATCATGAACGGTTAACTCGCTACCAGAAGGGTTGTTAATCGCCTTTTTCAGCACATCCTCTGTATAAATCAATCCTTTAAAAGTTTTATCTTCAGCAATCACAGGAAACAGGTTCCTTTTAGATTGTAAAATCTCAGGCAATCGTTCCGCAATGGTTTCATCATCATGCAGGATGAGGTAATCATTTTCCACCAGGTACTTCAGTTTCATCATCTGAAGCACTGTCGAATCCTTATCTTCATAAGACATCAGGTCGCCACTTTCTGCCAGTGGTTTGGTGTAAATAGAATATTTATTCTGGCTTCGGCTGATCAGATAAGCAATAGCCGAAGTGATCATTAGAGGTACCATCAAAACGTAACCACCTGTAATTTCAGCAATCAGGAAAATCCCTGTTAGCGGGGCATGCATGATAGCACTTAATGATGCCGCCATTCCGGCCACAATAAAATTGGATACATTCAAATGGGCAATGCCCAGCGTATTAACGGTAAAAGCCAGAATAAAGCCCATTAAGCCACCCATAATCAAACTCGGTGCAAATATCCCCCCATTACCGCCAGCCCCAAGCGTAACCAGCGTTGCGGCCGATTTGGCAAAAAGGGTAACGGCAGTGAACAAAATAATTGCCCATGGCAAATTGCTGTATGATGAAAAAATACTATTATTGATCACCGTGCTATAATTACCTCCCAGCAGGTTCTTGATCGTTACATAACCCTCTCCATATAAAGTAGGGAATAAAAAGACCATTGCTCCCAATACCAGCCCCCCTACTAATACCCGGTGATAAGGCCCTTTGATATCATGAAAGATATGTTTGATAAAATAATATACCTTATTGAAATAAAGTGAGAAAAGGCCGATCAAAATAGCCAGTACCACATACCAGATGAGTGCGCTAAATTGCCATCCTTCTGTAACCAGGAAAAATAGCTGTTCTTTATAAAACACCCTTGCTACTACTGCTGCCGTGGCAGAGGAAAGCAGTAAAGGGATAAAAGCAGGAATACTAAACTCAGGCAGCAGAATCTCTACTGCAAAAACTATCCCTGCTATAGGACTGTTAAATGCCCCTGCAATACCAGAAGCGGCACCGCAGGCTAGCAGCATAGTTGTTTCCCTGTAAGACAAACCTAAAAAACGCCCGATCACGGAACCAATGCCCGCACCACTCTGAACGATTGGTGCTTCCAGACCTGTAGAACCACCAAACCCTACGGTTAAAGCGGCAGTAATGATCTGCGAATAAATATTATGCGGTTCAACGCGGCTCGACTTCTTAGAGATGGTATACAATATGGGTGTAAGACCCGTTTCAAACTTTCCCTTACGGATAAAGCGCCTTACATACAGGACAGAAAGCAGGATACCTATTAAAGGAAATACCAGGAACAGATAATACTTATATTGCCAGTGAAAGCCATCCTGAAGGAAATCCTCGATACGGTGGGTAATAGATTTTAACAATGACGCTGCCAGTCCGGCTAAAATGCCGACGATAAGGGCTGCAAAAACAAGAAAATTCCGGTTAGAAATCTTTGTCCTTCGGTATTGGTTTAATGTGTCAAGATAGGTTACCAATCTTACATACATCTCTCTTTTGTTTTAACAATCAAATTTATCTAACAACTTTATCAGGGTAGCAAAATCTTTTGGATAAGGGGCTTCGATCTCAATATCTTTATCGTCAAGGCCTTTAAACACCAGGTGTTTGGCGTGAAGTGCAAAACGTTTCATGATAGGCTGTTCTTCATCATCCTTTGCGATACGGTAGCCCTTCTTGATACTGGACAGATAAACAGGTTTACCTTTATATAAGGTATCGCCGCAAATGGCAGCCCGTTGTGTGGCCAGGTGAATCCTGATCTGGTGCATACGGCCGGTAATCGGCTTACACTCCATCAGCGTATAATGCCTGTAAAATTTTATAGAATTAAAAATTGTTTCTGCGCGTTTCCCTTCCTTACGGTCGATCGTTACGCTTCTGTTACCATCATTTAAAATGGGAAGGTCTATAAACAACTCATTAAAAGTATACTGTCCGTCAACCACAGCGTGATAAGTTTTCTGGACCTTGCGTTTTTCAAATTGCATGGCTACAGAACGGTAAGCTTCAGGATTTTTAGCAATGATAATTGCGCCGGAGGTTTCTTTGTCCAGACGGTGACAAACCTGGGCATCATCAGAATACTGCCTGGCAAGGCGGAGAATGTTTACTTCTCCCGAGCCGCCACGCTCGTCTAAGGAAGCTACAAATGGCGGCTTATTAACAACGATATGATTATCGTCTTCGAATAGGATGAGATCTTTAAATAAAGGATATTTCAAGGTGTGTTTTTTCTAAAACACAAAAGTACTAAGAAAGTTCGAACTTATACCCTACACCTTTAACTGTTGCCACATAAGTTTCACCTAATTTCTCTCTCAGTTTACGGATATGCACATCAATGGTGCGGTTGGTTACTACCACAGAATCTTCCCATATATTTTTCAGGATAGACTCCCTGGTGTATACTTTACCCGGTTTTGAAGCCAGCAGGTACAACAACTCAAACTCTTTTTTAGCCAGTACTACCTTCTGTCCGCCCTGATAAACCAGGTAAGCTTCCCTGTCAATTACCAGATCGCCTATTTCAACTTTATTATCAGAAACCTCGTCATTACTTACATTTCTTCTCAGAATAGCATTGATACGGCTCACTAAAGCTCTTGGTTTAATAGGTTTAGCGATATAATCGTCGGCACCCACGTTAAATCCGGCAATCTCAGAATACTCTTCACTCCTGGCGGTGAGGAATACCATAAAAGTATTTTTAAACTCAGGGATAGCACGCATTAAGCGGCAGGCTTCAATTCCATCCATCTTAGGCATCATGATATCCAGGATGATCAAATCAGGGTGTACCTTTTTTGCAACCGAAATACCATCTTGTCCATTGCTGGCCAGGTAAACCTGATAGCCTTCTTTTTTAAGGTTATATTCAATTAACTCTAAAATATCCGGCTCATCATCAATGATTAATATCTTTTGTTTTACGGCGCTCATATTCTTTTAAATATTTGTTACGAAATTAAGTAATCAATTGCATTATAAAGTTAAAGCTACGTTAACAAATTGTTAACACCCTTCCTTAGTTTAACATGGATTTAGGGTTAACGTAAAGTCTTCCCTAAAAATACGTCCAGATCTTCTCCACGAAGGTTTTTCGCAATGATCTTTCCGCTAGGATCCAATATGAAAGATGCAGGAATGGCTTCTACCTGGTACATTCTTACCGTAGGACTTTCAAAATCCTGCAATTCGCTGGCATGTGTCCAGGTTAAACCATCGGCAATAACAGCCTGTTTCCATGCTGCTGCATCTTTATCCAGGGAAATACTTAAGATCGTAAAATTCTTCCCTTTATACTTATTAAACATCTTTACTACATTGGGATTCTCCTGTCTGCAGGGCTGGCACCAGGATGCCCAGAAATCCAGCATCACATATTTACCTCTCAGGCTGGATAATTTGATAGTTTTACTATCAATCGTATTCATCGTAAAATCAGGTGCAGTCTGACCTACCTGTACGGCTTTTAATTTGGCCATTCTTACCAGGAAGCTAGTTACTGCCTGGTTTTTATTAAAATTGTTTTTGATCTTATCCGCATAAGTGATCATCTCCTGCTCATAATCACTAGGATTTAAAGAGCTGATCGCGTAAAAACCAGCCAGTGAACCAGTATTGTCCATAGCAAATTTCAACACATAATTTACCAGGCTGTCATTTACTTTTATCAATTCAGGTTTCATCTGATTGACAATCGCATCCCTGTTTTGAGGCTGACTTGCAACGTTTTGTTCAAAAGTCGCTTCTAAAGCAGCTTGTTTAGCCAGAAACTGGTTTTTGGTTTTATTTAATTCTTCCAGTTTATCAGCTTCTGCAGCTCCAGATAATTTGTAAGACAGCGATTTGTCTGCCAGATCTGCTTCCAGTTTAATGGCATCGCCATTTTTGGCGATCAGGATGTACTCACTTTTATCAATTTTGATCTTATAAAAATCTACATCAGGCGTACTGTTGGTAAATTTAAACTCTCCTTTATCAGACAATACAGTCGAATCGATGACAGTCTGGTTTGCATTATCTATGGAATACAGATAAACCTGTGATTTTGGAGTAGCGTTTTCAAACTTTCCGCTGATGACAAACTTGGTTTTGTCACTACAGGCTGCAAATGCAATGGAAACCACTACAAGCAGCATTACTATTTTCTTCATAGGTGAAGCGATGATGATATTCATTTCTCTTTGTGTTTACGCTGTCGAACGTTATTTTAATTTGTCCTGCAGCAGTTCATTAATTTTTTGCGGGTCGGCTTTTCCCTGTGCCAGTTTCATGATCTCCCCAACAAAAAGCCCTAAAACCCCCTTTTTTCCTTTTTTATAAGCCTCTACCTGAGGTTTAAACTTTGCCAGCACCTGGTCGGCAAATTCCGAAAGTTCGTCTTTATTTTCTACAATCAGCAGGTTCATTTCTTCAGCAAGTGTGATGATATCTTTTTCCGGGTTCAGTTGAATTGCCGGTAAAAGCTGTTGTAAAGCAATATGCTGAGTAATTTTCTTTTCATCTACCAGGTTAATGATCTCAGCGAGCTGTTTAGGCTCAATTTTTAACGCATCGATAGTTAACTGCTGCTCATTTAACAATGCCCTTACAGGTCCGGCAAGCCAATTGATCAGGCTTTTAGGATGTCTAACTTCTAATAAAGCCAGGTTGAGGTAGTTCAGCAATTCTGTATCTTCAGCAAAGATCGATGCTTCGGCATTACTGATCCCAAAATCAGCTACCAGTTTTGCGGTAATCTCTTTTGGCAAAACAGGCATTGCTGCTTTCAGCTGATTAAGCCATTCATCAGATATATATATAGGAGGAAGATCAGGATCAGGAAAATAGCGGTAATCATTAGCCATTTCTTTTGTCCGCATCGGTGCTGTAGTACCTTTATCTGCATCAAACGTTAAAGTGCTCTGGATGATCACCCCGCCTGCAGTTACTACTTCCTGCTGACGAAAAAATTCAAATTCCATCGCCCTGCGTACATTCCGGATAGAATTGAGGTTTTTCACCTCACATCGTGTACCAAATTCGGTGTCGCCCAACTCACGTATAGATATATTCGCATCACAGCGCAAACTGCCTTCTTCCATATTCCCGTCACTCACATCCAGATGCCTGACTAGTTTCCTGATCTCTGAAAGTAGCACTGAGGCTTCTTCGGCAGAACGGATATCCGGTTCGGTTACAATTTCTATGAGCGGCACCCCTGCCCTGTTCAGGTCCACAAATGAGTAGGCATCATTCTGATCATGAATGCTTTTTCCGGCATCCTCTTCCATGTGGATACGGTTTATACCGATCCTTTTTTCAGTTCCATCACTCAGTACCAGGTCGATATATCCATTCTGACAAACAGGTTTTTTATCCTGCGTGATCTGGTATCCTTTTGGCAGATCGGCATAGAAGTAATTCTTTCTGTCAAAAAAGTTAGTCTGATTTATAGTACAATTGAGGGCTAAACCCATTCTGATGGCTTTGGCAGTCACTTCTTTATTCAGTTTTGGCAGTGCACCCGGCAAGGCAAGCGATACCGGGGAGATATGTTCATTTGGTTTCGCGCCAAATGCCGCACTATCTGAAGAAAATATTTTTGAAGCTGTATTGAGCTGAACGTGAATCTCTAATCCCGATACCAATTCAAATATTGTGGGAGAAGTGTCAGTTTTAGTATTCATTAAAGGTAATATATTAAACTAATGTCGTGATTTGCTGTCTCACAAATATAACCAAATAAGTTTATGCAGGTGCTGTAACAAAATTATAAATCATTGGCATAGACTTTGAATAACAATGGTTAAACACGCAAACTAAATTGACATGAAAAAATTATTTTTAATAGCGGCAATCGGAATCGCTTCCATTGCAACAATACCCGCAGCAAAGGCTCAGGTAAGTTTAAGCGTAGGTCTTAATCTGGGTGCAAGACCTGATTGGGGACCTGTAGGATATGATCGCGCTGCATATTATTATATGCCAGACATTGGCGCTTATTATGATGTACCAAGTGAAGAATTTATTTATCTGGACGGCGGTATCTGGAGACGCAGCCATGGTCTTCCTGATATATATGCCGGATATGACTATCGTCATGGCAGAACGATCGTAGTGAACTCTGCATATCCATGGAGACATAATAATATTTATGTTGGAAGATACGGCAGACCTAGCTTTGCTCGTGGCGGATACGGTGGACGAGGTTTCGGTGGTCGTGGTTATGCAGGCCGCGGATATGGCGGTCGTGGATATGGTGGTCGCGGTTTTGGCGGTGGTCCAAGAGGTGGATTTCACGGTAATCCAGGCGGTGGTTTCCATGGCAACCCAGGTGGTGGATTCCACGGTAACCCAGGTGGTGGTTTCCACGGTGGCGGTAATCACGGTGGTGGTCCAGGCGGCGGATTCCATGGTAACCCAGGTGGTGGAAATCATGGTGGCGGTCAGCCAGGTGGTGGTAACCATGGCGGTGGCGGTGGTGGAAATCACGGTGGTGGCGGTGGCAACCATGGCGGCGGCAACGAACATCATGGTCACTAGGATAACCCCAGTCATTTAAGACAGTATTAATCCCTATAGCGTTGCGAAGTATATCACCATAAAGGCATATACTTCGCAACTTTTTTTTATTTTTACATTTTATATCAACAGCAGAAATCAATCAATTAACCATGATCAAAGATCTTGAAGTAGTTCTGACAAAAAAAGAGATCAATCCTACGGCAATGCGTTTATTGGTATTGGAATTTATGCTGAAACAATCTTCCGCAATTAGTCTCAGGGATCTGGAAAAAGGCCTGGAGCCATCAGACAGGATCACACTTTACCGCGTTTTAAAAAAGTTTGAAGAAAACGGCCTGGTTCATAGTATTGACGACGGATCAGGAGCGGCAAAATATGCCATCTGCAAAGAAGATTGCGGAGCGGGACATCACCATGATCTACATGTCCATTTCTTCTGTAACAGCTGTAAAGAAACTTCCTGCCTCCCCAAATCCCTTATCCCGCAAGTAGTCCTGCCCGAAGGATTTGCTTCTGAAGAGGTGAGCCTGATGGTCAAAGGGACCTGCAATAAGTGTATACGGTAGATTTTTGCAATACCATTGCATGCCTTTATGCCTTACTTTTACGGCATATAGATCATACATGAAATCAGTAACTTCTGACGACTGCTGCTCTGCTGCACCAGCTCATCAACACCATAAAGAACATAACCATAGTCATGATCACCATGATCATGGGCACCATCACCACAACCACGATCATGATCACGACCACGGCGATCACGACCATGATCATGGAGGTTCCGGCTGGAAAAGTCAACTTCCCCTGATCACCGCGCTAATTATTTTAGCAGTGATGCTGACTTTAGACTTTGGATTTGGCATCCATTTAAACAACTATCTACAGCTTGGCATCTTTGGATTTGCTTATTTACTGGCAGGTTATGATGTACTCAAAGTTGCTTTCAAAAAAGCATTAAAACTTGATTTCTTAAATGAATTTTCCCTGATGTGCGTAGCCACCATTGGTGCTTTCTGCATTGGTTCTTATAGTGAAGGTGTTGCCGTAATGGTTTTTTATTCTCTCGGAGAATGGTTTCAGCATGCAGCGGTAGACAATGCTAAAAAAAGCATCAAAGCATTACTTGATATCCGCTCGGAAACCGCCATGGTGCTCCGTAACGGAAGCCTGCAACTCGTTAAACCTGCAGAGATCTCCATTGGTGAGCTTATACAGGTTAAAGCCGGAGAAAAAGTGGCGCTGGACGGTGAGCTGGTATCTGAAAAAGGAACCTTTAATACTGCTGCAATGACCGGCGAAAGTAAACCGGATTCAAAAGCTAAAGGCGATATTGTATTAGCAGGTATGATTAACCTGAATACAGTAATAGAGGTGAAAGTTACAGCCTTATTTAAAGATAGTAAACTGAGCAAAATACTGGATATGGTGCAGGATGCAACCGCCCGTAAATCAAAAACCCAACTGTTCATCTCACGTTTTGCCAGGGTATATACACCTATCGTATTCGGTCTGGCAGTACTGGTAGTGGGTTTACCTTATTTTTTTTCCGCACACTATGTTTTTACCGACTGGTTTTACCGCGGATTGGTATTCCTGGTGATCAGCTGTCCCTGCGCATTGGTGATCTCCATCCCTCTGGGCTATTTTGGCGGAATCGGACTGGCGTCTAAAAACGGTATCCTGTTTAAAGGATCAAACTTCCTGGATGTGATGACCAAAATTAATACCGTGGTCATGGACAAAACCGGAACACTGACCAAAGGGGTATTTAAGGTGCAAAAAGTAACTGCTGCTAATGGCGATGAAAAAGAATTGATGCGGTTAACTGCCGCTATAGAGAGCAAATCTACCCACCCCATTGCGGCGGCCATTGGTTTGTATGCAGGTGATGTTTTCAAAGATTTGAAGATTGGCCAGGTTGAGGAAGTAGCCGGAAAAGGATTAAAAGGACTGATCGGTGAAAAAGAAGTACTGGCAGGAAACACCAAATTGCTGGATCAGTTCAGCATCACTTATCCGCAGGAAATCACCCGGGAAGAAGATACTGTAGTAGTAGTTGCTGTTGACGGATTGTATGCAGGTTATATCACCATTGCAGATGAATTAAAAGAAGATGCAGTGGAAGCTATTCGTGCCATGCACAAAGCAGGACTTCAAACAGTAATGCTGAGCGGAGATAAACAGGCTGTAGTGAACAAGGTTAGCAAAGTATTGGGTATTGACCAGGCTTATGGCGACCTCCTGCCGGAAGATAAAGTAGCAAAAGTTCAGGCATTAAAAGATGCCGGAAGGCATATTGCCTTTGTTGGCGATGGCATTAATGATGCGCCTGTAGTGGCATTGGCCGATGCAGGTATAGCGATGGGCGGTTTAGGAAGTGATGCCACGATCGAAACCGCAGATATCGTGATCCAAAATGATCAGCCCTCCAGAATTGTAACCGCTATTCAAATTGGAAAAGTAACCAAAACCATTGTATGGCAGAATATCAGCCTGGCCATAGGCGTAAAAGTAGTGGTACTGATATTAGGCGCCGGCGGCGTAGCAACCCTTTGGGAAGCTGTAGTAGCAGACGTTGGGGTTGCTTTCCTGGCGATCTTAAATGCAATAAGGGTTCAGCGGACAAAATTCAATTAATGATCTGAAGACGGGATAACCAGTGGTCTTTTTTTATCCCTTTTCGCAACAAAAAATAACAGAGGTAAAACCACGGCAAAAAACAGCCCTATCAGGAAATAACCATCCAGGTAACTCGAAAAGGAAGATTGTTTGACAACTAATTTTTCCATCAGCTGCATAGCCTGCTGCCTGGCATCGAATATATTAAAGCCCTTCTGCTGAAAAGCAGAAGTATATGCTTTTATCCGGCTAACGGAAATAGGGTTCTCTTCATTGATATGCGTAATCAGGTCCATGCGGTGAGAAGCGATCCTTCTTGCCACATAAGTATTGATAATAGAAATGCCAAAAGATCCGCCCAACTGGCGCATCATATTGTTAAAAGCTGTACCCTGCGGCATATCTTTGGCCTCCAGTGAAGAAACGGCCAGGGTACCCAAAGGAACGGTTAGCAATGCCATACCGATTGCTCTGAATACCAAGTTCAGCGTGATATCTATCGCCGGGGTTTCCAGGTTGATCCTGGACATCGACCAGTTAAAATAGATAAAACTCAGGAAACCGAAAAGAACGATCAAAGCTGGTGACACGCCTTTTTGTAATAATTTGCCGGTAAGGATCAGTGCCAGCACAGCCACAATGGAACCAGGTAAAAGCAGTAAGCCCGACTGTGTAGGTGTAAAGCCTAATAAGCGCTGGGCAACAACAGGGGTCAGATAGATCGAAGTATACATCCCCATCCCGGTGATAAAAGTGAGCACTGCCGCGATGCTGAGCGACCTGAACCGAAGGATACTCAGATTCACCACCGGGTTTTCTGTAGTCAGTTCCCATAAAACAAAAGCCGTGAGTGATACAATGGCAGTAATGGTAAGCACGACAATGTATCCGGCAGCAAACCAATCGTCAGTTTCACCTCTTTCTAAAACAACCTGAAGAGATCCAATACCAATGATCAGCAGGATAATTCCCGCCCAGTCTATCTGCCTGATCTGTTTGATCAAAGGCTCATACAGAAAAAACATACAAGAGATCGCTGCAGTGATACCTATAGGAATATTGATGTAAAAGATCCAGGGCCATGAATAGTTTTCTGTAATATAACCGCCTAAAGTTGGCCCTATAGTTGGGCCAATAAAGATGCCTATTCCAAACAATGCACTGGCTGTTGCCTGTTTCTCCTTTGGAAATAACTCATATACTACCACTGCCGAAACAGAAAGCAGGGCACCACCGCCCAACCCCTGCATAAACCGGAAGGCTACCAATTCCCAGATACTGGTAGCATTACCGCACATGAAAGAACAAAAGGTAAATAATATGATCGATCCGATATAGTAATTTCTGCGCCCCAGGTTATTCACCAAAAAGCTGGTCATGGGAATAATAATCACATTGGCTATGGCATAGGAGGTAATTACCCATGATACGTCTTCGAGCGTCGCACCAAGGTTACCACTCATATAGTTCAATGCTACATTAACAATTGAAGTATCAATTAATTCCATGATGGCTGCTGCGATCACAGTGACTAAAAGTATTTGTCTTTTTAAAGGGCTCATCTTCTGAAAAATAAAGTCATTTCTCAAATACCATTCGGTATTCGACAGGATAAAAAAATAGAATCTTTAGCTTTTTGGCATTCGATTCTAAAATTAATCCCCGCACAAATATACCGATTGGTATCAGAAAGAGGAGGGTTATTTATTTTATTGCCCTGCGATGTCAATTCCAATGAGTGAAACCGGCCTCCTCAATAGTAATTATAGTTATTCTTTAAGGAACAGGTATAAAAAAAGGCCGGTCACTTTCATGACCAGCCTTATTATTAATAATAGATAGATTAATATAAAGTAAATTCAACTCTTCTGTTTTTCTGACGTCCAGCTGCAGTTTTGTTTGTTGCAATAGGTTGGTTCGGACCATATCCTGTTGCTTCAATACGTGATGCATTAGCGCCCTGAGAAACCAAGTAAGCCTTAATAGCTTCTGCTCTGTCTTTAGATAAACTTAGGTTTAAAGCCATTGAACCTGTGTTATCAGTATGGCCGGCTAATTTCAGGCTAAAGTTTTTAGCGACTAACAGTGCTGCAACTTTATTCAAAGTTGGGAATGAATGGTCACGGATCGTTGATTTACCTAAATCAAATTCTAAATCCCTGATGGCATCAGCAACAACTCTTTTATCTTCTGCTGTAACATAGATTTTTTCAGTTACTTTAGTTACTGGTGCAGTTACTACTAATGGACAACCTGAACCATCAACTACTGTATTTGCAGGAGTTCCTGCACATTTGTCAAACTTGTTGGCAACACCGTCCATATCATCATCACCCATATCTTTAGCATATTGTTCCTGATCTCTCATTCTGTTTTGCTCTGATGTAGATAATGCAGCTCTTAACTCAGCACTTTCAGCTTTGCTTTCTTCACGAATGGCAGCAACCGGGCTGTAGTTTTGTAATTGAGAAGTTCCTCTTTTGCCCAACGCAATTTCAACACCTGCGTGTGCATAAGAGAATTTATCATTGTTCTGGGTAGCTGCACCATCGAAGTTATTGGTTTTCATAAAGTAAATTGTATAACCCAGATCAATGTTTACGCCTTTAGAAACACCTAATTTGAAACCAGCTCCAACCGGTACAAACCAGTGCTCGCCATAACCTGTACTTCCTGCATTCGGTACAACTGCACCTGTATTGCTGTATACATTAGCGCTGGATGACATATAGCCAGCACCAGCTGTTACATAAGGCGAAAGGAAATTACGTTTTTGATTGATGCTTAAGTTAGCCACTGTAAAGTTTGCGCTTACTGCTGCAGACCAGTCGATTTTACTTTCAAATCCGCTTCCGTCCTGAGCTGCTGAAGGTGAAGGAAGATCGTTATCTCTTAAACCTTTTACTTTACCAGCAAGGAAATCTGCCTGTATACCAAATCCAGGAAGGATTTGTTTTTTCACATAACCTCCGTAACCCCAGCTCTCCTGCGGAGTTTTGAAATCGCCATTAGTCCTATTATTGAAAGGGGTAAAGCTGGTTAACATTCCACCGTTTAAACCTATTGACCAGGTACGAAGGTCTTTTTTCTCGAAACGTTTTGTTGAGTCAGACGGCATCGTCTGAGCGAACAAAGAGGTTGATAACCCTACCAGGGATAACAACATTGCAGATTTAGTAATTTTTGAGCTCATTTAATTTGATATTATTTACAATTAATTGGTTAGTTAATTACGATAATATCAAATACTCCTCCCATACAACTTTCAGTTTTACTTGTAGTATTAAATCACTGACAAATAACAATATAAATCAAAAAAACAATTTATCTCTCCAAATAGACCATTGGCAAATAACGTAGGCTATTTACTACATGTGACACATTAAATTTATTGAAATAAATAAAAATATTTTGAACAAATACCAGCTACTACAGCTATAATCTGCGTTTTTAGGCCAAAATCGATGTTTTGTATTTTATTTAGATCATCTTTCCCCTCAAATTATTAGGATAAATAGTCAGGAATAACCTATTCATCGGTATTATTCCACCCATTGTTTAATAAACCTGCTGATCACATCAGCAGGAATAACTATACTACTGACCCTGCTGAACCTGGAGATATTGATGCCATAGAAGTGGCCTGCAGTATCAAATACCGGTCCACCGCACTGCTCAGGCAGCAACCGTGTATCATCGCTGAACACCCTTTCAAAACCATCTCTTCGTATACTTTTCCCGCCTTCAAACAACTCTGCCGGATGATTAAAATGCATTGGAGGCCGGGTAGCTAAAACAACTTCTTTTAAAAGTGTAACGTCCTTACCGCCGGCGCTGTCTGCTCTTAACAATTTAATGGTGATCTGATCATCAGGCCAATGCCGCTGCAATGCCCGCGTATAGTCAAGCTGACTATCTATTGGTAATCCATCAATAGCCAACACCTGGTCTCCCGTTTTTAATTTACTGTCACTGGCAGGAGAATTAGGCTTTAAACCTGTTATCGTTACCCATCCCTGCTTTAATTCTACATCCGCACCGAGATAAGCTGAACTTGTTATTTTTTGTAAACTGAACTCCAGACTTCCTAGTACCCCAATTTTATAGGTCTGATCTGATAAAGGTGAGATCAGGAATTTACCCAGTTGTTTGAATGACAAGGTATCTGCATTTAAAACACCCGGGCTGATACCGCCTTCCATCTTTACTGTAGTATATAACAACACCAGATCATTCTCTTTATCCCTCGCTACCACTGTTGCAGCGATTTGATGACCATCCAGTTCTAAAACAGGCATCTCGCCTACCATAGAATTTTTACTGATTAAAATACTGTTGTTTTTAAACCTGCCTTTTAAAGAAATCCCTTCCATGGAAAACAGGGTTCCCTGTACATTTTGTATGGTACCTTTAACCTGGCTTTTGATCTGGAAACTATTTCCTCTGCACTGCGCAGCTAATTCCTTAAAATTGGATTCTATTTTTTCCAGTCCGTGAATGACGGGTATATCTCCGGTAAAGGGATCACTTTCTAGCCGATCTTCTGTGGCCGGAAGCGAGGTGTAAGTTTCAGGAGTATTTAATGCAGTCCAGTATTTTCGATAGAGATCAACCGGAATTTCAAAATTATCACTTTCAGGAACATCAATTGCGCTGTGGAGCCCGATTACGCGTCCAGACACATCAAAAAGAGGCCCTCCGGAATCTCCGGGTTCCATAATACAGGTAGATTGTATAAAACCGAGTTTGTTTTTTAAATCCGCAATATGACCAAATCTTACGGTTGGAAGTGATTGGTTCAGACTTTCAGGATAAGCAATACTGATACATGGTTCATCTTTTTTAAGTGCTGATGAGTATCCCATTTCTGCGTAAGGCCACTTACCACGCCCACTTATCTTCATCATGGCCACATCAGGGATGGTTTTATTGTCCGCAAATTCTATCTTCCCCAACCCTCTTGCAATACAGGTTGTTCCATCAGGAAACATTACTTTATAGGTCTTATTGGGTACGCTTACATGTGCAGCTGTTAAAATATGTCCTTCTGCACTTACCACAACGCCACTAAACTGACCGCTGGTCTGCATTTGTCGCGTTACATCATATCCCCAGATCCTTACTGATGCAGGATATGCCTTTTCGATAGCTCTGGATAATGTTTCCTCCAGTTTTTTCTGATCAAACCGCTGACTATATAATTTATACGGACAGCCAAAAAGAAGTAGAAGAAGGATTGGTCTTAGAATTTGTTTCATTAGAATGTATTGTCTTTTTGCGGTGATTAAGCTTTTTTAAGATCATGTGTTAATTTTATAAGATGTGATCTTAAACAAGCTTCATTTAGAATATATTGTTTACCTATTGAGTAGCCAGCAGTTCTGCCAGTTTTTTATTTAACTTTTCACCTATTAAGTTGCTTGCAACGATCTTTCCTTCAGGGCTGATTAAGAAGTTTCCGGGCACACCGTTCAGTCCGTATAATTTCCTTGCCTCATTATCCCACCCTTTAAGGTCAGACACTTGTATCCAGGTAAGGCCATCTTTTGCAATGGCTTCCAGCCACCTGCTTTTGTCGCTATCTACGGATACCGACAGGATTTCAAAACCTTTGTTTTTATAAAGCTGGTATTGCTTTAAAAGATTTGGACTTTCAGCGCGACATGGATGGCACCAGCTGGCCCAAAATTCCAATAACACATATTTACCTCTTAAATCAGACAATGAAACAGGTTTGCCATTTGCATCGTTCTGCGTAAATCCAGGGGCTTTAGCGCCAATACCGGTGATGCTCCCTGCGTTCAGCAACTTACTTAAACTAATCCCGGCATAAGATGTACGCAATCCTTCATTAAGGGTATTGAAGATCGGCTCAACTTCTGATACCGGTACCCTATAACCACCCAGGGCTTCCGTTAATGCCTGTACTGAAAAATAAGAATCCGGATGATTTTTAGCAAATTTCAACAATCCCGCTTTTCGTTCAGCATTTTTCCTTTTCACAACTACATCTATTGATTTTATAAAGGCAGGGTCCTTTTGCTGCTCTTCTGTGCCTTTTTGAATTTCCAGGTTAGCGGTCCTGTTAATTTTCATGACGGTCTCTCCTGCTTCCTGATCAAAGGCCAGCATTTCATCATATACCTTCGACCCGCTAAACTTTGCATTGTACAGGGAATCTGCAGAGTTGATCTGAATATTCTCTTTACCAAAAAAGAAATAGATCACATCTCCTGCCCCATTTACATAAATCTCCTGGTTTTTACCTGCCCCGTCATGAGACAGCGTCATACGGCTGTAAGCTGTCCCGGAGATATAACCCGAGAATTGAAAAGTTCCATTCACTACCTCAGCCGAGTCTACACGACCGCTGCCTTCACTTGTATAATCGATATACACTTTTGCGGGTTTATCCAAATGGCCGATTTTACCAGAAATGGTAAAGTTAGGTGCCTGTGCAGCTGCCAATAGCGGGGTCATAGCAGCGAATACTAAAAATATTTTTTTCATGTTTGATTGGTTAATAAGCATTTTAAGCCCTTTGATATATTCATGAGTCGAAAAAATGAAAACAGCCCACGCGAGCCTTAAATTTATCTTTTGGATGGATAGAAAAGTTCCCGTCCCGAAGGTGGATGAATTGACCAATCTGAAAATATATGGGTTCAAATTTGCATTTACGTAATCAACTACGTAGTTTTACATATACAAATATGTCATCATGGAAATACAAGTGGAACAAATTGGAAACGACTATGCAGAGGAAGTCATTGATATCATCCTGCCTATTCAGCAACTGGAGTTTAATGTAGCAATCACCTTAGCCGACCAGCCTGATCTGCTGGACATAGAAAGTAATTATTATCTGACCGGCGGAGGATTCTGGGGTATTAAAATAGATGGTGAATTAGTCGGTACTATAGCGTTGATTAAATTTGACGAACATGCAGCTGCAATCCGGAAAATGTTTGTTAAAAAAGAATTCAGGGGTAAAATTTACGGTGTAGCACAATTGCTTTTAGAAACTTTAATTACTTATTGCCAGCAAAATGACATTAACAATTTATATTTGGGAACGGTAGACATCTTAAAAGCAGCCATTCGCTTCTATGAAAAGAATGGTTTTGAAGCTATCGCAAAAGCCAATCTTCCTGTTTTATTTCCCAGGATGAATGCTGATAATGTTTTTTATCAATTGAACCTGGTTTAAAAAGAGTATATGAGTGTTATTGATGAGCTGGGTATCCTGGCTATTTCTACAAGGTTACAGCGTTTAAGTGAGCAATTTAGAAAAGACGGCGCGCTGTTGTATAAGGTATATGATATTGATTTTGAACCCAAGTGGTTCCCCGTGATTTATGCCCTGACCAAGAAAAAATCATTGAGCATTGTTGAACTTGCCGCAGAGATTGGCTACACGCATCCTTCTACGATTAGTCTGTTAAAAGAGCTGGAAAAGCAAAAGCTGATCAGTTCTAAAAAGGATAAAAAGGATGAACGTAAACGATTTGTCCAGCTAACCGCTAAAGGTGATGAGCTGATTGCGCAGATGGAACCGGTATGGGAGGTAATGACGACGGTACTCAATGAAATAACAAAAACCGAGCATAATCTCCTTAAAGCAATGACGGAAATTGAAGAAAATCTAAAACAGCAGACTTTTTTACAACGTGCTTTAAGCCTCAAAAAACTATCTTAATTCTTACTGCATTTCATTTTTAGCTTTCCAGCATTTCCAGTTGCCACAAGATTTGCTCTTCACTTACAGGAAATGACGAATGATTGCGGATAGATTGATTTACTTCATCGAATAGTTGATTATAGGCTCCTTTGGGTGATAACAGCCATTCCACAGTTTTTTGGTTATCGTGGCCTATTAATACTAGCTTGCCTGCGCTTTCTGCCTCCTCTATGCCAAAACCGGCATCTAAAGGCATCACATTCGCAGCCAGTTGCGCTTCCTGAACATCAGCCCTCATTTTCACGAAACTGCCTGATGTACCGTGAACAACAAATCCATATTCCGGTTCTGCAATCAGCAAACTTCCTGTTAAATACACATTTAACTGATTGGGGTATTTTAAATGAAATTGAAAATAGTCATCTACCTGTGAGCCCGGCCGGTGTGATGCAGTAGTTTTGATATAACTTAAAGGCTTTCCTAAAATACTGATGGCACCATCAATCAAATGAGAACCCAAATCATACATCAGGCCATTTCCAGGGATTTCTTTACTCTCCTTAAATTGCTTATTTCCGATAGCCATACGGTACCGGTCTATTCTGAAGTGTACTTCAATTAAATTCCCCAGTCGCCCACTTTCAATTACCTCTTTCACCGCCAGGAAATCGCTGTTATACCTGCGGTTTTGATAGATCATGACCTGCAAATTGAGCAGTCTCCCCAATTCAAACAGTATTTTAACCTCACTGCCCGTCACGGCTGCAGGCTTTTCTATCAAAACATGTTTGCCAGCCTGAAGTGCCCGTTTAGCAAAATCAAAATGGGTAAAATTTGGCGTATTCACTACAATCAATTCGATTTCATCATCATTCAACAGTTCATCGATACTGTTGTAGCTCAATAACCCCGGGTATTTTAAACTTGCGCTTTTTTCATGGCGCTCTACCACGGCTTTAAATATAAAACCCGGATTTGTGGCCAAAAAAGGGGCGTGAAACACTCTTCCGGACATTCCGTAAGACATCAGACCGGTGATGATAGGTTTAGACATGATCATTTTATTGGAACTGTTAAAGTAGGATTTAATTGTTATGTCATCATCATCATCGGGTATTCTATTTGAAAATAAGATTAAAAACAGGTGCGTTCAACTATCGCCAAATCTCTCCAAAGAGACCTGATCTGCTTTGACCGGCACTCTCCGCCACATAAAAAGAATATACGTCCGGTTTTAGCCTGGGTTTAACAAAAGTTTAACCTGAATTTGTAGCGTCTTCAGGACGGCATTGGAACGGGTCCGGAACGACTTTTACCCGTTCCGAACCCGTCGAAGACCCGTTCCAAACCCGTTCCAAACCCGTCCCAAACTCAGGCTAAACTCAGGCTAAACTCAGGTTAAACTTTTGTTAAAGGTTTTTCAATACATATGTCTTATCCTCCTCTCTTATGATGAGGTTACTAGAAGACGATAATAGAGGCAGACAAAAATTCATTTGATGCGATAGGCTTTAACCATTGCGCGTTTAGAGCTGATCGTATGGCCAGCATATATTTTGGAGATTTCCTTAAAGGTATAATCCACTGTTGGGTGTTTCTAATCTCCGCAGATGGTAAAAAAACATCTAACAGCAAATATTTAGGGCAGCTTATCCTGGGTGATTTTTCAATGGATGATCCAAAAAAAATAAGAACTGTTGTAATGGCCTCGAAATTTTGTGAGCATAGCGAACAAAGGTTTCAGCCATTACAACAGTTCTTATTTTTTCAGCGAAGCCAGAATTACCCGGATCCGAAATCTTAAGGTATCAGCGTAGCAACCTTCGCCAGTACCGCCGGTAAACCATCCTTGTTCTTTCCTCCGGCAGTAGCATAGAACGGCTGACCGCCTCCACCACCCTGAATGTCCTTAGCCAGTTCCCTCACGATATTAGAGGCATTTAATCCCTTCTCCTGAACCAGATTCTCTGATAACATCACCGTAATACCGGGTTTATCATCAATTAAAGTAGTAAACACAAGAAACAGATTATCAACTAAATCCTTAACGGCAAAAGCAAGATTCTTTACGGCATCCGCATTGGGCAGATCAACCTGCACTGCAATCAGGTTAATACCGTTTATTGTTTTCATATGATGCACAATTTCATGCTTCAAATCCCCGGAACGGGCAGTTACTGCCTTTTCTGCGTCTTTTTTCAGCCTGGAGTTCTCTTCGATCAATGCAGCAACGGCATTCGTTAAGTCTTTGTTCCCTTTAAGTAGCGACCTTAACTGGCTGATTTCCTGATTCTGCTCAATGATATAAGCTTCAGCAGCATCTGCCGTAATGGCTTCAATACGACGAACACCGGCAGCAACAGCACTCTCCGATAAGATCTTAAAATACCCAATCTGACCGGTTGCCTGTACATGAGTGCCTCCGCACAATTCTTTCGAATAGTTGTCGTCAAAAGTGATGATCCGAACAAAATCGCCATACTTCTCCCCGAACAAAGCAGTCACCCCACTTGACAAAGCCTCGGCATAAGGCACCATACGCTGCTCCTTCAAAGGAATATTTTCCCTTACTTTTTTATTCACGATATGTTCGATCTGTGCCAGTTCGTTATCGGTGATCTTTGCGAAGTGGGAAAAATCAAAACGAAGGTAATCCGGATTAACCAGTGAACCTTTCTGATTCACATGATCGCCCAGGACGCTTTTTAGTGCCGCATGCAGTAAATGTGTCGCCGAGTGATTATTATTCGTCTGAGCGCGCTTATTTTCATCCACAACAGCCCAGAACTGTCCATCTACATCCTCCGGCAAAGTATCAGTGAAGTGAACAATTACTCCGTTCTCTTTTTTGGTATCTGTGATATCTACAGAAAACATTCGGCTATGGTCTTCCAGACGACCTGTATCACCTACCTGTCCACCGCTCTCTCCGTAAAAAGGTGTTTTCTGCAGAACGATCTGGTATTGCTCTTTTCCTTTTGCAGTGACCTGTCTGTATTTTAAAATCTTGGTTTCTATCTCCAGGAAATCGTAACCTACAAACTCCGTTTCCGGATCTTCGTGAACCGTGATCCAGTCGCCCGTATCAATTGCTGTCGCAGCCCTTGAGCGCGACTTCTGTTTCTGCAGGCTCTTTTGATACTCTTCCATATCTACCTGCCATCTTTTCTCCCTGGCCATTAGTTCGGTCAGGTCAATTGGAAATCCATAGGTATCCTGCAACTCAAAAGCAAACTCACCGGAGATCACCATCTGGTCTTTCAGGATGCTGTATACCCAGGCATCTTCAAAAGGTTTTTCCAGATCGATTGCATTCTCAGACATCAGGAAGTCGGCCTGCTTTTTCGTATAATTTTCAAAACGCTGAATACCTGTAGCCAGCGTTCTCAGGAAAGAAACCTCTTCTTCCAGCACTACCTTCTGTACAAAATCCTGCTGTAAAACCAGCTCTTCAAAAACCCCTTTAAACTGTTCTGCCAGAACAGGCACCAGCTGGTTCAGGAAAGGTCCTTTCAGATCAAGGAAGGTATAGGCATAACGAACTGCCCTTCTCAGGATCCTGCGGATCACGTAGCCAGCTTTGTTGTTTGCAGGCAGCTGCCCGTCGGCAATAACAAAAGCAATCGCCCGGATATGATCTGCCATCACACGCATGGCGATATCTGTTTTTTCATCTGCTCCATAAACGATTCCTGCTTTCCTGGCAATGAACTGGATCAGCGGTTGAAATACATCAGTATCGTAGTTGGAAGCTTTGTTTTGCAATACCCGGACCAAACGTTCGAAGCCCATTCCGGTATCAACATGTCGTGCAGGTAAAGACTGTAAAGAACCATCTTTCAATCGGTTAAACTGCATAAAAACGTTATTCCAAATCTCAATTACCTGCGGATGGTCTGCATTAACCAGTTCCTTCCCGGAGACCGCTGCGCGCTCTTCGTCAGGACGGCAATCCACATGGATTTCGGAACACGGACCGCATGGACCGGTATCACCCATCTCCCAGAAATTGTCTTTTTTATTCCCCAGGATGATCCTTTCTTCAGGAACATATTGTTTCCATAACTCGTAAGCTTCGGTATCTCTTGGCAGCCCTTCTTTCTCATCCCCTTCAAAAATGGAAACATAAAGTTTGTCTTTCGGTATGCCATAAACTTCCGTTAGCAGCTCCCAGCTCCAGGCGATAGCCTCTTTTTTGAAGTAGTCCCCAAAACTCCAGTTACCCAGCATCTCGAACATAGTATGGTGATAGGTGTCAATCCCCACCTCTTCCAGGTCGTTGTGTTTACCGGAAACCCTTAAACAACGTTGTGTATCGGTTACTCGTGGGTACCGTGCAGGCGCCTCACCTAAAAATATATCTTTGAACTGGTTCATACCAGCATTGGTAAACATAAGTGTTGGATCGTTCTTTACCACGATCGGTGCAGAGGAAACAATGTGGTGTTGTTTCGATTCAAAAAATGCTAAATATGCCTGTCTGATTTCTTTTGCTGTCATTCTTGAAATTTATTCAACAAAATTAAAATTTTATTGCGGTATTCTACTAAAATCCCTTTACATTTGAAAGCTTTACATAAAAGCCATAAAACACTAATTATCAACACTGAAGTATGCCTTACAAGGAACGGGAAATTAATAAAATGTATTACACGATGGGTGAGGTAACGGAAATGTTTGGCGTAAATGCTTCGCAGATCCGGTTTTATGAAAAGGAATTTGATGTCCTTCAGCCCAAGAAAAACAAAAAAGGAAACCGCCTTTTTACTCCTGAGGATATTGAAAACCTGAAGATCATCTTTCACCTGGTGGACGATAAAGGCTTTACCCTTAAAGGGGCAAAAGAACATTTGAAGAACAATAGCGGTGATGTGAAAGAAAACCAGAAGATCATCGCCTCCCTGGAAAAGCTTAAAGACTTCTTATTAAAATTAAACGAAGAAATTTAACCAATAAATTAACTTGTTTAAGTAAAACTGGATTACATTGGCATCATGATGCCAAAACCAATCCAACTTTTCGCCCTGCCGGCAGCGTGCAAAACCTGCCTCTCCCGCTGCCTGTTATGCGGCATACTTACACCGCTTACGGTTTGCCTAAGCATAGATAAAGCCATCTGCCAGGAAGATTCAGTGATCACAGAGATCACCGCCCATATTGCAGAAAGCCTGCCGCAGGCTGAAGACCTCTCTGAGTTAACCCAACGCCTCTCTTTTTACCAGCAGCATCCGATAGATCTCAATCATACCACGGCTGCACAGCTGAACGAATTGGCTTTCCTGTCGGAATTACAGATCAGCAACCTTTTCAGCTATATCCAAACCAGCGGAAAGCTGAAGGACCTCCTGGAGCTCCAATCCATTGCAGAGTTCGACCTGGAAACCATTCGTCGCTTAATGCCTTTTGTTACCCTCAAAGCTGAGTCTCTTTACAGCAGCCTGAAATCAGGAAAACCGCTAAGTGGAGGTAACCATGAACTCCTATTACGTTATGCACAGACACTCGAAAAACAAAAGGGTTTCAATCCCCTTCCCGGAAGCAGGTATCTGGGAAGCCCGGAAAAGTTGCTCTTGAAATACCGGTACAACTTTAACCAATTACTGACGGTTTCTGTTACTGCTTCAAAAGATGCAGGCGAAACCTTCTTCAGGGGCAGTAGCAAAACAGGGTTCGACTTCCTATCGGGAAGTATTTCAGTCACACCTAAAGGACGGCTAAAGGAACTGGTCATCGGAGATTACAGTCTCCAGCTAGGGCAGGGGCTAAGCTTATGGACAGGTTTGTCTTTAGGAAAAGGACCCGATGTTTCAGCAGTGGCTAAGAAGGATACCGGTTTAAAACCCTACACCTCTACCAATCAATATTCCTTTTTCAGAGGAGTATCTGGCCAAGTTAATCTCATAAAAAACATTGATTTAACTACATTTATCTCTTTAAGAAGTTTAGATGCAAGCTTAAGCAAAGGCACCGATGGAAATTCCACTTTATCTGCGATTGGGATCAGCGGATTACACCGTACCACCTCCGAAATCAGGAACAAAGGAGATCTTGGACTGCTGCTTTACGGAACTACTTTGACATGGAACCAGCCTGGTTTGGACATCGGCATTACAGCCTATCATTCGAGTTATGATCATGACTTTATTACCGGCACCCCGCTTTACAAAACCTATGCTTTTACCGGAAAGGAGCTTACTAATTTCAGCAGCTGGTACAATTATACGTTTAGAAACAGCTACTTTTTTGGGGAAGCCGCGCATAGCTATCCTGGTGGAACAGCTATGCTCAACGGTGTAATGGCAAGCTTGTCCGCGCACTTGTCAGCGGTACTACTCTACAGGAATTACAGCAAGCGGTACCTTAGTTTTTACACCCAGGCACTGGGTGAAGGATCAGATGCAGCCAATGAAAAAGGACTATATGCGGGACTTCATCTTATCCCCAGCAGGAAATGGGACCTGTCAATATATGGCGATGTGTTTAGTTTCCCCTGGGCAAAATATAGAGTGGATACGGCTTCGTCCGGTTATGAGGTGATGGGACAGGTTAGCTATAGCCCAATCAAAACCTTTAAAGTGACATTAAAGATCAGCACAAAGAAAAACGAACAGAATGTAAGTTCGGGATTACCCGTTAACCCGGTTGTTAGGGTTGTCCTGAACAATTACCGATTAGGAGTTCAATGGAAACTGAAGAACAAATTCAGCATGCAAAACCGACTGGAAGTAACCCAATACAAAAAGGGGGAATCGGCGGAAACGTATGGTTATATGGTCTATCAGGATGTTGCCTACCATCCCCTGTCTTCCCGGTTGAATACCAATATGCGGCTGGCTTTTTTTAACGCACCCGTTTATGAAAACAGGGTATATGCTTATGAAGATGACGTGCTTTATGGGTCCGGATCAGGACTCTATTATGGTAAGGGTGTCAGGTCATTTTTAAACCTGAATTACAGGTTATCTAAACAGCTCCGGATATGGGCAAGGTATGCGATATTTCTGTATCCCGGCAGGGAGAGTATCGGTTCTGGCCTGGACGAAATCAGGGGTAACAGGAAGTCGGAAATCAAGGTTCAGCTACGCTATCAATTCTAGTAGAAGATGGAACAGACTCCCCCTGTGTTTATCCGTATTTTACTTCCATTTTGCATGGGAATTTGGGTTTTGCGCGACGTTAGATTTACCAAATTAAATTTGCTACTGCTATCTTCCACTATTTTCATATTTACCTTATTGTTAATAATCAATTATTTATACGTATCACTTAAAGTTTACCATTATAAGAGAATTATAGCTATTTTAGTGTACCTGCTATTTTTCAGCCTCGGCGGCTTGTGGTGTTTCCGGCATACGACAACTCAAAATCCCAGCTGCTTTTCGCATACCAAAGCTGCATTTCTGAAAATATCGGTGGCTGATGAACCGCAGCAGCATGGCACAGTTTTAAGGTTTAAGGCAAAGGTTTGGTACAATTACGGAACAATGAAAAAGCGACCTTCTACCGGATTTTTATTGGTCACCATACGACTCAATTCCCTGCATCGGGACAACCCAAAATATGGAGAAGTTTACCTCATACCTGCACACTACACTCCTATTGACCCGCCCTGCAATCCCGGAGAATTTGACTTTAGGTTTTGGCTGGCAAACCAGCATGTTGAACATCAAATATTCCTTCAGCCTGAAGAGCTGGTACCCGATGGAGAATACAAAGGATCATCCCTGATCGCCTTTGCCCTGAAACTTCGCCAACAGCAAACCGAGGTCTACAGAAAGCTGATAAAAAACGATGCTGCTTTTGCTGTTGCATCCGCACTGATTCTGGGTTACCGTGCAGAGCTCGATGCGGAAACACTGAGTGCTTATTCAAGCACTGGAACTATACATGCACTCTCGGTTTCAGGGATGCATGTGGGGATTGTTTATCTGGTGCTCCAGGCTGCGTTAAGCTGGATGAACAGGAAAAGGATGTTGAAAGTGGCAAAGCTGCTGCTGCTGCTTGTAACAATTTGGTTCTATACCCTGCTGACAGGTTATTCCGCTTCAGTGTTACGTTCTGCGATCATGCTTTCTTTGTTTATTATAGCTAAACACATGGGCAAAAATGCAGGAGGTGATCACGTCCTGTATATTTCGGCATTCTGCCTTTTGCTGTATGACCCTTTCCTTTTATGGGATGCGGGCTTCCAGCTTTCCTATATGGCGGTATTGGGACTAATCTGGCTGGAACCAAAAATCAGGACACTAATGTCTTTTAAATGGCGCTGGCTTCAAAAGCTCTGGAGCCTGATTGCTGTTTCCATTGCAGCTCAAATCCTCACTTTTCCGCTGAGCAGTTATTACTTTCATCAGTTTCCTGTTTATTTTATACTCAGCAACTTGTTTATTACCCTGCCGGTTGCCATCCTGATGTACAGCGGACTGGCTATCCTGCTCTTCCACCTATACTGGCTTACACCAGCTTTTGAATGGCTTATTCTATTTATGAATAAAGGTCTGGCAGCAATCGCCCTTCTCCCCTATTCCAGTATTGGCGGAATAGAGTTGAATAAAACAGAACTGGTTTTGCTCTATCTTTTCCTGTTGTTATGCTGCCACGGACTTTTACATCGAAGGAAAGCTTTTGTTTTCACGGCTTTGGTGCTATTGACTTGCTTACAAGGGCTTCGGGCCAGAGATAAAATTATCTCCCTAAAGCAAAAAGAGATCATCCTGTTTAGCTTAAAAAAGAACTATGCAGTTGCTTTTGTTTGTGCCCGGACAGCTATTTTGGTTACAGACCTGAAGCCGGCCGACCGTGATTTTAAAGTCCATCTGCAACCTGCATTGGATGAACGAAAGATCAGCACAGTAACCTGCCTTCCCTGGAACAGCAGTCACAGGTTCCGATACTTTAACATCCAAAACCATCAGCTTTATTTCAGGAATTTTAGAATATTACTGATCGATAGCAGCTTTAACCGGAAAAAACTTAACCGTAAACTAGTGGTTGATGCAGTCTGGCTGCATGGCAGTCCGAAAGTTAAACCCAGCGAACTCAAACAGGAAATTAGTTTCAGGGAGCTATGGATAGATGCCTCCAATAAAAACTATGTGTTAAAAGCGTATGAAAGGGATAGCATTAATTTTAGCTGCCCAACTATTGTATTAAAAAATAAAAAAGCATCTTTGATTAACCTGAAATAAATAACAGCCTGTTTTAAATGATAACATCACCTTTAGTACTTTATTCTGTTAACGACCGTATTGCTACGATCTGTTTAAACCGTCCTGAAAAACGTAATGCTTTTAATCCGGAACTGGTGACTTCACTCACTGAGGCTTTGTTAAAAGCATCCGATGATGAAGAAGTAAAAGTGATTGTTTTAAAAGCTGCCGGCAATATATTTAGTGCGGGAGCAGATCTGGCCTATTTACAGCAGCTGCAGTACAATACACACGAAGAGAACGTTAAGGATAGTGAAAACCTGAAAACATTGTTCACCACTATCTATTACTTACCTAAAGTGGTTATTGCGCAAGTAGAAGGACACGCCATTGCGGGCGGATGCGGACTTGCTACAATATGCGATATTACATTTGCAGTACCTGAAGCTAGTTTTGGTTATACAGAAGTTAAACTCGGTTTTGTTCCGGCTATTGTTTCCTGCTTCCTGATGCGTAAAACAGGAGAAACCGTCGCCAAAAAATTGCTGTTAACGGGAGATTTATTCTCAGCAACCGAAGCGCTGGCCTATAATTTGATTACTTATGTAACAAATAAAGAAGAAATTAATCAAACAGTACGTAATTTTGCGTTAAAGCTTTGTGAAGAGGCTTCAGGTAACTCTTTAATGATCACTAAACAGCTAATCGGCCAAACGACCAATCCGGGATTGGAAAATAGCCTTAACTTAGCTGTACAGATCAATGCAAGGGTAAGAGAGAGTGAAGACTTTAAAAAAGGGATAGCCGCTTTTATTGCCAAAGAAAAAATTAAATGGTAAATTACTAAATTGAAATATATGTTAAAATCGATCAAAACGAGTGTCATTGCTGCAATACTCATCAGCACGGCTGTAATTGCTCATGCTCAAAAGAAAGTGAATGAAGGCGTACTCACTTATGGACTTACTTATGAATTGACACCGGAACAGCAGTCGATGGCGTCACAATTACCTGCAGAAACAAAATTCAAGTTTAACAATAACTTGTTCAAAATTGAAATGGAGCAGGGACCTGCTAAAATCACTATCATCTCTGATGGTATTGCAAGAACAAGCCTGGTGCTGGTTGATGTGCCTATTGCACAGAAACAGTTTGCAGTAAAATCTTCTAAAGAAGAAACTGAACAAATGATGGGCGCAAGACCGGTATTAAGTGATTTCAAAGCAACTGGTGAAAAATTGAAGATTGGTAACTACAATACAGAAAAATACACCTATAAAGATGATAAAGGTGCTTCTTTCGAATTGTGGGCAACGAATGATATACAATTGCCTGAAGGAATAGTGGGTTCAGAATTTAAAGCACTGAATGCTACTCCTGTAAAATTCACCCGTGCACAAAATGGTGTAAAAGCGGTAGTTACGATTAAGGACCTGACAGATGAAAAAGTTGGCGCACTATCTTTAGATGTCCCTTCAGGATATGAAGTAACAACGATGGAAGCCTTAAAAGCAATGGGCGGCGGTCAATAGATTAAACAATTTTACAAAATCAGGATTTTTAACTTCTCAAATTTTACCAATTTGCGGGAATGTTAAGAATTCTGATTTTTTTTGTCCGGTTTTTTATCTTCTGGCTGCTGTTCTTCCTGCTAGACCGCCTTTTATTTCTTTCTGTTTTTCTCCGCAGCCTGCCTGAAAACAAGTTTCAGGAAACTACCGCAGCCTTTTATCATGGATTACGCCTTGATCTGGCAATGTCAGCCTACCTGATTATTGTTCCGCTTATTTATTTTACATACACTGATCTCAGATCAGAACATCAGCCAAACTTTCAGTGGCTTAAGGTTTACAATAAAGTACTGGTTATTCTATTCAGCCTCATCGGCATCATCAATTTTAATATTTACCGGGAATGGGGAAGTAAAATCAATGCCAAGGCAGTGGATTTTGCGGTTACCGCACCAAATGAAGCCATTGCCTCCAGCGCCTCTTCACCCATAGTTTTTAGCCTCGCCCTTCTGGCCGTTCTAATCGCGTGCGGGCTCTTATTGAATAACTATATCATTAAAACAAATACAGTGGCACAGCGCACTCCATTATGGGCTAAAATCAGTAATAGCCTTTTTATGGCTGCCCTAACTTTTCTCCTGATCCGCGGAGGATGGGGCGTTGCACCTAATAACCAAAGCATGGCTTATTACAGCGAAGACCAGTTGTTAAATAATGCTGCTGTAAACACAGAGTGGAACTTCATATCCAGTTTGCTGAAGTCCTATAAATCCAATAAAAACCTTTACCAGTTTTATCCCGAAATAGAGGCTGTGAGGCAGGTAAATCAGCTGTATGCAGCTAAAAAGGATTCTACCATTCATATCCTGAACACACAAAAACCCAATGTAGTGGTGATCATTATGGAAAGCTTTACGGCCGACCTGACCAAAACCCTGGGACACGAAACAGGTATTACACCCGGATTTGATACACTTGCCCGGCATGGGGTACTATTCAGCCAGATTTATGCTACCGGCAACAGGACAGATAAAGGTATTATTGGAACACTGGCCGGTTACCCCAGTCTTGCAGCAGAGAATATGGTACAGTGGCCAGAAAAGATGGAAAAGATCCCGGCCTTGTCGCAAACCTTTTTGAAACAGGGTTACCACACTTCCTTTTTTTATGGCGGCCAGTCGGAATTTGACAATTTTAAAGCCTTTATCTTAAGTCACGGTTATCAGTCGCTCACCGATAAAAAGAATTTCAAAGCCAGGGATATGAACTCCAAATGGGGTGCTTACGACGGCGTGGTGTTCAACAGACAGCTGCACGACCTGAACCAGTCCAGACAGCCATTTTTCAGCACCCATATGACGCTGACCAATCATGAGCCCTTCGAAGTACCCGGAGCTTATAAATTTGGTAAGGCAGACAACACACAAAAATTTAAAAGTACCGCCTTTTACACAGACTCCTGCTTAAACGATTTTTTAACCAGGGCAAAAAAACAACCCTGGTATAAAAACACGCTGTTCGTTATTGTTGCCGATCATGGACATATTCTGCCCAAAGGACGTGAGGAAATCTATATCCCTCAGCGGTACCATATTCCTTTGCTTTTTTTCGGGGAAGTGATCAAACCAGCCTATCGCGGAAAAATATTTAAACAGGTAGGCAGCCAAATAGACATTGCATCTACCCTGCTCCATCAGCTGGATATGAATGCCAAAGCCTTTGTATGGAGCAAAAATATGCTCAGCCCCGCAACAAAATCTTTTGCTTATTTTAGCTGGGATAACGGAATTGGTTTTATCGATAACAAACAATGTGTTACATTTGACAACGTAGGAAGGATGTGTTTATATAATAACCATCCAGGAGACGCCGAAAACACCAGGCAACTGCTTAAACAAGAGAAATCTTATCTGCAGATCGCTTATCATCAATTTTCGGCCCTCTAGCCAGAAAACCAGCATAGCCCCCGGGGCCTGAACCAAAAAAAGAAAAATTTATTTAAGCAAATGAAGCAAAAACTCATTATTTTAAAAGTGACTGCTGTTCTACTGATCAGCTTTTTCTGTACCTCAGCAGAGGCACAGGGTAAAAGAGGTATCAACTGGACAAAAGACGGAAACGGTTATTATCAAAATTCCAATGGAGAGATCACCATTGTTACCCTGCCTAAAAACGAAGTAAAAACTTTAATCAGCAGAAGCCTGCTCACACCTGCCGGAAGAAGTTATCCTCTGGACATTAAAAGTTTTGTACTTTCTGCAGATGGTACCAGGGCTTTGATCTATACCAACAGTAAAAAAGTATGGCGTTATGAAACCAGAGGTGATTACTGGCTGGCCGACCTTACTGCCAATAAATTGGTACAGATTGGAAAAGATAAACCGGCATCTTCACTGATGTTTGCCAAATTTTCGCCGGATGCCAGTAAGGTTGCTTATGTAAGCGGTCATAATTTATATGTGGAAGATCTTACTTCAGGAATCAGCAAAGCGCTGACTACCGATGGTACCGACAGGATCATCAATGGTACGTTCGACTGGGTGTATGAGGAAGAGTTCGATTGCAGGGATGGCTTTAAGTGGAGTCCTGATGGTACATCTATCGCCTACTGGCAGATCGACGCCCGGAAGATCAAAAACTTTCTGATGATCAACAACACAGATTCGATCTATCCGCATACTGTTCCTGTTGAATATCCAGTGGTAGGTGAAAACCCATCAGCCTGCAAGGTAGGTGTGGTAAATATCAGCACTGCACAAACATCGTGGTTAAACATCCCTGGTGATAATATCCAGAATTACATCCCAAGAATGGACTGGGTCCCTAAAACCAGCGACATCATTTTGCAGCAGATCAACAGGGAACAGAATACAACAAATTTATTTGTAGCCAATACACAAACTGGTGCGGTGAAAAGTATCCTTACGGAAACAGATAAAGCATGGGTTGACGCAGCACCTGAATGGGAATGGATTAACAATGGAAAAGAATTTCTTTGGATCAGTGAAAAAGATGGCTGGCGTCACCTTTACCGCGTAAGTAAAGATGGTAAAAAACAAACGCTGATCACCAAAGGTAATTATGATGTGATTGAAAGCAGCCTGATCGATGAGAAAAGCGGTACTTTCTATTTCATTGCTTCCCCGGATAATGCTACCCAAAAATACCTGTATAAAACAAAACTGGATGGAAAAGGATCTTTAGAACTGGTTACCCCTTCTATTTTCCCGGGAACACATAGTTATGATATTTCCCCTAATGGGATTTTTGCTAAACATGTTTATCAAAGTGCCAATATTTTCCCGATTACAGAGTGGATGCGTCTGGATACAGGCAATCCTTTTACGATGGAAGGCAGTTTAACCAATCAGCTGGCCAAGGTTCAGGTACCTAAAAATAAAGTGGAATTTTTTAAGGTAAAGGCTGAGGATGGAACTGAATTGGACGGTTGGATGAAAAAACCGGATAATTTTGACCAGACAAAAAAATACCCGGTTGTATTTTATGTGTATGGCGAACCTGCTTCACAAACTGTAACGGATACTTATGGTGTAGGCCGCAATTTCCTTTATACCGGCGATATGGCTAAAGATGGTTATGTTTATATTTCTATTGAAAACCGTGGTGCCCCTGCTCCTAAAGGACGCGAGTTCCGCAAAAGTATTTTCAAGAATATTGGTTTGCTGAATATCAATGACCAGGCATCTGCAGCTAAGAAAATCCTGGAATGGCCGTTCATTGATAAGGATAGGGTTGCTGTATGGGGATGGAGCGGCGGTGGTTCTTCTACACTAAACCTGATGTTCCAGCATCCTGAAATTTATAAAACTGGAATCGCTATTGCTGCTGTAGGCAATCAGCTGACTTATGATAATGTTTACCAGGAACGCTACATGGGCTCTCCGCTGGTTTCAAAAGAAACTTATATCAAAGGCTCTCCTATTACCTATGCCAAAAACCTGCAGGGTAATTTACTGTACATTCATGGTACGGGAGACGACAATGTGCATTATCAAAATGCGGAAATGCTGATCAACGAGCTGATCAAATATGGTAAAGTATTCCAAATGATGTCTTATCCTAACCGTACCCACGCCATCAGTGAGGGAGCCGGCACAAGGGAACATCTGGCGAAAACTTACACCAAATTCCTTCAGCAGAACTGCCCTCCCGGAGGGAAGTAAGAGGATTCGATATACTTCCAAAATATAAAAGCCCCCAAAATCATCTTAATTTTGGGGGCTTCTTTATGGTTAAGAAAATGAAGACGTTACCTTTTAAAATCTTTCAAATAGTATTATAACCTATCTATTTGTTTGTCTAGTTCCAGCGCAGCGCTGATGAGTGCCAGATGTGTAAAAGCCTGAGGGAAATTCCCAAGGTGCTCCCCTCTTTTTCCAATCTGCTCACTAAACAAACCCAGATGGTTGGCATAACCTGCCATTTTCTCAAAATATTCCAGTGCCTTACTCACTTCCTTATTCTTGGCCAGGGCTTCAATGAACCAGAAAGAACACATGTTAAACGTACCTTCCTCTCCTGCTATGCCATCAGCATCTCCGGTATTGTTGTAACGGTAGATCAGCACGTCGGTGCTTAACCTTTCTTCAATAACTTTCATGGTAGATAACCAGCGCGGTTCATCCGGAGTAATAAAATGCACCAAAGGCATGAGCAATGCTGATGCATCAACTCCTTCAGCACCTTTATATTGCACCCATGCCCCTACATTTTCATTCCAGAAACCATCATAGATATCAAGGTAAATTTTATCGCGGATGTCTTTCCACTCTATTTCCGGGTATGGAAAAGACCTGTCTTCTGCAATTTTGATGGCCCTGTCCATTGCTACCCAACACATCAACCGGGTATGCAGGTAATGTTTTGTCCCATTTCTAAACTCCCAAATCCCATGATCGGGTTTTGCCCAGTTCTTTACTACATATAGAATATGCTTTTGGACCGTCTTCCATAACTCAAAATTAATTTTAGTATGGTTTTTATTGTAGAGATAAATAGTATCGATCAATTCGCCGTAAATATCCAGCTGCAGCTGCGTTTTAGCAGCATTACCAATTCTAACCGGTCTGGATTTCATGTAACCTTCCATATGTTGAAGTTCTTCCTCCTCCATCACTGGAGAACCGTCAATGGAATACATCAGGTGTAATGCCTTGTCGTCTGAGCGTCCCTCTATCCAATGAAGAAAGCTGGAGGCTTCTTCCCAGTATCCCAAACGAAGAAAAGCATACATGGTAAAGGCTGCATCCCTGATCCAGGTAAAGCGGTAATCCCAGTTGCGGCTTCCACCCAGCGACTCCGGAAGACTAAAGGTAGGCGCTGCAACCATAGATCCATAAGTAGTGGAGGTAAGCAGTTTCAAAGTAATGGCCGATCGGGATACCAGGTCGTTCCACCGACCTTTATACGTAGACTTATTGATCCATTTTCTCCAGAAGGTCACTGTTTCCTGGTAAGTGGAATTCTTATAAAAGTCAATACTCCTTAAATTTTCTGTTTCTCCCTTTTTGACAGATTCCAGTACGATCCATGCCTCTTCGCCCTGATTCAACGTAATTTCAGCATAACCATCCTGGCCTTTAAAACGCAGAGGGAAATCTGATATCAGCCGCACCATGCTGTCCCCATCATGAATGGCCAGAAATGTCAATTCGTTTTTGCCCGTTTTATCAATTTGATGCTGTGCTTTGGCATAATCAAAACGTGGTGCACAATTTACCTTATAGGTGATCTTTCCACGTACAGTTTTTATCTTTCTGACGATGGAGCAGATACTGCTGGGATTATCAAAGTCTTCAATCGGCATGTAGTCGGTTAACTCAGAGATTCCTTCTTCAGAAAAAAACCTGGTGAGGAGAACGGCCGTGCCCGGCATGTACAATTGTTTGGTTTTGGTGGAGCTTAGCTGCGGCACTACAGAAAAAGTACCACCATTCTCCTTATCCAGCAAACTGGCAAAGACAGTAGGTGAATCAAAGTTAGGAAAACACATGAAGTCCACATCCCCATACAAAGAAACAAGGGCCACCGTTTTCATGTTGCCAATAATCCCGTAGTTTTCAATCGGTAAATATTCAGTATTTTTAGACATAATTTATTTCTTAATTAGGGATATTTAAGGGTTTTCATACCCTAACTAAGGGTGAAATGTGGAAAACTATTTGAAATTTATTTTTAATTTTCTCCTTTTTTTCTCCTTTTCATATGTAATTTATAGCTGTTATCATAAGTAAAAACCCTTATCAGGGTTGAATCTGATAAGGGAGTGAAAGGTAAAATAGGACATCCACCCTATTAAAAAAATATTCTCGCAACTCATTAACAGCACGTATTGAGAAAGGTTTAAAAATAATCTTGTATTATCATAAATTTGAATGTTCAATAAAGTTTGTTATCTCATTCAAATACACATCTAATAAATCGATTGATGAAGCCCATGCGGGAGTAGCACTTGAAATTTCAATTCTTTCGCAATAAACATAACCTAATAAAATCCCATCCCACTGTACAAACCATTTACCAGCCTCATCATCTGGATAGTAAATTACTATCTCCCTATCATCTATAAAAGTCTTAATTGATTCCATCTACTTGATATTGCGGTTAGTTCACTTCTACCCTTTTCAAACCTTTTACATAAAATTCTTTAGTGGTCGTACCATTTAAATAGAATTTAAAAGTGAAACTATAATCTTCAATTTCGTTATCAATTAAAAATTGACTCAATTGAGGCTGTATAACGATTAGGAAGGAATTGCAGTAATTACCAGGAGTTGATAATATATGCTTTTGCTGATAACCATCACTGAATAGGCGTAAATCAACTATTACTTTCCCTTCCATGTCAACAGTTAAAAAGTTACCACCTGTAAGTGACCAGCTAATAGACTGGTTATTTTTAACCCACTGGTTTAAGTGAGCGTTGAGCTTTGTTACGAATGTGTTTTCCATAGTAACACAAAATAATGCTAATATTTTTAGTATTCCAAATGTTGTTGAAAATTTTTATTAACATTGAAACATGAAGAAATTGGGAGCTGTAGTGGGGTACTTGTACTTTTTAGTTATTAACCTAACGTTCGGTTTTATAATTCCAATATTCGTATTAAAATCTTTCCATCATTTTGAAGATGTTTGGTATTCTGCACTAAGTTGGACAACAATTAAAACTTTTCTATATAGTATGTTTGCATTGTTAGGTGCAGGACTTATGGGTTTCAGCACTTATGCGCTTCTTATAACAATAGATAAAGGCACTTTAACCAGGTCAACGACCAGAATTATAAATTTATCCTGCCTTACTTTAGCACTAATATGCTTTTTTTACACACAAATCGTAGGCAAAAATATTATAACAGTAGCATTCATCATCCTATTTGCGGTATTTGGTAATGTATTAAGCAAGAAATAATCCTAGTAACTGAAAAAGTTATACTCTAATCCCAGAACAGGTAGCCAATGTTGGCTTTGTGGAAAGTATAATTCGCTACCTGTTCCTGTAACTTTACCCCACTTCACACGTAATTGTGCACCAGCACCCACATGCCCATTTTGAGGAAGATAAACAGTTCTGGCTGCTAGTTTGATACCAAAATCTTTTTCAGATGCTGGTACAGTTAGCTTTTTTACACCGTTAACCGTTGAATTAGGGTCATCACTGGCAACATCAATATATTTATGGTCTTCACCCAGAAACCACTTTTTTCTATTGTACTGGATTACATTTAAGTTTTGATTGTACTTGTAACTAAAGAAACCCGTTTTTGCGGTATCTATATCAGGCGTGTAACTTACGTACAGGTTTTTATCTGTATAAGTATACATTCTCCTTTTCAATGAATCGTTGGTTTGAACAGCTTGCAGATTCTTCCCCTGAATGGTTTGATTGATTTGGGTTAATGAAACAATTTCTTTCTTTTGAATGTCTGTCATTCTTATCAATGAATCTACAAATGCGGTATCATAACCGACATTAGAAGTCATTAAATCTTTAGGAAGAACATTATTTGTCTCTTCCAAAATCGTATGTTCTACCCCGTTCTTATCAATCTTTTTAGTGATTAATTTAGCTTCAGCGTTTATAGTATTTTTAACTGTGTTATCTATAGCTGCAACCTTATGGCTGTGCTGGTATACCGCATATCCAACGGCAACGGCTGCAATAAGTATACATACAGCGGTTATTATCTTGTGAATCGTCATTTATTGTTATTATTTAAACTATCTGCCTTGTTGGATAACTGCACGATAACCCCATTTTTAACCAGTATTGCATTTACCAGATTATCATTACGCTTCCTCTCACTATTTAATTCAATCCTTAATTCGGTTTTTTCCTCACTACAGGAAGTATCATTATTTTTGGTCACACCTACCCACTGGTACAGCGCAAACCAAACCAGGGCAATCAAAAAGGAACCTATAGTTATCAGAATGTAGGTTAAAGGACTTTTAACCACATCAGCAAAAGTTATCTAAATCTGGTTATTATCCTGTGTATTGTTATCCATTAAATTTCTATTGTGACATATTTTATATCGTTGTCAACGAATGTGTTACCTGCTTTATAATTAGCTAAAAGTGCTTTCCAATTATGACCAAAAGTCATTTCAAAATGTGGCTGGTCTAAAATTGAATGAAAGTCACCACCCCAAACAAAACCATGTTTTTTGAACACACTTACTACTTTCATCCAATTACTATCAACTTTCCAGGATTCAACACCATTAACCAGGTTAACAAAATCCAGGGCTAACCCGTAATTATGATAAGAAGAACCGCCTGGAGCATTTGTAACTTTTGCGCCTGGTGCCGTTCTGCCTTGTGCATAAAGTGCATCAGATTCTGCAAAGGTTCGTAAAGTCTGGGTAACTAGTGGATGCACACCAGCAGGTGTTGATGCAACAGCTTCTGCATAGGCATTTAATGCTTTTTGTCTGATTAGTGGGTGCAGTTGGTTTAGTTTTTCTATGCTTTTAGTCTCCATAAGGAGGTATTGAGCATTGGAATAAAATAGGGGTGCAGCGCTGCACCCCTTATGTCTTAACTTGCGTTTGTTAAAGGTGTATCTTTTGTTGCACTTCTAATTTCATCATAACCTGGTATTCTAGCAGTATAAAAAACTGCTTGTACTGTTGTACCTGTATCGGGTAATTCAGAAATATTTGCAATTTGGTTTGTACTAAATTTGGTTTGTATAGAGAATGCCCCAGCTTCATCACCAGTATGTTTAGTTCTATACCACCACTCTATTTCAACTGCTGCTGCTTGTGCTGTTGTACAATTAGCAAAACTAAATGTAGGTGTCATATCACCAGTTGTTTGATTAAAACTCCATGCTAAATCATCTATATTAGGATTATACACATGTGGATTAGGGTTAACCTGTCCTACATTCCATTTATTGATAATAGAAGTATTGATTGTTGCCTTATCAGCTACAAAATTTAGATAGTCTTGGCTTGTATAGGTATACATCGCATAACAATTCCAAATCGAGTTATTTGTGCTTACACCTAAACACCAGCGGGTAATGTTATCTAAGCCGACATCAATTACACTTTTAGCAGGCATTGGTTTAGAATCTGCTAAGATTCCATCAATATCAACACTTAAAGTATCAGCGGTAAAAGTGAATGTAACTAAGCGTCTTTCAAAAAAGTTGATATGAGCATTAGGCATACCAAAATATGCAGGGTCGGAACCTCCCATTCTTAAACCAGGTGGCAGATTACCAGCGTATGGTGCATGTCCATCACCTGAGTTACCACCATCGTTAAAACCTTCATATTCTTGTCCAGGCAGAAATTCCATAACCATGCTAAAAGCATATGGATAAGTTATAGATGCAAACTGCTCAGATTTGTAAAAAATATTAGGGGCATTATAAAATGCTACATATGGTCTATCTCTTTGATTTGCCCGTAAAAATGGTGGCCTAGCTAAATATGCGGTAACATCATCACCCTGGTATGCTAAATTTAGCCCAGATTTTCTATCAATTAAAGTATAAATACTATCACCATCAGCTACAGGCGCACCATCTTTTTTAAGAGATACACCAGGATAATAAATGTTGGTGGCAACTAATTCTTTATCATTTAATGCTGAATCAAAAACAGTATTAGGTGGCGGGGCAACTGTTGCCCCTACCATAAATCTTCTTAGTGTCTTCATGTTATGCAACCATTCCTGATTGTTGAAGATTAGGGGCAAGCATTTGCAAGGTATCCTGATAAACTTCTACATACAAATCAACATTTGGTTGTGGAATTGTAATAGTGTCATCAATCTCAGTCCATGTATCACCAGCATCAAAAGAATATTCAGCATACATCTGTGTTCCTGTTCCTCTAACTCTTCCTAGTGGCGTTCCAGTAAAATCAACATTGTTAAAATTATCCTGTCCGTCACCATTTCCAACAGCTGCCCATCTACCGTTTGTACTTGAATTATACTGCCATTGAACTGCACCAATAAATGAATTGTTACCAGCTATAGCATTGCCCTCAATTACTCCAAATACACCACTTTTTCCAGTTAATGGTGAATCCATTCTAATTTCAAAAGGAGCACCAGCGGGTACTTTTAACTGTGAAACAGCTGCACCGTAATTATCTACAGGCGCAACGGTATAACTAACTGAATTACTGCTAATTGTTACATCCTTCACAATACCAAATGCGGTAATAGGAGATAAAACAGTACCTGATGCTGAAGTTGTGATTGTAATAATATTACTTATAGCACTATCTGCTAAACCTGGTGCTGTTGCAAAAATTCTGTATTCATAATCTGTAGCAGGTGTTAAACCAGAGTCAGTAAAGTGGGTTGCTGTTGCTGTCCCTTCTTGTGTCCAGGTACCATTGATTAATTTTTGAATCGTGTAAGAAGTGGCATTAGCAATAGCATTCCACGACATTGAAGCACTCGAATTAGCAATACTTCCTGCTGCTAAAACAGGTGCAGATAATGTAATAGTTGCACCGCCCGCTGCAACCAGGTTATTAATGTAATTTAAAATTGAAGTGTTGGTGGTAATAAAGGAAATTAACTTGCTCTCACTTATTCCATCAGCAATACCATCATTATCTGAGTCGGCAAACCAATCAGATGTTAACGTTGGTAACTGGCTCAATGGTAAAGTACCATTGACTAAATCAGCTTTATTACTGATATCGACAGAAGTAACCGTTGCTAACCTGGCAATTTCTGTATCTGCAATAAGTGATTTACCTGTAATCTTATCTACTTTACCTGAAATATCAACATTAGCTAAAGTGGCTAACCTGGCAATTTCAGTATCTGCAATTAAGGATTTACCAGTAACGGTATCTACTTTAGAGTTAACACCGTTCTTCAATTCGTTAGCATCCTGGGCATTAAATGCTGCTGCATCATATGCATCAGTTTGTATTTTATCTGTGAAATTTACGTTCATTTATGTGTGTTTCTTTTACACGTATTGACCGTTAACTTATAATTCTACAGGGAATGCATAAGGGAATTTACTTTCAATAATAACTGGTGCATTACCAAATGATATAGGGAAAGCATAGGGAAACTTTTTAGGTATAGTTGTAGGTATATCATTCAATGGAATAGCACATCTGTTTTGTGTCCTGATGCTTTGCAATTGTACAGTAAAAGTTAATCCTGCTATCCTATCGCCATCTGCTTCCGTAAACTTTTGACTGTTGGAAGATTTATTAAAAGTCCATGAAGGATTAAATTGTAAATAAGTATAAAAATCTTCTGCAATATCTAGGGCAGTAAAATAAATATCAGATTCATTTGTATTACCAGGAGTTAACAAATCAGCAATAGTAACCTGGTAGCTATCAGTTCTTACCTGGCCATTGATACTAGAATCCAAATAATAAACGTTGGCAACAGTATATAACTTTGCCCTATCACCTATGAAATTCTTATTATCATATTGTGTTACTGAATTGATTTGCAGATGAGAATTAAACCAGGCAACTAATGCTGCACTTATTTCTTTGACAGTCATAATTTATAAATATCTATTACGCCCTCGGTTGAAGTAATCACTGAAATCATTGAAAGATTCAATGTATAAACCTGTAAGACTGGATGTAACATTAGTATCTGTTGCATCACTACATTCAACATCTTCATCAGTTTTGAGGTGTTCTATAAGCTCCAATTTAGCTGTGTTAGCTTTGGTATCATAATAGTTTTTAAGTCCTTCTATACCCTGGATATTAACCGTACTTGCTTCATTATCATTCATTTGTAACAAGCCTTTATTGGTAAGTTTGAATGAGTTTAAAACAATAAAATCAACTATCACTGCTGCCACCAAAAAGGGTTGAATATAGTCAGTAATTAAAGCCAAAGTATCAACACTAATAGCTACAGGATTAACGGTTAATAAACTATTATCAACTTCTGTAATGATAGAATTAAATAAGGTGTTCCCTAATATTTTACGTAGCTGATTGTGCTGCACATCATTTAGAATAACACGAATAGATTTAGGTGCTACACTCATTTCAATTAATGATTGATTTTTTATTTCTTCTTCTGAAATCAGTAATGTTTTCTTCATGTTATTTATTTAATTTTTTTGATTACAGATAATGCTTTGAAATAATGTCTACAGTGATTATATGTTATTCCAGTCATAGAATCCTTCCAGAATCCACCAGTATGAGCCATGATATCATACTGAAATATCGTGCTCATTGAATTTATGTCTTGTCTGCTAAATAGTTTTCCTGATTCTACAAGTTGCACACAAAAACCCCTGGATGTGGGTAATAAATCATCACCTTCAACTTCTTCACGTTTAACATATTTGTACATGGTCATAATCTCACGTTGTGCCAATTCTTTCTTTGTATCAGCAACAGGTGGTTTTATAATAAATTTACCATTGTCAAAAGTTGCAGAAATAACACCTGCATTGGATAAATCAGTAATCAATTTTTTTAGTCCAGCAGTCGTTATGTCAATGGATAATTCTTTCTTGATTAAAGCCCTTAATTCAGCACTAGAAACACCTGTGATATCATTGTTAAGGATAAATTCAGCAATATCACTTTCATCATCAAAACGACATTGAGCAGAAAATACATCACCTTCAACTAAATCAAAATCATCCCAGGATGCACCCATATCTTTAACTAAATCAAAATCTTCAGCTGTTAGATATTTACTGGTTACTTCTTCATTTGCACATTTGATACTGCATTGATGTTCTTGCTTAAATGAGCTGGTAGGTGCATTATTCGCTTTTACTGCACTGGCAATAAATCTATCACCATCTGCTATTGGTTCTTTACCTTGTTCTGCACGCAACTCATTGATGGTATAAATACCAATCCTGATTGCATCAGATATTGTTGCAGAAAACAGTGGTTTGTTTTGAAAATATATTGGTGCATTGAAAAGTTCACTAAGTACTGTTTCAACTTCTGTACGCCTTACTCTTAGATAACCATTATTCCAAATTTCATAAGCATTTTCTAATTCTTGTGTACTACCTAATGAACCTTCTTTTGCTTCACCAAACAATGCACTGCTAGTAATTTCATGTCCCTTGTAAATAGTTGCCTGTACAGCATCAGAGACGGTATTGTAACAATCAGCCCAATCACCAGCCGTAAGAGGTTTAATTTCAGCTCCTTTACCGTTTGGATGGTTGAAATCAATCATCAACTTTTGACCATCTGCACCAGTATAACCATCCTTTAAATCCCTGATTATTTTTGCTTTAACATCTTCATTCTGATTTCCATTGAAAAACGAAATTAATGTTGCAGGCGAAAAATGATTACTGATTTGATTGTAGTTAAAATCTGTAATAGCGATATCTGTTAAAAGGGTTTTATACAAGGCATGGTAATCTGGCGTAGGATATACCTTAGTCATATTTACGATAGTTGTTGATTTTCCTTCAATTACTGTTGGCACATAACGTTCAAAATAAAATACCTTTGAATTGTTATCAGAATATTTTAATGCAGGGTTATACCTTTGATAGGTATAAGTAACCTTTTGCCTGTCCTTATCTCCATAATAAAAGATTTTATCCTTACTAGGACTTAATCCTACACGTTCAATAGGTATGTGTACATAACTACCAACACTACCATCAATATTAAAATTTACTTCAACTGCAATTGCATTAAAAATTAAATATGATTTTAGAATTTTATCTACAAAACTATTTAAGTTGTCATCAACATTTGGTTTTAGTTGAAATGGTTTTTTATCTCCAATATTCATCAGACCATCACCCCAAATATGTACCGCTTTTTGATTTATAATATTTGCATGTATAGGAGATTTTGAAAATAAAGACAAAAGGAAAAAAGGGAAATTATTATTAGTCCCCCAGGTGGTAGGTCTATCGTTTGATGTATTTTGTGATTCAGTTGCCTGTGGTATTTTCACGCCACCGAAACCTAGAAATTCTGGTATATTATTTATTATTGGTTCTATAGCCATTTATTGTTTTTTTAAAGTATTGAATGGCTAATTATTAATAGCGAAAAACATTGTATTCATTATCTTCAATTTGAGCAATAACAGCATCAGGTATTACTTCAGTTGAATCATTAATTTTCAACATTCCTTCAGAAATAATACTATCATCCAGGTAATGTTTATAATGATATAAACCTATATTCAATTGATTAAATGAATCAGATGCAAGAACAAAAAAACTATAGTATGACTTGTAATTACTTAGATTAGCATCTAATTGAATAGTTATATCTTTCAATGTGTAATCAGAATGCAGTACCAAAGTATTAACGCCTGTTGATACAGCAGTAAGAATTATTTTATTTTCAATTGTATTTTTATCTAAGATTATCATAAAAAAGTATTGAGTATTATAAAAGAAAACCCCCAACCAAATAAATGATTAGGGGTTGTAAGTAATTTGGGTATTACTTAATTATGCAGTAACGCCAATGGCAGTTAATGCGGCTGTAGACTCAACGATTTTAACACCTAATGTATCAAAACCACTAAAGGTTAAAGTATAACCAATTAAATCAGCTGCTGCTTTACCCAGACCACCAGTCATTGCTGATAATCTAAGTGAACCATTCAAACCAACTGCGAAATATTCACCTGCTTTAGACATAACAATTGCTGCTACATCTTGATTAGTTACGCTATCTACAAAGTTTTGATTTGCGATATTCATTCCAAGTAATTGTAAACCTAGTGATACTGATTTATAGTTAGTACCATTTGCATTAATAACACCATCATTTTTTAATTCTGTTGAATCTGATGCCGTAGCAATTCCAATTTCAACGAATGTTTTACCTGATGCCATATTAATCTGGTTAATTACCCCACCAGTTGCAAGCACATACGGGAAAGAACTACCAGAAACTGGTACTAAATCCGCATAAGCTGCCATGTATAATTTAAGTGCACCGCCCGCAATACCAACAGTGCATGGTAAAGGTAAATCGGTAAGAGATTGACAAGCTGCCATATATTTTTATTTTATTTTTTAAATGAAAAAGGGTAAGTAAATTTTACCTACCCTCTAATTATGAATTAATCGTGTTATTAATTATACAGTTGTGTATCTAACATCTTCTGGATAAACTACAGCGATACCTACAGAGAAGAAAGTGTTTTCTTTGAAAATATTATCATCTTTAGAGTACCACAAATCAAATCCAGTAGTTTCTGGTGAACCATTAAATGCTAATTGAAGGTTAGATAAACGCAATGCTAACGCTGTACGTGTACCGTTTAATCCTGCTGTTGGAAACAACTTGATTGAAGTTCCAGCAACAGTTAAATTACCATCTTCCCTATACATGTTTTTAGCCCATAATGCTAATTTGTATTCTTCATACAAAGCATCAGAAATAAATACATATGCATCTTCTTGTAACTTATCTAGGTCTGGCATCGCCATGTAAAGAGCTTGTAATTTTTCAACGATTGTTGCACCTGTTACTACAGTTGCAGTATTACCACTAGTGGTTACAACCTGTTTAACAATACCATCAAATTTATTTAGGTTAGCTGCCGTTGCACCTGTAATAGTTGTATCACCTTGAAATAAAGCTACTTCAACCGCTGCATTAATTAATGCAACATCTTTATCAATAATTTGAGTAGTGAAACTAGACATCAATACAGCTTCTTCAGGGTCATCACTACGAATTAAAGCTTGTGCCATATAGGTACCTTCAAAATCCTTATAGCAATAATCCTTATATACGGCTAATGAGGCTACATTTACATATTTCTCACCAAAGCTTGTATCTCCGATTGCAGTTCTACCACAACCTTGTTTTTGGAAAGTTACAGTGGTATCAAATTTGATAATGGGTGCAGATGTAATTACACCAGCCTGATAGTTAAGGGATGCAATTAATGCTTTTGCTAATTTTGCTTGTGAAACGCCTTTAGTTGCAATTTTAAATCCATCTTCTAATTGTATTTGCTCACTAAGAGCGGAAACATTAAATGCCATATATTTTTATTATTTTATTTTGTTTTTTTAGGTATTGGTTATTCAGTTTTATTTAGAACCTAATACACTTTGTAATCTTTTCATATCCTCTTCTTTTTTGGTAACCTGTTTGAAACTGGATGATACTTGTGAATGTTGTGCAGGACTTTTAGCAACGATTTTTATATCATTACTCAGTACTTTAACCTCTGCATCCAGGGTTGAAAACTGTTCTTTAACTGGCGTTAAATCTTCTTCTGTTAAATACTTTGGTGTAGCCTCGAATGCTTCTTTAACTGCTGTAAATTCTTCAACAGTAGCATACTTCGGTAATGCACTGAATTGTGCTATTAAACCTTCTAATTGTTGGGTTAAATCAACTACAATAGATTTCAATGCATCTAATTGCAATTGTGCATCAGGCGCAACATCCTGTGCTGCTGGTGCAGGTTCTACTGGTGTAACTGCTAATTCTACTTCAACTGCAACAGGAATAACTTTTACTTCTTCAACCGCTTTGAAATCATCGCTAGATTCAATTGTTTCAATCAATGAGTCTACAGTTGAAAATGAAAACCCATCATCCAATACCCATGTTTTATCAGGTACAGGTTCTGCATCAGCACCTTCTGTTACTTCACCTCCAACTTCTCTACTGGATAGATTTAAATCCTGTCCATCCTCAGTTTTAACTGCTTCAAATGAATCAAGAATACCCTTTGCAAGTGTTCTTAGTTCTTTAGTGTTTTTATTTTTTTTAGACATAAATTCTTATCTTTTTTTTAGGTATTGAACTATCTTTTTCAAATCCTTAATTAATAATTGTTCATCGTCTAAACCGTCCACATTAAAGCCCTGATAAACTGAATAATTAAATAAACCTTCAGCAGAGAAACCAAATGTTTTCACGCTGTTATAAGTATTTAAATCATCTATTTTAGCACCTAATACCCATGTACCATCAGGCAGGGATAATTGGTTAACCTGGATATCACCAATGCCATTTCCTACAATTCCTGATTGAAAGAAATAACCTGGGATAGATTGTGTCGTATGATTGAAATTAATATTATGCTGAAAGCCATTTTTGAAAAATTCTTTGGCCATTAATCGAATATCTGAGGCTGAGAACTGCACCGTATGCCACGCATTAAATGCTTGATTTGGTTTTCTTAATATCTTTTTATCTGGTATGATTGCAGCACCTAATATTTCCTGTCTGGCATCACTAGCTGTGAATAATTGTTTCTCCTTTTCACCAGAAAAAGCCAAATACATACTTTCGTGTGCAGGGTCATCAGTTACAGCAAATGCGTTTACATAACCATCTGTTTGTGGATTTATTGATAAATAAAAAGATGGTAATTCATTTAATTCTTGTTCTGTCATTATTGTGTTTTTGACAGTATTGATTAAGCATAAAAAAAGCCCCTAACAATTGAATGTTAAGGGCTAAAAAGAAAAGAAATAATGGTTAAACGTTTGTTAGATTAGCATTGAATGCTGCTACATCCATTGTGTTTTTTAATTCTTTATTTGTGATATAAGCTTTCAATGGCGTATCACCAACTAGTTGTACTTTCTGCACATCTGTACCACTTGCAGCATTTGATGTTATTGTAGGTGCAGCACTATAATTAACTGCTGGTGTTGCTGATGTTGTACTTCCAACTGAACCGCTACCACTCATAAATTTACTTACTGTAGCTGCACCAATGGTTGCAATACCTAATGCTGCACTTACTTTAGTCTGGGTGATAGATGCTGCTGTACTTGCAGCTGCAACCAGATATGCAGGATTAGGAATTGGTACACCTAAAACTGCTGATTCTGGTAGAATCGTTGGAATAGCTGCTAAACTTGCTGATTGTTTTGCTATAGATGCTGCTGCTCCTGTTACAATTTGTGCAATAGCTAATCCTTTTTCAACGGCAAAGAGTGTATCTGCTAAAGCTTTATTTTTACCGAATAAACCACCTAGTATTTCAAGGCCTTCATTAGCAATTTCAAATTTTGTATCCTGTAGCTTTTGTTCAGCATCTTTCTGTGCTTGCTTTAAGGCTAAATCTTTTTGATTGTAATCAAGATTAGTTTTATAAACATCTTCATTATACTTCTGTTGTGCTTTAAGCTTATCAGCATCAGACAACTGTTTTACTACCAAATCTTCAGCTAATTGGTCTGCTAATACTTTAAGTTCAGCATCATGTTTAGTTTTTAAATCTGAAGCAGGGTCATCTACTGTTGCCTGGTCTGTAACTGTCGTATTATGTAGTGTCTGTTCTGTACGTATTTTTTTAACTTGTACGGTTGCTGTTGCTTGTATTTCACCTGCCCTATCAGGATTATTTTTAGCTAATTCATTAGCTTTTAAATAGATATCATCTATTTTCTTTTGATATTCATCTTTAAATTTATCAGCTTCATCTAAGAGATATTTATCAACTATTTTATCATTTTTAAGCTTGTTTTCTCCTAACTCAGTGGCCTGTGCATCTTGCAAAGTTTTAACTTCTTCAGATGTAGCAGAATAGATTTTGGTAGCATCTGCAATGCGTTTACGATATTTGTCCATTATGGCCAAATCTTCCTTATCACGGTCACCCATGTAAGCCTTATCAATTACATCTTGTGCAGAAATGACATTCTTATCCACCTCCTTCTGCATTGCCAAACGTTGTTCTTCCAGCTTTTTTGCTGCTGCCTTTTGAGCATCTAAACGTTTTTTGATTAAGCCATTTTCGAAGATTATTCTATCTTCTTCAACCTTTTTAGATTCTTTATTTGGGTCGTCTTCATCATTTCCCTTTTCATTCAGTTCAGCTAATTTTTTCCTATCAGCAAAGTTTTGGCGTTCTAAAGCAATTGCTTTATCACCTAATGCTTTTCGCTCTTTGATAATTGCTTCATTGGCTGCTATCAACTTTGTTAGCCTTTTCTTCTCTGCGTCATCGGCAATATTTTGAGCTTCAACTGCAACACCTTTAGCATAAACACCAGCAACATCACCAGCCTTTTTTAATTCATCAATAACTGCTGGTAAGTCACCTTTGACTAAATCAATCAAAACTTTAACAGTTGAAATAACTGAATTTATCAGGACAGAACCAACCCCAACAAATACTTCTTTTAATTCATTGAAAGCACCTTTGGTTGCAGTGGCAGTTGGTAGAAACTCTTTAAAGGTATTTTTTAACTCCTGCCAATTCGCTATGAGATATGCTACGGCTGCTATGATTAAACCTATACCCAGAGCTTTAAAAGATAGCCCTAAAGCAGTGGTAGCAACTGAGGCTTCTTCAGTGGTAGTTGTTGTAATACTAGTGGCTAATCCTTCAGCCCTGGTTGCTGCTGCTCCTTCCAACTTGGCTATTGTTAGCTTTTGTTCGAGAATAACCTGTTGAGAGGTTGTACCAATTGAAATTAATCTGGCTTCCTCTGCCTGAGCTTCAGCTATTGCTTGTGCCTCTGCTGCTGCCGTAGCTCCCAGCTGTGCAATGATTAAATCATTCTGTGCTACAGTTGCTTGGGCAGTAATTAATGTTTGCGCTGCTATAGCTTCTGCATTACCTGCAACCGCTACGGTATTACTTGTTACGGCAACATTTGCCGATAACAGGTTATTAATGAAGGGTATTAACGTTAATTTTGCTGTGTTGAAGGTATCAAACAATTGAATAATAGCACTGATTGACTGCAACTTAGCAATAGATGCTGCTGCTGATTCACTTGATGCACCCAGGAGGACAAACGTACCTTGGAGTGCGCCTAATGATGCAGCTGCTAACCTGGCTGTTGAACCTAATGCAGCAAATTTGTTGTTAGGGTCTAAGGCTTTAACAGCATCGTTTAGCTTTAACTGCTCATTTTTTAAATCAGCTACTTTCTGGGCTGCTTGTATATATGCTGCTGTACCAGATTGCCCAGCGGCACCTAAAGCAAGCACTGCTTCCCTTGCTTCTCTTAATTGTGTTCGGAAAGACTGTACACCAGCATTTGCTGCCTGGAACTGTCCACCATTACCCATGCCTGCTAGTGCAGTGTTAACATCGGCTACGCCTGATGCTACACCAGCACTATTAATTGAGGTATTTATTACTACATTAGTCTGTAAATTATTATCCATTAATACTTTTTTTAGAAGTATTGAAGAAGTTTACACTAATACCTTCTGTAGCTTGATTGAAGAGGTACGGCCATTATTAGTATAGTCAACAGATAATAATTTCCAGTATGATGCACCATACATGCCTAAATCGATAAAAATTGGTACAGATAAATCCAGATTTGCAATGTCATTTTCATTCAAATAAGCTTCACAATCAAAGTAATTGACGTTAGGATTTTTCAATTCCAGTATCTGGTTTCTATAGTTCGCATAACTCGTTGGTACGCTGGTAGCAGACTTGATAATATAAGTTTCGTTAGGACTTCCAAAGTGGATATCACTAACTGGATTACCTGATGAATCAGTTACAAAGTTGCTTACCATTGCAGCAATTTCAGTAATGAAAGCACTATGGGAATAACTATTATTTCTGGGATTAAATATCTCAGTGATAATAGTAATAGGTGTCTTGTTATAAGCTGCTGTAAAGTCCGCTATGCCATTATAATTTAAAATCCTAATGTTGGTATCCAATGGGAATACATTGCCATTAGAATCAAGCGTATAAATCCAGGGAATAGCCTTATCTAATCCACCTTGGCCTGTTATATTAGGTGCAGCCAAAACTAAAGGAGTTGGTGAAAATATTACATCAACAGCTAAGGGTGTTTCACTGATTCCTAAAGCATCAGTAACACTATAATCACCGTATGTTTGCCCGTATTTTTTCTGATAGAAATCATTGATATAATCACTATCACTTTTCATGGTAAAATTGTAGAATTTTTGGATAGTGGTATTTGTGGTGATTTTTCCACGTGAAGTAAGGTCGATTTTCCTTGTCCAATCTAAAGCATTTGCTACTAGGTTTAACCCTTTGGTATTAGCATAGTAATCATTGTATTGTTCGAATACTATTATCCTTGTATCCTGGTCTGTCCAGACATAAAAATTGAAAATATTTCTTAAACTATTTATGAAATCTAGTTGCTTAACACCTGTGGGAAGTGTTGGAATAATGGTGTCACCAATGTTTACATTAGTTACGATTGTAGCACCAACCTGATTAGGGAATTGTAAAACAACATTAGGTATTTGATAGGTAAAATGCGCTGTATCTAAGTTGCCATTTTTATCTACAAAGTTGATACCTGTAGTAGCATAATCGGAATATAAACTAAATGTAACCCTAATTTGCCTACCCACTTGATAGGTACGTTCGGGAATTGCTAAAGTGAAATTTCTAACTAAACCAGTTGAAGAAGTTGACGCAAATAAAAACACGTCACTAGCGACTTCATCCCAACCTACGGCTGTTCTATACCCTGCCTGGTTAGATTCTGCTACTACATTTCTTTCCCATAGTGTAAATTTTGCCTGAATAGGTTTAGATGCTCCATATAGGTTAGTATATATTAATTGTGTTGTTAATGTGCCTGCTGCCTTGAATGTTCGGTTAACATTATATACAACCAGGTCTTTACCATAAGGATGTGAAGTTGAAATGTTGTTAGAAAAGAAACCACCAACAGTAAATAGGTTTAATGTGTCTGTTTTAGTTCCAAAGGTTACATCATTCAACAGCGTTACAAGTCCAAAACCATCAGATTCTTGTGTGAGTAGAGCTGAATCAGAATAAATACCAGCTGTATTTGTCATTGAAAATAACTGTGTACTACCAGTTAACACCTGTGGATTACCCATGTTTAGCTGATTATTTGGGATAATTAGGTTGTTAAACATGGTTTTAAAGGCAACAGAGCCATCAACACGCCAATTATATGCCAATCCTGATACTGTTCTGACCTCTGTATCTATGTTATTATCTGTAGTTGTAGTAATAAGAATGTTAGAATCAGCAAAGATTTTATCTAGGATTTTAGACACAAAAACAGCAGGTTTAAAGTTCCTAATTTGGAAAGGATTAATGGTTGCTGCCTCAACAGATGTAGTATCCAAAAAGGGCATACCGTTGTGAATTAATGGATACACATAACCCTGGGATAATGGGTCATTATTCCAATTATATAGAATAGAACTTAGTGAAAATGTATGTGTCATTTCGGACAAATCCAAATCTGTTAACAGTTTATCCGCTAACATGCCTCTAAAATCAATTAAATCACCAGTAATAACACAATCATAGGATACAACATTATTTGCATTCAGATTAATATTTAATAATCTTAAGCTACCCTTCATCAACAAAGCACCATTTTCATAAATGTATGCATCTACTAAAACCTGTGGATTATAGTTGAAAAACAATGTACCATTTGTTACATCATCGTTATCATCATTGTATTTAGTAACCATGAATGCATAACCAAAAGCTTTGTTATTTCTGGCGGTACCTGGTAATGTTAAATCTTTGGTCGCTGCATCTTTACGTTTACTAATATCATTGATATCACTTACGGCAAAGGTTGTTGAAAAATCGGTTGCATCTGTATCTAATTTAGTGTATTGATTGTGTACTTTATCGTCTAAATATATTTCAAACATTATTAATCTTTTTCAAGTATTGATGTACTTGTCAATTAATTTTTTACATTTGATTATATACTTAAATAAATAAACATATGGCACGTCCTAAAGCGGTACAACCTAGCACAATTGAGACTAAAATTAAAAGTAGATTAGCATCACTTGATGAACAAATTGAAGCCCTACAAAATGAAAAGAAACACTGGACTAAAGTAGCTTCTGATTACGAAACTAACAGGGTTACAATTGAATCAATTTTATCGGTTGCAGATGCACCAGATTTAGCTGCACCGAAAAAAATCAGAAGTACATCAGGCAAAAAAGCAACTAGTAAACATAGTTATTAATAGCTATCAATAAAGCTATGGGACAAATGATTTTTGGCGCATTTTGCCTTGCTTTCCTTTTATGGATTTGCACTAAAGCTAATAATTTTCATAATGCGAGGGAAAAGGTAGCAGTCTGTCCATTTTGTAAAAAAACTGGTGCCAAAAGAATTATGAAAGGCACAACCAGAGGTAGACATGAATGTAATCACTGTAGAAGACATTTTAATTTTTAAAACTACACACCAAATATAAATGAAGGGGAAACATTAATTTGCTTCCCCTCTTTTGTTTAACTGCTTGCTCCTGCAATAGTTGAAATTGTATAAGTTGTTGCTGTAGGACTAACACTTGTTACGGTCGGTGCATAATGGTTAGCAGTAAAATCTGGTTGATATGTAGTTGTTGCGGTTTTCGTCAAATCACCAGCTGCCAATACTATAGTATAGATACCAGAACCTTCACCACCTAATATTGTTTGATTTCCCGCTGAATATGCTGCAATTGAACCTTTTATAGTTACCGCAACAGCGTAATCACTACGTTTATTAACAGTCACATCATAATAAGTAACCCCGCCTGTTGTACGTGAAGTACATAAAATTGTTAAATTAGTTGGAGTTGCAACAGTACATTGTAGCATTTGCACGAACATACCACCACTGGCTACAACGTATGCTTTAGAATCACCAGGTGAAATCTTATAAGTTCCAGCGGTTAGTGGAGTTGAAAAAGTATCATCTAAGTAACCATAAATCCCTGATGCAGTTGCAGTACTGGTTAATGATGTAATAGCATCATAATCCGATTGAGTAATAAATACAGTTACCGCTGTACCAGCATTATCACAAGCTGCTGTAACCTTCCACATACTGCCATAGTATATAGCTTCTGCTGCATAGAATTGTACAGCTGCACCATAATATGTGCCCTCACTGTTTGAAAAATATGGTCTAACCAAAACGCTATCATTGGTAGTGGCTGCAACTGCACAAATATCTTGTACTGTAACACTAGTATTTGCTGCAACAGCAGTTGATGCTGCATTAAAATTAATATAGGCACCACCATTAACAGAAAATTGATATCCTCTAGCGTAGCTTCCGCCATCGAAATAACTGGCTTTTAATGTTGTACCAACTCTCACATAGTTGCTATAACGGGTAAAAATTGTGTTCAAAACTGCATCAGGTAATGTATTAAGCCCTCCATCCAGATAAGATTTTAGATAACCGTTATAATACATGTTAATTGCACCTATACGGGCTGTTGAATGATGGTTATAGTTGTAGGAATTAAGTAAATTCATCCCTATCCAACCTGTGTTGGTCGGTAATAGATAATCAAGATAAAACCTAGCTTTTAATGTTGCTGCTGTATCTGATGTATTCAGTACAAAATTGTGATTTACCTGGTTACCTGAACTGTTTTTAACTATCAAATTTGTACCTGTGTATGCGCTTGTCGGTGCTGCCATTTATTGTTTTTTAAAGTATTGTATTATTGTATCCAAATATTTCCATTAACTGGTGAAGCTGGTGCACCAGTTGGTATAATCAGACTAGATGCCACTGTTATTTTAGGTGTACTAATACTTCCAGATACACCAAAGTTTCCCGCTGCATCTAAAGACATTACAGTAGTTGGAATTACACCAGCAGAGGCTGAACCACTACCCCAAATCATTCTATTAGATGTATCTATGCCATTGCCCCAGCCAATTTGCCCTGCTCTAGTCATTCCGAAATAACTATAATTATTACCATTTGCTCCTCTAGTAACCGACATAACACCGTATGGGTCACTAGATGTACCATCAGCTGCTGCTGCAATTAATCCTTTCCCTAAATAACTTCCGACAGCTGTAATATCTCCATTCATTCCCAGGGCAATGTTAGTTGTGCCTGCTTGCCTTAAAACTACTTGGTGAATTGAAGACATCAAAGAACTATTATAAGAATAACCTAAGCCATAATGTGCTGCTATTGTGTTCCACTGGTCTCCAATAGTCCAGACAATTTTATCTTGGGTGGTATTCTGGTCGTAATCACCAACCATTCCATGATAATTTTGTGATTTATAACCATAAGCAGCTGACGATGAAACATATTGAGAATCAGTATACACATTTCCAGCTGAGTAAAAGCCTTTTCCATTATATACTCTTACATAACTGGTATCTGTCATATATATACCACCACCATAAGTATCATTATACCACCCTGTAGCACCTGAGCTATGGAACCAATTTGAAGCACCTACTGTCCCTGCGCTACCTGCATCATAGCCAAAAATACCTCTATTACCTTGTACGTAACTTGATGATACAACTTGACCATTCGCATATAGACTACCTGTCAATGTGCCACCAGCTAATGGCAAATAGTTACCAGGGCTGAAATTACCTGTATGCCATAAAGAGTACCAGGTATTCCATGTGCTATCAATCCCACTACGTAAATGCATATAAGGAACTCCACCGCCATTAGCTGAACTATTACCAAATGCCAATTGGTAGGAACCATCTCCTGTTGAAACTGTTGTACCAACCCAAGGTGAATAAGTCATCACCCCAGCATAGTTACCATTTCCACCTGCACCAACTGAACCTGCATTTACAAAATCAAAACGTACTCTATTAGGATTAGCATTTGGAAGAAAAGTAGAAGCATCTCTACTACCATCAGGACTAATTACATATGAGGCTGCTGTTGATGTTGCTGCATTACCGTTAATACTGTTTGTTAATGTTGTTCCGTTATTAACATTTAAAAATGTTTGAACTGTTGTTGCAGTAAATGGATTCCAGGTACCTGTAGAACTATTATAACCCATGACATATAATAAATTACTACCAGCACCACTTCCAGAATAAGTATTACCATTCCAAGTAGTTGCACTTCCAGCATTACCAGATATATTATTAGATAACGTACTTCCATTATTTATACCTAAAAATGCATTGAATAGTGCTGCTGTACCATAACGGAGCACACCATTTAGCATTACAATAGGTGCATCTATGCCTGTACCAGCAGTAAAACTAGCTGTAACACCGTTTAATGCAGTTGAATTTGTTGCCGTTGCGCCTATTCCTAAATAAGCTGCTGCATCCTGGGCTTTATTATTGTAATTTGATAAATCAGTAATTATAGCCTGGTTAACCCATTTTGTGCCATTATACACTAATGCCTGGCCATTGGCAGGACTTGATAACATTACATCAACTAATCCTGCTAATGTAGTACTACCACCAGAACCACCTGATGTAGAACCAGTTAAACTATCACCAATCCACATACTACCGTTCTGCAGGTTTGTCGGTAAAGACAAAGGTATCATCATATCGCCACCCCTGGCATCAATAACACCACCATTTTTAACTGTAGCTCCAATATTGGTGTCAATAACTATTTTATTACCATTCAATCCAGTAGTACTATCAGAGAAAGTAAATCCTCCAATGCTTCCAGATGTTGCATTAATGGTACCGCTAATGATTGCATTTGTAAAATTTGCTATACCATACTGGTCTATACTAAAATTTTGTGCAGATATCCCATTAGCATTTACCAGGATACCACCTATACTACCTGTACTTGCATTAATATTTCCTGTTAAATCAACATTTGTTGCAAATAATCTTCCATCAGATGTAAGTGAAGTTGTTGCAGTACCATTGCTGTTAGTTTGCAGTGATTTAATACTGCCTTGCGTGATAACCCAACCGCTCACACCGTCACCTAAATACAAATTATTAGATTCTAATTTACCAATGTAAGCATCTTGTGCTAAAAGTATGTCCGTTGCAACGTTGGCATAACTATTTAGAGCTAACCAGTAAGTACCATTTGTAGGCACTGTACCCAAAGGGATTGATGCAGAACCTAAAAGGGTTGCATAGTAAACATTGTCATAGCTAACTACTGTTTGAAAATCTGTTTGTTCTGTATATTGTTTGCTTGCGGACCATAATCCACTGAAAGTAATTGCAGGTCCTTGTCTACCTTGTAATCCTTCATTTCCAACGGCACCAGTTGCCCCTGTATCTCCTTTATCCCCCTTGATTTGCGCCCAAGAATATAATGCTGGATTTGTACTATCAGCTAAAATAAAATCTACATATTGACCAATATAAGAACCAACAGTTTCACCTACGTTTGCCGTAAAGGTTACACCTGCATCATTGGAATATTTAATGTGTAGATAACTAGTTTTTCCATCGGCTCCAACACCTGCTATACCATCAGTACCGTCTTTACCATCGGCTCCACGTAGTTGTTGCCATTGATAATCTAAATAGTTTGTACTATCTGCAACTATCTGGTCTGTGTATGTACCAATAAATGCACCACCAGTTTGATTAAAATTAACACTACCATCTAAACTATCTGCGTACGCAACGTGGAATTGTAAACCATTAGCACCAGGTGAACCTGTAGCACCATCAAGGCCATCAATTCCATCACGACCATCTAATCCAGATGCACCTGTTGCACCCTTAATTAAAATCCATAGATAATCACTATAAACAGTTGAAGGTGTAGGTGAAAGTTTATTATATCCGATACCCATGTAAGCCTTACCCGTAGGGCTATCGCTCATTCCAGTAGTAGGTGTATCTGCATATTTATACCAGGTGTAAAATGTAGAACCATTGGCACCAGGTGCTGATACAATGTTAAATCCAGCACCTTCAGTATAAACGTAAACGCCAGAATCATATACTATCCATTTTACAATGGTTACTGCATTAGCTGTTGTATCAGTAGTGATAAATCCATTATACCTTGCATCATTAGGCAGCAACATGTTATGGCCACCTACAGCATCCTGTTGAATAATTAAGGTACCTAATCCACCTGCTTCAAAGTTTGATAAAATGAAAACATCATCTGCTGTTAATATTATTTTTCTAACTATTTCCATTATATAAGTGCCTGTCCGTTTAATCCAACAACTACTTCATAATCTGTAGTCTGTAATACTATATCTGGGTTGCTTGTACCTATCTGTCCAACAATTTGATTGTTTGCAATAGCTTGTTTAACTGTCTGATTTAACCCTGTTTCAGTTGAATAAGTAAGTGTCAAACTGTTTGGTACTGTAGCATATTCACCAATGATTGATACAGTGGTTAAAGTAACTTTAACTGGTAATAATTTACCGTTGGTAAGCTCTACAAACACTGCTTTACTACCCAAAATAGAGGCTTTTAACCAAGCTTCTTCATCGTTATTTAACCAATCAGATACTACTGTATACTCACTTGTGCTGTCTGATGCTATGATTATTTCACTTGATTGATAGATATTAGCATTGGATGCAGCGTAAAAACCTGCTGAATTGACTGCATATGAGTTAGTATTAATCGTTGTAGATGTAACTGTTACTTTTTCCTGGGGATTTTTAAACAAATAACTATCTGTTCCACCTAAATCATTAGCCCAAATAATACTTACTGGCTTATCATGACAATCAGCCAAAACATTATTGTAATACCTGGTAACAGTTTGACTTGCAACTACAGCGCCTGCCATTAGGCAAACATTGAAGGATATTAAATTAGATAAGCTGATATCAGCAACAACCAAACTACGAGGGGATATATTCACCCTACCAGATTTTTTACCCAGGGGAATATTGAAAGATTTTGTTACTGTACCTGTACTATAATTTAACGTAAATAAAGCTGCTGTAACCCTTCCATTATTTAGGTAATACAAATACTCACTTAACCAGTATTTAGATACACTGGTAGGCTTATTTGTAAGGAATTTAGGTGTACTTGTGGCTGTTGCTGTTAAAGTTGTATAATCATAATCACCCATTGCAATCTTTGGTATCTGGCCATTCCATGTATTAACAAATGAAGTTGTTGCTGAAGCACCAATTGAAACAGTGTTAGATGTTACATTATAGATATACTCAGTGAAAGACAGCTTATAACTAACCACATCATCATATTCTTCAATAATTACATCATTCTTTGATATGGTAGTATTAACAATGTTTTTGAGTACCTGAGTAAGGTTAACATAAGCTCCTTGTCTTAATGCTGGGGTTGGCTGCGCCTTTAATTTTGATATTACTGTAACACCATCTGCTGCATAAACAACAACTTGAAAATATAATATATCAGTCCTGTCTGTTGCTATCTGCCATATGGCATCATTCAATGCAGGACTAAATAATGAAGGTGTTGCGACTATAGTTATTGCCATTCTTTTCTTTTTGTTAAGTATTGAATGGCTCTACAGTTTATTCCCATTTATCCAATGGACAACCGAATTGACTATATATCTTTGCAGCCAAAGGACAACCACATTCACCACAAGTATTTAAATTCGTTTTACTTGTGCAAGAGTTACAGATGCTCATACGTTGCCTGGCTTTAACATATTCAGCCTGTGAATGCTTATATGATTTATACCAGGCTGTAATGATATCTTTGATTTTACTTAACATTTGGATTAGGTGAAGATGGTGTATAGATTCTGGTTGCACCTCTAGTACTTGTACCAGGAGTTGAAAAGGTTAGTTGTCCTAGTACACCACTGGCAGTAGTTGCCATAACAAGTTGCACCAGGTCATCAACATATTGCTGTACTTCTTTAAACATTATATTCTTTGGTGGGATACCCTTTTTATGCATAATCGAATACCTCATAGCAAATGCTAATTGCTTCTGTTTTTCTTCTTCATCCATTCCTTCAAAAGCTTTCTCACTGCCATACTTCGGATTATATTCACTTTGTATTTGCCTGGCTTTAATCCAATCTAACAGCGGTTGAATAGGTGGATATTTCGTTGTATATCCAAAGGTTGTACCTGGATATAGACTTTCACCTGATGGATTAACACCTAAATCTTGAAAGAAAAGTACAGGGTCTGCTGTTACCTGGCTATGTTGTCCATCAATAATTTTAACTTTCAATGAATCACTAGATTTACCTGATACTGATATCTTTTTATCAGTCATATTTTGTTGCACTCTTAAAATAAATGCACCTGCTGCTTGCTCCATCGGTGTACTTAAGTCTTCAAAATCTGCTTCTGATTGTCCTAATTGACCTATTGCATCCAGGTTCTGCTGATATTGTGACCTGGATGATGCCTGGTTAAGATTTGCCATATGTTATCTATTTAATTTAGCAATTCTTGCTTCACCCTTCATTATTCCAATGGTTGAAAATACTTCTCGGCAACTTCTGTTCAACACTGAATAAAAATCTGTGTTAGTCCATAAAGCAACTTGCTTTGCTAAGAAGTGATAACCGTAATGTTTATTTATGATATCAAGTTCTTCTGTGTTGTCCTGAGCAAAGGGATTCTGTTCTTTATCTCTTGCCACCTTTGCTTCACCAGGGTCAACAGCAAAGAGACTTGTGTAGTCCTCAGTAATTTTATCAATTGTTTTTGCGCAAAAAAAAACACTGTCATTGCATCCACGATATTCATCTGTAGTATTTCATCTTTAGTAATATCATTCATAAATAAACCTAATATCACTGTTAGATTCTTTGCAACAGATGTTATATCAGTACTCTGCAATGTTCTGAATGTTGCATAGTTGCCATACTCAACATCAACATGACTTTTCATTCTAACATCTGGCTTCGCATTTGGTATAATGTCAACATAGATAAAGCTTAATTGTGCTACAACATATGCTACCTCATTGATAGGTATAGTATACACTTCAGCTACCTCAACGTTCAATAACTTTGCTGCAATATTTAACATGTTATCAATCTCATTTGCTGCTGCTTCTTCTTCATCCAGTTCTGTTTCCACATTAACAATTGCTGATTGAACGTTTATGTATTGATGTACTGTTATATCTTCCCATTTAGTAGGAAGAAGGGATTTAATATTTTTATAATTCATATCTAAGGATTGATTAGACAACAGTTAATCCTTGCCATTGCTGGCCAATTGAAATGTATGTACTGTACCCATACCAGGCTAAAGCTAATGCCGTAACCTTGTCATCATGGTTACCCTGTCCAGGCTGATTACCAAAGGTTACATTAGTATCATTATATTTCATTTCGTAGATGAACATTTCATCAGCTACTTCTTGTGTGTATTTAACAGCACCAGATTCAACTGCTTGGATGAACGTGTATATTAAATTAGGTTTAGATTTAGCTGTAAATAAATATGGAATAACATAATGACCATTGTTTTCAAGTGTCTCTGTTACTGATACACCACTACCAGTAGCATCAACAACTTTTAATACATTACTATCTAATTCATTTAATTTACTTGATTGTTCGGTATAGTTATTCTGTATCTTCCAGGATGTTATATGGCTCATTACAGCCTCACTGTTGATACCAATGGCTACAGTATAATCATTCTTACCATTACTGATATCAATGCCATAACATACACTCTTATCAGTTGATAATCCTGGTACAATATTTTTTACAATATCTTCATACTTAAATGGGTTACTAGCATTGGCTGTAAACTCAGCTAAGAACTCTTGTCTAAATAATACATCAGGCATATCTAACCTGGATTCTTCAATCTTCTCAACTGGATAAAATGGGTTATCATATGTGGTAAAATGGAATGCTGATGTATCCTGTAGATTACCATCTTTAGCATTGTTATAAAGCTTTGTAAAGTAGTTATTACCCTTTGGTGTGCCAATGAACCAACAGCCACCCATTAACAGAGGACGTATAACACCATTAAATGCATACTCTAAATCATCTATATCACCAGCTTCATCTATGATAGCAAACTGATATTCTCTACCACGTATTTTCTCTATGGCCATACCAGAAAAGAACTTACATGAACCACCGTTTTTTAATTTGATTGTTAACTCAGATTTGTTAATACCAGATATTAATGTCTCATTAAAGAATGCAACAAAATCGGTGAAGAATGTTTTAGCTAAATCATATTCTGGTGTTAAGTACATTGTGTGTTGTCCTCTTAACATGCAGTCCATTAGCTTCATCATTGATACTAATGTTTTACCAAATCTTCTACCAGCAACAATTACTTTATACTTGCTTTTATCCTGGATGATTTCTAGCTGCTTTGGATGTGGAGTGTTAAATAATATATTCATTAGATAACCTCCCCCTCAATATCTACTGCATCACCTGGATTGAATAAAGGATTCTTGTATTCAAATGTTATCTGTACTGCACCACTGTTTTCATTCTCATTCTTGTTAGCAGATAACTTTGGTTTAATGTAGTTCATTAAATCAGTGTACAGTTGTAATCTACGTTGTGGGCTTACCTTATCAATGTCATCTAACAATGTTGATTCAAGATGATTCATCACTAATGCTAGTGCATCCTGGATAACCTTAGTATTTTTATTAATTGCGCCTTTAGGTCTACCATTTGGATTTAAAACCTGGCCTTTTTGTATTACTGTTTTTGCCATTCTTTTCTTTAAATCCAATTATTTTAATGGATTTATGAAGTGGTATTGAATGACCTGTCTTTAAAGCAGTGTAAACATTGTTTTAATACAGTTTTTAAAGATTATACAAAGAAATTTAAAAGAATTTTTAAAATAAATGCAAAAATATTTTGTTTTAAACCAAAATTTAAATTAGTTGGAAAAATTTATTTTGTTATATCAGGAAATTTTTTGATTTTTGTATATAACTAAATCAGACTTTAAGACAATTTCATGAAGAAAATCAGAGATTCAAATAACACATGATGTTGTTATTGGCTATTTAAATAACTAACATAATATATATCATGTAAGAGTATAGAACCTGGAAGGAAGACGAATGAATTAAAGTTCTGCACTAACTCATACAAGACGAGAAAAAGTTCCTAATGGCTTTTAAAATTCTTAGATTCTATTTACCATTGCCAACATAATATATATACATAAACAATCATTTAATAAAACATCTATGGAAATTTTATCTTTCTTACGCAGTTCAATCGGTAATATTATAGGTGGTTTATTTTTAATCGGTGGTATATATTTTACATATTATCTAAACAAAAAAGACAATAAACTTCTATCAGAGGAAGTTGAAGAAACAGTTAATGCTGATGGTTCACGACATAAAAAAGAAAAAAGAATATTTAAATAATTTCGTATTTTTCACTTCTTAAAAATATGTTATTATATTGTATGACATTCTTTGAAACTTCATCAAGTGCATCAAATGTACTTTTCACTTCTGGATTTACTTTTATATAATCTGCTATAAAAACACTTACTAATTTAAAGGCAACATCTAAGGTAAACAGCGAAAGCTTAAAAAAATCTGGATTTTTTGCTTCAAACATATTACCAAATGCCTTAACCCCAATATATGATGGGTGGGCATGCAAAGATAAATGAGTGTAAAACAATCCCATAGGATATTTAGAAATACCTGCGTTATTTACTAATTCTTGGAAGCCATTTAAAACTTTAACTTTGCCATCCGTAAAGAACACACTGTAACTATTTTTCTTTATTACAGTTTCGATTTTCTGCTGGTCTATTAAAGACAAAGATTTGTATAATTCTGTATCTCGAATATCACTTATATATTTAATTATAATATCATTTTCAGATTTCGTTTTAGCTTCCGATTCTGGTGTTTTATTAAAAACAGCAAATCTTTGTCGAAACTTTAATCCAGCAATAACCCACAAAACATGTAAAACACCTCTTTCATCCTTACTTTGCGGATTCACAAAAACAGTATTAAACATACCAATTGATTCATAAAGCCCCCTTACAGCTGTGGTAACTAAAGTTTGGTCAATAACTTTATGTAACGGCACTCCATCTTCAGAGACATATTCAATTGTTTCAATAGTTTTTTCCAAAGTAGCAACTTTGGTAAATATCATTTGTAATATTAAAACCATATCCCTTCTAATACTATAATCATATTCTCTTGCTCCATGATTTTGTGTAGCCTTAAATAAAAAGTTTTTAAAAATTCCAAACAAATTATTTACGTCTTCCTGATTTTTAGGAAATGTTAACCTATCAAAAATTAGCTGTTCATCTTCGTTCATCCTTTAACATTTGATTAAATAAAAAATAAATTTAAAAATATTAATTCATTGTCATTCAAAAACCTTTGTTTATATTAGATAACTTGCGCAAGTAAAATTCGATAAATCTTATCGATAATTAATTACTCAAATATTTTGAATTATGAATCAAAAACATTATGAAGGTGTTTATCGCAATGATGAACTTCATTTTAGAATTATTGACCTGGTTGATGAAGGTAGACTTGATAAAAATACAGCAGGTTATGGTGCATCCCAAATTGTTATTAATAAGGGATATGATTACTTAACAGAGGCTCAAAAATATGCATATGACAATTATGTATCTCCATTAATTGAAAATATGGAGATTGTAGAAACCCTAGAAAAAATGTAAATTTTTGTAGGTTATATTCATCATTATAGGCTTTTATAACCATAATGATGAATATAATTTACTTTAGTATTATTTTGTTAAGGTATAACCTATAGATTCCAACCAGGTAAAAAACTCTCTGATTGAACCACCTATTAAAATAGCTCCACCACGTTTAGTTTCCTTACACCATTAGCTGTATAATTCTTCTATAGTTGCCATTATTTTTTCTTTGTTTTTAGTTTAATCGGTTCATCTTGTGTATCAGGTATCATTTGTAAATTAACCTGGGTTACAGGCTCAACAGATGCTTTCAACTGTTGATAATAAATTGATTCAATCCAGGGTAAAAAGGATATATTAATTTCATTTAACACACAATCGCCACAACTCCATAATACATCATTGCTTTTTGTATGGCCTCGTCTGCCTCGTTCATCCTGGATAGCTTTTAACTTCATTTTGTAGTCATGTGTAATCGTTCCTGTCTTTTTATTTACAATATCATACGTCTCTTTTTTAATGCTTTCTACAGCATTAACTAATGCTATATCTGTCATTATGCTACGGTTTGAAGGGTTACGCTATAACCAGCAGCAGTAAAATAATCAACTACCTTTTGGTAAATATCATCATCTGTTAAAGTACTAGCATCCTGGATGTAAACAGATGTTGGAAAAATAGTAGTACTAGCAATTTGGAATGGCTGTTCACCAGCAACATAATCAACCTCTGATTTATAAATTGAAAAGTTAATATTAGCTGATTGTGTGGTACCTGATGTAGGTAAAACTGTAACGTTTTTATTTACTGAATAATTTGTGATGTATGCAACTGCTTCATCAGTTGTAAATCCTGATACAGATTTAAGTGTTTGGTTAAATTGGATATAATTAGTCATTTTTTTCTGTTGTTTTAGTTTGTTCTTGTATAAAATTTACGAGTACTTGTAATGCTCTATCTAAGGCTTGCCCGTCTAATCTATTTAATAGTAATTCACCTGTTGCATGGTAAATTACCTGCAAAGCTTGCTGTGGTGTTAATTCTTTTTGTTCCATATAGTTATTTTTTCAAAAGTGCATATACACCTATAATTGCACCTAATCCTAAACATTGAAGTATTATTGATGGTGCTTTAGTTGTCAGTTTTTCTCGTTCCATTCTTTTTTATCTTTGTTTCTGTTATTTTTTACTGGTGGTGGATTAATTAATTCGTCTATCTCCTGGTTACTTTTGAATTTTCTTTCTCTCTTATTGAATTGATAATCTTCTGTATATTCATTCACCAAGGTTTTTATTTTAATCTTTAGTGCTTCAACCTGCTGCTTAATAATGCTTGTATATCTACCCTTTGTTTTCTTCTTGTCAACCAGGAGATTTAATATTTCAATTTCTTCTGCATCCAAGTATTGCAACAGATATTCAAAAATCTTATTTTGTGTATAAGGATTATCATCAAGGTTTGCAGGATTGAAATAATTTTCGTCTTCTGGTGATTGTGTTAAAACATTGGTAGGACTGATAGAGGCACCGCAATGCAGTGATGAAGCATGATATATACTTTGTACTTCGCAACCTTTAGGATTAGCATTACTAAGTTTTATACAGGCATTCTTGCACATATTCATGATGTAACCTTCAAATTTCTGCTTCTGCACTACATTGTATAAATATTCAATCTTTTCAGCTGGCATCCTGGATAATTCCAGGAATGTCCTGGATATACAATCTTCAATTATTCGAGTATGCCTGGATACTCCGCAACGATTTAATAATGCATCAATCTTGTCCTTCAGTTTTACACTATTCCAATATTTTAAAATAATTTCATCCCTGGTCAACACCATGTGTTGCACTGGTATTCTTTTTCCCAATTATGTTATCTCTTTACATTTATTTTTAAATACTTCTTGACCTACAAGGGCACAACATGTACTATTTTTATCACCGCCAAATACAGTGCGTAAAGCATTTACTTTTTGCCTCTCTGTAATGTATTCTTTTAGTTTATCTGTTTTAATGCTGTAATAATAATTGGAAGGAGGAATACTATAAACAATGTAATCAGCAGTAGTTGCAGATAGTCCAGAATTTTCTTTAAATCCATTAATTACTTTATATAATTCTATGGCAACATTACCAGTTTTCTGTGCAGCGTTATCTAACTTAATTTCAAATGTTACTGGTTTGCTATCAGCCTTGGTAGCTATTAAATCGTAACCAGAAAATGTACCTAATGACTGTGTACTGCTAACAGTGTAACCAAAGGTTTTTAGTTTATCAGCAAAGCTATTTTCAACCTGTTGTGACTGTTGTAAATCGGTTTTAAATGTTGACAATGTTAGACGTTCCAGGCAAATCAGTAATGCCCGTGGCTATCTTATTTTTTTTTCTCTTATTCATATAATTATAAATAGTCTCTTCCTAATTAAAGTGACTGTTTATATTAAAATAGTTGAAAATATATTTTTTGTAAAGACTTGAATTTTTCTAAAAATAGATTATAGAAAAATTAGGGCATAAAAAAACCCCTGGCTTTTTGAATACCAGGGGGGGGATTAAAATTGGAATTTCCTATTTATCTAATTTTATTTTTTGTCTTAAACAAAACATTTCATGTGATAGTTTATCACAATGAATCTCGAGTTCGTCTAATTTTTTATTTAGAGCGGGGGAAAAAGTTACACTTTTTTTAAGAGTTAAATATTGGGAATATTCAGATTCATATTTTTCTGTTAATTCTCTTAATTGCTGTCTATCAGATTTAACAGGTTCTTCATGCCTAACAGAACTCATATTAGGTATAACAAATGCACTTAATTTTTCAATGGTTTTCAATCTGTCAGCTGCATTAAGAGACGCAATATCATCTTTAAATTGTCCTTCCAGATATGTATTTACTATTGTTTTTAAATCAGATTTAACAGGTTCATCTAATAATACCTTTTTACCACTAGCACCTGTGTATGTTCTCTCCAAATCCTTTGAATTAACATAAGCTTTTACTTGTTTAATTTCACTATTTTTATTAGCTAATTCATCTTCCAACTGTTTAATTCTCTCATTCTTAATTTTAATCTCAGATTGCATTTCTTTATATTTAGTTTCGCCATAATTTACCAAAGCTTGTAAATCTTTTGATTCTTTCTTAAGTAGATTAATTTCCGCATCTGACACGTTAAAATCCCTATTTACAAAATCCATCCAATGTGATAGGTCTGTAAGTTTACGATAAACTTCAATTGGATTTGCTTCAGATGAATACATTTTTATTAATTCATCAACTGTTTTACTTAGTGTTTTAAGGTAACTATTATTTATTGTTTCCATTTTATTCTTTTATTTTTTTTAGTTTATTTAGATGCTTAAAAACATCTACACATATATTATATTCTTCCATTTTGCTTAAGTAACGTAATGCTAAATCGAACCGCTTAATCAACCATTCTTTGGTAATCACTTTAACATTTATCATGAAGCTTTCAGCATCAATTGAAATGATATCTGTGGCAGTATAAAACGAAAATGTAATCATATTTTGTTTTTCGTCGCTGTCCTGTCGTTGTACTATATAATCAACATAGTCATCCAGTATCATGTAATACTTATCCTTTGTTGTTTGATGCATTTATTTGATTAAAATAGTCCACATGTGCCTTTCAGTGAATGCATTATGAATTTGTTCATATTTATCTTTTAGAATTACCTTCAAATAATCCGCACCGTGTTTTAATTCACAACCTAAAACAGCTTCGCCACACACATCATCAAATACATATACATCATCTGTTGATTCTAATTCAACATTTTTAAAAAAAAGTGTACTATCTAGTTGAAAACCACTATAAAAACCGAAGTCCTTTGTTTGATTTTTATCTATACGTTGTTTATTTTCATTAGTTTCAACAAGTTTATCAAACTTAAATATTACATCTGTCTGTAGTCTATATTCTTCATTTGAACCTTTGGTTCTAACCTTAATTGCATCTTTAATTATAATCATATACTTATTTGTCATTTTTGGCATCAACCCACGCCCACATTGCAGCTGCAAAAACCAGCATTATTACGATTACTATTGTTGTAATATTTATTTGCTTTTATAAATCCAGTAGCAAGTGCTAAGGAGAGTCACTATTATTAATCCCATCATATATATAAATATCACGGACTTTTTAAAAGTGACTGATATAGTATTAAAATAAACTATTTTTATTTTAATGTAAATAGTATTGGATTAAAATTTAGTTGTTATTTTTATCTTAATGGATTCAGAAAAACTTACTAAAGAAGAAATATTCGGGCAAATAAACGAGCGTAGCATTTTTTACAGGGGTTCTATACTCAACTTTTGTATAGCACTAGAAAAAGCTATGGATTTATTCGTTGCCTCCTATTTGACAAATGACAGGTACAAACAGCAGGAAATAATGGTATTGTTGTTAGATAGAATGACATTTGAGGGTAAAAGGACTACTGTAAAGTCGATATTATATAAAGCAGAGGAAAAAGCTGGTTTTGTTAAAACTAAAAAAAACAGCTATAAACATTCTGCTCTAATTGAAGAAATTAGAGAAATCAATCAAATAAGAAATTATATGGCTCACTATTTATTGGCTACATATAAAGAGGCTTATGAACGATACCCAGAAGAAATAGGATTTATTGAATTTCGTGACAGCCCAAAATGTTTTTGGATGAACCATGAAACGTTTGTAAATATGATGAACAAAATTTCACATGCACATGACCAAATGAATAGTTTGGTATTACCATGCAAATAATTTACATAAAAAAACCCCAGATAAATTAATACCCAGGGCTTCATTAATGAAAAAATTACAGATTACTATTTATTGGTTAATTAATACTAAGATAGCTTACAATTGAAAAATGTCAAGCTAATAACCTCTAATATTTATATCACATTCTTCCTTCATACTTGCTAATAAGTTTTCAAGTTCTTCAATCTTACTTTTAATCTCTTTAGCTTTTTCATGGTCGCTAATTCCATGTTTATCAATAATGATTGCTAAACTGTGGGCTTTAGTGACAACACTAGATTTGCCCGAATTGCACATATATAACATATTAATTGCTATTTACAATTTTATAATTCTTAGGCATTCTGTCACCTTGAAGAAATAATAATTCATTGTCATCACCATTATATAATGTAATGAATGGTACATTGCTGTTACCAATTCTTATTGTCTCACAATTATTAGCATGTCCTTGTATAACCTGCCATTTCCAGGATACTGTGTCAATTGCTCTAACAATGCAATTCTTCTCAATCCCTAGTGGGTTACACTGTGGTTCTAGGTTGTTAACCTTATCTATTATTTCTTGTTTTGTAATTGTATGTAGTTGTGTATTCATATATTTTTATTTTTTACTTTATGTACCATTATTGGTGCAACAAAGGTAGAGTGACATGTATAGTTTTTGTATACACTTTATTTTCATTTAAATTTGTTTTGTCCCAATTTTTTGCTACATTTTATTTGCAGATTAGGGAATAATTAACAACCCCACTTTAAATACCTTTAAAGACCGATTGAAATAAATAAGGAAAATATTCGCAAGCAGAGTTGAAAGTTTTCAATACCTTATAATTACATTTCTATGACTGAATGTAAAAGAAATGCCGTCAAGTGCTATTGTTTATATAACATAGTATACCTAATTAGAGCGACAGATTTTTAATCACATCCTGTATGTAATCCTGGTTGATGAAGTCATTTGTTATGGTTAACTGATATTCCAGGTCTATTATCTTCGCTTTAAGAGCATCAATTTCTATTTGCATAGATTGTTTCGCTGATGGTTTATTAGTGGCTTTAGCAGGCTTAGAAAAGCTTGATTTGGATGTATTCTTTACAGTGTATCCATCACACAAATACTTCTGTACCCATATCGGCAAATTTCTTTGAGAGTTATAGTAATGCAGTTGAAAATTATTGGAACTGTTGAAATCATATTCACGTACTATATTATAGGTATTGCTGGTATATCCTTTACTGGCACCAGTACCACCCATGATTATCATTTCTTGTTTAAGAGTGGATAATATCCTGGTGAACTTGCCACCAGTCAAACCTAACATGGATGTATAATCTTTGTTGTTTACTTGTTTATCTAGTTGTGAGGCAATTTTATATACAATGAAGTATATTTTTGGGATATCTGTCCTAGTGAAATCACTGAATGCTTCATCTATTTGTTTTTTAATGATGAAAGGAATGTTTACTGTTAGTCCTGATTGTTTACCTGTTGTTTTGTTAATTTTTGTTGACATTATTATTTATTCTACTTACTTTATTTAGTTCACTGTATTCCTTTAGCTACCATACTAAATGTGTACTGTTAACCTAATTTGGTAGTGGTCAACAGTACACTAGAATAAACAATGATTATCGTTTCATATAAATATCATCGAGTTATTAGAAGTGCCCGAATTGAAAATATTTATTTGACTTACTACTAAAATAGCCTAAAATGAATTTTTATCAAGTCCATTATAATTTAAAAAATACTGTCTGAATTACTGCTTGAAATACCGTCTCATTTACTGCCATATATAAGAGTAAGATATAAGTATTAAAAGGTAAGAGTAAAGAATCAATGTTATAGGCAGTATTTATTTTAAAATTGAAAAAGTACTGTTTGAAATTATTATTATAGATTGTTTTCTCTATAATATCAGATAATAGATTCTTTACTCTATTTTATTATGCATGCAGGAAATGAACGAAGTGAATTATCTTTTCAACAGTTATCTGTAAGATGGTAAGTAATATTGTGACAGTATTTATTTTAAAAATGAAAAAGTACCGTCTGAAATGTATGTTTGTGAATGAGATATAAATATTACCTTCCATTTGATGATGGTGTTGCTTCTTCATGTAGGGCTGCATATGATGCCTGTATGAAGGAAGGTTATATTATGCCTTCCTATCACAAATTCCAGTATGATTTAAAAGTAACAGGTACTTATCATTTTAATTCTTTAAGTAATGTATATAAGATACAAGATTTACATCCAAGCTACTTTATTTAATGACATTTCAATGACTGAAGAAAACAACTGTTAATACATTGAAAATCAATGTCTTAATTATTCCCTAATCTGCAAATAAATATTAGCTGTTTTTATGGTCTAAAGTACGGTTACCCCTATAAATTTTTTAAATGTTATAGTACCTTTAGAAAAAGCAGAGCATAAGTAAAATATGAAAAAGGAACAAATAGAACTGATAGAAGGTCTAATATACTATGATTTAAGGAAGGTTAGGCCGTATACATATACAGAGGTGGGGAAAACTATTGTAGATGATAATCAATTTATCATTCAATATGAGTTAAACTACTTAGATGATAACAAGCAATTTGAAATCACTGTTACTAGATTTGAAGAAGGATTAACATTAGAAGTACGTAATGCTGCACTACCTGATTCTGTATTGGTAGAAGTTAAAGGTGAAATATCAACAATCAATGATTACCTAAATGGTTTTAAAAAATGGTAACACAACTACAGCAGCAACGCCTAGATAATATTATGTACCTGGCATTCCAGGATGCCATAAAGGTTAATGAAGACAAAGAGGAATATGAAGTTTGTTCAAACTTGCTGGATGCTAAATTAGAATTACAGGCGAAAATAGAATTACTTACTGAGTAACATTTTCCTCGTATGGCATCAAAAGCTCGTAAGCTTGTACATTCAATGCCTCAGCGATGATATATAAATTGGTAATGCTAACAGATGTTTTAGCAGTTTCGTACGCCCACAGGCTCTTTTGATGGATGTTAGTTTTATATTCCAACTCAACAATGGTTAACCGATTTAGTTTACGGTATTTGCGTATGTTGTTACCAACATTCACTAAAGCCATATCATTTCGATTATATTTTGCCATCAATTGGCCACAAATAAATGGCAAAATATCCCAGCACAAAACGGTCAATTGCACGGATTTTGAAAAAAGTTTAATATTTTTACAGTACCAAATATTACTTAATGACGAAAATAAATAATAGCAACACAAATAAGTGTTAAAAACTAAAGAGAAGAAATATTGAGATATTAGTCTTTTGATTTTAACAAAAGCACATGTGGAAGTATACCCAGGTGTTCAGCAATTAATTTGATTATGGTTAGATTCATTTCGACTTTTCCATTTTCGTATTGGCTGATGGTTATCTGTCCCAGGTCTGTTGCTTTGGCTAATTGATAAGGAGTAAAACCTTTTTTTTCACGGTAGAAACGAATATTAGCCCCTACCAGGTTAAGGAAATCCTGGTCACGCTTACGTTTATATCCTGATATTTTCGCCATTAATGGCAGCGAAATAATATAAAAAAATTTAGATAAATACTATATAATTATATACTATTACCTTTAGAGATGTGATTTTATGAAAAAGGAAAAACCCAAATCAGATTACATATTAGTAAAACGTGCATTGCATCAAAATGGAGTACAGTTAGTATTTGTTTTTTTGGCTAAAACCCTGGATGAAGCTTATAACCCAAATAATCCAGAACAACGCAAATACACTGTTGGATGGGAATACAGACCAGAGAGCATTAAGCTTCTACTTATTAGACACGGTGTTGACCAATTAAGTGAGGATATGAAATTAGCTTACAGAATTGTATATGAAGATGCGTTATATGGGATTAAGCAATTGGTCAGTAACTCGGAATATACCAGTATGTTAAAATATATGGATGATTACATTGATATCAATGTCTATAGCTGCATAAACATCGATGCTTTCCTACACAAAATGCTATGATTATGGAAAAACCAATATTCATTATCAACAAAAAAGTTGTGCACGGCCAAGGTAAAAGTGCAATACATCTTTATTTAAGTGCAAAAGTACCAGAAGTGTGGGATGGAGAGCGATTAACGCATTATGCCACATCCCTATTTTTTAACGGTAGCCATCAGCAAATTAAAAAGAAACTAATAGAACATGACTATGATGTAGATACAGTATGTAAATATTTCATCAAAGATTTTTATGAATTATTAATTCCTCACATCAATATAATGAAGCATATAGGCGCAGAAAAACAAAGTAAAGACATGTGTAAGGAAATTGAAGATTTCATTCGTCTAATAGTTTATTCCATTGCAGTAAAAGCCATAACAATTTCAAACGATATAACAAAAAAATGAAAAAAACACTATTAACAATATTTGCTGGTATCAGTATCTTGTCAGCCAATGCACAACAAGATTCAATTAAATTACCTTTTACACAAGATGGCAGAATAGAGTATACAGCCGTTATACAGACACCAAATCTTACAGTTAATCAAATCTATCAGAATGCAAAATACTTCTTCAGAACAGGCTTTAAAAAGGCTGATGATGTAATTACAGTTGATGATACAACTGCACATATTATAGCAATTAAGTCAAAAATATTTGCACCACTTAAACTTGATTTGCCTGGTTCTGGTGGTAGTACGACAGCTGGCGACATGTTTGATTATCTACTCACAATTGAAGTGAAAGATGGTAAGTATAGATATACTATCAGTGGATTCAGCGGTAATACTGTTTCATCAGGAATTTACCCAGGTTATCAAACCGTAAGCTTTGATGGTACAGGAGCTGGAAAAGCCCGAACAGTATACAACACTATAAAGGACGAAAAATTGAAAAAGACATTAGTAAGGGGTACAACTGATATGCTCAATTATTTGAATGATAAAATGACTACCTTAATAGCTTCACTTAATAGTAATATTGCTAAATCAAAATCTGATTTTTAAAATGAAATTTTCGATATCACCTAATGAATGGGCAACAATGCCCGAAATTGAAAAGGCTTCTTATAATAAAGGATTTGTGGACATGCAGCTACGTTTGAAAAACTTTAAGGTGCCTTTTAGCTTGTTTTTAGCGCATGTGACATCACCTGCACCAGTAATTGATAACAGTGGTTATGCAGAACTTTTGAAGGGCATAAATGAACTTAAACAGATGGGGGCAGCATCAAACAAATTTTTCACTAATATTCAGAAAGTTCCTGTACAGAAAAAACTTACTGAAGAAGATTTGATAAAAATTAAGGATGAACAACAAGCAGCTAAAATAAAAGCACGTGCAATAGCTAAACTTGCAGACAAGCAAAAAAGGGGTTAAAATAACCCCCTAAAATTCTGCATCTAGGCCTAAATCTAAGGTTAGGTATCGTATTGTTTGGTCAGGGCTGGAATGTCTGCATTTTTTCATTAGTTTAGTTATGACTATCCCTGGATGTACTCCTTTGGCTATTTGTTCATGCCAAAAGCGTGTAACAGCGGTATGTTTTAAGGCATAAGGTGATTTTCTATTGTCTAAATATTTACCTACTACACGTACATAAGCAGCATCAAACCCAGTATAATTGTAATGCCTGGTAATTAATTGATAACTAGGAAATAATGGATAATCAGGATTTTTATCCGCTCCGAATCTCATTTCTACATATGATTCCATGATTTCAAACAATTCATCATTTATTTGCAAGTGTAGCAATGTGTTGTTATCATATTTATTATGGGCTTTCGTTAAATCAGACGGAATTGAAAACCTTTTGTTGGCTCTGTCATACATTGATAATTTCAACCTCAATATTTCAGAACGTCTGATGCAAGCGTGATAACAACACATTCCTATAGCCCTGAAGAACTGACCTTTTTTTGTCTTTAAAGCTACAGTGTGAAAGTCTTCTAACTCTTTATCTGACCAAATTTCAAACCTATTTTTTGTAATAATAGGTTGTAAATGGATTTTCCTTAAACGCTTCATCAAACGCTTTTTCATCCCAGTTATGGGACTAAATTCTATCTTTCCATTATCTATCAATGGAGCAAAAAAATAACCAAATTGGTCAATTTTGCTTTGACAGGTTCTAATGCTCCAAAACCCATTATCATTATTCGGGTCATTCTTTTCGGTAATATATTTTTCCAAATCCTCCCTGCTTATCTTTGTTACATCATGTAGTTTATCAATTCCACTAACAAATTCTCTAAAACCTCTGTTAAAGTAACCCGTAGCACTTTTTGCTGTTAAAACCTGGGCTGGATTAGGATTTATCCAACCTTGGAACTTTATCATGCCCTGATAAGCTTCATCATAAGTTACACCTGTCGCTTTTTCCTGCTCTTCTTCAGCTGTAGCAAGTTCACGCTCACCTTTAGTTTTTGGGTCTAAACCAGCTTCCAAATCATTTTTTACCCATCTTAATAAGTCATCAGCCAATTCATCATTTTCGGCTCTTGTTTGGCTATCAGGTGAAAATCGTACTCCATATTCCTTACCATAAATTTTAGGATAATGAGTTAAAATAGGCTCTTGATACTTTTTAGTTGGATGTTTTTTATCAGGCTGATATGATACAGGCGTATCAAAGGTTATTTTATATGCTATCCACCATTTTGTAGGGGGTTCTAATTCTATTTTTTTCTTGTCGCTACCCTTTTTATATTCTGCATTTGTACAAATACGTACATTGGCATAAGTGAACTTTGGCATAATCAAATTTTCTCCTTTTTTTCTCCTTCATATATTGAAAGTGCCATAAAGGTACTAAAAACCCATTATGTAGCAATGGTTTTCATGTTGCCAATGATGCCGTAGTTTTCAATCGGTAAATATTCAGTATATTTTTTCACTATTCCATAACCATCAAAAAGAACTTATGTTTTAATTCAGCTCAGCGATGTGTATATATAGCTAAAGAGAGTACATCATATTAATGAGTTTTTGGTTTAATAATCCTGCTTTCCAGACCTAAGTGCTGTGTCCTGATCTCAGCCAATACCAGCTCCGCCATTCGTCTTGCGCCAAGCTCATTAAAATGGGTATTATCTGCTCTGCCTTCCGGATAATTAGGATGCTCTCCCGGAGCCAGCTGATTGAACAGATTTTTTGACCCCTCTTCACCAAATGACTGGAGCAAAACCTGGCTATCCTTGTCGAGGTCAATCAGGGCTACCTTTTGTTCCAATGCTACCTTTCTTACGATCTCTGCATACACAGCATGTGTTTCCTGGATTTTTCCTGAAGCATCAAAACTTCTTCTGGCAACGGGAGTGACCAAAACAGGAATAGCCTTTTTCAATCGTGATTCACTGACGTATTCTTCCAGATAACCCTGAAATTCTGCCTCAGTAGTATAAGTCTTTTTAGTTTTCACTTCATCATTGTGCCCAAACTGTATCAGCACATAATCTCCTTCCTGCATCTTTTCCGTAACAGGTTTCCATAAGCCTTCTTTTATAAAACTCCTGGTACTGCGTCCGTTCTTTGCCCTGTTATCTACTACTACTGTTGAATCGAAGAAATTCACAAAAGGCATTCCCCATCCCGTTTCAGGATAGGTCTTTGGATCTTTAATGGCCATCGTTGAATCGCCAATCAGCCAAACGGTAATTTTGTGCTGCTCAGGGAAACTGAAGGAAGATAAAACCAGCAAAAGGGTGAGTAGATATAAAGGTCTGCAATTCATAATTCAATTCATTGATTGATAACGAATGTAAAATTTACATTTTAATCCTGATGGTAAAAACCCAGGAATATTTATGCAATCGTTACCATATGAAAATTTAAGCTGTTTCCACGTCATCTGCCCATTTATTAAGCATATGCTGAAGCAGGTCTTTATTGATCATTTTTGTCTCGTAAGCTGCAACAAGTGCAGGACTCAGATTTCTGTTCAGTGCATATTCTACTACCTCTTTATCCTGTTTTTTACAAAGTAGTACGCCAATGGAAGGATTTTCATGACTTTTTTTCACATCCTTATCCAGGGCTTCCAGATAAAAATCAAGTTTTCCTAAATACTCGGGCTGGAACTCATTGTTTTTCAACTCAAAGGCTACAAGACATTGTAAATCTCTGTGAAAAAATAGCAGGTCTATATAAAAATCATGCATTCCAACCTGTATTCTAAATTCCTCTCCCATAAAAATGAAATCCTTTCCCAGTTCCAAAATGAACTGTTTTAACTTAAACAATATCCCTTTTTGAACATCGTTCTCACTGTGAAACTCCGGAAGGTCTAAAAATTCAAAAATGTACTTATCCCTAAAAATCTTAGGAATCATCGTTGCCTCAGGATGCGAACTTTCAGCAACCTTTTGACTGCTCATAATTTGACGTTCAAACAATGAAGTCTTAATTTGTCTCACCAGTTCAGCAACAGTATACCTCTCTTTTACTGACAGCACCAGATAAAAAATCCTTTCCTCTAAACTAGCCGTTCGCTTTAAAATTTCAACGTGATGTGTCCAGCTTAACTTGCTCAATAAAACAGGTAATTCAGGTAATTCCTGTAATTGTGGGTTTATTAAACCCACAATTACATTATCCTGATTATCAGTACTTTTCAATTGTGGGTTTAATGAACCCACAATTTGTTTTTTGTCCATTAATTCTTTCCAGTCCAGGTCTTTCCAGGTGAGGTAAAACTCCTTCATTCTGTACAATGTTCTTTTGTCAAAACCCTTCAAACCTGGCTCTGATTCTTTCAACCAAACGGCAAGTTCTTCCACAACTTTTTGCCCCCATTCTGAGCTTTCCAGACGATCATGAATATAAGCCCCCAGTTGCCAATATACTGTCAGTTGTTGTGAATAGGCGAACTGCATAGCCCTGGCCTGGCCTGCTTTTATCAACTGCCTGATGTGCTCGAAGTGTTGTTGTAATTCCATAGTAATTAATAATCGCTAAATTTCACATTTATTTCATTAAAATAAAAATATAATTAATAAAGAAACTATTTTACCAAAGAATATGCCTGCGATGCCAGGTTTATTCCGGCAAACTTTTATTAGAACTGATGTGTTGTAAGCTTCAATGGCACTGATCACATTTACCAACAAAGGCATTTATTGTAAACAGGGTGGTTTTTATATCGACCCATGGAAACCTGTCGACCTCGCTGTAACCACACACGGACATGCCGACCATGTAAAATGGGGCAATAAAGGATATCTATGCCATGAACTCACGAAGCCGGTACTCCTTCAGCGGCTGGGCGCAGATCTGCCAATACAAACCCTGCCCTATAACCAGGAGATCAGTATTAATGGGGTAAAGGTTAGTCTTTTCCCCGCAGGACATGTGATTGGTTCCGCACAGATCAGGCTGGAATATAAAGGAGAGATCTGTGTGGTGTCTGGTGATTATAAGGTAGAGTATGATGGTATTAGCACAGCTTTTGAACCTGTTAAATGCCATACTTTTGTATCTGAAAGCACCTTTGGCCTGCCTATTTATAAATGGCAGCCCCAGGAGAAGGTGTTTGGGCAGATCAGGAACTGGATCTCTGACAACCATGATCAGCAGAAAACCAGTGTGCTGGTGGCCTATAGTTTAGGAAAAGCCCAGCGACTGATCAAAAATCTGGCAGGTTATACAGATATATATGTACACAACTCTATTGCCAATTTAAACGAGCGGTTTATTGAGGCCGGAGTTGACCTCCCGCAAACCATCAGGATCACTCCTGATATCAAAAAAGAAGAATTGCAAAAAGGCATTGTCATTGTGCCTCCTGCTTTATCGGATGGCAAATGGATCAAGAGTTTGCAGCATGCAGCAACAGGGGTTTGTTCTGGCTGGATGCAGGTAAGGGCGGGCAGAAGATGGAGATCATCTGATGCAGGCTTTGCACTGAGCGATCATGCCGACTGGCCGGGATTGTTATCTGCTATAAAAGCTACCGAAGCAGAAAAAGTATATGTTACCCACGGTTTTGTCTCCACCTTTTCCAAATACCTTAATGAAATAGGTATCCCTTCGGCAGAAGTGATAACCCGATATGGAAATGAAGAAGATGAGGAAGAAGAAATCTTAAAAGAAGCATAATTTGAAAAGGTTTACAGAATTGATCCAGCAACTGGAAACGAGCAATAAGACCAATGATAAGATTGCCGCACTGGTGAGTTATTTCAGCACGGCCGATGAACTGGATAAACCTTATGTGATCGCTATGTTCACCGGTAAAAAGCCCAAACGACCAATAGCTACAGCACTGATCAGACAATGGGCAACTGAACTCAGCGGGATTCCTGCCTGGCTATTTGCTGAAAGTTACCACAGTGTGGGCGACCTCAGTGAAACCATTGCTTTAGTGCTCCCCCCTCCTTCGCATACTACAGACCGTAAACTACACCAGTGGATACAGGACCTTGCTGCCTTGAATGGAAAGGATGAAGAAGCCAAGAAAGAATTTATCCTGCATTCCTGGGACAGCCTGGATACACAGGAGCGCTTTATTTTTAATAAGCTGATCTCAGGAAATTTCAGGATCGGCGTATCCAATAAAATGCTGGTAAACGCAATCTCCAAACAAAGTGATACCGACAGTAATAAGATCATGCACAGCATCATGGGCAAGTGGAATCCGGGTGAGATCACTTACCAGGAACTCATTGCAGGGGCGCATGTGAATACGGATAATTCCTGGCCTTACCCTTTCTGCCTCGCCTATGCACTGGAAGCTGAACCTTCAAGTTTGGGTGAAACCGATGAATGGCAGGCCGAATGGAAATGGGATGGTATACGCGGACAGATTGTAAAACGTAACGGAGAATTATTTATCTGGTCGCGCGGCGAAGAGCTGGTTACTGATCAGTTTCCTGAGCTGCATTTCCTGAAAGATGAACTGCCCGATGGCACCGTGATTGACGGGGAAATCCTTTCTGTAAAGGATGGACAGGTACAGGCTTTTAGTATTTTACAGCAGCGGCTGAACAGAAAAACCATTAATAAGTCGCAGTTGAAAGATGCGCCTATTGGTTTCTTTATTTACGACCTGCTGGAATTTCAGGGAAAGGATATCAGAACAGAACCGCTCAAAGAAAGAAGGAGAATACTGGAGACGATCATTTCAGCGCTGAGTGATACAACTGTTGCTATACTTTCACCCGTAATTGAATTTAACGACTGGGAGCAACTGGCAGAAATCAGAAAAGGCTCCAGAGATAACAACAGCGAGGGGATCATGCTCAAAAAACTGAGTTCCCTTTATCATAGCGGACGTAAGCGGGGCGACTGGTGGAAGTGGAAGATCAACCCTTATACCGTGGATACCGTAATGATCTATGCCCAGAAAGGTAGCGGACGACGTGCCAATCACTTTACAGATTATACCTTTGCCGTACGTGACGGTGAAAACCTGATCACGATCGCTAAAGCTTATTCGGGCTTAACCGATAAAGAAATTAAAGAGGTGGATTCTTTTGTCAGAAAGAATGCCATAGAAAAGTTCGGCCCCGTAAGAACGGTAAAACCAGAACTGGTCTTTGAAATCGCTTTTGAGGGCATTGCCGAAAGTAAAAGGCATAAAGCAGGTTTAGCCCTGCGCTTCCCCCGCATCGCCCGCTGGCGAAAAGATAAAAAAGCAGCCGAGATCAATACCCTCGAAGATTTACGACAACTTTTAGCTTCTACCTTATGATGCTGGAAAAGAGTAAAGGATATAAACAGGTGATCAAATGGCTTAAGACCACCAGAAAAAAGCCCTTTAAGTTTCAAACGGATGCCTGGGAATATTATGCAGAGGGTTATAGCGGACTTGTAAATGCACCAACAGGTTTTGGAAAAACATTTTCTATGTTTCTGGCCGTTGTGATCGATGAGCTGAATAACCAGGAAGCGGCTAAGATTGCCGGAAGAGTTAAGTTATCAAAAGATAGCAATGCTAATAACCGTATCGCCAAAGAGAAAACTTCAAAAGAGAAAATCAGTAAGGGAAGTTCGGCAAAAGTAAGTATGCTGAAAAAAGCAAAGTCATCCACAGGATTAAAATTACTCTGGATCACACCGCTGCGTTCACTGGCTAAAGATCTGGCCAGGGCAATGACAGAGGTTTGCAGGGAACTTGATCTCGACTGGCAGGTGGGTGTGCGTAATGGCGATACTGCACAGAGCGAAAAGCTGAAACAGAAAAAGCAAATGCCGGAAGTGCTAATCATTACTCCCGAAAGTATGCACCTCCTGCTGGCACAAAAAAATACCTCTGGCTATTTTGACGACCTGCAATGTATCGTAGCCGATGAGTGGCATGAATTGCTGGGCAGTAAACGCGGTGTGATGGCAGAACTGGCTATCTCCAGAATAAAAGGGTTGGTACAGGAAAAACATCCTGAAAGGCTGCTCCGTATTTGGGGTATCTCTGCTACTATAGGTAATATGGAACAGGCGCTGGATGTATTGGTACCTTATGAGGAGGTGCTGAAAACAATAGTAGTGGCCGACCTGGAAAAGAAGATAGAAATTAAGTCTATCCTGCCGGACCATATTGATATGCTGCCCTGGGCCGGGCACCTGGGGCATAAGCTGGCCCACAAGCTCCTGCCTATTATTGAGAAAAGCAAAACAACGCTCATCTTTTGCAATACCCGCGGACAGGCAGAGCTCTGGTACCAGAACCTGCTCAAGCTGGATGAAAATCTGGCAGGGCAAATTGCTATCCACCACGGCTCTATAGATTATGAATTGCGCAACTGGATTGAAGATGCCATTCATACCGGTGTACTAAAAGCAGTGATCAGTACATCGTCACTGGATCTGGGTGTGGATTTTAAACCTGTAGATACCGTAGTGCAGATAGGATCGCCAAAGGGTGTTGCCCGTTTCCTGCAGCGCGCCGGCCGAAGCGGCCACTCTCCTTATGAGACCTCCAAGATCTATTTTCTGCCTACCCATGCGCTGGAACTGGTAGAGGCCGCTGCGATTAAAGAAGCCGCAAAAACGCAGAATATCGAAAGTCGGGAACCCGTAGTAATGGCTTTTGACGTGTTGATACAGTATATGGTTACGCTGGCCGTAGGCGATGGTTTCGACGATAAAAAGTTGTACGAAGAAGTAAAGACCACCCATGCTTTCAGGGAACTGGAGCCTTCGGAATGGAGCTGGATGATGCAGTTCATTACTACCGGTGGCGACAGCCTGACGGCCTACACCGAATTTAGTAAAGTAGAAAAGGAAGAAGGGCTATGGAAAGTAAAAAGCAGGCAGATCGCGATGCGTCATCGATTGCATATCGGCACCATTGTGAGTGATGCCATGATCAAGGTCAAATACATGACCGGTGGTTATGTAGGAATGGTAGAGGAATCTTTCCTTTCCAAAATTAAACCTGGCAAAAGTTTTACCCTGGCAGGCAGGGTACTAGAGTTCATTATGATAAAAGAAATGACAGCCCTGGTTCGCAAAAGCAGGCTGAAAAGTGCCATTACCCCCAGCTGGATGGGCGGCAGGATGTCTCTTACTGCAAACCTGGGTGCCATTTTACGGCAGAAGTATAACCAGACACTGGATAAAACACACGAGGATGAGGAGCTGGATATTGTATTGCCCTTGTTTGAAAGGCAGGCCAAAGTTTCTCATGTACCGAAAGATGATGAATTTCTGATTGAGCTGATCAAAACGCGGGACGGCTATCATTTTTTCGCTTATCCTTTTGAAGGGCGCCAGGTGCATGAGATTCTGGCAGCGCTGATTGCCTACAGGCTGGGAAAAGTAAAGCCCATCAGTTTTTCCATCGCGATGAACGATTATGGCTTTGAACTGCTGAGTGAGCAGCCCATTCCGCTTGATGAGGAAAACATTAAGTTATTATTTAGCCCGGTTAACCTGGGTGAGGATATTGTTGCCAGCATCAATTCCACAGAAATGGCCAGGCGTAAGTTCAGGGATATTGCCTGCATATCGGGATTGGTTTTTCAGGGTTTCCCGGGAAAGTATGTAGCGAACAAACATTTACAGTCGTCCGCTGCATTATTTTTTAATGTTTTTAGCGATTATGATAAACATAACTTATTATTGCGTCAAGCATACGACGAAGCTTTTTACCAGCAGATCGAGGAACCACGACTTGCCGCAGCACTGCACAGGATACAGGCCAGTAAGGTAATTATCGTAAAAACAGAAAGTTATACCCCCCTTTGTTTTCCGATTAAGGTTGATAGCTTAAGAGACAGCATGAGCACGGAAGAATTAGGGGAAAGAATAGCGAGGATGACGGCAGAAGCGGATAAAAAAGAAGCGCAGCCACAACGAAGGAGAAAGAATGACCATCAATTGTAAGGGAGAAAGTTTAATATTAAGTACAGACAGGGCAATTTACTGGGCATCGAAAAAGATGCTGATCATCAGCGATCTGCACATTGGCAAAGGGGCCCATTTTAGAAAAGCAGGAATACAGGTACCGGCCGCTGTAAACGAAACTGACCTTGATAAATTGGCAAAACTGCTGCTTACTTTTTCGCCTGAAATCCTGCTGGTTACCGGGGATATGTTCCATTCCAAAATGAATACCGAAGTAGAGCAGTTTAGCCAATGGAGAGCACAGTACCCGGATTTAAAAGTAATCCTGATTAAGGGAAACCACGATCTGCTGCAAGCAGAAGATTACGCCAGATTGGCCATCGAAGTACATTCTAAAGAATTATTGTGTTTTCCTTTCCGGTTTATACACGATCAGCCAGCGGTATTTGATGAATATTATAATATTACCGGTCATATACACCCGGGCATAACGATTTACGGCAAAGCACGTCAGCATTTAAAACTACCCTGTTTCTATTTTGGCCGAACCTGCGCTATTCTTCCTGCCTTTAGCGTATTTACGGGTTTAAGTAAAATCAAAGCAGAAGAAGGACATCAGTTCTATGCCATTACGCCAGAAAAAGTAGTCCTTGTTTAAGGTAAAAGCCTTCAAGTTTTATCTTAAAAGCTCAAACCTTTTTATACTTGATTACCTATCTCTAAGCATTCCTTAGTATTCCGGCAAAACGAAACAGACCAATGGATTAATCAAAAGTGATTTCCGATTCTTCTTCCGATTGGGAGATCAGTGATAACAACAGGTTAACCACTGTTTTATCAGTTTTGAAAGTCACATCATCTTCTTTTAATTCATCCAGCCCTATCCAGCGGAAAGACTGGAGGGTTTGCCCATCAAAATCAAACACCTTGGTTTTATAATTTAACTTTAAGGGGCCCATTTCTCTCACCAGGTAATAGATACTGATGATCTGGCTGTCATTAAAAGAAGATTTCTCAAAGAAATCAGTGGTATAAAAATGGCTGATAACCTCTACCTCTGCCTCACATTCTTCCATGAATTCACGTTTCAGCGCATCGATCAGGCCTTCGCCATATTCTAATCCGCCACCCGGGAATTTAGTAAAATTCCTGCCCCCTGATTGTTCATCGCTAATCAATATTTGATTATCAGTATTAATCAGTAAACCATATACCCTTACATTAAAATAACTCATCGTTCGAAGTGTTTTTTATTTTTTGTAGCATTTTCTACTGTCCATTGAATTTCTTCCTGGAAAGCATGCTGCCGTACGTGACAATTTTTTACCTTACAATAATTACAGCATTCAGGTAAACAAGGATCTGCGTGTATAAATAATTCGGTATCGCGCTCTGCGTTACCGTTAATAAGCTCGTCAATTTCCGAGATTTCTTTGTGTACCTGGTTAAGATCGTAATAATAAGGCAACGTAACATGACAGTCGATATGCAGATCTGCCCCATATTGCTGCGCTCTAAGGTTATGGACATCTATCCAGTCCTCGTGACGATTTTGCTGCAGGATATCCACAATCACCTCCACCAGTTCGATATTGCTTTCATCCATCAGCCCTCCCACAGATTTTCGGATCAGCTGATAGCCATTGTAAAGAATATAAAAACCGAGGAGAATAGAAACAACACTATCCAGCCAGTAGATTTTAGTAACGGTAATCACCAGGATACCCACTACCAATCCGGCGCTGGTTACTGCATCGGTCATCAAGTGTTTACCGTCAGCTTCTAATGTAAGTGAACGGTGTTTTTTCCCGGTATTGATCAGATAATAAGCTACGATCAGATTTACAATACCTGTGGCACCAATGATAATGGCACCATCAAGCAGTTTGAAGATTTCCTTCGGAAATACAAGGTCGTAACTGGATTTAAAGATAATCACTAATCCGGCAATACCAATGAGCGATCCTTCTAAAAATGCAGAAAAGAATTCTACTTTCCCATGCCCATAAGGGTGATTTTCATCTTTAGGCAAAGTAATCAGATAAATGCTGTAAAAGGCAAAGCCACTGGCCAGTACATTCACAATACTTTCTGCGGCATCAGTTAAGATGGCATTGGAATGAGTGAGAAAATATGCACCGAATTTGGCCAGCATCAGAACTATGCTAATGCAAAGGGATATAAGTATGGCTTTCTTTTTGGGCAGCAAAGGAATTGATTTAGCTCCCAAAAGTACGCTTTCAAGAGGATAATCTGTTAAAAAGTATTTTTTTTTACCGGCATGTTGTTTCAGGTTTTTATATTTGCTACCTTATAAAAGAATCATGACATTTTTATCTCAAAGAATCAATAACCTATCAGAATCGCAGACCATTAAAATGGCAAAGCTGGGGAGAGAACTCACCGCTAAAGGAATTGACGTAATTAACTTAAGTTTTGGAGAGCCCGACTTTTTTACTCCTGAGCATGTGAAAGAAGCAGCAAAGAAGGCAATTGACGAGAACTATTCTTATTATACTCCTGTTTCAGGATACCCTGAACTGCGCAAGGCAATTGCTGAAAAGCTAAAGAATGAAAATGATTTAACCTACAATTTTGATCAGATCGTTGTTTCTACAGGTGCGAAACAATCTTTGGCCAATGCCATTCTTTGTCTGGTAAACCCAGGAGAAGAAGTGATTGTACCTACACCTTACTGGGTATCTTATTCGGAAATGATCAAACTGGCAGAAGGTGAAACGGTATTCATCAATGCTACCGTTGAAAACGATTTTAAAATTACCCCGGCACAGCTGGAAGCTGCCATCACGCCAAAAACAAAAATGTTTATGTTCTCTTCCCCATGTAACCCGACAGGTTCGGTTTACTCGCATGAAGAACTGGCCGGCCTTGCTGCTGTATTCGCTAAATATCCAAATATCTATATCATCTCTGATGAGATCTATGAGCACATCAATTTTGTTGACAAACATGCTTCTATCGCAGCGTTTGACGAGATTAAAGACCGTGTGATCATCATTAATGGTTTTTCTAAGGCTTACGCCATGACTGGATGGAGAGTTGGTTATATGGCCGCAAATAAAGCCATTGCTGATGCCTGTGATAAGTTACAAGGTCAGATTACCTCAGGTACTTCTTCTATCTCTCAGCGTGCAGCTTTGGCGGCTTACCAAAGCGGTTTAGAGTCTGTAACTGCTATGAAGGATGAATTTAAAAAACGCCGTGATATCGTTTATGCGTTGCTGAAAGAAATTCCGGGTATTAAAGTAAACCTTCCTGACGGTGCATTTTATTTTTTCCCTGAAGTAAAAGAGTATTTTGGGAAAAGTGTAAACGGACAAGTGATCAATACTGCAGAAGACCTTTCTTTATACCTTTTAAATGAAGCACATGTTTCTACCGTAACAGGAGAAGCTTTCGGTAACGAAGATTGTATCCGTCTTTCTTATGCAGCAGCAGAAGATCAATTGGTAAAAGCTTGTTCAAGAATTAAAGAAGCTTTATCTAAATTGAGCTAATATCTTATATTAAGATCCCCTTTGTCAATTGGCAGAGGGGATTTTTTTGTTTAGAGGTTTTCTATTTGGTTTTTCCTGGCTTCGCTGAAAAACGAGTATGCTGTATTCCGGCTGCATAATGCTGCGCTGCGCTTGCAAGACGCTAGGCCGGAATACAGCATACTCGTTTTTTTACAGATCATCCATTGCAGGGTGCTTACAGCGAAATGCTTAAAGAAATTTTATAATCCAGTATGGATTAATTTCACTTGATTAGATTATTGTATAACGCTTTAAAAAGAAAACGTGAAAGCTAATTTCACAGATCATCCATTGCAGGGTGCTTATAGCGAAATGCTTTAAAGAAATTTTATAATCCAGTATGGGTTAATTTCACTTGATCAGATTCATTGTATTACGCTTTAGAAAGAGAATGTAAAAGCTAATTTTACAGACCATCCATTGCAAGGTGCTTATAGCGAAATGCTTTAAAGAAATTTTATAATCCAGTATGGGTTAATTTCACTCGATCAGATTCATTGTATTACGCTTTAAAAAGAGTCTGCAAAAGATAGTCAAGGATGGTATTTAAACAAATTACAAAAATAGATTATCGTATAGTACTTTAGAAAGAACTTGTAAAATCTCATTGAGTATGATGTTGAAGAATCTGCCCGAATAGGGCAAGATTAAAGTATTGTACAGCAGTTAAGAGTTGCCTAAAGAAAATAATCCTTTTATGAAGTATTTATTGTTTTTGGAAGTGGTTTAAGCGATCGTCCATGGAGATGATACCCAGGGATAGCCCCTCCTCACAAGCCCCCGGATAATCTGAAAAAAAAATAAGGTATATTGTATTTCGGCCTAGCGTCTTGCAAGCGCAGCGCAGCATTATGCAGTCGAAATATAATATACCTTATTTTTTTTTCAGGATAATCTCAGCCATCCCCACGCATACACAAACCTTATGATCTGATCGCCTCTACCGGATCCAGCCTCGAAGCAGAGTATGCCGGCCAAAACCCCGATATCGTGCCGATAACAACAGAGATACCTATCCCCATGACAACATTGGCAAAATACAGCACTATTTTCACATCCAGTAAATACGTAAAAACTAGCGTGAGACTATACACCAGCAGTAATCCGAGTATCCCTCCCATTACACATAAAGCAATCGCTTCGAACATAAATTGCAGCAGGATAAAATAATTCTTGGCGCCCAGCGACTTTTGTATACCAATAATATTAGTGCGCTCCTTTACAGAAACAAACATGATATTGGCAATCCCAAATCCCCCGACAAGGATAGAAAAACCGCCAATCACCCAGCCTGCAATTTTCACCATTTTAAACATGATGTCCAGCTGATTGGAAACCATGGTAGTTTTATTCAGGGCAAAATCATCTTCAGCGCCTGGTTTGATCCGGTGGGCAGAACGCATCGATCCTTCCAGTTCACTTTCAACTTCATCCAGTGCAATATTTTCTTTTCCCCTTACCGTAATCTGCGGCCCATAATTGTCATTCTGTACATCGAAAAGACCTCTGGCATAGTTAATCGGAATTAATATATTGTTATCCTGAGACATCCCCAGCATATCCTCACCTTCTTTTTTAAACACGCCTACTACTGTTAGTCTGCGTCCCATTACTTTCACCTGCTTACCTACGGCGGGCTCACCGGCAAATAAACCGTTGGCAACTGAAGCGCCCAATATCACTACCGGTGCGCCGAATGCCCCTTCATTATCAGTAAAATAGCGACCTTCCTGATAATCCACGTTCCAGGTTTTGTTGTAATCCTGAGTACCGGTATTTAACGTTACCCCTTCAACAGATCCGCTCCTGTATTTAACAATTCGGTTGCTGATACTGGCTTCATAAGAAATACCCTCTACATTTTCCAGACGCTCCTTCAAAGCTTTGTAGTCTCTTAAAGAAGGCACAGGCCTGTTCATATACTTCCACCATGGATAATCGCCACCACCAAACTGCCACGGCCATTTTTGTACGAAAAGTGTTTTGGAACCCAATTTATCTACACTTTCCTGCAATTTATTGCGTAAGGTATCTACACCAGAAAAAACGGCTATAATTGTGAATATTCCTATTGTGATCCCCAGCAGGGAGAGCATTGTCCTGAGTTTATTCTGTCGGAGGGCATCGGCAGCAAACCGAAAACTTTCCCCTATTAGTCTGAATATGATCATAATTACCAGTTAGACCAAAAATAGCTAAAAACGTTACAGCATCCGGGCAATTAAACAAATAAATTGTACAGATGCCATATCTGTACAAATATTGACCCTATTGTCCTTGATAAAATACATAATATTTATATTTAAATTTTGTTATACACAATCTTTAATATTATAATTCGTAAATTTGCGCCCTCAATTATTTAATAAAAAACATGAAGTTATCTCAATTTAAGTTTAATTTACCTGAATCATTAGTTGCCAATAATCCTTCAGAACAAAGGGACGAAGCCCGTTTAATGGTTTTGCACAAAGATACCGGTGAAATTGAACATAAAATATTTAAGGATGTTTTGGAGTATTTTGATGATCAGGATGTAATGATTCTGAACAATACCAAAGTTTTTCCTGCACGTTTATACGGTAATAAAGAAAAAACAGGTGCTACCATTGAAGTATTCTTATTGCGTGAACTGAACAAAGAACTCCGTTTATGGGATGTTTTAGTAGATCCGGCACGTAAAATCCGCGTTGGGAACAAACTTTACTTTGGAGATGACGACCTGCTGGTAGCAGAAGTTGTTGACAATACCACTTCAAGAGGACGTACTATTCGTTTCCTGTTTGACGGTACTGACGAAGAATTTAGAAAAAACATTGAAATCTTAGGCGAAACACCTCTTCCAAAATATATCAAGCGTAAAGCAACTGCCATGGACAAAGAACGTTACCAAACGATCTTTGCTAAACATGAAGGTGCTGTAGCTGCTCCAACTGCAGGTATGCACTTTAGCCGTGAGCTGATGAAACGCCTGGAATTAAAAGGAATCAACTTTGCAGAAGTAACGCTGCACGTTGGTTTAGGTACTTTCAGATCTGTTGAAGTGGAAGACCTGACCAAACACAAAATGGACTCTGAGCAGTTCATCATTGAAGAATCACAGGCCAACATCGTTAACAAAGCACTGGAAGACAAAAGACGTATCTGCGCTGTAGGTACCACTTCTATGCGCGCTATCGAATCGGCTGTTTCTTCAGGAAGAATGCTTAAACCGGCCAACGACTGGACCAGCAAATTCATCTTCCCTCCTTATGATTTCAGTATAGCCAATTCCATGATCACTAACTTCCACACACCGGAATCTACTTTACTGATGATGGTAAGTGCCTTTGGTGGTTACGATTACGTAAGACACGCTTACGAAGTGGCTTTAAAAGAAAAATATCGTTTCTATAGTTATGGTGATGCAATGCTGATCATCTAATTGAACAAAATATATTCATGAAATAGGAGGATCTTTAGATTTCTCCTATTTTTTTTACACAAAAAAATGAAATACTACGCCATTATTGTTGCCGGGGGAAAAGGAAACCGGATGAACCAGGCTGTTGCAAAACAGTTTTTAGAGCTGGATGGCAAGCCTGTTCTCATGCATACACTGGAAGCCTTTCACCGTTGTGTACTAAATCCTAAAATCATTTTAGTCCTGAATATACATCAGCATCAATACTGGGAAGAACTTTGTGTAAGTCATGGCTTTACCATCCCTCATCAGGTGATCAAAGGCGGCACAGAAAGGTTCGATTCTGTAAAAAATGGCATTAAAGGCCTTAAGGGAAAAGGTATTGTTGCCGTACACGATGCAGTACGTCCGCTGGTTACTTCAGAACTGATCCAGAGGGCCTATGAGATGGCGGCAGAAAAAGGCAATGCAATCACGGCTATACAACCTGTAGATTCGGTAAGGATAAAAAAAGAGGGACAAGATTCTGAAGCTTTAAACAGGAATGAGCTTTATCTCATTCAAACCCCTCAGACATTTCAGCTGGAGCAACTAAAAAAGGCTTACCGTCAGCCTTATAGAAATGAATTTACAGATGATGCTTCTGTGGTAGAAAGGGCGGGCTTTAGTATCTATCTCCTTGCTGGTGAAAGGAACAACATGAAGATCACCTATCCGCAAGACCTGGAGTTTGCAAGTTTCCTGTTAAATAAAAAGGGCTTCTGATTGCTCAAAAGCCCTTAATGTATGATTAAGCAGCGCCTCTTATTAATCTTAGCAGGATTGCAACCACTGCTATAACTAATAAAATGTGGATGATTCCACCTGTGTAGAAACCACCAAGAAAGCTGATTGCCCAAATGATGACCAGAATGACTGCGATTAGATAAAGTAAATTTCCCATAGTAGTAGATTTTTAGATTTAAGTTGTTAATTAAATGATTTAAAATTTCAAGACACGTTCTTGACATTACATAAACAATCTTCGTTCCAAAAAAAAGCCCCGTTACCGGGGCTTGTAATTATGAGTCTTAATATTCATCTTCATTAAAGAAAAAATCATCCTTCGTCGGATAATCAGGCCAAATTTCCTCAATGGTTTCATACGGCTCGCCGTCATCTTCCAGTGCCTGCAGGTTTTCTATCACCTCTACAGGTGCACCTGATCTGATTCCGTAATCGATAAGTTCGTCTTTAGTTGCAGGCCATGGAGCGTCCTCCAAATGCGATGCTAATTCTAGTGTCCAATACATATTCTATACTAATTTATTGTTCTTATTTATTTTGCAAAAGTATATTAAAAAACATGAGGAAAACAAACTTTTTTTTCCACTATTTATAACCTTGGTAACCAGATGTTTTCATCTGCCTGAGCATCAAAACTTAGCTTCCTTGCTAAAACAAATAAATAATCGCTCAAGCGGTTTAAATAAATAGTGATCTGGTTATCCACAAAGCTTTCGGCAGACAAATGTACAGTTAACCTTTCCGTCCTTCGGCAGATACATCTTGCGATATGGCAATAAGAAACAACAGTGTTTCCACCCGGTAATATGAAGTGTGTAAGCTCCGGCAACACCTCGTTCATCCGGTCCATTTCATCCTCCAGCAGCATGATATCTTCTGCTTTCAGATCTGGTATTTTCATTCTTGACTTTTCGGGATCTGCAGCCAGAGAAGAACCGATGGTGAATAAACGGTCCTGAATTTCTTTCAATATTTGCTGCTGATGTGTATCAATATCCTGACACTGGATCAATCCGATATAAGAATTTAATTCATCCACCGTGCCATAACATTCTATTCTCAGGTGAAATTTTGGGACTCTTGTCCCCCCGATTAAAGAGGTTTCTCCCCTATCACCGGTTTTAGTGTATATCTTCATTAAACTTTACCAATTTGCGTAAAATCATCCCCGGTTTCTGCCAATTGACTAAGCCGCGGGGATACAGTTTTAATATCTGTATTCAAATAATCATTCTCAATCAGCCCGTCGCGCATCCTTACAATCCGGTGCGCATGCTGTGCAATATCTTCCTCATGTGTAACCAAAATGATCGTATTACCCTTACTGTGAATCTCTTCCAGCAAACCCATGATCTCTATAGACGTTTTTGTATCGAGGTTACCTGTAGGTTCATCGGCCAGAATAATGGAAGGATTATTGATCAATGCCCTTGCCACCGCTACACGTTGGCGCTGTCCTCCGGAAAGTTCATTAGGCTTATGAGTAATCCTGTTGCCCAGGCCTACGTTTTCCAATGCTATCCTGGCACGTTCTTCACGTTCCTTCTTATTGGCACCTGCATAGATCAGTGGCAAAGCAACATTATCCAGTGAAGTAGATCTTGGCAGAAGGTTAAAAGTCTGGAAAACAAACCCTATCTCCGTATTCCTTACTTCGGCCAGTGCATCATCGGTCATGTGGCTCACATTAGTTCCGTTAAGGATATAATCACCTTTACTTGGCGTATCCAGGCAGCCCAGAATGTTCATCAGGGTAGACTTCCCTGATCCGGAAGGGCCCATCAGTGCTACAAACTCGCCTTTGCGGATCTCCAGCGATACAGATTTCAACGCATGGATCACTTCAGCACCGATCACATATTTGCGGCCTATTTCTTGAATACTAATTAAAGGGTTTTCCATCTGAGCAGGTGTTTATAGCGTATAGCTGTTTAAAGATTTAGATGTGTGGTATACCCTTTTGTTACAAAAGATATTTATTTATCCAGGATCTTGGGCACAAAGAAAAAATCTTCATTGTGTAGCGCTGCATTTTTTAATCCATCATGAACGCTGATCTCCTGCTTTACCACATCTTCCCTCCAGATATTTACTTCGGGGTTCATGTACACCAGTGGTTCTACATTGGTGGTGTCCAGCTCATTCAGCTTCTCCATAAAGGTAAGGATCTTATTCATATCTGCCTGCAGCTCTTCCACTTCATGCGCGCCGATCTCAATCCTGGCCAGATCTGCCACTTTATAAATCGTCTCTTTATCTATGTTCATTATTAATGACTTTACTGTTAATCAATCCAAAAATACGGTCTTTCAACTGATCGGCATCATCCGACCGTAAATTTTCTATATAAACGGGCTTGTGAACGTAAATATCACAAATTCCCGGGCGACTTCCGTATTTAGCGCCATCATCCCATAACTTTTCCCAGGCATCGGTTACGCTTACCGGAACGATCGGGGTACTGGTTTCAATGGCCAGCCGGAACGGCCCGTTTTTAAAAGGCATCAATACTGGCGGATAAGCCGTATCACTAATCTCCCCTTCAGGGAAGATGATCAGGCTCATCCCCTGGTTCAAGTGATTCCCCGCGCGCTTAAAAGCCCTGAAAGATGACATCCTGCTTCCCCTGTTTACGGGAATATCGATCGTACTAAAGAATATCTTAAAAACAGGGTTCTTCAGCAGTGTATCTTTACCCATAAAACTAAAACGTCCTTTTGCCAGTAAGCAGAAGATCATAATATCAAGGTTAGAGGTATGATTACCGCAATAAATGTAATTTTGTGTATCCAGCAGTTCTTCCTCATAGGTAAAACGGAAGAAGATGCCGGTAAACATACTGCACAACATACTGTTCAGTGCACGCAATTGGTTTAAAAAGCCATACCATTCCGGCTTCCGGGAGGCCAGGTAATAAAAAGGATAAAAAAGTATAAAGAACAACGTGATCACCAGTAGGAGATAAATGCGGTGCAGTTGCTTCAAAATAGGGATCATCATTTCTAAATTACAAAAAATAGGAGAGCAAGATATGGATAAAATCCCCAATTTTAACTGGGTCAACTGCAAGCCGTTTCCAATAAAAAGAAATTATTATCCGGTCGGCTGAGGGTTTTTTATTAATTTCGGGCACTTATAGTTTGAAGAGCTATAAAATAGCTTCATCATTAATAAAACCGCCAAAGGCAGTCAGAAGCATTTAGAAAAGCATAACATACAACCTGATAAAATAGTAAACAGCAATGAAAGAGACAGTAGTAAGCGGTATTCGTCCGACAGGGAAATTACACCTGGGCAATTATTTTGGTGCAGTAAGCAATTTCGTGAAAATGCAGTATGAATACAATTGTTTCTTTTTTATTGCCGACCTGCATTCCCTCACTACCCACCCTACGCCTGGCGACCTGCATGGTTATGTAAAACATGTATTGGTAGAATACCTGGCCTGCGGTATTGATCCTGAGGCTTGTACAATTTATATACAGTCGGATGTTCCCGAAGTAACTGAATTGTACCTTTACCTGAACATGAACGCCTATATGGGCGAACTGGAAAGGAGCACTTCCTTTAAAGATAAAATCCGTTCACAGCCGGATAATGTAAACGCAGGTTTACTGACCTATCCATCGCTGATGGCTGCCGATATCCTGATGCACCGGGCGACTAAAGTCCCTGTAGGTAAAGACCAAGAGCAGCACCTGGAAATGACCCGTACCTTTGGCAACCGATTTAACCGTTTGTACAATCATGATTATTTCCCTGAAGCTTTTGCCTTTAGCTACTCTGCCAACCTGGTTAAAGTTCCGGGACTGGATGGAAAAGGTAAAATGGGTAAATCCGAAGGTGATGCCAACTGTATCTACCTGGCTGATACGCCGGAAGACATCCGTAAAAAAGTATTAAAAGCAGTATCTGACGGCGGGCCGACAGAAGAAAACCAACCTAAACCAGAGGCGATACAAAACCTGTTCGACCTGATGAAGATCGTTTCCCCGGCAGATACGCTGGCGCATTTTGACGAGCTGTACAACAAATGTGCAATCCGTTATGGCGACTTCAAAAAGCAGCTGGCCGAGGATATGATCATCTTTAACTCACCGATCAGGGAACGCATTGAAGAAATATCAAAAGACAACGATTACCTGCGTAAAGTAGCCAACCAGGGAGCCGAAAAATCAAGGGAAAGCGCCAGAAAAACGCTCCGCGAAGTAAGGGAGCTGATTGGCTTCAAACCATTTTAACCCTATTCGGATCATTTTTATTTTATAATTACTACATTCAGGTCATTAGATAAATCATATGCATATAGCAATAGTTGGAAACATAGGCGCAGGGAAAACCACTTTAACAAGCCTGCTGGCCAAGAATTATGGATGGGAAGCTTTATATGAGTCGGTGGAGAACAACCCCTACCTCGAAGACTTTTACAGTGATATGAAACGCTGGAGCTTTAACCTGCAGATCTACTTTCTGAACAGCCGTTTCCACCAGATTGTAGACATACAGAACAACCAGCGGAATGTGATTCAGGACAGGACCATTTATGAAGATGCCTACATTTTTGCAGAGAACCTGCATGAAATGGGACTGATGACCACCCGCGACCATAAAAATTACCAGGATATTTTTGATAACATCACCTCATTTATTAAACCGCCTGACCTGTTGGTTTACCTGCGTGCTTCAGTACCTACACTGGTAAACAACATTCAGCGCCGCGGACGTGATTACGAAGCCAGTATCCGCCTGGATTACCTGTCAAAGTTGAATGAAAAATATGAAGCCTGGATCAAGAACTACAAATTAGGCAACCTTCTGATACTGGATAAGGATAAACTGGATTTCACCAATAACCCGGAAGACCTGAGTACCGTTATCGAATCAATTGAAGCAGAAATTAACGGACTTTTTTAAGATGGCTACACTTGGAATTATCCCTGCACGTTACGCTTCTACCAGGTTTCCCGGCAAACCGCTGGTTGATATAGACGGAAAAAGCATGATCCAGCGGGTATATGAACAGGCCTGCCGCGCATTAAGCCTGGATAAAGTTGTGATCGCAACAGACGATGAGCGTATCATTACTGTGGTAAAAAGCTTTGGTGGCGACTATGCCTTAACCAGGGCAGACCACCAGAGTGGTACAGACCGCTGTGCCGAAGTAGCAGAAAAATTCCATGGTTTTGATATTATTATCAACATACAGGGCGATGAGCCTTTTATAGACCCTTTGCAGATTGACCTGCTGAGTTCCTGTTTTCAGGACCCGGGAGTACAACTGGCCACACTGGTCAAAAAAATATACACCGAGGAAGAATTGTTTAACCACAACACCCCAAAGGTAGTTCTTAACGCTGCTCAGGAAGCTATATACTTTAGTCGCCATACTATTCCCTTTATCAGGAAAACTGATCAGGAAAACTGGCTGAGTGTTCATCAGTTTTATAAACACATTGGCATTTATGGTTATAAAGCCGATACGTTGCAGCAGATTACCCGTTTGCAACCTTCCTCACTGGAATTAGCAGAAAGCCTTGAACAGCTGCGCTGGATAGAAAACGGGTTTAAAATTCAGACCCGGATAACCGATCTTGAATCTATAGCGGTAGACACTCCAGAAGACCTGGAAAAAATCAGGCGCTTAAAACATTTTTAATTTCCTATCTTAGGCTTAAAAGTTGCTAATAGCTATCAGAGATATACGATTAATCAAAAAATTGTTATCTGTTATTCATCAGCAATAAATAATCTTAAGCCAATGAAACCTCTTTATTTCTTTTTACTCCCTCTCCTGCTCCTGGCTGCCTGTAATCCAAATAAACCGGTAGCTATTGATCCCTCCAAAAGACTCAATCTCACCCTGCGGTCTTTCAGTGACACGACTAAAAAAGACACCTTTAAAATTGTGCTTAAAGGTGAAAAAGCTGCGGATATGGCCCTGATTTTTACCATCACCCCATCCGGATCAAAATCTATTTATACAAAAACGCTGTTAGCAAAGGATCTGTTAAACAATTATAAAGAAACCGTAGACCTGGGAAAGGAGAAAAAACAGGTCCAGTTTATGGAAGATGAACTCCATGGATTTTTTGAAGAAGAGAACTTTTTGGAGCCTGCTGTCACAGCACAGGAGCAGCCGGATAAAAACACACCCGACAAAAACTTTTTTTCGGAATTAAAAACCTCAGGATTAAACGGATTTAAATATCGCACAGGCAAGGAAAGCAAAACTTATATTGCCTGGTCGGCGAAGGACCAAAAAGTTAAACCTTATTACGAGTGCTGTCGCTAAAACACCTTAGTGTACTAACAACACTAACATCGACAATAAACGTCACACTTACAATTATATAAAATTAACATTATAGCATAAAAAAATGTTATTGTCGTGTCAAACGGCTTATAACCAAATAAATATTACTCCTCATTATCAATTAGTTACAAACTATTTTGATTTTATTTCATGTGACACATACAATTTTTCAAAAATAACGTTAGATTTACCTTAGTGTTACGGACCAGACCAGTAACAATTTACAAAAAAGCATATTCTAACCAAATATAAAATAAAAGAAAGGCCTGCTGTTTCAGCGGGTCTTTTTTGTTTAAGCAGCATCTGGATAGTATAAAAATCTATTCTTATTTGAATAGCTTGAAGGAATTACCACAATATTTCTTAGCTTTGTATCCCGTACAAAAACAATAAGAGCGCCTGAATAATTGCTCTTATTTTCACAAACTCACAAACATGACTAAGTATATTTTTGTTACGGGCGGTGTTACTTCCTCTTTAGGAAAGGGCATCATCTCCGCTTCATTAGCCAAACTTTTACAAGCAAGAGGTTACCGGGTAACCATTCAGAAATTCGATCCCTATATCAATATAGATCCCGGAACGTTAAACCCCTATGAGCATGGCGAATGCTACGTAACAGAAGACGGTGCAGAAACTGACCTTGACCTGGGCCACTATGAGCGTTTTTTAAATGTGCCTACTTCACAGGCCAACAACATTACTACAGGCCGTATCTATCAAAACGTAATCAATAAAGAGCGCCAGGGTGAATACCTTGGAAAAACCGTTCAGGTTGTTCCTCACATTACTGACGAAATTAAACGCAACATGCGTATTTTGGGTGATACCGGTGAATTTGACATCGTAATCACTGAGCTGGGCGGAACTGTTGGAGATATTGAATCCCTGCCTTTCGTAGAAGCGGTAAGACAATTTAAATGGGAAGCTGGTGCCAACAACGCCATCGTGATCCACTTAACCCTGGTTCCTTACCTTGCCGCAGCCGGTGAACTGAAAACAAAACCTACACAGCACTCTGTTAAAATGCTGCTGGAATATGGTATTCAGCCAGATATTCTGGTATGCCGTACAGAACACCACATCAATATGGAGATTCGTAAAAAGATTGCCCTGTTCTGTAACGTAAATGTGAATGCTGTTATTGAATCTATGGATGCTTCTTCTATTTATTCTGTTCCATTGCTGATGATGAAAGAGCAGCTGGATAAAACAGTATTGAGCAAGCTGAAATTACCACAGAAAAACGAACCGGATATGGAAAGCTGGAAGGACTTTTTAGGGCGACTTAAAAATCCTACGGCAGAAGTAAGGATCGGACTGATCGGTAAATATGTTGAACTGCCTGACGCCTACAAATCTATCATCGAATCTTTTATTCACGCAGGTGCGAAAAATGAATGTAAAGTTAAAATAGAATATATCCATTCGGAAGAGATCTATCCTGATAATGCCAAAGAAAAACTGGGACACTTAGATGGTGTACTGGTAGCTCCCGGATTCGGAAGCCGTGGTATTGAAGGAAAAATCGACTCTATCCGTTATGTACGTGAAAATGATGTGCCTTTCTTTGGTATCTGTTTAGGAATGCAGTGCGCAGTAATTGAATTTGGACGTAATGTACTGGGTTTAGCCACAGCTAACACTACTGAAATAGACGAAAATACAGTTGATCCGGTTATCAATATGATGGAAGATCAGAAAACTGTAACAGCCAAGGGCGGAACAATGCGTTTGGGTTCTTATCCATGCGACCTGAAAAAAGGTACAAAAGCGTTTAATGCTTACGGAAAACCGCATATCAATGAGCGTCACCGTCACCGTTATGAATTTAACAGTGCCTACCTGGAACAGTATGAAAAAGCCGGAATGATTGCCTCAGGTACCAATCCTGACAGTCAGTTAGTGGAAATTATAGAGCTTAAAAACCATCCTTTTTTCGTTGGCGGACAATTTCACCCAGAATTAAAATCAACAGTTGCTAATCCTCACCCACTTTTTGTTAAATTTGTCGCCGCTGCGATGGAGTTTGCGAAGAAAAAAATAAGCTAATACGCGTTTAAATAACAATAATGGATAAAAATACATTCACAGGATTATTCCTGATTATGATCGTTCTGGCGGGATCTTTCTATTTCTTTAAGCCGAGTGAGGCTGAAATGAAGAAAGAACGCCAGCGGATCTCCCTGGATTCTGCAATGAAAGCAGGTGTTAAAACATCTGCAGTAGCCTTGCCGAAAGATACAGCTGCTCCGGTAGTTGACTCGGCAACATTAAAAGGACCTTTCGGCGCTAATATTTCAGGTATCGCTAAAAACAGCGTATTAGAGAATAAAGCTTTAAAAGTAACTTTCACTAATAAAGGTGGTAAAATTAAATCGGTAGAGGTTAAAGGAGAGAAAACCTACCTGAATAAACCGGTTGTTCTTTTTGACGGTGATGACAACATTTTTGGTTTAACCTTAAATATTGGCGGTAAACTGGTAAGGACAAATGATCTTTATTTCACGGCTACCCAAACCAGCAATTCAATGGTGATGCGTGCGAATTACAGCGCAGATAAATACATTGAATTTGTATATGATTTAGATGCGGAATCGCATGATGTTGCTTTTAACATCAACCTGAATGGAATGAACCAGGTGATCCAGCGCGACAGCATTGCCCTGAACTGGCAAACTGTTTTATTACGCCAGGAAAAATACCTGAAAGGTGAGCGTCAGTATTCAGGATCTTACTATAAATATGTGGACCAGTCACCTGACCACCTAAGTGTAGCTAAAGACCAGACTGAAGACCTGAGCAAAGGCAAGATCGAATGGATCGCCTTCAAACAGCATTTCTTCTCTGCAGCGTTAATCCCTGCAGATCCTTTTGTAAAAGGTAATATGACCAGCACTATCCTGACTTCAGAAAATGAGATCAAAGGATATTCTGCTAACTTAAACCTTCCTTTCAATCAGCTTGCCGCACAGAACTATAAAATGAAGTTCTACTTTGGAACCAATCAGTTTAAAGTACTGAAAGCACAAGGGCATGAACTGGAGAAAATGGTAGAACTGGGTTACTGGCCGTTGAAATATATCAATAGGTTTGTGGTACTTCCGGTTTTCAACTTCCTGGAAAGTTTTGGCTGGAACTATGGCCTGATCATCCTGGTATTAACCATTGCGTTAAAACTGGTATTGTCGCCATTAACCTATAAATCATACATCTCTATGGCTAAGATGAGAATCTTAAAACCAGAGATGGAAGAGATCAAAGCCAAAGTTGGTGAAGATAATGCAACCTTATTACAGCAGGAATACCTTAAACTGTACAAACAGGTGGGTGTAAATCCACTGGGAGGGTGTTTACCGATGCTGCTTCAATTGCCTATCGTCATGGCTTTCTTCTTCTTTTTCCCGAATTTATTCGAGTTGAGAGGACAGAGTTTCTTATGGATGCATGACCTTTCTACCTATGATGATTTCATCAAATTCGGCTTTGAGATTCCGTTTATCGGCAATCACTTAAGTTTGATGTGTATCCTGATGACTATCTCTACCCTGATCTATACTTACTTCAATAACCAGGTATCAGGTGCTACAGGACAGATGAAGTACATTGGTTATATAATGCCGGTGGTTTTCTTAGGTGTACTGAACAACTACCCTGCAGGATTAAACTACTACTACTTCCTGGCCAACATGATGACTTTCGGACAACAGTACCTGATCAAATCAATGGTTAACGACGAGAAAATTCACAATATTCTAAAGGAAAACAAGAAAAAACCTGAAGAGCAAAAGAAAAAATCGAAATTCCAGAGCCGTTTAGATGATTACATGCGCCAGCAGAATCAGACCAAAACACAGGCTAAAAAAGATAAATAACATTTAGCAAATGCTAAAGATAAAGGCTGTCTCCCAAAAGAGATAGCCTTTTTTTGTATGGGTTCCGGCCAACCGTCCCATTCCTGCATCTAAATGTCATTAATTATGTAAAATTTGATCTACAAATAGTATATTTTGATAAAAATTTACAATTTTTAGGCTTGAAGAATATCATCATTTAAATTCACCCAATACATTATGCAGAAAACCTTCACCTTAGTCCTCTTATTTATAACGTCCTTTACCTTTGCCCAGAAAAAACCACTGAACCACTCGGTTTATGATTCCTGGGAGAGTGTAGGCGTTAAACAACTGTCGGACAACGGACAATGGGCATCATACTCTATCCTTAAACAGGAAGGAGATGGAACTTTATATATCAGTAACCTGACCAACACCACCAGGATCAATATTCCAAGGGGAGAAAACCTGCAGTTCAGTGCCGATGGTAAGTATGCAGCACTGCTGATTAAACCCCTTTATGCAACTACAAGACAGGAAAAGATCAAAAAGAAAAAACCAGAGGAAATGAGCAAAGATTCGCTGGGCATAATTAACCTGACCAATCAGGCTGTGGTTAAAGTTCCGCGTGTAAAATCATTTAAAATCCCTGAAACTGCCGGCAACTACCTGGTTTACCAGAAAGAGGGAGTTTTGGATACCACCAAAAAGGCGAAATCTGCCACAGACCAGAAAAAAGATGGTGATGAGGATTACCTGGCTGCAGAAGATAAACCCGCAAAAGATAAAAAAGAAGGATCTGACCTGATCCTCAGAAACCTGGCTACAGGTACTGAAAGAACCTTTAAATATGTGGCAGAATATCTGTTCAGCAAAAATGGCAAACAACTGGTTTTCACTTCACCGGGTTCTAAAAAAGACAATACGTCCAAAGCTGGTGTATTTATGTTCAATACAGAAAAGGGAACAGTAAAAACGCTGGTTAACCTAAAAGGTACCTTTAAAGGTTTTGTATTTAACGAAGATGGTGAAGCAGTAGCCTTTTTAGGAGAAACCACACCAGAGAAAACCGAAGTGAAAGACTACAGCATTTACTATAATTCTCTTTCACTGGATACAGCACAAACTTTAGTCGACAATGAAATTGATGGTTTCCCGGCCAAATGGGCGGTAAGTGGAGATGGAAAACTTACTTTCAGTAAAGAAGGCACGAAATTATTCTTCGGCATTGCACCGCAAAAAATAGCAAAAGACACTACACTGGTAGACTTTGAGCATGCTAAAGTAGACGTGTGGGGATACAAAGACGACTATCTGCAGCCTATGCAGTTGAAAAATGCAGAGAAAGAATCAAAAAGAAGTTACCTGACGGTGATTGATATCATCAGCACCGATCCTAAAATCGTTCCGCTAACCGATATCAAATTACCTGAAGCGATGATGGTGAAAGATGGTGATGCAGCGTTTGTGCTGGCTTCTACCGACTATGGCAACCGTGTACAGGAACAATGGACAGGATCTGCCAGTCGCGATTACTACCTGGTAGATGTAAAAACCGGTGCGAGAAAGAAAATCCTGTCGGGCATTACTGGAAGGGTGACCGCTTCTCCGGGCGGAAATTACGTGTTATACTTTGATAAGAAAACAGGTATCTGGTCTACCTATGCCGTTGCTACAGGTAAAATTACCGCCTTAACTGCTGATGCCAGTATCAAATTTGCAGATGAAGAAAACGATGTTCCAGATGATGCACAGGCTTACGGCTTCGCCGGATGGACTGAAGAAGACAAGCAGGTGCTGATTTATGATAAATATGATATCTGGAACTTCTCTCCGGATGGGAAATCGGCGCCTAAAAATATGACCAATGGTTTTGGCCGTCAAAACAGGATTACTTTCCGTTATGATCAGTTAGATACCAGCGTGCACTTTATTAATAGGAAAGATGATATCTGGCTGTCTGCCTTTAACCACGACACTAAAGAAAATGGATTCTACAGGTCACATGCCGGCGACAGTAAAAACCCGGAACTCGCAGTACTGGGTAAATTCACCTACTCAAAACTGGTTAAAGCTAAAAGTGCAGAAAAGTTTATCTATGACAAATCCAGCTATACATCTTCTCCGAATGTATACGTATCCAGCGACCTGAAAACTGAAGTTAAACTGAGCAACACCAATCCGCAACAGGCATCCTATAACTGGGGTACTTCAGAACTGGTCAAATGGACTACACCAAAGGGTTATAAATCTGAGGGTATCTTATACAAACCCGAAAACTTTGACCCTTCAAAAAAATACCCGATGATCGTTTATTTCTATGAAAAACTTTCTGAAGGATTATACAATTATATTGCCCCTGCTCCTACACCATCACGGTTAAACATCTCTTACTTTGTGAGTAATGGTTATCTGGTTTTCGCTCCTGACATTAGTTATGAAAAAGGATACCCGGGTAAATCGGCCATGGAATTTATCAATTCAGGTGTAGAAAACTTAAAGAAAAACAGCTGGGTAGACGGTACAAAAATAGGCCTTCAGGGACAAAGCTGGGGCGGTTACCAGGTGGCTTACCTGATCACTCAAACCAATCTTTACGCGGCAGCATGGGCTGGTGCTCCGGTAGCCAACATGACCTCTGCTTATGGAGGTATCCGCTGGGAAACCGGTGTGAACAGAGAATTTCAATACGAAAAAACACAAAGCAGGATCGGCGCCACCCTATGGGAAAAACCAGAGTTGTATATTGAAAACTCACCGTTATTCTCTTTACCGAAAGTAAGCACGCCGGTAGTGATCATGTCTAACGATGCCGATGGCGCCGTACCATGGTACCAGGGCATAGAAATGTTTACCGGACTGAAAAGACTGGGTAAACCAGCATGGCTGTTGAACTACAACAATGAAGCACACAACTTAGTCCTTCGTCAGAATAGGAAAGATATCCAGATCCGCGAGCAGCAGTTCTTTGACTATTACCTGAAAGGAGCCAAAGCACCGGTATGGATGACCAGCGGGATACCTGCTACAGAGAAAGGCAGAACATGGGGATTTGAACTTACAGATGGCAAGCCTTAAATCCTAACACAACGTTATTTATCATAAAAAAGGATCTGTATTCATCAGCATACAGATCCTTTTTTTATATTCATACTTTCAAATCAAACAATGGCATTAAATTATCTCTGGATCGCGTTTTTTCTGATCGCATTTGTAGTAGCCCTGATCAGGTTAATCTTCTTCGGTGATACAGAAATATTCAAATTGATTATAGACGGTACTTTTACTTCTGCCAAAACCGGGGTAATGGATATTGCCTTACCGCTGGTAGGTATTATGACGATGTGGCTGGGCATTATGAACATCGGCGAAAAAGGTGGCGCCATTAACTTTTTATCACGCATTATAGGTCCTTTCTTTCACCGCATTTTCCCTGAAGTTCCTGCAAACCATCCTGCAACAGGACATATGGTGATGAACTTTTCGGCCAATCTGCTGGGGTTGGATAACGCCGCGACTCCTTTCGGGCTAAAAGCGATGAAAAGCCTGCATGAACTCAATCCGAATAAAGACACCGCCAGCAATGCAGAGATCATGTTCCTGGTGCTGCATACTTCGGGCCTTACCCTGATCCCTTTAGCGATCATGGCACAGCGGTCTATCCTGGGGGCTAACGATCCTTCGGACGTATTTATTCCATGTATGATCGCAACTTATGTAGCTACGCTGGTGGGTTTGATTTCGGTATCCATCAAACAAAAGATCAATCTTTTTAATGTCGTTGTTATTTCATGGCTGGGCGGGATCACGCTGTTCATCGCAGGACTGATCTATTACCTGACTAATTACCTGTCTAAAGAACAAATAGAAGTATTTTCAAAAGTTGCTTCCAATGTATTACTTTTCACCATTATCATAGCCTTTATATTAGGTGCTTTACGCAAAAAGGTAAATGTATACGATGCTTTTATCGAAGGTGCAAAAGAGGGATTTACGACCTGTATCACCATTATTCCTTATCTGGTAGGAATGCTGGTAGCGATTGGCGTATTGCGAAATTCAGGAGTACTGGGTTATATCGTAGATGGTTTTACCTGGTGTTTTGTTCATATGGGCATCAATACCGACTTTACCCCTGCCCTGCCAACGGCTCTCATGAAACCATTAAGCGGAAGCGGGGCAAAAGCCATGATGGTAGATACCATGAAAACTTACGGAGCGGATTCATTTGTAGGCAGGTTATCCTGCATTTTTAACGGATCGGCAGATTCTACCTTTTATATTGTTGCACTTTACTTTGGTTCTGTGGGTATCAAACGTACCCGTTACGCCATTCCATTTGGCTTATTGGCAGATTTTTCGGGAATCATTGCCGCGGTATGCGTAGCCTATCTGTTCTTTCACAAATAAGGCTACTTTAACTAAGCCAGTTTATGTACGTCTAATTGATTGATGATTTTTTCCAGCACACCTGGTTCAACATTAATATATTTTGAAGAGCGCCAGGTAGAAGAAGGCTGATCAAGCCAGATACAGAATGAATGGTAACCATCCATAATCACGGCATAGGTTTCATGAAAATCATCCTGAATCCGCATGCAAAAACCGTTCACAGGTTTCCCCTGTATATCAAACTGAAAGTTGAGATAATTACTTAACATATTTATACTTGGTTAGTTTATCATTCATAACAAATGTCAGCTTAAAATGTTCAATTCATTTTAAGCTGATAATATGTTACTGTTAACAGATCCCTTCAGGATCATGCCAATGTTAAGTTAGCAAAATTTTAACCGATATTCATCATGTTGGAATAGCCTTTTGCAATTAATCTTTCTTTCTTCGGCAGCCACACTTCACACTGTACGTTGATAATGCTCCTGCCCTTTTTTACAATTAAAGTTTGTGCGGTGATCAGGTCGCCTTCCCTGGCGGGTGCAAAATAATCTATCACATTATTGATGGTGGTAAAGGAGTGGCTAAATCCAAGGCTATAAACCGTGGCCCCGATCAGGTCGTCGATAATCCCAGCCGTTACCCCGCCATGCAGGGTTCCCATCGGGTTTGTCATTTCTTTTCTGATGATATAGCTAAAGAATAATGATCCGGGTTCTGCGCTGATTACTACAGGTTTAAGCCAGTTCATATAAGGGGAAGGCGAGCCTTCCATTTCTTTCCCGATAAAAGACTGCAGAAAAAGCAAACGTTTCTGTGATTCCGGCTGTTCCATAATTACGTATATAAATTAAAGCTAAGAAAAATAACATATCCCTGATGAGCGAAAATAAAATCACTGTGGTTACAGAAATGGACCGCACTAAATACCTCACTAAAATATATGCCGGCGGACATTTCATCTATGCGGATGAACCGGAGAGCGCTGGCGGGACAGATGAAGGCATGGCGCCGGGAGCATTGCTTTTAGCAAGCTTAGGGAGTTGTACGGCAATTACGATAAGAATGTATGCAGACAGAAAGAATATTCCTCTGGACGGCGTTAAAATTCACCTGAGCATTTGTAATGAAGAAGATATGAGTGCGGCGACAAAAATCAGCCGTAAAATTGAATTTGAAGGGACTTTATCTACCGGGGAAATAACCAGGCTCCTGGAAATAGCTGACAAATGTCCCATCCATAAAATGTTGAGCAACCCTATCGAAATTGATACAACAATTGTCTAAAAAGATCTGAATTTAGTACGGAAAATTCACTAATTAGTACAGTCTTTTTAAGCGGCTAGCTGTGCCTTAACCATGGCCAACAGGTGATCTATATCAAACGGTTTAGCAAGGAAATTATCAGGGGCTCCGGGCATCAGCAATAAATTGTTTAAATTATGGCTCGCAGAGATCATTACCACAGGTATATTTTTATAATTCTGATCTTCTTTTAAAGCACGACAAATGTCCCTTCCATCCAATCCGCCCAACATTACATCCAATAAAATCAGGTCGGGAGCATTTTCCTTTACCATATCAAATACATGTTTTCCGTTTGCCAGTGTAAATACTTCGTAGCCCTCTTCCTCCAGTATAATCCTAATCACATCAAGGATGTCGTTGTCGTCATCCACCGCAAGTATTTTCTTAGACATTATTTCTACCATTTCATTTTTTGTTTAAGCGATTAACATGCCATAGATAATAATCATTTTTATTACTAAATTTATTAGCACATTTGTATCAGACTATCAATTAATCATGTTATACGCAGTAGTAGATATAGAAACTACCGGTGGTTTTGCTTCCGGTAACGGGATTACGGAAATCGCTATCCTGATCCATGACGGCTCAGCGGTTGTGGATACCTATGAAACCCTTGTTAATCCGGGTCAGGATATCCCTTTTTATATTCAGACCTTAACCGGTATCAGCAATGAAATGGTAAGTGATGCGCCTGCATTTGATGAGGTAGCCCCTAAGATATATGAGTTATTACACGATAAAATATTTGTTGCCCATAATGTAAATTTCGATTTCTCCTTCGTGAGGCACCAGCTGGCCAATGCCGGTTTCAATTTAGCGTCCAAAAAACTCTGCACTGTCAGGATGAGCAGAAAGGTGTTACCCGGTCATTCTTCCTACAGTTTAGGGAAATTGTGCAACGCACTGCGTATCCCGTTAAATGCGCGCCACCGTGCTGGCGGAGATGCCGCCGCCACAGCTTTGTTATTGAGCCTGCTTTTGGAAAAAGATAGTGAAGGGATAATTCCTCAATCTTTACATAAAACATCAAAGGAACAAGCCCTGCCCCCTAACCTGGCCAAGTCTTATATTGATGCCCTGCCTTCCAATGCGGGTGTCTATTATTTCAAGGATAATAAGGGCAAGATCATTTATATCGGCAAAGCCGTAAATATCAAAAAACGGGTTTGTTCTCATTTTGCAGGAAACAAAACCAACCGGCAGCGACAGGAGTTTTTAAAGAACATCCATGAGGTAGATTTTACCATTTGCGGAACAGAGCTGATGGCGCTGATTCTGGAGGCTGCAGAGATACAGAAACACTGGCCTGAGAATAACAGGGCTTTAAAACGGTTTGAGCAGAAATATGCTTTATATTCTTTTGAAGATCAGAATGGCTATATGCGATTGGGTATCGATAAGTATAAACGGAATGCTAAAGCGTTGTACACCTTTAACAGTATACTGGCCGGACAAAGTATGTTGCGGGGCATGATCACTGAACATACACTTTGTGAAAAACTTTGCTTTATTCAGAAGAACAGATCTGCCTGCACGGCCTATGAAACTGAAAACTGCCACGGCGCCTGTTTAGGATTGGAACATCCGTATAGCTATAATACCCGTGTCAAAGCTGCTATAGCACACTTAAAATCATCTCTTCCCTCCTTTGCACTGATTGACACAGGAAGAAATGAAGAAGAGCATAGCTGTTTATGGATCGAAGAAGGAAAGTTTCTAGGTATGGGCTATATTCCTTTTGATTCCGATATTACCGATATGGAAAACCTGAAGTTATGTATCGAACCTTATCCATCTAATGAGTATGTATTAAATATGGTGCTGGATTATGCAGAAATAAACCCGGATAAGAAGATTGAATGTTTATATCCGGTGTGAGTTATTAAATATCATCATTCCATTCAGCTGCAGAGGAAAATTTTCATTTGAAAATGTACTTTTACGATAAGATATTTAGCTATCTAATTGGCAATGGATTAATGTTACTATAATGAGTATAAAGAGAAGATTTTCAATTATATTTTTATGTCTGGCTTTGCTGCCGCTACTTAGCATTGCCCAGATTACAGCAAAACCCTTACAAAAAAAAACATTACTAAGTGATGTTAATTTTATGATTGAAAATTTTGAAGAAATTCAGGTTAATCCATACCTGCACATCTCCAAAAAAGAATTTCATAGAAAAACAGACAGCATATTTAAATTACTGCCAGACAATTCCATTAAATGACTCTTTTGTAGCTGTAAGCCAAATAGCGGCCTTGCTTAAAGACACCCATACATATGCTGACGATTATGATGTGATTATCAAAAGTTTTGAAGCATCGCCATTGTTTCCCGTAAAAATAAAAGCGAGTTCAAAATGGGATTTAATTATCAGTCCGAAAATTACGACTCAAGGTAAATTGCAAACTGGAGATTCGTTACTCAGCATTAATGGTTATTTGGCAGGAACGCTATTCCATCGGTCGGTAAACATGCAAGGAGGTTTAGAATCGTATCAGATCAATGAGGCATTGAACAACTTTTCTTATCATCTGTTTTTATTAAATATTAAACCTCCATTTGTTGTTGCCTATAAGAACCGGCTGGGACAAAAATTAGTAGATACATTACCCGGAATAAGCTCCTCAGATTTCAATAAAGCCAATCCATCAGGTTACAACCAAAATTACAGCTATAAAATATTGGAAGGCAATATTGGTTATATAGATTTCCGATCCATGTCGGGCGGCCTGAAGAAATTCAAAAGTTTTTTGGACACTTGTTTTGTTAGTTTAAAAAACAATAAAGCAAATGGACTGATCGTAGATCTAAGATATAATGGAGGTGGCAATTCTGATTATGGGGAACTACTGTTGAGCTATTTAACAGATAAGCCTTACCGCCTTTCTTCAGGCAGATATTTTAAAGTAAGCCTGCAATACCAGGAATTTATGAAGAAAAACTATCCTGACCAGTTATCAAAGGACGTAACTGACTATCTTAAATCAAAACCCGGACGCGTGCTTTTTTATAAATACAAAGAAAAAAAATACCTGGTAGATAATCCGAATCGCTATAAATTAAACACATATTTTTTAATTGGGCCACAAAATTTATCCAGTGCAACAATGCTTGCTGATGGTGCTCAAACCTATAAGATAGCTACCCTTATAGGTGAGCCGACTGGTGCACCAGCTAATGATGGTGGAGAATCTTATAACTTTCAATTGCCATATTCACATTTTAACATTTACACTTCAAGTACCTATGATATTAGGGCTAATGGGAAAGTCACAACCGAAATCCAGTTCTTCCAGACATCTTTGTGCGCGAAGAGCACAATAAAACAACAGATGCCGTACTTAATCAGGCTATTATTCAGCTGAATTCGAAATGATAAAAAAATAGAAATTTCATACTACCTTATCCATCAAATGGTTATATTGTAAATAGGAAACGAGGGTTAGGGTGACTAAGAAATTTTAAAATAGATTTGTTCTTGTAGCGTAGAAATCCTATCTTTGGCGCTCCTTCAAGGGAAATGCATCCATAGCTCAGCTGGATAGAGCAACGGTTTTCTAAACCGTAGGTCATAGGTTCGAATCCTATTGGGTGTACTCTAAAGCTTTTAACTTAATTGTTAGGAGCTTTTTTTTGTTTGAAATCAGTCTATATATAACTCGCCTTGTTACTAACATACTTTTGATGTAATTTTGAATAGAATCAAAAAGGTCAGTATATCACGGAAAAAACCACACATACATTTGATCAGGCAGAATTAGAGCTCTTAAAAGAAGGTTTAAAACGTAGCTATAAAGAGCGCTTTGAAATGGCTACGCGTTTATTCAAAATACAACAGACCATGAATAAAGCTGCTATTATCCATAAATCTTTTATCAGCAATAACCTGTGGATATCTTTGACGAAGAAATCTTGAGGTTTTGGAAAGCACCTTAGGACAACAGTGTTCAATATATTATGGTTGGTTGATAAAATATATCTGTACCAATCATAATAACTCCATTCACTTGGTTTAGGAGAATATAAAAAGTGTTTAGCATTATCCCAAGAACTTCTGTTGCGCTCCTCCAGACCAGTGTAAAACGCTTCTTTTCCGGTATAACATATAGTCTTTCTAACTCATCAATACCTATCTCAATTATATTTTCAGTCATCATGTTTCATCTCAATTAGCTCTATAAAATTTACATAGGTTAACTCTTTTCTATTAACTAGCTGCCGATCCTTCCATTCCTTAAAATCTCTCACTGGCAGACATTTTAATAAATAACTCCGTAGCAAACGCAAAATTCACAGCTACCAATGCTGTTCTCTGCACTCCAGTAATTTCACTATTTTTTATAACGTTGATCCCATATTTTCTATTTACATCGTAAAACCATCGTGGTGTATGTAAGAGGAAATCAAATATCTTTTGTTATGTTTCTTCATCTGTTTTTTGTTTGTGAAATTGAATAATCGCCATTGATTATCATTTAGTTCGTTAAAAATCTGAACATTTTTCCGCAATCACTTTAAGGTAATGAATTGAAATCAATATCAAAATTTGAATCTGTAAAAATGACTATTTATTGCTATTGTTAAATAATTAGACCACTCCTAATTTGCGCCTAATAATACAAACAAATATTACATCGATAAATGTAGTAGATTTTTTACCTAACAATCAAATTAAACCATCTCTATTAACAACCTAAAAATGCAGAAAATTAACGCAATCATTAAAAACGTAATTTATATCAGTTTATGCTTACTGTTGAGCAGTTGTGGCTCGCAAAAATCAATATTTGAAAAAGGAGAAACATATAGTAATTTTAGAGGATTTGAACCTACCGACCCAACTGAATATGATAATAAAGTTCAGATAGTATCCAACGAGCAATCAATTAATAAAGAAATCAGATATTTATCTACAAATGAAATTCTTAGTTTTTTGAATAATGAGACCGTACTCGTTTCAATTGGGCAATTGACTGTGAGTGGCGACTTCAGTTATCTTCCGATCACAGTTTCTTCTAAACACACGAGTTATAAAGTCACTATGGATTATATGAAATTTGCAACTATCGGTGTACGAGATACTTTGTCAGGAAATTTTATTGGTTTTAAACGCATAGGCGTTGGGCTAAGGTTAATTTCGCTCATATCGACGAAAGAAGCCGGAATCAATTTAGGTGATTTATCATCAATTGGATTAGCTGCAAAGGCCGGAAAATTGACCGGTACATTAATGATTGAAGTAATTGGCATAAAATCAAAGGAGATTACAACATTACTCCCAATGCCTTCAGAAATCAATCAAACTACCATCCAAAATGCAATGCAAGCCTTGGCAACTATAAAATCGAAAATATATGATTCAGACACCAAGCTTTATCCGCAAATAATGGCAGTGAAAACCGAATTATTATTTCCAGCGTCCAATAAGAAAGACAATATACAAAAGGAAAAAATTGATAGCGTGCTCAATGAAAACAAGTTAAAAATTCAATTTGGAAATAGCAAATTTGACCATGCCAAAACATTAGAACGACAAGGTTTTAACTCAATATATGATAAAAACATCGACCAAGCCTTACAGTATTTTGGGGAATGCGAAAAAACATACCCATCTTACCATAATGTTTATGAAATTGCTCAGCTATTAAAAAAAGAAAGACTACAATTAACTGATAAAAATTCAGTTAAATGGGTTGAGCTATATGGTGCTATTTTAAAAGATTATAGTTGGGGGCTTTCTCCAGAAATAATTGAAAATTTGAAACAAGGAAAAAGTCAATAATACACTCAATGGTAACTGAACCATTTAAAAGGCCGGCCAATATTGATACCACCGCGCTAAAAAGAGGGACAAAAAAATGATTTTTTGTCCCTCTTTTTTATTGATTTATAACCATTCGCCCCAGCCCATTCGTTTTAACCATTCCTGATTATACGGTGCTTTTTTATCTGCATATTCCTGTTCCAGATTATCGGTAACCCGGTTAACAGTCGTATAAAAGGGTCTTGTGCCAGCCTCCATCTCTACCAGTATTGTTATCGCATCAGCAATTTCCTGCGGATCCATTTTATACTCATCGATTTTTCCATGCATGATACCACCAAACTTTTCGATTTTTTCCAGTGCTTCGCTACCATAAGCTGCCGTGATCTCTGGTCGGTCAGATCCATTTTCTGGTTTATCACTAATACCTGTTGGAAAAGCACCCGGTTGAAGCGTTACTACTTCAATACCGCGGTTCTGAACTTCATAACGAAGCGTTTCGGTTATTCCTTCAATGGCCCATTTCGATCCATTATATGGGCCGAGATAGGGTGCGGTAATTAAGCCCAAACCACTGGTAATATTAATGATCAGACCTGAACGGT
>NZ_LMUP01000003.1 GCF_009765875.1 Pedobacter sp. L105
TGTGTAACAGATCCACCATCAGGATTTGCTCCCGGAGGCAGCACAAAGGCAATATTACCCAGGTCATCATATACGTAATAGGTGGATAACATTTGAAGTATAGCAGATGAGGCAGTATAATTGAAAGTCCGTTGAAGCACAACCTGCCCTTCCATATTTTTATATTCTTCTGTGGTACCACCTCTGCCGGTAGCAGACAGGTTTTCATTTCTGGTTACCGTAACAGAGAGCTGGCCGGTATTGTAATAGTTGGAAGTTCCATTACCTATTTTCAGTGCCAGTACACCTGCATTGTTTACTGCTTTGTAAAGCACAGCCATCCTGCTGTTAGCGGTATCTGTAAATGCGGTCAAATTATTCGAAGTATAAGCAACTCGTATGGTATGCCCTGCTGTAACAGTTAAACCCGTAGTACCGGTTAATTGCCAGGCATCTCCAGAAGCACCCTGCTCAGTTAGCCTGTTTAATGGAGAAGCCTCTAAAGCCGTAACCGAATATGGACTTAACATAGAAGTTACGCCTGTTGGTGTTTGTGGGCTTTTGTAAAAGCCAGACTGACTGGTAGTGCCGGTGCCCAAAGCATCTGCTTTATAACTCCCATCACTGGTACCCTGGTACGCATAAGAAAGAAATTTAGTAGTCTCCCTGCCAAAAGCGTCATAGGCAAAGGGCTGTACAATGTCTTTTTTTAAGGGTGAGCCCTTTACCTGAACCAATTGCAACCGGCGGCCTATACCATCCATATATTGCAGAGTTTCCATTACATCACAGGGACTATAACCGGTTGCTGTAGCAGAATAACCAGCATTTTTAGGCGTGTAAGTCATGATGTAGTTTTGGCTTGCTGTAGCTGCTGTAGCATACACTGGGCAATCTGTAACAGTTACCATCACAGTATTTGTAGTTGCAACCACGCTATTGCTGCTCACCTGCAACTGGTAATAAGTAGTGGTCTGCAGGTTAGGGACCATATAAGTTAAGCTGGTACCTGCTGTAGTCACACTGGCCCAGGTAGATCCGTCCGGAGAGTTGCGCCACTGATATGTATATATCCCGCTGCCGCCTGTAGGACTGCCGGGGCTTAAAGTACCCGGACTTGAACCTGGAAGGATACTGTAACTGGATGGACTGATCGCCCCTGCTACCAGTGGTGGCGCAGCGGTCACCGTAATGGTCACACTGTTACTGGTCACACTCACCCCGTTACTGGTAAAAACCACATGATAACCAGTAGTCACTGCAACTGCACCAGGGCTATAGGTTAAACTAGTGGCACCACTAATGTTGACCGCAGCACCACCTACCACATAACTTTGCCACTGGTAGGTATAACTGCCGTTTCCACCGGTTGGTGGAACAGCCGTTAGTTGGGTAGCGGTAGCACCGGCAACAATAGTCTGATTCCCGCTTACTGCGCCATAAACCAGTTGCGGGTACACGGTTATAATCACCGTCGCACTGTTTACAATTACTTCGTTACTCGTCGAAATCAGACGGTAGGAAGTGGTAGCAGTTAGTGCCGCAGGTGCATAGCTGATAACTGTTGCCCCAGAAATATTGGTCCACACACCAGATACCAGGCTCTGCCATTGGTAGGCATAGGTTCCACTACCACCTATTGGTAGCGCCGATACGAGTACAGCAGGCGTTGTACCATAATTAATGGTTTGATTACCTGGTGTAATAGCACCGGCAAAAAATTTCGGATAAACAGTGATGATTGCAGTTGTGCTATTTACGCTAACACCGTTACTGGTAAATACCAAGCGATAAGAGGTGCTGGCAGTTAATGCAGCAGTCGAATAGGTTATAGCATTAGCTCCAGAAATATTGGTCCAGGTGCTCCCTATTAAACTTTGCCATTGGTAACTATAAGTACCGTTACCGCCTGTTGGCACTACAGCAGTTAGTATAGCCGGTATAGTTCCGTAATTAATGGTTTGACTTCCTGTAGTTAGCGCACCTGCAACCAGCTGCGGGTAAACAGTAATTGGAACTGTATTACTTGTTACACTAACGCCATTACTACTGGCAACCAAATGGTAAGATGCAGTAGCTGTTAATGCACCTGGAGAAAAGGTGATAGCGTTAGCTCCTGCAACATTTGTCCAGGTGCTGCTTACAAGGCTTTGCCATTGATACGTATAGGTACCAGTGCCTCCGGTTGGAGTTGTTGAAGTAATTGCACCAGCTGTAGCCCCATAGTTTATATTTTGGCTGGTAGAGCTAACCGTTCCCGAAACTAATAGCGGGTATACATTTACAGTAGCTGAGCTGATCACATTTACAGTACTGCTGGTAGAGGAAACTAAACGGTAATAAGTGGTAGTGGTTAATAATGGGGTAGCATATACCAGTGCATTGGCTCCTAAAATATTTGAAAAGTTCATACCATCTGTTCCACTGGTCCATTGGTAAGTATAAACACCTCCACCTCCTGTCGGAGCAGTTGCAGTTAGGGTGATACCCGTATTATAATTAATATTAGGATACATTGGAGATATAACCCCTGCTGTCAGTGGAGTATATACATTGATCACTGATGTTGGCCCGGTTACACTTACGCCATTACTGGTAGAAATAAGATGGTAATACGTATTTGCAGTAAGGCTTGCGCTGGAAGTAGTTAGCGACATCGCACCACTGATATTATTCCAGTTTGTACCGTCAGATGAAATTTGCCATTGATAGCTATAAATACCGTTACCGCCGGTTGCTGCCAGGGAAGTAATAACCACCCCGGAAGTATTATAATTAACATTTTGTAAAGAAGGGGTCACTGTTCCTGGAACCAGCTGAGGATAAACAGTAACTGTTGATGTTGCACTGGTTACACTTACACCATTACTGGTTGAAACCAAATGATAAGAAGTTGTAGTGGTAAGGGTGGGCGTGGTATAACTAATCCCTGTAGCTCCGGAAATATTGGCAAATGGATTGGCACCAACTGAACTTTGCCATTGATAACTATAGACTCCGCTCCCTCCAGTTGGTGTATTACCAGTAAGTGTTGCGGTTGCATTGTTATTAATCGCTTGATTTGCACTGATTGTACCTGACACCAGCACGGAATAAACTGAAATTGTGATCACATTACTTACTACACTTACTCCATTACTGGTAGATATGAGCTGGTAGGCAGTTGTAGTAGTTAAGGCACCCGGAGAACAAATTAGTGTTTGTGCACCGGAAATATTTGTCATCGCCCCACCCCCAACTGATTGTTGCCATTGGTAGGTATATGTGCCATTACCCCCGGTTGCGGCCGTTCCGTTTATGACAACAGCAGTTGACCCATTATTTATCGTCTGCGCGCCTGTAACTGTACCAGTAGTCAACAGAGGATAAACATTTACTGTAGCTGTTGCACCCGTTGTACTGATGCCGTTACTCGTAGAAATAAGATGATAATAGGCTACTGAAGTTTGAGCAGGCGGACTGTAACTTAATGCGTTTGCACCAGAAATACTACTCCAGTTACTGGCATCGGGGGAACTTTGCCATTGATACGTATATATGCCATTACCACCGGTAGCTGCAGCAGAGGCTATTGCAGTGCCAGCTGTGCCATAATTGATGGACTGGGTTACAGGGCTAACCGTACCTGCAACTACCGGGGGATAAATTGAGACTGTGGCAGTACCACTGGTTACGTTTACTCCGTTACTGGTTGATATTAGATGATAAGAAGAAGTTGCACTTAATGCTCCGGGTGCATAACTTAAAGCCGTAGCACCCGAAATATTAGACCAGGTTCCACCACTTAAAATTTGCCATTGGTAAGAATATACGCCACTCCCTCCGGTAGCCGCCGATGCCGTCAAAGTAGCTGCGGTAGCACCATTGTTTATCGTCTGGCTAACCGGGGTAATACTACCGGAAACCAATAAAGGATAAACAGTTACGTAAGCTGAACTGGTTCCGGTAGAACTTCCGCTGCTCGATATTAGACGAAAATAAGTATTGGCAGTTAATGCTGCACTCGTGTAACTTAAGGATGTGGCTCCGGTAATATTTGTAAAATTAATACCATCTGTTCCGCTCGTCCATTGATAAGTATAATTACCACCACCGCCAGTTGCCGCAGCAGCCGTTAAAGTTGCTGTAGTGTTATAATTAATAGATTGGGTGGAAGGATTAATGCTTCCTCCGGCTACCGGAGTTAAAACATTTACAGTAGCTACACCACTAGTAGCAGTTAGACCACCACTGGTAACTACCACATGGTAGTACATGGTACTGCCAAGCACAGTAAGGCTACAGGTTAAACCGGTAGCTCCTGAAATAGGGGTCCAGGTACTAGAATTTGGCGAACTTTCCCATTGGTAGGCAAATGTTCCATTACCACCCGTAGCTACTGCAGAGGTAAGCGTACCTACAATACTGTTGTAATTAACGGTCTGAGTTGCCGGAGAGATTGCACCAGGATAAATAGTAGTGGTGGGTGGAACTACAGAAGCCGTTAAACCAACCGCATCTGTTGATCCGGAGGAGTTTACTGCAGAACAATTGATATTTACACTTCCGGTATAGGTAGCAGTCCAGTGAACAGTTGCTGTTGCACCAGATTGAGTGATAGTGCCAGCAGAAGTAGGAGAAATCGTCCAGTTATAACTTGTAGCGCCGCTAGACGCCGTTACGGTATAAGTAGAAGTAGCCGTCCCCTTAGGAATGACTGTAGGACCTGTAACATTTCCAGGCCTTCCGGGAAGGGCCGCTGCAACATTGGTGACTAGTCCTTTTGCTTTAACAGAAGATGTAGTATCAGCACTTTGTGCCTTAACTTGAATTACCAATAAAAGCAGACCGATAATAACCAGGTAAATGCTTTTAAAAAAAAGCGCAGCTGTTCTTAAATAGCTTAAAAGTAAGTATTCTTTGAGAGTCATATGATTGATAATGAAGCGTTATTTCTTGAACATTTTACTACGGTAATAGCGGCTATAGATAAGTATTTATTGGCCTTGATAATGGTAACTTAGGTGCTTAACGATATTCTTGTCTTTATCACGGGTATTCATTAACCGTTGCAAGCCATCATATTCATAATGGGTACTATTTCCCTTTTCATCAGCAGCACTGGTTATCCCGATTAGTGGATCATAAGTGTATGATAACATTTGAGCGGTTGCCGGGTACAATCTTAAATCATCTAGTAAGAGTCCGCTGGTACCGCTTACAGTAACCGTTGTTTGCCCGGTTAGTGTTAATTGATGTTCATAATAATGCCAGCCGTTATTATCTGTGTTGCCTGCTATAACAGGTGCTATACCGTTTACGGCAAGTGCTCCGCTTGCCCAGTAAGATATAATGTATGTACCTGCAGGCATGCTACAGGTAACACTACCAGAGCCTATGCTGTAAATTGCAGTTCCAGAATGCACCGTAAGCGTTGAAGTAACCGCCGTTGTATTTATACCTGCACTTGCAAAGTTCCAGTTACCAGAGCTGGTTATCCCATCTTCAAATCCGGTGTAAGCTATTTGGGAAGAAAGTGCATTCTTGATCTCAGCTATTGGGTATTGCTGATTGTAACCCCAAATGAAGGATTCTTGCGGACCGGCAGTTTGATGGTAGGAAATCAGGTTTCCTGAGGTATTGTAATTATCGTAATTCATTTTACTAACCAGGTAAGTATTTGGCTGACCTGTGTAAGTACTATATGGTACACCGCTTGTAAAAAAACCCGAAAATGTTTTTCCCATCTGTGTAGTATTACCTAAGGTTTTGAATACTGCTTTGTGCACAGAGGTCATGTATTCCGTTCCTGAAATATGATCTGCTAAGGTTCCATCTACTTCAACTGGTATGATCTGATTATTCTGCTGCATTATTAGCAATGCTTTTACAGAATCAACTGCAGAGGAAAACTGGTTATTGTAGCAATTGGCATAAGATGTTAAACCTTGGTTATAGGTGTTAACTGCCGCAGCAACTGCAGATCTGTATGACGACTTTAGGGTGCCGTACTGATTGTATAAACTAATCATTGTGGCATCATTCAGGCTATAGTTTTTACCAGCAATACAGGCACTATAATCTGAACCGCCTGTATTCCCCTGGGCCAGGCAACTCCCCAAAATGCCCCATCTTCTAAAAACATCTCCAATCCATTGATTGTAAATAGGCAAAGACTGCGCATCAAAAGTGGTCTTTAAACTGGCAATTGTAGATTTTAAAGTAGCCAGGTAGCTGGCAGGAGAATTACAGGCATCTAATGGATAATCTGTAGTATAAACGATTCTCTCTATCGCTTTGTCTAAATTACTTTTGATGGTTTCAGTTCTGGTGAGCATTAAATGGCCTGCATTTTCATAGAAGTAATTGGTCTGCGAGCTGGTTGGACTTGCACCATTTAAATCATATTCTGTAGTTAAAGTACTTGTTAAAGCATTGCGATAATTGATTTGGCCGATTAATGAGACATGGTAAGTGTTCCCATTCCATATTTCGGGCCCATTGATCATGCCATCAAACTCTCTTTTATCAATTGATGATGCTGAATAATTGGGTAATCCCGCTGCCATAGGCTTAAAGTCATCCCAGCTGTAAAGACGGTTAACGGTAAATGTGAGTGTAGTATCTTGTAAGGCGGGGAAAAGATCTGCATAGGTGTTTTGAACATCCTTAATCAGCGTAAAAGTACTGCCTGTACCTTTATACGTTCTCTGTTCGAGCAATTGATTCCGTCTCCACGAATTATTTATCCTTACATAGGAGAAGGTGCTTGTAGAATCATCTTTGGACTGGTTAAAATCATAAACTATTTTTCCGGTTGAATTACCGTTTTGATCATCCTGGTATTCTTCTACTTCCTTATAGGCCAGAGAACCGTCAGAGGCACCAGCCATAGAAATGGTGAAATTCTCCGTGTAATTTTGCACATAAGGAAGCAAAATAGGGCTATAACTATATTGCCAGCTTCCAAAGGGTAATTGGTACTTTAAAAAAGTATAACCTTGCCCTGCACTACTAAAGTCCCCGGTAAAAATTCCGGATACGTAATAAGGCAATTTATAATTATACCGCTTGGTGGTTAAAACAGTATTATTAATATCTCTGTTAATCACCCGCTTTACCCGCAGCCCCCCGGTAAGGACCAGGTCTGAATGCGGGGTGCTGACCACACTGAGCAGACCGGCATGTGAAAGCGTAGCTTCCATATGGTATATGGGTGTCTGGGTACCGGTACCCGGACTGGGAAAATAAAAATGATAATTGTGTCCGGCAATCAGACTAACTGATGCAAAGCTGGAATAAGGTAATGCCGGTGTTCCCGATGACCCTAAAAAGGAGACGTAGGTACCAGGACTACCACTGGTAATATCATAGATATATACCTGTGGCAAATTTTGCAGGCAGTTACTGCTACACCCACTGGTAATGGAAAGCTGCAGATTGGCCTGTATGGTTTGGCTTGCAGTAAAGGTTTGATCGGTAGAGGTAGAATTATATAAACCTATAGTAGATAAATGATAAGATTGAAAGGTACTGTCACTGGTATTGTAATTTCTGGTAGTCTGATTAGGCTCAAACTGAAATTCAGTTGATCCGCCTACAGGATATTGAATACTTTTTATCGTACCGGCAATCAGCCTGGTAGAATCCGGGACCCGACTGGAAGATGTGCCTATTGGATTGGAGATAATGAGATCTGTATTTGCTTTACCATTCCAGTACCCCCAGAAATCCTGGCCATATTCTCCTAAATAGGCAATTTGACCAGTGTTTTGATATGTGTTATACGTGAAATTATAAGGTGGGTTAGAAACACTTGTACCATCTGGATTGATACCTTCTTCTGTGATTTGATCTAGCCGCAGCCGTCTGCTCAATGTACTATCTCCGGTACCGACAAGAATTTGCGATGCGGTCATATTGGAAGTAAAATAAGACTGGTTCATGTTTAGCCGCTTCAGTTCTTTAAACTGGCCTGCTTTGGACTGATAGATCCTGATCCTTGTTAATCTGAAGGTGCCTCTGTCTAGACGACTGCTGTATTCAAATACTACTTTTCCATTTTTAAAATCAATCTCCGATAAGTTAATATTATTTGTAGTAGCAGTAGATTGTGAAGTGTTACTTGTTGGTGATTTGAAAACGCCGCCGTATGCACTTTGAGAGTAATACATATTAGTACTTTTAGCCAGGTAATTGGATATGTTACTAGCATTATATTGACTGGCATATTTAAAATAAATTGTATCTGTAAGATCTGCAGATATCATTTCTGTTAAATACCAGGCGGTTACATTTGTCCCGGTTTCTGAAGCTGAAGTATAACCAACCAGATGACCTGACTGATCCATATAATTATTAGCTGATGTAGTGAGGGTATGTGAGGTTTCTGTCGCTGCACTATTGTCTTTTACCGACCTGCCAAATACATAGGCCATCCCGTCTGTATCATGGATCACAAAACTATCTCCGCTGCTACCATTAAGCTCAGTGTACTGTATTTTTAGCGGAGAGTAAGGTATAGTTGTAAAACTAGCTGCAAGGGAAGAATCTACTGTATTTCTTAAAATAAACTTTCCGCTTTTACCCTTAAAGTTAAAAAAGAAGTCGTCCGGCTGCCCGTCATATTTTTGCACACCACTCTGGGTGGGTGCCATAGAAAGCCGCCCGTAATAATAACGCTGCTCATCATTCATAGAATCTAAATTCGCCGGACTAGTACTTAATTCCGGACTGGCATGAGCACCTTTTACCACTACTTTATGTTTATAACCATTGGGATCAAAATCTGGCAGATCATTGATTTGACGTGTAATGGCGCCGCCTGCATTTAAAGTCCATCCTAATCCTGTTGTGGTTGCCTGCTCATGCACCTTAATTCCATTGGCATGGTAGCTAAGGCTAATAGGAAGAGACATTTTGGGCGTTTTAATTTCATACAATGGGATTGAAATACCAGGTGTTCCATTGGTATAGGAGATTGGGTAAGTACCATAAGTCCCTAAGGCCATAGCGTTAGCTGATGGCAGATTTGGAAAGGGTAAGGTAACACCGGGTACCGGAACCTGTGCGAAACTTTTTAAACCGGACATGACCAGTAAAAAAATAAGTATAGCGGTGTTTTTTACGATGAACGAATAAAGTCCAAAGAGTTGCAATTTTAAAGCTACGAACGTTGTTTCTGTAGAAACAATGTCTTCATTTTTCATCATGATTTTAAGATAAAATCACCTTCAGACAAGATCACAAATCAAGAACACAATAGCAGTTGTTGAGAGGCGCGTTATATACTTTGTTAATTAAAAATAAACATAGTATTTATTTATTAGAAATAAAAGTTTTTTTATTTTTAATAAATAAATACTGATAAAATCAATCATAATAATGAAAAACAATATTTAAAAAACAGAAAAAAATATATATCATAATAAGATACAAATACTAAGAATACTCCTGTTAAATTTTAAACAGAACCATTCTAGGAGCCTGTCGGACTTGATTGTCTAATCTTAATTTAAGCAACTCAGGAAGAGGATTTTTGAATTATGAATCACCGTTAAGAAATTACTGTTCCGTTATTTGATATGAACGGAACAGTAAAAATATCTAGTGTAGTTAGTCCTGCTCATAATATTGCCTATTTATATTACAGTCAGTAACGAAGCCCTGTTAATTTTAAATTAAACATTCTTTTTAAATTATAGGCACTGCATATCATCAACGATTCATTATTGGTTTGCTGTTCCCCTCTAAGTAAAAATCGCCTAAAGCCCAGTACTTTCTTAATAATCCCAAAAACCGGTTCAACAATTTGTTTCCTTTTCTTATAAATCTCTCTTCCCTGATCCGTTTTCAGGCGCTCGGTCATTTTTCCTTTTACGTTCACAGCGGTGTTTGCTGGTGCTGCCTTGCCTAGGTGATTTTCCAGGAAACTGTGTTCATCTTCCTCTGCATTAGGACAAACAATAGGTTCCAGACCAAGTCCCTGAGCTTTAATCACATTCGATTCGCTATAATAGCCACTATCTGCTACTGCTATTTTGATGGTACCCGGTTCAACCGGGACAGCATTGATGGCAGGAATAATTTCTTGCTTTTCGTTGCCATGGTTTAAACCAAGTTCAGTAGCTAAATACTCCTGTTTAATCCCTCTGATTTCTCGAATACCACTAACCTTTCTGCCAATGTGCATTTTGCTAGATTTTGCAGGTATTTCCATGTAGATAAATAGAATTATTTTTACGATAGCAAAGAAGCACTATCAATTTCAGATAATACGAACTAATCTCTTGCCTGCTTCCTCTTACCATACCTTTTACTGGATTCCATTTATTTTCTTCAATGGAACATTTAACGGAGATTTCAATACGCTTGCTATTAACAGTAATACGGGCGTAAATAGGGGGCTTGCCTGCTTGCGTGGCTTTCTGTTTTTTTAGGTAAAATGGTACTCCGAAGGTGTTGCTTGCTGTTTTCATATGTAAATCTTTTAACTGTTTCAAAAGCATCATTTGACCGGATTTGCATTGGGTTAGATAAAAGGGGCACCTGATGATTAAAAAATCAGGCAATAAACCAGTGCAAAACAGGTCAAAATTAATCAATTAATCATTTGAATATCAATAAGTTATTAAGATTTTGGTGACTCAAACGTAAGAAATAAAAATGGGTAACCGAATAGGTCTCATTTTCCTTGCATTTGTCTGAACCGATTGGATTGAAATAAAACAAAAAACCCCTTAAATCGTTGATTTTAAGGGGTTTCGGTGCTTATTAGCACTGTTTGTGTCGGGGTGGCAGGATTCGAACCTACGACCTCCTGCTCCCAAAGCAGGCGCGATACCGGGCTACGCTACACCCCGAAAAATGGTATCACCTTTTATTTCCTTCTTGCGAAAGGTCTGCGGTTTTGCAGAGGCCAAATTTTCAGATCCTACCGATCTTTCTGATTTGGTGTGGGACAAAGGTAAGGAAACTGATGACATTTTCATTATGTCTAATTAATAAAGTGCCGTAAAATTGTTAATGCCTTGCTTTTCAAGTAGAATAATTTTAGAAGGAGTCATTTCTCTGTCTCAATTCATCATTTAAAGATGATTAGGACTGTCTTTTAATAGAATTTTCATAACGATAAAAACCCTTCCAAAACGGAAGGGTTTCTTGTGTTAAAAAAAAGATTTAATGCTAAATATTAAATCTAATCAATTGATATATAGATTATTGTGAATGATTTTATTCATTTGGTATGGTGATTGGCAATAGCCATTAAAATTACAGCCATGATGATAATACTTTTTGTTGCCCTCCTGATCCTGATATGGGTCGTTTACAAATCAATCGACTGGTTCGAAAAAATCTAAAAATATGATCGCATTATTTATTGTTGCCATCGCAGTATTCATTTATATGATTTACGTGCTGATTAAACCGGAAAAATTTTAATTAAAAGCTATGAACACTGAATTATTTGGAATTGTTGCTACTTACCTGCTAACGCTGGTGATCGCTATTCCTTTAGGTAAATATCTCGCGAAGGTATTCGCCGGAGAGAAAGTCTGGACAGACTTCCTGAAACCCATTGAATCGGGAATCTACAAACTTTCGGGTATAAACCCCAAAGAGCAAATGAACTGGAAGCAGCATATGAAAGCTTTGCTTACCATTAACCTGGTGTGGCTTGTTTATGGTTTTGTGATCTTAATTACCCAGGATAAACTGCCGCTTAATCCTGATGGTAATCCTGCGATGACACCAGATCTGGCTTTTAACACCGTTATCAGTTTCGTAGCCAACTGTAACCTGCAGCATTACTCAGGTGAAAGTGGCGTTTCTTATTTTACACAGCACTTTGTATTTATGTTTCTTCAGTTTACAAGTGCTGCCACTGGTATTGCTGCTGCGATTGTTTTCTTTAAAGCTTTCAGGGATAAAACTGTTACCAGCCTGGGTAACTTCTGGGAATTCTTTATCAAAGCCATCACCAGGTTATTATTGCCTCTTTCTATAATCATGGCGTTAGTCCTTGCCTTTTCGGGTACGCCTACAAGTTACGAAGGAAAAGATCAGTTTATCTCTTTACAAGGTGATACAGTACATGTATCCAGGGGCCCTGCTGCTGGTTTTATTGCCATTAAACATATAGGTACAAATGGTGGTGGATGGTTTGGTGCTAACTCCGCACACCCTTTGGAAAACCCGTCTTACTTTACAAATTCAGTAGAACTGATTGCACAGGTGATTATCCCTATAGCGATGGTAATTGCCTTCGGTGTATTTATCAGGCGCAGAAAATTAGCCTGGATGATATTTGGTGTAATGACCATTGGGATGTTCCTCTTATTGATCCCTACTGTTAGCAGTGAGCTGGGGGGGAATTCCGCGATTGCAAAAATGGGCGTTTCTCAGTTATCTGGTGCGATGGAAGGTAAGGAGGTGAGGTTCGGGCCCGCGATTTCTGCTTACTGGAGTACAGTGACAACGATTATTTCTACAGGTTCTGTGGATAGTATGCACGATAGTACCATGCCTTTAACAGGTATGTGGCAGTTATTGGGTATGATGATCAACGCCTTCTTTGGTGGTTGCGGCGTGGGAATCCTGAACTACTTCATCTATCTCATCATTGCAGTGTTTATCTCTGGTTTAATGGTTGGACGTACACCAGAATTTCTGGGCCACAAAGTAGAAGCAAGGGAGATCAAAATTGCGGCAATCATTACCTTGCTGAGCCCTTTCTTAATTCTTGTTGGTACGGCTATGGCAAGCTTCGTTTTTACAACTCATGGAAATGCAGCCTGGGCAGTGCAGCCGAAAACCTGGTTAAATAATCCCGGTTTCCACGGTTTCTCTGAAATGTTATATGAAATGACTTCCTCCAATGCAAACAATGGTTCTGGCTTTGAAGGTTTGGGTGATAACAACGTCTTCTGGAATGTATCTACTGGAATAGTGATTTTCCTGGGAAGGTTCCTGCCGATCATTGGGCCAATAGCCATCGCTGGTTTATTGGGCGCTAAAAAATATATCCCTGAATCAGCGGGTACCTTAAAACCAGATACATTGACTTTCAGTCTGATGACCTTTGCCGTGATCCTGGTGCTCAATGCCCTTTCTTATTTCCCTGCCCTGGCCCTTGGCCCGCTGGCAGAATATTTTACCCTGATTAAATAGATCATCTCATGAAGTCTTCTAATAAATTATTTGAACCTGCTTTAATGCAGACCGCCATAAAGGAATCGTTTATCAAACTCGACCCGCGGGTAATGGTACGCAACCCGGTGATGTTTACCGTTGAAGTAGGCACCATTGTAATGGGCTTTGTAACTGTTTATTCTTTTAGCCATACCGGCCAGGGATCACCTGTCTACAACTTCTTTATCTTTTTAATCCTGCTCTTAACGGTATTGTTTGCGAACTTTGCCGAGGCAATTGCCGAAGCAAGGGGTAAAGCGCAGGCCGATAGTTTACGGAAAACACGGGAAGAAACCCCTGCAAAGTTAATCCTTGAAAATGGCGCTATTGAAATGCGCTCATCCAGCCAGCTGAAAAAAGGAGACGTTTTCTTCTGTGAGGCTGGTGATACCATTCCTACAGATGGGGAGATCATTCAGGGGATAGCCACTATTGATGAATCGGCCATTACAGGAGAGTCTGCTCCCGTGATCAGGGAATCTGGTGGTGATAAATCATCCGTAACAGGTGGTACTAAAGTATTATCCGATGAAATCAAAGTGATGGTCAGCACAGAACCAGGAGAAAGTTTTCTGGATAAAATGATCGCTTTGGTAGAAGGTGCTTCCCGTCAGAAAACGCCAAATGAAATTGCATTAACTATTCTGCTCGCCAGTTTTACACTGGTATTTATCATTGTCTGCGTAACGCTTAAACCTTTCGCAGATTATGCAAATACGCCTATTACTATTGCTGCACTGATTTCCCTTTTCGTCTGTTTGATTCCTACTACTATCGGCGGTTTATTATCTGCCATCGGGATTGCGGGAATGGATCGTGCCCTGCGTGCAAATGTGATCACCAAATCGGGGAAAGCGGTAGAAACTGCCGGTGATATTGATGTGTTATTGCTGGATAAAACAGGTACCATTACTATCGGAAACCGTAAAGCAACCCATTTTTATCCAACCTCAGAAGTGGACGAAAAGATCTTTGTCAATGCCTGTGTATTGAGTTCGCTAGCGGATGAAACGCCGGAAGGTAAATCAATCATTGAACTGGCTACAGCAAATGATAGTTTTGCTTTGCCTTCCACACCTGACGGGGCACAATTCATCAAGTTTACTGCAGAAACCAGGGCAAGCGGAATAGATACACCAGATGGTAAACGCATCCGCAAAGGAGCCTTTGATTCGATCCGTAATATGGTGGTGAAGGCAGGAAATGTCTTTCCGCAGGATATTGAAACAGCAGTAAAAAGGATTGCCTCCAATGGCGGAACGCCCTTAGTAGTTGCTGAAAATGAAAAAGCCCTTGGTGTAATAGAGTTACAGGATATCATTAAACCTGGTATCAGCGAGCGTTTCGACCGCCTGCGTAAAATGGGGGTAAAGACGGTAATGGTGACCGGAGATAATCCTTTAACCGCCAAATTTATTGCCGATAAAGCCGGTGTAGATGATTTTATTGCTGAGGCAACACCTTTGGATAAGATGAACTATATCAAGGAAGAGCAGGCACTGGGTAAACTGGTTGCCATGATGGGCGACGGTACAAATGATGCCCCGGCACTGGCACAGGCCGATGTAGGCGTAGCCATGAACAGTGGTACACAAGCGGCAAAAGAAGCAGGGAATATGGTCGACCTGGATAATGACCCGACTAAACTAATAGAAATTGTGGAGATCGGTAAACAACTGCTGATTACCCGTGGCACGCTGACTACCTTTTCTATCGCCAACGATGTGGCTAAATATTTTGCCATTGTGCCGGCTCTGTTTATTGCATCGATCCCTGCCTTGCAGAGTCTCAATATTATGGGCCTGCACAGTCCGGAAAGTGCAATTATGTCGGCAGTTATTTTTAATGCCATCATCATCCCGATACTGATCCCGCTAGCCCTGAAAGGTGTGGCTTACAAACCCATTGGGGCAAGTGCACTGCTGCGCAGGAATTTACTGATCTATGGTTTAGGTGGTGTGATCGCACCTTTTATAGGGATCAAACTGATTGATTTACTGGTTGGGTTATTCGTTTAAAAATAGAAATTATGAAAAAGTACATTTTACAGTCCCTGCGTCTTACTGCAGTTTTATTGGTGCTGTTATGCGTGATATATCCTGTGTTTGTTGCCTTTGCAGGAAAGTTTTCCAAAGGTAATGGTGGTGGTGAAAAGATCATTAGAAATGGTCAGGTTGTAGGTTATGCGCTCTTAGGCCAGTCATTTACTAAACCGCAATACTTCTGGGGCAGGCCTTCCGGAGTAGGTTATAAGGCCGATGCTTCCGCAGGCTCGAACAGAGGGCCATCGAACCCGGATTACCTGAAAGAAGTAAACGGCAGGATAGATAGCCTGCTCAAATATCACCCTTACCTGAAGCGTTCAAATATCCCGGCTGATATGGTAACTGCTTCCGGGAGTGGGTTAGATCCTGATATTTCTAAGGAAGGAGCAGCGATGCAGGTTAAAAGGGTAGCCGCCTATAGGAAACTGGATGAAAAAACGGTAGCTGATCTGGTCAAAAAAGCTACAAAAGACCCTTTCTTAGGTCTTTTTGGTCCTTCATCAGTAAATGTGCTGGAATTGAATTTAGCGCTGGACGATTTAAAAAAATAACGAACGGCCGGGTGAATAGCCCGGCTTTAAATTAAAGGAAATGGAAACGTTTTTAGAGATTTTGATAACGGCAATTTTAACATTTACAGTAGGTTTTTTATGTGTCAGGTATAAACCCAATACAAAACGTCGACAGCAAAACTTTAAAATACACCGACCAAAAGATAAGCATGTCGCCCATGCTGATTCCCGCAATCATTCTGTTAAATTTATACTGCTATTTTTGATGGGAATGATCTTTATTTCCAGCGTGTTTTATTTAGTGCAACAAGGATATGTGATCATCAAATGGTAAGCAAAGCTGATCTTATTTTGGAAAAGGAAAATGAACAGTCGGTTAGTCAGTTTATTGAACTGGTAAAGAAATCCCGTCGCGGTAAGTTTAAAGTCTATATCGGGATGAGTGCCGGGGTGGGTAAAACATACCGTATGCTGCAGGAAGCGCATGCGCTGATGAAAAACAGTATTGATATCCGTATAGGTTATGTGGAAACACATAACCGTGAGGAAACGCATGCACTTTTAGCAGGCATTCCATTTATTCCCCGTCGTAAGTTATTTTACAAAGGGAAGGAAATGGAAGAGATGGATGTACAGGCCATAGTAAGCAGAAACCCGGAAGTGGTTATTGTTGATGAGCTGGCACATTCCAATATTGAAGGAAGCAAGAATACCAAACGCTGGCAGGATGTAATGGATATTCTGGACGCCGGGATCAGCGTCATCTCAGCCGTGAACATTCAGCACCTCGAAAGTATGAATGAGGAGATCGAAGAAATTACAGGTATCCCGATCACGGAAAGGATACCTGATAAGGTGCTGGATATGGCCGATGAAATTGTGAACATAGATTTAACAGCTGATGAATTGATTGACCGTTTAAAGGCCGGAAAGATATACGACCAATCGAAGATCGCCACAGCTTTAGGGAATTTCTTCCAGCCGGAACGTATTTTACAGTTGCGCGAACTCGCATTGAAAGAAGTAGCCCATTATGTAGAAAGAAAAATAAACATAGAGATTCCAAAACAGATTAAATTAAGGCCGGAACGTTTTATGGCTTGTATCTCTACCAATAGTGTAACGGCTAAAATTGTGATCAGGAAAACCGCCAGGCTCGCTTCCTACTATCGCTCTCCCTGGATGGTCTTATATGTGCAGAATACAAATGAAAGTAGTGACAGGATTAAGCTAGATTTACAGCGTCACCTGATCAACAATTTTAAACTGGCTACAGAATTAGGGGCTGAAGTGATTAAAGTAAAAAGCAATGAGATAACGAAGACCATTATCCGCATTGCACAAGAGAAAGATATAACAACGATATGCATGGGCAAACCTCATTTGAACCTTTTTCAGGTGATCATGAGGACTCCTGTTTTTAATGAGCTGCTGAGGAATATCTCAGAAACGGAAATTGATTTGGTTATCCTGTCTTAAAAGAAGAATAGGATGTATCAAAGTATAAAATAATAATAGAATTACGCCAAATGAAGATAAAAACTAAACTCCGCCTCGGATTCGGATTCCTGTTCGTGGTGGTACTGTTGTTCGGTTCCATTTCATTGTATTACATGGATAAAATCTCTGTAAGTGCAAAGGTAATTTTGAAGGACAACTATGAGACCCTTAGTTATACCAGGGATATGCGGTCTATCCTCGATCAGCATGATCTCCCTTTACCCGGAGAGTCAGTTGCGCTCTTCAAAAAGAACCTGGTGCTGGAACAGCATAATATTACGGAAAGGGGAGAAGCGCAGGCGGTAAAAACCTTAACAGATGCATTTCAGGTCATGACTGATCCGAATATCCCTGCCGAACAGCGGAAGCTGGCCATAGCTGGAATAAGAACCCAGTTAATGATCATTGATCGGCTGAATATGGATGCCATTGTGCGGAAAAATGCCGCGGCACAGGCGGCCGTAGAAAAAGCAAGTTTATATCTGGTGACGGCAGCCTCCTTCTGTTTTCTGGTACTGTTCTCTTTTGTAGTTAATTTCCCGGGTTTTGTGGCCAACCCGTTAAGAGAGTTCTCTGAAGCCATTCAGGAAATTGGACGCAAGAATTACAAACAGCGTTTGCACTTTACGGGTACAGATGAATTTTCCGAACTGGCGAAATCTTTTAATGAGATGGTTACGCAGCTGGATAGATGGGAAAATAGCAACCTTGCAAAAATTCAATCCGAGAAATTACGCATTGAAGCAATTATTGAGCAGATGCAGGATGCGATCATTGGTCTAAACGAAAAGCAGGAGGTGCTTTTTATGAACAAGGTTGCGGCACAGATCCTGAACCTGAACGAGGGACAAGTAATAGGCATGGACGTGCGCGTATTGATGAAAAAGAATGACCTGCTGACCAGGATCATGAAAAATGAAGGAAACCAGCAGCCCATTAAGATTTATGCTGATCATAAGGAGTCTTACTTCCAGTTGCAGAAAAGAGAGATCGTTGTCACTGTTTTTGAGGAAGCTGTAGCACCGGTAATCCAGCAAACAGGCAGAACTGCAGGAACTGTTTATATCCTGAATAACATTACCCAATTTAAAGAGCTGGATGAAGCTAAAACCAATTTTATAGCTACCGTTTCCCATGAATTAAAAACACCTATCTCTTCCATAAAAATGAGCCTGAAGCTGATGGACGATGAACGTATCGGAATGATGAACCCTGAGCAAAAACAACTGGTGGCGCACATTAAAGATGATTGCAGTCGTCTGTTAAAGATCACCAGTGAACTGCTTGATTTGGCGCAGGTAGAAACAGGTAATCTGCAGCTGAATTTCGTTAAGGCCGATCCATCAGAGATTGTTAATTATGCGCTGAATGCTGTGCGCTTTCAGGCCAACCAGAGAAATATAGAACTTGAACTTCTTTTAGGAGATGAGCTTTCCAAGGTCAATGCAGATGTAGAAAAAACAGCCTGGGTGCTGATTAACTTTTTGTCCAATGCGTTACGTTATAGTGCAGAAAAATCTAAAGTTCAAATCCTGATAGAGGAAAAGGGTAAAGGCATCGAATTTTCTGTACGGGACTATGGTAAAGGCATCGATGAGCAATACCAGCAGCGTTTGTTCGACCGGTATTTTCAGGTGCCGACAGATGGAAACAATAAATCTGGCTCTGGATTGGGGCTGGCCATTTCTAAAGATTTTATTGAAGCAGAAAACGGAAAAATCTGGGTAGAAAGTGAAATAGGAGAAGGAAGCAGGTTCTGTTTCTTCCTTCCTGCGGTTGACTAATGAGTTATAACCCTACTGGAAATTGATGATCTACCGTGAGGAATGCTACTTACTGATCTACTGTGAGGAATGCTAGTTACTGATCTTATTGAACATTTTGACTGATCCTGCCAAATGCTAATTGCTGATCATGCTAAAGGCCAGTGCTGCTGCTAACTTTGCAGTACGCTGGTCTGTATCATAAGCCGGGTTATATTCTGCAATGTCCATGCTGATTACTTTACCAGAGCTGATAATCGCTGTCAGGCAGCTAAAGAAAAAAGGATCAGGGAAAATACCTGAATAAGCAGGGGCGCTTACACCGGGAGCCGCAGCAGACGAAAATACATCCATACAGATCGTCAAATAAACATGGGTTGATCCTTCGATAAATTCTTTTATCCGGCTAAAGATTTCTTTTTCCCGGGAAGGACTAAACAGCTCCGCAGAAATGTGATTGACGTTTAGCGATAAAGCTCTATTAAACAATAGCTTGGTGTTACTGTTCCGCTGAATCCCGATGGGAAGATAGCGAAATTCTATTCCCAGATCTTTGCAGTCATGAGCTATTTGCAGGAAGCCGGTGCCAGAATTAGTGCCTTTTTCAGCAGGCTCACGCAGATCGAAATGTGCATCAAAATTAATGATGCCAATCGTAGCTGAAGAATTGATATGGTTGTTTATTCCTGAGAAATGTCCGTAAGCAACCTCATGTCCTCCGCCAATTACCAGCGGAAGATAACCTTTACCCAATGCTGCGGTAACCAGATCGGCCAATGCTTGCTGGGCTTCCTCCATAGCTTCCGTATCACAGGTTATATCTCCCAGGTCTACAAACAGTGTTTCTTCGTTAAAATGTACAGGTAAACTGCCAGAGGCCATCCGGAAATGTAAAGGAGCATCTTTTGCCCCTGTACGTCCGCCGTTACGTTTTACACCTTCATCACAGGCAAAACCTATCAGGGCAATTCCTTTTTGCCCGGTTTGTAAAATTGGAATAGTTTCTTCTAAGAGATCTACAGTAACAATCCGCTGATGCCACCGCTGAGATGCGGGATCAGTTCCATCATTGCGTCCCTTCCAGGTAGCTTCGGGGGTTTTATTATAAAATTCAGGGTTGATAACAGCCATATTTTTACGTTTGTAAATTCACTAAAATCGAGTTCTATTTTTAAAGACTTTCTAATTGTTCGCTATAACCGTTCGATTGCCTTAATTGATAATCTTAACTGATCTGAACTCCACTTTTCCATACTGTATATGGTTTCATTTTTCCCTGGTGGTATACTATCTCCCGGTAATCACTGCAGGGATAAGCTTGCATATCAGCTTTCATTCCGGTTTCCAGTTTACCACGGTCATGAAGCCCTAAAGCTCTTGCTGCCCTGAAAGTTATCCCGGCAAATACTTCAGCTGTGCTGAGTTTTTCTGACGCACTCATTACAGCCGCCTGCATCAATAAATCGCCCATAGGCGCTGATCCGGGATTCCAATCGCTGGCAATGGCTACACAGGCACCTGCATCCAGTAATTTCCTTGCCGGTGCATAAGACATGCCCAATCCCAGAGAAGCACCAGGAAGTACAACGGCTACGGTATCAGATCCGCTGATCAGGCCGATCTCCTGAGTTCCGGAAGCTTCCAGATGATCTGCTGATAAAGCGCCTGTTTGTACGGCAACTTCCAGGCCACCGGTAGTAAACTGGTCGGCATGAACAGTAAGCTGAAAGCCCATCGCCTTTGCCGCCATCAGATAATGCAGCGCTGCCGGAACATCAAATGCACTCTCTTCAATAAAAATATCCACGCGACCGGCCAGCTGCTCTGCTTTGATCACAGGCAGCAAATTTTCTATCACGTCATTGAGGTAGTCCATTGCTGAACCTTTAAAATCTTTCGGTAGCAAATGTGCAGCCAGGCAGGTAGGTATAAGATCTGCAGCGGTCTGGCCATTTACTTTTGCAATTGTTCTTAATTGTTTAAGCTCATTATCCAGGTTTAAGCCATATCCGCTTTTAACTTCAATCGTGGTGACGCCTTCAGTTAAATGCCGCTGGACCCTTTTCAATAAAAGACTGGTCAGCAAATCTTCACCTGCCAAACGAGTTTGCGTAACAGAATCCCAGATACCGCCACCGCTTTTTGCAATCTCAAGATAAGACTTACCTTGTATACGAAGACTGTAATCTTTAGCCCTGCTTCCTGCGAAGCAGATATGGGTATGGCAATCTACAAAACCAGGAATTAACACACTTTCCTCTATAATCTCTTCTAGAGGCAGGGCAGGATAGAGAGCCTTTAATTCTTCAAAATTACCAGTCTGAAGAATTAATCCGTTTTCAACGATCACGCCCCCATGATTGATGATCTGAAGCCGACTATCATTTATAGCTCCGCCGGTAGCTAAACCAGTTAGCGGTATGATTTCTGCAAATGGTCCGATTAATTTTTTCATCTCAAGTCTTGTGAATTATTTTATCGCTAAACCAAACTTATCTGCCCAATGCTCTGCCTGCTCATAACCCGCATCTGCATGGCGGAAAATACCCATAGCAGGATCATTATATAACACACGGCTAATGCAGGAAGCTGCCCTTGCTGTTCCATCCGCTACCACAACCATACCCGCATGCTGAGAATAACCCATGCCTACGCCTCCTCCATGATGGAAAGAAACCCAGGTAGCCCCACCAGAAGTATTGGCCATCAAATTAAGCAGGGGCCAGTCGGAAACCGCATCAGAACCATCCTTCATCGACTCGGTTTCCCTGTTTGGAGAGGCTACAGATCCGCAATCCAGATGATCTCTGCCAATCACTATTGGTCCTTTAACTTTACCGCTGGCTACCAGTTCATTGAACAATAATCCTGCTTTTTCACGTTCGCCCATGCCCAGCCAGCAGATCCTTGCAGGCAGGCCCTGGAAGCTCACCTTTTCCTGTGCCTTTTGCAACCAGTTGATCAGGTGGCTGTTCTCAGGAAAAGCTTCCATTAGCGCACGGTCGGTAATATAAATATCTTCAGGATCACCAGACAAGGCTACCCATCTAAAGGGCCCCTTGCCTTCACAAAAAAGCGGTCTGATGTAGGCCGGTGTAAAACCAGGGAAATTAAAAGCATCTTTTTCTCCTCCCTGTCTGGCAAACTCTCTGAGGTTATTGCCATAATCAAAAGTTATGGCACCTAGTTTTTGCAATTCAAGCATGTAGCCTACATGGCGGGCCATACTGCTTAAGGATAGTTTTTTATAAGTTTCAGGATCGGCCTTTCTTAAATCAGCAGCTGCTGAAAGCGATAATCCATTGGGAATATACCCGTTCAGCGGATCATGTGCCGAGGTCTGATCGGTTAGGATATCAGGAATAAACTGGTCGGCAATTAATCGCTTCAACAGGTCGCCTGCATCACTAACTAACCCTACAGACAAAGGTTCTTTCTTTTCTTTAGCCTCTTTAACCCATTGGATAGCTTCATCATAAGAATGTGTAATCCGGTCTATATATTGTGTGTCTACTCTTTTCTGTATCCTTGAAGCATCTATATCCGCACCCAGGAAAATACCGCCTGCCATGGTCGCTGCTAAAGGCTGTGCACCTCCCATACCGCCAATGCCAGCACTCACAATGACCTTTCCGGCCAGGTCATTGTCAAAATGCTGACGCCCGCATTCTACAAATGTTTCATACGTACCCTGTAAAATTCCCTGTGTGCCAATATAAATCCAGCTGCCTGCTGTCATTTGTCCGTACATCATCAGTCCTTTACTGCGCAGCTCATTAAAATGCTCCCAGTTTGCCCATGCAGGTACGAGATTGCTATTGGCAATCAATACGCGCGGAGCTTCAGGATGGCTCCTGATGATACCTACTGGTTTACCTGATTGAACAAGGAGGGAATGATGTTCATCAAGTTCCAGCAGGATCTCGATGATCTTGCGAAGGGCTTCGGGGTTACGCGCCGCCTGACCAATACCTCCATATACTACCAGTTCTTCAGGATTTTCTGCTACCTGTCCGTCAAGGTTGTTTAGCAGCATGCGCAGCACTGCTTCAGTCTGCCAGCTTTTGGCATGTAACTCCAAACCTCTTGGCGCTTTATATACAGGATGTTTGGCGTAAGTATCAATAAATGCTGAATTCTTCATCTTTAGTCAGGTTTATGTGGTTCAGTATAGCGGTTTCTTCAGCAAGGGCCAGTAGCGTTCCATCGCAGATCAGCTGATGCAGCTGATTGATGTCGTCAGAAAAAATGCGGTCTTCGGTAATCGGTGGTACATGTTGTCTAACCAGCTGGTGACAGGCTTCAATAACAGGGGCCGACTGCAGAGGTCTCCGGAATTCTATAGCCTGCGAAGCATATAACAATTCAATAGCCTGTATATATTCCAGGTTATCTATCACCTGATGTAATTTTCTTCCGCTGATAGAACCCATAGAAACATGGTCTTCCTGCCCAAGCGAGGTAGGAACGCTATCTGCACTTGCAGGAAAACAGAGGGTTTTATTCTCAGTAACCAATGCAGCGGTAGTATATTGTGGGATCATCAAACCGGAGTTTAAACCAGCATCGGCAATCAGCAGTTTAGGCAGATCATATCTACCCTCATTCATCAGGTAACAGCGTCGGTCGGCAATGTTGCCCAGCTCAGCAGCAGCTACGGTTACATAATCCAGTGCCATAGCCAGCGGCTGACCATGGAAATTTCCTCCGCTGATGGTATCTTCTGCACTAAAAATAATGGGGTTATCAGTCACTGAATTGAGCTCTATTTCAGTCAGTTCTTTCAGGTGCAGCCAGGCATTACGTGAGGCACCATGTACCTGCGGCATACAGCGGATAGAATAGGGGTCCTGCACACGGCTGCAGTTAATATGTGAGGTTCCAATTTCAGATCCTTCCAGCAAAGCTGATAAGCGCTGTGCTACTAATTTAGTGCCTTTATAAGGCCTTAACTGATGAAGGCGTTTATCAAAAGGGCGTTTAGAGCCGGTTAAGCCTTCCAGTGACATGGCTCCGATTAAATCGGCTATATCTAGTGAATTGCCTAAACGCTGTACTGCTTTTACGGCAAAGGCCAGGATAAACTGCGTGCCATTGATTAGCGCCAGACCTTCTTTTGGGCCTAGTGCCAACGGAACCAGCCCATATTCTTCCAGTACATGGGCCGATGATAACTGGGCTCCCTTGTGAAACACCTGCCCCAAACCAATCAATGGAAGAAAAAGATGTGACAGGGGGGCAAGATCTCCTGATGCGCCTACTGAACCTTTCTCGGGTACCAGTGGAATTACATCATGATCTATAAACCAGATAATGCGTTCCAGGGTTTGTGGGGATATACCCGAATAACCCTGTGCCAGCGCATGTACTTTAGTGATCATCATGATCTTTGCAATCTCTGCCGGTATGGGCTTGCCAACGCCTACACTATGGCTTTTTAGGATGTTGATCTGTAACTGAGACGTGTCTTTTTCAGAAATATGGGTATCACACATTGGCCCAAAACCGGTATTTACGCCATACACAGGCTGCTGGCTGTGCACAATCTTAGTGACCTCTTCTTTAGAAGTCCGAATGGCTTCTGCAGCTTCGGGTCCGATAATGCCCTGTGTTTTACCACTGGCGATATCCAGGCAAATACCAATGGTCAGATGGTCTGTGCCGTATAAAAAAGTATTATTCATGAACTGTAGTATTAATGGGCTGATGAATTTTTTCTGTAATGCTTTTAACAATATTGGTTGACTTGAAAGCCTCTTCCAGGGTAGTTAACGTATTTAAAATGGCATGGCTTTCAGATCCGCCTCCGGCTACTTCTTCCATCGTTTCACGGATAGCGTCCCATACCGGGAGTATTTTTTTTAACAGCTTTTTCCCTTCGGGTGTCAGTTTGATCAGCTGCTTGCGTGCATCTTCCTTGCTGGTTGTCGCTGCAACCAATCCTTTGCTTTTTAAATTGGAAATCAGCTGACTGGCAGCGGGATGGGTAACTTCAATCTGTTCGCACAATTCCTGTATGGATAATGAATTGTTTTCTGATAACAAGTAGAACACCGGGAACCAGGTTGTTTCAAAAACAATCCCTTCTGCGCGGTAAGCTTTGTTAATCTCTGAAAGAAAAACTTCACTGAGCCGTTTTAAACGACTACCTAAAACTAAGTATCCTAATGACTGGTAATAATTCATGGCTAAATATATAAGTAATTATATAAGGTCTTATATATTATTTGATAATTGTATCATTTGTCTTCTAAAAGTTGGAACGAATGAAGATCAATATGTCTGCTTCTGCATGCATCAAGTATTTCATTCATCCAGAATTGCATTTACACAGGATATACTTGTCATCATCTTTTAAATTACATTTTACTGGATAATCGGGAATTGAAATTTCATGCCTGGAAATTTAGAATGGCCTACAGAATTGAAACAGAATTGCAGTTTAATATTGCAGTTTGAACAACTAAACCATGCTTCAGTCAATTTTTAAAGGCAGATATAATGTCTTATTTTCTTTTTTTGCAGTTTTTATTGCTGCCTCTTTTTTAATCCGCTTTGGATTACTGATGGTTTCAATTCCTAAAGCAGATTTTAGTTTTCTTTCCGTTATCCAATTGTTTTTGGTGGGTTTTGTTTATGATTTCGGCGTCGCCTTATTCCTGGGCACGCTGTTCAGCTTTTACCTGTTATTGCTTCCTCAAAAATATACCGATACCATTACCAACAGGATAGTCACTTATGCATGGCTCTCCATCATCCTTTTTATCACCTTTTTCTCTTTTTTTGCAGAGCTTACTTTCTGGCAGGAATTTGAGAGCCGTTTTAATTTTATAGCAGTTGATTACCTGATCTACACTTACGAGGTGATCCACAATATCAATGAATCTTATCCTTTACCACTGCTGATTGGCGGGGTGCTGCTGCTGGTGGCGCTGGTTATCTATATGTTTGCAAAAAGAAAGGTATTTAAACATGCGTTTCAATCTGTTTCTACATTTGGCGGGCGGCTAATGGTTACCGGTTCTTTACTGATCCTGACACTTCTTTATGGTTTTTTCCTGTCTAATTCAAAAGCAGATTACAGTAATAACCGTTACCAGGATGAATTATCAAAAGCAGGTATTTATTCCTTTTTTGCAGCTTTTAAAAACAATGAACTGAGTTATAATGATTTTTATACCACCATTCCCAAAGCAAAAGCTTTTCAGCTGATCAGAGAGGAATTAAAAACACCAAATAGTTCATTCCTTAGTCAGGAAAATTCAATTAAAAGACAAATTACCAATACCGGAAAAGTGTATAAGCCTAATGTGATCATGATCACGGTAGAAAGTCTCAGTGGAGAATTTCTGGCGCACTTTGGAAATAAACAGGGACTTACTCCTGTACTAGATTCTTTGGCAAGCCATAATGTGCTGTTTACCAATTTATATGCTACCGGCACAAGAACAGTGAGGGGGATGGAAGCGCTGACATTATCGGCCCCGCCAACGCCTGGCAGCAGTATTGTTAGAAGACAGGGAAATGAACACCTGAATACAGTGGGGCGTATTTTCCAGAAAGCAGGTTATAGCAGAACTTTTTACTATGGCGGAGACGGGTATTTTGATAACATGAATGAATACTTTGGCAGTAACGGGTTCGATATCACCGACCGTGGCAGAAATCTAAAGTTTGATGATACTTATAAAACCAAAAGAACAATTATTCAGGACAGCCAGGTGCATTTTGAAAATGCCTGGGGTATCAGCGATGAAGATCTGTTCGATGTAGTGATCAAGGGTTCAGATGCCCAATATAAATCTGGAAAACCTTTTTACAGTTTTATCATGACCACCTCCAATCACCGTCCTTTTACTTATCCTTCAGGGAAAGTAAAAGAAGCTTCGGGCAGCGGAAGGGAAGGAGCTGTTCGTTATACAGATTATGCAATTGGTGAATTTCTAAAGAAAATGAGTACCAAACCATGGTATAAAAATACAGTGGTAATCATTGTGGCCGATCATTGCGCCAGCAGCGCCGGGAAAGATGAGATAGATATCAGCAAATACCATATTCCCGCCATTATTGTCAACCTGCCCGAGCACAATCAAATGGAAATCAGCCCTCTTTGTTCACAAATAGATATTTACCCTACCTTGTTTAAATTACTGGGCTGGACCTATGAAAGTAATCTTTATGGGCAGAACGTACTTGATCCTGCTTATCATCCGCGCGCATTATTGGGCACCTATCAGAAATTAGCCTATTTGCAGCAAAATAGCCTGGTGATTTTAGGGCCACAGCAAAAAAATAAAACCTTTCTGTATAATAAACTGAAAAATGAACAGTTACCTGCTAAACTTCCTTCTTCAGTGGTAGACATGGCCGTTGCTTATTATCAATCAGCCTATGATCTGTTTAAGGATGGAGGAATGCATCAGTAATTAGGGAAATTGAAATTAGAGAAGCAATGGATTTTTTTAATTTGATATTAGCTTTATGTTTACGCTGGAAATTAAATAATGTATAGTTGATTGAACTGGGATCTTTTAATGGGACAATTTAAAAAGTACTACCTTCTCCTTTTCTTTTTTGCAGGCAGTTATCAGCTTAAAGCACAACTACCGGTAAGAAATCTCAATTACTTTTTAGATGAAGGGGTAAAACGCAGTCCTTTATTAAAAGATTACCGTAATCAGCAGCAATCCAACCGTATTGATAGTATGCGGATAAAAGCAGGTTATCTTCCACAGGTTACCGCAAGTTCTGCAGGTATGTATGCGCCAGTGGTGAATGGGTATGGTTATGATAAGGTATTAACCAACGGACAATCGCTGGAAGCCCTTCTGAACGTAAATTATAACATCGCCAGTAAGCGGAATATCAACAACCAGCTGGAGGGCATCAGGTTACAATCTGATTCACTGAAATTTGCCGCGGGACTGTCTGTACTGGATCTTCAAAAAGCTATTGCCGATCAATATATTACTGCCTTTGCCAGTCAGCTGCAGGCTTCGTTTAATCTCGAAGTGTATGAATTGCTGAAAAATGAAGAGCAGGTATTAAAAAAGCTAACGCGATCCAATGTCTACAAACAGGTAGATTACCTTACTTTCCTGGTTACCCTACAGCAACAGCAGCTGCAATGGAAACAGGCCGGGCTGCAATTGAAAAATGATTATTCTACCCTGAATTACCTCACCGGTATCCTTGATACTGTAGCCCATCCCCTGGAAGAACCAATTCTTCAGCCATCAACCTTGACGGAAAATACCTTTTTTATCCGCCGTTTTGGAATTGATAGTGCAAAGATCGAAAATCAGAGAAGGTCAATTGATTTTTCCTATAAACCCAAAGCCGGTATTTACGCCAATGGCGGCTACAATTCTTCCTTTGTCTATCAGCCTTACCGGAACTTTGGTACCAGTGTGGGCTTTACAGTTTCAGTACCTATTTATGACGGGCACCAGAAGAAAATGCTGCTGAATAAGCTGACCATAGCACAGCGTACTTCGAGTACCTACAGGGATTTCTTTGTGAACCAGCAGGCACAACAACTGGCGCTGATCCGGCAGCAGATCGCTGATCAGAACGGGTTGTACCAGCAGGTGAGCGAACAGATCAAATTTACCAAAAGCCTGATCCAGGTAGACAGCCGTTTGCTGCAGACCGGCGATATCAGAATAGCTGATTTTATCATTGCCATTAATAACTACCTGTCTGCACAAAACCTGTTGAGACAAACAAACATAAACCGCTTAAAGCTGGTTAACCAGCTGAATTACTGGAACCGATAATGAATAAAATTTTAACCCCTGCATTGCTGATTGTTTATGGCCTGTTCATCGGATTACTGACTTCCTGCCAGAGCGGCTCCGCTACGGCCGATGATGATGTAACGGCTGTTCCGCAAACTCCTGTTAAGGTGAGTTATGTAAGCACTGGTTCGCTGTCTGACGATATTGTGCTCAGTGCTTCTGCTGCTTATCAGGAAAAAAGTTATGTAAAAGCCAACACCAACGGCTACATCCAGAGCTCATCTGTACAGCCCGGTACCTTTGTTAAAAATAACCAGATCTTATTCAGGCTAATTACCAAAGAAGCGCGCGCGATTGGCAATGATATCAATCAGCTGGATCCGGGATTTAAATTTTCTGGTATTTCTACGATCAGGGCAGAAAAAAATGGCTTCGTTACCCTGGTTAGCCATCAAAAAGGGGATTATGTACAGGATGGGGAAGCGCTGGCAGTGATCAGCAACCAGTCCAGCCTGGTTTTCCTGCTGGACCTGCCTTATGAAATGAGGGGACTGGCATTACAAAACCAGATTCTTGACATTACTTTGCCTGACGGTGAAAAACTAAAGGGAACTGTATCTGCTGCTTTACCTTCCGTAGATACACTGGCACAAACCCAGAAGCTAATCCTGAAAGTTAACGCCACGCATCCTATTCCTGAAAACCTGATCGGAAAGGTAAGAATGGTCAAATCTGCGGCTTCCAATACACAACTACTGCCCAAATCGGCTGTGCTGACCAATGAAACTGAAGATGAATTTTGGGTGATGAAGATGATCAACGATTCTACAGCAGTAAAAACCATTGTCAAAAAAGGAATGGAAAATGAAAAGTCTGTGCAGATCTTGTCTCCAGTGTTTAGTGCTAAAGACAGGCTGATCAGCACAGGTAACTATGGATTGGCTGATACGGCGAAGGTTAAAATCATCAGGTAGTTATGAAGAACTTTTTTATTTCCCATAAAAATCCGCTTACTGTAGTTCTCCTGATTATCCTGGCGGGAGGGATTTTCTCTTATCAGCAATTAAAAACCTCGCTGTTCCCTGAAATCACTTTTCCGAAAATAAAGATCATTGCCCAGGCAGACCTGCAACCCGTAGACCAGATGATGATCACGGTAACGCGTCCGCTGGAAAATGCCGTTAAGCAGGTGCCCGATTTGAAAGTGGTAAAAAGCACTACCAGTCGCGGGAGCTGTGAACTTTCGGCTTACATGAACTGGAATGCAGATATCGACCTGAGCCAGCAGCGGATAGAATCACAGATAGAAAAAATCAGATCGACTTTACCCGCAGGGTTGGATATTTCGGTTGAAAAAATGAACCCTGCAATTCTTCCGGTAAGCGGTTATACTTTGGAAAGCAATACACAGTCGCCCATAGCCCTTAAAAAACTAGCTACGTATACCATTAAACCATTTTTATCACAGGTAGAGGGTGTTTCTGAGATCAGGGTAACCGGCGGCAAAGACAAAGAGTACTGGATTCAGCTCGATCAGCATAAAATGAGTGCCCTGGGTATTAATCCCGCCCAATTGAGCGCCACACTTGCACAAACAAATTTTATTAAATCCAATGGTTACCTGTCGGATTATCACTACCTCTACCTATCCATTACCGATGCTACCCTAAGAACTAAGGACGATCTTGAAAACCTGATTGTCAGTAAAAAGAGCAATAGGATCATCAGGGTCAAAGACCTTGCTGAAGTAAAGATACAGGAGGGGGTAGCTTACACCCGGATCAATGCCAATGGAAGGGACGCCATCCTTTTGGGAGTAATTAAACAGCCTAACGCTAACCTGGTAGATCTTTCTGTGCAAATGGAAGAAAAAATCATTGCACTCAGGAAAATTCTGCCCAGAGGAGTAAGCATTAAACCCTATTACAAACAAGCAGATTTTGTAGAGGAATCGGTTAAAAGCGTGAGTGATAGTTTACTCATCGGTTTGGCGCTTGCCATCGTTGTAGCCATCATTTTTCTCCGTTCTTTAAAAGCTAGTCTGGTTATCCTGATTACTATTCCCATTACTTTATGTTTAACCCTGATCGTACTGTATGCTGTAGGTTATTCTTTAAACATCATGACATTGGGTGCAATTGCCGCGGCCATAGGTTTAATCATCGATGACGCCATTGTAGTGGTAGAGCAAATTCACCGTACACATGAAGAGCATCCTGAAGAACCCACGATAAGCCTGCTGAAAAAAGCTATAGATTATCTGTTTCCTGCCATGCTGGGATCATCAGTCAGCACTATCGTTATTTTTATTCCCTTTTTACTGATGACAGGGGTGGCGGGTGCCTATTTCCAGGTAATGACCAACACGATGATCATTGCCCTGGTCTGCTCTTTTTTTGTTACCTGGATCGGCTTGCCTGTAGTGTATCTCCTGTTGACAAAAAATTCATCGGCTAATGCCGTGAAAAGTACTGAGGTACATCAGGCCTCTCAGCAGCAATGGGTATATTTTTTTATTCATAGACCCTGGATCAGTTATGTCGTCATGCTTGTATTGGCTGTTTTAATCGTGGTCATTCTGCCGCGATTGGAAAGTGGTTTCCTGCCGGAGATGGATGAAGGCAGTATTGTGCTGGATTACAATTCGCCTCCCGGCACTTCCTTACAGGAAACAGACCGGATGCTGAGAGAGGTAGAAAAACTGCTGGTAAAAACACCTGAGGTGCAGGCCTATTCAAGAAGAACAGGAGCGCAGATGGGATTTTTTATTACAGAACCTAATACCGGTGATTACCTGATCCAGCTAAAAGCAGACCGGGGAAAAAGTACCGAGGAGGTGATCAGCGATATCCGTCATCAGATTGAAGCTTCACAACCAGCGCTTAAAATAGATTTCGGACAGGTGATAGGGGACATGCTGGGTGATTTAATGAGTTCCACACAGCCTATAGAAGTGAAAGTATTTGGTAACGACCAGCAAAAATTGCAGGTTTTAGCTAAACAGGTAACAGCCTTAATAAAGAAAATACCAGGTACTGCCGATGTTTTTAATGGTATTGTACTCGCAGGCCCATCACTAAGCATACAACCCGATTTCAGGCTGCTGGCCCAATATGGCATTACCCCGGGCGATTTCCAGTTCCAAGTGCAAACCGCTTTGGAAGGAAACCTGATCGGTAATGTTTACGATAAAGAACAGCTTACACCTATCCGGTTGATTTATCCGGGCAGCAGACAATTTGGCCTTGCCGAAGTAGGGAACCTGCAGCTTTTTTTACCTGGTGGTGGTTTGATCCCTATTCAGCATCTGGCAGAGGTAAAGATTAAAAGCGGCGATGCAGAAATCAACAGGGAAAATTTGCAGTCGGTAGGTATTGTAACGGCAAGGCTTGAATCGCGTGATTTGGGCAGTGTAATGGCCGATATCAAAAGAAAAGTGCAGTCGTCTGTTAACCTGCCTGGCGGTTATCATATCGAGTACGGAGGCGCTTATGCAGAGCAGCAAAATTCTTTCCGTGAATTGTTTACCATTTTGATCACATCAAGTCTGCTGGTCTTTAGTGTAATCCTGTTCCTGTTTAAAGATTTTAAAATTGCATTTATCATTCTGGTGATTTCCCTGCTGGGTATTTCAGGAAGTTATATGGCGTTATATCTTACACATACGCCTTTAAACGTGGGAAGTTATACCGGACTGATCATGATTGTAGGTATCATCGGGGAGAACGCCATCTTCACTTTTCTCCAGTTTAAGGAATCACTGCTGGATAAAACAGCAGATGAAGCCATTGTTTATGCAATATCGACACGGTTAAGGCCTAAATTGATGACTGCTTTGGGAGCCATTACCGCATTGATGCCTCTTGCATTAGGGATTGGAGCAGGTGCCCAAATGCATCAGCCTTTAGCGATTGCAGTAATTGGTGGTTTTATCATAGCCATGCCGCTGTTGCTGATTATCCTGCCAAGTATGATAAGCAGGTTCTATCAGAAATAGTCTTAAAGTATCATCCTATTAGATTGAGCACCTCTAAGCCAACGGATAACTTCGGCAGATTGGTTCGCTTTAAAGCAATAAAAAATTTATGGACAAGTGCCGGTGAAGCTACATCTGGGGGCGCGTTGGTAAGGGGTTGGCAAGGGGTCATTAAGGGTAAACGATCAAATATCCTTACCAACCCCTTAGCAACCCGCCCCTAAATCCTTTCCACATGTTGCTTTCCCCTCATTTTAAACCGATTTTTCTATTATTTTGTGGCGAACGAAAGCACCACCGCTAGTGCTCCTGCAGTAGCTATATTCGTTATCTAAATAAGATAAAAGCTGTTTTTGACTAATGCTTGGTCCTTTTGACAAATGGGAATTTAACCAGATCGAAGAACTTTGTGGTAGAGTATCCCTGATAGATATCCAGGCCAAATTTAATCTCTGTAGTTTTCATCTCTTTGAAAGTTCCGAATAACCTGTCCCATACGCTAAATACATCGCCATAATTACAATCGGTATAAGGCAATTCCCAATGATGGTGTACGTGGTGAAGACTAGGGGTGATAAATAACATGCCGAAAAACTTATCTACTTTTCGCGGAAGTTTCAAATGGGTATGTGCAATCAGGTTGGCAAAAGTTTGAACGGTTTGTCTCAGTAAAAGCAAACCTATAGAAGCACCGGCAAGAAATACCCACACCATTTGGAAGCATACCCTCACAAAAGTTTCTCCCGGATGTTCCCTCACTGTAGTGGATACATCCATTTCCAGATCGGTATGGTGTACCAGGTGGAAATTCCATAATGGAGCTGCTTTGTGCATAATCACATGGTAAACATATTCGAAAAAATCCATCAGGAAAAATCCACAGATATATTTTACCCACAGGTTATTGTGATAGGGGATCAAATACAATATTCCCCAGTGATGAAGGGTTACCCATCCGGAAATAAAGATCACAAAAAAGGTAAGCATGAGCTGAACCGGAAGTGCTGTAATGATAAACATCAGGTTTACCCAGGTATGCTGCCATTTTTCTTTAAGGGACTTTAAAGTGACGGCAAATTCTGCTACCCAGATGCTCACGATAACTACAAGATATAAGATAATTTGTATCATCGTACCATGATCTTTTAACATGGAAGATATTGTATTCATGAAGGATATTTATTAGGGAATTGTAAAGTAATTCTAAGCAAGGATACCATTAAATTCTGTAGAAATACTATAGTTGAAGGCGCATTTGCAAAAATTAATGACATTTTAATACCGCCAGGGCCAGTCTTTTTAAGGAATAGATTTCTAATTGAAATAGTTTCTCTCTAGATTATTTTCTGCAGCCATTTTATTTGTAAAAGTCTTTTTAACTGCATCTTTACCCATGTGGCTAGGTTGTGTTGCCTTTATCATGTGCGGCTTTTCCCTTAGCGTTTTGGCAGGAGTAAATAACGGCGGCAAAACAGACCAGAATCAGGATGTAGGTGTATTTTATTTTGTAAGTTCGGAAGTGCCCTATCGACGTATTGCAGAATGAAAAAAAGGCATCGTAAATAATTGTTAGCTAAATGGCTTTAACCGATACAATGAAAAAAAACAGCTTGCTGGTACTTATGGGGCTTTGCCTGATTTCCTTTGAAACATTGTGCCAGGGTGTTCCTAAAGCTTATGATGCTGTTAACTACAAGGGCAAGGTTAAAGGCCGGCTCGTTAAGTTAATATTGGCCAACGGCTATATCGGGGCCAGTTCGCTGAATTTTTTTATGCTGGGGAAAACTAAGCCGCTTGTTTTTGTACCCGACGCTGGTGTGGCAAATGAACTGAACCGCCTAAAATTTGTGGCTGTCAACAAGAACGAACCGGCATATTTTATACTGGACAATATGCAGGATGCCTACGAAGAAACACCAGCATTTATTACCGGTGATTATTTTTTGAACAGCAAAAAAATCCCGTTTAAACTTGCAAAGGTTAAATACCCCAAACACTAGCCTAGCTTTCATTAATCAAAGTGAAATGATTTTAAAATTTCCTGATATAATTTATCATCCAGCGCATGGCCAAACTGAAATATATCCCGAACAGACCAATGAACAGAAAATGGAAGCTTACCTGCAAAATATAACCACCAATTGCAGGTGGATCATTAAATCTCTTTTCTATTTGCAATTCCCTATCGAGTTGTTGATGGAAACAATGGGCTGGAAAAATAAGCACGCGGCCCACAATCAAAAATACAAGTGTGTCCAGTTGATCCTTAGGGAAATGCTGAAGCAGGAAAACCGTGAGTGTTTAGCACCCACGGTTTAAGATCTCCTATACGGTAATTATATGCCAACGCGTTTGCCTGGCCGTTTCGAAATCGTACTTAACATTTTGTTCACTAATTTTTTCTTCAATGGGTGATTTTTTTATGATTTTGATATTTATGAATGAGTTTCTAAAATCCTTTCTGTCCATTTTTTCAAATTAAAATAAAAAAATCATGAACGAAGCATTAACCTTTTTTTTACGGGGTAGTTTTAACAGAGCAGGTGCCAGTTTTATTATCGACGAGCAGGGAAAGGTTTTGGTATCCTACTATGGCAAATACGTTGGTGATGAACTTCTATCGCCGTGTACCGCTTAAATATATCGCATCCTATCTCAACTTAACGGATAGTACGTTGAGCTGCATCAGGCGAAAAACAAAATTATAATCACCGTATTTCTTGCCTTTTGTCAAGTATATTTTTGCGCGAGGATCATAATTTTGTAATCATAAATCAATGAATTGCAAATATGAAAAAGCCGATAGAAATAGTTGAGGATGTGCGTAAAGCATTGGAAACAAGGAACTATGACGATTTTGTGAACTGTTTTGCGCAAGATGCAGTATTAGAAATGCCCTTCGCTTTAGAGAATACACCGTCCCGTTTTGAGGGAATTGAAAAAATAGCTGAGCGGTTTGGTGAAAAAAGCCAGCTGCACAACATCAATAAATTATATAAACTTCATCAGGTAAATGCGGTTATTTATCAAAGTACTGACCCGGATACCATCCTATTGGAACTAAGCCTGAAAGGCACGAATAATGCTACAAGCCATTCTTTTAATGTGGCTTCTTCTGTAGCGGTAATCCGGTTTAAAGACGGCAAAATCATCAACTACCGGGATTATCCCAATACCATGGGTTTAGCAGGCGCCATTGGATTGCTTCCGCAACTGGCGGCTTCTCTGATCAAATCATAAATGCTTTGTAATTTACATAGTTGATTATCAAGATATTCAATTTATGAATGTCTTGATATTTAAGATTAGAAAATGGATTAATTCGAAGATAGGGCTCATTTTTTAGGCTAAGACCAACGAGCAGGTTTACAAATGCGTTAGAGAAATAAATGGCACTTATCTCGGCCATGCTGATGTTTTAAAAAAAACAACGGCATTAGATAATCTCCTTGATTTAAAAGGGGAAGAAGAACGAAATGGTTACTTTAATTGGAAAGAAGCTTTCATCAAAGTTATTCCTATAGCCGATACCGCTAAGATCAACACATTCTTAGATGAATTTAATATTGATATTGACACAAAACATATCGCTAAGATTGCCGGCGTGCTTGCGGATACTATTCAAAGATAAATGCGGATGCTTTTGTCAAAAGCGAAAAAATTGAATCAGCAGAAAAATGAATTTTAAAGAGCTAATTTTTATTTTGCAGGATGCATGCCGAATGATATTTGTTTTATTTTAAATAAGTAAATCTTAAAATTCAATATTTTTAAATTTATAACAATAAATGATTGAAAAAAATCAATTTTACTATTAAATATATTGGTTCTTACGTTTTTATTTTTTAATTTGGGGTGTAATTAATGCCTCTTATGATTATGAAACTTAATTTCTTTCTAAAAATCGCCAATATTGGTTCGGTTTTATGGTCTCACCTAAAATCTTTGGATTTAAGTCCCAATTTTAATAGCTTGAATTTCCTATTTACCGAAGTATAGCTACTATTATTTTAGTCTCTTATTTTCTACCTTCTGTTTTATCAATATAAAACCTAGAGTGTTTTTTTTTAAGATTCTTATCTCCTTGTAAAACAGGGTTGTTGTCGTCATTGAATTTTCGTAATCTATAATTTAACTCCTTAAATACCTGCTGTATGACTACAAATAACCATCCAACGCGGCGAGCACCTTTATTAATGCTGTTAATGGCGCTATTTATAAATAGTATCGCTCTTGCGCAAAAATTACCCGCAGTGCAAACCGGAGGTTTGGTTCTGCCAAATGTAACTGTTGATGGTAAGTCATCAGACTGGCCTAAAGATTTTAAAGCTTACAATAAAAACGTAAATGTCTACTACAGCGTAGGAAATAACGATAAATATTTATACCTGCTGGTCAAAGCTACAGATCAATTGATGATGAGAAAAATTATCATGGGTGGGATTACCTTTTCAATTAATACTGCTAAAAAGGAGATCAATGCAACCAGCAAGACCGTTTCTTATCCTGTCTATCAGCCTGGTGCTGAATTGGCAGTTCATTTCGATGCGATAATAAACTTAATAACCAATTCTGATCATAAAGTGGTTTTAGAAGATTCATTAAATCAAGTGATCAATAAGCGACTTAAAGCAAAAGCTAAAGAAATTGAAGTTTATGGATTTAAAGAAATTAAAGACACTTTAATCTCTGTTTACAATGAATATGGTATCAAAGCTGCGGCAACCTTTGATAGTTATAGATCTTACACTTACGAGCTTGCAATACCTTTAAAATATTTTGGTGATGCTTTACATGCGGGCAAGGTATTTTATTATAACATTAAATTAAATGGCTACAAGCAGCCCGCAGCTCCTAAAGACGGACAGCGCCCGCCACCACCGCCACCTGTTGATCCTGGTGACGTTGTGTTGTATAGTCCCACTGATTTCTGGGCTCAGTATAAAGTTCTACTTTGATGTCTTATAAATAATGAAGGGGATTTTTATCCTTGTTCTTGCGCTAACAGGATCGTTAAAGGTCTGCGCGCAAGCTTCAACCTCTAATAAGACAGTCATTCCTGTTATCCATAAAGTGAGCGGTCTTCTAACAGATGCCGCCGGCTCGCCTGTGCCCGGCGCTTCGGTTATTTTACATTCTAGTCAGGATTCTATCTCAGGAATGACAAATGAAGACGGAATATTTGTTTTTAGCACAGTTAAATCCTCCGTTTTCTCGCTTTCTATACTGGCAATCGGCTATAAGGCAGCAGTAAGAAAATATCTGTTCAATGATAGTCAGGTAAAGCTAATTCTCGATCCTGTGATTTTAGGAGAAGATGTGGGCATGCTGAAGGAAGTTAAGATCAATGGTACGCCTACCATAAAGTATAAAACGGATACTGTGGAATACCGCGCTGCGGATTATAAAATCAGGGAAAATGCCAATATCAATGAGTTGCTGAAAAAAATGGAAGGATTTGAAGTTGGTTCAGATAATTCGGTGAGCTATCTTGGGAAAAAACTCGACAATGCGAAGCTGAATGGTAAAGAATATGCGGGCGGGGATGTTGCGCTGGCTATTAAAAATCTTCCGGCAGACATTGTAGAAAAGATCCAGGTGATTGATGATTATGGTTTTCAGGCGGCAAAAACAGGTGTTAAAACGGAAGACTCAAAAAAGGTGCTGAATATCACCACGAAACCAGATCGGTCGGTGGGGACTATTTTACGGCCGACCGCTGGTGCTGGTGGCGACAGCCGATATGATGAACAGTTGTTTGCACAGCATATTAATGGTAATGAACAATTGGGATTGATAGGAAGTTTTAATCAATCTATCAATGGAGTTTCTGACAATAACGCTTTAGTTTCTATTAGCTCCGCAGCTATTGACAATAGTTCTGCTAATTTCAGTGCACCAAACGGCGGTACTACTAAAACTGGTGTGGCCTCTTTAAATTACAGAGATGACTGGGGTGAACATGTGCAGGTTAATGCCAATTATAACCTGAATACAACCAATGTAAATCTAGTGAATAACAGTTCGGGTGCTTTATTTTTTAACACAGCTGATGCGGGCAATTATGCCTTGTCTACTCTTTTTACGCGTAATGCGGAAGGTTACAGTAAACAAACGCAGCACGTGCTGGATCTGGATCTGGAGTGGTCCCCGGACAAATCAAATCTACTGAAAATTTCTCCTTCCCTAAAATATGACAAAAGTTTAAATATGAATAACTTCACCTACGATCAGACGGGGTTAATCAATCAAAATTCGAAAGGAAGCCAGGCAGATAAAAGTACCATTCCTGCAACTCATACACTGGTATTTTATCAGCATGTATTTGACAAACCGGGAAGAAATATTTCGGTGCAAATGGAAGTATTGGGTAATAATAAGAATCAGCAAAGTAATTCTAATTCAACTTTTATCACCAAAGATTCGTTACAAAATTTAGTCTCAGATTCTACCATACGGAGAGTTATAGACAGGCGCACTACTACCCGTAATTATAAAACAAGCCTGACTTATACGGAGCCGATTTCACCTGTATCCCGTATTAACCTTACCGCCCAGGTAAATGCCAAGCAATTTAATGATATCATGACTACCAATAATGTCGCCGCCAATCAGACTTCAGGCAGGATTGATTCACTGAGCAACAATTACAGATATAGTTTTAATGATTACCGCTTTGGGCTGAATTATGACCTGGTAAAAAAGAAATTTGCGCTGAATGTTGGTATTCTGGTAAATCCTTCTACATTAAAGGAAAGCGGGGTAAACCAGGATGGACTACTTAAAAGAAACTTCATCTACCTGCTACCGGTGTTCAGGGTTCAATACAACTGGTCTTTAGAGCAAGGTATGCAACTTAATTATTCAGGGATGCAGAATGAACCTGCAGGTTACCAGATACAGCCTGTTCCTGATTATTCCTCCCCGCAGAACCCAATTATTGGTAATCCATTGTTAAAACCATTTGTGCGGCATACTGTTCAGCTAAGCTATCAAAATTATATCCCCAATGATAAAATTAATCTGGCAGGGGAGCTAAGCAGTGTTTTTTATCACAATCAGATTGTGCCTAATAGTGTGCTGGAATACTCACCGGATCTTAAAAGTTATATTACTGAAACGCGTTTTGTAAATACAGATGGAACCTATTCTTTTTTAGGTAATTATAGCGTAACTAAACAATTGGAAAATCGTAGTTATTCCCTGGCTTTAAATGGATGGGTTGCAAAAGACCATACCTTAACATTTAATAATAACGATCTCAACGTAGTCAGTAACTGGCGTTTTTATGAAAAATTGGGTCCCAGAATTTCGCCCAATGACATCATTGAAATAAACCCATTTGTGTCCTATGAACTGGATAAATCAAAAAATTCTCTTCCTGCAGCAATAGATACAAAATTCACCATATTAAAATTAGGTATCGAAGGCCAGGTGCACTTGCTGAGCGACAGGACTTTAACACTTGGTTATAATGCAAACAAAAATTACATCAATGGCATCACTTCGGCCCTTTCCAATAATCCATTGGTGATAAATGCATTTCTTGAACAGCAGTTATTCAAAAAGAGGAATGGTATTTTAAAGCTTGCGGTTTTTGACTTGTTTAATCAGAATAAATTCATATCCCGTGTGATTAGCGCTAACGGGTATACCGATACCAATAGTAATAGGCTAAGCAGATATTTAATGCTTAGTTTTAGCTTAAACCTGCAAAAATGGAACGGTACCGCTAAAAAGAGAGGAAAAGAGTTAAAACGACGTGGTGACGGTAGTTTTTATTAATATAGCTGTGGGATCAATGCCCTTTTATCAAAGTTGCAATATAAGTATGTATTTACTGTAATTTTTGATGTTATCAATAGTAAGTGAAGTTGTTTTTTGACTTTATTATAAATATTAAATGTTTTAATTATTATACTTGAAAATATGATCGGTTAATTGTAATTTAACACTGATTTTATATATTCTATCAATTTAATAGATTAAAAACCAAATTTTATACTGCAAAATTCATGAATAATGACTTCAATAGGCTTTTTGATAATTACAAGAACAGGATATATGCCTATGTTCTTGCTATTTCAAAGTCGGAGTATGTTGCGGAGGAGATTACACAGGAGATTTTTATTAAAATATGGGTTGCAAGGGACCATTTAGATGAAATTAAAAATTTAGATGGTTATATATTTAAAATTGCCAAACACCTTTCTTTAAATTATCTCCGGAAAATCGCCTATAATGAGAAGATGTCTACGGAGCTGATCAGGATTGCTGCAAAAGATGGTGACAATGCTGAAACTAAATTTAATCTGTTTGAGTATAATAAACTGATCAATGAAGCGGTAGCTAGTCTTTCCCCTCAGAGACGTTTGGTTTTTAAACTTAGCAAAGAGGATGAGTTAAGTTATGACGAGATAGCTGTTCAGCTCAATCTGTCTAAAAATACAGTTAAAAACCATTATTTGACAGCTGTAGGTGTAGTACGCTCTTTTTTAATAAAAAACGGGGTAAAATCTGCTATAATGTTTTTTATATTCATGAATTGGCTATAATTAATTTTCAAATTCTAATTTATTCTCTGGTAATCTATTTTTATACCTTATATATATAGGTATAAATCTGATTTATTTAAAAATGTGAGCATCTTCTGTTATGTAATTCATTTTTTTTAAGTTTTCATTAGTCTGTTTGGCTGAGTTGTGTGTCTTTACTACAAATCAGCCAGAAATATGGAAGAAAAAAACAGGATATCTACTCTTTTTAACAAGTACACGTCGGGTGATGCGAGTCAAAAGGAAATCAGGGAACTGCTGGAATTGCTTAAAAGCGAAAATTCTGAAGCAGATCTTGATATGGAGATGGAAAATTTCTGGAATCAGGTGCAGGCAATGCCAGATCAGGAGAATGTAGACTGGGATAAAATATATAAAAAGTCTACCTCTCCAAATAGCATCATTAAATCACTATCTGCCAAACGCATTTGGTTAGGTGCTGTTGCAGCGGTACTCATTGGAATGTGTTCAATGATGATCTGGCTAACAGCAGGTAAAAATACAAGTCCGCTTACCAGCAGCTATAGCTTAAGGAAAGCTGGATTGGGCAAAACACTGGTAGTCTATTTAAGTGATGGAAGTAAGGTTACGCTTAACTCTGGCAGTGAATTACGTTTTCCAAAAACTTTTGGTGGCAAACGGGAAGTTTATCTGGATGGGGAAGCTTTCTTTGAAATACACCATAATCCGAAAAAATCATTTCTTGTTCATTCAGGGAAGATGGTCACCAGTGTATTGGGAACATCTTTTAATGTAATGGCCTATCCACGGATGTCAAGCATGTCGGTTACTGTAATCACAGGAAAAGTAGCGGTTAAAGATTCATCCAGTGATCAGGTGGTAACGCTGTTGCCAAAGCAACGTGCCGTACTGAACAGCAAAAAGGTTGATTTTACTATAGATTCAGTAAAAGATGTAACGGAGTCTATTGCATGGCAAAAAGGAGAATTAATTTTTAACAATGCTACCCTCGAAGAGATCGCTTATAAAGTAGGTTATAAATATGGAATTAAAATCGAGGTAGCCGATAGCGACCAAAATCAGAAAAGAATTACCGGGGTATTCAATAAACAATCATTTACCACGATCATGGATGCGGTAACCCGCCTTTCAGACACACATTATAAAAAATCTGCGGATGATTATATCATTTATTAAACGATAACCTTTTTCAACTTAACCTAAACCTAACCTAAACAAAATTGCCTATGCGGTAAGACCGACTCAAAAAAAAAGTTGAATGTGATTTCAGCACACTCAACTAAATTCAGAGCTATCGCTCTACTAAATCGTTTTGACCTCCCTGGAAGGAGGCTATTTTTCACAATTATTTCCCAAATATATGACAAAAAAGACATTGTCTTACCGGTTTTCGCGTAAAAATCTGGTTAGCCTTATATTGACCATCATCTTACTTCAATTTACTTACCAAGCGCAAGCCGCAAAGCTAACACTTCAGGACCTGAACACAAAAATCAGCCTGAATGTAAATCAAATGCCTGTAAAGGATGTATTAAAAAAAATCAACCGCGAAGTTAAAATCGATTTCGCCTACGGATCAGGGGTTTTAACAGATGATAAAAAAGTAAGTTTAAATGTTAAAGATCAAAAGCTTTCTGTTGTATTAACAATGATGCTGGAGCCTTTGAATATGGGTTACTCATTTGCAGACGACCTGATCTTGATTGAACCTATTAAACCGGCTGCTAAACATGAACCTGTACCTGTTAATGAATCTTCAAAAAAACAGTTGCAGATTAAAGGACGCGTTACCGATATTAAAGGTGACGGACTGCCAGGTGTAAGTGTAAAAGTTAAAGGAGGAAGCACAGGCGCAAGTACTAACGCGGAAGGACGTTTTTCAATGACTATTCCTGATGGAGATGCGACACTATTATTTAGCTTTATAGGTTATGTTTCACAGGAAGTACCTGTTGGCGGCAGAAATTTAATCGACGTGGTATTAAAGGAACAATCTAATGATCTTGGTGAAGTGGTGGTTACTGCCCTGGGTATCAAAAGAGAGAAAAAATCACTGGCCTATTCTGTTACAGAGGTAAATGGAAGCGACCTTACCCAGGCACGTGAAAATAACGTAGCAAATGCTTTAACGGGTAAAGTTGCGGGTGTAAATGCAACAGGTTTATCCACTGGCCCGGGTGGTTCAAGTCGTATCGTGATCAGGGGTAACGGATCTCTTTCCGGCTCAGGGGGTAATCAGCCGTTATATGTAATTAACGGTATGCCTTTAGATAACAGTACTCCTGGTGGAAGTGCAACGACTAACGGTAGTGCCGGAAACGTAGACAGGGGAGACGGAATTTCTGCCATCAATCCTGATGATATCGAATCTATTAGCGTATTAAAAGGTGGAACAGCAGCCGCATTATATGGTGCAAGGGCAGCAAACGGGGTGATCCTGATCACCACTAAAAAAGGTAAAGCACAACAGGGCGTAGGTATTGAGTATAATACGGCTTTAACTTTTGATAATGCCGTAGTATCGCCAGACTGGCAATATGAATATGGTCAGGGTACTGATGGTACAAAACCAATGACACAGGCTGCAGCTATTGCCAGCGGACGCCGTTCTTTTGGTGCTAAAATAGATGGTTCTGATTATGTTGCTGCTGATGGATTAACACATCCTTATTCTGCGGAGAAAGATAACGTAAAGAATTTTTATCAAACCGGACGTACTTATACCAACACACTGGCTTTTACAGGTGGTTCTGAAACTTTTCAATACCGCTTTTCTGGTAGCGACCTGGATAGCAAAAGTATTTTGCCCAATAGTGATTACAATAGAAAAACAGGAAACCTGAGTATCAATGGTAAACTGGGATCTAAAATTAAGATTGAAGCCCTGGCGCAGTATAATGTAGAGCAGGCACACAACAGGCCTACTGCCGGTGATGCTTTGGGTAACCCAAACTGGACCCCGCTTTTACTTGCCAATACCACAGACATCCGCTGGTTGGAGCCTGGATACGACAGTAAAGGGAATGAAATTGCATGGAACGATGCTGGCATCGCCACCAATAGTTATTTTGTAGTCAACAAATTTAAAGAACAGGATACCAAAAACCGTTTCATTGGCCAGGCTGGTTTGACTTACGATATTGTTAAAAATTTGTCTATAAAAGGTACGGTGAGCAGGGATTTTTATAACTATAACTATTCTTATATCCTGCCTACAGGAACGCTATATGTACCTAATGGACAATATACCGCTCTAAAAGCAGATAATTCGGAAACAAATGGAATGGTAACCATAAATTACAATGGTAAACTTTCAAATGATTTTACGCTGACAGGATTGGCCGGAGGTAACAAACAAAGAACGGTTTACGACCTTGAAACTACCAATGGTGCCAATTATACCATTCCTTACTTCTACAGTTCTACCAATTTATCCACTATTTCTACACTGCCTACTTATAATGCCACGGCCATAAATTCATTATTTGCCTCTGCCGATCTGGGTTTCAGGAGTTATGCTTATTTAACCTTTACCGGAAGAAAGGACTGGTTCTCTACGTTAAGTCCTCAGCACAACAGCCTGTTTTATCCTTCTGTGGGTGGTAGTTTTGTACTTTCTGATGCCACTAAGCTGCCAGACTTTATCAGCTTTTTCAAATTCAGAGGTTCATGGGCACAGGTAGGTGGTGGTGCTCCCGATCCTTATGCGATCAACCTGGCTTACAGCATGATCACTAGTTCTGGTCAGCCGTTGCAAAATGTTTCCAGCACCAGTATTTCTAACGCAAATTTGCGTCCTTATACCTCAACTACTTCTGAAGCTGGTTTTGAAGCTAAATTCCTGAAGAACCGTTTAGGTATTGATTTCACATTGTACGACCGTAAAACAACCAATGATATTGTAAATACAGCGATCAGCGGAACTTCAGGGTACAACAATGTAATTCTTAACGTTGGTGAGTTGAGCAACAAAGGGGTTGAGATCCTGTTAACCGGTACGCCGGTTAAAACAAGGAACTTTGGATGGGACATCAGCTATAACTTTGCCTATAATGATAACAAAGTTTTACAACTGAGCTCTGGCTTAAACCAGATCCAGATGGCCTCTTCTGTAAACGGATATGCTTATATTGATAACATCGTTGGTCAGTCGTATGGTTCCATTGTAGGAACAAGCATGGCGAAAGATGCTAATGGAGATGTGATTTTTAATAAAACCACCGGATTACCAGTACAAACAGCCTTACATACGCTTGGAAAAGGTGTAGCGCCATATACCATGGGTATCACACAGGATTTCCATTATAAAGCTTTCAGTTTAAGCATCCTGGTTGATGGTAAATTTGGTAACAAGATCTTCTCACTGCAGGATGTATATGCAACTAGACTTGGATTGGATAAAATCACCCTTCCTGGAAGGGGCACAGGTTTAACGGTTAATGGTGTAGACCAAAGTGGTGCTGCCTACAGCCGATTTATCCCGGTTAGCGGTTTACAGTCTTACTATGACAATTACAAAAGTTATACAGACCTGTTTGTGTTTAACGACGGATTTATCAAATTACGCCAGGTGATTGCCTCTTATAACATCCCTGTAAAACAAATGAAGATCAAAGGTGTGCAGTCGGCTTCCGTATCCTTTGTTGCACGTAACCTGCTCACCCTTTACAGTCAAACTAAAAACTTCGATCCTGAGCAAAGTTATTCCAATGGAACAGGTCAGGGTTTTGAATCTATCGGCTTACCGAGAACAAGATCTTTGGGTGTGAATCTTATGGTTAAATTCTAATAATATTATAGATATGAAAAGATATTTTTCTAAAATTACTTTTGCCGTTCTCGCCTGCCTTGTTTTCCAGGCATGTGATAAAGGGTTTGTACAAATGAATACCAACCCGAATGCTTCCACTACACCTAATCCTTCTTATATCTTTACTAAAGCGGAACTTGATGGTGCTGGCAATCATCTGATACTGCTGCAGGGAACGATGCAGTATACCACTAGTTTTAACGATGTGGCGGGTTTTGGGGCTAAGTATATCTTAAGTCAGAATAGCCAGTCGTGGGGTGCTTTCACTAATGGCTACCCGGATGAAATTAATGAGATCAGTACCGTTGTGCGTGCCGTAACAGGTGACGCTACCAATATCAATTTATTGGCCGAAGCCAGGATCTGGAGAGCATACTGTTTTAGCCGCCTGACCGACCTGTATGGAGATATTCCTTATTCTGAAGCCGGTAAAGGTTATACAGAAGCAGTTTATAAACCGGTATACGATACACAGCAGAGCATCTATTTAGATATTCTGAAAGAACTGACAGAATCTGCCGCTAGTCTGGACCCCGCTAAACCAACTTTTGCTGCTGCCGACCTGATCTATAGCGGTAATACCACACAGTGGAAGAAATTTGCTTATTCCCTGATGCTGCGCATGGCGATGAGAATGACCAAAGTAGATCCTACGCTGGCACAAACCTGGGCACAAAAAGCTATTGCAGGTGGTGTAATCACTGCCGATGCAGACATTGTGAGAGTTGGCGGATATGTTCCTGCCGGACAGGATATCAATAAAAATCCGCTGGCACTGAATATGATCAATTCAGATTATGCGGTGCTGGATGGGGTAACCAATCCCGAAGGTGGAAAGTTTCAGGATGTGTTTATCAATTATTTAAAAGCAAATACAGATCCCCGTTTAGGTGTGTTATCTGTAGTATATGTTAATGGAACTGCAGATACTACAGCAGCTGTACAGAAGGGAATGTCTGCAACATTAGGTGCAAAACCGGCAGATTTTGTTACCTATTCACAGCCTAATCCTTTAACATTGCTACAGCTGAATAGTCCGTTGTTACTTTTAACCAATGCCGAAACCAATTTCTTACTGGCGGAAGCTGTTTTGCGTGGCTGGTATTCAGGAGGTTCTGCAAGCAGCTTTTATGAAAGCGGTATCAGGGCTTCGATGAACCAATGGGCATTGTTTGGTGCTGCAGGTACGATTACTGCAAATCAAACGGATAGTTATATCCGAAACCATCCGCTAAATACCGGCGGATCGCTGGATGCGCAGATGGCGCAGATTTATACCCAGTTCTGGGTGGGCGTATATCCTGATTTTCAGGAAGTTTTTGCTTCCTATCGCAGAACGGGATATCCTGCGCTCGTTCCAAACAATTATGTGGGTAATGCTACAGGCGGACAAATATTCAGACGAATGGAATATCCGGTGAGTGAACAGAATTTAAACGGTACCAATTATGCGGCCGCAGTGGCGCGTCAGGGAGCAGATGATTTCATGACACGCATGTGGTGGGATAAACAATAAGAATTTTCACAAGATTAAACTCTCATTTATTATCTTGCAGCAGGGTTTTAGCAATAAAACCCTGCTTTTTTAAACCACCAGATTTTATCAGATGAAAAACATCGGTTTCATTGATAAATTTAACTGATCAAGCTTTATAACCTTTAACATTAACACACACATATGAAACCTGCATGAGCGTTTAAAGCTCTCAAAAAAATGAACTAGCTCATGCAAGCTTCATCACCTTTAAAATTAAATACATAAACAGATGAAAAAGTTGTTTCTATTATGCACTGCAGTTGTCTGCATGCTTTGTTCTAATCTTTATGCCCAGCAATACAATATTGTTATTAAGGGCGGTCATGTGATTGATCCTAAGAATAACATTGACCAGATCATGGATGTGGCCATTATTGACGGAAAAGTAGCTAAAGTAGCTGCAAACATTAGTACAGCAAATGCAATACAGGTGGTGGATGCTAAGGGATTATATGTTTCTCCGGGTTTTATTGATTTACATACCCATAATTTTCAGGGTACAGAGCCGGATCATTATTTAAATGATGGTTTTGATGCGCTCACCCCTGATGGTTTTACCTTTAGGGTAGGGGTAACTACAGTAGTAGATGCCGGCTGTGCGGGATGGCGTAATTTTGCACTGTTTAAAAAGAATATCGTTGACCGTTCAAAAACCAGGGTACTGGCCATGCTGAACGTAGTGGGCGAAGGAATGCGCGGAGGGGCTTATGAGCAGGATACCACAGATATGAATTCTAAAATGATTGCTTTAGTAGCCAGAGGCAATAAAGATATTATTGTAGGAATCAAAGTGGCGCATTTTGAAGGACATGAGTGGACTGCTGTTGACCACGCGGTAGCTGCCGGCGTAATGGCTAACATTCCGGTAATGATCGATTTTGGAGGTAGCACACCTGCGCTTTCTTTAGATGATCTGTTTATGAAACATTTGCGTAAGGGAGATATTTATACACATATGTATGCTGGTCTGTATCCTTCGAGAGAAGAGATCATTGATCCGGCTACCGGAAAGGTAAAACCTTATTTCCTGGAAGCACGCAAAAAAGGAATTTTGTTTGATGTAGGTTATGGAGGGATTAGTTTCACTTACAGAGAAGGAATTCCGGCAATGAAAGAAGGCTTTTTCCCGAATACGATCAGTACCGATATCCACTCTGAAAGCATGAACGGATCGATGAAAGATATGATGAGTGTAATGTCTAAATTCCTGAATATGGGCATGCCATTGAAAGAAGTGATTAAAGCATCTACCTGGAATTCTGCACAGGCGGTTAAAAAAGAGATGCTGGGAAATTTATCTGAAGATGCTCCTGCCGATGTTACTATTTTCGACCTTCGTAAAGGTGATTTTGGCTTTTATGATTATACAGGTATTAAAGAAAAAGGAACTGAAAAGTTTGAGTGTGAAATGACCATCAGGGATGGTAAGATTGTTTACGACCTGAATGGAATTGCTACTCCAGAGTTTCCTGTTAGACAAGTGGTTAAAAAAGGCGCTTCAGAACATCACAAACTGTAAAACTGATAACATTAAACTTATGATCAGGGCTGACCATGAGTTTAATGTTCAAAAGCTGCATCTAACAATTTAACTATGCGTAGGATTAGCCTGAGAACCTTTAAAAAGCAATATTAACTCGAAAAAACGCAATAAATAGATGAAATTAAATGTACGTATTGTCCTTTTAGCGGCGGTTATGATTTTAACAGGCCATGTCATGAGCGCTCAGACGATGTCAAAGGAAGAGTTGATTTATTTGACCTCCGATTGGAAAGGGGAGCGTTTCCCTGATGGCAGGCCTAAAATTCCTGATGATCTGCTGGAAAGGGCAAAAAACATAGGCATTGAAGATGCCTGGGCTACGCTAAATAATGAAGGTTATCACTGCCAGTTTGATCGGGGCTGGAAGATGGTGCATGATGATGTACCTGTAGTGGGAAGGGCTTTAACGGCTTCATTTATGCCTTCGCGACCAGATGTTCAGCAGAAGATCATGGACAGGGGTAAAAAGGAGGGTAGAAAAGGGAACTCCAATTCCTGGCCAATCGATATGTTGTCTAAAGGCGACGTATATGTGGCCGATGGAATGGGGAAAATTGCCGAAGGAACTTTAATTGGTGACAACCTTGGAAACTCCATTTATGCCAAATCTGGTAATGGGGTAATTTTTGATGCTTCTGCAAGGGACCTGGAAGGCTTATCTGCCATCGCTGGTTTTAATGCTTTTGTACGCGACTGGGATCCTTCTTATCTGAAAGACGAAGTGCTGATGGGATTAAATACACCTATCCATATTGGAAGGGCGATTGTGATGCCGGGCGACCTGGTATTGGCTAAAAAAGAAGGCGTATTGTTTATCCCTGCACATTTAGCGGAGAAAGTAATCCTGACCGCCGAGTTTATTGGTTTACGCGATACTTTTGGCATTCAAATGTTAAAAGAAGGAACCTATGCGACAGGTGAAATTGACAACCAGTGGACAGATAAAATCAAAGAGGCATTTTTAAAATGGCTGGACAAGAATCCAGGCAAATTGCCCATGACGCGTGCCAAGCTGGATGAATATATGAAAGCAAGAACCTGGTAATATCATTTAATATTAAAGACCCGCTGTTATATATAAAACAGCGGGTTTTTTTATAAATGTTTTATTCTGTCTTCATATTTAAGGTACAGTTCTTCATTGGAAAAACCATCTATGTTCTGGCTGTGGTAGACAGGCAATTTGGCACCTCTGGCTGAGGCCAATTTGATAGCTTCCGTTGTAATGGTATTCACTAGCAGCATCCCGGCGATAGACGACCCGGGACCGATTAATTTGCCTTCAATTTCCATCAAACCATCTCCTGAAGGAACCTCGTTGTCTAATACAAGATCTGCTATCTCATACAATTTTTTACCACTCTGATGGCGCGAAGGATAACTTTGGGATTGCGTAAGAGAAGTAACGGCAATTACTTTAAGGCCTTCTTTTTTTGCCCTTAAAGCCATTTCAATGGGCATGGCATTTCTTCCTGAATTGGATATGATGATCATGATATCCGAAGAGCTGATTTTATACTTTTCCCAGAGAATATCTGCTAATCCGCTTATTCTTTCAATTTCGCCGCCTCTTCTTGCGCCGCTGGTAGCCAATACCAGATCATCCAGTACGGCATTTACATTGGCTAAGCCGCCCGCTCTGGTAAACAGCTCCATCCCGATGATATGAGAATGCCCTGAGCCAAATGCATGAATGATATGGTCGTCCACAATAACGTCCGAAATCCATTCAGCCGCTTTTTCAATGTTTTCTTTTTGAGTGGTGGAAATGTGTTTGATCAGCGCGCTGATCTTTTCAATGTATTCGAACATATATCTGTTTTAATCGGAATGTAAGGAAGATAGTTTAGCTGATATGGTATTCTTCAAGTTTTCTGTAAAGTGTGGTGAGTCCAATGCCCAACAGGCGTGCCGTCTCGGTTTTATTGTTGCGGGTATATTTCAGCACTTTAATGATATGCATTTTTTCTACGGTTTCCATTTTCATGTTGTCGCCTTCCACCACATTTCCCTGGTGAAATTCATAGGGCAGGAGAGCGGCATTTAACACTGGTCCGTCAGACAGGATCACTACCCGCTCGATCACGTTTTTCAGTTCCCTGATGTTTCCTTTCCAGGTATGGTTCATTAACCGCTCGCCAAACTGCTCTTCCATCGTGAAATCAGGTTTATTCACTTTGGCTGCAAACTGTTTTAAATAATATTTGGCAATGATCAGGATATCACCTTTTCTTTCATTTAGTGAAGGCAATTCAATAGAAAAAACAGAAAGCCTGTAAAAGAGGTCCAGCCGGAAACGGCCTTCTTCAGCTTCTGTTTTCAGATCGCGGTTGGTAGCAGCGATAATACGTACGTTAACCTTTGTGGTTTGTGTATCACCAACTTTAATAAAAGTCTGGTTTTCCAGTACACGTAATAATTTGGCTTGCAGGTCGAGGTTCATTTCCCCGATCTCATCAAGGAAAAGGGTACCTTCATTTGCTTCCTGCAACAATCCTTTTTTATCTTTCTGGGCGCCCGTAAATGCGCCCTGTTTGTAACCGAATAACTCACTTTCCAGCAAATCCGGGTTAAAGCCGCTGCAGTTCAACGCAACAAAAGGTTTTAACTTTCTGGGACTTTCATAATGAATGGCCTGTGCAAAAACTTCTTTTCCTGTTCCGGTTTCACCCAATAATAAAACAGTAGTATCTGTAGGTGCTACTCTTCTGGCCAGGTCTACGGCTTCTAAAATAGGTTTAGACTGGCCCAGGATAGCCGTGAAATCATATTGTCTTTGTATTTTGGATTCAAGCTCAAAAACGCGGTACTGCAACTTGGCTTTGTCCATCGCTTTATAGACCAGCGGGATAATCTTATCGTTATCATCACCTTTGGTGATATAATCAAAAGCCCCGTTGCGCATGGCTTTTACACCATCCTGTATGGTTCCGAAGGCCGTCAGGTTGATCACCTCTGCGTAAGGTTTGATCTGTTTGATCTGCTGAACCAGCTCAACGCCGTTTACATCGGGCAGTTTTACATCGCTGATCACCACATGTACTTCCTGATTGGCGAGTAATTTAAGTCCTTCTTTACCTGTATTGGCCTGAAAAACTGTAAACCCCTCCAGTTCAATAATTCTGGCCAGGAGGCTACAGATCTTTTTTTCATCGTCAATAATCAGAACGCTTTGCTGCATAAATAAAAAATTTAAGCAAATTTAATTATATTATGATAGTATTGATCAATACTCAAAATTAAAGCACCGAACTTCTATTTAAAGGTAACTTGGTCATATTCATCAAAAAAGTCTTATTTTTGATGAATAATAATCTTCAACATCTTGGCTAAGATCAATAAGAATTCTCATAAGATCCTTTACAGGAAGTATTCATCTAATATTAAATATCTGATGATGGCCTTAACTGTTTTTATCATTACCTTTTTTTTGCCCAAACAACCGCGCTTCAGGTATGAGTTTCAAAAAGGTAAAATATGGCTGAATAAAGATCTGGTTTCCCCTTTCAGTTTTGCCATTCTGAAAACAAATCCACAGGTAGCTACAGATAAAAATGATGCTTTGGAAAATGTATTGCCCATATATCGCTTTGATCCGGATATATTTAGCGGGATACAGGAAGCTTATGAGAATGAGTTTGATGTGAAATGGCGTGCAAATACATTTCTGGAGGCAGATAGAGAACCTAGCAAAGCTGCTTCCCTGAGACTGCTTACAGCTATTTATGAGAAAGGAATATTAGCTGTAAATCCAAAACATCTGAAAGGAAGAAAGTATTATGACCTTTCATTATTGAACAATAACATTACTTATACCATTAGCAGTCAGGATGTATATACGGTACAAACGGCACTTGATTTTTTCAATGATACGTTTACCTCTACAAATTTAAAAGAGAAAGAGGTAATCATTAACCTGGTTGAAGATCACTTGCAGCCTAATATTATTTTTGATGAAAAGTTAACCAGTATTGTACAGAACAATACAGTCAATAGCCTTTCCACTACCCGCGGAATGGTGCAGAAAGGGGAGCTGATCATTGCCAAGAATAATGTAATCGATGACGAGATCTATCAGAAGTTACAATCATTTAAAGAAACTTACGAGGCACAGACTAAAACTATTGGCGATAGTAAGCTGGTTTATCTGGGGCAGATATTGCTGGTTGCTTTTGTGCTGACCTTACAAATGGTATTTCTTTACATGTTCAGGAAAGATATTTTTGCTGATAACAGGCAACTTTCTTTGCTGATGTTGGTGATCACTTCCATGCTGCTGGCTTTAACCTGGTCGAACAAGCTTAACCTGCCCAGCGTCTATTATATTCCGTTTTGTATAGTTCCTATCATTATCAGGATATTGTTTGATACACGCCTTGCCCTGTACCTCCATTTACTGGTTATATTGATCGCAGGCTTTTTTGTACCAAACAGTTTTGAGTTTGTATTTTATCAGACCACTGCCGGGATGGTGGCTATCTATAGCATCAGGAACCTGATTAAAAGGGAGCAGTTGCTGCTTTCCGCTTTGTTTATCCTAACGGCTTATTTTATCAGCTTCCTGGGTATTGGCTTGTTACGTGAAGGATCTTTTAAGGAAATTGAATGGATTAATTTTGTCCCTTTTATCATTAGCGTATTGCTGTCTTTACTGGCTTATCCACTGATCTACGCTTTTGAAAGGGTATTTGGAATCACTTCTGATGTTGCCCTAATAGAGTTGACCAACACCAATAATAAGTTACTCAGAGAGCTTGCATTTAAAGCACCCGGTACTTTTCAGCATTCCCTGCAGGTAGCCAATCTGGCGGAGGCAGCGATTTTCAAGATAGGAGGAAACTCCTTGCTGGTACGGGCGGGCGCATTGTATCATGATATCGGTAAGATTGAGAACCCGCAATACTTTATTGAGAACCAAAATACGTCGATCAGTCCGCATGATAAGCTGCCTTATGAACAAAGTGCCCAGATTATCATTAAACACGTGCATAAAGGCATTGAAATCACCAGAAGGAACCAGTTACCGGAAAGTGTGATCGACTTTATCAGAACGCACCATGGCAATACGCGTGTAGATTTCTTTTACCAGTCCTTTCTTAAAAATTCACCGGAGAAGTTTGTAGATGAAAATATCTTCAGGTATCCTGGTCCTATACCATTTTCTAAGGAAACAGGGGTGTTAATGCTGGCTGACTCAGTGGAAGCGGCGTCCAGAAGTATCAAAAATCCGGACGCGCAAAACATAAATGACCTGGTAGAACGCATCATTGACTACAAATTGGAGCAAAATCAGTTAGATAATTGCGATTTAACGCTAAAAGATTTAGAAACTATAAAGCTGATATTCAAGACAATGCTCATGAGTATCTATCATGTGCGTATAGATTACCTACAATCTGTGTAAATAATTTTTGCAAATATGATTGAATTGCTATATTTGCAATCCCGAAAAACGGGTAACAATTTTAAACGGAGGGATGCCTGAGTGGCCGAAAGGAACAGTTTGCTAAACTGTCGTACTGGCAACGGTACCGAGGGTTCGAATCCCTCTTCCTCCGCCAAGTGGTTTCCACTAAAAAATCGATGAAGACTGCTCCTAAAGAGCGGTCTTTTTTCGTTTAAACCTATATTCCTTGCTGCACTGGGTGGGGATGATAGTATAATCTACTTAGCTAAGTAATTAGATGTTCCTTTTACTAATAAAAAGCAGATTGGATACTTTTATCTTTAAATTTGTAGTATGGCCCGCCCGGAACAAATAAAGGATGAATTTTTAACACTGATCGACCGGCACCTGGACGATCTGGTGCACCTGCGTGTGACGGAAATGATGGAGATAAAAGATTTCGCCGAAACTCTGCATATCCATCCTACACACCTCAGCAATACGATCAAAGAACTTTGCGGTACTTCTCCCTGCGGCCTTTACCAGCCAAAAATATTAAGGGTTGCACAGGAATTATTAGCTGACACAAATTTTTCGATCCATGAGACTGCATTGCGGCTATCCTTTGAACCATCCCAGTTCACAAAATGGTTTAAACAACTGACAGGAATCACACCCAAAGCTTATCGCACACAAATACTGAAATGATGACCATTTTACATCATTTTACAAGGCTAACTTTACGATATGAAACGACAAGTATTGATTACCGGTGGCAGTTCAGGCATTGGCCTTGGATTAGCCCAACGTTTTTTATCGGCAGGAATACGCGTATTGGTTACCGGCCGTGATGGAGAAAAATTAAAACAGGCGGCAAGAGAAAATCCTGGATTAGAAATTTTCATCAATGACATTAGCCTTCCGGAAGAGCGGGAAGCGCTATCCCGATATGTTGCCCACACCATGCCCGGCTTAAATTTGCTCATCAATAATGCGGGTATTCAGCGACGAGTGGCATTGGCCGATGACCATGCAGATTGGGCAGAAAGACAAGCGGAGATAAATATATTACTGTCAGCACCTGTTCATTTAAATCACTTGCTGATTCCTTTGTTGCTTTTACCCGGAAAAACCAGTACCATTGTGAATGTCACCTCTGGCGGAGCCTTTATTCCGCAAGTGTTTGCCCCAATATACAGTGCTTGTAAAGCAGCGCTGCATCATTATACAATAACACTTCGCCATGCGCTGAGTAGAACTTCGTGCAAGGTAGTTGAATTAATTCCACCAGCAGTGCAAAGCGGTCTTGCAGGACCAGGATTGAACCACGGAGTACCGCTGAACGAGTTTTGTGATGCGGTTTTTAATGCGTTAACTGGTGATCAGGCAGAGATTGGCTTTGCCCAGACAGCGGGACTAATTCCACAAATCTCCGGCAAGATAGTCAGTGAGTTATTTGAATCAAGTGCAGGCAGGTTCCCGGTGCATACTTATTGAATAACTTACTGATGAATAAACTACAATCATATACTCACAATAAATAGTATTTTACTTTGAAACACGTACTAGACAACAGCATTTGGAGCGCGCTTAATAGTGGCAATAAGGATATAGCCCTCGGGACAGAAAATGTGAAATATTACCCTGCAGATGTAGCTCCATTTGCAGGATTAGTGCTTAATACCTCCGAGAATTTAAATACGCTGTATGAGATTACTCCGGGGGAGGGTACTTTTGCCATAAAAAACATTGGCCAGCTTCACATACCTGCTCCCTGGAAACTTATTCGTAGCGTTCCACTCTTACAAATGGTTTGTGATGATCCTGTTCAGCGCAAAACTATTAGTGACTCAATAGAAGAGCTTTCCAAAAAGCATATTTCGCAGATGCTTCAGCTTACTACACTTACTAATCCAGGGCCCTTTAGGGAACGTACAATTGATCTGGGACATTACCAGGGAATATTTGATGGTGAACAACTTGTGGCTATGGCTGGCCAGCGCATGCACCCTTTACCTTATGCAGAAATAAGCGCGGTTTGTACTCATCCCGATTATATTGGGAGGGGATATGGTGCACAGCTTATATTAAGTCAGGCCAATCGAATTAAAGAAAGTGGAGGAACACCATATCTACATGTAGCGGAAGGTAACGATCGGGCGATCAAACTTTACAAATCACTGGGATTTGTGACGCGGCAGCAAATGTTTATTTACTTTATCAGTAAATAAGCAACAAGTGTCGATAAAGCTTAGTTTTATTATTTAATATAAATCAAAAATGATATTCAATCAAATAGATCAGCCGGCATTAACTGATGACATTAAACTTGTCATTGCCAATACATTTGTTAATTCATTGAAAAGAAATGAATGGGAAAATATGCGCGCCATACTCGCTGATGATGCAACGTGGACGTTACCTGGTACGAGCCTGCTTTCGGGTTTGGCTAACGGTGCCGAGGCTATAATTAGTCGGGCACAAGGCCTTAAAAATTTCGGTGTTAATTTTAGTCTGAAACATATTCTTATAGGCATCAATGGTTTCAGCTTGTCTTTACATAATACTGCCAGCCGCGGGGATCTTATTTTAGATGAGCAGGTAGCTATTGTTTTTGAACTTAAGAATAACATTATCGTGTCGATGGCAACTTATCTTTCTGATGTTCCAGGCATCAATGCGTTTTTCATTGAAGGAGTTCATAAGGAAATCCAATCTCAGTCTAACGAATAAATTTGAGGTTTGTATTTAATAATAGGCTGAATTTATCATTAGTGTTGCGGGAAAGTTTTAAGATATTGCTTGATCGGATTTATTAATCACATTTAGTAAATAAGAGCGGGCTGATTACCGCCAGGGTTGCAGATGTTGTTAAATTAAACCAGTCCGTATTAAAAGTGCTGGCGTAGTAATTATAGAGATTTTTATCAGCGCAGCTAATGATACGTTGTTTATCAAATTGCCATTCATGTAGTAGACCTGTTGTGCTGTTATTAACCCATTATCCCCACCAAGTGGGAAATTATTGGAAGCTGATGAAAGTTGCCTACATATACATACCTTTTATTGAATAGTTCTTGTTAATATGAAACAGAGTTTGATCCAAAAACTTCAATAAGGTTAAATAAAAAATTACGATATATAATCTTAATACTATATTTGTATTATAGCTTTTGCAGCTAAAAGATGTACATAAAGTGGTTAGTTATTCGGTGAGTCGAAAATCATACCATAATAAAATAATTGATTAGGGGGTTTAAAGCCGGAGGGGTACAAATACCTCTTCCTCCGCTGAAATTAAACGAAAAGCCTGTAATCTTACGATTGACAGGCTTTTTTTTTATCTTTATTTAACCACCAAGAGGAAACAATGCTGGAAATAGATTTACAAATCATACCTACCGATCTGCTTGATCAATACAAGGCAGTTGTTTCCGAAGAAGCATTGTTGACTGCGTTTAACAAATTGGAAGATGCTGAGTTATCCACAGCTGAGTTTAGCTTTTATACTTCCGTAGCCTCAGTTTATTCCAGTAAAATTGAAGGAGAAGATATAGAGCTTGATTCTTATATCAAGCATAAACGCTTTCACCTGGAATTTCAACCGGATTATACACGTAAAATAGATGACCTTTATCTGGCTTATCAGTTTGCTTCAGAAAACAGGCCAGGCCAGGAAACTTTTGCAGCGATGCACAAACTTTTAGCTAAGCATATCGTATCGAAAAATTGGTTGGGTCAATTCAGGACCCAGAATATGTTTGTGACCACAAAAGATGGACGCATTGAATATGTAGCTGCTTCTCCTGCTGAAGTGTCTGGTGAGATGGATAAACTATATGCGGATCTGGAATTATTGCTTAACGCTGAGCTTACTGTCGTAGAAACCTTCTTTTTTGCCAGCATGATTCATTTGGTATTCGTGAAAATACATTCATGGAATGATGGAAATGGTCGTAGTGCCCGTTTGTTTGAGAAATGGTTTCTTGCTCAAAAACTGCGCAGTAAGGCTTGGTTCGTGCAGTCTGAGAAATATTATTATACACAGCATAAGACTTATTATAATAACATACGAGTTTTAGGATTGGAATACCCGTTATTAGATTATACAAAAGCTTTATCATTTTTATTGATGTTACCAAGCTCTGTAACAGAGAAAGAATAAGAGCCAGAAACTGCTGATCTCGTGATTTTATTGCAGGTAGGATATTATTCAAAAATTGGTTTGGGTGCGTTTTCCTGCAACTGAATAAGAACAAGTTTGAATAACTAAAAAGCAGCAAAAAATAAGTTGAAAGTTTTATTTTTGAAGATTCTCCTTAAGAACCCTAAAGATGCATAATTTCCAGGCGCTGTTCGATTACGTTCAAAAACTTTCCGGCGAAACGCTTTCAGCGGATGACAAGCAAGTATTTACCACACATTTTAAACCCAAAAAGATCAGGAAACGACAATACTTTTTACAGGAAGGGGATGTATGTAAATATACTGGATTCATTGTGAAAGGAGCTGCCAAGACGTTTACGGTAGATGAAAAAGGACATGAGCATATATTAAAATTAAGTGTTGAGAACTGGTGGCTGGCCGATTTTGAAAGTTTTTACAAATTGATACCAAGCCGCTTTAACATAGAAGCGCTGGAAGATATGGAGATCTTACAAATAACCCATGGCCTTGTAGAAGAATTCATAAAGCCAATTCCTGCCTTTTCAGCTATGCAAAATGTGCTTAGTCAAAATAATACCATTGCTACCCAAAAAAGAATGCAGTCCTCCATCAGTCAAACTGGCGAAGAACGATTTCAGGAACTCGTTAACGATTATCCGCACTTTATACAGCGGTTCCCTCAAAATTTAATTGCTTCCTACCTGGGTTTAACACCGGAAAGTTTGAGCCGGATCAGGAAGAATTCCTCAAAATAGATTGATCTTTGATAAGCGTATTTAATGACTAATGATAAGATGCAGTTCGTTGCGCTGCTGCATCTTTGGATTAACATTAAATAGTAAAAGATCATGAGTAAATTAAAAAACAAAGTAGCGGTAATTACAGGCGGCAATAGCGGTATAGGATTTGGTATTGCCGAAGCGTTTAAAAGTGAAGGCGCTGCGGGAGCTATTGTTGGCAGAAATCATCAAACCTTAGAAAATTCAGCTGCTCAGCTGGGCAATGATTTTATAGCCATCAATGCAGATGTAACTAATCTTGCCGATTTAGAAAGAGTATTTAAAGATACAGCCAATAAATTTGGTAAAATAGATATACTGGTAGCCAATGCAGGTGCAGGAACAACCGGAACTGTAGCAGATGTGAGCGAAGCTGATTACGATAAGACCATGGATCTTAACCTGAAAAGCGTTTACTTCACTGTACAAAAAGCGCTGCCTTATATGAATGATGGAGGGTCTATAATTCTTATCGGATCAAATGCTGCACATCGGGCATATCCATCGTTTGGGCTTTACGGCGCTGCAAAAGCTGCCGTGATCTTTTTGGCGAAAAGTTTTTCAAACGATTTGCTGGAAAGAAAGATCAGGGTAAATGTAATCACTCCGGGTACTACAGACACACCTGCATTTGATAAGTTCGTTCCTGCAGAACATATCGAAGCTGTTAAAACACAGTTTGCAGGTGTGATGCCAATAGGCAGGATCGGGCAGCCATCAGATATTGGTAAAACAGCAGTTTTCCTTGCTTCTGAAGATTCTTCTTTCTTGCTTGGCTCCGAACTTCTTGTTGATGGTGGCATGACTTACTTAGCTAAGTAATTTCTTATTCACTGGCATGAGTTTGAACTCGTGCCAGTGAATATCAGATGCTAAGGAATCAGCAAAAAAATTGAGTTTTAAAAACCATACATACCACCCGAAACACCAATTTGCTCTCCCGTGATCCAGGCTGCATCATCTGAAGCAAGAAATAAAACAGCTTTCGCAATATCTTCGGGCTGGCCCCTGCGGCCAAGTGGTGTTTTGGCAACAAACATTTTTTCATATTCACTGCCAGGGGTTACACCTGCGCTGGCTGCACCTTCTGTATCCGTAGCGCCTGGCAAAATAGAATTGATACGAACATTCTTTGCACCCAATTCTTTTGATAAAGCAATCGTTATAGCGTCTAATGCCGCTTTAGTGGCAGAGTACAACGAGGCGCCCGGAAGAGGATATTTGCTCGCACCCGAACTGATATTGATGATATTGCCGCCCTTATCGCCAAACGCTTTTAATGATGCCTGGATAGTCAATATAGGCCCCAAAACATTGACGTTGAAATGCTGATGAAAAGCTGCTGCCGATATCTGTTCAACAGGTAGGTATCCCTGATAGACCGCATTGTTTACCAAAATATCCAGGGGGCCGAAAGCTGTATTGGTTTCATCAAACAGCCTGATCACATCCTCCTCGTTCGATACATCGGCTTGTACGGCAATAGCCAGGCCTCCGTTATCGGTTATTTCCTTAACTACCCTATCTGCGCTTTCTTTACTTGAGGCATAATTCACAACTACTTTTGCGCCTGCTGCCGCGAAGTGTTTTGCAATAGATGCACCTATTCCTTTTGATGCACCGGTAACTACAGCCACTTTGTTTTCTAATTTACTCATGATTTCTATATGTTAATATATTCATATTCTTCAGGTGTATTTTCGTTCTGAAGTATATCCAAAGATGCAGACCCATAACGGACTGTTTATTGACATGAATCATTAAGTACGCTTGATTTAAGTCAACTCATTGTTCTGACCTAAATCAGGTTAATCGAATAACTAATTGTAAAAAAGTAACTTAAGGTAGCCACGGGAGACTTGGGAGGCAACTATAGAGATAGATCACAACGGCATATTTTGCGTTGTTGAGCAATTTATTTGTATTCAGAAAGCTATGTCGATGGGGGTTCTGAATCTATTTAAAAAAGTTTTTCCTTATCCTGCTCAAAGTTTCCGGGGATAAACCCAGATAAGAAGCGATCATGTTTTGCGGAAACCGTTTTAGAAAATGCGGATAATTGCTGATTAAGTCCTGATAACGCTCTTCAGCTGTATAGCTAAAAGCGGCTTGCATTCTTTTCTGGGTTGAAATGGTGTAATTTTGACTGATTACATTTGCCATTGCTGAAAAGGCAGGGATATGCTTAAGAAACTCTTCAATTTGAGCATTGGTTGATTGAAGAACTTCCAGGTTCTCTAGCGCCTCAATATTAAAGCGACTTGGCGTTAGCAGGTAAAAGCTTTCAAAATCAGCCAGCCACCAATTTTCGACAGACAATTTCAATACATTTTCATGCCCCTTTTCATCTGTTGTAAAGGTCCTGGCAGATCCTTTTACAATAAACCCAATATATTTACATACGTCCCCTTCCTGTAAAAAATATTGCCGTTTTCTAAGTTTTTTGGCTTTGAAATGTGCCATCAACAACTGTTTGTCATCTTCTGAAAGCAGTTTGCCTGATATTTCCTGAATGTAATCGAAAAACGCTTCAAAATTGGACATCGTTCAATGTATATAATAATCCGCAATTTACCCAAGCTGACCGATAAAAACTAAAAAAACAAACATGAACATCCTCAGTCCTTCAGCAGGCTGTTCAAGGCAAAGACCAGTTTATCACCTTTGGATTTTAAAGCGAGTTTTAATTGACATAAGGCCTTGAATCATCACGATTAACATTGTCTTTATTCATATCTTAACGCATCTATAGGGGCTGCCTTAGCTACTTTGATGGATTGCACGCTGACTGTTAAAATGGCAATAATCAATGATAAACCCATGGCCACAGCGAAGGGCATAATGGTAATTGGTACTCTAAATTCAAAGGCCGACAACCATTTATTGATAATGATATAAGCCAGTGGAAAAGCAATCAGATTGGAGATCGCAACCAGCTTAATAAAATCTATATTAAGCAGCGTTAATATACTAAGCGTACTGGCACCTAATATCTTGCGGATGCTCACTTCTTTTTTCCTCTGTTCGGCAATAAATAAGGCCAATCCCAGCAAGCCTAAGCACGAAATAAAAATGGCGAAACCTCCAAACCAATTAGATAAAGTTCCCAGTAGTTTCTCATCCAGGAACTTCTGTTCAAAGTTTTCATCTACAAACTTCCTGTCAACAGGGAAACCCGGATTAAGTGTTTTAAAAACACCATCAATCTGATCTGCTGAAGTACCCACGCTTTGAGCAGGATTTAGCCGGACAACGACATATTGAACCCTATCCATATTCTTATCTATAAACATTGGTGTTGCTTTTTTATAAGGAGACTCCATTACAAAGTCTTTCATCACCCCAATAACAGTAACGTTGGTTCCATTAATTGTTAGTTTAGCACCAATAGGCTGTTTTAATCCCATTGCGTTCACCGCCGCCTCATTGATCATCACTTTTGAAGAATCATCCTGAAAATCTGATGTAAACTCCCGGCCGGCAACCATACCAGAACCAATAGTTTTAACAAAATCGTCACCTGTAGTCCTGCTGTTAAACAATATGTTTTCTTTAGGGTTTTTCCCTAGCCAGTCCACACCCCAGGTATTGTTTCCGCCCTCAATTAAACTGCTGCTAAAAAAAGTCACCTGGGAAGCTGACCCGGTTTTAATGAGTTGCTCTTTCAGCATGGCTAGTTTATCTTTTCCTTGTAGGGTTCCTTGGATCGGGATCTCAATCAAGCCGGTTTTTTGATAACCTATTGGTTTGTTCTTAATGTAATGAAGTTGCTGATAAATAACAGAGGTACAGATAATCAGACAGGCTGCAAACACAAACTGAAATACAACCAGGATCTTTCTTACTGAAAGTGAAGCACTGCCAGCTGTACTAAACCCTTTAAGTACTTTAACCGGTTCAAACGAAGAAAGGTAAAATGCGGGATAGCTGCCAGCAATAAAACCGGTGATTACAGTTAAGCCTACCAAGACCGACCAAAATTGCCAGTCGCCATAATCAATCGTTAGCTTAATATTTAACAGGTTATTAAAATAGGGGAGGCTAAGCTCCATCAATATAAAGGCGAAAAGCATTCCTATAAAAGAAATCAAAATAGATTCCAGCAAGAACTGGATGATGAGCGCCCCTCTTGAAGAACCTATAGACTTTCTGATGCCCACTTCCTTAGCCCTTTTTTCTGATCTGGCAGTAGAAAGATTCATGAAATTCACACAGGCAATTAAAAGGATACAAAAGGCAAGAAGAAGAAAAATCTTAACCTGATTGATCTTACCGCCAATTGCCTTTCCGTTTTCAAATTTGTCGTATAAGTGCCATTTCGACAAAGGGTGCAGCAGGGCAGTGTTGACTGATCCCGTCATATTTTGCCGATAAATTTTATTGATTTCCCCATTAGCCTGATCAAAAGCACTATTGTTCTGTAGCTGTACTACAGTTAGGCAAAAGTTATTTCCCCAGCTTTGGTTATTTGCCCAGGGTTCCAGCCGGATAAACAATGTCCAGGGCATTAGATAATCAAACTGGATACTGCTGTTTTTAGGCAGATCTTCAATCACACCTTCTACTTTTAAAACCTCTTTATACTGTAATTTCACTGTTTTATTTATCGGGTCTTCCTCTCCAAAGAGGGCCTTAGCCATCGTTTTGGTCAGGATAATTGAATTAACATTTTTTAATGCAGTACCCGGGTTTCCCTTGATAAATTTGTAGTCGAATATTTTTAAAAAATCAGGATCTGCGTAAATAGCATTTTTCTTGAAATTCTTTTCTCCGTTACTAACCATATCTTCCCTTGGATAGCTGGAGTGAGAGGCATAGGCTACCCCAGGTATTTTAGTTTTCACCTCATTTGCCATCACTCCGGGAGTCCATGCCCAGCTAAACGTCTCTGTGTTGGTTTTAAGGTTATGATAAACGATATATGTTTTGTCGAAATTTTTAAACTGCCTGTCATAACTCCATTCATAAGCTACATATAACAGTAAGATCATGCAGCTGGCAAGGCCAATTGCTAAACCTCCAACGTTGATCAGGGTATATCCTTTATTTTTCCAAAGGCTGCGCAGTGCTATTTTTAAATTGAGTTTGAACATATCAGAAAGGTAAAATAACGATTTTATTTAACGGCTACCGTGGTGCCAAAAGCTAAATAGATGCCAATAAAAAAAATAAAGGCTGAAAGGATCATTAAGGCATTTGTTAAATGAATTGAATTGCTGAAATGTTCGAAATTGAACAGTTACTGTACATTATCGTACGAGGGAGGGCAAGTTTTAAGTGAATAATGCGGGCAACGTTTTTTCAATTCCGTTACATGTTATTAAGAACCTGGTTGAATAGGTGAAAGTATTTAAATTTTTCCTCCTCCGGAAATAGGATTTTACTTAAACCCGATATTAGCTGCGCTAATGTTGTATATTCAAGTGTTAAAACTTAAGCTCTCACTCATGAAAAAAATATTGCTGTCGTTATTATTTCTTGTGCCCTTTGCAGCATTGGCGCAAGCTCCTTTCACGATTAAAGGTATCGGCGATGGTTTAAAAAATGGCGATAAAATATATCTCACGTATTGGCTAGAGGATAAATTGAAACTAGATTCGGCTGTAGTTAATCATCACACTTTCGGCTTTAAAGGAAGCATAAATGGGATCACTCCGGCCCATCTGAACCAAAATGAAAACCCTACGCAAATAGATATATACTATAACGCTATCGCGTTTTATATAGAACCGGGAGATATTTTGTTTTCTACTGCCGATTCTCTTAAATACGCTGCCATTTCGGGCACTAAAACGAACCGGGATTTAACTGCCATTTCCGAAGATTTAAAAACTTTGCAAAATAAGTATGTCAAACTCGAGAATGATTTTGATGAGCTGAAACCCGAGCAACAAAAAGATATTAACGAAGTTGCCAATTTTCGCAAGAAAAGGAAGGTGTTACTTACAGAGATGGAGCCAGTTAAGTTTGGTTTTATCAGTACCCATCCTGATTCCTACATCAGTCTAGTTACCATACAAGATTTGCTGAAAAATGACGCACCTATACAACAGATAGCTGCCGCTTACAATACCTTAACGCCGGATGTAAAGGCTACCCCTTCAGGTAAGAAAATGGCAGCCGATATAACAACCAACGTAGCAGGAAAGTTAAAATCAGCTGTTAACCTGATGGCTCCGGATTTTACCTTGCCTGATACAGAAGGTAAGCTGGTAAAACTGGCCGATTATAAAGCTAAATATGTAATGGTTGATTTTTGGGCATCATGGTGTTTGCCTTGCCGTCAGGAAAATCCTAACGTTATACTGGCATATAATAAATTTAAGGATAAAGGATTCACCGTATTAGGCGTTTCACTGGACAGTGAGCAAACGAAAAAAGACTGGATAAAAGCCATTAAAGAAGATGGCCTTACCTGGACACAGGTATCAGACTTGAAAGGCTGGAAAAATAAGGCGGCACTGCTTTACGGTGTAACCTCTATTCCCGCTAATGTACTGATAGACCCCACCGGCAAAATTGTAGCGCGTAATGTTAAAGACAAGGTTTTGATGGATAAACTTGCAGAGCTGTTGAAATAAATCTTTATTGCTGTAATATTTTCAATGATTAAATATCATCATTCATTTGCTTGTTTTTCATTATCCGCTTACAAACATTATTTTTTATTTAACTCATCTTCAATTTGCGCTTGTAATGCCGCCTTAAAGTCATCGCCCAACTTAAACTCCGGTTTTTTATCGGTCTTTAACATTTGGCTGATCATCTGGTTAATTTTCTGACTTTGGCCTACATACAGGCGGCAGAAGCTACAGCCCACCAGATGAACGCGCAACTCCACAGACTCCCTGAAGGTGATTTTACTGATCAGCCTCTTGTCAATCAAATAGGTTGCCTTACGGCAATTATAGATCACGTTTATTAAGTTGTTCATTTTACATCCAGTTTTTCTGAAGGCAAGCCCTCAGGTTGAGTTTAGCGCGGTGAATGATTACCCAAAAATTGGCCTGACTCAATCTGAGTTCGGCACAAACAAAGTCGGTCGTTTCATCGTCCATATGTTTCATCGTAAAAACGGACAGCCACATGGCGGGTAATTTTTGCATGCACTGCTGCAGTATATGGTTCAGTTCTTTATGTGCCAGAGAATCAAAATCATCGAGACCAAATTGTTTCGGCGCATGTTCTTTTTTCCAATGCCCATTTTCTTGAAAAAAATCAGGTTCTTCGCCTATCGGATTTTTAATTTCTTCTGTTTTTAATCCAGACGATTTTGCGCGGTATACATCATAGATCTTATTTTTTAAAATGGCCGTTAACCAGGTTCTTTCTGAACTTTTACCCTCAAATTTGTGCATACTTTGGAGGGCTGCTAAAAAAGTTTCCTGCACAAGGTCGCGCGCCTGATCTTCGTCGCTGATCCGCTTAATAGCGAATAGATATAAATAATCAGCATAAGTATTGACCCAATTTTTGGGGTCTGGCATCTGATCCACAGGGGGTAATTCAATTTCGTCCATTATCATAAACAGGTTTTGTTGGTAACCCTGCTAAAACCTTTATCCTAAATTCGGGGTAAATATACCGAAGGATAACGGTCTAAAATGGTATAGATATATATTCAAAAACAATAGCCTATAGATAAACTCAATAATCGACTGTTAAATTTAACCTTAGCTTTGGCCACGTAACTCCAAATTTATATGATGGAATACTATATCAATACCATAAAAGATTACTTATTTCATCAGGCCAATTTGCACCAGCTTAATCCCTGGTTATTTGGCGCTTTTTACTTGTTAAGTAAGATCTTGTTTCTCTCTTTTTTAGGATGGGCCATTAAAAATTTAAGACAAAAGACTTCTGTACTTCTACCTTTGCTGTTAGCCGCTTTAGGTTACAGTATACCTTATTTGTATTTGATCATTGCGGGGAAGAATATTCCGTTCTGGATATATCTGGTAATCAGCCTTATCTATTTATTCAGCGCATGGTCTATACGGGCAAAGCTCAAGTCTGCCAGGCTTCAGTCTGAAACAAATGATACTGCCGATGCTATCATTACCAAAACTGATAACTAAAGGAGAAATTTCGCAACCGGCTAGCGGAGCTGTTGCGATTCTGGTTTGATGTCATTGAGGTTAGGAATAAAGGTTGAACTGAAATTAAGCAGGCCTGGTTTTACCCAGACCTGCCAGTTAATTTTGTGATCTTATTTAAGTGTTACCCTGATGATGTTACTGATTGCAGGCAGGGTAGTGAATGCATTAGGATTTGGAATAGCTACAATAGGTGTATTGGTAACCAATGGTGTACCGGCTAAATTAAACTGGGTAATTCCAGCACCAGGAAACTGATCAGTTGCTGTTCCATCGTCAAAAAGATTGATGCTCGACGAAATGTCTCCTTTAGTTGTAGCATCCACTCCATTGTCAACTGAGGCAAAGAACCAGTCGTTCGAAAATCCGTACATCGTTGCTATGGCCAGACGATCACCTTTTGAAACATTGATATCCTGAGATACAATTCCTCCGGCTTTACCGCCGATAGAAGGTAATAAAACTGTTGTAGCAGGAGCCGGTAAAACATATACTGCTTTAACACCAGGCTTTCCTTTCAGGTAAGCAGCCAATGTGCTGGCATCTCCCTGTTGTGCCAGTGGTTTAAGTCCGAAACCTGCGTCGATTGCGCCAGTTTTGTAAATTGGATTGTCTATACCATTATAGATAACAACCAGGATAGGAGACAGGGGAGTAAAGATTCCTGTTATACTTTTAACATAAGCGCTAAGGGGAGCATTATTACCTGCTTCTGCGATACTGGTTAGGCCATTAGCTGTATATTGTCCGCTGGCATAAAGAGGTGCAGTATTTTGCAATGTTCCACCTACGATATAAGAAACGGCCCAAACGCCAGGACTTAAAGGGGTAGGATTGGCAGTACCGCCTGATATGTTTGTAAGTGTTAAGGTAAATACTGAATTACCATCATATTTTAAGCTTGCTTTTACCAATGAAGATGCAGCCAGATAAGTGTTTCCCTGTGCATCAACTCCTTTCACCTCTGAAATAGCTTTATTCTCCGCTACTCCCGGATGATTAACAGCTGCGCCTGGTGCCTGGTTTACCCGGGTTCCATTATCCCAAAGTTTTACCTGTGCAGAAACATCTCCTTCAATTGGATTTCCGTTGGCATCATAAACCTGGATACCTGGGTTGGCGGGTGCAAAGAATAAATCATTTGACCATCCGTACATGGAAGCAAAAGTTATGGCTTCGCCTTTAGCTGCAGAAAACTGAAAGGAGACAGATTGTCCGGCCTGGATAAGTCCGGGGGTTCCGGTACCCTGAAATGTGCCCGATTCTACAAGGGGCTCTGAATTTAAAACGTTCTCAACTGTGATAGAAGATTTTGAAGATGTGGTTACGCCAGTGTTATTGTCTTTTTTACAAGAAGCAAATGATAAGGCTAGTAATGCAATTAATGCGAAATTTGATGTGTTTTTGAAGTAGTTCATGTTATTAATTTCCCCATTTGTCGGAGACAATAAAGATTCCTTACAGCCCTTTTTCATTTTTAGCGATAAAAAAGTGAAATTATTTTATGGGCTATATTAAAATTGATAAATTTTGTGAGATTATAAATTGATAATCAGTTATTTGCTGAATTTATTTTTCCAAGCGAAATCTCAGAAAAAAATGAAATTATTTTATTTGCCCTCGATTTTTCTTCAATGTTGAGGGGATATCACCTTTTTATTTTTGATTATGCCTCTGTTTAGAGACCTCCCTGTTGAATGACTTCGCCAGTTTAAATAGTCAGTATCAATGAACAACAGCGCATAAGATTTGAAAAAACAGGTGATTCAAAACGAATCCACTCTCCATTGCAAGATGCTTTCGGCTACAGGTTGGCTCCGCCTTAGCTCGTCCGTACCTGCCCGATTTTACTAGAGAAAAGCAGGCAGTTAGGGTGCAGGGAATCTGAAGGCAATCTGGAGTTGAAAGCTTCGTGGTCTTCGTAGTCATTCACTTCTGGGATGCTATTTTTATGGTTAAGCCAGGTTAGGCAAAAATAATATTACAGTCAAATGCTGTAATAGAAGGACTGGCTGATGAGATGGAAAATAATAGCTGAACTTAGTGTTCGATCGTCAATTTAATTTAAAAGCTGTTTTTTAAACTGCCTTGGGCTTAGACCTGTTTCTCTTTTAAACAAACGGGAGAAATAAGGCAGGTTATCAAAACCAAGTGCAAAGGCTGTTTCGGTGATACTTTTATCTTCACCTTTGAGGATATTTTTTGCTTCTGACATCAGGAACAGATGGATCAGTTCTATGGCCGTTTTGCCGGTTTCCTGTTTTAAAAGATCGCTCAGATAACCGGATGAAACATTGAGTTTATCAGCCAGAGAGTTTACTGTTGGTAAACCATGATTGGTCAGCTTACCGTTTTCTAAATACTCAGAAAGCACTTCGTTAAACCGGGTAACGGTTTTGCCCGATAGTTCTTTGCGGTTAATAAACTGCCGCTTATAAAAGCGTTGCGCATATTTCAGGATAGACGTTACCTGGGCAATCATGATTTCATTGCTATACTCATCCTGATTATTGTAATATTCGGTTTCGATTTTATGGTAAAGTTCCCAGATAATCTGTTCTTCTCTCGGTGACAGGTAAAGTGCTTCGCTGGTCTCGTAATCAAAATAATTGTACTTCTTAATATCTGCATGGAGGTAACTTCCGTTAAGGAAATCTTCATGTAAATAAATAAAAAAACCTTCTCCCTGTGCTTCAACATCGCTTGCTCCCACAATTTGACGTGGTTTTACGAAAGACATGGAACCACTGTTATGGTCATACTTAGTTTTGCCATAGATCATCTCACCAGACTTGATCTTTTTTAAACCAATCCGGTAAAAATCGCCCGTATAAGACATACCGGCATTTTCGGAGCAAATACCGTTGCATATCACCAAACTGATCAGTGGGTTTTCCGGTGGCGCAAAATTATTTGCACTATGCAGATCGATAAGATTTTTATAATGTTTCATCTGGTAAACTCAAAAAATCGGCATCCTCGCGGGATGCCGATAAAATTAAACATTATTTAATTAACCATGTGCAGCTGCAGAAACTTCACTCCATTCTTCCCACGATTTTAAACGTTCCTCATAGATGTATTTTGTCCATGGATAGGCCATTTTCCCCAGAAATAAACGTAATGGAGGATTTTCATTGTCTGCTAACTGCAGGACGGCATCAACTGTTGCTTCTGGTTTTCCAATGCTATCTTCGGTCATATTACCATAGAATGACTCTTTTAATTGATCATAGGCCTCAATTCTGTCTGTATGTATGGCGGAAGTGTTATACCAGTCGGTAGAAAATGTGTTGGGTTCCACCAGTGTAATTTTAATTCCGAAGTCTTTTACTTCCGCAGCCAGCGATTCGCTCAGACCTTCAACGGCAAATTTTGAGGCCGTATAAATACCAAGTATTGGAAGGGTAACTACTCCTAATACACTTGATACCTGGATAATATGGCCAAAACCTTGCTCCCTCATTACCGGAATGGCGGCCTGGGTGATCCACAGCAAGCCAAATACATTGGTTTCCAGTTGTTCGCGTGCCTGTTCTTCGGAGGTTTCTTCTATGGTGCCGAATAAGCCATATCCCGCATTGTTGATCACCACATCCAGCGATCCGAAATGTTCTTTTGCCTTTTTAATAGCTGCGAAACCGGCAGCCCTGTTATTCACATCTAACTGAATGGTGAGAATGGAATCTCCATATTCTTTTACCAGATGATCCAGTTTATTAATATCCCGCGCAGTAGCCACTACTTTGTCTCCACGTTTAAGAAATGCTTCGGCCCAGATTTTTCCAAAGCCTCTTGATGCACCAGTAATAAAAATTGTCTTTGACATAATTTTAAGTATTTATTTAAGACAAATTTACTCGCTCCGCCATGTCGAAATTTATACAGAATCATGGAGTATTGATACGTATCACGGATGTTTTTGATTGCCATAATTTCAATTAGCACCATCCTTTGTTGATACTATAAAAACTATATTTGTATCTTAGCTTTTATTAATTTTCCTGTTAAGAATAAAACAATAGTTACATATGAAAAGATACTTTTTATTAATCCTTTTACTCGTTTCCTTATCAGGATATGCCCAGAATACAATTAATAACTACAAATATGTGCTGGTGCCTGAACAGTTTAGTTTCCTTAAGCAAAAAGACCAGTACAAATTAAATACCCTGACCAAGAGGTTGCTGGAAGACAAAGGTTTTACGGTTTATTTTGATAATTCTGATGTACCAGGTGAAATTTCCAGCAATAAATGTATTGCGCTGAATGCCGAAGTTGTAGGGAAAAGCACTATGTTCAGTACCAGTCTTACATTGATATTAAAGGACTGTAAAGGCAATATTATTTTTAAAGGTAAAGAAGGGAAAAGCAGGGAGAAAGATTACGATGTTTCTTACAACCTCGCTTTAAGGGATGCGTTTAATTCTTTAAACGCTGTGCCATACGCTTATGCACCTTCGACAGATACGCGTGACCAGCAGCCGGTTGCTACAGCAAGTGTTCCTGCTATAGCGAGTGCTCCCGTTACAACAAGCGTTCCTGCTACAGCAAGCGCTTCTGCTTCTGCAAGTGTTCCAGTTACAGCGAATGTGGCTGTTCCGTCAAACATGTATGCTGCAAAAGTTATTGCAACAGAAACCGGTCAAACTGCGGGTACATTATATGCCCAGCCAACAGCAACCGGATATCAGTTAATTGATACCCAACCAAAAATCAGGTTAACATTATCTAAAACTTCTGTGCAGGATTATTTCATTGCAGATAACGGAGTGGCTAACGGAATCGTTTTTAAAAGGAATGAAAACTGGTTTTTTGAATATTATACAAACGGTAAACTAGTTGCTGAAAAACTGCTGATTAAATTTTAAAAGCTATCAGATACCGCTTTTATCTGCGCTCTCCGATCTGCTGCCGCCACATGGAATAATACAATCCTTTTGTCTGGAGCAGATCTTCATGGCTGCCGGTTTCTGATACTTTTCCTTTTTCCAATACGTAGATCCTGTCGGCATGCATAATTGTTGAAAGCCGATGGGCAATCAGGATGGTCATTTGTTCTCTTCTTCCGGAGATCTCTCTGATCGTTCCTGATATCTCTTCCTCGGTAATGGAGTCCAGCGCAGATGTCGCCTCGTCAAAAATCAACAACTTTGGCTTTCTGAGCAGTGCCCGGGCAATGGAGATACGTTGTTTTTCTCCCCCGGAGAGCTTCATCCCGTTTTCTCCTAATAAAGTATCAATTCCATGTGATGCTTTTGCTATTAAAGCAGTTGCAGAGGCGTTTCTCAGGGCTTCAATAATATCTTCTTCACTGGCTTTTGAGTTTACAAAAAGCATGTTATCCCGGATTGATCCGGCGTATAATTGCGTGTCTTGTGTTACAAATCCAATTTGCCTGCGTAATGGATTGTAACGGATACGGTCTGCATTGATCCCGTTAAAAAAGATATCACCTTCTACGGGGAGGTAAAGTCCTACGAGCAGCTTAACGAGGGTCGATTTCCCCGATCCTGATGGCCCTACGAAAGCGATGGTCTGCCCGTTACTGATGTCGAAAGAAATATCATCTATCGCATTGTATCCCGCAGTCCGGTGTCGAAACACGACATTTCTGAATTCCAATCTTTCCAGGCTTCCAAGTTCAATAGAATTTTCCGGACGTACTTCGATGCGCTTTTGCATCAGGTTGTCAAAGGTCTTAAGCGAAGCATCGGCCTCACGGTAAAGAATAATCATGTTGCCGAGATCCTGAAGAGGGGTGAAGATGGCGGTAGATATAAATTGCATGGCAATCAGCTCTCCATTGCTTAATATTTTCCTAAAAATCAACCACAAAAGGATAAAAAGCACAGACTGTTTCAGCACGTTGAGTAGATTGCCCTGGAGAAAAGACAACATACTTACCTTTCTAGCCTTTAACATTTCCAAATCGAAGATCTTTAACGTTTGCAGATTGAGCCGCCTGATCTCGGAGAAAGTGAGCCCAAGGCTCTTTACCAGTTCAATATTGCGTAAGCTTTCAGTGATTACTCCCGCCTGGCGGTCTACCTGCCGGTTGATGGAACGCTGTATCGCTTTTATCCTTTTAGACAACAATCCGGTAAGCGATCCGAGAACCAGCACACCTATAAAAAAGACAGGCACAAGCAGCCAGTTTTTGTTCAGACTATACCACAATAGAAATCCTACACCTACAAGAGAAGAAAAGAGAATATTGATAAATGAATTGATAAACCGTTCTGCATCGGTCTTAACTTTTTGCAGTACCGATAACGTTGTGCCACTTCTGCTGTCTTCAAATTCATGAAAGGATAACCGTAAGGTCTGCTTCAAGCCATCATTGAAAATATCCATTCCAAACTTAGCGACAACCTTTCTGGTGGTAAACTCCTGAATGGATTTGAATAACCTTGCCATAAAGGCGATGCCAAGAGCAATAAATAACCAATAGGTGACTTCTGATATCAGTTTTTGTTCGCTCAAATGAAACTTATTGGTAGAGTAATTGTCAATGATTTTCCCAAATATGATCGGATCCAATAAGCTTAAAAGCTGCGCACTTCCAGCCAGTAAAAGTGAAATAATAATGAGCGTCCTTCGTGGGCTCAGGTATTTTAGGAGTATTTTCATCAGCGTATATATTGTTTTAAAGGTGATGAAGCGACCATGATCTATTTTTTATCAACTCTTTTATGTGTTCAAGAGCTTGTATTCCCGGCTCATTACTTTCTGTAACCGGTAAAATCATGATGGTTTCCTCTTTAATTTTGAAGCAGAAGATTATGTTTACCATGAATAACCCGTGGGAGGCCCAATAGTTTAGGTATTAAACCATTTGCCTGCAAAAGAATATATTCAGGCTATTAAATCATTTTCATAAAAAAACATAAAGAATAGTAGATTGGTGATGTGCTACTGAATCTGTACCTTCATTATGGAATACGTATAAAATGAAGTATCACAAAAAAATAAAGTTTCCGGTAGGAGAACTCATTCTCATAGCGAGCGATAAAAACCTTGCTGCTGTGCTTTGGGAGAATGATAACCCTAACAGGACTGGTATAGAAACAGGTCAAGAAAATAATGATCATCCTGTATTGCTTGAAGTGGAAAAACAACTGACCGAGTACTTTGAAAAAAAGCGGACAGTTTTTGCGCTTGAACTGGATTTTACAGGAACGGCATTTCAGAAAAAAGTGTGGGATGCCCTTTTAACCATACCATTTGGGGAAACGCGCACCTATGGCCAGATCGCCAAACAAATTGATCATCCAAAAGCAGTACGCGCAGTTGGATCTGCCGCAAATAAAAATCCAATCTCTATCATTGCCCCCTGTCATCGTGTGATCGGTACTTCAGGCAAACTGATCGGCTTTGCTGGCGGACTTAAAAATAAATCTATTTTACTACAGCTCGAAGCTGCAAGAAAAACCCCGACGTTATGGGAAGATTAAAAGATATTCCTTTAGCCACATTTTCCTCTGAAAACTTCTTTCAAACCTGTGATCTGCTGGCATCAGCCGATGATGACCTCCTGTTTATTATTCAGACTTATGGATATCCACCCATGTGGACAAGGCCAAATACCTTTGAAACGCTGGTTCATATTATTCTGGAACAACAGGTATCCTTGGCTTCAGCTTTAGCCGCTCTAAATAAATTACGTGAAAAAATAAACGAGATTACTCCTGCAAGAGTGCTACTCTTAAACGATGAAGAACTGAAATCCTGCTACTTCAGTCGCCAGAAAATGTCTTATGTGAGATACCTTGCTGAAGCTGTGGTGAGCGGAGCGCTCGATTTAACTTTAATGGAAAATTTGCCTGACGATGAAGTGCGTTCCACACTGAACCAATTAAAAGGCGTTGGTAACTGGACAATTGATGTTTACCTGATGTTTGTATTACATCGAACAGATATATTTCCGATAGGCGACCTGGCTGCGGTGAATGCCTTAAAACAGCTGAAAAAATTGCGCTTAGCTACGCCCCGGGAAGATCTTTTGACGATAACCACCAACTGGCAGCCTTATCGAACCATAGCCACAATGTTGTTATGGCATTACTACCTTTCACTACGGGCAAAAAAGCAAAAGATATAGTTTAAATAATAAGTCTGCATTGATAGCCATAAATTCCTTTTCCGGGAACCTGGACTAACACTTTGGGATTTATTGAAAAAGAAGTAGCTTGCATTAGGAAAGACTGTTTTTTAAGCAGCATGAATTAAATAGATAACGCTCAAAGCATGTCTCTGATAGAGATGAAGCAATAATCGGCAGTTGATTTGCCAGAATTAAAAATGAAACCAAATAGATTAATTAATACTGAAATTGAAGATTTTTATACAGAAACCTCTGAAGAAGACCGGTTAATATTGGGCTTAGGCCCTTTGGAATTTGAAAGAAACAAAGATCTGATCCAGCGTTATCTGCCCGCAAAAAAAGGAATAATTATCGATGTAGGAGGAGGTCCGGGGGTATATGCTGAATGGCTGGCCGGATTAGGACATACGGTACATTTAATAGATCCGGTACCTAAGCATATCAAACAAGCGGTCAAACGGGCAGATAAATTAAAAAAGACTTATCAATCCCACCTTGGGGAAGCAAGAAAATTAGATTTTGGGGATAACTTTGCTGATGTGGTTATATTGCACGGACCCTTGTATCATTTACAGCAGAAAGAGGAACGGATAGATGCTATTATAGAGGCTAAGCGCATACTCAAACCCAATGGCATTATTCTCGGCTTTGCTATCAATTATACCGCTTCTACGCTGGTAGGGTTGCTAAACGGCCTGATCCACGACAATAGCATTTTTAATATGTGTAAGGAGGAACTCACTACAGGGGTCCATAACCCACCCAAAAATATCCCAGGCTTATTACCATCAGCATATTATCATAAACCCGCAGAATTAAGAAGTGAATTTGAAGAAGCAGGGCTAACTTACCTGGAAACTTATGCTGTGGAAGGATCTATCTGGCTTGATAAAAATTATTTTGAAACCAGGGCTGATGCTAAGAAGAAAGAAAGAGTATTGGAATTGTTAAAGCTGACAGAAAATAATAAAGACCTGCTTGCTTTGAGTCCCCATATGATGATTGCAGGTAGGAAGTAATCGGCTGTAAATTTAATGCTAATGGTAGTGGTATATTGATCTGGTATAACTTTTCCTACCGCTATTCGCTTTCATCATTGAGCCGGATTAGCCGAAAGGAGTTCCATTTTTGTAGCGGCTGTAATTTTTCCACTGTTACGCTGTTGAAGAAAGGCAATAATTTCTAAATTCTTCAGCTCGATACCTTCAGGCAAATTTAGCACAACATTTCCATTTGTACTTTGTAAGGCAATAGTTTCCAGTGCACGAACTATTTGTACATGGGATAAGGTACGCCCGCTGTTCTCTCCACGTTTTACGTGGCTGACGGCTGATTTCTGAACCAGGGCTACAACAAGGGATTCTTTCTCCTGAACATCTTTTGTCAAATACCGGAGGCTGACCTGTTTGGAGTGAACGGTAATGCCTTTTAACCTTAGCTGTTCTGAAGAACTGGTTTGAAGTTGTTTGGTAATTGCCGTACGGAGGGTTCTTTCCTCAGAGCCGACAAACTCCATTTGACCATTTACAATTGCTTGTGGTGTATAAATGGAATGCAGATTTAACTGTTCGGCATAGTCATTCTGCCGCTTTGAATAGAGAGGGTTGCTAAAAATATCTGTCCAGCCAAGTCTATTCCAGTAATCCACATGGAAAGCAAGGATGTAAACCGGTTTATTTTTATTTTCCTGCTGTATTTTGGCAAGTAGTTCATCAGCAGGAGGGCAGCTTGAACAACCCTCAGAAGTGAACAACTCTATTACTGCGAATCCAGGGGAGTGATCCGATTGAACGGGTACCGCCGGCCGGGGCTTGCTTTTTACACTTAATGCAATTAAAGCGATAGAACCGGCGATAAAAAATGAGGTTAAAATTTTCATTAGAATATATTTGTTTTTATGGTTATGAAGCTATCATAAGCAAGTGGAGGTTTCATAACAACTGGTTTGTTTTTTCTTATTAGTCGTCCCTGCAAAGGAATCCTTACAAAAAAATAAAACACTGTAAGATTTTTCAAATTATACAGCTGAATCACCAATAGATCTCTGGCTAACTGCGATCCTGAAAAAAAAGATCATCGATTAAATAGGGGATGTATTGGCACAACCATGAATGAAAAAAGGACCAGGTAAGCATTATACCAGGTCCTTTGACTATTTTTTTGCTGAATTGAATTACCTCTTAATGGTGGTAATCATCGTGCATTGGTCTTCCATCATGGTGATCACGATCATAACCATGATCGCGACGGTGCATAGCACAGCTGCTTATACTAAAACAAAAAGCAACTAAAACGGCGATTTTTAAGATATTCTTTTTCATAATTAGAGTATTAATAAGCTTGCCCTGTATGACGAGAGCTTTATTGCTTAGATGTGGTTATACAACAAATACGCGTTATATTTTGTTTACACTTTTCTCATAAGGTTTGTCTTTTAGATTGGCGGCCACACGTTTAATAAATAAGTAATTTGCCGTGCCGCCAATAACGGCGCCTACTACCGGTACCAGCCTTTCTGCGGTTTTTGAACCCAGATTAAGCATTAGTTTTTCAGCTACTTCTTCCATCATATTTTTTGTCATGGCCATTCCCGCATCTACTTTTAGAGAGGCCGCCACTATTTTGAAGAAGTCTTCAAACTTGAGTTCATAATTGCCGGTATAAAAATAAGAAACGGCCATGGTGACCCTAAACTGCTGGGTAATCAGGTTGATCATATCCACAGGCACTCCAATCAGCATGGTAGTGATGCCTCCGGCACCAGTGATTACACCGGAGCCGGCAGCCATTAACGCACACTGATTGGTAAACTTGTCCAGGCCCATTTGGTCGACTCCCTTTTTTATACCTAACTGATCGATCTGGTTAAATATCTTTTGGAATCCACCCCTGGAAAGATGATTAAAGCTCTCTTTAAAATTGGTCCTGATTTTATTCAGGTTGATTTTAGGAAATGTTGGGATACGCATCTTTGTTTTTATAAGTTGTTTAATGTTAAGCTATTTCCATGCCATAGAATAAAGACCAACTTAAAACTATTAGGCCTCCCTGGTGTTATGAGTAAAACAAAACTAAAAAACCTATGAAAAAGTTAATTTACGTGATCGCGATTGCTGCGACAACAGTTGCCTTCCAGGCATGTAATAATAGTCCAAAAGATGCTAAACAGACTGCGGACAGCTTAAACAAAACAAAAGACACTACATCAAATGCAGCTGCCACTGGTGGAATTGCTGTGGATAAAACTGATGCCGACTTCTCTACAAAAGCCGCAGTAGGCGGTATGGCAGAAGTTGCGTTGGGGAAGTTAGCTGCTGAAAAATCTTCTAATGCACAAATCAAAATGTTTGGCAATATGATGGTAAAAGATCATGGAATGGTTAATGATGAACTGATGGCTATTGCCAAAACAAAAAACATTACCCTTCCTGCTACCGTAGATGATGAGCATATGAGAAAAATGGATGATCTTAAAGCAAAAACAGGTGCTGATTTCGATAAAGCTTATGTTGATGCAATGATAGATGGCCATAAAAAAACGCTTACCCTAATGCAGGACGAAGCCAAAAATGGTAAAGATGCAGACTTGAAAGCTTTTGCTGCTAAAACAGCACCGGCAGTTCAAATGCACCTGGATGCAATTAACAAAATTCACGATAGCATGAAATAAGTCATTTGCTCCTTATGGGAGTTAAAAAGGTCGCGGTTATGAACAATAGCCGTGGCCTTTTTTTATTTATCTTCGTCCCTTAAACATCACCGTCAATTACTGCAGTATCAATGAATATTTTAATTATTGAAGATGAGGAAAGGGTTCTTGCATTAATCAAGCGGAGCCTCGAAGAAAAAGGATACACTGTTACAGCAGCATTTGATGGTTATACAGGAGAGCGGCTCGCTATCAGCAATACTTATGATTTGATTATTTCTGATATTATTTTACCTCAGGTAAATGGATTGGAGCTCTGTAAATCAATTAGAAAATTAAAACCAGAAGTGCCTATTATATTGCTTACGGCTCTGGGTACCACCGATGATAAACTGGAAGGATTTGACGCAGGCGCGGACGATTACCTGGTTAAACCCTTTGATTTGAGGGAACTCCATGCCAGGATCACAGCCCTGCTGAAGAGGAATGGCACAAAACAGGCTGAATTGCCAACTGTACTCAAATGTGAGGATCTGGAGCTGAACCTTAAAACTAAAATCATTACACGCGGAGGAAAAGATATCAGGCTAACACCAAAAGAATTAAAACTGCTTGAATTTATGATGCAGAACCCAAACAGGATTTTGGGTCGCAATGAGATCGCTGAAAAGGTATGGGATACTTACTTTGATACGGGGACTAATTTTATTGACGTCTATATCAATTACCTCCGTAAAAAGATTGATAAAGATTTTGCCGTTAAGCTGATTCATACCCAACCTGGCTTAGGATTTATTTTTAGAGCAGCTCATGAAAATTAAAAACCGCCTCACGTTAATCTTTACCATTTGTATCGCCTGCCTGCTGCTCATCTTTGCCCTGGTGATCTATACTTCATTCTCTAAAAACCGGGAAGACGAATATTTTAAAAGATTAAAACAGCTCGCCACTACAAAAGCCAACCTTTTACTGGACGCCAAAATTAATCCGCAGGTATTACAGCTGATCTATAAAAGCTCTTCCAGTTCAATTTTCCCGGAAGAAGTAGCTATCTATGATACTGGTTTTCATTTGTTATACCATGATGCGGTAAAGATCGATAAAGTAAAGGAAACACCCCAAATGATACATGATATCATCAGGGATAAGGAAATAGAATTTTATCAGAATGAATTACAGGTAGTAGGGTTTCTGTATCCTCATCAGGGAAAATTGTATGTGATCACTGCGGCCGCTACTGACGTTTATGGGTTAAAGAATTTTGCAGGACTGAAGTATACTTTACTGGCAGGTTTTTTAATTACTATTTTCCTGGTGTTTTTTACAGGCCGTTTCCTTTCCCAGCAGGCCTTAAAACCAGTGTCAGACCTGGTAGATCATGTGGAAGAAATAACAGCGAAGAATCTGGACCTACGGGTAAATGAAGGAAATGGTAAAGATGAAATTGCCGAGCTGGCCATTACCTTTAACCGGATGCTGGACCGTCTTGAAAATTCTTTTGATGGCCAGAAGCAATTTGTATCCAGTATTTCCCATGAACTAAGAACACCTCTGGCTACGATGCTTGGGGAATTAGAGCTGGTATTACAAAAAGAACGGTCGCCAAAAGAATATCAGGATTCTATTCAGCATGCAATGGAGGATGGGCAGAAACTGACAAAGTTATGCAACAGTCTGCTGGATTTTGCCAAAGCCAGTTATGACCCTGCCGAAATTAGCTTTAAGGAAGTGCGACTGGATGAAATTTTAATGGAGGCCAGAAGCCAGGTGTTGGATAGTTATCCCGGATATAAGCTCAATATATTTTTTGAGAAGGATATTGAAGATGATGATTATATTTCCATCCTTGGTAATGAATATCTGCTTAGGGTAGCTTTTGTAAATCTGATGGAAAATGGCTGTAAGTTTTCTGAGAATAAGGAGTGTCAGATTGCCATAACTTACCATGCAAACCAGGCTATTATTCGTTTTCAGGACCATGGAGTTGGCATTAATGAAGAAGAAATCCCTAATATTTTTAACCCTTTTTACCGTGGGGGGAATAAAAAATTTGCTTCCGGTAACGGAATTGGTCTTTCTCTAACAAAAAAAATAATCGACCTGCATAAAGGTATAATCGGGGTTGTTTCTAATAAAAACGATGGTTCTGTCTTTACCGCAGAGTTTCCACATGTGTAATTTTTTAATGAAAATTTAATCTGTTCGTGAAATGGACAGTATAAATTCTATCTTTACCGCGCATTTAACAAATTATAATTCTGTAAGTTGTACACCTATGACAAAAAGAACAAGCTTTACCTGGTCAGACGAACGTGAACCTCACAAATTACGTACAAAGACCATTATCAAAGAACATCCTGGTATCCGGGCGCTAATTGGGCTAAATCCGTTTACTTTCCTAATCATCCTCTTCTGTGTAGGCCTGCAGGTAGTGCTGGCATGGTTTCTAAAAGATCAATCCTGGTGGTGGAATGTAATTGCTGCCTATTGTATAGGTGCATTTGCATGTCATACATTATACGTTTGTATTCACGAATGTTCGCATAACCTGGTGTTTAAGAACAAAAACATGAATGTGATCAGCAGTATGATTGCTAATCTTCCATTGATTTTTCCTAGTGCCGTTTCTTTTGCTAAATACCATATGAAACATCATTCGTACCAGGGTGTAGAAGAACTGGATGCGGATATGCCTTTTCGCTGGGAAGCTAAACTAATTGATAATTCAACGATTGGTAAAAGTATCTGGTTATTGTTTTATCCGATATTTCAAATGCTGCGTCCCATCCGTTTAAAAGAAATTAAGTTATTTGATGCCTGGACTGTGGCCAACCTGATTGTTCAGATCATTTTTACAGCAGCTATTGTTTATTTCTTTGGCGTAAAAGCAGTGGTATTTTTGATTTTAAGCTTTTTCTTTTCTGTGGGTTTACATCCGCTTGGAGCAAGATGGGTACAGGAACACTTTTTAACCCATGGAGACCATCAGGAAACCAAAAGTTATTATGGCAGCATGAACATTCTGAACTTAAACGTAGGTTACCACAATGAACATCATGATTTTCCATCTATACCCTGGAATAAGTTACCTCAGTTAAAAAAACTAGCTGATAACCATTATGAGAATTTAGGTTATCATACTTCTTATACCAAATTATTGTTCCAGTTTTTATTTAACAGGGAGATTTCGGTGTATTCCCGTACAGCCCGCTCCAACAGAGGGGGGAAGACTGTGGAAGTTAAACCCGTACCTGTTCAAAATTATGCAGATACGCCTGTGATCTAAAGTAGGAACAGAATATATAAAAAGGGCACGGCTTCATCAGCTGTGCCCTTTTTTTGTTCTAATTATTTTCTAATAAAATTCTAATTGACCTCTAAGAGGAAAGCTACGCTGCTATCTCTACTTTTGCCGCACCTTAAAAAAAGAAAAATGGATTCTGGCCCCAGTTATTATTACCTCGTAAAAATTTTTTAAATCTGTACAGGATCGCTGCTGCGTTTTCTGTAAGGAATAACGTTGTTAGCATGAAAGTACAAAACAAAAAAATATTACCTTTTTCAAAAAATGCTGATAATGGCTTTGATCCGCAGGTAATCGCAAAACTTCGCGAAGTCGCCAGCCAGGACCTCCCTCAATTTCTTGAAGAATTAGACTCTGCTGAAGAGGGCCTTACAGAACTTCAGGTAAGTACAAAAAGAAAACATTTCGGGATCAATGAAGTGCAGCATGAAAAAGCACCGGCTTGGTATTTACAGTTGCTGTCGGCTTTTTTGAACCCTTTTATTGGTGTATTGATTATTCTGGCGGTCATATCCTTAATCATGGATGTACTGCTGGCTGCTCCTGCAGATCGTGACTATAAAACAGTGATCGTGGTAGGAGTAATGGTCCTGCTGAGCTCTTTGCTCCGTTTCTGGCAGGAATATACCAGTAACCAGGCAGCAAAACAGCTCAAAAGTATGGTTAAAACTACGGCTGCTGTACTTCGGGATGGTTTAACCAGGCAGGAAATAGAAATCACGGCACTGGTTCCGGGAGATGTTGTTTATTTGAGTGCAGGTGATATGATCCCGGCAGACTGCCGCATGATGCAGTCGAAGGATCTTTTTGTAAGCCAGGCGATGTTAACAGGCGAATCGCTTCCTGTAGAGAAACGGTGCAGCCCTATTCCTGATGCAACACTAAAATCACCGCTGGAATTGGAAAATATCTGTTTCATGGGTACCAATGTAGTCAGTGGAACAGCAGTTGCCGCAGTAGTTTTTACAGGCAACCAAACCTATTTCGGCTCTCTTGGAAAAGCGTTGACAGGTAAACGTGCAGAAACTAGTTTTGATAAAGGAATTAATAAAGTGAGCTGGCTGCTGATCAGGTTTATGCTGGTGATGGTGCCCTTGGTATTTTTGATCAATGGATTGACAAAAGGCGACTGGATGCAGGCCCTGCTGTTTGGAATTTCTATTGCTGTAGGTTTAACCCCCGAAATGCTGCCGATGATTGTTACTGCAAACCTGGCAAAAGGGGCGCGCAGTATGAGTAAGTTTAAGGTGATTGTTAAACGCCTTAACGCTATTCAGAATATTGGGGCAATGGATATCCTTTGCACCGATAAAACCGGAACATTGACTATGGATAAAATTATCCTGGAGAAACACCTTAATGTGTCTGGTGATCATGATGATGAAGTATTAAAATGGGCCTATCTTAATAGCTACCATCAAACGGGCTTAAAAAACCTGCTGGATGTAGCCGTATTACAACATATAGAATTGCACGATTACCTGAAGGTAGAGGAAGATTTTAAAAAGATCGACGAGATACCTTTTGATTTTAACCGGCGCAGAATGAGTGTGGTGCTGGAACAAAAAAATGGCAGTCATTTGCTGATCTGTAAAGGTGCTGTTGAAGAAATGCTGGAGCTTTGCAGTCACTCTTTTGATCCCGGAGAAAATCATCAGCTTCATGTAGAGCAGGATAAAGTGGTTCCCATGGATGCAAGGATGCGGAAAACCGTGTTGAATACTTCAAAAAAACTGAATGAAGAGGGGCTGCGTGTATTGTTGGTAGCCATTAAAGAATATAAGGAACAACCGTTAAATTATTCTGTTAACGATGAAAGCAGAATGATCCTCACAGGCTTCATTGGTTTTCTTGATCCCGCCAAGCCTTCTGCAAAACCTGCTATAGAGAGCCTGCAAAGATTGGGCATCAGTATTAAGGTACTTACCGGCGACAATGAAATTGTAACCAAGAAAATATGCAGGGATGTAGGTATTCCTATCAACCATGTGATTTTGGGAAGCGACCTGGAGAAAATGTCAGATGAGGAATTATTAAAGGATATTGATCAGATCAGCATTATGGCTAAACTTAGCCCTATTCAGAAATCCAGAGTGGTTAAGTTATTGCAAGCTAAAGGCCATACCGTTGGTTTTATGGGTGATGGTATTAATGATGCTGCGGCCCTGAGAGATGCCGATGTGGGTATTTCTGTAGATACTGCAGTAGATATCGCTAAAGAAAATGCAGATATTATTTTGCTGGAGAAAGACCTGATGGTGTTACGTAAAGGTGTAATCTATGGCAGAAGAACCTTTGGTAATATTATCAAGTATATCAAGATGACTGCAAGCAGTAATTTCGGCAATATGTTCAGCGTACTGGGCGCAAGTATTTTTCTGCCCTTCCTGCCTATGCTGCCTATTCACCTGCTGGTTCAAAATCTGTTATATGATGTATCACAAATTGCTATTCCCTGGGATAGTATGGATAAGGAATTTATTGAAAAACCGCAAAAATGGGATGCCAATGGTATCAGCCGTTTTATGATCTTCATTGGTCCCATCAGCTCTATTTTTGACTATGCAACTTTTGCGGTATTGTACTTTGTGTTTAAAGCCAATACCACTGCTCACCAAACGCTATTTCAGTCTGGCTGGTTTATTGAAGGTTTATTGTCCCAGACCTTAATCGTTCACATGATCCGTACCAGAAAGATTCCCTTTATCCAAAGCTGGGCTACAAAACCAGTTGTCGCATTGACAAGTTTGATCATGGTGATTGGAATTTACATTCCGTTTTCACCCATTGCCCATGCCCTAAAGCTAGAGTCACTTCCGCTAAGTTATTTTCCCTGGTTGCTGGGCATATTGTTAAGCTATTGCCTGCTTACACAATTGATCAAAACATGGTTTATTAAAAAATTTAACGACTGGCTTTAATATTTATATATTCATAACTCAATTCAAATGGTTCAAAGTAAACAAACGATCACCACGATTTCAGTGGTTTCCAGCGCTGGTCTCTCGGCGTTGAAATTCGTCGTAGGAATAGCAACCGGCAGCTTAGGCCTGATTGCCGAAGGTGCACACTCTCTTCTTGATTTGTTATCCACACTTATCACTTTCATTGTAGTGCGTGTTTCCTCGCTTCCACCAGATGAAAATCATCCTTATGGTCATGAAAGGGCAGAATCCCTAGGTGCATTGGGAGGGATGATCCTGTTGGCTGTTACTGCCATCTGGATCTTATACCAGTCGATCGTTAAAATTGTATGGCATCCGGAGAAACCCGAAATCACTGTCTGGTCTTTTGCGATTATTATTATCAGTCTTCTGGTTGATTTATGGCGGGTGAGAAGCCTGAAAAAGGCAGCTGCTCATTATAAGAGTGCTTCCCTGGAATCGGACGCAGAGCATTTTGGAAACGACCTGTTAGGGTCTATGGCTGTTTTAACAGGTCTTTTTGTAATTTTTCTTTCCAGATATATCAATTTACCGGTATGGCTGGTAGACCGTATAGATGCTATAGCAGCATTAGGAGTCGCTTTTGCAGCGATGAAGTCTTTCTGGAACATCGGTTCACAGGCCATCAAATCGTTAATGGACAATGTTCCTGAAGATCTGATCCCAAGATTAAATGCGCTGATTGAACAGGAAGCAGGGGTAATCCCTAATACGGTGGTCACTAAAATCAGGTATGTAGGTAATTTGCCCCATGTGGAAGTGGTGATAGGCATCAACAGGGAGCTGAATTTTGAAAAAGCACATCAGCTGACCGAGAAAATTGAACATTCAATTTCAAAGGATCTGGGCAGTGATGCACAGGTGATTGTACATGCAGAACCAACAGCAGCTTCTAATGAACCTTATTCAGTTACGGTAAGGGCTATTGCCGACAGGCTGGGATTGCGTATCCATAACCTGCATGTTTATCTGGTAGATGAAAAAGTATGTCTGGAACTGGATATGGAGATTTCCAGTCATTTACATCTGTCAGAAGCCCACCGTTCTTCAGAGCGGCTGGAAAAAGCATTGATTGCCGAATTTAAAGCCCCTGTAACCGTCAATGTACATCTGGAACCTTTAAATGAAAAGGCGCAAAAGGCTACTCAGAATGAACAACTGACCGCTGAAGTGCAGCAGATCATTCATTCTATCAACGACCAGATTATCCTGGATAACGTTTTGACAGTTAAAGAAGGACTTGTTTTAACGATTAAGCTTCCCTTAGAAGATTCTTCACCATTAATAGAGGCTCACGCTATAATGTCAAATCTGGAGCGTAAAATCCGGTCAAAAATCGATAATATTGTAAAAGTTCATGTAGATCCTGAGCCAATATCTAAAAAAAGTTAAGGGTAAAGGATTAAGTTTATATACTGTTAAATAGAGTTTATGCTGAGAAACACTAAAGAAGCCCGATCCTTAAAGGAAAACCTGATGTTAGCCTCTTCAACAGCGTTTGTTGCGGGAATTATCAATGTTGCAGGCCTGATTGCTTTTTTTGCCTTTTCTTCTAATATTACAGGGCATGTGGCAAATCTGGCTAAGAATATTGTGGATTTTGATCTGAGTGATGTGATTTCGCTTTCTTTATGGCTGCTGGCTTTTTTTTCGGGTGCTTTTGTTTCCAGTTATATTATCAGGTCTTACAATTATAGAAGTCAATACAGGGCACATTCTTTACCTATAGTAATAGAGACCGTCGTTCTATTTATGGTTGCGCTTTATGGTAACCACATTTACAAAGGATCACAACAGGAAAGTGAAGTGATCATAGGTTTTATCCTGTTTTCTATGGGACTGCAAAATGGAATGGTGAGTATCATATCCGGTGGACTGGTAAAGTCTTCTCATTTAACCGGATTAATCACTGATATGGGGGCCGAAGCAGCAGAGTATATTCATCCGAAATCTAACCAGCCGGCTGTGGTAAAGAATAAACTTTATGTCAGGGTTACCATTCTGTCTTTTTATATCCTGGGAGGATTGGTAGGCGCTTACTTTTTCTACTTGTTCAAGTTTAAGGTTTTTTATGTAGCACCTGCTGTTTTGCTTACCATTTTAGCATACGATTTACTACCCTTATTTTCTCATCGAATAGCTTCTTTTTTTAAGCCGGCAGCGCATAAGGGTAAATAGAAAATCTCCTTACAATTTCAACTTCTCAAAAAGCGTTATGTTTTCGTAAACATAACGCTTTTTTTCAAATGTATTTGTCTGTGGGGTTTATTTGTGAAAATAATATTTGTAATTAAACATATAAATAATTAATGGGTAATTATTTGTAATAAGGGTTATTAATTAAATGGATTGATTCTATACTGGTAATTTTTCCAAGATCTGTAGTCTGAAACTGGAATAATTCTGCGAAATTAGGGATAATCAGTTTTTAATTTATACCATTATGGATAACAAATCCCAGAAAGAGAACCCCTCAGGAAGCTCCCGTCGTGATTTCCTGAAAAAATCCTCTGCGATAACTGCCATAGCTTTGACTCCGGCTATCGCTGTAAAAGCCTCTGATCTGAAGTTGGATGAGAAGCTCTCTGAAGCGATGGAGCAAATGCCATTGAACATTGAGATCAATGGAGAAATGCATCACCTTAAGGTTGAACCTCGTTTAACTTTACTCGATTTATTAAGAGAGCGGCTTAAGCTGACCGGAACAAAAAAAGGATGCGACCAGGGACAATGCGGTGCCTGCACTGTACATGTAGATGGTGTCAGAACAAATTCATGTTTATCACTGGCCATTATGAACGATGGTGCAAAAATAACTACTATAGAAGGCCTTGCTAAGGGTAATGAACTGCATCCAATGCAGGAAGCATTTATCAAACACGATGGTTTCCAATGCGGTTATTGTACTTCAGGTCAGATCATGTCGGCCATAGCCTGTATCCATGAAGGTCATGCCGATTCAGAGACAAATATCAGGGAGTTCATGAGTGGAAATATCTGCCGCTGCGGTGCTTACGCAAATATTGTGAATGCTATACAGGAAGTTAAAGCAGGAGGAAAAGTATGAACAATTTTCAATATACCAGGGTCAGCAGCCCTGCAGCCGCTATCGCAGAATTGTCAAAAGACCCAACTGCAAAGTTAGTGGCAGGTGGAACAAACCTGATTGACCTGATGAAATATGGGGTAATGGCCCCTGATAAGTTGGTCGATATCAATCATCTTGGTTTCAATGAAATAAAGAAAGACAACGGAACATTACATATTGGCGCTACGGTGAGAAACGCAGTGGCTTCAGGCAATGCCGATGTACTGAAATATCAGCCGCTATTGTCACAGGCAATGCTCTCCGGAGCTTCTCCCCAGCTTAGGAATAAAGCAACTATGGGCGGTAATTTATTACAGCGCACACGCTGCGGTTATTTTTATGACATTTCTGCTCCCTGTAACAAAAGAGAACCCGGATCGGGATGCAGTGCTATAGAAGGATATAATCGTATGCACGCAATATTCGGCGCCAGTGATACCTGTATTGCTGTAAATCCCAGTGATATGAATGTAGCCTTGGTTGCCCTGGATGCCATTATCATGGTAGCAGGACCTAAGGGGAACAGGAAGATACCTATGGCTGATTTCCATCGTTTGCCAGGTACACATCCTGAACTGGATACCACACTAGATAAGAAAGAAATTATTACCGGCATTGTTATTCCGGATAATCATCTGGCAGCGCATAGTACTTATTTAAAAGTGCGCGACCGTGCCTCTTATGCTTTTGCTTTGATTTCTGTGGCAGCAACGATGGATCTAGAAGGCTCAACGATCAAAGATGTACGGCTTGCAATGGGTGGTGTGGCACATAAGCCATGGCGCTTAACAGCGGCAGAGGAGTTTTTGAAGGGAAAAACGGCTTCTTTAGAGAATTTTAATCAGGCTGCAGAAATAGCTATGAAGGGCGCTAAAGCATATGAATTCAACGCTTTTAAATTAAAGTTGGCACCCAATACAATGGTTCAGGCGTTGAAAACAGCATCAGGCATTAAAGCATAGGTTATGAGCAAAAAACATTTAGAAAATGCGGATATGGAATTGGCCCTATCCCGCGTAGACGGAAGAGTAAAAGTAACCGGTGCAGCAAAATATACAGCAGAGGTACAATTGCCGGAACTTACTTATGGCGTTCTGGTAGAAAGTACCATAGGGCAGGGGATGATTACCGCATTGGATACTAAAAAAGCAGAGCGTGCCCCTGGTGTGATGGCTGTCATTTCACACCTTAACACCCCTGGAGTACCAGAGTATAAGCTACAAAATCAGGATGTTATTCAAAAGCAATTGCGTGTTTTTGATAGTGAAAATATATATTTTAATGGTCAGCCTATTGCAGTAGTAGTAGCTGACACATTGGAGAGGGCACAGTATGGAGCCTCGCTGGTTAAAGTTGTTTATGCTAAGGGTAAGTCGGCAACCAGCCTGGAAAATAATCTGTCCAGGGCAGTAATGCCTAAAAAAACCAAGGAAGATTATATGCGCGGAAAGGCGGCGGCTTTTAAAGATGCCGAGTTTCAGGTAGAGGAGGAGTATACGTTACCTTCCGAGGCCCATCATCCTATGGAACCTCACTCTATTATTGCCTGGTGGGAAGCAGCCGATAAGCTAACACTGGTGGATAAAACCCAGGGTTCACAAAATACAGCGGCTATCATGGCGAAATCTTTTCAGCTTTCCCCGCAAAATGTAAAGGTCATTTCCACTTATGTGGGAGGTGCCTTTGGTTCTGCACTGCGGGTATGGCCACATGAAATTGTAGCTGTTCTTGCTGCTAAGAAAGTGCAAAAACCGGTAAAGCTGGTGCTGCACCGTAACCAGATGTCGTATATGGTAGGCTATCGTCCTCATACGTTGCAAAAAGTAGCTTTGGGTGCTTCTAAAGATGGTAAGCTGCTGGGTATTTCTCATGAGTCTTATGGAAAAACTTCTATGTACGAAGAGTTTACAGAGAATGTTCTGGCCATGACACGCATGATGTATGACGTGCCTAATATTGATACGAAATATAGGATTGTTCCGCTAAATGTAAGCACACCGGCACCCATGCGCGGGCCGGGAGAGGCTACAGGGTCTTTTGCATTGGAATGTGCACTGGATGAACTTTCCTACAAATTGAATATGGATCCTATCGAACTTCGGCTGGCGAATTATGCAGATCAGGACCCGGATAAAAAAATGCCATGGTCCAGTAAATACTTAAAGGAGTGTTATCAGCTGGGTGCAGAGAAGATTGGCTGGGACAAGCGTAAGGCACTCCCTGGTGCGGTTCAGGAAGGTGAATGGAAAGTAGGTTACGGTATAGCGACGGGTACTTTTGGTGCTTTCCGTGGCGGGGCTTCGATGAAAGCTACTTTTAAGCCTGATGGTACATTGCTTTTACAGTCGGCCATTGCTGATATTGGTCCTGGTACAGCAACCACCATGACCATTATTGCCTCGGAAAATCTGGGCATACCAGTAGAGAAGATCAGCTTCCAGCTTGGGAATTCTACTTTTCCGAAGGCTCCGCAGCAGGGCGGTTCGAATACTGTAGCTACAGTAGGATCTGCCGTTGTTGCTGTTTGTAATAATTTAAAGGTAGAGCTGGCGAAACGTGCCGCAAAGCAAAAAGCAGACTGGGGAAATGCAGTAGCGTCAACGATAAGGTTTAAGGGGGCAAACCTGGTAAATACTGATGAACCCTCTTCTAAAATTGAATTTGCCTCTTTATTTGGTGCTGAAAGTCCAAATGAGCTGGTAATTACAGCCGACGCTGCGCCGGGGGATGAAAAGAACAAGTATTCTTTTTATTCCTTTTCAGTACATTTTATAGAGGCACATGTACATGAGTTAACAGGTGTAGTGAGAATTAAGAATGCTGTTTCTGTGATAGATTGCGGAACGGTGGTGAGTCCTAAAACTGCCCGCAGCCAGTCGATGGGAGGGATAGTTGGTGGTATAGGCATGGCATTGACGGAGGAGCTGGTACTTGATGATCGTAATGGCCGTACAGTAAATGCCAGTTTTGGTGATTACCATGTGCCTGTACAGGCCGATATTCCACAGATGCAAATGATGTTTGTGAACGAGAAAGATCCTTATCTGAATCCAATGGGTTCTAAGGGGTTGGGAGAGATTGTGATCATTGGCGTAGCGCCGGCAGTAGCGAATGCGGTATATAATGCAACAGGTAAACGGATTCGGAATCTTCCGATTACTCCGGATAAGTTGATATAATAAACATTCAATTTCTTTAGCTCTCTGGTCTTGATCAGGGAGTTTTTTGTTGGGGGGATAATCGCTGGGTAAAAAAAATTGAATGCTAATCTCTTCCTCAATCCTTTGCTGAAGGGCAAAGTATTGCATGTCATCGATTAGCATTTAATTTTTTTTTACAGGATATCCTGGTGGATAGAGTTGAAGATATTCCATTAGATCATCTTATTGCAGGATTCATAACCGCTGATCATCATATTGGTTATGTTTTAACTATGGAGTTAGTTATATTTGGTTTAAGCAAGCTTACAAGTACATCGGTCTAAGTCAAATAGCCTTTTAACCAAAAACGTAATTGAATGAATAAAACTGTGTTTCTACTATTAATACTATTATCCATAGCATACAATGGGTTCTCACAGACATTGAGATACTTTGAGACTATCCATAAAGCAGATTCTTTATTAAATAAGAAGAGTTATCTGGCAGCAGCCGAAGCTTATTCCAGTATCCTCGATCATTACACTGCCAAAATTATCGTTAATGATTACTATGATGCGGCTTGTGCTTATGCCCAGGCTAATAATCCGGGTAGAGCGTTCCATTATTTAGACGTTATGGCCGAAAAAAAAGGATACGGAAATTCAGAAGGATTAATAAGGGATAATGATTTGGATAATCTTAAAAAGGCTCCTGAATGGAAACCATTGATCAGCAAGGTCCAAAGGAATGCTGCAGAGGCAGAGAAACATTATAATTTAAAATTAAAGACAGAACTGGAGCAAATATTTGTCGACGATCAAAGATACAGGTTGTTACTGGGTGGTGTTATAAAGAAGTTTGGCATAGATTCAAAGGAAGTTGAGGAGCTGGAGAATAAAATGGGTGAAGCAGACAGTCTTAACTTGAGGAAAGTAAGTGAAATACTTGATAAGTATGGATGGCTTGGAGCAAAAACTATAGGTGAAAAAGGAACCTTAACACTATTTATAGTGATTCAGCATGCCGATGATCATCCGGAACTTCAGGTTAAGTATGCGAAAATGTTTAAGAAAGCTATTCTGGCAGGTACGGTAGATAACACAGAAGAATATGCAATGTTAGAAGATAGAATTTCAATACACCAGCATAAATATCAAATTTATGGATCACAGTTAATAAGGAATAAAGAAGGTAAGTTTCTCCCGTTGCCAATCCAGGACAGTATTTATGTTGATCAAAGAAGAATGAGTGAAGGACTACCTCCTTTAAAATATTATATTCAGCAGAGTAATCCATAAACAGTTATTATCCATTAATCACTACCTTCAGCACTCAAAGAAAAGATAATGATACCTGAAGTTGCGATATTGAATATTATCCCAGGAAAATCTGGAGAATTTGAACAGGCTTTTGCGGAAGCGCAGCAAATCATATCAGGGATGACAGGTTATGTAAAACATGAGCTGCAGCGTTGCATTGAAAATCCTGACCAGTACATTCTGCTGGTAAATTGGAAAACACTGGAAGACCATACTGCTGGCTTTAGAGGATCTGAAGGATATCTGCAGTGGAAAGCATTACTGCACCATTTTTATGATCCCTTTCCAAAAGTCGAACGTTATAACCGGGTATTTTAATCCATTTTTTTATCTTAGGGATAAAATATACCAATGGAAGATCTTCAAGAAAAACATACTTATCCTATCGGGCGTTTTGTGCCTGCCGACACTTATACGGAACAATCACTTGCTGCATGGATCGGTTCAATCAGATCAATACCATTACTTTTGGATTACTGTATTGAAAATCTGGATGAAGCACAATTAAATGTGCCTTATCGCGAGGGGGGCTGGAATACGATACAAGTGATTCACCATATCGCAGACAGTCATATGAATGCCTATATCCGGTTAAAGCTGGCACTGACCGAAGATAGGCCTACTATTACACCTTATGAGGAACATCTCTGGGCAGAACTTCCTGATGTGACGGATGTTCCTTTAAATGTTTCTATCACTTTGATTCACGCTTTACACCGCCGCTGGACTTCCATGCTGATGCAAATGAAAGAAGAGGATTGGACGCGTGAATATTACCATCCGGGAAGCAAGACTTATGTTCCCTTATGGCAAATGACAAATAACTATAGCTGGCATGGTAAACATCATGCAGAACAGATTCTCTCCCTGCGTAAAAGAATGGGCTGGTAATCACCAGCTCAGCCTTATAGATTAGATCTGAGGATAGATCAGTAATTTGGTTTGCGATTCAAATAAGCTTTCCAGTTTACGATGGGTATAATTTAAAGAGAGCAGGTAAGTAGTTTCGGCTTTACGATCTAGTACCACGATCAGAAAATCCTGTGGGGTAATCTTTTCCTGCAGTTCTTTCCATTCTTTCCATACTTCTGTAGGATCAAATTTGAAGGTGACATTGGATCTGGTAGACTCCAGGAAATGATTGATATGCGTTTTTGTGGCATCATCACAATAACAGGTTACATTCAAACTGAGTTCTGTACTGAGTTTACAAACCTTAGCCAGCCATACGTTCATCGTTTTTTCCATCATATAGGCAGGAGGGCATACCAGCTGGATAGTTTTATGGACCGTTATAGGCTGGCTCAAATGCAGGATAAATAGATTTGCAGGCGATTTTTCTATCAGCGGGGCTGATTTATCACCTAAGAATTTATCAATTACCGTGGTCTTCTTCGGCCATCCGGTAATAATGATATTTGCCGATTTTTCTTTCGCTATGCGAAGCACCCCTCCGGATACATTGTGATCCAGCGTAGCTACAATCTCTACTTCAGTTCCATTTCCGGAGGCATATTTAACGGAATCGTTTAATTTTTTGCGGGCAGTCAGCAGGTTGGCTTTGGCATTTACACTGTCGGGAACTACTGAAAGCAGGGTGATAGGCTGATGGGAAGTTTTGTCTTTAAAGAGAACCGCAAGATCCAGCATGTTGTCCAGGTTATTGAAATCGGCTATCGGGATCAGTATATTTTCTACTTCAGGTGTGATCTCGGGTCCGTCGGTTTCTTCAGCCAGTATAATCCGGCGGCTGGCGCGTTCAGTAGCAAAAGAAGCGATTACACAGGTCACCAAAATTAGGATAATGGTACCATTCAGGATATTGTCATCAATGATTTTGGCTTTATAACCTACCAATATAATAGCCAGTGTTGCAGCCGCATGGGCACTGCTCAAACCAAATATTAATAAACGCTGATTTTTTGTGTATTTGAATATCCATTGTGTAAAAGTAGCGGAGAGATATTTTCCTATCAGGGCTACCAGAGTTAAAGATCCGGCAACGATCAGTGCTTCGGGCCCTCTGAACAATACGCGAAGGTCTACCAGCATACCTACACCAATCAGGAAAAAAGGAATGAATAAGGCATTACCTACAAATTCAATCCTGTTCATCAGGATAGAAGAATGAGGAATCAGTTTATTCAACGCCAATCCGGCCACAAAAGCACCAATAATAGGTTCTATACCAGCAAGCTGTGCCAGGAAAGCAGAGAAAAAAACCACAGAAAGTACAAAGATATAATGGGAGGTTTTTTCACTTTCCAGTTTAGTGAAGAACCATTTAGCTATCCTGGGGATCACTAAAAATACGATAGCTGTAAATATGCTCAGGGATATGGTCAGCTGAATCCAGAATGAAGTATCCAGATGTCCCTGTACAGAACCCATGATCACCGCAAGGATGATCAGTACAGCGGTATCGGTTAGTATGGTGCCACCTACAGTCACAGCTACGGCTTCGTTTTTAGAAATGCCAAACTTATTGACAATAGGGTAGGCTACAAGGGTATGTGTAGCAAACATACTGGCGGTAAGGATAGAGGTGACCAGGGAATAATGAAGCCCGTAATAACAAACCGGAAAGCCAATAAGGATGGGTACCGCGAAAGTGAGGAACCCGAAAACGAAACTCTTGTGTTTTTTCTTTTTAAACTCCCCCAGGTCGAGCTCTATACCCGCGATAAACATAATATATAAAAGGCCTATAGTAGAGAAGAGCTCTATGGCAGAGTTTTTTTTAAGGATATTAAAGCCATTGGGGCCAATCATAATACCGGCAATGATAAAACCCACAATGCCGGGGATTTTTATTTTACCTAATAAGATTGGGGCGATTAGAATGATAAAAAGTAACAGTGAAAAAATGAGGACCGGATTGGTAAAAGGGAGGTCGAATTGTCTGGAAAGATGATCGAAGAAATTCGCGTGCATAAATAAGTGTTAAGTGAGCTTGATAAGGGTTTAACGAAAATTGACGGATTAAAGTTTAATTGTGAATATCTAATAGGGTAAGGTAAATTAAGTTGCAAGTTTGTTAACTACTTTGTTTAGGGTTAAACCTTGTACAATGATTGAAAATATAACGATCAGATAACTGGCAGAAACGATAAGTGGCTTGTAATTTGATTCGGGTAAGGAAAGCGCAAGTGCTACTGAAATCCCGCCTCTCAAACCTGCCCAGATCACAATACCCATTTTATTATAAGAGATATTCAGGGATCTGTTCAGCAATACCGTTGGAACAGCGATGCTGATCGCCCTGGCTACGATCACAAAAAGAATAGCCAAAAGGCTGATCAGCCAGTAATGGCCGAAAAATGGAATGATCACTACCTGAAGGCCGATCATCACAAAGAGGATTGTATTCAGCAGATCGTCAATTAGTCCCCAGATCTTATCCAGTAATTCTTTGAGATGGGCTGAGCTGCTGGATTCACCCAGAGTCATATTGCTCAGCATCAATCCGGCGGTAACTGCTGCCAGGGGGATAGAGACATGTAATAAGCCACCGCATACGGCAATTTCCATCACCATGGCCAGGGTAATCATCACGATGGTTTGCAGTTCATCAATTTTTTTGACCATTAGTGTACAGAGGTAACCAGAGATAATACCAAGGACTATACCTCCAAATACTTCCTGAACAAAGAGGTGTCCGGAGTGTGCCCATGAAAATTCTATACCATTGTCTTCTACAATCTCTCTCAGCGTAACAAATAACAGGATGCCTACGCCATCGTTAAATAACGATTCACCGCCAATAATGGTCTCCAGGGAAGGCGGGATCTTTGATTTCTTTAAAATAGATAAGACAGCGACAGGGTCGGTAGGGGAGATCAGGGCGCCAAAGAGGAAACAGTACATCAATGGGATTTCGATACCCAGCAAGGTAGCCGCCCAGTAAAATAAAAAGCCAAAAATCGTGGTAGATCCAATAACACCTATGGTGCTTAAAATCAAAACAGGCAGCTTTTGCGCTTTTAGCTTTTCAAAGTCAAAATGCAAAGCACTGGCGAAAAGCAAAAAAGCAAGCATTACATCCAGCAGGGTTTTGGTGAAATCCAGGTTCGAGCTCAACTCAATCACAAAACCATGCATCTCCGGAAACGCCTTTCCCGCAATCATGATCAGGATAGAAAGTGTAATCGCGATTACCATAATGCCTATGGTGCCGGGTAATTTTACATAGCGATAATTGAAGAAAGAGATCAATGCACTGATGGTAACCAGAATTGTAATCGTAGTAAAAGTATCCATTAAACGAATTAAAAATTTTGTGTAAGTCCGTACGTATTCAACAAAATAAGCTATTTTCCTTAGTTTTCCATCTTTTAAATGTCATTCTGAAGCAATGGCTGAACTATTGTCTAAATAATCTCAGGATTTAAAAAAAACAATTAGCTTAGCAAACCCTATTTGATAGGATAATATGATCGCTTCATCAAAGCAGTAAAATATAAAATGCAATCAATAGTAATAACAATTAACAGCAGAAAACGTTTAAAGAATTAACATATGCAATATTCAAAACTGGGAAAATCTGATCTGAAGATCAGTAAAATTGGTTTCGGCTGTATGTCTTTAAAAGGAACTGCTGCAGAAAATGAAATCATTGTAAATAAAGCCCTGGAGTTGGGCATCAATTATTTTGATACGGCCGATCTGTATGAAAATGGAGAGAACGAAATCAAAGTAGGTAAACTGTTAAAATCCAATCGCCATCAAATCGTACTGGCTACCAAAGTAGGTAACCAGGCCAGGCCGGATGGTTGCGGATGTGACTGGAATCCCAGTAAGGCATATATTTTAAGTGCAGTAGAAAATAGCCTCAAACGACTGCAAACAGATCATATTGATCTCTATCAGTTACATGGCGGTACAAAAGAAGACCCTATTGATGAAACGATTGAAGCTTTTGAAAAGCTAAAAGAACAGGGGAAAATAAGATATTATGGCATCTCTTCCATCAGGCCAAATGTGATCAGGGAATATGTAAAAAGATCTTCTATAGTAAGTGTGATGATGCAGTACAGCCTGCTGGACAGAAGACCCGAAGAAGAATGTCTTGACCTATTAAAAGAGCATCATATCAGTGTGTTAACCCGTGGAAGCGTGGCCCAGGGTTTGCTGGTTGACAAGCCGGGAAGACCCTACCTCACCTGGTCGCCTGCGGCGGTGAGTGCAGCAGCAGAGATTGTGCATCAGGTAACAGGTAAAAGCGGAAGTGCCGCTCAGACAGCCATTCGTTTTGTTTTACATCATGATGCAGTAAGCAGTGCGGTAGTAGGGATCAGGACTTTGGCACAACTGGAGGATATCACTGCTTCGGCAGATGCCGAAGAACTCTCAGCGCAGGAGATGGATGTGCTCACCCATGCCGCATACCCGCAGTTTTATTCAGACCACAGGTAAAATATGAAGTTATCTTTCGGTACAGAAGTTAATCATCAGCCCAATTATTTTCTGGAGAAAATATGGAAAGGCCTGTTACAGGGGCCGGGAAAACTGGAAGAAAGTTACCTGAATTACCAGAGCCGTTACCTGGAAAAGTTTGGTCAGTTCTGGGAAGGGGATACCTTTGGTGAATTTCTGGAGCCGAAGATCCACACGATCAGGAGGGATGCAGATCATGAGTGGAAGGCAGGAATGGATATTCAGCTGGTCATTAACCTCAATACCCCTGATGAATTTCAGTTTGCCCCTTTATTGAAATGCCAGTCTGTTCAAAGAATCCAGATTGACTATTCCAACCTGATCAGTGAAAAAGGGCCGGCAGTATTTATAGATTATGAACTCCTGGACAGGGTAACCCTTGCACAGATGGTGATGAATGATGGATTCCCCACGATAGATGATTTTTTTCTGTATTTCAATGAAGAGTTTACAGGGAACCTCATTCACTGGACTCCCTTAATCTACAGTTAAGCTAGCGGTATCCCATGGCCTGCAGGTTGAACAGTTCCGCATATCTTCCTTTTTTTTTCAGTAATTCCTGATGGCTTCCAATCTCCACCAGTTCTCCTTTTTCCAGTACAAGTATCCTGTTAGCCATTCTTACGGTAGAAAAGCGGTGGGAGATCAGGACTGCCGATTTTCCCCGGGTCAGTTCTGAAAAACGCTGGAATACTTCATATTCTGCCCTGGCATCCAGAGCCGCGGTTGGCTCATCGAGGATCAGCAGCTGTGCATCTTTCATATAAGCCCTGGCAAGGGCAACTTTCTGCCATTCACCTCCGGATAGTTCAACTCCCTTTGCAAATCTTTTGCCCAATACCTGATCATATTTGGCCGGCAGCTTTTCTGCAAGCATATCTGCCAGGCTTTGGTGGGCAGCTGAGTGGATCAGGGGATTATTGTCTTTCTCTTTGATATTGCCTACTGCAATATTCTGTGAAAAGCTCATTTGATAACGGATATAATCCTGGAAGATAATACCCAGGTTCATTCTTAAATCTGCCAGGTCATATTCTTTCAGGTCTATTCCATCCAGTAAGATGCGTCCTTCTGTAGGATCGTATAATCTGGACAGTAATTTAACCAGTGTTGTTTTTCCTGCTCCGTTTTCTCCTACCAGCGCCAGTTTTTCACCAGGATATAAAGTGAAATTCAGGTGCCGATTGGCCCATCGGTCGGAGTGGAGGTACTGAAAACCAACATTTTCAAAGGTAAATCCCTGCTGAATAGGTTTTGGGAAAGGCAGTGATTTTGCAGCTGTTTTGATTCGCGGACTGATCTCAAAGAACTCGAAAAAATCCCGCAGGTAAATGGCCCCTTGCGAGACGGCCGTGAAACGGTTCAGGATTCCTTCCAGTAATGTTCTCAATTGACGGAAAGAACCCGCTAAAAAGGTCAGTTCCCCAATAGTTACTTTTCCTGATACGGCATCAAGTATGATTACAATATAAGCACCATAATAACCTGCCGTGCCCAGCAGGGCGAAAAAGGTACCCCAGGTTGAACGCTGGATGCTTAGTTTTTTATTGGCGATGTAAAAACGGTCGGATAAAGTAGCAAAACGATCGATCACAAAACCAGAAAGGTCAAAGATCTTCATTTCCTTCGCTGTTTCGTCGCTAGCTCCCAGGAACCTGAGGTAATCGAGTTCCCTTCTTTCGGGCGTTTGCCCGCGGGTAAGCGCATAACTGCGGTCATTAAAATAAGACTCGCCCATAAAAGAGGGGATAACCGCCAGCAGCAACAATAAAATGAGCCATGGGTTAAAGACGATCAATCCTGCTGCCAGGAAGCCCATGGTGATCAGGTCCTGCAACTGGCTCATCACCTGTGAAAGTAATATGGTACGGCCAATAGTTTGCTGCCTGGCCCGCTCCAGCTTGTCATAGAATACTGCATCTTCAAACTGGTCCAGATCTAGCGTTGCCGCATGGGCCATGATCTGTATAGAAGTATGTTTAGAGAAAAGATCACCCAGTAAGCTGTCAATCAGGGTAATCACCCTGTTCAGCAGATCCGAACTGACTGCCAGTACAAATTCCAGTACAACCAGTTTCCAGATCAGTGTAAGGTTAGGATGTTGCGGCGTTTTACTGATATGAACCACCTGGTCGATGATCAGTTTGCCTACGAAAAGCATAGCTAGCGGAATGGCTGATCTGACGATGCGCAGCAGTAAATTGCTGATGGTCATTGCCGGACTGGTTTGCCAGACCATCCTGAAAAATTCGGGCAGGTTGCCCAGGGCTGCAATCCGCTCTTTGAAAGTTAAGCCATCTTTCTTTGAATTTTGTAAGGAAGATTTATTGAAGAGCTTCTCTGTAGCCATGTTTGCTAAAATACGTAAATTCCTCGAAGAGATAGGCATCTTCACCCGGCTGCAGGCCTTCATGAGGAATAGCGTAATATTTTCCCTCGATCTGGATTCCCGTCGTTGTTCTTGTTAATTCCAGGTTGAGGAAACCATGCTGCATGGTCAGGTAATTTTCCAGTTTAACACCTTCAAAGATTTCGCTGTTAGCTGTATAAGTAATATCATCGGCCTCTGCCAGCCAGTGCAGTTCATCAAAACCACCGGCGCCGCAAACAATAAAAGGAACTATTTTACCGCTGCTATAAATTTTGCTGAAGCGCTGGTAATTATGTACATGTCCGCTTAATACGAGGTCAGGAACCACACCAGAGATCGTAAAAGCTTCTTCAAGAAAAGTGATCATTGGCAGGCTGGAACTGTGGTTAAAATCGGCTGAGTAGGGGGCATGGTGTAAACAAACGATGATTGCTTTATCAGGGTGTGAAGTTGCTGCATAGTGCAGTTCCTCAATGAACCACTTTTTCTGCTCTTCTGTAATTATCCCATATTTGGGCACATTACTGGCCAGCCCAATGATGGTAGCTAAAGGGGTTTCCATTGTCCAGTAGACGTGGGGCTGCAAACCGCTTTTACGCGTTTTGTTGTCTCCGAAAGGAACTGGTCTGTGTTGATCCTTAGTTCCGCAAAAAACACTGGTAAAAGGATAAAGGCTTGCGTATGGTGCGTCGGCAAGCGGGTTAACATCAGCATCGTGGTTACCGGGAATAGCAAAAATTGGTAATGGATAGTTTTTATAAGGTTTGAAAAACTGTCTTTCGTATTGTGTTGCTTCTCCAAAATGATAGACAATATCGCCTACATGATAAAGAAACGAAGGTTTATCTGTTACCTTTTTTGCATTTAAATATTGCTTGCCCATTTGTTCTGCAATGAGCTGCTGAAAGGCGGGGGACTTGAGGCCGCCGGTGTCGCCCGCTACCTGGAAAATCATCTGATCAGGTCCTGAAAGTTCCAGTTCGGGTGCTAAGCGGTAGGGGTATGGGCCAAAAGGCTGTGGCAGGGGCTGGAATTTATAATTGTCGTCTGCTTGATTTAATTTGAATAGTGGTGTTGTTGGTATACTTTTGTTTTCTGATGACATGCTATTTAAGCGTTTTTAATCAGGATCGATTCCAGCACATTGGCAGCATCATCGCACATATCTGTGGCCATTTCCAGGGACTGGAGGATCTCTTTTTGTTTGATGAGCTCGATGGCGTTTGTTTCTGTTTTAAACAGACGCGCAATGGCAGTATTGCATAGATGATCTGCCTGGCTCTCTCCTTTGTTTATCTTAATACAAATGTCGGTAATAATTTTGGTATTCCTTAGCTTACGGAGCTCTAAAATTGCGATTTCGAGATCTTTACACATATCTGCAAGTAAGTTGGCCAGCTGAACCAGCTCATCACCAAAGGTGGTAATCTTGTATAACTCGATGTTGAGTGCAGTGGTATAGATATTATCGGCCACGTCATCAATAGCAGTAACCAGGGTGTGGATATCCTCCCTGTCGAAGGGTGTAATGAAATTTTTGCACAGCTCCAAAAAGATAATATGTGTGATTTCGTCGCCTGCTTTTTCCAGACGCTGTATTTCCAGAAAATGGACACTGCGCTTATCTTCATCTTCTTCATTCAACGCAAACATTAAACTTTGGGATAGGTTAACCAGGTTTTTAATGTCTTGTTCAAAGAGCGACTGAAACTTTTTATCCTTGGGTCTAAAGAAGCTAAATAGAGAATTCATGAAGGTTTTTTATTTGCCGTAAAATTATAAAGGCAATGTTAAGTTTTCATAAAGTCTGTGTAAGCTTAACCTATATGTTATGTTTCCTGAGTACCAGCTGTCTTAAATCTGTATCCGTCACCAGCTCCGGATCTTTAAACTGACGGTTTAAAATGGCGTTTTTAATTCGTAAAGTGCCCGTAGTAGTGATCACAACTGCTACCTGCTGGTTAAAAGTATGGGAAACGTAAGATCCTATGGAAGGGTCAAATCGCTGTATTCTGATGATCAATTCGTAGATAATAAAAATAGGTATCGGCACATCGCAAAGCTAATTTAACAATTTGGTAATCTTTAATTATCATTCTGTTAATAAACGACTAGAGTTAACATGAATTTAATATTGCATCATTATGGTTACTTCAAAGATAGCAGTTGTGAAAAAGGAAATATGCGCGGAGATTAAATTTATATTAGAAAATAGCGAAAATAGTGCTTCTCAATGCTTTAACAATTACTACCTTTGCGCCACTAATTTTAAAAGGGAATAATGGGAAATCACAAAGATGTCAATAAACTAACTGCTGCTGGTTTATTAATAAGCTTAGGGATCATTTATGGAGATATAGGTACTTCTCCGCTATACGTGTTTAAGGCGATCATTGGCGACCGGCTGATTACCGCAGATCTGATTTTAGGAGGTTTATCCTGTATATTCTGGACACTTACACTACAAACTACTATAAAATATGTAGTGATCACACTTCAGGCCGATAACAAGGGCGAAGGAGGGATCTTCTCACTTTATTCCCTGGTTAAACGCAGGGCCAAATGGCTGATCATTCCAGCAATGATAGGGGGTGCAGCACTGCTCGCTGACGGAATTATGACCCCTGCGGTGACGGTTTCTTCTGCCATTGAAGGATTAGGTATTATTTACCATGGCCTGCCAACAGTGCCCATCGTTATTCTGATCATTACTTTTCTGTTTGCGATACAACAATTCGGTACTTCTTTTATCGGTAAGGCCTTTGGCCCTATTATGTGGCTCTGGTTTACAATGATTGCTGTATTGGGCGGTATTTATGTAGCGCAATTTCCTGAAATATTAAAAGCAATCAATCCATGGTACGCTTATCATATCCTGACCACCAACAGGGAAGCCTTTTTAATTATCGGCGCTGTTTTCCTTTGTACAACCGGAGCTGAAGCTTTATATTCTGACCTGGGGCATTGCGGACGTTCTAACATCCGTGTAAGCTGGGTATATGTAAAAACCTGTTTGGTTTTAAATTACATGGGCCAGGGTGTATGGCTAATGCAATTGCAGGGCAAACACCTGGGAGAATTGAATCCCTTCTTCCATATTATGCCGCAATGGTTCCTGATCTATGGTATCCTGATTGCAACCGTAGCTGCGGCAGTTGCTAGTCAGGCCTTGATTTCAGGCTCTTTCACTTTAATTTCCGAAGCCGTACGTTTAAACTTATGGCCAAAAGTTAAAATCAACTATCCAAGTAATTCTAAAGGTCAGTTGTATGTACCTTCCATGAACTGGGTACTGTTTATTGGTTGTATCCTGGTAGTATTGATCTTTCAGAAATCAGAGCACATGGAAGCTGCTTATGGTCTGTCGATCACGGTAGCCATGTTAATGACTACCATTCTGGTGACCATATTCCTGATGCGGAAAAAAGTACCGATGTACCTGATCGTCATTTTTGCTACTGTCTATACCATTATTGAAATGACCTTCCTTTTAGGTAATACCGCCAAAATATTGCATGGAGGATGGTTTACACTGATATTAGGTATTTCCCTGTTCTCCATTATGTGGGCATGGTCTAATGGAAGAAGGATCAGAAACCGCTACATGCGTTTTGTAGATATAGAAAAGTTTTATCCAATTATCAGTAAAATTAGCGAAGACGATAGTATCCCTAAATATGCCTCTCAGCTGGTTTACCTGACCAGTGCCAATTTTAACTCTGAAATAGAGTCTTCTATCATGTATTCCATGATTCAGAAACACCCTAAACGGGCAGATGTATATTGGCTGCTTCATGTTGACGTTACCGATGAGCCATTTACAATGGAATATAAAGTACAGCAGCTGATTGATAAAAAGCTGATCCGTATAGATTTTCGTCTGGGCTTCCGTGTAGAGCAGCGCGTTAATGTGCTGTTTAGAAAGGTAGTGGAAGAAATGGTTAAAAACGGGGAAATTGATATCACCAGTCAGTATAAATCATTAAAAGAACACAAGATTGTGGGCGATTTCAGGTTTGTTGTGATTGAAAAGGTATTCACCAACACTTCTACGGGTCTTAATTTTAAAGAGCGGTTTACCATGGCTTATTATTCTATTCTTAAAACATTCAGTGTACCTGAAGAAAAAGGGTTTGGTTTGGATTTAAGCTTTGTAGCCGTAGAAAAGGTGCCTTTGATTGTTGATCTGCCTACTGATTTCTTCCTGAAAAGGCTAAGTTAATCCTGTTTTCCGAAATCTGACGGTCTGATATTGGTCAGCTGATAAAAAGCTTTACTAAAGGCCGCCAGACTATTGTATCCGGTAAGATAGGCTATTTCGGTTGTCGTGTGATCTCCCTGCATGATCAATTCTATAGCTTTCGTTATCCTCATCAACTTTAAATGTTGCAGGAAAGAGACGCTCATCGCAGACTGAAAAAGGCGCGATAAGGTGCGTTCTCCCATTCCAAAACGCGTTGAAATATTTTCCAAAGTAATAGGATCAGAAAAATTCTGCCACATATACAACACGATAGGCCTTAATTTGGAATTGGTAGTGGTGGGTAATGCGATAGAGAAAGATTTGGTGCTTAATTGCGGCAGGATATTCTTTATGGCCGCCATAAATACATAGGCCTTATCTTTTTTTTCAATGTATCCATTCCAGTTTTCCGTGAAACTTATCATTTCGAATAGCAAATTGTTGACAGGGTATATCCCCAATTTACTGTAAAAAGGATCATTATTGTCATCTTCTGTATAAAAGTATAAGTTCTGGGTTACAGTGGCAGAACTTCTTACTTTCAGAAAATGAGGCAACCCCTGTGGTATCCAAACGTAATGCCGTGCCGGAATCACCCAGGTTTTGTCTTCCATGAAAATATAGGCTAAACCACCATCTACATAAGTAAACTGACCCTTGGAATGGGTATGAAGCGGCAGGTTCCTTTCCATTCTTTCATGGACGATAAAAACACTCCTGGGCTTCATTTCAATGTCGTGAAGATACTCTTCGATGTTTGAATTCTGCATTGGCTGGAATGGACAAATATTTGGTAATATAGATAAAATTAGGGGCATTACATACGTGTAATTTTGTGTAATATTTATGATATGTATTACTTTAATAAAAAATTAACCCTCATTTGTTGCACGATCTTCCTGCTGAACAATGCCAAAGCTCAGCAAGCCCCGAAGATGCAATTGTCTATTTCCCAGGTATGGGATAAGGTGTCTGCCAATAACAAAGCGATCAAGATGCAGGACCTGAGGGTCCAGCGTACAGTAGAAGGTATTAAAGATGCGAAAGCGGAACGTCTTCCGGAAATTACGGCTGACGGTCAATACTCTAAGATTACTAATGTCCCTATCTATAACAATGGTTTGTTAAAAGCGCATACAGAATATGAAGCTGTACATACGTTATACAGCTTTGGCGGGGATGCTTACTTTAACTTGTACAATGGCGGTAAAGTAAACGTCAGGATAGATGAAGAAAAGAAAGAAAGCGAAATTGCAACCGAGCAGAAAAACCTGACTACTGAAGAAATGAAATTAAGGGCAACGGCCTATTATCTCGACCTTCAGCGCAGCCATATTTTCAAAGACCTGCTGTTGAAAGATATCAGTACTCAGGAAAAACAGCTGGAAGAAATCAAACAGCTCCTTAAAAACGGGGTGATCTTAAAAAGTGATGTGTTGCGGGGAACGCTGAAATTATCAAGACAGAAAATGTCACTGATACAACTCGATAATGATATTCTCATCGCTAACCAGAAACTTAATATTCTTACTGGTTTACCCGATGAAACCGTGATTGAGCCTGTAGACGATGAAAAAAGTGAGCTTCCTGTTTTAAAACCTTATGCAGATTACCTGAATGACGCGATGGAACATTCTTATGCTTTTAAGATATCTCAAAAAGAAACTGAACTGAGTAAACTCGATATAAAAAATGTAAAGGCTAACGGCGCTATTAAACTGGGTCTCTTCACCAATTACAATTACACTTATCCACAGATTTTATTATATCCCTATTCAATGGCTATTTATGGTTTGGGTTTCTCTGGTATTAAAGCAAGTATTCCAATTTCAGCTTTATATACCAATAGGCATAAAGTAAAGGCGGCCGAGCTGAAATATAAACAGCAGGAAGTAGAGCATGCGGATACAGAGGACAGGCTAAGACAGGAAGTGAATGAATCTTATTTGCGATACAAAGAAGCACTGATCCGTATTGATGTAGCCAAAGAAAATATCAATCAGGCGACTGAGAATTTAAGGATTGTGAACAACACTTATTTCAATCAGCTTTCATTGATCACTGATCTGCTGGATGCAGATACCCAATTGCTACAAACCCGTTTCGATTATGCAGCTGCAAGGATAGCAGCTCAATTACAATATTATCAATTACAAAAGGCCATAGGTAACCTCTAATGAAAACGCAGAATAACTACACACAAACCGATCGTTTAATTACCAAAATAACGGCATGGATAGCCGGAATCATCACCATAGCATTGGCTGTTTGGGGAGTGATTACCGTGATAGACTTGTATAGCAATGAAGAAACCAATGATGCCCAGGTAGAGGAATATATTAATCCGATTACTTCCCGTGTAATCGGTTATATCAGGGAAATCAAATACGAAGAGAACCAGGAAGTAAAAAAAGGGGATACACTGCTGATCATAGATAACAGTGAGTATAAGTTACAGCAGGAGGAAGGGGAAGCAGCCCTGACCAATGCCCAGGCACAGATCAATGTGCTGGAAAGTAACGTTACCACTACCTCAAAAATGACTGAGGCAGGTTTATCGCAGATCGCATCGGCTAAAGCTAAGTTGTTAAGACAGCAACAAGACTACGACCGCTATTCTAAATTATTTAAGGTAGAATCTGCCACACAACAGCAGCTGGAAAACAGCAGGGCAGCATTGGATGTAGCTACCTCAGAATACCAGGCGGCAAAAGAAAATTATCAGGCTTCTTTATCAAAAGTAAATGATATTAAAGCGCAGAAAGGGGTTTATGAAGCAGAGATCCTGCGTCGTAAAGCTTTGCTTAACCGTAGTAAACTCGATGTGGGTTATACGGTAATCAGGGCCCCTTACAATGGTAAAATGGGAAGAAGGACAATACAGGAAGGACAGATCATCCAGCCAGGGCAAACATTAGCCTTTATTGTTGATCAGGATGCCGGCAAATGGGTGATTGCCAATTTCAAGGAAACCCAGATTGAACATATGCATATCAATGGAAGTGCAGAGATCACCGCTGATGCTTTTCCAGGAAAAAAATTTAAAGGTGTGATTATCTCTCTTTCACCTGCTACGGGAGCGCGGTTTTCTTTACTGCCACCCGATAATTCGACAGGTAATTTTGTGAAAATTGTACAGCGTATACCCGTAAAAATTAAATTGACAGAAAGCCCGGCGGTGATAGAACAGCTGCGTGCCGGAATGAATGCCAACGTAACGATAAAAAAGGACTAAAATGAGTTTAGCACAACCGGTATTTAAATCGTGGGCCCCTGTATGGCTGATCAGGATCACTATTTTCCTGCTCATCACACCCAGTTTGCTGCTGTTTACCTTATCTACTGCCAGTTCAGTTGCGGCAGCTGGCTATTATGGAATTGAGCCTGCCGATGTGCTGTATTCTATGATTGTATTTTATGCCGCATTAGCCGGGTTTTTTGCTTTGGAAAGAAGGTTTTTTACTTTCTTCGCTACTAAGGAGTACTTTTTAATCTGTATGGTGATCGAAGCAATTACCTGTTATGCCTGTTTTCATACCAATAATCTTTATGTACTGTTGCCTGTTCGCTTTATCCAGGGGTTGGCCAACTGTATGTCTACCAGTATTCTGATCACCCTGATGTTTGGGAGCTTACAAAGTGAAAGGGCTAAGGAAATCGGATATTCTGTATTTTATGGGTTATTACTGGCTATAGCACCCATTTCTGCACTCATTACTTCCCCGATCATTGATGATTTTGATTTTAATGTATTGTATAAGTTTATTATTTTCTCTTTCGTTCCCGGTAGTGTGGTCTTACTGCTGATCATGAATAATGTACGGTTAAACAGGAAAATGCCTCTCTATCAGGTAGACTGGTATAGTTTTGTACTCTATTCTGGTATGCTGTGCTCCATAGGTTATGTGTTGTTATATGGGCAGCAGTATTACTGGCTGCAGGATAAACGGATTGTTATAAACCTGATTGCCAGTGCTGTGCTGATGGTGATCAATATTCTTCGTCAGCTTCATCAGAAACGCCCATATATTGACCTGACTATTTTTAAAAGGAGAAATTTTGTGGTCGGCGCAGTGATGATCTTTCTGCTTTATTTAGTGCGCGGGGCTTTTGGGATTACCACACTTTATTTTGGTTCAACATTGGGGATGGACCCAAGAAATATAGGTTATCTGCTTATTGTCAATCTTATAGGGATTGTCATAGGAAGCCTTGTATCTTCAAGAATGGTGATCTTGAGAAGGCCAATGCGCTTAATATGGTTATATGGCTTTTTCATTTTACTGATCTTTCATTCCTGGATGTGGTTTTTATTCAGTACCCAGGCTGATGCGCTGACCTTTGCCGTCCCATTGTTTCTTCAGGGGGCAGGAGTGGGGATGCTGATGACGCCTATTATCATTTTTATGATCTCCTCAGTGCCCGGTCATTTAGGGAGTTCGGCCTCGGCAGCAGGTGTTTTTTTTCGCTTTATGGGTTTTTGCACCAGCATAGCCCTGGTAAATTATTTTTCACTGCGTTTCAAAACAGATCATATGAACCGTTTTCAGGATCAGTTAAGCAGTTTAAATCCGGTTGTTGCAGAACGTTTAAAAATGTACACAGGGGCACTCACTTCAAAAGGTGTAGCTCCGGATCAGGCGGCTAAAATTGCCCGGGGATTGTTAAACAGATCTGTAGAAGCGCAGGCATCCCTGCGTACAATGATGGATTATTATTTATTGGTTAGCATTTTAATTGCTGTTATACTGCTGATCATTGCCCTCATTCCATACCTGAACAGGACAAAAATTAATCTAAAATCTAATCAGCCAGCTCCCGCAGGTTACTGACGGATGATCCTTTCATCCTTGTCTTCGTGCGCGTCCCTTTGCCCGTTGCCAAGGTCGGTTTTGGTGTTTTCGCCGAAGATGGAATCGTCATTTTTTGGTACTGATGGGGTAGAATCGTCTCCATTTGCTGATTTTGGTTCACTTTTTAACCCATCTGTTTGATTTAAATTTTCAATCGCCGGCGCTCCAGCTGCATTGCGGTGATCGGAGTTGCTATTGAACTTTGGAAAGGTCTCGTTTTGAGGTTTTTCAACGTTATAGTGCTCTGAACCAACTACTTTCGGGTTTTCTTTTTCGTTTTCGTTTTCCATGATATTGTTCTTTTGAATAGGTAGTTTAACTAACAAACCCGTTCTTAAATGGTTTTAAATAAACATCTATATATATTAAAAGGCAATATTCGAACGTTAATCATTTGGAAGAAAACCAATAATTATTAACTTTAAGCCCATAAATCAAATTTAATTAACAAAATATCATGGAAAAATTCGCAAAATTAAAAGAGTTAATCGCCGGAGTTGAGGCAGATGCTGACAAGTTTTACAATTCAGGTAATGGTGCTGCTGGTACAAGAGTACGTAAAGCTATGCAAGATTTGAAAACCCTTGCTCAGGACATCCGTACTGAAGTAACTGAAAAGAAAAACAGCGATAAATAAATAATTAGTTTTTGCTGATAGCATACTAAGAGAAGATCCCGGTTGGTATTTACTAACCGGGATTTTTATTTGTTAGCCAATTTGTATTTTTAAAATTGATTTCTGTTTTATATTTATAAATAATCTATTTTTATCTTTTCAATAGCTCTCAGCATGGTTAATACATTTAAAAGAAATATCCGTCTAGGCCTGGGCATATCGCTTTTGGCTTTAATTCTAAGTTCCACTGCTTCTTATGTCAGTATCCGGAAATTACTGGAAAGTAACGAATGGTTAAACCATACCAGTGTGGTTATCCAGGGGCTCGACGATATCCTTTCCCGCATGAAGGATGTGGAAACGTCCCAACGGGGTTATCTGCTGACCGGAGACCAAGTGTTCTTAGAACCTTACACTGGTTCAAGGGAGGATGTAACAACCGATGTTGATCATATTCAATTGCTTACCGCTGATAATAAGTGGCAGCAAAAGGATATTCCATACTTAAATAGCCTGATCAATCAAAAATATGCAATTGTTGACCGTACAATTTCCGATAAGAAAAACGGTATTTCTGTAACTAAAACGTCTTTGCTGGAAGGTAAGGGCATCATGGATCATATCAGGAAGCAGATCCATCTGATGAAGTACCGTGAGCATCAACTGATGGTTGCCAGAACTTCAAGAGTAAATCGCTTCGCTACTTTTACACCCCTGCTGATTCTGCTGGCTTCTCTGGTAGCTGTAGTGGTGACTTTTGTTTTTTACCGTCGCATGAAAGCCAATCTGGCTGATAATCAGTTTCTAATGGAAGAACTGGAAAGAAAAGAAAAAAGTACACAAAAAAATATTGCAATGATCAGTAACCTGGCAGAGCAACTGGCAAAAGGTAATTACGATGTGAGAATTAAAGACAACGATTTAAAACCTCCGCGTGATAATCCTTTTTAAAAGATCATTATGTCAGATTTTCGTTTAGAAGTTTTTTATACTGTAGCCAGGCGTCTCAGTTTTACCAAAGCTGCGGCCAGTCTATTTATTACTCAACCGGCTGTAACCAAACATATTTATGAATTGGAGCAACAATATGATAATAAACTTTTTGAGCGTAACGGCAATAAAATCAAGCTGACCATTGCCGGAGAAATCCTTTTCAGTCACACAGAATCTTTATTTGATATCTACCGGAAAATAGACTTTGATATGAATGCCCTCGTTCATAAAAAGGAAGGGATATTACACATGGGAGCAAGTACTACCGTTTCGCATTATGTGATTGCACCTCTATTGGCAGGCTTCAGGAAAAAGTTTGAAGCTATTCAAATTAATCTGATCAATGGTAATACGGAGCAGATTGAAAAGTCGCTGCTGGATAAAGAAATAGAAATGGGGATCATCGAAGGAAGGTCCAGAAACCCGGAGATCAGTTATACCGAATTCATTAAAGATGAGATTGTGCTGGTTTGCGGTAAAAATCACCCGCTGGCCGGTCGAGCTGAAGTAGGGGCTGAGTTATTAAAATCCAGCTCCTTTGTGATGCGTGAACAAGGTTCGGGCACGCTGGAAGTGATTGATTATTCACTAAAAGAAGTGAACATGAGCATTGCTGATCTAAAGGTGGAAATTCAATTGGGAAGTACAGAAAGCATTAAATCTTACCTCCAATATTCCGATTGCCTGGCCTTTATTTCCATCCATGCGCTAACCAATGAATTACAGAGCGGAACACTTAGAGTTATAGACGTTGAAGGATTGACTATCGCCCGTAATTTCTATTTTATCCATTTACAAGGTAAAACGGATGGTTTAACAGAAGTTTTCCAACGGTACGCCAGGCTATTCTATAACTTAAAGTAATGGCAGATCAAATTTAACAATTTGACTGGCCTTCCTGTTAGTGACACCTTTGTTTAACAAAAAACAAAGATCGTGGAACTCAACCTCACTACCAGAAAAATCATTTTTATCATTGCCGCACTGGTTTGCCTGCTGCCTTTAATGTCTCCTCCTTTAGCCCTTTTGCTCGGATTAATACTCGCGCAGCTCATGGAACATCCTTACCAGCACTTCAATCATAAAGCTACCAATTGGTTGTTAAAAGTATCTGTTATAGGCCTTGGTTTTGGGATGGATGTATTCAGCGCAATGATGGCGGGAAAGGAAGGAATACTGTTTACAATCGTTTCTATCTTCGGTGTATTGACACTCGGATACATACTGGGGAAGATCTTCAAAATTGAACTTAAAACATCATTTCTAATCTCAGCCGGTACTGCCATCTGCGGTGGAAGTGCCATTGCAGCTTTGTCTCCTGTAATGAAAGCCGATGAAAAGGACATATCAGTTTCATTGGGAATTGTGTTCGTCCTGAATTCTGTAGCCCTGTTTCTATTTCCTGCTATAGGACATGCTTTAAACTTATCACAAAGCCAGTTTGGAATGTGGTGCGCCATTGCCATTCATGATACGAGTTCTGTAGTTGGGGCTGCCAGTAAATATGGAAACCAGGCTTTGCAGCTAGCTACCACGGTAAAACTGGCCCGTGCATTATGGATTGTACCTGTAGCTTTTGGCACTGCTTTTCTGTTTAAAAGCGAGAAGGCGAAAGTTCAGGTTCCTTATTTTATAGGCCTGTTTATTTTAGCGATGCTGGCTAATACCTACCTGCCATCCGTACAAAACATTGCCCCTTATGTAGTAAACCTGGCAAAAAAGGGGCTGACTTTAACTTTGTTCCTTATTGGAAGCGGCTTGTCGGTTAAAGTGATCCGGTCAGTGGGCGTGAAACCTTTTCTGCAAGGGGTTATTTTATGGGTAGTGATTTCTTCTGCTTCGCTTTGGGCCATTGTAACGCTGGTTGCTTAAACAAAACAGAATTATATAAAAAGTAAGTCTAATTTTGTAAAGACCAGAGGGGCAAAGGATTTTACCTTTACACTTTGATAATATCAGTTAATCCATGAATTTAGTTAATTATTAGCTATGAAAAAGATCATCTTCATCCTTACCCTGCTTACCACAACTTTCAGTCTGCAAACATTTGCAACAAACAGCGCAGCGTCTCCTCTTTCGGCTCTATTGAACAGTTATTTTGATGTTAAAAATGCACTGGTAAATTCTGATGGTATTGCGGCAGCAGCAAAATCAAAAGAATTGTTAGCTACTATTGAAGCTGTTGATGTGAAAAACCTTTCTACTGATGACGCCAAAGTTTTTCTGCCTTTAAAAGAAAAGCTGAGTGTATCCGCCAAAGCCATTGCTGGAGCAAAAGATATTGCTGCACAAAGAAGTTCTTTCGCAAATCTGTCAACAGATTTTTATGCATTGACTAAAAATGTAAAGATCAGCAGTACGCCTGTTTATTATGCTTATTGTCCAATGACAAAAAACTATTGGCTAAGCAATGATCAGGTGATCAAAAATCCTTATTTCGGAAAACAAATGCTAAGCTGTGGAACAGTTAAAGATACGTTGATCTAAAATGAAGTTCTTCTGGCTGATCCTTTTCTTTTTTACTGTCCAGGGTGTTTATGCCCAGCAAACCGAACGTCCTAAAACCCTGCGGTATGATTTGAATGTGGCGGAAAAGATGGTGGATTACACTCGTAAAATGAGGATGGCTATGGCGATAAACGATTCCATACCCGGGCCTACCTTATATTTCACAGAAGGAGATACAGCAGAGATCTACGTGCATAATAATTTAAAAGAAGAAACTTCTATCCACTGGCACGGTTTAATCCTGCCTAACCAGTATGACGGTGTTTCTTACCTCACCACTCAGCCAATCAGGGCCGGGGAAACACATTTGTTTAAATTCCCTATTGTACAGCATGGTACTTATTGGTACCACTCCCATACTAGTATGCAGGAACAGATGGGCATGTATGGCGCCCTGGTTCTCCGCCCAAGAAATGAACCGGTTCATAAAGAGTATACCATGGTGCTCAGCGACTGGGCGGATATGGATGCTATGGAAATAAACCGTAGTTTGCATAACGCTACCGACTGGTTTGCGATAAAGAAAAATTCTGTACAAAGTTATGCCGAAGCGATTAGACAAGGACATTTTGGTACCAAGCTAAATAGCGAATGGAAACGGATGCCGGCGATGGACGTAAGTGATGTAGCATATGATAAGTTCCTGATCAATGGTAAAACTATCAATGAACAACCTCAGTTTAAAGCCGGGGATAAGGTTAGGCTACGAATTGTAAATGGCGGTGCTTCAACTTATTTCTGGCTAACGTATGGCGGCGGAAAAATGACGGTCGTAGCCAACGATGGGGAAGCTGTACAGCCTGTGGAGGTAGACCGGCTAATTATAGCGGTAGCGGAAACCTATGATGTGATTGTTACCATTCCCGAAAATAAAAATTACGAATTTCGGGCAACAGCAGAAGATCGCACTCAATTTACCACTTTATGGTTAGGTTCAGGAGCCAGAATTAAAGCACCCGCTTTGCCTGCACTTCACTATTTTGAAGGCATGAAAATGATGAACGGCATGATGCAGCTCAATGGAAAGATGAAGGCGATGGAAGGAATGAAAATGACCAACCAGGAAATGGATATGAATGCAGTCATGTACCCGGAGATCACAGGCAGCCCCGATAAAATGGATATGGGAATGAAAATGGACATGGGGAAAGAGAAGGGAATGAAAATGGGGGCTCCAGAAGATATCGTTACTTTGAATTATGGTATGCTGAAAGCAACGCAAAAAACGACACTTCCTCCGGGAAAGTTTAAGCTGCTGCGTTTTAACCTGACCGGAAATATGAACCGTTATGTATGGTCTATCAATAACAAAACGGTATCTGAAGCAGATAAAATACTGATCAAAAAAGGCGAGAATGTAAGGGTAATTTTGACTAATAATACCATGATGCGTCATCCTATGCACCTTCACGGGCATTTTTTTAGGGTGCTGAACGGACAGGGAGAATATTCTCCTTTAAAAAACACCCTGGATATCATGCCAATGGAAACCGATACGATAGAATTTGCTGCAACAGCCAGTGGCAACTGGTTTTTCCACTGCCATATTTTATACCATATGATGAGCGGCATGGGAAGAATCTTTGAGTATGAAAACTCTCCTCCTAATCCGGAAGTGCCTGATCCTGCCTATGCGTTAAAGCAAATTAATAAAGATGATGAACGTTTCCATGCGATGGCCAGTGTAGGATTAGAAAGTAATGGCTCTGATGGACAAGCAGGGATCTCCAACACCCGCTGGAAGATCAATACCCTATGGCATTTGGGTACCAGCAGTACAAAAGGTTATGAAAGTGAAACCATGGTAGGCAGGTATTTGGGTGAAACACAGTGGTTAATGCCCTATGTAGGTTTTGATTATCACTACCGGAAATCTGACGAACAGGAAAATAACCTGTTTGGACAGTCGAGCGATAAAAATAACCGGAAAACATTTATGGTGGGTTTTGCTTATACTTTACCCATGCTTGTTGTAGCAGATGCCCGGATTGATGGAAATGGGAAATACAGGTTCCAGCTGGGAAGGGATGATATACCGGTTTCCAAAAGATTAAGGGCTAATTTTATGGTTAATACCGATAGGGAATATGCCGCAGGACTAAAATATGTACTCACCAAATATATTGCTTTATCAAGTCACTATGATAGCGATATGGGCTGGGGCGGAGGATTAACAATTACTTATTAATACATCAGCTGATCGGAGTTAAAATGTATTAAATATATTTAAAAGCTATTTGCTAGTTAAATATATTTAGTAATATAGCAAAAAAAACTCTCTTGCAGCTACCTTTAAATCATCCTTCTGTCTCTGCCAAAGCATATTGGTCGTCCTTGAAAAAGGGAGATGCCAATGCGCTTGAAAACCTTTATACATTGTATGCTAATAGTTTATACAATTACGGATCGAAGTTTACGCCAGATAAAGACCTCATTAAGGAATGTATACAGGAGTTGTTTGTAAACCTCTGGACCAGGAGAACGTTTATCGGCAATCCGCCGGATGTTAAAAATTATCTCTTTAAATCATTCCGGCTTTCGGTTTTTAAAAAAGCAGCCCTGCTGCAAAAACATCAGGAATATCAGGAAGCAGAAGACTATCCTTTTCACATCACGTTAAGCATAGAAGAAGATATCATTACCGGTGAAAAAAACGAAACACTAAAAAAGCGTATAGAAGCTGCGCTTGAGCAGTTAACAGACCGGCAAAAGGAAGCTGTCTTTCTTAAATTCTATGAAAATCTTTCTTATGATGAAATTGCAGCAATCATGGATATTTCAGTAAAAGCTACCTATAAACTAATGGCGCGTTCATTGGGCTTTTTAAAGGAAAACTTATCTAAAGATGACCTGCTACTATTAATTACTCTATTTTATTTAAAAATATATCATTGATAATCAATTGTTTGAATAATAATATTTAAGGCCGTGGGGTAAAAAAATAGTTTTTCAGCTAATAGGATTGAAAAAGAAATTTATGAATATGCAATCTGCTGATTTTAGTTCCTACACGCTGGAAGATTTTATAGATCATCCCCGCTTTATACTTTGGGTGAGCGCCCCAGATCCTGCACTTGATGCCTTCTGGCAAAAAGTACAGGAAGATTATCCTGAAACTGTGGCTATCATCACAGATGCCCGAAAAATAGTATTATCTCTCCGCTTTCAACAGGAGTATTTAAATTCAGCTGAACAGCAATCCCTGTGGAATGCCATTGCGCAGCAAAGCAAATTGTATGAAAAACCGGTTTTCCGTTTGTCCTTTTGGCTGCGGTCGGCTGCAGCAGTTTTACTGCTTGGGTTATTGGCTATTTCCTTCTTCTTTTACCAGCAATACCAAAAAATTACAGTGGATACCCGATATGGTCAGGTGAAAACTTTAACCTTGCCGGATGGAACCATAGTTACACTGAACGCCAATTCAAAACTGCGATATCCAAAAAACTGGAACAGCGCCAATACCAGGGAAGTATGGATAGAAGGGGAAGCTTTTTTTAAAGTAAACCACCTGCATAAATCAGGAGTGATCAAAGAAGGAGATCATTTTGTAGTCCATGCGCAAAAACTGAAGGTAGAAGTGCTGGGTACGTCATTTAATGTAAACAACAGGCGCGGGCTGGTAAAAGTAGCATTGGCAACAGGCCGCGTTGGGCTTGAAGTTAAAGGACTGCAACGGCCGCTGATTAAACTTCAGCCGGGTGATCTGGCAGAATATCGGGAAAAAGAGGAAACTATTGTGAAGCGAAAAATTTATACGCCCGACTATGTTTCCTGGAAAACTGGCGAACTGCACTTTAACAGTACACCGCTTAGCGAAGTACTGCGTATCATTGAGGATGATTATGGAGATAAAGCAATCTTGAAAGATCCTGCTATAGGTTATAAAAGACTATCAGGTAATTTCTCTGTAAGTTCTGAAGATGCCTTACTGAAAGCAATATCAACTTCTTTGGGTATTTCTATACAAAAAGATCAGGCAGCTCATCAATTGATCATTAACTAATGCGCAGTTCTTTTTTGATGAAATCAATCCCTCAGAGGGTTTGTTTATTGCTGATCTGTATCCTGTTTCATAGTATAGTTTATGGGCAGGCAGTTAAATCTCCCGGTACCTTAATGCCATTGGCCGATGTATTAAAGCAGCTAACAGCACATTATCAGACCAATTTTCTATATGAAGAAGGTAACGTCCGGGATAAAAAAGTAAACTTTAGCAGCGAAACTTTAAAGGATAAAAATATAGAACAGGTGTTAACCGGATTACTTTCTCCATTAGGGCTCAGCTGGTATAAAATAGATACCAAAAACTATTCTATATTTCCAGTCAGGGATAAAAAGCAATCCTTAAAAACAGAAACCGGGCAAGGGATATCAACGGCTGTTGACTCTGCAGGCACAGGAAAAATAACTGGCCGTGTTACAGATCAAAAATTACAGGGGCTGGAGTTTTCAACTATGACTTTGCTGCGTGCTGCAGATTCTGCAGTGCTGAAAAAAGTACTCAGTGATACTTCTGCATCTTACCTTTTTACAGCGGTAAAAGCAGGTGAATATAGAATCAGGGCTTCGAGTATTGGTTACCATGATGCTTTTTCACCGAAATTTATGATGGAGGATGGAGGTAGCTTAACTTTGCCGCCTCTGCTGATAGAAGCACTTTCCAAAACCTTAAACGAGGTAAAGATAAGTGCCAGCAGGGCTGTGGTGGAAACAAAAAGCGACCGATTTATATTTAATGTAGAGAATAGCGCGATGGCTTCCGGAAATTCCATACAGCTGTTAAAGAGTGCTCCCTTTGTAAAAGTTTCTGCCGACAATACGGTTAGTCTGCAAGGGAAAAAAACAATGGTTCTGATCGATAATAAACCAGTTCCTGATGCTTCTTTAGAGAGTATTCTCGAAACATTACCTGCTGGTAATATTGCTAAAATTGAGCTGATCACCCAGCCGTCCGCAAGGTATGATGCTGCCTATGGTGCAGTGATCAACATCATCACGAAAAAAAGCCAGGTGGATGGCTTAACCGGTAATATACGTGCAGAAGGATCATTAGGAGAATATGGCCGGTCCGATATAAATGCTGCTGTCACCTGCAAACATAAAGCGCTAACGGTTTTTGGAACTGGCGGTATCAACAGACAGGATGAATTATTTTCCATCAATACAGAGAAAATTCTTGGCGTTTCAGCCACCCCTGAGATACTTCAAATGAATTTACGCAGACTTGGTCATGATAAATCTTATTATTTTCAGGCTGGCGCAGATGTTGAACTGGGTAAGGATCAAACCATTGGATTACTCGTGAACGACAATGTTTTTAAGCTTAACGGACCATGGACATCCGTCACTTCATTTCACAAACAGGGTTCAGGAATTGATTCTGTTTTGAACACCAATTCCTCTTTTCATGTAAATCAATCTACCTTTACCTATAATGTTAATTATCACCTGCTGGCAGATTCGGGCAAAAATGAATTGACATTCCTGACTTCATTAACGCCGTTCAGACATGTCTTATCCCAGGATTTTCCATCCGTATTGTTGAATTCTTCAGGAGAAACGATCAGAACACCTGCAACTTATCAAACTATAAATACAACGGCTATTAATATTTATATTGCCCAGGTAGATTACCTGCATCAATTCAATCACAGATGGACTATTGAGACCGGATTGAAATATCAGGAAACCTATTCTAAAAATGATGCAGATTACCTGGTCAATAACCAGGGACATTTGGATCGTGATCCGGCTTTTTCCAGTAACAGTAAGTTAGATGAAGCTATATCTGGTGCTTATGGTGTGCTAACCAAGAATTGGGCGTCTGATAAATTGCAGGCCGGCCTGCGTGTAGAAAATACAAAAACCGTTTACACAGGTTATTATTCGCACAATTACCTAAACGCATTTCCTGCATTGTTATATCAGCATACCTTTAATGCCGACTATAATCTTTCCTTTTCTTTCAAACGCACCATCACCAGGGCCCCATATTATGACCTTGTTCCCTATACAGTTTTTAATAATCAATATACAATAGAACAGGGTAATCCTGCGCTAAAACCTGAATATGATAATATTTATACGATCAGCACAAACGTTCATAAATTGAATATTTCTTTTAATTATACAGCTGGTAAAGGAATGTTTGCCATGCTTCCATCAAAAGAAGATTATGTAAATAATGTAACTTATTCTTCCCTGCAGAATTTGAACAATTCATCCGACCTAAACCTCAATCTTTTTTATCCCCTGCAGCTTACCTCATGGTGGGGAACGCAGAATAGCGGAGCTATTTTAGGTCATAATAAGGTAGAAGGGACAATATTAAATGCCTCTTATGCGCTTTCAGGTTTTTATTCTGACTTCAAGTCTGCCCAGATATTTACATTATCAAAAAAAGTCAAACTTCAGCTGGATGCCTATTACTTTACCTCGTATAAACAAAGTCTGTCTAATTATAGTGGTTATAAAAATATCGATGCAGGATTACTAATTGACCTTTTTAATGGAAAAGGGCAGTTAAGATTGAGCGGGAATGAAATTGTATTTAAAAGGAACGACTACCATCAGGATCAATATTTTACCGGTTATACCTCCAGACAGGTTTACAATACGGATAGCAGAAGAGCAAGCATCGGCTTCACGTATAAATTCGGAAAAAGCAATATTAAATCATCAAATAAGAAATTAGGGAATGAAGATGTGATCAAGAGGCTTTAGCCAGTGAAATGTAATTTATCGTTAAAAAAGAGCCATTTGTTTGAAGATAAATTAACCGTCCGGTGTTACGCACTCTAAAACAGGCAGATAATTTTTTTTATTGAAATCTGTTGTTATATTAGTGTGCCAATTATAAAGACTGTGATGAACCCTGTTCAGGTAAATAGGGTATTAGCAACTCAGGGATTAATTCTATAAATGAGACTTCATCTTTATTTTTATATGGGCTTAACACTTATTTCAATTGTATGGATAGTCCTCTTGAAGAGAAAGAACTGCTAAGACGTTTGGCAAATGATGATCGTAAAGCATTCGATGAACTTTATGTTATGTATATGCGTGGTTTATACAACTTCGTTCATTTGTTGTGTAAATCGAAGGATACTACCGAAGAAGTTCTGGAGGATCTTTTTGTTAAGATTTGGAGAGATCGTGAAAAGCTGGAGCAAGTTGTCCATTTCAAAGTCCATATTTATCGTACAGCGCAGCATTTACTGGTAGAAAGGACAACGAGGCTTGAGATGGAAATAAAAGGGGCAGAAAAGATCAGGCTGCTCAGTAAAGGTAGTGATCAGCAAGCCCGCAGGGACTTCATTTGCCAGCAGTTTGAACAATTGACTATAGAAGTAATTAACAGCCTGCCAGAGAATAGAAAAGAGATTTTAACGCTTCGTACTCAGGATAAGCGCTCTCCTGAAGAAATTTCAGATCTCCTGGATATCCCTAAATTTGTTATAAAAAAGCAATTGACTAACGGATTAGTGCTCATCCGTGATTATATCCATCAGCACAATGATGGATTTGCCTGATACCCTCCTCTATATTTAAATAGTAATTATTTTTAGGGGTTTTTATTTTTTAAATTTTTTAAACATCATATTGACGGATGAATTGCCTGATGGCCGATAAACTATTAATGAGTTGCAAAAAGGATTCAGCAGCTGCTGATACTAGTAATGATTAATTTTTGTAAAATATACGATGATGAAAGCTAAAGTAATTTTTATCCACTTACTGATGCTGGCAGTCAGTTTTGCTTTTGCCCAGCAGAAGGATTATCCCATACAGCCGGTGTCTTTTACCAAAGTAAAACTGGATGATACTTTTTGGCTGCCAAGGATAGAAACCAACAGAACAGTTACCATTCCTGCATCTTTTGCAAGGTGTGAAAATACAGGGAGGGTAAAGAACTTTGAAATGGCCGCTGCAAAAAGCGGTAAGTTCTGTACCAAATTCCCCTTTGATGATACTGATATTTATAAAACTATAGAAGGGGCTTCTTATTCTTTGGCTATGCACCCGGATGCAAAATTAGATGGATATGTAGATTCGCTGATCAATAAAATAAAACTGGCACAAGAACCTGATGGTTATTTATATACTGCTCGTACCATTGATCCCCTGCATCCCCATGCCTGGTCGGGCTCCGAGCGCTGGGTAAAAGAAAATGAACTCAGTCATGAATTGTATGATTCGGGGCATCTGTTTGAAGCTGCTGCCGCCCATTATCAGGCTACTGGCAAACGGAACTTCCTTGATATCGCCCTGCGCAACGCAGATTTGCTGGTAGAAACCTTTGGCCCGGGCAAAAGGCATGTGGCTCCGGGACATGAGATCGTAGAAATGGGACTGGTTCGTTTATACAGGATCACCGGAAAACAGGATTACCTAAGCCTGGCCAAGTTTTTTATTGATGAACGCGGTAAGCGTACCTATGATAAAAACAATAAGGATGTATGGAAAAATGGTAAGTACTGGCAGGATGATGAGCCGGTTACTACACAGGAACAGGCAGAGGGACATGCGGTAAGAGCTATGTACCTCTATAGTGGCATGGCCGATGTAGCCGCTTTAACCGGTGATAAAGATTATATTGATGCCATTGATAAGATATGGGACAATATGGTGGGCAAGAAAATCTATGTGCAGGGAGGAATAGGCGCGGTTCCCGATGGTGAACGTTTTGGCGAGAACTACGATCTGCCCAATGCTACCGCCTACAACGAAACCTGCGCTGCAATAGGCAATGTTTTCTGGAACCAGCGGATGTTTTTACTGCATGGAGATTCAAAATATATTGATGTCATGGAAAAGGTTTTATATAATGGACTCATCTCGGGTGTTGGCCTGGATGGTAAATCTTTTTTTTATACCAATGCCCTGCAAATCACAAAAGGGTTTACCCATCCGGCACTGGAACCCAACCGTTCCGGATGGTTTGAATGCTCCTGCTGTCCAACTAATATAGCCCGCTTTCTACCTTCACTTCCGGGTTATATGTATGCACAGAAAGGAAATGATACTTATGTGAATTTGTATATCAGCGGAACTGCCGAACTTAAAATTGAAGAGCAGCCGGTGACTATCGTTCAGCAAAATAACTATCCATGGAGCGGCCTGCTGAGTTTTGTGGTATCGCCAAAAGAAGAACAGCAGTTTACCCTGCGTTTCCGCATCCCCGGATGGGCAGAAAATAAAGCAATGCCAACTGATATTTACAACTTTGCACAGCCTGTTTCTTCGGTTGTTACTCTCAAAATTAATGGAAGTCCTGTAAAATATGAAATACAAAACGGATATGCTGTCATTTCACGCAGCTGGAAAGCAGACGACCTGGTTCAGTTAAATATACCTATGCCAGTACGTAAAGTAATTGCCAATAACCAGATCAAAGATGATCAGGGTAAAGTAGCTTTGCAGCGCGGGCCGTTGATGTATTGCGCAGAATGGACAGATAACCGGGCAAAAATAAACAGCCTGACTGTTCCTTTAACTACCAGTTTTAAACCACTTTTTGATTCAGATCTTTTAAATGGGGTCATTAAATTAAAAGGCGGCGGATTTACAGCCATTCCTTATTATGCCTGGGCTAACCGGGGCAAAGGAGAAATGACAGTCTGGTTCCCTTCTGCAAAATAAAACTCCATACGCTTTTAACAGCTGGAATTAATTTGGGTACTAATTTGAAGATAAATCCCCACAGAATCATTGATTACAGTATATATTGTATCCTCTTCCATAGATCCAGCAGCAGAAACAGGGCTAAGGTCTATGAAAATGTATCTAATTATCTGATCAAACCGATGAACTCAGAGCAGCTAAAAGAAATACTACGTGAACATCAAAATGATTAATTTACATTCCGTATAATAGGCAGCCTAATGAATCAATTTTTCAGCTTTTAATATTGTCCTGGTTTTTTTTATAAAGCTTATAGAAATATCTGTATAGTCCATAATTTGCTGGTCTGAAAAACCATGTTTAATAATTAGACTACGAATTACATCTTCTTTAGCTTCCTTTTTTCCTTCTATTTTACCCTTCTTTTTTCCTTTAAAATATCCGGTTATTTCAGCGTCCTCATATATCGCATCTGCAATTGTATACATATCTTTAGTGTTTTTATTGGTTAATATATTAACTTTTAGTTCAAATTTAGCGGTTGTTTCTGAATATTCAAAATTTATGTAATAAAAAAGAAAATCCATTATTGCGTTTTGCTTATGAACAGGTAATTTACGTTCCAATAGCAGTTTAACCATTTCGATTTTATGTGTCAGTAACCGCTCATCAAATTCAAGGTTATTCTTACAGCTTTTTTTTAGCAGGACTGATTTTGCAATTAAGAGGATTAATGCAAACGGGCTAGGATGATTAATCAGATCGTCAATATGCTGACTGGCAATTTTACAGGTGTTAAACTGATAGTTCATTACAGTTCCCATATAATCAATTCGGAAAGTGTTTTCACGATCAATTTCATTTGGTTCTGTAAAGATAGCACAGGCAATTATTGGCAATTTATATTTAGCATACAGTCTGTTGAAATAACTGTACATCCTTTCACTAAAATCTTTGTTATATTTTTCCTGTACTTCCAGATGCACCAATAGTTGTTTTCCATCTTTGGTATGCAGCTTTACTAGTTTGTCTAATATTTTCTGTTCATACTTCCCATTTTCAATCGGGATTACTGAGTTAAGTTCTTTATTCAAAAATTCGAAACCTTTGGTCAGATCAACGGACTGAACTAAACCGGGGTTAATAAAAGGCAGGAAATCTTCGAATAGCTGTTCCAGTGCGCCTTTCAATATATGTCTTTTTGTTTTGCCATATGCTAACGTACTTCCAAAATTTCGAATAGTGGTAATTTATTTCTTATATTTATAATCAACAGGTTAAATTCACCCGAAATAAATCTCATATTATGTGGTTCAAAAAAACGGCCTTAATGATCATAATTGTCTGTACCTGTATGCCTTTTTTGGCTTACAGCCAGGATCCGATAACTGTTCAGGTAGATCTAAGTGTATCTAAAGCACCAATGAAACCCATATGGGCATGGTTTGGTTATGATGAACCTAACTATACCTACATGAAGGATGGTAAAAAACTGCTGACAGAGATTTCGAAGTTGAGTAAAGTGCCTGTATATGTACGTGTGCACAGTTTGCTGGTAACCGGAGATGGAACTGCCGCTTTAAAATGGGGTTCTACCAATGCCTATACCGAAGACGCAAAGGGCAATCCTGTCTATAACTGGACTATTATCGATAAAATATTTGATACCTTCATTGCCCGGGGCATGAAACCAATTGCACAGATCGGCTTTATGCCCGAAGCGCTTTCTGTTAAACCCAAACCTTACCGTCATCACTGGACGCCGGCTTCCAATTACAACGATATTTATACCGGATGGGCTTATCCGCCAAAGGATTATCAAAAATGGGAGGAACTCGTTTACCAATGGGTAAAACATTCCGTTGCCAGATATGGACAGAAGGAAGTTGAAAGCTGGTACTGGGAAGTATGGAATGAACCCAATATCGGGTACTGGAAAGGAACCACTGAAGAATATATTAAACTTTACGACTATTCCGCTGCGGCTGTAAAACGTGCTTTGCCAACGGCCAGAATAGGAGGGCCGGAAGTAACCGGGCCTTCATCGGCACAGTCGGCCGTATTCCTTAAAACCTTTCTGAATCACGTAACCGGAGGAAAAAACTATGTTAACGGAGGGATTGGATCACCCATCGATTTTATCACTTATCATGCTAAAGGATCCCCAAAATTGGTAGATGGGCATGTACAGATGAACATGGGCACCCAGCTCAGGGATATCGACAGCGGATTTCAGATCGTGGCTTCGTATCCGGTGCTGAAGAAACTTCCTATCATTATCGGGGAGTCTGATCCGGAAGGATGTGCCGCCTGTTCTGAAGATTTTAATCCTCAGAATGCTTATCGTAATGGCACCATGTATTCAAGTTATACCGCGGCGGTATTTGCCCGTAAATATGAACTGTCAGAAGCACGCGGGGTAAACCTGGCAGGAGCAGTTACCTGGGCATTTGAATATGAAGACCAGGCCTGGTTTCGCGGTTTCCGCGACCTGGCGACTAATGGAGTGGATAAACCTGTACTTAATGTATTCAGAATGTTTGGCATGATGGCCGGAAACCGTGTTGAAGTGATACAAAACCTGGCTTATGATTACAAAAAAGTAAGGGATGAAAGTGTACGCGGTGCTGCGGATATCAACGCTCTGGCAGCTAAAAGTATCAAATCTGCAAGTATTATGGTATGGAATTATCATGATGACATGACCCCGGCTCCGGATGCCACAGTAAATGTAGCTATAAAGGGACTGCCCGCAAACAAAGTATTATTGCACCATTACCGTATTGATGGTAAGCATAGCAATTCCTATACGGTTTGGAAAAGTATGGGGTCTCCGAAACAACCGTCCGCACAGCAGATCCTGATCCTACAGCAGGCGGGTCAGCTACAACAGCTTAATGCCCCCCAATGGGTTAGTCCAAAAAATGGAACAGCCCTTATAAAGATGCAGCTTCCGCGACAGGGAGTTTCATTACTTCAGTTTACCTGGTAATCATTGAAAGAATGTCTTTCGTGTTTGAAATGTCCAATCATTAAGCAAAATAGTCCAAAATTATAAGCTCTGCCTGCGCTAACTTTGATGTGTTATTAGGTATAACTATTAAAAGAATTAACAAACACACCGTTATCCACTGGCAGGTGAAGCTGAGATCTGGTTATTTTAGCCGATCATCATATAATAGACTTTTTACTCAATCAGCATTTGAGCTTTGGTCTGCCAGTTTATTTTATTGGTTTGAGGATATCCATCAATGACGTCCAATCATGCCACTGTTAGCGGAATTATCTCTGAACAAACTACCAATATTTTACAATTAAAAAAAGCCTGCTTTTACTGCTGAGTTACAGAACTGGATGGCGAAGAAAGCTGCCGGTTATGGCTTTGTATAATCAGCGTTTTCTAAATTCGCCTGGCGTAATCCCAAGGTGTTTTCTAAATAACCGGGAAAAGTATGCCGGATCTGAAAAATTAAGCAGGTAAGCTATTTCTGACATCGAGTAGGAGGTAAAGATCAGTAATTTTTTTGCTTCCAGAATGGCATGTTCCTGCAAGATCCATGAGCATGATTTTCCGGTAACCGTATGGCAAACGCGGTTTAAATGAACGGCTGTAATATTCAATTCTGCAGCATAATCCGGAATAGTTCTGGTAAAGGGCGGATGGTTCTTGAAACTCTTTTTAAAATTCTGGTAGTAATTTTCATTTAATCCCTGCTGGGCAATTGCCGAGCGATTGTTATCTAAAAGGCGGTACAGTTTAAGGAATAAAAAGCTCAGTTGTGTTTTTAAAGCCAACTCTCTTTCTTCAAAATCACCAAACAGTTCTTTATCAATTTCTAAGCTGATATCCATCAAATGATCAAAAGATATTTCCTGATCAAATTCACTGATGAATTGTATCTTTTTTAGGTTCAGCATTAACCCTGCGGCCAATTGGAGCAGCTGTTCTAAATACATGTCTTCGAGGGTGATCACGCGTCCTATAACCAGAGGGTCATAAATAAATCCATGTACATTGCCGGGAGGAATGATCATTATTCCCGGTGCGATCAGTTCATAAGATCCCTGTGTCATCTCTACTTTGACTGATCCGCTTTCAATAAAAAAGATCTGTAACAGGTGTTGATGTACATGTGGGCTGATCTGCCAGTTAAACAGACTGCTGCGGTCCCTGATCGATTCGCTGCGTATATACGAAGGAGATAAAACAGATACATCTTCCTTGTATAAGCCGTCGTAATTTTGAAATTGCTTTTTCATTAGGATATATTTGTTTTTGGGTCGTATCTATTGTTGTTTATCTCAGGATTGTCTTCGCGGTTTTAATTCATTGTATACGCTTCATAGTATAAATAACGCCATTAGCGTATAAATACTATATAAATATAAGATAATGATTTGAATGTTTTTAATATCCGGGCTTCCGGATGTTTTGTGCTATTTAGTTGATTATAAAATGTTCAAATAAGCTGGGATGCGTTTATTAGCTATATATTCAATTGACCTGAAAAGGTTGTTAAACAACGCGTATCACGGAAAATAAGCATTTAAAAACCGGATATACATCAGTGAGGTTACCACTAAACCCTGGTCGTTGGAAGAAGACGTGGCCGGTTACAAGCGTAATCATCCGGGGACTGGCACTGCGTAGCAGGAAGATGTTCTACAGGCAACTGCAGGTACCGGTTTAGCTTAAAAGACAAATGCATTGGAAGCTAGCTGATTGACTTTCCAAACGGGGAAAATGCAAGGTTCATCAATTTAAAATGCTGTCTTCCAAAGGGAATACCTATGATGGTCAGGCATAAAAGGATACCAAAAAACAGATGTGTCAGCGCTATCCAGAAACCGCCGCAAAGTAGCCAGATGATATTCATGATGGTAGACAAACAACCGGTGTTGGAAGAAGTATCTGTAATTCTAACCCCAAAAGGAGCGAGGCCTACAAAGGCAAATTTAAAACATTGTAACCCGAATGGGATACCCACGATGGTAAGGCATAAAATTAGACCGCCTATCATGTATTCAAAAAAGATAATTAATCCCCCGAAAATTATCCATAATATATTGCCTATAAAATTCATTCTGTTAGTTTTAATTAAGATAAAAATTAACCGGATTAGTTACAGCGGTAACATTTAAATTTTTATAATTTGCATCCGAATGCAGATACAGTTATTATAATCCCTTAAAAAATCATGAGTATATCCCACAATACATATTTTGAAGGCAACGTTCAAAGCCTTGGTTTAGACACCTCAGAAGGTAAGGCTACGTTAGGCGTGATGAAAAAAGGAGCCTATACATTTTCGACCTCTTCACCTGAAAAAATGAAAGTCCTGTCGGGCAGCCTGGAAGCGAAATTAGATGACAGCGGTTTTCAAACCTACAATGAACAAGAAGAATTTACTGTAGCCGCAGGTGTTTCATTTGATGTGAAATGCGGCACAGATGTAGCTTATATTTGTTATTATGGATAAGTTACAGCCAAAAGTTCGGGCTTCAAGCCTGGATTTTTTAAAATTGTTAAGAGAGAACAATAACCGGGAGTGGTTCAATGAACACAAAGATGAATTTTTAGAACAACAGAAGCTTATTGAAACTTTTGCTGATGGATTACTGACTGAATTGAATGTTCATGATTCGATTGAAACGCCTTCAGGCAAAAAAAGCCTGCACCGGATTTATAAGGATACGAGGTTCTCTAAAGAAAAGATACCTTATAAAACCAATTGGAGCGGTAGTTTTACACGGGCTACGAAAAAACGCAGGGGCGGATATTATTTTCATATTGAACCCGGGAATACCTTTATTGGAGGTGGGTTCCAGGCACCTGATGCACAGGATTTGAAAAGAATACGGGAAGATATTAGTGCTGACCCAATCCCGCTCAGAAATATACTGGCCAGCAAATCATTCACAGAAACATTTGGTATACTGAAGGGAGAACAGCTGAAGACCACACCCAAGGGTTTTGATGCCAGTGATGAGGCGATAGACTTACTGCGTTTTAAACAATTCAGACTGGTAAAGAAATTTACAGATCAGGAGGTTTTGGCGCCTTCTTTTGTGAAAGAAGCTGGCCTGGTGTTTAAAAATATGCGTCCGTTTTTTGATTATATGAGCGAAGTTTTAACCACAGATATTAACGGGCTTGATCTTTAAGTGATCAAAAATTCATCAGCTTATTAATTATAGTTGATGCCTTAAGCAACACATCTTCATTTTGGGTATCCCTGCTGCAATTTTAGATGAATGATTGATTTTGATAAAAACCGGATTGATTTGCGTAAACTGTATAAATGGGATAACAGCTATTTTTGTTTTATAATACTATAACTTATGATCGTCAAACTAATTAGCGGAGTTCTGATTTTATTTACAGTTTACATGGGCATTACACATGGGTGGAAGGGCTTAACTATAAAACCCGGCGATACAGGCCCTGAAGCGATCTTTTCAAGAAAATAGACCTGAGTCCGGCTACTCTAAAAATAGTTGCTGTATTGAGTATTTTAAGCAGTGTTCTCATTCTGGCTCCTCAAACATTTCTTGCCGGAAACCTGATCAATGCGGCGGTTATCCTATTTCTGATAGTTATGTTTTTGAATGTCAGGGAAATTAAACCTGCCCTGATCGAAATTCCATTCTTGATGATCCCTTTGATATTAATCTACTTGAAGCACCCGTTCGCCGTAAAATAAGCAAGCTTCTACGGGAGTCAAAAAGAAGACCTAATGAAAAACTATGAACTATCTTGTTCGTAACTTTTCATTAGGTCTATACAGTGAATACTTTTTTATTAAGGCTGCCCGCCGCCTCCGGCAGCACCATAAACCTGTCCGGTTGCGTAACTGCCGTCATTTGCAGCCAGCTGAACATAAATCGAAGCGAGTTCTACGGGTTGTCCTGGTCTGCCCAGCGGGGTCATACCGCCAAAGTTTTTTAATTTTTCCTGAGTTGCCCCACCAGTAACCTGTAATGCTGTCCATATAGGTCCCGGTGCTACGCCGTTAACGCGAATACCTTTTGGGCCTAACTGTTTTGCCAGTGACTTCACATAATTCATTGTGGCGGCTTTAGTCTGCGCATAATCATACAGGTCTGGTGATGGATCATAGGCCTGTTCGGATGTAGTTCCAATGATGGCCGATCCTGGCTGCAAATGTGGCAACGCAGCTTTAATGATCCAGAAAGGAGCATAGATATTGGTTTTCATAGTCCAGTCAAACTGTTCAGTGGATATATCCAGAATGGAAACATGGCTTTGCTGCCTTCCTGCGTTGCTCACTACGATATCAAGCCCGCCAAGGCTTTTTACTGCTTCTGCTACCAGTTTCTGGCAAAAAGCTTCTTCACGCAGGTCGCCGGGAATACCAATCGCTTTTACGCCTTCTGCTTTCATCAGTGCAATCACCTCACGTGCATCCGGTTCTTCTGCTGGTAAATAATTAATCACCACATCCGCACCTTCACGTGCATAAGCGATGGCGGCAGCACGTCCCATTCCCGAATCACCGCCTGTAATAAGTGCTTTTCTGCCCTTTAAGCGGCCTGATCCTTTATAACTAGTTTCACCATGGTCGGGTACGGGGTTCATCTTGCTGGTTAAACCCGGCCAGGGCTGAGTCTGACCATTAAACGGAGGTCTTGGATATTTTGTAGTTGGATCTGTCAATTTCTCCGGTGCAAACGATAGCGGTTTTGGCGATCCTTCTGCTGATAAAACTGGTGCCATAGCCACTGCGGCCAGGCCGAGTCCTAATCCGCCAATCACTTTGCGGCGGCTGATTTTATTTTCATTGTTCATAATATATGCTCCTCATAGATGTTGGAGCAATAACTAAACAACCTGTAATAAGTTTTGAAAAAATAGATTATTGGAAATCCTGAAGTTCTTCCGGTTGTATTTTGCGTTCGGGTCTGTAGCCAATCAATGCCAGATTGATTTCATCCTGTGTGCTTGGATTAATCAACCGTGAACAATAGTTATTTCCGCTTTCATGGCAAAAGCTGATTACTACCCGCTCAATGGGGAAATCAATTTCAGGCAATGACCCTAATACATCGTATAATCCCTCGAAGGCACTTTTAATGTCTTCTTCTTCCGGCAGGATGAATAAGATTTCTTCTCTTTTTGGCGTAAAGTAGGTGAGTGTACGCCAGTTCCGTTCATGATAATAAGCTTTGAGGTTCAACAGGAGTTGTGCTTTGTACGGGTGTTTCATTATTTCTTGGTTGATTTCGCTAATATAAGTTTAATTCGTTAATAGATTAGCTTATAACCTTGCCCTCTGATGTTAAGAATACAAACCGAGGGATCTTCTTTTAAATAACGGCGTAATTTAGTGATAAACACATCCAGACTACGACTGCTGAAGTAATCGTCATTACCCCATAAATTGATAAGTAGGTCTTTCCGAATGACGATCATATTCTTCTGTAAAATCAATAAATGAAGGATTTCGCTTTCGCGTGTGGTCAGCATCCGTGCCGAACCAAAACTTTTTAATACTCCCTTAGGGTACTGAAAGGTATATAACCCTAATTCTATCGTACTGCTATCCGTTGCTGATTTGAATATTGGTTTGTTTTTATGTAAGAGTGCTTTCATTCTGACAATCAACTCTTCCAGACTAAAAGGCTTTTTCAGGTAATCATTTCCGCCGCTTTCAAAACCTTCCACTACATCCCGGGGCAGTGATTTTGAGGTCAGAAAAATGATGGGGATCAATGTATCTACATTCCTGATCTGTCTGGCTAATTCAAATCCGCTGCCATCAGTCAGCATCACATCCAGTATAATCAGCTGCGGGTTATACTGATAATATTGAAGTTTGGCATCGGCCAGTGTATTTACATGTAATAATTCAAAACCGCGCGACTGTAAACTTTCCTGCACAATTTCAGCCAGTACCGGTTCATCTTCAACGAATAGGATCTTTGCGTTCATATCGGCCAGCCTAAGCTAAAAATACTTCCTTTACCATATTCACTTTCTATACTGCACCATCCGCTATGCCTTTCAATGATACTTTTCACGTAATTTAAACCAAGGCCATGTCCCTTTATCTGGTGCTGCTCATGATGAGGTACCCGGTAAAATTTTTCAAACACCAATGACAGGTCTTGCGCAGCTATTCCGATGCCATTGTCTTTAACTGAGATCACAAAAAAGGCGTTTTTTATGACACAATCCACCTCAATAGTCACTTCATCACCTGCATATTTAATGGCATTGTCGATAATATTACTGACCGCATGCTGAAAATAAAGCTGGTCGGCATTGAGCAACACTATTGTGGTGTGGTTGGCATAAGACCAGTTCACTACTTTGCCGGGAGCGGAGGCAAAATTGATTAGCATCGTTTTAACCGTGCTTTCTACGTCAAATAAAATGGGCCTGATTGTAAATTGCTGGTTTTCATAAATAGAGATATTCAATACCTTATCTACCAATGCAGATAACCTTTCCAGTTCGTTTTTACCATGCTGAAGATAACGGGAAGTTTTCTCCCTATCGTCCAAAACATCAAAGCCAATCAAAGCCTCAATGGCTGCCGATGCACCGGCTATCGGTGTTTTCAGTTCGTGGGTAATATTGCTGATAAAATCATTTTTAATGGCTGATAGACGTTTTTCTGCAAAAAGTAAACGAACTATCCAGAGCAGACTTAAAGCAACCACTACAATAATCAACAGCGAGCCGGCAAACATCAGTCCCATTCTTTCCAGAACATACGAAACCGGGTTGGTGAACATTGCCCGGACGTATTGCTGCTTGCTTCTTTGCTTAAAGGTGGGGTAAGATTTGGTGATAAAAGGAAATTTTGCCAGTAATTTAGGGCTAAACTGACTGCGGTTAAAAGTGCTGTCAGTTTCCCTGATATAAAATTTAAAGGGCACGTGAATATTCCTTTCATTGAGGTAATGCTTCAATACAGGTCGTAAACGGGTGGTGTCGAAATCATATCTGATTATACATTGATCAATATAGTCACCCAATTTCTGTGTACGGTAATAAACAATATGATGTTCCAGATCCTCACTGCGCATCGCAAAAGCCATGCGTTCTGCAATTTTTCTTTTAAAGATGGTATCCCCATTCATTAAGGGTTTATTAAGACGGCCGTCACTCATTGACGTGGATAAAATTTTATCATCAGGATGTATATCTCTGCTTGCAGTAGACAGATAGTATTGATAAACCCTGTGTTTCGGGTCATATTCCCCGTTAATTTTAAACGCCGTGGTATCCATCAGGTGAAGGGCAATCAAATGCTGTATGGTATCGCAGCGCAGGCTAAACTCTTTTTGGATGGCATCTTCAAAAGCCATGTTCACTTCCTTTTCAAAGGTGGCCTGGTTTACCTGGTAATAACTGCTGATCCAGTAAAATTGCAGCAGTAATACAATGACTATCGCCGCGGTACAGACCAACACAATAAACCGGGTGTTTTTGAGCATAACCAAATATAAACTTTAGGATTGGCATGAGGAATCCCGTTAACGTAATATAACCTTTATTAACCATAGGGATAACACATTTTGTTTAGGCTTATCAGCAATTTTGACGGGTAAAACCATTCAAGGTCATGAAAAAACTAATTACTTTTATTTTACTCGCTGCTGCCTGTTCTGCATCGGCACAGCAACTCATCAACACGGGAGATCAATTCCCTGCAATCAGTATTGGTCCTTTAATCAATGCTCCTGTCCATTCATTTTCTATCAGTGAAGATATGGGAAACCGGTTTTATATTTTAAATCTTTGGGGAACCTGGTGCACTCCCTGTATTCCCGAAATGGATGCCCTGGCCAAATTGCAGGATGTCAATCCAAATACTTTGCAAATTATAGCTATATCAGACGATTCGCCGGAAAGGCTGAAGAAATACCTGATCCAAAAGCCGTCAAAAATTTGGCTGGCCAGTGATACTTCGGACTTTTTTTATCATGCATTTGGTTTGGTAGGTGTGGGACAAAGTGCTATTATCAACAGTAAACATGAGGTTGTCGCTATGGTAAAAACAGATTCCATTAACCAGCAAATGATCACTGACCTGGTGAAAGGAAAAAAGATAAAATCAACCGCAAATCTTAAAGAACAGACTGTATCGGGTGGAAAAGACCTTTTTGGGGTGGATAGTACCATGACGGAAGACTTTACCTTACGGGGATATATGAAAGGGCAGCGAAGTGTGGGACAGACTTATCTTGATGCACCATATTTTGGTAGAAGGATCAGTTTTGTTAATTCCTGTATCACCACTTTTTATAAGGAAGCTTACCTGATCACCTCTTCCCAGCAGATCATTTACGAAATAAACGAAAAGGAGGCTTGTAATTTTGATGATAAAAGCTCCCTTTATTGTCTGGACCTGCTGGTGAAGCCGGAAGAGAAGGATAGCCTTTATCGTATCATGCAAAAGAAACTTCAGGTCATGCTGCCCGTAAAAGCAAGACTGACGGAAAAGTTAATGCCTGTATATGTTTTGAAACTCAATCCGGCAAAACAGCTGAGTATTCCTATATCGGCTTCACAAAAGTTAAGCTATGAATTTGGTGGAAGAGGTTTTAACGGAACGGGTGTTTCTGCAGCCGATTTTGCCACTATCTACCTGAGCAATGAATATGATTTGCCAGTAGTAGATGAAACCGGGCTGACCGGGCGTTATGATATTCATACGGTTGTAGACATAAGGAATTTAAAAAATATCACTCAATCAATAAGTGACCTGGGCTTTATGCTGGAGAAAGAAGAAAGAAAAATGAAGGTGCTAGTGTTGTATAAATAAACCGCCTAAAAAAGAAAGGGGAAATGATCTATGACCATTTCCCCTCATCTAATTAACGCTCTCATATACTAAAGCGTCAAAATGTAATGAATATTGTGCAGGCAGGTAATTATTTTTTATTTTTCTCTCAGCGCTAAAAATCCTGCTGCTGCAACCAGCAACAAACTGGCTGCAATATATTTTCGATGCGCTTTTGGCCTTCCTGGTAAGCCCCAGCCGCCATAAACGGAATTACCATAATCCACCGGCCCAAAAACATTACCATCAGATTTTGGCATGGTATCGGCATGGTTCAGGTAATAGCTGATTACTTTTGAGGTAATTCCGCGTGTTAAACCGGGAAACAGACTATAAGATACCCTTAAAAGTGAAGATAAACTTCCAACCATTACTTCCGGACGGGGTTTCTCTGCGAGTTTAACAATGGCCATCGCTACGCGCCTTGGGTCATAAACAGGAGGGGCAGGTTTTAGATATTTACCAGTGTAATTAGCGGCATGCTGAATACCAGGCGTATCCAGAAAAGCAGGGAAAACATCGCAAACGTGAATACCAGGCCGGTTGGATAACTCTGCTTTCAGCGCTGAAGAAAAACCGCGCAAGCCAAACTTACTGGCAGAATAGCCTACCCCGAAGGGTACGGGCAGGAAGCCACCTATGGAAATATTGTTGATCAGCACACCGTAATTTTGTTTTTTAAAATAGGGCAGTATAGCATGTGCACCATTCATGTAACCAATCAGGTTAGTCTCAATTACCTGCTGGTGGACTGCCATAGGGGTTTCTTCAAATTGTCCGGCGGCCAGTAAACCGGCATTATTTACCCATACGTCGATGCTGCCGCCAAAAACATGGGCTTCATTTGCCAGCTGCACCATGGCACTGGTTTCAGTGACATCGGTTACCACCACTTTAACTTTAGCACCCAGTGAGCGGCATTCGTCTGCTACTTCATTCAGGGCATTTATATTTCTGGAAGCCAGCACCAATTTAGGCTGCTGCAAGGCAAATTCTAAGGCAATTGCTTTTCCTGCTCCGCTGGAGGCTCCGGTTACGACTATAGTTTTATCTTTAAGCATAATACTAGGATTAGTTGTTTCCTAACCCCTAAGTCGGCTTTAATGTTTTGAAGAATTACCCTGATCGTTATTTACATTGTTTAAATAAAACCTACCGTCCTTTTTTGTTGTTAAACCAGATATCAATTGAATTACCATGGAAAACAACATTAAAGGAAAAGTAGTAATTATTACCGGTGCCAGCAGTGGTATCGGAGAAGCTGTAGCTAAACACCTGGCCTCATTAGGTGCCATATTAAGCCTTGGTGCACGCCGTAAGGAAAAATTGGACGAATTAGTTAAAGATATAAAAGCGGCGGGAGGCCAGGCGCAGGCTTTTGTGACCGACGTAACCAAACGCGAAGAGGTAGAAGCACTGGTTAAAAGTACTGTCAGCGCTTTTGGAAAGGTCGATGTTCTTTTTAACAATGCCGGATTAATGCCGCTTTCTAAACTGGAAGAGCTGCACCATGAAGAATGGGAGCAAATGATAGATACCAATTTAAAAGGAACATTATATGGTATTGGTGCAGTATTACCATTGTTTAAAGCACAGAAAGGCGGACATGTGATCAACGTATCATCTGTTGCAGGCCATAGGGTAGGACCAGGCGGAGCGGTATATTCGGCAACTAAATTTGCTGTAAGGGCTTTGTCGGAAGGATTTCGTCAGGAAGTTAAACCGTATAACATCCGTACTACGATTATTTCGCCGGGTGCCATCAAAACTGAATTACCCAATACGATCACAGATACTCAGATTAAAGAATCTATGAAAACTGTATTGGACAAAGCGATATCCCCGGAATCTATCGCACGTGGAGTGGCCTATGCGATTGAGCAGCCTGCAGATTACGATGTCAATGAGATTATTTTAAGACCAACATCACAGCCGTCTTAGCAAGTAATCTTTAAAGACACCTGTTCTTCTGATGCATTGCCGGGGAATTTTGACAATAATTGGGCATCGTTTCAGAAGGACAGGTTTTTTTACATATTATATCAAGCCCTCAAGCCGACTGATGTTCTTCATTATCGTTGCCCGATCTGCGGCTGAGCTGGCCAGGTGATGAGCTATCTCGAAATGTCTTATGGCTTTTGCCCGATCAAAATCAGTATACAAATGGCCCAGCAAAGAATAATAAAAGTGGTTGTCTGTAAGGTTTAACTTTTCGGCTTCCAGGATGGCCTCCCATTTTCCATTTGTTTTAGCGAGTGCGAAAGTCCTGTTTAACGCTGCAATTGGTGAATATTCCAGGAGGAGCAGGTTATTATATAGCTGCAAAATGTTTTCCCATTTTTGATGGCTATCTTCCTTTTGGGTATGCCAGTACGCAATACCTGCTTCCAGATGATATTTTGTAAGCTGGGTACCCGTTGCCGCTTTGCCTAAATAATAACCGCCTTTAACCATCAGCTCTTTGTTCCAAAGTGTTTCATCCTGGTCTTCGTACAAAATTGTTTCGCCACTTTCATTTACCCTGGCTTCAAATCTTGAAGCATGAAAACACATTAAGGCCATCAGTGCATTCACAGCAGGTTTATTCGTAGTGGGGTTTTCAGTCAGTAAATAAGTCAGCCGGATGGCTTCCGCACAAAGATCTTTACGCAGCACCGTATTTTGCGCAGTTGAATAATAACCTTCAGAAAACAATAAATATAGGGTCGTTAAAACAGTATCCAGTCTGTTATTGATCTCCTCCAAACCAGGCTGCTCTATTTTGATATGGGCTTCTTTCAGCTTTTGTTTCGCCCTGTTTATTCTTTTATAAACCACTTCTTTATTGGTTAAAAATGCATCGGCAATTTCCTGAATGCCAAAACCGCATAATAAATTGAGGGCGAGGGCTACTTGCGACTCGCTGGAAATAGCCGGATTACAAACTGTGAAGATCATGGCTAGCTGGCTGTCGGTTATGTTTTTAACCGATAGGTCGATCTCTATTTCCGCTGTAAGGTGACTATTGTATTGAATCTCCGCTGTTATTTTCTGCCCGAAAAGTGAATTGCGCTTTAAATAATTCCTGGTTTTATTCTTCGCCACCGTATAAAGCCAGGCTATAGGATTTTCAGGTAATCCTTTCTGGCCCCATAATTCGGTAGCAGAGAGAAAAGTATCACTGACAATATCTTCGGCAATCTCTATATGTTCAATGCCAAATAAATAACAAAGCACCGAAACTATCTTTTGATATTCCTGTCTGAATAAATTTGGTAAGAGTTCCCTTTCTTCCATGGCGTTTTTGAGAGCCTTTGCATCCGGCAAAGGCTCCGTTTCTATTAGTCTTTAAGCGAATTTGCCATCCTCACTTCTACATTTCCGCCCAGCTGTAAAATCGGGCAGCCTTGTGCAATGGATACGGCATCATCATAATCTTCTGCTTTAATGATGATCACACCGCCAATCGACTCCTTGATTTCGGCATAAGGCCCATTGATTACCTGTTTATTTTGTTGTACTACTTTTCCTTCGCCATCCCATCGCTGTAATGGTCTTGCCAGTTTATTTTGGGCCGCAATACCGCCAAACCAATTTTGCCAGTCCTTAATAGAATTTTGCAGCTCTTCAGACGATGGTTGTGCTTCTTTGCTGGTGAAATCCCTGCGAAAGATCAATAAGAAATCGTTCATTTTTCTATGGTTTAAATTTTGATTAGCCGAACTGGCCTACTTTATATGTTCCCGGTTCATTTGGAAAGGCAAGGTTAATGCGGTTCCAGGTATTGATGGTGGTAATCGCCAATGTCAAATCTATCATTTCTTCATCTGTAAACTGCTCTTTTACCTTATTGTAAATCGCATCAGGTACCTCACATTTGGTGAGGGCTTCAGCCCAGGCTAAGGCAGCCCTTTCACGGTCGCTGAAATAAGGTGTTTCGCGCCACGAACTGATACCATATAAACGCTGTTCTGTTTCTCCTGCAGCACGGGCATCTTTGGAATGCATATCCAGACAATAAGCACAGTTGTTGATTTGTGATACCCTGAAAAAAACAAGTTCCAGAATGGCGTCTTCAACTGGTGATTTCTTCAGATAACCTGTTATTCCGTAAAGAGGTTTTAAAGCGTTTTGTCCTTTAGCATAGACGTTGATTCTCTGTTCCATTTTATTAAATTTTGATTGTTAAAACCTAAAGACAATCTGATTTTCAGAATTGGACAAAATGAATAATATATTTTTATTTATAAAATTATCAGCGGTTACACAAAGATAAATATAGGCATCTAATGATAAATTTTACAGGTAATTCCTTATAAAGTGATAGTAATCCTGAGCAACAGACTATCTCCGCCTTATCATTATCAGGAACTTTGTTGCTGTAATTATATCATAAACAATTCAATACAAATAACATGAAAATTAAAAAAGTTTTTCTGACTGGCGCTAACGGTTATATAGGTGGGTCTATCGCACATTTACTGATAAAAAAAGGATATGAAGTATCGGGGCTGATCCGCCAGAAAGAACTTGCCGGACAGCTGGAAGTTCTTGGTATAAGGCCCGTGATAGGGACTATAGATGATCCTGAACTGATCAAAAGAGAAGCCGAAGCCGCAGATGCAGTGATCAATACGGCCACTGTGGTGGATGCCTTTTTTATCGATAATTTAATAGAAGCGTTAAAAGGAACAGGCAAAACCTTAATCCATACCTCGGGATCAAGCATTCTGGGTACAAAAGACCTGGGTGAGCGCACAGATTTTATTTATACAGAAGATTTTCCTTTACGGCCCAGGTTTGAAAAAGCACTGTGGGTGGAGATCAATAACCAGGTTTTATGGTCGGCCAGACAAGGGATACGTTCTATGGTGATTGTCCCTACGATGGTTTATGGCGAAGGACTGGGCTTACGTAAAGAAAGTATCCAGCTGCCTTTTTTATGGCGTTTGGCGGCAGAAAAAGGTGAAGGGGTATATGTTGAAAGAGGTGAAAATATATGGTCGAATGTTCATATCGCCGACCTGGCGGAATTATATATTCAGATGATGGAAAAAGCAGCTGCCGGTTCTTATTTTTATGCAGAGAATGGAGAGGCCAGCATGAAGGACATCGCTAAAGACATCAGTAAAAAGATGGGCAGGGGAGAACATACTTCTTCCATTTCCATTAACGAGGCAATTGCTTTTTTTAAAAATGCCGATGTTGTTCACTTTGGACTGGCTTCTAACAGCAGGTGCACGTCAGATAAAGCACGTAAACTATTGGATTGGCAGCCGCGCTACACGTCAATTTTTGAACATATCCATGGCCTTGTTCCTAAAGGGGCAAGAGATTTGGGCTTTTAGGTTTACATAAACGGTAATCAAATGAACACTAACCATAAAGACATCCCTACATTAACTACACAGACGTACAAAGAGAATTACTTTAAGCGCAGTGCCGATAATGCTGCGATTTACAATTCGTTAAATACCAAAACCGGACATTTCGAAATACACCGCAGGGATGATTACCGTTACCAGTGTAAAGAGGTGATCCCTTCCAACCGGCTTGATTTTTTTATGGTCAATTTAGTGACCGGCGGGGAAGGGATCAAAACCTTTGGTGCCAAAGAGTATTATGTGAAAAGAGGGATGCTTTGCTTTGAATCGCCGGGTAAAATCACCTCCTGGCAGGCCAAGGCCGATCGTCATGAAGGTTACTTCTGTGTGTTCCATGCTGATTTTTTTCAGCAGTCGTCGCAGGTTTCAGAACTGCTGAACAGCTACCCGTTCTTTCAGCTGGATGGATGTTCTGCTTTACAGCTGGACGAAGAGGAAACGGAATACTTTAACGGTTTGTTTAAAGAAATGGAAAAAGAATATGAGTCGGACGATCTGTATAAAGCTGATGTGATCAGGGCATTTCTTACCATTATCCTTAAAAAAGCCCAGCGTCTGCATATTTCTGGTAACTATCAGGCGGCACTTGTAAACAGCAATGCAGGGCTTCGCCTCACCAAGGCTTTTACGCAGCTTTTTGAAAAGGATTTTGAAAGTGTTAAACGCAATCAGCAGGCATCGCTGAAAAACCTGAGCTGTTACGCTGGTTTACTAAATGTATCCAAAAACCACCTTATCAACACCGTAAAATCTGTTTCAGGAAAACCACCGGGTTTATTGATCCATGAACGTATGGTGAGAGAGGTTGCCCAGCTCCTGGTACATACAGAATTGAGCATCGCCGAGATCTGTTACCTGTTTAATTTTGAAAATCCATCTTATTTTACCCGATTTTTTAAACGGTATATGGATAGTACTCCATCACAATACCGGGAAAAAGAAAAGCTGGTTAAGATGAGTTGAATTAAGTGAAAAGGCGCATGGGGGCAGCGGAGATCATTCCATGACTTTACTCTATAGATTATTTATGAACAATTACCGCTTTAATTAAGAGCGCATTTGTGCGTAGCATTTTAGTGAAAAGCTTAAGTTTGCCCATATCGGAACGAAATACATCTGCACGTAGACGATCATTTTCAGACACATTAGTAATGTATGTTTCTGAAGGTTCGCTAAAAATGTTATTAACTTTCTTTTTCATATTGCTTCACGCATTTTATGCACTGGAATTTACGCATCATATCTGGATTTTCAATAATATTCAATCCTTCTAAAGGATAGGTTTTTTTTAAGATGACAGATAATTCTTGTTTAAGACTGATTATTTTTATTAGATGACTCTTTCTAATCAGCATATTAATTATATCAGAAGTTTTTTTTCTGGTAGGCCAGTAAAAAAGGCTTATGTATTTGGTATATATGCATGAGATGAAAATAGTGATATAGATATTCTGGTTGAATTGGATCATATGAAACCTATCGGAATGAAATTCTTTTCCTATCAGATTCGAAATAAAAAAGTGGGTCTAGTTAGCTATGAGGGACTGTCTAAATATGTTAAACCTTCTATTGATAAGGATAAGGTTTTAATATATGAAAGGTAGATTAGATGTTAAATTAAAAGAATAATTCTTTAAAAAAGTGCTTTAGGTATAAATACTTATCTTTAGAAATGAGTATTTTCACGCTTGTGAAAATTTTATTATTCTCTTTTTTTGTAATGAACGATCAATATTTTTTATTAACCTCTTAAAATCATGTTTCATGCCCATATTAAGACCAAATTCCATACTTAATATTCCAGCTAAATATATTCAGATCAGAATTAGAAATTACAGCGACACCGAACATGGTAGCTGTAGTATTACCACAGAAATGGAAAGTCAGGATTACTCTTTTAAGCCCGACCAGATTAGGATTATCAAACTTCAGCGTGGGGATGTACGGTTTGAAAATACTGGCAGAACAGAGTTAAGCATAAGATACAGTAAAAAGCCTTTTTTAAGAATATTAAAGGATCTCATTTTCCCATCCCACATATTTCACTTTTTTTGGATAAAGGTTAAAATTAATTAATAGGTTTTAAAATTAATATTAAAGAAAAATAAGTTCTTTATTATGCTTTTTTATGGATGATTATTCCTATCTTAGTAATGTGATAGTTGATCGGTTATGATCGATTACTCAGTTTAATAATTGATTTTTAATCAAAAAAACTTTGTTTAAGTGGACGTAGGAATCTGATTGCACACAAAGTTATGGAGATTGAAAGCACTTTTTCTATCTTTCCGATAGCGATATGGCCGTTCTCTGTAGTGTGTGCAACGGGAATTTATTCCTCCCTTCCTACGGGGTACTACTTATGCATGCGGAGAGCGGCCATATTTCATACCGCTCTTTCTAAAGTTTTTCTTGCTTAAGGATCTTAAAATTTAAAGCAATGAAGAAACTGTATCTAAAAGAATCCGTCTTTATTTTTTTCGCTATTGTGATCAGTCAGATGGCTACAAATTGCTTCGTAATTTCATCAATTCAACATCAATGTGGGTTTAGTAAATTTTTCAGCTTTCAAGTCAAAGCCAAGCCTCCAGGCTAATTCTCTTTCTGTAAAATCTAATTCATAGACAACATTTACAATAGGGATTTTATCCCAATGGCATCGCCATGTCTAAATTTTAATAAAATCATCATCAGTGTAGGAATTAAACTGATGGTCAATTTAATCATTTTTAAAAAAATCACCATGGAAGATCAAAAATCATGTTCATGTAAAAGAACTGAAATCGAGCAATACTATATGGATTTATTGAAACAACTCAATTTTTCCATTCGTCTCTCAGAGCAAGAGAAAGCTGGGCAGGTGCTTTTTCTGCTAAAGCAATGGGGAAATGAACTGAATGAATGTTACAGACTTTGCTGATCATTCAAAACCGTGTTATGATTTTGAGTTAAGTTTGTTTAATACCACTTATAGTCCACGCATAGTCCACTCATTCACTATGAATTTAATTAAATTAGTACTAGATGAGTGGACAATGCGTGGACTATGCGTGGAATATAATAGATCGATTACATAACACCTCCGGATCAAACTATTAGTGATTTGGGAAGTCTCTGTTTCCTCCTAAACAGAATAATATTTGGTAAATCTGAAGAGGTTCCAGAAGTGATCAGAAAAAAAGGAATGCTAAATTGTCGGAAATTATCGGAAATTACCGGAAATTATCGGAAAAAATCAGGTGTTCAGCTTGTTAGCTATTGTTTTTTATTTTCTTGTAATTTATATTTAAAGAAAAAGATAAAATTATGGCAAAAAAAGATGGAAAATTTATACGTGGCGCAATAGGTGATCTCGTATATAGGGTGGTTAATGAAAAACAATCTGTTTATCCGAAACCAGACCCGAAAAAATTGAAACAAACAGACAACACAAAAAGGGCAGCTGAAGTTTTTGCAAGAGCAGGATTAATTGGCCGTTACCTCAGGGTATCTTTAGCTAACCAGATCAATAGTTATGCAGACTATAAGATGAAGAACCGGTTACTGGCAACCCTACGACAATGTTTAAAGGGTTCGCCTAATGAAACAACTGGGATTTTCAATTTTAAAGAAGACAGTTTTACCAGCTTAGAGGGCTTTGAGTTTAATGAGGATTCCAAACTCTCTAAATTGCTCTCTAATAGGTCAACAACCACTTTAAATGAAGGCATATTGACTGTTACCATTCCTGAAAATAAGATAGGAAGTGAATTGAAATTTCCGGGTAATACCTTTTATTGCAAAGTACTGGTAAACGTATCCCTTTGCCGGCTGGAGGATGGTTATATGGAGAAAGAGGCTGAAAGTCAGCTGATCACAATAGCTAGGGATGAAGACTTACTAGAACAGCAAACGTTTAGTTTTAACGTGCCAGACGGCTGTTTATGCATTGTTAGTACATTTCTTCAATATGCTAACTATGCAAAAAATAATCCATCGGTGATTAATCATAAAACGTTTAATCCCGGACAGATCAGCAAAGCATTGATCACACCGGGTGTTTATCAGGATAACGACGACAGTAGCTGGGAAAAAATGGAGGCGAAGCCAAAACGCAAGTAAAAGGTTTCTTGATCTATATGGTACAGGCTAGCCGAAATTTAAATTTATAGGTAATCAATCTAAATCATAACATATGGCAACAACAAAAAATGGGCTCCTCCGCGGACTTAGCGGTAAGGTAGGGCCGATAGTAGTCTGTAAAGGCAAGGATAAATCAATCGTAAAAATTCTTCCTAAAAAAACAACAAAAGCACCGAAACTGCCGCAACTTAGTCAGCGTGCTATTTTTAAAATGGTGAAACAGTTTATAGATCAAACTCAGCAGGTCATGCGGATCGGGTACTATGATTATTTGCACACAGAAAGACCTCTGAATGCTGCAACTGCTTATCATTTAAAAAATGCGGTTATAGGTGTTTATCCGGATTTCACCATGGATGCGGTTAAAATTAAGGTCAGCAGGGATCAGGGTGGTTTGAAACAGGAATTTAATGCTACAGTTTCGATAGATGCAGGTGATATCCTGAAAGTAAGCTGGGATTTTGCAACAATTTATAACCCTTTTGAAATGCTGAAGCGAAAACTTGACCAGGCGGTATTGCTGATCTTTGATGAAACAAAGCAACTTACTTCTAGCCGTATTGGCGAGGTAACCAGGGCTGCAGGAAAACTTGAAGTGAGCTTGCCAAAAGCGTTTCAAGGAGATCAATTGCATTGTTATTTCTTTTTTGCTGCTGAGGATGGCAAAGTTTCAAACACTCAGTATCTGGGAGTGATCAGTAATTATACACCAAGTATGATATAATATAAAAGCCCTCTTTACGTCATAAAAGAGGGCTTTTGCAGAATGACGTTGTAATTGATTAAGGTTTAGGTTCTAATTTAATCGTATACTCATTTGGAGTGATCCTATTAACAGCACCGGTTAACAAATCGATACCCCAGGCGATGGGATTCATTAAGTTTTGCTACTTCGCTGTAATTTATTAGAACTATCAATTGAAACATAGTAATTATTAATGTAAAATAACTTACAACAGTTAAGGGTTATGGAGAAATTATATCGAAATAATTTCTTGCCATTTGGCAAGATAACTGGCGTAATTACTTAAGATCTTTACTGATGTAATCACAATTAAACATGAATAAAGAAATTATGGACACTCAAAAAAAGGTAGACCTGACTACTCCGACAACAAAAATACTGGCCATTGGCCGATGGACAGAAAAAGGGATGATTCAGAGCGATAGGCTTCCTGTTATGGTAAAAGAAGTACCTGCTACAGTGCGTTTATACTTAACTGGTAAAATTGAAATGTGGTACGTTAAACCGGACTTAAATGGCGTGGTATTTATCATGAACCTTACCGACCCGGAAGAAGCGCACCAGCTGCTGGAAAAACTTCCTTTAGGCGTAGCAAAAATGATGGAATTTGATTTTATTCCGCTTGGCCCAATCAGTCCGCTTCGCTTCCTTCTGGATGATGAACCAGCAGCCTGATCAAAAGTCGTGACAACTGAAGTGTTTTTGTAAAAATAATTGAAGGATTATTGAAATTTAGCTGTAATTCTTCAATTACTTTTATCCCGCCCGGGACACAATTTATGCGGCAGGTGCTGTATTCCCGAACGACTAAGGATGTATCAAACAATATCCTGCTTTTTAAGTTATTAAAGCAGAATAAACATTAATCAGGCAGTTAAATCAGTATATTGGATTAAAGATATCCGGACTGCATTAATCAAGTTAATTTAAAGAATGATATCATGGAACACAAAGAAAATAATAGAACTACCTATTTGGAAGAATTGAGCGGAAGCGACTATGAAATTGCGGATGATCAGCCAGATATTAGCGGCTGGAGAATCGCAGATAGCAGTGGCAGTGAAATAGGGGAAGTTAAAGACCTGATCTTTGACAGTAATGCAGGTAAAGTACGTTATCTGATCAGTAGTATTGATGTAGATGCAGACAGGGACGGTGATAAGGAAACCAGAGTGGTGCTTATTCCGATTGGTGTTGTATCCTTTGATGAAAAAAAAGATGAAGTGATCCTGCCGGCTGTTTATACTTATCGTTTAGGAACGCTACCTGAATATGAAAGTGGTAAGATAATTTCCCCGGTAGAAGAACTGGCTATACGTTATGCATTTCTTGGAAAAGATTCACTTCCTCATGCAGACAGCGTTGTCTATGAAAGCCACCCTGATGATTTTTATGATCATGACCATTTTAATGATAATCACTTTACACGCAGTTAGTCGCAGTTGCGTGGTCAACCCAAAGCATGGAAATTAAACTCAGACAGGAAAAACAGGTAGATCATTCTGCCGTTGCTGAAGCCATTATAGCTTCTTATAAAGATGTTGGATATAGCAACCACAGGGAACAACTGATGGTTGAAAGATTAAGAAATTCGGATTCTTTTGTTCCTGAATTATCAATTGTCGCTGAAAATGAACACCAGGAGATTGTGGGTCATATTATGTTGACTAAAATGCACATACAAAACAAGGGTATCGACTATAGTGCATTGACCTTAGCACCACTTTCTATTATACCATCTTATCAAAATAAAGGTATTGGTTCCAAATTAGTGATGGAAAGCCATCGGATTGCTGCGGATCTGGGTTTTAAATTCATTGCCATTTTAGGTATCCCAAATTATTATCCAAAATTTGGATATGAACTGACTAGTCGATATGATATTAGCTTACCCATTAAAATTGCTAAATCAAATTCTTTGATCATTTCCTTAATTGATCATGATTTCTCTGAGATCATTGGGGGCACGATTAAGTATTCCGATGAATTTTTTGAAAAAGATCAAATGGAGACATCATAACATAAAAAGTCTCTATCATTATAAATCCCCAAAATTTAAATAATTTTGGGGATTTATAATGATAGGAGGATATTAATACCTGGTCAGCGGTTGAAATTTCCGTAATTAATCTTTCTTATTTTTTGTCCACACGTTATTCGATGGATTAAAATCTGGCAATACATTGTCGGGGTCATAAGTAACAGACTCAATTTCTTCTGTGGATGGATATTTGAATCTCCAGCTTACATTACGCTCCCAGATTTCTGCCGGTAATTTAATACGGTCGGTTTTTCCGCTTTTGGTTTTAACTTCCAGGATGACAGGCATAGCCATTTTTTCCAGGTTATCCAGAACAATGATAGCTCCTTTGGAAGGATCATTATCTACGTATTTTACCTCGCGAACGGAAACGTCCAGTCGCCAGTTGTTCACAAACCAGCCTCTCCAGAACCATTGCAGGCTTTCGCCAGCGGCATTTTCCATGGTACGGAAAAAGTCATCCGGTGTAGGGTGTTTAAATGCCCATCTGTTAATATAAGTAGTAAAGGCAAAATCAAAACGCTCAGGGCCTAAGATCTGTTCACGCAATAGTACCAGTCCTGCGCTTGGTTTGCTGTATAATAGTGTACCGTTATTTTTCTCTTTTAAATTCTCAGGATTACTCAGGATAGGTTCCAAAGTTGGCAGGGTGAAATTATCACCAATCTTATGCATATCCCTTGGCAGGGTGCTTTTATATTCACCATTGTTAAAGTTTGCGGTAGACAGGGTATTGATAAACGTGTTAAACCCTTCGTCCATCCATCCGTACAAACGCTCGTTAGATCCAACGATCATTGGGAACCAGGTATGGCCAAATTCATGGTCATTTACGCCCCATAAACCACGTCCGCCGGCTTTAGCGCCGCAGAATACAATACCAGGATATTCCATTCCTCCAGGTGTTCCGGCAACTGCCGTCGCATTAGGATAAGGGAACTCAAACCATTTGGCAGAGTTGTATTCAATTGATTTTTTCACAAACTCTGTTGAACGTCCCCAGGCAGTGATCCCATCGCTTTCTACCGGATAGGCAGAAATTGCCATTGATTTCTTTCCGCTTGGAAGGTCCATCTTAGCAGCATCTATAATAAATGCGGAGGAAGCACCCCAAGAGGCATCACGTGCATTTTTGATGATAAAATGCCAGGTCAGTTCAGTTTTTCCGGCAGGGCGTGACTGAGCGTCTGTTACTTCTGCAGCAGAACGGATAACCACCGTTTTTTCACTCTGTGCAGCCTGTGCCCATCGTTTTTGCTGTTCAGCAGTATATACTTCCGAAGGGTTTTGCAGATCTCCGGAACATACCACGATGTCTTTTGAAGGAGCAGTGATTTTAATATCGAAATCACCATATTCTAAGTAAAATTCACTTGGTCCGGTATATGGCAAAGTATTCCATCCGCTAATATCATCAAATACGCACATCCGCGGATACCATTGTGCAATGGTAAATATCTTTCCGTTTTTAGTTTGCATGATACCCATCCGGTCTGATCCGTAATCAGGAGAGATAAAGGAATACTCAATTTTCAGTTTTAATACACCACCGCCAGCAGTTACTTCTTTAGGTAAGAATACCTGCATACGGGTGTCGTTGATCATGAATTTAACATCAGTAGCAGTAGTTCCTTTTGGACCGCTTAATAATTTGACAGATTTGATCTTGTAACCTGCATCAAATATTTGTCCGTGGCCGGCATTACGACTGCCTACTAAAGGTACAATGGCGCTTCCCCTTGAATCTTGCTTAAACAAGTTCTGGTCGAGTTGCATCCATATAAAACCTAGTTTCAGCGGGCTGTTATTGGTATAGGTTAGAATTTCGGTACCCGTTATTTCATTGGTTTCGTCATTTAACTTCGCTGCCAATTGATAATCGGTGCGATTTTGCCAGTACTTAGGTCCGGGTTCACCCGTTGCGGCCCTGTATTCTGTACCATTTTTACTATAGAAAAATGGGGCAAATGCATCATGGTAATCATATTTTGTAGGCGGAGCATTTGGATCTGGTGGTTCTACGGGGCGCCGTGAAGCAGCAGGAGGGGGAGTGCTTGTAGCCGGAGGTGTAGTGACTTGTGCGGAAACTACATTTATACCTGCCAGAAGAACCAGTGAAAGGCTGTAAAGTAAGTTTATCTTCATGGAAATAATTTTAAATATGTCTGTTTCACAATTATACTATAAAAATAAACAGGAAGAATGTGCGTAAATATATTGTTACGGTTATTTCTGGTGTAAATTATAATCACACAACGCGTTAAATGATTAAAATTGAGGTGAAATGTTCGAACGAATCCTTGTTTATTTAAAATTGATGGATTTTGATATTAATAATATAGAATTATTCTGATTTCTATTCAAATTCTTGAGGAGATTAAGGCTAGTGTTAGTTGTTCGCTTTTGAATATGAACAATCCGTTTCGAGCAGCGAAGTCAAATGCTGTGGATGCGTTGAAATATGAATAAAAATAAGCCATAACATCAGGTTGAAGTTATGGCTTATTCATTCTTAACAAAATCTCTATGGGTTCATTTTACTAAAATAGTCGCCAATGGTTTCATTATTTGCTGCTGCCCTTGTTTCACTTGTCCCAAACGTCAATTCAGTTTTACCCTCTTTCAGTTGTTTAAATATGGATTCAACAAAATCGCTTACAGAAGGATGTTCATTGTGAATACCTTTTCCGCCAAGGTCTGTGTTCAATGCTGGGGGGATAATTTCAATCACTTCAATACCTGTTGATTTCAATTGATGTCTTAGTGACAGTGTGAATGAACGCATAAATGCTTTTGTACCACAATACACAGGGACTTTTGAAAATGGCACAAAGGCTAAGCCAGAGGTAACATTCATAATCGTATCTAACGATTTTAAGTTCAAAAACAGTTTTGTTAAATGAATTGGAGCGGTAATATTGGTTGCAATTTCCTCAGACGACTTTTCATAAAAATCATCATCTGAGACATTCATCCAATTTTGAATGCCCGCATTATTCATTAATACATTCAGGTCGGGATGATTCTCTTCTACCCAGTTGAATAGTTCAGTGCGTTCTTCTTCATCAGAAAGGTCGCATACCTTAGTGATTACAGCAGGAAATTTAGCTGCAACTTCTTTGAGCACAGACTCTCTTCTTCCGCAAATGATCACGGTATTGTTTTCCCTGATAAATCTTTCTGTTAATCCCAGGCCGATACCACTTGCTCCTCCGGTAATTAGAATTTTATTGTTTGCTGTTTTCATGAGTTTATGTTGGTGTAAACGGATTATTTACATTTATAGTTAGTGAATTTAAATGTATATGCTATTCCTGCAAAATGTGTGCTAACTAATGATTTTGCTTTTTTTTTCCTGTCAGTTCGGTTGGGGTAATCCCGAATAATTTTTTGAAGGCAACGGAGAAGTGCGACAGGCTTTCGAAGCCCAGGTCGAGATAAATCTCGGTTGGTTTTTTATTCTTTTTCTGCATCAGGAAATAAGCATCCTGTAAACGTTTGTTTACCAGCCAGTGACTCGGAGTTTTTTTAAATATGATTTTAAAATCCCGCTTAAAAGCCGATAAACTGCGTCCGGTTAAATAAGCGAACCGCTCAATGCGTACATTGAATTTATAATTGCGGTTCATAAACTCTTCCAGGTTAATTTTTTCGGGACTGGCATAATCAAAGAGTATACCAGCAAGTTCCGGCTGATTTTTCAAGAGGATAATCAGCAATTCTTCATATTTTATATCGGCAAATGCCTCATCAATATTTCCTGAATGATCTGAGTAAGGTTCCAGCGAACGAATGAAATCAGGTATTAATGCTGTAGGGTTTATCCTAATAAAAGTATCTGCTGAATTGGATTTCGCTGCCGTCAATTGGTGTTTTTCCTGAAAATTCCTGATGAACTTTTCTTCAAAACAGAAAATAACCTTTTCAAATTCGGCAGCACCTTTCTCACTTTCGTATCTCGCCAGACTATTTTTACGTACCAGGCAGTATTCGCCCGCTTTGAAAATATGGCTTTTGTTGCCATCATAACAGCGCAACGATCCTTTTGTCACATAAACAAATACATGATCAGGGATAAATTGTTCCTGCGCAATTTCAGGCTCACTTAAACAATTCTTTGCTGCGTTCGCGTTCATTTTACAATTCCGAGTTTGATCATACTTTCCATTGAAGCCAGAATAGCCCCTTCATTATTTGTAACTGGTGTCCAGCCTAAAACTTCCTTCGCCTTTGCATTGCTCACGTTTCGGCTGATTTTTATAAAGGAAACGGCCTGTTTTGCCAGCGGGTTAAATAAGGCCGCGATTTTAAGCACCCAGTTAGGGAATGTTTTTTCAGCGACTTTTTTTGACACAGCGGGCATTTTATTTTTCAGCAAGATAGCAATTTCAGGTAAGGATATCTGACCGTCTGCCGATGCGATAAAGCGTTGCCCTTTAGCGTCAGGATTCGTCATTGCGCGAATATGCAGATCGGCTACGTCCCGGATATCAACAACATTCAAAGGGATATTGGGGACAGCCTTCATGGTACCGTCCAATAAATGTTTCAGGAGCCCAAGGCTAGGGGATGTGGAAGGGCCCAGTGATGGCCCGAAAATAGCAACAGGATTGATGGCTGCCAATTCTAAACTGCCGCCTTCTTTGCTCATGAACTCCCAGGCTGCACGTTCTGCCAATCCTTTTGATTTTTCATAAGCAGACAAACCTTTTTCATTCGGATCTGTCCAGTCTGCCTCTGTTGTTAGCCTGTTCGGGTTTTTGTTGCTAAAACCCAGGGCACCAAAACTGGAAGTCAGGACTACGCGTTTTACACCTGCATTGCGGGCAGCTTTTAAAACACGGAGCACGCCGTCTACCGCAGGACGGATCATCTCATTTTCATCTTTGGGTGTTAAAGAATGCGTTGGTGATGCAACATGGAGAACATAATTACAATTTTTCATAACTTCATCCCAATGATCATCTTTTATCAGATCTGCTTCCATAAAAACAAGATTGTCAAAGACAGTAATGCCGCCTGTTTTAAGCATTTCAATCACTTCACTTTTTTTGCTGATGGAGCGGAGCGTAGTTTTTACGCTGTACCCTTTTTGCAATAATTGAAGGATACAATGAACGCCTACAGCTCCTGATCCTCCCGTAACTAAAACTGTTTCTGAATTTTCCATTGTCTGAATTTTATGGTACAAAATTGCTCATAATAATCCCGGTAAGTTTTCCTGAGAAGTCCAAAATAGCTTTATTGAGAAGTCCAGATGAAGGTAGGATGGGGACAAAAACGAGTTAATGATATCGTATTGTTAAAGCTTATACATCTTTCGTATGTTTGAAGGGCTATATATAAGATTCATCATGGCAACAGATCAACTCATCGCTTATTTTAATACCTACATTCCGCTCAGGGAAAGTGAAAGAAGTGAATTAAATAGCCGGGTAGTTGAAAGGAAAATCAAACGCAGGCAATTTATTTTGCAGGAAAATGATATTTGTAAACACTACACATTTGTTGTTTCCGGCTGTTTTAAATTATATGGGGTTGATAAAAATGGTACAGAGCATAACCTTCAGTTTGCTTCCGAAAATGAATGGATTACAGATATCAGCAGCTTTCATTCAGGAAAGGAAAGCCGCCTTTACATTGAAGCTATTGAACCGTCGATAATCTTACAGATAGAAAAAATAAACCTGATCTATCTTTACCATCATCATCCGAAATTTGACAGGATTTTTAGAGTGATGATTGAAAATAAATTTGAGGAACTTCAAAACAGGGTCTTGCAGAATATCAGCTCGACGGCAGAGGAGCGATACCTGGCATTTCTAGCGCAATATCCAACCCTGGCAAATCGGCTGCCTAATACGCAGATTGCTTCTTACCTGGGGATTACACCTGAGTTTCTGAGCAAGCTAAGAAGGATTATCGTTAAAAAGTAAATGATCCTTAACCTAAGTTAAGCCCATTTCTTAACCTTGTTTAAGGGCTGTTTCATTTGATTGTAGGTTCCTTTGTCCTGTACTCAAAACAACGTACAATGGAAATGGATACAACAACAGAAAAATCGGCTATAGAAAAGTTAATCTTTTCTTTCAGCGAAGCCTTCAATGCATCAGATATATTAAAAGCGATGTCATTTTATGCAACCGATGCCATACTGATGCCCAATAATGGGCCACTGGCAAAAGGATACGAGGCCATAAAAGCCACCTATGAAATGCTTTCTAAGAACTTTGAAATCAATATTGAATACTTTATTGACGAAGTGAATGTAAATGGGGATTACGCTTATGTCAGGACAAATTCAAAAGTAAGTACGCTTATAAGAGCCAGTGGACAAACCATTTCGTTAAAAAATAAAGAAATGTTTGTACTGCATAAAGACACGCATTGGAAGATATCGCATTACATCTTTAATAATACCCATCAGGAATAAAGGAATAATTGTTTCTTGTGTTAATTTTTATAAAGGTCATAGAGCTGTTTTTGTAATTCAGCTCTTTGTCTTATTAAATCATTTAAATTTTCCCTTTTAGTAACGTTATTAAGTTGTCAAAGGTAAAGGGCCATTAATTAAAAGATCGCCTGAATTCCAAAGGAGAGTAAGTAGTTTTTGTCTTGAATAATTTACTAAAAGATTGGGAATGTTCAAAGCCCAGTTCGTATGCCACTTCACTTACAGACAAGCTGGTGGTGGACAATTTTTCTTTTGCTTTTTCAATTAGCTTGTGATGTATGTGCTGCTGGGCATTTTGCCCGGCCAGGGAACGAAGCATATCACTTAAATATCTTGGTGACATATTCAGCTTGTCGGAAAGGTATTGAACTGTAGGAACCCCTTCGGTTAAAGGCTTTTCATCTGTAAAATAGGCTTCTAATATTTCTTCAAGCTGCTGTAGCAAGTTGTGGTTTACTGCTTTGCGGGTAAGGAACTGACGCTTGTAAAAACGATTGCTGTAATTTAATAATAATTCAATCTGTGAAATAACAACATCCTGACTGAAATCATCTATTCTGCTTTTTAATTCTTCATCAATTATTTTAAAAATTGAAAGGATAGTTGTCTTTTCATGATCAGACAGATGTAAAGCTTCATTTGTGGCATAGGAAAAGAAGCCATAAGTGGTAATTTTCTTTGCCAGCGGATAGGTCAGGAAAAAATCCGGATGGATATGCAATACATACCCTGAACTCCCATTTTCCCGAGGGGTTTCAAACAATTGGTTCGGTGCTGAAAATATCAGTCCGCCTTCACCAAAATCATAATAATTTTGACCGTATTTTGCCTGGTTACAGGCATTTGTTTTATAAGCGATTTGGTAAAAACCGAGTATAAATGAATCGGGTAGTTCATCAGCATCAATTTTTATGTCGTTGATCTCTCTTAAACTGATCAGCGGATGCAAAGGTTTTGCTAACCCGAACAGACGGTTAAAATCAGTTAACGATTCAAATTTACGATAGCTATTCTCTTCTTTTTTCATTTCGAAAACTTTATACAATGATAACCGATATATTGATATATCAGTTATCATTTATCTATTACTTTAATGTTCCCTGTGCTGAGCTGGAAACTTCCTGCCATGCCTCCCAGGTTTCCAGTCTATCAGTATATGCAGCTCGCACCCATGCTAAATTGTGACTGCCAAGGTTAAATCTCAATGGCGGATTTTCTGTATCAACGATTTTAAAGATGGCTTCTGGCGTTGCATTCGGATCACCTCTTTCCATGCCTTGCATGCCTTCAAAAACCTGTTTTTTAAAATCTGCATAAACATCCAGGCCTGCTGCAAACTTCGCAGACAAAGGACTGCCAAATTCAGTTGCATAGGCACCGGGTTCTATGATCGTTACTTTGATACCAAAGGCTTTGACCTCTAAGGCCAGGCTTTCATGGATCGACTCGAATGCCCATTTCGTAGAACAATAATAGCCAACTACTGGTAATGTCACATGTCCAACGCCACTCGATGTACCCAGAATATGACCATAGCCTTGCTTTCTCAGCAATGGCAAAACCGCCTGAATGACAGTAATTGCACCAAAAACGTTGGTTTCATATTGAGCCCGGATGTCTTCGGTACTGGATTCCTCAATCGTTCCTACCAGTGTATAACCTGCGTTATTAGCGATGATATCCAACCTTCCAAAGTGGGAATGAGCTTGTTCCACGGCTGTTTTTACCTGATCGGGCTTGGTTACATCCATCTCTAAAGTAAGCACGTTCTCGCCATATTTTTCTTTCAGGCCTGCAATGCTTCCCAGCGTGCGGGCTGTAGCCGCGACTTTATCACCACGGTTAAGTGCTGCTTCGGCCCATACACGTCCAAAACCACGTGATGCACCTGTAATGAACCAAACTTTATCTGAAGTGCCAGAGGATTGCGCTAAAGCCGAAGTTTCATTTTGATCTGCCATAATATTATATTTTAAATGATTAACAATACAAAAGTCAGTATATGCTATCCGTGAGATGTAGCCGTATTGATGATTTTTGTAGCCATAATGGCGAAGCGGGTTAACTAAAATTTTACCATCAGCGAATGATGATCACCTTTACAGGCTGCTGCAAAATATATCGCAACCGTCTTATGTGAGAGAGAATCGTGATAAAACGCTGGCGCCTTCCGCGAACAATACCGTAAATAGTCCTATCAATACAACGATATATCTATTTCTGTTTATTTGAAAAAGTGGTTCTTTGTAGCATTCAATAATGTATTACAAGGATATGTTTGTTGTAAAAAAAACTCTACATCGTATACTATGAATTTAAGAAACAGCACCTTCCGTGTTCTACGGAATCGTAATTATGCTTTATTCTTTGCCATTCGCCCTGACCTCAGACTTGGGCTCCATCATGCCCATTTCTGCCCAGTATTACCATAATACAAGTAGAGATGAACCTCGCATGAGAGGCCGGGTAATGAGTGTCAGGCGCCCCGCTCACGGTGCTTTGTCAAAGCATTACCACTCTGTTTATCGCCGCAATGTTCTTTAATTTATTACCCTTTGTAAAACCTTATCAAGGTCATAAAGAGATGGTAAAGCAAGTGCCTCCATTGCAAAATAGATAATTATTAATCAACTAAAAAAATGGAACAAACTCAAAATACTGCGCTATTGGTCATTGATATGCAGGAAGAAATTCTAGCGACGATGCCAGATGAAACTTCAGTAATTATAGAAAATACAGGAAAAGCAATAACAAGTGCCCGGTATTATAACATTCCCGTTATTTATGTGGTGGCTGGTAAAACTCATCCTGCAACCAGGAATATAGATGAGTCTATGAAAGTTCATCCTGATTTATTACCCGGAAATGAGGAGGTGACAGTAATGAGAAGGCGCGTGAGTGCTTTCACCGGCACTGATTTAGAGATTATATTAAGATCATTCAACATTCGGAATATTGTGCTCACTGGAATTTCTACCAGTGGGGCGATACTGTCAACTTTATGCGAGGCGGCCGACAAAGGTTACGGCCTAACTGTATTGCTGGATTGCTGCGCCGACCCCGACAAGGAGGTTCACCGCATATTTATGAGCAAATTATTTCCCTGTCAGGCAGAAGTTGTGACGGTTGATGAGTGGTTTAACTGGTGGTAACCTCTGGAACCTTAGAATTTGACGTTTATTTATGAGAGAACTGGTTCCTGATCCGGCTTAAAGTTTCTCTTGATACACCCAGGTAGGAGGCGATCATATGCAAGGGAACGCGGTAAAAGATATCAGGAAAAGAGGTCATAAAATTCTGATATTTTTCTTCAGCGGTAGAACTGATATTTGTCATTATCCTGTTTTGGCTGGCATCAAAACTCCTTGCCTTCAGAACTTCTATATAGTTTTTTAATCTGGGTATAGTGGTTAGTAAATCATCGAAAGCCGGCTTGTCTATCAGGATAACTTCACAGTTTTCCAGCGCGTCGATGTTGCTTTTTGAAGGATTGCCAGTATTATAACTTTCACGATCACTGATCCACCAATTTTCAACGCCAAAACGTAGTATGTGTTCAGCCCCGTCTTCGCCAACTCTGTACAAGCGAAGGCAACCTTTTACGATAAAACAGTTATAATGGCAAACATCACCTTCCTGAAGGAGATACTGTCTTTTCCTTATCTTTTTTTCAATGCTAACGGCACGCACCGCGTCAATTTCGCCATCGGTTAAATCCGCTTTTTGCTTTAAGTATATTTCGAAGGCTTCAAACATAGATAAAACAAATCTATCTAAAATCGTCTCTTTTACAGTTTCTAAATTAAAAAATGGAATCCGGGTGACCGACAATTTATTGCAATTTTTGCGATCAGCAATGAAGCTCTCCTTTATCAGACTTGCGAAACCTATGCGCATGCTTGTGTGAAGGCTATCGTGATAAAAGTCACGGGTATTTTGCTTTAAATGTCCTTGTTCCAGGCGAATTGTTCTCCTAACCTTTGTAGAGTTCTCATGAGTGAGATTTTAAATAAGAAATATATGTCAAAGACGATTTTAATAACCGGAACAAGTTCCGGATTCGGAAAACTAATGGCTTTAGATCTGGCCAAAAAAGGAAACAGGGTAATTGCTGCTATGCGCAATATAACTACTAAAAATGCTGATATAGCAAAGGAATTGGGTGTTATACCTAATATCGAAGTGGTTGAAATGGATGTGACCAGCACCGCCTCGGTAAACGCTGCTGTCGAAACAACAGTCAAAAAATACGGGCAGATTGATGTATTGGTCAATAATGCGGGAATAACCGGATTTGGATTATTCGAAGCAACTTCTATCGAACAAATGAAAAATATTTTTGAAGTGAACGTTTGGGGTTCTGTA
>NZ_LMUP01000026.1 GCF_009765875.1 Pedobacter sp. L105
AGTATCAGGAAAAGTAACTGACCAGACAGATGGAGGACCGCTGCCTGGAGTCACAGTTAGCTTAGAAGGCACTACCCGGGCTACTTTAACAGACAATACCGGGAAATTCACCATTACCGCGCCCGCAGGCGGAAAACTGATCTTTAGATTGATTGGCATGGCCTCTAAAACGGTTCAGGTAACCAGCGGCCCTATCAATGTAAGTTTAGCCACTGATACCAAAGCACTATCAGAAGTGGTGGTAGTAGGTTACGGTACACAAAAGAAAAGCGTTGTTACAGGCGCTATCTCTGGTGTTAAAGCTGCAGACCTTGACAATCAGCCGGTAACACGTGTTGAACAGGCTTTACAGGGAAGAACTTCTGGTTTAACCATTGCTGCTACTTCAGGATCACCTGGTGCTGCCGCAACTGTTCGTTTAAGGGGTTTCACATCCTTTGGCGGCAGTAACGACAAAAACGCACCTCTATGGGTAGTTGACGGAGTTGTTGTTGATAACGGTGGTATTGGCTATCTGAATCAATCTGACATCGAATCTATCGAGGTATTAAAAGATGCGGCATCAGCTGCAATCTATGGTGCACGTTCTGCATCAGGGGTTATTCTGGTAACCACTAAAAAAGGTAAAGAAGGCACAGTGAGGATCAATTACAGCATGTACTATGGTACTGCTAAACCAGCTAAAAGACTAGACCTGCTGGATGCTACACAATATGCAACAGTAATGAACGAATCGGCTATTGCTGCCGGTAGTGCTGCACCCTATCCAAATCCTTCGTCTTATGGTGTAGGTACCAACTGGCAGGATGTTGTTTTTAACAATGATGCCCGCAAACAAAACCATGAACTGAGCATGAGCGGTGGAAGTGAAAAATCCACGTATTATACTTCATTTGGTTACAGCGATATCAACGGTATCGTTGCCAGCCCTATTTCAACATGGAAACGCTTCAATGTAAGGTTAAACTCCACCACCAAACTGGCTAAATGGCTTACTTTCGGTGAAAACCTGGGTTATAGCTATACGAAAACCAATTCAGTAGGTGCTACAAACAGGGAGTTCGGCGGCCCTTTAAGTTCAGCGATCAACCTGAGCCCGCTTACTCCGGTTACAGTTTCAGATTTGAATACCATCACTGATCCGGCACAAAGATTATTATACA
>NZ_LMUP01000014.1 GCF_009765875.1 Pedobacter sp. L105
GATGATATTGTACAAACGCGTCATGTGTACTTCATCGCCGGAGCATTGGCTAATGTGTCGCCCGACCTGAGATTGCGTCCAAGCATGATGATCCGGGAAGATTTCCTGGGTCCAACCAATGCAGATTTCAATTTGATGGCCATATTTAGCGACAGGATCTGGTTTGGTGCAGGGTACCGTACCAGTTTAAAATTATTCAAGAAAGAATATGAGAACACAGATGTAAGCAGTCAGGCTGCCATTATCGGGATTGCCCAGTTTTACGTGAACGAACGTTTCCGGATCGGTTATTCCTATGATTACGCGGTTTCTAAACTGCAAGGTTATCAGAGTGGTACACATGAACTCACCGTCGGTATCGCCTTTGGAAAAGCACCAAAAGCATCTATTTGCCCAAGAGTATTTTAATCCGGTTAAATTTGATTATTGCACTGTGATGCAAATATTTTAATACAAATATTATTTGATTATATATAATTGAGTTTTTTATTTGAATTTGTAACCTGATATTAATTATTTAAATTATTTAGGATTTTATAAGTAAATTATTAGTGTTAAACAAAGACATTCACTGGTCTTAATGTTGTTTATATTTTCTGATTCATGATTTTTAATGTGTAATTAATTTCTCGTTATGTGTATTTAATACACTAAGTTTTACCTGATATTTAAGGCGTCTGAAATATATATATTTATTTTTTTTGATCAGAACCTGTAGGAATATGTTTTATAATTCGTCCTGTAGCTATTTATTAATACGTTTTACCTTTGTTAACCTATTTTGAATAATTACAAAAAAAGCTTTTTTGAGATTTGATTGACGTCCAAAATAAATTTTGGTATAAAATTTATTATTGATTGGAATTAAGCGTTTAAATCTGGATAATATTTATATTTGTTGGTACTTTGTAGGGGGAAATTGAATTATTAACTGATTTGAAACTATTAATGCAATCTGTGGTGAAATTTCACTGCAAGGTTTATTTTAATGTCAGTTACAAATCATGTTAAGGCCTTTTGGATTTATGATTAACAGCATATTTTGGTAACTGGTACTAACACTCTATATGGATAAACCTTTACCTGATAAGGTATTATTGAGTTATGGGTCTGCTAAATGCTTTTTTAAGGCGATTTTTTCGCGCGCAATCTTTTCTAAGGGATATTCCTTTAAAGGATTAAAATCCCTCGGGATTTTTCTTATTTTTTTACTCCTTCCATTTTTATGTTTCGCTCAGTTTCCATATAATGAAACTTTCAAAAATTCTACGTTTAAACTTAATGATGTTGTTGTTGGTGGAGATAAAGCGGCATTTTTAACCGCAGGCCCTAATCCGGCAGGCGGAGCTGCTATAGATGCAAATGGCAGCGGATATTTGCGATTGACAGATAATACGGGTAATCAAAAAGCGTTCATCTATTCTAATAATGTTTTTCCTGGAACCTATGGGTTAAATATATCATTTGAATATTATACTTATGGAGGAAATGGCGCTGATGGGATTTGCTTTTTCCTGTTTGATGCTGCCATTACTGATGCTACTTTTAACATTGGCGGATTCGGTGGGTCTCTGGGATATGCTCAGATCAATGGCGGCCCCGGCGTTTCTAAAGGGTATTTGGGGATTGGTTTGGATGAGTTTGGGAATTTTTCTGATCCGAGTGAAGACAGGCAGGGTGGAACTGTCCGTACAGAAAATAGTGTAACCTTACGTGGTGCAGGAGATGGAAACGCTGCTGTTACAGGTAATTATCAGTTTTTGACTACCGCTCAAACTACAGCATTGTCCCCTTCTTTTGGTATTGCCGGTGAAAGCAGAACTGCTACAAGTCCATCGTCGGGTTATAGAAAGGCATTTATTAGCCTTACTCCAGGCTCTTCAGGTGGTTTAATAATTAATGTGAGCATTCAACATGATGCCGTAACTCCCCCAACGCCGGTTATTACAAATTATTTTTACAATAAAACAATTCCTGCCAGTGGCTTAAAATACGGGATTTCCTCTTCAACGGGAGGGAATAATAATTATCATGAAATCAGAGGTCTATCAATCGCAGTAAATCCAAATGCATTGGTTCAGCCTACAGCAATGCCTGATGTTATGAGTGGCTGTCAGGGTCAGCAACAAAGTATTGATATTTTAAGTAACGATACAAGGCCAAATGCTAACGGTGCCCCAAATCCACTGAATGTAAATTTGAATCCTCCTGCAAGTCCAACTATTAATGATACAAAAAAACAAGATATAACTATAGCTGGTATGGGAGAATTTAAGTTTCTTCCAAATAGCGCAGATCCTTCCCTGTCGGCTCAAATTTTAACTTTTATACCTGAACCAGGTTTTAATGGTACGGCGAGTATTAAGTATAACTTTATGGATATTTATGGAGCTTTATCAACCACCACTACAGCTACATTTAATACTGTTTTTCCTAAAATTACAACCCAGCCGCAGAGCAATACAGTTTGTGAAGGATCTGATTTTACCACTTCCGTTGGAATTACGACTGATGCAAATACTGGTAATCTAAGTTACCAATGGCAATATTTAAGTGATCCCACAGCTGGCACATGGACTCCTATTAATGGAGCAACAGCAAGCATGCTTACTGTACCAAGCGTAACAACTGATATTAGTGGCAGACAATATAGAGTTTTGGTTACTTCTTCAACTGGTAGCTGCTCTGCTGTGTCTAATACGGCAACTTTAACGGTTAATCCTAAAGTGACGATTTCGCTGACCTCAGCCACTTCTACGGCAAACCAGACGGTTTGTATCAATCATCCGATCCAGTCGATTATTTATACCGTGGCCAATGAAACCGGGGTAACGGTTTCTGGTTTACCAGCGGGTTTAAGGGGTGACTATGCACCCGCTACCCATGAATTTACGATCAGCGGAACGCCAACGGTATCAGGTCCTTTCAGTTATACGGTAGCAGCGACCGGTCTTTGTGTACCTGCCAGTTCAGTGGGTACGGTAACGGTGAACCCTGATGTGACGATTGCGCTAACTTCGGTCACTTCCACAGCAGGCCAGACGGTTTGTATCAATCAGCCGATCCAGTCGATCATTTATACCGTGGCCAATGAAACCGGGGTAACGGTTTCCGGTTTACCAGCGGGTTTAAGGGGTGACTATGCACCCGCTACCCATGAATTTACGATCAGCGGAACGCCAACGGTATCAGGTCCTTTCAGTTATACGGTAGCAGCGACCGGTCTTTGTGTACCTGCCAGCTCAGTGGGGACGGTAACAGTGAACCCTGATGTGACGATTGCGCTGACTTCGGTCACTTCCACAGCAGGCCAGACGGTTTGTATCAATCAGCCGATCCAGTCGATTATTTATACCGTGGCCAATGAAACCGGGGTAACGGTTTCCGGGTTACCGGCCGGTTTAAGGGGTGACTATGCACCCGCTACCCACGAATTTACGATCAGCGGAACGCCAACGGTATCAGGTCCTTTCAGTTATACGGTAGCAGCGACCGGTCTTTGTGTACCTGCCAGTTCAGTGGGGACGGTAACAGTGAACCCTGATGTGACGATTGCGCTGACTTCTGCTACTTCCACAGCAGGCCAGACGGTTTGTATCAATCAGCCGATCCAGTCGATCATTTATACCGTGGCCAATGAAACCGGGGTAACGGTTTCCGGTTTACCAGCGGGTTTAAGGGGTGACTATGCGCCCGCTACCCACGAATTTACGATCAGCGGAACGCCAACGGTATCGGGCGCTTTTAGTTATACGGTATCGGCAACAGGCCTTTGCAGCCCTGCAAGTTCAGGAGGTACGATAACCGTCAACCCAAACACCAACCTGCAACTCACTTCCGGAGCTGGTACTGCTAATCAATCCCTTTGCGTTAATACAGAGCTCACCCCAATCACTTATCAAACCACAAACGCTACAACAGCTTCAGTATCTGGTTTGCCGCAAGGGGTAACCGGACAATTGACAAATGGAATATTTACTATCAGTGGAACCTCGTCAGAGCCTGGAACCTACACCTATATCGTTACAGCAAGCGGCACCTGTACTACCACCCAACTAACCGGAACAATCACCGTCTATCCACATCCTATAGGATTTAATGATGTGATCAATACTTTAACCTGTGGCAGTACAAGTTTCAATTACAACCTTCAGGACAATATTAACAATACCGGTCAGGGGGGGAACTCAATTCCTGCCACTTTCACCTGGACGGTAACGCCAAATAACAACATCCTTGGAATGGAAGGTGGTTCAGGAAATACCATCAGTGCTACATTAACGAATACCAGTCATACGATACAACCTGCAACTTACACTATTACACCTACTTCAGTACTGGGCGGTTGTCCTGGGCAGCCATTTACCCTGGTTGTCACTGTGCCTGTATGCAGTGGTATTTCCATTACAAAAACTGCCGATGTCAGCGTGGTCTCAAAAGTGGGGGACAAGATCAGATACACCATTACGGTAAAAAACACAGCTTCTGCTAATCATACCCATGTGCAGGTGACAGATCCGTTCCTGGGAGGTTTGCTGACAGGGCCAATTTCAGGAGACAATGGCAATGGCATCCTGGAAGCAGATGAATCATGGGTATACACAGGTACCTATACCGTTACCCAGGCCGATCTGGATAACAATGGAAAACCTGCAGCAGGAACAGGTACGATCATCAATACTGCCACAGTAACTACGGCAGAACAAGCCAATCCGGAAACTGCAAGTGCAACGGTGAATATTGTAACTACAGGTTCCATTGCCCTTGTAAAAACCGGAGTGATCTCCAAAGATTTTTCTACAATCACTTATACCTTTATTCTAACCAATACAGGAAATGTAAGATTACACAACCTGGACTTAGAAGATCTGAAAACCGGTGGAAAGGTAACGCTAAGTGCCGATGCAATTGATGTCGGTGCATCTATTACGGCTACAGTGACCTACACCGTTTCCGACCAGGAAAAACGTGATGGACTGGTTACCAATACGGCAACTATAACCGGAACTACCCCTGCGGGTGATGTGGTTACCGACATTTCAGGTACGCAGCAAGACAACGATACGCCTACAGTGGTCAATATTGATGATAAACCAGTGGCAGTCAACGACCATGCGGACACCAAAATTGACCAGCCGGTTACGTTTACGATTACCGGAAACGACATTCCTTCTTTCAACGGACTGGATGCCGGAAGTGTAGTGATTACCCGTTATCCTCTTCACGGACAGGTGCAGGTATTCCCGGATGGCACAGTAACTTATACTCCGGATAAAGGATTTGCCGGTCCTGATGATTTCACTTATACCGTAACTGACTTAAAAGGAAAAGTAAGCAACAAAGCCCTGGTGAGTATCAACGTTTCGCTGATCGACCTTTTTATTCCTAACACATTCACACCAAATGGAGATGGTAAGAATGATACCTTCCAGATTATAGGAATTGAAGATTTTGACAGTGTAAGCATGGTGATTGTTAACCGATGGGGCAATGAGGTGTATGTCAACAAAAATTACCTGAACCAGTGGGATGGTTCGGGCTTAAGTGAAGGTACTTATTACTATATAATCGTGTTTAAAAAAGGCGCTACTCAAACTGTTAAAAAAGGCTGGATATTATTAAAACGATGAGATTGATGAATTTTTTAAAGGGGAGTAATTGGTATAAGATGGTGATGTTTAGCTGTCTGTTCTTTGCTGGCAGAAGCCAGGTAAAAGCGCAGCAGAATATCCAGTTTTCCCAATACATCTTTAACACGATGAGTGTTAATCCTGCTTATGCGGGTTATAAGGAAGAGTGGTTTGCGCAGATGGCCTTGCGAAACCAATGGGTAGGGTTACCGGGGGCACCAAAAACAGGTCAGGTTTCCATCGATGGGATACTGGATCCGCAGACTACCAAACATGGGGTAGGGCTGCAGATCACTTCCGATCAATTAGGTGCACAATCTTCCACCTCCATTACACTGAATTATGCCTACCGCCTGCAGCTGGATGCAGCCGATACCCGGAGACTGAGCTTTGGACTAGGAGTGGGGGTAGCGCAGTACAGTATTAACGGGAGTGAACTGACTACCGTAGATGGAAGTGACCAGGCGGTTCCTGCCGGTAATTCCAGTAATCTGGTTCCTGATTTCCGTGCCGGAATATATTACACTACGCCATACTGGTATATCGGCCTTTCGGCGCTAAACCTGCTCAACAATTCCAATGCAGTGAATGATTACCGGTTAAACAACTCAGCCTATTCAGATGATATTGTACAAACGCGTCATGTGTACTTCATCGCCGGAGCATTGGCTAATGTGTCGCCCGACCTGAGATTGCGTCCAAGCATAATGATCCGGGAAGATTTCCTGGGTCCAACCAATGCAGATTTCAATTTGATGGCCATATTTAGCGACAGGATCTGGTTTGGTGCAGGTTACCGTACCAGTTTAAAATTATTCAAGAAAGAATATGAGAACACCGATGTGAGCAGTCAGGCTGCCATTATCGGAATCGCCCAGTTTTACGTGAACGAACGTTTTCGGATAGGTTATTCCTATGATTACGCGGTTTCTAAACTACAAGGTTATCAGAGTGGTACACATGAACTCACCGTCGGTATCGCCTTCGGAAAAGCGCCAAAAGCATCTATTTGCCCAAGGGTGTTTTAAGGCTAAACTGTAAGATTATCAGAGTAACACACATGAACTCACCGTCGGTATCGCCTTTGGAAAAGCACCAAAAGCATCTAGCTGTCCAAGGGTTTTTTAAAGCTAAACTGCCAAGCTATAAGAGCGGTACACATGAAGTCACTGTAGGTATCGCCTTCGGGAAAGCACCAAAAACATCTAGCTGTCCAGGAGTATTTTAAAAAAAATATTTTGTAATATGAGTGTTACATAGTATGTTTGTATACTAAATCTATAGATATTATGTTGTTCACTAAATTAACGCTCTCCTCTCTCTCCTTTCAACAGCACTACATCAAGGCTGCTGAGGGTTGTTGTTGTCATTTTTGTTTTTAAAGAACTCCAATTTAACTACAGATGTCAACATTAAACCCATCCTATGAAATCATTCTACCCAAAGCGTATTATTACGTTTATTTTTTTTCTCTCTTTACTGCATTTTCAGCCATTGATGGCGCAGGAAAATCAGCCGGTCGAAGTAACCGGAGTTGTTAACGACCAGGATTCAAAAACTCCTTTAATCGGCGTAAGTGTTACGATCAAAGGTACCATTGCTGGTACCATAACCGATCAGAACGGAAAGTTCAAACTCCTCTCTAAATCTAAATTTCCTTATAATCTGGTATTTACCAGCATCGGGTACCAGACACAGGAATTTGTGGTAAAAGAAGCCGGTTCGCAGATCAACATTAGCATGGCCACACAGGCAGTGATCGGTAATGAAGTGGTAATCACCGCATCCCGCGTGCCGGAAAGTATATTAAAATCGCCGGTGGCGATTGAAAAACTAGACCTACGTGCGCTTCGTGAATCTCCTGCACCAAGTTTTTATGATGCTTTAGAAAATGTAAAAGGTGTGCAGATGACTACTGCCAGTCTTACTTTTAAAATCCCGAATACCAGAGGATTCAATATCCCCAGCAATTACCGTTTTATGCAATTGGTAGATGGGGTAGATATGCAGGCCGCAACTCTTGGCGTACCTCTTGGAAACGCCATCGGGCCAACCGAACTGGATATTGCCAGCATAGAAATTACTCCGGGTGCTTCTTCCGCATTGTATGGAATGAATGCCATTAATGGAATGTCAAACCTAATCACCAAAAGTCCTTTTCTTTACCAGGGATTTAGTTTTTACCAGAAAACAGGACTGAACCATCTTGGCGGTACAGGACGTGATCTGAGTAACCTTACCGAAACTGCCGTTCGTTATGCCAAAGCATTTAACAATAAATTCGCTTTTAAAGTTAATCTGAGTTATTTGCGGGGAACAGACTGGCTGTCCGACAGTCATCAGGATCAGAACCCTAATAACCTGAAAACTGCAAATCCTTCTTTCACTGCGCTAAATGGAGCAAACAATGTGGCTTATGACGGATGGAACAAATATGGTGATGATGTACTTGCCGGTAGTAATACTGTTTCCGTTAGTGGTTTAACCATCAATGGAAAAACAAACCAAACATTAAATGTTGCCAGAACAGGTTATTGGGAAAAAGACCTGGTTAAGCCAAATGTAGATAACCTTAAATTTGATGCAGGATTGAATTACCGCCTGGGACAGTCCGTTGAATTATCATACGATTACCGCATGGGAAAAATGGATGGTGTATTTCAGCGCGGGAATAAAATACAGCTGGACAATGTCATTATCCAAAACCATAAACTGGAACTAAAAGGAAGTAACTTCCTGGTACGTGCTTATATGTCGGTAGAAAACTCTGGCGATTCTTATAATGTAAAACCACTGGCAGATAATCTCGATCTCGCCAGTGGCGGAAGTAACAGTGTCTGGGGAACAAAATATAAAAATGCCCTGGGCGCTTTTGCTACCAATAATGGAGGTTCACTAACCAATGCAAATCTGGCTGCTGCTACAGCTTATGCCAGGCAGATCGCAGATGCCGGTAGGGTAGAACCAGGAACACAGGCTTTTGAAACTTTGAAAAATACAATCATTGGCATCAATAACTGGGATATTAAATCTTCCCTGATTCCAAATGCACCTGCTACTGGCGGGGCGGCCCTGGTACAGAGCAGCCATATGTACAACCTCGAAGGACAATGGGACCTATCAAAAGCTGTGAAATATTTCGATCTGTTATTAGGTGCCGATGGAAGGGTATATCAGATTACCCCTGATGGAAATAGCTTTGTAGATTTTAGCCGTCCTATAGATCAGCGCAATGTTGAACTGCCTGACGGAACTTATGGGAAAAACATTTATTACAAAAAAGTAGGTGGTTTCGCACAGGTTACCAAAACTTTTTTTGATGACAAACTAAAGATTTTTGGTTCAGGACGTATCGATTATAACCCTTACTTTGATCCTAAGATCACTCCACGGATAGCAGCAGTTTACTCGCCTGACAAAGAAAACAACTTCAGGGCTACCTATCAGCAGGGGTATCGTTTTCCGGGTTTATTTGAAGCCCTATCTTATGTGAATAATGGACGGGTTAGAAGGGTAGGCAGTCTTCCTTTTATCAATGATGGTTTAGGTTACCTGGATAACAGTTATACCCGCAATTCGGCCGTGGCCTTTAACTCAGCTGTTAATGCAGCTGTGGCGGCAGGTGCAGACAGAAATACAGCAGCGCTGAATAACCGCAGTTTATTGGTAAAAGCAGATCTGCCAACGGCAAATCCGGAGAAGATCAATTCATTTGAGATCGGTTATAAAAGTGTGCTGCTGGAAAATACCCTGTCTTTAGATATTGATGCCTACACGAATACCTATACCGGATTTTTAGGGCAGGTGCAGGTGGATGTACCGAAAGGTGCTAAGATAGGTTCTGATGCAGCAGTGTTAGATGAACTGGACGCAAACAGGGATGCCGGACAAGACCGTTACAGAGTATATACCAATGCCAAGAACAAATACACCAATTATGGTTCTGCTTTAGGTGTTACTTATAATTTCTATCAAAAGTATACGGTTGCCGGAAATGTGAGCTACAACAAACTGAAATCAAATGCAACTGATGATATCTTTGTAACAGGTTTTAACACACCTGATTTCGCGACTAATCTTACTATCGGCAACAGGGAAGTACTAAAAAACTTTGGCTTTAGTGTAGTCTACAAATGGCAGAACTCTTTCTTATGGGAAAGCCCGTTGGTTACCGGCAGAATTGCTTCAATCAATACTTTTGATGCCCAGGTAACTTATAGACTGCCCGCATCTAATGCCACTATCAAAATTGGAGGAACAGATATTTTTAATAAGGCCTATATCCAATATGCCGGCGGACCAACTATTGGTGCCCTCGTTTATGCATCGGTTAGTTTTGAAGGTTTATTGAGTAAATAATCCCAACTTCCTTTCAATAATTTCGCTACAATTAAACCCAGCCAGATCCTGGTTGGGTTTAATTCAAACAGGATAAATTACAAATCAGGTTGTAAGATCACCCAAACATTATTAGCCAATATTTTATGCCCTTCGGGTGTAGGGTGCAACCCGTCGCCCTGGATCAAACGTGGAACACCGCCCACACCTTTTAACAAAAAGGGAATAAAATCCATGTGGTTTTTCTTTGCCATCGCTGGAAACAGCTCTTTAAAAGGAACCATATATTTCTCTCCCATACTTGGCGGCATCTGCATGCCGGCAAGTACCAGTTTCGCTTTAGGGTATTTCTGTTTAACTTTATCAATTACCGCCTGTAAATTTTCCTGTGTTTCCTTTACAGGGATTCCTCTTAGCCCGTCGTTGGCACCCAATTCTAAAACGAAGATATCAACAGGCTGTTTTAGCAGCCAGTCAATCCGGCTTTTTCCGGCTGCAGACGTTTCTCCGCTCAAGCCTGCATTGATCACTTTATAGGGTAATTTTAACGAATCTATTTTTTGCTGGATCAAAGCCGGAAAAGCTTGTTCAGGATCTACACCCAGGCCGGCAGTAAGACTGGTGCCAAAAAAAAGTATGTTTTTAAGTGCAGGGCCTTTTTCTGGCTTGATTGCTGTATGAGGTTTCGCAGCATCAGATTGGTCTGTTGTCGCGGGCTGCTGGTGACTGCAGCTTGAAAATATCCCTGTAAACAGGATAATAACGATGTAATAGTAACGTAACTTAATTGCGCTCATCTGATGAATTAATTGTTTTAGCTCTATATTTAACAGTAACAAATACCTAAATGTTAGGTCAAATATCAACATTTTTAATCCTATTGCTTTGGAAGCCATCTTGAATATTAAAGAAGTCAGTAAACATTATCATAGTTCAGGTTCTGCATTAACCATACTGGACAAAATCAGTTTTTCCATTCAGAAGGGTTCTACTGTTTCCATTACAGGGCCTTCCGGCAGCGGAAAAACTACACTTTTGGGTTTATGTGCCGGCTTAGACAGGGCCACGTCGGGCTCTGTGGAACTAAACCAGGTGGTGCTGGACCAACTCTCCGAAGACGAAAGGGCGGGCGTAAGAAACCGTTATGTAGGTTTCATCTTTCAGAACTTCCAATTGTTACCTACGCTTACCGCATTGGAAAACATCATGGTTCCACTGGAACTGAGAGGAGAAAAGAACATCCGCCCCAGGGCCATGGAACTGCTGGATAAAGTTGGTTTGTCTGCACGTGCAGACCATTATCCTGTACAGCTTTCGGGAGGTGAGCAGCAGCGGATATCCCTGGCAAGGGCTTTTTCAAATACACCGGCTATCCTGTTTGCCGATGAACCTACGGGAAACCTGGATGGAGAAACCAGTGAAAAAGTAATCAAACTTCTGTTCGACCTGAATAAGGAAGCCGGAACAACGCTCGTGATCGTTACGCACGATCTGGAACTGGCCTCCCGTACAGACAGGACCATTCGGTTAAAAGGCGGAGTAATTATAGCTGATGAACAAAAAGTATATGCCGGAGAATAAGCAAAACTTTCAGCAATCGGCACCGGTGGCCTGGTTGTTTAAAATGGCCTGGCGGGATAGCCGGAAAAATCGCTCCAGATTATTTCTTTTTACGTCTTCCATCATATTGGGGATAGCCGCTTTAGTCGCTGTATATTCCTTCAGGGATAACTTACAGCGTGATATAGACGAACAGGCGAAGACATTAACAGGTGCAGATCTGATCATAGACAGCAGAAAACCGATCAGTAAACCTATTATGGCGATGTTGGATACCCTGGGAAATAAAAGGGCAAAACAACTCGACTTCGCTTCAATGCTGTATTTTGTAAAAGGGCAGGGCAGCAGGCTCGTCCAGGTTAAAGCCCTGGAAGGCAATTACCCCTTTTATGGAACGATAGAAACGAGGCCAGTCAGTGCTGTATCGGCATTGAGCAAAGGCAGAAATGCGCTGGTCGATAAAACAGTAATGCTGCAATTCAATGCCACACCAGGCGATTCTATTAAAGTTGGAAAACTCAGCTTTGCCATTGCCGGATTTTTGGACAACGCACCGGGGCAAACCGGTCTTTCCGCGACAGTTTCCCCGGTGGTCTATATACCGCTGAAATATCTGAATGAAACAGGGTTGGTGCAATTTGGCAGCAGGATACACTATTCCTACTTTTATCAGATCAATGACCAGCAAACGGTTTCCCGCTTAGCGAAGAAAATTCAACCGGTACTGGACAAAGAGGGAATGGATGCACAAACGGTGGAAACTAAAAAACAGGATACCGGCCGTTCCTTTCAGGACCTTACCCGCTTTTTGGCATTGGCAGGTTTCATAGCTTTGTTATTAGGCTGCATTGGTGTCGGAAGCGCCATTCATGTGTATGTCAATGAAAAAATAGTGGCAATTTCTACTTTACGCTGCCTGGGTGTTAAAGCCTGGGATTCCTTTTTTATCTACCTGATCCAGATCACCTTTATCGGACTGGCCGGCGCTGTAGCCGGTGCACTGATCGGAACCGGCATACAATTTTTACTTCCTCTCGTGCTCAAAGATTTTCTGCCGGTAGAATTTACCATGCAGATTTCCTGGATCGCTATTTTCCAGGGAATCATCACCGGTCTAGTGATTGCGGTACTCTTTGCTTTGCCTTCCCTGCTTTCTGTGAGACGTATTTCTCCGCTGAATGCGATAAGATTATCCTTCGAGCCCTCCAAGGCAACAGCAGAACCTTTAAAATACCTGGTTTACCTGTTGATATTTTTGTTTATCCTTGGTTTTACCTACCTGCAAATGGATAGCTGGATGCAGGCACTGATCTTTGTTGGAAGTATTATCCTGGCTATCATCATATTTTATGGACTTTCGCTCTTGCTTTTAGGACTGGTGAGAAAAGCACTCCCTTCGGGTTTAAGTTATGCCTGGAGACAGGGTTTTTCCAATTTATACAGACCCAATAACCAAACACTCATGCTGATCGTTTCTATTGGCTTAGCTACTACACTGATCGCTACTTTATACTTTGTACAGGGAATCCTGATTAGCAGGGTCACTTTATCATCGGGTAAATCGCAGCCCAACATGGTATTGTTTGATATACAAACCAACCAGACAAAATCAGTCAACAGTTTAACGAAAAACTATCATTTGCCTTTAATGAGCCAGGTTCCGGTAGTAACCATGCGCCTGGAAGAAATTAATGGTAAAACCGCTACGCAGCTGGCCCGTGCCGATAGCCTGAAAGGAAAACCTGAAGGTGACGAAAACAAAAGGAGGGAATCTTCCAGCCGGCTGTTTAAAAGTGAAATCAGGGCTACGTTTCAAAGTAAATTAACTAGTGCAGAAAAGATCAGCGAAGGAAAATGGGTAGGGCAGGTGAGCTCACCTGCAGATACGGTACCTATATCTCTGGATGAAAGATATGCAGAATGGATCCATGTTAAAATAGGCGACAAAATGCTTTTTAACGTGCAAGGCATGATGATCCCGACAAAAGTGAGCAGCTTCAGGAAAATAGACTGGGGAAGAATGCAGACCAATTTCCGTGTAGTATTTCCTGCCGGGGTATTGGAAGATGCCCCACAGTTCCATGTGCTCATGACCAGGGTGCCAGGTCCAAAAGTATCTGCTGGTTTTCAATCGGCTGTGGTACGCAATTTCCCTAATATTTCTATGATCGATTTAGGGCTGGTGCTTCAGGTATTGGATGAACTACTAGGCAAAATAAGCTTTGTAATTCGTTTCATGGCTTCGTTTAGTATGATCACAGGTTGGATCGTTTTGGTTTCTGCAGTGAGAAGCAGTAAAAATCAGCGGCTGCGTGAAATTGTATTGTTAAGAACGTTAGGGGCTAAGGGTAAACAGATACTTTCCATTACTGCTATAGAATATTTTTTTCTGGGTGTGCTCTCTGCGGCGGCAGGAGTGGTTATGGCAATGGCTGCAAGCTGGGCCCTGGCAGTTTATAGTTTTGGAAGTGATTTTACTGTTCCTTTACTTCCATCCGTACTCATATTTATAGGAATTACACTGCTTGTCGTGATCACAGGAATGCTAAGCAGCAGAAATGTGCTAAAATATCCACCACTAGAAGTCTTAAGGAAAGATAGTTAGGATAACAAGCGAAATATTTAGGGTAAAATGTCACAAAAAACTTAAATTCGGAACAATGTTTGCACACACAATGAGATTTTAATATTCACCATAAAATAATTATGAAGAAAAGAATACATGTTTTAGAAGACGATCAGGATATTAGATACATCATTGAATTTTTGTTAAAGGACGAAGGATACGAATTACAACTCTCTTCTACTTTTGCAGAACTGAAAAGTAAGCTGAATGATGCTTTGCCTGACTTGTTTATCATTGATGTAATGCTGCCTGATGGTAATGGAATTGAAATCTGTGATGATTTAAAATCCGATATGTTTACCAAACATATCCCGGTTATCGTAATGTCGGCCAATCCTGGCAGTAAAGAAAAAAGTGTAATAGCTTCTGCTGATGATTATATCAGTAAACCTTTCGACCTGGACTATGTAGTAAAAAGAATAGACAGGTTATTAAACAAACAAGCCGTATAATTTTAATCCTGGATTCAGCACATGATCTCACTGGAAAACGAACATATCAGCGTAACTTTTGCAGAGAAAGGTGCTGAATTAACAAGTATTAAAAGTAAAAGCACAGGGCTCGATTATCTATGGAAAGGCGATCCGGCAATCTGGGGTAAACACAGCCCTGTACTTTTTCCTATTGTAGGCGGACTTAAAGACGATACTTACTATGTGGAGGGAAAAGAATACCATCTTTCCCGCCATGGTTTTGCCAGGGACCATGATTTTGAGGTTCAGCAGGTGAGTGAAGAAGAATTGTTATTCACGCTTTGGAGCAGTCCTGATACTTTAAAGGTTTATCCTTTTGAGTTTAAGCTGAGTTTGCGCTACAAAATATTTGGCGCTTCAGTATCCTGCACCTATGAAGTGGGGAATCCCGGAAATAAAGATCTTTTATTTTCTATAGGCGGCCATCCGGCTTTTGCAGCTCCGCTAACTCCTGATACTACCTATGAAGACTGTTATCTGGATTTCGCGGTAGACCAATCGGTAATTTACCATAAAATTGATAATAACCTGATCAGCGATCAAACTGATAGCCTGCATCTGGACCAGGGTAAATTACCTTTAAAACATTCGCTTTTTTATAACGATGCCCTGGTATTTAAGCAACTGAAAAGTGAATCCATTACGTTAAGGAATACCAAAAACGAGCATGGATTACAATTCCGCTTCAGCGGATTTCCGTTTTTTGGGATATGGGCAGCTAAAGATGCAGACTTTGTATGTCTGGAACCCTGGTGCGGCATAGCTGATGGTATTTTTCACGATCAGCAGCTTAGCGATAAAGAGGGAATAAATTCTTTATCGCCAGGCCAGAGCTGGGAGCGTAGCTGGGAAGCCGAAGTATTTTAATCGGCTTTAATTACACTGAGTTTAAGGTGTGAGGCCTCATTGGTCTTAAAATATACCCTGTGGGTAGCTTTTTGGAAATCGGCTTCTGTAGCTTTATAAATATCTACAAACTTTTGTGGGTTGCGGTCTACCAGTGGAAACCATGAGCTTTGTACCTGCACCATGATCTTATGGCCTTTCTTAAAACAATGTGAGGCATCCTGCATATCAAATTTAACTTCTGTCACTTCTCCCGGAACCATCGCTTCGGGAGCGGAAAAGCTTTTTCTGAATTTTGAACGCATCACTTCTCCGCGTACCATCAGTTGGAAACCACCCATCTTTGTACCCGCTATAGGGCTGTCATTTGGTGCATCACCAGGATAAACGTCAATCAGCTTCACCACAAAATCAGCATCCGTACCCGTAGTGGATACAAAAAGATCTGCCAGCAGGTTACCTGCGATGGTTACATCATTATCCAGCACTTCAGTCTGGTAGACCAAAACATCAGGTCTTGTAGCGGCAAAACGCTGATCCTCATACATAAAATCACTGCCCCTGTCTATCCTGATCTCCTTGGTATAGGGAACGGGTTTGTTCGGGTCACTGATAAATTCATCAAAGCTATCTCCTGCTGCTGCTGGGGCTTCAAAAGACAGCTTTCCATTGGCATGGAAATACAGATTTTTCTCCTGTGCTTCCACGGGTGGCCAGGCAGAATATTTCTTCCACTGGTTGGAACCTGTTTCAAATATGGTAGCTTTAGGCAATTGAGGGTCTGTAGTACCTTTCAGATAATGGTTAAAAAAGGCAAGTTCAATCTGCTCGCGGAAATAAGGTCCTGTAGCAGAATGAAAACGAATATTCCCCAGGGCATCATTATCTCCCCTTGTCCAGCCGCCATGTATCCATGGGCCCATCACCAGGTAATTCGGGGATTTTGGCTTATTCTTTTCAATGGCACCAAAGGTTTTTAACGGCCCATAGAGATCTTCCTGATCAAATAACCCGCCTACGGTCATTACTGCCGGCTTAATATTTTTGAGATAAGGAACAGGGGTACGGGATTGCCAGAAAGAACTGTAAGACTCATTGTCCATCATTTCATTCCAGATCTCATTTTCGCCTTTAAAGTATTTTTCATTCGCATTCTTCAGTGGTCCCAGATTTTTATAGAACTCATAAGCATTGGGTGTACCATAAGCAGAAAAAGAAGGGGAGCTTTCTGGTGTAGGCACTGGCCTCGGTGCACCATAATAAGACAAAAAAGAGAACGTTCCCATCAGAAAAAATGCACCGTTATGGTGTCTGTCATCGCCCATAAACCAATCTGTAACCGGTGCTTGCGGTGAAGCTGCTTTTAAAGCAGGATGGGCGTCAATTGTTGTCATGGTGGTATAGAAACCAGGAGCAGAGATGCCCCATGTACCTACATTTCCATTGTTATGCGGAATATTTTTGACCAGCCAGTCGATGGTATCATAACTGTCAGAGCTTTCATCGATATCAGTTTTATTCTTTTTATGGGGGATATAGGGGCGGGTTGCAACAAACTTTCCTTCAGAAAGATACCTTCCCCTCACATCCTGGTAAACAAAAATATAACCTTCCCTTGCAAAAAGCATGGAGGGGCCTAAGCTCAGTTTATACTCGTTTTCTCCATATGGCCCGGCACTGTAAGGCGTACGGTCAAACAGGATCGGATATTTTTTAGTATCATCCTTCGGTATATAGATGATCGTAGATAATTTTATCCCATCCCGCATAGGGATCATTTTTTCCATCTTGGTATAGTGGTCGCGCACATATGCTGAATCTGCTTTTTGTGTCGCAGAGCGTTGTGCAAAAGCACCAAAAGACAGCATGGATATCGCTGCAGATAAAATATAAGTTTTTCCGGCTGAAGATTTCATAGGGCAAAATAAACATATTGTTTTAGTATATTTAATCCCCGGAAAAATATTTCTTAGCCTATCATTCTTTCAGGTAATATCCTGAATGCATATTTCTGTCGGGCACCAGGTTATTCCAGATCATTTTTACGCCGTCATCATCATCTTTATACTTAAACTCAAGCGTCCTGCGGAGCTTATTCACACTGGCGCATTCTTTCGGTGTCAAATAGAAATCGTTCTCCTGAAAAAATTCCATCAGGCGGTTAAAGTTTCTTCTTAAAAACTTATCTGCCTGAGAAAGGCTGGTTAAAGCCCTGATATGGCGTATGATTACAGAGTGTTTCACCTGTGGTTTAAGATCGGGGATCAGATCGATAATGCCATCTTCAGAAATAACCACCAGCACGGTCTGGGCTTTATTCTCCATATACTCATAATATCTTACGGCAGAATTATACCTTGCACCCCTAGAAGAATCCCCGTTTTCTGTTGCGATACCATCCAGGATTACCCCTATAGCGTGGCAGGTGCAGTCGGTATCAATCAATACAGCACCGTCGATAGATGTGATCTGGTGAATAATATCCTTATTAATCCTGATCGGTTTAATTTTAAAACACTGGCTGCTTAATCTCACTGCCTCTTTGTTGGCTTCAGAAGAGATAGCCAGGATAGTCCCATGTTTTTGTTTGGTGGCTTCTATGGTAATATCCCACAGCGTATTCAGCCTGCTCTTATCAATTCCGGTGAATAATCTTTTCAGGTTGGAATAGAACTTTTCCCTGCTGATTTTCTCATTGTAAAGGTCGGGCATCCTGAAAGCCACGGCGATCATGATGTTCTCATGGTGCACTACTTCCCAATGAAAATGTTTAGTGAAATTAACAATAAAGAGCGACTCATCATGGTGGTTATATTTACCTGTCAGCTGGCAAAGGCCATAGATCAGTGCCGAATCGCAAAGGATCAGCTGTTTGTTATCTGCCAGTTCCAGGAACTTACGTACTTTTCTGAAATCTTTGATATGAATAGGCTTTTCCAGTTCCATCGTAATTTTCACGTTTTGATGGTCTTTATGGGCAATCACCATTTTTCCAAATCCTTCGGCACCTTCATACTTTAACGAAGAAATGGTATTACAGGCATCAAATAAAACGTGTAGTCCATTCGGGTTCTGTCCGGCCATAGAAATGGTGGTCATAAAATGATGCCCTGCCTTACTCACCAGTTCATCCCTGCTCTTGTTCAGAACATTAAAGTCCGATTGTGATTTTGCGGTCAGCGCATTTGCACTGGCATCCAGAAAAACGTTGATCACACTTTCTATAAAAGAGCGGCTTAGCTTTTGCCCGGACGAATGCCTGTCTTTGGTCAGGTAATAATAGGTATTCAGAACCCTTTTATTCAATTCTGTCACTACATAGACCAGGTAACCCTCAATATATACCGGGAAAGAGATGAAATTCTCATTGTCTTTTCCATTTACATGGCTGCGCAGTGTTTTTTGTACTTCAGTAGTATAGGTCATATTTAAATGACCCATATTATCATTGTCGGCAGGCGGCTGTTCCTGCTGGATCTGGAGGTTGTACTGCAGGGAAAGGGCCTTAACGGAAATAAAATCCTTAACTGTATATTCATCGTCCGGGCATTCCAGTACAATTGCCGGGCGTTCCCTGTCTGGTTTAACCAATATCCCAATCAGGAAAATCTTTGGGGAGAGTCTTTCGTCCAGGGAATTAAAAAGTTCTTCTGCAGCCAGCTGTAAAGAGATCTGGCAATGCTGCTGATGTTCCCAAATTAAATGATCATTAACATTCATAGCTGCTATCGTATTTGTTCTAGTAGATATTTTGCTATATTTTCTGTTTTTTAGGAGAATGACTATGTAACAAAGATATTTGAAGTTTTCAAACAGAAATGTTAAAGAAGGTTAATTAAGAAAATTTAACTTTACTACATTTGCGGCTTCAAAAATTCAAATATCAATTAATGGCACCATCCAAATATTCCAAATCAGCACTGGCCGCAGCTATCCTGGTTGCATCCTTAGGCTATTTTGTAGACATTTACGATCTACTGTTATTCAGTATCGTTCGTGTTCCGAGTTTAAAATCACTAGGCCTTACCGGTACACAGCTTACCGATACGGGCATTATGCTGCTCAACATTCAAATGATGGGCTTACTGATCGGCGGTATATTCTGGGGAATGCTGGGCGATAAAAAAGGCCGTCTATCTGTATTATTCGGCTCTATATTTATCTATTCTATTGCTAATATTGCCAATGGTTTTGTGCATTCTGTAGGGGCTTATTCCCTGTGGCGTTTTATAGCCGGCCTGGGCCTTGCAGGGGAGCTTGGGGCAGGTGTTACTCTGGTAGCAGAGCTGATGCCAAAGAATAAAAGAGGTTATGCTACTACAATGATCACCGGTATAGGTGTATTTGGGGCATTGGTGGCCTACAACGTTGCCGAAGCTTTTGAATGGCGTACTTCGTTTTATATTGGGGGTGGTTTAGGACTGGTTTTGCTTTTACTGCGTATAGGTGTTGCCGAATCCGGCATGTTCAGCGAATCTAAAGATGCTTCCAACAGGGGTAATTTCCTTGCCCTGTTTAAAAATAAAGTTACTTTAAACAGATATTTACGGTGTATCCTGATCGGCATTCCACTGTGGTTTGTAGTAGGGGTGCTGATTACTTTTTCACCAGAGTTTGGTAAAGCATTGGGCGTACAGGGAGATGTAAGTGCGGGGGCAGCAATTGCCTGGGCTTATGGCGGAATCGCAACAGGCGATATCCTGGGCGGGCTGTTAAGCCAGTGGTTAAAAAGCCGTGTCAAAGTGATGTACCTGTACCTTACCATTTCAGCTATTGCTGTAGTTGTTTATTTTACCCTGCATGGCCTGAGCTTGCAGCATTTTTACTGGCTGTGTGGTATCATAGGGGTTACCTGCGGATACTGGGTAATTTTTATGACCATTGCCACCGAACAATTTGGTACCAATATCAGGGCTACCGTAACCACCACCGTTCCAAACTTTGTACGTGGGGCCGTAGTACCTTTAACCTTACTTTTCCAGTTGCTTAAACATGGATTTAATGGCTCCGTAATTTACTCAGGAGCTACCGTTGCAATGATCTGTTTTACCGTTGCCTATCTGGCGCTGAGCAGGATGAAAGACACCTTCTCCAAAGACCTGGATTACGTGGAAGAATTTTAATCAACTTGACTAACAGCATAAAGATGAATTATATCCTTGGAATTGATATCGGTACCGGAAGCACCAAGGCAGTAGCCGTTGGCGCAGATCACCTGGCTTTTGATAGCAGCCAGAATTTTTATCCCACTGATATCCCGCATCCTGGTTATAGTGAACAAAATCCTGAACTGATCTGGCTGGCCTTTCAGCAATGTATACAGGCGATCGTGCTGAAGCTGCAATCAAACCCGCAGGCCATTGGTTTAAGCAGTGCTATGCACAGCGTGATTCCCGTGGATGAATACTGTAATGCCCTGGCACCGATGATGACCTGGGCAGACAGCCGGAGTTCGGGCATAGCCGACCGGTTACTTGCTGGTTCATTGGGTATGGACCTGTACAAAACTACAGGTACGCCTGTCCATTCGATGTCGCCTTTGTGCAAAATCATCTGGATCAGGGAAAACCAGCCTGAATTTTTTAAAACGGTACACAAGTTCATCTCTATTAAAGAATATATCTGGTACCGTCTGTTCGGTACTTTTGAAATTGATCATTCCATCGCTTCCTGTACCGGATTGATGGAAGTAGAAACTTTAAACTGGAGTCTCGAAGCATTAACTGCCGCAGGAATTACTGCTGCTCAGCTATCAACTTTAGTGTCTACAGCTTATGTCAAAAAATATTCGGGTTCGTCCCTTCCTTTCCTGGAACAGGGAACCCCTTTTGTAATAGGTGCGAGCGATGGCTGTATGGCCAATCTGGGTACCGGGGCAATCACACCGGGCATAGCCGCATTGACCATTGGCACCAGCGGCGCATTACGTGTGGCCAGTGATAAGGCTGTTTTTAACGAAAAAGCAATGACCTTCAGTTACCGTCTGGATGAAGATATTTTTATCAACGGAGGACCTGTAAATAATGGAGGTATTGCGCTGAAATGGCATTTGAAGAACATGCTGGGAAAAGAAGAACTGACCGGAGAGGATTTCTCCGCTGCCCTAAGCCGTATAGAAACGATTACGCCCGGGGCTGAGGGTTTGATATTTCTGCCTTATTTGCAGGGGGAGCGGGCGCCGATATGGGATTCAGGGAGCTGCGGTACTTTTTTTGGCCTCAGGTTAACCCACCATCAGCCTCACTTTACCAGGGCTGTAATAGAAGGTATCTGTTTTGCCCTAAATGATGTATTACAAGCGCTGACAGCCTCCGGGCAGCCTGTCACACAGTTAAATGTAAGCGGGGGATTTGTTTCTTCTAAACCATGGCTGCAGATCATGGCAGATATTACAGGGAAAAAGCTTGTATTAGCCACAGCAGAAGATGCTTCGGCAGTAGGTGCAGCTTATCTTGCGGTTAAAGCTATTGGTCTTTCGGCCGTTTATCCTTTACCAGTCAAGGGGGAAGAAACTACTATCCTGCCAGATGAAGAAAATCATCAGCACTATCAGACCTATTTTGGCCTGTATCAAAGGTTATATCAGAATTTAAAGGGATTGATGCATGAAGTGTTTGATCTGCAAAGCAAAGAATAAACCTCGTTTTGCAGATCATAACCTGAACTTATTGCTGGTGTACACCGTTATACGCCTCAATAAGTGATTGAATGGCTTTAACGTCAAAGTTGTCCATATGCTGAATACGGTTTACCAGGTCATTATCGTCAGACATTTTGTCTAACAGGGTAGTTTTAATGTAGTTATAGTTGGCGTCAGAATTATAAGGATCAGGAGTAATTTCCTGCATATCGCCGAAACCTGGTTTTTCAATATAATATAAGGCATGTCTGTCCTGTTGTGGCTGATCATTCCTTCTTCCCCCTCCGGTTACAAAACTGAGGCCTCCGCCAAAACCAATGCCGCTTCCAAAACCTCCTGTGCCAATACCCAGACCTATAGAGGGCATTACGCGTACGCGGCTGCGTTTTGGCTGTTCAGGCCCGGCATGTCCGCCCATAGAATATAAATTAATGGCACCGCCTTCTACCAGTTTAAAAAAACGGAAATCCTGTTTTTTATGAATCACGAAGGGCATGCTATAATACGTTTCTCCATTCCATAAAAACTGCTTGATATCCTTCGCATTAAACAGCTTCACCTCACCGTCATCGGTTTTGATGCTTACAGAAATAAAATCCGTCCCCTGTATAGTTCCTCTAATGAAATTGCCATCTTCAATGACAACGGCATCCTGTGCAGCGGCGGTTAAGGTAATGATAGAGAAGAATAAAAAAACGGCGAGATATTTTAATGATTTCATTTGTGTGGTGTGTCTTTTTTATGTGTGTTGTTTCCAGCCATCAGGCTTATCTTTGATGATTAAACGATGACGATTTTCATTCTATTGGAGGGTTAAAGCTCATAATGGTTTAATTCCATCCTGATATTTATTTCTGAGCAAATAACGTAAATACTTGCCTATATGTTGTTATACCTGGCTCACATATTCTGCTAATTTAACAGATTTAACATTTTAAAAGGGAAGAGGCCAAAATAAAGCGGTTAAACAAAAAAAGCCCCGCATAACCGGGGCTTCTTAATTGATAGTGTTAGTTGAATTATTTTTTCTTAACCGGTGCGGTTTTCTTCACTACCGTAGTTTTTGCAGTGGACTTTGTTACCGTCTTATTGGCTTTATAGCGCATATCAGGCGTACCATCTTTTTTCAGTACCTGCTTGTTCGCTTTATACCGCATGTCTTTAGTGCCGTCTTTTTTAGTTTGCGCGAAAGTTCCTGTAGTAGTGAAGGCCATTACAGCCAGCAACATCATGATCAATAGTTTTTTCATATGGTTATTTTTGTTTTTTAACAATTTCATGTGGTCCTAAATTGTTTTAAATGAAGCTAGGAAAGATTTATCGAAAAAACAACAGCAGTCGATAAATACTTCAGATCCGCTGTTCAGGCCAGGCCTTTTTTATGCAGCCCAAGGTAATACAGGAAAAAAAGCCCGGATATCAGCTCAAATGCACCAGCTAATGCGGCTATTGGTGCAAACAGACCGGTACAGATACTGGCAAAAATAGCTATCGAAGCGCCGAATTTTTGAAAAGACGACCATAATATGGCCCTCGAATCAAAGGAAGAAGTCAAATTGGCGTGTATGAGCATGCCCCCAAATATGGCAATGAACATACCGATAATACCAAAAATTTGTATGGTCGCTAAACTGACCTCGGCGCCTAATAATCTAAGTAAAAATGCAGGGGCCAGGATCTGGGTTACGCCGGTGATTAATGTTACAATAGAAATGAGAATAATGATCGGATGAATTAGATTTTTCATAAGATTATCTTTTAGTTCCAGTAATACAGTAATATACTCAATTGCCTATTAAAAAGATGTATTTGAGTCAAATAAATGTTTGCACGAACAATATTTCGTGTTATCTAACCAGTATTTCTTAAAAATAAAATAGTTATTTGTTGTCATTTTTTATATAACATTTTTGTTATATTTATGTGTAAACGTCTGACTATCATGACTAAAACGCTCTCAAAAAACAAAAACAGCTGGTTAAACTACCTCCATAGGTTAAAGGACAAAACGGGGGAAAAGGAAAAATTGGAACTCACCGGTTTTGATGATTTTTTTAATGCAAACGATTTTGCTCATTCGTTTTTGCTGCATAGTATTCCCTTTGTTTATTTATTGGATTATCAGCGGGGAACGTACATCAATATGTCTGAAAATTTCGCTGGTTATAAGGCAGATCTCTTCTTAAAAGGAGGTATCCATCACCTGTTGGAAATCTATCATCCTGATCATTTTCAGGTGTTCGACAGTGAAATTTTCCCTGGCAGGCTGCAGATCTTAAAAAATATCAAACCCCAGGAGCATCAGAATTATGTGTTTACTTATAACCTCTGTATTAAAAATAAAGAGGGGAAATTTGAAAACTTCTTACAGCGCAATTGTTTCCTTTCGGATGAGATAGGGAACCCTCTTTTTAGCATGGGGATACTAATGAATATTGATCACCATAAAAATGGAAATTCTGTGGTGCAAACCGTAGATAAAGTAGATGCTTATGGCTTAATTGAAAATAAGGCTGTATTTAAACAGATTTTTTACCTGAATGAAGAAGATAAGTTATTCTCTAAAAGGGAAAAGGAGGTTTTATTATGGATGGCTGATGGGTTGAGTAGTAAAATGATTGCCAATAAACTCAATATCAGTGAAAATACCGTTGTTAACCATCGCCGCAGTATGCAGGATAAAAGCAATATGCCCAACGCCACTGCACTGGTTAGTTTCGCTATCCGCAGTGAGATTATTTAGTGCAGTATTTTATGCATGAGCAGTCCTGAACTGATGCCCCAGTGGATTTTATCGATGGTAAATGGCCCGAGATCTTTATAGCCGTTTTTGCAAAAGTTGGCTTGCTGATTTCCCGGGGCCTCGATATCAATCACCAGATCTTCTATCTGACGTTCACGGCAAATCATTTCCCTGGTAAAAAGCAGGTCTTTTCTTAAGCCATTTCCGCGGTAATTGGAACAAACCTGATCTCTGGAAAGGTGGGCTATAGGTTTGTTTTTTAAAGACGGTGGAACCAGGTGTTCAATGATAGGGTAGTATGGATGAAATGAGATGTTGTCAAATAAAGTAAGCCTTCCTGCGGCAATAATATCTTCTCCATGAAAAGCGGCAAAATGCCTGGAATAGGCATCCATTTCATCCATCCAGCCAAAGGGGTACTTCTCTCGTGTAATGATGCCCTTATCCTGTCTGCAGGTTACCCTGAGGTTAAAAATCTGAAACATACATTCTCTTTCTTTTAAGTCAACCTCCCGGATGGTAATTTCTTCCATATTGAATGTATTGCGTATAAATTTTATTATAAAAATAAAGATATTCCTAAATTGTAAATGTCTTTGTGTCAAATATTTGTGTTATATACGGAATATTTCTTTAAAAGGATTGGAGGGTAAGGGATAATTGCAAAAATATAAGCTTATTTAAACATTTCCTCGGCGTAATCTGCCATCACAGAATTAAATGCATCTGGCTGATCTACATTTACCAGGTGGCTGGCGCCGGGTATTTTAATGATATGGTCATTCCATATATTCAATATGGCATTGTCCAGATAATTTGGGTCAACTATTTGTTCGTCTTTACCAAAAATCATTAGAATGGGGTTTTTTACATGCTGTAACAGTAAAATTTCATCACTATAATGTTTTTGCTTAATACTGCTGTTCAGGTAAGATCTGAAAGGGAATTTTACCCGGTAATAATCTTCAACAAATTCTTCTACATCATTTTCATTATTAGTTAGCATCTCCTGGGCAGCGAAAGTCCGGACGTCATCTTCCTTAGATTGATCAGTTAACGCAACGAAAGTGTGGGTATCTGGTTTGGCAAATTTATCGATCGTGTACTTTCTGCCAATTACACTGGTTCCGGCAAGCACAATGCCATCAGGCTCAATATTAAAATGGAGCATCTCTGCAACGATGTTTGATCCTAAAGAAACCCCCGACAAAATATAAGGTGAATCGCCAACTAAAGCGGCTACGGCAAGTGTCATTACAATGGCCAGGCCTGGCATGGAATAATCATCTTCCGGCTGTGGAGAAGCCTGTGAATCTCCATGAGCAGGAAGATCAAAAGCAATTAACCGGTAATCTTTAAATAAAGGGCTTTCAAGCTGTTTCATCCATGTTCTGGAGGAAATAGAGTTGCCATGTATAAAAAATATAGTGTTTAACGCTGTTTCATTTTTAATCAGGTAAGAAATTTTTATATTAGAAACGGTGATCGTCTTGCGTTGCATGTTTAAATGTAGTGATAATTCTTTTAAAAGCAATTAATATGGGAATTTATTGGGTATTATTTGACTCAAATTGGGTATGGTATGACTATGGTATTATTATGTATAACATCGTTTGTTGCTTTTTGAATCGGTATATTACCAAACAATTAAGAAAATAAGATTATGATAACAATAGGCTACGTTGAACCGGGACATGAAGAGCAATTTAGCGGAATGTATGATGACTATGTATTGCTGCCTTTTGGTAAGCTGAATACGATCAGTACATTGGATGAAGCGAAGGATTTTATTAAACTGGAAAATGCAAAAGCAAAACCTGAATGGCCATTTAATTCCCGTACAATTTATATTTTTGAAGATGAATTGGTTATAGGTAATGTAAGGCCTAAAAAGAATTAAAAATACTATTACTGGTTACTGAATAATCAGTAACCAGCCTTTTCCTGCAGGTACATTAATTTCCTGTCCGTCTTTAAAAACTGCAGCCGACTGGAAATTTTTTATTTCTGGTGCGGTGATCAGCGCTTTTTCTTTATTGATCCCAAGCGCCAGCCAGTCAATCGATAATTTAATGTCTGTATCTTCTTTTGCCCAGCTGGCTATAGAAACCAATACCTTTTTGTCTTTTTTATAAATTGTTGCCAATACAGCCGGGTTGTCTGTTTTTACCGGATTATTATCTACCCAATAGCCAATCATATGGCTACCCTGGATACCAAAATTATCCCAGGTTTTCCAGATAGGCCTTGGATCTGCATTATCGCTCCAGGGCATACGGTTGGTCATGCCATAGAGCATACCGCGCCATGGATTACCTCCGTTTTGCAACATTTCTCCCATCAGGCCAAATGGAATGCCTGATATTTCAGTTAAGAAGAAATCGGGGCCGTTCTTTTCGTAATCAAACTCTTCACCAAACCATAAACGGTTCAGGTAGGGGAAGTGTTCCATGTAAAGGTTTGCACTGTTGTTAAAACCATCATTCTTATTGTATTGGTTGGCAGAATGCAAATCAATGATTCCCGGGTGACCATCCTGTGTAAGTATTCTTTTAATGCGTTTCATGGTTATCCGGTCGAAGGCTACATCATCGAGATAGATACCGTCAATACCTACATTTTGTACCAGCCAGTTCATTCCTTCCACATAATAATTATGCCAGCGGCTCATGCCGCTGTTTACAATAGCAGCGTCTTTAATTTCCGGGACATACCATGCGGCAATATAATCGTCTTCCAAGTGTTCCTGTAACCAGGAATAACCGCCGCCTTTGCCGGTCGAATAAATCTCATGTCCCAGGCTGCGTAGCGGGAAAGTTTCATAGGCGCTGTTTGATACCTCACGTACGGTATTGTAAATTTTAACCTTCAGGCCTTTTTGGTGTGCTTCGTCAATATAAGCTTTCATTTCACGATGGGTAATAAAAGGATAATTGATATAAGGATTGATAGGAGTGGCATGGTGAATGTTCACTATCGTTGCTCCTGTGGCTTTAATGGTATCCAGGTTATTGTATTTATGGTAAAAACGGTTTGACCATTGAAAATCGGTGTTGATGGTATGAAAAGGTGTGATCAGTAGATTAAAGTTATAATATAAGGTATCTCCCTTTTTCATTTCCCGTTCCCCGCTATAGTTCTCGGAAAGGATGGACTTTCCTTTTTCCATAATCGTGATGCCTCCTTTGCCATTATTGCCCCATGACGTGGGCAGTACCAGCGGTTTTTGAAGATAAAAATTGGTGTTCAGCGGGCGTACATATTTTTCATCCCTCAGGGAATATTGAAGGCCGGCATTTACGTCGCCTATCCATGCGCCGTCCTGGTTCTTTTTAGCTACATTCCATTTCCAGTTTACGGTATCTGCACGATAGCCGCCTTTATAACCAAGGCCCATCAGGTATTTGGATGCTGCTTTGGTAAAGGGGATATGTAATTTAATATCATCCAGTTTCACATCCTGCAGGGCTATTATTTTGACAGTATAAGACATGAAACCATCAAATTCCAGTGCGGCGTCAATCTTCATTGTTAATGCATCGGAGGTATTCACTGCGCTCCATTTCATTGTTCCCGGTTGTTTCTCTGTAAACGTGATACCGGTATTGGTAAAGCGGATGTCCTTATGGGTAGCGGAGCTGATCACGTGAAAATGGATTGCCTCCACTAAAATATTCTTGGGAGTGGCCGAAAGGCTGGTCATTTCAGGGCTAAAGAACGTCTGGATCTGATCAGGAAATCCGCTTGGATTGATGAGGATCTTTCTACCCAGCAGGCTGATGGTGTGGTCGTTTAATTCCAGCGGCAGATAAGGTTTAATTACATCGTTCTGCTGTGCCAGTTTGGAGTTCAGCCAGGTTAAGCGGGTTTGTTTCCATGGTTCATCGATTCCTCCATTTTTTTTCTGTTGCTGATTGATGCGCAATGAAATTTTCACTGTTGTCGAAGCGGCATTTGCGGAATGAACGGTTGCTGTGCCTGTGTATATTGCCGCTTTAGTTTCTTTGGGGATATTCACAAGGCACCAGAGTGGTTGGACGTCTTCTTTTTTGATGTTCACCACCTTGTTTAAAGGAGATTGATCGTAGCCTGTGCCTGTGGTGTTGAGGCAGGATATCAATCTGGAAGAAATTGTATGGCCCGCCTGATCTTTTAAATCACTGAATGTTACACTTACTTGCTGCAGGTCATTAACAAAAGGATAAATGCCCAGCTGAAAGCTAAAATTTTCTCCTCTGTCTGCTGCGTCGCTAAAGGATAATAAAAGCCCTTTTTTTATCCAGCGCTGCGGAAGGTCGTGTTTCATTTTTACGGGGTGCATACGGTCTTCAGGGAAAACCAGATAAGTCTTACCTTTATGACTGTTCAGCAGGTTTTTTACTTCAGCCTGGGTAGCAATTACCTCCATCGGATAAACGCTGTTCATGGCATTAACGGATTCAAAATACCTGAATTGTGCGCTTGTAGGATGGCTGATGTGGTCCAGCCAGGTTTTTGATGCTGTTTCCTGTTTTTTAAGATATACTGCCTGGGGATAATTTGCGCTTGCCTTTAGCTGATAAGGCAGATAATAGATATAATATAATCCCGGTCCGGAGCTGGGTTCAAATAAAAGGGTAGCTGTTTCCCGGGATAGCTTTTCTGTTTTTATGTTGAAAATGCGGTGGTTATCTTTGGCTGCGATGATAATAATCTCATCATCACTGTGAAGATCATGTCTGCGCCAGTTGAGTGTAATCCTTGCTGCTCCACTGCTTTTCAATACCTGTACTACTGCACGCTGATTGCCTAGTGAATCTGGGTTCCAGCTGTTATTCCCATCTTTATATAATTGCTGGGCATTGGTTGTGCCCAGGTATAAATTGAAAAATATGGCCGCAAAGAGAAATATCCTGATGTTAGTCATTTTATAAAGATATTATATTTTAGGCTAAAGGTTCAGCTAAATTTTTATGATGTGGGAACTAAAGTGCTGATTAAATTGCACATCATGTTACCTTCTTTTTAAAACATATCTTATTTATATATGTTATCGTAAAACACTGTCTTAATTAAAATAATCGTTTAAACTCTTATTTTTTAGAGCCTCGCTGTTTACTGGCATTTTCCTTGATCCTTTTGTGGTGTGGTAATTTGAGTAATATTATACCTATTTCCCCAAAAAAGGGCGTTCCGTATTTAAAACCAGGTGCTTATATGAATTCAGCTGTTAGAAAGACTCCAATCATACGTTACGCATTAATTGTTTCCCTGATCGTTATTTTATTCACTACTGCTTTTAGTTTGTACTTATATTATAGGAAAACAGAACGCGTGCGCTATAATGTTGATCAGATGATCCTGGCCAGGGAAAGCACAGCAATGATTGACAGTTGTTTGATTAATCTTTATAGCGCCGATAATAGCAGCCGTTTATATACCCTGACTGCCGATGATAAATATTTCAACCAATTTGCTAACGAGATAAAGTTTGTGGACCGTGCCATCAATAGATTGGATGATAATAACAGGTCTGCATTAAAAGAAATTAAAGTCAACCATTTAATCGTTGAAAAAACCCGGCAAACTGAAAACTATACCAAGCTTAAGCTCTTATCAGACAGTTTATTAACCTCCGCAGGAAGAATAAACATTGTTGTTGAAAAGCGTAAACAACCCCTGACGGCACGTATTCGTAGCAGGGTGAGCACTGAAGTTAAGATTGATACGGTTAAATCTGTGATTAAACCTGCACCCAAGAAAAAGTTTTTCGGAAGAATTTTTGCTGCCTTTTCTTCTAAAAAATCTGATTCCCTGCATCGAAGTGAATTGGAGCGAAAAAAATCTCCTACGGTTGTTGAAAAACATATCATCACCAGGGTAGAGACCGTACCTGCTGTTCCTGCGGTAGCAAGCAGCTATCAAAAAAATTATCAGCAGTTACTTAAGGTGAATAATGATCTCAAATTGGCTGAGCAGGAAATGTTAAAGATCAATAACAGGCTGATCACTCAAATTATTGCCGGCTTAAACCAGCATAAACTCACAGAACAAATCCAGATTAATACGAGGAAAAGTGAGTTGAACAATGGTCTGCAGGATGTGGTATTCAAATTTAGAAGATTATCCAGTTTGATTTTCCTTTTTTTATTGGCTATGGTGTTGATTATTTTATATAACGTCTGGAAAATTTTCAGGAATGAACAGCATATTATCAGCTATGGTGAAAATGCTGAACAATATGCCCTTTCCAAGAGTGCTTTTCTGGCTAGTATGAGCCATGAGATCCGTACGCCTTTAAATTCTGTCATCGGTTTTTCAGAACAGCTTAGTCAAAGTCCGCTGAATGAAAGTCAAAAAGAACAAATGAATGCCATCAGCAGTTCCTCTAAATTGTTGCTGGAGGTGGTCAATGAAATATTGGATTTCTCAAAATTTGAGACAGGTAAGATGAATTTTGATCCCGTTCCATTTCTCGTATATGCCACTTTGGAAGAAGTTTGTAACAGCTTAAGCCCACAAGCAGAAAAGAAAGGTATTCAGCTGGAGATGGAATTAAATCTGGATAAAGGTCTTTGTTTGAGCGGTGATTGCTTCAGGTTAAAACAGGTAGTGCTTAACTTGTTGAGTAATGCGGTAAAATTTACGGCAAAAGGTAAAGTAAAACTGACGGCTTCAGTTACTGCAGGTGAGGACGGATTCAAAGTGTTGCATGTACAGGTTCGGGATAGTGGGATAGGTATCACCAAAGAAAACATTCCATTGGTATTCAGTGAATTTGCACAGGTGGCCTCTGCGCAGCAGGTTTCGTCTCAAAAAGGCACAGGTTTAGGCCTGGCGATCTCCAAAAAAATTGTTGAACTGCAGGGAGGGACTATTAGTGTGTCCAGTGAACTTGGTAAAGGTTCCCTTTTTAGTTTCCATTTGCCTTTTGAGATCAGTGATGAAGATAGTTGCAGAAAAAATGAACAGGCAGATCATACACTTTTGCATCACGATCTTAATGGAAAACACATTTTAATTGCTGAAGATAATAGCTTGAACATATTGTTGTTAACCACGATTCTCAAAAAGTGGAAGATCACTTTTGATACTGCCAGTGATGGGAAAGAGGCCTACCTGCTTTTTGAAAATAATAATTATGACCTGGTACTCAGTGATGTTGAAATGCCCGAAATGAATGGTGTTGAATTGTCTATGCTGATCAGGTTATATCACGAAAGGGAAAAAGCCGATATTCCTATACTGGCGCTAACGGCTAATGTTTTAAAAGAAGACAGGGATAAGTATCTTCAGGCCGGTATGAATGGGGTCGTATTAAAACCTTTTTCTGAAAAGAACCTGCTTGATAATATAACGGCAGTATTAAAAAGCAGGACCGTCTGTTAGGAGGGAACCTTCTTTTTGATAGGCAGGCGTTTGCCATAAGTCAATTGTCTCCATATCCATTCTATAGGGCCATAGTTGTAATAGGTGAGCCACCATTTGCTAAAGAACAGCTGAAGGATGTAAATCACAAGGGCAATACCTATGTAAAACCAAAAAGGCATGGTATTAAAAATCCCCAGGCCGATATTTAAAAACAGGAAAGCTGCAATTACATTTTGTACGATATAATTGGTCAGTGTCATTTTTCCCATGGCTTGAAGGTTATGAAAAAATCCTTTTAGCTTCCCGTTAATATATAACAGGCATATGCCCGAAGCAATGGTTAGCATGGTACTTAAAATAATCAGGTAGCGGGGTTTGAAATAAGTAAACTGAAACTTTAAGCTCAGCGCATAAAGTAATCCTGCGTTTAACAAAATAGCAAGAGCCAGGCAAAGCCAGAATATTGTTTTTAGCTGTTTTTTAAACTCAGCCAGCCTGTCAAAGAAATTGATACGCTGTGCGCTAAAGCCCAATAACATACAGGCAAACATGACCATTCTGGCAATGATGGCATATGATGGACTCAACATCTCTGTGTAATAAGTGCCTTTCAGGTTCATCAAAAAAACGTCTAACCAGTTATGGCTATAAAAGAGGGGCAAGACATGGCTGTTAAAAGCCTTTTCAACGTCATATAGATTCAGATAAGTAAGATAAGCTGCTAAAAAAGGTACGATCACTATCAGGATTATGCTCAGCCTAAAGGCAGTTTTGGCTGTGCAGCGATGAAAAAATAATAGCAGGAGCCCCAGCAATGCATAGTCTTTCAGGATATCGCCAAACCAAAAGGAAGAGTTGATAAAAGCAATTACAAAGAGCCAGAACATCCGTTTTAAAAAAAATAAGACTGGATTGTTGCCTTTTGTAGCAACATTATTCATTACAATGGCAAAGCCGTAACCAAACAAAACACTGAGCAGGGTCCAGGATTTTGCAGCAAAAAAATAAAAATTAAAATATTCTAATACCGTTGATATCAATTCCGGAGGATGAACAAAGGTTTTACCAAAACCAAAAAAGTCGCTATAGTTGCCCAATACTACACCGAGAAGCGCCCATCCACGTAAAATATCTACTATAACTGTTCGCTGATTTGCCTGAATAGGTTGTACAATAATTGTATCCATAAATAAGTTTTTCTTTTTCTTTTACAAGACTCTAGTTTACCTAAAATGTTGCAGAATAAATTATTTTAAAATAATGTATACTAGTTTTGTAGTCTTTTTGTATATTTGTCTTATTAAATAGTTCTTACACTTATTTACTTATCCAGAAAGACTGAGGGAAAGGCCCTGCGACGTCTTAGCAACCTATAATATTATAAGGTGCTAAATCCTTCCGCTAATTAGCGGATAGATAAGATCTTCCATCCCCGTTCTCTCTGAATAAGTTTTTTTTTAATCACCCTTTAAATTGATGGAAATGAGAATTTATCTTGACAATGCTGCTACCACTCCTTTAAGTATAGATGTTTTTCAGGCTATGCAGCCCTACTTTTTTGAACATTTTGGTAATCCTTCATCCGTACATCATTACGGGAGGGAAGCTAAGAGGGCTTTAGAAGAATCGCGCGAAACAATTGCTGGCTTATTGAATACCTCTCCTGATCATATTATTTTTACTTCCGGAGGCACCGAAGCAGACAATACTGCTATTTTATCTGCGATAAGAACGGACAGGATTAAACTCGCCATCACTACGCCTTTTGAACATCATGCGGTATTAAATACTTTGAAAACACTGGAAAGAAATGGTGAGATCAAACTGGTATACCTGAAACATGATGAAAAGGGTAATCTTTCTCTTCCGCATTTGGATCAACTGCTTTCTGCAGGAGAAAAGACTTTTGTTTCTGTAATGCACGGAAATAATGAGGTGGGAAACTTAAATGATATTCACGAGATTGCAGAAGTCTGTAGCAGGTACGGTGCTGTTTTTCATTCAGACACCGTACAAACCATGGGACAATACCAATACAATACAAAAGAACTTAAAGCCGATTTTTTAGTCGGTTCTGCACATAAGTTCCACGGGCCTAAAGGAGTTGGCTTTTTATATAAACGTTCGGCAGAAGTGATCAAACCTCATATCAGTGGTGGTTCACAGGAAAGAAGCCAGCGCAGCGGAACAGAAAATTTAACCGGTATCGTAGGGCTTGCTAAAGCCATGGAACTGGCCTATACCAATAGGGACAACTATCATCACCACATCAGCCGGTTGAAAGAAAGAATGATCAATCAGTTAGCCCATCAAATTCCAGGAGTAAAATTTAACGGAAATTCAGCACATCCTACGCTGAGCCTGTCCACTGTACTGAGTGTTTCCCTTCCTGGTTTGGGAACCGGAATCTCCTTACTGGATTACCTGGATGAACATGAGGTGTGTGCCTCTGGCGGTAGCGCCTGTAATAGCCGTTCAACTTCAGGTTCTCATGTATTAAGTGCCTTGGGTACTGATTTTGACCGCAGTACAGTAAGGTTCTCGTTCAGCAGGTACAATACTGCCGAAGAAATTGACTTTGCTGCAGAAAAACTTGGCGACCTTTATGTAAAGGACAGGTTGTTTACCCTGGCGTCTTAAACTGATGCAGGAACTTTTTTTTCCAGCACTTCGGGGGAGGTTTCTTTAATGGCAAATTTACCTTCCCTGTAATCTAATAAATACCGGAAATAATCCCTGGTTACCGTATTGCTATATTTTTGCGCATAATTGATCAGTGGTTCCTGCCAGGAGGTATCTTTTCCAAATGCTGAAAGGTCATCAATAATAGCAGAGCCCTGGATGCCGCCGCTTCTTAATTGTGAAGATGCCGTTAAAGTGGCCATATCATCAATTACCTGGTAAAGGTCGCGGTATTGATCGCGAATCATTTTAAATTCAATAGAGTCTTTAACCGGCTGTAGTTCCTGGATCACGTAGGCATCCCCTCTAAAAACTGTAGTACTGAGCAGGGAAGGGGTTACGTTTTGCATGCGGTGCTGGATGGTTGCAATCCTTTCTGCGTTAGTATTCCAGGCTGGTTGTTTGACAGTTATAAAAGGGCTGAGGGAAGAATCCAGCGATTGTTTCATATCGATCAGCAGGTATTGATTATTGGTATTGGTGCTTTTTAGTAAAAACAAATAGCGTTTTACACCGATACTGCCCGTGCCTGCCAACCGGAACACACAGCTTTTTACTTTGTAATTGTAAGGACCGTCGCTACTGTTTTCAATCCAATTCGCAATATGTTCCTTCAATTCTTTTTTTAATTCTTTCTCTACTTTTAGGTGACGTTCGTCTTTCAGGGATAAAACCAGTTTTCGCTGTTTTTTCTCAGTTCGTTTTTCCAGCAGGTCCCTGGCTTTACTTTTTTCTGCTGCAATCAGGAAGTCGCGTACTATTCCTTTAGCTGTTCTGGGCTCAATACTCACCGATTTCCCTTTCGCTAAAGTGGCCGAATAGGTTTTAAGGAATACCTGCGCCATGTTCCTGGCTTTTTCGGGTTCTATTTTCAGGGTTTCAAAAGCGATAAAAATGCTGGACAGTAATCTCACCAGCTCATAGGATGCCGGTGCCAGTAAGGCTTCATCAAAATCATTAAGATCGAAATATACCAGTTTATTTTCTCCGCGGTAACTGCCGAAATTCTCCAGATGGAGGTCGCCGCAGATCCAGGCCAGGGGCGAGGGAGGTAAATCTGCACTGCTGCATTGCAGGTCTTCATAAAAAAGGTCGCACGTGCCGCGGTAAAAACGAAAAGCGTTTTCAGTCATTGCTTCATATTTATAGGGCAGGGTTTCTGCCAGTAATCCCTGGTTGGAAGCGATAAGACGATCTGATAATTTAGACATAGGTTAGGGGTGGTGTAAATATTAGCCTTATAAGCGTTAATAAATCAAATAGTTTTAAAATATGGATTTATTACGCATAAACAGCGGTGTCGGATTTTATCAGTATGATTTACAAATTATTTTTAATCTGTTAGCTTTGCGCTAAACTTCAATTATTCATGAATTCTAAAACACTACTGGTACAAATTACTTTAGTTGCCTCGGTTCTTTATCATAGCAGTTGTCAGCAGACAGCACCTCAACATATAGTAAATACTTCAGTTCAGTCGGTGATTACCGAAACACGCCATGTAGCTTCGGTGAATAAACAAGTTAGGCCTATTACTGAAAATTTTGAGCAGGCACAGGCAGCTAAACCGTCTTATGCCGCTGCTGCGGTTACCTTTGGCAGCGGACGTTGGATTCTGGACGATGCACTCCTGGCTTCAGGAAAAACAGATGCGCAGCATGATGGACATGCTATACGTATACGTAACGCTGGAAGGCTTAGTATGGATTTTGATATTCAGGGAGTTACAGGCCTAAGTATTAACCATGCCGTTTATGCCAGTGATGGAACTTCTTCATGGCAATTATGGGCTTCTGAAGATGAGGGCAAAACTTATGAACAGGTTGGCGAAACGGTGATCAGTACAGATCATGAACTGCAGCTGGCTTCTTTTAAATTAAATGGCAGCCATAAAGTACGTTTTGAGATCAGGAAGATCAGCGGTGGTAAAAACCGGATCAATATTGATGATTTTGTTTTGTACAGAGCTGACCATATGACTGCTGCTGCACCTGTTAGTTCAGTGACAGTGGCGAAACCTCTGGACAACAATCGTACAGTTAACAACAGCAGCTTACTGCTGGGTAATCCAAGCGGCGCCACCAGCAGTACTGCAAATGCAGATAACTACCTGATCGATCATCAGTATTATGTGGAAAGTTATAACAAAACTAAAACAGAACCCAATTGGGTAAGCTGGCATATTGGTTCCGAAGACCTTGGGAGTACCGACAGGCTCAATAATTTCAGGCCGGATACCGATTTGCCGGGTGGATGGTATGAGGCCGATAACACCAGTTACAGGGGATCTGGTTTTGATAAGGGGCACAATTGCCCGAGTGGAGACCGTACCAGTTCAACAGCCGCTAACTCTTCCACTTTTTTAATGGATAACATGATTCCGCAGGCACCAAACAACAACCAGCATACCTGGGAGCATCTGGAAAGCTATTGCAGGGATAAGGTTAAAACCGGATATGAAGTGTATGTGATCATGGGCAGTTACGGAAGCGGGGGCACAGGGAAAAATGGATATGCAACCAGTATTGATGAGGGGAAGATCAATGTGCCATCCCATATCTGGAAGGTAGTCGTGATTTTGCCAGAGGGTGATAACGACTTGCAACGGATAAACAGCAATACATTGGTGATCGCCATTAATACACCTAATGATAACAATATTACTCCCAATTGGATGAATTACTTATGTACAGTAAGGGATATTGAAAAGGCTACAGGTTACCAGCTGCTGTCGGCATTGCCTCGGTCTGTACAGGATGTGCTGGAAACCAGGAAATTCAGCGGCGGAAACTAATGGCTGAAAGGCGGGGGCATCGGTACAAAAGATAGGGTGCCCATTGGACACCCTATCAAAGACTATATATTTGCAGATTTAACTGTTTTAATAATACGTGCAGCTACTTTATAAGGATCTGCAGCTGAGTTAGGACGACGATCTTCCAGGTAACCGTTCCATCCTTTTTCTACCGTGTACAAAGGAATACGGATAGAAGCACCACGATCTGAGACACCATAGCTGAAATCGTGAATAGAAGCAGTTTCATGTTTGCCTGTTAAACGCAAATGGTTATCAGCACCGTAAACTTCAACGTGTTCTTTGATTACCGGGCGGAAAGCTTCACAAATCGCATCATAAACTTCTTTTTTACCTGCAGTACGCAAAGTTGTATTAGAGAAGTTAGCATGCATACCTGAACCGTTCCAATCCAGCGTACCTAATGGTTTACAATGATAATTAATTGCAATCCCGTATTTTTCACCTATTCTTTCCAGTAAATAACGGGCTAACCAGATCTGGTCGCCAGCTTCTTTAGCGCCTTTGGCAAAAATCTGGAATTCCCATTGTCCTGCGGCAACTTCTGCATTGATCCCTTCAACATTTAATCCTGCATCCAGACAAGCATCTAAATGTTCTTCAACAATCTCTCTTCCAAATGCATTGTTAGCACCTACTGAACAATAATATGGTCCTTGCGGGGCAGGATACCCTGAAGCAGGGAAACCAAGTGGTTTATTGGTAGCGGGATCCCATAAAAAGTATTCCTGTTCAAAACCAAACCAAAAATCGTTATCGTCATCTTCAATATGTGCACGCCCATTTGACTCATGCGCAACACCTTTAGAATCCAATACTTCACACATCACCAGGTAAGCATCTCTTCGCTGCGGATCCTTAACGATATAAACTGGTTTTAACACACAGTCAGATGAACCTCCGGGGGCCTGCTCTGTAGATGAACCATCAAAACTCCAGTTTGACAGGTCTTCTAATTTCCCGCTGAAATCTTTCTCAATTTTTGTTTTGCTGCGCAGGCTTTGTGTTGGTTTGTAGCCATCCAGCCAGATATACTCCAGTTTTGCCATTTTTATTGTTTCATTTTTTTTAATGTAAATAATTTTTGCCTTCCCTTTAAAATAACACTGTAAAATCTGCTATTTTATAACAAAGTAAGGATGTCAATTGAATTTTAGATTTATATCGCCGATAATAGGGGTGAAACACTCCTGAAAAGAAGGAAGCTAAATCCATGGCGCTAATATCGAATCTTTTTGTTAAAAATTCAATTGAAAATTGGTTTTTTAGCAAGAAATATTCAATAATTATATGAATTCGTTTAGAATTACGTCCATATTCATGGAAATATTGAAATAAAATAGTGTTTTTTATTTCAGGGCATACAAATTAATCAAATCCCATATTTGGGATTTGATTAATTTGTATGGTTTATCAGAATTATTGTTGGATATGAAATTATAATACCGGTATGGAAATGTTCAATGTCCCGGTCGGTATATCATTTATCAGCGGCTGCTGGAAGGAAGTTCACTCAATGTATTTTTTAAAATTTCATGAGTTTGTTTGAGATCCTTGTTATTAGCGAGTAATTCTTTATTTGCTTTTGCAAATTCTTCTATGGCTTTGATCAGTGCTTCATTCGCTGCCTTTTGTTCAATTGCAGTTTGTTCTGACAATTTACGTGCTTTGACGATCTCAGTAACATCCTGCAACGAAACCATGATATGGTTTACCTCGCCGGCCTCGTCAATTAGCGGAAAGTAAGAAACGTTAAGGAAGAAAGAACGGTCTTCGGGCAAAGCTGGAAATACGACTTCAATTTCAGTAAATGAAACGGGCTCGCGGCTGTCAAAAACGTTTAACATCGGACCAGGATAAGCTTCAGTCACGTGGCCTGGAAACAAATCAAACAATGACATTCCTACTACTTCCTCTGCATTTTTCTCCCAGATATCCAGAATGCGCTGGTTCACTGTTTCTATGATTAAGTTTCTTCCCTTATAGATAACCATTCCCGCGGTGGAACTCATCACCATGTTTTCCAGTTGTTTTTCACTTTCTTCCAGCAGTTTTCTGGCTTTGATGTGCTCTGTAACTTCAGTGGCTACGATCATAATGCTTACCGTTGATCCTGAAACATCTTTCAGTGGCTGGTAGACAAAATTAAAGTAAACATCCTCTATAACCCCGTTCCGGACCAGTGTGGCCGACAGCTCATTTCCGTAGAACGGCTTTCCGGAAGTAAATACATCATCAAAAATCTGTAAATAAGGTTGTCCTTCCAATTCTGGCAGGGCATCTTTCATGGATTTACCGATCACACTATCGGTTTTACCCCAAACTTCGAGTATTTTTATATTGGCTATTTCAATGGTTAGTTCGCGACCGGTTAAAATGGCAATGGCCACAGGTGCATGTGCTATCAGCGACTGGTTATTGAAGTTCAATTGTGCGTGATGAATGGCAGTAAGCAGATCTTTTTCAGCTTCGAGTTTACCCTGCAGGAGTAATTCAATTTCATCCATCACAATGACGGCCAGTTTTTTAAGCAGCTCCTCTTCTTTTTCTGAAAAGCCCCTTACTTCCATACCCATCAGGCAGATTACGCCTATACTTAATCCATTAGCTGAAACGATGGGCGTTCCCGCATAGAATTTAAATCCATAATCAGCAGCCGAGGGCCCATCAACAGGGAAACAATGATCTATTTCAGGTATATTTTCAAATACCGTGAGCTCATTGTTCAGCAGCGTAATAGAGCACAGGCTATTACTTCTGGGAATCTTGCTGACAACATCGATTCCTACCTTTGTTTTGATAAATACATTTTCTGTGTCGATGAATGAAATCATCGCTACCGGTAAATCGAAAAATTGCGTGGCCACTTTGCCTATATTGTCAAAAGACTGTTCCGGAGGAGTATCAATAATCTGATAACGCTGAAGAGTTTCCAGCCGCTGCTGTTCGTTAGCTGGGATGTTATCCATGACAACCATTTTTTCCATAACCCTTTATTTCACACCTGGCTAAATTGCCAGCTATTTTTGTCTTGCAACTCTAAAAGGTACATATCATTTATTTGCTAAAACGAATAAATCTCTTCATTTAAATGAAATCGAAAACGTTCTCAATCTGTGAAGAAATTTATTTCGTTCTACTATTGGATATCTTGATGGATGTTACCGCTAAATCGAATAATAACTGCTATTCAGGTTGCTATTCAATTTCTCTGCCTGTTCAATTCCGCTAAAATCTGTAAGGATCTCGGGCTTGCCTTTTTTTACGCAAACGTTGTGTTCAAAATGGACAGCTGGTGAGCCGTCTGCTGCAACAATAGTCCAGCCATCATCAAGGAAATGGATCTCACGGCTTCCCATAGTGATCATCGGCTCAATAGCCAGTACCATATTTTCCTGTAGTTTTTTTCCGCTGCCCCTTCTTCCGTAATTGGGTACCTGCGGATCTTCGTGCATTTCCCGGCCAACACCATGTCCAACCATTTCCCTGATCACACCATAACCGTGCTGGCCGTAGGTATAGTTTTCAATGGCATATCCAATATCGCCGGTACGGTTGCCGGTCACCGCTTGCGCAATACCAATATATAAGGCTTCCTTGGTCACTTTTACCAATTGAAGTATCTCGGGGGTAGTTTCTCCTAAAATGAAGGTATAAGCACTGTCGCCATTAAATCCATTTTTAGAAACTACTGTGTCTATCGTAATGATATCGCCTTCTTTAAGCACATGACTGCCCGGAAAACCATGAACTACCTGGTCATTTACAGATATACATAAGGCATATGGAAATCCATGGTAACCTTTACAGGAAGGCGTACCGCCATTGTCCCTGATAAAAGTTTCTGCCAGTGTATCCAGTGATAGGGTAGTAAGGCCTGGTTTAAGGATCTTAGCAATTTCGGTGATCGAAGCGTTGACCAGCAAACAACTTTCGCGCTGTATCTCTACTTCTTCATTCGTTTTATATAAACTCATTTTGTTATTTTAATCTATAAAAAGTACAAATTTAAGATTAACTCGGAAATGAATTTTATTTATTTTGTCAAATAGCAATAAATGATGCATTATTGCTCCTCTGGCGACCAGTCTTCGCTCAAACCGCCCATCAAGGGATGGTACATTTCATTGCCTGCATGCTGGGTAAATTCCACATTCAATTCATTGGTTGCTAATCCGAGGATTTCCACACAGGCGGCGATCAATGCTTTGGCCAGTTCTGTACGGGTTTCTGGTGTGCGGCCGCTGCGGATATCACACATTAGGAGTGCCCCTGGTCTGGGCTCTTCATTGGTGCAGCGCCACACTGCCCCTTCACCTAATTCCCTGATCGTAAAGGTTACCCGGTTCAAATTCGCCTGCATAATTGCAGAGAATATGTCTCCTACGCGTTTAGCCAGTATCTGTTTAGTGGCTACGGGATATGTTTTAGTAACATCGAGCTGTATATAAGGCATGTTTTTATGATTTAATATACAAAGATCAATCAATGACTGACATAATATGTGATGAACATCATATTTTATACTGACCTGTGACATCCGTCACTATTCTGGTTAGTTGACCTTTGATTAAACAAAGAGGTTTAATTCTATCCCTCTGATTTTAATCATTTTATGAACAAATTTTTCCTTTTATTGCTGCTGGCATCCTGCCGTATTTTAACTGCGAATGCCCAGGGAATAACCATCAATGTCCCGGAAATTACCAAGCCCGATACCACGGCTTCCAGTAAAGCGAAGATTACCATACAAGGGTTGTTCCAGGCCCGGTATGCGTTTAGCGGAAATAAAAATGTTGACGTAACCGGTTTGCAGCATATGGATGGTAAAGCTGTAGACAATAACTATAGTATCAAAAGGGCAAGGTTGCAGTTTACCTCAGAAATATCCGATCGTACAACGGTTGTCATGCTCTTAAACCTGGCAGATTTTGAAGGAAACCCATCTAATAAGGTGCTGGAAAATGCCTATATCACTTATCGGCTTAACCCCTATATCCATTTAAAAATGGGACAGTTCAGGCCGGCTTTCGGACTGGAGGATATGTATCCCGTAGATGTGATCAAATCCCTGGATTATTCCAATCAATATACCGCCTTTGGTAATAACGGATGGCAGAGCTTTCAGTTAGGGGCCAGTATTTTCGGTGGTGTTGGCGGTGCAATACCGATTAAATATGAAGTCTCAATGGTTAATGGAAACAACAGGAACCAGCTAACCGACAACAATAACGGCAAGAGTTTTTCTACGCGTGTAGAATTTGAACTGGAGAAAAAGCTTCAGATTAAACTCGGACTGAACGGAGGACTGGCCAGTGTGTATGGCAGCCATGTGTATGCTTCCGGCGCAGATCTATCCGCAACAGTACCTATTGTAAAAAAATGGTCGCTGGAAATGGAAACTGAATTTAAGCAGGGAAATAACCATGCACTGTATTATGCCATGGATTCTGCCAAAAGGGTAGGTACCGTTTCGCAATACCAGATGCGGGGCATGTACTTCCTGCCAAATATCAGGTATGCTATTAATTACCACCGGTTAAGCTCACTGGAATTCTCCTGCAGGTATGAATACTTCGATGAAGATTTTAAACATGCCAGTAATCCGCGTCAAACCTATACACCAATGATCAGTGCCGAGTTCCTGAAAGCCTATAGTGCCAGGATACAGCTTGGGGTGAATATAGATCATTACAGTAAGAACGTTCCGCTCACTACCCAGTATAATAACTCGCTCTTCGTGGTACAGGTGCAGTCGAGGTTATAACGATCAATTATTTTTTTAAACCAACCATACAATCTATCCAATGACAAAACCTTCAGTAGCAGCCATCGTGCTGCCCAAAGAAATCCAGCTTATTCCCCTGCTGATCACGGTAGTGGTTGGCCTGGTTATCTGGTTTATCCCCGCTCCGGAAGGAGTGAAACCACAGGCCTGGCATTTGCTGGCTATATTCCTGGCTACCATACTGGGCATTATCCTAAAGGCTTCCCCAATGGGAACGCTCTGTATGATGGCCATTGCGGTGGTTGCCATTACGGGTGTTCTGGCACCGGGCGACCCTGCCAAGTCTGTAACCCTTGCGCTGAGCAGTTTTGGCGATAAAGTGATCTGGCTCATCGGCATTAGTTTTTTTATTGCCCGCGGTTTTATCAAAACAGGACTGGGCAGCAGGATTGCTTATATTTTTATCAAGTTTTTTGGTAAAAGCCCTTTAGGCCTGGCCTATAGCCTGGGTGCAGCAGATCTGATCCTTGCACCCGCTATTCCAAGCAATACGGCCAGGGGTGGCGGTATCATTTATCCGATCATGAAGTCCATGTCAATGAGCCTGGGCTCTATGCCCGATAAACCAGAAACACACCGCAAGGTTGGCGCTTACCTTACATTGAACAGTTATTATATGAACCTGATTGGTTCTGCCATGTTCCTTACCGGTACGGCTAGTAACCCTATGGCGCAGAAGTTTGCTGCCGGCATGGGCATACACTTCACCTGGATGTCGTGGTTCTGGGCCGCTATCGTTCCAGGCATGGCCTCGGTAGTTATTATTCCCTATTTATTGTACAAAATTTTTCCTCCCGAACTAAAGACAACACCCGAGGCACCCGCTATGGCTGTACAAAAGCTGAAAGAGATGGGGGCGATCACAAAAAATGAATGGCTGATGCTGCTCGCTTTTGCCATTTTACTGGTACTGTGGGTAACCGGCGATATCTTTAAAATAGATGCTACTACCACCGCTTTTATAGGCTTAACTATTCTTTTGCTCACACAGGTATTGACCTGGGATGATGTGAAATCAGAAAAGGGCGCCTGGGATACCATCGTGTGGTTTGCCACTTTAGTGATGATGGCCGGACAGTTAAACTCACTGGGTTTTATCCCCTGGTTCGGACATCTGATTCAGGTGCAGCTGCTGGGCCTATCCTGGACGATCGCTTTTCCCATTATCGTGCTTGTTTATTTTTTCAGCCATTACCTGTTTGCCAGTGCAACAGCACATGTGGCCGCCATGTATGCCGCTTTACTGGCAGTAGGCGTGGCCATGGGCGTACCGCCAATGCTGCTGGCACTGATGCTGGGTTTTACCGGTTCATTGTATGGCACACTTACACATTATGCACATGGCCCGGCACCGGTATTTTTTGGGAGCGGTTATGTAGAGATCAAACAATGGTGGACCATCGGTTTACTCATCGGTATTGTCTTTTTAGCTATCTGGATGGGCTTAGGCGGTTTATGGTGGAAAGTAACAGGAATTTATTAAGGAATATAAAAGAAAAATATGAAAATCAACTTATTAACCAGCACTTTGTCGCGTAAGAACCTGATGGCCCTTACCGGATTGTTCCTCTGTTTTTTCCTGCTGATCCATTTACTGGGTAACCTGCAATTATTGCTCCCGGCGGCTAAAGCCTCGGAGATGTTCAACTGGTATTCCGATCTGCTGTCTACCAATATCTTTATTATGATGATCTCCTATGTGCTTTATTTCTGCCTCATCGCACATGCTGTAGACGCTCTGGTGATCACGCTTAAAAACAAAAAGACAGCGGCAAAGTACGTGTATGACGACCGTAAGCAGGTAAGTAAATGGTATTCCCGGAATATGGGGATACTGGGCAGCTTATTATTGATCTTCCTGGTGATCCACTTTAAAGATTTCTGGTACGTCTATAAATTCGGTGCCCTGCCTTATGACAGAAACGGGCACAAAGACTTGTACGCCATTGTAGTGAATGCTTTTAAATCCTGGTGGTACGTATTGATCTATGTGTTGGCGATGATTGCTCTGGGCTACCATTTACTGCATGGTTTTAAAAGTGCAGTAAGGACACTTGGATTGTACCATCCCCGTTATGCGGGTTATGTGCAGGTCTTCGGCATCTTCTACAGTTATGCGCTTAGCATCGGCTTTGCCATCATTCCCATTTATGTTCACCTTACTCAATTCGGATTATGAAATTAGATGCCAAAATTCCGGCAGGCCCCTTAGCGGATAAGTGGAGCTCTTATAAAGAACATGCAAAATTAGTAAACCCTGCCAACCGGAAGAAACTGCCGGTAATCATTATCGGAACTGGTTTATCGGGTGCCTCTGCGGCGGCATCGCTGGCAGAGCAGGGTTATCCTGTAACTTCTTTTTGCTTCCAGGATTCTGCCCGAAGGGCACATTCCGTAGCCGCACAAGGAGGGGTAAATGCTGCAAAAAATTATCAGAATGACGGCGATTCGGTTTACCGGATGTTTTATGATACGTTAAAAGGTGGCGACTTCAGGTCGCGGGAAGCCAATGTTTACCGCCTGGCAGAATGTTCATTGAACCTGATTGACCAGGCTGTGGCGCAGGGTGTTCCCTTTGCCAGGGAGTATGGCGGCTATTTGAGCAACCGCTCTTTTGGCGGTGTGCAGGTAAGCCGTACATTTTATGCACGCGGACAAACCGGGCAGCAGCTGTTGCTGGGTGCTTATCAGGCATTGATGAAACAGGTAGACCTGAAAAAAGTAACCCTCCATACCCGGCATGAAATGCTCGACCTGGTGGTGGTAGACGGCAAAGCAAAAGGTGTGATTGTTCGTAACCTGGATTCTGGTGAAATTGAGCGTTATGCAGCTCCGGCCGTTGTGATTGCTACCGGTGGTTTCGGAAAGATCTACTATTTGTCTACGCTGGCCATGGGCTGTAATGCTTCGGCCATCTGGCGGGCGCACAAAAGAGGGGCTTTGATGGCCTGTCCCAGCTGGACGCAGATCCATCCCACCTGTCTGCCGCAGGCAGGAGATTATCAGTCTAAGTTAACACTGATGTCAGAATCCCTGCGTAACGACGGACGGATCTGGGTACCCAAATTAAAGGACGAAAAGAGAGAGGCCAATGCTATTCCAGAAGAGGAAAGGGATTATTACCTGGAAAGGCGTTATCCGTCTTTTGGTAACCTGGCACCACGTGATATTGCTTCCAGAGCAGCGAAAGAGAGGATTGATGCCGGTTTTGGCGTAGGTAAACAGCGCAATGCAGTTTACCTGGATTTCTCTAAAGTGATCAAAGAACAAGGCATAGATAAGGTGAAAGAAAAGTATGGCAACCTGTTTTCTATGTATAAAAAGATTACCGCTGATGATGCTTATGCGGCACCGATGAAGATCTCTCCGGCAGCCCACTTTTCTATGGGCGGGCTCTGGGTAGATTATGAACTGATGACTACCATCCCGGGGCTTTTTGCGGTAGGTGAAGCCAATTTTGCCGACCATGGTGCTAACCGGCTGGGGGCAAATTCATTGTTGCAGGCTTCTGTAGACGGCTACTTTATCCTTCCTTATACGCTGGCCAATTATCTGGCCGGAGAACTGAAGGCAGAAAAGATCACCACTAAACATCCTCAGTTTGATCTGGCAGAAAAAGAAGTGAAGGAACAGCTGGCAAAGCTGATAAAGATTAAAGGCACCAAAACGGCAGATGATTTTCACAAGGAACTAGGGAAGTTATTATATGATAAATGTGGTTTATCACGTTCTGCTGCCGGCTTAAAAGAAGCCATAGCCGGTATTCAAGTGTTGCGGGCTGCATTTTACAAAGAACTGATCGTTTCGGGCGAGCCCGGAGAGATCAATGCCGAGCTGGAAAAAGCGGGCAGGGTGGCCGATTATCTGGAGATCTCGGAGCTGATGTGCCATGATGCACTGAGCCGTGAAGAATCTTGCGGGGCGCATTTCAGGGAAGAATACCAAACCCCTGATGGCGAAGCACTCCGTAACGACGAAAAGTTCTGTTACGTTTCTGCCTGGGAATGGGCAGGAAAGGATATCGAACCTGTCCTTCATCCGGAACCGCTGGTATTCGAGTTTGTTAAATTATCTGTTAGAAGTTATAGCTAGAAATCATGAAAATACATCTTAAAATATGGCGTCAGAAAGATGCCTCCACAAAAGGTAAACTGGTTGATTACGACCTGGATCAGGTAGACCAGAATATGTCTTTTCTGGAAATGATAGATACACTGAATAAACAGTTGATTCTTAAAGGTGATACACCGGTAGAGTTTGACCACGACTGCAGGGAAGGCATTTGCGGAAGCTGCGGCATGATGATCAACGGTCAGGCGCATGGCCCGGTACCCGGATTAACGGTATGCCAGCTGCACATGCGTGAGTTTGCAGCAAATGAAACGATCTATGTAGAACCCTTCAGGGCTTTGGCTTTTCCGGTTAAGCGCGACCTGAAAGTGGACCGTTCTTCTTTCGACAGGATCATCCAGTCGGGTGGTTACATCACTGCTAATACCGGGCAGCCACAGGAAGCGAATGCGCAGCTGATCACCCATGAGATCGCCGAAGCTGCTTTTGATTCTGCCGCCTGTATCGGCTGTGGTGCCTGCGTAGCTACCTGTAAAAATTCAAGTGCAGCATTGTTTACTTCAGCTAAGATTTCCCATCTGGTAAAATTACCCCAGGGAAAACAGGAAGCCGCTAAAAGGGTACTCAAGATGGTTGCACAAATGGATGCAGAAGGCTTTGGCCATTGCAGTAACACAGAAGCCTGCGAAGCGAAATGCCCGCAGGGCATATCCGTATTAAACATAGCCCGGATGAATTGGGAACATCTAAAAGCAGCAATATTTAAAGATTAATAAAACAGATCATGTCAAACGAAATCAAACCAATAACCATTCCCCCAGTCAATTTCAGAACTGAAAAGGATACCATGGGCGAAGTGCAGGTTCCGGCCACTCAATACTGGGGACCGCAAACCGAAAGGTCGCGCAATAACTTTGAGATTGGCCCGAAGGCTTCTATGCCAGAGGAGATCATCACGGCCTTTGCCTATCTTAAAAAAGCTGCGGCTTATGCTAATACTGATTTAAAAGTGCTAAGCGAGGAGAAAAGAGATCTGATTGTTCAGGTATGTGAAGAGATCCTGGAAGGAAAACTGGCCGGTGAATTTCCACTGGTTATCTGGCAGACAGGATCGGGCACGCAATCCAATATGAATGTAAACGAAGTAATTTCTAACCGGGTAAATGTTATACAAGGTCATCAACTGGGAGAGGGCAAACCTTTTATTCATCCGAATGATGATGTGAATATGTCGCAATCTTCCAATGATACTTTTCCTACGGCGATGCATATTGCGGCTTACAAAATTCTGATCGATGTAACCATACCCGGTATAGAGGGTTTACGTGATACACTGAAAGCAAAATCCGAGGAATTTAAGCATGTAGTGAAAATTGGGCGCACCCATTTAATGGATGCTGTTCCGCTGACCCTGGGGCAGGAAATATCTGGTTATGTATCACAGCTGGACCATGGGCTTCGGGCATTGAGAAACACGCTCGACCATCTTTCTGAGCTTGCCCTTGGCGGTACGGCTGTAGGTACAGGGATGAATACCCCAAAAGGGTATGCGGTTAAGGTTGCTGAATACATTGCTAAATTTACCAACTTTCCTTTCCGCACGGCGGATAACAAATTTGAAGCTTTATCGGCCCATGATGCTATGGTAGAGAGCCATGGCGCCTTAAAACAAATTGCGGTATCCTTAATGAAGATCGCCAATGATATACGGATGCTGGCTTCAGGGCCGCGCTGCAGTATCGGTGAACTGCATTTGCCTGAAAACGAACCCGGATCTTCCATCATGCCGGGTAAGGTAAACCCTACCCAGAATGAAGCGGTTACCATGATCGCAGCGCAGGTAATGGGCAATGATGTGGCTATCAGCATAGGCGGATCAAACGGGCAGTATCAGCTCAACGTATTCAAACCGGTTATTGCAGCTAACTTTTTACAGTCGGCCAGGTTGATAGGTGATGCCTGCGCTTCCTTTAATAAACATTGTGCGGCAGGTATTGAGCCAAACTATGAGGGGATAAAAAAACACCTGGAAGAATCCTTAATGCTGGTTACCGCTTTGAGCCCTCATATTGGTTATGAAAATTCGGCCAAAATCGCAAAGAAAGCGCTGAAAGAAAACATCACGTTGCGTCAGGCCGCCGTAAGCCTGGGTTTATTAACCAGCGAGGATTTTGATCAGTGGGTTAAACCAGAAGATATGGTAGGAACAATATAGCCCTGATTTGATGAAGAAAACAGATAGAGGAAACCTGTTCCTCTATCTGTTTTCTTTGATCATTTTAGATAAGTATTGGGGGGTAACTTCCAAAAATGAGGCGATAATTTCCTTTGATACTTTCTGTTCTACATAGGGATAGCGGTCTAGTAATTCCTGGTACCTTTCCCATGCAGATGGCTTCGCATAGTTATAAAAGCTTTTGTGGCTATATTTATTACTGTACACGACCAGTTTACTCATAAATCTGTTGATAAAAGGGAAGCGCTCAAAAATATCAATTAGCTGCTGATAGGAAATTGAGTTCAGCGTACTATTTGGCATTACTTCGAGGTAGATATCAGTTGGTGTTCTGTGAATAAAGCTATTCACATCGGTCATGATAGAATGGTCATCCCATAAAAAGGTTGTTTTTTCTTTTCCTTTTTCATCGGTTTTATAACCGCGTACTACGCCCTTCACAATGAAATAAATGCGGTCGGGAATCATGCCGGCCGTTAGGATCAGCACCCGGTGATTGTGGTGACTGGTACTGATCCGGGAATTGACATATTGGATCAATTCGCTTCTTATCATTCCGTTTTTTAATTCTTCTGGCATAGGGTCCAGGTCCAGGAGATAATCTGTTAAATTTTGCTTTATCATGTTTTTACAGTTATAGGTTTTTTAGCTGTTACACTACAGGCATTGTTACTATGATATAATTATCACAGCTTATTATTTAGCATTATCTCTCAAAACAAATCTAAAATTTATTATGGAATAATAACACTAACAGATGTAGTATTGCTTGTGTGTTATTACCTGTAAAGCACTGGCGTAAAACAACCTTTTTACAGGGAAATATAAAACGTTTTTTGAACCTGAGATTAAGTCATTTCTGAAACTGAGGTTAAGCTGTTTCTGAAACTAAAGTTAAGTAATTTTTGAATCTCAGATTAAGTGATTTCTGAAATCAAAGGCACTCCTTTAAGGAATGTACCGTCTTAACTTAGTACTACTAATTATTTACTTATGGAAACAACACTGAAAAAAAGATCGCCTTTTTTTATAGGCGAAAAGCGTAAAATGATCATTAGAGAGGTGATTATCTCCTTTTTCATCCTTCTATTTATGCACACGGCAACCAGCAAAATATTCACGTTTAAAAGCTTTGACAAAGTACTGAGCGAGGTGCCGATGTTTGGTTCTTTTCATACTGCAATTGCAGTTATGATCCCTTCTTTAGAGATCATTATCGGGGCGCTTTTGATCGTTCCCGTAACCAGGAAAATCGGCCTTTATGCTTCGCTGATTTTGATGGTGATTTTTACAATTTATCTGAGTTATATGGTGCTCTCTATGCACAGGCTGCCATGCAGCTGCGGAGGGATTATTTCTCACCTGTCCTGGCAAAATCATATCTGGCTGAATGCTGGTTTGATTGTGCTTGCATCCTTTGGAATCTTAACAAACCTAAATAAAAAACAATGATGAAAAAAGTAGTATTAGGCCTTATGCTGACGGCAATAGCTGTTGGGGGCAGCGCATTTACGAATGCAAAAAAAGCAATTAATGAGGGGTATCTGATTCAGCCATTATCAGGTATATTTTTTAGATCAGCAAACGCAACTGGAGTCTGTTTCAATCTATTAAGTATTCAAAGCTGTGTATATGCAGTCAACCCAACGAGCAAAATAAATATTCCTTCACAGACATATTACAGTGATAATGATGTGAATAATTTTATAGCTCAAGGATGGCTGGATGAAGTGCCTACTTCTAACAATGGTCTTTACATCATTGAATAAAAGTTATTATATAGTCATCAAATAGCACACTAACAGGGAAAGCTGTAGCCTGTTTAAAGAAATGCGGCTGTAATCATATAAAAAACAATAAATATGAAAAAAGTAGTATTAGGCCTTATGCTGACAGCGATTGCTGTTGGGGGCAGTGCATTTACGAATGCAAAAAAAGCGATTAATGAAGGTTATCTGATTCAACCATTGTCAGGAATATTTCTGAGGGCAAGTAATGCGAATGGAGGATGTTTTAATTTATTGAGTACGCTCAGCTGTGCATATTCAGTAAATGCAGCCGGTAAAATAAATATTCCTGCACAGGCATGGTACAGTGCTGATGATGTTAATGATTTTATTGCTGAAGGCTGGCTGGATGAAGTACCGTATTCAAATCATGGCCTTTATATTATTATTTAACTGATGAAGAAATTATTATTAGGCCTTTTACTGACAGCGATAGCGGTTGGGGGTAGTGCATTTACCAATGCAAGAAAAGCGATCACAGAAAATTATATTTTACAGACGGCATCCGGCTTCTTTATCCGGCAGGCCACTGCACCTGGTGGTTGTACTTCCAGCTCTGGTTTAAATTGCGAATATGCGGTTACGGCTTTTGGAAGATTGTATATACCAGCACAATCTTCTTATACCAGCGCCAATATACAGGATTATCTGGATAATGATTATCTGGAACCTATCGATGGAGTAGGTCCGGGCATTTATCATGCTGTTCCCTAAAAGGGGATGAATTAAAAAACGGGTTGTATGTCTTTGTACATATAACCCGTTTTTTTTGATATTAATTATCGAATATTTTGCTGAATACCACTTAGGGCAATTTCATCGTCTGGAATTGGGAAAACATAACGAGGGTCGTTTGGTGGCAAGGTATAAGTTATTCCATTGGCAACCCTTTGCAAGGTAATATCAGCACCTTCTTTATTCAACCGTTTTAGATCGGTCCATCGCAGGCTGCGCCATATTAATTCTTTACGTCTTTCTACTAATATTTGATTGAGTGCATTCTGAGAATTTGAAGCACTCATTGGAATAAAATGACCTGTTTTATACCTATTAATTAATAAGGTATTCATCGTAGACATGGCATCAGTTATCTGATTTCTTCTGGCCAGACATTCTGCTTTGATCAAATAAACCTCGTCAGTTGCCAGACCTGTGAAAGGACTTGGATATGCACCTGCATAACCATATTTCATATATAAAAGTCCTGTTTGTATATTGGTGCCAAAGAAGATAGATCGTCTAAGATCATTTGCATCATATAATTGATATAGCGATGGGTTGATGGTCACAGCTGTGTTGTAATCGGCTGTTAAAAGTATATTATAATAGTTAGCTACTACTGTTGTATTCAAAATTGTTTCTGTACTATTGATCGAAAATGGAACAGCTTGTAAAGTATCAATGGTATTATAATCAATCAATGTTGGATATAAATTTAAGGTGCTGTCTGCATATTGTTCTGCCTTATCATATTTGCGCATACTTAAATAAATACGTGAAAATAAAGCCATTGTTGCTACTTTAGATGGTCTTTCTTTGTTGTTGACCTGAATACCCGGATAAAGTAAATTACTTGACGCAGATAAATCTGAAAGTATTTGGTTATATGTTTGTTCAACTGATGAACGAGGTTCAATTTCATCTATTCCAGGTTTTAGGCGGATAGGTATTCCCAGATCAGTTGTCGCTGTCTGGCTATCATAAGCCGGGGAAAAACTTCTTACCAGATCATAGAATGCATAGGCTCTCATAAATAGTGCCCATCCTTTAATATTATTCCACTGCCCACGGTTAAGATCTACAATGGGAATTTGATTTAATCCTTCTAAAACATTATTACAGGTAAATATAGAAGAATATCCAACATTCCAATCTTTAATTCCTAATTGTCCTTCGTATAAATCCTTTGCCCAGATATAACTATTTCTTTCCGCATTAAAGTAGGTTCCAAGCCAGGATTCATAATCAACAAAATTATAGTCATCTGATGACATTTGTAAAAGACCGGGTGTTGTTCTATTTAAGCAATTAATATTTTCCAGTAATGCTTGTTCATCAGCCAATGTATTTGGCGAAACCATATTGGTACCAGGTTTGGCATCGAGAAAATCTTTTTTGCAACCATAGAATATTGTTATAACAATGAGGAAGATAAAAGGGTATAAAAATTTCATATTATGGATTTTAGAAATTGGCTTTAACACCTAATGAGATGGTTGTTGGGATAGGTACGCTATTTGGATAATCAGGATCTATTTTATAATGAGTAGCCTTCCAAAGGATCAGTAGATTTGATGCATAGAGATATAGACTAAGATTTGAAAAAGGCAATTTTTTATATTTTTCTTTAGCCAGTTGGTAATTTAGCTGAATATCCTGCAGTCTGATATGATCAGCTTTTTCAACCAATATATTGGAGTAGTTATAGATATTATCCCTGGACATTTTTGCCGGGTAAATGAGTGATGGTACATTTGTGATCAGTTCATCGCCTGGTTTTTGCCATCTTGAGTCATAATCGGACTGCTGATAGGAATCCATTGAACCATAACCCTGGTAAAGGTTATAATTACTTAAGGACGATCTTCTGAATACGTAGCCTAATTTATAGATAATGTTAAATGACAATTCCCATGATTTGTATAAAAAAGAGTTTCTGAAGGAACCAAAATATTTAGGAGTGGAGGTTCCGCTATAGACCAATTCTGACGAGTTCGTAGAATTCGCAATGCCAGCATAATCTTCACTTACTTTTCCATTCAATATACTTTGCGGATTTCCTGCATTATCCAGGCCCATCCATTTGTAACTAAAGATGGAATAATAGGAGTAACCTTCCAGTGGATTGATGTAATTTTGGGATACAATATTCCCGTTACTACCTTGTTTCACTTTGTAATTGGTAATCTTATCGGTGTTGTAATTAAACAAAAAAGTACTAAACCATTTAAAATTAGCCGTTTTAATGTTTGTCGAATTCAGTGTGAGATCGATCCCTTTAGAAAGAGTATTAGCCGAGTTTCCTTTAAAAATTGAAACTCCGGTTTGTGGGGCAATAGGACTTTGTCCAATCAGATCAGTTCCATTTTTTATCCAGTACTCTAAACTTCCAGTTAGCCTATTGTTTTTCATTCCAAAGTCAATCCCAAAATTTGTATTTTGAACCTTCTCCCATCGTAAAGAAGGATTTGGAGGATTACTTATTTGCAAGTAGGAGGCTCCCCAGAGATTTGGTGCATTTATAGTTTGAGTAGTTAAAAAGGCCGATGTGGTTTTGTCTACATTGCCGCTGGTTCCATAAGTTGCCCTTAATTTTAAATAGGGTAAGCTGCTAAAATGATAAAAATCTTCTTTACTTAAATTCCATGCCAAGCCTGTCGACCAAAGTGGAACTCCTTTTTGGTTGGTTTTTACTCCGAAGATATTCGATTCATCTCTTCGTGAACTTGCAGACAGGATATATTTTTGGTCATAGATGTATGAACCGTTGGTATAATAAGAAACATACCTATCAATTGTTCCAGCATTACCAATGTTTAATGGAATCCTGTTTATAAGACCATTATAATAACTTGGATAATCCTGTAATTGATTGATCGTTGCATTCAGGTTAGTAGCCGTCGCGGGGTCATAACCATACAAGGTGGTATAATCCTGCGAACTTTGATAATCTTTGAACTCATACCCAGCGATCACATTGATAGCATGTTTACTGGCAAATTCGTTTTCATAATTTATCTGCCCTCTGCCATAATGAGAATAGTAGGAACTATTGTTATTATCTACGATATCTCCCAGTGGTACAGGTCTTGTAGCAGCACCGGTTACCGGATCAATTTGTGTGAATGAATTGATTAAATTCCTGGTGTAATAAGATTCGAGACTATTGTTATCACTGTATTCAGTAATTCCCTTATCATAAGTGTAATTTACAGATAAGGTTAAATTGGGTATCACTTGATAATTTACGCCCAGGTTGATTTTGTAATCTGTCAATCGCATATCAGAATGATAATAAGCCGGGTTCAGTTCGTCCAGCGGCCGTTTATGCCAATCGAGCAATTTTCCCTTGCCAACTGTATCCACATAAGCTAACCTTAAAGTCCCATCGGTAACGGCCAGTGGGTTTCCATTGGCACCCGCAACATTTTCATAAGGATATAGTGGTTGGTAACCGGCTCCTCTAATTTTAGTATTGCTGGAAGTAAACATCAGTCCTGTTAAAAACCGGAGTTTGTTTTTCAATAAAGACAAAGTATTATTCGCATTAACAGTAAAGCGGTCATCGCTGTTGGTCACGTTATTCCCCAGATCATTGTCATAACCCAGTGCAACATAATACTTATTGTAAACTCCGCCACCTGTGGCACTAAGCTGGTACTGCTGGTTAAGGCTTGTCCTGTAAAAATATTTATTCAAATCAGCCCTATTATCATGACCTGCAATAGAATCCAGCATTTGCGTTTGTCTTGCATCCGTGATTTGATTGTTTCTGCGCAGCAACATCACTTCCACAGCAGGAGAGAGGGCCATATAACCCGAATTGATCTTCGGGTTATACTTTCCTTTACTAAACAGAAATTGTTCCACACCTATGTATTCCTGATTAGTGAGCTGCGGCATATAATACTGATTGGGCTTACTTCCGAAAGTGATATTTGTATTGAAACTGATGACTGGTTTTTGATTAAAAGCACCTGTTTTGGTGGTGATCACAATTACGCCGTTGCCAGAACGTGCTCCCCAGATGGATGCTGCGGCAGCATCTTTCAAAATGGTAATAGACTTTACATCCTGAGGATTGATGTTCGCCACATCTCCGTCATAGGGAAAATTATCTAAAATAATCAGCGGGTTTGCATTGGCAGAAATTGTGCTCCTATCCCTTATACTGATGACAGGCGTATTGCCCATCGTGTTTTTATTGAATAACAAGCCGCTGGTTACCCCATCCAGCCTGTCCAGTATATTTTTACCTACCTTTCGGTTTAGTAAAGCGCTGTCTATCAATACAAAACTTCCAGTAGCCCTTTCTTTTGGAATATACTGATAACCTGTGGATACGATATTTACGGTATCCAGGTATTGCACATAACGGATCATCTTTAAGTTGACCGGTTTTTTGCTCGCTAAAACTTCAGCTGGCTCATAACCCAGGTAAGTTACAGAAATCTCTGCTTTATCATCCACATCCCTCAGTACAAAAAATCCGGTTTTACCGGTTACTGTAGAAATGTCCGTGTTCTTGATATGGATCACGGCGCCATCCAGTCCAATACCATCTTCATCAGTGATCAGGCCTACTACATTTACCTTTGATATTTTGTTTACCGGTTTAGAAGGCGGTGCCTTATCTCTTAGCCTGAATATGCTTACCACTCTGTTTTTAATATTGTAAGTTAATGGCTGGCCAGTGAGAACAACCTTTAGAGCCTCATCAACAGATGCATTTCTGACGTCTATACTAACGGGTTGTGTTCCCGAAAGATCACCGCGGTCAAAGATGAAATCATATCCGCTTTGCGAGCGGATCATTTTGAGTATTTTTTCTAAGGGTGCTTTTTGTTCACTGATCGTGATTTGCTGGGCAAATAGATGGTTTCCAAAGAATAGCAGAGCCATGAGTGGTAATGTGATCTTCAGGCGCATTTTGCGTCTTTTTTTATAAATCATTTTATATATTTGGTTTAGGGTGCCTGAGTTTTGAGAGACAGGGCACCTGTAATTCAGTTAATAAGTTTTTTTCTTTAGTTAACAGAAGCCAAAAAAATCGCCAGGATTGCGACTAACACTCCTGGCGTTGGCATTTATAATTATCTCTAGTTTATTACCATTATCCTCCTTCCATCAATTTTAAAGTGAACTTTTCCGGTTGATTCTATTCTGTTTAAAACAGTTGAGAGTTTATTTTTACGTGCTACCCAGCCTCCGAGTTCCATTTTAGGTGAGGCGGAAGAGCTATACACAAATTCTACGTTGTACCAACGGCCAATTTCCCGCATATCGGATTTAAAATCATCTCCTTTATTAAAGCTGAAATCGCCATTTTTCCAGTCCACCTCTGTTGCGGTATCTACATTTTTAACAGATATGACCGAACCAGAATTTAAAGCTTGCTGACCAGGTTTAAGCATAACCTTTTTATTGATGCCAACACTTCCTTCCAAAAGGGTAGTTTTAATCAGCTGCTCATCCGGGTAGGCATTGATGTTAAAGTGTGTACCAAATACTTCTACGCGTTGATTATCTGTTTCTACTACGAAAGGAACCCCACTCTGGTGTGTTACTTCAAAGTAGGCTTCGCCGCTCAACTTTACCTTTCGTTCTTTGAGAGATAAAAAAGATGTTGGATATTTTAAAGAAGAAGCGGCGTTAAGCCATACTCTGGTACCATCGGGCAGGCGCAGCTGATATTTGCCGCCTTTAGGAATTTCGATCTTATTGTATGTGATTTCGGAATGGGGTATTATACTTGCCGTGGTATAAATCAGTTCATCTGCTGCTGTTCTGGCAATCTCTATACCTGCTTGTTTTACCACTTTACTTTTTTGAATAGCTGATAAGCCTATTTTTTTACCATTGGACAAAGTTAAAACAGCTTTGCCGGAGCCCGGGGCGATGTCGTTAAGAATAGTGAAATCATTATATCGTTGCCGTTCAATCTGTTTATTGTAACAGTATAAGCTAATACTGATGATGCATAGTGCAGTAGCTGCAATGGCAATACTCGGCCATAATTTTACCTTGCTTTTTTTGTATTCTTTATATTGCTCATCAAGGGACGCCTTCACCCGGTTTAAATCATCTGAACGATCAGAGTAGCTTACATCCATCGGTTGATCATCATAGTATTGAAGATAGAGGTTATCCAGAAAGGCATCTTCTTCTTCAGAAGTCATGCCTGCTGCATATCTTTCTATGATTTCGTTTAATTCTTCTCTGGTCATCTCTTGGAAGGGAATATTTCCTATTTATAAGAGTAAGACAAGAAGCTAAGGCAGAACATGTAAAAGAAAATTATAATTTATAAAAGCAAGGAAAGAAAGAGGAAAAAGCGAAGCTTAAGCCGCAGGATTTGCAGGGCATTGGAGATGTGCCTGCTAACTGTAGACTCCTCTATTCCAAGGATAACCGCAATTTCTTTGTGACTCAAATTTTCATAACGGCTCAATAAAAATGCTTCGCGCGTTTTTGGCGTCATGTCTAAAGTTCCTTGTTCAATTTGTTCTTTGAGCTGATTTTCGCGGATCAAATGATCCGCTTGTTCAAATTTATCGTTATAATGTAGTAGGTGATAATTAATGTATTTGTCTTTGACCACTTCACGAGATAATTGATTCTTAAGGCGGTTTTTGACAGAGGTATATAAAAACCCGGATAGGTTAGTGGTAATTTCCAGTACTTCTCTTTTATCCCACAAAATGGCGAAGACGTCGTGCAGCACATCTCTCGCTTCATCACGGTTACGGATCTTATTATAAGCGTGAATAATGAGAACTGTGGCATAACGGGTGTAGATTTCTGTATATGCCGCGCGGTCGTTGCACTTCAATAATTTTACTAATTCGTCATCAGAAAAGTCGGTGTAGGAAGCCATGCAACATGATATTTGGTGGCAAAAGGTAATTACTTTTTTTTATCTTGAAAGAATTTGAGGCGAAAACAAATATTTTTTGAATTTTTTAAGATTTCTAAATATCGGCCTTTATGATGTTTTAAAGGACGATTTGTTAATTACTAAATTGATTTTTCAAAGGCGTTAAGTATGTTTTTCAAATTTTCAGCCCTTAATTGTCACTAAAATGTCACCTATTTTTTCAAATTTTACCCTTCTATTTGCACGGTTATTGCAGATCTATAAATATTGATTAATTCATACGGTTTTTTAGGAAAATTTCAATTTCTTTCATTGAGCTGAAATCTTTTTAGCCTTTAAAATCGTTAGTGGAACACGACTATTTATGGGTGAGAAAGAATCTGAAAAATTAGTGAAGGTTAACCGTTTTCTAAAGCTCCATATCAGCAAAGAGAAAGAATTACAGGAAATTGTAGAGCTAGCGGCTAACATCTGTGAAACCCCTTATGGCATGATTAGTTTTTTAGATCATGGGATCCAGTATGTTAAATTTAGTGTAGGTACTCCAATAGTAGAAAATGGATATGAAAATAGTTTCTGCAAGCAAACAGTTGAGCAGTATGATATACTTGAAGTAGCTGATACCACAAAAGATCCGCGTTTTCAACACCATCCCTTTGTAGTAAATGCTCCACATATCAGATTTTACGCGGGCTCGCCCTTAACTACAGATGGCGGTGAAAATATAGGAACGATCTGTGTGTTTGATCTTACCGCCAAAAAATTAAGCGGCCTGCAGCTCCGGATGTTACAAAGTTTATCCAGGCAGGTTACTTATTTACTGGATTTTGATGCCAATTTATCCCTGATAAAAGACCAGTTTATCAACTCAAAAAAATCAGAAACAAAACTTCGTGCTTTTTTTGAAAGTTCAAGTTCCTGTCACCTGCTTTTTGATCCCGCGCTAAAAGTAATCTCCTATAATAAAGCTACGGTAGATTTTATGCTTAGCAGTTCCAATATACATTTTTCGGAAAGTTTGGAAATTAAAGATTTTATTCATCCCGATTTTCTAAAGAAATTTGAGTCAAATTGCCATGCTGCGCTAAGGGGAGAGTCTCTGATAGAGGAGATTACACTGAGTTATCCCATCGGAGATATTCACTGGTATTCCACCTTCGATCCCGCACGTGATCCCTATGGTAAAATTATTGGTATATCCTTTAACGTGACAAACATTACTAAAAGTGTAGAAGCTGAAATCCTGTTAAGGCAACAAAATGAGTCACTTCAAAAAATAGCCCATTTGGAAGAGAATGAGCTAAAAATTTGTGTACGACTAATTAATGTGTTAATGGACAATATTTTAGATAACGAAAGTGCAAAACAAATCGGAGAGATTCAGTTAATGAAGGAATCAGTGAAAGAGCTGACTGACAAAAGCAGGAGGGTTTAATGGAACAAATAGAATCAGACCGGCTGAAAGGCCTAAATCGTTTTTTAAATCTTGAAAGCGGCAAATATAGGGAGTTACAGCAGATTGTCAGTTTTGCTGCAGAGATCTGCGGTACGTCAAGTGCCCTGGTCACTTTTACTGACAAGGATGTAGAGGCAATTAAATTTAATACAGGCGTTGATTTGCTGAGTACGGCAAGAGAAAATTCTTTTTGCAAGCTCATGATTGAAGATTATCAAGTGTTTATGTTACCGGATACTGCTGCCGACGAAAGATTTGCACATCACCCCCTGGTTACAGCTGAACCCCATATCAGATTTTTTGCCGGTATACCATTGACCACACCCGACGGACATTACCTGGGTAGTCTCTGTGTAATCGATACCCTGGCAAACTCACTCACTGAAACCCAACAAAAGATGCTGTATATTTTGTCAAAACAGGTGATCCAGCTCATTGAGTTTGACGAGAGCCTTGCCTTGCTAAAAGAGCAGTTTGAGGAAGCAAAAAATGCAGAAATTAAGATGCGGGCATTTTTTGATAGTATAGCTTCCGTTTATTTACTGCTTGATAAAGATTATCATGTTTTAGCCTTTAACAAGATGTGTAGAGAAAATGTGAAGCAGAATTCTGGATTGGATCTTTGCGCAGGGATGAACATTAGGGACTTTATGCCTATAGATCATTTTAAAGATCTAATCAAATATTATGAGAAGGCATTAGCTGGAGAAACATCCCGTATTGAGAAATATTTCAAGTTTGAGAACTTTTCTATTTTTTGTGATCTTACGTTTAATCCAGCTTACAATGATGAAGGAGAAATCATAGGGGTATCTTATAATTCAATAGATATTTCAGAAATTATGAGGAACCGGGATACTTTTAAGGAAAGTCAGTCGATTTTAGACAAGATCGCTTATATACAGTCGCACGAATTGCGTAAACCTGTAGCGAATATTAAGGGGCTCTTGCTGCTTTTGGAAATGGAAGAATATTTGGAAGTTATCCCTGAGCTGAAACAAATGCAGGAAGCCGTTGTTAATCTTGATGAAATAATTGCACTTATTGTAAATTACACAGCGAAAACAATTAATAAAATTAATAATTAAAAGTTGCTAAAAGCGTTTACTGGTGGTTGTATGGCAATCTGTAAGGATTAAAAAATAATTTCTGGTGTTTAAAGCGTTTACTAACCGAAAAAAATTATGATTATTATTGCTAATCAAAAGAGAATATTGAGCGAGATCTTCTTTGAAACATTGGAATCTTCTTTTGGGGATTTTGTTAATGAGACACTAGGTACTGATTATATATTTAATTATATCATTGCAGAGGATTTAGTAACGATCAGGTCGATGGATAGAAATATTGCCTGTGTACTGGTAAATTACGCTGACATCAGGGTAGAAAAGGTTTATGAAGATGTGCTGGCCTTCGATTTGATAATGGACAGCCTCATTAGGTTTATTCATGCAGCTGTTGGTAATCAATTTGAGGTATCTGCTTTGGAGTAGGAGATATGTTGAGTGAATGTGCTTAAACCGATGATTGGCTTAAATCAATTTATTCCTGAAATGTTTATTGGAGATGAAAAAGTTATAGTATAAACTTGATCTCAGGGATGTTTTTATACATTCTCTTATAGATGGCTCAAAGAGTTATTTAATTGAATCTCATGGAGTAAATCTAGGGTATATTTATATGAAGTCAATCAATGAAAATACCGGTTTGCCGGAGTGGGAGGAGATTATAAATGACCTGCATGCTTAAACGGCTGAGGTGGGCGCTTTTATTTTGCGTTCGGGTTTGTAGTTAGTTTGTTTTTTTGAGGGTTAAGATCTGATTTTACAGATGGGATCAAAAGGACCATCAACCGTAAACTCTATTCAGTAATTAAATTTATCATTGTAAACCACAGGCAGTAAAAACAAATTTTATTGTAAACCCAAATTAGTAATTTACTTTCTTAATGTAAACTTATGTCAGTGTTCGAGTCAAGTGGCAAGTTAACACACCTTTCACATAGGTTTCAAAGAGGGTTAACATAGGGTTGACATAGGTAGGGGGTATGTCAACCCTATGTTAACCTCGTATGGATATTCTGACAATTTCAACCTTCACTACTACTATCCTATACCGAGATTAGGAGAAGACGGGGTTTTTTATGGAAGAGTAATCGTGATTATTTCGCTTTAATCAGGAATACGCCATTGTTATAGGTAATCTTTTTTATCGTTTTGTTTTTGTCCCGGTTAAACCTGATAGAATTTATTTTATAGACGACCTTGAAATTTTTGGTTTCTCCAATAACACCTAGCATAGCTGCAGGAAGGCTATATGTATATTCCGCATTATTGGATACCTTATAGGTTTTTAATTTTTCAGGGCTTTTGAGCAGCTGATTTAAAAACTCTTTTAAATCGAACAGGGCAGTGTCGTTGTTCAGCCGAAGTGATAATACTCCATTTTCGGTCATGCTTTCTTTAACAGTGATTTTGCGTGTTGCATTAATATTTGTATCCTGCTCAAAGCTGCTTTCCTGCAGGATGTAATCATATCCCTTGATTTCTACCAGGCCTATTTCAATATCTTTAATAAAATAACTATCAACCCTGGAACGATGTTTATATGAACTATAATCTTCTATATCATGAGTACTGAAATCACCCAGACCAAGGTAATTCTGAAGCCAGTTTATTTTTAGATTGTCCAGGTCATACCTTAGGCTATAACGATTAGGTTTGCCTTTTTTTAAGCTGTTCGATAAGGAATCTGTAACCTGATCCAGCTCTTTATTGATATACGGCTGGAGGGCACCGTAACCATACTGTTCAATAATATACCTCAGTGTACTTGCAGCATAGTTACCATCCTTTAGCGGGATATTTTTTATTGCTGTTATTTTGTGATCTTTATAAGCATGGTTCCTTTTGAAGATGTTAGTCAGAATCTTTACTTGTGAGTAAGAAGACACAGAAAATGCACTTTGTGGTCCATATATACAAACGATAGTGAATATGCAAAGTGAAATAGGGACAAGCTTAATGTTCTGTTTGCGGGATAGCAGGAAATAAACTGTGATAAATAACAACCAGAAAGCGAGCATGATCAGGAAATACCTTTTCTCTGTAATCCCATAGCTGAAAACCCTGGCACCTACGGCCAAGAATAACAGGACGATCAGCGGGAGCATCAGAAAATAAAAGCTACGGGCATAAGTTTTTATCCATCCATTTTCTGCCTGTTCACGAATGGGAAATACTAAAAGGAGGGAGAGGATGCCAAATACTGCATATCCCAATATTAAGTTGGCTACGAGTCCTTTAGGAAGATTCCATTGTACAAGAATTTTAGCCTCGTAGGCCAATAGTATGATCACATAAACTGTGGCTAACGGAATTAAAACATATTGCGTAAATACTTTTAGTCCTTTAGGATAGGTGAAATCATTGTTCAGGGTATCCAAGTCTTTTGGGATGCCTGCGAGAAAAAATACTGTGTTGAATATTCCAGCAGTGAATATCCATAATTTGGCGTAAATGTTTGAACCCAGGTCAATGTTAAACAGAAATTTAGTGGCACCTATTGCACCGGCCAGGCCCAGAAAAAGTACAGCACTGTAGAGTGCGCCTGTTAAAAAACGGATAAATATTGTTTTGTTAAATTGCCAGAAGCCCTGGATAGAATCGGCGTGAATATAGGCTGAAAATGAGACCAAAAGATGTGCAGCGAGGCTCATTAATGTGAACCTGATCGTATCGGCACTCCGCTCAAAAGGATTGATAAACCAAATCAGGTTAATAACAAATAAGGCGATAAGCGCTTTGTATATGTACAATTGCATGCCTTTTACGGCTTTGTGCTCTAGATATAAACTTGTCGAAAGGCTAACCACTAATCCTAAATTGGCAATCATGACAATTCTGATACACCAATCCATTATTTTAGAATCCTGGGATGGTGTTTCGATACCAACAATTGCCGCGGTTGTACCGATCACAGCAAAGATTATTTCCAGAGGGAAACGCCTGATCACATATTTGATGTTTTCTATTAAGTTCTGAATGGATGGGAGCGCCATAATTTGAGTTCTTATTTTCGGGTAATTTAGTTGATTGATTCGGTATTTGAAATAAAGGGTTGGTATTTGCTTGTTTGTCGTAATTGCGAACAGAACTTTTATGGGGCTTCAAAGATTTGAGGAAGGTTTTATCATTCTCTAAAATATTATTGAAAAAGATGAGTCGAATCTGGGTTATAACTGAGGAGTGGTAAATCAAAGATTCTCGCCTGCAGATTTGTCCTTCCCAGATAAATGGATAATTACTAGTTTGTACAATTAATGATGAAATACCTTGATCAGGGTCAATGGTAACCATTTTCACTGTTGTACTAAAATTTTCTATAATATTATTTGTTAAATTCCGCTAAACTATTAAATTTGTAGTAATGAGATAATATAATAGTCGTTTGTGCTAATAGCTCCTCTAATATGCCTTTCCTGTATCTCTGTTTATAATAGTAATATCTAAATTTGATATGCTGATAGGCGGCATAGTCATTTAAAATAAAACGGCTTTCGAATTTAAAATTGAGTATTATGGCACATCAGGATTTATTTAAATTTCTCCCAGGCGATGAGCGCACTAAACAATTGTTGTCACAACCTGGACACCAAAAGTGGATAGAGGCGCTGGAAGAAAAGTTGAAACCTATTCTGGTGACCCGTGGCCAAATGCTAACCGTAGCGGGAAAAAAGCCAGATGCCATTTATTACCTAGAGAGGGGAGCTATTAAAGGGTATCGACATAAATTTGTCAAACAACAGGTATTTTATTTATGGGATAGTCAGTCCATTGTAGGAGATGCTAGGAGTTTTTTTGATGAGAAACCATCTGATCTGTACATCCAGGTTGTAAAAGATGCTTCATTATTGATGCTTGAAAAAGAAGCACTGAATAGTGTGATTTCAGAGTTTCCAGAGTCTTGGGTTTTCCTTACTTCAATTGTATTACATTGTTATTCCTATCATGAGGAAAACCACTTTGATATGCTAGAATTAAATAGTTTTGAACGATTCGAGAAACTAATTTCTACAAGAAAAATGATTGATATGACTTTTTCTAAAAGTGACATAGCTTCTCTTTTAGGTGTCTCCCGTTCGTCTCTTAATACTTTCTACCATAAAGGATCACGATAATACATTTTTCTTGTCTCTTTATATACACTGTACTGCACACAATTCAACATCATTTTGTACAGTATTGTACGTCATTTTGTCTAGTATTTATACTCCTAAAAGGAGTGATATGCTTATCTTAGTATAGTAGTTATACGACAAACATTGTGTTGAATGATTGAATTAAATTCGATATCGGTTATTGTAAATACTAAATTTATAAAACCAAATTTAGAGCTATTTAAATCGCAATTAGGTTACTAATAGTAATTGAGAATGACCAGCGCAACAGATTGGATTATAAAGGAGTGAGGTCTTAAGGAATTGAATAATAAGAATATTTGATTAAAATAAAATAGATGGAAAATACATATAGTCAAATCAACCTAAGTGAACAAGACCTCGCTGATATTGTGGATGAGTTGGGTTTAGTGTATAAAATAGATGGTAACTACCTTTTGATAGGTATAGGTCCCTCTTTTAATGATTACGTGCTATATATATCTGTTGTCTTATCGCAACTAAAACAAATATTAAAAATTATTATACGAGAAATATACACTGAAGCATTATCTATGGTTGTGATAAAAGATATGAAAACTGCCGAGGACTTATTAACTGGAGTATTTGGGGTAGATGAAATTGGGAAAGTCATTGCAGTTTTTATTCCAAAAGATCGTGAATTTCTTTCCATAACCCAGAAGCTGGTAATGTTAACCCAAGGATTTAAAGGTCCTGAAATACCTGGTAAAATTCATTTAGGAGAACTTGTATATACCGATTCAAATTTGAAACTAGATGAAGCAAAAAGTAAAAACAAGCTCCAGGTTTTCCAGGACAACTATTTGGTATTGTCTATCATAAAAAGACACATCAAAGGGAATGTTTATAAATGCTTCTATATGAAAGGAATCTTTAATATGGGGTTCTGTATCATAAAAGAAGGTAAAAAATCCATGTGGTCTGATCATGAGGGTAGAGATATCAAAGATAGGTTAGAATGGCAAAAAAAAATCCATCAAGATTTATCCGATATAATAGATATTCCTAAAATACTGGATTTGTTCGAAGAAAATGGGAATACTTACTTGGTTATGGAATATATCAAAGGGATAGCTCTGACTAGTGTAATTAATCGGACATACATGGGGAGGAACTGGATGCAGCTGTCTCTTACTGAGAAAAATAAGCTATTAAACCTATTACTTAAAATATTAAAAATAATAGAAAGCATACATAAAAAGGGGTATATCCATCGTGATCTATCATCGGATAACTTCATGATTACTAAAAAACTGCGTATTTATGCTATCGATCTGGAACTGGCGTATGGGGTAAATTTTGGATATCCTTCACCTCCATTTCAATTAGGTACACCTGGATATATGTCGCCTGAACAAATAAGGAGAGACAAGCCAACCTATAAAGAGGATATCTATGCGATTGGTGCTTTAATGATTATTTTTTTTACTAATATAAGACCAGAGGAATTTGATCTTCAAAATCCAAATGAGATATTCAAATCCATTTTTTCTTACACAAGGGACCAGCATATCGCTGAGCTTATAGTTAGATGCTTAAATGAGTCATTAGTTATTAGGCCAGAACTGCATGAGATAAATAGCGTATTGCAGTCAATACTTGAAAATTCAAGTAGAGGGGTTGGATAGATTATGCTCTCTGTATGCTAGAATGTTAAAAGAATAAGGAATACAAATAAATTGATTTTAAAATGAAAGCGAATTTAAATCAAACCAATGGACTGAATCTGAAACCTGTTTTGGATAAAATTTTTGGACTCTTTTCTAAAGGTGAGACATACTTAAATATTTTAGTCAATCTGTTTGCATTGTTATTTCTCTATACAGCATCAAGCAAATTATTGGTATACCAAAATACTGAATTGAGTATGTCTAAATCGCCAATAATTACCGAATTTGCTCCCATTTTAGTGTGGATGGTACCCACTATTGAAATTGTTATATCAATTTTATTATTGGTTCCTAAAACAGTGTTAATAGGGTTATATGCATTTTTTACGCTTATGGTTATGTTTACTTGCTATATCATTTGCATTTTGTATTATAGCTCATTTGTTCCCTGTAGTTGTGGTGGGGTAATTTCTTCATTGACGTGGAGTCAGCATTTGATCTTTAACACAGTATTTATTGTACTGGCTATTATCGCTATTTTCATTAAAACCAAATTTAAACCAACAAATCATCTATTGATAAACTAAAATATTTTATGCGCAATAAATCAGGGGATACCGAAAACCTGGAATAGAGTAGGTCTTTAATTAAATGTTTTATAGAATGAAAAAATTATTTTTTGCCTCCATTTTAGCCATACTAGCTATTGGAGGTGCTTATGCACAGACATTTTCAACTGGACCTTCTGGAACTGGTACAATATTTAGTTGTACAACTGCAACTACGCCAACCTGTCGTTCAACCGTTCCTGGTGGCACCGCTTATCCTTTTCCAACTGGAACCACTAAAGTTCAACTTCCAGATTTACATTATGTACCACAATAATGTATTAATATTATGTATACTTTGGATCAACATTAGTTGGTCCAGAGTATACATAATATCATAAATACTATTAATGAAAGAGTCCTTGTTAGAATAGTATTCTTCTTGAAAACTGATTTAGACGTTTTTGAGACAAATCCAAATTCTAAATTATTATTGATTAGGATCTTTCGTTTGGTATACAAACGTTTTATGGTGAAAGAATTCTCTTAATTATATCAGGAGAAACCGAAAACCTGGAATAGAGTAGGTTTTTAATCAAATATTTTATAAAATGAAAAAATTAATTTTTGCGCTTTGTTTAACGATAGCTGCTTTGGGAGGTGCTTATTCGCAAACATTTTCAACTGGGCCTTCTGGTACAGGTACAGTATTCGAATTTACGACTGAACATTCACCGACTTGTCGAACAGTAGTTCCAGGTAGCCAAGGCTATCCATATCCAAATGGAACTATCAAAGTCCTTCTTCCAGACCTATTCTATTCTCCAATTTAATGCTTAAAAGTTTCAATTATAATTAGAACAGCAATTTACTGCTGTAGATTACAGTGTTTTATGGAATCCTTAGTTAAAAGTATCAATCTTATGTGATGGACTTCATAATTATCTTTTACTATAGAAATAGGAGAATCTGAAAACCTGAAATAAAGTAGGTATTAATTAAATGCTTTACAGAATGAAAAAATTACTTTTTGCCTCCATTTTAGTTACAGTTGCCATCAGAGGTGCTTATTCACAAACTTATTCAACAGGGCCTTCTGGATAAGGGATGATTTTCGACTGCACTGTTGCAGTTGCGCCAACTTGTAGGTCGTTAGGTGCTAGTGGGGCTTATTTATATCCCAATGGTACAACTAAAGTTCGACTTCCAGATCTAATGTTTCTGCTATAGAGATGATTTTGGAAGCCCTGAATTAGGTCTTGATCAACAATTTATAGATCTGGACTAATTTACTCCTTAAAATATAAGTTATGATCAGAAAACTACTTCTAATGTTATGCTTTGGCATAGTCAGCGTAACATTACTTTACATATATTCTAATAAATCAGCCAATAAAAAAAATGGATTTAATCGATCTATATCAAAAAAAACGGCAATATTAGAAAACACTATTCTACTGGATAATGATCTATATTCAATAGCTGATATTGATCCAAAATTTATAACCTTGTATAAATTTAGAAAGCCCTATGATTTACTAAAAGTAACAATTGATTTAGCGCATAGACAATACTATCAGTTACCTTTAAGATCAAAAAATGAGCAATTTCCTGGCCTTAATACTGTCGCGTTTATTAAGGACTCAACAATCGTTTTAAGCGGTGGAACTTCTACAGCATATCAGTTGACTTCTGGTTACAGTGTTACGAAGAGAAAAAAGCTGGACAGCTTAGTATTTAACCAATCTGAAGTTGTGAATTCAGATTCCTTTATTTTAATGAGTGAAGTCCAGCTTGGAGGAACAAAAAGAAGAAAGATCAAAAAGTTAAACTTCAGAGGAAATGAGCTAAATTACTATATTCCTGAAAAACAAATAGATGGATATTTTTGCACAGATGGTTTATTTAAATATGATAGTAAATCGCGAAAGTTGGTGTATATGTTTTATTATAGAGGATCTTTCGTTTGTTTAAATTCTAATTTAAAAGTTTTGTATAAAGCTAAAACGATTGATACTATTACACTTGCAAAAATTCAACTTAAAATTTCAGACTCAAGTATTACTCAGTCTACTCCGCCCCCCATTGTCAATAAAAGATTTTGTATTGCTGACAACAGTGTTTATATCCAATCTGCTTTGAAAGCTGATAATGAACCCTCAAGTAATCCAAATCATGGAGCAATAATAGACATATATAATTTGCAAAGTGGTAAATATAAAAGTAGTTTCTATCTCCCATACTTGGAGAGACAGAAACTAACTGAATTTAGAATCTACGAACATAGCTTAATCGCGTTATATGCAAACAAGTTAGCTGTTTTTAAAATTCCTGATTTTTAGCATATATAGTGCGTTGATTTGCCAACTATTTATATATAAGCATGCTTATTCTTGAAAAATCTCCCTCAACTTTAATTCGAGTTTATCGCCTCGTAAGTTCTTTGCTATAATGAATCCATTTGGATCTATCAAGAAGTTGCTAGGTACTCCTACCACACCCCAAGCCTTCGCAATTACATTTTCATGGAACTGGAGATCACTTAAATTGATCCAAGAAAGTTCGTCTTTTTTTATAGCGTCTGTCCATAAACTTCGGTTGTAGTCTAACGAAATCCCTATTATTTCAAAATTTTTCTTTTTGAATCGTTTATAAGCCTTTACTAAGTTTGGGTTTTCGAGCCTGCATGGTCCACACCATGATGCCCAAAAATCGACCAGTATGTATTTTCCTTTGAAACTAGCCAAACTTATTAGTTTACCTGACACGTCAGCTTGTGTAAAATTTGGAGCAACTTTACCAATGCCAACTTCCGTGTCTAACTTAAGTTGCGTTGCCATTAATTTTCCTAGATCTGTGTTCTTCATTTTAGAACTTAAAACAGTATATAATGATCTTTTTGATTCTGGATTCCCGGTCTGAGATACTGCCCAAAGACTGACAAAAGAATCAGGATGCGCCAATACATAGGCTCTTTGAGTTACTTTAAATTTATTAACTCGTATTGGAACTATTGGAGTCCAAAGTTTTAAAAGCAACGAATCCTTATGAATAGTTGCCCAATAATTTGGCAAGGCAGCCTGATACATCCATATAGCAAAAATTCCCAGTCCAGATTCAGCAAACTCCGTTTGGACGGGTCCACCTAAAATGTTAGCATCTTCAATGCTGGGGCCTTCGATTGTAGTTTCGCCTTTATCAATAATGAAGTTTTGGTAAGATATATTAAGTTTACGATCAACAATATCCCAATCTGATTCAGTCATTATTGAGGCAAATATTGGTTCTTTAAGAAATCCAGATATTTTAAACGTTCCATTGTAAACAGTTACTGTATCAGCTGGTTTAACATCACTATAAAGTACTTTTAATTTTGTGCCGTCGGGCAGTCCTGTTATTTTCCCTTTAATAGTAAACTTTTCCTGCGCGATACACGATACTGATATTAAGATAAAAGACGATATGATGTATTTGAATAAGTGTTTCATTCTATATATAATTAATATGATGATATTTGCTTCAATAGACACGATTATTAGTTCTTTACGGAAGGTCTATTAATAACCTGGATTTTGTGTAATTTTTGGATTACGAGATATATCTACTTCAGGAATAGGATATAATGCATCAGTTTCCTTCCAGCTACTTCCCTTTAACAGACTGAGTACAGCCGATGCCCTATTTGTTCGTTTTAAATCTAACCAACGGTGTCCCCATTCTGAAAAAAGTTCGAGGTGTCGCTGTTTCTCAATTTCAGTTAAGCATTCTTCAGAGTTCAAATTAAGAAGAGGTGTAATTAAACCTGCTCGTTTTCTGATGATATTAATGTCGTTCAAAGCAAGGTTGGATTGACCAAGTTCTGTTTGAGCCTCTGCTCTGATAAGGTATAGTTCAGCTAATCGTATGACCATAGAATACTCTACTATACTGCCGTTAATGGTTGTCCTAACTTTATATTTGTAGGGATAATAATAGGTTCCTGTAGAATTTGTAAATTGATTAATCCATTGTGTTTTTCTATTATCATTCGGGGCAAATTGGCTGACAAAACTTGGTGATAAAGACACGAAAATTGGTGTTGACGTTAAAATAAATAACGTCCCCTCTCTTGTATTACGTCCTGCCGTTGGTAACAACTGCCAGATAGCCTCAGTGCTGTTTTTTAAAAATACACCATTCAAATTATCTACAAGTGCATAGGTGGATGTTTGGTTAATCACATCTGTGGCGGCTTGAATAGCAAGATCCCATTTTCCGGTATATAGATAAACCCTGGACAATAGTGCCTCTGCAGTCCACTTGTTTGGTCTTACACGTTCAGAAGTGATATAGTTTTCAGAAAGGAGGTTTTCTGCATCAGTCAAGTCTGCTATGATTTGATTGTAAATCTCAGCTGTTGAGGACCTCGGGGTAAGTTCACTTATCGTATAATCACTAGATAAATTTAATGGAACATCCCCAAATAAATTTACCAGATAAAAATAACAAAATGCCCTGATAAATTTTGCTTCTCCCTGCAGTTGCTTATTCGTACTTGCTGAAACTCCCGTTGCAGTTTTTAAACCTTTTAAAACTGCATTTGATGTATATATATAAGCGTATGGTTCTTGCCATAAAAATGTTTGAAGGACAAAATTGGTAGTTGGTATATCATTATTATCGAAAAGAGCCAACGATGAATTGTAGCTGTTGAAATCATCTGCAGATAATCCACATAAAGCTGATATCGAATTTTGATTTCCAGAAAATGCACCACTGGTAACCATTCTGCTATAAACACCGGTTATTGCAGATGTGGCCGAAGCATCATTGGAAAATAATTCAGTAGAGGTAGCCTGATCTTTTGGGGGGCCAACTTCAAGAAATTTTTTGCAGGAATAATTGCTAGTAGCTATCATTAAAATGAAAAGCACTAATTTTTTTTTTATGACTTTCATTGTAAATAGATTAAAGTGTAAATTGGGCTCCAAGAGAAAAAACTCGAAGCATTGGCAAAACTAATACTGATTGAGTTTCTGGATCAAGGCCCTTATATTTGGTTATTGTCAGTAAATTCTGTCCTTGAATGTAAATTTTTGCACTATTAAGGTTTAATTTTTGCATCATCTTAAGTGGTAAATTATAGGATAGAGACACGTTTTTTAATCGAATAAAGGAAGCATCTACAACTGCGAATTTTCCATTAAAAGTTGCATCCGAAAAGCTTGTTACCGCTTCAGATGAACCGCTATATTTCTGGTATAATGAATTATCTCCTGGATTTTGCCAATAATTATTTTTTAAAAGAGATGGTTGATTCACTTCTGGAATACCTGGTTGAAAACTGCCTGGAGTTTTAAGCTGAGTTAAATAACCATTAGCAGATTGTTTAACAAATTGCATTAACACGTCTAACGAAAAGCCTTTATAGTAAATTGAATTATTCAGCCCTCCATAAAATTTCCTTCCAATAAATGCAACTATGTATCTATCGTTATCATCGATAATGCCATTCTTATCATAATCTTGTTCGATATATACCCCTGAAATAGGATCAACACTAGTATTATACAATTTTTGAATTGAAATGGGCTGACCAACCACATATATACTTGCATAAGCCGAGTTGGCTAATCCGGGAAAATTGATTAATTTATTTTTCGGAACAGTTAAATTAAAGGTCGATGAATAGGTAAACGATTTAGTTTGTATGTTGATAGTACGCAATTCTAATTCCCATCCTCTATTACCTACTGTTGCCCCTAAATTGTTAGTTATTCCGCTAAAACCGGTACTCAAAGGAAGCGGTATAGATACTAATTGATTTGATGATTTATTTGTATAATAATCAATGGAAACATTTATGCGGCTTTTTAATAACCCAAAGTCCAGCGCAGCTTCGGTTTTTTTATTTACTTCCCAGGCATATTGAGAGTTTTGTAAAGTTCCAGGATATGTAGTAGATACACCTTGATAGGGCGCGTTAGTTCTCCATAAATCAAGGTAGCCATAGTCTGGTATTTGATCGTTCCCAGTTATACCATAGCTGCCGCGCAATTTAATGAAGTTAACAAACCCCAGTTTTTCTTTTATAAATTTCTCATCACTGATCAGCCATGCCGCGCCTATCGCTCCAAAGTTCGCAAATTGATTCTGTGTACCAAAACGACTGCTCCCGTCTCTTCTGGCAGTTGCATTAAATATATATTTATCGTTTAAAATATAATTAAGGCGACCATAAACGCTTATATAGCGATATTTTGCATAGGATGCGTTCGCACTATATAGTGACGCTGCAGCGATGTTTTCTAGTAAGGCATCACTATTATATCCTGATCCAGTAACCGATTGTGCTTCAGTTATTCCCTGTTGAAGGGTTGTGCCTATTAACGCACTAATTTTATTTCCACCAATTTTTTTTTCATAATTTGCTTGGCTTTCTATAACCCAGTTGTTAGTTGAATTATTTGTAAAAACAGAAATCCTATCAGAAGGCCCTGGATTTTGTGAGGGATCATAAGTAATGAGCGGTTGGGTATTGAACTCATTACGATCTAACTGGTTATATCCGATACTTGCTTTAATTTTCAAATCTGGAATTATTGCGTAGCTCACTGCGGTATTTGCTATAAAATTGTTAGTTTTTGCGTTGAATGGTTGTTGTGTTAGGGCAATCGGATTGGAGTGCATTGTACCATTTCCCCAGTTTAGGTTTCCTTGGGCATCAACTAAAGCCGGATAATTTGGAGGTAGAAATATTTCGCCTGTTAGGTCATATAGGAATAAATTGCTATTAATTTGGCTATAGTTTGCATCGAATGAAGCGGTAAGCTTTTTATTATCTGAAGTATATTGCAGACTAAAATTACCTGAGGTTCTTTTAAATGAATTGTCACCAGGAAATACTGTCCCCTCTCTATAGTAGTTTGCTCCAACCAGGTAAGTGACATTAGCGGTACCGCCAGAAAGTGAGGTAGACATATTAGTTGTAGGTGCAGCTTTTCCAATTAGCTCTTTTTGCCAATCTAAGTTTCTATTTGGATCCCAAGTACCATTTATATCGTAATCTGTTGGTGCAATTTGAACATTATCGTTCACTAAAGCCTTTTTTCTCATTGCAATATATTGAGTAGTATTCATGAGGTCTAACTTCTCATTAACTTTGGAAATTCCTTGATTTAGAGAAAATGAACTCCTTGTCTTTCCTGCTTTACCTCTCTTGGTAGTAATCAGTACTACTCCATTTGCTCCTCTAGATCCGTAAATAGCTGTTGCATCAGCGTCTTTTAATACTTCAATGCTTTCAATATCGGCAGGGTTAATACTAGCCATTGGACTTGCATTTGTGGTTATACTTACTCCATGAGATAGGCTTTGGGAAGGAAATTGAACACCATCTATAATATAAAGGGGATCATTTCCTTGAGTTAAGCTATTTTGGCCCCTAACGCGGACGGTAAATCCGCCCCCCGGAACACCTGTAGTTTGTGTTACCTCTACTCCGGGAATATTTGCTTCCATGGCTTGCAAAACATTGTTTACAGGTTGTTTTTCTATATCTATAGCAGTAATTTTTGAAATTGCACCAGTGCGCTCTTTGTCACTTACCATATAATAACCGGCATTTATTGTCACTTCGTCTAAGTTGCTATTGGTCACATGTAGAATAATATTTCCAAGATTAGCTCTCGCTGCAATTTCTAAAGACTGGTATCCAACATAACTGATTTGAAGGTGTGCGTTTTCATCAACGTTTTTTAAAGTAAACTCACCAGCGGTATTAGAAAGCGCTGATCTGCTGGTACCTTTAATCGTTATTGTTGCGCGTGATATAGGGTTTCCTTCAGGATCTACCAAACGCCCTGTAACATCAATATTGGATAATCGATTTAGAAACTTGTCAAGTAAAGAAGGCTCCTTAGTTTTTATGATGACCATTTTATCTTTGACCTCATAGGTAAATGGTTGATTTTTAAAACTAATGGCTAAGGCTTCTTCCAGTGACACATTCTTTACAGATATATTAACTGGAATTGATTTGGCAAGAGAATTTCCATCAGCCACAACTTGATATCCACTTTGCTGAATGATTTTATCCAATACATTACTTATGGATGCATTGGATTCATTCAGCGTGATACGCTGGGCATAAGTGCTTGCACTTACCTGCATGATTGCGCTGAGAATAATTATGGTGGTTAGCCGCATTATTAGAAAAAATTTACTGGCATGTGGAAACAGCACACCATATTTGCATAAATATTTATACATTTGTGAAGTAAGTTTAGATCCTAAGTGTCTTGTCTTTGAACTGGTTAGGCACTTGGATGAGTGATTGATTAATTTCAGTTGAATTGAACTTATTAGCCAGGATCGTGATCAGCTTTCCTGGCTTTTTTAGTCCGAATTATTTGGTTATGTCAGTTTGTTACGATAATTGTCCTCCCTTCAATTTTAAAGTGTACCTGATCTGTTGATTCCAGCATTTTTAAAACCGATGTTAAACTGTTTTGCCTGGAAATGCTGGCCCAGGGTTTAAAATCTATCGGTTTTATGTTTTTGTAGCTAATAGAGACGTTATACCACTTTGCTATCCTGTTGAGTGCGGTCTTGAAATCTTCCTGCCGAAAAATGAATCTTCCATTTTTCCAGCCTACTGCTTGTGTGGTATCAGCTTCTTCTACTTTCAGACTTTTTTCGGTTAAGGTGAGTTGTTCACCGGGTTTGAGTACTACTGTACTGGAGGTTTTATCTTTTAAGGTTGGATTTACAATGACGGAGCCTTCCAATAAAGTAGTTTTAGTAAAGGATTGATCAGCATAACTGTTTACATTGAAGTGTGTGCCTAATACCCTTATCTCCTGTGATTTGGTGATGACTTTGAATGGTGATTTCTTATCTTTTTTGATTTCGAAATAAGCTTCTCCGGTTAGTTCTATGCGCCTTTCATGTTTAGGTGCAAAATTGTTAGGGTAGGTAATGGATGATCCGGAGTTTAACCAAATATCGCTTCCGTCGGGCAACCTGAATTGATATTCAGTTCCTTCTGGAGTGGATACGGTATAATTTGCTATCGTTTTGGCCTGGGCTGTCTCATATTTCAATTGGCCGGTTGAGTCCCTGCTGATCCTGGAGCCTGTCTGATCTTTTATGGTTCCTTTTTTAAAATCAGCAAGGCTGATGGTAGATCCGTTTGATAAAGTTAGCGTGGCTTTTTTGATGCCTGGTTTAATGACGCTTCTCGCCGTACTTTCTATACTGGTGCTACTTTGTTTTGACACAAGAATAATAGCGACAGTGGAAATTAAAATCAGTAAGGCCGCTGCACTAATAATCCTGATCAATCTATAAGATTTACCTTCCTTATCTAGCCTCGCATTCATCGCTTTCAGTAAACGATTTTCCAGTTCCTGATCGGAGAGGTCTGATCCGTCTTCCCAGGGATGAGATTCCTGTCCGTCTTTATTATACCAATTGACATACACTTCTTTCTCCTGATCCGTTATCGTATTTTTTAGCCATTTTCCGGCTAACTGTTTGATGATATCTCTAGATGGAAGGTTCATAGCGCGTCAATTTGGTTTAGATTTTTAACATGACATATGAACTTCAGAATCAAGGGTGATTTTAGGTAAAATATGAAATGAGCAGTGGTAACATATGTAATAAAACAATTTTGCAGGATGGAAGGGGCTCCTAAGCGGGAGCTTATACCTTTATCGTTACCAATATGGTTTTCTTGTTGTTGCATCTTATGTTACCTCTCAACACTATAGATCCACTGTATACACTTGTCGGTATTAGTCAATTAAAAATAGAGCTTTGGGGAGTGCAATCTTTTAATTTTTGACATCGATAAAAACAGCAATGATAGGTGGTAACATTGTGTTTAATCTGTGGAACGGCTTAGGCTTTCAAGACAGAATTTAAGAAGTTGAATGGGCAACAAACTTCTTGAACCAGTCTTCTTAAGTTTGATTTGACTGTCGAAAATTTTAATTTTAAATCCTTTAATGCTCTGTTGATATGTTTCTTAATAGTATGGACAGAAATATTAAGTTCTTCTGAAATTTCCTTATGACTTTTTCCGTCAATTCGGCTCATGCGATAGATGAGTTTGCACTTTTCGGGTAGTGCGCCCATTAATACTTCCAACTCTCTGAGCAAGTCGGAGTAATCAAGGTTATTTTGAGTAGAATTATCCTCTATGTCTAATTCTAAAATGTCTTCTGTGGGTGTTCCCACAATTTTTTTAAGGTCTGCTATCTTGTCCATAATGATATAGGCTAAAATAGCTGCCAGATAGGTGCTGAATTTATAACGTAGTTCGATTGTCTTCCTATATTTCCAAATACGGAATAGGGTATCCTGGACAATTTCTTCTGCATCCTGATGGGAACCGATCTTGACTAAAGTTTTAAACAGGAGTTTTTTCCAGTAACGTTTATATAAAATATTAAACGCAAGCCGGTTGTCCTCTTTAATGAGCTTAAATAATTCTTCGTCTTTGAGCGTTTCTAATGACATTTTTAGTTAAAAAAATTAATGTAAATATATAATGGAGCCTATGTTACTCTTAGTCAAAGTGAAACATACAAAAAAAAATACATGATCAAAGTGCAACTAGTTATTTGAAATTGTTTTTATTTAATTTACAACTTATAAGAATGGATGGTTTCTTGTGAAATTAGTTTTTAGTGGTGTAGAATTAATCGGAGATAGATTAACTTTATAAAATATTGTGCTGAACATTAGTGTTGTAGCTACATTTGAAATTCCATTAATCTCTGTATAATTATAAATCGATTTCTCGTTATCGAGTGTAATTTTGAATATTTACACAAATCAGTGTGGCAGTACTAGAGTTGGGTAGAAAAATCAATATGTATTTCATATTTAAGTATTAAACAACACAGAGTTGTATCATCGTTTGATAGATAAACTTTTAATTATACTCCTTAAAGTGCTAAAAAGGATTTGTATTTGGTTTATGCATTCAGCCTCCAATTCTCTTAAAATTACGAGAGTAGTCAATTTCTTAAGGGTATCAAAATTGATTTTGATATGATCACCTTGTTTGATCTGCAATTTGTAAAAGGGGGGTATTGTTTGGTTCGGAGACAACCGATTTGACAAAGGGTAACTTAAGGGGGATGCGATTATGAGGACTAACTGCCTTTTAGAAGAAGAGACAGTAGAGGAGAGTTAAACGAAGGAACACTTGTAAATTCGAAGTCTAATAATTAGGCTTGTATGGGTATTACACCAGAATTAAACCGCTTTGAGCTGACGATGATCGTTATCAGCCTGTGCATTGGCATGGGAATCTTTGCCGCGCCTAGTGAGGTTGCTGTAAGGGCAGGCAGTGTGGAGCTGTTTTTCGCGGCCTGGATATTTGGGGGGCTGGTAAGTTGGTGTGGTGCGTTGACTTTCGCGGAGATTGGGGCAAGGTTTCCGGTAACAGGTGGTTTTTATAAGGTGTTCAGTTATAGCTACCACCCTGCGGTGGCTTTTATGATCAACTGGGTGCTGGTAATTAGCAATGCAGCTGCGGTGGCCGCGGTAGCACTGATCGGTGCGGATTATATCAAGCCTTTTCTATTGCCTGCTAACTTGCAAAATGACATGGGCACGAAGCTGATTACAATTACCGCGGTGGCTATTTTATATCTAATCAATTTACGTGGGGTAAAAATGAGCGTCTTGGCACAAAATGCATTGACCCTTTTTAAAATCGTGATGATCTTGTTGATCTTTACGGCGGTGTTTAAAAATACGGGCTTACCGACCCCCGTAGCTGCTGTGCCTTATTCAGGCAGCATCGTCAGTGCATTTGGATTGAGCCTGGTGGCGGTCTTCTTTACTTATAGCGGTTACCAGCAAACCATTAATTTTGGTGGCGATATTATTAATGCTAAATCTAATATTCCTAAAGCCATAACCTTTGGGATCATCACGGTGATTTTGCTGTATTTGGCGATTAACTTTGCTTATGTCCGTGTCCTGGGAATCGGGGGCCTGCAACAGACGCCGGCATTGGCGGCCAGGATGATCGGTGTAGTTTTCGGGGATACCGGTTATAAATTGACTTCGGTCATGATCTTTCTTTCTGTACTGGCCTTTGTCAATGTGAATATTCTATCTAATCCACGGGTGTATTATGCCATGGCTGAGGATGGAATATTGCCAGGTATATTTAAAAAAGTAAATGCTAAGACCCAGGTGCAGGAATTCGGTATGAGCTTTTTTGTTGTGGTAGTGATCCTGGTCCTGTTTTTTGTGCACACATTTAGCGGATTACTTAAATATGTGATGTTCTTTGATACGATCGGTTTAGCAATGGCCTCCTTAGCCATTTTTCCCCTGCGCAGGAAGACGAAACACCTGGACAGCATCGGGGTTTATTCTATTAAATGTTTCCCGCTGGTACCACTAATCTTTATCATCACTTATTGCTTTGTCACGGTAAACATCTTTATCACTTTTAAAGAAAATCCCTATGCGGCACTTTGTTGCCTGGCTGCGTATGCCCTTGGACTGTTGATCTATTACGTCTGTAACCCGGGCGAGAAAACTGAAATTTCTTAATATGAATTTGTCTTATATATTGAATGAATTGGGTGAAGACCGCGACAACTATTATGGTGCAGTCTCGCCACCTATTGTGCAGTCCAGTAATTTTGCCTTTAAAACAGTCAGCGACTTGAGAAGCGCTTTGGACAATGAGTATGATCACCTGCTGTATTCGCGAGGTCAGAACCCTACGCTCAATATTCTTCGGCAAAAGCTAGCCGCACTGGATGGAGCTGAAGATGCATTGGTGTTCAGTAGTGGTATCGCGGCAATCAGTGTGCCCATCATGGCTTTACTGGCTCAGGGTGATCATGTGATCGCCGTTGAAAACCCTTATAGCTGGACGGTGAAGTTATTTAAAGATGTATTACCCAAATTTGGTATCTGTACTACTTTTGTGGATGGTTCTGAAGTAGAAAATATCCAAAATGCTATTGGTGCTGAGACCAGGCTGATTTACCTGGAAAGTCCGAATACGTTTAGTTATGATCTGCAGGATCTGAGCACAATAGCCGGGATCGCTAAAGAACGGGGGATACTTACTATGATCGACAATACGTACTGTGGTCCGTTGTTCCAGCGACCCATTAAGCTGGGGATCGACCTGGTTGCGCAATCGGCTACCAAGTATCTGGGCGGACATTCGGATGTGATGGGAGGGGTGATCACTGGCAGTAGTGAACTGATCAAACGGATCTTTTCGCATGAATTTCTAAATATCGGCGCGGCCTTGTCGCCGCATGCTGCCTGGCTGCTGATCCGTGGCTTGCGTACCTTGCCATTACGGATGCAGCGTAGCTTTGAAACCACTAAAATTATCACTGCATGGTTGGCTGATCATCCGAAAGTAGAGCAGGTAATTTGGCCTTTTTTACCGGGTTTTAAGCAAAGTGAACTGGCGCAGCGTCAAATGCAGGGATGCGGCGGATTGTTCAGTTTTACATTAAAGGACTCGTCCGCAGAGAAAATCGAGACGTTTTGCAATGGTCTCCGGCATGTGCTGATGGCTGTTTCCTGGGGAGGACATGAGAGCCTGCTCATCCCGGTTCTTGCCACTCTGGTAGCGGGGGATTATGATACGAACAACCATCGACATCAGCTAATCCGGATGTACGTGGGTTTAGAGGATGCCGATTATTTGATCAAAGATTTAGAACAGGCATTATGGAACGTATAGCTTTTAAAATGAAATTGTATCCCGGTAGGGAAAGCGAATATAGAAAGCGCCATGATGAGCTTTGGCCAGAGCTAAGTGCGCTGTTAAAAAAAACAGGAGTAAGTGACTATTCTATCTTTTTTGACGAGGAAACGCATATGCTGTTTGGCGTGCTCAAAGTAAGTAACCGAGCGCTTTTTGACAGGCTCGCTGAGGAACCGGTTATGCTGAAATGGTGGTCGTATATGCATGATCTGATGGAAACCAATATGGATAAGTCGCCGGTTAGTAAGGCGCTGAAAGAGGTATTTTATCTGGGTTGATTTAATAACGGGATTAAAAAATCTCAATAAATGAAGAAATGTCCCGCGGTTTGCTTTCGGGGGGATCATTACTATGCGATTAAACGACCCTAATTTTAGATAAAGCCCTTATTATTGATATAAAGTCTTAATTTTGCTACCATTCTAGATAAATTTTTAACATGAAGCCGACGCTCCTTTCACTTTTCCTTCTTTTCACTTTAAACCTGACCAAAAGCTCCGCACAAATTTCGCTGACTGCCCGGCAGATCATCGATAAATCGATCGAAGCCACAGGAGGACAACAGTACCTGCAGTCTATCAGAACGCTTTACACTAATATGGCCACCGAAATGGAAGCGCGAAAAGTCAACTGGATCACTAAGGAGATGCTGCCGAACAAAGGCTCATTTCAAATAGTGTATCAGGATAGAATCGTGTTCGCAAACTTTTACGATGGCGAAAATGGTTATGAAGTGACAGGAGGAAAAAAACAACTCGCCGACCAGGCAGAATTCAGCGACAAAAAAATTCGCAGGAATATCTTCAACGAACTAGACTACCTGGATTCAACCTTATATACCCTAACTGTATTAGGCACCGAAAAGGTTGATAAAGAAGACTGCCACAAAGTTAAGGCCACCTGTATCAACGGAGCGGTAAGGATATTATATTATAGCAAAAAAACATTCTTAATGTTACGCGAGGATAAGTTCACTACGGAAAAAGGAGGTTTCAGTACCACCTATTTCTCAGGCTACAAAAAATACGGAAAACTAACCTACTACACCGATCTGGTTTTTGGAGAGGGCGAAAAAATGCAAAAAGCCACTATAGTAGAATTACTGGCTAACGAAAAAATCTCCGATGACGATTTTCGTTAGCAGAATCAAAAGTGATATGCTTTGCCTCGTTTGTTCCTCGCTTTGCTAATTATCCAAGGAAAATTGTATGCCTTTTGATATACGTAGTGGCGCTTTCCCACGGTAATCCTGTACTATTGCCCTCCAAGACTGGGCTAAATTATCAATATAATTTGCCAGCTCCAATTCCAGAGGGAAAATTGCCCGCTGTTTTTGAGAAAACTGAAAAGTAGTAAAGCAAAATCTCAATAAACGAAGATTTGTCATTCTCGCCTGTAGGGGGCAGGATCACTCGTGCTTCTCAATAGAGCTGATCAATATAAAAAAAAAGTATAATTGTAAGTTTTAATCCCTTTTTATGACTCCAATAAATTCTTCAACTGTTTTCCCTTTGGCTGGTTATGATCGGTTATGTTTCTTAAAAAACGTCATCAACCATCCTCAAATAACAATTGGTGATTATACCTATTACGATGACTTTGATACAGTAGAGAACTTTCAAAAAAACGTTCGTTATCTTTTTGATTTTAGTCAGGATCATCTTAAGATTGGAAAATTCTGCATGATTGCATCTGGTGTTGAGTTCATCATGAATGGAGCTAATCATCTCTCGAAGGCAGTAAGTGCATACCCATTCGCCATTTTTGGTGATGATTGGAGCAATGCGATGGAGGGAAAGTCGTATCCTACCAAAGGTGATACAATTATTGGCAATGATGTGTGGATAGGTTACCGCGCTACCATATTACCTGGTGTTACTATTGGTGATGGAGCTATCATCGGTTCCCTTGCTGTAGTTAGCCGGGACGTCCCGCCTTATACAATCGTCGGAGGAAATCCTGCCCAGCTGATACGTAAACGATTTGATGACATAACCATTGCAAGGCTCTTGGAAACTTCGTGGTGGGATTGGCCGCAGGAAAAAATCACCAAATACGCCCGCTATCTTACGGGTGATGTAAACTCATTTTTAAATGCCCTAAAAGAAGATTCCGAGACTATCTAGTCTGTCGCTTATAAAAGGGTATTCAGTACTCTATGTTTCAATAGACGAACATTTTAAAACTCATTCCAATATGAAAAAGAAAACACTCAGCGATTTAACAAAAGAAGAAATTGGGCATCTCTTTCCTATCGAAATGAGTCAATACGAGCCTAATTGGCCTAAACTCTACGAACAGGAGAAGCAGGTTATTGAAATGAATATAAACTCCGCATTGTTTTCCAAAATTGAACATTTTGGCAGTACATCTGTACCTGGACTCGCTGCTAAAAATACGATAGACATATTAATGGCTGTAGAGTTCAATGACACTTCAAACGATGAGATTATCGAACAGATGAAAAAAATAGGGTATGAGTTCAACTGGCAAAATGAAGGTACAACTCCCCATATGGTGTTTATTAAAGGATATGATCCTGAAGAACCTAAGCAACAAACCTATCATATACATGCTGCTCCCAGAAACCATAGCTTGTGGAACAGAATCCACTTCAGGAATTATTTAATCGCACATCCTGAAGTAGCTCAGGCTTATGAAGAACTTAAAAAATCCCTGGCCATTAAATACAAGCATCAAAGAGTAGAATATAGGATTGCTAAAACGGAATTTATAACGGAAATTACGAATCAAAGTTTACTGGAGCTTTAGGTATTCTTTTAAGAGGTTAAGCCATATCAGTATACCTTTGACCCCGTTTAACTATTGACCTTTGCCTGATAATCAATTACTGATTTTGACAATAAAATTTATGGAATACATTTCCTTTATTTACCAATAAAATTGAAAACCTACATGAAAAGTTTAAAAGAATTTAAAGACTCTTTAAAAAACGAAATCCCTGGTGACGGTTTATCTGTGCAATTAAAAGCCCTTTGGTATGACGGTAAAGGAGATTGGGATAAAGCACATCACCTGGTAGATCATTTGAGTGATCAGTTGTCGGCACATATCCATGCTTACCTGCACCGCAAAGAAGGAGATATCTGGAATGCCGACTACTGGTACCGCAAGGCAAAGCAATCCCGTCCAGATCTTACGCTAGGCGAGGAGTGGGAGCAGTTGGTTACAATGTATTTATAGAGAGCTTTCACCATTCGAAGTATATCAAGTTTTTGTGAGTTTATAATATCCAGCAATTCAAAAGAAGGGCATTAATAATATATTTTGGATCTTAAAATTACATTTCATTAATGTGTTAAATCACGATATTCTTCTTTGTTTTAAATTAAATAGATGTTAAAAAAAATGATGTATTAGCAATAATGCGTTTAAACTTGCAATATATATGCTTTGTTTTTACATTTAAAAATGCTCTTTCCTGATCTTAAAAAGGTATTGATTATCTTATATCTCTTACTTTTAACCTGCCTTACAAAGGCTCAGATTCCTATTATAGGTAATACTACAAATTTAAAAAAGATAGAGAATACCAATAGAAATGTATTTCTTTTATTTAATAAAGTGAGCGAAATTGATGAATTCACGGGAGAAGAGCTATCTTACAATAGCAGCAATAGAGGAGACAGTTTAATTCTAGCTGTGAACTGCAATAAGAATGTATCCATCAGCGTCAATAAATATTGTTCTTTAAAAAAGATTAAAATTTTAATACAACATGTAGATACGCTGAAAATTGTCGGAAATTTTAAAACTAGCTTATCTATTGTTAAACAACATATTGGAGCCACATCAGAATCTTTAATTCACTCTATTCAAATCGCTAACTCTGATGTTAAAGAGGTCAATTTGCCATATTCAGTTGTTAACAGAATTTATTTGAATAACAGCATCATTAGGTATCTGAATCTTAATGGATCTAGGGTTATTGACGAGTTTAATTTAAATAAAATCAGGTTAGACAGTTCAAATTTTTATTGTGCCTCATTGCCGGGCTACATGATATTCAATTATTTGGACCTAACGTATTCAGGAATCATAGATCTTACAACATTACGTGATCTAAAATCAAGAAATCCAAAGGGGACTTTCGAACTGGAGCGAACTATTAGGTTTAGTAATGTCGATCTGGATAAATTTAGATTGCCTTATGACAGACTAAATTTTCATATTGATTCTTTACAGGATGAAGCCAGGATTCGATGGATTTATGAAAAACTACTTAGGCACCTAAATGCACAGGGTTTAAGTGCAAAGTATGAATGGTATAATCAGATTTATAAGGAAATAATTGATAGTAAAGAGCATAGCCATTTTTATAATGTTGCAAGTACTTTCTGGTGGGATAAAGGATATAAGAAGAGTCAACCTATAAAGATATCCCTGTGGCTATTTTTACTCTTTACCTTAATAAACTGTTATTGGATGACGGAATTATTGTCTACATATTATCCAAGTTCGTTGAAGAAATATCTTGGAGGCCTGAGGGATGATGGAGGTATCATGCTGGAAGAAATCGTTAATGAGCGTCAGCGTAAAATTAAGAACTTACACAAACTAAAACATGTAAAGGTTGCGTTCATCTATACGTCATTCATATTTTGGGGACTTAGATTGGACATGCAAGAATTTACAGTAAAGAAAATTAGAATATATATCTATATTATTTTCCAGTATCTTTTAGGATTGCTATGTGCAGCTTATATTGTTAATTTCCTTGTTAGAAGATGAAAGATCTGATTTTCGCCACATAGAATTGATACCTGGGATAGTTAAATTAAGCTTCAATCTATCTGGGTGCCACTTTCGGAGGTTTTACAGATCAATGAAAGGTCCGAAAAAACCGATAATACGAGTGATTTTATTTTGGTCGTTATATTCGAAATAATCCATGCCTTCTATTTTCTCACCGTTATCCTGAATATTTTCCCAGCTGAAACGTCCACCGTTATGGTGAGCATCAACTTTGGAACGCTGTTGTATTTGCTGTCCGGGCATCTGTTCGTGGAAACCGTTGATCAACCCAGCCAGACCATCTAATCCCTTTACTGGGCCGTTTTGCGAATCAACATAAGTACTTTCCTGCGTCCAGCAGCTTTTATATTTTCCAATCCCTGAATGTTCCTGGCTTTTCCATATTGCTCTATTGATTCTTCTATTGTTTGCATAATTATTAGCTGATAATGAATGGCACCATACCACACATTAGTGTTAACAAAACAACGATTATTAAGCTGGAAAATAGTTAAAGTAGTTTAAGAAATGAATTAGTTGAATTCAATTATCCATTTTACAATTTCATCCAAAACCTTCTTTTCACTATCTGGTTGGTTCATGCCGCAATCGTGACCTTTACCCTCCATGGGGACAAATTTCGCAGCAATTTTTTTCTGCGTTAGCAGCTGGTATAGGAATTTGGACTGGCTATCAGGCACAACAGTATCTTTATCGCCATGAAACAGTAAGGTTGGTATTGCCTTTACATGAGCATAAGGACTTACAGCGGTAAAGCTGGCGCTGATTTTATCACCTGGTGTGTAGCTTGCATTAGCCAGAAGCTCTACATTTTTTATCAAGGAACTTTTTTGAAGTGCCGTTAACGTTTCCTCATCATCAAGACGTGTGGGGGGGCACAATGCCGTTATCGATTTAATATTTTTGTGGCTGGTGTATCCATACAATAAAGCCAGGTGCGCACCAGCACTGATACCCGCCATATGGTAACCATTATGTTTAAAATGGTATTCTTTGGATTTTTGCTGTATAAACGTAAAGGCTTTATCAATATCCATCAGCAGATCGCTGCCATGCACTGTTGTGCTCACATAGCGATAATCTACATTGGCCACTATAAAACCGCGTTTGCGCAGGTCTTTTGCGGTCTTGTTGGTATACTCATTGCCGCCCATCATCCAGGCGCCTCCATGTAGAAGCACAATTACAGGAGTAGTTTCTGAATAGCTATCCGGAAGAAAAAGATCTAATGTGTTTTGTTTTTCAGGTGCATATTGCAGATGCAATAGGTCTTTCTGACCAGACTGGGCTTTTGCGTCCAAAATTGGCAGCAAAAAAACATTGATGAGCAGGATAAAAACGATTTTCATAGGATGGGCTTAGGGTTACTAAATTAAAGTATTTAACGAATATTTGTTTTCAAATGTTAGCCATACGTTCCCCTGGCTCAGGAAGAAGTTTGATTTGTCGAGATTTTTTCAAATTAACCGGTCTGATCTGATCTCTATTGAAGTGATTGAATCTATACAGCTGGTAAAAAAACAATATATCATAAAACTGAAACCAGATGTTGTTGCTGATTTTGATATCAAGGTAAGCCGCAATAATTCCAGGGCTTTTAAAAAATGGTATGATTCATTTAATGTTCCTAATGATTGATGTTTGAGATATACTAAATCGTTGTTGCTGTTCTATAACAATTATTTTATTGAAAAATTATACCAATTGAATCGAAACACTTAAATTGCGTTATATAAATTATTATTGCCCATTCTGAATTTAGTAATTTTTTAATTAACAAAAACAACGATGAACAAACGCGCTCTATTACAAAAACAAGGAGTAATTCTACTGTTTCTTTTCTTTTCCAGTCTTGCTGTTAACGCGCAGGATGCTATTTCCTGGACAGTTCGTAACAACGGATCCAAAGTGGCAGATACAGTTGCCTTAGAAGATTATTTGCCGGTTAGCGGCGGGATAGTTTACGAAGATGTAGTCATTGAATTGCCCGGAGTGACGAAACAGGAATTATATTCCAGGGCTAAACTGGCAGTACAAAAAACCTTTACCGGCAATAAACTGGGAAGCTCTAATTATGATCCGGAATCGGGAATAGTAAGTGTGAACAATTTTTATGATATTTCAGATATGACAGCATTGAACATATTGTCGTCAAATCCTGCCAAGGATACGTATTACTTTAACGCGATGCTTTCCATTATTGTTAAAGAAGGAAAGTATAAAATTAAAATGGAGATTCCTGATTATTCTTATGGACAGCTTTCAAAGTATAAGTCTTACGCAGATTTTAAGTCGGGCAGTTTGCCGATTTCTACCTTAGCCAACCAAAGGCAAAATATGAAAAGACAAAGAATGCGGGTATTGAAAACATTAAATGAAAAGATGTTAACCACCTTCAATCTGGTAAGGACCGAGATGTATAAAAAACTGGATACAGATTTTTAATCGGATCTTTTGATCTGGAACCCCTGGCGGTATTTGATACCATATCATCGGTCACGACCCGGTGACGAACCGGAGCTTGCTTTGATCTACTCCGGGGAAAGTCCGTTTGCCTGAATAGTAAGTTCGTCTATTTAACTAGTCAAATAGACGAACTTACACCGTACCTACACGGACTTTCACGGACTTATACAAAGCCGTCCCCCTGAATGCGAGGTATAAATACCGGTTTCGTTACCTGATTTTCGCGTCAACAAATGACCTTTCCAAATTCAAGACTATCCTGTATGAAAACCCATAACTTTCTATAGGATAGTCTTTCAATTTATAAGCGCCGCTTTTTTATTGACATAAAAGTTACAACAGCCTTAACCCTTAATTCTTTAGAATATATAACAATTGGTATATTTGTTTATGGAATTTGTCCCAAGGTCAGAATCAACACGTAGTTTTATTATAGAAACTACAGCAGAAATCTTTAATAAAAAGGGTTATGCGGGTACATCTATTGCAGATTTGGAAAAAGCTACCAAACTGACCAAAGGCAGTATTTACGGCAATTTTGAAAATAAAGAACAGGTTGCTTTAGCTGCATTTGATTACAATTTAAACCGGGTACGTCAAATCGTAAAGGAAGGAGTTGCAAAAAGTTCGGGTTATAAAGCGAAGATATTATCGTACCTGACCACTTATTCCACTTTACAAAACTACGGCGGCTGCCCTATGCAGAACACTGGTGTAGAAGCTGATGATACGCATGAAGTTTTAAGGCAACGGGCTGCTGATGGTTTGTTAAGCTGGAAAAATGACTTAACAGAACTGATTAACGCGGGCATTGAAGCTAAAGAATTTAAAGCGGATACTGATACCGAGAAAACAGCACTGATGTTTATTGCTTTGGTTGAGGGAGCTATCCTTTTAGGCAGGACAACTAAAAACCGTGCTTATTTTGACACGGTATTTGGTATCGCTAAGCAGGCTATAGAGGCTATCTGCTAATTGCATTAAAGCGCGCTGCGATCGTATCGATCATTAATTCTTAATTCTTATTGGAAACAAAATACATTAATAAGTGTTGAATGCCTTATTAAATTGTTTTATTTATCAAAATTTTCTTAAATTAGAGCGTCTAATTGAAAATATCTTGTTGTTAGGAGTTTTGGGTTAATTGTAGATCTATTATATCGTCTAGCTATTATGTCACTGATACTGATAATTGGGATTTGTTTTTTTGTCATGTTTGTATTTGGAAACACGAAGAAATAATTTCGTTTTCTGGATAGGGCGATTAGAACATCAGCGGATTTAGGTGCGCTACAGGCAGCATCAGCTCCGGTTTATTGTTATGCACTTTATTAACTACCGTAGCGTTAACTGCGGTGGATACCCTGAAGCTTTGCATTTGCTCATCAGGATATGTATCACATAAACTGAGCAGGTCCTGTACAGTAATGTCTTTACTTAACCATAGCGCTTCTTCCTGTTTGTCCAGGATAACTGGCATCCTGAATTTGGGATCATGAACTTTACCTACGGTTTCATTTGCTTTGGTGGTCATGATGGTAAACGAGCGGTAGGTTTCGCCCGAAAATTTGTCCTTCCACTGGCTCCATAAACCCGCAAAAGCAAATATTTCCCTGTCTGTCAGGATAAACCGGTAGGGAAGTGGTTTGCCGCTTTTTTTGTCCCATTCATAAAAACCATCGGCCAGCACCAGACAGGTTTTATGATGGCTAAGCAAAGGGGCATATGTTTTGGTATCGGCCGCACCTTCGCTTCTGGCATTCAGCGTAGAAAAATCAAGCTTGGTGCTCTCTGCCCAGTGCGGTACCAGTCCGAAATGCATTTCCTGGGCAATATCCGGTTCATCTGCCGTGATCACCAACCCAGCCTGTGTAGGGGCTAAATTATAATTCGGATGGAATACCTTAGGCAGCTTGACCTGATAGGCTTCGAGCAGTTCTTTTTCTTTTTTAGTGAGTGTGTATCGGGCGCACATAGGAGAAAGGTAACAATATTTAATGAGTTCCCAGAATTGCGGTGCGAAAACTATCCATCGGAAATGCCGGTCCCGGATCTACTTTTCTGCCGGGCGCTACGTCTTCATACCCTATAATGTCCTTAATCGTGTAGGTACCGGCCAATGCTTTACCTGCTTCAATGGCTGCAGGTAATCACTAATTGTGATCACCTTTAAGCTGTTAGCTGATGAACAGCTGTTTCCATCGGTATTGTTTAAGCTGGTATAATCTTTTATGCAGTGAATTTAACCTGCCTGATCTGATCAGCCAGGTAATAACGAAAGCGATAATCATAATTGTTATTTAACTAATTTTGCAAAACGCTGATAGAATGCGGTAGGGCTATTCTCGTTTTTAGGTTCATATTTACCGGCAATGATAGGGAGGTAGATCACTCTCCGACGGCTTTCTTCACCTATTACTGAAGATTGTGCAACGCGGTGCCATAAACGGCCGTCATGTATCGTGAGGTCTCCTGCCTGAGGTACAATAGCCAATTCATGGGCATCAGCATGGTTATCTAAAAAGTACTTTTTGCGGAATAACATCTGGTACAAACTCTGTTTGTGGGTTCCGGGCAGAATTCTTAACCCTCCGTTTTCGGGCTTCAGGCTGCTTAAGTGAATGCCTATATTGAGCATAGGATTTAATCTTTGGCCATGAAAGATATCCCGAAGGCCGTCGGTATGCCAGCCCATTTGAGTAAACTGGCTATGTTCGCCATTTACATAATGGTTGAGTACCATCCCATCTTTTTCTTCTGTGCCTAAACGTGCACCGGGGCCAATTAATTCCAGCAGTATATCAAGCCTTGGATCACGGGCAAGTTCCGTAAATACAGGATGGTGTTTATTAATAAAGGCAAACCGCTGTACAATAGGCGAACCATCCAGGTCTTTACCATATTTGATGGGGATCCCATTCACCTTTACCTTTTGGTTGCTGATCCAGTCTTCCTGTACTTTTAAAGAAGCCTGGGTGATAGCTGCTACAGTTTCTGGTTTTATGAAGTTCTTGAAGTGAATAAATCCATGCTGATTAAAAAAATCAAGTTGTTCGGCAGTGATTTTATCACCTAGGGTGAATTTTACAGATAAGTTTTCCATAACAATAAGTTTTAAATTGAAGAAATAAGAGAAATTACCTGCTGCTGCCTGTGGCAGAGCGGGAGCGTGGATTAATCAATAATATTGATCAGAGATTAACAGCAACAGCAATCCATTGCCCTTTGGGAAAGGGGCATTCGCATAGTCAGCGAGATGTGGATGTTTTGTAGGGTTGCCATATCAGTAATGTCTACTAATTCAGTAGACATTACAAATGTAGTAAAATATTTTGTGCTACAAATTTATTTTCAATAAAATTTAAAACTTGTAGAGGTTGGCAGCAATTCGCTCAGTAAGCGATTTGGGAATGAACCGAACGCCGTACACAGACAGCAGGTTCATCAAACCAGGGATGATTTCAGCTTTTTTATTGAACATTCCTTTTAATCCGGCTTTAGCCACTATCTCTGGCGTCATGTTGAATTTTTCTGCAAGATGATCCAGTGCCTGCATACCTGCACGGCTGGCAAAACCTGTGGCTGTAGGGCCAGGGCAAAGGCAGCTCACAGAAACAGACGAGCCTTTTAATTCGTAGCGCAGCGCCCGGCTATATTGGAGTATAAATGATTTGCTTGCGGAATATAAAGCCAGGGTAGGTACCGCCTGGTAAGCAGCTGTACTTGATATATTTAATATATAAGCGTGTTTTTGCTGTTTTAAAAACGGCAGCAAGTGGTGGGTAAGTGCTAATACGGCATTTATATTTAACTGCAGCATGTCTAGCTGATCGCTGAGTTGGAGCTGATCAAAATTACCCCATATGCCATAACCAGCATTGTTAATCAAAACAGATAGAGTTGAGGTCTCTTTATTACACCATTCTGCAACCTGTTGAGTGGTATTACTGGCAGAAAGGTCGGCAGCTAAATAACTAACCTTAACCTGATACTGCTTACGAATGAGTTCAGCAAGCTCCTGAAGCTCGTTTTCCGAGCGGGATACCAGTAATAAGTGATAACCAGCTTTTGCAAGGAGCAGGGCCATAGACTTTCCTATACCCCTGCTCGCACCTGTTATTAACGCATATTCATTCATAGGATTATTTTAAGCTGGGTTAAGAGCTGTAAAATAAGGCTATTTTTTGTTTTCTAAAACTATTCTTTTGCCGGTGTTTACCGATCGTTTCGCTGCATCCAGTATTTCCATGACGATCATGTTATAGGATAATGAAGACAGGTCGCTGGTACCTGAAAGCTTATTGTTCAGCACTGCTGTCAAATAGGAAATAGGATCACTGATGGAAGCTGCCAGCGGTTCTGCTGTTTTACTGCCTTTTCTATTTTCACGCATCCGGCTGGTTATACTGTTTGCATCCAGTGCATGCAGGTAGCCGGTTTCTCCAAATACTTCCAGGTCTTTGATAGAAAAAGGCCAGCTCCACGAAGCTTCGATCAAACCGGTTGCACCAGGGTATTCTACCATGATCGTGGCATCATCTTCAACTTTAGGGTAAACCTCAGGTTTATAATGTCTGGCAATAGCTGTTACTGCAATTGGGCGCTGTCCTTTCATAAACCAGGTCATTAGATCAGCTCCGTAACAGCCGAAATCATTCATGGCACCGGCTCCGTTTTTAATGGGATCTGTCAGCCAGCTTAAAAATTCAGGACTGCAGTTAATTTCTTTTGGTCCCTGATGCCCATCGTGCACTATCATTTTTCTGATTTGCCCGATACTATCTTTGCCAACCGTGTTATAGACATCATGATAAGAAGCATACCAGGTAGTTTCAAAGTTGACTAATACTTTAACATGATACTTCATGGACAAGGCTTCAATTTGTTTTGCCTGATCCAGGGTTGCTGCCAATGGTTTTTCTACCATCACAGGTACGCCCAGGGGAGCACAAACTTCAACAATGGATAAGTGATCTCCTACTGCGTTATAACCCAGTACAGCATCAGGTTTTTTTGACTGCACTGCTTTTTTCAGATCGTCAAAAAACAGATCATCAGACAAGTGAAACTGCTTACCATATTTCTCCTGCAGGTGTTTATTGGTTTCAACGATACCTACGATATCAACCTGGCCATTTTTATAGGCATTTAAAATATTGAAAATGTGGTCATGGTTTAGGCCTGCAACTACTACACGCAGTTTTTGCTGGGCAGATGCAGCAGTCTGCATACAGATGAAAAGGAAAATTAATACCAGCAGCTTTTTGGCACTTGCCGCTAGCTGGGTGGACAACGGAGATGTAGAATGCGGTTTCATATTTGATTCGTATTAATGCTTTAACTGAGCGCAATTTATAATTTTAATGGGTTGATTATCCGATTGTAACAAGCATATTATTTTAACCTAATCGTAAAGATTATTTTACCTGTTTTGTACACATTAATATGGCGGAGTTTTTAAATTAGTATCTCAATGATTACAGTTAACTCTCATGGGAAAATATCGTTACCTGCTAGCCCTTATCTTATTGTTCGCTTCATGCACAAAAGATAGTGATTTCGACCCTGTTAAAGCTTCTGAAGGAACGGTAAAGGACGCCGGTTTAATCGCATTTAAAATGATTCCCTTATCAGCTAACCAGGTAAATGTTGCTTTTGCAAATACCAACCCAGATCAGCCATTAGCAAAAGTGATATTAAGAGAAGATAGTACTGTGCTTGCTACCACGATTGTTGATACTTCTCCCGGAATGTTTACAGCTACTTTTACCTATGCCTTTCAGGCCGGTAAAAAATATAATTTCCTGGTGCAGTCGGCAGCTTCATCTAAAACAATTAAGCAATACCGTATTCCTGAATATATACATCAGTATGTGAGCGAGTATGCTTATCAAAAAATATTGCCATTGACGCAGGGCCTCGGGATCAATTCATTTGACCTTTCCCCATCGCGTAATTATCTTTTTATTACCGACTATATCAATAACATCTCCCAAATTAAACGGGTTAATTTACAAACGCTTGCTGCCGAAAATGTGAGCAATAGCTTAAGCGGACTCCTGATCAGGGCGGTTTCGGATGATGATATTTTAGTTTATGGTGATAAGACTACACAAAACCTGCCTGCAACGCCAGACCCTGGAGATGATGCGGAAATTTTAGCCCGCTACAGTATGCTTAACCAAAGGTCTGTTTTTGTGGATTATGTATCTTCTGGTTATGGCAGGACCTCGCGGATAGTAGATAATCATGTACTGGTTACTAACCCTATATATACCAGGAAAACTGCCTCACTGATCAATCTCATTGATCTCTCAAAAGTAGAATATCCACTAAGTAATTTCGATTTCAGGTTTATCAGTTTTTATAGTTTTAATGATATCCTTTATGATAATATGATTGTTAATCCCGCTAACGGACAGTTTTCAACACCAGTGACGCTGGATGATAATTCTGGTTTAGTAAATATAGATCATTCCACAGGTTATATCTTTACAGCAACAACAGTAGAAAACGCGGCTCATGACTTTTTAAACGGTTACAGCGTATATAAAGGAAATACATTAGTCTACCGCTCTGATACTGTAGCTTTGAGAAGTATAGACTTTCCAATCATTTATAATATCAAAAACGATGTAGTCACTTTTCATCAGGGCTTTGGATACGATACCAAAGTAAATATTGATGGTTATTACATACTCGACTTAAAAACAAAAGAACTGAAGCTGGTTCAGGCTGATAGTAGTCCCTACGTAATTGAAGATTACCAAATGAAAGATGGAAGTGTCATTTCTATCAGGGCCGATGGGGTTTACAAACTTACGCTTAAATAAAAAAGATCCTGCAAACCAGATTGCAGGATCTTTTTTATTTAATGGTTAACCTTGTTTATTTCAGCACTTCAACATCCAGGAAACTGTCGTTGAAAACAGTGTGGGTAGAAGTGATATAATCGCTTTGTTCTGCTTTGTAAGGATTAGGCACAAACTTTTGGGGGTTACGTGCAAACAATGGGAAAGCAGTACTTTGTACCTGTATCATGATACGGTGACCTTTTTTAAAGGTATGCAGCACATCCTGCAAACGGAAGTTCACATCAGTCTTTTGATTGGGAACAAAAGCTTCCGGTTTCTCAAAACTGTTGCGGAACCGGCCCGGCATAATTTCAGAACGTACCATTTGCTGATAATTAGCCAGCAGGATGTTCTTATTAGGCATGTAAGGGTGGTTTGGTTCATTACCCGGATATACATCAATCAGTTTTACGATAAAATCTGCATCGGTACCTGTAATGGCAACTTTTAAATGAGACATTAACTCACCGCCAAGCGTAATGTCGCTGGTTAATGTGTCTGTCTGGAAAACCAGTACATCCGGACGGCGACCTGCAAAACGCTGATCTTCGCTCATGTAGTTATGCGGCGTGAAACCTTCAGTAGTCGTATTATCTTCAGTGTAAGGAACTGGTTTCATCGGGTCACTGATAAACGAAACAGATCCGGTAGCTGAAGGCTGGCTAAAGGTGATCTTTCCATCATTTCCCAGATAAAGTTTTTCATGTACTGCAGCAGGTGCAGGCCATTTATCGTAGGTTTCCCATTTCTTTTTACCGGTATCATACATGTAGGCATTAGGTAATCCAGAATTTTTATCACCAGATCCTTTCAGGAAGTGGTTAAAGAATTTAGCCTCAATGTTTTTCTGATAAAATGTTGCAATGCTATCACCAAAGTAAACATTGCTGTGTAAAGTGTGTCCGGTTTCGCGTCCCCATCGGCCATGCCCGAAAGGTCCCATCACGATGGTATTATAAGCATTGGGATCTGATTTCTCAATAGCCCTGTGGATAGCCAATGGACCGGTCAGGTCTTCTGCGTCATACCATCCGCCAACCAGCATCACAGCAGGTTTTACCTTGCCGAAATGTTTTGGTAAAGAACGTTTCTGCCAGAATTCATCATAGTTTGGATGGTTCATGGTTTCCTGCCAGAAGAAGTTGTCTTTATACCACTGGTTGAAATTAGGCAGTGCACCTACATCCAATAAAAACTGGTAACCGTCAGTGGAAGTTTTTTTGATGTCATGTCCGCCATACCAGGCTTTGCTGGTAGTGTCTGTTTTCTGAACACCAAATACAGGGTAAGTAAAGATGTAGCTCTCCAGGAATGACCCGTTATGATGAAAATCATCAAAAAAGAAATCGGAGATAGGAGCCTGTGGCGAAGAAGCTTTTAATGCAGGGTGATTGGATAAGATACCGGCAGCAGTATAAAAACCAGGGTAAGAAGTTCCATACTGACCTACACGGCCATTGTTATCGGTTACGTTTTTTACCAGCCAGTCTATCGTATCGTAAGTGTCTGTCCCTTCGTCAACATCTTTTTTTGTTTTATGCTGATCCAGCTCAGGTGTCATATTGGTCCAGGTGCCTTCGCTTTTGTATCTTCCGCGAACGTCTTGATAAACAAAAATATAACCTTCTTTCATCATCGTTTCTGAAGGGCCTAAGCGGGCTGGATATTTGTCCTCGCCATAGGGTGCTATGCTATAACAGGTACGTTGCATCAGCATCGGATATTTGTTTTTGGCAGAAGCGTCTTTCGGGGTGTAGATCGAGGTAAATAGCTTTGTGCCATCTCTCATTGTGATATAAACGTCTTTCTTGGTGAAATGATCCTTAGCATAGGGATCTGCCATTCTTTGCGCAAAAGTATTGCAGCAAATCAGCAACAGGGATAATAATAGTATATGGGTTTTCTTTCTCATGAGCGATTATAATTTTAAGGAGCGAAAATAAGTGATAATGACATAAATTGTTGTAACAATATTGCGTTTATTTTATAATTAGTGATTATTATTTTTGATAATTGATGTTTAATTGCAATTTTAAAAGAAATCTTTGTAAGGTGTTTTTGTGAAAACAGCTATGATTTCCTGCAATCTCCTTAATATTTAAAAATACAATATAATCCTGATGAAACAATTGATCTTTTTTATCCTTTGCCTGTGTACTTTTAGCGGTTTTGCCCAAAATGGTATGAACGGTGCAGATGCTGATTATGTAAAAGCTAATTATACCAAGTTTGAGTATCAGATTCCTATGCGGGATGGTAAAAAGTTATTTACCTCGGTTTATGTGCCAAAAGATCAATCGAAGAAATATCCGTTTATGATGGACCGTACCTGTTACAGTGTGGCCCCTTATGGACCAGATCTTTACAAAACTGCTTTGGGCCCTTCAACACAGTTTCTGCATGACGGCTATATTTTTGTTTATCAGGATGTACGCGGAAGGTGGATGAGTGAAGGGATCTATGAGGAGATGACCCCGGAGCTGGAAGAACATAAAAGTAAAAAGGATGTGGACGAAGGGACAGATACGTATGATACCATCGACTGGCTGCTGGCAAACGTATCCAATAACAATGGAAAAGTAGGGGTATGGGGCATTTCTTATCCCGGTTTTTATACCACTACCGCTTTGCTAAGTCGTCACCCGGCGTTGGTTGCCGCATCGCCACAGGCACCTATAGCCGATCTTTACCGCGATGATGCTTTTCATAACGGGGCTTTTATGCTGGTTGCGAATTTTGATTTTTACCCCGGTTTTACTAACCGTCAGGATGATAAACCTACACAGCGCCGTGCTGCACATAAAGATTTGGGAACAGATGACGGTTATGATTTTTTTATGAAAATGGGCCCGATGAAGAATACCAATGCGAAGTATTACCAGGATACGATCAGGTTATGGAACGAGATGCTTGACCATCCTGATTATGATCAGCATTGGAAAGACCGTAACGTATTGTCTCATTTACATGATATTAAAACTGCTGTACTGGTAACCGGCGGATGGTACGATGCAGAAGATTTGTATGGTGCAGTGAATACCTATAAAACACTGGTAAAGAAAAACCCGAAAACGCCGGTCTATTTTGCGATGGGCCCATGGGTACATGGCGGCTGGGCACGTGGTGCAGGCGACCACCTTGGGGATGTAGATTTTGGCAGCGCCACTGGTGCCACCTATCGTGATAACATAGAGTTTAAGTTTTTTAGCCATTACCTGAAAGGTACAGATCTCGACCTGCCGCCGGTAAATACTTTTGAAACCGGACTTAACCAATGGAAAAACTATAAAACATGGCCGCCAAAAGAAGCCGAGGAGAAAGAATTGTATCTGCTGCCCGGCCATAAGCTGTCTTTTACAAAACCGGTAGCCAGTGAAGATAGCTTTGATGAGTACGAATCTGATCCCGCCAATCCAGTGCCTTTTTTCAATGGGAAAACCATGGATATGGAACGTACTTATATGACTGCTGATCAGCGCTTCCTGGCAGACCGTAAAGATGTGCTCAGCTATCAGACCGATGTTCTGGACCATGATGTAACGCTGGCCGGTAATATATGGGCCGACCTTAAAGTTGCTACTTCGGGCACTGATGCCGACTGGGTAGTTAAAGTGATGGACGTTTACCCGGATACAGCAATAAATAACCAATGGACAGGAAAGGATATACAGATGGCAGGCTACCAGCAAATGGTAAGAAGTGAGGCCATGCGCGGAAAGTACCGCAATGGTTTTGATAAACCTGAAGCTTTTGTTCCGGGAAAAGTAACACCGGTAAACTTTGAGCTTCAGGATGTATTACATACCTTCAGAAAAGGCCACCGGATTTTGGTGCAGGTGCAAAGTACCTGGTTCCCATTAATTGACCGTAACCCCCAGACTTTTGTGGATATCATGAAAGCTGACGAAAGCGCTTTTAAAAAGGCAACGCATAAGATTTATACTTCAAAAGAACATCCTAGTTATTTAAAAGTGAGGGTGTTATAGGTAAAAAGAGTGAATTGGACGGCTAAATTGTTTGTTGCCTTATTGAATTACAGTCATTTAATTTGGCTCAAACGTTTATTCTATTCCAGATAACAGCGTTTCTTGTTAACTTACAGGCTCCATACCGAAGCTATTATTTACATGAAATACCTATTTTTCCTGATCCCTCTAACTTTTTTTTATCCAATGGCAGGATCTGCCCAGACAGGAAGTCCGGAGGAACCTGTCCGTTATGTTGGCGGGGAAACTGTCGACCCCAGTGTGCACGAAGGCCGTTTACGTTATGCCATCGGAACAGAAAATATTCAAACCATGCGGGCCAACCGGACACAGCCCGAGTATACCGGTGGACATACCTGGACCTATAACCATGGCTCAAACCTGTGTTACTGGAACGGAACTTTTTACCAGCATTTTCTAAGTAATGTGATCGATGAACAATCTGATCCGGGAGAAACCCTGGTAATGACTTCTAAAGATGGCCGGCACTGGAATAAACCCAATGTTGTTTTTCCGCCTTATAAAGCACCTGCGGGAGTAAAGATCCCTGCCGGATACAATGGTTATACCATGCATCAGCGGATGGGATTTTATGTTGCCCCTGATGGACGTTTACTCGTATTGGGTTTTTACGGACATGCAGAAGATCCCTTTGAAAAAGGTGGAATTGGACGTGTAGTGCGGGAAATCTATAAAGATGGATCTTATGGTCCTATTTATTTTATACGTTACACCAGTCAGGCACAATGGAATGAAACCAATACCAGTTACCCATTTTTCCGCAAATCTAAAGACGCAGGATTCGTGACTGCCTGTGAAACTTTGCTGAAAGATCCGCTGATGACCTTCCAATGGTTTGAGGAAGATAAGGGAATAGATGGATTCTTTAAAGGCAGGGAAGGGCAGAAGGCACTTTCTTACTACCACCGTAAAGACGGAAAAGTGGTAGCGCTCTGGAAGAAATCGTTCGCCGCCATTTCATCTGATGAAGGAAAAACATTTTCGGCACCGGTTAAGGTGCCTACTTTTTTGATGTCGGGTGGTAAGCAGTGGGGCCAGCGCACCCCTGATGGGAGGTACGCCATTGCCTATAATCCAATTGAGCAAACCCAATACCGTTTTCCTCTGGCCATTGTTACAGGAGATGACGGCATCCTTTATGACCATTTACTCCTGGTACAGGGCGAACTGCCTTTACGCCGTTTTACGGGTAAGTTTAAAGATTTTGGCCCCTGTTATATGCGGGGTATAGAAGAAGGGAACGGCAAACCGCCAGGCACAGATATGTGGTTAAGTTACAGCATGAATAAGGAAGATATCTGGATAGCCAGGATTCCCACACCTATTACCTACGCTGTAAAAGGCCCAGTGAGTGACAATTTTGATCAGCTGGAAGTTGATGGTGTTATTCCAAAATGGAATGTCTATTCTCCGGCATGGGCACCGGTATCTATAGTGAAAAGCCCTGAAAAAAGCGGTAAATCTTTGCAGCTGGTGGACAGGGATAAATATGATTACGCCCGGGCAATACGGGTTTTTGAAGAAGGAACTAAAGTAAGTACAATGATGAATGTGCGGGCTGATGGTGCCAATACAGGAAGATTGGAAATTGATTTGACCGACCAGTTTGGAAACCGCCCGGTAAGGATCCGTTTTGACGAAAGCGGACAGATCATCGCGACAGATGGCAGTACAGAAAAGGTTCTTCAGCCTTATCAGAAAGATAAATGGTATAAAATAGAAATCCTGACCGAAGCGAATTTGCATGGACAATACTCAATTCTTATCGATGGAAAAAAGGTAGTCAGTCATGCGCAGCTGGCAGAGGCAGTTAAATCTATAGAGCGACTTTCTTTACGTACCGGCCCTTACAGGAACCTGCCTAACCGTCAGACACCTAATGAAACAAAAGAACCACCATTGCCGGGAGCTGATGAACCCATTACACCAACTATTTTTTATGTAGATGATGTACAGGTGAAAGTTTTATAAATTTAACTGATGATGTTGATGAATACACATTTTACAACCGAAAGATTAAGCCTGCAACCGCTGAAATTAGCCGATGCAGGTTTTATCTTTCAGCTTGTTAATACAGCCACCTGGCTGCAATTTATTGGCGACCGTAAGGTGGGGGCTGTAAAAGATGCTGAAGCTTATATCCAAAAAATCCTGGGAAACCCTGCAATACGCTATTGGGTAGTTAAACTAAAAGATCAGGAAATTCCAATTGGAACGATTACCCTGATTCAAAGGGATTATTTGCCGCATCCTGATATCGGCTTTGCCTTTTTGCCCGAGTATGGTAAAAAAGGATATGCTTTTGAAGCAACGAACATCGTGCTGCACACTTTCTTAGAAGATCCATTGTTTGCTACAATTATGGCTACGGCTGCGCCGGATAATATCAATTCTATTCAGTTACTGGAAAAATTAGGTTTAACTTTTAAGGAGAAAATCGAAGTTGAAGGTAAAACCCTTGTGTTATACAGGATCGTAGCTAATGATATTGACCAGATACCAAAACTTTAACTGAATAATTTTACCTTAGTATTCTAACTATTATTTATGAAACCACGCTCTATTTTTAGCGCCTCAGCTGCCCTGGTGATTTGTCTGTCACCATTTTCGGCTAAGCTGCAGACCAAAACAACGGCAGATAAGGACTGGATAGTGAGGTCCAATCATTATACGCAAATGCTGATCGACCTGGATAAGAAATATTCACCAGAATATGGATCTTCACAGGGGCTGGCAGAATACGATACCCAGATTTCGATACCTACGCTGGCCAATCAGCTGGCTGAGAGAAAAGATGAAGAAGGATTATTGCTCCAATATACTGCTGCTTTAAAAACTGAAAAGGAAGCGCTGGTTTTACAGGATTTGAATATCCTGATCAGCCATTTGAAACTGGGCTTTCGCCAGCAGGATTTTGCACAGCAAAGACAGGTTCCTTTTTTAAATGCAACATCTGTCATTTACGACGGACTGGATATTTTACTGGATGACCAGACACCAGCTGCCCGTCACGCTGCGGCTATTGTGCGGATGCGCAAATATGCAGGTCTTGAAAAAGGCCATCGCCCCTTAACCACTATCCTGCAGGAACGTGTTGCCCACCAGCTGGCAGGCGGTAATATGATCTATCCTTCTAAACAACAGATGGAGCTGGATTTATCACGCAATGCGAGTATCATTAACGGTATTGCAGAACTTTGCAAGAAATATAAGCTTAGCGGATGGGAAGAACCTTATGCAAAGTTAAAAAAACAGGTAGAGGATTATGATCTGTGGATTCGGCAGCAGGTGCTGACCAAAGCACGTGTAGATTTTAGGCTGCCGCCTGAAGAATATGCCCTGGCACTGGAAGCTTATGGCGTAGATATTCCTCCTGCAGAACTGGCTAAAATGGCCCATGCAGCTTTTATCAGTATTCAAAATGAGATGAAACCAATAGCGGCAGAAGTTGCCCGTCAGCGTCATTTACCATCAAGTGATTACAGGGATGTGATCCACGAATTGAAGAAGGAACAGATTCATGGCGATTCTATCATTCCTTTATATGAACACCATTTAAAAGATATTGAAGCGATTATCCGCGAGCACCAGCTGGTTACTTTGCCTAACCGCCCTGCAATTATCCGTTTAGCTACGGCTGCAGAAACTGCCCAGGGCCCGGCACCACATATGGTACCACCGCCTTTCCTTAATAATACGGGTCAGCGGGGAGTTTTTGTGCTGCCCTTAAATATGCCTCCGGTTGCCGGAGAAAAAACAGGAAGTAAGTTTGATGATTTTACTTTTGATGCAGCTTCATGGACTATTATTGCGCATGAAGCGCGCCCGGGACATGAACTTCAGTTCGATAAAATGGTAGAAGAAGGCGTATCACAGGCACGTTCATTATATGCCTTTAATTCAACCAATGCTGAAGGCTGGGGTTTGTATTCGGAATACATTACCAGGCCTTATATGCCATTGGAAGGACAGCTGGTTTCCCTCGATTACAGGTTGTTGAGAGCTGCCCGCGCATTTCTCGATCCTGAATTGCAGGCTGGTACAGTTACCCAGCAGCAGGCCCTGGATCTGCTGATGAAAGATGTGGTACAATCCCGTGCTTTTGCCCAGCAGGAGGTCGACCGTTATTCACTGAAAGCCCCAGGTCAGGCCAATAGTTATTTTTATGGTTTTACCAGGATGCTCGCTTTAAGAAAAGAAACTGAAGAGGCATTGGGTGCCAAATTTAATGCGCTCCGCTTTCATGATTTTATCTTGTCACAAGGTTTGCTGCCGCCAGCGCTGATCCATGATGCAGTGATCAATGAGTTTGTACCGGCAGAGAAAAAACTTTAAATAGGAAACCAGCATTTACTGTAACCGGTAAATGCTGGATTTTAACCCTTAGCTGCGGCTAGCTGTTCTGCCAGTCGTTGCGCCTGCATCCTTAGTTCAGGAACTGCCGTGCTTTCCCAGAGTGTACCTTTTAAGTTGGCACCGATAACAAATAGATTTTTCCTCTGCCCTTTGGCGTTGATCACACAGCCATTCTCCGGGCTGGCTTTTATGCCCAGCTGAAATTCATCCGGACAGATCAGCCCTCTCTTTTCCAGATTGCTTAACAATTCACTGGCAGTTAGTTTAGTGTCAGGGCCGGTGCAATTGATTACCCTTTGTACAGCCAGCTGTTTCAAACTTCCGCTGCAGCGGATCGTAACTTCTATATGGTTGTCAGTTTCCCTGATTGTCTTAACACATCCCTTATGGGTAACCAATTTTCCCTGACTATACCTGTCCTGTATAAATTCATGTATCCCGGCAGGGATTCTATGGCGCAGGCTTCCCCAGAGATGGCTTAGGTGTTTGATGAAATGCTGTTTTTCTCTGCCGCTGAATGCCTGCCATACGGTTTGCGTATGTGGCCTTAGAGCGTCGACAGCAGGAAAAATGGATTGGTTAAGCTGATCGGCGATTTTGCGGTGTTTATTTAAAGTGTTCAGTAATCCTGGTAAGCTTGTTTTCTGTCTCAATAGCGCCGGATAGGGAGGTGCCGGATAAGCGGGTTTTGTTTCTTTCCAGGGTTTTAGCTGATAGCCATGCGGAGAAATGGTATGTATTTGTCCGGTAAACCCATTTTCCGTAAGGCCAATAACACTATCTGCCATGGTTAAACCATTGCCAATCAATAATACAGGCACTCCTGAATGGAGCTGCTCCATACATTTTTTATTCCATGGATCTGCAAAATAGTATTTGCTGCTGCTGAAAGAGTCGGGTATACCCGATGGAAGCCCTGGCTTTGCGTTGCCGGTAGCCAGTACCACATAATCGGTAGTTAAAACAGGATGTTCTTTAAGATGTACCTGAAAATGGTCAGCTTCCTCTATGATATCAAAAGCGAAGTCATCGTATACGGTTATCCGGGTCTGTTTTTTTCCGTTGAGCATATCCTCCCATAAATGGCCGAGATATTTTCCATAGGTTTCCCTTGTTGAAAATGCAGTTGCGAGCTCATCTGCCGGGATATGTTCCATGTGCTCAGTTTTCCTAAGCCATTGTATATAATGGTCAGGGATATCGGTATAGGCACTCATTTTGCCGTTGGGCACATTGAGCAACAAGGAAGATGTATGTGGTGCATAGGCGACACCCTTTGCCAGGGGATAACCTTTATTAATTAAATGAATGTGCACGGATGCGTTAAGGCGCATGAGGTTAACGGCCGTCATGATGCCGCAAAATCCTCCGCCTATAATGGTTACCTGTACAGGATTGTTCTTTAAGTTTGTATCTGGCAATTTTTTTATCTATGGTTACGTTGATAACTGTATATGTCTAAAATTATTATGCAATAAATAGAATTTTCGCGTTAAATAATGTTAAATTTAATTTATTTCTTTTAGGGGTAATGTATCTATTGAGACACTTATAGGTTATACACCTAATTCATTTATTTAGGGCTAAACTATCGAAACTTGCGTAAGCTTACAGCTCCTTAAAAGAATATGCAAGCTTTATCACCTTTAAAATTAATACATCAAATGAAACACTATTTAAAATCCCCTGTTGCCAAACCAGAAAAACCAATTGGCAGAGGTGAATAGGATTCTAAAATTTACATTGAGCTTGTGCGCTTTATTATGCTGCTCAGGAATTTTACAGGCGCAAACCATATCCCTTAACGGAAAATGGAGGTTTGCGATTGATTCGGCAGATACTGGAATCAGAGATAAATGGTTTAATACCCTATTGCCCGAATCGGTTAATCTCCCCGGCTCTATGGCCGAAAATCTTAAGGGGGATGCCATCACTTTAAAAACCAAATGGACGGCCAGTATTTACGATAGTACCTATTACTTCAGTCCGCGTTTGGCCAAATACCGTAAAGCCGGAGATCTTAAAATCCCGTTCTGGCTTACTCCCTCAAAACATTATACCGGTGCTGCCTGGTACCAGAAGGATATTGTTATCCCTGCGGGATGGAGCGGGCAGCATGTTTTACTTTCTCTGGAATACGCCCATTCGGAGACCAGGGTTTGGATAGATGAGATAGAAATAGGAACACAATATACATTTGTAGCGGCACAGCGTTATGAATTGCCGCCCAATTTAAAAGCCGGCAAACACAGGTTAACCATATTGGTTGACAACAGGATCAAGGCCATCAATGTTGGGCAGGATTCAAATAGTCTGACAGACCATACGCAGGGTAACTGGAACGGCATTGTCGGTAAGATCCAGCTTAGTGCAGGACCTCCGGTTTATTTTGATGATATCCAGGTTTATCCGGATCTTAAAAATAAGCTGGCAAGGGTTAAAATCCATTTGAAAGCGAAACAATCAATATCTACCAGAGGCAGTATAACGCTTTCTGCCAATAGTTTTAATACCAGTATTGTTCAGCATATCAGCCCGGTTATTGCTGGTTTCCTTATTGACCATGGGGAAGGAGAATTGGAGGTCGACCTGCCAATGGGTAATCATCCGCTTACCTGGGATGAGTTTGATCCGGCATTGTACCGTTTAACAGCATCGCTGGTAACCAATGAGGGTTTAAAAGATCAGAAGCAGCTGCAGTTTGGTATGCGGGAGTTTAAGGCGGTAGACAAACATTTTGAAATTAACGGAAGGCCTGTTTTTTTACGCGGGACAGTAAATAACTGTGAGTTTCCGCTGACAGGATATCCGGCAATGGATGTCCCTTCCTGGGAAAGGATATTCAGGATTGCCCGTGCCCATGGGTTAAACCATATGCGTTTCCATTCCTGGTGCCCGCCTGAAGCGGCGTTTATTGCTGCTGATGAAGTTGGCTTTTACCTGCAGCCCGAAGGCCCTAGCTGGGCCAATCACGGTACTTCTATTGGTGAGGGAAAACCAATCGACCAGTTTATTTATGATGAAACAAACCGCATGGCCAGAAATTATGGAAATTATGCTTCGTTTTGTATGATGGCCTATGGTAATGAGCCAAGGGGGAAACAGGTAGAATACCTGACTGCATTCAACGACTATTGGAAAGCCAAAGATTCCAGGCGTATCTACACCGGAGCTTCGGTAGGAGGAAGCTGGCCGGTAATTTCCAATAACCAATATATGGTACGTGCAGGGGCCAGGGGCCTAAACTGGGGCAAGCGTCCTGAAAGTGAATCCGATTATGCACAGCAAATCGCCCAGTTCTCTGTGCCTTTTGTAGCCCATGAAATGGGACAGTATTGCGTGTTCCCGAATTTTAAGGAAATTAAAAAATATACCGGTGTTTATCGGGCTAAGAACTTTGAATTGTTCCAGGAAGACCTGAAAGATCACGATATGGGAGATCAGTCCAATTCATTTTTAATGGCTTCAGGTAAATTACAAGTGCTCTGTTATAAAAATGAGATAGAAAAGGCCCTTCGTACACCGGGATATAGTGGTTTTCAGCTGCTTTCATTAACTGATTACCCAGGGCAGGGAACAGCACTGGTAGGGATATTAGATGCTTTCTGGGACGAAAAAGGATATGTCTCAGCCAAGGAGTTCAGTCGTTTTTGCAACAGCACAGTTCCCCTGGCGCGTATCCCTAAATTTGTGTACCAGAACAATGAAGATTTTAAGGCAGCTATAGAAATTGCCCATTTTGGCAAAAGCCCGATGGAGAATGCCCGTATTTCCTGGACGATAAAAGATGTAACAGGGAAATCAATCACCAAAGGAAGTTTCGATCCGAAAACGCTTCCTTTATCCAACTGTATACAGGTGGGAACGCTCAGGGTTCCCCTGGCTGACATTTCAGTGGCTGCACAGTTAAAGCTGGAAGTAACGGTTGATGGTACTGATTTTGCCAACGACTGGGATTTCTGGGTTTATCCTGCAGTGCTGCCTAAAACCCAAAGCTCATTTTATTATTGCAGCAGCCTGGACGCCAAAGCTAAAGACGTGCTCGATAAGGGAGGCAGCGTATTTCTAAATGCTTCAGGTAAAGTAGTTAAGGGAAAAGAAGTAGTGCAAACCTTTCTTCCTGTTTTCTGGAATACCTCCTGGTTTAAAATGCGTCCGCCGCATACGCTTGGTTTTGTGTGCAATCCTGTAAATCCTGCTTTTGCCAGTTTTCCTACTGCGGGACATAGCGACCTGCAATGGTGGGAAATTGTCAACAATGCACAGGTAATGAACCTGGAAGATTTTCCCAAAGGATTCAGGCCATTGGTACAGCCTATCGATACCTGGTTTTTAAACCGTCGTTTGGCGCTGATCTTTGAGTGTAAAGTAGGGAAGGGAAAACTGCTTGTTTCCAGTGCCGATCTTACACCCAGCCAGAATGACGACAGGCCAGCGGCAAAACAATTGTTCTTTAGCCTGCAGCAGTACATGCAGTCGCCTCAATTTAATCCATCCTACAGTATTAATTTTGATACCATAAAGGATCTTTTCCTATCACCTTCAAAAGAAATCTATCAGCCTTTTACCAAAGGCAGTCCTGATGAATTGAGGCCTAAGCCAATTAAATGAGCTTAAATCAGAACTTTGTGAAATTTTTGTTGTTAAAGTAACCGGAACTCTCAGCGCTTGTCTGTAATTTATTTTTTTTCTGTGCAATTCGGGCTCCTTTTGATTGTTTAAATAAGATATATTTGTTCTGTAACTTTACCTCAATGAGACTGGCACATCTAATTCTTGCACATAGTAACCCTTTACAGCTGGAACGGCTGGTGAAGCGGCTAATCTATACGCAAACAGATGTTTACATTCATCTGGACGGAAAAAGTAATATCGAAGAATTTATACATCTGGAACGTTTAGAGAACGTTTTCTTTATTGGCAAGCGTACAGCAATTACCTGGGCTAATTATAGTATGGTAACAGCTACGCTGGGCAGTTTTGAGGAGATTTTAAAAAAGAATATTGTTTACAGCCATATCAATTTACTCAGCGGGCAGGATTATCCTTTAAAAAGTGCCGCTGCTATTCAGAAATTCATGCTGGCCAATGCAGATAAAACTTTTATGCGGTCGCGGCAGGTAGATATAGAATGGCAGGAATCGATGTCGAGATTTAACCTCTACAGTTTAGGTGATTATAATTTTCCGCTTAAATTTCCAATCCAGTCCCTGATCAATCGCATTTTGCCCAAAAGGAAGCTTCCGATGGGTTTAAAGCCATTTGGATTTTCGCAATGGATGGCCATTACCCCGGTTTGTGCCAGTTATGTAATCAATTACCTGAAAAAAAATACCGCTGTAAGAAGGTTTTTCAAAATGACCTGGGGAGTAGATGAATTGGTTTTTCAAACCGTCTTATTAAATTCAGATCTGAAACATACCATCGTCAATGATCACCTAAGGTATATCAAATTTGAAAAGGGAGGCTCGCGCCCTAAAACCTTAACCATGGAAGACGCCCAGATCCTGGTAGATTCGAACCAATTCTTTGCCCGCAAGTTTAGTGCGGATACTGATACTGAGATCTTAGATTATCTTGATTTTATCTCCGGGAATGAACTCATAATTTCCAATTCACAGGAAAGTATTAATTAGCCTTTCCGTATTCGGAAAAATAATATTGCCGAAGGTCAAACCTTTTGTGTCAATTGGCTATTTGTTAAATAATTACATTTAATTATTTTGGGTTATGACACGGAAAACCAGCATTAAATTATCGGGAAGTTATAAGGCGAGTATACCGGCAGAAAAACTGCAGGAATTAGATAAAGAAGAGACTATTACGGTAACCGTCCGGTTACGCAGAAAAAAAGAACTGCCTGCGGAGGCTTTTAAAGGGAAGCCGCTCAGCAGGGAAACCTATGAAAAAGAGTATGGTGCTTCGCAGGAAGATGCGGAAAAGGTTGAAGCTTTTGGACATGAACATTTGCTGACTACGGTAAATGTAGATCTGGCAAGGAGAAGTGTACAGTTAAGCGGAAAGATCAGTGATCTGGAAAAAGCATTTGGTGCAGACCTGAAAAGCTGTAAAATCAAATCGGCACATTTCCGGGTGCTTACGAGGGAAGTTTCTGTCTCGGCAGACCTGGAAAATATTATTACAGGGGTATTCGGACTGGATAACCGTCCTATAGCCAGGCCTATGTTCCAGGTGGCAAAAAAAAACGTTAAATTTATTTCCCATGCAGCGGCTCCACAAGCTTTTACGGCCGATCAGCTGGCTGGAATCTATGGATTCCCAACCGGTGTAAGTGGAAAGGGCCAGTGCATAGGGATCATTGAGTTGGGTGGAGGATTTCGTAAAACAGACCTGACCAATTATTTTAAGGGCCTGGGAATGACCACTCCGGTAGTGAAAGCAATTGCTGTAGACGGAGGTAAAAATGATCCTTCTACAGCAGACGGTGCAGATGGTGAGGTAATGCTGGATATTGAAGTAGCCGGTGCTGTGGCCCCGGGTGCCCAGATTGCAGTCTATTTTGCACCCAATACAGATCAGGGATTTTTAGACGCCATTACCCAGGCCATACACGATACAACGAATAAACCATCAGTTATTTCTATCAGCTGGGGAGCGGCAGAAGTAAATTGGACAGACCAGTCGCTGGATAACTTTAACGAAGCATTTAAGACAGCAGCAGCATTGGGGGTAACGATCTGTGCTGCCGCCGGTGACAGTGGTTCGAGGGATGGGGAAACAGATGGAAAGGTCCATGTTGATTTTCCTGCTTCCAGTCCTTATGTACTAGGCTGTGGCGGTACTAAACTGGTGGTGAACAATAACCAGATCTCTTCAGAAACGGTATGGCATGAATCCAGTGATTCTGCTTCAGGAGGTGGCGTAAGTGATTATTTCCCTTTGCCGGATTACCAGCAAAATGCGGGGGTGCCCGTATCATTAAACACAAAGTTTAAAGGAAGGGGAGTACCGGATGTGGCAGCAGATGCTGATCCCGATACTGGTTATAAGGTATTGGTAGATGGTGAGCAAATGGTAATTGGAGGTACCAGCGCCGTAGCACCGCTGATGGCCGGTTTAATTGCCCTGCTGAATGAAAAAAACAAAAAGCCTGCCGGATATATCCATTCACAGATCTACGCTGATCCATCAGGTTGCCGTGATATTACAGCTGGTGATAATAAAACAACCTCGGGAGGAACAGGGTACATTGCTGGTGATGGCTGGGATCCCTGCACAGGTTTAGGAGTTTTATCAAGTCTTTAAACAGGTAATAAATTTTAACGCTGAAAATTGGATATTCGAAGGGGTTAAGAAGAATTTAAAAGGAATGAGCCCGATATAACATCGGGCTCATTCCTTTTAAATTTAGTCTAAAATTTGGGCTCAGTCCGTTTTTGGACCCCGCTTTTTTATTTCACAGCATTTCTTGGATCAACTGTAGTTTTTAATTCGTACTCATGCGGTGGTTCTACCCCCTTTAAATAACGTACAAAATAGTCCCAGCGACGGCGCATCATATAAGGCGAGTAGGCACCATATCCATGCGGGCTGTTTGGAAAGATAACCAGGTCATAATCCTTATTTGCTTTTTCAAGTGCTTCCACTACCAGCAGGGTATTGTATGGAGGAACATTATCATCCAGCATGCCATGGGCAAGCATCAGTTTACCTTTCAGGTTTTTTGCATAATTTTCATTTGCCTGTGCTTCGTAATTAGAGGTGCCATCCGGTTGCTGGGTAAGCAGGCCGATATAACGTTCTCCCCAATCGTCTTCATAATTCCTGTTGTCGTGGTTTCCTGATTCCGAAATACCTACTTTAAAGAAATCAGGGTAACGGAACATCGCTGCTGCAGTGGCAAAACCTCCGCCAGAATGTCCCCAAATGCCCGCAAGTTCAATATCTATATAAGGATAACGCTTCGCAAGCTGTTGCATACCAGTAATCTGGTCAGGAAGTGTATTGTCTGCGATGTTTCCATAGTTCATATCATGATAGCTCTTTGAACGTAATGGATTGGAAGAACCTTCAATTTCTACTACAATAAATCCCAGTTCGGCAAGTGCCTGGTCATCACCTTTTGAAGCAGAGAAGGACCAGCTGCCAACACTTCCTCCCTGAGGGCCAGGGTAAATATGATTGATGATAGGATATTTTTTTGTGGAGTCCAGGTTGGTAGGGCTAAACATCACACCGTAAAGATCAGTCTGCCCGTCATGCGCTTTAACGATAATTGGCGTGGGTGCTTTCCATCCTGAAGCTTTCAGCCTTGAAATATCTGTCTTTTCTAAACTGGTCACGAGTTTACCATCCAGGTTACGTAATACACTAACCGGCGGTACATTATGCTGGGAATAGCTATCTACAAAATAATTTGCAGAAGGGGAGAGCGTAACCTGGTGATTGCCATTTTCAGGAGTAAGTGAAACTAAGTGTTTACCATCAAATCCAATTTTATACAAATGGCTGAAATACGGATTTCCGGGTTCGCGGCCATCTGCAAGAAAATAAAGGACACGTTTTTTTTCATCAACCTTAAGCAGTTTAGTCACTGTCCAGCTGCCTTTAGTGATCTGGTTTTTAACTTTTCCGGTTACAGCATCATACAGATAAAGATGCCCATGGTCATCACGTTCAGAGTACCAGATAATTTCGTTCGAGCGCTGCAGGTATCTCCAGTTGATACTTCCCTGGCCTGATTCGAATTGTGTAGCTGCGGTTTCTTCAAATACATTACGTACAGTGCCTGTCGCTGCATCCGCAATGCGGAATTTTTCCTGTTTATGATCACGCGATGTAGAGACAAAAGCGAGTACAGAAGCATCTTCATTCCAATCCACGTCGTCCAGGCCATTTTCACCGGATGAAATATCATCAGAAAGAGTAGCCCGGTGTGCATCAGGATCAACCTGCATTACGATTACTTTTGGATGTTCAGTGTCAATTACCACACGCTGAATGGTGGCTATTACAGGATCTCCCGGCAGGGGATATTTCCATGCCTTCAAGGTGGGTTTACCAACATTGGTAGTAACGAGGTACATATCGCTTACCTTACGCTGATCCTGTTTAAACGTGGCTATTTTTCTGGAATCGGGCGACCATCTAATGACAGCTTTATCGCTATGTTTCCAGCCGGCATTGTCTGTAGCATAACCAAAATCCTTTATGCCATCTGTAGTGAGCTGGGTTTTTTCTTTGGTGGCCAGGTCTCTTATCCATAAATTGTAATCCTGGATGTAAGCAGCTTTTTTGCCATCGGGCGATACTACCTCGGTACTATTAGTTCTTCTGGTAGCAGCGATGCGTACAGGATGGGTATTCACCGTACAGGTATGATTGCTAAGGTCGTAATTCCATTGTTTATCATCTGCATCAAAAGTGATGGATTTTAAATCAGGTGAAAAGACAAGTGTATGAAATGGCAGAAGGTTGGCTTCATATTTTTTGCCTGTTGCAGCAGAAAGCGCAGCAGCCAGTTGCTGCTGATCAAAGGCCGCCGACCGTGTGCCTTTAGCGGGATTAACGAGTATAAATTCACTGCCGGTGGACGTTAATACGCGGTACCAGAACAGATCTCCGGTTATCCAGGCAGGGCTTACAGCGCCGTGATCTACCAGTTGTTCGGTATTGTAATTCAGAAAACTTTCTGCATGGACATAATCTTTTGCAGTTAAAGAGCTGGTCTGCTGTGCATAGGCCGAAAATGACGCTGCACAAAAGACTACAGGGAGTAAGAGTTTATTCATTTTGATGGGTTGGCGCTTTATTTTGTCTAATATATTATTTTAATTACTTTTAATTAAAATATAACTTAAATGATACCCTATATAAAAACCTCCGCATTTATGCTGGTGGTAATGCTGTTTACAAGCTGTGTTTCCTCTACTGATTGCCCTCCCGGAATTAACCTTTTACCGCTGTATGGCAAGGTGAAAAAGTGCAGTGCACAACTTCAAAGTGACCGTGAATTTCTAAAAGAATGCGATAAAAATTTCAATAGTGACAGGAAGAAAGCATCAGCCTATTATACAGAAAGGGCCTGGAGTTATTTTTATAGCCAAAAGCCCGATACATCCATGATGAGGTTTAACCAGGCCTGGTTGCTGGATAGCTTGAATGCAGATGTATTCTGGGGGTTTGGAAACTTACTGGGACTGCAAAAAAAATATAAAGAATCGCTGGTCTTGTATAACCATTCTTTACGGCTCAATGCATCCAACCCAAAAGTATGGGAAGCTACGGCTATAGCATATGCCCAATTATTTTTTCAAACCAAAGACGTAGGCAATTTGAATAAAAGCATCGATTTTTTAAAGGGTGCCGTTAAGCTGGATGCAAAAAGCCCAAGGTTATATGCAGAAATAACGGCTGCCTACAGCTATTTTAATCAGAAGGACAGTGCTGGTAAGTACTTAAAAATTACTGATCAACTGAACCCGAAAGCTGTGGATCCGCAGGTGAGAAAAGTAATTATGGGAATGAAGCCATAAGCTGGACTAATTTCTGATATTGATGTAGTGATCCTTATTGTAACTCACACATTCCTTAATAAATGCTTCTACCATCTGCACCATATTGTTTACACGGTCAATGTTGCTCAATTTTATCAGATAACAAATTGTATCGTTAAAATCTGCTTTAAATTCACCGATCATTTCCCTGCAAACTTTGCCCGTATCACCGGCAGCTTCTTCCAGTTTTTTTTTGATCGCCTCATTATTACAGATGGTGGCCAGTGTAGTGGAGCGGTGCCCTCTGCTGTTCACGTCAAATTCAAATTCGTCATCGCCAATATCACTAAGCCATACGGTGATGGAACTAAATGCCGTTTTATGCGACTGCTTTAATTTTACTGAGTAATCCATATTTCTGCCTGCAATCACCTTAGTAGTTATTTTCTTTAATTTCCAGCGTAATCTGCAGATGTTCACAGTTTAATGTGTTTTTCATTTTCTTTCGGTTTTAATTCGATACCTCTTATATAATAAGGATTGATGTTTTTGGTTTATTTACCTCTAAGTTATGGATAATATTAAAATATGAAAAATTTTATTTAAATAAATTTTATTTGGGGTAATATGGGGTATTTATTTTCATTGTTAAATATTTGATTTTTTGAGGGGGATGAAACATTTACAGCCTTTTATGTTTTGGAAAGATTATCATATATGCAGTTTTCAGGTTTGATTTGGCTTTTTTTTATTTTAATGAAGCAGGGAAAATTGACGGCTGATATTCAACATCTAATAAATAAAATCTATAAGTATAAATTTAGATGATTTTGAGATGACATTAAGCGAAGTGGTTTAATTTATATTTAGAAAATAAATGTTACAACTTATTGATAAGAAATTTTCTTTTTGTTATTATGGCTTTAAAATTATTGGTTATAGAAGATGATGATGGGATTAGGGAGATGCTCAACCTGGTATCGAAATATGATTCTTATGAATTGGTTATCGCTAAAGATGGTTCTATTTTAGCTGATATTCATGAAATTAAGCCTGATTTGATCTTTTTAGACGAATGGTTGTGTAATGAAAAGGGAAGTGATCTGTGCAGGAAACTGAAGTCTGACCCATCTACAGCCCGATTCCCAGTTGTTCTTTTATCGGCAACTATCTCTATTGAACAATTTGCCCGGCAGGCAGGGGCGGATGGGTTTATCAGAAAGCCATTTGACCTTGCCGACTTAAATCAAACAATTATCAAATATGCTTAATTGATCAGTTCATCAATTTTAAGGAGTAATATATCCATGTCAAAAGGTTTTGCGAGGAAATCATTAGCTCCGCTGGCCAAAGCCGATTCACGTATATCCCGGCTGGCAGAAATCATCAATACAGGTATATCCCTGGTTTCGGGGTCTGCTTTGATCTTTCTGCAAACATCTCTTCCATCAGTTCCGGACATCCATATGTCCAGTAATATCAAGTCGGGTTTTACACGTATTTCAGCTTGAACAGCAGCACCATTCAGGGTAGAACTTACTTCATAACCCACCATTTCCAGCATCATCGAAGTCGCATCAACAATGGCTTCATCATCGTCGGCAATGAATATTTTCTTATTTTTTGTCTCCATTATATGGGAGGCCTGGTACAAATATCAAGCCTTATTTCTATGAGATATGTTTTTTTACAGGCACCGCAAAGCAAAAGATCGATCCTTTCCCTTTTACTGAGCTTACCCAGATCCTGCCACCCAGGTGTTTAACAATCTCTGAAGAGATGTAAAGTCCCAGTCCAAGCCCTGGGAAGGTGTGTTCCCTTGTTCCGCTTACCCTGTAAAATTGTTCAAAAACCTTGTCCTGCACATTTCTGCTAATGCCAATTCCAAAGTCCTGTACACAAAACTGTACTTCATTTCCATGGTCTTCTGTATACACCATAATACTGCTGGCATCCGGGGAATATTTAACGGCATTAGTGAGCAGGTTGGTTACTACCTGGTAAATCCGTTCTTTATCTCCGGATATTGCTCCTTTAAAGTTAAAGTGCGTAGTAAACTCGTGTTTGCCGGAAATGTGTTTGAGTTCATCAATCACGTCTTCTACCATTGCTGTAAAATCGAATAACTCATCATTAAACTTTAAACGGCCGGTATTGATCTTGGTTACATCCAGCAGATCTTCGATCAGGTTGTTGAGCCTGTTTACCTGGGTGCCCATTTTTGAAAGCAGCAGAGCATTTTTATCGTCGCCAGCTTTCATGAACATCTTTTCCATCACCTGAACATAAGCCTTGATACTGGTTACTGGTGTTTTAAGTTCGTGACTGGCTACGCCAAGGAAATTATCTTTTTGCCGTTCCAGTTCCTTTTGGTCATTGATATCAGTATTGGTACCATACCATTTAATGATACGTCCTTTTTCATCGGTTAAGGCGAGTGCCTGTACCAGCCACCAGCGGTAGTTGCCCTGCTTATCTTTTAGCCGGAACTCTATTTTATAGGGATTACCGGTAGTTAAACTTTCCTTCCATGCTTTCCAGGCGCGCTGCTCATCATCGGGGTGCAGGGTATCTGCCCAGCCGTTACCCAGTGCCTGTCCAATACCAATTGGTGCTTTTTCGTACCAGCGCTGGTTGATATAGTCCAGTTTTCCGGAGGGGGTGCTTGACCATACCACTGCTGGTACTGAATTGGCCAGAAATTCCAATTCTTTTATAGCAATGTGCAATTGTACGTTTTTGTAATCCATCGCCTTCCTTGCATTGATCTCGGGACGTAGGTCGCGCGCAATACCTGCAATAGCGATCGGTTCGTTAGTGATATCCTGCCGGATGATAAACAGCTGTTTGTGGATGGGAATAATTGCGCCACTTTGCTGGTGTAGCAGTTCCAGTGTACCCGACCATTTGCCACTTCTCAACAGTTCTGGTATGATCACTTCTTTCATCGCTGTGGCAGAAGCTTTTGAGTGGTAAGCAAACATATTGGATGATGATACCTCGTTTTTATCGATACCGATCAGGTTAATTCCAGCGTCATTAATATAGATAGTATTTCCATTGATATCGCAGTAATTGCAGAAATCCTCACTGATATCTACAATGGTAGCGAGCCGCTGTAATTCTGCCTTAGCTTTAATTTCGCCACGCAGGTCACGTGCGCTGGCACCACGGCCAATTATTTCTCCTGTTTCCAGGTCTTTGATCAGTATATAACTTACATGGCAGGGAATAACTTCCTTCGTAATGCGGTTCATCAGGCGTATAGTCCCTTGCCAGCCTTTTTCTGTATCAATTTCATTGATTACGTACTGTTGAACCCGCTTTAGTTCTGAAGTAGTATAAAAGTCGTGCGCACTCAAGGTGGTAACGTCTGTATCGGCATTTACCCCGAGCATTTGGCGGCCGGCCCTGTTCATATAGATCAGGTTTCCTTTCATGTCGGCAACAGACATGTGGTCTGTATTTTGATTGATTAAGGATAACAGCTGCTGTTCACGCTGACGGGATTTTACTTCTTCCGTAATATCCTGTGCTGTACCAGCAAAGCGGTAAGCTATTCCATTTTCATTAAAGTAAGCTTTGCCTTTACAATGTACCCAGCGTAAATGCTGACCCACTTTACTAACTGTACGGTACCTGATATCATATTGGCCTCCGTTTTTTAGCTCTATGGCTGCCATTACAGCATGATTAACCGATGCTACATCTTGTGGATGTATGCAGCTTAACACATCCTGATAAGCTATCATTCCATCTCCGGGAAAACCAAATAGTTCACGGCACCTGGCATTCCATATTACTTTATTGTGTATCGGATCCAGATCCCAGGTTCCGATTCCTGCAGCTGAAAGTGCAAAGGTTAACTGCTCCTGGGTTTTCGTAATCTCCAGGCGGGCTAATACCAGTTCTGTAACATCAATTGCGGTATGGATAATCGCATAGATCTGGTCATCGGTGTTTTTTAGGGGCTTATAGGTATAGTTAAAATAAAATGGCTGGAGTTTTCCGTCAACCAGCAAATCAGCTTTGTCTTCTTTGGCGTGATAAGTAATGCCGTTGGTATACACCTCTTTAAGCAGGCCAATAAAGGGCTGCCCTTTAAGTTCCGGAACAGCATCTATCAGTGGCTTACCTATAATATCCGCGTCTTTCCCCCAGATGGCGAGCATCCCTGGATTGGCCATGGCGATGATGAGATCCTTCCCGGTATACAAGGCTGTTGGTGTTGGCGATGCCTCAGCAAATGAAATAAATAAATCCTCCTCTGAATATAAGCCTGCCATAATCATTGTAATTGTGGCTAATATATAATTTTGCCGCCAAAATCTAAATTAGCACAACATAATAAATAGGGTAATGTTTTTTTAGACTTCTATTTCACTCTTCCACCCGGGAAGAACTAATCATGCTGGGTAAAGCTGCTACGGAACTGGATCTAAAGATCCGCGCTATTGTGGCCCTGACAGAGTAAAAAGTAGCTCCATTTTTTAAGATTGCTTTTAATTCAATAGAATACTGACCAATCAAATCTTTTATAATTTAATAACCGTATTTTTGGTGCAAATTCTATCACCATGTTAAAAGCAAGTACCTATCAGAAAATTCCAAAACAAGTGCTGTTCAAACTGGCATTGAGTATTGTCCTGTGGATCGCCTCTGCTGTCATTTTATTACATGGAAAAAATTGGGAGACGATAAAAGGAACAAGTTTTATCATTTTGATGACGGGAATTATGGTTTTTACCAATGTTTATAATGCGATTAAGAAATATGCTAAAGACGATTCAGCAATCAAATAGGCGAATTGTTAAATAAGCATTTGAATTAGAACTGCCATTCTGTATTTTTAGCATTCTAATTCAACGTATGAAAAAACAATTCCTATTATTAGCCGTCAGCAGTATTTTATTTATCACCCCGGGTAAGTCACAAAACAAATCTGTTAGTGTATATAATCCGGCAGAAGCATTCTCCCCTGTATTTTATACCCATGAAGGAAGTGAATACCGTACGGCAGACGGAAAGCCAGGCCCTAAATATTGGCAAAACCATGCCGATTATCAGATTAATGCGGCATTGGATACAGCTGCGAAAACATTAACAGCAACAGAAAACCTTACTTATACTAATAATAGCCCTAACCAGCTTACTGAGTTGTGGTTGCACCTCGATGAGCAGATCTATCGCAAAGATGCGAGGTCGCAATTTATAGCAGGGAATTACACTGCCGATCAGCATACGGCCGGTAACCAGTTCAAATCAGTGCAGATTGTGATCAATGGGAAAAAACAAACGGCAGACTATGTAATCAATGATACCCGTATGCAGATCCGTTTACCGGAAGCATTAGCTGCCAACGGGGCTAAAATGAACATCATTATTGAGTACAGTTATACCATTCCCGGCGCTTTCGGAAACCGTACCGATTACACCAAAACAAAAAACGGCGATATCTATGAAATTGCACAATGGTATCCCCGGATGTGCGTATATGACAATGCTGTAGGATGGGATACACTTCCCTTTTTGGGAGCAGGCGAGTTTTATCTGGAATATGGCGATTTTGACTACAAGATCACTGTGCCCTGGGATATGATCGTTGCCGGTTCCGGAGAACTGCAGAATCCTAAAGAAGTGTTAACTGCTGCGCAGAACGAAAGGCTGAATAAAGCACGTAACAGCGACCAGACGGTAATGATCAGAACGGCGCAAGAAGTGAATAAAGCTTCATCGCGCCCGGTTCAAAAAGGAACGCTTACCTGGCATTTTATCATGAAAAACACAAGGGACGTAGCTATTGGTGCATCCAGGTCTTATATATGGGATGCGGCAAGGGTTAATCTTCCTGAAGGAAAAAAATCTCTGGCTATGTCTGTTTATCCGGTGGAAAGTGCTGGAAATGATGCATGGGGACGTGCCACTGAATATCTGAAAGGCTCTATAGAACATTTTTCTGCCAAATGGTTCCCTTATCCATATCCTGTAGCGATCAACGAAGCCGGAACTGCCGGAGGGATGGAGTATCCGGGAATTGTATTTGACGGAATCGATGATAAAGGAAAAACGTTGTTCTGGGTTACCGCGCATGAAATCGGACATAACTGGTTCCCAATGATTGTAGGATCAAATGAGCGCAGGTTTGCCTGGATGGATGAAGGGTTCAATACTTTTATTGATGTGTATGCTTCGGATGAATTTAATAAAGGAGAGTACGCACCAAAGCGGGATAGCGAATACGCAGAGAACGGCGGTAACCCGGCAGATGAAATTATTCCCTTTATTACAGATCCCGAAGCACCGGTGATTATGACTGCGGCAGATGCTATAGCCGAGAAATACAGACATCCCTATGCTTATTTTAAACCTGCTTTCGGATTAACCCTGTTAAGGGAACAGATCCTTGGTCCTGAAAGGTTTGATTATGCCTTCCGTCAGTATGTAGCCAACTGGGCTTATAAACACCCAACACCTTATGATTTCTTCCATGCGATGGAAAATGGGGCAGGGGAAGATCTTTCCTGGTTCTGGAAAGGCTGGTATTACAATAACTGGAAACTGGACCAGGCTATTGAAAATGTAAGTTATTCGGGTAGCGGCGCAAACGGAAAAGTTGAAATTGAGATCGCCAATCTTCAAAAGATGGTCATGCCGGTAAAGGTTGAGCTTACTTTTACCGATGGTACCAAATATGACCAGGTATTGCCTGTAGAAACATGGATGGTTAATAAAACTTATACCCTTAAAATTGCATCGGTAAAAAAGGTGAAATCAGTAGTTTTGGACCCGGAACACAAACTGCCTGATGTGAACAGAAAGAATAACGTATTTACAATGAAATAAAGGCTTCGATTATGGGGCAGGGTGATCAGCTGTGATTACAAAATAGAAGGTCGAGCCCTTTCCCAGGTTACTTTCCACCCATATCTTTCCTCCATGATCATGTAAGATCTTGGAGGAAATGTATAATCCCATACCCAGGCCATTGTACATTTTAATCACATCTTCTACACGGTAGAACTTTTCAAATATCTTTTGTACCTCACTCTCAGACATTCCTATGCCATGATCCTGAACGGAGAATAATAGCGAGCCATTGGGCTGTAGTTTTGTGCTCAATTTGATCTGGCTTCCTGCAGCTGAGTACTTAGCAGCATTTCCAACAATATTCATGATCACCTGCTCCATTCTTAATTTATCAATATAAATAGGAATGCTGTTACACAAATTGATCAGTAAGTCATGTGAAGGGATGAGCTGTCTTATCAAGTCGATCATACTGTCCAGGTAGGTATTACAGTCCACCGTTTCCATATTATAATCTGCCTTACCTTTTTCAATTCTCGAAATATCCAGCAATTGCAGGATCATAGTCTGCAGTTTTAAAGTCTGTGTATCTACTTTTTTAAGGTGCGACAAGGTTTCCGGATTGGAATTGCTTCTTAGGGCCATCTGGGCATAAGCCCTTAATATGGTTAAAGGGGTTTTTAATTCGTGGCCGGCAACAGAAAGAAATTCACTTTTCTGTTCGTTCAGATATTCTGCCTGTTTGCGTGCTAATTCGGATTGCTCATTGATCTGGAACAATTCCTGGTTTCGTTGTCTTACCTCTTCATAAGGGGTAGTGGGCTCTACATTTTGAAAGTAATTTTTAATGGTCACCAGTTTCGCCCTATTGATATGTGCAGAACTTGGAATAGCCAGTTTTAGTTCAATGGTACCTATACTGTTCAATACGGAAAAGTTAAATATGGGCACCAGTTTTTTTGCGTATTGCAGGCCTGCATGTAAACTTGGCATTTCTGCACTTTCTCTATAGGTGATGATGGCAGCCAGGTTAAAACGTTCACCCTGGCTATGAGCTTCAATAGAGGCCACGCCTTCATGGGTTTTGTCGATAATTTCCCTGCACACCTCTGAAACCGCAGTAGCAAAAGCTGTTTGCGTAGAGAGTGACAATCCCAATAACTCTGCTGCCTTAATGGATTTTTTATAGGCCAGGGTAAGGTCCATTTCATTTTCCAGGGCAATGTGAACCAATTTCATCATCTTAAACTAATTTTAGCCATAACGACAGACATATCGTCTGTTTGCCGGGCAAAGTCTTTATATATTGCTGCTGCCTGTATACTGAGGTCGCAGCGGTTAATACCCGGAAATTTGTTCCATTCCCACCGGGAGTTCATACCATCAGAACAAAGGGTAATCTGATGATAATCTTCAAGGGCTACTTCCTGATCATCAATGAAGCGGGGCATGTTATGGCCTATAATGCCATTATAAGACATTTGGTTTTTGATATCGAGGAAATTTGATAAGCGTGTAGTAATATTTCCTACTCCGGCTATCTTCCATTTTTTGGCCAAAAAATCAAAAACTACTACGGTAGCTACTATGCCCCTTGTATGTTTAATAGACAGGTGCAAATGTTTTAAAATCTCTGCAGGGGAGTGGTATGGACAAGATCTGAAGGCATTTACTGCTTCATTTACGGCATGGTTTGCTTCCGGCCCGTGGCCTAGTCCATCTGCTACCAGCAGTTTGAAATATTGATCTGTTATCTTATAAAAACTGCCGTCGCCACTTTTATCCTGTCCGGGCATGGCCACCACCAAAGGGCGAATATCCAGCAGCGCTGCTACCCCTGTACGCGGCTCGGGTTTTTTCTGATAAATTCGGCTGAGCACGATGGTTCCCCATCCTTTCAGCGAATAAATATCAAATTTATCAGACAGGCGTTTAATGCAGCCTAAACCTGTACCTAAAGTATTAGAAGTGGAAATACCGTCTTCAATCATTTTATGAGGATTGTTCATCCCCTCACCGCGATCGATACTGATCAATTCGAGATAACCGTTTCCGGATTCTTCAGAAAATCCCGCTAAAATTTCCCCATCTGCCGCGTATTTATGTAAATTAGAAGTCAACTCGGCTATAATAAGGTCAATTTCAGCTAATTTCTTCTCGTCGAAACCGGCTGTCTTCGCTCTTAGATGAACATCTTTTTTGATGACCTGAAAATAACTTCTGTCGCTGGCTAAAAAACGAATATGCGTAGCATCAACCATTAGCCCATTTTATAATCGTAACGGTAGTACCGATACCCAGCTCGCTTTTAATATCAAACTCATTAACCAGCCGGTTGGTACCAGGCAATCCCAGTCCCAGGCTCTTCCCCGTAGAAAATCCGTCCTGCATGGCTTTTGGGATATCAGCGATACCGGGTCCTTCATCTTTAAAGGTTAACCGGATACCAGTGTAGGGGCCTTTAGAAATAACTTCTATAATCGCCTCCCCTCCGTTTCCATAACGCAGCATATTTCTTACCAGTTCACTGGCTGCCGTAATTAACTTGGTCTGGTTAACCAGGCCCATTTTGATTTTTACGGCATATTCCTTTACCCGGTTCCTGAAGGGAACCACGTCTTGTTCTTTTAACACCATTATGGTGTCTCTAGTCATAAGAACTATAGCCATCTTCTTGATCTGTACCATTAAAGTCCATCATGGACCTTAATAAATGCATGCCTTTTTCAACATTCAATGCTGTTGATACCCCATTTAAAGGAAGCCCAAGTTCTACCAGTGTGATGGCTACTGCAGGCTGCATACCTACTACTACAGTTTGGGCATCAAGCAGTTTAGACATGCTGGCAATATTCCCAAGGATCCTGCCCATAAAGGAATCAACAATGCTTACTGCCGAAATATCAATCAGTACGCCTTTAACGGAAGTTTGTTCTACCATTTTTACCAAATCCTCTTCAAGGTCCAGCGCCAGGCGGTCATACAGGTCTATTTGTATGGTCACCAGCAGGAATGCCCCCATTTTTAAGATAGGAATTCTTTCCATCGGTTCTATTATTTATTGATACCTGTTGGTTCTGAAGCTGTTTTTCTAACTTCCAGGCGTAATGATTTAAATGCATATTGTAAAGCACTGGCTAAAGTAGCTTTAGTGATCACCTGCGACAGGTCTATTCCAAGATGTACAATTGTCTGGGCAATTTCAGGTCTGATTCCGCTGATGATACAATCTGCACCCATTAAACGGGTTGCACTTACTGCTTTCAGTAAATTTTGTGCCACCAGTGAATCTACGGTAGGTACACCGGAAATATCAAGGATAGCAATACCGCTGCCTGTTTTTACAATTTCCTGCAAAAGATTTTCCATTACTACCTGCGTACGTGCGCTATCTAATGTGCCTATGATTGGAAGCGCCAGGATACCGTCCCATACTTTAATCACAGGCGTAGAAATGTCTGTGATTTCATCTGTTTGACGCATGATCAGTTCTTCACGTCCTTTGATAAAAGTTTCAAAAGTAAGGATGGTGAAGTTATCCAGCAGCCGGCTTAATTTAAGTGTTTCCTCAAATAGTTCTTTCACATTGGAAGATTCCTGTTTTAATATTTCCAGCAGTGCTTCTTTCAGGCTTAAAATAAATGAGCCGGTTTCCCTCGGACTAAAGCCCAACCTTGCTCTTGATATGGAAATACCGCCCAATAATTCAGTTACTTGATCAAAATCCGGGGATTGGCTATCGTTGATGTTGTTCTCGTTGAGGTTGTTCACCAACGCGTTCACCAGTTCTTCAGATTGTTTTCTTAACTCCTGATGGCTAATCAGTTCCTCTGTCAGGACTGAATCTGCCAGCTGATTTTTCATCCATAATTCAAGGATTTCACCTTTATTATTTTTCAGGGTTTTGATAATGTTTATAAACATTTTTGGAGTTTTATTTTTACTGTAATGATAGTTAAAATATCAGTCGAAACATTCATATCATAGGGATTTATTTTATGATAAATAAAATCTTATACCTATAAATATTTAAGCGATTTAGATGTAGTTAACAGGATTAAAAATAAGTTATAATAAATAGTATAATAGTTCAATTGGAAAGGTTAATGTTTATATACAAAAATGTCAGGATAAAGACATCTAAAATTATTTATTCTTCTCGTATACCACATGGTATATATATTTGATTATCATATACCATGTGGTATATGTGAAAATGAAGAAAATGAACTTGACTAATAATACTGTATTAATATCCGGCGGGAGTGCCGGTATAGGGTTTGAAATTGCCAAATTACTGACCGAAAAAGGCAATCATGTAATTATAACAGGGCGTGATCAGGCCAGGCTTGATGCAGCGGCGGCCAGATTAAATAATGTAACTGCTATTCTATTTGATGTTACAAAAGAAGAAGAAGTTGACCAGCTGATCAGCAACCTAAAATTGGAATTTCCAAATCTTAATATCCTAATTAATAATGCCGGTTATGCTTATTACTATGATATCCTCTCCGAAGAGCGGGCATGGGAAAAAGCGGAGGAAGAAATGCAGACTAACTATTTCTCTCTCATGCGTCTCACTCAGAAATTACTTCCACAATTGCGTGCACAGGAAACTGCTGCATTAGTGAATGTAAGTTCTATTGTTGCCTTCGCTCCGGGACTGCGTATTCCTACTTACAGTGTAAGTAAAGCTGCAGTTCATTCTTATACACAAGTGATACGCCTGGCATTAGAAGAAACCAGTGTAAAAGTATTTGAATTGATGCCACCTTTGGTAAATACTGACTTTTCAAAAGAAATAGGGGGCGAAAATGGTATTTCCCCTGTACAGGTTGCAGAAGATCTGATCAATGCATTTGAAAATGATATTTATGAAATTCATGTAGGTGCAACGGCGCAAGTATATGAACTACTGCGCAACTCACCAGAGTCGGCTTTGGCTGCTGTAAATAGCCGCGAAGTTTAGTTTGTTTTTTTGTAAATGCTTTTCTTACCGGAAGGCATTTACATTATAACTGACCAAAAAGTTCCTGAAGGAATGCGGCCTGTTTGTTGTTGATCATTTTGCTTGCCTCTTCAAAACTGAACCATTTCCCCTGATCTATTTCGGGGAAGATTTTCATTTTTCCAGAACGCGGGGGCCATTCCAGTTCAAAAGTATTACTCGCGATACCCTCTGCATCCAGATCTCCCGACACGGCCCAGCATAACACCTGTTTTCCTCCTTTTTGTACTACCGGCTGTAAGGAAATGAAATCTCCAGATGGCCTGTAACCTGTTTCTTCTTCAAATTCCCTTATTGCTGCATCCAGAGGATCTTCATCAGGCAATAGCTCACCTTTGGGGACGGTCCACCACCCTGCATCTTTCCTGGCAAAAAAAGGCCCGCCAGGATGTACCAGAAAGATTTGTGTTTCGTTTTCTAATTTTCTGAAAAGGAGTATGCCTGCGCTTTGTTTCATGATCTGCTGAAGATCAAACAACCCACATCGTTTATAGTTTTTTTCGCTCCTTGTAATCGAAGTAAAAACATAGGGCCAGCAAAGAAAAGGAAATGAGTATCATTGGCAATTCACTGTTAATTGCCCAGGGCTGTCCCTCTTTGTCAAAGTGTTGCACGCAAGACAACAGTAACAAAAAAAGTAATGCGGTAATCCTGATGATAAATAATGGTGTGTATTTCAAAACTTATTTTTTGATGATTTATACTTTGCAATGATCGATTAAAGCACCACAAATCTAAGCAGCTTTTATCTTTCTATATTCTTTTTTACGCCAACGGCCATATGCCCTACGTGAATAATCAGTTGACTTACGCGAATGTACGTTTAATTGATGTTCTAACACTCAAATGCAACGGCAAAGGATCTATTGTATCGAAAACATTACTTTTTTAATGATTAACCTGCAGGGATTAATAACAGGAAAGAAGAGACAAATTTGTTATTTCACATAAACTTAATGGATAAGGGCAAACATCCTGACGAGTAGATTGTCATATACTATATCTAGTTCAAACCATTGCTATGTTAACAAGAGAAGAAATTTTTGGCTATACACCCGATCCTAAATACACCCCATTAGTAGCTTACTTCTCTATGGAGTTTGCTATTGACCAGTCACTAAAAATTTATAGCGGGGGATTGGGCTTCCTGGCCGGTTCTCATTTTAGAAGCGCTTATCAGTTAAAGCAAAATCTATTGGGTATCGGGATGCTTTGGAAATATGGTTATTATGATCAGTCGAGGGATATTAATGCACTGATGACACCTGTATTTGTAACAAAGGACTATTCCTTTCTTGTAGATAGCGGTATTGTATTTACCGTTCCTGTTCACGATTCGCCCGTATATGTCAAAGCCTATTTGTTAAAACCACAAACATTTGGATCTGCCCCTTTATTTCTGCTGAGTACAGATATTCCGGAAAATGATGAAGTATCGCGTACTATTACGCACCGCTTATACGATCCAAATGAAACTACCCGTATCGCCCAGAGTATTGTCTTAGGAATAGGAGGGGCAATATTACTTGATCTTTTAAAGATAGAACCTGCTGTTTATCATATGAACGAAGGGCATGCTGTTTCCCTTAATTTTTATTTGTATGCCAAGTATAAAAGTGTAGAAGAAGTGAAAAAACGTGTTGTTTTTACTACGCATACGCCAGAAATGGCAGGCAACGAAGAACATCATTATAGCCTGCTCAAAGAAATGTCTTTTTTTTACCATTTGCAGGAACATGAGGTAAAATATATCCTGAATATGGAAGGCGACCAGTTTAGCTATACGCTTGCAGCGCTTAAGTTTGCACATACAGCGAATGGCGTTTCTAAACTGCATTGCGAAGTAGCCCGTGAAATGTGGGGAGCTAATCCTGGAGTATGTGATATCATTTCTATTACTAATGCCCAGAACGCTGCTTACTGGAAAGATCAGGAAATTGCAGCGGCAATCCAGGCTCATGACGACCAGGCATTCCAGAATAGAAAAAAAGCGATGAAGAAGGAATTATTTAAAGTGGTAGCTGATCAATGCGGAAAACTGTTCGATGAAAATGTATTGACCATTGTATGGTCCAGGCGTTTTGCGGGTTATAAACGTGCCGATCTGGTGATGTACGACTGGAACCGGTTTTTAAAACTGCTGGACAATCCGGAGTTACCTATACAGTTCATCTGGGCGGGCAAGCCTTATCCTGAAGATCATGGTGCAACCGACCTGTTTAACCAGATCCTGACGCGGGCAAAACCTTTTGCCAATTGTGCCGTGCTGACCGGTTATGAACTGGAGCTTTCTGCCTTGTTGAAGAAAGGATCAGATGTTTGGCTGAATAACCCGAAAATGTATAGAGAGGCTTCAGGCACCAGCGGTATGACCGCTGCGATGAACGGTAGCCTAAACCTTTCTTTACCTGACGGATGGGTACCTGAGTTTGCTATTGATAAAGAAAATTGCTTCCTGATCAATCCTGCTTTAAACAGGCATTCTGAAGTGGAAATTGATGTTGCTGAAAATAAAAGTTTAATGGATACGATTGAAGATATTGTATTGCCTATGTATTACCACAATCAGGAAGCATGGTTCAATCTGGTTACAAAAGCAGCAGCTGATGTAGAGCCCGCTTTTGAGGCGCAAAGGATGGCTGATGAATATTATGAAAAGATGTATACTCCCTCTGCACCGTTATAGGCTGCAAAGGGAATATATGGATTGTGCTATACGGCAGGCAGTTTAAAATGGTGGGAGCGGCGATAAATTTTTACTGAATTTTTGCTGTTTGCACGTTAATACCTGTTACCTGCATCACAGATCTCGCCGGTTTTTTATCCTGTGGTACAATTAAACGATAGGGGCCGGAAGCTACCGGCAAACTATGCCCGTCCTCCTGGTTAGCCAGAATAATGATCTGATCACTAAAAGCAGGATCAAATTCGGGCAATGCAATTACTACCTGATAATGATCAGCTGCGGTAATCAATACATATTTTGATAATGCTTTACCTCTTAACTGATTGTTGGGAACTGATCCTGCTTTTGTGAGGATATCAAAAAGAGAAACGCCACTATACTGATGCGCTGATCCATCCTTTGCTTTTGCAGTTACTGTAATTTGTTTCATCGCAGCAAAAGTGCCCGTATTAATTTGATATGGATTGGTAATATCTCCGCTAACAGTTACTTCTGCCTGCTGTGCCTTCACCTCCAGGTGAAAGGAGACGATAAACAATAAGATGCCTGCAAAGGGAAATAAGAAGTTTCTTTTCATCATATAAATAAAATTATAGCTAAATATAATTATTCATCCTTAGGTTTGCCATAGTAATGCTCATGAAGATTGTTTTCATACAGCTCATTAATTGGTTGGGAAGGATCATATTCAGGGCTGTTTTTTACGGCATCAATAGAAATATCAACATGTACGGCAGAGTTTTTCCATTCCAGACTTTTTATCCATTTCGGTGATATCAATACTTTTTTTCCGGAGAACCAGTTTCCAGTATCCACAACCAGGTAACGAAGGTTCCATGTCCTGTCATCAATGATAAAGTCCTCCACTTCGCCAATATTTCCATCGGTAGCATGGATAAAATAACCTTTAACTTCATGCGTACTGCGCAGGTGGGGATCGGCTGGCCGGTCGTTGGCAAATTTATCTGCAATAACATCTTCAAATGGTATCCTCGAATCAGACATTCCCATCATTCCTATTCCGCCATAAAAGCCTATGCCAACATCATCAAGATGAGGCCACGCATAATAAGTATACAACTCAATTTCCTGCTGACGGGAAACCGGTTTTTGTGTATCTATATCAGGACTGTTTTTAATCTGTTCCTGTGTAAGGTTAACTGGAAATACTTTGTGGTCCCAGTCGGGTTTTTCTACAGCCCAGGGCGAAATCAAAACCTTACGTTCAGATAACCAGCCTCCTGTTTTTACAATGAGGTAACGTACAGTCCAGGTTTCATCATCAAAATAAAACTCTTCAACCTTTCCAAATTCACCATCGGTAGCACCCATAGTGAAACCAATTAAACTTTTTACGTTGCGTTGCATAACTCCTCTGTTTATATTCGTTATGTTAACAATCCTGTATTTTAATTGTTTTAAAACCATGCCATTGCTGGTATGAAATTATATTATAACATCATTCCGTTAGCTGCATGAAAATCTTTGAGCAGTAAAAGAAGGCAGTTTTTTAAAGATGCTTTCCCGCTGATAGCGCAGATCCGTCCACAGTGAACAGGCTGTTTCTTTAAATGAAATAACCCGGTTCGTGCAGAAAATGGTCGTTACTCATAAAGAGTAAGATTGAAATTCAGGATATGACTAAATGATACATGATTTTAGCGGATGTCTTGATAAAATTGAATGGGAATAAAAAATACGTAAAGCGTTTGGATAACATTTTATCATTTTATATAGCCTGATGAACAAGACTTTACCGATAATAAGATTGTTATATATTATCAAAAAGACGATAGACAAAAGCCTGCGTTAATAAATGTTTAGACTTCTTTAATTCTATCAATTAAAACAATTACCTTAAGTTATCATCTGGTGGATTGAGGATGATATACAGTAATTGTTTTAAACTGCTCGATAATTATGGAACAAGGGAAGAGGCCGAAGTATATAAATATTCTAAAAGATCAATATTTCGAGTACGAACAGTTAAATAAATTTTTCGAATTGTCGGCCGATTGGATTTGTATCGCGGGATTTGACGGCTATTTTAAAAAAATAAATCCGGCTGTTTCTGATTTGTTGGGGTATACAACAGCAGAGTTAATGTCCAGGCCAATCAACGATTTTATCCATACAGACGATCAAACGATCACTTCTTCTTCAAGAAGTAATATACATAAGGGCAAGCCTTTAGTTAATTTTGAAAACCGTTACCAAACAAAAAGCGGAGAAGTGGTCTGGCTATCATGGACATCTATACCAGATATAGAGCGCGAGGTTGTTTTTGCTATTGCAAAAAATGTGACCGGGAAAAAGCGGCAGGAAGAGGAGCGAAATATTTTTACCGCCAATCTTTCTAAAATAAATGAAGACCTAAAACAATTTACACGCATGACATCCCACGATATGCGGTCGCCCGTAAGTAATTTAATGTCTCTGTTTTCGCTGCTTGATGTTTCCAAAATTGCCGACCCTGAAACCCTGGAATTGGTAAGCCTGATTAAGAAAACCAGCGAACATCTTCATAAAACAGTGAATAATTTTGTTGATGTACTGATAGAGAACGACAAGTTAAAAGTGCCGGTTGAAGATTTAAATTTAGCTGTCTGCCTGGATGGCGTGACGGAGTCTATCAAGTCGTTGATTGCAGAATCGCATACCGCAATTGCAGTAGATTTTTCTGCTTTTGAGGACATCTTATTTAATAGATTTTATCTGGAAAGTATTTTTCTGAACCTGATTACCAATTCAATTAAGTATTCCCATCCGGATCAATATCCTAAAATTAGTATTGCTACAAGGGTGGTAAACGACACCTGCCAGCTGATTATTGCTGATAATGGTTTGGGTTTTGATCTCGATAAGGTAAGGGACAGGGTATTTGGTCTCTACCAGGTATTTCATAACCGGTCAGATAGTAAAGGAATTGGATTACACCTGGTTTATACACATGTTAATGCTATGGGCGGGCATATTAGTATAAACAGTAAAGTGAATGAAGGAACTACATTCACGATTTCCTTTAAAAGAACTAAATAATCTTCCTGTACTGATATCCAGAGTTATGCATTTATCAAGGCTGTTAATTCAAGAGATTGTTCTGATTTATGTAATAATGGTATTAAATTTGCGTTAAAAAGAAGAAGCGGTAATAATATAATATATGACCGGTTTAATTCACACTAAACAAACATTATGAAAAGTTTAAAAGTATTATTAATTGTATTATTAGCCGTGTTCAGCTTTAACACGATTGCGTCTGCACAACATAGACCACACAAAAGACATCACAAAAAACATCATGTGGTAAGACACCGCACGATCAGACATCCTCATCACTAAATCCGGATTATACCGGATTAAATCGGCTGCAGCACAGCCAGCTTTTGCTGGATGCACTGCAGCTTTTTTATGCACTTATACCAGTAAAGTTCCGCCATCAACAAAGATGATCTGTCCGGTACCGAATTTTTGTTTCATCGTATATAAAAAGGCCTGTGCAACATCTTCTGCATCACCAATGCGTTTCAATAACAATTGATTGCCAACAGTGTTATACATTGCCTGTCTGTCAGCTTCCGGTATAGCGCCCCATAGCTCTGTTTTTATCATGCCCGGTGCTATCATGTTGACTCTTAAGGGGGCAAGCTCTACGGCCATCGTCCTCATAAACCCTTCCATAGCTGCGCAGATACTTGATCCCAGTGACCAGCCTGATCCCGGACGGCGGCTAGCTGTTCCACCTGTTAGATTGATTGATCCTCCCGCATTTAAGTAGGGAGTAGCATACTTTACAGCTGTTACCGCTCCCCAGTAACGCAGGTTCCAGTATTTACGTGCATACTCAATTTCAGTATCTTTTAATGTTGCCAGGTGAATGTTTTCCCCTGCCGTATATACAAGATGATCAAAATTACCGATGCGCTCAAAGAAGTTTTTAATGTTTTCTTCCAGACCAAGGTCTACAGCATAGCCTTCGCTTCCTTCGGGAAGTTCTTTTAAAACTTCCTGCACCCGCTGCAGGTTACTGGACACAAGAATTACATTTGCACCTTCAGCAGCTGCGGCTTTAGCGGTTGCCAGTCCGAGTCCCGATGTACCACCTAATAAAATTACTTTTTTTCCGGATAGAGATCCATATTGGTTGTTCATATTCATTTGTTTTATGTAGGAGACCATGATGAAATACCAGCCTCCAGGTGATTAATTTGCTGATACAAAGTAACGATGCTTAGGCTTAGGCTGGCTTAACAAATGTTAAAAAGAGAAACTGTGGACATAATTTATTAGCATAAATATTTTTATCTTTAAGATATCACTTTCAGGCGTGTAAGATCATTTCTTTATGAAAAAAATCAAACAACTTATTGCAAGGGCAAAATCATTAAACGGGAAAGTCAATGAAGAACTACGGGAAGTACTTTGGGAATTGGTTCTGTATTCTCCGAAAGTACCGGTTCGGCTGCATCAGCAGCAACTGCTGGATGAAGCAGTTAAATTTAGCCTGAAAGTTGAAGATCGGCATCTAAGTTATAAAGTGCTAACTTTTAATGGTTTTAAGTGGGGTAGAGGTAGTCGGCTTATTTTGCTTACGCATGGATGGGCTTCTAAAGCAGCAGATTTTTCTGAATTGATTACCGCTTTACTTCAATTAGAAGAGGTAACTGTTATTGCTTTTGATGCGCCGGGAAACGGAAGCTCTGAAGGCGATTTATCACATCTGCTTTTATACATTGAATCACTGAAGGCAATTATTAAAACTTATGGCACTCCTGATGTGCTGATAGGCCATTCTTTAGGGGTAATTGCGAATGTAATGCTGCTTAAAGAATTTGAAGGTATTGCGCTTCCCTTGCTGATTAGCCTGGCACCGCTGATCAGGCTTCAGGAAAATTTTATTGCCAGCATGGATGCCGTTGATGCCGGGACTGATGGAAAGAAAGCTTTTATGGACAAGTTTATGACCCATTTCAACAGGCCTCCTTCCGATCTTAACATGAACCATATTTATAATCTGGATGGCCAGCTGAAACACTGGCTGGCTTATGACGAAAAAGATCACATAGCACCCTATGCTTATCTGAAGGATTTTTTAATTGATCACCCTTCCATCGATGCGCAGCCTTATCAAAACCTGGGTCATGAAAAATTGTTGAGAGATCCTGAAGTTATAGCCAGGGTTCGTGCACAGGTAGAATCTGTTTTATTCGTTTAATAGTTACACTGATCTGTTAAGCAATTGCTACAACAACCTGTAGAATTTTCTGAAGGGTATTTTCATCAAATTTATTGGTGATTTTATCATATTTACCAGAGGCACCGCTGATCAGCAATTTTCCCTGTTCAGGAATTTTTGCACCCAAAGTGGTTAAGACTAGCTCCAGCGATTCAAATGCTTTTTCTCCTCCCGCGGCGGCTACAATGATTCCTACTGGTTTATCTGTAAATACAACCGTAGCAACGGTCCATTCCAGCGCATTTTTTAAGGTTCCCGGGATACTAAAAACGTATTCAGGTGAACAAATGATTACGGCATCGGCCTGTTCAATGCGCTGAATAAAGTCGCTGATAACTGCAGGTAAATTCTCCGTAATATCGGGGTTGAAATGAGGAAAAGAGGAGATTTGCTCGTAAATTTCTATATCATATTGCTCTGCATAAACACTGGTTATGCTTTCCAGAATGGCTTTATTCACAGAATTTTTCCGGGTGCTGCCAGAAATGGCTAATATTTTTTTCACGGGCTAAATATAAGTTATTCATTCTTTAACTTTCGCTAGACAGTAGAGGATAGTTAATAAAATCATGAAACGTACTTTCGGTAAATTTCCAGAAAGCTCATGAACCAAATATTGAAGCAAAATTTACTGAAATCAATCTGTATCTTATTAATTGCGGGTTGCACATCTGTTAAACAAAAAAGCTATTATCCTGAGTGGTTAAATAAAGCAGTGTTTTATCAGATCTATCCGCAAAGTTTTAAAGACGGTAACGGAGATGGAATTGGAGATATTAAAGGCATGACCGAAAAACTGCCTTATGTTAAATCATTGGGTGTTACTGCCATCTGGCTGAACCCTGTATTTGAATCTACTTTCAGGGATGCGGGGTATGATGTGACTGATTTTTATAAAGTTGCACCACGATATGGAAATAATGATGATCTCAGGCAATTTATGTCCAAAGCCCACCAGCTGGGCCTAAAAGTATGTCTGGACCTGGTAGCCGGACATACTTCTATTGATCATCCCTGGTTTATCAAATCGGCACAGGCAAAACCTAATGTTTATACAGACCGGTACATCTGGACGAGTTCTAAAGATATTAAGCCGGAAAAATTCGTTAGCGGCAGTTACGAAAGAGCGGGGAACTATCAGAAAAACTTTTTCGAAACACAGCCTGCCCTGAATTATGGTTATGCCAATCCAAATCCCAATCATCCATGGGAGCAATCAATCAATGCCCCCGGGCCAGTAAGCACCAGGGAAGAGCTGAAAAAAATTATGGCTTACTGGATGGATATGGGAGCAGATGGTTTCAGGGTAGATATGGCTTCCTCCCTGATCAAGAATGACCCTAAGTTTACAGAGACTAATAAACTTTGGGGAGGCATCCGAAGCTGGTTTACATCAAAATATCCGGATGGTGTATTGGTTGCTGAGTGGAGTTATCCGGCACAAGCAATAAAGGCCGGTTTTATGCTCGATTTTCTGATTCACTTTAACGCTAAAGGTTATCCTTCTTTATTTTTTGATGATACTGCGGTGGTATTAAAGGCTAAAGATCCATTTTTTGCTAAGGCAGGTAAAGGCAGCCCAATGGAGTTCGTAAACAGCTATCTTTTTCAAAAGAAACAGGTAGGAGATGCTGGTTTAATTGCTGTGCCTACAGCTAACCATGATTTCCAGCGGTTGAGGAGCGGCGGAAGGAATAACGATGATGAATTGAAGGTAGCACTTGCTTTTTTATTAACCTGGCAGTCTGTTCCTTTTATCTACTATGGTGATGAGATCGGGATGAAGTTTGTAAGTAACCCTCTCCCGGATAAAGAGGGTAGTGTGTTTCCCTTTGATATTTTTCACTATGTGGCAAACCGCGCTGGCAGCAGAACACCTATGCAATGGTCTTCAGCAAAGAACGCGGGTTTTTCAACTGCAGATTCTACCTCTTTATATCTTCCGGTTGATGTAGACAGTAAAAGGCCAACGGTTGAAAATGAGGAAAAGGTACCAAACTCGCTGCTGAATTTTGTCAGGTCGCTGATCAAGCTGCGTTCGGAAAATATGGCTTTAGGGAATACCGGAGGTTTGCAGATTTTATATGCGAAGGATAAGAAATACCCGCTCGTTTATGAAAGAAGTGATGCTGCCGACCGTTTTATCATTACTGTTAACCCCAAAGGGGAAGCAGTACAACTAAACCTGAATGGTTTTAAAGATAAAAAGCTAACGCCTGTGTTGACTCAGAATTGCAGTATTAAGTATAGACATGGAGATCTCAGACTGCAAATGCAGGGGGTAAGTTTTGGGATTTATAAAGTTGCTCCTATGAATTGATAAAGTTTACAAACCAAAGTATAGGTATAGTGTTATTTAAATATGAAACAATATCACTATACCATTAATAATGGGGGTAAGCTTCAGGATCTGGTGATTTACACGCCTGTTGATCAGGAAGGGAGATACGCTGTAGAGCTGGAAGGAAATCTTTTAGGCTATTTATTCTATGCTGATCTGGATACTGATAAAAACTGTCCGATGTGGCAGGGATCAACGCCATCTTTGACATTAATGGCCGCTGAGCTGGGGGCGTTTTTAGAACAGTCGGATGTGGATGTCAGGTAACTAATTATTTGATATTTCTTCGGATGCGACTGAGTGATTGAGGCGTGATGCCCAGGTAAGAAGCAATGTCCTTTAATGGAATACGTAAAATGATATCCGGATGCTGTGTCATAAATAGTTTGTATTTGCCTTCGGCGTCTTCACCCAGGTAGGTGTTACGGATATTAACTTTTTCTATTAAACGAAGCTGATTTTGCTGGTCTATCAATTCTTTCATGTAAGGAAGTTTTTCATATAGCTCCAAAAGCCTGTTCCTGGTAATACTCAAAACTTCTGTAGGACAGGATGCCTGTATGAATGCTGAAGTGGGTGTTTCTTCATTAAAGCTTTGCAAAATAGAAGCAAACCGATCTTCATTGTAAAAATAATGGGTTAGCTCTATCCCTTTGTCGTTAGTTGATCCAATACGCAGTACTCCGCTACAAACAAAAAACATTTCTTTAGCAATCTTGTTGGGTAATATTAGAAAATCACCTTCTTTAAAAGTTTTAGATGTGAAGTGTTCCGTAATGATATTTTCGTCTGTGTCTGATATGGGTTTTAATGATTTTAAATAATTGATAAGCTGGCTCTCCATCTGGTAAATATCTGTAAACCTCTTTAAATAAAATAATAACAAATTGCCCGTCTATTTAATTTGCCGTTTTCAGGTTATTATATATCTCAAGTAATAACTAGGTGATTATTTACTGGCGGTAGATTGTTCAGAAAACAGATGCAAAGGAAAGCCTCCGGCAGTTCTAATGTAGTCCTTTTGAAAGCCTACTATGTGTACCCTAAGCATACCCGAAATACGGATACAGTACAGATTGGGTATATTTGGAAAGGATACAAATGGGCTGCTTTAGGATTAAAGCAAGAGTTCTTAAAAACCTGTTAAATAAGTAGTCTCTGAGTCGTTCCCGGTGAATAGTAGTTATAGCCTGATGTTTAATTGTAATAGGGAACCCACTATCGATAGGGTTCCCCTTTAAAGTCAAAAAGCCTGCAGTCATCAGATTTGCAGGCTTTTTGAGTTGGAATAGAGTCTATTATTGATTTGCCGGAGGGGTACCTGCAGGTAATTTCAAACCTGAAATACCAGTAACTACTTCATCGTCGTCATCTTTTGAATGTTTTCCTTTTTTCTTTTTCTTATCACCGCCACGCAGCTGCTCTTCTAAAAACGCATCATAATCAGTTTGTTGATCGCCTTTCAGCAAGTTTCTTATATTCTGCACAGTTTGATTCTGCAGTTTGTAAAACTTAGCCGTATCGTCTTCAGAGCCATTTCCAGCCTGTTGTTTTTTAGAAAGTTCCAGCTGCTGCGTATACATATCCAATGTATAATTATAAATGATACTTCTTTGAGTAGGGTTTAGCTTCACCTTTTTTTCCATTGCCGTTATGCTTTTTGTAGCAAGCTCTACAGCAGTAGGGGTTTTAGGTTGTGCGTTGACGAAAGAAATCAAGCCAAAGATCATTGAGAGAATTATAATATATCTTTTCATAGTTGTTTTATGATGAATAGCTTCTTTTATGCTTGAAGCCAATTATTGGTGCAATTTATGAATTATCTGCATTACTTTTTAAAAAATAGAATATCCTTATTTTTCTTTACCCGGCTTGCCAAATAGGAATGGTAATATTGCCGGTGAATAGTTTAACTCTCATCATATGGCCGTACTTAAATCTTTACTTATTTTCATACTGGCAGGTGTTTTTGAGATAGGCGGCAGTTACCTGATCTGGTTATGGCTTAAAGAAGATAAGCCTGGAAAGTGGATGGCTTTAAGCCAGATCGTTATGAAATCATAGGCGCTACAATAGCATTGATAGGAGCTTGTATTATTTATATGCCGAGAAGTGTTAATAAGCTTTAAAAAAACTTTAATCCACATCTTTAGGTAAAAATGAACTGATGTCAAAAGATGCTTTCACCGGATGAATACCATTTACATCTTTTACCACTAACCTGTATTGCTTATCAAAAAGAATGTCACTAGATCTTTTGTTAATAATTAATTTTAGCCAGGTTAGGAAATTAGCAGCTTCCTCCTGTGAGGAGAAATACAGATCAAATGGATGTTTCCCTGTTTCATTGATATCCTGCAGCTGGAAAACAAGGTTGCGTTGAGAACTAGGATCAATGAGTTCATAAAAGATAGGGTGCAGATCCTTTTGTTTGATTAATAAAACGTTATCACTGGTAACCGTTCCATAAGCATATTCTACTTCATCGTCTGCCTCACTATAGGTGCGGTCTCCCTTTCTAATGTGCCTGTAAAGATAGGTCACCGTTAATTTTCCTTTGATATCTCTATTTATAATGGGAATGATAATTTCTTTTAGACGTAGTTTTACTGCTTCGGGGCCTGGAATAATATTATTCCCTGTCATGTTTTCAAATGAGCTGATATAAGCTGGTTTAGGCTGAGTATTGCCAATGGTTAAATTGATGATGGTGTTTCCTAACAGCGTAGTTTTCGGCGTACCCGTTTGCATGATTGAAAAGTTATTGTCTTTCAGTATTCCATTGGACACAACAATTTGCTGACTGATCGTATCCTGTTCTACATATTGGCTGTTGCTGTCATGATTTCCCAGGGCAAAAACTGCTCCGCTTGCCAGTGTAACAGAAGGATTAATATTCACTTCCTGGCTTCCCGTAAAGGAACGGCTGCCGATGTAAAAGTGGCCATATTGGGTTTTGAACTGGTCCCAGGTTTTAAAATATACACCATCCTGATTTTCGTTAAGTGTAAAATCCATTTTTATTTTTTCCAGCCGGTCTCCTAGTGCCAAATTCTGCTGCGTGATTTTGTCGGGATCTTTTGGAGCTACTGATATGGTGAGGGTAATATTTGCATTGGTATAGTCTGTTGCAGAGTTATCGTCAGATTTTGAAAAGTAAACGGAATTGATGGATGCTTTAAGAGCTTCCGGTGTTTTACTCATTTTGGCATAAGCTGCAATAAGTTCCTTTTGTCCTTCACCCTGAAAATTTAGGATTGTTTTTGGTTCGGTGCGATCAGGAGTTTCTGCGTTAATATTGGCCAGAGTAGTCAATGCGATAGGTGCATTGTTCCCATCTTTACGAATAGGGTCTACCATTGTTCCATATCTCGCCATGAGAGGAGCTTTCTGAGGCGTATTCCGATAGGCAGAACATGCGCTGAATAGCGAAAGAACTGGCAGTAAAATGAGAATGCGTTTCATAATCAGGGAAGTTGATAAATGATGGTCTGAATGTCAGCAGGTGGGGCGGTGCAGTGAAAACTCTGTTTTGCTACAAACACAGCAGTCTGCAAATTGATTTGCCCGGTTGAACATGGACCAAAAGTTCTTGATTTTAAATTGATAAGCGAAGCATCATCATCCAATACATCATAAAGTGGAGCTTTGCTTATATCGTTAGTTACACGGTAATAATGCGGCATGTGATTTGGATTTAAAGTAATAAATAGTTATAAGTTAAATTTATAATTTATTTAAATAAAAACGAGGGTCTTATTACCCATTATTTTTATAGGTAGGGGCAATTGGTGGGAGGTTCTGGAAATTGTAAGTATAGAATACGTAAAAACCCGTTTCAAGTTGATCTGAAACGGGTTTTGTATCGGTTGATGGGAGAAATTGGCCGACTGGCCAGATTAAGATTCTTTAGGGGTGACCATAATAAATAAACCCGCTATGCCTAGTAATATTACCCCAAAAAACAGAGAGAACTTAGCTGGTATGGTGCCGGCTACATTTCCTAAAGGGAAGTTTGAATCAACAACGTTAAGTGTATCTGGTTTAATTGCCTGGATGACGCCTACAATAATGAGTACAACAGCCAACACAACTATTATTAAATTTTTACTTTTCATATGAATTTGTTTTAAAATGAAATTTTTGAACGGTAAGATCGACTGTTTAAATTTACGCTTTTGTTTCCCTTTAAAAGTCTGATAATCAAATAATTTTGATTTACACCTAATACATAATGATTATGCATTGTGAGCATGACGGCCATATGACAAGCTAGATTTTCTCACAACAAAAGCATAAAAAAGATTGCAGCAATTATGAACTTTTAAGCAAAGTGAATTGAACGTTTAAACAATTCAGTTCTATTCATCAGGGCCTAAATTTGTGAGGTAATTAATGGATTCATTATTAAAATATGACTATGAAAAAGAAAGTTTGGTTAATAACAGGCAGTTCGCGCGGATTTGGACGTGCACTTGCAGAGGCAGTTCTTGCCGGAGGTGATCAGTTGGTTGCAACAGCGCGCGATCCTGGGCAATTACGCGATTTAGCCGATCGATATGGCGACCAGGTGAAACTAATTGCACTGGATGTAACTGATGAAGATGCAGCGTTAAATGCGGTACAGATTGCTGTAGATAGATTCGGCAGACTGGATGTCCTGGTAAATAATGCAGGTTATGGTTATGTCAACGCGATTGAAGATACTAGCATACAGGAATTTCGTGATCAGATAGAGACAAATTTATTCGGTACGATCATCGTCACCAAGGCGGCTATTCCGTTGATGCGTCAGCAGGGCTTTGGACATATCATCCAATTTTCTTCTGTAGGTGGAAGGTTAGGTCCAATAGGCCGTGCACCTTATGCAGCCGCAAAATGGGGAGTAGAAGGGTTTTCAGAAGTGCTTGTTAAAGAAGTTGGCCCGCTTGGTATCAAAGTTACTGTTATTGAACCGGGAGGTTTCCGCACAGATTTTGCAGGAGCTTCTACAGTGATAAAAAAAGGACGTCCTGAGTATGAGGCAACGGTTGGGGCAACGGCCCGCTTTCAACAGGAATATGATGGCAAGCAGCCAGGTGACCCTGCTAAGGGTGCTGCAGTGGTGATTCAGATAGCCGATATGGAAGAACCTCCTTTAAGATTATTATTGGGCATTGATGCCGCCAATGCAATTGAAAAAAATGACCTGATGAAAATAGAGGCTGATAGAAAATGGCGTCATTTAAGTGTATCAACAGATTTTGCGCGTTAATTTTTGATTACCATGAATATTGAAATGGCTTATTTATTGGGCTATTTCAATAGTTAAAAATGATCTTTAGCAGCGAAATCAAAACATTTAAGGTTAATTATCCTTGTAAGGAAAAAAGATGTTATGAATAATTTAGAAAACAATGACGGTAATTTAAAAAACAGTCCTGCTGAGTCCAATTCCAATGAGACTGCCAAAGAGCAAAAAGAAATGCGGGGGAGCGATGCTGACACTGACCAGAATATAGGGAAGTTCAATGGTAAAACTACCGCAGATCCTGAGCAGGATATAAAAGGCAGTGATGCAGATAAAAATGGCAATCGAGCTACTTAATTTCTTCGAATGGGTATTTTCCTTTAATCCGGCGGTTGAGGTAAGTGCCTTTGCTGATTGTAGCACGCATTTCTTTGTAAATCTTTTCAGGCACGTGCAGGTAGTCGTATACCTTGCCTGAAACAAAACTTACGGTTAGTGTTTTGGTATCGGTATTGTATTCAAAGTGGGCGACAACAGACGAAGGCATAATTTATATTTGATTGGCGATATCAACAGTAAATTACGGCCAATTGTTTATTATTTATGTTGCAGGTAATTCGCTTGGAGAATGTCCAAATTGCTTTTTAAAGGCAAAAGAAAAATGTGACAAATCCTCGAAGCCCAGGTCAAGATAAATGTCTTTTGGTTTCTGGTTCTGTTGATGAATGAGAAAGTGGGCTTCTTCCAATCGCTTTTTGGTAAGCCAATGGCCAGGGGTATCGTTAAATGTTTGCTGAAAATCACGTTTAAAGGCAGAAAGGCTTCTGCCTGTTAAAAAGGCAAAATGTGCTAAACTTACATTGAACCGAAAGTTCCGGCTCATAAATGCCTTCAGATCTATTTTTTGCGGAGCGCCAAAATTAAAGAACACAGCTGCAAGAGCAGGATCCTTTTGCAGTAAGATCAATAGCAGTTCCTCCCGTTTAAGGTCTGAAAAAGCTTCCTCTATTTGTGCCTCACCCTTATAATAGGGCTCCAGTGACAAGATGAAGCTATTTAACACCTCGTTATTTTCAACGGATAGAATGGAGTCATCCTGCTCAGCGATACCGATTTCGATGGGGTGTTTTGCTAAAAATCTTTTTAAAAAAGCTTCATCAAGGACGATAACGATTTTTTTAAAGTCACCGTCCTCTTGTTGTTTATTGTAACGTAGCAAATGGTTCTTGCGGGCGATGCAGCAATCTCCGGCTTTTAAATGATAATGTTTATCGCCGTTATAATTCTTCATCGAACCTTTTAAAAGGTACATGAAGAAATGCTCTTGTATCACCTGTTCCGGAGATATTCCAGGACCTAAATGGCAGGATTGTAATAAGCTATGCATCATCAATTAAGCTTTGTTTTAAGCAAAAATACTCATTCTGTTAAACTATCCACGCTGGCCAGGATCGCATCTTCTTTACTTCGCGGTTTCCAGCCCAGTAGATCCTGTGCTTTTTGATTGGACATGTTGATATAAACAGAGGGATCAAGCGGTTGCAGGTCAGCAATGTTCGCGGCCTTTTCAGGTCGTTCTTTCCTGATGAGCTGTGCGATATCATAAAGGCTCATCGTACCTGTTGCTGTTGCCAGGAAACGTTCGCCCTTTGCCGCCGGATGTGTCATCGCTGATAGATGAATATCGGCCACATCACGTACATCCACTATACCAAAGGTAAAACCGGGAGTTTCTTTCATCTGGCCATCCAGCAATGCTTTGATCATTCCTATTGAGGTAGAATAATCTTTTCCCAAGGCAGGGCCGAAAACGCCGACTGGATTGACCACCGTTAGTTCCATAGCAGAGCCTCCGCTGCTGATAAAATCCCAGGCAGCCTTTTCCGCTATGGTTTTAGACTTTACATAAGCGTGGTCGGTTAGCTCCGGATCTGTCCAGTCAAGCTCGGTAAAGACATGATTTTTTGGGTCTTTACTATAACCTATTGCTGCAAAGGATGAAGTTAATACCACACGTTTTACACCGGCATCCTGGGCTGCTTTTAGTACCCTCAATGCGCCGTCTCTTGCTGGTATGATGAGTTCGTTTGCATCTTCGGGCTGTGCTGCAGGAAATGGGGAAGCTACATGAAGCACATACGTACAACCCGCTGCTGCTTTGTCCCAATTCTCATCTTTGGTCAGATCTGCTTCCACGAAGGACAAGTTTTCTAAAGAGGTGATTCCTGATTCTTGAAGCAGATCGGTTATTTCATCTTTTCTGCTTAAGGAACGCAGTGTTGTTTTTACTGTATAACCTTCGTTTAGTAATTGGAGGATACAATAAATGCCAATGAATCCTGTACCGCCAGTTACTAATACTGTTTGTTTTTTTGCTAAGCTTTCCATAGTTCAATTTCTTAAGACAAAGATCTTGTAAAAATGAACTCATTAGTTTGTTTAAAAGTCCAAGTTTACTTTGTTTAAAAGGTCATTTTTTTTATGGATTTTGATACTTTAAATATACTTGTCATCTTCAAATAGCAAGTAATCAGGATTAATATGGATATAATTATATGTAATCAGATATCAAGTTTAGTGTGATGAAACCATCATCAGCATATGGCTTACAAACAGTAATGAACCGAGCTGTGCGAGCTCTTGGATGCAAATAAAGGCAATAAGAGCTAATGAAAAATATGCTGATGATAACTTCATAACCGATAATCGCCGCAGGCAGCCAGAAGATATTCAAATGAAGATCATTAGACGGAATTTATAAATGAATAACTGTTTCACCTTTTTTTCTGAATGATCCCGGAGAAACTCCTATCACCTTGCTAAATAAGCGGTTGAAATATTTCGCATCTTCAAAACCCAATGTGTCGGCTATTTCTTTTACCGTAAGATCTGAATGATATAATAACCGCTGCGCTTCCCGCATCAATTCCTGTTGAATATAATAGGTGACCGAAAATCCGGTAACAGATCTAACTGTATCATTTAGGTAGCTTACCGTAATATTCATTTTGGCGGAAAATTCTGACGGTTTTTTCATTGATTTAAAATTACGGCGAAGAAGTTGCTTGAAAGTTTTCGTGATTTCGATGCTTCGGGCGGAATGCCTGATCAGGTTGAATTTTTCCATTGACAGATAGGCTGATGCGATTTGATAAACCAGTGCCGTTACCATGGATTGTGTGATAGTCTGGCGAAATAGCTGTGTCTGGTCATCATAAATTGTGTATAAGTGATAAATGAAAGAGAAAAAGTCTGTAGACTGTTTTGGGGATAAGGGCAGGAGGATTACTTCCGATAGGCACTGGTCAAGTATGTTCTTAAGCTGTTCATCGAGAATAGAAGGATCAAAGGCCACAAACCAGCCCCGCTCCATTCGTGCAGAATTGATCTGATGGATTTGGCCAGGATAGGAAAGAAAAAGAGTTTGGTCAGTTAGCTGAACCTTTTCAAAGTCAATCTCCAATTCCATTTTACCTTTGTCCAATAACACACAATAATAAAAATCATGCCGGTGAGGCTGGGAAATTTCATAAACCTTATTAGATGATTGCTCAGCTGTAAATGGTTTGATATAGACACCAGCAAACCAATCATCCATACGGTGCACCGGTATTTTTCTTTTCTTACTCATTTACTTGGTTTCTATCGTATTTGCAGGCTGTAGCTAAATCATAAAGATCGGCAGAAAAAAACAAAGTTTTATCTGCTAAAAGGTAGGAAGGAGTGGAGAAATCGTCTGAGTTCACAAAATTATTTCCTTTAATTGGTTTTAAAAGTCTTACCTAACCCCTAAGTTAACGATAGTGGCAGGTAAGACTTTTATAAGGACATATGTGGACAATCTTCTGATCATCCCCCCGGCAGTAAGATGAGTGTAGCTACTCCTAGTTTGTTCCTCGTTGATACTCGCTATGCAAACGAGCTGCTGTTGGTGAGTGGAATAAATTATCAAGACGCGCGCGCGCAGTCATTTGACGAAATGTACCATGTTGCGTCGGATCACCTGCGTCATGCATCATATCTGTCATCCAAACACTGAAATCCTGGTAGTTCCAGATGTGAGGAAGGATCGTGTCTGAATAGTTTTCCAGTGCAGCTGTATCCTGGTTTTGCAAAGCGCTCAGGAGTGCCTGTGCTAAAATGTCTATGTCGTAAAGCGCAAGATTCATTCCTTTAGCGCTTGCAGGAGGTACAAGGTGTGCGGCATCACCAGCAAGAAAAAGATTACGGTATTGCATTGGTGAGTAGACTACGCAACGCAGCGGAACGAAGAATTTGTCATGAACCATGGCGTTTTTGATAGTCTCATCATTAAGTCGCAACCGGATTTCATTCCAGAGCCGCTCATCTGACCAATCTTCGGAGCCATCACTTAGTTCACACTGCAGGTAATAACGGCTCCTGTGTGGACCACGTGGAAGCTGTGCAACACAACCGTGATCACTTATACCCATTATCGGGTGTCCGGTAACTGGCGCTTCGACGAGTGCGGCCAGCCACGCATAACCGAATTCATGGCTGTATTTGGTTAGGATGCTATCGGGAATCGACGATCTGCTAACACCTCGGTCACCATCGCATCCTATGATATAATCACAAATAAGTTCGTGTGAGCCACTTGCATTGGAATAGGTAATCTGTGGCCGTTGATTCTCTTCGTTTTGAATGATTACATCAGTGACATCGAAGCGGACATCACCGGCCATCACATCGATGAGTTCCTTTAGAAGGTTGACTATGAGCATCTGTTGGGTACAGAACCGAGCTGGGCTGCCATCTTCTCCTACGATCTCGAAAATGTGACTAGAATCGTTGAGCCGATAGTCAATCGTCTGGGCAACAGGGCCGCTGAGCAACTTCTCTGCCAAACCCCAATGTTCAAACATTTTTACTGCGCGTGCGTCAACAACGCCAGCGCGCTGCCGTGTTTCCGTGTAAGCCCGATCACGCCGTTCCACCACAACGCAAGCCACACCCGATTTTCGCAAGAAAGTTGCCAGCGTAAGTCCTGATACACCGGCGCCAATAATGGCAATTGTAGTCTCTTCAATTGTATTGTTCTGATCTGTTTTCATATTGCTTGATTTTGAATTTGTAGCAATTTGAGATTGCTATTGCTTTATTTTAGCATGTGACAAAGGTCGCCGAACGGAAGACCCGATTGTTTAACAGGTGGCGGTTATACTTGGACGATTCGCTTATTTTTAAAAAACGCCCTTGAAAGCTGTGAAAAAAAATTAGGTTAGATCCATTAATAAGGAAAAATAGGGGAGGTTTCTTGTGGAAAATGGATAATGAAGAGCCAATTGTAGTGGTTAGAGTTTTATCCTTATTCTTTCTAATTAGATTAGGGCTGGACGGAATTTATTGAGGCTAATTATATGGTAAAATATTTAATCAGTCAGTAGGTGATGAATGTCCGGGAGCAGTCTTTGGTATAAAAATTTTCTTTAATAAACTTTGTTTATATGTAGAAATAATTCCCCAATTTTACTCTAATTGGGAGTATTGTTTATTTTCAAATTCCTTTTTTATTGATAATAATGTATTAATTTTATTACACTATTCAAGTATAGCAAAAAACATATGATTACAATTGTACTTTCATCAATAGCTGGAAGCATTATCTTGGCAAGACTACAGAAAAACGGTCATGAATAACTCAAATAGTTAATTTTTGGCACGCTATTTATTAGCCCTCATGAAAATGAGGGCTTTTTTTTGAAGTTAAATTGACACAATATTATAGAGGGATATAAAAAACTCATCTACATTACACGATATATATTTTTCTGTAATTTGTTACTCTTTTGCGAGCACCATGAATTCTTAAGAGGCACAAAGCATTTGCTTACTATCATTATCATGTGTTGTATCGTATAGTTACGATGTGAGGGTAACAATGAGCAACAGTGTTTATGTGTTCGTTCAATTTATATACGCTGTTCGTTTCCAAAAGCAAATCAATCATAAATCTCTATCAATGATAAAAAAGTTCTATGCTATAGCAGATATTAGCCGTAGTATAATCATTAGAGAGAATATAGATTTATTGCAGAAAAAATTGTCTTTTTGTTAATATAGTACGCTGGATGGTAAAATGTCATTGCGAAAATATAGTAATTGTTTATCAGGTTAAACGGTTAATTAAATGATATCTTAGTGCAATGTATCTTTTTAATCGTTACCGTCAAGTGCTTCGCAACTCCTCATTATAATCATATAAGTACCATTAAAGTTCTCAAATTATTCAGATGTATAAAATAAAAAAGAAGGACATGTCTAGTGTACCCACCGAGGAACTTGCTTTTCAACATGAAGAAAAAGAAAATCGGGCAGCTGAATTGATCATTGCCAATAAGGAATTAGCTTTTCAAAATGGAGAGAAAAAAGACAGGGCTGCTGAACTGATTATTGCCAATAAAGAACTGGCCTTTCAGAAAGAGGAGAAAAAGAAGCGTGCTGCTGAGCTGGTCATCGCCAACAGAGAGCTGGCCTTCCAGAACGAGGAGAAAGGAAACCGTGCTGCTGAACTGGTTATCGCCAACAAAGAACTGGCCTTTCAAACTGAAGAAAAAGAAGATAGGGCTGCCGAACTGATTATTGCCAACAAAGAACTGGCCTTCCAAAATGAAGAAAAGGGGAACCGGGCTGCCGAACTGGTCATTGCCAACAAAGAGCTGGCGTTCCAAACTGAGGAGAAAGAAGACAGGGCAGCTGAACTGATCATCGCCAACAAGGAACTTATATTTCAAAACGAAGAAAAAGAGAACAGGGCAGCGGAGCTGGTTATCGCCAACAAAGAACTGGCCTTTCAAAATGAAGAAAAAGAAAATAGGGCTGCTGAGCTGATCATTGCCAATAAAGAACTGGCCTTTCAAAATGAAGAGAAAGAAAACAGGGCTGCGGAACTCATTATTGCCAATAAAGAGCTGGCTTTTCAAAATGAAGAGAAAGAAAACAGGGCCGCGGAACTCATTATTGCCAATAAAGAATTGGCTTTTCAAAACGAAGAAAAGGAAAACAGGGCTGCAGAGCTTATTATTGCCAATAAAGAACTGGCCTTTCAAAATGAAGAAAAGGAAAATAGGGCTGCTGAACTCTTTATTGCTAATGAGCACTTAAAAAAGGCAGAGTATCAAATTGCTGAATTAAACATCGGTTTAGAGCAGAAAATCATAGAACGTACAGCACAGCTGGAAGCTGCCAATAAAGAATTGGAATCTTTTTCTTACTCTGTTTCGCACGATTTAAGAGCTCCTCTTCGCGCTATTAATGGGTTTACTCAAATTCTTGTGGAAGATTATCAGGGTCAGCTGGATCCTGATGCGGTAGATATTCTAAACGAAATTGTGGGCAACTCCAATAGAATGGGACAATTGATAGATAACTTACTGGAATTTTCACGTTTCGGCAAACAGAACCTTTCTATGGTGAATATCAATATCACGGAAATGGTGGAATCTATTGTTGCAGGGCTACAAAAAGAGAACTCCGACAGGCAAGTGAAGATTACCATCCATCCCCTCGAAAATATTACAGGCGATAAAAATATGCTAAAACAGGTTTTCATTAACCTGATTTCAAATGCCTTTAAGTATACCGGCAAAAAAGAAGTAGCCATTATAGAAATCGGATCTTACGAAAAAGATAAACAGTTTGTATACTATGTAAAAGATAATGGAGCAGGTTTTGACATGAAGTATTACGATAAATTATATGGCGTTTTTCAGCGACTCCACAGCTCAAACGAGTTTGAAGGAACAGGGGTTGGCCTGGCTATCATTCAGCGTATCATTAACAAACATAGTGGATTAGCATGGGCAGAGGGTGTTGTGGATCAAGGGGCATGCTTTTATATTTCCTTACCAGCATTGATTAAAATTTAAACAATAAAAATGACCCATACAGATATCCAAATTCTTCTGGTAGAAGACAATAAATCAGACGCGATGCTTACCATTAGGGCATTAAAGAAACATAATCTGGCCAATAACCTAATCCATTTAATCGACGGTGCACAAGCATTGGATTTTATTTTTGGAAAAGGTGAGTTTGATGGAAGGGATATTGAGAATAAACCAAAAGTAATATTCCTGGATATAAAAATGCCAAAAGTAAGCGGATTGGAAGTGCTCCGTATCATTAAAAATGATGAAAGAACTAAACTAATACCCGTGGTGATGATGACTTCATCTAAGCAGGAAAAAGATATCCTGGAAAGTCATCAACTGGGTGCAAATAGTTACGTAGTGAAACCAGTGGGATTTGAAAACTTCTCTAAAACCATTGCTGATCTAGGATTTTACTGGCTGGCAATTAATAATTCACCGGAATTCTAATTTTTAGGGATGAACGCTAAATTAAGAATATTACATCTCGAAGATCTGTTTAGTGATGCCGAATTGGTAAACAGGGCATTGAAAAAAGCAAAGTTCGACTTCGAGAGGCTGGTAGTAGATAACAGGGAAAACTTTATTAAAGCTTTAACTGAATTTGCTCCGGATATCATTCTTTCTGACCATTCTCTACCTTCATTTAATTCCCACGAAGCCCTATCTATTTTTAAGACGATGGGATTAAACATTCCTTTTATTCTGATCACGGCTACAGTTTCGGAAGAGTTTGCTGTTGATGTGATTAAAAGAGGGGCGGAAGATTATATTTTAAAAGACAGACTAGAGAGATTACCCAGCGCTTTAATCAAGGCATTAGAAAAATTTCAACTTTTAAAGGCCCATCAAAGTATCCAGGATGATCTGGTTAAAAACGAAACGCTATTTCGTGCTTTGATAGAAAATAGTGCAGACGCGATTATCGTTATCAATGAAAAGGTAGAATTCATCTATCAAAGTCCGGCCGTTGAAAGGCTGACAGGTTTCAATTTCAACGATTTAGCGGGCAAAAAATTATTTGATTTTGTACATCCTGATGATTTGGAAGATTATCACCTGTTTTTTGAACAGGTATTGCAGTTACCCGGAATTGCGGTCCCCAATAAATTCAGGTTCCTCCAAAAGAACCTGAATTATATTTATACCGACGGAACTATTACCAACCTGTTACACGATAAAAATGTAAATGCCCTGGTGATCAACTACCGGGACAATACAAAAAAGATAAAAGACGAGGAAGAAAAAAAGGCGCTGGAGGTTTTATTGGATAAAGCAACCAGTCTGGCCCGTATTGGGAGTTATGAGATAGATCTGGAAAATGATAAACTTTACTGGTCTGGTATCACCAAACAAATTCATGAAGTGGATGACACTTTTATCCCTACGATTGCATCTGCTATCGATTTTTATAAGGCGGGACTCAATAGAGAAATGATTAGCAATCAGTTGAATATGGCGATTATAAGTGGGAAGACGCTGGATTTGGAACTTCAGATCATTACAGCTAAAGGAAATGAGCGCTGGGTCCGTATCATCAGTGAGCCTGATTTTATCCACGGTAAATGTGTTAAAGTAAGAGGAAGTTTTCAGGATATAGATGTTCGAAAACGAGCTGAACTCGAACTGCTGAAAGTAGCTGAAGAGAAAAATATGATCCTGGAAAGTATAGGTGATGGTTTCTATACCCTTGATGTAAATTGGATGGTTACTTACTGGAATAAAGAAGCGGAGAACATTCTTCAGAAAAAAAGAGAAGAGGTTATTGGCAGGAATATTTGGGATTTATTTCACATGTCGGTAGGCAACCTAAGCTATCTGAATATGCTTAAAGCAGCCAAAGAAAATAAGGTGCAAAACTATGAGTGGTTTATGGAAGGCCTGAATTGCTGGGTTGATATTACTGTCTATCCATCAGCTAAAGGGTTGTCAATTTTCTTTAAAGATATTACAGAACGCAAGTTTGGTGAGATGGAGCGGGCAAAAATGGTGTCTGATATATTAAAACGTAATAATGACCTGGAACAATTTTCATATATCATATCGCATAACCTCAGGGCGCCGGTAGCGAATATTATTGGTCTGACCGAGGAGTTGATTAGAGACCAGGCTGTAAAAGGGGAAGACAGCCTATTAATGGATTACCTGGTGGCCTCGACAAAAAAACTGGATACCGTCATTATCGATTTGAATGCTGTTCTCCAGGTTAAACGGGAAATTATCGATAATAAGGACATCATCATTCTTTCCCGATTGCTCGAAGAGGTTCTAACCTATATACCAAATCTGATCAGAGAGCAGAAAGTTAAGTTCGTCATCGACTTTAGTGCCGGGGACGAACTTTGGACTTTAAAAAGTTTTATGCACAGTATATTTTACAACCTGATTTCAAACAGTATAAAATACCGCCAGCCAGGTGTAAATCCAATCATTGAAATTAAAAGTGAAAGATCAGGAAACAAATTCATTCTGATCTTTATAGACAATGGTATCGGTATTGACCTCGTAAAGAATAAAGGTGAGGTATTTGGATTGTATAAACGATTCCATAGCCATGTTGAAGGGAAAGGTATGGGGTTATTTATGGTAAAAACACAGGTAGAAACACTAGGCGGCACTATATCGGTAGAAAGCAAAGTAAACCATGGAACACAGTTCAGGATAGAATTAAATATGGATCCAACCGTATAACCGGACGTATCAACCATTATAATATTGGAGGCACGCAGGTTACAGGTCCGCTTGATTAATGATTAAAAGTCTGCCTGAATTCGAGGGGAGAAATATTCATTTTTTTTTTAAACAGCTTGTTAAATGATTGCGGATATTCGAACCCTAACTGATAGGCTATTTGGGCAACGGACAAATTGGTTGCGGTAAGGTATTCTTTAGCTTTTTGAATTAACTTCTCGTGAATATGCTGTTGGGCATTTTGTCCGTCAAATGACCGTAACAGATCGCTCAGGTAATGTGGTGACAGATTGAGTTGACTGGCAATAGATTCGACCGTGGGAAGCCCCTTTTTTAAGGATTCTTCCTGATTGAAATACTCATTTAATAACTGGTCCATCCTGGTCAGTACATCGTGATTAACCGCTTTCCGCGTAATAAATTGCCTTTCATAAAAACGGTTACTGTAGCTTAATAACATTTCAATTTGAGAAAGTATAATATCCTGTGTATGCTTATCTATATACTGGTATTCTTCTTCTATTTTTTGGAAGAGCTCCAAAACGTTTTTTTCTTCTTTTTCTGAAAGGTGAAGGGCTTCGTTTACGCTATAGGAAAAGAACCCATAGTCCTTGATCGTTGCAGCAAGCGAATGTTTGTACAGGAAATCCGGATGAACGACCAATACGTAACCTGTTCCGAATTCAGGATTCAATAGATCAGTTTGCGGAATATCAAGCGATTGGAACTGATTAGGCGAAACAAAACTCATTACGCCCTTATTATAATCATAATATTGCTGGCCGTATTTCACTTTCGCCCAGATAGTCTTTTTGGCGGACACACAATAAAAATTAAAGCTGAAATGCTCCCAGATGACATTATCCTTGAACCGCATATCGGCCACGCGAATTACACTTACCAGTGGATGTAATGGCTCCGGTAAATGTAGTAGCTGATGAAATTCTGATATTGAGTTAATGATTCCCATGATAAGTTGGTTTTTACAAATCTACAACAGGCAACAATCTTTTCAGACAGCTGCCTGTTATAATTTTTTATCCAAGAATTTGCTTTCTGATCTCTTTTCTAAATTCTTCGGTACCTACTTCCAAACGGTGTGCATACATTGCTTTTGCATCTTCGCCAGCTACATAACGTACCTGATCCTTGCCGTCTGTTGCTGCTTCGTAAACCACTTCAGCAATTTGCGCCGCAGTTGTGGTTGATTGCCGCATGCCATCCAAAGCAGCGAAAAACTTATCTTGTATTTCATGGTATTCAGGCTTTGTGCTTTTATCAAGTGACCTGCCTGAGAAGTCGGTCTTGAAAACGCCGGGTGCAACCGTTTTGATACCTATATTATGCGTCCCCAATTCAAATGACATGCTTTCTGACCAGCCTTCTAAAGCAAATTTTGTAGCACAATAAATAGAATTCAAGGGAAATGCAGAAAGTCCGCCTATTGATGTTGTACTGATGAACAATCCGCTTTTCTGTTCTCTGAAATGTGGGATAAATGCCTGTGTAACACGTAAAACACCCAGTAGATTGGTGTTGATCTCTTTTAAAATTTGCTCATCGCTGAACGCTTCCATCGCGCCCATCAATCCGTAACCGGCGTTATTGAACACTACATCAATAGGGTGTAAAGAAATAGCTTTCGCCACGGTGTTTTTAATTTGTTCTAAGTTGGTAACATCAAGCGGTAAAAGCGTTACGTTTTCTAATAGGCTAAGCTCCGTTTCCTTTTCAGGATTTCTCATGGTTGCTATCACATTCCATCTTTTCTGCTGAAATAATTTGACAGCAGCTTTTCCCAAACCTGTCGATGTACCGGTAATGAATATGGTTTTTTGCATTGTTATATAGTTAAATTTAAAAAACAAAAGTCAGGCAAAAAATATATCCTCGTGTTTCCAAAATGGATTTAGTTGTTTCCATATCGGGGTAATTTTATTTATCAATTGCCATACTGCTATTATCAGGTGGTTATTGAATTATTTTCAGGTCTATAAAATATGCTAGCTGTTTAGCCCTTTACAATTGAACCAATAATTGCCGCAAGCTGGCCTGGGTCAAAAGACTTTTTATCTCTAACTCAGATTCCAGTTCTTTTCTAGCCTGATTTTGTTAAACCAGACTATTATTGTTTTGGTAGAATAACGCAGGGGCGCTTTAAAATTAATATCATTTGACATTGATTCGATTTCGTGGACGATATGACCTTGTCTAAAACAAAAAATCCCGCTAATCTTTCGATTTGCAGGATTTATGTAGGCTTTGATACCTTGGCGGAGAGTGGGGGATTCGAACCCGCGGACCCTATGACAGGTCAACAGTTTTCAAGACTGCCGCAATCGACCACTCTGCCAACTCTCCGCGACAAAAGTACAAATACTGCCCGGTTCTGCAAACAATGACGTTGATTTTTTAACGTAAAATTGATAACTGGTTAAAACAGAGGTAGAAATATTTTTTAAGAGCCCGTTTAAAGCCTTATAAAGGGCTTTTTTTGAATAAATTGAAAGGCTGTTTGATGATTTTAACACTGCGTTTGGTTAAGTCAATGCTCGCATTCAGCTCAAAGCCGAGTAAAAGTATCAGGGAATTGAGATATAACCAGATCATCATCACGATCAAAGTACCAATCGAGCCATATACTTTATTGTAAGAACCAAAGTGATTGATATAAAAAGAGAATCCCCAGATTGTTAGAAAAGCCAGGATAGTGGCTAGCCAGGAACCAGCGCTGAACAATCGCCACTTTTTGGTATTGGCAGGTCCGTAACGATAGATGATGGAAATAGTAACAAAATAAAGAATACCCAGCAGTGTCCATCTGGATAATTCAATGATATAGATAGTAAAATTCCCGGTAATATGTAGTTGCCGGTTGATGTAATGGATAGCGATTTCACCGGCAGTCATAGCTGCAATAGTGATGATGAGAGAAAAGGCGATTGCAAACGTCAAGATTAATGCCATTAGGCGTTGTTTAAGCCAGCTTCGGGTTTCCATGATGATAGACGACTTATTAAAGGCTTTCATTAGGTTATGCATGCCGTTAGTAGCGAAAAAAACGGAGAGGACAATACCGAAGGAGAGTAATTTCCCATTCTGAATCTTAACGATTTCAAATAAGGTGTTTTCAAAGGCCAGATAAGCCTGGCTGGGCAGGATCAGTTTCAAAAGCACCATGAGTTGATCCTGGAAACCAACACGCTTTGGAATAAAGGGGATCAGGGTAAACAAAACGATAATTCCGGGAAAGATAGCCAGCATGAAATTGTAAGCTAAAGAAGAGGCTTTGTTGACCAGCGAATCTTTAGCAATCTCTTTAAAAAAAAAGGCGCCGATAGTATATAGTGGAAGTGGGCTAAAACCGGGTAATATACAGCCTTTGGTCCATTCTATAAATAAGGCATAGAGGTGTATTTTTAACAGTTGTCGGTGTACCCAAATCATTCATTAAAATTAAAAAAATTGTGCAATCCTTTCCATAAAATAATCTGGCGGAGGGCAAGGACGTTGTTTAGCCATGTCAAAGAATACGAGGGTAGTAGAGCCAATATTGATCAGCTCTTCCGCTTCATTGAATAATTCATAATCAAATAACATACGTATGCCCGGCAGGTCTTTCACAGTAGTTTTAATGGTGATCTCCTGGTCGTAAAAGGCTGGTTTGATGAATTTGCATTTCAGGTCAAGGAGCGGCAGCATAATCCCTGTTTCTTCCATTTTGCCATAATCCATACCCAGGCTGCGCATCATTTCTGTTCTTCCAATCTCATAATAAGTAGCGTAGTTACCATTATAAACGTAACCCATCTTATCTGTCTCACTATATCTTACCCTGATTTTGGTCGTATCTGTGTACATCTTACTTGAAGATTTTTCGTTTGTTTAGCGCAGCCCTGTAAAGGTTAGCATTGATCTCATGCTGCGCTTTAGTCTCAGCAAAAGCATGATAACCAGAGAAATCAGCTTTGGCACACATGTAAATATAATTGTTTTTATCATGGTTGAGCACCGCGTCAATAGCATTGATACTTGGCATCATGATAGGTCCGGGAGGCAATCCCAGGTATTTATAAGTATTGTATTTGGAATCTATGCGTAAGAGGGCATTGGTAACGCGTTTTACACCGAAATCGTTATTAGCAAAAATTACTGTCGGATCGGCTTGTAAAAGAATCCCCCTGTTCAGGCGGTTCAGGTAAAGACCGGCTATGATCGGCATTTCTTTGTCGTACAAGGCTTCTCCATCCACAATAGAAGCCAGAATTGTTACCTGTTGTGGACTCATATTTAATGCTGCTGCTTTTTGTTTGCGTGCTGCGGTCCAGAATTTATCATATTCCTTTTCCATTCTGGTAAAGAATTCCACAGGACTGGTATTCCAATACATATCATAAGTGTTCGGAATAAACATCGTATAGATATTATCTGAAGTAAAGCCATATTTTTGGGCCAATGCTGCTGAATCGATCACCTTTAAAAAGGAAGCTGAATCTGCTTCGAGATTTTTGGCTACATAACCTGCAAAATCTTCTTTTTTCCTGATGTTATGGAATTTAAGTTTCACAGGGTCCTGGTTGCCAGCTTTGATCATGTTGATCAGCGTTCTGTTATTCAGTTTTTTGGTTAACCGGTAACGGCCTGGTTTAAGGTGCTGTGCCAGATCCATCTTTACTGCTGCTTCACTAAAGGTTTCCGCATCAGTTAACAGGTCTTTTCTTTTGATCTCTTTATATAAACTGTCCAAGTTAGAGCCTGTTTTAATATACAGATAGGCGCTATTTCCAGAAACGTTAGGTGCAAAATATATTTTATAGAATTTGGATGCGTAAATACCACCGCCAATTAAAACGATCAGTATAACGGCAAGTATAATTTTAGAAGTATTGTTTTTTTCTTTTGGATTTTCGGTAGTCATAGAAGAGTTGTATGCTAATTTGTTTTCTTATTGGACAAGGTAATGTTTACTGCAGTACCGATCTTAACTTTCGTCAGGGTATCGGAAAGGACAGGACTCTGAGCAGTTATAACGGCATTTGCACTGTCAGTGATATTACCTTCATAAGTTATTGTACCCAACTTCAGGTTTGAACCTCTCAGGGAGAAAGCGGCTTCGCCTTTAGTAAAGCCCAGCAGGGTAGGGATATCTACATCCTCATTTCCTCTTCCGTCGCCCAGCAGCATATCAATCTTTGATCCTTTAGGGATGATATCGCCTGGTTTGATGGCCTGCCCTCCGAAGGAAACATCCAGCACTACATCCCTGCTTACATCAGCTTTGTAAACCGTATCTCCAACTTTCAGGCCAAAACTGCCTATAATAGACTGGGCTTCTATGAATGACTTGAACTTTACATCAGGAAATTTTACATTGGGTGCCTGGGCAGTATTGATGGTCAGATAAATAGTCCGGTTATCTTTTACAAATGTATTGGCCTCTGGATCCTGGTCTATCACTGTACCTTTTGGCATATCCATCATATAAACGGAATCTACCTGATAGCGTAGGCCCATTTCTTCCAGTTTACTCACCGCCTGATCAAAGGATAACCCTTTTACGGCAGGTACATTTAAGCCCTGACCATGTTTGGTGTAATAACGCAGGCTATAAAAGGCAGCTGTAAGGAGAATTACTACGGTAGCGATAGCTGCGAGTAAATTGTTTCTGAAAGACTTGGTTTGTAAATAGGAGACGAATTTGGCCATTTAGTTTTTTAGTGTGCATTATATTTGGTTCAAATTTAGGCTAAAAATATATTTTATGGGAATTTAAATGAGATGTGAATAAAGTATTTAATATTTTTGAGACATTATCCTGGCTGGATTTAATTTTTGCACAGCTAAAGAAATGCATAAATACATAAACTAATGAAAAAAACAATAGCACTACTTACCGGAGGTACTACAGGGGAGTGGGTAATATCTGTAAAAAGTGCAGCTACCATAGCTCATCACCTTGACCTGGAAAAATTTGAGGTGTATAAAATTATGCTTACCCAACAGGGGTGGTTCTATGAACCTTCTGATTCTGTAAAAGTAGAAGTAGACCGAAATGATTTCTCATTGACGATAAAAGGTCGCAAGGTTACTTTTGATGGTGTATTTATTGCTATCCACGGTGCGCCAGGTGAAGACGGTAAATTGCAGGGATATTTTGATATGCTGGGTTTGAAGTATACTACCTGTGATGCACTGACTTCAGCCGTTACCATGAACAAAGGATATACTAAGGCTATTGTGCAGGATATCCCATTGTTACATGTAGCTAAATCAGCACAGGTATTTAATAACTCTCCGTATAATCTCAATGATATAAAAAAGGAGTTGAAACTTCCATATTTTGTAAAGCCAAACAATGGCGGAAGCAGTATTGGCATGACCAAAGTGAAAAATCAATATGATCTGCAGACTGCGATTGATAAGGCTTTTAAGGAAGACAGCCAGATTTTGATTGAAGAATTTATTGAAGGCAGAGAATTTACCATAGGTGTAGTGAAACTGGATGGTAAAATTGTAGTATTGCCAGCTACTGAAGTGGAAACAGCTAAAGAGTTTTTTGATTTTGAAGCGAAATATACTCCTGGTGTGGCAACAGAAACAACTCCTGCGCCGATCAGGGCTGAAACACGTAAAAGAGTAGAAGAAATTGCTACTGCAATCTATATGAAGTTAAATTGCAGGGGAGTGGTAAGGATTGATTTTATCCTGACAGGAGATGAAGGTGATTTCTATTTTATTGAGATCAATACTATTCCTGGTCAGACGGCCACCAGTTTTATTCCTCAGCAGGTTGCTGCTTTTGGTCTGTCGCTCAATGATTTTTATACTAAACTGATCAAGGAAACGATTGGATAATTGTTAAAACAGCAATGCTTACACAGCATTGCTGTTCAAAAAATTTTGTTATTATAACCTGAAGCCTAAACTAAGACCACCTCTAACACCGGCCCAGGGGCCTTTGATATCGATAGTTGCTTTATCAGAAGTAACAGTTGACGTAGCTTTAACCAGGGGAAGGTCGCTCACAAATTGCGCAAGCTGTTGTCTTACATATTGTTCTTCTATTGGAATGAAGTTTTTATCACTCACCAGGCTTCCTTTTGAAGTACCGTAGTTTGGTCCGGCTATCCACCAGTCAAAATAAAGCAGTTTGGTCAGCTTCCATTGTGCACCAACCATTACACCAGCGGTATACGTATTGAGGCTACCTTTAAAATTCAGGGTTTCGGTATAATGTAACTGGGTCACATCATAACTGAAAGGTCCGTCGCCATTGTATTTAGCATAACTTACGAACGGTGCCAGGTAAAAACCTCTGAACACACCTTTTTCTCCCAGATAGAATTTCACTTCTGGGGTAATAGCAAAGTTAGAAGTTCTAAAAGTGCTGATGGTTTGTTTGGTTTCCTGATCATCTACTGCATTTTCCACTTGTTTTTTAAATGGAATATTAGATTTTGGCATGATCCTGAAATCCATGGCGAAAGATATTCTACTATTTAGGGCACGCTCATATTCGAAAGAGTACGTTTTTAAGATTAAAGCGCCCAGATTCATTTTGATGATGTTTTTTCCCTCATTTGAAAGACTGTCTTTTGAGACGGTGGTTTGCGCTTTTATTTGCTGTGTAAAGCAAATCAGGGCAACAATAGCTACTGCAAATAATTTTTTCGTAAAACTGCTCTCCATAAATAATTAATTAAATGTTTAAAGTTGTAAACCTATCCTTTATTTTAGTCGTTTACAATTATCAAACCAATTATTGCTTTTTTGTAAAGATGAATATTTACTGGATGTTCTTAATTACTTTTGGACATGTTTAACGATTATTTAATGGCACATCACTTTAAGGTGATCTCCGTGAAAAAGGGAGAGACGATATATGAACCCGGACAGCAGCCCAGGTATGTATACTTTATTCAAAGCGGTGAGGTCAGGATGATTACTGTTAACAGTGACAATGATCAATTTATACAGGGGGTGTTTAAAGCAAATGAATACTTCGGGGAACCGGCTTTATTGCTGCAGCGGCCTTATCTCGCCTATACCATTGCCTATCAGGATACAATACTGGTGCTGGTAGACCGCCCGGCTTTTTTAAACTTCCTGGAAGAAGACAGGGCTTTCAGTATGAACCTGATTGAAACCTTAAGCGACCGTTTGTTTTATAAATCTATGATGCTGGAGGAAGTAGCCAATGAGCAGGCGGAACACAGGTTGTCTACGCTGATCAGTTATTTGTCTCGGGACCTGGAAAGCGGGGCCGCATTAAAGGTAACACGGCAGGCTTTAGCCGATATGAGCGGCCTAAGGGTGGAAACAGTGATCAGGGCTGTCAAAAGACTAGCGAAATCAGGTGAACTGAGGCTGCTGAAAGGTAAGATGTTTAAACCTTAATATATGACATAGGTCATAAAAATTAAAATAAAGATTAACTACATTTGTGTGGTAATTAAATTCTATTAAAATGAAGCCTATTTCAAAGTTTGAAGCTGTTATCCATTGCAAATGCCCAAGATGCAGACAGGGAGATATTTTTTCCGGTAAAATGTATGCCTTGTCTTTTAAGGGACAGACAACCAATGAATATTGTCCGCATTGCAATCTTCGTTTTGAAAGAGAACCTGGGTATTTCTACGTTTCTATGTTTGTGAGTTATGCCATGAGCTGCGCAGAAATGATCAGCGCAAGTGTAGGTGCTTATATTCTTGGACTTGCACTGGTATATGATAACCTTTGGTATTATGTAGGTATACTTTTAGGTATTGTTCTGGTGCTTACACCTGTTAATTACCGTTACTCAAGGGTTATCCTTTTACATTGGTTAACTCCTGGACTGGGTTATGTTCCCGGAAGCGGTGACAGTGATCCGCAGGGAATAGCAGATCCACACGGACTGGCAGAAAAAGTTTAATCCATTTTTATATACTGTAGGCAGTGATCATGGTTTCATTCACTTTACATCCCTTACCAGTATTAGTGTCTATCATTACATAATCAAACCACCCGTCTGCCGCTATTTTACGAGTACGGACGTTTTCTATTTCAAACTGAACGCGGCATCCTTTTTCATTTATGGTGAGTATGCCGGTACGAATCCTGATCAGGTCGCCCATTATGAGCGGCCTTTTATAATCAACATAAGCTGTGCGCACTACCCAGCCAAAACCGCTTTCCAGGAAGGATTCCATCGACATATTATAAAACTTATCCATCTGCTCGTAACGTGCCGCCAGCACATAATCGAAATATTTGCTGTTATGGACATGATGGAACATGTCTATATCGTCTGGCCTTACCCGTAATTCGGTTTCAAATATGCTATACTGGTTCTTTTCCATTCTGCAAAAGTAAAGTTTTGATATTTGTTTATCAGTAAAACTTAAACTATCTTTGCGCTCAATTAATTAATCCATATACACTTTAGTATAATTCAAGCAATGTATTTAAGTAAAGAAGTAAAAGCCGACATTTTCAAAAAACACGGCGAAGTAGAAACTAACACAGGTTCTGCAGAAGGTCAGGTAGCGTTATTCACATACCGCATCGCACACTTAACAGAACACTTAAAGAAAAATCGTAAAGATTTCTCTACTCAGTTATCTCTTCAAAAATTAGTAGGTAAACGCCGCGGTATCCTGGCATATCTATTTAAAACAGATATCAACCGCTACCGTGCTATCATCAAAGCTTTAGGCTTGAGAGATATTATCAAACCATTAGGTTCGAGAGACAGTAAATAAGCGTAATAATATCAGGAAAAGCCATTCTTAAGGATGGCTTTTTTACTTTGAGAAATAAATAAGTCTATATAAATCTGGTGTGGAGAAAGAGGAAAACACACCGCAAATTATTGTAAATGAATGTAATAAAAAAATCGTTCGATCTGGGCGATGGAAGAACAATTGAAATTGAAACAGGCAAATTAGCTAAACAAGCTGATGGCGCTGTTGTGGTAAGAATGGGAGATACCATGTTATTGGCAACTGTAGTATCTACAGTAGGTGCTAAATCTGGTGTTGACTTTTTACCATTATCTGTAGATTACCAGGAGAAATATGCTGCCGCAGGCCGTATCCCTGGAGGTTTTTTACGTCGTGAAGCTAGATTATCAGATTATGAAGTTTTAATTTCACGTTTGGTTGACCGTGCTTTACGCCCAATGTTCCCTGAAGATTATCACTCTGATACTCAGGTAATGATCACGTTGATCTCTTCTGATAAGAATATCACTCCAGATTCACTGGCTGGTTTAGCTGCTTCAGCTGCTATCGCTGTTTCTGATATTCCTTTTAATGGTCCGATCTCTGAAGTTCGTGTAGCAAAAATTGATGGTAAATTAGTCATTAATCCTTATGTAAGCGATTTAGAACGTGCTACTTTAGAATTCCTTGTTGCCGGTACTGAAAATGATATCGTGATGGTGGAAGGCGAAGCTGACGAGATTTCTGAAGAAGAAATGGTTGAAGCAATTGAATTTGCACACAAAGCAATCGTTGTTCAGGTTAAAGTTCAGAAAGAACTTGCTGAAGCGGTTGGTAAAACTAAAAAACGTGAGTATTCTCATGAAAACAGTGATCTTGAGTTGAGAGAATCTGTTTTTGCTGCTACTTATGATAAAGTATATGCTGTAGCAAAAAGCCAGACGTCAAAAAGCGAACGTGGTGATAAATTCGGTGAGATCTTAATGGATTACATCGCTACACTAGGTGAAAACGTTGATGACGTTACTGGTTTCTTAGCTAAAAAATATTTCCACGATGTGCAGTATGATGCTATCCGTAATCTGGTATTAGATGAAGGTATGCGTTTAGACGGCCGTGATGTACGTACTGTTCGTCCGATCTGGAGTGAAGTGGGTTATTTACCTTCTGCACACGGTTCTGCAGTATTCACCCGTGGTGAAACTCAATCTTTAACTACCGTTACTTTAGGTTCTAAAGATGATGAGCAAATGATTGATGGTGCTTTCATCAATGGATACAACAAATTCCTGTTACATTATAACTTCCCTGGTTTCTCTACTGGTGAGGTTCGTCCTAACAGAGGTGCTGGCCGTCGTGAAATTGGTCATGGTAACTTAGCTATGCGTTCCTTACGTAAAGTTTTACCAGGACTGGAAGAAAATCCATATACTATCCGTATCGTTTCTGATATCCTTGAATCTAACGGTTCTTCTTCAATGGCTACTGTTTGTGCTGGTACACTGGCACTAATGGATGCTGGTATTAAAATCAAAGCTCCTGTATCAGGAATTGCAATGGGATTAATTACTGATGAGAAAACTGGTAAATATGCTATCCTTACCGATATCTTAGGTGATGAAGATCACTTAGGTGATATGGACTTCAAGGTTACAGGTACTGAAAAAGGTATCGTAGCTTGTCAGATGGACTTAAAAATCAATGGTTTGAAATGGGAAGTATTAACTGCTGCCCTGAAACAAGCTAATGAAGCACGTTTACACATCTTAAACGAGATGAAGAAAACGATTGCTGCTCCACGTGAAGATTACAAAGATCACGCTCCGCGTATCGTATCTTTAAGTATTGACAAGGAATTCATAGGTGCTGTAATTGGCCCAGGCGGTAAAATTATCCAGGAAATGCAACGTGAAACCGGCGCATCGATCTCTATTGAAGAGGTAGGTAACAAGGGTATCGTTGAGATCTTCGCTGATAACAAAGCTGCTATTGATGCTGCTGTTAAACGTATCAACGCTATCGCTGCAAAACCAGACATAGGTGCAACTTATGATGGTAAAGTGAAATCAATTATGCCATTTGGTGCATTTGTTGAGATCATGCCAGGTAAAGATGGTTTGCTGCACATCTCTGAGATTGCATGGGAACGTTTAGAGACTATGGATGGCGTGCTTAAAGAAGGCGACAAGATCCAGGTTAAATTATTAGATATAGATAAGCAAGGTAAAATGAAGCTTTCAAGAAAAGCTTTACTGCCCCGCCCCGCTAAACCGGAAGGTGCCCAGGAAAACAAACCTGCTTAATTAATTGTCACAAACCCCGCATTATGCGGGGTTTTTTGTTTTAAAATAGGTTATTTTTTTATATTTACTCTCTCAACAGCGCATGACCGAAAGGCCTGTCTATTTGAAAATATAACTCAAACACATGAAACACCTGATTGCCCCTTCAGTACTCTCTGCAGATTTTGCCAATTTACAACGCGACGTAGAAATGTTAAATTCCAGCGAAGCGGATTGGTTTCATGTAGATATTATGGACGGTGTATTTGTACCTAATATTTCATTTGGTTTTCCGGTAATGGAAGCGATAAAGAAATACGCCACCAAACCCCTGGACGTTCATCTGATGATCGTTGAGCCGGAGCGTTATATAGAACGTTTTGCAGCAGCTGGCGCCTATTCAATTACGGTACATTACGAAGCTTGTCCGCATTTACATAAAACGATACAGTCTATCCACGAAGCCGGCGCTAAAGCTTGTGTGGCGCTCAACCCGCATACACCTGTAGAATTGCTTACCGATATTCTTTCCGATCTGGATATGGTGCTGGTAATGTCTGTTAACCCCGGTTTTGGCGGTCAGCAGTTTATTCATAACACCCTGTCTAAAATAGCACGCCTGCGGGCCATGGCCCATCAGGTTAATCCCGAATTGTTAATAGAAGTTGACGGCGGGGTAGGACTGCACAATACCGCTGCTTTGAGCAGTGCCGGTGCCAATGTTCTGGTAGCAGGAAATGCCGTGTTTGCTGCACCATCACCAAAGGAAATGATTTCTTCTATGAAAAATCTTTCTGCCTCTGCGATCAATAGTATATAAGCTCTATTCATTCAGTAGATAATTTCAAAAAACCGGCTAATAATTCGATAAAACAATTAGATTTACAACCAATAAATAACCATAAAAAATGAGACACAATTTTGGAGCAGGTCCCTGCATTCTACCTCAGGAAGTATTTAAACAGGCATCACAGGCTGTTTTAGATTTTAAAGACGGCTTATCGATACTGGAAATTTCACATCGTACCCCTGAGTTTGAGGCAGTTGTAGCGGAGGCTGTTAAACTAGTTAAAGAATTGTTAAATGTACCTGAAGGTTACTCTGTATTGTTTTTACAGGGTGGTGCAAGTTTGCAGTTTGCCATGGTTCCAATGAATTTATTGAGCGAAGGAAAAACTGCAAGTTACCTGGAAACCGGAGTGTGGGCCAATAAGGCAATTAAGGAAGTAAAAAACTTTGGAACGGCTCAAATTGTAGCTTCTTCAAAGGATGCTAACTTTACTTATATCCCTAAGGATTATGCTATTCCTGAGGATAGTGCTTATTTCCATTTTACATCAAACAATACCATTTACGGAACTGAAGTATTCAACCTTCCTGAAACTAAAATCCCTGTAGTTTGCGACATGTCTTCTGATATCATGAGCAGGGTGATTGATGTTTCCAAATATGACCTGATCTATGCCGGTGCACAGAAAAATATCGGCCCTGCCGGTTCTACTGTGGTGATCATTAAAGATGAGATCTTAGGTAAAACTACCAACAAGATCCCTTCGATGCTGAATTACAAAGAGCATATCGACGGCGGATCAATGTACAATACACCTCCAGTATTTGCTATTTATGTAGCCATGCTGAACCTGAGATGGTTAAAATCTAAAGGCGGCGTAGCGGAAATCGAAAAAGAAAATATTGCTAAAGCGAGAGCTTTATATGCTGAGATCGACAGAAACCCCTTGTTTAAAGGTACCTGTGCGGTTGAAGACCGTTCAAGAATGAATGTATGTTTTGTAATGGAAAATCCTGAATTGGAAAAACCATTCCTGAAATTTGCAGAAGAAAACGGAATAGAAGGAATTAAGGGACACAGAAGTGTAGGTGGGTTCAGAGCCTCTATCTACAATGCATTGCCAATTACAAGTGTACATACCTTAGTGGAATTGATGCAGATTTTTGCAGAGAAACACCAAAAATAAAATTTAATGATTAAGATACTTGCAAACGATGGGATAGACCCTATCGGAAAACGATTATTAGAAGAAGCCGGTTTTATTGTAGATACAGAAACTGTTGCTCAGGATAAATTAATTGAAGCCCTGCAAAACTATGATGCCATCACGGTTAGAAGTGCGACAAAAGTACGTCAGGATGTGATTGATGCCTGTCCTAATTTAAAATTGATTGGCAGAGGCGGCGTAGGAATGGATAATATTGATGTGGAGTATGCCCGTGAAAAAGGTCTTGCTGTAGTAAATACCCCTGCAGCATCGTCCTTATCGGTTGCAGAACTGGTATTTGCACATTTATTTACCGGTGTCCGTTTTTTACAGGATTCCAACCGTAAAATGCCTGTTGAAGGTGATACCAAATTCAATAAACTAAAAAAAGATTATGCTAAAGGTATAGAGCTGAAAGGCAAAACTTTAGGTATTATCGGTTTCGGCAGAATTGGACGTGCTACAGCTTCTGTAGCTTTGGGTTTAGGTATGAATGTATTAGCTTATGACCTTTATCCTTTTGAAGGTGCTATTACGTTGAAATTTCAGGGGGACCTGAGCCTGGATATCCCGGTTAAAACTGTCTCTCTGGAAGAAGTAATTTCAAATTGTGATTTTATTACTTTGCATACTCCTTTTGCAGACAAACCTATTTTGGGTGCAGCTGAATTTGATCAGATGAAACCAGGAGTAGGTGTAGTGAATTGTTCAAGAGGTGGTACGATTGATGAGCAGGCGTTAATTAATGCCTTAGATAGCGGCAAACTGGCCTTTGCAGGTCTGGACGTGTTTGATAATGAGCCGACACCTTTGAAGGCTATTTTAGAGCATGCTAAAATATCTTTAACACCGCATATTGGTGCAGCTACAAACGAAGCGCAAGAGCGTATTGGTGAAGAATTAGCTTCATTGATCATTGCTCATTTTAAGAAATAGATATACCATTCAATAGAGTCAGCGAAGCTGTATTTGCTTAAAAAATTGTATTGAAACCACAAAAAGGTTTAAGGATTTAAATGTCCTTAAACCTTTTTTTATATAAAGCCCTTTATAATGTATGATAAAATTCTTTAAGAGAACTTATGTTGTTTTTTAAAGAAAATAAATTATATAAAAATTTGCATTTACATAAAGTATGCGTATTATTGCATTAAAGTAATTATAGAAGAGAATTTAAATCTTATGAAAACTCCTAAAGAATTTATAGAGGAAAAAATGGCAGAATTGATTTTATCATTTAGTCATATTTGGTGCCGGATTGAATTTCATCAACTGTCTGACGCGTGGTATGTTGAAATAAATCCTGAAGAATGTTTTCACGAGCCTGCTTTAAAAGAGTTTCTTGCAGATATTTTGTTCTCTTTTAATGATGTGTATCCTAACGAGAGCATTGTCTTTGTAACGGGAGCAGATTGGTTTAAGCAGGGGAGTTTGATTACAGCAGATTTACTGGAGAACTAATATTGAATGACTAAATTGGCTCAGGTGAAAGGCGCTACTATTTCTTTTTCAGTTTATTGAAGAAGAAAATACCACCTATGACAATAATCAGGATTAAAACGATGATGATATAGGTGCTGGTATCTGTTTTAATGTTTACCTGAGCTTCCTTCGCTTTGAGTTCATCATTTTGTGCCTGCAGCCTTTTGATGGTCAGCATGTAACCCTCCATTCTTTTGCTGGTGTTGCTAGCATTATTCTGCACCTGCTGTACTTCCTGGTCTTTGTAATCCATCAGGATCTTCAGTTCGCGGAAGATATTGTTGTCACTGAGGATAACCTGTCTTAATATTTCACTCGAATTTCTGATATCACTTTTGGTCTGTAAGCCGAATATCCCTGTTCTAGCAGCCAGGCTTAGTTCATATTGCCCGAATTTGGCACTTCGTTCTGCGAGCAGGCCATTTATTTTGAAACGTTGTGTTTGATAAGCTGAAGTATCGGTTTGTGCAGCCATGGTGTTAAACCCATAACCCAGACCTATCAATAAGAGCAAAAATCTAATCATTGTAATTCTTTTTTGAGGTGAAGCAAATTGTATGCCTTATCCTGTTTCATTGATAAATTAGAAGCTGGATCAGGAATGAAACTGTATCCGGACGATATCACTCAGGTGTAAACCGAGCAGTCCACTGGCTTTTCCTTTATTAATCGCAATTTCCAGGTGGTTACTGATGCCAAACAGACATAGCTTTTCCCCTTCGGGCACTTCATTATAATGCCAGCTGAGCTGAGTAATGGTTTCACTTTTTCTAAAAAAAAGGGTAAAGTCCCTGTTGCGCTGTACCTTGGTGAAAAGTTCTTTGGTGATATTGGTGATGACGTTACAAAAAGTATCGATATAGATCACACTACCGCGGATCATGTCTGGTTCAATAACCGGGTTAAGCAGCATTCTTTCTTCAATACCATCGGTAGGGATACCAATGTCTTTTAGCTTTCCGCCTTTGGCCAGGTGAATGGCTGCTTTGACAAAAATATCTACCAGCGGAAAGTGAAGATATTTCAAATCCTGCATAATATTTAGTTCTACAATTTCATCAGGTTTGCCATCAAACAGGAGGGAAAATATCCCATTGTCTGCGCCTACAAAATAATGGTCGTGATATTTTAATCCCACATATTTTGTGTTTTCGCTGAACACAGAATCTATACCTATCAGGTGCACAGTACCTTTAGGAAAATAATGGTATACATTCTTCAAAACGAAGGCTGCATAAGAGATATTGAAGGAGGGAACTTCGTGGGTAATGTCAACAATAGTGGCCGTAGGTAAGATCGTCAGGATACTGCCTTTTAGTGCAGCCTGATAAAAATCTTTAGAACCTAAATCTGTGGTTAAAGTGATAATGGCCATTAAAAATTGAATATTTATTCTTATTCTTGCGTAAGTGGCTTAGCGCCTACAAATATTCAATTTTTATATCAAAATATACACTTCTATCTAAAAAACAATATTTTGAACGAACTTAAACTAACATTAGAAACAGTAGATCCGGCACAATTCTGGGGTTCAAATAATGAACATTATGAGTTGATCAAACGTGCATTTCCCAAGCTTAAAATTGTTGCCAGAGGCAACGAGGTTAAAGTGTTAGGTGACGAAGCAGAGCAAAAACTCTTCGATAAGAAGTTTGGAAAACTGGTTGCGCAGCTGGAGCAATATGGTTCACTTAAATCAAGTGATATAGAGTCGATCTTAGCCATAAAAAATATTGCCGAATCTAATGGTGCAGCTCCTGAAAAGGTGAATGGCGGCGGTGGAGAGGTGATCGTTTTTGGGAATAACGGTGCAATGATCAAAGCCAGAACAGCTAATCAGCGCCGGATGGTTGACAGTATTGTAAAAAACGATGTGATATTCGCCATTGGTCCTGCCGGAACGGGGAAAACCTACACCGCAGTAGCGCTGGCTGTAAGGGCATTGAAGAATAAAGAAATTAAAAGGATCATCTTAACCAGGCCCGCTGTAGAAGCCGGAGAGAGTTTAGGCTTCCTGCCAGGAGATTTGAAGGAAAAGGTAGATCCTTACCTTCGTCCGCTATATGATGCCCTGGATGACATGATACCTGCTGAGAAACTGAAATTGTACCTGGAGAACAGAACAATTGAAATTGCCCCTCTTGCATTTATGCGTGGCCGGACATTAGATAACTGCTTCGTAATTTTGGATGAAGCGCAAAATTCCACAGATTTGCAGCTGAAAATGTTCCTGACCCGTATGGGGCCAACAGCAAAGTTTATTGTAACAGGAGATGTAACACAGATAGATTTACCAAAAAAATCTATGTCGGGTTTACACAATGCCCTGCGCATTCTGGATGATATTCCTGGTATAGAAATTATATATCTTACCGGAGAAGATGTGTTAAGACATCAGCTGGTGAAAAGGATTTTAAAAGCATATGGAGATATACAGTAACCTCCGCAATACAGTGATTTATAAACAACAATTGATGTGATCCATCAGCAACATGAGAGCAATAAAAGAAACCAATTTTAAATTTCCAAAACAGAGCAGTTTTTATAAAGGGAAAGTACGTGATGTATATACGATTGATCATCGCCTGATGGCGATGGTGGTAACAGACAGAATTTCTGCGTTTGACGTAGTATTGCCTGAGGCCATTCCTTATAAGGGACAAGTGTTAAATCAGATTGGAGCCAAGTTTTTGAAAGCCACAGCCGATATTGTTCCCAACTGGGTGATTGCTGTGCCCGATGAAATGGTTACCATAGGCAGGATCTGTGAGCCGTTCAAAGTAGAAATGGTGATCAGGGGTTACCTGGCCGGACATGCCTGGAGAGAATACAGTGAAGGTAAACGCAGCGTTTGCGGTGTAACACTTCCTGAAGGCTTAAAGGAAAACGATCAATTACCTCATCCAATCATCACACCAACTACTAAAGCAAGCGTTGGGCATGATGAAGATATTTCAAGAGAAGATATTTTGGCAAAGGGTATCGTTTCCATCCTGGATTATGATAAACTGGAAAATTATACCTATGCCTTGTACAAAAGAGGAACAGAAATGGCTGCAGAACGCGGACTGATCCTGGTAGATACAAAGTATGAGTTTGGTAAGGTGGGAGAGGAGATCTTCCTGATCGACGAGATCCATACACCTGATTCTTCACGTTATTTTTATGCCGAAGGTTACGCAGAGCGCCAGGCAGAAAATGAACCACAAAAACAGCTTTCAAAAGAGTTTGTCCGCAAATGGCTAATCGAGAATGGCTTTCAGGGTAAAGATGGACAAACTATCCCTGTAATGACCCCCGAGATCGTAGATTCTATTTCTGAGCGTTATATTGAACTCTATGAGCAGATAACCGGTGACCAGTTTATAAAGAATAATCAGGATGATATTTTGAATAGGGTAGAACAAAATGTTTTAACTAGTCTGCATACTCTTTTGTCAAATTAATTTCTTAATTTGTTATCCTCAAACAATAAATTTATGAAATTTTCAGTAGATAAACACGAGAAGTATGTTGTCATCAGGCTTGACGAAAGCCGTCTGACCGCAGATAATGCCCCAGGCCTGAAATCTGAATTCATTTTATTGAATACTGAAGGGTATTGTAATATTGTTCTTGACCTTTCATTGGTAACAGCGTGTGATGATTCTCAGGATCTGAGCTGCTTACTGGTAGGGAACAGAATCTGTAAGCAGGCAAATGGTTTGTTTGTGGTGACCAATGTAGCAGCCTGCATTGCCGAATTACTGGACATGTCTGTTTTTGATCAGTCGCTGAATATTGTAAATAACCTGAGTGAGGCTGAGGACCTGATTTTCATGGAAGAAATAGAGAAAGAGTTGTTAGGGAGTTTTGATCAGGAAAATTAATGAAATTTGAGGTTACCATTTTAGGGAGTAGTTCCGCTACTCCTGTGTTTAACAGAAATCCAACAGCACAGCTTTTAAATTGTAATGAGAAGTTTTACCTGATCGACTGCGGGGAAGGTACCCAGCAGCAAATGATCAGATTTGGCATTAAGGCCAGTAAGATAGATGCAGCTTTTATCAGCCATCTCCATGGCGACCACTATTTTGGTCTGATAGGTATGCTGTCTACCATGCACCTGAACGGACGTATCAAACCTTTTCAGCTTTTTGCACCGGCACCTCTGCTCGAAATTCTGGAGATGCAGTTTAAGTATTCTGATACCCACCTAAGGTTTGATATAGCTTTTACAGCAATTGAAGCCGATGTTTCCCGGGTGATCTTTGAAAACCAGGACATGAGTGTAGAAACCATTGTTTTAAACCATCGTATCCCCACTACCGGATTTAAGTTCACAGAGAAAAAACGTTTAAGGAAAGTCCTGGTGGAGAAACTGGAAGCAGACCACATTCCACAGGAGTATTATCAGTTGTTGAAAAAAGGCCTTGATTTAACTTTGCCAGGCGGCAGGATCATCCTGAACGCAGATTATACCATTGATTCCGATACCCCAAAAAGTTACTGCTATTGTTCAGACACACTGGCTGATGGCAGTTACCTGAATAGTCTTACCAATTGTACCTTGTTATATCACGAGGCAACTTTTTTGCATGAGTTGCTGGAAAGAGCCAATATGACTCATCATACAACCGCTTTACAGGCCGGTGAGGTGGCTAAAACGGTAAATGCAGATAAATTGGTTATCGGGCATTTTTCTTCCCGTTACAAAACGCTGATACCTTTGCTGGAAGAAGCAGAAAGTGTTTTTCCGAATACGGAGCTCGCTCTAGAAGGGGTTACGTTCACGATATAGGAGTTTGTCTGGGGAAAATTATAATGTACCTGTTTTCTTCCTCATTCTTTGAAAAAAAGAATGCATGTCAGAAAACAGGTACATTATAATTTTAATCCAGGAAAATCTAAGGGTTCACTCCTCCAGCATGATGCATACCTGCATGATGTACAACTTACATACAATCCATAAAGTTTAAAGGTTCACTTCTTCAGCATGGTGCATACTTGCATGATGTACAACTTACGTACAATTCATAAAGTTTAAAGGTTCACTCCTCCAGCATGGTGCATACTTGCATGATGTACAACTTACTTACAATCCATAAAGTTTAAAGGTTCACATCCTCCAGCATGATGCGTACTTGCATGATGTATAACTTACCTGCAACCCATAAAATCTAAAGATTCACTTTTCAGGCATAATACAAAATGTTATTCTGCTTGCCTATAGCCTATCTCTTTTGAATTCAAAATAATATTGTAGAGCTATATTATTTATAACTCTCTTATTCTTTTTTTTACATCAGCCAGGTATGCGCCCTGCTGGTTTTCCCTTTCCTATATGCTGGATGATTAATCCCGGGGATGGTCTATAAAAAAAGGGGTGTGTTATATTCTTGCCTAGAAATTTTGCGTAGCAAAGGTTTCAGCAAGAATATAACACACCCCTTTTTTTATTTCTCTAAAAGATTAAGCAACCTGCATATTACTTATCTTTCCCTCCTCCTCCAAATACAGAGAAGTGTACATAACGTTTCGGATTAGCTTTCAGGTCAATCAGCAGGTTATCCAGATTTTTTGAAGCGTTATTCAGGTTGTCATACATTTTTGTGTCGTTAATCAGTAAACCTAAACTTCCTTTGCCATCATTTACTTTAGTAACTATACTTTGTAAATCAGCAACTGCTTTATTGGCGTTGTCTATTGTCTGTTTAAAATTCGCTGCAGCAACCTGATCGGTGATCGTATTGATATTATTTAAGATCGCATTGATCTTTTCATTGTTGTTTTTCAGGTTACCGGATATAGATTCGGCATTGGCAAGAATTGCAGAAATTCTTTTGCCTTCGGTGCCAACCAGGCCGTCAACTTTTTTGGAAGTACCTTCCAGTGAAGCTAAAGTAGCAGCGATACTATTGAAACTCTTGTTGACATTATTCTGGAAGTTGGGATTCAATATGGTGTTTACACTGGTTAGGATAGAATCCATTTTACCGATGATCAGTTCCGCTTTTTTCTGTACGGGCTGAACGGCCTCCATCAGGTTTTTCTCTACATTGGAATTTAGCGTATCACCATCCTGGGCGTAATCCTTTCCGGTACCCAAAGACATTACTATCGCTTTACTTCCAAGAAGGTCGGTACTTTCCAGTCTGGCGACACTGCTTTTTGGAATGTCATACTTACCTTTAATTTTTAGGGTGGCCACAATTTCACCATTTGGCTGCAGCACCAATTTATCTACACGGCCAATCTGGAAACCATTAATCAGCACTGGTTTGGAGACTGCAAGACCATCAACATGCGTATATCTTGCATACAAGACGGTTTCACTTGAAAATATGGCATTACCTTTCAGGAAGTTGTATCCTATAATTAATAAGGCGATAGAACAGGATGCTAATATGCCTACTTTGGTTTCGTTTGTTATTTTCACTTATGCTGTGGTTTTACTTAATTTACTTCTGTTTCTCTCTTGTATGTTTTTACGGCCTTAAAAATTGCGTTCACAATTTCTGCCTGTCCGCTTGCCGAATTCATGTAATCTTCTTCAACGGGATTAGATATAAATCCTATTTCAGTCAGTACAGAAGGTAGTCCGCATCTTTGCAATACCAAAATTCCCTGTTCTTTTACACCCCTGTTTCCGCGATGGTTATCATGGGTGTAGTTGTTCTGGATCAGCCTGGCTAATTTAAGGCTTTTATCCCTGTATGTGTTCTTAAACAAAGATAATATAATAAATGTTTCAGGATCCTTCGGATCATATCCATCATAATTCTTTTTATAGTCCTTTTCAAGGCTGATATCGGCGTTTTCCCTGATGGCACCATCCTGCTCATTCAGCCTGTGGCTTCCTGCAACGAAGGTTTCCGTACCGCTGGTAGACTTATCTTTTACATAACTATACTTAGGAATTTTTTTGCCATGTTTTTTTGAATATCCCGTAACGGCCCTTGTATCAGGCATAGAATTGCAATGGATAGCAATAAACAGGTCGGCTTTGGCATTATTGGCAATTTCTGCACGTCTGTATAAGGAAACATCTGTATCCGTTTTACGGGTGTAAAGGATCTTTACATCCGGCATGTCCTCTTCAAATTTCCTGCCTAGTTTAAGTGCAACCTGCAAGGCTATATTTTTTTCAAGAGAGTAAGATCCCGCCGCTCCTGGCTTATCACCGCCATGACCGGCATCAATAACAATAGTTTTTACTTTATACCCCTGAGAGAAAACGCTCCTTGAACTGAATGTCAATAAAATAGAACATAGGAATACAAATCTTTTGAGGTTCATTAATTTTTGTTTTTATTGTTGATCATATATTGATTTTTTTGCCGGCTTAGCTGAACAAAATCTTTTATTCAAAGCCGCTTTTAATCTGTCAAATATTACTCTTTACCGGTAATATTCTTCTAATCAGCGTGCTTATTTGACCACAAAGATAGTATAATAAAATTTTTTTAATGAATTGCTTGAAATCATTGAAGCGCTTTAACTTTGACAGTCAGATCTATAGAAAGAAAGCCGGCCAGATATGTTAAAATAAAGACCTGTAAAAATTATTTATTACATATAATATATTGTTAATCTGTATCTTACGGTAAGAGTGTTAAATATATTATGTTAAAACTGAATTTGCTCCCGGCAATGCTATATTTTTCATTAATTTTGAGCGTTTTGGGTTAAAGACGACACCTTTGTTACATTCACACACGAATTTGAAATATTTAAGGACTGCTATTTTTCTAAGTTTTATCGTTTTACTGGTATCTGCGGGTAATTCTGCATTTGCCTCATCTGTATTTTACAAAATGCAGATGATACAGCAGCAGGACACCACAAAGATCAAGACTAAAAAACTAAAGGATTCCAAGCTAAAAGGAGTTACTGATACTACTAAGAAAGGCGCCTCTGATACCACTAAAAAGAAAATCGTAAAACCAGCAGATGAAAAAATAGAATATTCTGCCGAGGATTCTACCAAATACAGTAAAGATCATAGTATTATCTATTTGTACGGTAAGGCAAGGGTGACCTATCAGACTTTTGAGCTGGATGCCGATTATATAGAATATAACTCGAAAACCAATATTATGTTTTCTAGTGGCAGGAAAGATAATAGAAATAAATATGTAGGAAAGCCAATCTTTAAGATGGGTAAGGAGGGGACATCCGTAGCTGATTCATTGTATTACAATATTAAGTCGGGCAAGGGAAGGGTATTTAATACTTTTTCTGAACAGGAAGGAGGGTTTTTCTCTGGCGGGCAAAGTAAGAGGCAGCCAGATAATGATATTGATATCAAGGGGGTAACTTACAGTACCTGTAACCTGCCGCATCCTCACTATGGCCTTTTTATCACCAAAGGTATCGTTACCAATAAACAAATTATTACAGGCCCGGTTTATTTGAAAATAGAGGATATTCCTCTTCCACTTGGTTTGCCTTTTGCCTTTTTTCCAAAACCCAATAAGCGGACTTCAGGAGTCATTATTCCTTCAGTAGGTGATGATGCAACCAGAGGATTTTATTTTCAGAATGGTGGGTATTACCTGATCCTCAATGATTACTGGGATGCTAAAGTGTTAGGTACCTATTATACCAGGGGTTCTTATGGTACCTCTATCACCTCAAATTATACCACGCGTTACAAATATAATGGAAGTATTAAAATCGATTATGAAAGTAACCGTTACGGGGTAGAGGGGACTCCAGAATATACACCAAGAAAAGATTATAGTATCCAGTGGGTGCATACGCAGAATGCAAATGCCAATCCGGGAACTACTTTTAGTTCAAGTGTAAACATCAAAACCAGTGCATATAACACCAATACAGCGGGCGGAGGAACCAACAACTTTAATGCGATTACAGAAAATGCATTGTCTTCAAGTGTTAACTATGGAAAAGTATTTGGGGATGGGATGTTCAATTTTACTGCTTCGGGACTTACATCACAAAATACAAATACAAAATCGGTGGATATCACCTTGCCTAACCTTACCTTAAACATGACTTCTTTTAGTCCTTTTGATTCTAAAACCAGGATAGGGCCGCAAAAATGGTATCAAAAGCTTACTGTTGGATATAGTATGGTGGCGGCTAACTCTATATCAACTGTAGATAGTTTGTTGTTTACCAAGCATAGTTTAAACCAGCTTAGAAATGGCGTTAGCCAGACTATTCCAGTCAGCCTTAACTTTACCGCGCTACATTATTTCAACTTTACCATGGGAGGTACCTACCTGGAGAAATGGCAGTTCCAGTCGGTAAGGGAAACCGCGATAAAAGGGGTGCTGAAAAATGGCCAGGTACAGCCTTACACTACGGCGATAGATACGGTAAACGGATTTAACCGTTCCGGAGAGTATACGCTGAATATGGGTGTTTCTACCAAAATATATAATACTGCGCAGTTCAATGGTGCTAAATTGAAAGCACTGCGCTGGGTAATGACCCCAAATATCAATATGAGTTACCACCCGGATTTCTCTGCTTTATCTTTGGGTAACTATAAAAATTTATTCTACCAGGATGGTTCCGCGGTTTATGATCCTATCTATGGCAGACAAAAACGCTATTCAATACACGATAATACTTTATATGGCGGTCCCGGTGAAGGACAGGCAGGAAGTATCAGTTTTGGGTTAGACAATACGGTAGAAGCAAAGGTGGCCTCTGCCAAAGATACTACGGGTACAGGGACTAAAAAAATTCCTATTATCCAAGGTTTAAGTTTTAGCGGTTCCTATAACTTCCTGGCGCCAAGTTATAAACTTTCTGATATCGCTTTTAGCGGAAGGTCACAATTTACGGATAAACTGGGTTTTACTTATAATGGGTCGTTTAATCCTTACAAAACAAAAGATACCCTTTATAATGGTGCCACAGACCCAACAAAGGTATTGAAAGACAGATTAGCGATACCAAGGTTAACCAGTTTTGGTTTCTCGTTTGGATATAGTTTAAATGCTGCAGCATTTAAGGCTAGGAATGACAAGCTGGATGCTGTAAATAATAAAAGTACATCAAGCGGGATGACACCGGAACAGGCCGAACAGCTGAGAGAAGTAAATGCAGATCCCAATGCTTTTGTGGATTTTAAAATTCCTTGGAACTTTACTTTTTCTTATCGTTTAGATTATACACGAACGGATGCGGGGCTTACACCAACCTTAACCAATACGCTGAACTTTAACGGGGATTTAAATATGACCCCCAAGTGGAAGGTGCAGTTTACATCTGGATATGACTTTCAAACGAATGGATTATCGCCAACTTCATTTGCGATATACAGGGATATGCACTGCTGGGATATGAGTATCAACTGGATTCCGATTGGTACCTACAGAAGTTATAACCTAACCATCAGGGTGAAGGCATCTATCCTGCAGGATTTGAAACTGAGCAAGCAACAGGCTTATTATACACGTTTTTAAAGATTTTTATGTTAGCTGAAATTATAACGATAGGGGATGAAATATTAATTGGCCAGATTGTAGACACTAATTCTGCCTGGATGGCCAAAAAGCTGAATGAGATTGGCGTTAAAGTCAAGCAAATCACTTCTGTTTCTGATGATGCTGATCATATTATTGAAGCCTTAACTCAGGCGGAGAAAAGGGCCCGTATCATCCTGATTACAGGTGGGCTCGGACCAACAAAGGATGATATCACTAAGTTTACCCTTGCCCGTTATTTTAATATGGGAATGCGAAGGGATGCCGCGGTACTGGAACAGGTAGAATCGTTTTTTAAACGTTATAACCGTCCGATGATTGAGTCAAATATCAAACAGGCCGATGTACCTGATGGTTGCACGGTGATCCAGAATAAAAATGGAACAGCTCCGTGTATGTGGTTTGACCACGATGAAAATATTATTGTTTCCATGCCCGGGGTGCCATTTGAAATGATGTACCTGATGGAGGATGAGATCCTGCCAAGGCTTAAAAAATCATTTGAACTTCCATTTATCTATCATAAAACGATCTTAACAGCCAATCTGGGTGAATCTTTCCTTGCTGAAAAGATCGCTGATATCGAAGATAGTTTACCTTCTTCTATTAAACTGGCTTATTTACCTAAGCTTGGGCAGGTACGTTTACGCCTAAGTACAAGCGGGACTGATGAGGCAAAGCTGAAAGAAGAAGTAGCAGTTTATGCACAGCAGATCATCACCCGTCTGAAAGAATATGTAGTAGCAGAAGATGATATTGCTTTGGAGAAAGCTATTCTGGATGTAATGGATAAAAAGGGATTAACCCTTTCTACCGCTGAAAGTTGTACTGGTGGTTATATTGCCCACCTGATCACGAAACATGCCGGCAGCTCTTCAGTTTTTGCAGGTGGTGCAGTAGCCTATTCTTATGAACTTAAAGAGTCGATTTTAGGTGTTCAGGAAAAAACCCTGGCTACCTATGGTGCAGTAAGTGAACAGACAGTAAAAGAAATGGCTTCGGGTGCAATTTCACATTTTAATACAGACTATAGTGTTGCCGTTAGCGGCATTGCCGGACCAGACGGTGGAACAGCCGAAAAGCCTGTTGGAACTGTCTGGATAGCAGTGGCCAGCAAAGAAAAAGTAACCGCTAAATTATTTCATTTCGGGAATAAAAGATTACAGAATATTGAACGTTCTGCCAGTGCTGCGTTGAGCATGATCCTGAACCAGTTGAAAGAAGATTCTGATTTGCTGTAAAAAAGCCTTACTTTTGCAATTGATTAGTAATACCAAATTTACTGTAAACTAAATGGCTCAATACGAATTATTATTACCTAAAATGGGAGAAAGCGTTGCTGAAGCAACGGTTATCAAATGGTTGAAACAACCAGGAGATATGATCAGTTTAGATGATACCCTGTTAGAAATCGCTACAGATAAGGTGGACTCAGATGTTCCTTCTCCTGTAGCCGGAAAATTGATTAGTCAATTATATAAAGAAGACGATGTGGTTCAGGTTGGTGCAGTCATTGCATTGATTGAAACTGACGAAGTTGAGGTCAAACCAGCAGCTGCTGTTGAAGAAAAAGCAGCTCCCTTACCTGTAATATCAGAGCCGGAACCAGCAGAAGAAACTGTTGAAAATATTCCCGGTACGGAACAACTGACTACCGCTGTTACACCACCTGTTCATACAGGCAGTATTATAGAATCAGATCGTTTTTATTCTCCTTTGGTTAAAAATATAGCCACACAGGAACAAATAGGGACTGCCGAACTGGATACCATCACCGGGAGCGGCACGGATGGCAGGCTAACTAAAGATGATCTCCTAAATTATATTCAGAATGGACGCAGGAATACAGCTAGTACAGGGGCTTTTTCTGCTGCACCTGTTGTCAGTACTACTGCTGCCAGCAATGAAACTGCCGCACCTTTAAATGAAACTGCTTCATCACCTGAGCGTGATTTTGTACCGCCGGCCATCAGTGTGAGCGGGGGGGACGAGATCATTGAAATGGACCGTATGGGTAAGTTGATTGCCGAACATATGGTGATGAGCACGCAGACTTCGGCTCATGTCACTTCATTTGTAGAAGCGGATGTAACCAATATGGTGTTGTGGCGTGAGAAAATAAAGAAGAATTTTGAAAAGAGGGAAAATGAAAAGATAACTTTTACGCCGATCTTTATTGAGGCTGTAGCCAAGGCTATCAAAGATTTTCCAATGATCAATGTTTCTGTTAATGGAACCAAAATCATTAAGAAGAAAGATATTAATATAGGTATGGCAGCAGCACTTCCCAACGGAAACCTGATTGTTCCTGTGATCAAAAACGCAGATCTGCTCAATCTGGTAGGTATAACGAGGTCGGTGAACGACCTGGCCAGCCGTGCCAGGGCTTCTAAGCTGAAGCCTGATGAAACCCAGAATGGAACTTTCACCTTAACAAATGTGGGTTCTTTCGGGAATGTAATGGGAACACCTATTATCAATCAGCCACAGGTAGCTATTCTGGCAGTAGGTACGATTAAAAAGAAACCTGCTGTACTGGAAACTGAATTTGGTGATGTGATTGCTATTCGTCATATGATGTTCCTATCTTTATCGTATGACCACAGGGTAGTGAATGGAGCTTTAGGCGGAACTTTTGTGCGCAGGGTGGCAGATTATCTGGAGAACTGGGATATCAACAGGGAGATCTAATCCTTTCATGGAAAATGTGATGTAAGTTTCATAACCGCTGAAAAAAAAATAATCTTATGAAAAAGGCCGGAATCCCGGCCTTTTTCTATCAAAAACAAATTATAAAAATGGGCTGTTTAGTTAAATACGACCTCTTCCCCAGCAATCACCTGGATTTGCTGTTCAGTATAGGTAAGACGGCCGGTGTGTGCAATAAATATATCCTTTTGAAATAGGAGGTCTTTATTGGCCAGTAAAGATTTAAGGTTCACACTTCCAATCACGTATTTGTAGTCATTTCTTGAAAAGCGTTCTGAGATGTTTTCAATCTTAAGCTTATCAATGGTATATTCATGCGTATATCTCAGATAAACTTCAATATTCACGTTATCTGTATGGATTAACCCGTTATGCTGATTGTATTTTTTGTATTCATAGCGGTAACCATATCTTAGTGCTGCAATATCAGAGAGTACAGCTGCACCTGTTGGATGCCCTCCGGCACCTTTTCCAAAAAAGAACTGTTTATCGGCAAAGGCAGCCTGTACGGTAACCCCATTATATTCATTCTCCACATTGTAAAGGAAATCGTCTGACTTTACAAATTTGGGCAATACGTAGGTGATCACCTGTTTGGTACTGATCTTACGTGCTGTAGGAACCAGTTTGATCTTAAAGTTCTTTTCCCTTGCATATTGTATATCGTGCTCAGATAAATTCTGTATGCCTACATTCAGGATCTTTTCAGGGTTGATAAATAAACCGTAAGCATGTGCGGTGGCGATAGCCAGCTTAAACTTAGGATCAAAACCACCCACATCCATGATCGGATCAGTTTCTGCAAAACCAAGGTCTTGTGCTTGTTTTAAAGCTTCCTGATAAGGCATGTTTTCATTAAAAATCTTCGACAGGATGTAATTGGATGATCCGTTGAAAATACCGCTTATTCCATGCAGCAATTCGTTGTCGTAATATTCTTCCAGGTTCCTGATGATAGGGATACTGCCACATACGGCCCCCTCATATAATAATGACGTACCGTATTTTGCCTGCAATTCTACCAGTTCCTCCAGGTGGTTGGCAATCATTTTTTTATTGGCAGAAACCACGTGTTTACCGTTAATCAATGCTTTTTTAACAATGTTAAAAGCAGCATCGGCATCATCGATCAGCTCTACTATGGTATTTATTTCTTCGTTATCCAGGATCTCGTTGTGGTCTGTAGTGAACAATCCGGCATCCAGGCTTCGTTTTTTATCAGGGTTTTTGATGGCAATTTTGATGATCTCCAGGTTGAGGTCCTGTCCGCGGATAATGTCGTGCAGTCCCTGTCCTACTACTCCAAAACCAAATATTCCAATTTTAAGCTTTATACTCATTACGCTATTTTATGCAGTTTTACAATTTTTTTATTTGCACTTTCTTTTAAAAAGTTGCCTATGATATTCGTTAATATGTCAGTTTCTATTAAAAATCCATCGTGTCCATATGCAGATTTTATGCTGTGAAATGCTGCTCCGGGGATGTGTTTACCCAGGTATTCCTGTTCTGAAACGGGAAACAGGAAGTCGTTTTCAATACCGATCACCAGTGTATTACATTTTATGCCAGCCAGGGCATCAGCAACACTTTTTCGGCCCCTGCCAACATTATGGCTGTCCATAGCTTTGGTTAGATGCCAGTAGCTGTAGGCATTAAATCTTTTACACAATTTTTCTCCCTGGTAATTCTGATAGGAAGAAGCACGGAAATCACCGGTTTTGTTATTTACACTTTCTACCTGAGTAGCGCCATAGGCATCATAGGTACGATAAGAAAGCAGGGCAATACTGCGGGCGGTTTTTAATCCTTTACTTCCGCCGTTAGGCTGCTGTGCAAAAAAACTACGGTCGGTAGTGATAGCCATACGCTGACTTTCATTGAAAGCAATCCCCCATGGGGAATGAGAGGCATTAGTAGCAACAAGGATCAGGTTCTCAATTTTTATGGTCCCCGCAATGGCCCATTCAACAGCCTGTTGTCCGCCTAATGATCCGCCAATTAATACCCTTATTTGTGTAATTCCCAGGTGATCTGCCAGCAACTGATGGGCATTCACCATATCCCTGATCGTAACTTCAGGAAAGGATAGGTAATAGGGGTTTCCTGTTACAGGATCAATGCTCAGCGGGTTGGTTGTTCCATAATGGGAACCCAGTACGTTTGCACAGATAATAAAGTGGTCTTCCGGGTTGAAGAGATATTTATCCCCGAATAAACCTTTCCACCAGTCGGCGACATCTGCATTTGCAGTTAACGCATGACATGCCCAGATCACATTGTCTTTTTTTGCATTTAGCTTTCCGTAGGTGTGATAAGCAATTTCAAGTTCGCGTAATTTTTTACCGCTTTCCAGTTTAAACTGTTTATTGTAATGATATATATGAGTTGAAGACATTCTAGTGGTTATTCTTATTTTGTTGCTTAAAGCACAGCTGATCCGGTTAATTTTTCAAAAGCCTGTTCAAAATCTGCTTTAATATCATCTATATGTTCTATGCCTACAGAAACCCTAAGCAATTGCGGTGTTATTCCTGCACTGAGCTGTTCTGCTACAGTGAGCTGCTGATGGGTAGTAGCCGAAGGCTGAATAATGAGTGTTTTTGCATCGCCTACATTGGCCAGGTGACTTACCAGTTGAAGGGCGTCAATAAATTCCTCAGCTTTTACCTGTTTTAATTCAAAAGCGAGTACCGCGCCAAAGCCGTTCTTCAGGTATTTTTTCGCATTGGTATGATAGGGACTGCTTTCCAGACCGGGATAATAAACTTTGCTGACCGCCTCATGTTTTTCCAGCCAGGTAGCCAGTGCAAGGCTGTTATCTACATGGCGCTGTACACGAAGGGATAAGGTTTCCAATCCCTGTATCAGCAGGAAAGAATTAAAAGGAGAAATAGAAGGGCCAAAATCCCTCAGGCCTTCTACACGTGCACGGATAATGAACTGAATATTTCCAAAATTGCTATCCTGTCCGAAGACGTCATTGAAGATTAATCCCTGATAACTTTCGGAAGGCGTAGTGAACTGCGGAAATTTTCCATTGCCCCAGTTATAATTTCCTCCATCAACAATAACACCGCCAACACTTGTTCCATGTCCGCCGATCCATTTTGTAGCAGACTGTACTACGATATGCGCACCATGCTCAAGGGGTTTGAAGAGGTAGCCTGCTGCACCAAACGTATTGTCTACGATAAGGGGCAAATCATATTTTTCTGCAATTAAGGCTAGTTTTTCAAAATCAGGAATACTGAAAGATGGATTTCCAATGCTTTCCAGATAAATAGCTTTGGTTTGTTTATCTATTTTAGCTTCAAAATCTTTGGTATCATCACTGTCGGCAAATCTGGCTTCTATACCCAAACGTTTAAATGATACTTTAAACTGGTTATAAGTACCACCATACAAATGCGGTGAAGAAACAAAATTATCGCCTGCCTGAAGGATGTTGTTCAGTGCAATGAACTGAGCTGCTTGTCCTGATGATACGGCAAGCCCCGCAACACCGCCTTCAAGTGCGGCAACGCGCTTTTCAAACACGTCTGTTGTGGGGTTCATGATACGGGTGTAAATATTTCCAAACTCTTTTAAGGCAAACAAATTGGCGCTGTGCGCTGCATTGTGAAATCCATAAGAAGCGGTTTGATAGATAGGAACCGCCCTTGATCCTGTTGTAGGATCAATTTCCTGTCCTGCGTGAATTTGTAAAGTTTCGAATTTATAGGAAGCTGACATGATGTGCTGAGTTAAAATTTTGATTGATTTTTACAGACAAATACGAATGCTGCCAGGGCAGAAGCGTATAAGGATGGATAGGAGACAATTGGAAATTGTTAACCTATACAACAACACATACAGGCAAGAACTTGTGCGGTAGTATGCAAGAGGCTTTCGCCTGGTTTTGACAGATTTGATTTCGTTTTCATTTGTTTAAATTTATCTTTCCAGAAAGCAATAGGCCGTCTGGTCAGGAATTGGCACCTTCTCCATTTTGGGAGGGTTGCCAGTGGGTCAAAGAGCCTGTCTCTCGCCACTTCTTAATAAATCAAACCGGTTTGAAGGGTATGACTTGAATTAAGCTTTCGCTTTATGTTTACAAATGTAGTGAAATAGGTTTTATTTCCAAAATATTGTTCTGAAAAAATAACAATCAGTTGAAATTAAGATAGTTAAAAAGTTATATTGTTGTTGGGCTTCTCCAAGTTTTGCTGCTTAAAATCTAAATACTTCTTGTAAAGGACTGTAGGGTGAGCTGGTTAAGCTGTTTTTTGGGTTGACAGAATTAAATTTTGTGTAATTTTTAAAATAAGTTTTATTTAGATTTTAGAGGGGTTTGCTCGGGTTATGCTTAGGTAGAGCTCGGAATGAATCCGGTCTCCCTCCAGTCTCCCTCTAGTCTGACTATAGTGCTTTTCTCAAAAATACTATAGTCAGACTAGAGGAAGTCTTTAAGCATTATGGTATCACTCCGGGCTCTACCTAGTCTTAACTTAGGCTCTCTCTGGTTAATCTCAGCTTGAAAGCTTTTTTTAGCCTAAATTTTCGTTTCGATATGCTGTGTTTTTATTAAATTAAAGTAGGGTAATTTAAATCTATTTGCGCTGTAATCATCGTATATAACCAACAACAACCCATAATATTCAATTTTTTATCGTTTTGGCAGGATTTATGTAAGTTGTATCAAAATTGAAAATTTATGAAAAGAATATTAGTTATGGCTGCCATTTTATGCAGTTCAATAATGCTTTTACAAAGCTGCTCTACCCCTAAAAATGCTGCAGGAAATGCAAGTTTAAGGAGAGCGAATGTAGTGGGTTATTGGGTGTTGAATGATATCTCATTTGAAGGTGTGCCAGCTGAAAATGTAAAATCTATGTTTAATGAGGCTTCATACAAATGTTTTATTGGAAGTACCTGGAACCTGACAAATAGCGGTAACGGAACTTATATGCTGCCTGGAACTGCCGACTGCCCTACGAGAACGCAGGATATTTTCTGGTCGGCAAGTACAGCCGATGAAACTTTCCAGTTTAAAAAACTAAATGAAGGTGAAAAAGCTAAAAACATAACTGACGGTTACCGGCTGATCCTTTCTTCAGCATCAAGAGATCAACTGGTTTTAAGATCGCCTGTAGATTATGGAAATAAACCAGCCTATATCGTAATGACATTTATTAAAAATGCTAAATAATTACCAAATTTATAGCAATTGTACCTGCAGCCTTCAGTTTAAACTGAAGGCTGTTTCTTTTTCCTGGCAGAGATATTTTGTCATGAATATTTACTAGTTTAATATCCTCAAATTCATCGATTACCCAGCATTTATTTTATGGCTAAAATTTCAATTATTGGCAGCGGTTTTTCCGGTTTGGCTGCATCCTGTTTTGCTGCAAAGGAAGGGCATGAAGTAACTTTATTTGAGAAAAATGCAACTATAGGTGGCAGGGCAAGGGTATACCAGGCCGAAGGTTTTACATTTGATATGGGTCCAAGCTGGTACTGGATGCCAGACGTGTTTGAGAATTTCTTTGCTCAATTCGGAAAGTCGGTTGCAGACTATTATGAGCTGAAACAGCTTGATCCCGGGTTTCAGGTGATTTTTGGTGAAAAAGATGTGATTGAAATACCAGCAGCCATGGCAGAGCTGGAAGCTATTTTTGAAAATATAGAGCCCGGCAGTGCGGCCGCCTTGCAGAAATTTCTGGAAGAAGCAGCTTTTAAATACGAAGTTGGGATGCGCGACCTGGTATATAAACCTGCTTTTTCCTGGCTGGAATACGCCAATATCGACGTAGTTAAAGGAATGCTTAAAGCAAATTTGTTCAGTTCTGTAAGCTCATATGTTAAAACGTATTTTGAAGATGAACGGCTGATTGCTTTAATGGAATTTCCAGTGCTATTTTTAGGGGCTATGGCCAATAAAATACCAGCTTTATATACGATGATGAATTATTCTGCCCTGGTACAGGGAACCTTTTACCCGATGGGCGGAATGTGCAGGATCATAACAGCTATGGAATCGCTGGCTGTCTCTTTGGGCGTGGTGGTGCATACCGATACTGTCATTACTAAAATAGAAGTTAAAGACGGACTGGTTACTGGTCTGCATACGGGCAAGGGGTATTATGCTACTGAGGGACTGATCGCAGCGGCTGATTATCACCATGCCGAACAACTGCTGGAAGAAAAATACCGAAATTATGTAGAAGGCTACTGGAACAAGAAAACTTTTGCTCCTTCCTGTTTGATTTACTACATTGGCGTAAGCAAAAAGGTAAAGAGGCTGCTGCATCATAATTTATTTTTTGATGCTGATTTTAAACAGCATGCCAACGATATTTATAGTCATCCGCAATGGCCTGAGCGACCATTGTTTTATGTGTGCTGTCCTTCAAAAACGGATGCAGGTGTTGCGCCCGAAGGTATGGAGAACATATTTATCCTGGTGCCGGTGGCGACAGGGTTAACAGATGATGAAGCCACGCGTGAGCAGTATTTCGACGGACTGATCAGCCGGATGGAGGTTTATAGCGGAGAGCGTTTTAAAGATCAGGTGATTTATAAAAGGACCTATTGTGTCAGTAATTTTGTAGAAGATTATAATGCTTTTAAGGGAAATGCCTATGGACTGGCAAACACATTGATGCAAACTGCAGTATTAAAACCTTCATTAAAAAACAAGAAGTTGAAAAATATGTTCTATGCGGGTCAGCTTACCGTTCCCGGACCAGGAGTGCCCCCGGCACTGATATCAGGTCAGGTCGCAGCAGCCCAGCTAAACTTATATTTTAAAAAATGAAAGCTCTCTTCGACCGCATTTCCATTGCTTCCAGTACTATTGTAACCAAAACTTACAGTACAAGTTTTTCATTGGGCATCAAATGTTTGAATAAAAAATTCCATAACGCCATTTACAGTATATATGGCTTTGTCCGTTTAGCAGATGAAATTGTAGATTCCTTTCATGATTTTAATAAGCACGATCTGCTGGAAGAATTTAAAGCCGGTACTTACCAATCCATTGAAAAGAAAATTAGCCTGAACCCCATTCTGAATAGTTTTCAGCACGTGGTTCACGACTATGCTATTGAGCAGGATCTGGTCACTATTTTTCTTGCCAGTATGGAAATGGATTTGTGCCAGACAGTACATTCCACAAATTCATATCAGTCCTATATATTAGGTTCTGCTGAAGTAGTTGGGCTAATGTGCCTGCGTGTATTTACCGAAAATAATGATGCGTTATATCAGCAGCTTAAGCCTGCGGCAATGAAATTGGGCTCAGCTTTTCAAAAAGTGAATTTTCTAAGAGATCTGAAAGACGATTACTATATATTAGGCAGGGTTTATTTCCCGCAGATAGACATGAGTGTTTTTTCTGAAAAGGAAAAAAAAGAAATAGAACAGGATATAGAACGGGATTTTGAGGAAGCGCTTACAGGAATTAAATTGCTTCCGCGCAGCTCACGTTTTGGTGTTTACGTTGCTTATATCTATTACAAAAGCCTGTTCAATAAAATTAAGTCGGTTTCTCCTGTAAAAATTCTTTCACAGCGCATCAGAATTGCCAATTCCCATAAATTAGGTCTTTTAGCCGGCTCCTATGTTAAACACAGTTTCCGAATGATATGAAATTAATTTTGCTTCTATTTGTTTGTCTAAATCCATTTAATTCCGATCTTTCGGCTTACCGTAAACTACTGGATGGTGCTGTAGACAATAAAGAAGTAGCAAATGAATTATATACCCGCTTAAAAACGGTGAAAGAAAGTGATACGCCGGTTTTGGTAGGTTTCAGGGCAATGTCAGAATTTATGATCTGTAAACATCTGTTTAATCCTTTTAATCGTATAAGTCATTTCAATAAAGGTAAAAGGCTACTGGAAATGGCCATTAAAAGAGATAAAAATAATCCTGAACTACTTTATTTCAGATTAAGCACACAAAGTAATATTCCATCTTTTTTAGGATATAACAGCAATATCGATACGGATAAACTGGCGCTGATCAGTTACCTGAAATCAGCTGCTACACATCCGGATGAAGATAATGTGCTAAATAAACGGATTAAGGCTTATTTACTAAAAAACCAATATTGCAGCATAGCAGAGAAAGCGTTGATAAAAACCCTGTAACATGATAGAATACGTATTGCTTGTAGATGAAGACGACAATGAAATAGGGGTAATGGAAAAAATGCAGGCCCATGAGGAGGCCCTGCTGCACCGGGCAATTTCTATCTTTATTTTTAACGACAAAGATGAATTACTGCTGCAAAAAAGGGCTGCGGTGAAATATCATTCTCCTTTACTCTGGACCAATACCTGCTGTTCGCATCCCCGGCCGGGAGAAATATTAATTGATGCGGCCAACAGAAGATTAACGGAAGAAATGAAGATGGCCTGTAATTTGACATATGAATTTAGCTTTACCTATAAGGCGGTTTTAGATAAAGGATTAACAGAGTATGAGTTTGACCATGTTTTTTTTGGGCTTAGTAATAGCTTACCTATACCTAATCCTGAAGAGGTGGCCGATTGGAAGTATATGAGCTTTGAAGCTATCGATAAAGACATGGCTGAAAATCCTGGGACGTATACCACCTGGTTTAAATTGATGTTGGAAAAAATAAAGATTGTCCGTAATGAACCTACTGATTAATATTGGAATTGTATTGGTTACCTTTTGTTTAATGGAATGTGTAACCTGGTTAACGCATAAATACATTATGCACGGCCTGTTTTGGAACCTGCATGAAGACCATCACAATAAGTCTCATAGTTTCTTTGAAAAGAACGATTACTTCTTTGTGATCTTTGCCTGTATTTCTATGGCTTTTTATATAGTAGGTACCTTTGTTGCAGATTTTGGCTTTATGTTTTTTATCGGCATTGGCATTACTTTATATGGCTTTGCCTATTTTATGGTCCATGATATCCTGATCCATCAGCGTTTTAAATTGTTCAGCAGAACCAATAATATTTATTTCCGTGCCCTGCGCAAAGCACATAAAGTACACCATAAACATTTAAACAAAGAGGAAGGTGAATGTTTCGGAATGCTGTTTGTACCCATGAGATATTTTAGAGAAGCGAGAAGCTCCGCCAGATAGCTGCTTTGACATAAGTCTGACAGCTTAAAACCATTGTTACGCCGCATTCTGTTGATTTTATCTTACTTTTGAGCTATAATCAATCTATCAATGGATATTACTTCAAAACTTGCTTTTATACTGAATGATGCCGATCTGGATCAGCAGTTAAAAGATATAGCATTAAAAGTCCAGCAAAAAGAGAGAATCACATTCGATGAAGGTGTTTATTTATATGAACATGCTGAACTTGGGTTTCTCGGTGTTTTAGCCAACTATATCAGAGAAGAAAAACACGGTGACAAAACCTATTTTAACCGTAATTTTCATATTGAACCTACCAACCTTTGTGTATATACCTGCAATTTCTGCTCTTACTCCCGTTTAATTAAAAACAGGGAAGATGGATGGGAAATGAGTGTAGACGCCATGATGGATGTACTGAAAAAGTATGACAATGAGCCTGTAACAGAGGTACATATTACCGGAGGAGTGGTGCCTAAACAAAATCTTGAATTTTATGCCGATTTTTTCAGAAAGGCAAAAGCGCACCGTCCCGACCTCCATATTAAAGCATTAACCCCTGTTGAATATTATTATATCTTAAAGAAGGCCAAATTAAGCCATTATGATGGAATGAAGTATTTCAAGGAAGCCGGTCTGGATTCTATGCCAGGCGGCGGTGCGGAGATCTTTCATCCGGAAATCAGGGAACAGATTGCCCATGATAAATGTAATGCAGAACAATGGCTGGATATACACGAACAAGCCCATAAACTTGGAATGCGTTCCAATGCCACCATGCTTTACGGACATATTGAGAAATTCTGGCACCGTGTGGACCATATGGAGCGCTTGCGTCAGTTGCAGGATAAAACCGGTGGTTTCCAGGCATTCATTCCGCTGAAGTTCAGGAACCAGAATAACCAGATGAATAATGTTGCCGAGTCTTCTGTGGTAGAAGATTTAAGAAATTACGCTATTGCCAGGATTTATCTGGATAATTTTGACCATATCAAGTCTTACTGGGCAATGATAGGCCGCCAGACTTCGCAGCTTTCCCTGAATTTTGGTGTAGACGATATTGACGGTACGCTGGATGATACCACAAAGATTTATTCTATGGCGGGGGCCGAAGAGCAGACACCTGGTATGAGTACCAAAGACCTGGTAGACCTCATTAAACAGGTTGGCCGCGCACCAATTGAAAGAGATACACTCTATAATGTCGTTACAGATTACACAGATTTCGTGTTTGAAGAACAAGCCAAACCTCAGTATTATAAACTGCCTGTAATCAATTAATGGACAAAGAACTATATATCATCCGTCACGGTGAGACGGAGCTGAACAAAAAGGGAATTATACAGGGAAGAGGAATAGATAGCGATCTTAATGATACAGGACGTGCACAGGGCGCAGCTTTTTATGCGATGTATAAAGATGTTCCTTTCGATAAAGTATATACGTCGGCTTTAAAACGTACACAGCAAACTGTTCAGGGTTTTATCGATGCCGGTCTTCCCTGGGAAAAACTCCCTGAAATAGACGAGCTGGCCTGGGGAGAATGCGAAGGCAAACATACCAGTGAAAAAACTGTTGGTGCTTTTAAAGATATCACAGAAAAGTGGCAGGCGGGCGACTATGACGCTCATTTTAACGGTGGCGAAAGCCCAAATGATGTAGCCATCAGGTTAAAGGATTTTATATCCCTGATGGAAAGCAGGCCTGCTGAAAAGCTGGTGCTGGTTTGTATGCATGGCAGGGCATTGCGCCTGCTGTTATGCCTCATCAGTAACAAACCAATGTCTGATATGTACGATTTCCCTCATCAAAATACCGGTCTCTATAAGGTAAGCCTTACAGGTGATACTTTCACTATTACCGAGACCAATAATACCGATCATTTAAAATAATCCCCTTGAATAAGATTAAGATTTCTGCTGTAGCTTATACGAATACCAAAGCATTTATTTACGGCATCGAACATTCCACAGTAATAGATCAAATAGATTTAAGTTTAGATATTCCTTCAGATTGTGCAGGAAAGGTGATAGATGGAACTGTCGACCTGGGCTTGATCCCCGTTGCAGCTATTCCGCATGTACCCAATGCAAATATCATTGCCGACTACTGTATAGGTTCCATTGGTGCGGTAAATTCTGTGTTCATTTTTAGTAATGTACCTGCAGAGCAGATCAAAACGCTTAAACTGGATAGTCATTCCAGAACTTCCAATAATCTGGCAAAGGTGTTACTTAAATTTCACTTTAAACAGGAAGTAACTTATACCACAGACCCGGAAGCCCTTACTGATGCAATTGTATTGATTGGCGACAGAACATTTGGAAAAAAAGGGGATTATGCTTTTGTATATGATATGGGAGAGGAGTGGATGAATTTCACCGGGCTTCCTTTTGTTTATGCGGCGTGGGTAGCCAATAAGGAACTGCCTGAAGCTTTTATAAAAGATTTTAATGCAGCGCTGAAAATGGGTTTAGCAGAACGTGCGGAAGTGTTAAAAACCTTGGCGCCAAATCCCTTGTTTGATTTGGAGGATTACCTGATGAACAAGCTGGATTTTGAACTGACGGATAAAAAACGTGAGGCATTGGCGTTGTTCCTGTCGTATATAGAACAGTTATAATTCATCCCGGTAGCCTGGTTTACCGTCTATTTTTCAAAAAAAAGCCTAAAGCTAATCCTTAGATAGTATATTTACATTTTTGTAACGTAACATATATTTTGGCTAAAGATAAGACGAAGGAATCACCATTAATGCAGCAGTTTAATACCATCAAGGCGAAATACCCTGGTGCGTTATTATTATTCAGGGTAGGTGATTTTTATGAAACTTTTGGCGAGGATGCCATCAAAACTTCCCAGATACTGGGCATTGTTTTAACCAGCAGGGGCCATGGACCTGCCGGGGATATTGAACTTGCCGGTTTTCCGCATCATTCACTGGATAACCATTTGTCCAAATTGGTGCGCGCAGGCCAGCGTGTAGCGATCTGCGACCAGCTTGAAGATCCTAAAAGCACTAAAACACTGGTTAAACGTGGTGTTACTGAACTGGTTACTCCCGGTGTAGCCCACAGCGACAATATTCTAAGCCAGAAATCCAATAATTATCTGGGAGCCATTTTCTTTGATAAGAACCAGTTAGGGGTGTCTTTTGTAGATATTTCTACTGGTGAATTCCATGTGGCACAAGGTAATGCAGAATATATAGATAAGCTTTTACAAGGCTTTAAACCTACAGAGGTTGTTTTTCAAAAAAGTAAACGTAAAGAATTACTGGAATTGTTTGGGGATAAGTTTTATACTTTTCCAATAGACGATTGGGCTTTTACCACAGATTACGCCAATGAGATTTTAAACAAACATTTTGAAGTAAATTCCCTCAAAGGTTTTGGAGTGGATAAATTGCAGTCCGGTATTATAGCCGCAGGTGTGGTGCTGTATTACCTGAACGAAACAGAACACCGTAATTTAAAACATATCACCTCCATTTCGAGGTTGGAAGAAGACAATTACATGTGGCTTGACCGTTTTACGGTCCGCAACCTGGAACTGGTAAATTCTGCCAATGAAAATGCGACCACGCTTTTCAATGTGCTCGACCAAACTTCTACACCCATGGGGGCAAGGATGCTCCATAAATGGATTGTCATGCCGTTAAAGGAACTGAAGCCTATTCAGGAGCGTTTGGGTACCGTAGAGTTTATGGTTGGCCACGAAGAACTGCTGGCAGAATTCCTTACACACATTAAACAGATAGGCGATTTGGAAAGGCTGATCTCTAAAGTAGGCTTACAGAAATGCGGCCCCAGGGAACTATGCCAGCTGAAGAAATCGTTATACCATATTGAATCAGTCAAAGAGATCGCTTTAAAAACCAATAATCCTTATCTAACCCAGCTGGCCGACCAGCTGGATCCCTGCCTCAGTATTCGTGAACTGCTGGAAACAGAGCTGCAGCAAGATCCTCCGGCTGTACTGGCCAAAGGAAATGTGATAGCCAATGGGGTCAATGAAGAACTGGACAAGCTGCGGGCCATCTCTACAGGCGGGAAAGATTTCCTGGTAGAGATCCAAAAACGTGAAGCGGCTAAAACTGGCATACCTTCGTTGAAAATTTCCTTTAATAATGTTTTTGGCTATTATTTAGAAGTTACGCATACCCATAAAGATAAAGTACCGCCAGAATGGAGCCGCAAGCAAACACTGGTAAATGCTGAAAGATATATTACCCCAGAGCTGAAGGAATATGAAGAGCAGATCCTGGGCGCAGAAGATAAAATACAGCTGATAGAAGTACGTTTGTATGAGTCTTTGATGCAGCAGGTGGCGGCATATATCAGGCCGATCCAGAAAAATGCATTTCTGATAGCACAGTTGGATGTATTGCTTTGTTTTGCACAGCTGGCTATAACTAACCACTATGTGAAACCTATACTGGACAATACCAAACTATTGGATATTAAAGGCGGAAGGCATCCTGTAATTGAAAAACGGTTGCCGCCGGGAGAGGAATATATTACCAATGATGTTTTCCTGGACAATGACAGCCAGCAGATCATCATCATCACCGGTCCCAATATGTCTGGTAAGTCGGCCATTTTACGGCAAACCGGTTTAATTGTCCTGATGGGACAGATGGGTTCGTTTGTACCTGCTAAAGCCGCGTCTTTCGGAATTGTAGACAAGATATTTACCCGTGTAGGTGCTTCAGATAACCTGTCTTCAGGAGAAAGTACTTTTATGGTGGAAATGAATGAGACGGCCAGTATCCTGAATAATATATCCGACAGGAGTTTAATCTTGCTGGACGAGATCGGGCGTGGAACAAGTACTTATGATGGTATTTCTATTGCCTGGGCAATTGCAGAATTTCTCCATACCCATCCCGCAGCAAAGCCAAAAACACTATTTGCCACGCATTACCACGAGCTGAATGAACTTGCTAATACCATGGGCAGGATCAAGAATTTTAATGTTTCTGTTAAAGAGATGGCCAACAAAGTGATCTTCTTACGTAAACTGGTTCCGGGTGGCAGCGAACATAGTTTTGGTATTCACGTAGCTAAAATGGCGGGAATGCCTCCAAAACTGATCAGCCGCGCCAATGAGATCTTAAAAAAACTGGAGATCGATAGGACTGAAGGACAAAGTATTAAGGATAGTATTAAAAAAGTACAGAACCAGGCATACCAGTTACATATGTTTTCCGTTGAAGACCCTGTACTGGTACAGATCAGGGATATGTTAAATAACCTCGATGTTAATGTGCTTACACCGGTTGAAGCCCTGCTGAAACTGGATGAAATACAGCGGTTAATCAAAAATTAAGATGAACAGAAACAGCCTTTGCAGCCTCCGCTCTCTTCCTATGGTAATTTTACTGGCTGCGGTGGTTTCTTTTTCTTCCTGCAGCAGCAGGAAAAAACTGGTCCATACAGATACAAAAGCGGCGCGGGCAGCAGATGCGATGGCCGATTTGAATAGTAAAGCTTTGTATAGATTTATAACCAACTGGACGGGAGTAAAGTACAAATTGGGAGGAATGGACAAAAGTGGCATAGATTGTTCTGGATTTGCTTTACTTTTGAATAAGGAAATTTATGGGCTGGATATACCCAGAAGATCGAAAGATCAGGCAGAAGTAATCGAAGAAAAAGACCCGTCAAAGCTCAAAGAAGGTGATCTCGTTTTCTTTTCTTTCGGGGGTAGGGATATCGATCACGTGGGTGTTTACCTGAACCATGGTTTTTTTGTTCATGCTTCTATCACACGTGGCGTAATTGTTGACGACTTAAACCTGCCTGCCTTTCAGCATGCGCTGATTAAAGCCGGGCCGGTAAGAGATTAAAAAAATAGATATGGAACCGAAAAATGATGTCTCTTTCTGGACGAAATATAAAAAATTCGCTACAACAGAAATATTGATGTATCTTATAATGATAATAGGTATAGGACTGGGGATTATTTTTCTTAGTTAATTGAGAATTGTTTCTTTTTCCTTGTAAATGATATAGTGTAAGCTCCCTTAAGAGCCATTTAATAAAAAAATTATAAAATACTGATGAAATTAAATTTAATCCGCCCTCTTGCTTTTTTTGATCTGGAAACTACCGGCGTAAATGTTGGTGCTGATCGTATTGTTGAAATTGCGATCTTAAAAGCTATGCCAGATGGATCCGAGCTGATCAAAACCTTGCGTATCCATCCTGAAATGGCTATTCCATTGCAATCTTCCCTGATTCACGGAATCTATGATGAGCACATTGCCGATTCACCAAAGTTTAAGGAAGTAGCGGCTGAAGTAGCCGAATTTATTGGCGATGCAGATCTTGCCGGATACAATTCCAACCGTTTTGATATTCCTGTATTATTGGAAGAATTCCTGCGTGCAGGTGTAGACTTCGATATGACGGACAGAAAGTTTGTAGATGTACAAAATATATTTCATCAAATGGAACAGCGTACTTTACGTGCCGCTTATAAGTTCTATTGCGATAAAGATATTATCAATGCACACTCTGCTGAAGCTGATATTACCGCAACCTATCATGTATTACTGGCACAGCTAGAAAGATATGAAAATTCAGATTTTGAAGATAAACAAGGCAATATCAGTCAGCCGGTTAAAAATGACATCGATGCATTACATGCATTTACGAACATGAACAAGCCTGTTGACTTTGCTGGCAGAATGGTGTTTAATGAGGATGGAGAAGAAGTATTTAACTTTGGAAAACATAAGAACAAAACTGTTGAACATGTCTTTGATAACGAACCAAGCTATTATGCCTGGATGAAACAGGGTGATTTTCCTTTGTATACCAAAAAGAAACTGGAAGAAATCTGGATCAGATGGAACAAGAAAAAGGATCAGAACAGGGCAGCTAAAGTAGCTGCCGCCCCGCGTTCTGCTGAACCAGCAAGACCGGTAAATACAGCTCCTGATGCAAAACCGGCCAATACAGTTCCTGCTGCTTCAAAACCAGCTAACCCAGCCAGACCAGATCAAAACCCCGGACAACCTAGAAAATCTTTTCAGCAACAACCGCCTAAAAAAGAAAAACCTGCAGTAGATGTAACCAATGATATGCTGGAACAGCTGAAAATGAAATTTGGCAAATAATTCCTGTTAATGAATAAACTCACTTTAATCAGCCTATTCAGTATGTTGGGGCTGACTGTTTCTGCACAGCAAACATTGCCTTTAACTGCTGAAATCCAGCGTGCATATCATCATGGAACAAGGGCAATGGATGGAAAACCGGGGCCTAAATACTGGCAGAACACAGCGGATTATGATTTGAAAGTAGATTTTGATCCTGCTTCCAGGTTGTTAAAAGGGGAGGAAGAGATCATTTATAAAAATCTGAGTCCGGATACATTGAAGGAGATCTGGTTTAAGCTGTATCCTAATCTGTTTAAAACTGGTATCCCGCGTGCTTCAAAAATTGCCGACCGTGATTTAGGGGAAGGTGTTCAAATCCATTCTATGGATATCAACGGGAAAACGGTTCCTGCTGCAGCGATGCAAACTGAAGGAACCAATATGCATACCGCTATCAATTCTTTAGCGCCTGGTGCAAGTATGAAATTAAAAATCTCTTATCAATACATACTGAATAAGGGTTCGCATACCAGAACAGGTGAGGTAGATGAAGGTTCCGATTTTGTAGCTTATTTTTTCCCCCGGATAGCAGTATATGACGATGTTGACGGCTGGAATAAGTACCCCTACATGGGAGATGCTGAATTTTATAATGATTTTTGCAATTTTAAGGCCGCAATTACTATTCCTAAAGATTACGTGATCTGGGCTACCGGAGATCTGACCAATGCTTCTACTGTTTTTACCAGGCAGGTTGCAGACAGAATCAGTCTGGCAGGAAAGGAAGACAGTGTGGTCAATATAATTACTGCAGATGACCTGAAGAATAATGCTGTCACTAAGGGTAAAGATTTTAACACCTGGAAATTTGAAGCAAACAATGTCACTGATTTTGTATTTGCCAACAGTAACCACTATTTATGGAAATCAAGTAGTCTGGTGGTAGATCCTAAGGATGGCAGAAGAACCCGTGTAGATGCTGCTTTTAATCCAATTCATAAAGATTATTTTGAAGTGATCGACTTTGCCAGGAAATCTGTAGAAGCGATGAGTTACAAATTTCCTAAATGGCCTTTCCCTTATGATCATGAAACTGTTTTTGACGGTTTAGACCAGATGGAATATCCAATGATGGTAAACGATAATCCCGTTGGTAAAAGGGAAGACGCAATTACGCTGACAGACCATGAGATCTTTCATACTATGTTCCCTTTTTACATGGGCATCAATGAAACCAAATATGGCTGGATGGATGAAGGCTGGGCAACGATTGGCGAATGGCTGATCTCACCTATGATTGAACCTTCTATGGTTGATGAGTATGGTGTATCTGCAACCGCTGCTTCTTCGGGTACTAAAAACGATACCCCGATCATGACACTTACGCCAGATCTTAAAGGGGCAGGTTCTTTTACGAACTCTTATCCAAAACCAGGTTTAGGTTATTTGTTTATCCGGGACTACCTGGGTGATGAATTGTTTACAAAAGCACTTCATCATTACATCGAACAATGGCATGGCAAACATCCTACACCTTTTGACTTCTTTAACAGCATGAATGAAGGTGCAGGAAAAAATATGAATTGGTTTTGGAAACGCTGGTTTTTTGGGGAAGGGGAGACCGACCTGGGGATTCTCGGCGTGACTAAAACGGCTGATGGATATACCATTAAAGTTGAAAACAGAAGCCAGAAACCATTACCTGTTGATCTTACCCTGAGCTATGCTGATGGTTCTACAGAAAAAATGCACAATAATATTGGGGTTTGGGAGAAAGGCGATCGGGAGATCGTTCTTCCGCTAAAAACCAGTAAACAGTTAAAGAGGGTGGTTGTAGGCAGCACTTATGTGCCGGATAAAAACGACTTTAATAATTTTTTTAATGTAAAATAGTCCTTAATTCTTTCCATTAAAAAGCATGCAGTTAGATTCTATCTGCGTGCTTTTTTTATTTCTATGTAACCCTGGAGAAACGTTACTCTGCTTTCTTTTGTTGTGTACGAAAGACGGGAGGGCTGTAGTTGTCTGGCAAATAGGAAGGTGGAACGGTCGTTGCATTTCCATCTCTGATTGCCTTGTAATGAGGTGACATAATTTCTACTCCTGCCTCATTAAAGTGATCCTGGATTTTCGCGTGAAGGCTGGAATAGATCAGCGCTTGTTTGTTAGGCATTTTTGTAAAAGCATTGATCCGATAACTTACATAATAATCGTCAAGACTCGTCTGCAGCACATAAGGTGTTGATTTTTGATCGATCATTTCAGTTTCAGATGCGGCAGCAATGAGCAATTGATGCACCTGTCTCCAGGGCACATCATAACCTATAGTAACTGTAGTATGTACAATTAATCCCTGGCCGTTTGCTTCAACGCTATAGTTGATGGTGTGGTTTCCCATGACTGTTGAATTGGGAATGGAAACTACTTCATTTTGTATAGTGCGGATACGGGTAACCAACAAAGTTTTTTCTATGATATCACCTGTCACTTCTCCAATTTTAACGCGGTCGCCAATTGTAAAAGCCCGCATGTACGTTAAGACCAGTCCCGCTACTATATTTCCCAAGGCACCTGCGGATCCAAAGGTAAACAGCACACCCATAAATACAGATACCCCTTTAAACACTCCAGAATCGGATCCCGGTAAGTAAGGAAAAATTACAATGAGCATAAAAGCCATTACCAATACCCTGATTATCTGATAGGTGGGATTTGCCCAGTCTTTGTAAAAACCGGGAACAGTAAGCTTCCCTTTTTCTATCTCTATTTTTACAAACCTGAAAAATCGCAATACATACCGAAACACGATGACTAACACCAGGATAGTGATCATATTAGGTACGTAATTCCAAATGGCAAGTCCGATCTTTTTCACGGGACTTAAAGTATAATTTAACAGACTAACCGAAAGATCTTTTGTAAAAGGAAAAATCCCAAATAATACCGGGAGTGCGAGGTAGACTATCAAAATGATGATTGCCCATCTAAAAAAGTTAATGATGATGCCAATCAGCCTCAGTTGACTTTCAGCATTTAAAAGCTCATAGTTTTTAATTTGTATTCCTTGTTTAAATGCACTGTCATTTGAGTGAATCTTAGTGGAAAACCATTTGAAGAGCTTATTGATGAATATGATCATGGAAATTACGATCCCAATAACTAGCATGGTTAGTAATACCTCCTTTAATAATACCTCCCAGCTGGTTTCCTGCTGATGTTTAATGATGTGTTTTCCAATCAATTGTTTGATGTTGGCGGCAAGTTTCTCCTTATCGGTACTTGCCCATAGCGCATCCTGCTCGCTCAGAGAAATTAGTAGTATATTTTTAAAATAAAGGTCTGTGGTTTGTTCCGCAGCCAGCTGTTTTAAAGAGTCTGTTTTAAAGCTGAGATCCTGACTTATTTTAGATATCCTGTTGCTCACGGCTTCAGCACGTTCAGCAGCCGTGAAACTACCTTGCTTTGTATAAATATAAAACAAGGTATCCTGGGCAAAGACAACAGGAAAACCCTTTACAAATTTCCTTAAGGAATCTACCTGGTGCTGCTGACGTATCAGATGGATTGAATCTCTTTCTTTTAAGATGCTAAGCTCCGTGACAAGTTCGTTCTTCTTTAATTTGTCGTTGTCCTTCAGCAGGGATACCTGCCTTTGCAGGTCGCCACGTTTCAGGGAGTCTGACAATCTCTCTGCAGATAGTTGATTGACACGGTTAAGTCCGTTGTTGAATAACACCGTTTGAGCAGAGTCGTTCTTTTTTGCTATGCTATCCTTCTGGGCATGGACAGATGCCGGGTGATAAAGTAGAAGAGAAAATATAAAAAAGTATATTTTTTTCATAGCGGGGTTAGGTGTAATAAAGTTTATACTTTATTTATGTTAGATAAAAGAACCTTCATCGGGAAGATACCTGATGAAATCAATATTGCGGGTTAAGCCTTTAAACTTAGTCCGCTTTACTGCCGAATTTTTAAAGATCTGCTTAAATACATCCTCGGTAATATCCATCCAGTCTTCCCGTTTCATTTGCAGCAGGTTTTCTTTAGGCTGGAAAGCAGGTTCCGAGTGGGGAACAGAAAACCTGTTCCAGGGGCATACATCCTGGCAGATATCACAGCCAAACATCCAGTTGTCCATTTGCTGATCAAAACTTTTTGGAATTTCTTCTTTTAACTCAATAGTAAGATAGGAGATACATTTATTGCTGTCAATGATAAAAGGAGAGAGGATGGCATCTGTAGGACAGGCGTCGATACAACGTGTACAAGTACCGCAATGATCGGTAACAAAGGGAGCATCTTCAATTAGCTCCAGATCAATAATCAGCTCTGCGAGGAAAAAGAAAGAACCACTTTTTTTATTGATGATGTTGCTGTTTTTGCCTACCCATCCAATTCCCGCACGTTTTGCCCAGGCACGGTCCATTACCGGTGCCGAATCAACAAAGGCCCTGCCGCTTACGGCACCTATATTTTCCTCAATAAAACTGAGCAGCTGGAATAATTTATCTTTGATCACCAGGTGATAGTCTGTACCATAGGCATATTTAGAGATCTTTGGCGCATTGGGATCTGTCTGCTGCTCTTTAGGAAAGTAGTTGAGCGTTAAAGAAATCACCGATTTCGCATCTTCTACCAAAAGGCGGGGATCAAGTCTTTTATCGAAGTGATTTTCCATGTAAGCCATTTGCCCGTGATGGTTATCCCGAAGCCATTTTTCCAGTCGCGGAGCCTCCTCTTCCAGAAAAACTGCTTTCGCCACACCGCATTGCATAAAGCCTAAACGCAGGGCTTCATCTTTGATCATTTGAGTATATGTGTCGGTGTTATTATACATGGGTGATACAAAGGTAAGCTTTAGTCAGAAAACCTTTTAGGTAATCTTTTGTTATTCAATGGTAAACCAAATTATAGCCTCATGGAAAATAACATAGATCCCAGATTTACCGAAGACGAAAATAACAGTGCACAACCTGTAGAGCACAACTATGCTAAACATGAAAATGATCCTGGCCCTTCGCCGCAGGCTGTAAAAGAAAAAAACGATAAAGGAGCCGGACCAGTAATGAAATGGATTATTCCTATTATAGTAATAGTTTTAGCTATTATTTATTGGATATACTTTAGACATTCGCCAGCCAAATAGGAAAACCTGATTCACTAACCTTAATTACAAAGGTTTATATAGCCTTACCGAAATGATGCTGCTCATTCCAATTCATAAATGATCAGCATCATTTGTGTTGTTAAAACAATTTACCCGATTGCGCCTGATAGGATCTTTTCAGGTGTTTATAGGCAGCTTCAGTAACTTCTCTTCCCCTGGAGGTTCGCATCATATAACCTTCCTGTATCAGGAAAGGCTCATAAACTTCCTCTATTGTCCCTTCATCTTCTCCAACTGCGGTAGCAATGGTTTTTAACCCCACAGGGCCGCCTTTAAATTTATCGATGATGGTAGACAGGATTTTATTGTCCATTTCATCCAAACCATGTTCATCTACATTTAAGGCCGTCAGAGCATACTTCGCAATGGCTGTATCAATCGTGCCATTGCCCTTGATCTGTGCAAAATCGCGCGTGCGTCTAAGCAATGCATTGGCTATCCGCGGCGTACCGCGGCTTCGCCTGGCAATTTCATAAGCCCCTTCTTCAGTGATCGGTGTTTTCAGGATCTGTGAAGAACGCAGAACGATGGTAGTGAGCAGTTTAGCGTCATAATAGGCCAGTCTGGAATTAATTCCAAAACGGGCACGCAAAGGTGCAGTGAGCAAACCGGAACGGGTTGTTGCCCCAACTAAAGTAAAAGGATTTAAAGTGATCTGTACAGAACGTGCATTGGGCCCGCTCTCCAGCATAATGTCAATTTTAAAGTCTTCCATAGCAGAATACAAATATTCTTCTACCAGCGGACTTAAACGATGGATCTCGTCAATAAAGAGGATATCTCCGGTTTCCAGGTTGGTCAGCAAACCTGCCAGATCGCCTGGCTTATCCAGCACCGGACCGGAAGTTACCTTTATGCCAACACCCATTTCATTGGCAATAATATAAGAGAGGGTAGTTTTCCCTAATCCCGGAGGGCCGTGAAGTAACACGTGATCTAAAGGTTCGCCACGCTGCTTAGCTGCCTTTACAAAGATCTTCAGGTTCTCCATTATCTTTTCCTGACCGGTAAAATCTTCGAAAGCCTGGGGGCGTAAAACTTTCTCTATATCCCTTTCAATGGGGCTTAGGCTTTCTGAAGAAGGATCGAGGTTTTCATTCATGTTGTAAAGTTAAGATAAAAACTTAGCTGCTGGCCGGGCATCTTTCACGCCATTGCTATAATCGTAAAATCCTTCTCCGGATTTTACACCCTTTTTACCAGCCATGGCCATATTCACCAATAAAGGACAGGGTGCATATTTTGGATTGCCAAAACCCTGATGTAATACGTTAAGTATAGCCAGGCAAACATCCAGCCCGATAAAATCTGCCAGCTGCAGCGGGCCCATAGGGTGGGCCATGCCCAGCTTCATCACCGTGTCTATCTCCTGGACACCCGCTACCCCCTCAAATAAGGTATAAATGGCTTCGTTGATCATCGGCATCAGGATGCGGTTGGCCACAAATCCCGGGTAATCATTTACTTCTACAGGAACCTTGTCCAGTTTCTCAGAAAGGTTCATGATCAGCGCAGTAGTAGCATCCGAAGTAGCATACCCACGGATCACCTCTACCAGTTTCATTACCGGAACAGGGTTCATGAAATGCATCCCGATCACTTTATCCCCTCTGCCGGTTACCGCTGCAATCTGTGTGATGGAGATCGAAGAAGTGTTGCTGGCCAGGATAGCTTCCGGTTTACTGCAGGCATCCAGCTCGCGGAAGATCTTTAATTTAAGTTCCAGGTTTTCTGTCGCTGCTTCAATCACCAGGTCGGCTGCCGAAACACCATCCTTTAAATCTGTAAAAGTAGTGATGCGACCTAAGATATTCGTTTTCTCCACTTCCGTCACTGTGCCTTTTGCTACCTGGCGGTCAATGTTTTTAGAAATGGTTTGTACTCCTTTATTTAAGGCTTCCTGATTGATATCGATCAGGTTTACCTGATATCCGAACTGTGCAAAGGTATGTGTTATGCCATTACCCATAGTGCCAGAGCCGATAACTGCTATTTTATCCATATTTGGTTTGTTAAAATATTAAGGGGCAAGGCGGTTAATAGTCCATACGCCGTTTACACTGGTATAGGTAATCCTGTCGTGCAAACGACTCGGGCGACCCTGCCAGAATTCGATATGATCGGCTTTCAACAGGTATCCTCCCCATTGTTCAGGACGTGGAACTTCTTTTTCCGCATAAGCTGCGCTAAGCTCCTGTACACGTTCTTCCAATACCTCACGGTTAGGGATCATTTTACTTTGCGGCGAAGCCGAAGCACCGATCTGGCTTCCCTTAGGGCGGGAATGGAAATAAGTAGTAGATTCTTCTTCCGTAACCCTCGTTATGGTACCTTCTATACGTACCTGACGTTCCAGCTCTGCCCAGAAAAATACCATTGCAGCCTGTGGGTTTTCTTCCAGCTGGATGCCTTTCTGACTGGCATAATTGGTGAAAAATACAAAACCATTTTCATCAAATCCTTTGAGTAATAAAATGCGCGCCGAGGGCCTGCCAGAAAGATCGGCAGTAGCCAGCGTCATCACATTAGGTTCATACAACTTGGCATCAAGGGCATCCTTAAACCATTTCCCAAACTGTATAATGGGATCTTTGTCAACATCCTGCTCTGCCAGTTCAGCAGCGCGGTAATCCTGTCTTAAATTTTGAATATTCTCTTTGGTCAGCTCCATATTACAAAAATAGGTTTTAGTTTTTTCAAAATTATCAGTAATTTTAAGCATGATAAGTCAACTCACCCCTGCAGCAGGTAAACTGCTTATTTCTGAGCCATTTATGAATGATCCGAATTTTAAAAGGGCGGTTGTATTACTGGCAGATCATGGAGAAGAGGGGACTCTGGGTTTTGTATTGAACCAGCCGAGCCTGATGATTCTGGAAGATCTGATCCATGATGTTGGAGGACCTGAATTTCCGGTGTATTATGGCGGGCCGGTAGCAACAGATACGTTGCATTTTATACACCGCTGTCCGGACCTGATTCCTGGAGGCGGGTTAATCGCCAAAGATATTTACTGGGGAGGGAACTTTGAATCGCTAAAGGCGTTAATTGGGCAGGGAAGTGTGACCGAAGCGGAGGTGAAACTCTTTGTAGGTTATTCGGGCTGGGGCGCGGAACAACTGGCAGGAGAAATGAAATCAAATACCTGGATCGTATCAGATCAATACGATTCAGATATGATATTTTCTGCTGATGAGGAAAAGCTGTGGCGGGATGTGATCATTCACCTCGGTCCTAAATATGCCCACATCAGCAACTTTCCACAAAATCCTAACTTAAATTAGCTATTTTCTTTAACTGATTCTTTCTTCACCAAAAATTAGCTGTTCTCCATTTCTGCAGCAGATTCTTCTACCGTTTTTCTAAGCTGGTCTTTATAAGACTGCATTTTTTCTGCCAAAACAGTGTCTGCTGTAGACAGTATCTGTACGGCTAGCAAACCTGCATTTTTAGCTGCATTTAATGCTACAGTAGCTACCGGAATGCCATTGGGCATTTGCAGGATGGAAAGAATTGAATCCCATCCGTCTATAGAATTTGAGGATTTTACGGGTACACCAATTACGGGTAAAACGGTGATAGAGGCAACCATTCCTGGTAAATGCGCCGCACCGCCTGCTCCGGCAATGATCACCTTTAATCCCCTGGAAGCTGCATCCTTAGCATAGCTGAACATGCGCTCTGGTGTGCGGTGTGCAGAAACAACTGTCATCTCAAATTCTACTCCAAATTCTTTTAAAATATTGGCGGCGTCGCTCATGATATTTAAATCCGACTTGCTGCCCATAATTATGCCTACTTTAACGCTCATTAAGATATTACTTTTAGTGTTTCTTTAATATAATTTGCTTTTTCAATCGCTCCCTCACGGTTCTGGTCTACAATAGTGATGTGGCCCATTTTTCGGAACGGTTTGGTGTATTTTTTACCGTATAGATGAACATATACCCCATCAATGGCCATCACTTTTTCCATACCCTGATATTTGGCCACTCCGTCGTGTCCTTTTTCACCCAGCAGATTAATCATTACTGCATTGCTGATGGCACGGGTATCCCCCAATGGAAGGTTAAATATAGAGCGTAACTGCTGATCAAATTGGGATACGTAATTTCCTTCTATCGTATGGTGACCGCTATTGTGTGGCCTTGGCGCCAGTTCATTTACCAGTATCTGTCCGTCCCTGGTAATAAACATTTCAACAGCCAGTAATCCGGTTACGTTTAAAGCTGCTGCAATATTTTTAGCGATAGTTTCTGCCCTTTCCTGAATATGATCAGGGTAAGTAGATGGAGAGATCAGAAATTCTACCAGGTTAGCCTCGGCGTTAAATTCCATCTCTACCATGGGGAAGGTTTTTACATCCCCGTTTGAGTTTCTGGAAACGATTACGGCAATCTCCTTTTCAAAATCTACCAGTTCTTCAATCAGGCAATGGCTGTCGAAGGCATGCTCCAAATCCTCCGCATCATTGATCCGCATCACCCCTTTACCATCGTAGCCGTCTTTACGCTGTTTCAGCATATAAGGGAAAGGGATGGTGGAATGCAGCATATCTTCTTTGGTATTCACCAATTGGAAGTGGGAGGTAGGAATATCATTTTCTTTGAAGAATTGCTTTTGGATACCTTTATCCTGTATCAGCCTGATCACCCTGGCTTGTGGGTAAACCATTTTACCTTCTTTCTCCAACTGATCAAGCGCTTCAATGTTCACCTTTTCAATTTCAATAGTGATCACATCTGCCTTTTTACCAAATTTATAAACGGTGTCGTAATCTGTAATGGAACCGCATTCAAAGTAATTGGCAATGTGTTTACAGGGCGCATCTGCATCAGGATCGAGAACCAGTGTAGTCAGGTTATAGTTAATAGCTTCCTGAATTAACATTCTGCCTAATTGTCCGCCACCTAAAATACCTAATTTTAAATCACTTATTTGTTTTGCCATATCGATATGAAAAAGTAATGCTTATTTTGCACAAAAATAACAATATAAACGGATTTGATGGATGCTGATGCTATAATAATTGGTGCAGGTGCCTGCGGATTGATGTGTGCGGTACAGGCAGGATACCTGGGGAAGAAGGTGATTGTTTTGGAGAAAGGGAGTAAGGCTGGGGCTAAAATACTGATTTCCGGAGGCGGAAGATGTAATTATACCAACCTTTTTGCCACGGACGAACAATTTATTTCGGCCAATAAACATTTTAGTAAATCTGCTTTCACACAATGGACAGTAGCAGATACCATTAGTTTTTTTGAAACTTACGGTATACAGGGAAAAGAAAAAACACTTGGACAATTATTTCCTGAAGATAAAAACGCAAAAGATATTGTAGAAGTATTTACAGGGATCTGTGATGACTTTGGTCAGGAGATCAGGTGTGACGCGGATATTACAGATATCACTAAACATGAAGATAGTTACTCTGTAACCTATCAGCGTTCTGGCAAGAGTTATATAGTAAAGGCGCCAAAGCTGGTGATCGCCACGGGTGGGCTACCTATTCCAAAAATGGGCGCTACAGATTTTGCTTTGCGCTACGCCCGGCAAAATGGGTTAAACATTGTTGAAACTGCTCCGGCATTGGTACCCTTAACCATTACGGGGAAGGATGAGGACTGGTACGTACAGCTTTCCGGAAATTCGGTTTTCTGTGAACTGAGCAATGAGCGGATCTCCTTTGAAGAGAATATCCTTTTTACACACTGGGGTTTAAGCGGCCCTGCCGTATTGCAGATCTCCTCTTACTGGCGCCCCGGAGAAAGTATCAATATCAATTTGCTCCCTCATGAGAATATCAGTGAAATTATTGAAGAAGAGAGAAAATATAATGGTAAAACCTTATTATCTACTTTGTTGAACAGGTATTATGCCAGGAAGTTCAGCGAAGCCCTGGGTAAATTTCTGCCGCTCGAAAAAACGGTCGCATCACTCACTAAAGCAGAACTGGAGCTGGTTCATCAAACGATACATTATTTTAAAATGAAACCTGCAGGTGATAAAGGATATGATAAAGCTGAGGTGATGCGTGGCGGGATAGACACCGCCGAGTTATCATCCAAAACCCTGGAATGTAAAAAGTTGCCGGGTTTATATTTCGGCGGCGAATGTGTGGATGTAACGGGATGGCTTGGGGGATATAATTTTCAATGGGCCTGGGCCTGTGGTTTTGTGATTGCACAGGGGATATAAACGATGAACGAAACAGAGGTTTTAAAACATTACTGGGGATTCAGCTCTTTCAGGCCTGTGCAGGAAGATATTATCCGGGCTGTGCTGAATGGAGAGGATACGCTGGCTTTACTGCCTACTGGCGGAGGTAAATCGCTGTGTTTCCAGGTTCCTGCCCTGGTAAAAGAAGGAATCTGTATCGTAGTTTCTCCGCTCATTGCCCTGATGAAAGATCAGGTAGAGAATTTAAAGGCTAAAGGCATTCAGGCGGTAGCAATCTATGCCGGGATGGGAAAACGGGAAATTGACATCCTGCTGGACAATTGTGTTTATGGGCCCATCAAGTTTCTGTACCTTTCTCCTGAGCGGCTTTTATCCGATCTGGTTAGAACCAGGATCTCTTATATGAATGTGAACCTGATTGCTGTGGATGAAGCCCACTGTATCTCCCAGTGGGGATATGATTTCAGGCCACCTTACCTGCAGCTTAGTTCGCTGCGGGAAATTCATCCTGATGTGCCTTTTATCGCCCTGACGGCTACAGCAACTGCTTTTGTAAGGGAAGATATCGTAGCTAAACTGGAGATGAAAGATCCAAAGGTTTTTGTACAGAGTTTTGCCCGTAAGAATTTAAGTTATGTGGTGTTCGATCTGGAGGATAAATATAAAAAGCTGATCGATATTATAAAAAATGTAAAGGGAAGCGGACTGGTTTACGTGAGAAACAGAAGGGAAACCGCAGAGGTGGCACATTTTTTAAAAAGAAACAATATTGCGGCTGATTTCTATCATGCGGGTTTGGAACGCGGCGAAAGATCAAAGAAGCAGGAAGACTGGAAAAATAACAAGATCAGGGTAATGGTGGCAACCAATGCTTTTGGAATGGGGATAGATAAGCCCGATGTTCGTTTTGTGGTCCACCTGGACCTGCCGGAAAGCCTGGAAGCCTATTACCAGGAGGCAGGACGCGGGGGAAGGGACGGAAGAAGGTCTTTTGCTGTGCTGTTGGCCAATCATTCTGATCAAATGGCCTTAAAAGCCAAGTATACCGATAGTTTCCCCAGTGTTGAAGAGATCAAAAAAACGTATCACTATCTGGGCAGTTATTTTCAGCTGGCCTATGGTGCCGGAGCTGGCGTTAATTTTAGTTTCGACCTTGCCGATTTCTGTAAACGTTTTAAACTAGGGGTGATCAAAACCATTGGTGCCCTGAAATTCCTGGAACATGATGGTTATATCACGCTATCAGAAAACATATTTTTACCATCCCGGGTATTGTTTACCGCAGGTAATGAAGATGTTTACCGTTTTCAGATTGAGAACTCCGGTTATGATCCCCTGATTAAAACTGTTTTAAGATCTTATGGAGGGATGTTCGACCATTATGCCAATATCAGCGAAAGCGATATCGCCAAAAGGTTGGGTATTTCTTTTAATGATGTGGTCAGGCAGTTAACTAATCTTCAGGAGCAGGGGCTATTGTCTTATCTTCCGCAAAGCGATCAGCCTCAACTGCAGTTTATCCTGGCAAGGGTAGACCTCCTTCATCTGGATACAGACGTTAAATATATAGAACTGAGAAGAAAGATCCAGGCAGAACAGATCAGTGCTGTACTGGCCTATGCCGGGACAGAAGTTTGTCGTAGTATCCAGTTACTTACTTATTTTGATGAGCCCAATGCCGCCAAATGCGGGGTATGCGATATTTGCCTGGCAGAGAAAAAGAATGAAGACCTTGCGGAACTCACGGATAAAATAGATTTTGAAATAGCTACGCTGTTGCAGACAGACGGGCGTACACTGGATGATCTGATTAGTGAAATTAAAACCGGCTCCGACCAGGATAAGCTGACTCAGATCCGTGAACTGCTCGATGCAGGTAAAATTAAAACAGATGGCAAAAACTATTATCTTTGATCGAATGTTCAATTAATGATGATGAAGAAAAAAGCCCTCTGCCTACTGGCCCTCCCTATACTTTTTGCCGCCTGTAAACCTAAATGTGTAGAAGATCTGGGAATTCATTCTTCCAGGGATTTTACCGTTAAACCTTTTGATGAGGTAAAGGTAAGTGGACCAATTAAGCTGATTATGCGTCAGGACAGTAGTTTTAAAATAAATGTGCTGGCAGATTCTAATGCCATAGGACTGGTTAAAGCAGAGGTAAGCGGAGATCAGCTGACAGTGAAACTGGATGGGAACTACTGCGGTAAAGATTCTGTAATTGTAAACGCCGGCATTGGCGACCTTAAAAAGCTGAATGCCGGTGGCGCAAGTAAAGTGTATACGGCTTCAGGAATTATTGTAAACACACTGGATGTAGTTTTGTCAGGAGCCGTAAAACTCAATATGGATGTGAGTGCGATGAAATTAACTACTACCACAGACGGGGCTGCAGTGATTAATCTACTTGGACAGGCAGGGGTACACGAAGTGAAAAGCACTGGCAGTATCAGGTTAAACGCTTTTGCTTTTGTAGCAGGTATTTATAATCTTGACCTTAACGGGGTATCAGATTTAAAGATCAACGCATTAAATGAGCTGAAAATTAAAACCTCAGGCGCTGCGGATATTCGGTATAAAGGGAATCCCAAAAATATAGAGGAAAAGAAATCGGGTACTTATAAACTGGAAAAAGTAAATTAGGAACCTCGGTTTGCAATCATCTATGGAAGAAAAAAATAATAAAAAAGTTATCCGCTCATGGGCATTTTTCGACTGGGCAAATTCAGCGTATAACCTCGTTATCACCTCTACGATATTTCCTGCCTATTATACCATTATTACTTCAGATAAGAATGATAATACAATTGATTATGTAACCTTTATGGGCAGAAGGTTTATCAACTCTGCACTGTATAATTACGCACTGGCCTTTGCTTTTTTAGTAATCGCTGTGTTGTCACCTGTGTTATCTTCCATCGCCGATTCACGAGGGAACAAAAAGCTGTTTATGCAGATCTTTACTTACCTGGGCGGTTTATCCTGCTGCGGACTTTACTTTTTCGAGATCGATACCCTGCAACTGAGCATCGTCCTTTTTGTCCTGGCTGCAATCGGTTTCTGGGGAAGCCTGGTTTTCTATAATGCCTATCTTCCTGAAATTGCTACACCAGATCAGCAGGACAGGGTAAGTGCCAAAGGTTATACCTATGGTTATGTAGGCAGTATCATCTTACAGCTCATTTGTTTTGTTTTTGTGTTCTTTCCTTCAACTTTTGGTTTATCAGGTGGCGCGCAGGCTTCCAGATTGTCTTTCCTGATGGTAGGCATCTGGTGGATGGCCTTTGCCCAGATCACCTTCAGGAATATGCCCAAAGGAAATCCTGATTTGCTGAAAGCAAATTCCAGCTGGCTTACCGGCGGGTTTAAAGAACTAAAGAAAGTATGGGACCAGTTGAAACATATGCCTTATTTAAAGCGGTTTCTAAGTGCTTTCTTTTTTTATTCTATGGGCGTACAGACTGTAATGCTGGTGGCCACTATTTTTGGGGAGAAACAATTGCACCTCCCCACTTCAAAATTGATAGCTACCATTCTGCTGTTGCAAATTGTGGCTATTCCGGGAGCAATGGGCATGTCATGGCTATCACGTAACATGTTTGGAAACGTAAAAGTGCTGATTGGCGTAGTCATTATTTGGATCTTGTGCTGTGTGGGTGCTTATTTTGTTCATACAGAGATGCAGTTTTATTATCTTGCCGCCACAGTTGGCCTGATTATGGGAGGGATACAATCTCTTTCCCGCTCTACCTATTCCAAGTTTTTACCTCAGGACAGTCCTGATCACACTTCTTTCTTCAGTTTTTATGATGTAACGGAGAAAGTGGCACTGGTAATAGGAATGTTTAGTTTTGGTTATATCGAAGAGTTTACCGGAAGTATGCGCAGCTCCTTGATCGCCCTGACTGCATTTTTTATTGTGGGCCTGATATTTTTGCTTTTACTGAGGAAGGTTGAACCTCAGCAGATGGAAGTATCAACAAATTAATAACAAAACACCATGAAAGTAGAATTATTTATTCCTTGTTTTGTCGATCAGCTTTATCCTGAAACTGCTTTCAGTACCATTAAACTGTTAGAAAAGGCCGGATGCGATGTGATATATAACCCTAACCAAACCTGCTGCGGGCAGCCTGCTTATAATGCAGGTTATTGGGAAGAGGCCAAAGAAACGGGTACCAAGTTCCTGAATGACTTTTCTGAAGCCAATTATATTGTTGCACCTTCAGCATCTTGTGTTGGTATGGTGAAAAACGGATATAATGATCTTTTTACCAATAGTAACGTGCATAACAAATGCAGAACAATGCAGGGAAATATTTTTGAACTGTCAGACTTTCTGATCAACGTTTTAAACAAAGACTATTTTGGTGCGGAGCTGGAAGGAAAAGCTGTTTACCATGATTCATGCAGTGGTTTAAGAGAATGTAAGATCAAAGATGAACCCAGACAGCTATTGTCAAAAGTACACGGGCTGGAGATGCTGGAAATGAAGGATACAGATATGTGCTGTGGGTTTGGGGGAACCTTTGCGGTTAAGTTTGATGCCATTTCATCGGCCATGGCAGAGCAGAAAGTAAACCACGCACTGGCACAGGATGCAGATTATATCATTTCTACTGATCTTTCCTGCCTGATGCACCTGCAGGGATATATCGATAAAAATAACATATCCTTAAAGACCATACACCTTGCGGATGTGCTTGCAAATGGCTGGCTTGAAAGTACAGAATATTGATTATTTAACCTTTTTTAACATTTTAGCAGTCCCGAATTCTCTTAATTTTGCATATCAATGCAAAGGAAAATGAAACAGCTATTTATCGCCTCGTTATGTTTATGTTTTTTTTCAGCTCAGTTAAAGGCACAGCCTAAAAAATCGGGAGCTATACAGTTTGAAAGCACTTTCGACCCCGCTGCTATGGCTGCTGCTAATGGAATAAAACTAAGCGATGAAGCGCTGGCAAGAATGCCCAAAAGTTCGGTAACCAATTTTGAATTGCTGTTTAACGCAACCAATGCAAGTTATGTACCGGTAGATGAGCAGGAAGACAGTAATAACAGCGGTGGTGGAAATGGCGCTGGTCCCGGACCCGGTATGGGCGGCGGAATGCGCTTTGGTGGTTTTGGCGGTGGAAATAAAGAATATTATTACAGCTTTGCCGATCACAAGCTCACTGAAGTGTTCGACCTGAATGATACTACTTTTTTTATGCAGGATAAACTGGGTGAATTTCCCCGGGTAGCTTTCGGCCCTGATCAGGGAGTACCCGAAGTAGAATATATCAAATCTGATGAAGTAAGAAAAATCCTGGGTTTTACCTGTAATAAGGTGGTTGTTAAAACTAAGGTTAAGCGCAGGATAATGGATGAGGATAAAGAAATTACAGATCAAACTACTGTATGGTATACTGATGATCTGGGATTCGACTTTTCTCCAAATCCGGCATTATGGTCGTCAGGCGCTGTACTGGCTATCGAAGGAAAAGCGACCCATATGTTTGCCAAAAGCATCGAATACCGTAAAGTGAGTCTTAAGGATGTAAGCCTCCCTAAAAAAGGAACTGTCATCACTCAGGATGAGTTTCATGAGAAAATGGAACAGCGCAGAAAGCTGATGCGTGCGAACAGAAATAATGCAAAAGGGCAGGTGCGTGCGATCACGATAAACTAGCACCTGTTATTCCCTTTTTTAACTGTACTACAGATCAGAAGATGTCATTTGCTGGTATTTCTCTCCGTAGCCGGTAACCTCGTTTATTTTTACCAATTCTCCGTTAATGTTCACAATCTTGATGTCTACCTGATCTGCACAATTTTCCAACTTGTCTGCTCTGGTTTCAATGCTGTCCAATCTGGCTTCGCTTTTATCTAATCTAGCCTCAATTTTGTCCATTTTCTGCTCCAGCCTTTCTATGCGAATTTCCAGCCTTGCTATCCCTTCGCCTAGTTTTGCGAATCCTTCTTCGATTCTCATAAATAATTCTTCAATTCTTTCCATGTGACTTTTCTTTATGAAACAAAATTAGTTGTTATGATTAATATACGGAAATATATTTTCTTTTTTATTTAATTAAATTTTTATAAATTAATCAATGAATTGAAAATTGAAATATTATGATTAGTCGCTTGACTAAAAATATTCAATCAATACCATATAAAAGCCTCGTTAAATCCATTATTTCGGGACAAATGACCCATTTTAATATTAGGGTAATTAGCTTACATTTGAATTTCATGTAATGATCGGATGCGCTTCTTAATCTCTATCGTATTTTTCTTGTTTTCAATTGCAGCAAACGCTAGTATTATAGTTGTTGACAAACGGTTGCCATACAAAGACCAGGGGAAATCTGTTAGTTACTTTAAGGATAAGAATGGAAGCTTAGGTTTAGATCAGGTTATTCATGCAGATCAAAATGGCCAATTCCTGGCTTCTCAAGCTGAGGTTCTTAATTTTGGAAACTCCAGTGCTGCCTATTGGTTGAAAATCAATTATACCCGCCCTGAGAGAGAAAAGGCATATCTCATTCTCGATATCTCTAATATTGAAGAGATCGATTACTATACTCAAAATGCCGAGGGAAGCTATCATCATGTTCATTCAGGTAGTATTGCCCCCGAAAACCCATCTGTAATCACTTCAAATAATTACATCTTTAATTTACCTGATTTTACTTATGGACTTAATAAACAGACTATTTATATCCGTTTAAGGACACATAATGTTTTGGTGGTGCCATTAAAAATGGCTGTCTCTGAAAACTTGCTTGCGGGAATTAATTCTTCTGGACGACTGGAGGCTATTTATATCGGTATTTTGCTGGCGCTTTTCTTTTTTAATGTATTTGTTTTCTTTAGTTCCAGGGACGTTACTTATTTTTATTACAGCGTCTATATCCTTTCACTCTTTTCCTTTATCGTTTTGTATTACCGCGGGTATGGCTATCTGCTGGGAAATGAGTTCCGTTATTTTATCAATTTTTACCCTTACATTTTTTTAGGAACAGCAAGTATTGCCGGAATAGCATTTTGTTATAATTTTCTGAATCTGCCTGTTGTACTACCCTGGTCTAAACGGCTGGTTCAGCTATTAATAGGTGGGTGGTTACTCAACATGCTGGTATGTTTACTGGATTATAAATCTTTAAGTGCCAGTCTTTCTGAGGTATTATCTACTTTTACTACCCTCTCCCTGGTGATAGTGGGAGTGAAAGTTTATCTGCAAGGCTACCGGCCCGCTCTTTATTATGTAATTGCAAAGCTGTTTTTATGTGCAATGGCTATATTTATTTTATTATGCTTTTCTAACATCATTCCATATAGTGAATTGTCCTTTAGGTTAGCTCCAATAGGCTTTATTTTTGAATTGTTGTTTATCTCCCTGGCATTAGGAAATAGGCTTAAAGAGATGGAAAAAGTAAGGTTAAAAGTGCAGCTTGATACTTTAACTCTTCATGAAGAAAATCTTTATCTGGTCAGCAGCCAGAATGAAAGGCTTGAAAAAGTAGTTGAAGCACGTACCAGGGCACTAAAAAAGCTCGTTCATTCACTGGAAGCAGCAAATGCGGATAAGAACAGGCTTTTTTCCATTATCGCTCATGATTTGAGAAGTCCTTTTAATAGTTTGATCAGTCTTTTTTCCCTGAATGATATGGATCTGCTCACTTTTGATGATGTGAAGACGTTGTTGAACGATAGCCGAAGGAATATAGATAACATTCATAATACGCTGAATAACCTGTTGTACTGGGCGCAAAGTCAGATGAAGGGAATTAAAACAGCTCCATCACGTTTTAATCTGCGGAGTTTGGTGGGAGACCTGATGCTGGTTTATCAGCCTCTGGTCATTAAAAAGAATATTAAAATAGAATTTGTGACTAGTGAGGATACTGATGTTTTTGCCGATTTCAATCAGATTAGCCTGGTAATTAGAAATCTGATTGATAATGCGATTAAATTTACGCCGCATCACAGGGATATCCGCATTAAGATATGGGGGGATGAAGATCATGTATATGTTGATGTGTGCAATCCTGTAGCAGGAAACCTTAATATGAGTCAATTTACTTCAAAAGAGGGCGCTGAGCCTTCCTATGGTACTTCCAATGAAAGAGGAGTAGGGTTAGGCTTACATTTATGCCGCGATTTTATTGAAAAAAATAATGGATATCTAAAAGTCAGTAAGGAAGACGAATGTGTAGTGCTCCGATTTAACCTTCCGAAAAATGTAATTGAAGCTGCCCAGTCCTTACCGCTTGCTGAAGAAAAAAATTAAAGATTTGTTTTTTTCTTATTAAACAGCTTGCTCAAATTGGGTTTAATCCCGATGGTAATGGGTACAGCATCAAAAGGCTTACCGCCAACATCACTTAAGCCATGCATATAGCTGCTTTCTGTAAATAAGCTGATGCCGCCAAGATTATATTCAATACCAGCTCCGGGTTCTATAGTAGCCATGTGATTCGTTCTGTTGTTCAATACGGCTACGCCTGATGCTGCATCTACTGCTACCCTTGGTGTAAGAATAAATCCGGCACCGCTTCCAAGAAAACCATAAAAACCAAATTTATGAATGATCTTTCTGTACCCTAAGGCAAGGCTTAACAGGTAACTCGTAGATCTGCCATTCTGCAGTTCGAAGTTATACTTCTCATTTATAATCCTGTTATCGTATCCAAAGGCATGAAGGCTTACATGCGGATATAGAAAAAGTCCCTCATGGCCAATACCTATATTTGCTCCTAAAGTAGTGGAAAACTTTGGTGTCATAAATTCGCTGCTTCCCCCAACTGGAACGGAAAATCCAAAGCCGCTCATGGTGTAAAATTTGTCAGTTCTGAAGCTGGTGTCCTGAGAAAAAGAGGAGGTAGGGAAGGTCAATAAGATGACCATCGCCAGGGTAGTATTGAAGATGAATTTCATTTGTATGATGTGTGTTTGAACACAACATCTAATACTGGTTAATGTTTAAACTGTATTTATTTTATCAATTTAAAGCTTATATTTAATGGGTACTACCAGAAGCCAGATTTTCTTAATTTCCAGGCACTCTGTTCTCAAACAAAATTATATTTGGCACTTTTAATGAACCAAATATAATAATGTGTAGGAGTATAAAGTGTTGTTATTCAGAGCTTTTAATGGTTTTTTGTTAAAGTGATGGTGTCGATTTATATCTGTGACTGTTGTTTTATTGCCTTCAAAATACAATATTATATTCTTATTTTAAATTAAATTAACTATATTACAGGTAGTTATGTAGTTTATATCTACTAATACTGCTGCCTTTTGTATGCTTCGGAAAAATCTTTGCGCATCGTCTTAAATCTTTCAATAACGGTAGTGATAAAGTCTTCATCCAGTAGTTGAAAGATCTCGTTCGCACCTCCGCCGCTTAAGTCCAGTTCTGATAATTTGTAACTTTGTTCCAGTGTTCCCTGTTCAAATTTTACAATATATTTTTGGTTCATATTGAACAAAGTGATCTTGCATTCCGGGTGGGGCAACTCTGCGATTACTCTCATAATTATTTAAAATTGTTGAATTTCAAATCTAAGAATATTACCCGTTGTTTACATCCTTGTGCTGGCAATTCCCTATTTTTAAACTTTTAATATCACCACCCTTATGGCAGAAGATTTAATCATTATACAAAGTGAAAGCAAAATGCAGCAATATCAGTCGCTGTTACCTCAAATTGAAGCCCTGATTAGCGGAGAAGAGGACCTTACTGCAAATCTTGCCAACATAAGCGCTGCGTTAAAAGAACAGTTTGGTTGGTTGTGGGTGGGCTTTTATCTGGTCAAAAAGGATGAGTTGGTATTAGGCCCGTTTCAGGGGCCTGTGGCTTGTACAAGGATTAAAAAAGGTAAAGGTGTATGTGGTAAGGCATGGGCAGATATAAAAACGCTTATTGTGGATGATGTAGATCAGTTTCCAGGGCATATCGCTTGTAGTTCCGCATCAAGATCTGAGATTGTATTGCCATTGATAAAAGATGGTATAGTGGTAGGGGTGCTGGATGCCGATAGTGCCGACCTTGCACACTTCGATGAAACAGATGAAACTTATCTCAACCAAATCATTACTTATATCAAGCTGTAAACTGCTTAAAAACAAATTCACTATACCGCTGTTTAAATAAGACATCGAATGGGACGATGATGGCATATGATTTTATTTAGTGCTATTCATAACTGTTCTGTTCACCTAAAAACAGCATCCAATGAAAAACGAGAAAAACATAGCAATATTAAAAACGAAAATAGAGGAAGTGCGTATCTGTTTATTTACTACGATTTCTGAAAAAGATGAATTTTCAAGTCGCCCAATGGCTACAGCTAAGGTTGAAGAAGATGGTAGTATCTGGTTCTTTACCAATGAATACTCGTTAAAATCTAAAGAGATATCCAAAGAAAACCAGGTTACCCTTGGTTACAGCAGTCCTTCGGATAATACCTATATTACAGTTAATGGTAAAGCAGAGCTTGTGGACGACAGGGTAAGGAAAGAAGCTTATTTTTCTGCTCCGGTTAAGGCATGGTTTCCTGATGGGATTGAGGATCCAAGATTGATCCTGGTTAAGGTTACGCCTGATACCGCCGAATATTGGGATGGCAGTTCGTCTAAGGTTGTCTTAGCATTTAACCTGCTCAAAGCTATCGTTACCGGCGAACAATATGAAGGTGGCCAACACGACAAGATTAATTTTTAATCATCGTATAAAATAGAAAATCCGGTTATCCTGTAAGTTCAAAAAGCATGATCTTATAGGATAACCGGATTTTGTATAAGTGGTTTATTTCTGATATTGTTTATCCAGAAACAGGTAACGTGGGCGGGTGGTTTCTTTTTCTGCCTGTGTGACTAAATCGAGATTGATGTAACTGACATCTTCATTGTTTTTAATAACCGGCCACTGGGGTAAACCATTTCCATTTGGGTTCCCGGTTTTGATAAAATTGGCAAAATAGCTTTCCATCGTTTCAGATATTTTATAATCATCAGGAGTCCATGCATAAACTTTATTGTAATGCAGGTTTCCCATCGCATACTCAATTTCAAAAGCATGCGGGGCGCCTTTAGGGGCAATTGGTTTTTTAGTGGTATCAGATCCTTTGGTAAATCCTCCTGCTAAACCCGCAACTGCACCTTTCATTTCTGCGGTCATGGGCGGTTTAGATTTAGAAAAGCGGTACCGGTAAACTGGTTTTCCGCCAGTGGCTACCTGCTGATCTGCCCACTTCCATGTGCTGTATACAATGAAGCGGTCGCTGGCTAATGCTGTTGCGGCGTTAATCACCTCTTCTGTGGTGGCAGCAGGATATAACTTTAATACTTCCTGGTCCTGATCACCATATAAGGTTTTCAGTACTTTGGCGTAATTCTCTGGCGTAGGAGTCTCTGCCTTTAAAATTGTCTGATAAGTTACCTCTGCTGAATTCCATCCAACCAAAAGGGGCACATGTGCCTGTTTTCCTTCGGCGAAGATCTTTACCGGAGGCTCAGGGAAAAAATATCCGTCAACTGTTGCGGGCACTGAGGCCATTCCATATTTAAATGATTCATCCAGTAGCTGTGCAGCCGGTATCTTACGCAGGTCTGCCAGCGTAGCTGCGCCGGCTTTAGCCGCAAAGGCAGCGCCTCTTTGTTCTCCTTCGGCTAAGGTAATCGGGGCCAGTGTAGGGTTAATCATGGCGCCGCTTTCACCCATCGCTGCCGAAATCAGGTCTTTGGATAAAGGCGAAGCCATTTGTGCATATACTGCTATTGATCCTGCAGATTCTCCTCCAATAGTAACACGTGACGGATCTCCGCCAAAAGCAGCAATATTTTGTTTTACCCACTTCAGGGCAGCAGTTTGATCCATCAGGCCATAATTACCCGAAGAATGGTGCGGAGATTCTTTAGTGAGCTCCGGATGGGCCATAAAGCCAAAGATTCCCAGGCGATAGTTTACCGTTAGTACTACAATTCCTTTTTTAGACATGCTTTCTCCATCGTAACGTGGTTCAGAGCCATCGCCGGCCATAAATCCGCCGCCGTAAAAATATACCAGTACCGGTAAATGTTCTTTTGCAGACTTTGCAGGGGTCCACACATTCAGGTAAAGGCAATCTTCACTAAGGCTGTCTGCCCTGAACCCCATATCGCCAAATACTGGTTTCTGCATCCCCCTGTTCCCAAAGCGGTCGGCTTTACGGATGCCTTTCCAGCCTTTTACGGGTTGTGGCGCTTTCCACCTTAGTTCTCCAACGGGAGGCTGTGCAAAAGGAATACCTTTAAAGCTTCTGATCCCGGAACCTTCGGTGGTTCCTTCTAAAATCCCATTTTGAATCTGAACGCGGCTGTTGTTCCCTGCCGGTGCAGTGGTTTGGGCTTTAGCAGCGAAACTAGTGTATAAGGTGGCTGTTAATAACAAGACAAGGCGATGCTTCATATATTTAAATTTAATTAAAAATGCTATAAATTCATTGAATAATGGTCTGATTAAGGTAACAATTTAATGCCTGAGCTACCAATAAATATTTATCGCTTTATTTCTGTAGATGTATAATTGTTAACTTTAAATATGATTTTTTATATACTTTCGTACCTTTGCCGCATTAACTCTATAAATGTTCACCGATGTCTGAATTGATCTATCAAGGAAATGTATACTGGGCACATGCCGAAGAAATTGAGGCCATGGGCATTTCGGAAAAATATATAGGTAGGCAATTTTCTTTTGCGCCGCCATTGTCAAGGCATAAGGGGCAGATCTATTTATTCAGCAATTACATCTTGCTGGAAGCCGATGAGGAAGTGGTTATCCCTTTAAAAGATATTACCCAGCTTTATATAGGTTTTGATGATGTGTTTACTGCAGCATCAGTTAAAACTTTCGGCATGTTATGGCGTCCCTTAAGAATCATCTATGGAGAGAATCTGGCAGTCTATCTGATCATTGACTATAATTATTTCACTTCCAATAACAGCAATTTTTTTACGCTAGTACAAGATATGTTGTCTTAATGGATAGATTAGAGGGCAGATCTGTAATTTTCTCCAGCAGGGATAATATCAGCGTTAGGCTAAAGCCGTGTTATCAACGAGGGTAATGTATCATAATGATGGAACAGGATGTAGTAGTAATGTAGTGCAGCGCTAATTGTTATATTCTTTGAATTAGGCTACTTTAGGTGCATCAACATCAATTGATCACCTTTAACATTTTTTAATGGAGTACTTAAAGTCTGCCTTATCCTGTTTTTTTCTGTTTTTATCGGTAGTTGCTTTGGGAGATCCTGTCATTTACGTGAACCAGGTAGCCTATGATAGTCAGGCGCCGAAGCAGGCAGTCGTAAAAATGGATGTTCCTCTTACTGGTTTAATCCATTTCAGTCTGGTCAATAGCGCTAGCCGGCAGGAGGATTTTAAAAGTGTATTAAAGAATTCTGGCACCATAGACCAGTGGACGCCTGGTAAATATTACTATTCAGCAGATTTTTCTTCCTTTGTCAAAGCAGGGAAATACCGCCTGCACATTTTCTATAAAAACAGGCAATTCATATCCGAAGAATTTACTATTGGAAACAATGCGTTGCTGCTCAGTACCTTGCCTTCCATTTTGCACTATTATCATCAGCAAAGGGCAAATACACCGCAGGAACTGGAAGCCGATCAGCATATGCTGCTTTTTGGAAGTAACAAAAGAGTTGATGTCAGAGGAGGATGGGCAGACGCTTCAGGAGATATCAGTAAATATTTTTCTCACCTGGCCTATGCCAACTTTATGTCGCCCCAGCAAATTCCGTTGGTTACCTGGTCGATGGTCAATGCAGACCAGGCGATTCCTAAATTACTGACTCAACTGGGCATTAAAGATTCTTTAGAGAGCGAAGCCCTTTGGGGGGCGGATTACCTGATGCGCTCTTTATCTGATGAGGGGTATTTTTATATGACTGTTTTTAGCTATTTTAAACCTGATGCCAGTGCCCGCAGAATTGTAGGCCTGCAAGCCAATAGTGTAACTACTGCCGATTATCAATGTGCTTTTCGTGAAGGGGGCGGAATGGGGATTGCTGCACTGGCACGAATCTCAGCCTGGAAAAAGAATGGGGCTTTCAGTTCCAGCCAATATTTAAACGCAGCAAAGCGTGCCTACGCGCATTTAGTGATTAATAATACAAAATACGATGACGACGGCAAAGAGAATATCATTGATGATTATTGCGCGCTGATGGCAGCTACAGAGTTATGGATAAGCACTGACAGCTTATATTATCGGGATGAAGCCAGAAAAAGAGCATCCAATCTATCTCATAGAATGACACCGGCAGGTTATTTCATTGCTGATGATAAGGACCGTCCATTCTGGCATGCTTCTGATGCGGGGTTACCCATTGTTGCCTTATCGAGATATTTAAAAAAAGAGGCTGACCCGGTCCTTCGTGCCCAAGCACTAAGTACTATAAAAAAAGCACTGGATTATGATCTTAAAGTGACCAGCGCAGTAAGCAATCCTTTTGGTTATGCCCGTCAGTCTTTTAAATACAAGGGTAAAATAACAGCAGGTTTTTTTATACCGCATGAAAATGAAACCGGCTGGTGGTGGCAGGGAGAAAATGCACGCCTGGGGTCGCTGGCTACTGCGGCATTGGTAGGCGGAAGATTGGTTTATCCTGCTAAAGATGGGTACGGTGTTAAACCAGAACTCGCCAGTTATGCTTCACATCAATTGTCATGGATCTTAGGCTGCAATCCTTATGAAATGTGTTTTATGTATCAATTCGGAAAAAATAACGTGCCTTACATGCATGCGTTATTTGGTCATGGTTCTCAAAAAGGGGGAATTTCTAATGGGATTACAGGAAAAAAAGAAAACGGAGATGGCAGCGGTATAGATTTTAAACTGGAAGACAACGGAAATGAATGGCGCTGGACGGAACAATGGATTCCACACGCTGCCTGGTTTCTGCAAGCATTAACAGCCATAGGAGAACAATCCGAAAGGCATCCTTAAATGTTATCCTATAGACTTTTCTTGATAAACTTCCTGGTACCAGGTATGCGATAGCTTTTTTCGGGATGGATGCTCCATTCCCCATCCAGGCCTCCTTTAAGGTGTGGTAATCTGGAATCCTCAATTTCAATCAGTGCAGTTGCCGGCAATAAACTATTATCCAGTATGCATGCCTGATTTTCATCAAGAATTGCAGTCATCTTTTTAAGGTCTGGCTGATTGGTTCCTGTATATTTAAGAATGAATTTCGTCATTTTGGTATAACATTCCTTTACCTTCAAAGTTAGCACCAAATCCCAATATTTTTATATGCATAGATAGAATTTTTACCATTTCTTCAGATCTTGCCTGATTTCTTGGTAAATCAAGGATTTCGGGGTAAGAAGCTAATATCCTGGCTGCCATGCCTGCTGCTGCGGGGCAGGCCATACTGGTGCCATCCATCACCGCATATTTATCATTTGGATAGGTAGAAATAATTCCTACGCCGGGTGCGGTAAGGTCTGTCTCTGTGCCTACATTTGAAAAATCAGCAATAAAATTATTTTTATCTGTACCATAAGGTGCATCTATGGTGCTCGTTTCTATACTATTTGTGGGAAAGGTACCTTTTCTTCCCATGGCGGATACACCGATAGATAAACTATAGGCAGCAGGGAAATTAACAGGACTTCTATTGTCATTGCCGTTGGCAGCAAAACAAAGTATACCGGTGTTAAAGGCTTCCCTGATATAACTGGTAATTGCTTCATCATCCAGGGCTTCGCCCAGGCTCATATTGAGCAGGTCGCATTGATCTTCTATGGCCTGGTTAATGGCTTTCATAATGTCAAAATTGGAAGCACCTTCACCTTTTGGAAAAACACGGTAGCTCATGATTTCCGCACCAGCAGCTACACCATAAATATTGCCTGCGGCACTGATGATCCCTCCAACATGTGTTCCATGGCCTTCACCGTTGTCGTAATAATCTGCTTCATTTTCACCTCTCACCAGGTTTTTTCCACCGCTAACCTTCAAGTCCTTATGCGGTCCGATTCCGGTGTCTATAACGCCTATTTTTACCTTATGGTTTATTGGCGGAAGCTTGGCTGTATCATAGAAATACCTCAGAGCATCCTTATAATTCAATGCAATAGGCTGCAGTTTGATCTGCATATTACTGTTTAGCTTTATGTTTTTCTTAAAATAGCCCCAGTAGCTGTGATCGGGATAAATATAAATCCGTTCAGCCTGCATGCTGTTCATTTTTAAGTTCACCACACCGTTTTTATCAGTAATTCCTGAAGCACCCTTACCAGAAAAGAAATCAGTAAAAACGACCACGCTAATATCAGCTATCCCCTGATTTTTTTGGTCTGTTACCTTAATGCAAAGGGGAGTGCTTAAGCGCGTTTGTTTAGTCTGCACCTGTATTTTAATTTTTTCCTTTGAACACACTGCCGGCCTGTAAAACTTTTCGGGAATGATCCTTAATCCCGGATAGGAAAAACGGAAAGTGGGCAATTCCTCTTTGCTGATCCTGATCAGCTTAGCGCCTTCATCATGGATAGAATCCAGTACCTCAACCAAAATTTCGTCTTCCGGCTGTTTGAGTTTGCTTCTCACATTTAAATTGACGAATGCAGGTCGCTGATTGGTGGGCTGGAGCTTGCTTAGAAAATCTGCCACCCTCGGGCTATCTACAGGGCTAATGCGGGTTTGGGTAACCGGTAATAAAATATAGTTATCTGTATGTTGCTTTTTCATAGGGCGTATAATTTACCACCACCTTGTACTAAAGTTCCTCCTGTGTTTTAATTGTAGCCTGAATCCCGCCTGCTGCGAGTCTTTTATGGGGGTTGTGCCAGTAATCTGGTTAGTTCCGGTAGCAGTAGCATAAATAAGGAAGCCATTGAGCAGGGCAACAAAATATTTCGTTACAGCGTCATTCATTGATTGGGTGAGATAAGCACCCACATAGGATATGATCACGGAAACAAGTAAGGCCAGCCATTTGGGATTAAAATTAAATACTTTTTGCAGGGTTCCGCAAATAATATAAACAGCACCGGTAGCCCCGGCGAGTGTACCGAGTGAAGCAGTAGTAAAAAAATCTCCGGGGATAGCGGTAACAGCATTAATATCTTGCATAACAGGAGGATTAAATGAGAAAAAGGGTTTGGTTTGAGTTTTCTAAATATTAGGTATATACATTTAAGTTAAGAAAAACTATAGAAAAATACAATAGCAATTGTGGGGTTATGAAACAAATTACTGACGAGGTATTTACATGACTCCATTTCGTCTGATGCGATATCGCTGAAGAGAGAAAGAAGATAACAATAAGACAGCCCGCTTATTCAGTCATCATTACGGCTGAATAAGCGGGCTACTAATTTATTAAAAGAAATTAATGCTATTTTGAAAAGGAACTAACGCCTACTTAACCTCATAAGTGTAGACAAAGTGTGACAGATTTCCCTGCATGTCAATTCCTTCAACCACTACCCGGTAAGTTCCGGGATCATCGGCATTAAAATAATTGATCTTTGCTTTTCCCTCTACCGAAGTAATTACATTGGGCGTCCAGAAAATGGTGCTGCGGTGGTCAGGAACATTGTCAGATCCTGATGGTTTATAAACGGGTGAATAAAACTCTTTAGAAAAATTATAACCTTTGGGAGATATTGTCATCACTCCGGGGATAGATTTAGCTGTATTGCTATCATCACCGGCTTTTTTGGTGGTAATCACTAAAACACCTGACAATGCGGCTTTTCTGCCATAAATTGCTGTTTTGGATAAACTCGTCAATATTTCTACAGCCTGGACATTAAAAGGCTTTAACTGACCTAAATAAGTAGAATCTACATTGAACCCATCCACAACAATCATCATCGCATAAGGCCGGTTTTTAAGCATATAAGCCGTTCCGTTGGTTACGGACAGACCTGATACTTTTTGTTCGATAGTACTTCCAAGATCACTACGCTTTAACAATTCATCTGAAGAAATCACCACATCGGCATTGCCCGCACCATTCAGATTCGCTGAATTTTTGGTGTAATTCACTTTATTCAGGGCGTCTTTTTCATTTAAAACACTTCCTCCGTCTAAGGGGCTGCGTTTTGCCTGTTCAACAAAATAACTTTCATTTTGTTGAAGATAACTGGCGATAGCCTCATTCACATTCACAACTAAGTCTCCGGTATGCTGATTTTTAGTAACCAGCTGGGGTTGGCTATTGTCAGCATCCAATTTGATTTCTATATTTTTTTTATTTTTTTCTGAACTGGCCTGTACCAGGAACTTGGCATTATCCCCAAAGTTTAATCCCTCAAAATTAAACCGGCCCTGCGCATCAGTTACTGTGTCTGCCTTAAAAATACTTCCTGAGGTAGCCAGTACAGAAACTTTGCCTTCAGCTATTGGTGAGCCATCGCTGGCGATAAGGGTCCCGCTAATCTTCAATGACTTTTCTGGCTGAAAAACTATATTTGGATTTTCATTATTGATGATATTTTTCCATAGTACCCTTCTCCATCCCTGAGTAAGCATCAGGTTATCCAGGTCCTGCTGTGTTTTTTCACTCTCGTCCAGAAAATAATAATTGGGCTTTTCTATATAACCTGTAAGATCTGAAGTAAGCAATAAGGTGGTGAAGATGTTACTTTCATTTTCTTCATCAGGTTTAATTGCAGAGATATTGGTAACGGCGACTGAAAAGCTGCCCTGAACAGGTTTACCGTTTAAACTGGCATCCAGGTTGACTTCTGTTTCCTCTTTTGGCGCATAGCTCTTTTTAACGGATGAAACGCCGGTTGTGATTTTACCATTGCTATTATTGATAAATAGGAGTCGCTCGCAAACCGGTTGGTTACTAGGAGAGAAGAGGGTAAGCTGCATAATGCCTAATGGCAGGTCTTTTTTAGGTATAGAGGTAGATATAATCTGTTTAGAGTCGCCTGATTTTAAGACAAAAATCTCCGTGTTGTTATGCAGGCCGGCCAATTTAATCACCCCATTGTTGAGCAAACTGTCGCTGATCAGCACTTTAACCAGGATGTTTTCTGCGTTTTGGTCAATCGATAATACATATCCGGATTTCACTAGTTTCGGTAGATTGACGGTATGCTCTGCGCCATCTTTATACTTTATTTTTGCGGTATAGGTTTTCCCTTTTTTTGGTGTAAACGTTACATTACCCATACCCAGGTGTTTCGTACTAAACGTCGCAATTGACACTCCTGCATTGTCCACGATGCTACCGCTTATATCTTCTCCTAAACCAGAAGTATTTACGGCTTTTATCCCCAATTTATTTGGCTGTCCTTCTACAAAATTTCCACCCTCCGGAAAAAATTGAACATCGACAGGATTTAAGGTGGTTTTACCGGCAACTTCCTGAACAGCTATATTTTTATGATCTGTACTCGCTGAAACTATATTTTTCCGTCGACTTCCTATCTTTATGATCTTATCAAAAAAGAAATCCGGACCTGCATTTCTCATCCATTGCGTATATGCCCTGATCCTGTAATTCCCTGCAGCAAATGAATCAGGTAGCTTAAAGCTCCCCCATGAAAGCCCGGAAACGAGGGGTAATTTTACTTGGTTTCTGACAGCGTCAGATTCATCGATCAGTTCTACATACAGCACACCACTAATTGACGTCAAATTGGAGCTCATAGCATTGACAACATAGGCTTTAAACCAGATGTCATCACCAGCTGCGTAATAAGGCTTGTCGAGATGTAAATGGATTTTTTCCTGGGGATATTTATCGGTATAAGCTTTTAACTTTTGCAGCATCGCTGTAAAAGGGTCATCATCTGATCGGTAGGCCATTGCGATAAGGGCCCCTGACAACAATAGAACTGGAAATAAAAATTTTAAGGTTAGATTTTTAAATTTCATAAATAAGAGCTTAGTAAAGGTATATAGGTATAGTCTATAAATTCAGCTCATTGTCCTATGAAAATGAAAATATTTTATTAACAGTTTATTTATAAACTTACAACTAACATAGATTTTATGTTAGTTGTAAGTAGCTTAAATTAGCATGTGGTTACAGTACCTGTGGCACAAGTACCGGCAGAACAAAGACAAACGCAAGCACTGCAATTTCCAGGTGTAAGGCAACATTTGCGGTTCACACAGGCAGTACCAGTAGGTACGGCAGGTGGGATACCACCGTCACCACCCCTGATGTTCTTTAGTTCCTTACGGCTAAAAATCTGTCCTTTATTAACTCCTTCTATTTTCATAACACAAAATTTATTAGATTTTTAATCTATCTCATCACGCACGATAGTCTATGCTATATATAATAATTATATATTCTTTATGGAATTTGCTCTGATAAGCATCAGTCTGTGATTATTTAATTCACCAGGTTAAAAGCTGGGAGAAAGTTGAATAATCAATACAACACCTTCAGAATGATCGGCAGTTTGCCAATGATTTAAAAATTCTGATTCAGAAAGTTTTAAGATTCCCTGGGCAGGATCTGCAACCTGATAAGTAGCTTTTTCTATTTCAAATAAAACGACAAAATGATTTTGGTTCCAATGTAAAATTATGGGAAGGCTTATTTCCCGGAGTATTTCTAAATTGATTTTCCTGCCCGAGGTAATAAATCCTAATTTTTCAGCAGCCTCACTGATCCCCAGTAGAGTGGTGCCTTTATGCCTGATCCTGGAAATATTTTTCATTTGCCTGGAACTAAAAGTTTTGCCATAAAACTGTGCAATCATTCTTAAGCATGTAGGCCCACAATCCTTTTGATACAATTGCTGATAGTAGGGAAATGGTTTCAATGTTAATTAATTAAATATTTAAGATCTTCTAAACGATAAGGTTCGGGTAATTTATAACCATTGACTAAAATGGTCGGTGTAAAGGTGATTTCTGCCATTTCACACCATATTTTCTGTTTAATAAAAGCTGTTTCAACTGCTTCAGTTATTTTTATAGGATAATTTTCGATCCAGCTTTCCTGTTTCTTATCATGTTGACTATACCAATCGTTTAACGCCTCCTGAACAACACTTCTATCTTCCAGTACACTCAAGGCCATGATATGCTGAACTATATTTTTATGGGAATTATCATGCTTGTTACCATTAAAGAATATGATTTTCAGTTGCAATTCATCCCTTTGTTTAAGAAGCTGGTCGAGGAAATGATGTGCATCTGCGCAGGGACTGCAAAATAGATTACTAACCACAGTAATTACAGTTTCGGCGTTTGAATTGCCGATAATGATAGGCATCATCTCATTATCCACCTTATAATAAGTTTGATTTGTCAAAAAACTCATAAACACATGGTTGTTGTATTTAATATATTTTAGCTGCTGCTGTACAATTGCTATTTTGAATGCTTTTAAAAAAAATGGTTTTAATAAGGCCCATGTTAAAATTGGTAATAGAAAACAAAGGAAAAATGGGATAAGCAGGTTTGATGGAAAAAAAGAACTAAAACTCCATGAATCGGGTCGTAAACTAAAAATAATAGCCTCTGTAATTAATAATACCTGAACAACACAACATAAAACACACCAGTTTTTCATCCTATACTGATAACTTATAGAATAAACCGTATAAGGTAAAGCCAGGAGATTTATCCAGGACAAGGCAGGGAGGGATATTGGAAAAATTAAAGCGGCTAAAAAAGAACCTGAAAAATAAAAAAAGCCAACCTCACTCCAGCTTAGCCAAGAGGTTAACTTTGCTGCCTTTGAATTAAGAATAGCATTACAATCATTTTTGCCTGTTACATTGCATAAACTTCTAATCAATGCGTGATTAGCGTTTATACTTTGCATCAATAAGAATATACCGATAGTTACTCCTAATAGTTTAATCAAACAAAGGAGTAAAGCTGACCAGTGAAAAGTATTTAAATTGAATAAGAAGACGAAAACACTCAATAGCGTAATCAAAAAGGCAGGTATAGTCGCCTGCTGAAGAGAAATCTGTATTTTATTTTGATAAAAATTTTTTTCACCGCTTTTTTCATTAGATTTTGCATGTAATATTATACCATCCCAGGATGCCAGAAATTCTTTTTCAGAAAGCCTCAGATCTTTGTTTCTCTCATCAGAAAGGCTAAATACATGATTATAAATCCCTCGTACCAAAAGAAATTTGCCACGTCCCCTGGAAAAATGTGTAATGAAAGGAAAGGATAAATCAGACTGATCGTAACTTTTTACATCAACCTTGTATATCAGGTTATCCACATTCAGGTCCGTCAAACAATCACTGATAGCTAATAGACTTGAAAATTCAGGATGGGATTCCAAATTTACTGAAAGTGTACTTTTATTTACTTTGACGTGTAGCTGGTCAAGTAACTGGTAAGTTACAGCTGCGCTGTTGCTAATTTTAGATTTAAAGATGTTCATCATCGTTTTGATTAAATACAGGTTAATCCCTTAAAAAGGCACAAATTAGATGATTGGATTATATACTTTTTGGTTATTAAAATTACAAAATATATAAAGGGCTCCGTGTGACAGATTACCCATATACAGCTCTTGTAGACTATGTTACCTATGGCTGTTTTTAAATTGGTTATTGTCTGTAAATTAGTTTATAATCTTTCAGAAATTGATACCGGATAAATGTAGTTGAGATGAAATTGACTGAATGAATTTCGCACGATTAAGATCGCTACGGGGATTAAACAAAGTAATTTATAGACCTAATGGAAAGACGCGATGGTATATTCGATATACTCATACGGGATATCGATGGCTTTAGTTTACGGGCTGTAAAAAAAAACACCGAAAGTAAAACTATCGAACTGTGGGCAGATCCGCTTTTGCTGTCAAATATATCGGGGTGGTTTGGAGCGTTATTTATCAGGGCTATTCTCCGCGAATTAAATATTAATGAACATCATGTGTTTAGGTGGAGATTGGAAAATAAGTACATACAATATCTGGTCCTGAACAACTATGCTCCAGGCTGTATGCCGAGAACCATTAGTTTATCTAAATTATTGTATAGCCCCAATGGGGTTTCAAAAACCCGGGAATTGTTTAAAAAAGGTTTTTTTCTTAAGAAAACTTTAGGATATGGTTCTTTTACTACCCATGATTTTGATAAGACAGCGGAATTTGAAGATATACTAAGTTCCCACCAGGAAACATATTTCTATAACGAAAAATGGATTTTACAGAAGAAATTGACCCTTGATACTGAATTTAGAGTGCACACTTTTAACAAGGATATAATATATGGTCTTACGTTTAAAATACAGGGGCTAAATTCAATTGATAATTCTGATGCTGAGGAATTTGTAAAAGGCGTTTTAGAAAAATTACCGGATCAAATTTTACAGGGAACTCTAATAGGATGGGATATTGGATTAACAAATAACAATAAATATTACGTGATAGAAGCCAATTTTACCGGGTTTCATCCAGAATTTGGTTATGGATTTCAAACTAGCGGATATGTTGATGACCATCTATACGGACCGATTATTTGTGCATGGCTGAATAGCTATTTCGAAAATAAATATCGTGTATCTATTGCGTCGATTGAAAATAGCTTACTTTCAAATTTTTCTTTTTATAAAGAATGTCAGTTTTATCTTTCATTGTTTAGGAATCCAGATTTTGACACGATCAGAAATCATATTTCTCTTCCTGCTAGTGTCGTCTTACACTTAGGTGATGCAAGCAATTCCCGGTTGATCACGTTGATTACCTACTTCCAATTGGTGAACTTTGTAGATAAATATTATATTATTGTCCAAAAAGAACACTTTTCTAAAGTAAATGGCCTGTTTAAAGACAATCATCAAATCCAAATTTTGACTGATGATATTTTTTTTACACCAGCTCAATATCAATTAATCCAGCATTTAGGAGTTGAACGACGTAAACAGATTTGCCGTTATCATGCACGTAGCTTATTAAACAAAGAGCCTCGCATTCTTATTTAACGTTGCTCAGAACTTTTTTATCTGGTTGCCTCAATCTAAATAACTATTTAAAGCTATTATTATGGGACTCATTAATGATTATTATAGTTATTATAATGTTATTCTTTGGAAAAAGAATGGGGTTATCAGGCATTATGCAATGTATTTCTTAAGCTTTGAGTTTTTTGAAGAGGACTTTGATTATATTTTATTCTTAAAATTCGATTTCCCGGACGCCTTTGTTAATTTAAATATTAAAGAGATCACGATAGCACTAGAATCGATTTATGCTCTTAACGAACATACTTTTGTCGTATTGACTACTAGAAAGGACCCTCCCTTGTTTTCTGAGAGTGCCGATGAATTTATCCACTCTTTTAGCAGTAGTTTTATTCACTTCAAAAATATAGCAGATAAGTACGGCAGAGATAAATTTTTGCAGAATGACCTGCTGTTTGAGCTGTTAAATCAGATCTTTAAAGGTAATTCAGATTTTAAAAATATTTTAGTAAAACAAATCCCTATTCAAAGCAGCCATGCATTGACTATGAATAATTGCGATGTAATTATTCCCCACAGAGGAAAGGACGCTTTTTTAAAAAACACATTATTTTTTTTAAATCAATTAAAGCATATACACGTCTATGTAGGAATAGATCAGCCCTTATCCCAAGAAATAGTTAAACTGAAAGATGAATATTCCGGTTTTTCATTTTATAAATTTAATCCTGATCCCGTTGGTCCCTATATCATACGCAATAATTTAATTGATAGAAGTAGTAATCATCTTATATTTTATCAGGATTCAGATGATGTTCCCTGTGCAGATCGGTTTGAAAGGATAGCTGCTTATATGGATTCAACTGGATGTCAGCTGTGCGGGTCACATGAACTTAGACTTGATTATTTGGAGAGAACTGTACGGGCACACCGATTTCCAACAAATGTTATTTCAGCATTGCAAAAAGTAGGAGGTCATCCGCTTTTTCATCCTACTTCAGCTATTACCAGAGAAGCTTTCTATCTGTGTGGGAAATTATCTGAAGAAAGAACTTTTGGAAACGATACTAAGTTTTTGTTACATAGTTTTTTTGTATTAGATAACATACGAAATATTGATGATTTTCTATACATCAGAAGGAGGCATGCAGAGTCTCTAACAACTTTTCCTGACACAATGATAGGATCTCCTGCCAGGGAACAATTATTATATGATTGGATAGGGGACTTTGAACTAGTAAAATCTGGGTTATTAGAATTGGAGAATTCTAGTCTGAATTATCATGCGCCCCTATTTAAATTTAAGTCAGAAAAAATATAATAACTATTTACTTTATAGAAGTAAATAGTATAGTCTTATTAAATATTTATTTACTAATTTACATTATTGAATTGTATCTCCTAATCAGTCGTTATGAAATTACTTTTGGCATCTGTTATCATTACCTCAGTTGCGGTTTCCGTTTTTAGTCCTAAAAAAGAATTAAAAGGAGTTTACCAACCCATAAATCATGGGGATTTCCCGTCTCATTTACCTAAAATGCAATTTTCCTGTGCAGATTCTACTAAATATCGTGGAGATTCTATCGTTACTTTTTATGGAGACGCTATAGTATCTTACGCAGATACGACTATCCGGGCAGAGGTGATCTCCGTTTACAGGAAGAAAAACAACTTAAAGGCATGGAAAAATGCCAGGGTAATCGTTAATAACAATCAGAAGGAAGTGAAGGGCTTAGATAGTTTAACCTATAAATTCTAAGCCCGGAAAGAATTTTTGATTTGGCCTAATTAATTTTATAGAGATAGAACGCAGCTGAATCTCCTCTATCAGTTAAATTAAGCCGCTCAGCATCACGCTCAAAAGTTTGTAATTCTGTTTGACTAAATACTTTTTCTATAGGGTAAATACTACTTGCGTTGCCAACGGAAAATAAAGGAATGTCTTTTTTGTATAACTCACTTCCCCAAAATTGAAAACCTGTGGAATCAAATATGGTTTGCCTGATCTCAAATCCGGCTTGTTTGGCAAGAATTTCCATACTTTTTAAAGTATGAAGAAAATAGTGTCTTGGGGCATCCAGCTGTATCCAATCCCTTTGATATTTCTCCCAAACCTCTCCCAGAAGTGGGATTCTAATCATCAAACAGCCATCTCGCCTCAATAATTTGTTGCAATCTACCAAAACTTCTTTCTGCTGGTCAACATGTTCTAAAACATGGTGCATCATGATCAGGTCATAAGAACCGGATTGCAGCTCGGACAGATCTTTTTTCATTACTTTAACACCGTGTCCGTGGTCAACTTCCTGGGGTAAGAATTTATCTATACCTTCTACATTTTCAAATCCCTGGTTGAACAATTCACATATCAGTTGTCCTCTTCCGCAGCCAACATCTAAAATTTTATCATTTATTCCTGAGTTAATTGGTTTTAAATACTTTAGGGGCTCAAGGTTCTGCTTATACTTATTTTTCAATCTGAAACCGCTAAATAACCGTTTGATGATTGGGAACCTTTTTAATGCTGGAATGACCTGGTTAAATGAGTAATAATATGGGGGATAATAGCTGGTAATGTTGAGGGGCAGTTCTGCTATTTGCAAACAGCCGCAGGATGAACATTCCTGATAACGAAATTCATCCCGGAAGCCAAACATCATTTCCCTGAAACGGTGCTCTTTTTTGAAGGGTGATTTACATATTCTGCAATTTTCAGCATAATAGTTTTGATTTTCTTTGGTCATTTCAATTATGGTTTTCGCTAACCTATTGTCTATCAATACCCAAGAGACATTCCGGGTAATCAGGCTTTGCGTATTTACGAGGGGAAACGGCTAAATAATATTTAACGCTACAAATTTGCTTAATTTTTTTTATTGTGCCGAGTTATTTTTAACAAATCTTACAGAAATTTAGTTCGTCCATTACTGCTAAAAGGACATCTTTCGTGACAGTAGAACCTCAGCATTTCATCCCGGGCCCGAAGAAAAATCGGGTGCAAGAATAGTTATATCTTAAACAATATCTTATCAAACTGATCCTTAAAGCAATGTAAATTTTCACGACAATTGGACTATAAACCAATTATCAGCTGAATTTTTGTAAATTAGTATGGTACTAGTTGAAACAGACATTGGAACTATAATTGCAGTACCCTAACAGACATATATTGTTGATTGAACTAAATGAGTAAAGTATTTACGATTACTGAAGGTCTGGAGAATATGGGCGCGTTGCGTACCGGAGGCCAGGGTTCAGTTTATAAAGGACGGCGTTTCGGCCCGATCCTTTCCGCAGTAAAGTTATTGCCTACACCCGTTCATACCGAAAGTGATGAGGATAAAAACTTCAGGAGTTTTCAGAATGAGGTAGAGAAATTAAAAAAGGTTAACGAAGAGCCTAACCCAAATGTGGTTAAGATATTAAACTCAGGTATTACCGAAAGTGGTTCCTTCCCTTTTATAGAAATGGAATTTATTGAAGGGCCCGACCTGGAAGAGTTGCTGAAGGAACCGCACGACCAGATCTTTGAGGTAAAGGAAGTGATTAAAGTAGCCGATCACCTGGCCAATGCTTTGGCGCACTGCCATAAAGTAGCGGTAAAACACGGGGATATCAAAAGCAATAACGTGAAGTTTAACGTGGATACCGGCAATTATGTATTGCTGGATTTTGGTCTGGCAGCGATGTCTGACGAGCAGCGGAGAACCAGCATCAGGCATGCCGGTGCGATAGAGTTTATGGCACCTGAGCAAAGCGAAGGAGAGGTTCTTTTTGAAACTGATGTTTATAGTTATGGGGTGATCCTCTACGAATTGCTGGCGGGACAGGTTCCTTTTCCACTGCTGGACAACGGCCAGAAATCGCGCAATGATGTATTGGTTGGTCACCTGGAGCAACCGGTTCCGGATTTGCTGGAACTGCGTAAAGGACACTTCCCGGAAAGCTGGTCGGAACTGAAAAAAGAACACGAAATGCAGGTTCCGCAGTGGCTGTTAAGCGTGATCAGCAAGTGTTTGCAGAAAGCACCGCAGGATAGATATGCCAATGGAATGGTATTGCAGCAGGCAATCACACAGAGCAGTATCGCGGATACTGGAAACCGCATTGCTGATGTTTCAGGCACTTCTTTGCTGCAAATGGAAAATGACCGTTTGCAGAATTTGCTGTCTGGATATGAGGGAGCGGCAAAGGAGCAGCAAACAGGGGTAGTGGTTATTTCGAAACCAGTGTTCGCTGTGTTAATCATGGGCATTGCCTTTATGGCTGCCCTGCTTTGTTATTTCTTATTGTTCAGCCATCCTGCTAAACCCGTTAAAAAAGAAACCGTTAAAGGGAATATTACAACACCCGATACATCGGACGTCAATTCCCGGCGCAAAGGTTATGCCTGGGATAACAATAGGGATTCTACTGTGCAGGATACAGCGGTAACGGAAGAACAGCCTATACAGTTAAAACCTGTTCAGCCGCAACCGCAACGGGATTCTACGCTGAACCTGGATACAACAGTACATTTTTAATCGCTTCATATAAAAAGAATTAAATGTCAGAAAAATCAACTTTTTGGAAGAAATCAGGACTTCAGGATTTGTTCCTGCCTTCGGAAAAAACAAAGACGAAACAAGAGGTGGCCAAAGGCCTTACGCCTGATGAAGTATATAAATATATCATTGAAAAATTTAAAGAATCAGTAGGCCAGCTTTCTTTTGCCAACCGCATTGTTTTCTATCATGAATATATCATTTGTTTTAACGAGGAAGATTATAAAGAGTTCCTTGCCCATAAACAAGGGCTTTTTGGCATTATTGTCCATGAATCTGTAAAGCAATTCTATCAGCTGCTGGAAGAATACCGTGCAGCAGGGAAAACTGTAGAACCTTCCAGTTCCAAATGGGTATTTCGCCTGGTGTCACATCCCGATTATGAAAGGGGCGATAAAGGGTTTATTGGTAAACTCCTGCCTGGGAGTACCAAAAAAGATGAAAACCTAAGGGTTACTTTTATTCCCCGCCAAACGGGAATTGCACAAACGCTGGACGTAAACCAGGATATCCTGAATGGTTTTACTTATTACAGCGAAGGTTACTATGAATTGCCTTATGCACTGGAAGGCGGCGCTGCGGCACCTGATGCGGGGCAATCAATGGGAGGAAAAACCTATGCGCGACTGGAAACGATTATGCCCGACCAGAATTTCAGGGGTAAGAAAGTGGAATACCTGATGAGGTCAAATGAAATTCTGATCTCAGGAAAAGATGAAACCAGAAAGGAGCAGGAAATTTTTAGTATCCCTTCAGACTGGGTAAACAGCCCGCATTTAAGTATCCGCTACAACCAGCCTGACGGAAAAATCTACCTGGCTTCCTACGGGGAAAAAACGATTGTGAACGAAAAAGAAGTACCCAGGAGTGAGGTCAGTCAGCCGGAATGGGTAGAATTGCCCTTTAACTCCCGTATTTTACTGAACGGAATTATTGGTGTAAACATTTTTAAACCCTAAGTGGCATGACAAACTATTTATCAATCGCTTTACTGGCGTTAGGCCTTTTGCTGCTGGTATGGCATTTTGCGGATATTAAAAAATCATCAAGATAATGGCTGATCATCTATTTGGAATTACTGACACCGGTAAGGTGAGGGACAATAACGAAGATGTATTTATCGCACAGGAAGTAATGAACGGGCAGTTTTTGATTGCCGGTGTAATTGATGGCGTAGGCGGATATGAGGGGGGGGAGGTAGCGGCAGCCATTACAAAAGAGGTGATCCTTACAGAACTAACTTCCATTGGAACAGATGTGATCACCCAGCTGTCCCTCGCTTTTAGCCTGGCCAATGAAGAGATCCTGGCCAGGAAACTGCTGGACCCAAAACTGGAAGATATGGCCTGTGTAGCCACATTGGCTGTAATCGACCGTGAAAACAATCTGTTGCATTATATTCATGTTGGTGACACCAGGCTTTACCTGTTTAGGGATAACTCCCTGGTTAAGCTATCAAAAGATCAGTCTTTTGTTGGCTTCCTGGAAGATTCCGGGCGTTTAACCGAAGAAGCTGCCATGCAGCACCCCAGGAGAAACCAGATCAATCAGGCCCTCGGATTAAGCAGTACTGAAGAAATTTCAGATGCTTATTGTGAAACAGGGTCTTCGCCTTTTCTTCCTGCTGATTTGATCCTGATCTGCAGTGATGGTTTAACGGATATGGTACCTCAATCGGGCATCATCACTATTCTCGGTACAGATGCTGCGCTTACTGTAAAAGGAAAACAACTGATTGAAGCGGCAAATGACGCCGGTGGTAAAGATAATGTAACGGTAGTACTTGCCATGAATGACAAAGCACCAGTGTTACATGATATTTCGCGCCCCCTAACGGAAGCTACCGCTCCTGCGGAGAAAACCCTAATTCCAGTGCAGGAAGCTAAAACCCGTGTAAATGAACCTTTAGCTCCAGTAAAGGAAAGCCCTGCTTCGGTGATAAACTATCCATCTTCAGCTGCAATTAAACAAGAGGAAACGAGAGGTAAAACAGCAAACCACAATGGGTTACTGCTATTGTTATCAATATTGTGTGTACTGTTTCTGGCTACTTCGATCTGGTTATTATTAAAACCGCCAGGTAGTGTTAAACCAGCAGCGGCAGTGGTGGCTGTTCATCAGCCAGGATCCAATCCGGAAGAAAAACTGATCCGGGATATGCTGTTAAAACTAAAGGGCGATACTCTACTGCTTTCAGCAGATCAATTTAAAAACCCTGTTAAATTAAGTCAGTCGCTTACTATTGATAAAGATACATTGGTGATCAAAACAAAAGGCCCGATCATTTTTCAGCCGGATTCAGCTTATAAAGGACCGGCAGTTACACTGTCTTCCAATTGCAAATATATAGTCATCAATCAGCTGGTGCTGGAAAATTTTGAAACAGGTATCGTATCTTATAAAAATGCAGCCGAGCTAAAGAACGTGCGGTTTAACAATTGTAAATATCCTTTGCAGGTATCATTTCAATTTCCTGACCATTCATTTATTAACGGCCGGATGTCTAAAAGACCATACCTGGCAGATTCGCTGCTTAGAAAATTATGACAGATCAACGGCAGGGAAAACCTGGGAGAAAACAGGAAAGGATATTTTTAGGCCTCATCACAATTTTATTCATCATTTTGTTTGTCAGGCTTTTTGGTCTGTTACAGGAAAGGATGAAAGCTGTAGACCAGGGGCTTACCGATGGAACAATCGTCAATTTGAATGCAGCCGATCCTGCGAAAGCAGTGCAGCTGCTGCTGGCCAAGGGATTTTATTTTGAAGATCAGCAGGATAGGGCATTAATTGCTTCGGTGATCGCTGCACAGCACTTGCCGGGAGAAACATTCACCAACATCGGCGACCTGAATAAGCGGAAATTTAATATACTGGCTGAAGATGCAGACAGACAAGGCGGTGTTTCTTTCAAAAAGAGGGTGGCATTGTCACGCGAATTACTCGGTTTTACAGGTAACGATGAAAAGCGGTTTCAGCAGGAGCTGACCTCGCCTCCAAATTTATCGGCTGTAAAAGATATGGGCCTGGGCGAAGGGGTAGTTAAAGGCGGTATCAACTATAAAGGAGACGCAGTACAAGGTGTGCTGATCCGGCTAAATACGGTATTACCTTTCGATAGCGTAGACAGTAAACCGTTTACAGCTTATGCCCGTACCGATGCCGATGGAAAATACCGCTTTACCGGTTTACCAAAAGGGAAAGCCTATGAAGTTATTCCGTTAAAACCCGGTTATGAATTTGGACAGGTGAAAGGAGTGCAGGAACTGAATGGCACTAAAACGCTGAACTTCACTGAAGCACCGCATACCATCAGGTTGCTTTCTTCCAAAGATTTTACGCTGCTTAAAAATGACGGTGCCTTAATTGTACGTACACCGGCTCAATTCAATTTGCGTTACTGGATGATTGCAGGAGGGTTACTCGTAGCATTTTTATTGCTGCACCTGTTGTTATCTATCCGCTTTCCCGAAGCCGACCAGCTCATATTGCCTTTGCTGATGCTGCTGACAGGTTTATCTTTTCTCACGCTGCTGAGTTTACAAGACCCGGTGCGCGATAGATTCCTGGCCATTGATTCCCTGCTGTTTTTATACCTGGGTATTGCTGCGGTAGCTATATTATTATTTGTTAATCTGAGACGCTTTACCGCGGATTCAAAATTATACCGCTTGTTTGTGTTTCAGGACAGATCGGCTGCTAATGGATGGCCATGGATAGCGTTGGCTGCTGTGCTGCTGGCTGCAACCTTATTGTTTGGAGCCGGGCCAGAAGGTAGTGGGGTAAAAGTAAATTTATTAGGTATACAGCCCAGCGAGCTGGTAAAATATATCGTTGTGTTATTTTTAGCAGGTTTTTTTGCGCTGAACGAGCAATTTATTTCTGCTTATTCCAGCTGGAAAAAACGCTGGCAATTTTTTTCCTTTGCATTGGCAGCGATTTTATTTACGCTGTTCCTGTTTTTAATGCTGGGTGATCTTGGCCCCGCCATTGTGATCTGTTTTACATTTATTATGCTCTTCTCTTTCTCCAGGGGCGATTTTATGGAGATGGCTGTAGCGGTTATTTTATATGTGCTGGTCGCCTGGTTATTACATAACGTATGGCTGGATGCACTGGTTACTTTTGTAGTGCTCTTCATTATTCATTCTGTGAGGCGTAAACCCGTCAGTGAATCGGCAGTCATGGCGCTGATAGTGATCACCGCATTTTTAACCATAGATAAAATCCCTTACCTGGATAAAGTTATTCCTGGTCCGGTAGCAAGGTTGTCCGACAGGAAAGCCATTTGGCAGGATGCATGGAACAACGAGGTGTATGGTGGTGATCAGGTAGCCAATGGGCTCTGGGCAATTTCCAGCGGCGGAATTACAGGGCAGGGAACGGGAGAAGGTTTTGCTAAAACTATTCCGGAGGCACATACCGATATGATCCTGCCCGCCATGGGTGAAGAGTTTGGCTGGACAGGTATCTCCTGTATTTTTATTGTCTTTCTGATTTACCTCCATCGGGCAATGATCATCGGCCGGCAAACCGGTACACCTTTCCTGTTTTATGTCAGTGCGGGTATTGGTATCTGTACATTTATCCAGTTCTTACTGATTGCTGGAGGTTCTATCGGTGCACTGCCTTTGTCGGGCGTATCACTTCCTTTTGAAAGTTATGGCGGTTCTTCGCTGGTGATCAATTTTGTAGCGGCGGGATTTTTACTGTCTGTTTCTTCCATCAGGGGAACAGAAGTGCAAATGAAATATTTAAAGCAGCAGCAGGACAAAAATCTGGTGCCGGCTTTGCTGGCTGCCTGTGCAGCTATCCTTTTATTGATCATCAATGTTTCCAGATATAGCTTTAACAATCAATCCTGGATTGTGAAACCTGCTTTGGTAGCCGACAAAAGTGGCGGCCGTATGTTTAGCTATAATCCTCGGATCGGAATTTTAATGAAGAAACTGGCAGCAGGCAATGTCTATGACCGCTCAGGACTGATCCTGGCTACCAGCGACCCTTTACTGGTTAAGCAGCAGGAGCAAAAATTGAGGGATGCCGGCGTACTGGCTTACGACCTGGATTCGGCAGTCCACAAACGGGTAAACCGTTATTATCCTTTTGAAGAACAACTTTTCTTCTGGACAGGAGATGCCAATACAGGTGTATTTAGCGGAGGCATTAATGGTTATTTCGCAGAGTATGAACATGCTGCGGAACTCAGAGGCTTTAAAATGCCTGTAACCAGTTATGCCATGACGGCCTCCCATTACCAGGAAGACCGTTTTCTGCCGCGGGGACCAAAGGAAATGACGGTACTGAAAAAGGATTATTCTGCCTTGGCACCATTACTGATCTCCGGATTGGATACGACAGAAATTGCAGCTTTTAAAAAGCGTAACCGCGATGTGAAACTGAGCGTGGATGCAGATCTGCAAACGCATATCCAGCGCGCGCTTGCCGCAGATCCTGATTTGCAGCATAACAGGGTTTCTGTTGTGGTGATGGCTTCCAATACAGGCGATGTACTGGCTTCGGCCATGTATCCCTTGCCGCCGTTAAAAAATTGGGAGGAACTTACGATGAGCACCTCAGATCAGAATAAGCTGGCTACCTGGACCACCCTTGCTGACCCCGGTTTTACCACCGCCACTCAGCCAGGTTCTACTGCAAAGCTCTTAACGGCCATGGCCGCATTTAACAAACTGGGCATCAGTGCAGCACAGCAGACTTACCAGGTGAAGGCCAATGAGCGCATTCGTACTGGTGGACCCGAACCTGATGAAACGGGTAATATTGATATGGAACGCGCTATTGTGAAATCAAATAACGTATACTTTATCAAACTGGCCAACCAGCAGCATTTGCAGGAACCTATGGGAGAGCTTTACCTCAAAACAGGGATGTTTTTACATGGGGTTGGCGGTTATTATTATGGCAGGAAATCTGTTCACACTGATCAGGAGCAGCGCTGGTTTGATCTTTGGAGAAGAACGGAATTTAAAAGTGCATATGACCCGGATAATATTTACAGGAACAGGGCTTCAGGTGTTTCCGGAATGGCCTGGGGACAGGGAGAGCTGATTGCCACACCGGCTTCGGTAGCGCGACTGGCATCGGCCATTGCCAACCGTGGAACATTGGTGCCTAACCGTTATGTGCTGAAACTGAATGACTCTACCATTAATGTAAAAGAGGGGACTGTGCTGGCAAAAGATCCTGCGGCGGCAGATTTGCTGAAGCAATATATGATAGAACAAAGTGCGGGTAAAGCAGGGCTTTTTGGCCTGTCGGTTGCAGGGAAAACGGGAACACCAGAGCGGATGGTGAAGATGAAAAAGGTGAATGACGGCTGGTATGTGTTTTTTGCCCCAAATGGTAACGGGTCTGGTTATACGGTAGTATGTATCCGGATAGAAGCTACCCGTGGTTCATCTGATGCGGTAAGGCTGGCCGGAGAAAAGATCATTCCAATTCTTGTAGAAAAGGGATACCTGAAAAGTATTAATTGATAGCTTAAAAAAAAGAGATGTTTGATTTTTTTAAAAAGAATACAGAGAATAATAACCAGGATGCTAAGGGACTGCGCGATTCCATTTTGCAGCTGGTAAAAGAAGAACTACAAAAGCTGGATGGTGCCGAAGGGTATGCCTTATCAGTAATGGAGTTATATGTGGATGCCGGTGCAGATGAACATTTCCTTTATCAAACGGCCTTATATACTACAACGCCTGAAAAATTGAAGGAAGAGGTGCAGCGGATAGCTGATAACTTTGCCCTTGACCTGCCCAAGGGATGGGCGCTGGAAGTATTATTTACTGATCAGCTGCCTGAAAATGCCCTCCGCAGAAAAGGGCTAAAGGCGGGGCTGATCTTTAAAGCCAAAACCGCAAAAGCCTCGGTAACAGCGGAAAGAACCGATAGCCAGGCCCGCATTACTGTAATCAAAGGCAGGGCAGAAGAAGAACAATATATGCTCGATCCCCGGCAGGGTAGGATAAATATTGGCCGGGAAAATCATATCCAGGCCAATGATGGTTCTTTCAGGATCAATACCATTGCTTTTCCGGATGATGAACATAATAAATTTATCAGCAGGCAGCATGCCCATATTGAATGGGATGAAAAATCAGGTTCCTATAAACTATACGCTGATGAAGGCGGGGTGCCTCCGGGAAACAAAACAAAAATCAGAACGGCCAAGGATGAATCGATGTTTAAACTTAATTCTACACAAATAGGATATTCCTTATCTAAAGGCGATCAGATTGTACTTGGAGACGTTATAGTGTTGGAATTTAACCTTTTTTAGGCTTTTTGTGGCTTAATTTTTGGTACGTTCGCACATATCTTCCGATTCTCCTGTTTACCTATGATTATAAGAGTACTGTGCCTGACACCTTTGTTGTTTTTTTTTGCTGTTTTTCAGGTTAGTGCTCAGAAAAAACATACCATTAGCGGATATGTTAAAGATAAAGCTACAGGAGAGCCACTTATTGGTGCAACTATTCATTTAGAAGGTCCTGCAAGCCGCAGTACAAATTCCAATGAGTATGGTTTCTTTTCTTTAACTGCAGTGGAAGGAGAGTACCAGATGCAGATTGGATCGGTAGGTTATATCCTTGATGAGCAGCATGTTTCCCTTACAAAAAATATTAAATATACAGTAACACTAGCTTCGCAGGATAATAACCTGAACGAAGTGGTAATCTCCAATGCGCCGAAAAACGAGCATGTAAGCAACGCAAAAATGGGTGTGGAAAGGCTCAGCATGAAAGAAATTTCACAGGTGCCGGTAATTTTTGGAGAAAAAGACCTGGTTAAGGTCATACAACTGCTTCCAGGTGTAAAGTCTGCTGGTGAAGGCGGCAGTGGTTTTTATGTGAGGGGCGGCGCAGCAGACCAGAACCTGATCCTGCTGGATGATGCGGTTTTGTATAATCCTTCCCATTTACTGGGTTTCTTCTCAACCTTCAATTCTGATGCGATAAAAGATGTAACCCTTTATAAAGGTAACACGCCTGCAGAATTTGGCGGACGCTTGTCTTCTGTAATGGATGTGAAAATGAACGATGGTAATAATCAGAAATTCAGTGTAAATGGTGGTATTGGAATTATAGCTTCGCGTTTAACAGTAGAAGGGCCTATCGTGAAAAACAAAGGTTCATTCCTGATCAGCGCCCGACGTACCTATATCGATCTTTTTTTAAAAGCCAGCAGCGATTCAGTGGCTAAAAAAAGCTCCCTGTATTTTTATGATATCAACCTGAAAGCCGATTACCAGTTTGGGGAAGATGATAAAGTTTATTTATCTGGTTATGTAGGTCAGGATAATTTGGGATTAGGTGGTCTTTTTGGTCTGCAATGGGGCAATAAAACCGGAACGCTAAGATGGAACCACCAGTTTAGTCCTAAATTGTTCTCCAATACTTCCCTGATCTACAGTGATTACAAGTACAATATCGACCTGAACAATTCAGATACCTATTCCGGGCACATCGCTTCCCAGATCAAAGACTGGAGCCTTAAGGAAGAGTTTAGCTTTTATCCCAATTCAAACAATACCTGGAAAATGGGTGTCAGCTCTATTTACCATACCATCCGGCCGGGAGAATACAGTGGCGACCTCACGCTGACCAATCAGCCTTATACCTATAGCCTGGAAAACGCAGCTTATATCAATGATGAATGGAAAGCATCCGACAAATTAAAGATCGATTATGGATTGCGTTTAAGTGCTTTTTCTGTACTGGGCGGCGAAACTAATTTTTATAATCTTGACAACGCGGGAGACATTACGGATACCCTGCATTACGCAAAGGGAAAGATTGTTAAAACGTATTTGTACCTCGAACCAAGGTTTTCAATGGCTTACCAGCTCAATAATTCTTCTTCCCTAAAATTGTCTTATGCAAGGAACACACAATCTATCCATCAGCTAAGTAATTCGGCTGCGGATAGCCCTACAGATAAATGGATTGCAACCAATAATTACATTAAGCCAGAGATTTCCGATCAGGCATCGGTAGGGTATTTCAAAAACTTGAGTGATAATGCCTATGAGTTCAGTGCTGAAACGTATTATAAGATCATGCAGCATGAAGTGGATTACAAAGACGGGGCAAATGTGAGAAGTAACGACCCCATTGAACCGCAGTTATTGTTTGGCCGCGGCAGGGCTTATGGGCTGGAACTGCTGATCCGCAAAAAAACCGGTCGTTTAACCGGGTGGATAGGTTATACATTATCCCGCACACAATTAAAGATCGATGGGATCAATGATGGCGAATGGTACAATGCCAGGCAGGACCGGACCCATGATATTTCTGTAGTGGGCATGTATCAGCTTAATCAGAAATGGTCGCTCTCGGCAACTTTTGTTTATTATACCGGTAATGCAGTTTCCTTTCCAAGCGGTAAATATTATGTAGATAACCAGGTGGTATTTTTGTATACCAAGCGGAACGCCTACAGGATGCCCGATTATAACCGTCTGGACCTGAGTGCAACCTGGAAACTGGCACAGCGTAAGAACTTCTCTTCAGAACTTAATTTTGGGGTATACAACGCTTACGGAAGGGCCAATGCTTATGTGATCACCTTTAAGCAAAATCCTAATGACGCTACCCGAACCGAAGCGGTTCAAACTTCGCTGTTTAAATATGTTCCATCGGTGTCTTACAATTTCAAATTCTAATCTTATGGTACGCAGGATAAGCCTATTATATATCTCCATACTCACTATTTGCTGCTGTTCCTGTGATAAGGTGATCGATGTTAAACTGGACGATACAACGGCACGGATCGTTATAGAAGGGGAGATCACCACGGCCGAAGGACCTTATCAGGTTTCCATTACAGAATCTGCAAATTTTACAGATAACAATACTTTCACTGTGCGCGACGATGCGAAGGTAATGATCAGCGACCTTACTGCAGGAACTGCTGAAACGCTGAATAATATTGGCTCCGGATTATACTTAACTTCTTCCACCAAAGGTACCGGCGGGCATGCGTATTTGCTTACGGTAACGCTGGCCGGTAAAACTTATACTTCTACCTCTACTATCCCTACAAAAGCGGTGAAACTAACAGGGCTGCTTACTGAGCCTTCGGCACTGGATGCCACCAAGATCTATATGGTGCCCGTATTTACAGATCCGGTGGGTAAAGGAAATTATTACCGCATCAGGCAGTCGGTAAACGGTACGCTCATTAAAGGATCTTATGTAAAAGATGACCAGGCTACAGATGGCTGGACCTATAATACATCCTTATATTATGATACTTCCAGCGATTCAGGCAACCCTATCATCCATAGCGGTGATACATTAACTGCAGAACTGCAGTGTGTAGATGAAGGGGTATACACGTACTTCAGAACACTGAGTACTACCATTGCCCAGGATGCCGCTACGCCAGCTAATCCGATCAGTAATATTTCCAATGGTGCTTTAGGGGTATTTAACGCCTGCCAGTCCAGCAAGATCAGCGGTAAGGCTAAATTTTAAAATAAGTATTTCTGACGAATTTGAGTTAATTTTGCATCGCAGGGATATCCTGCGTTAGCAGATAAAAAAAACAGAATGGACAAATCTGAAGTCGAACATATATTAATTTCGGTAAAATCGGGTGCTGATGAAGCGCTGAACATCAAAATCTACAAGAATGGAACTATTGCCAGAAGGGGATGTGCCGGTTTACCTGGCGTAGGGATTTCGGGAATGAGCTTAACCGGGAGCACCACCTATTTTGACCAGCTGATGCAAAGTGTTTCGCAACAAATACTGGATGAAAATATAAACCATGAAGAAGAGATAAAAACAGGTTCCCTGGAATATCTGGTCGCTTTTTACGGGATCAGCAGTAACGAAGATACCGGTGAAAGGGCAGAATGGACCAAATCTACAGGTCTTCGCTTTTTTATGGATGAAGGAACGAGCTTCAGGCATAATTTACTGGGTTTTGTAGATGGATTTGCGATTGAAGCGATGAAACTGACCAATCCCTGGTATTTTGATATTGTGATTATGGCCTTAGACAATATGCAATCAGATGCGCTACCGGAAGAAACATTGGTTGATGCGCCAGAGGCCGATGAAGATCTCAACAAAGCTTTTCAAAGTTATTTTGCACAGGTCAGCAAAAAAGACCTGCCTTCTTTTGCAAAGGGCAAATATTACACAGATATTTCAGGACTTCAGCATGAACTTGTTTTTGAGATCAATGAGCAGTCTGTAACATATAAATTTAACTAAACAATCAAGGCTGAATTATTTCATGCAGCTTAGGTTTAACTAAACAATCCCAGCAGGTCGTTTTTGGAAAGCGACCTGAACAGGGATGCATCTGTTTGGATCAGGTCATTAACCAATTCCTTTTTGTGTTCCTGAAGTTTCATGATCTTTTCTTCGATGGTATCCGGACAGATTAACCTTACCGCCACGACATTCTTTTTCTGGCCGATGCGGTAACTGCGGTCTATGGCCTGGTTCTCTACTGCCGGGTTCCACCATGGATCTACGAGATAAACATAATCCGCCTGCGTTAAATTGAGACCTGTTCCGCCAGCTTTCAGGCTGATCAGGAAAACCCTTATGTCAGCATTGTCCTGAAAGTTTTCAACCCTTTTTTCCCTGTTCCTGGTTTTTCCTGTCAGGTATTCAAAAGGGATATTTCTGGTTTCCAATTCCTTTTTAATCAGGTCGAGCATTGACACGAATTGCGAAAAAACCAATATCTTATGCTGAGGGGAGTGGTTCCCTATTTCTTCCATCAGCGTACTGATCTTGGATGAATGATCGCCATGCAGCAGCTGGTCATTGAGTAATGCCGGGGAATTACAGATCTGGCGCAGCTGGGTTAAACCTTTTAAAACATGTAAGGTATGTTTGGCCATATCTTCTTCCTTTTCTTCGAGCAGGAATTTTCTGTATTCATTTTTACAGGCATCATAGGCGCTTTTTTGTTCTGCACCCATTTCACAGTAAATAACCATCTCCGTTTTATCGGGCAGTTCTTTAGCTACATCTTTTTTTGTCCTGCGCAGGATAAAAGGGCTCACCTTCTTTTTCAAAGCAATAGCCCTTCGGTTATCTTTAAACTTATCAATAGGCGTAGAATAATGATCGCGGAAGAACTGTTTACTGCCTAATAATCCGGGGCAGGCAAAGGAGAGTTGTCCGTAGAGGTCAAAAGTATTGTTCTCTATCGGGGTACCGGTAATGGTGATCTTGTTGCGCGACTGTAACAGGCGTGCTGCATGATAACGCAACGACTCAGGGTTTTTTATCGTCTGAGATTCATCCAGAAAGATATAATTAAAATGGTATTTTTTCAACCAGCCAATATCATAGAGCAGGGTACCATAGGAAGTCAGGATTACTTCATAAGCATCAAACTCATTTGTTTCTTTTAACCGGTCTGCACCATAAATCGTGTGTAATTTAAGGTCGGGTGCAAATTTGGCAATTTCCGACTGCCAGTTAAAGATCAATGTAGTGGGCACCACGATCAGGTTAGTGTTATGATGTCCTTTTTCCCTTTGTGAGAGGATAAAAGCAATAATCTGAATGGTTTTTCCCAATCCCATATCATCTGCAAGGCAGCCGCCAAAACTAAATTCATCCAGAAAATTGAGCCAGTTGAGTCCTTCTTTCTGGTAATCACGAAGGGTGGCATTCAGGGCTTGCGGAACTTCAACCTTTTCAATATTTTTAAAACCTGCTATTTTAGCTTTATAGGTAGAAAGTTCCATTTTTACTTCTGCAGAAAGTACTTCGTTTTCATAGAGGTCGTGGATTTCGGAAAAGTTTACCTTTGGGGTGCGGATAGTTTCTTCCTCAATTTCACCTGAATTGAAATATTTGGTGAATTTATCTATCCATTCCTGCGGAAGCAGTCCCAGGGTTCCATCGCCCAGTTTAACAAATTTGCTTTTGTTGCGGATAGACCGGTGCAGGTGTTTAAGGGAAACTTTCTGCAGGCCAAACTTCACCTCAAAAGAAGTGTCAAACCAGTTGAGCCCGCTTTTTACCGTTATGGCTATTTTAACTTTATTAGGGTTAACCGTATTGCCTTTAAGATCGCTAAAGCCCAGTACCGTAATTTGCTGTTGTTCCCATTCTTCAAAGGCCGTTAAGAACCATCCCTGGTCTAAAAAACGTTTTTTATGCAGATAGAAGCAATCTTTGTCCAGCTGCTCTTCAAAATGTGGATGCTGACGTACCAGTGCAGTAATAAATTTTAATTCATTCTCCTGGTTGCGGGTAACAGTAAAAACATTTCCCAGGTGGTCTTTGGTGTGGATTTGTTTCCTGGAAAGTACAGGTACCTCCACATTGCCGTATTTCATTACTGGCGTGATCAATACATAGTTTTCTGAATCTGAAAGGTAAATGATCTGTTCTGTCGACTGGTCAAAATCAAGTTCTATCAGCTGTTCTTTCGTGGCTGGTTTAACATAAGAATAGTTAATACGGATCTTGTTTTCCAGTTTCGACAGGATATCTTCCTGGAAACTGCCGAACTTTGATTCATGGATCACCAGGTGATTGTTATTCTGCCTGAAAAAATCGATTACCCGTTGCAGGTCGGGATCATCAATCAGGTGCATGGCACCATCATAAAATATAAAATACTTGTATTTGATGTTGACCAGCTGCAGGTCGTGGTTTTTATTACCCAGGATTAGTTCTGCAGAGACAGTGTAAAATTCATTTTTCAGGTGTACGGCTAAACTGAGTTCTATAGCCAGATTTTTAAGTTTAACCGGAACCAGGGAACTGGTAGTTAGATTTGGGGAAAGGGTAGAATCATGGTAATAGGTTTCCAGCTGAAGCGGGTTTTTTACCAGTGCTTTTAATCCTTCTATCTCAGGATCTGATTTTTCTGCTTCATAACTATGCTGAAATTTAGAAACTGCCGTGTAAAATTTAAGCGCATTGATATCTTCTGTTACCCAAAGGTAATCCATCGCGTTGAGCTGTTTCAGCGGGTTTTTTAGCTTACCGCTGGCGCTGGCTGCACAGGATAACAGGTCTACCTGAAAATGGGAATAATAACGGTGCTGTTTGAGCACCAGTATTTTCCTGATGTTTTCCTCTTCATCAATATGGTTTTTAGGGATAACCAAGGCTTTGGGCAGCAGTATTTCCTGAAGTACCGTATTCTTTTCTTTGGTAACCGGTAAAAGATCTTTAATTAAAGGAACGATTTGTGTTTTCCTGTTTTCATATTCCAGCAGGAAGAAATTATCAGGATTGGTTTCATTTTCTAATCCATAAGCTGCTGCAAAAGTCCTGATCTTTTGATGCCTGAGTTTTTCATCAAAAAATATAAGCAGCTCCTGCCTGTTCAACAGGTTATATAACGTGCGTGCCTGATGATCGCATAACCTGGTTTTTGGCATATCGCAGCGGCAGGAGAGGATCAGGTTGTCCTGATCTTTTCTCAGGCTCACCTGAGGAAAATGGATCTGGCTGTTGGTATCGGTAAAAGAGGCGAAGTTAATGGAGATGTGCTGTGGAAAAAGATCTAAATAACCGGTAGCACCTGTATCGGCCGGGCCGGCACTATGTTTCATGATCAATACAGCACTGAGGTCTGCGATTTTAAAATTGCTCAGTACATAAGTGTCCTGTGTATTTTTTGGCGTTTCAGATAGGTTCGGTGTGTTTGACATTTGCAATTGATAAAGATAAACCTTTCTGCCGAATGCCTTAAAATAAGAAAATAAAAAAGATATAATAAATACTACTATTTAAGTAGACATTATTATATTTGCTGCATGAAGAAGAAATCAGATTGACTCTTTTTCTAAAATAGTCATGTGGCCGAGTGGTTAGGTATGGGTCTGCAAAACCCTTTACGGCGGTTCGAATCCGCCCTTGACGTCAGAGCGGGGATGAAGGCCTGCGTAAGATAATTTGATTTTGGTTAGATCGAGTTTTGTTTTGTTAATGCTTCAGTCCGGATGGTCTGAAGCATTTTTTTTGCCTTTCGCCATTACTAAATCGAATTATTTGGGTTATTTACCAATAGGTTCATACGAAAAAGGGGTCGAAAAGAGCTGTTCACGTAAGGAAAGAGCCAATTGGTGTAATAATGTTTTATATTAAATTTCTCTTTAATAGTTTTACTGTCAAGCTAGGTTTAAGCAAGTTTAAACTTTGGTACTTGTGTTAAATTACGCTCTCAAATTGGTGTGTTTGATATACTGGAGGGAAGTTTAACTTCCCTCCAGTTATATGTTCTCCAGTCCGGATAAGCCGATCCGGCAGATGCCGAAAATCAAAAATAAACATTTCAAATTTTTTAAGGTTAATTGAAACGAATTCAAAGTAATACCGTTACCGAAAGTTTTAAAAATCGTAAATAATTCTCTTCAGAATCAATTTGTGTTGGGTTGTGTCTATTTTTATGTACACGTTTTCTTTGTTAGTTGTTCAAAAAGCCACCTATTGGTGTGTATATTTAATGATTGTCAGTTTTTGTTTAATTTTTAGATATTATATTTTATAGCTCCTTGTTTTTGGTATGTGAATTGTAAATCTTCTGGTATCTAACTTGAAAAACTAAAAATTATGAGTAGCAACGATTTCAACTATCAGCTTTACAGTTATAAAGATTCTTTACAGTCTTTTGCCATCTCATTTACCCGTGATGTTGAAGATGCAAATGATTTGGTGCAGGACACCATGTTAAAAGCCATCAATTATTCAGCTCATTTTAAAGAGGGCACAAATTTCAAAGCCTGGCTGTATACGATAATGAAAAATACATTTATCAACAATTACCGCAGATCTACAAAAACCAATTCTATCATGACCGTTACTGATGAAATCACATCAGATAAATTACATTTTAGTGCAAGTGTAAACGGGAGCGATGGGAAGTTTGTGATGGAAGATATCTACAAAGCCTTAGCTAAACTTCAACCAGAATATTATACCCCTTTTTTAAAATACTTTGAAGGGTTTAAATATCACGAGATCGCAGAGCAATTGGATATTCCTATTGGAACTGTTAAAACCAGGATTCATGTAGCCAGACAGTTGCTTAAAAAGAGCTTAAAGATGCATTATCAAAACTTTATGCCTAAAGTAGCCTAGTATTCGGGCTATAATTACATCTATATAGGTCAGTGCTGCATTTTAATTTAAATTGATTACAATTGCGCATTCATTTTAAATTAAGGTATGTTATTTTCAAATATCAAGAGGCTGAGTGCTCATCATAAATTGTTCATTTCCCTTTTTGTAGCACTGATCATTTTTGGATGTAGTTACGGAAGAATATCTACTTCTTCCGAAATTATTATTAGCTGGCTGGGTTATGCCCTCACCACCTTATTTCTATCCTGGTTAACGGTGTTCAATGTTCATCCTATCGAAATGAAAAAGATTGCCAAAGGGCAGGACAGCAGCGGATCGCTGATCTTCTTCTTTGTGCTGACTGCTGCACTGGTTAGCCTTTTTGTAGTTATCCTTTTATTAAGGGCCGACCAGCATCTAAAGGGTAATATGCTTACCCTGCATGTTTTACTTTCTGTGGTAGCAGTGATCTGTTCCTGGACCCTGGTTCATACTATATTTATATTTAAGTACGCCCATATTTATTATGAGGCAGATACAGAGGATGTAACTCCGTCCGACTATTTAGAAGGCCTCGATTTCCCTCAGGAAAAAGAGCCCGACTATCTCGATTTCGCTTATTTCTCTTTTGTGATCGGGATGACTTTTCAGGTTTCTGATGTGGTGATCAATTCAAAACGGATCCGTCACCTGGCATTAGCGCACAGTTTGGTATCTTTTGCTTTTAACACGGTTATCGTAGCCTTAAGCATCAATATCATTTCCAGCTTAATGGCTAAATAACAAAACGTTCAATCAGTAACACCACAGAACCTTCACTAAGGGGTTCAAAATGTACCTCGTCAATACCGGACACTTCCATTCCATCGCGTGTAAGCAGCAAGCGGTTTTCAAATTCGAATGCACCATCAATAACAAAGGTAAATAACCTGCTTTGCTGGTCCCGTTTGTAATAAACACCTTCCTGCCTGCTTTTAAAACGTCCTATACTGATAGAAAATGGTGAAAACAGGGTGTAAAAATCTATCAGTTCATTCTGCTTTCTGTTCAGGTTAAAACTAAAAAGAGCTGATATATTAGGGTTTAACCGTTGGTCGGCACTAATGCAGATCCTTAAATAATTGATTGTATCTTGTGTAAAAGGATTGGTTAACCAAACCGAAGATCCGGCAGTTAGGCTGAGCACTTTCAGCTCTCCGATCCTGATCCTTATTTTTTCTCCTTCAGGGCTGGTAAAAATCAAATTCCCGGTAAGCGGAAGCAGGATCATATAAGAGGCTTTTTCAATTTTTATTGCTATGGATGCGTTACCGGCAAGTTCTTCGTCATCCAGCACGTAAAGCCCGGAGGAAGCATTTGCGTGTGTATTTTTTTCATCCCCCGAACTAAATGTGCTTAATGACTGACATACATCCGACTGACGAACTTTTCGGTTGTCGGAAAGAAATATTTTTGTAGGTGATGGTCTCATCAGATGTGTAATGTTTTTAGTGAATGTATGCTTAGATAAGGAACCAGTTGAACGAGGTTTGTTAAATTGTAATTCCCTGCGTTTTTATCTGATAGGAGCAAATAATGGCCAATGGCTTCATGCCACACTAAAGAATCGGTATAAAAGTTTATGGCCACCTCGTGAAAAGAACTATTATGGATATCAGAATTTATAATTTCAAAATGGAAACTTTTAAAAGTTAGAAATGGCTGTCCCAGTATATTATAAATGTCTGGCATTTGTTCATTGAGCTGATTTAAATAACCTGTACAGGCAGAACTGACCAGAAAGTGCAGTTTGGCTGCTTCCGGATTGTACTGCATCAATTGGGCAAAATTACTGTACCTCTCCTCCGGATTGTACTTTTTTACCTGCGTCAAAAATTCTGTATAGGTATCATTAAAAACTAATCTCTCCCACAAACCTGTAGAATTTACATCAATGATTTTTCTGTAACAAAGAGTAATAATACGTTTAGACATTAATTTTGATAGGAGATGAATTAATTTCCTGACCAAATGTAAGGTGGTGCTTTTAAATAAATTTAATGTATCGGTAGATGGATAATTTTTATCGACCAGCAGGTGATTTTGCCGGATGCTTTTTTGAATTATGGCAAACCATTAGGGTTTAAAGGTGTTAAATGAAGGTAAATAAACAGTCATCTATGAATACGATAAAAAATTTAGCCTTAATGGCTGGTATAGCAATATCGCTGGAAGCTTGTCATTCATCGTCCAGTAAACAGCAAACAGGAACAACTACCGTAGCTGGAGATACTACGATAACTGATAGCACATCAAAGGTTCGGGCCAGGAGCGCTACCGGGCGTTTAAAACCTGAAGAAACAGCTTTCATACAGCAGGCAGCAGTAGGGGGAATGATGGAAGTGGAGTTGGGAAACCTGACTACACAAAAAACAAAAAATCCGAAGATCAAAAGTTTCGCACAGCAAATGATTACCGATCATACCAAAGCCAATACTGAATTGCAGTCAATAGCTGTAGACCTGGGAATCAAACTGCCGGGCGCATTGCCTGCCAAAGAGCAAAGTAACCTGGCAGCTATGAGACAAATGCAGAACCAGGAGTACGATCAGAATTATATGGATATGATGGTACAGGACCACGCAAAAACCATCGACCTGTTTAACGCCGCCAGTAAATTTAAGAATCCTCAGTTGAGTGCATTTGCAACGAAAACATTATCGGTATTATTGATGCGCAATAAAATGGCTATTGCAATAGATTCTTTAACCAAAGTGAAACCTGCTGGTAAGGGAGATGACCTGCCTAACGTAGATAAGAACCACAAAAACTAAGTTTTATAGTCTTTTAGACAGAAGTATATCCATACAGACTTCTTTAAATGTTAAACTGATCCGGCAATCACCTGCCGGATTTTTTTATGTATAATCTAGAACATTTGAATTGTATCGAGAAATTTGGGAAATCCGAACCACTTTTCTGGATAGTATTCCCATTTGTTTTCTCTAATGAAGTAAAAAATAACTGTTTTTAACTTAAGGGTGTGTTTTTAAAAAGTTTATTCTCATCTTTTTCATTGTTTATTTCATAATAATGAGTATTTAAGGTATTCTGATAAAAATTTGGAGATTTAAGATTAATTTGTTATCTTATTGGTTTTGTTAAAATAAGAATAAGTAATAATGTTAAAATCAGTGATTTATTCATTTTATTCATCTTTTTTAGGGCGTTTATTTTAAAATATTGTTTTAAAATGCTACTTTTTTTTGTGTAAAATATAAATTATGGAATTTTTTGATGCATTTTAGATAATAATGTGAATTATTAAATCATTTTAGCTTTAATCCCTTGTTAACATTAACTTAATGCACGACCTTTACCTTCGTGCTCTTTCAATGCAGAAAGGTTACATTAACGACAAGTATGAAAAAACAATTACTATTAATTTTATTGCTTATTATGACTGTCTGGACGGGAAGCTCCGTCTTCGCGCAGGGCGTAACTACAGCATCCATCAATGGGGTCGTAACAGACGGAAAAGCCCCGGTTCCCGGTGCTACTGTAGTACTTACACACATTCCTTCAGGAACCGTTTATTCGGTTATCACCCGTGGAAATGGCCGTTACAACTTAATCAATGTTAAAGTTGGCGGACCTTACACCCTTAAAATTACTTATATCGGCTTTAACGCTTACATTCAGGAAAACCTAACCCTTTCTATCGGACAGGATCAGGCCATCAATGTAAAACTAAGCGATGGTGCTACAGACTTGAACGAAGTCAAAATTGCCGGTAATGGAAATAAAGTAATGAACTCTTCCCGTACAGGTGCAAGGGAAACGATTACAAGAGCACAGATCGATGCTTTGCCAACCATCAATAGATCTTTATCAGACTTCACTAAATTGACTCCATCTGCAAGTTCTACCAGTGCTTTGAGTTTTGGTGGAAGAAGTAGTACCTATAATAATATTACTGTTGACGGTGCTTTATTTAACAACTCTTTTGGTTTATCAGGTTCATTAGGTGGTCAGACAAACTCACAGCCTATCTCTCTGGATGCGATTGATCAGATCCAGGTTGATTTGGCTCCTTATGATGTTCGTCAGGGTTTCTTTACTGGTGCTGGTGTAAACACTGTTATTAAATCAGGTACAAATGATATTAAAGGTACAGTATATTATTATGGCCGTGGTACAGGTTTAACTGGTTATCATGCCGGAACAACTGATATTACTAAAACTCCATTTGATTATAATTCAAGGGGTTTTAGTTTAGGCGGACCAATCATTAAAAATAAATTATTCTTCTTTGTTTCTGGTGAACAGGAAAGAATAAGCAATCCTGCAACAAGTTATACAGCCACAGGATCTGCTTTAGCTAGTGGAACAGTTTCACAAGCCAACGCATCTACATTGGATGCAATTTCTGCTAAACTGAAAACCTTAGGATATGATCCGGGGCCATATGAAAATTACAGCTATAAAACATCAAGTGATAAGGTTACAGTTAAGTTAGACTGGAACATTGATAAAAACAACACTTTAAGTGCAAAGTATTTTTATCTGAAATCTTACAAAGATCAGCCTGCAAGTAATTCGGGAATTACCAATAATAAAGTTGGTTACGGTACAACCCGTGCTCCTGGAACAACTACACTTCCTTTTTATGGTTCAGGTTATGAGATCAATAATAACTTTAACATTGGTATGTTAGAGCTGAACAGTAAAATCAGCAATACCATATCCAATAAATTAACCGTTGGTTATTCTGCATTGCGCGATTACCGTACTTCATTATCAGGCACAAACACACCTATGGTGGATATAGGTAATGGTACTTCAGATAATTTAGGCAATGTAACTACAGCGGCTACTGCTACAATGACCAGTTTTGGTTATGAATTGTACACTGCTGGTAACTTATTATCATCTAATATTGGACAATTATCTGATGATTTGACCATTTTTGCAGGTAAACATGAGCTTACCTTTGGTACAAGTAATCAGTCACAAAGTTTTACCAATGGATTTGCACCAGATTATAATGGTTTATATACTTACAATTCAGCTTCAGATTTCCTGAATGGTTTACCTGCTGCTGCATATACTTATCGTAATTCAGCTGCCGGTGGTGCTTTACCATTAGCGAAGATCAAATCTTATAATTTTAGTTTATATGGACAGGATAAATACCGTGCAGCAGATAATTTTGTATTGACTTATGGTTTAAGATTAGATTACAATTATTATCCTACAGATCTTGCTTCTAATCCTAATGCAGAAGCAATAACTTTTCAGCAAGGAATACATGTTGACCCTTCAGTCCTGCCTAAAAGCAAAGTACAAATGTCGCCACGTATTGGTTTTAATTGGGATGTTAACGGAGACCACTCTACACAAATCCGCGGAGGTTCTGGATTATTCGCTGGTTTAACTCCATTTGTATGGATCTCTAATCAGGCTTCTAATGGAGGAACATTGTTCAGTTCAGGAACTGTTACTAAAGCAGGTACTCCTAATGACCCACGTTTGATCTATAATCCTAATGTTGATGCTAACCGTCCTACAGGTGCGGTTGCAGCCAATAATTCTTATGAATTGGATGTAACTAACCCCAAATTAAAATTACCTAAAATCTGGAGGTCTAATTTAGCTATAGATCAGCAATTGCCAGGTGGTGTGATTGCAACTATTGAAGGATCATACACAAAAGACATCAATGCAATTTATACAGAGAATTTAGTAGTTTCTGATGGCTATGCTACTTTACCAGGTGCCGAAGGACAAATTCGTTACAACAGTGCAAATACAACAATTAACAGCTCACCTGTTAGTGCTACCAATCCAACTATAAGTGGTCTGTATTATATGACCAATACCAATAAAGGTTATTCATACTTTGGTACCTTTCAGTTACAAAAAAGTTTCGCAAGCGGTTTCTATGCTAATGTTGCTTACACGCACACCGTTTCTAAAGATGTAAATGATGGTGGTTCTACTGCCAGCACCATCTGGAGCAGCAGACAAGTTGCAGGTAATCCAAATGGAGATAATCTGTCAAATAGCTCATTCGTTATGCCAAACCGTTTCATCGCTTCATTGGCTTACAGAAAAGAATATGCTAAAAATTATGCTACTTCCATTGGCTTATTCTTCGAAAGGGCTAATAATGGAGCTGTTTCTTACATTACCAGTGGAGACCCTAATGGTGATGGAGCTACGAATGACTTGATGTATATCCCTAAAAATAAAGGAGACATTACTTTAGTTGCTGCTGATGCTAAAGATTTAAGAACTCCAGATCAGATCTGGGCTCAGTTAAATAACTTTATCAATCAGGATAAATACCTAAGCTCGCACAGAGGTGAATTTGCACAAAGAAATGGGGTGATTTTACCTTACTTCCAACGTGCTGACTTAAACATCACTCAGGATTTCTTTGTTAAGGCCGGTAAAAACAGAACTACAAAAAATACTATCCGTGTTGAATTTAACATCATCAACTTGGGTAACTTCCTGAACCGTAACTGGGGATTGTACCAGAATTCATTCAGTGGATTTAACAATGGATCATCTACTGTCCTGAAATATATGGGTACTGATCCTACAACAGGAAAAGCTAAATATGCATTCCCTTACCTGGATGCTACTAACTTAGTACCATTAACAACTTCTTATAAAACCAATACTGACCAGATTTCAAGATGGCAGGCACAAATTGGTGTAAGATATATCTTTAACTAATTTCAAATTCATTTATTAAAAAACGGGTTGCCCCATAAAGGCAGCCCGTTTTTTTGTACAAGCAATTTTTTTTGGTATTGATAAAGAATGGGGGAGTGTAAACCTGTTTTAGTAAAATAACTAGCCGAGTGTAATCTGTATTCAGTAATTAAATTTATCATTGTAAACCACAGGCAGTAAAAACAAATTTCATTGTAAACCCATATCAGTAATTTACTTTCTTAATGTAAACTTATGTCAAGTATAAGACAGGATAAGACACAAATGAGATGGTTTTGACTTCGGTTTGACTTCGGTTTGGGTTGGTAGGGTGTTGGTAGGGGGTTGGTAGGGGGTTGATAGGGGGTTGGTTCGGGTAATTGCCGAACCAACCCCGAAAATTAGCCGATCCAAGGCTTGTTCAAGGCAAACTTAATATTAACCAGAATATAACCAAATAAGTTGTAAGAATCCAAGTGTTTGGAGTCTAACCTTAAAAATAAACTATGAACATATAAATACTTAAAAATGGAAAGATCAAAAAATAAACAAAAATGGTTTTACAGGGAAGGTTGGAGATAAAGTTATCTATCCTTTAAAGGAGCAATTGGTAGAACGTACTATAGGTTTGAATACAAAAGCACCTACGATATTACAACTGGAGAACAGCCTGCAATGTACCTGATCATTGATCACCTGATCGCAAAATTCAAGACAGAAAAAGAAGAACCCCCATTACGCTTAGAGACGCATAATTATTTTAGAAAACAGATCAGCGTTCAATAACATCAGACATTTTACAACATGTTTTTTTTCCCTTTTTGGAGAGAACAGAATGTGTTGTGCCGATAATTGCCCGCTTCATTTTTAAAATTCCCGATGTGAAATATAAATTTCTGCTTAATATCTATACTTCTTATTTTACTGAGTATTTTTTTTGCTTTAAGTTATTATTGTTGTAACAATTTAATCTGATGTTCGTCAAAATTAGAAATTAAAAATCAATGAATGGAAGACAGGGTACGGCAAGATTAGCCGGCTTTATATATTTAATCGTGGTGCTGTGCGGAACAGTTTACCTTCAATATGTGCCTTCAGCCATTAAACTAAAAGGAGAGCCTTCAATCATTATCCATCACTTGACGAATGCAGAATTATTGTTTAAAATTGGCATTCTTTGTGAATTAATCTGCTGGGTGGCCTTTTTAATATTACCAATTATTTTATACAAATTGTTTAAACCTGTTCATGACATTGCAGCTAAGTTAATGGTTGTTTTTGCAGTGGTACAGGTGCCGATATCCTTTATAAATTTGTTAAACAAATTCGCTGTTCTTTCTCTTGCAGGGGGTGCTACCTATCTAAAAGTATTCCCGGCAGACCATTTATCTGCTCAAATATTATTTTATCTTAATTTATACCAGCAAGGTAATTTTATCAATCAGATATTTTGGGGTCTTTGGTTATATCCTTCTGGCTATCTGGTATTTAAGTCAGGTTTCCTGCCGAAAACTTTAGGCATTCTTTTGATGGCAGGATGTGTTGGATATTTATTGGATTTTTTAGGAATTTTCCTATTTCCAGGATATGACAAAACCATAATTTCCAACTACATTACATTACCCGCAAGCCTGGGCGAAATAGGAATTTGCCTGTGGTTAATGATCATAGGAATAAAAGACAAACAAATACCTTCATTAAACTTAGAACAGCTATCAAATGAACCCCAGCGATACTAAAACTAATCAGCTTCAGGATTTCAAAATTAATATAAAAATTAAACTTTCGGCATTGTGGATCTCCGTGATGTTCTGTTATATTTATGGCGATTTTTTTTCATTGTTTGTTCCGGGGCGCATTCAAGGACTCGTAAATGGCCAATCCGGGGCCGGGCCTATCACGCCCTGGGTATTACTGGCATATGCCGTGCTACTGTCAATACCACCTTTAATGATCGTTTTATCTTTGGTGCTTAAGCCAGAAATAAACCGCCTTAGTCATATAATCTTCGGGATATTCTTTACGATAGTGATGTTATTAGTGGTTGGCACTTCTATTGAAAAATGGATGATTTTTTATTGTTATTTAGGCGTTATTGAAATTATTATTACTTCGTTAATAGTATATTATGCGTGGCTTTGGCCCAAAGAGAAATCAGAAATAAATAAAAAATGAAGTAGGTCAGACTGAATGCTCCTAAACGCCTGGTTTGTCTCTGAATAATACATTTTTATGGTTTTTTCCCCAGTCTTTTAATGCGGTGATGATTGGCTTTAAAGACGATGCATAATCCGTTAAATTATAGGAAATCACTATAGGGCATTACCAACTAGCACCGGTTAAAGTACGGTATGCACCAACAGGGCAAAAACTGCAAGACCTGGAAATCCCTGCTGAATTTTTACCAGAAGGATTGACGGCTCCTGAACAGCCGCTGCGAGGTTTATACTATACCTATAAAGCGGTGTTAAATGATATTAAGAATAATACGCAGCTTGTTCCGGATTTTGAAAAAGGCGTTCTTATGCACAAACTACTGGACAATATTATTAAAAGTGCTGCGGAAGAAAAAACGATAGCACTTTAAAACTTATTCAGTACTGTTTATTTTACCAAATTAATGTACAGGCCTGGCTGGACCCGAGCCAGGCCTGTACATTTGCAGGCATTTTGTCCTAAAATGTTATTGCTGATATTCACTTTAAGAGAAAGACTAAATGGGACTTTCTTTAGCAAAATTGAACATTTCATCAGGAAAAAAATTCGCTAAAATGGATGCTTATGTATTTATTTTGAAGAATCGCGCTGGCAGCTCATACAGTTCATTATTGAAAAAGCCCGTTTCATTGCCGCTTTTGTACAGTTGTAGTCCAATGCTAAAATAACTTATAACTAAGTCACTACATTTGGTGTTAGATTAGTCATATTGTTTTACTTCCGCTGTCACCTCAGCAATATAACGGTTTAATGAATAACCGGCAATGTGGAATCATCAAACTGTTTAAATTTTAGAAATACATTTGTATATGTTTAAAGCCTATCAAATCAAATGGTATATAGTAATGGCAGGGATGTTTACTATAAGCACGCTGTTTATTCGGCAGCAGGGTTTTAAAGAGATAGGTATATGGGATTGTTTAGATTATTTCCTGCGTATTTTCTCCCTGATCTTTGCCGGATGGTTTGTTCACGCTTATTTCCTTTTGCATAAAATCCCATTTCTACGTGGTATAACCAAATTTTTTGTAAGTAATCTTACAGCAATTTTTGCTATATATTGTATGGCTTGTTTACTGTATGAAATACTGCCTTCTTCACATTTAATTACTAATACAAACCCAACCAAAAATATCATCAGTTCAATTTCTGCAGGCTGTTTTTTTAGTATTATCTGTTATTCTGCTTTTTACAGCATACATGCAAACGTTGCTTTGCAGAATTCTAAACTTGAAAATCAAATCCTGGAGCAGGAACATCTCCGTGCCCAATTGTTATCCTTACAGCAGCAAATTAGCCCGCATTTCTTATTTAATGCTTTAAGTACATTAAAAACAATTGCTACAGATCGTTTAACCAAAAACTATATTGTACAACTGGGTACAGTGTATCGTTATGTATTGAATTATAATGAACACTATTTAACACCACTTCAGGAAGAACTGGTTTTTATAAAATCTTATCTTTATATCATGGACCAGAGGTTTCAGGAATCACTTCAGATTTCCATAGAGATATCAGATGAATACCTGAATTTTGTTATTCCACCTCTTTCTTTACAGCTGCTGATTGAAAACGCAATAAAACATAATATTATTTCAAGGGAGCAGCCTTTACATATACTGATCAAGACAGATAATTCTCCGGCGCTGATTGTTGAAAATAATCTTCAGCTTAAAAAACATGTGGAAGATGGAACGGGCACAGGTCTTAAAAATATAGGTGAGCGATATAGGCTATTAATCGATAAACCAATCAATATTTCAAACGCTGCAGGAAAATTTTCAGTCACTTTACCGCTAATAAAAGATGAGAGTAATCATAATAGAAGATGAATTAAATACAGCAAAAGAGTTGCAGGATATGCTGATGGGGCTCGATAGTGAGATACAGGTAGAGGCAATTTTGCTTTCAGTAGCTTCGGCAGTCAAGTGGTTAACAAACAATCCGGCACCTGAGCTCATTTTCTCAGACATCCAGTTAGGTGACGGTTTGAGTTTTGAGATATTTAAGGAAGTTAAAATTGAAACCTCTGTTATATTCTGTACTGCATTCGATTCTTATGCCATCAAGGCGTTTGAATCCAATAGTATAGATTATCTATTAAAGCCGATTGAAGAAGACATGCTGCAAAAAAGCCTGGAAAAATATCTGCGTTACAAAGACTATCTGCTGACTACTAATCAGCGGGCAATTAATCTGGACAAAGTTATTCTTCAGATGGATACCAGTTACAAGCAAAATATCCTTGTTCATTACCGCGAAAAGATCATCCCCGTTCGTGTGTCAGATATACAGGTTATTTATGCTTCAGAAGGCCTGGTACATATTTACCTTTCAAGTGTAAAAACCTATCCCATCCAATATACTATCGAACAATTGGAGCTGATGCTCAATCCCTATCAGTTCTTTAGGGCTAACCGCAAATTTATTGTTAACCGTGATCATATCAGTGATATTGAGCATTACTTTAACAGAAAGCTTTTCGTGATTACTAAAATTGATCTTCCTGAAAAGGTAATTGTAAGTAAAATCAAAGCCCAGCCTTTTTTAAAATGGATTGAACAGTAATAACCTTGCCTGATACGCACATCTTTATTTTGAAACTCAAAAAAAATCCCAAATTCCTGTCCGTTTCATTGTTCATTTTGTCCTTTTCATTTTCAGATCAACAAAATTATAGTTCTTTGAGAATACTTTTGTAGTATAGTATTTTATTGCACAACCATTTACACGTTGAGGCAACAATATAGACTAAGCCCATGAAAAAAAACATGTTGTTTGCTTTAATCTATTTTCTTCCATTTCAATTGTTTGCACAGCAACATTGGGATTTAAAGGAATGTATAGATTATGGCTTAAAAAATAACCGCAGTAATGTGGTTTATGAAAACGAAAAGAAAGCAGCTGATGCCAGGGCAAAGGAGGCCCTTGCCGATTACCTGCCGAAGGTAAGTATTACCGGGACTTTTGACGATAACCTGAAAGTCCAGGAGTCTGTTATCCCTGCCGGAATTTTTGGTAATGAACCGCTAAAGATCGCTTTCAGTCAGCAATACAATACCAATGGGATAGTTCAGTTAGACCAGACTATATATGACCAGTCGCTGCTAAATGGTCTCAAAGCAAATAAATATAACAAGCAGGAAGCGGAACTGAACATCAGGCAGAACCAGGAAACAATTATCTACAACATCAGCAATTCTTATTATCAGATTTATGTCTACCGTGAGCAGCTGCGCCTGATTAAAGAGAACCTGGCAACTTACCATAAACAGATGGAGATATCCAGATTGCAGGTGCAGAAAGGTGTTACCTTGCAAAAAGACCTCGATAAAGTTACGGTTGACTACAACAATGCGGTTTCGCAAATTCATGTTGCAGAGAGTAATTTAACATTGGCCCAAAACCAGCTTAAGTATGGAATGGGTTATCCCATTAATACTGAATTGCCAATTGACACGGTAGCGCAGCAGAAAGTGACGTTTATGGCAGAAGCCAGGACGGCCGACAATACTTTTGCCGCAGGTAACCGTACAGATTACCAGCTTTCTGGTGTTAATTCTAAACTTCTGGATATAGACCAGAGCAGGATCAAAGCCGGCGGGCTTCCTAAGTTAACCGGTTATGCCCGTTATGGCGCGGTAGGTTTCGGAAATTCTGTAGGCCCTTCATTTAGAGATCTGAGTCCTTATTCTGCCATTGGGTTAAAATTAAGCATACCGCTTTTTGATTTCTTTAAGCGGAATGCACAGTATGCGCAGGCCAAATATAAAAGCTTGAATGCGATAGAGAACCTCAAAATCGACGCAGATAAGTATGAGCTGGAATTTGAAAATAACAAAACAAAACTGGCTAAAGCCCAAAGCAACCTGGAAAATGATAAGCGCAATATTCAATTGGCCCAATCTGTATTCAGGACCACAGATCTGCAATACAAAAAGGGGGTTACTGATCTCACCGATTGGCTCACTGCCCAAAATTCCATTAAGGAAGCACAAAATAATTATCTCAATTCGCTCTATACTTTTTTACAGGCCAAATTAGACCTGGAGAAAGCTGGCGGCAGTCTTAAAACATTTTATACCTCACTTTAACATATGAAACGTAAATACATCATAGGATTAATCATTCTGGTACTCCTGGCATTGATCGTTTTTAGGCTGGCTTCAAATAAGCATACCTTAAATGAAAAGAAGAAACCTGCCCAGGATAGCCTGGTACGCATACCGGTGAAAGTTGCTGCGGTTAAAGAAGAGCTTCAGGAAATCAGCCTGATCAAAACCGGAAGCCTGGCACCATTTAAAGAGGCTAAAGTATTGTCTACCGTAGGAGGTACCATTCAGCAGCTGCGGTTTAACCTTGGCGACCATGTACATGAGGGCCAGATCCTGGCGGTAATGGATACACGCCTGATGCAGCTTGACTTGCAAAAGGCCGAAACCAACGCCGCTAAATTAAAACGTGATCTGGAAAATTACACGGAATTACTGGCGGGACAGGCTGCCACACAGGAAAAGGTGAATGAGATCCGTCAGAATTATCTGGATGCTGCCAACCAGGTGAGCCAGGTTAAAAAGCAAATCTCTGATGCAGCGGTAAAAGCACCAACCAGTGGTATCATTGCTGAAAAACCTTTGGAGCAGCGTGTATTTGCCAATGCAGGAGCTGAGATCACCACAATTGTCAATTTATCGGAGGCAAAAGTTCAGCTTAACCTGACTGAAAATGAGGTTTACCAGGTGAAAAATGGTCAGCAGGTAAAAATTACTACCGACGTATATCCTGGCCAGGTGTTTAACGGGAAAATTACATTTATTAGTCCACAGGCCGATGAAACACATAATTATAAGGTGGAGATTTTAGCAGAGAATAAAGAGAGTTCATTGCTGCGCTCAGGAACTTTTGTGTATGCCGACTTTACCAGGAAAACCAAACAAAACGTGTTGCTCATCCCGCGGGAAGCGCTAACAGAGAGTATTAAGGATGCCAGCGTATATGTGGTGGAAAATGGAAAAGTTCATCAGAAACCAATCAAAACGGGAATTGAAATGAATGATTTTATTCAGGTAATCGGCGGTTTAAAGGCCGGTGAAGTGGTGGTGACCTCGGGTCAGATCAATTTAAAAGAAGGTGCCCAGGTAAGTGTGTCTAAATAAAACAAGCTAACATGTCAATCACAGAAATTGCCGTTAAGCGGCCCTTACTTATAATTGTAGTATTTACCGTGCTCTTTATTTTTGGTGCCCGGTCTTATTTTAGTTTAAATTATAACCTGCTGCCTAAGTTAGAAGTACCTACCGTAACTGTAAGTACGGTATATGCCGGTGCTGCAGCAGCAGAAGTAGAGACGTCGGTAACGAAAAAACTGGAAGATGCATTTTCTTCTGTTGAAGGTTTAGACAAGATTACTTCTTCCTCGCAGGAAGGTATATCAAGCGTTGTTGTACAGCTTAAAACGGGTACAAATATTGACCAGGCAGAGCGCGATATTCAGCGGAAAGCAGACCAGGCGCAAAATGACCTGCCTGATAATATCGATAAACCAATCGTAAATAAAGTAAATCTGGAGGATGCCCCCGTAATCAAGGCCGGGGTAACGTCAAAATTATCTCCGCGTGACCTTTATGATTTTGTAGACAAACAGCTGCTTCCGATCCTGCAAAATGTTGCCGGGGTAGGGCAGGTGAATATCATTGGCGGTGATAAACGCGAAATCCAGGTGAATATCGATCAGGATAAACTCATCGCCTATGGCTTAGGGATAGGGCAGGTAACAGAGGCTTTAAGTAAAGCCAATCAATCTTTTCCTGCCGGTAATATTGAAACCCGCAACCAGCAGATGTCCATCCATTTTGATGCGAACGTTACTTCCATGAATCAAATTCGCGGCCTGATTGTTCAGCAGAGGCCGGGAGGTGGCAGTGTTTACCTCAAAGATATTGCAGAGGTGGTAGATGCCACAGCAAAAACAACCGCTATTAACCACATTAACGGTGTTCCTTCCATCGGGATACAGATCATCAAACAAAGTGATGCCAATGCGGTAGATGTAAGTGAGCAGGTAAAGAAAAAGTTTGCAGCTATAGAAACCCAGTATCAATCCAGTAATTTAAAATTTAGCGTGTCTTCTGATCAGAGTATCTATACGCTGAAATCGGCCGACGGGGTGATGGAAGATTTGGGGCTTGCCGTGGTGATTGTAGGTATAGTGATGCTGGCCTTTTTGCACAGCTTCAGGAGTTCTATGTTTGTACTGGTGGCACTTCCATCTTCCATCATTCCTACATTTATTGCCATGTATGCTTTAGGATTTTCGCTCAACCTGATGACATTAATGGCCATGTCGCTGGTAGTAGGTATCCTGGTAGATGATTCGATCGTGGTACTGGAAAATATCTACCGGCACCTGGAAATGGGGTCAGACAAAGAGACAGCAGCTTTAGAAGGAAGAAGCGAGATCGGTTTTACCGCACTGGCAATTACCCTGGTAGACATTGTGGTGTTCCTGCCGATTGCTTTTTCTGGTGGTATCATCGGCTCATTGCTGCAGGAGTTTTCCCTGGTGGTAGTTTTTTCAACCATTATGAGCTTATTTGTGTCCTTTACGGTTACTCCCATGCTGGCAAGTAAATTTGGTAAGATTGAAAAACTGAATGAAAAAAGTTTATGGGGAAAGCTGAACCTGGGCTTTGAACGTTTTCTGCATACACTTTCAGATGATTATGGAAAGTTACTGGCCATAGCTATCCATAAAAAAAGATATTTGTTAACCGCTGTGATCTTATTGATCATTGGCAGTATTTCTTTAGTTGGTTTTGGTTTTGTAGGTGCTGCCTTTATTCCTTCGGCCGATCAGGGTGAGTTGTTAATTAACCTTGAACTGGCGCCTTCTGCGTCACTCTATCAAACCAATATGATCACTCAGCAGACAGAAAAGCTGATCATGAAACAGCCCGAGGTGACACGGGTCTTCTCCAGTATCGGTTTTATCACCGGAAGCGTTGCGGGGACTACCAATAATGCCAACCTTGCCGAGATTACTGTGACCATGGTAGATAAGAACAAAAGAAATATTACTGCAGAAGATTTTGGCTCGCTGCTGCAAAAGAAATTAAGTAAAGTTATTCCCGGGGTGAAGATTACGTCTTCTCCAACCTCCATTACGGGAGGGGCTAACCAGGCACCAATCCAGATCGCCATTAAAGGCGTTGACCTGGTAGCCGTAAGGAAAGTTGCAGAGGAGTATAAGAAAGCCGTGACCACAGTAGCCGGTACCCAGTTTGTAGAACTCTCTGTGAAAAATCAGAAGCCAGAGGTAGAGGTGAACCTGAACAGGGAGAAGATGACCTTGTTGGGTATAGATGCCAGCCAGGTAGGGGCGGCACTGCAAAATGCCTTTAGCGGAAATGATAAGAGCAAGTTTAAGCAGTCTGGAAACGAATATGATATACGTATCGCCCTGGACAGATTTGACCGGACCGATATTAATAATGTAAGAAATTTATCTTTTGCCAATACCAACGGACAGACCTTTGTTTTGAGCCAGTTTGCCGATGTTACGCAAGGACTTGGGGAAACCGTTTTGGAACGTAGTGACCGATTAGGCTCCATTACGGTGAAGTCTAATGTAATAGGAAGGCCATCAGGGTCTGTAGGTGATGATATTAAGGCGAAAGTAAGCGGTATTAAGTTACCTCCGGGGATAACGGTAGAATATTTGGGAGACCTGAAAAATCAGGGTGATGCTTTTGGTAGTCTCGGATTTGCCTTAATGGTTGCCATTGTACTGGTTTACCTGATTATGGTAGCCTTATATGAAAATGCAGTTTATCCTTTTGTAGTGCTTTTTTCAATCCCTGTTGCCCTGGTTGGAGCCTTACTGGCGCTGGCGCTGACCATGCAAACCCTCAATATTTTCTCCATCATAGGTATGATCATGCTGCTTGGACTGGTATCAAAAAATGCTATTCTGATTGTGGATTTTACCAACCATTTAAAAGCTGAAGGGCGTCCGGTTGAAGAAGCCCTGATTGAAGCAGGAAAGGAAAGGTTAAGACCCATCCTGATGACTACCCTGGCTATGATCCTTGGGATGTTGCCCATCGCTTTGGCAAGTGGTGCCGGTGCAGAAATCAAGAACGGTATGGCATGGGTGATTATAGGAGGCTTAACCAGTTCCATGATCCTGACGCTTTTTGTAGTGCCTTCGATGTATCTGATCATTGACCACCTGATCGCAAAATTCAAGACAAAAAAAGAAGAACCTCCATTACTCTTAGAGGCACATAATTAAGTATAGATAACAAATCAGCGTTCAATAACATCAGACATTTTGAAACCCATTTTTTTCCCTTTTTGGAGGGAGCAGGATGTCTCGTGCCAATAATTGCCCGCTTCATTTTAAAAATTCACGATATGAAATACCAATTTCTGCTTGCCGTTACCCTGGTTGTTGCGTTTTTCTATTTCGTTCCTGCCCTTCATCAAGCATTTATAATTCTTATCATGAAGGGATTAAGTCAATGACTTTATGATATAGGGAAGCTAACTTTAAAACAGGTAGCCCCGTCTTTGGAGGTAACTGCAATTTTTCCCTGATGTGCTTTTACGATTTCAGAACATATGTATAAACCTAAGCCTAAACCTTCCTTATAACGCCCGGCGACGCCGCGCGTAAAAGGCATAAATAGCTTTTTAATCACTTCCTCAGGAATATCTTTACCTGAATTGGAAACACATAAAATAAATTCCCTGTTGTCAATCTGTGCACTAACATGGATAGGCATACCAGCATCACCATGTGATATGGCATTACCTAAAAGATTAGAAAATAGCTGGGCAATTCTTTTGCTGTCTCCTGTGACAGGTTCATTTAATTTAAATTGGGTAGTAATAGTTGTACCAGGATAGATCAATCTTAATTCTGAAATCACATGCTGCAAAACCTTTTCAATATCCTTAATAGGTTTTGAATCTACATTGAGCCCCTGGCTTAACCGGCCGCGGGCAAAATCCATCACATTATCGATTAAGCCTGTAACACGATAGGTGCTATCCTTTATAATGGTAGCGAGCCTTAAAGAGCGCTCGTCTTTTAGTGTCCGCATCAATAATTGTGCGCTGTTACCGATGGCACTTACCGGGTTCCGCAAGTCATGTCCCAAAACGGCTATAAACTGTTCCCGTAATACTGCGGTTTCTTTTTCTTCCAGTAATTCTGTTTTTGTAATCGCCAGTTGGTTCATGGCACTTAAATGTGTGGCAATCAAATTGGCAAACAGGGTAAACATGCCAATGGTTTTGGGCGACTTTAATTGTGCAGGATTAGGGTCAATAGCACACAGTGTTCCATAAAAACTACCATCAGTTAAAAAAATAGGTGTAGAAATATAACTCTGAAAACCATAAGTGGCAGGAGTATGGTGTTTACTATAAGTTGGATCGTTATCCACATGCTCTATTACTACCTGCTCATGATGAATTTCAATTTCCTTACAAATGGTTGTTTCCAGGGCCAGCTGCTGGCCAGGTAACAAGCCAAAGTTAATCTTGTCGCTAACCGCACAGGCAAGCCACTGTTTTTTGGTAACGCGTGCTACCGCCACGAAACCCATACCTGTGTAACCACTAATGACCTCTAATATGGTAGTGATAACCGGTATAGAGTTAATGCGGTCTAACTCGCTGGAAATATCTAATGCGTTTTCGTCCAAGGGTATTTGATTAGGTAAACGGCGTTAAAGATAAGGATATAAATAGATTACACAAATTGGTGCATTGGAATATCTTTAGTGATTCCCGGATGCTTTATTGCCCCATGCAAGACGCATTTACCTACAGGCTTCCTAAACCGTAGCTAAAGGGTGACTAGCCAGTATATGTAACCAGGACGTATGTTAACTGTTTACCTAACCTTTAGCTAACGTGGAGTTGAATGCATTCAGCATCCCGCAATGATCCGGGATACCAGATATTAAGGAGTTTAAACTGGAGAGGCAAAAAAGCAGATTGTATATAAAAATTTTGATTTGTTGATAGATTGGCATGAATATTATGTTTAATCCCGCTGTAATATAAATCTGCTGATGAACACCATGCCTGCTTTGTTAAGTGAACACCAATTGTTAGAAGTGCTAAATGCTACAAAAACTGCTACAGCAGTGCATATAGGAGAAGAAGCAGTCATCCAGATGGCAAATGATGCCATGCTCAATATTTGGGGAAAGGATAGAAGTATTATTGGGAAGTCTCTTGCCGGAGCCCTTCCTGAATTGGTTGGACAGCCCTTTATTGAGATGTTTGCCAGGGTTTGGCGTGAAGGTTTAACTTTATCAGGTAATGATACTGCGGCCAGTATTCAAGTGGATGGAGAGATAAAAACCTTTTATTTCGATTTTGAGTACCGGGCGATAAAAGATGAAGAAGGCAATACGATTTGTGTATTGCATACGGCAGTTGATGTTACTGAACAGTTTTTGAACCGGGAAGTTTTAAAAGATGCTTATTTAAAAGAACAATTGCTGATGCAGGAGCAGGCCATCAATGAAGAGCTTGCTACAGCCAATGAAGAACTTAGCGCAATCAATGAAGAACTTGCCCAAAGCCAGGAAGAGCTAAGCAGCACTAACGAGCAGTTAGAGCAGCGTGTTGAAAACCGTATCAAGGAGCTAGCTGAAAGCGAAGCACGTTTTAAAACAATGGCCGAGGGAACAGACATATTGATTTCAGTATCAGATGAAAGCAGCGCTATTACCTATTTAAATCAGGCCTGGTATGAATTAACCGGATTATCTACAGATCAGTTGCTGAATTTTGGCTGGACAGAACTCATCCATCCCGACGATAAAAGAGGCTGGATAAAGGCCTATTTAACTGCATTTGAGTTACGTATTCCTTTTGAAGGGGAATTAAGAATAAAGAGTAAAACCGGTGAGTACCGGTGGATGCTGATTAAAGCACCACCCCGTTTTCGTTCTGATCAATCATTTGCAGGTTATATCAGCTCTTGCGTGGATATTACCGATCGCAAAAATGATGAATTAGAAAAAACCAGGCTCGCGGGTGATTTGGCGGCAATTAACGAAGAGTTAACGGCTTCAAATGAAGAGTTACATGCTGCTAATGAAGAGCTGATCAGCGCACAGGAGTATTTGAACGCTACCTATTCTAAATTGGCAATTAGTGAAAACAGGGTTCGCCAGCTGATCACTGCTGCACCGATTGGAATTGCGGTATTAAATGGACAGGACCTCATTGTAGAATCTGTGAATGAGAAAATGCTGGAAATTTGGGGGAAAGACAGCGCTGTTATTGGCAGTCCTTTAGGCGGGGTCTTAACAGCCGAAAATGAAAGGGTGCTTCCTATTTTAGAAGCCTTGTTTGCCAATGGTAAAGCTTATTACAGCAATGAATCACAGGCGAAAGTAACTCATAATGGGGTGCAAAAAGACCTGTATTTCAATGTTATATTTCAACCCCTGACAAATGCGTTGGGAAAGGTGGATTCTATCATTATCACTGCCACCGATGTGACAGAACAGGTACTTTCCCGCCAGAAGGTGGAAGAGGCAGAAGTAGCCCTAAGATTAGCAATTGAAGCTGCTAATTTTGGAACCTGGCATATACATTCTGTAACCCGTAAATTTATAACTTCAGCCAGGCTCAAAGAATTGTTCGGTTTTTACCCCGAAGAAGATATTACTATTGAAGATGCAGTTGGTCAGATTACCGAAGAGTACCGTGAATATGTTTCAACTATATTGGAAGCTGCTATTGCCGGTAATGGGAATTACGATGTGTCTTATCCTGTATTGGGTTTCCATGATCAAAAAATACGCTGGCTGAGGGCAATGGGCAATTTAAAAGCAGATCCATCCGGTGAGTTTTCTGCTTTTACAGGCGTGGTGATGGATATATCAGAGATGAGAAAAGATGATGAACGTAAAAATGCTTTTATTGGCATGGTAAGCCATGAGTTAAAGACACCGCTAACCTCATTAAAAGGATATGTTCAAATCCTTCAGATGAAAGTAAAAAAGGAACAGAATGTTTTTACAGCAGAGGTATTGGACAAAGCAAGCAGACAGGTTCAAAAAATGACCAGTATGATCAATGGTTTCCTAAATATTTCGAGGTTAGAATCAGGAAAGATTGTGTTAGACAAAAGTGCTTTCAGGCTGGATCAATTGCTGGGAAATCTGATTGAAGAAGCCCGTTTGGTAGATTCGAGTCACCATTTTACTTATCTGCCTTCTGCAGAAATTGAAATTATTGCAGATGAAGACAAAATAGGTAATGTAATTTCAAACCTGTTAAGTAATGCCGTTAAGTATTCTCCTTCAAACAGTGAAATCAAAATCAGCTGCAGTTTGACCGATGGAATGGCTCAGATTACTGTCACAGATCAGGGAATAGGTATAGAAGCAAAAGATATAGAAAAACTATTTGAACGGTACTACAGGGTAGAACACAACAATAATATATCTGGTTTTGGAATCGGGCTGTATTTGAGTGCAGAAATTGCTGCACGCCATAATGGAAAAATTTGGGTAGAAAGTGAACCTGGTCAGGGTGCCACATTCTATTTTGTTCTTCCTGTAAATGGTTAACGATGTAATCAGGGTGATGATTAACTAGTTATATCTTATTCGACATCATTGATAAAATGCTGGCGCATTTTCTCCTCTTCCAGATCGAGCAGGGTGAGCTGCTGCCGGATGAGTTCGTTATTGATATTCTCTTTTTTATTTAAGTTCTTGAGCATTTTGCGCTGCTCATCTAATAATTCTTCCATGATGATTTTATAATCATCAAAATAATCATCAACCTGGTGCCGGTTATCCTGTTTGTCCCAATCATTCAGCAATTCAATATCGGCATCCAATCTTGTTTTAATGGCCATTACCATTTCATTTTCTTCCAGCTCTTTCTGGTATTTGGTGTTCAAAATATTTAGGGACAGCATAGAAAGTTTTTTCCTGACCCGGTTTTGCTGCTCTTCATAAGAAACGGTATGGTCGGGATCCTGCATGTTTAGCCATTTGATCAGAAAGGGTAAGGTTAAGCCCTGGAGGATCAGCGTGACCAGGATCACCGAGAAAGTAATAAAGAGGATGAGGTTACGGTTGGGGAAGGCTTCGCCTGAATGAAAGGCTACCGGTATACTCAAGGCTGCCGCTAAGGATACCACGCCGCGCATACCTGCCCAGCCTAATATAACCGGAGCTTTCCAGTCGCGGCTGTCATCTGCGGTTTTGATAAACTTCCTCATGAATATCGTAAACCAGAAGGCGCCAAAGGTGCTCACCAAACGGGTGATAATCAATACACCTGCAATAATGGCGCTATAGGTAACAGCTGTTTTTAAACCACTGGGACCAAGATTTTTGATGATCACAGGAAATTCCAACCCTATCAGCATAAATACAAATCCATTCAGTACAAAAGAAATAGCCTCCCACACATTAATGCCCTGCAGCCGGCTTTGATGGCTTAAAAAAGAATGCCGCCTTACAGAAAGAAACAAGCCGCCGCTTACCACTGCCAGTACACCGGAAAAATGGAATTCTTCGGCAATGATATACATGGCATAGGGAGTAATGAAAGTGAGGATAATATCAATATTGGTGGTTGTAGGCAAATAACGATGTATCGCATAAAAGATTATCGCTACAGCTACACCTGTGGCAATCCCCATCACAATGACGATCACAAAACTGGAAGCAGCGGCTGTAAAAACGAATTTGCCACTGGTAACAGCTTTCATGGCAAAGCTAAAAACAATTAGACTGGCAGCATCGTTCATAAGACTTTCGCCCTCCAATATCGTAACCAGCCGTTTGGGTATTTTTACATTTTTTAAAACGCTGGTAGCCGACACCGCATCAGGCGGCGAAATGATGGCACCTAATAAAAATCCTGACGCAAGGGTAAATTCAGGGATCAAATGGCTTGATACCTCTGCAATGACACATGAAGTGACGATAACGATGAGAGATGCAAAGCTGATGATCATTCTTCTCCATTTCCAGAAATCCTTCCAGGAGGTGCTCCAGGCAGATTCGTATAACAGCGGTGGCAGGAAAATCACGAAAATCATTTCCGGCTCAATTTCAATTCCCCTTAATGCCGGCACAAAACCCAAAAATAGCCCGGATACTACCAGTAATATGGGGTAAGAGATGTTGATTTTCCTGGCCAGCATAACCACAAAAACAATGACAGCCAGCAGGAAAGTATATTGAATAATTAAATGATGCATATCAGAGCGCTGGATGTAAATTAATAGAACACAATTACAAGCGCCTGGTTTTGAATTTGTTTATAAACTGTGAACGGTGTGAAGACTTATTTGATATCTGTTTGCTCTTTAGTGAGTGTAGCCCCTGCACTGGCAATCACAACCAGCGATACAGCAGCCCATTCTGTAAGGGAAAGGAATTCTTTTAAGAATATCATTCCGCAAATTGCGGCCACAGCAGGCTCAAGGCTCATCAGGATGCTGAATGTTTTTGCCGGGATATGTTTGAGGGCATAAATCTCCAGAGAAAAGGGAATAGCACTGGAAAATAAAGCGAGGGCCACCGCCGGAAGGATCATGAGTGGTGTAAAATGCAACAGGCCACCGCTGGAAATGCCAAATGGCAGAATAACTAGTGTGGCGAAGATCATGCCTATAGTAACTGCTTGTTTTCCTTCTAAAACGGCTGAAGTACGCCTGCCTAAAAGGATATAACCCGCCCAGAAAACCCCTGCCAATAGTGCCATGCCCGCTCCAAAAAGATCTATCCCTTTACCATTCCATGGGGCTATAAACGCTATTCCTGCTGCGGCGAGCAGTACCCATAAAAATTCTATTTTACGTTTTGAGCCCACTACGGCAAGCATGAGCGGACCAATAAATTCAAGTGTGACTGCCATCCCCAGAGGGATGCGCGACAAAGCGAGATAATAAATGCCATTCATCGCCCCAAGGCAAATGCCATAGGAGATCACTGCATTCCACTGCTGCCTGCTGAGTTTACTGAAGTTTGGCCTGTTTACCAGGATGAGCATCAAGGCAGATAAACCGATCCTTAAGGTAGTGGTGCCGGCTGCTCCTAATGCAGGGAACAAGCCTTTGGCCAGTGCTGCACCAATTTGAACGCTGAGAATAGATCCTAATACCGCAGGAAGGGGCGGGAGAGTTAATTTACGCTGTTTTGGATTCATTGGTCTTCGAATTTACAAATCTTTCACCACGATCAACGATGTTATTTTTCGGAAAAAAATGATGCCCTTAGCTTATATGTCCATCAAATACCTTTTTAATGATCGTATACAAATCTGCCAGTTCAAAGGGTTTTTCTAAATAGGCATTGGCAGACATTTCCTGTGCTAAAGTATGTATATCTGAACTGCCTGAGCATAGAATGAATGGTACATCCTTAAGTTTATCAGCTTGTTTAATCTCTTTGATTACATCAGCAGCTTTTTTTAAACCGATATAATTGTCAATGAGGATAAGGTCTGGCATAAAATGCGAAATTTTTTCAGCTATTTCATGCGCATCCATCAACACCATCAACTGATAAATGTCTCCGAGGGCCATTTCAATCACCGTGGCAATATCGGGATCATCTTCTATATAGACTATTTTTTTCATATCGTTAACTAACAAATGCATTTTGATGTAACCAGAAATCGGCGAAAGACTGCAAACAAATGATCAGGTCTGAATAACTTGATGGTTTGGTTACATAAGCATTGGCGCCAAATTCCAGCGATGTCCTAATATCTGTCGCCTCCTCGGAAGTGGAGAACAGCACTACAGGTACATACCTTAAGTAAGTGATATCCCTTATTTGTTTCAGTATTTCAATCCCTGAAATTCCTGGAAGGTTGAGGTCCAATAAGATCAGCTTAGGCTTCAGTTTATCTTCTGCCAGGCGCTTCAATTTTAAAATGGCTTCTTTCCCATTGTCTAATATTTGTATGGTGGCGGGCTTGCTAAGCTCCAGTACTGCAGTTTCCATGATAAAGGCAAAATCAGTATCATCTTCAACAAAAAATATGTCGGTATTCGTTACTGTTTCTAACATTCAAAAGATAAATAAAACGTTGTTCCCATTCCCAGTTTGCTTTCAAACCACACTTTTCCATTATGCTTTTCCATCACACGTTTTACAATTGCCAATCCAACCCCGGTTCCTTCAAACCCTTTCACATTATCCATACGCTTAAATAGCTCAAATACTAAATTGTAATATTTATCATCGATACCTATGCCGTTGTCTGTAATGATATAGACCACTTCTTTATCTTTTTTAATGCCGCTTACCGAAACTTTGGAAGGGTTTGATTTGGAAGAATATTTTACTGCGTTGCTGATCAGGTTCGTGAAAACCTGGTTGATCAGTACAGCATCGCCAGTAATTGAGGGGGTATCTCCAATTTCAAATTGTAAGTTCTCAGGCTGTAAGCCTTCAATGACATCGGTTTTGATGGTATTTATCATGTCGCCCATTTCTATAGGCACCATAATAATATCGGCCTTGCCCAGGCTGGAATAATTAAGGATTTCTTTGATCAATAAAGCCATTTTATCTGCGCAGGCATTAATTCTTTCCAATACTTTTTTAGCCTGATCATCCAAACTCTTATTGTTGATCAACAACAGTTCAGCATAAGATTTGATGGCAGATAAAGGGGTACGCAGATCATGAGTGACGGTATAACTGAAGATGTTCAGCTCTTCGTAAGACTGTTTTAGCAATTCATTTAATCTTCTGATTTCATTGGCTTTACGTTTAATGACATAAACGATATGCTCACGCAGGGAAACCACTGCTGTTATCTCGGCCCTGTTCCATTTTTGTGAGGTATTTCTCACAATATCGGTCCACTTCTCAAATGATTTTCTTGGGCTCATTTGCAGGAGTCCATTTGCATTCATTTCCACAGGTTTTTCTGGATTACCTGCCCAGGTGATATGGTTGATCTGCTCTGGTTTAAACCAGATGATAAATTCTCCCAGTTCCCTTGAAAGCATACAGGCGAGTAAACCACTCGCTATTTCGCTATAATGCATTGCAGGAAAAAATATTTGCGGAAACCGATGAGTATAATATAAAGAATCGGGCATGTTGGTTTTAAGCCACACAGCAATTTCCTTAATTTGTTCTTCAGTTGGCGTTAGGCCCAGGGTGGTGATTTTTTGATCAAATACTAAAGCCACACCAGAGGCATTGGCGATATCTCTTAAAGACACCTCGTTTCCGGTTAAAGCAGTGGTTAGATCATCTTCTTTTTCCAGGTGCTCGATGATATCGGTTACTCCTTTATTGAGCGCTAAAAATAGTTCGCTATCTTCTTCTCCCTGGCGGTATTCAAGCGCTGAAGAAAGTACCTGTCCCAGTAATTTAGCGGCTTCACGGGCTTTGTAATTAATGAAACGCGGCGAATAGTTATGGCAAACAATTAAACCCCATAGCTGATCGCCCGCAATCAGCGAAATACTGAAACTGGACACTACGCCCATGTTTTTTAAATATTGGATATGAATAGGTGATACCGCCCTTAAGCCGGCATGTGTGAGATTAAGTGGCTGTTGTCCAGCGGTAGACAGCAGGGGGGAGTCATCACTATTTACATCTGCAATGATACGTGTTAAGTTAACTTTATAAAGTTCTCTTGCCTGTTTTGGTATATCGGAGGCAGGGTAGTGCAATCCTAAAAAGGGATTCAGAATCTCAATTTTGGCCTCCGCTATGATTTTACCATGCCCTTCTTCGCTAAACTGATAGACCATTACCCTGTCGTATTTGATAATTTTTTTGATCTCTACGGCTGTTTTCTGAAACATGGAATCCAGGTCCCTGGCGGATAAAATGCCAGACATAGAGCGTCCGATAGTTTGCTGCAAGTCTGCTTGTGCATCAGAGGTAATAGGTTCAAATTCCAGGAATTTGTCATCCCCTGAAAGGGTAACAATTAGGAAATAGGGGATTTTGCCAATTTCGAGATAAATAGGATTGTTAATCTCCGGCTCTTTGCCATTATCGCCAACAGTGACCAGCTGGCTAATCGTTAAACCTGCGCCAGATACGTTGAAATCAATCTTTTTTTCTAAAACTGCAAAACGCTCACCAATATAGTTTGCGGCTGGTTCATGAATAAATAATTGGACGTTTTCACTGATGTAGGAGATCAATTGTGTTTTATTGTTTACGGCTACCAAAAAACCGTGGGACTGTATCCTTCCTAATATATGTATAGGTTCAATATCGCAATTTGTAAGATCAACTTTAAATTCATTCATAAATTAAGGAACAAAATCGGGGTAAAATTTATTACGGTGCTAAACCGTTAAGCGTAGGAAAGCTCAAATTGCAGAGGGTGCTATAAAGATGGTCATTAATATTCAATTAATGCTGTTTAAACATAAAACAAGAATATTAATTATTATTTATTTGATTTAAGTGCGAAGCTGTGATAAAACGGCTTTTTGTCTGGTTTGTCTTATAAATTGTCATCATATGAAACTGTCTGTGCAGATACTGCACCTAGTTTGTAACATCCCGGAAACAAAAGGATTTCAATTTGTTAATTAGGTATTTTTAACAAAAAACTTTAATTTTATGAAACCACTAGCTTCCATATTCTTATTTTTCATGCTGGCTGTTCCAGCAGTGAATTATGCACAAACCAGCTTGAAACCCGGTGATAAAGCGCCAGATTTTGTTTCTAAAGACCAGGATGGTAAGACTGTTTCTCTGAAGCAGTTTAAAGGCAAAAAAGTAGTACTGTATTTCTATCCTAAGGATAATAGTTCTGGTTGTACAGCTGAAGCCTGCAGTCTACGTGATAATTTTACTGAGCTGACCAAACAAGGATATACTGTTTTGGGTGTAAGCACTGACGACGAAGCGTCGCACAGGGGGTTTAAAGAAAACAACAAGCTGCCTTTTTCTTTACTGGCCGACGTAGATAAGTCTATTCACATGAAATACGGCGTATGGACTGAAAAAGAAAGATTAGGTGTAAAAGCTTTCAGCACCACCCGCACCACTTTCCTGATCGATCAAAAAGGATATATTACCAAGGTGATTGAAAAAGTTGATACTAAAAACCATGCTTCACAGATTTTAGCAACCAACTAGTAACAGTATATGATGCCCGGTATTTATCTTTTGAGATGAATGCCGGGCATTTTTTATTTACTGAGATCCCATAGATGCAGGTGCTCAATTACTGCTTTTCCTTCAGCAAATACTGCAACACCAGTAGTATCTTTATCAGGGTAAACCATATCACCTTTTCACCATCATTGCCAAGTACTTCCAGTGAAGATTTATCCAGTACAAAGGATCTTACTTTTATACATTTGCTTTAAGTTATTTTGGTTTACTTGTTATTCCCTCAACCAGCTTTTATAGATACTGGTTTCGAGCGCAGTAGGATGGGGAAGCATTGTAATCGCAAAGCTTTTTTTATAACCGGTGACTAGCTTTACGGTTAGCTCCTGTGTCTGATCTCCGCGTTTGATGCTGAGTTTTAACTCTTGTCCGTTTTGCATTTTACCGAGCATTTCATCAAAATCCCTGGTTATTTTTACGCCGTTCACTGTTAGTATTTTATCTCCTGCCTGTAACCCGGCATTTGATGCAGGTAATTGCCAGGTTACTTCTCTTACAATCACAGTGCTATCCCTGTAACCCACAATTGCCCCCATGGAGCCGCCCGGTAAGGCTTTGTTAACGGTGTCAATAGCGAGACCAGCGTAGGCAAAGTATTTTGGATAATTGATTGGTTTTACGGTTGACGCATAGTCAAATATTTCTGTGAGGGGCACACCGGCCATACGTTCGCATTCCTGCTGAAATTCCTGATCTGTGAAACCTCTTTTTTTAACCTGATAATAGTCTTTATACAGAGCGCGCATCACATCATCAAGGGAATGTTTGTTTTGCGATTCATGCCTGATTTTTAGGTCCAGCAATAAACCCAAAGCAGATCCTTTATCATAAACATTAACCGTTTTAGATATTTCTTCGGGTGTTCGCATGGTTGGCCTGCCACGGATGGCCCAGATATCGTGGCTTGCCTGTGTGGCCGACTGATATAGATGGCCAGTGCTGTTTTCATAACTGCTGATGGCATTCTGGTAACCATTTAATACATATTCTTTATTAACGAGGCCTGCACTTTTTAAGATCAGGTTTTGATAGTAATCCGTAAATCCTTCTGATACCCAGATCATATTGGTATAATTCTCCTTGCTGTAATCAAATGGGCCCAAAGCAATAGGACGGATACGTTTTACATTGTAGAGATGAAAAAACTCATGTGCCAGGAAGCTGTAAAATGAGTTTTTTGAGTTGGGATTGGTAAACAGATTTTTAGTGCCAACCAGTAAGGAAGCAGAATTTAAATGCTCAATTCCACCAAATCCGCCACCACCTTTGATACCAACCGCTAAAAAAGTATAATGTAAATAGGGGATATCGCCCATCAGGCTGGTGGCGCTGGTCACGATCTTTTGCAGATCGGCAGTAAATTGATCACGGTTAAAATCCCCCAGGTCGTAACCTATAAACTGGTGGGGAATGTTTTTTACATTAAAGACAGGCAGCAGTTGTAGTTTACCCATCAGTAAAGGACTGTCAAACAGTTCATCAAAATTGGTAGCACGAAAAGTGTTTTTTTCTCCTGCTACTGCATTAAGCCCGGTAGCCACAAAATCATTCCATTGGCTATAAGGTTTGATCTGCAGTGTGACAGGTTTTCTTAAAGCTTCATCCAGGTAAACCAGGAGTGCCCCTGGAATAATATATCCATAATTTTCATCGAGATAAACATTACCAATAAATTTCTCTATGGCTTTTACATCGTAAGTAATAGAAACTGTGTTTGCTTTGTGGCTGTCTACTTCCCAGGTATTGGCATCGGTTTTTTTCCAGGTGAGTTCTTTTCCATCGGCAGTTGCCGCATGAAAATTAGCTACTGCACCGGCAAAATCAACGATCTCATAAAAACCCGGTGTCCAGGCGCTCATTTTAAAGTCGAGGTTTTCTTTTGTATTGTGCGTATAAGTTACAGTTACATGATAGAGGTGGTTTTGAGGATTTTCCATTGATACAACAAATGAAAGATCTGTTTTGGCTATTTGGGCAGATAAGTAATTGCTGAAGCCAATAGCGATAACTGTTAACAGCAAGAATTTATCGAGACCTGGGAAAATGCGTTTCATGAGCGATGGTTAGTTGTGGATTAGACAGAGCAGACGTTGGAATGGTGTTAATTTAATCATTTATCGGTTAAGCTGTACATTGATGTTTACCGAAATTTTTGCTGTTGCAGCCGCACAGGATTAGAAAGAAAGCCTATATTGCTGTAAATTTTGATCATCAACCCCAATAAAATATGGAAAAAGGACGTCTGGAAGCTTTTAGCGATGGAGTGATAGCCATCATTATCACTATTATGGTATTGACGCTGAAGCTGCCTTATGATGCCAGTATAGAGAGCTTACAGCCTATGATTCCTGTGTTTGTAAGTTACGTACTCAGCTTTATTTATGTGGGGATTTACTGGAATAATCATCACCATATGTTTCAGGCAGTAGAATCTGTAAACGGTAAAGTATTATGGGCTAACCTTCATTTGCTTTTTTGGTTGTCGCTGATTCCATTTGTGACCGACTGGATGGGGGAGAACCACTTTGCCAAATGGCCGGTAATCTTTTATGGTATCGTATTAGTTCTCAATGCAATCGCCTATGCTATTTTAGTTAAAACGCTGATCCGGGGCCATGATGAAAATTCTTTACTGGCCGAAGCTTTTGGAAATGATACCAAAGGAAAGGTAAGTGTTGTACTTTACGCTGCGGCTTTGGGGCTCTGTTTTTTAAGTCCCTGGCTGGGACTGGCAGTTTATGCGCTTGTGGCCGGTATCTGGTTTATTCCAGATAAGCGTATCGAGAACAAGCTGATCATAAACGAAAGGGCGAAAAAGAAATTGTAATGAGCTTAATGGCGTATAAGGGGCAATGCTGGAATTTAATTCTACCTGATTCTTTTAAAAAAAACTCAGTTGAAAACCTGTTTTTTAAATTGCAGCGGACTTAGGCCTACTTCCTTTTTAAATAATCTGGAGAAGTAAGAAATACTGTCGAACCCAAGTCGATAAGCGATTTCTGATACAGACTGATCATCAACAATAAGCAGGTTTTTAGCTTCCGATACCAGATAAATATGGATATGTTCCAAAGCTGTTTTACCACTTTCCTGTTTGAGGAGGTCGCTCAGATAACTCGGAGATATGTTAAGCTGGGAGGCGATATGATTAACGGATGGTAATCCTTTGGTTGACAAGAGGCCGCTTTCCACATAGGTATTAATGGCCTTATTGAATTTCGTTACTGTTTTACCTGAACTCTCAGCGCGGTTTATGAATTGCCGTTTATAAAAACGCTGGGAATATTTGAGTAAGGTATCAAGCGTGCTCAACATAATCTCCTTACTATATTCATCCTGGTTATTTAAATATTCGTTTTCAATTTTATGAAATAAATCCCATGTAATTTGCTCTTCTTTTGGGGAAAGATGGAGCGCCTCATTTGTTTCGTAATCAAAGAAGTTGTATTTTTTTATTTCGTCATGTAAACTGTGTCCATTTAAAAAGTCTTCGTGAAAGAAAATAAGGAAACCATCTTCATCAAATTCGAGGAATTTTAATTCAATGATCTGATGTGGTCTCACAAACATCATAGAACCGGATTCGTGGTCATATTTAGTCCTGCCGTACAAAACAATGCCCGACTTTAATTTTTTAAATCCGATCATATAAAAATCGCTGGTAAATTCCCGGTCGCCCATACTGCAAATGCCTCTGCATTGATATAAACTGATCAGCGGATTTTCAGGTGGCGGAAACGCATTTTCCCGGTGGAGTGTAGTCAGGCTTTTATAATGTTTCATGGCTTAAAAATTAACACAATCTACACATTTTTGAGTGTAGATTGTGTGGGTAAATGTCATAATTGTTCTTTGGTTCAGCTTAACCGTGTGCAGCAGCAGAAACTTCTTTCCATTCCTCAAAACTGGCCAAACGTTGCTCATAAACCTGTTTAACAGCAGGATAAGCTACTTTACCAAACAATACACGTAAAGGAGGATTCTCGCTATCTACAATTTTTAAAATCGGATCAACGGTAGCTTCGGGTTTGCCCCATGAGTCTGGCGTTGCAGCTTCCATAAAGGCCTTTTTCAAGGGGGCATAAATCTCTTTTGGTGTAGTTTGATTTGCTGAGGCGCCGCTCCAATCTGTAGAGAAGCCATTCGGTTCTACCAGTGTAATGTTGATACCAAAACCTTTTACTTCTGTGGCTAAAGTTTCACTAAATCCTTCCACTGCAAATTTTGAAGCATTGTATAATCCTAGTATGGGTAAGGTAATTAAACCAAGGAAACTGGATACCTGGATAATATGTCCGCTTTTTTGTTCCCTCATGATCGGCAGAACAGCCTGTGTGATCCAAAGTACGCCAAAGAAATTCGTTTCCATCTGGTTTCGTGCCTGCTCTTCAGTAGTTTCTTCAATTGCTCCGAATAATCCGTATCCTGCATTATTGATCACTACATCTATGGTTCCAAATTTTTCTTTCACCTTGTTTACTGCTGCAAAACAAGCATCGTGATCGTTTACGTCCAGCTGGATGGGGAGAATAGCATCTCCATATTTTTCAACCAGGTCGTTCAGCGCATTTAAATCTCTGGCAGTTGCAGCAACCCTGTCGCCGCGTTTTAAAAACGCTTCTGCCCATAATTTACCGAATCCACGTGATGCACCGGTAATTAAAATTGTTTTTGACATCTTCTTCTGTGTTAATTATTATATGTCAAAGGTATTTTGCACAGAAGACAAAAATTTGTACAGAATTAAGAATTAATAGTACAGATTACTGTTCGCTAAACAAGATCACATTATCCTACCAAGGCCGGCATAAATTGAGGTGGTGTTCTTTTTTTACTGGCCTGTTCATAGGCATAAGCCATTTTTATCAGTTCAGGCTCACTATAGGCGGTACCAAAAAATGATAATCCCATCGGCAGTTCATGCCAGCTGCCCATTGGTACGGTAATATGCGGATAACCGGCCCGGGCTGCGGGAGTGGAAAACGAAAATCCGTTATCATAATCACCATTTACCAGATCGATGCATACCGCAAAACCATTGGTTGGCCCAATAAAAGCATCCAGCTTTTCTTTTTTCATCAGCGTATCAATGGTTTGCTGCGTAAAGCTGTTTGACTTTTTTAACGCTTCCAGATAGGCTGGTGTATCCAACCCGTCTTTTTGCTGGGCGAGTTCCAGGGTTTCCTGTTTAAAGAAAGGCATCGCTTTGGTCTCGTTTTGTTTGTTGTAAGAAATGAGGTCTGCAAGGGTTTTGATTTTGGAATTGGCTTTTTGCAGGTATTGGTTTAAGCCATCTTTAAATTCATAAAGCAGGACTTCAAATTCTGCCTTCCCTGTACTTTCCAATACTTTGTTAAGCTCAATTTCTACAATTATGGCCCCTTTGCTGCGCAATGTTTTAAGTGCATCCTGCAGCAGGCTTTCCATTGCAGCATTGCCTTTTAGTGCAGATTTCTCCAGGCCAAGGCGTTTGCCCTTCAGGCCATCGGGCGTCAAAAACTGAGTATAATCTTTTTCGGCTTTTCCTTTACTTAGCAGGGTAGATGGATCTGCTGGATCTATTCCAGCAAGGATACCCAATAAGATGGCAGCATCCTCCACTGTTCTTGCCATTGGTCCGGCTGTGTCCTGTGTTTTTGAAATGGGAATGATACCCGTACGGCTCAACAAACCGACAGTGGGTTTAATCCCTACCAATCCATTAACGGAAGAGGGAGAAACTACCGAGCCATCAGTTTCTGTTCCAATGGCTACTGTACAAAAATTTGCTGCCACTGCCGCGCCCGATCCAGCACTGGAGCCACTCGGATTACGGTCGAGGATATACGGGTTTTTAGTTTGCCCGCCGCGGCTGCTCCATGCACTGGTAGAACTGGTGGAGCGAAAATTTGCCCATTCGCTTAAATTGGTTTTACCTAAAATGACGGCTCCCGACGCACGCAATAAGTTAATAATAAAGGCATCTTTAGCAGCAACATTATCCTGCAAAGCTATAGACCCTGCAGTGGTGTGCATGTGGTCGCCGGTGTCAATATTATCTTTGATCAGTACCGGGATACCATGCATAGGCCCACGCACTTTACCTGCTGCACGTTCTTTATCCAGCATATCTGCTATTTCCAGTGCATCTTTGTTCAGTTCTATAACCGCATTGATCATTGGCCCTTGTTTATCCATCGCATCAATCCTTTTCAGGTAAAGTTCTGTGATAGAACGGGAAGTATGTGTCTTATCCTTCATTTTTCGCTGGAGTGCAGCAATTGAGATTTCATTCAGTTCAAAATTATCCTGCTGCGGATGATCTCCTTCTGCGGTTGTACTTTTTGAAGGTACCTCCTTACAGGAGCTGTTGAGTAATGAACCCAGGCTAAGGCTGGCGATAGTACCTGTTTTGATGAAGTTTCTTCTTTCCATATTGAGCGGTAAATAAAACTCAATTAACGAAAAATGAGGCAGATATAAAAGAAATATTTAGTCAGGGACTTTAATGTTACGTATCGAATTTTTTGATTCGGTACAGGTACTTGGCTAGAAATGTTTTTTTACTGTCCATGGAAATAATTCCTATTCTGTTAAAAAACAAAAACCGGTCACTGACGTTTCAATTTGTGATTGAATGCGATTAACATAAGGAATGGAACAATTGAATTTTATGGAGGAGATGGGCGCTGAGAAAAACCTGTCTACACCTATATTTGACTATAGACCAGGGGTTTTCAGTAAGGAAGAAAGTGAATTTTTTAGGGAAAAGCTAATTCGCGAAACATCCTGGAGCCAGAAGTCAGCATTGATGTATGGGAAAGAAGTACTCACACCAAGGTTAACTGCCTGGTTTGGCGATGAAGGAACAGATGATGCTATTCAAGGAGAGAAGTCGGGCGCTTTTCCCTGGACAAAAGAACTGCTGGAAATCAAATCGCGGGTAGAAAAGCTGGCAGGCATGTCATTCAACAGTGTGCTGCTCAATTATTACCGGGATGGAAACGACTCTGTAAGCTGGCATAGTGATGGTGACGGGGTGCCCGGCAAAAATATGTTTGTTGTTTCCGTTAGTTTTGGCCAGGAACGTGAGTTTGATATCAGAAGTAAGATTAATCCTCAGGATAAATTTAAAGTATTATTAGAGGATGGTTCTTATTTTTTTATGAAGGGGGATTTCCAGGATAAATGGCAACACCGCATAGCTAAATCGAAAAAATCTATGAAGGCCAGAATTAATCTAACATTCAGGGTGATTTTGGGTAAATAATTTAGATTTGCATTTTATTTAGCCATATGAACAAAGTAACCCTTCAACGTACAACAAGCGCCGATACAGATTTCCAATCCCTGATTGCTGAGTTAAATGACGACCTGCGTAAGCGCAATGGAGATATCATGGATATTTATGAGCAGCATAACCTTATTGCAAAATTGGATACAGTGGTGATTGCTTATTTGGATGGTGTAGCAGTAGGTAGCGGCTGTTTTAAGTCTTTTGATCAGGAATCTGTAGAATTGAAAAGAATGTTTGTGCAAGAAGTTGCCCGCGGCAAGGGAATCAGTAAAATGGTTCTCAGGGAATTAGAAATATGGGCGCAGGAGTTGGGTTTCCGGTATACTGTGTTGGAAACCGGGGTAAGACAAATGGAAGCACAGGCATTGTATCAGAAAGCCGGTTATGTGGAAATACCAAAGTATGGCCCTTACGTTGGGCTCGAAAACAGTATTTGTTTTGGTAAAACACTTGCTTAAAGGTTTTTGTGTTTTTCAAAATTGATTTGATCTCATCTTGACTAAGCAGATTTTAATTTTTATCTTCATCTGAATAATCCTATTCTGCTAAAAGATGGTTTGAAAAAAGGATGCTGAATTGAGTTTAATGGAAATAGTAGCAGGCCGATCCTTTTCCATCATCCGCGTGATTATTAATCTTTAATGTCTGAAAAATGGAAACCCGTTTTGAACAAATCCGCGAACAGCAAAAGCAATCCTGGAACAGTTTTTCCTCAGGATGGAAAAAATGGGATGATTTTAACATGCATTTTCTGCTACCTATGGGCGAAACCATTATCAGCAGCCTGAATTTAAAGGACAATGACCATGTTTTAGATATTGCAGCAGGCACGGGAGAGCCGGGAATTACAATGGCCGGCCTGGTTACAAAAGGAGAAGTAACAGGCCTGGACCTTGCAGAAGATATGCTGGTTATTGCCGCCGAAAACGCTGCTGGAAAAGGATTGAAGAACTATACAACTCTTGTTGGCGATGCATGTGAGTTACCTTTTGATAAAGAGATTTTTGATGCAGTGAGCTGTCGAATGGGCTTTATGTTCTTTTCTGATATGCAGCAGGCAGCGGGAGAAATGCACCGTGTTTTAAAATCGGGCGGGAGAATTGCGATCTCCGTGTGGGCAGATCCGGGCTTAAATAATTGGGTAACTACCATGATGAGCATCATACAGAAATATGTTGATCTTCCGGCTCCGGTTCCCGGGGCACCGGGTATGTTTCGCTGTGCTGCGCCCGGTTTAATGATGACAATATTTAAGGAAACAGGTTTTATACGTATAACTGAAAAGGAAATTAAAGGGAATGTAAATTATCAAAGTTTTGACCGTTATTGGGAAATGATGATGGATGTAGGCGCGCCGATTGTTGCCGCCTTATCAGGTGCAGATGAAGCGACGATAGCGATCATTAAGAAAGAGATATCTGTTTTATTCAGCTCAAGAAATAAAGAAAATGAAGCGCTTTTGCAATATGCTGCTACGATAATTTCGGCTGAAAAATAAGATTGTTATGCATAACTAAGCTTTGACAATTGTTCATACTGCTTACATTTCATGATCGTTTTAAATCAAAACGCTTAAAAGCAGGTAAACCACAAACAATTTCTTCTATAGAATTACTCATAGGGATCATTGAATTTATTATACGAACGATCCCTATACTTGTTTGTTTTAACAGAAAAAATATTCTGTGATTGGCGTACTACTTAACCTTAAAAAGCTTCATTTAAGCCCAGGAAGAACCCTCTGTTGTGGTCAACCCCATATGCATAATCCAAACACAAATTGGTGCGTGTAGCTTTATTAAAGAGCACACGTAAACCTCCACCGCCTCCGGGCTGCCATTTCTCGAAGATCGCTGTGCCCAGCATATCATTGGCAGTTTGCACATTAAAGAAGGTAACCCCGCTTAAAAATTTGTTTCGGGTGATTGGGAAGCGGTATTCCAATTCTGAGTAGAAGTATTGTGTAGATTTGAAATATTGAACGGTATAGGCCCTTCCGCTACGTAATCCTGCATCTCTACCGGTTCCCGGTAATTCCAGGTAAGGAACAGCGCCGTTAACCAGGTAAGATCCCCAGTTCCAGAAAGCAAGTACATGCTCAGGATTGACAGAAGAAAGGCTCCAGTATTTCCTGAAATCTGTAGTGATCTGAGTAGAGTTCTTGGTACTTCCCAGCCATGTTTCATTTTGCCTTACACCCAGATCAGCATATATGCCTTTATAAGCACGGTTTTGGTTATCACGCGTTGTGTATTCTACGTTTACCAGAGCACCATTTGCCATATAATGATCGCGGGGGAAACCATGCTCATCGCTGTAAATGTTGTAAGGGGTGAGGTCTGTTGGATCAGTATGCGCTTTATCTTCAATATTTCGTCTGATATCAAATGCTAAACCGCCACCAACAAAGAGATGATCGGCAACTTCTTTATATGCTTTTTCTCTGAAACTATAATACTGGGCATGCAGCACATATCCTTTACGTTCCGGGTCAGACAGTATATGATCTGCTACACTTGCATTGGAACCGTTTCCAATACCCAATCCAAAATCTGGCGTAACCGTTTTGGCGGCCACCAAACTACCCTGGAAGTTCCAGTCGTTACCAGGCGTGTAAATATTATGATTGATATAAAAATAAAGAATCCCCTTGGTGGTAATAGAAGCAGAGGTCGAAGCAACCGACATCAATGTGCTGGGATCGGTTCCTAATTTTCTCCCTGCTACTGCTTTTATCCCTATTTGTGCGCCAATAGTAGGGTTGTAGGCAAAGTTGGGGATAACAGTGATACCTGATTTTTGCTGAACAGGTGTTTCTGGTTTATTTGGATAGAGGATATGATGGATCGCATCGGAAATATCATACTGTGCGTTGAGTTTATCATTTTGTTTTTTTGCCAGCAAACGTAAAGAATCTGCCTGGGCCGCCTTTTTTAAGGAATCGGTATTCTGAGCCTGTACGTTACTATTAAAACCTGCAAATAGGAGAAGGGCTAAGACCTTTAAGGATAAAGATAGTTTGCCAGCGTTAGTATGATACACCTCTTTAAGGCGTAATATTGAGTTGGATTTCAAGTTATAAATATTTCAGGGTGCAAATATAAGAGTATATAGTAAACCAAACAGTATTAAAAATGTTTGATATTAAACCATTAAGTTTTATGAAGCACATTATTCCGATACTAATCTTGCCCGTTCTATTTTTAACGGCATGCAGTCAAAGTACCCGAAACGCTAAAGATAGCAAGACCGATACGGTCAGTTCCCCTTCTAAGGGACAATCCGTGACGAAAGTACTGTTCGCAACAATGAAAATTAGGGACAATATTAAAGTTGGGGATTCGATAAAGCTGAGATTTACTGTTTATAATCCAACAGATAGCGTAATGCAATTTTGTAAATGGCATACGCCTTTTGAACCTTTAATGAGCAAATATCTTGACGTTAAAGACGAAAAGGGTGAAGAGGTTTCTTATAAAGGCGCAATGGCTAAAAGAATGATGCCTCCTCCGGCAAGCAGTTATATACAGGTTAAAGCAGGTGACAGCCTTTCAGTTGATGTAGACATGCTAAAGGCTTATGCGATCACACAACCTGCAAAATATACGATCAGTTATAATGGACAATCCATGAGTGGTCTGGTATTAAAAGACAGCGTAACTTTTGTTTACGCTGCTAAGTAATAAATTAAGAAAATCACAGCCTCTGGCTAAGAGCCTGAGTTTAGGTAATTAAAAAAAGATATATATGGATCGTTTTGAAAACAAAATTGCACTGATCACCGGCAGTACGCAGGGCATAGGATTGGCTTGTGCGTTGAGATTAGCCAGTGAAGGTGCCGACATTATTTTAAATGGGCGCAAATATGATGAAAGGGCGGAGGATGCTATTCGTCAGATCAATGCCATGGGTAGAAAGGCTTCGTTTATAGAATCAGACATGAGCCGGCAGGACGATGTGACCAGTCTGATTACAAAAGGTGTAGCTGTATATGGCCAGCTTGATATCCTGGTAAACAATGCCGGTGTAGAAAAAAATCATAGTTTTTGGGAAGTAACCGAAGAGGAGTATGATCTGGTGATGAATACCAATCTTAAAGGCGTGTTTTTTCTAACGCAGGCATTTGTGAACTATTGCAGAAACTCAAATAGGCCAGGTGTGGTAATCAATATGAGTTCGGTACATGAGGAGATCATTTTTCCGCATTTCGCAGCTTATTGCGCCAGCAAAGGGGCACTGAAAATGTTAACGAGAAACCTGGCAACTGAACTGGCACCTTTAAATATCCGCATCAACAATGTTGCCCCGGGAGCAATCTCCACGCCCATCAATCATACGCTGATTGATAATCCTGAATTGTTGGCAAATGTGTTAAAGAACATACCGCTCAAAAAACTGGGGCAGCCTAAAGATGTAGCCGCAGTAGTTGCGTTTTTAGCTTCTGATGATGCCGGATATGTGACCGGTTCTACTTATTTTGTAGATGGCGGGTTAACTTATCATTATGAAGAACAGTAAATTAACCTAATGACAACGTCAAGTTGTGTTAATGCTTGATAATGGCAGAACAATCAATTATTTACCGTGTTATGCATTTGGTTTAAAACAAGTAAATTAGGTTACCCTCATAATAAAAGGAAGCGAGAACCTTTTATTTATGAAAAACATGAACCCGTATTCTTTATTGAATACGGGTTCTTTTTTTATGCTTTTACCTTATGGAGCGGCAGGGTTGCATGGTACAATCCCCTGGCATAGGGCCATTATAAAAACAGGGAAAGCCAATTTATGACTGTCCCTGTTTAATGTAGTTTATAAGAGGCTATTATTCAGCGGCTTTTTCGCCTTTTTCTCCCAATTCAACGATATCACCTTTTTGGAATAGAATGGCTTGTAAAGTTTCTCTCCATTTGTCTTTCTTTCTCAGCAGAAATTCAAGATCCATTCCAAAATGTTTCATTTCTTCCTGTTGTGCATTTTGCATGATTGCCTTTGCCTGCGGATCTTTTTCTAAAGATATGCGTTGCTCATACCAGCCGATAGCTTCTGCTTCTTCAGTTAATGAAGTACACATACGTGCAAATGTTCTGGTTTCTTCAGACAGTTCGTCGGCCGGCTCGTGGTATTGGTTTGTTCCCATATATATGTTTTGTTAAATATGTGTTTGCTGATAAGCTTGTATCGCTTCCCTGATGGCACTGATGGCGTGTATATCTAATTCACAATCTGAAGTGATACAATGTTCATGGTTTTTACCATCCAGCTCAATGCTGCCGATTTTATCTTCGTCGCTGTAAATTTCATAAACATGGTCTCCCAGAGGTTTGATATTATAGTCATGACCCAGGCCATCTACCGCTACTTCAATTCTAAACTGATTCATCATCTGAAATATTTAGTAGATAAACACTTTAGTTATGTTTTTGTTCAGCGGTTTGTTTAAGCTGGCCCGAATTATTTTTCAATGGATTGAAAACACAATGGGATTCGACGGGAAAATGTCGGGCAAGGGGGGGGCAATATGTTTTTTGATAACCAATACAGGAAATATAGAGCTGTTAAGTTTCCCGAACATATCTTATTAGTATTTAGATGACATCAAGAAAATAATTTATCAAATAGATCTGACTTTATTATTTGGTAATTACCGCTGGAAAATTGACCTTTCCCTCTGTCTATTTTAGTGAAGCCGAACCATTCACAGAAATAATCGAAAAAACGAGTTTGATATGCCTGATCAAATTTTGAGTTACCTATCTTATTGAGATGACCGAAAGCAAGATATAGTTTTCCGCTGTAAAAATAATTACTTTGTGATTCACTGCCATATTTCTTTAAGAGGTACAGGGAATAAGCCCATCCTAATTTTCCGGAAACATCTTCGTTATTATCGAAAAAATTCATCCAGTTTAAACGTTGGGTAAAGAAAAACAATAACTGCTTTAGCTGCTCTTTTTTGGTTTTTAGCAGGTATTTTTCTCCTTTGACTGTAAGAGTTAATATGTTATTTCGCTTTTTTACAATTCCTTCGAAAAGTAAATAATCTTTAATTACCCATATATAGGGTATATCATCTTCGACTATTTTTTTTACAAAAACTTTGTATGGAAAATAAAGGTTATTGCTACTATACAAAATTTCGCAAACTGTAACAGGCAGATTTCCTTTTGGCGTAAGTTTAATTTTACCAGCAGATACGATATGGTTTAATAGTAATGATGATAAAGCATATAACGGTACCTGATCAATAATTTCATCCTCGCAATTTTCACGGATTGATATTGAACCTGGCATAGCCATCGGGAAATAGACGAGCTCATGCATTTGTTCGGGACTTAATCCATCGAAATCATTATCAGAACTCTCATTCTTACGTTGCTGATAATTTCCTATCAGGATGCGAAGATCATCCTCGGAAAGATTACCTTCAGCAGCTTCCGGATGCTGCTTTAAAAAGTCTTTTAAAATATCATCTCCAATTCCCATATATTTAGTTCCAGGTTGTTTTTTAAACCCCTGGCAAAACAATACATCGAAGGTATTAAATTCTATTGTTTTATCATAAACGTTTAGATTATGTCGCTTCAAAGGCCATTGGCTAAAGCATAATTCTTCTGTATGAATTGTTGTAATATGATGAGTTTGTGAGACAATTTAATATCCTATGTATGATAATAACGCTTTGAAATTTCGATCGGGATCGGCTTTGGTTTTCCTTGACATCAGATAGGTATCGAATAGGGGTTGCTTTACCCCCTGACTAAAGGAATGCTAATGGAATGCTTAGCAAGGCTAGTGGAATGTTAGCACAATATGCTCCAAATCCTGAATCAAAGCAGAAAGATTACAGAATGTTTTTTTGAAAATTAATGGAGGAGTATTAAAGGAATGGAGCGATTACTCCATTATCAGGCGGTAATTGGTTAAATAATCAAAAATAAGCTCCATGAATATGGAGCTTTATGTTGAAATGAATGCTTGTCTAAAAATTTAATCTTCTAAATTAATCCAAACTGATTTCCCTTTAACATCGATAGATGATGCATCCAAAAAGTCAAGGTTTAAATCCCAATCTGTTGTCACATCAACAATCCTTTCGGCGGAGTCATAATTTTTACCACGATTGAGTAAATTAATAATTGCTTCGTGTCTGGAAACTTTTGACTTGCTCATTTCCAATTGTACAATTGGTCTTTGAATAGGACTTAAGATGGTTCCTGTAATCCTGGAATAGACATTATGCATCACAGTTGCAATTTTTACAAAAGCTGGAACGGACAATAATCTTGAAGAAAGGTAACTTAATCTGTGTTCTTTGTAATGTGACATAATGAGCTATTGTTTGAATGAAAGCTGGTTGTATACAAAATAAAATAAAAATTCCCACAACTGGTAAGTTTAAGGGATTAAAATGAGAATTGGGTATCATTTTCCCCGATTTTTATTGTTTGCGGGTTAAGTATAACAATTCTTATGCTCTAAGATATGGCTATTGAACATCAATTCCAAGAAATAGTTTTGAAAAATTATATTATTATTTAATTACGGCCATTTTGGGGTTAACAAATTTAATAGTGCAAATTTTTCTCGAAAACCTATATTTGGGGAAATTAATTCCCAACTAATTTTATTAGGTTTATTTAAGTGTTGTGCCAATTTTCTTCATGTTACCGCACCTGTTTCTCCTACGATATTCTGGAAACCCCGGGGGAAACAAATTTCGTACCTTTCTGTTCATAAGTCAAATTCAACTGAGAAACAAGGACATAAGGCCCAATTTTTAGATGGATTTACTTTTCATTAAACCATCTACCAATGATTAAAATGAGCAATTTAAAAAACCAGGGAATAGACTATAATCTATTTACAGGCATCCTTAATGACTTGCCGGAAGCGCCAAAAACGGTAATCAATACAATCAATCAATATTCTTTCTGTATTGCAGAAGAGGATGCGAAATTTAAGCAGGCCTTGTTGGAATCTGAAGTTTTGCTCCCCGACGGAGAGGGAATTGTGTTAGCGGAGAGGTTATTGACGGGAAAAAAGATCAAGAAAATATCGGGTACAGATTTACATTTGCACCTGTTGTCTACGTTGAGTAAGAAAAAAGGAAGATGCTTTTATCTGGGATCATCCCCATCAACACTTCAAAAAATTAAATTAAAACTTGCTCAGGAATATCCTGATGTGGAAGCCGGATTTTATTCTCCACCTTTTAAGCTGAAATTTACAGAAGAGGATAATCAGGAAATGATCAATGCGATCAATTCGTTTAAACCTGATGTTTTGTTTATTGGTTTAACTGCTCCTAAACAGGAAAAATGGTCGCACGAGCATAAAATGGCCATTGATGCTAAAATTATCTGTGCAATAGGTGCTGTATTCGACTTTTATGCAGGTACAGTAAAACGGCCCGGTAAGGTTTGGGTAGATTTGCGTTTGGAATGGTTTGGAAGGTTTCTAAGCGAGCCAAAAAGAATGTGGCGCCGTTACTTTTATTTTGGGCCAATATATTTATACCTGATTGTTAAGAAGAAACTCAACTTTAATATTGAAGATGCTGAAAGCCAAATCTTAGTTACACATTTGAAAGAAAGGAAGGCATCATGATGAATAACAGGTATACTAATCTATACCGGGTTTTCTTTTTGTTGTTTGATCTGATTGCACTAAACCTGGTATTTTTGCTTTTACTGTCCGGACTTGCCCATATTTTGGATGTGGGATTAAAAAATTATATTGTTCTGAACCTGATCGGTAATATAGCCTGGCTAGCGGGTTCTTACTCAACAGCAGCTTATTTGATCTATAAAGATGTTAACCTGAGGTTGTTGTCAAAACGAACAGCGATTTCTTTGTTGATTTTTTGCGTGGCTGTGGTGTCATTTGCCACTTTAAGCTCCTATCAGTTTAATCATTTTTTCCTTGGATGTATGATTGCAGGTTTTGGAACTTTTTTAATGATTTCCAGGCTGATCTTAGTTTCTTATGTGTTATACACGAGAACTAATAGTAAGTTTTATAGCAATGCAGTGATCATAGGATATAACGAGATATCCAAATCTTTAGCAGAATCATTTTATGCGGGTCATACCAATACCCGTATACAAGGTTACTTTGATGATGCATCTGCAGATTTTAGCCATCAGGATTATCCTTACCTGGGCGACATCAAGGATTGTCTGGATTTTTCTATTCACAACCAAATCTCTGAGATCTACTGCACGTTATCACCAGAGAACTCTGAAGAGCTTTATCAGTTAGCTGAAGAAGCAGAGAAACATTTTATCAGGTTTAGATTTGTACCGGACATGCGTAAATTCATTAACCGGAAAGTTCATGTTGATTTCATAGACCATATGCCTGTGCTTTCCCTGCGTAACGAGCCAATGGAATACATCACTGCGAAACTGAAAAAAAGAGCTTTTGATATTATTATGAGCAGTTTTATCCTGGTGTTTATACTTTCCTGGTTGCTGCCAATTTTGGCCATTTTAATTAAACTGGATTCCAAAGGCCCGGTTTTCTTTTCTCAGAAAAGAAGCGGGAAGAACAACAGGGAATTTTCCTGTCTGAAATTAAGAAGTCTTAGGGCGCATAACAACGCAGACGGAGCATCTGTTCAGGTGACCCAAAATGACGACCGTACCACAAAGGTAGGCCGCTTTTTGCGCAAGACGAACCTGGATGAGTTACCACAGTTTATTAATGTGCTGATAGGGCAAATGTCAATTGTTGGCGCCCGTCCGCATATGCTAAAACATACCCTGGATTTTGCGAATCTCGAAGACAGTTATATGGTACGTCATCTATCAAAACCAGGTGTTACCGGCTGGGCACAAATTAATGGATACAGAGGAGAGATTAAGAAACCGGGACAGCTCAAAAACAGGGTAGAGCACGATATCTGGTATATCGAAAACTGGAATGTTTTACTGGATATAAAGATTGTCTTTTTAACGATTTATGTGACTATAAAGGGTGATAAGAACGCCTATTAATAGCAGAATGGTAAATTTTAAGTAACTGTTCTAAATTTCTTTCAGGCGCATAATTTTTCATATATGTGCTTTTTGCATTCCTGCTGTAATTCTGCTTATCTTCTATAACAAGCGCTTGATAGTAATCGACTTTAGCTATGAGATCATTACTATTACCTGCTTTAAAGGTTAAACCATTGAATTGATGGGTAACCAGATTTTTCATATTGCCCAGGTCAGAAGTGATGACGGGAATCCCTTTAGAGAAAGCCTCAATAATTACCATTCCAAATGTTTCATACCATACCGATGGGAATATCAATGCGGCTGCTTTGTCTAATAATTTAAAAACTTTTTCTTTTTTCTGCTCACCAAGAAAACTGATGTTGGGATGACGGGAAGTAAATTCGGTGACTAGTTTTTCTAATGGCCCGGTACCTACCATGATGAGCGGTAACTTGCTTTTGGCAAAGGCATCCAGCAGAACAGGTACTCCCTTTTCTTCGGTTAACCGTCCTACATATAAATAAAATGAATCATTCGTAACGGCTGTGCTGTTTGGTGAAGGATAGCAGAAATTAGGTTTTACAACCATTCGATCTGCATGTGCGCTCAACCTGGAATAGGAAAAAAGATCTTTGGAATGTTCGCCTAATACAATAAATCTGTCAACGGAATTCCATGTGCCTGATTGTTCATGGATATACATTGATAGTGCTACCCAAAAAGTAATTAACGATGAATTTTGATACACCCCTTCCTTTACTGCTTTCCAGGGGAAACCGCTGGCAATTGAACTTAGGAACAGTTTATTGTGGTGATAAAGGCTTCCGGAAGGACAGATGAGCCTGTAATTGTGCAGTGTCATCACTACCGGAACCTTAGTATTCCTGGCCGCATAGATCACCGCTGCAGACCCACTGAAATGGAGGTTGTGGATATGAATTAAATCAGGTTTAAAAGATTTGATTTTTGCCTTTGTCTTTTGGTAGGAGCCATAGTTAAATGGCATCTTTATCAGCTTTGATAAAGTATTTCCGTCATTACTGAAACTCAGCAACTCGACGTCGATGCCATTGGAACGAAGTAATTCCATCTCATTTTCCACCACGCTGTCTTCACCGCCCCGGAGTTTGTAATAAGTATGGATGATTAAAACTTTCATTAACCTGCTTTTTTGACCTTGTTAGTGGCTTTTATAAATTCATTGATGAGTTTGCGGGTAACCAGGGATTTTAATCCGTAAGGTTTTTTAATCTGTGCCTGTAATTCAGGGACGATATAATCTGAGGTACAGTATTTAAAACTTCTTTTAACTCCCTTGTCGATGGGGGTAACCAGGTAGTTGATGCCGAAGGTATTGGTAGATTCTTCATCAAAACCGATGTTGCTTACTTTTGATAAAATAGGGTAGATCACCTTCAGCCTGTTTTCTGCAACATGTGCCTGAAGCTGAATGTCCCAGGTGGAGATTACTCCTGAGATTTGCTTTTTAAGCATTCTTACCAGGTCATAACCTTCAGCATTGAGCCTCTTTTTGAAACCCGGGGAAGTATGCATTAATTCATTCAGTTCATCTTTGTCCCAGATTACGGTTTTAAAGCGGTTAGCCCATCCCGCCCATCCATAAGAGCAAAAACGTTTGTAAACAATGGTATCATAAGGATACTGTTTATGATTAATGGGGAAAACATAAGCTGTTATACAAAATACGGTGTTATCTTTCCTATAGAAATCAAGTCCGTCCATCAGGTATTTGATATAGTTAGGAGACACGATCAGATCATCTTCAACAATAATGAATTCATCGTAATTATCACTTAGAAATGTTAAGCCTTCCTGGAAGTTAGGCCCGGTGCTAAAGTTGCGTTCACGGTAATGTTTAATCACATTTCTGAACCCTGTAATCGAATCAATATATGCCCTTACTTCCAAAATAGCAGGTGCATCTTCTTCGCGTTTATAACCATCGCTAAAAAAAACTATATCCATTGATGAACATTCGGGGTTTTTTAATAGCGCCTCAATACAGCTTTTTAATTTAGCTGCCCTGTTGTAACAGAACACCCCTATAATAATTGATCTTTCCATGCTGATTATACTCTATTTTATTTTTTAAACTTGTCCCACAATACCGGAAACAAGGTCTTCATCCACAATTTTATCATGGCTTCGGGAACGTGTGATGGAAAGTGTATTTTAATAAATTCCATGTATTCTTTATAAGCCAGTCCCTTAGGACTTTTTAAATATTTTATTCTCTCTTTTAGCGATACTTCGGAAGATTTCCAGTTGTTTCCGTGATCGTCCACGCAGTTGCCTAATACACCCGGCATCACCACGGCTTTAAAGCCGGCTTTTTTCGCCATTAATGTATAATCAAAATCGGCAATGCTATGGGTATACCGATCTGAAAGAATACCAATCTGCTGCACCACTTTTCTGGGCACCAGCATGATATTTGCATTGGCCAGGTCGCATTCTATATATTCTGTTTCACTATAGGCACTGTAACTCTGTACTTTTTTCTGATGGTATAACTTTCGGCCACCATAAGAGATTTCGTTATTCGCTACATCGAGTGTGCTGCCTATAGCCAGTGCATTTGGAGACGCACCATCTGTCGCATAATAGCCTAAAAGCCGATGAATTGCCTGGTCTAAAAGCAAGGTATCGTCATTTAAAAGCAGGAAATAATCAGGGTCTGCTTTTAACGCTTCTGTCCATGAATTTCTCATACCACCTGCCCAGAACAGGTTGCCGCTGCCTTTGAAAATATTTACATCCGGATATTGCTCAGCTACAGCTGAACGTGTTCCATCGGATGAATTGTCATCGGTTAGGAACACAACGATTTCCGTTCCCGGGGGCAATTCCTGGGCATAAAGGCTGGCTAAACAGGAGAGCGTTTTTTCTCTGCGGTTAAAGGTGGCGAGTAATACGGCTAGTTTCATTATGCAGCTTTAGGGATCAAACGGATTTTTTTTGCCCTTTTTCTGAGGGCCCTGTAATAACTTAGGATGTAATATTCCAGACGCATCTGCAAAGTGAGATGGGGGATACCTAAGGTGGTTTTTATTGTGCTTAGAAATGATTCGTTACTGAGGCTCAAACCATAGTCGGAGGTTTTGTTAACCAGCGTTTCATATAAACGTGCCAGCCCATAAGTTTTTTCAGAAGGCAGATGCCAGATGGCAACATTGATGTCAGACTCTTCAACGTTTCTGTAAAAAACAGGGTTTGTCCAGATCCTTTTGAGGTATGTTGTTTTGGGGCTGGCCTTAAAATTATTTTTGTAATACAAATAACTAAGGGTTTGCGCTTCCTCGTTAAATTTTGGCAGCCCGGCTTCATATCTTCTCATCAGCTCCGGCCATAATTCAAGGAAACCCTGGAATATGGTATTGATGTTTTTGACGCTGGCCAAAAAGAATTCGCCCAAATGATAACCGGGAATTTCCGGAACAGCTTTTCCCGACAAATCTTCATAAAGGTGTTTCATATCCACACGGCTTAATCCATGGATCACCAGTTCAGTGGTACAGGCATCTTCAAAAGAGATAAACCCTGCAGGTTTTGCTTCTTCAAACAGCTCCTCTGCCGGCCTGGTAAAGATACAGTCAGAATCGAGGATCAGGTACTGATCTTCATTGTTTTTGTTATGGTGTACAATATATTCCAGTATAGAAAATTCATAAAACTGGTTTTGAAAAAGGTTGAAGTATCCTTTGGGTGTTTTGTATTTAAAATCTGTAAAGATCACTTCAACATCCATGTCGGCAAGCATGTCTTTTACACTTTTGCCATCTACTACCGGCAGCACATTCACATTGGTGAAAAGCAGGTGTTTTTGTGTTTTGTTAAACCGCTTACTGGTAGCATAGAACAATACCAGGCAGCGCCAGTAAATGTTCTGGTGTTTTTGTCCGGATGATTTTTCTCCGGTTTGCGGGTATATACTTTCTTCCCCTTTAACATCTGCACATAACCAGGTACATATATAATTCATAGTCGTAGATTGATCTATTTAAGATTAGATAATTGGTATTGTTTTCTTTTGGTAATAATGACAGTTTCTCTTGGCCGGTCTTCTTCGGTCGTGATTTCTTCGTCCGGTTCTGGTACCGGTTGTTTTTCTACGTAATACAGGCATACGCCCACCACGCCCCAAAAAACAAAGGGAAGCACATAACTAAAGGAGAAGACCAGACCGGCTAATAAAAATGCAATAAGGATCACTGATTCCTGATTCAGTTTTTTGCTAAAGGCCTTAAAACCTAAATAAACAAGATAAAAATATTTTAAAATCAGGCCAAAAAAGCCATGGTAAAATAACATTTCCATATAACCTTCATGAAAGTGTTGTCCGGATTTTTCGGGCCACCAGTCTACCAATGGATTTTTCATTTCAAAACCGTCAAAGGTCCATCCGAAAAACGGACGTTCCAGCACCATAGGGAAATATACACGCCGCTGGTCATCTCTGAACTTGCCGGTTCCATCTTCCCTGGCGGGGTCAAAGATCTCGCTGAAACGTTCCCCAAAAAAGGTAAGTGCGGAAGGGTAAACTTGTGAAATAACAAACGTGATCAGTGCCAGAACCACTATACTGCCCAGGATGAGCCGGGTAACTTTAGATAAGGGAACAATGTTGTTCCTTAAACTCATAAATATATAAACGCCCAGCGCGAAAATGGCGCTGGCCCATACAGAACGGTGCTGGTGAATCAGTATGACCACGAAACAAAATAGAAAGGGGATCAGAAATTTTGCTTTGCCGAATTTCAAAAACTGGTTGAGATACCATAACAAAGGAATGATCATCATAAAGATAGACCTAGCGTGGATGATCCTGCTGTCGCCAGAAAATGGTCCATAATCATCCATCGTTACCGTATCCAGGCTAAATGAAAAACCGCGTCCGTAAACTACCATAAATATGATATAGACGAATAGGTAGAACTTAGCTAAAAACTCTAAAAGATCGAGCTCCAGCGATCGGCTGATACATTTAATGTAAATGGTAAAAGCAACAGGAAATAGTACAGAAAAGAGGGTGAGCTGCTGAAAGATGGTTCCGTATTCTACCATAGATATAAATATCAGCCTCACTAACATGAAAGTCATCAGCCCAATATATATTTTCTCATTCCTCTTCAGGTTATTGAAATTGTAAAGTACGAATGCAAAAATGATCAGGCTCATTATCTTTTCATAAAGCAGAACGATTACGGAAACAGGTAATAACAGCCATGAAAAAATATTTTCCATCAATAAAAAGGTGAAGAAGACCACAAGGAATTCCTTCACATAAAATTGATAGTTGAATATTTTTATAATACGGTTCATTAAATTAGTTTTTTAACCCTCCTGATGATTTTTGGAAAAATATGTGTGAGCTGAATGGCATTTAACAAATTGTTGAGCAGAATCACCTTCATACTTTTTCGGTCATCTACCCACTTAATTTCCCGCTCTCCCTGCAGGTACATACTTTGAAAAATTTCTTCTTTTTCCGGAATGATAGCCCTGTAGATTTCTGCTTTTTTATCAACCAGTTCTTTATTGATATAACCCAGGTGTTTTAGCCTGAAGTTGGTATTCTTTTTTAAACCTGTAATTCCCTTCACGTTTGGTGAATCGATGATCAGGTCCTGGAAATGACCCGCAGGGTTTTCCCGCCACATCATGCGGTCATGTCCGGATGAATAATTTAAACGGTACCAGGAACCAGCGAAATGTTCCCTGTCGGTAAAATGAAATCTTCTGAAAGCAAATTTATTGTAGTATTTGCTGCTCATTAATTGATCAAAATGTGCCCTGGTTAAGCCGGGTTCAAAAATCTCATCAATATCCAGCCATAAACACCAGTCTGGTTTGCGCAGGCGCACGTGATCATATAGCAGGTTTTTATCGCGTCCTTCATTATATCCTTCTGTGCGAACAATATCAACTACTTTAGGATGTGCTTTTAAAGCTTCGTAAGTTCCATCAGTAGATCCGTTATCGAGTACTACGATCTCATCTGCTAATTTTTCAAAGCAATCCAGCCATTCTTTGGCGAAGAACATTCCGTCTTTTACACGGAGCATAACAACTAATTTAGCCATAGGTTTATTGTTCGTTTAATACAGTTTGTTTGTTGGTGTTGAGCTTGAAAACTGAGGATAACATTTCTGTAATATCTGTTCTTAATGATTTATCCAGCAGCAGTACGATTCCAATGAAAAATATGGTAAAGCTGAACCCATTTAACAGGATTTTGATAATGTACATTTGTACTGGAATAACCAGGTTATATAAATAATTGAAGCCCAGGCCTGCTAAAGCAACCAAAGGGATGATCATGGCCCAAAGTTGCAGAGAGTGGCGCATAAATTTCATATTGAGATAGCCCAGCTTATACAGCCGGTACGTAAAAAATATAAAGTCTATTAATATATTAAGCGTGATCATCACGATGAGCAGCCCTATGATGCCATAGGGTTTGGTCACTACGTAGTATAATATACCGGAAACTATCCCTTTAAAGATATTGATAAAGCTATTCATTTTGATATCTCCAAGTGCATACCCCATATTGGCCATAAAATAACCCAGCAGGTCAAAGAAGAAATTACCAATCAGCAGAAAAACGATGAGGTTACCAGCATACTTACCGGCTCCCGTCCAGGCTGTGATAAGGCTTTGATAATTGAAGCAAAAACACAATGCTATGAATAGGGCAGCATATACAAAGTACTTGAATTGTGTATTGATCATTGATTTGATACCCTCATCTTCGCCTTTTCCATGTGCATGGGAAATCACAGGCATGAGTGCCACAGAGTGCCTGCCGATCAATGATTGCGTCATTTGTATAGGTCGCTTGTTGATCTCAAATATGGTGATCATAGAGGGGGCAACAAACCTGGCCAGCACAATCATATCCATACTGGCTGAAAAGCCACCGATAATCCTGGATACAGAAGTAAACGAAAAGATCTTGATGAATTTTTTAAAATGGCTGGCATTGAAAATAATATGCATTTTTTCTTTGTTAAGCACTTTTTTGAGGGCTGCCAAATTGAAGATGTTAATATATACTGCGCGGCATAAATTAGAAAAGGCAATGGAAATTACACCAAAACCGAAGTATAATAATAATACATTGGTCATTAAAAATAAGAAGTTTCCTGTGAGCGAACTGATGGCAACCGGGGCAGAGTTTTGCATGCCCTGGTTAATGCCAGATAAACTAAAGGAAACCAGGGACATTCCAGTTGCAATAATAGAGATCAGCAGCGCCACCTGTAAACCATCATATTTGGATACATCTTTATTGATAATGGTGCCGATTAAAAAATAGAAGATAAAACCCGCCAATACCGAAATCAGGAGGATACATGCTGAGGCAGAAAAACCGGAGCCGATGGTTAAACCGATTTCGTTGTTCTCGTTTTTACCTCTTAACTGTGCTATTTTTTGTTGTAATACATCTCCAACGCCAGGGTCAGCAAGGGTCATCCATGCCAGGATATTACCCGTGGCCAGCCATAAACCCAGGGTAGAGGAGTCAATCTTTTTTAGGTATAAAGGAAGTAATATGACAGAATTAATAATATTAGTGATAACATAACCATATTGAAAAATAAAATTCCACTTTAAGATTTTCTTATTCATTACTTCTTGCTGTCAATGTTAAGTCGTTTCTGATCATAAGCGCCACCATAAACCATTCCTGATCCATATCCGTAGCCATAGCTATTTTTGCCAAATCCTCTTGGTGCTACGGCGTTAAAGATGATAGCCGGATTTGGTAAATCGTTTAATTTAATATTCTCATCAATTCTCTCCACAAATATTTTGGGCGTATAGGCATGCCTGATCACAAATAAAGTAGCATCGCAGAAAGGGGCCAGGGTATAAGCGTCTGAGACAGGGCCTACAGGAGGAACATCCAGGATCACATAGTCGAAGGTTCCATCCAGATAATTTAAGAGTTCCTCTGCTTTGCCGTTCATAATAAGCTCTGCCGGATCAATAGGTAATTCACCGGTTAATAAAAGGAAAAGGTTTTCATTTTCGTTAGACTGGAGGATGATGTCTTTCGCCTCTGCTTTACCAAGTAAATAGTCTGCAATGCCCAGAGATTGTTTGATGTTAAACTTGCGGTGAATAGTAGGATTATTAAGGTCAAAGTCCAGTAAAGCAACTTTTTTGCCCGTCATGGCCAATGACATGGCCAGGTTTGCAGCAATAAAACTTTTCCCCTCACCAGAGATGGCCGAGGTGATCATTACCCTTTTCTTCTGCGGACTAACGCCCAGATAACGAAGGGTAGTCCTTAAAGCCCTGAACTGTTCTGCAATCAATGTTCGTTGCTGTGAACCGATAACAATGTATTTATTGGATGTATCTGAAGTGATTTCTGCAATTACAGGTAAGGAAGTCAGTTGTTCAATGTCACTCTGGAACATCACATTTCTTCGCATACCTTCCTTTAAGGAAACAAAACCAACACCAATGATTCCTGCGCCTAATAGGGAGGCGAGATATATCATTTTCCTTTTCGGGCTTACGGGAAATTCTGACGATTCAGCATTACTTATTATTTTGCTCCCTGATCCATTGGTGATCACAGAAAGGGCCGTTTCTTCTTTCTTTTGCAACAGGAAGGTGTAGATGCCATTTTTTATCTGCTGCTGTCTGTTGATATCAACTAATTTACGCTCTGTTTCCGGCATCGCCTGAAGCTGAGTAGAATAGTTACTCGTTGTAGAAGATAAATTATTTCTGCTGGCCATTAAACTGCTGCGCTGATTTGCCAGGTTCTGAACAATCTGAGGCCTTATTTTCTCAATCTGGCCAATTACAGAAGAGTACATTGGATTATTCTCACCCGTAGTTTTACGCATGTTTTCTGCCTGAAGCTGCAGATCGTAAACATCTTTTACCATTTGGGTCAACCCGGGGTCATTAATGCCTACCGTAGAAGGTACAATTCCCCCGCTAAGATCTTTTGACTTTACATATTTATCAACCTGGTTCAATACCGATAACTGCATATTGATCTCGCCAACCTTCTGATCGTTTGTACTCACATTTTCCAGAAACAACTTACCCTGAGTGCTTACATCTACAGCTCCCTTGTTTGCTTTATAACTTTGTAAATTACCTTCAATAGCTACCAGTTCACCCTGTACAGAGGCCAGCCGCTGGTTAATAAATTCCTGTGTATTTGCTGCCAGGCGGTTATGTTCATCTATAGCTGCATTACTGTAAACTTTAAGTATATCATCCAGGATGGCTTCTGCACGTGAAGGATCTTCATCAAGCAATGCAATATTTAAAATGGTTGATAACTTATTCGCTTCTGTTACTTTTAACCGCTCGGCAAGTGAGGCTGCGGCCTTTTTGGGTGCTACTAATGAAAACGAGAAATTGCCTTGCTGCGGGTTTTTATTCTGGGTATTTGGAATAAACATCAGCACGCCGTAGGGTGTATTTTGCCAGCTGCCGATAGGATATTTTTTGCCATCTATGGTTACACCCGATTTTTCGTAGGAAAAATCTACGCGGGCAGCTCCTGTGATTCCCTTTGAATCTTTGGCCACTACCTGGATAGGAGAGGTTTTATAAGCAGATACCGTAGCTAACGTTTTGTGCTCATATAGTGGTGCATACAAAGCCAGATCGTCTACTACCCGATTGAGAATAGGATTTGAGGTTAATACCTCCCGTTCATTATCAATCGTTTGTTTAGGGGTAACGGTTTGCATTGGCTCGGCAGTTTTAGCTTCTTCATCTCCCTTTTTTTCATTGATCAGGATCCTTGCATTTGCTTCATAAAGCGGAGCTGTAAACTGAAGGTAAATCCATGCCCCGGCAATGGAAAGAATAAATAAGCTTAAAAAAAGCGGCCAGTAGGGTATTAACTTGAAGATCAGGTTTCCACTTGACTTTTCTGGTGTAGTAGGCTCTGAAGTTTTTCTGATCAGTTTCATAAGATTATCTTGTGGCAATGATGGCAACAATAGAGAGTATACTCAGAATTATTGGAACATATATGGCTGATTTTGTAGAACCTGCTACTTTAGCACGGTTTGCTTCTACATAAACAATATCATTTGATTTGAGGTAATAATAGTCAGAAGTGAAGATCTCACTATTATTCAGGTTGATACGTTTGATTTTCTTTACACCGTCTTCTTCCCTGATGATCATCACATTATCTTTTTTTCCATAAATAGTAATGTCTCCGGCCAGGCCTAAGGCTTCTAATAAGGATATTTTTTCACTCGGAACATTCACTACAGTAGGGCGTGAAACTTCTCCCAGTACGCTGACTTTAAAATTAAGCTGTCTGATAATCACTATTGGATCTACCAATAACTTTCTATTGATCAACTCTGAAGTGATTTTTATGCGCAACTCATTGGTGGTCATGCCAGTCACCTTTAGGTCTCCAAGAACAGGGAATTGAATATTTCCTTCATCGTTAACGAGATAACCAGGAGATTGTAAGTTTGATCCATTTGCACCACTGCTGCTTACATAAGAGTTATTAGGTTTATTAAAAATCTCTGTTGCTGCAGGATTTAAACTTGTTACTGATATGCTTAAAATATCATTTGGCTGAATCACATTTTTAACCGGTATGTTGTTCGATTTTAAAACAGCATCCTGCTGGTCAATAAAATAAACGGTTTTTTTTGAGCTTGCACATGAACCTAATAGCAGTGCGGAGAGCGCAAAGAAAGTTAATGCCAGAGAAACTCTTTTGGAGGTTAACCTAATTGTTTTAAACATAGAGTGGAGATGATTTGGTAAATACAATGCTATAATCAAGCCTGCTTAACACCGTTCACAAAAAATATGCTAGCGATAGACAATATTCTTGTAAAGGGTAATAAAAACAGCTAAATTTTAGGATATCATACGTTTTTTGGGCGATAACGGATTTCTTTTTTGTGATAAACAAAATAGGAGTAGTAATATTTTTAATACATTCCCCAAGGTGTGTATATTTGAGCAAAATATTACCAGGTCTCTTCACGGAATTGCAGGATTTAATTTTTTTTACCTAAAATTTTCATCTATGATCAATACTTTAAAAGCAGTTTTGCTTAGTTTTATTGTCTCATTTTTTTTATTAGCCTGTAGTAAAATTAGTACGAATCCTGTAGAAGAAGTACCTGTTTCAGCTGCAGTGGCCACTAATGCCAGTGTTCAAACTTACCAGACTTATGGGCTGGTTGGGGATGGTGTTACCGATAATACTGCTGCCCTGCAAAAGCTGATTAATGCATCATCAGTAATCTATTTAAAAGCAGGTACTTATATCATTAACCAAACGATTAACCTTAAAGCAGGTATAAAAATTTATGGTGAAGCTTTAACAGTGATCAAGGCTGGCCCTCAGATGTCGGGAACTTTGCTGACCAATGGCAGATACTTTTTTGGAAGTGCAGCTGATCAGGCGCTCATTCATCAGTTAACCTTTGGCCAGTCGGACAAAGCTTTTACCTGGAGTACATGGAATAATGCCTGCATTTACCTGTTGAATAGTAAGGGTGTTACCGTAGAGAACAGCACTTTCAATTTTCATTTGCCTTATAATGCAACAGGAATGGAAGCGGTATGGGTAAGTGGTTCAGGGTCTTCTGCCAATAGCATTAAAAACAATAAGATCACCTCACTGGGGATTAAATATGCTGAAAATGGCGCAGACGGAACCATAGTGGATAGTAATCTGCTGACCAATGCTTATTCAAACGCGCTGACGGCCAACGGGAATAACGCCACAGATTATTCTATTGGATGCCAGGTGTTAAATAATACGATCTCTAATTCAGGCAGGATGGGTATTGAAGATTGGGGAAATACAGATGGAAGTGTAATCCAGGGAAATAAGATTTCGGGTACCGGAAAGGATCCTAATCAGGCAGTGGATGGTATTGCTATTTCAGCTGTAGGGACTAACGTTAAGGTGATCAGCAATACTGTTTCAGATAGTAAAGAATATGCCATTGAAGTAAGAGGGAATTATGGTGTTACAGTTACCAATAACGTATTAACAAATAATCCATTGAGTACCGGAATTATCCTTAATTATACCTTTGCAGTACCTGTTAAAGCGGCTGCGGGTTCAGTTGCAACCATAACCGGTAATAAAATAGGTGTAAGCAATATTGGCATCCATGTTTTTGGTGATTATCAGGCTAATGCGCTGATAAAGGGCAATGTATTTACAAATACCATTACAAAAGGTATCAGCATCGAAAGCGGTGCGGCAACTTATACTTTAAATATCACGAACAATAAGTTTAATTTTTCTGTACCTGCAGCAGCAGACCGTTACGGGGTTTTTAGCTATACCAAGTATAATCCGGGCACTGCAAATCAAGTTATTAATCTGTCTACTGACACACTGCTTTATTCAACTTCTGCTGCTGGTGGTGCCGGGGTAGATTTAGGATTAGTGATCAGAACAGACAAAGCAACTATCAACAATGTGCAGATACAAGGAAGTAATAATAAATCTGCTGCTAAAGTAGCTGTTAATGGAATCACAGCTTTTGGTGCTAAACCTATAGGCGTAAAATTTACCAATAATAAGGTTGTTGGTGCTATTGCAGACCTTACAGGTTTTACAAATTATGTATCAACAGGTAATAATTTTTAATCTGGTCATACAGATTTTATTTCTTTTTATCCCGATAATTTAAAAAGCCAATATTATATTTTAATAAGACCTTTACGATTAGTAATGTGCTGATATAGATCGCGATAAATTTAATGATAAACCAAGCCATAAAAATTGGCGTGTGATCGCTATAGGTGTTGACACCAAATTTTGTAAAGATTTTAATGACAAAGGCCAGTAAAGCCAGCGGTAACATGTGGTATAAGTAAATGCCGAAAGTCTCTTTCCTTGGATTAACAAACCTGGATTGCAAGGGTTTTTTAAATAGCCTGACCATTGTAATAAACATCAATACAGAATAAATCTGATTACTTATCCTCAGGATGTTCATTGGCTCAGCAGAGCCATGCTGATAAAGTAGAATTGACTCCCACGATGATAAGATATAAAATGTAACGCAAAGAGCTAGTAATACATATACATTTAGTTGCTGAAAATAAAGCTGTAAATGCTTTTTTCCAATAATATAACCCAGCCATAGGTAAAAGATAAAAGCAAACAAGGCATGCACATGAGATTGTTCATATTTAGAGTAAACAAAGAAATAGGTATAAATCAATGTAATGGTTAGAAAAATTAATCCTAAACTTGTTTTTCCAAGAAACCTGATAAAACATAAAAAAACTAATAAAGAGATCCAATAGTTTGGCAGAAACCACAATGCGGATTCAAAAAGCATATTTAAGATATAACTTCTAACGGTATAGGAACTAACCTGATGCAGAATTTGTGTCTTGAATATAAATAGCAAAACAATTAGTGCAAAGGCAAATAAATAGGGGAAGAGCGTGGAATAGATCCTGTTTTTAAAATATTTAACAGGGCTAGTGACCTCTATTTTTCTGGCGAGCAGAAATCCTGAAATCATAAAAAAACAAATCACCCCAAATTTAAAGAAGTTCATAAAGAAAAAGTACAGGGGAATGTTATCCAGGGAAGGGAAGTTTTTTGATCCTTCAAAATTGGGAGTGTGTGCCCAGATAATTCCTATCATAGCAAACATTCTTATCCAGTCTACAAAAGGATAGTTCATTCCATTTACTTTTTTTTCCATAAACTATCATTGGTAAAAACTAAGCCAGATTAAATTCTTTCACTTCGCTTTTTAAAATCTGTTTTCCAGATAAAAATCGTACCAAGTATTTGATTTACAACATTATAATTCCTATAAGTTGTACGGGTGTTATATGGCCGGATAATGGATGTTATATTAAGAAATTCAAACTTTTTGCGTTTTTATTGATTATTCGACCGTACATTATTGCCTATTTGCCGTTATAAATGAAAAAAGCGTATATTATCCTTGCCCATAAGAATTTAGATCATCTAACCAGATTGCTGGAAAGGCTGGATGATGGAAATTCACATTTTTTTATTCATATAGATCTTAAAACAGAACTTTTACCTGACGATATCATATTATACAAACCTAATATTACCCTTGTTAAGAGGATTTCTACCCAATGGGGTGGATTTAGTTTAGCAGAGGCGACATTGATTGCGATGAAAGCGATTAGAGAATCAGCAATAGATTTCAAATCGATCAGCCTGCTGAGTGGTCAGGATTATCCTATTAAAAGCAACAAGGAAATTGATCAGTTTCTTTCTTCATCCAAATTCAGTATTTTCCTGGATTATTTTCCATTGCCCAATTACAGAAGGTGGCATTCGGGAGGGACTTACCGCTACAAGAAATATTTCTTTGGTACAACCAGCGTTGCTTTTTTCTTTTCCAAAACACTGAATTTATTATCCACGCTGATTCCATTATTTTCACGAAAGCTACCATTCCACCTCAGGCCGTATTGTGGTTCTCAATGGTGGACAATTGATCGGTATGCACTTGATTATATTTTAGACTATATTGAAAGAAACCCTGAGTATTCTAAGTTTCATAAATTCACTTTTGCACCTGATGAGTTATTTTTTCATATTATCTTATTAAATGCAAAAGATGAAAGAATACAGGCGAGTATTACCAATGATAATTTAAGATATATGAAGTGGTTAAAATACGAAAATCCACATCCTGAAATATTGACTAAGGATGATCTTCCTAATTTATACGCTTCCCACTCTTTATTCGCAAGGAAATTTGACCCCAAAGAGGATAAAGAAATCCTCAATTTAATTGATGAACGGATTTTAATGGGTTAAATTTAGGGGCTGTCGATAAGTGAAAACCTTGTCTCTATGATTTTTTAAGTAGGTATGTATTGGAAATTTTGAAATCGTAAAACCAGAATGTTTGACGGTAAATAGTTTGCAGATCAGTCTATTGTATATTGAATCAACTACCATCAAAAAATCAAACTATGAAAACGAAAATTATTTTTACCAGTTTTGCACTCCTATTATTTTTTACTGTTAACGCCGGAAGTGGTCCTCTGAAATCTAAGAACCCTAAAGTACCAGGCAAATCAAGTAAGGCAGCTGCTTTAGCAGCACTAACGAAAAACCTGGAGTATGGTTCAGATAAAGCTGCTATCAGAAGTAATTATTATTCAAATTTAGATAAGCTCGCCGAAACGATTAAACAGGATGACTATGCGGTATCATTAAGAGGCCATGCCGATTCTATCGGGCGTTACAAATACAATTGGGTGCTTTCTGATAACAGGGCTATTAGCGTAAAAAAATACCTGGTAAGTAAAGGGGTTAAGGAGGATAGAATTGTAACCACCCCTTTTGGAAGTACCATACCAATCGCATCTAACAAAACGGAAGCCGGACGTCAAAAAAACAGAAGGGTGGAAATTGAACTGAAAAAGATCAATAAATAATTGATAATCTGACCGATCATTGGTGATTAAGTTCGCAGCTTTTTGTATTCTTGTAATAACAGGAGGATTTTTCCCCTGATAAATTATAATATAAAGTTATGCTGCAAGGACTTTTGATTGATATGGATGGCGTGATCTACAATGGAGAATCACTTATCCAGGGTGCCGATACTTTTATTGCAAATTTGATTAAGAAAGATATTCCATTTGCATTTATGACCAACAATAGCCAGCGTACCAGCCTGGAAGTAACCAGGAAATTGAAACGATTGGGGATTGAGGTTACTAAAGAGCATGTATATACGAGTGCAATGGCTACAGGGAAGTTTCTGGGCGACCAGGGAAAAAGCGGAACGGCCTATGTGCTTGGTGAAGGTGGTTTGCTGACCAGTTTACATGAGAACGGAGTTACCCTTGTTGATACAGATCCTGAGTTTGTAGTTTTAGGCGAAGGGAGGAATTTCACTTTAGAAATGGTTCAGCGTGCCGTTGATATGATCCTGGCAGGGGCCAAGTTCATTACCACGAACAGAGACCCTTCTCCAAAAAAGCCGGGATGGAATAACCTGGGGATTGCTGCCACTACAGCCATGATAGAAGAGGCTACCGGTATCAAAGCTTTTGTGATTGGCAAACCCGGTCCGGTAATGATGCGTTCTGCAAGAAAATTTCTTGGTCTGGAAACAGCAGGTACAACAGTGATTGGTGATACCATGGAAACAGATATTCAGGGTGGTGTTCAAATGGGTTATAAAACCATTTTGGTGCTTTCAGGAATAGCGAGTAAAGAAGATATCAGCCGTTATGCGTTTAAACCCGATCTGATCATAGGTTCAGTTAATAAATTGGAATTTCCATTAAAATGGTGGTAACTTAAAATACTCAGATGAAAAATAGATCTTCCCTGCTATTTTATAGGGTTAAAAAAGCAGGAGTATCTGACTCAGGCGCTGGAACTTTACCCGTGGACTAATAAATATCTGCAATCGCCGGAAGGCTTATTTTATGATAATATCAAAATTCCTTCTTTTTGATTAGGGTGATATGATTGAGATCTATGCCAGGCTGCAAAGATTATCAGCAGGCATGAATGAATAAATTATTCAATACTTTCAAGAGTGGCTAACCTGGCGATGATGCCCCATCCGTAATAATTATTCGCCAGGCCAATCAGCAGTTGATTCTCACCAGCTTTGAGCGGAATATTGAAAGATGAATTGGCCAGGTCGCACCTGCCATCGGGATTTTTGCGCATGGGCGACCAGTAGGTATTTTTATCTAAATAGAGTAGTTCCCCATTGATATATACCCAAACATCATTACAGAAGCCCAGCTGCATATTTACTTTTTGTTCTTTATCAGAATGGATAGTTGTTTTAAGCCATACATAACGTTTTTTGTCATTGGGAGCTCCATAAAGTCTGGTTATGTTAATAAGACCGCGTCTTTCGGCATGGATGGGTTCCCAAATGGTTGTATCCGCGGGGAGGTCTTTTTTAGCGAGTTCTTGTCCATCATTTAACCAGTGCGGGCGGCTGACAGACCAGTTGCGTAAGTAATTGGCATCGTGGTTGGTTAAATCAGGAGCAGCAACAGCAGGTAAATTTTCAGTTTTGTCAGGTTTGATCATGAGATTTGCAAAAATAGCCAATCCATCCAAAGCAATAGATCCTTTGATAGTATTGCCTTCCAAACGGGGTATTTCAAGGGTAGGCTGTTCTAAAGAATTAATGTATACGCGTAACTGTAAGCCTGAAACTACCAGTTTGATATGGTTCCATCCAATGATATGAATATTTGCGGGCCCCTGATATTGACCGAGCATATTCCATAAATTAATTCCTTTGATAAAAGGGGCGTATTGAACGGCATCATTTCGCTTTTCACTATTTGGTTTACCTGCCCGTAAATAAACACATTCAGTTTCCTGCGGACTTTGCTGCCTGAAATAGAAGGATACAAATGGAGAATGATCAGGATCTGTTAATTCCACATCAAATTCGATCGTGCCATTTGTAAATTGATGACCCTTTAAAATAATCTGTTTGTCTGCCAAGAGGATTTTCATGGCTTTTACACCTTTGTAAGTGATAAATTCTGCTGTTTTATCTTTAAACTCCCAATGGCTGACCTCCATTGGGATGGGGTTTTGTGCGGCAGCGGAACAGCAGAATAATGCAGATATCATCAATTGCAAAAGCAATTGTGTTTTCTTTAAAAAGGAATCGTTTTTCATATTTGTATTCATGGGTGATGTAGTTATCAGTGATCTTTCAATATTTTTAAGGTGCTTACATGCTTGTATATGATTATTGATAAAGCTTTCATGATCTTTTAATATTATCGGAGGGTGTAGATCGCGATGATTTCATACTTTTATATTTGTTTTTGCTAAAGTGTAAAGACAACTGGGAAAAACCTGATTCAAAATCATTCAAATGCATTCATGGAAAAAGAAGCACTTTATTTAAGCCATTGGCGTAGCCTCACCGAGCAATCTTTGGGATGGGGCGACAGTTCTTTATGGACAGATTATGATTTTGAAAAATTAACCGGGCTCATTCTTGCACAAACAGGCGTGAGGTTAAGCATTTCTACTTTAAAGAGGATATGGGGACGGGTACGTTATGAAAGTTCTCCTACGGTTTCTACCTTAAATGCATTGGCAGTATTTGCTGGTTTTGAAGATTGGCGTACTTTTAAAAAGGCTGCCCCTCAGCCAGAAGAGGTTTTGCAGCCAGTTACTAAAAACAAAGGTAATTCCGCAAAAATTATTGTTTCCCTGGTACTGATATTACCCCTTATCACAGTCATATTTTTTGGAAAAACGGACAGTAAAGCCTTGCATAGCGAGGATAAAATAAAGTTTGTAAGCAGGGTTGTAACCGAGGGACTCCCTAATTCAGTAGTGTTTGATTATGATGCAGGCAAATCTGCGGATAGTGTTTATCTACAGCAAAGCTGGGATCCCGAAAGAACAGAAAAGCTTGCCGCCAACGGCAGGCAGCATACTTCCATTTATTATTACCCCGGTTATTTTGATGCAAAACTGGTAGTTAACGGAAAAGTGAAAAAAGAAACACCGGTATACATTAAAACTAAAGGCTGGATTGGAACGGTAGATAAAAAGCCGGTACCTGTTTACCTGAACACAATGAAGATCCACATGAAAGGTGCATTGGGGATTACGGCTAAAAACCTGATGCAAATGACAGGCTCTCCTGTTTTTAATGAATTGTGGACTGAATTTTATAATGTCAGGGAATTTAATGGATTGAATGGCGGAGATTTTTCACTGGAAACAACACTGAGAAATACCTCCCTGATGGAGCAGTCTTCCTGTCGCAGAGCAATGATCTATATTTTTGGAAAGAGCAATACAATCATTATTCCATTGGCAGAAAAGGGATGTACTTCAGCTTTAGATCTCTACACTTCTTCGGAATGGATACATGGCAAAGATTATGATTTAAGAGGTTTTGGATGTGATTTTAGTGAAGATCAGCATTTAATTTGCCATGTATACAACCATACCTTAAACGTGTTTTTGAATGGAAAAATTATCCTGTCAAAACCCATCACCCAAACTATTGGTGATCTGGTAGGCTTGTGTTTTGGCTTTGAAGGAGCAGGGGAAATACAGAATGTTAAATTGAGCAGCAGCAAAAAAACTGTTTATCAGGAACAATTTTAATCCCTGATGAAATGATCAGGGGTACAATTTGATCTTGCTGATCATTATAATTTATATCGTTGTTTTTGATTTATTTCCCAATTGTTCAGCATTTTCATTCTTTTGAAAAACCCAGTTCATTCATTAAAACTTCCCTGTAATTACTGCCGATTGGAATTTCATTTGTATTGATCATAATGCGGTTCCCTTCAATATGGTTTATCTTGGATTTGTTGATGATAAAGGAACGGTGGGTACGCAGGAAAAGAGATTTAGGCAATAGCTCTTCGAAGTTTGAAAAGGGCATTTTGGGTAAAAGGGTATAACTTGTAGTAGTAATCTTTGTATAGTTTCCCTGTGCTTCTGCAAAAAGCAGTTCATCATATTGAATTTTGTAGATCTTACCATCTGTTTTGATAAAAACAAAAGCTTCAGTTTTGGTCTCCATAATTTCTACAATTTTTTGCGTCGCAGGGCCGATTTTCTCCAGGGCTTTATCTACAGCTACAATGAACCTGTCAAAGGAAAAGGGCTTGAGTAAATAATCACATGCTGCCAGGTCAAAAGCGCTGTGCGCATATTCTTTATAAGCCGTAGTGAATATCACCTGGATGGGATATTTTAATGTTTTTACAAAGGATATACCATCCATAATGGGCATGTTAATATCCAGAAAGACAATATCAATTTTTTGCTGGTCTAATACCCTTTTGGCTTCCAGTGCATTTCCACAGGAAGCTACAATCTGAAGCTGATCTAAATGACTGCAATAGGTTTTGATAATATCACGTGCCACAGGCTCGTCGTCCACAATCAGGCAAAGTACTTTATCCATTTTATTTTGTATTTAACTGCAGGTCTACGCTATACTCAATTTCTTTCTGCTGCAGGTTCATTAGATGTTCGCTGGGGTAGAGGAGGGCCAATCTTTTGTTTACGCTCACTAATCCAAAACCACTGCTTTTGTCAAGCAGGTTGTTTTTCTGTTCTTGTTTTTGATAACTATTTTTTATCGAGAACAGAATGGAGTTTCCCCAGACTTTCAATTTAATATCGACAAAAATCTGATCCTCCATGGTGTTTTTTGAATGTTTAAAAGCATTTTCAATAAATACGATCAGCAGCATCGGGGCTATTTTGATCTGGGTATCGGTAATATCTTCCAGATCTGTGGTCAGCACTAATCTGTCGCCAATACGTATCTTTTCAAACGCTATGTAATTATTAATATAAGCCATTTCATCCTTTAGCGGTACATACATTTCATTGGCTTCGTAAACAGAATAACGCAGTAGTTCTGCCAGTTTTAACAGAAGATCAGGGATTTTCTGGTGATCGGAAATAGATATGCCGTACAGATTGTTCAGTGTATTAAAAAGAAAATGAGGGCTTAATTGCGATTGCAATAAGTGAAGTTCACTTTTGCTATGCGCCGCTAAACTTTGTGCTTCCTGCAGCTGGTTTTGTGTAACCGTATGAATAACTTTTATCATTATGCCCAGCAAAAGGCAAAAGATGATCCATGGCAGGAAGAACAACAGGATGCGTTTATTCCCATGTAGATTACCTGTAATCAGAATACAAATGATGCAGATCGTCATCAAAGTAGTCATGATGAACACTTCTGGTTTTGGTAAAGATTTTAAGGTTGAAACCCAGAACTGTGAAAAATATCTTCCCGAAAAAATGCAAAGGATAAAACATACTGTTCCGGCAAATGATAAAGCGTCTACATCTTCTATCGCAGACTGTAAGTAGGTGTCTATTCCTATAAAAACCGGAATGCAGATCAACAGCGACAGCAGGAAGTAGAGGTAGCTCCCGAAGAAGCCGGTTAAAGGATTGTTTTTTAAAAGGTTAGTTATCATCTTTTTTTATTGGGTTAGCCGTAAATCTGGTAAATACAGCTGAGCAATTTGGTTCCTGTTGACGAACTGAAGGTAATCAGTGACGAAAGCCTTATTTCCGGTTTCCGACCTGTTCATCACCCAAAAACCTGGTTCTGTCCGCTGTTAGCCAAGGTACAACATATTTGTTTTTTTTGGCAGCGGAAACAGACAATATTCGCTTCATCATTAATTTAAATAACAACAGATGAAAGCAGGTATACTTTTCCTTTTTAGTTTATTCCTATTCCAGGCGGGTTTCGCACAGTCCAAATCAAACAGTATTTCATCAATCGTGAAAAACGATAGAAATGAAATGGTTAGTGGTGCAACTATACGTTTATTACAATTGAAAGATTCAGTATTGATCAGTTTAGTAAAAACCGATGAGACAGGAAAATATCACTTTGTACACATCAGTAATGGTACTTATTATATTACGGTAAAAGCACTGGGACAAAGGTTATTTCAAAGCAACCCTATTGAACTGGATGGAAAAAATTCTTTAGTTGAACTTCCTGCGATGATCTTGTCTGCTGATCAGCGAAATAATCTGGCTGAAGTCGTGATTCAAAGCAGAAAGCCGCTGATACAAATGGAAATGGATAAAACTGTTGTGAATGTAGATGCGATGATCAGCAGTACCACCAGCAATACACTGGAAGTACTGGCTAAAACCCCCGGGGTAACAGTAGGTGCGAATGGGGAAATTGGGTTAAGTGGCAGGACAGGGGTACTGGTACTGATTGACGGACGATCTACCTATATGTCGGGACAAGACCTGGCTGCTTACCTGAAATCCATTCCCGGATCACAGCTGGACAAGATTGAACTGATAGATAATCCTTCAGCAAAATATGATGCTGCCGGAAACGCTATTATTAATATCAAACTAAAGAAAAACAGGCAGGGCGGATTTACAGGCAGTCTTGCTACAGGTTATTCACAAGGAAAGTATGATCGCAGCAACAATTCCCTCAGCCTAAATTACAATTATAAAAAGATCAATGTTTTCGGGAACCTGGGTTATAGTTATGAAAAGACCTATGCGGATGATGATATGACCAGGAATTTTTTTAATGCTGAGGGTGCACCTGCATCTACTGTGACCTTACAAAATCGTCAGCAAAATAAAAATAATGCAGCAAATACCAACGTAGGAATGGATTATGCAGCCACCGCCCATACTACTTTTGGAATGCAGTTTAATTACAGTGAAAGCAGGAACAAGGGAAACTTCGGTTACAATAGCGCTAATTACAGCGGAGCTTTAGATAGTACAGGCAATGGAACTACAAAGACCACCAACAACAGGACGAATTATGGCGGTAATATCAATATGCTGCACCAGTTTGGTGATTCCGGAAAGGAGCTGTCGGCAGATCTGAATTACCTGAACTACAATAACACAAACGAACAATCGCTGCAGAATTTGATGAACCTGCCGGATGGTACATTAACCGGCAAAAATGATTTCTTATATCATTTGCCTTCAACCATCCATGTTTATACTTTCAAGGCAGATTATGTCCATCCGCTAAAAAACAAAGCAAAACTGGAAGCCGGTGTTAAATCAAGCTGGGTGAACAATGATAATCTGTCTGATTATTACAGGGTAGACGGTGCTGATCAGGGTATAGACAACGGGCAATCCAATCATTTTAAGTACAGTGAAAATATTAATGCAGCTTATCTGAATGCACAGAAAAGCTGGAATTACTTTAGCCTGCAGTTGGGCCTGCGTGCCGAGAATACCGTGTCTCATGGTGATCAGCTTGGAAATGCAACAGTTGCAGAGACCAGTTTTAAAAAGAATTATACGGGGTTTTTTCCTTCTTTGATGGCTAGTTACAAGCTGGATACTTTGGGTAAAAATACATTTAGCTTCGCCATCACCCGAAGGCTCTACCGTCCAGGTTATCTATTATTGAATGATTTTCTGGTGTACCGCGACCAGTATTCTTATACCTCTGGTAATTCTTTGTTAGGCCCTGAATATCAAAACCGTTATGAAATCAAGTATCAGTATAAACAACTATTAAGGATAGGATTCAGTTACAATAAATTCAGTAACCTGATCTTTCAGACTACCCAGGTGGTGGATAATATCTTTATTACCCAACCTGAAAATGTATCCGGGGGACATATATGGATGCTGAATACAGGGATGTCTTTAGCCCCGGAAAAATGGTGGAAACTCAATACCGATTTGATGCTTGCCAGGCTGGCAATAAAGGGGAGTATTTATGGGGTAAATTTAAATCCGCAGACGAGTTTAGCAAGGCTAAATTTATTGAACCAGTTTACTATCGGTCAATCCTGGAGCGCCGAACTGGGAGGGCATTTTGACAGTAAGGATCTAAACGGACAAACTTTTACTGGCAGCATGTATATTGTGAACGCTGGCATCCAAAAAAAGGTATTCAAAAATATGGGCAGTATCCGGTTAGCGGCAGATGATATTTTTCATTCCTGGGTATATCATAACCGTTCGGTTGATTTGCCGCAGGCGAATTATTTACAGACCACCAGATCTGATAGCCAAAGATTTTCCCTGGGTTTTACCTACCGTTTTGGTAAAGATACCTTCGCCAGCAAGAGCAAACATGAGAATGATGCACAGAGCGAAGAAAGGTCAAGAATGTAATATAATGGGGTTATTTAAAACCAGTATCCTATCCAATTGTTATATCAACCTAATTAAGATACCATGAAAGAGCAACAGAAAGAAGTAACTCCTAAAAGACCTGCAGAACCAGCAAGTGATGCCTTCCAGCCAAAAGGCCCGCGGGATGGCCTTGATAACACAGGAACCCAGGGTAAGGATTCTTTAAAGGATGACGGTTACACCGGATCTTCAACAAAGGATACCAGTGGCCATGAAGATGGTACAGTGAGTTCTTCGAAAGACTTCCCTGGTTCTCATGAAAGTGAAGATGAGAAAAACAACGAAACAAAATAGCGAATTTAATTTATGAGCATATTATCTGTAAATCCGTTAAACGGAGAAAAAGTAAAAGAATATAAAGAAGATACAGAACAGGAAATTAACACTAAAATAGAGCAGGTACATCAAACCTGGCTGACTTACCAGCATACTGATTATTCATCAAGGGCAAAACTGCTGTTAAAGGTGTCCGAACTGCTTACCCGAAGGAAAGAAGAACTAGCCAAATTGATGGCGCTGGAAATGGGGAAACCCTTTAAAGATGGCGTTGCAGAAGTATTAAAATGCGCTGCGGTATGTGAGTTCTATGCCGAAAAGGGCGAAGGTTTTTTGACCGATCAATCTATCGAGACCAAAGCAAGCAAAAGTTATGTGAGCTTTAGGCCAATAGGTGTAGTGCTAGCCATTATGCCCTGGAATTTTCCATTCTGGCAGGTGTTCCGGTTTATAGCACCGGCTTTAATGGCCGGGAATTGTGGGCTGTTAAAACATTCTTCGGGAGTTACAGGTTGTGCACTGGCGATAGAAGAGGTGATCAAAGATGCGGGTTTTGAAGGTGATGTGTTTAAAGCATTGATCTGCAGCAGTAAATCTATAGCTAAGGTGATTGAAAATCCTTTAGTGAAAGCAGTTACGATTACGGGAAGTACCAATGCAGGTAAAAAGGTAGCAGAACAGGCAGGAAGTTTAATAAAGAAAACTGTACTTGAACTGGGTGGTAGTGATCCTTATTTGGTGCTGGCAGATGCCGATCTGCCTTCAGCAGCTAAAATTTGTGCTGATGCGCGGTTAATTAATAATGGGCAGAGTTGTATTGCAGCCAAGCGTTTTATTGTGGTTAAAGAAGTGGAAGAAGAATTTACCCGGTTGTTTAAAGCAGAAATGGAACTTAAAACGACCGGCGATCCGCTAAAAGAAGGTAAAGACCTGGGGCCAATGGCGAGAGCTGATTTAAGGGACGAACTGCATCAGCAGGTGCTTAAATGTATTGAGCAGGGCGCTAATTGTATTTTAGGAGGTAAGATTCCTGAAGCTGAGGGTGAACATGCCTTTTATCAGCCAACTATTTTAACTGGCATTAAAAAAGGAATGCTGGTTTACGATGAGGAAATTTTTGGTCCTGTAGCGGCGATCATTACGGCAGAAAATTCTGACGATGCGGTAAGGATTGCAAATGATACTAATTTTGGATTGGGCGCCGCTGTTTTTACGCAAAATGCTGCACTAGCCGAAGATATTGCCAGGAACAAGTTAAATGCAGGATCATGTTTTGTTAATGAAGGGGTAAAATCAGATCAGGCGTTACCTTTTGGAGGGGTCAACCAGTCTGGTTATGGCCGTGAACTAGGGATGTTCGGTATCCATGAGTTTGTAAATATTAAAACTGTTTATATCAAATAGATATAGGTATTATGGAGCCGTTGTACGGTTAAAAATGGAGGTATCTTAAAGGTTCCTCCATTTTTATTTTTGAGGTTATCTGTTTTTTAACGCAGGAATAATATCCTTGTATTGATGTGTTATACAGGTTAATCTATGTCATATTCTTTAAAGCTCTAATTGACAGGCAGAAGAGTATTTGTGTTTTACAGGTTAAAACTTTTAAACAAAATAAATGTTGAATACAATTATTAATCGATATGGTTAATATTAGTTTGCTGATACTGGGTTGAAGCAATCACGATTTAACAATCAATTTGATGCGTTTAATCGATAACTACTTTAGATAAGCTTTTTTTCAAGACATAAATATCACGTTAAAATGAATATAGAAACGAATAAATTAGCTGTTAAAACCTGGCTGGAATCTGCAGGGGATACGTGTATTTTCTTTTATAAGTTTATGCGTAATACCTTCTCTATAGAATTCGAATGGTCGGAATTTGTACGTCAGTGTTATGAAATTGGCTATAAATCATTTACCCTGGTAGGAATTACTTCGTTTATTATGGGCACAGTGCTCATTATACAATTGCGGCCCACAATGGTTGATTTTGGTGCAGAAAGCATGCTGCCAAAAATTTTAACCGTTGCCATATTCCGTGAAATAGGCCCTGTGATTACCGGTATTATCTGTGCCGGGAAAATCGCCTCCGGCATAGGTGCCGAACTAGGCAGTATGAAAGTAACCGAGCAAATTGATTCTATGGAGGTTTCAGGTGCCAATCCAATGCAATATCTGGTGGCCACACGCATCATTGCCTGTTGTTTAATGCTGCCCTTGCTAACCATCCTTGGAAATCTGTTAAGCCTTTTAGGAGGTTATCTGGCCATGAATTTTACAGATAAGGTTAGCTTTTATCTGTATTTCAGTAAGTCTTTTAATTCTTTAACTTTTACAGATTACCTGCCAGCTATGCTTAAAACCGTATTATTTGGTTTTGCCATTGGTTTTGTAGGCTGTTACAAAGGGTACAACGCAAATCGCGGAACAGCAAGCGTAGGTATAGCTGCAAATTCTGCTGTAGTAACTGCTTCTCTCTGGATATTCTTTATTGACATTGTAGTTGTTCTGATCACTAACTTATTATTTTAATCGATGGAAGATATAAAAGTAAAAGAAGAGCGGTCTGCACCACAGGATACTCCCGCTGAAGCAGTAATTACGGTAAGTCATCTGAGTAAAAGTTTTGGTGATAAACAAGTATTAAAAGATATCAACCTCACTTTAAAAAAGGGAGAAAATATAGTGGTGATGGGCAAATCGGGCGAAGGGAAGTCCATTACGATACAGTGTATTGTAGGGATGCAGGAACCTGATTCGGGCTCTGTGAAGGTACTTGGAAAGGAAGTGCTCGAATTAAATGATGAGGAACTGAAAGAATTGAGAAAACGAATTGGCTTTTTGTTTCAGAGCGCCGCATTATATGATTCCATGAGTGTGAGGGATAATCTTTCCTTTCCGCTGACTAAAGTGCTGAAAATTAAAGACCAGAAAGAGATTGACCAGCGGATAGAGGAGATGCTGGATTCTGTTGGTCTTAGTGATGCCATAGATAAAATGCCTTCAGATTTGTCGGGGGGAATGCTCAAAAGAGTTGGCCTGGCGCGTACCCTGATCGTGAAACCGGAAATCATGTTATATGATGAACCTACTACAGGTCTTGACCCGATCACTGGCAGGGAGATCAGCCACCTGATTGTGGACATACAAAAGAAATATAAAACGTCTTCTATCATTATCACTCACGATCTGGAATGTGCAAAGATCACCGCCAACAGGATACTGGTGATGAGTGAAGGCGAATATATTGCTGAAGGCACTTATGACGAATTGCAGTCGTCAGACAATGAATTGGTAAAATCATTTTTTATTTAAATTTTATGAAATCTACATCTTCTCAAAAAATAAAAATTGGCCTGTTTAGTCTTTTAGGATTGGCAGCGCTGTTTATGGTGGTGTATTTTATTGGCAGCCAGAAGGGTGCCTTTAATGCTACCTATAGTGTGCATGGCACATTCAGTAATGTAAATGGTTTAGTGGAAGGTAATAATGTCCGCTTTGCGGGGATAAACGTGGGCGTAGTGAAAAGTATTGAAATTGTATCAGACAGTGCTGTACTGGTAACGCTTAAACTGAACAGTAAAGTAAAGAAGTTTATTAAAAAAGACTCCCGTATAGCCATCGGTAGTGACGGTTTGATGGGAGATAAGCTGGTCACTATAGGCCCCGGCGGCATTAAAAGCCATGAACAGGCCGAAGATGGTACTGCGTTAGCTACCGTAAACCCTGTAGATGGCGATAAGATCATGACTAAGATGTCTAAGGTATCAGATAATGCGGAACGGATCACAAATAGTCTTGCCCAGATGTTTGATAAGGTGAACAAAGGCAAAGGTACGTTAGGCAGACTGCTGAATAGTGATCAGTTGGCAGACAATCTGCAGAATACAATTAAATCAGCCAATAAAGCCGTAGGCAGTGTCCATAAAACTTCAGCTACTTTAAATGAAGATCTGAAAGCCGCCCAGCATAATTTTTTATTGAGGGGATACTTTAAAAAGAAAAAGCAGCAGAAGGCGGCCGATTCCCTGAAAAGAATAAAGAATTAACCTGTTCATGAAAAGGCTTCGCTATTGAGTTATAGCGAAGCTTTTTTCTTTGAATATTATTTTTAGATGGATGTCATATTTGGCTATTCATCAGTTGGATTTGACGGATGTAATTTGTGAAAGCTGATATAGGAGATGACCAGGATGACAAAAACCAGGATCGGGCTCCACCACATTCCTTTGATGCCATCTACCGCTAAAATTGCAATAAAAGCAGATATACAGTCAATGCCAAAGGCCACATAAGCCCATTCCTTTAACCGTACCGGAAAAAATGGAAGGATCAATATCAGTCCGCCAATAAATTTTCCAATACTCAATTCCCAGTGGAACCACATTGGTAAACCCAGATGTGCGGTTCCCTCCAAAGCCATTTTACTTTTGATGAAGAAAATTCCAGGTAAGATGAATAGGGCAAGTATAACTGTGCTAACCCAATAGACGATTTTAATTTCTTTTGTTTTTCTCATGATGTAAGAGGTTTAATTTGGTTATTTACGTAATCAAGATATGTAAAAATCTATTTCTGTCAAAAAAACAATAGGATTTAAATCGTGACGAAATCTGATTATGAGTAAGATCGGCTTCCCTTTTTCCTAATTTTAACACTTTTTAACATTTAAACCTTATATTTCTTTGGTACGAAAAGAATATACTGTTTAAGTTTGCCTATCTAATATATAAAACATTTAATGGAAGAATTGAAAAGTAATAATGAGCATCAATCATCAGATGCTGTGGCTGCTAATTCCTCGTATTCAACGGATATAAGAGCCATTAATGAAATGATCCAGCGTGAAAGCGCCTTTGTTGATCTGCTGAAAATGGAGATGGATAAGGTGATTGTAGGTCAGAAATACATGGTGGAGCGCTTACTTATCGGTTTGCTGGCGGATGGACATATCCTGCTTGAAGGTGTTCCTGGTTTAGCTAAAACGCTGGCCATCAATACGCTTTCTAAAGCTATTCAGGCAGATTTTAGCCGTATACAGTTTACACCGGATTTGCTGCCTGCCGATTTAGTGGGAACGATGATCTACAACCAGAAAAAGGAAGAATTCATTGTTAGACAGGGTCCTATTTTTTCTAATTTTATCCTGGCCGATGAGATCAACAGGGCGCCGGCAAAAGTACAGAGTGCTTTGCTGGAAGCCATGCAGGAACGTCAGGTAACCATAGGTGACCAAACTTTCCCTTTGCCTAACCCATTCCTCGTACTGGCTACTCAAAACCCGATTGAGCAGGAAGGAACCTATCCGTTGCCAGAGGCACAGGTAGACCGTTTTATGCTGAAAGTGGTGATTGGTTATCCAACTAAAGAGGATGAGAAAAAGATCATCAAGGCAAATATCTCTCCGGGAGGCATGTTAAAACCTAATCCTATTGTACACCCTGATGAGATTGTGAGGGCACGTAAGGTTGTAAGAGAGGTGTACATGGATGAAAAGATTGAGCAGTATATTATTGATATCGTTTTTGCCACCCGTTTTCCCGATCAGTATAAATTAGCCAATTACAAAAACCTGATCAGTTATGGTGCTTCACCAAGGGCAAGTATCAACCTGGCACTGGCTTCAAAAGCTTATGCGTTTATTAAACGCAGAGGTTATGTGATTCCGGAAGATGTGAGGGCAATCTGTCATGATGTACTCAGACACCGTATTGGCTTAACTTATGAAGCTGAAGCCGAAAATATGACTACTGAAGATATCATTACAGGAATCTTAAACGCAGTAGAAGTACCTTAATACATACTCTTTTAAACTATACGATGGCACGTGATACCAAAGAACTGTTAAAAAAAGTAAGAAAGATCGAGATTAAAACCCGCGGGTTAAGTAATCATATATTTTCAGGAGAATACCACTCTGCATTTAAAGGCAGGGGGATGGCTTTTAGCGAAGTCCGTGAATACCAGGTGGGGGATGAAATCAGGACCATCGACTGGAACGTGACGGCCCGTTTTAATCATCCATACGTGAAGGTGTTTGATGAAGAAAGGGAACTTACCGTGATGCTGCTGATGGATGTAAGCGGTTCTGGAAATTTTGGTACCGTAGGACAGCAGAAACAGGATTTGGCAACGGAATTATGTGCCGTACTGGCATTTTCTGCCATACAGAACAATGATAAGGTAGGCGTGATATTTTTTAGCGATAAGATGGAGAAGTTTATTCCGCCTAAAAAAGGAAGAAGCCATATCCTGATGATTATCAGGGAGCTGATTGATTTTAAACCTCAGCATAAAGGCACTGATGTGGCCGAAGCACTTCGGTATTTTACCCGCGCCATTAAAAAGAAATGCACTGCTTTTGTGATCTCTGATTTTATGAGCCCTTCGTTTGAGCATGAATTAAAACTGGCCAATAAAAAGCATGATGTGATTGCTTTAAGGTTGTATGATAAACATGAAGAAGAGTTCCCTGATCTGGGTTTGATTCCTCTAACGGATGAAGAATCAGGACAGCTGATGTGGGTAAATACGGGCGATAAAAAAGTAAGGGATGCGTTTAAAGCCGATGCACTGAAACGAAATTCTTTGTTAAAGGATGTTTTTAGTAAATCGGGTGTGGATACAACTTCCATAGGCACGCATGAGTCTTACGTAAAACCTTTAATGACATTGTTTAAAAAACGGGAGAATAAGCGTTGATTTTGATATGATAAATAAGTTTTTGAATTATACCCTGCTTTTAATGATATTTTTATCCTGCTTTGGTTTTAAAGCAGGGGCGCAAAATATACAGGTATTTGCCAAACTGGATCAAACTACCATCAGGATTGGCGACCAAACCAGGCTGCACCTTACGGTAGAACAGCCTGCAAAGGAACAGGTGAATTTCCCAAAGCTGGCCGATACGTTAACACACAAAATCCAGATTGTTGGCAGTGGTAAAGCAGATACAATTTATGCACAGAATGACCATAGCCGCATAACAGTTACACAAAGTTTTACTGTTACCAGTTTTGACGCCGGGGCTTATGTGATCCCGTCTTTTGCGTTTGGTAACAAGGCTGGTGTTTTAAAAACAAATGAACTGGTATTAACGGTACAGGCAGTTAAAGTTGATACCACAAAGTCCATTTATGATATTAAACAGCCTTTGGCTGTATCTTATTCATGGACGGATTGGTTGAGGGATAACTGGTACTGGGTAGTATTTCCGCTATTGGCTATTGTGCTGATTGTATGGGGAATCCTGTACGTTAGGAAACACCCTAAAAAGAAACCTGTTGTACAAGTTGTAAAGAAAATTATACCTGTTCATACCATTGCGTTGAACCAGCTTAAGGAGCTGAATGATAAGAAACTATGGCAGCAGAATGAGGTGAAGCAATATTATAGTGAATTGAGTGAGGTGATCCGTGAGTACCTGGAAAAAAGGTATGTGATCAAAACCCATGAAAAGACAACTGATGAAATTTTTGCTGCATTAAAACAAGCCGATATCACTGCAGAAAATAAAAATATGTTGCATCAGCTATTGGTACTTTCAGATCTGGTGAAATTTGCAAAGGAAAAACCATTGCCTGTGGAAAATGAGCAAAGTATGGAACATGCAGTCGATTTTGTGTTAAAAACACAGCCTGCAGAACGACCAGAAAAAAGAGAAGGAGGGCAGACCGGTGAACATGTTTAAAGGAATAGAATTTGCCAATCCGGGATTTTTCTGGCTGCTGATCTTTATCCCGCTGATGATAGCCTGGTATATCTGGAGGGCACAAAAACTTCAGGGAAGCCTGAGTATATCTGTGGTGAGGGGATTTTCAGTTTCACAAAAGAGCCTCTTGCCGAAATTGCGTCACCTGGGGATTATTTTAAGGTCGCTGGCACTGATTGCTATGATCATTGCATTGGCGCGGCCGCAATCGGCATTAAGCTGGCAGAACAGCACGACGGAAGGTATTGATATTGTAATTGCCTCAGATATTTCAGGCAGTATGCTGGCTGAAGATTTTCAGCCCAACAGGCTGGAAGCAGGGAAAAATATAGCGATTGATTTTATTAAGAACCGCCCTGATGATCGTATCGGCCTGGTGATCTTTAGCGGTGAAAGTTTTACGCAATGCCCTCTAACCATCGACCATGATGTGCTGATCAATCTGTTTAAGGATATCAAAAACGGAATGGTGAATGATGGTACGGCCATAGGTATGGGGCTGGCCACAGCGGTGAACCGATTGAAAGATAGTGAAGCGAAAAGTAAGGTGATTATATTACTGACCGACGGATCAAATAACGGAGGATCCATCCCGCCAATTACGGCGGCAGAAATTGCTAAACAGTTTAACATCAGAGTGTATACCGTAGGGATTGGAACCAAAGGTTTCGCACCCTATCCGGTACAAACGCCGGCCGGTGTGCAGTATCAGAAGATCCCTGTAGATGTGGACGAAGTAACGCTGAGTAAAATCGCCAATATCACCGGTGGTAAGTATTTCAGGGCTACAGATAATGAGAAATTAAAAAGTATTTATGAACAGATTGATAAACTGGAAAAAGCGAAGATTGATGTCACGTCATTTCACAAAAAGACAGAGTGCTTTCTGCCTTTTGCTGTGCTCGCTTTATTCTTTTTATTATCAGAGTTCATCGTAAGAAACACATTACTTAAAGGCGCTTTAACTTAATCAGATGCTAAAATTTGCACATATAGAATTTTTGTGGGGATTAGCTGCTGTCCCTTTCTTTATTATATTTTTCCTGATGGTAAGCAGATGGAAAAAGAAAGCAATGGCTTCCTTCGGCGATCAAAAGGTGGTGAATTTAATGATACCCCTGGTTTCGTTTTCAAGGCCATGGCTGAAGTTTATCCTGTTTATAGTAGCATACAGTTTGCTGATTGTTGGCACAGCCGACCCAAAGATTGGCTCAAAGCTAGAAGAGGTAAAACAGAAAGGTGCCGATTTAATGATCCTCTTAGATGTGTCGAACAGTATGCTGGCACAGGATATGGCACCTAACCGTCTGGAGAATGCCAAACGTGCGATCTCGCAATTGATCGATAACCTGCATAACGACAGGATCGGTATTGTTGTTTTTGCCGGAGAGGCTTATGTTCAGCTGCCTGTAACTACAGATTATTCTGCGGCCAAGCTGTTTTTAAATACGATTAATCCTAATATGGTGCCTACACAGGGTACGGCCATTGGTGCTGCTATAGATTTGGGAATGAAGTCTTTTGACTTTAGTAATGGTACGGGCAAGGCAATGATCATTATTACGGATGGTGAAAATCACGAGGATAATGCTGTCACTGCAGCAAAGAATGCGGCAGGTAAAGATGTAATGGTCAATGTAATTGGTATAGGCTCTGCTGAAGGTGCCCCGGTACCTATTTACCAAAACGGTAAGCAAGCGGGTTTCCATACGGATAGCCTTGGAAAAACTGTGGTTAGCAAAATGAATGAAGCAATGTGTAAGGAAATTGCTGCTGCGGGTAATGGCGCTTTTGTGGGGGCTACCAATGCAAACAGCGGATTGGATATTGTGATGGACCAGATCAGTAAGGTGCAAAGGAAAACATTCGATAATAAGTCGTTCAAGGAATTTGAAGATCGTTTCCAATTCTTTTTTGCTTTTGCCTTTTTGCTGTTAATTGTTGAATTTTTCCTTTCCAGCCGCAAAAGTATGCGGTTAAGTAAGGTGAAACTATTTGAAGTAAAATCATCATGAAACAGTTAATCATAATCACATTGTTTGTAATGCAGGGGTCGCTGCTTTTCGCACAGCAGGAGAAAGGCTATGTGAAAAAGGGAAATGACCTGTACCTGCAGAAAAAATATACAGAGGCCGAAGCGAGTTACCGTAAGGCTGTAGAAAAGAAGAAACAGAATGTTGCAGGTAATTTCAATTTAGGTGATGCCCTGTACAAGCAAAAGAAATTTGCCGAAGCGGGAGAGCAGTTTAATAAACTGGCAGAATCCCCGGCACAAAATAAGGCGGTAATGGCGCAGGCCTATCATAACCTGGGTAATTCGCTGGTAGAAAACAAAAAGCTGGAAGAGGGGATTGATGCTTATAAAAAAGCGCTGATCAATAATCCTAAGGATGACGAAACGCGCTATAACCTGGCCTATGCACAGGAAATGCTAAAGAAACAGCAGCAGCAAAATAAGAAGAACCAGCAGAACAGGAACAATAAAGATCAAAATAAAGACCAGAATAAGGATCAGCAGAAAAAAGAAGACAAGGATCAGAACAAGGATAAAAAAGACCCGTCTAAACCCGATCCAAATAAAAAAGACGACCAGAAGGGGCAGCAGCCTGATCCTTCCAAGCTATCGAAGGAAGATGCCGAAAGAATGCTGGATGCTTTGAATAATGATGAAAAGCAAACCCAGGATAAGTTGAAGAACAAGAAGTTTAAAGGAGAAAAAACACGAATCTCCAAAGATTGGTAAACAGAACTATGTTTAAAATAATGAAGACGAAGTATTATATCCTGGCAGTTTTACTGTTTTGTGCAAATTGTTTATTTGCGCAGGATATAAAATTTGTGGCATCTGTGAGTAAAAACGAAGTGGGCACGGGTGAACAGTTTGAGCTTACTTTTTCGGTAAATGGTAATGGCGATCATTTTTCACCACCTAATTTAAGTAGGTTTGTGGTTTTATCAGGACCCAATCAATCTACCAGTATGACGTCCATCAATGGAAACACTACGGTAAGTAATTCCATCAGTTATGTGCTGATGGCCGCAAAGGAAGGGGATTACATCATCGGCCCTGCTTTTGTGATTGTTAACGGCAGTCGTCTGGCTACCAATGGCATCAGGCTTAAAGTGGTAAAAGGACAACCTGTACAGCAGCAGAATAACCAGGGTCAAAGTACACAGGATAACAGTGTAATGGAAGGTAACACAGCTGATATCTCCAAATCATTGTTTCTGAGAGCTGCAACAAATAAAACAACAGTATACCAGGGAGAACAACTGAGCCTGAACTACCGGTTATATACACGTGTTGGCATTGTAGACAGCCGCGTAGATAAACTGCCTGATCTGAATGGTTTTTATAATGAAGATGTTAAAACCCCACAGCAGCAACGGGTGCAATGGCGTACAGAAACCTACAAAGGGTCAAAGTATAATGTTGCAGATGTAAAACAAACCATCTTATTTGCCGAGCATTCTGGTAATATCAAAATTGATCCTTTTGAAATGACTTTTATTGCCAGGCTGGCAGCACCTTCCAGGGATATCATGGACCAGTTTTTTGGCGATTATAAGGATGTAAAATACCAGGCTAAAAGTATTCCCTTGGTGATTCATGTAAAGCCGCTGCCTGAAGCCGGAAAGCCTGCAGGTTTTGCTGGCGCAGTAGGTCATTTTACTATAGAGACCACAGTGGATAAAACAGAGCTGAAAGCCAATGAATCTTTAAACTATCAGATTAAGATTTCTGGTTCCGGCAATATAAAGTTGCTGAAAGCGCTGACCGTTAATTTTCCGCCCGACTTTGAAAAATACGATCCAAAAGTAACAGATACGGTAACGGAAAATGAAAATGGGGTAACAGGCAGCAGGATCTATAATTACTTATTGATTCCGAGACATCAGGGAAATTATACCATAGACCCGGTTCAGTTCTCTTACTTTAATCCTGTTACACAAAAGTACGTGAGCGTGTCGTCGAAATCATTTCAGGTTAAAGTGAACAAAGGTTTAGCGGAGAAAAACGTAACCTCTCTAGCTGCAGATAACCAGCGTGATGTTAAATTATTAGCTAAAGATATCAGGTATATTAAAACTGGTCGCGCAGATTTGAGCACAGCTGGCGACCCTTTTTATGGATCGGTTTGGTATGTGCTGCTGCTTGCTGCAGGTCCTCTTTTATGTGTTGCGGCTTTTGTTTACCGTAACTGGAACCGGAAGAACAACAGCGATGTAGTTAAGGTTAAAAACAGAAGGGCTGGTAAAGAGGCGGCGAAACACCTGGCCAATGCAGAAAAACAGCTGGCCTCGAAAAATACAAAAGAGTTTTATGATGCCATTTTTAAAGGCATGTATGGGTATTTAAGTGATAAACTCAATCTTTCAGCAGCGGATTTAAATAAGGAGACCATTGCTTCGAACTTGAAATTAAGGGCTGTGAATGATCAGTTAATCAGCAAATTGCTCGATACGCTCGATCTTTGCGAAATGGGTAGGTATGCACCAGTAACCCTGTCAGAACAAGAAGTGTTTGAAAAAGCGAAAAGTATAATCAATGAGATTGAAAATGAAATTTAATCACTTAAAGCAGCTGTTATACCTGTTGATAGGCATTGTGCTGCCATTGTTGTCATTTGGTAATGAGCAATCGGACGTTTTATTTGCAAAAGGCAATGCATTTTATGCAAAAGCCCAGTATAAAAAAGCGTTAGGTGTTTATCAGGGAATATTACAGGACGACCAGCAGTCGGCTGCAGTATATTTTAATATGGGCAATGCCAACTATAAGCTGGGGGATATTCCATCGGCTTTGCTGTATTATGAAAAGGCAAACCGGCTTAGTCCTGGTGATGAAGACATTAATTTTAACCTGAAGTTAGCGGGGTTAAAAACGGTGGATAAAATTGATGAAGTACCTCAGTTTTTTATGAGCAGGTGGTGGACTGATTTTATTTTAAGTTTTTCTGCAGCTACATTTTCTGTGTTCAGTATTGTATTTATATTATTGGGATCTGCCTTTTTGATCCTTTACTTTTTTTCTGCTGTAAAAGCTGTAAAAAAGTTTTCCTTTTATTTTTCTGTGCTGTTGTTCTTTTTGGGATTAGTAACGGTTTTTATCACCAGCAGTCAGGTAGCTTATTTTAAAGCAAACCGGCAGGCTATTGTATTTAGTAGTCCTGTGAATGTGAAAAGTGAACCGGCAGAAAGGGCTAAACTGTTATTTGTAATCCATGACGGAACTAAAGTAAATATTTTAGCGCGTAATAACGGCTGGATGAAGATCAGCCTGGCTAACGGCAATGTAGGCTGGGTTAAAGGGGTCGAACTCAAAGAAATATAAAAGATTATTTGAGGGTGATTCAAACCTGAGCAGATGTTTTGATAAATTGATTTAGTATTATTTTTGTATTAAATGTTTTACTTATAGTAATATTTTTGTTGATAAGAATAGTAATTTATATATTCGCTTATCCTGTGTTAATGTTAAAAGAAATTATGAAATCGATATTGTATTTATTCCTGTTTTCAGCTGTTTTAGTGAGCTGTCAGAAAGAGAAGACCAAGACATATGTTCCCCGTGCCTTAACTACCCATGAAAACTTTAACGTGTCGCAGAGTGCAGGAGATACCCTGGCTATTCTTCCGGAAAACGCTGCTGATCCTAAGAGTCTGTTTGAAGTGAAATACAAGGATACCACTGTTGATATTCAAACCAGCCTGACAGATAAAAACGTCATTGCAAAAAAGTTTGCTTTTGCTGAGTTTGTCAATACAGAAAAAAGCACAGTGCTGGTTCAGGCAGCAGACAGCTCGGGTTTGGTGGCCCCATTTTACCTGATCTCACTGAAAGATGGCAAACCCGATGTGGTGAGTATTTACAGGGCCTCTAACGGTGCTCAGGACAGGAGGTTTACCAAAGGACTTAAAAAGGTTGGACGTTCGGGCTATGAGATCAATAACGATTTTTTTATTGCTACTGTAGCCACTAAGGTTTACCCGATTAAAAGGCAAAAGCCTGATGAAAGAATCCAGGGGTTATATTTTATCAATTCTCCTGATAAACATACACTGGTATTCCTGGTATCTAATTCCCTGTATGAGGTGAATTATCTGACAGATGAATCTTATACCGAAGTTCTATCTCCAAAAATGCCAAAAGCACCAGGAGAAATAGAAAAATGGATACAAAGCCACTATAGCTGGCAAGCCAATAAATCCGGTAGTTACTTTTTGAAGGCCAATGCGGATGATAACAGGATTATAGATATCAGTCAGTTTAAATAATATCGTAAAAAATATTTAAATTAATTTGTAATAGAAAGCATTTGTCTGTATCTTAGTTGACAAATGTTATCGAAATGAATATACGTCCTAAATTAAACCTTAAAGATCTGGATGTTGGGTACTCCCAGAGCCAGCAGGTTTTTGATTTTATACTTGCCGAACCCGGCGTAGCCTATGCCGCTGTCAAGAAAGAAAGTTCCTCTCCTGAGGTAATGGATTTGATTAGGGAGGGTATTCCCAAACAGGCAATTAACAATGTGCTTGATAAAACAAGTATCTCAAAGTTGCAGTTGGCCCGGGTGTTGCACATTAGCACCAGGCAGATGGATCGCTACGAGGCATTAGACCGCTTGCCTGCAGAACAATCCAACTTTTTATATGAATTTGGACGGATCTATACCCGGGCTTTGGCTATTTTGGGTGATGCGCGCACAGTGGATAGCTGGTTAACACGTCCCCATATCGTGCTTGGAGAAAAGGTGCCGCTAGAGCTCATGGATACCAGCGAAGGAATAAGAACAGTAGATGATTTATTGATCCAGATAGAATTTGGCTTTTATTCATGATCCTCTACCGTATTGCCAGGGAAATATATGCTAAAGATCTGTCTGGAAAGGGCGGTGCAATTTCTTCTGCCCGATGGCATAATCATTTGCCCGTAATTTATACTTCTGTACATTCCTCAACGGCCATATTGGAGAAACTGGTTCAGTTGAAGCCCAGTGAAATCCATCATGACCTGATGATCATGGGTATTGTTGTTCCTGATCAGTACAGCAGCCTGGAATTGGACCCAGGCGACCTGCCTGGCCAATGGAATACCTATCCTCCGCTTCCCTTACTGCAAAGAATAGGTAATGCATGGCTCCTCAAAAAAAGCTCTTTACTATTATTTGTTCCCAGTGTGATCGATCAGCTGGCCATGAATGTATTGATCAATCCCGGCCATCCGGAAGCTGAGAAGCTTAAAATTGACAAAGTAGAACCTTTTACTTTTGATGGCAGGCTAACAAGAAAATTATAAGCAGCGTGATTGGCTGTGCGTTTACGTACATTGTTGTTCGTTTATGAACACGTTTAGTGAGGTGTGTTTTTTTAAATCGCTGTATATTAGCTAGCTGCCAATGTGTTACAGGCTGGCATAACATTAGCCTAAAGCTAGAAAACTAATCGTATGCATACTGTCAACTTTAAAATCGCATTTAGAAATCTGTGGAAACACAAGGGTTTTACACTGATCAATATCGGTGGACTGGCTATTGGACTATCGTGTTGTTTAATGTTGCTGCTGTATGTAAATTATGAATGGAGTTATAATAAACAATTCAAAGACATCGACCGAATTTATATGGGAAAAATAAATCTCCATGCTAACAATAAAATATATACTACGGATGCTTCACCAGTAGGAATGGCATGGGCAGCAAAACAGGAGATTCCAGGTGTAGAAATCGCAGCCCGTCTTTCTAATGACAATTCAAGACGGTTGTTTAGTTACCAGAATAACAATTTTAAATTTGATGCGGTAAACGTCGACCCCTCATTTCTTCAAATATTTGATTACCATTTTATATATGGCAGTTCAAAAAATGCCTTAAAGGAACCTAACTCTGCCGTTATCACGGCTTCAACCTCAAAAAAATTGTTTGGAGAAGGAAGCCCGCTAGGTAAAAGTATTAAATGGAATAATCAGAAGGTATTAAAAGTAACGGGGGTAATTGAGGACCTTCCGGAAAATCAATCCCTGCAATTTGATGTTTTACAACCCTGGGCATTTTATGAGCAAAATGATCCGTCTGTTAAAACCTCTGCATGGGGTAATATTATTTGTTCAACGTATTTTAAGTTAAAAGCTAACAGTGACGTAACAGCGGCTGATGCTTCGTTAAGGAAATTGATCAAAGCGAAGGACAAAGCAACTATATTAGAAGCATTTTTGTTTCCATATCACAAACTCCATCTCTATAACGAATTTGAAAATGGTAAAAATTCTGGTGGGAGGATAGATCAGGTGCAACTGTTCTTTTTCCTGGCTTTATGTGTATTACTTATTGCCTGTATCAATTACATGAACCTTTCCACTGCCCGCTCTGAAAAAAGGGCAAGGGAAGTAGGCGTACGTAAGGCATTGGGTGCTTCGAGGCAAACATTGATCAGCCAGTTTATTTTAGAATCGCTTTTGCTTTCCTTTATTGCCATGCTTTTTGCTTTTGTACTTTTAGAAGTAGCTCTGCCATATTTTAATCACCTGCTTAATATTTATATAAAAATAGATTACAGTTCTTACCTCTTCTGGTCTGTACTTTTGGCCCTTATTTTATTAACAGGGCTACTTGCCGGAAGTTATCCTGCATTTTACCTGTCCTCTTTTATTCCTGTAAAAGTATTAAAAGGATTTACAGGAACTGGCAGATGGTCATTACCTGTCCGAAAGATCCTGGTTGTTTTTCAATTTACCTTATCGATCTGTATGATTATCTGCGCGATTATTATTTATACACAGATACAATATTTAAAAAATAAACCATTAGGTTTTAATCAGAACAATCTGGTACAGATGCAAATAGAAGGGGATATGGTTAAGCCTGGAAAAATTGATGTTTTAGCATCAACTTTAGAAAACCAGGGGGCTATTACAACAGCGACACAGTTTTCGGATTCTTTTACTGATGGGGTGCAGATTACCAGTGATGTGAAATGGCCGGGTAAAGCGGTTAATGACAAATCCATTATTGCGTTTAGAGAGACAGGTTATCATTTCAGCCAAACAACCGGGGTAAAAATGATTGCGGGAAGAGACTTTTCCCCGGCCTTTGTTGCGGATACATCCCATTCGGTAATGCTTAACGAAGCGGCAGTAAAAATGATGGGATTGAAGAACCCTATAGGAACAGAGATTACCTGGGATGGTTTACCGGAATTAAAGGTTATTGGTGTGGTGCAGGATTATTACAATGAAAAAAGCGGTGCAAGGGCTACTCCAACCATTTATAATTATAGTACCGCCTATAATAAGACGTTACTGATGCGTTTGAATCCGGCGCAGCCGCTCAGTCAGTCTATAGAGATCATAAAAAGTGTAAGTGAGCAGCTTAACCCTGCTTTTCCTGCTGAATTACAATTTGTGAGTCAAAGCATGGAGGATAAATTACAGGATGAAAAGATATTGAGTGTGTTATCTTATTCGTTTGGTGGATTTGCCATTTTCATCTCTTGTCTGGGCTTGCTGGGGTTAGCCCTTTTTATGGCCGAGCAGCGCAATAAGGAGATCAGCATCAGGAAGGTATTGGGCGCACAACTTGGTGATATACTCGTGCTGCTGAATAAAGACTTTATGAAGCTGGTAATATTATCAAACATTATTGCTTTTCCATTGGCCTATATTCTGGCTTACAATTGGTTAAAAAAATATGATTACAAGGTTTCTATAGCCATATGGCCTTTTCTGATTGCAGCGATATTATCTATGCTTATTGCTGTAGTTACTGTAAGCCTGCAAACTTTTAAAGTAGCTAAAGCCAATGCCGTTGATGCCTTAAAGAACGAATAATTTTTAGATACTATTTGCTCTTATAAACGAAAGGATAATAACAGATTTTCGATGTTGTAATTTCCATTGAGGAGGCTATTTCCTTAACAGCATTTCGGAAATCAGGAAGACCCTGTCAAGTACCACCACAGCTATACCTACGGCAATTACTACGGATAATTCTATGGTTAATTTTTTGACTATGGCTTTATCTTTTATGGTTTTCCATACAATAGGCAAATTAACTATTGCACTGGCCAGGGAAGATACGATGGCAACACTTCCCGCCAGCGCAGGGGTTATCTTTCCGTGCATCGCCATTGTTGCAGCCGCCGCAGTGGTACTGGCGCTGCTTACAAATCCTCCAATAATACCAGTGGCCATGATCCCGCCGCTGCCAAAGAATTTGGTGAGCAGGGTGCCACTTACCTGGATGATGATAAACAATAAGCCAAACCATAATACTTTAGAAAGTGAAATTGGTGAATCCAGTTCCAGCGGACCGGAGTCATCGGATATTTTGGTCTCCAGTATTTTATCCCTTAAAATAAAAAGGGCTGCCACAACAGACATCGCCAGTAATGGCATCAGTGTAGCTGTGAGAGATAAAGGAACAAAAAGTGTTGCGATTAGCAGGTTCCTTGCAAACATCGCGATGGTAGTGAGTAAACATAAGGTGGTCATTTTGGATGTCAATCCTGAACTTTGTACCCTTGTGCTCATCTCTGCCACGGTGGCACTGCTGTTTACCAGTCCCCCAAAGATGGCACCCAGGTAAAGGCCGCTGGTATGAAATACGCGGAGAAAAACATAATTGACAAAACCTATACCGGCAATGGCGATGATACTGAGCCAGGCGTCACTGGGGTTAAATAATTGCCAGGGATCGATATAGGTATTCGGCAGGATCGGATAGATTACAAAACCAATTAATCCCAATAAAATTGCACTCCTGATCTCTGATGGTAATAAACCACCGGCAAAGCGGTTTAATTCTGTTTTCCAGGCCAGCAGCATGGTCATCACAATTGCCCCTGCAACAGGCGTGAATATATGACCGAGACCGACCAGTACGCCCAGCAGGTAATTAACAATCAGGGCAGCAGAAGTAGTTATTTCCAGCGATTTGTCGGCCATCAGGCTGCGGGTATTGATGGCAACAACAAGGATAAAAACACCAATCATGGATGTAATTACAAAATCCTGGCCTATGGTAGAAGAAAGCATCCCCAACAGGGCAACAATAGAGAATGTTCTGATCCCTGCTTCCTTGTGAGACCACTTACGCTCCATGCCGATTAGCATGCCTATCCCAACAGAAACAGCCATTTTTAATGCAATAGGTTCAGCAGGGTAGTGGAGGAAATTGTTATTCAGGTTAATCATATGCTAATTTAATATTATTATTTAAAGTCGGGTTCACAGACTTCAAATGATTCAATAGGGAATGACCCGTCGCCTGGCAGGATAATTTGAGAGGTATGAGGGCGTTTTTAATACACTGTCTCTCCAAATCACAGACCAGGGTCAGAAATGATGCGGGAAGCTGACTTTTAAAGGTATCAAAAACAATGCCTGCATCCTGGAGAATTATCTATTTTGGCTGTTTTTTGCTGTATATTAAAACAAATTTCTAAAAATAGCGTAATGTTAAAGGGTGCTGCCAAACCCGGGAACATATAAATATATATAATGATAAAGCTAAAAGCATTTATTCTAATCCTGGCCGGTATATTAAGTTTCTCTGTTAGCGCTCAGCAGAATAACCCGCCAATTGCAGTGCCCTTCAACTTAAAAACAGCCGGTTATGTAACACTCGTAATAGAAGATAAAGACGGGGTGCGGGTGAGGAACCTGATTTCTGAAACATGGTTTAAGGCCGGTGCCAATACAGTATGGTGGGATGGCCTTGACGACCTTGGCCGTGATATAGAAGCTGCTCATCATGGGCTTTATCATATTCCATCCAGACTGGTTGCGCCGGGCACTTATACTGTACGCGGTTTGGTACATGATGAAATTAAAGCTTCTTACGAATTCGCCGTTAATACCAGCGGAAATCCGCCCTGGGATACTGATGATCATACCGGTGGCTGGCTGGCCAATCATTCCCAGCCTCAGGCTGCGGTTTATGTTCCGGCAGAACAATCTCTAACTAAACAGCCGTCTGTATTTTTAGGTTGCTTTGTTAGTGAAGGGCAGGACGGCCTGGCATGGGTTGACCTTGATGGTCATAAAAAAGGAGGAATAGTTGCAGTTGGTGGGGCGTGGACTGCTGCGTCTTATCTCGCAAGGGATGCCGGTGATCATCCAATGCCGGGCGTTGCGGTTTACGCAGGTTCGGTATGGGAAACAGGGAAATTATCCGGACAGCTGGAATTACGTTTCAGTGTACTAACCAGACCTAATAAACCGCTGTTACTTTACCCTATGGGTCCTTTGGATGCCAATGGCGACGGGGCTGGTGAAATAGGTGGCCTGGCTGTTTATAATGGCCTCGCAGTAGTTAGTCTGACCAAAAAGAAACAGCTTCTTTTTATAGATATTAAAACGGCAAAAGTAATTGGTACATCTCCTGTAGATGCGCCTCGTGGATTGGTGTTTGACGCTAAAGGTAATTTACTGGTACTTTCCGGGAACCATCTTTTAAAATATACTCATATAACAAATGCTCAGCTTCCGGCCCCACAGTCGTTAGTTACCTCCCAGCTGGAGGCACCTGTAGGATTGGCTGCGGATACAGAAGGAAAATTTTACATCAGTGATGGAGGTAATAGTAACCAGGTAAAAGTATTTACTGCTGAAGGAAAATTTGTACGTGCAATAGGTAAAGCAGGTGCATCAAAAGGTGGTTTATATGATCCTTTACATATGAATAGTCCTGCGGGAATAACTGTCGACTCCAAACAGCAGCTCTGGGTTACAGAACATGATTACCTACCTAAACGGGTAAGTGTTTGGTCGCTTGAGGGAAACCTGATCAAAGCTTTTTATGGCCCTTCTAAATACGGCGGTGGCGGAACTTTAGATCCCGGCAAGAACAAATTTTATTACGCTGAGGAAGAAAAAGGAACATTGGAATTTGATGTAGATTGGAAAACAGGAACCTATAAATTAAATAGTGTATTATACAGAAGAATGCCGGGAGATTTAGATTTGCCTGTACGCAGTGCTTCACCAGAAACCCCGCTTTATTATAAAGGAAAACGCTATTTTACTGATTGTTATAACTCAAATCCTACCAATGGCCATTTGGCCGCTTTCCTTTTTACAGAGAGAAACGGTACCCTTTTTCCAGCAGCAGCGATGGGAAGGGCAGATTTTTGGCCCATATTAAAAAGCGGAGCATTCAAATCACGTTGGCCGGCAGGTGTAGATCTAACGGCAAAAGGAGCAACTGCATTTTTTAGTTGGACTGATTTGAATGCAGATGCAAAAGTACAGCCTGATGAGGTAAATTTTATTAAAGGGAGCGGTAATGGGATAACAATAGCGCCAGATCTTTCTTTTGATGTGGCCAATCTGGATGGCAGCGCCATGCAGTTTTCACCGGTTAGTTTTACTGCTGCCGGTATCCCGGTCTATCAGCTCGATCATGGAAAAGTACTGGTTAAGGGTGTACAAATTCCCGGATCTGACGGGGGTGACCAGGTAATTGCAGCACCTAATGGCTGGACGGTAGTTACCCAGGGCATTCTTCCTTTTGAACGGTATTCGCTGAGCGGCGCCAAAGATGGTAAAGCGGTATGGAGCTATCCTAATCTGTGGCCTGGATTACATCCTTCACACGAAGCGCCCATTCCTTCTTTTCCGGGCGAATTAATTGCACCTACACGGCTATTGGGCGGACTGGTAGAACCTAAAGGATCTGATGCCGGAGCGTTATGGGCAATTAACAGTAACCACGGAATGGTTTATCTGTTTACTGCCGATGGCTTGTTTGTGACTACGTTGTTTGAACCAATGCGGACCGGTAAACGATGGAAAATGCCTGTTGCAGAAAGAGGAATGAGCCTTAATGGGCTTAGCCTTAGTGAAGAAAATTTCTGGCCCAGCATTACTCAAACTACTGATGGACAGATTTACCTGACTGATGGCGGCAGGAGTAGTATAGTGAGGATTGATGGTTTGCCAAGTATTAGCAGATTAGCTCCCCTGCCGTTAGTTGTAAGCAAAGAAGACCTTCAAAAAAGCAGTTCTTTTCAGCTAAAATCAGAAGCTGCACGACAGCAGGCTGAGGGAACAGGGGCATTAAATGTTAACCTAATAAATACGCCTGTAACAGTAGATGGTAAGCTGGACGACTGGACGGGAGCAGATTGGGCAAGCATAGACAAGCGTGGCGTCAAGGCATATTTTAATTCTTATTCTAAACCTTATGATGTAGCAGGTGCAGTCACTGTATCAGGAGATCATTTGTATGCTGCTTACCGTACCGGTGATGCCGGATTACTGAAAAATTCTGGTGAGATACCTATGGCACCCTTTAAAACGGGTGGGGCATTGGATATAATGATTGGCACAGATGGAACAGCGAATCCAAACCGCACAGCTCCTGTGGCTGGTGATTTGCGGTTACTGATTACCCTGTTAAAAGGAAAACCTTATGCTTTGCTTTACCGTGCAGTGGCAAACGGGGCTAAGCCAACAGATAAAGTGCCATTTTCTTCTCCCTGGCGTACCATCACTTTTGATCAGGTGCAGGATGTAAGTGCCCAGGTGAGTTTTGCTGCCAGCAGTGCGGGTGATTATGAGATTTCAATTCCTTTATCCGTATTGGACCTGAAACCTAAAGCCGGTTTGACTATTAAGGGTGACATTGGTATTTTGCGTGGCGATAATACGAGGACTTTGTCCAGGGTCTACTGGAACAACAAGGCTACAGGAATTGTATCAGATGTACCTTCAGAAGCAGAGTTAACGCCAAATTTATGGGGAACCTGGAAATTTGTAAATCCTTAAATCATCTTCCGTAGAGGTTGTTTGTGATTAGAATGCCCAGTATAGTGTCTTACTTATGGTTTTGAAAAATTGAAACAGTATAAGATCTATGCTATGGCTAATATTAGAAACAGTGCTTCAAGGCATACACTGGAAAGAAGCGGTCTGCGTTTGATAGAACAATTTGATTATAAAGGCGAAACGCACGACTGGTTTGAAATTACCAAAGAAGAATGGAAGGGAAATTATAGCAAATGTATTTTTAGCCACTGACCAAGTTCGTAACCAAGGGTGGCAACCTTAATGATCACCATCAATATAAAAATAGTAGCAATGATATTTTTTGAATCTTTTGTTAATTCTTGCTTTAGTTTCATAAGATTATTTATAAGAGTTAATTGTTATCAATATAATCAGATTATTCAATTTTCCTAAAATATACTTTGATATGTTTCTGAATTCTTTATAGATTGCCCTAAGAGGAAATCATTGTAACAACGATCTAATTTATAAACGTATAGCCACAAGGTTTCATCAAATATTTAAATTACATGAATAACGAAATCCTTTTTACCGAAACGCAGAAATTCAGGCAGGTATGGCTTTGGGTGATCTTAGTTGGTGCTAACCTAATCAGTATTTTTGGTGCATTCAGGCAAATGTCAAATGGAATACCTTTGCTTAATCCTTTAACGGGTGGCCGGTTAACAACCATCGTTATTCTCTTGTTGGTTACGGGACTTATATTTATGATAAGGATGGACACTGAGATAAGAACTGACGGCCTTTATATTCGTTTTTATCCAATTAATTTAAAAATGAAGCGGTATTCATGGTATACTATTTCAGAGGCGTTTGTTAGAAAGTATAATCCATTAATGGAATACGGAGGCTGGGGTATTAGACTTGGATCTTTCGGGAATGGAGCTGCATTTAATATATCAGGTAACAAGGGGATACAGCTTGTTTTTAAAAATGGCGATAAGGTATTGATCGGCACGCAAAAACCAGATGAAGCAACAATTGTTTTAGCCCAGCTAAAGAATAAATAGCTTAAAATTGATATTACTCACCACATCTCCCTCTACACTGGTTTTGATTTCAAATTTCTTTTTCATGAGGGAAGCAGTTAGATGAAGTTTTTTCAGCTGTGCTTCATCCAGGCAAGCGGTATAAGATCCCGGGGGAAGCCCCAGGAAATTAAAATAACCATCATTTTCAGTCAACGCATGACCAACCAGTACAGAGCCATTGCGGTAAAAATTAATTGTTATTCTTCCCTGTCCTGTGGAGTCTGTTTTTGAAGTATAGACAGTGCCCGATACTTCCCCGCTTATCTGAACAGGCACTTCAATCAGCTTGAGCTGATTAGGATCTATGGCTACTTTATAAGTTGCATTTTTAAACTGCCAGGCGATATTGTCAAAGCTATTTCGGTTCAGTTCAACCAGATAACTGGTATAAGGTTCAAGGTCAAAAACCTGTATCGTAGAATCTTTTACATTGGGCTGCATGCGTCCGCCGCTTACCCTGATCTGAAGCCCGGGGATTTTCGGCTCGTTTTTATCCCGCCGGTTGTTGCCGTTTAAATCGAGAAATGCATAAATCACCATTCCGGCTCTTCCTACATTACTTCGGTTATTTAGTTTGGCATATTTTGTTTTCTGGTCATAAACAGCTCCTCCGCTAAATGATTGTGTGAGGGATGTTCTTTTATTGGCCTGCGTTGCAGAAAATGCTGCCTTTGCAAAGGAGAGATCAAAACGCAGTCCCAGGGTGGCGCTCATTGTATGGTACACTAAATTGTTATTCACCGTCAGGTTAAGAAAACCGCTGCCAAACAGCTGTTTTTCTATCTCCATAGTTGCACTGTTTACCCGCCCGGAAGTATACATATACTGCAATTGCGGACGCAGCGTATAACGATGTGGAAGCGCCCATGCAACTGCAAGATTGCTATAGGTATTCAGAAAATCTTTATCCATCAATATGGTATAGGTGGTGATGTTGCTGCTTAGATTTTTCCAGGTATAGGAAAACATCAGGTCGGACAGGGTTTGCTTAGCATTTGGATAAATTACTTCATCCACTGAAAATCTTGCAAACCCGGAAAAGTTCATTCCCCTGAATTGTTTGGATATAACTGCTTTCCGTTCTTCAATAAAGCTGTTTAAAATTGCTTGCTGTCCTTCTTTGTATTTTGTGTAATCTAATTCAAATGTCAGTTCTGACTTCATTTGGTAAGTAGCAATGGCCCTTGTTCTTACGTTTAACGTGTAGTCTCCTGATAAGACTAAAGTAGAAACCGGTCTGTAAGCAATATTTACAAAAGGCATAACGGGATTTAAACTCACAGAAGACAGATATTCGGTACCGCTTCCAATAGTAACCAAACGGCTCAGGCCATAATTTGCTTCAAAGCGCACCAGACGGCCTTGCTGTCCATTCTCCACAATTCCGCTGCTGGCCGTATATTGAAATTCGTTTTTAGGCAGAAAGTTATAGGGAACACTGATATTTTCCTCCTTGGTTTGTTCTTCTCCCCAAGGGCCAAAAAAGCGCAACTGTAAAACTGAACTTCCATAAACCATCGGTACCTGGAAACTGAAGAATCCGGAAGCATCGGCCTTCACATAATCTATGAGCACGTTATTCATAGATAGCTCTACGGTCCACTCCGGATTGGTATGGTCAGAGAGGGTATAGGTTCCCATTGATTTTCTAATGGTGGTTGGGGCATTGGTTACCTGCAGCCCCACAACGGGAGCGCTCAGTGTGGACACGGATTGTACTGGAATTGTTCCTGCCAATACCTGTCTTACCAAAGGATTATCATTATTTACATAGCGCCACAAGTAATTTTGCTGTTTGAGCTCAAAGTTTCCTTGTGTATTGTAACTAAGGTCTATGGTGGTTTCTCCGCCGGAAACAATTGCGCCTAATCTAAGGTTCATTAGGGTGCTGGTGCTGCCGCCCTGTTGTTGTGTAGAGGAGACTGCCCAATCGGCTGTGCCTAAATTAAAGGTCTGATATTTTCGGCGTATGGTGGTATCGGCAATAATTTCACTTTTAAGCTTACCTAAGTTTTGCCGCATCATTTCCTGTCGTTTTTCGTGAAGCACAGGAAGATCTAATTTTGTAGTCAGGTTAATTGAAAGGCTTCGGAAATTGAAATCGCAGTTTAATCCAAATATTTTACCAAATATTCCGGATTTAAGGTACAGACCTGTTGGCGTTTTGATCAGGTCGTCTGTGGATAGTGTATATACCTTTTGCTGTAAAGTAATGCTGTTGGTTGTCTTATTGATGAGGTAGTTGTTATTTTGTGTGATAAAGAAGCCGCTAATGGAATCCTGGTTTGCAGAAACCTTGTTTTTAATACTCAGGAAATCAAATAATTCTGTAACTGAGAGGTAAGCTTCTTTGCCTTTAATCACCACATCGAGATCTGTTCCTCCCAAACCAGGAATGTTCATATAAACTGTTATTTCTTCATAGGCCGGCTCGTCACCGGCAGATGCAGTAAGGGGAAAAAGAAAAGTAAAGGAAGAAAATAGGCAGGCGAAAATTACAAATAGAAAAGAATGGGCCTTTATATGCTGTGTGAAATTTACAACAGGCTGCAGCATTATTCCTGGTTAAAAGTAATTGAGAAGGTGCCCTGATAAGTGCCGGGAGGACTTGTTGCACTATTGCCGATGGTTAATTTTCCTGCAATATTTAATGTGGTGCGTGCAGGTGGTACTGCTGTTGTAGTAAAAGGGGATCCCAGGTTTGAACTTTCCAGGTGAAGGCTTACGGTTCCTCCGTTACTTCCGGTTAACACGGCATCGGCACCATTGGTAATCGAAATAACGGAACCTGCCGGAGCCTGAATTTCAAGGATAGCCTGTGCGGCAGAATTCCAGGTATTCATTAAAATAATATCTCCTGTAGCCGTGCGTGTTCCTGTAGTGGATACATTAATCGTTCCGCCAGAACTTCCCTGGTAAAAGGTTCCGAAGTTGAAATTCTGAATGGTGTAAACGGTGATTTGCGAATAGGTGCTAAAAGACGTGAGGAGCAGTACTGCACATAAAAACAGAAAAGATTTGAGTGAGGACATGTTAATTTAAAGTCAGCTCTGCTGCGGCAATTTTTTCTGACTTCCCTTCATTTACAGCTGTATAGCTTACACTTAGTTTGCCAGAATGATAGTTTAAACCTGCTTTTGGATCGAGGGTTAAATTGATATAGCGCAGTTGATTGGGTGTGTAAACAGATATCCCTTTGATATAACCGGCCCTGGTAGTTTTACCGGCAGCTGAAATATAGTTGACGGTAATATCACCATAGAGCGACATGTTTCCTTTTCGGTTGACCGTTAATTTTAGTATATCAGTCTGGTTTTCGGATTTTCCGAGTGTTAAGTCGGTGATTGAAGCTGTCGTCGTGTTTTCTCCAATCCTGATAATTACAGGGATAGTGATTCCAAATACCGGAGTTATTTTTACAGATACATTTTTGGTGTTTTCTGTTTGTTGTTTTTTTGCAGAAGGGTTTTCTGGAGGTACTCCTCTAAAATATAAGTGTGACCGGTATTCGCCGGCCTGTAGCTTTTCTTTCTGATAGAGTTGTATTTTTATAGTCTGGGTTTCTTTAGGCGCCAGTGTTATGGTACGGGGAAAGATCCTCAGGTTTTTATCTGCAAAATGCTGCCCCGAATCGGGCTGTTCTATTTGTTCGAAGTTGCCATCGTTTTTTAACCTGATCTGTACAAAAGTTACCATATAAGTTGCCGTGTCGTTACCGATATTGGCCAGGCTAATTTCCTGCGAGCGCTTTTCGCCTTCAAAAATGATGCGTTTGGGATTAATAAACAGATCTCCCTGGGCTTTTACATTGGAGGAATAAAAGATACTGGTTAAGATAACCGCAAAAAAAATAAAATATCTGAGCAGGGTTGTTGTTTTTTTATCGAAACCAGGTTTGATAAACATGGGATTTGATGATAAGTGGTTCTGATGGTAAAAAACAGAAGTACTGCCCATTGAGCAGTACTTCTGCGGAAATTTTAGTTATAATTAACGCTTACGTTAAAAGGAGTAGCACCGATATAAGTGCCAGCATTTTGGTTAGCTACTACATTTAATGTAGCGCCAACATTTAAAGTTTGTGTTCCACCTGTCAATGTACCGGTAGTATTACTTGTAAAAGCAGTAAGGCTCATTACTTCAGTTGCTGATCCGGTGCCTGTAGTGATTGAATAAGCCGTAGTTGGTAGAGTAACCGCATAAGCATAACCGTCTTGACCTGTAACGGTAAAAGAGGCAGCTGTTACTGTTCCTGTTGCAGCTGGAAGTTGAACGCCAGCTTCAGTTCTTACACCAGCGGGCGATAAAACCACTGTACCACCTGCAGTAGTTGATACCACGTTTCCAAAATTCAAATCCTGAGTTTTAGTAATAGTGATAGGGGTGATGATAGTTGCGCTTGCAGTTACAGTTGCAGTTTTTACATCAGTTTGTGCAAATGAAGCAGTTGAAATTCCAGTCATAGCTACGGCCAGAATTAAAAGTTTGTGTAGATTTTCCATCATTTTTTTATAAGGGTTTTTTCTGTACTTATCAGATGATAATAATTCTTTATCACTATCCCTAATAAATATGATGCAATATTACGCTTTTTTTGATAAAAAATATTATTATTAAAAATAAATATTAATATGATTTTATAAAAATATTTAATATTGAAATATAATAATGTATAATTATAGTATTAGTAGCTGTTAATTTACATATAAAAGAATATAATTTTTATTACTTTACAACTTATAGTTGTAAAGTAATTTATGGTACCAAAATTGATTAAGATTTATTTTTAGTAAAATGTAGAAATTTCTCTACGTAATGACCCGATTTCAAATATTAACTGTCGAATATATCTGCAAAAGATAAAAGCCGGAACAATTTAATTGCACCGGCTTTTATCTTTTTTTTAGAAATTTAATGACCTAAATCATTTTATTTTATAACGCATCCATACGATGTCATTTTCCAGCTGCTTAATACTTATCAATTTTAAATGGCTTGCGGGTGATTTTTTTATATTTTTGGTTACCTCAAACAGGGTGGGGGTATCAGGACTGCCGTCTGCTACAGGCATATGTAAAAAGCTCAGTTCATCTATCAGCCCCTCGTTTAAAAAAGAGCCATTAAGGTGGCCGCCTCCTTCCAGTAATAGTGTTTTAATGGAAAACAATTCGCGTAGTTTTTCTAAAACAAGGGAAAAATTAATATCTTTTTTTCCACCGAAAACATAAGATATACCCGTTTCCCGGAGGTAATGCAGATATTGGTCTGTTACTTCTTCTGTGAGTACAGAAATGATATGATCGCTGTCTATTTCGGCTTTCTGCCAGTTTAGTTTACCAGCTGCATCAATGGCTATTGCAAAAGTCTTGGCTTGCTGGTTGGCAATGTAATCTTCCCGGCTTACCGGGTGATCAGCTTTCTTCAGTCTTAATTGTGTTTTTTCTGCAAAGTCCCGCTCCATAGTAATCCTGCCGCACATCCAGGCATCAGCTTTGTGCGAGCTTCCTGTTTCTTCATAGTTGTTCATTCCCTTTACCTTTCCCCACTGAGCGGTCAGGATCCTGCCATCTACGGAACTCATCATATGGCAAATAACATAAGGTCTTTTCATTTTTATAGCATTTAATAAACACCGATAAAAGCTATACCGGCAATTATTAAAACCCTGAAATTATATTTATGTTTGGTCAACTATGTTTATTGAAAGAGACTAAAACAAACGGCTTATCCATTTCAGGATAAAATCAGCGTCCTCTTTCCAGGTTGGCTGTCCCAATACAAAATGATTCCGCCCGGGAAATTCCTTATAGTCTAATATGGAGCCATTATGTTTATATCTTTTGTAGTTGCGAAAATTTAAATGCGCGGGAATGATATGATCTATGCTACCTGAAGTAAGTAATAAGGGTACATGCATTTTTTCAAAATCTACTTTTGCTGCGTTGGTGAGACCGCCCCTTGCCACCCTTTTGGATTCTGGGATGGTATTGGCTTCGTAAGCTGCTTTTTGTTCGTCCAATGGCATTTGATTTACAAATGCATATTGCCAGTCTTTAAAAGACATTAGATAAGTTTTACGAAGAGAAGTGAAAAGCCCAAGCGCTTTCCATCCTGCTTTGATGAAGGAAAATTCATACGGAAAAATGCCCTTAGGCGGTACCGAATGGATAGCTACTCCGGCAGCTGCAAGGTTTAGGTTGACCAAAATCTGTGTGATCAGTCCGCCGAGGGAATGCCCAATGATAATTGGTTTTTCCGGCAGTGCCTTTACAATTTCCGCAAAATGCTCTACCAGTTCTGCTAAGGTAAGATTGGCCAGATCTGTATCGTTAGGCCGCCTTTCACGCAGTTCTGAAGCCGGGGCATCTTTAAATGGCCATGCAGGGGCAAGGGTAGTATATCCGTTATGCTCAAAGTAAGTCTCCCATTCATTCCATCCGCTATTACTTACAAAAGCACCAGTAATGAATACAATCGTATTGGTCTTTGCGATTTTCATATAATGTTGTTTAAGTTTTGATTTAAGCTTACTGGCAAATAAATTGTTATTTACATGATTTGACTTCTCCTCAGCACCTTTCTTCCGGTCTGTTGAAAGTCCTTTTGGTGTAACCTTTTTTAATAATCGAACTGATTTCTTAGCCATTTTTAAGCTATGCTGTTTTGAGAGGTCAAATAAAGCGTTAGTTGTCAGTAATTTATGGATTTTTATTTATAGTTTGAATAATTATTTATTTTTAATGATAAAAAGAAGAAGTATTGATATGTTTCGATTTATTTTTACCTTCAATAAAAATAGATGTAATAAACATCCTGATCTTTCAGGTGTTATATAAAATAGATTATCATAGTTTCATAGCGATAAACCGCCGCGGGCAATTTGAAAACAATAATTACTACTGATAAACCAATATATTGACATGAAAAACTCATTAACATTTAACTTAGGTAACGAATTTGAAATTAACCGTCTGGGCTATGGCGGAATGCAGTTAACCGGTACAGGAGTATTCGGTGAAGTAGAAGACCGTGAAAATGCGATCAAAGTATTACAGGCAGCTGTAAAAGATGGGGTTAACTTTATTGATACTGCTGAAGCATACGGGCCAAAATTTAACGAATCTCTGATTGCCGATGCGCTATCGCCTTATAAAGAAGGATTGGTGATTGCTACCAAAGGTGGTTTTAGCCGCTCAGGACCAGGTGCATGGACACCAAATGGTACTCCTGAATTTATTCACGAGAATATAGAAGGTAGCCTTTCGCGTTTAAAAGTAAAAACGATTGATCTTTGGCAATTGCACCGTATAGATCCGAATGTACCTTTGGAAGATACATTGGCACCGGTAGTAGAAGCAGTAAAAGCTGGTAAGATAAAACATGTAGGTTTATCTGAAGTAAATATAGAGCAAGTAGAGCAAGCGCTAAAAATATTGCCCATTGTATCTGTTCAAAACATGTACAATTTAAGCGAAAGAAAATGGGAGGCTCTAGTTGATTATACAGCGGAACGCAAAATGGCATTTATTCCATGGTTTCCACTGGCTTCCGGACCATCTAAAATGGCGGATAAGATCAATCATATCGCTGCAAAACATAATGCGACAACTTCTCAGATTGCACTGGCCTGGTTGCTGCAGCGTTCACCAAACATTTTGCTGATCCCTGGTACCAAATCCATCACGCATTTAGAAGAAAACTTAAAAGCTGCTAATATCGTTTTATCTGAGGAAGAATTTGCAGAGTTATCCAAATAGCATAAGGTTGCTGAAATAAAAACGCTTGGCAGTTGATTGCACTGCTCCCAAAAAATTAGATAATTCTGGGAGCAGTGCTTAGTCAGTCAGGCGTTTTTTTTCAGCTGTTTTTCTCCGTAAACAACCTATTTGTTGTAAATTGGGCAGGCATTTTAAATATAAATGCACTCACCATTTAAAATTAAAAGAGATGAAAAAATTCCTGTCGGGCATATGTATTTTAATCCTGTTATTTACTGTATGCGCTCATGGTGCCATAAAAATAGAAGCTACTGAAAATTCAAAACCAAGTCCGTTGAAAGGTATTTTGAGCACATATCTGGAAATTAAAAATGCCTTTGTAAAAAACGATGACATCGCTGCGGCAGCTGCGGGAAAAGAAATGGTAAAAGCATTTACAGCTTTTAATAAATCTTCATTAACATCGGCGCAAGCCAAAACCTACAGTAGCATTGAAGCGCAGGCTAAAGAAAATGCAGAACATATTGGGAAAAGTGTGGGTAATATTGACCATCAGCGTGAGCATTTTGAGGCGTTAAGCAAAGAAGTATATGCGATGGTAAAATTAATAGGCGCCGGGCAAAAATTATATTATGACAATTGCCCAATGTACAATAATAATAAAGGAGCGCAATGGTTAAGTGAAGTAAAGGGTATTCAGAATCCTTATTTAGGTAAATCTATGCCCGACTGCGGTTCTGTAAAAGAAGAGCTAAATTAATCATTTTAAAACCGTGCCCACCTATATGGCAAACACGGGTTTAAAATATTTTATTGTGCAGTCATTCCTGCATCTATAACGTGTTCTGCACCGCTGATGTAAGATGATTCATCTGAAGCAAGGAATAGTACCAAATTTGATACCTCTTTGGCTTCTGCTAAGCGTCCCAGCGGTATTTGAGCAAGCGCATCACCTCCGTCTTCATTGGTAGCTTCAACCATCATTGGGGTGTTGATAAAACCAGGGTGTACAGAATTGGCCCTGATATTATTTTTTCCATATTCCACAGCTGTTGCTTTAGTCATTCCTCTTACGGCAAACTTACTGGCTACATAGGCAAGATTTGGAAATCCATAATTAGCTACCATGCCGGCAATGGAAGAAATATTTACAATAGATCCTATACCAGCTTTAATCATTGAAGGGACTACAGCGTGCATTCCATAAAAAACAGAATGTTGATTGATGGCGCAAACTTTCAGATAATCGGCTTCAGTTAGTTCTGCTGTTTTTGCCAGGGGACCCAAAATGCCAGCGTTGTTTACCAGTACGTTAACGGGGCCAAATTTCTTTTCTGCTTCTTCAACTACATGAGCCCATTGTTCTGGATTGGTTACATCATGTTTTACAAATATTGCATTTTCACCCAGCTGGCCGGCCAGGGCTTTACCAGCTTCTTCTGATAAATCTGTTAGTATAACTTTAGCTCCCTGAGCGATAAATTCTTTTGCATGCGATTCACCCATGCCTCTGGCGGCTCCGGTGATGATGGCTACTTTACCTTTTAAACGTTCCATATTTATAAATTGATACATCAAAGTTATGGGGAACAGATTAATGCTGCCATGTCAGAAACCTGATATTACATGTCAAATTCCTCTATCAGCTCCATTGTCGCTGCTTGTTTACGGAACTGTGAAGGTGAATAGCCGGTGTGTTTTTTAAAGAATTTGCTGAAGGCAAAAGGGTCGCTGAAATTCAGCAAATAAGCAATTTCACTAAAATTGCCGGCGGTTTGACAGATCTGGTATTTTGCTTCGCTAATCACCTGGTTGCTAATGAGCTGTGTTGGATAGTGGCCGGAAATCTTTTTGACCAGCACATACAGGTAATTGGTGCTAACACACAATTTTGACGCATAAAAGGCTAATTGCCGGCTTTCTTTAAAATGGTTTGCCACCAAGTTTTTAAAGCGGATAAACAATTCATTCTCTTTATTTACAGCAACTTTAGCGCTCCCGATATAATCCCTTAAAAGGGTATCGGTTTCATAAACCAGTGCAGAGGTCAGATTTCTCGCTATCAGCTCCCAGTGAGGTTTGGATAGGTGTTGTAGTAAAGCAAAAATCTCCTTAAACGTGCCCAGGATCTTGTCCCTGTCATTATCAATAAGTTCAATTACTGTTTTTATGCCATGACTTAAAAAAGAATGGCTTTGAACAGAGAAAATATTTTCATTCAGTTCATCAATGAACTTTCTGGTGAACAATACTAACGCACATTTTGTATCTTCAGATACACTGATTACCTTAAATACCTGTCCCGGTCTGTAGATCATCAGGGAGTTAGGAGATAATTTATAATACTGCTTGTCGATTTCAATTTCCAGGTTACCCTGGGTAATCATTCCAAAACAATAGTAAGTTGGATTAACAGAAAAGGGTTCGTACTTATCAGGTACCTTGGTGAGGAAGAGGAATTCTTCTGACTCCGGCCACGATAATTCCCTGTAATCAATAATATCCCGGATACTATAATCTATAATTTGGTGATGCATTGGTTATATGAAGTATATGAGTTCTGTGTTATAACAAATAATAACGCAATTTGTGTTCTCTTATTCTTCGAAAGATAGGTTAAAAGGTGCTGAAAATAAAACCATTCATTAAGATAAGAAATGATTTGTTGCAGGCTTTATTTTGAAATATTGTGTTTTTTTAAATTCTCGTCGATTACTTGCTGTAAACTGATAAATTCCTGATCGGTAAGGTTTCTCAAACCAGGGTTTATTACTACCCATTTTCCGTAGGCAGAACGTTCCAAACGTATGGGGTTAGGTTCTCCGGTAATCAGTTCCACTTTAAATTTTTCATTCTGATCGGATGCGGTAATGATCAAATCCAGTTCCAGACTGCGGACTTTAAATTTCACTGAAAACGTTTTCATGCTATTTCTCCTCTATTTTTATCAAGTCTCTTCGAATTCTATGTAAACAAGTAAAATATATTTTTTGTTTTCAGGAAAGGAGAGCTGTTTGTTGTGGTCGATCTATCAATTTAATTAGAAAAGCTTAAAAAAAAATACCTGATTCGTTTGAGGTAATTACCTGTTTTTCAGTGTATAAAAACAGTATTCGAAATTGTTTGAAGGGGTTCTTTTATTATATTTCTTTAAATTGGTTGTGGCGGCAAACTTTATTTGTTCAATAACGTTAGATAAATACTGGCTGAATTATTGTACAACGCGCTCAACAGGATTTCATATGATAAAATATATTCTACTCTTATTCTTACTATTACCGGCAGCTTTGTTTGCACAGAGCACTTCAGGCATGATGCCGCAGGGAAATATTGTAAAAGATACCGCCAATCAGACGGATTTAATTGATCTTGCGAAAGATCTTTTCAGGATCAAGCCTGGTAAAGTTAGAGAACAAAAAGGAAAAAGAGTATATTTTTCTATCCTTCCTGTCGGCGGTTCTGCTCCAGGTGGTAACGGACGTGCTTTAATTACCAGTACTACGGCAGGCATGTATCTTGGAGACCGCAGTACCACTAACATCTCAAGTGTAACTTTTGCGCCTTACTGGAATTTTGGCAAACGTTTTGGGTTGCCGCTGCGTTCAAGCGTTTGGCTTCCCGATAATACCTGGGTGATCCAGGGTGATATCAGGTTCCTGCATTATCCGCAATACACCTGGGGGTTAGGAAGCGACCACAGTTATGATCAGAAAACATTGGTAGATTATAATTATGTCCGTTTTTATCAAAGTGCGTTAAAAAAAATAGAGCCTTACCTGTTTGCAGGTTTTGGATATAATCTGGATTATCATACCAGTATTAAAAATGACGATCCTACAGTTTCTCTGAAAGATTATACCGGGTATGCTTATGGTACAGGTGGCAGCTCAGTGTCATCAGGGGTTAGTTTAAATTTATTATATGATAGCCGTGGAAATTCAATTAACCCGCTTCCCGGTGCCTATGCAAATGTAGTTTATCGAATTAACCCGACTTTTTTGGGAAGTTCCAATAACTGGCATTCCCTTTACGTGGATGTACGTAAATACTTCCCTTTAAATACAAGCAAACCATCGCAGCAGAACACTTTTGCAGTATGGTCTTATTTATGGACCGTATTAGACAGTAAGGCACCGTATCTGGATTTGCCAAGTATCGGCTGGGATCCTTATAACCGTTCTGGCAGGGGGATAGACCAAAATCGCTACCGTGGTAAAACCCTGTTTTACTTTGAGGGTGAATACAGAAGGGATATTACTGAGAATGGCTTGTTAGGTTTTGTAGTTTTTACCAATGTAAATTCAGTGAGCGGTTCCAGCAGCTTGTTTACTTCCTGGCATCCAGCCGCCGGTACCGGTTTAAGACTTAAGTTTAACAAAGGTTCCAATACCAATATTGGGATGGACTACGGATTTAGTAAAGGCTACAACGCCATTATGTTTAGTCTTGGAGAAGCATTCTAGCCTATTATAAAGTGGTGCTCCTGATAAAACCATGAAAAAGAAAAAACTCATTATTGCAGGCGGTGGTATATCAGGACTGGTAGCTGCAAGGGAATTAGCCGCCACTTATGAAATTATACTTTTGGAGGCTTTACCCCGCTTTGGCGGAAGAATATATACTATCAATAACGAAGTCTTTCCGAGGGCTATAGAGGCCGGTGCAGAATTTGTACACGGCAAAGCCGAGGAGAGCATAAAACTATTGAATGAAGCAGGCATTAGCTTTGTGAAAACAGGTGGTAAATCTTATCATCTGCAAAATACGAAGCTGGTGAAAGAAGGACATCATGACCCTTCCTGGGATGATCTTATCAAAAAAATGGCGACTGTACAACAGGATATTACGCTATTAGAATTCCTGGATCTTCACTTTAAGACAGGCTTTGATAAACTGCGACAGCAGGTGATTACTTTTGCCCAGGGGTTTGACCTGGCCGATATCACAAAAGTAAGCGTAAAGTCTCTTTATCAGGAATGGGCGCATCAGGGCGAAGATTACAGGGTAAGCGGTGGATATGGTCAGTTGATCAAATTCCTTGTAGCGGATTGTAAAAAAAAAGGTTGTGCGCTAATTACTAATACCCGTGTGAAAAAGGTTCAATGGGAAGAAGGATACGTACAGGTATTTGCGGAAGATGAAACTGTTTATGAAGCTGATCGCTGCCTGATTACCCTGCCATTGGGTATCTTGCAAAGCGAAGAACAGTCCCTTGTTTTTGTGCCGCCAATAGCGGAGTATAACAAAGCTTTTCATCAAATTGGTTTTGGAAGTGTAATTAAATTTATCTTATTATTCCGCCATAAATTCTGGAAAGATGATGCTGCCTTTTTTCACAGCAGCGAAGAAATCCCTACCTGGTGGACACAATTTCCTGAGCATTCTCCATTCTTAACCGGATGGGCAGGCGGCCCTAAAGCTATTGAATTGAGTGCTTTCAGCAGCGACGAATTGCTGGAAAAAGCCCTTAATTCCCTTTCTGCAATCTTTAATCTGCCAATGGAAGAAATTAAAGCACAACTCATCACTGGAGAGGTTTTCAACTGGCACAGGGAGAAATCTTTTTCAGGCGCTTACAGTTATGCTACTCCTGCAACAGCCGGGGCACTTGTATTATTAAATGAGCCCATACAGCAAACGCTTTTCTTTGCAGGCGAGGCCTTTTATGCTGGTGATACACCGGGCACAGTAGAAGCAACTATTGTCTCTGCCAATCAAGTAGTTAAAAAGCTGAGCTAAATTTTCGTTAAACCTTCACATTTTTCCATAGTCATAGAGTTAGATACCAATTTTTAACATTATGATGAAGTTATCAAAAACACTGGTTTTATTGTTACTATTGTCTCTTGGAGGGGCAAAGTCTTATGCTCAGTTTGTAGTTCGTATCCGTCCGGAGCGTCCTGTAAGGGTTATTAACAGAAGGCCACCGCCTCCCTCACGTGATCACGTTTGGGTAGAGGAAGACTGGGTACCTCAAAATGGTACTTATGTTTGGCATGGCGGTTACTGGGCAGCGCCGCCGCGTCACGGAGCAATTTACGTACAGGGACACTGGAAAGATACCCGCAGGGGTACGATGTGGATACCAGGACACTGGAGATAATTTATATAGGGCTGTTTCATTGAAACAGCCCTATTTTGTTGTGTGCCCGGCATGTGCACAAACTCTGGGGTTATAGTCCCGAACGCCCCTTATAGTAGGAAGCATTAACTTAAGGCAAGGGGGGCATCATCAGGTAGAGGCTAAGTAGCCATTGATCAAAGTCAACTGGAAAAGGGAGAATTTCGCCCACAAGCTGTTAAACGTGGGGGCTAATGCAAATGGCGGCATTCTTTTATTTGGTATAGTAATGAACATTTTAACTTTAAATTGATGATCAATTGTCTTTTCCAGACATTCGGCCCTAAAAAATTGGAATATTTAAAATAAATGACATTTCTTTGGTATCTAACAGGCAACTTTAGAGAAGTTGCTAAGACATAAGATCAGTTAGATTGTGTTAACAGTAAGGTTACAGAACACACCAGTCTCCCTAAACGAAAGTTTGCCTTTTTTAAATGCAATTTGGTTTGGATCATAAAATATAGATACCTGATAATGATCAGTAAAAAACAATTATTGAATACATTTTTTATTTTCATTATTTCATATAACCCCTTGTTAGCACAAAACAACCTGATGAAAGAGCTAACTATCGGGGCGCAAACAAAGGAGCCGATAGCACACTTATTGGAACAGATTTCGGGTAAACAAAACTTTTCCTTCGCTTATAATAATAAAGTGGTCCCGGCAGACAGCCTGGTATCTGTGTCTGGCTATAGGGGAACGCTATCGGGTTTACTGGAAAAAATGCTTGGGGAAAGTTACGAGTTTAAAGAAGTCCCGGGATATATTGTACTAAGATATGCACCCCTAAAATTATTCATTTTGGCCGAAGGTTATAAAGACTAGGGGGCAGACCGTATTAAAAGGATATGTGCGCGATATTTCCGATCAGAGACCTGTAGTACAGGCCAGTGTTTACGAAAAAAATCTCCTGTTGTCTACACTTACTGATGATCGCGGATATTTTGAGTTGAAACTAAAAAATTTTACAGGATCAGTAACGCTTACCGCAAGTAAGGAAGATTATCGTACCACTTCAGTAAATTTACTGCCTGAAGTTATTGTTAACGACAAAAGCCCCAACAAAAAATATAAATATTACCCCGATAATGCCACAGGCAACGATGTCGAGCATAGCAGGTTCGCACGGTTTTTTATCAGCTCGAAACAATTGTTGCAGGCATTAAATGTCGGCAATTTTTTCGCTTCCAGTCCTTATCAGATTTCACTTGTTCCCGGCCTAAGCACACACGGCTTATACAACAGCCAGGTAATTGATCATCTTTCGTTAAACTTACTCGGCGGTTATACCGCAGGGATAGATGGTGTTGAACTGGCAAGTCTGTTTAATATAAACCGAAAGGATATGAGCTTTATATAGGCAGCGGCTATTTTTAATTTTGTAGGCGGCAGTACTGAGGGAGTGCAATTTGCCGGTGTGTATAACCGGGTTTTAAATAAGGCTACCGGACTGCAGTTTGCAGGTCTGGCCAATAAAACCACCCGGTTTATCGGTGGATTACAGTTTGCCACCCTGGCTAATATGGATCAACAAGCTGCTGGCATTCAGCTTGCAGGGTTGATGAATAGTGCGGTTGGCAGTAAGGGAATAGCGATTGCCGGGCTCACCAATATTGCCCGCGACAGTAGCAGGATTCAGATAGCCGGATTGATAAATAAAAGTAGATATTCTTCTTTTCTACAGTTTAGCAGCTTAAATATTGCCGAAAAAGTAAGAGGTATCCAGCTAGGACTTATTAATATGGCCGATAGCAGTGATTATGCCGTGGGAGTTATCAATATCATTAAAAATGGAGAAAAAAGTATAAGCTTAAGTACTGATCAATCTTTTTTCACCCATGCAGATTTTCGGTCGGGCGGCAAGGTATTATATGGTTTGATTGGTTTTGGCTATCAGCCGGGCGCTGAAAAGATACAATATGCGCTCAACGTGGGAATCGGAGTCCATGTAATGAACTACGAAAAGTTCTTTTTAGATACTGAATGTGAAGTATTGTTCTTTGTGGACTTCAGCGACAAAAGTTTTCGAACCAGTTCCGCCATGATTCTTCCAGGCTATAAATTAAACAAGCACTGGGAGATATTCGCCGGCCCTGCTATCAACTTTGCATCAGCCGATAAGGATGATGCGGTAAAAACTAATGGCTGGATATGGAGCAGGTCTTTTAACAATGAGCACGTAAGTACTTTTTTTTTTGGTTTTAAATCTGCACTATTTTATGATATAAGTGCCGCCTGCTTTTTGTACATGCAGATCAGGTGTAGTTAAACTAATCAGGTTCAATATACTGTTCAGCGAGTCCTGAAGCCTGATGGTAATCGTAATCGGTGCGTTACGGAGTGCACTGTTCTCAATCCTAATATCAGTGCCATAAGCTTCATTCAATACGTCAATTAATCGCCATAGTGGCGTTTTGTTGGCGACAAAGGTATTGCTCATATAGTAATTATATAGTTCATCGCTGTTCCTTTTGACCGAAAATCCTTTATCCCCAGCTTTTATATTTACCATTTGCTGCGCATTTAGCTGCACGGCATCTTTGTCCCTGCTTACCTTCACTGTCCCGCTCTCCACAATAACCTCGGTATTATGCTGCCTGCTTTTTATGTTAAACGCGGTACCTACGTCCCGTACATTTACATCCTCCACCTGTGCAGTAAATGGTAACGCATCATTATGCTTAACATTGAAAAAAGCCTCACCGGTAAGTTTGACCGTTCTTTTCGATTTAAAATTACGCGAATAAGTAAGCGTGGAATTTTTATTGATATGTAGTATGGATCCATCTGGCAAAGTATCTACGCGTACCTCGCTTTTAGCTCGTAAAGTTATCCAGCCGGCAGATTCGCCACTTTTACTGCTATACAAATAAGAAGCCATCCATCCGCCTGCTGTCAACAGGAACATAACGGCTGCTATTTTGAGCCAATTTGCATAAACGCGCATTGGGGTAATCCTGACCTTTTCATTTCTTGTCGTGTCCCTTTTGCTTTTAAATCTTTCCCATGCTTCAGTTTCATCCATCGGACTAACCTGCGCCAAACGGTTGCTGGTTTCAAGTATGGTCTTTATTTCTTCAAGTTTCCTCGTATTAGCGCTACTGGCGGCCGCCCATGCTTCAACTTTCAGTGCTTCGTCATTACTGCCTTCACCAAGCAAATACTTGATCAGTAGGTCTTCGCTCATATGTTGTTTCATGGTCGAAAAATATTAGATAGCACTAATGCTATGATAGGTAAAAAATCTTTCATTTCTTTTCTCAATATCCTTATGGCCTTTCCCATATGTGTTTCTACTGTTTTTATAGAAATATTCAATTGATCTGCGATCTGTTGGTATTTCAATTTTTCAAAACGGCTCAGGTGAAATATAGCCCGGCATTTTTCAGGCAATTTGCTTAAAGCGTCTTGTAGAAGCCGTTCCAACTCTTTCATGGTTAATTTTTGATCGGCGTCATCGGAATGATCTGTTATGGAAGAAGTAGTAGTAACTTGATATTTCAACTGAACCTTTTGCCCCCTTATATAGTTGAGGCTACTGTGGTATACTGATTTGTATAAATAAGATTTAACCGATGTCCTGATCTTCAAGTCTTCATTTTTTTTCCAAAGTTTAAGAAATATAGTCTGCACAATTTCTTACGCCACATCCCAATCCCCCAACAAAGAGTAAGCATAGGCACGCAGCTCCCGGAAATATTTTTTGTATAGTTGCTCAAAAATAGCCTCATTGCTGAACAGCAAATCGTTCATTACTTCATTATTATTCATTAAACGTTTTCAAGATAAACATATTCACCGGAAATGAATAGGTCTTTTGCTGTCAGTTGTACAAAGCCAACCCCCGCTGTAATTAAATCCACTGTTAAAAATAATCTAATGACTTCATTTTTTACTTTTCTTAAAAGTTTCATATGATTGTTATCTGTTATTTATAATTTCTGTTCCTTACGCCACTAACTCAATGTTTTTGATGAGCATGAAACTTGTGAACACAGAATATGATTTGCCTGGCCCTGTTGCAAAATTTTTATTCTATTCAATAGAACACTATTTCATCAAGTTAAAGGATATCCCAAAGTTGAAATAAAAGTTAGGATCATATTTCGTAACAACGATCCTGTCCGTTTCCCCACGTTCACGAATTGTGCCATGAAGTGGTTTATTCCATCCGGTTTTAAATAAACCTGTAAAGCGGTGAGTAATCCTGTACTCGTACAATAACCCAGATTTTAACTCATTTCGATTATAGTTATAAACCTTTTCGGGGCCTTGAAAATTAGAATTAAAATAATATTGTTCTCCCACGAACTCTGTCCCCAAAGACAAACGATCGTTTTTCAATATCTTACGCCTTAGGTAAATCTGCTTAGGTAAGATGACATCCAACTCCCAGAGAGAGTCTGAAAATCTGTGATCATAGGAAAAGCTTGGTAATATTGGGGATATGCTATTCGGGTTGGTCTGTAAAATAATCCCTGCTGTCATTCTTGTTTGGGTATCATTTTTAAGGACAAGCGATCCTATATAAGTAGCGTTAAAACGACCAAAGCTTTTGAAAGAGGCATCTCCAAAACCACTAAAGTTGGAGGTAAATGTTGTTCCGAATAATTGATCGTTTCGCGTGTAGTTTAAAGACCCAAGAATATAATGAAAGCTCAACTCGTCACGTTGTGCAACAACGGGCATGCCTCCGGAAGGGACATTTATATTATCAAAAGATACCTGTTCATATTTATAACGGAAAGAGGTACTTAGGGTCCAATTTTTCTTCTCGATGAGCGGTAAGTTGAACGCTACTTTTAACCTGTTCTGACTTTTTAGGTCGCCCGTTTCGTAAGATTGACCACGATATTCAGATTTGTAATGGGTATCACCAAATTGATCGAACTGGACATCCAAAGTGCGTGTTGCTGGAAATTCATTAGTGATCAATTTGGGAACGACCTTCTCCTCCGGAGTGGATTCAGAACTTTGTGCATGCAGCGATGTTGCAAGGAACATCAAAAGGATAATATATAGATACTTTTTCATGATTTTTTTGTGTTGAATTTGATTTCCTTGAAAAGAAAATCTTCTTAAAGGATGTTAAGAAGGATTTGGTACCCTATCCTTTTATACCGCTTGCGTATTGAACTTTTAGTAATTAGTAAAACGCGCAGTTCTTTCCTTTAAAAGCGCAATAACATATTCGTCTGAGGCAAATCGGTTCCCGATGTTCACAAAATTTCTTGCCAGCAGATCATATCGCTTTGCGAGCAGGAACACTGCTACCATCATGATATCTATCTTAATAAAGACAACCGCGTTATTATCTATATAACTGTTTACTGTCATTTGGAAATTAGCCGGGTGTTCTGTCCAGTGCATTGTTGGTTTTAAATGATGCGAGATATGGTATCCGTCGTTCCAGCATTGCCAGTTGTATGTACTGTTGATACAGGTGAAGCTGTTTTTAAAAGAATTGCCGGGATCTGTAGGATCTATAAACGCATGTTGCGCCCAGTTACCGAGCATAGCAGTCAGCCGGTAAAAGAAATAGGGAAAAATAAATACACAGAGGGTAGCCGGCCTGTTAAAGCAGCACAAAACTAAAGTAACAACTATAAACAGGATTTCTCCGCGTACAGCACTATACATTAATTTTTTGCGGTTTCTCTTTTTGAAATAGGCAGCAATGTCATATATCCCCATAATCATAAACTTTCCCAGGTACAACAAGAAGTTTTTTAGCGAATCACGTTGGTAGGGCATGGTGGAACTTTCGTCGTCCCGAAGGTTATTTTCGGCATGGTGCATACCGATATGATGCGCATAGTAGGTATCAGCCATATGCCCGAAAAAGGGAGCGAGTAAGTAGGGGAGCAGATAGTTTAGATAATTATATTGCTTTTTAAATAAAGTTCGGTGAGCGGTGCAATGAAACATCAGTGCAAACCGGCCAATGAAAAAAGCGGCATTCATTATCATGTAAATGACGGCCGCAGCCAGCAAATACCACCCAATTAGTAAGTTGCTGTACAGTAACACCGCGTATGGAACCAGGAACAGGATAATCTTGATTGTAAAATAAATGAAAGGCAAGTCTCTTTCATCGCGGATAAGGTGGATAAAGAAATTGTCCAGGCGATTATAATTTTTAGGCTTTACAAAACCTGGATCTGTGAAAGTATTGGGTATGGGTTGCATATTGTTTTTATTTCAGTCATGACACGCTGTAAAACATTTACCCTGACTCATTTTGAAAAAAAATAATTTTATGGAGTGTGGTACGAAACGTATGGTGTAGGTTATCGATAGGATCTTCCAATAATAAAAAACCCTCTAAACTATGACGTTTAAAGGGTTTTACCAGAATTAGACTTCTGTTTCAATGGGGTGGCGGGATGCGGGCCATGATAATTATAAGCTCAGCTCTTACATTCTTTTTTGCGGCCTTCAATGACTTTTCCTAAATGCTATTCAGCCAGTCGTCGTATGAGATAACACCTAACTCAGGTTTGGCTTCACCGTCTAAAATAGCGATATATTCCAACGAATTTCCATCAGGGTCGTTAAAATAAATGGCTATGGCAGGCATCCATGCAAAAACCATCGGTGCTAAGTCATCGCTCTTCAAAAAGTTATAAGGTTGTAGGTTGTTTGCTTTCAAAAAAGCGATTGATTTATTTAAGACATCATCCACCTCGCAGCGAAATGCAAAATGTCTGACGCAAACCTTATCTTTTGGTTTCTCCCATAGGCCAAGCATGGCTCCTTTCGGTGGTCCAACCCAAAAGAAAGCAATTCTTCTGCCTTCTTCATAATAACAGGGGGTTAAGCCCATTACATTTTTATAGAAATCAACTGATCTTTCTAAATCTTCAACATCGATATGTGTTTCAAATAATCCTTTAATCATGTCGTAAATGTAAAGATAAGACCTCGGTACATGAAATCATGTTTTTCGATAGTTACATCATTAAAATTTATAATCAATTTGTGGCTATACATTTTGCTGATTGATGGCCGCTCTTTCTTCCTGCATAACAGTCAGAAAGTAATAAACTAAGTCAATAATCTCAAAAAAAATAGTCCGGTTTAATTTTTAAAATCAATACAAACAAATTGATAATTGTCAAACCAGCCGTACTTTGTCAAAGATTATTAATCTGACATCATCTCTAAAATAATTGTAGATGTAATAAAATGAACATTGTCTTGACTAATGTTATAAATAAGACTAGATGACAAAATAATTTTACGGAACTAAAATCTTTCATGCTCAATAAACACGAAGAGGAATTCAACGAATTAATTAAGAATAATCATGCTAGTATCTATCGGATCTGCCGGGCATACCTTTATGATATTACATATGCTGACGATCTCTACCAGGATATTTTGTTCCAGTTGTGGAAAAATGTCCAAAATTTTAAAGGCAAGTCTAAAGTGAGTACCTGGGTATATCGTATTGCAGTTAACTCAGCTATTAATTTTAACAGAAAAAACAAAAATAAGGAACACATAACACTACCAGACATTATTCATACACCCTTTGAGGAAACACTTTCCATAAAAATTGAGCAGGAACAACAATTGGATAAAATGAGATATTGTATAAGTCTGTTAGAACCACAAGACCGGTTAATCATCTCGCTGGTACTAGAGGATAAGAGCTATAAAGAAATTGCCGAAATAACGGGAAACAACCATGTAGGTGTTAAGATAAATCGTATCAAGGGACGCTTGCTTAAACTCATGCAATTAAATACAGAATATGAATTTTAAAGACCTACAGGAAAGCTGGCAAGCCCAGCCTGTTAACGCAAATGTTGATTCATATAAACTATCTGAACAGAAAAGCAAGTGGCAAATTCGACAGCGAAAGTTGCTCAGATCTAATATCATTTTGAGTCTCGGCTGTTTGGCCGCAGTGATTACATTGACGTGGTTATATATTTCCCATAATCATGAATTTGGGTGGCCATTTAAGGTTAGTATTGGCTCCTTAAACCTTTTAATGTTTATTATTTGCCTTATATCCTGGAAGAGTTATGCCTTTAAAAAAGAAAACTTTGAGGTTTCCAGTATTCACTTCATCAGCTACCATATTAGAAAACTGAACTGGCAGCGTAATATCATTATGAAATATATTTGGGTACATACCGTGTTAATTTGGTTGGCGCTGGTGATGTATACCTGGAGCAGTCATAGAACTACGACTTTTAAATTCACAGCTCTGGCCATAATCACAGTTTATATTTTTGGGATTACCGGGTGGTTCTGGATTAAAAAACTGAGGAAAGAAGTGTCAAAGCTAAATGATCTGATGGCTGATCTGGAATATATGAAAGAAAAGCTGTTGGAAAATGAGGACGTAGAAAACACCTTTTGATCATCGTCATCTGTACGTCTAAAAAAATGAAGAAATTTAAAAAGCACATTTAAATTAGCTTTAACGTAATTTAACACTTGTATCCGGTTATATTTTTTTAACTTCCTGAAGCCATTACATAAAACCTCTTATAATGAACTTAAAGAAACTAATTAAGTTACTCATTTGCCTGGGATCTATTTTATCCAGTTTAAATGCAAATGCTCAGGTTGTTATACTTCAAAGCACCGTGGATAAACTTGAAAGCTATAAAAATTTTAGTTATCAATATGTTTATAAACTGAAAGAGGCATTTGGTGATACCTCAATATTCAATAGTAAATTTCTTTTATTAAAAACACCCGAAGAAAAAGAACTAGGGTATGTTTTTAGATTGGAGAGCAGCTTCGGTGACATGAAAGTTCCTTCAATAGAACAATATGATGGAAAAAAATTTACCGCATTGTATCCTAAAGATAGTACTTATTATACCAGCCAAAGGAAAAATGCACAGGCAGAGGATTTTAGCCGTTCATTGCCAGGCGAATTAAATTACATGAAAACCTTTTCAAAGGAACATCCAGCTAAACTTATACAATCAGCCGATACCATCATTAATTCAATTAATTGTTATCATTTGGTTTTTAATACGATGGATACCATTGTAAACAAAGATCATTTGTACGTTAGAAGGCATCTTTTTATCAACAAGGTGACTGATTTACCTGTTGGAATAGTGATCCGCGCAAGGTCTAGTGGTTATGGAAAAGAAGTGACAAATTACTATGCAGATGAATTTTATTTTAATTACAAGATGGATCAGGATAACGTCAACCTGGCTTATTTTGCTATTCCAGAAGAATTTCATCCGGCTAAACAAAAACCTAATGAGCAGGTTGTTTTATTAGCATCAGGTAAAGTTGCTCCTGATTTTACATTATATGATTCTGATGGTAAAAAAACTTCATTATCACAATTTAAGGGTAAAATCGTATTACTGGATTTTTTCTTTGTCGGCTGCGGCGCTTGTATGCAAACTTTAGCCCCTTTGGATAAACTTGACAAAAAGTATAAAAATAAAAACTTTGTAATTTTAAGTATCAGCGATAGAGATAGTAAGAAACTAGTAACAGAGTTTAAAGAAAGTCAACATATCAGCAATCAAGTTTATCCCAATGGAGGTGATGTAGCCAAATTGTACCATATGACAGCCGGCCCTACGTTTTACTTCATTGATCAGGAAGGAAAAATATCAAGTGCCTTTATTGGTGTTGCGGATAATTTTGAAGAAAAGATGTCTGTCATCATCGACAACTTAATCAAAAAATCATAATCAGGTTCCCTTCGTTATCTTTAGATGTTGTTAAGTCAGAATGATTTAGTGAAGAATCTGTATCACAAAGCTACTATTTGAATTTTCAACCAAACATACCAATCACACAGAATTGGCCGTTCGTATTTTTAAATATGATAAGGTCGCATTTTTTTTGCCACAGTTTTTTTACAGGTGATTCCCTTCAATTTAGGCCCATATTGATAATATTAGGTAAGTATTGAACAATAAATGTATATTATTACAGCCGGGTAAAGTTAAATTTACCTCACCGTTTATTATACCTCTTATTAAATATGATATTGAATAAATTCTATCTACCTTTTTTTGGCCTTGCCTTGCTAACCACTATAAGCTCAAAAGCGCAGACTATATCTCCGGATAGCACTGCGGCAGCAACCAGGCATTTAAAAGAACTACAAGCTGAATTACTTCAAAGCACTAAAAAGGGAAGGGTAGAAGCAAATAAAGTACACAAGATGCTTCAGCTCGGTTTGTGGGCAGACGCAGCAAGGATTATTGCAGCTAATAAAAAACCAAAAGCAGATTATAAGCTGCTCAAAGCAGAAGAACTCATCCTGCATAATGAATTTAAATCCGCAGAACAGCTGGTTAATGGTGTACTCAAAGATCAGCCTTCCAATCAGGAGGCAATGCTGTTAAAGGCCACCCTGGAAATCCAGGCCTGGCGTTTACCTTTGGCAGAATCTATCTGCAATAACATCATAAAAATAGCTCCCGGAAATGAAGCCGCAAGGCTGCTTTTGGGCCGTTCACTGCTGCTGCAGAAAAAATATAACGAAGCCTTAAAGCTGGCTAAAGAGGTAGAATCTCAAAATGTTAACAGCGCTGGTGCTTACTTACTGGAAGCTGACGTTTATTTTTGGAACCAGCATCCTGAACTTGCAGAAGAGCCGCTTAAAAAATCACTAACGATAGATCCCTATAATGCTGACGCCCGCTTTAGTTATGGATACGCCATCTGGAGAAGGATAGATGCCACACAGATGAACGCCATGGCTGCACAATGGGAAATTGCCCTGGCCGTAAATCCGCTGCATTTTCAAACCAACTGGCACTGGGGCAATGGACATACCAACTTAACTTATGCAGATTATGCCGAGAAGGATGATGATGACGTAAGGAAAGCATTGGAAAAAGCAGACAACCTTGTCCGTAAAAACCAGGTGAATGATGCGATTGAAGTAACAAGGCAGGTAGGCAGGTTATATCCGCATTCCGTTTTACCTCTGATGCACAGGGCTTCGATCTATTATATAGCATTTGATATGAACAGAACAACAAGACTGGATTCTGCCCAGGCATTGTTTATCAAAATACTGGCCATTAAAAAACACTATGGCCCGGCACACAATGGTCTGTCGGCAGTGATCAAATCCAGGCGTATCCCTTATCTGGCAGCCTTTGACTCGATTACCAACAGGCTGGCAACTACTAAGATCACAGATATGTACAACTTTACCAAGGTGTTTCCTGATGTAAGTTATTATCCAGGGTCTACTGTAAAGGCAATGGTTTGGAACCAGTTGTTTACTTCTGTGGTTTACTTTCCTTTCCTGTCTAAACAGGGAAATACTTTTCGTATCCCGCCGTTGCATTTGGATCTGGCTATTGTGATGAATTCTCCATCTTTCAGGTACATGACTACTTTTGATAACCGTCAGTGGATGGACATCAGAGGTGTAGGAAGTGGTGCCGCCGCTATAGAATACGTAGAACGTGGTGCTTTTCAGGAACGCAATGTGATCCTTCATGAGTATACACACCTTTTTCATACCACCGTACTTACCGATGCTGAAAAGAGGGAAATACGTGCGCATTATTATAAAGCGATGAAGGAAAAAAGAATGCTTGATTATTATTCGCAGAACAATGAACATGAATATTTTGCACAAACTTACCCGGCCTATTTTGAACCGGTAAAGGTGCATCCGCTGGATTTTAAGTCGATGAACACCACTAACGACCTGAAAACTAAAGATCCTGAAATGTATGCCTTTATAGATCGTTTAGTGACTAAAGAACGCGCTTACCTGGCGGGAGACCAGCAGGCGATGGCCAGTAATTGGTCTGAGGTTTATTTGAATAAAAGTCAGAGTGTAGCACAAAAGGATATTAAACTGGCAACAAGTTACCTGGATACGGCATTGGTTTATGACCAGAAATACCTGCCCGTTTACCTGCAGGAAGCAAACCTTAAACTGCAGGTGCTTAATTTTGAAGGTGCTGAAAACTGGCTGAAAAAAGCAAAGGCAGTAGATTCTACCTATGCGCCAATTTATGCTACTTACGCGGCTATGGAAGCCATACGTGCACAAACCACCAATATCGGTATACCATCATCAGTTACGCTACAGGCAGATTATCTTAAAAAATCTATCCGGCTGGAAAATGATTTCCAGGAACTGGCGGCGTTAAACGGTACCCTGCGTTATGCTTACCGCGATAACGGACAGATTGCTGAAGCTATTAAAACTGCTGATGAGTATGGAAAAACCGGGGCTACGGTATCAACTTATCTGAGAGATCAGCGGGATGATGCAACAGCCTTTGCAGCTGTATTGAGGGCCGAACTAAAAGATACTGCCTCCGTTACTGTATTAAAACATTTGGTGTTGCAAAAACCGCAGCATTATGAATACCGGAATTATTATGCCGATGCTTTAGAAGGAGAGGGGAAATACAAAGAAGCCATTGCAACAATCAGTGAAGCGCAGCGTATTTTAAATGCTTCAGGGAATGCACGCTCGGATTATAACCTGAGGATTGCAGCGTTATTTCAAGATTTAGGGCAGAAGGATAGCGTAGAGTTTTACCTGGCGCCGTTTTTATCTGGTAAAACAGTGGTTAGAGAAGGTGATAAACTAAGATATGTCCGTTTGTTAACCCAGGTGCAAAAATATGACCAGGCAAAAGTGGTGCTGTCTACCTTGAAAACAAGCGGTGATCCTTATTATCTTTCCGATTATTTTTACACAAAAGCTAAATTACAGGAAGCCCAGTCTTTAGCCGTTCAAAGTGCTGAAAGTTATAGGATGGCCATTACACAAAACCCTTATCACCTAAAGGCTTATGTAGGTTTATTAAACTATTATACCGTAGCGGGAAAGGCGAAAGAGGCGGCCGACCTGGAGACCGCGATGAAAAATTTCACTCACGTGACTAAGCAATAATAAAAAAAAGGGGATTTTGGCGGTAATTAGCTATGTTTACGATTATTAAATCTGCATATATTAAATACTATGGAACATACAGAACCTAAAATTATTTTTTTTGATATCGGTGGCGTTTTATTAACCAATGGATGGGGAAACGATTCCCGTAAATTGGCTGCACAGAAATTTGGTTTGGATTATGATGAACTGAATACATTGCATGGTTATGTGTTTAACGTTTTTGAAATTGGTACGATTACTTTAGACCAGTACCTGGATACGGTAATCTTTAATCATCCGAGAGAGTTTACACGTGAAGATTTTAAAGAGTTTATGTTTTCCAGATCAATTGAGTTACCAGGTTTGTTAAAATGGCTTAAAGCCTGGAAAAAAGATTCAGGATTCAGGATTATTTCCATTAACAACGAAGGAAGGGAGCTGAACAGCTATAGGGTAAAGAAATTTAAACTGCATGAGTGTTTTGATGCTTTCGTTTCTTCCTGTGATGTGAAAATGCGTAAACCTGATCCAAATATATTCACCTTAGCTTTGGGTATCGCACAGGCCAGCCCAAGCCAGTGTTACTATTTCGATGACAGGATATTCCAGGCAGAAACCGCAACAAGAATGGGAATGCATGGTTATCACCATACCAGTTTTGAAGAAACAAAGGCCATTCTGGAAAAGATCAAAGAAGAATGTTTTGGTGCTAAAGCTGTTAAACCTGCTAAAGCGTAATATTTTGCTACGATACCCTTTACCAGCCTTTTCCACTAAGGCTAAACAAAACCAATTTTGGCCGACCAGCCAACGAGGGTATTTTTAATAGGAACGGTTAGAGAAGAGATGTCTGCAATAGGCGTTTTTTCTCTAACCTATTTGACAATCCAGTAGCCCAGGGCAAGCCATAAGAGTCCTTTCGCTAAAAAGAAAAGGAACCCCCAAACGCCGATTCGTTTGATCCATTTGATAAAGATGTCCTTTTTTAAGTCCTTTTTATCCTGATTCATGAGCTGCTAAAAATAAGAAATCTTTACTAAAAGAGATAACCTGAAAAATATATTTGGTTAATTTTAAGTATATAAACGATTTAGTAATTATTTTTTATTTTTTGAAAACTTTATGGCATTGCCATTGTTCTAAACATGAAAATCCGTATATCATGAAAGACCAGATCAAAGTTCAGAGCACCAGCGAAAAATTCCCTCAAGAAGCCTTATTTATTGGAGGCCAATTGCAAAATCAGGACAGTACTGCATCAGCATCATTTAAGCATGCCGATCAGGTGAAGGGAGTTATGCCATCAGGTATGCAAAAGAAAGTTAATCCAAGATTAATGATCTTGTAAACATCACTGTCAAGTTATCTAATTAACTATAGTTCTCTTAAAAAAATAATAGAGAAATAAAAAGAAGGGAGTTTCCAAAAGATGCTCCTTTTTTTGTGGGATAATTTCCCGGCATCCTGATTTAAGGAATGTTTCTAAATAAACATCAGATGCTGGCTTTTTACAGTATTGTTATAATTTTGTGGTCAAACAAAACAAATACATGTCGAAAACAAAACTTACTATCAATAATAACGGATCAGTGAAAATAGAAGGCGATTTTGAAATCGTTGATAGAAATGGCGATACATACGGACTTCAGGGAAGAACAGTACTTTCTATCTGCCGTTGTGGTCTTTCAAAAAATAAACCTTTTTGCGATGGTGCACATAACGGGCATTTTGAGCATGAAGCTATCGCGTTTGATCTTCCTCCTAAAAAAGTTTAAATATTTAAAAAGTAACTGCTCATTTGATGAATAGTCTCTTTTTTTATATCACAATTTAATTTTTATCATAAAACAGAAATGCCGGCTTGCCGGCATTTCTGTTTTATGATAATTTCAAAATAGTGGTTGTATTTTTATCAATAATGCTACATATTACTTGCCTCTGATGTGCGATTGCTAAAAAAACAAGTGTTATCTTAGGCAATTGAGAGATTAATCTATAAATCTTTACCTAAACCACACCAAACAACCTATTTTGATATGAGAAAAATCAAAAAAAATATCCTCTTATTGCTTTTTGTTTCCACTATCGCTTTGCAAACAATGGCTGCTGATGGCGGAAGGATCCACCTTATTCCAGAACCGGTTTCTGTTAAGGAACAAAGCGGAGAATTTTTACTGGACAAAAATGTTTCCCTTACCACTAAATCCGGTGACAAGCAATTACAGCAGAGTTTAAAGTGGTTTAGCCAGAAGATTCAAAAAACTACCGGTATAGACCTTAACCATGCCGGCGGAACTAAAAAGATGACTGTTGTGATCAATCAACGGGCAGATACATCAATTGGTAAAGAAGGGTATAAATTGAGTGTTAGCCCGGAAAACATCACTTTGACAGCCAATACAGCTGCGGGCGCATTTTATGGATTACAAACCATTATCCAGTTACTTCCTCCGGATATAGCAGCTAAAACTGCGGTTAACAATGTAAACTGGACTATCCCTTCAGTTGAAATTACTGATTATCCCCGCTTCGGCTGGAGAGGGCTAATGCTGGATGTAAGCCGTCATTTTTTTAACAAACAGGAAGTAGAAAGTTTTATTGATGAGATGGTGAAGTATAAATACAACACCTTTCACTGGCACCTGACAGATGATCAGGGATGGAGAATTGAAATTAAGAGTTTGCCTGAATTGACTCAAAAAGGGGCCTGGAGCGTAAAAAGAACAGGCAGATGGGGTACTTTCCTTCCGGCACTGGCCAATGAAAAATCAACTTACGGAGGTTTTTACACCCAGGAAGAGATTAAAGAAATTGTAAAATATGCACAGGACAGATATATCACCGTATTACCCGAAATTGATGTGCCCGGCCATAGTTTGGCTTTGATTACTACTTATCCTGGCCTGAGCAGTACCAAAAAACAGTACAGCGTAAATTCTGGCTGGAGAACTTCTCCCCAGGACGATAATTCCCTTGATCCTTCTAATGAAGAAGTATATAAAACCCTCGATAAAATATTTACAGAAGTGGCTAAGCTGTTCCCTTGTCCCTACATCCATATTGGAGGAGACGAAGCTTATAAAGGTTATTGGGAAAAGAACCCTGCCTGCCAGAAATTAATGGCCAGTAAAGGGCTTAAAAATGTAGAAGAGTTACAAAGTTATTTTGTTAAAAGATTGGAAAAAATCCTGCAGTCGAAAGGTAAAAAGCTGATTGGCTGGGATGAAATTTTACAAGGCGGACTGGCCCCGTCAGCAACGGTAATGAGCTGGAGGGGAATGAACGGCGGGATTGAAGCCGCTAAACAGGGACATCAGGTAGTGATGACGCCCTGGGATTATGTGTACCTGGATCTCTACCAGGGAGAACCATCAGCCGAGCCGGATACTTACGGACTTTGCAAGCTGAGTGACAGTTATAACTTTGAACCTGTACCTACAGGTATTGATGAAAAGCTAATCCTTGGCGGGCAGGGTAACCTGTGGACAGAGTCTGTGCCCACCTACAGGCATATGGAATATATGATATGGCCGCGTTCCATCGCTTTAGCTGAAGTATACTGGAGCCCTAAAACCAAAAAGAACTGGCCGGATTTCTTTAGCCGGCTGGAGTATGATTTTGCGAGGCTGGATGCTGCGGATATCAATTATGCGAAAAGCTGTTATAACGTAACCTTTAAACCATCGAAACATGGTAGTGAGGATTTATCACTGACGATGAGTACCGAAGTAGCAGGACTTGATATTTATTATACGTTTGACAGTACGGTACCCGATTTGCATGCTGCAAAATACGACGGATCAGTGTTGAATTTTCCAACGGGGGCTACGCAGATTTATGCTGTAACCTACCGTAATGGAAAACAAATAGGCAAGCAAATTAATATCACTAAAGACGAGTTGATCAAAAGAAGCGCTGCTGAGCGCCACGTGTACTAAATTACCTTTAAAAAAATTGGCATAAGCTCATCCTTTATTGACAAAAGATGGGCTTATGCCATTTGCATAACCACAACATGAATAAAAAACCCTATTTTAAATCTGGCGGCCTCGTTTTGTTATTGGGCTGCGGGCTTACTTTCGCCACTTTTGCCCAGGAAGTAAATCCTAAATTTCCATTGATTCCTTACCCTACTTCCCTTACACCCGGGAAAGGTGCTTTTGCATTGACAGCTGATACTAAAATTGTTTCTGCCAGTCGCCGTTTTGATAATGAATCAGTACAACTGAACCTGCTTTTACAGGGTTATCTGGGTAAACCGCTGAAAAAAGGAGTTACAGAAGAGCATAACATTGTGTTGAAATATGATGCTTCCGTTACCTCGCCAGAAGGTTATAACTTAACTATCACCAGTAATAAAATAGTTTTGGCGGCAAAAGAACCAGCTGGTATGTTCAGAGGGGTAGAAACGATCAGACAGCTACTTCCCGCTGATGAACACAGTCGCGTGTTGTTGAAGAAGATTTCCCTTCCTGGTGTTTCCATTGCCGATCAGCCGGCCTATGCCTGGCGCGGTATGCACCTGGATGTTTCACGACATTTCTTCTCTGTAGCTTATTTGAAAAAGTTTATTGATCTAATGGCCTTATACAAGTTCAATAAGTTCCATTTACATTTAACAGATGATCAGGGCTGGAGAATAGAGATAAAAAAGTATCCTAAATTAACAGAGGAAGGAGCATGGCGCACGTTTAACAACCAGGATACGGTGTGTATGAAAAGGTCAAAAACAAATCCTGATTTTGTAATTGATCCTAAACATATCATTCATAAAAATGGAAAAACACTGTATGGAGGGTTTTACACCCAGGTAGAGATGAAAGGTGTAGTGGCTTATGCCCTGGCCAGACACATTGATATTATCCCGGAAATTGATATGCCCGGCCACATGATGGCAGCGATAAATAGTTATCCCTTTTTAACCAGTAACGGAGAAAATAAATGGGGGCCGTTATTTACTACACCCATTTGTCCCTGCAAGGAAACTACTTTTGAGTTTGCCCAGAATGTATTTACAGAGATCATGGCTATTTTTCCAAGTCAGTATATTCATATTGGTGGCGATGAAGTAGACCGTAGTTCATGGGCAATAGCAGATAGCTGTAAAACCCTAATGGAGAAAGAAAATATTAAAACTACTGCCCAGCTGCAAAGTTATTTTATCAACCGGATGGAGAAGTTCTTCAATGCTAAAGGCAGAAAGCTGATTGGATGGGACGAGATTCTGGAAGATGGCATCAGCCCTACGGCCATGGTGATGTATTGGAGAAGCTGGGTTCCTGATGCACCGATAAAAGCCGGTAAGAATGGTAACCTCGTGGTGATGTCGCCCGGAGACCCGCTTTATTTTGACAATGAGCCTGATCGTAATTCCCTCAATGCAGTGTATCATTTTAATCCTATTCCTGCAAAGTTAACGGCTAAAGAGGCCAGAAATATTGTAGGTGCACAGGCCAATACCTGGTCGGAGAAGATTCCAACAGAAAACCGCGCCGATTATATGGTTTTCCCAAGGATGACTGCTTTGGCAGAGGTGTTATGGACAAACAAAAAGGATTATGAAGGTTATATGGAAAGGTTAAAGATGAATTTCCCCCGTCTGGATGCCTTAAATGTGAGTTATCGCCTGGCAGATATTTCAGGTTTGGTAGAGCAGAATGTTTTTACCGATCAGGCGATACTGAACCCTCAAAAACCAATAGCTAACCTCACACTTCGTTATACTACTGATGGAAGTTTGCCGAAAAGCACTTCTGCTGTATTGAATGGCCCGCTGGTAATTAGCAAGAATACCTTTGTTAAACTGGCGGCTTTTACGCCGATGGGCAGAAGAGGTGATGTGTATGATCTGCATTATAAACAACAGGACTTGGCTGTGCCTGTAGCCACATTTACCGCTAAACCGGGTTTATTGTGTAATTATTATCCGGGTTCTTACAAAAGTTCGCGTTTAATGGCTGGTAAAGCCGGCGAAGTGATTACTGTAGATAGCGTTGCTGTCCCTAAACAGGTTAAAGCACCAAGTTTTGGCTTAAAATACCAGGGTTATCTGGATATTCCCCAGGATGGTATTTATAGTTTCTTTTTGAACTGTGATGATGGCGGTATATTAAACATAGCCGGCCGTGAAGTGGTTGATAATGACGGACCGCATGGGCCGTTTGAGAAAAGCGGACAGGTAGCGTTGAAAAAAGGATTACAGCCCATCGGCCTTGATTTTATAGAAGGCGGGGGAGGTTATACCCTGAAGTTGAAATATAGTTTGAATGGCGCTCAGCCGCAGGATATTCCATCCAGTTGGTTAAAACACTAGTCTTCATGAAAAGATATGTATTGATTTTATTCTTTTTTCTATTTGCCATCAATAGCAAAGCCCAGATCTATTTAAATATGGGGGCAGTAGATACTAGCGTAGTGGAAGTTAAGCAGGCATTAGTATTTTACAATAGTTATTTCGCGGCTTTTAAGCATCGCAAACTTCCGGAGATGTCTGCCTACTGGTCGGCTGAGGAACTTCAGCAACGAAAAGTTCCGGATCAGCTGATGTATGGTATCAATGATTATCCCCTTTATGGATTGGGTTATACCCCAACTATATTATATGTAAGGCCAGGCCCAAAATATATTCAGATAAAAACCCAGTTTGGTTATGTTGATTCCCTGAAGAATATATCCACAATATGTATTACAAATCACTATGTAGCCTTTGATCAGTTTAAAAAACCATATTTTATAAGTGCCTTAAAGATAAATTCTGCGAGCTGGAAGATGAAGAAGGTACGTAATATCACTTTTTATTATCCAGCTTATCATACTTTCAATACCATAAGGGCAGATAGCCTGTGTTTTCAGATTGCTAAACTGGAAAAAGATTGGTCGTTAAAACCAATTCAGGTCAGGTATTATTTTGCTGATACCAATGAGGAGCTTATTAAATTACGCGGATTCGATTATAACATTCTGATGGGTAACCGGGATAAACCATCCGGTATGTCTGATATCAGGGATAACCAGGTGTTTTGCGGTGGATTAGGAGAGAATTATTTTCATGAAGTTGCACACCTTTACTTAAATCCACTTTATCCTAATTCTCCTTTACAGGAGGGATTGGTAGTTACTATGGCCGGCAGTATGGGGCATCCCTTAAACTGGCACTTGAAGAGGGTTAATGAGTATTTACAACATCATCCTGAAGCTGATTTGAATAAACTTGATGATTTCTGGTATACGGATACTTATACCAATCCCGGAGGTGCTATCAACGCGATGATTTGCAGTATGGTGTTTAAAAAAGAAGGTTTAACCGGTCTTAAACGATTAATGCAATATACTACCTTAAAAGAAATATTTGAAAAGGAGTTGCATGTACCAGATGGTCATTGGAATACTTATCTGAGAAAGAATATACAAGAGCAGGCAGCGCTTTAAGCTGATTGATAATTGTCTCCTGATCTATCATCAGGAGACAATATCTTAAATTAGTTGGTGGAAGGAAGTTCCCTGATCCAGATGTTACGGAAACTTACTGGTTGGCTCTTATCACCATGTGCCTGCAGTTTTACTGGAAGCGGGCCATGTGCTTTGGTATAAGATGGGGTACCAACATATTGTGTTGGGCCTTTCAGGATAAAGTTGTTCTGAACCAAAACTCCGTTAAAGAATACAGTTACTTTTGCTGGAGTGTTTAATGAACTATCAGCCTTAAAAGTTGGGGCGGTCCAGATCACGTCATAAGTTTGCCATTCTCCTTGTTTTCTTGATGGGTTTACCAATGGGGTAGTTTGTTTATAAATACTGCCGGCCATACCGTTAGTATAAGTTTTGTTCTCGTAGTTGTCCAATACCTGCAATTCATAACCGGCATCGCCTTTACCCATGGAAGCCAGGAAAACACCACTGTTTCCTCTTGCCTGTCCTTCACCCGTAATGTTTTGAGGCACTCTCCATTCTACGTGCAACTGATAGTTACCAAAAGATTGTTTGGTTTCAATGTTGCCTGTTTTTTTGTCTACGGTGAGTATGTTATCTGATACGATCCATTTAGCTGGCTGCGTTCTGTCGTCCGTCATTACCCATTGATCAAGGTTTTTTCCATTGAACAGCACAATTGCATCTGAAGGTGCATCTGCAAATGTTTTTCCCGGGGTAACTTTAATCGGTACTGGAGTATAAAACTCTGTGTCTTCATGTTTAGCTTGTGCATTTGCGTTTACAAATCCAAGTCCTGCGATGAATACGGAGGCCATGATTGCTTTCTGTAGGTACATGTTTAAAAATTTAGGTTATACTTAGTTATGAGTTCCTGAATATAATTGATGACAGGAATTTTTTTTCAATATAGGATTTTAATTATATTAGTTGTTATGCTGGTGAATGAAATTATCCAGATCGGTGGTGGTATAAGCAGGGCAGGCACCATTTTGTGAGGCAATAAATGCACCCATTCCAAGGGCATAATCCAGTACTTCAGTTATAGCCTTTCCTTTTAGTTTTTTATAGATAAAAGCCGCCAGAAAGGAGTCTCCGGCCCCAATAGTATCTGCAACCTTTACCGGGTAGGCTTTGCGGTGTATGGCTGTATCCATGTCATAATAACTTGCTCCTTCACTGCCTTTGGTAATGATAATTTCCGGAATGTAAAATTCTTGCTGGATAAATTTTATACCCTCAGATTCAGCCACTCCTTTTTTATAAAATAGTGCAGTCAATAGTTCCAGCTCATCATTATTGAGTTTAAGAACGTTTGCCCGCTGCAGCAACAGGGCTAGTATTTCTTTTGAGTAATGTGGTGCCCGGATATTGACATCAAAGATTTTGAATTTTGCTGAGTCCAGGATGTGCAGCAGGGTTTCTCTGGAGGTTGTATTTCTCGCAGACAAGCTGCCAAACACAAAAGCATCGGCAGTTCCTGCCAGATCGCCCAGGTGGGGTTCATAACTGATATAATCCCAGGCTACATTTAATACAATATCATAGACCACTTCATGGTTAGCCATAATTTTGGCATTTACCTCACTGGTAGGATGAAGCTGATCGGTTTGTATCAGTGCAGTGGGTAAGCTGATCTGATGACAAAAGTTTTTGAGCTGAGCCCCTGGCTGGTCGTGGCCTATGCGGCTAATCAACTGGCTGGTTGCTCCAATGGTATTCAGGTGATAGGCAACATTCATTGGCGCACCGCCGGCCGTTCTGCCGTCGGGAAGGTTATCCCATAGAATTTCTCCAAAACAAATCACTGAAGGTTCTTTATTCATATACAATGTGTTTATTGCTATTAATGAATACACAAGGTATAGAAGATGATCTCAAAAGCCAATTTTAAAGGCATATATTCTTCTTAAAATCGGTAGGGGTACAATTGTATTTAGCTTTGAAGACAGCAGAAAAGTAGGTAGGTGTAGAGAAACCAATGCTATAGGTGACTTGTGAAATACTCATGTCTTCATTAGCCAGCAGATGTTTAGCCTTTTTTAACCTTCTGTCCAGAATGTAATTGTTGATGCTGCAATTAAATATTTCCTTAGTTTTCCGGAACAACTGCATTCTGGAAATTCCCAGGTCGTGAGCAATATCCTGCACATACAGATGTTCATTTTCCAGATTTCTTTCAATATAACTGGTGAACTCATTGATAAATAATTTATCTGCCCTGGTGATGCTGGTACTCCTTTTTTTAAGGGGCAGATCACTGGAATACCTGTTTTTTAACAAGCGGCGGTTCCAAAGCAGGCTGGTGATGCTTTCTTTTAAAACCATAGGGTGAACAGGCAGCCTGAGAAAAGCATCGGCTAAATTTTTCATGGCCTTGATCTGTTGTTTTTCATTTCCGTCTACCGCTGTCATGATAATAGGAATATGGCCGGTCTTATCGCCATCCTTAAGCCTGGAAGTCAGTTCAAACCCTTCTCCTTCAGGGAAGTCGGCAGAGATCATGATCAGGTCAGGTATCATTTCTAAAACGGCAGCATTACCTTCATTGGTATTGTTGGCCGTAAAAACCTCATATTTCATTTTAAGATTTTCTTTTAGAAAATCCATCAGGTGTTTATCCTGATTAATTACCAGCAAGGAGAGTTCATGCTGGGGTTTTTGCTGCAGTTCATACTTGGTATAATCTGGTTTACCGGTATAGATTTCATTTTCCATATCATTAGCCTGTCAATGTGTTTGTCAAGTTATGTGAAAAATAAAGTCGCAATAGGGACAAATGTCCCAAAAATTAATTGATGATTATTGGTACTAAATCAATAGTCGGGATTGTTATTTCACTCTAAATTGGCTTTACCAACCAAATTCCTATGAACGAGTCTTTACCACAAAAAAAGTGGCTTGTCTTTTCGTGTAAGATTAAAGCCTTTCTGTTGCAAAAATCAGTTGCCTTTTTTTTCACTTTATTGCTCTTTAACTTATCAGTCCACGGTCAGTCTACGGTGCACGGAACGGTATCAGACAATGAAAATAATACCCTTATCGGGGTTACGGTAACAGTTACAGGAACTGCTGTGAGAGCGCTTACTGATGCTAACGGAAAGTATACGATTACTGTTCCGCCTTCGGCAAAGGAGCTGACGTTTAGTTACGTGGGGCTTCAATCACAAACTGTAACTATTGGTGGCAGAACAACTATCAATATCGTTTTACATTCAGGGACCGATCTGGAAGCAGTGAATGTTGTAGGTTATGCATCCGTAAAAAAGAGCGACCTAACCGGTGCTGCAGTAACCATCTCTGAAAAAGATTTTAATAAGGGGCCGCTCACCGCCCCAGACCAGTTAATACAGGGAAAGGTTGCCGGTGTGCAAATGATCAATGACAGCGGGCAGCCGGGCGGCGCTTCAACGGTAAGAATAAGAGGAAACACCGCCATGACCGGTACCGGGCAGCCTTTATATATTGTTGATGGTGTAGCCCTTGATGGCAGATCGGCCAGGCCATCCAATAGTGGTGGTATTGGGACTTCCCCGGCAGGAAATCCTTTGAATTTTATTAACCCATCTGATATTGCCAGCATGGAGATATTAAAAGATGCTTCAGCTACAGCAATTTACGGGTCGAGGGCAGCCTACGGAGTTGTACTGATCACTACTAAAAGAGGGCAAAGCGGAGATACCAAAATAGATTTTAGTGCAACTGCCGGTATAAGTAATATTGCCAAACAGATTGATGTACTGGATGGTGATCAGTACCGTGCAGCCTTAAAGAAGTACGGGTTGACAACAGGTGATTATGGCGGTAATGTGAATGCTATGGATGCCATAACCCGCACGGGCTACAGCCAGAATTATTCAGTGGGCATTAGCGGTGGCAGTAATGGAAATACGTACAGGGCGTCATTCGGTTACCAGGATCAGCAGGGCATTATCGTTAAAACCGATTTTAAGAAATACAGCGGTTCTTTTAATGGGAATTTTAAATTTCTGAATAGTAAAAAACTGGGATTGGATGTAAGCCTGATCAGTAACCAGTATACAGAGAATATACCACCGATTACCACTGATGCAGGTTTTACAGGCAGTTTGATCAGTCAGGCCTTATCATGGAACCCAACGCGCCCCCTTTATAATGCAGATGGATCTGTATTTATTGAAAAAGGATCTACCACCATCAATCCCGTGGCGATGTCGCAGGCATCAAGTGATAAATCTACCGTATCCACTATTCTGGGCAGTGTTTCTCCTTATTATAAGATCACCCCCTGGTTAGAATACCGCATGCTGGCCAGTATCAACTATAGCACTGGTATCAGGAGGTCTTCAACCAGAAGTTATCTCAATTTGCAGGGTATACAGGCAGATGGTGATTTCCTGGGTGGCTACGCCAGTTATTCGAATACTGAACTCATCACCCAGCAGTTCACCAATACGCTGAATTTCAATAAAGAGATTATTAATAAGCTAAACCTGAATGCAGTAGTTGGATATGAGTATACCAATTACATCAACAAGGGACAGAATAGCACGGCCAAGGGATTTGGAGATATTGATGTAGATTATACGGATGCGTTTCAGGCCACTGCTCCGGCCAACCGTACAATGGCTTCCTATAATGATCCCAAAACACAATTACAGTCTTATTTTGCCAGGGCCATCTTCAATTATGACAGTAAGTACCTATTGACAGCAACATTCAGGGCAGATGGTTCTACGAAGTTCGGTTCCGATAACCGTTATGGTTATTTCCCTTCTTTCGCTGCGGCATGGAATATTAAAAATGAAAGTTTTCTGCGTGATGTATCCTGGCTTGACCAACTGAAGATCAGGGCGGGTTATGGAAAAACAGGTAACCAGGAGTTCCCCTCAGGGTCTGCACAGGCAAGATATGATATCAATTATTCCAACGGTGCGCAGGCACTGACGGGGGTGAACAATGAAAATAAAAAGCTGAAATGGCAATCTGATGCCCAAACCAATATTGGTGCCGATTTTGGTTTTTTCCATAATCGGATTACAGGAACAGTAGATTATTTTCACAAGACAACTACAGATCTGCTTTTTCCGCAGATACCCCTGGTGCCGGCCAATGCAGGGGTAACGGTGACCTGGGTAAACCTTCCCGGACAAATTATCAACAAGGGGGCAGAGATTACCCTGAATGCCAATATCATCGATAAAAAAGAGCTGTCTTTTTCGCTGGGAGGGAATGCTACTTTCATTAAAAACAGGGTGACCAACGTTCCGGGCATTATCAGAACAGGTGCGCTGAGCGGTCAGGGTTTAAGTAATGTAACCCTGGAAGTGATTCAGGCAGGACTACCTCTGTTTGCTATGGTAACCAGGCAGTATAACGGATTGGATGCTACCGGGTTCTCCAAATATACGAATGATGGATATACTTATTATTATGTAGGTAATCCGAATCCGAGTGTAATTCTGGGTTTTAACGCCAATGTACGCTATAAAAAGGTGTCTTTCACGGCAAATTTCAACGGATCATTAGGGCAGAAAATATATAACAATACCGCCAATTCGGTACTGCCGATTGCCAATCTGGGAACCGGAAAAAATGTATCGGCAGACCTGCTCAATTCATCTGTGCAGGAGTCTCTGGCCAATCCTATTGCAGCTTCATCAAGATATATTGAAAATGGCAGTTATGTGAAATTAGCGAATGCTACTATAGCTTATACCGTAGGAAATCTGGGCAGGTCAATCAAAGCAATGAATGTTTTTGTAAACGGACAGAACTTGTTTGTGATCACTAAATATACCGGGTTTGACCCTGAGGTAAATGTAGACAAAGGAATAAGCGGAGTACCTTCTGCGGGCATTGAATATGTTCCTTATCCTACGGCCAGAACGTTTAATGTGGGTGTAAACTTTTCTCTCTAATTTAATATAGAAACATATGAAAAACAGATATACAATAGCTTTTGCTATTTTGATACTTTCTTTTTCCGGCTGTACAAAACTGGATGAGAAACTCAATGGCCAGATTGGAAACCAGGGAGTTTCTTCAGGTAATGTTGCTTCTCTTTTGAATGCAAGTTATACCGCTATGCGTGCCCCTTACCAGGGACCATGGGAATGGTGGGCCCTTCAGGAATTTACTTCTGATGAAGCTATCGTTCCAACCAGAGGGGGCGACTGGGATGATAATGGTGCCTGGCGTGAGCTTTTTCTCCATCTTTGGGCGCCAGACCACGCCAGGATGGCCCAGACCTTTACCGATCTGAATAGCGTAAGTTATGTAAGTACCAATGTTTTGCAGTTTAATCCGAGTCCTATGCAGGCTGCACAGGCAAGGTTTCTTCGTGCGTTTGCGCAGTTTTCTATTCTCAATGGCTGGGGGCAAGTGCCTTACCGGAATCCGGGAGAAGATATTACCCAGCCTTCGAAGGTGAGAAAGGGCCCTGAAGAAATGACTTACCTGACTTCAGAACTTACAGCGATACTTCCTGATTTACCCGATGGGCCAAATTATAACGCCACAAAGGATGCGGCAAATGTGCTGCTGATGAAGTGTTACCTGAATAAGGGCGTTTTTTTAAATCGTGCGAGCCCTACTTTTGATCCGGCAGATATGGCTAAAGTGATTTCCCTGGCTGATGGAATTATCAATAGCGGCAAGTATAAATTAACAACCAATTATTACGATAATTTTGCCCCTGCAAATAATACCCTGTCTACAGAAAACATATTTACTGCACAAAATATTGGAGGGGTAGATGCGGGATTAGTAAAAGATATGTGGATTGCACCGTTGCATTATAACCAGAACCCTCCGGGTAATAATGGATTTTCTACCCTGTCTGATTTTTATAATAAATTTGAATCTACTGATACCCGCTTGGGTGGTGCCTATCCTGGTGTAACCAATGTTTCTGGCGTTAAGGCCGGTTTTTTGATTGGTCAGCAAGTAGATCAAACCGGCGCTTTGCTAAAAGACCGCAGGGGAAATAACCTGATTTTTACGCCGGAGGTAAGCTTAATTGAACGTGATCCAAATCACCTTGAAGTAGCAGGTGTAAGGGTAATCAAATATCCAATTGACTATGCCAATGTATCTACCAATTTAGCAGAAAACGACTGGGTTTATTACCGTTATGCAGATGTGCTGATGATGAAGGCCGAAGCGCAGCTCAGAACCGGATTGAGCGGAGAAGCACTTACTATCGTTAATACGTTAAGAGGAGTTAGGGGCGCAAGTGCACTGAGCAGTTTAACGCTAGATAATTTGCTGGATGAACGCGGACGTGAATTTTTCTGGGAAGGGATGAGAAGGGAAGACCTGATCCGGTTTGGCAAGTTCTTGACGCCATGGCAGGAAAAACCAACCGACAATCCTAAATATCTGCTGTTTGCCATTCCTGATAATCAATTAGCTAATCCAAACCTGGTACAGAATACCGGGTACTAAATATTCGGGTGCTGTTTGTTGTCTATAGCTTGATCAATTCATTACGGATAGCAAACAGTACCAAACCTGTACGGGATTTAATCCCCAGTTTGTGAAAAAGGGATTCCCTGTAATTGTCAATGGTATGATGGCTTAAGATCATTTTGTCCGCTATTTCTTTATAGGTGAGCTCAGAGCAGCAGAATTGCAGAAATTTGAGTTCGTTAACTGAAAGTTCGGCAGTATTATTCTTTTGTGGTTTATCGTCCTGTAATGACCTGATCAGTTTGCCCGATACCAGATTGTTCATGAAATATCCGTGTTCTGCAATTGTTTTTATGGCAATAATTAAATCAGTAGTTTTAGATTCTTTGAGCAGGTAACCACCAGCACCATTTTTTAACATTTCGATGATTGGTTTATCTTCATCGTACATGCTTAAAGCCAATACCCTTACTGAAGGATAGGTAGTGGTAACCCATTTTGTTGCCGCATAACCATCCATTTTGGGCATGTTTATATCCATTAGGATAACCTCGGGCAGTTGATCAGGATTGATCACTTCCTTCATCTCTAAACCATTTGAAGCGTCGAAAAGGATATCGACTTCGTCGGATTCTGACAATAGGCTCAATACGCCCTTTCTGAATAATGTATGGTCGTCAATGACAGCAATGGTAATTTTCCTGTTTTCCATGGCCTAAATATAGGGTATAGAAACCAATATCTCTGTTCCAACCTCTTCTGAAGAGGTAACATTAAAAGTACCATTCATCATGGCAGCCCTTTTACTCAAATTGCTAAGACCCATTCCCTCGCTGGTCTTTAATTTATCTGCCAGTACAAATCCTTTTCCATTATCCTTTACACGTAAAGTTAGTAGTCCGGGCACCTGGTCCAGTGTAATATCAATGACTGTTGCTTCGGCATGTTTGATGATATTACTGATTGTTTCCTGAAATAACCTGAATAATATCAATTCTATATCTGCGTTTTCGGGAATGGAATGGGTGGTGTTATCCCTGAAATTAATCTCATATTCAGTGCCTCTTCTTAACCAGTCGAGCTCATAGGTGATTGCATGGGCCAGGTTTTTTTTGATCAGCTCCTGACCGTTCATTCTTTTAGAAAGCTGTCTTAATTCCTGTATGGCCCTCAAAGTTAGTTCCCCGGCCGTCTTAATTTTTTCTTCGCGCTTGCTGTCCATCTGGATAGAACTGAGCGTCATGCTGGTTAGGCTTAAAAGCTGTCCGATATTATCATGGAGGTTACTGGCAATCATCTGCAGGATATTCTCCTGAACTTCAATCTGGCTTTTTAGCAGTTCCAGTTCGAATGTTTTTTTTAAGGCCGCCTTTTCTTCTGCATGTTTTGCTTTTTTTTGATTGTACAGGGAAATGTAAATAATCAAAAATAATGGGGCAATTAGAAAAATAAAGGTGATCAGGGTGATCAGGTAAATTAAATCCTTTGACGATATCTGCATATAAAAGCATAAGACCAACAACTGTATAAGAGTATGTTGAGTATATTAAAAGTGATGTATCTGATAGATTGGCTTATGGGTGAAACTTCATGTATGAGGTAATCAAAGAATACATTACATGCTGTGCTGCCGAAATAAAAGAATAGGATACCATTGATTACCCAAAATTGCGGGTCTGATCCCAGTTTTCTAAATTTTTCATCCCTGGTAATCAGTAAATAATAATACAGACTGGCAATAACAAAAGCGACTGACATGAATGTGGTTGTTCTGTAAGAAAAAATGCTGAAATGATTGTCTACCAGTTCGGCGATATAGGCGATTAAAAACAGGGCAAACCAGGCGTAGATCCATTTGCTTTTTGGATAGTATTTGTAAAATGTATAGTAAAAAAAGGTACTGATCATTGAACATTCAATGATCAGAAAACCTGTGTAGAGCATAGAATTTGATACAGCGATACTTCTTAAAAACAGACCACCCAATTCAGTCAGACAAACCAGCAGCATATAAAACATAAAGCTTCTCCAGTATGCGTTTTTATCTTTTAGCAGACAGAATACGCTAATCAGAAAACAGATAAATTCTGAGGCTGTATTGATGGTCAATATTCTCATGTTAGTCAGCTAATAAGGTTGCGCCGGTTGGAGGACAGGCAGATGGTGGCGGGCATAATTCTCCGCGATTTGATGGCGTTGCACCGACAATAAATCCTGGTTTTTTAACTGAGCCTCTTTTAGCAGCTACGACTTCATTCGTGTAGTAATCCTGGTGCAGCGTATCTGGGTGCACTGCAGTTTTGTTAATGATACTGTCTTTTGTAGATACCATCAGCAAGGTATTATATCCCCAGTATTGTTTATCAGGGCAGTTTTTTGTTGCAGTTTTATTGTACTGATTATCATAAGTGATCAGGTAAAACCGAACGCCATCGCCGCCTTCACTTTCAAGAGTGGTCACCATTTGTTTTAACCTTTCTTTACTAAACCAGATACAGCGGGTATCCGGTCTTTTTGCAACTGAAGGATAACCAGCTTTGTCGTCTACAAAACCTGCATGCGAGGCATAATTGCCAACATACTTTTTTGCTGTCGGGTAGTCAACCAATACAGAGTCGGGGATAGGGTCGGGTGAAACAGTTGTTGTGCCTTTTACGGTAGCATCTTGTTTGTTTTGCTTGCAGGCTGTTAAATTCATTAATGTTACAGCTACAAAGATTAGGGTAAAAATTTTCTTCATTAGTGTTTATTTTTTTTATGCTAACCTAGGTAAATAAATCATTTTAGCAAACTGATATTTATCCTTTATAATAGCTAATTATAATCAGAAGAAAAGCTGTTTTCACCCTGTCTTTTTTTTTAAGTCTAATTGATCTTTGAAATATCAATTAACCAATATTCACTATGTCTGCTCAAAACACCATCCAAATCAGCGGAAAGCTAATTAACGAAAATCAGCTTTTAGTTTCATTTTCTGTTTTACCAGGATCTGATCCGCATGAATTGGGGTGTTTTATTGCGATCTGGAAGGGACAAGATTTTCTGTCGGCTGCGGAATCGCAGCAAGTGATCAGGATAGGTTCAAACCAGCAGGCAGGTGAGGTTGTATTTGATGATCTTACTTTAGGGCATGATTATATCATTGGTTTTGGCCTTGGACTGCATACCAATACGGAAGCGGTTTGTGCAAGTTTAATTTTACCTGCCCATGCTGCTGTTACAGATGAACTCCTTGTAACTTTAAGTAATATAACGGTGATTCCCGATGAAATAGGTACAGATTTTCTGATTGCGCAGCTACCTGTATTATTTTGCAGGAAATTAAGCCGGACGGATAGCTGGATCGCTTTATTTAATGGACCGTTTACATCCGGTATGTATGATGGGAGTAATGTTATCGCGATCAATAAAGTTAATCCTCATAGAAATTCGGGAAAGATTATTATGAATAATATCCTCGGCAGACTGGAACGTTTTGAAACTTATACTCTGGTTCTGGGTATGGGACTTAATCATTATGGATATCCGGATTTCTCCAGGTTGGTGAGCAGCCATACCTTTATCGTCTGGAAATCTAAAATTTATGCCGGTCATAATACCTCCGGTACAAGAAATAACCTATTATCGATGTTCATTTAATAAATCAATATTGAATTGATCTTACATCCTTATTTCTTTACTGCAACACTATTAACTGATCCTGGTGCAAGTATTTTGCTGGCAAAGAACGTTACCTTTAATTATACCAACTTATTGACCTTCGATGGCAGGTATTCTACCACTACTTATGTTGGTCCACAGTTTAGTCAGCTGGGAACTACATTTGTAGCCAGTCTAAATGTGAAGTTTTAGGGTTTATCCCGCGTTTAAATCGATACGGCATGTTCTTTAACAGGGGTATGCCGTATCTGATTTAGAAGGAAATGCTAATTATTATTCTGATAGTTGCACTTATTTGCCTAAATTTCGTGCCGTCCCAGTCTGGGATTGCTTTATCATGAATACAAACCAACTCCAACTCAGGACTGTCAATGTAACCCGTTATGTAACCCCTTTGCGTGAAGGCGGGTCCATGCCGGCCATTGCAGAGGCAGATGATGATTTTCTTTATGTACTGAAGTTTAGTGGTGCAGGACAAGGGGTGAAAGCCCTGATCTCCGAAATTATTGGTGGTGAAATTGCGCGTGCGCTGGGATTTAAAGTCCCGGAAATTGTACTGGCTAACCTGGATGAGGCGTTTGGCCGGACAGAACCTGACGAGGAAATACAGGACCTCCTGAAGGCCAGCATAGGGCTCAATCTAGCGCTGCATTATCTATCAGGTGCTATTACTTTCGACCCAACCGTTACCACTATAGATTCGAAGCTTGCCTCCCAGATTGTTTGGCTGGATTGTCTGCTCACTAATATGGACCGTACTCCGCGTAATACCAATATGTTGATATGGCACAGGGAATTATGGCTAATAGATCATGGTGCCTCCCTTTATTTTCATCATTCCTGGCAAAATTGGGAGGAACAGGCTAAGCGCCCTTTTGCCTTGATTAAAGATCATGTACTTTTACCCTGGGCAGCAGAGCTGGATGAAGTAAATGAAACTTTCAAGCCCTTGTTAACGGATGAGCTGATCCATAATATTGTTGATCTGATCCCGGAAGAGTGGCTGGGCAGGGATTCAACTTTTGATTCCCCGGCAGCAAACCGCGAAGCTTATGCACAGTTTTTAAAGATCAGGTTAGCCAATTCAGAAATTTTTGTAAACGAAGCCAAAAATGCAAGAGCGTCACTTATTTGAGTATGCGGTTATTCGCGTTGTGCCCAGGGTAGAACGTGAAGAGTTTCTGAATGTAGGTGTGATCCTGTATTGTGCCAGGCAAAAGTTCCTTAAGGTAGTTTTTGTGTTGAATGAGGATAGACTTAAAGCTTTTTCGGTGAAGCTTGATGTGGAGGAGCTGAAAGATCATTTAAATGCGTTAACCCACATTTGTAGCGGAGGGAAACGGGGAGGCCCCATAGCTGAACTGGATTTAGCTTCGCGTTTTCGCTGGCTGACAGCGATGCGCAGTACAGTGATTCAAACTTCAAGGGTGCATCCTGGTTTCTGTAGTGATCCTGCAGCCAAACTGGTGTTTTTACTGGAAGAGCAGGTTTTGTAAGTTTATCGAAGATCATCTGGCTTCGCTGAAAAAATGAGTATGGTATATGACAGCTGCATAATGCTGCGCTTCGCTTGCAAGACGCTAGGCTGTCATATACCATACTCATTTTTTTTAGGGTCTTCCATTGCCGGGCGCATTACAGTAACTGTTGAAAGATTATCCGCTAAAACCCGTTTGGCTTAGGGTAATTTTTTGAAGATCATCCATTGTAAGGATTTGATAACACGGTGGTTTAGGAAATCTATTTAAAAAAAAATAGGTATGCTGTATGACGGCCTCGAAATTTTGCAAGTGTAGGGCGCAAAGGTTTCAGCCGGAATACAGTATACCTATTTTTTTTATATCAGATCATCTCTTTTGAAGGAGACGATCTGATTGATAATCTCTTACCCGTTATTTTGCATCATTAATTTGTTTAACAGCTTCATCAGTTAAATTAGCCGATGCAGTATCATTCATTTGCTGGCGGACTTGTTTAATCTGGTTAAGCACCTGAATTAATTGTGGTGCAAAACCATTGGCTTTGTACTTAATACCCAGGTCTTTCAATGCATTGATTCCTTGTTGTGCGTAAACAGGATTAGGGATATGTGCAGTCATGAAGATGACGTCTTTTACCATGTCAAATTTTTCCTGCGGGCCAGCCTCATTGAATTTGCCGTATACATAAGGCCATTCGGCATCTCCTCCGCTTTTAGCGTAAACAGAAATAATGGCGTTGGTTAAATTTCCTTCGCTGTCTTTTTCAAATGATTTGGCAAAAGGAAGTGCGTCTGCAGGTTTTAAATTAGCCATTGCACTTAGTGAAGCGCCGGCTACTGCGTACGACTGGCTCTTCAGGCCTTCTCTAAATAATGATTCCTGTTGTTCGGCACCTTTTGAAATTCCTATGACATGAATAGCGGCGGCTTTTACCAGGTTATTATCGTCTGTTTTTGCAAGGTTTAAAATAGTAGGCAAGGCAGCTTCATTTAATGTTGCACTGGCGGAATCTAGTGTATTCAGCGTTTTTAAACGCAGGCCGTAATATTTATCATTCAATGCGGCAAGCAGGATCTTCTGTGCAGTTGGGTCTGACTGTTTACCGGCAGCAGCATCTATGGCTTCATACCTGTCCATGTACAATGGTGCGTGCTGATACTGGAATAACAGTTCTTCCAGTGTTTTATGATCAGTCTTTTTGCTCAGAATAATTTTTTCTGCGTCTACGTTTACCAGGTTAGGTTTTGTAGATAATTTAAAAGTAAGGGTATCAGCTTTGCTGCGCATCCATACATGGCGGCGTTCTGCTTTATCGCCGGTATAAACGTCTACCGCCATTGGCAATATAAAGGCTTTACCTTCCTGGTTTTGGTTCAGGTAAACAGATTCTGTGTGGGTAGTTTCATCCCATTTATAATTGATATCTAACAAGGGATGGCCCGCTCCGTAATACCATTGGTTAAAGAACCAGTTTAAGTCCCTTCCGCTGGCTTCTTCCATTGCCAGTCTTAATTGCTGTGCTTCACCAGCTTTGAAAGCATTGGCTTTCAAGTATATGTTTAATCCTTTAAAGAACGCCGGACCACCCAAGTAATGGCGCAGCATATTTAAGATGCGTCCGCCTTTTTGATAGGTTACTACATCAAAAACATCTATACCGGCATGATAGTGAAAGCGTACCAGATCTTTTTTCGCAGCTTCAGGACTTCTCAGGTAACTTTCTAACGCCTCGTTATTATGGTCATCGCCGGTATCCTGTCCGTATTTATGTTCAGCCCAAAGGGTTTCGCTAAAGTCGGCAAAAGACTCATTGACGGTTAGGTTGCTCCAGCTTTCTGCAGTCACATAATCGCCAAACCACTGGTGGAACAATTCGTGAACAATTGTGCTTCTTCCTGCATCATAATATCTGTCTGCCAGTTCACGTGAAGTACCCTGAACATAAGTACCGTGCAACGTGGCTGTTGTGTTTTCCATAGCGCCGGAAACATAATCGCGCACTACAATTTGTGAGTATTTATTCCATGGATAGTCTACGCCAAGAATTTTTGAATAGAATTCTATAACTTCCGGTGTAAAGCCGAAAATTTCTTTGGCATAAGGTGCATATTTTGGTTCCAGGTAATAATTTACTTCTTTATTGCGCCATTTATCATGGTATATCTTGAAATCACCAACAGCCATCATGAACAGGTAAGGGGAGTGGGGCAATTCCATCTTCCAGGTATCTGTTCTTGTGCCATCGGCATTTTTTTTCTGTAAATCCAGTCTGCCGTTAGACAGCGTAACATATTTACCGGGAACGGTCATGCTGATCTCGTCTGTGGTTTTCTGACTGGTCTGATCAATAGTAGGGAACCATGTGGATGAACTTTCCAGCTCTCCCTGAGTCCATATTTGTACAGGTTTACCTTTTTCTGTGCTGTCGGGATTGATAAAATAAAGTCCTTTGGCATCAGTGATCGCTGCTCCGGCTTCTATTTTTAATTCATCCGGCTTGGATGTGTAGTCTATATAGATGGTGTAATTTTCCGTGTTTTCATAAACTTTATCCAGTTTAATAGCCAGGGAAAGATTGTCGTATTTGTACTTTAAGGGGGTATTTTTACCATTTTTTACGAGTGCAACGGTTTTGATATCCATTCCTTTGGCATCCAGCCTTAAGGTATCTGTTGGGTAAAAATGCGGTTTTATCGTTACCCATTCTTTTCCGTAGAGGTAACGCTTTTTATAGTCAAAACGAACATCCAGTTTAGTGTGGATCAGGTCATTGATCCTTGCTGGTGTTTCTCTGTAAATCTTCATCAGGGGGTCGGCTGTTTTTTCCTGTGCACTGACAGGGAAAGCAGCTGCGGTAGCAGTAATAAGCAGGGCACTGGCTAATACCCGCTGGTAAATTTTGGGTTTAATATTCATTTTAAATCTTTAAATACGGGGTAAATCTATGCGGAGAAATTATAAACTACAAGTATTGTTTTTGAATAATCGATTTAGATTCATTTATATTTACAATAATTCTACTTTTATTGTAATTAGACCGTAATAAACAAAGTAATCGCTTTGTTTATTACGGTTGTTACTTATCTTTGTATCGTGCTTATTAAATAGCCTTCCGGCTGGCCGTAATAAGCCTTAAACTGAATAATGATGGAAAAAGATGATATGATGCTCGACCAGCTGGCAAACCGCGAATATGAGTATGGCTTTGTCACAGCAATTGATATGGATATTTCTGAAACCGGACTCAATGAAGATACTGTCCGTTTTATATCTGCAAAGAAGAATGAACCACAATGGCTGCTTGACTGGCGGATGAAAGGGTTCCATGCTTTTGAAAAGCAGGATATGCCTCACTGGCAGAATTTTAAAATGCCGGAAATTGATTTTCAGGCGATCTCTTACTATGCAGCACCAAAACAACAGGCTAAATATGCTTCTTTGGATGAAGTAGATCCAGAGCTGCTGCGCACATTTGAGAAATTGGGTATCCCAATGTCTGAACAGAAACAACTGGCAGGGGTTGCCGTTGATGTAGTATTTGATAGTGTTTCGGTATCTACTACTTACAAAGCACACTTGAACGAAATGGGGATTATCTTTTGCTCGATCAGTGAAGCTGTACAAAAACACCCCGAACTGATACAGAAATACCTGGGTTCAGTAGTTCCCCATACCGATAACGTTTTTGCGTCGCTAAACACTGCGGTTTTCTCTGACGGATCTTTTGTTTATATCCCCAAAGGAGTGAGATGCCCAATGGAGCTATCTACGTATTTCAGGATCAATGCTGAAAACACAGGGCAGTTTGAACGTACACTAATCATTGCTGACGAAGATAGTTATGTAAGTTACCTTGAAGGATGTACAGCGCCTATGCGTGATGAAAACCAGCTGCACGCTGCAGTAGTGGAACTGATTGCGATGAAAGGTGCTGAGATTAAATATTCTACGGTACAAAATTGGTATCCTGGTGATAAAGATGGAAAAGGCGGTATTTTTAATTTTGTAACCAAACGTGGTGCATGCCGTGGTGAACGTGCAAAAATCTCCTGGACACAGGTAGAAACAGGGTCTGCAATTACCTGGAAGTATCCCAGTATTTTATTACAGGGTGATTATTCTTCAGGCGAGTTTTACTCTGTTGCAGTAACGAATAACAAACAGATCGCTGATACTGGAACAAAAATTTACCATATTGGTGCCAATACCAAAAGCAGGATCATTTCCAAAGGTATTTCAGCAGGAGAAGGACAGAACAGTTATAGAGGTTTGGTACAAATGGGAAGTCGTGCTGCTAACTCACGTAACTTTACCCAGTGTGATTCATTGCTGATTGGTGATCAGTGTGGTGCACATACTTTCCCTTATATCGAATCAAAAAATAATACAGCAACTGTAGAACATGAGGCCACTACATCAAAAATAGGAGAAGACCAGGTATTTTATTTAAATCAGCGCGGTATCGATGCAGAGCAGGCCATTGCCTTAATTGTAAATGGTTATGCCAAAGATGTATTGAACCAATTGCCAATGGAATTTGCTGTAGAAGCACAGAAATTACTATCTCTTACGCTTGAAGGTAGCGTAGGATAATCTTAAATCATAAATATAATATGTTATCAATAAAAAATCTTCATGCTAATATTGAAGGAAAAGAAATATTAAAAGGTATTAATCTTGAGGTTAAAGCAGGTGAAGTACATGCTATTATGGGACCTAACGGATCTGGTAAAAGCTCGTTGGCCTCTGTTTTGGCAGGTCGTGAGAACTACGAGGTTACCGAAGGTGAAGTGTGGCTTGATGGAAAAAACCTGCTGGATATGAAACCCGAAGAACGCGCCCGTGAGGGTGTTTTTCTTGCTTTTCAGTATCCTGTGGAAATCCCCGGTGTATCGAATATCAATTTCCTGAGAACAGCATTAAGTGAGATCAGGATTCACCGTAATCTTCCGCCGCTTTCGGCTAAGGAATTTCTGAAGATGACCAAAGAAAAACAGGAGTTAGTAGAGTTTGAGGCTAAACTGGCCAACCGCTCTCTAAACCAGGGTTTTTCTGGAGGAGAGAAAAAACGTAATGAAGTATTTCAGCTGGCTATGCTGGAACCAAAATTATCTATCCTGGATGAAACGGATTCAGGACTCGATATCGATGCTTTAAGAATCGTTTCCAGCGGAATCAACAAATTACGTTCAGCAGATAATGCTTTTGTGCTAATCACTCACTATCAACGTTTGCTGGAATATATTGTCCCTGATTTTGTACACGTTTTGTATAACGGACAGATTGTTCGTTCAGGAACTAAAGAACTGGCACTGGAGTTGGAAGAAAAAGGGTATGACTGGCTGAAGGAAGAGTTCCACAGCAATGAATCAATCAACAATAAATAATTATGGTAGATCAGTTAACAGCTCCATTGTACAATAAATTAATTGCTGAGTTTGAAATTACAGACAATGCAGGTAATAATAATGGTGATTTATCGAATACAAGAAAAAAAGCACTGGAAATTTTCAAGGCCAAAGGTTTTCCTACCACAAAAAATGAGGAATGGAAATTCACTAACCTGAGTCCTTTTTTAAATGACGATTTCTCTTTTATCCCTGGGCGATTTGAAGAGGAGACTATTATCGCTGCGGTAAATAAAGCAGTGATCCCTGGTTTGGATGCCTATCTTTTGGTTTTATTAAACGGCCGGATCCAGTTTGCTTTATCGGTTCTTCCTGATGAAAAACTGGCCACTATTTTACCACTGGAGAGTGTTTTGGATACACAGGTATTTAAAGACAATGCGGTATTTAGCCAGGATGAGAATAACACTTTACTCGCTTTAAATACGGCACTGTTTACAGACGGATATTTTATTGAAATACCCCGTAGTGTAGTATTGGATAAACCTGTACAGATTGTTCATTTGTATACTGCCGATGAAAATACCTGGTACCAGCCACGTCATTTAATCGTGGTAAACGAACACGCCAAAGCAGAATTGCTTGAAGCAAGTGTTTGGATTAAGGATACACAGCGTATAGTGCTGAACAGTGTTACACAAGTAAGCCTGAAAGAAAATGCACAACTGATACAATATAATATTCAGGATAATGCTGCTGATGAGAGGTTAATTAATTACAATCAGGTGAGTCAGCTGCAATATAGCCGCTATGACAATTTCACCTTTAATTTACCCGGTGCAGAGCTGATCCGTAATAACCTGGAGATCGTATTGAACGGTCCTTCAACAGAAACACATTTATTAGGCTTATACCTGGTAGGCGGTCAGCAGTTGACGGATAATCATACTGCTATACACCATAAATTTCCAAATAGCGAAAGCAATGAAATTTATAAAGGTGTATTGCTGGAAAATGGTAAAGCTGTATTTAACGGAAAGGTTTTTGTTGAACGTCCGGCGCAAAAAACAAATGCTTTTCAGCAAAACAATAACTTGCTCTTAAGTAACAAGGCACAGGTATTTGCTAAACCGCAACTGGAAATATTTGCAGATGACGTGAAATGCAGTCATGGCTGTACTGTAGGGCAGTTTGATCCGGAATCGTTGTTTTACCTGCGTGCAAGAGGAATCAGTGAAGAGTCTGCCCGTAAATTGCTGGTAGAAGCCTTTATGTTCGATGTAACACAAAAGATCGAAAATGAAGCCGTGAAAGAACACGTGCAATCCTTGATTTATCAAAAGATGGAAAATTCGTTCTCAACCATCGTTTAAAAGAAAACGGCTATGGGGAAATTAGTGATTGAAGAAATAAGGAAAGATTTTCCTATACTGGATACAAAAGTTTACGGTAAAAACCTGGTTTACTTTGATAATGCAGCGACTACACAAAAGCCTGTACAGGTTTTAAATGTACTGGAAAACTATTATACATCCTATAACAGTAATGTACATCGTGGTGTACATTTGCTGAGTCAGCAAGCCACAGCAGCTTATGAGGGTGCACGAAAAAAAGTAGCTGCCTTTATCAATGCTGAAAGTAGTGATGAAATCATCTTTACTAAAGGAACTACAGACGGGATTAACCTGGTTGCTTCTTCTTTTGGACGTAAGTTCCTAAATGAAGGCGATAGTATCCTGATCTCTGCTCTGGAGCATCATTCCAACATTGTACCATGGCAAATGATCTGCGAAGAACGCGGTGCTACGCTGAAAGTAATTCCAATGGATCAGGATGGCGTTTTGCAAATGGATTTGCTGCCTGGTTTATTGGATGAGGGTGTTAAACTGGTTTCAGTAACTTATGTGTCTAATTCTTTAGGTACGATTAATCCTGTAAAAGAAATTATCAAACAGGCGCACGCAAAAAATATTCCTGTATTAATTGATGCTGCACAAGCTATTCAGCATATGCCTGTAGATGTGCAGGAACTGGATGTTGATTTTATATCTTTTTCCGGACATAAATTATATGGCCCTACAGGAATTGGTGTATTGTATGGTAAGGCCAAATGGCTGAATATGATACCGCCTTATCAGGGAGGAGGGGACATGATTAAAACAGTGACCTTCGAAAAAACCATTTATAACGAGCTGCCTTACAAATTTGAAGCAGGTACACCAGATATTTCCGGTGCGATAGGTTTGGGTGCTGCTATTGATTATGTAAATCAGATTGGTTTAACCGCCATTGCCGATGCAGAACAGGAATTGCTTACCTACGGCTTGGAACAACTGGCAAAGATAGAGGGCATTCGTTTTATAGGTAATGCTCCTGATCGTGCCAGTGTAATCTCTTTTTTACTTGAAGATATTCATCCTTATGACCTGGGCGAATTATTGGATAAGCAGGGCATAGCTATACGTACCGGTCACCATTGTACCGAGCCGATCATGGATTTCTTTGGTATCCCTGGAACCTGTCGTGCATCTTTTGCTTTTTACAATACCAAAGAAGAAGTAGATCTATTGGTTGCAGGTATAAAAAGGGCCGCTGCTATACTTATTTAATTAAATGATGACGATTAACGAACAACAGGATGAAATCATTGAGGAGTTTGAGTTATTCCCTGACTGGATGGATAAATATGAAAATATTATCGATATCGGTAAAGAACTCCCTTTAATTGATCCTCAGTATAAAATACCTGAAAAACTGATTAAAGGCTGCCAGTCCAGTGTTTGGCTGCAACCTGAATATAAAGAAGGTAAGGTATGGTTTACTGCCGATAGCGATGCAATTATTACCAAAGGCCTGATTAGTATGATGGTTAAAGTTCTATCGGGTCATACGCCACAGGAAATTGTGGATGCAGACTTATATTTTATCAATACTATCGGCCTGCAAAATCATTTGTCACCTAATCGTTCTAATGGATTGCTGGCAATGTTGCAACAAATGAAATTGTATGCAGCTGGTTTTATTTCAAATTAAATATTGAATAAAGATGAATGAGCTATCATTAAGAGATAAAATTGAAGAGGCTATACGGACCATTTATGATCCGGAGATACCTGTAAATATTTTTGAACTGGGACTGATCTACAAGATCCAGATGTTGGAAGACAATAACGTACATATTTATATGACCTTAACTGCTCCGGCGTGTCCTGCTGCGGGTGAGATCCTGACTGAAGTGGAAACAAAAGTTAAAGCTATTGAAGGACTTAACGAGGTTGAGGTACGCCTTACTTTTGATCCGCCATGGGACAGGGATATGATGAGTGATGAAGCGAAATTAGAGTTGGGTTGGTTATAATGGAACATAAGCTGCCATTTAGGGAACGCGCTGTGGAACTGCTGAAAACCAGTGGGCCTCAGTCATTATCTGCACTTGCCCGGGAATTTCAGGTGACTGTAGAAGGTGCGCGTTTTCAAATGCTCAGGTTAGAAAAAGAAGGTGTAGTGACTTCTAATAAAACTGTCACCGGAAGGGGCAGACCACAACAATTATGGTCGCTTACCAATGCTGGTCAGTCGCGCTTTCCTGATACCCATGCTGCACTCACCGTAAAACTAATGGAGATCATGAAAGAGACCCTCGGAGAAGTGGCTGTATCGAAGGTGATTACTGCAAATGGAGAAAAAGGAACGAGTAAATATCTGGAACAGTTAGTGGGTATAGACGACCTGGAACAAAGGATCGGTACTTTTGTTGCCATCCGCACCAGGGAAGGATATATGGCTCAATTTATTAAAGATGAAGAAGGATTTATCTTCATCGAAAACCACTGCCCGATAGGTGCTGCAGCACATGCCAACCCCGGCATCTGCATTGCTGAATTTAAAACATTACAGACAGTAATTGGTGAACATGTATCTATCAAACGTATAGAGTACATCGTTGATGGCGGGAGAAGATGCGCGTACAGAATATATTCTTTGAAAAAATCGTTATAACCGAAATTTTTTGTCTTAATCAGATATTCTGAGTGAAAAAATGATTGTAAATTGCTATGTCATTATTTTAGTATGAGCAGGCATGTTTGCTGAAATTTGTGAAATATTTGAGGTTTTAATTTCTTATTTCGGCAACAATCGGATCCTGTTATACTCTAATGATTAACAGTCAAATATCCATTCACATGTCTGATTTTTCTATTGATCCCTTTTTGCTCATCAGAGCACCTGCTTACAGCTATGGGAACTTTAACCAGCAATTCTTAGAAAAGGTATTAAAAACTGATTTTTTCAGGGCAAGTATTTTCTTTGCCAGCCAAAGTCTGTTCGTGGAACTTAAAAAAAAAGATTTTGATTATCACCAGATCAGTCCTCAAGCTAAAGTCACTTTATGGAAATATTTGAATCGTATGTGTTTCAGGTCTCTGCCATATGGTTCTTTTTCTTCCTGGTCGGCTGCAGGGTGGGCTGAAGATCAAGGAGATGGGCTCGCTTTTAATGATCATCACGAATTGGTTATCCATCCTGATTATAAGGTCTTATTTAATTATATCAACAGTCTTCAAACAGAAAAATTTCCATCTGTTAAGTATTATACTAACAATTCGCTTTATCAAACGGCGAGCAAGCTAAGGTTTATTAGCCAGGCCTATTCTGCACAAAATAAGTTTGCTATTGTCGAGTTGAAACTAGTTCCCGGATTAAATAAATTATTAAGATTTATCGGTAAGGGGCAAACCCTCCATGATATATTTGTTTTTTTGAAGGAAGAATACGGTGACCAGGCCCCCGTTTATCAGTATTTTAGAAGTTTACTAGAAGGTCAGGTAATCGTTTCCGGCTTAACGCCCAGCGTTACAGGGCCTCAGTATAATGTGCGTTGCAAATCAATGCTGGATAATTATACGGAAGTTGATCATCAACTATTAAATTCTTTTACTGCTAAATTCAATAGTCATGATCAATCTTTGCCGGACTTGAACGAACATATCAGACAGTTAATAAACAGGAATATTGAAAATGCTACTTACACATTATACCAGCGTAATATTTCAGGAGGGGCACGGCATGGCATGCAATCAGAGCTGCTATCCCTTCTTGATCAGATGAATCAGTTAACTGCGGATCAGGAACTGGATACCATGAGCAGATTTAAAACTGAATTTCTTCAAAAATATGACCAGCGGGAAATGCCTTTGATGATCGTACTTGATCCTGGATGTGGTATTGGCTATGAAAATCTGGCTACTGCTTTTGATAACCAGAGCGAAGATTTTATTGATGATATCAGAAGTAAAGAGGAAAGACAAACCAGTGCTAGCTGGGGCCCGGTAGAAAAGATGCTGTTTAAAAAATGGAATAGTCTTCGTCGGCCTGGTTTTGAGAAAATTATGATTAACCCTGAAGATCTGGCTGATCTTCCAAAAAATGGCCAGCCTTTACCTCCGGGAATGTTCATTTTGTTTCGCAGTATTGATGAAGAGATTTGGCTAGACAACATTGGTGGTGTATCGGGAATTGAGTTAAGCGGAAGATTCGCTGCTTCAGGAACGGAAGCAGAGTCCTGTCTTAAAAAGATCTGTGAGCAGGAAATAGCTATCAATAATGATTTCTTATTTGCTGAAATAGCTTATTCGCCTAATGACAGGGCATCAAATATTAACCAGAGGGGACATTTTTATGCCTATGAAATCCCGGTGTTGACACATGCCACACTCACTGAAAAATATAGCATTAAACTAAACGACCTGGTGATCTCTGTCAGGGACAATCGAATCTTTTTAAGATCAGTTAGCCTTAATAAATATATAATACCCAGGCTTTCATCAGCTTATAACTATCGCCTTTCTACCATTCCCATTATACGTTTTCTATGTGATCTGCAATTTCAGGGGACTAAATCAAATTTGTCATTTTCTCTGGCTAATCTTTTTCCTGGCATGGAATATTATCCACGTGTGCAGCTTGGAAATGCGGTCGTTAGTCCGGCTACCTGGATCTTAAATGAAAATCAACTAAAAAAAATTGTCGAAGAGGATGGCTTTTCAGTCTTAGAATTGAATATCCCTGAACATTTCAGCCTGCATGAGGGAGATAATTTCCTTGTTTTCAATCAACACAGTAAAGATGATTTTGAAATCTTCAAAAAATCTGTAAAGGGTAAAAAAACAGTTACTTTGATGGAGCATGTATATGCAAAAAATGCTAATCTGAAAGACGCGGAAGGTAGGCCCTATGCCAGTCAGCTGTTGGCCTGTGCCATCAACCAAACAAAATCATATCACCTACCCATGAGCCAAATCCTGAAGTCCACGAGGGATCTTTTGAAGGTAAAACGTTCCTTTTTGCCTGGCCAGGAATGGATATATATTAAAATATATGCCCATTATTCATTAACTAACGAGATTCTGATAAATCTTGTGCTGCCTGTTGTAAAAAAATACAAAAAAGATAATCCTGGTTTTAAATGGTTTTTTATTCGTTATGAAGATCATGGGCATCACCTTAGACTAAGGTTTTTTACAGGAGGAAAGCCTTGCCATGCACTACAGAATGAGCTGATCCACAAATTTCATCCCTGGAGCAAAGAAGGGAAAATAGCTGATGTGATATTGGATACTTATCAAAGAGAGCTGGAAAAATATTCGCCAGTATTAATTGATGCAGTGGAATCTTTTTTTTACAGGGACAGTGAATTTATTCTTTCAGCTTTCAAACACCATGAGCTTAGTTCCTCTTTTAAATTGAGTTTTGCGGTACATACCAGTCTTCAATTAATTCATTATTTTGTGCCGGATAAAACTGGGCGTAACAATTTTTTGAACGATGTATTGAATAATGTTTCTGCTGAATTTAGCAGGGAAAAGGAAGTTGTGCGCAAATTAGACGTGAAATACAGGAATTTCCAAAAAGAGCTGATCAGTTATGGCTTATTGGCGGCGGGACATAAAAAACAAAAAACTTCTTTTTATTATGAGCAACTCCTGGAAGAGCTAAACGAAAGAACTTTGGGTTGGGGAAGTACTAAACGTTATAATTTGCTGATCAATCTGGTCCATATGCATATCAACCGGATATTTGAACACAATTCAAGAGAATACGAATATTTGGTCTATCATTTTATGAAAAAACACCAGGCTTATCTGAATTATACTACGAGCGATGTGTCTTAATGGTGTAATTACCGATTTTCTTTAATAGTTTATCCTTGTAGGAAGATCCGATAGGTAATATAGCTTTATCTACCATGATTTTGTTTCCCTCCATCATGGTTACTTTATCAATGTTAACGATGTAGGACTTGTGTATCCTGACAAATCTTTCCGGGTAGAGCCCTAACTCTATCTCTTTCATCGTCAGGTAGATAATCTGGTTATTTTGAGGCGTATGGATAACAACGTAGTTGTTAAGCCCTTCTACATATTCTACGTCATCGAAGTTGATCTTAAGCATTTTTCCTTTTATACCAGGGTTAACGAAAAAGTAAGCATCATCTTTTGGCTCTTCTATCGCCACCTGGTGTTCCAGTTTATCAATCACTTTTGTCAGCGATTTTAGAAAACGTTCAAAAGAAATTGGTTTAAGCATGAAATCCGAAATATTCTTCTCAAATCCCTGTACGGCATAACCAGCATGACCTGTGGTAAAAATGATTGCCGTATTTTTATAAATCAGATCTGCCACATCCAAACCAGATATTTCAGGCATGTCAATATCCAGAAAAGTGATGTCTATGTTTTTATGTTCATTTATAAATTTAACAGCTTCAATTGGATTCTGTGAAAATCCTACAATTTCCAATTGCCCGCAATCCAGGGCATACCTTTTTAGGGTATCGATAGCATGTGACTCATCGTCAATTATATAACATTTATACATAAACTTATAAAGTTAATTGGAGTTCAAAAATATATTGGTCATCATTTTCTGATATATCAATATGATGTGTATTGGGATAATATGTATCCAGACGTAATTTTAAATTTTTTAGCCCTATTCCGTGACTTTTTACTGCCCTTCTGGTCTTTAATTTTTTGTTGCTGATCATGAACTGGAGTTGATTATTAATCAGTTCCAGTTTTATTTTTGCAGGATACTCTGCACTTTTAAGATCGGCATATTTAAATATATTTTCAACCGGGGTTAAGAGAATTAAAGGCAATATTTTAAAATCACCTGAATCTCCTGATATATCAAAAGATAAATTTAAATTATGGTCGTATCTATATTGATTGATTGCAATGAACGATATAATCTGCTCAACTTCATCACTCAGGTCAACCTTCCCGTTCTGGGGTGTTTCGGTTAATGCATAGCGCATGATGTCTGCCAGGAGAAGAATGGGCTTAGACAACTCCGGAGAGGTTCTAATTGATGAGTTGTATAGAAAATTAAGGGTATTGAATAAAAAATGTGGATTAATTTGTGACTTTAAATAAGCGACTTCAGAATCCACCAATTTTTTCTCCAGTTGCTGCTTATTCAACTCATTTACCAATTTATTATTTTCCAAATCTGAAATCTCTTTCCGCTGAACGATGATATTCAATGCAAACCAGTATCCTGTACTTAAACCCATAAAGTATATAAATCTCCAGGTTGATTTGGTAATTAAAAGAACAAGGTCGTTAAACGGATTTTCATGGGTGAGCCCTAAATAAAGAAATCCTGCAACCATAGCAAATTTAAACAGCGTGCTTAATACAAATTCCAGCAAGATCAACAAGAACAGGATATACTTTGGTTTTTTATAAGAATATGGTAATACGATATTCGCGTTAACGTAAAATATCAGAATGTTTACCATATATGAATTTACATAGTCACCAAATGCACCAAATTTTCTGGCAATAAAGTAAGTAATGAGCGTTTCATACAAGATAAACAGCGTCCAGACTAAGGCACTTATACGATAGAATCTGGCAGTTTTAATGGATTTTGCGAAAATCATATATTCAAATATAAGGGATAATAACTTGATTTACCACGGTGTTATGGCAGTTCGTGTAATAACTTTTATAATACGCTGAGCCACACTTAAACTTGATGTATACCAAAACTATACATCATGAAAAAATCACTAGAAAAATCATTAAAATTGGAAATTAAACCAGTGTTCCAATTTTCAAAATCAGAAAATAGTCGGCAAAATTTTTCCGACCCTATTACCACCACGACAGCTACAACTACCGGCGTGTTCCAAAAGCCTGACGCCAGGTAAGATTTTAACCAGGTACAAGAGGTGTTAAGTGCCCCTGGTTCAGTTATGAATTTATCAGAGCCGTTGAGCCAGAATTGTCTGTCAGAATTATCAAATTAATTTTTGTTTTTTAGCGGTCAATTCTGGCTTTTATTTTGTTTGGAAAAACAAGAAGTTATACTTCAGTGTTAATGAACTAAATAATCAAGCTATGAAAATCACAAAAATTAAAGGAATCCTGTTTATCTGTGCCGGGCTTTTTCTTGGCCTTTCAGTAAATGCCCAGGACAAAGAACAAAAGAAAATTGAGTCATCAACTGAGGTGCTTACCCAGTTTAGTAAAATGAAGGAATCCATACCTTCAGAATTATTAGCCGTGACCCAGGGAATCATTGTTATTCCTAAATTAATTAATGCAGGCTTTGTAGTAGGAGGAAAAAGAGGGAAAGGTATTGCGGTTGTTAAAATGCCTGATGGAAGCTGGAGCAATCCCGTTTTTGTTACCATGACAGGTGGGAGTATAGGTGCACAGATCGGTGTTCAGTCGGTTGATCTTGTATTGGTCTTTAGACATAGAAGTACACTTACAGAAATTAAGAAAAGCAGCTTTACCCTTGGTGGTGACTTATCCGTTGCAGCAGGACCTGTAGGCAGAAGCTCTACAGCAAATACAGATTATAAACTGGAAGCTGAAGTGTATTCGTATTCACGCAGTAAAGGACTTTTTGCTGGTATTACCCTAAATGGTGCATCTTTGAATTTCGATGCAGAAGCAGATCAATATTTTTATAAAAAAGCAATGAGCGCACACGCGATCTTTAATTCTCCACCAAGCTCTTCTCCGGCTGTTAAACAGTTGAAAGAAACGCTTACTAGTATGAAATAAAAATTTAAACTTGTAATAAAAAAGACCAGCGCCTACTGAAGCGCTGGTCTTTTTTATTACAAGTTTAATGTAGTTTATTTATTAATAAAAATATCAATCGGTGTTCCGGGAATGCCATTTACTGTTTTAGTAACAGTCCCATTTTTTCCTACACTAACATCCAGGGTTATCAATGCACCATCTACCCCGGCTGTAAGCATTTTGCCATCAGCACTAAGTTTGATCATGGTTACCTTTTTACCTCCGAAATTGGCATCCAGTGGCTTCAGATCCTGGTTAAGCGGATTATAGCGGTAAATCTTATCATTGGAGGTGAAATAAAACACGTCTACTACCGACTGTTGCCATTTAGTATCGGGCTGCACCAGGGAGGCACCTGCAAATACACGTTTGTATAATGGATTGATCGCCCTGTTGTTATAGTCGTCCATGTTCAAGTTGAAAGACAGTTCATTAAGTACGCCTGTAGCATCTTTGAAAAATGCGTAAGATATACCCGATACAGGTTGCATAAAGATCAGATCACCAGTGCCAATATTTTTAGGGTCAAAGGCATTTCCACTAACCGTATAATCAGTACCCATATAATTGCCACCAGAATCAAAAGAAATAAATGCTTTGGCTGTGTTATCAAAACCGAAATAAAAATTAGCAGTATGTACATAGTATCTGGATAAAGTATAATTTCCGGATTGTGGGTTGGCAAATTTACCGAAGTCGGGCGCAAAAGGTGCAGTAGAAGTGATGCTGACATACAATTTATCATTGATCACCCCGGTTGGATAACCTAATGCTGCTTCAAAATAAGTAGTAACCAGCGAGGTAGGAGGACTAAAAAATTGATCGGTAAAATAATTCTTTCTGAGCATTGTACTCCCATCAATAACCACACTGCTTTTTGCGGGATCATTACAGATCACCCAGTAATTTTCTGCTGTGCCTGGCTGATAAGCCAGTGGTTTTGGAAATAGCTGTATGGGATTGGATGGTAAAGTTGTACCATTCAAAGCGAAATACAGATCAGGAAGGATTGTATTGTCGGGCTTAACGAACGATAATTTAGTTACCCCGTTCTGTACACTCAGCACAGTTGTGCCAACCGAAAATTGCGTATTTCCCAGGATGTTAAACGGAATAAAGTACTTTATCCCGTTTCTCTTATCCGTAATGGTCAGTTTGGCTGTCCTGAGTTTAGGACTTAAGTTATAAAGCATCCTCAATGGATAACCTGTGTAGGTTGCAGTTCTGGCTTCTTCTGTTACATCTATCGCCCATAAAAAGGTCAGGTCGGTCAAAGGGTTAGCCCCTGCAAGTGTCACTTTAGGTTTTAGAATCAGTGAATCGCCCACTAAAGCATTAAAGGTTGAATCCTGAAAGTTTGCAACAACTGGTTGTGAAGGGGGAGAATACGTGTAATTACCGAGATCTTTTTTACAGGCATATAAGAAAAGGGAGAAAAATACACAGATAAATATAGGTTTACATTTCATGGTCTTGGTTTTAGATTGATTTACATTGTCACCTGGTTCCCGTTTTCATCAATGAAAACGTATACGCCGGCCTGGCTGAAAAATTTCAGATAAAACTTAACAGTAGGGGTGCTCGTATTATAAAAATCATAATCTCCTGTTCCATCGTTTCTTTGGGTTAGCACATAGCCCTTTTGAGGGTTTTCTTTCACCCAGTCGAACGGATAGGTAAGGAATACTCGGGTGTTTTCCAGATAATACAGGACTCTCGGGATTTGCAGATAAGCATCAGGCTGACTGGGATCTATCAAGTCGGTAGTTCCTGATGAAATGAGGAAAAGCTGATGTTTCACCCGGCTATAGGTACCTAACTGCGCCCAGAATTTCCACCAGATGGGTTCTTCCAGCCGATTAGAAAAGATGATCTCTTTTGTTCTGACACTAACCGGTAAATTGGTTTTAAAATCTTCTCCCCCGGATACACGTACTGTAAGTGAAACAGATTTGTTCATTAATGCTGCATCTGTATTTTTAAGAATAAGCGGTACACGAACAGTTCCTGAATCTTTTGGCAGGATATAAAAAGATTTTAACGGTTCATAATGCAAGCCGCTGATTGCTGTTGTCGCCAAATCCACTACATCGATAGCGAATTTTCTGTCATGGTCGGCATGTTTTCCGGAAAGGATAACAGGCAGCCATATGGTGTCCCTTACCACGCCCTGTGTATAGGCGAAAGAATAAGTCAAACTCGTTGTATCCTGGTTTCCATTTTTATCCAGATAATTTAAATAGATATTATCGGGCGAGTTATAAGTGAGTTTAGTATCTTTTTTACAGGCAAACAGCATTGCAGTGGCCAAAAGGATAAAAAATAAATTTCGTTTCATAAAGATTGCGTTAATTGTTTCGGTAAGCCTGTTCATCAATTGGAAGTGGGAACACAAATATGTTATCAGAGGCAGGGATAACCTGAGTGGAAGAAACCTTGACAGCGTGGTTCAGGCGTTTGTACATAAAAAGAATCTGACTCTCACCATAAAATTCTTTTCGTGCCTCTATGAGCAGCAGCTCAATCAATTGCTGTTTATCTGTTAAGCCTGTTACCGTAGCACCAATACCCCGATGCAAACGTACCGTATTGTAATAATTCATGGCCATCTCCGGATTACTCTCAAAGCTGGCTTCAGCGGCGATATAATACATTTCTGTAAGGCGGATGGCTGGTGCAACCAATGGATAAAGATTTACTACAGGAGTCGTGTTATTTACATATTTCTGTAACATGGAACGTTCCGGTCCTCCGGTTATGGAAGTTGTTTTCAGGAACCATTGCTTAAATCTCCAGTCGTCTGCCCCGGATTGCGCCTTTTCATAAATATCTTCAATTTGAGAAGTGGTGGCACTGTAGTCAGGATTAGCATTTGTAAACAACCCTTCCAATTCAATTTTGCTCTGCGGAATGTACCATGCGCTGATCAGTTCTTTATAACAGATACGGTCAATCTTGGTATTGTCTTTTTGAAAGAAATCGGCCTCTGCCGTCCAGGGAAATTTGGTAGAATTAATTACTTCCTGGGCATTTGACAAGCTATTGGTTAGATCGTTTTTATATAAGTATACCCTGGCCAGCTCCCCGCAAACAGAATAGTAATTCATCCTGTGGCGCCTGTTTTGCAGGAAAAGATCAGGATTCGTTACTTCGGTATTGAGCGGGTCATCAGGATAACCTACAATGTAAGAAGAAGAAACGATAGGGTCTGTTTCCTTTAATAGAATTTTGGCATTGTTCAGGTCGGCAATAATCAGGTCCAGCGTTTGCGTAACGGTAGAAAAGGGTATAGTTTTATTGATTACAGTAGTCACATAGGGGATCGCTTTGGCGGATGGGTTGCTTTTATAGGAGGGGGCAAACATACGCAGTATATCAAAATGAAGGTATGCTCTTATCGTTAACGCTTCAGCCTTAATAATTTGATAATTATTAGCGGTAAACAGTGCTTTCTTGCTGTCAATGGTTCCCAGTATGTTATTACAATTGGCAATTCCGCGATAAGCATTTGCCCATACCGTATCCTTTTTAGCGATAGTACCAGGATCGGTATAATCAAAACTAGCAACTTTCTGGAGGATGGCATTGGTAGAAAAATCATAGTTCTGCGCCATGATATCCAGCGTGCTAAAAGTAAGGTTCCCTCCATACAGATTTTGTGAAGCACAGAAGGTATATACGCCGTTGAGTGCTTCTTTAAACCCTTCTTCCGTACTAAATAATTGGTCTTTATCTATCTGGGACTCCGGTTTTACATCCAGGAATTTTTTGCAGGAAGTAAAAACTGTCAGCAGTGCGATTATATAAATAAACTTCTTCATCTTTTAAATAGTTAAAATGTGGCTTGTAAAGAAAATGTGCAGCTTCTTGCATAGGGATAATCAATTCCTCTTTCCATATCAATGCTGGAAAAGTGGAGCACATCATTTGTGGTGACTGCAGCCCTGAGACCCATAAAACCGAATTTTTTTGCGGTGGCCTTTTTGAAATCGTAGGATAGATAAACGGATTGCAGATTCAGCTGGTTATCCTTCTGTACAAAACGTGAGGAAGCATAAGTAGGGCTTAGGTCGGCAATGTTCTTATAAAAAGTAATATCTCCCGGATTAATCCATTTCTGATCGAGCGCCCTGCTGTCAACATTACCCCGCGGATCAGCATTTTCCACGCGGTCTACCAGCGTCTGATTGTACAAATCGCCACCAAAGCGATAGTAAAAGCTCAGGCTCAGCATGAATTGTTTATAGGTAATGTTTGTTCCAAAATAACCTTCTGCTTTAGGAGTCGTATCTCCTACGGGCTCGGTATCTTTAATGTCATATACATAGGTTAAGCTTCCATCTTTCTTTACATAGATCTCTTTACCATTTTGAGGGTCTATTCCCATTGATTTTACTGCATAGATGGTATTGAGTGATTGACCTTCATTGTAGCGCAATAGCGGGCTAGACTCTACATTATTATCCGGATTGGACTGAAAATCGTCTATACTTTGGTTATATGCTTTTAAAGAGTTGGCTATTTTAACCAGTTTATTGGTATTGTGTGCCAGATTTCCTGTGATATTGATGTTCCAGTCTTTTGCACGATATGCATTCCAGGTGAGGTAGATCTCATATCCTTTGTTGGCGATGTTGCCCAGGTTATCTTTATAGGTAGTAAATCCTGTGGAAGGAGCGAGGTTAATGTCCGTTAAAAGCCCTTTGGTGAGCTTATAATAATACCGTGGGGTAATTAAAAAGCGATCGTGAAATAACCCCAGGTCAAGTCCCACATCGTAATTGGTGGTTTTTTGCCATTGCAGATTTTCATTGCCATAACCATCTACTACAGCACCTATACCTGTTGAATACCAATTAGAAGTCTGGTAAGAATAAATAGATTTTGATAAGTAGGCCGGAAAAGAAACGGATCCTGTTTCCCCGGCGCTGGCACTCAGTTTAAATTTAGAAATGACAGGGAATTCTTTCATAAAATCTTCTTTATGCATGTTCCAGCCTATACCTGTCGCCCAGAAAGGGGCAAATCTGCTGTTGGCACCAAAAGCCGACGAGCCATCCAGCCTAAATGAAGCATCAAGCAGGTATTTGTTTTTATAAGAATAATTACCTGAGAAAAAATTTCCAATGGACCTGTTTAAAATTACATCACCTGCAGGTGCAGAATCAGGAAGATAAGTTCTTGCAAAACCAATGTTTGTAAATCTGTCGTTTGCAAAACCTGTGGCTTCAAATGCTTTGTCGTCGTCTTTTCTGGAAATGATATTGCTCCCCAGTGCAAGGTTGAAGTAATTATCTTTGATCTGCTTATTGTATAACAGGGTGATGTTTCCATCCAGGCCAAAACTATCATTACTGGCATAAGTATAACTTCCTCTATTCTGGATCTCTACATCGGGGTCATTATAAAAAGTATTGCTGAGTGGAGAAACAAAAACATCTGAAGTATATTTGGTTTTGGTTACGCTCATCAAGCCTTTTAGCCTTAAAGAAGGAGTGATCTTCATGTCAGCAGAGAAAGCATCAATCAGCTCCAGGTTCGAAGATTTATTAAAATTTCCTAAACTGGCTTCAAACAGCGGATTATAAACCGCCTGATTTTTGTATTGGTCACTACCCGACTGGTGGGTGTCTACTTTCCAGTTTGCAATTTCCCTGATGATATTTCCCACGCTATCCGTTTTTGGATAATAAGGGTTCATCGTTGCATAAGTAGAGAAATCGCCGTAATTTGAAACTTTGGCATTCACCTGGGTTACCGTAATCTCATTTTTAAATAAGATCTTGGAGTTGGGGTTGTAATTGAAATTTATACCTGTACTATAGCGGTTTCGTGCAGAACCTTTCATTACGCCTGGAGAAGTCTGATAGCGCAAATCCACACCATATCTAAAAGTAGAGTCGCCGCCCTGTGCAGAAAGTGAATGTTTTTCGCCAAATGTATTTTGCAGCGGCTGTGATAGCCAGTAGGTATTTACACCACTCACTACATTTTTTAGCTTACTGTAATATATTGCATCTAACTGATCCTGACTGTAAGCATCATTTGTAGTGGTTGTATATAAGCCCGCAAGTTTTTCATATTGCAGTTTTTGCGAGGCATTTAGAATATGGTAGCCGGAAAGATCGGGAGCCGTAATGTTGAGCTCATAATTATAAGAGAGCTGTAATTTTCCGGGAATTGGGGTTTTAGTGGTAATTACAATCACTCCATTGGCGGCCCTTGATCCGTAAACAGCGGTAGCTGCAGCATCTTTTAAAATTGTAATGCTGGCTATCCTGTTGATATCCATGTCTGTTACTTTTTCCAGCGTAACTTCAAAACCGTCCAGTATAAAGGCGGGCAGGTTATAGGAGCTGGAAAGATTGTTCTTGTCTAAAATATTATTTTGCAGGGGAGGAAGGGTAGTAGCCCCGCGCACATTAATTTTAGGCAAAGCATTGGGATCAGAACCCAGCAGGTTATTGTCGAGGATCTTAAATGAAGGATCAAAAGAGGCTATACTTTTAATGATATCCTGCGGGTTTAAACGTTTTAGTTCATCTCCCGTAATAGTGATCGCATTTCCTGTATAGGTTTCTTTTTTTATGGTCTGATAACCGGTAACCACTACGTCATTCATCGCATTTACCTGTGGTTCAAGGTTAACGATAATGAATTTTGTATCAATTACCTTAAGCTCTTTGGGTTTAAAACCGATATAGGTAAATTGAAGAATGTCGCCCGGAGCAGCTGCAATAGTGAACTCACCTTTGTCATTGGATTGCGTGTGGATCGTTTTATTGTTCTTCAGCACAATGTTTACACCGGGGACCGGGTTTCTGGTATCGCCTTCTACTACTTTACCTGTGGTCTGGCTTTGGTTAGTTACCGACATTACAGGGGTGGAAGCAAGCAATTTGTTTCTGATCACGATGGTTTTATTTACAATCGTATAGGTAAGCTCCTGGTCTATCAGACACTTGTCCAATGCTTCTTCTATCGGAACGTTTTTCAGGTCTACAGAAAGGAGGTGACTGGTGGTATTTACCTGTCCGTTATAAAAAAATAAAAAGCCGGTTTGTTGCTTGATGTCTTTAAAGACTGTTTCAAGCGTCGTATTACTTCTGGTTATTGTAACACGCTGACCGTAACTGGCTGCAGCTAAGTGCATGGTGCCAATCAATAATAAAATAGCAGTCAACTTCATGACTAAAAAGAGTTTATACTTTACCCTCCGCATAAGGCATACGGGGTTGTAAAGAAAAGTTAATTTCATACTTTTGGGATAGGAATGGGTTAAATAAAGGCAGCCGGATTTCATCGTCTACTGCTGCCGACCTTTTTTTGCCGGAGGTAGTGAGATACCTCCGGTTTTTCTAGATTTTTTTGGTCTTCTTTAGCGTAGCTTTCTAATCATAAAATATTTTTAGGTTATAAATTCAGTTAATTGTTTAGTTGTGCTTTTGGCTATATCCCTGGTTAGCGGATATCTTTATCGTTTTTCCATCTATCTCAAAATGGAGATTATTGAGTTCAAGTATTTTAATGACATCAGATAAATTGCTTTTTCTGGAAATTTCCCCAAAGTATTTTTCATCGGTCAATGGTCCTGTGTAAATCACATTTACATCATACCAACGGGAAACCTGGCGCATAATTGATTTTAGATCATCACCGGCAAAAGAAAATACCCCGTTTTTCCAGGCTGTCTCTTTTTCTGTATTTACCATCCTGGTTAATATATTTCCGGGATCTTTTCTATTGACCAGCGACTGCTGTCCCGGAATAAGGAGTCCTGTGCGGTTTCCTGATGAAACTTTCACTGAACCTTCCAGCAGGGTAGTCTTAATGTCATTCTCGTCAGTGTAAGCATTCACATTAAAGTGGGTACCCAGCACCTCAATCACCTGTAGCCCCGATTGTACCTTAAAAGGCATTTTTTTATTCTTTGTTACTTCAAAATAAGCTTCACCATTAAGTTTAACCATGCGTTCATCCCCATGAAATGAAGCGGGATAACTCAGGGAAGAAGCTGCATTGAGCCACACCCTGGTTCCGTCAGGAAGGATAACCTGGTATTGTCCGCCTTTAGGTGTAGAAATGGTATTATTAACTCTATCAGCATTTTTGTTATTATCGGCGGTTAAGGTGTAAGTAATCTGTCCACTGGCTGTTTTTGTAATATTTATTCCGGATTGGGTGGCAATCTGGCCCCTGGCAGCATTATCCAGGATGATCTTTTTTCCATTGGAAAGGGTGAGGACAGCTTTATTGCCTCCTGGTAAAATATTCCGGGCACTCAGGTTGTGCTTTTCCGAAGAGTGAAGTATAAAATAACCCGAAAGAGAAAAAACAATCAGCACCAAAGCAGCGGCACTGTATTTTAGCCATACCGGCATTAGCTTTTTAATGCGGGTTTGTCTGGATTGGCTTTGGATATTTATGTCAATTGATTTTTTAATCTGATCTTTTAAAGTAATATATACTTCTTCATTTATTTCATTGATCAAATCCTCATTGACCTCAAACAGGTCATAGTATGTTTCCAGGAATTTTATCTCTTCCCTGGTTGCGTTTCCTTGCCTATATTTTTTTAAAATTGTTAAAAAATATTGTTTGTGAACATCTTCCATTGCTTGCTTTATATATACATGAGTGCTGAAATGTGAAATAGCCCATCCGGATGAATAATATTTTTATTTCTTTTCAAATTGCCCGGAAATCGAGGTGTTTAAAAATAAATTCATTAGGTAATTAAGGTGATATACTTTTCTTTGTAGACCAGATAAACTATTTTCCCTGGTAGAAGAATAAAATCAGATAAATCATTAAAAGTGATGCTCTTAATGTAGAAAGGGCTTTGCCCAATTGATTCCTGACTGTTTTTGGAGAGATCTGCAATATATCTGCAATTTGCTGACTGCTCAAATCTTCTTCAAAACGCATTTTGAAAATGATGCGCTGCTGGGTTGGCAGCTGATCAATCAGCTGATTAAAAGCTGTGAGGAACTCGTCGTAAAGCACCTCTGCATCTGCTCTGTTGAGCGGGTCTTCGATATGCTGTGCCATATCTGGTATTGCACTATAACGGCTTTCTTTTTCAAGATGTTTGAAGACACTATTCCGGGCAACTACAAACAGATAGGCGGGAAGATTTTCTATTGGAGACTTGTTACCTCTTATCCATAACTGTACAAAAACATCTTGAGCGATGTCTTTAGCATAATCTATATCATTCAAACGTTTATAGGCAGAATTGAAGACTTGTTTCCAGTATTTGTCATATAAAATATCAAATGCACCCTTATTTCCCTTGCTTAGTTGAAGCAAAAGTTCTGTATCTTCTGCATTATGGAAAATATTCTGATACATTATGGTCTTTATTGATCAAATCTATAAATAATATGAATAGATTATAAATTTTGAACTATTTGATTTTATAATATTACTATTACTTGTAGTTTGACGAATCTTACCAAGATAAAAGGGCCTTTTTTTTATTCTATGTTTTCCTTGTTATTTTAACTATTGCCACATGTAGCAGATGATTAATATTTATTTCATTAAAATTAGAACAGTTAAATTTCTTTAGCAGTAAGGCCAGTGATCTTTATAATCCTATCAATAGGCATCCCCATTTCTTTTAATTTTATAGCAGTATTTTTTTTCTCTTCATACTTGCCTTTTTCAACTCCTTTTTCAATTCCTTCTTCCCTTGCAAAAGCTATAGTGTTATCATAATCCCATTTAGCCTTCAAACCTGATTCGTATAAACTCATAATTGTTCAATCTCTTTATCGGTAAACCCCGTGATTTTTATAATGCTATCAATGGGCATCCCCATTTCTTTTAATTTCATAGCAGTATTTTTTTTCTCCTCGTACTTGCCTTTTTCAATTCCTTCTTCCCTTGCAAAAGCTATAGTGTTATCATAATCCCATTTAGCCTTCAAACCTGATTCATATAACATACGTTCCTCCTTTGTTAAATTACTAATTTCTGCTAGTTTAAAAATTTCCTCAAAAACAGGTTCGTTCAAAAAAGAGGGTATCTCCTTTAAACGGGACATGTTTTTTAATACATAAACCCATTGATCCAATGGAGTAATAATCTCTTTCTCACTTTTCGTGAAATTAGGCAGCTCCAAAAATTTAAATCCTAATTTTTGATAAAATATAGCTCCTGTATCCGCATTGGTAATCAAATGATCACTTATATATTGACCATCCTGACTATCCTTAAAACGGAAATCAAGCAGCCCAATAAGATATACTCCCTTTAATTTCGTATCCCAGTTTGATTTCCCTCTTCTTAACTGCTGGTTGATCTTACGGGAGACATAATAAATACATCTGTCCTTAAAATATTCCTGCTCCCGGCGTTGCATCTCCAGGATAAAACATTCTCCGTCCTGTGTGATACAGCTTAAATCGAAAAACACTTTCCTCAATTCCACATAATCCCCTCCATACTCTGTTGTTTGATAGGAGATATCAGTGATCATTTTCTGCCCTTTGAACAACGCATTCAAAAAACCAATCATAATCTCTTTGTGTCTTTCATTTCCAAATAAATACTTAAACCCAAAATCAGAGAGTGGGTCAATGTAACGGGGTGGTTTTGCTGGTACAGGTAATAACATCAACAAAAATAAGTTGTAGTATTTTAATAAGCAAATTAAATTGCATTATAATTAAATATAATTAATTTAATAGATATTAATAAAGATTTGGAATAATATCATGTTTCATATTCCACTACACAGAAAATTTAAAAAAATCAAAACCGGTGCTTAGCTGGTTTGTTCTTCAGCAGATCAATTAAAAAATACTATTATGGCTAAGTACTCGAAAAAAGCAGGTGAAAAAGTAGAAGAAACCATGCATGAAATGAAAGATGGCAAGCTGAAATCAGGAAGCGGCAAAAAGGTTACCTCTAAAAAACAGGCTATCGCTATTGGCCTTTCAGAAGCCAGGAAAGAAGGTGCTAAGGTTCCAAAAAAGAAATAATCAAATCCCCGTCAGGGAATAAGAAGCGATATCTTTCCGCTCGTTCAAAAATTCACGCTGATAATTGAGCGGGCTTTTATGGGTAATAGACTTGAAGTATTTATGGAAACTGGCGAAATTATAAAAGCCGCTTTCATAACAGATTTGCTTCACATTGATCTTGTTCTCAATCAGGAGTTTACAAGCATGACCTATTCTTATTTCATTGATGAACTGAGAATAGGTTTTTCTAGTTCTGGTTTTAAAATACCGGCAAAAGTAATTGACACTCACATTGGCTATATCAGCTACTTCCTGTGTCTGGATCTTACGTTTAAAATTTGCCAGTGAAAATTCATAAATCGCATGGATCCTGTCGTTCTCTGTCTCTTCAAAATTATGTTTAAAGCCCATAGAAGAAAGCAGCTTTAGCTGACTGCAATTTCCTATACTCGTTAGTGCTTCCATCAGGAGGATGATTTTTTTTGTGCCTTCCGACTGTAACAGCTGTTCCAGGATCGCACCGATATCATTTTTTACCTGTCCGCCTATCTGTATACCTCTTCTCGCTTTTTCCAGCGTGCTCCTAATTAGCTTGTTCTCAGGTAGATTTAAAAAAGTATCGCCCCAGAAATTCTCATTAAAGTGAATTACACGTACATCGGCAGTAGTATTTACCTGTTCGTCGAAATAGACATCGTCAAATCTCCAGTAATGCGGAAGATTTGCGCCAATCAACACCACATCTCCCGAGCGGAACCGCTTAATGCTGTCACCAATAAACTGCGTACCGTTTCCCCGCTTAAAATGAATCAGTTCTACTTCAGTATGGTAGTGCCAGCGGTTATTGATATAGGGAACATTGTCCTGCCTGGCGCTGAAAGAATGAATTGGATTAGTTGATACTTTTAGCAGTTGTGGTTTCATTGTTGTTGATAATTGTTACAAATGAATACAGATAAATGGTAAATATGCCAAAATCATTTAATGTTTCGTTTAAATGATAAAATAAATAAAATCAAAATTGCCTTTCTTTGAATAACCAAATTTACATCACCAAATGAATTAAGGCCATATAGGCTATTAAAATTTAAGTGATGTATATTTTAAAAACCAGATATGAACAGGTACTGTTTTACACTCGATTTAATAGATAACCCCGAACTGATAAGGGAATATGAAGAGCTGCACAAAGAGATATGGCCGGAAATCCATTCCAGTATTATCAATTCGGGCATTGAAGCGATGCAGATCTACCGCTTCGCCAACCGCTTGTTGATGATCATGGAAGTAAATGACAGCTTTAGTTTTCAGCAGAAATCACTGATGGATGCAGAGAACGAAAAAGTGCAGGAGTGGGAAACACTGATGTGGAAATATCAGCAGGCTTTGCCAGGTGCAAAACCGGGAGAAAAATGGATGTTAATGACTCAAATATTTACACTTTAAACCATGGCGGTAACAGAAACTACGTATTATATACAAATCCATCCCAAAGACAATGTGCTGGTTGCGCTGACGGACCTGAGCGCTGGTTTTCCTGTTAATTTCAACGGAAAAGCATTTGACCTGGTCACACCTGTATCAGCAAAGCATAAATTTACTTTACAAGACCTTTCACCGGGTCAGGAAATTTATATGTATGGTGTATTGGTGGGTAAAGCCAGTCGCGATATCCCTCTTGGCAGTGCAATTACAGTAGATAATGTGGTCCATGCCGCAGGAGATTATCAGCTGGGGGAAAGAAAAACTACATGGCATCAGCCCGATGTAACTGCCTTTGCAGAGAAAATATTTATGGGATTTCATCGTGAAGATGGAAGTGTAGGTACTTCCAATTACTGGATCGTGATCCCGCTTGTGTTTTGTGAAAACCACAATGTAGAAGTGCTAAAAGAAGCACTGATAGGTAAATTAGGTTTCAAAAAGCCTAAGAGTTATGAGAGCGAAGTAGACAGCTTGATCGCGTTATACCAGACCGGCAAATCGGTAGAGGAAATACTGCAGGCAGATTTACAGCGTTCGGCCTTGACACAGCCTACACATCAGCTATTCCCAAATATCGATGGTATCAAATTTTTAAACCACGATATGGGATGCGGAGGAACAAGAATGGATTCGGATACGCTTTGCGGTTTACTGGCCGGATATATTACCCATCCCAATGTGGCGGGTGCAACGGTACTCAGCCTGGGTTGCCAGCATGCACAGGCAGGTATCCTGGAACAGGAAATTAAAAAACGTGACCCCAATTTTAAAAAACCACTGTTTATACTCGAACAGCAAAAAATAGGTACAGAAAGTAAGTTATTGGAAGAAGCCCTTAAACAGACTTTTACCGGCCTCATGGTGGCCAATCAGCAGGAGAGAAGTCCCGCTCCGTTATCTAAATTATGCGTGGGACTGGAATGTGGTGGTTCTGATGGCTTTTCAGGTATTTCTGCAAACCCTGCACTGGGCCATTTGTCAGATATCCTGGTTACCCTTGGCGGAAGTGTGATCCTGGCAGAGTTTCCCGAATTATGCGGTGTAGAGCAGGAATTGAGCGACCGCTGTGCTGACGTGGACACTGCACAGCAGTTTATGGGGCTGATGAGAACCTATAATGCCCTGGCAGAAGCTACAGGTTCCGGCTTTTATGCCAACCCTTCACCCGGTAATATCAAAGACGGTTTGATTACTGATGCCATAAAATCTGCAGGTGCAGCAAAAAAAGGTGGCAATTCCCCGGTTACGGCTGTGCTGGATTACCCGGAGAAAGTAACCAAACCGGGACTTAATTTACTATGTACCCCGGGAAGTGATGTAGAAAGCACCACGGCAGAAGTAGCCTCAGGGGCAAATATCGTCCTTTTTACAACTGGCTTGGGCACCCCGACGGGAAACCCGGTAGCACCGGTTATCAAAATATCTACCAATACTGCACTCTTCAATAAAATGCCGGATATCATTGATATCAATTGCGGCACCATCATTGAAGGTAAGGAAAGCATTGAACAGGCAGGGGAAAGACTCCTTAATTATGTCATCGAAGTGGCCAGCGGAAATATCAAACCCAAAGCTGTAGGACTGGGGCAGGATGATTTTATTCCATGGAAAAGAGGCGTTTCATTATAATTTAATTTATGTTTAGTTTAGAAGGAAAAACAGCAATAGTTACCGGAGGCGGTAGCGGCATAGGTAAAGCAATAGCCGTGTTATTTGCCAAACAGGGTGCAAAAGTGCATATTATAGAGCTTAATGCAGCGGCGGCGGCAGAAACAGTTGCCGAAATTAAGCAACATCAGGGTACAGCGTTTGCCTATGGATGTGATGTGAGTAAGCAGCAGGAAGTTCTTACAGTTTTTAAGGAGATCGGACAGATAGATATACTGGTCAATAATGCCGGAATAGCACATATTGGGAAAGCAGATACCACTAGTGAAGAGGATTTTACAAGGGTATTTGAAGTAAATGTTAAAGGCGCCTACAATGCGTTATTTGCAGCAATCCCCTTTTTAAAGAAAAGTACCAGTCCGGTGATTTTGAATATGGCTTCTATCGCAGCGCTGGTAGGTATCACCGACAGGTTTGCTTATTCTATGAGTAAGGGTGCAATTTATGCAATGACGCTATCCGTAGCAAGGGATTATATGGCTGACGGCATCCGCTGCAACAGCATTTCCCCGGCCAGGGTACACACGCCTTTTGTGGATGGGTTTATTGCCAAAAATTACGCCGGGCAGGAAAAAGAGATCTTTGAAAAGCTCTCTAAAAGCCAGCCTGTTGGCAGGATGGGTAAACCAGAAGAAGTGGCTGCACTTGCTTTGTACCTATGTGCTGAAGAAGCAGGATTTATTACAGGAAATGACTATCCAATTGACGGAGGATTTATAAAATTAAATAATTAAAGATAGCTATGAAACTAATTAGATGGGGCGAAGCCGGTAAAGAAAAAACAGGCGTCATTATCAATGATCTAAAATACGATACCTCTGCATTTGGAGGCGATTACAATGAAGATTTTTTTGAAAATAACGGGCTGATAAGATTAGAGGAGTTCGTAAAAGCGAATAAGGGAAAATTAATTGAAATTCCAACAGGAGTACGTTTGGGATCTCCCGTAGCCCGCCCTTCTAAAATTGTATGTATCGGTTTAAATTATGCCGATCATGCTAAAGAAACCAATGCAGCATTGCCGCCAGAGCCGATTATCTTTATGAAATCGACTACTTCACTGGCAGGCCCGAACGATACGATCATTATTCCAAAGAATTCTGTAAAGACCGATTGGGAAGTAGAGCTGGCTGTTATTATTGGTAAAAAAGCATCTTATGTAGAAGAGGCCGACGCGCTGGACTATGTAGCCGGATACGCCCTGCATAATGATGTTTCTGAGCGCGAGTTCCAGATAGAACGTGGCGGTACCTGGGATAAAGGTAAAGGCTGTGATACTTTTGCACCAATAGGCCCGTTTCTGGCTACGCCGGATGAACTGGGTGATATTGATAACCTCCGTTTGTGGTTAACCGTAAACGGCAAAACCATGCAGGATGGAAATACATCCAATTTTATTTTTAACGTTCCTTTTGTTGTAGCCTATGTGAGCCAGTTTATGACACTGCTGCCGGGAGATGTGATCTCTACAGGTACGCCTGCCGGAGTAGGATTAGGTTTTAAACCGCCTGTTTATCTGAAAGAAGGCGACGTAGTTGAATTGGGTATTGATGGATTGGGAACAGCAAGACAGGAGCTTAAAGCTTATGTTAAAAACTGATAAATTATAATGGATTTGCAATTAAAAGATAAAGTCGTTATTGTTACAGGCGGAGCAAAAGGAATAGGAGAAGGAATTGTGAGGTTGCTTGCAGAAGAAGGGGCTGTTCCTGTAATTATTGGCAGGAGCAAAGCTGATAACCAGGCACTGGTAGAAGAAATCAAAGGTCTAGGACAGCAGGCATTCCAGGTAGTGGCAGAACTCACCGAGCCTCAGCAGGTTGCTGACGCCGTAAGTACGGTAAGCACTCAATTTGGACGCATTGACGGACTGATTAACAACGCGGGAGTAAATGATGGAGTAGGCCTGGAAAATGGGAGTTACGATGCTTTTATGGCTAGTCTGCATAAAAACGTAGTACATTATTACCTCATGGCCCAGCATGCCCTGCCATTTTTGAAAGAAAGTAAAGGGGCAATTGTTAATATCGGCTCTAAAGTAGCAGAAACGGGACAGGGGGGCACCTCGGCCTATGCGGCATCAAATGGTGCAAGGAATGCGCTGACAAGAGAATGGGCTGTAGAATTGCTGCCTTATAGTATCCGCGTAAATTCAGTTATCGTTGCTGAATGTTATACCCCGCTATACCATACCTGGATCAGCTCTTTGCCAGAACCGGAAAAGAAACTACAGGATATCATTGCAAAGATCCCTTTTGAAAACCGGATGACCACCGCTGCGGAGATCGCAAATGCTGTTGTGTTTCTATTGTCTCCAAAATCCAGTCACACTACCGGTCAGCTAGTTTATATAGATGGCGGTTATGTGCATCTAGATCGTTCTATCAGTCCACAATAAAGATATGTATAAAGCCTGTTCTCTTCAGAGCAGGCTTTATTTTACGCTGTAGTTAACCACCAGGTATTTCCAAAAGGATCTTCAATTCCTCCGCATCTTCCGTAATCCATTTCTGTAACCTGGCTTACAACAGAAGCTCCATGATAAACGGCCCTGTTAAATGTTTCATCGGCATTGCCTACATAGATAAAGAAATTGCCTACGGCTCTGCCATATTGGTCTAACGCTTCAGAAAGTAATATCATAGTATGACCAATTTTTAATTCGGCATTTAAAACCGTCCTGTTATCCTCTGCCAGGTTAAGCAAAAGTATCTCCGCATTAAAAACCATCCGGATAAATTCAATAAATCCCGCTGCATTTACCAGCATTAAATAGGGAAGTATAGTTTGTTGACCCTTGTAGTTTTTCATTTCACTATTTTTATAAGCCTTGGTAGCTTGTTATTCAATTGTTTATCCAGGAATCGTTTAGCAACTTTTATAAATTGTACTTATTACGAAATTTACGCCCCCTGTATGATGTATCTTGTGTAACTATCTTGTTATATTAACAAAATAACTGCGCATTGGTTTTCCTTATAAAGAATTTGAGGTTAATATTCACACAAATAATATCAATTTGAGAGTAATGGTTACTGGTTTAAAGATTTAATTTAGGTGATCAACAAAACCAACCAAACTATGTTCATGCGCATCAAAAAGCCCTGCAATTATATAATTGTATGTTGTCTGCTGGTTATTCCCGGAAGCGGACTCAAAGCACAGTCGGCAACAGAAAAAGAACTGTTCACGCAAACCAGCGAAACTGCCGGACTGATGATCAATTATAGAGAAGACATCAGGGCCATAAAGGATTTTTATTCTCCTGAAAGGCCGGATTACAGGTCGCGCGGAGGTTATAATACTATTCAGTATTCACCAGAACAGTCCCGTAGGCTTACAGAGGTCAATGAATTATATCTTACACAGTTAAAAAGTAAGGATTTTGCTTCCATGAGTATCAATGGCAAAGCCGATTATATCCTTACACAACGTGATATTGAGTCGGCATTGAGATTACTCGCTGCAGATGAAAAAGAATACCAGCAGATCAGTCAGTATATCCCTTTCGCTGATAAAATTTATGCGCTGGAAAAAGGACGCAGAAGGGGTGTGTCTGTAGACGGACAAAAAACGGCAGCACTATTCACTGCAATGGTAACCGAAGTGCAGGCCGCAACCGATGCCATGAGCAAAGTTCCTTCCCTGGATATGAAACTGGCAGAGCGCTTACGGGTAAGTATAGAAGGCCTGAAACTGAGGCTGAAAAGCGTTTATGATTTTTATAATGGTTATGACCCGCTGTTCACCTGGTGGGTGCCTGAACCAAATACTGCACTGGTAGAAAAACTGACTAATTATGCAACGCTTGTAAAAACGAAGGGAAAGGTGGAGACTTCCCAAAAGGACGACAAAAGTGGAATTGTGGGTATCCCTATCGGACATGATGAACTGATACGCCAGCTTAAAGTAGAAATGATCAACTATACACCAGAAGAACTGATCGATATTGCCAATAAAGAGTTTGCCTGGTGTGACAAGGAAATGCTCAAGGCGTCAAATGAGATGGGGTATGGCAACGACTGGAAAAAGGCATTGGAGAAAGTAAAGAACAGTTACGTACCTGCCGGACAGCAGCCTGAGCTGATCATGAAGCTGTATAATAAATCCATAGACTTTGTCACCTCCCGGGATATGATCACTATCCCTGCACTGGCACAGGAAACCTGGGGCATGATCATGATGACTCCCGAGCGTCAGCTGGTAAACCCCTTTTTTACCGGAGGAAAGGAAATTAGTATTTCTTATCCAACCAATACAATGAGCAATGATGATAAGATGATGAGCATGCGCGGAAATAACCCTTATTTTTCAACGCCTACTGTACAGCACGAATTGCTGCCGGGACATAACCTGCAATATTTCATGAACTCCAGGAGTAAAAACTATCGTGATTTTAATACCCCTTTCTGGACTGAAGGCTGGGCTTTATACTGGGAAATGTTGTTGTATGATAAAGGATTTGCCGTTACGCCCGAAGAAAGGGTGGGGATGCTTTTCTGGAGAATGCACCGCTGTGCAAGGATTATCTTCTCCCTGAATTATCACCTGGGTAAATGGACACCTCAGCAGTGTATCGACTTCCTGGTAGACAGGGTAGGACACGAGAAAGCAAATGCCGAAGGTGAAGTGAGACGTTCGTTTGTAGGCGGATATAGCCCGCTTTACCAGGTAGCTTATCTCATTGGCGGTCTGGAATTTTATGCCCTGAAAAAGGAACTGGTAGATAGTGGTAAAATGACACTCAAAGAATACCATGATAAAGTGATGCTGGAAAATAACATGCCGGTAGAAATGGTACGTGCAATATTAACCAATCAGAATATCGATAAAAACTTTAAAACAAGCTGGAGGTTTTATAGCTCACGCTAATTTATTACTCTGCTGATTGGTGATTAAATCTTAACCCAAGATAAGGGTTAAGATTTTTTTTATTTTAAATTATCAGCTATTTTAAGGTAATTAAATATAAAATCAGGTAGTTTTTATTCTAAGATTTTCTGTATTCAATTATTTTTAAACCAATTACTCCTCTTATTTGTGGTTGAAATGTGCGAATAATTAGATTTTGGAGTTAAAATCATGCTGATTCCAGTGAGAATATGAGTAAACAAATAATCTAATGTAATTATCTTTGGTAAAATCATAGTATATAAAGATCTACCTGCTTTATTTATGTAATGTCTGTAAGTTCATCAGTAAAAATGTAATTTATGAAAACTTTGCAATTTCAGGTTCCCTGTTCACAAGAGCATACCTTAACTATTCAGGAGGATAACCAGCCTTTTTTCTATCCCTATTTACACCAGCATCAGGAAATGCAGATCACCTGGATCATCAGGGGAGAAGGAACACTGGTTGTGGATAATCAGCTGCACCGTTTTGCCTCAGGAGATATTTACCTGCTTGGCGCCAACCAGGAGCACCTTTTTAAAAGTGATCCCGAATATTTTGTACCGGGGAGCAGCAAGAGTATACAGACATTAAACATCTTCTTTAATCCAAAAGGAAAACTGGCCAATTTACTGCAGCTTCCGGAAATGATGGCCTTGCAGCCTTTTATTCAGCAGAGCCAGGTAGGTTTTAAATTGCCAACCGAATACCGGGATCTGATCTCCAGGGAAATCTTAAATATACAATATGCTACAGGTATTGAGCAGCTGATCCATTTTTCTTTGCTGTTAAAACGTTTGTATAACATGAATGAGTCACTTGAACCCCTTATCAGGTCGAGCGGCAGCCGCCTAAACCCGGCAGAGTTTGAAGAGAGCCGTCTTAAAAATGTATATAATTATGTAATTCTGCATTACAGCCAGGTGATCTCCCTTGATGATATTGCAGATATGGCAAATATGTCTGTTCATGCTTTTTGCCGATATTTTAAGAAGAAAACGGGACAAACTTTTTTGGAGTTTTTAAACCAGACACGTGTAAATGAGGCCTGCCGTAAGCTGGCTTCGCGTAAGTTTGATAGTATTTCCACGATTGCATATGATTGCGGTTTTAACAGCATCAATAATTTTAACAGGGTATTCAAAAACCTTACATCACAGTCGCCGCGTCAGTATTTGAGCAGTTACCAGGCCAATACGAATTAATATGCGAGATGTCTTGTAAGCCCTGTTAATCCGGGCTTACAAGACATATTTATAAAATGATGTTCTCTATAAAATTTAAGGTGCTGTTATCATGTTTCAGGAGCAGCAGCAAATGTTCTGCTACAGCTTCCGAAGAACCCGGATTCTGACCGGTGATTAGTAAGCCATCCTGTACCACGTAAGATGCCCAGTCCTCCTTTTTAGAATACACGGCACCTTCATTTTTCAATTCATCTTCCAATAAAAAAGGAACTACCTCAGTGAGGCCTACAGCGGCTTCTTCGCTATTGGTAAAACCCGTTACTTTTTTGCCTTTAACCATCGGATCACCGTTTTTATCGTTAACATTCAGTAAAACTGCTGGTGCATGGCAAACTGCCGCTACTGGTTTTTTGGCTGCCAGGAAGTTGCTGATCAGCGCAATAGAATCATCATCAATAGTGAGGTCCCACAATGGTCCATGACCACCCGGATAAAATACAGCATCATAATCTTCTGCTGTTACATCTGCAAGTATTTCTGTATGTGCCAGCAGGTTTTTTAGTGTTGCATCACCGTCAAAACGGCGTGTAGCAGCTGTCTGGCTGTCTGGTTCTGCACTTTTCGGATCTATAGGAGGCTGCCCCCCTTTAGGTGAAGCCAGTGAGATTTCCGCCCCTGCGTCTTTTAAGGTATAGTAGGGAGCAGCAAATTCTTCAATCCAGAATCCCGTTTTTTTCCCTGTATTACCTAATTCACTATGCGAAGTGAGTACGATCAATATCTTCATTTGTTTGTTATTAGTAAATTCAACATTTTATAAAAAAAACTGGCGTTAGTTTATTAACGTTTACTTTCTAACAATGTTTTAGCAGAGTCAAATCGATCTTATGGAGTAAAATATAAAAGTGGCGTATGAATTTAAAGTTGTCAGAATGTAAAATTTAATCCCGAAAGGTTAATTCTGTAGATATTGTTGAGAACTATGCTGGAAATAAAAATCAGATTTCTATTTTTGCGGATATTAAATGGATGACCCTGCCTTTTAAGCTCTCCATTTGATAAACTAAGAATAACCCAAGTTTAATAATGCAAAACCAAGGAAAAAAAATCAGAGTTGCAATCGTAGGCGTAGGTAACTGCGCTAGTTCACTCGTTCAGGGTGTAGAATATTATACTAATTTTACTGATAGAACATCAGGTTTAATGGCTGATGATATTGGTGGTTACAAAGCAGAAAATATTGAATTCGTTTGTGGATTTGATGTTGATGAAAGAAAAATAGGATTACCATTAAAAGATGCAATTTTAGCTAAACCTAATTGCACGATCATATTGAACCCTGATGTGAAGTCAGAAGCACCAATTTACAGGTCGCCTGTTATTGATGGTGTGTCTCCACAAATGATTGCTTATCCTGAAGCACAACGGTTTGTGATCAAAGACGAATTAAAACATACCGATATTTTAATTGATGCTGCTGCTTACGACAAAAATCAGGTAGCTGATTTACGTAAAGAGATCGTTGCAGCACTTATCAAACATGATGCAGAAGTATTGATCAACTACCTTCCGGTAGGTTCACAGCTGGCTACAGAATTTTATGCAGAGATCTGCCTGGAATTAGGTATCTCGCTTGTAAACTGTATTCCTGTGTTCATTGCTTCAGATCCTGAATGGGAGCAAAGGTTCATCGATGCCGGTATCCCGATCATTGGTGACGACATGCGCAGCCAGTTTGGTGCAAGTATTGTTTCTCAAATGTTGCAGGAATTGGCTTTCGAAAGAGGCCACCATGTAAAAGCACACATTCAGAGAAATGTAGGCGGAAATACAGACTTCCTGAACATGGAAGATAAAAACCGTTTGAAATCTAAAAAGATCTCTAAAGAAAATGTTATCCGCGCACAGAATGACATTAGGGGTATCTCTACTGAAGACAGTTTCCTTCATGCAGGTCCTTCAGAGTATATCGCTTTTTACGGAGACAATAAAGTAGCTAACTTCCGTCTGGAATTAGAAGGTTTTATGGGTGCTCCGGTAATCTTTGATGCACAGTTATCTGTTCAGGATTCACCAAATTCAGCAGGTGTAGTAATTGATGCCATCAGGTATGTATACGTTGCCCGCGAATTAGGATTAGTAGGCGCTTTAAGAGGCCCTTCTGCTTCAACACAGAAAACCCCGCCAGAGCAGATGATGTTCAGCGACGCGATCTATGAATGCCACGCATTGGCAAAACGCGAGTTAACTGCTTCAACCAGAAAACAATTAAAAGTAGCTCAGCCTGCTGTAGTATAATTAAATCATTAACTTGTTTATTCAGGTGAGATCATAAAAAAAGCTGCCCCATAAAGGGCAGCTTTTTTTATGGGTGTTTTTCCGCGTGATAGGGCCTGTTGTCTATCTGATGCCAGTCGGTTCTATATTGTACAAAAGAGTTCTGTATATGGTGATCATTCAATTCCGAAAGATCCTGTAAATCTAACTCACCAAAATAGTAATTACATAACAAAGCCGTTTGATTGTACATTCAAACGGCTTTGTTATGTGATTACAATTTTATTTTTTCAGTAGCTCATTGATTGTCTTTTCAAAGTTTTGTACATATTGAGTATAATACTCACCAGTACCGGGGCCATAAAAATCGGTATGGACGGCAACGACCTTTCCACTTTTATCCAGGATCAAACTGGTAGGGAAAACTTTGATGCTGGTTAGCTGTGGTAAGCTTTTTTCAGTACGCAAGGGATCACCAACAGTAGTTGGCGTAATCAGCATAGGGTAAGTAACGTCAAATTTCTTCTGGAATTTGCGCAGGCTAAGAGTAGAACGCTGAACGTCGGTTGTATATTCATAAGCCAACGCAATGATCTCTACACCGCGTTGTTTGTTATGTTTATAATATTCGCTTAGAAAAGCCATTTCATCCATACAGTTAGGACACCATGACCCCATCAGCTGGATAATCACTACTTTATTTTTATAGCGGGCATCATTGATGGAAACCTGTTTGCCGTCCAGGTCATTAAAACTAAAATCCAGTTTTCCGCTTTCACCGTCTTTTACTTTTGTAATTTCTCCTTCAGGTACCGGGGCGTTGGCATCTTTAACACCTACCCATTGTTGTACCGGAGCTCTACTGCTGTAGAGTGATGCGTCAGTTAGCGAATCTTTATTGATCTTCGCTGTAAACAACATCGCATGTACCCCGTCAAAGGTAGAGAGCTGTAAAAGATCGCCGGTTACTGTACCGGAAAGAAACCGGTAATCACCGGAAGGAGTAAGGATAGAGCCTGTAACTACGTTGCCGTTCTGAGAGAAATTCCCTAAAGCTGGCTCATGGTTACTTCCCCTGATAAAATCTATTTTCCATTTTCCGGCCGCCTGTTGTGAGGCATCGCCGTTCACAGGACTAAACCGGTACTGTTCTTTGGTGGTAGCGCTAAAAGGCATTACATTGTCTTTGGTTGGTCCTCTTTTGATCCACACACCTGCCAGGCTATCTTTTGAAATGATCTTAACCCTGAAGGAAGATTCAAAAACCGGCATATTGATAAATAGGGAGTCTTTCACCACAGTTAAATCGTTTACGAGCATCTTTTCTTCGCCATTTACAACATACCATACTGTTTTTCCCTTTTGCTGTTGTATGTCGATATTAAATATGATTTTCTGACCGTCTTCCCTTAACAGGGCGGCGCGCCAGTTACCCTGCTGAAGCGGAGGCGTTGCCGCTGCGGCATAAAGGGTAAATAAAGTCAATACACTTAAAATCCAGCTTTTCTTATACATATATATTCTGATCTAATTTCATCATTCACCGCTATCGGTGTTAGACACGCAAAGATACGATATTTCAATAAAATCTAGTAATTATGTAGAGTAATAAAATCGTAATTTGTTTTTAAAGAAATCATCGGGCTTACTTGTAAGCTGTAAGATAAAAGTGTAAGATTGCACCAAATGGAAGTGCAAAGGAAACTCAGGCCCGTTATGTTCGTAGGTACCTCATCTGATGTGGGTAAAAGTGTAATCACAGCCGGATTTTGCCGGATATTTAAGCAGGATGGGTATCAGCCTGCACCTTTTAAAGCGCAAAATATGTCGCTGAACAGTTATGCTACGCCTGAGGGCTTGGAAATTGGCCGTGCGCAAGCGGTACAGGCAGAAGCTGCCGGTATTCCCTGTCATACCGATATGAATCCCGTATTGCTAAAACCTACCAGCGACCAGTCTTCGCAAGTAATCCTGCATGGTAAATCGGTAGGCAACCACACGGCGAAGCAATATTTTATGTCGGGCGACCGTACCGTGCTTTTTGAGGAAGTAAAACTTGCTTATGGAAGATTATCCTCCAGGTATTCTCCCATTGTGATGGAAGGTGCCGGAAGTATTTCTGAACTCAACCTTAAGCAGCGTGATATCACCAATATGAGGATGGCGATAGCCGCAGGAGCGGCAACTTATCTTGTAACGGATATCGACCGTGGTGGTATTTTTGCCAGCCTTTACGGTACCATGGCCCTGCTGGAACCTGAAGAGAAAGCTTGCATAAAAGGTATTATCATCAATAAGTTCCGTGGTGATCCGGATTTATTCCTGGAAGGGAAAAAGATGATCGAAGATTTATGCAAAGTGCCTGTAATTGGTATCCTTCCTTATTTCCGTGATATTTTTATTGAAGAGGAAGACGCGGTATCGCTGCGTTACAAACGTAACCAACCCGTAGCTGGTAAAGTAAACATTGCAGTGGTGATGCTGGGAAGGATGTCAAATTTTACAGATTTTGACCGGCTGGATAAAGATACCCGCATCAATTTATATTATACCCATACCGCCGAAGGGATTTCATCTGCAGACATTGTGATCCTGCCAGGCAGTAAAAATACAATAGAAGACCTGCAAGCCCTTAAAAATAACGGACTGGCAGCAGTAATTGCATCTGCTTACCAGCTTGGTAAAACCGTGATCGGCATTTGCGGGGGCTACCAGATGCTGGGAGAGTGGATCAGGGACCCGCTTCAGGTAGAATCTACCCAGGGAGAAATACGGGGACTGGGCATTTTGCCTGTCAACACCGTTTTGCTGGCCGATAAGAAAACCAGTCAGTGTACTTTTACTTACAGGGACTTCCCCGAAAGTTGTAAGGGATACGAAATTCATATGGGAGAAACCCAAACCCCGGAAACTTTTCAACCCGCCGCCCGTTTAGCCAATGGCCATACCGATGGATATTTCTTGTCACAAAAATGCTGGGGCTCTTATCTCCATGGCATTCTGGACAACCAGGTGGTGATTAATGATCTGGTAGCCCCTTATACCACACAACAAGTAGATACGGTAGATTATGAGCAGTTCAGGGAAGAACAATATGATAAATTGGCCGCATTATTAAGAGAAAACCTGGATATTGAACAGGTTTATCAGCAGTTAGCAAATTAGTACTATGTTTCAGGGACACGGAGACGACGGATATCTTTTTAACCAGCCATTAAAGGCTGATTTTAGTACCAATGTATGGGAGGGAGGTTCACCCGCCGGATTGAAAGATTATGTATTTAGCCAATGGGATAAAGTACACCGCTATCCTGAAGTACTGGCTGAAAGTCTTACTAAAAAAATAGCTGCAAATTATGATTTTGACGAAGATAATGTGCTGGTGACCAATGGTAGCACCGAAAGCATTTACCTGATTGCCCAGGCTTTTAAAACCAGCCGTTCTGCAATAGTTATTCCTGCTTTTGCAGAATATGAAGATGCCTGCAGGATGCATGATCATGAACTCAGTTTTCTTCACTGGGACGAATTTAAGGAAGGAAATTTACCAAAAGACGGCCTACTGTTTATCTGTAATCCTAACAATCCCACAGGAGCTGTGATAACAGATCTGGAACTGTATGTAAAAAAATATAAAGAATTATTATTTATTGTAGATGAAGCATTTATAGAGTTCACTTTGTCTATCACTTCTATTATAGGACTTACCCAAAAATACGATAATGTGGTAGTAATGCGCTCTATGACCAAGGCTTATGCTGTTCCGGGTTTACGGCTGGGTTACATCATTGCACACCCTGCTTTGATCCAGCGTTTCAAGGCGTTGAAACTACCCTGGTCGGTCAATGTACTGGCCCTTGAAGCCGGTCACTTTATTTTTGAACATTCCAAGAATATTCAGCTTCCTATCCGGCAAATGCTTCAGGATAAGGAAGGTTTTATGGCTGCGCTGGCCGGTATGCCGATACTCATTCATCCCGGACATACCCATTTTTTCCTCGCAGAATTAACGGCTGGTACTGCTGCTGAATTGAAATTGTTCCTGTTGGAAAAGTTCAGTCTGCTGATTAGGGATGCCAGTAATTTCAGGGGGCTTAGCCCTCAGTTTGTGCGTATCGCCACGTTAAGTGCTGTCAAGAACAATTTACTGATCAATGCTTTATCAGAATGGAAACGTATAGTATAATTGTTATTCCTTTACTGGCAGGTTACCTGCTCGACCTTATTTTTGGTGATCTTCAGCAATTACCCCATCCTGTCCGTTTTTTTGGTACGCTGATCGGTTTAGCGGAAAAATACTTAAACCAGGGCAAATGGAAATTCCTGAAAGGAATGGCTGTTACCCTGGTGCTTTGTTCTGGTACTTACCTTGTTTTCTATGCTGCCATCCATTTTTTACTCACCTACTGTGTACCCCTGTATTTTATCTTTGCCACTATCTTTATGTATTACGCACTGGCCAATAAAGGGCTCATCACCGAAGGGAAAAAGGTTTTTGATGCTTTAAATTTGCTGGGCCTTGAAGCGGGAAGAAAACAGCTGTCATGGATTGTAGGACGAGATACTTCTGCATTGAGTGCGCAGCAGATTCGGATAGCGGTATTTGAAACCATGTCGGAGAATCTGAGTGATGGTGTAATTGCACCCTTATTTTTTTATTTTGTGGCCGGGGTACCTGGAATGCTGACTTATAAAATGATCAATACACTGGATTCCATGATTGGCTACCGAAATGACCGTTATGAATACTTTGGGAAGTTTGCCGCCCTTCTGGATGATGTGGTAAACTATATTCCTGCGCGGATCACCGCAGTGCTGATGGTATTGGTTTCATTTAGCTGGCGCGGATGTAAGTTTGTTCTGCGTTACGGTCACCACCACAAGAGTCCTAATTCCGGCTATCCTGAAGCGGCACTGGCCGGTATTCTGGACGTGCGTTTTGGCGGCCCAAATGTGTATCACGGCGTGATGGTAGATAAACCTTATATCGGAACCAACGACCGTGAAATTAAACATGAAGAATTTAAGGTGGTCAGCAGCATCAACCAGGGCGTCTGTTTAATCACGGTTTTATCACTCGTGATCTACTTTTTTCACCGCTAATGGAATTTCAAAAATATATTATCACCGGTGGGCCGGGTTCAGGTAAATCTACCTTAGTTGCCGGATTAGAGGAGCAAGGTTATGCCTGTTCTGCAGAAATATCCCGGAAAATGATCCAGGCAGAGGTAGCCAGGGGATCTGATTGCCTGCCATGGAAAGATATTGCCTGTTTTTCTGATAAGGTAATTCTGGAAATGGCCAAAGCCTGGCAGCAGGCTTCTGCTAATTCCCTTACTTTTTTTGACAGGGGCATACCCGATGTAATTGCCTACCTGCATATCGCAAAGCTTCCTGTACCTGTAAATTACCTGGATAGTTTAGCACAGCATCCTTATGCGCAAAAGGTATTTATACTTCCTCCCTGGGAAGGGATTTATATCAATGATAATGAACGCTGGCAAAGTTTTGAAGAAGCCTCATTAATATATACGGCTATCAGGGATACCTATTCCGGTTTTGGCTTCGAGCTGATTGAAGTGCCCAAGGTTTCGCTGCAGGAGCGGATAGCGTTCGTTTTAAAAGCTGTTTTTTTGTAACCTGATCAATTGTAGCTTATTATCTTGTATATTAAACTCATTGAGTTCGATGAATTATGAAAATATGGTTCATCGATGAACTTAATTGCGAAATATAATCAGAGTTGAAATTTTTCTTTTAGGTTTGCAGCATTAGGTAGTGTTTCTAAGGAAACACTTTAATAGGGAATGCCGGTGTAAATCCGGAACAGTCTCCGCTGCTGTAAACCTCATTTAAAAAACCGCTGTGATGCCACTTTCTGCAAAGAGGGGAAGGTTGTGGTTAGAGGAAGTCAGAAGACCTGCCTTATAATTGTTTAATTACGCTTTCGGAAGAAAGGCCAATGATGATGATGAAAAAAATAAACTCTTCTCCGGCAGGAATACTTTCCTGTTTACTGGTTATGCTGTTTTGTACTGTTTCCTGTAAACGTACTCCGGCAGCTAAACAACACCGTGCAGCAAAAACAGGCAGTGCAACTATCAAATACGCCAAAGGTTTTGGCATCGATTATTACGATCATTACAAGCTTGTCAGCATTTACAGCGGCAGTGGTACTGCTACAGATACTACCCGATATGTGCTGGTTCCCCGGGGGACCAAAGCTCCCGAAGGTTACAACAAAGCACAGCTGATAGAAATCCCTGTCAAAAGCCTCGTTGCTACTTCTTCAATGCATGTGGCCCTTGCTGAATTTGCAGGTAGTGCTGATGCCATTACCGGCTTAGGTAGTTTTCAATATATCACCTCGGCTATAGTCAGGAAAAACATCGCCGCAGGCAAAATCAAAGAAGTAGGAACGGAGGGTACCATGAACAACGAAATGCTGATCACCATGAAACCGGGATTAGTGATGGTAACTGGAAATCCGGCTGCAAAATTCAGTGCTTATGCCACCTTAACCGGGGCGGGGGTGCCTGTGATGCTCAACTCAGAATGGCTGGAAACTACCCCGCTAGGGCGTGCCGAATGGGTAAAACTAATGGCTGCGCTGATGGACAAAGAAGATTCGGTAAATGCGAAATTTAAACGCATAGAAACCGCTTATACCCGTTTGGCAGCAATGGGACAGAAAGCGGTAAGCAAGCCGTCTGTGGTTAGCGGAATGCCTTACAAAGGAACCTGGTATGTGCCTGATGGCGATAGTTATATGGTGCAATTTTTTAAAGATGCCGGTGCCGCTTATCAGTGGGCAAATACCAAAGAAAAGGGGAGCTTAGCCCTCAATTTCGAGACCGTGGCCCCTGTAGCATTAAAGGCCGACTTTTGGCTTAACCTGGGCGAGGTGAATACCAAAAAAGACGTACAGGCCATTGATGTTCGCTATGCAGATTTTAAGCCCTTTAAAAATGGCAACCTGTTTAACAATAATGGAAAAGTAAACAGCCTGGGGGCAAACGACTTTTGGGAATCTGGTGCGGTTAACCCGGATGTGGTTCTGGCCGATCTGATCTTTATCCTCCATCCCGATCTGCTGCCCAACCATCACCTGGTTTATTATAAAAAACTAAACTAATTCTACGGCATTGAACAAACTCAAAGTTTCCCTGTTACTTTTCCTGTTGCTGGCCGCATTTCTACTGGATGTGGCCCTGGGATCAGTACATATTCCTGTAAAGGAAGTGGTAAGGGTATTGTTTACGCCACATTCAGATAACGCCACCTGGACTTATATCATTGAAAAGATCAGGCTACCCAAAGCATTAACAGCTATCATTGTGGGCTGCGGACTTTCAGTAAGCGGCCTGCAAATGCAAACGCTGTTCAGAAATCCGCTGGCAGACCCTTCAGTACTGGGTATTACCGCCGGAGCAAGCCTTGGCGTAGCACTGGTAATGCTTTCTGCGGGAAGTATCACCACTATCTATACCATCCAGGCACTGGGTATTTCTGGGAGTTGGTTAATTATCCTGGCTGCTTCTTTGGGTGCAGCCTTAGTAATGGTGCTCATTGTATCCCTCTCTTCTTCCTTAAAAGACAATGTAGTTGTGCTTATTGTAGGTGTAATGATCGGTAATATTACCCTGTCTGTCATAAGTATCTGGCAATACTTTAGTGCCCCGGAACTAATTAAGGATTACCTGATATGGACTTTCGGTTCGCTGGGCGGCGTAACAGGCAACCAGCTGCTTATCCTGGCTGTGGTTGTGCTGGCAGGATTGCTACTTTCATTTTTGTCGTCCAAATTGCTGGATGCTTTGTTACTAGGCGACAATTACGCCCGCAGTATGGGTTTAACCGTCAAGCGTGCCCGCCTCCTCATTATCGGCAGCACCAGTATTCTTGCCGGGGGCATCACTGCCTTTTGCGGGCCAATAGGCTTTATCGGTATTGCCGTGCCGCATCTGGCACGTGCTATCTTTCAAACTTCCAGCCACCGGATCTTAATTCCGGCCTGTTGCCTCATCGGTACATTACTTATGCTCTGCTGTGATATTATTGCACAATTACCCGGAAGCCAGACCGTATTGCCTATTAACGTGATCACTGCGCTGATTGGTTCGCCAGTGGTGATCTGGATCATTGCGGGGCCTAATAAGTTAAGGGGGTTCTGATGGCCGGAAAAACGCCCATATTACATACCGATAACCTTGTTGTTGGTTACCAGGCAGGAAAAAAAAATGCCAAGGGTGTGGCCGGCACCTTAAACCTCAACCTTTATGCTGGTGAGCTGGTTTGTTTGCTGGGGCCTAATGGATCTGGTAAATCTACCTTATTACGGACAATTGCAGGCTTACAACCTTCGCTGCAGGGGACTGTTAAATTGGACGGTGAAGAACTTACACAGCTCAAACCTACGCAAATAGCCAAAAAAATCAGCCTTGTCCTTACAGATAATGTTCGTTCCGGTAACCTGGATGTATATGCTTTAATTTCCCTGGGGCGTTACCCGCATTCCGGATGGTTAGGTACATTAAGTGAGGAGGATAAGCAAGCCATTGATTATGCCATCAAAGTGACCGGGACAAGTGAATTTCTGAACAGGAAGATGGATAGCCTTAGTGACGGCGAATGTCAGAAAGTAATGCTGGCCCGCGCGATTGCACAGGACACTCCGTTGATCATGCTGGATGAACCTACAGCTCATCTTGACCTGCCTAGCCGTATCCAGCTAATGCGGTTGCTCCACCAGCTGGCGAAGGAAACAGGGAAGGCTATTTTGATTTCTACCCATGAGCTCGACCTGGCCTTACAGTCGGCCGATTTTATCTGGCTCATGAGCAGCGGCAGCCATTTCGCTGCCGGACTACCTGAAGAACTGATCTTAAACGGGGCTTTTCAACAGGCCTTTGATAAAGACGGAATTGAGTTTGATATCGCTACCGGCACTTTTCCATTACATCAATCCCTGGCAAAAGCTATCACTGTAGAAGGAACCGGTGCAGCTGCTTTCTGGACCAAAAAAGCACTGAACAGAAAGGGTTATCGTATTTTAGCTGATCAGGAGCAAAGCATCATCATTTCTACCGAAACTGGTGAAACTTTATGGATCGTAATGCAAAATAATGAATCTGGCATTTGTCATTCCATCACTGAATTGCTACTGCTGTTGCAGGATTCATCGAATAAAAATTTAGAATAAAAAATAGCTACAAAATGAAGATATATACCAAAAAAGGCGACAAAGGGACAACCGGACTTTTCGGGGGCAAACGTGTAGATAAAGATAATGTACGTGTAGAATGTATTGGCACGCTGGATGAAGTAAATTCTACTATCGGTATGCTTAGGGTAAAACTGGGCAATACACATGAATGGCAACCCAATCTGCATAAGATCCAGAAAGATATGATGGACATGATGTCTCACCTTGCGCGTCCTTCTGATACCACTAAGATCAATACCAATCCTATGCCGGAAGACGGTCCTGTGTTCTGCGAGACCTGGATCGATGAACTGGAAAGTGCCATGACCCACCCTTCAGATTATTTTATTCTGCCGGGAGGAAATGAAATCTCTGCTTTATGCCATATGGTAAGAACGCAAATGAGAAGAGGTGAACGCAGGTTAACCAGCCTGATCAAAACTGATGAAGTAAATGAAACCATTCCGGCTTATATCAACCGACTTTCTGACCTGTTCTTTACCTTATCACGTGCAGAAATGGACAAGGCGGGCGTAGCAGAAGAGAAATGGCAGCTTTTCCTTTACAAGCGTTACAAAACTACAGACCCGGCAACTAAACCTTAATCTGTATGCTCATTTTTGTAACAGGAGGGGTAAGGAGCGGTAAAAGTGCTTATGCGCAGCAGCGTGCCCTGGAGATTTGTGCCGATCCGGTTTATGTAGCTACGGCGAAGATCTGGGATGAAGATTTTAAAGCCAGGGTAAAGCGTCACCAGGATGACCGAGGGCCGGAATGGACAACCTTCGAGGCTTATCGCGACCTGCATCTGCTTCCGCTGGATAACCGTACCGTAGTGATCGATTGCGTAACGCTTTGGCTCACGAATTTTTTCATGGAGCGGGATAATGACATCGAACTTTCACTGTCAGATTTTAAAAAAGAGATAGATCAGCTCGCCATTTTGCCCGGTACTTTTATCATTATTTCGAACGAATTGGGAATGGGTATGCACGCGGAAACGGCCTTAGGGCGTCAGTTTGCCGATCTGCAGGGATGGGCAAATCAGTATGTTGCAGCAAAGTCTAAAGAAGCTGTATTTATTGTCTCCGGAATTCCATTATTTTTGAAACAATGAAAAAAGAAATACGGCTTTTTTTTACGGCACTTACCTTTTATTCCCGTTTGCCTGCACCAGCATCTGCACATCAGGATCCCGCCGGTCAGCTGCCTGATTCCATTAGGTACCTACCAGTAATTGGCTGGATAGCAGGTTTGTTGGCTGCTGCCGTTTTTTTCTGTTCAAGTTATTTATTTGGACTTTCCATTGCTGTATTTTTATCCATGGCCGCTACTATATTAATGACCGGCGCTTTTCACGAAGATGGATTTGCCGATGTATGTGATGGATTTGGAGGCGGATGGACCAAAGAAAAGATCCTGGATATTATGAAAGACAGCCGTTTAGGAACCTATGGGGTAACCGGGCTGATCTTATTGCTGGGTATTAAATTTATGGCATTGCAGCAGTTGCTGGGGGCAGCAACACAACCAATGGATTTCATCTGCATTACCGGGCTGTTCGTAGTGGCACATTCCCTGAGCAGGTTTGCGGCGATTACCGTAGTTTTTAACCACAGTTATGCCCGTATTGCCGAAAGCAAAGCCAGCGGTGCCGTAGAAAAGGGAAGGCCGGTCAATTTGATTTTAGCAGGCTGTTTTACCTTATTGCCTTTGTTCGCATTGATCTGTTATACATCCAGACCTTTAATGGCGCTGGTCATTGTTCCTGTTATTTTATTAAGTTTTTACCTGGGCGGTTATTTTAAAAAATGGATTGGCGGTTACACGGGCGATTGCCTGGGTGCTGTACAGCAACTCACCGAAGTAACCATTTATCTTTCTTATATCCTGTTATGGAAATTTACCTGATCAGGCATACTACACCGCTTATTCAAAAAGGATTGATCTATGGACACCTGGATGTTCCACTGGCCGAAACTTTTGAAGAAGAAAAAGAAACTGTGCTCTGGCAGCTGCCGCCTGTTATAGATGGGGTTTACTCAAGTCCTTCTATCAGATGTGCCCGCCTTGCAGCAGCTATTTCTCCTGCCTATCAGGAAGATGAAGCTTTGAAAGAACTTAACTTTGGCGACTGGGAAGGAAAAACATGGGATACGATCAACCGTCAGGATTCCGACCGGTGGATGAACGATTTTGTTCATCTTTCCCCGCCAAATGGCGAAACGATGCTGCAAATGGAAGAGCGCATTCTGGATTTCTGGAATCATGTATTGCAACAGCCTTACCAGCGGGTGGCAGTAGTTACCCATGGCGGAGTAATCCGCATCTTGCTGGCCAGGCACCGTTCTATCCAGTTAAAAGATGCTTTTACTATTCCTGTAGCCCTGGCTGAAGTAATCAGGCTATCTGTTTAAACCATGCAACCCTAATCTGGTTTCCTGCATCAATAGTTTCATTATTCTGGCACAGTAATTATACAATAATATACTTATCTTTATTAGTTTCTACACCTTCAATATCGTATTATACAAAATGGAAAACAAAGTACTTGAAATCTTAAAGCACATGAATGATCATTCTGAAGAAGTGATTTTCATATTTGATCCTTATAATTTTGTTTTTTTATACTTTAATGATGCGTTGGAATACATTGCCAAAATAAAAAAGGATTCCTGCATTCAGGATCCGCATAAACTGCTGGATATTGTACATCAGGAAGACCTGGATTATATCAGGGAAAGCCTAAAATATCTGCTCACCAGAACAGGAAGCAGCCTGCTCAATTTCAGAATTATTCGTCCTGATCAAACAGAGCGATGGATCCGTGCTAAAATTTATCCCATCATAGAAGAAGGTAAGGTGCGTTACCTGAGTGGCTCTGCAGAAGATGATACGATGCGTAAAAACAGCATTTTTAATATGCAGAGAATAAATGGCTGGAAAAACTCAACACTCGAAATCTTGTCCCATGACTTAAGAGGCCCTTTGGGAACGGTTAAAATGCTGGCCTCCATTATTTCTAACCGGTTGCCTGAGCCGGATGATCATGAAATCCGCAAATTGAGTACCATGATCATCGACCTGGCCAACCGCAATATGGAGCTGATCCAATCCTTGCTGAAAAGAGAAATATTAGAAACTGCCGAAGTGCAGCTCAGTAAAGAAAGATTAAATGTAGTATGGGAAGTGCATGAAGTGCTTGATGTTTATATCAAAGCCCAGGCAGAAATTAAAAAAACTATCAGGCTCACTTATTCACATGATAAAATCTACGCAGAAATTGATAGTATGCAATTTGTTCAGATATTAAATAATTTGGTTTCAAATGCAATCAAATTTACCCCAGAAAATGGCGAGGTCAAGATCCATATAGAAAAATTAGAGGAATCTTTTTTGGTAACTGTAAGCGATAATGGAATTGGCATCCCAAAAAGCCTGCAGCCGGTATTATTCAATAAATACACCACAGCTGGCAGGGACGCCATAGACGGGCAGTCTCCGGTTGGCTTGGGGATGTGGATTGTTAAGCTGCTCACAGAAGCCCATGATGGCAGGATCTGGTTTGAAAGTGAAGAGGGGAAAGGCAGTACTTTTTATGTTGAATTACCCAAAGGCAAATATATCCTGGAAGACTAATAATATTCTGAGCCTGCGGCATCGGGGAGGGTAAACCAGAATTGAGATCCCTTTCCGATTTCACTTTTTACACCCATACTTCCCCCATGCCTTTTGATAATCTCAGCAGAGATATACAACCCAAGTCCAAGGCCCGATGTTGTACTTTCTTCACTTTTCACCCTGAAATAGCGCTCGAAAAGTTTGGAAAGGCTATCCTCCGGAATTCCCGGTCCCTGGTCAATAACCATTACTTTAACACATTTTTCCATTTTTTGAACTTGTACTATGATTTCTTTTACATCGGGTGCATATTTCATCGCGTTATTGATCAGGTTAATTAGTACCTGGTTTATCTTCTGTTCGTCAGCAAAAACCTCCAGGTGATGGTCGCCTTTAAAGGTCAGGTAATATTTCCCTTCCAGTTCAACATGGCTGCAGCATCCATCAATGACATCAGAAAGCTTAAATATAGATTTGTTCAATGCCAGTTGTCCTTGTTCGATTTTTGTGGTATTTAGCAGGTCGTGCACCAGGTTAGTTAATTTTATGGTATGCAATTCTGTCTTTTTACCTATAGAAATAATTCTTTCGTCAATCCCTGGTGCTTTACTCAACAGCTTGTTCATTACCTGTAAACTCGCATATAAACTGGTGATTGGTGTTTTGAGCTCATGACTTGCCACACTAATAAATTCTTCTTTCTGTTGTCTTAGCTTATGTTGTTCAGAAATATCTTCGATAATGGTATATCCTAATGTTTCCCCCTGGTCGGTAAATAAAATGGAAGTTACCCTGCACCAGATTACCGTACCATCTTTTTTCATTAAACATGTTTCCAGGCTGAAGGAGGGTGTTTTCTTATTCCATAAGTTTTGCTGTAGTATTCTCCAATCTTTTTGATATTCTTCGGGTACATAATCAAATATCCTGGTTCCTATAATCTCATCTTTGGTTTTGTAGCCCAATACTTTGAGCATTGCTGCATTAACTTCCATAATCTTCAGGTCTGAAGAGATGATTTTATTTCCAAGACTCGAGCATTCAAAAACTGTTTGAAAACGGACCTGGCTTTCTTCATAAGCCTTTGAAGCTGCATCATTGATTGTTGCTGTTTTACAAATTTCATTCAACTCCTTATTTTCATCAATGAGCAAATCTATTTTTGCTTTAAGAGTTTCTATGATATTCATAAGCTTTGTTCCGGTAAAATAAGTTGCTTAACAAGATTGGTCTCTTATAGTTTTTTTCTGTAGAAATTTATCGTTTATTTTTTTGGAAACAATTCCTGTCCTCACCTGTTCTACTAATGATTTGAACAATCACATTTTCCAGTCTATCTGTGAAATGACTGAGCCCTTATCAATTAACTGGTAAGGGCTTTTTTTTGACGGAAGTTAGTCGCAATTTTTTTTCCTGAAATTAATTGGACTATCACCCCTCATAGACTTATAGAACTGGTGAAAATGGCTGCTATCGTGAAAGCCAAATTCTTTGGCTATTTTCTTTATGTTGGTATTGGAGTTCATCAAGCGGTTTTCAATCAGGTTTATTTTATAATTCTGGCTATAGTCGCGGTACGACTGACCATATGTTTTCTTGAAAAAATTGCTAAAATAGCTTTCTGAAATATGAAACCGATTTGCAATGTTCTTAATCAGTAACAATTCAGGCTGATAGATATTCTCATGGATGTAATCGATAAGATGATCCATATGAGCAGAGGGCGGCTGTTTTCCTAAAGTTTGATAAATATTGCTGCGCACAATGTCTATCAGGGATAGAAATTGATGATATATCCAGGCATCGTTAAGAGAAAGTTGCATGCGCTGTGCATCTATCATATTCATGATTGTGCGTTTAATAATCTGGCTATAGGGACCTTTTAGTTGAATTTTATTATATTTTATCCAAACGTTATGCATCATCTCTTTTATCCGGTCGGGTAGTTTTAGGTCGGCATTAAAAGCGGGGTGCATGGTAATATAATTAAACGTAAATTTTATGATGGTGAAATGGGTTACTGTCTCTACTTCAAAAACGTGATGGTCTGCCGGCGAGATGAGGTAAACATCTCCTGCACTATAAAGAAATGGCTTTTCATTAAGGATATGTGTACCTGCGCCACTATGGATATATATCAATTCATAATAAGTGTGGCTGTGTTTAGGAAAGTGCTGCACACCATCTTCATAATCTTCAATCACCAGCGGTAAAAATTGGACAAGTTTCATAGGTTAGGGAATAGGCAAAGAAATATATCTACATCATAAAGAAGTAAATCTACACTGTTTTTATAGAATAGTTGTCCCAATTTTACAAAATTACCAAAAGAGTTAAGGATATGAAAATGCAACATATAGAGCTGGAAGGAAAACAGTTTGCTTATTATAAAGAAGGCCAAAAAGATAAACCCGCGATTTTGTTTTTGCACGGATGGCCCGAAACGTCTAAAATATGGGAAAAGATCATCCCCGGCTTAGTAGAAGATTATTATATTTTGGCTATTGACTTGCCTGGCCTTGGAGAAAGTGATGGTTTAGACCAATGTGACACGGGCTCTGTTGCAGCGTGGATCCGTAAAATAGTCCTAGCCCTGGGCGTCTCTCATTTCAATTTGGTTTCGCACGATATTGGAAGCTGGGTATCAACTTCCTATGCTTTAAAGTATCCAGAAGATTTAAGGTCTTTAGTATTGATTGATGCAGGTATTCCGGGGATTCTGCCAGATGCATTTTTCTCTTTCCAAAATCACAAAAAAGCATGGCATTTTTATTTTCATGCCGTAGCAGACCTTCCGGAGTTCTTAATTCGAGGACGCGAAAAAGAATACTTTTCGTGGTTTTTCACCAACAAAAGTCATATCAAAACGGCTATTACAGAAAGTGATATCGATTATTATGCACAATTATATAAAGACAAACTTTCCAGCGGGTTTGGCTATTACCGGAATTATAACGAAAGTGTGCAAATTAATAAAAACTTGTTACGGAAATTGCCTCTTCCAGTGTTGGCTATTGGTGGCGAATTTGCGGTGGGTGATCTGATGAAAGACGTTGCAGTTGCCTTATCAGAAAACTGGAGTTTTAAAAACGTAGTAAATTGTGGGCATTTCATACCTGAGGAACAACCTTTGATGTTATTGCAGATACTTCAATCATTTCTTAAGCCTGCATCAATATAAAGGTCTGTCAAATAGTTTTTATTCAATCCAGGCTCACCTTTTCTAAGAATAATTTTGAAAAGACGGCAATTCTCAATTCGGGAATTGCCGTCTTTTTTAGGATAGCTATTTTGTAAGCCACTCGTCAACGTTGATTACCTCTGCCTGATTAGCGAAAATTTTGGTGGTCAGCACGCGGTGAACTTCCTCATCACGGTCTGCACAACAGTCTGCTAAAACGCTTAACTGATAATCCTTATCGGCTGCTTCGCGTAAAGTAGACAGTACTACGCCACTGGTAGCAATGCCCGTTAATACCAGATGCTGGATACCAAAAGCCCGCAATATTACTTCTAAATCGCTACCTGTAAAAGCACTCACACGACGTTTAACTACAGTTACTTCACCATCTGCTGGTGTCAGATCAGGATGCACTTTCATAAATTCATCCATATCGACGTTTGAAAAACGCTCTTTGCCGGCGGCAAAGTTTTTGCTGCTTTTTTCGCTTATTTCCGGGGCACCATTACGGAAGCCTACTACTACATAAATAACAGGGATATTATTGGTGCGTGCGGTAGCTATCGCTTTAGTTACATTATCAAGAATTGTTGTGCCTGCAGGTAACATTGCTACGATACCGGCCTGCATGTCCATTACTAAAAGTGCGGTGTTTGAAGTGTTTTGTTCCATTTTTTTATTGTTTTACTGAAGAAATGACAAAGTTATATTATTAATGATTTGGGTTAGGTTTTACTTTTGATATGAGTTTATAGAATAGCGCGGCGATACATAATGCCATAATTCCCTGGCAAAGCATGGTTAGCGGGGCGCCTATTTTTTGAGAGATGGTACCGATTACTAAACTTCCCAGGGGCAGCATTCCAAAATAGGCCATGGCCATGTAACTCATTACCCGGCCCCTCATTTGTGGAGCGGCCTCTATCTGTATGATGGTAATACTGGTAGACATAGGGGTGATTGATCCCAATCCTAATATCACTGCAAAGGGGAGGGCCATGGCAAAATGGCTCATGCGGGAGAACAAGATCAAACCTGTGCCCAATACCGCAATGCTCAGCAGGAGAACCATTCTTAAATTGATGTCCTTTTTTGCCGAAGCCAGTAAGAAGCTGCCTATTAATGCGCCAAAACCAATGCAACCACTAATGTAGCCGTAGGTAGCTGCATTTCCTTTGAAAACGACTTTAGCAAAAACTGCTTCCATTGTATCATAGGGTAAAATCAATAGGCTTAAACAGGTCAGCAGGAGGATGAGCATACTGATGGCCGGGGTTTGTTTCAGGTAATTAAAACCTTCTGCTAGTTCTGACAAAACCTTTTTCTTAACCAGAGGCGGTTGAAATGCCGGGAACTTCATCAGCAATAGAGAAATAATTACGGCTATGAAACTCACCGCATTAATGATAAAACAAATGCCTGCACCAAATTGCTGCAAAACAATACCTGATAAAGCCGGGCCTACCAGTCTGGCCATGTTCACCATAGCCGAATTTAATGAAATCGCATTTGTCAGATCAGCTTTATCATCAACCATATCATGCACCATAGGTTGTCTTGCAGGTATATCAAAGGCATTGATAATTCCCAATACTGAGCCTAGCGCCAATATTTCCCAGATCACATAGTGATTGGTTAAAATCAATGCCGCCAATAATATGGCCTGTATCATCGATGCCGTTTGGGTAATGATCAATATCTTATACCTGCTGTGCCTGTCGGCAACCACGCCGCCAAACAGGGATAATAAAAACGAGGGAAACTGCTGGGCAAAAACAGCCACCCCAATCATTGTGGCAGAGTGGGTAAGTGAATAAATTACCCAAACTACAGCCGTTCGCTGCATCCAGGTGCCGATCTGTGATATGGATTGACCGGTAAAAAACAAAGCGTAATTATAATTTCTGAAAGCGCGAAAGGTACCAGCTGTTTGGTTTGACTTCATTTTAAATGGGGGTAAGCAATTTGACGTTTTTTGTTATTTTGTCGAAAACAGAACAAATTTTTTATTTATATAATCCGTGCATGACCATCTGGGTTAATTGATCAATGACAGGTTCAATATCACGAACGTTTTTCTCCATCCGCATTTCACGTTTTAAACCGTGTAAAGTACTAAGCATAACAAATATCCGGATATCCAGATCGTTTTTTTCAATGGCCTTTAATTCACCATTCGCTATACCATCAGTTAAAATTTTGTTCAGCAATGTACCTTCCCATTTGATTGTTCCCTGGTGAATAACAAGTTTAGCCTCATTGAAACTTGATATGGCGTCAGCATCCATACCCGATTCCAGGGCATCAAAAAAAGGGCCTTTTTCACGCACCAGTTTAAGTTTACTGACAAAGAAAATATTGATTTTTTCTTCGGTGGTTGTTGCCTGATCTACTGCTTTCGCCATTGTTGCACGTATGGCTTTGAGTTCAAGATTAACTACTGCATCAAGGATTTCATCTTTACTTTTATAATAATAGTAAAGTGAGCTCCTTCCTTTACCAATGGCTTTAGCCACATCGTCCATTGTTACTTTGGCCAGACCGTACATCAGGAACAGCTGTTTAGCAGCTTGCAGAATTTGCTCCTGGATCAGATCTTCTTTGGTGGCGGTGTTTTCAGTCATGGGTAATTGTATAGTGGTACAAATATAGTAATTTTAAACACTTAAACAAATTGTGTCGAAAAGATAATCTGATAATGTTTTGAATATGATTTATTCCCATTTTTAGATAAATCAAAATAAAAACCGCTTCATGAGATTGTTATATTTAATTATTATTTATTGATCTACACTTTATGGCTTTTATGATTATTATCATACTCATTATCCTAAATGGTTATTTTTCATTAGCAGAAATGTCACTGATCTCTGTTAAAAACGCAGAGCTTGCCGATGAGCAAAGTAAAAATAATCCTAAGGCATTCCAGGTATTACAGCTGATCAAAGTTCCTGAAGAGTTTCTAAGCGCTATACAGGTTGGTGCCACATTACTGGGCTTACTGGAGGGGATTTTTGGCGGTGGCATGGTCGCAGCACAATTGGATCACTGGTTTCTGTTACTCGGCATGAGCAGCTTTGTGGCGCATATTGCAGGTCTTGTGATTGGCATCGGTGCCGTTACTTATCTCAGCCTTGTATTCGGTGAACTTGTGCCTCAATCTATCGCGCTTCAGATGCCGCTTAGGGTGTCATTGGCCATTGCACCGTCTTTGGTGATCTTCTCCAAAGTATTATATCCATTTATAAAATTGCTTACGGCAAGCACACGTTTTATTCTCTCTGCCTTATCCATAAAGAAAGCTGGGCATAAAAAAATATCTGAAAAAGATTTAAAAGGTATGTTGGGTACAGCCTACAAGCAAGGTCTGCTGGGTAAACAACAGCTCTGGATGCATGAGAATTTATTTGCTTTTGATGACCTGAAAGCAAGAAACATCATGAAACCGGCACGAATCGTCATCTGTCTTTCGAATGACTGGACAAGGGAACAGGTCATAGAAGCGATCAGGAAGCGCCCTTATTCTTATTTTCCCGTTTATCAGGATGATCCTTCTCATATTATCGGTGTGCTTCATGTCAAAGAATTTTTTCTAAATGAAACTGCCGAATGGCATCAGAGTATTAATTATAATTGCGCTGTTCCTGAAAACGCTGCGGTAAGGGATGTATTTAATATTTTCAAAGAAAAGAAGGTTGATTTTGGGATGGTTGTTGACGAAGGAAAGAAGTTTTTGGGTGTTATTGCTATGCAGGATATTATGGAAGGTGTTTTCGGGGATATTCCGGAATTGGAAGACTACAAGGCCTATCTATATGAGAAATCTGATAACGTGTGGATCGCCGAGAATTTCATTCATTTGCAACGTATCCGCAATACACTAAACCTGAACTGGTTGAGGGATTATGAAGCGAAATACCTAAGCTTAGCCGATCTTTTTGCCGGTGAAACTGCTTTACTAACCGACGATGGGACAATTACCCTGAATGGAGTAACTTTCGAGATCATTGCTGGATCAAAAGATAATCCTCAAACGATACAAATCAAACTGCCTGCAATTAAGTCAGGAAGTTAAACCTGTATATCCTACTACTAAAAGCCAGGGGTTAATCATCTCTGGCTTTTATTTTCCAGCAACCTGTCGAAATTTCTCTGTCCGGGTAATTGAAAATATAAAAGCTGTGACAAATGTCAATTTCAAATTGTGTCATATGCCTTCGTTGCAGCAACCATGAAATCCCCAAATTTGTTTCAGCAAATCGGTCATACGATTGCAGTAAAATAAAAATAATAGTATTAAAAAACAATTAGGAGGATAACATTATGCCATTCGCACGTATCGATTTACTTAAAGGAAAAACCACTGAATATCGCGCTACTGTAGCCGACATCGTTTACAAAGGGATTGTAGATGTTCTGAAAGCGCCAGATGGCGACCGTTTCATAGTCATTAACGAGCATACACCCGACAATTTAATCTACGACCAAAACTTTCTTGGCTGGGATCGATCGCCTGATTTCATTCTGATCCAAGTGACCAGTACTGTAGGAAATAATGTAGATTCGAAGCTTGCCTTCTTCCGCTATATAGCTGATGAATTGAAGAGTAAGCTATCTGTACGGCCTGATGACGTCATGATCAACATGGTTTTTGTTGACCGCTCGGATTGGTCGTTCGGTAACGGGGAACCTTGGTAATAAACACCTGAAAACAATCATGCGGAAGAGTTACTTAACAGGTAATTCTTCCTTTTATCAATAGTAAATGTTAAGGGGATCATCATTCTGTTCAGGTAATTATCAGGAGTAACTGTAACGCAAATCCGGATCAGGTACTACTATCACAGCGCAATAATAGCACACGAATAGTCAGGTTAAAAAAATTGCAATGAGTATCTATGTTTAAGAGATCATCAAAATTGAATAGGGGCACCTGTATTAAATGCGATGGCTTTTATTACATTTGCTTAGATGTTTGAAGTTTTTGCAAAATACCTGCGTAACCACATAGAAATTTCAGATGAAGATCTGGAGCTGATCCATGCGGGTAGTGTTGAAAGGCACTTGCGTAAATGGCAGCCATTAGCGCAGGACGGAGATATTTGGCTGACCAATTGTTTTATCGCCAGCGGATGTTTACGGATTTACGCAATCGGGGAAGACGGTAAAGAACATACGTTCAGGTTTGGTATAGATAATTGGTGGGTAACTGACGTGGAAAGTTATAATCACGAGAAGCCTTCTATGTTCACTATCGAAGCACTGTCTGCAAGCACTGTGATCATTTGGACGAAACAGAAATGGACGGAATTAATGACGGCCATTCCGGCTTTAAAAGAGTTCCAGGAAACCCTGATGGCCAATAGTTATGAAGCCAGCCAACGCCGCATATATTCGCTCATCAGCTCATCCGCTGAAGAAAAATATAATGAATTTCAGAAAACATATCCCGGTGTTTTTAACAGGGTGCCATTACATATGGTAGCCTCTTATCTAGGGGTATCAAGGGAAACTGTCAGCAGATTACGAAAAGAATTTAGCAGGCAAAATTAAGCAATACCTGCTGATCATGAGTAGCGCTGCTTTTTTTTATATCTGCTAATAGATAAGTATACATACTACTGTATTATAATTCGAAGGCTCTTTTCAACCGCCCGGTAGCATAACCCACATAAGCTGCGTAAGCATCATTAACCTCTGCTAATTAACATGAAAAGGTATTAATATGCTATCGTTTGGCTTATAGTACTTATCGTCAAGATAATAGATATTGTTATTAAATCTAATTTTTGAGAAATAATAATTTCTATCTTTACTCAAAATATAAGAAAACTGATACCTAATTTAAAATCAACACAAAATTAAATCAATTACATTATGGAACCAGGCATTGGAATCACACCAGAAAATCGTTTAGAAGTTTCACACATTTTGAATGCTATTTTAGCAGATGAGTTTTTATTGTATACTAAAACCAAAAACGCCCATTGGAACGTTGAAGGGATAGATTTTCATAGCAAACACTTGTTTTTTGAAGTACAATTTAAACAACTGGATGAGATCGTTGATAGCGTAGCCGAACGTATCCGGTCTTTAGGACATTATGCGCCTGCCACCCTTAAAAGCTTTCTGGAGTTAACTCATTTTTCAGAACGTTTGCACGAACTAAACAATTCAGATGGTTTTATAAAAGAACTTTTATCAGACCATGAGGGTCTTATCATTCACCTCAGAGAAAACATTGATCATTTTGCAAATGGATTAAAGGATTATGGCACCAGCGATTTTATCACAGGATTGCTTGAAACACACGAAAAAATGGCCTGGATGCTAAGATCACATTTAAAGTGATGTAAATGACTACAGGTTAAAATTAAAAAAGGCCAATTCAGGCCTTTTTTAATTTGTTGGAAGTAGACTTAGAGCGTGAGACTTACTTTTATTTGTAGATTACTTACGGGAATATTTGCTTTTCCGTGGCTCGAACCAGAAATGTCTTCAGACTGATAAGTGCTTTTGACATTCCCTGAGATATAATCTAAAGCTAGTCCGATCGCTTTTCTGCGTATAGTTAGGCCGAATGACTTTTGGAAGCCAAATGCGATCCGGTTTTTTATGGATTCAGCATTAAAACCTTCATCCTCGTTTTGAGCCTGATCATCCACAAATGAAAAATACCTGGTGATTGTATTGCCGTTATCTTCAGTATAGTTCAAATCAAAATACCTGATAGTAGGTGCAATCTGTGCCCGTATATCGATCACCAGATTTTCAATTGGATTAAAGGACACTACTGGACCGAGTTTAGAGGATATGGCGGCTGCTATTTTAGTGTCCTCTACAGCGTACTCCGGAGACCCTGAAGCCTTTCCATAGGCATCCCATTTGTCCATTTTATTATAATTTAAGGAGGAATACGTCCAATCGAGTCCCAAATTGACCAATCTTCTTTTATCTTTTTTCATAAAATAAAACACTCTTCCAGTTTCAAAAACAAAGCCGGAGCTTGCACCATAATTTCCTTTTAAAATGTTTTGCAGGGGTGATAAATTATTATCGAGGGAATTACCCAGACTAGTGAATCCCAGCCGGATATAACCAGCCCGGTAAGCAGATCTTTCCTGTGCCTGGAGTTGCATATTGTCAAATAGAAAGACGGTAAACAGAATAACGCAGGTTAATGAATAAAATTTTTTAGTGGTAATTTTTGAGTGCATGTTTAATTGATTTTGTGAATTGAGATTGTTTATTTATTAATTTTTTTTTCGAATGCTATTGATTGGCTGAAAGAAGAGATATACCTGAAGTAGTGCTAAAACGTTAAAAAAAACCTTAATCGCTATATGTTTTTTGCATTGTTAATTCTTGTGTTTATAGATATGTATGAGCGTGTTAAATGTTTAATTGATAGTGTTTTATGCTTTCAAAAATATTTCAGCCGATTATTTCTTACAATAGGACTTTAGCCCTATTATTGCAAAATATTATACATCAATAAACCACCCCAATAAAAAATGCGGGACGATAAAAACAGAACCTGGTTAAACTATTTGAACAACTTAAATGTTGAATCGACTCAGCTTGAAAAACGCAAAATGTTGGGCTTCGATGGTTTTTTTGGTTCTGATGTAATGATGAATCCTTTTTTTCGCAGCCATATGCCCTATACATATATTTTAGATTACACTCAAAGTAGATATATCACGATGGCCGAGAACTTTGCCGGATATAAATCTGAATGTTTTCTAAAGCTTGGCTTGGACCATACGCTTGAAATCATTCATCCTCAGCATCTAAATCTATTCAACAAAGAAATTTTCCCTGAGCGGTTAACTATTTTAAAGGGTATGGCTCCTGATCAGCATAACAATTACGTATTTTCATATACTTTACAAGTAAAAAACAGTGAGGGAGGTTTTAGTAAATTCTTACAAAGAAATTGCTTCATATCAGATGATTTTGGCAATCCACTGTATAGTATGGGAATGCTAATAGATATTACTGATCATCACTTTGACAACCGGATCATCCAAACTGTACAACGATTAGACCAACCAGCAAATCAGTATTTCGAAAGGAAGGTTTTTTATTTGAATAAAGAAGATAAGCTGCTTTCAAAAAGGGAGATTGAAATCTTATTATTAACCAGTGCAGGGCTCAGCAATAAACAAATTGGTGAAAAACTTTATATTTCGGAAAAAACGGTAAAAGCGCATAAGAGTAATATGCAAGATAAAACAGGTTGTCCAAATGGATTCGCCCTTGTTAGATATGCCTGTAAAACTGGTCTTATTTAAATATCTCTTCTACGTAGGAAAAGACTGAATACTCAAACATATCTGATACATCTAAATTTAAAAAAAATGACCACTGTTTTGTGGTCACTTTCTTAACTTGGAATTAGTTATTTCATTCCAAAATCATCGGTTTTTATTATATAATAATATAAAAGCAGCCAGCGAACAACTGATGGCACCAAATATATAAACCGCTTGATAACTATACCAGCCTGCTATTAGTCCTGCCGCTGGTCCTGCAAGTCCTAATGAAAGATCGAAAAAAGCTGCAAAGGCACCTAATGCTGTTCCACGCATTTGTGGCTGTACTTTTTTTATCGCCAATACGCCCAAAGCAGGAAATATCAATGAAAATCCCACTCCTGTGAGCGCACACCCAACAATCGCCATTGTTGCTGTTGTAGAAAAGCCGATTAACAATTGACCGGCAACCTCAATAACCAGTGACACCAGTGCAATCTTATATCCGCCAAATCGATCCGTAAATGAGGAGAAAAATACCCTTGTGAGTATATAAAATCCTCCGAAAGCCATAAAGGCCATAGAGGGATTGCCCCAGTTTCTTCCGGCAAAAAACAACGAGATAAAGGAAGATATGCAGGCAAATCCGATAGAAGAAAATGCCAATCCTAAACCTTGCCCGGCAATCATACGTATCACCTTGTAAAATGGAGTCAGGACGTGTGAGGTATCAACTGGCAGGGCAGGTAATTTAGCTGTTGAAATCCAGCTGATGACGGACAGCAGGATAATCAAGGCAAATACATAGGTTATTCCAAACATGCTTTCCATCCATATGGCTAAAGGTGCACCTACAGCAATCCCTGCATACATGGCAATGCCATTCCAGGTCATTACTTTGCCCGATTTTTGCGCCCCAACCAAGCCTATACCCCAAGTTAATGCCCCGGTAATGGACAAGCTTTCTGATATACCGTGAATCATCCTCGCCAGTATGGTCAGTCCCAGGGCCAGCAAAACACTGTGGCTGGAAAATGCAGCTGCGATATATATAATACCAGATAATATGATAAGCAAGATTCCGCTATGGTTACTTTTTTTTGCACCTTTTGTGTCGGTCAACTTGCCGGAATAAGCTCTTGTAAATAAAGTGGCTATGGATTGCAAACCGATAATGATCCCGACGGTAAGGGTGCCAAATTTTAAATCGTTTTTCACAAAGCCCGGTAGTACACCCAATGTCATCCCAATCGTCAGGTAAACGCCGAAAACTGAGATGATAATTGGCGTTATGATTTTGGCAAAACTATTGGTAGGGCTGTTAATATTGATCGTATTCATTTAATTTTTCTTGTTTGATAATTATAAATTCATGCCGCCTGAAACCTCAATGCGCTGTGCTGTGATCCAGCGGGCATCGTCAGAACATAAAAATGCAACCACACCACCTATATCTTCGGGAACGCCTACACGTCCTAATGAAGTCATAGCAGTTACATTAGCGTTATACTGTGGATTATCCCTGATAACACCTCCTGCAAAGTCGGTTGCAATGGGACCCGGTGCAATCGCATTTACCCTGATGCCTCTTACTGCCAGTTCTTTTGCCTCGTAACGCGTCAGCGTTTCAACAGCGCCCTTCACGGCTGCGTAAGCTGAATATCCCGGCATATAAGCCTGCGATAAGCGGCTGGATAGGTTGACGATGCCACCATGATCATTGAGGTATGGTAAGGCGTATTGAGTGAAAGAATAAACACCTTTGAATTGAATGTTCATCAACTGGTCAAACTGATCTTCAGTAGTGATCGCGAAGGGGGCATTGAAACCAAACCCTGCGTTATTGACCAGATAATCGAAATGGCTTGAATTAAAATTTTCTTTCAAAGTTTCTTTGAGACTTTCGAAAAAATCAGGGAATGTTGCAACTTTATCTGCACTTAACTGAATTACTACTGCCATGACGCCCGCTTTTATTACGTCTTCAGCAACTTGCAGAGCCTCCTGTTTTTTAGTGTGGTAGGTGATGATTACATCAAAACCTTTGTCAGCTAACTTTAGTGCGATGTTTTTACCTAAGCCACGGCTCCCACCAGTAACCAGGGCTATTTTGTTTTTTTGTGTCATTTTGTTTCGTATGATTAACTATTTTACGAATACAAAATTAGAAGGAAGGAAATCTGAAAAGATGGCTGTTCAATGGTTATGATTGGACAAACAATGGTTTTGAGTTTCGAAAGTCCAGGGCTGTCATCCCTGTATTCTTTTTGAAAAAGCGTGAAAAGTAAGCATGGTCGTCATAACCCAACTCATAAGCGACCTGCTTAACGTCAAGAGTACTATAATACAAAATTCGCTTAGCTTCCAGTAAAATCTCCTGGGTGATCCAATAACTGGCAGAAAATCCGGTAATCTCTTTCACGATCTGATTAAGATAAAGGGGAGTGATGTGTAGCAATGATGCGTAAGCTTTAACCTGCTTTATTTGTTTGCGTTTTGCACTTACCGTTCGCTTAAAGCGGATAACAGTATTGTATTTTTGTCCGCCTATTAGATTTAAGGATTGTTTCGACTGGACAATTTGTAAAGCAATCAGTCCTGTTAAACTTTCTATCAGGGAATTGATGATTGTTTTTTGCAACGGGATGGAGGACTTTTTAAGCAGATTTTCCAATATAGGTAGCATGCTAAAAGAGGCATGATCATTTTGAACGCTTACCGATTGTTGCGTATTCAAATAAGTATCAAATATATCACGGTATTGGCCGGATATCACTTCGTTATCAACAAACACCAGCCAGCCCTCGCATTGGTCGTAATTTAGATAATGATGCACCTGGCCAGGTGCTAAAAAACATAAAGAAGGACCAGATAAGCTTACTGTTTTAAAATCCAATTCCCATAAAAAAAAGCCTTTTTGCTGGATAATGAACATGTAGTGGTCATCCCGGTGAGGAGTTTGCGGTATTTGTTTTAACTCGCTGAAAGATTTGATTTCTACGCCCCTGGATTTCAGTTCGTCCTTATGTACTATAATAGCAGAGCTTTTCATTGAACTTCTTGATAATTTAGTTGCTGTAAATGCAAATATGGTGAAAAACATTGTTTTCTCTAACCCATTTCCCAAAAGTGATCCATTTCCGGTAAATTAGCTAGCCGCAGGTTGAAACGTTGAAGTAAGGCCTCTAAAACTAATTTTTGCCAATACAGGGGGAACTGTTACAGTAAACTCAACGTCATTTCGGTAACAGAAGGCATTTCTTTGCGGAGTTCGTTATATCTTTTTGCCTCGTCCTTTAGATGGTAAAGAATGACTGCTTTCCATTTTCCGCCCACCAAATCCATAGTCATGCTCACCGTACAAGGATAAGTTTCCCCTTTCAGTTTTACATAATCGCCAATACATTCCGTTTTCATCCTGCAATTTTTTAACCTATCCATTTGGATAGTTATTGCAAAACTATTCCAGTAACAAGTTCGTTTATTTATTTGTCTTCCGTTAAAACAGGATTCCACGACGAGCGTTTCAAAGGATCTTCCATTTGAACTCCCCAGTCAAACATTGCTTTTAAAACTGGTATAAGGGTTTTTCCTAAGGTGCTCAATTCATACTCAACCCGTGGGGGCTTTTCGCTATAGCTGTGGCGGATGATCAACCCATCCTCTTCCAGTTCTCTTAATTGCATGGTCAAAATTTTTCTGGATATATCAGGCATCTGCACCGTTAATTTACCAAAACGGACGCTGCCACCAATTAACCTGATTAAAATGATAGGTTTCCATTTTCCACCTATATATCCCACAGTACGGACTACCGCGCAGTTGTGGGGGTTATTTCTCTCTTTTCTCATTAGTTACATTTATGATACCACTAATCGCCTTTAGTTACCTTATTGAAACCACTAATTCACTAAACTTACCAGTGAGGGTTTATTTCTTTTAGTTCCTTTGTGAAACAAAAGTAAATTAAATAAATATGGATATACGGATCCAATTTACCAGGATGAATTAAAATGATAAATAAACTGTCAAACGTAATATCGATAAGTCATCATAAACCGGTTTTAGGAACTCTTGAATATGATAAAACCGATGAAAATAGGCTGATGACAACTTGCTTTATAACCGATAAATATCAATTCTAAAACAATATATTAAAATGGAAAATCAACAAGAATTAAATAGAGATCTCGCAGGCAAAATTGCACTTGTAACAGGTGGAACTAAAGGTATTGGGAAAGCTATTGCAGATAGATTAGCGCTGGCCGGAGCCAGGGTTATTGTAACGGCTAGAAACCATCCCGGAGAAATAGAAATGCAACATCATTTTATTGCGGCAGACACATCAGATGCTAAAAGTGTTGCCGGGGTAGTAAAAGAGATCAATGAACAATTTGGAGGGGTAGATATACTGGTCAATAACATGGGTGCAAATACCTTTCCCGGTGGAGGATTTAGTACGCTCACAGATGAACATTGGGACCAGGCACTGCAGGTAAACCTGTTGTCTTCAGTACGTATGGACAGGGCTTTATTGCCTAAGATGCTGCAACAAAAAAGCGGTGTGATTATTCATATCTCCTCAACCAGCGGAATGCTGCCAATATGGGAATCTACCATGGCCTATAGCTCGGCTAAGGCTGCGCTGAATGCCTATAGTAAAGCATTGTCTACCGAAGTTGCTCCACAGGGCGTAAGGGTAGTAACGGTTTCCCCGGGATTAAACAAAACCCAGGCAATGGCTATCTTCCTGGAAGATTTAGCTAAAAATGCGGGCATTACCGTTGAGGAGATGACCCAAAACCTAATGGCAAGACTTGGCGGAGTACCGATGGGAAGAATGGCAGAACCTGAAGAGACGGCAGAATTAGTTTATTTCCTGGTTTCTCCAAAGGCTTCTTTTATAACCGGAGCAAATTATGTTATTGATGGAGGAAATTTCCCGATTGTTTAATGTTCGCTAAGCAGCCCAGCGATGAAAATCAGGTATACAAAACCTCTTTAATCTTCTATGAGGATTTGTATACCTGAATTTTTAATAAACTAGCCCGACGCCGCTGCATTTGCTATAAAACCTTTTGCAACAAGTTCCTTTGCTCATATTTAAACCATAAATTATTGAGCAAGCCTGATTTTGGAATAGTTGTCTTCGCTTAGCCCTGCTTTCCAGTAAACAGTAGCGTGTAATTCTTCGCGGTTTAACTCAAGCTCCTCCGCCGCATATCTACGCATCACTTTTACCATTTGATCTTCACCGGCAATCCAGATATATCTTGATCTTAGCATGGGGTTTGGCAGTACAATTTTTTTGACCGCATTTAATATCAGTTGTGATTGTTCTGGTGGTATGCCATTGCGGATCAACCAGCGTATTTCAATAGCGCTGTCAGTTCTAATGTGAAATTTATCTGCCTCAGTTTCCACTTCTAAAAAGGCGAAACCGATTGTTTCAGCAGGCAGAACTTCCAGCATTGCCGAAATAGCGGGTATCGCTGTCTCGTCTCCTGCAAATAAATAACAATCTGATTTCTCCTGTGTTTTCCCCGATTTTTTTAATCCAATCCCCAAATAATCGCCAACAGAAGCATTTCCTGCCCATGCGGATGCAGGACCGGTATCACCGTGAAGTACAAATTCGACATCTAAAATTCCGTTTACTCGGTCTATATTTCGCACCGTATACGTACGGATATAAGGCTTATCTTCTTCATCCGCCCAGATGGCTCTTCCTGATGATACATCTGGCAGAACAGCTCGCGAATTTTTATTTAATGGAATAAAAACTTTAAAATGAGTGCCAGGAGCTATAGGTCCAATTTCTTTGAGCAGCTCATGTTTAACGCTAATTCTTCTTAAATGGGTTGCTGTATCTCTTATGGCACAGACAATAGCATTCATACAGATTGATTGTGGTTTTTGTATTTTATCTGATGGTGTCATAATGTATATTTGAATACAGCAAAGAAACGTGCTTTTCAACGCCTATAAAATGGCGGTATCGGCGGAATGATAGGACTATTTGCGGTATTGTTCGCGCGGTTGTTGTTTACCAGGGACAGTTTGATTCAGGGAAATATTCCTCACTGAAAAATTTTCCGGTTGGTCCATCCTGATCAATTAACGCATACTTTGCAATACGTTGTCCTGCCTCTTCCACAGTACTTGTACCTTGTTGGTTGGTGAAATCGGTTTTAGTATAACCAGGACAAACTGCATTCACTTTGAAGGAGGTATCACGAAGATCGTAAGCAAGATTGACCGTGTACATATTCAATGCCGCTTTACTCGATTGGTATACAGCCATTTTATTATCATAACCTGAAACAGAAGGATCTGCTGCGAGGGTAAGTGACGCCATAGCGGTGCTCACGTTTACAATTCGAGGCTCGTCTGACTTTTTCAATAGGTCAATAAAAGCCTGTGTTACACCAATTACGCCGAATACATTGGTAGCAAATACTGTTTTAAACTGATCGACCGTTCCATTGAGTGCTGATTGCGGAAAGCCTCCCGAGATACCTGCATTATTGACCAGGACATCCAGGACATCAGATTTTTTACCAATTGTTTTACGGGCACTATTGATCGATCCCTGATCGGTCACATCAAGCTGTATGGCTTCAATATTTTCAATTCCCTTAGTCCTGAGTTTTTCCACTGCCGCTAAACCGCTTTCGAGGTTACGGCAACCTATATAAACTAAAAATCCTTTTTGAGCAAGTATTTTTGCTACTTCTAAGCCAATACCTTTGTTGGCACCTGTTATTAATGCTGTTTTCATTTGATTTGTTTTTAGCGGTCATGAAATTGAAGGTTTCATTTAACCACATTTGTTAAATTAATGAAAGTAAAAGTAGGCGGTGGAAAAATAGCGGAAAGGGACTAATCTTATTAATTATGGGACAAATCATTGAGCGATGAAAGGTAACTGCTCACACTTTTACCGGTGCTTTTTTTAAAGGCACGTGAAAAATAGCCGGGATCATTAAAACCCAGTTCATAAGCGAGTTCCTTTACCGAAAGTTTGGAGTACTGCAGTTTTCGCTGGGCCTCCAGCATCAGGCGGTTTGTCATCCATTCTTTTGGCGATACACCAGAAAATTCTTTTACCACACTATAAAGGCTTGTAGTGGTCATTGCCAATTTTTCTGCAATAGACTGTACATCATGCTGATCAGTCAGATGTGTTTCAACAGCGAGTTTAAACGCAATATATTTCGATATTTTATTATTGGAAAATGTGTCATCGATCCCTTGCTGCTGAAAGTAAGCGCTGTTAATCTCCGTCAATAAGGTATTCAAATGCGCAAGGATAATTTCACTGTGCTGCTGTTTTGATGAAGAATGCAACAGATCAAACAGGATAGAAAAAACTGTTTTAACCCGCTCTTTAGATACCGGATCAAAGGCTATCGTGTTTATGTTATATGGATTAACTAAAAAATGATAGGTGTTTGGCAGAAGTGCTAAAGTATTCTCATCAAATACAACTTTAAAAGACTTTTCATCCTCATTTTTAGGATAATTACTGAAAATCTGGTTCGGCAAAGCAAAAAGCATTTGTCCATCGGCAACGATACTGTCTTGTAAGTCTACCCTGTAAGTGCTTGTGCCTTGATACACAAATACAAAACAGTAGAAAGACAGTTTATATGGATTTAGGAATATCTGCAATACCTCGTTTGGTAAGGCGATCTTACAATCGTCGTTTACTGTGATCGCCAGTTTATCGTGATGTTTTATTTTGTCCAGTATTCCTCTTGTTTCCTGCATTGCGGTTTTTTATGAAATGATACAGCGGCTTACTTATTCACCTGGGAAATTCTATTGGAATTAATAATCCGCTCTCTATGTTCTAATCCCCAATCTGCAATGTTATCGGTTAGGATTTTTAAAGACAGGCCGTGTGCTGTTACATCGTAACTTACAGCTAAAGGTTTGGTTGAGGCAACGGTTCTGCTAATGAGTCCATTTGTTTCTAAATCCTGCAATTCCCGGCTGAGCATTTTTCCGGATATTCCATTGATATCTTTTAATAACTCTGAATACCGCATAGGTTTATACAACAGGCGGGACAAGATGGAGATTTTCCATTTACCGTTCAGGATGTCCATTGTGTCATCAATGGCCCTGATTCTTTTTGAACAATCTTCTAATGATGGATATTCAGGATTCACGTTTTCCATATACAATCTGGTTACTTTAATGTCACTTAGGTTATTCAAATGTCACAGTTACTTTTTGTCACAAAGTTACTTTTTTAATGTGATGATCCTAACTTTGAAAAAAAATAATATATGAGCTTACTCGAAAATTTACACTGGCGTTATGCTACCAAAAAAATGAATGGTACAGCGGTGCCTAAAGAAAAATTAGACTATATTTTGGAAGCTGCCCGTATGGCACCATCTTCCTCCGGCTTACAGCAATATAAAGTTATTGTGATCTCTGATCAGGCCCTGTTAGAAAAAATTAAAGACGTTGCTTATAACCAAAGCCAGATTGCAGATTGTTCGCATCTCCTGGTTTTTGCTGCCTGGGATGAATATACAGAGGAAAGAATTTCAAATGTATTCAACTATATCATGGATGAGCGTAACTTGCCTCACAGCACAATGGACGGGTATAAAAATACGATATTAGATCTGTACGCAACGAAAGGTAAGGAGTGGCAGGCACACCACGCAGCGAAACAAAGTTACATTTCTTTTGCGATGGCGATTGCCGCAGCAGCAGAACAAAAGGTAGATGCTACACCGATAGAAGGATTTCTTCCTGAAAAGTTAGATGAACTTCTAAAATTAAAAGGTACCGGTTACAAGAGCACCGTAATTTTGCCATTGGGTTATAGGGAAGAGGATAACGACTGGTTATTAAATATGAAAAAAGTGCGCATGCCTACAGAAAGTTTCATCACAGAAATGACTTTAGCAGATGCAGCAGATACGGCTGAGCTGCCAATGGACATTAACCTTGATGTTTTCATTCAAAAATAATCTGGTGTAAAACTAAAAGCAGGAGGCTAATTAACGAATTTATTGGCCTCTTCCTTTTAGTTTTTCTACTTGATAGGTAAGAAATCAAAAGGAGATATTCGTGAAAGCAGTTTAACCTGGGCATTCTATTGATACAATGCCTATCAAGGCATAATAGGTAAATATTTAAGAATTAAAAGACCGTCTGAATGCCAGTGGTGAAAGTTTTGTTTTTGTCTTGAACAGTGTGCTGAACGACTGCGGGTGTTCAAAACCCAACTCGTAGGCAACTTCACTTACAGACAAATTAGTGGTTGATAATTTCTCTTTTGCCTTTTCTATTAGTTTATAATGTATATGTTGTTGTGCATTTTGTCCAGTCATGGAACGGAGCATATCACTTAAGTAACCTGGTGATATATTCATTTTTTCAGAAATGTATTGAACGGTTGGTACGCCGTGTTTTAACGACTTTTCACCTGCAAAGTACTCATCTAAAATTTCTTCCAGTTTTTGTAACAGATCATTGCTTACAGCTTTGCGGGTGATGAACTGACGTTTATAAAAACGGTTTGCATAATTTAATAATAATTCGATCTGGGAAATAATTACGTCCTGGCTAAAATCGTCTATTCTGCTGTCCAGCTCTTCTTCGATTATGGTAGAAATAGAAAGGATAGTTGTCTTTTCTTTATCGGAAAGATGCAATACCTCATGCGCAGCATAAGTAAAGAAGGTATATTCTTTGATTTTCTTTGCTAATGGATAAGTCAGGAAGAAATCGGGATGGATAAACAAAGTAAAACCGCTGTAGTCTAAGTTTTTTTCCTGGGTTCCTGTTAATTGATTTGGCGAAACAAAAAATAATCCTCCTTCATCAAAATCATAGAAATGCTGACCATATTTAAATTTCCCCTGAAGATTGGGTTTATACGAGATCTTATAAAAAGACAAAATGAATTGGTCGGGGAATGTATTACCAGGCCTAAGTTTGCCATCCGTATTGCGGATTAAACTAATCAAGGGGTGCAAAGGCTTTGGTAAGCCCAGCACCCGATGAAAGTCGGATAACGATTCAAATTTATGCGGAACTTCTGCTTCTTTTTTCATGCGCAGGCGATTGTGTTAGAAGTAGTATTCTTTTTTTATTTTCTTCCAGCTGTCTTTGGCGGAATTATCTATGATGATGGTTTCCTCTTACAAGATATAGCCTGGCGGTGGTATTACCAAGGGATATGTGTATTTTCCCAGCGCGTGAATGTACCGGTTGGACCATCTGGACCAAGCAACGCTACGCGTACCACTTCACGTGAACCGTCTTCTACAGATTCTATACCTGCAAATCCATTAAGGTTAGTACTCGTAAAGGCAGGGGAGACTAAATTGATCTTGATAGAGGTAGATTCCAGCTCTACCATCATGGCAAGCGTCATCGCATTGAGTGCAGCTTTTGACGCAGGATAAATGGGGCCGTATATTGCGTGGTAGGGGTAAGCAGGGTCGGCATTTGTGGTCAGCGAGCCAACGCCACTCGACACGTTGACGATACGGGCGTCTGAAGACCCACGCAGCAATGGCAGCATGGCCTGATAAACAGCCAGAACGCCAAATACGTTGGTTTCCCAAACCGCGCGTACCTCATCTAGTGAAGCATTGCTCGCACGGGAGATCTTAAAATATTCCTCCATAGATAAATTACCCTTTTGAGTATTCGAAATGGCGGCATTATTAACGAGCAGGTCGAGACGGCCAAACTTTTTGCCAATGTATGCTGCTGCAGCGGCAATTGAAACCCGATCCGTTACGTCAAGTTGTAACGCGATGGCGCCTGGGCCGATTTCCTTAGCTGCGGCTTCGCCTTTCCCGAAATCGCGTGATCCAACCAATACTGTGTGGCCATTCGCCATCAGTTCCTTTGCTACCTGCAAACCAACACCCTGATTGGCTCCGGTTACTAAGGCAATTCGTTTGTCAAGGTTAGTTTTATTCTGATGTGCCATAAGATTATTTTTAATTTGATTGTAACCAAATGTCAACAAAGGCTGCCTTGCACTTGTAAGCTAATTGAGGATTTTTGTAGGCAAAATGAGAAATCCACTACATGACCTTTAGCAGGTCACTACGAAACATTCTTTAATGCAGTAACCTTGGGCATGTTTTGTGGCTGATCAAGATATTGTGAACCCCAGTCGTCCATGGTACGGATTACAGGTAACAATGAATTTCCCAGGTCTGTTAGAAAATATTCAACCTTTGGCGGAAGCTCCGCATAGACCGTCCGCGTAATCACCCCGTGTTCTTCCAATTCTTTAAGTTGTTGGTTGAGCACTCTTCGGCTGGCTTTTTTATTGAGCCTTTGTATTTCACTGGGTCTTCTAAAACCACGGCTGATGTTATGTATCAGGCATGGTTTCCATTTACCGCCAATTACTTCCATGATCATTGCCATTCCGCAATCCAGGTCTTTAGGGATTTTCCTTTCGTACATATGCTGCTGTTGAAGATGTAAAAGTAATTATTAGTTTTTATAGAAGGTATAGGGATAATTTTCGCCCTATATGATAATGAAGTACGTACTTGATACAGCGTACCTATCATCACACCTTTGCATACGACCTGTTAGCAATGGAGATAGCAGATCGCTTAACAATATGAACAATTCAATATATTTTACAAAGATTTTAAAACCCCTTTTTACGGTTGCAGTTATTGCGGGGATGGCAACAACAGCCAACGCACAGCAGTCAGTTTCTAATCCACTTGCTCAGTCAGGATACTATCATATGGGCCTGGGTGATTTTGAAATCATTGCACTCTCGGATGGAACCATACCACAGGAGCTGGACAAACTTTTAACGAATACTACACCGCAGGAAATTAATAAGTTAGTTGCAAATAATTACCAGCAAAGTACTGTTGAAGTTTCTGTCAATGCTTATCTGATCAAAACGAAGGATAGGTTAATTTTAGTCGATGCCGGAACCGCTGAATTATACGGTCCGACACTTGGACATTTAAGCGAAAGCATAAAAAGGGCTGGTTATTCGCCGGAGCAGGTAGATGTGGTTCTAATTACCCATATACATACCGATCATACCGGTGGGCTGATGGATGGAAACAGGCTGGTTTTTCCAAATGCAACGGTATACATCAGTAAGGTAGAAGCTGATTTCTGGCTAAGCCCTGAAAATTATAAAAAGGCAGCAGAAGGAATGAAAAAGTACTTTGTTGAAGCAACTACCAAGGTAGGCCCTTATATGAACGCAGGTAAAGTAAAAACCTATACCTATGGCCACGAGCTTTTTCCGGGAATAACGCCGATTGCAAGTCCTGGCCACACACCCGGACACAGCTTTTATGCGGTAGAAAGTAAAGGTCAGAAAATAGTTTTCTGGGGCGATATTATACACTCCTCAGCTGTTCAGTTTCCAGACCCGGCTGTAACAATCGTTTATGATATAGATCCGAAGGCTGCTGCCGCTTCCCGTAAAAAAGCATTTGCAGAAGCAGCAAAAGAAGGATACTGGGTTGCAGGAGATCACCTTTCCTTTCCGGGAATTGGACATGTCCGTACAGAAAAAGATGGGAATGGCTATAGATGGGTTCCTATAAATTACAGTACTTATTCATTGGGTCAGTAGTATCTGAATTTTTTTATTCTATCCTATGAAAGATAGCAATTACAACATTGTGCATCAATTCCTGTTGACCCTTACAGTAAACAAGAAGTTGATGTTAACTGTACTGACATTGTTAATTACAGTGGTCACTGTTTCGGCACAGGTGGTATTTCCAGATGATTCTGCACAGATACGGCATCTTTATAACGAAGCTCTTGATCACGGGCAGAGCTACGAAAACCTGCGCTACCTAACCAGTCATATTGGTGCCCGTTTAAGTGGTTCGCCCCAGGCGGAAAAGGCGGTACTGTGGGCTAAACTGAAAATGGATGCACTTGGGCTCGACCATGTTTACCTGCAAGAGGTGATGGTGCCGCATTGGATAAGAGGAGCAAAGGAAAAAGCTGCTATAGTTATAACTGGCGAACCAAAAATCAGTATGGATGTATGTGCATTAGGCGGTTCAATTGCCACCGCAGGTAAATTGCGTGCGCAAGTGGTTGAGGTGAGATCATGGAAAGAACTTGATGAAAAGGATGTTAAGGGCAAGATTGTATTCTTTAACCGCGCGATGAACCCCGAAGAACTGGAAACTTTTAAGGCCTATCTTGATGCAAATGATCAACGTTCTACAGGCGCAGTGGAAGCAGCTAAACGAGGTGCCATTGGAACATTGGTCAGGTCATTGACCTTGTCAAAAGATAATCTGCCTCACACCGGTGCGATGAGTTACGATGATAAGATCGCTAAAATACCATCTGCTGCAATTAGTACCAATAGTGCGGATAAATTAAGCAGTGAATTAAAGTTAAGCCCAAACCTGACGGTTGAACTCGAAATGGGCTGTGAGCAGTTACCCGATGTGAAATCTTATAACGTCATTGGTGAAATCAGAGGTTCGAAATATCCCGAAGAAATCATTACCGTAGGCGCTCACATTGATTCATGGGACCTTGCAGAAGCCGCCAGTGATGATGGATCCGGCTTTGTACAAACCATTGAAGTGATGCGTATCATCAAAGCAATGGGTATACATCCTGAACGGACTATTCGGGCGATATTATACATTAATGAAGAAAATGGCAACAGAGGTGGTTTAAAGTATGCAGAAACTGCAAAACTTGCCGGCGAAAATCATCTTGCTGTTATTGAACAGGATGCTGGTGGTTTTATGCCCAAAGGATTTCGTATAGAGGCAAGCCCGCAGGTGGTTGCACATATGCAGTTATGGCAACGGCTGCTTCAACCTTATCAGCTGCATATTTTAGCCTTTAAGCAAAGAGGAATAGATATAGTGCCTATGAAAAACATCGCAAAAGCATTGATTAGTGTAGAATGCGAAGATCAGCGTTTTTTTGATATCCACCATAGTGCAGCCGACACATTTGATAAGATCAGCAGAAGAGAGCTGGAGCTTGGCGGGGCGAGTATGGTAACCCTGGTTTATCTGATCGATAAGTATGGGCTGTAATCTATAAATAAATTCTATTTATTTATAGTTGAATATTTGTTGTATCCTTTGTAGGTTTGCGCTTTAAATTATAACACCACCTTTAATAATGACGATTATAAAAGCAATACCATCAGATGTAACGGAAATTACGAATTTGGTTAACAGTGCCTATAGGGGAGAAACTTCGAGGCTGGGTTGGACTTCTGAGGATGAACTCCTCGATGGTCCAAGGATTGATGAACAAACGATTAAATCCTTTTTTGATAATGAAGAGGTTACAATTCTTAAACAACTAGATGATACAGGTAAAATAGTTGGTACCGTTTATCTTGAAATTAAAGGTTCAAAATTGTATTTAGGCATGTTGTGCGTATCGCCAGAGCTACAAAATAACAGAACCGGAAGAGCAATATTGGAGGAAGCTGAAAAGTATGCGAAACAACACCAGTGTTCGGTAATTATGATCACAGTACTCAGTGCAAGAATCGAGTTGGTGAACTGGTATGAACGCAGGGGATTTGTGAAGTCTGGTGAAAAGCATCCTTTTCCCGCTGATGCAAATGTGGGAACACCTAAACAATTTCTGGAATTAATAGAAATGTTAAAAACTATTCAATAAAGGGTTTTCAATTATTTGTTGCCTTTATGCCCGGACTACTGAAATTGGTCCGGGTTTTGTTTTTTTTAATAGCTAAAGCTTGAAAAAAAATATCTTCAAACATATGTTAGATAGCTATTCTTTTTTTTAAACCACGACTGGGGTTGTTCAATATTTGAGTTAAATTGGTAAGATGCCGGAAATAATAGTTGTAGCTATAGTTAATACCGATCGGGTAAGGGATCTTACACCTACACATTCAATATCGTGGTCTGATGGGGAGCAAGACCCTAAATATAGAGAAGTTTTAAAGCTGGAGCAACCTTATATTCCAGATCTTTCCAAATCATTAGAAACTTGGATTAAGAAATAGAGTATATTTAGTTTTCATTCCCATACTTCATGTATGCTTTGAAATATTATTTTTTTATAAAAAACTTATGAGATCATACCACCTTTTAGTGCTGCCAGCCATTTTATTTGTGAATGTTGCCATTGCTCAAAAGATCAGTACGGCTAACTACACTTTTGACCGTGCCCCGCTGAAACAGGATGTGTATGTTCAGCTGCCTTTAGGCAGTATTAAAGCGAAGGGATGGCTTCTAAAGCAACTGGAATTGCAAAAAGATGGTTTTACTGGCCACGCTGAGGAACTTTATCCCGGAGATAATGAGCTGGGGAAAAATTCAGACTGGATAGGTGGTAAAGGCAACAGCTGGGAAAAATTGCCCTATTACGTAAAAGGCCTGGTGGCACTGGCTTACACGATGGATGATGCTGACCTGAAAGCAAAAGCAGAAAAATGGATAGATTATACATTGGATCACCAACAGGCGAACGGTTTGTTCGGGCCTGCTAATATGAAAGATTGGTGGCCGCGCATGCCTTTTATGTATGCTGCGCAAAGTTATTATGAGGCTACTAACGATAAGCGTGTGATACCCTTTCTGACCAAATATTTAAAATACGAGCTGGATAATTTAGATGAAGACCCACTAAAAGAGTGGAGCAAGGCCCGTGCTGGCGATAATATGGAGATAGCCCTATGGGTGTATAACAAGACCGGTGATAAATACCTGCTGGAGCTGGTCAACAAATTAAAAGAACAGGCTTATCCCTGGGCAGATATTTTCAATAATGGCCAGTTCGCTTATTACGGTGCTGATTTTCATCCAAAACATATGGTAAATGTGGCCCAGGCACTGAAATTTCCAGCGGTGTATGCACAAGTAGATCCGTCACCAAAGTATATGGATGCGATGGAGAATGGTATAGATCATATCATGGAATATGCCGGTCAGCCGGAGGGCATTGGTGCAGGAACTGAGTTTATGTCAGGCCGTAGTTCTGTTGAAGGGGTGGAAACCTGTGCAGTGGTAGAATGGATGCAAAGTTTGGAGACTGGTGCGCGTATTATACATCAGTCAACCCTGGGCGATCAATTGGAGAAACTAGCCTTTAATGCGCTGCCCGCCCAATTTAGCCGAGACCTTAAAAATCATACTTATTATACCTATCCTAACCAGGTGCAAAGCGTATACGGGCCACATGGTTTTAATCAGGATTATAGTAATGGTATTGTGCCAAGCCCATATTCAGGTTTCCCATGCTGTCGTTACAATATGCACATGGGCTGGCCTTATTTTGTAAAGAACAGCTGGATGGCTACGCCGGATGGCGGCCTGGCCGTTAACGCTTATGCTCCAATGGAAGTATCCGCCAGGGTAGCACAAAACATCCCTGTGAAGATCACCGAGGATACCAATTACCCTTTTGATGAACAGATCAATCTGAGTATATCCCTGCAAAGAACAGCGGTATTTGTTTTGCGGTTACGTATCCCTGCCTGGTGTCTAAAGCCTGTGATAAAAGTGAACGGCAAATCAATAGAAGGTGTAAAAGCCGGCGAAATATTTGCCCTTAACCGTGCCTGGAAGAATGGTGATCGCGTAACGTTAAGTTTCCCGATGCATATTACTATCCAACCGCAACTCAGCAATGCTGTAAGTATTGAACGCGGTCCACTGGTTTATGCTTTAAAGATAACGCCTAACCAGAAGAACGTTAAGGAATACCCGGTTAAAGGTTTCTTTGAAACTGAAATAACCCCGGCATCGCCATGGAATTATGGCTTGTTGCTAGGCAGCGGCACACTGGATCAAAATATTACTGTAGTTAAAAACCCGATATCAGCCAATCCTTTTATGCAGGCTGAAACTCCCGTGCAGCTAAAAGTTAAAGCAAAACAAATTCCATCATGGACTATGGATTACCGCGGTACGGCAGCTTTTGACGTTCCGTTTGGTCCGGTATCGTCCAATGAGAAAACCGAGGAAGTGACCCTGGTGCCTTACGGATCAGAAAGTTTACGCCTGAGTATTCTTCCCGTCATCGGCACACCAGATTATAAGACAAAAACTTACACACAAACTTTTGATCACAATACAGCCGATGGGCTGATTAATTACGGTGGCATTTGGTTTTGCAAAGATAACGCCATCCATGCCGGGGTTAATGAAGATGGTGGTTCTGGCGGTAACGGTACCAAAGTAATTGCTACCGGAACTCATTTTGCAGACCTGCTTTATAGTGCCGATGTTATGATCAGCACGGCCGGCGATGCTGGCCTGGTATTCAGGGTATCTGATCCCGCCATTGGTGCCGATGCGTATAAAGGTTATTATGTGGGTTTAAATGCTACTTCCGGATTTATAGAACTGGGCAAGGCGAGCAATAATAAATGGGTGCCTATAGCCAGGGCTAACTATCCCCTTAAATTAGCACAAACATACACGCTAAAGGTGAAAGCTGTAGGCAGCAAGTTCGAAGTGTTTATAAATGGGAGTGATAAACCCGCCATTAGTGCTACTGATGATGAATACAAGACAGGTAGCATTGGCTTGCGTGCATACAAGGCTTTAGCTACTATAGATAATATGCAGATAAGCGGGCTCTAAACTTAGGTGATATCTAATTTAGTGTACCCGCTATATATTGTTATCTGATTGTTTAATTTAATTATTGTGAATCTTTCGATCTGATACGCTGCAAGGGTGACAAACATTTTAGTGATTATGTCTTACAACATACCTGCCTTTAGCTTTTCCATTGATAATGTTTTTTAGTGTTTCAGGAAGCTGCTCTAAAGAAATTTCCTCAATCAGCTCACTTAAATTTGCAGGTTTCCATTCTTCACTTAGCAGGTTCCAAATTTGCTGTTTAATGTTTACAGGCTGTTCTACAGAATCAATTCCGATTAACTTTACACCCCTGAGAATAAATGGGAATATGCTGGTGGAAAGTTCTGTTGAGGCGACAAGGCCGCAACAGGTGACCACACCATTATATTTGGAAGATTTTAGTATAGCCGATAATATATTCCCGCCTACGGTATCTATTCCCCCTGCAAACTCTGTGGCTGACAAAGGTTTTGTATTATATTTTTCTACAAATTCCTGCCTCGATATGGATGATGACGCGCCCAATGTGCGCGTAAGAAAAATTGGTTCATCTTTGCCGGATATAGCTACAACTTCATAACCTAATTTGGATAAAACAGCAACTGATATACTTCCTACACCACCTGTGGCCCCGCTTACAGCTATTTTACCACTATCAGGCTTCACATTTGAATTGATAAGATGATATACCGACAATCCAGCTGTTAGACCTGCTGTACCAAAACTCATGGCCTCAAGTGGAGAAAGGTTTTCAGGAAGTTTTGCTATCCAGGAAGCAGGTACACTGATGTATCCACCAAAGCCACCCCAGGTATTCATACCTAAATCGTAGCCAGTTACCAATACGTCGTCGCCTGGTTGGAATTGGACTACCATAGAAGAAACAACCGTGCCCACAGCATCAATTCCCGGGATATGCGGGAACTTTCGCGTAACACCCTTATTGCCTGAAGCTGATAATGCATCTTTATAGTTTACAGATGAATAACTTACCTTAATTAATACTTCGTTTTTTGGCAATTCGGGAGTTGATATTGTTTCTACTGCCAGATCAAATTTTCCGTCATTTTCTCTTACTATAAGCGCTTTGAAAAGTGTTTCCATCTTTGTTTTTTTGATAAATTTGAAGAATAAAATTTTAAGAAACAATAACTTACATTCCATTCACTTGCTGAAATAAAGTACAGTTTTGTTGATTATCAATGAGAAACAAATATGGTAGCTATAGAAAAAATTGAATTGACTTGTCCTTCTGATGCTTTTTTGAAAGTAATTAAAGGAAAGTGTAAAACAACTTTGATTGTACTAATTAAAAAAGAAAGGAACCGCTTCAGTGAGATGAAAAAAACGCTTCCTACCATTAGCGAAAGGATGATTGCCCGGCAGTTGGATGAACTCGAAAAAGATGGTTTGATCAGCCGTAAAGTCTTTGCTGAAGTACCGCCACGGGTTGAGTATTTTTTAACGGCTTATGGAGAAAGTCTTTATCCTATAGTAAGGGAAATGAGAAAGTGGGGCTACAAACATATTGAATTTCAGAACGCCAAAGAAAAACCCTGATATCGGCCAGCTACAAGCCGATATTTTATTGCGGGATGAGTAATTCCAGAACATCTTTGCGCCGATTTCTGAACCGGCTTAAGAATGTTCTGGAAATTGATAATTAAGATTCGGTAACAATTGTTTTTACTGATTTAATCAGCATCTGATTAAATCAGGAGCCACTGTAACATTCAAAATCATAAATACACTGAGAACCAATGGGAAGATTACTAACCTATGTTTTTTGGCTTCAAAAGATTTGTTATCAACGTCTATTTAATTGCTTCTTTAATGGTATCCCTCAAATCAGAAACATTATCCTCACTCATCTTTTCATTGACAAGTATCATGAAACCCAGATTCTCTGATGGATAAACGGCACATAAAGTGGTAAATCCAAGGCCTGTTTGCCCGCTATGGTAATAAAAACGTTTCCCATTGCTTTCGCCGCACATCCAGCTCAGGGCTATACCTGTCCCATTAGGATGAAGATAAGTCTGCTGATGGGCTAATTTGATAGCAGGATCTTTTCCCATGACATTGGCTACCATGTATTTTTGCATATCAGACATCGTTGAATTCATGCTTGGCCCTCCCGGATAAAACAAGTTGGTATTAATTTCAGTAGCTGTATTATTGCTAAGATCATACCACTGTACCGGACGTGATGCGTCCTTGTAACCCTGCATAAAACGGCTCAGCTGGTTCACAGGTATTTTTGTACGGGTGTCATAGAGACCGAGATGGGTTTTAAGGTAACTGGTAACCAGTTGTTCGTAAGGCTGATGATAGATACGTTCCAGTAACAGAATTAGGATAGTCATCGCATTGCCGTTATAATCATACCTGGTGCCTGGAATGGTATCTAGTTGGAAATGGTGCATATCCTTCATTAAGGTATCCTGATTGTACAGTGCAAAGAAATGTAGCTGTCCTGGAAGAGGGAGGGTCTTTATACTATCCATTACTTTTGACGGGAAATTCCTTGACGATTTAGGAAGGGCAGAGGTATGGCTGGCAATATCAATCAACCTTACAGGATGGCCCTGGTAGGCTAAATTGGGGTATTTGCCGGGAAGATATTTCCGAATGTCATCATTTAAATTTGCCTTTTTTTCAATTACTGCTTCTGCCAGCATTATTCCTATAAATGTTTTGGCTATAGATCCCAGGTTAAAGAGCTGGTCTGCCTTAATGAGCTGGCCGGTTCCCTTTTTTGATTCTCCATAATTGTATAAATAATTATGACCGTCTTTATAAATTGCGATGGAGAGGCCAATGGTTTTCGGATTGCTCATGTATTCCGCCGAAGCTTTCTGAACTGCAGAATCCAGATGGTTTTTTAGAGGGTTATCGGTTAAAAGGGGTTTGTTTTCCTGGCACCAACTGCTTCCAGAAGTACAAATAATTAGTAGTAAGGAAAAGAATACAGGGAGATTGCCTTTTTTCGTCATCTTTATCGGTTTTCATTAAGACGCTTAACCATGCCGATAGTTACAGTTGAAATTGTTTAATCTAATCTGATAGTATTCTCCTGAACGCTAATTCAGGAGAATACTTTTTTTTAATCTGCAAAATCAGTAGAAAGTGTAATCGCCTTATTAGATTCCATACCTTCCTGAAGCATTTGAATTTTATAATTTGCAAACTGGTACGCATCTGATCCCAATAATAAACGCAACGGTGCTTCTGCTAATTGAGCAATGCTGATCATCACATCGGCAGCTTTTTCCGGATCACCGGGTTGGTTACCTGGAATGTCTTCCGAATGTTTACGCTTGTTTTCTTCGATTGCCGTGTATTCAAGTATGGGATGTTCAGGCACAACAATTGAGCTTCCGCTTAAAAAATTAGTGCGGAAATATCCCGGTTCAATGATCGTTAAATTAATGCCAAATGGTTTAATTTCCTGTGCCAGGGCCTCAGATAAACCTTCTACGGCAAATTTGGTAGCACAGTAAATTCCCCAGCCGGCACCGGCAATTAAACCAAATACCGACGACAGGTTAAAGATATGTCCTGATTTATGTTTGCGCATAACCGGCAATATTTTCCTGGTTACATTTAATAAGCCAAATACATTGACATCAAAATTAGCCTTTACCTCTTGGTCTGAAGATTCTTCGATACCGCCCATCAAACCATAACCTGCATTATTTACCAGCACATCTATCGTTCCGAACTTTTCAACCGCTGCTTTTACAGCACCTGCAATGTTTTCTTCATCTGTCAAGTCTAATTGAAGCGGTAAGAAACTATCGGAATTTACATTAACGGCAGTTTTTAGTACTTCCAGGTTACGGGCAGTTGCTACCACATTATAACCTTGCGACAAAAGTTTTTGTACCAGCACCAGGCCAATTCCCTGTGAAGTACCGGTGATAAACCATGTTTTTCTTTGAGTTTCCATAATTAAAATTTATGGTACAAAGGAAAAGATAAACGCCCGCAAAGGGTTTATTCAGATCATAGCGATAGTTGTGATTTTCAAAGATGTACCATTGAAACAGAAGAATTTCTAAACAGGGAGGGAGATGATTTTTCATTCCTATGAAAGAAAGCAGCGAAATTTGCCTGCTCAGAGAATCCTAATGAAGAACTGATGGCTTGTATATCCCAGTCTGTATGTTTTAGCAATACCTTGGCTTCATACATCAGCCTTTCCTGAATATGCTCCCTTAATGTTTTGCCTGTATGATTTTTGACAAGAGCATTCAGATAGTTTGGATGTACGTTTAACTGTCCGGCAAATTCTGCAGCTGTTTTTATCTTTACAATTTCTGAAGGGCTCTGTATCTGAAAGGCAGATTCCAGCAAAGCTAAAAAACCGTGAATATAGCGGTAGCTTTCCGGAACGGCTATATCAGTCAGGTTTTTTCCGGCCCGCTGTGCTTCCAGCAATACCAGTTGCAGCTGTAAAAAGATCGCGTCTTTTTTATCTTTATGCAGGCTTTGATCTTCTTCCAGGATCAACCGGAAATGATGATCTATTCTTGATGACTGATCCGGATCGAGCTGAATAACTGCCTTTGAAGGTTGAAAATATGGGTAATTTCTAAACAGGTTCAGGATATGGGCTGTATCCTCAAAGTAGTTGGGATGCATCAGGCAAAAATGCCCTCCCTGGCCTTGCGTTTCTGTGGATTGCCAGGAGATGATTTCATCGGGATGAATAAAAGCTATCATACCCGGTTCCAATAGGTACTGATGTAATCCAATGGTTAAGGTTCCTGTACCTTTGGTTACATGCATGATCTTATAAAACTTTCTCCGGTTGGGTGAGATATAATCATTTGCGGGATAAGTTTCCCGGTTTTTTATACTAAAATAGGTGGCATCTGGAAGATAAGGTTCTACTTTCAGCAAAGGAACCTGAAAGTTATTTTGCTCAAATGTTTCTATTTCCAAACGTGGAATCTTTGACTGCTGCATAGACAAAAATACGATATGTAACTAAATTCTCCATATGATGAATACCAAACTATTCAAGCCTGGAGAAGAAATCCCGGATGTCTTTAGCCAGCAAATGAGGTTGTTCGGCAGCTGCAAAGTGTCCACCTGCAGGCATTACCGTCCAGTGCCGGATATTAAAACCTTTTTCAATATATGAGCGTGGCGGGGTAGGCAGCTCCTTCGGGAATTTAGCAAAGCCCACCGGTACTTTTACAAAGTCATTTTTTCCAAAAACCAGAGGCTTTTTACTGTTTTCGTTATACATCCGCATAGATGAATGGATGCTTTGCGTTACCCAGTATAACGTGACATTGGCCAGTAACTCATCTTTGGTAAAGGTATTTTCAATATATCCGCTGTTATCGCTCCAGCCTTTGAATTTTTCTATGATCCAGGCACATAGTCCTGCCGGTGAATCGTTTAACCCATAAGCTGCGGTGAGTGGCTTTGTGGCATGAAGGTAAGCATAGGCCCCTTCTTTGGCCGACCAGGCGGCGCCTGTTTGCTGAAACGCCAGAACTTCATCAGTAAGTTTTTCGTTTTCTGCCAAATAAGGTTGGTAAGAACCGGAAATATAATTCAGGTGCAGACCGATGATATTAGCAGGGTATTTTAAAGACAGCCATGAGCTGATTCCCGAACCAATATCGCCTCCCTGTGTTCCATAACGGTTGTAGCCCAATTCCAACATCAGCTGATGCCAGATCTCTGCAACAAATGAACTGTTACAACCCGGGTGATGTACTTTACCTGAAAATCCAAATCCTGGGATGGAAGGGATTACCAGGTCAAAAGAAAGCTCAGGATCTTCGGTGAGCAGGGGGATTATTTTCATCATTTCAAGAAAGGAACCCGGCCATCCGTGGGTGATGATCAGCGGAATTGATCGTTTTCCTTTTCCCCTGATATGGAGAAAATGTATCTGATGTCCATTGATATCTGCTATGAAATTTGGATAAGAGTTGATCTGATTTTCAGTTTTTCGCCAGTCAAACTTGTGCAGCCAGTATTTGGTCAGTTCTTTCATATAACCCAGATCTGTACCATAATTCCACTCAGAGCCATTGAGCTCATCTGGCCAGCGTGTCTGCGCTAACCTTAATTTTAAATCATCAAGAACAGGTTGCGGTATGTTTGCTGAAAAGGGCTTTATCATAAGTGTGGTTGAGGAATCTGGTTTTGCTGGTAGAAATGAACTGAAGGCTTTTAACTGGAAAGGTAAGTAAAGTGCGGCTAAAGCCACGCTGCTTTTTTTAATTAAATCGCGTCTGCTGAATGTGTTCATAATGACATTGTCTGAGTCAAAGGTATGGAGTCAATAAATCCGAAAAAATGCTATTTTTGTGTTGATTAATGATTTTTTAGCATCAAACATGGATATTCAGCAAATCACGAATTTTCTTAAATTAGCAGATGAACTGCATTTCTGGAATACCGCCAGCATAATGAATATTACTCAGTCGGCTTTGAGCCGCCAGATACAGGCACTGGAAGAAGAACTGGGGCTACAACTTTTTGAGCGGAATAAGCGAAATGTAAGACTTACTGCTTCCGGTGCTTTTTTAAGGGATAAATGGGCTGTACTGCTGGATGATTTAAATTATGTTCATCTTTTTGCCAGGAAAATAAATGAGGGGGAAACCGGCAGTATTACGATAGCCCATCCCGATTCTATTTCCTATTCGCTCTTGCCCGATCTGGTTTTCGCAATAGCGAACCAACATGCTGAATTAACCATAGAACTTATACAATTACTTTATGAGAATGTTCAGGAGTCACTGCGGGATTATAAAATTGATATGGCCTTTACCCGGCAGGTCAATATCTTGCCTGGTATAAGTTCACGAAAGATAAAAACTGAGCCGGTAGCTTTTTTTGTTCCTGATAATCATCCTTTCAGGGGTTGCGATGATATAACTGCAGAGAGTTTAGCTGCTCAACGATTTATTCTTCCTGTTGCCGAACGGAAGAGCAGTTATCACTTTATCGTACAGGAAATTTTTAAATCCTATGGTGTTGTTCCCCAGGCACACTATCAGTCAGACTTTGGTTCAAGTATACTGGGGCTGGTATCCAAGGGTTTAGGCATAGCGATTTTGCCGCTCGATTTTTTGCACCATTGCACGCCAGGTGTCCGTGTTATCGAAATCCCTTTTAATACTGACCTGTATATCCACTGGCGGACAGACGATAAGAACCCTTCTTTACGAAATATATTAAAGATTGCTGATGAACTATATAAGACTATCAATTAGGGTAATTTTGGCATGCTTTTGGTTAAAATATAACTGCGAATGAATTTTAATTTAATTTATCTCTATTACAGGTAAATGGATCGTAATTAAAGCATGCGGATTGTATTTTTAAAATATATTTATGGAGGATATTGAATTATTCGTCATTAATGCAATTTCTAAATTTAGAAGGGAAAAACAGCTGAGTCAAAAAGAACTTGGTATAATTTTGCATGTTTCAGCCTCTTTTATTGGTAACGTTGAGAATGGCAACAATGCAGCTAAATACAACCTGAAGCATATCGCTCTATTAGCAGCTCATTTTAAGTTATCCCCTAGGTTTTTCATGCCATTGTAGGGTTTGCCCGATAAAAACAAACACCAATTCAGTATTGCCGCCAGAGCTGATTTCTATATGTGGCGCACTATTTTTTAATTTAATCCGTTTTTAATATATATCTGCTCTGATCGTTAAAAACAGGCTTTGATCTGTGAGAGAAATGAGAGATATTTTTTATGTTTACAAAAAAAACCCATAATGAGAATTTTAAAATCTAATTTATTACTTGTTCTTATCGCACTATCTGTCTTTTCACTGCAGGCATGTAAGGCAAAAAAGATGGTGGTTAAGCCTAAGACTAATCCACAGGTAGAAACCCCAAAAGCCGCGCCAGTTGAAAAACCGCAGGAAGCACCTGTAGCACAAGCAGCGCCTGCACCTGAAAAACCAAACTTCAACTTTAATCCTGTATTGTTTGAATTTAATTCAGGCGTTTTAAAAACTGCTTCTTTTGCAGTTTTAGACCAGGTAGCAGCAGAGATGAAGAAAGATCCTTCGGTTAAATTTACGCTGAATGGTAACTCTTCTGCGGAAGGAACAGTAGAACATAATATGTCACTATCCGTTGACAGGGCAAATGCAGTAAAGTCTTACCTGGTTAATGCCGGTATCAATGCAGCCAATTTATCGGTTAAAGGATTTGGTGCAACAGTACCGATTGCTTCCAATGATACTGAAGAAGGCAGAGAGCAAAACCGTAGGGTAGAGTTCAAAGTTAACCCATAATAATTTCGATCCTGAGCGATCAGGTTGTTGTTAAAAAGAGGATGTAACCTTTATAGGAGACATCCTCTTTTCTGCTTTCAGGGAAGGCTTAATCTAATATTATTCATTTATATTTGGAAGCTAAACTTATTATATTGTCAGATCATATGTCTACCGAAATTCACGATATACTCGCCGCTCAGCTTAGGCCTTTACTTACCAGGATGCTAAGAAAGCTACGTAAATTGAGCCCCGCTGATTCTCAGCTTTCACAAAATGAGCGCTCCGTCATGGTATTGCTGGATCAGCATGAACAACTTTTGTCCGCCGAGCTGGCCGTTATGGAAAAGATAACCCCGCAATCTATGGGGCAGTTGCTTAACCGCCTGTCTGCATTGGGGCTGATTACCAAAACGGATTCGGTAAGTGATAAAAGAAAAGTTCTTATTTCCCTTTCTGAAAAAGGCAAAGCAGGAATACAGGTAGTGAGAAATGAACGTGATGAATGGTTAAGTGCAGCCATTTCCAAAGTTTGTACAAAAAAAGAACAGCTCATCCTGATGGAAGCGATTGGCCCGCTTACCAAAATTGTTGATCTTGAATAAAGCGTTAAATGAATATCAATACCTTTAACGCCTTTAAAAGTCGTGATTACAGGCTTTACTTTGGCGGCCAGGCAGTTTCACTGATCGGTACCTGGATGCAGAAAACTGCCGTAAGCTAGGTAGTGTATTCAGAAACACATTCTAAATTTATGCTTGGCCTCACGGTTTTTGCAAGTTTGTTCCCCTCCTTTATTTTTTCGTTTCTGGGTGGGGTAGTTTCCGACCGTTAAAATAAGTTTATGGTACTGCTGTTAACCCAGTTTGCTTCCATGGCACAGGCCGTTATCTTAACTGTCCTGCCGGGCAAAAATTGTACTGTTTTCCCATACCACTTTATTATCCCCTGGCATTGGTATTTGCTACCCTATCCGGTTTTGGAATGATGGAGCAGGTTACCGCCAGCAGTACACTGATCCAGACTACAGTAGATCCCGCAATGCGCGGCAGAGTGATCAGTTTTTATGCGATGGCGATTTTTGGGATGATCCCTATCGGAAGTCTATTGGTAGGTTTTGTTGCCACCTGGGTTGGAACGCCAGATACGGTTTTAACAGAGGGGATCATTACGCTGGTAATTGGTGCTTTTTTATTGTTCCGGGTTAATGCCAATGCTTTAGCCGCTGTAAAAAACAGTTAAAATCTTCCTGATCTACATCTGATTGTCTTATTCAGTTTATTATTGAATAAAGCAAAACTAATCCCGCTACCAGTCGTTTTAATGATTGAACAACAGCCGCAAATAATGGCTGTTCAATTTGACCGACGACCATGAAAAAATTAATAATTTTTGACCTTGACGGTACGCTGGCCGAGAGCAAGGCAAGTCTGGATGACGAAATGGCCGGCATTTTAAGCCGCCTGCTTGAAGTAGCTAAAGTGGCTATTATATCAGGGGGCGACTGGCCGCAATTCGAAAAACAGGTATTAGCACACCTGCCTCAAAACCAGGTACTCGACAATTTGTCTATCCTCCCCACCTGCGGCACCAAGTATTACCAATATCACCAGGGATGGAAACAACTCTATGCCGAGAATTTTACGGCCGATGAAAGGGATAAGATCATCAAAAATCTAAATAGCGCCATTGAGACATCGGGCTTTAAACCAGAGAAAACCTGGGGAAAGCAGATCGACGACCGCGGCAGCCAGATCACTTTTTCAGGACTAGGACAAGAAGCGCCACTTAGCGCTAAGAAGGACTGGGACCCCGATTTCACCAAACGTAAAAAGATACAGGAGCTGCTCGCAGAACCCTTAAAGGGTTTTTCTGTGAACATTGGCGGCGCCACTTCCATTGATATTACTAAAACAGGGATTGATAAGGCCTATGGCATCCATAAGCTTCAGCAAACGCTGGATATCGCTATCGCTGAAATGATCTTTATCGGCGATGCCTTGTTTGAAGGTGGAAATGATCACCCTGCAAGAACAACCGGCGTAGTTTGTATCCAGGTCCGTGATCCAGAAGAAACCAAAAGGGTAGTGGAAGGGATCATTGCCTGCCTAACTAAAACGTAGACCAAAATATATGAACGAATTTAAATTACACCGCCTGGGAATCGTTATGGAACCTGAACCTGGTAATGCCAACGAAACTGAAGGGGTTTTAAATCCGGCAGCGGTAAGAGGGCCCGACGGAGGGCTTTATCTTTTTCCGCGTTTGGTGGCCAAAGGCAATTATTCCCGTATCGGCATTGCCAAAGTACGTTTTAATGAAAATGGCGACCCCATTGGGGTAGACCGTCTGGGTATTGCACTGGAACCCGAAGCCGATTACGAAAAACGTCTGGATGGCGGTGGCGGATGCGAAGACCCCCGGGTTACGTATTCGGAACCGTTAAAGCAGTATATGATGACCTATACTGCGTTTTCCCCAGAGGGGCCACGTATTGCCCTGGCGCAATCAAAAGATTTGATCCACTGGGAGCGTTTGGGCCTGGCCGAATATTCCAATTATGAAGATATTCAGTTTAATCATATTGATAATAAGGATGCCTGTTTGTTTCCATTTGAGATCATGAGCCCAAGCGGACACCCTTCAATAGCGATGCTGCACCGGCCTTTGTTTCCTGGTACCAGGCCGGAGGAAACCGTGCGGTATCCCATTGACAGGGAAATCAGGGAGCATCATGAATGTATCTGGATTTCCTACAGCCATTACAAAGCAGAGCAACCTATCGATTGTCACCTACCCAAATTTGTTTCCAACCATCCACTGGCAATACCCAAACAGCCCTGGGAAAAATTGAAGATAGGCGCAGGCACGCCACCCATATTGACCAAACATGGATGGCTTTTTTTGTATCACGGGGTCAGCGAAACGACATCGCCGGGGATGGACAAACGTCAGCTGAGTTATTCGGCAGGAGTAATGGTTTTGGATAAGGATGATCCCCATAAAATTTTGTACCGTTCGCCAGAACCTATTTTGTCGCCAGATCTTCCCGAAGAAAGAGTAGGCGTGATTGCTGATGTAGTATTTCCAACAGGAATAGATTGCCGGCATGACCTGGGCAAACCGGGTGTTTTTGATGTGTATTATGGAATGGCAGATAACCGTATTGGTGTGGCGCGACTTGAGATTCCAGATGTTTTACCCACTGTTTTTTAATGATTGTGGTCATTTTTTTATGCTCCCTTAACGTATAGCTTAGCCATCAGCTGTTTCTCTCAATCTATGATCAATTTTAAAAATTTATATAATGAAGAAGGAACAAAATACCTATATCCTCAGTTTGAATGGCGGTTCTTCCAGCTTAAAGTTTACCTTATACCGCACTGATCCCTTTAAATTAAAGTTATCAGGAACCGTAAGCCGCATAGGTGGTAAACAAGGGGAACTCGAAATTAAAGACAGGGATGGGCATGTCCTGGAAAAAAGGGACAAGGAATATCCGTCGATGGAAACGGCAGCAACAGAAGTAGCCGAATGGCTAAAGGCAGGAGATTACCTGTTGAAAGGTATTGGCCACCGTTTAGTACAGGGAGGTCCTGAACATCGGCAGCCAGAGCTGATCACAGCTCAATTGTTAGCTGAACTAAATGGATTTATTTACCTGGCACCAAATCACTTGCCTGATGAAATCAGGACAATAGAAATCTTTCAGCAGGCTTTTACAAACATCCCGCAAGTAGCCTGTTTTGATACTTCCTTTCACAAGGATATGCCTTCTCACAGCAAGGATTATCCACTTCCTCCACAGTATAAAGCTAAAGGTTTAATCCGTTATGGATTCCACGGCCTGTCTTATGAATACATCATGCATGCACTTGGAGAAAGAATCCCAAGGATTGCCCGCGAAAAGATCATTATCGCCCACCTTGGCAATGGTGCCAGTATGGCTGCCGTTAAGAATGGTACTTGTGTGGATACCACTATGGGAGTAAGCCCTACGGGTGGTTTGGTGATGGGCACCCGCAGTGGCGACCTGGACCCGGAGGTAGTGTTGTTTTTGATGAAACAAGGCACGTTAAGCGTTGAAGAACTGGACGATATACTGAGTAAGCAGTCCGGTTTAAAGGCTATCGCGGGAATCAGCGATATACAGGAGCTATTGAAGGCCGAAAAGAACAATGCACAGGCGAAAGAAGCGATTACTGTATTTTGTTATTCTGCAAGGAAGTTTATCGCTGCCATGGCTGCAGCTATGGGCGGGGTAGACCGGCTGGTATTTACTGGCGGTATCGGTGAAAATTCTGCTGTCATCCGTCAGCGGATCTGTAAAGATTTGGGTTTCCTGGGTATGGACCTCCACGAAAAAAAGAAAGAAGAGTCAAGGGACGAAATTTCCCATAAAAAAAGCAGGGTGATCATTAATGTGCAGCAGACCAATGAAGAATGGATGATTGCTAAACATACGCTCCAACTCATGAATAAGAAATAATTAAGACCGATACTTATGAATTTACTTTCAGAAAAAACCATTAAAAACATGCATGCCTACTGGCAGGCTGCCAATTATCTTGCCGCAGGACAGATCTATCTTCAGGACAACCCTCTGTTAAAGGAACCATTGAAACCGGAGCATATTAAGCCCAGATTATTAGGTCATTGGGGAACTTCTCCCGGATTAAACTTAATCTACCTGCACCTGAACCGGCTGATTAAAGATACAGGAGCAGATATTCTGTATATCTGCGGTCCCGGACATGGTGCCCCGGCAATTCTTGCACATACTTACCTCGAAGGAACTTATTCTGAGATCTATCCCGCAGTTGATGAGTCTGAAGCAGGAATGAAAACCCTGTTCCGCCAGTTTTCGACGCCCAGAGGTATTCCAAGTCATGTTAGTGCTAACACTCCCGGGTCTATTCATGAAGGTGGTGAACTGGGTTATTCTATGTCGCATGCCTTTGGTGCCGTATTCGATAACCCTGATCTGATCGCTGCCTGTGTAATTGGCGACGGAGAAGCCGAGACAGGCCCGCTTGCAGGTAGCTGGACTTCAGTAGCTTTTCTTAACCCGATAAGAGATGGTGCTGTGCTGCCTATCCTTCACTTAAACGGATATAAAATCTCAGGGCCTACTGTATTGGCCAGGATGACCGATGAATCGTTAACACAACTCTTTACCGGCCATGGTTATGAAGTGTTTTTTGTAGAAGGTGATGTGCCGATGGATGTGCACCAGCTAATGGCAGAGAAGCTCGATCTGGTATACAGCAAAATAAAAAAAATACAACAGGATGCACGGGAGTCTGGTGTGATCCACGGCATTTTCTGGCCGATGATCATTCTAAGGACCCCTAAGGGATGGACTGGCCCTAAAGAATGGGATGGCGTACCTATCGAAGGTACTTTCCGTGCCCACCAGGTTCCTCTGATGGGCGCAAAGGAAGATCCTGCAAAGCTAAAGGTAGTGGAAGACTGGATGCGCAGTTATCATCCGGAGTTATTATTTGATGAAAAAGGTAAATTGATACCAGAACTTGCCGCTTTGGCACCACAGGGTGATAAACGAATGAGTGCTTAACCTTATGCCAATGGTGGCCTCTTGTTAAAAGACCTGGTAATGCCGGATTTTAAACAATATGCACTGGAAGTTAAATCGCCAGGTGTTGCCGAGGCAGAGAGTACCCGTAATCTGGGAGGCTTTCTTCGTGATATTTTTAAGTTGAATGAAGAAACGAAGAATTTCAGGCTGTTCTGCCCGGATGAAACAAATTCTAACCGCCTGGAAGCAGTATTTGAAACTACCAACCGTGTTTTTATGGAAAGAATACTGGCTAAGGACGAGAAGCTTGCCTCTGATGGGCGGGTAATGGAAGTGCTGAGTGAACACCTTTGCGAGGGATGGCTGGAAGGTTATCTGCTGACCGGAAGACATGGGATTTTCCCTTGTTATGAGGCTTTTGTAACGATTGTGGATTCCATGTTCAGCCAGTACGCCAAATGGATTAAAACCTCTCGAGAACTGCCATGGCGCAAACCGGTGGCTTCGCTGAATTATTTGCTCACCTCTCACGTTTGGAGACAGGATAATAATGGATACAGCCATCAGGGGCCAGGTTTTATTGATACAGTAGCCAATAAAAAAAGTACGGTGATCCGTATCTATTTACCACCTGATGCCAATACTTTATTGTCGGTGATGGACCATTGCCTGCGCAGTAAGGATTATGTGAATGTAGTGATTGCAGGTAAACAACCCGAACTGCAATGGCTAACCATGGATGAAGCAATTGAGCATTGTGCAAAAGGAGCGTCCGACTGGAAGTGGGCAGGGAATGAAGATGGTGAGGCACCGGATGTGATCCTGGGCTGCGCCGGAGACGTGCCTACCCTGGAAACAGTAGCGGCTGCCTGGCTGCTGAAAGAACACCTGCCAGAGCTGAAAGTCCGTCTGGTAAATGTCGTAGACCTGATGTCTTTATCGCCTGTGGCCTATCACCCGCATGGAATGAGCGAAGAGCTGTTTGATTCGCTGTTCACCACAACAGCCCCTGTGATTTTTGCTTTTCATGGTTATGTGCGCATTGTTCACGACCTGATCCACGGCCGTCCTGATCCCGCACGATTCCATGTGAGGGGATTTATGGAAGAAGGAACTACCACTACACCTTTTGATATGGTAGTGGTAAACCAGATGAGCCGTTTTCACCTGGCTATGGAAGCCGTAAAAAGAGTTCCGCTTTTACATCAGAATGCTGACGCATTTATCAGCTATTGTGAGTCTAAACTGGAAGAACATGTAACCTATATCCGCGCTAATCTTGATGATATGCCAGAAGTGAAGAATTGGAAATGGAGTTAATTAGTAAAATAAATTAAGATGAAGGGCAGTAGCTGTAAGGCTATTGCCTTTTTTAATGTTCTAAAGTGCTGGTTTTTCTGTTTGCCCTGAAAACCAAATACATGATCAATACCGACAGCATGATCAGAATAAAGTAACTGTAACTCAGGTTCCGCTCATCTTTTGCCGGAATAAAATTGATAATGCCATAACTTAAAAACGAGACAATCACATAATTGATCCCGCCGGTAAGGCCACCTGCTATACCCGCATTTTTAGGGAACTTACCCAGGCAATAAGTAAAGTAATTGTTAAAGGTAAATCCTGCACCCACATGAATGATAAAGGCAAAGAAGATCAGTGAGTATAAATTGGATATCAGGCCCAGGCTAATGAACATGGCTATTACAAAAAGCAGCTGCAGCCCAAGGTTTACCACCACCCGCTTGAAAAAAGGTTTGTTGATAGTGGCTTTGCCAATAAACCCGCCAACCATCCAGGCAAATCCCAATACCAGAGAACTGTAACCAGCAATCACAGGGGACAATTTAAAATGATGTTCGATGATAAAAGGCCCGGTCATATTGTAAATCATCACCATACAATAAGCCAGTCCAAGCATGATGATACCCAAGGTAAAACTGGTGGTTTTAATCATGTCAACATATATCCTGGTGATTTTTTTAACATCAAAATCCATCGAATGCTCTAAAGTTTCACCGCTGAAAATAAGTTCCAGAACCACCACAACCACGGCGAACAGCGCTAAAAAGTAAAAGTTGGATTCCCAGCCAAATGAAGTTTGCAGATAACCCCCGATAAAAGGGGCAACAATTGGTCCGGTTGACCAGATAATGGAGAAAAGACTGAGGTAATGTTTCAGCTGCGATCCGCTGTACATATCTACGAAATAGGCCCTTTTGGCCACAATGATTGCACCTACAGTGAGCCCGTGAATAATCCGCATCAGATAAATGATGTAAATGTTTTGGGTATTAGCAATCACTACACTGGCGATGGCAAAGATAACCAGGGAAACCAGTGTAATCTGGTACCTGCCAAAGCTGTCCAGCACACTGCCAATAAATAGTTGGGAAACGCCATAACTGATCAGGAATAAACTCAGGGTAAGCTGCACCTGGATATCGCTCACATGGATGGTTGCCGCCATGGTAGGAAGAGAGGGGATATAGATATCGGTAGCAAAGCCGGATAAAGGGAGTAATGAAAATGCCAGCAGCGTAGCAATACCCTGGTGTTTTTCTTTTATAGATTTGTTTTTCAATGTACTTGTTGTCATATTGCCCTCACCGTGAATTGCTTATCGTTTGAATTGTTTTTGATTATCCTAAAGGGATAGCTATTTATTTTTTCCGGTCCGCAAAATTAGTTTTTTTTAATGCGAAAACTGTAATAAGAACAGCTCTTTAATGTCAGGCTATTGTTTTAATAAAAGCCATTCAAGATCTTCTTTTTTACTGATACCCGTCATATTTAGTGATTGGCAGGGAGGTTATATTCGTATAGATTTCCGAACCATTAAATACTTAAAAAATGTCAGTATATAGTTTAAAAAAAGTAGAAACCATTCATGCGTTAACTATTGATATTGTTGATGAAGAAAATGTCATCCAGCAAAACGATCAGACCAGACAGTTTTTAAACCTGACCTGGGTTTGGGACGGTACCAGGGATAAGGCAGATGAAAAAAGAAAAGTTATTGATGAAATCCAGATAGATCTGGCCTATGTACAAGAAACCTTTGGTGCAGAACTGGCCAATCAGGTGTTAACGCTCATCTATAGAAAAATAGATATGGTGTATTCTTTATTATTCAATTTAAAAAGAAGTAATATGGCAACAGCGTGATTTGTTTGAAGATTTTGTGCCGGCTGAAAAGAAATAAAACAAAACAAATCGAAAGAAATCTCAATACAAATGAAACATCATCCCTCATTCTTTTGTTATCATCATAAAAAGATAAGGTATGAAATTTTTCATCAATGAGACCGACCAAATTGTAAATGAAGCGATAAATGGACTGTTAACCAACCCAAAATTAGCCAAGTTAGATAGCTTTCCGGAAGTGCGCGTAGTGATACGCAAGGACTGGGATAAATCAAAAGTCGCTATCATTTCTGGCGGGGGATCCGGGCATGAACCTGCCCATGCTGGTTTTGTAGGTAAGGGGATGCTTACTGCTGCGATTTGCGGTGATATATTTGCGTCGCCTACTGTAGATGCCGTATTATCTGCTATTTTAGCTGCTACAGGACCTAAAGGCTGTTTATTAATTATAAAGAATTATACAGGAGACCGTTTAAATTTCGGTCTGGCTGCCGAACAGGCGCGTGCCTTAGGCCTTGATGTAAAGACTGTAACGGTAGATGACGATATTGCTCTTGGAAACGATGTCAAAAAAAGAGGATTAGCCGGGACGTTATTTGTCCATAAGATCGCCGGACAACTGGCCGAAGAAGGAAAATCACTAGATGAAATTGCAGTAGCTGCACAAAAGGTAATCGACAGCACGGCTTCCATAGGGCTTTCCCTGACCGAAGTTTTTCACCTCGGACAGGAAACCGTTTCCCGTTTAACAGATCAACAGGTAGAACTGGGGCTGGGAATCCACGGTGAGCCTGGAATAGAAGTTGTAGCCTATGCGCCGGCAGATCAGCTGATGGCATTGGCTATCGATAAGCTGGAAGCAAATTTGCCGGGTAAAAACGGAAGGTATGCCATGATCTTTAATAATATGGGGAGCGTTAGCCCTATAGAAATGAGCCTGCTGGTTAACTCTTTTAGTAAAACCAAACTGGCTGAACAAATAGATTATATGATCGGCCCCGGAGCCCTGATGTCTTCCATCAATATGAGCGGCTTTTCCGTTTCCGTTTTGCTGCTGAACGAAGAATTTGAAAAAGCGTTACTGGCACCTGCAGAACCTTCTTCATGGCAGGTACAGTCATTTAAAAAACCAGCTACAATCAGCAGTCCTAAACTTCCTGAAACGATGCCTTACGAAGCTTCAGCCAATAGTGGGGTACAAAAGCTTATTGAGGAAGTGGCTGGCCTATTGGTAGCCATCGAAAAAGAGATCAATGGCCTTGACGCCAAAGTAGGTGATGGCGATGCCGGATCTACCTTTGCTTTAGCTGGCAAACGCCTTCAGGCAGTAGTGGCTAAACTTCCGTTAAATGATACCGGTAAATTACTGCTCACACTAGGCCGTATCCTGGCCAGGGAAGCAGGGGGCTCAAGTGGTGTCTTGTTGTCTATCCTGTTTACGGCTGCCGGAAATGCTTATTCAAAAAATCCTGACCTGGGTAAAGCCTTAGTGGAAGGATTGCAAAAGGTAAAAGATTATGGCGGGGCTGAAAAAGGCGACAGAACAATGATTGATGCACTGCAACCTGCTTTTGAATCGCTGGCAAAAAAAGAATCGCTGGCAATTGCTGCACAACAGGCAAGGGATGGGGCCGATAATACCAAAAATATTATCAATACTAAGTTCGGACGTTCGTCTTATTTATCTGAGGCGGTATTAAGGAATATTCCAGACCCCGGTGCTGAAGTTATTGCCAGGGTTTTTGAGAAAATTGCTTCCCTGTAATAGCCATTATTAAATTGTAAACAATTCAGGAACCATCGTCATACATTGACGATGGTTTTTTTACGGCATTTATTGAAATTTAATGCAAACCCGGGTTTACTCCATGCAGGAATAAACCCGGGTTTGCAGTCTTTTCGCTAAATAGGATCTATAAATACGTTTTAGCTATAAATTGCTAAATATAAGTGTTTTAACTATTGTAAAAATAGCAATTAATGACCATTTTTTTCGGTTATCCCATTTTCTAGCTTCGTGAAATGGAATCAAAATCATAATTGATGATGGACTGTTAAACAAAGGGGGTAGCTGAAAACCCTAATTAGAGTAGGCCCCAAATTATAAACCTAATACTATGAACAAATTAAGATTTACAATGCTACTTATGGTAGTTTTATTGTTTTCATTCAGTGCCTTTAGCCAGGTTGCATTAACAGTTAATAAACCTCTGTCAGAGAGTGACAAACAAGAGGTAAGTACCATTTTGAAGTCGTTTGACGCGAATTCATATAAACTGAATATGAAATCTGAAAAAGGCAGTTTAATGATGGGTAAAGCAACCGCAAAAGGACTGGCAAGTGTAGGACAAAAAAACACTACCAGAACAGTAGGATCAGGCGCTGTAGCTTCTACCAATACCAACAACAATGTATTCAAAAATGCTGTAATGAGCACTAACACGAACAACAACGTGTTCAAAGTAATGAGTACCAATACCAACAATAACGTCTTTGTACAAGGAAAATACACAAATAGCCAGCTGAGCAAGATGGATAAGCTGTATACTATTCTAAGCAAATACCAATAAACCGATAAACAATTTAGTTTAACAGTCCATTTCCAATCCTTTGAATAACGTTAAAAAAATACTTATCCTGATCCATTTTGGGCTTGTCTTTATCACGGTGACCCACTTATTCGAGTTGATCAACTGGAATCCATTATCATCCGTTGTAGGCTTATATTCATCCTATACCTATGCCAACAGGAATTTCGGCTTTTTTGCACCAACGGTAAATGAAGATTATGTGTTAAACCTGAAGGTCTATCAAAAGAACGATTCCCTTGGCCATCCATTTTTATTAAACCAGCCTAATCTGGAAAGTAAAATCCGGTACCTGACTATGCTCTGGCATTTTAGTGAAGGAAACAGTAAATCCCAGATGGATCTGTTCGCCAGGTCCTGGGGCTTGTACTGCATGAATACAGACAGCGCGGTGAACCAGGTACTGATTACCGTTCACAAAAATATTATTCCTACCATGAAACAATTCAGGGAGGGCAAACGGGTCACTAAAAACCTGTATTATCAAACTACCATCTATGCTAAAGAAGCTGAATAAATTATACTCTTCCATATTTAAGTTTATTGAGGTTGAAAAACCAACTTACCCCTTATTGTTTTTCCGTATGGGGCTGGCGCTTATTTGTATAGGAAAACTAGCTGTCCTAAGTGCCAATTACCTCACCTTTTACGGGCAATATGGATTATTACAATGGACAATTTCTAAAGTAAGTAATTATAACTTTTCTCCCCATATCGGTGATTATTCCCTTTTCCTGGCTAAACTGTTCAGTATCTCTCCTGATGACGCTGCTGTAATGGTGATGAAAATATTCTTTTTCTCCTGTATATGTCTGTTTTTTGGACTGTTTACCAAAATCAGCACTTTTCTCTGTTTTATCCTGCATCTGGCTTATATCAATACCGGAAGCGGAATTGTTTATGGCGTGGAGGTATTTACGCAGTTATCCTTATTTTATGCTTTGTTTTTTCCATTGAACAGCACCTATGCTTTGGATTCCCTGATCGGTATCAGTCAATATAAAAAAGCATCTGTTTCAGCGGGTATTGCCATGCGTATGATCCAGATACAAATGTGTTTTGTATATCTTTCTTCAGGGATAGAAAAATGCCTGGGTAAACAGTGGCTGAATGGAGAAGCAATCTGGAGAACCTTCATGATGCCCATCTTTAACAATTACAATTTTTCCTGGATTGCCTTTTATCCCTTTCTTCCATTGCTGATGGGGATAGGGGTTCTGATTATAGAAATAGGCTATACCTATTTTATGTGGAAGAAGAACATCAGGGTGATATGGCTGGTGATGATCGTTGGGCTGCACCTGGGGATAGGAATATTAATGGGCATGTGGTTTTTCGCATCCATTATGATCTTTCTTTCACTGTTTGCCTTTGGGGCGGATGTGATCAGTGATATCGCAGCCTATCGCGCTAAAGAAGCCAGACCTGTTCAGCACTACGCAGGGTTGAACTGAGATAATTAAATACAGGGGGAAGCTGAAAAACCTTTAAAGAGTAGGCGCAAATATAAATTCTATACCATGAATAGTTTAAAAGCTATAGTAGTACCCCTGGTAATTTCTTTTTTTTCTATTGCCAGTTATGGTCAGGTTGCACTAAGCGTGAGCAAGCCCCTGTCACAAAGGGATAAACAGGAGGTAACTACCATTTTAAGCTCGTTTGATGCAAATTCATATAAAATTGATATCAAAGCACAAAGAGGAAATTTAAACATGGGCCGTGCAAAAGGCCTGGCCAGTGTAGGACAGAAGAATACCGCCAGACCCGCATTAAACGGAAAAATTAGTACTACCAAATCTACATTGATTACCAATGCTAATATTTTCCAATTGATGAGTACCAATACTAATAATAATATTTTCAAGGAAGGTAAGTATACTAATAATCAGCTAACAAAAATGGATAAGCTGTATAGTATCTTAACCAAATACCAGTAATACGAAATCCAGTGCTCATCTATTGTAATAATGGATAACACTGGATTTCCTTCTGTTGCCTTAAAGACTATCAGATGCGGGCACCAGCTTTGCTTTAAGATCTGGTTCCTTCATATCTTTATCAAATGGAAACATTGGCCGTTCAATTCTTTTGTAAGGAAGACGCTCCAGGTTCTGGTCTACACCGCCCGGGGTTAAAGCCAATATCCAGTCGGCCCTCATGGCATACAATTCAGGCTCCAGGTAACCAATTTTTACGACAACTATATCCGACTGGCGGGGGTGAAGCCCCAAATTTGTAAAATCAATTTCTTTGTGGTAAGGCTTACGTTTTTGGGTAACGATCACATTTACGCTTCCTACTTTTACTACTACTTCAATGCCTGCATCTTTGTCTCCTTTTACAATGGACTCTACCGTGCCTGATAATTTAATGGGAGGTGCAAAACGAGCATCAATGGCAGCGCCTGCATAACCATCAACTGGTTTACCTACGCCGGCAGCTATTGCTTTTTTTACCAGTTCGGGCCCCGGAATAGAAGCATATATCAATGATGGTCCGTTCGCTGATTTAAACTCCGGCCTTTTTAGTATTTCCGTTAAAGTCCAGGTTACATCTCCGGCACCACCTGCAGTAGGGTTGTCTCCAGAATCACTAATGAAAAACGGGTGTTTTTTACTGGCTACCGCTTTATCCAGGCTTTCTTTAAGGGTACCTGTAGGTGCTACAAATTCAAAGCGCGACCGGGCATCCCAGAAGTCTTTCGCCAGGCGCTCCGCCGTAGCCGTTACTTTTTCTTTATCATCTCCGGTTACCATCACCACCGCATGGTTACGGGGTTCGTCAGCCCAGGCATAACCTATCCAGATGGCGGCGTCTATAATACCTTCCTGTGCAGCAGCGGGAGCTACCTCATGGTACAGGCTTTTCCCTGGTTCTATTCTTGTACTCGTTTTTTCACCTGGCAATAGGATGGGAACAGATACATAGGCTTTGTAAGCAGGTTTTCCCTTTCCGCTGGTTATTCTTTCCAGCAGGTTCTGTACGGCACGTTTTTTAGTGTCCATTGCATCTTCATGAGGTGCCATCCGGTAACAGGTGATCAGGTCAGAATTTTTGGCCAGTCGCCAGGAAACATTTCCATGCAGGTCCATTGAAGTGGAAATAATCGTTTTACCACCTACTACTTTGCGGATCCTTTCAATGAAATCACCTTCGGGATCTGGCAGGCCCACCACACTCATGGCGCCATGGATGTCAAAATACAGTCCATCATAAGGAAGATGTTTTTTTAATGAATCCAGTGTTTTATTGACCAGCGACTCATAAGCTGCTCTGGTAACAGCACCCCCAGGTAGTGCATGCCCGGTAAGTGTAGGGAACCAGATCGCTTTCTGGCGTAGCGGGGAATCAATAGCCATAAAAGGATAAGTAGTAAATACATCAGCCCCATACTTCGCTTTAAAAGCCTCTTCAAGAGATAGGGCAGGAGAAAATGTACTGGATTCTATGCCTAATCCGGCAATAGCAATACGGGGCCGGTGCTGATCTGCCTGTGCGTAAGAATGTAAGGCTAAAATTACCAGCGTAAGACAAAAAATGATCGATAAGAGTGGTTTCTTCATGTGAATATTAAAAAATTGCCAGTAATTAATTTGCTGGCCTTAAAATACTGAAAAAACGCCCTTTTAAATAGTAATTTCTGTTAAAAAAGAAATTCTCATTATAGTTCGTATAATGAGAATTATAAATAAGGGCCCTATACTGAACTTATCTATATTAAACTTAGTGAAAAAAACTTAGCTAAGTTGATTTACTAGTTGTTTGCTGGGTAATCCAACTCTTTTGAGCAACTCTAGCGCTTCATTAGCCTTACGGATCATTACAGGGTCATTGTCAAAACTTTTCATAGTTTTATCAACTATACCTTTGCCAAACCCGTTGATTATTGAAACTTTTTTAATTATTGTTTTCATTTTATCTCCTTTCATTTTGTTATATATCAAATTTAAATAATTCTTTCTTCTTTACCAAAAAACCAGTGTAATTTTTTTTGCGTTCAAAATGTGTCCATTGATCGTCTTTTAATCCTAAGATATTATAGTCTAACTTCATATGTTCCAACAAACGGGAAGCCGCCATTTGGTATAATCTTGTTCTGGACGGGGTACTGCCTACGATCAATATAAAGTACTTCATATAATGCGCACAAAATTCATTGATAATACTTGCAACCGTAGCTAACACTAAATCTTTGTCTTCATTATTGCTGATAGCCCGGTCATCTATTTTACCCGTAACAGCATCTTCATCACCAAACCCTAAATTATAGACAGTCTCATTGAGATAGGAAACCTGATGGAACCTGACTGTTTTTTTTAGGTGCCCTTTAGGCCCTGAACTATAAAAGGCGTAATTCTTAAAATCATCACTAACAAAGTAGGCGTAACGTTCTAAATTCATATTGATCTCTGGTGTTTGGTTACTGATAGTTGTCTAAAACAAAAGTACACATATTTATTTATTTACGAAATAAAATATCAAATTAAATAATTAATATACAATTGAAGATTATTTATGTCTAATTTAGAATATTTGTCAATTTTTAGATTTGACTTTATTATATTAATTAATTTGTAATTAAGATAAGTGAAATTCGTTTTTCATCAAAAATCAATTAGCGTTTAGTAAACATTTGTTCATCCAAGCAAGACCCATAGAATAGTAAAAAAGCAGTATTTTATTTATACAAAAGACAATAATCATGTTTAAAATTTCTACTAAATAAATTTATTTAAAACAATTTGCTCAATTGTTTTGTATTATTCTCATTACTATATTCTGCCAAATATATGATGAGATCCTTACTCGTAAAAAATTACCTTGTTCTTGCTCTGCCCTTCATGGTTTTTGCGGCCCATGCACAGCAAACACCAGACTCTTTAAAACGTCAGCCCGCTCAAACAGATACGCTGAAGAAACCCATAATTCCTCCAAAACCTATATCACAAGATACCACTAAAGCAAAAGCTGGCCAAAAGCCAGACTCTCTAAAACGCCAGCCTGCCCAACCCGATACGCTGAAGAAACCTGTAATTACCCCAAAACCTGTACCGCAGGATACCGGCAAAATAAAACAAGATACCAGTAAAACAAAACCTGCAGTAGCAGATACAACCATGAATGGTATCGTTCAGGGAGTAGTGAAAGATGCCCAGGGAAATCCGGTGTCAGGGGCTAGTGTTCGGGTGCGCGGAACAGAAATTCGTGTTAAAACAGATGCTACCGGTCACTTTAGTATTCCAATGCGCAAGCCGGCTACAACGCTGCAAATTAGTTTTGTAGGTTTCGTTACGCAAACCATACAGCCGGGCAACCAAAAGAATTTAACTATTTCGCTCACCGCAGGAAGCCAGTCGCTCAATGAGGTGGTGATCACTGGGTATGGTTCGCAGCAAAAGAAAGACCTTACAGGAGCTGTTTCCCAGATCAAAACCTCAGACATTGATAATATGCCTGTGGGAGGTGTAGACCAGGTGATGCAGGGTAAAGCCGCGGGCGTGTCAGTTACCCAGGGAACAGGTGCTCCGGGAGAAGCCATTGCCGTTCGTATCCGTGGGGTAGGAACAATTAACAACAACAACCCGCTTTATGTAATTGATGGTGTACCTACTACTTCTGGTATCAATCAGATCTCACCTTCAGATATTGAAAGCATCAGCATCTTAAAAGATGCATCTTCTGCTTCTATATACGGTGCCAGGGCATCAAACGGGGTAGTAGTAGTGACCACTAAAAAAGGGCAATCGGGCAAACCACGTTTTAGCATTAACCAGTATACAGGAGTGCAAACCCATGGCGACCTGATCAAGATGGCTAATACCCAGCAATATGTAAATGCCTTTAACACAGCCGCCGCTGCTGATGGCAGGGAACAGATCCCCGCAAGTTTAGCATCAGGCCTTCCTGATATCAACTGGCAGAAAGAAGTTCTTAAGCCAGCGATCATCAACAATACGAATCTTTCTGTTAACGGAGGAAGCGAAAACAGTACTTACATCATTTCTGCTAACTACTACAAACAGGATGGATTGATCAATAACAGCGGTTACGACCGCTTTAACCTGCGTACTTCCGTAAACAGTACCTTGTCTAAAATATTTTCAACAGGAGTTAATCTGAATTTATCCTATGCAAAAACCGCACAGGTAGGTGCTTCCGGAGATGGATCAGGTGATGGCAACCAGGGGGCAAGTGTAATCAGATATGCCCTGTTCAGAAATCCGGGAACACCAGTGTATCAAAGTAATGGCGACTATGTAGATCTGCCGCCTAATCCTGCTTTTTTTGGAGACGGCTTAAATCCGGTAGGTTATGCAGATAACTTTGATCGTAATTACAATGCCTACAGTGTATTGGGCGATGTATTTGTGGAAGCCAATATTCTAAAAGGGTTAAAACTGAAAAGTACCCTTGGCGGTAACCTGGGCATCACAGATTTTAAGCAGTTCTTTAAAATCTGGGGCAGCGACCGTTTTAATAATTCACCGGGCAGTCTGGCGCGTTCCAACGCAAATCAGCTGGATTACAACTGGACAAATACCTTAACCTATAATTTTAAGCTGGATGATAAACAAACCATCAATTTATTGGGCGGTTCTGAAATCATCAAAAGCCGTATCAATGGCTTGTCTGCCTCCAGAACAATTTTTCCCAACCAGACTACAAATTTTCAATACCTCGATAATGGGATTGGCGTAGAACAAAACGGAGAGAATCAATCCAGTTGGGCGCTGTTTTCACTTTTTGGTCGTGCCGATTACCAGTTTGCTGATAAATACCTGGCTAGCTTTACCGTCCGCCGCGATGGTTCCTCACGCTTAAGTCCGGATAACCGCTACGGTGAATTTTACTCCGGATCTTTGGGCTGGCGCTTAGACCAGGAGAATTTCCTGAAAGATTTTAAACCCCTTAATTTGCTGAAGCTTCGCGTAAGTATCGGGCAAACGGGTAACCAGGAGATCAGCAATAATGCCTATACCACTTTAAACTCACTAGTTGGCTTTTATCCATTTGGCGGCACACCGGCTATTGGAAATTCTATTACTTCCAGGGGTAACAGCAATATCACCTGGGAAACCAGTACGCAAACAAACTTCGGACTGGATGCCGCATTTTTTGATAATAACCTTCAATTCAGCGCAGATTATTTTATCCGCGACAATTCCAATATTCTATTTGCCAACCCGCTGCCGCCAAGTGATGGCGGAGGGGCAAGCCCTTATGTCAACGCCGGTAAGGTACGCAACAAGGGGCTGGAGCTTTCTCTTTCCTACCATCAGAAACTTTCCGAAAACTGGCGTTTTGATGTTTCTGGAAACATAGCTACCCTGCAGAACAAAGTGCTTTCACTGGATGGCCAGTCTATTCCCGGAGGTCTGATCGGTAATAACTATTATGCTACGCTTACCACTGTAGGACAACCCATAGGGGCGTTTTACCTGATTCCTATGGAAGGGATCTTCCAGAACAAGCAGGACATCTTTACCCATGCTTATCAGGGTGCCGGTATACAGCCCGGAGATGTGAAATATAAAGATACCAATGGCGATGGCGTGATTGACGAAAAAGACCGCGTAGTTGCCGGCAGCCCCATCCCTAAATTCACCTATGGTTTAACTACCAACCTGGCTTATAAGAATTTTGACATCAGCCTTTTCTTCCAGGGTGCTTATGGTAATAAACTGTACAACCAGGTGAGAACAGATATTGAGGGTTTCTACCGTGCATTTAATATTACCGAGCGGGTAGCTACCGGCAGCTGGAATGGTGATGGAAGTACCAATGAATTTCCGCGTTTAACATGGGACCCATCTTCTTCCGCTAACAATGTAAGGCCTTCCACACGTTTCCTGGAAAGCGGCTCTTATGTACGTTTAAAAAATGCACAGCTGGGTTATACGTTTAGTCCTAAACTGCTTAGCCGTTTAAAACTGGCTTCAGTAAGGGTGTATGTGAGCGGACAAAACCTGCTGACCATCACAAAATATACAGGTTTAGATCCTGAAATCTATACCAGCAGCAATGCACAGGCCGACGGGGTACGGGCTGTAGGAATTGACTGGGGAACGTATCCTTCTGCTAGGACATATACTTTGGGCGTTAATGTTAACTTTTAAATCCATGAAGAACTTATATATAGTATTGTTTTCAGCTATCCTGCTTTCAGTTACGGGATGTAAAAAAGCGCTTGATCAGCCAGCACTGGGCTTTTATTCGAATGACGACCTCTTTGGTAATGATGCTACGGCACGTACCGCGGTTAATGCCGCTTATATTCCCTTAACTTTTACCGATGGAGCAGCCAATCCGCTTTGGGTACTGGGAGATGTTTCCTCTGATGATGCCGTGATTGGCGGTAATGCCGGGGAGCAGGCAGATTACACCAGTATTGATTTGTTCAATATCCTTCCGGCCAATTCTGCCGTGCAAGCCTTATGGGCCCGCTATTACGATGGCATAAGCCGATGTAATGTAGTAACAGACGGACTCACAGCCGATAACAAAAAAGTTTCTGATGCTGTAAAAACAGAGTCTATTGGAGAGGTGAAATTCCTCAGGGCGTATTATTATTTTATGCTGACTAACTTTTACGGGAATATCCCGCTTCGCTTAAAGGTAAGTTCCATTACTGATGCATCCTTACCAGCTTCTACCCAGGCACAGGTATACGTTCAGATAGAAAAAGATCTTACGGATGCCGCTGCCGGTTTACCGGAAAAGTGGACCGCTGCAACAGATAACGGACGGGCTACAAAAGGTGCGGCACTGGCATTGCTCTCCAAGGCGTCATTATTTGAAAAGAAATATACTGAGGCTGTACAATATGCAACGCAGGTAGAGGCCTTGGGTTACCAGTTAACCGCTAATTACGATGACAACTTTACCGTTTCTGCGAAAAACAATTCGGAGGTTATTTTTACCGTATGGCATGTAAGCGGTGCGCAACCATCACAGGGTAATTCATTGAATTACTGGTTTGCACCACGCTCATTAAATGGGGCTGGTGTTTTTTATCCTACACAGGCCCTGGTTGATAATTTTGAACCCGGAGATCCCCGCCTGGACTTTACCGTTGCCCGCGCTGGTCAGCCTTATTTTGACAGTAGCTTTGATCCTTCATGGACAACCACAGGTTACCTGTCTAAAAAACATGTGCAGCCTTTAAGTGAAGTTCCGGCTTCTACCAAAAACGATGGCAACCTCAATTATGAGGCCATCCGTTTCGCAGATATCCTGCTGGTAAAAGCAGAGGCACTGAATGAACTGGGGCAATCGTCTGCAGCATTGGTTCCACTCAACCAGATACGCAGCAGGGCCCGAAGTAATTATGTGGGTAATGCTCCTGACGGACTACTTGCGCCTGTTACAACAGCAGATCAGACACAGCTGAGAGACCTGATCCGCCGCGAACGCCGCTCAGAACTGGCCCTTGAATTTCAGCGCTTCTTTGATGTGATCCGCTACGGACAAACTTATGCTGAAGCCGTATTGAAACCAGATGCACCGAATTTCAATTATGGAAACAATAAGTTCTTCCCGATTCCCCAGACAGAGTTGAATACCAACGGAAATTTATAATGATCAGTTTAACAAACCAGACCATGACGCTTAACATAAAACCTCTATATAATCTTTTGATTGCCACAGGACTTTTAGCGGGAACTTTGATCACCTCTTCCTGTAAACACAATGATGCAACACCCGTTTATACGGCAAACAAAGCACAGTTAAAACAGCTCACCGATTCTTTAAACCTGGTTTATACCAGTTCTATTGAAGGACATGATCTAGGCCAATACCCTAAGCAGGCAAGGACCGATTTAAAAGAATCCCTCGACCTTGCCGCGGCTGTAAACACCGGAAATTTTACGTCACAGGAAGTAAGTAACGCTTATGCTAATTTACGCAGGGCAGCGACAGCTTTCAGCGGCAGGATCATCGAAGAAGTGGCAGCAGCAAACCTCGTTGCCAAATGGCTGTTTACAGGAAATGCAATGGATGCAACTGCAAACCATCATGACGGGCAGCTGATGTCTGGTATCATTGGCACCGAGGGACATCCCGCTGATGGAGGGACTTTGCCTGTGCTCACCACAGACCGGTTCGGACAAGCCGGAAGTGCTTATGAGTTTACTAATGGTGCCTATATTGAGGTTCCTTACACCGTTGCGCTCAACCCGGGAATGCTGAGCATCAGTTTATGGATAAATCCCAAGGAAACCAATAGCGATAATTATATGATGTCGCTCGACCGGTGGAATGGGTTTAAATTCCAGTTACAGACAGACAATTTCCTCTACATGACGGTGAAAACTCCCGCTTCAACTTTCGATAATGATAGCAATCCTGGTAAAATGACTGTAGGGGCATGGCATCATGCCGTGGTTACGGTTGGTAACGGTGCTATTAACTTTTATATTGATGGGGCATTGTCGAAATCCACAAGTCTGGCAGGAACTCTGGTTCAGCTGGCCAGCCCCGTTAACCTGGCTATCGGGCAGCAGCTGCCAAAGGATAAATTCAATTTTACGGATAGCACTGATCCTAATTATTTTTACGGAGGAACTTTTTTCAGGGGATCACTGGATGATATCCGGTATTACAATAAAGTGCTGACTACCGCTGAAGTGACACAGATCTATAACAATGAGAAACCAAATTAATACCTAATCTGGTTTCTCTAGACGTATTATTTTTCAATGACAACAGCATCAGCTTTTATACCTGATTTTTCCAGGGCCTTAGTCATATCGGCTACCATAGGATCAGGACCGCAAATATAAAATTGTTTGGCATGATCGGGCATATGCTGTTCAATAAAAGCTTCATCAATGTGTCCGTTTAAATAACCTGATTTCTCTTCTTCCGACAGGATGAAAATTGCCTGATCACCCAGGATATCAACTAACTCCTTTTCATAAATAATATCTGAAGCAGTTTTATTGGAGAAAAATAGGGTGTTGCCAGCGATCTTATTTTCTTTATGTAATTCCCTGAGGATGGAGATAAATGGAGTAATACCGGCACCTCCGGCAATAAAATATCCGGGGCCTTTATACTCAATAGCTCCCCAGGCGTCTGCAATAATCAATTCGTCACCCGTTTGTAGTTGATGCAGCTTCTCGGTTACTCCATGATGGTCAGGATACCCTTTGATCGTAAATTCAAGATAAGGTTCGTTGCCGAGTGAGGTAAAAGTAAAAGGTCTTACTTCATCTTCCATACCGGGTTTGTTTATTGAAACATCAGTAGCCTGTCCCGGGGTGAAATGAAATCCAGATGGCTTTTCAAATTTGAAACATTTAACATTATGCGTTACTTGCTGAATATCAAGGATCCTGACAATATTCTTCATAAGTATAGATTAAATTAATTCTTTAAATTTATATTTGGATTTAAGTTGGTCTTGGATAAATATACCTTATTTCTTCAGCAAAATTCTTGCCTAAATCAGCGGAGCTGATGAAAATTATCACGATTATAAAAGATTAAAATGGTGCTATAGGCAGAAGGTTCAAATAGCGATATACATACTGGCTAAACTATAAAAATTATGGGTTAGTGATGGCTTTCAAAACTGTTTCCCGCAGGGACTTGCTGACAGGCACCTCCAAATTCTGCACATGCAGAATATTTCCGTCAATGGTATTCACCTGCTGGATATTAACCACGTAGGATTTATGGGTTTGTATAAATTGTTTTCCGGGTAGTTTCTCCAGTAAAGATTTAATCGTAGAATGCGTGATGACCTTTTTATTTTCCAGATGAATAACCACATAGTTTTCCAGGCCTTCGATAAACAGGATATCCGCAAAAATTATCTTTTCCAGTTTGCCATTGGCCTTTACAAAAAAATAAGTGATTGAATTTTCATGTTGTTTGCTGAGCGCAAAATAATCCCTGGCTTTCCATGAAGCTTTTAAAAACCGCTCATAGGAAATGGGTTTTAACAAATAGTCCATTACATCCAGTTCAAAGCCCTGTAAGGCATATTGTTCAAAGGCGGTCGTAAAGATTACCTTGGGCGGGTTGGGAATCGCCTTTAAAAAATCTATCCCGCTGATATGTGGCATTTGTATATCAAGGAAAAGCAGGTCGACAGGTTTTTCCTGCAAAAGATCAGTTAACTGTAATGCATCTTCACAAACCCCTGTCAAATCAAGGAAACTTATTTTTTCTACATAACCCATCAAACCTTTGCGTGCGTAGGGTTCATCATCAGTGATGATGCAGCTGATCTTATCGTTCATAGAATAATTTGATGGATGCTTTAAATTGATTTTCTTCCTGTACTAAAGTTAAGGTATGCCTTCCGGGATAGAGCAAATCGAGGCGGCGTTTCAGGTTCTCCAGCCCGATACCTTTTGCTTTTTGTTCAATTTGCAGGAGCTGAGGGATAGAATTTTCGACACTGAACTCAATGTATTCCTGACCGGTGTTCGCACTAATACTCATTATATAATCACCGCCAATAAACTTAAACGCATTTTCTAACAGTGGCAAAAATAACAAGGGGTAAACCAGTTGGGCGTTTAGCTGCGGATCAAAAAAGACGGTTAATTTTAATTTATCTGTACTGCGTATCTTTTGCAGTTCAATAAAACTTTGCAGATAGTCAATCTCCTGGATCACGGGAACCTGCAGTTGCTGATCATAAAGCTGGTAACGCAACAACTCAGAAAACTTTTCGACACTTCTTTTGGCACCCTGTATATCTTCATCCATCTGGAAATAAATTGTATTCAGTGCATTAAACAAAAAATGAGGATGGTACTGCGCTTTAAGAAATTTAAGCTCAGTTTCTAAATGTTCATTGGTGATATGCTCCAGCTGCAGCTTATTGCTCACGTAAGCCTTTAACCAGGTACTACTACGTGCTATCCCATAATAAATAATCGCATAGAGAGAAGGAATGATATTGAGGTCCACCAGGTCGGCCCAGGAAAGGCCGTCATCGGTAAAAGCTGCCATAGGGGTAAAGATCAGGTTAACCAAAAGCAGATTTGCAAAAAACAGGATACCTAACTCTCTTGTTAGTGCTTTATAGCTAAAATATGGTGACCAGCGACGGTTATAAAAGCGGAAAAGCGATTCAAAGAGATAGATCCCCAAATAACCTATCAATACGCTGCAGCTCATTTCGAAAATATTCAGTCCCCAATTCCTTTTCCAGAAGAATTCGTCATGCTCAGTATCATGCAGCAGCCTGATGGTAAAATATACCAGCAGGCCGTACAATGCAGGGAAGATATATTTCCTGAAGAACTTCATCTGATGATTCAATATTTATTTTTCTGTTTCCACCAGCTCAACTTTTTCCTTTGGTTTCATCCCAAATAAAAAGCGGGTGAGTGCATAAGGACGGATCAGCAAATGGTAGGTAAGTACAGTGATAAAAAAGGTAGTACCAAAAGTATAAATATACTTGGATAAAATACTTTCGTGCGGCAGTGGAACAAAATAATAAGCCAGTATAACAATGACTGTTTGATGGAGGATGTAAAAAGGATATACCGCCTGGTTTAAATAGTTCAGTACTTTATATTTACGGTTAAGATATTGTTTGCCATAACCCACCAATGCCAGCACCCAGCCCCAGGCAACCAGTGGTTTTAAAGCGACAAACAGATAGGAGAATAGTAACAGAGTGGTATGCCATTGCTCATGGCCCGGCTCAATTTTATTCCATCTTAAATAATCAAGTAGTACCATTCCTAAAAAGCCCAGGGTCAATGCAAAACGGCGGTTGCGCTGCAGACTATTCATTAGTTCCGGCTGCAGGATACAGATAAAACCTGCCAGCAGGAAAAATATCCAATAGACAAAATAACATCCGTCTTGGATCAGGTCGTTGGTTTCAGGAAGTTGTTCGCTCATCAGCACATACCAGATCATGGAGGGAAGCATTAACAGGTAAATCCGTTTACCTTTAGCCAATGCCGACAGGCTTGTTTTAAAACCTTCGCTTTTAGGGGATACCAGCCAGCCGAAAAGTGGTGCCAGCAGCAAATCGTAAATAAACAGATAGGCGATAAACCACAAATGGTGCCAGCTAAAACTACCTTTTGGGTAAGGAACAAAATTAAACACATCGGGGTACCAGCTCCAGAAACTGCCTTTATAACCATGTGTTAATCTTTCGATATAAATCTGAGGGGGAACAATGAAGAACATGCCAACAAGGAGCGGTATAAAAAGCCTGCGGAAACGTAAACCAATAAAATTAAATGTAGACCTTCGCTGCATCATGTAATAACTTACCGTTCCGGAAATAAAGAATAACAAAGGCATCCTGAAGAGGTGCAGAAAGAGGTTCGATTCCATCAGCAGGTTACTGGTCTCCGCATTTTTTATATGCCACCCGTCTTCAGCAACATAGGGCATGGCCGAATGAAAAAATAATACACCCAGTATAGATAAAATCCTTAACCAGTCGAGATAAGTTTGACGCTGTGCAGCTTCCATTTTCTTTTTTTTGATAAAAGAACGGTTTAAGATAAACCTGCAGGAATTTTTTTGACCAATGGTCGTTTTTCATTGACCAGCCAGTTGGTAAGGTATTTTCAGCTATAAAATTTTGGTATTTCTAGCCAATTGGAATCCGCCTTTTGGCTCAGGTTTTATTTTTGTGTTACTTTTACGTTCACTATAATTAGCAGGCAAAACATGGAAGATATTTTAAGGCAGCAGATAGAGAAAATTGTAAAACTAACGGATGAAGAATTTAGCTTTGTGTTGTCGCACTTCACCGCCAGAACCTACAGAAAACACCAGTATGTTGTTCAGGCTGGAGATCCTGCACCCAACGATCATTTTGTAGTAAAAGGGTTGCTGAAATCTTTTTACATTGATGACCTGGGTAAAACCCATATTTTACAGTTTGCAATGGAAGACTGGTGGATATCTGACCCGCAGGCTTATCACAATAAAGAAAATGCCACTTTAAATATCGACTGCCTGGAAGACACACAACTTTTTTTTATTTCTATTGATAACCGGGAGAAACTTTGTGTTGAGCTGAAAAAGATGGAATATTTCTTCATGAAAAAAACTACGGCTGGTTATATCGCACTGCAGAAAAGGATTTTGTCCCTGATGAGCCAAAAGGCGGAAGAACGGTTTACCCAGTTTTTTCATCTTTATCCTACTCTTTTACAAAGGGTACCCAAAGCACTGATAGCCTCTTACTTAGGGATTAGCAGAGAAACGTTAAGTCGTATGTCTGCCAATTGATGTGATCTGCCGCACATTTTTTTTGTGAGGTAGATCCTTTGCTGCCGGCTAAAAGATCACGAACCTTACAGGTATAAAATTATAACGATAACTCATGGATAAAATAGCTTTAGTAGTTGGCGCAAGTGGTATCACTGGTAGCAACCTTGCAGAACAATTGATCTCAGAAGGATGGATAACATTCGGCTTAGCGCGGAATCCCAATAATGATATAACAGGTTTAATGCCTGTTTCGGCAGATTTATTGAATCCAGATAGCTTAACGGTAGCATTAGCTGATATTTCCCCAACACACGTTTATATCACCAGCTGGATGCGGAATGAAACAGAAGCAGAAAATATCAGGGTAAACAGCCTGATGGTCCGTAACTTGCTGGATGCCCTTTCTCCAAAACATTCTGTACAACACGTAGCCCTGGTTACAGGTTTAAAACATTATTTGGGCCCGTTTGAAGCTTACGCCAAAGAAGGTTTTCTTCCTGAAACTCCTTTTAGGGAAGAGCAACCCCGACTGGACATTGAGAATTTCTATTATGCCCAGGAAGATGAAGTTTATGCAGCCGCAGCGCGGGACGGTTTTACCTGGAGCATCCATCGGCCACATACTGTCATTGGAAAAGCAGTGGGAAATATGATGAACATGGGTACTACACTGGCCGTTTATGCTACCATTTGTAAAGAAACAGGACGCCCTTTTCAATGGCCGGGATCTGCCGCGCAATGGAACGGTCTTTCTGATGTGACTGATGCCAGAATACTGGCCCGGCACCTGATCTGGGCGTCGACAACTGACGCAGCCCGTAACGAGGCTTTTAACGTAGTAAATGGTGATTTCTTTCGCTGGAGCTGGTTATGGAAAAAACTCGCTGCTTCTTTTGGAATTGAAGCCGCAGGGTTTGACGGCACCATCCATCCATTAGAACAAGAAATAGCCAATGACGGCCCATTATGGAATGAAATCGCAAATAAATATCACCTCAAAGAACCCGATCTCAACCGCCTGGCATCGGCATGGCATACCGATCTTGACTTAGGACGCCCGATTGAAGTGATGACAGATATGTCAAAAAGCCGCAAGCTTGGATTTACTATTTTTCAGCGTACAGATGAATCATTCTTTGATTTATTTGAACAGTTGCGTGCTGACGAGCTGATCCCCTAATATCTTACATCAAAAATGCCATCAGCAATCAATGCCGGTGGCATTTTTTGTCAAATGGCAATTATTTGTCAAAATTGAATTGATAAATTTACCAATATGGAAGCACTCATCAATCATTTATTGCAATTCGGGCATTTAAACCAACAGCAAATCAATCTTGTCGAAAGTAAAGGCACATTGAAGGAACTAAAAAAAGATGAGTATTATGCTGAAGCCGGACATATTCCGCGCGAAATAATTTTTTTAACGGAAGGTGTTTTCAGGGTATGTTATTATAATAACAAGGGAGATGAAATCACTAAGTATTTTATAGATGAAAACAACTTTGTGGTTGATATCAATAGCTATAATCAGGGCATACCTTCTTCAGAATACATACAAGCGATCACAGACTGCAAATTCATTGTTCTTTCAAAGGACGAAATGAAGGAGTTATCAATGACCATCATACCCTGGGATGATATCATCAACAAAATAACCTCGAAAGCGTTAGCAGAGAAAGTAAACAAAATCAGTATGATGATGGCGGAAGATGCAACCGAACGTTACCTGAACTTCCTGTCTAAATTCCCCAAACTGGCAAACCGTATTCCGTTATCTTATTTAGCATCCTATTTGGGGATTACTCAATCTTCACTGAGCAGGATTAGAAAAAACATTGGCGGCTAAATTTCTTTTTGTAACAGGCTTATTTTTTTATAAAAGATAAGCCTGTTATATCTTAAACAGGCAAAAAACAAAAACAGCATTAATTACCAGTTCCGTAATAATGCTGTTTTGTTGTTCTTAAAAATGCCACTATTTAAATATCGAATTGTTGTTTGATCAATTGCTCGCCACCATTCCACAGGTCTTTCCATTTGGTCTGATCATAACTGTCATCTGAAGATTTCTTATGTTTTGGCCCTTCAAAATATTGCCCGGAGACGTTTATAGTTGGATCATTCAATAACTTAGCAAAGTTTTTTGCCGAAGTCTTAACCGAAAAAACACCATCAAAAATCCGCAATACCGGCATAATATTTCTCCATGCCCATTTTTCTATAGCACTGCTTTCCCTCGCCAAATCTGTTCCAGGCATTAATCCCGGATCATATAAATTTACCTTAATTTTGATACGTTTTTCTTTTAACCTGCGGTCCAGTTCATAACCGAAAAATAAAACACAAAGTTTTGACGTGGAATAACGTGCATAACCGCGGCTTTTTTCCGGATATTTTTGAAGACTGCCGGGGCTTGAAAGTTCCTTCCAGCCAACATAATCTCCTGGAGGAATTCCAAAGATCTTGCCCTGCCAGATCGCAGGTCTAAAGTGGGTACCACTGCTAACCAGAGTTATCCTTCCTGAATCTTTGTTAATTAAAGGCATTAATAATTTAGTTAACAAGAAGTGCCCCAGGTAATTTATACCAAAGGTTTTTTCAAAGCCTTCTGCGGTTGTCTGTGTTCCATGGGCTATTTGCATTCCGGCATTACAAGCCAGTACATCAATCGTTTTAGTGACTGCCGCAACTTCCATGGCAAAAAGCTTTATGGACGCAAATGAAGCCAAATCCAGCTCCAGGCTTCTAATGTTTGGATTGTCACTTTGGGTTTTAAGTTCTGCTACCGCCTTTTGGGCTTTTACCTGGTCTCTACAACCCAATATAAGTGTGATGTTTTTATCCTGAGCAAGTATTCTGGCTGTTTCCAACCCCAGGCCGGCATTTCCGCCGGTTATTACAATTACCTTTTCCATAATTATTTATAATTTTTGTAAGCGCCACTATCCAGGTCATCCTTTATGATAGAAAGCGCATTGGTGAGATATCCCCTGGCATCACCAATAACCATCATATCAATTACGCTGTGCGTGATAAAATTTTTAGGAATAATCTTATAAGTCCATTCTATCTTGGTATTACCGCCACCTACATCGGTAAACTTCCATTGGCCTTCAATTCTTTTAGTCAAATGACGCAGTGAATTTGAAAAATCGTTAATCATGTAGGAAAATGACTGGTGAGGCACAACAGTTAACAAATGCTCATGTCCGGTTGCACCGCCATTAAAAGTAACTACCCGCTCCATGCCGGGGGTTTTCCATTCGCTTTTTACGGAGGTATTCACTATCGCCGGGAAGCTACCATACTTTTTAAATATGTGCGGTAAACTCACCGGTACGATATAATCAAAAACCTCGTTTAATGGAGCATGCACAATTGTAGTGACGGTAACCTGCGGTGACTTAGCGTTGGCTTGTCTTGCAATAGCAACCGTCGCCAGGCTTAATAATAAGATTTTAATTTTCATAGTAATGATGTTGATTTATCTTCAAAAGTCAGTAATTGTTATCCCAAAGCATTTGTCATTTGGCAAATAATGAAATCGTATAGCGTAGTCTATTATTGAGCTATTACTTTCATTCGAATAATTTTGTTATCGCTATGAATTAAATACGGTGACGCCAACGGTTGCGGTTATACAACTGTAAATCAATGTCGCCTTTTCCAGAATTGGCTGTTATTCCAACGTTGTTCAATAGAATAATGGTTCTGCAGCATGCTCAGGTAATTGTTAAAAGCTTCCTGCTGTACATAACTATAGGCAGCCATTGCTTCCGGATTTCCATCCAGATAGCTCTTTATCGCCGTGGCTGCATAAATCGCGCCTCCCATTGCTGCCGTAAGCCCGTGTGAGGTGATTGGATCATAGGTACAAATTGCATCGCCAACCGCCAGCCATCGGTCGCCAGACGGTTTCTCCAAAAAAGAAGTAGATGCAGGTTTAACATGGATATTAAAGAACTGATCAGGTTGATCCATGTACTGATTTAAAAAACAGGTCTGCTTCAACTGGTCAGACAACCACTGCGGAACGGCAGCAGAACTGGTTTGATGGAGGTCTGCATCTGTCATAAACGTGACAATGGCATCACCATTTTTCATGGGAGAGGCATACCACCAGCCCTCACAAACAGCTTCAATAAAGGTGGTGCCCTTCAACTTTCCGGCGGCATTTTTCAGTTCGGCGTAATAACCGGTTAACTTGTCGAGGCTATTTCTTTTAAGCCCTTTTTTTCTGGCTAGGGTAGCAGCCCTTCCGCTGGCATCTACCAGGAAACCGGCTTTAATGATCCGCTGGTCACCATCGCGGTTAAAAACCGTTACTTCCAGGTGGTTGTTATAAGGTGTCCAACCTTCGCATTTCCATCCTTGTAGCCAGGATACTCCCTTTTCTATCGCTTTGTTTTTCAATTGCTGTTCAAAAAAAGGTCTGTCCAGGTGCCAGCCGTTCCCATTAGTTTCCGAAAAAAAGTAACGGGTTTCCGGTTCCGGTTTGCCCCAGATTACTGTATTATTGGTACAGGCATGGTGTTCATCTGCGTCTAGTAATTCCTGCAGACCCAACTGGCCGATAATGGCACCTGCATTAGGAGGGAGCGTTTCTCCGGGTTTAAATGCAGTCAATAAGGTGGTCTCGAGTACGATAGCATCGATACCGTGTTTAGCTAAAGCGATTGCGGTGGCAGCACCCGCAGGGCCGCCACCAACAATTACTACGGGCAATGGTTTTGTTTTTATAATTCGTGTCGTTTAAGTGGTTTAGTTTGTCTGGTAGCCCTGTTTCCCTGTAATAGTTTTGCTTCAGGTTCCCTTTCTGCGCGCAGTACCTGATGATAGGTAGGATCTTCACCTTCACCGTCCTTTCTGTCGGTCTCTACCCACCATTCTGAAGGTAAATAAGGATTAGTGTTTGCCGCATCACTATGTTTACTGATGACCCCTAATTCATGCCATAGCGCAACCATATTGTTAATCCTGCCTACATAAGAAGCGGCAAAATCCCTTAGCCAGTCTACGCGGTAACTGAAATGTTTTAACCGTTGCCCTGTATCCAGGCTTTTTTTCGTGGCCCTGTTATAGCTTTTCATCGAAAGTACAGTGTTGGGTACCCTCGTAGCCCAAAAAGAAGGAAGCGGAAGATATAAGGTGGTATCATAACCGGATAAACAACTGGCTTCATCAGTTTGCCATGGAACACCCAGCCATCTGGTGAGCGAACCCGGGCCACTACCATCAAGCGGGCCATTCTTCGATAAGGCAATTTCACCGGTTATCATCGGGCCGTAATTATCGGATACAGGTACTTCCTCCGGTAAGATCCGCAAGCGGAACGGCTTATCCCACATTATTAGTTGTCTGAACGGCCAGGTAATTTCTATCCCCGGGTGGAAGGGGCCGCCGAGACATTCCTCTAAAGATACTTTCAGCAATGCTTCGGTTTGCTGCTGAGGATTCATTTTTTCAAAAGGAACTGGCGCCGCAGGGCTGCCTGTGGTAAAGCTGCCTTCAGCCCAGGATTGCAGCATTTGATATTGTGTAGCGGTTACCGACAAATCAACGTGCGGTAGCTTTTCATAATCCCCAAACAGATCGCCATAATAAGGTGGGATAAGATCCGGCTGGTACGAATCGGAAGCTGTATTTCTAAACCAGCTGAAAATCCTTCTGCGTTCTTCTGCATGTTCCGGAGCGGGGTTGCTCAATACCTTAATTAGTTCAGGGTTGTTAAAGTCACTTGGCGAATTGGTACCAAACAGCATAAAGAAACCTTCATTTACCCATTGGGCATTACTCATCCGCTGAAAAATAGGGAAAATGTTGTCATAAAAAGTAACCTGCTGCGGGCCTTCCATCCATTTCTCGCGTACAAAAAGGTCGTAAGCTACATCATACATCGTCACCACGGGAAAAAGGCCCGGGCCGAAATTTGGCGGTGTACAAACTACCATCGCCGGGTCGGCTTCAAAGGTAACACCGCCGATAGTGAGGGTTGCCCTTACCGTTCCATCCGACACATCATCATGCCAGCCATCATTATTGGCAAAGGTAATCGCCGGTATCCCGGTGCGCGACTCACTTATTCCATCTCCGCCAAAAACCAGTAAACGGCCTTGATGATCGGTTCTGATTTCACCCAGGGAAATCTTTTTATCAAAAAACTGTCCTTTGTCCAGCTGATAAGCAGGGCCGCTGGTATCTCTTCCCTTGATTTTTACAATCCCGGCGTCGATCACTAAATTTTGCCGGTCGTCCCCGCTCATATCCCCGTTTCTGGGAGTGCTTGGAAGGGCATCCACGCCCAGGTCGAGCGCATTGTTAAACTGGTACCATGCAGCCTTACGGTTCGCGGTATGCACGCGCCATTCTATATCCGCTATATCGGCAGTGATTTCGCCCAGCGTATTTCCATGTTCATCCAATCCATAAATACGGAACAAGGGCACCTGTTTTTTAAACAGGTTATTACCATCTTTAAAACCACCTTCGGGAGAAGGGGCAACGCCCGGAATCTCAGATGCCAGGAAGTATTCTTTTGAATTTCCTATCCTTGCAATACCAATTGCCGGATAAATAGAAACTTTTTTTATTTTTTTAATATCCATTGTTTACTATTGAACAGATTAAGGTTGGTTTAATTCACGGGGTGTAAGTGGTTCGGCTGCCGGTATTCCATTTTTATACTTGCGCAGTTCTGCCCCGGCCTGGTACACTGCTTTACGGGCTTCACTTATGCTTCCCAATGGACGATGTACTTCCAGTGTATTCCATGGGTTAAATGAAAGGTTTTCGCCATAGGCATCCTGGCCCTGAGCGGTGATATCCTGCTTCCGGATAACCAGTGTGGCCAGTTGTATAAATGGTGAATCGGCCTCGCTCCATTCTACAGTAGCTTTATCCAGCGGTGTTTTTTCCTCGTTCACGCTAAACTGAACCAGAAATTTAAACTGTGCTTCACCCATATTCAGTCGCGCCTGAAGATCGGCCTGTAAATAATTGTTGTTGTTTTGTGAAGGGGGGGTGCCAAATGGTGTTGAAATAGCTTCCAGCTTATATTTTACGGCTGTATCTCCGAAAGCATAGGGAAGTCCGCTCCAATAAGATGTGGTTAGACAGCTGTTCACCACTTTTTCCATTTCATCCAGGATCTGGCTGGTCCTTGGATGGGCTTTCAGGTAGGGATCATAATTATGATCAACTACACCCGCGCGGGTAAATTCACACATATCTTTTGCGGTATCAACAAAAAAGACATCCATATTCTGCAATAACAGATCGGCTGTATCGGCGTATTCATTTCCTGGCAACAACTTTTCACCGGGAATACCAAAAAGTTTAATCCCGATGCCTGTTGTTGTTTTCATATCGGCATATCCAGGTAAAGTATCACTGGAGAACCTTAGCCAAGCTTCCAGCTTCTCATGCGCAAAAATGCCAATCCGGTATTTTTCCGGTAGTCCGGGCATCATGATAAAATCAGCTTTGGCGATACCGTGAGGTTTTAAAAATACCGCTCTGCGGACAGGGTTTTGCCCTGCGTTAATGCGTGGCCCCATGGTCATATCAATGAACATCTTTTTGAGGCAAGCTACAGGATCTGTGCTGCAGTCAAGCGGCGCAGAAGAATTTGCTTTCGTTAATTTCATACAGTCTTAATAATTGGTTTTAGATTATATGAACTTATACGAGTTAAACTGGCGCTGCGGATATACAAAAGATAAGTTTTTGATAAGGACTATCAAAAGAGATAAAGCCTGATAAAATAAAAACCCTGTTAAATGTTAATGCAAGGCCCCATTATTGTCTAAATTTTAGGGCCTTAAATTAACGTTTAACAGGGGAGAATAGAAGGTGTCTTCTGTATTTAATCCTGTCTTTTTTGCTATCTATTGCGGTTTAAGTTCCACCAATGATTTATCATAGAGTTTATCTGTTACCTGTTTCAATTTGATTACCGGAATTTTAATCACTTTCCTATCGTAAGTCATCAATCCATTTGTCTCTTGTTCTACATCAGTTGTCTGGGTATAAACTGCTGCTGATAAGCCTTTTTTGATTAGTGTTTCCATGGTTACCATAAAGGAAGCATACTTATCAAACATTTCATCAGAGGTTTTAAAAGTTTGATAACCCCAGTTGTTTTTGTCTGCCCAGGTATGTCCGCTGAGTGGTAAACCAAGTCCGCCAAATTCTCCTAAAACTACTGCATGGGTTGGGCCAAACAAGTCTGGTCTCGGCATCGCCGGATTTGGATAGTGGTGAAGGTCTACCAGGTCTCCAGCAATCACATGGTTACCTCCGCTGGCGCTGTTCACTAAACGCGACGGGTCTTTTTTCTTTGTCCAGTCGGCAATCTCCTTGGTTTTAAACTGTCCCCAGGATTCGTTAAAAGGAGTCCATACTACGATACAAGGGAAATTATGCAGCGCATCCATAATGCTGTTCCATTCTTTACGGTAGATGGCTTCAGACTCAGGTGTACGGTCTTTATCCGTTCCGCCCATTATCCCCAGGTCAGGCTGCCATTCATTACCCAGATCGCCGCTAGGCATATCCTGCCAAACGAGTATGCCTAATTGATCACACTCATAATACCAGCGTGCAGGTTCTACCTTGATATGTTTACGGATCATATCAAAACCCATTTCTTTGGTTTTAATAATATCAAATGTCATGGCCTCTTCAGTTGGAGCAGTATACAAACCGTCAGGCCACCAGCCCTGGTCCAGCGGGCCATATTGAAATACAAACTCATTATTGATCAGCATTCTTTGAACACCATTTTTATCGAGGCCTATCGAAGACTTACGCATGGCGAAGTAGCTGGTCGCCTCATCAATTGTTTTTCCGTTGCGTAGCAAAGCTATTTTAAGATGGTAAAGAAAAGGAGAGGAGGGCGACCAAAGCTTAGGGTCTGCTATAGTTAAGGAGGCTGTTCCTGTAGTTTCTATTTTTTGTTCAGCTACCTGGGTAGTACCGTCAAAAGCTGTGACCTGTAGTTGGTCTCCCGGTTGTGCAGCTTGTACATCGGCTGAAAAAGAAAGCGATTTACTGTCTATATCTGGAGTTTGTTTGGTAGACGCGATATACGTTTTCGCCACGCCTTCCAGCCATACCGTTTGCCAGATGCCGGTAACCGGGGTATACCAAATACTTTCATTTTTTCTAAGCTGTTTGCCCCTTGGCTGCGGGCCTTCGTCAGTAGGGTCCCAAACGCTGATCACCAATTCCTGTTTGCCGCCTTTTTTTACAAAAGCAGTCACGTCAAAAGAAAAAGGATCATATCCGCCTTCATGCGTTCCTACTTTTTTTCCGTTTAACCAGATATCCGCTTTCCAGTCTATAGCCCCGAAGTGAAGCAGGATGGTGTTTTTCATGGTGGCAGGAACTGCAAAACTAGTTTTGTACCATAATAAATTATTTTTATCAATGGTTTTTCCTACACCAGAAAGAGAAGATTCTATGGCAAAAGGAACAAGGATCTTTCCCTGATAGTTTTTTGGTGAGGTCTCATCTTTAGCTGTGATGGCATAATCCCAAAGGCCGTTAAGGTTTTTCCAGTTGTCCTTTCTTACCAGCTGCGGTCGGGGATAGGCTGGTAGAGGATGGGCGGGATCTACTTTAGCTGCCCATGGGGTAGAGATCTTTCCTGGAACAGGTTTCCAGTCCTGCGCCTGTACAGGGTTAAGTAATGCGTGAGTCAGGCATAATCCAATAAAAGAGGATATTAATTTCATAAAGATAATTTGGTTGTAATCTAATTGGCCAATTAAAACATTAAAATTGAACAAATCGTATCAACTTACCACTGATTTGTCTCAATTTACAGAAAGGCGGCTTTTAGACTGGAATTATTTTTCCAAAGTCTATTAAATATATGATATTGCCAGCAAATTGATTCATCCCATTGTTATGGAATACACTTCGCTTCCCGACCATCTTTTACCTGCGGCTGCTGAAAACGAAAGTGTATACTTTGTGCCGTATTCCTCTGTTGTCCCTATTACAAAAGGCAAAAGCCGATTGAATAAACATATGATCAGTTTAATTACTGAAGGTGAAAAAATTATCCATATTGAGGGGAAGCAGATTCCTGTAAAACCGAGCCATATCTTATTACTGTCTGCAGGAAACTATTTGTATACAGAACGTTTTAAACCCAATGAAAGGATAAAAAGTATCATTGTGTATTTTGATGATCATTTTTTGCAGCAGGTGATCCGTCAGGTTTTATCAGAACCAGTTGGGGCAAATCAGCATGCTCACCCTGAGGCCGCTTCATTTGCAGTTTTTGAAAAAGATAGCTACCTCCACAGCTTTATTGAATCCCTACAATCATTATTGGACAACAACCTGTTTTCGCCGCCTTTGCAGGCGAATAAATTAACTGAACTGCTGTTATACCTCCATAACAAATATCCTGAAATACTGGAAAACTTTCAATTTGCTTCCCTTCATAGGCCCGAAGAAGAACGGATCAAACTGGTGATAGAGCAGAATCTGCTAAATAATTTGTCTGTTAGCGAGCTTGCCTTTCTCTGTTACATGAGCCTGCCTACATTTAAAAGAAAATTCCAGCGGTTATACCATCAGTCGCCAGCCAAATGGATGCAGGAACGCAGGCTAGAAAAAGCAGCAAACCTGTTACGGCTCAACGGGACAAAACCCAGTGAGGTATATCTTGAAGTTGGCTATGAAAACCATTCCAGTTTTTCCCATGCCTTTAAAGATCATTTCGGGGTCTTACCCAAAGACTACTGTTCAAATTGAGCTTTTAGCCGTATATTTTGAGCCTTTAGCCTTAATCGTTAGCCTCTGGCTTCAGCTACTTTTGTGGTATAAAAATTATATATGATGAGCATAGAACAGAACAAGTCTTTAGTTTTAAAATACAACAAAGAAGTTATTGAGAATTGCAACATGGAAGTTTTCAAAGAGATTACCACGCCTGATTTTATCAATCATTCAACAGCGCCTGGGATAGCGGGCGATAGAGAAGGAATGATCTATTTCTTTTCCGGAATATTACACTTGGCTTTTCCAGGCCTTAAAGTAGAAATATTGGATTCTATTGCAGAAGGGGACAAAGTAACCACCAGAAAAATAATTACCGGAACCCACCAGGGCGAGCTTTTCGGAATACCCGCTACCGGTAAAGCTGTCAGGATTAGTGTTATCGATATTTTAACGATTGAAAACGAAAAAGTAAAGGAACATTGGGGGGAGAATAATTTTGCCGCTGTAGTTCAATCTCTGCGCGCTTAGTGGCCTGAATTTTCCCCGGTGCATATAGCTTTAAGTTATTTCACAAGGCAATGACCTAAGGATATGCTTATCCCCGAAATAGAAAAAGGCTGGTTATTTATAGATGATCAGCCCTTTTATGATTAATAGTATTGGAAAAATTGATCTTTCTCCAAATTGATTCTAACTAATTAGTCTCTAACGTAGTTTTTATAGTTTTCTCTAAAGCGTGTACAATCGCATCTTTATAAGCGGTGAAACTCTGCTGACGTATTTCATCTGTTTCACTCTCTTTAATAGATTTTTTACTTTCTTTGATCTGCTGCAATTCATTGGTGTACAGGTCATTAAATGTTTCCGGTTCTTTGTTTTTCAATATCCTTACCGTATGCGAGTATTTTTCCTGGCTATCTCCAAGATTAGCTAAACTTTTCTCATCATAACCAGTGATGCCAACAATCCTTGTCAACAGCTTTTCAAGCTTTCCTCTTTCTTTTGCGTAACCCATAATTCTGGCGAATATACCAGTTCCTGAAGAAATATAAGAGTAAAGATTATTTTATCCTCGCGGGCAGGACTAAAATTAGCTAAAAGAATATAACTTGTAGGGTATTAATCACCTCTTTATTTTTCATTAATTACAGATTCAAAATGGTGTTATCAAGTAATTTATATTTTCGTTAGTCTAGTTTGTTTTTATGAATTACCTTTGAATTATACGTGTATATGGCAAATATAAATAACTATACTTATTTGAAAGGCGGACATCTTGTCGGATATAAATCGATAGAGGTGCTTGAAGTAAACTTAAAGAAGGGAATGAATCTTATCATTGGGCATAATGGGTCTGGAAAATCGAATTTTCTAGAAATGCTTGCCCAAATTTTATTATCTGTAAATCCAAATCGAAAAATAGATTTTAGATATGCGGATATCGCTTTTTGTCTAGAGAATGGAGAAGATCTTATTTATGAGATAACTAGGAATATTTCAAAATCCAATCGCCACATAGAGCGTGTCGATTATGAATTGGACGAGAGAGAAGTTCAAATAACACAAAAATTGACTCTTAGTGATGAGGAAATTTTCGTGACGAATGAAGATGAACTTAATTCGGGTTCATTTAGGAAGTATAGACGAAGTAGAAATAGGAATCTTGGATTTCTTATCTCGTATTTTACTCAATTTGTAATTGATCCTTTGTTCCTGAAATTTTCGATGCCAAGATCAATGCCAGCTGTGGATTTTCCAGCGTCTGTTGTTATTCATTTGGCCTCAGAAGATGAATTTTGGGAAACTGATATTACTACTTTTTTTATTAGAAAGTTAATCATTTTGGCGGAGGATAAGTTTACCGATGAATATTACATGGAAGGTGAACGTGAAAATCTCACCGAAGAAGAAAATAAAGAAATATTTGATAAGTATCTAATTGAAGCAATAAAACAGGGAGGCTTTTATAAAAAATTAATTATTGATCAGGATATTATTGATAATCTTCGTCAGTTTAGTCCTATTCAGGATATACGGTTTAGCGAGAACATTAATATATTCCATGATGAACGAAAGATAACCATAGAAAATATAAAGCTTGAATTTTTTGTAAACGATACTTGGATCCCATGGTCGCAAATGTCTGATGGAACCAAAAGAATGTTTTATATCATATCTGAAGTAACTTTTAAAAAACATGGAATTATTCTAATTGAAGAACCAGAAATAGGTATCCATCCACATCAGTTCGAATCCATCATGCAATTCCTGAAAGAGCAATCCGAATATAAACAGTTTATAATTTCTACTCATTCTCCAAAGGCGCTCGATCATCTGGACTCAGATGAACTTGACCATATTCTGATTGCCAAATATGAAGGGAGTAGAGGAACTACACTTACTAACCTTAATGCAGAACAAATGATTAAGGCTAAAGAATATACTGAAAAAGTAGGCTTTTTAAGTGATTACTGGTTAATGTCAGATCTTGAGGGATGATTAATGTAGGTCTTGTGGGCGAGGATCCCAATGATACTTCCTCTATGAACTTGCTTTTGTCAAAGGAATATGGTAAAACAGTAAGATTTCGGAATTTGGTTCGGGGTATACGCGGAACGCAGTTAGATACTCTTAAATTCAGAAATGCGCTTAAGATTGAACTGGAGAAGGAAAGATGTGAATTTGCTATATTCATCCGGGATTTAGATGCATTTTCATCTCAACAGGATGAAGTTGATAAAAAGAAAGCCTGGTTTAAACTTTCCAATGAGCACTGCGGCGGAAACCATCTTTTTCTTTTAAATATTTGGGAACTTGAAGCTCTGATTTTCGGCGATATTGAGGGGTTTAATTACCAGTATGGTACGTCAATCAGGCCGGGAAGAAATCCTATGCACATTAAAAATCCTAAAGAGGAACTTAAAAATGCTACCTTCAAATCAAAAAGGAAATTTGAAGTATCTCATTGTCCAGAGATTTTTAGTAAGCTCGACTTAAAAAAAATCAGATCTAATTGTGTGAATTTTAGAGATTTTTTAAATCAGTTTGATGAGCTCCTGCTGGCGGAATACAAAATTCAAATGGGATAAAAACTACATGATCAATTTATAACCCTGCCCGCGTACATTTAGAATTTTAATTTTACAATCACGATGGAAATATTTACGGAGTCTTGTAATATATACATCCATGCTTTTTGTGTTACGTATATTATCTTCTCCCCAGATCTTCAGCAGCGTTGTTCCCCTGTTCAAAAGATCATTTTTATGTTCTACCAGTAAATTCAATAAATCAGTTTCGCGTTGTGATAAAGTAATCACTGTATCCTTGTACAGTAGCTCGTTAGTCATATAATTTAAGGTGTAAGCACCTATGGCGATTTTTGCAGATTCGTCCTTAGTTTCAGCATCTGCTGGCCGGTTTAAATTTCTTCTTACCTGGCTTTTTACGCTTGTAATTAACTCCTCCATGTTAAAGGGCTTCTTTATATAGTCATCCCCGCCGGCCTCCAGGCCTCGCAATATATCCATGGTATGGTTTTTAGCCGACAAAGAGATAATAGTCACCTGCTGATCCAGCTGGCGTATATCCCTGACCATGGAAATTCCATCTCTGCGTGGCACCATAATATCTATCATGCACACATCTGGCTTAAAGAATTTAAAAAAGTTCCATCCTTCCAGGCTATTGACCGCAATGTGTACTTTAAAGCCGTTGCTTTCAAACGCCTTTTTGATGGTCATAGCCAATACTTCGTCTTCTTCTATTAAAAGCAGTTTTATTTTGTCCATGTTCCAGGGATGCTATCCTAAATATGATCTCTTTTTCATTGAATCAGGAATAGATATAGTTTTAAATTTACAGAGCTAAATTAATATTTTATTACTAAATCAATGGATATTAAAGTCCAATACACTATTGGTTTAAAGGTAGGCAAAGGCATAACACGCTTATCGGTAAATCAATCTGCTTAAAAGTCCAAAACGAATCACCGACCGTTGTTAGCTGCTTTTAATTCCAGGTCGGCTGCCCCCTGGCTGCGCTATAATTGCCTCTTTTGTATAGTAAATGTGGGCAGGTAGGGCGTAACGAGGGAGCAGTCGATGTGTACCAGAAAGCCTTTTACAATCCGGTATCTTCAGGAAAAAGAGCCGGTTTTTAACCACTAAAATTGATATAAAAACTGAATTTTAATTAAGAAAGAAGCTGATGCACAATTTCTACTACAGACGGTTAGGCTTGAACCTGAGGAGAAAACAGTCTTTTTATGGCTGCGCACTATTGAAGCTTTTTTGGACAAAAAACGCAAAAAAACCTCAGCCTGATTTTAGTAACTTTGTCATTCTGCCTGCTTTGACATTCAATGGAATCAGGCAGCTTAATGATATGAATGAAAATCAAACACCTGATAAAGTAGAAAAGGAATTATCGTATATACAAAAAGTATGGCAAACAGTAGCGATAGTGGCGTTATTAGTTGTCGTTATTCTGATTGCCAGGGTTGCCTTTAATGTTTTGCTCATGATTCTTGCAGGATCGCTCATCTCGGTTTATTTTCATGGGCTGGGAGATTTGATTCAGCGTAAAACCAAATTTACCAGGCCAATAAGCATGGTTATTTCTGTTGCCGGTTCCTTTATTATCCTGGGCATCCTATTATGGTTTATGGGAACAAAGATTCAAAACCAGATCGCATCACTTTCCGATTCACTGCCCCACACCATACAAACAGCCAAGGCGAAACTGGATGAATCTTCAACAGGCAAAAAGATCATGCTTTATCTGTCTGGTGATAACTCAGACAAGATTTTTACCACGGCACAAAAATTCTTTAATACCAGTTTCGGTATTTTGGGTAATCTCTATGTGATCCTGTTACTGGCTATCTTTTTCACCGCCAATCCCTCTGTTTATAAGGATGGTATACTAAAGCTGATCCCTAAAAGCCATAAGCCGGTTGCAAAAATCTCTGTTGACAGGATAAGTCTGGCACTCAAAGGCTGGTTGAAGGGAACCATGTTGTCCATGTTGCTGATCACGATACTCATTGCAATTGGTCTTTCTATCATGGGAATCCCCGGTACGCTGGTGCTTTCTTTACTGACAGGTATGCTCAAGCTAATTCCCAATTTCGGATCAACGGCAGCGATGGTGCCAGGAGTATTACTTGCCCTGACGGTGAGTACCAATACAGCGATCATCGTAGCTTTAATCTATATCGTTTCACAAACAGTGGTCAGCAATATTGTCACGCCACTGATTCAAAAGAAAATGATTAATCTTCCGCCAGCACTAACCATTATCAGTCAGGTGATTATGGGGACGCTTTCAGGAGTTCTGGGGATAATTCTAGCCGTACCATTATTAGCCATTATCATTATACTGGTAGATGAATTGTATGTGAAGAAAATAGCTCAGGATGAGTAGATGTTTCAATCGAATTTTACTAGCTAGCTACCGTCTAGTTGTATTTATTTGATTTTTTATATTCCTGATTGTAAACTTTGAGATTGCTTTTTAACGATTGACGGGCAACATGAATTCTGGTTTTTACGGTGCCAATAGGTATTTGCAGCATATCTGCGATTTCATGGTACTTGTATCCTTCAAAATACTTCACAAATGGGGTGTAATATTCAACGCTCAGTTTGGCCAAAGCTTTGTTAACATCATCGCTGATGAATTTGTTATTTACCTGATTATCGGATGCACTGCAAAACAACTGCGCAGAGCTAATTTCTTCACTTGTATCTATAATACTGCGTTGTTTTACCATCCTTCTGTAATCGTTGATAAAAGTATTCCTCATGATAGTATATAACCAACCTTTCAGATTTGTTCCTTCAACATACATTTTTGAATAACGAATGGCTTTCAGCATCGTATCCTGTACTAAATCATCGGCATCATCCATGTTTTTTGTGAAATTTAGTGCGAAAGATTTCAAAGAAGACTTGTGGTCATTAATCTGATAGTTGAAGGAATTACTGATCATAGTTTTAAGATGAGAATTGGTGAAAGGATATCAATTATTTACAATTTTATCATTTCAACTCTCATACCAATCGGTGTGTAAAAAGCAAAAAGGGGCCTTACTTTTAAAAGCTCTGAACAAGCATTTTTATTTGTATATTATACAATAGCGTAAGATATTTAATTATCTCTGTTTAAGATGTTGCTTGATTTGTCTCTTTTTTGTCACCCAAATCATTGTCGCCGGTAAATTTTAAAATATATTTTTATAATAGATTTAATTGGGCAATGGCTGAGCTGTAAATTTTGTCGAAATAAACACTCTATAGTGTACTGTTTTTGCTACTATTTACTAATTGCCAACTGCAACAAATTGCGTTATAATTTTAGCCCTACTTTTTCATTAAGCTTAACCAGTACTTCTATTCCTTTTTGTGATTGTTCTAAAATATCACTATCCGGAAGGATCGTTCCTTTTTTGAAAAGCTGAATAACTGTAGAGCCCCCAAATTCGAACCAGCCTTTTTCTTCACCACGTTTAAAATCATATGCACTTTGAAACCGCTGTACAATTTTGCCAACGAACAATGCACCTACTTCTATATGTACAACGTCGCCAAAATTTTCTGTTTTTAATAGGGTAAGCTCGCGATAATTTTTAGCCATAATGTTATTCACCTCTTTCAAAGCGATAGGATTAACAGAATGCAGCACTCCGTTTAAGGTAATTACCTTTTCCTGGGAACCACTGTCAATATAATTATAGCGGTGATAATCTGACGGGGCCAGTCTGTAGATAAAACACCAGCCACCTTCATATGCTGCTGCCAGTTCCTTGTCTTTAACCAGCTGATCCAAATGATACCAGTATCCTTTTACCGGAAAACTTACCGCCTGGTCGATGGGAAAAACAAACAAACGCGAGTCGGCCGGAGATATCAGGTGTTCTGGCTGATGATCGACGGGCCTGGAACCAGCTTTCAGTTCCCTGATAAAAAAGTCATTGAAACTTTTGAAAGTATTCAGTGGATTTTTTATTTCTTTTAAATCTATATTATAATGTTTGATGAATACCGGGATCTGCTTCAAACTGCGCTTGCTTTTCATAAACATGCCATATAACACAGAAATGAAACGCCATTTTAGGATCAGGTTCATTAACGTTTTACCAGTTCTCGTTTGATAAAGGAATAGTAAACCGCTGACTTTAAAAGCATTCTCTTCAATTACTTTTTTTATGCGCCTGTCGTATATCAGTGTTTTCATAATTGCCGCTAAAATCACAAAAAAACATCGCTTTGCAAAACTTATAATAACGTAGGTTTCTGCTTGCGAAATAACATACAACTGTGCTTCCTGTTACAGTAGCACAGTTGTATTTAATATTAAACGCTTAGTGCTGTTTGAACGGTTTCCCGCATTTCTTTAGCGGCTGATACCATTTCGATCAGCGCTTTCTTTGTTTCGTCCCATCCGCGGGTTTTTAAACCGCAATCGGGGTTTACCCAAAGCTGGCTATCCGGTATAACTGCCTGTGCTTTTTTTAGCAGGTGTGTCATTTCTTCCCTTTTTGGTATGCGGGGCGAATGAATATCATAAACACCGGGCCCGATATCGTTTGGATACTTAAAATCGGCAAAAACATCCAGTAACTCCATTTGTGAACGGGATGTTTCTATGGTAATCACATCCGCATCCATATTAGCGATAGCGCTGATGATGTCATTAAATTCAGAATAACACATATGAGTATGGATCTGGGTGTTGTCCTGCACACCGCTGGCTGAAATTCTGAATGCTTTTACTGCCCATTCAAGGTAGATTTCCCAGTCTTTTTTTCGCAGCGGCAATCCCTCGCGTATTGCGGGCTCATCGATCTGTATGATTTTGATACCGGCCACTTCAAGATCACAAACCTCATCGCGGATGGCTAAAGCGATTTGAGTACAGGTTTCAGAGCGGGGCTGATCGTTTCTAACAAATGACCATTGAAGGATTGTTACGGGACCGGTTAACATACCTTTCATCCATTTGGACGTGAGGGATTGTGCATAAGCCGACCATTTAACAGTCATTGCTTCCGGCCGTGAAACATCACCATAAATAATAGGCGGTTTAACACACCGGCTGCCATAACTTTGTACCCAGCCGTTTTGCGTAAATGTAAAGCCCGCCAACTGTTCCCCGAAATACTCTACCATGTCGTTGCGTTCAAACTCACCATGAACTAAAACGTCCAGCTCAATTTCTTCCTGCCATTTCACTGCTTTGGATGTCTCTTCTTCAATTAGCTGGTTGTATTCGGATATCGTTAAAGAACCTTTTTTAAATTGGGCGCGCCAGCTTCTTACTTCGGCAGTTTGAGGAAATGAACCGATGGTGGTGGTAGCAAATAAAGGTAAATTCAATAACTGCTGCTGCAGCTGTTTCCTTGTCTGAAAGCTGCTGATGCGTTTGTGGTCTTTTTCCGTCATGTTAATCACGCGTTGTTTAACCGATGGGTTATGGATCAGCGCAGAACTCCTTCTCGCCTCATTGATCAGCCTGTTTTCTGCAAGTTTATGCTGATTACCTATACCGGAATTATCTTCTGATAGGTTTTTAAGCAATACAACCTCGCTTATTTTTTGTTTAGCAAAGGACAGCCACTGTTTAATTTCAGCGGTCAGCACCTTTTCGTTCTTTTCATTATTCAGGTCGCATGGAGAATGTATTAAAGAACAGGAGGGAGCAATCCAGACACGTTCTGGTCCCAGTTTCTCTTTAACCTGCTGAATGACAGCAAGCGACTGATCAAAGTTGTTCTTCCATATATTACGGCCATCAACAATTCCCAAAGAAAGAATTGTTTTTTCCGGTAGTTGTCCGATTATCTCGTTCAACTGCTGTGGTGCCCTAACCAGATCAATGTGTAAAACATTAACCGGTAAAGATGCTGCCAGGGCAGTATTATCTCCCAGGCTTTCAAAATAGGTGGCCAATACGATCTTTAAAAAAGGAAATTCTTTGCGCAGTTGCTTGTAGGTATTGATAAAGGCCTGTTGTTCTTTTTCGCTCAGATCCATTGACAAAAATGGTTCATCAAATTGTACCCATTCCATACCAAAACTTTTCAGCTTATTCAGTATATCAATGTATACCGGTAATAGATTTTTAAGCAGGTCGATCCTTTGAAAGCCTGCTTCTTTTTCTTTACCCAACAGTAAATAGGATACCGGGCCAATCAGGACCGGTTTGGTGATGATACCCAGTTGTTTGGCCTCGTAAAACTCATCGATGATCTTTGTTGAAAATAACTTGAACTGCTGATCTTTATAAAATTCAGGAACGATATAGTGATAATTGGTATCAAACCATTTGGTCATTTCCATTGCCACGATATCCAGCCCGTCTTTCTGATAACCACGGGCCATGGCAAAGTACAGATCTGTTTCTGCATTGCCTTTCTTTTGTATCACATCATGATAACGTTTGGGGATAGCCCCGAAAAGTAACGAATGATCAAGCACATGATCATAATAGGAGAAATCATTTGATGGGATAATGTCAATTCCTGCTTCCTTTTGTAGCTGCCAGTTTTCCTGACGGATGTTTTTCCCTACGGTAAGCACGTTTTGCAATCCCGTTTTGCCTGCCCAGTAGTTCTCGCAGACTTTTTTTAACTCACGTTGGCCACCAATACGCGGGTAGCCCAGATTTTGTGTTAGCATTTCTTTTAAAAGATTAAGTGAATAATTCAGTTAAAAGCTCTTTCAGCTAAACTTCGCAATGCTTTAAGATGAAAATGGAAATGCAGATGTTGCCAAAATTTGAGCATAGCCCAAATCTAATCCCCCGGGATTTTTTTAACAAATCATACCTGACCAAAGCTTCATATCGCGAAAGCATTGTCAATTCAGTATATGGCAGGTCTCCTGACTTGTAACATTCTTTGCCGTCCTTCCCATTTCGAAAACCCGAAACAGTGGACATATTGGTTTGGCAAGAACTTTTGTGTTACTTACAGTTGCGCGACAGCTCGTGATTTACACACGATTCCCTATTAATCTACAATGAAGTAAAACCTATACCGGTTGATGAAGGAAAGTAAAGAACTTATATCGAGTCAAATGTAAGGAATAGCAGGAAGATTTTATCATATGATTAATTTCCTGGTTATCTTAGCTCAAACTGTTTTTTGTAATCCAGGTTTATATTCAGTGTAAAACAAGAACAGAACGTTTTAGCAATTCAGTCAGATGAATTAAAATTACCCTAATGAATGCGATAATTACAGAACGGCTGATACTCCGGAGACCAAAAGAAACTGATTTAAAGGATTTTCTTGCTTACAGAAATGATGCAGAGAACTTAAAATTCCAGCCCATTCAGCCTATCAATGAAGAAACTGCGTTAAGCTTCCTTAAAAAGCAAATGCTTATCGATGAAGAAAAAGAAACCGGCTGGGTGATGTTTGCTTTGGAGCTCAAAGATACGCATCAAATGATTGGCGAAGTTGGAATTTATATTTCACCAGATGATAAAAGTACCAGCGATCTTGGCTGGTCTGTTTTTAAAGATGAACAGGGAAAGGGTTATGCGGCAGAAGCGGCAAGTGCGCTATTGGACTATGCTTTTAAACTGAGGCGACTTAATCGGGTTACCGCAAGCTGTGTTTCAACTAATACCGCTTCTTTACAATTGATGAAGCGCCTGGGCATGCACAGAGAGGTAGATCGTACTCATCATCAATATATTAATGGAATATGTTATGATGAATACATTTATGCGATTTCCTGTGAAGAGTGGTCTGCCAGCGACTATCCTTCTTAAATATGCACTTTACTACATCCACAATAATAGTCACTATCCTAAAGGTAATCTATAACTATATTAAAGTGAATATCCGATAGTTTTGACCGAAATATAGAAAAACTCATCAAATGGAAAGTAAGCAAAATAGTACAGCACTTGAAGGTAAAATTGCCCTGGTAACGGGTGGAACCAAAGGAATAGGAAAAGCCATTGCCGACAGGCTGGCACAGGCAGGGGCTACAGTTATGGTAACGGCCAGAAATCAACCTGAAGAAACAGATCTGAAGCATCATTTTATAGCGGCAGATTTCGCCGAACCGGGAAGTACGGATAAGATCGTCAACGAGATCAGCGAAAAGTTTGGCAGGCTTGATATCCTGATTAATAATGCAGGTGGGTTGAGTAGCCCTGGTGGAGGATTTAGTGTGCTAACAGATGAGCACTGGAACAATGAGCTGCAATTAAACTTAATGGCTGCAGTTCGTTTGGATAGGGCACTATTGCCTAAAATGATTGAACAAAAAAGCGGTGTGATCATTCATATCTCCTCAACCAGTGGCCTGGTGCCTCTATGGGAGGCTAATATGCCTTATGGAGTGGCCAAGGCCGCACTGAATGCTTACAGCAAAACATTGTCTAATGAAGTTGCCAGCAAGGGGGTAAGGGTATTAACAGTTTCTCCGGGAGGGGTAAGAACTGGTGGAATGGAGTCTTTCCTACAAGGTCTGGCAGAAGGTTTAGGCATTACTGTAGCAGATCTGACTCAAAAAATGATGGACAGAATTGGCGGAATACCTATGGGAAGAATGGCGGAGCCTGAAGAGGTGGCCGATCTGGTTTATTTCCTGGTTTCACCAGCGGCCGCTTATTTAACAGGGGCAAATTATATTATAGACGGCGGTAATCTTCCGGTGGTGAAGTAAATATAAAAACACATATTGGTCTTCTATCGTATCCAGGTTTGTGCAACAACCTATTTGTTGCACAAACCTGGATGTTTAAGAATAAAAGAGGCTGCACTTTCTATTTGTTTGAGAAAGAAAATGCGGCCATTAACTGAACTTTTTTATCGCTTCGGCAGTAACAGGGGTAAAGAAGTTGATTAAGTTGCCATCTGGGTCGCGAAATAATAATGAGCGATTTCCCCACGGCATGGTAGTAGGCTCCTGGATGATTTCATTTAAAAACCCTTTAATCCTGCCATATTGCTCATCAACGTTTTCGACAAGAAATTCTATGATTACACTTTGGTTATTACCCGAATGCTCCAGATCTTTGCCGAACAAACTCATCGTGCGAGTACTTCCTATGGCTAAATTGCAGTTACTGGTAGTTATCTCTGCAAAGTCGTCTGTATACCATTGGGCAGAAATGCCGGTAACCTTTTCAAAAAACTGAACCAAACGTTTGATTTCGGGCGTGATGATTCTTAATGATGCTAAATTCATGATGTTATGTGTTTAATAAGGCACAAACATAAACCGGGCAGGTGACAGCTAGGTGTCAGGGGTCATAAACTTATTTTCTTTGTCTTTTAAATATGAAGCAAGTGTGAGCTGGTGAGGTGTGAAATCCAATTCGAGTGATGTAACCTTTAATATCCTGTCTAAACGAAACATTCTATAATCCTTTCTTAGGTGGCAATAGGCTATCAGCGCCCAGCTTTCCTGCAAGGTATAATATAAGGCAAATGGTTCAATGTCCCTTTTTGTTTTTTCACCTTTGTGTTCTGACTGGTAGGTAATATTTAACATTTTAAAGGCAGTTAGCGCATTCTGAATTAATGTCAATGAATTACTGGAACCCATATTTGGTGTGGCAGGACTCACAGCAATTCTATTTGCCAGTAATTCAACCTTATCTTTTGTTGCGTATAATAAAACAGCTTTTATTTTACTAATTGCATCTCTGTAGGCCATAACTAATGAACTATCGCTGTTTTTTAGGATTACCTGTTCAACTGTAATTAATGCATTGGCTTCATTTTCAGTAAACATAACGGGTGGAATTCTGTAACCTTCCATAAGCGAATAACCTTTTCCCTCCGCTGTGGATATTGGAACACCTGCCTGCTCCAAAACTTTGATATCCCGATAGATTGTCCTTACGCTTACGCCAAATTTTTCTGCAAGGGTAGTGGATGTTATCACTCTTTTTGATTGCAGCTGGGTTAGAATTGCAGTTAGCCTGGAAATTCTTTTAATCTCGTTATCGTTCATTTCGGAATATGACATTTATTTTGCCAGTATAAGTATCTATGGTAATTAATGAAAGTGGTATTAACTGGAAGTAGGTGTTCCATGACATTCGCCGACATTGGCGATCAATTGCCCTAAAACTATATCTTCTTCACAGTCAATACGCAAAATCTTATCATAGTCCTAAAGATCAAAATTCCATTTTTTACCTGGAACTATCTTGTTAATATGCATTTTGAGCCTTTAACATGTTTTTTAGTTTTGACAAACGTTTTGAAAACATAAATCATTTTTTAGATAATGTAGCCAATAATTCGTCAAGGTAATTCAATGTCATGGTAAATCCTCCCTGGAAACCCATTTCAATCATTTTTTCCATACGTTCTCGTGAATCATTTTTAATGATAATGCTCACTTTTGTTTTTCCATTTTCTTCACTAAAGCTAAGGTCCCAGTCAGATCCTGGTAATTCAGGGTTTTCATCTTTATCTGCAAAAGAATTTAAATATTTGAAATTGGTTTTTGGGCTAATGGAAGTAAATTGTTGAAGTGACCAATGCTCACTACCTTCGGGACTAACCATGGCGTAAAATCTTCGTCCCCCAACTTTAAAATCCATTACCTTTGTTTTTGAGCTCCAAGGTTTAGGTGCCCACCATTGGTCAAGAATTTCTTGTTTAGTAAAAGCATCCCATACCAGTGAAAGGTCGGCTGCAAATTCCCTGTTTACAAATACCGTTTTCTTTTCCTTGTCAACGGTGAAATCAAATAGTAAATTGTTCATATTTTTTTGGTTTTTATTGTTAATAATACGTTGTCCAATTGGTTAAATCTGTTCTCCCAAATTTTTCGGTATTGGTCTAGCCATGTATCTATTTCTTTCATTTTCTCAACTTCAAGGGTGTAGTAAATTTCTCTGCCTTGATATTGTTGTTTTACAAGATCACATTCTGTGAGAATGCGCAAATGTTTTGATACTGCTTGTCGGGTGGTGTGAAAATTTTCGGCAATGGCATTAGGTGTCATTGCTTGTATTGCTATTAAGGCTATAATAGCCCGTCTTGTTGGGTCTGCAATCGCTTGAAATATATCTCGTCTCATTGTCTAAAATACTTAATTAGGAAACCAATCAGTTGCAAATATATATGCAACTTTTCGGTTTCTCAAATTTTTTCTAAATTATTTTTTCTTTGGAGGGATTCAATATAAAACTAATTGCTGTAGTTATGTTCACAGCAGCACAATCTAAAGGACAATAAGCCAAACCTTCCAACAGTGGCTAGGCACCTTCCTGAAAACAAATATTGAACATACCGCTGCAACCAACATACCAACGCCAAATAGCTGGAATGAACTTTCCAGACCGATATTGACGATCAGGCTCAATCCCAGATTTGATACGTTTCGCGATATTTCTGGCTTGTCAGAGTTGAAGTAATACTTGGTAAGGAGTTACATAATTCTCATCATATTTATTTTAAATATTTCTTTTGATTATATTTAGTTAATAAATGAAGATATTCAATTCTAATCAGCTATGAACCAATACCATTATTTTCATTCATGATCATTTGTTAAATAAGGCATCTAAAACCAGTTAAATATGAGTAAGCATTATTTAAGAAAATTAAATTGCAGCATTATTATGGGAACATTGTTGATTAGCAATCTCCTATTTGCGCAGACAAAACCTGTATTTGATGCACCTTCGTGGAAACCTCCCTACCAACTCCCATTGGAGGGCTGGGGAATCGAGCGTTTTTTAATTCCTATAGATTTCGCGCCAAAGATTCCTTACACAGGTGTGGAAGATCTTCGTTTTACAAACGGATGGAGCGATGTGAAAAGTCCTGAGTATTGGTCGTATGCCTTTTTATGGATCATCGATGGAAATCCGACTATTAATGCATCAGTGATCGGCAAAAACTTAACTTATTATTACGATGGACTGGTTGCACGTAATATCGAAAAGAGGAATATACCCACCAAACTGGTAACAAAAACAATTGCTGCATTTCAACAAATCAAAGCCCAGGGACAGGATCAAAAAACATTCGCAGGTACTATTTCTATGCTTGATTATATGAGCCAGAAGCCAATGGTATTGTATGCACTGGTACATTTACGCAAATGTTCCGGACAAAATAAAACAATCCTTTTTCACCAAATTTCTCCCCAACAGCAGAATGACAATAAAGTATGGCTATCGCTGAAAAGTTTGTGGACGGAATTTAAATGTTCTCCATAATTTCGTTAGAAAGGGTGTTTATGTAGATAATCCCCTTAAAGCCCACCTCACAGGCCATTTTTAGTTAAAATCGGTTACCTAATTTAAATGGAAGGAAAGGTAACCGCAATGGTAATCGAATGGATTGACCTATTATGATTAAGAATGAAATACTTATTTGAAAAAATTGCTTATGAAAAGTATTTTAAACAAAAAGCCTCACATTTCTGTAAGGCTTTTAGTGACCCCGCTGGGGTTCGAACCCAGGACCCATACATTAAGAGTGTATTGCTCTACCAGCTGAGCTACAGAGTCAGTCATTCTTAAACAGTGTCAAATATAAAAGGTTTTTAACTGATTTGTTAAAATAATTAAAATCATTTTGACACGATTTGCTTCGCCGCATTGTTGACATCATAAATGCCAATGATACAGCGAAGTAAATCGACTCGAAGTTATACAGGCCGGTCTGCTTTACTTACACCAAAGGTTTTAGAAGGGCTATTGCCCATGTAAAAGACCATATTTCCGCCTTTTACTAAATCGCTATGTTTAATATAAGATTTATTATAAGGTTTTCCATTGAGGATGATCTTCTGTACATAAATATTCTTCCTGTTTTGGTTTTCTACAGTAATCGTGAACTTCCTGCTGCCTAAACTAATGGTTGCTTTATCCATGATAGGGGAGCCGATCACATAAACGCCGCTCATTGGGTTTAAAGAATAGAAGCCCATAGAAGATAAGACATACCAGGCACTCATTTGTCCGGCATCTTCATTACCGCAGATGCCATCTTTTTCAGTGGTGTAGAACGTGTTCATCACTTCTCTGACAACTTCCGCTGTTCTCCATGGTTCGCCTACATAGCTATACAGGTAAGCAATATGGTGACTCGGCTCATCGCCATGCGCATATTGGCCAATTAATCCTGTAACGTCATTTGAAGTGCCATGCATTTCAGATGACATGCTGAAGAAAGTATCCAATTTTGAGGTAAAAGCTTGTTCGCCTCCATTTAATTTGATCAAACCATTGGGATCCTGTGGCGCCAGCCAGGTATATTGCCAGCCATTACCTTCCGTAAAATCACCTCCTGGTTTAATGTTCAAAGGGTCAAAATCAGCTTTGAATTTTCCATTTGCCAATCTGCCTACAAAATGTCCTGCACTTGGATCATAGTATTTTTCATAAAGCTTTGCCCTTTTTGCAAAATAAACAGCATCATCTTTTTTACCCAGTTTTGCTGCCATTTTTGAAATGCCCCAATCGGCAATTGCATATTCCAAACCCCAGGATACAGACTCCACTTTCATGCTGTCGGCAGGAATGTAACTTAGTTTTTTTACAAACTGAATCCCTTTTTCTGGCATCATTGCGGTACTTCTAACTGCCTGATAGGCCAATTCAACATCCGATGGCGCAATCAGTCCTTTTAAATAAGCATCCGTGATCACCGGTATGGCGGGATAACCTACCATACAGTCTGTTTCGCTACCTTGTAATGGCCACATCGGTAATTTACCTTGTTGCTGATAAATTGATAAAAGGCTGTGCACCATGTCTTTCGATCTTTTAGGTTCGATAATAGTTAACAGTGGATTTAAGGCCCTGTAAGTATCCCAAAGAGAGAAAGTAGTGTAATTGGTAAAATTCTGATGGGTATATACCTTCTTATCGGTACCTCTGTAATCGCCGTTATGATCATCAAAGATAGTTGGTGAAAAATAGGAGTGGTACAGAGAAGTATAAAAGATTGTCTTTGTTGCCTTATTCGCGTCAAAGACGATTTTATTTAAAGCCTTGTTCCAGGATAGATCGGCATTTTGTTTTACCTTTTCAAAGTTCCAGTGCGGTGCTTCTGCTTTAATGTTAGCCATTGCATTTTCTGTACTTACAGGAGATATACCCACTTTGATTTTAATATCAGGGTTTTTTACTGCGTCAAAAAATAAAGCGGCTTTAACACCTACGCCTTTTACTTCTTTCCCGGTCACGAGAGTAGTGCCGTTATATAATGCAGCCCTGGTAGAAGGAACCGATAAAACAAGGGCAAAAAATACGCGTTCGTCTTTTGACCATCCTGTGGAATAGCGATAACCTACAAAAGTACTGTCATTGATTTGCTTGATAGAAGAGGCGACAGTTTTATCCCATAACATGGTAAAATCTAAATCTATCAGGATATGGGCATTGTCGGTTTTATCGTAATGGTAATGGTGAAAACCTACTCTTTCGGTAGCAGTCAATTCTGCTTTTACTTTATACTTATCTAAATAGGCACTATAATAACCGGGTTTACAAACTTCGCTGTCTTTAGAAAAGTAAGAGCCATAACCGCTCTCCATATCCTCATACTTTGCCGGAGTAAGTTGTACTTCTCCGTTGGCCGGAACAAGCAGGATATCGTTTAAATCACCAATACCTGTTCCGCTTAAATGCGTATGCGAAAAACCTAAGATCTCCTTACTGATATAATTATAACCGCTGCACCAGTCCCAGCCGTTGAATTGGTCCCATGAGCGCATGATCTGCGAGGGGCCTAATTGTACTGCTCCGGTGGGAACATTTGCGCCAACAAATACGTGTCCATGGCCCATTGAGCCTATAAATGGGTTTACATAACGGGTGAGTGGTTCTAGTTTTTGTACTTTCTGTGCTGATGCTCTTGAAGGCAGTACGGTGCTGATCAGCGCCGCAGCTGCAATTAGGGATAAGATTCTATTCTTAATCATGTATGGTTAAATGGGCTTTTATAGCATTTTAGGATCTGATAAAAGTAAAAAAAATATTCAACCAATACCCTTAATTAAAATGATTATGACATTTACTGTTATTAAGGTAAGCGACGAAAATTAAGCGCTGATCAAAAGTTTTATAACGGAAAAGGAAACTTAAACTTTATTTCACTGTTGAGTTAGTCATACGGAGCTGCGTGTTTATTATTGGCTATCCTTGTCATTTAAACGGCAGCACCGTACCTTTATTTAATTAAAAACGGAAAGATATGAATACTGAAAAAGCCATTCTCGCCGGCGGTTGTTTTTGGGGGGTAGAAGAACTTATCCGTCATTATCCTGGAGTGATCTCAACAGTTGTTGGGTACACAGGTGGAGACGTTCCCAATGCAACTTACCGGAACCATGGAACACATGCCGAAGCCATTGAAATCACATTTGATCCTTCAATATTATCATATCGTGGACTGCTGGAATATTTCTTCCAGATTCATGATCCTACAACAAAAAACAGACAGGGAAATGATATCGGTACCTCTTACCGCTCTGCCATTTTTTTTATGGATGAAACCCAACGGGAAACAGCGGAGACATTGATCGCTGAGATGGAGACCTCTGGCATTTGGCCAGGAAAGATTGTAACAGAAGTTGTTCCTGTAACCGATTTTTGGAATGCCGAAGCGGAACACCAGGATTATCTGCAAAAGAACCCATACGGCTATACCTGCCACTTTGAAAGACCCGATTGGAAAATGAGTTAATTTCCACAAAGCTTAGGTTTTACCTAAGCTTTGTTACTTCAACACTATTATAACATAAATTCAGACTGCTAACCAAGCCCTGAAAGCCCTGGCACCATAGTAAGATTGCGCGCCGTTATGATACACGAAAACATTGCCGTATCGAAAATCAGCGAAGATCGCACCGCCTAGTTTCCTGATTTCCGAAGGTGTTTTCAGCCAGCTTGATGTTTTCATATCAAACTTTCCCAATTTCTGCAAGGTGCGGTATTGTTCTTCAGATAAGAGTTCGATTCCCATGGCGGCAGCCATATCTATAGCGTTATTTTCAGGCTGATGTTCTTTCCTTGATTCCAGCCCCTCACGATCGTAACAAACACTTCTGCGGCCATTAGGGCTTTCTGCCGAACAATCAAAAAAGATATATTCATCAGTTTTTTGATCGTAATTCACCACATCAGGATCACCGCCGGTTCTTTCCATTTCATTGAGCGACCATAGTTTATCCGTATGGGTTTCCAGTTTCGCTTGTACGTTAGCCCATTCAAGACCTGTATGGCGATTGCTGTTTTTCTCAAAACGTGTTTTCAGTACACTGAAAAATTCTTCACGCTGCGCTGCCGATAACTCCTTTTTGTTGTTCATATTTTATGATATTTTTCTGATCCCGGCTCAAAGAAGATTACTGCATACCCAGGTAAGATGCAAACTTATCCTACTCAAATACTAAATTACTTAAAATCTTTTATCTGCGTTAAGCTTCCATATATTTTTACCATTTCGGTTTGCCGGGTGTGTATTTCGCAGCCAATGAATGTGCAATAATTATTTTTGATATATTTTAACTTAGGTGAAAAAATCGTAAAATTATATTCTGGACTTTTGGGTTATCAAAACATTTAAATAAAATATGATGTCAATATCTAATCAATTGAACGCAGCAAATGACGGCCAGGCCGTTCAAACTGCAAGATCGTTACGCCAGCTTTATTTTATACGTGTGGCATTTTCGGTAATCTGGGTCACCCTTGTAACCATTTTTGCGAAAAGCTCCCTTAGTATCGCTAGCATCCTACTGATCATTTACCCCGCCTGGGACGTAATTGGTACCTTCCTCGATATCCGCGCTAATCATAACAGCCCTTCTAAAATGCCGCAATATATCAATGCAGTTATTAGCACCATAACTACCGTGACAGTAATTCTGGCATTACAAAAAGGGATACCAGAAGCATTGATCGTTTTTGGAGCCTGGGCAATACTGACCGGTTTGATCCAGTTGATATTGGGGCTGCGCCGCCGGAAACTATTAGGTGGCCAATGGCCGATGATCATTAGTGGTGGTCAATCGACTCTTGCCGGCCTTTCTTTCATTTGGCAAGCGCATGCGCCTACAATGGGCATTGTTAATCTGGCCGGTTATTCCGCCTTTGGCGCCTTCTATTACCTGCTTGCCGCATTAAGCCTATCTAAAACAATTAGAAATAATAGCGCCACAGTAAAATAGACAGCTGTTATTTTTATCGCCTGAAACCAAAGAAGCTGTTTCCATATCCCGGACAGCTTCTCTGGTATCAGGTTGTCATTCTTAAAATTTTAAAAATTTACCTGCAAAGCTGTATTCCTTACGATGTGTGAGGTATGAACTCCGGCTAATTTGTCCTGTCAATTTAAATTCATCTCAGTATGGATGGCAAGATCTTTAAACTGGAGATTGGACGCACGGATTATTCATTTTTTTTGATAAGCATGAGAGATAAAGCAGTATAAGGAATATTTAGTGGGCATCTGTTGGAACGATGATTTTTTTGCTTTTAATGCATAACACAAAAGGAATACAGGCAAGAAAAAGAAAGCCGATAACAATATAGACATCCATATAAGATAATAAGGTTGATTGCTTATCCACTGTAACATCGAGTAGTTTTAGCGCACTTCTAATTGCAATATCGTTATTCAGCCCATGCGCTTTGAAATTTTGGGTCAGTTGATGTAGCCGCTCAATAATTTGTGGATCATTCGGGCTCAGATGACTAACCAGGCTTGTACGGTGAAATACATTTCTGCGTGCGATGAAAGTGGTAATAATAGCTATTCCAAATGATCCCCCCAATTGTCTGAGCATACCTGTAAAAGCAGCTCCTTCAGCAATTTCTTTAGTTTTTAACGTAGAAAAAGCAATGGCACTGATAGACAATAAGATCATATTCAGGCCAAAATACCTGAAGATCAATACATAGAAAAACACTCCAAATCCAGTTTCAGGGGTAAGGATTTTGGAGCTCATATAACAGTTAATGAAAAAAATCAACATGCCGGTGCCCATCATATACTGAGGTTTGACACCCATTTTCAAAAGTTTATTAGTTAATGGAAATATAAGAAGGCTCGAAAGAGAAGTTAAGCAGACTAATAATCCCGCATCAGTAGCAGGCCAGTTAAGTTGTGACTGTGTGAATAACGGCACGATGAATGTTGATCCGTAAGATCCAAATCCATAAATAAAAGAGAAGACCGTACCAGCAGCGAGGTTTCCATTTTTGAGTACTTTCAAAGAAACGATGGGATGAGGATAAATAAGCTCCCGCCAGATAAAACAAATCATGCCTAACCCGGCTATCACAGATAAAATTATAATGGTATGGTCGCTAAACCAATCATCTTCCTGGCCTTTCTCCAGCACATACTGTAACGAACCAACAAACGTGGCCAGTAAAATTATCCCCAGCCAATCTACCTGATCAGCAGGCATTTTATCGGCATACTTCGGGGATCTAACATATTGGAGAGTTAAGGGGATAGCCAGAATACCTAAGGGGATATTGATGAAAAAAATCAGGGGCCAGCTGTAATGATCAATAATATAGCCACCAAGAAGAGGGCCCATTGCTGGTCCTACAATCACGCTCATCATAAATATAACACTCGCTTGTCCGCGTTTTTCGGCAGGATATGATTCTGTAATTATTGTTTGAGAGGTTGCCAGTAATGCTCCTCCTCCAATACCCTGTAAAAACCTGAAGAACGCCAGCTCTAAAATACCGGTAGCTTGTCCGCATAAAAAGGAGAATAAGGTGAAAATTAAGATCGAGGCAGCAAAATAATTGCGTCTTCCAAACTGTCTGGAAAGCCAGCTTGTCATTGGAATCACGATAACATTCCCTATACTATAGGCTGTTACTACCCAGCTTACTTCTGATAAAGTAGCACCAAGGTTTCCCTGTAAATCATTTAAGGCTACATTCACAATTGTTGTGTCCAAAAGCTCCAGTATTGCGCAAAGCATGGCGACAAGGGTGATGATCATTCTTCTTGTACCATATTCAACCATAGTATCTGTTTGCATCATTTTTTTTTCTGCAAAAATGAGCGCAGACAAAATTTAAATAGTTTGATCAAGGAATTAAAACCTCTGCCAAACGGATTAATTAGGCTGGTAAATGCGGAAAGAATTAACGAATTTTGAAAATCAGGTCTTTTTTTAATATGTATCTAAACTCATTTCTTCCATTTACAACACTATCAGATCGTGCTGAAAGTAAGGGCATACAAGAGGAATCATATGTGTTGTCGCAGGACACAGGAATGAGTGGATTTTTTGAATATACTGTACTCGATGGTATAGAAATAAATTACAGTAGTCTTTCCGTAACGGAAGAAACTTCATTTGAAGCCAAATCAGCCGAAAAATGTATAGAAATGCATTTTTCTTTAAGCGGGAAGTTTATGGCTAAAAGCGAGTTCCTGCAAAAACCGGTTGAGATCACCCAATTGCAGCATAATCTTTTCTCTATGCCATCAGATCTTTCTACAAATCTCATTTTTCAGGTTGCGAAACAGCCGGTTGTTAAGTTTGATATATTATTTGATCAGGCTTATTTTGAACAGATTTTAAATGAAGAATGTGTGGTCCACAGGAGTTTGTTAAATAAAATTAACAGGAATGAGATGATGCTTGGAGATAGAAACTATTTAAATATTTCTCCTTTAATGCTTTCAGTTTTGTCGGATATAATGGCGTGCAAAAGGAAAGGTTATTTTAAAAGGTTATATCTGGAGGCAAAAGTTATGGAGTTATTCCTGCTGCAAACAGAATTATTGCAGGAAAGGCAGACGGGTAAAGGATCTGATTATTCGCTTAAGTTTTCAGAAGATATTGATAAGCTTTATTATGTTAAAGAATTGATTGATCAGGAACCGGAAACTGAGCATTCATTAGCCTCATTAAGCCGCTTGGCAGGATTAAATGTTTTTAAATTGAAAAATGGATTCAAAAGTATATTTGGGGACACTGTTTTTGGTTATATCAACGAATTAAAAATGGCTAAGGCAAAAACGATGTTGTTAGAAGAAAAGAAACAGGTTAATGAGGTTGCATACCTGCTGGGATATAACAGTCCCAATAATTTTAGTACAGCCTTTAAAAGGAAATATGGTATTAATCCCGGTAAACTTAAATTTTAGAAATCTCTAGCTAAGGTTGCGTGAGTTTTTTTCGATAGGTTAGGGGCATATAGCTTTTATTTTTTAATCGATTTATGGAAGAAAAAGAAATACAGGAAGCGCTAAATGCGCACTGGCACGCGTCGGCTGTGGGCGATGTAAATGCTGAACATGACATTTATGATGATGATGTGATCTGTGATTATCCCCAGTCGGGCGAGCGAATCTTCGGAAGAAGCAATTTGCAGGCCTTAAGGAGCCATCATCCCGGAAAGCCATCGGGTTTCGATGTTAAACGGATGATCGGAAAAGGTGATCTCTGGATCACCGAATACACCATTACTTACCAGGATCAATTGGCATATACGGTGAGCATTATGGAATTTCGCAAGGGAAAGGTGATACATGAAACACAGTATTTTACAGATCCCTTTGAGGCTCCGGAATGGCGAAGTCAATGGGTTGAATCCTAATCCTGCTTAAATTTAGTATAAAGGTGTATTCAATGCCGATTTTACGATTTTTACTTGTTTTCCTTTTGTAATATACAGATATAAGTTGTAGCTGGCTGGATGTTCAGGAATTTTAACTGATATGGTGCTACCTTCACCTAATGGCAATACTTGTACAGGATGTCCGTATTTATTCAATTTTACCATCTCCCACTTAAACATCAGCTTATCCTTTTCCTCAGGGATGAGCCAGGAATCTTTAAATATCAAGGCACTGTAAACCAAATTTGTATTCGCCAATACGGTTACTGCTGGTAATAATATTTTTGTTAGTGGTAGTTCCTCAGGTAATTTTAGGCCGGCCCAAAGCTGACCCAATTTATAAAATTCATATTTATCCTGCCTGTTATGATCTTTTAAACCGTTAAAAGCAATGTTGTTCTCATTGGTTTCATCCTGCCATGCAGAAATAAAGGTAGCAGATTGATCATCCGTATGATCTAAATAATCAGCGGCATCAATTTTACTGATAAAATAAGGAATGCCGGCTGTCTTTAGCTCAGGTATTGTATTTGAACTCGCACCCACTATAAGACCTAACATATCTATTTCAGGAATATTGTAATGTATCATCGCTGCATTTTCTATTAACGACTGGTCGGCGTCAACATCTAAACTTATATCTCTGTCTGGATCTATTGTTTTAATATCATGAACCAGTTTTTTTAACCATTCGATTAGCCGCGCTCTCGGATAAAACAAATCTGGTTTGAAATAATTATTTGAAATTTCCGTCAATGGCGTATTCCCAATATTCCACATCATGATATTTTTATCGTCGCGTTTACTGCTAACGGTTTCTAATATTTTGTCTGCAAATTTATTCAGTATTTCAGTATCTGAAAAATAGTTGACATGGTCTGGGGTCCTAAAGCTATATACTACCCCCATTCCCAGCTCTCTGGCTACGTTCAATACATTATGATCATATATTCCTGGTCCTGAATATTTAATGCTATTGACACCAATTTCTTTCATTTCTGAAATATCCTGACGGATTTCCTCAACTTTTAAAGCATGGCCGTTCGTATACCAATTTTGTGTCTTAAAATAATTCACGCCTTTAATCAGCTTGTTTACAACGCGATTGACAATCGTTTTTTGAAACTGAGCTGCTGACAGCGTCTCCTGTGGCTGCTGACTGATCAACTGATTGCTTAACCAAAACTGTTCCTTTTTCATTTTCAGAAGACCCAATTCCATATTAGTAAAGTTATTTATGCGCCAGTCTAATGGATTTAGATCCCTAGTATCAAGACTATTTTTGTCTATTCCACTGTTAAATATGACAAGGGCTTTAACCTCTGGATATTTGTTAACGTTACGTACGCCATCCTGCAGCCATTCTATTCGTTTTTTGCCAGTTTCCAGTGAGCCCATTTCAGCAAACATTACTGGTAAACCAGAAGTGAAAATTGCCTGCTGATGAAATGGCAGGTAAAGCTGCTCAGAAGAGTAGGATTGCCGATTGCTATTTTTGGTAGCGTAGTTGAGGTTAGTTACACCTAGCCAATCCACATATTCTTTACCTGGAAAGTAGCCAGCTACAGCTTCAGGCTTCCATGGATTCCATACCCAAATCACATTACGGACCTGATGTTTAAGAAAATAATCATGCACATACTGCCATCCTTCTTTAAAATCGTCTGCCGTATTTCCACCCGCAGCAGACCATGGATATTGCGGATTATCAGCTTCATGTGCAAAACGAATAAAAATTGGGCGGTTTAAAGATTTGACCTGTTTTGAGAATTTATCCAGATAACCATCATAGTCACCATTTAGTATCCTGGAAAACACCTTATTTTCCTTTAGCTTATCACTTAATGTATCATTACGGTCAAATAAGCTCTGCCAAGGCTCCCAGGTAACCATTGGTATTGCATTTTGCTTAAACGCCTGATCTAATTGCGCGAATGGAAGGTTACATTGCGGCTGATCGCCCCAGGCTATATAAAAGGAGATGATACCAAAGTGTATTTTACTTTGCGACTCATATTTACGAACCAAATCTAAGGAGGTTAGGCCACCATCCTGTTCGGGGGCGAAAATGCCGGGTATCAGTATGTTTTTCCTGTAATTGCTGTATGAATTTTCTGCCGGTTCGCTAAATTTGCTGTTCATTCTATAACCTGTTAAACTCAAAATCAATAGGCTAAGCAACAATGCCGTACTCCTCATACCTTTATATATTAAACGTCTAAATTTCCAAAATTCAATCTTAAATACTTTTACTGCCAGCATAAAAGAGGTCAGGAGTTTACGTTCATTCTTGTACCTTCTAAAGGTAAACTGACTGCTGGCAACAATTGTAAATAATAAAATCAGACAATTGATAGCGGCAAATCCGGCCATAATTAAATTAAAGGGATTCCAATCGTTGTGCAAGCCATATACTATTGCGATCAAGGAAAGGATAATCAGCAAAAAGTTAGGAATATTTAACCGAAGCAGATTTTTTTCTTTGTCGTCCTTTGGCGTTGGTATGTAAGGTACCTTTTTACGTAGAATAGTATAAAATAAGCCCAGCATGAAAACCCACCAGGTACCAATCAGCAATAAACCGCCTATCACATGAAAGCCCCTTTCTTCTTCTTCCATTACCCATTTTTGTACGAAATGACGAATGAGAATGACAAATGTAGAGAGTGGCAATGCCAGTGTTATAAATTTTGAAAAGTCCATATCTATCGGGCTTATATTGAAAAACAAGCATAATATTGGAATTAAAAAATTTAGAAGCATGATTACTCCTGAGAGATAATGCAATGGGATTACACCGTAATGCAGCTTTTGCTGCCAGGTGAATTTTTTGAATAATTTGATATAGGAGGTAACCAGCAACTCAAAAACCCCTCTGGACCATTTCAGTTGCTGGGCATAGTAGGCCGACAAAGTAGATGGAACCAAACCTCTCGCCAGAACCGCAGGAACATATATGGATTTCCACCCTTTGGCATGAAGTTGCATCGCCGTATGCATATCTTCTGCCAGGCCTGCAGCATGGCCGCCAATAGAATCTAATGCAGAACGGCGAAATGTACAATTGGCTCCAATGGCAAGCACTGTCCCGTACTTATTCATTGTCATCATAATCGGCCCGTAAAACTGAAAAGTCTGCTGTGCAGCACCCTTGGCAATTAAACTCTGGTCATGATTCCTATAAGATTGTACAATTTGTACATAACCTACCTTCGGATCATTAAAATGGGATACTATCGGATCTAAAAAATTAGGATAAGGTACATGGTCGGGATCCAGAACAACACAAAGTTCTGCAGAGGATGATTGGAGTGCATTATTAATGTTTCCTGCCTTCGCGTTTATTTTCTTTACGCGTGTAACATGAAATATGCCTAAATCCTTGCAAAATGCTTTTAAATATGGATCATCAGATTCGTCGCACAAAAATGTTTGATGGGGGTAGGTAATGGCCTTAATTGCAATCAGGGTTTCCTCAATCATATCATAAGGTTCACCAGCGCAAAAGGTGGTAAATATATCAACCGTAAAAAGTTTATCAAGTTTTGGTGTTGGAGGTACGGTGATATAAAAATAATGTATCCACTCATGCAAAAATTTGATGCAGGAAAAAACTATAGTAATCATCAGCATCCAGTACAATGCAGTGTTTTCAGTACCTGCAGTGAACATCTCTGTCAAAAATAATATGATGAATAAAGTTCCCATAAGGATCATCACACGCAGCGTCAGCAGCTCTATTTTTGTTGGATTAATAACCTGTTCTGTTTTTTTAATTATTTTGCCATCACATAAAAAGGTGTATTACATGTTGCAACATGACCATAAGAATCATAAATGGCCGCAAAAAGCCGATAGGGACCGGGCAGCTGAGGAGTTTGAATATTAACTTTGAGGTCTGAGGCTGATAGTATAGTTCCCAATACCTGCTTCGGTTTGATAATATTATTTGTATTATTTTTTTTATACCAGTCTTCAGGATAAATTTCCCATTTAACTGTAATGGCACCCTTGCCGGAATTATCCATCAATACTTCGGCACTGCATCTTTCTTTAGGACTAAAAATAATGTTATCAGCCGCGCCATGCGCATTAAGCAGCATATATTTGATTTTAGGTAGGGAATCCTGAAGATGTGTACCTTTCCAAATCCTTTTAGCTGATTCTATTGCTTCTGTCTGATTACCATTTTCGTCGAACAAACTGAACCAGGTATGCGTGATTTCCTGTTTCTGACCCCAGTAAAAGATCCTAGAAAACCACCATTTTCTATTGGCATATCATCCTTATATCTATTGAAATATTGTTCAGCTTTTTTAGTACTGGTAGGTTCAATTTTCGCTGCCCAGGATGTTTGTGGAGTACCGTCCCAGGGTCCGTCAATACCCCATTCTGTAATTAGAAAAGGGCCATTCCAAAACCATGAAAATTGTTTCAGGTCTTTTTTTAACGAATGGATTTGTCCGAATATGTTAAAGGAGATCACGTCTACATCTGTACGCATTTTAATCATGAAAATATCGCTGCGCTGAAAATTAGTCATGGTGGTGGTTACCGGATGATCTGGATCATCCTGATGTATCATGTCTACGATTTGGTTAAATGCCTTGTAAAAATTACGGTAAGCTGGCCTGTAAGGAAATGTTAATTCATTACCTACACACCACATTAAAACCGCAGGATTATTTTTAAGCCGGGCTACCAATCCCTTGATAGCCAAAAATTGTTTAGTTACTTTAGCAGTATCATTGTAATAGTCCATATACCTGCTTTCGGGGATCGGCAAACCTACGATGACAGCTATGCCTTTTTCACCGGCTATTTTTAAAATGGAATTCACTTGCGTGGTATCCCATATCCTGATCGTATTTCCGCCACTGGACACCAATAAATCCAAATGTTCACTACCAGAGGCACCTCTGATAGTGTAAGGTTTTCCATTTCGATATAATGTGTATTTTTGATTTTTGTAATCTATAAAGACCTTTACATCTTTTCGTTGTACGGTTTTCGTACAAGAGTATAGTAAGTTAAAAAAAAGGAGAAAGAGTAAATATTTTTTCAATCTGAGGGCGCCACAAGATTATTTGTACAGTCACCAAGCTAAAATAAGAAGATATTGTATTAAATCGAATTATAATCAGTTATTTTTTATTTCTTTGATCTGAAGCCATATTTTTAAGGTTGTGAAAAAATCTTCTAAAGCTTTCATGTTGGTCATGATATCAATTTCGATTGGACTGTCGAATAATTCATTGAGGAATGTGGAGAATATATGCGGATTATAGAATTAATAAATGGCCAAAAATCGCATTTAAATTTAACTTTAAGCAATGATAAATGAGGAAATTCTTAGAAATATTAAAAAGCATATCAGCCTCACTGAAAAAGAAACATCTTTTTTTATATCCCTGATCACTGCTAAAAGCCTGTCCAAAAAGGCTCTGGTTTTAGAGGCAGGCCAGGATTGCCGGTATTTGAGCTACGTAGCAACAGGGGCGTTAAGGTCCTATTATACTGATAAAGACGGCAAGGAATCTACCATCATGTTTGCTATTGCAGACTGGTGGATAACAGATATGTATTGTTATTTGAATAAAAAACCGGCTATGATGAATATTGAAACGTTGGAGCAGAGTACCATCTTTCAGATCAGCAGGACAAATTTTGATGAGCTACTGGAAAAAGTTCCAAAATTTGAGAAGTTCTTCAGGATACTCATGCAAAATGCTTATACACGCGAACAGTTAAGGGTAATGGAAAATTTGTCTTCTACAGCAGAGGAAAGATACCAAAGCTTTCTGATCAAATATCCACAGATCGTTAAACAGGTGACGCAAAAACAGATTGCTTCTTATTTGGGCATCACACCAGAATTTTTAAGCACACTTAGAAAACCAAAAGTATAAAACCGAATTTCTTAAGGTACCTTAATTTTTTTTTGAAAATCTTTACTTCAATTTGTAAAAAGAATAAAGATATGATGATATTAATTGCAGGCCCATATAGAAGTGGTACAAATGACGACCCTATTTTGATGCAACAAAATTTAAGTAGGCTTGAAGCCGTTGCTGTGCCATTGTTTAGAAAAGGCCATGTACCAATAATTGGTGAATGGGTTGCCTTGCCGCTGATCCATTTAGCAGGTTCTGTTCAAACTGGTGATGAAATCTGGAATGAAATACAGTATCCTTGTGCGCACCGCTTGTTAGAAAAATGTGATGCCATTCTGCGTATTGATGGTTTATCTAAAGGGGCAGATGAAGATGTGAGGATTGGCAAAGAGAGAGGGCTCAAGATTTATTATCATATTAATGATGTTCCTCATGCAGAATAGTGAAGTGAAAATTGTTCACACGGAGATTCTGTCAGATAACTGGTATACACTGCGAAAAATAACTTACGAGTATCTTACTAAAGATGGGGTCCTGCAAACTTTAAATAGAGAGGCTTATGATAGGGGTAATGGTGCAGCAATATTACTTTATAATATTGAATTAAATAAGGTCATTCTTACCAGGCAATTTCGTCTTCCCACCTTTATTAATGGTAATGACACTGGCATGCTTATAGAATCTTGTGCAGGTTTATTAGATAATGAAAATCCTGAAGAGTGCATTAAAAGGGAAACCGAAGAGGAAACCGGGTATAAGATTAATGGCGTGCAAAAAATATTCGAAGCCTATATGTCGCCTGGTTCAGTAACGGAAATCATCTATTTCTTTATCGCAGAATATTCAAAAAAAATGAAAGTAGGAAATGGCGGCGGCATCAAAGAGGAAGGAGAACATATTGAAGTATTAGAGCTGGATATGAAGGAAGCAGTTGAGATGATCAGAATAGGTGAAATTAAAGACGCAAAAACAATCATGTTGCTGCAATATATGCAGATTTACGGAATGGCCAATTTAGCTGCAAATGTTACTATCTGAATATACCAAATAATAAGTTTCTCACAAAATATCTGAATTAATTTTTCCTAAATTTAAAAAAACCAAGAGTATTATATCCCGAACTCACGTTAATTACCAATTTCAATTTTATAAACGATATTTCGTCAACGGTTATTATGATTTAACAAAACGCTACAAACAAATACTATGAAATTAGAAGATATCAAAGGGGTTATCAAGCAATTTGAATATTATAGGATGCTTGGCGAAAAAACATTTAATCAACTAAGCGAAGAACATCTGTTTTGGAAATACAATGAAGACTCCAACAGTATTGCCATAATTGTCAACCACCTTTATGGAAATATGTTATCCAGATGGACAGATTTTTTAATTATGGATGGCGAAAAACCCTGGAGAAATAGAGACAAGGAATTTGATGATGATATCACGGATAAAGAAACCATGCTTTTGAAATGGAATGAAGGTTGGGATTGTTTATTGAATGCGCTTAATGCTTTAAATGAATCTGACTTAGATAAAATTGTTTATATCCGTAATGAAGGCCATACCATCACCGATGCTATTAACAGACAATTAGCTCACTATCCTTACCACATTGGACAGATTGTATTTATTGGTAAAATGCTGACAAATAATAACTGGCAATCTTTATCTATCCCAAAAGGAAACTCTCAAAAATATAATGATCAAAAGTTTTCTGAAGAAAAAGAGAAGAGGCATTTTACAGATGAATTTTTAAAGAACAAAAACAACCTATGACCTTATGGTTTAAAAAAAAGTATATCTAAATAGAGCGTGTTACATTACCATCATAGTGTCCTGGAACAGAAACATAACCCATACTTTTATACCCGATCTCCGAAGTAAAATATCCCAATAATGTGAGCTGTTTAATCATTGCAAAATAAGAAGTTGGCGGGATTTTTTTGATATAATTGGGCTTACCGCTTGCCTGTGAAGCTTTTTCTTTTTCAATTTCTTTTTGCTGCATTAAATCGTTCTTTATTTTATCTTCTTTTAATTGTGCATCCAGTGTAATCAATAATTTTTGTCTTTCCTGCGGACTGCAATTCAAAAAGCCTTTTCCATGCATTTTTTCACAAGACTGTTCCAGTTTCCCTAAACCAGCAAAAAATATTTTTTGATTTTCAGTAGAATAACAGTCCCTCACCATAATTTTCATAAAAGCTCCTGCATTTGCAGCTTTTGCACCACCTGATGCGGCTGTTTTTGGTAGGATCGTTTCTGCCACCTCATTTAAATAAGCGATCTGGCCTTCACTGAGTACCGTTGTTGGGCTCTCTACAACATGCTCATTTTTACAGCCACTGATGAATAGATCAGCACCAATAATTGTGCTTCCCAATATAATGGCCACCCTCGAAATTGCTGTTCTTCTGTCCATATTTCAATAATTTAAAGATTACCTTTTTTTAATTCATTAAAAGCAAAATCGCATGCTCTTGCGGTAAGCGCCATGTAGGTTAAAGAAGGGTTAACGCAGGCAGAAGAGGTCATGCTGGCACCATCGGTTACAAAAACATTTAACGCATCCCATACCTGGTTATGTTTATTGAGCACTGACGTTTTAGGATCAAGCCCCATTCTGGCTGTTCCCATTTCATGGATTCCATGTCCCATCGCATGTCCGCTATCCCAGGTGCGTATATTTTTTACGCCTGCCGCATCGAGCATATTTGCCGCTTCCATAGTGATAGCGGTGCGCATTTTCTTCTCATTATCCTTCAGCTCTGCATCCATAGATAAAATAGGTAATCCCCATTTGTCTTTTCTATGTGCATCAAGGGTAATCTTATTTTCATGATAGGGAAGGATTTCACCGAATCCGGTCATTCCCATGGTCCAGTTACCGGGTTTGCTCAGCGTGTCTTTAAATTCACCTCCAATATTAAGCTCTGCTATTTCCCTGCTCCACGAATCCCTACTTGCACTGCCCTGATAACCAAAGCCCCGTGTAAACGCTCTTTTATCGCCATATAGATTGGTAAAGCGTGGAATATAAAATCCGGTAGGCCTGCGGCCATATACAAAATGATCTTCAAAACCTTCAATACTTCCAGACGCACCTAAATTATAATGGTGATCCATGATATTATGTCCCAGCTCTCCACTGCTGCTACCTAAACCACCATCCCATACGTCTGTTGCAGAGTTCATTAATACCCATGCAGAATTTAAAGTTGAGGCATTAACGAATATTATTTTTGCAGTATAATGGTAGGTCTCATTGGTTTGTGCATCTAAGATTTCTACTCCGGTAGCCTTCTTTTTATCTTTATCATAAATTATGCGGGTTACGATGCTCCATGGCCTTACCGTAAGATTGCCCGTAGCCATGGCAGCAGGCAAAGTAGAAGACTGGGTGCTGAAATAACCTCCAAAAGGGCAGCCTTCCCAGCAACGGTCCCTAAACTGACATTTAGTGCGACCAGGAATAGCTTCAGTTAAGTTGGCTACCCTGCCATTGATCATATGCCGCTGGTCTTTATAATATTTTTTAAGACGGTTAGCCACATCTTTCTCTACAATATTCAAGCTTACAGGTGGTAGAAAATGACCATCCGGCAAATGTGCCAGGCCATCTCTGGCACCGCTGATCCCTGCAAATTTCTCTACATAATCATACCACGGAGAAATATCTTTGTAGCGGATAGGCCAATCTATAGCCCAGCCCTCTTTTGCATTCGCTTCAAAATCAAAATCACTCCAGCGATAACTTTGTCTGCCCCATAACGTAGAGCGGCCCCCTAACTGGTAACTGCGCCACCAGGTAAAAGGCTTTACTTCGGTATATGGACTATCCTGTTCATTGGCCCAGCAGTCCATTACAGCTTCATTAGCAGCCCAGCCACGGTGAATTACAGGATACTTTTCCTGCTGCTCTCTGGTGGTACTGCCTCTGTGTTCAAATTCCCAGGGCTGTTTAGTGCCGTACTTATAATCCTTAATGTGTTCGTAATTTCTTCCCCTTTCCAGCATGAGTGTTTTTAAACCTTTGCCGGTTAATTCCTTTGCTGCCCAGCCGCCGCTGATACCAGACCCAATGACAATTGCGTCATACGTGTTTTCAGTCATATTTATTTGGTTAGAAATGATTTACACTGCAATGAATATCCTAATATATGATTTTCTGTTTACAAGAGCAAATAGCTTTTAGCTTCAGGAAATTTCACTTAAAAACTTGTCACAAGGATAAAATATGGTAGGGGATAGGGTTTAAGTTAAAATATTTTGGAATTTAATGGCGCTTTTTTGAGGACTCTTTAATAACCGTTTCAAAAGCTAATGTGCCGGGTTTACGCAGCACATTAGCTTTTTTATTAAACAGCCTGGCTGAATGTAAAACTGCCCAGGTATCTGCTGTTCGATGCTCTTTTGCCATCTACTGAAGTCAGAAATATCCAGGCATGGAAAGTGCCTTTAGTCTTCAGCCCAATTTTTAGCTGCACGGTGCCGGCACTTCTGGTCCCGGCCGTAGGAAAAACCACCACATATGTTGTCCTGGAGCCTTCATCATTGATCTGTTCGTTGCACAAAGTAAGGAACACATTATCGTTTTCTTCCGATCCTGCCTTTATATTGACAGAATTGAGCCAGTTTACCTGGATGATACCCCGGGGGACCACAGAAATAGTGGGCCTGTAAATCTGATCCAGCCAGCCACTACTCAGCTGAATTTTAGTGTAGTCTATCACCAGATCCGGGAAAGTTCCTGTAACGGCATGTTGCAAATTGTATTTTACTGCCCTGTTCATTGCAGATTTGTCGCCAGATTTATCCGGGTAACCTACTTTAATAGCTGAATGGAATTGGTGCAGGCATTTAGAAATTAAGCCGATCTTTGCACGCTGGTTTTTTAGGGCAATGGAAGCTTCGTTTCTTGTTTTAGCGGGTGCATCTCTCCCGATTTTTTTTCTCTTCCATCTACACGTTACCAATTGTCCTGTCTTACCTGTAAATTCGCCAATAGCCCCTGGTTTATAATGTGACATCACTACCTCCGTTGCTAGTTGCTGCCGGCAGAATCAATTGTCCTGTGTACATGCTGTTAGAAATATTTTTATGATCGGCCGATATAAAAGAAATATAGGTTTCCATTACGGTGGCTGTTTCATTTGCCAGCAGGGATAATTGTGCTGTGCCACTTGCCCTGGTTCCTCCAAAAAGCACATATTCTGAACTTTTAGTATCAGGGAAATAGGCCAGGAGCATCACCTGATCATTGGCGTGGAACTGCCCCCGAATTAACGAAGTATCCCATGTAAAGACTAGTCCATCGTCATTTAACTTTGCCTGTACATTTGGTGTTGCAGGCATTTTTCCCCTGGTAAATAAAACTTTGGTATAATCGATTTCCATATCAGGATAATTTCCCTTAATCGCATGAAGACGGGTATAACTGTTCACTAAGTCGTGAGATGTCTTATGCGCAAGATTTGCTTCAGACTGGAATCCCAGGTAAATGAATTGTTTGGCCGATGCTATAAAATCGTTTACCAATTGGGTAGGGTGTCTGGCCATTTTTTGATTTTGCGTTGCTTTCTTACTGATTTTAGTTGCTGCTGAACGCGATGTTGGAATACCCAGGCGCAAGTAGGTAATCACATTTCCTCTTTTCCCCATGAATCCATCAAAGGAGTTTTTGTTTGTTGCCATAATAATTGGTTTTAAATTGTGAATAATTGTTTAATTAAGATACAAGATAAGATTTTTTTACAAAATATTATTGTAGAAATTATATTTAAATCTAATAAGGCAGTTATAGGTAATAAACAGAGACGGAGACCATTATAAATTGAGGGTTTTTTAGACGAACTTTAGCCAAACTTTGACGGGAATGAGGAACGGGTTTGGGACGGGTTTGGAACGGGTTTGGAACGCCTCCGGAACGGCTAAATGGCGTTCCGGAGGCATTGCTGAGGCGTCTTAAAGTGGTTCTTTATTTTGGCTAAACCTTGTTCAAAATCCTGTTGATATTTTGCCGATGGATAAACGTTTTCGGGTTTATCTATGGTCGTTGTCCGCCTATTGTAGCGAAACCATCTCTGATGTATCGAAAATCATCCTTTAAGCCCCCATTTCGTATAATATTGATTAAGCTCTTTCATGGAATGAATATACAGGATTGGAAAAGTATATCTTGAAAGAATAGCTTTATGTCTCTTCCGGATTTTAGGATATTTGAAAACTATGTAATTGATCACTTCAAAACTAAATTCATTCGTTGCATCCTTTAAACGTCCAGGTCTGCTATGATCATTTTTCAGGCATCTTAAAATATATCGAAAACAGCAACCGAAAAAATTTGGATCTATCCAAATTATAGATGTTGCTTCCGCAAAACGTTGAGGCATGCAGAAACTATAATTGCCTTCAATAACCCACGATCCCTTTGTTAGAAAAGAATCCTGATCTGCAGCAAATTCTTTTTCATCCCGTCTTTCCCAGTTTGTTCCAGGAATATGTGCAAGCTGGTCAAGATGGCAAATCGAAATATTTAGTTTTTCCCCAAGTTTAGTTGCCAGCGTTGATTTGCCGCTACTGCTTGGGCCGATAATGCATATCCTCTGGCCAAGCTCATTTAGTGATGTCATCTTCTTGGCTCTTAATTTAGTTTGAACTTTCTTATTAAACAAAGATAAAATCTTTTTTAAACCCTTGTAAAGTTAGTTTGTACTTGTCAAACCTTGATTAAACGACTATGATTTTGATATAAACAATTTCAGTGAAATTCAACCATTCATTCCGAAATCAATAGTGCTTAAAAAATGTTTGAAAATTTGACTACAACAATTACCAATTCAACTACTTTTTATAGAACGACAATCAAGATTTTTGTAATGAGATTTATTCAAGGTTAGAAACAATTGAAAAAAAGAATTATGCAAAAAAGAAAATTAGGGAATAGCGGATTAGAAGTTTCCGCATTAGGTTTTGGCTGTATGGGTTTAAACTTTTTAGATGGCAAAGGTCTTGATAAAAAAGATGCCATAACGCTGCTACGCAATGCAGTTGAAAGGGGAATCACATTTTTTGATACCGCAGAAGCTTACGGACCTTATACCAATGAAGAAATTGTTGGCGAAGGATTACAGTCTTTTAGAAAAGACGTTGTTATAGCAACAAAATTTGGTTGTAAAAATGCCAGACCAACAACAGGTTTAGACAGCAGACCCGAAACCATCAGGGCAGTAGTCGAAGCATCTTTAAAAAGATTAAGAACAGATTATATTGATTTGCTTTATCAGCACAGAGTTGATCCCAATGTTCCGATAGAAGATGTTGCAGGAACAGTAAAAGACCTGATACAAGAGGGTAAAGTAAAATATTTCGGTTTATCGGAAGCAAGTGCAAAAACTATTCGTAAGGCACATTCAATTCAACCTGTAACAGCGTTACAAAGTGAATACTCTTTGTTTTGGCGTGAACCAGAAAATGAGATCATTCCAACCTTAGAAGAGTTAGGAATTGGCTTCGTTCCGTTCAGTCCTTTGGGCAAAGGCTTCCTCACCGGTACAATAAATTCAAAATTAGCGGATGTTGACCGCAGAAATGTCATTCCTCGTTTCAGCGAAGAAAATATAAAAGCCAATCTAGTTTTAGTGGACGCACTTTCTGAAATTGCTGACCAAAAAAATGTTACAACCGGACAATTGGCATTAGCCTGGATTTTAGCTCAAAAGCCTTGGATAGTGCCAATACCAGGGACTACCAAATTGCATCGTTTAGACGAAAACATCGGCAGTACTAATATTATATTAACAACTGCTGAACTTGCAAAAATCAACACAATAGTAAATGGAATTACAATTGTGGGCGACCGCTATCCCGAAGTTTTAGAAAAACAAATAGATAGATCATAAAGCAAAACAACGTGTGAGCAACAATACAGTTTTGTGTGCAGGACAAGTAAGGAGCTTGCACACAAAACTTTACACAGCTGGTGAAAGAATATGTCCGTCAAAACAAAGTGATTACATTTGTACCAAAAAAATGCAACGAGAATCTAACATCAATCATATTAAAAGTATATCACAACTTGTACGGGTATTGGGACTTCCTGCGCCATTACACCCATTGATTGCATTGGTTGATTACAATAATGTTTCGATTGAAATGTTTCCAAGAGGACAAAAAACAAGTTTAGATTTTTACAAAATTTCCTTTAAGCCTACATTTATAGGACAAATAAAGTACGGACAGGCATATTACGATTTTGAAGAAGGCGGGTTGGCATTTTTGAAGCCAAAACAAATCATTTATCCACCAGCAGACATAGGAAGCTATGAAGGTATTGCTTTATATTTCCATTCGGACTTTATACGAAATTATCCATTAGGAAACACAATGAATCAATACGGCTTTTTCTCTTACGATGTTTCAGAAGCTTTATTTTTATCGGCAAAGGAAAAAGAAATTATAGCCAATTTACTTGCGTCAATAGCTAATGAATTAGACAATAACATAGACAATTTCAGCCAGGATGTTTTGGTGTCGCAAATAGAATTGTTATTGAATTACAGTAATCGCTTTTACAATAGGCAGTTTATTACGAGGAAAGCAGTCAATCACGACATCATAACTTCTTTGGACAAACTTTTAAACAGCTATTTTGAAGAAGAAAACAGTCTGAAAAACGGTTTGCCATCCGTGAAATATATAAGCACAGAATTAAAGCTATCGCAACGCTATTTGAGTGATATGTTGAGTTCATTGACAGGATTAAACACACAACAATACATTCAAAATGCAATCATAGAAAAAGCCAAAGAAAAATTATCAACTACAAATCTTTCCGTTTCGGAAATTGCTTATGAATTGGGCTTTGAACATTCACAGTCGTTCAGCAAACTTTTTAAGACAAAGACAAACGTTTCGCCTTTAGAGTTCAGACAGTCGTTTAATTAAAAAACGATAGGGGAGCAGGCTGTCAATAGCCAATGCCACTAACAAGGTTTTTGTCAGATGGGTACTTACCGAACCCCTGCTTATCGTGTGATTGCAGGGATTTCTTCGATTCTGGTGAACCTGCTGGTACCTTTATCGAATACTTTTATGGAAGATTGTATGAAAATAAACAGCTTATTAGACTAGAGAATAAATCAGTTAAACTTGATATCACATTTTGTGATACCAAGTTTAACTGATTTGTAAATGAATGATTGAGATTTTAATTATTTAAAGTCCTTCAAAAGGAACTCCCGCTTTTTTCACTAAAGTTTAGGCAGTCTTTTAATCAGCTTTTATAAGCTGGTCGGACATTTACCAGAAATTATTACCAAACAGGCATTAAAATCATTTTATTGGTCGTCTCTCTAATAAATGTATCACAAAGCTCTAAGAATTTCTTCAAGCTTTAATTCGCCCTCTACCGTCTGCGCCCCATTTTGTATGGCTCCTTTCATAATTCTTGCTGTTTCTGGATTAAACACCAAAGAAGCCCACCCATTATTTTCCAATTGAAAACCTTGTACGTTTCTGATCGGTGACAATACTTTTTTTGTTGTTTCAATTACACCTTCAGGTAAGTTTGCAATATTCTGCGCCAGGCGATCTACAAATGTGTCTATTTCCGCATCCGGTATGGCACGATTAATCCAGCCATAACGTTCGGCAGTAGCAGCGTCGAACAAATCGGCACCCAAAAGAACTTCTAAAGCACGGCCACGCGTCATTTTCGAGGATAGGTACTGTGTAGCCCCACCTCCGGGAATAATCCCCATTAGCGCTTCACATTGAGCCAATTTGCCTCTTTCTAGAGAGGCAAAGCTCATATCAGCCGCTGCAACAAATTCGGCTCCGCCACCACGGGCTATACCTTTCAATTTTACGATTGTTATTTGGGGTTGTTCTCTGAGCATTTCGCCAACTGCCTGGAAGATGTTTAGCCCTTCTGGTGCAGCTTTGCCTAACTCTTCTAATATAGCTTGTTCTTCCAAAATATTGATATCAACATGAGCGATGAAAAAATCAGGATTTATACTATCGAATACGATCACTTTAACCATCTTATCAGTAGATAAGTCGTTAAGTAACTGTTTCAATTCTTTCATCATTTTGCCACTCAATGCATTTACGGGTGCGTTGTCTAAGGTTATACTTGCTACACCGTTTTTAATCTTGAAATGTAACGTTTGATATTCATGATCTTTAAAGTTTACTGTGCTAATTTGCGTCATTTTTTTATTGTTAAGATTCTTGTCCTTATTTTTATTGTTACTTTTAGTAAAGGTAAAAGCTGCATTTTTAATTTTTGAAAATGCTATAATAGACTATAGCACATGGTAGATGAAGAAAACAAAGAGAAACCGTATATCTGTACGGTTAAAAATCAGGAAGAAATCAAGTATGCCCAAGATGCACTTTATGTATTAAGTGGTAAATGGCGTATGCCTATCATCATAGCTTTATACAATGGTCTACGTCGTTACCGTGACATCGCCCGAAGTATACCAGGTATAACATTCACGATGCTATCTAAAGATTTGCAACTGATGGAACTCAACAAATTGATAATAAGAATTGAAGATCCTGATTTTCCGAAAACTGTAGAATATATGCTGACTGATTATTGCAAGTCTCTGTACCCCATTGTGGAAAATTTGATAGATTGGGGAAAGCAGCATCGACAAGTTATCAGAATGGTTAATCCGCCAGAAATTGGAATATAATTGAATTTAAATGTTTTAACGCAGGAAGACTCCATTTCCTGAGGCTTCCTATGTGAACCTTACGGTACCAATATCGAACACTTTTAGAGATGGCTGCCTTAAAATTGCATGCTTACTGAAACATGGCAATATCCCCGAGCATTTTATTTGTGGCTAAATCACGGGCTTACCATCATTTTTTTTATTTTTGAGTCCTCTTGATTTTAGCCCTATACATTTATGAACTTATTTAGCCGTACAATGAGATCCTTTTTCTCAGACTTTATCCTCAAATCTTTATTTATCATTTTACCCTCTGCATCTTTCGCGCAGCACGCAAGCTACAATATCCAGGAGCTTGGTGCGAGAGGAGATGACAAAACCATTAATACGGCTATTATTAATCAAGCAATCGCCAAATGTTCCAGTGAAGGTGGCGGAACGGTGGTTGTGCCTCAGGGCGTTTTTCTTACTGCTACTCTCTATTTGAAAAGCAATGTCAATATTCATTTAAAAAAGGGTGCTGTATTGAAAGGGGTATCTGATATTAGTCTTTACCATTCATTTATTCCTGAAACAGACCTTTCAAAATATAATACTATAAGTACAACCGGCAATAATTCCAATAGCGCGTATGATACAGTGTGGACAAAGGCTTTGATCATCGCTCAGGGGATAACGAAGGCCACAATCTCCGGAGAAGGCCATATCGATGGAGACCATGTGTTTAATGCTAAGGGCGAGGAAGGGATGCGTGGCCCGCATACCATCATCATAGCCAACTGCAAAGACCTCAGATTTGAAAATATTACCATCGAAAAAGCAGGTAATTATGCTATCCTTGCTTACGACCTGCAAAATACGGTTTTCCAAAATGTACACATTCAGCAGGGTTGGGATGGAATCCATATCCGTGGCGGCAGGAATATTCTTTTGAAACAGTGTGATCTGCAAACGGGTGATGATGCCATTGCCGGTGGATTCTGGGACAATTTCCGGGTGCAAAGCTGCAAAATCAATTCGTCTTGCAATGGTATTCGTGTGATTATGCCTGTGAAAGGTTTCTTTGTGACCGACTCACATTTCGTTGGCCCGGGAAGATATCCGCACCGTACGTCGGGAGCAGAACACCGTACCAATATGCTGGCAGGTATTTACATTCAGCCAGGCGGCTGGGGCTTGGTGAAGGGGAACCTGGAAGGGATTCGTTTTTCAAACTTGAAGATGCATAATATGAATAATCCTTTTATATTTGAATTGCATGAAGGTAATAATGCAAATGATATTATTGTTGAAAATATAAAGGCAGACTCTATTAAGAATCCTATTGCAATACACAGCGATAAGGGATTTGGGTATAAAAACATCCTCTTTAAAAATGTTTCGGTGCGTTATGTCACTAATTCTAAAACCGTAGCGCCATGGGCACTGGGCGCAGCAAATGTTGAGCAGTTGCGTTTAGAAAATGTCAAGTTTTATGCAGGCAGTATTAAACCGCAAACTGCTATTCACCTGGATAATATTACGTCTTCTTCGTTCTCCGAAACGAATGTTTACAGTGCTAATCATACAGAAGAGGTAAATATGGTAAACAGCGGGAAGATAAAATTGGACAGACCTACAAAATAAAATTAATCGAAGCTGCAGATCATCGTTGACGTATAAAAACTGAGATTGATGTATCCAGCCCCAAAGCTTTTGCCTTACTTGCCTCATCTCTCAGCAAAGTTTTGAGAATTCATGCTAATTTGGCTACGCCTTAAAGGAAAACCCCTGCTAATTTTAAGATTGCAGGGTTTTTATGATTTAATATTGAATTTTGTGATCCCCGCCGGCATTTGAACCAAGTCTAAAAATCACCGTTTATTCAACATTTAGAGGGTTTGAAGTTGGCACTAACCGAATTGCTCATTTTTTATTTTGTACGTTTTAGCTGCAAATGCTATATGATAAAAGTATAAAATACAACCAAGGTATCAAATAATTAATTTAAAATTTAGATCTTAAATTTTGTTCCCGATTGATCCGATTCTGATTTATGGAAATTCTTATTTTTAACAATAACATCATAAGTCCCTTGTTCTAACCTTCCGTTATTGAAACCATATTTGGCAAAATTTTGAGGATAAATTAATTCATTGCTGTGATATTTAAGTAATTCCCCATTTTGAAAGCTCATAATCAATTGATTTACTTCTCCTTCACCTGTATAAACAAAATCTGATCTGTCGAAATAAAAGAAAAAGTTTGCAATATTTTTAAAGCTCTCATTAAAATTAATTCTGATATTATTCCCGGAGATAGTTAGGCCACTTTGTTGTATGCCTCGCAGTGCCACCCTGGTAATAGATTGCTACAAAGACCAGTTCTGGCATAATTTTAATCTAGTCTCTTAATGATAGTATCCTTTACCTCGATAGGCGTTTCATTCTCATCAGTCACTACCTCCAGAGATACAAGATATTTTTCCCCTGTTGGCAATTCCTTACGCCAATATCCTTGATCTTCTGCAAACTGAGCATAGAAAGGATTGCCTAATTCGAATGCTCTCTGGCGACCCAATTCATGCATATTACCCATGTTTGTTAAAAGCCTGTCTACAATTGAAGATGTCTTCATCAAGATGAATATTTAAATAATCGTCATTACAATACAAGAAAGAATGCCTTTGAGTAGCTAAAGGTATTCTTTCTTGTATTGTAATGATTGTAATATTATGGTAATTCTGAAATGAAAATATGTATAATCAAGCATCTCTTTAAAAAGAATACGAATGTATATTCAAGGTTAGATCAATCCTAAAGGATCATGAAAAGTAGTTTCTGCAAATCAGACAGTAGTAGGATTTTAATCGTAGCATTCGGCGAAAAAATTATATCTTACATTTAAATACGTTCCCATGAAAATACATAGCTATTGTTTTATTGTGCTCTTTTTAATCCTAGGTAGCAATGTGAATGCTCAAATAAATATAGTAAATGACTTGGTAGGCAAAATAGATTCTTATTATAAATTAGACTACAAGCAAATCTGTAAACAAAAAAGTCCTTTTTCGGATGATTTTTCTTCAATTTATATCAAATCATCTGTGGCAAAATCGCCAGTTAAGAAGGATGGTTTTGAACTATTTGTTATGGATGAAGCGAGAGGATTTAAATATATTTCAAATGGATCTATCAGGATGGATTTAAATGAAAAAGATAAAACATACAAGATAAAGAATAATTCAGAGGATGAGCCTTATCAATCTCCTTACTATTGGGCAGATTTTATGAAAAAACAATTAAAGTTTTCGACAAAAAAGTTAATATCACTTCCAGATACTATTATCAATACGGTTAACTGTCTTCATATCGAATTTCTATTAAAAGATTCCGTTAATAGTCGCCTGTCCTATGATATATGCCTGAATAAAAAAACAGGATTGCCAGTATATACAAAACAGTTTATCAAAGGTTCTGTGAGTAAAGTGGATTTCACGATCAGTGAAATTCTGACAATGATCAATGAAAATAATTATTCCAACTACAATATTAATCCAACTATTTTTCCAAAAATAGCTGATTTCAAAATTCCGGTGGATTACAGTATAGAGAAGAAAATTAGTCCGCTTAAACCCGGGGATAAAATTCCTGAATGGAAATTACAGGATTTATGTGGTAAAACAGTCTCAAATAAGGATCTTGAAGGATCTTTAGTGCTAATCGATTTTTCTTACAATGAATGTGCAGGATGTGCACTTTCAATCTTTCAATACCGTCTCTAAAACTATTAAATGAAAGGTACAAAAGTAGGCATGTAAAAATAATTTCCATTAACATTTATAATAGTAAAGCAGCAGTTGTCAGCTTTGTAAAGAAAAATAACATTAATTATACAACTCTTATAAATGGAAAAAAAGTTGAAAAAGATTTCCATATTTCAGCGTATCCAACTTTCTGTTTAATTGATCAGCATGGTAATATTATCAGCATAACTGAAGGGTATAGTAATGATTTTGAAAAAAATATGCTTGCTCAGATTAATAAATTCAAACAATAAACTCCTGAATGGCGAATGGAATATCTGCACCTTACTTAATGACTGTAGAGGAAACCACTTCATGGATATTTCTAGCAATTGCTATTGGAAGTCAAGTTGATCCAATTTCATTTACTGACATTTCTTCAATTGCTGATGGAATAAATCATGCTATTCCGACCCATAAAGAATTACAGATTTCGATCTCCTGGTTAACAAATAATAAGCTTATAGCTAAAAGTAAAAATCGTTACAGCTTAACTAGTTCCGGTGAATTAATATATAGAAATGCTTCAATCGATGTAAATACGATAATAAATATTTGGAGGAATATTGAGCACAGCTTTGTAAACTATAAGGCTGAATTATAACAAAATTTGATTCTCAGATTTTTCATTTTGATAATTCCTCCGCTCATTTGCGGCCTGAAGAACCACATTGCACCATTCTAGGTAAAGAAACGATTATTATTTAAATAATCTAACCTGTTATTTATAAATCATTATCTTGTTTAAGATCTTCAGAAAAGAATAAAATACCATTAACCTCAAGAGCGGTCAGCAACATCTACTTAGTTTATCGCCGGTAAAAATATATTATCCCACTTACAAAGAAACCTAAAGTGGAATTGAATTGAATACAGAATACTCTCATGAAAAGAATAATGTCTGTTTCTCAATAACCTTAAACAAAAAAACGCTACTAAATTACTTTAGAAGCGTTTTGGTATTCTTGTGAACCTGCTGGGTTCCAATGTCGAACACTTTTATTGATGATTGTATAAAAATAAGCAGATTTTAGAATTTTATACATTTCGATTTTTAAGAAGAGTTACAATTTAAAAAGTGGAATTGAAAATCAATTTTGATTTATTGTTTAAGAATTGGTTATCTTCGATTAATATGACTCTGTCAGAACAACATATTGATTATATCAAGAATTTTTTTTCTGGTCGTCCAGTCAAAAAAGCTTATATTTTTGGTTCATACTCCAGAGATGAAGCTGACGAAAATAGTGATATAGATATTCTTGTTGAATTGGATCATATTAGGCCAATTGGAATGAAATTTTTTTCATATAAAGATGAGCTTGAGCAAATTCTGCAAAAGAAAGTTGATCTTGTTAGTGATGAAGGCTTGTCTAAGTATGTTAAACCATTTGTAGATAAAGTTAAAGTTCTCATTTATGAGAGGTAGATTAGGTGATAAAGTTAGGTTTCAACATATCCTTTATTCAATTGGTGAAATTGAAAACTATCCTGACGGTGTATCTATTGAGCAATTTCTTAAAAATTCGGAGAAACGTTTTGCTACAATAAAACAGATCGAAATTATAGGGGAGGCTTGTAATGCTCTTACAGATGAATTAAAATCATTAGATCAAGATATTCCCTGGAGATCTATAATTGGTTTTAGAAATATATCAATCCATGAGTATTTTGGTTTGGATCTGCAGATTGTTTGGGAAATTGCTTACAATGATCTTCCTGAACTAAAAGAAAAATACAAATCTTACTGGATTCCTTACTATAAATACTCACCGTCCTATAGTATAGAAATCAAATTCAATTACTGATATGGCGAAAATTATATTTACAGGTTGGGAAGTTGGGATGCGTGGAATCCCATTTATTGAGCTGTTAAGAGAAAAAACTAATATTTCCTTAACATTAGCAAAAGATATCAAAGAGGGAATAGTTAATAATGAAATAATTGATTTAACAGTTGCAAGCGATCTTATTGCATCGGAGATTGTTACAGAGGCTCGCAAAAATGGGGTTATCTGTGAAATTGTGATAAAATAATTTTTCTATTGGAGTTTCAAAAAATATGATAATACGGAAAATGTCACTTTTGAGCTTACTGGTGCTTATTTTATTTATAAGTAATGTAATTGGCCATTTTTTTCCGCCAGTAGGAATCTTGGCTTCTCCAGTTTTTATAATCATAATGGTGGGATTGATTATTTTTACTGCCAACAATTTTAAATTTTTTATAAAATGCCTATTAGCTTATTCATTTATAGGCCTAAACGACGTTGGTCTTAGACTCTTTGCAGGTGGCATACATGATAGTGAAGGAATCGGTTGGATAAATGCTTTGTTTTTTGCTGGGTTACTTCCCTGCGTTATTATGCTATTCGCATGGTTATTCCGAAACAGAAATTCTGTTAACTGGATTAGTATAAGTGGTGTTTTACTATTTGTTTTTTTGATTTATATTCACCTTCAAATATTTAAAACGTTAGGTACTCAAATAAACTACCACTTTTAGCGTTTTCATGATTTGACTTATATCAAAAAATATACTCTTCTAAGGCCATTTTTTATTTAGCTTTTATCTTCAATAGGTTTTTAAATACAAATTCCATAGCTGCATCCCTATTTCCCAATATGTCCTGAACAGAATTTGATACCTGAAAATCGGGAATAGCGCCCCTTTTCTTAATAACGGAGTTTATCGCATAATCAGTATGTAAAAGCGGTATTGTAATAGCAGTTTCAGTATGGCCCCCCAATATTGATATTTTTTGAACGCCATTACTTATGCCTGCATATCCGGACGTTTCACTGCCGACCAAAATAGCATTTGTATATTCTTTTAAAAGTCCTGCGGCCGTACCGGCCGCAGAAAGCATTCCGCCATTAATCAGCACCACCAACTTTCCGTTAAAATGATATTCTTCGATTGGATCAAATTTTTCCAATTCGCGTAAGGCATCGTATTTGGTCACCTTAAAAGTTCCATCCATTTGCTTAGCTAGTCCATAGTCTTCATCTAATTCAAGTTTAACCCCTGTTGCTTTCAAAAAGTATTCATTATTCCCCAATGTAATTACTTCGTTAGCAGGGATTATGGGCTTATCAATAAAGTATTGAAGTAGAAAAGCAGCATTCTCTCCCTTACCACCACTATTATCTCTTAAATCAATAATTAAGTTGCCAATTTTGTGAGTATAAATTTCCTGAAAGCATTTTTTATAATAATCAGGGAATGTATTTTCTGGTTCATTGAAATTGTCTTTAAAAAATTGATTGATCTTAAGAATTGCATAATTTCCTTGTTTATTAAGCGTAAAATTAAAAGCATCTGTCGATTGAATGGTTAATGGATATCGTTTAGCTCTAAGTGCTATATAATTTTGTTCAGAGACTGGTTCCACTTGTGCGGTTAAAATTTTGTTAGACTTATAGTCCCTGTAGGAAATATTATAAGATGTTTTTTCTCCAAAGATCTGCGGATATATTTTACCAAATAGTTGAAAGTAAGAAACCCCTAATTTATGTAGTGTACTAGATTTGCTGATACCATCGGAAGAGAAATATTTCAAGGTTTCAGATAAAATCTCATTGCTTAAATGACCGTCTATTGCCAAAATTTCAGAGCCTTCCAGGATAGGCAGATTACTCAGGTTATTTACTATGAAAATGCGCTCACTTGTAACATAAATCTGAAAGGGTAGCCATTTTTGATTAGCTATAATATCGCCCAAATGGTTAAAAGCCTTTACATTCGTATGATCATCGTGAATATTAGCAATCATTTTGAGTACAACCTTGTAAAAATCTGCTGCTTGCATAGGTTTGGAAGTTTCCAACATCAATTTGTCTACCATATTCTCAAACTTCTCAGCGGATTGATTTGTATAAAGTCCCGGATGTGTTTTGATAAGTGCATTTTTAAATTTATTGAGATCTGCCTGCATGTCTTCAGGCTGATAGATTATGGGGTTTTGTGCAGTTCCTGCCACAGCTGTAAAGTTATCCTTGGTAAACAAAGATATATCGCCGCCCTGGTTTACTGTCATTTCACCTTTGGAAGTATCAAATAACAACTCTATACCGGCCTTATAATACACGAATTGATCTTTGGCACGGGCTTCTAGCGGAAATGCGTTCTGTCCGTTTGCCTGGGCTATTAATGTCGTATCATTTTTGCTGATGATTATTTTGAGCGAAGATTTTTTGCTGCTGTAAATGCCTAGGTAACTGTCTAAGGGGTGACGAATGATAGTTTGTGCTGCTAAGCCAAAGGTAAATTTGATAAAGATTGATAAGAGTATAAGGATTTTTTTCACGATAAAGGCTTTATTATAAAACGAATATAATATAAAAGGTATAATGTTTTAATCGCCAAAAGCAATATTCGCCACCGTATTGTGCAAATTCAGCTTAATTAATTCCGATTGCAATCATATTTGTATGTATGCGGGTCTGATTAATTAGATATTTTGGGGTTTCCCGGTAAACAAAAAATCTTGCAATCATTTGATTTGCAAGATCTTACGTGGTTTTGACACTTTTCTCTGTGAACCCTATGGTACCAATATCTAACACTTTTATTGATGATTGCCTGAAAGTAGTGTTGCTAAATTGAAAGGATTAGGATAGTTATTTACTATTATTTCTTAATTCTCTGATCCTTTCTAATTCTATCACATCGATTTGATCTTTAGGCCTGTTAACTGCTTTTTTATTAGCTATAAGTTGGTTAATGTGTAAAAATGGGACTTCAGTACCATCAAGATTTGCAATCGATGCAATTTCAAGACATTCTAAAAATGAAAGATCTTCTATACCTTTCATGCTGGTCATAATATCAAGTTCAATTGAATTGTCAACATAAAAACTGGTCCATCCAGGTACAAATTGCATGGTTTCAAGCGAAGGGAGATCGCCGTAACCCAATTCTTTAAATGCAGATCTAAGATTTTTCCTATTATTTAATGTATCATATAACCAAATATCCAGATCATCTGTATTTCTATTGAAACCATGGAATCTTGTTGCAAATCCTCCAACCATAATGTATTTTACATCATTATTATTCAAAGATGCCCAAAATTGAATCAACGCTTCGTCTGAGACATCCATCCTGACTATTTATGAGTGATTACTGCTTTATTGAGAACATTATTTGTGCGTAGCATTTTAGTAAAAAGCTTAAGCTTGTCCATATCTGAGCGAAAAACGTCTCTACGCAATCGTTCATTATCAGATAGATTGGTGATATATGTTTCCGAAGATTCTTTAAGAATGTTGTTGCGTTCTTTATTCATTGATACTCCTCGATTTTTTTATGCAATTTACTCATCAAGTTTGAAAAAAAACGAATTTATTTTAACGCAAGAAGCCCCAAAATTCTCTGAGGCTTCTCTGTGATCCCGCTGGGATTTGCACCTAGTGCTAAAATCAGCGTTTAAATAGTATTTTATGAGGTTTTGGATTTCGACTCATCGAATCACTCACCATTTTTTTCGATACGTTTTAGCTGCAATTGCTATCAATAAATATAGTATTTATAAATTGAAGTATCAAAATGAACTCTGAGATCCGAGGCTTCATTTGATGTTCTGTATTGCAATTTTATTTGTGCTGAAATTTTGATTATCTTTGGATATGCATACGGCGGTTCAAAATAAGCAATCATTATTATCTCTACTTAAAGCCAATGGGCAAAAGTTGAGGTCTTTTGGTGTTTTAAATTTAAGTCTGTTTGGATCTTTCATTACTGGCAAATTACATGCTGATAGTGATGTAGACCTATTAGTAGAATTTGACCCGCAACAAAAGAGTTATGATAATTTTATGGATTTGTCATTCTTCCTTGAGGATCTGCTGGGCAGAAGAGTCGAAGTTGTAACTCCACAGTCTCTTAGTAAATATATTGGCCCACATATTTTGAACCAAGCTGAAAATGTTTCCTTCTAATATAGAACTGTTAAAGCATATTCTGGAGGAGATTTCTTTCGTTCTTGACTCCACAACAGGAAAAAGCAAGGAAGATGTAATTAATGACCCGATTCTTTCACGAGCTTTGGTACGAAGTCTTGAAATTATTGGCGAAGCTAGTAATAAAGTTGATCCTGATTTCAAATCATTGTATCCTCACGTAGAGTGGCGAAAAATGTCAGGAACTAGGAACCGCCTTATTCATGATTATTTTGGAATAGACTACGATATTGTTTGGGACATTGTTACATCAAAGCTCCCAGATCTAAAGAATGATATCGGTGACATTATTTTAGAGCACTAAATTTTTAACCGAAAGCAAACGCGATTATATATTCGGATTAACTGAGTCTATAGATAATATCTAAAATATTCTGTTTCCACTTTGGATAAAGTTCCTCGTTTTCCGCCCACAGTTCATTTAGTTCTGAATTTTCATCAATTACCTTTCTCAAGGCGTCTACAGCTGTTAGTTTTAAGTCTTCAACTTCCAAATCTTTATAGAATATTCCAAATACATTCACATTACTTTCGTCGTTAAGTTCTTCATTATCATTTTTATATTTAGTTCCATTTATGAGGTTATCAATGTAAGCAGCAGACACTATAACAGCATAGCCTTCTTCATATTCTAAATATTCTGATAACATCGCATTCTCAAAAGAAGATTTAAAAAATACTCTTGCGTCGTTTTTGATTTCTCCATCAAAATCGTATGCTGTATCGTCGTCAAATATTCCGCAGTCCCAAGCGCCCATAATTTTTAGCAATTAAAATATATAGTTGATTAATGTATAATAGAGGACTAATTTACAGTTTTTGATTTAGCGTCAAAATGTAATTTTAAAATTGTTTAAAGCGGATGTTATATTCAATCGAATTTGAAGATTTTCCCTTTAACGCAAAAAGCCTCAATTTGCATTGAGGCTTTTCGTGATCCCGCTGGGTTTTACACCTAGTGTAAAAATCAGGGTTTATTCAATATTTGGAGGGTTTTGAAACTGGTACTACCCGAATCGCTCACCTTTTTATAATACGTTTTAGCTGCAAATACTATATTATAAATTTAAGAATTTAAAGGGAAAAGTTATTGTTTTCTGCATACTCCTTTATAATTGAATTACGATTCATCAAAAGATTTTCCATATATCTCTTTAGAAAAAGATAGTCAGCAAGTTTACCTAAAATTCCTAATGGTGAAACATAAGAGAAAACATCGATCATGGTTGTGCCATTATCTAAAGGCTCAAATTTATGTATATGCTTAAATGATTTGAATGCACCACTTACCATCTCATCAGTAAATGAATCTGGCTTTTCAAAAGCTGTAATCTTAGATGTTAATTCTTGGAAGAAACCAAAATGCTTTGCCCGCCATGTCACTGATTCGCCTAATTCTATTAATCCAGACATCCTTCCTGCTATTACTTTTTCCTCCGTCTGCTTTGTAGAAATTTGATGTAAATCGATATTTCTGGAAAGATCGAAGATGGTGCTAGGTGTTGCCAAAATGAATGTACTTAGATATATTGTGGGCATCTGCTAGTTATATTAAAGAAAACGCCTGTTCTTCTTTAAACTCTGTCTATTGTCGATAAAAGTTACAATCTCAAGAAGACTTTTCCTGGGCTTAACTCTGTAAACAATAGAAATATGTGGAATGATTAAACCAATGTAGGTGTCTTTAGTTTTATAGGTTCTGCGCGCAATAAAAGGTTCTGTACTCAGAATTTCAATATACTGGAATACTCTGGCAACAAACTTGTCAACTTCATTTTGAGTCCAATTGTCTTTAAGGTAGTCAATATTTCTTTGAAAGGTTTCACCTGCTTTTTGAGACCAGATAATTGTCGTTATTTATAACCAAATCTATTTTTCGCCTCTTCATGACTAAAAACATTCCCGTTATCAAGTTGACGTATTCCTTCCGAAACATCATTCTGCTGAGTTTTGCTTAAGCCATCAAACCAGTCAATTTCTCTATTACTTATTAATGACTTAATATCCTTAATAAGGTTCACATCATCAGAATTGATGATCTGTTGTAATACATTTAGTTTCTCTGCCTGTATATTCATGAGAGTAAATTTAGCGAAAATCTAAATGGAAAAGAAAAAATATTTGTTGAATTATTTAAGTAGAGCTTTGTATTCCTAATAATTTACCCAGAATGAGGGTTTAATATTGAAAAATATTTGATTCCATTTTGAACTGAATCCTAATATTTTTTAATGCAAAATGCCTCAATTTGCATTGAGGCATTTCGTGATCCCGCTGGGATTCGAACCTAGTTCAAATGTCAGCGTTTAATCAATATTTAGAGGGTTTTGAAATTGGTACTACCCGAATCACTCACCTTTTTTCTGATACGTTTTAACTGCAAATGCTAGCAATCAATATAAAGAATATTATTTAAAATGGCAATTATATTTTAAATAAATTCATCTACCTCTAAAGACGGAAGTAAATACTCGTTAATTATAATCTTAGAAATCTCCAATTCCTTTAAAAATAATATGGCGAAATCTTTAACCGAGAATGAACCCCAATTATTTATTCGTTTTGTTACAGAGCATTGAGCTTTAGATCTTGGTGCATTACTCACTTTGATATAACCCGTATGTGCATATAATATTGATAAACTGTCGAATGCACTTGTTATTTCGGGAGGTATATCATTCTTACTAGATGTCACGTAATTTTCTGACACACAGAATGTTTTGAATCCTCCATTTTGAAATTGCATTGAAAAATCTAACCGATCCTTAGCCCCCTTATACATTAGTTTGACCGATCTTTTGATCACTATCCCCAGTATAGCATTCCCCCTTGTTTCTGTAATAAAATAATCCCTTTGGTAACCAATCTCATTAAGAACAGCCCTGAAATATAATTTCTGAAATATAGTTTCTAATTGGTTTGCTGATATAAGCTCTTGTCTGCTATAAATAGAATTCTTTATTTTGTGAGCCTTTTTTTTACTCCCATCACTAAATACAATATTATAACTTTGTGGACTTGATAAAAAATCTTCCGCAGTAGACACAATATTATCAAGGGTAGTCAAATATTCTGAAAAGATTTGTCCATAAAAACTTGTTTTTGAGGTAATAAATACTTTTCGCAGTTCATTTAAAAGATGGCGATAGGATAGACAAATCCAATCTATATCATCTGAATTTTCATTAGCTAAAGTTAAATAATAAAACCTTACTACTTGAGATATAAATTCTGAATTTAATGTTTTTTTATAGGTTTCCAATTGATTGGAGTGTTGAGAGGATTTCAACTTATTTTCTATGCAAATTATAATTTCAGGAGTTTTAATTAAAATATCAATATTGTGATATTCAGTGTAGACCTCATTTATAGATGATACATCTAAACCAAATAAGCCCTTGATCAAACTAAGTTTGTTGGCATTTGTTATTGCATCACATTCGATAGAAAATATCCATTGCAACATTTGAGAGTGAACTCGTTCCATGTCTGCTAATCCAATTTGCTCAAAAAAAGTCCTTTTCATAATAAATTTAGGAGATTACTGATTTATAATATTGAACCAAATCGTTAATAAATATCACTTTATATTTAATTCAAAGTTTCCATTTGTAATTGTGAATATATCACCATCAAAGAAATCATAACCACCTTTAATCACACCGTCGTTATATAACAAAGTTATTGGGTCAATAAAAGTATATGAATAATAATCCAGGTTAAATGAATCCAAACCATCTTTACTTTTGGGATAATTTTTATATAGCTGTCTATTGTACTTTGGCTTTAAGGCGCTAATTAGAGCTTTTTCAGCATCTAAATATATAGTGCTTTCAGGTATTTGACCTTTTCCCATCAATATATCCACCGCTGGTTTTAAGTTGTCTTCGGGGCCAAAACTATTCATAACTATATTGTCTTCAAAGCAAAGGAAAAGGATAACAATTTCATCTCTTGGGAGACTACCATATTTTAGTGGCTCTTCACGGGAAAGGATTTCTTGAAGACTAGAATGACCATTTAATCTTTTTATTACGTCTTGTTCAGTGGCTTTTCCTATATAGTGAATTTGATATTTGAGAAATTCCGAAATATCTCCAATAATTTCTACGTCTACAGCATCTCTTAGAAAATGATAAATTAGCTTTTCAGGAGAGAACCAATAAAATTCTCCATCCAGTGACGCTATTACAAAGTTCGCAACACTATGAAATGGTAATTTATCCTGTCCTTCTGTTTCCGGATATATATAATTGACCGCAATATTCATTCCTTGATGTTGACTATTCATTAGCTTATCTTGGAAGAGAGGAAATTTACATTGTAATTCAGAGTCTGAACCTTTCTGCCTAATGACAAAAGTGATAAAAGGATTGAATTGATCATTCGGATTGATATCAAAATTTTCAAATGTAAGTACTGGGCGTTGGGCTATAATATATAAACTGCTAGTGTTTATGTAATTTTTGATAATTGGGTCATCTTTTATAACTGTAAAATCATAATTGCTTATTGGTGAGTAAGCTAATTTCAAAAAATTAAATAATACATTATTTCCCATATGAATACTAAACTACAATAAAATATATGGTTTAATATTCAGTTTTCTTAAAATACTTATTAGCAAAGCACATGTTTAAACTGGACATGCAAATATTTCACATTAATCATGCTTGCTAAACATCAACAGCATTTGACTAAACAAGCATTAATCGATACCTTTAATGATAAGAAAATTTTCACCCAGACGAATATGAAAAGAGAATCGGGAAAAATATACAGGGATATGCCCTCAAATTCAGCAGAAACAATCTTTGAGAATTGCACCTTTGAAAATATTATATTTGATAGTTCGTTTGATTATAGTGAAATTAATAAATCAAAATTTTATGGTTGTCATTTTTTAAAAGTCAAATTTAAAAGAGATCAACTCCAACAATGTGAATTTGAGAATTCAAACTTTCAATATTGTAGGTTTATGTTTTCGGACTTAAATAATTCAAGACTTACAAATTGTGAATTTCATGACAGCTATTTCTTTGCTTCCAAGCTAAACAATAGTGTTCTGCAAAACGTAATCTTTAAAAATTGTAATTTAAATATTAGGACATTTGAAAGTTCATCCTTAGTTGAAGTAGATTTCAGTAATCATAAATTGGAATCGACCAATTTTACGTCTGCAAGGTTTGATCAGGTGAACTTTGAAAATGCTAGACTTTTCAATTGGGAATTTAATAACGCCACTTTCCTAAACTGTTCCTTGAAAAACGCAATAGTGTCCGGTATTGGTAGTGGCTATGAGCTTATTTTGGGTCTTAAGGAATCAGAACTTGAGGAAATAACTTTTAATAAAATTGATACGTTTAGAATAAGGTTTTATCTTTTATCATCAAAAATTAAATTTTTAATAACTAATAATGATGTAGAAAAGACATATCATTTTTTATCGACTATTAATCTGAACAAGATTAATGAAATAATATTTAAGCATTTTAATAGGAATGAAAATATAAGTAATGATTGGGAACCTGATGAGATGGTAAATGGTTACTTAAACCTTGCGAAAAATATAGGCCGATCAATTTCGGCGTTGATTAAAAATAAAAATTCTGAAGTTTTAATGACTTGTCTACTGAAACTTACGGATCAAATTGATTCTTTTGAATATATATTTAAACAATGGCAGGAAAAAAAACTCTATAGTGAACCCGACCTAGTCGATGATTTTGGAATAGATGAAGAAGAACAGATAATGAGGGCTTTAAGAAATGGTACAGCAGATGCATTTGGCTTCTAACTTTTTCAATTGTACAAACTCAATAACATATTAGTTAAGGTTGGTGTGAGTTCTTTAGATTATACGATTAGTCAAAATAGCAAGCGGAAGTTGGGCAGTTGCCCTACTTTATTGCTACATGCTCTGCAAATGAGATTATAAGGATACTCCGAGTATCCTTTACGATGCTGACGGCAGTGAGATAAATGAAAGTGGTATACTAGGCTGTATACTGTAAGACATTGAGGGAGCAAGTTAGTGTATTTGCTATACAAATACTCTTGCGTTACTCCCGTTGGTTGCGTAAATTTAGTTTTGATGAGAGATAAATAGCCCCACGCTTCCTTGCGGCCTGTAAAAATTCTTAGGGATTTTTACTTTGCATTTACTGAAAAGATTTCCGGTTAAAACCAAGGTCACCATAAAATATATAGGACAATGCGTCTACAGATGGTGGCGACTATAAATTGTCAGTGATATATTTTGTTCTTTCTGCCAGTACTGCTTTGAGCCATTGCGCCATTATTTTTCTGCCCGCTTCTTCGGAAGGTCTTGTATCTCCGTTCTGTTCCAGTAGCTCTAAAATTTTACGGTTAAATAAAGTGAGGTATTGCTCTTCCAGCTCACTGTCGACTTCTAATACCGTTTCTTCATTATCCAAATAATCCAGAAACAGATAGGTAGCCCATCGGCTACTACCCATAGGATTGCTGTAAAAGCAAGGAAAGGAAAGCGAATTGATAAATAATTGGATCAAAGTTTCTGGTTTGATCTGGTAAATAGTGCATAGGGTGGTAAAGTCCACAGGTAAATTGACTTCAATATTTGTTTCCATAGCATATGTTTTTAAGGGTTAAGGTTCTGGTAATGGGAAAAATAAAAATCCTGTAGGATAGCTATTCTTTCTTTTAAACTTCTTACGATATAAATTTCAAGGCGTATCTCTTCCATGCGTTCATAGAAATCAATTTCCATATCTGTTAAATGCAGGATAACAGTGCTTTTCCTTGCGAAACCGTTGGTAAACTTCATGAATAAATCCATAGCTAAATTATATACCGATAATTTAAGTCCCTTTTTAGCAATGGATTCAGCCAAAGATATTCTACCCATGAAATTTTCCAGAATCTGTTTCGGATAACAGTTATGTAGTTCACAGATGACGCAGAAATCAGGATTCAATAGTAATACGTTATCTTCATCCAAATAAATCCGGTCAGACGAGATGTAGACCGGATTCATCATTCTGAATAATCTATTCACATAAATCTTTGATATTTTTCTTTTGCTCTGCGCCTTGCCTGATTGCTTTTTAGCCAGTTCTATGATTTTCTGGACATTTTCTACAGCTAAATCCCTACAGTTTAGAAAAGCTTTACCTTCGCTGAATTTTGTTTTCTTCGCTAGCACATACTCTGAAACCGTCCTTGTGGCCTCAGAAAAACCTTCGTTATATTCACGGCAGATAGAATCATACAGGGTAATGTGGTCAATGAATATCTGCAATACTTCCTGCATATCGAGTTTGTAAATGGCACAGGCTACCTTAAAATCCAGCGGTACATTGATCAGCTGGTGACTAATCCTTTTCATGATCTCGCCTCGCTAAATTGACCATCTGCAATTTTTATCCCATGATGCAGTTCTTTATATATCATAGCTTCCTGAACCAGTTGTTCAATTTTCTGTCCGCACATTTCTTTGGTCAGTTCTTGAAAGGCATAGACTTTCTTAAATATGGCCTTTGCGTCTTCTCCATTGACTGTAAAGTTTTTTGCATAACGGGCACCGGAATAGCTTTTAGTCAGCACATCAAACAATCTTTTGTCTTCTGTACTACCGGATAACAGGAGTTGAATCGGACGTTCTGAAAAGGCACGGCATAATCCCAGCATCCGGCCAAGATTGTGAATTTCAGAGCGGTAGGCCAGATGCACCCTGATTAAGGCAATCAGTGATTGTTCAACTACCTGATGTAGCAGAAATACGCAAACCGTATATTGTTCTTTTGATAGACATTCCGTTGCACCATTTAAGAAACCTTCTGCTAAAGGCATATGGTGTGATGAATGATTTTGCGCTTTGATTGCAGATTGCGTAGGTATAAAAGGGTTTGAAGAATCAAAATTACTTAACCCATCATGGCTATAGATCAATTGTTTGCTGGCACAGGTAGTGATGAAAAAGCGGTTATTGGCTTTTATAGCATCGGTGATGTTTTCTAACCCGTGGCACAGAATAGTAATCGTGCCATGTTGATAATGGCTATTGGCGAAGTCCTGTACCTCATAATCGATTCTGGTTACATTTTCTGTAACCACCAGCAGACAGTAATTGCAGTTGTAGGAACTCGATTCGTTGGAATAACAACCTTGTTTTTCCATAAAAGAGATAGACTTGGAAAAGCAATAGATTTGCAAGGGCTGGAATTTTCCAACCAATAATTGAATAAAGGATTTAAAGTGCTTGGCGTGTGCTGCTGCCGGAATTAATATTTGCGTTTCCATATATTGATCTCATTTAGTTTTTACACGTTCAAATGAGCCTTATGGAAGAGGAATCCCCCGAGAGGGGACTGGTCACCTGCATTCTATAATTGTAACCGAGGCACTGGTAAGCCCGCCTCAACTTCAAAATGAATTGAAGTATCAGCTTTACCGCTTCTTTCGAAACGGTTATCGTACAAAAATATAAGCAAGCGCCAGCCCCACCTAAGAGGTTTTGGACTACTAATGTAGGGATTTGGCGCCATACTTACACTCGCACGATAAATTACCAGTTTTTCGGTTACGAGGCTCGTTAGGTTAAATAATTAAAATATTGTTACTTACATCATCTGTTAAACTTCATTAAGTGTAAATATAAGATAAATATGTCATACCTGTATGACCTTTCTATTATTTATTTTCTATCCCTTTACAGGGTAATGAGCGAGAATATCAACATAGCACCAATTGAGCAGTTTGTCATTGATTATGTCATCAAACTAAGGAAGCAGAAGAACCTGAACCAGGAAGATATTGCTACCATTTTGAATGTTAAGCGCACGTTTATCACGAATGTAGAAAGTGCAAAAAACCGTGCAAAATATAATCTTGTGCACATTGCCAAGCTGGCTGACCATTTCGGGCTTTCTCCTAAAGATTTCATGCCTAAATAAGAATATCACTAGATATCCCGATAAATCGATATACAGTTACATTATAGACTAGTTGAATATTTTTCTTTTAATACTGCCATGTCAGTCCCAACCTTAATATCCAATATTTTAGCATAATGCTGCGTAGTCCTAATATTGGTATGCCCAAGCATCTTAGAGACACTTTCAATAGGAACTCCATTAGAAAGGGTTACAGTGGTTGCAAAAGTGTGGCGGGCAATATGAGAGGTCAGTTTCTTTTCAATGCCACACAGGTCTGCAATCTCCTTTAAAAACTCATTCATCTTTTGATTGCTGGGAACAGGCAATAATGTTCCTTTATGTAGACAAGTAATGTTTGTCGCATATTTATCAACGATTGCAACAGCAGTAGGCAATAATGGAATTGCAGAACGTGTTTTAGTTTTCTGCCTGCTGGTGAAAACCCAGCGTTCCCCGTCATTACCCTTACTGATATGGGAGGGTTTTAATTTAAACACATCTACGTAGGCTAGTCCGGTAAAACAACAGAAGAGAAAGACATCCCGTACCTGACCAAGGCGTTCAGAGATAAATTTCTTATCTGCAATCTGCTGTATCTCTTCATTGTTGAGGTAATAACGGTCTACATTTTTAGATTTGCCCTTATAGCCTAGAAATGGATCGCTAGCGATCCAGCTATTTGTTAAACAAATGTGAATGATCTTGCTGAGGTTCTTCATATTTTTGACCACATAATTATTACAACAGTTTTTATCAGCTCTTAGATAGTAATCAAAATCATTTATAAAAGGTTGATCTATCTTCTTAATGTCCATATCAGCAATGCCATATTTTGATTGTATAAATGCACTAATGTGACGTTCCAGTACCAAATAACGGTTTAATGTGCCCTGCACATATTCCTTGCCTACCAAAGCTCTCATTTTTTGGTTATGGTTTGTAATCGCTTCCAATAGGGTGTGAGAAACAACCGTTTTCCCTAGATAGCTGTTTTTAATGGCTTCCGAAGTAATAATTTCTCCTGCTTGGTCAAGCGAATGATATGCCTGATAAACTGAGGTTTGTAATTGATCGAGATAAGTATTTAATAATTTCACTTCTTCTTTTGTACCGATTGCCTTGCCAGCTTTGGCATTCCAGCGGGCAGGTTCACACTCACGGCAAGTAGTCATTTCCGCTCTTTTTCCTTTCACCGTAATCCGCATGTAGATAGGGACAGTACCGCTTATGTAGTTCTTTTGCTTTTTCAAATAGAAAAGCAGGCTAAAGTTAATTTTCACAATGTTGCACATTAAGGGTTAAACAAAATTAGCTTTACAGTAAGACGTACACAAGATGTACAGTGGTTGAACTAGTTGTCATACAAATAGTTACAATTTATTCGGTGAGTAGAACAGATTTCAAAATTACGCACCTAATTACTCACTTTTTATATGAGAAAATATGCGAATTTTGTCACCCCTAAAAAGGCAAAACCCCTGTTAACATAGCGTTTACAGGGGTTTATACGTTTTGATATTGAATCTTGTGATCCCGCTGGGATTCGAACCCAGGACCACTACATTAAAAGTGTAATGCTCTACCAGCTGAGCTACGGAATCAATTCCCTTTGATTAAGGAGGTGCAAAGATAGAAATTAATTATTAAGTTGCAATTAATTATGAAAATAAATGAAAATAAAATTCGGTAGCTCTCTGAATAAGCAAAACTTAAGCTGAATCTAATGCCCAATCTCGCTATTAAACTTAAGAATACAGAACTTCAATAAAAATCAACAATCGCATCACCCTCATATTCAAGCCCTAAAAACAAAATAAATCGGGCTGTTTCAAACAGTCAGCTAAAAGTTAATTCCTTCGAAATGAGATTAGAATGTATTAATGTGTTATTTTTATATTTATAAATGGTCTACATTTGAAAAAAAAGCACATGAACATTCTGTTAATTGAGGATGAGCCAAAAGTGGCTGCATTCATAAAAAAGGGGTTAGAGGAGCAACTAAATAGTGTTACATTGGCCTATGATGGAAACACGGGCTCTAAACTGGCGCTCGAATCAGATTTCGATTTAGTGATCATGGATGTAGTGCTTCCGGAGATCAATGGTTTCGATCTGTGCAAACAAATCAGGAAATTCAAAAAAGAACTGCCTATTCTGATGTTATCTGCATTGGGAACAGTAAGTGATAAAGTTAAAGGTCTGGAAAACGGAGCAGATGACTATCTCACCAAACCTTTCCACTTTGATGAACTATTGGCACGGATCAGGGCATTGGACCGCAGACGTTCCAATGTACTGCCTGATACCATATATCAGGTAGCAGATCTTCAAATGGACTGTTACAGAAAAACAGTTACCAGGGCAGGGAAAGACATCCAGCTTACGGTCAAAGAATTTACACTGCTGGAAGTACTGATGTTTAACAAAAACAGGGTATTATCCAGGGTATATATTGCTGAATCGGTTTGGGGGATTAATTTCAACAGAGGAACCAACCTGATCGACGTATATATCAACTACCTGAGAAGTAAAGTAGACAAAGGTTATTCAAAACCTTTAATCCAGACAGTAATTGGTATGGGCTACGTACTTAAAGCCTAACAATGACCATACGTAACCGGTTATCTCTTCAATTTACATTTATGTTCGCGGTGTTGCTGCTCTTCGCACTTACCGGAATATACTTCTTTGTGGAGCATAACTGGGTAAAAAACTTCTATACCAAACTCAACAGCAGGGCAGTAACCATCAGCCAGTTTTATCTTGCTGAAGACAACCTTTCCAAAGAAAAATTTGAACACGTACTCAAAAGGTTTCCTCAATCGCTTACCGACGAAAGGATAAGTATCTACGATGCCAATTTCAAAGCCCGCTTTATCCCTGAAGATTCAATTCACTGGGATTCCAGTATCTTAAAATCTGTAGTCGCCAATAAAGAAATCTATTTCAGACAAGGGGAGAGGCAGGTGACAGGAATTTATTATGTAGATAACTCCGGGCCATTCATTATCCTGGTCTCGGCTATTGACGAGCAGGGGCATCACGACAGAACGGAATTGGCTTTTATCATGCTGGCCTTCTTTCTGATCTCCCTGATCATCACCTTCTTTTCCGGCAAGATCTTCTCCAGGCTGGCACTTTCACCCATATTAGGAATCACTAACCAGCTCAAGATCATCAGGTCTTCCAGTTTAAACCACCGGCTGGCCGTCAGTGAAACCCATGTGGATGAAATTGATATTTTATCTATAGGAATTAATAACCTGCTGGAACATCTGGAGCAATCATTTGATAGCCAGGAGGCATTTATCGCCAATGCATCCCATGAACTGCGAACACCCATTACCACCATCATGGGCGAAGCTGAAATATCTTTAATGAATGAAAGGAGTTCGCAGGACTACAAGCAGACCCTCGTTAACATCATTAAAGAAACGGAACGGCTCAACTTTATCATCAACAGCCTGATGGACCTGGTGCAAACCAATATATCCAACAATGCTTTTCAGGATATCAGCATGGATGAGCTGCTCTGGGAAGTAGTTGATGAAATGTGCAGCAAACACCCCGACCGTATCGTTGAAGTGAATTACAACCACCCGGAAGACCACAGCGTATATACCATACAGGGAAACAGGCAGCTGCTGTTCATCGCCATCAACAATATCCTTAAAAATGCCATTAAATTCTCCGACGGAAAAATAGTACACTGTGAGATTTTTGCAGATGCTAAAGGTGTCCACATCATCATCAAAGATGAAGGGATAGGTATTCCGGCGGCCGACCTCAATAAAATATTCCAGCCTTTTTTCCGCTCTTCTACCGCATTAAGCTTTGCTGGTTATGGCATCGGGCTTTCCCTAACGCAGAACATCATGCGGTTGCATAACGGAAGAATAAAGGTGAAATCTGAACCTGGCCTGGGCACAGAATTTCACCTGATTTTCCCTGCCTATTAGATCTTAACGCTGCCGTGACAATATCGGGCCCACATTAGAGAATTCTAATCAATATCTAATGACTCTCTAACCTCACATTAAGAACCCTTTAATCCCCTCCAATTACTTTTGACATATACATATAATAAAGATGTTTATGTCAAAAAATCAAATTGGTCTGCGCCACATTACAGCGGTTTTTTTGCTGCTCGCCGTGGCAGTAACAGCCAAAGGACAAAACCTGGGCAGGACTGAAGTAAAGCTTACCTTAAAACAGGCAGAAGATCAGTTCCTGGAAAAGAACCTTAGCTTGCTGGCCGGTAAATATGCCATTGAAACAGCTAAAGCCGGAATCATCACCGCAAAACTGTTCGATAATCCTCAAGCCAGCTTTGAGAATATCCTGTATAACCCTCAAACCAAAAGGATCCTTGACATGAGCTACAATGGTGGTGAGTATAACGCTAGTATTGGCCAGCTGTTCAAAACCGCAGGAAAGAGAAATAAAAATATACAACTGGCCAATATATCTGTTCAACAATCAGAATTTCAGTTTTTCGACCTGCTGAGAACATTAAAATACACGCTGAGGTCCGATTTCTACAAGATCTATTTCCAGGAACAATCTGCCCTGGTATATAAAGAAGAGATCAGTTCCCTTTCTAAAACCCTTTCTGTTTTCCAGGAAGAATATAAACATGATAACATCTCTAAAAAAGAAGTATTGAGGATACAATCGCAGTTGTATTCACTGCAAGCTGAATTGTCTGAATTGCAGGATGGTATAGATGACGCACAGAGTGAATTTAAATTGCTGATCAGGGCCAATGCCAACACCTATATTCTTCCGGATGTGAGCGCCGATTCAGATCCTGGAAATTACCTGAGCAACGTAACTTATACTACTTTGCTAGACTCCGCTACACATAACCGTTATGATTTGAAAGTAGCCCAGGCAGGTATCGATTACAGTATCATGAACCTCAAATTGCAGCATGCAATGGCTGTGCCTGATGTTAACCTTTCTCTTACCTATGATAAAAACGGTAGTAATGTGAGAAACTATTCCGGTATCGGAATCAGTATTCCAATTCCGCTGTTCAACAGAAACCAGGGAAATATTAAAGCAGCTAAGGTAGCGGTAGATGACAGCAAATTAGCTTTTAACCAGCAGCAGGACCAGGTGCAGAGCGATCTCGACAACAGCTTTCAAAGTGCCCTCCGACTGGAAACGCTATTCAAAGGATTTGATCCCGGCTTTAAAAAAGACTTTAACGACCTGATCACCCAGGTGATGATCAATTATCAAAAGAGAAACATCGGGCTGCTTGAATTTCTCGATTTCTATGATTCTTATAAAACCAATACCCTTCAGCTAAATACCCTGCAAATGAATCGTTTAAATGCGCTGGAGCAATTGAACTATGTAACCGGAACCGCTTTATTTAATAAAACAGATAAATAACCACCTCATGTCTAGAAAATATCAATCATCGGCATTAGCCCTTTGCTTTTGTGCCCTGCTCATTTCCGCTTGTACTTCTCATAAAGATGATGGTGAAGACAAAGCCCCGCGTTTTAAAGTGACAGACACGTTATTAAAAAGCCTGGTTACCGATACGGTAAGCTCCGGTGGTGCCAAATCAGAAATTTCACTGAGCGGTGCCATTGCGCCCGATGAAAATAAAATGGTAAAGATCTTTCCTATGGTGAGCGGTATTGTAGGTGACGTAAATGTTTTATTAGGCGACTTTGTGAAAAAAGGACAAACACTGGCTATTATGCGCAGTAGTGAGATGGCCGGTTTTACCAAAGACTACATCTCTTCACAGGCAGATATGAAAAGCTTCAAAAGAGTGCTTCAGTCAACACAAGATCTGTATAAAAGCGGACTGGCATCAGGTATGGACCTGCAGCGTGCACAGGCAGATTATGATAAGGCAGCAGCAGAAAATAAAAGGTCATCTGCGGTAATGTCTATCAATACCAGCAGCAGTAAAGGATATGAATTAAAATCCCCTATAGCTGGTTATGTGGTAGAGAAAAACTTAACGAACAACATGCAGGTAAGGGCTGATAACAGTCAGAACCTGTTCACTATAGCTGATTTATCTGATGTTTATGTACTGGCAAATATATTTGAGTCTGATATTTCCAGTGTACAGGTGGGCGACGAAGTAAAGATCACTACGCTTTCTTATCCTGATAAGATCTTTACCGGTAAAATTGATAAGATCTATAGTATGATAGATCCTGATAATAAAGTGATGCGTGCAAGGGTGAAAATTGATAACCCTGGTAACCTGCTAAAACCGCAGATGTTTGCCAAAGTGCTGATCAAAGGTTTAAACGGCGATCAGCTGCCGATGATCAATTCAAGGTCCCTGATCTTTGATAATGACAGGTATTATGTGATCCAGAAAACGGGGCCAGCTGCTGTACACATACAGCCGATCGAGATTGCCAAGAGAACCGAAGACCGCGTATATATTAAATCAGGACTGAAAGCCGGAGATGAGATCATCTCTTCCAGACAGCTCTTTATTTACGAATCGTTAAAAGATTAATCAGACCATAAATCTAAAGAAATGAACAAAGTAATTAAAGCTGTTCTGGGATTCTCTCTCAAGAATAAGTTCTTCATATTTTTCATGACCTTTTTGCTGCTGATTGCGGGTTATATCAGCTTTAAGAACATCAGCATAGATGCCTTTCCTGACGTAACCAATACCTCGGTAACCATTATCACCCAATGGCCGGGCAGAAGCGCCGAAGAGGTAGAAAAGTTTGTGACGCGTCCGCTGGAAATTGCCATGAACCCGGCAGAGAAAAAGACGTCTATCCGCTCTTCTTCTTTATTTGGGCTCTCTGTGGTCAAGATTAGTTTTGAGGATGATGTGGATTATGCCTTCGCCAGGATGCAGATCAATAACCATATCGATGATGCGGATCTGCCTGATGGGGCAAAATCAGAAATTGAACCACCTTATGGACCAACAGGGGAGATTTTCCGATATACCCTGAAAAGCAATAAAAAATCTGTGCGTGAATTGAAAACGCTGGAAGAATGGGTAGTGGAACGCGAAATCAGATCTGTACCCGGCGTAGCCGATGTAAACAGCTTTGGTGGCGAAACTAAAGCCTACCAGATTACCATTAATCCCGAAAAATCACTGCAATATGGTGTAACGCCTTTAGAAGTGTTTGATGCTGTTTCTAAAAGTAATATCAATGTAGGCGGTGATGTGATCGAGCAGAGCGGACAGGCTTATGTGGTAAGAGGTATAGGCTTACTAAATAATATCGATGAGATCAAAAATGTAATCGTTGATAATATCAAGGGATCACCAATTTATATCAAAAATATAGCTGAAGTAACCGAGTCAAGACTGCCTGCTTTAGGACAGGTAGGACGAGATATGGACCCTGATGTAGTTGAAGGTATTGTGGTGATGCGCAAAGGCGAAAATCCAAGTGAAGTAATTGCAGCGTTAAAGTTGAAAATCAAAGCGCTGAATACACATATCCTTCCTGCTGATGTGAAGATCAGTACCTTTTATGACAGGGAAGACCTGGTGAATTTCTCTACCCATACCGTGCTCCACAATATGCTGGAAGGGATTACTTTCGTGACCATCATTGTGTTTTTATTTATGGCCGACTGGAGGACAACGATCATTGTAGCGGTAATTATACCACTCGCACTGCTCTTTGCCTTTATCTGTCTGAAGTTAAAAGGAATGTCTGCCAACTTGTTATCGATGGGGGCGATTGACTTCGGGATTATCATTGACGGGGCCGTTGTCATGATGGAGGGGATCTTCGTCATCCTCGATCACAGGGCCGAGAAAATGGGAATGGATAAGTTTAACAAGATGAGCAAACTGGGCATGATCAAAGAAGCCTGTCTGGTAAACGGAAAAGGAATCTTCTTTGCCAAGCTGATCATCATTGCAGGATTACTCCCAATCTTTAGCTTTGAAAAAGTAGAAGGTAAAATGTTCTCACCACTGGCCTGGACTTTAGGTTTCGCCCTGCTGGGAGCCCTGATCTTGACTTTTACCCTGGTGCCGGTAATGGCCAGTGTACTGCTGACAAAAGATGTGCGTGAAAAACACAACATCTTTGTAGAGTGGATCACCAGGAGTTCCATGAAATTTTTTAATATCTGTTTTAAAGGCCGGAAGGTAGCGCTGACGATTGCTGCGATAATTCTGGTTGGCGGTTTATTCTGTTTTAAGTTTTTGGGTTCAGAGTTTTTGCCCCAGCTGAATGAAGGATCAATTTATGTTCGCGCTACCGGCCCTTTAAGTACCTCACTGAGTCAGTCGGTATCCATTTCCAATGAAATGCGTAAGATCTTCCTCACTTTCCCTGAAGTGAAACAGGTGATCTCACAGACCGGACGTCCGGATGATGGTACCGATGCCACAGGTTTTTACAATATAGAATTCCATGTAGACCTGTATCCGCAGGACGACTGGAAAGCGAAAGAGTCCAAACAGGAACTCATCGCGAAAATGCAGAAGAAGCTGAATTTCTTCCCCGGCATCGACCTTAACTTTTCACAGCCCATCTCGGATAACGTGGAAGAAGCTGTTTCGGGTGTAAAAGGATCTATTGTCATCAAGCTATTCGGTGACGATTTTAAAGTAATCGAAAATAAAGAAGAGCAGATCGTTAAGATCATGAAGGGGGTAAAAGGAGTGGAGGATCTGGGTATCCTGCGCAACCTGGGACAGCCTGAATTGCAAATTAACCTGGATCAGGATAAAATGGCGCTGTATGGCGTTACCCCAGCTGATGCAAATGCGGTAATTGAAATGGCCATAGGCGGTAAAGCCGCTACGCAGATCTATGAAGGAGAACGTAAGTTCGATCTCAGGATTCGCTACCCTGAAGATTTCAGGAATAACGAAAACTCTATCGGCGACTTAAGGGTGCCTACCTTAAGCGGAAATAAAGTACCGCTGCGCGAAGTAGCTTCCATCAGGAAGATCGTTGGTCCAAGTATGATCTATAGGGATGACCACCAGCGTTATGGTGCCGTTAAATTTTCTATCCGCGGTCGCGATATGGGAAGTACTATTCAGGAAGCACAAAGCAAAGTAAATGCTAAAATTAAACTGGGCGAAGGTTATTCGATGCAGTGGGCAGGCGATTTTGAAAACCAGCAGCGTGCCACACATCGTTTGGCACAGGTGGTACCTATCAGTATCCTGCTGATCTTCTTCATCTTATTTATCCTGTTTGGTACCATTCGTGATTCGCTGCTGGTATTAAATAACGTACCTTTTGCCATCATCGGGGGGATCATGGCCCTGCTGATCACGGGAATTAACTTTAGTATTTCATCAGGAATAGGTTTTATCGCCCTGTTTGGGATATGCGTGCAGAATGGGGTAATCCTGATCACCAAGTTCAAATCAAATATTAAAGAAATGCGTTACATGCATCCGGAATGGACATTTGTTGATGCCCTCAGAACCGGTGTAGAATCCAGGATACGTCCTGTGATCATGACAGCAATGATGGCTGCCATAGGCCTGTTACCGGCAGCAATGTCTACCGGTATCGGTTCAGAAACTTCCAAACCACTGGCAACAGTAGTTATTGGGGGATTAATGTGTGATACTGTTTTTAATCTGTTCATCTTTCCTATCATATTTTACCTGGCTTACAGGAATAAAGTAGCCCGGAAAGAAAAGATATAGGTATTAAATACCTTGGGTTAGTCATTCAGGCCCGTCTGGTGCATCTTTTGGCAGAAAGAGGTATCGGATGGGCTGAATGCATTTAAGGCCTTTCTACATTTTGACTTCAGGCCTTAGCTCCCAATAGAGAAGGAGAAATACCATAAGTCTTTTTGAACGCATAAGAGAAGTGCGAAAGGTTTTCAAAACCTACGTCCTGATACACGTCAGACGGTTTTCGGCCCTGTTGTTTGATCTGATAATAAGCTTCCTCCAGTCTTTTTTTATGCAGCCAGCGCCCGGGAGACATCCGGAACGTTTTCTCAAAATCCCTTTTAAACCCGGCAATACTTCTGCCGGTTAATTGTGCAAAGCGTTCCGTAGATACATTAAATTTATAATTCTTATCCATGAATTCCTGGATATCAATTTTATAGAGATCGCTAAAATCAAAAAGGATGTCCTTCAACAAATTATTCCGCTGTAGCAGTAATTCTATCGCTTCATTGGTTTTTAGTTGAATTAAAGGTTCGGTTAGTTTATCCGGAAGGTCAAAATAAGGAATTAATGAATTAAAAAATCCCCTGATGATCGGATCGTCATCCAGCTCAAAAAACGCTTTCTGTTTCAAAGTAGTGATCATCCCGTTAGGATCGTTCTCCGCTTTAATATGATGTGCGGCACCGTATTTACGCAGGGTGTCTTTGTTCAGGAAGATATTTATAGCCCTGAACTCTCCTCCGGGCGGGGGCACTTTTAACGATCTTACCAGCTGGTTTTTTCTCGCCAGACCAATGGTGCCAGCCCGGTAAACCAGCGTTTCACTGGCTGTTTCGAAATGAACTTCTCCGGATACAATAAATCCCAGGGAATATTCCTGTATATATTGTTCACTTTCCCTTTGTTTACTGTCTACGCAGGAATAAAGTATATTACTGATCAGAAGATTGTGGTTAGATTTTGCTTCCATCTTATTTAAAGATATAAATACTTACTTAAACTGACTGTTTAATACTTTATCCAGCATACGGTCTGAAAGTACCTTATTCAAAAACAACAATAAACTCGCCCCATATCCGCCTGAATATCTTGTTTTTGGCTTTTTAGAAACAATGGCTTTTTGAATTAATCTGGCTATGTCTATTGGCAACGCCGCTTTTCCACCGCCTTTTTTGCTCAGTGCAGCAAATTGATTCGCCAGTTTTTCATAAGGCCTGTCCTTTGATGCTTTTATTAAGTTATCCATCGCAATGTCTGCCCATTCTGTTTGGACCCCACCAGGTTCAATTACAATAACGTCTATGCCAAAGGTTTTTAACTCATTTCTCAGGCTATCACTTAAACCTTCCATAGCAAACTTACTGGCATGGTACCAGCCACCTAAAGGGGTAGCGAATTTTCCGCCAATAGAAGAAATGTTCACAATCTTGCCCGATTTTTGTTTGCGCATTGCCGGAATAACCAATTGGATCAATCGTGCTGCACCAAAGAGATTAACCTCTAGCTGATATCTGGCATCTTTCAGGTCTACATCCTCTATTGCTCCATAAGACCCAAAACCGGCATTATTAATTAAAATATCAATTTTGCCTTCTTCAGCAAGTATGCTGTTTATGCCATTTACCATCGCGTCTTCCTGGCTCACATCCATTTCGATAATTTTACAGCCCAGCTGCTGAAGATCACCCATCAACTGTATCCTTCGTGCGGCAGCATAAACTTTATATCCATTTTGCACCAGTAATTTGGCTGTTTCCTTGCCCATGCCCGAAGATGCCCCTGTGATCAATACTACTTTATTCATTGTGACTTGATTTAGTGGAGCAAAGTTAGCCCGGTTGCAGTGCGTTAGGTTTTCCCAAAAGCTCCAATTTACTTTGTTGAGGAGATCAATAAAAATATTCTTTTTGGCGAAAATTATACCACAAATGCGGGTAATACGTTCAGGTGTTCTAAAAAAGAATATATTTGAATTTTAATTTGATTCTAATATGTAACCGTTGAAGGCATCAATAAAATATTAAAAAATATAAGGAAGTACTTATTTAAATATATTCAAAAGATAGTTGTATAGTTTACAACTATCAAAAGATAAAAAGCTCACGCAAGCTTCATAACTGCCAAAAACGCTGCAGGCAGCGAGAAGGCATTAAAAACCGCCACAGGCAGTTGGAAGACAATTGAAAAGCAATAAGAGAGAAGACAAAACAATAAATACCAAGATAAAACACATAAGAAACACACAAATAACACATATACACAAATGAAAAAAGTAATCCTTGTTACAGGGGCATCATCAGGCATAGGTTTAGCCTGTGCAAATGCACTTCAGTCCGATGGTCATACTGTTTATGGCTCGAGCCGTAACCTGGCTAACATGAAATCAGTTTCATTTAAGCCGATTGAACTGGATATTACTGATGATACCTCAGTAAAAAATGCAATTGATAAAATTATTAAAGCCGAAGGTAAAATTGATGTATTGGTAAACAATGCAGGCGATGGTATTTCCGGACCTTCTTACGCAACTCCTGTTGAGGTTGCTAAAAAACAATTTGAGGTTAACTTTTTCGGTGTGGTTCGCGTAAGTAATGCCGTGCTTTCAGGAATGATCGAAAATAAAAATGGCTTAATCGTTAACGTGAGTTCCATCGCTGGTTTAATGGGACTGCCTTATGTAGGTTTCTATGTAGCTTCCAAATACGCTGTAGAGGGGTACTCCCAAAGCTTAAGGATGGAACTACGCAGTTCAGGGATCAAAGTGGTATTGCTTAACCTTGGTGATTTCTCTACCGGGTTCACCGGAAGCCGCAGTAAATCTCCATTTACATTAAATGACGCAAAACTAGAGGCCGATTACAATACGGTACTGGCAAAGATAGAAAAGGATGAAACTGCCGGATCAGATCCATCAATGGTGGGTAAAAAAATCAGTAAAATCGTTGCCTCATCAAATCCATCACATCGTTATTTAATAGGAAAATTAGGACAGCTGATTTCTGTGCCTTTGAAACGTATATTGCCTGGTGGTTTATTTGAAAAATCTATCAACGATTATTACAACATCAAATAAATGGAGGAAAAGAATAATAAAAAGACAATATGGGCCTGGTCAATGTTCGACTGGGCGAACCAGTCTTACAACATGGTGATCCTGTCGACCATATTCCCTGCTTATTATGTAGCGGTTACTGCTAATAAGCAAAATGGGGATATCGTTTCTTTTTTCGGTCATCCTTTCGTGAATACTGTACTTTACAACTATGTATTGGGCGCATCTTACCTGATCATCGTTGCCATATTGCCTATATTAACTTCCATTGCCGATTATAAGGGGAATAAAAAATTATACATGCAGCTCTTTACCTGGCTGGGCAGTCTTTCTTGTGCGGGCATGTTCTTTTTTACCATGGATACCTTTAACTTTAGCATGATCTGCTTTGGTCTTGCTTCCATTGGTTATTGCGGGGGCTTTGTATTTTATAACTCTTATCTGCCGCAGATTGCTACTGTAGACCAGCAAGATGCTGTAAGTGCTAAGGGATTTATATACGGCTTCGCCGGATGTATCGTAGTGCAGGTCATCTGTTTTGCTTTTGTGCTGTCTCCGAAAACTTTTGGAATTACCGATGATGCCCTTCCTGCTCGCATCTCATTTTTGATTGTGGCTATCTGGTGGATTGGTTTTTCATTGATCCCTTTTTATCTCCTTCCAAAAGGTAAGCCCAATACAGGAACCCATAAAAGCAATGTATTGACCGGTGGCTTTAAAGAGCTGGCCAAAGTATGGGGGCAGGTAAAAGAAATGCCGCTCATGAAAAGGTTTCTTCCTGCATTTTTCTTCTATTCCGTTGGTGTGCAAACTATTTTGCTGGTCGCAGCAAACTTTGGTGCCAAAGAATTACATATGCCCGAAGAAAGCCTGATTGCGGTGATCCTGATCATTCAGGTAGTTGCCATTATCGGTGCCGCATTAACATCAACTTTATCGGCGAAATTCGGAAACGTGAAAGTGCTGAGTTCCATCGTCTTCATTTGGTCGATCATCTGTGCTGCGGTATATTTTATTGCCAATGCAAATCAGTTTTATGTAGCAGCATCCTTTGTTGGATTAGTGATGGGAGGGGTGCAAACTTTATCCCGCTCAACTTTCTCAAAATTTATCCCGCAGGATATACCCGATACAGCTTCTTATTTTAGTTTTTACGATGTCACAGAAAAACTATCCATCGTTGTAGGGCTTTTTACTTTTGGATTTGTAGAATCCCTGACACATGAAATGCGTGATTCTGCTTTGGTGCTGGATGGCTTTTTTATAATCGGATTTCTGTTATTGGTTTCTTTATTATTTACCGAGAGCCGGTTTAAGTCTGCTGGTTTATCCACGGTAAATGCCAAATAAATAAATGCAGGTGCGTTATTTAAATGCACCTGTTTTTATTTATCTTCCTGCATAAGGATATATTCACCTATTTTAGTTGCAACAGGTTTAAGGATATTGTATTCTGTTTTCCAAAGTACTGCCTCACTGTTATCCTTTACCGGCCTGATGGAACCTAAAAAAATGGAATCACAGAACACCCTGTAATCCAGCCCGTCCTGTGGCATTAAGATCAATAATTTCCTGGGTTTTCCTTTATACTGGTCTTCATAAATAAATTGCTGCATCGGCCAAAGATAAGTTTAATCCTGTGAAAGATGACCGGGCTTTGCAAAGCAGATGTAACATGCAGCTGATTATTAAAAACTCCCCTGTTGGTTTGTTGTTATCCTATCATGAAAGCTATTGTTATCAGTCATCCCGGAGGTCCGGAAGTATTACAATTACAGGAATACCCTAAACCCCAGCCGGGTCCGCTTGAAGTATTAATTGCAGTTCAGGCTGCTGGCCTTAACCGGTCGGATGTTTTACAGCGAAAAGGAGGATATGCCATCCCCGATGATGCCCCGGCTACTATTCCAGGCATTGAAGTAGCCGGAATTATTGAGCAATGCGGAGCTGAAGTTACCCAGTGGAAACAGGGTGATAAAGTGTGTGCCCTGGTAGTTGGCGGTGGGTATGCCGAATATATAGCCGTAAAAGAAGGTCAGTGTTTGCCTGTACCGGAAGGATTTAGTTTTGCGGATGCCGCAGGATTACCTGAAACTACGTTTACTGTATGGTCTAATATTTTCCAGCGGGGTGGCCTCCAGCCCGGTGAGAATTTACTTGTTCACGGAGGTTCCAGTGGTATAGGTATCACCGCAATACAGATCGCTAAAGCAATGGGTGCCAATGTGTTTGTAACTGTTGGCTCAACAGTAAAAGGAGAAACCTGTCTGGAGCTGGGAGCAACTCAATATGTGAACTACAAAACCCAGGATTTTGAGCAGGAGCTGGCTAAGAAAGGAATAGATGTTATCCTGGATATGGTTGGCGGAGAATATTTGACAAAGAATATCAATATCCTGCGTCCTGAGGGCCGGCTGGTGTATATCAATGCTTCTGCCGCCAAGCCGGAGCTGGATATTATTAAGATAATGCAAAAGCGGATCAGCATTACCGGCAGTATGCTTAGAAGCAGGGATTATGCTTTTAAAAAAGCGCTTGCTGAAGAAGTGTTCAAAAATGTATGGCCGATGATCACTTCAGGGAAATACAAATCTGTCATTTACAAAACTTTTCCTTTTGCTGAAGCTGCAGATGCGCATCGGTTAATGGAGAGCAGCGAGCATATCGGCAAGATTATTCTGGTAATGAATTAATCTTCTTCTTCCAGATATATTTTATGAACCAGGAACTTGACCTTGGCTACAGGCATCAGCAGTTCTGAAATATCTTCTGAGCCAATGGGATAGATGGTTTCGTCCGAGTCCATCACCACTGAATCGGGAATCAGCTCGAAGAACTTCACCGGCAGGTCTGTATCCAGTTCAACCAGTTTAATGTATTTTACCCCTTCAGCTTTCCAGTTATCCAGGATCTGTTTGTTGAACTGCTGGTAAGGATTGCTTTCTTCATTTTCCATGCGCTAAAGCTAATAATTTTATAATAAGCGCAGGACTATAACAAAAATATAAGATGAGCGATAAAAGGGACTCATCTTATATTTGATATTTATTGATTATTCAATGATCAATTTACCTTTCATTAAAGCAGAATGCCCTGGAAAGGAGCATACATAATCATAAGTTCCTTTTTCATTGATGGTGAACATTATGGTGTCTGATTCGCCACCACCAATCAGTTTTGTGGTAAAACAAGGTCCGAACAAACTATAAGGATGGTGGTATAGAAACCATAACCCGTAAGCAAAAAAGCTACAGAAGCTAATTGCTTTGTTTTCTAAGGTATTTGGTTAGAATAACAATCATTTGGCCTTCAATTTTGCCTTCAATCTGGTCTGTATTATCATCTACCAGGCGAATATTCTTTACCACAGTACCCAGTTTGGCATTCAATGAAGATCCTTTGACATCCAGTGTTTTAGTCAACACAACGGAATCACCATTCTGCAACAAATTGCCGTTACTGTCTTTATGAAACTCTGCAGGTGCTTCGTCTTCATCTTCCGCACCGGCTTTTGCCCAGGCCAGGGTTTCGTCATCCAGGTACATCATATCCAGGTTGTCTGCTGCCCAGCCTTCGCTGCTGCTTAACCGGTTGAGTAAACGCCATGAAACTACTTGTACACCAGGTACCTCGCTCCACATGCTGGTGGTTAGACAACGCCAGTGATTGGTGTTCATTTCCTCTCTCTTCTCCAATTGCGACAGGCAGTTGTCGCAGATCATGAAACAATTGTCTGCGGTATTTCCTGATTGGGGAAGCACAGCATATAAGGAAAGACTTTCCTCCGATTGGCATAATTCACACTTATTTTCACCTCTTTGAAGCAGTTGTTGTTCCAGTACCATATTATTTATTAAAATTGAAAGCGCGAAGTTAATTAATTTAGCCATAACGGGTATCTATATTGTGACAAGGCTTTTGAAAAACTAAATTTCACTATATTTAAATTGTACATAATTTTATTTATTCAGTAATTATGAAACCTTTTCTATTAACACTCCTCATTTTCTCAATTTCCCTGCAGTCCCTATGGGCGCAACAAACTCAAAAACCTGCATTACATGGCAGCAGCTGGATGGCCATCACGGGAAAACCCCTAGCCGCAACAGCTGGGGCTATGATTTTTGAAAAAGGGGGAAATGCAGTGGATGCGGCCTGTGCGATGCTGGCAGCAACCTGTACCATGTGGGATACGTTAAGCTGGGGAGGCGAAACACAATTACTGATCTATAATCCTAAAACAAAAAAGGTAATTGCTATCAATGCCATGGGTGTAGCGCCAACCGGTGCCACTCCCGATTTCTTCCGGAAAAAGGGCTATAATTTTCCTCCTGAATATGGCCCCCTGGCTGCAACAACACCCGGTACACCCGGAGGTTTAATTTATGTACTGGCAAATTATGGTACCATGAGCCTGGAGCAGGTACTCGCGCCAGCAATGAAAATGGCAGCGGGTTATCCTATTGAAGCACAGGCTGCCAATACGATTGAACACGATAAAGCTCAGCTTAGTCAATGGCCTTACAGTAAAAAAGTATTTTTTACACATCCGGGAGAAAAAAGGGAAGCTCCTGAAGCAGGAGAAATCTTTGTGCAGAAAGACCTGCTGGTAACGCTCACAAAAATGGTTGAAGCTGAAAGAAAAGCACTAAAAGCAGGAAAAACACGTAAACAAGCTTTGATGGCTGCATACGACCGTTTTTATAAAGGTGATATTGCCCAGGAATTTGTACGCGGATGTCAGGAGCAAGGCGGACTGATCACGATGCAGGACCTGGCCAAATGGAAACCATTGGAAGAAGAACCCCTTCAAATCAATTACAAAGGAATAGATGTTTACAAGCTGAAACAATGGACGCAGGGGCCGGTAATGTTGCAGACACTCAACATCCTGGAAAACTTCGACCTTAAAGGTATGGGGTATAACAGCGCTCAATATATTCATACCGTTTATCAGGCAATGAACCTGGCCTTTGCCGACCGTGATTTTTATTATGGAGATCCTTATGCCAATTCCATGGAGCCGATGAAAGGTTTGTTAAGTAAGGAATATGCCAAACAAAGGGCAAAACTGATACAATACAAGAAAAACGATCCTAATATTGGTCCGGGTGATCCTTATCCGTTTGAAGGAAAGAAAAATCCTTATATCAACCTGCTTAAAACCAGGGGGTATGAACTGGATACCACGAAACGCAATTTTGCACCTAAGCACGATCTGGTGAACAACACTCCCGATGCACTTTACCAGGAAAGACTTTGGTTAGGCACTACGTCTGTTGAGGCGGCCGACAAAGAAGGCTGGGTAGTATCGGTTACGCCAAGCGGCGGATGGTTGCCGGCCTGTATTGCAGGTAGTACCGGTGTGGGGATGAGCCAGCGGATGCAAAGTTTTGTGCTCGATTCCGCAATCAATCCTTTTAATGTTGTTGCACCCGGAAAAAGGCCAAGAGTAACCTTGTCGCCATCTATGGCTCTAAAAGATGGAAAGCCCTATTTATCATCTGCTGTTCAGGGTGGGGATACACAAGACCAGAATCTTTTGCAGTTCTTTTTAAATATGACTGAATTTGGGATGAATGTTCAACAGGCTACCGAGGCAGCAAACTTTAATACCAATCAGCTCTGGCTTTCACTCGGGGGTACGCAAACAGCCGACCGTGAACCTAAACCCGGACAGATCTTATTAAATAGCAATACCAAAGAGGCAGTACGGGATGAACTGAAAAAAATGGGTTATAAATTAAGCTTTGGCGACCGCACCAGCGGGCCTATCAATGCCATTTATTTCGACTGGAAACATGGCAGCCTTTGGGGCGGTTCCAGTAACCATGGCGAAGATTATGGAATAGGGTGGTAAACTATTTTTTTTGGTTAAATGCCGGCAGGATATACTTTTTAATTAGTTCATCTGAAGATGATTGTGAGTTAAAACTGCCTCCGGTAATTACAGTAACCATATGCTGATCTTCCCAGAGGTAGATCTTTTGTCCGCCGTTGCCCTGGGCAGCTTTGCCGTAGTACCTTACGCCATCAGCATCTAAATGTTTAAGCCACCATAAGTAACCGTAATCAACACCCTGCACTACGGCATGTTTTTCGAGGGATTGCGAGACCCAACCGGCAGACACCAATTGCTGGCCGTTCCAATTACCTTTGTTAAGATAGAGCAGGCCAAATTTAGCCATCTCCCTTGGGGTTAGATAAAGCTGGCAGAACGTTTCTGCACTCGATTTATCCGGCTTAAAATGCCATTTAAATTTTTTAATTCCCATAGGGTTAAATAGTGTTTGGCTGGCGAAATCAGGTAAGGCCTGATGCGTGGTTTTCTCAATGATCCGTCCCAGGATTACCGGATTGCCCGAAGAGTACATGCCTTTGACATGCAGCGTGTCAATCATAGGTAGGTCTAATGTATATTTTACCCAGTCGTCCGTATAACCCATGTCAACTTCATTTCCTGCTGCTTTGGGATTAGTGATGTCATAATCAAGGCCATTTTGATTACTCAGAAGATGTTCAAGGGTAATCTTCTTTTTAGCTTCGGACATATTTTTGAAGGTATATTCAGGAAAATAGGAAAGCACAGTCTCACTTTTGCTTTTGATAAAGCCCTTGTCAATAGCAATACCTGTCAGCGCAGATACAAAGCTTTTTGTAGCGGACCGCAGTTCCTGCAAACTGTCTTTAGTATACTCATAAAAGTATTCCTCAAACACCAGTTTACCATCTTTAATGATTAAAATACTGTGCACATTAGGGTAGTCACCCTTAATGATCTTGTGCATCATTTGGCTTAACAAAGCAGTATCTAAGCCCGACTGATTGATGCTCCCAATTTGAATTTGATCTTTAAGGTCTTTTGGCTGCTGATATTTGTAATGAAAATTTTTAGCTGAGGCTAACCTTGGATACCAGATCGACTGAGGAAAAAAAACATGTTTGTCCAGTAACTGATAACTTTTATTTTCTAAAGTATAACCTGTAATATGATGCGTTTTATCCCTGAAAAACTGGATCTTTTGATTGCCCATATTCAAAAAAAGGTCTTTACCGGAAGGCTTTAGCCTATACCTGCTTTCGTTAATAATAGCATACAACAAAGTATCGGTTGGCGAAGCTGCAATCTTAAGTGTAGTGTGATTGATATACTCGTAATGACCTTCGTATTCTTTTAACTGTTGGTAAGTAACTGGATAACGTTGTTGCGAAAATCCTGAAAGGGTTAATAAGGAAAGAATTAAGGACAGGTATATTTTTTGCATATAGAGAGGGTTAAGAGCATAAAAGCTTGTATTTCCAAAATCGTCTGTTCAATTAATGATGGAAATAAATAATCTGCAAAAGCAATTTATACAATTTGATTGGTTTTTCCATCTATTTTTATCATTGAGTATTTAATGAAGGTTATATTTTAATTTAAGCAAATTGTGGATCATGGGTAGGGCAATAAGTTAATTTTTGTTAAATTATTATTGATCTTAAGGAAAATTAAAACATTAAAGTATCTTTATTATTAATTAATAAAGAGCGATGAAATCCTTAAAATTACTTTCCGTATTCCTATTTTCGATAAGCGCATTACAAGCCCAGCAAGTTAAATTTTCAGACTTAAAACCAGAAGCCGGGAAAACTGTCAGTTTTACTTATGATCCGAAGGGAACAGCATTGGAAAATTCTCAAAGCATCAAGTGTGATGTCTTTTTATTTGATTCAAAATCGGCAGGAGTTATAGTTTCACCGAGAAGCTTGATTATTTCTTTACTAAAAGATGGGAGCATTTATAAGGCAACTGTTCCTACTAATGATAGTACCAGTTTGATAGCGCTCTACTTTTACTCGGGCAGTAAAAGTGATAACAACCCAGATGGCTATTATACCCCGTTATATCATCATGGGAAATTGAATGCCGTAACTTATGCTAATGAAGCTTATTTATTGACAAGTTTTGTGCAATACACTTTTGGAACGAAACCAGACCTTCAAAAGGCACAGGTAGCTTATGAACAGGCATTTATATTAGATCCTTCTTTAGAAGACAAATTGTTGTTCGATTATTTAGTGATACGGTATCGGCTAGACAAAACAGTGGGCAGTAAACTGATGATGGAGTATATTGGGCAGATCTCCGGCAGCAGATCTGTAAATAAATTGGCTCTAACGAAGCCTATCACTAGCGACAATCCGACAAATGACAAAGATGCATCCCTGGTAATCCCAAAAAAAATGAGTGAAAACGATTTATCCAACACTATTAAATTATACCGGATTTTGGGGGAAATTGATTCGGCAGATGCCGCAAAAAATAGGCTGTTGAAATATTATCCGACAGGTTCGACTGCACTTCGTATGGCAGCCGATTCGCTTCATTTAGAAAATAACGCTACGGTATTTGAAGAAAAGCTGAATGCCATTATCGCAAAATATAAGCTCGATGTAAACAATGATAAGGATGCCTTTCATATCTTTTTTACCTACCTCTGGCTTGCCGACCTGTATGCTAAGGAAGGAAATAAAGAAAAGTTTGATTTCTATGCCAACAGAATCAAAAACAGAGTTACACGCGCCAGTATTTATAATTCCTCCGCTATTTTATTCGCACAAAAAAATGAAGATGTTGCTTACGCTGCAGAACTTTCAAAAAAATCTATCGATTTAATTGCCGACGTCAAAAGTGACCCTTTACCTAATTATACTACTCCGGATAAGTATGCTGAAAAACTGGATAACGATGCTGGAACGTATGCTGATACTTATGCATCGCTTCTTTATAAGTTAGGGAAATACAAAGACGCAGTAGCTTATGAAGAACAGGCATTCGCCTTCACTAAAGATGATGATATAAATATGCATATCAGGTATCAGACCTATTTGGAAAAAAATGGACAGTTTGAAAAAGCTTTAACAGAAGATGAAATTATCATAAAAAATGGCAGCGGCACAGATTCCATCAGAAATGATTTAAAAGGGTTATATACCAGGTTGGATAAAAAGGGAGACTATAAAGTGTATTTGTCTAAACTGGAATCGGAAGGGGCAGTGCACGAAAGGGAAAACTGGCGTAGCAAAATGATAAATATTCCTGCTCCAGCCTTCTCGCTAATGAATTTAAAAGGCCAAAAAATCAGTTTGTCAGATTATAAAGGTAAGATCGTTATTCTGGACTATTGGGCTATATGGTGTGGTCCATGTAAATCTACTTTTCCCGGAATGCAAAAAGCAATCAATAAGTATAAGGATAATCCTAACGTTGTTTTTTTATTTATCAATACCCTGCAGCGTGATGATTTTAGAGTAAAGACTGTCAAAGATTATATGAACAGTACAAAATATACCTTTAACGTATTGCTGGATGTCCAAAGTAAAAAGCAGGGTGGACAATTTGAAGTAGTCGGTCAGTATAAGGTAACCGCCCTCCCTACCAAAATTATCATTGACGGCAAGGGAAATATCAGGTTTAAAATGACTGGTGCATCCGACAATGATGATGAAATTGTCAAAGAATTAGACACGATGATCTCATTGGCATCCAGCTAAAGATCAGACAACAATTGATAGTTTAACATCTCTTTGACTGATAGTATTATAAACGAATTATTCGTTATGAAATCTTTAAAATTACTCTCCATACTGCTTGTTTCAACCGTAACCATACAAGCCCAGCAAGTTAAATTCTCAGAGCTGAAACAAGAAGCCGGGAAAAACGTCAGTTTTACTTATGATCCGAAGGGAACAGCATTGGAAAATACCAAAAACATTAAGTGTGAGGTTTTTTTATTTGATTCAAAGTCTCCAAGGGTTGAGGGGTCGCCAAAAACTTTAATTATTTCCTTAGTTAAAGGTGCTGCACTTTATAATGCGACTGTTCCTACTACAGATAGCACAAGTTTGATTGCGCTCTACTTTTATAAGGATAGTCTAAATGACAGCAACCCACATAGCTACTATACCAAATTATATCATCATGGCACATTAAATGCCTCCGCATATGCTAATGAGGGGTATTTACTAACCAGATTTGGAGAATATACTTTCGGAACAAAACCAGACCTTGAAAAGGGATTAGCAGATTATGAACAGGCATTTATTTTAGATCCGGCGTTAAAAAAAGAGATGCTTTACGATTATTTACTAATGAGTCACAGGCTGGACAAAACAGCAGGAATTAAGTTAATTTCTGAATACATTGAGCAGATCCCGGGCGGTAGTCCGGCAGGTAAACCAGCACTTATAAAGCGGATCACAAACGACAATCCGACAAACGACAAAGGTGCATCCCTGGCGATTTCAGAAAAAATTGGTGAAAGTAATGGACTAAATGCCCACAATGAGTATATAATTAAGGATAAGGCGGTAAGTGAAAAGGATATGACTACGGTCTTTAATTTATATCATATGGTAGGGGAAAAGGATTCAGCAGATGCTGAAAAAAGCAGAATATTTAAATATTATCCTACAGGCCGCCTGGCTCTTGCTATGGCGGAGGATTCACTCAATTTTGAAAAGAACGCGGCCATATTTGAAGGGAAACTGAATACATTGATCGCTAAATTTAAGTTGGATGAAAATAATAAGGCTGATGAACGTCACATCGTTCACCTATATCCCAGGCTTGCTGACCTTTATGCTAAAGATAGAAACACAGAAAAATTTGAGTTTTACGCCAGCAGAATCACTGATCAACTTACACAGGCAAGTACTTATAACTCTTTCGCCTCGATACTGTTAGATAAAAATGAAGATACTGCCTATGCTGCAGAAATCTCTAAAAAATCAATTGATTTGATTGTTGCGGCTAAAAGCGAAGCTACGCCAAATTATTATACTTCCGATAGGTATATGGAAAAACTAAATAATTATCATGCTACATATGCGGGTAACTATGCGTTTTCACTTTATAAGTTGGGGAGATATAAAGAAGCTGTAGCTTATGAAGAACAAGCATTCGCTTTAACTAAAAATGCAGACATAGATATGCATAGGAGTTATCACGATTATTTAGAAAAAGCTGATCAGCTGGAAAAAGCCTTAGCTGAAGATGAAATGATAATTAAAAATGGTGGTAGTACAGATTCTACCAGAAACGATTTAAAAATATTATATGCCAAACTGGGTAAGAAAGGAAACTACAATGAGTATTTGTCTAGACTGGAATCTGCCGGTGCTGTGCACGAGAAGGAAGTATGGCGTAATAAAATGGTCAATATTCCAGCACCCGCTTTTACTTTAGTGAATTTAAAAGGCCAAAAAATCAGTTTGTCAGATTACAAAGGTAAGATCGTTATTCTTGATTATTGGGCTACCTGGTGCGGGCCTTGTAAAGCATCCTTTCCGGGAATGCAAAATGCAGTGAACAAGTACAAGGACAACCCTAACATTGTTTTTTTATTTATTGACACTTTTGAGCGTGATGCCCTACGGGAAAAGGCAGTTAAGGATTATTTAAATACCACGAAATATTCTTTTAATGTACTACTGGATACACAGAACAAAAGGGACGCAACTGATTTTGATGTGGCTGATCAGTATAAGGTAACCGCCATCCCTACCAAAATTATCATTGACGGTAAGGGAAATATCAGGTTTAAAATGACTGGTGCATCCGACAATGATGATGAAATTGTCAGAGAAATTGACACGATGATCTCATTGGCATCCAGCTAAAGATCAAAACATTAGTGGTCTTTACCAGGCACGTTTCAGCTTGCTAACGACTGATAAAAGCTTAACATTTTTTAACTAGGCCTTGCCCGATAACAGCTTCATTTTCATCTCAATCCTGCAGGTTTCGTCTTCGCAATTGTCGAATGTGAAATCGATCATCTCCCCGTAAAGCAAGCTGTAATCGGTTCCATACTGTTCAAGGTCGGCAAACAGCTGTCCTTCCGCTTTTTTATCGTAAATGATGGTCATCATCAATAGATCTTCTTTGATCAGTAACTTCAGGCTCAGTTGAGCAGGGTTTTCAGGAATAACCTTACAGAAAATCTCCAATATGTTCACCAACACCAGAGGAACAACAAATTTGTCTTTTACGTCTCCGCTGATCTCCAGTTCTGCAATCAGGTTATTGTTCTGGCTGTTAAAAGTGATAAATTCAATAAATGTTTGCAAGGCCGCAATTTCTTCCTGCAAAGGTGTTTGCGTTTGTTTACCACGATATAAGCGGTAACGCAGCAATTCAGAAAAAGTAATGATAGATTGTGGTGTATAGGGCTGCTCATCAGCAGCTGTTTTTTTTAGTTGTTTGAGGGAACGTAGAATGAAATCAGGGCTGATATTTGTTTTCAATAAATCGAGTTTTACCAATTCTATTTCTTTTTTTTCCTCTTCTAACTCAGAAAAAAGGCTGTTTTCCTCGTTCTTCTCCATAAAGAAAAGCAGCATCGTAAAAAAGAGAAAATTGAAAACATAACCTGAAACTATACGCAGGTAATTTTTCCAGAAGCCCATGTCCATACCTTCCCCCGCATATTCTGATAAGCGTAGATATCGTTTATCAAAATATACATTACTTATTGTAAGTACAAGGAAAGAAACGGTCAGTAAAATCCAGAACTGCAGGTTTTTGTTTCTCTTAAAAAAATAGGGGATTAGAAAAAGACAGTACAGGTAATAGAATATGAATATGAAAATATTGGACATCACAAAATGGTTCAGGAGCACTCCAGGTGTTATGGGTACTGCCACGCGGGTGAGCGTACCTATAACCAGTACCCAAGTCCAATAGGCCACATGTGCTATCCAGCGGTAATTCGAAAAATAAACCCACCTGGTCCTTTTATTAATTTCCTGTTGTATAAACGAATTCATCATTAAAAATTAACCCTTAAATCTACTCCAAACCTGTCTTTTTGATCTGTGATCACCAATTTATGTTTACCGGGATACAGAATTTCCAGGCGCCGCCTTACATTTTTCAATCCAATGCCCCCATTATATTCAATATTAGGCTGCAGAACCGATGTCAACAATGGTTTACTGTTTTGCAGTTCAAAATGCAGCGACTGCTGATAGACAGTCACCTTCATATCGATCCATGAATTACCATAAGTAGTTTTAGTGCCATGCTTAAAAGCATTTTCCAGAAAATTGATCAGGAGCAGGGGGGCAATATGCTGATTGCCAACTTCACCCTTTATCGCCACTGTCACCACACATTGTTCTTCACGGTGCCTTAGTTTTTCCAGATCGATATAACTATTGGTGAAAGTAAATTCATCGGCCAGGGGAACAAGATCTGCCTTGCATTCGTATAACATGTAATGCAGCAAAGATTCCAGTCGTTCTATAATCACCGGGGTTTGTTTTGATTTCTTCAGGCTAAGGGCATAAATGTTATTCAGGGTATTAAACAGGAAATGAGGATTAATCTGAGACTTTAGGAAACTGCTTTCGAGTGCTATTTTTTCTGTTTTAAACTTGATCAGCATTTGCAGCTCACGTTGGCGGATAAATATATCCTGGAAGTAATAAAAAGCAATAAAAAAGGCGAAAAAACAGGCGAACATAAAACCCTGGTTTTTCATTATTCCGTAAAAAGTACCGTCGGGCTGACGGTGTATGGAAGGGAAGTTATGGGCAATAAGTGCAACCAGGGAAATATGGGCCAGGTCCCAGAATATAACGAGTCCAATTAGGGTCAGCCAGAAATAAAATTGGTTAGCTGATTTGTAAAGGGGGATTAAAAATAGTAAAAATGAATAACAAAGGAAAAATAGACAGGATAACCGTACGGCATAAGAATATACCAAAAAATTAGGTGGATATAATCCTGCTTTGCTTAGGCTTTGTACACTGCTGTAATATAAAATCAGGACGATCGACCAGTAAGCCGTATGAAGAACCCATCCATAACCTTTAAATATCGCTTTAATTTGTGTATTGAGTTGAGATCCGTTCAAATTTTCTGGCTGTTAATGGCTGTTGAACAAATATAATAGAAATACTATACCGATAACCCCTGCAACTAATAAAATAAAGAAAAAATGAAAAGGGAAAATCTGGTGTGGTTCATTCAATTCCAATTAGCCTGACCTCTATTTGCAGCATGTTACCTGCTAAAATTGAAGGGTGCGGAACCGTATCATTTATGGTCAATTATGCCTTAACAGCACCTGGAATCGATAATCTATATCTGGCGGATGGCGGGGTTTCCAAAGCACAATTTTAACGTTATTTCGCAATAACAAAATTGCTAAAGTAGACCATCGCATCTGCATCATAGCTATAAGGGGCACTGATGTAAAAATACTTCAGTGTATCCTTATTGAACATGCGGGTATCTACCAGTTTTGATTTATTGATATACACACGCATATTTTCACCTTCTACAGCTATGGCTACATGTAAGAGTCCATTGGCATAATTGTTCAGCGGGAATGACAGCGGATTGTTTATTTTGGTTGCACTGCTGGAATTGGTCACTTCCTTATTCCAAAAATGAAGCTGGGTAGCGGTTATTGCATTTTCATTATAGGCATCGGTAACGTATTCCCTGTTAGAGTTGTCACTGCCAAATCCAAATAACATTGCACCAATATCCTTTGCGGCCATACTTCGGGTTACGATATCAAATTCAACAGTAAAATTGCCGGGCATGGGCAGCAGGTTATTTATTCTGTACGTGGTTTTTGGTGCCAGTGCAAGCCATTTGCCGGGTATATCGGAAACAGTATTTATACTGCCGCCGCCACTTGATTTCCAGTGTTTGGGCATACGACCGCTGGTTTCGGTTGAGAAATTATCCGAGAAAATAACGGTATTTCCGGGGGTAAAAGAATACACTTCTTCTATGTGGGGAAGTTTAGCTGAAGTGCTGTTATTGCCGTCGGTGTTTTTGGTGTCCTTGTTACCGTTCATGGTATCGTCCACTTTTTTGTCGACCTTATCCTGCAGTTTTTGCTGCATCTTCTTTAAGAACTGCGCCTGGGTAGAGGGGATGCCAAGCGCAAAGCAAAATATTAAGCTGGTGATAAAAAAACGGTGTCTCATGATCTGTTACGGTTTAATAAATTCTTTCAAATTTACTGCGCACAGCTTCAATAAAAGGGCTTTAGGGCACCCGATTAGTATTTGACCCTATCTGTCTTGAATTTAATGCGATCTGAGCTATAAGCTATTCAGGTAATCCATCAGCCTGATCTTTTTATGTTGAGAAACGGGAACCTGGAGTTCTCCTTCAAGCAGCAGCAGATTGCTTTTTTTCTTAAACGTTTTAATGTATTTCAGGTTTATCAGAAAAGATTGGTGAACTCTGAGAAAGCCCAAGGGACTTAACTGCTGGTCAAATTCTTTCAGCGACTGGGAAACCAGGATGCGCTGGCCGGTTTTTAAAATGAAGAGGGTATAGCTGTTATCAGCTTCAGCAACCAGGATATCATCTACCGGCACCACAAATATATCTTCTACTGTTTTTAATACAATTTTCTTGTCTTCCTTAGCCTGGTGGTCATAATTATGGAAAAATATTTCCAGCTGCTGATGGTAACGCTGGTTGCTAAAATTCTGAACTGCTTTATTCAGTGCCTTGACCAGATCTGCTGGCAGATAGGGCTTCAGAAGAAAGTCGAGCGCACTGAATTTAAATGCCTCCACAGCATAATCTGCAAAAGCGGTGATAAAGATTACGCTAAAACTGGCTGCCGCATCTTCGCTGATCTTTTTTAGCCAGTGTAAACTATTTCCGTCAGGCAGGTTTACATCCAGGATCAGCAGCTTTTGCCGGTGCAGGGCATAAGAATCGTCAGCCTCTGAAAGGTTCTTACAGGAATGGACTTTTAAGCTGGGATAAGCCCTTGATAAAATGTCTTTCATCAGCTCTAATGCCTTGGGGTCATCTTCCAGTAAAAGACAGGAGAACATGCTGGTCGGGGAATGTATCATCAGATCTTAAATTGAAGATGCACAACAGTACCGGTATAAACCGGATCTGCGGTATGCTGATGGGTAACGGACAATTGAATGGCTTTATTTTGCGCTTTGTTAAATTCGATGATGCGCTGGTTCATGATATCCATTCCCATAGAGCGGTGAAGGCTATTACCCGATTGGTTGCTGATTTTTCCATAACCCTTACCATTGTCTTTGATCAACACGTGCAGTACACCGGCATCCTGCTCAAACCGGATCAGGATCTTTCCATCGGGATGGTCTTTAACGCCATGCATAACAGCATTTTCTACAAAAGGCTGCATCAGCATGGCAGGGATTTCAACGGTTTCTGTTTCTATGTGTTGCGCAACTTCTATTTGATAGTTAAAATTGGGCGTATTCCCCAACTGTTGCAGGTGAAGGTAATGTTCGAGTATCTCAATTTCCTCATCCAGAGGGATCATGTCTTTATCAGAATTTTCCAGTATCAAACGGATCAGCCTGCTGAAGCTGTTTAAATATTCCAGGGAATGTTCCTGGTCACGATGATAAATGAATTGCTGTACGCTTTGTAAAGCATTGAAGATGAAATGGGGGTTAAGCTGAAGCAGTAGCAGCTGACGTTTGATCTGCGATTTTTCGAAAGCTTCTTTTACATTGTAATTCTTAACACGCATAAAGATCAGGATAGCAGTCAATACCAGGATCAGGGCAGCGGCGATGGCCAGGTAAGTTTGCTGGCGCAGCTGCTGTTGCTGAAAAGCAGTTACTTTTTCCAGCACATTAATATGGACCTGTTTTTTATCAGTTTCATAGGCAGCAGATAGCGAAGCAACTTTCTGATCGTAATTTAATCTGCTCAGGGAATCACTGATCGTATTGTACAACTCTAATTCTTTTAAAGCCGCAGGCAGATTTCCCAGGGATTTGCTGGCATTGTACAAGTTAAAATAGAGCTGTTTTTTCTCCAGGGCATTGGCTGCGGGAATTGCCGCCTGGAAATTGGCTATTCCTTCTTTGACCTGACCGGTATGGGTAAGGGCATAACCAAGGTTGTTTAAGGTGATCACAGATAGGGGCTGCTTCAGTTGCTCACGCAAGGCCAGGCTTTTCCTGCAGGCTGCGATTGCTTTTTCCCATTCTTTTTCTTTGATAAAATAATTGCCCAGGTTGGTTTGCAGGATGGCCTCAATGGGCAGGTTATGCAGCTTTTGGGCCAGTTGAAGTGCTGTGGTAAAACTATTCAGCGCCTGTTGTTTTTCGCCGAGTTCTGCATATATGCCTGTGAGGTTGGACAGGGTTTTTAACCGGTCGGGGTTTTCAGTGGTATTGATTGCCAAAGCTTTTAAAAAATAGGCTTTACCTTTAGGGAGGTCTTTTATGATCGCATACAGGCTGCCTATATTGGTGTAAATCCTGCTGAGTTCAAGGGGAGGGGTTTTTGTATCTAAATAGTCAAGCGCAATAAAATACTGCTTCAGAGCCTGATCAAAATTTCTCTGGGTTAACAGTATGTTTCCCAGTCTGCTATATGCTTTTACCAGAAGGGGCTTATTGTGTGAGGACCTGCCTTTTAGAATGATCCCATTAAGCCTAGCGGTGGCGGTTTCAAAATCCTTAGCCTTTAGAAGACTATCTATAGTTATAAGCTCGGGGGATTCTGCCGGCACAGCACTTTTAGGTTGTGCGCTGAGCGAAGAACAGATCAATAGGAGAAAGACAAATTGTATAATCTTTGAGAACATTTTTGTTGTTATGTAACTCAAACTTAATCTAAAATCATTGATCATCAAAATCTGATTCTGATGATCAATGGTTTTATTTATCTCCTGGTGGGCAATGATTTTATTATACCGTAAGGTCGCCTTCAATAGAATCATCAAGGGTTTTGCCAATTACGGCCCCAACCAGCATTTTTATCCCTGCAATGGCATTTCCATGTTTGTTATCCCAATAGTAGCCGTCAAAAGGGCTTACCTGTATCACAGCGATACGCGGGTCGTTTTCGCCTTCGGTAAACCAGGTCTTTAAAATGGGCTGCCATAATTCTTTAATCTTTGCCGGATCTGCTGACAGTGTGGCTTCACCTTCCAAATAAAGAAAGTCTGAATGTGCAGATCCCTGGAAGTATAATTTTACTTCGTTATTGGACTGTACATCTTCATAAGTATGGCTGTCGTTGGCAACAAGGAACCAAAGGTTTCCCTGATCATCTACCTGTTGTATGCTCATTGGTCTTGTGCCTCTGGAAGGGCCGGATGATGCCTGAGTGGAGAAAAAACAAGTATTTGCGATACCAGCCAGCTCTTTGATTTTTTTAATGGCCGATATATTGTCCAGGTCCTGGTGATTTTGTTCTTCCTGATTTTGATTGATGCTATTCATAGGTTTTTGGTTTTTGAATTAACACTACAATCCGCCTGTATTTTTGTTTAAATATTCGGCAAAAAAGCTTCAATCTAGCACGGTGTTTGATAAAGGATCTCATATCAAACCCAAATCATGAGAAAGTTAAAATATATAATGATGCTGTCAGCTCTGGCATTAATTATACAGTCCTGTGCCACATTAATTAATACAGGCGGAAATAGTACAACAGTTGTAGATCAAAATGCGGGGAATGATAGTTTAAAAGAAGACCTTGATCTGGTAGGCAGTTCCAATACAGCAGGAACATTTAGATACGGTGCCATTCAGGGGTCCACACCAATTGAAGGAACACCCAATACTACAGGGCCAAGTCCCGACCCGGGATATATGCCTGATGGTACCAGGATTGTAGCGAAGAAATCCAAATCCGTTGCCAATAAAGATTTTATTCAATGGTTCATTGTTGAAACAGCACTCAATGGAAGAACTGAGGAAGCGCTGAGTCAGATCGCTTTGTCCAGGACTAAAAATGAAGCCGTTAAAAATTATGCATCCACGATTATCAAAGATCATACAATAGCAGCAACCGACCTGGAATCCCTCGCTGCCTCAAAAAATGTAAAGTTGCCAGAGGTAGATCCTTCTACTGTTGCCGCTGCTAATTCTCCATGGAGAGGCCATAATCCTTCTTCTCCCTTAAACCTGAATGAAAAGATCAGTAAGCTGACACATATTCCTGACGACCAGTTCGATAAAACTTATGTTTCACTTATCACGAGTGATGCTCAGGATGCAGTGAATTTTTTCCAGCAGGGGTCAAGCGATGGCGATAAGGCGATTAAAGCCTATGTGAAAAAATATTTGCCGGTACTCAAATCGCGTGTAAAAAATGCACCGTCTTTGAGCACCAAATAAGCGTGTTATTGATTTTTCATTGGTATAATGAGGTAATCTCGGCTACATGGGGTTGATTTAAGACCTGTATAAAGATGATACGATTTCCTTCAGTAATCCTGTAGTAATTTGCTCTTTTAAAAGGTTATACGTTAAAACAATTGCAACGTAACAGATTCCTGGTTTCCTGAAGCCGTATCTGGTTTGGTGCTTACCGGCAACTGATGTTTGCTGATCCATGATCTGTAATCTCCAACTTTAACCGGCTCTTTCAGTAGTTCTGCAGCAAAGTGCATCAGGGTAATCCTGTTTTCGATCACCTGCCTGTATTTGATAAACAAACTTTGTACCTGTTGCTGTACCTTATTTTTGGGTTTAACCCTGATGTTTTTATTCAGCGGATTTAACAGCAGCATGGTGATTTCCTTTTTAAAGTAAACCAAAGCAGAATCTATCCTGTCCTGCAATGCCTGCTGTTCTTTGAAACCACTTTCTTTATGTAATTTTTTCACCTGCATCTGGAAACGGTCGGCCAAAGTGATCAGGTCTGTAACCGACTTGTTGAGCTGGGTAAATAAGGACTTATATTCCGGCAGGTTAAGCTTCACCACTTCAGGATGGGAAACAATAACCTCCAGTCCGCTGAGCATGCGGGTCAATGTAAAATGGTCCAGCACCAGCTGAAGGATATATTTCTCCTGTTCGGCAACCAGTATGCTGTCCAGTTCCTCTTCATCCGCAGGTTTCATGTAACTGATCACTTCGGCGTTAGAGCGTAGACTTTCTGTACTGATCTTTGATTTTAAGATAAGCCCGCTTAATGTTCTCACGCGGCTTAAAGCCACATAAACCTGTCCGGCGATAAATGACTTTCCTGCATCAATGATGGCACTATCAAAAGTTAAACCCTGGCTTTTGTGGATGGTTACTGCCCAGGCCAGTTTAATCGGATATTGGGAAAATTCACCTACCTGCTGCTGTACGATGGCTTCATCCTGGTCCGTTTTATACTCAAAAGACTGCCAGGAAGATTTCTCCAGCTGCAGGTCGTCTTCCCCGGGAAAAGAAATGCAGATCTCTCCGTTTATAATAGACTTTACTTTTCCGATCTTTCCGTTGTAGAACTTGCGGTCTTCTCCGGTATCGTTCTTAATGAACATAATCTGCGCACCTTCTTTCAATTTTAATACCTGCTCTGCCATCATGCCTGCTTCCCTGAATTCTCCGTTCACCTCTCCGGTAAACGTATATTCTGTACCGGGAATTTCATCCAGCTTCTGCTTGTTGATCGCATTGGCTTCGGCATTATGTGAGGTAATGATAATTGGGTTTAATTCATCCGAGGCACTAAAAAGCGGATCATATCTTTCATTTAACAGAGCTAGTGCATCGGTGCTGATCTGGTTATTTCTGATCGAATTTAAAATATTGATAAACTCCGGCTCTGTCTGGCGGAAAACGGTAGTCAGTTCTATTTGCAGAAGCGGGTTCCTGCGGATCACATGGGCCTCAAAAAAATAAGGGGAAGCATAGGCTTTGCTTAAAAATGCCCAATCTTCTCTTTTAGCTACCGGAGGGAGCTGGTACAGGTCGCCGATGAGTAATAGTTGCACACCGCCAAAAGGTTCATTGTTTTTTCTTACGGAACGGAGTATGGCATCGATAACGTCCATCAGGTCACAGCGCACCATAGAAACCTCATCGATCACCAGCAGTTTGAGTTCCCGCAGCAGACTGAGCTTTTCCCTGTTGTAACTCAGGTCTGAAACCACCGATTGGATAGATACAATGCCCGACTGTAAATTCTCCAAACTGATATCTCCCGGAAAAAAAGAACCTGTAGGCAGTTGGAAAAAAGAGTTAATGGTAGTGCCTTTGGCGTTCATCGCAGCCACACCGGTAGGGGCTACGACTACCATTTTCTTGGAACTCTTTTCTTTGATCTGTCTCAATAAAGTTGTTTTTCCCGTTCCGGCCTTTCCGGTGAGAAAAATATTCTGATTGGTATAGTCAATAAAAGATAAGATCTTATCGAAAATTGTAGTTGCAGTACCGCCATTGCCCATAACGCAAATTTAAAGGATTTTTATGGGGATAAAACCATTGTTGAAATCTATTCATGATCATAAAAATCAAAGGAATCCGCAACCCTTTGATATAAAACCTATATTCACACAAATAATGGACTTGGGTGTTGATACTAGTGAAACTCAAGTCGGATACAACAATACCGGCTTTGGATACTTTTAAACCGACAGCTCACCTTAGCTTTGTGTTATCATTTAATAAAACAATACATCATGGAAGAAAATAAGAAAGTCTGGTTTGTTACCGGGGCATCAAAAGGAATGGGACTGTCCTTAGTGAAATCATTACTATCTAAGGGATATAAAGTAGCTGCTACATCAAGAAATATAGCCGACCTCACTGCAAAGGTTACGGAATTTACCGAACATTTTTTACCTCTTAAAGTGGATCTTACTTCTGATGAGAGCGTGAAGGAAGCTGTAAAACAAACAGTAGATAAATTTGGAAAATTGGATGTTATAGTGAACAATGCAGGTTATGCTTTGGTGGGCAGTTTTGAAGAACTAACCGATAAAGAATTTCGCCAGGCACTGGATGTGAACTTGTTTGGAACAGTGAACGTAATCAGATCGGCAATGCCTTATTTGAGAAAACAAAGATCAGGGCATATCATCAATATTTCTTCTGCCGGTGGATATGTAGCGTTGGCAAATGTAGGTAGTTATGCGGCTTCAAAGTTTGCCCTTGTTGGCATTACCGAAGCGCTTGCCCTGGAAGTAAAATCCTTTGGTGTAAAAGCCACTGTGCTGCTGCCGGGTTCTTTCAGGACCAATTTCCTGGAAGAGGGATCACTGAGCTCCGGCGATCACCGTATTGAAGAATACGGAAGCGACAAAACGCTGGAAGGAATGAGCGTAAGGGCAGGAACACAGCCTGGAGATCCCGATAAGCTGGTTACGGAGGTGATCAGGCTGGGGGAAAACGAAAATCCACCGGTACATTTAATATTGGGGCCGGATAGTTACAAATGGATCACGGACAAAAAGGCGGCGGATATAGCGGAATTTGAGGCTTATAAAGAAATTACCCTGTCTACCAACTTTGATTAAGATAATTGTAAAACAGGAAGAGTAATCATCTTCCTGTTTTTTACGCTACAGCAGATGAAACCTGAAACTCCTTATCTCATTAACTCTATCTCCGAACACCACCGAATATTGGGGCTGGAAAAACCGAAACATCCCCTGATCAGTGTGGTGAATTATGGAGATATCAAATCCTATACTGACGAACGGCTAAAGCTGAAATCGTATAATTTTTATACGGTGAGCATTAAAAAAGGCTTTGTTGGGAAGATGAAATATGGGCAGCAATATTACGACTTTGATGAGGGCGTAATGGTATTTCTTTCCCCTAAACAAGTGATTGCGGCTGAATTAAGTGAAACCATTAAACTTTCTGGCTGGTCGTTGCTGATTCATCCTGATTTTATACAACCTTACGCACTGTCGAAAAAGATAAAGGAATATGGTTTCTTTTCTTATGCCGTAAATGAAGCTTTACATTTATCACCGGAAGAGGAGGAAATGGTAGAAACCACGATGAAAAATATCCGCCTGGAATATGATAAACCGATCGATCATTATAGTCAGGATATTATCGTATCTCAGATTGAACTGCTGCTCAACTATTGTAACCGGTTTTATAACAGGCAGTTTATTACCCGTAAAAAGGTAAATAACGATCTGCTGGTCCAGCTGGAAGATATTTTGTCAGACTATTTTGACAAAGGAAAAGTGAAAGAATTGGGTTTGCCCACGGTTCAGGACATCTCGGCACAGCTGCATATTTCACCTACCTACCTAAGCGATATGTTAAGGTCTGTTACAGGCAGGAATGCGCAGCAGCATATCACCGATAAGTTAATGGAAAGAGCTAAGGAATTGTTAAGCACTACCTCTCTGTCTATTAGTGAGATCGCCTATCAGCTGGGTTATGGATATCCGCAGTCCTTTAATAAGCTGTTTAAAAATAAAACAAACTTATCCCCACTGGAATTCAGGGCTTCATTCAATTAAAAGATTTTTATTGAATGCTTGTGTAAAAGAAAGCCCTTCAGCATACCGGTATATGCTGAAGGGCTTTCTTTTTTCTAATTGATGATCAGACTAGAGGTTCATTCCTCCTGACACTTCTATGCGTTGTGCATTGATCCATCTGGCGTCATCAGTACATAAGAAAGCCACAACACTCCCTATGTCTTCTGCTTTACCTACACGGCCTAGTGCTGTAATGCCGGCAATATGTGCATTTACGTGTTCATTGTCTCTTACTGCACCGCCGCCAAAATCAGTAGCAATGGCACCAGGGGCCACAACGTTCACGGCAATACCACGTGCTCCCAGTTCTTTTGCCTGGTACATGGTTAATGTTTCTATGGCGCCTTTCATACTGGCATAAGCTGATGCCCCAGGTGTAGTGAAACGGGCAAGGCCGCTGGAGATATTGACAATGCGTCCGCCGTCATTGATCAGCGGTAATGCTTTCTGCGTTAAAAAGAACACGCCTTTAAAATGCAGATTCATCAGCTCATCAAAGTGATCCTCTGTAAACTCTGCGAAGGGGGCCATTAAACCTACTCCGGCATTGTTGATTAGAAAATCAAAATGATCGGCATCAAAGTGGCTTTTCAATACAGTGCTTAACTGAGTAAAAAACCCGTCAAATGTTTTCACTTCACCTGCGCTCAATTGTAAAGCTGCTGCTTTCCGACCTGTTTTTTCTATTTCTGCTACTACGGCAAGGGCTTCATCTTTTTTACTGTGATAGGTTAAGATCACATCAATCCCTTTTTTTGCCAGGTTTAAGGCCATATCTTTTCCAAGTCCGCGGCTGCCGCCAGTTACCAATGCAATTTTATTTGTTGTCATGATTTAATATTTATGAGTTGAATTGTAATACAAAGATGGGGGCAGATGCCACCGGCAAGTTTGCGAACATCAATCCAATGTTTGCGAATTTCAATCTATCGGGCTAATCCCTAAAAGAGAGGGGGGCAAATGAGGTTTGTTTTTTGAAAAAGTTAGAAAAATGTGCTACCTGTTCAAAACCAAGGCAGTAGGATATTTCAGAAATATTCCAGTCGGTCTGTTTCAATAGGATCTTTGCCTCCTGGATAATCCTGTTGCTGATAATGCTGGTGGTAGTTTTTCCTGTATTTTCCTTTAATACTTTATTGAGGTGGTTCACATGTACCGCTAAACGGTCGGCATAATCTTTGGCCGTGCGCAAACTCAGCTTTTGGTGTGGTGAGTTGATAGGAAACTGGCGCTCTAATAGCTCAACGAATAAAGAAGATACCCTGGCGGAAGCATTATGTGTGGCATACAGTGTAGTTACGGGTTGCAGCTTTTGTCCGTAGTGGATCAACTCGAGTACGTAGTTACGGATCAGGTCATATTTATAGGCGTAATCTGAAGATAATTCCTTATACATCTTATTGAAGATCTGGTTAATATCTTCCACTTCTTCATCCTTTAATTGAAATACAGGATAACCTCCGGGACGAAACAAGGGCAGGTCGTCCAGTACTACTCCGCTTTTACTGGGCAATAAAAATTCCGAGGTAAAAATGCAGAAAAAACCAGTCTGCTGATCATCCTGTGGTTCGTAATTGTAAGGGATTTTGGGTGTAGCAAACAACAAAGCATTGTGATCAATATTGATCGTCTTATCGGCATACTCTGCAATATTTTTACCCCTCACCAGGCTGATCTTATAATAAGCACGACGGTCATAAGCCATAAAGGCCCCCTTTTTTTTTGCCCTTGCAGCAATATCTGCAATACTAAAAATATTAAAGTGGCCGATCTCTTTGTTGATACCATCCGGGAGGAGTTGATTCACTTCATCCCCGCTGAGCTGCCCAATCTGCTCATAGAACTCTTCTACTGATATAATACCCATAGCTGTGTTGTAAAATTCAAATATAACAAACCTATATGGAATTTAGATATTTAAACAGCAATGTAGGTAACCGGGTTTTCAGCAGATAAAACCTCTGACAACTCAATAGCCTTTTGTATCTCAGTTTTCCAACCCTGTTCGTCTAACCCATCGGCAGATTTGCCATAACCTTTTCTTTCAATGGCACTGATATTCCATTCCTGCTCAAAATGGCTGGAAAGACAGAGCATGAAAACCCCGTTGGCTATTCCGGTATAGATGGTACCATTACCCCCATGACAGATCATTAGGCTTGCCCTTTCCAATACCTGGTTCAAATTGACAAAATCCTTTGAAATGATATGCGGGGCATTCAGTATCTGATCTGTATCTCCGGCAGTAATGATGGTATAACGGGCATAATACGCATCGTTTAAAAACTGAAGCTTGTTCCAGTCGCCGGTACTGCCCATACATACGCAGATCAGCGGCTTACTTTGATCGATTTTTGAAAGCCAGGAACTTTCAGATTGTAGTGAATGATAGATTAACGGACCAACAAAACGGTAGGTTTTGGGAAGTGCTTTCTGAGGAAAAAGCTGTTCCTGATCGCAAATTATGTTTTCATCTCCTTCAATTTCTGAAAGATAATCTGTGACTGGCTGCAATGAATACTTATTCCTGAGATATTTAAAAGGGCGGTGAACCTTTCGAAAGACAAAGGTTTCTGCAAAAACAGTGATGCCATCCGATACCGAAACAGGTAGTTTATTTAAAAATTTATACTTACTGTGGTTTTTGGATAACTTGCGGGGCAGTGCATAATATTTAGTCATGTATCCATTCACCAGGGAGATGTATTTTACGTCAGTCAGCTCTGCAGCCATTTTTAAGGTAGGGGTAACGTCTCCGATGACAATATCAGCCTGGTACTGATCGATTACTGCAGCCTGCGCTACCATAATCCGTTCCAGATCGGCCTTGTTTAACCAGGAAAAGTCGAAATTCCGGGAACAGTTCATTACATATTCAGGTTCAAACTGTTCGCAGAAAAACTGGCCGTAACCGCGTTCTTTCACATATTTATCATAGGTTGAAGAATGTAAGAACAGGATATGATACTCTTCTTTATCGTACTGGTCGGCCAGTACCAGGCATCTAAGGTAATGTGCTAAAATATTGAGTGGAAATATAAGTATGGTTTTCATCTTTTACACCTGGTTGAACAAGCCTAACAAGATTAACAGCAGAATGTTAGATTAACCGGGATAATAGTTGTAACGAATTTATGACCTAAAAGCAAATCGTGCCATAAAATCCGTTAAATACCGTTAAAATATCGTGAAGCTATCTAACAACTGCATCGATTGAAGGGCATCTTCTGCACTGCATGGATTTGGCCCTTTATCCAGGAAATAATCTACCACTTTAGCAATCATGGGTTGCTGTACGTGCTGTAGCGGCTCAAATGGATATTCCTGAACTGCTCCATCCAGTGTTACGGTTATCTTACTGCCAAATACGGGGAAACTGATTTTTCCTTTGGCTCCGTAAATCTCACAGCTATCGGCCTGATTGCTTTCAGCAACAGTAAAACACCAGGTACCATTAAAAACTACACCCTGGTCAAACAAGATCTGACCGGTTACCAGATCGTCTGCCGTGTGAAGGCCATCCTGGTGAATGGCAATTCCTGAAGAACGTTTTACCGCACCAAAATAATACAACATCAGGTCTAGCTGGTGCGGCGCCAGGTCGTGAAAAAGACCACCTCCGGAAATGGCAGGATCTATTCTCCAGTTGGTTGCGGAACTGGCGATCAGGTCTGTGCTTTTGGGCTGCAGCATTTGCAATTGTACAAAGCGGATGTCACCGATCAGCTGTTCATCAAGCATCGCTTTAATTTTAAGGAACATAGGCTGTTCCCTCCGGTAATGCGCCACGGTTAGCTTAACCCCATAATGGATGGCTGCATCGGCCATTCTTTTTGCTGATGCGGCATTTAAGGTCATGGGTTTTTCTACATAAACGGGTTTGCCTGCTGCCAGGGCTTGTAAAGTATATTCTTCATGCTGTAAAGGAGGAGTGGCAATATAAATAGCATTTATCTCAGGGTCATTGATCAGGTCGGCGGCATTGCTGTACCATTTTGGCACACCATGTCTGCTGGCATAATCCTGTGCTTTTACTGCGTCCCTGCGCATTACTGCAATCAGGGAGGAGTGAGGTACTTTATTAAAAGCCGGGCCGCTTTTGACTTCAGTTACATCTCCGCAACCAATTATTCCCCATTTGATATCCTGCATAAATCCTGTATTTAATCGACGTAGCGAATTTATCAATATGCAACGAATTTATGCTGCTACAATTTCTTTTTATATCCTGAACCGGTGTAAAATATGACAAGATATGACTATTGATACCCTACTTCTTAAGTTCTAATTTCACGTTTCCAAAATATAAAACTGATGTACATCTTAAAAAAGCAAAGGGTTATGATAGCTGTGGCTATTTTGATTACGCAATTATTTTCCTGTTCCTGCAAAGACGGAAAAAAGATAGCTGAGAAAACAGATGAAAAAAATACTATTGCCGCATCCATCAGCACCAAGCAGGATGAAGTAATTAGTTGTAAAAAGTGTGTAGATTCTTTAACCAGGGAAAGGGATAATCAATATACCTACAGTAATACAATCAAAGACAGTGCAGACCATGTGATCAGAGAAAGTCCAATAGCCACAGCCTACATCAATGAATTTGATAAAGAGCCAATAGATATTTTGCAGGAATACATTAAAAAAGCTACCGAGGAAGAACGGGATAACCTATTAAAAGCCCATATCATCCTGATAGGCTACGGGGCTTTCGACTCCAACCAGGTAACGATAAAGCTGGTAAGGTCGCAGCTACAGCATTTTGATGAGCAAAAAAAGACCTGTATGAATAAAATAGAAGAGTTTAACAGGGAAATTGAAAAGCGTCAAAGTGCTGTTACCATTCTTAAAGAAGAGATCAGCAATTTAATAACCCGGGCAGAGGCCATAGACAGGGAGTTGGAAGTATTAAATAGCTAAAAGATTTGGGTGTAAAAAAGTCAAAGTGGAAAAAGAATGTAGCTATTGTTACGGCTATGGTTGCTGTTGGCGGTCTTGTGGTATCATTGATCTCAAATTACAACCAGTGCGCTCAATTGGGTAAGGCGAACTTGCTGGCAGCAGCTCAATCTTCAAGGGCAGCTCAGGAGGCACAGCAGGTGAAGGAATTAAAGAGGCAAAAGACAAACAGGATAGATGAATTAAATAACCAGCTGACTGTGCTTGTTCACCAAATGGATGTTCTTCAGCAACACCTGAAGCTGGAGCAGGATATTGGTCAGACACAGCAGAATTACGAAGTCAGGCAAAAAGCTATTGAAAATGCAGAAGCTAATGCAGCAGAGCTGCATCAGCTTGAATGGAAAAAGTCGGTTGTTGAACAGCAGATTAATGAATTAATGTCTGATTAACGATCACCTTATAATTTATTTCCTGACTGATTTCGTTGCTCAGCTAACTTTTTCTGGTAGTCTTTTTGTAAATCATTAATCGCAGTATCATATCCGGCACGGTCCATAAAAACCTCAGGATGATAGGGATCGCCAGCTTTATGTTTATGGTGCATGTTGAACTGACTGGCGTGAGAGGCCAGCCAAATATCAAATTGCAGTTTTTTCATTGCTTTTAATGTGTAAGCGTAGTCTTTTCCTACATTGGGATAGGTGGGCATACCTGCAAGTTTCGTTTCGTCAAGGATGCTGGGCATATTGGCAATCAGTACGCGATAGCTGCGGTGTCCATCTTTAACATCGAATAAAAAACTACAGGCTCCCTTGGTATGTCCGGGATGGTGTAATACAATGAGCTGCATACCGCCAAACCTTACCGTATCCTGCTCATGCAGCAGACGGTCGGCCTTTACCGGTGCAAAAGAACTTCCTTTGCCGCCAAATATGAAATCTGAATTGCCTCCATCTGCCAGTACGGGTGCATCCTTTTCATTGATCATTACTTTCGCTCCGGTTTGTTTCTTTATTTCCGCCAGGGCACCCACGTGATCAAAATGTGCATGTGTAGCCAGTAATATCTTTGTGTCGCTGAATCTGAATCCCAGTTTTTCGATATGCCTGCGGATCATAGGTGCCGAACCTGCAAGGCCTGTGTTGATCAGGATATTGCCTTTTGGCGTAGTGATCAGGTAACAGGCCAGGTCGTAGGTACCTACATAATACAGGTTACCTGCGATGCGAAAAGGTTCTTCCTCTCTGGACCAGTCTTTCTGGGTTGGAATGGAAATTAACTTTTGTGCCGATGAGCAGAAATAGCATAACATCAGGCCCGTAATGAGTAGCGTTATTTGGAGTAATTTTTTAAATATTGACATAGCTTAAATTGCCTGTAAGGTAATATATTCCGGGCAATTGGCTATGTCAATGTGTAAAATAAGTATTCATATAATTAGATATCGCTGGTTTCATCTTCTTTTGATCCCCAGCGATTATTTCTGCAACGGTCGAACTTGTTTCCAAACTGTTCCTTAAACCGGGCGCGTTCTTCAGGATCCATATGTTGCATCCGCTCAGCCAGGCGTTTTTTAAACATCGATCGGTCTCCGCCAAATCGGCCTCCTGGCCGGCCAAAGCCAAACAGTATCTTACACAGGATAAAAATCCCTGCGGCCTGTGTTAAGGTAATCGTGCCTACATGAATAATATCAGGCAATAGGTTATTCCATAACTGCATCACCACATAACTAATCAGCGCTAAAAAGGCCGCTGCCATAATAGGGACAAAAATAAACCGGCTCCAGGCTGGTAGGTTAAAAAATATTCTTCTCATGATTTTAAAATTTAATCTGTCAATTCATCGTACAATTGTTTTAACCGCTTGCGCAGGTGCAGCACGGCATACCGCTTTCGTGATACCAGCGTTTGGACGTTAACGCCTGTTAGCTCCGCAATTTCCTGAAAGGGGATGTCATCGATCTCCTGCCAGATGAAAACCTGCTTTTGTTCTTCGGGCAGTTCATCCAGTGCAGTAAATAGTTCCTTCCAGAAAAGGCTGCGTACATATTCTGTTTCGGGAGTAGCAGAATCCGGGAACAGGATAGCGCTGTAGTCGGGTTCGTCGTCATCGTCGCCAAAAATGTCGTCCAGTAGACTTTCAGAACGCTTGCGGTACTTGTCGGTAATGGTATTGCGTGCAACTCTGTATAACCACGCACTGGTCTGTTCAACCGGAGCAGTATTTACCATCAGGCTGAGTTTATACCAGATATCCTGCAGAATATCCTGTGCATCGGCATCGTTGCTTACCCGGCGGCGGATAAAAGACAGTAATCCTTTTCCATAATCCTGTATGGTTTTTAAAAGGTAACTGTTCTTGTCTTCACTCATCCGGCTGGTTAATCTATAATTGTTTAATAGTAGAGACGATCGAGTGGTAAAAAGATTTTAAGGAAAATAAAATAATCCTTAAAGATCGCCGGTATTATAGATAATCATGCTATATCCGCTGCACTTCTTTTGTGCCTGGATCTTTTTCATCATTTCCAGATTTGATGAATTATGTTTAGGATCATGTTTTTGATCAGTACAAATATAGCTAATGTATGTTTCATAAATTGAAGATCGATATGGTTCATCGCCGTCTTGGTTTGAGGATTTTGTTTGTATTTCTACCTTTAACACATCTTTTTTACCAAAATCAATTTTGTAATTATACTTGTAACCCTTTGTGATAAGCGGAAACTGGTTATGCTCCTGAATGATTTTTTCAAGTTCCTTTTCAGTTAGGTTTAAAGGCAAAGCTGAAACCTTATTTTTAAGGTCTGGTAAAATAATTTGAGTTGGGCTTTTACGTCTGAAAAGGTTTTTATCAACTTTTATATCTGAATCTTGATATCTACAGCTATCTACAGACTGGGCCTTGCAGAGCATGCCATAGAACATAAATATTACAATAATGAAGATTCTTTTCATTTTACAGAGATGATTTTATCAAAGCTACTTTCTAATTTTTTATAGAATTTGTCGATATATATACCGCAAAAGAGGCTGATAAACATTAATGTGATGGGTCTGATTTCGCTGGCGCCTTTAATTAATATCGTGGGCAGCATGTAAGAGATACCTAAAACCACCAAGCCGGTCAATATGCCTAGAAATGGTTTAGCTATAAAATTGATTGAATCGGGACTTACTGACTTATCAATAAGCTCTTTTATTAAACTGATCACTGAACCCAACAGGCCAAATGACATTGCCGTAATACATAGAGCAGTAAATTTTGGGAAGTTGACAGTCCATGTAAAAAAGTATGCTATACCTTCATGTTCATTAGCGATAAGTAATTCATAAAGATTAGCGACAGAGGTGCCCTGTGATGTTGTAGTAGGGGGGATCGTTTGTTTGATTAATTCCTCTTTTCGTCTGTTAATCGTTTCAATGGCTTCATCAGAGTTTAGTTTTGTTACTCCGCCTACACCTAGTAATAGACCAGTTATCAGCCATAACAATAGAATTAAACAAGCCAGAATCTTCATAAGTAAATATTAGGCTTAAATTTATCTGTACAAGAACTACACTGCAATAGTCATTTTTTGCTATTTATTTCAAATGACGTAACGTTCTATAAAAGACTTCTTGGTGATCATGTGCAAATATGCATAATTACCGGAAAGCTGTTTCCGTTGTTTTAGCTGGTATAAAAAGTGGCCGCCCAGATCTACGATGATCGGAAACTTAGCCTGAAACCATACGCGATGCGGGTTTTTCCAGCAGAAAGAATAATAATGAGAGGTTAAGGGGATGCCTTTGATCTCGGGGTGATAAAAGTTTAAAATTTGTGGTTTGATATGCATTCGCATCAGTTCAGACTTCCTGATCATGGAAAGATGGTCTGTATGGCAAAACTCGTAATTATCAAGCCTTGGGTGGTCTACATCTGGTAAGCTTTTCAGGATCCTGAAACCTTTGAATTTCTTCCCATTTAATACCCAAACCAGGTTTGGATAAAAGGCTTCCCTGCTTTGGAGTTCTTCGAGGGTAATAGGGGAGTTTTGAAACTCTAATGTAGTGCCGCAGGGAGTATGTACATCGGCTCTGTGGAGCTCACCCAGGATAAGATCGGAAAAGCTGACTTCCCTAAATGTTGGAGGAAAGGCTTTCTTCCAGTTGCGATGCCATGGTGTTTCACCGGGATAAACTCTTAAAAGTTTATTTACCTGATTAGAAGCCTTATCAGAACTTGCAATTATACTATCAAAATTAGAAGGTGATGTTAAATCCATACCCTGTTTACTTCAAAATCTTTCAGGCTATAAAAATATACTATAAATATTAGTAATCAAAATCAATTTATTAATGCTATTGAAATTGATACAGCTATTAGCCTTCTTATTTATACTCAAGTCTAGTAAATCCAATATTGATCTGATGGACAGAGTTTAATTATTTTGATGAATATTTTACTTTTTTCTTTAAGGCTTCAATTTCCTTGTGCTGTTCGATCATGTATAAAGTCAACTCCTCAACCTTTTTTAGTAATTTTTTATTCATTTCTCCAAGGCTTATGCCACTAGTTTCTGCTTCTTCCGCGGATGGCATGTCAGGAAGATGTTTATGCTTTTGGATGAATGCTTCTAAGCCTTCGACTGATTTCTGGTGATAAGAAGATTCAAATACAAAGTCTGGCCAATTAGCTGTCTCCACCATCACTTCCTGAGCTCTGATTTTGCCATTTACGGAAAGTTTTTCCTTAGGTGTTGAAGTGCCAATACCTACATTTCCATTGACATCAATGCGCATTTTCTCTGTATTATGATAGGTATTGAAGGCGATACAACCATCATCGGTAGTGCCTCCTCTAAAAAAATTAATTGAACTATTGATAATTCCGTAAAAACTGTGCTCAATGGCAAAACCTTTTGAATTAGGATTAGTTGAATACCCTCTTACACCAAGAAATGTACCTTCCCCCTGATTGTCGCCTTCAGGCAATCTGCCAAATACTGATCCAAGCTTTTGGTTGGTTAAATCAATTGCAACGTCTAATGGCACCCGCGGACTAACTGTACCTATACCAATATTTCCTGTTTCTCCAACCGTCATGTAACTATAAAATGTACCGTTATTATCCATATTACCAAACTGCAGGTTTCTGTCTGTTGGACTCAATGCATTAGACCTAAAACGTATAGCACCTCCATTCAGAAGTGCATGGACAAAATATGCCCTTTGATCGGTTGAAAAGGTCAAATTTCCATTTAAATTTTCGGTACCATTAACATCTAAACTCGCCTGTGGATTTACTGTCCCAATTCCGACATTGCCATTGTCCGGAAATATATTTGTCTGAGCATAAGAATAATTGAACATTAAATAAAAAAGGATGAATAGGGGAATGATCTTGTACATTTTAATAAGAGAGTTTTGTAAGATTAAATTTATTGAATGCCTTAAAGATATGATAATTAATTATTGCCACGCAATAATTAATATATTAGAGGCGCATTTTAAATAGTAAATGTTCTACAAAAAATATTAATAAATGAAAAAGATATTTCTAACCATTGCTATAATAGGAGTAAGCCATTTTATATATGCACAGACTACTAATGCGTTTCCTCCCACCGGAAATGCTGGCGTAGGGGTAGCGAATCCTGTTGTGCCATTCCAAATTGTTAAATCTCCTGTTGCATTCACAAATGTTCCAATGCAGGAATGGGACCCATCAATAGCCGGATATAATTTGACCTTATCAAACTACAATAGTGATGCTGGCATAGATTATAGATTCACACAATTTACTAATGGCACTCCCTATCCTGTTTTAACATTCAGGGGAGGTAATATTGGTATCGGTACAACAAATCCTCTTGTGCCACTTCATATTGTCAAATCACCTGCTGCACTTACAAATATACCAATGCAGGAATGGGATCCTTTAATAACCGGATATAACTTAACACTATCAAACTACAATAGTAACGCAGGTATCGATTATAGGTTTACACAACTAACTAATGGTATTTCTACTCCTGTATTGACATTTCAGGGAGGAAATGTAGGTATAGGCACAACTGCCCCCGATTCGCAATTATCTGTTAATGGAACTATCCATTCAAATGAGGTAAAAGTTGACACTAAAAGTTGGCCTGATTACGTTTTTAAACCAGGTTATACACTTCTTTCCCTTACAGAAGTAAAGACTTATATCAAGCAAAATCAGCATTTACCAGACATACCATCAGAGAAGGAAATAATTGAAAACGGACAGAATCTGGGTGAGATGAATAAGTTGCTGATTAAGAAAGTGGAAGAATTAACACTATATCTTATTCGCCAAAAAGAGGAAACAGATAAACAGAACAAAATACAGCAAAAACAAATAGACGAATTGAAAATACAGATCGCAAAATTGGCGAAATAATAGTAATATTTAAATTATTGGCTGCTTAGAATGGCTAATTTTCTCCTAATAAAAGATTACGAAAAATACTATTCACATAAGAGCCTTTGAATATTTTGTTTAAGTAACCAACAATATTGTATAATAACAATTTTCTTATCTGAAGACTATTGGACTTCCAGTAGTTTTTATTCCTTTATATGGATCTGTTTTAAGATTTCCATTGGGATCATAAGTATAGGTTCCACCGGTATTCGCTGTTAGGTTACGGAAGCCATAACTGGTATAATCAGTAGTTGTGCCATCATTAACTGTTAAGAGTTGATTTGGATTTGCTGCGTCATAACTGTAGGTCAAGTTATCAACTTCAACAAGGGTATTCATTCCGGGGGTAGAACTGTTCCTTTTTAAAGTTAATGTGTTTCTGTTTTGGTCGTAAGTATAATGGGTTTCGCTATAGCTATCAATATTATAGTTAAAAGCATTAGTGAAAGTTGTATTGCGCTCTTTATAATTTGCTATGGTTATGAGTATTAACACTGTTTTTTAGAAGTAAATAAACAATATCTTATTATATAAGATATATAATAAAATTAATTTGAAAATATACAGGTTAATTATATATTTGAATGAAATTAAATCTCTTTATATCTATTTTATTAACTAAATGCTCTTATGAAATTTCCCTTAACTATCGTGTTGTTTTTTAGCACTTAGAAACAACTATTCCACCAGGATCGCTCATTCCTTTATTGCGGGAATTGATTAAACATTACTGAAAAACTGAAGAATTCACTCTTTATATGATTTTAAAACAATTAACTGCGGCACTTCTGTTGACAAGTCTTTCCCTGGGGGCAATAGCTCAGACAAATCAAATTCAACCGACTGGAAATGTAGGGATTGGGACGCTTACTCCGCTTTACAACTTACAGGTTCAAAAAACTTCTGCCGCTGCCGCTATAAATATTGGCGGTGCTTTTTCTGGTTCCCCGAGATTACAATTATATGGATTAGATGCAGACCCTCATGCTTGGATGGGGTTAGGGACAGATATGGATGGAGGGCCGTATGAGCATAGTATTTATTTTTCTACACCTCCTGTTGGGTATACAACAGGGAGATTAACCATTGGAGATTATAACGGCAGTGTGTACAATGTAAGAATGACTGTCTTGAGTAATGGAAATGTTGGTATTGGGACTAGGGTGCCTAATGACAAACTTTCTGTATATGGAAATATCCGTGCAATGGAAGTTAAGGTGGAGACTGCAAACTGGCCAGATTATGTATTTTATCAATCTTATAAGCTTAGTACAGTATCAGAATTGGAAACCTTCATTAAAAAATATAAACATCTGCCGGAAATTCCAACTGCTGAGGAAATTGAGACAGATGGTATCAAACTCGGAGAGATGAATACCAAGCTATTGAAAAAGATAGAAGAACTTACTCTGATTGTAATAGAACAAAATAAACGTCTGGAAAAACTGGAGGCTGTTGAGATTTCAAAATAAATATCTGCTGTATTTACCCTCAAAACTTATTATAAATAGATTTAAATATGAAAAAACTATACGTATCGCTGTTGGTGTTATTTGGTGTCAATACTTTTTCTTTTAGTCAAACTGTTGTCCCTTATGTTGTTGGAGGGCCTATAGGTAATGGATCTCTATTGCTTTTTCAAAGTGGTGGTGCAAATACTGCCATACAGGAGAATTTTGGATTAAATCTAAGTGGCGAAAGTACTAAGCCAGTCAAGATTTTTAATTCAAGTTTATTGGTTGGTTATGCATCTTCAGGTGCTGATTTCGGAATAAATAATGTCATGGTTAATGGAAATATAGGTATTGGAACCTCAACTCCGCATGCTGTTCTGGATGTAGGTAAGACCCTGAATCCAGGAGATTTAGGATCTGTGCTTGCAAGGCTGTCTGAAGGTAACACTATCGGTGTAGGTACCTACTTAGGTGTTACAGGGTACAGCACCCAGATTTCTTCGACAGATCAGTCGGCAAATAATGTAAAGAGTTTTGCAATTGAACATAGCTTTTACGGGGTAACAAATAGCTCTATAAATTTTTTTAGGGGTGGAAATACTTTAGGAGGTAGTATTGCTTTTAACACCAATGACAATACAGAAAAAATGAGAATTTCATACAATGGAAATGTAGGTATTGGTATCACTAATCCTCAGGAAAAGCTGGCCGTGAATGGAACTATTCACTCCAGTGAAGTAATAGTAGATAAATTGGGCTGGTCTGATTATGTATTTAAAAAGGATTATCAGCTTCCTTCATTAAATGATGTGAAAAACTATATCGATCAAAATCAACATTTGCCTGATATGCCTTCCGAAAAGGAAGTGATTGCAAATGGAATTAAAATTGGAGATATGAATGAGAAATTGCTCAAAAAGATTGAGGAGCTGACGCTTTATATGATTGAGCTTAAAAGTGCTAATGAAGCATTAACTGAAAGAGTGAAAACATTGGAGCAAAAATAATATGAAGCATTTTCTTTTATTAATTATAGGCCTGCTTTGGATAACAGAGGTTAATAGTCAAACTGTAACAGGCCCATCTGGGTATAAAGATATTTTTCTTGGTGATAATGGACAAGGGGATTATACCCACTCTTTAATTTTACTGCATGAAATTTATAATGGCAATTATTTACCATTTAATAATGCAGTAGGAACAGTTACTGCATATCGAGGTGCTACTAATGCGTATATGAGAATTGGTGTTGCATATGTTAATACATCATCTGCATATGTAGGTACATCTGGCTCTGTTCAATCTCTATCAAATGATGCTCCTTGGAAACTTAAAACCTGCATGTACAATGGTAAAAAATATATTGCCCTGGATATTCCTTACGAGGATGCTTATCAAAATATTGGATTTAATTTTTCTGGTTGGTCAAATTCAACCGGCGAAAATTTAAAAATTGTCAACTATATGGTCAATGGTGCGGCTGTTAACCAAACTTTAATTAGTAATATTTCAGATTTTAATTCCGATATGACGGAAACACATGCAGTTCAGCAAATGAATATTATGGGGAATGTAAATATTGGAACAGCTGTAGTAAGCCCAACATATCAGTTTCAGGTAAATGGAAAGATCCGTGCGCAGGAAGTTAAAGTGGAAACAGCAAATTGGCCGGATTATGTGTTTGATAAAAACTATCACTCTATGCCTCTGAATGAGGTTGAACAATACATTAAATCGAATAAGCATTTGCCTGATATGCCGTCTGCAAAACAAGTGGATAAAGAAGGTATTGAATTAGGTGAAATGAATAAAAAATTATTAAAAAAGATCGAAGAGCTCACACTTTATCTGGTGGATCAAAATGAACGTATTCTTAAACAGGATGAAAAAAATAAAGCTCAGGATAAGTTGATACAGCAATTGTATGAGCAGATGAAAAAGAAACCCTAATTTATATTATAATTAATAATTATCATCATGAAAAGAACTTATATGGTTTTGATAGCCATGTTTGCTTTCTCCAGATTTTCTTATGCGCAATGGTCTGTGGATGGAAATAATGTCAACATTGTGAATACAAATACAGGTAACGTTGGTATCGGGACATCGAGCCCTACGGATAAACTGGAAGTAGCCGGAGCGATAAGATCTACATACTGGCATCCAACGGGATCGATTAGCGACGATCTTTATTTGGATGTAGAGCCTGGTACAAGGAATTTGAGAACCAGGAACTGGAATACTGCTAGTCCCAATGTTGGTGCTACCGGATTTCATACTGGTACTGGATTTTTTGAAAATGCTGTAGGAGTTGGTACAATCAATCCAAAATCGGTTCTGGATGTAGGCAAGATGTTAGCATCTGGCGAATTAGGTTCTGTTTTAGCCAGGGTGTCTGAAGGAAATGATGTTGGAGGTGGAACTTATTTGGGGATTAAAGGATATGATACGCAAACCTCAGCTGCAGTTCCTAGTTTGTACGATGTAAAGAGTTTTGCAATTGAACATAGTTTTTACGGTCAAACCAATAGTTCAATAAATTTTTTGAGAGGACTCAGTTTTACTGGTGGTAGTCTTTCGTTTAATACAGGTAATAATGTAGAAAAAATGAGAATATTATACAATGGTAATGTGGGTATTGGTATCACAAATCCTTTGGAAAAACTGGCAGTAAATGGAATTGTTCATTCACAGGAAGTTATTGTAGATATGAAAGGCTGGTCCGATTATGTTTTTAATACAGATTATAGTATCCTTCCTTTAGCTGATGTAAAAACTTATATTGGTCAAAATCACCATTTGCCTGATATGCCTTCTGAAAAGGAAGTCCTTGCGCAAGGAGTAAAGCTTGGAGATATGAATGAAAAATTGCTTAAAAAAATCGAAGAGCTCACACTTTACCTCATTGAAAAAGATCAGCAGTTAAAAGATCAGCAGAAAATTAATCAAAGTCTGGAAGAGCGTTTAAATATCTTGGAGCAAAAGGTGAGTAATCTAAGGTAATAGTCAAAATGTATATATGAAAAAAATTGTACTATGCTTAGTCGCTTTATCAGTACTCCGATCAGTGGCTCGCAAATGGTAATAATAATCTGCATCATCATCTATCCGATATATCGTCAGCAGATGAGGTTATACAAGATAGTATAGATTTGGGTGAAATCATTAAAGCACAGACTAAAAAAATTGAAGAGCTCACACTTTATCTGATTGATCAAAATGAACGTATTCTTAGACAGGATGAAAAATATAAAGCTCAGGATAAATTGATACAACAATTGTCGGAGCAAATGAAAAGGAAACCTTAAGTTATTTAAATCAACATTGTCCATGTAAACTAATTTATTTCTATAAATAATGAATATTAACGTAACTCATTACAGACGAATAAACGATTTGATACAATTGAGAGTAACTGGTTCGCCAGACGAATTAGCCAAACAGGTTGGTATTTCTAAGCGACAATTGCTCAAAATATTGAAAGATATGAAAGAGAGTTTTAATGCGCCTATTAAGTATAATAGCATGCGTAAAACCTATTATTATTTTGAAGAAGGTTTTTTTTTCTTTGGCTTTCAAAGAAGTAAAAAAGCGGAAATAACTCAGGCTGTTGTAGATGCGCTTACAAAAGCGATGGCTGTTTCTCCAACTTAAGAATAGTCAGTGTTATGTAGCTGCACTTTAATTTGCTACAATTTGCAGCTTATAGAAATTTCTTGGTCCTTTATTTTTTTACGGGTATTCTAAATGCATTCCTGCATGCATTGTGCTGATGGTTTTCTTGTTTTTATCCCTAAATTTTTTTTTTAAAAGAAGTGAAGAGTGCATTCTCTATGCACTACTGTTTTCTATTTTTAAGAAGAAACTCCGGAACCCGCTGCTTAAGGCCCAGGGAGTAATGCTCTTATCCCGCTATAAATAGATTTATAATATCTGAAACAATGAACAAAAGAAGAAACGTCTTTGATTTTCACCTATATGTTATAAAGAACATATCCTTAATTATCTTTTTTTTAACTACTTGTTATTTGCGCGGTATGGCGCAGGTTCCCACTCCGGGTGCAGCTTTGCCATTTCCCAATTTGCCTTCGGCCAATGCTACAGCGCTGGGAACTTATGGCAATTATCCAATTTCTTATACGAATGGAACCCCTAACATATCCATTCCGCTGTATGAGATAAAAACGTCCAGGATGTCACTGCCTCTCAGCCTTAGCTATCATGCAAATGGTATTAAGGTACATGAACAGGCTACGAGCGTAGGATTAGGGTGGACATTAAATGCCGGAGGCGCAATTACACGTCAGATCAATGATTTGCCCGATTTTGATTATAATGGCTATAAACATAAAGTTGTTGTACAAGGAGCGCATGCAAGTCCGCCGATAGGCTCCAGTCCGGCTAACCTTGATCCGATGAATGATGAGCAGCGTTATTACTATGGCCGCCTTTCTATGGCACCTAGTCAGAGTGGTTTACAAAAATTTGATGGACAACCGGATGACTTCTTTTTTAATTTTGGAGGTAAAAGCGGTAAGTTCATCTTGAAAAACACGGTAGATTCTGCTATTGCCGCAAGTTTTAGTACAATCCCATATACCCCTATAAAAATTCAATACATGGAGAGCTTTTCAAATGGGGGAGACAGTTTTACCATTCATGATTCCGATGGAACAGCCTATGTTTTTGGCAGATCAGTAAAAGATAACAGTACTGCAACGGAAACGTCCTATACACAAACTACCTCCTATAACAATTATATAGATCCGACAGGTCATCTGGTTACTTCTTCCTCGCCTAGTCAAACAGGTACTAATGTCACCGCCTGGTTTCTAACTGAAATGATCTCTTCAGATCTCACTGATACAATTTCCTTTAAATACGCCAGTCAGTATAATGCTACCAACACGCTTGCTTATCAAGGGAAGATTACAAATATGTTTCATCCTTTGAGTGTCGGTGGGGGAGTCTCTAATCAATCTACCAGTAGCAATTCGTTATCCAATGTGACCACCAATAACATTAACCTTTCTGAAATTGATTTTAAAAATGGCAAAGTGTTGTTTGAATATGCTAGTCGTATAGATCGTGGAACCTACAAGCTAAGCCGGATAAGGATTTATCAGGCAAAGGGGGGTGCTTTTAAAGAGATTAAGCGCTTAAATATGAACCAATCATATTTCACTTCGACTACCACGGCCTCTCAGATCGTAGTCAATAGTTCTGATAATACGATTAATAGCCGCCTCCGCCTGGATGGTATTTCCGAAGAAGGGATCAACGCGGATGGAAGCAGTCTAATCAACCCTCCTTATGTTATCAATTACAATACTTTAGGAAATACAGGGCAGATAGCCTATCTAGGTGAATATGGTCAGGACCTGTGGGGCTATTGGAATGGAAAGTCCAATACAGATTTAATTATTTCAAATCCCATTGGAACGGCTTCAAGCCGCGTACCAGATTCTACCTATATGATTGCAGGCAGTATTAAGTCTATAAAATATCCTACTGGGGGCATAACTGAGTTTCAGTTTGAACCTAACCGGGCAACAAGAAATTATACCACGAGCGATAGTACATTCCAATCTTACCATTTGTCAACTATAGGTCTTTATAATTCTACTTCTACGGATCAGACGTTTACAGCAAATCAGACTATTAAGGCAAGCCTACAGCTCTCTATTACCAGTGGTTGTACAAGCAACTGTTTGCAAAACATGGCGCAGGTTTATATTAATGACGTCACCAGTGGTGGAACAGGATCACAGGTAGCTTTTTTAGGCTTTGCAGGTACGCCTCCTATGCCATACTCTGGTACCCTTTCCGTTAACCTTGTTGCGGGTCATATTTATCGTTTCTATTTTCCCAGTCCGGGTAATGGTACGTCACAACCCAGGTATCATATGGAAGCGACTTTACTTCATGCAGGCCTGACAAGCGTAACAAGTACCCCGCATGCTGATTTAGTCCTTACTGGCGGGCTCCGTATCAAGCAGGTGATTAATTATGGTTCTGATAATGGAGTACTGACAGCAAGAAGATACAACTATAAATTGCCATATTATATTTCAGATGTTTTTAATGGAGATTTTAGTGATGTTGGAAAAGGATATACTTTTTTGAAATACCAACGTTCGCCCGGGAGCTGGCAATCTGATTACTCGCCTTCCTTACTTCCTTATTTGCAAACTTACACTGAAAACTTTACTGTATCGATGGCGGGTGCCACTGATGGCTCAGTTGCTTATCAGGAAGTAGAAGAGTATCAGGTTGATCAAAGTGGTAATTTACTGGGCAAAACTGTTTATGATTTCAATAAATCCCAGGATGCTGCGGTAGATAATTTCTCTTATGTTAGGATTAATAATTCATGGAGGCGGAATCAGCTGCTGGAACAGAAGACATATAAAAGCTCTGGCAGCGACTTTATTCTAATTAAGGATGTTAAAAATACCTATGCCGACCTTTTTCCCACTCAACAAGATTCTACTGCCTGTTTTACCGTGCACCGGCTTTTTGATCAGGGTGATTTCAGACCGACTTCGGGAAACCAACCTATATATGACGACAATGGAGGACAATTCGATGGTACGATTAACGGACCTGAAGTTTGGAATTTTAATACCTATTATGTGTCTCTTATTAGTCAGGTGAATTACAGGAATGCTTTATCCAGCACTCAGACAACAGATTATGACCTAAATGGAGCTAACCCGGTCAGTACGCAAACTGATTATGTGTATGACAATCCAAATCATCTCATGGTTACTAGAAAAGAGTTGAGCAAAAGCAACCTTGACATAGCAATACAAAGAATTACCTATTCAACTGATTATTCACTGGATGGATGTAACCCTAATACGCCTTTAACCAACTTGAAAGCGACCTTGACAAGTTTAAAATCAACTTTTGATGCACAATCGCTACCTGTTTACAATCAATGGATTACTTATGTATTTAGAAGGTGGAATATTAACGGGGGATGTTTGACGCCAAATCATTCCGGAAGTACCAGTTATAATCAATGTTTAATTGACAATAACTACCATGGATATGATCAGAATATAATTGACTTATATAATCAGTACGGGGCAATAAAATCTTCTTACCGTACATCAGTGAGGCAAGCTGTAAGCGACTATAATCAGGCACTATCTTCTTATGTATCCTGCTATAATTCTCAGTTATCTTCATCAGTAGATTCAGTAAAGGCACTGATGATGATGCAACAGAATAATCAGATTCTGCCGATTGAGGTCGATGGGACGCTGAGAGACCATAACTCTGGAGTTGAGTACATGGCGTCTGTCAGTAAATCAGTTTATAAAACTTCTGGTAATACTACTCAAATCGGAAAAACAATGTTAGGTATTTTCAATACTAATTTACCTTATACTACCTATGTTGGTGCGCCTAATTCATATTTACGAGGTGATATGAATTACGATAGTTATAATTCTTCGGGAAATCTTCTATCATATCATCAAACTTCAGGCCCGCAAGGAGGATTTATATGGGGATATAATCAACAATATCCGATAGCGGAGGTGAAGAATGCTACGGCTGGTCAGGTTGCCTACACAGGATTTGAAGAAGGAAGTGCCAGTTCCGGTAATTGGAATTACACCAGTACGGGAGTAAATACTACATCATTATCACCAGGCTTAGGTATACACGAAGGAATGGCGCTTTACGGCATTGGATCGGGAGCCGTTACGTGTAATGTCACTGCTGGGACTTATGTCGTCTCTTACTGGGCGAGTGGCGCACTTACAGTTAACGGGGGTGCACCTGCCTTATTGGGAAATAGCGACAGCCATGGACTAAGGTATTTTGAGCATCAGGTAACCATGAGTAATCAGGGTACTATTTCTGTAAACGGTACCAGTGGTTTAGTACTGGATGAATTAAGGCTTTATCCGGCAGGTGCACAGATGACTTCATATACCTACGACCCATTAATAGGTATTACGAGTTCTTCAGATCCTAAAAGCGAAATCTCTTATTTTGAATATGATGGACTGCAGCGGTTAATGAACGTCAGAAATAAAGATGGAAATATTATTAAACGTACAAATTATCACTTCCAGGGACAATAGGCAAGGAATTAACTTTCAAATCTTTTCAACATGCTTACTCAACATTCAGCTATAATAAATAGGTTAAGGTCTTTCTCTTCTATTCTAGCCCTCTTATTCTTAGGGCCGGGATTAGCTGCACAAACCCTGGTTACCCAACCTTTAACAACCACACCTGCTGCGGGAGAATACTACAGTTATGGTAGCATTGTATTGAGTCCGGGTTTTAGTTTCACTGCCAGTGCGGGACAATGTTTACATCTATATATCGCTAGTATAGATTGTCAGCCACTCACAACCAATCCCAGTCAGGGGCAGAACTATATCATGACTTCTATTCCACGGAATGCCGGTTATAATCCTGCTACATCTGGCTATTCTAGTTGTGATCTGATGCAATCTATACAATATATGGATGGATTAGGGAGACCCTCACAAACAGTTCAGGTAAAAGGATCACCTAATAATATGGATATTGTTCAACCCATATCCTACGATCAATATGGAAGGGTAACATCAAAATATTTGCCCTACGCAGCTACCAGCTCTGACGGGAGCTATAAGGCCGATGCACTGCAAAGTGGTGCCGGGTTATTGAATTTTTATAATCCTACAGGAACTAATGCCAGCGTAACCCAGCTGCCTGGTGGAATACCGCATATCAATTCGCCCTTTGCCAATACCTCTTTTGAGCAGTCGCCATTGAATAGAGCTATCGAACAAGGCGCACCTGGTGATGCATGGCAGTTGAGTAACAGTGGTATAACCGGAAGCGGACATACTGTAAAACTAAGTTATGGCACAAATAGTCAGAATGAAGTTATTTTATGGACTGCTAATGCAAGCGGTGCAGGTGCTACCGGCAATTCTTACTATGCGCCAGGTCAATTATATTCTATAATCACTACCGATGAAAATGGCAATAATAGTATTGAATATAAAGATAAAGAAGGCCAGGTGGTTTGTAAGAAATCGCAATCTGTAACTAATCCGGTAACCTATATCGCAACTTACTATATTTATGATAACCTGAATAATCTCATATATGTAGTACCGCCTATACCATCAAACATATATCCGAGTAGTTTTGTAGAAACAGATGCTGTTTTTCTAAATTACATCTATGGCTACCATTACGATCAGAGGAAACGTTTGGTAGAAAAGCAGGTGCCAGGAAAGAAATGGGAATATTTGGTGTACAACACATTGGATAAAGTGGTTGCTTCTCAAGATGGTAATCAAAGGGCAGCCCAGCAATGGACTTTTATAAAATACGATGCATTATCCAGAGTTGTGTGGACCGGGACATGGAACAATGGCGGGACAGCCATAGGTCGTGTGGGCCTACAAACAATTATTAGTGGACTCACCGGACCTCTATGGGTAACCAGACCAGTGGGCGGAGTTCCTACAAACGAAGCCTGGCCAAAAAGCGGTTTTTCAGGAGGGCTAACGATTAATTACTATGATGATTACTCTTTCCCGGATAGCCAATATGCAACCCCGGCATCTGCAAGTACCCACACTACAGGATTGCTTACCTGCACTAAAACATATGTATTAGGAAGTTCGGCGGTATTGTATACCCAGTATTATTACGATGATTTGGGAAGGAACATTACTACCTTAAAAGGGCATTATCTTGGTGGTACAACAGGTGTATCAAATGCAGGTAACTATGATGAAATTACTAATTCTTACAATTTTAACAATGATGTAACTAGTACTGTAATGCACCATTATACTATTGCCAGTACTTCTATGGCGGCTGTCACGGTAACTACGTCCTATACATATGATCATATGGGACGTAAGAAGCAAACCTTTCATTCTATTACAGCGGGTAACAATACTTCAACTAATCCAATTCTTCTTAGTCAAATGGATTATAATGAAGTAGGACAGCTAACTACCAAACACTTGCATAGTGAAACTGGCGCTGCACCATTTTTGCAGGACGTAAATTATACCTATAATGAGCGTGGTTGGTTAAGTGGTGCCGGTAATAGTAGTAATTTGTTCAGTTTCAACTTACAGTACAATAATCCCGGGACAGGTGTAAGCCCAATGTTTAACGGCAATATTAGCAGTATGCAGTATACAGGTTCAACAAGCGGGGCTAAAACTTTTAATTATTCTTATGACCCTCTTAATCGCTTAACTGCCGCGGTTTCTACCGGCAATTTACTGAACGAACAGATTGGCTATGATGGTTTAGGTAATATTACGTCTTTAGTAAGAAGTGGAGGAAGTGCATCAGCATTGAGCTATACTAATGCTGATGCCAGCGGTAACCCAGCCAATCAGTTACGTACGGTAACAAATAATGGAAATCCTTTTAGGAGCTATGATTATGATGATAATGGCAATGCGAAAAGTGACGGAGGAATTAAAAGTATCACCTATAATATGCTTAATTTGCCTCAGACAGTCACTCAGAATAATACTACTTTGGCAAGTTATATTTACGACGGTACAGGAAATAAGCTCAGAAATATTGGCAGTGACGGGAATTGGGATTATATAGATGGTATTGTATATAATAATAATGCAATACAGTTTATACAGACTGAGGAAGGGAGAGCAATACCTAATGGTAGCAGCTATCATTATGAATATAATTTACAGGATCACCTTGGAAATGTAAGGGTAAGTTTTGATAAAAACCCATCTAGTGGTGTAGCCAGGGAAATACAGGAAGATGAGTATTATTCATTTGGTTTAAAAAATCCCGGAGGTTATAATTTATCTAATAACAACCGCTATCTTTATAACGGCAAGGAGTTGCAAACAGACTTAAGTAATCAATACGATTACGGGGCAAGGTTCTATGATCCGGTGATTGGGAGGTGGAATGTGGTAGATCCACTGGCGGAGAAGAGTAGAAGGTTCAGTCCTTACGTATATGGAAACAATAATCCTATCAGATTTATTGATCCAGATGGGATGGAGGGTAAAGATTGGTATAAGCCTACCTCTGGTGCAAATTATGTACAATGGTTTGCAGGTAATAGTACGCATGAAGGATTTGATGATATAGGAGAAAAAGCCAAAATAGAAACAAAAGGTGTAGAAAATAGCAGTGTCAGTTTAAATTCAGATGGCACTGCTACAAATGATCAAACTGGAAACTCGGTAACAAGTTCTATTAGTGGTCAAACGTCCATTATAACGAAAGATCCTGACGCCTCTAGCATTGATCCATCTACTATAGGTCAGAATCTTGGTGGAGGTACATTTGCAGGCGGTGATAATCCACGTACATTTGGAGGGAAAGAGACATTTAATTATAGTCCCGATAAACCATTCGATCCTCCTGCAATTGGCCATGATAGAAGGTTTGACAACCTTAATGCCTCTGGACTTTTTGGCTTATTGACTGATACTAGAACAATTGGTGCTGATTGGTTATTTGTTAAACAGGAAATTGATGTGTCTACGAGATATGACATAAGTGGAATCGACAAAGCCAAAGCATATTTTATTGGAACAGGATTAGGTGGACTATCATTGTCAAAAACTATGTATAAATTAAATACACCCTTAGGATTATCAACAATATTGATGTGGTTTGATATTAGTAATAAAGGAGTAACAAATATTCCATCAAAATAATTTATTATGAGTGCTTTAAAAAGAATACTAGTTGGAATTTTTATTGTGATTTTAGGAATAGGTTTTTATAACTTAGCTAAGCTTTATTCACCTGGAAGTTACCCATATGCTGAAGAATATAATGTTAATGTAAATGAGGCTAAATTGATAAATTCGATTAATAAATTTAAGAAAACTAATCCAAAATATATAGTTCCTGGACGGCTTAACTTAAAAGAAGGACGAAACCAAGTTAATGAACATTGGTATAGTGTATATTTTTATTATCCAGAAAGTGATGAGATTATTTATGCTTGGACAAGACCAAATGGTCCAGAATCTACTACACTTGGCTTTGTAAGTATAAATCACGGTAATCATTTAGGGAATTGGAAAGATATTAATAAGGACTTCAAGTCTTCACAAAACTTAATGCAAAAGGAAAAATTTGTTAATCTCATTTTAAACCCCATAAAAGAAATGTCTACAAAATGAAGTAGTTAGGCATTGAAACTCGCATCAATAGGATTACGGGGCAAAGTTCTATGATCCGGTGATTGGAAGGTGGAATGTAGTTGATCCGATGGCTGAGGATTATGAACACATGTCACCTTATATTTATGCCTTAAATAATCCTGTTAACAATACCGATCCGGATTGGATGTCAGTAGATGATCGACCTGTTAGGGTTGAAAATGATTATCACTTTGATCCAAATGGTCAACTTAATGAGGTTATTTTTAAACCGGGACCTGATAGGTTTTATCAGACCGATGGAAATGGGCAAACTAGTGAATTAAGCAGTAGTCAACTTACTCCTGGGATGTCGGCTCAATATCTTCGATTTAGTGCTTTATTGCCTCCATCAGAAGATGGCATTCAGCTACAAGAAGTTGGTGTTGTAGGTCAGAAGCCGACTTATAAAATACAGCCTATAGTAATGGAGTTTCCTCTATACGCAGAAGGTTCAGGGTTGCTTTCTCGTATTCCTCGCTTGTTTGAACTAGGAATAGATATTATGCGGGGTCAAGAGAATTTGTCTCAATTAATTGTGTATATGAAGGGTGAACGTAATCAAGCTGGAAGTGCTGGTGGGACAAATAATCCGTTTAAAAAATTGAAGCCTGATCCAAATAAGCCTGGTAATGTTATAGAAAACCGACCCGATGGAAAGACTGTAAGTAAAAGGGCACCAGAAGGATTCAAAGAATATTGGAACGATAAACATCCAGACAAACCGATATGAAAGGAGATAAAATATATTCAAAAGCAATGTTAATAGATTCTAAACTATACGGAGATTCAAGTTTAACAACGCAAGATAAAAGTGGTTTATATGAACAGTTTTTTAAACTTATTAAAAAAGCTGCGTACTTAAGGCATATAGATGCCATGTATGAATATGCGCAGCAATTTGAGAATATAAGTTTTTTGGGCGTAGAAAATCCTTTATTTAGCCCAAAAAGACGGAATTTTTGGTATCATAAAGCTATTGAAAGTGGGCATTCAGAAGCTTATAATAATCTTGCCAGCATTTATGAAATGGGAGAAGGTGTAGAAAGGGACTATAACAAGGCTCTGGAGCTTTATAAAAAATCCGCAGAATTAGGATCGAATCTTGGAAAGAAAAATTATAAGACTATGCTTAAAGATATGGCTAAAGGTGGAAAGTATAATAATGATTACACTACCTAAGTGTAATTAATATCTTTAGTGACTAAAATTTCTGACATTAAACAGGAAAGAGAGCCGTTTGGCTTTCTTTCCTGTTTAATGTGAATATGCTTTACCTGTTTTAGCGTCCCTAATGATGGCGTTAGCCAGGAAATAAAGTTTGTCTTTTACCGCGGGATCGAGTTCTTCGATCTCATTAATGAGCTTTAGGGTTTGCTTATCAAAGCTTGCCTTATCACTTCCTCCTGCCAGATAGTCCAGTGAAACTTCCAGTACATCGGCAATCTTTTTAGCCACTTCAACTGAAGGGGAAACATCGTTACGCTCATAACGGCCGATGATCTCACGGGATACGCCGGCTTCTTTAGCCAGATCTGCCTGAGAAATCTTTTTTGCTTTGCGTAAGGTGGTTATTCTGTCTCCTATGTTCATAATTGTGCACAAAAGGAGGTTAAATCCTATTGATTGAGTCAAATGTAGAGAATAAAAGTTAATAAATAAAATTATACTTCTCTTGCTTAAAACAAATGATTGTTTACATTTGTGCAGAATAGTTCTCAATAACTTTTTTTATGATGCAGAATGTTATCCGATTAATCAAGTTAACAGGCCCATTATATGCCACTGGCATCGGGCGAACGTATTGTTCCGGAACTCCGGTTGTCCGGGTTGTGGTTAGAACAGCAGGGCTTTCATCCCGGGGATCTGGCTGAGGTCACGATCTGTGATGGGACGCTGGTCATCAAGCCGGTTGTTTTATGAGTAGTGGACAACTGCACAGCGATAACCCCGAGCTGCTGATCTATACCAGCGGCAAGCTGCACATCACGGTGCTGGGTGGTATCCGGTTAACCGGTTTGGAACGGTTAAAGGTCACACTGAAACTGACCCTTACGGGCAAGAGAGAAGATGGATTGTCCTTTGATCAGATTCGACTGCTTCGTCTGGAGCAGGCAGTGCCTGTACTAAATGAGCTTAAAGCATGGCTGATGGAAAACTATAAGATGGTATTACCTTCCAGTGTAATCGGAAAAGCGATCGCCTACAACCTGAGTCTGTGGGATAAATTAGTAGTGTATGTACAGGATGGTAGACTTCAGCCAGATAATAATGCTGTGGAAAATTCAGTACGTCCCCTGAGTTTGGGCCGCAAAAATTGGATGTTTGCGGGTTCTCACGAAGGAGCCAAAACAGGCGCCATGCTCTATTCGTTTATGGGAAGCTGTAAAATGAACGGCATAAACCCTCAGCAGTGGCTAATGGATATCTTAGAAAGGATTCCAGCATACAAGGCTAATAAACTGCACGAATTGCTACCAAATAATTGGACTCCTCCTCAAAAGCAATAATCAGCATTATTCTTCAAATACAAAAGATGTCTTAGCCGGACGCTTACTTTGGAACTAAATAAGCCAAGTAAAAATGTAAAGCCTAGTTCAATCTATAACTTAGAGAGGGCTTGTTGAATTTTAAACGTTTTTGAGTGAATAGGTTAAGGATCATAAGGGATCAAGCGGGACAATTTTATCTTCTTATGACTAATATTGTTATGATATTTGTTATATTTGGTATATGGAAACGCTAAGTATTCGGGAAAAAAGAGTAATCGTAGTTTTTTGGAAAAATAGTATAGAGAATTCTTTTGAAGTATTTTCTAATTTAAAGAACTTTTGTTTAAGCTATCCGCAGTTTAATTACAATACCATCAGTAATTATTTGAGCAAGGCTAAAGTTGCTTATGAAAATCAGGAAATACGAATAGAACGTAAAAATATTATTTCTAAGCCTAAGCCTAAGCTAGCTCTTGAACCTCGAATTAGAAAAATAGTACCTGTACTAAGAAGGGTTATGATGAAAAATGCCAATGATGAACAAGATGACCTGAAATATTGGTTGGGCCGACCAGTTAAAGAGCGTGCTGCTGCAGTTACTTACATCATTTCTCAATCTTTAACAAACGGACAGAGAATGGATAAAACTAAGTTGGTAAAGAAAAGAATGTACGCATGACGTTAGCCGAAGATTTTGAAGATTTTGTTAAATTGTTAAACCAGTACAATGTTGAGTACATGGTTGTAGGAGGCTATGCACTGGCATTTCATGGCAAGCCTCGTCACACGGGTGATCTCGATATTTGGATTAATGTATCTGAAGAAAATGCAATTCGAATGCTCAAAGTTGTGAGTGATTTTGGATTGCAATCTCTTGGCTTCCAGAAAGAGGATTTTTTAACTGAAGGATTAATTAGCCAGATCGGGTACCCACCATTACGGATTGATGTGCTGAACCTCATTGATGGAGTTAAGTTTAGTGAGGCGATCTTAAATATGGAAAAGATAGAACTCGAGAATGATCTTGTCATCAACTATATCGGCCTTAATGATCTCGTAAAAAACAAACAAGTCTCCGGCCGCAGACAGGACATCACTGATGTTAAGACATTACAGAAGTTAATAAAATTTAAAAAAGGCAGTTTTCCAGATACGTCCAATGAAAATTAAATACATGTAAATAAAAGACTTTATAGTCTGTATCGCTGATTATTAAAATAAAAAATTAAATCATCCGCCTTTTTTAGGCTTACCATTTCCCGGTTGAATGTGCAAGAATTAGATTATTAAAAATTAGTTATAATGGAAAAATCGTTAAATAATAATTTTGGACCTGTAAGCTTGTCTTTGTTATGGATAGGTCTGTATTTAGTTTTTGGATTATTTATATCCGCTTTAAGTATAGGCTCTAGTTTCAGTTCCGAAGTTCCATTTGTATTACGAATATCCATTATTATTGGTCTAATTTTTGGGACGTTTCTAATAAGTTTATCCAACATGTTTTTCTTTAAAAAATTTTGGTATATAAACGGTTCTATAGCTTTAATCACTGGTTGCATAATTGCTTACAATGTTAGGAAAATAGTTGTTTTATAGTCTTGATGGGACTATTTTAATAGAGGGGCGTTAGATTATGGGGCAAAGTTCTATGATCCGGTGATTGGGAGATGGACAACCCCTGACCCACTTGCAGAAAGTAGTAGGCGATTTAGTACATACAATTATGCTGCAAACAATCCGATAAGAAATATTGATCCTGATGGAATGGAAGTGGTAGAAACAGCGCAGGGTACTACCTATACTGGTGCTGATATTGCCCCTGAATTGGCAAAATTACAAGCACAGCAGCCATCAAACAATGATAAACCTAAAGATCAGCTTAATGATGTGGTAATTAATGATCCAATTGCAGGTCAAACGCCAAGTGATAACGATGGAGGAAAGAAGAGTGATGACGGTGGTGGCAAAAAAGATGGAAGTAAGGGTAGCGGTGATGTGGATGGCAAACAATCATTGCCTGATATGAAAGAAAATCCTCCCAATGTTCCAGGCTATAAACCACCTAAAAGTGGGGCTCAAAAAGTACGAAATCCAAATGGAAAAGGAATAGGATGGGTTGATAGGGATGGCCGTGTTTGGGTGCCTGATGATCACAATGGTACACGCTCCTCATTGGGATGTGCAAAATCCGACTGGAGGTGGTTATACCCCTGTTTACCCATCTGTAGCTACCGCTGTTAAAGTTGGTGCGGGAGGTGGCACCGCAACCGTAATTGGCATAGGTGTATGGGAAACTTTCAAATGGGGTGCAGCAATTTTAGCGGCACCTGAAACTTTGGGCGGATCGTTAGTAGGAGCCGGAGCAATACCCTAATTAAATAATGCTTATGATAGAATTTAAAAAGAATGTTAAAGAATTGCTTCCTTACGATCGAGAGCAATATATCGAATCTTTTGATGATGATTTTGATTCGTCTATAAAATGGTATGGGGTTTCATTTCAATTACCTGGTGGTAGTGAAAGAAAAGAAATCGGGTTGACCAAATTTGTTGAAGTTTATGAAGGCTTGTTTAAAAGTGTAGTATTAAAACTCAATAATGGTTCATTCTGGATCGTAAATCACGATGATAAAGACTCGAATTGGCTTCCTAATGATGATGATAATCTGACCCATTTACGAACCTTATTCAAAGAAAAAAATGCTCCAAATACTTTCAAAGGCGCTTTGGTTTTTACAACAGACGATTTGTTAGAATATTCTAAGGACCTGATTTCATATCCATACGCTGTATTACATAAAGATGGTTTTTTGTATAAGGATTTAAACGTTTCGCATGGTGAATTGCAGTTTATTATCAAAATATCGGGTCATTTGAACATTGACCTTTTGAGCACAGACCAAGAACTTTTGAGAAAAGTTGTACATGAAAATTCCTCAAATACTTTTATTGTAAAAGAGTACAGATGCACTTCATTGTATTAATGTAGCCTGCTTGTAAGCGTTAACAAAGGCAGTAAAAATTGACATAACAGAGCCTGGCCGAGCGCCGGGCTTTGTTTATTAAGCCAAATTAAGGGCGTTAAGTGCATTTGATAGAGAATCCTTTAGCCGCTTTTTAGATACGAGAGCATCCAATATTGAAAAAAAAGCAGTCTTTTCCTTTTCTTCCAGTTGGTCAACTAAAGCCATTTTTTCAATGACTGATTTGTCATACGAGTTTACATCGGTAAATATATCATCGGCGTTTACCAATTCAGCTAAGCCAACCCCTAATGCCTTAGCAATCTTTTCAATGGCAGAAAATGCCGGGTCTGTTTTACCATTCTCAATACGTGAAAATTGGGCTTGCAATTCCACCCTTATACTAAAGAGCTAGATAGAATTAATCAAATAACAATATCATTCATGAAAAAAACTGTTTTTACATTAGTAATTTTAAGCATTACTTACACTTCTTACGCCCAAACAAACATTTTCGAATCTGGAAGTAATGTGGGCATCGGCATTCCCAGCCCATCCGGCAAATTAGAAGTGTTAGATCAGTCAAATGGGAATCAATTAGTAATTTCCAGAAATCTTTTAGGGGGAGGCGAAGGGCCTGGGATCATATTCAAAAACATGGTCAATAGTGGAACTATAGAAAAAATTGGTGGTATTGAAAGTCAGTTGACGAACGGAGCTACGGGAGCGGTGGCTGGCTCGTTAAATTTATTTACAATCAACAACTCTAATAAGGTCAATGCAATATCTATAATACCAAATGGTGATGTTGGTATTGGTACAGCAGCCCCTGCAGGTGTGCTAGAAGTTTTAGGCCAGACAAACGGCGATGAGATTGTAATTTCCAGAAATTTCTTAGCGGGAGGTGAAGGGCCGGGTATTACATTCAAAAACATGGTCAATAGTGGCACAATAGAAAAAATTGGTGGTATTGAAAGTCAGTTAATGAGCGGAGCTACGGGAGCGGTAGCAGGCTCGTTAAATTTATTTACAATTAATAATTCTTTAAAGGTTAATGCAATATCCGTAACACCAAATGGTAATGTTGGTATCGGTACAGCAGCTCCTGCAGGTGTACTGGAAGTGTTAGGCCAGACAAACGGCGATGAGATCGTAATTTCCAGAAATTTCTTAGCAGGAGGTGAAGGTCCGGGTATTACATTCAAAAACATGGTCAATAGTGGCACAATAGAAAAAATTGGCGGTATTGAAAGTCAGTTGACGAGCGGAAGTACTGGTGCTGTTGCAGGTTCTTTGAATTTATTTACTATCAATAATTCTACTAAGGTTAATGCTTTATCTGTCGCGTCTAATGGGAATGTTGGGATTGGCACAGCAGACACTAAAGGTTACAAATTGGCTATTAACGGCAACGTTAGAACAAAAGAAATAGTAGTTGAAACAATTAACTGGCCGGATTATGTTTTTAAATCCTCTTATCACCTTCCTTCGCTAAAAGATCTGGAAGGTTATACCAATATAAACCGTCATTTACCTGAAATGCCAACGGCAGAAGAAATTTCAGAAAAAGGACAAAATCTTGGCGAGATGAACAAATTGCTGGTTAAGAAAATTGAGGAGCTAACTTTATATATGATCGATCTTAAAAAAGATAATGATGCTTTAAAGCTAGCCCAGGATAAAATAAATAAAAAATTGAAAAGCCATCATATCAATTAATCTAAAAATCATGTCAAACAAAGAGCAATACATCAATCACGAAGAAGCTACTTCAATAGCTCAGGGAATCTTAGCTGATTCCGACTTTGTTACCGCAGCTGAAGCAAAAACAATTGCTGAAGATGTAATTACTGTTGCAGATGGAAATATTAAAAGAAATGGGGTTGCCCTGTACAACTTTGTAGATGTAATTGGCAACGTTGCGGCTTTTACCAAATCAACTACCCTGGGTGATGCTGATGTGGATGGTGTAATGGTAATTAAAGAAGGAGATGAATATTTTTTAAGAAATATTTCCGGTGGTTTTATAGACAGCAGGATTTACGGAACCATTGGCGATGGTTTAAACGATGATACACAGGCACTAAATCAAGCTCTGGAGGCTGCGGTAAGGTTTGTTAATGGTAACCTGTTTATTCCAAAAACTGCTGGTGGATATCAGATTACGTCAACAGTTTATAATAGGCTTGGATCAGGAAGCAGAATAAATATTACTTCTGATGGTGCTATGTTCAATACCGTAGGAATTATTTCAAGTAACACGATATGGAAGATAACGCCGGTTCGGGAATGTGTAGTATTTAGTTTTGGTGCAGTTGGTGTTGGTAATGAGGTTAGAGATGCTTTTGTCAATAATTTAGGTACAGAAGTAAACTTAAATGGGTTTACGATCAATTGTGCCAGTATTCCTTATGTTTTAGATCCCGTTTCCAATAATGTAGATATAGGTATTGGGATACAAATCAATGCCGAAATTATATCTACGACTAACATTACCATAGAAAATACGATCGGTTACGGAATAAGATACCATGGGGCAAGGGTGATCAATATTTATAATTGTAATGCTTTAGCAGTTGGATTAAGAGATAAAAACGGAGTTGCCGGAGCCTACACGGGTGCTGATTCATATGGAGATGCATTGTATTTTACTGGAAATAAAGACAATTCTATTATTAATATAGATTCAGTAACCGCACACTCTATTGATACCGTCAACAAAAGAGGCAGAGTGGGCTTAACTTTCGAATTTACGAATGCTGGAAATTGCCAGGTACATATTAAGAATAGCAATTTGGACTATTATGCCAAGATGATCCATATTGAAGCAATGATGACTTACAAAATAATTGCGGAAAATTGCTCATTTACCAGGTTCAATGCCCTGGCTGCTGTTGCTTTGAATAATGCCAAAATCCATTTTGTAAATTGTAATGTTTCAATGAGCACAATAGATGGTTATGAAGATCAGTCAACTGTTTATGTGATTACTTTATATCAGTCGTTACCTGATATTTCTTTTGATAGCTGTCAATTTGATTATACTGGAATCTCTGATGGGACAACCGGGATTTCAGGTGTTGAACATTTTACCAACTGTAATTTCAATATAAACAGCAAAAGGTTAATTATAGCTGACTCTTTAAAAAACACGCTGTTTTTTGGATGTAAGTTTGATAGTTTTGGCAGTGATATCGACACAAGTTCCTTTACTAATTATGCTTCCGGATCAAGTACCTATAAACTGGTTAATTGTTTATTTACAGGGAATGATACGCTTAGAGTGGCAAATACAGATGGAAAAGCTGATCTCACTTTTATTAATTGTAATAGTATATCGCTAAAACAGGAACTTTTGGTAACTAATAAAACAACGGTCATTAACGATATTTTACCATTTGATAGTACTTTGATTACTAAAACAAGGATAAATATTGTAGGAACTGAATTGATATTAGCTAGAAATAATACAGGCTCTCCATTGTGGGATACGATGAAATTTAGTGCGATTGTGATTGGAGCAGATTTGGATAACTCGGCAAGGGATATCAATAGGGCATTAATAGTTGCCGGAGGTTATTGGATTGTGGATTACAATTGGTCTTCATTAGGATATCATATCGGAACTGCCACCCTGGGGGGAACCGAGCCTTCCGGATATGCGGTAACAACATCGAATGGTGGAATAACATGGTCTCCTTCAAAAACCAATGGTGGTGCTGTAAAGCAAATAGTAGTAATGTACTTTCCGAGATATATGAAATCTTATTTTTTAGATGTTTAATCTTGTTGATTGGTCTGTAGATTCTAATACCGCAGGTCATTATAGGAACGGAATAATAGGCACGTATAGAAAATTGTAACCTTAAAGAATTCACTATGTAATAATTCTATTACATAGTGAATTTGTAAATCAAAAATCAGCGCCGGGTATAGATGCGATTTCTATAAAATGATAAGATTGATATTTTAATGATATAAAAAATTATTCTGTTGTTTAAATGTATGATAAATAAGATATTTTTACCTGAAACACAAATTAATGCAAAAATGTTTTAATTCATATTTGTAAATGTCTTAAATTAGAGGAATTAATTGTTTCTCATGAATTCAAAACTTCTTGGTAGAAAAGTCAAAGCATATACACTTACAGAAATTCTGGTAGTACTTGTTATCATCGGTATTCTGGTTCTTCTTGCACTTCCTAATTTACTGCCCCTCATCACAAAAGCAAAAACTACGGAAGCAAAAATTCAACTGGAACATTTGACTACATTAGAAAAAAGTTTCTTTTACGAAAAATCCAAATACAGTACCGACTTAACAGAAGTTGGATTTATTCAGGAAAAGTTAACTACAGATGGTAAAGACGGTAGGGCGAATTACAAAATCACTATTGTAAGTGCGAGTAACACTGGTTTTGTGGCCAGGGCTACTGCTGTAGCTGATTTTGATGGCGACGGTGTATATAACGTTTGGGAGATTGATCAGGATAAAAATCTAAAAGAAGTAACCCCAGACTAAATGCTTTTACTGCAGTTGTTCATCCTAATCTGCCTGGGGCTCATCTGTTACCAGGATATGCGTTACCGTGCAGTATACTGGATCTGCTTTCCTTTTTTAGGCATTTTATTGTTGTTATTTAAACAACAGCATACTTCAATGTATGATGTATTAACTGAAAGTGTTTATGCTTTTCTTTTTATTGGCATCCAATTCGTGTTGCTATCGCTTTATTTCTCACTGAAAAATAAAAGATTCATTAATATTACCCATCAATATCTTGGATGGGGAGATATCCTTTTCTTGTTAGCAATCACATTTTATTTATCTCCTGTCAATTATGTGCTGTTTTATGTGGGCAGCCTTATCGTTGTATTGCTTTATACCTTTACACAGCAAATCTTACTGAAGAAGGTAAACCCTCAAATACCTTTGGCCGGATTACAGGCATTACTCCTTTGTTTTGTTCTTGTTTTTTCACTAATCAATCCGAGTTTCAAACTGTATACTGATTCCTGGATCTATGGAATTTAACCCATCCTTTTTAACTGCGTTAACTAAAGATCAGGCCTGGCATTACCGGGTACTGCCGAAATCAAATGATGAAGCAGGACTGGCCTTGCTTTGTGATGAAACGGAAAGTATAAGCATTCTTTCCGATGAGCTGGAAATTGTTTTGGGCAGAAGAATTGTCCTGGAACCTTTGCCTGTAACTACAATAAGTATGCTCCTTAACCAGCATTATCCCAAAGAGAACGGTCAGCACCAATTTCAAAAGATGACACTGGCCATTGAAGGGGATGGCTTTTTAAATGATCTGATCCGTGAAGCGAGAACGTTGAAAAGCAGTGATATCCATATTGAGATCTACGAAGAACATTGTCGGGTAAGGATCCGTATCGATGGCATGATGGTAGAGCGGTATGTACTAAAAAAAACTGAATACCCAGCCCTGATTAACAAGATCAAGATCATGGCCAACCTTGATATTGCAGAAAAACGTTTGCCACAGGATGGCCGGATCAATTTTAAACATGGAGAAGAAGCTTTTGATATCAGGGTTTCCGTTCTGCCTACTTTACATGGAGAAAAAGTAGTGCTGCGTTTATTAAATAACAATGCGGCTAATATCGATCTGAAGCATGTGGGCTTTTCGGAATTCGACCTGGAAAATTACCTACAAGGAGTAAAAAGACCCAATGGGATCATCCTGATCAGCGGACCCACAGGATCTGGTAAAACCACTACATTATATGCTACACTCAAATACCTGAACAAGGAGACAAGAAATATCCTGACGATTGAAGACCCGATTGAATATACCCTCCAGGGAATTAACCAGGTGCAGCTCAAAGAAAGTATCGGACTAACCTTCGCTTCAGCGCTGCGAACTTTTTTAAGGCAGGACCCGGATGTGATCATGGTTGGAGAGATCCGCGATCCTGAAACCGCCAATATGGCCATAAGGGCAGCATTAACTGGTCACCTTGTGCTTTCCACTGTCCATACCAATTCGGCATGGGGCACCGTATCCCGTTTAATGGACATGGGGATACCACCGTTTCTGGTTGCCAATACGCTGAACACCTCTGTGGCACAGCGGCTGATCCGTTTGCTGTGCACAAGCTGTAAAGAACAGGCACCTTTTGATCCATCTTCCTATCCCAAGCAGTTCAAACCCTTTGCACCGGTAAGTCACCACTATCTGGCAAAGGGCTGTGAGAAATGTTATTACACTGGCTACAGCGGAAGAAAGGCGGTTTACGAAGTGATCCCGCTTGATCATGAACTTACCCAGGAAATTAAACAGGGAAATCTATATATCAACCCCCTGCTGGAAGAACGCGGAATTAAAACACTTGGCGAAAATGCTTTTGCTTTATTTATCAAAGGCGACACTACGATTGAAGAAATATACCCACTACTTTTTACCAATTGATGAGGAACTTATACAAACGATTTCAACTATTTAAAGTGATACTTTTAAGTGTCCTGCTTTTATTGATCCATAGTAGTTTGGTGTCTGCACAGACCCAGAATACTGATGAGCGGGTAAGGGCCGTTAAAGAACGCCTAAATAACCTGGCTATCACAGTTCCCGGGTTAAACCAGGTGGTGAAAATGAATGTTTCCGGCGTCTCGGCACAGGAGTTCCTCCGGGCTTTAGCTGAGGCTAATAACCTGAACATCAATATTGATCCAATGCTTAACTTTAAGGTATACAATAATTTTACCAATGAGACTGCGCTAAATGTTCTGGTATTCCTTACCAAAGAGTATAATGTTGATATCAACCTGATTGGTTCTATTATGACCATCACTAAGGTTGCTGAGCCTAAAGTGGTCATCCCCGTTAAGGAGATCAGCGCCCGTTATGACGGACAGAGGAACACATTAAGCCTGGAACTGAACAATGATACCCTTTCAAAAGTAGCACGTAAGATTACGCAGATCTCCGGCAAAAATGTGGTAGTTCCATACGCACTATTAAATAAACTGGTTTCTGGTTTTTTCTCTGATGCTCCTTTTGAAACTGCACTGGAAAAACTTGCTTATGCCAATCAATTGAAATTGGTGAAAACCAATGATAATGTATTCGTTATTGAAGCCCTGGGAGAAAATGAAGAACTATATATCAATGGAGATAAAAACACATCCGTAAGGAGGAACCTGAAGCCTGCCAGTCCTGCTGCCACAGGAGGTGGAAACTTTCGTATCCAGGGAGGCACGATAGGCGGTAAAAAAGTGATCAGCATAGATGCGGTAAACGTAAACATGGCAGATATCGTAAAAAATGCAGCCCAGGAAGTGAATGCCAATTATTTCCTCTATACGGACATCAAAGGGACTATTACTCTGCGGGTAAACGACATCAGTTATGAGAACCTGCTGACTGCTGTTTTTCAGGGCACTGATTATACCTACCGTGTAGAAAACGGTATATTTTTGATTGGTGACAGGAAATCTGAAGGCCTGCGTGCCCATAAGCTGGTCCAGCTGCAGAACCGCTCCCTTGATACGATCCAGAATATGATTCCAACGGAATGGAAAAAAGGAGTGGAGATCAAAGAATTCAGGGAACAAAACACATTGTTGTTATCAGGTTCCTCGCCACAGGTCAATGAAATTGAAGCTTTTATTAAACAGCTGGATAAAATGGTGCCGATGGTACTGATCGAAGTAACGATGATTGATATTCATAAGAGTAACGGTATAAAGACAGGGATTAGCATGGGAACTTCAGATAGTGTGAAAACAGGAGGTACCGTCTTTCCCGGACTCGATTACACTTTTGGTTCTAAATCCATCAATAACTTTTTATCCCATATCGGCTTAAATAAGTCGGTCAATCTGGGGCATGTAACGCCCAATTTTTATGTAAGCCTGAGTGCACTGGAAACCAATAGTAATGTGGATGTACGCTCTGTACCTAAACTATCAACCTTAAACGGACATACTGCAACACTGAGTATAGGAAATACAGAATATTACAGCACCTCAACCCAAAATGTGATCCCGTCATTAACTACACAAACAGTAGTTACGCAGCAATATACAGCAGTGGCAGCCAACCTGGAAATTGGTATTAAACCGGTCATCTCTGGCGATAATGAGATCACTTTAGGGATAAAAGTGAACATCACCGACTTTGTTGGTACACCTCCCGTCAATGCACCACCACCAACATCAACCAGTAAGTTCGAGTCTATTATCAGGGCAAGAAATGAAGACATGATTGTACTTGGCGGTATAGAGAGAACGGAGAAAACAGAAAGCGGTTCCGGAGTTCCGATCTTATCGCGGATCCCTGTACTGAAATGGCTTTTTAGCAGTCGCAGTAATTCAACTGACAAAGTAGTCACTATCGTATTTATCAAACCAACCATTATCTATTAATATGAACCTGGGAATGAACATGCCAATGGGGATGAATGCCAGTGCCGGTGCAGAAGTGCAGCTTCTTGCAGACGGTACGTATGACATTCGCCTGGTGCAGCTTTCCCTGCAGAAAAAGCTGCTGCATATTGAGGAAAAAAAACAATTCAATTTGGGGTTGGATCAGCTCAAAAAGATAACACTTAAAGGTCCTCTGGCAATTACACTGACGGGGCGAGGGGTACTGATCAAAAAAACAGCCAGGCTGGAAAGCCTGACTGAACAAAGTCTCAGACACTTGTTCCCTGGATTTAAAGCCGAAGAATTCTATCTGCAGCATTTTAAATCGGCCGACCATTCTTTCGTTGCTTTCGTGAGAAAGGAACTGGCAGATCCTGTATTATTAGCCTTTAAAAAACTGGGCGCTGAAGTCCTGTTATTTGGCTTAGGTCCTTTTGTGGTTGACCAGGTCATTCCACAGCTTAATAATTACGAGGGCGACCTGATTTTTGATGGACATCAGGTTAGGCTCAATGCGCAGAAAGCCTGGCTGGACTACCAGTTTACCGCAGGTTTGAAAAATGAATTTGACCTGAAGCTGGGGATAGAACTGATTCCAGAGCAATTCTTACTCGCTTACGCCGCCGCTTTTCAGCTGATCTTAAATGATAGGCTGGAGCTGGTAGAAGTTGAATCAGAGGAAGTTAAACATGCTTTAACTGAGTTTAATGCAAAATTGAAATTTCAAAAAAACGGGGCTGCAGTGCTGATTTCCTTTTTTGTTTTGTTGCTGCTTAATTTCCTGATTTTTAGTTTTTATCATTCAGCTAACGGGCAGCTGGCAGGTAAAGCAGGACAGCGTTCTGATCTCTATGCCGGGCGTCAAAAACTGGAAACCGAAGTCAAAGAGAAGGAAAAACAAGTGAAACAGCTGGGCTGGAACCATGGTGAGCATTATGCCTACTTATGCGACCAGATTGGACAGACGGTTCCCGGAACCATTCTTTTAACTGAAATTTCTGTTAATGCGATCAAAGGAAATAGTACAGGTTCTCCAGACAAAAATGAGCTGGAAACCGGAAGTATGCGCATCACCGGGCAATCGGCAAGTGTATATGTGATTAACGACTGGATCTATGCCCTGAAACAAAAACCATGGGTAAAAGCCCTTCAGCTGCAAAAATATGCAACGGACGATCAAAAAGGGGTACAGGTATTTACATTCTTATTAAACTATTAAACGATGCTGCGCAAAATGAGTTATCGCCAAAAGAATAAATTACTATTCCCCGTAGCAGGGGCAGGTATTTTATTGTGCTGGATTTTCGCTTTTAGCCGCACAGTTGAGGCGGTTCAGCTAAACCGGGAATTAAATGGACAGGTGGTTCAGAATGAAGATCTTTCTTTTAATCCGGTTCATGCACAACGAAAACTGGATGCTTTGCAAAGTATTGTCAAATCTTATCAGATCAATGAAACTACCTGGAGTAATGAATTGTGGCTGAAGGCTTCGGCGATGGCGATGAAGCGGCATGTTGGCATAGATTATACACTAACCAGGCCTTCGGCCGAGAAGGATACTACCCAGCTGGGCAAAACAGAAATGCTGTATTGTTATGGTAATTATTCGCAGCTGGTGGGATTGATCGATACCCTGGAACGTGCACCGGCCATAGGGAAGATCTCAGCCTTACAAATTAAATCGCCAAAGCCAGATGTAATTGGCGAACGTGCACATCAATGTATTTTAAAAATAGAATTCAGAGGGATGCCTCATGAACGTGAATAAATTAAAAAATTATAGGATGAAAGTTAATAGCTTAACCAAGATTATTGTTTTATTAGTGTTTTTCATCAGTGGTTGCAAGGAATTTTTTGAACCTAATATCGAGAAAAAGAATGTAGTATTACTGGCTCCCGTTGATGGAACCGCCAGTGCATTATATACACAGACGTTCTGGTGGAATGAAGTTGATGATGCACTGCATTATCGATTACAAGTGGTATCGCCCGACTTTATCAATACACAGCGACTGATATTGGATACGCTGATCACAGGTAATAAATTTAATTTCACTATGGACCCAGGCTATTACCAGTGGAGGGTAAGGGCCGAAAACGGAAGTACCCAGACGCCATACACAGTTGCGGGCTTCGTCATTTATTCCAGCTCAGTAAAAGCACAGCAGCCTCAGTTAGTATCGCCGGTTAATAACCTGCTGACCAATGTGAGCAGCGCCACTTTTAAATGGCTGAAGTTATATGGGGCCGATAAGTACCATCTGGAAGTAGATACCAATAACTTCGCTGATACCACTGTACTTTTCCTCGATAAAACCATCCCTGATCTTCAGTACACTACCACTTTATCAAAAGATAAAATTTATCAGTGGCGCGTAAAAGCTTTAAACGATACGGCATCCTCAAAATGGTCGGCAGTTCAGAATTTTACTTTTGACAGTACTCCGCCTGCGCAGATCGTCCTGACGGCCCCTGCAACGGCAGCATCTGTAGCTTCTCCTGTTACCTTAACCTGGGGCGCAGAAAGCACTGCAGCAAAATATCAGCTGTATGTTTATAAAAGTGATCAGACCACCGCTTATAGTAGCAGTTATCCGCAAACGGTAACCGGTACCTCAGCTACTTTTACAGGCACAAGCGGAGATAAAGTTTACTGGCAGGTGCGTGCAATTGACGCAGTAGGAAACGTGGGTGCTTTTAGTACACTTTGGAATTTTACTGTTCAATAGAAAATGGAGGCTGCAAAAAACAAAAAGATGACTTACCTGCTCCTGTGCGCCGTTGCGGTGGTATGGGGCGTAATCGTGTACCGTTTGTTTTTTAATGATCCGGTTGACGATGGATCTACCGGGTTTTTACAGCCAAAAACTGTCCATGAACCTTATAATCAATATGTGTCAAAAAATGACACCTTTAAATTGGCATTGAATTACCGGGATCCCTTCTTAGGTAAGCTCAATGACCAACCAGAAGTTGTGGTAAAGGTAATTCCGGCAGATCATAAAACGACGGTCCCTGTTAAATTTGTTCCTCCTCCAATCAATTGGGCGGTGATCAAATATTCAGGGTACATCATCAACCCTAAAACCAAAAAGATTGTGGCTATTGTAATAGTGAATGATCACGAGCGAATGATGGGTGAAGGGGAACATTTTCAAGGGCTACAACTGCTAAAAAATAAAAAAGATTCTATCCTGGTCAGCTGGATGGGGAAACAAAAATATATCAAACAATGAGTCGACTACAACAATACTTCCTGCAGATTTTTTTACCGTGTATTCTTTTTTCGGGAGTTGCTTCGGCACAGCAATCTTACGTAGACAAGTTTCTAAATCATGAGATTACGATAACTTATGATGACCATAAAGTTGTGGCCCATGTTAAACCTGCCGAAGATGTCTCTGTCACCAGCGACCGTCATTACTATTGGTTTGCCGGAAACAAAATCAACATTACCCAGGGCGGCTATAGTGAAAAATTACTAAATGGAGAATATCAGGATTTTTATCAAAATAAAAATTTGAAAGAAGCAGGGGATTTTGACAAGGGCCTTAAATCCGGTATCTGGAAAAACTGGACGGAAGATGGCGTATTAAAAGATCAGTTTTCTTTTAGCAAAGGGAAAAAGAACGGGGCTTATTTTCTATTTGATGTACAGGGAAGGGTAACTGAAAAAGGTGGCTACCAGAATGATCTCCTCAATGGAAAACAGGAGAGGTTTAGGGCTGACAGCACAGTAGTGCTCTATTACAAAGAGGGTAAGATCATCCACCGTAAAAGCTTCCTGCCAAAATTGCCTAAGCTGCCTAAATTTATGCAGAAAGTATTCCCTCCAAAAGCAGCCAGTCCTAAACAACCTATTCAACCATAAAGATGATCAAGGCGGCGGCATTATATCTTGTCATTATCATTTCCCTGATGATTGCCGTCATCTCAGCTTCGTTGTTGTCTATTGGTTTTTATTACCGGCTGGAACATCAAAAAAAAGCAAGGCTGGATAGGCTGAATTCAAATCTGGAATCCGGAACAGCCATTTTACTGTCTCCAAGTTATACCATGATTGATACCGTGCAGCACAAAGATTTGTATAGTGATGGGAAAGATAGTGTGTTGCTGCAGTCTATGTATTGGGGTGTTTTTCAGCTCAATACGGTAAAAACATTTGAATTAAGGGATACCCTCCAGCATTCCTTTTTAACCGGACTGACAGATAATGATGCTGCTGCGATTTATTTAGCTGATGAAGACCGCCCATTATCGCTTAGTGGGGATACGCGGATCACAGGTGATGGTGAACTACCAAAATCAGGATTAAAACAATCTTATGTGGATGGTAAATCATACACAGGAAAAACACTGATCACTGGTAAGATTAAAGTCAGTACCCGTGATTTGCCTGGGCTCGAAGAGAAACAGATCACTGAATTGATCAAGCCTTTTACCGCTGATGCATCTTCAACGTCTTCAGCCCGTTTAAGTCTTAGCGCTAAAGACTCTGTGTTTAACTCATTTTTTAACCCGGTACTTGTTTACCAGCTTAAAGCCAGTCAAAAAGAGATTTCAGGAATTAAATTAAAAGGTAAAGTGGTCTTGATTTCGGATACTACGCTTACCCTTGATCAGGACCTGACGCTGGAAGACGTATTGATTTATGCGCCAGCTATCCTGGTGAAGGATGGGTTTAAAGGTTCCTGTCAGCTCTTCGCACGGGATTCTATTATTATAGGGAAAAATTGTGATTTTCTATATCCTTCATTTGCCGGGGTCTTTAAACCAGAAAAAGGTAAACTCCAGTCAAAGATCGTATTAGGGCAGGATAGTCATTTTGCGGGAACATTGCTCAGTTATGAAAAAACGCGAAGTGACCTGCAAACGATGATCTCCCTGGGTAAGGGAACAACAGTAAAAGGGGAGGTTTACGCTACCGGTTACATTAAACTTGAAGCTCCGGTATCAGTTTACGGAAAAGTTTATGCCAAGAGGTTTCTGATGCAAAAATCATTTTCCCTTTATGAGAATTACCTGATTGATGTGGTGCTGAACAGAAATTTATTAAGTAAATATTACCTGAGTTCTTTTTTGCTGAAAAATGCAACTCAGGATAAACAGGTATTGAAATGGCTCAACTAAAGATTTCAACTGTTAAAGCTTCCACCTTATTGGAGGTGATTATCGCCATGGTGATCATCCTGGTGGTTTTTAGCCTGGCCATTGGAATTTATAATAATGTGCTCGGATCTTCAACGGCTGCAAAAACTATACGGGTTAACGCCATGACAGATCATCTGATTAGACAAAGTATCAATGAAAATAACTGGAATGACCTGGATACCCTGCAGGATAGTATCAATTTAAAAAAGACAGTCGTACCCTATGAAAAAGATACGAGTCTCTTACAGATTACGATTACAGCTTTTCAGCAGGATAAACAAATAGGGCAATCCAGGAGAATCATCAAAAAAATGCTGAAATGAAAATGGTTAAGCTACAGCGAAAAGTACCTGCTTTCACTATTGTGGAAGTAACGATTGCCATGCTGATTGCTGGCATTGTCATCGCGATCACTTACACGGCTTACCGTGTAGTTAGCGGTACCTATCTGGATTATACTAAAAAACAGGACCGGGTAGCTGTATTGAGTGTGGTAGATAAACTACTGAAAAAGGATTTCCTGGATGCAAGTCAGATCACCAGATCGGTAAATGGTTTACAGCTTAACTCGGTTAATGGTACGGTAGCTTATGAATTTGCAGCAGCGTATGTATTAAGAAGACAACTGTCTTTACCGGCGGATACATTTAAAATCCCCGTTAAGATCAGCAGTTTTGCTTTTGAGCACCAGGAGGCTGCAGAAGGTACAACTGTAGATCAACTGGATCTGCAAACTTCCCTGGAGGGAGAGGAAATCTCGCTCCTTTACACCAAGAAATATAGCGCACAGAATTTATTCAATTAATTATGCCCTCAATAGATATCTCCCGTTACCCTAAGAAAAAAACTTCGGCTGCCAGTGGTCAGGATACGGCCAATTTACTGGCTTTTTTTAACCAGGATATCAGCTTTGGAAGTAATCAGGTAGCTGATAAAAAGAAGGAAGCCTTGTATGTAGAATTAAGTACGCTGCTGCTTTCAGGAATAGACCTGAGAACGGCACTTGAACTGATCCTGGTTGACCAGGAAAATAAAAAAGACGCAGAGCTTTTTGAAGGGATCAGGAAAAATATTTTGGCCGGACATTCCCTTTCAGAGGCGCTAAAAGAAGCGGGTAAGTTTAGTGATTACGAGTATTACAGTATCAAAATCGGGGAAGAGACAGGTCGTTTGGGGGAAGTATTAACAGATCTGGCTAAATTTTACAAGAGCAAGATCCAACAGCGAAGAAAGATCATCAGCGCGGTTACTTATCCCGCAATTGTATTGTGTACCTCTATGGGTGCTGTACTGTTTATGATCAAATTTGTAGTGCCCATGTTTGCCAATGTGTTCTTGAGATTTGGTGGGCAGCTTCCCTGGATCACCGGTAAGATCATCGCTATTTCGGGCTGGTTTGATAGATATTTTATATACGTCATACTACTGATCTGTGTAGGCATTGCTATTTACTTCCTCAACCGTAAAACATTATGGTTCAGAAGATTTTCTTCAGAGTTGATTTTAAGGGTTCCTGTGGTAGGCGACTTGGTAAAGAAGATCTACCTGGCCAGATTTGCCAATACAATGCGCTTGCTGGTCAGTACCGATACACCGCTGCTGCGGTCAATAGGTCTGGTGCGGCAGATGATTGATTATTATCCAATCGAAACCTCCTTACTACAGGTAGAAGAAAGTATTCTTCAGGGAGAGTCCCTGCATAAAAGTTTAGCTGCCTTTTCTTTTTATCCCGCCAAGATGATCCAGCTGATCAAAGTTGGAGAAGAGATCAACAGGATGGACCATTTCTTTGAAAAAATTGCCAGTCAGTATACTGAAGAAGTAGAATTCCGTACCAACACCATCAGCAGTTTGCTGGAGCCGCTGATCATCGTTTTTTTAGGCTTAGTGGTTGGGGTAATATTAATTGCCATGTACCTGCCGATGTTCCAGATGAGTAATAGTTTTTAAAAAATCAAATCGTGTAAAATGAAGAAGCTCTCTCTCTTTTTAGTGATTATTCTCTCTTTCTACTCCAGTTCTTATGCGCAGAATACTTATCCATGGGCTGCCACCGGAAACATTGGGATTGGAACTGTAAATCCACAATATCCACTGGATGTTGCTGGTAGTTTAAGGATCGGTGCACAGGGAGGCAATGATTATACACTCATTACCGGAGGGTTTGGCGTTGGTTCAACATTAAGAATGTTTTATGCTGATGGAACAGAAAATACACGGCTAACTGGTAATAATGATAGTTGGTTAAATGCTTATCAAGGTAATGTAGGTATTGGTACTGGCACTCCAAAATCGAAGTTACACGTTGGCGGAGGAACCTCAGATCTGATTTCGATAGGGACAACTGATTACTCTGGCAATAGCGGACAGGCCCTTGCAGGAGTTAAGGCGGGTGAAATAGCTGATGGACATGGGGGGACAATAGAGTTTCAGACCCTTTCATGGGGTGCATCACCATATGCTTTAACTACCAAAATGATTATCCAGGGAAATTCAGGTAATGTTGGTATTGGGATCGCTAACCCACTTGAAAAATTAGCAGTTAATGGTATTATTCATTCGCAGGAAGTAAAAGTAGATATGACCGGTTGGTCTGATTATGTTTTTAAAAAAGAATATCCATTGCTTCCATTATCAGAAGTTAAAACTTACATCGATAAAAATCAGCATTTACCAGATATGCCTTCAGAGAGTGAAGTCATCAAAACAGGCCTTAGTTTAGGTGATATGAATAAGCTTTTAACCAAAAAAGTGGAAGAATTGACACTATATCTTATTGATAATCAAAAACAACTTCAGCAGCTGCAGGAAAAGATGGAAAGAAGTAGCCAAAATGAAAATAGGCAGGCTCAGCTTGAAGAGGAAATCAAAAGGCTAAAGGATGAAAATCAATCAAATTTTAAGGCTCTGGAAGAGAGAATTAACAACCTCGTTAAAAACCAAAAATAAACATTACTAAAAAAATGAAAACCTACAAAATTATAGCTGGGCTTTTTCTGCTGGCCCTTTTAAATGTATCTTTTTCGGCGTTCTCGCAGGATAGTATTGCTATTTACAGAATACACGGGAAAAACTTACCCCTTGATCCGGGCTCCAGTATAATTACTGACGTCACTGCACAAGGTGGGGTGGCTATTTTCAGGTCTGCTTCGGCACCTAGCGGTACTTTTTGGTATGGTCCTTATAAACATTTTCTGGGAGGCAATTACCTGATTCAATTTCGGATGAAGGTCGCTTCTAATCTTTCCAATTTGCCTTTACTTAATCTGGATGTTTTTAGTATATCCAATGGATTAGAGTATGGCGTAATTACGATAAAACCCAGTGACTTCAGGATCAGTAATGGATGGCAGCTTTTTACTATAGCTGTACAAATTCCAGATAACGTCCCCGATATAGAGTTAAGAGGTACTTCTTTTTTTTCAGGTATTACGGATGTATCCATGGATAATGTAACGATTCTTCCTGGTGATGTAAGGGGGCTTTACTCAAATGAGTTTACAATAACCGGAACGGGAAAAGTAGGAATAGGGACAGTTGATCCGAAAGGGTATTCATTAGCAGTAAATGGAAATATACATACCAAAGAAGTAAATGTTGATGTGAACGGCTGGGCTGATTATGTTTTTAAAAACGAATATTCACTGCTTCCATTATCAGAAGTAAAAACTTACATCGATAAAAATCAGCATTTACCAGATATGCCTTCAGAAAGTGAATTGGTTAAATCTGGTCTCAATGTAGGAGAGATGAATAAAATACTGACTAAAAAAGTGGAGGAATTGACATTATATCTGATTGAAAATCAAAAAGAGCTTCAGGAACTGAAGAACCAAATGAATCAATTCATTCAAGAAAACAAAAAAAATAAATAGTTATTTTATGATGAAAAATTTATCTCTTTTATTACTTCTAACAGGTATGCTATCTGTTAACTCCTATGCTCAAAATACATTTCCGGCAACAGGAAATGTAGGTATCAATACTACTAATCCAAAAGCTAATTTTTCTGTAAATGGAACAGCTTTACTCGCAGGCGGACAAGCGAATATCGATCCACTTGTTACAACAAATGCTTTTACTTACCTCGCCAATACAGGTCAGTTATTAGTTGCGTGGAACAGAACCGCCTCTGAGGGGGAAACAGATTTTATAGCAAATAGAGGTGGTGGTGGTCAAGGCGGATATTTATTTTATGATTATTCGAATACCAACGTGCTCACTCAATTGGTTAGAATTACAGGATCTGGAAATGTTGGTATTGGAGTAGCTAATCCAGTAGAAAAATTAGCCGTTAACGGAACTATTCATTCTAAGGAAGTAAAGGTAGATATGAATAACTGGGCTGATTATGTTTTTAAAAAGGAATATCTATTGCTTCCATTATCAGAAGTGCAAACTTACATCGATAAAAACCAGCATTTACCAGATATGCCTTCAGAAAGTGAATTGGTTAAATCTGGTCTCAATGTAGGAGAGATGAATAAAATACTGACTAAAAAAGTAGAGGAATTGACATTATATCTGATTGAAAATCAAAAAGAGCTTCAGGAACTAGAGCAAGAAGTGAAGCTGCTTAACAAAAAAGTTGATACTCTCTCAAATCATAAATAACTAGCTTTCATATGAAAAAAATCTCCTTTTTAGTATTGTCTATAATAACTTTCTGCTCTGGCGCTTATGCACAGAATACCTCTCCATGGTCTTCAACAGGAAATGTAGGTATAGGGACGAATAGTCCTGCTGCACCGCTGGATTTCGGTGGTAATATTGGTGTAAAACAATTGATCTATGGCTCTGGTGGTATTTTAGGTTTTTACATGGGATTTGGTGTAGATCTTGGTCAGGCACCCAATACGTTAGCAACGATCATCGGACCTCCAGGGGCAAATGGCACGAGCGGAGATGGCTCATTCAGCGTTGCTGCTGCTACTTCGGTTTGGCCATACACTGCCTACCAAACTAGGTTTACTGTTTTATCTTCTGGAAATGTTGGTATAAATACTGTAACACCCATGGCAAGGCTTTCTGTAGCTGGTACCTTATTAACTGGTGGTACAAATGCAAATCTTGATCCAAATTATGTAGCTAACAACATCAGTTACTTGGCAAATACAGGCCAAATGCTAATAGGTTGGAATAAAAGTGCCCTTAATGGAGAAGCAGATTTTATTAATAACAGAGGAGCAGGTGGAGCTGGAGGATTTTCATTTTATGATTATGACAATGCCAATGTTTCTACTCAATTGCTTAGAATTACTGGAAACGGTAATGTAGGTATTGGGATAGCAACTCCTTTAGAGAAGCTTGCTGTAAACGGTGTTATCCATTCCCAGGAAGTGAAGGTAGATATGACTGGCTGGTCTGACTATGTTTTAAAAAAGGAATATCCATTACTTCCTTTGTCAGAGGTAAAATCCTACATCGATAAAAATCAGCATTTGCCAGATATGCCTTCAGAAAGTGAAGTGATAAAGTCGGGCCTAAATTTAGGTGAGATGAATAAACTGCTGACTAAGAAAGTCGAAGAATTAACACTTTACCTCGTTGATAAAGATAAAAATGATCGCGCGCAACAATCACAAATTAATAGCCAGCAATCGCAAATTGATAACCTTAAAAAGCAAGTGGAAGCATTGCTGGTGATCTCTAAAAAATAAGACAATATACAGTTATTCCAGCTGAGACAATAAGGCTGGTCTGTACTTTCATTTACGTTACCCTTTATTTAGTTGTGTTTTTTATTTAATGTTAATTCTTGTGAAGAAATTATTTACATTCTTATTTGTGCTTGTTTCAATGAGCACGTTCGCACAGCAGGCAGGTTCATTCAATGTTGGCGGCGATTTTACAAAATTTTATCCCGTAACTTTTATAGATGCCGGGTCGGTTCAAAACACTGCTACAAATCTGGAAATTGGCAGGTCATCTGTTCACCTGAATAGTGATTGGAGGGGATCGATCATTGCAAAATTTAGATTTCACGAAACCAATTGGGGAAACGGGGCCAGATTCGCTGAAGCGGATATCATGCAGAGTAATAATGAGCTAGGTGGCCCAGGTGTAATAAATTTGGATTTTATAGCGGGATGGGGTGATCCTACCAGTGGGAATAACAGCAACATTGAAGTCATATGGCTACGTGGCGGCGGAACAACATACTACTTCAAATCAGATGTTGTAACAAATCCTGTTGTTTATGATGGCGTTCAAAATCCACTACCACTACTCGTACAAAATGGAAATAGTATAACTTATAAAACTACAAAAGATGCATACGTTAACTCCAGCGGATTAGCTTATGAAACTACGGCTTATTTTTATGCGACCGGCAATAATTATTTTGCAGGAAATGTAGGTATTGGAATTACTAATCCTGTAGAAAAATTAGCGGTTAATGGTATTATTCATTCTACAGAAGTAAAGGTAGACATGACTGGCTGGTCTGACTATGTTTTCAAAAAGGAATATCCACTACTTCCTTTGTCAGAAGTAAAAACCTACATCGATAAAAATCAGCATTTGCCGGGTATACCTTCAGAAAGTGAAGTGATAAAGTCCGGTCTCAACTTAGGTGACATGAATAAACTGCTTACAAAAAAAGTAGAAGAATTAACACTTTATCTGATTGAAAAAGACGCGGAATCAAAAAATCAGAAAGCAATAAATGATCAATTAAAAACTCAATTGAAAAGTTTAGATGATCAGTTGCAGCTAATTAAAAACAAGCTTAACATCAATTAAATCATTGGAACCGCATACTCTTATTATCCCCATAACTTAATCGTTAAGATCCCGAACTTATTTTTTATGAAAAAAGCACTACTCTTATTACAGCTGATGTTTGTTATTAGCTATTCCTATGCACAGAATATCAATATTGGAACTCAAACCTTTACGTATGGTAATACAACTGTATATCATTATGGTTTAGGCTGGTACAATGACCCGGCACTGACCGCTGGTGCTGTTGCTTACTTTACATCTTTCGGTGGCATGAGATTTTTTACGGCAGGTCTTTCGAAAGCCACTTTAGATGTTAATGGTAATTTTGGTATCGGTAACGATGCGCCAAGTCAGAAACTGGATGTTTCTGGAAATATCCTGTTAAGAAATCTGGCAAATACAACCGGGGCCGGTGCGTCTCTTTCTTTTTCATCATATGATGCTGCCCACCCTGGACCGAAAATAAGCAGCTATTTAGATTTTGCAGCCGGTACTGCTTCTTCGTCAAGATTGATTTTAAGTTCTTACAATAACGGGTATATGAATGAGCTTACCTTAAAGGGTGGAAGTGTAGGTGTAGGAACCATAAACCCGATAGGTAATCTTGATGTAAGGGGCAAAACATTCATTGGCACCAGTGATGTTGCTATTGGTACTACAGGTTCCTTTCTTCAGATAGACCAGGGTGCAGCTAGTGGAAATACTTATTCTCAAATCAGGGCATTCAATACCGGAGGTAGTGTAGCGGGTGATCTTGTATTACAAGGCAGTGGTGGTAATACTGGTATTGGTACGGCTGCACCAACTCAAAAGCTGGATGTTGCAGGGAATATGTTATTAAGAAATTTGTCAAATACTCCCGGAGCTGGTGCTTCGCTTTCTTTTTCGTCATATGACGCGGCACATATCGGTCCGAAAATAAGCAGTTACTTAGATAATGCTAGTGGTACTTCTTCTTCATCCAGATTGATTTTAAGTTCATACTATAACGGATATATGAATGAGCTTACACTAGTAGGAGGTAGGGTTGGTATTGGAACAATAAATCCTCAGAAGACGCTATCCGTTAAAGGAGAAATCCTGGCTCAGGCCATTACGGTTACCAATGCGGCGGCCAGCTGGCCGGATTATGTATTTGATCAAACCTATCATTTGCAATCCTTAGAAAATTTGGAGAAATATCTCGTAAAAAATAAACATCTGCCGGATATGCCCTCTGCCAATGAAATAGAAGCAAACGGACAAAACCTGGGAGAGGTGAATTCAAAACTGCTAAAAAATGTAGAAGAGCTCACGTTGTACCTCATCGAGAAGGATAAACAATTAAAAGACCAGCAAAGCAGAATAGAAATGCAGGATCAAAAGATCTTAAAACTAGAAAAGACCATCTCCGAAGTTTTAGAAAAAATTAAATAATGATAATATATGGCGACTTTATTGAAGAACGGTTTCAGCTGGGTAGTCTATATTTATTAGGAAACATTGGATGTTCAGAACTGCTCTAAACCAAATTCACAGCTAACAATGCTGTACCTGCTAAGGAGTTGATTATTATTAACAAGATCGAAGTAGCCACTCACTGATTATAAACTTATTTTTAATTAAAAAAAATATACAACTTTTTAAGGCTACACCTATTGTGTTATAAATTATTCTTTTTATTTTGTCGTAAAATTAGACGCTATGCAATTTCTACTGGAAACACAACTTTTTTTATAAACATAGGCAATTTTTCAAATTATGTTATATACTCTCCGGACTGTTGTATCAGGTCAGATAAAAATTGGGTCAATATTGACTTCGTTGACGTCAAATGAAAGACTTTTAAAACATCTTTACACATTTTAACAATCATAGAAATCTATAACATCTCTTATCACATTATTATTTTTTGAAAATTTAAACTGATTAAAAAATTAACTGCTTTTAATTCATTCATATGAATATTTCTACTACTCTCAGGTTTTATTTATCTTTTGCTTTCGTTATCGGTTCAAATCTTGCTTCTGCACAAACCTTTAACCCATTAAACCTTTATAGTACTACTCCCCCTACGCCGGAAGTTGCCGCTTTAGGAAAATATGTTACTTCACCGGTTTCTTACTCTACAGGCGTTCCGGACATCAGCGTCCCATTATACACTGTTGAAAGTGGTAGCCTTAAAATCCCGGTAAGTTTGGCTTACAATGCTTCTGGAATTAAAGTTGAAGAAGTAGCAACATCCGTAGGATTAGGCTGGTCTTTAAACACAGGGGCTTCTCTCTATCGGGTAATTAGAGGTAAACCAGATGATTTTAACACTACAAATGGTTACATGTACACTTCAAGAACTGTAAAGTCCATTGTTTCAACAGCAAATAATAGTACAGCAAGAAGTAATGCCTATAATGATATACAATCCGGTGTTTTTGATGGAGAACCAGATATCTACTATTTTTCTGTCATGGGCTATTCCGGTAGGTTCTACTTTGACCAACAGCTTCGCCAATTTGTAATGACACCCAGACAGCGTGTTAAAATAGATTACACGGTAAACTCTAATAGTAATATTGATGGTTTTATTTTAACCTTGCCAAACGGTACCAAATGTTATTTCGGTAAATCCAAAGACGGTACCAGGAGTGCATATGATAGCTCAGGAAATCAAATGGTCACCTCATTTGGGCTTTCAGGAGTCAGTATCTCACCTTCGGATGATGTCTCTGCCGTCTCAACATGGCAGGTAATGGACATTCTCTCGTCTCAAAATGAAGCCATAAGTTACTATTACACCACTGTGCAGGCGACTGATTTTGGTCGCGGAGGTGAAAGAAAGTTCTACGCGGGTACCAGCGGATGTGCAATTCCAAATAATGAAGTAGCTAGCGGAACTACATATGTCCAGACTTCAACAAAATCTGTCCTGAACAAAATTTCAGGAAACTTAGTGGATGTGCTTTTTCAGCCTTCACAAACAGCCCGTCAGGATATTGTTGCCGGACCTGGTGAACTGGATAAAATAGTTATTCAAAATAAATCTGCTCAGATTTTAAAATCATATATTCTCGGTTTTGACTATTGGATCAGTCCCGCGGAATCTTATAGTTTGCCATTTGCAACCACTTCGCCAACTGTTCAGTCAGTATCAACGAAAAGACTGTATCTAAAAAGTGTGACAGAGAGCGACGCCAATGGCAATGTGCTTCCGCCTTATGTGTTTTCTTACAATTCGACGGCAAATCTACCTAGTCGATTATCATCTGCACAAGACTTTTGGGGTTATTATAATGGCAAGCAAAACGGGATATCTCTAGTTCCTAAAGTTTTAGCAAGCCTGGTCAACTCGGGTAGTACAGGTTATTTGACTGGAGCTGATCGCACAACTGATACTATTTTTAACCAGGCAAACTTACTTCAAACAATAAAATATCCAACTGGAGGAAGTACAACTTATGAATATGAGAGTAATATTGTATCAAAATCTGGTGTAAATGCCAGCACATCCGGCTTTCAATATTCCGGTATGATTGATGCAGCAGCTCTAATTTACAAAAGCAATTCGGTTCAACAAGCACAGGATCCAAACCAATATGTTTATAATTTCACTATTGGCAACGTGAATACACCAAATCCTGTTCATATAGTGATCCAAAATGCCTGTGCGAATATGAATTCTTTAAGCTGTCCTTTAGGGGTAAGTATCAAAGGTATCACCAATCCCAGCTTTAGTTTAACCGTCAGTGTTGGTGATATGTCCACCAATCTGCCATCAGGTCAATATAAACTTGTAGCAGAGTTACGGCCAACAGACGCGGTGCCCAATCCAGATTTTACAATAGCCTTAACATGGAGTGAATTTTCTGCAAAACTGGGTCCAAATTCAACTTACGCGGGCGGGGTACGCATCAAAAGAATTACAAAACAGATTGGGACTTCTCCGGCATTGGTAACATCCTACGCCTATAACTCCTTTGCAAACCCAACCCAAACCAGCGGTCTGATATTTAACTTTCCTGCGTCGGCATTTACAGTGCCCTGCGGATTAAATAGTAGTAGTCCTGTGTTGGAAGTATCTTCACAATCGGCGATACCATTGAATTCTTCAGATGGCCAGGTTTTGAGATATACTAATGTTGCTGAATTTTCTGAAAATGGTTCTACAAAACTTAAATCGGAATATGATTTCGACTGGAACAATGACTACGTATACAGTTATCCGTTTCCCGATAATATTAAAGCCGACTGGGAGTCTGGCACACTTTTGGAAAAAAGGGATTTTAAAAGCATAAGTGGCACGCAGTATAACCTACTCAACAGAAAGAGCTGGGTGTACAATTCAATGAGCAGGGCTGTTCGTGATACCATAGGTATGAAGCTAATCAGCTGGGCAACACCAGGTACCTATGGTATCGGCATTGATAAAGCAGTAACAGAGTGGTACTTACCCCGATCTGAAACAACAATCAGTTATTTATATAATAGTTCAGACCAGCAATTGTCCAGTATAACCGATGCCAAAACGTTTTCCTACAATAAGCAATTTATACTTTCCAGAACTGATGGTACAAGTAGTAAAGGAGAACAGATAACGGAAAAATCATATTTCCCGGCCGATTTTAATTCTGTATCTGGATTCAACGTCAATAATTTAGTTGCGAATAATATCTTAGAAACCCCTTTAAGGCAGGAAATATCAAGAAACGGGAAATTGACTTCAGGTAGGGTAATGAATTATAATGATGCTGGACAGATTATAAATGTTTTCAATTATGAAAATACCAATTTATCTGATACCACAGGGTTAGACCCAAATGTTATTTTGCCCGCTGCGTATTATACGAACCGAATCACAAATACTTATAACGCAGGTAGCAGAATTGTATCTGTCCTCAAAGATAATCATGCAACAAAAACCATTTTATGGGGATATAATAATGAATATCCGATCGTTGAAATAGAGAACGCTACTTATAATGATGTTGCAGGTGCTTTAAGTCAGACTGTTATTGATCAATTGCAAACAACTACTGACGACAACCAGATCAGAAATCAATTGGGTGCCTTACGTACCAAATTATCCAATGCTAAAATTAGTATTTACACCTACAAACCAGGGGTTGGTTTGTCGTCAATTACTGATGCGAAAGCGCTGACCACCTACTATGAATATGATGCTTTTCAGCGTTTGATGGATATCAAAGATAATGATGGTAACATCATTAAGTATATGGATTATCACTATCAAAATCAGTAATATGTCTACGAGACTGGCAACCACCAAAATTTTTTCTATAACCTCCGTCATCATAAGCTGTAATACAACGATCTCATGAAAAAAAACAACTTATTATCCTGCCTTTTGGCAATTGCACTTAATACCTTATCCTTTTGTTCCTATGCCCAAACAAACCTTTCGTTCAGTAGTTATTCAAATCAAACCGAAATCAAATCTAATGGCAGCATCACTTTGCTGCCTGGATTTACGGTACCCTCGGGTAGCACTGTGCGGATCTATATCGAAACTGTACCAACAGGCCCTTTTGCCAGTCAGCCAAGTGCTACTCAGAATTATGTGAGTACAAAGCTATTTAAGATTTCAGGCGTAACTGCTGCAAGTGTTGCCAGTGCACATGCTGCAGCTGAAGTGAACCAGACGATACAATATCTCGATGGTCTGGCAAGGCCCATGCAAAATGTTGATGTTCAAGCCAGTCCCAGCTTTAAAGATTTAGTTCAGCCAATAACATACGATGCTTTCGGCCGTGAAAATTTAAAATATGAACCCTATGCTTTACAGGATCCGAGTAATGGTACTTTTCGGAGTTCCGGAATAAATGAACAAAGTAGCTTTTTTAGTGCCCCTACGGCAGGCATTCAAGCTACCTCATACCCATTTAGTGAGACAGTTTTTGAAAACTCACCTTTGAGTCGCGTTTTACAACAAGGTGCCCAGGGATCATCATGGCAGGTATCACAAGGCCATACAGATCAAATTGAATACGCAACCAACGTCGCCAACGAGGTTAAATTATGGTCTATATCCGGTACCACTGCTTCGGGCACAGCATATTATGATGCTGGCAGGCTCTATAAAACCGTTACCAGAGATCAAAATGTTAGCAGAACGCTAAAAGGAGGTAGTGTTGAAGAATTTAAAGATGTTGAAGGTCATATAGTCTTGAAAAGATATTGGCAAACAGAGACTACCAGTCTAAGTACATATTACATTTACAGTGTTCTGGGTAACCTCCAATATGTTTTGCCACCAGCCGTAAATGAAAATGGGCCATCAAGCTTAAGTACATTTGGCGAAGGAGATGATAGTTTTAACAAATATATATACGGTTATCACTATGATGGCAGAAACCGTGTGATCGAAAAAAAGATTCCGGGAAAAGCCTGGGAGTATTTTGTCTATAACCAATTAGATCAATTGGTGTTGAGCCAGGACGGTGTACAACATGCCAAATCAACTCCAGAATGGAACTTTATTAAGTACGATCCACTTGGACGCGTAATTATCAGCGGATTATATACAAGTGCGGCTTCGGCGTCCAGCCTTCTGGATTCTGTAAATAATGCAGCTTTATGGGAAACGGCCCAAAGCGGGGGAATAGGTTATACAAGCCTGGCTTTCCCCCGAACAGCAGGTGATAATTATCAAATCAATTATTATGATAATTATAATTTCCCTAATGCAAGCAACTACAGTTTTACCGGAGGCAGCAGCCAGACCATGACTTTATTAACCGGTAAATTAACACGGGTAATTGGTACGACAACTATGCTCCAGGACATCAATTACTATGATTCTAGAGCCAGGCTGATAAAGAATTTTCACCAGCATTACCTGGGTGGAGGAAGCTCAGTTCCCAATTATGATGAGACCACCAATACGTACGACTTTTCTGGCGAACTGTTGTTGAGCAGCCGTGACCATCATGCAAATAACGCCGTTTTAACCATTAGCACAAGGATGGAATATGATCATCAGGGTAGGTTGGTAAACACTTATAAAAATATAAATAGCCAGGGAGAAATACTGCTGAGTAAAAACACCTACAATGAGATAGGACAATTACAGCAGAAATCATTGCACAATGGTTTACAAAATACCAGCTATACCTATAATGAGAGGGGGTGGCTGAAATCATTAACAAGTAATGAGTTTAGTGAGCGTCTTAATTATGAGGATGGTACTGTTGCACAATGGAATGGAAACATCTCTGGTCAGAGTTGGGGCACGGCTACCACTCTTCCCAATGTTTTTACTTATGGTTATGATTTACTCAACCGGTTAAGTTCGGCAAATAGTACCGGTGTTGTAATGGGCGAATCAATTAGTTATGATTTTAATGGCAACATCGCACAATTAACGCGCGATGGCACTACGGGAACGTACAATTATAGTGGAAACCAGTTGAGCGGAATAACGGGAGGGCTGGCTACAAGTTCTTATAGTTACGATAATAATGGTAATGCTATTACTGATGGAAGGAATGGTGTTTCATTTGGATATAATTACTTGAATCTTCCTCAATCGGTATCTAAGAGTGGATTGGCAATGACCTATGTCTATGATGCCTCTGGCAATAAACTTCAAAAAATCAGCAATACTGCCAAAACAGATTATATTAATGGAATTCAGTATTCAGCTGGGCAAATTGATTTTATTCAGACAGAAGAAGGGTTAGCTCGAAATAACAGTGGAACGTACAGTTATGAATATAACCTCTCTGATCACCTGGGTAATACTCGATTAAGTTTTTACAAGAATCCAGTGAACGGAAACCTGGAGGTTCTTCAGCAGGATGATTATTATGCTTTTGGGTTAAGAAAGTCTGCAAAGAATGGTGTTAATAAGTATCTTTACAATAAGAAGGAGTTGCAGGAAGAGTTAGGGCAATATGATTACGGGGCAAGGTTCTATGATCCAGTGATTGGAAGATGGAACGTGGTTGATCCTAAAGCAGAATTAGGTAGAAGATTTTCTCCTTATGTCTATGGTAATAATAATCCAATCAGGTTTGTTGATCAGGACGGGAAGAAAGCAGATGATATAACAATTTATGGCATTGATGCTGAAACTAAGAAACAAGCCCCTCTTGTTGTTGTAAAAACAGATCAATATGATATAAAACAATATACTAACCTTTCAGCTTCGGCAAAAACTGACCCTCTAACGGTAGATTTAAGAGATGTAGATCTTAAGCCATCAGGAGCAGATGCTTATATGGTTCAGGCAGGAGTTGATTTTGCTTTTGGAGGTGGTACTGGTGGGGCTTTGCAAATGGTGTTTATAAATAAAGGGGACGACCAAGGTATATATTTCTATCAGCCTTCTACAATAGATAGAAACATGGGATTAAACTTGTCAGCTGGTATCGCTGCAGGTAATATAGATTTTAATGAAAATAGCGGGAAACCACTTACGAGAGATACTTTTGAAGGTAAGTCACAAGGAGTGTCTTTTGGGGCCGGACCTTTTGGCGCCACGTTTATCGACTCATATACAAATGGAAAATGGAATGTAAATCAAAAGGGGGTTACAACCCTTTATTCCGGCAGTTTGGCTTCTTACGGTGGCGGGGGGCAAGTGGGTGCGCAATATTCGTTTACCGAATCTAAAATTATCAGAGGATGGTCAATTCCATTTAAAAAATAGAATTATGTTAAGAAGAAGAATACTTTTATGTATAGCTATTTTATTAGGGTTTTCATTATATTATTTTGTATTTAGAGCAGGTTCGGCAAGAGAATTAGATATTATTAACTTCCCCTGGGATAGAGTATCGGCTTTTGAGGTTTCCGATAGAGGTATATTTGGGAACAAAAAGCTTAGAATAACTGATCCTGACAGTATATTATATATTCGTAAAATGATACTAAAATCAACGAAAGTCAGCTTTAATAGTATCAACTTTAAGTCTAGTATGGGACATTGTACAGTTGAAATAATCTATAATGATGGTAAGAAAGATAATCTTGAGTTGTCTAATACTAGTGAACCAGGAGGTATCTTAAGTTCAGGGGACTATTATTATCGTAATGATGATTTTTTGAAGGAAATAATATGGCAACTTAAATCCACTTACAGGTAGTGGATAAATTTTGAAAGCCATAATTACCAACAATAAAGCCTGATAAATTGAGCCAGGCTTTATTATATATATCCGTTTATGAAGCTTATTGGTGTGTTTTATAATCTGCAATTTGTGTACCCCAAAAATCCGTTGCCTTCGCTTTTGCCGAAGTAGAACAAAAGATCGCAATTTGGTTGTTGATTTCAATGCCGCCATTTTGTTGTTAAAAAAATCCTTGAACTTTTTTTTGTGAGCATGATATCAATGATCTTAAAGGCCACCGTGCGGTCTTCCGCATCGAGCTAATTGATCAGGTTGACCTGTTCAAAATTAGCCTTGTCCTGAATGATGATCTCTAAAGGCTGACTGTCAAAATACAATACCTGGTCAATGGTCATGACGAAGTACCCGGCAAAGCATTCCAGTTCATCAATGGCAATATCACATGTATGTTCTCCGCCTTTTAGCAGTTTATTATAACGGCGATCTTAGTGTTTATAAACATGATAATAACGCTGATGGAAATGCGTCTATGAAAGAGAATATAGATAAGAGGCATGAGAAGTCTACTTCTGCTGGTGGTGAGAAGATGAGGAAGACGAAATTTTGGGATGATGGAATTGATTTTATTCACTCATCTGCGGAAATTAAGATCTTTCGCTTACAGCCGGAATTTCGCATTTAATTAGGAGATTTGATTTGAAAAACAGGGTTCTTTAGCAGAAGATGGAGTAATGACAAAAAAGTTACTTGATGGATCTTATGCGTCCTTAAGAAAAGTGTTTATGATGTTTAACCGGCCTTAGTTATTATCAAGCACACGCTTTAAACAAAAAGGTGAATTTTAATTGTTTGTTTTATCGGCAATAAAATCTTTGTTAAGATAATCTAATTTTTAATCCTATTTTAATGTGCTAATTGTCTGTCTAGGCCACTTTTACAATGTTTAATCATTCAATATATTTTCAAAAAAGTAATTTTATTTTTAAAAATAGAATTATTAGAGTGATGACTGCAAATTTTTTGTAACATTACTATATCATTTTAAATTTTTACATATTTAATATATCTAATTAAATTACTAATTATCATATATTTAAATCGAATTAACATTGAAACTAAAATAACGTCTCTCCAGTAATTGTTAAATTGAATTCAACTCAAACGAATTCATTTTTAATCTCTTATCTGCGGTTTTTTAATTGATAATGCCGTATTCCCAAATGTTTAAATTTCTGTAAGTGATTTGATTACAATTTAACTGTAATTATTTTCTATTGCATAACCGTGGTCTGGATGTATTCAGATCATAGTAGGATTTGGAACGAATTGTACCCAACTAACAAGCGCTATACTAAAATTAAATCCAGCAGATGAAACAAATTTTATTAACTGTCTCTCTTATTTTAATTGTACTCAAATTGAGTGCTCAGAACAATATCCAATTTCAGAATGTGATACCGGTGAGCACCGTTGCTCCTAATGCAGCTATCCTGGGCAGGTTTGGAAACATCCCTGTGAGTTATGCCACGGGGATTCCTTCGGTTACCATCCCCCTTTATGAAATCAATATCGGCAAGATTAAACTTCCTTTATCGTTGGACTATCATGGCGGAGGGGTTCGGGTAGATGAAGTTGCTTCCAGCGTAGGTACGAGCTGGGCATTGAGCGGTATTCCGATTATCTCCAGAAATATGATCGGGTTGCCGGATGAAAACTCCGGTGGGTATTTATCTTCACCCTCTCTAGATTCTTTGTACAATTATTACCAGGGTTTTAATTATGGAACTACCAAGGATTTAGTTTATGCACAATATATTTTTGACGATAGGGATAGCAAGGTGGAGACTGAGCCGGATGTGTTTTCATACACATTGAACGGCACAAGCGGAAAATTTATGCACAGGCGAAATGGTTCAATTATACAAATACCTGTCACCAATAATCGTATTGAAGCAACATCGGGCAATAATTTTAAAATCACTGACGAAAATGGAATGGTCTACTACTTTGACCAGCAGGAAACTACACAGATGATTACCCAGTCGGCCACTGGTCCGGGTACTTATGTTAGTTCCTGGCACGTTTCAAAGATTATTGACCAAAGCTTACAGGATACTGTTTCTCTTATTTATTCTGCCCGTGGAGCAAATCAGAATACCGAGCATTCCTATAATTTCAGCTATATTCTTGGTGATAGGCCTGATTCGGAGGAAGATGCCGCGACCAACGTTGATGCCAGCGGAGAAAATTCATCTATTCAGACCACTGCACATTATGAGATTTATCCTACTGAAATTGATTGGCGCGGAGGAAAACTAACGTTTATCAATGTGAGGGACCGCACTGACAGACCTAGTAATGGTAGACTGGACAGTGTAAAGGTATATGCTAAACAAAATGGATTATACCAGTTAATTAAAAGTACAAAATTATATCAGTCTTATTTTTATAGTAACCCGGTCTCAGGTGCCACCGCAGATTACCGAAACTACCGGTTGCGGCTGGATTCTGTCGCTTACCTGGATGTGAAGGGTATGCTATCACCCCAAAAATATGTGATGACTTATAATAACAGTCCAATTGCGCCCAATGAGTCTTTTGGCCAGGATACCTGGGGTTATAACAATGGACAGTTCAATAATCTTTCCATGATGCCTAAACAGAGTGTTTTATGGAAAGGGATATATAAAACTATAGGAGAAGCCAACATGGACCCCGATTCTGTCGGTACCTATATCCAGGCTTGCATGTTACAATCGATTAAGTATCCAACTAAAGGCCAGAGTGTATTTACTTTTGAACCTCACCGTTATCCCTTAAATTATCAAACTTATCAACAGCAATCGGTTAGTTGTGATGCCTCTGGAACTCTCCAGTCTACCAATAGTACTACCTTTACTGTTGCGGCTAATCAAACTTCTTTCAACTACCAGGCAAGTTTTAGCAATTATAACTATCCGGATGTTTCACAAGTACCGATGACACAAATGCTGGATATAACTACTGGCAGCACTACCCCAATATTCAGGGTGACTGGTTCAATTCCTGCAGGTACGGTGGTTAATGTGCCTCCTACAGCTATAACATTGATTGCTAATCACCAATATACGATTACGACAAATATTTATACCACCACAAATGCTAATGTAAAGGCTACCTGCCAGGTTACCTGGTCTGTTCCTATCAGTGGTACCGTGACAAAAACAGGTGGCGGACTAAGGGTAAGCTCTATTACCAACTATGATCTAAACGGAAATTTTATTAATAAAGAGAGTTATCAATATGGTAATAATGGTGCGGGGACATTGCTTACCGATGCCGCTTTTATGCAGGTAAACGCTGAAAATACTTTTTTTCAAATCGGTTCAAATTTTAATCCTCTTGGTTGCCAGCAGTTTAGAGGTGATGCGTCTATTAATTATTTAAACAGAAGTGTTTACCCTGTCAGCCAGTTTAGCGGTAGTCCTATTGTTTATGGAACTGTGACTAAAAGCGATATTAATGCAGCGGGAACCCCTAATGGTAAAACTGTTTTTACCTATAGTGTTTTTGGTGACCAGGCAAGTAGTATTCCATCTGATAATGGGAATATAGGTCCATGGCTCATTTCGAATCCCTGGAAAAACGGGATTTTAGGCTCTGAAAAGAGCTATAAGATATTGGGTACAGTCTATAGCCCTGTGAGCAGTAAAGAATACACTTACCAAATCTTACGTACGGACACGTTGACCAGTCTTAAAATCAAACCTTTGTATATTAAGATGACAGGTGGCTGTGAAATTTATGGCGATACGATCAATACAAGATCTAATCAGGGAGAATTTTTTATTACCAAATTTCCGACATATACCGGGGCTATGCTCATGACTAGTGAATTGGATACTACTTATGACACTTCAGGCAATACAGTGGCCATGCTGCATAATTATTACTATGATGACCTGACACATATTTTACCTACCCGTAAAGAACTGATCAATAGTAAAGGGGATGATCTGGTTGATGTCATGCAATATCCGCATAACCTGGCTGCCGGAGGCAACGTTTACCAGACCATGCTCAACCGGAATATGGTGGCACCGGTAGTAGCTACCCAGCAGCTGAAGAATGGTAACCAGCTCAGTTCTTCTGCCATAAATTACAAAGACTGGTTTGGTAACGGCAACTTGTTGCTGCCTCAAAATGCAACCAAACAAATTACAGGGGGACGGCCAGATACACTGGTCAGGTTTAATCAGTTTGATCTTTATGGCAACATTTTGCAGCAGCAAAAAACAGTGGCCCCATATGCTGCCTACCAATGGGGGTATAACAGTCAGTACCCTGTAGCAACTGCAGTGAATGCCAGCAGTAATGATATTTTTTATGACAGTTTTGAGGAAGGGGATGGCAACAGCAGTGCCGGGGATGCTAAAACTGGTCACTATAGTCACACAGGTAGCTACAACAAAGCGCTTACCGGATTGGACGTTGGCAATTATAACCTGACTTACTGGCTGAAATCTGGCGGGGTGTGGGTACTGCAAACGGTAAGTAAGATTGCTGTCAACACGAACTATTATACGCTTTCCATTAATTCAGGTCAGATTGATGATGTAAGGTTATATCTTTCTGGATCGCAGCTATCTACTTTTACCTATGATCCATTAGTTGGCATGACGAGTTCTACAGATCCTAAAAATGAAGTGACCTATTATGAATATGATGGTTTCCAGCGGTTGATCAACATCCGTGACAAAGACCTGAATATCATTAAACATACCGATTACCATTACCAGGGCCAATAAACTGATTTAAACACTCTCTCCATATTTTCTCTTATGAGCCGCAATCTATTCCTATCATTCAACAGGCATCGCTATGCTTGTCAATCTTTGATCAGCAGGACACTCGTCTTTATGAGTGTGCTACTCTTTTCTTTCCAGGTAAAAGCACAATCATTAACCCCAGGTACGATTACTACTCCCAGTCAAACCATTGCCACTGGTAGTGAGTCTCCCAGGCTTATCGCAACAGATGCGACGGGTGGAAATGGGACCATTACCTATCAATGGGAAAGTTCTCCGGAAGGGATTACCTGGAGTCCTATCCGTGGGGCAAACGCCTTAACCTATCCGCCCCCAGGCCTTACAACAGTTACTACCCACTACCATATTATATACACGAGCGGCGGTGCTACTGTCACCAGTAATGCAGTCACCATTTCCGTTAGTGCTGCAGTGACGCCTGGGACGGTAACCCCTGCCAGCCAAAGCATCGCGGTTGGTAGTACGGCAGCTTCATTGACCTCCACTGCTCCCAGTGGAGGTAATGGTACTATTAATTGCCAGTGGCAAAGTTCCACAGGTGGTGCAACGATGACCAATATTAGTGGGGCAAATAGTTTAACCTACAGCTTTCCAATCCATACTCCAACGGTCACCACTTCTTACCAGGCTGTTTATAATAGCAATGGTGTTACTGCAACCAGTAATGTAGTGACTGTGACTGTTACGGGTACTGCACTCACGGCCGGAACAGTGACTCCTTCCAGCCAGACTATCGCAAGCGGTAGTAAAGCAGATACGCTCAAGTCCGGTTCGGCACATGGAGGTAATAGTAACTACACTTACCAATGGCAAAGTTCCGTTAATGGGGCAGTAATGTCGGATATTAGTGGACAAACCGGCTTAACGTTAGGTTTTGCCCAAGGTAAACCTGCAGTAACCACTTCCTATCAGCTAGAGGCTTTTAGTAACGGGCTAACGGCCATCAGCAATGTAGTTACGATAACTGTTTCGGCTCCTCCTTTGGTTGCCGGGGTAATTACTCCTGCAAGTTTCAATATTTTAGCAGGAAGCAGTCCGGGTACCTTAAGCGCAAGTCTCCCTACAGGCGGCAATGGCGCGTATACATATAAATGGCGCACTTCGCCGGATGGCTCCTCGTGGGTGAATGTGCTCACAGGCGGCGATAGCTTAAAGTATAAGGTACCTAATCTCCAGACAACTACCTATTACCAGTTGCAGGTAACCAGCAATGGCGCTATCGCTTATAGCAATACAGCAGTGGTAAACATAGGTGCGTGTGCTACATTTGCGACAGCTCCCAGTGCAGATCAGAATTATATCCTTACTACAATTCCTAAAATACCAGGTTATGTGCCTGGCACATTATATACCTCCTGCGATGTAAAAGAAACAGTAGATTATCTTGATGGTTTAGGCCGGCCATTACAAACGGTGCAAATCAAAGCTTCACCTTTATTAAATGATATCGTACAGTCACATGTATACGATGGTTATGGGCGCGAAGCAGTTAAATATCTTCCTTATGCAGAACAGGGAGGCACAGGTACATATAGATCTGCTGCCCTGACCACACAGGGGCAATATTACAGCAGTTCCACTTGGGACCCTGCAGTGGTGCAAACTACAGCTCCCTACAGCCAAACGTTATTTGAGGCTTCTCCTTTAAACCGGGTGTTGCAACAAGGATCTCCTGGTATGCTCTGGCAGCCGGCAACTTCACGAAGCACCACTACAGGAAGAACTATCCTGGAAGATTATAGCACCAACAATATGGATGACGTTCCAACTGTTACAGGTTTAGAAGTTGTAATGTGGAATGCAGTAGCGGTAAGCGGTTCTACTTATAAAAAAACGTTGGCAAGCAATGGTTATTATGCGGCCGGCCAGCTTACCGTGAAAGTTATTAAAGACGAGAATTGGGTAAATGACTATTCCAGTAAAAGCGGGACTTCCGAAGATTATACAGATAAGGAAGGGCGTTTAATATTGAGGCGTACCTTTAATGGTCCTTTTAACGGGGTTTCTGTGCAAAGCACCTATTATGTATATGATGATTTGGGGAATCTAAGTTTTGTGATCCCTCCAGCCCTTAACCAGAGAATGATGTTGTCCGTCTCTCAAAGTTATCTGGATCTATATTGCTACCAGTACCGTTATGACGACCGCAACAGGCTGGTTGAGAAGAAAATACCGGGTAAAGGTTGGGATTATATAGTGTATAATCAGTTAGATCAGCCGGTGCTGAACCAGGATTCAGTACAGCGCATCAACGGACAATGGACTTTCACGAAATACGATGTTTTGGGCAGGAATATTATCACCGGACTTGTTGGAAATACGTCAAGCCGCAGTGTTCTGGAAACAGCGTTAAATGCAGAGAGCAACTTCTGGGAAACTCCCCAGGCTACCCCAACTGGCTATACGAGCGTGGCGTACCCGCAATGGGAAAATATTCATGCTTACTTTTCTATCCAGTATTACGATGATTACAACTTTCCGGGGGCAACAGCTTATCCTTATACATCAACCAGCATCAGTACTACCGGCCTTTTAACCGGGACTAGTACCAATGTATTGGGCACAAGTGATATGCTAACGAGTGTAAATTATTATGATAATAAAGGCAGGTTGTCAAAAGTATACAAACAGCATTACCAGTCTGGAGCGGTCAATGCTGGCAATTATGATGAGATTACTTACAGCTACAATTTTGAAAATATGGATTCTACCATGACACGGATCCACCACAATGTAGCCGGCTCATCTACCACCATTGCCAACCGTTATGTCTATGACCAGGTAGACCGTAAGCTAAGCACATACGAAAAAATCAATACAGATCCAGAAGTCTTATTGGTTGCAAATAGTTACAACGAGATCGGACAACTGAAAGCTAAAACTTTGCACAATGGATTACAGAGTACCGCCTACACCTACAATGAACGTGGCTGGCTACGCAACAGTACATCCCCTCAGTTTAGCTTTCAATTGCACTACCAGGATGACAGTATTCCGCAGTACAATGGTAATATCTCTGGGCAGGTCTGGGGAGCGGGTACGAGTCTAGGAAGTAAATTTGTCTATGCGTATGATCAGCAGAACAGACTTGTAAGTGGGGTAGGAACCGGAATGAGCGAGGTGATCCAATATGACAATTATCAGGGAAATATCCTTGCACTGACCCGGGATGGCGTAAAGAGAAGCAGTACGTATACAGGGAACCAATTAATTTCTAGTACCGGTACAAGCACTTACCAGTATGACGGAAATGGGAATACAACCTTTGATGGCAGGATGGCATTGACGTATACTTACAACCTGTTAAATCTGCCCATTGGAGTGACTGGCTCGGGAATTACTGATGTCTTTATTTATGATGCAACAGGTAACAAGCTAAGAAAGACATATACTAGTAATAATGGATCAGTGGTCACTGATTATGTTGATGGGATCCAGTACACCAATGGAGCGATTGAGTTCATCCAGACGGAAGCAGGATTGGCCAGAAACAATAGTACCAGTTACAGCTACGAGTATAACCTGACTGACCATTTGGGAAATGTGCGTTATACGTTTCACCAGAGTCCTATTACAGGACTTGCAGATCGCCTGCAGAGTGATGATTATTATCCTTATGGTTTGCGTAAATCTTCAGGAACTCCTGTATCTTTAACCAACAGATATTTGTACAATGGAAAGGAAATACAGGATGAATTAACAACTTATGATTACGGAGCGAGGTTTTATGATCCGGTGATAGGTAGGTGGAATACGGTGGATCCATTGGCTGAAATGTATGATGATCAATCGCCTTATAATTACGGCCTGAATAATCCAATAAAATTTACCGATCCTGATGGGATGGGTGTAGATAATCAGCAAGAAGATCCTGGAAAGCAATTAAAACAAGTTAATATTAAGGCTAAACGAAAGTCAAATATTGCGATTCCTTTAACAGAGCCCCTATCTCTACCTAAAATTGGTATTCCCGAATTTCCTTTACCAAATCCAGTGTTTATATTTGTTGGTCTGCTATTAAGGCCAAGTAATTTGGGTGATCCATCAAGCGATCATGTTACTCAGAAACCTATTGTTTACACAAAGAAAACTCCCGCTGATATTTTAAACGATGCTATATTTGAGAATGAAACTGGTAATGGTCATAAGCAATATAAAAAAGATGGAGGGATGAAGCAAGCGGACCAAGATTTTGATGACACAGTTGTTCCTGGCACTGAAAGAACAATACCGGGTGGTCGAATGGGCAAAAGTAGTGATGGTATGGATATTAACGTTAGAGATCACAGTAGTTCGAATAGAGTTAAAGGGGGGTATAGTGGTGATCCAACTTATGAGTCTAAAAATCCAAATACCGGTGTAAAAGACAAAGTTAGATACCCGCCAAAATAAAATTACTGAATAATGGATATATATGACGAATGGGAGTTAATAGAATCTCCCTTAACAGAATTCTATTTATATAAATTAAATGACGGATTTGACGGTCTTAAAATTATTTTAAAAGAGTTAGGAACTTCTAATAAAAAGCTAGAAATTTTTTATTCTAATTTTTTAGGGTATAGAGTAACTGATGAATCTTTTCGTCTGAAAACTTTATATGAGAATACTACTCTTGGTTCATTTAATAAGACAAATTCTTCTGAATTTATGAGTTGGTTTATTGAAGAAAGTAGAGGCATTTCTGAAAATGAGTCTATGATTCATTATAGTATTCTCTCATCAAATAAAATACTCGATGTCATTAGTGATCAAGTGCCTACAGTTAAGTGGTTATAAACAAGAAAGCCAGGAATGATGTTACCCTAAAAGATTGGACAAAGTTAACTTCAAAAATAAGGTTGAAAGAGCCCGGTCTTTTACCGGGCTCTTTGCATTTAGTTATTGTTTAGTGAATAATTTGGCTGGAAAATTAGGCGATTAAGATATGCTTAAAACTCCTTTCAAGTAATATATTTTCAATTTCATAACTTCAAAATAGCTTTTCAAAGAAGATATATTTAAATAAAATAGTGTTTTAGAAGTCTATAAAATTGCGCTACTCGACTATAATCGAAAGACTCCACGTGCTACTTTGGTGAATAATTTATATTTTATTTTAGATATTCGTCACTTTAAGAAATGTATTTAATGCCTAATGTTTGATCGCTCTTAGAAGATTTATTTCCTATCAAATAATCAAACTATTTTCTAATCAAATTTCTGATTAAATATTAAAATAATTTTGTAGAATAATATTTTTGTTATTTATGGTAAATTAATAATCTTAAAATATTTACTATAATAGTTATTTGTTTTATATTTACTCGAATTAACATTTGAAGTAAAAATTACGTCTCTAAATAACTGTAATAGTAAAATAAATTATATAAATAATTTACTATTCTGTCCATAAGTGCGGTTTTTAATTTGTAATGCCGTATTCTAAAAGTCAACTAAACCATTTGTTTTTGTGAAACTGAATATTGATTTCTTATGGGAATAATATGCTTTAGATATTTTGTGCTTGATGGTGTTTATTTAAATAATTAATAGTCAATGTTTTAATGTTAAATTATTATGAGGAGAATTTTTACTTTATTATTTGTTTTAGTATCAATAAATCTGTCGGCACGGCAAAAAAAATCATTTGTTGTCGGAGGTGACTGGAGTAAATCTCACCCGGTTAAATTTTTAGATAATGGCTGGTTGCAAAACATGGCTACTCAATTACAGATAGGACGCTCATTTATGCATCACGATTGCAACTGATGGGATCTGACACCGCAAAATTTAGAATTCACAACTGGTAATCATCCAATCTAAAAACAAATAATCAGATGCATTTGAAAAGAATATCCCTGTTACTACTGTCAGTTCTTATTTTTCACTACGGTTCTTATTCACAAAACACCTATCCCTTTCCCTCAACAGGTAACGTGGGTATAGGTACCACAACACCAAAAGCACTGTTGGATGTGAATGGTCAAACCAATACTAAAGTTCTTGGTTTATTCGAAAATACCAATTTGATCGGTTATTTCGGACGTGCGGGGTCTATTACTGCTGGTTTGAGCAGCACTCCTAATGTTTTAGCACTTACCTACATGCAAAGGGATTTTGCTATAGCTGGCTGGGTAAAACCGATGCCTCCTGGCATGGTATTTCATTTTATATCAATTCTGATAACGGCTATGTTGGTATTGGAACAACAAACCCCCAGCAGATGCTTTCCGTTAAAGGAAGTATTCTGGCACAGTCAATTACTGTTACAAACGCAACAGCTAGCTGGCCGGATTATGTATTTAATCCTTCATATAAGTTGCAGTCCTTAGAAAATCTAGAACACTATCTTTTACTGAATAAACATTTGCCTGATATGCCTTCTGCAAAGGAAATAGAAACTAAGGGACAAAACTTAGGTGAAATCAATTCGAAATTGCTGAAAAATGTGGAAGAGCTTACCTTATATCTGATAGAAAAGGATAAGCAATTGAAGGAAGAAATTAATCGAAATAAAATTCAGGAATCACAACTCATATCTCAGCAAAAAGCTATCGACCTGATCCTTGAAAAAGTCAAAAGGCTTGAAAAACAAGACCATTAGAGAAAATAAAAAATTACTTATCAGATTGGCAGTTCAAAGCTGACCAATACACACCACATAACCACTGAATTAATGCTTATTATCAAAAAACCAACAGTAAAATACAAAAAAATTAAATATCAATTACTTACTCTATCTGTACTTATTTTTAGTGGTATTTCAAATGTTAGTGGACAAACGAGTGCTCCACCTCCTATAATAGGTGTTGGAACGGAACTTATTGGTCCATCGCCAGATGCCATGGCTTTTGCCAAATATGGAATCATTCCCGTTAGCCTTTATACCGGAGTTCCCGATATCTCAATTGATCTTGGAGTAGTGGAAGGAAAGGAAATCTCCGTTCCGATTAGTTTAAGTTATCATAACAATGGCTTAAAATCATATGAAAAGGCTTCGTCTGTTGGACTTGGCTGGTCATTAAACGGGGGAGGTGTCATTACCAGAATCATAAGAGATAAAATTGATCAACTTACACCCACACAATATAAATACGATCAGAATATTAATAATTACAGCGCATCAGAGAATGTTAATCTGGATGCTGTTCAGGATTTTATGGAAGGAGCAATGGATAGAGGGACATATGATACAGAGCCTGATATTTATGTTTATAATTTTGGTAAATACAGTGGTAGCTTTCTTTTTTTTAACAACAAAATATATCAGTTTCCTTATCGGAAACTAAAAATCTCAGGTACGCTTTCAGGGCCATTTACAATTACTACTGAGGATGGGGCTGTATACACCTTTGCTAATATAGAAACTACCCAGCCTAAAAATAGTTCAACCAGTTCATATTCTATACCTCAATATGTTTCTTCCTGGTATTTGAGTACTATACAGCCGGCCGATAAAAAGGAAACAATTAACTTTAGTTATAGCAGTCCGACAGCCATTATCATGCACGGAGCTTCTTCTCAAACTTACTTGTTAAATAATATAGGATCCAATAACATATTATACCCTAAAACATCCTCTCTGCCATCCACTGTTACTGCTATACATTTAACCGGCATTTCTACATCAAAAATGTCCGTTTCATTTTCTCAGCAGTCAATTGCAAGGACAGATATTGATGGGACAGATTATGCCCTGGATGCTGTCTCTTTTAACAACAGCGACGGTCTGTCCTTAAAAAATTTCAAATTTAACTACGGTTATTTTAACGCGGGTAATCGGCTTGCGTCCCCGCTTAAATTAACAAGTGTTATTGAAGACTATAATAACACTAATAAAACCCATTCCTTTCAATACAATGAAACCGGAAATTTTGTGGTTCTGCAGGATGCCGTTGACCATTGGGGATACGTGAATAATTCGGGAAGCCCTTCAATTATTATCCCGAATTCTGTACTTCCAAATGGTGGTGCTAACCGTGAGCCCAATGATGCATACTCATCTATGGGTATGTTAACAAAAATCACTTATCCTACCGGAGGTGAAACAAGGTTTACCTACGAGCCAAATGTTTATTTTAACGGTAAGAATTATGTCAGAACTTTAGCTACGTCCGGAGGAAGTTTAATCAGACCAAATGCATCCGATAATACACAGTTAACGAACTACTATACGCTTAACATTCCTTATCAACAGGATGTTACGGTTTCTTATGCCCGTACGCCAAAAGAAGCAACAAGTACTGATCCTAATGCTCCAAATGGCCCTAATGCATTTACTAAAGATGTGGCGCCTGAAATTGAGATCGTTCCTGTAGATGGCACGCCAGGTGTAGCCCATAATTTCAGTGTAAGTACCAATGCAGGCAACCCTGGTACTGTTCAAACTGTAAACCTGCTGCCCGGGGCATACATGGTAAATGTAATTTGTGATTCAAAGGAATTAAATGTACTTGGCCTGGTTAACTATTATGAGCAGTCAACTGTTCCTGTTGAAGGTGCAAAAGGCCCTGGATTAAGAATTAAATCTATTGCGAGTTATGCCAATAATCCTACCCAAACTACACCGGTCCTGACCAAAGAATATCGATATACAGATGATTCAGGGTTTTCAACAGGGAATTTGATAAAAGGTGTAGACTACGGGGGCAATTATTATTACACCATTACCACAATACATAACGGTACGCAGGATTTAAATACCTATCAGGTATATAATTCTTCCATACACAGCACTTTATCTGACCTCCTTGATCAGGAAATGTATTACAAGCAGGTGTATGAAAAACAAACTTCGCCAACAGACACACTTCAAAGTAGCAGTAAGTTTACTTCATATTTGAACTCATACGATTACATGAGGACTGGTGTCAAACTAAGTGAAAAAGTAAATTATAAGAAAAGCAGCACCGGGTATTCTCCTGTTAGCAGGGAACAATACAATTATGGACTCCAAGTGGATACTTTATTGATGGGGGTAAAACCTTATCAGGTTGGACAGGTAAATATTGATCCTGGCGCTGCAGGCCCAACAAGACAAAAAACGTATGGATGGCAATGGTACTCTATATATCCTTCGGGCTGGCAATATGATATTTCAAAAATAGAAACAACTTACACCAATCTTGATTCCCTTTCCCTTCATACTTACTACAACAATGACTTTGCAAAGACGCATAACCTTTTATCTGTGAATCAGGAAACATCTAAAGGTTATAGCCAAATCATCAAGTATAAATATCCTGAAAGTTATGGTTCAGGAGTAATGCAACCCCTGATTGATCAGCATGTACTCTCTCCTGTAATTGAGCAGCAAAAGTGGATCAAAAGATCTGCAACAGATTCGTCTTTGACATCAGGTACCATCACTGAATATGACAATACTCTTTTCAAACCCAAAAATCAATATCTGTTGGAGGTAACTGGCTCTTCAGTCTCGCCGGATGGAGAGTTGAAGAATGCTGATGGTTCTTATGCATCCTTACTCAGTGATTCAAGATATAAAAATGAAATGAGTTACACTTATGACACAACAACAGGAAATTTGGTTTCTCAGGATAAGCTGGGGCGTACTGATTTTAAGCAGGTAAACTATTTGTGGGGTTACAGTAATAATTATCCTATAGCCAAATGCCTGAACGGTGCCACCGGTGATTTCTTTTATTCAAGTTTTGAAGATGGAGGTGGAAGTGTAATCACTGGTGCTGCTCATACAGGTACTCAATACATTAACGGAGATTATAACCTGAGCTTTTCGGTGCCGAATACAGCTAAATCTTACCAGTATAGTTACTGGTATCTCCAGAATGGAAGCTGGAATTTTTCTGGTGAATTAAGTTATACCGGCCCTGTAACTTTAAGTTTAGGTGATGGGATTGATGATGTGAGGGTATATCCTTCTGATAGTCAGATGACGACTTACACTTATTTACCTGGTGTAGGTATAACCAGTATGACAGATACAAAGAGTCAGACATCTTACTATGAATATGATAATTCTAAACGTTTAAAAACCGTGAAAGATAAAAACGGGAGTATCGTAAAGAGCTACGAGTATCACAATGCAGGCCAGTCAACTGGCACGGCTGTGCAATAAATCAATTAAAATCATTCTAGCAAATAAATTCATTTTATGAATATCATCAATTCATTAACGGTAAGATTAGTATGCTGTTTTCTGTGTCTTCAATTATTCCATTCAAATATAGCCAAAGCTCAGGCGGACACCCTTTCGACACCAACAACTGGAGAATATAGTTCTAACATAAGTATTTTACTTCTACCCGGTTTTAGCACGAGTGGTCCCTTTCATGCGTTTATTACAAGTTCATTAACAGTACCGCTGGCATCTTTACCAAGCCAGGATCAAAATTATATTAGGGTTAAAATTTATAAAGTTGCCAGTCCATCAGAAATTGTCAACCCTTTGGTTAGCCAGCAGAGTGAAACAATCCAATATTTTGATGGATTGGGCCGTCAGCTGCAAACTGTTCAAACGAAAGGAAGCCCTTTAGGTCATGATATTGTGCAGCCATTTGTATATGATCCCCTGGGACGTGAAGCAGTTAAGTATTTGCCTTATGCGGAGCAAATTGGAAATGGTGCGTATAAGTCTGCAGCAATTAGTACGCAGGCAAAGTTTTATAGCACTTCGGGCTGGGATTTATCGGTAGCCCGGACAACAGCCCCCTATAGCCAGACTATATTTGAAGCCTCCCAGCTAAACCAAATTGTAGAACAGGGGGCTCCGGGAACAGTATGGCAGCCAGCAAGCCTCCGTTCCACTATCGGAGGCAGAACAATTTTGTCTGATATGGAAACAAATGATGCTTCCATTGATTATGCAGTTGGTTTTGGCGTGAAAATGTGGTCGGCGGTTCCCGTTACAGGAGCCGAATATAAGAATAGACTTAGTTATCTAGGATCATATGCTGACGGTCAGCTTTATTTGAAGATCACTAAAGATGAGAACTGGAATGGTACAGCAGGAAGTAAGTTCGGAACTACAGAAGAATACTCAGATAAAGAAGGGCATATAGTGCTGAAACGTACGTTTTTTGGCCAAAATAACGGAGTGAATGGATTGTCAACGTATTACGTTTATGACGACCTGGGTAATCTTAGCTTTGTTCTTCCTCCAGGGGCGTCACCTGATGGTACGGCTGTAAATCAGACTTATCTTGATCAGTTTTGTTACCAGTATCGCTATGATGGAAAGCACCGGCTGATTGAAAAGAAAATCCCGGGAAAAGGCTGGGAATATACAGTGTATAATAAGTTGGATCAGCCCGTGTTAACCCAGGATTCTGTACAGCGTAATAATGCACAGTGGATGTTTAGTAAATATGATGCTTTAGGCCGCGTAGTCTTGAATGGTTTATATTCCAGTGCTGTTGCACGTACTGCAATGGAAGCTACTGTAAATGCACAATCTGTGCTTTGGGAAAGCCGTCAGGCAACTGGTAATGGTTATACCAACGTAGCTTTCCCTCAATCGTCGGTCAGCTTATATTTGGGAATTCAATACTATGATGATTATAACTTTCCCGGAGCCGCAACTTATAGTTATCCTGCAGGTAGTCTTTTAACAAGAGGTCTGCTTACAGGAAGCCAGGCAAATATACTCGGTACAAGTAATATGCTGCTCAATGTTAATTATTATGATGATAAAGGCGAGTTATTAAAAATATACAAACAACATTATCAGTCTGGAGCTATTGATGCCGGTAATTATGATGAAGTTAGTAACAGCTACACTTTTGAAGGTATATTGTCGGCAACTACGCGTTTGCATCATAATTCGAATAGTGGGAATACAACTATTGCCAATCGATATGATTATGACCACGTAAACAGAAAGCTGAGGAGCTATGAACAGATCAATAGTGACGCTGAAGTACTGCTCATTGAAAATAGCTATAATGAGATTGGTCAGCTAAAAGGAAAAGCGCTCAATGGAGGTTTACAAAATACCAATTACGCTTACAATGAACGTGGTTGGCTAAAAAACAGTACTTCTTCAGAATTTAGTTTTCAACTGAATTATCAGGACGGAACTACGCCGCAATATAATGGAAATATTTCCGGACAAATGTGGGGGGCGGGAAGTGTATTGGCCAATAGCTTTAATTACAGTTACAATGAGATCAACATGCTGCTAAGCGGAACGAGTTCAGGAATGAGTGAGATCGTAACCTACGACAGGATGGGGAATATTCAAACCTTAAACCGTGACGGCGTATTAAATAGCTATATCTATATGGGTAACCAGCTAACGAGCACCACCAATACCGGGACTTATCAATATGATGGAAATGGAAATACTATTTTGGATGGGAGACTGGGTCAGTCAATAGTTTATAATACGTTAAACTTACCTGCTGCAGTAGCCGGATTGAACTTATCTTATCTATATGATTCCGAAGGCGATAAACTGAGAAAAACCGTTGGAACAAATATCACTGATTATGTTAGCGGGATTCAATATACGAATGGTGTGATAGAGACCATCCAGACAGAAGCAGGGCTAGCCAGGAAGAACGGAGCGAATTATAGTTACGAATACAATTTAACGGATCACCTAGGGAACGTAAGATATACTTTTCATAAGAGCCCGATTAACGGTTTGGTAGAGCGGTTACAGAATGACGATTATTATCCATTTGGTTTGCGGAAATCAGGAAGTCCCGTATCTTTAACTAATAAGTATTTGTACAATGGAAAGGAGTTGCAGGATGAGTTAGGACAGTATGATTACGGGGCAAGGTTCTATGATCCTATTATTGCAAGGTGGAATGTGGTAGATCCGTTGGCTGAAAAACATCCTGGCTTGGCACCATACAATTATGTTTTAAATAATCCAATGTCATACATTGATCCTTTGGGACTAGATACTATAAAAGTTACAGATAATACAACCACTGTTAGACCTATGGTTGATAGTTTTACTTCTGATGATGGTACTGTTCATTTAAGTGCAATGGAGGCGGCCGTTGTTGTGCAAGGAAAGGGAACTGTTGATGATGAAACATCTTCTACAGCAAGCCCTGAAGAGAATTCAAAGATTGACTGGAGGGGTGTTGGTGAAGCTAGTATGTCAATGGCAGGTGGATCTGCAGAAATATTAACTTCACTTGGTGGTGAATGGTTCTCTGGAGGTTTAGCTACTCCTGTGGCATTTGCCTTAGGAGCCGATGGCGTGACTAGAACAGGATTAGCTGGGGCCAAATTACTTGCCGCATTTCATGGTAATGTACATGCCCGCAGTATGCCAGGAAATATTGGTGGATTAATAGGAAGTGGAATAGATAACCTCAGAGGTAATAAAAATGGTAAAGGACAACAAATTGGTGGATTACTTAATGATGCTATTAGTGTAATTTTAAATGGAGGAATTGGTGGAACAGTTGCCACAATGATTGATAATAAAGTACCTACTGCCACTAAAGCTTTAGTTGGAGTTGCCCAAATGAGCACTTATAATGATGTATTAGTAAATGGAAATGTATATGATAGAAAAAAACAAAATTAATTTGATTGTTAATAATAAAGGAGATCTTTTTTATAAAAAATGGAAGCGGGACTCAAATTTTGGGGTGTATGTATTTGCCCCTATAATTATTGTTTTTTATCTGCTTTGTACCGCTGGTACTTTTGGTCTTTCTAATAATTTAATTTTTATTTCAATATTTCCTGTAGGACTTCTTGCAACCGGATTAATTTACGTTCCTGTGTTTTCCAGGAGAAAATATATGAATTATCTTATAAAGGAAGTGGATATTTCTGAAAATATTGTCTCAATAGAAACTTATAAATGGTTTAATCATAGTGAGATTTCTTTGTCATTTAATAAAATAGATATGGTAGAAACTAAAGATGAGTCGTTTTTTAGTGATTATAAGGTTTTTCTGCTAAAAGGTGTAAGCTTAGGAAATGACAGATTCTTTTTGATAAGTGATTTTTTTGACGAAAATATTGAAGAAGAATTAAGAAAATTTAATAATTCAATTATTATTTATTAAATAATAATTTTAAATACTCTCTATTGATACCTAAATACTTGATAGATGTTAAATTAATAATAATTTGATATTCAATAGATTAGTAGATTATTTTGTATTTAAGATTTGAATCTTGCGTTGAATAATTTCAATTTTTAATGCGAATTGAACTTAGATTTGACTCCTTAAATCTAAGTTCAATTCGCATTAAAATCTATTTCTGATGTTTAAAGTTTTCATTTTTATTATCGGAATTAGTCTCTGTTAGCTTTTCTTTTTTAATAAAATAAGCAATTGTTATTTCAATAACTATATTGACTCCTAAAATGTAAGCAAGGAACTTTGCTGGAAGATCGAAAGCGGGTACCAGCGGAAGGCAAAGTAACACAAGTATCCTGAATATTTTAAATATATAAATAAGGTTAATCTTTTTGTTTATCATATGCAATAATAGGAATTATTAGAGTAAATAAAGTAGGTATCAAGCACTGAAAATTAGCCAGTAAACTCCTTAATCATATGCAAAAAAAATTACTACTAATGTATTCATGCCCACTTACCGGCTCCGTCCCATTGATGAAGTTAAAGCATATATAGATCAAAATCATCGCTCACCTGATATGCCATCTGAAGAACAAGTATTAAAACAGGTATTGACTTAGGTGAGATGAATGCTAAACTTCTTAAAAAAATTGAAGAGTTGACTCTATATCTGATTGAAAAGGATAAGCAGCTAACTAGTATTCAAGCCGAAATTGAAATTCTCAAACAATAGCAAAAAGTAGATATAACAGATAAATAAAGTATATTCTGAGGAAACTTTATAAAGCCCCATTGATAACGCAGCTATTCCAAATTCTACACTAATCTTGCAGGAGATCTTGCCGACCGATAAATTTACTTTTATGTTTAAAATCGCCGTTTTAAATGCGTTACTGTCTCTACTATTGGCATTTATTTGTTTTCTCATTTGTTTCTTATGAGGTTGGGCTGATACAGGAAATCATAATGGTGAAATTTGAGCGTTATACAGCGTTTTTATCATTATTAATTTAGTTGTTAATTATCTGGTCATTATGCCTGGTAAAAAATATTCTCCCCGAGGGATAATATATATATGTCTTTATTTATTTTCCTTATTTATTTGTTTTGTATGTTTATGCAATACTAAATTACCTGCTTGGATATAAATAGCTTAGATGGATCCCATCAAAGATATTTTGCTAAAACGTAATGACGATCTTACTCTTAATTATTAAATAAAACATTCTCAAATAAAAATTTATACTCCATTATGATGATCACCAACTTTATTTCAAAAATCACCTTGTTTTCAGGACTTATCTTTGGAAGCTTTTATGCCTCTGGACAATCAAAAATTATAACTACTGGTGAAAATCCGATTAGCACAACTGATCCTTATGCAGCTGATATAGTCATAGGAAGTGATTTAGGCGTAAGGCATAATTCGAGTATCATGATGTGGTCTGGTGGTAGTGCGTCACGCCTTTCGAATGCGGGCGATATATTCTCTTTTTCTGTTTGGAATACTACTATCCCCAATGTGGCGTTAGGCGCAACTGTTGGGGCAACTAGTTATTTTAAGGGAAATGTTGGAATTGGTACGGACGCAGCTGAATTTCCCTTAACGGTATATGGTGTTGCTAATTTTTATCCACACATGACAGGCGGAGTTGATATTCGATCCCTATCAATTAATTATGCGCCTATTAACGCTAGCTTTATTAATAATGACTATCCAATAGTATTAACTACCGGAGGTGGAAATCAACCCATGATTTTAGATGCACCAAGAGTTGGTATTGGAACTACAACTCCAGATGCGAAGCTTTCGGTAAATGGTACTATTCATAGTAAAGAAGTAAAAATTGACTTAACCGGTTGGGCTGATTATGTGTTTAATCCAACTTTCCAGCTTCGTCCTATCAATGAGGTTGAGTCATATATTGATCAAAATCATCATTTACCGGATATGCCTGCAGAGAAAGAAGTAATTCAGAATGGGGTTAACCTTGGCGATATGGTGAAATTGCAAACCAAAAAAATTGAGGAACTAACCCTGTATTTGATAGAACAACAGAAGCAGATTGATAGACTTAAAAAAGTTCTGGAAAATAGAACCGTTAACAAGTGAAATCCGCAACAATAGCCGGAGGTGAAATTTCTATCATTCTGGCATTATCGTTAAACCTTAATTATGAAAAAATTAGTACTCATTATTGCCGTAGTTCTGCTGAACAATTATTCTTTTGGCCAAACTAATCGGCTTCTTCCAGATGGAAATGCCGGAATTGGAACTACTACCCCTACGGCGAAACTTGAAATAGTTTCGCCTAGTTCGAATTATACAAATAATATAAAATTTGGCGATACAGCCCCAGCTTACTTGGCATCAGGCACTTCAGGAATATATTTTAGTAACACCAACGGCAATCCCTTATTCATGATTCAGCACACTGGGAATGCTGGGTTTGGAACAGTTAATCCTGTTGGAAATTTAGATGTTAACGGTAGTCAGGTTCTTGAATGGCCTAATGTTCCTGCACAAATAGTAATTAGCAATAGTGCAGATGCAACTAAGCATTTATTACTTGGATACGATAATCTTGCTGATGTAGCGGTCATCTCTGCTTCAGAAAGTGGTGTTAAATGGAAAAATTTAGTCATCAGTCCCTATGGAGGTAATGTGGGGATAGGGATTAACAACCCGACTGATGCACTTGACGTAAACGGGACTATACACGCTAGGGAAGTAAAAGTGGATTTAAATGGATGGTCTGATTATGTTTTGAAGCCAGCTTATCGACTTCTTCCTCTAAACCAGGTAAAACTATTTATTGACCAGAATTATCATCTGCCAGAAATCCCATCCGAAAAGGAAGTGATCAATAACGGATTAAGTTTAGGAGATATGAATAAGCTATTAATGAAAAAGGTAGAAGAACTGACATTATACTTAATTGAAAAGGATCAGCAAATTAATAAAATCAATAAAAAACAACTTGCTCAAAATAAGGTAAACGAAAAGCTTCAAAAACAGCTTGCACAAATACAAAAAAAGCTTAACGCTCATTCTAAGTAATCTATCTAAAAAATTCACCAATCAAAAATCTTGAACTCATATTTTATTTTTGCTTTTCAATTCAAATGTAATTAATATTATAATTTGTTTTTTTATTGTGAAATTATTAGAATCATATTCCTATATTTGTTAAGTGGTGATTGAGTTGCAGCAATTCAATTACACGATATAATTGATTTGGTATTTATATCAAAAGAACTTTGCAGTAACAGACCTCGGAAATCTAAACCACGCAAAGTTACGGATGATAAAATGCCCAATTTCTATACCTTTGCGTATAAGAAAGATGGGCGTTTTCCGTATTGCGTGGTTAGAAGATTCGTCTTCGCCCCTCCGAGGGGGTGTTATTGCATACGGGGAGCGCCCATTTTTCATTATGCTCCCCTTAAAGTTTTTCATTGATCTAAATGCTTTTAAAATTAAAGCAGATGAAAAACTTAATTAATAGCCCATTCCTGTCTTACTACTTGCCTGATCTTAAAGATCATGGAAGTGATAAACATTTGGCCGCACGATATATCTTAAAGCTTAACAACATCAAAATTGATTACTGGAATGTTGCTTGCAGCCAACCTGATCCTGGCAGACAGTTTGGCCATCAGTTAGCATTTACCTTAGCATTTGGCTACAGTATCTTTCCTGCTCATTTATCAAAGCCCCCCAGCTAATCTCTCAGATAAAAATTAAGCTAAATCAATTTCTCAATTCTTCTTATAAAACATTAAAACCAGGGATTTATCCCAAGGGCACAGTTATGCCCAAATTTTAACCTGTAACTATTAAATCTAAATAAAATGAATCAACCCACAGAAATTACCAGCGCCCATTTAGAAACTATTTACCGCATCATGGTCAAAAGGATAGCTAAAGGTTATACTGCAGAACGTTTATCCTTCCTGATCGGCTCAGACCACAATTATGTTGAGCAGGTAGAATCCTTTGTACTCCCGCTATATTCCAGTGATGAACTGGAGTTTATCGAACTAGCTTTAGAAGAAAGCAATCCAAAAAGCTTTTATGCCAGCGTAAACGATGATACCTTCTTAAAGGTAAGTGTGGTGAAGAACCAGTATAAAAATTAACTTTACCACAGCTATTTTATAATGGATGATGATCAGGTAGAAAAATTAGCTTTCCTGATCGAGGAAGATCTTTCAAAAGATTTTGATGAAAAGGAAAATTGCGAAGAAAATTACGAAATAGCAATTGATGCTGTAAAACTGCTGGTTCGCTCGGGTTACTTTTTTTGAAGCCAAGCCTCCTTTTGAAATTGTTCAGTCTGTAAACAAGTTTTTATCAGATCCTTTAGACCCTTTTTATATTGAACTGGCCATCAGAAAACTTAGCGATGAGAACCAGCCAGGCGGGCCACTAATGAGAATACGAAAAGATAGTAGCTGTTATCTATACGAAGATTGTTAAAGGTTAAGAGGCTGTATCAAATTAGATGATGCAGCCTTTTTTTTTATTTTAATAATTTCTGTACCATCTTTGGACACCAGCGTGTTCATTTGGCTTTTGGTCATTTGATTTTGAAAAAGGTCAAACAAACAGCTCTTCTAGGCTGCTTTTTTCCTTATATTTTGTGCAATTGCGATTAATCCCCATTCGATAGCCACTTTTTCCTTTCCGCGGAGCATAAAGCGGCGGAACCCGTGGTTCTGTTTGATATTTCCAAAAACAGGTTCTACATCAAAGCATCGTTTCTTTCGCCGCTGTATTCCTTCTTGGCTGTTGAGCTTTTCGAATGCCTTCTGTTTGAGCCGGTTTAGGTTTTCGTTGACCTCAATCATGCGGTTTTCTTTTGATTTATGGCATGCCGCTCTCATCGGACAGTTTTCACAATTCTTTGCCTGATATCTTTTAAGGATTTGCTTAAAGCCTGTTGTCGTCTTTTTTGTATAAGATCCAATTGAATGCATTTGCTGTCCCATGGGACAGATATAACAATCCTGCTGCTGGTTATAAAAAAGCTTGTCGGCCGCAAAGGGTGACTTTCTGTTATATTTCCCGTTCTGCTGTTTATCGAACATGCCATATTTTACAAAAGCCTCAACTTGCTGCTCTTCCAGTAGCTGGTAGTTTTCCTCAGAACCATAGCCTGCATCTGCGGTAAGCTTCTTTGGTGCCTTTCCAAAACTGCTCACATGTTGTTCCAGGTGGGCCTCCAGGGTAGTGGTATCAGTTGGATTAGGATGTATCGTGTAATTGACTATAAACTGGTTAGAGGTAGAGATTTGTACATTATAGCCGGGCTTCAGCTGCCCGTTTTTCATGTGATCTTCTTTCATGCGCATGAAGGTAGCATCTGTATCTGTCTTGCTATAACTGTTTCTCCCGCCCAGAATAGCCTCCTGGGCTTCATATTTAGCTATGTTTTCAGGATAGTTCTTGGTTACATACTTCAGCTTATCCTTCACTTTCTTATCTATATCTTTGCGCCCGGCAAGTTTTTCATTGAGCTGATCTACAGCTTGTTTTACCTTCTGGCTATCAATCTGTTTAAAATCAGGCGGCTCAGGCATCCTGTCTTCATCACTGGCTACCTGCTGCGCATATTCCCAAATATCGGTCAGTTGCTTTTTCATCTTTTCCTTATTGGTCTGAATGGATTTTTTCCAGACAAAAGTATATTTATTGGCACTGGCTTCGATCTTGGTCCCGTCGGTATTGATTTCCTCAATGCTTAATAAACCTTCTGCGGCAAGTAGTTTTACCACATCCTCAAATACACTGCGAAGAGCATGTTTCAGGCGTACGCCCCGGAAACGGTTGATGGTATTGTGGTCCGGGTAGCTCATGGAGCTCAGCCACATGAAGTAGATGCTTTCACGGCACGCTGCCGCCAGTTTACGGCTCGAATAGATATTGGTAACATAACCATAAACCACAACTTTAAGCAAAAGTTGGGGATGATAGCTGGAACTGCCTTTAATGTAGTAGGCTTTCAACAGAGGTTCTATGTTGAGCTTATTGATCACCTCGTTTACTACTCTAACAGGATGGGAATCAGGAATTAACTCCTCCAAAGTGGGGGGGATAGCAAGAATCTGCTGTTGATTATAGGGCTTAAATACGGGTTGTCTGATTGCCATATCTAGTGTCTTTTAATACATTAAATATATGAAAATCAAATAATTGTGTCAATAGCAACGAAAAAAAATTACAAAAAATAACTAGCGACAGCACCTATAAATAAATAAAGAGGCTGACCATGATTGATGATACAGCCTCTTTTATGTCTATAAATCAATATGAATAATAAAACTAAACCACATTTGCCACACACAGAATTTAGTATTCTGGTTACCTACACAGATTTGCAAAAAGTAGCAGCCATTGATGGACGTTACCAAAACTTATTCTCTGGTTTGAAACTGTCGGAAAAATTAACCGCAGAAGAAAAAGAAGGGCAGCGTGCATTTCTATCGCAAGAATGGGAGAGGGAACTATATCCTTTTTTCCAACTTTGGACGGTTAAAATCTATGAACCAAAATAATTTAATAGTTAACCCTTTTCAGCTCCATCCGATAAATAAACGCCTATTTTATAACAGCCTTATGGTTAAACGTCCATTGTATTGGCTTTTCAGGATTAAAAGTTCCGATATTAAGGTAGGTCGCAAAGATAGCTGAAGGATTAAATGCTTTATGATTACTTGCAATTGCGAGATTCCCGACCATTTTATAATAGTCCAGGGCAACACAGGCAATGCAAAGACAGCCTGGAGGAACTTGAAAGCTGAATTGCTGTTGCTCCTGTATGCCCTGATTATCATTGATCTCTACTTTCCGGAAGTTTTGTGTTGTATAATATAATCCTTCTTCCAGATTGAGTATACCTATTGAGATTTTAAGTACACAATTAGTGGCATTTTTAGGAAATTCCAATCCTTCATTTATTTGTATTTCAGGTAAAGTGACGGTAAGAACGTTATCAAAAAATTGGCTCTGGGGTATTGACCACAAATATTTTTTTAATGGTGAATTGACATTAAATTCGAATCCATTCAGGCTGTCAAAACTTTCACTTGTAAAAGTATAGGCTAATGTTTTAGGGTTATAATTATGCCTTACAATGGCACTTACTGCTGTGGTCAATCTAAAGATCATCGTTCCATCGTAATAGCTATTGATTACAGGACTCATGGTCGACCTGATACTCTTTGCAAGGCCACTGGATTTACCAAAAAGTCCAGCTGATTCTTTTGTGGCTTCAGTTTGTCTAACGCCACCTTTTCCCGGTGCAGATTGTAAAATCTGTCTTCCTTTTACAACTTTATAAACTGCAGTTCCGATGCTGCCAACTACAAATTTTCCTCTTTTAATAGCCATTTGATGAATAATTAAGTCTTACATATTTTTTGGTTATAGTTTAAGTTAACATTAAATCTTAGTGAATCCAAATTTATTTGATCATCTTACCAACCCTAGTCCATGTTTATTACAAAAAAAACATGGACTAGGGTTGGACTAGAGTTGGATTAGCTAACATGCAAAGCAGGGCTAACCAATAATGATGATATCATTAAAAGCATCTTTTAATAGCCAGGTATTGGTTCATATGGTTAAAATGACAACATTTAAGAAGAAATACGCGTGTGGTGAAAGCAAAGAAAGATCGACCATGTAGCGTTTAATCAATTATATCCGTTTCCCTAATAAACCAACTAATTTGTATGAAAAGATCATTGACACTCTCACTAATCCTGTTTATGTTCATCACTGTGATGAGCTGTAAAAAGAAATCTGCAGAAACGAACTTAAATGGAAGCTGGGAGCTGAGATACCTTGAAGGTATACAAGTCCCAAATGTTGATCCTAACTTTAAAGCAGGGAATGGTAATATCCTCAAATTTAGCGATCACAACTTCGAAAGATATGAGAATGGTAAACTGGTACAGACCGGAACATTTACATTTCAGCCAGAAAAGACAACAGTGAATAACACTGCGGTTAATTACAGTATCGTGTTCGCCAATGATGAAAAGCAGTACCTGTATCTATCAGGAAACAAATTAATCCTTTTCCAAGGTGTGATCGCAGCCGACGGTACAGCTTCTACTTATGTAAAACAGTAATTATAACTACTTAGATAGCACCTTAACAATTTGTTCTGCCAGATCAGCTTCGGCAAATGGCTTGGTCACAAAACCTGAAAAGCCCATTTGAATAAATTTATCTGAATGATGACGCTCAGAGACGCCACTAATAACAATGACTGGTATTTGGTTTTTAGGTTTCTCTGATGCTTTGATATGGGCCAAAAGTGTTTCTCCGTCCATTACAGGCATCTGCAGATCGGTTAAAACCACATCAATAATGTTTTTAGCGATGATATGCAGGGCATCCTGACCGTTGACCGCCTGATAAAAAGTTACATTCCACTTTTGCATAATTTTCTGCAGGAACAAGAGATTGAGCTCATTGTCGTCAACTGCGAGAATGTGTTTTCCATTGATAACGGATAATGGATCATCTAAGTTAACTTCCGCTAAAGGAGCGCTTTCAGTTTTTTCATAGGGAATAAAAAATGAGAAAGTAGTGCCTGCACCGGGATTACTTTTTACTGAAATCTCTCCACCTTGCATTTCTACCAATTGCTTGCATATAAATAATCCAAGGCCGGTACCCATTTTTCCTATGGAAGAATTGGTTTGATAATATTTTGTAAACAGGTTTTGTTGCTGGTCTGCAGAAATACCCATACCTGTATCTACAATATCTATCTGTAACCGGTTATCTATAGCTGATAATTGTGCATTTACAGTAATTGAACCATGGTCGGTATATTTGATAGCGTTGCTGAGCAGATTGATAAGAATTTGTTTAAGCCTGAAACTATCCCCCAGTATTAAAATATCCGTGTTGCCGGTGAAATGATACGCCAGAGAAAGCTTCTTTTTAACCGCACTGAAAGTCATGCTTTCTATAATTTTTTTAAGTACGAAATCAGCGTTAAAAGGTTCAGGATTTATCCTTAGCTCGCTGCTTTCCATTTTTGCAGCGTCTAAAGTATCTGTAAGTGTGCGCAACATCATATCAGATGAAAGTGTGATTGACTCTAACATTTCAACCTGCTTGCTTGACATATTCGACTTACTGAAGATATATAAAAAGCCCCGTATGGCAGTCAGCGGGTTACGTATCTCATGGCTCATGTGATGCAGCAGCTCCATTTTTTGCTGGGCAATAGCCGTAGACCGTTCAATTTCCTGGTGTAAATGAGACTCTGATTGATTGAGCTGAGTGATAAACAGGATGAGTAATCCCGCAAAGATCAATACCAGAAATAACGCAATAAGGTAAAGGTTATTTAACAATGATGTACTTTCCTGATATGATTTTAAGATCATATCCTTAAAATCGTCATTGATTTTATAATTGATATCTTTTATCGTAGTAACGATTCCGCCCAGTTCACTGATGATATGACTGTTCAGGATGATCAATTGCCTTTGGGTATTTAAGAGTTTGACATTTTGTTGCTGTAATTTTTTAAGCTTGTTGTTATTATCAAGCCCATTTTTCATTGCCGTTTGCTGTGTAATGATGTCTGTCTGCTGGTTGTAATTGTTTTTTGTGATGTCACCAACTTTATCAGCTTTATTATTTTTATTTGTAATGGCCTCTCTTAGTCTCTTCATCAGCCCAACTTTTATGGATTCTTTCTTTACCGTATCAGATTTGGTTTTGGTTTCGCTTTTACGTACCTGTACAACAGGAGTTTTGAAATTGACATTTGCAGCTGCATGTGCATCAAAACTTGCATAAACCGTAAGCAGGGAATCAAAACTGTGCTTAAGCACATAGAGATGATCAGACAGTTTTATTTTTTTGTTGGAAAGTAAATTGATGCTGTTGACTTGAACCTTCGATAGGTTTACGGTGTCAATTTTTTCTTTTACCAGGGTGTCAATGATTTCAAAAGCCCTGGCTAATTTAACCTGATAGGTGTTCTTATCCTCTATATTATTATTGATTAATGATCCTTCAAAACTATTGTCTGCATCATGTAACATCAATAAGGCAGCTGCAGCCCTGGATTTGTGTGCATCATGAGTTTTTGCTAACTGAGAGGTTTGCTCCAGTTTTTTAGTGATAGAGTCTCTTACAAAAAATGCTGCTATTGATAACAGGATAACGAGGGTAAGAAAAGATAAAAGGATTTTTCTGGTTAGTATTTGGCTTTGTTGTTTCATAATAATTTGAATCAAATCCATTCGTAATTGAACAGCTTCGATTGTGATTTCCACGAGAAATGAATTGGCAAATATAATAAATCTACAACTATTAAGAGTGATGACAATTTAACTTAAGATGACCTCAGGGGCTTGCTGACTAACTTTTTAGTCCCGGAAATGAGATGTAATCCTTAGTTAATAAAATAAGAAGGTAATATCTTATTTACATTTAAAGATTTAGTATATAAGATGATAGTCAATTATTATTCTATTTTTGTTTAAACAATTAATTAAATTCTAACCAAATAAAATTATGGAAACAACTAAATTTTCGAAACTCTCGGCCGAATTTCTAGGAACACTGGTTCTTGTTTTAATGGGTTGTGGCAGTGCAGTTATTGCGGGTGCAAATGGTACTCAATGGCCTATGCCATAGGGCATATTTCCGGGCGCCATATTAACCCAGCCATATCTATCGGGATGGTAGTAGCGGGTAGAATGAAGGCATCAGAAGCAGCATATTATATCTTTGCCCAGGTACTTGGTGCAATAGCAGGAGCGGGGATCTTACTGGCAATTGCGAGTGGAAAAGATGGATTTGATTTAACATCAGATGGTCTTGGCCAGAATGGTTACGGTAACTTTTCGCCCCAGCACTACAGTTTATTGTCTGGGTTTCTTGCTGAAACCATACTTACTTTTATTTTCTTACTGGTGATATTTGGCTCCACTTCTACAAAAAATATTCATGGTGGTTTTGCAGGATTAGCTATAGGCTTGAGCCTGGTATTAATCCATATTGTTGGTATTCCCGTAACAGGGGTTTTTGTAAATCCGGCCAGAAGTATAGGCCCTGCTTTATGGGTTGGCGGTGCATCCATTACCCAATTATGGCTCTTTATCATTGCGCCTATTATTGGGGCGGCACTAAGTGCGGTGGTGTGGCGTTTTGTGCTTGATAGAGACTAAATGAATGTTTTAAAGGGAGGTTCATCCTACATTGAATCTCCCTTTAAAAGAATTCATTATTTGAAAGACTTACTTAATCTGGTAAATCTTAGGATTCCCTACATTGATACCTTTTCTGATATTCGGACTTCCCTTGTAGTTAATTTTAGCATCTCCAAAAGAGGTGACTTTAATTTCATCTGATACATTTAAGTTTAACTCAGATTCGCCATAAAGTGTTGCTTTAGCTGTAGCACCTTTTACACCAAGTACGTCTACTTTACTTTCTCCGTAGGCGGTAAACTTTTGCTCTGCAATGGCACCTGTTTTAATTTCCAGGTGACTTTCCCCGTAGATGGTGGTAGTCATCTTTCTCAGTTGAACCTCATTAAAACTAACCATTGATGTTCCGTAGATGTTTAAACCAAAATCTTCCTGCTCCAGCTTGCTCTTCAGCAGAATATTTTCTTCGCCTCTTACGGAAAGTTCTTCCAGGTATTTATAGGAAACGGTAACTGTTAATACAGTTCCCTGATAAATAGATTTTTTTACTCCATTATCATTAGACTTTTCATTTTTGGTGATCTCCTTAGCGCCTTCCAGGTAAACACGCAACGTTTTACCATTGGATTCGATATGGATCTTATTTTTGTCTACCGTGCAGCTTTCTACGGTTACACTTTCTTTGTCGCCCTTGATAAAAGTGGCCTGTACATGCGGGCTAATGATCACTTTATCAAATGGATCTACTGATTTAACTTCCTGGGCAACCAGGTTATTCCAGGTGAAAAGCGAAACTACTGCTGTAAAGAGGATTAATTTGTTCATAGCACTAATATAAATAATGTGATGTAAACTCAAACATTTTTAATTGAGTAATTAGGTTTATACCATTTTTATACCATAGTGCTATCTGTAGTCAAATAGCTAATTAATAGCCAATTAGTTTAATTCTTTCAATTGAATATGTTCATAAATGAACACTCTCTGCACTATAGCGGACAGCTTTTTGTAACTTCTGCCATTCTTAATGCGCATCTGGAACCTGAACCTTAGCCAAAAAAAACCGGGAGATGAATCAATTTTCCCGGTTGGTTTGCTTACATCAAACTATAATCGTTAAACTATTCAAGATCTAATACATATTCTCCCTTAGAAGGAATAGTCACTGACTTGGTTAAATCTATCGTGCTTGAGGTGATCACATCGTGGCCTTTGGTATTCTTCCCAATAATGTCACTAAAACGGTCCATTTGCACAGTCTGTTCTTTTAGGGCGCTGTTCAGGATCACCATTACGGTATGGTTATCTTTTATCCTTCCGTACACATAAACGCCGCTTTTATTGGGAGCATAATGGATCAGCTTTCCTTGTGTAACTGCAGCGCTGTTTTTACGCCATTGCAGCAATTTTTGCGTATAATTCCAGGCTTCATTTTGAATAGCGGTTCTTCCGTTGCTGGAAAAAGCATCTGTTTGATCGCCGGGCCATCCTCCGGGGAAATCTTTGCGGAGTGCACCGTCGCCTTCTTCTTTGGTTCCTGTCATAAGGATCTCTGTACCATAAAAGAGTTGCGGTATTCCTCTTGTGGTTAATAAAAACGCCAACCCCTGTTTATATCTTTTCAGGTCGGTTTCACCTTCATGGTTAAAGCGGCTCATATCATGGTTATCCAGGAAGATCAACAGGTTATAAGGATCTGGATAGATAAAATCCTGGGCAATATCCTCAAAAATATTATCCAGATAGCCATTATCCGTTTTACTGTCAAATGAAGCCTGGTTAATAAATGTCAGTGAAAAATCCATTGACGTTTTCAGGTGAGAATTCTTGCTGTCCAGGACGGAATTTTCCTGCCACCAGGCCGAAGAGGCGCTTTTATTGTACCATGTTTCACCAACAATATTAAAGTCGGGATATTCGGTTCTCACTTCTTTGCACCATCGGGCGAGAAAATCAAAATCCATATAAGAATAGGTGTCCTGCCTGATGCCATCGATATGTGCAAACTCGATCCACCAAACGCTGTTCTGAATAAGATAAGTAGCGAGGTGACGGTTACGCTGGTTCAGATCGGGCATTCCGCGGGTAAACCATCCATCTGTAAATTTCTTCTTTTCGGAGGGCGAAGCGTGAATATCCATAACCGATACCGTTGAATGGTTGGTTTGTACAAATTTATTGCTGTCATTGATCCAGTCTTGCGAAGGCAGATCTTTCATCCACCAGTGATTACTCCCGCAGTGGTTAAATACCATATCCATGACCATTTTCATTCCTTTCTGATGGATATTTTTCACCAGGGAATAAAACTCCTGGTTAGTGCCAAAACGGGGATCCATTTTATAAAAGTCTGTGATGGCATAACCATGGTAGGAACCACCTTTCATATTGTTTTCCTGTGTAGGATTGAGCCATACTGTTGTTATTCCCAGGTCTTTGATATAATCCAGATGTCTGCTGATCCCTTCCAGGTCGCCGCCATGGCGGGCGTTAGGATTTTTGCGGTTAACCGTAGCGTCATCCATATTATCATTTTTGATATCGCCATTGGCAAAACGGTCGGGTGTGATCAGGTAAAGGACGTCGGATGCATTAAATCCCATTGCACCGGCTTCGTAGCTACGCGATTTTATCGGGTAATTATAAGTTGTTTCCTGGCTGCCAGCTTTGAAATGCAGGGGAATTAAGCCGGCTTTGGCAGTACTGCTGATGGTAAGATAAACAAAGAGGTAGTTGGGGTTTTCAGTTTTGGCCACCTCTGTTATTTTTACGCCCGGATAATTGACGGTTAAACTGGCTTTACCAATATCTGGTCCGTAAACCATGATCTGTAATTGTGGATTTTTCATTCCTACCCACCAGTTTTCGGGTTCTACCCGGCTAATCGTCATAGCGCTAACAGAAGCTACGCATAAGAAAAACAATGCAAAAAGCAATAGTGTTAACCTGTACTTAGAAAGTATATACATATGAATTTAATTTGGTGACGTAATTTAAAGATATTGCGGTAGCAATGTGCATAACAATATAGCTACAAAACATAGGCAGAATTGCTACAATTCCTCTATTCTATGGTTTAAACCGGCTTGTTTATGATATATTTGGAGCGGTCATGAGTTGATTGCTTACAAAAAGTAATAGCTTCATAACGACTAAAGAAAATATATGCTGATGAAACTCATTCCCCTCCTTTGTATCAGTTTGTTGGTCGCGAGTTATGGATGTAACCATCCTGTTGTAAACCACAATGAAAATAAAGTGTCTTATCGCGCTGTTAATAAAGTTGATACTGCCAATTTGAAGATCATTTTAAATGAAAAAGAATTTTATGGGCAGTTTGAAATCAATTACAACGGGGTTTACAAAGATTCGGGAGATGTAAATGGGCTTATCAAAGGAGACACCTTAAAGGGAACATTTCACTATCAGCATTATGGAATTGAAACCTGGCACCGGATTCCGATTTCCTTATTAAAAAAGGAAAAACGGCTGATCATGGGAGTAGGGCAAATGGAAATATTTATGAATATGACCTTTTTCACTAAGAATATCCCCATCGATTACCAGCATCCAAAGTTTATATTTGAAAAGGTACATTAAGTATTTTTTATATCGATAATTCTAAATAGATGAGGGTCATACTATTTGGTTCCATGTATTCTATAGTGCTTATATTTTTGATTGAAATCTGCCAGCTCTAAATAGCAAGATATTGCTATTGTATGCTTCACCATAAGACACGAAATTTCCCGGTAATATAACTGACTAAAATGTGAACCACAGTTATCTATAATACAGGATATGGGGAATTTCATAACATGGCTCAATGAGCGTTTTCGCTGGAACGGACTTTACATATGGACCAGTATATGGGTTCTGTTTGTTATACTATTTGGTTTAATCGTTGTATATGAATGTGCCAATAAAATTGATACGAATTACGCTATCGTGGTTATCTGGGCAATCGCTTACTTCTTTTTTGGGGCACTGCTGGGCTGTATTTTTGGTGTTCCAAAAGGTGTGGCCAAACCAAAAATAGTAGCCCCCGTTGTCGGTAAGGAACGTTCTATAGGGGGTATTGAGAATAGTGAGGATCAAAACGTATTAAATACTCCTGCGGCAAAAATAAGCTACAACAAAGGCAATACGAATCTGACTGACATTTCCGACTGGCTGACGAAAATTGTAATAGGTGCCGGATTGGTAGAATTGAACAATATACCGGGTTTTATGATGAGGGTTGCGGCAAGAATGTCACAGGGCATCCACCTTCAGGGTATCGCAAATTCACAAATACTTTGCGCAGGAATAATCGTTTATTACATGAGCTTCGGCCTGATTGCCGGATATTTTGTGATGCGGTCAATTTTACTGGATTTGTTGGACTAATATATCTCTTCTTAATTTAACACGCCTGTATAGCGTGCAGATACTTATATTTTTTTTCTGATCCTGCTGAGTGACGACTGTGTAATACCCAGATAGGAAGCTAAATAGGACAAAGGAATCCGGTTGGCCAGTTTCGGAAATTTGGTAAAAAAGTTAAGGTAACGCTCGGTTGCATCCTGCGGCATCATGGAACTGATTTTATTTACCTTTTCTGCCAATGCTTTTGACGTGATCTTGCTGATGATTTCATCCCAGGGAATGATGGTCATAGAGAGGTCGTTCATTGCTTCTCTCGAAAAAACGACGAATTTGCAATCTGTGACCACGTGTAAATATTCTGACGAAGGAATTCTCTGGGTATAACTGTTGATGTCAACTACAAAATTATTCTCATCGATAAAGTACTTGGTGATTTCTTCTCCCAGGTTATTGTAATAACAAATCCTGAAAACACCTTCAGTAAGGAAAATAACTTCACGGGGTATGTCACCAGCTTTAGCGTAAAACTCATCCTTTTTAAGCTCTTTTAGCACGCCTTTACTTTTAATCAGGTCAATTTGCTGCTGGTTCAAATGTCCAAACTGGAGTAGATAATTGATAAGTGTTTCCATGATGCAAGGTATCAATTGTTAGCTGATATGCATTTGCCATTTGGTAAAAACGGATACTTGCAGGAGGACAATTATCTCCTCAAAGATTTACCGTCAATCCTGTCGTATTGCGATAAAATTTTATTGTCATTAGAACATGAAATGCCTAATGTCGTATGCGCTGTTTACTTTCTTTTTTTTCATCATCAATCTGAACGATAGTTTTTGCCAGCAACCCAACGCTGGCAAGGTGAATAAAGATCAGTTTGATCTCGATAGACTTGATGAAAAGATCATACAATGGCAAAAGGAGCTGAATATTCCAAATGTTGCTATTGGTATCATCGAAAATAATAAAGTGTTAAAAACTAAGGTGTTTGGAAATTTAAGCAATGGAAAGCCTGCACCGAAAAACATGATTTTTGAAGTTGCTTCGGTTACCAAGGTGGTGTTTTCTACATTGGTATTAAAGCTGGTACAGGATGGAAAATGGAATTTGGATGAGCCATTGGCCAATTATTTCGTCGATCCGGATGTTGCTTCCAGTCCGTATGCTAAAACTATAACCACACGAAATGTTTTAAGTCAGCAATCTGGTTTTGATAATTGGAGATGGATGAATGCAAGTGGGAAATTAACTTTTAATTTTGAACCGGGCACAAAATTCAACTACTCCGGAGAGGGTATGGACTATCTTAAATCTGCAATCGAAGACAAGTTTCACAAATCATTAGTTCAGTTGTCTGATTCCCTGTTATTTAAGCCCCTTCGTATGTATGATACCCATCATCAATGGGATGGAAAGGAGAATTTTGACAGATATAGCAGAATGTATGATGCTGACGGTAAAGAAATCGTAAGAACAGATTATTCTCTTCGCGCCAGTGGAGCTGCTGATTTAACTACTACCATTGATGACCTTTCCAGGTTTGCTATAGAAGTTTTAAAAGGAGCACATCTCTCAGACAACTTATATCATGAAATGATAAAAACACAGGCAGAAATTAACCCAAACCTGCAGCAGGGTTTAGGTTGGCGTGTTATTAACGGCCTGCCAAATCATGAATATGCACTTCAGCATGGTGGAAATGATCCGGGAGTGGCTGCTATCATAGTGTTGTTGCCAAAATCTAAGCGTGGGATCATCGTATTGACCAATGCGGATAATGGATTGATACTATGCAATGATATCGTTAGAGCTGCTTTACCCGAAGGGAAGGAAATTATCCACAAGGCCTATAAAAGTATCAAAATGAATGAAATGCCTCCTGTGACTGAGCTGAGTGATACGCTCTTAAAAACATATATAGGTAATTATAAAAGGGGAGATGGAGCAGATGTAACAGTTACTTTGAAAGATCACGGACTGGCACTCAGAATGACCGGTATACCTGTCTTAAATCTATTACCGCAAACAGAAGACAAATTTTTCCTGATGGATTTTGATGTAAAAGTATTCTTTACAAAAAATGCAGATGGAACTGTAAACGCTGTAACTGTGCAGGATGGAGAAAATATGATGAAGTGTTTGAAAGTTACTCATTGATAATGCCTTAGTTTTTTATTGTAATCCTAATAAAATATGAAACGTATAGTACATGGTTTGTGGTTTTTTTATCAAAAACTCATTGTCCCTTCATTGGCTCTTGCTATTTTTATATCATTTTTTACAATGAAGATTGTTGAATTACATGCCGGCATAGGAATTTCATTTATCTTCTTAGCCCCGGTGTTCCATTACGCTACCTACGAGGTTAAACATCCCAATGAATATTACTTCTATTATAATCTGGGATTGAGTAAAGCTGTTTTATGGGTGAACACAATCATTACCAGTATTGTTATCGGTTTTATATTGATCATTATATGAGTGGTTTACATGCTGATAGCATTAGAAAACAGATCAATGACAGGCAGATCCTTAATGATGTTTTTATCTCTTGTCAGCCAGGGCAGATTGTTGGTTTATTGGGAAGAAATGGATCGGGAAAGTCTACATTGTTAAAGATTATCTTCGGGTCATTAGCTGCAAACTATAAATTTGTATCCGTTAACGGCAGAAGGATGACTTCATTATTTGCTAATAGAGATCTGCTGCATTATCTGCCCCAGGATAATTGTCTGCCTGATCATATTAAGATAAAAAACATCATCCGCTGTTTCTGTGATCAAAAAAATGCGGTCATATTAATGGACGAAGATTTGATAAAACCATTCCTGCAAAAGAGAATCAAAGAGTTATCTGGAGGTGAAAAACGCATTGTAGAAATCTTATTGATGGTTCATTCTGAGGCGCAATACCTGTTATTTGACGAGCCATTTAATGGAGTTTCGCCACTGACGGCTGAAATTCTAAAAGATATTATCAAAAAACATTCAAAGGATAAAGGTTTTATCATCACTGATCATGATTATAAAAATGTACTGGATATTTCATCAACGGTGGTTTTGTTGGATAATGGTAATACCAGGGTGATCAAAGAATTTGAAGAACTGATCTTATTTGGGTATTTACCGGCAGGAGTGGATAAGAGCGTTTTTCCAATTGAACCCCTGACCAAACAAAATTGACCTGCTGGCCAAAGTTATTCTGTCTATCGAAATCTACCTTTACACTATATTCAAGATCATAAAAAATGGAAAAAGTGGTATTAATCACAGGTGCATCTGCTGGAATAGGTAAAGCGACTGCTATTTACCTGGCACAAATCTGAACGTTCGTTATGGCTAATTCTGGCGGGAACGATGGAAGCATCCACAGAGAATGGTGTGGAAATTTTTGAGAAAGAGTCATTGTTTTTATCAAAAAGAACTCAAATCACAAAAGCATTAAAAAAGCCTGATGGAGAAAAACCATTTATGGCCATCACCCGAGACACACCAAAAAGCATTAACCTCTGGCTACTTTTTGGTCATTTCCTTAATGACTTTTTCTCTGTGTTGTATTCCCCAGGCAGAAATTTGGTCGACAATAGGTTTTAGTGTCTGCGCGTATGGGGTCAGTTCATATTCAACGGTGATAGGTTTTGTGACCATTACAGTCCTTGTGATCAATCCATTGAGCTCCAGTTCCTGTAATTCTTTGGAAAGCATTTTAGATCCGATACCTTCCACCATTCGCTGAAGATCCATATATCGCTTTTTACCTAAAGTGAGACAGCCGATAATCATAAATTTCCATTTCCCGCCCAGGATGTCTATGGTGTCATTAATTCCTCTTAAATGTACCTTGCAGTCAACGGGTACTTTTTCATCTATTGTCCTATTTTTCATGATCAAATGTATGCACTTTCTTCGAAGGAAGTACTTCCCTCAAGGGAACCCATGACAGTTGTAACTATTGCATCAGGTAGTTTTGTAATCATAAAATTTAACCAATAGCAATATTATTTTTCAACCTAATCATTCGTCAAAAATGAGTTTATCCAGTCGTCATAAAAATTATATAGGTGCGCCAGCTCCTGTTATCTCAGTAAGTCCTGTAATCCTATCAGCGCCGGGACGTGGCGACGATTTGCAAGTGCGGGTTTCTGCGCCTATCACAGGGAACCAACTCCCGGTAATTGTCTTTGCGCACGGTTTCGGTTCTTCATTAAACGGATATGCTCCGCTGGTGGATTTCTGGGCCGCAAATGGCTTTGTGGTGATACAGCCTACCTTTCTGGATTCAAGAACCTTGGATCTTAGTCCGGAAGATCCAAGGCAACCGCTGATCTGGAAGTTTCGTGTGGAGGATATGAAGCGTATCCTCGATCACCTTGATTTCATTTTAAGTTCTGTTCCCGGACTTAAGGAACGTGTAGACCAAAGCCGCATTGTCGCCGCCGGGCATTCATTTGGCGCTCAAACTACAGGATTGCTTTTAGGAAGTAAAATGATTGGTCCCAATGGCGACCAGGATGAAGATCTATCTGATCCACGGATCAAAGCTGGTGTACTGTTATGCGCAGGTGGCCTGGGAGGGGAAGACCTAAGTCCATTCGCAAAGGAGCATCTGCCGTATTTGAATCAGAGCTATAGCTCGATGACTACACCAGCACTTGTTGTTGCTGGCGATCAGGATTATTCTCCGCTTACCCTTCGCGGGCCAGATTGGTTTGCTGATGCCTATACCCATAGTCCGGGAGCCAATTGGCTGGTTACTCTATTTGGAGCAGGACATATGCTCGGCGGCATTTCCGGATATTTGGTGACTGACACTACGGATGAGAATCCTGAGCGGGTGACAGCAGTACAGCATCTTACCTGGGCTTACCTTCGGACTGCACTCTATCCTGAAGATCCAGCCTGGAATGCAGCGCGCACTGAGTTGACGAATCATCCGGAACCACTAGGTAAGGTTGACGGCAAGTAAATTTTTGCAATAGTGGCGCAGATTTGTGGTAGTCCTAATCCGGTAACCTGTTAAAATAGTAGTTGAATGTATCAATGACTATATTTTCTTTGGAAATTCCGCTGACAGGTAAAGGCATAAATTGAGTGAGAGGAAAGATGAATTGTTGTTTCCCATTTGGAGTGGTAATCAATAGCGGCATATCGAAATATTTGTCGCTTGCAATCCATCGGCTATTTAATTTTCCATCTATCTCTTTCAACTCTAAAGTTGGTATATCCTTATAAAGCAGATATTGATCAAATATTGGTTTAACATTTTTACCAGATTTTTCATTGATATAGTCAACAACCTGATCGTAAGTAACTGTGCGATGGTAAAAAGTCTGATTTAACCCACGTAAGATACTGCGCCACTTTTCATCATCATTTATAATCATCCTGATCATATTTAATAATACTGAGCCTTTACTATACATATCCCCTGATCCCATTTGGTTCACATTATGGGCAGCAACAATCGGTGCATCGTTAGAAATTCCAGAGCGCCCTTTATAGATATATTCCTGACCTGCTTTTCTTCCATATTGTTTTTCAACAAATAATGATTGGGCATAACTAGCAAACGCCTCATGTATCCATAAATCGGCAAGGTCTTTCGCGGTTATACTATTACCAAACCATTCGTGGGCACTTTCATGGACAATGACAAAATCCCACTTTGTTCCTCCGTTAACTCCGATCAGTTCATTTTTAGGACCGCCGATCAAATAACCGCCATAGCTAATGGCACTTTGATGTTCCATAGCAGGATAGGGGGTTTCAACTAGTTTATAGCCATCTTTATAAAAAGGATATGGGCCAAACCAGTATTCATACGCAGCTAACATCGGTTTTACATTTTTGGCGAAATCTATTTTTGCCCTTGATAAATTGTACGGCAACACCCAGTAATCTAAAGTTAGATTTCCACTTTCGCCTCTATATTGATCTTCAAAATGAGTGTACTTACCGATATCAACCGCAACGTTATAATTATTGATTGCACTATTGACAAACCAGTCATACCTTGAATAACCATTTTTAAGATCTGTAACTTTGCGCAAGCGGCCATTTGACACTTCTTTCAAGTCATTGGGTACGCTGATACTGATCAGCATACTATCAACCTCATCCGAAAGGTGATCCTTATTTGGCCACCAGATGCTGGCACCTTTGCTTTCGCATGCTGTAGCTACAAAAGGATTGCCCAAAGAGTCTTTTGCAAAGACAACACCACTTTCCATTGGCGCTTTTTTAGCTTCTATTGGATGACCGGAGTAAAATACCGTAAATTCATCTTTAATTCCTTTTCTGATTGTGTCAGGGAATGTGATAAACACAGCGTTGTACTCACGGGAATAGGGCAATTCGTTACCATGATAAATGACCTTTTCAATTTTTAAATTGTCATACAGATCAAATTGTAATTTTCTAAAATCACTTACGGCGGTAAATTTAAATTTATTGCTCCCGCTGATAAACCTTTTGTCAATATCGAATTTCACATCAAGATGATAGAAATTAATATCATAACAACTTCTCAAAGGTGTTAAACTGCCCCTTAATGTATCTGCATGGGTATAAGCGTTTTTTTGAACGAATAATTGTGCTTTCGCTGTATAAGATAAAATAAAAGTTAGCAGAAGGATTAAGGGTGTTTTCATAATTAATAAAATTAAAAGCCAGTATTGATACTTTAAAAGTTCTATCCCATTTTTCGGTAATGTTTTCCAGTTTAAGGGAACTCAGGACATCAATCATTGGAAATTGAAACACGCTAACCCCGGGTGCCTGTTATGCAGCCTTTGAATAGAATCTTCTCCGTTTATAGGTTCCATTATTAACGAAGAATTGGGGATTAAAATCAATTAGAGGGGCTTTTTAGTTGTTGCAACTTCTGCATGCGGGCATTCACGTCTTCAATTTTTATTCCGAAATATTCAAGGTCAGACCCGTTAAAATTTTCAATAACTTCTTTTAAATATCTTATGCTTGACGTGATTAGTGAGTTATCTTTTTCAGATAGCTTTGCAGCTTGATAGATAAGCGCATAGTTGCCTGTTAATTGATAACCTTCTTCCAGTGTTGCAAATGATTTTTTATAGTCTTCATCATCCGAGTAAAGCTTAGCTAACCAGGAATATCCATTAAATGCTGATTTAGGAGTTTTGTTTTTTACACAAATTGCTATGCTTTTACGGTAATATTTCTCAGCCATATTTTTATCCTTAATTGTATCCATATAGATATAACCTAGATTAAAAACATCTAAAGGATCATTCAGAATTCCTTTTTCTGTAGAAATCAGGTAATTTATGAATTCCTTGTTTTTGTATTGAGAACCCAGTGCATATAATTCGTAATCATAAGTTCTTAGGTTAACATTCTTCATTTTATATATTGATTTTACAACTGATATTTCATTTTGATAAGAACGAATGAGGTCAGCAGAGTCCAAATGGGAAATAGTAAAATATTTATGAAATAGAAATTTTAGTGCTTTAGGCAAGCCGTCGTCTACAATTGAATTATGGTCAGCTGATTCCTCAATTTGGCTTTCAGAAAAGACATTATTCAGCCGGCTAACTTTATTTGAGATTATTTTATTGAAATTCCTCCTTCTTTCTACATCCTTCGATCCGGTTATTACAAAAAAGAATTTGTTTTTATAATCATAGCTTATTGTATCAAGTTCAAATTTTTCCTGGAATTCGTTTAATGATTCAGGAGAAAACAGAATATATCCATCAAACATATCCGGGTAATGGGCAAATAGTAAATTAGCATAACTGGCAAAATAGGAGTGTCCCATATAAGCCCTAAAATCTGAGGTCGAAAACGTTTTTTTAATGAATGGGAAAATTTCATTTTTTAGTGTGGATAGATATCTTTCCCCTTTACCTTCTAATCCTTCACGGAAATAACTGAAATCAATGATCTCAGAGATACTTTTAGTATTGCTGGAGCCGGTGAATTCTACAACAATTGATTTTGGAAATTTGTACTTCTTTTTGTTCAATTCTGCAGCGACATTCATACCATAATTGCTCAACGCGCCGTAATTATGGAGATATATTACAGGATATTCTTCAATACCCTTTTCATAACCATATGGTAACCATACATTGAATAATAAAGTATCATTGAGCGCTTTACAATAAACCGCTTTCTTAACAATGGATTGACTAAAAGCTGAATTGCTGAAGAAATAAAAAAATAGCGCAAGGACTAATTTGATTTTATTTTGATTCATATGATCATATTACATTTAAGTAGTTATTCCGTAATGTTTTACTGCCTCTGAATATAGCTGCATGAGTATAGTTTTATTAAGGTTCTTTTCAGAACTAGTGAAATTACAAATTATTCGTTAATTTTTTATACTTTAAAAGTTTCATTTGATTTTCTTCAGAAATATTTCTACTTATTTTTGTTTTAATGTGCGCCATTTTTTATTTAATATCTTCCAATTTTAAGACTACCGAAAACAGAAATAGAATAACTAATCCTTCTTTTGGCCTAAATTGTATAAAATATGTCCTTTGAGACAAGTAACTTAGGTTATAAATTTGTGTTATGAACGATGATAAAGGTACAAGCGCCAATAATCAGCATCGAAAACTAGTGGTCATCGTGGCCATGACGGGGAACATGTTACTTGATTTTGCCGGGCCGGCGGATGTTTTTACGAATGCCGACAAGTGTTTAAAGGCTTCCGGTTCACAGCTCGGTTATGATGTTCTGATCGCATCTCCAACGATGAATAAAAAAGTGGCCACCGCTACCGGAATGGATATTGTGTGCCAATATAGCGTAAGAGAAATTACAACGCCAATTGATACGGTGATCGTGGCCGGTAACGATTTTCAACCATCACAAAAATCAGAATACGCAGATTTTTGTAATTGGTTATCCTGTATCAATGATGCGCATACCCGCCGCATTGGTTCCGTTTGCGGAGGCGCCTTTGCTTTAGCCGAGGCAGGGTTGTTAAATGGAAAAAAAGCAACCACACATTGGCAATTGAGTGAAAGATTAAAAAAGGAATATCCGCTTGTGGAAGTGAACAGCAATGCATTTTACTCCACGGATGGGAATATTTATACTTCAGGAGGTGTGTCATCCGGGATTGACCTTTCCCTCGCTTTGGTAGAAGAAGACCATGGAAAAGACATCGCCATTCAGGTTGCCCGCAAGTTGATTTTTTATTTATCGCGACCAGGTTTTCAGGTTCAATTTGCTAACCTGCTGCCGGTTTATGAAAGTTCAACTATTGCCGGGAAATTGGGTGCTTGGTTTAGCGAAAACCTTCACGAGGCACTGGATGTTATCCGGATTGCCGACCATCTGAATATGAGTCCCAGGAATTTTACCCGTGTTTTCCATCAGCAAACGGGTTTGCCCCCTGCCAAATTTATAGAAAAACTAAGGGTGGAGACGGCCCGGAAATATCTGGAAGATACCGACCTGTCATTGGAAAATATTGCTGAAAAATGTGGCTTGGGAGGGCTGGTTTCCATGAGGCGGACTTTCCTGAGACATTTATTGACTACGCCTTCGGATTATCGGCGGGCATTTAGGACATCACTCAAAATACCTGGAATTAACGACGTTATTTTACCCAGTTTACATCACCACTTAACATAAATATAATGAAAATTGCAATTAATGGATTTGGCCGTATAGGCAGAATGACCCTTAGGGCATTACAGGATAAACCAGAAATAGAAGTTGTCGCAGTAAATGATCTGACAGACATCAAAACTTTAACTCATCTGCTTAAATACGATACCGCACACGGACGTTTTCCGGGAGAGGTAAGCAGTGATGACGATCAGATCGTTGTAAACGGCAAAGGTATTTTGCTGCTGAGTGAAAAAGATCCTGAAAAACTTCCATGGAAAGATTTAGGTATTGATGTAGTCATAGAATCAACTGGCAGGTTTACAGATAAGTCTGCGGCCTATTCACATATCAATGCCGGCGCAAAAAAAGTATTGATCACAGCCCCCGCTACAGGCGGTGTAAAAACAATTGTTCATGGTGTAAATAATGAGTTTATAGGGGATGACCTGATTTATTCCACTGCCTCCTGCACCACTGGCAGTATTGCCCCGATATTATCAATTCTGGATAAAGAATTTGGAATTGAATCTGGTTACATGATTACCATTCATGCCTTTACGGCCGATCAAAACTTACAGGATGCCCCTCATAAAGATCTGAGAAGGGCACGCGCAGCGTCTTATTCCATTATCCCTACCACTACCGGTGCAGCAAAAGCAATTGGTGATGTTTTGCCCAGCTTAAAAGGGAAGATGGATGGTTATTCGTATCGTGTTCCGGTAATCGACGGATCGATAGTGGATCTGTCTGTCAATTTAAAAAAGGAAGTAACGGTTAGCGAATTAAATGATTTGTTTAAATCTTATGCAGATACCTCTCTTAAAGGTATACTGGAATATACAGAAGAACCTTTGGTATCTGCTGATATTCTTGGGAATACACATTCTTCAATTGTAGATGGAACGATGACCAAAGCTATCGGTAACTTCGTCAAAGTTGTGGCCTGGTATGACAATGAAGTAGGAATTTCTAACAGGATAGCCGAACTGGTAGGGCTTCTTTAATAAAATAACTATCAGGCACACTTATCCCCGTGCCTGATAGTTAATATTATATCTCTACTACCATTTTGCCATGGTTTTGTCCCGTAAACAGGCCTGTAAAAGCACTTGGGATCTGGTCAAAACCTTTTACAATAGTTTCTGATTGAATAATTTTACCCTCCTTAAACCATGTAGTCAGTTGTTGAATGCCAGCTGGAATCTGGTCAGAAAAATCTGATAATAAAAATCCGCTCATTGTTGCACTGTTAACTACCAGGCGCCATTCCACCCTTGGGGCAAGAGCAGGTTCAACATCGTTATATAAAGCAATGGCTCCGCATACAATTATTCTTGATTTGTAGGTTAAATTGGCTAAAACAGCATCTGATACTTCACCACCTACATTGTCAAAATAAATATTTACGCCTTCAGGGCATAGCGCTTTTATAGCAGCAGTTAGATCTTTTGTTGTTTTATAGTTGATACCTTCATCATATTTAAATCTGGATTTTAGTGTTTCTACTTTTTCATCAGAGCCTGCTAAACCTATCACCCTGCAGCCCATGATCTTCGCAATCTGACCTACTGCAATGCCAACCGCACCTGCGGCTCCGGAAACCACTACAGTTTCGCCTGGTTTTGGTAAACCAATCTCTTTCAGACCCATATATGCTGTTAAGCCTGTCGCACCCAGTATGCCAAGATATGAGCTTAAACTGGCCGCATCAGGATCTACCCTGGTTAATCCTGCACCAGTAGAAATCTGATATTCCTTCCAGTCCAGGTATCCCAAAAAGAAATCTCCTTCTTTAAATTTATCGTTTGATGATTTGGTCACCTGTGTGATGAGGGCCGATGATATAGGCTCGCCCAATTTAAATGGTGCTATATAAGACTTCACATCCTTCATTCGTCCACGCAAGTATGGGTCTACAGAAACATACAGTGTTTTTAAAAGAATCTCACCTTCCTTAGGGACTGGAATCTCTTCTTCAATAAATTTAAAATCTGTTGCCACCGGTAATCCTTCCGGCCAATGATTAAATAAGATTACTTTATTCATAGCTATGATATGTTATCCAGGTGTATTTCAAACTAGATATATGTTTAATTGATATCCAGGCAATCTGCTCAATAATTCACAACATAGAAAATTCCATTAATTCATTTATCATAATTTGACAGTTGTTTTACGCATCAACAGGCATATGCCGCCATGGTATTTTTTGCTTTGTGATTATACTTCAGGAATACTTGCAAGGGAATTTACTATAGATGAAGTGTAGAAATTTTTATCATTTGATATGGCCCAATACTAAAATAATTATGGATATTTTTGTCGGGAAATACCATTCCATTTGAAAACAGATCTTTTCCTTGTCACGCCTCCCTTTACTCAACTGAATACCCCGTATCCTGCAACTGCGTATATTAAAGGTTTTTTGAAAACCAAAAACATTTCTTCAACGCAGGCAGATTTAGGTATTGAAGTGATTTTGGCCTTGTTTTCAAGAAAAGGTTTGGAGGAGCTTTTCTTTTATGCTGAGCAGCGATCTGATCTTTCAAAAAGTTTAAACGCAAAGCGGATCCATGCATTAAAAGATGAATACATCAAAACTATTGATGCTGTTATTGCTTTTTTACAGGGTAAAAACCCAACCCTGGCTTTGCAGATTTGTCAGGAAGATTTTTTACCTGAAGCATCCAGGTTCGCGCAATTGGATGAGCTGGACTGGGCATTTGGTTCGATGGGAACGCAGGATAAGGGTAAACATTTAGCCACGCTCTACCTGGAAGATATTTCGGATTTTATCATTGAATGTATTGACCAGAATTTTGGTTTTAGTCGTTATGCCGAAAGATTAGGCAGAAGTGCTAATTCATTTGATGAGCTTTACAATGCTTTAAATCAGGAATATACCTATATGGATAAAATCCTGATTAAAATTTTAGAAGAGAAAATTGCTGTTGTTCAGCCCAGGTTGTTTTTAATTTCTGTTCCCTTTCCAGGGAATTTATATGCCGCTTTCCGTTGTGCACAATATGTAAAACAAAAGTATCCTGAAATTAAAATATCGATGGGTGGTGGTTTTGCCAATACAGAATTACGTTCCCTTTCTGATCAACGGGTATTTGAATTTTTCGATTATATCTCCCTGGATGACGGTGAGTTACCTATTGAACTGATCTATCAATCGATTATTAAAGGAGGGGATTTTAACCTTTATAAAAGGACGTTTTTATTAGAAAATGGTGAGGTTGTTTATAAAAATGATGCTTTAAGAAGTGATTATAAACAGTTTGATGTAGGAACTCCTGATTACAGTGATTTAAAATTAGATCAGTACATCTCTGTTATAGAGATTGTAAATCCAATGCACCGGATGTGGAGTGATGGCCGCTGGAACAAATTGACCATGGCGCATGGTTGTTATTGGGGAAAATGTACTTTTTGTGATATTTCTTTGGATTACATTAAGGTCTATGAACCTGTTGCAGCTAAATTAATCGTAGACCGGATTGAGGAGCTGAGTGAAAAAACGGGTCAGAATGGTTTTCACTTTGTAGATGAGGCTGCACCGCCAGCCCTGATGCGGGAAGTTGCGCTGGAGATCTTAAGAAGAAAAATTGCTGTTAGCTGGTGGACAAATATCCGGTTTGAGAAAAGCTTTACCGGCGATTTATGTATCCTGCTTAAAGCATCGGGCTGCATTGCCGTTTCTGGTGGTTTAGAAGTAGCATCCGACAGGTTATTAAAACTAATTGACAAAGGCGTGTCTGTTGAGCAGGTAGCCCAGGTTACCCGGAATCTGACCGAAGCAGGAATATTGGTCCATGCCTATCTGATGTATGGATATCCAACGCAAACTGTTCAGGAGACCGTAGACAGCCTGGAAATGGTGAGGCAACTGTTTGAAGCAGGCGTATTACAGTCTGGCTTCTGGCATCAGTTTGCAATGACTGCGCATAGTCCCGTTGGCCTATATCCGGAAAGATTTGGCGTGGTTAAGGAGACTGAAGTTATCGGCACTTTTGCCAATAATGATATCAATTACACCGATAAAACGGGAATTGACCATAATAAATTTAGTTTTGGTTTGAAGAAATCGCTCTTTAATTTTATGCATGGCATTTGCCTGGATTACAAATTGCAGGATTGGTTTGATTTTAAGATTCCGAAAGTAATGGTTCCCCCGGACTTTATTGAGAAAGCCTTAAAGGAAGAAAGTAAGTTTGATACCAAACCCACGGCTAAAGTGGTTTGGCTGGGAGGGAAGCCCGATCAGGAAAGTTTCGCCCAATATAAAAAAGGCAAACCTTTGGAAATGCTGAGTTTAACATTTTATGATAAAAAGGAAACCTTTAGCATCCAGGCCCATAAAAAGGAAGGAGCGTGGCTGTGTTCCATCTTGCAGAAAATAGCGGTTTCCAATACAAAGGTGTATACCTTTCAGGAAATTAAAGCTGATTTTGAAAGTACCATGGAACATTTTGAGCTTTTCTGGTATTCAAAACCAGTTTATCAATTGAGAGATTTCGGGCTGCTGGTCTTATAAAAAGCCTCAAATCAATTACAGTACACTATTCCCGTCAATCAAATTCACTTGCTTGCCCATTTTCTTTTGTATTACTTCAAAATGGTGCAATTCATTTTGGCTAACCAGCGATATAGCATCCCCTGCTTGTCCAGCGCGACCAGTCCTGCCGATGCGGTGGATATAATCCTTAGGAGAACGGGGCAATTCATAATTGATTACAAAAGGAAGATCGCTAATGTCAATTCCCCTCGCCATTAAGTCTGTGGCCACTAATATCCTCAAACTGCCTGCTTTAAAGTGATGTAAAGAGTCAGTTCTGTTTCCCTGGCTTTTTTTACTGTGGATGGCTTTTGCATCCAGGTTGTTTTTACGAAGTTTATTGACGATGGCATCCGCTGTGGCGACAGAAGAAGCAAATACCAACACTTGTTTCATTTCATGATGTTTAATGAGGTACCGTAAAAAAGGGCCTTTTTTTTCTTCTGAAACGATGTAAGCAACCTGGTTGATCAGGTCAAGGCTTTCTTCTTCCTCTTCAATCTCGATCACTACAGGATCATGCAGCAGAATTTGTTCAATATTTCTGAGGTCATTATTAATTGTTGCAGATAATAGAATATTCTGACGTTGTTGAGGCAACAATGCAATAACCTTGTCCAGCTCTTCTTTAAATCCCAGGTTAAGCAATTTATCTGCTTCATCCAAAACCAGTGTTTCTATACCTGACAGGTTTACTGCATTTGAGCCTACCAACTCCAACAACCTGCCTGGTGTAGCAACAAGTATATTTACGCCTTGCAAAGCCATCATTTGCGGATTAATAGAAACACCACCGTATACTGCTAATGTTTTGATACGTTGAGGCAGTGCGCGGCTAAACTGCTGAAATACATCTTTTACCTGTTCTGCCAATTCCCGGGTAGGAACTAATACTAATACATTCGCGTGGCGATTTTTAACTCCTGATTCCTGCTGCAGGTTCATCAAGATCGGCATCACATAACTGGCAGTTTTCCCGGAGCCTGTTTTGGCAATACCTAAGACATCTTTTTTATTTAATATCGCAGGTATGGCTGTAAGCTGGATTGGTGTAGGTATGGTAAATTTCTGATCAGCCAATGCTTTTAATATTGCATCAGATAAACCTAAGGACGTAAAAGGCATGTTTGTTTTTTTGCGTAAAAATAGACAAAAATTGGCTTTAGTCTGAGTTTAATTAATTAAAGATCCTTATGCAATACAGGTCAAAATTCCTATGACAATTGAAATATTCTACTAATTTTGTAGTCTATTTATAGATAACATGAACAATTGCATTTATACCCGCTTTGGCCATTATGATTATGCCGGTTACAGGTGTTGTTGCTGTTGCTCTCCTTTTTCTCCGGCACACCAGTTAATCATTAAATTATCTATTATATTTCTTCGCAATGGCCTTCCGTTCAACGCCTTTCATAAAAGCGATAGCTTTTACCTTAACCCTTTTAGTTAGTCAATCTTCAATTGCCCAATTGGCTGCGCATAGCGGGTACCTTTCTGCACTGGCTCCTAATTTCCACGAGGGACCTGTGCCTGTTGAACCAATTTTATCCGTTCCAAAATTAACAGGCGACTCAGTAGGGACGTTTGCCAGTGCTGTAGAGAATAAAAGACTATTGAATTATTTAAAGGAGCTGGGAATCCCTGATCAGCAGTATAAGTACCCATCAAACAAGAAATTCTACTATCATCTTGCCAATGTTTTTGCCCGCTTAAGGATGTATCCTCTGGCTATGAAATGTTTTTTTAAAGCTGCACGTTTTAACAGGAGTGATATAGATAGTTTGCACCTCGCTGATACTGTGCTGAATGCTCCTCCTGTGGTAAGCTTCAGCTCAAAAGATGATTCCCTTGTGGATACAAAAGTCCGGATATTAAAGACTAATCCCAAAGTCAGAAAAAGCAAGCGGACCAGTTTCAGTCAGATTTCCGGTAATTTTAATGATGGAAAAACTGCCGTCGCCTACGCTTTGTTATTTCATGTGAAGCAGCCTGCTCCAGGTAAACGAAAAATATTCGTTTGGGTAAACACAGGCCATACGTTTATCACGCTGATCAAATATAACAGCGATTCTACATATACTTCGGCCTCATTCGGGTTTTATCCCGATAAAGATCATTTCCTTTCTGCATCACCTATTTTTCCCACTACAACGGCAACGTTTAAAGATGATTCCGGACACCTGTGGGACGAAGTATTGGGGAAGTTTATTTCCAAAAGGAAATTTGAGCGTATCCTTGAGCTCACCAGAAACTTTGAAGGAATGGCATATAACCTGAACCGGCAAAACTGTACAGATTTTGGTTTACAGGCAGCAGGCCTTGCAGGTATTCATATTGTGGATACCTTTGGGAAGTGGCCTTTAGGCAAAGGAAATAACCCGGCGGTAACAGGACAGAGCATTTTATCAGGAAAGGTGATCAGTGACGTGACGTCCAGTGAGCAGATTTTTATTGATGACACGGTGAGAAAAAAGGGTTGGGAGTAGCGCGGCATAACTAAAATTTGAAGCTTATTATAATAGTCAATATGAAATTGTAACAATTGATTTAACAGCTGTTCTAACAGTTGCTGATTTAAAATCGATTAGCAGCAGATCATGAAAAAAAACGTACTCCTCTTACTCTGTTTTACAATTTCAATTTCTGTTTCATCCGGACAAGAACTTACACCTGAAAGAGGCAGTTATACCGTAAATAAGGAGATCTTATCTCACCAATCTATTCAAGTCGAAACGGATCACATTTTTAACAAACTGGTAAAAACAAGGAGAAACTTTCATGAAAATCCGGAACTGGCAGGTAATGAGATACGCACCCAAAAGATGATCAGACAATATTTACTCGACTTAGGGCTTGAAGTTGAAACAGATAATTATGGTTATGGTGTTGTAGGGATTTTAAAGGGTGGGAAGAGAGGAAGAAAAATAGCCTGGAGATCAGATATGGATGCCCTGCCTCAGAATTATCCTGATGACGTAACTTTCAAATCCAGGAATAAAGGTGTTCGGCATGGTTGTGGCCACGATGTGCATATGGCTATTGGACTGGGGATAGCTGAAGTGCTTGCAAAAAACAAGGCCTCCTTAAATGGAACAGTATATTTTATATTTCAACCTGAAGAAGAAACCTTTGTTGGGGCAAAAGGGATGATTGACAAGGGCTTGCTTTCCCGGATAACACCTGACGAAATTTATGGATTACATGTGACTGCTTTACCGGTGGGACAAATTATGGTTAAACCACGTGAAATGTTTGCCTATCAAAAAAGAGTAAGAATAAAGTTGAAAAATGAATTGCCGGAGGAAGAAGCAAAAGTGCTGACAAATAAAATCTACAGCGCTTTATCCCGTGCAACTCCGGGAAGTAAGCCCTGGGAAATCCAATTGTTCACTGATCCAACCATTGGATTGATGAATCCCAATACGATTTTTAAGGATTATCTGATTATAGATGAGCATTTTACCCGTTATGCTAAAGATGATCACCTCATCCTTGAAACGGATTTATATGAAACGGATTCAGCCCGTCTCGAAGTCATCATTCCTAAAATTAAACAGGTAATCACAAACAGCGGTTATAAAGACAAACTGCTTTCTGTTTCTTTTATACAAGAAAATCCAACAGTTATCAATAATGAAAGACTAACGGAAATTGCCGCAAAAACCCTTGATCATATTGATGGGAAAGGAGCGGTCACTATTGATTATGGTCAGGTGCCGTATTTTAATGATGACTTTGCTTATTTTCAACAAAAAATACCAGGCGTTTACTTCTTTCTGGGAGGTTCTAACGTAAAAAAAGGAATGATTGCAATGAACCATGCGCCAAATTTTCAAGTTGATGAAGAATGCATTAGAATAGGGGTCAGCAGTTTTTCATCTTTAATTTTGGAACGACTCAAGAAAAACTAAAAATTGGGCTAACAGATAATTTGGCCGCCAATTTAACAACGGTTTGGTGAAGAATGCATTAGAATAGGGGTCAGCTTTTTTCTTCTTTAATTTTGGAACGACTCAAGAAAAACTGAAAATTTGGCTAACAGATTATTCAACCGCCAATTTAACAAGCGTTTGATGAAGAATGTATTAGAATAGGGGTCAACAGCTTTTCATCCATAATTTTGGAACGATAAATTTGTTAGCTGACAGATTTGATTTCGATGTGACTGTTCGATCCTGAACAAGAGATGTCCGGTACTGAACATTTTAAGATCACACCAAATTTCAAATGGCTAATGATTAGTGTTTTAATTATGTTTTTTCCTTTTGGCACAAGCTTGGTACGCGGGATATCAAAACAGTACCGGATAACAGAAGAAACAAGAGAGAAAAAAACTGCTAGCTAATGTTTAAATTAAACTTAAAAATCGCGCTGCGAAACCTTTGGAGAAATAAAGGCATCACCTCAATCAATGTAGGTGGTTTGGCTATTGCTTTAGCTGCTTTTATTTTGATCGTCATGTATTATACTTATGAAACTGGTTTTGACAAGACCAATCCAAATTTTAAGAATATTTACATTGTTGGAAGAATCTATCCGGAATTTAAAACCAATTATACCTCGCCGCCATTTGCGAAAGCGATTAAACAAAACTTTCCTGAAGTAGAACTTGCCGGGCTTACAAAGGAAGGCTCTTTTGAACTCGCTCTAAGAAATGGGAATAAAACTGTCTTCACGAAAAACTTTATACAGGCTGATTACAATGCAGCCAAAATTCTTAATTTAATACCTGATGGTGGTTTAGAAAAACCAGCTGGCGAAACGGACCGCCTCAACTATCTAAGTAAGGAGAGCATGAAAACGTTGTTTCCAGACAAAAAGGATAACAAACCTGAAATGGTTGGCATGGGCAGCAGTACTTCAGGTATAAAGAGTAAGATCAATGGTTCAATTGTCAATAATTTACAGTCGAATATAACTTTCGATGGCCTTTCCATTGCCAATGAACTAGGACAAGGGGAAACTTACGGGTATAACAATTACACTACCTATATTCAGGTGAAACCAGGAACTGATATAGCCAATTTGGAGAAAAAAATAACCAATTTATACAAAACAGAATTATTAAAAATTGGGACCAACCAAAAGGTAATAGATGAAATAAAACACGTTTCTACATTTTTAGACCCTTTAGCTAATCAACATTTGAAACCAAAAGCAGGTAATGATGCACCTTATAAAATCCTGATCGCTATTTCTGTACTTGGAATTTTGATTTTAGTAATTGCCTGTATCAATTTTACTAATTTAAGTATTGCCCAGGCAACCAAACGGGCTAAAGAAGTTGGTGTTAAAAAAGTAATGGGCGCCTATCGTTTTCAGTTGACTACCCAGTTTCTTACGGAGATATTCTTACAATGCCTGGTGGCCACTGTTCTGGCGCTAATTATTGCAGAACTGGTATTGCCAGGTTTTAACCATCTCTTCCAGATTAATTTATCTATATGGTCTCTAAACAATGATTTGATTTGGCAGCTTCCCCTCATCTTATGTCTGATCACAATTATAGCCGGTATTTATCCCGCCCTGGTTTTGTCGGGTTTTAAACCGGCGGTGGTATTAAAAGGGAATTTCTCTACGAGTAGACAAAGCTCCTGGTTACAAAATGGTTTACTGGTATTTCAATTCAGCATTGCAGTTGTTTTTATGAGCGGTTTGTTCATTATCAATTCGCAATTAAAATACATGCATAGCCAGGATTTAGGCTTTACTGCAAATCAGGTGGTGTACATTAAGAATAATACTTTATTCAACGACCCTTCCAAATTCAAGTCTGTCAGGGAAAAAATCCTGAAAATACCCGGAATAAAAACAGCTACAGTAGCTACGAGTGTTCCTGATGGTTCAAAAAATGGAATAAATGGTTATACGGCTAAAGGGGTACAATCCAACATCGAATTTGTGGATGTAGATTTTGATTATTTCGAAACTCTAAGTATTCAATTAAAGGAAGGCCGCTTCTTTTCAGAGGCGTTTAAAACCGATACGGCAAACTCAGCCGTGATCAATGAAAGTGCTGTTGCTAAGTTTGGCATCAAAAATCCTGTTGGCCAAACCATTAGAGGTTGCGATATGGATTACAAAATTGTTGGTGTAGCGAAAGACTTTAAAGCACAGGGATTTGAAAATGCTGTTCAACCAACAATTTATGCGGTTAAAAACCCTTGCGGAAGTTTTAAACTGCAGATCATGTTAAAAATTGAGGATGGTAAAATGGCAGGTGCATTGGCTGCCCTGAAAGCCCAGTGGCCCGAAATTAATCCCAAAGATGGTGAAGATTTTCGGTATGAGTTTTTGGATGAGCTTTATGGCAAACTTTTTAAAAAACAGGAACAGTTACAATCTGTATTTTTTGCGGCTGCAATGCTCACCATTTTCATTGCCATTTTAGGCTTATTTGCTTTTGCCCAATATATTACGAATGGAAGAATTAAGGAAATAGCAGTGCGTAAAGTGTTAGGAGCAAGTGACATCCAGATTCTGAAGTTGATCAATACTTCGTTTTTGGTGATGGTAATTGTAGCCAATTTAATTTCCTGGCCCATAGCCTACATTTTCACCAATAAGTGGCTCGGAACCTTTGCGTATAGAATTGATTTACCAATTTCCCCTTTTATCATCAGTGCTTTAATCACCATTTTATTAACCGTGATCACCGTTAGCATTCAGGCAAAAAAAGCCGTTAAAGCTAATCCTGTTGATGCTTTGAAACAGCAATAAGGCTCAATACCATTTGAGCCCCCATTGGTGCAGGTCGTCAATGATTTTTAATAGTTCAAGGCCTTTATCTGTGATAAAATAATGGATACGTTTTGGTGCCTTTTCTTCAATGATTACTTTGTCGATCAGCTCGTCGTCCACTAATTCCGAAAGCCTTTTGCCCAATATCTGATCGGACAAGGAGGGGAAGGCAAGCTTTAAGGAACTGAATTGTTTAGTGCCTGCGGCAATCTTATGCAGTACCTGCATTTTCCATCGCGGGCTGATATCTCTCAACACATCATTTACCTCACAGGCCAGGCTTAAGGCCGTTATGTTGCAGGCATTCGATGTTCCGGGTTTTAACTGACTTGACATGGTCCTGGTTTAAGGTATACTCACTTTAGGGTGAGTTATTGTTTGGCAGATCGCGTCGGGCGACCTTTGAACAAAATAAAACATTATGAAATCATTTATCATTAGTAAAAAGTCATTTTATACCGTACTGGTTTTACTGGTATCATTTTTTAATTCCAATGCGCAATCTGGCGGGAAGCAACCTGTTTTTGTTTTAGTCCACGGGGCATTTCACGGGGGCTGGTGCTGGCAGAGAGTGAGCAGGGAGCTGCGTGCAAAGGGAGATCTTGTTTACGCTCCAACGCTCAGCGGTCTTGCAGAACATAAAAACACTTTAAATGCCCAAATCGATCTGAATACCCATATTACAGACATCGTAAACTTTATCATTGAAGAAGACCTGCACAATGTAGTATTAGTTGGTCATAGTTATGCAGGGGCAGTAATAGCGGGTGTTGCGGACAGGATACCTGAAAGGTTATCCAAACTGGTTTTCCTTGATGCGATGTTGATGAAAAACGGACAAAGTGCGCTCGACGTTAGTCCGGATGATATCAGGCAGTATTTCATCAAGGCGACAACGGATTTTGACAAAGGCTTAAGTATCCCGTTCTTTACCAGTGACTTTTTTGGCGTGACAAACACCGCCGATATCAAATGGGTAAATGACCGCCTAACCAACCAGCCTTTCAGAACGTTTTCTCAGCCTTTGGTATTAAAACATCCTTATGGTAACCATTTGCCATTAACTTACATTGCTTGTACCGCACCAGAACTTCGTGCGATTCAACCTTTTGCAGAGATGACAAAAAAGAGTAAAGACTGGAAATATCTTGAACTTAAGACCGGTCATGACGCCATGATCACTATGCCTGTTGAGCTTGCTCAGCTGTTACAGTCATTAAATTAAACCATTTCAAAAGCCTTCCGGATAAATATTTGGTTCAGGCGAACAACCAAATCAAAAACGAGTTGTTTAATAAAAAGCTAATAAGAGGATTCATATGACCACATCTAAAGAGGTAAATTCCATTAAAGAAAATAGTCCGGAAGGCTTAATCAGTGGTTTTGAACGACGCAAAATAATGGGTGCAGGAACGGAAATCGACGTTCTGGTAGGAGGATCAGGACCACCATTGCTCTTGTTACATGGTTATCCGCAAACACGTTTATGCTGGAAAAATGTTGCGCTGGAATTGCTTGACAGTTATACCCTGGTCATTCCTGACCTCCGGGGTTATGGCCGGTCGGGCAAACCTGAGCCTGGTGAAAATCATATCAATTATTCGAAACGGGTGATGGCCAGCGATCAGGTAATGATTATGAAGGAATTGGGATTTGAAACTTTTTACGCTGCCGGCCATGACCGCGGCGGACGTGTAGCCTATAGACTTGCTTTAGACTATCCTGATTTGGTATTAAAATTGGCTGTTTTAGATATCGTGCCGACGCTTGATGCCTGGGAGGGTATAAACGCAAGTAAAGGGATGAACATGTGGCATTGGTTTTTCCTTGCCCAGGATAAAGAAATAGCTGAACATTTTATCAATAAAGACCCTGAGTTTTTCATCAGGTGGACACTTTCCTCTCAGGCAGCTGAAAATTTCGAATTTGATCAGGACTGTTTGGATGACTACATCCAGTGTGCTTTGAATCCGGCTGTCATTAAAGGGATGTGTGAAGATTATCGCGCTTCGTGGACACTGGATAAAGACATCGATCAACATGACTTTGGAAAAGTGAAAATTGCCTGCCCTTTTTTAGTGCTTTGGGGTGAGAAAGGGAATCTCGCTGGTGCCGATCCAATCGCTGTCTGGAATAAATGGGGCGGTAACGTACAGGGAAAAGAAGTACCCGGAGGTCATCTGGTACCTGAGGAAGCTGTAGCCGAAACTATCAGTGAATTGCGCAAATTCTTTTGATGAGCCTGTTTCAATTTAAGCGTTTATGAATTTGTTATATTGCCGACATAGCTTTAATTGTTCTATTCAGTGCCCTTAAGGTAATACCCAGATAATCTGCAATATCCTGCTTTGAGATCACCTTTTCCAGGTCAGGAAATTTCATTTTTAACCTCATTAGTTTCTCTTCAATGGTGTGGGATTGATTATAGGAATGTCGTGTTGCCTTATATTTTAATTTTGAGATCAAAGCCCCGATAAAAAGCCGGTTGAATTTTTTATCCTGATCAAGCAATTGAAGAAAATCACTTTTTTGAATTTTATAAACGCTTACCATGTCAATCGCTTTAATGGTACAATAACTGAAACTATCATCCATTAATTCAATTTCGCCGAAAAGCTCTCCTTCGCCAAAAAACTCCTGGATAAAGTTGTTGCCCGTGTCTGTGGTAAGATAACATTTAACCATCCCGCTTTTCATGATATATACTGAAAATACCTTTTTACCTTCAATCAGGATTTCCTGTGATGGGGCAAAGTGATGTTCGCTAAATGAATGATCAGACCCTGAAAGGACTAAATTAGTAATGTAGTTGAATAGTTCTTTATTCGTTCTTATCATTTACGGCGTAGGACAAATGTCCTTTATGTTGTCAAACCAGAATGCTTCCTTTGCAATTATATTATAAAATCAGAATATAAAGAAACCATCGTGATTTTACAGGTCTCAAAATTAACGGAAATCAGGATAGCTTCATCACAAATTACAAACAAATAGTAACGATGAAAGAATTGAGCAGGCTAATGAAACAAATGGAGTTTATTAAGGAAATTGATAAACTGAAGTACATACAGCGTAAAACTAAATTATTTAACAGCGACAGGCATGAGAATGATGCTGAGCATAGCTGGCACCTGGCGATGATGGTAATGGTCTTGTCTGAATATGCCAATGCGCCTATCGATACCCTTAAAGTTCTGAAAATGGTACTGTTGCATGATATTGTTGAAATTGATGCAGGAGATACTTTTCTTTATGATACCACAAAAAATCATAGCAATACGGATGAAGAGTTAATTGCTGCACACCGTATTTTCGGCATTCTGCCGGAAGACATGACGAAAGATTTTATAGAGATCTGGATAGAGTTTGAAAACGGGGAAACCAATGACGCCAAATTTGCCAAAGCAATTGACAGGCTGGAGCCTATTCTTCAAAACCTTTCTAACCAGGGTGGAACATGGACTGAATTTAATGTTCCTTTTGACATCGTTTATCAAAAAATTGATAAGATAAAAGATGGCTCAAGCTTTTTGTGGGATCATATTGATGAGCTGATTCAGGAGTTTAGAGATCAAGCATAAATTGGCTGTCATACCAATAAATGTCACCAAACCTTTTCGCCAGCAGAAGATTTCACAACCGCAAAGGAATAGACATACAATTGGAAGCTGCAATTAGAGCATTAAAAAAATAAGGTATTTCCAAATATTTGGTAGCAAGGTAAAAATTCTATTGGTTTTGTTACAATAAAAGCTTAATCCTCCTCTTAACTTAACAATGTCTTAACGTTGATAGTCTACATTTACAAGAATATCAGTTGTTGTTTATGGTTAAGTTTTGTGGATAACATTGTTATGCACAGCATTTTTTGGGATTCACCAGAATCATAGTAAGCTTTACGCTTCCTGTATAACCGGCAATTGAAAAATATAACTTGTATAAACTATGTTACCTAAAAAAATTCTTTGCCTGGCAATATTATTGATTACCTGTAACAGGTTAGTTCAGGCACAAGATCTTGCCACTATAGAGCATAACAGAGTGAAATTGCCCAATGGCTGGTCGCTGACACCAATTGGTAAAAGTCTTCCCCTGGGAGATTTGCCTTTAAATATCGCTGTAAGCAAAAATCATCATTATGCTGCGGTTACCAATAACGGCCAGAGCGTTCAAACTATTCAATTGCTGGATGCCCGCACAGATTGCGAACTGGACAAGGTGCTCATTCATAAGGCCTGGGGTGGACTGGTTTTTAGTGCAGATGAAAAGTCACTTTATGCCTCTGGTGGTGATGACAACTGGATTATCCGTTATGCGATTACCAATGATAAACTGGTAGCAGCAGATACGATCCGACTTGGGGAACCATGGGGTAAAAAAGCAAATTCGGCATCTATTTCTCCTACAGGATTGGCGCTGGATGATAAACACGGCATTCTATATGTGGTGACCAAGCTGGACAACAGTCTGTATGTCATTGATCTCAAAACAAAAACCATCCGTCAGCAGATCAAACTGGGTACAGAAGCTTATACCTGTTTGTTATCGCCAGACTTATCAAAACTATATATCAGTCTTTGGGGCGGGGACAAGGTAGCTATATTTGACACGAAAGAAGCAAGGGTGGTCGATACCATTGCCGTAGGCGATAACCCAAATGACCTTAGCATCTCCCGAAATGGAAAATATCTGTATGTGGCCAATGCGAATGATAATACCGTTTCTGTAATTGATCTGCGAAAAGGTAAGGTATTGGAAACGCTGAACACGGCTGTATCGCCAACACCTTTAAGCGGAACCACCAGCAACTCGGTAGCTTTAAGTAAAGACGACAAAACTTTATATATTGCCAATGCAGATAACAATTGCCTGGCTGTTTTTGATGTAACAAAACCAGGTTCCAGTCAGTCATTAGGCTTTGTGCCTACAGGCTGGTATCCCAGCGTGGTGCGCGTTATTGATAATAAACTGTACGTAGCTAATGCCAAAGGTTTTTCATCACTGCCCAATCCGCATGGACCCAACCCCGCAGCCAAAAACCAAACCGTGGTACTTCATGGGGGCGATCCATTCAGGCCGTCACGTACGGAATATATCGGTGGTGGATTACTGATGGGTAGCCTGAGCATCATTCCTGTGCCAACCGAAAAAGAAATGCCGGTTTACTCGGCGGCGGTAGTTCACAATACACCTTATCACAGGGAGCAGGAAGCGGATGCCGATGGTGAAGCCGGGAATCCTGTTCCTACTAAAGTAGGTGCTTCATCACCAATTAAATATGTCTTTTATGTGATTCAGGAAAACCGGACCTATGATCAGGTACTGTCTGACCTACCCAAGGGGAATGGCGATACCAGTTTGCTGTTATTTGGAAAGCGTATTACACCCAATCACCATGCACTGGCAGAAAACTTTGTGTTGCTGGATAATTTTTATGTAGATGGCGAGGTGAGTGCCGACGGGCATAATTGGAGCCTGGGCGCCTATGCCACAGATTATATGGAAAAGAACTGGCCAACCAGTTATGGCAACCGCGGCCCCGGGGCTGTTGGCCCGACTGCTCATAACAAGTTGTACATCTGGGACCAGGCCAAACGTTCTAACATAACTTTTCGCACCTATGGCGAATTTATCAATGCCGATAATACGCCGCAAATAGCTGTATTGAAAGACCACTTTAACAAGTCTTATCCTACCCATGATCTTCGTGATCCGGATACGTTGCGTTATAAGGCCTGGGAGTCTGATTTTGACTCATTGATGAATATTAACGCACTGCCAAGGTTAAATACCGTACGTATGCTTTCAGACCATACTGAAGGAACCAGTGCAGGCAGGCCTACACCTTTTGCCCATGTAGCGGATAACGACCTTGCTGTAGGGAAGTTAGTAGAGCACATCAGCAAAAGCGCTATATGGAAAAATAGTGTGATATTTATTGTAGAAGACGACGCACAGAATGGCCCCGATCACGTGGATGCCCATCGCTCACCTGCATATATTGCCGGGGGATTTGTAAAACGCAACTTTACAGATCATACCATGTACTCTACCTCATCGGTATTGCGTACTATAGAAATGATTCTTGGCCTTCCACCAATGACACAGTATGACGCTTCGGCCGCATCCATGTGGCGCTGCTTTAGCAAAATACCAGATAGCACACCGTTTAGAAGTTTGCCATCAAACATTAATCTTAATGACCTTAACCCTAGAGGCACAAAACTTGCGGCCATGGCCAAAGGGCTAGATTTTACGGCTGTTGACCGCGTGCCTGATGAGATCATGAACAGTATGATATGGAAAGCAATTAAAGGTGAAAATGCAACTGTACCAACTCCTGTACGTGCGGCTTTTGTAAAAGCAATTCAAAAAGACGATGACGACGATAAGTAAAAGGGAATATCACCGGCCATACCCTATGATTTTAAGTAGAAGTGCAGGTTTACCAAGTTATTTTTGATGGCATAGATAACCAATCCGGCAGTATTTTTTACACTGGTCTTCAGGATTAAGCTGTTGCGGTGTCCTTCTACTGTCCGCTCACTAATGAAAAGCTTTTTTGCAATATCTTTAGTAGAGAGCTCTTCACAAATGCATTGTAAAATTTCTTCTTCCCTTTTGGTGAAATCGGTTGTTAATGACGTCCTTTTTCTGGCTCCGTTGAAGTTGTTAAACAGGACTTTTGTAATGTTATCATTGAAATAAAAGCCCTTTTCGATAGTTAACCTGATCGTTTTTTCTACCTCTTCTGGTGAAGCACTTTTTACAATATAACTGTTGGCGCCTAATTCTATCAACCTGATGATAAACCTTTCTTCCTCATGGATGGAGAGGATGATCACTTTTAGCAATGGATATCTTTCTTTCACCAGCTTCATGATTTCCATTCCGTTCATCCCGGGAAGGTTCAGATCTAAAAGAAGGATATCAGTGTTTTCATTTAGCTCCTTCAATAGCTCCATGGCGTGGCTGCCGCTTCCGGCTTCCCATAAAATGTTAAAGCCTTCCTGTTTTTCCAGGAGTGCGATCATCCCTTTACGGAAAAGCAACTGATCATCGATGATACCTATATTAATCTGCATAAGAATTCTTTATTAAAATACGTGATTCAAATCCTTTACTGAAATTATAATCAAAACTTCCGTTTAACAAATGCACCCTGCTCTCAATGTTCTTTAAGCCGTAACCCTTTCTTTTTTCAAGGGAATGCTCATTTTTTAAAGTTCCATTGTCCCGGTATGAAACCTCTGTGCCGGTATCCATACCATGGAAATTTAATGTAAATTTATTCGCATCGGAGTGTTTGATCGTATTGCTGATCAGTTCCTGTATAATCCGGTAAATGGAAATCTGTATCCTGGGATTGTATTGTTTAAGATCGCATTCAATGGCATATTCTGCGGTTAAACCTTCACTCTTGTTGACGCGGATACACAGCTCTTCCAAAGCATATTCTAAGCCGAAGATCTCTAATTCTGGCGGCATGATCTGGTAAACAATCTCCCTGGTATTGCGCAATCCCATGTCGATCAAAGTTCTCGCTTCTTTGATTTTTGCATCTTCCTCCTGCTGGGGAAGAATCAGTGACAATAAGGAGAAGATATTTCCTACCTGGTCGTGCAGGTCTCTCGCAATCCTGGTCCTTTCTATTTCTATAGATTCCAGGATACTTTCCAGCAGGTCCTGCTTATGTTTTTTCTCCAGCTCCAGTAATTCTTTTTGTTTCCCTGACAGGTTACGTACATAATGTGCGTAGATAAAAGTAAAGCCGACCGAAAGAATTAACAGCGCTATTGTACCTGTAAGTAAAAAGTATATAATTTCGCTTTCCGAATGATCCATAAACCAAAAAATAACAACAAGTAATAAATAGAGCAGAAAAAAGCATGAAAGGTCCAGAGCATCATTCTAACGTCTGTCAATCCCGGCTTTCGAAGGTAATTACTTAATATAAAAAGCAGGCACGAACTCGAGAAATAAATAAGTATGCCAGAATTAATTAATAGTAAAGCAGTGAGATAAGGCTTAGGAAGGATAGTGGAATAAACATTGATTAATTTATGGAAGCAAATCATCGCATAAACCAGGCAAATTAAACTTTCCAGTGCCCTGGCGTAGGTATTATTCACCGTTAGCGGTTGAAGAAAGGCAGAGTTAAGCAGCGTTAAAACAGTAAATAGGAGCACACTGAGCAAGAAAAATAGTTTCCATCCCTTACCCAGGATTACAGTGGCATAAAACCAGCTGATCAAAGCAAATTCTTCGATGGTGTAAAGGTGAAGAATGAAAATATTATTAATTTTCATCGACCACGTTATAGCGGAGGCGACTTCAACAATTGAGCTGATCAGTATATGAATGCTCAATATTCGGATGGTGATATTTCCGCTCCTCAAGGAAATAATTGCCAGCACTGATGCCGGAACCATTGCGAAGGGAGCAGAATTAAATATCAGACTTTGAAAGTCCATAAATTAGGTGTTGAGAGACGTGAAGAATTAGTCCTGATTTAATGGAGAAGTTCCGGCTGCGCAGGTATCCGGACAAGGATAAGTGAAATCATAGGTTCCGGCTTTATCTACTAAAGTTCCATCTTCTTCTTTACATTTATAGTGGATCATGTCCTCGTTGTCATCATTTACACCTACCAAAACAAGCGTTTCTGTATTGGAGGAATTGATACCTAAATAGAAACGAACTGTTTTAACATCGAGTTCATCGATAATAGCTTTTAGCTCAGACATGTGTACGGTAAATGCACGCACCTTCCCTCTGGGATCAGTAGGATTTAATGCTTGTAGTTCTCGCCATTTGGCCGTGTAGGCAATAGCTGTGTCAGTTGGAAGACGGAAGTTGTTTGGATTCGACATAATTTGGTTTTTTTTCTAAATATATAACTTTTCCAGTGCTGCGCACGTCAATGTATAAGTAAATTTACGTAGTTATTTAATCGCGTAGTTTAACGTGTAAAAAAATCTGTCTTATTTGAGAATTTTGGTCATATTCAAATAATCATATCATGGATTTTACTTATTTTATGCTGCAAATACCCCCTTCGTTATTATTAGTTATTATTCTGCTTTTATTTGCGGCAATAGGGAGTATCGGGACTTATTGCTTTCGTAAATATGTAGTCTTTCGGCCCCTTCGTTCGCATAACGAAGTGGTAGGTTACATATTTGCCACGCTTGGTGGATTCTACGGATTACTGCTGGGCTTTGTGGTGTTTTTTGTGTGGGATTCTTTGAATGGTGCCCAAAAAGATGCGAGTCAGGAAGCCAGTTCGGCCAAGGCATTATACAGAGATATCAGATATTACCCGCAACCTGCCAAAGTAGCCAAATTAAAAACTGTTTATCTGCTTTACGTACATTCTGTAGTAGAACAGGAGTTTCCGGATATGGAAACTATGAAACCTCTGGATAAGCATAACCGCGATTCATTTAATAAGGTTTTTGAAACCATGGGGCAATTGGATATGCGCGATGCTTATTCTGCGCAAATGTTCAGGCAGTTAAATGAACTGGCTACCTACCGCAGCCTGCGCCAGTTAGATTCTTCTTCATCAATTCCTTTTGAAATATGGGTACCCTTACTGGCCGGGGGAGCGATTATATTGGTTTTTGCTATGCTGCTTGATGTAGAAAGCTGGCGATTACATGTGTTTGTAAATGGTTTATTAGGTACTTTTATAGGGCTGGTTATTTATATCATTATCATCTTAGACCATCCATTTACGGGTAAAATGAAGATAGAGCCGGATGCTTATAAAAGTATATTACTAATGGATAAAGAGGACATTTAGTCCAGACCTGTCTGTTGTGTTTTTGATTTTGTTGTTTACCTTAAATTAGCTTTTATGTTCAATTCAATATCTAAGAAATCAGTACAAAACAATTCTTCAATAACCGAAAGAAATGGAGGTAATGCAAATAGTCTTCCAGCAGTGTCTGTGCAGCAAAATAAACCCATTCAGAAAATTGAAATCGAGGAGGAGGAACCGATACAAGCTAAATCTATAATTCAGAAAAAGGATATAGAGGAAGAGGAACCTGTTCAAGCTAAATCTATAATTCAGAGAATTGAAATTGAGGAAGAAGAACCGATACAAGCTAAAGCTATAGTACAGAAAAAAGCAAATCAAACAGGATTGCCTGACCAATTGAAAGAAGGTGTAGAGAATCTTTCAGGTATGGGTATGGATGATGTAAAGGTGCATTACAATTCGGATAAACCAGCTCAACTGCAAGCGTTGGCCTATGCACAGGGAACGGATATCCATGTAGGGCCTGGGCAGGAAAAACATTTGCCTCATGAAGCCTGGCATGTAGTACAGCAGAAACAAGGCAGGGTACAGCCAACGACACAGATGAAGGGCGGTGTAGCAGTTAATGATGATAAAGGACTGGAGAATGAAGCAGATGTAATGGGAGCAGCATCTTTCAGGATTTCGGCTAATCAGTCATTACCTGTACAACAAAATAAAAATATAGGGTCAGAAAAAATATCTTTTTCAAAAACCGAAATTGTTCAGAGAACTGTGGATTCAGATTTGGATGAGGGTACTGAAGCAGTATCTGCTACATTGAATTATCAAGGTAATGTAATGGACATCGTATCAAGTTACGTTGAAAAAATACATGGAATTACTGTTGTTGGTGATTCTAATTATGATGATTTTGCAAATCAAATGGCTGGAGGATATAAAGTCTGGGCAAATAATTATTATAATAAAAGCCAGGCCTACTTATATGAAGCACAAAAAGCTGCCCAATACACTCAATTTGGTGCGAATAATAGAAATAATTTCGCAGTTCTGGGTGTTGACACAGATGAAAATGCAGATATCGAACTAATTAGTGAAAAATTTGAAAAGAACAAAGAGACAGGAGATTTAAACAAATTGCCGTTAGAACAAACTGCCATTGAATTTAAAGCAAGTACTTCACCAAATTTTGACACCGTTGATAAGCTCTTTATTAAAGGTATGGCACAACTTCATAAACGTGAAAATCTAAATAAATTTAAATTTCTTAAATTGGAAATTCATAACGATAATAAAAATAACTATTGGCCAATTACTGATGCTAAATTTAAGAGCCAATTTGGTAGCAATATCGTAAATATAACAGGTGCGGATTACCAGGCTCGTTTAGAACAAAGAGTTAGTGCTTCAATAAATTCTAATGATATAAAGTTGCCGATAGAAGTTGTGGCAGAGCATAATTCTACTGCCTACGCAGCGACAAAAAATAATTAAGGATAATTGGAATTGTATTACAATGATTTTCCGTCTTTGCCTAATTCCCGTTTTATACCGGTTAAAATATCTTTATATAATAAAGTCGAATCGCCTCTTTTTATGGCCATTAGTGTGGAGTAGCGAACTATATTGATAATCGAACCACCAGCCAGCTCATACTTCTGCGCAATTTCTTCGAGATCTACTTTATCTTCAAGCACCACCTGCGGAGAAAAAGCCTGTTTCCAAAGTTGGTACCGGTGTTCTGCATCTGGCAAAGCAAAATGAATCATCGCCTGAAAGCGGCGGCTGAACGCATCGTCCAGATTGGCTTTCAGGTTTGTAGCCAAGATGATGATTCCCGGGAAGTCTTCTATCCGCTGCAGCAAGTACGACACTTCCTGGTTTGCATGGCGGTCATTGGAACTGCTAGTTTGCGTACGCTTGCCAAACAGCGCATCGGCCTCATCAAAAAATAAAACCCAATTTTTGTTTTCTGCCTGATCAAATACATTGCCTAAATTCTTTTCTGTTTCGCCAATATATTTGGATACCACCATAGAGAGATCAATCCGGTAAACGTCCAGTCCGGTAGTCTTACCCAGCAGACTTGCTGTCAATGTTTTACCCGTGCCGGGAGGGCCATAAAACAACGCACGATATCCAGGCTTTATCGTACGACTCATACCCCAGTCGTTCAATAAGGTATTGCCATAGGTAATCCAATCCTTGATTTCTTCAACTTCATTGCGCGTAATCTGATCCAGTACCAGATCCGCCCAGTCTAAATTAGTGTAGAGACGCTTAGCCGGGAAGTTAGGGCCAAAGTCTGGGTGGTGAGCAACACCACTGGTAAAATAACTCAGGTATTCGGTAGAAATTTGAAGGGCACCGCTTAAAGCGGGTTCGTCGGCGTGCGAAGAAACCAATTTCAAAATATTATGCTTGCGAAAAGGATGATGTTCGCCAAAAATCATTCCAAGAGAAAAGCGCTTTTCTAAATTGCCCGCAGCGAGGACGAAAGCAGCTGTTTCGCCAGTAGGTAAAAAGCCGGTAAATTGCTGTCCTTTAATTCCTCCAAATTCTGTAAATCCTCTATCGTAAGTACTGTTTTTTACAAAGAAGACATCCAGCAATTGGGGTTGTACGTGTGGTACCAGGGCAAGCAGCAAAATCATTCTTTCGTCGAAGCTAAAGCTGTAATATTTCACCATCTGTGCATACATCGATTGATCTTCACTCAGATCTGGAGGTAATACCTCAGCAATGTCGGTATGGGCACTAGTTTGTCCCCAATACAATTGCATACGGGTTTCTATCACTTGTGCTAACCATAACATTTCGGCTGTAAGGCTGGCTGCATTGAGCTGTGCAGGGGTCATATCCATTCTACTGTTATTGTTTTGTCCATCCACTGAAATCTGATTATCCCAAATGCCCAGGGCAAGGTTTGCAAAATGATATCGTAGCCTCTTTGTTCCACCCTTAACATCCAGGTTTCCTCAGTCTCGGCAATCACACCCTGCCGCTGTAAAAAAGATGCCTGGAAACCTTCTACAGAAGTACTGGAGAGTTTGCCCGACCGCTCAATGACCACCTTCAGCAATTCCAGTGATAAATCTGCTTCTTCTGGCGTGAGGACAATTTCTAGAGGCAAAGGTTCATGTAAAGGATGGTTACATATAATCTTGTTGAGCACCAATTCCTGCTCCGGATGCGCGGTAGTGTTAAAAGCGAGGTACTGCAATAAATGTACTGCTCTGGCCCGCGCCTCAGCATTAACAAAATCGCCTTTATCCATCAGCTGGAGGCGGGTAAAATAAGTGCTCAGAAATGGGTGCAGCAGTATTAAACCAGAATTGTTTACGTATAATTTGTTCCCTTTTTCCAGGATAGGTTCCATCTTTTTTCTTCTTTTTTGTTCTTCCTGAAGCTGTTGTATAGCCAGTTCCTGTTCTATTTTTTCCCGCACACCTTTTGCCGCTGCATCGGCTTCCTTTAAATTCCGTTCGCTTTTTTCTATCGCATGTTTTATAGCCGCTTCCTGTTCGCGGATTTGTGAATATTGCTCCAATTCGCGTTTGATAGCCGTTGACAGATCTTTATGTTCTGCCAGCAAAAGGGTATCTGTTTTTATTTTACGCAGCAAAATAGTGAAAAGATTTGCTGAAGCATAAACTGAACCTGATAAAAAACTAAATAGGTATTTGATATAACCCATTACGTTTTTTGGCTTTTCCATTCCTGATAAGTAGAAAAGAGTAGCTTCATTGAGCAAGATCCGCAGACTTTGTTTTTCATGGGTATCATTGATCAGCTCCAGCAGTAAGTTTCTAACCAGGTTGCTTTGAACTTTGAAGGTGAGGTCGCTACTCGAGCGGTGGTCAATTAGCCAGTTTACAGTTTCTTCCCCATAGTTTCTGGCCATGTATTTGGTAAGTGGAATTGATTTTAACAGCAAAGTGAGTTCATCTGTGGCCCCGCTTCTTGCACTCTCCAGCAAACGGTCAAGTACGGGTTTGAGTTCCTGCGCGCCGGCTAAATTTCCATGTTCAGCAATTTCTTTGATATACTGTAAGGCGTCTTTTTCTATATAATGATCCAGTAATAAACTCAATTGTTTATGGTCGCCTCCCTTGCGGTCGGGCAGAAATAACCGATGCAGGTGCATACGGGCACTGGAAGAATGTTTTTCGCTTTGTAATAACTGCTTTAAGGCATCACGGTTTTGGTTATAGAGTAAAAGCAGCATTTCAGAAAGGTGGTCGTCAAGCTCCTGTTGGGTTATCGTATGCAGGGTATCTGGCAAGCGGTTCCAGGTCAGATAGTATTCAAGTAAACCGACCACCTGTTTTTGCCGTTCTTCAGGGGATTCTATCACCTTTGAACCCCTATGCTGAAGAATCAACAGATCCACATTTTTATATTGGATTTTCCCGGTGGTTATTTCAGCAGGAGAGATCAATAGATCCCTTGTGCTGTTGTCCAGGTGTTTAATGAGCTGCCCAAACTGAGATACTGTCGTATAACTATTTTTGTCTATTGTACCTGATTGATGGAAATTTTGCCAGCGCTGCAAAATTTCCTGTAGTTCCCATTTATTTTGTTTCAACAGATCTGTAATCCAATGATAGGGAAGATCATGGTGCTGATCAGGAACCTGACTGTTCTTTTGCAAAGCCGTTAACTGTAATAAATGCTCAAAAATATACCGGTAAAAATGATGCGTCTCAAAAGCAGTATATTCAAACCGCATATAACCGCTCCAGGTAGCTTCAATTATCAGATGTTTTAAGGATAATTGACTGAGGTTTAATTCCGGTATGGATTCTATCAGCTCAATTGCTGTTTCAATTGTTGCCTCCACAATATCCCATTCCGGCAAAAGACGAAACAATAAATAAATGAGTTCCTCATTAAATTGCCACAAGAATCTTTGCCTTGATCTTTTTTGCATCCCGGCTCTTTTGAATACCATTAAGGCTTTATGCGGAGATAAAGTATATAATTTTCTGAGTAAACTTTCTGGCGACTGACTGCTGTATTTCTGGCCCCACCAGGGCATAGTTCCATACTGCAGAAAATAATGGAGGATATCTGAAAGTGTATTTTGATTGATTTCTATGGACTGCGCAACAGGGATAGAAGAAGAGCCGTCCGGAAGGCTGGAATAGCGGGGCGTAGCCAAAATAAGATTACTAACAGGATTGGTTTCTGCTGAATTTTTAAGCAGGCGCAAATGAGTTGAAATCTGAACATTATCGGATGTACCGGTACCATTGATCAGTGTATTCAGTATGGTCTTAATTTCCGTGTTACTGTAGGTTGAAATATATTCCAGGCTAAACCTGATGAAATTGTTTTTGTTAAAACCAGGTGTATTTGCAGTCACCAGATAACGCATAATCATTTGCTGCAGCAGGACTTCAAATGAACCTGTATAGCCATTCATTATTAGTTTTTTACCTTTTGATTGGAGCAACAACAGCAAGAATTCCCCGATGAAATCTGCATCATGAGGCCATAAAAAACGAATGAACCCGGCAAGCTCATTTATCGGCAGCAATTGGCCGATTCGTTCTATAACAGTTTCCTGAGTAGCTAAGGAAAAAATCATTTCCCTGAGTGTGGCAGGAATGGTATGCATCCCTTCCTTTAACATGGTGCTGAGATCTGCTTTACTGAAGCTAAAAGATGACGACCAAACCGGAAGTGATCCCTGCGATAAATAGTATTGCAATAGGCTGGTTTTGTTGGTCAGCAGTAAGGCCGATCTCGTTATACCTATTCCTGGTTGAAGAGGAGCGGTAGTAAAGCCGACCGGCTCCAGATTTTCCTGTTGTAGTTCTTCAACCAATTCAAATAAAGAACTGCCCCCATGGGCTAGCGGTCTTTTTAAAGGCAGGGCGTAATATAAAACAGTAAGTAATTGACTGTAGGTGATATTATAATGGGCAGCCATTTGAAGCAGTATGCTTCTAATAAACATCTTCTGACTAAACAAACTTCCCTTGTCTTCCAGCAGGTAGGTAAGGATGAAAAAAGAAACCGATTGTGCAAATTCAGTAGTATCTGCTTTCACGATCTGCTTTTCCTGTTGCAGGTTTATAATCTTTTTCTGATAAGAAAGAATCAGAGCTGCTTCTGCAGGGATGATCGCGGTGATCACGATTCCCATTTCTTCCTGGCGCGATTGATAAGCGATTCTTCTGCGTACCTGTTGTTGCCAACCAAATTCCTTTAGCAAATCCCCTAGTTCATCACGGTTCTGCTGATCAAGTTCCTGGAGGATACTTCTCCAGGTAAACTGCTGCCCGGCAGATGCCTGCCACGGAAAGGTGCCGTTAAGCAGGTAATATTCCAACAGATCCCGATAGCCCAAGGCGGCAGGTAAGCTTTCGAAGCCCTGGGTGGTTAAATAGTGTGCGGTATCACTGGAATAAAGAAGTAAATAAAATTGCTCTTTTAATGCTTTTTCGATCCTTTCCGGCAATTCAGTTTCCAGTTGCCCATCAGATATAGTTCCAAGATCAAGCAGGAGGCTGTCTTTCCTGATCAGGAGGTTTTCTGGAATATTATTTTCAAAGAAATCATTCAGGATATGGTGTAGCTGCCGGTGATACAGGCGGCTAATCCTGTTTTGTAGTTCATAGGCTTTTTCTTTAGAAAAGAAGTCCAGGTTAAAACTCAATTCCTGAATAGAGAAGTGCGATTCGCTCATGGCTTATCCTCCAGGGTTAGATTGTTGAGCAGGAACCGGCTCAACTGCTCCGATATGGAATGGGCTGCCACGGGATCTCCACCTTCTTTAAGCCCTTCCAGCCAGTTAAAATAGAGCGTATCAAAAGCCTCCATTTGTTTTAGCGATAACCATAAAAAGGAAAGTTTCATGTGGGCAGGACATTCTTCTCTGAACAGGTCTTCTGCCAGTTCTCTAAAACTGTTATCCTGGAAACGCGCTGGCCAGGAAGGAAATACGACCGTCATCCGGAAATTGAAAAAATCTTCGCCTATCTCCGTTCCGTTTTCGGGCTTTATGGTATAATTGAAGGCAGGGTAAACATCTGCACTGCGCAAGGCAAACTGCTTTAAATTGTAAAGCAGGTATTCTACAGCTTCCTGTTTTTGCTGTTCTGCGGGCAAAGGCTGGTCTGATGGTGTGGGGAAAAACTGCAGGAAAGGCGTAAAAATACACAACTCAAACAACCTTGCCGCTGTGTCAAGATAATTGTCTGCTGTACATAAAGCCGACAGTTCGAGTAAAGCCGCTACTGTTGCTTCCCTTTGCGCAAAGGATTGCCAATTTAACTGCCTGATCAAAGGCTGGCTATGCTGATCTGTAAATTCGAATCCATATTGCTCTTCCTGAAAAGAAGGTTTAAGCAGCAGGTGTTCCAGCATATAAAAACCTTCGCTATCCATACTGAGCTGCTTAAAATAATGCATTGTTTTTTTTAGGGCCTTTAACGCAGCATACTCATCCGGATGTTTGCTCAGCCTGTTCCAAACTATTTCCTGCGGATGTTTAAAGAGCAGGACAAATTCATTACTTTCTGCTAAAGGATAGGGTATGATCCGGTAGTTTTTAAGTACCATAGCTGATTGAAACAGGAGTTCTGACTGCTGCTTAAAAGTTACCCGATGTGTAAGAGATGGATTGTCTGCTATTTCCTTTTCATCGGTGTTAAACAGGATGCTCAGTTCTTCATCCCGCCAGTTAAAGCGAACTACTTCTTCTGGCAGATTTTCCTTTCCTGCAGGTGTGTTAACTAATAAATGGTTTTTATATTTTTCAATGATCTTACTTAACCTTCGTCTCGATCCGCTTTTAATATGCAGCAGGAGGGACATTTTGCGCCCAAAGCCATTTTCCAGCCCCTCATCTTCGCTTAATGTAAGGTAATTGTCTGCTTTGATGCGGTTACTGGTAAAGGCAGAAAGGTTGCGCAGTATGGCGGCTTTCCACCGGATTTCCAGATCGGTACGCTGACCGGAATTGTTGTTGTCATAATAAAATTCATACAGGAATACCGGGTGTTTGTGCACTGCAATATTAAACCTGGAAAGTATATGGTCGAAAGCCCTTTTTTTTCGGTCTTTGTGTTCTTCATCCGTTTCCATTAACGGTTTAACCGCACGGATAAAATCATTGTCGGGATCATGTTTGAACGCTTCCCAACTGGCTGTACTTAACGAGTCGTTTCCATCGGTAAAAGCTTTTAAAATATATTTCGCATCCGGAACATCGTATAAAGGCTGAAAGTGATAAGTAGCCGCCACTGATAAATCTGTAGAGAAAAGATCACTGATGCTGGCCAGCTGTGAAAGCGAGTTGGCTAGCAGCTGTTCAAATAACATCAGGTAAGCTTTTAACTGCCTGCTTTTGGCAATTTCGTCTGCAGGCAGCCTTGACGCCGGGGTTTCCTCACTGATCCCGTAGATCGCCGGAAATAAGGTTTGAATAGAAACATAATCCTGCAGGCTTTTATAATTTCCCTTGAGTTGTACCTCCGGTTTTTTTGATATACCAGTTACACCCATTTTTCTTTTTGCCTGCTGTTCTTTTTTAAGCACGTCCAGCTTCTGGATATACAGCGGATAATTGTCATTGTACAAGGTGATGTCTGGATTTACCTCATCCGTCATCAGATAAGGAAAGTACCTTTCGTCGATAGGCAGAATTTTGCTGTCGTAATCTTTACCGTTGGAAGAAAGCTGAAGTTGCCTGATGCTGATAATGCCTTTTACCCCTGAAATAACCTTAATCAGCCTGAATGGGTCGAGGCCGGTGATCCGGTCCTTTAGTTCGTGGTCGGGAATAATCCCATTTTGCAGTAATGGGCCGGCATAAATATCTTCTATCGCATATCCTTTGGCCAGCAGTTCCGCTTCAGTACAATACGTAACGATAGGGTTTAAGACCGCTGCCAGTACTTTATAGATGGCGGTCATCACCACTTCCGGATCCGCACTTTTTTCAATAACGATTGCTGCTTTGATATACACTGGCTGCGGGCGTAATACCCGGAATACTTCGTAGTGGTCACCAATGTTCCTGTAATCCATTAAGATTGCCCGTACAGACCTGATCAGCTGGCCTGTAATTTCATCAACTGCTGCGTCTACCGCTGCGGCTAACTGGTTAATTACAGTTACGGACGGCTTGATGACCACCTGATAAACCCCTTTACTGTAACGGGAGCCATATGGAGAGGTAATAGGTTCCAGCCATACGTCATCCACGCCGGGAAGCAGATCGATCAATAGTTTACGGTAATCATTTATGGTAACAGGCCCCGAGGAAAGTGCTTCTTCTTTTGTCAGAAAGAAGTTATGTGCCCGGTTAATATTTCCTTTTTTATCCGCCAGCAGATCAGTAATGGGAAAGGTAGTTCTGTAGGCTACATCGGTAAGGCCGTAACATAGATATTCCAGCATGGTGATGCCGGGATCATGCAGGTTAAAATCCGACCATTGTTTGCCTGCAAATTGTTGTATCAGTTCAATTCCTTTGGTGCGCAGGAAATTAAAATCCAGTGCATGCTCCTGCATCCGGTTTTTATCAATGATACTGTTATTTTCAGGCTGCAGGTCCATAGGTTAGGAGTAGTAATGGTTGTCATTCAGGAATTTTTCATCGTCCCATAACCTGGTTACTTTGTAATGGATAGAAATATCCCGACCGTAATTACAGTTGGTGCGCACCTGCAGGGCATAGTCGTGGGTGTTTATACTTTTCCAGCGGATGCCGATCTTGTTCCAGAAAAACCCGTAATACGCACAGGTTCTCCTGATCCTGCTATTCGATTTTCCAAAGGCACTTAAGGCATAGGCATGCAGGATAGCAAATTTCCCAAACCCTTTTTTGCCGGTACGGGCAACTACTTCAAAAGCCTGGCAGTTGTCCAGATGATCTACAATGGTATGCCAGTGCCCGTCAGCAGGGATTTGCCCCTGTACAAAAGTACCTACGCGGCCTTCCATAGCGGCAAAGCCGTCTACCTCCAGTTTATAATCTTTGTTGCTGCGTGTACCTACACCGAGGCTGCCGTTAACATGGAAGAAGAAGCTGTTTTGCTCTTTTATATTTTCATCCTGATCTTCAGCAGGCGTAAAACGCAGTCCGTCTATTTCCTGCTCATCTTTCTCCAGGTAGAAAAAAGGGTTCAGATCGTCCATGTTTTTATACAGGGTGATCAGTTTTTTTGAGTTTCCGCGTGAGGAGAGGATCAGCCCATTGTCGTCATCTTTAGAAAGACCATCATCCTGTTTATTGATCATTGAATCAATCAGATTGGAAAAGTGATTTTCTGTGGGTATCCCTCCGTTACGAAAGAATTTTTTCAGGTCTTCGCGGCTATGTATCTTATTTTTGAACATGAGGTGCTGTTTTATAGAGGTTAAAAAACGATGAAGTCGTACAGTTCGTCGGGTAAAGGTGTTGTGTCCTGATCTGGCGTTTCTGCTGCCGGGGGTGGGTTAATAAGCAGCCCGCTGCCAATAGAAAAGTCGCCGATACCAGATTTTTCTGCTTCCTCTGGTGAGGGTGTCTCGGTTACCGTCAGCAGATGTGTATCGGCAGCAATCAGGATAGCCCCCTGCGTAGAACCGCGCAGGTAATCGGTAGGGGAAACGGAAGTATCCCTGATCTGTGCGTACCAATTTTCTTCCCTTTTGTCCCACACTTTGTAAAAATGGATCATGGAGAACCCGGTAATATAGTCTATATATGACCGGTGCTGCAGGTAGTTGAGGATTTCTGACACGTATATCTTTGAACCGATCCGGAAGTCGGATTTCGGATTGTACAACCAGGCAGAGATATACTTTTTTATATCCTGATCCATCAGCTTTAAGTAATGCCCGTTACTCTGGCGAACAGTTTCAGGATGTTTAAATTTTACAGTAGCCACCACCATTATCCTTTCATAAATGGGGTTAGCCACTTCTATGCGTATAAAAGGGGAAACAGATTGTGTAAGGAATTTTTTAATGGCATATAACAGAGAGAGGTTTACCCTGGGCTCCTGACTAAAAAAGCTGCCATCTTCCTGCTCTTTAGGAATAACCACCACGTGAATATCGGCACCGGAATAACATTTTACCATCAGGATCTGAGGAAAAGCATCCAGCACGGCCTGAGAAATATCAAGGATAGACAACTGGCGCTGCTTGTGCCTTAGCCTTTCACTTACCCTGATGTTGTATTGACGTTCGGATTCCTGTGGCTGACCGCCAAAAGAAGTGAAGAACTGGCGGACTGCTTTTACTCCCGGAACATTTCTGTAAAAGCCTTTGACAGCTTCTTTAGGCAACATATAGGAATGCGCGGGAAACAGGATTTGCCCAGGCTGTCGCCTGGCAATCACCGCCTGGGGAAAGATGGCAGTTGCCCTGGCATTTACGGAGCTTTTGCCTGGCAGGGATGCCCTTAACCAGTACAAATCAGGATTTAGGATGGTATTATTTTTTTCTATCCATTCGGGTATTTTTAGTGTAACCACGCCAGAATTGATGAAATTAACAGTCGTATCCTGTAATACGCCCCCTGCCGGAATAGAGACCCATTGGTTGCCGGCCAGATGACTCCAGTTTATTTTTTCGGGCTCCTGTACGGAGTGATGAAAGTTATCTTCTGAGAGCTGAAATAAAAGGGATAATTCCTGACCCGGAACCAGGTCCCTGAAACCTATAAATAAATTACTTTCCTGATCGGCCGGTGGCACAAAGAAATTATGCTTAGCATTTTTACCGGTATAAAATTTATCATAACCAAATGGATAAAGGTGGACCATGATAATTTCCTCTTCTTCGGTATAGGAATTTCCGCTGGTCAGTTCTGAATGTTCCAGGGTATAATCTATAGTGAGCGACTTAACTACAGGAACGTAAGGCTGGTTGGGCATAGGCCGCTTTTTGACAAACCTTTTTGTGTTGTACTCTGCCGCATCGGTAAATACCCGCGAATACATCCGCTGGCCAAAGGCCTCAAAAGGCGCTGTGAGTTCTAACCGTACCGTTCCCTGGTTAAATAGCGGTTCTGGAGATGTCCATTCCTGGTCGAGCGCCAGGGTATTGTCGAATTTTATCCGTCTAAAATCGATACCGGTAATTTTAGTGCGCGCTTTTAACTGCTCTTTGCCATTTTCTATCCCGTAATCGAACAATTGAAATACCTGCTGTTCTTCAGGATCGGTAACTGCTTTTGCATCGGCGGTGCTATTGAGCTGTATTTTAAAAGATTGGTTGGTAAATGGATAATCATATCCGGTGTAATACCCTTTAAATCCATCATCTTCTGCCGGGAGGTTGAACCAATATAAACGCAGACAAAAATCAGTGGTGTAACGGTTAAAAATGGCGGTGTTTTTTATATCGAGGTAAGAGCCCACCACCGGAGTAGGGCCAAAAGGCTGGAAGGGTGCGCCACTGTACAGATCGCCCAGGTTATTTTTTAGTTTAACCCGTTTTGATCCTTTTACCTCCACTTTTACGGTAATGCGCTCAATGATGAAAAAAGACAAAAAAGTATAGGGGTGGTGAAAAGACAGATTATTGAGCAGTAGCCTGACAATAGGCCATTGCAGGCCGAAATCATGTCCATGCACCTTATTATTGTACACTGCAACGGCCTCTGCTGCAGGGTCCATTTTAAACTTTACCTCTATATAAGGATCTTTGTCTGCAGCTGATGCTTTGGATACGGCATAGTCCTGAATACTGGTCCAGCCCGTGGCCCCGGTAATGGCGATTACAAAACTTTGATTAAGCAGTTCTAGCATCAGCACCTCTTTACTGATGGCAGAGGCGGCGGATAAATTTTCTACATGCTGTTCAAATTGATTGAAGGACTGCCGCTGGATAAAAAAACTGATCTTAAAATCACGTTGTCCATCGGTCTGGTAAAAAAGCGGAGAGGCCACCAGCAGTCCCACGTCTGAAGCCAGCATCGTTTTTTGCTGCAGCGACAGTTCACTTTGCTCTTCACCTAATAATGGCCAGGCGGTGGTAGATAGGGGATAATCTCCCTGATAAACCTGCAATTCACTCACGTCTCCCGCAGTGCTTTTTTTGCCTTTTACCTGCTGCTTGTTACTGATAAACAGGGTTTTTAATTCGGCAATCTGTGCTCCTGATATCTGTGTATCGTTCACCAGGTTATACAGCAATTTTTCCTGATAACCAGGGATTTCCGCAAACACCTGTTCTCCGCTATTTAAGGTAAATGTACCGTTAACAGCGGGGGCTGGTTCAATTACCAGATGTACCAGATCTAATTGTTCTTTCCTGTTTTGTATGCCAATGATATCCCGGTAAAAGAAATCGAGATGTTTTTTCATCAGCTGGTTAACAGGCTGCTGCAGGTAATGATAGAGGTGCAGGAAGGTGATCAGTAAAGCCACGTGGGGATCATATACGTTCCCATCGAGCGATTGTGTTTTGAGGTAATGGCGGCAGGTATCCAGCAGTTTTCCATAGTGCGTATCCAGGTCTGAAACCAACTGATCAAAATAGGGGATAGCCAGCAGAATCTTTTCGCGGAGGCTGCTGCCGTGGGTAAAAGGGTCTTCAATGACGTCGAAATTGCTCTGATAGAGATAATCCAATAATTTTTGGTCAAAAGAGAGGCCGGTTTCATCTCCAAACAACTCTTCTGCATTGCGGTTATAGGTATATAGTTTTTGAAGATGGCGCATAAAAGCGGGCGTGGCCGTTTCAAAGTGAAAGGCATGCCCCAGGTTACCAGCTGTTTCAAAACGGTCGTGATAATTGATTTGAAGCTGTATAAAATCCAGTATAAATTGAAGGACATTTTTCAGGCTGCTGATCAGCTGCTTTTCACTTTCAGCCCCCTGTACTTTAGCGGTTAGTTTCCTATAGGCGTCGGTAGTTGTCCTGCTATCCAGCTTTGACAAGAGGGAGATCAGGATATCAATATCTGAGGTTAAAAAAGCATTCCAGTCGCCCTCAATCTGGTTAGAGAAATTGTAATAGTTGAACTGGCCGGAAAGATCTGCCAGCATTTTAAGCAGATCGGTAGTATCCTTTTCATCGATACCAAAATAAGCGGGATCCAGTGAAGAAAGATACCTTTCAGATTGGCTCATGCCATCTTTAATTTCAGGCTTTAGTTCTGTTCCCATGATCGATGATTAAAAAGATACGTTAGTGCCTTCTGCCAGGTAAAAAGGATAGACAATATTGTGCCTGGTGTTGGTGGTGATCACTGAATAATCTATACGCATATGAACCATTCCTTCTGTATTGGCCTGTTCTAAAAGCTCTGCCTGAATGAACATGATCCTGGGTTCAAAATTGAGTAAGGCATGTGCGATGATATGGTTGATCTGCGTAATTAAATTGGTACTGAGTTGCTCAAACACCATTTTTTTGATGTCACAGCCAAACTTAGGCTGCATAATCCTCTCTCCGGGGGTAGTACCCAGGATGATGCGGATGCTTTCTTCGATATCGGTTAAACCGGACGACATCTGATTGGCATTATTGATCCTGTCGAACGATGGGGGGAAACTCCACCCGCGTCCTAAAAAAGCTTTTCCTTCATGATCCATATGATTAGCCTCCTATTAAAACTGTAGGGCACCCCAGTATAATTGCACCTCCATGTGCCGTAGTATCACCCATTCGTGCGGCAGGTTTTCCGCAGATCATGACCGTTGCAGATCCTTTAACGATCGCATCTGGCGGACCTACGCAAACAACATTGTCGCCCAGTACCGCTGCGGGTAATTTGCCAATCAATACCGTAGGGGCACCCGGTCCTATAATGGGGCCGCCTACATGCGGAATTGGTGGAAGCCCTGGTGTAACCATGGGGCAGGTGTGAAAATCTGTAAGTCGTGCGGCCATCATTCCCATATGGTTATCATTTAGTTAATCATTACTATAGCTCCTTTGATGGTAGTTTGTCCGGAAGCGGAAACTTCTGCGGTAGCGTTACCTTTGGCAGTAAAGCCGATGTTCGCCGTGTTGGTGATATTATTTCCTGCGATCTGTACATCGCCACCACTGGAAGATAAAGTGATCTTGCTGACCGCAGAAAGCTTTAAATTGCCTTTGGTATCTATCGTGATATCCTTATTGCTGCTCAGCATGATGCCATCGGCACTCATTTTAAGCGTATTTTCATTCTGGTCTTTGATCTCTATCGACTTATCCAGGTCGCTGATCGTTAACATATTGGCACCGGGTGTTTCAATTTTTATGACTTTATTTTCATCATCAAAAGTTACCTTCAGCTTGCTTTTGGTGGTAATGCTTTTGATGTAGTTATTTTCATCCGTCGCCGGGTTTGGCGATGCATTTTTTGTACTATACAGAGAACCTAAGATCACCGGAAAACGAGGGTCGTTATCCAGGAAACCCAGTACTACTTCATCACCTACTTCGGGTAAAAAGCCGAGCCCTGCCGTTGAAGTGGCATAAAAATTAGCCATTCTTGCCCATACACCACTTGGTGTGGCCGCATTGGAGGGCATGGTGACCAAAATTCTGTTGGCCGATAAAGGATCTGAGGCCAGTTGTTTGACGGTGCCGATCTGTAAACCCTGTAAAGCAGGTATCTGACCGTTTGCCGTAGTAGTAGAGAAATCCTGGCTTGCGGAGATGTACCGGTTATCCAGGCCAAATCCAACAGTGGTTTTCCATGAACCCTGTTCAATGTTGTGGGATACAGCAGATACAAAAGCATCGCCGTTAAACTTTTTCCCTACACCTTCAATGGTGATCAGACCTCCTGTTTTTACCGTTGCATTTCCGGTAAAAGTAACACTGCCTTTAAAAGCGGCAAGCCGCATCCGCAGGAGCCGGCCATCGGCCCAGGTTTTTAACTCTTCTGAAGAGAGGGCAGTGGCTGCATTTAAGCTGAGCTTCTCCTGACTCAACTTAGCAGGAAGGTCTTTTGCTTTGAGGTTTCCCTGTTCATTCACTTCAGGTTCTGTGGCGGTTGACTTGAGCAGGGCCTGTGTTTTACTGTCCCAGGCAGTGGCTTCTATCACAGATGGCTGGTTTTCGGAATTGAGTTCTGCATTAAAAGACATGATAGATTCTCCTAAAGTTACTTTTATTACCGGTGAAGAAGTAAACAGCGGTTTTCCGATCTTAATAGTATCACCATCTGTCACCAGGATAAATCCGTTAAATTCTGCCCTGGATAAAACAATATCCCAATCGGTTGCCAGCTTTTGAAAGAAGTTTTCATTAGGCGCCGTGGTGCTGTCAACCGTGCAAGCCAATCCATAATTTCCAAAAATAGCAGTGATCACATCACTGTCTGTTTTGTCTTTGAACTCGGCTTCCTTCTGGTTAAAAGTAAGCCGTACAGCCTGATGCTTACATAAAAGCTTAAGCCTGTAAGAAGCGCCCGAATCAATTTCTACCCCGTGGCTTACAATAAGCCCTTCAAAAATGCTGACCTCGCCTGTGTCACCATATCCGGCGGTTATCTTAATAGGATGACCAGGGCTAAAATCATCTCCATCGGTCTCCTCCAGCGAAGCACTTTCTATATCGATCTCTCCGGTAAGCACTACTTCTGCAAAAGATATTTTATTGATCTCATGTGTGATGTCAACGGAAATGATACCTAAAGTGTCTTTAATTACTGCTCCGTTAACCGTGATGGTAACGCGGATAGACAGGTCAGTGATGTTATTGTAAGGGGATACTGCAGCCATTTATCTTATTTTTTTAAAGGTGGAAAGTAGATTTCATCTCCGGGTTTTAGGGCATTGATATTCTTCAAACCATTTACACGGGCAACCTCCAGGTAATAGGAGCTGTCCCCGTAAATTCTGTAGGTCATTAAAGGCAGCGTGTCTCCCGCCATTACCGTGCGCATATGGGTCAGATCCGGGGAGGTCATCTTGGCCTCTTTACTTTTCGTTACCGGATCTACCGAAGTGGCAATATTAAAATCTATAAAAGCCCTTAGCGTACTGCCATCGGGTTTAAACAAAGTATAATTGACTTTAAACGAGTCACAAACACCTGTAAACTTCAATTTTCCCCAGGTAACCATTAAAAAGTTTGTCTGATGTATACTACCGTTAAAATTGCAGACGATGTTTCTAAATGCTAAGATATAGGCATCTGCATCGGTATAACTTCCCAATGAAACGAGTCCGGTGCCATCTACAACAACTTTACTAAAGGCTAAACTATCATTTCCCATTCCGGCATAAACTTTAGTCTGTTTCGCATTACCGATCACCTCTTCATCTCTGTACATCACTTTAGAGGTGCGTGTATAGTTATCCGGATTGATAAATGCACTAATGGGCGCAGACGTACTTTTTGTGCAGGCCTGATCTGAAAAAGATTGAATCTGGAGTTTTTCAAGTGGCATATTACCGCGTAATTGGTTTTTCTAAATTACGGAAAATCTTTTTCATACAATCTCTGACCACTTCGCTTTTCAGTTTTTCGAGCCGGGTTTCTATATCCGAATCTTGCGGTTGATTGTTCTCCTCTATATTGACTTTGATGATAAGTTCGCGTATTTCCAGTGGCATAGCTAAATAGTATTTTATTATCCTGTTCTCACAAAGTAATCGTAAGCAATGGTTAGTGTTTCAATAGCCAGTGCATTTTCCTGCGCTTTAAACCCGGCAATGTCAAGGCCTACAGGAAAAGCATTAACTACCCTCCACCTTACGGTAGGTGCCCGCTGCTCATCAATGAGGCTGATATAAATTGTCTTTTTTGTAAAGTTAAAATTGCGGACAGCGTCATTTACCCAGGTAATCAGGTCTGACCCCCTTAAGATTCCTCTTTTTAGGGTAAGGTTACTATACTCCGCCCTTTTAGGGAACTTATGCTCAAAATCATTTACACCACCCTCAGCAATTTTTTCTATCCCAAGGTCGACTTTTAAGCCGCCGATTTCCTGAAAATTACACTCTCCTTCGTTGCTCATGCCGGGTATTCTCACTTCAAAGCTAAAAGCTACAGGAATTTCATAAGGATAGGCCATATCAATTCATTTTTATGGTGAATAACTTATGAAGCCAGGTTAAACCCTTCGTGCGCCAGTTCCATCGTCTCTACTGCCGCTTCATTTGCATCGGCCTTCAGATCTACGATAGACATTTTTACAGGGAACGCATTGATCAGGTTCCAGGTCATGGCCACACCATTGGCTTCATCCAGCAAACTGATCACCACCGTTTGGCGTTCAAAGGTGTTCATCTTTATTTTGTTGTACATTTCCCAAAGTTTACTATCGCCTTTAAACATCCCTTTTTTAAGGGTTACGTTCCCGAATTTTTTGATGCCCGGCATTTTTACCGTGGAATATACAGCGCTGTTGCCAACTCTGTATTCAATTACCTGGGTCTCTGAAGATAGACCGGAAACTTCCTGAAACAGAAATTCGTCGCTGCCTATCTTTACTGAGAATTGAAATTTGACCAAGGGCCACGTTGTGGCTGCTTGTGCCGCTCCATTATCTGCCATAAAACAAGTTTTTAGATTTTAATTGTTAAAATATTTTAAGATTGTTGTTGTTGCTGCTGGAAGGTAAGGACAATGAACTCTGCAGGGCGTACAATGGCCAGCATCACGGTGATACGCATAATTCCATCCAGTATATCATTAGGCGTCATGGTAGAGCCTAAGCCGATCTGTACGTTATAGGCTTGTTCTGGTGCCGCACCTGCCAATGCCCCCTGTTTCCACAGATTATAGAGAAAGTTATTGATCATACTGCTGATGGTTACCCAGGTACCGCCGTCATTGGCTTCAAATACATAAGCCCTGGTGGCCAGCTTCAAAGATTGCTCTATCATGATCAGTGTGCGCCTAACGTTGATATATCTCCAATCCTGACTGTTTCCATCTAACGTACGGGCACCCCAAACCAGCGTACCTATGCCAGGGAAAGGCCTGATTACATTGACTGATTTTCCGGAGATCACATCTACGTTTAGTTGCTGCTGTTCCTCATGTGATACGTTGATAGAAGGCTGGTTCACCATACTTACAGATACGTTAGCTGGCGATTTCCATACGCCCCTGGTGGTATCAATAAAAGTATAAATACCTGCAATCGCCGCACTTGGCGGCAGCTCATTCAGTTTTGCCCGGAGTTCTTCCAGAATACTGTTATAGGTTAAGCTGGCTGCTTTTAAGGATTGGTGGTAATTCTTTTTAGACGTAAGGGTGATTTCTGCTGGTGTCAGCAGTTTAAATCTTTTCACTATTTCCTGTGCAAGTGGTTCTGGTAAAATGGTTTCCAGTTCTACGGTCGGATCCAGGTTTTCATAATCTAATTCGTTGGCCATCACCACCGATGTTTTCAGGTATGGATAATAGGCCGCACCATAATTCAGGGCATTGATCCCGATCAGGTCGCGAAATTCCGTAATCTCTTCTTCGATGGTCCTGCCCGGTGCATGAAAAACATCAAACAGGCCAAAGCGGCTTTGCATTTTACTGCAATGCAAGAGTACCTGCTGATAGATGGAATAGGCTTCAGCACCTTTTGCAATTATATCTGGCAGTACAATTAAAGTTGGCTCATATTCTTTTTCCAGGATAGTGAAAACGTTAGGTTTGGTGTCACTGCCAAGAAAATCATCAAAAGCAATTTCAAAGCCCTCGGGTTTATCGCCATACGTTCCTACAGAAAGTATGTAACAGGCGCTGCCGCCGTTGTAATAGAAAAGGCGGATCGCATTGTAAAGCAGCGCTGTATGATCGGGATTGATCTCTACTACCATCTCTTTGTCGCCCACCATAAAAGTTTCTTTTCCTGGTGCAGTTGCTGCATCGGCAAGGGTGAACTGTGATTTAAAACCTGCGCCAAAATATTCTACGAACACTGCCAGCGAGGTTACGCGTGTAGGTTTGTGCAGCAGCGGTTTTCCGTTGAGTTCTGCTTTTTCTGTGTAGCCAATAAAAACCGGTACTGCAGTTTCAACGGCGACGGCGGATCCTGGGAAAGCGTTTTTTTCCTCTATGTATACGCCGGGGGTCATTAATGTTGTTGCCATAATTCTTGATTTATTTAGTGGTTCATAATTGAATAGGAGCGGTGTTAAATGAAGATATAGGATACATCCTTTTCCTTATACTCTTCGGTAGTTTTAAGTGATGACAGATGGCGCCTATCCGGACCCGGGAGCGCAGGTAGCACGACTTTATAACTTTGGTTATCGGTGTTATAATCCTCTACCAGCTGACAAGTACCTGCCGGTCGTTCCTTTTGCAATACGGCCGCTGTAGAAAAAAAAGCCGATGCTGTTGTATTGGCAGTTAGTTGTATCGGTATTGGGCCTTTAAATACTTCTTTTGTTTCTTTACGCACAATTGCGGGATGGGCCAGCTCCTGCAAATAAGCGGTGGTGATTACATAACACCAGTACGTAGCGGCGCTGGCAAAAGAGATGACAAAAGTTTCTTCCAGGTTTTTGTGCAGTTTGATGGCAATCATCCCGAATGGTTTTACAAAAAGATCAGGATCTTTGGTGTCTACAGGTCTCAGATCTCCCTTACCGACAAAAGCTCCAATCTGTAAGCTTTCTTTCACATCGGCTGAAGGACTGCTATCACTTTTACTGTTACTGAAGAAAAAGTAATTCCCGGAGATGTCTGAGCTGCAATCAGCTGTGTAATTGAAAAAGTTAGTATCATTGTTCATCACTATAAACTTTAAAACCTCTCCATTTTCAAAAAATCCTGATCTCGACCTGTTGTTTCCATGCGCCAGTGTGTCGTACAACACATGAAACCCCTGTTGAAACGTTTTTATCATAGCGCCCATGTTTCTTAATTTTAGTGCTGTTTTGGCCGTTGGCGTAACCACGAACGACTTCAGGTCGCCATCTGAAAAAAACTGATGTTTAAAAAAAATACTAAAGGCGATATGGTATTGCTGTGTCATCATTTAAGTAGATTATCTGCTGTTATGCCTGAAACTACTGGCCGGTATTCCTGTACTTTATTGGAATCGTAAATGATCATCCGTACTTTATAAAAAACAGAAGGCATATACTTTGCACCTAGTGTAGACCATATATTGCTGAGCCTTTCGGGCTCAAAAGATTCCAGCTCAAAAACCAGTTTATCAATCGAATCGTCAAGTCGCGGGGTATTGGTATGGTCGAATACATTTTTTTCCTGCAGAAAGCCAATCACAAAAGACAGGAACCGCAGGGCTTCACCATAATTACTGGCAGAAAAATAACAGGACACCATCAGGTATAATTGAATGCAGATTGGACGTCCAGCATTTCCGGTGATGGCGGCCCCAGTGGGTGTTTCCCTTTTCATATTTACATCACGAACGATATTGATCAGCGTAATTAAAATCTTGTTTTCACCCTGTATGGCAATGCTGCCATCCTGGTTTACAATCGCAGACACCATCACCTTGTCTTCATTTATTTTAAGTCTGCTTCTGAAAAAAATATTCATCTCTTCTGCCAGGCAGGTCAAACATTCGTAGATCATATCAAAAATTAATTCGGGACAACAATTTCATTGCTGATCAAAACTATCCAATATAACTGTGGCTGGTCATGGTAGAAATACCTGTATTAAAAATCAGGTAATTCTACCTGATTTTATGCTGTGTAATAAGGTCAAATTAGCATTGTAATTAAAGACTGGTATGATGCCCCGTAAAATTTACCTATGAAGAGCTTAGGCCTAAACATACTCTTATTTTTGTTGTTGATTTTATTTGTCCGAAGCAGTTATCTGGACAGGGTAAGCCCATCTTTTAAAGGGCAGCCAACGGGATACCCTACAGACTACACTTTAAGTGGAAATCATGTGTTAAGTGCAAATAACGAGATCAGTAAAAAGTTTCCCCCGACTATAAATCCCGGCTTAACTGTAAATCAACAGGAAGATCCTAAAAAAAAAACAGGGGATCAAACAACCAATCCACCTCCAAAAGTTAAAAAAGATAACCTCTGGCAGGCCCTGCTTAAATTCCTGAAATTAAAAAAGAATGCAAATAAAAAACTGGATATAAAGGTACTTGCTGCGATACAGAAATTGGGCTTAAAAGATTCCATTGCCGCTACCGCGCAAAACGTACGTTTTATGGTTGCAGAATTAAAGAAAAAGAAATACCAGGACCTGGATTCTTTACAAGCTGTTTTATCCATGGTGGTAAAAAAACAGCAGGAAGAAGATATAGCTAAAAGCGAAGTTTTGCCAGCCGGTTCAGTTAGCCCTTCTCCTGTAGATCTCGCCGCACTGACTAACCAGCTTATTCCTTTAATGGACCAGAAAATTGGGGAGGAAAAGTATAATAAAGAAAAGAATGAAAAATTAAGGATCATTAACCGTGTTAAAAACGCAGACCCAAAAACCATTTATGAAGTTAAGGTATCAGACAGCGTAGTTAGAAAATACACGCTAAAATTAAAGAATAAGGCAGAAGTGTATGGCTTTTTTGATGCCGCCTATCCGGCTGGTGCCGACGCTTTTTTTAACGCCGCAACGTCATTGATTTATTACGCAATTCCGGTAAATGAAACTACAGGTAATTTTGATCAGTTAAACCACTGGGATACCTCTCCGGTGATCGACAAGGCAGAAAAGAAAGGTACGAAGGTGTATTTCACGTTATTGATTGCCAATAAAGCAAAAAATTCTGCCCTGCTCTATAATCTGCCCGCCCAAAAAAGATGTATCGGCACCGTAGTGGAGCTGCTGAAAAAACGCAGGGCCAGTGGCGTGAACATCAGTTTTAAATACTTATCCGTAAAAGATAAACCACGTTTCTCTGAGTTTGTAGGTCTTATTCATCAGGCTTTGCAGGCAGCAGACTCATCCTATAAAATATTAATTACCCTGCCCCGTACAAACTTTGACGGGGCTTATGAGCTGGAAGAACTGAATAAATATACAGACCGGTTTTTTATAGATTTCGCAACCAATACCGCGCGTGCCGGCGCTGCTTTAGCGCCGCTAACTGGAAAAGGCCATGAGACTATTGATGCTTCTTTTACCTGGTATTCGGCACATGGTATTACTGCTGATAAATTAGTCGTTATTCTTCCATATAGGGGTGCCAACTGTTATACCGATCCCATTATGCCGTCAGCGGATTACTTTGCCGGATATCTGCCTTTTACGGAGATCCAGCGTATGACCCAGAGTAGGGTGAATTATAGCGAGGAAAACCAGAGTGCGTACATCGATACCGTTTATCACGATCTTCGCAGCTACCGGATCTGGTTTGATAACGAGATGACCCTGTCAAAGAAGTACGATTATATATTGAAAAATAATGTTGGCGGCGTTGGGTTATATTATATCAATTATGATGATCCTTTTAATGCGCTGAATGATGAGCTAGTGTATAAGTTTACAGAGGTAGATACCACTTATCTAAAACCTGTTAATGTAAGTATACCCGAATTGTCTTTTCTTCAAAAACTAAAAAGACACGCTATTCTCTGGAATTTTATTTTACAAAACCCATGTGCCACCTGTTTTGAAAATTCGGCGACGGCAACTGGTGGAAATGCAATGATCCGCACATATCTCAAGGATTTGAAAATATATGCGCTGATCAAAATACAAAAGTCAAAAGTTAAAAGAGCCCGGAGAAACAATAGCGTAAAATCGGATGATGTTAGGGTGAACGACGTGTTTAATTATATGAATCAGGAGCTGAATACTGTTTTGAAATATACCAGCCTGCTTTTTTTATTTTTTGCCTTTTGCTTTATTGCATTTTATATCTGGGGGATCAGGTTTTACGGGGGCGACTGGCCCTATAGAAAAGTAGTTGCAGGCACGCTGGTGGTGATCATTTCCCTTTTTGTCCTTTTCGGGTTTACCTTTTGTTTTACCAGTGATTTGATACCACTATTTGGCGTTTCGGCACTTTCTTCGAATAGTCTTGATTGTGTGACAGATCCAAAATGTATTAATATCCCTTTTAACACACTGCTGCTGATTATTTTCATCAGCATCTTATTGGGTTTTTTGATCTTCAGGTATTTAATTACGCCCTTAATTAAAAGGGATGATTTACCATAATTTTTTACCGTTGCACTTTTAAATTGTCGTAAAAGCGATATCTGTTTTTATATATTTATTACCATTAATCTTTATTTTTATGCATTATAAGAGCCCCGATAAAAGCAATGAAACCTCTTCCAGGGTGCCTGACGAGCAAAATCATGGCATCAGTTTGCCTGCTGTGAGCCAATTGCAACAAAATAATACTGGCTTACCCGACCAGCTAAAATCGGGCGTTGAAAATATGTCGGGTATAAGTATGGATGATGTAAAGGTGCATTACAATTCAGATAAACCGGCACAATTACAGGCGCTTGCTTATGCACAGGGAACAGATATTCATGTGGGCCCCGGACAGAAAAAACACCTGCCACACGAAGCCTGGCATATAGTACAGCAAAAGCAGGGACGCGTGCAGGCTACCAGACAGATGAAGGGCGGGGTGCCGGTTAATGATGATAAAGGACTGGAGCAGGAGGCAGATGTGATGGGAGCGATGGCATCATCATCTGCCGTAGCCGGTTTTAGAGAAAATTCCAATTTGCCAGGTAACAACCATGAGGAATCGTTTCTGATGCAATTTGTAAAAGGGTTAAAGGCGAAGCAAAAAGCAAAAATTACAGAAGGGCCTCATGAAGGTATGATCGGTGAAATTTTAGATGTTCTGGAAAATGGCTATATGATCGAAATAGTTGACACTCCTATTTATTTTGAGGACCGTATTGTAGTTCCAATAGATGAAGAGAATGCCGGACAGTGGATTGCAGATGAGGATCCCTTTTTCATGGGCTTTGATGATGAAGATGAAAAAGAGGTTTTAGGACCTAAAGTAAAGATGGAAAATAAACCTTCGAAAAAGAAAAAAACCAAAGATGAAAAAATTGAGGCAACAATTGAATCATACAAGAAGCTGATTAAGTTATTTGAGCAGCAGGAAGAGCAAATAACAACGGCAGAACAGTTTGCAAAATTATTCAGACAATCGGGCTTAAACGGTTCTCTGCATATTGATGAAAATACTCTCTTGCGTACTCCTGGCGGAAGACGAGAGATCATAGATACGCTAATTGCCGCTGTCCACGACTGGGCCCAGTTAAATCCAAATAATAACAACGAGGAAGTTGATGAAGGAAAACGCGAGACGCTTAAAAAGGCTTTACTTGCAGGCGGGTGTGAAGCAGCAAAGACCAGCATCATTGCCGAAGCCCTTGGAAAAAATCGATCTGCCCTGAACGAAGCAGAGCATAGCCCCCAGGAACCAGTCATTGTAAATCTTCACTTAGTGGAAGCCAAGCTCCATCATTTTTACCGGATCTTTTGTAAGAATTATGCAGAAAATGCCGATGACAGCAACATGGAGCAATTTCAAATTACCTTCCAGGCATTTTCAACAGCGTGGCTTGCCCTGCATTTCCTGAAGAAGGTTGCTGATAACCCAGAATCTCTAAAAACAGATCCGAGTGCACGTGAGACTTACAATAGGGTTTTAAGATTAGTTGCTAATTTACAGGGTGAAATTACAAGGCAAAATCTAATTGCTTTTGAGGGTTATGGCGAGGTCATGGCGGAAATAGCGCCAGGAGCTTTCAAAGCCGCAAGCCTTGAATTTTTACCAGATATTTATCCCGATTTTGAAGAGAATCTATACGTAGGTGAAAATCCATACAAAAAGACAACTAAAGAGGAGGACAAATAGTGACCTTAATGGATGTTACCACGTTGAAAATGAAAACAAACATTTTACAATAATATTGTGATAGCTATAAATAACGGATTTATTATTTTATATATTCGTTCCTTTAGTAACAGATAGGGCAATTGGGACGTTACAGCGAATTCACAGACATCGAATTAGTTTATTTATTGAAGGATAATGACTATATCGCTTATACCGAAATATACAATAGGTATAGCGGTGTTTTATATTCTCATGCCTATAATAAACTAAGAAACCGGGAAGAAGCCAAAGATATTTTACAGGAACTTTTTACGTCTATCTGGAATAACCGTTTGGTTTTAGAGTTTAACACCAGTTTTTCCGGGTATTTATATACCGCCATACGCAATAGGATCTTAAACCACTTTGCAAAAAAGAAAAACGAGGAAAAATATATGGTTTCTATCCAGGAAACCATTAAGCATACCCAAAGTATTACTGATCATCTGATCAGGCAGAAGCAACTTGCCGCAATAATTGAGAGTGAAATTGATGCACTTCCTCCAAAAATGAGGGAAATATTTTTGATGAGCAGAAAATTGAATTTAAGTCACAGAGAAATTGGAGAAAAGTTGGGTATTGCCGAATCAACAGTGAAAAAGCAAATTAATAATGCTCTTAGGGTGCTACGTGCAAGACTTGGATTGTTTTCTTTCCTTATTTTTTTGATAAAACTTTGATTTATCTGCCCAGAGTTATATTAATGTTAAATTTATTTTAATTCCGTCTACTCCCAACGTGCTTTTTGACTGTCTCTACTGTAAATAAGGGGAAATTATTCCTGATTTTATGGAAAAAGATCAAATAAAGTTGGTGTTTCAAAAGTTTAATGATGGTATTGCCACTGAAGATGAAGTGGCATTACTTGAGAGCTGGTACTTGAAATACAATGAGGAACCAGCTAACAGGTTGACTCCGGAGTACATTGAGCAAGACATTATGGAAGTTTATCATTTACTTCCAAAGCCGGCAAAAACTATTTCTTTGTGGCCACGTATTGTCGCTGCAGCATCTGTTGTTTTAGTGTTATCCCTGGGATTTTATGTATTTCATCATCAGCAGGCCGACAAGGAGTTGTTTGCGCAAAATAAACTTCACGATCTGGCACCCGGTGGTAACAAGGCAGTGCTCACATTAGCCAATGGGAAACAAATTGTATTAACGAATGTAAGTAACGGCAATATTGCAACACAAGGCGGTACCATTATTAGCAAAACTGCAGACGGTGAATTAGTTTATCACTCTTCGAAAGAGAAAAACGGTTTACCTGAAGAATCAGCACTTAATACGATCACTACACCCAGAGGAGGTCAGTATCACCTGATCCTGTCAGACGGTACACAGGTTTGGTTAAATGCTGCTTCATCTATAAAATATCCTGCAGTATTTAGGGGCACAGAACGCAGGGTAGAAATTACCGGCGAGGCATACTTTGAAGTAGTTTACAATAAAAATCAACCATTTAAAGTATTATCGGGAAGCCAGACAACTGAAGACCTGGGCACTCACTTTAATATTAATGCTTATGATGATGAACAAACTGTTAAAACAACCTTAGTAGAAGGAAGTGTAAAGGTGCTGAATGGTGCAAACAATACCATACTAAAACCAGGTCAGCAATCATCGGTGGGCACACATGGGATAAATGTACTAACAGTAAATACCCAGGAGGCTATCGCCTGGAAAAATGGCTTTTTTCTTTTCAAAAATGCAGACTTGCAAACAATTATGCGTCAGCTTTCGCGCTGGTATGACGTTGATATCAGTTATGAAGGAAAGATACCCGAGCACTTATTTACCGGCGATATGCATAGGAATTTAAAGGCTTCAGAGTTATTGGAACTACTCAGTTTCTATAAAGTGCATTTTAAAATTGAAGGCAGAAAAATCATTGTCAACGAATAAACACAAGAACCAATAATTTATTTAACCTAACAAACAACCATGATGAAGAAAATTCTACAACAGAAGGGCTAGCGGCTCAAAAAGGGCGAAAGAAAAAAAACGTGACTGTGTTGACAGCACAGCCACGGTAAACGTTTGGATTAACCCATTTTCCTGCCTGGTGGCAGGGAATAAAAACCATTTGCAAAATCGATTCTATTATTAACCCAGACATACAAATGTAATGAATTTTGTTACTACAACATTGCGCGCGCAATATTGCGGGCCAATACCCCTAAAAAAAATATTATTGGTTATGAAGCTTACTACACTTTTGCTTTTCTTAACCCTGGTACAAGTAAGTGCCAAAGGATATAGCCAGGTTACCCTTCATGAGAAAAATGCCTCCTTTGAGAAGGTAATTCTACTCCTGAAGAAACAATCAGGTTATGCGATCTTGTATGATCAAAACGTGAAAACAGGACCAATTAGTATTGATGTAAACAACGTAAGTATACAAAAAGCGCTGGATAGATGTTTTTTGAACCAGCCGGTGACCTATGAAATTGTAGGGAATAACATTTTGATAAAGGAAAAAGAGGTGTCTTTTATTGACAGGCTTAAAAGTGTGCTGACCAATCGTGTGATTCACGGTTTAGTAGCTGATGAGAGTGGACATCCTTTGCCCCGTATCACAGTTAGAGAAAAAGGTAATCCCAATAACATCGCTAGCACAGATGAGAAAGGCTTTTTTAGTATCACTGTAGCCGATAAGTCGGTGCTTATTTTCTCGGGTGTAGGTTTACAGACTACAGAAATAGCAACCAACGACTTTAAAAACCAATCGGTAATTGTCATGAAGCTTTCCACTACCAATTTAAGCGAGGTAGTAGTAGGGAAGGGTTACTATAATGAAACCAAAGAATTGTCTACCGGTAACTCTACACGTATTTCATCAAAAGACCTGGAAACACAGCCGGTGGAAAACCCTTTGCAGGCCCTGGAAGGACGTGTACCCGGAATGGTAGTTAGCCAGACAACCGGTGTGCCCGGAGGGACGCTGAACGTGGAAATAAGAGGGCGTTCAAACTTTGATAAAAACATCAGTTCTGATCAGCCGCTGATTATATTGGACGGCGTGCCTATGGCTGCTGGCAATAATAAAATGAACCTTGTAGGCGCCCCTTTTGGATCGGTTCCAAATGCCGGTCTTAGTGCACTTGCGGGAATTAACCCATTGGATATTGCCTCTATAGATGTACTTAAAGATGCAGATGCGACAGCTATATACGGAAGTCGTGGTGCAAATGGTGTTATTGTGATCACCACTAAAAAAGGTAAAGCCGGTAAAACCAAACTAGATGCCAATGTCACCTCTGGCGTTAGTGTGGTTTCGAGCTTGCCTCAAATGCTGAATACACAGCAGTACGTGGCGATGAGAAATCAGGCTTTTACCAATGATAAAATTACTAAAACTACTTCCAATGCTTACGATTTAATGTTATGGGATACTACCCGCTACACTAATATCCCTAAATTACTGGAAGGTAATACTGCACATACTTATGATGCCGGGCTTACCTTTTCCGGAGGAAATAAAAATGTACAATATCGTTTAGGGGGTAATTTTCACAAAGAAGGAACGGTTTGGCCCGGAAGTGAGTCCAGCCAGCGCGCCTCCTTAAGTTTTAATATTCACAGCATTTCAGATGATCAGAAGTTTACCATGGACTTCTCTGGCATGTATTCGATGCTTACCAGTGATCTGTTACAGATTGACCTCGGCCAGGCCATTTCGCTACCTCCTAATTTTAAGTTTTATAATGCAGATGGGAGCCTGGCCTGGAATGAGGGTAATGTGTATGAAGCAAAAAATAATCCTTTGGCTGCCCTTAATCAGACCTATAATTCAAGCATGGCCAGTTTAAATGGCAACATGCTGTTAAGTTATAGTATATTAAAGAACCTGACCGTTAGAAGTAGCTTCGGCTATAACGCTTCCAACAATAATGAGAAAGATATCACCCCAATCTCTTCCCTTAACCCGTTGATGACTAACCTTAATGGTAGTGCTTATACCAAATATGGGACCAATCAGCTGAATAATTGGATTATTGAACCCCAGGTGGAGTACACTCATCATATCAGCAAAGGCAAATTAGATATATTGGTGGGAGGGACATTAAGTCAACGAAATAACACGGCCTTACAGGCCTCCGCAAGCGGTTATACCAGTGATGCGTTAATCAACAACCTGCAAAGTGGTACTACCTCATCTATCACCGCCAGCAATAGTTATATAGATTACAAATACGAAGCTGTTTTTGGCAGGGTAAATTACAACTGGGAGGATAAGTATGTGGTCAATTTTACCGGAAGAAGAGATGGATCAAGCAGGTTTGGCCCGAATGCCAGGTTCGCTAATTTTGGTGCCGTGGGAGGAGCCTGGGTATTTACCAATGAAAGCTGGCTTAAGGATAACAATATATTAAGTTTTGGTAAATTAAGAGGAAGTTATGGTGTGACGGGAAATGATCAGATCGGTGACTATACCTATCTCGATGCCTGGGTATCTAATCCCAACTATGCGAGCGGTGCTACCCTGGTAGCGTCAAAACTGTATAACCCAAATTTACATTGGGAGCGCGATTCCAAATCGGAAATTGCTGTTGAACTGGGTTTCCTTAAAGACCGCATTATGTTTTCGGCCTCAGCCTATTCAAATATTACTTCAGATCCATTAGTATCTTATCCTTTATCATCTATAACGGGTTTTACCAGTATTGTAGAAAATGAAGATGGTGTAAGGATACAGAATAAAGGTCTGGAGATCACCTTAACTACCAGGAATATTGCAAATGGTTCATTTAAGTGGACTACAGATTTTAACATCACTACCCCAAAAAATGTATTGCTGGCGTATCCTAACCTGGCCACTTCCAGTTATGCGAATTCATACGCTATCGGCCAATCCCTCACAAGGAAAAATGCTGCTCAGTATGTAGGTGTAGATCCCACTACTGGTCTGTATACTGTTAAAGATGTAAATGGCGACGGGGTGGTCAATTCTAAAGATTATGCAGCATCTTTTAATCTTGATCCTAAGTTTTATGGAGGCCTTAACAATACCTTCAGCTACCACAAATTTACATTTAGCTTTTTTCTTCAGTATGATAAACAGATGGGCACTGATTGGCGTATATCCAATTTATACAATCCACCAGGGGGATTATATAATGAACCTGTTCCGGTACTTTCAGCCTGGACAACACCAGGGCAGAATACTAACGTGCAGAAATATACTACGCAGCTGGGATCTATTACGGGCACCTCAGGATTTTATCCGGCAGCATTTTCTAATGCTTTTTATACAGATGTGTCCTATATCCGGCTTAAAAATGCTTTCTTTTCTTACGATTTACCTTCCAATTGGTTAAATGCCGTTCATGTAACTTCTTGCAGGATATACCTGCAGGGACAAAACCTATTTGTTATTTCGCCCTACAAAAGCGGGGACCCTGAAGTACAAAGTTATACAAGAGAAGCTCCTTTAAGGACTATCATCGCAGGATTACAGTTAACACTTTAATGGAAAAATTATGAAATTTCATACTCAATACCCGAAAATATATCTATCTATGCTGCTGCTCTGTATGTTTACGTCAGCGTGTAAAAAATTTGTGCAAGCCCCTGATCCAATCGCCCAGATTTCCGGTGATGCCGTGTTTTCCAGTGACGCTCAAGCGGAGTCTGCGCTACGCGGAGTATATACCACTATGGATCCTAGCAACACCTCTGCATTTGGCGGAACAATCCAGATTGGTCTGGGCCTTAGTGCAGATGAATTGGTAAATACTGCTACTACATCATCCTATAATTCTTTCTTTATTAATGCCATTCCTGCTAATGATAGTAATGACGGCTATATATGGTCATATCTATATGCTACTATTTACCAGGCAAATGCGGTAATTAACGGGATCCAGGCCTCTAGTGGAATTAGCGATGCGCGAAAAGTCCAGTTAATAGCCGAAGCTAAGTTTTTAAGGGGATTCAATTATTTTTACCTGGTGAATACTTTTGGTGATGTGCCCTTAACTACTTCTACAGATTATCAGGTCAATTCCAAGCTGAGCCGAAGCCCGGCTGCCCAAGTGTATAGTTTAATACAGCAGGATCTTAGTTATGCAAAAAGTAACCTTCCTGCTGCATATGTAAGTACTCCACGTTATCGTGCTAATAAATATGCTGCTGCTGCCATGCTGGCAAAGTATTACTTGTACCAGAACGATTATAAAAATGCTGAAACCCAGGCATCAGCTGTTATTGATAGTGCCGGTTTATATAGCCTGGTAACCACGTTAAATAATGTGTTTTTAACGAACAGCAACGAGGTTATTCTACAATTACAAAACATAGCCACCAATCTTTATACATGGGACGGTTATATGCTGAATTCTGCTACTCCCTCTTATCAGCTTACCAGTAATTTATACAATGCTTTTGAAGCGGGCGACCAAAGGAAGACAAGCTGGGTTAAAACTACTTCAGTTAAAGTAGCAGGAGTTTCAACAAATTACTATTCACCATATAAATATAAATTATCAAGCGGTACCGGCTCTTCATTTACAGAAGCCGTGGTAATGCTCAGGCTGTCTGAGCAATACCTCATCCGGGCGGAAGCGAGGGCCAAACAAGGAAATACTGCCGGTGCTATTGCAGATCTTGATGTGGTCCGTGCCCGGGCGATTGTTCCTTTTGCACCAACAAATCCAGGAACGGCACAGGCAGACTTGCTGGCACTAATTGCCCATGAACGTTATGTTGAACTGTTTGAGGAGTTCGGGAACAGATGGTATGACCTTAAACGAACCAACCAGGCCAATACCGTTCTGGGAACAAAACCAGGCTGGACATCAACCGACCAGTTGTTGCCCATTCCGGCAGCTGATATATTAACCGACTCTTATTTGATTCAAAATCCAGGTTATAATTAATTAAAATTAGAAAAACATGAAAATTAGAAGTTTAATGGCCGGCATTATTTGCCTGGCAGTGCCGGGTTATGCCCTGGCCCAAAGTGACACCTTTATAGTACATGGCAAAGTTAATACCACCCATAATGGTGAGATGATTCATGCAGTATACCGTAATGGCAAAGTACTGGTTCAGGATAGTACTGTTGTTAAAGATGGTAAATTTACCATTACCGGGAAATTATCTGCTCCTGATGAGGCTTACATTAGATTAGGTAAAAAACAACCGCCAAATTATGGTGATTTTTATCTGTCGCCCGGAGAAATAAATATTTCTGCTACAGATTCAATGAAGTATGCCACCGTAAGTGGTAATCAATTGGCCATAGACTATGCACGTTTACGAGCTACTCTGGAGCCAATAGCAAAAGAAAAATTGTCCTATACACTTAAATTTCTCGCTCTTCCGGTAGATCAGCGTAAAACCCCGGAAGCTAAAGAGCTAGCAGGGCAGGCACAGAAAAAGGGTATAGAAATGAATAATGCGATATTTGATTTTATTGCGAAAAATCCTCAATCCTATGTTTCATTGGATTATTTACAGAAGATTGCCGGCGCGGTAATCGATTACAGTCTGATTATGCCAAAATTTGAAAAGCTGTCTGATAACTTAAAGAATTCTGCGCTGGGTAAGGCCTTTCATGAAAAGATATTAGAAGCTAAAGTAACGGAGATTGGATCTGTTGCCAAGAGTTTTGAGTCGGTAACCCCAGATGGGAAAAAGCTGTCGCTGAAAGAAGTAGAAGTTCAGGGCAAGTATACCCTTATAGATTTCTGGGCTAGCTGGTGCGGTCCATGCCGTAAAGAAAACCCTAATGTGGTTAATGCTTACACCATGTATCACGATAAAGGCTTAAATATATTAAGTGTATCATTAGATACTAACCCTGAAAACTGGAAAGAGGCGATTGCCAAAGATGGTATGCCCTGGAACCATGTGTCTAGTTTACTTGGCTGGAAAGAGCCTGCGGCAGAGCTTTACGATGTTAAAGCCATTCCGCAAAATATTTTAGTTGATTCTAAAGGAGTAATTGTGGCGAAAAACCTGCGCGGTGAAGAGCTTTTAGAGAAGCTGAAAGAATTGTTGTAATTCAGTAGCTGGCTTAAAAAACCCTGTTAATCGTATGATTGGCAGGGTTTTTATATTATAACCCTTATTTAACCATAGAGGTTGATTTGACATTTGTTATCATATGATATTCCTTCTATCTTATTTATAAAGTAGCTTTGGTTATAGCAACATGTTTTAATAAGATATCATGGAAATAGGAATAGATAGTTTCGCATCGGCAATGTATGGCAGCAATGCACTTAGCGGTGTAGATGCAATGGAGCAGTTATTGGAAAGGATCTCATTGGCCGATGAAGCCGGGCTGGATGTTTACGGAATTGGTGAACATCATAAAAAAGAATTTTTAGACTCTGCACCTGCAGTGATTTTAGCTGCTGCAGCTGCCAAAACAAAACGTATACGGCTAACGAGCGCCGTGACGGTTTTAAGTACGTCCGATCCGGTGCGGGTGTACCAGAATTTTGCAACGTTAGACTTGATTTCCAAAGGTCGGGCAGAACTGGTGGTTGGCCGGGGATCTGCCATAGAATCCTATCCGCTGTTTGGATTTGATTTAAACGATTACGACGCCTTATTCAAAGAGAAACTGGATTTGCTGCTCCGTATCCGTGATCAGGAATTTGTTACCTGGTCGGGCAAATTTAGGCCCGCATTACAGCATCAGCCAGTCTATCCTAGATCATTACAAGAGAAATTGCCCGTTTGGCTTGGCGTAGGCGGAACACCTGAATCATTTGTAAGGGCGGGATCACTGGGACTGCCATTGATGGTTGCGATTATAGGCGGCGAAACGGAACGTTTCCGTCCTTTGGTTGATCTTTACCGTGAAGCGGGACGCAAAGCCGGGTTCAGTGCAGAACAACTAAAAGTTGGCCTGCATTCACCAGGTTATGTTGCTTCCAGTACCGATCAGGCTATTACGGAGTACTATCCAGGATATGCAGAACTGTGGACTAAAATGGGCAAGGAGCGCGGATGGCCACCAGTAACACGATCAAAATTTGATCAGCAGATGGGCCCGCGAGGTGTATTGGTTGTTGGCGGGCCAGAACAGGTAGCTGAAAAACTACTAAGGCACAGCGAGGTTTTAGGTGGCATTGACAGGTTCACTTTCCAAATGGATAATGCCGGGCTAAGCCACCAGCAATTGTTGCAGTCAATAGAACTTATTGGCACAAAAGTAATTCCGTTGCTTAAAAAAATGGGATAACATGACTAGAAATTAAAACAGCAAAACTTGATGTCACAAAATGTGACATCAAGTTTTGCTGTTTATAAAATGTCGGGTTTAAAACCTATTCTGGTTCTTGGCGGATTTGGGTTTTCTTGTTTTTCTATTAATTCGTCAAGATAACTAAACACAATTTCCATGTTCTTATCTTGATTATTTAGTTTGTCTTTTATTTTTTCAATATCTAACCTTAAATCTGTATTTTCAACTAACATTTGCCGTATACGAGTGAAAACGCGCATAATTTGAATATTCACAGCTATCGCCCTATCGCTGTTTAAAATACCTGACAGCATTGCGACACCCTGTTCTGTTTATGTAAGCTAAAAGATTATGTAAACTCTTTTCAAGAAGTGGCCTTATTGGCCATTTATGCTTGTGTTTTTTACATAAC
>NZ_LMUP01000018.1 GCF_009765875.1 Pedobacter sp. L105
CCGTACTTTATCTTTAAAGCCCGGCCAGATCCTGCTTTTCCATGATTATCTGAATGAAACCAGGAAACTACTCTTAAAAGACGCAGAAAGTGATCAGCTGCTGATTGGTCTTCGTGGGGGTGCCTGGTTAAATATAGACATCATTGAATATGTCACCCGCCAGTATAAAGGACTTTTTCACCCCAGGAAAGTGAACTGTAAAAGCATCCGTGGCAGTGTGATCACCAACCTGCTGAAAGCAGGAAATGAGTTACGGGCAGTTCAGGTGTTTGCCGGCCACAAAAAGATCAGCAGTACCGAAAAATATCAGCAGAGCCAGGTTGAAATCCTACACAACATGATCCAGTCGCAGCATCCCATGAAATAGCTTAACCCTTATAGCTTGTCCGCCAGGCATGATCTGCTTCTGAATCTGAAAAGTTGAAGGCTCTTTCTTCTTTTTTCAACTGAAAA
>NZ_LMUP01000016.1:0-1647 GCF_009765875.1 Pedobacter sp. L105
GGAAAAGAAAATCCCTGGAATAGGCTGGCAATATTTAGTTTATAATAAACTGGACAAGGTAGTGCTTACCAGAGACGCCAATCAAACATTGTCTACAGCCAATGGTGCTTCCTTTATCAGATATGATGCCATCGGGAGAACTATAATGACCGGTACTTATAGCTATCCGACCGGTGATGCTAGTTATTATACCCGGCCAAATATCCAGGCATTATTTGATGCAGAACCTTATCAGTGGGAAGTGCGTTCTGGTAGCGCTACTGGTTATACCGCACAAACTTTACCTGAAGGTGAACCGTTTCTTAGTAATACCCTCACTATTAATTATTATGATGATTATAACTTTCCTGGTGGCAATACTTACCTGTATCCAGCGGGCAGCTTAAATACGAGGGGTCTATTAACCGGTACAAAAACATTGGTACTGGGAACAAGTACTATGTTGCTAACGCTTAACTACTATGATGATAAAGGAAGATTGCTAAAAGTTTACCAGCAGCACTACCAATCGGGCGCCGTTAACACCGGCAATTATGATGAGATCAGTTACAGTTATAACTTCGAAAATGCGCCGCTGGCCAGCACTCGTATTCATCACAATGTAGCTGGCGGAAATACCACTATTGCGACCCGGTGTACCTACGATCATATGGGCAGGAGGTTAAATGACTATGAACAGATCAATACGGATGCGGAAGTGCTTTTGGCTAACTATAACTACAATGAAATTGGCCAGCTAACAGGAAAAGGTCTTGATAATGGCCAGCAGCAAAACAGTTATGCATACAATGAAAGAGGCTGGGTAAAAAGCGGTACATCAGCCCAATTTAGCTTTCAGCTCAATTACCAGGATGGTATTACGCCTCAGTTTAATGGAAATATCTCTGGTCAGTTATGGGGAGCGGGAACCAGCCTGAGCCAAAATTTTGCTTATAATTATGATCAGCTGAACCGGTTAAAAAGTGGTATTGCCACGGGCATGAGTGAGATACTTACCTATGATGTGATGGGTAATATTAAAACGTTGAACCGTAATGATACTACAAGAACTTATGTGTACAATGGTAACCAATTAACCAATACCACAGGAGGCCCGGAAACGGCCTCTTACCAGTATGATCTCAACGGTAATGCTACCGTTGATGGCAGAAGCGGGCGTACAGTCACTTACAATTTTTTAAACCTTCCCACTGCGGTTTCAGGTGTAAATTTGACCTATGTATATGATGGGACGGGCAGAAAGCTAAAAAAGATAAGCAATGGGAATACAACAGATTATATTGGCGGTATCCAATACACAAATGGTACGATAGATTTTATTCAAACGGAGGCTGGCCTGGCCAGGAATAATGGCGCTAGTTACAGTTATGAATATAACCTAACAGATCATTTAGGAAATGTAAGGTACAGTTTTCACAATAACCCAGTAACAGGCCTGGTTGAGCGGCTGCAAAGTGATGATTATTTTGCGTTTGGTTTGCGAAAATCAGGAAGTCCTGTATCTTTAACTAATAAATATCTTTACAATGGAAAGGAACTACAAGATGAATTAGGTGACTATGATTACGGGGCCAGACAATATGATCCAGTGATTGGTAGATGGAACGTAGCAGATGCTTTGGCGGAATCTGCCGCAAATTTAACCCC
>NZ_LMUP01000016.1:1657-4523 GCF_009765875.1 Pedobacter sp. L105
TTGTACAATGGAAAGGAAATACAAGATGAGCTAGGTCAATATGACTACGGGGCAAGGTTCTATGATGCGGTGATAGGAAGGTGGAATGTAGTGGATCCATTAGCTGAATTATCCTGTAATATGACACCTTATCGTTATTGCTATAATAATCCAATTAATTTTACTGATCCTTTTGGCTTATGGGAAACCATTGCCGGAGGATATACAACGAGCGATCCTAAAGATATTGAACGATTTGCTTCATATTTACAAACTGAAGCAGCAATGAATACAACCCCTTCTTTTGATCAACAAGCTTCTTTTATTAACGATGAAAAAGCTGGTGGGCTAGGAAAATTGACAAATGGCGGTAAGTTATTAGATCCTATAAAAGTTAGTAGTTATCGTAGTGGTGGTAATATTGGGTATAGTGTAGATAAAAAATCATTTAATAACTTTTGGTATCAAGTACAGGGAGATTTAACGCCTGATGCGTTAGATCCTAGAACGTGGCATAATAACATATTAGGATTGTCTTATGCTGGTGCAAATAACCCTAAAAAATATAATGGTAAGGAAGATTATTCTCGTGCTCCTGATCAAATAGAGGATATTCCCGCCTATGTTCATGACCAAGACTTTAATGCTTTGAATGCAAAGGGTGCAAACTCACTATTTGGTGATCCGCGTACTCAATCTGCAAATGATAAATTAATAAACAGTGAAATTGGGATAGCTTCCTCACCGGGTGTTTCGCCTATTTCGAGAGCTAGAGCAATTATTGTCGCTGGTGGTATAGCGGCAGCTAACTGGTATAATCTTTATATCAATTCACCTAAAGATAATACACCTGTCCATCCATAAACTCTAATTAATACGATATGAATAAGGTGATGCTACCTCAAATTAAAATGTCTTTTTTTATTTCTCTAGCCTATGTGGGGTTGGGTACGATTAGTGTTTTATCCATCTATCCCAGTTCCCCTTTATATGGTGCCTGGGTTGTCTTTGCTTTATTGATCACACTACCAGTAAATTTTATCAGTGTTGGAATAATGTACACAAATCCAACAGCATCTGGAATAGTAGTAATCATCCAAGTCATTTACTTTTTACTGTTTTGGCTTATTCTATATTCTATTTTGAAACGAAGAGCTCAAAAGAGAATAGTAGATGAAAATGGTAATATGAATAAAGAAGATTTATAGCAGCGATCTTAGTCTTTTTAAACATATAACCCTAAATAAGAAAAGTCAGGCAGTGCCTGACTTTTCTTATTTAGGGTTATATGTTTTCTTTGTTTTATAGTCCCGGATGATCAGATCCATATAATGAAAGATGCGCTGCTTTTCATCTTCGGGCAGCGTTTCTAGTTCATCGAGACGCTGGATCATATCTTTATCATAAGAAGCATTCGGTCCTTCTCCAAGTAAATAATCTACTGAGACCTGAAAGGCTTTTGCAAGCTTAACAATCACTTCGATTGAAGGAGAATTGTCTTCCCTTTCATATTTGCCAATCATTACCCTGGATGAACTGATTTCTTTGGCCAGTTCATCCTGAGACCAGTTTTTGGTCTTTCTCAGTTGTGTGATGCGTTCTCCAATGTTAACCATATGTATCTAAAGTAATATATTCTGCTGTTAAAGTGATAAAAATAGTTAAACTCATGTGCCAAAAGAAATAAGTATTATTTGTTTAAATGAAAAAGGTGTGCTACATTTGTTTCATATGTTTATCACTAATCTTTTTTATATGGTTAATAACAAAAACATAAGATCAATTACATTATGCGGAAAGTATAATGGCAACACGCGTGTTCCTAAACTCCAGTTAACGGGGCATTGGTTGGATAAGTTGGGCTTTCATATCGGCAGGACGATAGAGATCATCCCAAGCAAAGGGAAGCTGATCATTAAAGCAGGGGAAAATAAATACAAACGTGCTGTATAATAATCATCGATCCTGCTGATCCGTGATCATGATCTCCCCCGCACCACCTTCAGGGCAGAAAAACCCAGCCAGCCCGAAACGGGCTTCTCCCTGTGTTTTTCTGCCCTTCCGCCCGGCCTTGCTGCCGGTGAAGAACCGGCCCCATGCTAAATAACATAATACGAATTATAAGCACAGCCGCTCGAAGGCCCCCACGGTACCAAAGCTGGTATTATAATGGGTATTATATTAAATAGCCGCTCGGCCATCCCCGGCCAGCGCTCTGCCGTCTCCTTCCAGTCGGTCAGCGGCATCGCCTGCGGCAGCATGGTATTGTTTATGGATTGTTGGCAGTGCAAGACTGGTCGGGGGAACTTCCTTCATCCCCTGAAACAGGGACAATGCTCCCGCCCAACCTCTCAGGGCTAGAAAGAGCCGCTCTTATCCTCCCCACCACCAAAGCTCGTTCTACCCCTGGAGGGACAGCGAGACGCAAAACCCTGCAAGCCCATCATGGGTTCAGGGAGTTCATTTGTTAAGCCACCCCGAGCCAAAGAAAGGAGGGCTGTCAAGGGATCGTGGAATAAAGCGGAATGGAGCGCAGCGCAATGAGCATTTATGCCGCGAAAGCCCTTTACTGCCTTCCTTTCGTGGCTATCTTTGCTGTAACAGATGAATAAACGAACCAGTAGTAACGTTCATAGATCCGCAGTTTCAAAGGCAGTTCCAACAAAAAAACCAACACCGAAAAACAAGCTTATAAAGTCGAATAAAAAACTAACTTTACGGGAAAGGAAAGTTCTTTATAGCACTGAAAAAGTGCAAACCAGGAATCTGCAAACAACGAAAAAAGTTGCATAAGGCCATACGATTACGGGGCCAGACAATATGATCCAGTGATTGGTAGATGGAACGTAGCAGATGCTTTGGCGGAATCTGCCGCAAATTTAACCCC
>NZ_LMUP01000016.1:4533-210150 GCF_009765875.1 Pedobacter sp. L105
AAATAGGCAATCAGGACCGATTAACATCTGGGTTTAACTATATTGATGGATTAAGTCAGATATCAAATATGGGTGAAGTTGCATGGGGAGGTGCGGAAGTTGGACTTCAGGCAATAAGGCATTTTGCGGATGGTCAAGGTCCCAAATTACTTGCAAGAGAAATTGGATTTGGTACACAAGAAACTGCCGCCGCTTTAAGAGGAACATTAGGAATAGTAAGTACAGCGGGAAAATATTTAGGCGCTGCAGGGCAAATTTTAAATACTGCTGTTTATGTTAGTAAGTTGTTGGATCCTAATGCAAGACTGTCTACAGGAGATCACTTAGGCTTTTGGACTGGTACGGTTGTCTACGGTGCGGTGGCAATTATTGGAGGGCCTGTAACAGGAGGCATTGCATTAGGTTACGGCTTAGGAGAGTTGGGATCGTGGGCTTTTACAGGTAAATCAATTGAACAAAATATCTTTGATAAATGACGAAAATGATAAAATATTTACTTTTTATAACCCATAATTTTTTATTAATGCTCTCTAGAATTAATTCTAATGATATTTGTTTACGGTGCATTAACACGGTTTCAATAATACTTTGTAACGGATTTTTTAGCTGTTTTGGAATAATTTACATGTTTCTTATTAGCAGACGACTCGTTTCCTTTAATAAGTTGTTTTTTTTTACATTTTCAATAATTTTTTGTTTAATAGTATTCATTTTTATGCATAGGTCATACTTGAAAAGTTATGATCACATAATGGAGGAGTTAAGTCTAACTTATAAGTATAACAACAAGAAATACATTTTATTTTTCCTAATTAGCTTTTTCATACCGATACTTCTGATAGGTATTGGTTTAGTGATTTTACGGAAATTTTTGTACTAACATCATTTCCTAGAATATGATAGGTATACTTTTAAATTAAGAGAAAGATGCCAATCAGGGTACAAAGGTTAAGTCTCGGTTTGACAATACAGGATTATCTTTCGATGCAATTGGAAGAATGGTTCTTAGCGGTGGTCTGGCTGGGTGAAAACGGTAAATATTCTTTAATACTGCTGGCAATCAGGAAGCAATCGGGCCATAATGAGATGTAAATTGGAACAGTGTATTTTGGTATAGCTGGTCGTGTTGCTGGAATGGGAATAGATCTTCTAAGTTTAAAAAATGGCACCGTGAGCTCTGGGAAATTTGGAGTAGTGACTGCAATATGTGTTTGAGGCAGCCCCTTGAGCTATATTATCTGGCTAATATTTTAGCATAGAGGCTTATTATCCAAAAGTTGTGAATTAGGAGATTATGATTACGGGGCCAGACAATATGATCCAGTGATTGGCAGGTGGAAAGTAGCAGATGCTTTGGCGGAATCTGCCGCAAATTTAACCCCTTATAGATATTGTTTTAATAGCCCGGTAAACTATGTTGATCCCCATGGCTTATACGAAGTTATTTCTAATGAAGAGACGAAGATAACCGATGCAGGAGAAATTAGCAGCTTGCTGAATTACATCAGTCAGGGTGGAATGACCGCAACTACAAATGAAATTTCTAGTTATATTACAGCAAATTTTGAATTATCATTGCCAGGAGTTACAGTATACGGTAATAGTGATAAAGCTTACCAGGACGCTGGAAATCAAATTTCTAAATCTCAAAGCGAGGCATTGAATCAAGCGGGTCTTGGGGGAGGGAATGGAACAGGTAATCAGGGGGTTAACTGGTTATCTAAAAATGATGGTACCATCAGCAATTATGCTGCTGGTTGGGGATATGGCACCGGAGCTACTGGAAATCGGATAGGTAAAATTATAAAGGCAAACTCTTTGTATGGAGCTCCACTAGAAACAACATTTATTAAAACATTCGTTGGCAATGCAGAGGTATCAACAAGTGCTTTAAGAACGACAGGTGCAGTCCTAAGGGTAGCTGGAAATCTTGCCGGAACTGCCGGATTAGGAATAACTTATTATCAATATAAAACAGGACAAATATCAGGGACAGAGGCTTCTGTGGATGCCACACTTGGAGCTATTGGCTTTTTAGGACCTTGGGGGGCGGCAGTAAGTATTGGCTACTTTGGTGGGAAATATTTATATGAACATTATTCCGGAAATACTTTGTTTGATAAACCAACACAATGATGAGAGCATATAATTATTTATTATTCAGACTATACCGTTTTTATACTGATAGAATTAAAGAAAAAGACATTCCTTTAATATATACATCCACAATAAGTACTATTCTTATATATTTTAATCTAAATACAATATATTCCTATCTAGTTTATAAGGATATTCTTAAAGAGCTAATGCCTAATAAATATTACATATTAATCCCTATGGGGGCAATATGGATACTTAATTATTTGTTTTTTGTTAAAGATATACGTTTTTTAGAATGTGATTTCACTAAAGATCTTAGAGGAGGTATATTAATAATTATTTATTTCTTATTCACAATTTACACTACAATTGTGATGGCTAATTATAATAGAGATAAGATAATTAAACAAAATATTAAATATCCTGCTACGGAACATGTAAAGCAAAGGCCGTCATTGGAAGGAAAAATAAGGAAATGGTGGAAAGATACATTTTAAAGTGTTAAACTTACTAAGTAATCCAAGTTCGGCCAAATCAGCCGAGTCCCGTATCTTAAATTAATAAATACTTGTATAATGGTAAGGAGATCCAAGATGAATTAAGAACATACGATTGTGGAGTCAGACAATATGATCCGGTAATTGGCAGGTGGAACGTAGCAGATGCTTTGGCGGAATCTGCCTCAAATTTACCCCTTACAGATATTGTTTTAATAGCCCGGTAAACTATGTCGATCCCCATGGCTTATACGAAGTTATTTCTAATGAAGAGACGAAGATAACCGATGCAGGAGAAATTAGCAGCTTGCTGAATTACATTAGTCAGGGTGGAATGACCGCAACTACAAATGAAATTTCTAGTTATATTACAGCAAATTTCGAATTATCATTGCCAGAAGTTACAGTATACGGTAATAGTGATAAAGCTTATCAGGACGCTGGAGATCAAATTTCCAAATCTCAAAGCGAGGCATTAAATCAAGCGGGCCTTGGAGGGGGTAATGAAATAGGCAATCAGGACCGATTAACATCTGGGTTTAACTATATTGATGGATTAAGTCAGATATCAAAAGAAGGATTAATTGGATTATTAGCAAAATACTTATTTGACAAAATAATATCGTAATCTCCCTTATTTAAATGGTCTCTTTGAAAACTGTAAACAGCAAATTTCTGAATTTATTAAAATCTTAATCATAAGAAGCATCTCAAGCTTTTTCAAATCAAATAAAAAGTGGTTCAACAATCGTCCCGCCGAGTCGACAAATATTAAGAATAAAGCTATTTCAGTAGAAGACATATCAAATATCATTGACAAATACGCGCTAAAACCATCCATCAGCTAGATCCTTATTCAAAAATTTTTGCCCTATGCGCTCTTCCCCATAAACGTAATTCTATCATTACATTTTTTAAACTCCTGCCGTGATCAGTGATAGCATATTCCACACGTGTAGGGAAAGAGTTGATTACTTTCCGGCTCACCAGTTGATTTACTTCCAGATCTTTCAACTCCTTTGATAATGTTTTATCCGTAATACCCGGAACCTCACGTGCTATTTCGTTAAAACGTTTACTGCCGAAAGACACGGCAATGATAATAGGAATTTTCCACCTGCCATGTAAAGCATCTAGTGCGTCTTTTACCGGCATGATCCATTCGCCGCAGTCTCCTGTTAATGTGTCCTCTTTTTCCTGGTTTATTGATTCCATATCCTACTACTATACCTTTAGATAGTGCTATCCAAACTGAAAGCGCTATCGTTTAGATAGCAAATATGACTAATTTTGATAAAAAATAAAGAAAATAAAGATGATAAAAGCTAAAGGATATGCCGCTCAAAGTTCAGGCAGTAAATTAGAACCCTGGGAATTTGACAGAAGAACAATTGGGACACGTGATGTATTAATACAGATTTTGTTTTGTGGTGTTTGCCATACCGACCTGCATATGGTAAATAGTGACTGGGGACCAGGCACTTTTCCGATGGTGCCGGGCCATGAAATCGTCGGACGCATTATTGAAACAGGAAAGGAGGTTTCCAAATTCAAAATAGGAGACCACGCAGGTGTAGGTGTCATGGTGGATTCATGCGGCACCTGTCCAGACTGCCAGGCACACCAGGAACAGTTCTGTTCGGTAAGCCCCGTACAAACCTATGGCAGCAAAGGTTATGACGGATTAACAACTTATGGTGGCTATTCAAATGTAATTGTAGTAGATGAAAAATTCACTCATCTGATATCGGATAAACTTAACCTGGCAGCTACAGCACCACTTTTATGCGCAGGGATCACCACTTATTCACCCTTAAAAAAATGGAAAGTCGGCAAAGGTCATCAGTTAGCTGTGGTAGGTTTAGGTGGATTGGGACACATGGCCGTTAAATTCGGTATCGCCCTAGGTGCTGAGGTTACCGTACTGAGCACTTCGGAAACCAAAAGAGAAGATGCCAAAGCACTCGGTGCCCACCATTTTGTTGTAACTACCGATGTGGAAGAGTTGGCAACAGTAAAGAGTAAATTTGATTTTATTTTGGATACCGTTTCTGCTAAACACGATTTAAATTTATATATCACTTTACTTAAAACAGACGGAGTACACATCTGTGTTGGCATTCCTAATGAGCCGTTTTCACTTTCTCCGTTTTCTTTGCCTAATGGTAACAAGGTGGTTGCAGGTTCTGGGGCCGGTGGATTGTCCGAAACCCAGGAAATGCTGGATTTCTGTGCAGCACATGATATCGTTTCTGAGATCGAATTGATTGATATTAAAGAAATTCATCCCGCCTTTGATCGCATGATAAAAGGACACGTAAGATATCGCTTTGTCATAGATCTGTCCACTCTTAGATAACTAGTCAAAAATAGAAGAGTTATAAAGTCTCTATAACTCTTCTATTTTTTCACGATATTTACTAGGCTTTATTTAGGCAAATTAATGCCGGGGCTGGCGCAACGAGCTAGCCTATCATTTAAGATTTGAACATCCGCCATCTTTTACCAGATTATTCAAAATAAAAACAAATCTCACGCCGGCAGAATTCAGGCGCATCTTAAATTAAGCCATATGGCTTTCAAATTGCGTATTTTGTTCCAATTAGTGTTTTGCAAATTTAGTAGAAAGGTAATCTAAAATACTACCCGCAAGTAATGTCGCAGCCCCTATTTGAAAAAGCAGCTGATAGGAATGTTCCACTGAAAACAGAAAGGATAATAAGTATGCGGTACCAGCATGCATTATTGAAAATACCACCGTCATACGGCTCCAAACCTGCTTTTGTTGTCCATGCCATACAAGTTCGGTAGTCCTGCCTGCAGCTAATGAACTTATGCCCAACGCCAAACTACCTACAAAAACACTTGACAGGGCCAAACTCCACTTCGCTGTAGATATCAAAGCAATACAACACCTATTGCTTTGACTAGCACGCTAATTTTTATACTTTTAGCAAAACCTATTTTGTCCGCAATAGCTCCTGTAAGAACCGGGCCGATTGCAGCTGCCAAGCCTAATAACCCCCAAAAGCGCGTACCTGCTTCAATACCTCTATGCAAACCTCTGCTGATAAAGTCTACCCAAAATACAGTATGCGGGACAAAACCGACAGCGTTACATGCATAAGATAACATAAGGAAGATGACAGGTCCCGACCATAATACATATTTATTGGTGTGAGATGATTGGCCTGGCTCCGGTGTATGTTTTTCGTTGCTACCCTCAGGCCAACCTTTCCAAATAAGTAAAGTCAGCAAAAAAGACAAGCCAGCAAATGTTAACCATGTAATTTGCAATCCTTGCTAAACCAAAAAAGGAATAATTGTATCTGCGAGCGCTATGCCTATACCAACACCTGAAAATATAATACCGCCAATAAGGCCTTTACGTTCTGGTGAAGCATTTTTGAACATAGTCGGTGCGGTGATAACCATTATCACACCTTCTGCGAAACCGGCCAGTAACCTGATCAGGAAATAAAATGAATTTTATAAACTTAAAATTTACGACAGTGAATTAAAAAACCCCAATTTCAAATTATATTCGTTATTGGTTGCACATTACAAAAACGTTTCTGAACAAATGGATTATGCTGTTAAACCAGATGAAAGCCAGATCAATAATTTTGGATATCAAATGATGGCTGCTAATCAATTCAAAAAAGCAGAAACTTTATTCAAACTCAACATTGCTAACAATCCTAACAGCGGCAATTGTTATGATTCAATTGGCGATTATTATCTTAAAATCGGGGATAAAACTAAAGCTATAGAGAGTTTCAAAAAAGCTTTAACGTTGAAACCAATTCCGGAAAGCAAGGAAAAATTACAGAAGGTATTAAATGAGGAAAAAAAACAGTAACAGAATCTATCATAATCTTATCAACTCAATGACAGAGTTGATAAGATTATTGCTCTTTAAAATTTCGCCTTTTTAATAATTAAATACCCTTCTACCCCGACACAAAAGTACTGACAAGCATTGCCTCCTTAAATCTATCATTTAAGAGAGCGTTTTACTTCCTTTTTCTCAGACTTTAATGGCAGCAATAAATCCAAAACTATGTCTTAAGTGCTTTGAGGCTAAAGTGATCTGATTTTCAACACTTCTTTTTGATATTCCCAATTCCACTGCTATTTCCTGGTTAGAAAGGTTTTTAATTCTACTCATTTTAAAAATCTCTTTACAACGAAGAGGAAGCTGACTGAGATGTCTATCCAGTTCCCACTCCAATTCTACTTCTATCATACGGATTTCACCTTCATTCGCTTCAAAAACTTTGTTTTCATAAGCGCTTTGATCTGTAAAAGTGAATGACAATTTGCTGGCCTTTGCGTGGCTATATATTTGATAGCGTACCGATTTTAAAAGAAAGTTTTTCAACAAGTTTATTTCCAGCGTTTTACGGCGACTCCAAATACTTAGAAAGATATCATGCACAATTTCTTCACTTACTTCGTGATCTTTTAAATATCGGAAAGATGTATGATATAATAATTCCCAATACCGGTTAAAAAGGGTAGTAAATGCAGCTTCGTTATCGTTACGGACGGCGCTCCATAAATCAACATCACTATCAGAAGTCATAGGTATATATTTGGTTGGTTAAAATTATAAAAATATTCGACAATTAACAATTGACTTATTCCCAAATAATATTTTTAAAAGTGTGTGAGTTAGAAGCTTATTTCAATACTTACTATTAACCAAATAATAAATCTATTCATGATCACCAAAGAAGAATACCTGATCCTGTACAGGAAAAATCTTTCCGGGCTTTGTTCCCCTGAAGAGATAGAATTGCTGAATGCTTACCAGGATAATATTGAATTGGTTGATACCTGCTGGGACGAAAAAGGGCTAAATAAACAAGATGTACAGGATCGGATTTGGCAGCGTTTGACTGAAAGCAGAAAAACCACTGAAAAACGAGTACTGCTTAAACCAGTCACCGCAATGTTTTTAAAAATAGCTGCTATGTTAATACTGGTCACATCAATCACCTTATTTTTTTTCAAGTCAAATTTTCATAAAAGCCCATCTTCTTTTCCTGTTACCACAGTAAGATACCCAAATATTCATTCTGGTGGAAATCAAGCTATTCTTACAATGGCTGACGGATCAACAATCACACTTGCAAGTGCTAAAAACGGAAAGCTGGTTACCCAACACGGCGTTCAGATTTGTAAGGAAAAAGATGGGATGCTTACTTATCATTTTAATAGCGATAAAGGAAGCACCGGCAATGATGGAAATAATACGATAACAACTCCCCGGGGTGGTCAGTATGAGGTGGTATTGTCTGATGGTACCAAGGTTTGGTTAAATGCAGCTTCATCTTTGCGTTTTCCTGTAGCTTTTGCCGGAAGCTGCAGAAATGTAACATTAACAGGCGAAGCTTACTTTGAAGTTGCGAAAAATAAACACAAACCCTTTCTTTTAAAAGCTAACGGGACGAATATACAAGTGTTGGGCACCCATTTTAACGTAAGTGCTTACAGCGATGATGCGGCGGTAACTACAACCTTGCTGGAGGGTTCTGTAAGATTAGTTAAAGACGCAACCGTGGCCATGCTTAAACCCGGCGAGATGGGAACCTCCCTAAATAACCAAACCGCTATCAGGGTTAGAAAGGCAGATATTGAAAAAGCTATGGCCTGGAAAAATGGGTATTTCCTTTTTGATAATACGGATATACGCATCATTATGAAACAGGCAGCAAGGTGGTATGATGTAGACGTAGTATACCAGGGATCAGTAAATAAAAGTTTTGGAGGTAAAATATCTAAGTACAAAAATATTGATGAATTATTAAAAAACCTGGAATTAACAGGAACTATACAATTCAAAGTAGAAGGAAGGAGGGTAACAGTTATCCAGTAATCCGTTACAAAAGAATGAGCTACCAGGTATGGGAAGCCATGTTATGGTATTATATCTCAATTGTCTTCATTAACAATCCTAATCAAACAACCATATGTATAAAATCTTTACTATAAGAACCTGCGGCTTTTATTTCCGTGTGTCACCTGAATTTCTCAGAGCAATGAAACTAACTGTCGTTTTATGGCTTGCTGCCTTCCTGCATGTAAGCGCTGCAAGCTACCAGCAGAAAATTGATTTAAACGTTAAAAATGCACCATTAAAAGAGGTATTGGCAAGTATTGGTAACCAAAGCGGCTTTAGCTTCATTTACAATGCTGACATGATCAGTATAGCTAAACCGGTTAACTTATCAGTAGCGAATGACCCCCTTCCGGAAGTTCTGGAAAAGTGTTTCTACGATCAGCCTTTGAATTATGTAATCAATGGAAATACAGTGGTGATCAGGAAAAGAAATGACGAGGAGAAGGCGTTAAAAAAAAGAATGGTTATTCCGCCGATTACTATAACGGGAACCGTAAAAGATGCTAAAGGGCTGCCTGTTCAGGGTGTCTCTGTCCGGGTAAAAGGAACCAATGCCGGTGTAGTAACAAATGCGGACGGAAATTATTCCATCAATGTGCCTGACGGTAATAATACCCTAACTTTCAGCTTTATTGGATTTACAACTCAGGAGATAACTGTTGGTACTAAAACCAGGGTAGATGTAGTTTTAGCAGATCAGGATTCAAAACTTTCTGAAGTTGTGGTTGTGGGTTATGGTACCCAGAAAAAAGCAAACCTCACAGGTGCTGTTGCAACAGTTGGCGCCGCACAATTGGAGAACCGCCCCGTTACAGGTGTTACCAATGCCCTGGCGGGAACGGTTGCAGGCCTTACGGTTGTATCCACTAGCGGTCAGCCGGGTAAAGACGCAGGCGCTATTAACCTCAGAGGTCAATCCTTGAATACGACCAGCGCATTAGTGGTTATTGACGGTGTTATTTCCGGTACCAATGAACTGAATAACATCAATCCGGACGACATTGACAATGTCTCTGTTTTAAAGGACGCGGCGTCCGCATCAATTTATGGAAACCGCGCCTCGGGCGGCGTTATTGTAATTACTACGAAAAAGGGGAAAAAGGGTACTGCGGTAATTACCTATACGAACTCTTTTGGTAAAAACTCAGCTATAGCTTTGCCTGATTATCTTCCGTCATGGCAAGCAGCCAGCATGTATGATCAGGCACGGGTAAACGAAGGCCTTACCCCTGTTTATAGCGATGCGGAGATACAAAAATTTAAAGACGGTTCAGATCCGTATAATTATCCCAATACAGATTGGCTGGGACTATTTTATAAAGGCAATGGTTTTCAACAAAATCATTATATAGGCGTGAGTGGCGGCAGTGAAAAAACAACTTATGCCCTTTCCTTGGGATATTTTGATGAAAATGGAATCACTAAAAATACCAACACTAAGAAATACACATCACGCTTAAATTTAAGTACCCAATTAAAAGATAATTTATTAGTTTTCGGGTATTTATCCTATGCCTATCAACCTGTATTAGAGCCCCAAAGCTCACGTCCAGGTTCCCCGGGCTTTGATCAGGTGATCTTCCAGTTCAACAGGATTTCACCAATCATCCCGGCATATTTTAAAAATGGCGATTATGGAAGTATATCCGATGGAAGCCCTTTGGCCTGGATCAATTCCCCTTCATTTAATCAGCAAAACTTTTATAATTTTCAGGGCAGCGTTGGGGCCGACTGGGAAATTATAAAAGGACTCCACTTTAGACCATCATTAAACTACAAGCTGAATACGAATCAAAACTCTGATTTTATTGCATCTGTGCAGTATTATAACCCCGATGGCAGCACCCTCGGTCAGGCAAATGTTAATAATTCTACACAGTACTACAGCAGCTTTACCTACGTTTCGCCACAGGCATTATTAGAGTATGGAACTAAAATAGGTGATAACAGTATTAAAGTGTTAGCGGGTGCATCGCAGGAATACAGCCATAATTACAATTTGACCGGTTATCGGCAAAATTTTGTAAACAATAGTTTAAGTACGCTGAATACAGCGCCGCCAGCAGATCAATCGACAGGAAGTGACGCTTATGATGCTTCCCAGCGATCTTTTTTTGGCAGGGTTAATTACGATTATAAAGGTAAATACCTATTAGAAGGCGATATCAGGGATGATGGATCATCACGCTTTTCTCAAGCCAACCGATGGGGTGTTTTCCCGGGCGCATCTGTAGGCTGGAGGGTTTCTGAAGAAGACTTTTTTAAAAAGTTAAAAACTGCAGTGTCCAGCTTAAAGTTACGCGCATCCTGGGGTAAATTAGGTAACCAGGATATTACAGGATACTATCCGGCCATTGCCACAGTAAGCTCTGGTCAAAATTATCCCTTTGGCGGTACTACCGTTGGTGGCGTTGCGCCAACCGCCGGAGTTTATCCCGACATTGTATGGGAAAAAAGTGCACAAACAGATATTGGTTTAGATGCCGATTTTTTGAAAGTATTTAGCTTTACTACTGATTATTTTTATAAAAAAACGAGTGATGCTTTATATCAGGTAACACTTCCTCAAACTTATGGATTAACAGCACCATTTGTAAATGGTTCCACTTATCGGAATGCTGGCTGGGAATTTGCCCTGAGCTACCATGATAAGGCTGGCGATTTCAGGTGGAACATATCAGGAAACGCTACATTAATTAGTAATAAAGTGTTACAATTAGGTACCACCAATGCACCGCAAATAAACGGCGGTATTATCAATACAGTGGGACAACCTCAAGGTTCTTTTTACGGATATGTAGCTGAAGGAATATTCCAGAACGAAGCACAGGTTAAAGCACATGCCAACCAAAACGGTATCAACCCGAACACCGCTCCCGGCGATCTGATCTATAAAGATGTGAACGGGGACGGAAAGATCGATGCAAATGACCGGGTAGTATTAGGTTCTAATTTTCCTAAAGTAACCTTCGGTTTAAACTTAAACCTGAATTGGAAAGAGTTTGATTTTACAGCGTTTTTCCAGGGGGCCGCGGGTGTTAAAAACTATATTCAGTCAGTTGCATTGGGCCAAAACGGAATTGCAGTGGGTAAGCCAACTTCTGCCATGGCAGACAGCTGGACGCCAAGCAATCCAAATGCCACTTTCCCACGCTTGTGGCTTAATTATACGCAGAACGACCCTTCATCTACTGTTTCGTCATTTTGGGTAAGAAATGCAAATTACGTGCGCTTAAAAAATGTACAATTAGGTTATACGATAAAGGAATCATGGGCAAAAACTATAGGGATTAAAAAACTTAGGGTATACTATAGCGGGCAAAATCTTTTAACGTATACCAGCTTTTACAAATGGATAGATCCTGAAGCTCCCCTCGGAGCAAACGGAGCTGGTTATCCACAGCTTAAAATTCATTCTATCGGCCTAAATGTAACTTTTTAACATTTCTTAAAATTGGAATCATGAAAAATAAATATATCTTAATTATATTCACATTACCGTTTTTGTTTTCGGCCTGTAAAAAAGAGTTTTTAGACAGAAGTCCGCTGGATGCATATACCAATAACACGTTATGGACCTCGGCAAATGATGCCAACACAGCACTTGTAGGTGTTTATAATGGCTGGATAAATCCAGATTTAATTCCTGGCCTTGATTGCGTATCAGATAACGGTATTGACCAATACCCATGGGAAGGTTTCCTGGTATATGGCAATGGTACCGTTAACCCTTCCCTTGTTGGACCTTTATCATACCCTACTACTAAAGGTATCAACGTTTACGATTTTACTACGATCACCAAGTGTAACTTCTTTTTAGCCAACATAGATAAAACCCCTATGGATGCAACCTTAAAAGCGAATATGAAAGCCCAGGTGAAGTTTATACGTGCGTATAAATATTCTGTAATGAGCCAGCTGTATGGTGATGTGCCATTGATTACAACACCACTTACGCCAGACCAGTCTCTTGCATCAGTTAGAGCACCAAGGGCCGAAGTAGTTAAATTTATCATTAGCGAACTCGCAGCGGCGGCAGCAGATTTATCTGTAGCCTCCAATTCGGGAGACGGCCACATTACAAAAGGTGCAGCTTTAGCCTTAAAAGCAAGGGTTGAACTTTACACTGGTAATTATGCAGATTGTATTGCCGACTGCCAGGAAGTAATGAAGATGGGCTATACATTGTACCCGAGTTACACCGATCTTTTCCGAATGGTAGCCCAAAACAATAATTCTGAGATCATTATATCGGCACAATTTGTCCAGTCAACCTATGCAAATCATATACCAGGCGAAATATCATCAAACTCTTCCGGCGGATATTCATCTTTCACTCCCTTACAAAGCCTTGTAGACGCTTATGAGATGGCCAATGGCAAACCTATAACCGATCCTGCGTCCGGCTTCAATGCGGCTGCTCCTTATGCTAACCGGGACCCCCGCCTGGCAGCCAACATTATGTATCCTGGCGAAGCATTCACACAAGTGAACGGTAGCCCTACACACTATGATCCTTTTACTACAACATCTGCTGATTATTATGCAAGCCGTAACAATACTTCGCTAAGCGCTTACCTGGTAAAAAAATATACCTCAAACCTAACCGACTTTACCCAGTTATTCAATACCGGGTTGAATATGCCCATTATTCGCTATGCAGAAGTTTTATTGACAGATGCCGAAGCCAAAATAGAGATGGGTAAAATTGATGGTACTGTGTATGATGATATTTCTGCGGTACGGGTTAGGGCAGGCATGCCTCCTGTTGATCTATCAGTATATAACAATCAAACTTCCCTGCGTGCTCTGGTACGCAACGAGCGCCGGGTTGAACTTGCATTTGAAGGCCTCCGCTTTTTTGACATCCAACGCTGGAAAATTGGCCCGCAGGTAATGTCCGGACCGGTTTATGGGGCCAAACTGGGCACCATAGATCCCACCGGTAAATACACCATTACAGGTGCGCCGTTAAACATCGAAACCAGAGTTTTTGCTGATAAAAATTATTTGTGGCCAGTACCACAAACTGAAATCGACCTTAATAAAAATACAACGCAAAACCCTGGCTATTAGAGTTGAGGTAGAGCAGGAAAAATGAAAGATAAAATTGCCAGAAACAAATCATTTAATTTAAGTTTTATGAGCTATCAAAATCAAAAAATGAGCACTATAGCAATCTTAACATTGTTGGCATGCGGCTTTTTAGCGTCACCGTTAAAAGCACAGGAAACTACTGTTAAAACCGCCGCAGGGGCAAGATACGTACCCCAAAAACTAAGTGAGTTACCACAAATCCACGGGGCCCGCATTATTGGTGCAACACCGGGCCATCCATTTTTGTTCCGGATTCCGGTTACCGGCAAAGGGCCATTGGTATATAGTGCTAAAAACCTGCCTAAAGGGCTTATTTTGGACACAAAAACCGGGGTTATTTCCGGTGCACTGGCAGGCGAAGGTACAACAGAAGTAATCCTGAACGTGCGCGGGGCAAAGGGTTCTGGCCATCGGCAATTCACCATCGTTGGCGGCGAACACAAACTGGCCTTAACACCACCTATGGGCTGGAACTCATGGAACGTATGGGCAGGCGCTGTTGATCAGGAGAAAGTAAAAGCTGCGGCTGACGAATTAATAAACACCGGTTTGGCCGCTCATGGTTATCTGTATATCAATGTAGACGACACCTGGGAGGCAGGCCGCGACGCTCAAGGTAATATCCTGACCAATAAAAAATTCCCGGATATGCCCGGCCTGTCAAATTATATCCATAAAAAAGGATTGCGCTTTGGGATCTACTCTTCACCAGGTACACTCACCTGTGCCGGCTTTACTGCGAGTTACCAGCACGAAGATCAGGATGCTGTTACCTATGCTGCCTGGGGGGTCGACTATTTAAAATATGATTGGTGCAGCTATGGCGATATAGCTAAAGACGATAAATCAATTGCAGCCTACATGAAACCTTATCAGGTGATGGGCTCTTCACTGGGAAAAGTTAATCGTGATATTCTTTACTCGCTTTGCCAGTACGGCATGGGCGATGTTTGGAAATGGGGCAGTGACCCTTCTGTAAACGGTAATGCGTGGCGTACTACCGGTGATATCACCGACAATTGGCACAGCTTGAAATCAATTATTGAAAGCCAGGCTGGGCACGAAAATTATTCTGCACCCGGGCACTGGAACGATCCGGATATGCTAATGGTGGGTATTGTTGGATTTGGCAAAACCCATCCTACAGGTTTAACACCCAATGAGCAATTGTTGCACATCTCTATGTGGAGCATGTTATCGGCACCCTTGCTAATTGGTTGCGATATGACCCGTTTGGATAAATTCACTGTTGATCTGTTGTCGAATGATGAAGTGATTGACATAGATCAGGATCCGCTTGGAAAAGCAGCATCGCAAATCGTAAAAAATGGTACCAGTGAGGTTTGGTCCCGGCAATTGTTTGATGGAACGCATGCGCTGAGTCTGGTAAACATGGGTGATGGTGCGCAAAAAATTACCGTTAAATGGTCAGACGCAGGTATCACCGGTTCAGTGTCTGTCCGTGATCTTTGGTTACATAAAAATATTGGCCTTTCAAAAGATAATTACACAGTTGAGGTACCCGCACATGGCTGCGTTTTACTAAAAGTGAGCACATCAAAAGAACAAAAATAACAACTTTGCATTTAATTCTACCACCTGTTATTAAACCAGAAAGTCAATTATGAATCCAGAAAGTAATATAATTGCTAAATCCCGTTGGCTAAATCAAGCTAAATTCCTGTTTTTATTTGTTTTATCATCAGCAGCGATGCTGGCTTCGGCACAAGAAGCTCATAAAGTGATCACGATAGAAACGCGGCATAATGCAATGGCTTTGCAGGTAGGGGCAAATAAGCGCGTGTCCATGATTTATTTCGGACATAAACTTGCTCATAGTGATGAATATGCAAATATTCCCTCCCTGCGCCGCCAGGGAACAGATCCTTCAGGAATTGCAAATTCTGCTTATACGCCCGCTGGTTCACGTAATTTACTGGAGCCCGCCATAGAGGTAACTCATGCCAATGGCAACACTTCGCTTGATTTGCAATATGTGAGCGATCAGACGCAGAATGAAGCCAATAATGTATCAACAACCAGCATCGTTTTAAAAGATCCTGTTTATGCTTTTACCGTAACACTTTATTATAGAGTTTATGCTGATGATGATGTGGTAGAACAATGGTCGGTGATTAAACAAACCGAAAAAGGCAACGTGACCCTGCATAAGTTCGCCTCAGCTAATTTGTATTTGACTGCTAATTCTTACTGGCTGAACCAGTTTCATGGTGATTGGGCACGGGAAATGCAGCCGCAGGAATCAGAACTTACGGCCGGAATTAAAACGCTGGATTCTAAATTAGGAACACGTACTGATCTCTTTCAGCCACCTTCCTTTATGGTTTCTTTTGATAAACCTGCAACGGAAGATGAGGGCAAAGTGTTATTAGGATCCCTGGAATGGTCGGGCAATTTTAAAATCGACCTGGAAGTTGATCCGACAAAAAACCTCCGGTTGATTGCGGGGATGAATCCCTACGCTTCTGAGTATTCCTTGAAACCAGGAGAAGAATTTAAAACACCAGCTTTTCTCTACACCTATTCTGAAGAAGGAAAAGGAAACGCCAGTAGAAATTTACAACGATGGGCAAGAGATTTTCAGATCGTAGACGGAAAAGGCGCGCGCTTAACTATCCTCAATAATTGGGAATCTACTTTCTTTGACTTTAATGAAACCAAATTGGCAGCTTTATTAAAAGATACGAAAAAGCTTGGAACAGATGTTTTTCTACTTGACGATGGCTGGTTTGGCAATAAATATCCGAGAAATAGCGACAATGCAGGTTTGGGCGACTGGAAAGAAAATAAAGCAAAATTGCCAAGTGGAATTGGTTACCTGGTTAAAGAGGCGCAAAATAATGATGTAAAGTTTGGTATTTGGATAGAACCAGAAATGGTGAATCCTAAAAGTGAGCTGAACGAAAAACACCCGGATTGGGTGATCAAACAGCCAAACCGTGAAGACTATCTTTACAGAAACCAGAACGTTTTGGATTTAAGCAACCCTAAAGTTCAGGATTTTGTTTTTGGCATTCTTGATAACCTATTCACTAAAAATCCCCAGCTCGGTTTTATCAAATGGGATTGTAACGCTGTGATTTATAATGCGTATTCAGCGTATGAAAAAAAGCAGTCGCATTTATACATTGATTATGTAAGAGGGCTGTACAGCGTTCTCGCGCGTGTTCGTGCTAAATATCCAAAAGTGCCGATGATGCTTTGTTCTGGCGGAGGCGGCCGGGTTGATTATGGTGCTTTAAAATACTTTACCGAGTTTTGGCCAAGTGACAATACAGATCCTTTAGAAAGGGTTTTCATCCAATACGAATACTCCTACTTTTATCCGGCAATAACGTCTGATAACCATGTTACAGACTGGGGCAAACAACCCATTAAATTCAGGACAGATGTAGCAATGATGGGCAAGCTAGGTTTTGATATCATGGTAAGCAAGTTGAATGCCGATGAATTGCAGTTTTGCCAGCAAGCCATACAAACTTACAAAGGTTTTAGTGACGTGGTTTGGCACGGCGACCAGTACCGGTTACTAAGCCCCTGGCAAAATGATTTGGCTTCGGTTCTTTATTTAAGCGAGGATCACAGCAAATCCATTATGTTTAATTATTTGGTAAGCAACCGTTATGACGCGGGTAGTCACCTGCCTATTCCATTAAAAGGCCTTAATCCTGATAAAAGATATACGGTCAAAGAAGTAAACCTGTACCCGGGAACTAAGTCGGCTATCAATGAAACTCTTATTTTTACTGGTGACTTTTTAATGAAGGTTGGTATTAACCCAGTTGTAAATGCACATCGGGCAAGTGTAATTTTGGAGATTGATGAGGTGAAATAAGGTAAATGAGCTATAATTGTTTTCAACGCGATTGTTGTATGACATTTTCGGCATCAAACTTATGGATGGTTCTTATACACTCGATCACAAACAAATATCGTTAATCAACGGAGTAATATTCAAATCAAACTTTAACACTGAAACCACATATAATCAACATCTTAATGGGTCTTAATATCATCCCGATACTAATAAAAAAAGAGATCAAATGATCTCTTTTTTTATTACCTTTTTTACTTTGCGGATGACAATTTCGAATCAATGCCAAAAGGGCATCAACTCATAAACCCTATCTTTTATAATTTCTCTAAAATAAATTAAAATCAGTATTTAATTCCTAAAAAAGATCTACAGCACTTATAGTATCATTTATTGATATTCAAAGAAAATATTTGTGAAGTATTTGTAACGTGGCTAAGAAATAAGTGTCTATTAAGATATCTTTAAAAAACACTTCAATATTTACTATTATTCAACGCTAACAAAACCATTTCATGAAATCTTTTTTCTGCTCAATTCTTTTCTTATTATTTTCCTGTGGTATCTACGCACAAGAAATTAACCCCTTTACTACTGGATTCGAGGAAACGCTTCCTTCAAAGATCTTGGGACAGGAGCGTAAAATTTGGATACATATTCCTAATAGCAACGGAGGAAATAAAAACAAAAACAACGGACGTTATCCTGTAATCTATTTATTAGATGGAAGTGAAAATTTCAATACCGTTGTAAGTATTACAGAACATATGAGTGAATACAGCCTTTGTCCGCCAATGATTGTGGTTGGAATCGTACCTTCAAATAGAGTGAGCGAACTAACAATTGGTGCCGACAAAGAATTGCCTGGAGTTGTTGGCAATGGTGAAAAATTCATGTCTTTTGTAGAGAAAGAACTTATTCCTTATATCGATGTGACTTATCCGACCACATCTTATAAAACCTTTATTGGTCATTCCCTTGGGGGCTTAACAGTTATAAACACTTTCCTTCATAAACCGAATTTATTCAATTCCTATGTTTCTCTCGATGGATCTTTGTGGTGGGATAATCAAAAAAATGTAAAAGAAGCAAAAACGATTTTACCCAATCAAAATTATAAAGGAAAAACATTGTTTATCGCCATGGCCAATCGTCTGGAAAGAGGAGTAGATACACTAAGTGTTCAAAAAGATACTAGTGGGTCTACCGCCCTTATCCGTAGTAATTTAGAATTCATCAGAGACCTATCTAAAAACAAAAAGAACCAATTGCGTTTCAAATACAAGTTTTACGAAAATGACAATCACCCTTCAGTAAGATTGATCGGGGAATATGATGCACTTCGATTTATCTTTGAGTTTTATAAACTTAAAATTTACGACAGCGAATTAAAAGATCCTGATTTCAAATTAGATGCATTACTGGTTGCGCATTACAAGAATGTTTCTGAACAAATGGGTTATGATATCAAACCAGATGAAAGCCAAATCAATAATCTTGGATATCAAATGATGGGTAGCAATCAATTCAAAAAAGCAGAAACTTTATTCAAACTCAACATTACCAACTATCCAAACAGTGGCAATTGTTATGATTCAATTGGCGATTATTATCTTAAAAACGGGGATAAAACTAAAGCTATAGAGAGTTTCAAAAAAGCTTTAACGTTGAAACCAATTCCCGAAAGCAAGGAGAAATTGCAGAAGTTATTAAATGAGGAAAAAAAAGAATAACAGAGCCCTATTATAACCTTATAAATTTAATGACAAAAGCAGATATAAAATATGAATACTTAAATTACGCCTTTGAATAAGTTAAATATTCTGCCAGCCCGACTGCATAAAAAAAGAGGTTTTAAGCCTCTTTTTTTATGCAGTAAAATTATTGCTGAAAAACCGTTTTGCTAAAAACCAGATTGGCAGTGATTTGATTTGAAAATAAGCACTAATGCATTTTTATATACTCTGTAACTTACAGCACACCCGGCATCTTTATATCATCGATTAAAGGATTTGTTTTATTTAACCACAACTTATTCATGAATAAGTGATATCGCTTATGGTTAATTTAGAAAATTATACTCTACCTTTGGCCGCAAATGTTGAAACGTTTTATCGCTATATTGCTACTTGTTACATTGATCAGTTCTACCTGCTCAATGTTTTTCGTGTATGCAGGTTTTGAGATGAACCGTAAATACATCGCAGAGAACCTCTGTATCAACCGGGACAAACCCTGGCTGCATTGTGATGGCAAGTGCTATTTAATGAATAAGGTCAAACAGGCCGAGAAAAATGAAAAAAAGCAGGAAGCTAAGGATAACCTTACCAAAATGGAAGTTTCCTTTTTCCAGGAATCCCATCGGATTGCCTTTACAGAACCTATTATTTTAGAGGTACACAAAAGCATTTTTACACATTACGCTTATCAATACAGCAGCAGCTATATTGAAGCTATCTTCAGACCACCTAAGCAGGTCGTTTAATATCTCTATTACCCGTTTTCCGGGTATTCTTATCCATCTTTCTTTTTACAAAAACAAACCGGACGGGTATTGCCCTGCCGTTTGTTATGATATTTTTTATGAAAAAAATTATATTTCTGATCTGCACAATGTTTTTTGCAGGAAATGTATTTGCCCAAACTATTCACGGTAAAATATTCGATGCCCTTACTAAAGAACCGATACCAACAGCAACAATAGCTGATACGAGCGGCATAGCTGTAATTTCAGCTACAGACGGTAGTTTTAAGATCAACACAAAGACCAAAATCTTAAAGATCACATCTGTGGGTTATCAGACCCGGTTGGTAGAAGTCAAGGGCAATATGTTAGCGATTGCCCTGCAATCCAGCACCAGCCAATTAAATCAAGTGGTAGTTAGTGCTAACCGCACAGCTGAAAAACGCAGTGAGGCACCTATTGCTATTGCTACAATTTCCAGCCAAACCATACAGGATACCAAGGCACAGCGACTCGATCAATTGGTTAATAAAGTGAGTGGTGTGAACATGGTGAACTTAGGTAATGAGCAACACGAGATGAGTATCCGCCAGCCGATGAACACCAACAACCTGTTCCTATATCTCGAAGATGGCCTTCCTTTACGTACATCGGCTGTATTTAACCACAATGCCCTGTTGGAAATGAACATGGCGGCAGCAAAGACTATCGAAATCATTAAAGGCCCATCATCTGCACTGTATGGCGCCGAAGCCATAGGTGGGGTCATTAACCTTATCACACAAGCGCCACCAGCTTACACATCTGGTTATTTGAGCACTCAGCTGAATAACCAGGGCTATAAACGCGTTGACGGACAGATTGGTACAACATCCGGCAAAGTCGGCTTTATCGTTAGCGGTTATTATGCCAACCAGACCAATGGGCCAATCCAATACAGTGATTTCCACAAGACTGCGGTGACCGCCCGAATGGATTATCAAATTGATAGTGCTACGGTCTGGACAAACAGCGTTTCTTATATCAATTATTTCAGCGATATGTACGGAAGCCTGGACAGCACCCATTTTGCCCGAAAGAACTATGCCGCGCAAGCTTTTTTTACCTATCGTAAAGTAACTGCCCTGCGGGCAAGATCAACCATTAGCCATAAATGGAGCGCTAACGGCACAACCAGCGCAACGTTCCTTTACAGGGATAACTCGGTTGCCCAGAACCCCTCCTATTCTATCGCTACTTACCGTACCGGCGGCAAAGCCGGCAACCCGATTTCACCAGACTCAGCCAGCGGTAATATCAATACCAATGCCTTTAAGTCTTACGGTTTGTTTTTACAACATGTACAGCATTTTAAATTCCTCAACAGCAAGCTGATCATCGGTACCAGTGCCGAGCTCGACCCTCAATCGTTTTTTGAGGACTTTATATGGATTAAAAAACAGAGTCAAAACGGGGCAACCAATTATGTAAGCTATACTAAAACCAATCCCGATTCCGTACTGGCTAATTACCATACCCTCATCAGTAATTTTGGCTCGTATGCAAACTATGATTTCACCGTTGCACCCGGCCTGCGCTTCTCAACAGCCCTGCGTTATGATGCCTTCCAATACGCTTTTGTCAACTCCCTGCCCGGCTCCAAAGTGACAGGCGGCCCATCAACAATCACTGATTACGGAAAAGTGGCACCAAAAATCGGCCTTACCTATAACTATCACGGCATTGGTTTTTATGGCACCTATAGTGAGGGTTATGTACCACCGCAGATCACCGATGTATTTAGTAAAACTACTAACAACGCCTACCTGCTACCGCAAACCTTTAAGAATTATGAGATTGGTGGCTGGCTATCGCTGATACAGAACAAGCTTTACATCGACTATAGCCTATACCTGATGAACGGCACCAACGAAATCATCAATGTTCGTCTTCCGGATAATACCAACCAATCACAAAATGCAGGCGCAACCCGTCATAAAGGCATTGAGTACGGCATCAGTTACCGTCCAACGGACGACCTTTATTTTCGTGTAAGCGGTACCAATGCCGTGCATAAATTTGTTAATTATGTAGCCAGCGGTGTAAATTATAACGGTTATGAAATGGCTAACGCACCACACTTTACGGGTAATGCCGAGGCTGTTTATAAACCGCATTACATCAAGGGTCTCCGTATCGGCCTGGAAGAACAGGTAGTAGGCAAATACTATATGGACAACCTGCAACAGTTTACCTACGACGGTTTTAAAATAACCAATATCCGCGCAGGTTATCAACTTGGCCGTGCCGAGATATGGGTGAACGCACTGAATATATTTAACACTTATTACGCCACACTGGCAACAGCTTCAGTAACCAATAAGGTAGCTTCTTACAGTTATAACCTGGGCGATCCGAGAGCGTTTACCCTGGGACTAGCTTATCATTTTGGTAAACATTAAATCAAATTTTATGATCCGTAAAAACATTTATAAATGGCACCGTATCTGTTCGCTGATTATCGCAATACCAGTATTGCTCTGGGCATTGAGCGGTTTTATGCACCCCATCATGACCAATCTGCGACCGGCAATGACTACACAGAGCATTCCCGTAGAAAGCGTCGACAGCACTAAGATCAAACTGAGCTTACAGCAGGTATTAAAACAAAATAAGATTGACAGTATTTATAGCACGCGACTGGTTCATATCGACACCAACTGGTTCTACCAGGTTAAAACCAGTCGGAAATATAACCTGTTATATATTAGCACGAAGAACGGCAATATACTAGCCAAGGGCGATTGGCTGTATGCGCAATATATTGCCAGGTTGTTTTTAGAGGGCGCTTCTAAAAAAGATAAAATGCCCGCGATGGATATGTCTATGCCAATGAGCGATGGTATGGATTGTTGCGGTGAAGCAGCCAGCACCGTATTGAATAATAAAACGGGAGCGCCTATTGAGGGCGCTTCCCTCGTTACTCAATTTGACGAAGAATATAAAACGATCTATTGCCTGCTACCAGTTTATAAAGTACAGTTTAAGCGTAATGATGGTATCCGCCTGTATGTAGAACCTGCACAAGATCGCTTTGCAGTTGCGGTGGACAAGAACCGGGCAGCATTCACCAAATTCTTTGATCTGGTACATACCTGGGGATGGATAAATTTTTTAGGCAAGGGGAGATTATTCGTAGAGATGTTCTTTACAGGTTTGGGCTTTCTTACTGCACTAATGGGTATTTATATTTTCTTTGCTACTAAGAGTAAAAAGGTACCTGGTAATCCGCTAATCAAAGCCAGGCGCAACCACCGCTATACTGCCATCATAGCATCGCTCTTTACGCTGATGTTCACCTTTAGTGGCTTTTATCATGCGTTTTCCAAATTAGGCGGGGAAGAAAAAGAAATGAAGAGTGTTATCCATGGTTTTGCTGCATCCAGCATTAACCTCGATCTGAATAAACTGCAGACTATCGTTAAAAAGCCAATTACCAATATCGGTCTTGTTCAATTTGATGGCAAAACCTACTGGCAAGTGTATCTGCAAAGTGATCAGAAAAGCCACAAAAGCAAGGATTTAATGAAAACGATGAGCGCCGATGCAGCTCTGGTAACTTATATAAATGCCGCTGATTTCTCAGTTTTAAAGAATGGTGACGAACAATATGCAAAAAGCCTGGCTACTCAATTAAGCAATACTGATCCCAACAAAATCGTTTCTGCCGAACTCACTACGAAATTTACGGATGAATATAATTTTACAGATAAGCGTCTGCCAGTTTGGAAGATCGATTATCCCTTTAACCATAAACAACGACTGTATATAGAAACATCAACCGGAGTGTTAGCTAAAAACACCAATGATGCAGAACTTTATGAGGGCTATAGCTTTGCACTTTTCCATAAACATCATTATATGGATTTTGCCGGGAAAACCATTCGTGACATCAGTACGATGATTGGAGCAGCCTTACAGATCATGATGATAATTATTGGCCTGATCTTTTATTTCAAATGGAGAAAGCGAAAAATGAAAATAACCTGATCAGAATATCTGACCGATCAATTCTGCCCTGCTATTCTTGCGTTATGCATAAAAAGAGATCAAAATGATCTCTTTTTATATCCTAAACCCCTATTGTGAAGCTGCTGTCCGATTAAGCTTTGGCCAGTAATTTAATATCTTTAGTTTCCAGTATCTGTTTGTCATATCCCTTTAGAACACTGTTAATCAAAGCTAATCCAAGATCACCGATGGTATTGCCATGCTTTGGGAATAAAAGGTTCAGTAAAGGATATAAAAAACTAATGACCCTATAATACCCTTTAATATTTTTCTGTCCCGGTTTTGGTTTCATAAATCCGGGACGGAAATTGTAAACCCTTTCAAAGGGCATCCTCATCAATGCATTTTCAGTTTTGCCTTTTACACGTGCCCACATCACTTTGCCCTTTTCAGAACTATCAGTCTGACCGCCCGATATAAAATCAAAGATCATCTTAGGGTTAAGGCTAAGCAGTTTGTTAGCAAAGTGCAATGTAGTATCGTAGGTAATATAAGTGTATGTTGGTTCATCCATTCCTAATGAACTTATTCCTGCACAATAAAAACAGGCATCATAACCTGTTAACTGATCATCAAGTCCATCCAGCTTAAAAAAATCGGGTACAATACATTCTTTAAGTTTTGGATGTATCATACCATAGGGCTTACGGCCTATAAGAAGTACTTCTTTCACATCCGGGTGTTCCAGGCATTCAAATAATACGCCTTCTCCCACCATGCCGGTAGCACCAGTAATGACAACTTTGATTTCCATAATTCAATATACTAATATTAACCTCTTATTTTTCAACTCTCTGGTCAACTATTTTGATGCAAACAAAAATAGGTTCATTACGAATCAACAGTTTTGTTGAAAAGTCCAATTCACTTTGTTGCAAAGTTCTTATCGCTGCACCTAAAATTAAAATGGACTGATCTGAAAAAAAAGCCTTTCAAAATGAAAGGCTTTTTTATTTAGCAAAAACTAAGAAATAAACAAAATCTGTTTTAAAATGATCTGAACACGCATTTCGAGCTAAACTGGCACAACGGCATTCTTTTAGTATAAGGGGTTTCAATGTTAAAGTATTTTAATCCAGATTGGAAAACTAATAAATACTACTGATAAAATAAATTGAAATGAAACCATCATAAGCTTTCCGCTTACAAACTGTAATGAATAAGCTTATGATAGCTTCATAACCGCTAAAAAACAATAATATTAAAATGAAAAAACAACTACTAATAGCAGCGCTGGCAGCTATTGCGTTCCATGTAAATGCACAACAAGAGGCAACGGGAGTTAAAATTAAACAAGATACTATTATTCGCTCTCTTCCTACACCTCTGCCTTCACTTCCTTTTCCTTCTTCCGACTGGGTAGGTTCACCACTGGTAGGTGTAGATGCTACTCCACCAAATTATCCGCTGACCAAATTATTAGGTTTAAGCAAAAGCAAAGTAAAAATATATGGATGGGTGGATATAGGTAGTAACCTGAGTTCTTCAAAACATTCAAATGCGCCTACTTCTTACAATCTGGTGCCTAACAGTATAGTATTGGACCAGGCAGGTATCAAGTTTGAGAAACAGCCAAATACAACTCAAACAGATCATTTTGACTGGGGTTTTCTTTCTACCACCATATTTGGTACCGATTACAGGTATACCACCAGTAAAGGTATTTTTAGCGACCAGTTATTAAAACACAATAACAAATATGGATTTGACCCTGCTGAATTGTATGGAATACTTTATTTTCCAAAGGTAGCCGATGGTCTGATTGTAAAGGTAGGTCGTTTTATTTCACCAGCAGACATTGAAGCACAATGGGCTACTGATAACTACCTGTATTCACACTCTCTTATGTTTACTGTTGACCCTTATACTTTTACAGGCGTACAGGGAACACTAAAGCTGGGTACTTACTGGCAGCTTCAGGGAGCCTTACATGCTGGTAATGACATGGCACCATGGAGTAATTCGGCAAAGCCAAATGGATTATTGATGGTACGATGGGTATCTAAAGATAATAACGATGGCCTCTGGGGAGGAATTAACTCACTAGGTAGCGGAGATTATACGAATCAGCATGACGACCTGCAAATGGTGGTTGCAACATGGGGACACAAGTTTAACAATACCTTTCACATGATGACAGAAGGATATTATATGTGGCAAAAACATGCGCTGGTAGGCGGTACAGTAAATAACGGCCCCGGACAATCATTTTATGAAGGCGTAGGCCCGGGTGCACTTATTCCGGGAACAACCAATGCAGTAGGCGTGGTTAACTATTTCCAGGTTTACTTTTCTCCTAAAAACTATTTATCAGTGCGTAACGATTATCTAAATGACCCTCAGGGTAACCGTACAGGCTTTGCGACAAAATATTCGAGTCATACCATAGGCTTTGTACATTACTTCAATAACCTGATCAGGATACGTCCGGAGATCAGATACGAACGTGCCTATGCGGACGGCATTACCCCTTATGACAATGGAACTAAAAAAGATCAGTATACCGCAGCAATGGATTTAATCGTCCGTTTTTAATTAAAATAAACAAACAAACCGGATTAATCAATTGACGATCCGGTTTGTTTGATCATTCATATTTTAATGCATCAATTGCATTCGCTTTAGCTACTTTAAATTTTGCAGGCTTACCGTTATTAAGGCAATTAATAGTGACAGGCTTCTACCAGCTTAAAGTTTTTGATCTCTTTTTCTTCTCCATTGACAATGATAGATAACTGATGTTCACCTGTATAAAACTTCTTTGTAGTAATCAATTTAAATGATTGCTTCCGCTGAATTTTAGTTTTTACAGCTGGCTGATATACTTTTTCGCTGATCTTAAACACCTTCCTGTTCAGCTGACCACTAGCTTTTTGATAATAAATGCCATATTCCAGTCTTATCGTATGGCTTTCAGCATTCTTGTTAAACACAGAAAAGCTAAATTCCAAACTATCGCCTATTTTAACCGCAGGTGTCGCCACTTCAAAATCAGTTAGTTCTATATTTCCACTTTCGAGGCCATAATGTTTTAGGATAGCTGCATGACCACTTTTTAACAGTGTGCGGCTGCCATGTTTAATGATCGCATCAGTTTCTTTAGAAATACCTTTCCATTGATCCGCAATGCGGATTACCAACTCAGGATGGTCTTTAGCAATATCATTGATGTTATTGGCCACACTCCTTCTCACCCATTCTGAAGGATCGTTTTTCAGATTTTCTAAAAGCGGAAGGATCGGTGTTGGATCTTTTTTCAATGCTGGTATGGCCATAGCCCAGGGTAAGCGGGGCCGGCTTCCTTCACTGGCGAAACGTCTTACTTTATAGTTTTCATGTTTAGACCAGACGATCATCTGCTGAATCATTTGATCCCCATATTTCAGGATAAAAGGCCTGACGGCAAATTCACAGCTTACAAACTGAGTAATAAATTCAAGGGCTTTTACCGAATGATTATAATCATCCAGACCATAGGTCTCTATGTAATCAGGAAGAAAAACAAATGCCAGTCCGTCTTCTCCAAAATTGTCCTTCCGTAATTGATGAATGATCTTTTCTATCAACTGAACGGCTGTGGGAAAATCTGCCGGAAGAAACTGATGAAATATCCTGGTGGTATGTTTCATTCGGTCTTTCCATTCCTTCTCTTCAAAACCGTCGCCAAAAATCACCGTCATAAACTCCTGTTTATTGAAAGCAGGAATTACTTCCAGCAGCGTATCTGCAAACCTATTATAAAATGATTTGGAATAGATTTCTTTAATTAAGCCCATATAAATAATAATTCGCTGCAAATTACCCTTCTGTAGAGGGATAAGCAACAGCAGAAATGAATGAAATTATAATTTTCTGCTTTTATCCGGGTTCATTTACAAAAATGATTTAGCATCCTGATTAAGGGAATTCTCATTCAATATATAAAACCGAAAAGAAAACAGGATGTAATAAATAGCAAATGACACTTAATTTTTTTCAGATTATTATTTATCCTGAGGTAGTAACAAGTGAGCTTTTTTTTTCATTTTTTAGCGATCATTCTTGCATGCAAACCACTAAAAATCATATATTTGAAGCATTAACCAACCGCCGAACCAAATATTCTATATTAAGTCAATTATCATGGACTCGCATTTAGACCCTACGGATTTGGGTATATTAAATCTACTACAGGAAAACGGAAGATTAACAAACAAAGAACTTGCATACAATCTTAACAGAACGATTTCTCCAATTTTTGACCGGAGAAAACGCCTGGAAGAAATGGGCTATATCAAAAAATATGTCGCAGTATTGGACAGGGAAAAAATAACCAGCAGTATGGTGGCCTTTCCTCATATTTCGCTGAATAATCATGGAGAAGATGCCTTGACTTCTTTCCAGCAAAGTGTAATTGAATTCCCTGAAGTTTTAGAATGTTACCATATCACCGGGAAATATGATTTTATGTTAAAAATTATGATTCCTGATATGCATGCTTACAATGATTTTCTCCGTAAAAAGATTTCCGTGCTGGAGAACGTTGGAAGTGTACACAGTTCACTGGTCATTTCACAGGCAAAAGCAGAAATAGGATTACCTATCACTTTAAAGGCCGGCTAGCGCCGGCCTTTAGATTATTAACTATTATTTACCTATTTACCTCTGGCATCCACCATCGGGTAACTCTTCAAACTATACTAAATCTTCAATCGATAGGTCGTTGTTGATGATGTAAAATTGGGTAGATAAATTCTTAATTTTTAGTCGCTAAAAAAGTTTAGGAAATTTTCCTGCTTTTAGACTTTACGTATTTTGAATTTACTGAATAGGATCAGGTCAACCCGGCTAAACAAAATAAAGTTGTTAACTCTTCTAACCCGATAGACATTTTCAGGGGGCAATCTAGCCCCCCGATCTTACCCGGTTTGCTTCCGCATCAGAACTTTTGGAACGCTGACTAGCCCCTTTGATCGTATTGCTGCCAAACCGGTAGGTACAGGTTAAGCGAAAAACCCTGCTTTCCTGTTTTTCATTCACACTATAGTTCTGACCGGGCAAAGCACTTGTGACACGCCATTTCTCGAGGTTAAAAACATCATTGGCTGCTAGTTTTACATTAAATTTTTTGTTTGCAAAGGACTTGCTGGCCCCGAGATCTATACCATACTGAGGTTTCATGAACAGCGTTCCTTCTACCAGCGATGATTGGTAATGTGCAGAGAGCTCTAAATTAGTAGTTGTATTCAGGCTAACGGTTTGATTGGTATTCGCCTGAAAGGCAAGTTTACCACTTTTATAAGGTGATCCCAGTAAATTAGGGGTACTGAACTGGTTATAAAATACAGTCAGGTTATTATTGGTGGTCCACCATTTAATAATTGGAATAGGGGAATTGATATTCAGGTTATATGATTTTTTTTCTGCCAGGTTTTCGGAAGTGATGTATAGTGTTTTCTTTAGCGTATCTGACAAGAGCACCCTGGTAATCGCATCACTGGTGTGACTATAACCCATTGTGACATTGACTGTCTTTTTATAAGAGTAAGTAATTTCAAATGAGTTGGTGTATTGCGGATTCAGAAAAGGATTACCTATGCCATAGGTATAAAGATCTACGAAATTGATAAATGGGTTTAGCGATTCATAATCAGGACGGTCTATTCTCCTGCTGAAGGAGAATCCAATTTCATTATCTTTTGAAAGCACATGATTCACAAATAGCGTAGGGAAAAGATTAAAATAATGACGGTTTACTACCTTTTGTTCAGTGATAGAATTACCTTTAGAATTGGTTTGCTCTGCCCTTAACCCCAATTGCAAAGTAGTCCCGGTAAATTCACGGTTAAGGTTCAAATATCCGGCATTGATATTCTCATTGTAAAGAAACTGGTTACTACGCGTAACATCACTCTGCCAGTTATTATCAATCAGGTTATCAAAAATAGAGTTGTTATCTGTATTCACCACGCTACTTTTCAATCCGGCATCAAGCTTCATTTTTTTACTGAACGGATAAGTATAATCAACCTTGGCAGCCCATATCTTAACCGCTGTAGGAGTAGAATTTCTAAATATATAGGGTGCTTTGTACACATTACCATCAGCATTCAGGTAATTATTATTATAGCCGTAATTCTGGCTTCCAAGATATCTTGAATAATCTGCATCAGCAGTGATTTCCTGGCCAGCGGTATCAATTTTTCCTTTGTAATTAAGGTTATAGGTAATCCCGGTGTACTTGTAACTATTCGGGTTAAAAGCAACTACAGAAGAGTCTGTTTCCAGCGGGCGGCTTCCAATCAGGGTTAACACATCAGCATCATTGTTTCCCGTACTTACATATCCGTTTACTGCTGCACCGATGGTATTGTTATCATCGATAAAATAATCGATTCCGGCTTTATAATTGTGATTTTGCCTCGGTTGTATTGAAGTGCTTGTCTGGTTGAAATAAGTCTGATCGGTAGCGGTATTGTTAATACGCATAATATCCAGATCGTGAAACCTCTTACTCCTGTTATAATTGTATTCGCCGAAAAGATTGAATTTCTTTTCCCTGTGGTTTAGCGAAAACCCTCCATTGGCTTTATAGTATCTTCCATAACCTCCTCCAGCAGTAACAGAACCATTTGTACCATAATTGCTGTTTTTCTTGAGTTTAATATTAATAATCCCCGAATTACCGGCAGCATCATACTTTGCCGAAGGATTGGTAATCAGCTCAATACTTTGAATAGCATTACCTTCGGTAGAACGTAATAGATTAGCTAACTGTTCACTGGACAGGTAAGTAGGTTTACCATCAATCATTACAGTTACCCCCTGCTTTCCTCTCAAACTGATGTTACCATCTTTATCAACGGCCACTCCGGGAGCTTTTTGTAAGATTTCAAGCGCGGTATTGCCTGCAGCAAGTACACTGTTTTCGATATTTAATACGGTTTTATCCACTTGTCTTTCAACCAGTGGTTTTTTACTTACAATGTTAACGCCATTGAGCTGTTTTGATGTTGGTGCTAATTCTACATTAGCGATGGTATAAACCTGATGTGCGGTATTGATGGCATAAGGACCTTTGAATACTTTAGCATATCCAACCATATTGATCGCAACCAGATATTCGCCATCCAACAGATTGGAGAAAAGATAAACCCCATTGTCTTCGGTGATAGATCCTTTGATCACGGTTGAATCTTTGGCCTTTAAAAGACTTACCGATGCATAAGATAAATTATTGCGTTTTTCGTCCAGCACTTTACCGGTCAGCTTTCCGGTTTGGGCATACACCGTAGAGAGGTTAAGAAAACCTAAGGAGAATATGAGGATAGAGTAGAGCGTTTTTTTCATTTTAACTTTTTATTTACATCTTTAAGATGCAGACATCAGTTAAAAGGTTACAGCAAATGAAAAAAAGATAATTTTCTCCTGTGCTATGATTTATTTTTTTTTGATAGAAAAGCAAAAGGCCGCAAAATATTTGCGGCCTTTTGAAAATTACTAATAACCACGGTAATAACCGCCATCATGGTAATGTCTATGTCTTGGTGGTCTTCCTGGATCGTAAACGTAGCATGAACTTAATAATGATGTTGTTAATAACAGCAGCATTAGATTTCTGAATGTTTTCATTTGAGTATTTTTTAGTTGTGTTCAGTAATTAACCTTTATACACCATAGACTATGCCAATCTTTAAAGGATTAATGGAAGAGTAGTTTACTTCATCAATTAATTGTCATTATCCCGATAACATATTTTAATTTAAAAAAGTTAAATAGATTAACTCTTTAACCCGATGACATTCAGGAATGTAAATATTCTTTACACAATAGGTTCAAGTCAACCGATTTAGTAATTTAAACACCATATGATCGGCTATTTAATATGAACAATATCATTAAATTTGTTAGAATTGACGAGCACTCTATAACTCCAAAATACCGCCAGCTAACTAATTCCGTTTTACAGGGTATCCAATCCGGACAGATCAAAAAAAATGATCTGCTTCCCTCTATCAATGAGTTTAGCTGTGCCCTGGAAACTGCCAGAAGTACGATTGAAAGGGCCTACAATGAACTCAAAAGATTGGGTTTAGTGAGTTCTGTAGCTGGAAAAGGTTTTTTTATTGTACACACTTCCTTTCATAAACCCATAAAAATACTGCTATTATTCAATAAGCTCAGCATCCATAAAAAGCTCATTTATGATGCGTTTGCAGCTACTTTAGGAAACGATGCTGTAATAGATTTTTATATTTATAACAATGACTATAAGGTTTTTAAAAAACTCTTACAAGAGAAAGCTGATCATTATGCAAAATGTGTGATCATCCCCCATTTTAATGAAAACAAGGAATTAGGGTATAAATTAATAGACACATTACCAAAAGAAAAGCTGGTGTTAATGGATAAACTGGCAGAGGGCGTACACGGGGATTTTGGTGCCGTATATGAAAATTTTGAATCCGATATTTTCTCTGCCCTGGAACAGCTCAGGGAAAGACTGAATAAATACCATACATTAAAGATTATCTTCCCCCAGCATACTTACTATTCGAAAATGATCCTTTCCGGATTTACCCGTTTTTGCCGGCAACATGATTTTAAACATCAAATTCTGAACTGCCTGCACCAGGAACAAATTGAAGCTGGCTGCGTTTACATTAACCTGGTAGAAGATGACCTTGTACTTTTGATTGAGAAAATTGTTGAAGGTAATTTTCAGCCGGGCAAAAATGTTGGCGTGATCTCTTATAATGAAACCCCCATAAAAAAAGTAATTCTGGACGGCATAACCACCATTTCTACAGATTTCAGGATGATGGGTGAACAAGCTGCACAACTTGTGCTTAAAAATTCGGTTGAACGTATACAGATTCCGTTTAAAGTAACTATTAGAAATTCACTCTAAGATCTAGATTGATAGCTCTTTAACTTTTATTATTAAAATCGTTTCAGATAAAACGAATATTATCTCACCAAAAACAGCAAATAAATTTGCTTACTAAATATAATATTGTACTTTTGCAATCCCAACAACAATAAAGGTTATTTATAACTGGAATTGCTGATCAAGTTCGGGGTGTAGCGTAGCCCGGTATCGCGCCTGCTTTGGGAGCAGGAGGTCGTAGGTTCGAATCCTGCCACCCCGACTTAAACATTAAAAAACCCTCTAAATCATCTGATTTAAAGGGTTTTTGTTTTTCGAATGGCTGCATTTAATTTTATTACAGCAATCGTGTGATTACATTGAAAACAGCTTAGACAATTTGATGTCAAGATCTTCGCCGCGGAGATTTTTAGCAATGATCTTGCCGTTAGGATCTATCAGAAAATTACTAGGGATGGCTGAAATGCCATATAAGGTTGCTGCCTTACTAAGAAATCCCTTTAATTCAGATACCTGCGTCCAAGTCAAGCCATCCTTTTTTACGGCATCCAGCCATGCATTCCGGCCATTTTCACTATCAAGAGATACGCTCAATATGTTGAAATTTTTGTTTTTGTATTTATTATAAGCTTTCAACAAGTTTGGATTTTCCGCACGACAGGGCTTACACCAGGAAGCCCAAAAGTCAATCAGCACATATTGTCCGCGATAATCAGACAGTTGAACGGCTTTGCCCCCTGCATCATTTTGTACAAAATCCGCAGCCATAGCCCCTGTATTTGTTCTCTTAGCAATTTCAATAATTGAGCCTATTTTTTTTCCTCCTGCAGACGTTCTCAGGTTTTCTGTGAATTTCGCAAATCCAGCAGCGGCAGTATCTGGATTAAAGTCATATTTAAGTTCCATTCGCTGAAAAACCAGCAAAGAAAAATAAGAATCGGGATGACCGGTGATGAAAATCCGGCTATTACGATCAAATCCGGCCTGGGTTGATGATACGGCGATTAAGAATAGTTTCTTTAACGCGGTATCTTTTCGCTGTTCCGGCGTCCACGCACTATATACTGCTTGTAGGGAGTCTGCTAATTTCAAATAAGGCTGCTGGAATGTACGGAATGCCTCAGCATCGTCATTTATAACAGAGCCTCTGGTTATTGCTTTCGATACAGAATCCTTTGCCGTAACCATAATGTTTGAATTTTCTAGATAAAAGCTCAGCTGATCGGGCTTGGAAAAACGTGTCAAGGGTGTAATATCATGTTTAACAGTAAGTACTGCTGCCAGTGGAGAGGTCAGTTTACCCTTGAGGGTAAACTGACCATGATGAAGAACAGCCGAGTCCAGAACTTTCTTTCCATCAAGGCTATAACTCAGATACGCTTTAGCAGGTGTATCAAGGGAGCCTATTTTTCCATGGATAGTAAAACTATTTTGTGCCATCAGCCCAAAAGGGAAACAACAGGCAGCTGTCAGGAAATATTTTATTATCATTATATCTGGTTTTTATCTTTTATAAATATTATGGGAGAAGTGATATGCCACTAATAAATATGCAGTTATATAATCCGCCATAAGTTACTGATGCCAGCGATGTAAAACGCAAATACCTGGCTGTAATCAATCCGGTATTAATCGTTTGCATGTTGTTACTTATATTACCTGCATACACCCCGTTATTCATCCAGGTTACGCCATCCATACTCGTCTCAATTTGAACAGACGTAGGGTAACCACCAAGAGTTGGGTATTTTAGTGCAGAGGGCACATAATAATTAACAGCAGAGAAGGTAATTTGCCTGTTAAAATTAATGACCGCCCACTGGGGCATTTTTTGAGTGATACTGCTTGTCCAATACGTAGTCAAATTATTGTCGTCAATTAAATTTGTGGCAGTATAAGTGAGATATGCCGACGAATTCGTGGCAATCCAGCCAAGTTTACTGATATACAAAGGTTTACCCGTTTTAAATACATAGTACACCACCCTACTTGTTGCAGGCCCTTCCAATATACCATCTACCGATTGGATGACAACTGGTAGTACGTAAGTGGTATACTCTATTAACTTTGTTTCCTGAACTATGTTAAGTTGTGCCACATCTGAAACCGACGCACCTTCGGGAAGGTGCGTTGTTGGTTTATAAAAAAAATAAGAACTGGCAGGGAGTAAAACCGCGGCTCCGTACCTGGCGCGAAATGCAGCCATCTTGGTGGTGTCTACTCCAAATTTTATCCAATGATCAGAAGAGGACATATTACCTGATAATGCAGCGTTGAACCTGATCACCAAAGTAGTATCGCTTAAGATAGAAATGGACCTCTGTAAAGTATCCACACCTGAGGCGTATTGAAAAGAAATACTGTTGTTGGGCAAAGTAGCAGGCCCTTTATCTTTCTTGCATGCCGTTAACAATACAATCAACGAACAAAATATAACGATATAAGCTTTATTCATAATTTTTCTATTTATGGATTTTGTTGCATACCTGGATTAAAATTCAAAACCTGAACAGGTATCTGTAATGTATACCGGTTACTATGAGGAAGTAAAGTCGAAATAGTATTTCCCTGCGCATCATATCTGTATACCGTACCCATCCTGTTCTCTTTATCTAACCTGCGCATGTCAAACCAGCGCAATCCGCAAAAAGGCAATTCATGGCTTCTTTCTTTTAAAACTTCCTGTAACACATCTTCCTGTACATTCGATTGATAAGGCACATAACTGGCAATGGCAAATCTGGTTTTACGAATGTCATCCAGCTGTTGCAAGGCAGTAGTTAAATCATTCCTTCTCGCTGCGCATTCTGCAATGATCAACTTCATTTCCTGAACGGAAGTACCTGTATTTACGTATTGCAAATACAGGGATACGTATGCCGGGATAAAAAGTGTGGCGCCTCTTGAAGTAAACGTATAACCGTCTGTACTGGTGAAGAGCTTTTTAACCCGAAGATCATTCGCATCAAACGAGCGCATAAAGCTTAGCGTAGGTGTGCTTTGCCCGAGTGCTATTCTTCCGTAAATGACATCAGGCTGAACGCTTGTTAAACCGGAAGCCGGAAACGTACTATTAAAATTAATCATCACCGCTTTGCTGTTTGACAGCGCAAGTGTTGCATATTTACTAGCGTCTGTATAATCTCTCGCATAAAAATAAGTTCGCGCCAGCAAACTGTAAGCTGCTGCCGTTGATCCGCGATATCTGTTCGTACTATTATCTAAAGGAAGATTAGGAATTGCTGAATTAAGGTCGGCAATAATATGTCCGTAAGTTTCTGCTACGGTACCACGCGGCGGCACTATCTGAGAAACATCATTTGATGTAACAAAAGGTATTGCAAGGTCTTTACCCGCTGTTGTAGAGTCAAAAGGTAAGCTGTATTCATTTACCAGATAAAAGTATTCCATAGCCCGGCCTAATAAAGCTTCGGCTTTAAGGCTCCTTTTCTGACTGTCTGTTCCGCCCGTTGCCGCGTCTATACCCAGCAATACCGTATTAAACAGGTTGATTTTTGCATAATGTTCTCCCCAAAATGCAGGCGAAATACTTAGATTAGGTGAAAATTGCAGGGCCCATGTATATATCAGCTCAGTTGGCTGCGTTGGCGGATTTGAAATACCTACGTTATCCACGTTATCTCCTAAGAAATTAAAAGTGCATGTTGGAAAACCAATTCCCTGAACCAGATAGGTGTTATTTAACCACTGGTCATAGTCGGTAACGGTAGTAAGCAGTGTTGTTCCCTTAGGTTTTATATCAAGGTACTTGTTACACGCGGCAAATACCATACTGCAAAATATGACTAGAACAAAAGTATATTTATATGATTTCATCTGTATAATTTTAAAAATTGGTAAAAATGCCAAGGGTGTAAGTTGGTGTGATGTATGATTTCTGGAAACTGCCAGTAGCAATGCTATAGTTGTATTTATTAAAAGCTGTAGTCCATAAATTAGTACCCTGGCATTTAATTTCGAAATGTTTAAATCCAAGGTTCTTAATAAACTGAGTTTTGTCTAAACTATAAGAAAGTGTTACATCACCTAGGGTGATATAGTTACCATTGACAACGTATTTATCGGAGTAATTGTAAGCATTAACTGCATTGGTGCTTGGGTCAGAAAAAGCCGCCAGGCTCATAATGTCTGTTGTATTCTCATCGCCCGGTTTCTTCCAGTAATTGCCGGATCCGGCCAGTGGTCTAATTGCGGATGGATCGTCCCTGGGTATCCTCACCTTAAATCCTCCGTAGTAATTGATGAGGCAGTAAACGTAGAAATTACCAAAATCCACCCGGTTACTTAGGCCAACATTCAAAGTAGGTATAGAAGATCCTACATAATAGGTAGCACCTGAGGCTTCGTTTGATATAATTGCGTTTGCGGTAGAGGTTTCTGTCCGGTACACCTTACCATTTTTATCTTTTATCTGAGGGTAACCAGCATCGTCAAGCCCTCCATCGCGATAAGCAAACATAGCCCCTACAGGATAGCCTTTAACATATCCTAATGAATTTAACGATTCTGGATTGTAGCTGGTTGTTTGGTAAACATCCAATACATTACTGCTGTTGTGCGCAAGTATCAGACCGGTATTCCAGTTGAAGTCCTTCTTTGCTATCCAATCTGAATGAAGGCTAAACTCTAAACCCTTATTATTAATGGTGGCGTTGTTGATGATGGAAGGACTAAGCCCGATGGTAGGATCGATCAATGAGTTACCCATTAAATCGGTGCTTTTTTTGATATAATAATCCACACTTCCGGTAATATTTTTGAAAAGATGATAATCTAATCCACCGTTTAAATTCTGCGTCTGTTCCCAGCGCAAACTGCTGTTCGCATAAGAAAGCGATTTTAGGGCAGTACTGCTTGGTGACGTATATGGATTTAAAGCATACGTTGCTATTGCCTGGGGAAGAGATAACTTTGCTACATTACCATTGAAACCATATGCCGCACGGAGCTTGAGCTGCTTAACCCAGTCTACAAACTGCATAAAGCTTTCTTTGTCAATATTCCAGGCAGATCCAACTGACCAAAGGGGTTTATATTTATACTTAGGGTTGGTTCCAAAAAGGTTAGACTGATCTATACGAACGCTACCAGTAAGGGAGTATGTATCTTTAAAAGCATACACCATATTGGCATAGGCCGATACATATCTATCTTCTGTATATGACTGATTAAATAAACTGCTGTAGCTATTTTGAAAAGGAGAGCTGCCAATATAGGAGCCTCTTGTGGTTCCATTTACTATACTTGCATAGTCTACTGGCTGCTGCAATAATGTTTCATCGCTATAACCGAAGTAAGACGCCAGATTACTTTTACTTGTAACATCTCTCACTTCTGTTCCCAGGATACCATTAAAAGAATGTTGACCTATCCTTTTATTATAATTTAATTGTGCACGGGTAGTATAACTGGATGTATTATCTTCTTCCTGGCTCAGATAACCGCCCTGGGGAATATTATATTTAAGCGTTCCATCTGTATTTAAGGTAATATATTGGTTAACATACTGCTTTGCTACCGAAGATTCTGCTGAAGCGTAGTTCCGTAAATCAGATCTTGATGTTTCATATATCCCTCCAAATGTAAGACCAAACCCGTCACCAATAGCATAATTAAAATTTGCAGTGATGCGGTTATTAACGGTACGCGTTTTATCACTTACCTCATTCACATCTGTAAGCGGATAATAAAGATTATCTCCCAAACCTTTAGACATCAGTAGATTGTTATAATAAGGGTTGATTCCAGATCCTAATGAAACAGCATCAGCATTTCCGTTTACATCCTGCAAATGCTCATAAGGGTATAATGAATATATACTCGGTACAGGTGCGGCGTTAAAACGTTGCTCCTGGTAATCTGTCGTTAACTCCAAGGAGAGCTTTTTAGATAATTTTATCGTGCTGCGGGCAGACAGCGATATCTTGTTGTTATCGTTGTTTATTTGTTCCGAACGGTTTCCGGTATAATTGCCGGTGATATAATACAGGGCATTATCATTTCCTCCCGAAACATTTAAATTATAGTTTTGTGTAACTGCCGATCGCAGGAACAACCTGCTATAATCTTTGCTGTTATCATAATTCTGCAATGCAGCATAAGACTCAGCAGCCTGGTCGGGGGTAATAATTTTGGCTGCCGACTGAGCCAAAAGATAGTATACCGGAGAAAACGAACCTTCATATACACTACCTACTGTTGTTAAGAGGCCCCATCTGGCTGCATCTATACTTTTCGAAAAAATACTTTTCTGATAGTCCATCACAATAGATGAGGCATCATCTGCCGTTCTGTAGCGGCTATAATCCTCTTTGGGAGTAATACTGGTAGTTGTTCTAAAAGCAAAACGGGGCCTTCCTGCCACAGCTTGTTTTCTTTCAATTACGATTACCCCATTAGATGCCCTTACACCATATACCGTAGCCGCCGCTGCATCTTTGAGAATAGTTACCGATTTAATATCATTGGGGTCAATCATATCCAGTGTAAGCTCAGTAGGATATCCGTCAACTACAATTAAGGGACTCTGATTTGCCGACATGGTGGAGATACCGCGTATATTAAATAAACTACGGGAAGTAGATCCACTGCTCCCGGGTGTAGTACTGGTAAATGATACATCATTGTTGATCACAAGCCCCGGCATTCTGTTTACCAATCCATCCAGAAAATTATTGCTGATGCTGGACTCATATTCTTTGTTACTGAGCTGAGATACAGCACCTGTGCTTTGTTCCGGCCGTATACGCTGGTAACCAGTATTAACAGTTATCCCCACTTCCTCCAAGCTTGCCACTGCAACCTCCATTTGGATTGTTCCAATGTCTATTGAGGACTTGATCTCTTTTGTTTTATACCCCGTAAATTTGATCACCAGAACCGCATTTTCTTCAACGTTTTTTATTAAAAACGAGCCATCTATAGCGGTTCTGATACCCTGTGACATGCCTTTAATCATCACAGTAGCACCTGATAGCGGCTCGCCGGTCGCTGAATCTGTAACGCGCCCTTTTACGTCAATCGGAATAGCTAAAAAATTACTGATCTTTTCAAATACAGTTTTTTGTTTTGGAAAAACAGCAATCGATTTGTCTTCGATAGTAAAATCTAATGGCTGTCCTTCAAAAATCTGTTTAAGTACATCATTTAAATCTGCATTTTTTACCGTAATATTTACAGGTTTAGCTCCTTGTATCATACTGCCGGCAACAAAAAAACCATATCCTGTTTGTTGCGTGATTTTTTTAAAGATTTTAGCTATCGGGGTGTTTTTTTCAGATAATGATACTTTTTGTGCGTAGGTGTTTGCGCTTACCTGCATTATTGACGCTATTAAAATAATAGTTGTTAATCGCATGACTTGTAGGAGTTTGTGTAGGTGCCGATGGCGCACACCGAGTTTCTTAGTATAATTTTTATACATTTGTTTGTCTGGTTTAATTAAGTTGATAGGGTCACAAATTTTATTGGCGGATCCAGATATCGGCCAGATGTGTGCAACCACATCTGGCTTCTTTTTTAGATCATAACGTAAGTAGATTTACTTAATCATAATCCTCCTTCCCTCTACTGTAAAATGAATTGATTTCGAAGATTGAATAATTTTCATCACCTGGCTCAGGTTCCATGACCTTGGTATCCGACCTGTGAAGGTTTCGTTCGTAACCGGCCCTTCAAACTGTATATCAACATCATACCACCGTGAAAGCTGGCGCATGATGGATTTAATATCACTATCCGTAAAGTCAAAATAGCCATCTTTCCAAGCTGTGATCTCATCAATATCAACGCTTTTTGTACCGATCTTCGAATGGCTAACGGTGGCCTGCTGCCCGGGTTTAATTATTTCTTCTTCGCTGCTGGTGTTAATCTTAACAGAGCCTTGCAATAAAGTAGTTTTGATATCAGGCTCATTATTGTACGCATTGATATTAAAATGAGTACCAAGTACTTCAACTGTTTGGCCATTACTAGTTACCCTAAAAGGTTTGGCGGGGTTATGCATCACCTCGAAATAAACTTCTCCAGTTATTTCAACGCGCCTATCTTTACCAATGAATGCTGTAGGGTACTTGATTGAGGAAGCAGCATTTAGCCAAACGCCAGTTCCGTCTGACAGAATTAAGCGGTATTGTCCACCTTGAGGGGTAGACATGGTATTATATACTATTGCCGAATTGTCTGATTTTCCAGAATTATAAATAATCTGTCCTTCGGCAGTCTTATTAATTTTAGTATTTCCCTGCAAAGCTAATTGGCCATTTCTGGCTCCCGTCACCAAAATTTTCTTCCCATCGCCTAAAGTCAGAATCGCTTTATTGCTTCCAGGTTCAAAATCATCGGGGGCAAATGCCTCCTGGTTTTGATGCTGTTTGTTATTACTACGGTAAAAATAAAACCCAAACCCTAAAAAAAGTAAGATGGAAGCTGCCGTGACCACACGGGCCCATGGGTAAGAACTGCGGGTATGAACTTTATGGGCTTTTATATTTTTCCACATTTCAGATTTCACCCGGAGGTAATCTTCGTCTTCAGGGTTTTGCCATTCAATGGCCGACTGTTCAGCATACCAGTTTTCCAGTAATTTAACCTCTTCTGGTGAAGCGGTACCATCATTGTATTTTTCTAAAAGAAGTTTTGCCTGCTTTTTATCCATATCAATAAATCAATCTTTACTATTGATTTATAAGTAATACCCATAAGTAGTATCAAGGTAGTACGCGGATTTAAAATAAATTTAACCTTACTTTAACAGTAAACTTACAGAATTGATAGAGGTTGGGTTTATTTCTCTAATAATAAGGCCATAATAAGTACCGAAGGTGCATAGGGCCTAACTTTGAGACGAAGAATGGTTAAGGCTTTATTGATTTGTTTTTTTACTGTTTTATCCGAAATGCCTAATGCCCCGGCAATCTGCATATGGGTCATGTTTTGCTTACGGCTCATTTCAAATACCTGCCTCATTTTTTCAGGCAACAGATCAATTTCCTTATTCAGGATACGGCTGAGTTCCCGTTCATCAATCAAGGGCAATGAGGCGGTGTTTATTTCTGTAGCATATTTTACAATGGCACTCACATAATCATTTCTCACTTTACCTTTTTGTATCAGTTTAAACACACGATTTCTCGCTGCTACATACAAATAACCAGCCAGGTTAGCATCTTCTTTGATGTTCTCAGATTTGTTCCAGAGATTTATAAACAGTTCCTGAACAATATCCTGGGAAGATTCCCGATCACGCAACATTTGGTTAACCTGATAGAATACTGGAATAGCATATCTGTTGTAAATTTCGGTAAAAGCAGCTTCGTCACCTTCTTTTAAAAAATTAACAAGCTCCTGATCCAAATGATTGCGATATGCTGACATTGACTTATTTAAACCCGAATGTAAGTATTTTTATCAGCAATAATAGTTTGCTTTTTATGTTTTATGCAGAATTTCGAGTAGAATTCAGCAACATTTCACCTCTGTTACTGATCTCGCCTTTAATAATCTTTTATTCGTTTCGATATCCATCATTTTTCTTATCTAAAATGAAAAGAAAATATTAATGGAATACATAAGAGTTATTAAAAACACGTGTAATGTGCGGAAATATACAAGAAAAGCTATATTCATTTTTTTTTGCAAAATCAGACAAACATTATGTTCACTTGATCGCCACAATCCGATGAACATAATAACGACACCCAGCTTAACGCCCCAACTTCCTTCTTTGAATTAAGGAAGACAGCTTTTTATCCGGGGCTGGCCCGATACACCAGAGATTGTCACATAAAATTTCCTGAAGGAAAGTCTGGGAGAACTTTTGATTTTAAGTTCAAAGAAGGAAAATTGAATTTGTATTAGCAGATCTGATTTAGCTTTACAACCGGGCATTTTTTCAAATCATTCAGATTTCAATTTCTGACTATAGGCCTGGTTCAACAGATCAGCAGTAACCTATTCTGTCCGGATTTTTCCTTTGGCGCACGGTGAAGACAAGGAGGAACCTTACTTTCAGGATGATCAACCGCCAATCTCCACAAATGCCCAAGACCACAGCTCATTGGCTTTGCACCAGGGTTAGCCTGATAGTGCAGATCAAAGAATTGTTCGCTTAAGAATGATTCAAAATCTTCATCTGCTCCATCATATAGCTTTTTGAGTTCAGCGCGTATTTCTGGGATAAGTACTTTCTTTATGCCTTGTGAATTTGGCAATATTTCACTCGAATCGCCATAGTAAGTGCACAAAAACGTATCGGTAGGTACAGGAGACCGATCTACATGAAAAGAATAAACATCGGTAGGAAAAAACGGGTAGGTATCATCCTGATCATAGTATTTGATCACGTTAAGTATTGGCGATGCGCCATGAGCTTCCAAGACTTTCAAATCATTTAAGAGAATTTCGCGGGCAAGTTGTCCTTGTTCACTCAACTGAAGTTCACGAAGTTCCTCTTGTTCAATTTCCGTTATATTCTCGCTTAGTTCTATCTTTTTAACAATTTCAGAAAAATCACCTATTAGTTTGCGATTCCAGCAGATCGCATTAATTTCTCCGCTAAATGGCGTAGAAATAAGATCTTGAAAATTCGTGACACAATGAATTTGATTCTCAGCGTAAGATAAATCTACCATAATAACAATATAAAATCGTTTGACATCAAAATATGGTAATACTGGCCGGTTAAGCCAGGACAAATATTGATGATAGAACTTTTGACAAAGATAGGAACAAAGCTAAAAGAAAGATATATGGCCGTTTTAATTTTATATCAGGACACATCTCCAATCAAAATCAAAGAAAACGCGCCCTATTCTGCTGTGCTATCATTAAATGAGAGTAGATTCCCGATATAAAAAAAGATCGGCCTCCTGATGCAATACTCCCATAAAGTGTCTAACTGTTGGGGGGCATGGCATCAGGAACACCGGTCTTTCTCATTGTAAATAACAATGGTTAAATGACTCTACGCGCTGATCATACTTTCAACAGATGGAGCCATGGTCACCTGGTCATCCATTTGATAAGTAATCCCGGCAATACTTTGCATAAAAGACTGAATCTCGTCCCATGCCGCCAAAGCCAGCGCCAGGTCGGCAGCCGCCTGGTCAATACTGTCTGCATCAAGCATATTGTCCAGATCAGTAACAATCTGTCCGGCATCACTCTGTAATTTTTGCCAGAACTTAAGAACGATCTGAATATTTGTTTCAGCCGCGCCGCTCTGGGCAACGATAGCAACAAACTGGGCGTTCAGGTTCTGTAACAATCCAACCGTTGAATTGATCAGCCCAATTTCCGTATTCACGTTATTCATATCGGTCTGAATATCTTCCAGGGTCTGCTGGTAGTCGATATCCTTGCCAACAGGCTCCAGCGTAGTCAAAATGGCACTTCCTACACCAAAACCGATTCCAACGATCACTCCTGCAGTTCCAGTAAAAATAACACCTACACCCACACCTACTGCTGCAACAAAGATTCCTTCAGTGATATTAGCCAGGGTATTGAGTGTGATCAGCTTATTACGGTCGTTTACAATATCCTGCAAATTTGCAAGTACAGCATTCAATTGAGCGATCGACTGCTCATCTACATCTTCGGCAGCGGTGATCTGGCTGCAAAGCTGATTGAGGGAGGAGGCATCAGGAGCAATATTACCCTGATACGCTGAAATAGCGTCATCCAGGCTTTTTACCGTTTGCCCGCAGGCCCCTGCTTCTGTGATGAGGCTATTTAGTGCGCTTTTGATATCCTGAAGAATGGCAGGATCGGCCGGCGAAGATTTCAACTGGACAAGATAGCCCTTAATAGCCCTTATCTGCTGCTGAAATAAAGCATTATAACTAATAAATGCCGCAGGAATCAGATTGAGATCTGGAATCACTTCATCAATCCAGACCATTACATCCAGTTTGGCTTTGCTAAATGTTTGAACAAAATCACCATAATTGGCTGGAGGCACCACTAGTGCCGGCAACTGTGTGGTATCAATAGACATGGCATAACTGCAAACCGCATTTGATGCATTGATATAATCCACAACCATTTGCGCCGTATCCTGAGAATTTAAAATAAGATTTTTCATTTGAACACAATTGTCTTTTATCGGTTATGAAGCTATCATCAGCATATTTTTCACCTGTTTTTATGTTTCTTTTTGTATTCAAGAACTCGCAAACTCGGTTCATTACAGTTTTTAAGCCGTGTGCTGATGATAGTTTCATTTTTAATTAAATGCTAAGCAGAAGCCGAAATTGGATTTACATTGCCATTATCAGTGGATGGATTTTGCATACCATACATATGCCATGTACCACCGGCATCCTGCCATGAATAGTTAATGCCCGCCAGTGCACTGGCAAATGCAACGACATCATTCCAGCTGGTTTCAGCATCCTGAAAATCTGTTAACGCCTGCTGATATTGTGCCGCCGCTACATCATTATTCACATCTGTTAATTCTGCCGCTACGTCATTGATCGTTTCATCCATCAGTGTCCACATTTCGGAAATGGTAGTCAGCGCAGTCTGGGCCTGCAAATTGGCAGTATACAGCTGATTAAATTGAGTACTTATACCCTGCAGCTGAATAATATCCTGATTTAAACCAGAGATCTGAGTCTGATCAGAAGTGATCTCGTTCTGCATTGCCTGGATACTTTCTGTTTCTATGACCGTACCGGCAACAGAAGCAGCTGTTCCTGCAACGCCGATAACGATAAGGCCAACTCCTACCGTCTGAGCACCCGGAATCGTGCAGCATACGGCGCCGATAAGTCCTGTAAAGATGGACAGTCCAATACCAATCTCAGAAACAGTAAGTAAGGTTTGGGCAGTAGATATTTCGGAATTTAGCTGAACAATATTAGCATTCAGCGTAACAATGGCCTGCTGATCTGTACCTGCATCTGCTAACGACTCTGATGCGATCTGCGTAAGTGTCTCCGCATCAGTCTGGATATCACTGCTAAATGTTACCAGCTGTGACTGGATGGAAGAAATAGAGGCCACCTGATCCTGAATGATTTGCTGTACAATTGATAAAGCACTCGCCAGGTCTTGTTTAGCCAAGGTATTGGTAGGATCCTGGATCAATGCCTGAAGATAAACTGTGATACTCAATTCCTCCATATTGAAGAGGTTGGCCGCCTGGTTTACAATAGTAGTGGGTAATTGCACAATAGAGACGAAGATGTTCGTAGACCAGTTTAATGCATGCTGTTTGGCCGGGGCAAAATCAGCTGCAAATGTAGCATAATTGGTAGGCGGATAATTCAGGACAGGCAATTGCTGATTGGTGATGGCATAAGCATAACTGTTTACAACAATTAGTGCATTTGCATAATCTGTAAGTTGCTGTGGGGTAGGCTGTGTGGCTACCAGTTTGGCGGTACTTCCCATTTTTTTTGTTTTAGGTAATTAATATATTTGGTTTTAATTGGCTGGATTCAACAGGTCAGATATTTGCTGCAACTGTGATTGCATATTATCCCACCTTGACTTATTCGCTGAAAGATCTGCTGCCACAACTGATGCCGGCTGAGCGGTAATATTGTTTAACCCTGCAAGGCAGGCTTGTATATCTGCACTAAAGCTTTGCCAGAAACCAGCCAGATAACCCGCACCCATCGATGCCTCAGCAGCCATACCTGATGCCTGATCAAACACATCCCATGCATTACTTTCAGTTTGTAACTGTCCCTGTGTCGCACTGATAGTCTTCTCGCATGAATTGATATCACCGCTATTGGGGCAGGTAGCATTTTGCAGGGAATGGATCTGGCCGTACTCAGTTGACAACTCCTGGTTTAGCGTATTGATATTATTCTGGATAATAACCAGTGTATTATTTATTGTTCCTACATCACCAGATATATTACCCTGAAAAGCAACAATAGCAACAGCCAGCGCATTTACCTGTGATTGAAGGCCCTGGAGTATAGCGATCAGTGCATTTGCATAAACAGTGATCTGCTGCTGCAAGGGGGCGGAAATGCCACTCTGGTTTTCCTGATCGACCAGGGAAATAAGCATATCCAGATCGTTGTCTATCTGCACACCACATGTGGCTATTGTTGCAGGCATATTCAGATAAGTAGGATAAATGGTATTATACCAGGTACTGGCATCTGTTTTTACGCCCTCTAATATGGGAGTCAATGTGATATCTGCAACTGATTGAGAAGAGATCCAGGTGCAATAAGATTCGATACCGGACACAGCCTGCGAATAACAATAGTCAAGAGACTGATTGTCAGATAATAACTGTACAAATTGTGATAACATTTTTATATATTTTAAATTAAAATTAAATCAAAGACACGTATAAGTTGTAAAAGACTAATAAATATCAATTCTAATTAAATTAAATTATTAAATCAAATTATTTTTTATCATAGTTATAATAAATAATTTCAATATTAGTAACATTACCGAAGAATAATCGATTTAACAGGACAGAGAAGAAAGAATGTGATATCTAAAAAAAAATGATGTGACCACTCAAAAAAAACCAGGACAATTTAAAAATCATTCCTTTTTCCCCAATTACGACAACAAATTTTTACCACGAATAGTCCAATTTTCGCCAGTTATCGAACTTTTTTAATCATTCCATCTTCCGTTGTTTTGCGGTGTTAAAAACACAATAAAAATGAATAATTATAAAAAAACGATTAGAACGATGTTTAAGGATATATTTGAAAATCCAACATTTGATGAAGCTGCTATCGACGGGTATTTTAGTACTGAATATATTCAGCAGGTAGATGGAAAAATAATTAATTTCGAACAATTCAAACAACACGTCAGGGTCCTGAAGGACAGTATGAAGTCTGTTTCTGCTGAATTTAAAACATTGGTTCAGGAAGATAATATTGTCTTCTCCAATCACCTGATTAGCGGCTTAAATAAAGAAGATCGCTCAGTAGAGGGACAGGTGATTGCGGAATTTACTTTTAAGGATGGTAAAATAATTTCCTGCGATGAATTGACCAGGATGACAAAGGGCGATGAAAAAGATCGGGATTTAGGCTCAAGGCACTAATATCTGTCTTAATTATGCCTTATTCAATGGCCTGTAAAACTTTAATCAGTATTATAGGCCATATTATTTTTAATGCACCAAGACCTGAGATGACAAAATCGATTCATTATCTTCAGGTCAATTTAATTGAGCTCCTCCCCTGCTCCATCAACTTTTCCTATTAAATACCACAATTTACTTTTACACTTCAAAGTTATATTTCGACCGAAAACCCAAAAAGGCTTTTCAGTTTCATTTTGTAAATTCTCCATAAAGCCCGCGATTTCTTTACAATTGTTATTGCCCGTGCAGGACGGCAGCCGGACTTTTGTAAAAAAGAAAGATATGAAAGCTATAAAAGTTATTAGCAAATCGGCTGACATCAACGCATTGGAAATGCAGATTGAAAGTGTCAGCCAACCGGTAGCCGGCAAAGATGAATGCGTAGTCAAAGTACTTTACTCAGGTGTGAACCCTAGTGACGTTGCCGCTGTGCTCGGCAAATTTCCACGTGCCATTTGGCCGCGTTACACAGGTCGTGATTTCGCCGGCGTCATCGTAGACGGTCCTGAAGAAATATTGGGCAAAGAAGTATGGGGAACTGGTGGTGAACTTGGCATCCGCGTTAATGGCAGCCACGCCGCCTACCTGGTAATTCCGTTGCTCGCTGTCAGTGAAAAACCAATAACGATCACCATGCCGGAAGCTGCAGGGATCGGCGTACCATTCGTTACCGCATACGAAGGGCTAAGGAGGGCCGGATTTCCAAAAAGAGGACAGTGGGTACTTATTTTCGGCGTGAACGGTAAAGTTGGACAAGCCGCTACCCAGATCGCTACCCGCCTTGGTGCAAAAGTGATCGGCGTTGAACAGGGAGGCACCGGATACCTTGGGCATTCCAGCTCACCGGTTGTCGTGATCAACGGTAGCGAATCTGGCGTGGCGGAACTCGTCATGGAAATTACAGGTGGTCATGGCGCTGATATCGTATACAATACTGTAGGCAGCCCCTGCTTTGAGGTAGCCAATCGTTGCATGGCACACGGAGGAACGCAGCTCTTTATTGCCGACCGTGCACAAAAAGATGTTCCATTTAACATTTTTTACTTCTACCGCCATCAGCATAATTTCGCAGGAATCGATACGCAGGAATTGGATGTAGTGGATTGTGCGGGCATCCTGGATGAACTGAAATCCGGGTTCCTTGACGGCAGCCTGGTACCATTTGAGGTTAAAGAAGAGCATATTCTTCCTATGGCACAGGCTCATGATGCCTACCGGCGTACCTTTAGCGGCAGTAAAGACAAACTCATCTTAAAGATCCAGGAATAAGATGATCAGGCAAATTTTATCCTGTTGTATATTCGTCTTATTATTTCAAGAGGTCAGCGCCCAAGACCCGAAATTACCTGCCGCAAACCTGGGGTTGTCCAATCTGCAAGATGGTCGCCCTCCAGGTACGGGCCTGTATTTTCAGCAATTTGTCCAGTCTTACACTGCCAACCAGGCCGCGGATGCTGAAGGAAACAAATTGGCAGCCAGTGGAAAATTGAGTACGCTGCTATCCTTATCACAGCTGATCTATATCAGCCCGTTAAAGGTAGCCGGAGGAAACTTTGGATGGACGGTATTAGTCCCCCTGGTGAAAATAACGGCCTACGATCCCGCAGGATTGCCTGTTGGTGCTAACCCTAATTCACTGGGGGACATTGTCACAGGTCCATTTGTCCAGTGGTTCAGCCGGAAAATCGCGGGTATTCCCTTAGACCATCGTTTTGAATTGGATGTGACACTGCCAACCGGTGGCTGGGAAAATAAATATGCGATCAACCCGGGAGCGCACGGCTATTCCATTTCTCCGCATTATACGCTCACTTTGTCTCCGACAAAACACTTTTCAATAAGTATGCGGCAGTACCTGAATTATAATTTTGAGCAGATAGGCACAGACGTGAAAGCAGGGGCTTTTTACAATGCAAACTATTCGCTTGAATACGAACTCCTAACGCGCTTTCGGGTGGAATTTGCCGGTTATTTTCTCCGCCAATTCGCGCAGGACAGCAAAGGTGGTGACAGCCAATACTATCAGAATAGTTATGGGCTGCCAGATACCCGCGAACGAGTGTTCGCTCTCGGACCTGGCTTGGGCTATGTTACTTCAACTGGCCTGTTTCTGGAGGTTAAGAACATGTGGGAAACCGCAGTTCGGAACCGTACACAAGGTTATCGGACAACCCTGGTATTAGCTTATAAATTAAAATAAATTAAGATAAAAACTGGCGGCCATGGCATTTACATCTTTCATTTGGCCGCCTTTTTATTAAAGAACACATGAGAACAACCGATAAATCATCAAAATATAGTAGAAAACTGAATATACAGCTGTTAGAAATCCTTGCGATATCGATATTAATGACAGCCATCATGAGTGGCGGTGTATTGTGTTTCAAACACGGGACAGGCAAGGGCTTTTTTAAGCTCTGGCTAAACGATTTTTTACTTTCCTGCTGCATTGCTATTCCGGCCGGCTACCTGATCGTACCGCTGGTTGCCCTTTGCACAAAGAGGTTCAAGAAGTAGTAGCTATTTGCGTGCGCGGATCCGGCTGAAGGACACCGGCGTAATGCCTAAATAAGATGCAATATAATAATGCGGCACACGCTGCAGAATTTCCGGATGTTCCTGAACCAGCATCCGGTACCGCTGTTCGGGCGATTGCCGGATATAGTCAAGCAAAAGATTTAAATAGTGGAACATACGCCCCTGAATAAACAATTCAAAATGCGTTTTAAATGCCGGAACCGTTTCTTTCAGGATCAGGTAATGTTCTTTGCTTACTGAGTAGTATACACCCTTTTCCAGGGTTTCCACATTAAGCCTGCTCGGCTTGTTTTCTAAAAAGCTTTCCATGGAGCAAACGAAGGTATTTTCAAAGAAAAACTGAACGGTAACATCCTTTTCCAGGTCGTTAAAAAATAGACGTAACGCTCCGCTGGCAACAAAGTACATCCTTTTTGCCACATCGCCTTCCGCTAAAAGCAATGTCTTTGCCGCCAGTTTTTCCTTTTTGAAGAAGCCTTGATATGCCTCCCAATGGTCAATGACTCCCGGAAAATGTGCATTTAGAATATCTTTCAGATCGGTTTCCATGAGATCACGCAATATAGTGATTTCTGACGCATCTCAAACGCACAATGAAATCACGATAAGCTTAAAGCTCTTTGATCTTTATATTACGAAAGCTCACTTTATTTCCATGGTCCTGCAGCAGGATGTGCCCTTTATCTGCTTCGCCATAGTCTTTCCAAACCTTGTGTTTACTCATTTGTACCAGTTTACGGTATTCAGGCGATTTGCGCTCATATTCCAATACCTTTATTCCATTTAACCAATGTTCTACATGGTTATTGGGATAAACGATCACTTTACCCGTATTCCACTCTCCAACTGGTTTTACAGCTCCTGCCTTGTTTGATGTTTTCAGATCATATAGTGAGGCCAGCGTGCGGTCGCCATCACGCCCCAGTTTAGCGTCAGGATGCACCTCATCGTCTAATATCTGATATTCCAGCCCTATGGCAGATGCGCCCGAATTTTCCTTCAGTGTAACAAAATATTTTACACCACTATTAGCGCCCCTGGTAAGTTTAAAATCAAAACTCAGTTCAAATGCCCCATACTGACCAACAGTGACAATATCACCAACATTTTTAGACTCTGCCCCATCGGAGGCCTGTATAGTCATTAAACCATCTGCTATTACCCAGCCATTGGCCTGCTTTGGAAAACTATCCGAATTGGCGCTGCGCCAGCCTTTGCTGGTCCTGCCATCAAACAGTAATTTCCATCCCTCTTTTTTTTCTTTAGCCGTCAGCGAATTTTGCTGTGCATTTGCAGTGAAACTTAAACCAAGTAAAACAAGAGCAAAGATTGATAGTTGATATAGCTTTTTCAGATTCATAGTATTTGTATTTTAAATAATCGTTTTATTTCTTGGCAAAACTGGCCGCCATCGCATTCAGTTGGGCCGGATTTAACGTTTCTGGTCCGTTACTGATTACCACCCGATAGCTGAAGGTAACAGATTCACCTTTTTTTAAAGTTAGGTTTTTAGCCGAAGCACCATTTGTAAATATCTTTTCGCCTAAAGGATTTGCTGCAAACAGACCGTAGCCCCTAGCATGCCAAAAAGTAGGATAATTTGGGTTAAGCGGATGATCAATGATGGCAATGCTCACCGAATCGGCACCGATTTTACCATAGACCTTGCACCAGACACCCCGGGTACCCCAAACTGCATCACCAGTTTTACCCTCGCTGCTAAGGTAATTGCCTGTAGGTATTTTATCATCACCTCCTTTTACAATCGTTACAATGCCCTTACTATCCGTAAATTTCTCATCTTGTGTGCTGGGCATCTGTAATTCATGCGCCAGCCGCAAACCTAACATACCATCTTTTGCATCTTTAAAAACAGCATCCTGAGCCGCCTTTAGTGTAGTTACCCGATCAACTATACGCTGGTTTTTAGTACCGCTAAACTCAAAATAGGTGTTCTCTTCCAATATAACTTCCTTAGCCTGATTGGTCCAATTAGCATGATAGGCTAATACTCCCTTTGTTCCACCCTCCATATCAGTAATCTTGTCGGTGCGGATCCATCCGTATTGCGCTTTCTTATCTGCGGCTATCGCGTAAGAATTATTCCAAAAATCCAGCCCGTTCAAATTTTCAAAGTTTAACCACAAGCCTATGTGATGAGGGTGATCTACAGGATCGTTCGGTTTTGGTTGGAGTGGAAAACCCCGGGTAACCACCGTGCCCCCGGCTGTCATCAGCGGGTAAAGCACGGGCTTTTCCAGCGCATCCTGAAACAGGAACGAAGTAAACAGTTTACCCCCTACCAGTACATCTACCTTTTTCTGTTTGTCATACTTTTTAAAACTAACTGTAGTCTCCTGTGCTAAAGAGGCGGAAGAAAATGCAACTGCTAACGCCACATAACTCAATAGTTTAAGTTTGACCATCGTTATCAGTATTTAAAAATCTTACCATTAGCCATTACCTCCTGAGTTTTTTCGTCAAAAGTTGCTTTTGCGCCGGTATGGGCAGCGGCGGTGGTCATGATGTTAGCAATACTATGGCTATAGCCCGCCTCAACCGGTGCATTTGGCTGTTTGCGGCTGCGTATACATTCCATCCAGTTACGTATGTGATTAGACGTAAGCTGATCGCCGCCTGTATTGGCCGAGGCCACAACCTGTTCGGAATTGTCGAGGCTTATTTCGGGCAGTAAATTGGCATTCATATGCATAGGCGCCGCCATCTTCTCGGTTAAACCGCCTTTAGGCGATATTTTGTTGGTAATCAGGTTCAGCTCGCCGCCATTGGAGTAATAAATTTCGGAAGGCTGATCATCACCATTATGCATCCGTGAACCAAATGTTACCTGAAAGCCCTGCGACAGATCATCAAGCGGCCCGTAATCAAAAGCAGCCAAAATAGTATCCCAGTTACGACGGCCATCTTTCCATTGGTAAATCCCGCCGTTGGCAACCACACTTCGCGGGTGTTTTAAACCTGTAAACCAGTGTACGGTATCAATCTGATGACTCATCCACTGGCCCGGCAAGCCGGATGAATATGGCCAGAACAAGCGGTATTCCAAATATATCCGGGGATCAAATTTCTCATAAGGGCGGTTGATGAGAAAGCGTTTCCAGTCTGTATCCTGCTCTTTTAGTACATTCAGCAACTCGGGACGGCGCCAGCGGCCGGGCTGATTTACGTTCCATGTAAGTTCTACCATAGTTATAGGGCCAAACTTACCAGACTTAATAAACTCATTGGCGGCGTAGTAATTTTTGCCACTCCGGCGCTGTGAACCGATCTGTACAATTTTCTCTGATTCCCTGACTGCCTTCAGCGCAGCTCTATTGTCTTCCATGGTTTCGGCAAAAGGCTTTTCGACATAAGCATCACAGCCCGCCCTTACCGCCTCTATCGTGTGGGAAGCATGCTGAAAATCTGCTGTACTGATAAATACAGCATCTATACTTTTAGTGCTGTACATTTCTTCGTTGTTACGATAGGCCTTAACATCATTCTGCATCTTTTCTTTCCACATCGCAGCACCTTCTTCCCGTCGCCTCTTCCATATATCAGAAACGGCAACAATTTCGAAATTCAGTTCTTTGTAATGGTTCATGAAACTAGGCATGTGTGAATTACGGTGCCTGTCTGAGAAACCAACAACACCTACCCTTACACGGTCGTTGGCTCCAATAATACGTTTATAACTTTTGGCGCTCCAGCTGGTTTTTGGGAGCATTACAGTCAGTCCGGCAATAGATGCCTGCCTGATGAAATTACGACGAGAATTCTCCATTTTTATAATGGTTAGATATTTTTTACAGGATATTTGGTCTACGCCTTCTTTAGGCGCCTTATTCTTAAAGATCGGTAATACTTTTCATTTCAGTGAATATCCAGCATTTTCGTTACTTAGAAATTTCGGCAATTTTAACTAAGGGATTGCCTCAAGGCACATTTGGTTTCATTTGTTAAAACGCATCATGGAATGGATAGATTTGCTGATTTTTGTAATGGCCTAAAACCATATTAACATAATGACGGTTTATCGTTTTTAACTAATTTTGCTCACCAGACTATGTGCGACACGCTAAAAAAATATCTACAAGATTTAGGTTTACCCCTAAGTGAGATCGTTGAAGTGGTTTCGCATTTCAGGCCCTTAACATTAAATACCGGCGATCACTTCTTAGAGCAAGGAAAAATTTCCAATTCCATTGCCTTTATCACTGAAGGCATCTTGAGAATATATCATATGGATGAAAAGGCAAAAGATATCACCAGTTATTTTTTAAATGAGAATAGATTATGTCCGCTGGCTGCCCTTACAAAACAACCTTCAGCATACAGTTTCCAGGCAATTACCCCTTGCCAGTTATTAGTAATCAAATTAACCGATTTTGACAAATTACTTGAACAGCTTCCAACCTTAGGTAAAATACTAAACAAAGTGATCAAGGAGGCTTTGATAGAAAAAAGTAACCCTCAAAACAATTATAAAACAGGTAACTCCAAAAAAAGATATGAAGAATTTTTGTTGCAACATAAAGATTTTGCATATCGTGTGCCGCTGCAATATATCGCATCTTATATTGGCGTAACCAAGCAGTCCTTAAGCCGGATTAGACGGCAACCTGCAAAATAATTTGTTACCAATTGGTAACCAGCTTCAATGAACAGAGGTATAACTTTGCTGCATGAAATCAGATTTGATATCCGAATACTCGTTTGTTTTTGCACATCAGTAACTCCTGGAAATCGGGTTGCTTTGCAAACAGAATTAGTTTGACAGGGAATTGCCGGATTGGAAGAAATTGAATCGAAACCAGAGGTCTAAACTCTTTCTAAATGATTATAAATGATAATTTTCTGAAAAGTAAATGCTATTAAATTTTCAATATGTCTGCTGAAACACCTCAATTAAACCACTCTGATAATAAAAATAACGACACCGTACCGAAAAATGAAGCCGCATGGTTGCTTGCACAGCATGGACTTCTAGAAGTAAAGGAAGCTCCTTTTACCAAACCTGGAGCGGGTGAAATTCTAGTCAGGAACCATGCGGTTGCAGTGAACCCAATCGACTGGATGATCCCCTATCTTGGGAAACGACTATTTCCCTGGATAAAATATCCCTTCGTTCTCGGCTTTGACCTGGCGGGAAAAGTAGTCGCTATAGGAAAGGGAGTGACCAATGTAAAAGTCGGCGACCGTGTTCTGGCCCTGGCTGGCGGGTCAGTGAAGCAGCGGAACCGGGCGGCAGAAGGTGCATTTCAAACCTATCCTATTGTATTATCACATCTCACTACAGTCCTCCCCGACCATCTTTCTTACGTCGACGCAGCGGTAATCCCCCTTGGCTTGTCAACTGCGGCTTGCGGCCTGTTTCAAAAAGATGCGCTCGCCCTGAACTTGCCAACTATAGATACGAAGCCGCTCAACCAATGGGTGGTCATTTCGGGAGGAGCTACCAGCGTAGGTTGCAACGCGATCCAATTAGCGGTGGCTGCAGGCTACAGCGTGGTGACCACTGCATCACCCAAAAACTTTAACTATGTACGATCGCTGGGTGCAGCTATCGTGTTCGATTACAATAGTAAAGAAATTGTTAATGATATGATTGTGGCACTTGAAGGCAAATATATAGCGGGTGCCCTTTCAATCGGAGCCGGCTCGACTGAGACCTGCATAGATGTGCTTGCGCAATGTGAAGGCAGAAAGTTTGTCGCCAATGTCAGTTCGGCCGTTTCCTTCGATACTATTCCTGAGGGGAGAGGAATCACGTTTCCGGTTATTTTGAAACTTATCCCGAATATTCTGGCATCCAGTATAAAAATCTGGTTGAAGTCGCGCCTTAAAGGAGTCACAGCCAAGTTTTACGACTCCAGTTCAATGGTCGATAACGAGATTGGGAAATATATTTTCCATGATTATCTCGGTAAAGCCCTTTCTACCGGCACTTTCCAGGCAGCACCCAAACCTAAAATCGTGGGCACTTCTCTTCATGACATCCAGGGTGCTTTTGAAATTCAAAGACGGGGTGTATCAGCTGCTAAAGTTGTAGTCGACCTGACATAATTTCAACTTCCTCCAAAGCTGCAGTATTCGAGATAAATTGAAAATACTGCGGCTAATAAAGTTTAGGGAATAGCGTTATTTCTTAGTAAAATTAACAAACAATTCTTTCCTTGTTACAATCCCAAGTGGCCGCCAAAACGTTATCCCAACTAAAAATTCTGCATTAAAAAAGGAAAACTTGTCCTTACTTTAATTTTCCGGTGATAATTTCAATAACACAGCGCCATGCTTATTAACCTGTATTTGATATTTTCCAGCAAACTCTCCTGCGTTTTGACTTTTCCAAAGATCCCTTACAGCAACTTTTCCATTAAAACCAAGCAAAGCAAAATCTACCTGAACATCCTGTTGCTGATCTCCTATATTAAACAGTGCAACATAAACAGCTTTACTATTGGGCACCTGAGAATACCAGGCCAATGAAGTGGCTGTTTTAAACAATTGCCTCGGATTTATTCCATGCTGATTAACGGCTAATACTTCATCGTTGGTAAACAGCTTAAGCTCCTGCTCCCTATTCTCCGGTAAATTTCCACCGAGCATAAGCGGTGAGCGAAAGATGCTCCAAAAAGTCATGTGGGTATATTCTTCATCAACAGTAAAACGGCTGTAACGTTCCACTCCTACAGGCCCGCGTTTGGAGAGCTTACCAATCTGGATCATATCACAATCCGGCCAGTGACCTGGCCCGCCAATACCTTCCCATTGTTTAGCATAATCGAACATCTGTAATATTTCCTTCCAGTTGTCCCAAAAGTCATCGGCAACACGCCACATGTTAGCATTTATTTTTAAATGAACTGCCTTTTCTACCGGCGTTGCACCCGGCGATGTACTCAACACAATTGGCCTTCCGGATGATTGAATAGCCTTATGATAACCCTCCACCTCAGCGGCGCTATAGGGCCTTGAAAGGTCGTCCACTTTAATAAAATCAACTCCCCATTCAGCATACAGTTTCAGTAAGGAATTTAAATATTCCTGTGCACCAGGACGCTCCATATTTAATCCATACATGTGATTCATCCATGGACACTTAGAAGTCGTATCGGCAATCATATCAGCAGTGATGCCCTTTGTACCCAATACAGGTGATTTTGCCCAAACTGCTTGCCGGGGAATACCGCGCATAACGTGGATACCAAACTTTAAACCCAGTGAATGTACATAATCAGCCAGCGGCTTAAACCCTTTACCGCCAAATGCTGAAGGGAATTTTGTTGGCTGGGGCGTCAGGCGTCCCCATTTATCCATCGTTAACCAGGGAACAAAAGAACCATCCTGCAGATTTTTTTGAAAGGGGTTACCAATATTACTGCCGGGAGGATTATCATACGACCATAAAAAATCAACTACCACATATTGCCAGCCATGTTGTTTCAGGTTTTTCGCCATATATAGCGCATTCGCCTTTACTTCATCTTCATGCACGGCCGAGCCGAAACAATTATAGCTGTTCCAGCCCATCGGCGGGGATAATGCCAGGGTTTGGCTTTGTGCATTTACTTTACTGACCAACCCCAAAAAGACGATAGCGATTAAAATGGATTTTAGTTTCATAAGGATTTTACCGGTTTAATTCCCTGATGGGTAGGTATAACTTCTTTAATACTTCCATCTTCATTAAATTCGAGTTTATCTATGCACACCTCCCTGTTATAACCTGCGGCGTCACCCATAGTAATACCTTTAGGGTAATTAAACCGGTGGTAAACAATATACCATTCGTCTTTACCCGGAAGCTGGATAACTGAATTATGCCCGGTTCCATAAATACCGGCCTTTACATTTTTTGCGATCACCACATTATTTTTTGGTACACTGATCACACCAAGCGGTGAGTCGGAGGTTCCATAATGAACTGTATAATCCGGGCTTCTGGTGTCATTTTGCGACCACATGAAATAGTACACACCCTTTCTGTAAATTACATAGGTGCCTTCATTGTAATGATCATGAGGGGTAAGCAGTTTTGTTGTACCTGGCTTTAAGGAAATCATATCCTCATTTAGTTCTGCCCCGGCCATATAACTATTTCCCCAGTACAGGTAATTTTTCCCTGTTTTAGGATCACTAAAAACATCAGCATCTATCTGCTGTCCGCCCTTAACGCCCGCAGGCAAACTATCCAGCAGGGCTTTGCCCGAATCAACAAATGGGCCGGCAGGATCATTTGACGTAGCTACCCCTATTTTCTGACCCGCAGCGAAATAATAAAAATATTGATAACTACCGTTAACCTTTTTCTCTATGATACAGGGTGCCCAGGCATTTTTCTTTGCCCAGCTCACATCTTTGGGCAGATCAAGTATTACGCCTTCATCCTTCCAGCTCACCAGGTCGGTAGAAGAAAATGCTTTAAAATAATTACCCGACCAGTGATCAAATCCATCACTCGTAGGATACAGATAAAACTTCCCGGTCTTTTGCGCATATAAGATTTCAGGATCTGCATAATAACCTTCAATCACCGGATTATGATTTTCCGCTGCAGTCACCTCATAAGTTTGTGTTTTTTGACCCTTGATGGTTACCGTATATTTTATCGGCCCCCTGCTGAAATCCTGCACCCCGGAAGGGATAACTTTTATACCGGGAAAAATGGCAAAACCCGGATCAAAAGCATTTAGCTTAGTTCCTGGCAATACAGGTAAAACGAGCTTATTACTTGCGGAATCTAAAACGATATTGATTTTTTTAACCTGTTTCGACTGTGCAGATAAGAGCACCTCATCAGTACTCATCCATTGGGCAGTCAGTGCTGCAGCTTCCTGAGCTGTGATGGGCATTACCGTACCATGCCTTGGATGAAAATTCATAGTTACCTCATCGTCAATTGCAGTAAAATGTTCCAGGTCTTTGCTTCTCGTAAACTGATACTTACCTTCCGTATAACGGTCGTACATTAAGATATAACTATCACTGTTGTTCAATTTAAAAGTACCCGATCCTTCTACAGGCGATTCGGTTTGCTGTACATATCTATCGATCAGCACATAACCTTTGGTTAGCTGATCAGACACCGCTATTTTGATCCCCAATCCCGAACCTTCTGTTTTGAAAAATAAATGATATTTACCGTCTTTATAAACAATATCCCCATCTATACAAGAGCCATGATCTGGTTTATAGAAGAGCTGTTTAGGCGTAGTTTCCAATCCCGAAAAATCTTTATTGGCGTAGGCATAATAAATCTTATCCGGTTCTGTCCCTTTACGCATGGACCAATAGATCATATATTTTTTTTGCTGAGGATCGTAAATGGTTTGTGGTGCCCATACCCTGTTTACACCAGTAAACTCTTTAAACAGAGCAGGGATAACAACAGCATGTGAAACCCAGTGAACAAGATCCTTTGATTTCATTAATACCATAGCAGAATCTGGCCCCCATCCGTATTTTTCGGTGTTCATATCAGTAGCTACCATATAAAAAGTTTTGTCGCCCGTACCACGCAAGATATGCGGGTCTCTTACACCACCAGTAGTACTGCCTGTTGAAGGATCTAAAACCGGCCGATTATCATTTAACGCCCTGTAATGATAACCATCATTACTCAACGCAAAGCGAATAGCTTCACCCCCTTTTCCAGAAGTAAAATAAGTAAACAGGTAAGCTGAATATTGATCAGTCTGCGGGTTCTTCATTCCCTGCCCCATAACAAGGTTAAAGGAACATATACTGATGAGGAAACAAATAAAAACCTTTAAGCATCCTTGTTTGCACATAAATCGATCTCTTTATTTAGCAGTAATTTTTTAAAAAATCAACTCCATATCACTCAAAAAGCAATGTCTGATGTGAAATTCAATAATTATCCTAAGTTATTATTTTATCTGAATTTTTATTGTCAATGTGACATTTAATTAAGAACATGATTCAGCCCTTCGATTGAAGGTTATGGCAATGGAGAGTTACCATAAGCCATATTGGTTACACATCAGATACTATTACGCACTGAAATGAATAAAAGAGATAGAGGAAAATATAGGTAGTCTAAAAGAAAAATATCCTGCTGCTGATAGCAATCTTCAGCAGCAGGATATTGATTATAGAGAGTCTGGCGGCCTTGATGTTACAGCTGTCCCCCATTTTTTATTAGGTTGAGGGCCCATCGTAAATTCAAGCTCACCACCGTTTAAAATATCGCTATGTGTGATATAAGTTTTGTTATAACTCTTTCCGTTCAGTTTTACGGATTGTATATATAGATTTGCTTTCCCGGCATTTTTAGCGGTCATTGTAAATGTCTTATTATTTTCCAGGTGAATAACAGCTTTTGATAATAAAGGAGAACCGATCGCATAAATTCCACTGGCAGGATTCACAGGATAAAAACCCATTGAACTAAAAATATACCAGGCACTCATTTGTCCGCAATCGTCATTTCCCGAGTATCCCGAGAAGGAATTATTATACAGCTCATTCATCACCTGTGTTACATAAGCCTGTGTTTTCCAGGGCTGGCCAGCGTAATCATACAAATAGGCGGTATGGTGACTGGGTTCGTTACCATGTGCATACTGACCAATAAAACCGGAAGAGTTTTCATTAACGGCACCGGGAGCATCTTTTAGCGTGAAGAACTTATCCAGTTTCGCTGTAAATTTAAGGTCACCACCCATCATGGAAATCATACCCTGAACATCCTGCGGTACATACCACAGATATTGCCAGGCGTTTCCTTCAGTATAAGGGCTGTTGCCATTCGCGCCATAGGTGAGCGGATCAAAAGGTGCAATCCAGTTTCCTTTATCATCTTTCCCTCTAAAGAAACCGGTCTTTTGATCATACACATTTTTATAGAACATCGCTCTTTTCATAAAATGGTTATAATCCTCAGTTTTACCCAATTTCTTTGCCAGCTGGGCTACACACCAATCGTCGTAAGAAGTTTCAAGGGTAACAGAAACAGATTGCGACTCCAGGTTTTCTGGAATATATTGATATTTCTCCCAGATATCGAAAGGAGAGTTCAGGTGGTTACGTGTGGAAGAAACTTTCACTGCCTCATAAGCTTTTTGCAGGTCGAACCCTTTCATTCCCTTCAGGGCTGCATCAACAATTACGGGAATAGCATGATTACCGATCATACAATAATCTTCTACGCCCCAAAGCTGCCAGATAGGGAGGAAACCATAGGTGTCGTATTGCGCAAGCATGCTATTGATAAACTTGATGGAACGATCTGGCTGGATCAGCGTATATAATGGATGGGCTGCACGGTAAGTATCCCACAATGAAAAAGTAGAATAGTGCGTTTTATCAGGTGAATTGTGCACTGTATAATCGGTAGCCAGGTAATCGCCATTTACATCGGCCATATTGTTAGGCTGTGTAAAAGCGTGGTACATCCCGGTATAAAAGATCTCCTTTTGCACCTGGGTGCCCGCCACAGAAATAGACGACAGTTCCTTTTCCCATTTACTGTTTGTTTCTTTTACGATATGATCGAAATCCCAATCAGGAATTTCCGTTTTCAAGTTTAACCTTGCATTTTCAACACTAACGGCCGACAAGCCAATTTTAACCAGAAGCTGGTTCCCGGCACTGGTATCAAAGTTAAGTGCGGCCTTCAGGTTTTTTCCATCTACCATATCGGCATTCTCATACTCACCTTGTTCAGTGGTCATTTTGGTCGATACAATAGCTTTTGAGAACTCGGCAGTAAAATATATCTTTCTCATACTTGCCCATCCGGTGATGATACGGTATCCTTCAATCGTGTGATCGTTAACCATACGTATCTGCGCATCCAGTATCTTACTCTTCCAGTAATTCGTTTTACTCATGGAGTGGTTCAGGTCAATAATTACATGACCTGGCGTATTGGCGGGATAAGTATACCGATGAAAACCTGCATGTTCTGTAGCAGTCAATTCTACATTAGTATCATAATCCAGCAGTTTAACCTGGTAATAACCCGGTTTGGCAGATTCATGCTGATGATCATAACGGGAGCTGTATCCGCTTCCCGGTTTTTTCACGTCTCCGGGAACAGTTTTGATGGTTCCTGTAGTAGGTATAAAAAGAATATCAAACAGATCAGAAATTCCAGTGCCACTTAAATGGGTATGGGTAAAACCTACGATGGTATGGTCATTGTAATTGTAACCTGAGGCCGGTGAATCGGGATCTACCTGGGTATCCGGGCTCACCTGTACCAGTCCGAATGGTGCTGTAGCACCGGGAAAATTACTGCCCGATAAACTGGATTGATTAATGGTTCCGGTTCCTATAAAAGGATTCACATAAGTGGTTAGGGGTTTATCCTGTCCACAGGCCAGAAGGCCGGATAAAAATGCGGGTAAAAATAACAGGTGACTTTTTTTTAACATGGTTGATCTGTAAAATAATTAAGCTTGATAGATTACGACAGGCAAGATATATCTTCTTTTAAGATATTTTCAAGTTTGATAGTATTATGTTACAGCTAACCTTTGTTTTATCTCACTTCAAAAGTAAAATATTCGCTTCCTGCATCTCCATTTGCAGTAATTCCCTGTATTACGCCCACATATTTCCCTGCCCTGTCGGAAGTGTAAAATGAAACTGCATCCTCTGTGTTTATCTCAGGGCTCCAGTACAATAAATTTCTGAAGTCGGGTATACGACTTGCGGCTTGCGCTGCCGTATCGTATACAGGCGAATAAAATTCCCTGTTTAACTGTAGTCCTTCATAATCAAGCACAACCGCATGCGGGTCGAGTTCCACACCGCCCAAATCGCCTTTATAAGTCGTAAAACTAAACACCCCCTGTTCTGCAGACGGCCCATAATAGTATGAAAATGGCATCACTTCCAGCTTTTTAACTTTCAGCGGGTCAACAGTCATGACCTTATCCATGCTAAAAACAGGAATACCGTCAAGCAAGACCAGCGGATCACCAAATAAAAACCCAACACCTGAAAGTACTTTGATATGAAATTTACCTTTCGTCTTTACAATATTATCTTCTTTAACATATTCACGCAAATCCTCTTCCATGGTTGTAAATCTTGTAAAATCGTCCAGCTTGTAAACGCTGGAAGGTTTACCATAAAAAGCAGTGCTGTCAACTACCTGGTCAGAAAACTTCCGTATGTGGTTACCTGAATAAATATTCATCACCTGCACGCCCAGGCTATGTTCCTGAATTGCGGTTAGCTGCCCCTGAGAAATACTAAACTTAGGCAGTTCGGCAGAGGAATGCTGATCAGAAAATGGTGATAAAACCTCAATCCGATAGGTACTGTCAATCAATGAATTTGTCTGGACAATAATTTCATTCGGCCCGTAAAAGTCTCTCGTATTGTATAACAAATTACCTGATGAATCACTTTTTGAAGTATATAACTGTACCCTTTTCCCCGGAACCCCCAAATAGGTAAGTATATTTTTAGCCGGGAGGTTCGTCACTATATTAACTATTTTCGCCGTAATCAGATGCCCGGTATATTCAGGTAAATAGGTAAACGATACGGGCTTATTTGCCAGAATATTGGCCCAATTAAACCTTCTCCATCCCTGGGTAAGCATTAGATTATCCAGAGCTTCATTAACATCGGCACCTGAGTTTTTGAAATAATATTCAGGAGATTCTACAATGCCTTTCAGTTCTGAGCTTAACCATAAATAATTGAATATATTCCCCGGATCTAAACTTTGCAGAGAGTCAACACGATAAACCGCCATAGATAGTTCAGCATCAGCCGCCTTTCCTGCCAGATCTTTTGCCATCACCCTTACATTTACTTTCTTTCGCAGGTTATATTCCTGCTGATCGGTATTGGCCGCAATCAGCAATTGCTGTACTGGTTTTTTAAAGTATAACCTTTCACAAACAGGCTGTTTTGCCTCATCAAAAACAGTAAATTGTGAAATCCCTTCGCCAAGTGAATTTTTACTGATTGTAAAATGAGCCATTCCGTTCACCAGCGTCTCACTCCGGGCAGCCTTTATTGCCTGCCTGGTATGGGCAAAAAGGTAAACATTGCCCTCCTTATTACCTGCGCTGGTTACTGTTACGTTCAGCTGTCCGGATCCATTGTCTTCTAATTTCATGACATAACCCTGCTGGCTAACTTCCGGTAAGTCCTGAATAATTTTAGTACTACCCATTCTGACAACAGCCTTATAAACAGTATTTGGAGCAGGGGTAAAAATAAAACTGCCCATTCCAAACCTAAGAGCATTAAAACGTGCTACAGTATCATTTCGCTGATTAACAATGGCACCCGTTACCGCCACTCCGCTTCCGTTCTGCCCCGTAGCTTTAAAAGCTACTTTACTGGTTATCCCATTAACTAAATTACCGCCTTCGGGAAAAAACTGGATATGAAAAGCAGCTGTACTTTCTTTAACCGGGGCATCCGGACTTTTTAATGGATTGATCAGTGTAATCTTTTTTACAAAATAGGCATCAGGGCTAAAGTTTTTCATCCAGTTGGTATAAGCCCTGAACTGATAATTACCGTTTATAACCGTAACAGGGATATACACAGACCCGCTGCCCATACCATTTTTGAGGCTCACCTTTGTTTGTATTACAGCATTTTGGTGCTCATCTAAAATATCGACATACAATACTTTACTTAGGTTAAGCGGTTTATGATCATTTTCATCCACGGCGTAAGCTTTAAACCATAAAACTTCACCTGGCAGATATTTATCCTTATCCGTATGAACAAATATTTTTTCCTCGATGGTACGATGGTTATAAGTACTAAAACCAGCCTGTACCTGTTGTATAACCTGGGCCTTTGCGCTTAATAAGAGCAATGAAAAAGCGAAAGTTAACAGTGTGAGCTTAATGTATGCCATTATTTTTCTCATGACCAAAAATCATTTAATTCAATTATAGTTTACTATTTATTCATTCAGCAGCCGGCTATTTCCAATAAGCAGGCTGAGTTTTAGTACCTCTGATGGTGCAATCCACACATTCATTACTTGAAGCAATAAATCCGCTTCCAGCACTTGGGCCCTTTTCCACAACAAATGGAACTATTGGTATATTTAAAGTTGGTAAAGGAATTAAATTATTTGCAACTGCCGGATAACCAGACCCAGGACTTGCATAATAGGTTGTGTCCTGCTCACAATCATATGGATAAACTGTTTTCCAGTTAGAAGGCAGCTGACTGTTAGCAATAAAAACCCTTTTGGTTTGAACCTGAGAGGCACTGATATATCCAATCACTATTTCTGATGCATTGGCCACATTATGTATATTCCCGTTGATATTAGAGGGTTGTGCATCAAATATACTCCCCAGCTGTTCGGTATTCTTTTTTAGGTTTACCCAGAAATTATAGGCATCGCTGCTTAATGCATATTGTCTTAGCATGATACTATATTTTGTTTCCAATTTTTCGGCCGTAGACGGAATAAATATAATGGGTGCCTGATTGATCACATCCTGGGTTAATTTGGCTGATGACCCTAAAAGTATAGTACTTGAAGTATCAGTATTGAAGCAATCATATACTTGTTTGTCTGCAGGACGCGGGATAATTTCTTTACCATCAGACATATATAAGGACAAGTATTTTGAATGGAACTGCCATGTTTCAGTATATTCCCAGCGGTAATAATGGGTATTGTTATTCGGGTCGTGTGTATTGGTATATAATTGCAGACCATTACCTGTGGCAATGGACCCAATACTATCAATTGGCGGGGTAATCTGTGCACTAACAAAATCTGAAATATACTCCTGATTGTCAGCCGTTTTAATTCTCAAATGATATTTTTTAGTTATATTGAGATTTAAACCCACTACTGTATAATATCCCCTTCTGATCTCATTTAAAGTATAAATATCATTTTTATCGCTTTCCACAGTTATAGCAGCGCCGGCCAACGGATTTTTAGTGACCACAGCAGATACATTAACCGTACGGCTCAATTTAATGATCGTAGAATCCGCTCCGATATTAATTACCCCTTCTACCACCAAATAGCTGTTAGTTGAGGTAACCGCAGCAGGAGTATAAGGCTTTTTACAACTGAAAAAGCTGCCAAGTAAAAGACCAAAAACAATTATTTGCAAGTATTTCATTTTAAACATTTCGCATCAGATTTTATTTTCTTCAAATGGCTCATTTCCAAAAAGCAGGCTGAGGTTTAACACCTCTGGTTGTACAATCTGCACACTCTCTGCCTGAGGATAAATATCCTGTCCCTGCACTCTGTCCTGTTATGATTTTAAATGGATCTATTGGTATTTGCGTGCTGCCTAAAGGAATTAAAAAAGCTGCTACCTGATTAAACCCTGTTGGATTGCTTTTACCTGCTGTACCCGGGGCTGTAAAATAAGTTGTATCTACCAGACAGTCATAGGGATAAACGGTTTTCCATGAAACTGGCAATTGACTATTGGAAATAAAGATCCTTTTAGTTTGAACCAGGCAAGCGCTGATATAACCAATTACTACTTCTGATGAATTGGATATATTACGTATGTTTCCATTAATATTTGAGGGCTGGGCATCAAATATACTACCCAACTGTTCTGTGTTTTTTTTCAGATTTACCCAGAAATTATAAGCATCACTGCTGAGCGCGTACTGCCGTAGCAGGATACTATATTTGGTTTCAATTTTCTCAGCAGTTGAAGGAATAAATACAATTGGGGCCTGACTGATTACGTCCTGTGTCAGTTTAGCAGATGAACCCAAAAGTATCGTACTTGAGGTATCATTTGCAAAACATGAATACACAGATTGATCCGCAGACCTTGGTACAATCTCAGTTCCGTTAGTCACATAATTCGACATATACTTTGCATGGAACTGCCAGGTCTCATTATATTCCCAGCGGTAGTAATGCGTATTGTTATTTGGGTCATGCGTATTGGTATACAATTGCAGGCCAGCACTTGTTGCAGTAGAACCAATACTATCAATTGGCGGGGTAACCTGTGCGCTTACAAAATCTGAAAGGTATTCCTGGTTATCAGCAGTTTTGATTCTCAAATGATACTTTTTAGCGGTATTGAGATTTAAGCCCACCACGCCATAATATCCCCTCCTGATCTCGTTTAAAGGGTAAATATCATTCTGGTCACTTTCTACAGTAATTGCTGCTCCTGCCACCTGATTTTTAGTGACCACAGCAGAAATGTTAACGGTACGGCTCAGTTGAATTATCGTAGAATCTGCTCCAATATTAATTACCCCCTCTACTACCAGATAACTATTAGTTGAGGTAACAGCAGGAGGAGCATATGGCTTTTTACAGCTGAGTATACCAGCGGGCAAAAGACAAAAAGCAGCTATTTTTAAATATTTCATCATAAACATTATCCTATAAACAATTCAATTTTCTGCCCATTCATTTCCAAACTTCCTGATGTGTCTGGTTCCTCTCAAGAACTATTTGCCAGGGTGACTGCCGCCGGCACATCCATATGACCACCCTGAAATGTTTCATGTTAAAACCTTATATTATAATTAATAAAAGGGATCGGATTTGCAAAAACAGACAGCTTATACCCGCTGATCACACCGCTTTGTTCCGTAAAGAAGGTTGAATAAGCATTTTGACGACCTGTTAAATTATATACCCCTACATTCCATGTATTATGAGTACGCTGGTGCACCCTATGGTTTCCTTCTATGTTCAAAGAAAAATCCGATCTGAAATAATCCGGAATCCTGTAAGCATTCCTGTCAGAATATAACACCCGATCAGAACCACCATACTCATACTTGGCAATAGGCAATGTGATTGGCCTCCCGGTACTGTAAGTCATGTCTAACGATACACTGTAACGGTGTGTGAAACGATAATTACCGGTGAAATTAAAGATATTCGGCTTATCATAATTCGCCGCATAATAATTTCCTTTGTTGATCAGTTCCCCGGCATTGGGATCATCCTGTTTCAGGAAGGTACGGGAATAGGTATAACTTATAAATCCGTTTAGCTTACCAGTAGTTTTTTTTAGCAAAAATTCAGCCCCGTAAGCTTTTCCCTGTGTATTGATCACATCCTGTTCCACATGCTGATTTAACAATAGTACTGCCCCGCTTTTGTAATCCAGGTAATTTCTTAAACGTTTGTAATACACCTCAACAGACATCTCTATCGTGTTGGATTTAGAATTGTTAAATATCCCGAGGGAAACCTGGTCGCCGTGTTCCGGCTTGATATTAGGGTCGCTTAATTTATATACATCAGTTGGAGATATGGAGGTAGAGTTGGTAAGCAGGTGAATAAATTGATGCAAAGTATTGTAACCTGCTTTCAGTGATAAATTATCATTTAGCATATAACGCGCGGACAACCTGAAATCAGGCGCCTGATAAGTATGAATGATCTTTCCGCTCTTGTAGGTTGTGCTGTCAAGCACAGTTGCAGGTCCCTTAGGAAGATTTGGCGCATAATTATCAATCGTTTGTGGCCCCAGGTAACTATAAATATTATATCTCACCCCTGCGCTAACAGAAAATTTATCCGTCACATCATATTTATCTCCTATATATACCGCGCTTTCCAGTGCTTTTTCAGTAGGCACTATCTGTTGTGCAACCAGTGAGGCTGTGCCGACAGGGTCAAAAGTACCAGGATCAATTTTATACAGGATAGAGCTTACACCAAAGCTGATGGTGTGTTTTGGACTCAGTAAATAAGTGAAATCCGCCCTAAAGTTATTCTGAGCAATATGGTAACCCAAGTCGAACGCATTAACTGCATTGGCACTGCTCGAAATTGAGTATTGGTACCTGTCAATACCTGCACTGATCACACTATACAATTTGTCGTTGTAATTATGCTTCCATTTTAAAACCAGGTTTTTATTACTGTAAGCATAGGCCGTATCGCTGTTCAGTTTAAATTTATCGTTACTGAGGTATCCGGTTAGATAGAGGTTATTTTTATCGTCTATCTGATGACTGATACCCAGGTTAAAATCGTTAAAAGAGGCAGAACTATGTTTATAAGCTTCTGGCAATAAATGTAGCAGCCAATCGGAGTAAGAAGTACGTGCGCCAAAGATAAAGGACGTCTTATCACTCACAATAGGCCCTTCCAGATTTAACCTTCCGGTGAGTAAGCCTACCCCAATAGAACCGGTAAAATTCTTTTTATTACCCTCCCGGTTGGTGATTTCCAGAACCGACGATAAACGACCTCCGAATTTCTCCGGGATACTGCTTTTATATAACTGTATATCTTTTACCAGATCAGGATTAAAGGCGGCAAAAAAACCAAAAAAGTGAGCGGGGTTATATATGGTTGCACCATCGAGCAGGATCAGATTTTCATCGGCTGCCCCACCGCGTACATTAAAACCTGTTGTAGCTTCACCAACCGAAGTGACTCCTGGAAGTGTTAACACTGCTTTTAATACATCTGCTTCGCCAAAAACAGCAGGAATTTCTTTGATAGTTTTAATATCTAACTTTGTTGTACCCATTTGGGTACTTCTTACATTGGCGATTTTATCACCTGATATTTTAACTTCCTTTAAACTATTGATCTGTTCCTGAACTTCAATATTCAATTTTCCATCTGTGTATAAATTGATCTGCCGCCTGGTATCGCGCATTCCCATGGCCCTGATATTTAAGATATGTTTTCCGCGAGGCAATGTCATCGTAAAATAGCCAAACTGATCAGTCGACACGCCGGTTTTGGGCTCCCCAATAAAAATCCTGGAGCCCGCAACCCCTTCCCCAGATTTAATATCACGTATATAACCGCTCAAAATAGCATTACCACTCAATGGTTCATTTGTTTTTATACCTATCTGATAAACCTTATTTTCTGTAGTTGCATCCGGCATCTTTTTGTCCTTCTCTTCATTGTACTCGGCAATAACAACATTTGGCCTGTGTACCGGTATTTTTCCTGGTGTATTTGCTACCATGAAACCAAGTGCCAGCTCCGTGACTACCGCTCTCCCCTTCGTTAGAAAAACCTGCCGGGAAGAAACAGAAAAATGAAAATCAGTATTTCTGAAAGCCTTCTCCAGAACGGTATCCAGCGGCTGATTGTTAACTTGCAGGGTGATTTTTAAACTATCAAACTGACTGGCATCATAATAAAAATGAAGATCGGTTTTTGACTCAATATCACTCACAAACTGTGCAATAGTAGCTTGCTGAAAATTCCCACTGATTAATTTCGCATTGTTTTGCTGGGCAAAACCTACTTGCAAAATAAAAAGGAAGCAGAAACTTAATAAGTAGATTTTTATCATATTTAGTTGGCTAAATGGTCATAGTAGGAAGAGATTTTAACAATGACATCTTCAGGATCTTTCCGAAATTTCAGTTTGTTAGTATTAACATAATGCTGAAGTTCTTGTCTCCTGTCTTTTAAAACATCCAGCAGATCTGATAAACTGCCAATGTTATAATAGACATTGTTCTTTTTAATATAAAAATCTTTTGAAGAAGTGAAATGCTGCTCAATGTCCTGGAAATACTCCTGAATCCCTTTTGACCGTTTAACCAAGGTTTCTATTTTACCTGAATAAACCTCATCGTAAAATCCTGATTTCATCCCTGCTTTATTATTCGTCAGGGTGTCAGACTGGATATTAATAAAGTGGTGGTTAAGGTAATCAAAGCTTTTTACCCTATCATTGATCAGTGAACACATCGTGTTTTGATCATATAAAAGGATAACCAGCTTATTGCCGTAAACATCATAGATCATCGGTATATCTGTGTATAATGTATGATCATAAACAACAGATCCTTTAGAAAAGGCATCGGTTTCCTGAAAATAAGCACTTCCCCTTGTTCCGGCATCATAAAAATCATAATGACGGCCATTGTAAATAGGCAACTGGGCCCCCAGGGAAGCATTAAAAAACTTGATTACGCCATTTAAAGCAGTTTGATGTGCACTGCTATCCGAAGAGGTTTGAGAGAAAGATTTTTTACTGATAATAGTGAATAAAAAAAAGCATATCGCTGATATGAAAGCATATTTCCTCATAAATTCAGGTAAAAAATAGAGTAGGCGTTAACAATAGTTAAAAACAGATACTTTATTTACTGAATAAAGTAAATTATGTTTTACAGGTGAAACTTACCACTTTATTTCAATAAAAACTATATAATTCATCATTAAATAAGTTATAACTATTAAAATAACTTATTCTTTAACAATCCGTTAATCCACAATGAAACCTTTTGAAGTGAAATAGGATTCTCTGTTTTGCTATTCTGGCTACATTCACTCAAGGCACCTGTAGTTCCATGTTTAAAAAGATGACTTAAACCGGTCAAAGGTTCAATTGTAAATTTTGTGTTACCAGTTTTTTCAGAAACAACTATTCTGACCACGTTGCCAAAGGCAATCTTTAATTAAACAATTATGGCCGAGCTTAGCATTTCCCGAAACAAAAAAGAAACACCAAAAGTAGATTTAACCGCAATGGTAGATCTTGCATTTCTACTGATTACCTTCTTTATGTTAACCACGTCGTTAGCTAAACCTATTGCTATGAATATCGTTAAACCAGAGGAGTCGGACGAGTTGCTCGATCTGGCGGCATGCAAAACCATGACCATCATATTGGGAAAACACGACAGGGTAGCCTGATATCTGGGTATTCCCCGAGAAAGCCAGCCTGTTATTGAAGATTATCGTCAAATAAGACAATCTATTTTAAGAAACAAATTACAGGTGAGTGCCGCAAATCACAATGATATTAAAAAATCATTGAGCATCATTATCAAACCTACCTCAGGCGCATCTTACAAAAACTTTGTCGACATTATGGATGAACTGAATATCACCAAAATCATCACCGCCCCGGCTATTGATGACAGTCATATCACTGATATTGAAAAGACCTTCATGAAACAAAATCAAATTCTATAATTAAGGATAAACCTTCACCACCGCTTTGCTGCTAATATCCGAATGGTTGATTAGACAGTAAAGAATAAAATCCAAGATTATAATTCATTGCATAATTTAACTTGGTTTAGCAAAAACATACACCTGTAAAGTTATTTGCCGGATTTACAAAATTGTCAGCTGAGCAGCTGACTGTAAAAAGAAATGGCATGAATTTTTTTTCACTTTGAGAACGTTTAAAATAGAACAAATATGGATCTGACTAAATTATCTCTTTAAAATGATTTAGCAAAACAATATTAAATATTGGTAAATGATGTCTAAACAACGAAACTTTAATCAAAATTTAATGCTAACTAAATTTTCATGGTTTCAAACCCAAACTTACCGTGTCATGACTAAAGCGAGGCAGGAAAACCTCGTTAAATAAGGCCAAAAACTACAATGAGAATATAAAAGATGCTCTTTCTCAACAAATTGGATCAAAAGTTTGTAAATATGATAAAATTGATCTTTCTTTAGAATAGCATCGCCTAAAACACATAATCACCGTAACAATATCAATGCAGTTGACACACAAACAGGATGTTAATAAAAATGTTACCCAAACCATTATTTGTTTTACACACCTTTACACCATGCCTCTCATAATTGGGATGAATTAAATAATGAACATATAAATTATCTCTTTAAAAATACACAGTAAAGATTTATTTATTAAAAATGCTAAATAGCGTATTTTAATGGCGAACAACTTTTTTGAAGACGGTAAATCCCGTCTCTTTTTACTTACCGGAAGTTTGATTTTTTTATCTCTGATCTCACAGGCCCAAGTTAAAAAGACAGCTAATGTGAACTCTCCGGTAACCGTTCCGGATACTTCCAAAAGTTTATTTATGTCTGTAAACCCACAAGACAGCAATAAACAATCTTTAACACTCAGACAATGTATAGAATATGCACTGGTTCATCAGCCGGCGCTAAACAGATCGTTAGTAAATGAGAGTATTACCAGGGAAACAAATAAGGTAAACCTTGCGGCCTGGTTGCCACAGGTAAGTGCATCGGGCAACTTACTGCACTATATTCAATTACCTAGCAACAGCAGCACATTGAATACCGGATCAAATATTGGAGGAACAAGTACTGCTATATCCACAAAGGGACAAAGCATATCCAATACATTTATTCCAGGTGTAACCGCTTCACAGGCAATCTTCAGCCCGAATCTATTATTGGTAGCTAAAACTGCTCCGCTATATGTTACCCAGGCACAACAGGTCACAGACAGCACCAAAATATTCCTGGTAACAGCGGTAAGCAAATCATTTTATAATGTATTGCTTACCCTGGAGCAAATTAATGTTTTAAAGGAAGACACTACGCGTTTGGGTCAGAACCTTCGTGATACTTACCATCAGTATAAAGGTGGTATTGTTGATGAAACTGATTATGAAGAAGCAGATATAACTTTAAACAATTCAAAGGCACAACTTAGACAGGCTACGTTAAATGTTAGCCCTCAATATGCCGATTTAAAACAATTGATGGGTTATTCGCCAGAAAAGGAATTTAACGTAAGTTTCGACACCTTAGAAATGGCAAGGAACATACACATCGATACACTTGAGCAACTGCAATATGAAAAACGTATTGAATTTAAACAGATCGCTACGAATAAACAGTTGCAAACACAGCTGATAAAGTATTACAAATATGCCTTTATGCCTACCCTATCGGCTTTTTATAATTATAATCTGGCTTTTGAAAACAACAAGTTATCTGATATATTCAACAACTCTTATCCCAACTCTTTAGTCGGGCTGACATTCAGCATACCTATTTTTACAGGATTCGCCAGAACGCATAGTGTCAGGAAAGCAAAGCTGCAGGAGCAACTGCTCAACCTGGATGAAATAGACCTGAAATCGCAGATATTTAAGGAGTACACTACTTCATTGGCCAATTATAAAGGCAACTACTATAACCTGCAGTTATTGCAGAAAAATGTAAACACGGCAAAACGTGTATACTTTGTAGTCAACTTACAATACAAACAGGGAATTGTACCCTATCTGAATGTAATTACTGCAGAATCAAATTTGATTTCATCAGAAATAAGCTATATAAACGCCCTTTTCCAGGTACTGTCTAACAAAGTAGACCTGCAGAAAGCTATGGGAAATATCACCTATTAATAATATTAAAACAAACCCCCTCGATGAATAGAGTATCATTAAATATCATCTTTTTAAGTTGTCTTATGCTCGGCGCCTGCAAGAAAAAGATGCCGCCTGAAAGTCCGGAAGTCCCTGTAAATTTAATGCAGGTAAACGAACAAAGTGTTTTATATTATGACAAGTATCCGTCAACAACCCAGGCCTTAAGCCAGGTAGTCCTTTTACCACAGGTACAGGGTGCCATTACAGGGATATTCTTTACAGAGGGAAGTCATGTAACTAAAGGACAAAAGTTATATGAAATAGACACACGTATATACAAAGCTAATTATGATGCGGCAATAGCCAACCTGAGAGTTGCTCAGGGTACTTTGACGCAATCGCAGCAAGATGCCGACAGATATGAATATCTGAATAAATATAATGCAGTAGCCAAACAATCTTATGACCATGCGGTAATTACCCTGCAAAATTCAAAGAACCTGGTAAGATCTGCTGAAGAAGCTGTTAAAAGTGCCAAAACTAATTTAAACTATGCCGTAGTAACCGCACCATTTAGCGGTCAGATAGGCTTTAGTGATGTGAAATTGGGAAATGTAGTTTCCGTGGGTACTACTCAACTCAATACCATTTCTACAGATGGCCCTATGGCAGTAGATTTTGTGGTTAACGAAAAACAACTGCCCCATTTTGAAGAACTGCAGCGCACTTCAAAAAGCGCACCTGATTCATTGTTCACGATTTTGCTGGCAGATAACTCCCTGTACCCTTACACAGGAAAGATCAGCATTATTGACAGGGCGGTAGATTCTCAAACAGGATCTATCCGTGTCAGACTGGTATTCCCTAACCCTAAAAATATGCTGAAAGTAGGAATGAGCTGTGTGGTAAGGGTGCATAACCAGGATACCAAACCTCAGATCATATTGCCGGGCAGAGCAGTTACAGAGCAAATGGGAGAATATTTTGTGTTTGTAGCTAAAGACAGTGTAATTAAAGATACTTCCGCTAAAAGCGATAAAGCAAAGTCAGACCCGAAAGCAAACCAGCCTAAACTGGTAGCCGTTCAGAAAAAGGTAATGACAGGACAGACCATCGGACCAAATGTAGTAATCAAAGGCGGCATCAAAACCGGTGATAAAATAGTGGTTGACGGCGTACAGGCTTTACATGACGGCTCACTCATCACCACAGAAAACAAGGTAGCACCTACAGTGGGCAAAGGACATTAAGAATAAGATATGATTGCTAATACCTTTATTAAACGACCTGTAACCGCAATAGTAATATCTATTGTACTGGTGATTACCGGTACCGTAAGTATTTTGCTGTTGCCAATAGATCAATACCCGGATATCACACCACCTATTGTACAGGTTAATGGTCAGTTTACCGGTGCCGATGCGCAGACTGTTGAACAGACAGTTGCCATTCCTATTGAAGAACAGGTAAACGGAACTCCAGGCATGGAATATATGCAGAGTAACAGTACCAATAACGGCCTGATGTCAATGAACGTAACGTTCAAAATCGGAACCGATATTGATGTTGCTGCGTTAGATGTACAAAACAGGGTAAGTATCGCCACCCCTTTATTGCCTGCTGTAGTAAGCAAGCTGGGCCTCACCGTGCGTGCGGTAAATCCAAGTATGCTGATGATGGTGGCCCTTTACGCCCCAAAAGGGACGCATAACATTACCTTTTTAGATAACTACACTAACATATTTATACAGGATGCATTACTTCGCGTACCAGGAGTAGGCAGTATTAACCGCTTTACTGATGACTTCAGTATGCGGGTATGGATGAACCCCGAAAAGATGGCTGCTTACAGCTTAACCCCTTCGGACGTCATCGCTGCGCTAAATGCCCAGAACGTGCAGGTAGCTGCAGGAACGGCTGGTGTACCTCCTCAGTCGTCCAGTCAGACTTATGAATTGGGTATCCTGGTAAACGGACGTTTAAGTAAGGTCTCTGAATTTGAAAATATCATTGTAAAAACTGTTCCTTCAACAGGCGCATTGATTTACATGAAAGATATTGCAAGGGTAGAACTTGGAAAGTTCACTTTCTCCAGTAACTCTTTTGTAGATGGAAAGCGTGCATCTTACCTGCAGATTTACCAGGCTCCGGGTAGTAATGCACTCGAGACTGCTAAAGGTGTATATGATCAGCTGGCCAAGTTAAAGCAAAGTTTTCCCGCAGACGTAGAGTATAGTGTTCCCTTTGAGTCGGTAACAGTAGTAAAGGTATCCATGCAGGATGTATTGGTTACTTTACTCGAAACACTGGCCCTGGTAGCCGTGGTAGTATACCTCTTCCTCCAGAATGTACGCTCTACCCTGATTCCTGTACTGGCTATCCCAGTATCTATTTTTGGTACGTTTTGCTTATTTATCCCCTTAGGTTTTACCATCAATACCCTAACCATGTTTGGTTTTGTACTGGCAATTGGTATTGTGGTGGATGATGCGATTATCGTGGTAGAAGCTGTACAACATTATATCGACCATGATCATATGTCGCCCAAGGAGGCAACATACAAGGCCATGAAAGATATCTCTGCACCAGTAATTGCAATTGCATTGATTCTGGCGGCAGTGTTTGTGCCGGTAGGTTTTATACCGGGTATAGTAGGCCGCTTGTATCAGCAGTTTGCTATCACCATTGCGATATCGGTAATGATTTCTGCTTTCATCGCCTTGTCACTGACACCTGCATTGTGTACGTTAATGCTAAAACCAACAGATCCTGAAAAAACAAACTCAGGTATCAATAAGTATTTTACCAAGTTTAACAATTGGTTTCAGCGTGTTACAGACAAGTATACTAACGGTGTAAACAATAGTATTAAAGGAGCAAGATATATTATTATTTTACTCGTTTGTATTTGTGCCGGTACTTATTTCCTATTCTTAAAAAAACCAACCGGATTTATCCCTTCTGAGGATGACGGAAACTTATACGTTACTTTCCAGTTGCCGGCAGGTTCTTCTACTGTTGCCTCTGTTGACGTGATGAAGAGACTGATGAAGGTGATCGGCTCTACTCCTGGTGTTGGCCATTATGCGGCCCTATCCGGATTAAACGTAGTTACCAATGCAAGTAATTCCAATAACGGTACCATCTATTGCCAGCTGAAACCATGGGATGAACGTAGCAAATCCAGTGAACAGGTACCAGAACTGGTAGGTGTATTAAAAAAACGAATTGAGGACGCCGGCATTAAAGATGCAAATGTAGAAGTTATACAGCCTTCGCCTTTACCGGGTGTAGGATCTACTGTAGGTTTCAGCATGCAGATAGAACAACGCAATACGACCGACAATCTACAGGATTTTGAAAAAGTAGTTAACAAGTTTATAGCCGAAGCCAATAAAAATCCGGCTATCACTAAAGCCTATAGTTTCTATTCTGCCCATACCCCTACTTATAATTTAAAGGTAGACCGCGAGAAGTGCGAAAAATTAGGTATCAATATCGCGGATGTGTTTACTACGATCCAGGCTTATATGGGTAGTTTGTATATCAATGACTTCACCACTTATAACCGTACCTTCCACGTAGTAGTACAGGCCGATACCGCATTCCGTACTAAAATACAGGATATGAACAAGTATTATGTACGTAATTCGGCACTGCAAATGGTTCCGCTGGGTACACTGATCAGTTATGAGCCTACCCAGGCATCACCGCTGATCTCCCACTTTAACATTTTCAGAACTGCCGAAATTGATGGTTCTTCTTCAGAAGGATATAGCAGCAGCCAGTCGCTGGCAGCTTTACAGGAAATCGCCAAGAAAACGTTACCTGAAGGTTATGCATATGAGTTCTCCGGATTAAGTTATGAAGAGCAGAAAGCAGGTTCTACGACCATCTATATTTTCATGTTCTCCATTACTTTCGTTTTCCTTTTCCTTGCTGCCTTATACGAAAGCTGGTCGGTACCTTTCTCCGTACTGCTTGCGGTTCCGGTAGGTGCATTTGGAGCGATAGTTGCCCTGATGCTGGTGCCAGACCTGACAGATAACGTTTATGCACAAATAGGACTGATCACTTTAATCGGACTTGCGGCAAAGAATGCGATCCTTATTGTTGAGTTTGCCAAGGTGAGGGTAGATATGGGTGAAGAACTGATCAAGTCGACCTTAGAAGCAGTTAGCCTGCGTTTACGACCAATTATCATGACTTCCATGGCATTTATCCTGGGAGTATTGCCGTTAGTGTTTGCTACCGGAGCAGGTGCAGTATCCAGAAGAACAATTGGTTTAACCGTATTGGGCGGGATGCTTGCCGCCTCTACCATCGCCATATTTATTGTGCCGGTACTATACGTGCTGATCACCCGTTTTTCATATGGTGCAGAAAGATTGCAATGGTTGCAGGATCACCGCGATGAGCTGAAAGAAAAAGCCGAAAAAGTTGAGGCTCAGAGTATGGATGCTGAATTAGAGTACGAGATTGAAAAATCACGTGACCTGAATAAAACTGATAAAGCATGATCGCAAATACATTTATTAAAAGACCGGTAACAGCGATCGTTATATCGTTGGTATTGATGATCACAGGATTAATCTGTTTGAATAATCTTGCTGTTGATCAGTATCCGGACATTACACCACCCACAGTATCTGTTAGCGGTTCTTATACAGGTGCAGATGCGGAAACCGTGGAGCAAACAGTTGTTACCCCTATTGAAGAACAGGTAAACGGTACGCCTGGTATGGAATACATGCAAAGTACCAGTACCAATAGTGGTGGTATGAACGTAAAGGTGACTTTCAATATTGGCACCAATGTTCATATTTCTGCCCTGAATGTTCAAAACAGGGTAGGTATTGCTTCTCCGCTCCTGCCTGCGGTAGTGAGTAAACTGGGGCTAACCGTGCGTGCACGTAACCCTGATATGTTGCTGATGATAGCGATCTATGCACCAAAAGGCTCGCATAATATTACCTTCCTGGATAATTACACCAACGTTTTTATTGAAGATGCGCTGTTGCGTGTTCCCGGCGTTGGTGATGTGAATACGCGTACAGATAATTTCAGTATGCGCGTATGGATGAACCCGGATAAGATGGCCTCTTATGGCTTAACGCCGGCCGATATCAGCGCCGCCTTAAACGCGCAAAATGTTTATGTTGCAGCAGGTGCTTCCGGTGCACCGCCACAACAGAACTCACAAAGTTTTGAAACTGGCATCCTGGTTAACGGCATGCTGAGCAAGGTACCGGAATACGAGAAAATTATTGTTAAAACCATCCCTTCCACAGGACAGCTGGTTTACCTGAAGGATGTAGCCAGGATTGAACTGGGCAAGTTTACATTTTCAAGTAACAGTTTTGTAGACGGACACAGGGCTTCTATTCTTCAGATCTATCAGACACCCGGCAGTAATGCGCTGGAAACAGCAGATAATGTGTATGCCGAACTGGCAAGGCTTAAGAAGGCCTTTCCGGCCGACGTAGATTATAAAGTACCTTTTGAATCGGTAACGATTATTAAAACATCTATAGATGAAGTGGTTGGTACTTTGGTAAAAGCACTGGCACTGGTAGCTATAGTGGTATTTTTGTTCCTTCAAAACTGGCGCTCTACCCTGATCCCTATTCTGGCGATACCAGTATCCATTTTATCTACTTTCTGCTTTTTTATCCCACTGGGCTTTACCATCAATACACTAACAATGTTTGGTTTTGTACTGGCGATAGGAATCGTGGTGGATGATGCTATTATCGTCGTCGAGGCCGTACAGCATTATATCGATGAACAGCACATGACCCCTAAGGAGGCCACTTACCACGCTATGAAAGAGATTTCCGGGCCGGTAATAGCGATTGCCCTCATCCTGGCTTCTGTATTCGTTCCTGTAGGTTTTGTCCCAGGTATTGTAGGCAGGTTATATCAGCAATTCGCGATTACCATTGCTATATCGGTGATTATCTCCTCTTTCATTGCCCTGTCTTTGACCCCGGCATTGTGTACGCTGCTGCTCAAACCAACTGATCACGACAAAAAGCAAAATTTACTGGACAAGTTCTTTACCTGGTTTAATAACTGGTTTGAGCGGATAACCTATAAATATTCAAACGGTGTAAAAAGCAGTATCAAACATGCGAGGTATATCGTTATCCTGCTGATTTGTATTTGTGCCGGCACCATCATGCTGTTTAAGAAAAAGCCATCAGGATTTGTGCCTTCTGAAGATGACGGGCGTTTATATGTTACCTATCAAATGCCTGAAGCCTCGTCAACTTCCCAGTCGGTTGAGTTAATGACTAAGTTAATGAAAATCGTGGGAGAAACGCCTGGTGTAAACCATTATACGGCACTATCCGGCTTTAACATCCTTAATGGTGGGGCAAATTCCAATAACGGAAGTATATTTGTCATGCTTAAACCCTGGGATGTACGTACCACAAGGGAAACGCGTGTTCCCGGTATCATGAAAGTCCTTAAGGAAAAAATTGCGAAAGCAGGACTGAAAAATGCAAGTATCGTAGTGATCCCCCCTCCTCCCATTCGTGGTATAGGGCAGGCTGCTGGCTTTAGTATGCAGATAGAACAGGGAAATGCAACAGATGATATACACACTTTTGAAAAAGTAGTTAACAAGTTTGTTGCGGATGCCCATAAAATTCCGGCAACTGCTGGTGCCTTTAGTTATTTCTCTGCACATACACCAAGTTACGACCTGACGGTTGACCGTGAAAAATGCGAGAAGATGGGCGTGAGTATATCGGATGTATTCAGTACAATGCAGGCCTATATGGGTAGTATTTTTGTGAACAACTTCACGTTATATAACCGTACTTACCATGTGGTGATCCAGGCAGATACTGCCTACCGTGCACTGATTAACAATATGGATAAATATTATGTCCGTAATCAGGCAGGCACGATGCTTCCGCTGAGTTCATTGATCACCTATAAACCAACTGTAGCAGCACCCTTAATCACGCACTTTAACATTTTCCGCTCTGCGGAAGTAGACGGTGCTATTCCTGAGGGATACAGTTCAGGACAGTCTATAGATGCACTTAAACAATTAGCACTTACTTCCTTACCGAGGGGTTATACGATTGAGTTTTCAGGACTGAGTTATGAAGAGCTCAAGGCGGGCTCCACGACGGTCTATATTTTTATTTTCTCCATCACCTTTGTGTTCCTGTTCCTGGCGGCGCTATATGAAAGCTGGTCGGTACCATTTTCGGTGATGCTAGCCGTTCCAATCAGTGCTTTTGGCGCTATCCTGGCCCTAACCTGTATTCCACTGCTGACCAATAATGTGTATGCACAAATAGGACTGATCACGTTAATCGGGCTGTCTGCAAAAAATGCAATCCTGATTGTAGAATTTGCCAAGCTAAGGGTAGACCGCGGAGAAGAGCTGGTAGCATCTACCATTGACGCTGTACGTTTACGTTTAAGGCCTATTATCATGACTTCCCTGGCCTTTATATTGGGTGTACTACCTTTGGTAGTTGCTACAGGGGCAGGTGCAGTATCACGTAACACCATTGGTATTACGGTAATGGGCGGGATGATTGCTTCATCCACTATTTCCATCTTTATTGTTCCTGTTCTCTTTGTCTTATTTACCCGCTTGTCTTATGGTAAAAAAGAATTACAATGGCTGCAGGACCACCACGAAGAACTGGTAGAAAAAGCCAGAAAAGTAGAAGAGCAACTCATCGATCCGGAACTGGAGTATGATATCGCGCAGGCTAAGGCCGAACACGATGTGACTAAGGCAAAACGTGAAGAAGACAAAGACATCAAAAAAGAAGAAAATCAGGGAGATCAACCAGAGCAGCCTTAACATCATACTGCTCCGCTAACTTCAATAAAATGCAACTCAAATTGTTGCTTAAAAAGAGGATTTCTATACGCTGCCCAAAAAAATAATAATTCGGGGTTGCGTATGGAGATCCTCTTTTTGCTTTTTGCTAGCGGCTAAGAAATCTTTTTTGAAGTTCCTAAATGGATGCTAAAAGACTACGTTTTATGATCAAGCCGGTAACGATTTGACATATCAAAAAGATTAACCTGAGTATAGCCTGAGTTTAGCCCGACTCTGTAGCGCTTTCTCTACGGCATTGTAACGGGTTTCCAACGGGTAAAAGTCGTTTCAAACCCGTCCCGAAGTCGTCGGAGACCCGTTCCAAACCCGTTCCAAACCCGTTCCAAACCCGTTCCAAACTCAGGCTAAACTTAGGTGAAACCTTGGCTAAACTTTTTCAAAAGTAAGATCGTACATCCCTCACTCTCGGCATGTTCTATACTGATATTTATCAAATAAGTTGTCAAATACGATGGTATTCAATTCTTATATGACTAATTCATTTTAATACCAACGCTAGAACCAGGATTGATGAGGTTAAAATCTAGAACCACATTATTTCTCTGTACCCAGTTCAGGTATTCCAAAGAAAGCTTTTTAACGATCTCCGGATTTTCCGCAGCGATGTTATTGGTTTCCCCCCTGTCTTTTTCCAGATCATACAATTCCCACTGGTTTTTTGGGAAAGCAGAAACCAGTTTCCATTTGCCTTCATGGATGGCCCTGTTACCCCATAACTCCCAGAATAACGGCTCGCCCCTGTTAATGGCTTCGCCATTAAAAAATAATCCTGTTAAACTTTTGCCCGGTAAAGGATTAATTTTTTTACCGTTAAAGGTAGCTGGATACTTTGCTCCCGCCAGTTCATAAAAAGTTGGCGCAAGATCAATTAAGTGGGTACTGCCATTGGCAATGGTATTTGCTTTGATTTTACTTGGATACCAGGCAATCAGCGGCGCACTCATACCTCCTTCATAAAGTCCTCCTTTGAAAGACCGGAATGGTGAGTTGGAAACAAACGACCAGTTTTTCCCTTGTGATTCAAAAGAACCAGAAGTACCTACCGGCCCCAGGTTACGGGCAGCATGTTCTTTACCGTGTGCTACATCTTCAGCAGGGGCTCCATTGTCAGAAATGAAAACAATCATCGTGTTATCATCTTTATGCAGTTCCTTCAACTCCTGAATTAGTTTCCCTACATTCTGGTCCATACGGTCTACCATGGCCGCATATACTTCCATTTTAGCTTTCCACAACTGTTGTTCATCATAGGTTAGGTTATCCCAGTTTGGTACATCCGGATCGCGTTTAGCGATTGTTTGTCCGGGTTCTCTGATTCCCAATTTCAGCTGTTTTTCCAGACGCTCCTTACGTAAAGAATCCCACCCGATATCATAACGCCCTTTATATTTTGCAATGTCTTCAGGCAAAGCCTGTAAAGGCCAGTGTGGTGCATTAAAGGCCAGGTAAAGGAAAAATGGCTTTTTAGTTTTATTCTGTTCTTTCAGGTATTCGATGGCATGGTTTCCGATTTCGTCAGTCATATAATAACTGTCGTCTTTCGGGTGCCAGCGTTTGTTGTTTTCTTCAATGATCACCGGATACTTACGTCCGCCCAGGGGCATATAATTGGCATTGAAATAATTCGCTGCACCACCGATGATCCCAAAGAATTTATCAAAACCACGCTGATTAGGCCAGCCAATACTATCATTTCCCACATGCCATTTACCAGACATCAGCGTGCTGTAGCCATCCTGTTTTAATACTTCTGCAAGGGTTACGGATTCTCTATTCAAGTACCCCTGATAAGCAGGCAAACCTAAATTAACATCAAAATATCCGATACCTGCTTTATGCTGATCCTGTCCTGTCAGGATAGAAGCACGCGTGGGTGCGCAGATCGCATTGTTGTAAAACTCTTTTAACCGTAAGCCCTGCGAAGCCAGCAAGTCAAGATTGGGTGTATGGATTTCAGAACCATAAGATCCAAGGTCAGAGTAACCCATATCATCCACCACAATCAGAATGATGTTAGGCTTTTTCTGTTGCGCCCTGGTATTCAGCATAAAAAAGCTGATTAGCAAAAGGGAAAGAATTGTTTTTTTCATCGTTTTATGTTTAAAGATCAATTGAAGGCTGAATTAGTTTTAAGGGGTTATCTTTTTTACAGGTGGGCTAAGCCAGGTATTTTTATCTTTCAGATAAGTTTCTTCAGGTACGTATATTCTAAGAATAACATTAAAGTTATCTGCTGGTGCAGGCAACCAGTTATTTTCTTTTTCTGCTCCCGGATTTTCATGCTGCAGGTAAATATCCAGCGATCCATCTGTATTAAAAATCAGGGGATTTCTATCGCCAATGGCATAACGCTTAATAGGGTTATCAACCAGGTAGCGGTCGCTATCATACATCGTTAAAGACCAGAAGGCCTTTGCCGGCGGTAATTTTCCTTTATCAAAATGAATCACATAAGCATTTTTACCATCAAGCAGGTTTTTGTCTGCATCTTTAACATAACCTACATAAGTTGCCTCTTCTGGTGTCAGTGCCCCCAGCCCTTTATAAGCTACCAAAGCACGCAAAAGATAATCGGTTTTATAATCTCCAATTTTGGCCCCTGCTACAGGTTTTGAACTCTCTGAAGGATGCCCTGTATCAAATTGCCCGAATATACTTTTAGGCAGGTTATTCAATGCTTCTTTTGTCTCCTGATCAAATGCGTCGATATCAAATTTTCCGCCAGCCTGGATCCCTAATTTGGCAAATTGAGCCAAAACAGGAGCATCTGCTACCAGGGGAGGGTTTTTGACCATCAGCTCATTCAGGTAATTAAAGTAGTCTGCCAGTGGTAATGTCTGTATGGCTTTTACAACTGTTAATTGATGATCCTGAATTGCTTTAACAGGTAATGGCGTATGGTAAACGACAGGATCAGTCCCTCCTGCTACATTGTTTTTAGCCCAACTGCTCAAAGTAGCTAAGGTAAACTGATCCTGAATTTTGCTGACAAATTTCACCTGATCTTCGGGACTGTTTACCTGTATACGGCCAATTACCCAAACCATATCTGTAGGAGATTTTACCTGTTTTAATCCAGAAGGAACAATTCCCTTCCATTTAGGCCCGGTGATTAAATATTTCTGCGCCCCGGTTCCCGTATTACGTTTACCAAAAGAGGCAAAAACATTAGTCCATGCATCCATCAGGGGCACCACAAAATAGCGGTCTTTGGTATCAGGAATAGTTAGTACTACGGCATCCTGCTCTAAATCTAAAAAAGCAGTAGAGTAGTTAGTATCGTTATTAGGCGCAACTACCCAATGGTTTTTATCATCAAAAAATTTATGCGCATGTGTAAACACATTGCTTTTCGTTCCGCTAACCTGCCGGGTAAGATCTGTAAATACCAAAGGCAAACCATATATATAAGCCTCCTGAGCAATTTTAACAACTTCTTCTTTGGAAAGATGAACTTTACTGCTGTCTGTAAGCACGCTTTGCACCGGTAGTATCCATTGTTTTTTAACAGAGACTGTTGCATTTACAGCTAAGGCAGCAAGTAAATGAATTGATAACACTATGTTTCTTTTAGGATTTATGTTCATATGATTTAGTTTTCATTTGAAAATATTTTTTAAGGTTGTGAAGTTATCTTAAGCTTGTTTTTCACTAATTTTTTATTGATTTCATTTGTGTTCAAGAGCTCTGTTCATTACAGTTTTTAAGCTTATGATAGTTTCACCATTAATAACCTGTGTTTTGTATTAAACCAGAATTGACACTGATTTCACTTTGAGGGATTGGAAACAGGTAATTTTTTGTACTCACTCCTGTTTTTGCGGCTACTTTACTTACTGCCTCCACCAAACGTCCTGTTCTTACCAGGTCAAACCAGCGCTGCGCTTCCTGAACAAACTCTTTTCTTCTTTCCAGGTAAAGTGCATCGCGGAAAGCCGACTGGGTAAGTCCCGCTGTGAGGTCGCCGATATTTGCGCGGTTGCGCACCAAATTGATGGCATTATAAGCATCGGCAGTTGGTCCCGATGTTTCATTGACCGCCTCTGCATACATCAGCAGTACATCTGCATAACGTAAGATCGGAAAGTTAATTCCACTCTGTGCCGGTGTACTCAGCTCCGTAGAATCTACATATTTCCTAAAATAATTGGAGGCAAAAGTATACTTTGTACCTGTTGCAGGATTAGTGAAAGTTTTATAGAAAGTTACGGCCTTACGTGTATCGCCGGCGGTGAATATATTATACACCCCTGTATCTGCAGGAAGATCGGCAGGAACTTTACCTGCAAATCCTGTAAAGGATGCACCCATCAAAGTGCTGGTGTTACCCGTGCCGCTATTGGCTTCAAACTGTGCAGAGAATATATGTTCTTTGCCATTTTTTGCAGATTTGTTAAATACATCTGCGTAGTTGGCAAACAAAGCATATCCATAACCGCCATTCATTACTTCTTTGGCTTTTAAAATTGTGTTTGCCCAATCTTTTTGCGTGAGGTAAACTTTTACCAATAGTGATTTTGCCGCGCCTGCTGTAGCACGGCCGATATCGGCACCGGTGTAAGTGGCGGGAAGGTTTTCTGCTTCAGTGAGGTCGGCAATGATTTGCTGGTATACCTGGGTAACCGTAGACTGGTTGGTTTTAAGCGAAGTAATATCTACCGAAGTTGCATCATGTAATACAAGTGGCACTGCTCCAAAAAAACGCACCAGGTTAAAATAATACAATGCACGCAGGAATTTTGCCTCCCGTACTAAACGCAAACGGGTAGTCTGATCAAAGGTCATTGCCGAAATTTTGTCGACCGCAACATTTGCCCGGTTAATGCCTACATAGGTCTGACGCCAGATAGCCAGTACCCTGTCATTCGAAGCATCATAAGTATCAGCACTTAGTGCACGTACATATGGATTGATAGCAGAAGGACCAGCGGCGAGATCGTCTGTAGTCATATCCGTCAGGAAGTTAATGTTCCTCCCGTACATCGGCTGTTCGCCGGCATCATAGATCAGTTCACTATAAACCGCAGTAACCCCGGCCACTGCATCTGCCTGTGTTTGAAAGGACTGTGCTGCAGTGATTACTGATACGGGATTTTCATTCAATTTATTGCAGGAAGTAAAAGCTATCGCGATCAGGATTCCTAAAAATATATTCTTTATCATCTTATTAGTAAATATTTTTTTATCGGTGATGAAGCTTGCGTAGAATTTGTCAGCTGTAATCTTATGCAGGCTTTTTTGTCTGGATAGTTAAAAAGTAAGGCTTAAACCAGCTAAAAAGGTCTTGTAATTTGGATAGGCACCATAGTCAATTCCCTGTAAAACGTTACTTTGCTCAAAGCTGCTTACTTCAGGATCATAACCTGTGTATTTAGTCCAGGTGAATAAGTTTTGTGCTGCGATATAAACGCGTAATTGTTTAGCATGTATTTTGGAAATGCTGCTCTGGTTAAAGGTATAACCTAATGTGAGGCTCTTTAAACGCAGGTAAGATCCATTTTCGATATAACGGCTGGACATTTGTGCCACAGGTGAACTGCTTGCCCTTGGCGTTACATTACTGGGATTAGACGCAGAATAACTATCCAGCACAGCAGTAGTAGAATTTTGTGAAAGGTTAGTGATATCCAATTGCTGTTTTAAAGCATTATAGATTTTGCCTCCATAACTTCCCTGTAAGAACACAACCAGATCGAAGTTATTGTAGCCAAAAGTATTGGTAAAACTGCCAGTAAATTTAGGCTGCGCCGTACCCAGGCTTACTTTATCTTTAGAATTGATCACCCCATCACCGTTGGTATCCACATAACGCTGATCTCCAACTTTGGTATTTGCTTTTGAATCCAGCGTAGCTGAACTGGCAATTTCTGCCGCTGTTTGGAAAATGCCATCGGTTTTATAACCCCAGAAAGTGCCTAAAGGTTGTCCTACCACAACATTAACCGGCTGCAGCACACTTAGCGTACCGTTACTAACTGTTGGGAAATAAGAACTTAGAGAACCCAGACTTAACACTTTGTTCCTGTTTAAGGAATAGACCAGGGAAGATTTCCAGGTAAATTTAGAACCTTTGATGTTATCTGTGGTGATGCCCAGTTCCAGTCCTTTATTAGATAAACTACCTATATTTTGAAGGGAAGTAGCAAATCCTGTAGACAACGGAATTGGAACGGACAATAACAGATTATTGGTTTTTTTATAATAAGCATCAAAAGACAGATTGATCCGGTTATCCAGTAAACCTAAATCTAAACCAGAATCATATTGGTCGGTCTTTTCCCATTTTAAAGCTTCATTTGCCAAACGTGTAGCAGCAAAACCAGTAACTAAAGTCCCATTAAAATCATAAGTAAACGGACTTAAGGTAGAGAGCGACTGATATTGACCAATCTCCTGGTTCCCGGTAATACCCGCGCTTAACCTTAATTTAAGATTGCTGATCGCTTTTACATCCTTTAGAAAATCTTCCTGTCCTGCATTCCAGGAGAAACCTGTAGAAGGAAAATATCCCCATTTGTTACCTGAACCAAATCTTGAAGAACCATCGGCACGGGCAGAAACGGTCACATTGTATTTATGTTCATAAGAATAGTTGATCCTGGCCAGGTAAGAATTTAAAGCCCAGGTGTAGGCGTCTGATGTAGGAGTAATAGTCTGAGAACCACTTTGTAAACTGTTATATGAAGTCAGATCGGTGACAAAATTTTTAGAGCCTGAGGTAGCTGATTCTTCTTTGGAGAACTGGGTGCTGTAACCTACCAGCACATTAAAAAAGTGCTTATCGTTAAATGACTTGTCGTAGGTAATCGTGTTTTCATTTAACCAGGTGTTTACGGTTTTATTTCCCACTGCTGCATAACCTAAACTGGTATATCCATTGGCACTATTAGAAGGTGCGTAATAGTTCTGCTTGGTATTTAACAGATCTGCACCAAAACTTACTTTTGCGGTCAGTCCTGGTATAATTTTATATTCTCCATAAAAATTTCCCAGTGTCCTGGTGATCAGGGTCTGGTTTTTTACAATTTCCAGATCCTGTATCGGGTTGGAAACTGTAGTAGAATATGGATTGATTGTGTTATAACTTCCATCGGCATTCCTTAAAGCAATAACCGGTGCTGTGCTGATGATATTGGTAATTACATTGGGGCTTGTTAATGTATTTCCACCGGTATTGCTGGCTGCACTCAATGAGGTTGAATAACTGCTGCTTAGGTTTACCCCTACTTTAAATTTCTCAGATACATCATGATCATAGTTGAAGCGCGTGGAATATCTTTTATAATTGGTATTCAATAGGATCCCATCCTGGTCAAAGTAATTACCGGAAATGGCATATCTTGATTTATCATCGCCACCGGAAATAGAAAGTTCATGGTTTTGAACAGGTGCGGTGCGGAAAGCGGCCGCCTGCCAGTCGGTACCAGCGCCAAATGCAGCGATTTGTGCAGCCGTATACGAAGGGGCAACTCCGCTAGCTACCTGGATATCATCATGCAATTGCGCCCATTGGCTGCCGTTTAGTAAGTCAAGTTCTTTGGTGATTTTCTGAAGCCCGTAATAAGCAGAATAGGTTACATTGTTCGTTCCCCGTTTTCCTTTTTTAGTGGTAACGATCACTACACCATTTGCACCACGGGAGCCATAGATTGCCGTAGCGGAAGCATCCTTTAAGATTTCTATTGATTCAATATCTGAAGGGTTAATACTGGACAATGCATTTACACTTGCCCCGGAACCCACACCTGTAGTGGTAGAGGCATTGTCGTTATAAACAGGAAATCCATCAATTACATATAACGGCTCATTACCACCAGTGATGGAGTTTCCACCGCGTATACGGATGCTGGCCGAAGCACCAGGGCTGCCGGAACTTTGCGTTACCTGTACCCCCGGAGCTGATCCGCGCAGCAGGTTATCTACCGATGAAGTAGCCTGATTTAGATTTTCTTTTGGAACAGAAGACAGGGAACCTGTTACATCGCTTTTACGCTGTGTACCGTAACCTACAACTACCACATCGTTCAGCTGACTTACATTTTCTTCCAGACGGATGATCAGTGCACCTCCTGTGGCAATTAATTCCTGTGTTTTATAAGTAACAGACCTGATGATCAATGTATAAGGGAACTTTTGACCAGTTACGAAACTGAACCGGCCATCTGAATTGGTGGCTACTTCATGTGTTGTGCCTTTAATAGTGATGTTGGCACCAATGATAGGCTCCTGAGTTTTTGCATCCAGCACCTGACCATTTAGTGTGGAGTTGATTAAGGGTTTGGTTTGAACCTGTGCAGAAGTGTTAAAAGAAAGTAATAGTGTAACAATAGGCACGAACCATACGTAAAACCGTTTGGTCTTGTAAATTTTTTGCATACTTTTATAAATGTTTAATTATCAATTGAAACAGGTACAACGCCAATTGAACGCCTGTTTCTTGTTTTGAACTGAGGGAATAGTTTATCTATTCCCTTATTTTATTTTTGTTAGCCTGATAAATCTGTTTCCTCCCGCTTTAGTTTTTATTTTCTACACACCTGAAACCCAGGTGTTCCATTCCACTGTCTTCTGTGGTTTTCATTCGTCGTGCCACACGGTATCCGGAGCAATAACTGTCATTACATAAAAATGAACCGCCCCGTACTACACGCTTGGAGGCATATGGTTCATCAGGATCATTTGACTTGGCCGGGCCCTGCGGATTGACTACACCTTCGGGTTTAGTTATCTGACCATAGTAGCCCTGATCATAATAATCAGCACACCACTCCCAAACATTACCCGCCATATCATATAACTGATATCCGTTTGGTGCAAATGATTTTGCAGGTGAGGTATAATAGAATTTATCTGTTAATGTATTTTTATAAGGAAAACTTCCCTGCCAGGTATTGGCCTTTGGTGTGCCTTCATCTACAGGTTCGTTTCCCCATGGGTAGATTTTATTTTGTAAACCACCGCGTGCAGCATATTCCCATTCGGCTTCTGTTGGCAGACGTTTGCCGGCCCATTTGGAATAAGCAATGGCATCATCATAAGAAACCTGAACCACAGGATAATTGTCTTTCCCTTCGATATTACTTTTTGGGCCCTGCGGATGTTTCCAATCGGCTTTTTCTACCCATGTCCACCACTGACTGTAATCATTTAAAGGAACAGCTTCTTTAGAGGGTTTAAATACCAGTGAGGCTGCTACTAATAATGAATCATCTGGTTTTGGGGTACCTGGAGGAACTTGTTTTTTAAGGTCTTCCCAGTTGGGTTTTCTTTCAGCAGTAGTTATATAACCCGTAGCCTGCACAAATTTTGCAAACTGGGCATTGGTCACTTCCGTCTGGTCGATCCAGTAGCCATCAACAGTAACTTTATGTTTTGGATATTCATCGGGCGCTGCCTGCTGGTTATCGCCTCCCATCATAAAGCTCCCTCCTTCTATCCAAACCATATTCTGATGATCATGATGATCGGCGGTTTTGTTGATTGCTATTGTTTTTGCAGGTTTAAAGCGGGATGGAATGTTGGATTCACAGCATATAGGTGTCTTTGCCGCAAAAACAGGTTTTTCTTCCTGGGCATTTGCCAGAGATGGAAGAAAAAAGGTGATGCTAAGTAAACCAGCTAAAGCTGTATATGTGTCTATTTTTTTCATTGCTGAAATTCGAATGAACTAACTATAAGTATGGGGGAAAATAAATTGTAAATCAGATCTGTTGGCCATTAGCTGGCATCATAGTACACAGGCAACAGCTTACTTTTAAACTATCCAGTAAAAATGTAAATTTTTCTGCTGTTATGCCTTGTGCCATAGGTTATAAATTGATTTGCTTTGTATTTTATTTGCTACTTATGATGCAAATATAGCCGTATAAACCATAATTCCTAGTGATCTAGTAGATTTTAACATTTGTCTTAACATATCCGTTAATTTGATAAAAATGGAAATGTAGAGCAGAGTTAACAAAAAGCAGATCAAATCTTTACTTTACCGTATAATAACTAACAGAATCTGAATTTTCGATTACTCAAGGTGAATTACATGTACTATCTGGAATATCTGTTTTTTTCTGACCGGTAAGAAAAAAGCTTAAAAAACAGTTAGGGGATGCCGCATCCACGCACATCCCCTAATCTTATTAACTATTATTTACCTAAACTTGCCTGATCAGCGAGCGCTGACGGCAAAATCTTAATTCAATTTATTATACTGCTATAACGCTACTTTTTTCATTTTACTCTGCTCTGTTTCAAAAAAAATTAAATTATTTTTTCCAGTAACATCCGGATGCTTTCATGAAAAGCAGGCATGACTAAAACACAAGCTAACTCAATTCGCTTAAGGAGCTGATTTCGAATAGCTTTATTAGCTTTGACGATGTGATCGCTAATGGTAGAAGCAGAAACGCCAAGCAGTTTCCCTACCTCTACATAGGATTTACCATCCTGTTTACAGAGCAAAAATATTTTTTTTCTCTGCGGAGGTAATTGCTCTATGGCTAGCTGCAATTGTCTTTCCTCCTCTTCAGCTCCGCTGCTTTCCAGTGACTGATCATCTGATGCAGAAAACGCCTGTCGCAAATTTTCCATCACCTGCCTTTCCCGTTTAACCTGCCGATAAAAATCCATGGCTTTATTCCTTGCCATTACCTGTAGAAAAGCACGAAAAGATTGCTGGGGCTTGAGTTCTGTTTTCTTCTCCCATATTTTAAGAAATACATCCTGAAGAATTTCTTTAGCCAGGTCTTCATCCCTGGTCAGTTTTCGCAAACTGCTGTAAGCTGCTTCACGATGAAGCTTATACAATTGTTCAAAGGCCCCCGGGTGACCCTTTCTGACATGAATCATCAATTCTGTTTCAGTACTATTTTTTTCTACATTTTTCTCCATTCTATTCGTACAGTCTATAGGAATAGTATATTTAACTAACTAGAATTCAATGATAAAAAGTTTTTTAGAAATCGACAATAGTGTAGAATCTGATGATTTTAACTTTCCGGTTGAAAAAACGTTTTTGTAGTTTAAAATCGAATTATTTTTTTTTCAAATAAATTTTCAAAATTGAGCCGGGCTTCTTATCAGACGGTAAGACTTGCAGCGGAACGGCCGGAATAAATAAAATACGGGCAGGAGCAAATTAAAAATTATTAGCTTTGCCCCTAACCAAATTTAATAGAGACAAATGAGAGACGTAGTTATTGTATCAGCATTGAGAACGCCCATTGGAAGCTTTGGAGGCTCCCTGTCGGGATTCTCTGCTACCCAGCTGGGCGGTTTTGCCATTAAGGCTGCTGTGGCACAATCAGGTATAAAACCTGAAGATGTACAGGAAGTATATATGGGGAATGTTTTATCGGCCAATTTAGGTCAGGCGCCTGCTACCCAGGCAGCAAAATTTGCAGGTTTACCCGATGTTCCTTCTACTACCATTAATAAAGTATGCGCTTCAGGTACAAAAGCAATCATGCTGGCTGCCCAGAGTATTGCCCTGGGAGAGAACGATATTGTTGTTGCCGGAGGAATGGAAAGTATGAGTAATGTGCCTTATTACCTGGATAAAGCCAGAACAGGCTACAGACTTGGCCATGGTCAAATGACAGATGGTTTACTGAAAGATGGCCTTTGGGATGTTTATAATGACTATCATATGGGTTCTGCTGCAGAATTATGTGCATCAACCTGTAATATCAGTCGCGAAGAACAAGACAGATATGCGATCAGTTCCTACAAAAGGGCGCAATCTGCCCATCAGGAAGGAAAGTTTACAAACGAAATCATACCCGTAGAAGTAAAAGACCGCAAAGGTAACGTTACTGTAATTACGCAGGATGATGAACCTTTTGCCGTTCATTTCGATAAGATACCGGGATTAAAACCCGTATTTAAAAAAGAGGGCAGTGTAACTGCAGCCAACGCATCGGCTTTAAACGATGGGGCTGCCGCACTGGTATTAATGAGTGCAGAGAAAGCTGCTGAGATGGGAATTAAACCTCTTGCGCGTATCATAGGTTATGCTGATGCACAACTGGCCCCGGAATGGTTTACCACTGCTCCTTCCAAAGCTATTCCTTTAGCATTAAAACGGGCAGGTAAAGATATAAGTGACGTAGATTTTTTCGAGATTAATGAGGCTTTTTCTGTAGTTTCACTGGCTAATAACCAGGAACTGGGACTTAGTGAAGATCAGGTAAATGTAAATGGCGGTGCAGTAGCTATGGGCCACCCTCTTGGTGCTTCAGGAGCCCGCATCGTAGTGACACTGCTTTCCGTACTGCAACAGCGCAATGGAAAAATAGGTGTTGCCGGTATTTGTAATGGCGGTGGCGGTGCCAGCGCACTGGTTATCGAAACAATAAATTAATGAAGAAAAGGTTTATCTCATTTTTGATCATTTTTATCTGCTGTTACACAACAGCGCCTGTTTTCGCACAGCTTAGCTCTGCGGGAATTACGGTGCTGACAAAAGATCAGGATTCGCTGATAAATGCTGCCGGCACCCTGTTTGCGGCCAGTGGAAACATCAGGCGATTTGAGCAGAATGCAAAATTTATCAAAATGCTGGTGAATGCACTGAAAACACCTTCATCTTTTGATTTTGGCTTCGATTCACTGAAAACTATTTCTGTAGTAAAATCTCCGGACAATACTTTCAGGATCTTTTCCTGGTATGTACCTACAGAAGAAGGTACATACCGCTTTTTTGGAGCCATACAATTGGCAACAAAAGATGGAAAGTTAAAACTGTACCCACTGATTGATGATACGGAGCATATCAAAGACGACAACATTGTTACATCCAATAAACTATGGTACGGAGCACGCTATTATGAAATTGTTCCGCTGGTTATGAGCGGCCAAAAAACATGTTATGCATTGCTTGGCTGGAAAGGAAATAACAGTAAAACATCGAAAAAAGTGATCGATATCCTTTCATTTAACCAGGATGAAGTACAATTTGGTAAGCCTGTTTTTGAAGGAGCGAAAAATACCCCTGTAAAAAACAGGATTGTTTTCGAGTACAATAAGCTGAATTCGATGACTTTAAGGTTGGATAAAAAAGAACAGATGATTGTATTCGATCATTTAGCTCCCTTTGACCCAAATATGGTCGGCAATTTTCAGTATTATGCTTCAGATTCGAGTTTTGATGGATATCACCTCGTGGGCGACAAGCTAAAACTGGCAGAAAACATCGAATTGAGAAATGACCCGAATGCTTTGGATGAACAATATGTGGATCCAACGCGTAAAGATATACCTGTGACTAAAAAATTCTAAGAATTAGTCTTATTTTGCGAACTTTTAATTAAAACAACATAACACAACATTTATGGATCAATCTGAAATCCTTAAGCCTGAGTTGATACATGACTCTCCGAAAGGCCATCCAAAAGGATTATATGTACTGTTCGCTACCGAAATGTGGGAACGTTTCAATTACTACGGTATGCGTGCAATCCTGGTGCTTTTTATGACCAAGGCTTTATTATTTGATAAAGCTTTTGCTTCAAACCTGTATGGAAGTTATACCGGTCTGGTTTATCTTACCCCCCTTATCGGTGGCTTTGTTGCCGATAGATATTGGGGAAACCGGCGGTCTATCATCACGGGAGGTATCCTGATGTCATTAGGTGAACTTTTAATGTTTGCCTGTGCTTCCCTGTATCACACCAATGCGGACCTTTCTTCTCTCCTTTTCTTTTCAGGATTGGGAGTAATGATTTCTGGTAACGGATTTTTCAAACCAAATATTTCATCTATGGTAGGACAATTATATCCTCCTGCTGATAAAAGACTGGATGCAGCTTATACCATATTTTATATGGGTATCAATGTAGGTGGCGCTTTAGGGCCTTTCATCTGCGGATACGTTGGTGATACTGGCAATCCGGCCGACTTTAAATGGGCCTTCCTCGCTGCAGCCATTGCCATGGCACTGGGCGTGATTGTTTTTGTGAACCTGAAAGACAAATATGTAAGAGGTCCTGAAGGCATTCCATTAGGGATGAAACCCGCACATCAGACAGGCAAAGAGGCTTCTCCTGTTATCGTATATATTTCCCTCCTGGCGTTCTCCGCTATCTGTGTTGCTTTATTGTATATCGATGCCAAAGTATACAGTTATCTGAGTTACTTAATGCTATTTGCTGTCTTAGGGATTGCCTTTATGATCTTCAGTGATAAAAAACTGACTAAAGTAGAAAAAAAGAAAGTTTTAGTGATCTTCATTGTTTCCTTCTTCGTGGTATTTTTCTGGAGCGCCTTTGAACAGGCTGGTGCCTCTTTAACTTTCTTCGCTGAAGAATCTACCAAACGTAACCTGGGTTTCTTCACTGTTCCTGCCAGTTGGTTCTCTTCTTTAAATTCTCTTTTTGTGGTTTTATTTGCGCCTGTATTTGCCTGGATATGGATAAAATTAGGCAGAAAAGAACCCTCAGCACCTACAAAAATGGCCATGGGCTTAATGCTGCTGGCCATTGGTTATTATGTGATTGCAGTTGGGGTCAACGATGTAGGAACCGGTGTAAAAGTAAGTATGATGTGGTTAATAGGCATGTATGCTTTCCACACCTGGGGTGAATTATGTTTGTCACCTATAGGATTATCATTGGTAAATAAACTTGCACCTTTAAAGTTTGCTTCGCTGCTGATGGCTGTATGGTTCCTGGCTAATGCAGGTGCCAATGTATTGAGCGGAAAACTAAGTGCATTATATCCTGACGGCACAAAAACAACAGTTTTTATGGGCTATCAAATGCATAATCTTCATGAATTTTTTATGTTGTTTGTATTTATGGCCGGTATCGCTTCCATTATTCTTTTTGCGTTAACCAAATGGTTACAGAAAACGATGAACGCAACAACATAATCTATTGGATATCATAAGATGGAAAGGCCGCAATATTGTGGCCTTTCATTTTGTAAAATACTGTGAAATATCCGATATTTTTTGAAAGCCTTTAGCTCATGGCAGTTATTTTTATGATATTAAATTTAGTTAATTCAGTTAGTTTTCAGTTTTAATCAATAATTTCGCCAAAGTTTCACTTTATTATTGCCCGCGTGTCAGACAGCATAGTTATCATTCCCACCTATAATGAGAAGGAAAATATCGAAAAGATCATCAGAAAGGTGTTCAATTTGAATTTTACTTTTGAAATTTTAATCATTGATGACGGATCACCTGATGGAACTGCTGATATCGTAAAAAAACTACAGCTGGAATTTTCAGGTTTGCACCTGGAACAACGGACAGGCAAAATGGGATTGGGAACAGCCTACATCCATGGGTTTAAATGGGCATTGAAAAATTCCTATCAGTATATCTTTGAAATGGATGCGGATTTCTCTCATAATCCTGAGGATCTTTACAAGCTTTATATGGCTTGCTCCAATGGAGCTGATGTAGCTATTGGCTCACGTTATGTTACCGGTGTTAATGTAGTGAACTGGCCAATGAGCAGGGTTCTAATGTCATATTTTGCATCGATGTACGTCCGTTTCATTACCCGCATTGATATTCGTGATGCCACTGCAGGTTTTAAATGTTACAGGAGGATAGTGCTGGAAACTATCCCAATGGATAAAATAAAATTTGTAGGTTATGCCTTCCAGATCGAGATGAAGTTCACTGCTATAAAGTATGGGTTCAAAGTGGTTGAAGTACCGATCATTTTCACTGACCGTACAGAAGGTGTTTCAAAGATGAGCACTAAAATTTTCAGGGAAGCTTTTTTAGGAGTAATCCAGATGAAAATCACCAGCTGGTTTAGAAATTACGACAGGAATTAATTAAGAATTGCTTTTGAGCATTTCTGCGAAATCCATTTGCTGATCCATTGCCATGATGATTTTCACAATACGTTTTACTCTGGTAGGTTCCGTTTTGGCAGTATTAAGCCAGTTGATATAATAATGCTGATGCGATAGGGGCATTTTCAAAAAGTTCTGCAGACAGTGTTTTTCTTCCATCAGGCATAATTCCAGGTCGGCAGGCATTGCTATTTTAAAGTCTTTATCTTCTTCCAGTTCCAAACGTAATTTATCACCTTTTTTTTTCCCAAGCTGTTTGCGTAAGCTGCCTTTCAATGCAATGATAAAGTTGCCCTCTCCCATCGGCGTTAATGCCAACCCCGCTATTTCTACAGCATCCATCTTTCCCCGTATCCGGTAACTTTTTTTTGTAGCTGGTTTAATCTGATCGGCAATAGCCGCAGGGACAAAGACAAAAGTCCAACCTGTTTTTTCACCCATTCTCTCAAAGCGCTCTATTTCAGATTCAAACACTATCATAGAGACTAAGTTAAGAAAGAATTTTCAATTGGAACGTGCATAAGATTACATCTTACAAAAAGTAATGAACCGAATTTAAGAACTCTTGAACACAAAAAGAACAATAAAAACAGGTAAAAAATAATCTTGTGCAGGCTTCATAACCACTTAAACCGCCGCGGGCAGCCTGAAGGCATTTAAAAGCAATAAACACTAAGATAAAACAAATATATTCTAATGAAAAATCAAGAGTTCAAGATCTTTTAAATTAAAATATTTTCTATTTTATTACCAACCGTAACATGATTCGTATTAAGTTAGCGATATGAGAAGAAATCACGACAACCTATGGAAAGGGCTGCTGGAAAAACTCTTTGTAGATTTCCTGCTTTTTCTGAATCCTGAAGCTGGTTCCACGTTGGATCTGGATAGAGGAATTGAGTTTCTAGATAAAGAACTGGAACAAACCTTCCATCCTTCAGCTAAAGGCCGCGGACTTAAAATAGTTGATAAACTGGCCAGGGTATTTACCTGTGAAGGCAAAGAAGAATGGGTGCTCGTCCATATTGAAGTGCAGGGGAAATATAGTAATGATTTTGGAAAGAGGATGTTCCAGTATTATTACCGGCTGTTTGATAAGTATGATCGGCCTATTACCGCCTATGCCATTTTTATAGAATCAAATTTGAAAGAGCGACCAGGATTTTTTGAAAGAGGTTTTATGGGAACAAAACTCAATTACCAGTTTAATACTTTTAAAATTGCCAGTCAAAATGACGATTTTTTGCTAGGGAGTGACAATCCCTTTGCCCTGGCGGTACTAATCGCTAAATCAACGCTTCTGGTTACCCATATAAAAGATAAAGAGCAAAGGGATAAACGCCTCCTTGATTATAAAAATAAACTAGCCAGAGAATTAGTCCGTAGAAAAATACCAAAATTGAAGATACAGGCATTAATAAATTTCTTAAGATTTTATGTTGTTTTTGAAAATGAAGAATTAAATACTAAATTTGACCAGGAAGTAAATTCATTAATAAACAAGAACAATAAAGACATGGGATTATTTGAAGATCAGATCTTAGAAATAAGAAAAGAAAGAGCAATAGCACTGATGAAACAACGGGCAAGAATAGCTGGAAGAGAAGAAGGCAAAATGGAAGGTAGAGCTGAAGGCATAGCCGAAGGTAAAGCCGAAGGTAAAGCCGAGGGTAAAGCGGAAGGCATAGCTAGAGGTTTAGTTGAAGGCAAGGCTGCAGCAAAAAAAATTGAAGTACTAAAGCTGATTGAAAAACATGGCTTTTCTAATCAGGAGGCTGCAGATTTTGCGGATGTAACAGTAGCCTACGTGAAAAAACTCAGGAATTCCCTGAAATCAGTTCAGTAAGCTAGCGTAGAAATTAAAATTTTTCTTCCACACCAAGACCGAACAGAGCGAAATCATATTTTACAGGGTCCTGCGGATCAAATTTCCGCAGCTCCTCAGTCAGTTCAACGGCTGTTCTCCAATCGGCTTGTTTACGGGTGATGAGGTTAAGCCTTCGCGCAACACGGTCTACATGAACATCGCAGGGGCAAATCAGATCGGATGGATGAATGGTATTCCATACGCCAAAGTCTACCCCCATTTTATCTTTCCTTACCATCCAGCGTAAGAACATATTCAACCTTTTACAAGTCGATTTCTGTAACGGTGAAGAGATATGTTTAATTGTTCTTCTCGGAGAATCCGGAAGACTGAAGAAATAAGTCCTGAAATGATTTAAGGCATGCTCTGCTGTGAAGCTGTCGAGCTGACCAAAGTTGTCTGGAAGAAAGGCTGTTTCCAAACTATCTGACATGCCATAATGAAATTTAAAAAAAGAAACAAAATACAGGAGGTCCGTATCATTGAATGTCCTGTGCTTAAAGTTCAGTAAACGTTTCAGATCCTCATCGCTGTGTTGCAGCATAAAATTATAGGGATCATTATCCATTCGCTGGAAGAGTTCCGTACACTTATTGATAATCGTTTTCCTTTGGCCCCAAGCCAAAATTGCCGCAAAAAATGCGGCAATTTCGATATCCTGTTTTTTAGAAAACCGGTGGGGAATACAAATCGGATCATTGGTAATAAAGCCGGGCTGATTATACTGCTCAACTTTAAAATCCAGAAAGTCTTTTAATTCTAAAAATTCCAATTTGTCTATTTAAGTGCTTGTTTTAAATCGGCTAAAAGATCATCAATATCCTCTACCCCAACGCTCAGGCGTAAAAGATTATCTGTAACACCAACCTTCTCACGTTCTTCTTTAGGGATAGAACCGTGTGTCATTGTAGTAGGATGATTGATCAGTGATTCTACACCACCAAGCGACTCAGCCAGGGTAAATACTTTAAAAGAAGAAGCAACCCTGAAAGTTTCTGCCAGATCGGCTCCTTTTAAAGTAATAGACACCATACCACCGAAACCACGCATTTGCTTTTTAGCGATTTCATGGTTAGGATGATCTTCAAAACCAGGCCAGTAGATTTTATCAATCTTTGGATGGGTTTTGAGATAACGCGCTACTTTCTCCCCATTTTCACAGTGTGCTTTCATACGAAGGTGTAAGGTCTTGATCCCTCTTAATACCAGAAATGCGTCCTGCGGACCAGGAGTTGCACCACAGGCATTATAGATAAACCAAAGATCTTTATACAATTGATCGTCGTTCATCAACAAGGCACCCATTACTACGTCAGAGTGACCGCCTATATATTTGGTCACGGAATGCATCACAATATCTGCTCCCAGATCAATCGGATTTTGCAGATATGGAGAAGCAAAAGTATTATCTACGGTTAAGATCAGTCCTTTTTCTTTAGAAATCTTTGCTATACCTTCAATATCCACAATTTGCATCGTAGGATTGGTAGGTGTTTCAATCCAGATCAGCTTCGTTTTATCGTTGATATAGGGCAATATATTTTCTGGTTTTGACAGATCCAGAAAATGGAATTTAATACCATATTTAGCGTAAACTTTGGTAAAGATACGATAAGACCCACCATAAAGGTCATTACCAGTGATCACCTCATCGCCAGGCTGTAATAAACGCATTACAGTATCAGTAGCACCCATTCCTGAAGAAAAGGCAAGACCGTATTTAGCATTTTCCAATGCCGCAAGACAACTTTCCAGCGCCTTACGGGTAGGATTTGTTCCCCTGGAATATTCAAATCCCTGATTTTCACCAGGTGATTTTTGCCAGTAGGTTGAAGTCTGGTAGATCGGGGTCATTACTGCTCCTGTAGAAGGATCAGGTTCCTGACCTGCATGTATAGCTTTAGTTGCAAATTTCATGTCGCTCTTTTTAAAATTAGTAATAGCCTTAAGCTTTAATAAGCACGGGCAAATAAAACACGCTGAATAGATGGTTTACCCGAATAGATACAAACACCATCTTCCAGTGGATTATCTAACGGAATACATCTGATTGTAGCCTTTGTTTCCTCTTTTATTTTTAATTCAGTTTCCGAAGTGCCATCCCAGTGTGCAGATATAAAACCTCCTTTACCATCCAGCAATTCTTTAAATTCATCATATGAATTTGCCTTGGTGATATGTTCAGTTCTGAAATCAGCAGCCTTTTTATAAATATTTTCCTGGATATCGCTCAACAATTGTGCAATATACATATCCAGACCATCCTGTGAAACGGTACTTTTCTCTTTAGTATCTCTTCTTGCCAATTCGACAGTCCCGTTTTCCATATCTCTGCCACCGATAGCCAGACGAATCGGCACACCTTTCAATTCATATTCTGCGAATTTGAATCCCGGGCGCTGCGAATCCCTGCTGTCATATTTAACAGAGATACCCTGTTTTTTCAATTTCGGCATTAATTCATTAACAAAAGAAGATATTTTATTCAGGTCTTCATCATTCCTGTATATCGGAACAATAACTACCTGAATCGGTGCCAGGTTAGGCGGCAATACCAATCCCTGATCATCACTATGTGCCATAATTAACGCACCGATCATCCGTGTAGAAACCCCCCATGAACTTGCCCACACATGTTCAATCTTTCCTTCTTTGTTGGTAAATTTCACGTCGAATGCCTTTGCAAAATTCTGTCCCAGAAAATGTGAAGTACCTGCCTGTAAGGCTTTTCCATCCTGCATTAATGCTTCAATACAATAAGTATCCAACGCACCTGCAAAACGCTCATTTGGCGTTTTTTTTCCTTTAACTACAGGCAGTGCCATCCAGTTTTCAGCAAAATCTGCATATACATCCAACATTCTTTCTGTTTCTTCAATTGCTTCCTGCGAAGTAGCATGTGCGGTGTGGCCTTCCTGCCAAAGGAACTCAGAGGTTCTTAGAAACAAGCGCGTGCGCATTTCCCATCTTACCACATTAGCCCATTGATTAATCAGCAGGGGAAGGTCACGGTATGACTCTACCCATCCTCTGAAAGTATTCCATATAATAGTTTCTGAAGTTGGTCTTACGATCAATTCTTCTTCTAGTTTGGCATCCGGATCGACAATAATATTTCCTTCACCGTCATTTTTTAGACGATAATGTGTCACAACTGCACACTCTGTGGCGAATCCCTCAACATGCGCCGCTTCCTTAGAAAAAAATGACTTAGGGATGAGTAATGGAAAATATGCATTACTGTGTCCTGTATCTTTAAATTTCTGGTCTAAAACGGCCTGCATTTTTTCCCAAATGGAATAGCCATAGGGCTTTATCACCATACATCCTTTTACAGCTGAATGCTCCGCCAGGTCGGCTTTTATAACAATATCGTTATACCACTGGGAATAATCCTCGTTCTTACTTGTAATACCTTTGCTCATAACTGTTTGGAATGCTTTTTGTGTTAAATAACTTGCATGATAGGTTGCAAATTTATAAATTTATGCCTACGAAAAAAATTGTTAACACACACAAATAACTCACATATTATGAAACCTAACCATTTACTATACAGTATGCTGGTCATTTCGGCCATTGCCGTCTCTTCCTGCGCTGTTCCACAGATGGCCCAGCAAACGCACAATGACGACGACGTTTATGGTACAAAAGCACAGGCAGTAGAGTATACTGCCCCCCCAATGCAATCTTCACAATCAGTTAATGATGGCAATTATAGCGATCAGGATCAACAGGGAGATGACTACTATGGCAGCAGCGATGAATATGCTGACATGAGTTATGCTTCCAGGATTAACAGATTTTATTATGGCAGTCCTTATTTAGATTATTATGATCCCTTCTTTTATGGAGGTTACGGTGGCTATGGCGGATACGGTGGTTATGGATTAGGTTTAGGCTTTGGATATGCAGGTGGCTGGGGCGGTTACGGCGGTTTTGGTTTAGGCTGGGGCGGATATGGAGGTTTTGGTTATGGTGGGTTTTATGACCCGTTCTACAATCCATTCTATCCATTCGGATTTGGTTACGGCTATTATGGCGGACTTTGGGGTGGCGGATTTTATGGCGGAGGTTACTATGGTGGTGGCTTTGGCGGACGCTACGCAAATTACCGTCCAAGAGGATATTACAACGGAAATGGAGCGGTAGGCAGAAGATCTAACGGTCTGGGTGTTGCAAGAGGCAGAGGTAACTATGGCAACAGCAGATATGGTAATGGCAGACAGGGTTATTCTCCTGACAGAAGTAATACTTCAAGATCTTCTTATGCTCCACAACAAAGCAGTGGATTTGGCGGCGGCGGTGGCGGCGGCAGATCATTCGGCGGAGGCGGTGGTGGTGGCGGCCGCGGAGGAAGAGGTAACTAAATAAAATCTAAAAATTAAATGAAATCATCATAAGCATTCATCTTGTATACGAGATTGATATGCTTATGATAGCTTAACCGCTAAATCAATAAATATTAATGAAAAAAATTATACAACTTTTAGTAGTAGCTATAGTAGGTACTACCGGTAATATATATGCCCAAAGCGGCATCTATGCAGGAGACGCTTTAAGATTTTCAAGAACTGACTACGGAAGTTCTTCACGTTTTAAGGGTCTTGGAAACGCACAGATCAGTCTTGGTGGTGATATCAGTTCCATCAGCGGTAACCCTGCAGGTTTGGGTATGTTTACCCGTTCAGAATTTAGCGTTACTCCTGAATTAGACAATACAAAAGCAAATTCAAATTATTTAGGTCAGAATACAAAATCTACCAAAACTCAGTTTAACTTAAATAATGCTGCTGCTGTTTGGTATAATCCTGTGATCAAACCAAGGGGTTCAGATTTAAATAAAGGTCTGTTAAGTGTAGTATATGGAATTGGGTATAATAGAACTAACGACTTCAGTTCAAGTTATAACTACTCAGGTAATAATCCAAAAAGCTCAATTGCAGATGCTTTTGCTGAACAAGCTAACGGAACTACACCTGGTAACCTTAGTGGCATAGCCGGTCAGGCTTACGACAGCTTTTTAATTGATAAACAATTAGGAACTACCAATCAATACTATCCTGCAACAAGCTTGAATAATACACAGACTCAAAGAGAAGTTAGACAGGGATCTACTTCTGAGCTTGACTTTTCTGCTGGTATGAACATTTCCAACAAATTATACCTGGGAGCAAGTATTGGATTTGTAGATGTACGTTATGAAAGTAATAAACAATATACTGAATCAGGCACGATCATTTCTAATCCTTCCAATGCTGCATCAACTGACAACTCAGATCATGCTAATCCTTATGTGGGAAGCAATTACAATCTGAATTACAGCAGTTACCAGAATACTACAGGTTCTGGTATCAACGCACGTTTAGGTATTATCTACAAACCTACCAGCATATTAAGAGTTGGTGCAACTTTCCAGGCTCCAACATGGATGCATATGGAAGAAGATTATTCTGAAATCTTAAATTCTAATATTACCGGTACTTCAGCAAATCCTGCTGGAACTACCAGTAATAACGACTTCCTTAATTCTAGTTTCAATTACAATGTGCGCACACCTTATAAAGGATCATTGGGTGCCAGTGTAATCTTAGGCAAAAATGCTTTGATCTCAGCTGACGTTGACTACGTTAACTATGCTAGTACAAGACTTTCTGAAAGTGATGGTTATGGTGATTTAATTGATGAAAACAATGCTTATATCAAACAAAACTATACCCATGCTTTTAACTACAGGGTTGGTGGTGAATACAGGATTCAAAGTTTTAGCATCAGAGCTGGTTACGGTGTAAATGGCAGCCCTTACAAAGGTGATGACAACAATACTTTCGATGTTAAATATTATTCTGCAGGTTTAGGTTACAGAATTGGTATGTATTACATGGATATAGCTTATCAGCGTACTACTACTCATAATACTTTTAGTCCTTATGAACTGAATGATTTTTCTGAGCCGATAGCAACTACTAAACTGGATAAAAACAATATGTTCTTAACAGTTGGTGTAAGGTTCTAGTCTTAATATTACCTCTAAAAAAAATGCCCTTGTTGAATCCAGCAAGGGCATTTTTTTTAGAGGTAATATTTAAATTTCAAATCTGCCAATCCTGATTTCTACTTCAGGATCTTTGATCAGCTCAGGCGCATGATGCGGCTTCTTTCTTGCATCGATGATCAAAGGCCCGGTGCAACCCCAGTGTTTATTAACCGTAAACTCCCCTATCCCATGAATATCATTTGCAGGGTTACTCCTGGTAAAAGTCACCCACACAAAATTATTGATGTTATCAGCAGTAAATGCAGCATCATCACAAAGCACAATCAGGGCAATACCTTCCAGATTCATGGCTTTCAGGTGCACATTTAGCTGAACAACCAATGCCGCTGTATCTTCTGCATGGATATACGCAGAAGTGGTAATGGCTAGTACGCCCGGCATAACCAGATGATAATCCCTCCATCCTTCCGGAAGATTAAAATTGGTGGGCAACAAAGTCGATAATAGTCTTTTTTCTTCTCCGGCAGCGGCCAGTACTACTTTAGATCCGCTATTTAACCCTTCGCCACTATAATCCAGTGTGTCAATAGTAGTTTGTGTATAAAAGTGCAGGTCCCGCTTAAAATCTATACGGGAAAATATATGATGCAAAAAAACTTCTATATCATGCGTATTCAGCTGCTCATTATCTTCGCGGGCAGCAATAAAAACATATTTTGCCAGACTTAGCTGGTTTTTACCTAAGATATGGTTTGCAATTGTCAGGATTTCCTGAGGTCTGCGTTCTTTTAAAAACGGCGTATACCGCTCACTGCCTATAGCAAATAATAAAGGGTGCACACCCGCAGCATCTACGGCATTTACTTCTTTCAGTCCGTGAATCTCCTGTGGTAATGCCGAACCAGCGATTTCATGGATCAGAGCCCCAAAACTGGTATCCTCTTGTGGAGGCCTGCCTACAACGGTAAATGACCATATCGCATCATTCCTGTGGTATACATTGTGTACCTTCAATAAGGGAAAAGGATGGGTTAAACTATAATAGCCTAGATGATCTCCAAAAGGACCTTCAGGTTTGTTTTCCCCCGGTTCAACTGTTCCAGTGATCACGAAATCAGCATCTGCTGAAATACAGAAGCCTTCATCATCATAGAAATAACGAAAACGCCGGTTGCCGAGCGCACCTGCAAAGGTCATTTCAGAGAGTCCCTCAGGCAATGGCATTACTGCTGCCAAAGGGTGTGAAGGCGGTCCGCCTACAAAGATACTTACCTTTAAGGGTAAGCCTTTAGCATTTGCTTTAGACTGATGTACGCCTATCCCACGGTGAATCTGGTAATGAAGACCAATCTCCTGATCTTTGACATAGTCGTTTCCAGCGAGCTGAATCCGGTACATCCCCAGATTGGCATTCATTACCCCTGGCTTATCCACATCTTCAGTATACACCTGTGGCATAGTAACAAAAGGCCCTCCGTCCATTGGCCAGTTTACAATTTGCGGAAGCTGACTAATCGTAGTTTTTTTAAATGCCGATTTGAACAGACGCTGCTGAAGCGGCAATGCAGAGAAAGCAATTAAACCTGCACCGGCAAATTTGAGCGGATTCTTTAATGCTTTCATGGGATCTGAACGCAGCTCTACCAGCTGTGCCACCGTTGGTAAGCTATCCCGAAACATGAACTTAGACCGCTCCAGCGTACCAAAAAGATTAGATACTGCAGGAAAAGGGCTCCCTTTAACCTTCTCAAAAAAAATAGCCGGGCCATTTTGTTCAAAAACCTTCAGGTGAATAGCAGCCATTTCCAGGTAAGGATCTACCTCTTCCTTAATTCGTAATAAATGCCCATGTTTTTCTAAATCAGCCACACACTCGGCTAAGCTTTTGTATCCCATCGGGTCTAAAGGTATGAAGTATTATTGTTTGTCTAATCCTCTTAAAACAGAAAAACCATGCTTTTGCATGGTTTCCTTAAATCTTTAAAAATGGATTACTTTTTCCCGGCGAATGAACGCAGCATCCAGGTATTTTTCTCTTTAAACTGCATGAAACGGTTTACCATATCATTGGTCCCATCATCACCAGCGGCGGCAGAAGCTTCCAGTAATTCGCGTTCAAGCTGTATTAAATGTGCCATATCTTCCAGTAACGCATCCACCATTGCAAGGTCCTGCAAACCTATTGTATTAATTTCCTTGATACCTGATTCGCTGATGTAATCAGAGAAACGACTATGAGGTGGTTTTCCCAGGGTTAAAACACGCTCGGCAATTTCATCAATTGTCAACTGGGCATTCGTGTACAATTCTTCAAATTTAACATGTAAGGTAAAAAAATTCTGCCCTTTAATATTCCAATGGCAACCTCTTAATTTTTGATAGTGAATATGATAATTAGCCAGGTAATCGTTGAGCAGATCTACAACTGGTTTTACTTCAGTTTCATTTAAACTGATTTCTTTTGCGTCCATAATTCTTATTCTTATATTAATATACTCGATTAACAAAGATGCCTGACAAATGGTTTTTGAAAACACACAATACGGCTATCGAATTACCGTTTACTATTGTTAAACCGGCTCTTATATATTATTCGTATAATTGCCTAATCAAACATACATAAGCACATTAATGCAAAGATATTATATACTGGTATCATTCGCTGTATTACTGAATCTTTCGGCTGCTAAAGCTGATCATTTAAGAGATTCTGTAGGCGTTGAAAACCTGAACGGAAAAAAACTGATTATCCATAAAATCGTAGCTAAAGACACCTATTACTCCATTGGGAGAAAATATAATGTAAGTCCGAAAATTATCATGGCCTATAATGACAGTAAATTCCTGTCCTTAGATGTGCTGATAAAAGTACCTACAGAACGTCCTTTTTCAGGTGAAGCTACGCCGCCCTATACAAAACCTTCAGAAATGAAAAAATCTGCTGAAGCAGTAAAAAAACCTTCAGAAGATTCAAGACCAGCAACAACAACAGTTGGTTCTTCAGCTGCAGCTACCCAGGGAGATCCCGAGCTGATTGATCATGCCATTCAGAAAAAAGAAAACCTGAACATGCTGGCAGAGAAATATGGTACTACAGTGAATGAGCTGAAACGCATCAATAATTTAAAAAGCATTAATCTGAGGATAGGACAAATTATAAAGATCCCTGTTAAAGCTGGCGGTGCATTGGATCAAACAACAGCAGACACAGCAACTCCCGCAACTCCGGTGAATCAACTCAAACCAGCAGCAGGTTACAAAGGATCTGCAGCAGGCAATCAACCCGCAGCTGACCCTGTTCAGGAAACACCATCAAGAGATCAGCTGGTAGTACATACCGTTGCCGGTAATGAAACCATGTATTCTATCGCCAGCAAATACAATCTTACACTGGATCAGCTAAAAGCAAAAAATAATCTAAGCAGTAATTCCCTTTACGTGGGCCAGAAATTACTGATCAGCGGACAATATCCTGCTAAGCCTGCACAAGCGGCAATAAATGATAGCGCTAGTGATAGCGAAACAGACAGCTCGGCAGTTAAAAACCCATCTCTTAAATTAGCACCAAGCCGGTATGGCTTAAGTCAGATGGATGAAAAAGGTATGGCCGTTGTAATTGCAGATCCAGACCTCGACTCCTCAAAAATGCTGGTTCTTCACCGCACGGCTCCTATAGGCACCATCATAAAAATCAGTAATCCCATGAGCAACAGATCAACCTATGCAAAGGTTGTTGGTAAATTTACAGAGAATGAATCCACAAAAGATGTTATAATTGTAATGACAAAAGCTGTCGGTGATGCCTTAGGCTCACTAGATAAAAGGTTTTTGTGCAATTTAACCTACAGTGGACAAACTAATGAGCAATAAAAAGCCTTATATCATAGGTGTAGCAGGAGGAAGTGGTTCGGGGAAAACGTTTTTTTTAAAATGTTTTCTACATCATTTCAGTGCAGAAGAAGTCTGTTTAATTTCCCAGGATGATTATTACCGTGCGAAGGAATTACAGAAAATAGATGAAAACGGCTGGATCAATTTTGATGTTCCTGAAGGAATTGATGATAGCAAACTGCTGAACGATTTAAAACTTCTTATCTCCGGAGGAACAATTGAGAAAAAGGAATATACCTTTAATATAAATGAGGAACACGCCCGGTTACTGAACATTACAAGTGCCCCAATCATTATTGTTGAAGGTTTATTTGTATTTCATTATCCTGAGATAGCTAAATTGTTTGATTTAAAGATTTTCATGGATGCGGATGAAGAAATTACGCTTAACCGCCGCATTTCACGTGATGAAATAGAACGCGGGTATACCCGTGATATGGTCATGTACCAGTGGGTTAATCATGTGATGCCAGCTTACAAACAATATCTGCTGCCCTATAAGGACACCTGTCAGAAGGTCATCATGAACAATAAACATGTAGCTGATGACATTATTGATATTTCTAAAGAGATATCCGACGAATTAAAAGAAACCATATTGATCTAACAGATGAATATGGTTTCTTTATATCACTAGTTTAAATCCATTTCTTTTACCTCAGCTTCTGCAAATAACTTACCTGCGGTAGATTGTTTAATAAAATCTACGCTCACTCCGGGAGCCCTTTCAATTAACCTGAAGCCTCCTTCGGGTAAAATATCCAGTACAGCTAATTCTGTAACCACCTTCCGGATACAGTTTACACCCGTAAGCGGTAAAGTACATTTTGGCAGCAGCTTACTCTCTCCGGCTTTATTGATATGCTGCATCGCTACAATAATATTTTTAGCAGATGCCACGAGATCCATTGCCCCGCCCATACCTTTAACCATTTTTCCGGGAATTTTCCAATTGGCAATATCACCATTTTCAGAAACTTCCATCGCTCCCAATATCGTCAGGTCTATTTTCTGACTTCTGATCATCCCGAAACTCATTGCCGAATCAAAAATTGAAGACCCAGGCAGTGTAGTAATAGTTTGTTTACCTGCATTGATCATATCAGGATCTTCTTCTCCTTCAAAAGGAAAAGGCCCCATGCCCAGCAATCCGTTTTCCGACTGCAATACCACATTGATCCCTTTGGGAATATAATTAGCTACCAGCGTAGGAATACCAATCCCTAAATTGACATAATAACCGTCTTTCAATTCTTTAGCGATACGTTTCGCTATTCCATCTTTATCTAACATATAATTTCTGATTGGTTAGCTGCGTGGTCTGACGGTACGCTGCTCTATTCTTTTTTCATAAGCTGAACCCTGGAAGATACGGTGTACATAAACTCCAGGCGTGTGGATATGGTCGGGATCAAGTTCTCCCGGCTCTACCAGCTCTTCAACTTCGGCAATAGTGATTTTTCCGGCCATAGCCATTACAGGATTAAAATTACGGCTGGTAGAACGGAAAATAAGATTACCGGCGGTATCCCCTTTCCATGCTTTTACCAATGCAAAATCTGCCTCAAAAGCATATTCCATTAAGTAATCCTTACCATTAAAATTTCTGATTTCTTTACCTTCCGCTACTTCTGTACCTACACCAGCAGGTGTAAAGATTGCCGGCATTCCGTAGCCTGCTGCCATACAGCGGGTAGCCAGAGTTCCCTGCGGAATTAACTCTACTTCAAGTTCACCGCTAAGCAGCTGTCGTTCAAATTCTGCATTTTCACCTACATAAGAGGATATCATTTTTTTCACCTGCCGGGTTTTAAGCAGGAGGCCAATCCCAAAATTATCAACACCGGCATTGTTAGAGATACAGGTTAATTCTTTTACCCCTTTCTTTACCAAAGCAGCAATGCAGTTTTCTGGGATTCCACACAGACCAAAACCACCAAGCATGATAGTTTTGCCATCTGTAATATCGCGAATGGCTTCTTCGGCACCGGATACTTTTTTATTGATCATATATTTGGTTTGGCGGCTAAATTATAGATAATAATAAAGCCGACCAAATATTGAAAGGTTTTAGGCGATTTTGACCTTAAGATCGTTTTCCCCAATAGGAAGAAACGATCTTAAAATTAATTGAAATAAACATAAGTAATACCATCCCCGCCCCTGTCAGCATGTTCATCTTCCACACGGTTCACCTGGCTGTATTTCTTCAGGTATTCCCTGATTAGCTTTCGAAGGATACCATCACCTTTTCCATGAATCAATTTGATGAAAGGAAAACCCAGCATGATAGATTTGTCCATATACTTTTCTACTTCCTGTATAGCATTCTCACCGCGCATACCACGCAGGTCCAGCTCTGCTGTAAAACTTCCTATTGCCTCAGATATCCGTCCTGAAAAAGAATTACTCTGAACTACCTTTTTAGCCTGCTTATTGCTGATCTTTTGCACACGCTCTTTCTTTACTACAGACCGGAGATCACCAAGTGCAAGAACTAAATTGCCCCTGTTAATTTCCAACACCTGTCCCATTGTTTCGGTATTGATCAGCTGCACCCAGTCGCCCACCTCTATAGGTGTACCCACAGGAACAGGCTTTTCAGGTTTCTTCTCTTCCTTAACCTGATGCTGAACCAGTTCCTTTTGCAGGTTCTGCCTCAACTCTTTAGTAGCCACTTTATCTGCCTGGTTCTCTTTGATACCTGCTATGGTATTTTCAACCAGTTTATTCGCATTTTTAATGATCGCCTGTGCTTCTAATTTTGCTTCTTTGATCAGCGTCTTCCTGTTCTCATCCAGGAACAATTGCAGCTTCTCATTTTCAGCCACCAGGTTCTTTACTTTATTCTGCTGATTAGCCAGATGAACCTTCGTATCATAGATCTGCTTTTTCTCCCTTTCCAGGTCAACCAGTAAACTGTCTATCCGGTTTTGATTTGTACCGGTCTTTTCCCTTGCCAGGATCAGCACTTCCTTTTGCAAACCTATATTCTGGGCAATTTCAAAAGCATAGGAACTACCGGGTTTACCCATCTCCAGTACATAGAGCGGCTTCATTTGATCATTATCAAATAACATAGAAGCATTTTCCAGTCCCGGGGTATTACCAGCAAATAATTTCAGATTGGAATAATGCGTGGTGATTACTCCCCTAACCTTTCTGTTGTTCAATACTTCCAGTACAGCTTCTGCCATAGGCCCGCCAAACTGAGGATCTGTACCTGTACCAAACTCATCTATCATCACCAATGATTTTGGCGTGGCATGTGCAACGAAATAGCGCATTTTAGTTAAGTGGGCACTGTAAGTACTTAAATCACTTTCAATACTCTGGTCATCACCAATATCCGCAAAGATATTATCAAATATTCCCACTTCACTGGATTCATGAACAGGGATCAGTAAACCGGATTGTAACATGAGTTGCAATAAACCTACCGTTTTCATACAAACCGATTTACCGCCCGCATTAGGTCCTGAAACCAATACGATCCTTAAATTCTCATTCATGTGGATGTTCAGCGGAACTACTGTTTTTTTATCTTCTTTAAAAGATAAATACAATAACGGATGCCTGGCATTGATTAGCTTAATACGCGGTTCTGCAACCAGCACAGGCATATCTGCCTCTACTTCAATGGCAAAGAGCGCCTTGGCCCGTACAAAATCGAGTTTCGTCAGGAAACCATGGTAAGAAAGTAATAATGGATTATATGGTCTTAAATCATCTGTTAATGCAATTAAGATCCTGACAATCTCACGTCTTTTATCAAACTCAAGGTCCCTTATTTTATTATTTAATGTAAAAACCTCTTCCGGCTCCATATAAACCGTCTGCCCGCTCGCAGATTCATCATGAATAAAACCTTTAAGCTTTCTCTTATGATCTGCCAGAATGGGAATACACATTCTTCCATCGCGTATGGTCAAACTGCCGTCTGCAACCCAGTTACTGGCAACAGCTTGCCTGTAAATACCATCCATACGCTTTCGCACTTCCTGTTCTCCTTTAGAGATATCGCCAATAATATCCTGCAGTTTAGCAGAAGCATTGGGCTTAATTTTTCCTTTAGGATCTAAAACAGTCTCAATTTTTTTAAGAATATTCTTTTCTACGGGGATATGCTCAAATAAAGCTTCCAGGTTAGGATAAACATCTTTCCTTTCTTCAAAAAAACGAAGCACCGAAAATACAGTCTGCAAAGACAGATAGATCTGAAACAGCTCGTCTTCCATAAGGTAGCTGCCTTCCACCCTGATCTTATCTGCCAGTGTTTTAATATCAAAAAAAGTACTGATCTGTAAGGGTTCCTGATTTTCCAGGATATTTTTAAATTCTTTAGTTTGTCTTAAAAACTTATTGATCTGATCGAACTTATTCATCACCTGCATTTTGCCTACCATATATTGGCCCATAGGGCTAAGGCAATGCTTATGAATGAGTTGCTTGACTTCATTGAAGCCAAGTCTTTCCAAACAATTATCGGGATATATCATGTTAATTTAATTTTTCAGGGCTCCCTGTCCGGGGGCACCTTTGGGCATTTGCCTCTTAGACATTGCTTTGTCTAAAGTAGGATCTGGCGCATTATCTTTCTTCACCTTGTTAACAGGATTAAGAGAAGCTGCAACCTTTGCTATACTATCTTTTTTTAATTTTTGAACAGCTTCAGCTTTAGCTGCTGCCATTTTTGGATTTGCTTTTTCTATACTATCTCTTTTTTTCTTTTGAAGAGCCTCAGCTTTAAGCATAATTTTCCGTTGAATTTTATCAACGCTGTCTTTAGATTTTTTTAAGCTTGTGGTTACCCTGTCATAGATATTACTCAATACATCAGGATGGTCATAATAATAATTCATGCTCCTGGTAAAAATAGCCGAGTCTATGGAAAACTTCCTGTACACCCCCTTATAAAAAGCTGCACTAACTTTCTTTGCCGAATCCTGCTTGGGTATGGATGCAATATAACCATCCACAACATGGATATCATATAAGATTACGCCCATTCTGCTTGGATGAATGATGTTCTCAGGAATTTTAGGCTTACATCCTCCAATTACAATAAACAGCAGGCCTACCCAACAAAATCTTCTCATTGTATCTAAAACATTATTTTTTCTTAGCAAATTGGTCTAAGGTTGTTAATTTTACCAAAAATACTGATAAATGAGCATAGCAGACAACTTATTAAAATATAAAAAGGAATTAGAAGGCGAAAATGTTGAATTGATTGCTGTATCAAAATTCAATACAACCGAGGCCATTTTAGAAGCATACGAGGCGGGACAGCGGATTTTTGGAGAGAACATTGTTCAGGAACTGGTAGAAAAACAGGAAGTGCTGCCTAAAGATATTGAATGGCATCTGATTGGACATTTACAAACTAATAAAGTTAAATATATTGCCCCATTTATCACGCTGATACAATCAGTTGACAGTATCAAATTATTACAGGAGATCAACAAACAGGCCCTGAAAAACAAAAGGGTGATCGATTGCCTGCTGCAGATCTATATCGCCGATGAAGAAACCAAATTTGGTTTGGATCATGCAGAGGCGATTGAACTGCTCAGGTCTGAAGAATACCTTGCCCTAAAAAATATTCGCATTGTAGGCCTAATGGGCATAGCAAGTAATAACGCAGAAGAAAAACAGACGAAAGATGAATTCCAGGAACTAAAAGTTTTGTTTGATGGTATCAAACTGAGCTTTTTCAGGAAAGAAGATTCTTTTAAAGAATTATCTATGGGCATGTCTGGTGACTATAAACTAGCCATTGAAGAAGGCTCTACCATGGTTAGAATAGGCAGCAGTATTTTTGGTGCAAGAAAGATTAAACATTTTAAAGCATAATGAGCACTCACCTTAGATTTGCCGTAAAAGAAGACTGCCCCCGTTTACTGGAACTAATCAATGAACTGGCAGTATATGAAAAAATGCCCGATGAAGTAACCGTTACTTTAGCAGAATTTTCTGATGCCGGCTTTGGAGAAAATCCGGTATGGAAATCATTTGTAGCAGAAGATCAGAGCGGAATTTTAGGTTTCGCCCTATATTACACACGTTATTCTACCTGGAAGGGATGCCGTTTATACCTCGAAGACTTCATCGTTACTGAAGAATCCAGAGGAAAAGGGATAGGAAAACTGCTTTTTGAAAGGGTAATGCAGGAAGCCAAAGACAAGGGTTATAACGGAATGAACTGGCAGGTGCTCGACTGGAATGAGCCCGCTATCAACTTCTACAATAAATATAAAGCACAAATTGAATCAGGCTGGTTAAATGCCTCCTTTAGTAAAGAACAACTAACTTAACATGTCGACTCCTATAGAAGTATTCAAATTTGGCGGCGCATCTGTAATGAACGCCGAGGCCGTAAGAAATATGGCCGGTATTATAAAAAACTCTAAAGACAACCTCCTGGTCGTGGTATCGGCTATGGGAAAGATCACCAACAAACTGGAAGAACTTACCCATGCGTATATACTGGGAGAGGAAAATACAACCGAACTGCTGGATCAAATTAAAGCCTATCACTTTCAAATCCTGAATGATCTTTTTAATGATCCGAATCATCCTGTATTTAATCATATAGCCAATTCTTTTGTAGAAATTGAATGGTTGCTGGAAGAAGAAGCGAGTGATGCCCCCGATTATATTTATGATCAGATCGTTTCTATTGGTGAAATGCTTTCTACTCAAATTGTAGCCGCTTACCTGAATGAAAATGGAGTAGCTGTAACCTGGGCAGATGCAAGGAATTTTATTAAAACGGATAACACCTACCGTGAAGGAAAAGTTGACTGGGATAAAACCAATATAGAAATACAGAAACACCTGGTACCCCTGTTACAAAAGGGTATTGTCATTACGCAAGGATTTATAGGCGGTACAAGTGAAAACTTCACTACTACCCTTGGCAGAGAGGGATCAGATTATTCTGCCGCGATTTTCAGCGCCTGCCTGGATGCCAGCGCCCTAACCATATGGAAAGATGTACCCGGAGTGCTAAATGCCGATCCTAAATGGTTCGACCAGACAGAACTGATCCCACAGCTTTCTTATCACGATGCCGTTGAACTGACCTATTATGGAGCTACAGTCATCCATCCAAAAACGATAAAACCCCTTGAAAACAAAAAAATACCTTTATTGGTAAAGTCATTTATCCATCCTGAACGGGAAGGAACACTGATCAACGGGGAGAACTGCCCTCTGCCTGTTCCGTCTTTCATCTTTAAAGTAAACCAGGTATTGATCTCTATCTCTTCAAGGGATTTCTCATTTATCATTGAAGAGAACCTCAGTCATATTTTTAGCCTCTTCCATCTGCACAAAGTAAAAGTGAACATGATGCAGAACTCCGCGATCAGCTTTTCCGTGATTGTAGATCACGACAGAGAACAGGTAAATAACCTCATAGCCGACTTAAAGGCTTTATATACTGTAAAATACAATGCACATCTGGAACTGGTTACCATCCGTTATTATAACGATGATACAATCAGCAGGGTTACGCAGAACAAAGAAATCCTGCTGCAGGTAAAAAGTCGTTATACCTGCCAGATGGTAATGAAAGACAAATCAGCTATTGAATAAGCACCTTACAGATATAGCCGTACAGACTTATATCCATGACAATTTAAATGCAGATACGCATAAAATTGCCATGGCTAAAAGTCCTTTTCCTGAGGTCAGTGGAAAAGAACTGGCCAATCAAATTGCTGCACGAAAGAAAGCTTCAAAAAAGCTTCCCCATTGGTTTCATACCGACCTAATTTATTATCCTTCACTTTTATCTATAGAACAATGTTCATCAGAAATTACAGCCGCTTATAAAGCCTCGCTGGTTAATGGTGAAAACTTAATCGATCTTACAGGAGGTTTTGGGGTAGACAGCTATTACTTTTCAAAGCGTTTATCTGCTGTTACACACTGTGAAATCAGCCAGGAACTAGCTGAAATAGCCAGCTATAATTCAATCCCACTCAAACAAAACCATACCACTTTTATTTGCGGCGACGGAATTGAACTGCTTAAAGAAGATGATCAGCATTATGATAATATTTATATAGACCCGGCCAGGAGAAGCAGCGCAGGTAAAGTATTTATGTTGAAGGACTGCACGCCCAATGTAGTGGAACACCTGGATGTTTTATTAGCAAAAGCCCACCGTATATTAATTAAAACAGCTCCTTTGCTTGATATCAGTGCAGGATTAAAGGAATTGAAGCAAGTGGCAGCCATTCATATTGTAAGTGTAAAAAACGAATGCAAAGAGCTGATATGGATTGTAGAACGAGACTTCAAAGGTAGCACAGCAATCGTATGCACCACATTAAACAAAACACAAAAACAATTCAGCTTTTTAATTGGGGAGGAAACTTCTGCTGTAATTGAAGCTCAGGTTAGTGAAGGACTTTTTTTGTATGAGCCAGATGTAGCCTTGTTAAAAAGCGGGGCCTTTAACCTGATTGGTGATAGATACGGACTAAAAAAATTACACCAGCAAACCCAGCTCTATCTTTCGGATCAATTGAATGATACTTTTCCGGGCAGGATATTTAAAATTGACCAGGTATTATCTGCCGGGGAGATCAAAAAAGAGAAAAACCTGACAGGGAGTGTAATCGTAAGAAACTATCCGGACAAAGCAGCGGCATTGGTGGAAAAATATCATGTCAAACCAGATGATACGCAATTTATTATTTTCACGCAAAGCGCAACAGAAGGAAAATTGATTATCAAAGGAACTATCATCCAGCACTATTAAAATATAAAGCCTCCCTTTAAAGGAGGCTTTATGTGATGAAGCAGTTCATGACAAGCTTTACGCTTTTTTTACTTTTACCGCCTGCAAACCTTTTTTGCCTTCAGCTATTTCAAACTCTACAGCATCATTCTCCTGTAGACTATCAATGCCTCCAATAACGTCCTTAAAGTGAACAAAGATATCTTTGCCGCCTTCATAGACAATAAACCCATAACCCTTCTGCGTATTAAACCACTTTACTTTTCCGGTATTCATAATATTCCAATGTATAAATTAATATTTCTTCAAAGTTCTCAGTTATATCAAACTTAAAGAAAATCAATTAGTTTTTAAAATTATTTGTTCGGTTGTGGCGTGGTTCTTAGGTAAGGTTTGATAACTTTATGTCCTTTAGGGAATTTAGCATCAATATCTTCGGTTTTAATGCTGTTCATAACAATTACATCCTCACCGTCTTTCCAATCCGCCGGGGTTGCAACGCTATATTTAGCGGTCAACTGAAGTGAATCAATCACCCTTAACACTTCTGTAAAGTTCCTGCCTGTTGAAGCCGGATAAACAATCATTAATTTAACTTTTTTGTCCGGCGAAATCACAAATAACGATCTTACAGTCATTGTTTCAGAAGCATTTGGATGGATCATATCATACAGATCAGCTACTTTTTTATCCTCATCAGCAATGATTGGAAATTCTACTGAAGTATCCTGCGTTTCATTGATATCATTTATCCATGATTTATGCGATTCAACGGAATCAACACTTAAGGCAATTACTTTTACATTCCTTTTCTCAAACTCTCCCTTAAGCGACGCCGTACGTCCAAGTTCTGTTGTACAAACAGGTGTATAATCTGCCGGATGTGAAAAAATCACTCCCCAGCTGTCACCAAGGAATTCGTAAAAATCAATTTCTCCTATTGAAGTTTTAGCTTTAAAATTTGGAGCTACGTCCCCTATTCTGATACTCATATTAATATGTATTAGTTTTTAAATTAATGCTAATGAAAAGTTGAATACAATCCTCTCATTAAAATCACTACTAATATAATAGATATTTCATTCTTCTCAAATAAACAATGAAGGTTGCAGTCTGATTTCAGGAATTTGACTTCCCAATGTCTTGTTAAAGCTTTCCACGGCATGTATGGCCAGCCTGACAGACTCTCTTTCATCAGTCTGATGTACAAAAAAGTAAATCTTTTTTAGTCCCCTCTCCTGCCATGAAAAGAGCCGATCTGCCCATTCATCAATCCTGGCAAAATCACTTTCCCTGTGTGCGGCACCGTTACCAATAAACCTGATAAACACTTCATCAATTGTCACTTCCATATGAAGGACATCCCTTCTACCGCTTACGTCTGTAATCACAGCTCCTTTATTCAGCTGCGAAAACAGTTGAAATACTCCCTTTCGGATCGCAGGATCTGAAAACCATTCTTCATTGCGAAGTTCAACAAAAACGTTAAGGTCTTGAGGAAGGGATTTCAGAAAGGCTCTTAGCTCAGGTAAATTGTTCGGCCCGAAGCTATCGCTCATTTGCAAAAAACAGGGCCCCAGGTTACCTTCAAATTCAATTACAGATGTCAAAAAATCATCCGTAGCCCTTTCCGCTCCTTTCAGCCGTTTATAGTGACTAACCGATTCCGGGAATTTGGGACAAAATAGAAAACCATTTTTAGCAGAAGCTGTAACCTGTTTCTTCCACTTGCGCGCAGTTTCAACCGTCGGGATTTTATAATAGGCAGCATTCAGTTCGATAGAATTAAAATGCTTGGCATATTCTTCCAGAAAATCTGCAGGTTTGGTTTTTGGAGGGTAAAGAAAACCTACCCATTCCGGCAGTCCCCATTTAGCACAGCCAACGGAAATAGCTGCTTTAGCGCCAGATTCTTTGCCATTTAACACTTTTACTGTCTGCAGCCCGTCTTTGGGTAGGATAAAATTTACAGACTGAACTTCTTCCGAAGGTATTTTTCCAAATTCCATAATTAAATATGATTAATAAATCTGCATCGGCTTATAAAATTATGATTCAGCTGATGCGAGCCTTATCATCGTTAAAACAATATATAGTGATGAAACCGTGATCAGTATATCGCTTAAAAGCTTTAATGAACTGAGCTTTGCGAGCTCTTGAATGCAAATAAAAGCAATAAGAGCTAATGAAAAATATGCTAATGACAGTTTCATAAGCTTTAAAAGCAAATACATTCTAATGAAAACCTCAAATAAATGTTTTTGTTTCCTCCATAAAAAAAGCTGAAACTAAATAAATCCGTCAGTTCCACTTTATTTTACGAGACAATATTACTAATAAAATTAGTAATATAAAATTATTATCTATTCCTCCCGGCTCTAAAACAAAAAACCCCGGAACATTATATTCCGGGGTTCTAAAAAAATAAAGAGAACTTAATTATACACTTTGATCATGTAGACATAATTTTCAATCTTATCTATTTGTTTGGTTCTGTTTAAACCCTGCAAGGGATTCTTTTTAGCGAACACCACTTTCTTACCCAATGAATCCTGAGGAATCGCATTTAAGGCGTCCATGATATATCTTGATTTAATCGCAAAGGTAGCACCATCAACCTGATTCTCTTTAGCAGTGATCACCCCAATGATATTACCATAATTATCCAGCAATGGTCCTCCGCTATTTCCCGGATTAATTGGAATGGATACCTGATATTGGGTAGTATCTCCGGCGTGTCCTGTTTTTGAACTGATATAACCTTCACCTAAAACAGCATCATCTTTTGGATAACCCAGGGTGTAAACATTTTCTCCCATTCCAAGATTATTATCTTTCAGTTTGTAAGGAAGGTTAGCAAGTGGGGTAAAAGCCTCATCTGTAATTTTCAAAATGGCGATATCATACTGCTGATCGCGGTAAACTACCTTAGCCTGGAATGATTCACCTTTATTATTTTGTACATATACAGAATCTGCATCCCTAATCACGTGAAAATTTGTACACAGGTACCCATTTGCCGTCAGTGCGAACCCTGTACCGCCGAATTTGGCATTTTTAATCGGCCCCAGCTCTTCTTTAGAGTTGGAATTAATTGTCCTGACCAATTTATTCTGGTTATTCTTAATGTTGGTGATCTCCCGGCGCATTACTTCATAAGTACCATTCTGAAAAGTACTATGCTGTATAGAATAGATAGAAGATAGCGTAAGTAAAAGGAAGGCAGCTGCAACAGCAAAGGCCGACTTATTTTTACGCCAAAGCTTAACCACATATGACGTGCGGGGTTTCAGTTGCTCACTTAAAGATGCTACATCCAATTGCAGATGTGCCCTTTCCATTTGTTGCTGCAGAGAAAGTCTGTCACCATACTGCTTTAAAGAATCCAGAAAAGCTTTTTGGGTAACTACTTTATGATCAATTAAAGGATCATTGATACGTAATTGCTCTAAGGCTTCTGCTTCAGCAGCAGACAGCCTGCCCTGCAGGTAATCATCAATAATAACATCCAATTCAATATCGTTCTTCATTTTATCTAAGATTGAAAAAATAACTTTTTTAATCTCTGCAGACATTTATATTTCTGGGTTTTGGCGTTGTCTGTATTGGTATAGCCAAACTTCTCACAAATATCCTGCATGGAGAGATTATTTATATAAAAATCCTGAATAATAGTCTTGCAGGGTTCTCCAAGATTCAGCAATGCCGAACCCATTTTTTCAAACTGGAGATCTTTCTCTTCGTGTTGTTCTATATCTACATCTACAGCAACCACATCTTCAAAATCGGCCAGGTTACTGGTTTTTTTGCTTTGTTGCGAAAGCCTCTTCAACCAAATACGCCGGCAAACTGAGTAGATGAATGTTTTTAATTTACTGCTTAACTCGAAATTTCCACTCTTAATTTTGTTATATAAAATAATAATTGACTCCTGATATACATCTTTTGCATCATCCTCATCACCGTTATTATTTAATATAAACTGCAATATCATCGGGAAATACCCAATGTATAGCCTGTTTAGAGCATCTTCCGAGTTATTTAGTATTCCTAAAACAACCTCTCTATCTGTTGGAACTGAATCGCTTAACTTATTACTCACCAATTAATACATTTATACGTGAATGGTAACCCAATATTAGACAAAAAAATATTCTTTATGTTTTTTTTAAATTGTTGGGTTACCTTTTATGGGTTACGGTATTAATCATTAAAATTAATTAATTATTTTAAATAGTATTCAAATGAAAAACTTATTCAAATTCGGCTTTTTAGCTTTAGCAATCTCTTTATCAGTAGCAGCTTGTAACTCTGAGAAAAAAGCTTCAACTACAGATACTACTGTAACTGATTCTTCTACTGTTGTTACTGATGTTGATACTGCAGTTAAAGATTCTACAGTAAAAGATACAGCTGTTAAAACTACAACTACTGAAGTTAAAAAAGATACAGTAGCTAAAAAGAAATAATCTAATAAACTCTTATAAAAGGCTTTGGATCATTCCAAAGCCTTTTTTTTGTGCCTGTATTTTGATACATTTGCCGTTTGCTAAATACTGACACATGAACTTATCTCCTCTACAGGCTATATCACCAGTCGACGGCCGTTATAGAAACACCACACAAAATCTTTCAAAGTACTTTTCTGAATTTGCACTGATCAAATACAGGGTGTACGTTGAAATTGAATATTTCATCGCTTTATGTGAAACCGGGCTGGCAGGACTGGCTCAATTTGATAAAACTAACTATACACATCTTCGTGCAATATTTGAAGGTTTCAGTGAGGAAGATGCCCAGGAAATTAAAGACACTGAGAAAGTAACCAATCACGATGTAAAAGCGGTTGAATACTTTATCAAAAAAAGATTCGACAATTTAGGTTTGCAGGATTTCAAAGAGTTTATCCACTTCGGACTGACTTCTCAGGATATTAACAACACAGCCATTCCTTATACATTTAAACTAGCTTTAAATGAAACATATTACCCCGGGATCAGTGAGCTGATCACCAAATTACAGGAACTCGCTGCTGAATGGAAAGATATTCCTCTTCTGGCGCATACGCATGGCCAGCCGGCCTCTCCCACTAAATTAGGCAAGGAATTTCTGGTATTTGCTGAAAGACTGGAAATACAGCTGAATAACCTGGTCAGTATTCCTAACAGTGCTAAATTTGGCGGAGCGACAGGGAATTTTAATGCCCATCATATTGCTTATCCGGGTATAAACTGGGTAGATTTCTCTAATAATTTCGTTAACAACACTTTAGGATTAAGCCGCGCGCAGCATACCACACAAATTGAACATTACGATCAGTTTGCAGCGCAATGCGATGCTTTGAAAAGGATCAATACCATCATCATTGATCTGGACAGGGACATCTGGGCTTATATCTCCAAAAACTACTTTAAACAAAAAATTAAAGAAGGAGAAGTTGGATCTTCTGCAATGCCACACAAAGTAAATCCTATCGATTTTGAAAATGCTGAAGGCAATGCTGGCATAGCTAATGCTTTATTTGAATTTTTTGCAGCAAAACTACCTATATCACGTTTGCAGAGAGACTTAACAGATTCTACGGTATTAAGAAACGTGGGTGTACCTATGGCTCATACGATTATCTCTATCTCGTCTACTTTAAAAGGTCTTAACAAGCTGTTGTTAAACAATGAAGTGATCCAGGCCGACCTGGAAAATAATTGGGCAGTAGTTGCTGAAGCGATACAAACCGTATTGAGAAGAGAAGCTTATCCTAACCCTTATGAGGCACTAAAAGATCTTACCCGTACCAATGCCAAGATTACTGCACACACTATGGCAGCATTTATTGATGGTTTACAGATTGACGAAGATTTAAAGCTTGAATTGAAACAAATCACCCCTTTTAACTACACAGGTGTGTTTTAATATATAATGACCTAAAACAGACACCGATATCTGGATTTGAATTACGAATTATTTATTTTTGTAAGAAAAAAGAGACCATGACTATTAACGTATATACAGAAGAAACCCCGAATCCTGCCACTATGAAGTTTATGGTTAATAAGCTTCTGATCAATGGCAGTGAAGATTTCGCCACAAAAGAAAGTGCTGAGCACTCTCCTTTTGCCAAAGAATTATTCAAGTTTAATTTTGTTAGCGGAGTCTTCTTTGCAAGTAACTTTGTGACTGTCACTAAGACTGAAGATGCGGAATGGGCAGATATCAAACCTATTTTAAAAGAATTTGTAAAAGGTGCTGTAGAATCAGAATATAAAATTAAAGAAGCTGTTGCTGAAGATGCACCGGATTTTGAAGGGTCTGAACTGGAAATCAAGATTCAGCAAATCCTGCATGACTACGTTCGTCCGGCTGTAGAACAGGATGGTGGTGCTATCAGTTATAAATCTTTTGATGAAGGCGTGGTTACCGTTGAACTTCGCGGTTCATGCAGCGGATGCCCTTCTTCTACCATCACTTTAAAATCTGGTATCCAGAATTTATTACAGCGTATGGTTCCGGAAGTAAAAGAAGTAGTTTCTAACGCTTTATAAAAACAGAATAACACAAAAAAAACGCTTCGTGATCAGTCACGAAGCGTTTTTTTTATATCCATATTTTTAGTAGCTGGCCAATTTCTCTTTATTCCTGATGGAATAAGAGATCAGGAGCATTCCACCGATAAACAATAAAAAGGAGATCAGTTCTGCCTGGGTAAAAGAGATCCCGGCTACATGATACTTTGAATTTACACGGATCAGCTCTATACAGAAGCGCTCAACGCCATTCATCATCAGGTAAACACCAAACATCATTCCCGGAATTTTAATGCGGTCACGGATCTTCCAGAGGATAAGGAAAAGAATAAAGCAAATAATGACCTCATAGATTGGTGTAGGATATACCCGCAAAGGCAAGACGTTACAAAAACGGCCTCCGCATCCCGGAATGGGTACGCCTTCCATAGCTACATTATTGGGATAAGTATAAGCCCATAACCAGTCGGGCAGCCAGCTGAAAGGTTTAGGATGAAGGTTTACAATCCCCCAGTCGCCATCACCTGATAAGTGACAGCCAATCCGGCCTACACTATAAGCCAGCATCATACCCGGACCACCTACATCCAGCATATGCAAAGGTTTAATTCCATTTTTTTTAGCGATGTACAATACCGCTGCACCGCCACAAATCAATCCTCCGTAAAAAGTGAGGCCGCTAAAAGAAAGCAGGCCACCGATTGGGTCTTTGATAAAACTATCCCAATGTTCCAGGTTATCAAATATTTTTGCCCCCAGAAATCCCCAAACCGCAGCCCAGACAATCATATTGCCCATTAGCTCGTAAGGATGTTCTGTTACTTCAACAGTTTTTGGCTGATCGAGTTTAAACCTGCTTTTTTCTTTATAATCCCAATAAGCAAAAAGTGCGGCGAATAATACGCCGCCAATAATATTTCCTTTGGTAGAAAGCAGCACAGTCTGTGCATCATTAACAAACAAGCGGTAATTTAACAGGGCATAAACCAATTTATAACCTATCAGAAAACCAAAAATACCATTGTATACCAATTCAATTGGAGTAGCCTGAACGCCGATAGTAGCGATTCGTTTGATGGGATGAATAATCCCCAGTGCTTCTTTACGTTTTAATTCCTTTGTAAAAGCCCAGTAGCCGGCAATAAAGGCCATAGCCACCAATACACCAAAAGTATTAAAAGGCAAAGGCACCTGTATACCAAAGGCATATTCTATAAAATGAGAAACAGTAGGAAACATAAACGTAATTTTTTACGCGAATATAGGATTAATGCGCTAAAACTTCCTCAGTTTCCATAACTTCTACCTCACCATCAGGAGTTAGCTCTATGAGTTTAACTGTTTTAATTTCATTCACCATTACGGGGTCGTACTTCGCTTTTACCTTTACATAATTCCTGGTAAAACCATGCATAAAACCATTCTTCTGATCATCTTCAAATAAAACCTCCGCCACAGAACCTATTTGCGACAGATAAAAGGCACGACGTTTTTTATCAGATAAGATATGCAGCATTTTACTCCTGTCGGCCCTGGTGCTTCCGCTAACCACCCCTGTCATGGTTGCTGCCTCAGTTTGCTCACGCTCAGAATAAGTAAATACATGCAAATAAGAAATATCCAGTTCATTTAAGAACTGATAAGTATCCAGAAAATCTTCATGGGTTTCGCCGGGAAAACCAACGATGACATCAACACCAATACAGCAATTGGGAATCAACGCTTTAATTGTTGCTACACGTTCGGTATACAGATCCCTGCGGTAACGTCTTTTCATCAGGCCCAGGATCTTATCAGAGCCAGACTGCAATGGAATATGAAAATGGGGTACAAATCTTTTTGAAGCCGCTACAAAGCTGATAATTTCATTACTCAGCAGGTTCGGTTCGATAGAAGAAATACGGAACCGTTCAATTCCTTCTACTTCATCCAGCGCTTTTACCAGGTCGAAGAACTTATCTTCACGCTGTCCGTCGCGGATACCAAAATCACCAAGGTTAACTCCTGTAAGAACAATTTCCTTCACACCGCTTTCAGCGATCTGTCTGGCACGGTTAACTACATTTTCTACCGTATCACTCCTGCTTCCTCCCCTGGCCAATGGAATAGTACAATAAGTACAAGGATAATCACATCCATCCTGTACCTTAAGGAAAGTACGTGTACGGTCGCCTATAGAATAAGCGGCAATAAAATTATGGTTAACCTTTTCTATATCCTGTTGATGGATTACTGCTTTAGGCAACTTGGTCAGGTCAGATATATATTCTACAATACGAAATTTCTCTGCTGCACCCAATACCATGTCCACGCCTTCAATTTCGGCAATTTCAACTGGTTTAAGTTGTGCGTAACAGCCAACAATAGTGATGTATGCATTAGGCGCATATTTCAAGGCCTCCTTCACAACCTTACGGCATTTTTTATCCGCATGTTCTGTAACAGAACAGGTATTGATGACATATACATCTGCTGCATCAGTAAATTCTACCACGGCATATCCTGCATCAGTAAAAAGACGGCCGATGGTTGAAGTTTCTGAAAAATTTAACTTGCAACCTAATGTATAAAATGCTACTTTCTTCATTGGTGTTTATAGAGTTGGCAAAGATAACCTTTTAGCCGGGCTTATAAAAAAGAAAGCATTTGCCGATTGTCAAATTCTGCTAATTCTCGTTCCAGCGGTAACTGTCCTGCTCCAGTCCTGCCAGATCAACCACCCTGCTCACTACCGTCTGTGCTACTTCCTCAATGGTTTGAGGAATACTGTAATAAGACGGGTTTGCAGGACAAATGATGCCACCAGCCTCAGTAACTGTTTTCATATTATTGATATGGATCAGACTAAAGGGTGTATCTCTCACTACAGCTATCAGTTTTCGTCTTTCTTTCAGGATTACATCAGCAGCCCTGGAAATCAGATCATTGGAAATACCATGTGCTATCCTGCCCAATGTACCCATAGAACAGGGGATTATGATCATTGTATCAAATTTTGCCGATCCGGATGCAAATGGGGCATTAAAATCCATTTTCTGGTAAAAATCAAATGGATAGTCTTCATAGGTACTGTTTCCCAGCTCAAAACGCCATACTTCCTTTGCATTATCAGACATCACAACCCCTACCTTTTCAATCTGCGGGGACAGCTTCATCAGATTATCCAGTAAAAGTTTAGCATAAATGGAACCGCTGGCACCTGTAATTGCAACAATGATTTTTTTCTTCTTCATAGACATATAAAGGTATATAACAAGAGGTAACAAAAAAGGGCCGAAAATAAATTTTCGGCCCTACATCTACCTATGAAAAACATACCCCCGAAAGGGTAAGCCCAAATGTAATATTCTTTTCTAATAAAAAAGAAGGTTTGAACATTCTTTTCAACATTATATTAAACATTTAACATTTAAATGGTAATTATTGTAGAACCGGGTTAACATCGGGAAATTCTTTTTCTACCCGAATTTATGATTAGCCGTCCATCTGCATCCCTGTAAAACATAATTCTTAAAATTTATCCCATTTTAATAAGCTGTTTATGAATTGTTTAAAAAATAATTGCGATTCTTTATCTAAAACATTTGAATAAAATGATAAAAAGTGTACTTTTGTCAAACTGAAAAACATGGTGGTTTTAGCTCAGTTGGTTAGAGCATCGGTTTGTGGTACCGAGGGTCGTGGGTTCGAGCCCCATATTCCACCCATGTATAAAGAAAGCAGCCTCAACGGGCTGCTTTTCTTTTTTACAGTCTTTTTGCAGACATCATTTTGTCTGTTTTTGTTAAATTGCCTTTTATGATTGAGATTTATACTGACGGCGCAGCAAGCGGCAATCCTGGTCCGGGGGGCTACGGAGTGATTTTACGCTCCGGAGCACATTATAAAGAGTTAAGCGGAGGTTTCCGCATGACTACCAATAACCGGATGGAATTATTGGCCGTAATTGTTGGGCTTGCCAGTATCAAGAAACCCGGTACACAGGTAACCATTTATTCAGACTCAAAATATGTAGTCGATTCAGTAGAAAAAAAATGGGTGTTTGGATGGGTAAAAACCGGTTTTAAAGACAAAAAGAATAAAGACCTCTGGATGAGATTCCTGACCGTTTATAAACTTCATGACGTGAAATTCATCTGGATTAAAGGCCACAACAGCCACCCGGAGAACGAGCGCTGCGATGAACTGGCCGTAGCCGCCTCTAAACAAAAAAGCACACTGGAAATAGATACACCGTTTGAAATAGAAAGAAATAAAAGTACTTTACTTTAATTATAAACTGGTGCAGTATATTTTGCCATCATTTCCTCGGCCATTCTCACCATTTTCTCCGACCCGATGAATATAGATGTCCGCTGATGTAATTCCACAGGTTCTATATCCAGAATCCGTTTAAAACCATCAGAGGCAGTCCCTCCTGCCTGCTCGATAATAAATGCCATAGGATTACATTCATATAACAACCTTAGCTTACCATTAGGCGAGCTTGCCGTAGTAGGATATATATAAATACCACCCTTAATTAAATTCCGGTGAATATCTGCTACCATAGAACCTATATATCTCGACGTATAAGGCCTGTTACTCGCTGCATCATGCACCTGTGCATATTTGATGTATTTTTTCACACCTTCTGGAAAATGAACATAATTCCCTTCATTGATAGAATAGATACTTCCATCTGACGGCATTTTCATATCCGGATGCGACAAGCAAAATTCCCCTATAGATGGATCAAGTGTAAATCCATTGACTCCTTTACCCGTGGTGTAAACGAGCATGGTAGAAGAACCATAAATTACATAACCTGCAGCCACCTGCTCAGTTCCCTTCTGCAGCACATCGTCCAGCGTGGCCATTCCCTCAACAGACTTTCTGCGATAGATAGAAAAAATGGTTCCAACGGCTACGTTTACATCAATATTGGAAGAACCGTCCAGCGGATCAATACAAACAATATACTTGGCATTTTTAGACACGGGTGAATCAATAGGCACAAAATCATCCTCTTCTTCTGTAGCCACGATACAGCATTCCCCCCCACTGGTCAGTGCCGATATAAATTGGGTATTTGCAAAAATATCCAGTTTCTTTTGTCCCTCTCCCTGAATATTTACCGTACCTGCATCACCGAGTATATCTACCAGCCCTGCTTTATTCACTTCGCGGTTAACAATTTTTGCTGCGATACCAATATCTCTTAATAGCCTGGAGAGCTCTCCTTTAGCATAAGAGAAATCTGCTTGTTTCTCAATAATAAACTGACCCAATGTTTTTATTCCAGACATACCTTAGTGTATTTAATACGTTATCTATTACCCATTTCTATGGCTTCTAAGGTATGGATTTTATCTTCTGAAATACAAAAACGAATTAAAGTTTTCACTTTATGCCAACCGCTCTTACCCGCTGCACCCGGATTTATATGCAAACAACTGATTTTTGGATCAAACATTACTTTAAGAATATGTGAATGACCTGTAATAAAAAGCTGAGGAGGGTTAGTGTATATTTCACTCTTTATATTCGGTGCATATTTACCTGGGTATCCCCCGATGTGGGTCATCCAAACATCTACCTGTTCGCAGCTAAATCGAAGGTGTTCCGGAAATTCGGCCCTGATCACCTGATCATCAATATTTCCATAAACACCTTTTAGCGGTTTAAATGCAGCTAACTTTTCTGCCACGTCTGGCCCAAAATCTCCTGCATGCCAAACTTCATCACAGGCCTCAAAATGTTTAAACACGGCATCATCCAGATAACCATGTGTATCGGAAATCAATCCTATTTTCTTCATCTTACTCTATTGATTTAAAATGCCAGAAAGAAATTACTGAGCACTTGCTTGTACTGATCTGTATATATTCCTTCCGATGCGTAAATATAAATATGTTCCTCAACAAGCTCCTTATTCTTAAAATCCAGGCAAACAATCTGACGGAATGAAGTTTTGGCAGCATCAGAGTAAATATGAATGATTTTTGAAGGGAAAAGTTTATATAGCACAGCATTCACTACTACTTTTTCAGCCTGTTTAACCGGAAGTATCAGCCATAATGAACCCTGATCAGTAAGAAGCGCAGCTGACCTGCGCAATAACATTTCAAAAAAATCCTCATCTGCATGCCTTGCAATTTCCTTTCTCTTTTCCAGGCTTTTCAGGTCGTTCACAAAATATGGTGGATTAGAAACGATCAGGTCATATTTAATAATTGTTTCAAACCGTTCAAATCCAACAGTAAATACCTCCGTCCGTTCTGCAAAAGGAGAATGTGTAAAATTCTTTCGGGCAGCTATTGCAGCAGATTCGTCTATTTCAACTGCATCCACCCGGGCAGCAGGAAACCGCTGCGCAAGCATTAGTGCAATTACTCCCGTGCCAGTTCCAATATCTAAAATAGTATGCGGCAGCTGATGAGCAGCAATGGCGCCCAAAAGGACGCCATCAGTATTTATTTTCATCGCACAGCCATTCTGGTCTATTTCAAATTGCTTAAATTTAAATACACTTCCCACATTAATATTGAGAGAGTTCAAGCGGTAGACCGTCAGGATCTGAGAAAAAGGTAAACGGTTTACCTGTAAATTCATCAATTCTGATCGGTTCAGTGACTACTCCCTTTATAAATAACGCTTCTGCCACCGCAGCAACATCAGCCACCTCAAAAGATAAATGACGTAACCCAAGAGCCTCCGGTCTTGACGGTCTTTCCGGTGGGTTCGGAAAAGAAAACAGTTCAATCTGGTAAACCCCGCCAACAGAAAGATCCAGCTTATACGACTTCCTCTCTTCACGGTAAACTTCCCGCACAATTTCGAACCCAAGGATATCAGTATAAAAATGTTTGCTTACCTCATAATCAGAACAGATGATAGCTACGTGATGAATTTTATTTAACATAATTTCTGGTTTGTTATTTAAAGAATAACCAAAGGTAAAAAAATACACGCAACCCTGGATTCCATGAGACAAAGGAATGGCAGTGAGCACCAGGAAATTATTATTGGGTAAAGATTGGCTTTATTTTAAAAGGGTTCTGGCATATCTTTAGGAGGTGGTTGGAAGGTCGTTGGTTTATCCCGGGGATAAACCAACGACCTTCCAACCACCTCCTAACATCTATTTATGCGCTGTCCAATATTGAGTCAGGTACGAACCGTGTCTCGTCCGTCTGTCACTATATTAGTAGAAGACTCTATTCCCTGGATTAGTTATAAAAATACTAACATTCGTTAGCTCAAATGGTGTTTCTAAAGACGAAGTTCTAATTCAGCGTAAAAGATAAAGGCATGGTATAACGCACCCTTACAGGATTATTATGCTGCATCCCGGGTTTCCATCTAGGCGATTTCTTAATCACACGCAGCGACTCTTCATCACATCCTCCACCAATTCCCTTAAGGATAGTTACATCTGTTATTGAACCATCACGCTCAATCACAAAACTCACAAAGACCTTTCCCTGGATCCCTTCCTCTGTGGCCTGTTCAGGATACCGGAGGTTTCGCTGAATAAATTTCGCCCATGCAGCCATCCCTCCTTCAAATTCAGGATATTTCTCAACCGACCCTGTCTCATATACATTATTATCCGGAGCAGGAGATACACCTATACCCGTACCAGGTCCGGCAGCAGCTTCCGGCACAGCCGAAGCCTGGGTAGCTTTACCTGTTTGCGTTACCTGCCCTACCACAGCATCTTTTAATTGTTCCAGAGAGGGTGGTGTTTCATCTACATCCGGCTGTTCTACCACTTTTATATTTGCCGTCATTTTCACTGTCTTCAATTTTTCTGCTGAAGGATCTGCCTTTGGAAGCTCTACCTTTTTTTCAGGAAGTTTAGTGTTTACCGGCGGCAGTACCAGATCCACAACCGCTGTTACAGGTACAGCCTGTTCTATTTCAACAGGAAATAACCTTTTATAGATCAATGGGCCTACGAAAAGAAAAATAAATAAAGGGGCCGCTATAAATAACGCCCTGACTGTGATAGATGACGATTGAGCACGCAGCTCATAAGCTCCATACGCTTTGTTCCGGTTTTTAAAAACAAGATTCGTCCAATTTGATTGGTAAAGGGTGGTTGAAATATTCAGCATAGTGATTGAGATTAGATTCAACATTAAGATGTTTTAATCTCACCTATTCCATAAACAAAAAAAGGAGTATATTTCAATCTGCACAGCTGCAAAATCAATTTAAATCGCTATTATTCAATATTTTCTATAATGGTATATAAAAAGATAAAATAAAGAGGGGATTGTAGAATCATAATTATTTATGCATATTTCATTTTTTACAAAAGTTTGTTGAATATTTAATCAGAAAAAATCTATTTTTGGTCAAATTTTAAAGAAACTAATGAAAAGCTTAAGAACAATAGCGTTAAAAGAAGCACAAAGCAGAGTTTCACCAGAAGTTAAGTCACCATCGACTAAGATTTCTGAGTTTTTCGGCTCCAATGTGTTCGATAAAAAGAAAATGAAAGACTTCTTGTCAAAAGAGGTTTATGAAAAACTAATATCTGCTATCGAGCAAGGGGAATTAATCAATCAGGACGATGCCAACCAAATCGCAACAGCGATGAAACACTGGGCTATGTCTAAAGGTGCTACACATTACACGCACTGGTTCCAGCCATTGACAGGTTCTACAGCAGAAAAACATGATTCATTTTTTGAGCCAAGTGAAGACGGTGCAATTGAGAAATTTGCAGGAAGCGCTTTGGTACAACAAGAACCAGATGCATCAAGTTTCCCTAATGGTGGAATCAGAAATACTTTTGAAGCCAGGGGTTATACTGCCTGGGATCCTTCATCTCCTGCATTTATTATGGAAAGTAAAGCTGCAAAAACATTATGTATCCCTACAGTATTTGTAGCATACACAGGTGAAGCCTTAGATTACAAAGCTCCATTATTAAAAGCTTTAGCAGCTTTGGATAAAGCAGCTATAGACGTTTGTCATTATTTCGATAAAGGCATTGATAAAGTAACTGCATCATTAGGTATCGAACAGGAATACTTCCTGGTAGATTTAGCGATGTATAATGCACGTCCGGATTTATCTTTAACAGGCCGCACCTTATTTGGTGACATCTCTGCTAAAGGACAACAACTGGAAGATCATTATTTTGGATCTATTCCTGAGCGTGTTTTCACCTTCATGGTTGATTTTGAAAATGAATCATTCAAATTAGGTATCCCATTAAAAACCCGTCACAATGAGGTTGCACCACTTCAATTTGAATGTGCTCCTATATATGAAGAAATCAATCTTGCAATTGACCACAATCAATTGTTAATGGATGTGATGGAAAAAGTTGCCCGCAGACATAATTTCAAAGTGTTATTACATGAGAAACCATATGCAGGCATCAACGGATCAGGTAAACACAACAACTGGTCGTTAATTACCAATACAGGTAAAAACTTGTTATCACCGGGTAAAACCCCTAAAAATAACCTGATGTTCCTTGCTTTCTTTGTAAATACAATTAAAGCGGTTCACGAAAATGCAGATCTGTTAAGGGCTAGTATCGCTTCAGTAAGCAACGATCACCGTTTAGGTGCCAACGAAGCTCCGCCAGCGATCATCTCGATCTTCTTAGGTCAGCAATTGAACGAAGTGTTAGATGAAATCGAGCACTCACGTATCAGCAAAAAAATCAAAGAAGATAACGCTTTGTGGTTAGGTATCCCTAAAATTCCGCAAATCCTGTTAGACAATACCGACCGTAACCGTACTTCACCTTTCGCCTTTACTGGTAATAAATTTGAATTGCGTGCAGTAGGTTCTTCTGCTAACTCTTCAGCACCAATGACTGTATTAAACGCAATCATGGCTGATCAGTTGATCAAATTTAAAACTGATGTAGATAAACTGATTAAAAAAGGCGAGAAAAAAGATATCGCTTTGTTAACGATCATCAAAAAATACATCAAAGAATCTAAAGATATCCGTTTCGAAGGAAATGGTTATAGCCAGGAATGGGAAGATGAAGCTGCAAGACGCGGTTTAGCAAACATCAAAACTACTCCTGTAGCTTTAGACGCTTATATTTCTGATAAATCAGTTGAATTATTCGAAAGAAATAATGTATTCAGCAAACGCGAACTGCATGCCCGTCATGAGATCCTGTTAGAAAACTATTTCCTGAAATTACAGATCGAAGCAAGGGTAATGGGCGAAGTTGCCAATACCATGATCATTCCTGCGGCTATCATGTACCAGAATTCGGTAATTGAAAATGCAAAAGGATTAAAAGATCTGGGTATTAAAGAAGGATTAGATACACCATTGGCTATCATCGCTAAAGTATCGAAACACCTTGGCGAGTTGAAAACAAGTATTGATACCATGCTTGAGGCACGTAAAGTAACCAATGTAATTTCTGATTCAAGAGATAAAGCCATCGCTTATGATGAAAAAGTTAAATCTCATTTTGAAAACATCCGTTACCATGCTGACAAATTAGAGCAGATTGTTGACGATAGCGTTTGGCCGTTGCCAAAATTCAGAGAATTGTTATTTTTAAAATAAAATTCAGTTTAATAAAGCATATAACCTCTGCCCTTAAAAGCAGAGGTTATTTTTTTTTATGGTAAATCGCCTACATTCGCGCGTTTCCCTATCTTTGCAGCAATATGAGTGATAACAGGTACAACCAGCGTGGCGTTTCTGCCTCGAAAGAAGATGTGCACCAAGCCATCAAAAACATAGACAAAGGTATTTTCCCCCAGGCTTTTTGTAAGATCATACCGGATATTCTGGGAAATGACGAAGCCTTCTGTAATATTATGCATGCTGATGGTGCAGGCACCAAATCTTCTTTAGCTTACGTTTACTGGAAAGAAACCGGCGACCTCTCCGTATGGAAAGGGATTGCACAGGATGCGATCATCATGAACCTGGACGACCTGATCTGCGTAGGTGCAACAGATCATATTTTACTTTCTTCTACTATAGGAAGAAATAAAAACCTGATTACAGGTGAAGTCATTGCCGCAATCATCAACGGAACCGAAGAAATTCTGGCAGAACTGAGGGAGATGGGTATCTCTATTTATTCTACAGGCGGAGAAACTGCCGATGTAGGTGACCTTGTAAGAACTATCATTGTTGATTCTACAGTTACCTGCCGTATCAAACGGGAAGAGATCATCAGTAACCACACCATTCAGCCGGGTGATGTAATTGTAGGGCTTTCTTCTTCCGGGCAGGCTACCTATGAAAAGGAATATAACGGTGGCATGGGATCTAACGGATTAACCTCTGCACGTCACGATGTATTTGATAAATCAGTAGCAGACAGCTATCCGGAAAGTTTTGACCCCGCTGTCCCTTACGACCTGGTATTCTCAGGAGGTAAAAAACTGACTGATAAAATCAGGATTGATGAAAATACAGAGGTAACTGCCGGAAAGCTGGTACTTTCCCCTACCCGTACCTATGCTCCGGTCATTAAAAAAGTACTGGAAAAACACAGACAACAGATCCACGGATTAGTGCATTGCAGTGGTGGTGCACAAACTAAAGTGCTGCATTTTATTAATGATGATATCCATGTGATCAAAGACAACCTGTTCCCTGTTCCGCCACTGTTTGAGCTGATACAGGAACAATCAGGAACAGCGTGGAAAGAAATGTACAAAGTGTTCAATATGGGTCACCGGATGGAGCTCTACGTACCACAGGAGATTGCTGAAGATATCATTGCTATTTCTAAAAGCTTTAATATCGATGCCCGGGTTATTGGGCGAGTAGAAGCAGCCGATAAAAAACAGGTAACCATCATCAGCGAAAAAGGAAATTTCAATTACGAATAGTCCTCTAAATTAATTTATATACTGAAAAGCGGGTCTTCTAAAAAAAGGAGATCCGCTTTTTTGCATTTCACAAAGTCATCTGTCATCTTTTTAACTAACAGGCAAACAACCTCTTAATTCCAAATGCCCCGGCGTATCAGGCTCAAAAAACTGCAATATGACATTCAGCAATCAGAAAAGCACGTCACAAAATTCTTATTAGGAGTTTTAACGAACATTTTTTTTTAATTTTGGGCTTTACTAAGTTAATTTCCCTTTAAAAAGATATGAACTACGATGTAATTATCATAGGCAGCGGTCCAGGCGGATACGTTGCTGCAATCAGAGCGTCACAATTAGGTTTAAAGACTGCAATTGTAGAACGTGAATCATTAGGTGGAATCTGCCTTAACTGGGGCTGTATACCTACCAAAGCGTTATTAAAAAGTGCTCAGGTATTTGAATATATCAATCATGCATCAGAATACGGGATAAAAACTGCACCGGCAGAAGCAGATTTTGCTGCTGTGATCAAACGCAGCCGTGGTGTAGCTGATGGAATGAGTAAAGGCGTTCAGTTTTTGATGAAAAAAAACAAAATTGACGTCATCATGGGCACTGGAAAAGTTAAACCAGGTAACAAAGTTGAAATCAAAGGAGCTGACGGTACCCAACAGGAACTAACAGCAAAAAATATTATCGTTGCTACAGGAGGCCGTTCTAAAGAACTGCCAAACATCAAACAAGACGGTAAAAAAATAATCGGTTACAGACAGGCAATGGTTTTACCAGAGATCCCTAAATCAATGGTCATTGTTGGTTCCGGAGCTATAGGTTCTGAATTTGCTTATTTCTATGCTACTATGGGAACAAAAGTTACCCTGGTAGAATTTCTTGAAAACATCGTTCCTGTTGAAGATGACGATGTTTCTAAACAATTGCTGCGCAGCTTCAAAAAAGTTGGCATTGATGTAATGACTTCTTCAAGCGTTGAATCTGTAGATACAAGCGGTAACGGTTGTAAAGTTCAGATTAAAACTGCTTCAGGCACACAGACTATCGAATGTGATATCGTTCTTTCTGCTGTAGGTGTAGTGGCTAACCTTGAAAATATAGGCTTAGAAGAAACAGGCATTAAAACTGAAAAAGGAAAAGTTGTTGTCGACGAGTTTTACAATACTTCTGTAAAAGGTTATTATGCTATCGGTGATATCGTTGGCGGACAGTCATTGGCTCACGTTGCTTCTGCGGAAGGTATTATCTGCGTAGAGAAAATTGCTGGTCACAGTCCTGAACCTTTAGATTATAACAATATTCCGGGATGTACTTATTGCACTCCTGAAATTGCTTCTGTAGGTTTTACCGAAAGGGCAGCTAAAGCAGCAGGTTATGAATTGAAAATAGGAAAATTCCCGTTCTCTGCTTCAGGTAAAGCTGCTGCTGCTGGTGCAAAAGATGGTTTTGTTAAACTGATCTTTGATGCCAAATACGGAGAATTATTAGGCGCCCACATGATTGGTTTTAACGTAACTGAATTGATTGCAGAAATCGTTGTAGCCCGTAAATTAGAAACTACAGGTCATGAGATCATTAAATCTGTTCACCCGCACCCTACCATGAGTGAGGCAATCATGGAAGCTGCCGCAGATGCTTACGGAGAAGTAATTCACTTATAGTATTTCAAATATTAGATTAAACCCGCTGATAACCCAGCGGGTTTTTTAATTTTACAGTGTTTTCAATCTCCATTTACAGCATACTAAAATTAATCAGCATGAATTTACATACGATAGATACCGGATTATTTAAACTTGATGGCGGTGCCATGTTTGGTGTAGTGCCAAAATCCATCTGGCAGAAGAGTAATCCTGCGGATGCAAATAACATGTGTACCTGGGCAATGCGCTGCTTGCTGATAGAAGATGGCGACAGGCTGATTTTGGTAGATACAGGGATTGGAAATAAACAGAATGAGAAGTTCTTTAGTCATTATTACCTTCATGGTGAAGATACACTGGAGAAATCACTGGCAGCGAAAGGTTTTAGCAAAAACGACATTACGGATGTTTTCCTTACGCATTTACATTTTGATCATTGCGGGGGAGCTATTGTCCGCGAAGGAGAACAGTTACTACCTGCATTTAGAAACGCAACTTACTGGAGTAATGAAAAACACTGGGAATGGGCCGTGCATCCTAACGCAAGGGAAAGTGCTTCTTTTCTGAAAGAGAATATCCTCCCTATACAGGAAAGCGGACAACTCAAATTTGTTGAAACTAAGCCCAGCACTGAGTTTTCACCCGGCTTTAAAATAGACTTTGCTTTCGGGCATACGGATGCTATGATGCTGCCTAAATTAACCTATAAAGATCAAACGGTTATTTATGCAGCCGACCTGCTGCCATCAACAGGGCATATCCCGCTACCCTATGTCATGTCGTATGACATGTTTCCCCTGCAGACCCTGAAAGAAAAAAAAGAATTTCTGGATGAAGCCGCTGATCAGAATTATATCCTATACCTGGAACATGATCCGGTTAACGAATGCTGTACGGTACAGCAGACAGAAAAGGGTATTAAATTGAAAGACACCTTCAGCCTGGCTGATCTTTAACTGGTGTATTCCAGCAAATCCCCTGGCTGACAATCCAGTACCTTACAAATAGCCTCAAGGGTTTCAAGACGAATAGCCTTGGCTTTTCCTGTTTTTAACACAGAAAGGTTAGATAATGTCAAATCTACTTTTTTGCTCAGTTCCGTAAGGGACATTTTACGCCTGGCCAGCATTACATCTAAATTAATAACAATTGGCATAAACAGCTAATTTGAAATTCAAAAAATGACAGGTTTATAGTGTATATCCCTTGCAGACAAGCCCGATAAAATATAATTATATTTTAGGCAAACTGAAAATGATATCATTTGTTAAACAATAAATATAATTTAAATGGTTTAACCTCTTAACCCTATAAATATGTCATACTTAAACAATATTAATATACAAACGTAGCTACTAATTTATTAGTATACAACTATTTATTACCGTAAATCAACAATAAATAGTTCTTTGTCAATATGTGACAATTAAACTGACAAAAGTATTTTGGAATAATTTTTGCTACATAATTATTCTATAAATAAAGAGTGTAAAGTGTAACATTTTCAGGAATTTATGTTTTAAAATTGCCTTTTAATCCTTACTTTTGCACCCTCTAACACATAACGAGTACCAAAGCACATAAATGAGACAACTCAAAATCACCCAATCCATAACCAATCGCGAGAGTCAATCTCTAGACAAATATCTTCATGAGATTGGTAAAGTAGATTTAATCACCGCAGAAGAAGAAGTAATACTTGCAAGAAAGATACGTGAAGGTGATCAGGCAGCTTTAGAACGCTTAACCAAGACTAACTTACGTTTTGTGGTTTCTGTTGCCAAACAGTATCAAAATCAAGGATTAACTTTAGGTGATTTAATTAATGAAGGTAACCTTGGACTGATTAAAGCAGCTAAACGTTTTGATGAAACCAAAGGTTTTAAATTCATTTCTTATGCTGTATGGTGGATCCGTCAGTCAATTTTACAGGCTATTGCTGAACAAAGCCGTATTGTACGTCTGCCTTTAAACCAGGTAGGTTCACTAAGCAAGATCAGTAAAGCATTCTCCAAACTGGAGCAGGAATTTGAACGCGAACCTTCTCCTGAAGAATTAGCTGATATTCTTGAAACTACTGTTGATAAAATCTCTGACACCCTTAGTAATTCAGGAAGGCACGTATCTATGGATGCCCCTTTTGTACAGGGTGAAGAAAATACGTTGTTAGATGTTCTTGAAAATCACGAACCAAATACTGACAGCAGCTTAATCAATGAGTCCCTTTCTGAAGAGATCAAACGTTCCCTGTCTACTTTAACAGAGCGTGAAAGAGAAATCATTGTGCTTTTCTTTGGCTTAAGTACAAACCACCCTCTTTCTCTGGAAGAGATTGGCGAGAAATTCAACTTAACACGTGAACGCGTTCGTCAGATTAAAGATAAAGCATTACAGCGCCTGCGCCATACTTCCCGCAGCAAAATATTAAAATCTTATTTAGGCTAAACTTAGCCAATAGATAAATCGGGTAAAAAAGATTGGGTTTCCCCAATCTTTTTTAGTTTTGTACCATTCTAACCAAATACATCCCGATTATGCTCCATAACTACCAATCTGAATTTCAGAGCTGGATTGATAAAGAGAAAAAAGCCGTCGAATTACTTCAAATTGCAGGACAGCTATGGTTCGACAGATCCATAGAGCTGGTGCTGTTCCGCAAACCTCTGTTTGACACAGGCAGTAGCGAAATTCTGGCCCACCATCAATATGCCAGAGAGATCAGCGGTAAACCGATCAGCATCTATGAAACCCTGGAGCTTGCCGCTATCATTTCGAAATGCAACCTTGCCCCCTCCCGCATAGACATGGGAAGACTTTCCTCAGAATGGCTTGACCAGGATAATCATTTTGATGATATGCGTGATTTCGTGATCAGTAAACTGGGCCGTCATATCGGAAAAGACAAAATGAACCTCCAGCCAAAAGATGTAGTGTTATTTGGCTTTGGAAGAATTGGCCGGCTGGCAGCGAGGGAACTGATCCTTCAAACAGGAAAAGGGGAACAGCTTCGCCTGCGCGCTGTTGTCACCAGATCCTATAGTGATGAAGAATTAACCAAACGCGCCGAGTTACTGCGTACAGATTCAGTTCATGGTCCTTTTAACGGAATCATTACTGAAGACTTCAATAACAAAGCTCTGATCATTAATGGACAAATGATCTATTTTATCCAGGCAGAACATCCGGAAGAAGTCGATTATAGTGCCTATGATATAACGAATGCCCTGTTAATAGATAATACCGGTATATTCCGCGACCGTGAAGGCCTGAGCAGGCATCTAACGAACAAAGAGATCAGCAAAGTATTACTCACCGCTCCGGGCAAAGGAGATATCCCAAATATAGTGACAGGTATTAACGACCAGGATATTGATTTCAACAAGGCTGATATCCTTTCCAATGCTTCCTGTACCACCAATGCAATCATCCCAGTTTTAAAACTGATAGATGATGCTTTCGGGATTGAAAAAGGACATATTGAATCCATCCATTCTTATACCAACGATCAGAACCTCCTTGATAATTACCATAAAAAGTACCGCCGCGGACGATCCGCAGCACTGAACCTGGTGATTACAGAAACAGGGGCAGATAAAGCTGTTTCCAGAGTGATCCCGCATCTGGAAGGCAAACTAACCGGAAATGCGGTACGTGTGCCTACCCCCAATGTATCCCTCGCCATCCTCAATTTATCACTGGAAAAGACAAGTACAAGAGACGAAGTAATTGAAGTTTTAAAACAAGCTTCGCTTTTTGGAGATCTTTCAGAGCAGATTGAGTTTTCCATATCAAAAGAACTGGTTAGTTCTGACTTAATTGGCAATAGCCACGCTACAATTATCGATGGTCCTGCCACAATTATGGCAAAAGATAATAAATCGGTAATCATCTATACCTGGTATGATAATGAATATGGATATACCAGACAGGTTATCCGTCTCGCTAAAAAACTTGCTGGTGTTGTGCGGCTTACGTATTATTAATGATGCACAACTAACTAAAATCCTTTCATTTAAAAATCATAAAAACAAAACTAAATACTGTGCTGTTTGAATATTTTTTAATAGCCCATTGAAATGTCATTAATTTGCAATATATTAGGATTATCGAACTAGCCAAAGCCATATAAAATTAATCATCTGTTTAAAACTAACCAATTGCTATGAAATTATATCTACTCCTACCCCTGGCAATTTTGCTGGGCTGCAATACGGTAAAGACATCCAAAAACCTCCCCCCAAATTCAGATCAATTATTAAAAGATACTAAAATACTATCTTCTGATGCGTTTGAAGGCAGAAAAACAGGGACCAAAGGCGGTGAGATGGCCAGGGAATATATAGGAAAACGTTTCAAAGAAATAGGCTTGAAGACTTTTCCGATGTTGAACTCTTATCAGCAGGCATTTACCTTTGCTGGTATTGATGACCCAAAGATCACAGGTAAAAATATGGTAGGTTTTGTTCCGGGCTACAGTTCAAAAATCATTGTGATATCGGCACACTATGACCACCTTGGAGTAATCAACGGGAATATTTATAACGGTGCCGATGATAATGCTTCAGGTATTGCTGGAATGCTTAAAATCGCTTCCCATTACGCCAGGAGCAGACCGAATTATACACTTGTCTTTGTAGCTTTTGACGCAGAAGAATTTGGAAGAAAAGGATCAGAATATTTTGTCAGCCATCTGCCTGTAGATATCAAAAGGATTAAACTCAATATTAACCTGGATATGATCAGCCACAATGATAAAGGTGAATTATACGCTTGTGGCACTTATAAGTATCCGCAATTAAAGGACCATATTGGTACCAGCATCCCGGATCTGAAAATACTTTTTGGCCATGATAACCCAAAACTAGGTATTGACGACTGGACAGATCAAAGTGACCAATCGGCTTTTAATGCTAAAAATATTCCTTTCATTTACTTTGGTGTTGAAGATCATAAAGATTATCACAAATCAAGTGATAAGTTTGAAAACATCAACCAGGAATTTTTTGTCAATGCTGCAAATGGCATTATGGAAATCACGGATAATTTTGATAAAGACCGTAAGGTAGAGAAAGTATATAATGATACCGATACAGTTCAGTCTAAAAGATAGTAACCAGAAGTATCAGGATTTGAACACGATTTACGATAGTCAGTAAAAAACCCCAATCTTTCCAATAGAAAAAGGGCAATTTTCGAGTTGAAAGTTGCCCTTTTTTATGATTTACTTACCCTTCAAATTTTTACTCTTTGAAGAGTTCTGCTGAATTCTATTACTTTTTAATCGTCCTTTTATTAGCAATCATTCCTGTAAACTCACTTCTTGGATTAGCAGCCCTTACACCTCCTATAGTCAGCGCTTTAGGTCTTGCAGCACGATTAACAACACCCACAGTAGCCTGATTGCTTGTAGACCCAGGTACCAGTAAGTTTAAAGAGGCCGACAGATCCGCTTCTCTTTCATCACCAAAAGGATAAGTTGGATCATCGTCCATTGCTATACCCGGTATACCAAAGGTACCGGTTCCCGCAGGAACAAATCCTGAATAGTAACCGCCAAAACCATTTGCATTCTCGGTTTGAAACAGTGACATATATACCTGATATCTGTTTTGCAGTACAATTGGAAAGAATCCTACAGGCTTACCATAGGTAGTAGAACCAACTATCTGTACATTTACATATGGCCTCAATACATTGATCAGCAGTTCAGCTGCAGAAGCTGTATTTCCACTCACAATAAATACTACATTAGTAATCGTATTTAAACTTCCTTTTTTAGTAAAAGAAGCATTATTGCTTGGATCTGTCGTTGCATAACTTTCGTCGGCCAGCGTGTAAATAGCCCCGCTACTTCCGTTTTTATACTGTACTTTTCCATCAGAACCTAATGCCGGCTGATTCGCCAATATCGTTGCTTTACCAGCCTGCATCGTAGCATTATAAATCTCTGAATACATTTTTTTACCAGCAACACTGGAAGGTGCAATCAAATCAGCCAGGTATTCTGCGGTATTGATATATCCTCCGCCATTGTATCTCAAATCAACAACCAGGTCTGTTATCCCCTGGCCACTGAAATTAGAAAATACGGGATCAAGATTTACATCACTTGGTGCATCACTGTTTGTCAATGCAGAAAAACGGGCAAATGCCAGATAACCGATCTTAGTACCAGATCTGGTGATCACACTGGATGCATAAACCGGACTGCTTTTGTAAGAAGCTTTGGCAAGTGTTTTAGTAAACGGAACATTATCTACATAATTATAACCAGAAATCGTCACAGAATTTCCTGCTATAGCAGCATCAATTGCTGCGTGTTCTGTATCATAATCTTTTCCCACTACCGCAGTACCATTTACACTGGTAATTACCCAGCCCCTTTGCACGCCTGCTGCTGCGGCCGGAGAGCCAGGATAAACAGCAGTAATAAATAAGATGTAGGCACCGGATGTGCTGCCCTCGAGATAATAAATCGGTCTGATACCAACATCATTACCATTACCTTCGGTATCTACATCAGCAGATTTGAGATTAGCAGATGCACTAGGATTAGCTTGTGTTAAATCATCTATAAATGAGTATTTTGGAAAGCCATCTCCATAATATTCATAAGGCTGATTAGTTAAAGGATTAATTTTCAACTGACTGATTGCATACAATTCATCATTATAATTATCCAGATCAAGAGATTTAGAGGAATATTTTCTGGGATTGAACGTCGCATAATCAGGAATAGCATCATTCCATAGATAGATTTGTTTCGCATACAGAAACAAAGAATCTAAGGTTAATTGCTTAGGTGTTCCACTTGTTGGTGAAGTAGTTGAAGTGTTAGCAGTCTCTTCTTTATTTTTTTTACAGGAACTAATACCTATAATAATGACCAAAGCAGAGCCAATTACAAAGCGATTGTAGAGTAAATTTTTCTTCATAGTTTTAGGGAGAGAACGCTGACAATTATGGAGTTAAGATACGAATAGTTCGTTTATTGTCAAAGAATTTAACCTTTTTAATCGAAAATTAACATCAGTGGCGTATTCCGGATTAACAATAGGTTTATTCAAGCCAACCAGCAAGAGTTCTTCCTCCCTCAAATCATATTGAATACCAATTAATTCTATGGTTTCCGCCACAGACCTGGTAGCAGTTTCTGCCAGGAAATAAACCTTCAGGTATAATTCCAGCCCATTCCATTCAATTTGCCTGATTTTATTTAACTGTATCGCAGGATCACCGTCCGCCAATAAAAAAAGAGGCTTTCCTGCTGCTTTTACCTCCTGCATCAGTGAGAGCACCGGAGCAAACAGCAATAACTTTAGGGGTAACTTTGCATTCCGGTGAAGCAAATCAAAATTAACCCTGTATTTTTCGCCAAGGCCGAATTGTGCTGCAGTACGTTCATATATACCTTCAGTACCTTCTTTAGCATATATTTCCCCCATAAAGCTTACAATCTCCGGCCCATCGATCTGTTCTGTATATTCTATAAATTGCGCAAACAGGTAATACACCTGTAGCAGATAATCTTTTTCCGGATAGATCACATCGTCCAGCTCAAATATAAAAGCCTTGCTATTATCGGTATATTGCTGATACTTCATCAGGAAATAGAAAATAATACAGGATTAAACCCATTTGCAGTTTCCTGCATATAAAATACGCCATTGAGCTCTTTTTCTTTACCGGCAGTACGCAACGAAGGATCAGATACTGTTCCAAATTGCAATTCGCCCTTATCATATAACGCCCAATCTGATGTTGTTAATGGCCCTGACTGCTCATAAAGAGGAAAACTAAGGATATCCGGCAGCAGTACGTGGACATTAAACTCTTCAAATAATACCAGCGACTTTACCACTGCTTCCAGTTCAAAACGGTGTAGCGGCAATAAGCGGTCTGCTTCCTGATCCAGGCAGGCATTCAGCAAAGTATGGGCTATAGTATCTTCATTTTTCTCTCCCAGACTGATAAACTGATATTGTGAAGAAGAAAAAGCTGGCGTCTCCCCATAATCGCTAAGGATAACCTGGTCCCCTGTAAAAGCCTTTAATAATTTGAGTGCCTGGGCAGATTTGCCCCCGGTAATTAGTGTTTTCAAATTCTATACAATTAAACCATCTTTCATAGTAACTACCCTATCGCTAATCTCCGCAAGGTCTTCATTGTGGGTAACGATAACAAAGGTCTGTTTAAAGTTATCACGCAGGGTGATAAAAAACTGGTGCAGCGATTTCGCATTGGCAGAATCCAGGTTTCCTGAAGGCTCATCTGCCAATATAATAGCTGGATCATTAATTAAAGCACGGGCTACCGCTATGCGCTGCTGTTCTCCACCAGAAAGCTGGTTAGGCTTATGTGTAGACCGATCTTTTAAACCCAAAAGGTCCAGCAGTTCCATTGCCCTGATTTCCGCCTCTTTTTTACTTTTTTTCGCAATAAAAGCGGGAATACAAATGTTTTCCATCGCAGAGAACTCCGGCAGCAGGTGATGAAACTGAAACACAAAGCCAATATTCTGGTTTCTGAAGATACTCAGCAATTCACCGGATAGCTTACTTACCTTAGTGCCATTTAATTCTACACTACCTTCATCCGGTTTATCCAGCGTACCCAAAATATGCAAAAGCGTACTTTTACCCGCTCCGGAAGCGCCTATAATACTCACGACCTCTCCTTTATTGACCTCAAAATCTACTCCTTTAAGGATGGGCAGATTTCCGTAAGCTTTCCTGATACCTGTGGCTTTTAGCATACAGCAAACTTACAAAAAGTTGAGATTAAATCTAGTTAACGTAAATTTTACGCCTTTTGCCAAAGTATAAAAGGGGAAATAAGTTTTTAAAACCGATCTATAATTGTAGATTTGACTCAAATTTTTCAGCTAATGAATATACACGAATATCAAGGTAAAGAAATACTTAAAAGTTTTGGTGTTGCCGTACAAGAAGGCATAGTTGCCGAAACTGTTGAGCAGGCTGTAGAAGCTGCTAAAAAAGTAACGGCAGATTATAACTCAGACTGGGTAGTGATTAAAGCACAAATCCATGCTGGTGGCAGAGGTAAAGGTGGTGGTGTTAAATTAGCCAAAAACCTGGAAGAGGTTAAACAAAGAGCTACTGATATTTTAGGTATGCAGTTGGTTACTCCTCAAACCGGACCAGAAGGTAAAAAAGTAAATAAGATCTTGGTTGCACAGGATGTTTACTATCCAGGAGCTTCTGAAACAAAAGAATTTTATGTCAGCGTTTTATTAAACCGCGCTACAGGCAGAAACATCATCATGTATTCTACTGAAGGTGGTATGGATATCGAAGAAGTTTCTGAACATACTCCTCACTTGATCTTCAAGGAAGAAGTTGATCCTAAAGTTGGCCTTCAGGCTTTCCAGGCACGTAAAATTGCTTTTAACCTGGGTTTAAGCGGTGCTGCTTTTAAAGAAATGGTGAAATTTGTTACTGCACTGTATAAAGCTTACGACAGTACTGATTCTGCGATGTTTGAAATCAATCCGGTTTTAAAAACTTCAGATGACAAGATCATTGCTGTAGATGCCAAAGTAGATTTAGATGAAAATGCTTTATTCCGTCACCCTGCTTATGCAGCTATGCGTGATAAACTGGAAGAAGATCCTACTGATGTTGAAGCAAGTGAGTCAAACTTAAACTATGTAAAATTAGATGGAAACGTTGGCTGTATGGTTAACGGTGCTGGTTTAGCTATGGCTACCATGGACATCATCAAAATTGCTGGTGGCGAGCCTGCAAATTTCCTTGACGTAGGTGGAACTGCAAATGCACAAACTGTGAAAGCTGGTTTTAACATCATCTTAAAAGATCCAAATGTTAAAGCTATCCTGATCAATATATTTGGTGGTATTGTACGTTGCGACCGTGTTGCACAAGGTGTGATTGATGCTTATAAAGAAATAGGTGATATCCCTGTTCCAATTATCTGTCGTTTACAAGGTACCAATGCTGAAGAAGCGAAAAAACTAATCGATGAATCAGGCTTAAAAGTATTCTCTGCAATTGCATTGAAAGACGCTGCTGCCCTGGTTACCCAAGTTTTAGCTTAAGCAGTCAAAAAAATAAGATCTTCGGATCATATAATGCCAATTGTTAATTCAGTTGGCATTTTTTTATGCCCTCTTTTTCAGCAACAAATTTTAAACAAAAAAATCCTCCAATTTTTACGTCGGAGGATCTTTAAACCAAATATAAATTAAACGAGCAATACAAACATACGGATATTTATTACAAATACAAGTTTTATTTTATTTTTTTCATTAATAAACTTGTAAACACTCATTTTTAAATAAAAAAACGTTAAATAATACTCTAAATGCACTCATAAATATTAAAATAAAGACAAAAAGCATAATTCAACATAAAAATAAGGCATAAAAATTAATTTAAAATCTAAAAATGGCCCTATTGTTCATTTTTAACTAAGAAATAACAATCATTTTCATTTTTTAAAACAAATCAGTAACAATAATTTAACATTATCTTCATATCACTTCCTGATACCCAATCTTTAAACTTCTCCTTACTCATCCTGTTATTTCTTGATGGAATTCCTTATTTTTGAGCGCTCCACAAAAAGATCATGATTAAAAGAGAAAAAATAAAAAGCCTGTTAGCAACTACAGAATATAACAGAGAAGTGATAGTAATGGGTTGGGTAAGAACCTTCCGTAATAACCAGTTCATCGCCATCAATGATGGTTCCTGCATGGGTAATATTCAAATCGTTGTTGATTTTAACAATACCCCTGAAGAATTGCTAAAAAGAATTACTACCGGCGCTTCTGTTGCTATCACTGGTACATTGATAGAATCTTTAGGTAAAGGACAGCGTGTGGAGGTAAAAGCTTCAGCTATAGAAATACTGGGAGACAGCGACCCGGATAAATTCCCATTGCAGCCAAAAAAACATAGTCTTGAATTTCTAAGGGAGATCGCCCACCTGCGTTTCCGTACCAATACATTTAATGCTGTATTTAAAGTACGTCACGCTCTGGCATTTGCTATACATCAGTTTTACAATGAAAGAGGTTTTGTTTATATGCACACCCCTATCATCACGGCTTCTGATGCAGAAGGTGCCGGGGAAACTTTTAAAGTAACTACACTCGACTATGATCAGATCCCACGAACTGAAGATGGCCATGTAGATTATGCAGAAGACTTCTTTGGACGTGCTACAAACCTCACTGTTTCTGGTCAGCTGGAAGGTGAATTAGCAGCCATGGCTTTCGGTCAGATCTATACCTTCGGGCCTACTTTCAGGGCGGAAAATTCAAATACAACGCGTCACCTTGCCGAATTCTGGATGATTGAACCAGAGATTGCTTTTGCCGATCTGGAAGATAACATGCAGCTGGCAGAGGACATGATGAAATATATCATCACTTATGCAGTAGAAAACTGTAAAGAAGAGATTGAGTTTTTAAACGCCCGCTTGTTAGAGGACGAAAAAACTAAACCACAGCAGGAACGCAGTGAATTGTCGTTAATAGATAAACTTAATTTCTGCCTCAATAATGATTTCGAACGTCTTACTTATACTGAGGCAATTGCTATTTTACGTTCTTCAAAACCTAATCAGAAAAAACAGTTCAAGTACCTGATCAATGAATGGGGTGCCGACCTGCAATCTGAGCATGAACGTTTCCTGGTAGAAAAACATTTTAAAAAACCTGTAATCCTTACCGATTACCCGGCTGATATTAAATCTTTCTATATGCGCCAGAATGAACCTGATGCTGAAGGAAGAAAGACAGTTGCGGCTATGGATATCCTATTCCCTGGCATCGGAGAAATGATCGGTGGATCTCAAAGAGAAGAACGTCTGGACAGATTAACCCAGCGCATGGAAGAACTGAACATTCCACAGGAAGAATTATGGTGGTATTTAGATACCCGTAAGTTCGGTTCTGCCCCTCACGCCGGCTTTGGTTTGGGCTTTGAAAGATTGGTACTTTTCGTAACAGGCATGACCAACATCAGGGATGTAATTGCTTTCCCACGTTTCCCTAAGAACGCGGAGTTTTAATATTTAACCAGGAGGTCTAAGATCATCCTGTATTTAAAAAATCGGTATACTGTATTCCGGCTGCATAATGCGGCGCTTCGCTTGCAAGACGCTAGGCCGGAATACAGCATACCGATTTTTTTTGAGATCATTCTATGGGATTTTCTAAACAAACGATAAAAGCTAATCCAGAAAATAAAGTTTTCCCGGTGTCAGACCAATGATAAAGCTAATCCAGTAAATAGTCTCCCGCGATATAGGAGAGATATAGAAAGACTGCTGCAATAGATCATACAAAAGCAGTTCTAAGAAATCTGTCAAGCCACCCTGCAGTGATGGATACCCCTCAAAAAAAGGATCATGTGATATTCCGGCCTAGCGTCTTGCAAGCGTAGCGCAGCATTATGCAGCCGGAATATCAAATGATCCTTTTTTCAGCGGAGCCAGATGATCCTTTGATAAAACAAGTCTGGAAAATTATCTAATTCGACTGGTGCAAATTATCAGAGAATGAATTTGCATGTGCATAATCTATAGAAGTAACCCTGTAATCCGTAGGTGCAAAACTAGCAGCAGTACTCAACGCCATTCCCAGTTCAAACCGTAATGGATAAGGTGTAGCTAACAAGCTGCCCTCAGGAATATAAGGAAAAGTCTCCATATAAGACTGAACAGTATTTGTTGATATTCTCCTGTTGATATATGCCCTTGTCAATTGATAGGTATGCCTCAAACCAGCTGCCCCTAACAGCTCCACAGCACTGGCTACCGTCAAACGGTGATAATTGAACACCCTAACCTTTTTATCATCCACAACCAGCCCTTTCATCAAACTTGGATCTTGCGTAGCTACACCTGTAGGACAAGTATTACTGTTACATTCCAGGGCCTGGATACATCCCAGTGCAAACATCATTCCCCTTGCAGAATTACACAAATCTGCTCCCAGGGCGATATTCTTCACCAGGTCAAAACCTGAAGAAACCTTTCCCGAGGAAATGATTTTAATATGTTTTTTAAGATCAAACCCTGTCAGCACATCATAAACAAAAGCTAAGCCCTCTCTTAAAGGCATTCCTACCGCATTGGAAAACTCCTGTGGAGAAGCACCAGTACCTCCTTCTCCCCCATCTACAGTAATAAAATCTACATAAGTCCCGGTTTCCACCATCGCTTTGCAAATAGCAAAAAATTCGCTTTTACGGCCTATACATAATTTAAACCCTACCGGCTTACCGCCAGATAACTCCCTTAATTTTTTTGCAAATGCAACCAGTTCCAAAGGCGTTGAAAATGCAGAGTGTGCTGGCGGAGAGATCACATCAAAACCTTCCTTAACCAATCTTATCCTTGCAATTTCAGGAGTAACTTTCTTGGCCGGAAGAATCCCTCCGTGTCCGGGTTTCGCTCCCTGCGAAAGTTTAATCTCAATCATTTTAATCTGTTCACCTTTTGCCCTGATGGAAAACGCCTCAGGATCAAAGGTACCATCCACAGGATTACGACAACCAAAATATCCGGTGCCTATCTGCCAGATCAAATCACCTTTGGGCGCAGCATGGTAATCACTAATACCACCTTCACCGGTATTGTGTGCAAAGTTGCCAATGAAAGCACCGCCATTTAAAGCCAGGATTGCATTCTGACTCAATGAACCGAAACTCATCGCCGAGATATTGAATATACTTGCAGAATAAGGCTGTGCGCACTCCGGACCTCCCACAAGCACTCTTGGGTCTTCATCCAGCTCATGGTGACTAATTGCCGCAATACTATGGCTCAGCCACTCATAGCCATTTTCGTATACATCCAGCTGTGTACCAAATGGAATGGTATCATTTTCTTTTTTTGCACGCTGATAAATCAGGGAGCGGTTTAACCGGCTAAATGGTTTACCATTGGTATCACTTTCTACAAAGTATTGGTAAACTTTGGGGCGAAGATCCTCTGCCAGATAACGTAAACGTCCTATTACAGGGTAATTTCTTACAATACTGTGTTTAGGCTGATAAAGATCATATATGCCGAGTAATACAATTGGCCCTATAAAAATAAAAGCCCAGAAAAAAGGATGCCAGGCCAGACTAATCATCAAAGTTGCCGAGACAAGGAACGCGGCAATAGCAATAAATGCTTTTCTCATATTGGTATTAATTACTAAATAAACATCAATAGTACGACATTTATCGATTGATGAAACCTGTATAAGATACATTTTACAAAAAAAATTATTAAATGTCTTATGCAAGCTTCATAGCCGATAAATAACAAATATAATCTTATGAAAAAAGATTTTAGTAAATTTACATATGCTTATCAAAATATATCCTGAAAATCCAAATCCCAAAGCCATCGAACAAGCGGTTGATGTGCTTAAAAAAGGAGGAATTATCATTTATCCCACTGATACAGTATACGGACTAGGCTGTGATATCACCAATCAGAAAGCCATCGAAAGGATCTGCAAAATCAGGGGTATAAAACCTGAAAAGGCAAATTTCTCTTTCATATGTTCAGATCTGAGACATATATCAGACTTCGTTAAACCTATAGACACTACTGTTTTCCGTTTGTTGAAAAAGGCGCTGCCGGGTCCTTTCACCTTTATATTTAATGCAAACAACAATGTCCCTAAATTACTAAGTTCAAATAAAAAAACTGTAGGTATCAGGGTGCCTGATAACAGTATAGCCAGAGAAATTGTAAAAGTGCTGGGTAATCCGATTCTGTCTACCTCTATCAAGGACGATGATGAACTGATTGAATATTCAACCGATCCGGAATTGATCCATGAAAAGTATGAGGATCTCGTAGACCTGGTAATTGACGGTGGTTATGGTGACAATGAAGCTTCTACCGTTGTAGATTGTACCAATGGAGACTTTGAAATTATCCGTGAAGGAAAAGGGATACTGGAGAACTATCTGTAAAACGCATCTGTCTTATTGTTGATCAAACTAATTGAGGTTATTCAGGCTTCGCTGAAAAATTAAGATCATCCATTGCAGGGTGGCATAACAAATCTCTTAGAATTGCTTTTGCATGATCAATTGCAGCAGTCTTTTCTATATCACGTAGAACTAATTTCTGGATAATCATTATCATTGGTCTGATACGGGGAGAACTTTATTTTCTGGATTAGCTTTTATCGTTCGTTTAGAAAATCCCATTGATAATCTTAAAAAAAATCGGTGTGCTGTATTCCGGCCTAGCGTCTTGCAAGCGAAGCGCCGCATTATGCAGCCGGAATACAGTATACCGATTTTTTTAAGACTTGACAATCCAGAGATAACTTGACTATCTGACAGCAAAGGATATTAAGAAGTAAACTCCTTCATAAACTCACTTATATTTTCCTCCAAATAACCAGCATGAAGTGCCTTTACAAAAGCAGTTCCTATAATTCCGCCATTGGCATATTTACAAGCTTTATTAAATGTTTCCTTACTATTGATACCAAATCCTATCAACGTAGGATTATTTAAATTCATCTCCGCAATTCTGGAGAAATAAGTAGTTGTGGTATCGGATACTTCCAGGTTCTTTCCTGTAGTAGCAGAAGCCGATAACAAATAGATAAATCCATTACTCAAGCCATCAATCTTGTGGATGCGCTCTACAGAAGTTTGCGGCGTAACCAAAAAGATATTGCTCAATCCATTTTCAAGGAAAGCATCTTTATAAAATTCCTCATACTCTACCATGGGCAGATCAGGGACGATACAGCCATCAATTCCAACCGCAGCACACGCCTTACAGAAATTCTCTACACCATATTGCAGTACGGGATTCACATAACCCATCAATAAAACAGGGATCGTTACATTTTTACGCAGTTCCTTCAGTTGTTCAAACAGCAGGTTAAGATCCATACCATTGTCCAGTGCCTGTTTGCTGGTGGCCTGTATCACAGGCCCGTCTGCAACAGGATCTGAATAGGGAAAGCCTATTTCCAGCATATCTGCTCCTGCTTTTTGCAATGCTTCAGCAATAGCTACAGTATCGCCCAGACCAGGATATCCTGCTGTATAATAGATGGAAAGTATATTGTTTTTTTTCTCTTTAAATAATTGGGTAATCCTGTTCATTTCCTCTTTTTTATAAGCTAATTGCTGCTGTTAAAATCCAAAATATTTACTGTAGGTATCTAAATCCTTATCACCTCTACCGGAAAGACAAACCACTACATTTTCCCCGCCTGTAAACTTCATTTTTTCAAGATGTGCGATGGCATGTGCACTTTCAATAGCTGGGATAATCCCCTCCAGTCGGGTACACAATAAACCTGCTTCCAGCGATTCTTCATCGGTAATAGAAACATATTCCGCTCTTCCAACTTTAAACAAATGGGCATGCTGAGGGCCAATTCCAGGATAATCCAAACCTGCAGAAACCGAATAAGGTTCTATCACCTGTCCGTCTGCCGTTTGCATTAAAATACTCCTGCTACCATGTAAAACCCCTTCTTTACCAAGGAAAGTTGTTGCTGCAGAATGTCCGCTGCTTACGCCTTTACCAGCTGCCTCTACGGCAACCAATTTCACCTTTTCATCATCCAGAAAATGATAGAACATGCCCATGGCATTACTTCCACCACCTACACAGGCCAGTACATAATCGGGCTGATCGTTGCCTGTTTGCTCCATTAATTGTCTTTTTGTTTCTTCAGAAATCACCGACTGAAAAATAGACACCATATCAGGATAAGGATGAGGTCCTACAACGGAACCTATAATATAATGCGTATCCACAGGATTATTGATCCAGTCGCGCATGGCCTCATTGGTTGCATCCTTTAAAGTTTTACTTCCCGAAACCGCGGAAACCACTGTAGCGCCCAGCATTTTCATTCTGGCTACATTAGGTGCCTGGCGTTCAATATCTATCTCGCCCATATAGATCACACATTCCAAACCGCGAAGTGCACAAACTGTAGCTGTAGCTACGCCATGCTGCCCTGCACCAGTTTCTGCAATAATCCTTTTCTTTCCTAAACGTTCTGCCAGTAAGATCTGACCGATCGTGTTATTGATCTTATGTGCACCGGTATGGTTAAGGTCTTCCCTTTTCAAAAAGATATTGGCATTATATCTTTCAGATAAACGTTTAGCCAGGTAAAGCGGTGAAGGCCGGCCAACATAATTTTTCAGCAAATAGTGAAACTCTTGTTGAAAATCAGCATCACCGATGATCTGAAGGTAATTTTGTCTCAGCTCTTCAACATTTGGATAGAGCATTTCAGGAATGTAGGCACCCCCAAAATCTCCATAATAACCTTTTTCATTTACAAAATAACTCATAGTCTTATTTTTAAAACTGCCGTATGATTAGCAGGATAACGATTTTTTAAATTGTGTTAACTGAGCGATATCTTTCAGGCCTGGCAGGATTTCAAAACGGCTGTTTACATCTACAGCATAAAAACGTTCATCGTCAATCAGTAATAGGTCAGCAATATGATCCAAACCTATTCCCCCACTCAGGAAATAGGGCTTTTGCAAAATATAATTGTCCAGGAGTTGCCAGTTAAAAGTTTTCCCGGAGCCACCATGTTCTGGTGTTTGTGTATCAAACAGAAAATAATCCACAGCATCAGCATAATCCTCCAGCAAACTAAAATCGAAAGTATCATCTATTCCAAAAGCCTTGATCACCTCGGCCATGCCTTTTAATGCCCTGCAATAGTCGGGGCTTTCATTTCCATGTAGCTGAACGGCTTTAAGCTGATACTTTTTAATTGCATTTTTCACTGTATCCAGTTCTGCATTCACAAACACACCTGTAGTTTTAATCGTTGCAGGGATTTCAGTTACCAGTTCCGCATCCAGATCGGCCACAAATCTTTTCGATGCCGGGTGAAAAATAAAGCCCAGGTAATCTGGCTGCAGGGCAACAGCTTCTGCAATATTTGTGGGAACCTTCATTCCGCAGATCTTTAACTTTACCATTAGCCGATTAAATTTTGGAAGCTCTTTAAAGCCAGTCCTGTGACTAAAGAAGTTTCGGCCTCATAAAAACAATCAGCAAAAGATTGCTCAGGTTTAATAGTTTGTATAGCCAGGGCAGCATTACATAAAACCACATTATTTTGTGGGTCTGTACCAGTTCCCTGTAATACATGCAGAAATATATCAGCCGATGAACTTACGGTATCGCCACCCACAATTTCATGCTCGTCAATCTCTTCAAACCCGAGATCTGACACCTTGATTAGCGCCTCTCCATTCTTGCTGAAAGTCTTGATATCGCAGGTAAGAGATACTTCATCAAATCCGTCAACAGCATGCAGAATCGTATAATTCTTATCCGTTTCTTGATATAAGTAAGCATATAATCTTGCCAGTTCCAGGCTAAAGACCCCAACAATCTGATTTTTAGGCTGTGCCGGATTAGCCATGGGGCCAAGCATATTAAAAAACGTTTTAACCCCCAGATCCCGGCGTATAGGTGCAACAATCTTCATTGCAGGATTAAACAAGGGCGCATGGATAAAACAAATGCCAGCCCTGTCCAGGCTACGCTTCAGTTCATCCTGGTCGGCCGTAAATTGATAGCCCAGGTGCTCCATCACATTGGATGAACCGCAGCCTGAAGAAACCCCATAATTACCATGTTTGGCCACCTTATACCCTGCACCTGCAACAACAAATGATGCCAGCGTAGAAATATTAAAGGTGTCCTTTCCGTCACCGCCGGTACCGCAAAGATCTACCAGTTCATAATCTGACAGATCTACCTTTACACAAAGGTCGAGCATGGCGTCTCTGAATCCCTGTAACTCTGCAACAGTAATATTGCGCATACCAAAAGCAGTAATAAACGCAGCGATCTGCGAATTATTAAACTCTCCGGAAGCTATGGCGATTAAAATCCGCTGGGCTTCTTCCCTGCTAAAGGATTTATTTTCAAATAAGTGGTTCAGTATTTTCTTCATGGGCGTTAAAACAAAAAGGGCTGCTTAAAAAGCAACCCTCAAAATATTTTTATATAAAATAAAACGTACAAAATTGGGTCACACTATGCTATTGCATTGTGCCACCACCAATTGTTAAGTCCGTTTGTTAGTATCATCGTCTAGCAAATATGGGATTGATTTTTAATATTTGCAAAACATTTATTAAAATTTCGGGAGTTTATGACATTATTTAAGCGGAAATCTCAGGTAGATGATGATTTAGGATTTGGCAACATGCCTCTGATCGGCAATGAAAGATTGATGAACCCTGATGGAACATCTAATGTGAAACGCATAGGGCTGCCATTGTTCAGGACTTCAGATACCTATACCTGGCTGATCTCCATGTCATGGAAACAATTTCTCTTCATCATTTTACTGGCTTACCTGGCCGTCAACACCTTATTCGCCTCTTTGTATGTATGGATAGGAACAGAACATCTTCGCGGAGCGGAAGGCCTGCTTCTTCAGGATCGTTTTTCTGATGCCTTTTTCTTTTCTGCCCAAACTATTTCTACCGTAGGCTACGGGCACATCAGCCCCAATGGTTTTTTAACCAGTTGTTTAGCTGCCTTCGAATCTATGCTGGGTTTACTGGCCTTTGCTTTAGCTACCGGTTTATTGTATGGTCGTTTTTCCAGGCCAACAGCCAATATTATTTATAGTAAAAATATGGTTATTGCTCCGTATAAGGATATCAAAGGACTCATGTTCAGGCTGGCCAATCACCGGAACAATCAACTGATAGAAATTGAGATCCAGATGATCATGACCTACAATGAAATGGTTAATGGCAAAGTGATCAGAAGGTTCTATCCAATGGAACTGGAAAGGTCAAAGATCAGCCTGCTCACCTTAAGCTGGACAGTGGTACATCCAATTGATGAACACAGCCCGCTGTACAATAAAACTCCTGAAGATCTGGCAGAAGCAGAATTGGAGATTCTGGTGATGTTAAAGGCTTTTGATGATACCTTCTCACAAACTGTACATACCCGGACATCCTATAGAGATGAAGACATTGTGCACAATGCTAAATTCGCTAATGTATTTTCCAGACATGAAACCGGACAGATCATTATCGACCTCTCAAAAATTGGACATACCGATTTGGTTGAAGAAACAAATGGTTAAGTACGTTTCAGAAAATCCAGGATTTCGCCATATAACTGGTTTCCTCCAAAGATCATTTGCGCAATCATGCCTACATGTTTTTTCCCTTTAATCACATACAGTGTTGTGGGCACCTGCTCCTTTTCGAGGATTTTATTTAGTCTTTCAGACTGAATTTTTATTGCGGGATATGTTTTCTCCCCATAAAAAATCAGATGTGGGTTCTTACTGTTTTGCACATAATGTAAAGGAGAACCATCTTCCCAGTTTACAGGGTCTGAACTAAAAGTCTGCAGAAAGTCATCATAGAAATGGTCTTTTTCAGAAGTACTCATGTATTCTTTCATATCCAGCCCAAAAGGGTCATCAAGGATTACTCCTTTAATTGGGTTAGCAATTCCTGCTTTCTTGAAATATCGCGGATCTGTATTGATCAGCTCTGAAAGATGTCCTCCTGCAGAGTGCCCCATCAGGAATATTCTTTCTGGGTTGCCTCCATAAGCTGCAATATGGTTTTTTACCCACTTTACCGCAGCTACACAGTCGTCCCCCATTTGTCTATATTGGTTTTGAGGGGCCAGACCATAATTAATGGACACCAAAACCACCCCTTTACGGGCAAAGTTTCTGCCCAGCCACCAATAAGTTTCTTTTTTACCACTGCTCCAGGAGCCGCCATGTATAAAAACAATAACGTCTTTAGGTTTAACCGTATCCTTTTTATAATAAACGTTCAGTTGTCTGCTTTCGTCGTTTCTGTCGGTATAATTGACATCTTTTTTAATTTTTACCTGAGCAGATAAAACTGAGATTTGTCCAAGGAAAGCAAAAAGCATCAGCACGTTTTTTAAAGTGGTCATTTGAATTAAATTAAGGCATTCTTCTCCTTTTTATAGTGATTAAATACCAGTTTATCAGCTAATCCAGGCAGCAGCTTATTGAGCAGCACAGTGAACTTCCCCTGGCCTGTCATCACTAAAGTGCGTTTACGGGAAGCAACTCCGTTAACAATATTTACCGCGACTTCTTCCGAAGTCATCATTTTCCCCTCTTCCATATTGGTGTCCCCATAAGAAGACCCATCCTTTGCAAGGGCCGTAAAACGGATATTAGAAGCAGTAAAACCAGGACAGGCCACCATCACATGCACATCTTTAGCCATTAACTCTGTTCTTAGCGACTCCATAAAGCCATTCATCGCAAACTTAGAGGCCGAATAACCTGTTCTGCCAGGCAAGCCGCGGTAGCCTGCGATAGAAGATACGCCAATTACACTCCCTTTGGTTTTCAGAATTTCAGGTAAAGCGAATTTTGTACAATAAACCGTACCCCAGAAGTTCACATCCATCAGGTTTTTAAGTACAGACAGATCAAGATCATTAAACAGCGCACGCATAGAGATACCAGCATTATTGAGCAGGATATCAACTTTACCAAAAGTCATCACAGCCTGTTTAATCAGGTGTTCACATTCCTCTTCCTTACTTACATCTACCTGTACGGCAAGGGCTTTGATACCATACCTTTTTTCAAGATCAGCAGTAATTTCACACAGGGTTACAAACTGTCGGGCTCCCAATACCAGGATGGCACCGCGTTTGGCAAATTCTTCTGCACATGCTTTTCCTATACCAGATGAAGCACCGGTAATGATGACTACTTTGTTCTTAAAATCCATGTTATTATTTAATGATTGAATTTACATAAGGTACCCGGGTAACTATAGAACGGCCCAGTGTGATCTCATCGGCATATTCCAGTTCACCTCCAAAGGCAATACCGCGGGCAATGGTTGTAATTGGTATTTGAAAATCTTTAAGCCGTTTATACAGATAAAACAGCGTGGTATCCCCTTCCATGGTAGCACTGATTGCCAGGATGATCTCTTTTACAGGTGTTGTGGCTACCCGTTGTACCAGTGAATCTATGAAAAGGTCCGACGGACCAATGCCATCCATTGGAGAGATAAGGCCCCCCAATACATGGTAAACCCCAAAAAACTGCGAGGTATTTTCTATCGCCATCACATCACGTGTATCTTCTACCACACAGATCACTTCCTTTTCGCGTTTCTGCGAAGTGCAGATACTGCATATAGCCTGATCGGAAATATTATGGCAGATGCTGCAATGTTTAATATCCCTTTTTAGTTTAATGATGGACTGACCAAAAGAATCTACTTCCTCCTGCTCCTTGCCCAGCAAATGCAGCACCAGCCGCAAAGCGGTCTTTTGTCCTACCCCCGGTAATTTAGAAAATTCAGTAACAGCATCTTCGAGCAGCTTGGAAGAAAAGTTCATTTTACAAATTTATATTTATCTTCTGTTATTTGATTTTTAAAATATGATTTTCTTACATTAGCCTATAAAGCCTCTGTAAAACATGACCCCAGCCATCCTTTTGTCCTTTCTATTAGGATACTTTGCCCTTTTAGTAGGCGTAGCGTATTTCACCTCAAGAAATTCGTCAGACAATGCGTCTTTCTTTATTGCGAACAGGAGCTCAAAGTGGTATCTGGTGGCTTTTGGAATGATCGGCACTGCGCTTTCCGGCGTAACATTCATCTCTGTTCCCGGGGCTGTCGGCAAAAGTGAATTTGGCTATTTTCAGTTTGTACTGGGTAATGCGGTTGGTTTTATCATCATCGCCACTGTGCTGCTGCCGCTCTATTACAGGATGAACCTGATATCAATTTACACCTACCTGGAAAAAAGACTGGGTAAATACAGTTATAAAACAGGGGCAGTGATTTTCCTGATCTCCAGAACTATAGGCTCCTCCTTCAGGCTGTACCTGGTAGCTATTGTATTACAGAAATTCATCTTTGACGCCTGGAACGTCCCTTTCTGGTTAACCATTGTACTGTGTCTCTTACTGATCTGGATCTATACCCATAAAGGGGGATTAAAAACAATCATTATTACCGATACCCTGCAGACCGTATTTCTGCTGTTGTCGGTTATCCTATCCATTATTTTCATCTCCAAATCCCTCAATCTGGATATTACAGGCACATTTGAAGCCGTAAAAAACAGCAGTTACTCCAAAATATTTTTCTGGGAAGACTTTATGGGCAGTAAATCCCATTTCATTAAACAATTCCTGGGCGGGATATTTGTCACCATTGCCATGACCGGGCTGGATCAGGACCTCATGCAAAAGAACCTGAGCATGAAAACAATTAAAGAAGCACAAAAAAACATGTTCACCTTTACCGGGGTTTTTGTGGTGATGAACATCTTCTTTCTGAGTGTGGGTGCCCTGTTATACATTTACGCGGCAAAAAACGGCATCGATGTGACCGCTTTAAAAACTCCCGACCATCTGTATCCAGAGATTGCACTGAACCACCTGAATATTATTCCCGGAATTATCTTTATGCTCGGTTTAACTGCGGCTACATTCGCCACAACAGACTCGGCACTAACGGCACTAACCACCTCCTTTTGCGTCGACTTTTTACACTTTGATAAAAAAGAAGACCAGCAGGATAAAAAACTAGTCAATCAGCGTCACATGGTACACATTGGATTCTCTTTCCTGATGGTAGCCGTGATCCTGGTATTCAAAGCCATCAATAACGACTCGGTGGTAAATTCGATATTTACCGCAGCAGGATATACCTACGGGCCGCTGGTTGGCCTTTTTGCCTTTGGAATGCTCACCCGGAAAGCTGTGGCAGACCGGCTGGTACCTTATATCTGTATCATCTCTCCCCTGCTGTGTTTTGTGATCAATACCCACAGTATGCAGTGGTTTGGTTATGCCATGAGTTTCGAACTGATCGTTTTAAACGGTCTGATTACCTTTTTACTACTATGGATAACAGGCAAATCTACTGTTACCCAAACTGAATTTTAATGATAAACAAGCAACATAATGACAAGCGAAGATAAAATAAGAAGTGCTTTTGAAAACAAAAACTGGCAGGAAATTAAGGTAACTGACTCCTGGCAGATCTTTAAAATAATGGCTGAATTTGTGGCCGGTTTTGAGAAACTGGCTAAAATTGGCCCCTGTGTTTCCATCTTTGGTTCTGCAAGAACAGCAGAAACCAACAAATATTACGAGATGGCTGTAGAATGCGGCAAATTATTAACCGACCGTGGTTATGGTGTGATCACCGGCGGCGGACCGGGTATTATGGAAGCTGGAAATAAAGGCGCCCATATGAACGGTGGAAAATCTGTAGGTTTAAATATAGAACTACCTTTTGAGCAGTTCCATAATAAATATGTAGACCATAATAAGTTAATGGAGTTCGACTATTTTTTTGTGAGAAAGGTAATGTTTATGAAATACTCGCAGGGATTTATCGTCTTACCCGGAGGAATGGGTACCATGGATGAACTTTTTGAAGCGATCACCCTAATCCAGACCGGTAAAATTGCCCGTTTCCCTATTGTATTGTTAGGTAAAGATTATTGGGGAGGCTTGGTAGAATGGATAAAAAGCACCATGCTGGGAAAAGAACACAATATCCATGCTGAAGATATGAACCTGTTCAGACTGGCAGATACTGCCGAAGAAGCTGCAGAACATATTTTCAGGTTCTATGATAAATATGTGCTGAAACCGAATTTTTAAAAATCTTGAGGGGTTATATGGCTAACCCCTCCTGATACAACCAATTTCATAGCTTCGGCAGCGCTCATGTTCAATTCTTTGATTTTATCTTTATTCACCACACAAACCTGTCCGGCAAAAGAATAGGAAAAGGGAAAATATACAACACAATCACCGGGCAGCCCGATAACATTCAGGTCGCTCTGGGTTAAAAACCCGATTCTTTTAATATCACTATTCATCTCTACCAGTACCGGGTGGTTAAACTTTTTTTCATCACCAACAAAAGCTTCGGCAAGGTCTTTAATAGAAGAATATAAAAAATTCAATCCCGGCAGGCGTTTCATCCAGCGGTTAAACCAACTATACATTGGTTCGGTTACAAAATTGGTCACGAATATACCAGCTACCAGGATTAAGGCGATCACCAGTGCCAATCCCAAACCAGGGATATTTCTGCTTGCACCTGTTATTGGATCAACACCCAGAATATTATTTACATTCAGCCAGCTATCAACTGTAGTCACCGCCCAGATCACAATGTAAATACTTAGTGCTATGGGCAATACGATCAACAATCCTTTGATCAAATAATTTAGTAAAGCCCTTCCAATCTTATTCATAGCCCAAAATTACTCATAAAAATACACTCGTTTAACCCTTTGGGAAATATTTGTTAAAATCTCATAAGGGATGGTATCAATCTGTTCGGCTAAATCGGCAATAGTGAGCTGATCATTAAAAACAACTACCTCATCTCCGGTTTTAACATCAAGGCCGGTTATATCCAGCATGCACATATCCATTGCAATAGATCCTACTGTTGGAACAGGTTTTCCGGCGACCAGCATTTTCCCTACTCCGTTTCCAAAAGACCTGCGGTACCCATCGGCATAGCCGATTTTAACCGTTGCGATTGTTCCTCCTTCAGGAAGTATTCCCCTGCGCCCGTATCCTACGGTTTCCAGCGGACCAACAGTTTTAATTTGCGTAATGGTTGTTTTAAGTATAGCTACTGTTTGTAACCCCTGGTTCCCTTTTAGTCCTCCGTCAAAACCATATAAACCGATACCAATCCTTACCATATCCAATTGTGCTTCAGGATGTCTTGTAATACCCGAAGTGTTAGAAATATGGCGGATAAAATCATAACCCAGCTCTGCCCTCAGTTCAATACTCATATCCAAATAACGCTGTATCTGGTATTTTGTGAACTCATCATGTTGCGGATCTTCACTGGCCACAAAATGTGAAAAAGCCGAAACGATTTTGATCTTGTCTGTAGCTACTAAAATTGGCAATAGGCTGGTCAGATCAGGCTCTTCGAATCCCAGGCGGTGCATACCGGTATCAAGCTTTAAATGCACAGGATAATAATACTGCGAATCGGGCAAAAACTCAATAAAGGCTTTCAGGATATCCAGATTGTAAAGTTCAGGCTCCAGCTTGTATTTTAAAATGGCCTCAAAAGCATATGGCTCGGGGCTCATGATCATAATAGGCAGCGTGATACCGGCTTTTCTCAAAGCAATGCCCTCGTCTGCATAAGCTACAGCCAGAAAATCCACTTTATGGTACTGTAACAGATTGGCAATTTCAAAACTTCCGCTACCATAAGAAAAGGCCTTCACCATCGCCATTACCTTTACCCCGGGCTTTAATTTCGACTTATAAAACTTAAGGTTACCAGCTAAAGCGCTCAGGTCAATTTCCATCACGGTATCGTGAACCTTCTGGGTAAGCAGTTTACTGATCCGTTCAAATTCAAAACGTCTCGCTCCTTTTACCAGGATCGTTTCATTAGCAAAATGTATGGCAGGGAAATTATTAACAAAATCCTGGGTGCTCTCGAAAAACAAACTTTCCACAGGAAAAAGCTGAGCAAAAGCTTTAATATGCGGGCCTACACCAACCAAGCGGTTCACCTGTTTCTGTTTCAGCAGGGCCGCAATTTCAGTATACAGGTCCTGGTCTGTTTTACCGGTTTCATAAATATCAGACAGGATCAGCGTTTTATTCAGATGCTGGTTTTGCAGCCGTAAAAAATCAAGTGCAATGGCCAGCGAAGAAATATCGGCACTATATGAATCATCGATCACGGAACACTGATTGATACCATTTTTTAACTCCAGACGCATATTCACTGCGGTCAGTTTCTCCAAACGGAGGTCAGCTTCCTGCGGGGTATAACCTAAGGCCAGTAAGGTTGCCCAGCAGATAATTCCATTTTCTACCGAAGCCCTGTCACTAAAAGGAATTAAACACTCAATTTCTTCCTTTTTATAAACTGCCCTTAAATAACTTCTTCCCTTGATAGGTTCTACAAAAAGAATTTCCAGATCGGCCTTAGTCCTGGTACTCCAGGAGAACTTCTTTCTTCCCGGCAGCTTTTTGTCTGCCAGCGATCCGGTATAATCGGGGGAATAAATGAAAAGATTAACATCGTTAAATAACTTCAGTTTCTCCGCCAGCTTTTCTTTTGCAGAAGAAAACCCTTCTGCATGTGCCTCTCCAATATTTGTCAGTATGCCAATGGTAGGCTGTATAATCTCAGCAAGCCTGCCCATTTCCCCATTCTTTGAAATACCAGCCTCAAAGATCCCCAAAGTATGCTCATTATTGATCTGCCATACCGATAGAGGTACACCTATCTGGGAATTGAAACTTTTAGGGCTCCGCACAATGTTGTAATCTGAAGCCAGCAGCTGGTATAACCATTCCTTAACGATTGTTTTACCATTACTTCCGGTAATCGCCAAAACATCATAATCGAAATGACTGCGACGGTCGATAGCCAGTTGCTGTAAAGCCTCCAGTACATCCGGCACCAGCAGAAAATTTGCATCAGGAAAAGTATTTGCATAAGCCGGATTACTGATCACAAAACTTCTGATCCCGCTAGCATATGCATCACCGATAAACTCATGCCCATCGCGGTCTGCAGAGAGGGCAAAAAACAGCGATGTATCAGGCCTTCTTACACTCCTGCTGTCAATCAGCAGCGTATTGATTAAGGTTTCATATTTTAATTCGAAAAATTCAACGTTTAATAATTCCGCAATATGCTCAATAGGGTAACTGTTTTCAATCATGGGTCAGGTTAAATGGAATGGCGCTAATTTAGTAAAAAGATAATGCAGATATTTGTATGAGTTGATAATCATCCCTTGGAAAAAGAAAGAGCAAAACCTATATACGATAAAAGAACTGCTTTAGTTAAAGCAGAGAGTTACTGTGCCTATCAGGAACGCGCCCAGCAGGAAGTAAGAGATAAGCTTTACGACTGGGGATTACACCATAATGAGGTAGAAGAAGTGATCACAGAACTCATCACCACTAACTTTCTGAATGAAGAGCGTTTTGCCAATGCTTATGTATCCGGAAAGTTCAATATCAAGCGATGGGGCAAGATAAAGATCAAACAGGGACTGAAACTGAAAAAGATTCCGGAGAAAATGATCATTAAGGCATTAAATGCGATTGATTACGACGAATATCTTAAGACTATCCTTGCCGCTGCAGAGAAAAAATCGGCTGTATTGATAGAAAAAGATGTCTATAAAAAGAAATATAAACTCATTACCTACCTCATGGGCAAAGGCTTTGAGAGTAATTTAATTTCAGAAGTACTGAAGGACAATAACTTAAGCTAAGCCCTCCATTTATTATCAAAAATAACTTGACAGTAATCTAAAAGTATTTATATTTGCAAACCCAAACGGAAAGAAGCTAATCATTATTTAACTTGAATCAGGAAGGGAAACATCGGATGATGTTCAATAAAACCAATGCGAAAGTAGCTCAGTTGGTAGAGCACGACCTTGCCAAGGTCGGGGTCGCGAGTTCGAATCTCGTCTTTCGCTCTAAATGTATTCCTACCGGATATGTTTATTTAAAAGGTTAACACCTGCTCAGATGGTGGAACTGGTAGACACGCAGGACTTAAAATCCTGTGACCTTAAAAGTCGTGCGGGTTCGATTCCCGCTCTGAGTACAATAATACCTGTATCCTATATACAGCAATAACATTACCATACCAATGCGAAAGTAGCTCAGTTGGTAGAGCACGACCTTGCCAAGGTCGGGGTCGCGAGTTCGAATCTCGTCTTTCGCTCTAAAGCCTTCTTTATTGAAGGCTTTTATTTTTAAAAGGTTTTACACCTGCTCAGATGGTGGAACTGGTAGACACGCAGGACTTAAAATCCTGTGACCTTAAAAGTCGTGCGGGTTCGATTCCCGCTCTGAGTACTCAAACAGAAAAGCAAGTTGTTAATAGTAACAACTTGCTTTTCTTGTTTTTATAAGCTTCGATTTATTCGCTTCTATAACGCACCCATTTAGCTGTTCACCACAACCACAGCCTGCCCCACGTAAACACGACTCTCCAATTGCTCCACCAGCCACATTGCCAGATCAGCTCTCGTAATCATATGGCCCACTTCTCCCTTTACTAAAACCCGTACCTCCCCTGTCACATTCCCGTCGGTTAAAACAGGTGGACGCGAAATTATCCAGTCAAGTCCGCTTTCGCGAACAATCGCCTCCATTGCAGTCTTATCGGCTGTAATTCCACGTAAAAATGTCGGCACTAACAAGTAGCGATACCACCATGGTGATTGTTTTGCGCTCTCAGCCACTCCCATTGCAGATACTACCAGCAACAGGCCAGTCACAGACTTCTTCATTGCGGAAACAATGTTTTGCATTGCTTCACGCTCCAGCGTCTGGTTCATCCACGGTGCATTTCCACCGATACATACTATCACAGCATCCTGAAGATGCATAGCATACTGCACACGCTCAGCATCTAAAGCATCACCTGGAATAACTCGTACGCCAATCGGGAAGGACAAACCGACATGACGTACCAGCACGCTCACGTCATGCCCCATCGCAATAGCCTGGTTCATCACTAATCTGCCAGTCCTGCCATTTGCCCCAAGCAAAAGAACCTTCATAGCAAATCTCCTTTTCCTTCATCTTTTACACTAGAGAAACCTTCAAATACACACATAAATTATTATTTAATAAAATTCATAAACACCAGTCTGAATATGATATGATTATTTGATCATATCAAAGTAATACGCGTCGTTAAGCGCGTGAAGTCAATAAATTAAAAATAGCTGCCCTTAATTGAGGTTGCGATAATTGCTCGGAGAATAACCTGTCTTTTGCTTGAACAGCCGGGTAAAATGTGGTGGATTCTCAAAACCAAGCATGTAAGCTATTTCACTAACGGATTTGCCAGTACTCAATAATAAAGCTTTTGCCTTATCAAGCAACTGTAAGTGAATATGTTCCTGTGTTGTTTTTCCAGTAAACTTTTGCAGAAGATCCGAAAGATAGTTTGGTGATAGATTCAACTGTTCGGCAAATCTTTTCACCCCCGGAAGCCCAATGTTTATCAGTGTATCCTGTGCAAAATGATCTTTCAATAATCTTTCGAAAGCCTGTACCACATCAGTGTTAACTTTTTCACGGGTGTAAAATTGACGGTCATAGAAGCGGCTGCAATAATTCAGCAACATTTCGATGTTATTCTGGATTAAGGTTTGTGTATGCTTATCCACATTTTGACCACATTCCTGTTCAATCTTTTTTACACAGTCGAACAAAGCAAGCTTTTCCTCTTCGGAGACGTGCAGAGCCTCATTTGATTCATAATTAAAAAAGGAATATTGCCCCATCCTTTGACCAAGCGGAGAATGATGAATCAGATCCGGATGAAAAAACAGTGCCCAGCCTTCTTCAAGTGACTGGGCAGATATCGGTTTGGTTGCCTGTCCTGGTGCAGTAAACATGAGCGAGCCCTCGCTAAAGTCGTAATACGAGCGGCCATACCGTAACACACCACTGAATTTTTTGCAGAAAATGGTATAAAAGTCCAGCCGGTAGGAAAGCCCGCTTCTATCCCCTTGAAAATGGTGTTTTGTTAAATCAATAACAGTAACCAGAGGATGACGCGGTTTACCGCAACCCCATAATTCATGCACCTCGCTAATTGTTTGAACGTCAATATATTTTTCCTGCATCACAACTCAATTAAATCACAACCCAATGGGCAATTTACTAATTTACAAAACGATCACGCATTATCTTTATGAAATCCTGATCGCTGTTTTCATATTTTGTATCGATATAAAACTGGGCATCCTCGCCGACAACATAGCGTAATTGTGCTTTTTCGTCGGTTGCAGCCTCGTATATCGAATGGGCAACATCCTCAGGTGTAGCTTTTGGCAAATGTCCTGTGGTTGATTGATAGCGCCCAAAAAAATTGCCCATTATTGGATTGTACTCCAGAATTTCGTTTTTAATCATTTCCAGGCCATTTCTGAAATTAGTAGCTACGCCACCTGGTTCGATAATTTTAACGGAGATGCCAAATGCAGAAACTTCGTGTGAAAGCGATTCTGAAAATCCTTCAACCGCAAATTTGCTGCTGTTATATAAACTGCCGAAAGGCAATCCGATCTGACCTCCAAAGGAAGATATATTAATGATGTGACCGCTACCCTGCTTCCGCATTAGTGGCAACACAGCACTCGTCACATCCATCAGCCCAAATACATTAACGGCATATTGCTTGCGAATTTGTTCTGGTGTAGCAGACTCAAAAACACCCATCAAACCGAAGCCCGCATTGTTCACCAATACATCTATGCCTCCAAAATGTTGGATAGCCGCTTTTATAGCATTTTGAATTGATTCTGGTTCCTGTACATCTAAGCGGATTACCAATACATTTTCTAATTCACCAAGTTCCTGTTCGTCTTCAGGTGATCGCATTGTTGCAACTACGTTCCAGCCTTTTTCCTGAAATAACCTGGCGGTTTCCCTGCCGAACCCTGACGATGCTCCTGTGATAATTACTGTTTTACTCATGATATTATTCTTTTGTTTATACAAAGATGCGGGCTACAGTTAATGCTGGCTTACCCGATTCTTTGGATCACTTACCCGTTTTACGGTTTGATCGAATTATATATAAAACAAATTTGCCATCAAACCTGCCAATCAACCCAACAACTCAATTAAATCACTTTAAATCAGCTATATAAATACAAAAAATCAAAATTTTGAGAAAAGATCTTGTTTTGAATTTATTAATTATATAATTTCAAATAACCAATATAAACCTGTCTTTTAATGCTCTCATAATAAGATACATACAAGATAAATTTTACCTATTTATCCGAAAAAATATACTTAATGTGATATAAAAGATTGATTGATTATTTAATTTTTAATTATTAACCTCTTTATTCAATTATTTTATTTATATGCATTTTTTTGATGTATTCCCATTTGAATCATACGATGGTTTTAAATGCAATTTATGGAGATTACAACCTGCTAAAAGCCCAACAAAAGGTCCTGTTTTATTAGTGCATGGTGCAGGTGTAAGAAGTAATATTTTCAATGCCCCAAATGATAAAAATCTTCTTGATGCCTTAACCGAAGCTGGCTATGATGTGTGGCTGGAAAACTGGCGCGGAAGCATGGAATGTGAAAATAATGAATGGAACCTTGATATTGTTGCAGACAACGATCATCCTGCTGCTGTAGAAGAAGTATGCAGATTAACAGGATACTCAACTATAAAAGCGATCATTCATTGTCAGGGATCAACCAGTTTTATGATCTCTGCAATAAAAGGACTGATACCACAGGTTACAACGATTATCAGCAATGCCGTCTCCTTACATCCTGTAGTGTCCCGGGCTTCAGAAATAAAAATAAAAGGCCTTGTCCCGATAGTTAAATTGATGACCAGTTACCTCAATCCACACTGGGGAGATGAGGCGCCTGATCTGAAATCAAAACTATTTCGCTCACTGGTTAACCTTACACACCGGGAAAATGACACCAGCGTAGGCAAATTCGTAAGTTTTACCTATGGCGTTGGCCATCCGGCTTTATGGGAACTCAATAACCTGACCGATACCACCAAAAATTGGATAAGGGAAGAATTTGGCTATGTCCCGATGTCGTTCTTCGATCATATTACAAAATGTATTACTGCAGGTGCACTCGTATCTGCTGATGGAAAGATCAATTATAGCACATCGGCACCAAAAACAAATGCCCGTTTTGCATTTTTTGCCGGTAAGCTGAACAAGTGTTTTCGAAGCGCCAGTCAGGTAAATACGTTCAACTTCTTTGATGCTTACCAGCCTGACTACCATAAGTTATATCTCTATGATACCTATAGCCACCTGGATATTTTTATGGGTAAAAATGCATACAAAGACATTTTCCCCGCTATGATCTACGAACTCAAAAACTAAAACAAATATAATGGGAATACCAAAAAGGATTAAGAATTATAGCGGACGTTATGCTTTAGTAGACGGGGTGCCGTTTACCATGCCGGTCGCGACTAAAAATTCACCTGCTTTAATGGCTGCTTTTTTATGCGATTATGATAAAGCAAATCAACTATTACCGGGCAATGAACTACATGCAGTAAAATACATCAATGGCAAAGCCATTTTCATGGTCACTGTGATCAATTACCTCCATACCAATATTGGTAAATACATTGAATACAGTATTGCTATTGCCTGTACAAGAGGGCCAAAACCAGCACCAAGAATGTTGCCGGCGGTTTTCATGAAACACTATCACACCGGCCAATATATATTGGAACTGCCGGTAAGTACAGAAGTTTCTGTAAAAGGCGGAAAAGGAATTTGGGGAATGCCCAAACACCAGGCAAACCTCGACTTCAAAATCACTGACAACCAGGTATCTGCCCAGTATGAACTTGATGGCAAATTTGCCTTTCGGATAGAAATAGATAAACCTAATAGTTGCAATTTCCCGCTAAATGTAGGTACGGTAAATTACAGTCACTTCCGCAATATGCTGATGGCCTCCAATATCTATTTTGATGCCAAAGCAGGTATTAAAATAGGTAAAAAAGCTAAAGGCAGTTTATATATAGGTGATCATCCGCGTACTGCATACATGCGGGATCTGGAAATTGAAAGCAACCCTCTTTTTACGGCTTTTATGCCCAATGCAAACGGTGTTTTAGACGACCATTTTGAATGCTGGTTTATGACCTACGACAATAAACCACAGAACGTTACCCCCGAAGATTTTTCAAGCGTGATCGACCTTAAACTCAATGAAGACTGGCTTCCTTCACCAACTATTACTGATTATGAAAAATTCAAAATATAAGCGATGAAGACATATCTACTTACTATTAATAAAGCGGTTTTATTTGCCTGCCTTTCTATGTATTTCGGAACCGGATGGTCACTGGCATTATTCTCCTTTCCCATTGCACCAGACCTTACACCAGCAACCTACTACAATCAGTTTGTTCCTCAGGTTACCGCGGCAACACACTTTTTTACTTACATGACCCAATTAATGATGTTATGCTCAGCAGTAATGATCATTGAAAAATTCAGAAGCCCCGAAAAGTGGTATCCCATCCTTATTCTTCTACTTATCATCATCACCACCGCCGTTACCATAGTTTATATTTTCCCTTACAACAACAGGATGGCAGCAGGTATAACTGATCCGGCAGAACTAAAAACTGTATTAAAAGCATGGATACACCTGAACATCCTGCGGGTCTGTATATGGACCGTGATGTGGCTGTTGATGGTAGTGTACTATTCAGTTTTAGCTTTTCAATCCTCTAAAAATCCTCAATCATGAAAAAATTCATCAGGTTAATTATCCTGCTCATTTCAATTACCACTGTTTTATCCGGACTCGTACAATTGATCCACACTGAATTTATACTCAGCCAGATCGGAGCAGAAATCACACCAGTAACCGTACAATTATTTGCCACCATAGCAATGTTTATGGTTTTATTCGGCGGCCTCATCATTCACGCACTTTACAGTGCACATTCAAATCGCGCAGCCTTTTTATGGGGGGCACTACAAAAACTTGGTGCTTCCATCGCAGTATTTATAGGGATACACCATCACCTGTTCCTGAGTAAAGCAGCATTGGTTGCTTCCTTTGATTTACTGTCAGCTATTCTATTTTTTATCTACCTCTTACTTACTAAAAATGAAGATCATCAATAACATCAGTTTTTACGCTTACTGTCTTTTTCTGGTATTAATTGGAGGCGTGCTCGGCCTATTGGTCCCCAAATGGGGTCCTCTAAGTTTTGAAGTGTACGCAACCACCATATTTAAAACAAACATCGACCATGAATCAATGGCAAGCGCACTCAATCAATACCGCTTCATGAAAAGCGTTGAGTTTGGATTCGGTCTCTTTGGCCTTCTTTTCAGACAGGAGATCTATACGCAGAAAAAATTCAATTACTTTTTTCTGGGCATTATGCTGCTCGGAACACTGGAACGTATACTCTCCTATTTTGTCGACGGAAAGCCAAGGCCTGCCTACATCTTCTTTATTTTTTTAGAGCTGTCCATCTGGTTGATCATTCTGCTCTATTCAAGGGTAACGCTTAAAAACAAAAGACTATAAACATGTTTTCAAAAGATAAGCGTTCCCTGATCCTTGCCGGTGGTGGTGTGCGCCTTGCTTACCACGCCGGGGTGCTGATCGCGTTGGAGGAAGCCGGCATCAGCTTTAATCACGTAGATGGCACATCAGGAGGTATTTTTGGTACGGCAATGCTTGCATCGGGCATTACACCTAAAGAAACCGCCGTACGATGGAGAAAGTTAAATCTCAAAGGATTTATGTCGGCAATGCCTCTAAAGGATTATCTCAGTCAGCATACCTTGTCTGCGCTGGGCAGTGCAAACGGCATACGTAAAAGAATATTCCCGGCCTTGGGGATCAACGCGAAAAAGATAAATGAAAACACAGCCTTCGACGCCACTTTTAACGTCTGCAACTTCTCTAAAAAAACTATTGAATGTATAGACGGGAAGGCTGTAAATGAAGACTACCTGATTGCCGGCATGTCACTTCCCATTTTTATGCCGGCTATTCAGATCAATAACAACTGGTATACAGATGCGGTATGGATTAAAGATGCGAACCTTACGGAAGCGGTAAACCGCGGTGCTGAGGAGATATGGCTGGTATGGTGCATCGGAAATACAAGTGAATATTTAAATGGTTCCTTCAATCAATATGTACATATGATTGAAATCAGTGCCAATGGTGGCCTCTTTGCAGAAATTGAGTGGCTCCGTCAGGTCAATACCAGCAACATACAAAATGGGTTGCAGCCTGTCACCTTACGGATCATTAAACCTGAATATGCACTGCCATTAGATCCCGACTTCCTCTTCAATAAAATAAATGCGGATACGCTGATCAACATGGGTTATGCAGATACCCGGCGATACTTAGCCACTGACGAAATATTTGACACTGATAAAACCGTGGATCAATCTTCCGGAATGAAAACCGCAGCGGCAAGTCTTCACTTCAGACAGCAGTTTAGAGGCAAAATCGTTATAGAAGGCCAAAAATGTGCTGTCACCATAAACCTGTCCTTTTTCATTAGAGAGATAAACAAGGAATATGTCTATCAGCAATATGCTTCTATTTCTATTGATCAGGGCGATTTAATATCCGGATTTGAAAACACCCTTACCATTAGTCGGGCAGCAACAATTAATAGTGAATTTAAATTCAACTACCACTCGGTAAACTATACGGTCTGCATAAAAATGCAACTGAACAGTATAGTTGATCTGGTTCTTGGCCTTGATAACAAAACTGCGATGGTCAATATCGGTTCAGACGAAACACAAGGAAAGGAAGCGCTATTTATTCAGCCTGCCATCAACCGCATAAAAAATGCCTTTTACCTCAACGTCAATGCAGATACCGGCTGGTATGGAAAAATAAAAATAAAGCACAAATTATTATCAAACCTCTTTAATCAAAAAAAATGAAACCCTACAAACCTTCAAAAATGGTAAACTGGTTTGAACCAGGAATGCTTTTTCAAACAGGTTTACGTTCTGTTGTTTCGGCACTTTTTGGCAACTATGCAGACCGGCGCGAAACGGAAGCTGCCTTGTCGCCTTTAAGTGACGAAGGATGGGAAGAGTACCAAAAAGAATATGCTGGTAGACAGGAAATCTGGATTGACTATATCTGTGACACGGGTGATGGTTTTAACCCTACTTTCTCCGTGGCTTCACTCGCCGCACAGAAAGACTTAAAAGTTCATCTTCCCGATGACAGCGAAAAAATATTGCCGCGCGGTAAGCTGCTGCTGCTTGGAGGCGACCAGGTTTACCCTACTCCTGCGGGAGGCTTGTACAAACAAAAATTCAGTATTCCCTTTCAGTCCGCTTTACCAGAAAATAGTGTAAAAGACGATATCCCTCACTTATATGCTATCCCCGGCAACCACGACTGGTATGACGGTCTGAGTGGTTTTCTAAAATTATTCTGTCAGCAAAGAATGATTGGCAACTGGCAAACCAAACAGCCCAGAAGTTATTTTGCACGACCCTTACCAAACAATTACTGGATATGGGCCACAGACATTCAGCTTAATGAAGATATCGACAAACCGCAGTTGGACTACTTTCTGGAAATTGCCACCAATCATATGCAACCGAACAGTAAAGTAATCCTCATCACCGCAGAACCCGCCTGGATTTACAAAGAACTGGTTAAGGATGACACCAGCTATGATCGCTTCCGTTTTTTTATCGACTTCTATATTACAGGATTCAAGGTAAATGATGTGAAAAGGGGCTACCAGATAGCTACAATCATCACTGGCGACTTACACCATTACTCGCATTACTGCACAGACGACAGCGGACTGGAGGCCAATCATTATTTTGGCGCCGGAGGTGGTGGCGCATTTTTGCACCTCACACATAACCTGCCGCAGAAACTCAATAAAGTAAAACAAAATTTAAAACTTCACGCCACTTTCCCCGACAGGGCACAGTCGTACAAACTGCTCACGGGCAATCTCCTTTTCTTTATTAAAAACCGGTATTTTTCAGCATTGCTGGGTGGCATTTACCTTTTGTTTTTTTGGTTACTAAGAAGCTCGGACAGCAGCACTTTATCATTTTCCTGTCAGCATTCCTTTGCAAATTTCAGCATTTATCTGGGTAATGTCCTGATCAATACACCCTTTTTAAGTGTCCTTTCCATTTCGCTGATTGCCGGCTTCTGGAAATTTACAGATACTACATCTTACGCCAGAGGAGTTCAATGGTTCGGCGCGCTGCATGGTCTGCTGCAATGTATATCCATCTATGCCATGATATGGCTAATGGCCCAGCTGCCCTGCTTACATACTACTTTTGGCATCGCCGCATTCTTAATCATGCTGGTAGCAGCCGGTGGAATATGGGGTGGCTTTATCATGGGGATATATTTATTCTTGTCCAACATCCTGTTTGGCAATCATATCAATGAGGCTTCCTCGTCCCTGGCCTGCGAAGATTATAAATGTTTTCTTAAGCTACACATCAACCAGGAAGGATTGACCATTTACCCAATCGGCATAAAAAAAGCAACAAAAAAATGGAGCATTGTCAATTATGCCAACGGTGTTTCAATTAAGGGCGAGCTGCCCGAAATTCATCTGATTGAAAAACCAGTCTTTATAAAAAGCAACTAAAATGAGAAAGTTATCAAAATCTATTACAGATCTGAAACCCTTTTATGATGTGGTTATCATAGGCAGCGGATACGGCGGAAGCATTGCAGCCAGCCGCTTTGCACGCGCAGGTCTTAGCGTTTGCCTGCTGGAAAAAGGCAAAGAATTTCAACCTGGCGAATACCCGGATACCCTGGCCGAAGCAGAAGCCGAAATGCAGCTGAATACAAATGACCGGCAGGCCGTAAAAAACGGCTTGTATGACTTCCATGTTGGTGAGGGTATATCCGTATTTAAAGGCTGTGGTTTAGGTGGTACATCGCAGGTAAATGCAGGTGTGGTCATCAAACCAGAAAGCGCCGTTTTTAACGATAAAAGATGGCCAGCGGCAATCAGGGAAGACATGGATAGTCTTGAAAAAGGTTACCAGGCAGCATATGAGATGCTTAAACCTTCAACCTACCCGGCAAATACAGATGGATATCCGGAACTGGAAAAATCAAAAGCCATGCGCATATCTGCTGAGCAAATGGGTCAGCCTTTTAACTATACAGACATCAATGTATCATTTAAAAGCGGGCTGAACCATGTAGGCGTGGAACAAAAAAAATGTAACAACTGCGGCGATTGTGTTACCGGCTGTAATCATTCCGCAAAAAACACGTTGATCATGAACTATTTACCCGATGCGGTAAATTATGGAACTGAGATATTCTGCAATACTGATGTGAACCATGTAGCAAAGAGCGGTGATAACTGGATCACTTACTTTGAGGTATTTGGCAGTGAAAGGGATAAATTTAATGCGCCGCTACAATTTGTACGTTCTGCAAAAGTGATCATTGCAGGCGGCGCATTGGGCAGTACCGAGATTTTATTACGTTCAAAACAAGCGGGCTTACCTCTCTCTTCAAAATTGGGTGAACATTTTACAGGCAATGGCGATGTATTGGGATTTGCTTACAATTGCGAACAGCCTATTAACGGTATGGGATTAGGAAAACTTTGTGATGATGCTAAATATCCACCGGTTGGCCCCTGTATAACCAGTATCATAGATATGCGCAACCAACCTGTGCTGGAGGACGGAATGACCTTTGAAGAGGGAACTATTCCTGCGCCGATTGTTTCGTTGATGAATGTAAGTTTACTATCCTTGTCATCTGCAATCGGGCATAATACCAATGGCAGTTTCTCCGACTGGCTGAGAGATTGTGGTGAAGAGGCGAATAGTCTTATCCGCGGCCCATACCACGGAGCTACCAGCCATACCCAAACCTATCTGGTGATGACGCACGACGATGGAAGCGGGAAAATGAACTTAGACAACGGGAAACTGTCCATTAACTGGCCTGGTGTAGGCAAGGAAGAGATTTTTAAAAAGGTGGAAAAGGCAATGCTCGATGCAACGAAAGCTTTGGGCGGCACTTTCATCAGGAATATATTGTGGAGCAAACTGCTGAAGTATGAACTGGTAACGGTTCACCCGCTCGGCGGATGTAATATGGCAGAAGATGCATCAATGGGGGTAACCGATCACATCGGAAATGTATTTGCCGGCGATAGCGGCAGTACCACTCATGCCGGTCTTTATGTACTTGATGGATCTATTGTACCACTTCCACTGGGCACCAATCCGCTCTTCACGATTTCAGCATTGGCAGAACGCGCCTGTAAAATTATCCTGAGAAGAATGAACCTGGAAACACGTTATGATTTTCCACCGGCAAAATCTGAACTGACATTACCTGGTACTGCTGTGCAATTTACCGAAACAATGAAAGGGTTTTTCAGCACTGCCGAGAAAAATGATTTCCAAAAAGGCTATGAAACAGGAGAACAGCACTGCTCCCCTATCTTATTTACGTTAACTATCGAAACGGAGAGCATAGATAAATTTGCAAACGATCCGCAGCACCCCGGATATATGAGCGGAACGGTAATCGCCCCCGCATTATCAGATTATCCATTAACCATCAGCAATGGTTTGTTTAACCTCTTTGTAAAAGATGAAGATAATCCGGAGCATTTAAAAATGAAATATAATATGCAGCTCAATACTTACGATGGCAAGTCATATTATTTTTATGGTTATAAAGAAGTGGATGGCAGATCACCTTTTGATCTATGGCATGCTACCACTGTATTGTATACCACGATTTATACAGATGTCGATAAAACACAGATTTTAGGGAAAGGAATTTTAAAAATACGCCCGCAGGATTTTGCCACGCAGATGACTACGATGAAGGCCGTAAATGAAACAAATATGATGGATGGCTTAAAGGCGGTGGAATCATTTTCCAAATTTTTCAGCACGGAAATTATCGATTCCTACTTTAAAAAATTCTTTTAATAATTTTTCTTTGACTTTGCTAAGCCCCATTGTTGTTCATTCAGCAATGGGGCTGTTTATTTAGAGATCAGGGTGCAATTTGGGCCAGATGTCCCTGTCCGGGGTTAAAATATTGCCGTAAATTAATGTATATATATGTTAGATGATACAAAAATATATGGCCTGAAAAAACTTGTTCTAATAGTTTTATTATTAGGGATCAATACGGCGTTTTCACAAACCCTCCCCTTTACCAAATCACTTTCTTACAATAGCAGAACCCAAAACGGTAAAATATTTATCTTTGATCAGAATGAAACGGTTACCAATAGTAATGCTGTTGGCCAGGAAAAAGGATCAGCTGTAATCGCTTACAAAGGTTCCCGTTTTACCATCGAACATATAGATTCTTTAAATGGAGACTTGACCATTAAATTCTTACCCTTTAAACTGGCCAGGCAAAAGAACAGCCCCAATACATCCAAATATACCAGTGCCAGTTTAAAAAACCGCCTCACCTACAATGTTAAAAGTAACCCCGAAAATGATTCCATTACCAGTAAATCTGTCGGCAACAACATCAGGTATTTTACCCTCAGCAGCCATAAGGCAAATACTTCAGTTTCCGCCTATGCCGATAGTATTACCAAATGGACAGTTAGCTTAGGTACATTAACCAATCCTTTTAAACTAAGGCCTACCAAAGGACAATTTACAAGTAACCTGAATCTGGGTACTGCGATATTTGCCCAATATAAATTCAGTGAAAACTGGGCAGGAGGAGGAATATTAGGTATCTCATTAACATCTATCACTTTAGATAGTGCTTCCACTACAGGCCATGTATTAACCACCAGTGAACGGCCTGCAATCACTCCTTCAGTAAGCTTTTTAATCGCTTATAAAAACATCAACTTTACCTTGGGCGTAGGTATCGATTATATCAACACCACAACCGACATAGAGAAAAGCTGGATCTTCAATAAAAAACCCTGGATTGGCTTTGGAATTGGCATTAGCCTGTTTAATGGCTCAGTAGCTTCTATTAGTACAGTGGCGATAGCCGGACAATGACGCATAAATATTACAGGGGCAACAAAATTTAATTTGTAAATTGTAACGTCACAATTTATCTTTTATGAGCGCTAAATTTACCTATACCTTTATTTTCTCCGTTGTTTTAGCCCTGTCATCAGGCCAGCTGGTTTTTGCACAGCATATTCCGCTAAATAATAATATCAAAGAATCCCTGGAGCAGGTTAAACCGGACGAAATTAAGGGAGATATTACTTACCTGGCAGATGACAAGCTTAAAGGACGTTTACCCGGAACCGAAGGTTACCAAATGGCAGTTGATTACGTCATCAAACGCCTCAAAGAATTAAACGTCCAGCCCGCAGGAGAAAATGGTACATGGCTTCAGAAGGTATTCTTCCGAAAGGCATTTACCCGGAATGCAGTACTTTCTTTATCTCACGGGCAGACCGGCGAGCTGGGTATACGCAATAACAGTTATGTGATTTACCCTAATCCGGCAGTTGCGGCAGTAAAAATATCATCTTCACTGGTGTTTGCTGGTTATGGTATCAGCGAACCTGAATTAGGTTACGATGATTATGAAAACATAGATGTCAAAGGTAAAACCGTAATCATCATGCGTGGCTCACCAGATAAATTCAGTTCATCTGTCGCGGCACATAGCATGAACACCAGTACCTTATTAAAAGTAGCAGCAGCCCATGGTGCTGTTGGGGTAATTTTAAGCACTTCAGATTCTACCATAAAAATGCTGCCCAACCTCAGTAATGGAGTGTATAGTGTAATAGATAACGAAGGAAAAGTAGCTGTATCTCGTACCTATGATTCCAGTCAGCTGAGTTTTCTTGCTTCCGTAAAATATGAATTTCTGAACCTTTTATTTAAAGGTTCGGGTAAAACGATAGAAAGTGTTGCAGAAAAGCTGAAAGCAGGAGAAACACAATCTTTTTCACTCCCTTCCTTTGGTATAAATGTAGCTTATAACTCTGTTTATCAAGACATCGTCAGTTACAATGTGATAGGCAAAATACAAGGCTCCGACCCAATACTTAAGAATGAATATGTTGTTCATAGTGCTCACCTGGACCATTTAGGCATAGGCAAACCTGTTGAAGGAGATTCTCTTTATAACGGGGCGCACGACAATGCCTCTGGTGTAGCCAGTCTGCTGGGCATTGCCAAAATATACAATCACATCAAAGTGAAACCAAAACGTTCCATCCTGATTGTAATGGTAACCGGTGAAGAGCTGGGAGATCTGGGATCGGGATATTTTGCCATGCATCCCACAGTACCGGTAAAGAGTATGGTAGCGGATGTAAATACAGACATGCCAACGATTATTGCACCGCTCCTATCGGTTACTGCTTTAGGTGCCGAACATTCTTCATTGGCTAAACAGGTAGATGAAGCCGCCGGATACCTGGGTATCAGCGTAGAACCGGATCCGGAACCTAAACAGGCACGATTTACACGCAGTGATCAATACAGCTTTGTCCTTGCCGGAATACCTGCACTACACATTAAATATGGCAATAAAACGGCCGACGGAAAAAACAACCTGAACGAAACGGTTGTAAAATGGCGCGCCAAATATTACCATAAACCACAAGATGATATCAACGGGATATTTGATTTTGAAGCCGGAAAAAAATATGCGCAGCTTAACTTTTTAATTGGTTATCTGGTAGCACAGGGCATTTCAAGACCAGTTTGGAATACAGGTGATATTTTCAGTACTAACCATTAGGCTGTCTTATCAGAGTGGCCTAAACTTTTTTCAGGATTTACCACATCACGAATCAATTGTTTTAATTCCTTGATCTCAGGAAAACGGCCCATTTCTTTTCTGTCAAAGACGATATGATCATCTATGCTGATAATATAGGAACCGCCTGTTTCACTCGGCTGCAGCAATACCCCATGCAGATCATCGGTGAAAGTGCCTAACAGCTCCTGCGCCATGTAAGCTGCCCTCAGCATCCATCCGCATTTGGGACAATATTCTATACTTACGGTAGGTTTAGCCATGATATAACTCTTATTTTACTTTTAATGAATAGATCAGTCCTTTGTTTCCTGCCAGCAGAACCAGCGTACCTTTTTTGGCCTTTTTTATAACGTTAAAGCTGTCATCAGAAATATGGTACCAGTTCTGCCCTCCATTTTTTGATACATCTGTTCCTGAAGTGCCCGTCACAAAACAGTTTTTTTCATCAAACCAGATCACCCCGGAGCGAAAGCCAAAAACAGGACGAAAAGGTTTTTCCCAGGATTTCCCCCCATCAAAAGTTAAGAGCACATTATTTGTATTTTCCTTATCCTTCTGGTAATCTCCGCCCACCACGATCCCCTTATTGGCGTCATAAAAATCGAGTGAAAAGGCCCCGCTGCTATTTGACCCCTGCAAAATGGGACAATTATATTTTTTCCAGTTTACGCCATAATTATCGGAAGTATAAATGTTGGATCTCGCACCACCAGTAGCAAACCACACTCTTCCACCGGGCATCGTCCTGATACTGGTGCCGCTCGCAGCAAAAGCTGCTTCTCCGGGAGCCATATCCATCCCAAGGTTGGCACTGGCATCTTTCCAGCTCAGCCCACCATCCTCGGTAATTAAAAGCTGCATATGGTTTTTAACAGGATCACCGAAGATGATCCCTTTTTTTTCACTCCAGAAATCCATTCCATCAAGGAATATGGCCGAGTCTAGATTTTTATACGTTTCTGTCCAGTTTTTACCGCCATCGTTTGTACGGAGAATATAGGCTGGAGAACCGGCATTCACTATCACCGCATTATTTTCGTCAAATGCTTCAATATCACGAAAATCAAGTTTCTCATAACCTTTCGGTTTAACCCACTTCCACGCTTTGCCTCCATTAGTTGTTTTGCCTATAAATCCATTACTTCCGCTCACCCAGGCTACACTATCAGAAACTACTGAAAGCCCCCTGATACTGGTATTGGTTTCTGTAGTCAATGACCCCAGCTCGTAGGTTTGCGAAAAAACTGTATAAGGCAGGAACAGTAAAATATAAAAGAATATCCTCATTTATTTAACTCTTTTCCAGACTTCAGTTCTGCCCAACAATGAGATACCGACATAACCACGCATATTTAAATCACCATTTTCCTTAATATTCATATTGCAACTATAAGTTTTACCAGACTTAGGATCATATATTTTACCATCAGTCCATTTACCATCGTCATAAACAAAATCCCTAAGAATCTCCATACCCAGGATTGGCCTGCTTCTCAAAGCAGCATCAGGATTCTTCAGATCCGTTTTAACAATTCCTTTTTCATCCTTATTGGCACTCAGCCAGACAATCTTACCAAAGTACTTATCTCCTTTTTTGAAAACATCTATATGTGCTTCTTTGGTAGAATTGATCCATTGGCCCAGAATAGCGTCCTTGTTCTGGGCAAAACCTGTTAAAGATATTACTGTGAACAGCAATACCATTGAAATGTGTCTCATAAATTTATATTTAGTGTAAAGCTAAATTACACATTGGCGGTTCCGCTTCAAAAGGAAAAGGATAAAATCTTCAACAGCTCCTCTAACTCACTAAAGGGGCATTGACCGTTTTCATGATCTCAGCAAAGAGTTCATAAGAATGCAGCCTTGCCTTATGGTCATAAATATGTGAGGTAACCATTACTTCGTCTACCTTTGTCTGGTCCATAAAGGATTGGATATCCTGTTTAATCGTTTCTGGTCCGCCAATAAAAGAACAGCCCAGCATCTGCCCTACAGCTTCAGCTTCCTGTGCATTCCAGATGTCATCCATGCTGTCTACCGGTGGCTGTAAAAGCCTGCGGCGGCCTGTGATGACGCCCATAAAAAATTGCAGTAAAGAGGTAACCAGTTTATTTGCTATTTCATCCGTATCTGCAGCAACCACATTGATGCAGGAAATCACATAAGGTTTTTTAAGTCTTTCTGAAGGTTTAAAATTATCACGGTATATCTTTATTGCCGTAAGGAACTGTGCAGGCGCAAAGTGACTTGCAAAAGCATAAGGAAGTCCTTTTGCTGCAGCTAAGCGGGCACTATCCGTACTGGAACCTAAAATCCAGATAGGAATATCAAGGCCTTCACCAGGTATTGCCCTAACCTGGCTATTCATATTATCTTCAGAAAAATAATCTTCCAGCTGCTGTACATCTTCAGGAAAATCATTGGCAGCATTAAAGCGGCTGCCACGAATGGCCATTGCTGTAATCTGATCAGTACCCGGCGCACGGCCAAGGCCAAGATCAATTCGGTCAGGATATAAAGAAGCCAGGGTTCCAAACTGTTCCGCCACAACTAAAGGTGAGTGGTTAGGCAGCATGATACCTCCCGAGCCTACCCGAATGGTTTTTGTACCACCGGCGATATATCCGATCAATACTGAAGTAGCCGAACTGGCTACACTGATCATATTATGATGTTCTGCAAGCCAATAGCGGGTATAACCCAATGCTTCAGCATGCTTTGCCAGATCAAGGCTATGTTTAAAAGTATCAACAGGAGTACTTCCGGCTATTACAGTAGCAAGATCGAGTACTGAATAAGGAATTCCTGTTGTTTGGTCTATTTCGTTTTCCATTTTTAATCTATTTTCAACGCAACTGATTAGGCGATTTGTATAAAATTAGAGATTAGAAATGATAAACATTTATACTCCTGTAAGATTTGACTTTACATACAGATTGAAGATGATCAATTGATTTTTTGAAGTTTTTTCTTTGTATGAGTGAACCAGGATAGCTAGTTGATCAATAGAGATAGGTCAACTGATCAATCATTCTATAGGAACATATCAGGCAATAGTCAGTCAGCACGGATGACCCAATAAACAAAAAACCGTCTTCTAAAAAAATAGAAGACGGTTTTTACACAATGCGTGCCCGAAGAGAGACTCGAACTCTCAAGGATCTTACTCCAACGGCTTCTGAGACCGCAACGTTTACCAATTTCGCCATCCGGGCATTGACAACATTAAATAGAGCTTCCTGTCGTGGCGACAAATGTAGCATTATTTCTTAAATGATATAAAATTATTTAAAAAAAGCCACAGGTATTTTTAGAGGCAGTTTACTGCCTCATTTACCCTCTAATTGCTTGTACGCTCTAATTGCTTGTTTCTGCGTCTCTATTGTCTATTTCCTGATACCAGGCCATAAGAGATTCATATGTTTCGCTATTTAAAGCTTTGTCTAGTGATTCTTCGAGTTCTTTTAAATTAAGCATAATACTGATTTTTAGCATTCACCATCAAAGTTATGAATGAAGTTAATAATTATTTTATTGTTAAATATTGCCAGCTGGATTCTCTTTCTATAATAAAAGCCAGCCACTTTTAATATTTTATCATTTACCGGAAGATCTTGAAACATGATTCCGGTTATACTTTTATCCCAGCCACCTTTTTGCATCAAATAGGCATTTACACATTCGATAGTTGGCTTTTTGTTAGTGGTTTTATATAAATTTTTTACTGCCTTATCAATTGACCTGATCCAAAATATGTAATGCTCCTCGTTAAAAACAGTGTCTAAAATATTTTCACAATCTATATCCGAAACATAAACACCGAATTTTTTATAATTCCTTTTAGCTGTTTGCCCCCAATAAATTGCATCCCCTTCTTCCAGCCAATAATAAAATCCATGACCTAACCACGCATTGTCTTTTGAACATAGTATGGGTTTCTTTAAGTAAGGTATATCATATCCTTGCGTATGAAACATAAATCTCCTTTTTGGCATAACATACAGGCATTAGCTAATAGTTAAACAAATGTACAAATGTTAATTTAAATTACAAATTTTATTTAAATAAAATAACAACATGTTCAAAAGAGACATATTCATACTCAAAAATAGAATACTGAAGTTTAACCGGGCTAAGATCACAAAAAATAACCCCTTGTAAATCATGATTTACAAGGGGTTAAAATTAAATTGTACCCGAGAGCAGATTCGAACTGCCACGCCGTTGCCAGCACCAGCCCCTCAAGCTGGCGCGTCTACCAATTTCGCCACCCGGGTAGGTTCTGTGTTGCAAATATAGATTTATTAAGAATAGTTTAAAGAGATATTTTAAAAAACTACATCTCCAGACTTAAGCCATCATAAGCCAGCCTGATATTTGGAGGCAATTCCTTTTCTACATCAGCATGTTTACCCAGATTATGACTGATATGCGTAAAGTAAGTCATTTCCGCACCTATATCTTCAGCAAATGCGATAGCTTCAGCCAGTGTAAAATGAGAAATATGCCCCTCTCGCTGCAGTGCATTAACCACCAGCAGCTTTGTTCCCCTGATTTTATCTATGGAAGCCTGCGGAACCGTCTTTGCATCGGTGATATAGGTAAAATCATTAATGCGGTAGCCAAGAATGGGTAATTTATAATGCATCACATCCAGCGGAATAAACCTGGTTTTACCAATATAAAAATCCGCTTTGTCAATAGTATGCATATTGATCTGCGGACTGCCCGGATAAACTTTATCTGCAAAAATGTAAGAAAACTCTCTTTTCAAAGCTTCCTGAACTCTTTCCGTAGCATAAATGTCAATGTTCTTTTTCAGCAGATAATTAAAAGGCCTGATATCATCCAGTCCCGCTACATGGTCTTTATGCTCATGGGTGTAAACAATGGCATCCAGGTCTTTTACTTTTGCCCTCAGCATCTGGTACCTGAAATCAGGACCGCTATCAATTACGATGGTCTTATCTCCGGTTTCCAGCATCACAGAAACCCGTAAACGCTTATCCCTCGGGTCTTCCGACTGGCAGACTTCACATTGACACGTGATTACCGGAACTCCCTGAGAGGTACCTGTACCCAGAATAGTGATTTTCAAAATGTAATAGTTAAAGTCATAATTTCAAAATTAATCATTATTACCTCAAATCTACGACTTCAACACCCGGGTATTTCTTAGGATCAAAAGTAAATGTGTACTGGGGAACCTTTACATTTGGAACGAAAGTTTTCACTGCATAGGTATACTTGTTTCCATTTTTATCAAAGATCAGCACATTTACAATCTGTTTGGCTGTTTTGTCAATACTCAGCCTGATTTTAAAATATGATGTTTTTGTATCTATTGGTGAGAGGTCTATCATTTGGTAAACTTTAGCCCCTGCAGTTTTATCACCGGTATATAAATATTTATAACCCTTTTCATAAAGGGTGAATATTTTTGCCGGGTTCAAGGCCTGGTCGTTGTTATCTACCGCAGAAACCTGCACCTCCTTGTCTTTCTTCAGGTAAGTCCACTGACTTTTCCCATCACTAATCATGTCCTGATCGGTCATGGTTACTTTATATTTATTCGCGCCAGACTGAACAATCAGCGTTCCCTGTTGTGTTTCTTTGCTTTTACTTTGCGGACTTTCCAGGGTAAATATAAAATCGGTTTTAACGATATCATACGATTTGTATTTCTTACTCACCTCAGCCAGTATAACCTTTGCTTTTGCATCAGTCTGCGCATAACCCGCATAATTTATTCCCGACAAAACCAGTAAGGATAATAATAGTTTCTTCATCAATGTGTATTATTTTTTTAGATTGGTCAGAAATTGTTCCAGTGCATATTCATCAGGCAGTAATACTTCCCTGGCCTTGCTTCCTTCAAAAGGGCCCACAACGCCTGTAGCTTCCAGCTGATCGATGATCCTTCCAGCCCTGTTATAACCCAGTTTCAGTTTTCGCTGGATCAGCGAAGTAGATCCCTGCTGATGCAATACAATTAAGCGTGCTGCATCTTCAAACATCGAATCCCTGTCTGCCGGATCAAAATCCGCCTTCGAAGACTCTCCTGCCTCATCCAGGTATTCAGGTAATTGATAAGCTTCAGGATAACCCCTTTGGTTACCGATAAACTCAGAGATCCTGTCTACTTCAGGTGTATCTACAAACGCGCACTGCAACCTGATCAGATCGTTTCCTGTAGATAAAAGCATATCCCCGCGGCCAATCAGCTGATCTGCACCACCACTGTCCAGGATCGTCCTGGAGTCAATCTTAGATAATACCCTAAAGGCTAACCTGGCCGGGAAGTTGGCCTTTATCGTTCCTGTAATAATATTTACGGAAGGTCGCTGTGTGGCCAGTACTAAGTGGATACCAACGGCACGGGCCAGTTGTGCCAAACGCGCGATAGGTGTTTCCACTTCTTTACCGGCAGTCATCATTAAATCGGCAAACTCATCCACAATCAGCACAATATAGGGCAGAAAGCGGTGTGAATTATTTGGATTTAATTTCCTCTTGATAAACTTCTCATTATATTCTTTCAGGTTTCTTACCTGTGCATCCTTCAACAGATCATAACGCTGGTCCATCTCTATACAAAGAGAGTTTAGCGTATGGATTACCTTTTTAGTATCGGTAATAATCGCGTCGGCCTCTCCGGGAAGTTTAGCGAGGAAGTGACGTTCAATTTTATTGAACAACGTCAATTCCACTTTCTTTGGATCTACCAGTACAAACTTCAATTGTGAAGGGTGTTTTTTATACAGCAGTGAAACCAGGATGGCATTAATACCTACCGATTTACCCTGACCTGTTGCTCCGGCTACCAGTAAATGGGGCATTTTTGCCAGATCCGCAATATAAACCTCATTGGAAATCGTTTTCCCCAGGGCAATTGGCAGGTCCATATCCGTTTTCTGAAACTTCTCTGTATTCAGGATGCTTCTCATGGATACCATTTCAGGATGCATATTAGGTACCTCGATCCCTATCGTCCCTTTACCCGGCATTGGTGCAATAATACGGATACCCAATGCTGCCAGACTCAATGCAATATCGTCTTCCAGATTTTTAATCTTGGAGATCCTTATGCCCGGTGCAGGGATAATTTCATATAAAGTAACCGTTGGGCCAATGGTTGCTTTGATCTTATCGATCTCAATATTATAATGGTTAAGCGTTTCAACGATCTTGTTTTTATTCGCTTCCAGTTCATCTGCATTCACAGAGATCTTATTGGAACCATAATTCTCCAGCAGGTCAAGACTTGGGTATTTATAACTGGCCAGGTCGAGCGTAGGGTCATAATTCCCAAACTGCTCTACCAATTCCTCAGATTTCTTTTCCTCTTCACTTTTTTCTATCGTCAGTTCCGGCTCCGGTTTCACCTCTTCATAGATCAATTCCGTAAGCGGCTCTACAACTGGAGAAAGAATGATCGGGGCATTCATGACATTCAATACCGGCGATTTTGGAAGGATGATCTCTTCTTCAGCAGGTTTTTCTTCAAATCTGCTTGGCGTCAATATAATATGCTGCTCCTGCTTACGCTGACCAGCTAAACGTTCATTCAAAGTAAACTCTATTGCATTAGGCCTTTTTTCAAGTGCCTCATTTGTTGCCCTGACAGGTGGCACCGGCGTTTCTACGATCATATGATTCGTATCATCATCGTCAATAGGCTCATCCTTCAGGGACTCTATAATCTTTTTTCGTTCCGGAAATTTAAAGTCAATATTATAAGCAACGATTAAAATAGTTAATCCTAAAAAGGCAATCAGCCCCCCTACTCCTGCCACGCCGATCTGCGCAACCAGTAATTTATTTGACCAGTAACCAATCTCTCCCTCCAGATAATGTGGGGAATCTATAAAGAAGGAATGGAAAAAACCAAAAGTGAGGGACAAGAAAAGAAGGAAAAACAGGCTGTAACCAAAAGTTTTTTCCAGTGCAAATATCTTCACCTTAAATAACAGGCGGTAGCCGATCACAAAAAATACAAAAACGAATAAAAAGGAAGATACACCAAACCATTCATAAATAAACTGGTGCGACAGTAAGGCGCCGAATTTACCCAGCCAGTTTTGTACCACAAAAGGAATATTATGCTGTTGCAGCTCCTCCATGGTCTTGAAGAGGTTATGCCAGCCGCCATTTGCATCAATCACATAACTATAATCCTCCTGCCAGGTAAACAGGTAAGAAGTAAAAGCCACTAAAAAATATATAGAAAGGATCAGGAAGAACAAACCTGCAATTTTTAAGATCCTTTCATCCTGAAAGTTCAGTGAAGGCATTCTTTCAAATCTTTCTTTGGGTTCTCTAGCCGAAGCTTTTGAACTTTGCTTCTCCCCGTACTCGTTTTTGAATGAATTAGATTTAAACTGGTTTCCCCTTACCGACATTTTGTATTACTCAATTAATAAACAACAAATATAAAATATATAGTTGTATGTGTCATGTTATTATTATAGATCCCAAATCCGTTGTCTGATCCTTTTGATATAATGGCGCACATCAAGGATCAGAGCAGCCATAATATAAAATACAATAGGAAAACCTACCGCAAGGAAGGATGAATAAATAAAGAAAAGTCTGATTTTACTGATAGACATGTTAAATCGCTCTGCGATATATGTGCAAACACCAAAACTTTGTTTTTCGAAATAGGTGACGATGCTTTGAAACATGTTATTTGTTTTATAATATTCATTAACGAATATCAAGTCAATTTAGACATTAATTATGTTAAAAGCAATAATCATACCTCATTATTTAGGATAAGATATCAGCTCCGATCATACAGTTTAAACATTTTTTTGGTGAGCAGTAGCTTTTATACAATTGCAGCACAGCCTGAGAGTCATATGCGCCCCTTAATTGAAGCCCCGCTTTCCTGTACTGGCGCGTAATTGCATTACTTTCAGCAGGAATCTTCTTCAATAAAACGATAGACCGTTCAATAAATTCTGTCTGCCTGAAATATTTCCCATAAGTATACAGCAATAGACAAACGGTATTGATCATCAGATTTTCGATGGACTTCCTGCCCAGGCGTGTAGAAACAGGTTGACATAACCTGTCAAAATCAGAATGATTTTTCCAGTAAGGATGAACGTTAATATCCGAGAACATATGAATTAATTTCCGGGGGTCTGGCTCCTGCAGCAGATTAGCGAAGAGATGCTGTCGGCTGATCAGTAATCCCGCAGCTTGTGCAATCCTCAACGGCGGAAAGTTCTGCGGGTGCATCCTCATAAATTTCCATAAAGACTTATTCACAGGAACCAGCTGGTATTTTTTTCGGAGAAATGTATATTCCGATTGTAACTGTTTGGGATATTCATCTGTAAACTCACCATCAAGGAAACCGGCCTGTCCAAACAACAGTGCTTCGGCCTGAAGGGCATTATCCCTGTGCCTGGCCAGTATCGTAAACGGCAGGCTGGCAGCCAGCAATTCAAAAGGCAGGGCGTTGACTTTGAAGCCAAAGTTTTTCATCAGTAATTCATAACAGACCTTATTCCAGTAATAACTGTCCTGACTCAATCCAAAAGCCAATTCATCTGCTTTCTCCCTGAAACGGTCGCTCACCATATGCTGAAACATCTTCTTTACCGTCAATGGGTCTGCATGGGAAATCTGTTTGGCACAAGGAAAGAAATTCAGTCCGCCGTTCAATTGTTCATATCCTGCCAGCAGGGCTTCAGGAATTAAATCTTTCAACACCAATACTGGAATAATACTCCCATCGGTTCGGCATATAGGCACATCATCTTCATATACCACGTGAAGTATTACCGAATCATAAGACTGATCGACCTGATGGCCATGTAAGAGCCAGTCGGAAGATCTAACATGAATCTCCAGATTTCCCGCCCAGACCTGACCGCCTAGCTGTAATTTCGCCCCGCTAAAGTCAGGCCCGGCATGGGTATTTGGCAATCCAGGATGAATAATGCGGAGCGATTCCCCATTTGTACAGAAATAATCCCTCCGCAGCAACAACCTGAACTGCCAGATGTAGTGTAAAAAATCTTCATTAAGCTGCATACATGCAAACTTAATACGAACACGTTATTTCTTGTTAATTAAAATAAATAATTAAATCAGTCCTGCCTTTTCCAGTATACCCTGCATCTCCTGCTGTAATTTCAGGGCTTCCTCTCTCGCTTTTTCGGCAAAATCTTCGCCCTTGCCTGCATAAATGATTCCTCTGGCCGAATTAACCAGCAATCCGCAATGATCATTTAATCCAAACTCACATACCTCTGCCAAACTGCCGCCCTGTGCACCAACTCCCGGAACCAGCAAAAAACTATCTGGTGCCAGTCGCCTGATATTTGCAAATTCAGATCCCCTGGTGGCTCCTACAACATACATTAAGCGTTCACTATCTGCCCATTCGGAAGAAACTTTGATCACCTGCTCATACAATTTACCCTCAGGTGTTTCCAGCAGCTGAAAATCATGATGTCCTTCATTTGATGTTGCCGCCAGCAGGATCACCCATTTATCTTTATGCGTTAAAAAAGGGCTTACCGAATCTTTACCCATATAAGGTGCTACTGTAATCGAATCGAAACTCATGCCAGATTGCTCCAAATTGAAAAAAGCATCTGCGTACATGGCTGAAGTATTACCGATATCCCCTCTTTTTGCATCGGCAATGGTAAAAATATCCTCAGGCATATAGGCCCATGTTTTGATCAGTGTTTCCCAACCCTTCAAACCGCGGGATTCGTAAAAAGCTGTATTGGGCTTATACGCAACACATAGATCTTTTGTTGCATCAATAATTTGTCTGTTGAATTCAAAAATCGGATCTTCTTCTTTTAAAAGATGTTTTGGAATATTTTCCAGCACCGGGTCAAGACCCACGCACAAAAATGATTTTTTAGATTGTATTTGTTCAAATAACTGCTTCTTATTCATTTGGGCTTAGATTATGCGCAAATATGCCAAAATTAATACAGCTATTTAAACATGATTTTCAGGGGGACAAAGTAATTTATTTCTAACAATTTTAAATTTTACTTGCAGATTAAGTTACAAATACATACAATTGCAACATAATTCTCTAAAGTTTATCTGATCATTCCAGAAAATCTCACAAAAATTTGTTCTAATTTTCAAATCCACAATTGCATTTTTTGCTTTGATATGCTGATAAATACGTTTTTAAAAAATTCTCTACACCCACATAATGTTTAACAAAACAGAATTAAATGAAAAACTTACTGCAGAACTGCGTGAGTTAGCAAAATCTCAAGGTATCCTAAATGCTGATGATTTGCGCAAGGCCGAGTTGGTTGAAGTTATTCATCAAATAAGCGAACAACAAAATCAACAGGAAGAAGCAGTACCAGCAATTACAGCTGCAGATGTTACTGCCGATGCTACTAAAAGTCCTGTAAAATCAGCTAAACCAAAGGCTGCGAAAAGTAACTCAGCAGACAAACCGCTAAGAAAAAGAACCCGCATACCAAAAGATGAGCCTGAAACCAGCGGCAACACAATGCCGAACAATTTCAACAGGGCTTCCTTATTTGACACTCCTCCGGCAGAACAGCAGGAAGAGCAGCAGCCTGATCAGCAACAGGAATCGATTACCGCCGCTGTGGTAGAAAAAGAACCTGAAGTAGTGCCTACCGCACTTCGTAAAGAAGATAATCAGCCTGCCCAGACACCTGCCATCAACAACAATGACCTTAAAAAACAAAAGCCATTAAGAGAAGATAACAGGCCAAAAAACAATGGTAATAACGGCAACAATAATAACCAGAAACAAAACGAAAACAGTTATTCCAACCTGGATTTCGACAATACGATCACCAATGAAGGCGTACTGGAAATCATGCCTGATGGTTATGGTTTCTTAAGATCGGCAGATTACAACTACCTTTCTTCTCCGGATGATATTTATGTATCACAATCTCAAATCAAACTTTTTGGTTTAAAAACAGGCGATACCGTTAAAGGAAGTATCCGCCCTCCAAAAGAAGGTGAAAAATATTTCCCGCTGGTAAGGGTAGAAACTATCAATGGCCGCCTTCCTGCAGATGTGAGGGACAGGGTTCCATTTGACTACCTTACTCCTTTATTCCCTACAGAAAGACTGAACCTGTTTACAGAAACAAATAACTACTCTACACGTATCATTGACCTGTTTACACCGATAGGTAAAGGTCAGCGTGGATTGATCGTTGCACAGCCTAAAACAGGTAAAACAAATCTATTGAAAGAAGTAGCCAACGCCATTGCAAAAAACCACCCTGAAGTTTACCTGATCATTCTATTGATCGATGAACGTCCGGAAGAGGTAACAGACATGGCCAGAAGCGTACGTGCAGAAGTAATTGCTTCAACTTTTGATGAACCTGCAGAACGTCACGTAAAAATTGCCAATATCGTTTTGGAAAAAGCAAAACGCCTGGTAGAATGCGGACACGATGTAGTGATTCTGCTGGATTCAATTACCCGTTTAGCACGTGCATACAATACCACTGCTCCTGCATCAGGTAAAATTTTATCCGGTGGTGTGGATGCCAATGCATTGCATAAACCAAAACGTTTCTTCGGTGCTGCCCGTAACATTGAAAGAGGTGGTTCATTAACCATTCTGGCTACGGCATTAACAGACACAGGATCTAAAATGGATGAGGTGATCTTTGAAGAATTCAAAGGTACCGGTAATATGGAATTACAATTAGACCGTAAATTATCTAACAAACGTATCTTCCCTGCTATTGACATCACCGCTTCAAGTACGCGTCGCGATGACCTGTTACATGACAGAGATACTTTACAAAGGGTATGGATATTGCGTAACCACCTGGCAGATATGAATGCACAGGAAGCAATGGAATTTGTTCAGGCTCAAATCAAGAACACAAAAACCAATGAGGAGTTCTTAATTTCTATGAACAGCTAATCCAAAATGAAAAAGCACATTCCTAATGCATTAACTTGCGCCAACCTGCTTTCAGGATGTATTGGTGTAGTTTTTGCATTTAAAGGCGATTTAAGTACGGCAGCATATGCCGTACTCCTATCCGGAATATTCGATTTTTTTGATGGTTTTGTAGCCCGATGGCTGGGTGTTAAATCAGCTATAGGCAAAGAACTGGATTCTCTGGCAGATATGGTAAGTTTTGGTTTCTTACCCGGTGTGGTCATGTTTCAAATGCTTGCACAAAGTGACTATTCTTCACCCTATCTGCCTTATATAGGTTTTCTGATTACCATATTTTCGGCACTGCGACTGGCCAAGTTTAATATAGACGAGCGGCAGACGGAAGATTTCATTGGCCTGAATACCCCCATGAATACCTTGTTTATTGTTTCGCTGCCTTTTATTCAGCGGGACTACCCCGGAATAGGAAACTCTACCCTTTTACTGGTTTCCATCACCGTGATCATGAGTTTCCTGCTTACCAGTGAAATCAGGATCTTCTCCTTAAAATTCGGCTCCATGGAATGGGCCAAAAATAAGATCAAATTTATTTTCCTGATTATATCGGCTGTGCTGATCGCTTTTCTGAAGTTTGCTGCCATCCCTTTTGTACTGGTGTTGTACATCAGCATGTCGTTTTTACATTTCAAGGGCCGCAGTTTAAAATAAAAAGAAGCACGGGCTTTAAGCACATAGAAAAACAGGCATTGCCTGAGTCTGCAGCGCATAAACAAAACACAACCTCAAAAACCTGCTTTACGCGAAATTAAAGCCGTTTTTCCAGATCTGCTTTAGCTTCATCAAGCTGTCTGTACAAAATAGCTATAAAATCATTAAACTCCTGAAGTGCCTTTGGCATATCCGAAAGATCTTTTTTGTCGCGGGCATTTGTCTCGATATGCTGAAGATGTACACGGGCGTCTTCCCTGCCTACGTAGGACAAAGTTGGTTTAATCTTATGTGCATGTCCTGCTGCTTTTTCCCAATCTTCTGCTAAAATGGACTGTTCAAGATCCGCAACATAAAGTGGCGTTTGCAGTTTGAACATATCGATCATTTCGATCATGAATTCGGCACTGTCACCAGACATATCCCGAAGGTATGACAAATCCAGGGGGCTGTTGTTTTTTTCTTCGTTAATCATTTAAGACAAAACTAATATAAAATTATAATATTTTTGATACTGATAAATTATCCTGCAACAAAGACAGCAGGGCTGATATACTTTGCTGTAATACAGGATGGTTTACTGCACCCGCAATCTCTGCCAGCGGTACCAGTACAAATTTTCTTTCCTGCATCCAGGGATGCGGCACCTGAAGTTTTTCGCCCTCGCTGATCACTTCTTCACCGTATAAAATGATGTCTATATCGATCAGCCTGGCACCCCATTTTTCTTCTCTAACCCTTCCCAGTTCCTCTTCTATTTTCAATACACTTTCCAACACTTCAAAAGGGCTCAACACCGTATCCACACCTATAGCCATATTGAGAAATGACGGCTGATCTTCATTTCCCCAGGCGGCAGTTTCATACACAGACGACACCGCAGCTACCTCCCCTATCTTCAGCGCTATTTTACTGATAGCTTGGTTAAGTATAGCCTTTTTGTCCCCTAAATTACTCCCGAGTAACAAATACACTCTTTTGCGCTCCAATTCCATAAAAAAGCCTGATTCATTTAATATCTTTGCAAATTAAATACTAATCATCCAGATGAGAGAATTTTTCAAATATGTTTTTGCCACCGTTGTAGGAATTATCATTTCTACTTTCCTTATTGCCCTGGTCGCCGTCCTTTTTATCGTAGCCATTGTTTCTTCCGTAAATGAGGACAAAAGTGTAGACGTTGCCAGCAATAGCGTACTCTATCTTAATCTTGATCAAAGTATTAAAGAGCGTACACCAAATAAAACATTTGACAATCTTCCGATCATTGGCTCCGGCGGCGGCAAAAGTATTGGCTTTTATGATTTGATCAGGGCCCTGAAAAAAGCCAAGACTGATGATAATATTAAATGTGTATACCTGAATGTTAGTTCTCCAGGTGCCGGAAGGGCAACTTTAAAAGAGATCAGGGATGCCATGATTGATTTCAAAACCAGTAGAAAGAAAATCATCGCATATAGTGAAGTATATACCCAGGATGCTTATTACCTGGCCTCGGCAGCAAATGAGGTCTATATCAATCCGCAGGGCGCACTTGAATTTAAAGGATTCAGCTCACAGCTTACTTTCTACAAAGGAGCCATGGAAAAAATTGGTGTGGAAGCGCAGATCATTCGTGTAGGTAACTATAAAAGTGCTGTGGAGCCTTTCATCAATGATAAAATGAGTGATTATAACCGCATACAGGTGACTGCCTATCTTGGTGGATTATATAACACTTTCCTGGAAGGGATCTCTCAATCCAGAAATATCCCTAAAGATAGTTTATATGCTTATGCCAATACCTACCGGGTAAAACAACCTAAAGATGCCCTGGCACTTAAAATGGTTGATGGATTAAAATATAAAGATGAAATCATTGACGAGTTAAAATCATTGAGCGGAACAGGAAAGAAAGAAACATTGTCTACCATTACCATCAATGATTATGCAACTAACCTGAAAACAGAAAACAGTGAAAGTTCTAACAAAATAGCCGTGATCTATGCCAATGGCGAAATCACCGGCGGTGAAGGAAATGATGAGTCTATTGGCTCGGAACGTATTTCCCGTGCCATCAGAAAAGCCAGGCAGGATGATAATATTAAAGCAATTGTACTGCGTGTAAATTCTGGCGGCGGCAGCGCGCTGGCTTCAGATGTGATCTGGAGAGAGATTGTGCTGAGTAAAAAAGTTAAACCCGTAATCGCCTCCTTTGGTGACGTTGCTGCATCAGGCGGATATTATATCGGCTGTGCCGCAGATTCAATCTTTGTACAGCCCAATACCATTACAGGATCTATCGGTGTATTTGGAATTATCCCCAACTTTCAAAACCTGCTGACCAACAAATTGGGTGTTACATTTGACGGTGTTAAAACCGGACAGTATGCAGATATTATGAGCGTTAACCGTCCTTTAACTGCCGGTGAAAGATTAATTATCCAAAATGATGTGAACCATGTATATGACAGCTTCACTTCCCGCGTAGCCGAAGGACGTAAGAAATCAAAATCTTATATTGATTCCATAGGCGGCGGCCATGTATGGATAGGCACAGACGCTGTTAAAATCGGTCTGGCAGACAGGATTGGTAATTTCAACGATGCGATTGTTGCAGCTGGCAAAAAAGCAAAATTAAAAGATTATAAAATTGTTGAGTACCCACAGAAAATTGATCCTCTAAAATCTTTATTGGACGATGCGACTGAAAATGTAAGGGTATATTATGCAAAGAGGGAATTTGGCGAAAATTTCATGTTGTACGAGCAACTGAAAAAAGCCCTTGTCCATACAGGGATTCAGGCAAGCATGCCCTTCCAGATCAACGTTCAATAATCAATGGAAAACAAAACTATAGCCCGCAGTTTGCGACTTCTGTCACAATTGATGGAGTTGCACAATGAAAATCCTTTTAAAATAAAAAGTGTAGCCAATGCTGCTTTTAAAGTAGATAAACTACCCTTTGCCATTAACACCAAAACACAGGAAGAAATTGAGCAGATAGATGGACTGGGTAAAAGTACGGCCTTAAAAATCTGGGAATTACTGCAAACCGGAACCATGACCGATCTGCAAAACATACTGGCCAACACCCCCGAAGGCATTGTAGAAATGCTGGGCATCAAAGGAATTGGCCCTAAAAAAATCATGGTGATCTGGAAAGATCTGGGCATCGAAAATGTTGGCGAACTTTATTACGCCTGTAATGAAAACCGACTGATAGAAGCCAAAGGTTTCGGGTTAAAAACCCAGGAAGAGATTAAAAAAGTCATTGAATTTAAAATGGCCGCCCAGGGCAAATTCCTGTATGCCCAGGCAGAAACTCTGGTAAACAGTCTACTGGCAGAGCTTACCCTGTGGTTAACGGAAATAGAAGAAACATCGTCCATCAACATCGCGGGAGGATACCGCAGGTTCAACGAGATCATTGAAGAACTCGATTTTGTGATCGGCACTAATGATCCTGCCGCACTGATTGCCGGGCTACCCCTACTTACCGCCTTCTCTTTTGAACAGCAAACAGAACAATTGTTTGTTGCCATGAGCCCTTTTGGCTTAAAAATACAACTGCATATTTATCCAAAAGCAGACGAGTATCTTAACCTCTTCCGGTTAACCGGTAACGAACAACATGTAGAACAGGTACTTCAACTGTCTGGCAACGGACCTTTCTCCAGTGAAAATGAGATCTATGCCAAAGCAGGCCTGGCCTTTATTGAGCCAGAGCTTAGAGAAGGATTAAATGAAGTTGAGCTGGCCAAAACAAACAGCCTCCCTCAGCTGGTTACCTTTGAAGATTTAACAGGAAGCCTGCATAACCACTCTACCTGGAGCGACGGGGTGCATACATTAGAACAAATGGCCTCCTATTGTAAAGAGACACTTCATCTCGAATATCTGGGTATGTGCGACCACTCCAAATCGGCTTTTTATGCTAACGGATTAAACGAACAGCGCATTTATGCACAGCATCAGGAAATTGATGCTTTAAATATAAAACTGGCTCCTTTTAAAATATTTAAGGGCATTGAAAGCGACATCCTCAATGATGGGTCACTGGATTACAGTGATGATATCCTGAAGACCTTCGATTTTGTGGTTGCTTCCGTACACAGCAATTTAAGGATGGACGAAGAGAAAGCTACTGCCAGACTAATTAAAGCTATAGAAAATCCTTATACCACCATTCTCGGCCATCCAACAGGACGACTGTTACTAAGCAGAAAAGGCTATCCTATAGATTACCACAAAGTGATCGATGCCTGCGCAGCCAATAACGTAGTGATTGAGATCAATGCCAATCCGCTGCGTTTAGACCTCGACTGGAGATATCATCGTTACGCGCTGGAAAAAGGAGTATTATTGTCCGTTAATCCTGATGCACACCGCATGGAAGGTTTCAGGGATATGCACTATGGTGTTTATATTGGCAGGAAAGGCGGACTGGAAGCTAAACAATGTCTCAATGCGTTCAGCCTTTCAGAAATTACAGATTATTTCAATGGCCGTAAATAATAAACTACCTTTGAACTTATGATGAGTACCCTGTGCAATAAAATTTTTCAGGATGTGATCAATGATTATCATGTGCATAATCAAATCGATCATCCAATTGAAAATCCCTATACCGGTGATACGATTGAACATCTGCTTTATCTGAAATGCTGGATAGACACCGTGCAATGGCATATGGAAGATGTAGTGCGTAACCCGGAGATCAATCCTGCAGAAGGTTTACACTGGAAAAGACGCATTGACGGATCCAACCAGGAAAGAACCGATGTGGTAGAATATATTGACAGTTTTTTTCTTGAAAAATTTGCCGGCATTCAGCCTGTTGAAAATGCAAAGATCAATTCAGAAAGCCCTGCATGGGTGGTTGACAGGTTGTCTATTCTTGCGTTAAAGGTTTATCACATGAAAGAGGAAACCTTACGTCAGGATGCCAATCCATCACATATCCAGGCCTGTACGGATAAGTTAAACATCCTGCTAAACCAGAGAACTGACCTATCCAATAGTTTAGATGAACTGCTGGCAGACATTGAATCTGGTCAAAAATATATGAAAGTATATAAGCAGATGAAAATGTATAACGACCCGTCTTTAAATCCTGTTCTTTACCAAAATAAATAGGTCATGTCCAGGCAGCCAGGCTTACTGATCATCCGTTTTTCGGCCATGGGAGATGTAGCAATGACGGCTCCGGTACTGAAAGAGCTCAATAGCCATTATCCGGATGTAAAACTGACCGTGGTAAGCCGCACTTTGTTTGCCCCCTTCTTTGAGGGTATTCCAAATCTCAATTTTTACGCTTTTGATCCTAAAGGAAAACATAAAGGATTTTTAGGACTGATCAGGCTGTTCATGGAGCTCCGGCAGTTTCAGGTTACTGCCGTCGCAGACCTGCATAACAACCTGCGAAGCAGAATTATCGGTATTCTTTTTTTCCTTTGCGGGATAAAAACCATCAGGGTGGATAAAGCAAGGGCAGAAAAAAAGAAACTCACACGGAGGAAAGAAAAAATCATGCAGCCCCTGCTGCCGATGACAGAAAGATATGCCGCAGTTTTTAGCGCTCTGGGTTTTCCTTTCGTGCTAAAAAACAAACTCCATCCTTTACAACCCGAAACTTTAAGCAACGAATTGAACTTACTCACCGGGTTACATGAAAACCGTAAATGGGTTGGTATAAGTCCTTTTGCACAGCACCTGCAAAAAGTATATCCGCTGGATAAAATGGAAAAAGTAATCTTAAAACTCGCAGCCGAAGGTTATCTCCTTTTTATTTTCGGCGGTGGCGAGGAAGAGAAAAATATAGCCAAAAAATGGGAAGATCAGCACCAGAATATCCGGTCTGTGATCGGAAAGGTAAATCTTACCCAGGAGCTGAAGCTCATTTCCAATTTAGACCTGATGTTAAGCATGGATTCATCAGGTATGCATCTTGCCTCACTAAAGGGCGTTCCCGTAGTCTCTATCTGGGGCGCTACGCATCCTTATACGGGATTTTTGGGTTATGGCCAGTCTATCGATGATGCCTTGCAAATAGAGTTATACTGCAGGCCTTGTTCAGTATATGGCAATGTGCCTTGTTATCGTGGCGACCTGGCCTGTATGAACAATTTATCCGAAACAGTTGTTATCAACAAAGTAATCAGCAAATTAAATTATGGCTAAACAATTGATACTGGTAAGACACGGGAAATCTGACCAGCATACCGAAAGCGGCAAGTCAGATTTCGACAGGCCATTAAATCACAGGGGCAATAAAAATGCACCGGAAATGGCAGAGCGGTTAATCAAAAAAAACCTGGTTGCGGAATTAATCGTGAGCAGCCCCGCAAAGAGGGCATTGACCACGGCACAGCATTTTGCCGAGGTCTGGGAAATACCCAAAAAAAGTATTCAGCTGGAACCAACCATTTATGAAGCCAATACTACGGCTTTGCTGAAAGTAGTAAACCGGCTGGACAATGATTTTGACAGGATTGCCCTTTTTGGACATAATCCAGGTTTAACCGACTTCATTAATTACCTGGCCGACGCACATGTATATAATTTACCTACAGCCGGTCTGGTGGTCATAGATTTCCCTTTTGATGACTGGTTATTGATCAGCAGGCATACAGGAAATCTATTGTTACTGGATAGTCCAAAAAATGGCGATGACGATTAAAAATGCAGGTGTTTAACTGTCAGACCGTTGTTGATCAGTTGTTTCAGTGAATCTATGCCAATCCTTAAATGTGTCTCTACATAGGTATTGGTAACACTGCTATCGCTTTCCGCAGTTTTCACCCCTTCAGGAATCATAGGCTGATCTGATACAAGCAATAATGCACCGGTTGGAATTTTATTGGCAAAACCAGTTGTAAAGATTGTTGCAGTCTCCATATCTACAGCCATCGCCCTTAATGTTTTCAGGTATTTCTTGAAATTTTTATCGTGCTCCCAAACCCTGCGGTTAGTGGTATAACAAGTGCCAGTCCAGTAATCGCGCGAATGGTCCCTTATCGTTGTCGAGATTGCTTTCTGCAAAGCAAAAGAGGGTAATGCAGGCACTTCGGCAGGCATATAATCTGTAGATGTTCCTTCGCCCCTGATCGCTGCGATAGGTAAGATCAGATCGCCTAGCTGGTTCTTCTTTTTCAATCCCCCGCATTTACCCAAAAACAGAACTGCCTTCGGCATAATCGCTGTCAGCAAGTCCATCATAGTTGCCGCCATCGGGCTGCCCATACCAAAGTTAATAATGGTGATCCCGTTTGCTGTTACACTTTGCATCGGTTTATCCAATCCCATAATAGGCGCATTGTCGTTCCATTCAGAAAACATCTGCACATACCTGCTAAAGTTAGTCAGCAGGATATATTGTCCAAAATCTTCCAGTGTTCTTCCTGTGTATCTTGGAAGCCAGTTTTTTACAATATCGCCCTTGGTTTTCAAACCTGATTTAACAGGGGATTCTACTTCTTTAACTTTCTTTGCTTTTGCGACGATAACTTCATCTTTTTTCACTTCTTTTTCTTCATTCATATTCATTCAATTTTAGGTATTCCGGTCATCTATAATGAACATCGCTATGGAGAACGTTTCATTAAATCATTTTTGCTGAAATAACAAGATAAAAAAAAATCCCCGTTAAAACGGGGATTAAATTTAAGCTGCTTTTAACTTTTTAAAGTCGGCCTTTTCGAATTTCTCAATCGCGTAATCGAGCGAGATGACCAGCTCTTTGATACTCGTATCGGAGGGAATGTCAAACATCGCATCCAGCATGATTGCTTCGCAAATAGACCTTAGTCCCCTTGCACCCAGTTTATATTCCATTGCTTTATCTACAATGAAGTCCAGGACATCATCTTCAAACACCAGTTTCACACCTTCAAATTCAAACAGTTTCACATACTGACGGAACAAAGAATTTTTAGGTTCCGTTAATATATTACGCAGTGCTTGTTTATCCAGTGGATTAAGGTGCGTAAGTACAGGAACACGACCAATTAGTTCAGGGATCAGCCCGAAGGACTTTAAATCCTGAGGCGTGATATATTTGTATAAGTTATCCAGATCAAGTTCAGTATCGTCCTTTTTCACTTTATAACCTACAGCCTGTGTACGTAACCTGTTGGCGATTTTGCGTTCGATACCATCAAATGCACCACCACAGATAAACAGGATATTATTCGTATTTACCGGGATCATCTTCTGATCAGGGTGTTTACGTCCTCCCTGAGGGGGAACGTTTACCACTGTACCTTCAAGGATCTTCAGTAATGCCTGTTGCACGCCTTCTCCAGATACATCTCTGGTAATAGAAGGGTTGTCACTTTTACGTGCTACCTTATCTACCTCGTCAATGTAAACGATTCCGCGTTCTGCAGAAGCCACATCATAATCTGCTGCCTGAAGCAAACGGGTAAGAATACTTTCCACATCTTCTCCAACATAACCTGCTTCTGTTAATACAGTAGCATCACAGATACAAAAAGGCACATGCAGTATCTTAGCAATAGTTTTGGCCAGTAAAGTTTTACCTGTACCAGTTTCACCAACAAGCATAATGTTTGATTTTTCAATCTCCACTTCATCTTCCTGGTCTACCTTTTGTCCCAGCCTTTTATAATGGTTATATACCGCTACAGAAAGCACTTTTTTGGCGTCATCCTGACCAATTACATACTGATCAATGTGGGCCTTAATCTCCATTGGCTTAAGGAGGGTCAAGGAGGTATCCAGGGATTTAGCTTGTTTATTGCCAAATTCCTGCAGCACCAGCTGATTAGCCTGCGTCACACATTTATCGCAAATGTATGCATCAAGCCCTTCAATAAGCATTAAAGTATCCTGCTTACTTGATCCGCAAAAAGAACAACGTGATTCTTTCGTTTGTTTAGCCATTATCTATTTTTTATCCTTGTTGGCATTTGAGCCTAATACTTCGTCAATCATTCCAAAGCTTTTAGCTTCATCAGCTTTCATCCAATAATCACGGTCTGAAGCTTTTTCTACCCATTCGTAACTTTGTCCTGAGTGGTTAGAAATGATATCATATAATTCTTTTTTCAATTTAAGCATCTCTCTTAAGTTGATCTCCATATCTGAAGCCACACCTTGAGAACCTCCGGAAGGTTGGTGGATCATCACACGTGAGTGAGGTAATGCAGCACGTTTTCCGGCAGCACCAGCTACCAGTAATACAGCACCCATTGAAGCCGCCATACCGGTACAGATCGTAGCTACATCAGGAGTGATATATTGCATGGTATCATAAATACCTAATCCTGCATAAACGGAACCACCTGGTGAGTTGATATAAATTTGTATGTCCCTGTTGTTATCTGTTGATTGAAGGAACAATAACTGCGCCTGTATGATATTTGCATTTCCATCATGAATGGCATCACCTAAAAAGATAATCCTGTCCATCATTAAACGTGAAAACACATCCATCTGAGCAACATTTAACTGACGCTCTTCGATAATATAGGGAGTCATGCTTTTTGGATCGCTGTTGGTACGACCGATAAAACGATCAACATTTAATCCATTGATACGGTGATGTTTAACTGCGTATTTTCTAAATTCGTCTTTATCTATATTCATCTGTATGTTATTTTATTGTTTTTTTAGTTGTCAGATGGAGCTCGCGAAGGGCTCGGTTCATCTGTATGTTATTTTATTGTTTTTTAGTTGTCAGATGGAGCTCACAAAGAGCTCGGTTCATCTGTATATAATTATTGTTTGTTAATTATCTATCTCAACAGCTTCCAAAGTAATTAAACTAAGTTGGCAATTTATTTGGTTATTGTAAAATTAAAAATAGCTGATAAAAAATAAGGCGGCTTGATTAAAGCCGCCTTATGATAAGATTAAAGAAATTTAAAAATCTTCTGACAGATTAATTCATCTCTATAAATTTATTATAAGCTATATCTTTT
>NZ_LMUP01000025.1 GCF_009765875.1 Pedobacter sp. L105
CTTGAGCCTGTAAGTTCTGTAGTCTGCCAGTAATTCTGATATTTTTTAAGCAGGGAACTGTAGCCAAACACGAGCTTAAAACTTTTGAAAGGTAAAGTGTAAAAAACTGACCCGGGATAATCCCAGGATAAAGTGGCGTACATGTGCGGATCAAAGTCGCCCATAGTTGTTTTTTCTTTTTGGAACTCGTTAAAGAGTTTATCTGTAGGGCTGATCTCAAACCAGCCACCTACTTCAGAAGGCGCAAACTCCTGCGCTGTGGTTACGCCCAATACTTCTCCTGCATTTTCGCCCGACCAGGGGTTTGTTCCACCAACATCGGCCAGCTGTATTTCAAACACAGATTCAGCGTTATTCTCTGTCGTGGTCAGGAAATTGTCGCCATAAGCAGGCATCAGATGATAAGTAAACGGAGCAGTAGTTAACTACTGCAAAGTAGCTGTTGCATTTGCCCAATCCTTAGTATATACATTTAAAACAGAAGATAGTTAGCTTCACCCGGACCTCACCGATCAGACCATATAATAAGTAAGATTTTGAAAAGACTTTGTTAATCTTAAAAACAATGTAAAAAATCTTAAATATAAACATATTTTCTTTTTTATTAAAAATGAACACATTTGGTACTTATATTTGTGAGGTGATAAAAAGAGAAGACCATTTATGGAAAGGACTTTTGGATGAAACATTTCCAGAGTTTATTCGATTTATTTACCCGAGGGTAGATGAGTTCCTTGACCTGGAAAAAGGAGTTGAATTTTTAGATAAAGAACTTGAAAAAGTCTTTTCATCTGATGATAAACCGTCTACTAGGTTGGTAGATAAGCTGGTAAAAGTTTATACTTTAGATGGAGATGAACAGTGGATTTTAATACATATTGAAGTTCAGGCAAAATATACTGAAGATTTTGGGAACAGGATGTTTACTTATTTCTATCGTTTATTAGATAAGTATAACAAGCGAATTTCAGCCTTTGCAATTTTCACTGAGGCAATCCCTAAATCCCGGCCAGATACTTTTAAAATAGAGTTTATGGATACGGAAATGAATTACAAATTTAATACATATAAAATAACTGACCCGACGGATGAAGAGCTCGAATCGAGTAAAAATATATTTGCGCTTGTTGTCATAGCAGCACGAGCAGTACTAAAAGAAAGGCATATTACAAATAAAAAAGAGCGTGACCTATTCAGAAAAGATTTAAAAATCCAGCTTTTGAAAGAACTAAAATCAAGGAAAATAGAACAGAAGAAAATAGATTCAATCTGGAAATTCATTAATTATTATATCCGTTTTGAATTTGAAGAGACAAATATTATTTTTGATAAAGAACTAAATATTTTAAATAAAAAAAATATCACCATGGGAATTGAAGAAGCAATCAGAGATATTATCAGAGAAGAAACCGCTGAGAAAGTCGAAAAAGAAATGAAAGAAAAATTCGCACGTAAGCTTGTTTTTGATTTGAAGTGTAGTGACCGAAGAGCGGCCAAACTTCTTGAGGTTTCAGTAAAGTTTGTAAAGAGAATACGAGAAAAAGAACTTGTATTGTCCTAATTTCACCAATACAAAAGCGCCTAAAAATTCAATATAACTTATTCCCAACCATTTACTGAGAATAAGTTATAAGTTTTATTACCACCCTGAACGTTGAACGATCAGCGGATTGGTATTGATCTCATTTTGTGGAATAGGGAAATAGTCATACCTCCCTGCCACATAAAATTGTTTACCTACTTTATCGCTGTTGGTCAATTCCTGCTGTAACAAACCCCATCTTTTCAAATCATAAAAGCGCTGGTGTTCACGGGCAAATTCTATCATTCGCTGATGCCTGATCTCTGTCATCAGCTGGTCCTGGGCCAAACCTGCAGAAACCTGGGCCAACAAAGCCCTGCTGCGGATCTGATTAACATAAGTAACTGCACCTGCAGCATTCCCCTGCATATCCATTGATTCAGCAAGCAGCAATAAAATATCCGCAAAACGTAAAGCCCTCTCATTGTTATCTGAGGTATCATCACTTGCTCCGCTTGAGCCTGTAAGTTCTGTAGTCTGC
>NZ_LMUP01000004.1:0-523352 GCF_009765875.1 Pedobacter sp. L105
CTGACCATTCTTAACTTGTATTAATAATAGTCTTGTATTCTTATTTGTCTGTCAGAATAGACTTAAAAAACTCGTGCGGTTCATGTACTTTGAACTTGTACTTGCTTACCCCGCTACGTGTATAAATGACATCTCTTTAATGAACTTCTCGGCACGTACCTCGCGGCGGCCTTTTATATGTTGCAATGGTTTAACTTTCGTTCCCCAGGTCTTAATGTTCCTGCTTCACTCCATTCATTCCATCGTTTCAATCTTGTTTGTTTCGCTCAGCTGACATCCGTCAGTGGCGTTTTGTTTTCCCGTTTTTGTTGGGACTGCAAAGGTAGAAATCTTTTTCGTTCTGTCAAGCTTTTTCTTTTTTATTTTCAGAAGTTTTAAACCTCTTTCCATTTTTTAAAAGCTAAACTAACGTCCTACTTTACAACCTTTCAAAATCCTTCTCTCTTATCACTTTCACTGTTTCCCTTCCTCCGAAGCGGGATGCAAAAGTAGGAAAAATAACCCAACCACAAAACAATTCAAGCAATTCATTTGTATACCGCACTTAACTGCATGGCGCACAAGCAGAAAAACTTCCGGATAGAATTAAAAAGATCAGGCAAAGCAATGTGACAACATTCCAAAATCTTTCCTACTGTTGATCATACAAGCTTGTAAATATTTGGTTAACCCTTAACTTTGCCTTGAAAGGCCATTGAGTGCGCTATTTTAGGGGGTTGGTTCGGCTCTTACCCGAACCAACCCCCTACCAATCCCCTACCAACACCCTATCAATACCCTACCAACGCAAACCGAAGTCAAAACCATCTCAAAGTGTCCTTTTCCTTGTCTTATCCTGAAAAAACCTTACATTTTAGAGTTGATAGTTATTTTAATTTTCTGGTTTCACTTGACACGTCGCTTTTTCTTTCCCGATTTTACCTTACATCCCCTGATTTATTTTCCTGATTAGTCTGACGGGTCATTTTTTAGTTTAACAAACGTATGTCCGTAATGTGGGGTATCTTATTCTGGAAAAACCTGACGTTTTAGTGTTAATAATTATTTATTTTCCCGGATTCACCTGACAGCCTGCTTTAACAGACTAAACCTATATAGCGTTAACGTACAGTTTCGTAAAGCAAGCTACTAGCAAAGTACGGGGAAGCCACCCAAACTTAGATATAGGAATACAGGTCACACATGTTTCGAGTTTAAATCGTAGTTAAACAAAAGTTAAACCGGCCTTATTATAACATTGGGCAGGCATTTCTATAGCCAGGGGATATACCAACGCCTATCCAACGCTTATCCAATGACTAACTAACGCCTTCGCAAAATAGAGCCATTTCAGGAAGAAACCACTCGCAGACACGAATATCATCAAGGTTAAAGGAAATTAAAATAACATATATGAAATATATTAACAATAGGGTTATACATTTATCATTTATACAGACAATAGATTTAGAAAACACCGATTGAGTGTATAAAAAAAGCGCTACCGGGTGGTAACGCTCTTTATAACTCACTATTTGAACTTATTTTTCAAAGCTTCCAGCTTAGACTGCAAATCACCTTCCGGCTGGAGCTTCGGTTTGCTTTGCGCTGTTCCAGGCTGACCAGCCTGCGGACGCTTACCTGTATTCCCTCGCGGACCGTCCGGCTTTCTGAATGCAGCAGGTCTTTCAGACTTAACCGTATTCCCCTGTTTTGGTGCATTTTCACTTTTCATCGATAAGGAGATCCGCTTACGCATTACATCCACTTCTTTGACCGTTACTTCAACTTTCTGACTAACCTTTACTACATCGTTAGGATTGGCCACAAACTTATCTGCCAGCTGACTGGTATGCACCAAACCATCCTGGTGTACACCTATATCTACAAAAGCACCGAAATTGGTTATGTTGGTTACTATTCCAGCTAACTTCATTCCTACTTTTAAATCACCTATCTCATTTACGCCATCGGTAAAGCTAAATGCTTCAAACTGCTCCCTTGGATCTCTCCCGGGTTTAGCCAATTCACTCATGATATCATTCAGGGTAGGCAGTCCCACGCTATCGCTGATATACTGCTGCAGCCTGATCTGTTTCTGTAACTGTACATCTTTAAGCAGGTCATTCACCGAATGTCCAAGATCCTTCGCCATCTGGTTCACCAAATCATAACGCTCAGGGTGAACGCCGCTGGCATCCAAAATTAATGCGGCATCCCTGATCCTTAAAAATCCGGCTGCCTGTTCATAGGCTTTATCTCCCAGGCGTGGCACTTTCTTTAAGCTCTCACGGTTTTTAAAGGCGCCGTGCTCATTTCTATAGGTCACGATATTTTGCGCCAGCTGAGGGCCTAAGCCGGATACGTAGGCCAGCACCTGTTTAGATGCTGTATTCAATTCGACTCCAACTGCATTTACACAGCTCATTACCGTATCATCCAATGATTGCTGCAACTTAGTCTGATCCACATCATGCTGATACTGTCCTACGCCAATTGACTTAGGATCGATCTTCACCAATTCTGCTAAAGGATCCATTAACCTGCGTCCTATAGAAACAGCTCCCCTAACCGTAATATCCTGTGTAGGGAATTCTTCGCGGGCAACTTCAGAAGCGGAATAAATAGACGCCCCGTTTTCATTCACCATTACAATTAGCACTCCAGGTAAGTTCAACCCACGCACAAAAACTTCAGTTTCCCTTCCCGCGGTGCCATTTCCAATAGCAATCGCTTCTACTTCATGTTTAACGCATAACTTTTGTATTGTATCTGCAGCGTTTTTTATATTTCCCTGTCCGGTATGCGGATAGATCGTTGTATTCTCCAGTAATTTCCCCTGTCTGTCCAGACATACCACCTTACATCCTGTACGAAATCCCGGATCAATAGCCAGCACATTCTTTTGTCCCATAGGTGCTGCCAGCAATAACTGTCTTGCATTTTCTGCAAATACACGGATCGCTTCCTCATCGGCCTTTTGTTTTGACAGCAGACGAAGTTCCGTTTCCATAGAAGGGCCTAATAGGCGTTTATAACTATCATGTATGGCCAGTTCCACCTGTTTAGAACAGGCATTGTTGCCCTGGATAAAATGTTTATCCAGAATAGTGATAGCCCCTTCCTCTTCAGGATGTGCTTCCAATTTTAATATCGATTCATTTTCTCCGCGTCTCATGGCGAGAATACGGTGTGAAGGTGCCGTTTTCACCAGCTCTTCCCATTCAAAGTAATCCTTATACTTTATTCCCTCTTCTTCTTTACCCTTTACAACAGTAGACTTAATCACGGCTTTCTGCTGAAAATAATTCCGCATTGTTGTGCGCACTTCTGCATTTTCGCTGATCATCTCCGCGATAATATCCCTGGCTCCGGCAAGGGCATCTTCAGTAGTGGTTACTCCCAATTCTGCATCCAGGTATTTTTCCGCTTCATCATCAGGATTTAACCTGCCCTGCTCAAAGATCAGTAACGCCAAAGGTTCCAGGCCTTTGCGCCTGGCCTCAGAAGCACGGGTTTTTCTTTTAGGTTTGTAGGGCAAATAAATATCCTCTATTACGGTTATATTTTCGGCCGCATTGATCTGCGCTTCCAATTCAGGGCTAAGTTTGCCCAAAGCTGTCAAGGCTTTTAATATCGCCTCACGACGTTTATCCAGCTCCCGCAGCTGCTGGAAACGGTCGCGGACCGCAGCCACCTGTACTTCATCTAAACTGCCGGTCACCTCTTTACGGTAACGGGAGATAAAAGGCACTGTAGCCCCTTCATCTAACAGGGCAATTGTAGCAACAACCTGCTTTTCAGCAACTGCTAATTCCGCAGCAATAATTTTCGAGTGACTAGTCATCTTCAAATAGATATAAAATAAAAAATCCCGCAGGGTTTAGCCAACGGGATTATATATTCTTTAAAAAAAATAATTTATTTTGTTACGTACATTACTTCTTTCACCGCTTTGATTACGCGTTCTGCGTTAGGTAAGCTGGCTGCGATCAATGTAGGTGCATATGGCAATGGTACATCTGCACAAGTAATACGCAATACCGGAGCATCTAAATGATCAAAAGCATTTCTTTGTACGTTGAACGCGATCTCAGAAGAAATAGAAGCCAGTGGCCATGCTTCTTCAACGATCACTAAACGGTTAGTTTTCTTTACAGATTCAATGATCGTAGCATAATCAATAGGACGTACAGTACGTAAATCGATTACTTCAACATTGATACCTTCTTTTGTTAATTCCTCAACTGCAGGGTTAACAACACGGGTAAGCATTTTACCGAAAGTAACGATGGTTACATCAGTACCTTCTTTGGTTACTTTTGCTTTTCCCAGAGGGATGTAATATTCATCTTCAGGAACTTCTCCTTTATCACCATACATCACTTCAGATTCCATGAAAATTACAGGATCCGGATCAAGGATAGATTGTTTCAATAATCCTTTGGCCTCATATGGAGTAGAAGGAACTACTACTTTTAAACCAGGACAGTTAGCATACCAGTTTTCAAAGTTTTGAGAGTGCTGTGCACCTAACTGACCAGCGTTACCCGTTGGACCGCGGAATACAGCAGGGATAGAAAACTGACCACCGCTCATCGATAAGATTTTAGCAGCGCCATTGATGATCTGATCAATTGCAACTAAAGAGAAGTTGAATGTCATAAACTCTATGATCGGAACTAATCCATTCATCGCTGCACCAATACCGATTCCGGTAAAACCAAGCTCAGCAATGGGTGTATCAATGATACGTTTGTCGCCAAACTCATCAAGCATACCCTGACTTACTTTATATGCACCATTATATTGCGCAACTTCTTCGCCCATTAAGAATACGTTTTCGTTCTTACGCATTTCTTCGCTCAAAGCTTCACGCAAAGCTTCTCTAAATTGAATCTCTCTCATTGTATATTCAAATATTAACTGCGGCAAATATAACTAATGTAACGTAATAATAAAGTCTGTTTTAATTACAATATTCCTGCTACAAAAAGAGTAGGAAATATGGTGAAAAAGCCAAAACACAAATTTTAATTACCACATAGGGATAAATAAGGACAATATTTACAGTTATCTGCCACATTTGTGTGTAAAAATGGAAGTTCAGGATCAAACAATTCTTCCAATTTTGTTCTTAAAAGTTCGCTAAAATTACCCTTCAGCCCTTCTAAATGTTCCGCCTCGAGGTGGACCCGCTTTCTGTTTTCGGAAGAATGGAATAGTGTCCCTTCCTTTCTCATCTTCCTGATCAGGTACAAATTAGGCTCCATCCCTGTGATGCCCCTCGACTGCTCATAGACATAGGTATAAAAAAGGGTTTGTATCAACGCTTTGTTATGTTTACCGCTGTTAAAACTAAATAGCTCATCCAGCGGAGCATACTGCAGATCGTCACTTCCCGTTTTATAGTCCACTACCCTGGTTATCCCATTCTTTTTATCCACCCGGTCGATGATCCCATGTAAGGTCAGGCTTCTTTCTTTACCGCCAACAATGATCTTAAAACTGATCTCGTCTTTACTTTCAAGATCAAGGATAGAAAAAGGTGCCTCGATTTCATCATGGTTCAGGATCACATTGGCATATTCTGCAATGATGGCCAGTACCACCTGCTGCATCCCATTATGGGTGATTACCTGATGCTCATCATTAAACATCACTTTGGAAAAAGCCATTTTGCATAACCTGTTCAGCGATTTTCGTTTGATGGAGATTCGTTCCTGCGTAATATAAGGCCCTTCTTCTTTCAGTTCTGCATAAAAGCGCTCCATTACAAAATGCAGCATGGAGCCGATATTGCTGGCTTCCAGGTTTTCTGCCAGTTCTTTTGGCTCTTCGATTTTTGCAATGTATTTATAGAAAAACTGAACCGGACAGTTCATATAAGTTGTTAAAGCCGTTGCTGAAAGTCTTGCAGAAGGATCCTGTTTATCCAGATACAGATTTAAACGATGCAGCACATCTTCATCTTTTTCAATAGGGAAACTAATAGGATGGTCGATTGAAATAGCCTGCGACTGATCAAAATATTTAAAGGTATAACCGCTTTCAAACTCCAGCTGCCGTAAAAAACGACTCGGTTCACCGGTATTGTTATCGTCGCCCTGCCCATTATACACCAGGCTTACCTGCCGTGAGCGCTGTAACAGGCGATAAAACATGTAAGCAGAAATCGCATCCTGGTTTTCCAGCACCGGCAAACCATAGGCCCTGCGGATGCTGTCGGGGATAAAACTCGGGGAAACAGCTACTTGTGGAAGAATCCCTTCGTTTACGCCCAGGATATAAACATGGTCAAAGTCAAGGCTTCTGCTTTCCAGCAATCCCATCACCTGAACACCCTGCAGAGGTTCACCGGTAAGCGGGACTGCAATGCCCTGTATCGCCTTTTGCATCAGTGACAATACAAATGGAAGAGGAAGGTCTGCGGTGTAAGACGTTAAGGTATCATGTAATCGGTTTAATTCTTTTATAGTTGCAATAAACAGATCTGCTTCAGTCTGTTTCAATGATTTTTCTGCCAGCTGCTGCTGTAGGATCTGTCTGAAAACCTCCAGCAGCCCCATAATAGCAGCAGAACCTGTATCCCTTCGGGTAAAAAACTGTTCCGATAATTCTCCTGCAGTGCTTAACACTTCCATATCCACTTCAATCAGCTGACGGGCTAAAATATCTTTTTGCAGCTGACTGCGTAATCCTAAAGGGAGATTAACCAGGGGGTGTGAAAGGAATGCTTCTACCTCCCGGTGAGAGATGGTATTTTTCTTACCCGCAGCAAGCTGGGATTGTACACATAACCAGATATCGGCCAATCCAAAAATAGAAGTGGCCAGCAAAGGATACCCCATGGTTACGTTAAGGTTCACCTCTCTGTTTACCCCTTCATATTCATAATGTGTAGGAATAGTTTGCAGTACCGGCAGCAGCAGACTTTCATCTGCCAGGATGAGGGCTATTTTCCCGGCATTGTCCTGAGCTTCCAGCAGGGGATAATCTTCAGCTAACCCTTCCTGCAGGATCTTGGCCTGCGCCGTTTGCCCCTGTGTTTTGTATACTTTGATCTCTTTAGCAGCCGATCTGATCAGGTCCCTGCTTTCACCCAGCGCATTGGGTAAACCCAATTTTTGTATATTTTTCCTCAGGAAAAGCCCAGCTTCCTGGGTCTCATCCTGCATATAATAGTTATCGGTATCAAAATAAAAAAGTGCTTTTTCCTCCTGGCTCCAGCGCTTAAAGATGGCCGCTTCGGCATTGCTCAATGCATTAAAACCAGCAAATACCAGTTTCCCATGGGCAAAATCAGCAGTAAAATCTGGCTTTTCAGCTTCGCCAGTTGCCAGTTTCCGGTATACCCGGGCCATAGATGTTAACCCTTTTGCTTCCAATGCGTTGTGGAAACCATCGTATAAGGCAGGCATCCTTCGCCACATCCGGATAAACTGTTCCTGATGGTTTTTCTGTCTTCCTGAAGAGAAGGACGTCCAGAATTGCTGTAAAAAAGCTTGCTGCTCTTCAGAAAGATGCTGAAAGTTCTTTTCAATTACAGCGATATCTTCCAGTTCTTCGAACAACTGACCAGCATTGACCAGATCATTATCTATCTGGGCAAAATCGCTCAGGATAATCCGGGCGACAGGATAAAAAACATCAGGATTGATTGTTTTTGCACCTTCCTTCTTTAATAACTCATTGTATTGCTGGAAAAGCGTAAAAAACTGGCTAAAGCTATCCGCAACCTGCAGATCGGTAGATAGAGCAAAAAATTCCTGTATGGTAAAAAACGAGGGACTCCAGAAAGGTTTACCTATAGTTTGTGCCAGATGGTTTTGCAAATAAGCCACCGGTCGTTTATTGTTAAATACTATAGCGCTATTGTGCAGGTTTTCACCCGTTCTTTTCACTAAATCTTCTGCAACTTCTCTTAAAAATGGAACCATGCCTTAAACTAATTTCAATTCGCCGCTATGGGCATAAAATAAATAGGTACTTACAGAGGGATAACCCATTTCCTGGAGCAGGGTCCTGTAGCCATGCACCTGTTTGATATGGGCAGGACTCTCCTGCTGTGTGAACTTATAATCGATTACGATCACTTCTTTATCAGACAGCAGCACCTTATCAGGACGGTAACTCTTCCCTGAACGGTCTACGATACTTTTCTCATTCACCGTTTCCCTGCTGCTGCTCAACAATTGCTGCAGGTCTTTATTTCCTAAAACAGTCAATGCCTGTAACCTGAAAGCTTCCAATTCTTCTTCACGAAAGATTCCTTCTGTCAGCATTTCTGACAAGATATGGTCTACCTCGCTACTCTCCGAAGTTCGCGCAAGGACTTCATGTAAAATACTTCCTTCTCTACCGGCAGGATTATTTCCCATCATATCCAGCTCCCTGCGTTTTAAGTTACTGTTGAATACGGCAGTTAAACGCTCTGAAGTAGGATAAGCTTTCAGATCAATTAACTCAGGTCTGAATCCTTTTTTGCTGCCGGGTTTTCCTTTTTTAACCACTTCCTCATCGATCAGGAATTGTCCTTCTTCTGACAGCTGGTCTTCAAAAATCTTAATGAGCAAATCGCCTATGGTACTGATACCTTCGTTCTTTTTCCCCAGGCAGCTGAGGTATAAATATTCTTTAGTTCTGGTAGTGGCTACATAGAGCATATTCAAAGCATCCATATTGTTATACAATAACTCCTCATAATAAGGAATGGCTACTGCCGATTGCCCCAGGCTGGAATTGTATTTTAGCGGAATGCGGTTCAATTGATGGTAAGGGGTATTGGCCGCTGGCACCCAGAATATGGTGTTTACTTTGCCGTTGATATCCCAGTTACAAAAAGGAACCATCACTACTTTAAAAGCTAGTCCTTTAGACTTATGTATGGTAATTACCTGTACGGCATCTGCACTTTCTGAAGAAGGCAATGTTTTTCTTCGCCCTTCTTCGTCCCAGTATTTTAGAAACGAGGTAATTCCTTTTTCACCCTGGCGGCCTATATTTCCGGCCAGATCCCTCAAAGCGAACAGATAAGGCAAATGACTGGCATGTGCAGGCTGATTTAGTCCATAAGCTGACAGCAGTTTCTCCAGCATTTCTGGCAGCGGTTGTTGCATCCAGCTTTGCCATTGACTGCACAGTTCTGCTGGCAGTACGTCACTAAGGTCTTCCAGGTTTTTAGTTTTCAGGTTAAATAACTGTACAGGTTTAACTTTACGTCCCTGCAGCTGTGCATATAAGCTGATACAATTTGCTTTGTATAAAGCTGTATTTTCAGACAGGCCAGCCATGACCTTTAAGGTATCTATTAATATTTTAACAGAAATATCGTTTTCAATCAGTAAAGCTTCACCAGATATCACAGGGATATTGTTTGCCATCAGTATATCTACTACAGCTATGGCCTCTGAATTAGAACGAACCAGCACACAGGCATCTCCCGGCTGATAGCGTTTTTCTACAGTGAACAGGCGATGCAGGGTTTCTACCATTTTCTTCAGGGCTTCTTCTTTAAATCCTGTCCGGTTTAAAGCTTTACCTTCTACATCTGTCTTCAGTACATTAAAATCTATCGCCCCGCCGGAAGCAGTCCCCGGATTTGTCTTTTGTCCAACTTCAGCATATACATCGGTCATGATATGATCAAATCCCTTGTCTTTCCACCAGGTACTTACGTCTGGATTGGTGCTTTGCCCTGTTACGGTTTCATTTAAATTCTGCTGCATGAGTATCGGCAGCACTTTAAACAGCAGATTATTAAAATCAATGATATTTTTGGTACTCCGGTAATTCTCTTCCAGGTTGGCATCCGTTACATAAGTTGCACCGATATCCTTCTTTGCCTGCTGATGGAGGATATTCCAATCCCCGTTCCGCCATCTGTAGATCGACTGCTTTACATCACCCACAATCAAATGGTCAATCAGCTTCCCATTGGCCTCTGCCATTGCATTTTTGAGCAGTGGTTTAAAATTACCCCATTGGTTGGCAGAAGTATCCTGAAATTCATCGAATAAAAAATGCCGGTAGCGGCTGCCCGTCTTTTCCCAGATAAAGGCTGGATTATCATCGTCCTCACCCGTGATACCTTTTAACAGATTTTGCGCATCACTGATCAGCAGGTTCCCGCTTTCTTCACGGTATGTTTTTAGCAATACGGCCATTTCCTGCATTAGTCTCAGATAATACAGGTTTTTATGAAAAGCCTGTGCCAGGATATATTCCGGCAGCTTTTCCACGTAACTGGTGTTCAATTCCCGGATGATCGGGTTTAGGGATTCATATAATGAAGTATCAGAACCTGGTTTGAACCATTCATCCGGCTCATCGATCAGCTTGGTCAGGCTGTCCATTTTATCATGGTCGCCCGCAGCAATTTTCTTTAAATTGTTTAGTGGCGACCTGGATTTGCCTTTTAAATGATCGGGATTAACCCCTGAAGATTCAAAGAGTTCCATCGCTTTGGCAGACAGTTGGTTTATCATATCCTCAAAGGAAGCCATGTGCTGTTTAGTCTCTTTACCATACCCGCCGAATAACTGGTTAAGGTCGTGCTCCTGACCCAGGTTTTGTATAGCCTCATCAAAAGGCTGGTATCTTTCTTTAAAGATCTCCCCGGCAAGATCGGTGAGTTCAGTTCTGTAATTCCAGCTGATATTGTTATTAATCCGATCCAGCGCCAAGTCAATGATCCATTGCAATAAATTGGGGTTGTTGTCGAGTTGTTGATCCAGGCGATCGGCCAGGTCGTTTTTTACCTTATCGAAGTTCATCTCCAGGGTATAACCTGAGTCGAGCCCCAGTTCAAAGGCAAAACCACGGATCACCTTTTGCACAAACCCATCGATCGTACTTACGGAGAACCGGCTATAGTCATGCAATATCCTTTTATAAATCCGTTCGGACTGTTGCTGTAAAGTTTCTTCATTTAAATCCGGATGTGCTTTTAAGACCAGCACGCGGTAGTCATTGACTTCTTCATCTCCCGTAGCAAATCCTTTTAAAACCTCCATGATACGGGTTTTCATTTCCTCCGTAGCTTTATTGGTAAAGGTTACTGCAAGAATTTCCCTGTATTTTGTTTCTCCGGATAACAGTAGGGTGAGGTAATGTGCTGTAAGGCTAAATGTCTTACCTGAGCCTGCAGAAGCTTGCAATATTTTTAGAGGTTGCGGCATGAGGTGAAGTTAAAACATATTTGGGAAGAATGTCCCAAAATGACCGACAAAAAATAATCTACTATATTAGTAGTAATTTTAAAATACGATTACAATTTGCTGTTCAGATTTATATACTTTTACAAAAAAAGATCATATGAAACGTTTCTCTTTTATTTTAGCAGGCTTGCTGGCCATTTCTACCCTATCTTTTGCACAAGAGCAAAAAACTGAAGATAAAAAACAGGAAATAAAAATATATAATCCGAATGCTGATGCACGGGCAGATCTAAAAGCCGCAGTAACACGTGCCAAAAAACTGAACAAACATGTATTTGTGATGGTAGGCGGAAATTGGTGTTCATGGTGTCTGGCTTTTCACCATCTGGTAGATAACACGCCCGAATTGAAAAGCTATCTGGATGGGAATTATGAAACCGTATTATTAAACTATAGCAAAGAAAATAAAAACGAAGCTGTACTGGCCAGCCTAAGCCATCCGGAACGTTTCGGTTTCCCGGTATTCGTAATTCTTGACGGAAATGGAAAATTGCTGCACACAGAAAACTCGGCCTACCTGGAAGAAGGAAAAGGACACAACCCTAAAAAAGTACTGGACTTTCTTAAAAACTGGAACTATACAGCTTTAGATCCTGCCACCTATGCTAAAGAAAGCACATCCAAATAACTACTGGCCGTCACCATATTTAAAATTAGGACTAGCCGTTACCGGAAGTTTTCCACTAGCCTTAAACTGTTTTGCGATAACTCCGGCAGCGGCTTTTTGCATGTAATCGTCCTTTTGATAGGCAACGATCAATGATCTACTTTTTTCAATCCCTGGTAATCCTGCCAGGTTATAGGGATTGGCAAAAAAGGCGAATACCGAGTTTTTCTCTGCCAGTGTGCTGATCAGGGATTTAATAGCAGGACTAAAGGCCATTCCATTTCCCGGACGTGTGCGTGTATCGTGGATACTTACAATGACCTGATCTGAAGGATCAATTCCTTTGGTCACTTTTGCAATGTCATCAGCTGATGCCATTTTATCCAGGTTAAGCAGTATAGCATTTTTATAATGACCAGCCAGTTCATGCTGAAAAACGTTGAGGGCAGGTGTACCAATACTGATTACCACTGTTCTCTTTTCAGTTGATAAGTCCTGAATTGCTGCTGAACCATTTAAAAGGGTCATGGATGAATCTGCAAGTTGCTGTAACAAAGCGAGACTTTCTGCCCTATTTACTCCTGCATTCACGTTTTGTTCATCAATTTTGGTTTTTACGTTTAATCCCGACCAATATTTAGCGATCAGGATCTTTCTTACGCTTTCGTCAATTCTCTCCATCGGGATTCTTTTGTGCCTGATTGCTTTGCGCACCAGTTTCACCGCTCTTTTACTATTTTCAGAAAGTTCCAGGATATTATTACCGGCAATCACACCCAGTACATCTGCTTCTCCATCTTTGAAATTTTTGACCACCCCTTTCATTTCCATAGCATCTGAAACTACCAGACCACGAAAACCCAGCTCATCTTTTAAAATACCAGTTACAATGGGCTTAGATAAAGTAGAAGGAAGGTTTTTAGTGGTATCTAGTGATGGAATATTCATATGCGCTACCATGATACCTGAAGCACCGGCAGCAATCAATTCCCTGAAAGGATACATTTCCAGGCTATCCAAACGTGCACGGGTAAAATTTAGCTGTGGCAGATCTAAGTGTGAATCTACATCTGTATCTCCATGTCCGGGGAAATGTTTAACGGTAACCAGCAGCCCGCCATCCTGCATTCCTTTCATATAAGCCGCAGCTTTAAGGGCTACATTGTATTTGTTCTCTCCAAAAGACCGGTAATTGATAATCGGATTTTCAGGGTTATTGTTAATATCAGCATCAGGCCCCAGGTTCATCTGTACGCCAATCCTTTTAAAATCTTTGGCTACCTCGAGGCCCATTTTATAGATCAGGTTTTTATCCTGTATAGCGCCAAGTGCCATCTGATAGGGGTAAGAGATGGTGCTGTCCAGACGCATGCCCAGGCCCCACTCTCCATCCGAAGCAATTAACAAAGGCACTTTTGTGATCTCCTGATATTTATTGATCAGGATTGCTTCTCTTCCCGGCCCACCCTGAAAAAAGACCAATCCGCCGATATGTTCTTTTTTGATCACATGCCCTATCGAATCTTCATAAGCCTGTCCTTTGCTGGTTAGCGCCCTTACAAAAAACAACTGCGCGATTTTATCTCTCCTGCTCATATGATGAAAAACAGAATCTACCCAGGGGTTAGGTTCACGGAGTGTTTGGATATAAGATTTTTGCTGTGCCTGAACAAAAAAGGTAATGCTCAATAGAAAGATCGTTAAACTGAAGAGTTGCTTTTGAATCATGAAGAACCGGTTATACCATCAAAGTTAAATTAAATTGATCAAAGCCACGCAAGCTGATTTAGCTAAAGGTTCGATGCTAAAACATAGGAATTTTGAATTTAAAACGCAGATATGTATTAAATTCAATACACCTGAAGCATCTATCTAAAACTTTAGATAGATGGATTTAAACCTTCACAACTATCTGTATATCAAATAAAAAACAATGAATTAAACCTTGAAAACAAGCTGCTTTTTAAACTGGCACATTTCTTTCAATGCCCTCTCGGTTTAACAAAAAACTTAAAGGATATGAAAAAGATTTTTATACTAGCTATAGGCCTCTTTGTGGCCACAGCCGCAAGCGCTCAGGATCATGGAATTAAATTTGGTATTGCAGGGGGACTTAATGTTTCGGATGTGATACAGGGCCACGGAGATTATGGTAGCACCAATACAAAAGCAGGTTTTAATGCAGGTCTTACTTTGGAAATACCGTTTTACCCAGGAATAGCATTTGCACCGGAAGTAATGTTCTCTCAAAAAGGATACAGCCTGGATTATGACACTGATGCGGGTTATTCTGCAGGTAAGTTCACACAAACTACCAATTATATTGATGTACCCCTATTATTCAGTTTTAGAGTAGGTCCGGCATTTAATTTCCTGATCGGTCCGCAAGTGTCTTTCCTTACCTCTACTAAAAACAAATTTGACGATGGTTTTGGAACAACTGAAGAAACAACGATCAACAATCATTCAGACAACTATAATAAAACCATGATTGGTGGTGTAGTTGGCTTTAGATATGATATTACGCCAACAGTGGATATCCACGCACGTTATGCAATAGATTTCAGTCAGAATGATGGTTATGGTGATTATTACACACCACGATACAGAAATCAGGTTGTTTCTTTAGGCCTAGGATTTAAATTCCAATAAGAAATATTCCATACCTATGGAAAACAAGCCCCGTCTTCTTTAAATAGAAGCGGGGTTTGCTTTTTTAATATTATTCTGGCGGGAGTTAAAATTCTACGTGCATCCTCAATGCAAAAGCATTTACCGGACCGCGATCTTTATTATAAGCTGGATTCACAATGAACTGGTAATCCGGAGAAAGAAATACTTTTTTCTGGTATACGTCCACTTTGTAATATACCTCTGCTATCATCTCATGACCGTAATTTAATTTACCGTCTCCAATGATAAAACCATAACCGCCATCTGCCAGGTAATCGCGGTGATCTTTAGAGATCCCGTTTCCTACAAAGGCCAGTCCGATTTCAGCATCTTTCTGGTTCCAGCTTTTTCCATTCAGGACAGCCCCAAGACTGACAGACTGATCTATTTCTGTAAACGCCCAGGTTTCTGTTTTACCATCATTGTAACTTGTTTTAGCAAATACGCCCAGATTAGGGTTTACACTCTGTTCCAGATTCACACCAAAGCCATATTTGTTCCTTCCGTATTTTCGTGTTGCTGTAACATCGGGAGACAGCGGGTCTTGTGCAATAGCTAAGGCATAGTCGCCCATTTTGGCGGCATTATCATATCCCAATACGCGAATGGTTCCTTTTTGACCACTAATCGCATATCTTTTTTCATATTCAAGTGTAAAAGCATGGGCTTTTGCCAGGTTACCGTCCCAGATTGCCCCATTGGCACTGGTAGTAACCATAGTAGTGGCTAAACGCAATGACCATGTAGGTTGCCCCAATTCAAATACTGCCCCGATCACATATCCCCTGGTGTTTGCCGGATAATCCCAAGCCCCATTAGACATCAGCGACCAGTTTAAAAACTGTGTTCTGGCATCATGACTATATGCGTTGTTGTCAAAGAAATCACTCAATCCGAACTTACCAGCAGTGATAGAGAAATATTTCTTTTTGCGGTAACCAGCCAGTTGATTCTGATCATCAGGGATGGTATCTACCTGGTTTCCCCAGCCAAAGGTTTGCACCAGATAAGCTCTGGCAATATAGATAGCAGGCTCTGGCGAACCTACCCTGAATGTTTCTCCGTTGCTAAATCCTGCCAGACCTAAGGTTTGGCTGAAACCTTTTCCACCCGACATTTCCGGGTTAAAATAAGCTTCGGCACCTTTCCATAAACGGGCACCGCCAAATAATGTTGTAGTTAAGGAAGTGGCTGTTTCACCTTTATTAGAGAGACTGTTTTCACCGGAATAATCGGCCTGAAAGCCAGGTTTGGTTTGTGTAATAATCGTTTGCTGGAAATGCAGGTTAAACCTTTTTTTAGCCAGACTATCAATATTCTGTGCATATCCATGGCTTAACATTGCCGATGTTATAGCTGCGAGTACAATTTTTTTCATATTAGCGGATGTAACGGCAAAGATAGGACAATCCCCTAAAGCGACATTAAAACAAGATTAAAAATCTTAATGCATAAAAATGGTCATACTTCTCGGCCCATGTGCCCCTAAAACCAGCGACTGTTCTATGTCTGCCGTTTTTGACGGGCCTGCTATGAAAGTACTGAATCCATAATCTGTATCGCCGATTTTTTCATAGGCTGCATGCATATCGGGTACCAGCGTGTTTTTGTCTACCAGCATAATGATATGCTGCGTGATAAAAGGCAATGCCCTTACCCCCATCCGGTCTTCAGTGATCCATAAAGCCGAATTTTCCGCAACAGCTAACCTGGGTTTAAATATAGCGATATCTACATCGGCATAAGTATGCGGATCCTCATGCAGTTCAAATGCAGGAATAGCTGAGGATACCACTTCAGCTACTGTAGAAAGTACCCTTTTAGCTTCCGGAAAATCGGCAGCAATCAACGCAGCGACTTCTTCCAGACCAGCAACGACATATACTTTACTTCCTATTCCCTCAGCTATTACCCTGAACTTTTCTACCAGGTTGATGCTTTCATCCCTTTCAAAGGCCAGGTTTACAGGAAGGGCAGAAATTTCCGGTTGATTATGTCGTAAAGCAGCTAATATTTTCTCTTTGCTCATTCCTGTTTTTTATTTATCCGTCACGTTCTTTTTGTACCACTCACCAAATGATTCGGCCGGTGCTTCGGGCATGTCCCGGTGTTTATACCAGGGATTAAACTGGTTATTTACAGCAAATGGAATATGTTTTAATACCCACCGCCCGGCTTTTCCCGCTGTCCGGTATACTGTTGGAGAAGACAGTGTAAAGGTCATCAGCTGCATACCCAATTTTTTTGAGGTATCGGCATATCCTTCTTTAACAATTACTTGTCTCCATTTATACAATTGCTGATGAATATCTATTTTAACCGGACATACATTAGAGCAGGAACCACATAAGGTAGAAGCGAAAGGCAGATCGGCATATTTTTTCATATCCAGATTAGGTGCAAGAATAGCGCCGATAGGCCCGGATATCGCATTGTGATAACTATGCCCGCCACTTCTCCGGTAAACCGGACAGGTGTTCATACAGGCACCGCAGCGGATACATTTCAGGGAAGCCCTGAAATCCTCACGTCCCATTTGTATAGTACGCCCATTATCTACAATAATAATGTGCATTTCCTGTCCTTTCCTGGGTTTTTTAAAATGACTCGAATAGGTGGTAATAGGCTGTCCGGTAGCGCTTCTGGTTAGCAGCCTAAGAAATACGCCTAAATGTTTGCGGTCAGGAATGATCTTTTCAATGCCCATACTGGCGATATGAACATCCGCTAAATGCGCCCCCATATCGGCATTTCCCTCATTGGTGCATACCACAAATTCACCGGTTGCTGCAATAGCGAAATTTACTCCTGTTAGTGCAGCTTTCCTGGTGAGGAAAGTTTCCCGGAGATGCTGCCTGGCGGTTTCGGTGAGTACCTGTGGATCTGAAGTACCGGCAGGACTACCTAGATGGATATGGAACAAGTCTCCTATTTCTTCTTTTTTCTTATGGATACAAGGCAATACGATATGACTTGGTGGTTCCTTGGCTAATTGAACGATACGTTCTCCAAGATCGGAATCGATCACATCCATTCCATGTTTTTCCAGGTACTCGTTTAAATGGCATTCTTCTGTCAGCATGGACTTACTTTTTACCATTTGCTGAATACCATGTACCTTCAAAATAGAATGAACCTGCTGGTTATGTTCTTCGGCATTGGCTGCCCAATGCACAATGATTCCATTGGCCTTCGCATTTTTTTCAAAAGCTAGCAGATAATTCGCCAGATCTGAAAGCACATTGTTTTTTATCTGCGAAGCAGTTTCTCTTAGTTGTTCCCATTCGGGTATACTATGTGCAGACTTATCCCTTTTCTGCCTGATCCACCATAAGGTTTCATCATGCCAGTCTACCCGTTCTTCATCCTTGTTGAATATTTCTGCTAATTCAGGATGTGTTTTAATCGTTTCGCTCATCTCCTGTACTTATTCTGCATTCAGTATTTCTGCAATATGCATCACCTTCACCGTGCTGTTCTCTCTTTTAAGGATACCTTCCATATGCATTAAACAAGACATATCGGCACCAATAATATATTCTGCACCATGTGTCAGGTGATCTTTTACCCGGTCTTTACCCATTTTTACAGATACGGCTTCCTCTACTACACAAAAGGTACCGCCAAAACCGCAACATTCATCTTCCCTGCTCAAAGAGATCAGCTCCAACCCTTCTACCTGTGAGAGCAGCTGCCCCGGTTTAGAAAAATAAGGTGCAACCAGCTCTGTCATTTGTGTAAGATATAACCCTCTTTGTCCGTGGCAGCTTTGGTGCAGGCCTACTTTATGGGGAAACTTCGCTTTGAGGTCTTTTACTTTTAAAATATCCACCAGGAATTCCACCAGCTCATATACCTTAGTCCTAACTACAGTAGCTTCTGCCTCTGCGTTTTCTACATGCAGGTGATCTTTGATGTGCAGCACACAGCTTCCTGAAGGGGAAACAATATAGTCGAAACCGCTAAAATTATCCAGGAACAACCGGTTACAATCGCCAGTGAGATGCTCAAAGCCAGAATTGGCCATGGGCTGCCCGCAGCAGGTCTGTCCCGCAGGATAAGTGACATCAACCCCCAGTTTACGCAATAACTGGTAAGTAGCAATACCCGCATTGGGATAAAACTGGTCTACATAACAGGGGATGAATAATCCTACTTTCATATGGCTAAATCATTGTTAGAAGCGTAATACTTTAATTCAATAATATCATTGGGCATAGGCTTGGTATTCCAGCATTTATGTATGGCCAGTGCAGTTCCAATTGCGGTAGCCTGTGCCATAGAAGCCGCAAATATTTCCATATCCGGAAACAACATGGCCAGCAGGTTCATGTAAATTGAATTTTTACTGAAGCCGCCATCTACAAAAATACGTTTAACCTGGCTATCTCCTATCACTAGTTTTGAAGAGGCCAATTGCTGACGGGCAATATCCAAAATAAACTGGTGATAAGCAATTTGATCTGATGCAAACGACGATAGGTCGCGCGTTACAAAAGCCGATTCTTTACTGCTTACCGGTGCTGGTTCCTTCCTTTCGTCCATATCTTTCAGCAATTGATGAATGATCCCCGGGTTGTATTTCATTGTTTTGTAACGGCCAACATTTTGGTTAAAGTGTGCGGCAATACGTTTTACCTGTTGCTCATGTTCATAACCGGCAAAAATACGGGAAGCTTTTACCGGCAATCCTTTGTATTGCAGGTAAGAAAGGCAATCCTGTTCCAGCTCTTCGGGCCTCAACGGAGAAGTGTTAAATGGATTCAGCGTAATACACCAGGTTCCGGTAGAGATCAGCATGAAAGGCTCATGGAAATTGATCAGGTAAGGGATCAATGCTGCAGAGCTGTCATGCAGGCCTACACCTACTTTGTACTGGTTGCCTGGAAATTCTGAAGGGAAAACAGCTTCGGCGTCTACTATTGGCGCCAGCTTCTGATCTAAACCTTCTTTTTTAACCCAGTCGTGATAATCATTTTTTGTAAAATCCCACAACTGCGTATGGCAGCCCACGCTGGTGAGGTCGGAATATTCCTGACCTGTAACCAGATAACTCAGGTACTGCGGCAAGTGCAGCGCATACTTGATCTGTTTATACAGTGCCGGCTTTTCCTTCTTGATCCTGTAAAACTGCATCCCGGAATTCAGGCTATCTAAAACAGGGGATGCTGTTGCCGCTGAAATAGCCGCCTCTCCGCCATATTTTGCGTAAAACTCTTTTTTCAAGTCTTCCGGATAAGCCTTCAAGTAATTGTATAAAGGTGCCAATGGTTTCCCATATTCATCAATATACACAAAGCTGGCCCCGTAGGTAGAGAAATTAATCGCCTTGATATCAAATTCTTTACGCTTCAGTACTTCCCGCAGGGAGTCAAAAATGGACAGCCTGAGGCTCTCCAGATTTTCACAGGGGTCCCCATCCTCATCATAGGTTTCAATGAAGCGGGCAGACCGTTCAAAAACGATCTTATAATTTTCATCGAACAGGAAGATCTTTTTATTGGTCTTCCCGACGTCAAAAATTACAATAACTGGCAGCGCAGCCATTATAGTCCTGTAGCTACGGTTTTCAATCCCCTGTCTGCAATCAGTTTTTCCCTGATTCTCAGCTCACGGTACAATTGCACAGGCTGGGCAGCGCCCCCGCTCCTTAACCTTGCTTCCTGAACGATAGGCCTTACGTCTGTACGGAATGCATCCTGAAGGATCTCCTGGCAGCGCACCACATCATTATCCTGCTGTGCGATATTCAATGCAGCCCGGTCTACCAATAGCGCCTGTGTATAGGAAAGCATAATGGCTTCTACTGATTGCAGCAAATCTTCCAGCGGATCTTTCACGTTGTGTGAAGCATCGATCATCCATCCTAAACCTTTGGCATGATCAATACCTTTGGCATCCATTCCTTCTACGAGTTCATTGAAGATCAGGAAAAGCTGATAAGGCTTCATACTGCCCGCAGTTAAATCATCATCGCCATATTTGGAATCATTGAAGTGGAAACCACCCAGTTTACCCTCCATTAACAACAGGGAAACGATCTGTTCAATGTTTGCATTGGGCAGGTGATGTCCAAGATCAACCAGGGTAAAGGCCTTTGGTCCTAATTTATTGGCATATAATAAAGACTGTCCCCAATCTCCTACCGTTGTAGAATAAAAATTAGGTTCAAAAGCTTTGTATTCTACAAAGATTTTCCATTGCTCCGGTAAGGCAGCATATATTTCCTCCAGGCTTTCCAGTGTATTTTGGAAGGCTTTTCTGAAATTTAGCTGTCCGGGGAAACAGGAGCCATCGGCCAGCCAAACGGTCAGTGCATCAGAGCCCAGGGCTACTCCCTGACGGATCACTTCAATATTGTGTTCAATGGCCTGTTTGCGTACTGCTTTATCTACATGCTGCAGTGAACCGAACTTATAACTTAAAGCCTGGTTGGCCTGGTCCTGGAAGGTGTTGGAGTTCATGGCATCAAAGCGAAGGCCATGATGGCTTGCCAAAGCTTTAATGGCATCGTAATCCTGTGGAATATCCCATGGAATATGGAGGGATATAGCACCGCTCGATCTGTTCAGGCTATTTAACACGCCAATATCTTCGATTTTCTCTTCCAGGCTGCGCGGTTCGCCACCACCGGAAAAACGGCCAAAGCGGGTACCCCCTGTGCCTAATGCCCAGCTTGGAATAGCAATTTGAAACTTGATCAGCTTGCTGATTACTTCTTCTATATGTGGATGTTCTGATGCAGCAAAGCTGAACTTTACCTGATGAGCACTATCCAGTTTTTGATTGTGCTCATCTATCTGATATTTCTCGATTTCCATAAGAATATATTTTTAAAATTAATTACCTAACAAATGCCATGGCTACACCGCCATCCACATTTAATACATTACCTGTTGATTTATTCAATAGACCGCCAACAAATACCAGGCAGGCATTGGCGATATCTTCTGGCAGAATAATCTGGTTCAACAAAGTACGTTTGGCATAAAATGCCGGCAGTTCCTCTACTTTAACACCATAAGCTTTTGCACGGCCGGCAGCCCAGTCGCCCTCCCAGATCTTACTGTCTGAGATCACCGCATCCGGGTTCACTACATTTACCCTGATTTTATCGCCACCTAACTCTGCGGCATTTAATCTGCTCAGGTGAAGCTGTGCAGCTTTTGCAGATCCATAACCTGCATTATTTGGTCCTGAAACCAGTGCATTTTTGCTAACGATATTCAGAATATCGCCACCAATAGCCTGTTTACGCATCACTGCAACCGCTGCCTGGGTAACTTTGAACTGGCCTTTCACCAGTACATCATACAACAGGTCCCAGTCTTTATCCGTATGTTCTTCAATAGGTTTAGAGATCGATAATCCGGCACAGTTCACCACAATATCTACCCCGCCAAAGGCCAAAGCAGCTTTATGGAAAGCGTTATTAATATCCTCTCCGCTGGTCACATCCAGCAAAGCAGTGGTATAAGCATCTTTGCCATACTGGTTTTTAAATTCCTGATCTGCTTTTTCCAAACGGCCGGCATCATTGTCATTGATCACCACTACGGCACCTTCATCAACAAATTTCTTGGCAATCGCTTTACCTATACCACCGGCACTGCCTGTAACCAGGGCTATTTTACCGGATAATGCTTTAGGTTTTGGCATACGCTGTAGTTTTGCTTCTTCCAGCAGCCAGTATTCAATGTTAAAGGCTTCCTGGCGCGGCAATGAAGTATATTCAGAGATCGCCTCTGCACCTTTCATTACATTGATGGCATTGGTATAAAATTCTGCCGCCACACGGGTGGTTTGTTTATCTTTTGAAAAAGAGAACAGGCCTATGCCGGGATAAAGAATGATCACCGGATTCGCATCCCTTATTGCAGGACTATTGGGGTGTTTACAGGTTTCATAATAATCTGCATACATTTTACGGTAAGCCACAAAAGCAGGGGCTAACTTTTCTTTGATCTTTGCAGGGTCTGACAGGTCTTCATCAGGGCTCAGTTCCAGTACCAGCGGACTGATCTTGGTACGCAGAAAGTGATCCGGACAGCTGGTACCCAATGGCGCTAGACGATCGAGGTCGTTGGAATTGATAAACTCCAGTACCCTGGAATCATCGGTAAAATGACCCACCATATGTTTTTCACTGGAACAGAAACCACGGAGAACAGGTGCCAGCAATGCTGCCTGTGCTTCTCGTTGTGTTTTTTCCGGGCTGCTTAATTTTTGTCCGCCGAATACAGGGCCTTTCTTTCCGTAGTTTTCTTCCAGGTAGTTGGCGCAGATCTCGATCACCTCCAGGGTGTTGATATAACTTTCATAGGCAGTATCACCCCAGGTAAACAAACCATGAGAGCCTAACATGATCCCGCGGATTCCGGGATTCTCATCCAGGCAGGCTTTAAGCTGCAGGCCAAGATCGAAACCTGGTTTCTGCCAGCCTACCCAGCCGATGGTTCCGCCAAACAAATCATGGGTGATCTGTTGTCCATCTTTTGCTGCTGCAATAGCGATGGCTGCATCGGGGTGTAAGTGATCAATATGTTTGAAAGGGAGGAACCCGTGTAAAGGCGTATCAATAGAAGGCGCTTTGGAGTTAAGATCGTAGATACAGTGGTTAAACAATTCCACCATTTCATCTTCCTGTTCGATACCACGGTAAATATTTTTCAAACTCCGCAGGCGGTCTACATACAATGCGGCTAATCCATTGCGCTTTAAAGTCCCGATATCCCCTCCCGAACCTTTGATCCACATTACCTCGGCAGTTTTACCTGTCAGCGGATCAATGGCATCGGCCTTGCAGGACGTATTTCCGCCCCCATAATTGGTCAGGCGCAAATCTGCACCTAATAGATTTGAACGATAAAGCAAAAGCGCCACTTCATCTCCTGCTAACTTAGCAGCTTCTGTTTCATCCCATAAATAACTTACGTGTTTAAAACGGTCTCTTTCCTCAGACATATGATTTAATGTTAAATGTTTCTATTTAATTGAGTTTCCATATCCAACTACGATGATGGATATGACAATGAATAAAATACCGGCCAGAACTGTCCGGAATGTTTTTTTGCTGACGGCCGACCATTCTTTTAATACCAGTCCCCATACATTGGCAACCAGGATAATGAAGGCCATATGAAGTATCCATGAGCTTGCGCCATTACCCAGTCTGCTTTCTCCCATTCCATAAAAGAAGAACTGCAGGAACCAGGTAGTACCTGCCAGGGCAGAAAAGATATAATTGGACAGCAGCGGTGTCTTTTTATTAGTATAATCACCAAAGGTTTTATTTCGCGTATTCAGTACCATACACCAGAAAAGGTTAGTAGTAAGGCCACCCCAAAGGATGATCACATAGGTAACGTTATTCTGAAAAAGAAATTCTCCTTGTCCCGGATGGAGTGTTTTCCACAGGTTATTGGCTTCATGTGCCATATCTTTTCCGGCATCAATTCCAAAGGCGAAACAGGCACTGAGAATTCCGGAAATAATTGCTACAACCAGGCCTAACCCGATTTTAAACTCGGCACTTTCTTTGGTTTCTTTTTGTGCAGCCAGGTCTTTCTCTTTCATCATGCCCGCTTTACCGCAAAGGATAATTCCAATGATACAAACCACCAGGCCGGCCAGTACCCATTGTCCCCAGGGGCTGGTAACGATCTCTGTAAAACTATCTTTACCTGCTTTAGGATAAAAGTTATAATAAATAGAAGGGAGAAGCGCCCCGAAAACAGAGCTCAGCCCTAAGATGATAGAACTTCCCAGGGAAACGCCCAGGTACCTTACCCCCAAACCATAGGTAAGTCCGCCGATGCCCCATAAAACACCAAAGAAATAAGTAAGGCCAAGGATACCGCCGTTAGTATGTTTAATGATCTCACCGAAATGAGGAATAGTCAGGTAAGCCGCTAAAGGCGGAACAATCAGCCATGAAAAGATGCCGCCAACAATCCAGTAGCTCTCCCAGGCCCAGCCTTTTACTTTTTTAAAGGGAATGTAAAAACTACCTGAGGCGAAACCTCCGATAAAATGGAATATGACTCCAAAAATGATCTCCATAATTTATATATCTGGTTAGAATAATGAAACAAGTATAATAGATGCAATTGGGTTAACTGTACTTAACTGTCCTGCTCCGTCACAAAAATTAACTGATTTGGATAATCTTCACCCCTAGCAGCTGGCCTAGTTTTTTAATCTTCGATGCCAGGTGACCTGTACCAATAGCACAGTGGTGGGCCGGCCCGGCAGCATTCCACTGCTCTACAAAAGGCCTTGCACCAGCAGGAAAACGGTATCTGCTGTTCGTATTCCCTATTTCCAGGATAGGTCCGGCTACAGACTCTGCTTCGGCCACCAGGAACTCTATTTTGCCATCAGCAGTTTCCACTACAGAAAGTAATGTAACTTTTCCGTGTTTTACCGACATTTCTACAGAGAGGCCGCTTCCTGTCTTACCATGATAGACCTGAAGGGGTTTAACTTTGATCTTTCCTTCGGCAATTCCCGGATGGCAGGGACCATCATGACCCATCAAAACTACATCATCAGTAAAATCCATGGCATAGTATTCTGTAAACGATCCACCCGCAGCAAAGCTATCCATGATCTTCATCGCCTGGGCATTTTTCACCTCATATTCACCTGCTACAGGAATGCCATTGGCCGTGAGTAAGGAGTTGCCGAGGATCACGGAGCTCATGGTTTCTTCATTTTCTGGGTTTCCTGTTCCTTTATGGTAATAAGCCATGGAACCCAGTTTATATTTCGATACGAGTTTATCGAGCGCAACCGAAGTTTTAGCGGCTTTGCGGATCTCTATTTCCTGGCAATCCGCCTGCACGTCAAACTTTTCTACAAATTCTTTTATTTTTTCTTCTACTTCCTGCCCGGTGATGCTGCTTCTTATCGCAGACAATTCATCCACCTCGATGATTTCCATATGGCCGCCAAAGGTGCTGCACTGTAAAGTAAGATTGGTATAGATATCCAGCATGCCGCCATAATAATTACCCATGAGCCCCAACCGGTTATGCGCCAGGATATGGGCTACTTTCGCCGCATCGATCCATTCCTCAATAGCCGTCCATGCGATAGGGTCATCAGTGAGCATCCCTGTAACCTGGTGAAAAGGAATACCGGCACGTTTAAAAACATTGGCAATTTCCGGTACGGTACATGGTGCGCAATAAGATAACCATTCACCTGTCATCTGTGTACGGTTGTTCATTTGATTAAACGACGTATAATCTATAGCTGCTGATGGGGAAAGATTTAAAATGATGACCGGAACACCGGCGCGCTTAACTACAGGAAGAACGGTAGATGATAAGGCATAGGTAGTGACATATAAAAAGATCAGATCTACATCTGCTTCCCTGAACTGGTGCCCTGCGTTAAATGCTTTATCTGTATTATCTATGAGACCAATGTTTATTACTTCTGCCCCAAATTGCTGCAACTGCTGTTCTGCCAGGTGGATATATCCTGTCAGGCGATCTTCTAATCCATCAAATTGTTCCCAGTAAGTGTCCAACCCAATTCCGAACAAACCTACTTTTAGTGACGGAACTCCATTTTGTATTGGTTTCATATCGTTATATTTGGAATAACGAATGTATCGTTACCCGGAAAAAGTAAACTATAGATTTTGATATTTGAGCTGTGATTTTTGACAAAAAGTACAGATCTGTAAATTTTTAGTTGTTTTTTTACAATTTTCGCCAGCCAAAACCAATTGTAAACCTGATGATCAATTATTATAAATACCTTCCCCTGAGTACAGAAGACAAAAAATGGGGATTATATGTATTGGATGCAGGCTGTACCAGAACAGAGCCCTCAGGAATATATCCTATCAGCAACCATCCTTCCCAGTATTATTTCAACTGGAACAATGGCCGTATCCTTGATGAATATCAACTTATTTATATTACCAAAGGTTCTGGTTTCTTCGAATCTGACCACTGCCATTACCAGGAAATAAAAGCGGGTACGATTATCATTTTGTTTCCCGGAGAAAGGCACCGTTATAAACCTGCGGAGCAGACGGGCTGGGACGAATACTGGATAGGCCTAAAAGGAGAAATCTTAGATAATCTGGTAAACAATAGCTTTTTCAGCAGGGAGAACCCTTGTTTATATATCGGTTTCAACGAACAGATATTTGAGATCTATGAAGGGATCATCGAAAAAACGAAAACAGAGGTTACTGGCTATCAGCCTTTAATTTCGGGAGCTGCTTTCTACCTGATGGGCAGTTTACATGCGATTTTAAAGCAGAGTAATGTAGAACATGAGGACAGGGAGATATTAGTTGATAAAGCCAGGATCTTATTCCGCTCTAATATAGATAAAACGTTTTCCCCGGAACAGGCTGCTGAAGAACTGCAGGTAGGCTATTCGTTGTTCAGAAAGGTGTTTAAAAACTATACAGGCCTTTCTCCCGGACAGTATTTTATTCAGCTGAAAATAGAAAAGGCAAAGACTATGCTGGCAGATTCGACCCTCTCGGTGAAGGAAATTGCCTATACGCTTACCTTCGATTCCAGTTTCTACTTTTCAAAAGTATTTAAGGAAAAGACGGGTATGACGCCTACGGCTTACCGGCAGCGGGCGATGGGTATGCAGCTATCGCCATGAGTTTAACTTCAAGGCTTTTCCCAAAATTTTCTACGATCAAAGCGGCCCCTCCAATGAGCTGGGCTTTTGTTTTTAAACCGGAGATCTTAATTTCCGTAAAATGGGTAAGCAACGGAATACAATGTTCATTGATTGCCTGTTGGATAGGTGCAAGCCATAAATTACCGATCACACTTCCTTTACCACTCAATACAATAGTACCAGGGTTTATCAAATGAATCAATATCGCCAGTCCTTCCCCAACGTGATAAGCTGCTTCAGAAATTAGTTTTACAGAGAGCACGTCTCCTTTTATCGCTTCGTTAATGATCCTATCAGCATCGATCTCCTTGTAATTGCTTAAACTGGTAGTATGCCCCTGCGCGATTTTTTCCTTAGCAAGGGCCGTGACTGCAGTTAAGGAGGCACCCGTTTCCAGACAACCATGTTTTCCACAGGTACATAACTTACCATTTTTAAATAATGGAATATGGCTAAACTCTCCTGCAAGACCATTGTTGCCCCTGAAAATTTCATTATTTAAGATCATTCCCAAGCCAATTCCCCATCCCAGATTGAGCACCATCACATTTCTTAGCTGCGCCGCAACACCGAACTTTTGTTCTGCCAAAGCGATAGCAGTAGAATCATTTTCTATAAAAACGGGCAAAGCTATTATTTTCTGTAAATAATCAGCTAAAGACAGGCCGTCTGTTGTTAAATAAGTATAATTAATACCCTTTATCGAATCTACAAATCCAGGCATCGTGATACCGATACCCAAAATATCGATTTTAGAAGTCCCACTGTTTGCTATAAATTGATTAATATGATCGGCCAGCTCTTGAGGTTTCAGGCTGTGTATATCAAATTCGAACCTAACCGCCTCAGTAACAAAATTATTCCCGAGATCTACAATAGCCAGCTGTGCGGAGAACTGGTCCATCGCCACAGACATCAAATAATAAGCACTGGAAATCAATGAATAATTCAAAGGTTTTCTGCCACCACTTGAGTTCGCAAAGCCTTTTTCCTGGACATAATTTTTTTTCTTCAGCTCACTTAACACTTTTGTTACATAAGGAATACTTTTTCCGGTAAACCTGCTCACATCCGCACTAGTCTGCAATTCACTATAATATAAACATTTTATCGTTTCGCTATTATCAATTAATATTTTTGTTTTATTGTTCAACATAAAAAATTTATAGAGTTAATATTTAAAGATTTTTACCGAAGACATTAGATCTTATTAATAATATTAAAAAGATTAGACAACTTAATAAAAAAAAGTTATTTTTAGACTATGATTTAATTATTAAATCTTACAACTTTTATTAAACCTAAACCAAATAAAAAATTCATGTTTTTATTTAAAATCATGAATAGGTATATAGCTATATGTTATTTATCAAAATAATAGCGGATTATCTCCGGATAATTTAACTATTAAATTATTATAGAACACTCTCTTATTCATTTTTACTAAAACCTTTAATCCCAATTATGAAACAGGAAAGAACCCCATCGTAAATTTCAGCAGAAGAATTTAGAGAAGGCCCACCCCAACCATGGGCGTTAAATCTGCAAATCAACTAAACAATACTATCAACCAAAACGAATAAAGTATGAAAATCAATGATAACCTGCGAGGTCCATTGGCAAAAAAAAGCGCTTCAAAGCTCTATTTAGCCAATTTTGCCCTTGCATCCTTATTACTATTCCATCTGGATGCATCAGCTACCGAAAGAAAACATCAAACATCTTTAAAATCAATTGCTTATAAAACAACATTTACTTTACCAAAATCACAATTAGCAGACATTAGAATAACCGGTACAGTAAGAGAAACGAGTGGCGGTGTTTTAGCTGGCGTGAGTGTAAGTATCAAAGGCACTAAAACAGGCACACAAACAGACGCTGCCGGTAAGTTCTCCTTAATGGCAAAACCAGGAGACATTCTGGTATTCACTTATATCAGTTTCGACACCAAAGAAGTTACCGTAGGTTCAGAAACCAACATTAACGTGGTGATGGCAGAAGCGGCAAACGGACTAAACGAAGTTGTTGTTACTGCTTTAGGCATCAAGAGGTCTGAAAAATCATTGACCTATTCTACACAGACAGTTTCCGGAACAGAGCTTACTGATGTTAAAAGTGACAACTTAATGAACTCCCTGAATGGCAAGATTGCCGGGGTAACGATTTCACCCAGCGCTTCGGGCGTAGGCGGATCAGCAAAAGTTATTCTGCGTGGAGAACGGTCAGCTTCAGGAAACAACCAGCCCTTATATGTAATAGATGGTGTACCCATCAGCAACGGTGCTAACGCAAACGGACAGCCTAATGATACTTATGGTGGAACACCTGATGGTGGTGACGGTATCTCAAACCTGAACCCGGAAGATATTGAAAGCATGAACGTGCTGAAAGGGGCTTCTGCAGCAGCATTATATGGTAGTCAGGCAGCGAATGGGGTAATCGTAATTACCACAAAAAAAGGAAAGGCCGGCAAAACCACGATCAACTTTTCCAGCGGTTACACACTCAGCAAAAATGCTTACGAGCCTAAATTCCAAAACGACTATGGCGCAACCACCGCCGGATCTACCACCAGCTGGGGACCAAAAACAAACGGAGGAGCCATTGATAATTTATCTAAATTTTACCAGACAGGCCAAAACTTCACCAATGCGCTTAGCCTGACAGGTGGTAATGAAATTGCCCAGACTTATTTCTCCTATTCCAATACAGATGCCAGAGGAGTGGAACCAGGCAACAAACTGGACAGAAACAACGTGAATTTTCATGAAACAGCTAAGTTTCTGAACAATAAACTGAGTGTTGATGGAAACGTAAATTACATTACACAAAAGATCAATAATAGCCCAACCATCGGTTTTTATACCAATCCTTTAACAGGACTATATTTGTTTCCAAGAGGACAAAACATAGATCCTTATAAAAGCAGCTATGAAGGGCCTAATGGAACGAATGGCGTACCTACACAAAACTGGCCTTTTCAGGAAGACCTACAGCAAAACCCATGGTGGATCATCAACAGAAATACCAATACCGCAACACGTAACCGTATTATGCTAAACGGTAGTGCTAAATATGAATTCACGAACTGGATAAACATACAGGCCCGCGGAAGTATTGACCGTACAGATGACAATTACGATCAGCGTTATTACGCAGGTACATTAGCACCATTAGCAGCAGGAAACGGCAACGGGAGTTATAGCGGATCTGACCAGGTACTTAACCAAAAGTATGGTGATGTGATTGTTAACTTAACCCTTCCGGGAACATCGGATTTTAAATTGGACGGTTTAATTGGTACCAGTATAACGGATCAATTTACCTCGGGATATAATTTCGGATCCGGATCGGGCGGTTATGGACTTTCTATTCCTAATTTATTTACCATTCAGAATATCCAGGTGTCGAATGCTGCACAGGGTGTAAATTCCGGAAGCAACGTGAATACACTGGCCAACTACCATAACCAGATTCAGGCTATATTCGCCAACGCCAATCTTTCTTATAAAGACTGGGCTTATCTGACTTTGACAGGCAGAAATGACTGGTCATCTAATCTGGCCTTTACACCTACCGATCACTACTTTTATCCCTCAGCTGGTTTGTCATTTATTATTAGCCAGATGACCAAACTGCCGGAAGAAATTTCCTACTTTAAAGTTCGCGGAACTTATGCGCAGGTAGGTAATACTGTAGAGCAATACGCTACCTATCCTACCAATACCCCAAGTGCCAACGGTGTAACATTAAGTAGTATTGCCCCTTATCCAACTTTAAAACCAGAAAAAACTAAATCGTTTGAATTGGGAACTGACTTAAGGTTTTTAAAAGATAAATTGAGTGTTAGTTTCACTTATTATAAATCAAACACTTATAATCAATCATTGGAGATCGTCCCTCCGTCACCTTCCGGATATAGCAATGGATATGTAAATGCAGGTAATATTCAAAATACAGGTCTTGAATTCACTGTTGGTTATAATGTAATAAAAACATCAGCTTTTAGCTGGAATACCACACTCAATGGATCAAGAAACGTTAATAAGGTTATTGATCTGGATTCCAAGGATGGCATTGACCTCTTTGCGCTAACCAATAGTAACAGTTACCGTTCTTATTTAGCTAAAGGTGGTTCATTTGGTGATATATATGGCCAAACCATACAAAAAGATGCACAAGGCAGAGTAATACTTACTTCTGAAGGCTTACCATTACTAAGTACTGGTTTTTCTAAAATAGCTAACTCTGCACCGAAATTCCAATTGGGATGGAGCAACAACTTTACTTATAAGCAGTTTTCATTGAATTTCCTGGTTGACGCGAAATTAGGAGGACAAGTAGTTTCTGTAATGCAATCACTATTGGATTCATATGGCGTGTCTGAAGTTTCAGGCCAGGCCCGTAATGCAGGTGGGGTATCGGTAAATGCCGTAAGTGCTACCGGACAGGCAGTAAGCACTGTTGATGCAGAAAAATGGTACACGTCAATTGGCGGCCGTAATGCTGCATTAGGTGAATATGTTTATAGCGCTACCGTGGTACGGCTAAGAGAGGCAGCATTAGGTTACAGCTTTCCGCTAGCCAAAACCGGCGCCATTAAAGCACTTAGACTTTCAGCAACAGGAAGAAACCTGATTTACTTCTACAAAAAAGCTCCTTTTGATCCTGAGGTTACTTCATCAACAGGAAACGGGCTTAGCGGTGTAGACGTTTTCAATCAGCCTGCACAACGCTCTTATGGTTTGAACCTGAATGCTACTTTTTAATTGTATCTCTAAAATTAAAAGCAATGAAAACAAAAAATACTCTAAATAGATACCGTAATCCCTATATGGTGGTGTTTTGCCTGCTGGCAACATTAGGACTAAACAGTTGCAAGAAAAACTTTGAGACTTTTAACACTGATCAAACGGCCATTGCAGATAAAAACCTGCAAATCCCTACTTTATTTATCCCTATTGAGCAGAAAATATTTGTCGATTATCAAATTGCCCAAAACCTGAATGCCGATGCTTATGCAGGTTATTCCACTCCTCCGCAAAAATTCGGCAGAACTTTGTACAACATGAACTATGTATTTGTTGATGGCTGGAATTCAGCTGCCTTTAATGATATCTATCCGGATATCATTGGCCCTATCAAAAATAAATTAGCCGCGCTGAATGTTAAAAGTACATTACCTGATTTCTGGGCAATAGCATTAATTCTTGAAGTTGAAGCAATGGATAGGGTGACCGATAAATTTGGTCCTGCCCCTTATAGCAAAGTTGGTTCTTCGCTGATTTCCATTCCCTACGATAGTCAGCAGAGCATTTATCAGCAAATGTTTCTTCAGCTTGACACTGCTACAACAAACTTATCAACATTCATAGCGGCCAATCCAGGCAAAACACCTTTTGCAAATTCGGATGTTGTTTTTGCAGGTGATTATACGAAATGGTTAAAACTAGCTAACTCATTAAGGTTGCGCCTTGCTATGCATATTGTAAAAGTTGATGCAACAACAGCGCAGGCCCAGGCAGAAAAAGCGATGAGTGCCAATGGAGGATTACTTTCTGATGCCGGCGACGTTGCAGCCATCGCAGGCAGTGGACAAAATGATTATTATGTTATTACAGAAAGTTATACAGATAACTCCATGAGCGCTTCGATACAATCTTACATGGTAGGTTATAATGATCCAAGGCTTCCTAAATATTTCCTTCCGGTAAATACAACTGATGCAACCAAAGGGCCATTACCAGCACAATATGCCGGACAATATCTGGGTATCCGCATTGGCTCTGACGTGGGCAGCAAGCCAATGTACTCCGGGTTCTCGGTATACAACTACAATACTACCTTTACTTCTTCCGCTCCTGAAGTATTCATGACCGCAGCAGAAGTATGGTTCCTGAAAGCGGAAGCTTCGTTAAGAGGCTGGGCGGGTGCTGGTGAGGCACAAGCCGACTATGAAACAGGTATCAATAGATCTATGGCCCAATATGGCGCCAGTGCAGGCGCGGCAGCTTATATTGCAGATGCAACAAGCACCCCACAAGCATATGCAGACCCTTTAAATTCAGTTAACAACTCGCCGGCGCTATCTACCGTTACCGTTAAATGGGACGCCGGAGCCAGCAATGAGGTAAAACTGGAAAGAATCATTACCCAAAAATGGCTGGCCATGTTCCCTGAAGGACAGGAAGCATGGACTGAGTTCAGGCGTACCGGCTATCCTAAATTGTTCCCTGTAGTTAACAATAACAGCAATGGAACAATAGACACACAAACACAAGTTCGTCGTTTAGCTTACCCTATCACTGAATCTCAAACCAATGCAGCTGGCCTGCAGACTGGCCTCAGCCTTCTCGGCGGACCAGATAATGGTGGGACACGTTTATGGTGGGACGTTGCCAAAGGAAATTTCTAATCAACGTCATCAAATAAAAAAAGGCGCCTTAAGGGCGCCTTTTTTTATTTGGGAGTAATCAGTTGAGCGTTAAATTTCATTATATTTCAGTGCCCATAGCATTAACAAAAAAATTAATGGAAAAGCTTAGCTCCGAAAGTTTAAAAAGAACATTAAAACCCATTCATTTGTGGGGCATAGCTGTAGGACTGGTCATTTCGGGCGAATACTTCGGCTGGAACTATGGCTGGGGAGTATCGGGCACTATTGGTTTTTTAATAGCCACGTTAATTGTAACGGTAATGTACATTACTTTTATATTCAGCTACACAGAACTTACCTCATCCATTCCTCATGCAGGAGGGGCTTTTGCTTATAGCTACAAAGCCATGGGGCCGTTCGGAGGCCTGATTGCAGGTTACGCCACCCTCGTTGATTTTTTATTGGCCACACCTGCAATTGCTTTTGCACTAGGTAGCTATCTTCACTTTCTTTACCCTTCAGTTTCTGCTTTGCAGTCAGCATTATTTTTCAACGTGATCTTTATTTTCATCAATATTTCAGGCGTAAAAGAATCCGCAGCCTTCTCGGTTTTCATTACGATACTGGCGGTAGCAGAATTGTTGTTATTTATGGGCATTATAGCCCCGCATTTTAAAATGGGAAATTATCTTCACGATCCGATGCCTTTTGGATGGAAAGGGATATTTGCAGCCCTCCCTTATGCCGTATGGTTTTATCTGGCGATTGAAGGAGTGGCCATGGTTGCCGAAGAAGTTCAGGAGCCAGAAAAAAATATTCCAAAAGGATATATATCCGGCATGGCTACCTTAACCTTACTGGCATTGGGTGTCATGATCCTGACCGGTGGTATTACCGATTGGCACAAACTGAGCAACATCGATTATCCACTTCCCGAAGCCATTGCTGTTGTGCTGGGAAAAGCCAATAGCCTGACTAAAGTATTTGCCAGTATCGGTCTCTTTGGCCTAATCGCTTCTTTTCACGGCACCATACTGGCCTCATCCAGGCAGATCTTTGCCATGGCAAGAAGCGGATACCTTCCCCGGGGATTAGCAAGGGTGAGCCATAGATTCAAAACACCACATTGGTCGGTAATAGCAGGAGGTGTAGTGAGTTTCGCTGCGCTATTTACCGGCACTACCAGCCAGGTGATCATTTTATCTGTGATGGGCGCAGTAGTGATGTATATGATGAGCATGGTCAGTTTGTTTATTTTACGAAAAAAAGAGCCTGAATTAAAACGTCCTTTCCGTTCACCATTTTACCCTGTTTTTCCGGCTGTTGCCCTGGTCTTATCTTTTGTTTGCCTGATGGCGATCGTTTATTATAATCTTATATTGAGTTTTATTTTCTTCGCCGGCCTCGCCGTGTCGGTTTTCATTTTTATTCTTACCGGAAAACATAAAGAAAAGATAACAAATGATGTACTGTTAGAAAATATTGCTGTTCCGATATTAGACTGATTATTATGGCTTACCAACATACCATACATCAGCAGGTTTACAGATTTAACGACCTGAAAGATTTGCTAGCCAAGGCCACCCCCTTCAGGACGGGTGATGCGCTTGCAGGAATCTGTGCCGCAAGTTATGAAGAACGGGTTGCAGCCCAGATCACTTTAGCAGACGTTCCATTGAAAACCTTTCTAAATGAAACGGTTATCCCATATGAAACAGACGAAATTACACGTCTGATTATTGATAGCCATAACAGCCAGGCATTTCAGCCGATAGCACATTTAACAACAGGTGAATTCCGCGACTGGCTGCTAAATGAGGAAACCGATGGCTTAGTTCTGCAACAGTTAAAGATGGGAATCACCCCGGAGATGGCGGCAGCAGTATCAAAATTAATGCGGAACCAGGACCTGATTGCCGTAGCAAAAAAATGTGAGGTGGTTACCTGTTTTCGGAATACCATAGGCTTAAAGGGACACCTGTCTACACGTTTGCAGCCGAATCATCCAACAGACGACCCTAAAGGTATTGCCGCAAGCATTATAGATGGCTTATTGTATGGAAGTGGTGATGCCGTTATCGGCATTAACCCGGCTACAGACAGCCCTGCAGGAGTGATGAACTTACTGAATCTAATTGATACCGTGCGTCAGCAGTTTGACATTCCAACACAATCCTGTGTGCTGAGCCACATTACCACAACTATTGGTTTAATTAACAGCGGGGCCCCTGTTGATCTGTGCTTTCAGTCGATAGCCGGCACCCAGCAGACCAATACGAGTTTTGGTGTTAACCTTGCTTTACTGGATGAGGCTTACGATGCTACCCTATCGTTAAACCGGGGAACAAAAGGGAATAATGTGATGTATTTTGAAACCGGACAGGGAAGTTCATTGTCTGCCAATGCACACCATGGTGTGGACCAGCAAACCTGTGAAGCGCGGGCTTACAGTGTAGCCAGAAAATATAATCCTTTGCTGGTAAATACCGTTGTGGGTTTTATCGGCCCGGAATATTTGTACGACGGAAAACAGATCATCAGGGCTGCACTCGAAGATCATTTTTGCGGAAAGTTATTGGGTTTACCCATGGGCGTAGATATATGTTATACAAACCATGCTGAAGCAGATCAGGACGACATGGATAATCTGCTCACTTTACTGGGTGTTGCGGGCTGCAATTTCATCATGGGCATTCCAGGTTCGGACGACATCATGCTCAATTATCAGTCTACTTCCTTTCATGACGCTTTATACCTTCGGAAAGTACTTGGTTTAAGACCCGCTCCCGAATTTGAGCAATGGCTGATCAAACAGGGGATTACAGATGAAAAGGGAAAGCTTGCGCAAACCCAGCTGATGACCAGGATGATTGATCATTTATTTTAATTAAATTTATCACATGGAGAAAAGAGAGCCTGCTGCGGTTAAGATTAATGATCCATGGAATTCTTTAAAACAGTTTACAGATGCAAGAATAGCTCTTGGACGCGCAGGCAGCAGTATTCCGCTAAAACAGGAACTGGAATTTAAACTGGCCCATGCCCATGCAAGGGACGCAGTATATTCTTTATTGAACAATGAGCACCTGATAAAGGCAATAAGTCCTTTGGACCTCCCTCTATTACAACTCCATAGCCAGGCAGGAAACCGCCAGCAATATTTACAAAGACCCGATTTGGGAAGACTCCTGGATAATACCTCCAGTCAGCTGGTAAAAGACTATGCTAATGCTAATGATATCTGCATTATCCTTGCCGACGGGCTATCTGCAGGCGCAATCAATGACCATGCCGCCGAACTGCTGGAAAATCTGATCCCTTTACTTAAAGGAGTAAATTATAAATTATCTCCAATATGCCTGGCCGGACAGGCACGGGTGGCTATAGGTGATGAGATCGCTTATGGCTTGCAGGCAAAATTCTCCGTGGTACTGATTGGTGAACGCCCGGGGTTGAGCGCTGCCGACAGTATAGGGGCCTATCTTACGTATTATCCTAAACCAGGGCTTACCGACGAATCAAGAAACTGTGTGTCTAACATCAGAAAACAGGGCTTATCTTTTCACCTGGCAGCAGAAAAAATATTCTATCTCATTCAGGAAGCTTTCAAAAGAAAATTATCAGGTGTAGAGCTTAAAGACAATGCAGGTTTATTGGACAGCTGATTGTTAATCATCTTCTACACCTACCCCCTATCCTGAACACCCAATATCTCTATCAACAGCTTTCGCCCGAAAAGGAAGAATATTTTTAAAAAAAATAGATTATTTGTAATTATATAGTTACATTAGATTTAAATTCTGACAATCTGATAGAATTCCAATAAATAATTGTATGCACTCTTACTTATTTGAAAAATTAATTAGTAAAACAACCAATAAAATACCTGCTTTTTAAAATAAATTCTAGTCAAAAACAAACCAAATTTCCAAAACAGTTAAACTATTTATTTACCAAATTATAGCCGCTAAAAAAGCTTATTCCGGAATACCATCGATTGCATCGAAATATTCCCAAGAATAGAAACCAGATATTTTACTATTTTAATTTTGACATATAGTAGTACAACAGAATTTAGTCACTGTTAAACCACATTTAATCGTGCTCTTCAGCAAATAATTGAAATGTTTTTAAAAAAATTAAAAAATAATAGATAATTTGTAAAAATAAAGTTACTTTAGTTCTCGACAACAATAAGACACGGAATTTTACGGTACAATTTTCAATAAAACAGTTAAAATTTTAAAAGAAAAAAATTAAAAAGAACCTAAATAAGACAATTACCTAAATAATTCATCCTTTAAAAGGAAGGTGATTGAAAAAAATTGATAAAACCATTTAGCCAACATACCTAAACCAACAGAAACTATTATTTGCCTATGAAATAACGTTACTTTCCCCTCTGCACATCATGAAAAGGTATTTTAAGCTAGTCCGTCTTGGACTGGAAGTAAATCCTACTGCATTCATCCGACAAAACATTGACCTCTTATACCTAACTATTATTTACCTCTTATTCCTAATCTATGAGATAACGCTACTTGCCCCTCATGTAAATATCTACAGAAGATAGTTGCATCCCGGACCATTGTCTTGGTCTACAAAATAGAAATCTGCAACATAAGCAGAGCACATCATTAACCCAACAATGTAAAAAAATATGAAAATAAATAATAACCTGCAGAATGCAATTGCTAAACAGGGCTTCCCAAAGCTCCGTTTGACAGCAAAATTTGCGTTCGCCTCCTTATTGTTTTTTAATCTGGACGCCTCAGCTACAGTTAATGCACGGAAAGTAATTTTTAAACCAACAGTCTATACTGCGCTTACACCATTCAGTAAGTTAGCAGACCAAACTATCTCAGGAAAAGTACTAGATGAAACAGGCCAACCATTAGTTGGTGTTTCAGTAAAGGTTAAAGGCGCCACTAAGGGAGCAACAACCAATGCTGAAGGTACGTTCACGATTTCAGCTCCTGATAATGCTGTCCTGATCTTCTCTTACATTGGATATAATCCACAGGAAGTATCAGTAGGTGGTAAAACAAAAATCACAGTTAATTTAGTACCAAACTCTAAAGACCTTCATGAAGTAGTAGTAACAGCTTTGGGTATTGTAAAAGATGCACGTAAAGTAGGTTATGCTGTAACAACAGTAAAAGGTGAAGCATTAAGTACAGTAAAAGAAACCAACGTTGCCTTATCTCTTGAAGGTCAGGTTGCTGGTTTAAGTATCAACGGTACCAATGGCGGTCCGGGTTCATCAGCAAGGATCCTGTTAAGAGGGGTAACAAGTTTTGGTGCAGGTTCTCCATTATTTGTTATCAATGGCGTACCAATGGATAACACACAAAGAGGTTCCGCTTCAGAATGGGGTGGTGCTGATTATGGTGATGGTATCTCTAACATCAGTCCTGATGATATCGAAAGCATGACCGTACTAAAAGGTCAGTCGGCTTCCGCTTTATACGGTTCACGCGCGGCTAATGGTGTAATTTTAATTACAACAAAAGGCGGCAAGAAAAATTCAGGTATCGGTGTAGAATACAGTACTAACTATCAGATAGATAAAGCAGTAGATAACACTAATTTCCAATCTACTTACGGACAAGGACAATACGGAGCAAAACCAGCAAGTGTAGCTGATGCCTTAAACAGCGGAAGTTTAGCATGGGGCCCGGCGTTAGACGGTTCATCTGTTCTTCAGTTTGACGGTAAGAGTTATGCTTACTCAAAAACTGACGATAACTATCTGAAATTCTACAATACAGGCCATACTTACACCAACACACTCTCACTTGATGGTGGAGGTGAAACAGGTACGTTCCGTTTATCAGCAACTACGCTGAGCAACGCTTCTATTGTTCCAAACAGTGGTTTATCAAGAAAAACATTCAATTTCAGCGGAACACAGGATGTGACTAAACATTTAACAGCTGCTGTAAACATAAATTACATCGACGAGTTTGCTAAGAACAAAGCATCTTTAAGTGATGGTCCGGGTAACCCGAACAACGTTACTTTCTTGGCTCCCAACGAAGCTCAATCTATCCTTAATCCAGGAGTTTTGGCTAATGGAAAAGAGCAATCGTTTACTAATGATATTTATGTAACTAACCCATACTGGGCAGCAAATGAGTTTATCACTAACGTAGGCAGAAAGCGTTTAATTTCGTCGATGTCCCTGAAATATCAGGTTACTGACTGGATCTATGCACAAGCGAGATTAGGCTATGATAACAGTAACAATACGGTTGTACACGTTGAACCAACAGGAACTGCTTATCTGAACACTAATGGTAACATGTCACAATCAACAGGATCGATCACAGAGTTAAACTCTGATGTTTTATTAGGTGTGAAACATGACATTGTTAAAGATTATTTAAACTTTGATGTGAGTGCCGGTGGAAACATTCGTACCAATACTACTGATCAATACAATATCAGTGGAAACAATGGATTTATTATCCCTTATTTCTACAGTTTAACCAACTTTGGTAGCAGAAACAGCAATTATACTTATGCGCAGAAACAAACAAACTCTGCTTATTACACTGCTGACTTTAACTTCAAAGATTACCTGACATTAAGTACTACAGGCAGATATGATGTTTATTCTACTTTGCCAGCCGGTAATAACAGTATCTTCTCTCCATCAGTATCTGGTAGTTTTATCTTCTCTAACCTGGTAAAAATTCCAGCTTTGGATTATGGTAAATTGCGTATGTCATATGCTCAGACAAGTGGTGAGCCTACTAATATCTATGGTACAAACATCTACTATAATGTGGCTAACTCTATCAATGGAGTAAGTTCAGGAACTTTCTCTCAATCACTTCCAAACTTATTTTTAAAACCTTTCACCCTGAAAGAATTTGAAGTAGGTACAGAATTGAAATTCTTAAAAGGAAGATTAGGTTTTGACGTAGATTATTTTGCACGTAAAACTAAAAATGAAATTATCAGTTCTTCTATTGATATCTCTTCAGGTTATACTAGCCAGTACGTTCCTACAGGATCTACTCAAAACAGAGGTGTAGAGATCGAAATTAATGGCACACCAGTACGTACCAGTGATTTTAGCTGGTCACCATCTTTCAACTTTACTTATGTAAAGAACAAGATTTTAGCTACAGACGCCAACAATTCAGATCAAACTCTTGGAACATACCGTCCTTTAAATGCCAACCTTGCACTAGTTGTAGGAATGCCTGGTCCACAGATCATGGCTTACGACTACCTGCGTGATGCTAAAGGAAACATCGTTTACGCTGCCGGCATTCCACAAAGAGGTGCCTTGAAAGCTATGGGATCTACAGTTCCTAAAATCTACGGTGGTTTTACCAACAACTTTACTTACAAAAAATTCAGCTTGTCTGTACTGACTGATTACCGTTTTGGAAACAAAATCTTATCAGGAACAAACTACTATAGTATCTATCGCGGAGAAAACCAGATCACTTTGAACAGACCAGCAAGTGGTACGATCACAGGTGCCGGTGTAAATGCAGATGGAACAGCAAATACTACAGCTGTGAAAACAGAAGATTACTATCAGGGATTAGCACGTAACATCTCTTCATTAGATGTTCTTGACGGAAGCTTCATTAAACTTCGTCAGGCTAGCTTTGGATATACTTTGGGTAAAGATCAGTTAAACAGGACTCCATTCAGCTCTATTACATTCAACCTGGTTGCCCGTAACATCTGGACAATCATGAAACATTCTGACAATATTGACCCAGAGTCGACTTTCTCTTCAGACATCAGATATGCAGGTATCGAGGGTACAAGTTTACCATCAACCAGAACATACGGGTTTAGTTTAAAAATTAATCTTAAAAAGTAACAAACATGAAAAAACGAATCATATATAGTTCCTTACTTATAGCTAGTTCTTTTTTTGTAAGTTGTACAAAAGACTTTACTGCTAAAAATACGGATCCAAATCAGACCACAGCAGCATTATTTAATCCAAATTTCCTCTTATCACAGTCGCAAATGTCTTTTGGACAAACTGGATATGATCAGTTGCTGTACCAAAGTATGTGGGCACAAGGCTTAGCCTCTACTTACGATTATTATGGTAATGGTGATAAATATGTGTACAGGGGAAGTGGTACAGCTTACCAGGGCAGAACCTGGAGCTCAGGCTACAGCGCAGCAACCCTGACCTATGAAATGAAGAATTTGGTAAAAGGCAATGCTGCTTATACAAATTTGGATAACATTGGTACCATCATGAATATATTCATCTTACAACGTGTAACAGATGCTTACGGAGATATTCCTTACTCACAAGCGTTACAAGCAAAAACAGGCGTTACTACTCCTGTATTTGATACACAGAAAGATATCTATACTTCGATGTTATCTACATTGGTAACCGCTACCGCAGCTTTAGATGTTGCTAAAGATAAACCAACATCAGATCTTTTCTATGGTGGTGATATCACAAAATGGAAAAAACTAGGTTACTCGCTGATGCTAAGATTAGCGATGCGTTTAACTAAAGTTGATCCAACAACAGCACAGAAATATGCTGAATTAGCTTACGCAGGCGGTACAATGGCTGCTGTTACTGATAACGCTAAAGTATATGCTGATAATGCAGATAGTTATTCAAACAGTGATGCGAATGCATTATTGGTTACGGATGATTTTAGAGAAGTTCGCTGGTCTAAAACATTGATGGATTACCTGCAGGCAAATGCTGACCCTCGTATTTCTGCAATCGGAGAGATCGCATCAGGTACTGGTAAAGCTGCAAACCAGAATTTAGCTGCTGGTATCAATACTGCCAGTTTACAAATTGGTATGCCAAATGGTTACGACCAGAACGGTGGTACTACTGATATCTCTAATGCACCTGGATTTCCTGGCGCAACTCCTGCTGATCCAGCGGTTGCAGGTGATGCACCTGCACCAGATGGTAAATATTCTAGACCAAGATTTTTGGTTTACGAAGATAAGAGCCGTGCAAACTTCCTGTTAACTTATGGTGAATCTGAATTGTTGTTAGCGGAAGCTGCTACAAGAGGATGGGCTACAGGTGCTGCTACAACTCACTACGCAAATGCATTAGCTGCAGACATGTCATCTTTAGCACAACTGAACGCCAGTCCGGTAGCTACTGTTGACGCAGGAAGCATTGCGACTTATGTTGCTGCGCATCCGTTAAATCCAGCTACAGCTTTACAGCAGATCAATACAGAATACTGGGTAGCAACAGCTACTTTGTTCAACTTTAATGAGAACTGGAGCAACTGGAGAAGATCAGGATTCCCTGTATTAACACCAGTAGTTTATTCAGGTCAGTTTACAGACGGAAGTATTCCAAGAAGAATACCATATCCAACAGGTATCCCTTCTACTAACCCAACAAATTACAGTGCAGCTGTTGCCCGTCTATCTGGCGGAGACACTTACATTGCAAGAGTATGGTGGGATAGCAAATAGTTTTTATCCATTACCTAATAAAGAAAAAGGAGACGGTAACCGTCTCCTTTTTCTTTAATTAAAATTTAAGTTCAAACATCAAAATTCAGGGATTAATCCTGTATATTAAGAGTTTAATTTATAAAATTGTTTATGCCTAAACATCTAACACTCTTCAATAAAAAGGTATTTTTAAGGTATAGCGTTTTAGCTATCCTCTTATACGGCAATAGCTTTATGGCTTCTGCTCAGCAAACGCTGTTTCAAATTGTACCTTCCCAGCAAACCAATATTCATTTCAATAACGCGATCAATGAAAACGAAAGCCTGAATGTGCTTTCTTACGAATATTTTTATAACGGCGGTGGTGTTTCCGTTGGTGATATCAACAATGATGGCCTGGAAGACCTGTTTTTTACAGGTAATATGATGCCAAATAAACTTTACCTTAATATGGGGAATATGAAGTTTAAAGACATTACTAAAGAAGCCTGCAAAGGATTGGAAGGCCGCTCAGGCGGATGGAAAACCGGGGTAACGATGGCCGATGTAAATGGCGATGGTTTCATGGACATTTACATTTGTTATTCGGGAAAAGTAGACGCTGATAAACGCAGAAACCAGCTATTTATCAATAATGGAAATTCGACATTTACAGAAAGATCAAAAGAATACGGATTAGACGATCCTGGTTATAGTACACAGGCCGTTTTTTTTGATTATGACAATGATGGCGATCTGGATATGATGCTGCTAAACCATAACGTCAAGAAAATTGACAATATGGAATTTGCACAGGTACGCAATGAAACGGATGAGCTAGCCAGTAATAAATTATTTGAAAATAAGGGCAATCACTTTGTAGATGTTTCTAAAAAAGCGGGTATTATCCAAAATCCACTCACCTTTGGCCTCGGTATAGCTATTGCTGATATTAACCAGGATGGATGGCCGGATATCTACGTGACCAATGATTACAATGAATCTGACTTTATGTATATCAATAACCACGATGGTACATTTACAGAAAAGTCAAAAGAATATTTAAGGCACATGTCGCACTTCTCTATGGGTGTAGATATCGCCGATTACAACAACGATGGTCTTCCCGATATTCTTACACTGGATATGCTGCCGCAAGACAACCACCGGCAAAAATCCCTGCAGCTGGAAGAAAATTACGAAACTTTTGAACTGATGCTTAAACAGGATCTTTACAAACAATACATGCGCAATATGCTTCAGCTGAACAATGGCAATGGAACATTTAGTGAAGTTGCACAGTTAACCGGAGTTGCCGCTACCGACTGGAGCTGGTGCCCCCTGATAGCCGATTATGACAATGACGGTTACAAAGATATTTTTATCACGAATGGTTATCTGCGTGATTATACCAATAAAGATTTTTTACGCTATTGGGGCGATTATAAAATAAAGAAAGCGATGGCAAAGGAGCCCTTTCTGTTGATGGATCTAATTAAAGCCATGCCTTCAACTAAGCTGCCCAACTATATATTTAAAAACAACCACGACCTCACTTTTACAAATAAGCAGCAGGAATGGGGAATGACTAACCCTACCATTTCCAGTGGCGCCGTGTATGCCGATCTGGATAATGATGGCGACCTTGACCTGATAGTCAATAACATTAACGAAGAAGCTACTGTTTACAAAAACACCAGCCGGGAAACTACGGCCAACTCCTATATCAGCATCAAATTAAAAGGCCAGGGTGCCAATACCAATGCTGTAGGTGCAAAAATCTATGTATATACCAAAGAAGGTTTACAGTACCAGGAAGTGAACCCTGGGCGTGGTTATTTGTCGAGCGTTTCCAGCAAATTGAATTTCGGACTCGGCAAGCAGAAAACAATTGATTCTATTCGAATTATCTGGCCGGACGGGAACAGACAGCTCCTACAGGATGTTAAACCTGATCAGCACCTGGTGATTGATTACCAGCCCGACAAACCGGACCATAAAAAGAATAAGGTTAAGATCAATGCGCCATTATTTACCAAAGCAGAGCCCTTATTAACTTACAAACCTGCCGACAATTACATCAATGATTTTAAACGTCAGCTGGTAATGTTATTTATGTATTCGAAAACCTCTCCGGTGATCGTAAAAGCAGATGTAAATAAAGACGGAATGGAAGACCTCTTTATCAGTGGCGATCAGCTTTCACCAGGAAAGATCTTTACGCAGCAGAAAGATGGTAAGTTTAAGTCAGTTGATCTGCCCGGCGGAGAGCAAACCTCAACCGTATCCGCAGCGGTGTTTTTTGACGCCAATGGGGATGGGTTCCCTGACCTCTACCTGGTTAAAGGAGGTTATGCTTTGTATAATCCCAACACCCAGGATTTACAGGATCAGTTATTTTTAAATAATGGAAAGGGAGAGTTTAACGATGCCCCTCTACCGGCAGTCAATGCCAATAGCAAGTCTTGCGTCCGTCCCTGCGATTTTGATGGCGATGGAGATATTGACCTGTTTATAGGTGGACGCGTAATCCCGGGACAGTATCCTGCGACGCCTAAAAGTTATCTATTGGTCAACAACGGCAAAGGTATTTTCACTGTTGAAGACGTTCCTTTCGCTAATGCAGGTATGGTAACCGATGCCCAGTGGATTGACCTCAATAAAGATGGAAGGAAGGATTTGATCATCTGCGGAGAGATGATGCCCATTAAGGTATATATGAATACAAAAGCTGGTTTTGTTGACCAGACTGATCAATACTTCGGCAAACCAGTAAATGGTTTCTGGTCTTCGCTTAACGTAGCAGATGTTGACGGTGACGGCAGTCCCGACTTAATTGTAGGAAACCTTGGCTTAAATTCACCGATCAGGGCTACTGAACAACAGCCAGCAGAAATGTATTACGCCGATTTTGATGGTAATGGCTCTATGGATCCATTTTTCAATTTCTATGTTCAGGGCACCAGCTATCCATTTGTAAGCAGGGATGAGCTCAATGACCTGATCTACCCTATGCGTAAAAAGTTCAATTCCTATAAAGCCTATGCTGATGTGACGATGAAGGATATCTTTACACCTGAACAATTGGCAAAAGCAGGAAAACTAACCGTCGATAATTTACTAACTAGTTGTTATTTAAATAAAAATGGCAAGTTTATCGCTACGGCACTACCCTTACAAGCGCAGTTCTCCCCTGTTTACCAGACATTGGTTAAAGACTTTAACCATGATGGAAAAGAAGACCTCCTGCTTCTTGGAAACCATTTTGATAACCGCCTGAAGTTAGGCAGCATGGATGCCAATTATGGCTGTTTGTTAACTGGTGATGGAAAAGGTGGTTTTAAATACCTCAGCCAAACCGAAAGCGGGCTTTCTATTACAGGTGATGTAAAGTCTGCCCTGGAAATAAAAATCAACGGAACCAATTACCTGATGATTGGGATTGCCAATGCACCGGTTCAATTTTATCAAGAAACAAAATGAAGACGCGTAACCTCTTAGTCGTAGCACTCCTTTATAGTGCCAATCTGTTTGCCCATGCCGCAAAATCCCTGCCGGATTACCTGGAAATCAGACCTGTTATCAACGCAGTTAATATGGTGATGATACATGATGTGGTTAGCCCGCCTGTGGCCAGCCGCTATTATTCTTACATCATGCTGGGGTCCTATACCATTGTCTCTCAGAATAACCAAAAAGTGCCCGCACCTTCATCATTTATCTCCCGCTTTCCAACAAACATCACCACAGACGTTAAAGGTTATGATTACCGGATCGCTGCTATTTATTGCGTACTGGAAACCAGTAAAATTATGCTGCCATCTGGTTATCTATTGCAGGATGACGAGGACACTTATGTGGCCCTGCTCCGAAAAAATAAAATCAGTGAGATTATTATTACACAATCAATAGAGCTGGCTAAACAGATCGCTGCACAGGTGATTAATTTTTCCAAAACAGATGGTTATGGTAAATTAAGCGGTAAATTAAGATATACTCCGAAAAAGGGTGATGCTTACTGGTATCCCACTCCTCCGGCCTACCTTGATGCGGTAGAACCTAACTGGACGACTATAAAACCATTAGTGCTCGACTCTTCTTCGCAGTTCAAACCCACTCCGGCTACCCCTTACAGTAAAGACACGACCAGCAATTTTTATCATCTTGCCAGACAGGTTTATGATGCTTCAAAAAACCAGACACCGGAGAGTTTGAACAAAGCAAATTTTTGGGATTGTAATCCTTTTGCGGTAACTACCTCAGGCCATATGATGATTGGTTTTAAGAAGATCAGCCCCGCCGGGCACTGGATGAATATTGCTTGTTTAGTGGTTAAAAAAGCGAATTTAGGCTTTGATCAATCCATTGTAGTAGTTACCATGGAGTCTATTTCCCTGATGGATGCCTTTATTGCCTGCTGGGATGAAAAATACAGAAGTAACCGGGTACGGCCTGAAACTTATATCAACAGGAACATAGACCTGAAGTGGAGGCCTGTATTGCAAACCCCTCCATTTCCTGAAAACACCAGCGGACATGCGGTGGCTTCAAATGCTTCGGCAGCTATGCTTACTTATCTGCTGGGTGATCACTTTGCCTATACCGATGATACCGAGATTCCATTTGGCTCGGGCATCCGCAGTTTTACCTCTTTTACACAGGCAGCAGAAGAAGCTTCCATATCCAGGTTTTATGGAGGAATCCATTTTATGGACAGCATCAAAGCAGGCAATAAACAAGGTAAGGACGTTGCGGGCTACATCATCGAGAAAATTAAGAAGGCGGGCATTACCAGGCAGAATTAGACATGAAAAAGTCGTTTTCAACCCAACAAAGGATATACTATACACTTCGTGTGACGTCTGCAATGTGTTTTATTGGTCATGGGGCATTTGGGATCATCACTAAAGCCATCTGGGCCAATTACTTTGCAGTTTTTGGAATTGGCCATGATATGGCATACCAGCTCATGCCTATGGTAGGTACAGTTGATATTATTTTAGGTCTGATACTCTTATTTTATCCTATTAGAATCATTGCAGCATGGCTGGTCATATGGGCTTTGCTGACGGCGTCCTTCAGGCCTCTTTCCGGGGAGCCTTTTGGAGAATTTATAGAGAGAGCGGGTAATTACGGAGCCCCATTTGCGCTGTTGCTGTTATGTAACACCGGCCAGGGCTTAAGGTCCTGGTTCGAGAAATTAAAGACTCCTATGGTACTTCAGGATGGTCAGCTAAAAAATATACAGCTCAGCTTGAGAATTACTGCATTTTTATTGTTCGCAGGCCATGCCTGGCTTAATCTGATCGGTAAAAAAGGTTTGCTGGGACAGTACGCGTCCCTTGGTTTCCATGATGCACACGAGGTTGCCTTTACCGCAGGGATCATCGAACTGATAGCCGCATTGCTTTTGTTGATTCGTCCATCAAGACCTATATTGGTGATATTTATCATCTGGAAAATGGGAACAGAACTTTTTTATCCGCATTACGAAATTTTTGAATGGATTGAAAGGGGCGGCAGTTATGGTGTTTTGCTTGCCTTATGGTTTTCGCTTGCGCCTATGGAGCGAGAAATTTTGCCTCCGAACGGTAAGTAGTCAAGGATATGTTGGTGATTTTCAATCGCCAACAATAAAAGTTGATTTAAAGGAAATAAAAATCATTAAAATAAAATACATTTAGCCACACGTTTACCTCAAACCCTGCGTAATTAATGCAGAGAACCTATGAGTAGCGGATTACTAAACGTATGAATGAATCTATTTGCTAAGCAACACTCCAAGCTGATTAAAGGCTGTAAGGCTAATGAACGCTTAGCTCAGGAGGATTTATATAAATTATTTTATGCCGAAATGCTGCGTGTATGCTATCGATATTTGAAATCAGATGAGCTGGCTAAAGAAGCGCTTAATAACGGATTTTTAAAGATATTCCAGCATATAGCTACATTTGATGAAAATAAAGGCAAGTTAAGTACCTGGATAAAGACCATTATTGTCAGAACGTGTATAGACCTTGGGAGAAAGGAAATCAAATTTAATCACGAAAATACCATAGAAGATGCTGATCATGTTTTTATCGCTCCGGAAGTTCTGGATAAACTTTATGCAGAGGATCTTTTAAGCTATATCCGTAAATTGCCAGCTGCGACACAAATTGTTTTTAATTTATCTGTTATTGAAGGATATTCCCATAAAGAAATAGGCGAACAATTAATGATCAGCGAGAGTACTTCAAGATGGCATCTTTCAGCAGGAAAAAAACAACTGAGGGCCATGCTGATGTTACCGGGAAACCATATCGATCCGCCAACTGATAATTATAATAAGGCAACATGAGAAATTCAGCATGGTATCGTAAACTCTGGCGTAAAAAGCTGGCAGAGCTTCCCTTAAAGGAGGATGCAGGCTCTGCATGGGCAAGCATGAAAAATATGCTGGATACACAAATGCCTGTTCACGGTGGAGCCTCACCGGGCACACACATCGCAGCGAAATCACTGACGGCAAAAATAACTTCCTCTTTATTCTTTGCTCTTCCTGCTGCTGCGATGATCAGTACAGTTGTTTATTTTTCAGTTCCTCAGCACACGGGTAAAAAAAACACCAAATCAAAAAAAGAAAGGCGTCATTTTTCTGCAGATAGCTTAAATCATAAACAACTCCAATCGGCCCAGGCAGATTCTGACTTTCTTCAAATTTCTGATCTCTTAAAAGCCGACAGTATAAAAAAGATAAAGATTATTGAAAAGGCAAAAGCAGAAGGGCAAATGAAAGAAGAAAGAGGATTACAGTATGGCACAGCTTCGTCTTACGGAGCCAATAAATCTACTATAGATACTCAGGATACAGCTACAATTGGTGTTAAAAATGTATTGGCGAGACATCAATCGTCCATGTTTCAAAAAGACAATCGTACATATGCCTTACTCCTGCCAGCACAACTTGAACCCATTGAAGATAAATTTTTCAGGAAAATTAAAACAAAGAAGACCTCCTTTGAACCAAAGAAGATGACAACTCCTTTGTTTGATTATGGATTAGAGGCAGGTCTGAATAAAGGTAACAAAAACAGTTTTTATTTTGGGATTTTTGGCAGCTACGGACTAAGAACACGCTGGCTTTTAAATGGAGGACTGAGAATAGTTACCTCTGAGGCACTCTCTGGCAGCTATACTTCTTCTCTTATAAAGTCCCGACCGGATACGACGCAAGTGCTTAAAGTGACGGACAAGAGAAATATAGCGGTCATGACTATTCCCCTCACTGTTTCATACCGGATATCAAATATAATTAGTTTGAATGCAGGACCCCTCATCAGCTTCCCTATCAAACAATCCGGTATAAATTACCAGTTTGCAACCTTAACAAATTTAAAAGATACCATACCCGTTATTAAACAGGGAGTAGATTCTACCCTAAAACATACTACTGTAAATAAAATAAATATTGGATTTACCGGTGGAATAAGCATTCGTATTAAACAGTTTTACCTGGATGCCAGCTATCAGCAAAATTTAACGCCTTATAAAGTAAGCAGTGACCTTGGTAGTTATCAATCGTATAACCATTCTTTACAGTTAGGTGTACACTATAAATTTAAAAAGTAATTAGTGTTGTTTGAGCTTGAAAAAAGACGTTCTGCTGGTTTTGGCAACCAATTGATAATTTCTGGCTAATAAATAGTTATAAACATCAGAAATGGCCAAATCTTCGAGCGTTATTCTCACCTCAATCATAATAAATAAAGGGATATACTTATTCCAATCATTGGATTTTAAAACCTCCAGATCAAGTCCTTCTGCATCTATATTTAAAAAATCTATTGTTGTGCCTGCAGGCAAATAATTATCCAGTATTTTTGACAAGGGCATGGTTTGTACAGGAATAATCTTTTTTATACGGTATCTTTTAGCTGCAGCGATGTTTTCTGAAATTTGCTTATTGAAACTGTTTAAAGCGGGTTCATTAAAGCAATAAAATGGAAGTTCTCCCATTGCAGTATTTATTCCAATATTAAGATTGATATCCCTTTTACGCAAAAGCTTAAATATTTTTATGGCTCCAGGGGTTGGTTCTATGTTAATACCCCTCCAGCCACTTTGATAAAAGTATAATGTATTTGAAAAGCGATAAGGATGAAAGGCACCTACATCAATATAAAAGCCTTTGTAATGTTTACGGTTTTCATAAAATGACCGGTAAACCATGTCTTCTCCTTCCTGCGAGTAGGATTTATGAAAGAAAAAATTATCTATAGGAAATTTCTTTTTTAATAGTTGTAGGATAGTGCCCATCGAGTAGTGATATAATTAATCAACACTAGTAATACGGTGGAAAGAAATCAAACGCTTGTAAGGGATAAAAATTTATTAAATCAGGGGAAATGCTATCCTGTAAATGTTATATCATACATTTACTTTTTTCGCTTTTGTAAATTCGATAGTGGATATCTAACTATTTTTTTGTTATTTGTAATAACACCTCAAATAATTATGTATGGTCACAGATAATTGGGAAAATAATTTACTACTTCAGATTGCATCGGGAAACCAGTTTGCCTTCCGTAAATTATTTACAATGCACCATCAGCATTTGGGTAATTATATTTTTCGAATTACCGATTCTATGGAACTGGCAGAAGAAATTGTACAGGATGTGTTTATGAAAATCTGGGTTAACCGGGAGAAACTTACAGACGTCAGGAACTTTAAAGCATATCTGTTCGTAATCTCAAAAAATCAGGCATTAAATTCCCTTCGTAAAATAATGAAGGAGCGTGCGCTGATCACCAATTTTGAAAATATATTAAATCAGGATCAGGAAGACAATGATCTGAGTGAGTATTACCGTTTAATAGACGAGGCTATAGACCAACTGCCACCCCAACAGCAAAAAGTATATCTGCTGAGCAGGCACAGAAGACTTAAATACGTTGAAATTTCTGATGAAATGAATATTTCCAGTGAAACGGTAAAAAAGTATTTAAAGATTGCCAACTCTTCCATCATTGCCCATGTACGCGCAAACATGGAATCTATACTGCTTTTGCTAGTACTTTATAAGTATTTATAAAAAAAACAGAAAGCTATACCCCCTTTTTATCATCCCTTGTGTCTTTAGTCAGTAGCCCACAGCTATTATCCAAATAGAACTGATTAACATCATATGGACACATCTAGAGAAAGAATCACTTACTTGTTTAAACTGTATGCAGAACATACAGCTACGCAGCAAGAAATTGATGAACTCTATAAATTAGTTTGTGAATCTCCTGATGATGAACAGCTCTCTATGCTTCTACAAGATCTTTGGGAAGATGCAGCTACCGAAAAACCACTTTTCTCTCCAGAAAAAACGGAAGAGATTTTAAATTCTATTCTTAAAGTGGAAGCTGAACAGCCTCTCCTGACAAAAAAGAAGGCTAGCTTTTCTTTCCTGCTGAAAGCAGCTGCAGCAGCCATTTTACTAATGACTGGTTTTTTTTATTTCCACCAAAGAAACCCGGCTCTGGTTGTTAAAACGGTTAAGCACAGCCCTAAACAGGATATCCTTCCCGGAGGAAACCACGCAATTTTAACTCTGGCAAATGGTAAAACGATCAAATTAGATCATATCCGGAATGGAGTTTTGGTTGAGCATGATGGTTTACAGATCACAAAGACCGGCAGCGGACAATTGTTATACAACCTTACTGCAGTAACGGGTAAACCAGATGATGCAGAAAATATGATTTCTACCCCTAAAGGCGGGCAATATCAAATACTCCTGTCTGATGGTACAAAAGTATGGCTAAATGCCGCCTCGTCGCTTCGTTTCCCTGTCTGCTTTAACCAGCAGTCAAGGAAAGTGGAGCTGACAGGTGAAGCTTATTTTGAAGTGGCAAAAAATCCAGCTCGCCCTTTTATCGTTAAAACAGCCAATACATCCATCAAAGTGTTTGGTACCCATTTCAATGTAATGGCTTATCCCGACGAAAGCACCTCCAAAACCACCCTGCTGGAAGGCAGTGTTAGTGTAAGCAGTGCCACGGCTTCAGATCTGATTAAACCTGGAGAGCAGGCTCTACTGAATCAAGATGGCAAGATCTCGATCCAGAAACACATTAATGAACGCGAAGTAATGGCATGGAAGAACGGCAATTTCAGTTTTGAGGATACCGGGATACAGGAAGTAATGCGTCAGGTTGCCCGCTGGTATGATGTAAGCGTAGTTTATGAGGGTAAAATACCCACTAAAAGGCTTACGGGAACGCTTTCACGAAATGTAAATGCTTCTACCCTGTTCAATATGTTGAGTTATACAGGCATAAATTTCAGAATTGAAGAAAAAAGAATTATTGTGACGAATTAACCAAATAAAGATCAATCTATGATAAACCTAATAAATACCGAGCTATGAAAAAAAACCGACCCTAAGATTAAGCAATAAAATCTGGCTGAAAAAAGCAGAAAACCGGGAAGTGTTCGCAGCACTTTCCCGGAAAAAAGTCAGGTTCACATTCGCTGCATGATGAATGAACTAAATGTTTAACTAACCAAACAAATGTATGAATTTTAATGCTAAGGCACGCCCTATAGCCTGGCCACTCCCGGCCCAAACTATTTTAATCATGAAATTAACCGTCGTTATTTTTATTGCGGCGCTCACCCAGGTAAGCGCTGCAAGTTATAGCCAGGTTGTCAGTATCCATCAAAAAAAGGTTTCTGTGGAAAAGATCCTGAACATCATCGCAGAACAAACCGGATACAGCTTACTTTACGATAAACAGGATATCGCTAAAGAGTCATTGGTCAATATCGATCTGGATAATGCCAGTATCGAAAAAGCCCTTGATGAATGCCTCAATAATCAGCCCTTGTCCTACAAAATTATTCAGCAGACCATTGTTTTGAGAAGGAAAGACGATTTGAAAAATGGGCGGAGCGTACAGAAAGTGGGCGGAACAATTACTGATGATAAGGGACAGCCATTGCCAGGCGTCAGTGTAAAAGTAAAAGGAACTACAGTTGGTACCGTTACAGATGCCAATGGGAAATATGCCCTGATCGCCGAAGGTAATTCGACGCTGATTTTTAGCTCCATTGGATTTGCCGTTCAGGAGATAGCCATCAATAACCGTACACAGATCGATGTTAAGCTGGCTGAAAATAACCAGGCGCTGACCGAGGTTGTGGTAGTTGGGTATGGTACGCAGAAAAAAGAAGAACTCACCTCGGCCGTATCCAATGTAAAAGCTGAAGATTTTAACCAGGGAGGCTCCAAAAATGCAATGGACCTGATACAGGGAAAAGTTGCTGGTTTGACCATTACCAGAACTGGCGGTGGTGACCCTAACTCTGGTGTTTCTATACAGTTGCGCGGGGTAACCTCGCTGACTGGTGACAGAAGCCCCTTAATTGTTATTGATGGTATTCCGGGAGGGAATCTTGACCTTTTGCAACAGGACGATATTGAATCGATGTCTGTACTGAAGGATGGTTCTGCCGCGGCAATTTACGGAACGCGTGCCAATGGAGGGGTTATTTTGGTGACCACCAAAAAAGGGAAAAAAGGCCCTGCAACTTATGATTATTCCACATACTTTTCCAGGGATTATTTACTTAAAAAACCTGATTTCTTAGATGCGGCAGGTTACCGCTCTTTAATCAGCCAGGGGCTGGTGAATAAACAATATGACAATGGCTCTTCCTCAGATTTTTATGGGGCATTGCTGGATAAGAATAATCTCACCCAATACCATAACCTGGCACTTTCGGGTGGCGGTGAAAATGCAACTTACCGGGCTTCGGTTTTCTATAACGACTTGAATGGTATTGCTCAGCAAAATACCCGTACCAATTACGGCACCCGTTTAAGTGTTACGCAAAAAGGCTTGCAAGGCAAATTAAGTGCACAGATCAATCTGGCGACAAACTATAATAAAGCGAATTTGCTGGGCGGAAATTCTGCAGATAATCCTTTGGGCATAGGTACAAATTTTGATAACGCTCTGGTGCAAAACCCTACAGATCCTATCTATAACCCAGATGGTAGTTTTTACCAGGATCAAACTTACCCCAACCAGATCGCACGCCTGGCCCAGGAAAAATATACCAGGGACCAGCAAACTACTTCTGGAGATGCAAAACTTACGTTAGAAATCATTAAAGGGTTAAAAGCTTCTATTTTCGGCTCTATACAGCGAAATGCATATATAGATGACCTATATTATGATCAGGGTTCCTTTGATTCGCAAAAGGGCTATATGCTAAATGGAACCGCTATTAATGGAACCGGATATGCCTATAAATACTCTTACCTGGAAAAAAATTACGCTGTAGAGCCTACCCTTGAATACACAACCACCATTGCGAAGGACCATAACATTGATGTGATCGCTGGTTATAGCTATCAATACAACAATACCGAAAATTTTTACGCTGAAAATTCAGGCTTTGCCAATGATGTTTTCGAGGATAATAACCTCAATGCTGGTACTTTTCTTACTGATGGAAAAGGAGGCCTTAACAGTTTTAAGGAAGACAACAAACTAATTGCATTCTTTGGAAGGGTAAACTACAATTACAAAGACAAGTATCTGCTGGAACTGGTATTACGTCATGAAGGCTCCTCCCGTTTTGGTGCAAACCACAAATGGGGAAATTTCCCTGCGGCATCAGCCGGATGGAATATCACCAAAGAAAGTTTCATGAACAACATTAAAGCGATCAGTAACTTAAAACTAAGAGCAGGAATTGGTGTAACGGGTAATCAGGGAATCCCTAATTATCAATCACTCGTTACGCTGGGTACAGGTAATTACTATTTGTTCGGCATCGATCCAAACGGCGGAGAAACATGGAACCAGACTTATGGCCCAAGCAGAAACCCCAATCCCGATCTGAGATGGGAGAAGAAAACGGAAGTAAACGTAGGCTTGGATTTTTCCCTTTTCAATTTTCGTCTGAACGGTACTTTAGATGTATATAAACGTAAAACGACCGACCTGCTGGAAAATTATAATACCCAGCTTCCCTCTTATATCCAATCTACGATTTATACCAATGTAGGCGCCATCCAGAACAGCGGAGTGGAACTGAGCCTGAACGGGGTGATCCTGAAAAGGAAAGACTTCACCTGGAACTCAACCGTTACAGCAAGTACTCAAAGCAGTAAGATGCTGAGCTTTTCAAATGATATCTACAATATAGATTACCTTGAATTTGGCCCTATAAGTGGTAATGGTGCGCTGGGTAACGCCATCCGGACGGTAGCAGGTGGTAAACTGGGTGACTTTTTCGGTAAACGTTTTGCTGGATTTACATCAACAGGAGACTGGCTTTTTTACAATGCTAAAGGAGAAAAAGTAAGTGCAGACGTCATCACTGATGCCGATAAAACAGTAATTGGAAATGGTATTCCAAAATATTATGCTTCCTGGACCAATACTTTCAAATACAAACAATTTGACCTGACAGTTTTCTTACGCGGTAAGTTTGATTATGACATACTTAATACCACGGAGCTTTCTTATGGAAATAAAGTAGCCTTACCAAACAACGTTCTGGCTTCGGCCAATACTACGCATAAGGATTTAAACGGATCTTATCAGTTTTCAGATTATTACCTGGAATCAGGCAGTTTTGTGAAGCTGGACAACGTTACTTTCGGCTACACCTTTGTGCCTAAAACCAAATATATCCGTAACCTGAGAGTTTACGCAAGTGCCAAAAATGTGGCTACCATCACCGGCTATAAGGGAGTAGATCCTGAGGTAGAAGATACTGGGTTGGCGCCAGGTATTGATAACCACGGTGTATATCCCCGAACCAGAACATTCACTTTAGGACTTAACGTAGGTTTTTAAATTCAAGAACATGAAAAGACATTACAAACTATCAGTTTTCTCTTTACTGATCCTACTTGTACTAGGCAGCAGCTGTACCAAACTGAATGAAAACGTATACAGCGAGATAACGAGCGACAATTATTATAATAACCCCAATGAGGTATTATCGGCAGTGCTCAGGCCTTATACCCATGCCGGTGCATGGGCTGCCCCTACTGGTCAGCAAAGTGCTTACAGACTTAATGAGTTATCCGGAGATCAGCTGGCCTGGCCGGTAAAAGGAGTTCATGGTTATGACAATGGCGACTGGATCCGTCAGCATTACCACACCTGGAACTCACTCGAAGACAATATCTGGAATCCATGGAGTTTAATGTTTACAGGGATTGGTTATTGCAACGACCCGATCACTAACCTGATGGCTTATGATTTGGGCCGTATGGGAATTACAGCTGTACAAAGAGATCAATATGTTGCTGAACTTAAAGTATTCCGTGCCTGGCATTACCTGAAACTGATGGACCTTTATGGAAACATCCCTGTAGTTACCCAGGTTGGAACTCCATTGAGTCCGCCGACAGAAAGCCGCGCACAGGTTTTCGCTTTTATAGAAAGCGAACTGAAAGCCAATGTAGACCTGTTACCTAAACTCTCCCAGCAATCTGTAGGAAGAATTACACAGGCCGCAGGTTATGCCATGCTGGCTGAACTCTATCTGAATGCAGAAGTATGGACAGGAACAGCCAAATGGGATGAATGTACAGCAGCGTGTGATAAGATCTTAACCGGACAGACCGGAGGGCAGAATGGTGCGGCTACGCTTGATCCTAACCTAACTGTTACCTTTAGCAATACCAACACAACCTCATCGACCGAAAACCTGTTTGTACTGGCTTATAATTATCAGCTAACTACTACCAGGATTGGCTGGAATAGTGATTTCTTTCACTTCAATCAAAAGTATATTTATGGCGGCGATGCTAATGGAAATGATGGTGTAGTAGTTATTCCAAGCGCTTATGATGCCTTTGCAGACAATGACCTTAGAAAATCTACCTGGATGCTCATTGGCCCGCAGTATTATTTTACAGACCCCAAAAAACCGGTTACAGGCAGTTACGAATATAAAGATCAGCCGCTGGTTTTCGTAGATAATATTCAGCGGAACAGTGAAGGTTCTACTGTGTCAAGCATGACTACAGGTGAAGAAAACAGCGGGGCTCGTTTTAACAAATATAGATCAGGCCCTTCTACGGATGCCAATTACTGGAGTAATGACTGGGTGATTTACCGTTTAACTGATATTTATTTCTATAAAGCTGAGGCTTTAATGCGCAAAAATGGAGGTACTGCCACGGGTGATGCTGTAACGTTGATCAATACCTGCAGGAAAAGGGCCTTCGCTGATGCCGACTGGCAGGCTGCAGCATATACCACAGGGTCATTAACGATGGATGAATTGTTAGCAGAACGTGGAAGAGAATTTATTTTTGAAGGTAAAAGGCGCACGGACCTGATCAGGTTCGGTAAATTCGTTACCGCAGCATGGTGGGACCATACCCCAAGCAATAATAAAAATCTGAATGTTTATCCTATTCCAAACAGACAGCTTACTGCAAATAAAAATTTAGTACAGAATCCGGGTTACTAGTAATTCGCAACAAATTTTAAAAAAAAGTCCTTTAAACTTAAGTTTGAAGGACTTTTTTTTATGGCTAACTTATGCTAAAGCGGCAAGCTGTTAGTTAATGTGCTTTTATTGAATAATAGCTTCTGCTTTTAATTTCGCTGCTGCCTCGATCATGATTACGCCACTTAACTGGGTAGTCAGATCTGTACTTCCGGAAGGAAGTTTCGTCCAATCCGGACTGATCATCAGGGATGGCCTGGCAATTCCTTTAACATAAAGAGACTGTGCATTCTTTTGTAAGAAACTGGCATATTTGGCTTTGTCGGTAGCATCCAGATCGGGTAATTCCGCCAGCAATGTCAGGTAACGTATAGCTACTCCTTTAAACAGTCCACCATCACCTTGTCCCTCGCTTTTAAATATTCCGTTTACTGTTAAATTCGGATCAACGATTGCATTATTAGCTGTACGGATAGCATCCTGAAGGTAAGCCGGATCTTTGGTAATCGTATACATCTCAATAGCAGAACCAATAAACAAACCCTGATCATAAGTAAACACCCAATTGTCTACCTCCCCATCCTGGTTTCTGTTAATTCCATCCAGCACCTCACCTGAGGTAGCATTTACCAGGGTAGCTTTCATCCAGTCATAGAGGCTCTTGGCCAGCGTAAGGTCTTCAGCTTTGCCCTGTAGTTCATATAACCTGGCAGCCAGAATAGTGGCATTACCGGTTGAAGGGATATTTTTATAATATAACTGTGTTCTTTGCCAGGCGATTCCACCTCCTGCAACGGTATTGGAGCCGCCTTTTATTTCGGTATATAAGAGCTGGGCGACGCTCAAATAATCGGCGTCATTAGTTTCTTTGTATGCCCTGAGACTTGCATTGGCAAGCCAACCCATGTCATCATAAAATTCATTAGGATAGGCCCCGCCATTGGTTGTTTTTATACCAGTCAGCAATGTTTTCATACGCTGCGTGTAAACAGCATTTTTAGTTCTTAAATATCCATCTGTTAAAACATCCAGCATATGCGCATTAGGCCAATAATTGAAGGTATTATTTCCGCTATTGTTCTGGATAAAATAGTTGCGGTCTGCCGAGATAAAGGCTACATAAGTGCCAGCCTGCAATGAATCACTGAGTAAAGCATAATTATAACTCACATTACTTACCGGAGTAACAGGACCTATTGGGGTGACAGCAGGATCACTGCTTTTGGAACATGCACTTAGAACCAGTGCAGCAACAAACAACTGTACAGCTGTGAAGTAATTAGAATATTTGGTTTTCATGATTTTTTAGATGAATTAAAAGCGTTACAACTTCATGCTGCAACGCTTTTAATAATTTATTTTATAGTAACGCTGTTGGTGTAATTAGGTATTGTCGGGCTATAGTTCACATTGACATTACAATTCTTATTATTTACAGATGGGTCGAGTTTGTAACAAAAATCAAATTGCGAATTGTTTACAGGATACATATACCAGTAAGATAAAGCGGTACTGCTGTTGGGATCTGAATTATCAGAGTTCACACTTCCATACCATTCTGTAGACTGTACGCCAGCAGAATTCATGACAACAAACTGGTACTTATAACGGCTGTCAGCTCCATATGACTCTTGCGGGATCGCTATCGGTGTATTATCAATTTCCCACTGACTGTTTCCAATGTAAGGTAATTTAAACGATATCGAATTGTTTGGAGCAGACCAGAAACCTACGGATATAATCTGCGTAAGTGTAGCAGAAGCCGTACTGAGATCTATTGAAATGCGGTAAACATTTTTGCTGCCGCTTACCGTTGTAGTTCCGCCTAACTGAACACTATTTGTATTTTGTATAGAGTATACAGTGGGCGTTCCCGTGGTTTTATCAATTAAGGTATATGTACCTGCCTGTAAAGAAGTATACAATTCAAAAATACCGTCACCTGTCTTTTTAAAGGCTAAAGCTTTGGTTGCATCAGCACCCTGCTCTGTAGCTGTTCCTGTTAGAAAAAGTGTGGCAGGAAGTACGGCAAAACCAGCAGGCCTTGTTACCTGGATAATATGACTGGCTGTACTTACTTTAGCATTGGTTGCCTTGGAAACGATAACTGCCCACTTAAATGTTCCGCTGCTGGACGACTGAATACCAGCCAGGGATGCAACGGTATTCAGGATCTTTTGGGTAATTGTTGCCTGGGCCTGGAGACCAGAACCATCAGAAAGCACTTTATAGAGGGGCTTACTGAAATCACCGTCTGCTTTATCAAAAGCCACTTCATACAACACCAGGTCCTGAGTTGTACTGGGAGCCCATTGAAAGACTACACTTGGCCCTGTTGCAGGCTGCAGGCTGATGCTGGTCTGATCTGCCGGTGCATTTAACGTAGTTACAGGATTAACATTAGTATCCAATGGCTTAACATCCTTTTTGCAGGAAGTAAAAGCAATGGCGACCAACATAACCATAAAGCTTAATTTTATATATGTCTTCATTTTTTTTCGATTAATGGTTATGAATTAGTAGCCTGGATTTTGGGTTAGGTTGTTATCAAGATTGATCTCAGATTGTGGTATAGGCCACAAATAGTTCTTTCCCGGATCGAATTTGCGTAACTGAACCCTGATATAACCATTATCTACAGTTGGATCGCCAAATTTGGCACCATGAGCATAACCGTTTAATACTGTTTCAGAAAGTTTATACCTACGGATATCTTCTGTCCTGGTACCTTCCATCGCTAACTCTGTCCTTCTTTCCCTTCTAATGATATTCACCATATCGGTATTGTTACCTGGGTAGGCCAAAGCATTAGGGTCAGTAAAACCAGCCCTTTGTCTCAACACCATGATCGTTTTATCCCATACCGTGGCATTCATTTGTCCAAGACTATTTTCAGCTTCCGCATAATCCAGCAGCACTTCTGCCCATCTGATCAGGTGCAGGTTTAAACCTGAAACAAAACCTGCTAGGTGATTGGGATCAAAATATTTTCTCCAGTAATAACCTGATGCAGAAACAGCTTCATTTCCAATGGCATACTCATTTAAAGGTGGTTTATTCGGATCGGAACCAGGTTTAATGTAGATGATCTGTGTAGTACCATCCGGGTTCAGCCATTTATACTGATCATAAACGATTGTTGCGGTTAGCCTTGGATCCCTGTTCACATAAGGGTTATTTTCGTTGTAACCTGAAGCAGCATCCGTGATGGGTTTTCCATTCGCCATGATATAATCATTCACGAGCTCCTGGGTTGGTGCCAGACTGTTAACACGGGCGCCAGTAGATATAGGTGCAAAGTCAAAGTCGTCTGCCCATGTCCTGCCTGCTGTTCCGGATACAAATTGCAGAGAGAGCATGGACTCTGTATTTGTTTTATTAACTGTTGCATTGCTAAACAAGCTGCCGTAATCACTGGCTAGCGCATAACTGCCATAGGTAGCCTGATTATTCATTAGTTTTTCACAAATGGTAACTACATCTGCCATCCTGTTACCTTCATATAATAACACGCGGGCTTCTAATGCCAAGGCTGCACCATTCGTAATTCTGCCATTCTGAGCGGCTGTATACTTATCTTTTGACGGCAAAACAGCGGCCGCGGCTTCCAGTTCAGTAAGAACAAAATTTAATACAGTGGCCCTTGGGCTTCTGGCAATTACCTTGGCCTGGTCTGGTGTGATCACTCCGGTGATCAGTGGCACATCGCCCCACCATTTCATTAAATTAAAATAATGCCAGGCCCTGATAAAACGCACTTCACCTTTCATGCCGGCAATCACATCAGCAGTCAGGGTTTTATTCTGGTCTACGTTAGCCAAAAACAGGTTGCAGGAATTTATTCCCGAATAGTAATAGGTCCAGTCGGAAAGAAATTTTGTTGTGGAGGCATTAAAACTTCCGCTTGCAATTGGGTCATTAGTGCTATAGGCATTATCAGACATGTCATCATTAAAAAAATAAAGAGCGCTGGTATACATCAGGCTGTAATTGTTATTTAATGCGCCATTAACGTTTAAACTGGTTGTCCAGAAATTTAAGTCTGTAAATTTATTTTCAGGTGTCTGATCGAGCTTTTTACAACTGCTTACAGCAAGCAGGGCAAGCGTTGCAAAGAATAATTTTTTAAAATATTTCATGATATATATTTTATGTGTTAAAATGTCAAGTCTAATCCCATTCCATAGAAAATAGGCAATGGATAAGCACGTCCACTATTAGAAGCAGCACCTAATCCTGTGTTGCTATCAAATTCTGAAGTTTCAGGATCTATAAATTTCAGCTTAGTTAGCGTATATAGATTTTGTCCTATAGCAGATATCCTCAGTTTTTCTATCCCTGCTTTTCTGGTCATTTTTTTAGGGAAGGTATAACCGATGTTAACATTTTTTAACCGTGCATAAGCCGCATTGAGGCTGTAGATATCTGAGCCATCTCTCCAGTTGTTGGTATTGGAATCAGATCCGATAGCGGCAAGTCTTGGATATTTGGCACCTGGATTTGATGGGGTCCAGAAATCAGTCTGATTTTCAAAGAGGGTATTTCCATAATTGTAATGGAAGGGTTCCATATCTTCACCTCTGATAAATTCTGTCCGTTTACCCACTCCCTGTATAAATATGGAAAGGTCAAATCCTTTTACTGCAACTCTGTAGGTAAAACCAAAAGTGAATTTTGGAAAGGGATTGCCCAGTGGCACCATATCCTTCTGGTCAATCACACCGTCGTGGTTTTGATCAACATATTTCAGGTCGCCAGGTGCAAGGGTAAGTCCCGTTGGTTTTGCAGAACTTTGTACTTCTGCTTCGGTCTGGAATATGCCTGCTACTTTATATCCATAATATTGTGTAACAGGGCCGCCTACTTCTCTCAGCAATGAATATTCGCCAAGATTATTGATCTGTTGGGTAGCACCATAGCTAAACGCCAGCAGTTTATTGCTGCTATTGGCAATATTAAAGCTGAAGTTATGCGTAAACTCATTTGTTTTGAAGGTATAAGCTACAGTAGCTTCCCATCCGCGGTTTCCAACTTTAGAGATATTATAATCCGGGAAACCCGCACCAAAAAGTGCCGGAACATCCGAACGCGGGGCAAGGATATCCTTGGTTACTTTATTAAAATAATCGAATGATACATTTAATTTGTTATCCAGGAAAGCCGCATCCATCGCAATATTCAGCGTAGCCGCCCGCTCCCAGGTTAAATCTGGATTACCTAAATTATAACCCGATCCGCCTACCACGGAATTGTTAAAACCATAGGCATTCTGATACGGGAAATAGGTGGTTTGATATTGATAGGCATTTACATTCTGGTTTCCTAAAACACCATAAGAAGCCCTGAACTTTAAGGTATTTACTACATTCTTAATCGATTTCATAAACGACTCTTCTGAAGCTACCCATGAACCTGAAATAGATGGAAAGAAGCCCCATCTATGGCCTGCTGCAAATTTTGAAGACCCATCCTCCCTAAAATCGCCTTCCAGGAGATAGCGGTCTTTATAGGAATAGTTTAAACGCCCAAAAAAGGAATCCAGACTGGTTGCTGAGGTTATATTATTGGGGCCATTGTTACTATTGTAAGAACTGGAGGCATCCAGGATAGTTCCCGTAGTAGGGATACCCAATTGCGGATCTGTATATAGCTCCTGCAATTGAAAACCAGATGAACTATACGACTCATTGGATATGCCTAACAGCACTTTAAATTTATGGTCGTTGATCTGTTTGTTGTATTCCATGAATACCTGAGAGTTTAACAAAAGCTGTTTAGAACTGTTGTCAAATACCGGCAGGTTATCCCCTGAAACACCCGAAGGGTAATTATTAACCTGTAGTGTTCTCGAATAATCGCTGTTATCCGTAACCGTAGCACCTACTATTCCGGTTAATTTAAGGTCTTTGGTGATGCTCAGCTGTCCGTTTAGCGTACCAAAAAACTCATCATTATTGGTTAAGTTGTAACCACCCTGCTCTATTGAGCCCAATACATTGAATTGTGAAGCTACAGGATTAGTCAGGTAACGTCCCTGAGCGTCCTGCCAGCTATAATTGTAAGGCACACGGTCAGCATCTGCAAAAATATTATTATCACCTGCCGTGTTTGTTTTGTTCTGTGTTTTGCTATAACTTAAGATCAGGTTCACTTTTAACTTCCCGATAATGGAAGTCTGATTCATACGCAGATTATATTTCTGATAACCAAAGGCGCTTCCTGAACCACCGTTACCATCAATATTACTTCCCTGGTCCTGGTAACCACCAGAAATAAAGTAAGAACTGGTAGGGCCACCTCCGCTAATCGCTACATTATAAGATTGCAAGGGCGCATTTCTCAGCACATGTTGTGCATCCCAGGTACCATTACCCTGATCCTTTAACTGCTGGATCTGCTCTGGGGTATAGGCAGGTGGTAAACCTGAATTAACCAGGGATTCATTTTTATAATAGGCATTATCCGAGGCGTCTACCTTTTTGAGGAGCACATCCGGATGCTGAATGCCGTAACTGTTATTAAAACTTATTGACGGTTTCTGATTAACGCTACCGCTTTTGGTAGTTACCAAAATAACCCCATTAGCCGCACGAGATCCATAGATGGCAGCCGATCCGGCATCTTTTAAGATGGAAACGCTGGCCACATCATTTGGGTTTAGCGTGTTGATATTTCCACCAACAATACCATCGATTACTACCAACGGCGAGTTGTCACCTGTAGTACCTACCCCACGAATGTTCAGGTTAGGAGTGCTACCAGGGTCAAGTGAATTTTGCTGGATGATTAAATTTGGTGCTTCTCCCTGTAAGGCCTGCAATACATTCAGTACCGGCTTATCTTCAATATCTTTTGCCGTTACCTGATTTACAGCACCTGTTAACGACATTTTGGTTTGTGTACCATAACCCACTACTACCACTTCGTTCAGATTTTTATTGTCTTCCTTCAGTTTAACATTGATTGAATTACTATCTGAAACCGGCATTTCCTGTACTACAAAACCAATAAAAGAAAATACAAGGACAGCGTCTTTATCAGCCACAGAGATTGCATACTTTCCATTGGAATCTGTACTAACCCCATTTTGAGTACCTTTTTCTTTAATACTTACTCCAACTAAAGGTCCTCCGGTATCATCGGTGACCTTACCTGTAATCACCTTTTTCGTAGCCTTAATACCTGGCGTTACAGGTTTTTTAGTAATTAGAATGGAGTTATTTTCAATGCTGTACACCAAAGGCTGGTTAGCAAAGCAGACATCCAGGGCTTGTTTTAAGCTCATATTCTGGAGATTTAAAGTTACAGGTCCCGACTGCTTTAAATCGTCTGCATTATACAAAAAGTCATAACCCGTTTGGGTCTGAATCTTTTCAAAAACCTCTTTAATCGTCGCGTTCTTGACTTTTAAAGTAACCTGCTGTGCGTACGTTGCTGCAGAGACCTGTAAGATGGTCGCTGTGAGCAAAACAAGGGTTAATTTCATGATGAGCAATGGTTTATACATATAGCAAGGGAGCTTCCTATAGGTGAAATCGGTAAAATTTTTATACATTTGGTTGCTTGGTTATTTGATTAATCGTGTTAGCTACAATTGATTGGGATTATCTGGCAAAGCCCTTGGGCGGATAACCAGGGGCGGTTCGAACGCTCCTGGTTAATTATGTTTACAGATAACCGTTTTGAATGAATTACTCCATAACAGTTATCCTCCTCCCTATGATTTTAAAATGAACTTTTCCAACTCTTTCCAGATGATGTAACAGTTCAACAATACTTTTCGACCGGAAATATGTTCCTCCAAAATTTTGATCTGTGATGGTACCCTGATAATCAATATCCACATCATACCAGCGTGAAACCTTTTTCATGATATTTCTGATATTCTCATCGTTAAAGGTGAAATATCCGTTCTTCCAGGCCATGACATCATCAATATTGGCTGCAGACACAGCAATATGATCAGAGCTGTAATTAACCACAGCCTGTTGCCCGGGAATGATGAATAATTGCGATTTATTTTTTGTGACTTGTACAGATCCTTCTAATAACGTAGTTGTAATCTGCTCTTCATCACTGTAGCCCGAAATATTAAAGTGGGTCCCCACCACTTTAACCTCTACCGAGTTGATATCTACATAAAAAGGCTTATGTTTATCTTTTGTGACTTCAAAGTAGGCTTCGCCAGTTAGTTTAACATGGCGCTCGTTACCAGTAAAGGCTACAGGATAACTGATGGAAGATGCTGCATTTAACCAAACTTTGGTGCCATCCGGTAAAACAACCTGGTATTCGCCACCCTTGGGAGTAGTTAATGTATTATAGTTTTCTTTATTATCTGCAGCCTGCAAAGTATTTTTGCCATGGTATACAATTTCTCCGCTTCGTGTTTTAACTACGCTACTACCACCAGCTTTGGCCAGTACGCCATTTCCTGCGTCTTCAAGCAAAATAACGCGTCCGTTACCCATAACCAGGGTTGCTTTTTTACTACCTGGCACAATAACAGATGATGGATTTGCAGCGAGTTGAGCTGGAATTTTTGTTGGACGGCTGTGGCGGACTGCAAATAATCCTAAGGTTGAAACTATTAAAATTGCCGCGGCAATTTGCAACCAGGATTTTTGATAAAATTTAATGATTTCAGGTTCAGGGACAGCTGCAGTTTTTGTAAATCTTGGATCTGATTTAATACGAATTAGCACATCGTCGGACTGTTTTCCTTTGAATACAGGCCCCTCATCCAGCCTCAGTAATCCTTCTTCTATAAGATCTGTGACTTCATCAGTACTGGCATTATTTAAATAATTTAACAAATCGTTACCATCAGCACTGTTGATTGTGTTATCGAGGTACTCCCGTAATAAACGGCGTAACGTTTCTTTTTTCATATTATATTTGGTTAGTGTCCAACCGGGGAGGCTGGCTTTATAAGTAGAGAACACGCCAAACAGGCGATAGGACTAGTTGAAAAATAAAAAAATATTATCGACGGAAAAATAATAGGCTGAGATAAACAAAATCAACCGCATTAAGGTGGGACCTTAATGTTTTTAAAGCCTCAACCATGTGGTTTTTTACCGTATTTGGGGAGATATTATGTTGTTCGGCAATCTCTTTATAAGAGAGCCCATCCACGCGGCTCAGCTTGAACACCAGCTTTTGCTGACGGGGTAATTTTTCAATAATCCTTTCTGCATATTGCTCCAGATCACGCACAAATATTTCTTCTTCTGTATTATTGTGCCCCTCTGCAACAGAGTGGAATAGTTTTTCAGCAAGGTCTGTTGATTTGCAGATTTGTCTTAAAGTATTCAATGAAAGCCGCTTTGCAATGACAAATAAATAAAGCCAGATGTTGCCATCAGCATCTAGTTTTTCTCTACTCAGCCAAAGGCTAATAAAAGTTTCCTGAACGATCTCTTCACTTTGCGCTCTGTCTTTGAGAAAACGAAATGCAATTCTATAAACCTTTTCACTGTAAAGATCATAGATCGTTGTAAATGCAGACTCATTGCCTGCAATTAACTCTTTAATACTGCTCCCGTCAATAAATTTGTTATTCACCTTTCGCAAAATAAATATATTTGGTGAGTTAAATCTAACAAATTATTTTTTGTCTTGACAAAATATTTATAATAATAATACAGTCAGATGATATTTGAATTGAGCATGGTAACAAGCTTTTCCGGAGAATCAGAAATCCCTTATTCAGGCTTCTGCGGTACTTCTTCTGATTTTTTGGCATTTTTTGTCCTTAGTTTACTTAAAAATTCTGCCGAAATACCCAGATACGAAGCAATGTAGTGTTGTGGTACCCTTTGTGGGATAGTGGGATACCGCTTAACAAACTCCAGGTATTTTTCCATCGCAGTTCTGGAAATTGTTTTATACAAACGCTTTTGCATAACTGTAAGATGCCGCTGCAGCATCAATCGAAACATCCGTTCCAACTTAGGTATACTGGACAGCAGTTGTTCCTTCGAGTCGCGGGTTAAGATCAGCAATTCGCAATCCTCCAGGGTTTCAATGTACATATCACAGGGAGACCGGTCCTGGAAACTGGCCAAATCGCTTACCCACCAATCTTCAATAGCAAATTGTAAGGTAACCTCAGCCCCATTCCCGTCTATGATGTACTCGCGTATACAACCTTTATTTACATATGCTTCAAAATTGCAAACATCGCCGGCTTGCAGCATGCGGGTCCTTTTAGGTACTTTTCGGTATTCCAATATGGAATTAAAAAGGACAGTTTCTTCCGGCGTTAAACTTACCGAGCGTGCCGCATATTCATTAATATTTTGAAACATGATTCAAATGTAAGTTTTGATCTGGTTATAGCAACTAATCTTCGCCCGTAATAATTTCATTTCTTGTTCCAGTTCAATGGATTTTCAGGAAAGATGCTTCAAATTTACAGGATTAAATTATCCGATAACTACAATAAACCTTTACATTCACATGGGCGAACAGAATTTAGATGCCATCATCAACAGTGCTTTTATTGAAATTGAAAAGCTGATACCAGCTTATATGAAGGAGGAGGCCGACCGGTCGATTTCTAACGGGAACCTGGCTGTCTGTATCATTGCCAGTGACGGAACTGTTTATGGAAAGTTATTTGGCACCGATAAAGCACGCTTACGTTCGTCTTATAAATTAGCCTGGACTAAGGCCAGCCAGGTTTGGCTAACAGGCGTTAAAACCGGCGAATATGAACGAATGGTTTTTAATAAAGAGGTTGAAGAAGACAGCAACGGCATTGACGCACCTGACCTAATAGGATGGGAAGGCGGACAGCCTTTGATTTTGCCTGACGGAACAAAGCTTTCGGTAGGCTTTAGTGGCTTTCGAGGAGTAACCGATCTGGAAATTATGCTGAAGGCATTCGACCTGTACACGAATTAATCAATTATAAAGAATAATATGACTTATCTACCCAAACCAAGCCGTTACCAGGACATGGAATATCGCCGTTGCGGCAATAGCGGACTGAAACTACCAGCCGTATCACTCGGTCTGTGGCATAATTTCGGTGGCATCGACAGCCTTGAAAATGCCCGTAACATCCTGCGATTAGCTTTTGATAGTGGCATTACCCATTTTGACCTGGCCAATAATTACGGCCCTCCTGCCGGTTCGGCAGAAGAAACTTTCGGACATATCTATAAAGATGATTTTAAACGCTACCGGGATGAACTGGTGATTTCAACTAAAGCCGGCTGGGGAATGTGGGAAGGCCCTTATGGCGACCTGGGTTCAAAGAAATATCTGGTGGCAAGTCTTGATCAAAGTTTAAAACGTATGGGACTGGATTATGTAGATATCTACTACCACCATCGCCCTGATGCTGAAACCCCTTTAGAAGAAACTATGGGCGCATTAGACCTTTTGGTTCGCCAGGGAAAGGCTTTATATGTAGGTATATCAAGTTATAGTGCTTCAGAAACAGAGAAAGCCATTGCTGTGCTGAAAGATTTAGGCACCCCTTGTTTAATTCATCAGCCTAAATATTCGATGTTCGACAGATGGGTTGAAGGAGGTTTACTCAATGTTTTGGGCAATGAAGGTGTGGGCTGCATTCCATTTTCGCCACTTGCACAAGGGTTGCTCACCAATAAATATTTGAAAGGTATTCCTGAAGGATCAAGGGCTGCAATGCACCGTGGTAATGGCGCTATTGATGAGGACGCCATCACAGATGATAAGATAGCCAAAGCTGTTAAACTGAATGAACTGGCAGAACAGCGCGGACAAAACCTGGCGCAAATGGCCCTTTCCTGGATACTTAAGGATAAGCGCATCACGTCAGTATTAATTGGCGCAAGCAGGCCTGAGCAAGTTACCGATTCGATTGGCTGTTTATCTAATACTTCTTTTACAGACGAAGAGATTAAGCTGATCGATACTATACTCGCCTAAATTAACCAAACCAAATATGAAAAGAGAAGTTTACAGGACAACGTTATGCGTTGTCCTCTCCCTGTTATCAACGGGTTTTGCCCGTGCACAAAATACATCCTCATTTGCTGTTGATGGCAAGACAGCCAAAGTGTATGTAACGGCTAAAAATACAGACGATAAGATTAGTCAAACCGAAACGCTTCAATTTTCCGATTACCCGCAGCCCCTTGAAAAGGAGATCACCATTTTTGTCGATCCTTCGAAAACCTTTCAGACGATGCTTGGCATTGGCGGGGCTCTGACAGATGCTTCGGCAGAGGTATTTTACAAAATGCCGAAGAGTTTACAACAGGAATTACTCACCGATTATTATGATAAAAATAAAGGAATAGCTTATACTCTTGGACGTACCAATATCCAGAGTTGCGATTTTTCGAGTGACACCTATGCTTATGTAAAAGATGGGGATGTGGCCCTGAATACTTTCAACATCAGTCATGATATGAAATATCGTGTACCTTTTATCAAAGAAGTACTGGCTGCTGCCGGCGGAAAACTGACTCTTTTTGCTTCTCCATGGAGTCCCCCTGCCTGGATGAAGACTAATAATGAGGTTTTACATGGTGGTAAATTAAAGCCAGAGTATGATCAAAGCTGGGCCAATCTTTACGGCAAGTTCATTAGTGCCTATGAAAAACAAGGCATTCCAATATGGGGCATAACTGTACAGAACGAGGAAATGGCCAGCCAAACCTGGGAATCGTGCATTTATACCGCCGAGGAAGAACGTGATTTCATCAAGAATTTTTTAGGCCCTTCCATGAAAAAAGCAGGTTATGGTGATAGGAAGCTCCTGATATGGGACCATAACCGCGACCTGATGTACCAGCGCGTTAGCACTGTACTGGAAGATCCTGAAGCTGCCAAATATGTATGGGGCGTTGCCTACCATTGGTATGAAGATATCGCTGCAAAAGGCGCAGGAATGAACTTCGAGAATGAAAGACTGGTAGCCCAGACTTTTCCTGATAAGCCTTTAATGCTTACTGAAGGCTGTGCTGCAGATTTTGATCCCGCGAAATTTACCGACTGGAGTTTTGGAGAAAAATATGGACAATCGATGATCAATGATTTTAACATAGGTACAGTAGCCTGGACCGACTGGAATGTTCTTCTTGATGAAAAAGGAGGCCCTAACCACGTGGGTAATTTCTGTATGGCACCAATTCATTATGACACCACAACAGGTAAGCTGATTTACACCAATGCCTATTATTACCTGGGTCAGTTCTCTAAATTTATACACCCGGGAGCGAAACGTGTAGCAAGTTCATCCAGCCGCAATAACCTGCTGACCACTGCTTATATGAACACCGATGGCAAACTGGCTGTGGTAGTAATGAATAAAACTGATGCAGATATTGATTATTCACTGTGGATAAAGGGTAAAGCTGCGAAAACGAAAAGCCTTGCACATTCCATTGCAACGGTGGTTATTCAATAATTGAATGTGAAAGATATTTTTATTTGGATGAAATTGTTAAACATTGGATGATGAATCCAATATTTAACAATTTCATCCAAATAAACAGTCTAACTTTACTTTTTTTTCTCAAAAACTACTTACCTTTCATTGGCTGAAAATGCTAACCAGATATAACCAATAATTAAAGTAAGTATGAAGGGGAAAAACAATAGTTTTTGTGGTCTGATGTACCCATCCGGCCAAAACATTAACACCACAAAAAAGCTGTTTGCTATGATAGCATTAGGTGCTTTAACTATCGCCATCGGCTGTAAGAAAGATGAGTCTGCCAGTCAGGCTCCAATAAAGGGAGTGATTGCTCAATCAAATATTACCGCCCAGACTGCCGTTGTATTACCGGCCAAAAGTGAAGCATTGTTAGCCATGCAGGTTTACAATAATCACTTTTACAATCAATATGGCACTTATGGTACATCCTACAAAGCTTATTATTGGAAAGATGACAACCATACCGGCCGCATGGATTTTTGGACACAGCAAGAGTCGATCGAAATGCTGATTGATGCTTACAACATCAATCCAAGTACGGATTTGAAAAACCAGATCTCTTATCTGTATAACGGCGTAAGAGATGGATATGGCTTACTCTGGTCTAACAACATTTACAATGACGATGTGGTCTGGGGTTCATTGATGTGCATCAGGGCTTTTAAGATAACCAACGACGGTGGCATGTTGGACATGGCAAAGAACAATTTTAACATGATGTGGAACCGTGCCTGGGATACGCAGTCTTTGGGTGGCGGTTTATGGTGGACTACGGATAACCAAACGAAAAACACTTGTGTAAATGCACCTGCGGCGATATGCGCAATGCTGTTGTATCAAGCTACAGGTGATACAACTTATAAAACCAAAGCCAAGCAGATTATGGATTGGATGGTTTTAAAACTATATGATGCATCAACAGGTGAGGTAAAAGGCGCTATCGATAAAACCGGTACCATTACACAAGGAGCGCTTTCTTACACTCAGGGAACTTTTATAGGAGCCTGTGATCTTCTGCGTGCAGATTACCCTGCCGTTAATTATCTAAAAATGGGTTCGAAAGCGATGGATTACGCACGCAATAGCATGTGTAACACATCAGGGGGAATCCTGAATGATGAGAACGACAATGGTGATACTCAGGGAATGAAAAGTATTTTTGCACGCTGGGCTTGCCTGTTTGTAAAAAATACAGGCACTGCAGGTAATTATGGCGCCTGGCTGGATGCAAATGCTTCTCAGGCCTGGTCAATCCGGAATTCACAGGGACTCATGTGGAACATATGGAGTACCAGAACGCCTGAAGGTGTACTCAATGCTTTTGAGACTACCTGTGGCGTTGCCATGATGAATGGTATTTACTATTATCATCAATAATCTATTTGATTAAAGATAATATTAACCAAAGTCGCTCATTGAACAGCACATTAGCGTTCTTGCCACCGCTTAAACCAAAGGTAGATAGCGCAGGTCAATACGACGTCGTATTGATCGACTTTCCAACCCGGGATAGAAACACCCTTTTTTACGGGAACCTCTTTAAAGCAGCTTTATCTAAGCAAAAACAGTTACTCCGTTTATTACCAATGCTACCTATAGTGTTGGCAGCAGTTTGTTAAATAAGATTGGTTTGATGAAAGATGAACATTAAATATGAAGTGCTAATACTAAGCGCAGTTGTTAAATAAGACCATGAATAATCGAATAGCTGCTTTTTTTAAAACAATATTATTCTGTTTAATCGATCTATGGGAAGGCGAACTCGGCCCCGCGGCGGAGACTAATTAATATTATCAATCCCGGCGCAAATTATGGCTGGCAACCTATAGGGAATGCCATCCAGCACAAACTGGCCTGGAGCAACCCATTTACTATTGAGACCCGGTAATTTCACCCAGTGGCATGACCTTTTATAATGGAAATCGTATTCCAGAGTGAGAAAATAATCTTTTTGTGTGTGCATTAAGCGGCATGCATATTGCGCGGTTGGTGATCACTAACAACAAAGTAACCGGTGAGGAAAGATTACTGGTTAGTGAAGCAGAGTGCTTCAGGGATATCACTCAAGGTACAGACAACGCTGTATATGCAATAACCGATCAGGAAAAATTGTACCGGATTGAACACCAATAAATTTTCTAAACGTATAAAAAATAAGAAATGGAAGACAAAATTAAAACATGGCTCATTACAGGCTGCTCAAGCGGACTGGGAAGAGCCTTTGCCGAAGCGGTATTGAAACAGGGTTATAATGCAGTGATCACTGCCAGAAAGAAGGACGACCTTAAAGAGTTAGGTGAAAAGTATCCTGACAGCTCACTGGCGCTTTCCTTGGATATAACTGATGAAACACAAATCTTATCAGTAGTTAAACTTGCTGAAGAAAAATTCGGCAGTATAGACGTATTGTTAAATAACGCGGGGTATGGCTACCGCGGTGCTGTGGAGGAAGGTGATGACGCCGATACGCGGACTTTGTTTGACACTATGTTTTTTGGAACTGTCAGCGTGATCAAAGCCGTACTTCCTGGCATGAGGGCAAAAAAAACAGGCACTATCCTAAATTTATCATCTATTGGTGGCCGCTTTGCTGCACCGGGTTCTGGTTATTACTCCGCTGCGAAATTTGCTATTGAAGGCATGTCTGACGCATTGCGCAAAGAGGTTGGGCCCTTAGGTATCCGCGTTATCGTTATAGAACCAGGTGCTTTCAGGACGGACTTTGCCGGTCGGTCGTTAAAAGGCACCAAAGAAATTATCGCTGATTATGAAGAAACCGTTGGCCCAAGAAGAAAAGAAAACGATAAAAGCAGTGGAACGCAGCCAGGAGACCCACGAAAAGCAGCCGAAGCGATAATTAAGGTAGTAGCGGCCAAACAAGTTCCTTTCCGACTTTTATTGGGTAGCGACGCCATTAAATTAACCCGTGCAGAACTAGAATCTCAGTTAAAAGAGTTAGAAGAATGGACAGTGGTAAGTGTGGCTACGGACTATGATAAATAGACCCAAACCATTTACTTTGGTTTTTGAGGTTTTCAGGTAAAATAAAATGCCAAATGTTTTGTCCATTGCAATAACTTTTAGGGTGAATAAAAGTACTTTTTATGGCCATTTTTATCAAGATATCCAACTATAGAAACCTTGATTTACAATAGATTACGAGGAAATTCGGTGCCCTGTTTTACATTTCCCTAAAGGGGCACCTGAAAATTGCATTTTTTGTGTGATTCTGAAACCTTCTAAAATAAAAAAGCGCCTTAAACATGTGTTTAAAGCGCTTTTGTGTGTTTTACTTTGCTTAGTCGCGGAGAGAGAGGGATTCGAACCCTCGATACCCTTTTGAGGTATACACACTTTCCAGGCGTGCTCCTTCAACCACTCGGACACCTCTCCTTTGGGGTTGCAAAAGTAATATATTTTTTGAGATTAGCTCAAATTAATCAATAACAGTAACGGTTAACATATTTGTTTTGCCTTTACTTTCCATTGGAATAGCAGCGGTATTGATTAAAACGTCTCCTTTTTTAACTAATTTCATTTTTACCAACTGATCATTTACATCTAAAATGGTCTCATCAGTGCTTTCAAACTTGTCGTAATAAAAGGCTTGAACACCCCATACTAAGCTTAAAGTATTGATCAATTGCTGATTGTTAGTGAAGATATAAGTCAATGCTTTTGGACGGTGACTTGATATTTCGAAAGCAGTATAACCGCTTACAGTCATTGAAACGATACCAACAGCACTGGTTTGTTTTGCCAAAAATGTAGCAGAATCACATACCGCATCGCTCAGGAAACTCTGAGATTTTGGTTTAAGGTGTTTTTCTACATGGAAAGGATAATTATTGGTTTCAATGTTCTGAATGATCTTTTGCATGGTTTCGATAACGATCAATGGAAACTCTCCTACAGACGTTTCACCACTTAACATCACTGCATCAGCACCATCCAAAACCGAATTAGCTACGTCATTCACTTCAGCACGTGTTGGCCTTGGTGTAGTGATCATGCTTTCCAGCATTTGAGTAGCAATAATTACTGGTTTAGAAGCGGCAATACATTTCTGAACGATCATTTTCTGCAACAAAGGAACTTCTTCCATTGGCATTTCAACACCAAGATCTCCACGGGCAACCATGATACCGTCAGAAACGGCAATGATTTCGTCGATATTGGCAATAGCTTCAGGTTTTTCAATCTTAGCGATTACCCTTGCATGTTTACCTCTTGCTTTGATGATTTCTTTCAATTCAATGATGTCCGCTGCATTACGCACGAAAGAAAGACCAATCCAGTCTACATCATTTTCCAGAACGAATTCAAGGTTTTTACGGTCTTCAACGGTTAAAGAAGGGATAGAAACTTTAGTATTTGGTAAGTTTACACCTTTTCTTGAAGTCAGGATACCGCCGTGAACAACTTCACAGATCACCTCATCTTCACGGTTGGTTTCAACCACTTTCATCTGTAATTTTCCATCATCTAAAAGGATGATTTCCCCAGGATGCACATCTTTTGGGAAAGAAGTATAAGTGATGTAAATACGTTCTTCATTACCAATACATTCTTTGGTGGTGATGATGGTACGTGCTCCGTTAACCAAATGTATTCCACCTTCTTTAACCATACCGATCCTGATTTTAGGACCTTGTAAATCTGCTAAAATACCTACGTTGTAATTGTATTTTTTGTTGATTGCACGGATAGTATCCAGGACTTCCTGGTGATCTGCCTGTGAACCGTGAGAGAAGTTAAGTCTGCAGACGTCTAATCCGGCATTGAACATGCTATATAAAACGTCTGGTTTAGCTGAGGCAGGACCTAGCGTGGCTACAATTTTTGTTCTGGAATGAAAGGGTTTCATTTGAATTACTTTTATTTGTTACTGACCAACAAAAATGGGGGTTTTAGCTATAAAAACCAATGTTAGTCGGTTAATTTTGTTATTTAACTAATAATGTTGGATTCAAATATAGTGTATTTAATACACCTTGTATATAAAATTTACATTATCAAATTCTCTTTTGATTTGAGTTTTAGCGGATCAATTTGCGCAGCAACCTGAATATCAGGCAGTTTATTCAATCCGGTAAGGATATAATTCAAATCTTCTTTGTCGATGTAAGTGTGAATGATCATAAAAAAATCTACTTTTTTCATTTCAGGGATCAAAAAGCCATCACTGTTTCGGTTATTGAGGATGAAAAATTCGTTGTCTCCCTGCTCTACATAAAAATAATATTTTGAAAAAGCATGCGGAGGCTCGTCAATATTGAAGAAAACTTCATGGTCATCTACCTTTTCAAAATTCAGGTTTAGCCTGGTATTGATCTGATGACAAAAGACATAATCCTTCAAAGAAGCCGTTATAGCAATCAGTACAAAATCGAGGTCTAATGAAAGTTTTAAATAGGTTTTGTTCAAAGCAAGACGAATAAGATTTGAGGATACGAAATTATAAAACTAATTTTGCTTTCCCATTTCAAATAAAAACATTAAAATTGACAGAGAAATAAAAACATTTGAAATGTGTTAGAATTTATTTTTCTTTGCACTGAATTATTTAACCCATTAAATTATAACATTATGTCTGATATTGCTTCAAGAGTTAAGGCTATTATCGTTGAAAAATTAGGTGTGGATGAGAGCGAGGTTACCCCAGAAGCTTCTTTCACTAATGACTTAGGTGCAGATTCTTTGGATACTGTAGAATTGATCATGGAATTCGAAAAAGAATTCAATGTAGCTATTCCTGATGATCAGGCTGAGACTATCGGTACAGTTGGTCAAGCAATTGCCTATCTAGAGAAAAACGTAAAGTAGAACATACGGTCTCCGTATAATCCGTATAAATGGAATTAAAAAGAGTAGTCGTTACAGGTTTAGGTGCGCTCACTCCAATTGGCAATACTATCCCAGAATTCTGGGATAATTTGTTAAATGGTGTGAGCGGCGCTGCGCCTATTACAGGTTTTGATACAGAAAAGTTCAAAACAAAATTCGCATGCGAGCTTAAAAACTTCAACGTTGAAGACTTTTTGGAAAAAAAGGAAGCACGCAAATTAGATCCATTTGTACAATATGCGATGGTTTCAACAGATGAAGCCGTTAAAGATGCGGGATTAGTTTTTTCCGAACTGGACACAAACCGCATTGGTGTTATCTGGGGTTCTGGTATTGGTGGAATAAAAACCTTTCTGGATGAGATGAGGAACTTTTTTGCAGGTGATGGAACTCCCCGCATTAATCCTTTCTTTATCCCGAAGATGATTATTGACATCGTTACCGGCCATATTTCTATTAAATACGGTCTGCGTGGCCCTAATTTTGCCACCGTATCTGCCTGTGCTTCTTCAACTAATGCAATGATCGATGCCTTTAATTACATTCGTCTTGATATGGCCGATGTAATCATTAGCGGAGGGTCGGAAGCCATTATTAATGAAGCTGGAATAGGCGGTTTTAATGCAATGCATGCACTTTCTACACGTAACGATGATCCATCAACTGCTTCCAGGCCTTTTGACAAGGACAGGGACGGGTTTGTTGCCGGCGAAGGTGCAGGAACCATTATTCTGGAAGAATTAGAACATGCGAAAGCCCGCGGTGCTAAAATTTATGCGGAGTTAGTTGGCGGCGGAATGAGTGCAGATGCAAACCATATTACCGCTCCACATCCTCAGGGACTGGGTGCTAAGATGGTAATGACCAATGCAATGAGAGATGCTAAAATGACTACTGCTGATATTGATTATATCAATGTTCACGGTACATCTACACCTCTTGGAGATATCAGTGAAACGAAAGCTATCGTTGACCTGTTCGGTGAAGATGCATACAAATTGAATATCAGTTCTACGAAATCAATGACCGGTCACCTATTAGGTGCTGCAGGTGCTGTTGAAGCCATAGCTGCTATTCTGGCTGTACAAAACGATATCGTTCCTCCAACCATCAATCACTTTACTGATGATCCTGATTTTGATCCGAAGTTGAATTTCACTTTCAATACCCCACAAAAACGTTTAGTGCGTGCTGCATTGAGCAATACTTTTGGTTTTGGTGGACACAACGCATCGGTCATTTTCAAAAAATACGAAGAGTAAACGTAAATCGATTTGATAAATTAATGCCCATATTCGACCTCTATAAGCTTTATATATCTCCGGATAAGGAGTTTATAAAAAAGCTGAAAAATATGTTAGGCTTTGTGCCTGGAAACATCATTTTATACAAAATGGCGTTCAGGCATAGGTCTGTGGCGAAAGTTTTGAAAAATGGAAGCCGGAGCAGTAATGAACGCCTGGAGTTTTTAGGGGATGCTATTCTGGGTTCTGTTATCGCTGAGTTACTGTTTAAACATTATCCGTATAAAGAAGAAGGATTTCTAACTGAAATGCGGTCCAAGATCGTTAACAGGGCAAATTTAAATCAGCTTGCCCGCAAAATGGGATTCGATCAGCTGATCATCTTTGACCAGAAAATGGTCAATATGCAGACCAAACATCACTCCATGCTGGGAGATGCTTTTGAAGCACTCATCGGTGCTGTATATTTGGATAAAGGTTACAATTTCACCAAGGAATTACTGCTAAAACGTATTGTAAAACCTTACATTGACATCCATACCCTCGAACTTACTGAAACAAACTTTAAGAGTAAACTGATAGAATGGTGCCAGCGCCATGCAAAAGATATTACTTTTGATATGGTTCAGAATGGCGAAGGAGAAAGCACGAAGCTTTTTACCATTCAGGCGGTAATTGAAGGCGAAAGTTTTGGTGTTGGAAGAGATTACAACAAGAAAAACGCAGAGAAACAAGCCGCAGAAAAAGCTTGTGAAGCCCTATCCATTTAACATTCCTATTTTTTCTTTAGCGTATCCGTGTATTGTTTATAGGAATCTTTAATGTATTTCGTATAATCGTACTCCGTCCAGTGCTGTGCTTTTTTATAATCAGGACGGTAGTTTAACATAAAATCTTCCAGTTCTTTTCCCTGCAGATCGGTGTTCTTCTGTATGAGCGGCTGATTAAAATACTGGTCAATCTGGGTCTGCTGAACTTCATTGTTATAGTACTTTCCAAACCGTTTTGCATTTTTGGGCGTTCTTCCAAACAATTCATAAAAAGCCGTTAAAGGAGCAAAGAAATAAGAAAGCAAAGGTGGTTTGCCGGCAAAAAATGATCCTTTATCTACATAATCCTGTTTTACCTGGTCCATGTCGGCCCTTTTCGTTTGCCCTATAATATTTACCTGGTTCAACGTAGTGCCCATATCCAGGTATACGATCATATCCCTGTTAGACAAAACAGCCAGTTCTACATCTGCAAAACCATGTTTTACAAAATATAACGTATCCCCTACCTGTGCCTTAATTTGAAAAATACCCAGATCATTACTCCCTACGCCATATTTAGTTCGCAGATTGGTGATCTCTACCAGTGCTACCCGGTTGGTAGATCCTTTTTCCAGCACCACCCCGCTCAATTCAAAATCCTGTGCATAAACCAGGGACGTTATACTGAGAAAAATTACGGAAATGAGTACAGTTTTTAAAATCGTGCGAATCATTGAGCTCTGATGTATTTGATGTAAATTTAACTATTGTTTACTAATCTAGCGTATCCAATGCTACCAAATAGTGTTTAAATTATATCTTTGCACATGATAAAATCAATGACAGGCTATGGCCTGGCTTCTTCAGATCAGGAAAATACCAAGTTTGCCGTAGAAATAAAATCCTTAAACAGTAAGTTTCTGGAACTAAATTTAAAGCTGCCAAGGGCATATGCAGACAAAGAATTGCTGTTACGTAATATCTGCAGCAAGGAGATTGAACGTGGTAAAGTAAATGTTTCCATTAACATTGAGCGCAGCGAAGAGAACCTGAAAGGGGCTACCATCAATGCCGCATTATTAAGTAAATATTATAAACAACTGGAAGCCATCAACATCGATTTAGGCGCCAATTCCAGTAACCTGCTCCAGGCCGTACTCAGCTTTCCGGATGTGATCACTTATACAGAAGAAGTGGTCAATGAAGGCGAATGGGACATTTTACAGAGTACATTTAACGCTGCCTTAGCCAATTTTAACCAGTTCAGGGAAACCGAAGGCGCCGTTTTAAAACAGGATTTAGAGTTAAGGATCACCAATATACTCGGCTTTTTTGCGCAGATTGAGGTATTGGCACCTTTAAGGATTCCACAGATCAGGGCCAGGTTAAATCAATTCCTAGAAGAAAATGCAGGAAAAGTAAATGTAGATCAGAACCGTTTAGAGCAGGAATTGATCTATTATATCGACAAACTGGATATCACCGAAGAGAAAATACGCTTGAAGAGCCACTGTGATTATTTCACCGAGACCTTAAAAAGTAAAGATGCAAACGGTAAAAAACTAGGCTTCATTTCGCAGGAAATAGGCAGAGAGATCAATACCATGGGCGCAAAAGCGAATGATGCACAGATACAGCAACTGGTGGTAGGCATGAAAGAAGAGCTGGAAAAAATTAAGGAACAGTTGTTAAACGTGATTTAAGACGTCAGCAAAAAAATGATACAAGGTAAACTCATTATATTTTCAGCTCCTTCAGGTGCAGGGAAAACCACTATAGTTAAACATTTACTAAAGAAGTTTCCATTACTGAGCTTCTCTATCTCTGCAACAACCAGGGAATCGAGAGGTGATGAAGAACATGAAAAAGATTATTATTTCATTTCCCAGGAAGCGTTTTTACATAAGGTATCCCACCATGAATTTGTTGAATTTGAGGAAGTTTACAAGGGTACTTTTTACGGTACGCTACGTTCAGAGATTCAAAGGATCTGGAATGAAGGCAAACATGTTATATTTGATATTGATGTGGAAGGGGGCTTGCGCCTTAAGCGCAAGTACGAAGAGAATGCTTTAGCCATCTTTGTTCAGCCACCCTCCCTTGAAGTTTTAAAAGAGCGCCTGAGCGGCCGTGGTACAGATAGCCAGGAAAAACTTCAGGAAAGATTTATTAAAGCAGAAAAAGAGTTAAAATATGCGGACAAGTTTGATGTAGTCCTTAAAAACTTTGACCTTGAAACCGCTTGTAAAGAAGCAGAAAAACTAGTTTCTGATTTTATCAGTAAATAATATTTGCACAAAAGAATGGCAAAAACAGGTTTATTCTTTGGCTCTTTTAATCCTGTCCACGCAGGTCATCTGATTATAGCCAGTTATATGGCTAATTTTACGGATATAGATGAAGTCTGGCTGGTGGTATCACCGCAGAACCCGCTAAAGGATAAAAAGGGCCTTGCCAATATGTACGACAGACTGGAAATGGCCCGGCTGGCCACCGAATTGGCCGAAAAGATAACGGTAAGTGACATTGAGTTTAAACTCCCACAGCCTTCTTATACCATTGATACACTAACTTATCTGCACGAAAAATACCCCGGAAGGGAGTTTGTGCTGATCATGGGTGCCGATAACCTAGCTTCTTTGAAAAAATGGAAAAACTATGAAGTTCTGCTAAAGAACTATCAGCTGTATATTTATCCCCGACCGGGTATTCTGCTGGACGAATGGGAAAACCACCCTTCAATCACCTTAACAGCAACACCGCAAATGGAAATCTCTTCTACTTTTATCCGCAAAGCGCTAAAAGAAAATAAGAATATCCAGTTTCTTGTTCCTGATCAGGTGATTGTATTTATGGACAGTAAAAATATGTACCGTTAAATCTAGCGGTACAAAATAAATATTGTTGGCTTCTTATGAAGATCTATTTTTTCCTGGCGCCATTGGCCAATGGATTGTGTTTTGATAAATTCATCTTCTCCTGTGATGTTACAGGCTACGCAAAGCAAAGTCTGTGCAGCAGTATTTTTTATGATATCATCAAATAAGTGATTATTCCGGAAAGGCGTTTCGATAAAAAGCTGGGTTTGTTTTTCTTTTTCTGCTACCCTTTCTAATTCCTTGATACTTTTTACCCGCTCTACTTTGTCAATTGGCAGATAACCATGGAACATAAACTTTTGCCCGTTAAATCCTGATGCCATTAAAGCCAGTAGCAAAGAATTCGGACCTACCAGCGGTACTACCTGTATACCGCGCTTGTGGGCTTCAGAAACAATTTCCGATCCTGGATCTGCTACTCCAGGGCAGCCTGCTTCACTCATCAGACCTACATCTTTCCCGGTCATTAATTCTTTAAAATAAGGAACCATAGAGTCGTTCCTTTTGTGTTTGCCATAGTCATGAATAGTCAATTCGCTTTGTGGCATTTTCAAACCAGCTTCTTTTAAGAATTTTCTGGCTGTTTTTTCATTTTCAACGATATAAGTATCGATGGCATTGATCGTATCGATCAGGTAAGGTGTAAACGACTTTGCTGAGGCATTTTCAGCCAAAGGAACGGGAATCAGGTATAATATGCCTTTTTTCATTAAAATATATTTCTTTTATCAGGTAATATCAGTGATGAAGCTATCATCATCTATTGCTAGCTTTTGACAAGCCTAAAATCATGGTGATTTTCACTAATGACTTATTTTAGCGCAGACTTATGCAGGCTGCATCATTCAGAACTACAAAAGAAAAGAATAAATACTTGGAAAGAGAAAATAAGTCTAAAATAGTCATCACAAGCAAATTTTGATCGTCAAATTTGTTCTGAGACTATAATTTTTGTAACTTGCCTGTTACGCCTGCGAATTGATTATACAATTGTATAAAACAAGTAAGTATTTAGGGTGTTGAAACTATTTTAATGGAATTTTAATCTGAGCATTAAACTATTCCAAATTTTAGTACTCCTAGTGATATAACCGGGTTAGGCTATTTAATAACGCACAAGATGAAAAAGTTAATCAAATTACCTGCAATTATATTAGGGCTCATGCTCATTTTAAGCGGGTTCACACAAAAAGCGAAAGCTCAGGATAACGGAGACAACGGCGATAATGGAGATGTTTCACTGGAAACTTTCTATGATGAATTGGCTCCTTATGGTACATGGGCGCAAGATCCTGATTATGGATACGTTTGGAGACCAGATGTAGACATGAGCACTTTTAAGCCCTATTATACAAACGGCCATTGGGCTATGACTGAATATGGAAATACCTGGGTGTCTGATTACGATTGGGGATGGGCGGCATTTCATTATGGAAGATGGGTGCTTAATCATTACAATGAGTGGATCTGGATCCCGGATACAGTATGGGGACCTGCATGGGTAAGCTGGAGAACTGGCGGCGGCTTTTACGGCTGGGCACCATTGGGACCAGATTACGATGGAAGTGATGATTACGACACCCCGAATAACTGGTGGGTATTTGTTCCTCAGGTTAATATCTATAGCGGTGGTTATTACCGTTATTACAACAGGAATGCGAACGTATATAACCGTACGATTATCATTAATAACAGGTACGGCAACCGGGGCAGAAACTCCTACTTCACTGGTCCAAGAGCGGATGATATCAGAAGGAGAACGCACAGAGATGTAACGATTTATCATATGGCACCGACTAATACCCCTGGCAGGCCTAATGTTACCAATAATACGATAAATATCTATCGTCCAAGAGGCGGAGCCGGAGGAGGTAACCATAATGCTGCTCCAGGACAACAAGGAAGAAACAACAATGGAACTCCGGGACAACCAGGAAGGAATAATAACAACAATGGAGATCCACGCCGTCAGGGACAGGGACAGGGACAGCCAAATAGAACTATTACAGGAAGAACAAGCGGACAATTCCCGGGACCTGGTAACAGTCAGACCCAACCAGCCGTAGGTGGTAGAAATCCTGGTGACAGAGGTCAGCAGCAAAATCCTCAGCAACAAAATCCACAGCCGCAACAGCAAGGTCAGCAGCAGCAGCAAAATCAGCAACAAGCTCAACAACAAGCACAGCAGAGACAGCAACAGCAAAACCAACAACAGCGTAATGGTCAGCAAATGAGGATTGGACAACAACGTCAGCAACAGATGCAGCAGCAAATGCAACAACGTCAGCAGCAACAAAACCAGCAGCACAACAATCCTCAGCAAAACCAACAGCAAGCTCAGCAGAGACAACAACAACAAAATCAGCAACAAGCTCAACAACAGGCGCAGCAGAGACAACAGCAACAGAATCAACAAAATCAGCAGCGCCAGCAACAACAACAGCAGGCACAGCAGAACCAGCAACAGGCGCAGCAAAGGCAACAACAACAAAACCAACAACAGCAACAGCAGCAGCAACGTCAACAGCAGATGCAGCAACAAAACCAGCAGCGCCAGCAACAACAAAACCAACAACGTCAGCAGCAGCAGAACCAACAACGCCAACAGCAGCAGCAACGCCAGCAACAGCGTCCGGCTGAACCTGCACCTCAGCCAAGAGCTAACTAGTATAGAATTGCTATCAAATCATAAAACCGGCCACAATGGCCGGTTTTTATTTTATATATTATATTTATCTTTGCAGCCTCATTAAGCAACACGCTTACCCTTTTATGATCCACCCCGAAATAGAAAAAAGAAAAACATTTGCCATTATCAGTCACCCGGATGCCGGAAAAACAACCCTAACTGAAAAGTTTCTGTTGTTTGGAGGGGCAATTAATACCGCTGGTGCTGTAAAACGCAATAAGGCCAATCAAAGCAGTACTTCAGATTTTATGGAGATTGAGAAACAGCGCGGGATATCCGTGGCTACTTCTGTGATGGGCTTTGAATATAAAGATAAACGCATCAATATTCTGGATACGCCGGGTCACAAAGATTTCGCAGAAGACACTTATCGTACTTTATCAGCGGTCGACAGTGTAATTCTTGTAGTAGACTGTGTAAAAGGTGTGGAAGAGCAAACCGAAAAACTGATGGCAGTATGCCGGATGCGTAATACACCGGTGATTATCTTTGTTAATAAGATGGACCGCGAGGGTAAAGATGCGTTTGACCTGCTGGATGAAATTGAGAACAAACTGAATATCAGCTTATGCCCGCTATCATGGCCAATCGGACAGGGACATACATTTAAAGGGGTATATAGCATATACAATAAACACCTTAACCTCTTTGAACCGGATAAAACAAAAATTGCCGATCCGGTTATTGAAGTGAGCGACCTGAATGATCAGAACCTGAACAACTTTTTAAAACCAGCCGAACTGGAAGGTTTAAAAAGCGATCTTGAACTGGTAGAAGGTGTTTATGGCAAACTGGATCAGAATATGTATACAGAAGGGCTCCTTGCCCCTGTATTTTTTGGTAGCGCCATCAATAACTTTGGGATTAAAGAATTACTTGACACCTTTATTAACATCGCACCAAGCCCTAAAAGCAGGGAAGCCGAACAAAGGGAAGTATTGGTAGAGGAGAAAAACTTCTCAGGATTTGTTTTTAAGATCCACGCCAACCTTGATCCTAAACACCGTGACCGTATTGCCTTTTTAAGGGTTTGCTCCGGTAAGTTTGAAAGAAACAAATTTTACTACCATACGCGTCAGGACAAGAAACTTAAATTTTCCAATCCTATGGACTTCATGGCCAATGAGAAAAGCATTGTGGAAGAAGCCTGGCCTGGTGACGTGGTTGGATTATATGACAGCGGGAACTTTAAAATTGGAGATACATTAACAGAAGGAGAACAGCTGCAATTTAAGGGCATTCCGAGCTTCTCTCCCGAAATATTCAAGGAAGTTGAGAACAGAGACCCTCTGCGCACCAAACAGCTTGAAAAAGGCATACAACAGCTTACTGAAGAAGGCGTTGCTCAGCTGTTTACCCAGCAGCCTGGAAACAGGAAAATTATTGGTGCTGTAGGTGAACTTCAATTTGAGGTTATCGCATTCAGGTTAGAGCATGAATATGGCGCTAAAGCACATTTCCGCATGTTAAGTTATACCAGATCTAACTGGGTAACCTCAACCGATAAAAAGAAACTGGAAGAATTTGTAAAACGTAAACAAATGCATATCGGCCAGGATAAAGATGGCAACCCTGTGTTTCTTGCAGACAATGATTTCATGATCAACATGACCAAAAGGGATTACCCGGATATCGAATTTCACAAAACATCAGAATTTAAATAGAGATGAAAAAACAAAAGGCTTCCAGGATATCCCGGAAGCCTTTTTCATGTTTAATGAATGAGTTTATTTCAACTTGCTCAATGCCGATTTAATTCTTGGAATCATTGCTGTTATATCTTCTAAAGAACAGCCGCCAACCGATGCACGGAACCAGCTCTTAGTTTCGTCAGTACCAAAGCAGGAGAATGGCACAAATGCTGCCAGTGCTTCTTTAACCAGGTAAGAATTAACATCAATGCTATCTTTTAAAACCTCACCTGATGGGGTAGTTTTACCGATATAATCGATTTTAAGCGTCAGATAAATCGCTCCCATAGGCACAATTGCATCTACAGCAAACCCATCAGCTTTTAACTCCTGGAAACCATTGTACAGTGCATCCAGGCTATCCTGAATTTGTTTCTTGAATGTTCCTAAAAACTGATCAACCAATGTCGCATCAGAGAAAAATTTAGCTACCGCAACTTGCTCAGCTTTAGGTGCCCAGGCGCCAATGTGTGTAAGCAGCGCTTTCATTTTACTGATCACTACTTCCGGTCCGAATCCCCAGCCTACGCGAACTCCCGTTGCAGCCAGACATTTAGAGATCCCATCGATATAGATGGTATAATCTTTTAATTCAGGACGTAAGCTAACCGGATTAATATGTTCTTTACCAAAAGTAAGCAGCGAATAGATCTGATCATACATAATGTACAATGGTTTCTCGCCTTCGGCTCTTGAATTATTTTCCTCAATTACCATATCGCAGATATCTTCCAGCTGCTCTTTGGTGAACATTGTACCTGTAGGGTTAAGCGGAGAACAAAGCGCCAGTAAAGTAGCACCTTTGATATGCGGCCTTAACAATTCAGCCGTAGGCATAAAATTGGTTTCTTCACTGGTTTCTACAGCTATGCCTTCAGCAGAAGAAAGATGGCAATAATGGTTATTGTTCCATGATGGTACAGGGTAAACCACTTTATCTCCCGGATCTACCAATGCCAGGTAAGTGGCATAGATCAAGGGACGTGAGCCACCTGAAACCAAAATTTCATTGCTGTTAAAGTCAAGATTATACCTGTCCTTTAATACACCTGTGATCGTTTCACGTAAAGCCAGAATTCCGTCAGCAGGAGGATAATTGGTGTGATTGTGATGGTAAGCACTGATAATCTCCTCTTTAAGTTCTGAGGGTATAGGGAAAATCGACGGGTCGAAATCACCTATGGTAAGATTTGCAATGTTAGCACCTTTGCTTTTCAATTCATTAACCTCATGTGCAATCTTGATGATTTCTGAGCCAATAAGTGAATTTGCTAATACCGATACGTTCATTTTATTTTTTATTAGTGGTTAGAATTAAGCCAGCAACTGTTGAATTGCTGATTTGGTTTTTTCAAAGTTAAACTGTTCCAGGATGGTTTCCATCATGGCTGAAATTTCAGGATTGCATAAATTGCCGATACTGCCTTCGTGTGTATGATTTACGGTTTCTCCCGGTTCAAAGGTGCCATTTTCAATGGTTTCGCCAACAATCTGGTAAGCTTCCCTAAAAGGAACACCTTTTAAAGCAAGGTCATTTACTACCTCTACACTAAACAGGTAGGCGTATTTTTTATCTGCCAGGATATCATTTTTAATATCAATGTACTGTAACATATAAGCTGTCATTTCCAGGCACTCGTTCAGCGAAACTATAGAAGGAAAAAGGTTTTCCTTTAATAACTGCAGGTCGCGGTGATAGCCTGAAGGCAGGTTAATGGTCATCATGGCAATTTCATTAGGCAAGGCCTGAATTTTATTACAGCGTGAACGGATCAGTTCAAACACATCCGGGTTCTTTTTATGCGGCATAATGCTGGACCCCGTAGTCAGCTCATCCGGGAACTTGATAAATCCAAAGTTCTGATTGATGAACAAACAAACATCCATTGCCATCTTACCCAGCGTAGCTGCGATAGAGGACATGGCCTGTGCCAGTATACGTTCCGTTTTACCCCTACCCATCTGGGCATAAACAACATTATAATTCAGGTTGTCAAAACCAAGAAGTTGGGTAGTCATTGTTCTGTTCAGGGGGAATGAAGAACCATAACCCGCAGCAGAACCCAATGGATTCTTATTACAGATCTTCCAGGCAGCCAGCATCATCTCCATATCATCTACCAGGCTTTCTGCGTAAGCACCAAACCATAACCCGAAGGAAGAAGGCATTGCAATCTGTAAGTGGGTATAACCCGGCAGTAATTTATCTTTATGTGTTTCACTTAAGGTAATCAGCTGCTGAAACAGCGTGACAGAATTGCCTACCATCTCTTCAATTCTATCTCTGAAGAATAGTTTCAGGTCTACCAGAACCTGGTCGTTACGGGAACGTCCGCTGTGAATTTTCTTACCTGCTTCTCCTATTCTTTGGGTAAGCAGCCATTCTACCTGTGAATGCACATCTTCAACCGTATCTTCGATTTTAAATTCACCGGCTTCTATTTCAGCATATATTTTTTTAAGTGCTGTTTGTATTTCAGCAAGCTCCGGCGCCGTCAGCAAGCCAATGCTTTCCAGCATTTCTACGTGTGCCAGAGAACCTAAAACATCAAAAGCAGCCATTTGTAAATCCAGTTCCCTGTCTTTACCAACTGTAAAACTCTCAATATCTTTGTTTACTTCTATATTCTTTTGCCAGATCTTCATCTTTGTATAAATTCTATTGTTATCATATTCCTAAACGGGAACCGGTCCGGGCAAAAATACAATAATTACCCGGTTGGGCATATTTACTTCCCGTTAATCACAGGTTTAAGCATGCTGATGTATAATTCAATTCCCTCGGCTATCTCATCAACAAATACATATTCATCAGCCATGTGCGACCGCGCAGAATCGCCCGGGCCTACTTTAACTGAAGGAATACTCAGCAATGCCTGATCTGAAGTAGTAGGTGATCCATAAGTGGTTCTTCCCAGGGTAATGCCCGACTGCACTAAAGGATGACCTTTATCAATAGAGGACGGTTTTAACCGGATAGAACGAGGCTTTACGTCACAATCTACGTTAGTTCTGATGATTTTCAGTACCTCTTCATTGGTATAAGCATCCGTAACGCGTACATCAACAGTAAAAGTACAGGTAGCGGGTACCACATTATGCTGAGAACCTGCATTAATGATGGTGACCGTCATTTTTAACGGGCCAAAAACTTCAGATACTTTTGAAAACCTGTAGTTCCTGAACCAGTCAATATCTTTCAGCGCTTTATAGATCGCATTATCTCCCTCTTCTCTCGCTGCATGTCCTGCTTTACCGGTAACGGTACAATCCAGTACCAGCAAGCCCCGCTCAGCGATGGCCAAATTCATTTCTGTTGGTTCCCCTACAATCGCAAACTCAAGCTCTCCGAGATCAGGGAGTACACATTCCAATCCGTTATTTCCTGAGATTTCCTCCTCTGCGGTGGTAGCCAGACAAATATTGTAAGATAGATCTTCCTGCTCATAAAAATAAAGGAATGTAGCGATTAAGGAAACCAGGCAGCCGCCCGCATCATTACTACCCAAACCGTATAACCTGCCATTTTCAATTGCCGGTTCATAAGGATCTCTGGTATAACCAGAATTTGGCTTCACGGTATCATGATGCGAATTTAAAAGCAGGGTAGGTTTAGCAGCGTCAAAATGTTTATTGTAAGCCCAGATGTTATTGAGCTTGCGGTATATTTTAATTTGTCGTTCCTGCAAAAATTGTGCGATCAGATCAGCTGTACCATCTTCTTCTTTACTGAAAGACTGAATGCTGATCAAATTCTTTAACAATTCTAAACTATCCTTTTGCAGTGTTTCTATCATAATTATTCTTTTGTATATAATGCCCCGGCTTTAATTGCCGAAAGCTTAATGCCTTTAATGAGGGATGAGCTGAACCCATTGTGTTCCATCTCATTTAATCCGGCAATGGTACATCCTTTTGGAGAAGTCACTTTATCGATCTCCTGTTCCGGGTGCGATTTCATCTGCAATAACAAGTCTGCTGCTCCCTTTGCTGTTTGAACGGCCATTTTCAAAGCTTCATCAGCGTGGAACCCTATTTCTACCCCACCCTGCGAAGCTGCACGGATAGCCCGTAAAAAGAAGGCGATCCCGCAGGCACATAATGCCGTTGCAGCAGTCATCAGGTCTTCATTGATCTTTACCACAGCACCTACTGTTTCAAACATCTTTGATACCTCTTCAGTATGTTCCGGAGAAGCATTGTCTGTAGCTACGCAGGTCATAGACTGACCAATAGCAATAGCCGTATTCGGCATCGCACGGATCACTTCCAGCCCCTCTTTCAGCTTATTGCGAATATCTGCACAGCTTACTCCCGAAGCTACGGAGATCACCACATGTTTTTTAATATCTATAACCGATGCAATTTCTTCCATCAGCAGGTTAAGCTGCTGAGGGAGCACAGCCAGCACAATCACCTCCGCAGCCGCTACTACAGCCGCATTGTCTGCGCTTACGTGATAACCTAATTCAGCATAAGGTGCCAGTTTGCTAACGTTTCTTCTTGTTAAACTGATCTGACCAGCCTGTACATAATTGGCTTTAACCAATCCTTTGGCTAGTGAAAGTCCAATATTTCCGCTTCCCAGTATTGCTATTTTTCCTGTAAACTGTCCCATATCTAATTGATTAACCTGGTACCAAAACCGTGACTGTCAATTTGTGCCAGTTCATCGGCTTTACCTATATAAACTTCTTTTACACCCTGTCTGATCGCCTCAAAAGCATTATGCAACTTGGGGATCATTCCTCCCGAAACTACTCCCTGCTCTTTCAGGCTTTCAAATTCAGTGCTTTTAATTTCTGTCACTACAGAAAGGTCGTCCTCTACATCACGCAGTACACCTTTCTTTTCAAAACAATATACCAGCCTTGTTTCATAGGTGCCGGACAGGGCTACGGCTACTGCCGATGCAATCGTATCTGCATTGGTATTTAACAGCTGGGTATCCCCGTCGTGCGTAATGGCACACAATACAGGAACCAGCTTGCTTTTCAACAAACTATCTAAGGTGCTCACCGATACGGAAGATTCGTCCAGGTCACCTACAAAACCGTAATCTATTTTCCCAACCGGGCGTTTAACCGCCTTGATCACATTTCCATCAGCACCGCTCAGGCCTATCGCATTACAACCTTTAGCCTGTAGCTGCGCTACCATATTCTTATTGATCAGCCCGGCATATACCATCGTTACAATCCGAAGGGTTTCAATATCCGTAATCCGCCTGCCATCTACCATTTTAGGCTCAATTCCTAAAGATACACCTAATTCAGTAGCAATTTTACCACCCCCATGTACCAAAATTTTATCTCCGGGCAATGCAGTGAAATCCAGCAAAAACTGATGCAGTTTCTCAGAATTATCAATTACATTTCCACCTATCTTTATAATAGTTAGCTGTTTCATTATCTTTTTTTTAGAAATTGTGGACAAGGAAACCCTTTCAGGTTTTTTATCTGTAGAAACGAAAGCTATATGCTCCGCAGACCAAACTACGGAGCATATCTGCCTAAGATAGGTTTTGTAAGAGATCTTTCAAAACTGCCTGAGCTGCCCATAAGCGGTTTCCTGCTTCATGGATCACCAGTGAGTTGGGTCCGTCAAGAATTTCTGACGACAATTCCAGATCTCTTCTAACAGGAAGGCAATGCATAACTTTCGCATTGTTTGTTCCTTTTAATTTTTCATTATTCATCATCCAGCCTTCAGGATAGGTAAGTACTTTACCATACTCCTTAAAGCTCGACCAGTTTTTAACGTAGATATAATCTGCTCCCTGTAATGCTTCTTCCAGATTGTACATGATATTGGCACCTGGTGTAAAATCTTCAGAAAGTTCATAACCTTCTGGCTGTACAACAGTAAAATCAAGCATTCCTTCTTTCTGTGCCTTACACATCCACTCTGAAAAAGAATTGGGCACTGCCTGCGGCAATGCTTTTACATGTGGTGCCCAGGCCAGTACAACTTTAGGTTTGGTTTCACCTTTCCAGGTTTCCCTGATCGTAACCAGGTCGGCCAGGCTTTGCAGCGGATGGCGCGTAGCGCTTTCCAGACTTACTACCGGTACGCCACAGTATTTAATAAATTTATTAAAAAAGTCTTCGTTATAATCTTCGTCCCTGTTAGTGAGTTTTGGAAAAGAGCGCAAGCCCAGAATATCACAATACTGTCCCATTACGGCTGCTGCCTCACGGATATGTTCTACAGTAGTTCCATTCATTACCACTCCATCTTCAGTTTCCAGCGCCCAGCCCTCTTTATCCATATTCATGACCATCACGCTCATTCCTAAGTTAATAGCGCCCTTTTGCGTACTTAAACGGGTACGCAAACTTGGATTCAGGAATACAAGTCCAAGGGTCTTGTTTTTTCCTAAATGCTGATGCCCATAAGGGCTTTCTTTTAGTGCGAGGGCATCTTTTACCAGCTGGTCGATGTCTGCAACATCTTTTACTGAGGTGAATTGGTTCATCCTTTTAAAGCAATTTTAAAGTTTTCTAAAAAATGGTCGGCTTGTTCTTTATTCAGGTTTAGCGCAGGAAGTAACCTGATGACGTTAGGCTTTGCCTCTCCTGTAAAGATATGTTGTTTAAATAATAAGTTCTTTTTTACAGATGACAGTTCTTCACGAAGATCAATTCCGATCATCAGCCCACGTCCTCTCACCTCTTTAACCCCGTCTATCTCTTTCAATGCTGCGATCAGATAATTACCTACCTCTTCAGCGTTTTTCATCAGGTTATCCTGCTCTATCACTTCCAATACAGCTAAAGCCGCAGCACAGGCCAGATGGTTACCACCAAAAGTAGTTCCCAGCATACCAAACCATGGTTTGAATTTCGGTGCAATAGAGATCCCTGCGACAGGGAAACCATTACCCATTCCTTTAGCCATGGTATAGATATCAGCATCTACGCCAGCGTAATCATGAGAATAAAAATGTCCCGTTCTGCCATAACCGCATTGTACACTATCGGCAATATAAACCGCATTGTACTCATCGCACAGGCTACGGATCAATTGAAGGAAACTTACAGAAGCCTCCCTGATACCGCCAACACCCTGAATACCTTCTATAATAACAGAACTCACCTCGTTGCCAAACTCAGCAAATGCATTTTTAAGGGCATCATCATCATTAAAAGGAAGGAATACTACATTATCGGTTTCATTTACAGGAGCAATGATCTTAGGGTTATCTGTGCAGGAGACCGCCAATGAGGTCCTTCCATGAAAGGCACCATGAAAAGCAATAACTGTTTTTCTGCCGTTATGAAAAGAGGCCAGCTTTAAGGCATTTTCATTGGCTTCTGCACCAGAGTTACACAGGAATAGCTGATAACCTGTTTTTCCTGAAACTTTTCCCAATTTTTCTGCCAGCTCTACCTGTAATGGTATTTTAATAGAATTGGAATAAAACCCAACTTTGTTCAGCTGGTCTGTTAAGCGTTTTACATAATGCGGATGGGTATGGCCGATAGAAATTACAGCATGGCCACCATACAGGTCAAGGTATTCCTGACCATCAGCAGCCCAGACAGTACTGCCCAGGGCTTTTACAATTTCAATATCGTTTAAAGGGTATACATCAAATAAGTTCATTTTTTTAGCTTTTACCCGGATGTGCCGGGTGGTTATCAATAAGAATAAATAGATTTAGTAAATGGCAGTCAATTAAAAAGCACTAGCCTTCAATCGCAATCCCTGCCGTTCATCTAATCCAAACATCAAATTCATATTTTGTACCGCCTGTCCGCTTGCACCTTTCAGCAAATTATCTATCATGCTCAGGATTAAGAGTTTTCCTCCATGTTTTTCAATATGTACAATTGCCTTATTGGTATTCACAACCTGTTTCAGATCAATATTTTTAGCGCTAACTTTAGTAAAAGGATGTCCGCCATAATAATCTTCGTAAACTGCCTGTGCCTCTTCTGCGGTTAATTCACTGTCGAGATATACGGCAGTGAAAATTCCCCTCGTAAAATCTCCGCGCTGCGGGATAAAATTCAAGGTGCCATCAAAATCAGCATCCAGCTGAACCAGACTTTGTCCGATTTCATGTAAATGCTGATGTTCAAAAGCCTTATAAACTGAAAGGTTATTGTTACGCCAGCTAAAATGAGAAGTAGCAGCTAAGCCCTGTCCTGCTGCACTTGAGCCGGTAGTCCCGTTAATGTGTACTTCGCCTTTTAACTGTCCTTTTGCAGCCAATGGCAATAGCGCTAACTGAATGGCAGTGGCAAAACAACCTGGGTTAGCAATAAAATCTGCCTTTTTAATACGCTCCCTGTTTAATTCAGGCAATCCGTATACCCATTTGTTTCCAGCAGCTTCAGTTAACCTGAAATCCTGGCTCAGGTCAATAATTTTTATTCCTGCAGCAATAGGGTTGGCATCAAGAAATTTCTTTGCATCGCCATGTCCAACGCATAAAAAAAGCACATCAATTGCGGGAGAAAGTTCTTCTGTAAAACGAAGATCAGTATCTCCAAGCAGATCGGTATGTACATCCGAGATCAGATTACCACCATTACTGTTACTATGGACAAATACAATTTCTACCTCAGGGTGATTGATCAGCAGACGCAGCATTTCTCCTCCGGTATATCCGGCACCGCCAACTATACCTGCCTTAATTTTCATCGTTACCTGTGGTTTTATCGGTTTCCTCACCGTTCACTTTATGCCAGATCATTACTTGGTTACCAAATATTTTTGAGAACCCTTTTACATCTTCTCCGCTCCAGGCATTGTTCATTTCCCCGTAGCTACCAAATTTATTACTCATCAGGTCGTGGTTAGACTCAATACCGATGATATGGAAACGGTAAGGAAGCAACTCTACAAAGACTTTACCGCTCACCACTTTTTGTGTATCTGTAAGGAAAGCTTCGATGTTACGCATAATCGGATCATGGAACTGTCCTTCATGAAGCCAGTTTCCGTAGAAAGAAGCCAGTTGCTCTTTCCATGACAGCTGCCATTTTGTCAAAGTATGTTTTTCGAGCGTGTGGTGTGCTTTAATGATCACTATTGGTGCCGCAGCCTCAAAACCAACACGTCCTTTAATTCCAATAATTGTATCACCTACGTGAATATCACGTCCAATTCCATAAGCCTGGGCTATAGCCTGCAGCTTTTGTATCGCTTTTACCGGTACTAATTTTTCTCCGTCAATTCCTGTCAGCTCACCTTTTTCAAAAGTAAGTTCAATTTTACGGCTCTCTGTTTCAGAAACCTGTGTAGGCCAGGCCTCTTCAGGAAGGGTTTCATTTGAAGTAAGGGTTTCTTTTCCTCCTACAGAAGTTCCCCATAAACCTTTATTGATTGAATATCTGGCTTTAGCGGCACTATATTCAACACCATGGTTGTTTAAATATTCTATTTCCGCTTCGCGCGATAATTTCAAATCCCTGATCGGGGTAATAATTTCAACGTTAGGAATGATGATATTGAAGATCATATCAAATCTCACCTGGTCATTTCCCGCACCTGTACTACCATGGGCAACATATTCAGCACCAATCTTTTTAACATAATTGCCAATAGCTGTGGCTTGGAATACACGTTCTGCACTTACAGAAAGCGGATAAGTAGCATTTTTCAAAACGTTACCAAATACCAAATATTTGATACAGCCTGCATAATAATTTGCAGTTTCATCTACTACAGCATGAGAAGCTACGCCTAAAGCATATGCTCTTTTTTCAATTTCTTTTAATTCTTCTTCCGAAAAACCACCTGTATTAACAATCACTGAATGAACCTCTAAACCGCGGTCCTGTGCAAGATGAATACAGCAAAATGAAGTATCTAAACCTCCGCTAAAAGCTAAAACTACCTTTTTTTTCATTGAGTCTTTATTATTTTATGCTAATGAAGCTTGCATGCGCAGGTTTCATTGAGTTATTATTTTTATTTAATTGTCATGAAGCTTGTTTACACAGGTTCCATTTGAATATTTTGTTCTTAAAGTTATCCAGCCTGCCTGTTCCAAACCTTTTCTTTTGGAGAACAGGAATGACAAAGCTACATAAGTACTATAATAAAATATAAGTTATATGTTAAACGACGATCTGTAACTTATGGTCTTTCAAATTTATGCATAAGCATTGAATTACCATCAGAGAAGATTATTTGAAAAACAGGGATGATAAATACAGGATTGATTTTAATCCGCCTTTTTCATCTGCCTTCGGTTTAAGCACCAGCCTTTGTTTAATCCGCATAAACCTTTCATATAATTTCGGTTTTTTCTGTAACTCTTCAGCAAACTTCTTTGCTACATCATGTTTTTGAGTAGCGGGATCATAAAGCATCGCTGTACACATACAGTTCTTGCGGTCTTTACTTTTCAGAATCTCGAAATTCACACAGCTTTGACAGCCTTTCCAGAACTCTTCATCCTGTGTTAACTCAGAATAAGTCACTGGCTCGTAACCCAGGTCGGAGTTAATTTTCATTACCGCAAGACCTGTAGTTAAACCAAATATTTTAGCTTTGGGATATTTTTGACGTGATAATTCAAATATCTTTTGTTTGATCGTATGTGCCAGTCCTACTTTTCTGTATTTAGGGCTCACTACCAATCCGGAATTGGCCACAAACTGACCATGGCTCCATGTTTCAATATAACAGAAACCGGCCCATGAGCCATCCTGATGAAAAGCAATAACGGATTTCCCTTCAGACATCTTGCCTGCAACATACTCCGGAGAGCGTTTAGCGATACCAGTACCTCGTGCTTTAGCAGATTCTGCCATTTCTTCACAGATCTCTTCTGCAAAAACACGATGTTCAGGAAGTGCAACCTGCACTATAAAATCGTTTATATTCATTAATGGTTAACGAAAAAAAATAAATATTCTAATTAATTGGTTTTTGAAAGAGGACACTACCTCTATGATTGAGTATAGATTTAACTCAAATGCGGGGTGTATAATTTTGCCGGCTTGTGGTTACATAAATAACAGGCTGCAAACGCTCAATATACAAACTCCTTGCAGCAATATTTTTTGCTGTTACAATAGAAAGTTTATTTGTGCCTTGCTGTGTCATTTTATGTATAAGATCCCGCTTTAAATTACTGAAGGTGTAAAGGTTTAAATAAATATTGAGTTGTGCAATACGTTTTTTATTTTTTTACATTGAATCAACTCCCATGCCACGTTTCTATGATCAATCAAAAATAGGCATAATTAAAAAAACGACAGTCCGTTTATGTTAAATCTGTGTTATATTTCGCTGTTATAATGAACGGATGTTAAGCCAATAGCTGTTACAGCATTTTATTATTTGTTAAGTTTACGTGCATTCTATTTGCCTCCCATGAGAAGATTAATGACCCTGTTTTTAGTTATGTTTACCTCTGCTGCCATTGCGCAAGATCTTCCCGCGGCAAAAAAAACGCTCCATCGGCTCACTTCGAGAAAGCTTTGGGGAAGAGGTTATACCAAAAACGGCATGGCGAAGGCCGCAGATTATCTCAGTACCCAATTTAAAGAAATAGGCCTTCAACCAATGAAAGGCAACAGTTTCAGGCAAAATTTCTCTTACCCTGCAAATACTTTCCCCGGAAAAATGGAGGTAGCGGTAAATGGCAAAAAGCTAATTCCGGGAAAGGATTTTATTGTAGAGCCAGCCAGTTCCGGGCAGAAGAACAAAGGTGTACAGGAAGTACAAACAGACAGCGTTACTTATATTTCCAAAGCAAAGCGGCTGATCATAACGATGCAGAACAAACTAACCTGGTCGGTCGCACAGAAAGCAGAAGACTATACCCTTTTACAGATCAATAAAAAATCACTCTCAGAAAAGCCGCAAACTGTAGACGTGAATATTGAAAATGTATTTGTTCCTGAATTTAAGACCAGCAATATATGCGGTATAGTGAAGGGAACGAAACATCCTGATTCCATGCTACTGATAACCGGACATTATGACCACCTGGGCGGCATGGGCGCAAAAACCTATTTCCCTGGAGCCAACGATAATGCCAGCGGAATTACGCTGCTACTTACCCTGGCAAAATACTATGCTTCACATCCGCAGCCCTACAGTATTGGCTTTATCTGCTTTGCAGGAGAAGAAGCAGGACTACTTGGATCTGCTGAGTTTATCCGGCATCCCCTTATTCCCCTGGATAGAATCAGATTTCTGATCAATGTAGATATGGTGGGGACAGGAGAAAAAGGGATCACAGTGGTTAATGCTACTTTACACAAGAAAGAGTTTAACTTGCTGAAAAAACTGAACGATCAGCATCAGTACCTGCCTAAAATTAACTCCCGCGGCAAAGCGGCAAACAGTGATCATTATTATTTTACAGAAAAAGGTGTACCGGCATTTTTTATTTATACCGAAGGAGGAATAAGGGCTTATCATGATATTTACGATGTAGAGGCTACGCTCCCGCTGACAAAGTTTAAAGACCTGTATCATCTCTTTATTGATTTTAATTCGGCCCTGATGAAGTAGTTATTATCTAATTTCTGTCATATAATATATCGATGTCTATAGATTAAAACAAATTCATCTCACTATCGCTTAATTTGTATACAAAACATATCAGCATGTCTATATTATTTTCTCCACTTACTATAAAAAACGTTACCTTAAAAAACAGGATCGTAGTTTCACCTATGTGTCAATACTCAGCTAAAGACGGCTTTGCTAATGACTGGCACCTGGTTAACTTAGGTAGCAGGGCTGTTGGCGGCGCAGCACTGACCATTCAGGAGGCTACTTCAGTTTCACCTGAAGGCAGGATTTCTCCGGGCGACCTTGGCATCTGGTCTGACGAGCATATTCCTTTCCTGAAACGCATCAACGAATTTATTCTTCAAAATGGTTCCATCCCTGGTATTCAGCTGGCACACGCCGGCAGAAAAGCAAGTTTTGATGTGCCATGGAGAGACAGCAAACAAATCACCGAAAAAGATGGCGGATGGAAAACCGTAGCACCCAGTGCTATTCCTCATACAGAAGGTAATGAAGCTCCTTTGGCTTTAACTGCTGAAGGGATCGAAAAAATAAAGTCAGATTTCATTGCGGCTACAAAAAGAACAATTGAAGCCGGCTACCAGGTAATTGAACTGCATGCTGCACATGGTTACCTTTTCCATCAGTTCCTTTCTCCCTTAAGCAATCAGCGTACAGACGAATATGGCGGTAGTTTTGAAAACAGGATCCGCTTCTTACTGGAAACTATAGCTGCTGTTCAACAGGTATGGCCTGCAGAAAACCCATTGTTTGTCCGTATATCGGCGACAGACTGGGCAGAAGGCGGATGGTCACCTGAAGAGTCTGTTAAATTATCGGTAATTCTTAAAGATAAAGGGGTAGATCTAATTGATTGTTCTTCAGGAGGGAATGTCAGTTATCAGCAAATACCTCTTTCACCAGCATACCAGGTACCTTTCTCTGCATCCATTAAAAAAGAAACAGGCGTATTAACCGGTGCCGTAGGTTTAATTACCGAGGCTAAACAGGCTGAAGAAATTCTTCAGGATGGAAAAGCCGACCTGATCATTCTTGCGAGGGAATTGTTACGTGATCCTTATTTCCCTTTACATGCTGCCGATGAGCTAAATGATGAGATCAAATGGCCAGAACAGTACGAAAGGGCGAAACCGAGAAAAAAAGCTTAATACCTTTTAAGCGAAATTTGTCTTAATTTCGTTCTAACTATAAACAAAGATCATATGTTCGATAAATTAATGGCTGCTCAGCAAAAAGCCGAAGAAATAAAAAAACGTTTAGATACAGTTTCTGTGTTTGCAGAAGTTGAAGGCGGTGCGATAAAAATCACGTCTACGGCCAATAAAACGATAACCGCAATAGAGATCAACGAAGATTTCTTTAAAGGAGCGGATAAAGAAGAACTGGAAGAATTACTCTTAACAGCAATCAATAAGGTCCTACAACAGGCAGAAAACGTTAGCGCAGCAGAAATGCAGTCGGCCACACAGGATATGTTGGGTGGATTAGGCGGAATGTTTGGCAACTAATCAATCATACAAAACAATTTTCAACGATGAAATATACTTTTTACGGACAGTCGTGCATTCTTTTAGAAGCAGACGGAAAAAAATTCCTTTTTGATCCTTTTATTACTTCTAATCCTCATGCTTCTGCTGTTGATGCAAGTGCTATTGAAGCAGATTATATCCTGGTAAGTCACGGACATGGTGACCATGTTGCTGATTTGGTATCTATGGGTAAACAAACAGGAGCGCTGATTATTGCTACTCCTGAAGTTGCAGGCTGGGCACAAAAACAAGGCCTTACTAATATCAATGCCATGAATTATGGTGTAGGTAAGTTCGATTTCGGAAAACTACGCATGGTTTGGGCTACCCACTCCAGCTCAATGCCCGATGGAAGTTATGGTGGTAATCCTGCCGGTTTTGTATTGGAACTGGAAGGAAAAGTGATCTACTTTGCTGGTGATACTTCATTGAATTATGACATGAAGATCCTTGCTGAATTGTATAAACTAGATTATGCTATTTTACCAATTGGCGGTCACTACACCATGGATGTAGATGATGCGATCATCGCGACTAAATATATCAACTGTGATAAAGTGTTGGGCGTTCATTACAATACTTTTCCCACTATTGAAATTGATATGGAAGAAGCAAAAGCTAAATTTGAAAGAGAAAAGAAAACTTTGTTATTACCAGCGATTGGTGAGACAATAGAGTTGTAAGATCTCCTGGCTTCGCTGAAAAAAGGGATGTGCTCTATTCCGGCTGCATAATGCTGCGCTACGCTTGCATGACGCTAGGCCGGAATAGAGCACATCCCTTTTTTTTAAAGATCATCCAATTGCAGGGTGGCTTGACAAATTCTTTACTGGAGCCCTTTGACAAGTACCGGTACTAAAACAGAGTATATCTTTTTTAAATCAATTGCAGAGTGGCTTGACAAATCCCCTACCGGAACCCTTTGACAATTACTGGCACTAAAATAATTACGTTTCTTTTTTAAATCATCAATTGCAGGGCGGCCTGACAAGTCCCCTACCGGAGCCCTTTGACAATTACTGGTACCAAAATAATTACGTTTCTTTTTTAAATCATCAATTGCAGAGTGGCCTGACAAGCTCTCTACTGGAACTCATTGACAAGTACTGATACCAAAATAAAGTAGGTTTCTTTTTTAAATCATCCAATTACAGGGTAGCTTGACAAATCCCCCACTGGAACTCATTGACGAGTACTGGTACCAAAACAGAGTACGTTTCTTTTGTATGCAGAATGGCTTGATATCTCACATAGACGGAACCATTGATAATTTCCCAGGTTAGAGCCGTTTGATCTTTCCCGAGGTTTGTACTTCATGATAAATCCCCACGAAAAATCTATTTAAAAAAAACATGTGTGCTGTATGACGGCCTAGCGTCTTGCAAGCGCAGCGCAGCATTATGCAGCCGGAATAGAGCATATATGTTTTTTTTTAATAGAGATAATCTTTAGTGCGCAGCCAGCCAGGTATTCCCCTCTCCAATCTCTATTTCAATCGGAACAATTGTTTTGATAGCTGTTTTCATTCGGTGAGTGATGATCTTTTTCATCGCTTCTACTTCTGTTTTTAAGACATCAAACACCAACTCATCATGTACCTGCATGGTCATTTTTGATTGCAGCCCCTGATCTTGTATATCTTTATGGATGTTGATCATCGCTATCTTGATCATATCCGCAGCAGAGCCTTGTATAGGGGCATTAATCGCATTTCGTTCTGCAAAACCTCTTACGGTTTGATTAGCCGAATTGATATCCCTTAAATACCTTCTTCTACCCATGATCGTTTCCACAAATCCGTGTTCGCGCGCAAAATTCATTGTATCAGACATGTATTGTTTAATTCCGGGGTACTGCGCAAAATATTGCTCTATCATTTCGGCAGCTTCCTTACGTGGAATACCTAAATTCTGTGATAGTCCAAATGCCGACTGGCCATAGATAATACCAAAGTTTACGGCTTTCGCATTACGGCGCTGGGTAGAATCTACCTCTTCAATCGTAATCCCATAAACTTTCGCTGCTGTAGCAGTATGGATATCAATTCCATTGTTAAAGGCAAACAGCATATTTTCTTCCTTACTGATATCAGCGATAATCCTCAGTTCTATCTGTGAATAATCCGCAGAAAGCAACACGTGATTTTCATCCCTTGGAATAAATGCTTTACGCACCTCCCTGCCCCTTTCAGTGCGGATAGGAATATTTTGAAGGTTTGGGTTATTAGAACTTAACCTTCCTGTAGCCGCTACGGCCTGGTTATAACTGGTATGTACCCTGCCTGTTTTAGGATTCACCAATTGCGGAAGCGCATCGACATAGGTAGATTTTAACTTCTGCAGCTGACGGAAATCCAGGATATCTTTTACAATATCACTTTTATAGGCAAGGGCCGATAAAACATCCTCACCTGTTTGATACTGCCCCGTTTTGGTTTTCTTCGCTTTGGGATCGAGCTTTAGCTTATCAAAAAGTACCTCCCCCAATTGTTTTGGCGAAGCCAGGTTAAACACTACACCTGCTTTATCGTAAACACTCTGCTCAAATCTGCGGATATCGATCTCCAGTTCAGCAGAATAACTGATCAGCGTATCCATATCAATTCTTACCCCTTCTTTCTCCATATCCGCCAAAACATAAACCAGCGGGTTTTCAATATTGGTGAGCAGTTCTTCTGCATTCAGTTCTTTCAGGATCGGTTTAAAGACATTGGCCAGCTGTAAAGTCACATCGGCATCTTCAGCAGCATAATCAACTACCGTTTCAATTGGCACATCTCTCATCGTGCCCTGATTTTTCCCTTTCGGCCCAATCAAAGAAGTGATCGAAATAGGTGTATAACCTAAATAATTTTCCGAAAGCACATCCATATTATGGCGGGTATCGGGATCAATCAGGTAATGCGCCAGCATGGTATCAAAGAGTTTCCCTTTGATATGAACACCATACCACTTAAGTACAAGGATATCATATTTTATATTCTGACCTGTTTTAGCGATCGCTTCATTTTCCAGTACAGTTCTGAATTCATCTACTACTAACTGTGCTTCCTCCTGATTGGCAGAAACTGGAATGTACCATCCTGTTCCGGGTTCAATACAGAAAGATAAACCTACCAGCTCGGCAATATTGGCGTCTGTACCGGTAGTTTCTGTATCAAATGAAATGTTCTCCTGTTGCAGCAACAGATCAATCAGGGTTTTGCGTTTTTCGGCTGTATCTACCAGCTGATAATTCGGTTTGGTATCCTGAATGGTGCGTCCTACCGGAGGCTGTTCAAACAAATTAGGCAGCTGATCGAAAGTTTTTGGCTTGCTCTGGGTTTCATCAACTACATTACCAAACAGATCTGTTTGCTGCGATCCGCTGGCTTTAGCATCTCCAATATTGAACCCATCACCAAATACCCTGCGGCCCAGTGTCCTGAACTCCAGTTCAGCAAAAAGAGGCTCCAGCAATTCACGACTTGGTTCTTCTAATAATAATGACTGCTCGTCAAATTCTACAGGAACATCCAGAATGATAGTCGCCAGTTTTTTGGATACCATGCCCTGTTCGGCAAAAGCCTCTACGTTTTCACGTTGTTTGCCTTTCAGCTCGTGGGAATTGGCAATGATATTCTCCATAGAACCATACTGCTTGATCAGCAGTTTAGCTGTTTTCTCCCCGATACCAGGGATGCCCGGGATATTATCTACGGCATCACCCCATAAACCAAGGATATCGATCACCTGCTCTACGTTTTCTATCTCCCATTTCGCCAGGATCTCAGGGACACCCAGGATCTCCATGTCATTGCCCATTCTGGCAGGCTTGTAAATAAATATATTCTCTGAAACCAGCTGGCCAAAATCTTTATCAGGAGTCATACAGAAAACGGTAAAACCTGCTTTCTCTGCTTCCTTAGCCAGTGTTCCAATAATATCATCGGCTTCAAAACCGTCTTTGGTGATCACCGGAATATGAAAACCCTCTATCAGTTTAAAAATATAAGGAAGCGCAGCTACCAGATCTTCGGGCATAGCCTGACGATGGGCTTTATAGGCCACAAAATCTGTGTGTCTTTCTGTAGGCGCGTCCGTATCAAAAACGACAGCAATGTGACTTGGTTTTTCCTTTTTAAGGACTTCCATCAGTGTATTGGCAAAACCCATTACTGCGGAAGTGTTGATACCTGTAGAGGTAAACCTGGGACTTTTACTCAATGCAAAATGCGCTCTGTAAATTAGCGCCATACCGTCAAGCAGGAAAAGTTTCTTCATTTTAAGCTTTTGTAATTGATCAATAAAGAACCCTGAAGACGTCTCCAAAGTTCAAGTCCAAAGTTAACATCTGAAGTGTATGAAACCTAATCGGGATATAGGTTTAGTATTTCGAAAGCAGTAAAATAGCAAAGGACAGATTATACAGCGCATGGATGGCTATAGAATATTTTAATCCGTAATTCATCCTGGTAAAGCCGAGTACCAGGCCAATAGCCAACTGAGGCAAAGTATATAAAATGCCTAAAGGCAGTAAGGTAATCCCCTTCTGGAAGTTACTTAGATGAACCAAAGCAAAACAAATTGATGTGAAATGGAAATACCACGGAAAAGCCCGTACCCAAAAGGTAAACTTCCGGGTTACGCTGCCTGCAATAGTAAAGCGGTAAATGATAAAAAGCAGGATAAATATAACAGGGCTGATCAGGAAAGCCCAGTAATTTTTTGTGATAGCGCATAAAAGCACCCCGCACATAAAAGCGATAAAAAAAATTGCTCCTGTAAAACGTTTTAACTGTGCCCTGAAAATTAGCTCTTCCGTAACTGGCGCAATGAGCACTGCACCTATGAAAAAATGAAAGGGAGATACTTCCTTATCATCAAGAATAGATGGTCCCGGTGCGGGAACCAGTTTCAGGTGAACCAGCAGATCTGCAAACACACCGGCAAATACGCCTGCAATGATACAAATAGCAGAAAGCATAAATATGACAGTGAAAGGGGAAGTTATTTTTTTAGGAATGCTAACCAGGTAAGGATCTTTCAGGTAATTCAGGCACTTGGCAAGGAAAGTTAGCATACTAGCGGGCGATACAACCCTCAACATGGTCATTTACCATACCTGTAGCCTGCATAAACGCATAACAGATCGTAGTTCCGAAAAACTTAAAACCTCTTTTCTTCATATCCTTACTAATCGCATCGGAGATCTCTGTTCTGGCTGGCAATCCGCTTAAATCGCGAACCTTATTCAGGATAGGTTTTCCACCGGGAATAAAGTTCCATAAATAGGCAGAAAAAGAACCAAACTCTCCCTGTATCCCAATGAAAAGTTTTGCGTTGGTGATGGCAGAATTGACCTTCAGTTTATTTCTGATAATCCCCGGATCGCCCATCAAACGATCAAAATCTGCCTCTGTAAATGCCGCCACCTGCTGTACATCAAAATTGGCAAAAGCCTTTCTGTATCCTTCTCTCCTGCGGAGGATCGTAATCCAGCTCAGGCCGGCCTGAGCACCTTCCAGCAAGAGAAATTCGAACAGGATATGGTCGTCATAAACCGGTTTCCCCCATTCTTCGTCATGATACTTGATATACAACGGGTCGTTTCCGCACCAGCTGCAGCGTTTTAGTTCAGCGGCCATCGGAATTATAAACTTAATTCATCCCAGTACTCAACGGCCCTGCGGTAATGCGGGATCACAATAGAACCTCCAACCAGGTTTGCGATCATAAACACCTCATTGATCTCTGCGTTATTTACACCGGCATCAAAGCATTTTTCTAAATGATATTTTATACAATCATCACAGCGCAATACCATCGAAGCCACTAAACCCATCATTTCTTTACTTTTCACATCCAATGCACCCTCTGCATAAGTAGTGGTATCCAAAGCAAAAAAACGCTTGATATTGGTATTTGCGGTTTCCATTATCCTATCGTTCATTTTAGTCCGATAGTCATTAAATTCTTCTACTAACCTTCCCATGTTATCATTTAAATTCTTCCCTACAATTCAATTGCAGGATCCCAAAAATATGTTTTAAAGTTTTTCACCTGTTCATTTTCAATGATCAGGCCTTCATTTTCCAGTAGCTGCTGCATCAATTCCGGCGGTGAAAAATGAAACCTTCCGGTAAGCAGTCCTTTATGGTTTACTACTCTATGAGCAGGTACAGGCGGATGTAAGCCATGCGCATTATTCATTGCATAACCTACCATCCTGGACGATTTTGCCGCACCCAGACTTTTTGCAATTGCCACGTATGAAGTTACTCTTCCTTTTGGAATGAGCCTTACAATTTCATAAACCTGATCATAAAATGACTGTTCCATTATTCCAGAGAGAATTGTATATAATTGATATTTTTATCCTGTTTAAGGTAAATTCTTTCGTAGTGGGTTTTGATCTTTAATACGTCGTCATAAAGTTCTGAATGATAAAGCTGATCTGTTTTTTTATGGCAGACCAGGTTCTCCTTTTCTACAACTTCCACCGTATAGGCATATAAACCATCATTATCAGTTTTCAGGTTGATCTTTCCTCCTGGTTTTAACAGGCCTCGGTATTTTTCCAGAAATCCGGGAAAAGTTAATCTTTTCTTTTCCCTGCTGTCCTGTGGCTGAGGGTCGGGGAAAGTAATCCATATTTCATCGACTTCGTCTTTTCCAAAATAAGCAGCAATATCTTCTATCTGTATCCTTAAAAAAGCAAGATTGCTGATGTTTTCATCCACTCCCGTCCTGGCTCCCCGCCAGATACGGTTACCTTTTAAATCTATGCCTATGAAATTCTTTTCAGGAAAGAATTTAGCCATATTCACTGAATACTCTCCTTTACCACAAGCCAGCTCGAGTACTACCGGATTGTTATTTTTAAAATGCTGTACTGCCCATTTGCCTTGCAGATCCTTCCCTTCTTCCATCTGATAAACATTGTGAAAGGTATCTATTTCGGAAAATTTCCTTAACTTATCTTTGCCCACTATTATTTTTTTATGCAAAAATACAATTTAATCTTCTTTTAGCTACCCCGGTTTCAATTCATCCTGCAGATCAGATCCTGAGCACAAATAAATAATAATTATATTTACGAAATATTTGCAGAAACCTTAAAATTACAACAACATTGGAAAAGAACGCTAAAATTTATATTGCAGGACACCGTGGTATGGTTGGATCAGCCATTTACCGTAAATTGGTTAAAGAAGGGTACTCCAATCTGATTACCAGGACATCAGCAGAACTGGACCTTAGGGATCAGCAAGCTGTAACAGAATTTTTTAGTACTGAAAAACCCGACTATGTATTTCTTGCCGCAGCTAAAGTAGGCGGAATTGTAGCCAATAACACCTATAGGGCCGACTTCCTTTATGAAAACCTCGCTATCCAGAACAATGTAATCCACCAGGCCTATAAAAATGACGTCAAAAAATTGATGTTTTTAGGCTCCAGCTGTATTTATCCAAAACTAGCTCCACAGCCCCTTAAAGAAGAATACCTGTTGACAGGCCTGCTCGAAGAAACCAATGAGCCTTATGCAATTGCTAAAATTGCAGGGATTAAAATGTGTGATGCTTACCGCGATCAATATGACAGTAATTTCATTTCCGTAATGCCAACCAACCTATATGGATACAATGACAATTACCACCCTCAGAACTCTCACGTACTGCCGGCACTGATCCGTAAATTCCATGAAGCAAAAACAAATGGCACTCCTGAAGTGGTTATCTGGGGCTCGGGATCACCAATGCGCGAATTTCTATTTGCAGACGACCTGGCTGATGCCTGTTACTTCTTAATGGAAACTTACAATGAACCTAACCTGATCAATATCGGTACAGGTGTAGATTTAACCATCAAAGACCTCGCTTTACTGATCAAAAAAGTGGTAGGTTTTGAAGGAGAACTTACATTTGACAGTACTAAACCAGATGGTACACCACGTAAACTAATGGATGTATCTAAGTTGCACCAGTTAGGATGGAAACATCAGATAGAGCTGGAAGAAGGCATTCACCTGGCTTATCAGGATTTTTTAGCCAAACACGTTTAACCTCATAGATCATAGCTAAAATTTATATCTTTGCAAAAGAGAATAAATTTTAGCTATATGACTTTAGTGCAACTTGAATATATTGTAGCTGTAGATACTTACAGAAGTTTTGTAGGAGCTGCAGAAAAATGCTTCGTTACACAGCCCACTTTGAGCATGCAGGTGCAAAAGCTGGAGGAAATGTTAAATGTAAAAATATTTGACAGAAGCAAACAGCCTGTTATCCCTACTGAAATTGGTTCTCAGGTCATAGAGCAGGCCCGCCTGGTCTTGCAGGAAAGCCAGAAAATCAAAGAAATCATCAGCAGTCAGCAGCAGGATATTGTTGGCGAGTTAAAAGTAGGCATCATACCTACCGTAGCCCCCTATCTCCTTCCACAGGTAATTGCCTCCATGATGGAGAAATATCCCGATCTTAAACTACTTATCTGGGAATACACCACAGAAGATATCATCCATCACTTGAAAACAGGTGTTTTGGACTGCGGTATCCTGGCTACACCCCTTGCGGATAACTCCATCTCGGAAATCCCGATGTATTACGAAACCTTTGTCACCTACATCAGCAAAAACAGCAAGCTGTTCAAGAAAAAGAATATAGACGCCAACGACCTGGAGGATGAAAACATCTGGCTGCTCAATGAAGGGCATTGCATGCGCTCACAGGTGCTGAATATCTGCAGGTCGACCAAAGACAACCGCATACAGGGATTAACTTACAATACAGGAAGCGTAGAAACCCTGATTCGGATGGTAGACATGAACAACGGGGCAACGCTGCTTCCTGAACTGGCGCTAGTAGACCTAACCCCTAAACAACTCAGTAAAGTGCGTTCTTTTAAATCACCGGAGCCTGTAAGGGAAATCAGCCTGGTAACCCACAAGAACTACATCAAAAAAAGAATGCTGAACGCACTACGGGAAGAGATCCTTGCAGTGATCCCAAAAGCAATGAAGCAAAAAAAAAGTAAAGATATCGTAGGCATATAAAAATACGCCTGCAATAATTCGTCTTACCAGCCAGTTTTACCAGCCACCATGCTACAGGAAAATCTATTAAAAAAGAGTAACCCCTTTTCAATGCTGCCAACCGCTGAAACGCGCTTGAAGGCATTGAAAAGGGGTTACTCTTTTTTAAGCGAAGCTTGAAAAAGCTCCTAAAAACTATGCTTGTGCTTTTTTGAAGCGTTCAGCAACAGCATCCCAATTTACTACATTCCAGAATGCAGCAATATAATCAGGACGTTTATTTTGATATTTTAAGTAATAAGCATGTTCCCAAACATCCATTCCTAAGATTGGTGTACCTTTTACTTCAGCGATATCCATTAAAGGATTATCCTGATTAGGTGTAGAAGAAACAACCAGTTTATGATCAGCACCAACGCTTAACCATGCCCATCCAGAACCGAAACGGGTTGCACCAGCTTCAGCAAATTTAGTTTTGAAATCAGCGAAAGAACCAAAAGCAGATTTAATCGCTTCAGCTAATTCTCCTGTTGGCTCACCACCTTTACCGTGGCCCATTACTTCCCAGAACAAAGAGTGGTTATAGTGACCACCACCATTATTTCTTACCGGAGCAGGAAATTTAGATATATTTTTTACGATATCATCAATGCTGTGTGTAGCCTCAGGTTTACCTTCTAAAGCTTTATTTAAATTAGTAACATAAGCCTGATGATGTTTGTCATGGTGAATTTCCATGGTTTGTTTATCGATATGCGGTTCTAGTGCATCTGTTGCGTAAGGTAACGCAGGTAATTCAAAAGCCATAAATTATGTTTTTAAGTTTTTAAAATTTTATTCTTGAACAAATATAACATATGAGGTTTGGTTTTGTTCAATACTTATTTTTGTTTTATTCAAGGGTTTGTCAAATTAACCCCTTTTATCTGCAAAAAACCGTGTCATCAGCGCTCCGCATTCTGCAGCACGCACCCCGCTTTTCAGAATAGTCTTAGGATGAAGCAAATTATTGCTTTTAGTAGTAAAGCCCCTCTTTTCTTCAGCAGCCCCATACACAATTCTGCCTATCTGAGTCCAATAGGCCGCTCCTGCACACATCACACAGGGCTCTATAGTAACATACAACGTACAGTCTTTTAAATACTTCCCTCCCAGGGTTTGGCTGGCAGCCGTAAAAGCCTGCATCTCTGCATGTGCGGTGACATCGTTCAACTGCTCTGTCAGGTTATAACCACGGCCTACAATCCTTCCTTTGCATACAATGACGGCACCAATAGGTATTTCATCACTCTCAAATGCTTTTTGCGCCTCATGCAATGCCAGCAACATATAATGTTCATCTTCCTGCTGCAGGTCTTTCTCGCCCGAAAAACTATAATAACTCATTTAGGCCATTTTACTGCCGTTGGGAACTTTGCCCTTCAGCGTTGTTAATACGATATCCCCATGCTCATCTGCAAAACCGGTAACCAGAAATTCTGACATAAACTTGCCGATCTGCTTTCTTGGAAAATTGATAATCCCCACAATCTGCTGCCCTGTAAGCTCTTCTTTGGTATAATGAGCGGTAATCTGTGCACTGCTCATTTTCACTCCATATTCCCCAAAATCAACTTTTACTTTATAGGCGGGATTCCGGGCTTCTGGAAAATCCATTACCTCCAGAATGGTGCCTGCCCTCAATTCTACTTTTTCAAAATCACTCCAATTGATCTCTTCCATACGATTAAAAAAACAAATTGAGATAAAATTACGAATCTTCAGCAGATAAATTGCCCTTTATTGCCTAAGCCTTTTTACTACCTTTGCGGCATGATTGATGTTTTATTAAAGAAAGGCAAAGAAAAAGCCGCACTCCAAAGGCACCCCTGGATATTTTCGGGAGCAATAGACAAAGTGAAAGGGGCTCCGCTCAATGGTGAAGTGGTAAAAGTTTTTGGAGCCGACAAATCTTTTTTGGCCTATGGATACTACAACAATCAGTCGAGGGTAGCCGTAAGACTGCTGGAATGGGACGAGGAGAAGATCATTGACAAACAATGGTACGAAGCAAAACTTAAACAGGCTATCGCTTCCAGGGCACATGTATTGGATAATAACGATACCAATACCTGCCGTCTTGTTTTCAGCGAAGCTGATTATCTTCCCGGGCTCATTGTAGACAAATATGCCGACTTCCTTTCACTGCAGATCCTGAGTGCAGGAATAGAAAACGTAAAAGATGATATCATCGATGTTTTAAGAACAGAGCTTAACCCTACAGGGATATTTGATAAAAGTGATGCTACGGCCAGGACACATGAGAACCTGGAAGTTTCGCAAGGTTTACTTTGGGGCGAAACACCTCCGGAATTTATTGAAGTGAAAGAAAATGGTGTCCGTTACCATATCAATATTGCTGACGGACAAAAATCAGGCTTTTATTGCGATCAGCGGGATAACCGCGAAATACTGGCCGCTTATACGAGTGGAAAAGATGTTCTCGACTGCTTTTGCTACAGCGGAGGTTTCACCTTAAACAGCCTGAAAAAAGGAGCAAACCACGTGACCAGTGTAGACAGTTCGGCACTGGCCATAGAAACGTTAAAACATAACCTTGGTTTGAATGGCTTTACCGAAGATCAGCAGACCAGCGTTCAGTCGGACGTAAATAAACAACTCCGTATTTTTAAAGAAGAAGGAAAAACGTTTGATGTCATCATCCTGGACCCGCCAAAATATGCGCCTTCACGCTCTGCCCTTGACAGGGCGGCAAGGGCCTATAAAGACCTTAATCGTTTAGGTATGTTGCTGCTTAAAAGCGGCGGGATACTGGCTACCTACTCCTGTTCCGGAGCAGTAGACCTGGAAACATTTAAACAGATCATTGCCTGGGCTGCGCTGGATGCCGGCAGGGAAGTACAGATCATCAAACAATTTCATCAGCCGGAAGATCATCCGGTAAGGATCTCCTTCCCGGAAGGAGAATATCTGAAAGGATTATTATTGAGGGTATTGTAACCTATACAAGGAAGAAGAGCTACTCTTCTTCCTTAAAATATACCTTATAATAATTCATCGATTTGTCTTCATCAAATCCCTTCTCTATCAATTCCTTATCCCCATGAATATAGATATGGAAATTCTTATCGAGTTTTAACACGCTTTTAAAAGCTTTTGCCTGTTTTTTTACTGCAGCACCTGAAATATCAAAGCTGTCTGCTATGGAAGTATCAAATTCATCTTCATAACTCTTTTTATAGTTTTTAAAAGATTCTATACCTTCTTTATTTCCAATCACTTCCTGCGAAAATTCATCCAGATCAAAACTCTCCTTTTCCTTGAAATACTTCATGGAGCGGTTCAGCAGGTCTATTTTATCCGCCTTGGTGATCTCATACTCCTGGTCGAGTTTATCCGTTACAAAACTTTTATATACCCCCAGCACATTATTTGTCTGGTTGTAATTATCATTTCTCACTTTCAGCTTCAGGAACTCATCCTTCCAGTAAACGGCTTCTGCACTGCGGTTGGTCTGGTCAATAACGGCCACCTTATAACCTTCCTCTTTTTCTGTATTAAAAATCAGGCAGCCCTTATCCAGCTTATTGATATTGATCGCCTCTTCCTCATAACTCAGCGCAAAACCTGCCTGGTCAGGATAAACCTTTAAATAGGTCTCCTTGGTTTCAGATTTGAAAATACCAATGGCATCATGCAGGTCGCCCTCTATCTGTACATTTTCAAAATATACCACATACAACTCTCCTGCTTTAATTTTAGGGTGATTGGAGATCTCGTAAAGATATTTAGCCAGCTGCTCACTGTTTTTATGAAAATTCTGTCCGTTTTCAAAAATCTGCTCCACAAAGTGATACACCTCATTCAGGTTCAGGTCGTCATTGGGATGAAAAAGACGGTAGATCTCATTCACCTTTTCATAGGGACTCAAAAAATATTGTATAAGCAGGTTCTTCAGGTGTTCATCCTGTATCTGCAGGGAAGCTTCCGACAGCACATAAAATTCATCCTGTGCTTTATTGCCTATTCTATGTATAGAAAGCTCTGCCAGAGAAGCTTCAAAAAAAGTAATCATAATTCGCTGTTGTTTTTAGCCTGATTAAGGGCCTCAAAGTTATAATTTTTTCTCGCTCGCCTTATTGCGGAGCTGCAAAGGCTTGGCTGAATTTTTTTTCATTTTTAAATTCAGCATCTCTACCAGAATAGAAAAAGCCATGGCAAAATAAATATATCCTTTGGGAATATGCTGGTCAAGGCCTTCTGCCAGCAGTGAAACACCTATCAGCAGCAAAAAGGAAAGTGCAAGCATCTTCACGGTAGGATGGTTATTTACAAATCCGCTGATCGCATTGGCAGAAGCCATCATGATCAGTACCGCAATGATCACCGCAGCAATCATAATCTGTACATGTTCTGCCATACCAATGGCCGTGATTACCGAATCCAGGGAAAAAACAATATCCAAAACCAGTATTTGCGCAATCACACCGGCAAAAGAGTGAACTTTAACCTTGCCTTCCTCATCTTCTTCGCCTTCCAGTTTCAAGTGGATCTCATGCGTACTTTTATAGATCAGGAACATTCCTCCGGATAGCAGGATCAGGTCACGTCCTGAAATAGCCAGTTTCTCCAGCCACTCTTTATTATCCAGGTTGAGCCATTCACCAATATTAAACAAGGGTGCAGTAAGGCTCATTACCCAGCTCAGTGACAACAGTAGCAAAATCCTGGTGATCATGGCCAGGCCCAATCCCAGCTGCCTGCCTTTTTGCTGCTGATTTGCAGGGAGTTTGCCCGAAAGAATAGAGATAAAAACAATATTGTCTATTCCCAGTACAATTTCTAAAAGCGTAAGTGTAAGCAGGGAGATCCATGCTTCAGCGGTAGTAAAATATTCCATATAATGAGCGTCTGTAGAGGTAATATAAAAAAAGCCTGCCGAATAATCAACAAGCTTTTTAAATTTTGGTTTTTACAGCAGGTCTATTTAAACACAACTGATCCGTATTCAGCCTTTATTCTTACTTCTGAACTGCCACCACTCCCTATTGTTCCGGAATAATTTTTTGTAGAAGAATCATCGTCCTCATTTCTTCTTCCTGTTGAACTCACCCTTACATTACTGCCATATCTGAAGCCCCCGTAACTTTTCACCACGTTAAAATTTGCATTGTAACCCTCAGCAAAGCCAAGGTTTACGTCTACATATTCCACGTCTGCCGTCAGGCTTTTACAGCCTGTACCAACAGTAGCTATATTCAATTTATTATAACTCAGGTTAAAATGCCCGTCTCCTCTCAAAGTACCGATATTTACCCCTGCATACTCTGCTCTCAGGTTAAGTTTGCCTACCGAAGCAATGGTCAGGTCATTATATTCCTGTTTAATCGTGGCATTGCCCCTGATAGCACCTACATTGACATTGGCATATTCTACATTTAAATCCAGATTATTAACCGTTCCAATCTTCAGGCCCGATCCATATTGTTGTTTGATCACTGCATTTCCACGAATAGTACTGATGGCCACATTTACATATTGCGCATCCACATCCAGTGTGCCGGCAGTACCAATAGATAATCCTGCACCATATTCCTGTTTAATGGTTGCTTTATTCAGCCCCGCAATAGTCGTTTTACCATATTGAACATAAACATAATTATTTAAGCTCGACAAGTTTCCTGCGTCAAAATTACCATACTGAACATTCGCAGAAACCGGCCCGGAGTAATCTCCCATTGTTACATTGCCAAACTGCTGTGATAAGGTAAGTGCATTCACTGCAGGCAGATAAACAACATAGTCGATTTTCAGTTCTCTTGATTTACTGCGTCCACCCCAGCGTCTTTCATTGTCGATATCCGTTTTACAGGATATCAAATCCCCACTTTTTCCGGCCACAATATTCACCTGGTCAATTAACTTTTGGGTATCACCTCCAGAATTAGCCCTGATCGTCACATCAATTTTTACTTCCTTTCTATCCCAAACTTTGATCACCATCGCCCCATACTGGTTACTCAGTGAAATTTTATCATTCTGATCTGCAGGAAAAGTTTTGCTGATATTCTTTACCCGGCTGTCATCATTCTGGTCTGGATCAGCCTGCACATGTACTTTTACCATTGTATTCACTGCCACTCTGGTATCAACTGTGCTCCTGGCCTCAACTACTGAATCCTGTGCGTATACCCGACCAAATGAACACAACACCACACACCAAACAATTAACTTTTTCATATTCTATTCTCCTTTTTATACTGACTAACCTCTGTAATAATGGATAACTGCTGACTCACTAACTGCAGCTGCGTTTCCAGGTTTCTCATCATGGCTTTTACCACGAGTTGCTGATTTGGGCTTGATGGCAGCTCTTTCCTCAATCCTTCATAGTCTATATTCAGCTTCTGAAGATCTCTGCTGAACTTCTGATACAACTTAGGATTTGAAGGAGCGTAAATCTCCAGGCTGTCCCTTTTCTGTTCAATCAAACTTGCAAACTTTACCTGCGTATCTCCATATGCCGGATTCACGTCGGCCACATTAAGCCTGTTTCTTTTTGCCGGAAAGAGATAAAAGAAAGTAAAGCTCAGCAGTACAACTAAAGACGCAGCTACGCCAATCCATAATTGGATGTTAACGGTTTTTTTTTTGTTTTTTTTATCCAGCTCCTGTTCAATTTTCTCCCAGAGCTTTGATGAAGGCGCATCAGTATCAAATGCCTTTCTGTTCTCCTCAATGAAATCCTCAATTTTTATACGCATCTCTTGCTCCTTTCTTTTCTAACATATTTTTTAACTTCATTTTTCCCCGCATTAATTGTGAACGGGAAGTCACTTCCGATATTTTAAGGATATGGGCAATTTCCTCATGATCATATCCCTCAAAAAGATAAAGTGTTAAAACCACCCTGTATCCATCCGGCAGTAGTCGCACTGCAGTTTTTATTTCTTCCACTTTCCATTCCAGTTCTCTGGGATCTTCCGCTACTTCATCAGCAATTTCCAGTCCGTCTACACTAACAAACTCGGCTTTTCTCTTTCTCAGGTAATTGATCGACTTATTGATGGTTATCTGTTTTAGCCAAAGGCCAAAAGTAGTATCTCCCCTAAAATCGCTTATACGGGTAAAGGCTTCCAAAAATGCTTCCTGTAATACATCTTCAGCTTCCGCCTCATGATTTACTATCCTCAGGGCTGCGCTGTACATAGCTCTTTCATACAACTTGTATAACTCAAATTGGGCTTTGCGGCTTCCCTTTCGGCAAGCATCCACGAGGTCTATGTTCTTATCGATGTATACTGTTTCCAATGTTCTTCGTATTCGTTATAAAAGACACGACGTTTTAGCAAACGTTGCATTACAATGAAAAAAAAATGAATATACAAATGCTAAATCAACAAGTATTGCAATATATGGCTCAAAATGAATATTTTTGCGGCTTAATCCGATTGAAAAAATGTTAAGAACAACAACTTGCGGAGCGCTGACCATTGATAATTTAGGCGAAAACGTAATTCTGTGCGGTTGGGTGCAGAAATCCAGAGACTTGGGAGGAATGACTTTTATTGACATTCGTGATCGCTATGGCATCACCCAATTGGTGTTTAATATGGATGACAACCGTGAGCTTTGCGAAGCTGCCCGTAGTTTAGGCCGTGAGTTTGTGATTAAAGCAAGCGGACTGGTTGTTGAACGTTCCAATAAAAATTTGAAGATGCCTACCGGAGAAGTGGAATTAAAAATCACTGCTCTTGAGATATTGAACGCTTCTAAAATCCCTCCCTTCATGATCGAAGATGAAACGGATGGCGGAGACGATCTCCGGATGAAATACCGTTACCTGGATTTAAGAAGAAATCCTGTTAGAAATAACATGGTTCTGCGTCACAGAATGGCACAATCTGTAAGAAGATACCTTGATGCCCTGGATTTTATTGAAGTTGAAACCCCGGTTTTAATTAAATCTACTCCGGAAGGGGCCCGCGATTTCGTGGTTCCAAGCCGCATGAATGCCGGCGAATTTTACGCCCTGCCACAGTCGCCGCAAACCTTTAAACAGCTTTTAATGGTTTCGGGTTTTGACAGGTACTTTCAGATTGTAAAATGTTTCAGGGATGAAGACCTGCGTGCAGACAGACAGCCTGAGTTTACGCAGATCGACTGCGAAATGTCATTCATTGAACAGGAGGATATCCTGAATACCTTCGAAGGCCTGATCCGTACTTTATTTAAAGAAGTAAAAGATTTTGATCTTCCTGAAGTACCAAGAATGCAATATGCAGATGCGATGCGCTGGTATGGTTCGGATAAACCGGACACCCGTTTTGATATGCGTTTTGTAGAACTGAACGACCTGGTAAAAGGAAAAAACTTCCCTGTGTTTGACAATGCAGAACTGGTGATAGGTATTAATGCGAAGGGCTGTGCACATTACACCCGGAAACAGATGGATGAGCTGACCGACTTTATTAAACGTCCTCAGATCGGCGCTACAGGCTTGATTTACGCAAGACATAACGAAGATGGTTCGATCAAATCTTCGGTTGATAAATTCTACGAAGAGGCCGACCTCAAAACATGGGCTGAAGTTTTACAAACCCAGCCTGGCGATTTAATGCTGATCATGGCAGGAACAAAAGACAAGGTTCGCAAACAATTGAGCGAACTTCGTCTGGAAATGGGAAGCAGACTGGGTCTCCGCGATAAAAACGTATTCAGCGCCCTGTGGGTACTTGACTTTCCTCTATTAGAGTGGGATGAAGAATCTGAACGTTACCACGCGATGCACCACCCTTTTACCTCACCTAAACCTGAAGATATTGCCTTACTGGATACACAACCGGGCGAGGTAAGGGCCAATGCCTATGATATGGTGGTGAACGGAACAGAAATCGGCGGCGGTTCTATCCGTATTCACGACAGAACATTGCAGGCGCTGATGTTTAAACACCTGGGCTTCTCAGCTGAAGAAGCACAGAAACAATTTGGGTTCCTGATGGATGCTTTTGAATTTGGAGCACCTCCGCATGGTGGCATCGCATTTGGGTTCGACAGGTTATGTTCAATTTTTGCAGGCCTGGACAGTATCAGGGATGTAATTGCCTTCCCTAAAAACAATTCAGGGCGAGACGTCATGATTGACAGCCCATCTACAATTGATGAGAAACAACTCAAAGAGTTAAAAATAAAAAGCGCTTTATAAGGCATAAAAAAAGAGGAAGTCATTGGCTTCCTCTTTTTTTTTATTAAAAAGTTTCGCTATCGGGCGGGATTCCGTAATCCAGATAAGCGGCAGATTTTACTTTCTTTTTCTTCGACTTGAATAATCCGGTTACGGAATTATATATCGCAGACAAATGCTCGGCATCCAGCGTTTTACCTACTTTACTGGTGGCTAAGCCTACAAGGGTTTTTGTAATAAAGCCAGAGCCACGGAAAAGCGTACTGTTCATCAACACAGGCAATACCATTGACATCAGCTTGCTGCTGATATTCAATTTATCATCAGCTTTTAAAAAAGCAGATGGCGTAGCATATCTTTTGATCAGGGCGCCAAATGTAAATTGTTTTACATAACCTTTTGCATCGGCAATCAGCATGGTTTCCTGCAGTTTATAATCAACCTTAAGACTAAGCAACCTGTGATTAAGGTCTTCCAGGTTATTGAAATTATACTTTTTGCTCATCTTCCTCGTCCTCCTCAAATTTTCTAAAATGTCTTTTGATAATTGCGTTCACAATTGCCTTTTCAATAAAGTTATCCTTGGTAAGATAGACGATAAGGGCCATAATAATATACAACACAGCAACAGCACCGAATCCAGCGGTATAGCTATGGAAAACAGTAGACAAGAATAAGGCAAGGGTAACAGTGCCAAGGATAAAAGCCAGTGTAAAACAAACCGCTACAATAGCAGTGGTCACCAGGTCAGCAAATACCTTCGATCCCTTTTTAATAGCGAACAGACGGGTGTATTCAACACGGGTTTCCACGTAAGTTCTGGCCTCCGTGAATATTTCCTCGATACTCTTTTCTTTCTTATCTTCCATGAGTGTTAATCTTTATACTTTGGGCATTATTAAGTGAATCAGCGAACAAACTAAGCGTGTTCAACATCATCTACAAATGCCTCATCTTCGTTAATTTTGTTCTTCACAGAACTTACCACTTTATCTTTAAGGCTGGCTAAATGATTAATCTCATCAGCGGCCCTGTCTTTAATGGAATCGCCAAGATCTTTCAGGGACTGATTTAACCTGTCGCGGGTCTCACTTCCTTTTTCAGGGGCAAATAACAATCCTAATGCTGCACCTGCCGCCAAACCGGTTAATAGTCCTATTAATACTTTTGAGTTATCATTCATGACTTTAATTTTTATGTTTAATAATTGATTTTAAATCTAAAAGCGCTATAATATTGGTGTCGACTCTTATAACTACTCAGCTTCAGAAATTGTTTTAATTCTTTCCAATCTTTCAGAAGCCATCGCGCTGGTCTCATATATTTTGATCAGCAGGATGAAATAAGACAGTAAGAGCGGCCCAAAAACGAGCCCTAAGATACCAAAAAGCGGTATTCCTATCACCACGCCAATAACAGTGATAATCGGATGGATGTTTCCTACCCGCTTGGCGATCATAAACCGGAGCACATTATCGATATTAATAATGACTAAGAAGCCAAAGATCAGCATCGCCCAGCCGGCAAAATTATGACCATCGGCTATTTGAAGCAAAGCAGCAGGAACAAATATAACGGGCGGCCCAAGTATCGGCACAAAAGAAATAAAGGCGGTGATTACTCCCCAGAAAACCGGGTCGCTGTAACCCAGAATAAAAAAAGAGAGGCCAACTAAAGATCCCTGTACAATAACGATCAAACCCTGTCCCAATACATTAGCGTAAGTGGTATTGCGCATTTCCAGTGCAAACCGGTGGGCATTTTGTGTTCTGAAAGGTGCGTATTTGACCAGTGCGGATTCAAATTGCTCATTCTCTACCAGCATGAAATACAGCATAAAATACATAAGCAGTAAGCCAAGAACGATATTAAAAGCGCCCGAGATCAGTGAGGGGAACAACTCTGTTGCCCATACGCCTGCTTTTTTAAGGCCGTCTTCCAGCAAATGCTGGGCATCGGTACCTACAGGAACAAGGTGTTTTAATTTAAACAGCATCCGCTGAAAATACAAATGGTCATTCTGTAATTCCCCGATCTTCTCAATCACCATACTGCTCAGCGTGTAGAACGGCAGGATAATCACGATGACGGAGATAAACAGCAAAATAATGGCCGACAAGCTTCTGTTGAACTTTTTAACCTCTACCAGATAAAGAAAGGCTGGTCTCATAATCGTATATAAGACCAGTGTACTTAAAATGGAGCCAAAAATTCCCTGTAACGAATAAGCAATCAAGCAGCCAAGTGCAATAATAATGACCAGATTAATGTTATTTCGCTGCTTGTAGGTGAACATTGACATGTGAAGACTATTAAGTATCTAAGTTAATAGCTTTCATCTTATTATAAAGTGTTTTTCTATCGATGTTTAAAATTTTCGCTGCTTTTGTTTTGTTAAAGTTTACCTCTCTTAAAACCTTCAGGATGGCCTCATACTCTGCTTCAGACGCTGCATTCTTTAAATCCCTTGATTTTTCATGTGTGCGGTGAATGGTATTTTCAATAGCCGTTACCTTCGCATCTGTAGAGATTTCCAAAGGAAGTGCCTTCAGCTGGATTTCATCCGATTCTGTCAGCAACGTAGCCCTTCTTACCACATTCTTCAGTTCCCTGACATTTCCAGGCCAGTTATAGGTAAGGAAGCATTCCTCTACATCCTTAGAAAAACCCTGTACGTCCCTGCCCAGTTCTTCATTAGCAAAATCAAGGAATGTTTTCGCGAAGATCATAATATCTTTTCCCCGCTGGCTCAGCGGCGGAAGGTTAATTGAAAATTCATTGAAACGGTGGTACAAATCTTCCCTGAACCTGCCTTTTTGTATCGCACTGGATAGGTTTTCATTTGTTGCCACGATGATCCTTACATCCAGGTCAATCTCTTTTGTACTTCCTATCCGTTTGATTTTTCTTTCCTGAACGGTTCTCAGTAATGCAGCCTGAATTTCGTAAGATAAATTTCCGACCTCATCCAGAAAAAGGGTTCCCCCGTTAGCCATTTCAAAATGTCCGATCTTTGTATTCAGTGCCCCTGTAAAAGATCCTTTCTCATGACCAAAAAATTCACTCCCTGCCAGTTCTTTAGTTAAAGACCCACAGTCCATGGCCACAAAAGGATTATCCCTTCTCGGGCTGTTCAAATGGATCGCCTTGGCAACAGACTCTTTCCCGGTACCGCTTTCCCCGGTAAGAATAACACTGTATGAAGTGGGCGCCACCAGCTGAATTTGTTTCAACAGCTCTTTAGACGCCTGGCTTTGTCCTGCAACAAAGTTATCAACCGGATTATAAACCGGTTTTGGTGTTTTTACTTTATTAACCTCTGCCCTTGCATTTTCATGCAGAGAATCGTTAAGGGCAATCTGTGTATCGATTGCCTTATTTATGGTATTTAAAATTTCATCCGGATATAAAGGCTTAGTAATATAGTCATAAGCGCCTAATTTAATCAATTCAACAGCCAGCTTAATATCTGAATAACCCGTAATGATAATTACACCGGTTTCCGGATAACTTTCTTTTATTTTAATCAGCATCTCTTTGCCATCAGTATCCTCCAGCCTGTAGTCACACAGTACCAGGTCATAATGATCCTTGCTCAGATAGTCGTTCGCGGAAAGCCCACTAGTAGCTGTATTCACACTAAAGCCATTTCTGATTAAGAATTTTGATAATAATAATCCTATATTAACCTCATCATCTACTATTAGTATTTTTTTCATATTAACAACAAATTCTAAACTAATTTGATGATAAATATAAAGAAATATTTTAGATGGGTATTATTTTCTACATACATATATTATATTCCCCTTAATTCCATGTTTTTGATGTAACTGATCGTAAAACCCCATAAATCACCATACGTCAAAAGTTAATCCATTTATAATCTGAAAGTTAGCGCCCCTTAAATTCAGACCTTCGTTTTTCCAGAAAAGCATTCACTCCTTCCTTAAAGTCCTCTGTACCAAAACAATTACCAAATTCTTTGATTTCTGTTTCAAACCCATCTTTATCTTTCGCGGCATTGACTGATTTTATCGCTGAAGCTATGGCTAAAGGAGCTCGTTCCTTAATTTTATTTAATATTTCCTCGGCCTTGTTAATTAGTTCTGCTAAAGGTACCACATGATTAACTAAACCGATTTTTTCTGCCTTTTCTGCGGTAATCATTTCGGCAGTAGTAATCATTTCGAGTGCCCTCCCCTTCCCTACCAAATGAGTTAACCGTTGCGTACCGCCATAACCGGGAATTAAGCCCAGTGTTACTTCCGGCAATCCCATCCGGGCGGTTTCAGCAGCCACCCTGATGTGGCAGGCCATCGCTAGCTCTAGCCCGCCGCCCAGTGCAAATCCGTTAATCGCAGCAAGAAAGGGTTTGGAAGAGTTTTCTATTGCATTGAAAACTTTAGCCTGTCCAACACGGGCAAGCTCTTCGCCCTCTGCCGTACTGTAAGCTGCAAATTCCGAAATATCAGCACCCGCTACAAATGCCTTTTCGCCGGCACCGGTTAAAAGTACAGCCCTCACCTCCCCGGTTTCTTCGGCATAGGCAATTACATCTGCCAGTTCAGCAAGGGTTTCTTTATTCAGCGCATTTAGTTTTTTTTCCCTGTTGATGGTAATGTAGAGGATGTTGGTTTTGATTTCTGAAAGAATATTCTGATAGGTCATGTTTAAAAATTTCTGTTTTCAATTGTCCAGTTACGGATATAATCTGCAATAGTCAGCATAGTGGTGCCAGGGGCGAACAGCTCGCCTACACCTATATCCTGGAGTTTAACCATATCTGCCTGGGGGATGATCCCACCGCCGGTGAGCAATACGTTAGTCAGGTGTTTCTGCTTCATTAGCTCCATAATTTTCGGGAAAACCGTCATATGTGCACCCGACAGGATAGAAACACCAATGGCATCCACATCTTCCTGTAAAGCTGTATTGACAACCATTTCCGGAGTTTGCCGTAAGCCTGTATAAATCACTTCCATACCTGCATCACGCAGGGAAGAGGCGATCACTTTTGCCCCCCGGTCATGCCCGTCGAGGCCAACCTTCGCCACTAAAATCCGTATAGGCCGATCTAATGTTTTGCTCATAAAATATACCAATAGTCTATCGTAAATGTAAGTAAATTAGCTCTTTTATGTTAACTTTGACCATAAATTTACAGTTTTTATGAGTGAGGAAAGATCATTGAACTTTATTGAAGAGATCATTGAAAACGATTTAAATAGCGGAAAATACAAGACTTTAGTTACCCGTTTCCCCCCAGAGCCTAATGGATATTTGCATATCGGTCATGCTAAGGCGATTTGCCTGAATTTTGGGTTAACCCAAAAATACGGCGGTTACACCAACCTGCGATTCGACGACACAAACCCTGTGACGGAGAAAACAGAATATGTAGACAGTCAGCAGGAAGATATCAAATGGCTGGGTTTTGAATGGAAAAATGAATTGTACACATCAGATTATTTTGATGCCCTTTATGATTTTGCCGTTACGCTGATAGAAAAAGGACTCGCTTATGTAGACAATGGCACAGCCGATGAAATTGCTGCGCTAAAAGGAACACCTACAGAACCGGGTACCGATAGTCCTTACCGGAACCGCAGCGTTGAGGAAAACCTGGATTTGTTCCGCAAAATGAAAGCCGGCGACTTCGAAGACGGAACCTGCATCCTGCGTGCAAAAATTGATATGGCCAGCCCTAATATGATCATGCGTGATCCTATTATCTATCGTATTAAACATGCAGAACATCACCGCACCGGTAATAAATGGTGTATCTACCCAATGTACGATTTCGCACATGGCCAGAGTGACAGCATTGAGGAAATTACCCATTCTATCTGTACACTGGAATATGTTTCTCACCGTGAGCTCTACGACTGGTTTATTGCCCAATTGAATATTTTCCCTTCCCATCAATATGAGTTTGCACGTTTAAACTTGACCTATACGGTGATGAGCAAGCGTAAACTCCTGCAATTGGTTAATGAAAATGTAGTGGACGGATGGAATGATCCCCGCATGCCAACCATCAGCGGACTGAGAAGAAGAGGTTATACCCCGGAAAGTATCCGCGAATTTTGTGAAAGAATAGGTATTGCCAAAAGAGAAAACCTGATAGAACTCAGCTTACTGGAATTTTGTATCCGTGAGCACCTAAATAAAACAGCTAACCGGGTAATGGCGGTGCTTGACCCGATTAAACTAATCATCACCAATTATCCAGAAGGAAAAACAGAAACCCTTATTGGTGAGAATAATCCTGAAGCAGAAGACAAAGGCGGTACCAGGGAAATTCCTTTCAGTAATGAACTTTGGATTGAACGTGAGGATTTCATGGAAGAACCTGCAAAAAAATGGTTCAGACTGGCACCGGGTGCCATGGTGCGCTTAAAAAATGCCTATATCGTAAAGTGCGATGATTTCAAAAAAGATGCTGAAGGAAATGTTACTGAAATTCATTGCAGCTACATCCCTGAATCTAAAAGCGGGGAAGATACCAGTGAAATTCATGTTAAAGGAACTATTCACTGGGTAAGTACTGCTCATGCAAAAACTGCTGAAATCAGGGTTTACGATAGATTATTCTCTGTAGAATCGCCTGATAATGAAGAAGGGGATTTTAAAGATTACCTGAACCCTGACAGCAAGAAGGTAATTAAACAGGTATACATTGAGCCGTATCTGGCTAATGCCGATCTGGATTCACGTTATCAGTTTATCCGTAAAGGTTATTATTGCCTGGATCAAGATTCTACACCTGACAATTTGGTTTTTAATCAGACAGTAGGGTTAAAAGATGCCTGGGCAAAAGCTAAAAAATAGAATTAATAGCCAGTAAAGATCACCTGGCTGCGCTGAAAAGGTGAGTATACTGTTTTCCGACTGCATAATGCTGCGCTGCGCTTGCAAGACGCTAGGTCGGAAAACAGTACACTCACCTTTTTTGTAGATCATCCATTGTATGGAGCCTATAGCGCAGTGGCATTGCAGATCGCAAAATTGTAATGAACCTCATGACGAAATCTTAAATTAGGAATATCTTTTCCAGTTTCTTTTCGGAGAACCTATCGCCTGGTAAAAGAGAAAGAAGAACAGTTAAACGGCTCATATGAAGAGTTCTACAGCAAGAGATATCTTGTTTAGTCTTTTATACAAAGGCCTGCAGCATTGTGAAATAGAAAGATCAAATACCAAGTGGCTCTTATAAAGAAATTTATAGCAAAGGATACCGTATATAGTCTTTTATACAAAGGCATGCAGCATTGTAAAATAGGAAGATCAAATACCAACTGGATCTTATAAAGAAATTTATAGCAAAGAATACAGTATTTAGTCTTTTATACAAAGGCCTGCAGCATCGTGAAATAGGAAGATCGGAAAAAATTTAAATGGCTCTTATGAAGGGATCTATAACACGGGAATATTTATTTTTTTGTTAGAGCAATGTAGCCTTGTGATTACGAAAATCATGTATCAACTGGATCTTATAAAGAAATTTATAGCAAAGAATACAGTATTTAGTCTTTTATACAAAGGCCTGCAGCATTGTAAAATAGAAAGATCGGAAAATTTGAATGGCTCCTATAAGGAATCTATAACAAGAGATATTGTATTTCGTCTTTTGTATAGAAACCTATAACCTGGGGGTATTGGAAATTTACGGCGCTTTGTAGCACGGTGGGCTGGGATATCCCTATAGTAAAATCTTAAAAAAAATGGTGTATGCTCTATTTCGGCCTAGCGTCTTGCTAGCGCAGCGCCGCATTATGCAGCCGAAATAGAGCATACACCATTTTTTAAGCGAAGCCAGATGATCTAACAGATCTCCAACTACATATATTTCCTATACAAATTAAACAGGATCATTGTATCAGACTGCGTCAATACAGGACTGATATCAGTTTGCACGAAATGACGCTTAAAAGCGATAATAGCAGCATGCATATCCCGAACATCATAACCTATGATGCGCAGGGCGATAGCCGTGTCAAACTCCGGCGGCGGGATCTGCAGCACATCATCATACCACAATCCGAAGCCCCTGCCCGCAAGCACCTTCCATGGGAACTTATTCGGGTCGGTTTTACGTTTTGGAGCAATATCAGAGTGTCCGATAAAATTTTGCGTAGGGATGTTGTATTTCTTCTTCAGCGTAGTTAAAAGCGCCATCAGGCTATTGATCTGGGCATCAGAATAAGGTTCGTCTCCATTATTATCCAGTTCAATGCCTAAAGAACATGAATTGAGGTCGGTTTCATTTCCCCACCTGGCAACACCAGCGTGATTGGCCCTTAAATAATCGTTCACCATATGCACCACTTTGCCGTCTCTTCCAATCACATAATGTGCACTGGTTTCAGTAGATTTCAGCAAAAATGTTTTTATCGTCTGGTCGGTTGAAGTTTGTGCCGTATGATGGATAATCACATAATTGGGCTTTCGGATACCAAAATTCACAGATCCGATAAAGGATTGCTGATCCAGACTGACAGAATCCACTACCTGGCCTTCCGGCGGATCAGCTTTTAAGGTATTTCCAAAGGTTTTGGCTTGTTCTTTGTAAATCTTATTTGTAGCCGCATATTTGTTTGTGGAACAGGCAGCAAGAAAAAATAAAGGAACACAGAGCATCCATTTGTTTTTCCAATTAAAATGTTGTTTCATAGCAGTAAATATAAACGGTTAAATTACTACTATTTATATAAATGAGCCGGAAACAGTTAAACTTTATGCCCGGCTTATAATTTTTCCTAATTTAGTTGCGTTATAAAAAATTACCATGAACAATTTCACTAAAGCTTCCTTATTTTTTGTAGGATGCTCTATTATCGCAGGCCTGGGATCCTGCACTGACACTTCCGAAAAAAAGACGAATAAAACGGAAAAACCAAACGTAGCCAAGGATAGCTTACAGGTTTATGTACACAGCAGGGTAGGCCTTTATGAGCCTGTAAAACTCACAACGAACCTCAACGCACTGAGCGCAAATCAGCGAAAAGTACTTCCTTTACTGATAGAAGCAGCCGGAATCATGGACGAGCTGTTCTGGAAACAAACCTATCCGCAGCGCGACAGCCTGATTGCTGCTACAAAAGATGAAAGAACAAGAAATTTTATAAAAATAAACTATGGCCCCTGGGACAGGTTAAATAACGACAAACCTTTTATTTCAGGAACCGGAACAAGACCTGAGGGAAGTACTTTTTATCCTGCCGGAATGACCAAATCCGAACTTGAAAAATCAAGCCTGAAAGATAAATTCAATCCCTACAGCATCATTCAGAAAGACGCCAAAGGAAACCTGTCTGCTGTTCCTTATCATGTGTTGTTTGCTGCTGAATTACAAAGGGCTTCAGCCCTGCTTAAACAAGCGGCATTACAGGCAGATGACCCTGGATTTAAAAAATATCTTAACCTTCGGGCCGATGCCTTAACCTCGGATGTGTACGGTCCAAGCGACTACGCCTGGCTGGATATGAAAAACAATACGCTGGATATCATTATCGGGCCCATTGAAAATTATGAAGACAAGCTATTCAATGCCCGTACTTCCTTTGAGGCTTATGTGCTGGTAAAAGACAAAGTATGGAGCAAGCGCCTGGCCAAATACGTAAGCCTGCTGCCCGAATTACAAAAAGGGCTTCCTGTAGCAGCAAAATACAAAAAGGATACGCCGGGCACAGATTCAGAGCTAAACGCCTACGATGTGGTTTATTACGCAGGAAATTGTAACGCAGGCTCTAAAACCATTGCTGTCAACTTACCCAATGATGAGGTGATCCAGCAGCAAAAAGGTACGCGCAGGGCACAGCTGAAAAATGCCATGAAAGCAAAATTTGATAAGATCCTGCTGCCGGTTTCTAAAGAACTGATCGACAAAGACCAGCAGAAATATGTAAATTTTGATGCCTTTTTCACGAATGTTATGTTTCATGAAGTAGCTCATGGCTTAGGTATCAAAAAGACTATTACGGGTAAAGGATTTGTAAAAACAGCCCTTAAAGAACAGTTCAGCTGGCTGGAAGAAGGCAAAGCGGATATACTCGGTATCTATATGGTTACAGGACTGCTGAAAAAGAGAGAACTTACCGGTGATGTAAAAGCCTACTATACAACCTTTATGGCAGGTATCCTGCGCTCTGTGCGTTTCGGCGCGTCCGATGCACATGGACAGGCAAACATGCAATGCTTCAACTTCTTCAAACAAAAGGCAGCATTTATACGCAATGCAAACGGAACCTATAAAGTGGACTTCGTTAAATTTGAGACTGCAATGAATGCCCTAAGTAATGTTATTCTAACCCTTCAGGGCAACGGAGATAAAGCTGCTGTAGAAAAAGCGCAGAAAGAGAATGCAAATATTACTCCGGAGTTGCAGTCGGATCTGGACCGCCTAAGCAAAAAAGGAATCCCTGTGGACATTGTTTTTGAACAGGGAGTAGATATACTCGGAATGTAGTAAACCCTATGGGTTAAGCTGGAAGATGTTTCAAAATAATATTTTCCAGCTCCTGAATATCAAACGGTTTTGATAAATAGCCATCAGCTCCGGCCTGATCTGCGAGAGACATCACATCATTGTTAGCAGAGAAATAGATTACAGGAATATTCTTTAGCACCTCATGCGTTTTTAGCTCCCTGGTGGCCTCAATACCTCCTACGTCAGGCAACCAGTTATCCATGAAAATAATATCCGGTATATAGGCTGAAACCTGGTCGATGATATTATTTGAAGTAGAAGAGGTTTTAATTTCATAACCAGCATCTTCCAGAATAAAAGTACACAATTCCAGTATGTCAGTATTATCATCAAAAATGAACACTTTTTTTTGCTCAATCATTACAAATCCTTTTAGGACAACAAATTTATAAATTCTGCCATATCTTCAATGCGTAAAATAGAATCTATTTTTACGTGTATAGAAGCCTGCTCTGGCATATAAGCAACCTGTGCGGTGGCGGGATCCTGAATAATAGCAGTTCCGCCCCAGGCTTTAACACTTTTCAGCCCGTTTACCCCATCAGCATTAGATCCGGATAACAACAAACAGACTAACTTTTCGCGGTATACCTCAGCGGCAGTCTGAAAAGTAACATCTATCGCCGGACGGGAATAGTTGACTTTTTCTGAATAATCCAGGGAAAAAGTGCGGTCCTGTTCAATCAGTGTATGGTAATCGGAAGGCGCGATATAAACGGTGCCCGCAACAATAGGCTCCTTTTCATTTACTTCCTTAACGAATAATCTGGTCCGGCCGGAAAGTAATTCGGGTAAAAGCGAATCTGTACCGTGTTTCCTGTGGATCACAATGATCACAGGGAAGCTCAGCGAAGTGCTAAGCAGGGGCAGCACCTTCAGTAATACATCAAGGCTTCCTGCGGAGCCGCCAATAATTAGCGCATCACACTTTCCCATCAGCTCACCTTCCTCCATATTTTCTCTGCAGGGACCCTTTTATAATTTTGTGAGATTGGCGAGAAATCCAGCGTTTCCTTTGTCCCAAGGGCCAGGTAGCCCAGGCCCTCCAGGCTATCATCAAATAGACGTAACACCTTATGCTGCAGATCGCGGTCAAAATAGATCAGCACATTACGGCACAAGATCAATTGAAATTCATTAAAAGAGTGATCTGAAACCAAGTTGTGCGTGGAAAAAATGATCTTTTTTTTCAGTTCCTCACTAAACTTCGCCAGCGAATAATTTGCCGTATAATAACTGGAAAACTCCTCTGTACCCCCGGATAAAATGTAATTTTCCGAATATTGTTTCATCTGGCTCATAGCAAACATTCCCTGTGCTGCCTTTTCCAATACCGATGGATTCAGATCTGTTGCATAGATCAAGGATTTATGCAACAAATTCAATTCCTTCAGAATAATAGAAATCGAATAGGCCTCTTCACCCGTTGAACAGCCGGCAAGCCAGATCCGGATTAAGGGATAAGTGCCTAACTTAGGAAGTACAACGTCTCTGAGTGTCCTGAAAAACACAGGATCCCTGAACATTTCGGTCACATTAACGGTGATCTGCTCTACAAAACGTTTAAAATAAAAAGAATCATTATTAATCCTGTACCTGAATTCGGCAAAACTCAGCGCTTTGTCCAATGAATAAAGGCGCAATATCCTTCTTTTGATAGATGCTTTAGAATATCCTGTAAAATCATATCCATACTGCTCCAGGAGGTCGGCCAGTAAGACCTCCACTTGCACATCACTAATTACAGGTAATTCCAGGTTCATCTATATATATTTTACCAGCAAATCCGTCAAACTATCTACATTGATGGGTTTAGAAACATAGCCAACGGCACCTGCATTTAAACATCTCTCCCGGTCGCCAAGCATCGCCTGTGCGGTAACGGCTATCACGGGTATATCTTTCAGCTCCGGGTCCAGGCTCATCCTGGCCATGGCCTGATAACCATCCATACCCGGCATCATCATATCCATCAGTACAACGGCAATATCTTTTTGCTCTTCCATCAACTGTATCCCCTCTTCTCCGCCAATAGCTGAAAGACATTGATACCCTTTTGCTTTCAGCACCGCTGTTAAAGCAAAAATATTACGGTTATCGTCATCTATGATCAGTACTTTTTTCTTATTCTCCATATCAACTAAAACAGGATAATTTTTTTAATTTTTGTCATAAAGCCACACCCTCAGTAGTGAAATCAGCTGATCAACATCTACCGGTTTAGAAATATAATCAGATGCACCCGCAGCAATACACTTCTCTCTGTCACCCATCATTGCTTTTGCTGTAACAGCCAACACAGGTAAATGTTTGAACGCAGGAATTTTTCTGATCTCTTTGGTACTTTCATAACCATCCATTTCCGGCATCATCATATCCATCAGCACAATATTTATTGAAGGGTTATTTTTAAGTATCTCCAGCGCTTCTTTTCCGTCCGTCGCAGCCAGCACTTTCATCTTATGCTGCTCCAATGCTTTGGTTAGCGAGAAGATATTCCTTACATCATCATCTGCAATCAGTACCGTTTTATTATTGAGCACTTCATACAATCCCCTTAAACCTTCTACAGGTTTTTTATTTTTATCTTCTACCCTCTTTTCTTCTACCAAATGCAGGAAAAGTGCAGCTTCATCCAGGATACGCTGATAAGAATGTGCCGTTTTCACGACAATGGAATCAGCATATTGTTTAATCCTCAGCTCTTCCCCTTTTGACAGGTTTTTCCCGGTAAAAATAATGATAGGCAGGTTTTCCAGTCCTTCAGTCTTTTTAATCGTTTCCAGGGTTAAATAGGCGTTCTTATCTGGAATACCCATGTCCAGGATCACGCAGTCTACTTCTTTCTTTTGTAAAGCATCTACACTCTGCGAAACATTACTCACTACTTCAGTCTGGATATTGGAATTGCTCAGGAAATAGCTCAATGCTTTCGCATGCTGCTGATTTTCTTCTACGATCAGTACTTTCTTCGGATGGCGGCTTAATGCATATTCTAATTTCTGGAAGATCTGCTGCATATGCTCCAAAGCAAAGGGTTTATTGATAAAATCAACCGCCCCCATGAGTAAGCTTTCTTTTTTTACCTCCAGCGAAGACATGATATGAACCGGTATAGGGCGTGTTAAAGGATTTGCCTTTAACTCTTCCATTACCTGCCACCCATCCTTAATTGGAAGCTGGATATCCAGTAAAATAGCAACCGGCTGATATTGATTGGCCATTTCCACACCAATATCCCCCCTCACGGCAACAACTCCCTTGTAATTACGCTTGCGGGTAAAACTCAGCAGTGTTTTAGCAAACGGGGTATCATCTTCAATGATCAGGATTACCTTATCTCCGGGTAAAATATGATCCCTGTCGTCTTCAATTTCCTGCGGAATATGGTCAACGGTAAACCTTTCAGGTAATACGATTGGCCGGTCGGCATATACCGGATCAGACTCCTTTTCCTGATGAACGGGTTCCTCTTCATTGATCAGTACACCATGTACGGGCAAGGAAAGGGTAAATGTACTTCCTGCATTTTCTACACTTTTCAGCTCAATCTCACCACCCAGCAATTTAGCCAGCTCACGACTAATAGAAAGCCCCAAACCAGTACCGCCAAACCTTCTGCGGGTAGATCCGTCTGCCTGTTGAAAGGCTTCAAATACCAGCCCTTGCTTGGAAACGGGAATACCTATACCGGTATCTGTTACATGGAACAGGATTATTTCCTGCACCGGGTTATTTTTTATACTCAATGTTACTTTACCTTTGGAGGTAAACTTAATGGCATTTGACAGCAAGTTCTTCAGAATTTGCTCTAAACGCATTTTATCGGTATGTATCAAAGGCAGGTCTTTATCCATTTCAATCTGCAGTTCCAGATTTTTATTTTTTGCAATCGGGCTGAAAAGGGACCGCATATCGGTAGAAACCTCGTTCAGACTAATATCTGCCAGTTCCAGCTTCATTTTGCCGGCTTCAATCTTGGAAAGATCCAGGATCTCGTCAATCAGGCCCAGTAACCCCTGACCAGAACTCTGGATCACCTCCGCATATTCGATATATTCAGGATCAAGCTCCTTATTATCAGACATCAATTTAGAAAGCAATAAAATAGAGTTCAGCGGTGTACGCAGTTCATGAGACATATTTGCCAGGAACTCCGACTTGTATTTAGTACTTTGCTCCAGCTGTTCAGACTTGCGCTGGATCTCCAGGTTATGCTCCTGGATCAGCTGGTTTCGTTCTTCCAGCAGCATGGTTCTTTCCTCCAGTTCCTGGTTGCTTTGCAGCAATTCTTCCTGCTGTACGCGAAGTTCCTCTTCAGAAGTTTGTAATTTCTGCGTCTGTGCTTCCATCTCTGCATTTAAACCTTCCAGCTCTGTATGCTGTGCCTGCAGTTCCTCGGCCTGCGTTTGTGTTTCTTCCAGGAAGTCCTGCAGTTTTTTACGGTTTTGCGCAACGTGAACCGCAACCCCGATATTACCTGAAATGCTGTTAAAAAACTCCAGTTGCAGTGGTGTAAAGATATTCAGCGAGCCTACTTCCATTACACCAACCACCATACGGTCCCTGATGATAGGTACCGCAACGATATTTCTGGGTCTGGTACTTCCCGAGGCATAACTGATAGACAGTTCGCCCTCTGGTATATCATTCAGCAGAATTTGTTTACCCGACTTGGCAGCCTGCCCCACCAATCCTTCACCCGATTTTAATACTTCTCTTTTTGCATCAATTTCCAAAGCATAACTTCCGGTCAGGTGCAATGAACGGTCATCCTCCAGCAGGTAAAAAGCGGCAACCTGTGCATCGGTATGCTGTATAATGTTTTCTAAAATATCAGTAGCCAGTGTATTGACATTCTTTTCACCAACCATTTTATCATTCAGGCTCGCAATACCTGTTTGCAGCCACTCTTTATCTGCCAGTAAAGAAAAAGAATAAGCCAGGGAGGCCGCCATTGCATTCAGTGACCCGGCCAGGCTTCCAAGGCCATCTTCAGATTCTTCATCCAGTCTTACCGCATAATCTCCGTTAGAAATCTGGCTGGCAACACCTTTAATTACCTGTATGCGGTGGTCTATTTCATCGTTTTTCTCCTGTAATTCTAACTGTAGCTGTACCCTTGTATTAAAATCAGAAGAAACCCTCCGGTAAAAGAATACGGTAATTAAGATCGCAAGAAATGCAGCAAAGATGATCAGCATAGGCGTGTAGGAAGCAAGCTGGTTCTGGTCGGCCGTACGCAGGGCCAGCAGGCGCTGTTCTTCAGCCTCCATTCCTTTGATGATCTTCCTGGCATTATCCATGTACTCCTTGCCTGTAAGCAGATCCCCAACATTCACCGAGCCACCGGCCTTTTTCATATCCACCGTTTTCTCCAGGATATTCAGCCGGTTCTCTATGATGACACGAAGCCTGCTGATGCTTTGCTGCTGTACCGGATTATCGGACGTTTGGTCTTGTACTTTGTCCAGTAAAACAACGGCCTGTGATTTTGCCCCCCGGTAAGGCTCAAGAAAGATCTGGTCCCCGGTTAACAAATAACCCCGCTGCCCCGTCTCCGCGTCTTTTAAGGTAGATATAATTTCATCCAGGTTGGTGATCACCGTATTGCTATGGGACACCATTTTGGAACTTTTGATTAAATTGCTGATGCTGATATATGAGGCGAAAGAGCTGATAAATAGCAACAATAAAGATAGCCCGAGACCGATTCGAAGGTTATTTTTTAAAGTTTTTTGCATAATAAAAAGAAATATATTTAATCTGTTTCAGTACTTGAAATTAATGGGATATTGAAATAAAACTCTGACCCTTCTCCAAAGGTGCTTTTCACGCCGACTGTGCCTTCGTGTCTTCTGATAATTTCTGCTGAAATATACAAGCCAATTCCTAATCCCTGAAAATGAATGGCCGTTTCTTCTACCCTAAAGAACTTGTCAAACACACTTTTTTGCTGATCAGGATGTATGCCTATACCAAAATCACGTACAGAAACAATCAGACGGTCGCCTTCCGTAAAAACATTAATATGGACTTCCGTGGTACCCGGCGCGTATTTGATGGCATTGGTCAGAAAATTTACAATCACCTGCTCAATACGCATTTCATCTGCAAAAATCTCTTCTGAAATCACTCCCGTTTTGATGATCCTGAAGTCCGGGTTTGACTGGTGGATGATCTCTACGATCCCATCAAGCAATAGATTGAAGTCGAAATTTTTTTTATTAAATTTAAGCTTTCCGCTTTCGATCTTGGAAATATCCAGCAGGTCGGCAATCAGCTCATTTAGCTTGTCCAGCTGTAATTGTGCTTTTTGCAAATGTTTTTTTACTGTGGGAATATCCCCCTTATCAATACTTCTCTCCAGTAACTGCACATAACCTTTCACACTGGTGAGCGGCGTTTTTAATTCGTGACTGGCAATACTGATAAATTCATCTTTTTTTCTTTCGGCCTTTTTCCTGAATTCTATCTCTTCCAGTAAAGCTTTTTGAATTTCTATCAGCTTTCTGCTCTGCTCATAGATCCTGTAGAACGTCTGCACCTTTAGCAGCAGAATGTTCATATCTACAGGTTTGGTGATATAATCGAGCCCGCCTGATGAATAACCTTTGGTAATAAAATTAAGCCCTGTATTAGCTGCCGACAAGAAAATAATAGCTGTTTCTTTGGCCTTGCTGTAACCTGAAATTGCCTCTGCAACTTCAAATCCATCCATACCAGGCATCTGAACATCAAGAATGATCAGTACATAAGCATTTTTTAATACTTTTTTCAGCGCCTCTTCTCCGGAAGAGGCAGTGTCGACTTCAAAATTGTGTTTTTCGAGAACTTTTTTTAAAGAGATCAGGTTCTCCGGCGTATCGTCTACAATTAGGATCATTATAATGAATAAATAGTAATCAACCTTTACTATTACTGATTAACGTGTAATAGGCTGGGCCAAAGTTATACAACTTTAAAGAATAAAACTGTAACGATCATAACAAGCCTAAACAAACAGCGATAAAAGTGATCCAATTAAAGCGCCGCGGGTTAAAACATATTATAGGTCAAAATGACCATTAATTCGGCACAACAATTTTAATCCTCAATTGTTGTACCAAATTAACTTAAACTCTTTAACTTATTCGAATGCTGCAAGTGCCGAAGAGATCCTTTTTTTAGTTTCTGCCACACCTAGAGCAAAGGCTATATCGAATACACCCGGCCCAAATTTACCGCCAACCAGCATAATGCGGAAAGGAAGCATTAATTCACCTGGCTTTAGGTTATGCTCAGCAGCCAATGATTTAAATTTTTCTTCCAGCTCCGGAGCGGATTGATTATCCTCCAGCCCGTTTAGGTAAGCTGTAAAAAATGTAGCTTTTTCCGGAGACCATTTGCCCTTTACAGCAGGAAGATCGTATTCAGCAGGGGCAGTAAAGAAATATTTACTCTGTGTTACAAAATCAGTTAACAGGTTACACCGGTCTTTGATCAGATCTATAACCTTTAAGGTGTAGTTGTCATCATTTAAAACCATTCCTTCAGCAGCATATTCCTCTTTTACCACGGCCAGCAGATTTTCCGCAGCAGTCAGTTTGATCCATTCGTGATTATACCATTTTGCTTTTTCAAAATCAAACTTCGCGCCTGCTTTACTTACCCTTTCGATAGAAAAACTTTCTATCAGCTCCGGAAGCGTAAATATTTCTTTATCGGTTCCATCGTTCCATCCCAGCATAGCCAGCAAATTCACGAAAGCTTCAGGCATAAATCCAAGTTCTCTGAACCCTTTGGTTGTATCTCCCGTTTTAGGATCGGTCCAGCTTTGTGCATACACCGGGAAACCTAAACGGTCTCCGTCACGCTTGCTCAGTTTACCGTTTCCATCAGGTTTTAAAATGAGTGGTAAGTGTGCCCATTTCGGCATTTCATCTCCCCAGCCCAAGTATCTCCATAATAAAATATGTATAGGTGCCGAAGGCAGCCACTCCTCACCTCTAAAAATATGGCTGATCTGCATTGCCCTGTCGTCTGCAACTACAGCCAAATGATAGGTAGGCATTCCATCAGCTTTAAGCAGCACTTTATCGTCTACCAGATTGGTGTCAAAACTTACATGGCCCCTGATCATGTCAACAAAAGAAACATTTTCATCTTCGGGCATTTTTATACGGACCACATGCGGCATATTTTGCGCCAGTAGTGCAGCAACCTCTGCTTCAGAAAGTGTCAGGGAGTTTCTCATTCCCATTCTGGAAGCCTGTCCATAAAGAAAATTAGGAATCTCTTTCCGTTTGGCATCTAATTCTTCAGGCGTGTCAAAAGCATAATAAGCATATCCATCTGCAATCAGCTGTTCTGCATATTTCCGGTAGCCAGGTTTACGCTCACTCTGACGGTAAGGGCCAAATTCACCACCCAATTCAGGACTTTCATCGGGATGAATACCACACCAGGCTAAGCAGGAAGCGATATATTCTTCCGCTCCCGCAACAAAACGGGTTTGATCGGTATCTTCCACACGAAGGATAAATGTGCCATTGTGTTTTTTGGCAAACAAATAATTAAATAAAGCCGTGCGTACACCGCCTAGATGGAGGCCTCCTGTTGGGCTCGGGGCAAATCTTACTCTAACTTTCTTTTCCATATAATAATTGACAAAGATATATTTTTTAAGTGCTTACCGTTTCTATTGATGTCTTTTGAATGCTATTTTGTAATTTGCCAGCATATTCTATGAATCCCTACGAAAAAAAACGCCGCTGGAAATTCTTCCTCCTGATTTTTGCAATCATTATTGGTACGGCCTCTGTTGTTTATACCGATTTTTTTGTAAAAAAAATGGAGCGTGAAGAACAGGTGCAGTTTCAGTTATATGTTAAAGTAACCGAACAATCATTGGTGATGTATGACGATGACCGCTTTACCGATGTGATCGAAACCATTACCAAAAACACCAAACTGCCGGTAATTATGACCGATGGTGATGGTATCATTAATTCTTACCAGGGGCTGGATTCTACCAAAACCAATTATGATGTAGAAAAGCAGAACAAAAAAACATACGACAGGGCCTACTTTGAACGTGAACTGCGGAAAATGAAAAAGCAGCATCCGGGAACCCCCATTATTGGCCTGGATGGTAAAATATGGAATATTTACCATAAGGATTCTTTTATCCTTACACAACTCCGTTACTTTCCCTATATACAGTTGGGCGTAATTGCCCTGTTTCTGCTGACGGCCTATGTGGCCTTCAGTTCCTCAAGAAGGCTGGAGCAGGACCAGGTGTGGGTAGGTATGGCAAAAGAAACTGCCCATCAGCTGGGCACCCCTATTTCTTCCCTGATGGCCTGGGTAGAACTGATGAAATCGCGTTTTGATGCGGAAGACGACCCCTTGATTGCGGAAATGGAAAACGATATCAAAAGATTGGAAGTCATCACCGACAGGTTTTCTAAAATTGGTTCTAAACCAGTACTGGAAGATCATGTGGTGTATACCGTGATCAGTAACTTTATACAATATTTTCAGCTGAGAACATCTGATAAGGTGATTTTTAGCATTACAGGCGACGATCAGGTCCGTGCCCTGCTCAATGTACCCCTATTTGACTGGGTAACAGAAAACCTGCTTAAAAATGCAGCCAATGCCATCGAGAATGAAGGCAGCATCACCGTTAATATTATTGAACACCTGGCCAAAGAAGAAGTATTTATAGACATTACCGATACGGGAAAAGGTATTCCAAGATCTAAATTCGATGCCGTATTCCAGCCGGGATATACTACCCGTAAACGCGGCTGGGGATTAGGTTTATCCTTAACCAAACGTATTGTAGAGAACTACCATAGCGGCCAGATTTTTGTGAAAGATTCTGAATTGGGCAAAGGAACCACTTTTCGTATCATCCTAAAAAGCAGTATTACTTATGAACCAACCTCAACCTAACGAATACTCAGGACACGTTTCCAATTACATTTCGCTCGTTAGCGGAGATATAATTGAACTCTTACAACGTCAGGCTACAGAATTTCCCGAATTTCTTAGTGAAATCTCCGGCAAAGCGGATTATGCTTATGAGCCGGGGAAATGGACCATCAAAGAAATGACAGGCCATATTATTGACACGGAAAGGATCTTTGCTTACCGCTTAACTGCTATCGCCCGCGGTGAGCAACAGCTTTTACCTGGTTTTGATCAGGATGGGTATATGGCAAATACTAATTTCTCTGACAGGAGCCTGCTGAGTTTGTCTGAAGAGTTCGGTTTACTCAGAAAAGCAAACTTATATCTTTTTCGTTCCTTCACGGAAGAAGAGTTAGACCGTATAGGTACGGCATCAGACCGGAAAATATCGGTTCGTGCCATTCTTTACGCCACAGCCGGGCACCTTATTCACCATATACAGGTGATTAAAGATAAATATCTATGATCTGGTTCGGCGAATTTAGCCCTGAGAAATTAAATAACCGGCCTAAGAATCATTTAGGTGGCTTACTGGATATCCAGTTTACGGCAGTAGGAGAAGATTCCTTAACCGCCTCGATGCCTGTGGATGAGCGTACACATCAGCCGGCAGGTATTTTACATGGAGGTGCTTCGGTGGTGCTTGCCGAAACATTAGGCAGCGTAGCTGCTTCCATGTGTATTGATCCTGAACGCTTCCAGGCGGTAGGACTTGAAATTAACGCCAATCATTTACGCCCTGTTAAAAGCGGAAGGGTAACCGGCATCTGCAAGCCCCTGCATATTGGCGCAAAAACCCAGGTATGGGAGATTAAGATCTATGATGAGCGCGGAAAAATGAATTGCATCAGCCGTTTAACTGTTGCCATCATTCAAAAAATAAAGTAGACATACTTTTTAGGGTATGCCTACAGGACGAATTATCCTATTCTTTTACGTTCTTCCAGCTCGTCCATCCATTTTTTCTCTATCACATAGGATACGATCAGGCCCAAACCACCAAAGACAAACAGGAAACCAAAGTATACTGCAGCTGCACTTTCCGAATCAATATGAAGACTGCTTACTGTTAAGAGCGCCACCAATAGGCCAAGGCCAAATCCTACCATTAACAAACCAAACTTCAGGCTCAAAAAAGGTTTAGGTGCTGATAACCCCTCATTGGGGTTGATGCCACGCTCAATCATGGCCATCTTTTCTTTATTGATCAGATATCGTATACCGAATATCATTGCGAATCCTGTGATAAAAAGGACTATAGGGACGAAAAAAACCAGGTCTTGTTGCATTTTCTTAAATTTTATATAGTTGAATAATTTTGTTTACTGAACTGCGGTTCTGGTACTATGACTACAGCAATTTTAAACAGGTTACACTATATTTAAAAATAATCTAATTCCTCGCCTTTTGCTATACGCCTAAATTATTTTTAATTATAATGTAACCTACTTGTCGTTCATCACGTCTCAACTCACAGATGCAGGAGAAAGAAACAGATTTAGCTTTAATTTCAGCAGTGCTGAATGGCAATACCGCGGTTTACTCCGAACTGGTAAAACGTCATCAGCGCTTTGTTTTTACCTTAGCTTTACGTTTCACCAAAAACAGGGAGGATGCGGAAGAGGTGGCACAGGATTGTTTTATTAAAGCTTACCGTGCCTTAGGTACATTCAGGCAGACTTCAAAATTCTCTACCTGGCTGTATTCGATCACTTATACATCTGCCATGACACACCTGCGCAAAAAGAAGCCGGAAACCGTATCTTTAAGTGACGACGAAAACCCAGTGCAGCTGGCAGACCCGATTGCAGATACACATGATATGAATGCAGAGAAAAGATCTGCTTATTTTTATCTGAACCAGGCGATAGATAGCCTTTCTGCCGACGATGCAGCCATCATTACCCTCTTTTATAAAGGTGAGCAAAGCCTTGAAGAAATAGGAAAAACAGTACATCTTACACCCAATTCGGTAAAGGTTAAACTACACCGGGCCAGGTTAAAATTAAAAGAGAAATTACAATATTTATTAAAAGATGAGGTTAAAGAACTGATATGACAACTATAGAAGAACAAATATGGGATTATATTGATGGCAACCAGGACGCGGCCTTGAGATCGGAAACAGCAGTTAAAATAGCTGAAGATGAAGACTATAAGTCTGTTTACCTGGAATTGATTGCTATCCATCAGCAGATCGGCGAAATTAGCCTTGATGAACCTTCTATGGGTTTTAATAGAAAAATCATGGAGCTGGTAGAGCTGGAAATGGCACCTGTTTCTTTAAAAACCAAAGTAGACCACAGGATTATTTACGGGATCGCTGCCTTTTTTATACTGGTGATTACAGCTATTATGGTGGGTATCATTTCACAAATTAATTTTACCCTTCCAAAAACAACGTTCAGGGTTAATGTAGATATGAAACAATATTTCACCCCAACGCTCATCAGGGCATTTATTTTCTCTGATGTTATTTTGGGCTTACTTTACCTGGATGGTTTGCTGAGAAGAAAGAAGATTTGAGTTTTTTCGTTTAGAATTGGGTGTTCAATCTGAGATTGATTTGTTTACTAGTACTCATTCTCAACGCATAGTCCACTCATCCTCCACTCTTTCATATGCTTGGAGTACACTATTAGTAGAGAATGCGTGGACTATGCGTGGAGCATAACAAATTAAATACAGTATAAACTCAGTGTAAGCCTATATGCTGCAGCAAATCCTAAACAATAAAAGCCAGACAGTCGTCTGGCTTTTATTGTTTAGCGTATATTTTTTTTAAATTATTTGATCGTTACAGGAACTTCAACTGAAGTTTTGTCCCAACCAATAACCAGGTTTGCACCCGATTCTTTTGGGGTAAAGGTCATTGATAGAGCTTCTAAAGAAGTTGTTAATGGAACAACAGGTACGGTTACCCTAACCACATCTTTAGTTTCATCATAAGTATAGGCACCCCATCTATCGGTCTGGCTATTGATGATGATCACCCACTTATCTGCCTGAGGAATAGCAAACAGACTGTAAGTGCCGGCAGGAATAGATTTTCCGCCTATTGTAGCTGTTTTATAGAATTTGATTTCAGTATTCTCATTTGCACCAACACGCCATACAGCGCCATAAGCTTCCAGTTTACCAAAGATCTCGCGTCCTTTTACTGAAGGTCTTGAATAAATCACTTTGATTAATGGAGTGGATGCGTCACCTTTTTTTGCAAAAGGGGCATTTAAAGGAAAATAAGCAATATCCGCCGGGCTGGCATCCAGTGCCGGGAATTTAACTTGTGCATTGGCAGCAAGGCAAAATAATGCCATCACAAGGAGCAGGTTGAACTTCTTCATCTGTAGACGGTAATTAATATTCACGGCCTTCTACGATCGCTTTTACGAAAATTACCGATCCGATAAATCCTAAAATCGCACTTAAAATTGTCCATCCAAAACTACCTGAGATCACTGCTCCGGTAAATCCACCAAAAAATAGGCCTATTACGTAATAAACCCAATCAAAACTCTTAGTATTCTCTTGTTTAATCATTTCAGTATAATTAATGCTTATGTGCCAAAGGTATTGAATTATTTTAAATAAGAAAGTATCAATATAGTTGCCTCCTGAGCGCTTAAACCATTTACTTTAAAACAACGTATACTATTACAAGACTGATCCGCTCGAACAATGCCAATTTATACTGTTAGTGTCAGAAAACTGTCAATTATGATAACGAATGGAATTCAATCACAAAACTAATCAATCGATTGATTAGTTTTGTGCCATCAAATCAACAATGGAAAAGCCAGACAAAAGAGCAAGCATTTTAGCATCCGCAGAAAATCTGTTTTCTGAGCTGGGTTATGAGGGAACCTCTACCCGTCAGATCGCAAAGGAAGCAGGCGCCAACATGTCTATGATCAGCTATTACTTCGGTTCAAAAGAAGGGGTTTTCTTGGAGATCATGAATAAACGGATCTCTGATTTCACCTCTCAGTTACTCAGTATTAATGAATACCGGATTACCCCGATGCAGAAAATGTTCAAAGTAATTGAAAACTACAGCAAAAGGGTCCTTAGCAACATTTCTTTTCACAAGATGATGCACCGGGAAATGTCTCTTGCACAGCGTCCTGAAATGTACTGCAAGCTGAAAGATGCATTAACAGAGAACTTAAACGTTTTAGAAAAAATCATAGACGAGGGTATAGAAGACCATTCCTTCAGGCCTGTTGACAAAAGGATGCTCATCGCTACAATTTTAGGTACAGTAACCAGTGTGGCTACTACCCCAAAAGTTACCGAAGGAACAGGCCTGGACATTACCGTCCCTGAGGACAGGGAAATCCTTTCCAAACGTCTGATTACTCACTTGGAAGACCTCGTCTCCACTTATTTAACACCCCAAAAATGATGCACAAAACAATTAAACTGAGTTGCTTCGCTCTCCTGTTGCCTGGCATGCTCTACGCTCAAAACGTAAAAAAATTAACGATACAGGAGGCGATCCAGCTTGGGATCGATAATAGTAAGAACTTAAAGCTCTCGCAAAACAAGATTGACGAATCACTGGCGAAAATCGAGGTAGTTAAAGATGAGGCTCTTCCTACTGCTACTGCCAGCGTGCTTTATAATCACCTTGAATTTGCAGGTAACCACACACTGAGCTTTGGAACTGATAATTTAGCTTTACCGAGACGATTGGATGCTTATCTGGGTACCGTATCCGTAAGTGAGACTATTTATGGTGGTGGTAAACAACGTCTAGCCAGACAAAACACCAAATTGTTGTCGGAAGTAGCCCACCTGGATGCAGAAAAAGTTAGAGAAGAAGCAATATATGCAACAATTGACACTTATTATTCTTTATACAAGCTGTCTCAAAGCCACAAAGTAGTGGAGCAAAACTTAACTTCTATTGACAGTCAACTGAAACAAGCAACACGCTTTTTTGAACAGGGAATTGTAACCAAAAATGATGTGTTAAGGTTTCAACTGCAACTTGCAAACGTAAACCTGACCAAAGTTGATTTAGAAGGTAATGCCAAAATCATTAATTATAACCTGGACATCCTTTTAGGCTTACCTGAAGATACGCAGATCGAAATTTCTGATCCTGACAGCCAAAATCTTCCGGTAGCACCTTTAAGCAATTATTTAGATCAGGGAATGAGTACCCGTCAGGAGCTGAGAGAACTTGATCTTCAAAATAAAATGGCAGAGATTGACATTAAAAACGTAAAGGCCAATATGAGGCCAACTTTTGGTGTTGGCGCATCGGGTTATTACGTGAGCACAGTCGTTAACCCTTTTCCTGGTGGTAACGATTACCTGGCACCGGTATCATTGATGGCAAATCTTTCCTGGAACATTGGAACACTGTGGACCAACAAACATAAACTGTCAGATTCAAGGATTCAGCAAAAACAGATTGATATCCAGAAGACTATTCAATCTGATCAGGTGAGAACGGAAATCAACAAGAACTACCAGAACTATGTAGTAGCCAAGAACAAAATCACGATCCTGGAAACGTCTATCGAACAAGCCAGTGAAAATGACAGGTTATTCGCATCGAAGTACAAAAACAATGTAGCTTCTGCAACAGACAGGATTGATGCCGAAACGTTATTGTTACAAGCTCAGATCGATCTTGAAATAGCTAAAGCCGATGCAGGTTTAGCGTACTACACTTTATTAAAATCAACAGGAAAAATTTCTCAATAATATCATAACCCACTCTAGTAATGACAACAGAATCGACAACGGAACCGACAATTGAAACTAAAAAGAAAAGTAAAATTGTCCCTATAATATTAGCTGTACTAATAGTTATAGGCGTCATATTTGGCGTAAAAGAATATATATACTTTAGTAAACACGTAGACACAGATGATGCGCAGATTGATGGCGATATCAGTATGGTAGTTGCCCGTGTTGGTGGTTATGTGAAAGATATCAGATTTGAAGAAAATACTTTGGTAAAAGCAGGTGATACATTAGTAACCCTGGATGACAAAGATTACAAAGTTAAATTAGAGCAGGCAATGGCCGGTCAGAAAGGTGCTAGCGCAGGCGTTGGTGTTTCGGAATCACAAATCGTAGCGATACAAGCCAATACCAGCACTGCTAAAACAAACATTGAATCTGCTAAAGTAAAATTATGGCAGGCACAAAAAGATTTCGACCGTTACGCTAACCTGATCAAAGACGGTTCAATCACACAACAACAGTTTGACCAGACTAAAGCAACAAGAGATGTTGCACAGGCCACCTATAATGCTGCAAAAGATCAATATACTGCTGCCGTTAAACAAGTAGGTGCTACACGTTCAGAATTAGCAGTGAGCAGCAATACCGTTACCCAGCATCAATCAGATGTTGATTTTGCCAAACTGCAATTGTCTTATACCAATATCATCTCTCCTACTACCGGTATTGTAGGTAAGAAAAGTATTCAAAAAGGACAGCTTGTTCAGGCTGGTCAGTCGTTATTCTCTATCGTTAACGAAAACAGCCTGTACGTAACAGCGAATTACAAAGAAACACAGCTGGAAGAGATCCACTCAGGTTTAAAAGTAAACATCGTTGTAGATGCTTATCCTGATGAAACAATTCAAGGTGAAGTGTATAATTTTTCACCGGTAACAGGTGCTAAAGGTTCATTACTTCCTCCTGATAATGCAACAGGTAACTTTGTAAAAGTTGTTCAACGTATCCCTATCAAAATCAAAATTAAAGCTACACCAGAAATACTGAAAAAATTACGTCCAGGAATGAGCGTAAATGTATCAGTAATCACAAAAGATTAATAAAATGGCCGAAGTAGGTTTAAAAAAATGGGTAATCACGTTTACAGTGATCACAGCTTCCTTGCTGGAGCTGATTGATACCACTATTGTAAACGTGGCCTTACCACAAATTCAGGGTAACCTGGGCGCAACCTTAGAGGATGTGGCCTGGGTATCTACTGGATATGCCGTTGCGAACGTAATCGTCCTGCCCATGTCGGGCTGGCTGGGAAGTCGCTTCGGAAGAAAAAATTATTTCCTTACTTCAATCATCGTCTTTACCATAGCTTCTTTTCTCTGTGGTAATGCGACATCATTGGAAGAACTGGTAGCGTTCCGTATTTTACAGGGGATTGCCGGAGGGGGATTAATATCAACTGCACAGGCAATCTTACTGGAAACCTGGCCGCGGGAAGACGTGGGTATCGCTACCGCACTATTTGGACTTGGAGCCGTTGTAGGTCCTACAGTAGGCCCGACTATTGGAGGTTATATTCTTGATATCAGTACCTGGCCATGGATCTTTTACGTGAATATTCCCGTCGGGATTCTCGCCGCCTATTGTACGTACACCTATATAAAAGTCACGCCCAAGACCGGGCAGGGCCAGCCAGTGGACTGGTGGGGTATCGGATTATTGGCGGTTGCTGTGGGAAGTTTACAGACTGTACTGGAAAAAGGTGAAACCGAGGATTGGTTCGCTACAGGTTATATCACCGTATTGTGCGTTACTGCAGTAGTGGGCTTATTACTGTTCATCTGGAGGGAAATGACAACCGATCACCCTATTGTGAACTTTAAGATCATGCGGCACCGAAGTTTCTCGGTAGGTATGTTTACCTCGTTTATTCTGGGCTTTGGATTATACGGATCTGTTTTTGTGTTCCCTATTTTCTGTCAGAACTTACTGGGTTTCTCTCCCCTGCAAACAGGAGAGCTCTTATTTCCCGGAGGTGTATGTACTATCCTCATGATGCCATTTGTAGGTATATTCCTGAAAAAAGGGATCCCCGCACAATTCATGGCAACTATAGGGATGTTCTCGTTCTTTGTTTTCTGCCACATGTTAAGTAAATCAACATTGGCATCGGGCACTAACGATTTCTTCCTGCCGCTGGTAATCAGGGGAGTAGGTATGGCACTGTTATTTGTTCCATTAACCACACTGGCCATACAAGACTTGAAAGGTGCTGAAATTGGACAGGGTTCTGGTCTGAATAATATGATGAGACAGTTGGGCGGATCTTTTGGTATTGCAGCCTTAACAACGCTGATCCATACCCGTGAAGGTATGCACCGTAATAACCTGTTGATGAATGTTGACCCTAATAACCCTGCATATGTAGACCGCATGCATGCTTTTGTGAGCAATTTCATGAGCAAAGGTTTCTCTATTCTTGATTCGCAAACCATGGCTATAAAAGCAATGGAAGGGACAGTAGTCAAACAATCACTACTGTTAACCTATAGCGATGCGTATTGGGTGGCAGGTATGGTAATGTTATGTTCGATTCCATTACTGTACTTACAGAAGTTCAAAAAGAATGTCGAAATTCCGGCCGACGTCCATTAAAATATAATCTTCATCAACCGGATAGTCAGCAACTGATCGGGTTGATGACTGTATTAAACCGGTAAAAAATCTCTAAATAAAAACAGGCTGTCCTTTTGAGACAGCCTGTTCATTTTCCAAAAAAAATACAATTTCGTGCGATCGTTGCTACACAACAACTTGTTATACCTTTAAATGTGTCGAAAAACCTTTCTGAAAGCAATTTATAGTTTATTTGTTAGCAAACCAAAATAAATTTATTAACATTATTCCATAGATCTTACAGTCATTTTTCTTAGCTTCAGCGCGAAAAATTTACCTTTACGTATGACGCAGAAACCAAGATTTACAGGTCAGAAAGAATCTATATTCAACAACGAAGTTGTTTCCAGGTTCGAATTATACAACAGCCTGTTCCTGACTCTCCCTTTTTATAAAATCAAGGATACAGGTACTCTCCTGCCCCTTTTTATTAAATATTGTGAAGATGGCGTAAGGAATAAACAGACCCCCGCAGAGATCATTAATGTCTTTTTTGAGAAGTATACACAGGCCAGTACCCCTAAGGATATTATAGACCTTTTGTTCCGGTTTATCCAATATATTGAACGTCAGGTGGTGTTATTTGATGCCGTAGAAGACGCTTCTTTCAGCAAACTGAACACCTCAGAAGGCCAGAGTTCACTCCGCTCAATGTTGAAAAAGAGCGAATACAATACAGAACTTCATCAAAAGACTGCACAATTGATCGAAGATTTCTCTCTTCGCCTGGTATTGACAGCCCACCCTACACAATTTTATCCGGGCAGTGTGCTTTCTATTATTACCGACCTAACGTCGGCCATAAAGGTGAATGATATTGTTACCATCAACCAGCTTTTACAGCAATTAGGTAAAACACCTTTTTTCAATAAAAAATCACCTACCCCGGTAGATGAAGCACTGAGTTTGTCGTGGTACCTGGAAAATGTATTTTATTTTGCTGCGGCCAATGTACAATCTGAGATAGACAGCAGTCTTGAAGAATATAATATCCCTTCCAAAAAAGCTATAGAACTGGGTTTCTGGCCGGGTGGCGACAGGGACGGGAATCCTAATGTACATGCCGAACATACGCTTCAGGTATCAAAAATGCTTCGTCAGATCCTCTTCCGCTGTTATTACAGGGACCTGAGAAAACTGAAACGAAGAATTACTTTCAGAGGAGTTGAAGAAACCATTTATAAAGTACAGGATATCCTGTATCAGAATGCTTTTGATAATAATATTGTTCCGAAGAACATCTCTGCTTTCCTGATTGAGAACCTTAACCAGATCAAATCTACGCTGATTGAATCACATGACGGTTTATTTGCCGACCTGGTAGATGATCTGTTGCGCAAAGTAGAACTCTTCGGAAGTCATTTTGCATCACTGGACATCAGACAGGATAGCGGTGTTTTAAAGGCCGTACATGCTTATTGCAGACAAAGCAAGCCAATCATTTCTTTATTCCCTGAAAATTATGACGAATTATCAGAACAGGAGAAAATCAAACACCTGTCTTTTAAAAGTGCCAAAGTAAATTATACAGAGAAGCCGGATGCACTGACTGAAGACACGCTGCAAACCATCGCAGAGATCAAAAAGATACAGGAAAGCAATGGCGAACTGGCCTGCCACCGTTATATTATCAGTAACTGCCAGAAAGCGAGCGATATCCTTCAGCTGATAGAATTATTTTTATGGAATGGATGGGAAGAAGACGACCTGACCATTGATTTCGTTCCTTTATTTGAAACGGTAAACGACCTGGAAAGTGCAGCTGAAGTGATGCAGGAATTGTATGCACATCCATTTTACAGGAAACACCTGGAAAACAGGGGCAACAAACAGGACATCATGTTTGGCTTTTCTGACGGAACAAAAGACGGCGGTTATTTGATGGCCAACTGGTCTATTTTTAACGCCAAAGTAGCGTTAACGGCTACTGCATTAAACCATAACATCAAACTGGCATTTTTTGACGGCCGTGGAGGCCCTCCATCAAGAGGAGGAGGAAAAACACATCTTTTCTATGCTTCTATGGGTAAAGAAATCGCTAATAAACATATCCAATTAACGATACAGGGCCAAACGATCAGTTCTCAGTATGGATCTATTGATAGTGCTGGGTTCAACATCGATCAGCTGATTAATGCCGGCATATCGGCTGGAATGAAAGAAAAACATAATATCCTGCTAGACCCGCAGCATAAAGATGTACTGGATGTAATGGCCAGGGAAAGTTTTAATTCGTTCGTGGCGCTTAGAAAACACCCTTTGTTCCTAACTTACCTGGAAAGGTTCTCTCCGCTGAGCCTGCTGTCTAAAATTACCATCAGCAGCAGACCTGTTAAAAGAAGCTCAGGAGAAAAATTACGCCTGGAAGATTTAAGAGCCATCAGCTTTGTAACCTCATGGGGTCAGCTGAAACAGAATATCCCTGGCTTTTATGGTATCGGTACCGCATTAAAGAACCAGGAAGCTCAAGGGAACTGGGACAACATCACCACCATGTATCACGAATCGGGTTATTTTAAAACGATCATTGATAACTGTATGATGTCGATGAGTAAATCTGATTTTTCTATCACGGCACATTTTGCCAATGATCCTGAATTTGGTGATTTCTGGAAAATGCTGAATGATGAATATGAGCTTTCAAAAAGTATGCTGCTGAAATTAGCAGGACATTCGGTATTGATGGAAAACTACCCTGTAGAAAAAAGATCTATTGCCGTGCGCGAAAAGATTGTTCTTCCATTGGTGCTGATCCAGCATTTTGCGCTGGAGAAACTGCAGGAATCATTAAGTGAAGAAGAAATTCCGTCTTATGAGAAATTGGCTATCAGAACGGTATATGGTATTGTAAATGCAGGAAGAAACTCTGCTTAAACACCTTGTCACAAATTAATACAAAGAGAGACTAGCATTATACTAGTCTCTCTTTGTATTTTATCTTAAATAAAACGCCGACTTTAATTAAAAGAATTCTACTATTTTTATTCACTTTTATATCGCTTTTCGTTTTAAAGTCAGTTGGTAAATTAAAGTATTGCTATGCCCGATTTAAGTAAAAGATATTTATACAGGATGGTGCACATAGACAACATACCGCATATCCTTATAAAGGGAATTACTCATATCTCATCTCCAAATAAAAACCCTTTGTATCGTTCTATCGGTGATAGCAGTTTAATTTCAAACCGTCAAAATTTTCAGCTAAGCAATGGTCAGAAATTAGGAAGTTTTATTCCATTTTATTTCGGAACCCGCATGCCGATGTTATATGTGATTTAACATGGTTTTAATGAAGTCAATGCAACTTTAGCTGAAAATATTGTATATTGTATCAGCAGTGTAGAACAAATGATTAAGCATAATCTGCAGTTTATATTCACTGACGGCCATGCTGTTGATGGTTTAAGTTTACCATATGATCAAAGCCATATTGCGGCTATCGAAAATATCATTGACATTGACGCTATTAAAGCCAAATATTGGAAGGATGACAAAGACCTGGATTTAAAAAGAAAAAAGGAAGCTGAATTTTTGGTAGAAGATGATGTTCCAATTGCTGCGATATTAGGTTACGCTGTATATAATCAAGCTTCAAAGGAGAAATTAATTGAATTAGGAGTCGAAGAAAAAAAAATAATTGTTAGACAGGAATATTACTTTTGATCATGATAGAGTTTGTAACAGGAAACTTATTAGAAAGCCCCGCAGAAGCACTGGTTAATACGGTTAATACTGTAGGGGTTATGGGCAAAGGGATTGCTTTACAATTTAAAAAACAGTTCCCATCTAACTATAAGACCTATGAAAAGGCATGTAAGAATAAAACATTTCATACCGGCGAGTTATTGATTAATGAAGAAGAATCACTTTTGAATGGAAAAAAAACAATTATTAATTTTCCAACAAAAACGGACTGGAGAAAACCATCAGAATACAGCTATATTGAGACTGGTCTAAAAGAACTGGTTTTAGCCATTCAGAAAAGAAATATAAAATCAATTGCTATTCCTCCTTTAGGAGCAGGAAACGGAGGTTTAGAATGGAATAAAGTTAAGTCGCTCATGCAACAATATCTATCTGAAGTTGATAGTAATATTTACATATACCAGCCTACAACAACCATTCAGGAAGTACTGAAAAAAGAACGTGTTAAATTAACTCCTGCAAGGGCGATGTTATTATCTGTGTTATTCGATCTGGTTAATAACGGTGAATTTGTATCTGAATTTGCATCAGAAAAGATTGCATACTTCCTTCAACGTTTTGGGGCACAGGACATTTTTAAATTAGATTTTCAACCTAATTTTTATGGCCCTTATTCTGGAAAAGTAAAACATGTACTTTATTATCTAAACGGTAGTTACATTACAGGCTATAGCTCCAAAGATAAAAAACCATTTGAGGAACTTGGTATTATGAGAGACTCAGAAAATGATGTTATTAACTATTTAAATGAGCCTGCTAACCTACATTTAAGAGAGATTGTAGAACGCACTAAGCAATTTCTTACCGGGTTTTATTCATCATTTGGATTAGAACTTCTGTCAACAATTGATTTTATAGCTCAACAGTACGATACGAAGTCACCCGATAAAATTTCAGCATATCTTTACCAGTGGAGCGACAGGAAAAAGACGCTTTTTTCAAATGAAAGATTTGTCAATTTAGCCATAGAAAGGCTAAGCAATAATAATTTATAAGATGATTTTTTTAACAAAAAAGCGAAGAAGAACACTTGTTCCTCTTCGCTTTTTTTTTATCAGCCGGTTTACACCATTCGTAAATGAAATAGACCTAGTAAAGGACTTTACCAGCAGAAGTAACGATAGATGCGATACGTACAGCATCAAATACACGTTCTTCTGTAGCGCCTAAGCCAAGAATAGATTTCTCATGAGCATTTACACACATTTCGCATCCGTTAACGGCAGAAACGGCTAAACTCATTAATTCAAAGAATTCTTTTCCTGTTACCGGGCTGCTCATCAGTTGCATGCGCACGCGGGCAGGGATCTGGGTATATTTTTCTTTTCCTGTAAAGTGACGGAAACGGTAAAAAACATTATTTAAAGCCAATAAAGAAGCACAACCCGCAGCTTCAGCAACATCTTCTGCTGTAGCGCCTTTTTCAATAGACTGTTTCTCAAAAAACTCGGTCAGTACTTTATTATTGTTATTTACAGCTATGCTCAACGCTACCAATGCACATTCCTTTTCAGATAAGTGTGCAGAGGTGAATGTGCTGGTGAAATTTAATTTAAGGTCCCTTACATATCTGGAGTTACCTTTTTCCAGCAGGCCAAGGGTATCATTCCTGTATTCAGCATCTAAGCCTACAACAGCTAATAATTCTTGTATAGTTTCAGTGATTTCGCTCATTTTTTAGAGATTAAAATATAAAAAAAGTCCCTGCAAAAAGCATTTACAGGGACTTTTCTATAAAGAGATAAGATTAAACAGTTAATGTAGCTTCACCTTTTTCCCAGTTACAAGGACAAAGTTCGTCAGTTTGCAAAGCATCAAGTACTCTTAATACTTCTTTTACATTACGTCCAACGCTTAAGTCATTTGCACTGGCCCAACGGATAATTCCTTGTGGATCAATGATGAAAGTTGCACGGTAAGCGATTTTTTCAGTTGGCTCTAAAATGTCCAAGGCTGTAGCCAATGATTTTGAAGTATCAGCAAGCATTGGGAATTTTAAACCACGTAAATCATCATGATTGTGTCTCCAGGCCAAATGCACGTTTTCTGAATCAGTAGAAGCACCGATCAAAGTTGTGTCACGGTCACGGAACTCACCGAAATTAGCATTGAATTCAGCGATTTCGGTAGGACAAACAAAAGTAAAATCTTTTGGCCACCAAAACATACATGTCCATTGGTTGTTCTCATTTACTAAGGAATCAGAAGTTAATGTTTCAAACTCTTTTCCTTTTTCTATACTTACTACAGCTGGCTTTGAATACGACGGGAATTGTTCACCTATGTTTATCATAATATTGTTTTTTTCGTTTTGCAAAAGTACGCCAATAAGCCTGTTTTATCAATAGAACAAAAAAGATAACGGATATTTAATATTGATAGGCATATAGACAGAAACTATATATATGCCTTATCAATTAGATATCCTCTATTACTTCTTGAGGGTAGTTTCAAATAATTTAAAGATCCGCTTGTATTCATCTGTCCAGCTGGACGGCTGTACAAAGCCATGGTCTTCTACAGGAAATACAGCCAGCTCCCAATTGTTTTTTCCTAATTCTATTAAACGCTGGCTTAACCTGACGATATCCTGAAAGTGAACATTTTCGTCTACCATACCATGGCACATCAGCAAATTGCCTTTCAGTCCGTCAGCAAAATAAATAGGGGAACTCTGTTTATAGGCTATTTCATCATTAAAAGGCTCATTGAGGATATTTGACGTATACCCATGGTTATAATGCGCCCAGTCGGTCACAGACCTTAATGCCCCGCCAGATGTAAACACATCACCTTCTTTAAATAGCGCCATCAGGGTAATGAAACCACCGTAAGAACCGCCATATATACCTACATGTTTAGGATCTACATGATATTTATCTACCAGTAATTTCACGCCGTCTACCTGATCTGTCAGGTCTTTGCCTCCCATATGGCGATAAATGCCGGTACGGTGGTCTCTGCCATAACCTGCGCTTCCTGTATAATCGATATCGATTACCGTATAACCATTATCGGCCAGCAGGTTGTTAAACAAGTATTCATGAGGGTACTGGCTCCACCAGTAATGTACATTCTGCAAATAACCTGCGCCATGTACAAAAACAACAGCAGGATGAGTAGCCGAGGGATGTGCCGCAGGATAAACCCTGGCATATACATCTGCTCCGTACCTGTTTTTAAAAGTAACCATTTCCGGTTCTCGCCATGGATAAGCTTTAAACTCTGCAGATTCACTTTCAGTTACCTGAACAGCCTTTGCGCCAGGTCTGTTGGCCTGAATGTATAATTCCCATGGTTTATTCATATAAGAATAATCTATGGCCAGCCATTTTTCATCAGGTGACAGTGTAATCCGGTTGCCGCCTTTCATGCTGGTCAGTTTTACCGGTTTTCCTCCATTTACACTCACACTGTAAAAATGAGTGATACCCGGATGTTCCATATTGGCAGTAAAATAGAATGTCTTTTTATCCAGGGATAACTGCACTTGCTGAACCTCCCATTTACCACTGGTGAGCTGTTTTTTTGTCCCTTTGGGCAGGTCATAAGTATATAAGTGAGAATATCCGCTGGCTTCGCTCTGGAAGTAGAAATGATCATTGTCAATCCACTTCACGCCATCGGCACCAACACCAGGACCACCAATCCAGGCTTCATCACGCTGTCTGTCTAATAGTGTCAGATTTCCTGTCGAGGGTTCTAATTTCAATATCCAGAGATCCTTATTATCCTGAGATTCTGCAACTACCAGGGCGGCACTGCCGGATGTATTCCAGATGGGGCCGGATAAATTAACCTTACGGTCGGCATTTTTCGTTTTGGCAGTTTCCAGTTCTTTTGGGTAATCTTTCAGATAATCTGGCAGGTCCTTTATCCCTGGTATCTGCGCAGTTTGCACCTTGTAAACCGAATCTTTTTGCTGATCATAGATAAAGCTTTCAAAAGATGGAAGTGGTGTACCTACTTTGGTACGTCCGGGAATATCTTCAGTATATCCTGAAGCAGTGACATAACTGGGAACAGCGGTTGATTTGTGGTCAGTGTTCCTCGCCATCAGCTGATAGCTAATGTACCGGGCATCAGGGCTCACGATTACATTACGCAGTGATTCATCACCCAGGTATAATGCTTTCAATGGCTTTTGATGAACCAGCCCTCCTGATTCTCCGCGGGCAGCCTTCTTCTTTTTCTCTTTGATCACATCAAAAAGCTCACTTTGCTCATTTTTAAGCCAGGCATCCTGCTGGTTCAGCTTTTGATCTTCAGCTTTTTTTCCCTTTACAAAATTCGTTAGCTGTGTCAGTTCGTTCGTTTTCAGATCGATCGTGAATATATTTCCATCCTGCTGAAAAGCAAGATCACCATTGGCCAGGAAAAAAGGATCGCTTTTATGCTCTGCGGTATGGGTAAGCCGGTGCGTTTTATTGGTTTTCAGCTCATACCAATACAGATCTCCCCCTTTTTCGCTTACACCCAAAGTATGGGCAGCATTATAAGTATAATCGGGCATCACTTCCCTGTCGGCATTGGTACTATCGGCCTGAACAGGTTTACCTGAGCTTACAGCTACCTGATATAAATGGGCTTTATCTTTATTTTCAGGATTCCAGGTAAAATATACTTTTCTGCTGTCAGCAGACCATCGGTAATCTGAAGGTGAAGTGCCCATCCATTTCTGGTCGCGCATAATTTTTTCTACGGTCAACGTAGGTACCTGCTGCGCACGGGCACCCGTTGCTGCAAATAAGAGAGCAATAATTATTTTCTTCATTTTGGTTGGTTTCCTGACTAAAGGCTAGGGATACCTGCAATTTAAAGATAAAAAGCTTCCCTTAAAACCAAAACAACGCAGATTTTATAAATGTTACAGATTAGCCAATCCTTACCGAAGTCATGGTTAACGATCCGCCAATGGCTTTATCGTTAAATAAAGATACCTCTTCCCTGTCGTTTTTCAATCCTAAGGTATATAACAAAGGAAGATAATGTTCCGGTGTAGGTATCGCCATCAGGGCAGCCTTACCCAAACTCTGATAATTCATTAAAGGCTGGTGGTCACTATTCATGATCAGGCTTTTAAACTGATCGTTGATCTCCAATGCCCAATCATAGCCGCCTCCATTGATCATTTCCCAGTTCAGCATTCTCAGGTTGTGCACGATATTACCGCTGCCCATGATCAGCACCCCTTTTCTGCGGAGCTGATACAGTTCCTTCGCCAGATCGTAATGCGCCTTTGGGTCTTTGGTATAATCTATACTGAGCTGAAGGATTGGAATATTGGCTTCCGGGAACATATGGGCCAATACCGTCCAGGCACCGTGATCCAGTCCCCAGTCGTGATCCAGTTCAACATTCGTACTGGTAATCATTTTAGCTGTTTCTGCTGCCAGCTCAGGACTTCCGGGTGCAGGATATTGCACATCAAACAAGGCCTGCGGAAATCCCCCGAAATCATGTATAGTTTTCGGGAAATTCATTGCCGTAACAGCTGTTCCTTTGGTAAACCAGTGTGCTGAAACTACAATCACTGCTTTCGGGACAGGAACGGTACGTCCTATTTCTGCCCATTTACTACTAAATTCCGTATCTTCAATTCCGTTCATAGGAGAACCATGACCGATAAAAAAAGCGGGCATTAGTTCGTCCTGAACTGGAAGGTTTCCTGTTAAATTCTTGATTTCTGACAAGTTTGCCATAAGCTATTGCTAATACAATAATTGAATGATCAGCAATACAAAAATAAAGCGAATTAAATTATTCCCATTTGATGTATGTTAAGAAAACGCAGTGCATGGTGTTTCAAAAAGGCATTATTTATAAAACATTAAAGAAATTAAATTCCGCTCTTAGAAGAAACATGCTTTTATTGTACCGTCCGGGGATACCGCCCGCAACCTGAAACCGATAGCCAAAATCGATCCTTGTTCTGCTATTCAGTATGGTTTGTATAGCAGGTGCAAAGTCGAGATAGGATTTACCATCTGCCGGATTTGTTTTACCCAGCATTTCAAAGTAGATGTTGAAATTCGGCTGATCGTATCTTTTATACAACACTGGGAGAACCAGATATCCGGATGATAAACTATAACTGATCAGTTGATCGGGCTGTGGCATTCCAGTTATCCTGCGGCTCTCCGGATCAAATGCCTTGATATAACTCAGGCTGCCTGATAAGGCCAGTTTATGCAGCAGCTGTGTAACCACCAGCCCTGCCTGGGCACCGCTGTTATCTCCCTCCAGGTTAATATCTTCTGTATAGGTAGGCCTGCTGCTGGTACTTAGACGTCCGAATGCTGAGACACGGAAATGCCGCTGACTGTCATCTATAGAAAGAAAACGATATTTAGCGTACACACTTCCTCCTTCCAGCCGGTAATTTCCATCAAAGTCAGATAAAAAAGCCTGCCCATGTACCATCAGGTGTTTGTTAAAACTCACCATTACCTCTGGTATGGTGCGGTAGGTTGATCCGCTGTTCAGCATGTCTTCATTGGTTAACCTTACACCAATTGACTTTGCCGCCATGTTACTTGCAGGCTCTGTAAAAACAAATAATTCCTGGGCGTCTGCATGCAGGTGCAAGCCCAGCACAAAGGCCAGGCTTGTTATCAATAAATATTTCATGCCTGAGGTTTAGATACTCAGGTGAAATATACGTGTTTCACGTCCGTCAACTATACCTTTGCCACTCAGGTAAGTAGCCGACTTTAGCTCTGCAGCTTTTTTCTTAAATGCCGAAGAGGTAATAAAATCCTTATCCAGTATGCGCGCTGTAACTACTCCGTTGAGGGTTTGATTTTTGGCATTAACAAACTGAAAAACCTGTCCGTCCGACTTTGCCAGGCCGGCGCTGTCAATAGCCATATTGCTGAAATTGAATGTTGCAGAAAGATCGCCTATAGAAAACCCGGCATCCTGAACCTTGTCCCTGATCTGGTCGATATCTACCTGCTGGCCTGTTTTAAAAGTGAGTACAAAAATATTTTTGTTCAGATTGGGTGTAACCGTTTCGATAAAGCCTAAACTTCGCAATGAAGTTTCTGTGGCTTTGGAGCACATGGAACAGGTTAATCCGTTAACCTGTAGTTCTGCTTTTGAAATTTGCTGTGCGAAAGTATTACCTCCGGTGAGGATAAAAAAAAGAATCAAATAACTGATCGTTTTCATATGAAATGAATTTGAAATAAAAAATAGCAATAAATTAAGGGTACCAGAAAGCCTGGTAAGGGGGTTAATTTATTCCTGATTTAATTCCTGAAAACGCAGTTGAATACATGTAATGCAATACGCGAAGAAAAGGGCGGCGCCTTATTTTCCACCTTAGAAAACAGCTTGGGTAAAATGACATCAAAAATGTCTGAAAGAAAAGGAGGCAGAAACCAATGCACACTAAAAGTTTTTGGCAATTCGGTTTTTACGCCCGACTGGTGACAGTCTTTTATTTTCGCATCTACAGACGTATTTTTGCAACAGCTACTGGTTGATGCCGCCTTCTCCATCCCGCATCCCTTTGGGCTGCTTAACTGGGTAAAATGAACGGCCGACAACTCACCTCCGCAAAAATGCAGGCTCAAAGCAACACCAATTACGCTAACCAGGTAAAAGATGCACAATCCTAAAGCTAATTTTTGTTTCAGTTTCATCCGTATGTGAGGCCGTGTTAGCTGACCAGTGGAAGTCATTACTAACAAACGTAGTAATAAATTTGATAACTTAGCCAAAAATAGCCTGTCAATGAGAAAAATTTTAACGCTCCTGTTATCCCTGTGCCTGCTCTCTGCTTTTGCTGCCAAACCAAAACATCAGTATGTAAGAGTAAAAACGTCTTATGGTGAATGTATCATCATGTTATACAATACAACCCCGCAGCACCGTGATAACTTTGTAAAACTGGTAAAAAAAGGATTTTACAATGGTGTGCTCTTCCATCGGGTAATCAAATCATTTATGATACAGGGCGGAGATCCTGATTCTAAAACCGCAGCTCCTGGTATAGAGCTGGGTAACGGAGATGTGGGTTATACGATCCCGGCAGAATTTCGGGATAGCCTTTTTCACAAAAAAGGCGTTCTTGGCGCCGCAAGGGACGACAATCCAAAAATGGCTTCCAGCGGCTGTCAGTTCTATATTGTAGAAGGGAAAAAATTCACAGATTCACTGCTGGATAGCGTAGAAATTAAAAGGCTTCATTTTAAACTTCCGCAGTGGCAGCGCGAAGTCTATAAAAGAATTGGCGGCAGCCCTCATTTAGACCGAAAATATACTGTGTTTGGTGAAGTAGTTAACGGCCTGCCCATGGTGGATAGCATCTCAGTTGTACCAGGAGATAAGAACAACCGTCCATTAACCGATATAAAAATGACTGTTACCCTGCTCAAAAGAAGGCAGGCACGCAGGCTCGAAAAAGAACTGTACCTGATGGATGAAAAAGACAGGCCTGCGCTCAACCAATAAATCATAAAAAAATAAATACGAATGAAGATAATTTCTTACAATGTGAATGGAATCCGTGCGGCATCTACCAAGGATTTCTTTGGCTGGCTAAAAGCATCGGATGCTGATATGATCTGTTTGCAGGAAGTTAAGGCCATGCCGGTACAAATTCCTGAAATCATTGCCCTGATCGAACAGCTGGGTTACCATCATTACTGGTTCTCCGCAGAAAAAAAGGGCTACAGCGGCGTAGCTATCCTCACGAAGATTAAACCAAACCATGTAGAATATGGCTGCGGAGAAGAATGGATAGACAAAGAAGGACGCATTTTAAGGGCTGATTTTGACACGTTCTCCCTGATGAGTGTATATCTTCCATCCGGATCATCCGGCGACGAGAGACAGGTTAAAAAGTATGAATTTATGTCATTCTTTCAAAACTACATTAGTACGTTACGGGAAACGCATCCAAATCTGATCATTTCCGGTGATTATAACATTTGCCATACCCCGATAGATATTCATAACCCTAAATCAAATGCTAACTCTTCAGGTTTTTTACCAGAAGAAAGGGAATGGATGGGTTTGTTCCTGGAAAGCGGTTTAATCGATACGTTCAGGCATTTCAATAAAGATCCGCATCATTATACCTGGTGGAGTTACAGGGCCGGATCAAGAGGTAAGAACCTGGGCTGGCGCATCGATTACCATCTGGCTACTGCCCCTTTGCTGGAAAGGGTAAAAAGTGTGAAAATACTGCCTGACGCGATCCATTCAGATCACTGCCCGATTGTAGTAGAACTGGAAGCGTAACTCCTAGTTATTGAAATAAACAGTTTTTTCGGGCGTAAGGCATAGGTTCAAACGCACATCATTCACGTGGGTATCTGAAATGGTATCCACGTTCTCAAACAGGGAAAGACCAACTTTAAGGACGTCATGCCCTTCCAGGAAACGGTCATAAAAGCCTTTTCCATAACCTACGCGATACCCTCTGCTGTCAAAGGCCAGCAAGGGAACAATCACCATATCGATCTTTCCGGTATATTCGTCATCCAGTATGGGTTCCAGAATATTGAACAGGCTTTTTTGCAGCTCTTCTTCGCCCCTGTAAGGATGATGGGTCATCAGTGAAGTGGTAAAATCTGCTTTCGGAACGATGATCCTGATATCCGGGTGATTTTCCCTGAGCCACCGGGCCAGCATAAAGGTATCCGGTTCGTTTTTCTCCTGTATGGGCAGGAAAAGATGAATGGTGCAGATCTTCTCAAAATTTAAAGCAGAGAACTGTTGCAGCAGTTTTTCACTTAATCCAATTACCTCATCCAGGCTGAGTGCCATCCTGCGTGCCATTGCTTCTTTCCTGATCGCTGCTTTATTCATATGATGCTGCATTTGCCGCAAGATAAACATCCTGGTGCAACCAATCATAAACTTAAGTTTAAAAACTATTTAGCGCCAAAACCACTATAGGCAGCTATAAAGCATTTTAAAACAATGAACACTACCGATGAAACAACCCTGCACTGCTAAAAAAAAGCCATAAAAAAATATGGCTTCGGGAACCACTCCGAAGCCAAAATCAACCTAAACCTAAAACTAAACTATGAAAACTCTTTATTTAACTCTTTCTACGTAATCGCCTGTACGGGTATCAACCTTTACTTTATCGCCCTGGTTGATAAACAACGGCACTTTAATTTCTACACCGGTTTCTACAGTAGCATATTTCATGGCACTGGTAGAAGTATCCCCTTTAACAGCAGGTTCAGTATAAGTGATTTCCAGTTCTACATTTTGAGGGATATTGGCCAGAATCGGCTCATCACTCTCAAATGCGATTACTACATTCATTCCTTCTTTTAAGAACTTAACCGACTCCCCGAATAATGATTTAGGGATATTAAACTGCTCAAAAGAAACAATGTCCATTACCACGAGGAAATCTCCATCCTCATACAGGTACTGGTAATCACTGGTCTCTACACGACAAATCGTTACCTCTTCATCTGTACGAAACCTATACTCCACTAACTTGCCGGTTTTGATATTTCTCATCTTGGCCTGGTAAAAAGCTCTTAAATTTCCAGGAGTACGGTGAATCAGTTCTTCTACCTGAATCAGCTCTCCGTTGAAACGAAGAATATTACCATTTTTTACTTCTGATGCTTTTGCCATTTGTCTGAAAATTTTGCTTAAACCAGCAGCGCTATTTCGTGCCGCAAAGGTAAAAACTATTTGTGGATTCTACAATAGAAAAATTAAATATTATTTATAAAGCGAAATACGGGCATCATACGTGACATTCTGCTTGCAATCGGTAGGAAAATTAACCCTTATAATCGGTTATTTTTATTAAATTATCGCAAAAGGAATATTCATTTTCCTGGTTAGACCCCACTAAAACGAGTTTATCAGCAGTAAAATCCCTGATTAATTCATGATACCAGTCCATTCCCTGCTGATCGAGGTTTGAAGTTGGTTCATCCAGAAAGAGTAAAGGGGAATTGGTACAACAGGCGAGTGCGAGCTTGGTCCGCTGTTTCATACCGGAAGAAAAATACTTTAAAGCTTTATCCTGCGCTTTAACCAGGCCCAGGATATCCATTAGTTTTACGGCATCCAGGCCGGGATAAAACGCTTTAAATCTAAAATGAAAATCTATGGTCTCCTGCAGGGTAAACTCCTCTACCAGATCCAGGTAAGGCGCAGCAAAGCTGACCAACGTATAGATTTTTTCGATGGGAACTTCTGCTCCATTGGTATAGGTGATCGTGCCTTCAGAGGGCGCCAAACTACCCAGGATTACACTTAATAAGGTCGATTTCCCTGAGCCATTAGGGCCCAGGATAGCATATTTACCGGCAGCGCTGAACTGGTAACTGAAGTTTCTAAAAATCCATTCCTGGTTAAACCTTCTGCCGGCATCCTTTAAATCGATCGTCATTATGTTTTTTAGCCTGCTGTTCCGAAGCCTTTCATTACCCCTCTGTTAGAGTTCCTGATAAAATCAACGATTTCATCACGGATTTCTGTAGGTGCAAATTCTGCTTCTATCTTGTCCAGGGCTTTGGTTACATTGTTATGTTTAACGAACAAAACCCTGTAAATTTCCTGTATCTCATTAATTTTTTCGGAAGAAAAACCACGTCTTCTCAATCCAACAGAGTTAATTCCTGCATAGGATAGAGGCTCTCTCGCAGCTTTAACATAAGGAGGAACATCTTTCCTTACCAATGAACCACCGGTAATAAAGGCATGCGACCCCACTTTAACAAATTGATGGATGGCTACCAGACCTGCCAGAACCACATAACTGCCAATGGTAATATGCCCTGCCAGTGTAGTGCTGTTAGAGAAGATACAATGATCTCCCACTTCACAATCGTGTGCAATATGGGAATAAGCCTGGATCAGGCAATTGCTGCCGATCACGGTTTTCCATTTATCTTTGGTTCCCCTGTTGATGGTTACGCATTCGCGGATCGTGGTATTGTCGCCAATCTCTGCAGTGGTTACCTCTCCGGCAAACTTCAGGTCTTGCGGAACACCAGAGATCACCGATCCCGGAAATATTTTACAGTTCTTTCCAATTCTTGCGCCGTCCATGATCACTACGTTGGATGCAATCCAGGTACCTTCACCAATAACAACGTCTTTATGAATTACCGAAAACGGCTCTACGGTTACATTTTCTCCAATCTTTGCTTCCGGATGTATATATGCTAGAGGTTGTATCATGATACGCGTTCGCTTTCTTTTACTTTTGAAATTTGGGCCATCATCTCTGCCTCTACAACTATTTTATCTCCTACCATGCCCACGCCTTTCATCTGTGCAATGCCCCTGCGGATTGGCTCCATCAGGTCGCATCTGAAAACGATAGTATCCCCAGGTGTTACCTGGGCCCTGAACCTCACTTTATCGATCTTCAGGAAATACGTCAGGTAATTTCTCGGATCAGGTACAGTACTTAATACCAGGATACCGCCGGTTTGCGCCATAGCTTCAATCTGGATTACTCCGGGAAGAACAGGGGCGCCGGGAAAATGACCTTTGAAAAAATCTTCATTCATGGTTACATTCTTCACACCAACCACATGTGTTTTCGATAATTCTAAAATCTTATCAATAAACAGCATCGGAGGTCTGTGAGGAAGGATATCCATAATCTGTACTACATCATATAGTGGTTTTACAGAAGGATCATAAACTTTCTGTACCTTTTTATTTTTCTCTTTTTTGATTGCAGCTTTAATTTTTTTGGCAAAGGCGATGTTTGCCGCATGCCCAGGCCTTGCAGCCATAATATGGCCTTTAAGGTACATTCCTACCAATGCAAGGTCGCCGATCATATCCAGCAGTTTGTGCCTTGCCGGCTCATTCTGATAGCGCAGCTCCATATTGTTCAGGATACCCTGTGGTGCTACTTCTATTTTCTCGCGGTTAAATATTTTGGCGAGATGGTCCAGCTCATCCCTGGTTACTTCCTTATCCACGATCACTATGGCGTTGTTTAAATCTCCGCCTTTGATCAGGTTATTCTGTAACTGGTATTCTAATTCATGTAAAAAACAAAAAGTACGGCAGGAAGCGATCTCATCTTTAAATTCAGCGATGCTGGAAATTACCGCATGCTGGCTGCCCAATACAGGAGAATTATAATCAATCATACAGGTAAACCGGTAATCATCCAGCGGCATCGCCACGATCTCTACTTTTCTATCGGCCTCTGTATAAATGATATTGTGGGGGATCTGGAAATATTCCCTGTCTATCGACTGCTGTACTACACCTACACTTTCCAGCGCTTCCACAAAAAGAATGGCACTTCCGTCCATAATTGGCGATTCAGGCCCATCGAGTTTCATCAGGACATTATCAAGGTCCATCCCTACCAGTGAAGCCATGACATGCTCTACCGTGCTGACGCTGGCGCCATTCTGTGTGATGGTTGTGCCCCTGGCGGTATCTGAAACATTATCACAATCCGCATCTACGATGGGTTGCCCAGGCAAATCCGTGCGCTGAAATTTGAATCCGTGATTTTCCGGAGCGGGACAAAAAGTTAAAGTAACATTGGCTCCGGTATGCAGGCCTACCCCCTGTACAGAAACCTCACTTTTTATGGTTTTTTGTTTAACGTTCATTATTGTTGTGTGTAGTACTAATTATGCTATTCTCGGCTTCATTTTTTAATTCGGCCTCTACTTTTGTCATACGTTTCTCGAGCCCCGGAAGATGCCTGAACAATACAGAAGCCCTCATCCAGTCCCTTAACGGCTGAGCGGGAGTACCATGCCATTGTTTATTTTCTTCTGTAATGCTAAAGTTAACCCCTGCCTGTGCACCGATCTGGGTGCCGTTGGCCAGTGATAAATGCCCGGCTATACCTACCTGACCGCCCACGACAGATTTTTTGCCCACTTTGCTGCTTCCGGATATACCAGCCTGTGCGGCAACTACGGTATTTTCACCCACTTCCACATTATGTGCAATTTGGATTAGATTATCCAGTTTTACTCCTTTTCTAATGAACGTAGAACCCATGGTAGCCCGGTCTATAGCCGTATTGGCACCTATCTCTACGTCATCTTCTATCACTACGTTGCCTATCTGGGCAATTTTAGAATACGTTCCATCAGGCTGAGGCGCAAAGCCAAAACCATCACTGCCAATAACGGTGTTGGAATGGACCACCACTCTGTCACCAATTACTGTTCTGTTATAAATTTTAACCCCTGGATGGAAAGTATTGTGCGACCCGATCTTTGTATCGGCCCCAATAAATACCTGTGCAGATATTTCTGTATAATCGCCAATCTCCACATTTTCAGAAATATACGAAAAAGCACCTACAAATACGTTTTTGCCAATTTTTGCAGAAGGATGAATAAAAGAGGGTTGCTCTATTCCCGATTTGGTGGAAGTGTTCATTACCTCATTGTACTTTTCAAGTAAAACTGAAAATGCACTATACGGATCTTTAACTTTAACCAGCGTACAGGTCACTGGCTGCGCAGGAAAAAAGTCCTCACCTACAATGACTACAGAAGCATTGCTGATATAAATAAAGTGTTCGTACTTACGATTCGATAGAAAACATAGGGACCCCTCTTTGCCATCTTCTATTTTAGAAAGTTCTGTCACCTTAGCGGTTTCATCCCCTTCAATCGTTCCACTTAAAAAGTCGCTTATCTGCTTGGCAGTAAATTGCATTCTACAAAGTTAAATGTTAAATTGATATGAACAAATAAACCCTGCAAGCTAATTTTGTCGGGCTGCTCGTAATCGAAGGCTAAAAACGGGATAATAAATGAATTATTTTGTTAAATAATGCTAAATTATTCTCGGATAGCAAAGTATATGCTTTCTAACGGTCCTGTCGAGCGATTCCAGGTTCGAAAGATCAGACGCTTTAGCAATATCAGTTGTCGTATTATTTTTCATTAAAATGTTAATTGTACTGTTTCCTGCCTTGGTATTATAGGCGCGGTTGCTAATTACATCCGTAAAAACGAAATATGAAACGTCGTTTTGGTTAATTTCCAGACTGACTTCTGCGTTTTCCCTCATCATCTGCACGCGATTTTCATCGGGCGGCTCATTACTGATTTCAATTTTATACAGGTTTCTGTCTACCAGCATCTGGCACAGCAAAGAAAGCAGCCTGTCGTCATGTTCCCTCCAAACCTTCACTGAAGTAAAGATATCCTGGTCGTCCAGTTTTGCGAATTGCTGTAAATGAAGGTCCGATTCAAAGAAATCTTTTGCCAGAACTTCATTTTTTAAAAAGTGTTGTAAAGCAGGGGTGGCAAATACTTCCTGTCCTTCACCGGCCAGCTCTTTTGCCCTCTTTAAAATTTTAACCAGCAGCTGCTCTCCGGCAATTACTGTTTTATGCAGGTAAACCTGCCAGTACATCAGGCGACGTGCAATGAGAAATTTCTCTATGGAATAAATCCCTTTTTCTTCGATCACCAGATGGTCATCTGCCACATTAAACATCTTGATGATCCTGTCAAAGCTGATCACCCCTTCACTTACGCCGGTAAAAAAGCTGTCCCGGTTCAGATAGTCCATCCTGTCCAGGTCCAGCTGACTGGAGATCAGCTGATGAAGGAATTTTTTGGGATACCTGCCCGTAAATATTTCTATGGCAAGCCCTAATTTCCCCTCAAATTCTACATTCAGTTTTTCCATCATCAGCATGGAAATATCTTCATGCTGGATGCCCTTTACCAGTGAATGTTCGAGTGCATGGGAAAAAGGTCCATGACCTATATCGTGCAGCAATATGGCAATTGTGGCAGCCTCTTCTTCTGTCTTCGAAATGTCATGTCCTTTACCCCTTAAAACCTCTATCGCAAGGCTCATCAGGTGCATGGCACCAAGGGCATGATGAAAACGGGTATGCAAAGCGCCAGGGTACACTAAATGCGTCATTCCCAGCTGTTTAATATACCTGAGTCGCTGAAAAAAAGGGTGCGATATCAGGTCGAATATCAGCTCTGAAGGGATGTTGATGAATCCGTATACAGGATCATTTATGATTTTCTTTTTGTTCAATCTTTGGAAAATAATTTATACGGTACAAAAATTGCTATTTTTATCCGTACTTAAGAAAGAGATCTCTCTTTTTGAGGATTTATTTACACCTTATATATACAATAATGCAGGAAACCAAGATTCTATGGGCCGATGATGAGATTAATCTATTAAAACCGCATATATTACTGTTAAACGAAAAAGGATACCACGTTACCACTTTCACCAATGGAAATGACGCACTGGAAGCTTTTGGAAAAGAGCATTTCGACCTGGTCTTCCTGGATGAAAATATGCCCGGCATGAGCGGTCTCGAAACCCTTTCTGCTATCAAAAATATCAAAAGCGATATTCCTGTGGTACTGATCACTAAAAGTGAAGAGGAAAACCTGATGGAAGATGCAATTGGTTCTAAAATTGACGACTACCTGATCAAACCGGTAAACCCTAAACAGGTACTGCTCACGATCAAGAAGATTATAGATAACAAAAGATTGATCAGCGCTAAAACATCTATGTCTTACCAACAGGATTTCAGACGGTTGGGTATGACGCTGAATGAGAAACTGAGCTATGAAGAATGGGTTGAAGTTTATAAAAAACTCGTTTTCTGGGAACTGGAATTAGAAAAACTGGATGATCCGCAGATGCATGAGATTTTAACCATGCAAAAGTCTGAAGCCAATACACAGTTCTCAAGATTCATTGAAGACAATTATTTGGGATGGGTAAACGGTAAGGAAAAAGCGCCGCTGCTATCTAATGAGCTGCTGAAGAAAAAAGCTTTTCCGCACATCAACTCTACCACACCCGTATTTTTTATCCTGATTGATAATTTACGTTATGACCAATGGAAGATCATTAATCCGCTGATCACCGAACATTTCAGGCTGGATGAAGAAGATACTTATTCCAGTATCCTGCCTACAGCTACTCAATATGCCAGAAATTCAATTTTCTCTGGCCTGATGCCCCTTGAAATGGAAAAACGCTTTCCTTCCCTGTGGCAGAATGATGATGATGAAGGTGGAAAGAATATGCATGAAGAAGCATTCCTTGCCGATCAGATCAAACGCAGTGTGCGCAAAGAATGTAAGTTTAGTTACCATAAGATCCTTACCTACGACGATGGTAAAGCCCTTTCAGAGCAGGTGAATAACCTGATGCAGAACGAGTTTAACGCTATTGTTTACAATTTTGTGGATATGCTGTCGCATGCCCGTACCGATATGGCCATGATCAGGGAACTGGCAAATGATGATGCGGCTTACCGCTCACTTACCTTATCCTGGTTTGAACACTCCCCTTTACTGGAACTGCTTAAAAAGCTGGCGCAGAAACAGGTTAAGGTGATCATCACTACCGATCACGGAACAATCAGGGTGAAACATCCAAGTAAAGTAATCGGCGATAGAAATACGAACACTAACCTGCGCTACAAACAGGGCAGAAACCTGAATTATAATGCCAAAGAGGTTTTCCTGATTAAAAACCCTCATGAAGCACAGTTACCGAAGATAAATATCAGCTCTAACTATATTTTCGCAAAAGAAGACCGTTATTTTGTTTACCAGAATAACTACAACCAGTTTGTGAATTATTACAACGAGACCTTCCAGCATGGCGGGATCTCCTTAGAGGAGATGATCATTCCAATTGCCACTTACAGTTCACGCTAATTTACCCCATGCGTATTGAAATACATGACCTTACCGAATTAAGCAGTGCTGCAAAAGCGCTGCTTAATTTTGCAGGAGAAGAAAAGATATTCATTTTTGAAGGGGAAATGGGCGCCGGGAAAACTACTTTCATCAAAGCCCTCTGTGCGGAATTAGGCGTAGAGGATATGGTGAGCAGCCCTACTTTTTCTATCGTTAATGAATACGCCGCAGCCGATGAAGTGATTTATCACTTCGATTTTTACAGGATCAAAAATTTACAGGAAGCTTATGATATCGGCTACGAAGAGTATTTTTATTCCGGTAACTTATGTCTCATCGAATGGCCGGAATTGGTGGCCGAGATCCTTCCGGAAAGTTATGCCAAGGTAGAAATCGCCATTCTTTCTCCAGATACGAGGGCGTTCAGCTTTAGTATAGTGTCCTGAGATTTTATTTTTAAATGCTTGAATTCATCTTATTTTTATTAATTTCAATCAAATAAATCATCTAGATAAATGGCTACAGGATTACGGGAAGAAATGGCCTCCATTGCTCAAAAAGGGTTACTACAACCTAAAGAGACACTCTCTGAGTTAAAACAGAAAAGTAATAGCCTCTATATTGGCATCCCAAAAGAGATATCATTCCAGGAAAACAGGATCGCCCTTACCCCTTTGTCTGTTGCCCTGCTGGTAAACAACGGACATAAAGTGTTACTGGAAAGTGGTGCCGGTACAGGTGCTAATTTTTCTGATAATGACTACAGTGAACAGGGTGCCATTATCACTTTTAACAAGAAGGACGTTTTTGACGCCGATATCATCGTTAAGATTGCCCCGCCAACCGTAGAAGAGATTGAATTACTGCATAAAGGCCAGACGCTGATCTCTGCCCTTCAAATGGGCGCACTAAAAGAAAGTTACCTGAAAGCCCTGCTGGATAAAAAAATCAATGCCATCTGTTTTGAAAACCTGCGGGATGAAGGAAATATTTTAAGCGTTGTGCGCGCCATGAGCGAGATTGTAGGTGCCACATCGATTTTTATTGCTGCCGAGTATTTAAGCAGCGTAACCGGTGGCAAAGGATTGATGCTCGGTGGATTTACCGGCGTTCCTCCTACGGAGATCGTGATCCTCGGTGCCGGAACAGTGGGCGAATATGCTGCCCGTACAGCCTTATCCCTGGGTGCAGAGGTTAAAGTATTTGACAGCTCTATCTACCGCCTGCGCAGGCTCCAGAATAACCTGGGCAGCCGTGTGTTCACCTCTGTGATGCAACCTATAGTACTGGGAAAAGCCGTTACCACCTGCGACGTGGTTATAGGCGCCATCAGGGCTACCAATGGCCGAAGCCCCTGTATTATTATGGAAGAAACCGTAGCCCGCATGAAACCGGACTCTGTAGTGATCGACGTAAGTATAGATCAGGGCGGCTGTTTTGAAACTTCTGAAGTGACTAACCATAAAGACCCTATTTTTAGAAAACATGATGTGATCCATTACTGTGTTCCTAATATCGCTTCCAGAGTGCCAAGAACAGCATCTTATGCCTTAACAAATATCTTTACCCCTATTCTGGTGGATATAGGTGAAATGGGTGGGCTGATGAATGTAGTATGGAATAAACCCGGTATCAGGGATGCACTGTATATTTACCAGGGACACCTGACCAATAAAGACCTGGCCAATAGATTTAACCTGCCTTGTAAAGATATAGAACTACTGGTGGCCGCTAATCAGTAAGGGTGATTACCTTTTTTGGTGCTTTCCATATAAATTGAAGATAGGCTAACCCGCTTAAGGTAACGCCTGTGCAAATAAAAAAGGCTACAGGTATGGCAGTGATATCATCCACAAACAGCCATCCAGCCAGCAGAGCCCCCAGTCCGATACCTGCCTCCAGCGCAATGTACATGGTGGCCATTGCTTTTCCGCGATGTTCAGGATCACTCAGGTCTATCGTCCAGGCATAAGCTGCAGGGGATAACATTCCTGTAGCAATACCGTATAAAGCCGAGGCACCCATGAGCGACCATGAAGAACCTGCTAAACCTATCCACACCAGTGAAACGGACATGATCACAATGGATATTTTCAGGATCAGCACCCTGCCGTATTGGTCGGATGCTTTGCCCGCAATGAACCTGATCAACAAAGACGTAACCGTAAATACCACAAAAAATAACCCTTTATTGTTGGTCCCCAGGTATTTGCTCCAATCGCCTATGACAGTTAATATCGCCCCATAACTTACATAACTCAGTAGGGTAATCAGCGCAGCTGGTATCACCCTCCATTCAACAATGTCCTTTCTTTTGATTTTTAAAAGCGAAAAGCTGAACCGTTGTTTTTCCTGTAACGATTCTTTCATATTAGCCAGTATCACAATGGACAACAGCGCAAATAAAGAAGAGCAGTAAAACAGGATATCTATAGAGAAGTGATCAGTAATAGTGCTCCCTATTGCAGGGCCTATGGCCAGTCCGGTACTAAAACATAAACCATGGATCCCCATCGCTTCGCCCAGTCTGCTTTTCGGCACCAGGTCGGCCACAAAAGCGGCGGTGGCAGTTGGTTTAAAACCTGTAGAAAATCCATGGATCAGTCTAAGGAATAAAAATCCCGCTATGGTAGTTAATACCGGATAAAGGAAACCGCAAATAAAACACACAATAGAGCCTACAGCCATCACAGGTACCCTGCCGATCGTATCGGTCAGCTTTCCGCTAAAAGGTCTGGAGAAGCCCGCAGTGAGCGTAAACAAGGCAATGATCAATCCTTTGTAAGAAGCCCCGCCCATGGCAGTCAGGTAAGCTGGCAATTCCGGGATCAGCATGTTAAAGCTGGAAGAAAAAAGGAAGGAGCTTAAACAGACCAGTCCAAACTGTAAAGTGTAAATCGATTCAGCGGATTTTTGCATATCCGAACAAAAATAACATTAAACCCGATACTTTCTTTTAGAATTTTTCGTGAATGTAAGTCATGATTTTTACCATTTCTTTCCTCGAATCAGCAGCAGGGCCAACAAAGTTATTGTTCATGAAGGAAAAGACCAGTACCCTTCCCTTTTTGGTCAGCACATAACCGCTTTGGTTATACACCCCGGAGAGGCTTCCTGTTTTTCCAAAGATAAAAGGATGATCCGTTTTAGGATAAGTGCTTTTCAACGTCCCTGATTTGCCTCCTGCAGGCAGCATCCCGAATAGTTTTTCCCTGTTGTTTACTTCTTTATCTATCATCCGGAGGATGGCGATCATATCGGCCGGACTAAACAGGTTCATCCTGGACAAGCCCGATCCATCAACCCATCTTGGTTTATTAGGTAAACCAGCCAAATACTTTTCCTGGACAAATTGAATAACTGCCGTCGCATTTAAAGGTCCCTGAAGCTGGTTCGCATAAACCAGCATCAGCTGTTCGGCAATAAAATTATCACTGGGCTGCAGCATTTCACGCAACACTTCTTCAGATTTTAGGTTATAAATGGACTTTGCAGAAGCCGGCATCTCCATGTGCAACACCTGGACAGGAACGTGAAGCGTATCATTTAACAACCGTACTGTAGTTGCTGTACTGGTTTTATAAGGAATGAACTGGTCGTAGTTCGCAGCCATAGTGACAGCAGGATAGTTAAACCTGTTCTGGTTAAACTTCCTCACCGCGTAAAAAGCTTTTTCTGCAGATAGGCTATCCACCTTAAAACTATCCGTAAATACAATAGGTACAATACTTAACTTTCCGTTGGTATTTTTTGCCTCGATCAGGTTATCCATTAAAGGCAGCTCTGTAATTTCTGCCTGGTAATAATCATTGTAATCGTCCCATGCCCAACCCGGTCCGTAAAAATTACCTGTATACCTTCCGGGAGAAAAGAATAACTGCTTATGGCTGTTTTTCAGAAAATTGGCCGCCTGAACTCCCTTTAGACGTCGCTGGAAGAACGAAGGATCGCCGGTTCCCCAGAAGATCAGTGAATCTCCTTTTTCAATATATCTCAGGGAAGGAATGGAATCAGGTATTAATTTCAGTCCTGCATAAAAAGTAAACAGCTTGGTATTGGAGGCCGCAACAAAATATTTGTCGGCATTTTTTTCATAGATCACTTGCCCATTATCCAGATCAGCTAAGGCAAATCCTACCAGATGATCATTTAAGGCGACTGAATTTTTAAATAAACCATTTACTTTACCAGCCATCTGCCGGTTTACAGAACAACTTTCCAGAATAAACAGCAGCAAGACCGCTAAACCATAAAAGCATTTGCTGTAAGGGGATTGATTTTGTCTCATTTTAGTGTATTGCGGCTAATCTTACCGTAATGTATCAATTATTTTATCTAAATGATCAACTGAATTTTTAAAATGTGTTCTAACAATCAATATATTTAGCCCCTCAATCCAAAACTAAATCACAGTCAAAAAGAATGAATACAAAAACAAGATTACTGGCAGTAGCCGGTATGTGTGTTTTTTGTGCGCTAGGCAGTAATACTGTATATGCACAAAAAAAGTCTAAAAAAAATGTACCTGCGACAACCACTCCTGCGCCGCAACCTCCGCCCCCGGCAAAAAAAGACGAGATTAAACATTTTAAAGATGTGATCACAGCCAAGGCAAGAACAAAGAATGGCCTGTTTAAAACATACAAAGTTGATGATAAATGGTTCTTCGAGATTCCCGATACCCTGCTTAACCGCGAGATGCTTGTAGTATCCCGGCTCAATAAAGTTCCTTCTGGCGTGTCTGTTGGTAATCAGCAGTACGGAGGAGAGGAGCTGAATGACCAGGTATGGCAGTGGGAACGCCGCGGAAAACAGATTTTTTTACGTGTACCAAGTTATTCTGTAAGCGCAGACAGCACTTCAGATATGTACCAGTCGGTTAAAAATTCAAATCTGTCAACCATTATGGCCAGCTTTGATATCAAAGCCTACAACAAAGATACCACAGGGGTGATCATCGATGTAACTGATTTCTATAACGGGGATATCATGGCCATTAGCGCAACAGAAGCATTGAGAAAAGCCTATAAATCCACTGTCCTTGACCCGACACGCTCTTATATTGATACGATAAAAACATTTCCGCTGAATATTGAAGTGGTGACTACCAAGACCTATAAAACCGGGGAATCACCTATTGATAACAGCATAGGCGCAATTACTTATGAATTTAACACCTCTATGCTGTTGTTGCCTAAAATACCGGCAAAGGCGAGGCTGACAGATGCAAGGGTAGGTTATTTTGGCCAGACGCAAATAGACTATGGCACAAACGCCCAAAAGGCGGAACGCACGGCCTATATCCACCGCTGGAACCTGGTTCCCAAAGATACTGCTGCTTATATGCGTGGCGAACTCGTGGAGCCTGTTAAACCAATCATCATTTATATTGATCCTGCGACACCGAAAAAATGGGTTCCTTATCTGATTCAGGGGATTAACGACTGGCAGGTGGCCTTTCAGGAAGCCGGATTTAAAAATGCGATCATCGGTAAAGAAGCACCAAGTGCAAAAGAAGATCCTGATTTTAGCGTAGATGATTCCCGCTACTCTGTGGTGCGTTATTTCGCCTCGGACATTTCAAATGCCTATGGCCCGCATATTTCTGATCCGCGCACCGGACAGATCCTGGAAACCCATATCGGTTGGTATCATAACGTGATGAACCTGCTGAGAAACTGGTATTTTGTACAAACAGCAGCCATTAATCCCGCTGCAAGAAAAGCCAAATTTGACGACCAGCAAATGGGTGAACTCATCCGCTTTGTGTCTTCACATGAGATTGGCCATACCCTTGGATTACCACATAATTTTGGCTCCAGTTATGGTTATCCCGTAGATTCGCTACGTTCAAAAACTTTCACTGATAAACACGGAACAGCACCATCCATTATGGATTACGCCCGTTTTAATTATATCGCCCAACCAGGTGATGGCGTAACTAAACTTCACCCTGCTATCGGAGAATACGATAAATGGTCTGTTAAATGGGGATATACCTGGTTTCCGGGTAATTTAACGCCTAAACAGGAGCGCGAAAAACTGGATGTATGGACCATAGCAAAAGCTGGAAATCCTTTATATTTCTACGGCCGTCAGGGTACCAGCCTTGACCCGCGTCTGCAAAGTGAAGACCTGGGTGATAATGCCATGAAAGCCAGCACCTATGGAATTGCCAATTTAAAACGCATCCTTCCGAACATAGAAAAATGGACTTACGAAAAGGGAAAAGACTACAGCGATCTGAAAGAAATCTACAGTGAAGTCCTGGGACAGTTTAACCGTTATATGGGACATGTGACAGCCAACGTAGGCGGCATGAGCGAGAATTTTAAAACCTACGACCAGAGTGGCACAGTATACACTTATCTGCCAAAGGCTAAACAGAAAGAAGCGATTACTTTTTTTAATCTTCAGCTTTTTACCACTCCCCTGTGGCTGATCAATACGGCAGAATTGAATAAATTTGATAACGGATTGGTGTTAGGCGGAATCAAAAGTGTTCAAACCCGTACCCTGGGCAGTTTGCTGTCTCCTTTCCGTATAGCCAGATTGCTGGATAATGAAACTAAAAACGGAGCCACACTTGCCTATACCTTGCCCGAGCTATTTAATGACCTTCATACAGGTATATTTCCTGCAGGGAGACCAGATGCCTTTAAAAGGAATTTACAGCGTTCTTATGTAGACAGACTGGCCCTTTTAATGACTAAAGACCTGGAACCAACAACAGCCGCGGCGAACGAAGGAAATGCCAGTTCAGGAAATACCCCGGTAAGCATATCTTTATCTGATATCAGGCCGTTGGTAAGGGCAGAACTAAAGTCCCTTCTGCTTACCGTAAAATCAAGAGCGGTTACAGGCGATTCCATCACCAAAGCTCATTATGATGATCTGGCGATAAGAATTAGCGATATCCTGTATCCCAAAAAATAAATTAATAGTTAAACCAGACTAAACCTTGCCCTGGGTTTAGCCTGGTTTGATTCTTACTCAATCCATATCTAGTCCATATTGAGTCCAACTCTAGTCCAAGTTTCTACAACAAATACATGGACTCAATTTGGTTTGACCTTTTATAAATTTTGGATTGACTTAAAGCTAATCCCAGCTGAGATCAGACGTAGGGAAGATTGAACAAATAACTCAAATGCCTATGATTAGCAAAGAAAGGCTGATATATTTACAGGAAAAAAAGCGTTGTCTGTATATGAGAGCATTTACCTCCCTGTCAATTGTCGTAAGTTTTGGCCTATTTTTCACAGCCTGTAATAGCAGTTCCTCCAAAAAAACAGCACAACCAAAAGCCCCCTTAGACCTGAGTACCATCAGGGGAATCAGGTATACCGAAGTAAAACGCCGTTTTAGTAAGGGTCTTTCCTTTGATTCCATGGGTTTTCAGCAGGAACCCAGCTGGATCATCCGGTTTAAAAAACCCGATACCGTTGAAGCATATGATCCCGGAAAGAAGATCATGCAGCCATTTTTTTTGACGCACGATCATGCTGAGGTTTATAATTTCGCCAAAGAATATTTCAGGTTTAAATTGATCAGTAAAGACAGCGTTGTCTTTCAGCGTCTGCAGGTTACGAAAAAGGAGATTGCCGATGATATACGATCTGATGTAAACATGACTTTTTATGCAGATGATTACATCAAAAATGTACTGCACACCACGGCAGCACAATTACAGCGCCCAAGTAAAGCAGATACCTTGTTTATCGCCAGCCTGGTGGCCCGTGCCAACCGGAATCCCGGCAACCGCGACAGCGTTTTTGCAGGCAGACAGATTGCCACGCTGACGCCCCGTGACAATAGAATATCTGTAGAGCTTGTAAATACTGTAGATGTGATGAACGGTAAAACGCAATCTTTTGCTTACCTCTATCCACGGTACCATGTAGTAATTCCCAATGCTTACAAAGAGTTTGGCTATGATTTTACCGTTCTGGTGGATGAAAAAGGGAAACTGCGCCTGGGAAATTTTTATACCAATATGTCTGAACTCAAGGAACAACGCAAAAAAGTTCTGGAAGGGATAATTAGCGTTTACCTTCAGAATTTATTGATAATTAAACCTGGAAGCACATTTGGGATGCCTCATGCCAGTGAAATTACCGTATCAGTAGGCGGCAGAAAAGGGTCAAAATAAATCTTAAAAAATTATATTCATCAAAAAATGAAGCATTTGCATATTATAAAAAAATAATTACTACCTTGCACACTTAATTATTAATACTTAATACAATGCAAGAAGGAACAGTAAAATTTTTTAATGTAACTAAAGGTTTCGGATTTATCGTACCAGCAAATGGCGATAGCGAAATTTTTGTACATTCAACAGGCCTTATCGATGAAATCCGTGAAAACGACAAAGTAGAATACGATGTTGAAAGCGGTAAAAAAGGTTTGAATGCGATCAATGTTAAAGTAATCTAGATTATTATAACCATAATTCGTACAAGCTTCCTGATGAGATATCAGGAAGCTTTTTTTATGCCTGCTAATTTGGCCTCCTTCGTAAAGCTTTTCTATCTTTATGTTTATTATTTGTTAAATGGACAGCAATTATGAACTCTTAATTTCAAAAATTAATGAATTCACCCGCAAGTTTTATCTCAATAAACTGCTGCGGGGCACCATTTATACGCTTATCTTACTGTTAAGCCTTTATCTTTTGCTATTTGTCCTGATCTATGAACTACGCCCCGTTCCTTTGATCAAAACTATCCTTTTCTTTTCTTACCTGCTTGTTCTTTGTGCTGCCGTGGTAGTGAGTATCATCCGCCCTGCGCTGGCCTATTTCAGGTTAAGAAAAAATCTAAGTCTGGAAGAATCAGCCTTGCTGATTGGAAACCACTTCCAGCACATCAGCGATAAATTGCTGAACACCCTGCAGCTGAAACAGCTGTCCGACCTTTCTCCAACTAATAACCAGCTGATTCTGGCTGGAATAGAACAAAAAATTACAGATTTAAAACCTATACCTTTTAGCAGGGCCGTTAACCTGGAGGAGAATAAAAAATATATTAAATATTTGCTGGTCCCTATTGCCCTGATTATAACAATTGCCCTCATTGCCCCCGTGATGTTAAGGGAAGGAACCAAAAGTTTTGTACAGTATGATAAAGAGATCCTACCTGTAGCCTCGTTTAATTTTAACCTGGGACATCAGCAAATGACCGTTAGTCAGGGAGACGACCTGTTGCTTAACCTTAAACTGGAAGGCGACCAGCTTCCTCAGGAGGTATATCTTCAGGAAGGACAAAATACCTTTAAACTGGAAAAAGACAATATCAGCAAGTTCCATTTCCTGTTTAAAAACCTGCAAAAAACTGAGACTTTTCATTTTAGTGCCGCTGGTTTCGCTTCTCGAACCTATCAAATCACGGTTAAACCCCGTCCTGCGGTAATTAATATGCAAGCGAGCCTGGTATATCCTGCCTATCTAAAGAAAAAAAATGAAGTGATCCCTAATACAGGTGATTTGTTGTTGCCGGAAGGAACAACCGTAACATGGAACATCCATACAGAAAACACAGAGAACCTTATTTTTAAACTCGGAGAGCGACCATTTACCTTAAAGACCACGAACAACATCGCCAGCTTCAGATCGCAGCTTAGAAAGAGCCAAAATTACGAGGTTGTGCCTAAAAATAATTTTTCTGCCAACAAAGACTCTATCATCCATAAAATTGAAGTCATTGCAGATCTTCCCCCGGTGATCGAAGTGAATGAAACAATAGATTCGATGAGCAGTAAGGCAAGATATTTCACCGGAAAGATTAGTGACGACCATGGCTTTAGTGCGTTAAGATTCATCTGCACTATAAAAGAAGGCGATTTGATAAAAAAACAGTTGGCCAGCGCTATTCCGATTAAAAGTTCACAGCAGGAGAATAATTTTTTTTATTTCTGGAACATTAAAAATCTGGACATTAAAACAGGGCAATCTGTAGAATATTACCTGGAAGTAATAGATAACGATGCTATAAACGGCCCCAAAAAAACGCGTTCGGTTTTGAAAACATTTAGCCCCCCTTCCGGGCAGCAGCTGGCAAAACAATTGAATACAGAAAGCAATACCCTGAAATCGCAAATGAATGCTGCCATTAAAATGGCTGCACAGGTAGAAAAAGACAGCAAAAGATTAGGCCAAAGCCTGCCCGATAAGAAAGACCTCAGTTTTGAAGATAAAAAGGAAATCAGCCAGTTGCTGGACAAGCAGAAAAAACTGCAGGAAATGGTACAGGAAATTCAACAGGCAAAAAAGAAAAATACCAATGACCTGAATGAAAATACCCAGTTAAAGGCCGACCTGGCAGATAAACAGCAGAAAATAGATGATCTTTTCAATAATGTACTTGATGCCAAAACCAAAGCCTTGCTGGAGAAATTACAGCAACTGGTGGCGCAAAATAATAAAGACCAGGCGCAAAACGAGTTGTCTAAAATGAACATGGACAATAAATCTTTGAAGAATGAGCTGGACCGCATGCTGGAATTGTATAAACAGCTGGAATTCGAGCAGAACTTGCAGGATAAAATGAACCGCCTCAGTGCATTGTCTAAAACGCAGAAAGAACTGGGCGCAAAAACAAGTCAGCAAAAAACCAGCTTCAAAGACCTGCAGCAGGAACAGGAGAAATCCACCAGGGATTTCGAAACACTTAAAAAAGAGATGAAAGAGTTGAGTGATAAAAACCAGGCCCTGGACCATCCCAATTCTTTTCAGCCACGGGAGCAGGAAATGCAGCAGATTGCACAGCTGCAGCAGCAAAGCCTGGAAAACCTAAAACAGCAGCAGCAGCAAAAGGCAGCTGCAAAACAGCAGCAGGCAGCCGAACAAATGCAGCAGCTGGTAAAGAAAATGGAAGAAGAAAATGAGCAGTCATCAGCTATGGAAAGCAATCTCAACACAGAAGAACTGCGCCGTTTGTTGCAGAACATTTTACAGACTTCATTTGACCAGGAAAAAGTGATGCAGGAGCTGAAAAAGCTTTCCTCCAGTGACCCTGCATACGTGCAAAAGGTACAACAGCAGCGCGAGATCAAAGACAATATGAAAACCATTGCCGACAGCCTTTCTTCGCTCAGCAAAAGGATTCCGCAAATACAAAGCCCTGTGCGTGATGAAATGCAACAGATTAATTTTAACCTGGATAAAAGCCTGGATAATCTTGCTGAAAGACATACCGCCGAAGCGAATAAAAACCAGCAATATACCATGACAGGTATCAATAACCTTGCGTTGATGCTCAATGAAGCCTTAGAGCAACTGGAAAAAAATCAAAAAAATGCTAAACAGGGAGGAAAAGGTAAAGGCAAACCTTCTATGCACCAGCTCCGGCAAATGCAGGAACAGCTGAATAAAAATATGCAGCAGGCAAAACAACAAATGCAGCAGAACGGCAATAAAGGAACTGTTCCCAAAGGCCGCATGAGTGAAGAGTTTGCAAAAATGGCCCAGCAACAGCAGCTCATCAGGGAAGCTTTACAGCAGTTCAACCGGGAAGAAAATAAAGACGGAAAAGGAAGTATGGGGAATTTAAACCAGCTGGTTAAGGACATGAAAAGCACAGAAACCGATCTGATCAATAAAAAACTGGAAGAAGAAACCATGAAACGCCAACAGGCCTTATCTGTCAAATTACTGGATGCAGATAAAGCCGAAAGAGAGCAGCAACAGGATAGTAAAAGGGAAAGTACGGCAGCTAGAGACCTTCCTCCTTCTTACCCAAAAAAATTACAGGAGTTTAGAAATAAACAGCTTAGCGAAGACGATTTTTTACAAAAAACACCTCCTTCGTTAAATTACTATTACAAAAATAAAATATCAGACTATTTTAAATTGTTAAATTCGCCCCGGTAAACAAATGGTTATGGCTAAGGCAAACATAAATTTTTTTTCAGAGGAGGTCACCTATACACTTAAAAATAAGCTGAAGGTAAGAAACTGGATTAATGAGACCATTATCGCCGAAGGTTATCAATTGGAAGAGCTTAATTTCATTCTTTGTTCTGACGAGTATTTACTGGCTATGAACAAGCAATACCTTAATCATGACACCTATACTGATGTAATTACATTTGATAACTCAGAACAGCTTAAAACGATTATGGGAGATATATTTATCAGCATAGAGCGTATCCAGGAAAATGCACAGCAATTTAAGAGCACAGTACAGCATGAATTATGCCGTGTAATGGTACATGGAACCCTCCACCTGCTGGGTTATAAAGACAAAGGCAAGGCCGCGAAAACACTGATGACGCAAAAAGAAGATCAATATCTTGCCCTACTGACTACAGAAAAGCCGGTTATTTCATAGAAAATTACATCAAAACCCTGATTACCAATATATTAAATACAATAAAAATCCATTTATAGTACCAATTTTCTTCATATCCTGTCAATCATAAGTAATTTATTACTTTATACCTACAGGCCTCAGTACATCAACACTATACCGGCAAATTATGTTTACTTTTGCAGGTAATTTCTTATCTGATAATTCGTTAAAAAAATACTTTGAGCACATTAATTGCAGCAGAAAACTTAGGCCATGCCTACCATGATGAATGGTTATTTAAAAATTTAACTTTAGGCATCCAGACCGGACAGCGCGTAGCGCTTGTTGGGATCAACGGAGCCGGGAAAAGTACATTATTAAAATTATTAGCCGAACGGTTTAATCCTTTAGAGGGAAAAATTGTAAAGAATAAATTTGTAAAGATTGGTTTTCTCGATCAGGAACCCTCCTTTCCTGATGGCTATTCTATCAGTGATTTTATTTTTTCGCTGGAAAATAAACAGCAGCAGCTGATCAAAGAATATGAGGAATTGATTGAAGATCCCAATCCTGATGAAAAAAAACTGAACCGGTTATACGAAGAGTTAAGCGAGCATAATGCCTGGGAATATGAACATGAGATCAAAACGATCTTAAGCCGTATGGGTATAAATCATTTGCAGCAAAAAATTTCTACATTATCCGGTGGACAGAAAAAACGTTTGGCCCTGGCTAAATTACTGATCGAAGATCCTGAAATCTATGTATTGGATGAGCCAACTAATCACCTGGATATTGATACCATTGAATGGCTGGAAAAATTATTGACCTCCGGAAATAAAACAATTTTACTGGTAACGCACGATAGGTATTTCCTGGATAATGTATGTAATACTATCGTTGAACTGGATCGCGGAAAGATTTATAATTACAATGGTAACTATGCTTATTTCCTGGAGAAAAAATCAGAACGAGAAGCTGCAGATGAAAGTACTTTTCATAAAAACAAAAATTTACTAAAGAAGGAATTGGAATGGATGCGCAGGATGCCCCAGGCCAGAGGAACTAAATCTCAGGCCCGAATCGATGCGTTCTATGATCTCGATAGTAAAACCAAACAGCGAACAGATAACAAAAATATCACATTGAATGTAAAAATGGCCCGTCAGGGAAATAAGATCCTTGAATTGGATCATATCGGACAGGCATTTGATGATAAAAAAATCATTAATGATTTCAGTTACACTTTTAAACGCTCTGACCGTATTGGCTTAGCTGGAAAAAATGGTACCGGAAAATCTACTTTACTCAATATCATTACAGGTTTTCTTGAACCAGAAAAAGGTAAAGTAAGTACGGGAGAAACCACACAATATGGTTATTACAAACAAGGCGGTTTAGCTTTTAATGAAAAAGACCGCGTAATCGATATTGTAACCGCCGATGCTGAATATATTAAAATGGCAGATGGCCAAACGATTTCTGCTTCGCAGCTGCTAACGCTGTTCTTATTCCCTATCAAAAAACAACATGGAATGGTGGAAAAGTTAAGTGGAGGAGAGAAAAAACGTTTACACCTGATGAAAGTGTTGATGCAAAATCCAAACTTCCTTATCCTGGATGAGCCCACCAATGACTTGGATATTGATACGCTGAATGTTTTAGAAGAATTTCTGGAAAACTTTCCTGGTGTATTGATCTTAGTATCTCATGATAGGTATTTATTAGATAAAATGAGTGAGCAATTATTCATTATGGAAGGTAATGGAGAGGTAAATATTTACAATGGAAACTACTCAGAATACCGCATTAGCCTGGATACGCCAAAAGATAAAACTGAGTCTATATCGGTTAAAACGCAGTCTGCCCCTGCCCCGGCTAATAAACTAAGTTTTAAAGAACAAAAGGAACTAGAGGAAATGGAAACAAAGGTCGCAGAGAGTGAAAAAGAAATAGAAACGCTAACTGAATCCCTCCTATCCATAGATAGCGCCAATTATCAGGAAATTCAAAATGTAACAAAGGCCATTGAAACCTTGAATAATGAAATGGAAAAAACAATGGAACGCTGGTTAGAATTGTCAGAAAAGCAAAGTAAAACGAATTAATTTAAGCCCTTCTGAGCGCAGGAGCGCAACAGACAAGGGCGCAAAGCCATAACAAAAACAAACGTTCCACGTGAAACAACAGGCCGTGCCAGACAGGAATTAAACACGCTGTTTCACGTGGAACATAAAGAAAAAACGAGATGTTTAAAGAATATGATGTAATAGTTGTGGGTGCCGGACATGCCGGTTGTGAAGCCGCCGCAGCCGCAGCTAATATGGGATCTTCTGTTTTATTGGTGACCATGAACATGGAAACTATCGCCCAAATGAGTTGCAATCCTGCGATGGGTGGAGTAGCAAAAGGTCAGATTGTAAGAGAAATTGATGCCATGGGAGGATACTCAGGGATAATCAGCGACAAGACAACCTTGCAGTTTAGAATGCTGAATTTATCCAAAGGTCCTGCCATGTGGAGTCCCCGTGCACAGATCGACAGAAAGCGTTTTGCAGAAGAATGGAGACTCGCTTTAGAGCGTACAGATAACATCGATTTCTGGCAGGACATGGTAAGTTCTCTGATCATTGAAGACAATAAAGCAGTTGGCGTTAGAACTTCAATAGGCTCAGAGATTCGTTCGAAAAGTGTAGTATTGACGAACGGTACATTTCTAAATGGCCTACTTCATATTGGAGAAAAAACATTTGGTGGAGGCAGATCAGCAGAAAAAGCGGCCACTGGAATTACAGAACAATTGGTACAATTAGGCTTCGAATCTGGAAGAATGAAAACGGGTACTCCCCCACGCGTGGATGGAAGATCGTTAAATTATAGTCTGATGGAAGAGCAATGGGGAGACGAAAACCCAGGAAGATTTTCCTATACGGATATAGACAGACCAACTGATAAAAGGTGCTGCTGGATTACTTATACCAATAGTAATGTACACGAAACATTAAAAGAAGGCTTTGACAGATCTCCAATGTTTACCGGTAGAATTAAAGGATTGGGCCCAAGATATTGTCCATCTATTGAAGATAAAATTAACCGCTTTGCAGAAAGAGACAGACACCAGATCTTTGTAGAACCAGAAGGATTCCATACCTGCGAAATTTATGTCAACGGATTTTCTACTTCTCTACCTGAAGATGTGCAGTACAAAGCACTGATACAAATTCCAGGGTTTGAAAATGCCAAGATGTTCCGGCCAGGATATGCGGTAGAATATGATTTCTTTCCGCCTACCCAATTAGGTTTAACACTGGAGACCAAACTAATTGATAATCTGTACTTTGCAGGCCAAATTAACGGCACCACGGGATACGAAGAGGCTGCCTGTCAGGGTTTTATCGCCGGAATTAACGCCCATTTGAAAATTAATCAGAAAGCAGAACTGATTATGAAAAGATCAGAGTCTTATATAGGCGTATTGATTGATGACCTGGTAACTAAAGGTACCGAAGAGCCTTACCGTATGTTTACCTCCAGGGCAGAACACAGATTGTTGCTTCGTCAGGATAATGCGGATATCAGACTCTCCCCTATTGGACACGCTTTAGGCTTGATTAGTGATGAACGATTAGAAAAGGTAAATCATAAAATTGCCAATTCTGACAACATTGTAGCCTTTACAAGAAAACAAGGAATTGATATGACCGAAGCCAATGAAATGCTGGAAAATTTAAATTCCAGTGCCTTGACACAAAATGTTAAAATATTTAGTGTGTTAAGCAGGCCTCAGGTCAATATAGACGATATCAGAAAAGTGAGCGTTAGTTTCAATGAGCATCTTTCTAAGTTTGATCAGGATACCATAGAGCAGGCAGAAATCAAAATAAAATATGAAAGTTACTTTTTGAAGGAACAGGAAATTGTAAATAAGATGCAAAAGATGGAAGATAAAGACATCAACCCGGATTTTGATTATTCACAGCTAATTTCTCTTTCTAAAGAAGCACGTGAAAAGTTATTGAAGATAAAACCAAGAACATTAGGACAAGCATCAAGAATTTCGGGAGTTTCCCCTTCTGATATTTCAGTTTTAATGGTCCATATAGGAAGATAACCGTTAACCCATTGATTTACAGAAAATTAATATAGAAATAAAGAGATTTAAAAGTGACTTCATTTAAAGCGATATAAGCCACTTTTAAATTTTCTTAGACATATTATATAAAAACATCTTGCAGTTCATTATATCGCATATAAATGGCCAGAAACAACTTATTTAGCTTAATACAAAAATTATCTATTGCATTTTCAATTATCTTGCTATTTGCTGGCTGTGCAAGTATAGGACCCGGTCCTAAAGGCGGACCAAAAGATAAAACACCGCCAAAAGTATTAAATATCACTCCCCCAGATTTATCAAGAAATTTTAAGGCTAAAAAAGTTGACATTACTTTCGATGAATATTTTAAACTGGTTGATCAGGCGAAGCAGTTTTCCATATCGCCAGACCTGGCAAGAATGCCTACGCTTAAAGTAAAAAAGAAAATCCTGGAAATCACCATCGCAGATTCACTGGAAAAAAATACAACCTACACCCTGAACTTTGGTAAAGCCATTGTAGATATTAACGAAGGTAATATCCTTAAAAATTTCAGTTATGTATTTTCCACTGGTAATGATCTGGATTCATTAAGTTTATCCGGAACGATCAGAGATGCCTGGACAGGAAAACCTGTATTGGATGCAGTGGCCATGATCCTCCCCTTGTCAAGAGATAGTTTATTTGGAAAAAAGAGAGCGTCTATTTATGCCGTAACAGACAGCAGTGGAAATTATAAGATCAATAACCTGCGTGCCAATACCTATAAAGTATATGTGCTCAAAGACGGAAACAGTGATAAGATCTACGAACAAAGCTCTGACGAAGTTGGTTTTATAAACGAGCCTCTGGTCTTAAAAGGAAACGTACAGCACATGGATATGGTACTGTTTAAGGAAAACGCGACTGTATTTAAAGTTATCGACAGGAAGTTAAATACTGATGGAAGCATCTCCTTATCCCTGAATCAGAAACTGAAAAAACCTGGAATTACGATTCTGGACCCGGCAAAACTGGATGCTGATAAACTAGTTAAATTTACAAAAGCCGGGGATTCAGCAAAAGTATGGTTAACAGACTTTGGATTTGACTCTGTTAAAGTAAGTGTAACTAACGACGGAAAACTATTACAGACTGTTAAATTAACCCGTGGAAAAAAAGATGAATACAAACGTACTGTGGTTCCTACGGATAATATCGAAGGCAATTTGCTCAATCCGCATAAAACGCTTCAATTTACTTTTGGTATCCCTATACAAGCCGTAGATCCAACTAAAATCATCTTACTGGAGGATTCTGTACCGCAGACTGATTTCGTTGTTAAAAGGGACAGTATAGACTTTCTGACCTATAATTTCAGCTATAAATGGAAGGCCAACAGCGCCTACGACATTACCTTTAAACCAGGTGCATTTACAGCTATTTTCAAAACGGAAAGTAAAGAGATTAAGAAAAAATTTGAAATGGCAAAAGGTGACGATTACGGAACCCTGATCACCAAGATTGTTGTGCCCGAACCAAACAAACAATATTTGCTGGAAGTGTTTAACGAGGCCAAAAAAGTGGTCAATAATATTACCGTATCACGGGATACTACAGTTACTTTTGCCAATTACAGGTCAGGGAAATATTTTATCCGTATCATTTACGACACCAATAAAAATGGCCAGTGGGACACGGGAAATGTAAAACTGGGTGTACAACCTGAAAAGGTATGGAATGAACCAAAGGAACTTTCCATACGTGCAAACTGGGACAGGAATGAGACCCTTACCCTGCCAAAAGAAAACTAACTAACGAAACCAGTCGGCATACATGATATAATTATCAGGCAGCTGATTTAATAAAGCCCTTTGCTGATCAGTAATGGGCTTTATTTTTTTTGCAGGTGTTCCCGCATACAAAAAGCCACTTTCACAAATCGTATTTTCCAGTACTACAGATCCCGCAGCAATGATACAATACTCTTCTACTACTGCATGATCCATTACAATAGCGCCCATACCCACTAAATTGCGATCTTTGATGGTACAGCCATGTACGATAGCGTTATGCCCTACAGATACCCTATTACCAATATAGGTAGCGGCTTTCTGATAAGTAGCGTGGATCACTGCACCATCCTGGATATTAGAATCATTACCAATGGTTATAGTATTTACATCTCCTCTGATCACTGCATTAAACCAGACAGAACAATTGTTTCCCAGGGTAACATCTCCTACGATAGTAGCATTAGGGGCGATAAAACAATCATCGCCCCATTGAGGGGTTTTATCTTTTACAGGTAATATAACCGGCATACAAATCAATTAAAATATAGTATCATTTAATGTTTCAGCATGACCAAGGTAATCGGTAGTATAATGTAATCCCCTGCTTTCTTTTCTCGCCATAGCCGATTTTATAATCACAAAAGCTACTTGTATCACGTTTCTCAGCTCGCATAATTTTACTGAAACTTTGTTGGCTTTATAAAATGCTTCCGTTTCTTCATGTAGTAAAAACAACCGGCGCATAGCACGGTCTAATCTAAAATCAGAACGAACAATCCCTACGTAATCACTCATTAATTTTTGTGTTTCACGCAGATTGTGCGTAACCAGGATATCTTCATCAGACTGCACCACACCATGATCATTCCATTCAGGTATATGGTCAGGAATAGTGTTCAATTTAAATTGCTCTACTGCATCTAAGAAAATACGATGTGCAAATACCGGAGCTTCCAGCAAAGAATTTGACGCCAAACGATTTGCACCATGTAAACCTGTAGAAGAACATTCGCCGCAGGCATATAAATTATTAATAGAAGACCGCCCGTAATCATCTACCAGGATTCCTCCACACATATAATGCGCAGCAGGCGTAACCGGAATAAGATCTTTGGTCATGTCTATTCCAATAGATAAACACTTCGCATAGATATTTGGAAAGTGTGCCAGTATGTCAGTTTTTTTACGGTGTCTGATGTCCAGATAAACGAAATCTTCACCCGATTTTTTCATCTCTGCATCTATAGCACGGGCAACAATATCACGTGGCGCCAGGGATCCTCTTTCGTCATATTCATACATAAATTCTATCCCATCCTTACGTTTTAATACCCCTCCAAAGCCTCTTACAGCTTCCGAAATCAGGAAGGATGGATACTCTCCGGGGTTATATAAAGCTGTTGGATGGAACTGAATGAACTCCATATTCCTCAATTTCCCTTTCGCACGGTAAACCATAGCCATACCATCACCTGTAGCGATTACCGGATTTGTTGTGCTGGAATATACGTGACCAGCTCCTCCTGATGCCAGCACAGTTACCTTTGCTAGTATCTTTTCCACATCGTTAAGCTCTGTGTTAAAGGCATATATACCAAAACAGTTAATATCTTTAGAGCTCTTGTCAACAAACTCACCGAGGTGATGCTGGGTAATTAACTCCAGACAAAAGTAATGTGTTAATATCTCTATATTGTCATTTTCATGAATCTGCCTTAATAAGACACTCTCAATTTCATAACCCGTTACGTCTTTATAATGTAAAATACGATGATCAGAATGGCCGCCTTCTTTAGCCAGATCATATACTCCAGCGTTGTTCTTATCAAAATTAATTCCGTAGTCAATGATCTCTTTAATGCGCTGAGGCCCTTCTTTGACCACAATTTCCACAATTTCAGGATCGCATAAACCATCTCCTGCAATCAATGTATCATGGATATGTTTTTCAAAAGAATCGTCCTTATTGACCACTACAGCCACCCCGCCCTGGGCATATTTTGTGTTGGATTCATCCTCATTAGACTTGGTAACGATAATTACCTTCCCGTGCTTCGCTGCCTTCAGTGCAAAGCTTAAACCCGCTATACCTGACCCTATGACTAAAAAATCTACTTTTCTCATTGATTTTTACTAATTCCACCGTCTTGTTAACAACGTTAGAAAAATGTTAATTACTTGTCTATATAAATAGAGGAACTATTTAAGAATGTTTAAAGCTAAGGGAAAATGAGAATTACACACAATATTTTAAGTAATTTTTAAGCAACTTTGCATGAGTTATTAACTTTTTACCCCCGACTAACTAATAAACATATGGATATGGATAAGTTTTTGATATGAAAAATATGTCGTTGTAAATCAGCGCTTATTTTAGTTCAAAACTTCGTTTACTTGTTGGTAACTATAGAACAAATCAATTTAACGAATTTAAAAGCCGGAGTTACAAACATTACTAACACACTAATAAACAATAGAAGTCTATTTATATTAAATAATTATTAATTATTGAAACGTTGAAAATGGATACCTTAGAAGAATTAAACAGAAGAGGATTTGTAGAAGAAAGTATCGACCCAACACTTGATCTTTTTGCAGAAATTGAAAAGTTAAAAAAAGAAAAAAATGCGATAATACTAGCACATTACTACCAAGAACCTGATATACAGGATGTTGCCGACTATTTAGGAGATAGTTTGGGGCTTTCACAGGAAGCTGCGAAAACAGATGCAGACATCATTGTTTTTGCCGGAGTACATTTTATGGCAGAAACGGCTAAAATACTTTCGCCTAAGAAGACGGTTTTATTGCCAGACGTAAAGGCAGGTTGTTCATTAGCAGATAGTTGTCCCCCACATTTGTTTAAAAAATTTAAAGAGAAATATCCGGATCACCTGGTGATTACTTATGTAAACTGTACAGCTGAGCTGAAGGCCATGAGTGATATTGTTTGTACTTCTACCAACGCAGTGAAGATTGTAGAAAGCCTGCCAAAAGAGCAGAAGATTATCTTCGGCCCGGATAAGAATTTAGGCGCCTGGGTATCCAAGCAAACTGGCAGGGACATGGTATTGTGGAATGGTGCCTGTATGGTGCATGAAATATTCTCAAGGGAGAAAATAACGAAGTTAAAGCAGCGTCACCCGAATGCGAAGTTTATTGCACATCCGGAATGTGAAGAAGCAGTATTGCAAATGGCAGATTATATTGGCTCTACTACGGGATTGCTGAATTACTCAATCAATAACCCTGCGCAGGAGTTTATTGTAGCTACAGAAAGTGGTATTATCCACCAGATGGAGAAAGCAAACCCGTTAAAAACGTTTATTCCTGCACCGCCTAATAACAATTGTGCCTGTAATGACTGTCCGTATATGAAAAGAAATACACTGGAAAAACTGTATCTGTGTTTGAAGAACGGAACACCGGAAGTAACGGTTCCGGAACACATTATTGAAGCAGCAAGGAAGCCCATTGAGAGAATGCTGGAGATATCAGCACGTTACGGATTGTAATCCTGAATGATTACACCATTTTTTTAATAAAAAATTATGTTTGAGAATAAAGAGCGTACAGATCTGGCAGAATTAGGTGAATTTGGCTTAATTCAGCACCTGACAGATAATTTTAAAATAAAACACGAAAGCAGTATTAAGGGCATTGGCGATGATGCTGCTGTACTGCATGGCGGTGATAAAGAAATGTTGATATCTACAGATTTGCTGCTGGAAGGTATCCACTTTGACCTGGCCTATGTACCGCTGATGCATTTGGGTTATAAGGCCGTACAAGTCAACCTAAGCGATATTTACGCAATGAATGGAGTAGCTACCCAGATCACGGTTTCCATAGGCTTATCGAGCAAATTTCCGCTGGAAGCTGTAGAAGAAATTTATAAAGGAATAGAGCTGGCCTGCAACAAATTCAATATTGATTTAATTGGAGGGGATACTTCTTCCAGTAAACAGGGATTGGTGATCAGTGTAACCAGCATCGGCTTTGCCGCTAAGGAAGATATTGTGTACAGGAACGGAGCTAATGAGGGTGATCTGGTTTGTGTATCAGGAGATTTAGGAGGCGCTTATGTAGGCCTGCAGATCCTGGAAAGGGAAAAGCAGATCTTTCTGGAAAATCCAAACGTTCAACCAGATCTGGAAGGAAAAGATTATATCATTGAAAGACAGTTAAAACCTGAAGGCAGAAGGGATATTGTAGATTTACTGGCACAGATGAAAATAGTTCCTACGTCAATGATCGATGTATCTGATGGCCTGGCTTCGGAAATTATGCATATCTGTAAACAGTCGGATAAGGGCTGTACACTGTATGAAGATAAATTTCCTATTGATCCAATGACGTATGAAACTGCAAGGGAGCTGGGACTTGATCCTACGGTTTGTGCCCTGAATGGTGGTGAAGATTATGAATTGCTGTTTACGATTAAACAGGAAGATTATACAAAATTAAAACATGATGTGGATATCAGTGTGATTGGTCACATGACAGATAAAGCATCAGGCTGTAAAATGATCTCAAAATCAAATGTAGTCCATGAGCTGAAAGCCCAGGGATGGAATGCCTTTAAATTATAAGATTTCTTCTTCTGATAAAGCTGGGTCCAGGAATTTACGATCAATTTGTTTCGTAGTTTTTGCACCCAGTTTTTTTATTTTGTCTGCTGTGTTAGATAAGTTACCAGCGCCTGAGGATAATTTACTGAAGGCTTTATCATAAGCATCCTGGCTCTGCCTGATATTTCTGCCTATACTTTCCATATCTGCAAGGAAACCAACAAATTTGTCATACATACTACCGCTTAAACGTGCAATTTCAAGCACATTTCTGTTTTGTCTTTCCTGTTTCCATATGCTGGAAATGGTTCGTAAAGTAGCCAGTAAGGTAGAAGGGCTCACGATGACTACTTTCCTGTCCCATGCATAGTTGAACAGTTCTGCATCTTTTTGAACAGCTATGCCAAATGAAGATTCAATAGGGACAAAAAGCAAGACAAAGTCGGGAGAGTTGATCTGGTATAAAGCCTGGTAATTTTTTCCCGAAAGATCTTGTATATGATTTTTCAGTGAAAGCAGATGCTGTTTAATGTAGATTTCTTTTTCTTCTTCCAGTTCTGCACTGACATATTTTTCATAAGCGATAAGGGAAACCTTTGAATCCACTACGATATGTTTATCATCCGGCAGGTCGATGATTACATCCGGCTGTACACGGTTACCTGTACTGGTATTAAAGCTGGATTGTATGCGGTATTCCTGGTCTTTTACTAGACCTGAACGTTCCAATACCCTTTCCAATATCACTTCACCCCAGTTGCCTTGTTTTTTATTGTCGCCTTTAAGCGCTTTAGTGAGATTATTTGCATCTTCCTGAATCTGCTTGCTCTGGTCCATCAATTGTGAGATGACCCCCTTAAGGATATTGCGCTCATCTGACTCCGCTTTATACACACGGTCGACCTTTTCCTCAAATGCTTTGATATTATCCTTCAGAGGGCTTAAAATGAGATCAAGGTTAGCTTTGTTCTGCAAGGTGAATTTTGTTGTTTTCTCTTCCAGGATCTGATTGGCAATATGTTCAAATTCCAGTTTAAACTTTTGCTGTATTTCGGCAACATATTTTTCATGCTGTGTTTGCTTTTCCAATTGTGCTTTAAGCATTTCCTCTGCTTTTACCGCCCTGCTCCTTTCGTCCATAAACACGATACGCAGATCCGCCAGCTCATCTTCCATGCGCTGTTTTTCTTCACGATAATAGGTTAATGTTTTCTGATGTTCTGCTTCTTTTAAACTCAGCATCCCTTCGTGATTATGATCAACAGGGGATTTCCTGAATAAAATAAAGAAAAGGGCGACAACTACAATCAGGAGTAAGACAATAATGAAAATGTTCATTTACTAATATTTTTATCAAAAATCTATATTATAAACCATTTTAACAAATAAGTTAGTACACTAAGAGATGAAACGATGCTTTGAATACCATACAGATGTACTGAGTATGGGGATATTGTTGTTTTAAAGGTAACAGGGCATATTATAGTTTTAAAGCACATTTTTTAATTAATCATTCTTACAGGACATTATGGGAACAATTTTTGATTTACAGCTAAGAGAAAAGATATATTACAAGATGGGAAGCTATTTATTTTTTATTATTCCGATGCTGATGGCAAGTATTTTTGTGCAGTGGAAATTTAGAAATAAGTTTTCCAGGTATGCAGAGATGCAATTAAATTCCGGGTTTTCGGGACATGAAGTAGCCGAAAGAATGCTGCATGATAATGGCATATATGATGTTCGTGTAATGAATGCAGATGGTCAGTTAACAGATCACTATAATCCAGCAGATAAGACAGTTAACTTAAGTACCGATGTATATTATGGAAGAAGTGTTGCCGCGGCGGCAGTTGCAGCCCATGAATGCGGGCATGCTGTACAACATGCAAAATCGTATCACTGGCTGCAGTTAAGATCTGATATGGTACCTGTAGTCAGTATTTCTTCTAATCTGCTGCAATGGGTGCTGATCATCGGGATTCTATTGATTAGTTTTACCGGTAATCCTATTGTATTAGGAATTGGGGTGATTGGGCTGGCACTGATCACTGTTTTCAGCATCATTACGCTTCCTGTAGAATTTGACGCCAGTAAAAGGGCATTGATCTGGTTAAAGAATAACCATGCGGTGATGCATACTTCAGAAGAAAATTCACAGGCCAAAGATGCTTTGTGGTGGGCGGCAATGACCTATGTGGTAGCAGCATTAGGCGCATTGGCCAATCTGCTGTATTATGCATCGATGTTGTTTGGCAGAAGCAGGAATTAGTTTAAGCGATAAGGGACTACCAGATGAAATTCAGGAATATCAACTGAAAACTCAGTTTTATCTACCATACGCTGCATTAAATAGGTACCAGACATCGATCCCATATCTGTAGAAAGATTGCAGCCTGAAACATAAGAATAACTCTCTCCTGGCTCTATCAATGGCTGTAAGCCTACAACTCCTTCTCCTTCAACTTCTCTCTGGGTTCCATTGGAATCAAATATGAACCATTGACGGCGCATAAGCTGAATGGAATAATCGGATAAATTCTCTATAGTGATCTGATAAGCGAACATAAAATGCTCCTTCTCAGGATTGGAATATTCTTCCTGATAAACAGTATTTACTGAAATCTTGACGCCTTGTGTGATTGCTGTAACCATTTTAACAGTATTTGATTGAATTATTCAAAAATCAAGCCATTTCATCTTCTGGTATGATGTGCTGATATTTATCTGACACTTCGTCCAATATAGCATGAATAATTTCAATATTATCTTCTTTAACTAATAACATTCTGTAGTTTTTAAAATCTGGTAATCCTTTGAAATAATTTGCATAATGGCGTCTCATCTCAAATATACCCACTTTAGGTCCTTTCCAGGCGATCGATTTATCCAGGTGTGTACGACAAACGGATACTCTTTCGTCTACGGTAGGTCCGGCAAGTTTTTCCCCGGTTTTAAAGAAATGGGTGATCTCTCTGAAGATCCAGGGGTAACCTATAGCTGCCCTTCCGATCATAATTCCATCCACTTCAAATTCCCTTCTCCAGTCTAACGCTTTTTGCGGACTATCAATATCGCCATTCCCAAAAATGGGAATTTTAATCCTCGGGTTTCTTTTGATATCCCTGATCATTCTCCAGTCGGCTTCACCTTTATACATTTGAGATCTGGTCCTGCCATGTATCGTTAAAGCCTGTATACCTATATCCTGAAGCCTTTCAGCTACTTCATCTACATTTTTTGTATTATCATCCCAGCCTAACCTGGTTTTAACCGTAACAGGTAAGCTGGTAGCTCTCACTACAGCATCTGTCATTTTTACCATTTTATCGATATCCTGTAATAAGGCAGATCCGGCACCTTTACAGGCTACCTGTTTAACAGGACAACCATAGTTGATGTCTATCAGATCAGGTCCTGCCAGTGTGGCAATTTCTGTTGCTTCACGCATAGAAGAAATATCACTGCCAAAGATCTGTATCCCGATAGGTCTTTCGTATTCAAAAATATCAAGCTTCTGACGGCTTTTAGCGGCATCACGAATCAGTCCTTCGGAAGAGATAAATTCGGTATACATCATATCCACCCCGCTCTGTTTACAAACAAAACGGAAAGGGGGATCACTTACATCTTCCATTGGTGCAAGCAATAAAGGGAAATCTCCCAGGTCAATATTTCCTATCTTTACAGACATTTTTCTATCTTCAATCCAAAATTAAGGTACAAAGGTACAAAAATCCTCAATAATGAATTTGATTCCACCGGCAACAGAAGAAAATAGTCCTTATATACAGTTACTTATAATAGCGAGTTATGCTTTGATAGGTTTAATTATTGGCAGCCTGTTAAGTATTGCTGTGTTGTATGGAATGTATGGGGCGGAAGTATTTCACAACACGGAGGCCTTAACCGGAGGCGATCCTGCTTTCGCTACAGGGCTTAAACTTTCACAGCTTTTAACTACGGTAATCACCTTTATAGCCCCGCCTATTTTGCTTGCAAGAGCGGAAAAGACCCGACTGACTAATTTTTACGAATTCAAAAGACCGTCAGCTTCCCTCCTGTTTTTAGTGTTGCTGATCATGGTTTGCTCTGCACCTTTTGTGGAATGGGTAGGCCTGGTTAACCAAAAAATGGTCTTGCCCGGTTTTTTGAAACCTATGGAAAGCTGGATGAGGGGCAAGGAAGATGAGGCCATGAAAATGACGATTTTATTACTTAATATAAGGAATATAGGGGATTTTATCATTAATCTGATCATTATTGGATTACTACCAGGGATAGGAGAAGAATTATTGTTTAGAGGTGCTGTGCAGCGGTCATTTTACAGGATGTATCATAATCCTCATGTAGCGATCTGGTTCTCTGCTTTTATTTTCAGTGCTATTCACTTACAGTTTTTTGGATTTTTTCCCAGAATGTTTCTGGGAGCGATGTTCGGTTATATTTATCTATGGACAGGCAGTTTATGGTATGCCATGTTTGCACACTTTTTAAACAATGGTTATGCAGTCTGCCAGGCATGGTATTTACAGTTACACCATATTCCTCTGGATAAAGCGGATAATACTTCAAATTTTCCATGGTACGGATATATTATTAGCTTAATTTTGAGCATATTTTTATTAAAGTATTTAAAAGATAAAACCCATCATCACCATGGAGAACAATTGGACTAAGGTATATACCACAGAGAATCCTGTTACAGCAGAGATCATCAAACAGGGTTTGATAGAAAACGATATTGCAGCAGTGATCATGAATAAAAAAGATTCTTCTTACCAAACTTTCGGGATCATTGAAGTATTGGTAAATAAAAAGGATTTTGATGCTGCAGAAGCTTATATTCAATCCACGGATACGGAATGAAAACAAGGGCAATAACTGCATTTTTCTTTACGATAGTGATGTTAGGCTCCATTTTTCTGGGTGCTTATACTTTTACTTTTTTTTACCTGTTATTGAGTGTACTGGCACTGGCAGAATTTTATAAACTGATCAGGACGGCGGACGCTAAACCGCATCGGGAAACGGGTTTGATGACAGGAACAGTGATCTTTCTGCTGGTAGCTGTTTATCATTTCATACCTTTGAATACCAAGTATCTGTTATTGCTCATACCCCTGGTATTCATTGTATTTTTACTGGAATTGTATAAAAAAGCTCCATCTCCTTTTGCCAATATATCTTACACTTTTGTAGGATTGATCTACGTAACTGTACCTTTCTGCTTTTTCTATTCCCTTGGTTTTATCAACGATTGGAATACTTATAATTTTCATTTGCCGCTTTCTTTTTTGCTGATGTTATGGGCAAGTGATACCGGTGCTTACCTGTTTGGAAGGAAATTGGGAAGTCATAAATTATTTGAGCGCCACTCTCCAAAAAAGACCTGGGAAGGTTTCTTTGGCGGGGTATTTACCAGCGTGCTGGTTTCTTTTATCGTCTCCCTGTTCTTTAAAGAGATTTCTTTCCTTGTTTTAGGCGGTATGGCGGTCTTAATTGTAAGCTTCGGAACATTGGGCGATCTGGTAGAATCGATGCTTAAAAGAAGCCTTGGAGCCAAGGATTCGGGTACGCTTTTACCGGGACATGGCGGTTTACTGGACAGGTTTGACGGTCTGCTGATTGCGGCACCTATTGTATACGTTTATTTATATCTGATCTTTAACTAGATCAGGCTTTTTTAACGGGAATTACGAAGTGGTTTGAGCAGGTATTCCAGACCGTTCAGCCTGATTTCATACATTGTACCGAGTAGCTCTCCCAATTTTCCCGGGGGAAAACCTTTACTGTGAAACCAAACAAGATAAGTTTCTGGCAGGTCGCAGATCAGCTTTTCCTTGTATTTACCGAAGGGCATTTTCAGCGTGACCAGTTCAGTTAGCAGTTGAGGGTTCATATTAATTTTATTGGGCTACCGTTTGCAGCATAGTGATCGCATCATCAACAGTTTTGAGGTCTTCAAAAGCAATACGCAACGTATTTTTTACTTCTTTCAGGTTACACATGCGTGGATGCTGCTGTGCGAAAGACAGGATCCTGTGGAACATTGGAGAATCAAAGAAATTGGATTGTTTGTTGGAAATAAAATAACCCCTTAATACCCCTTTTTTAAAGCTTAACTTTTCAAAGCCCAGTTCTTTTGCTGCCCACTGCAAACGAAGTACGTTTAACATCGTTTTTACAGGTTTAGGAACACTGCCAAAACGATCTTTTAAGGAAGTTTCAAAAGCCACCAATTGTGTTTCATTGTCCAGTTTGGAAAGCTCTGTATAAAGGTTATAACGCTCTGTAATATTCGTTACATAGTCATCCGGGATATACAGCTCAAGATCGGTATCAATTTGTGTAAAGGTTACAAAAGGACGTTCCTTGTCATCTTTAAAGAGATCTTTAAACTCATCAGATTTTAATTCCTGAATGGCTTCATCCAGGATCTTATGGTACATTTCAAATCCTATTTCAGCAATAAAGCCGCTCTGTTCCGCACCAAGGAGGTTTCCGCTTCCGCGGATATCCAGATCGCGCATAGCGATATTAAAACCGCTGCCCAAATCAGAAAACTCTTCAATGGCACTCAGTCTTTTTCTTGCCTCTGAAGTCAGCGTAGATAAAGGAGGGCTTAGCAGGTAACAGAAAGCTTTTTTATTGGACCGTCCTACACGTCCGCGCATCTGGTGAAGATCACTCAAACCAAACATATGTGCATGGTTAATGATGATCGTGTTGGCATTAGGAATATCCAGTCCGGCTTCGATAATCGTAGTTGCCACCAGTACATCTTTTTCACCATTGATAAAATCAAGCATTACATCTTCCAGGGCATCGCCGTCCAGTTGTCCGTGGGCAATACCGATACGTGCTTTAGGAACCAGTGTTTGTATCAACCCGCCCAGCTGCGGAAGATCATTTACCCGGTTATGGATAAAAAATACCTGTCCCCCGCGGTCAAGTTCAAATTGTACGGCTTCCTGGATCAGTTTATCATTAAATACATGCAGTTCTGTATTTACCGGCTGACGGTTAGGCGGCGGGGTACTCATAATTGAAAGGTCCCTTGCCCCCATTAAGGAGAAGTGCAGCGTTCTCGGAATAGGTGTTGCCGTTAACGTCAGCGTGTCTACATTGACACGCAGGGCACGTAGTTTTTCTTTGGCAGTAACCCCAAATTTCTGTTCTTCATCAATGATCATGATGCCCAGGGATTTGAATTTGACGTCTTTGCTTAGCAAACGATGGGTACCAATAATGATATCAACTTTACCTTCTTCTACCTTAGCCAGTGTTTCTTTGATCTGCTTATTTGTTTTGAAACGGTTGATATAGTCTACAGTACATGGAAATTCCTTTAAACGGCCTGAAAAGGTCTTAAAATGCTGTAAGGCGAGGATGGTGGTAGGCACCAGAACTGCTGCCTGCTTACCATTGGCTACTGCTTTGAAAGCGGCCCGGATAGCAATCTCTGTTTTTCCGAAGCCAACATCACCGCAAACCAGCCTGTCCATTGGATGCGGGGCCTCCATATCTTTTTTCACATCGCTGGTTGCCTTCATCTGATCTGGTGTATCTTCATAAATGAAGGAAGCTTCCAGTTCGGTTTCCAGGTAACCATCTGGATCAAAAGCGGTACCTACCTGCGATTTTCTCAGGGCATAGAGCTTGATCAGGTCGCGGGCAATGTCCTTAACTTTTTTTTTAGTAGTTTTTTTTAGTTTATCCCAGGCTTCTGTGCCCAGTTTATTCATTTTAGGGGCAGTACCATCTTTACCGCTGTATTTTGCAATACGGTTCAGCGAATTGATGTTTACATAGAGCAGATCATTATCGGCATATACCAGCCTGATCATTTCCTGCGTTTTACCATTCACTTCTACCTTTTCCAACCCGGCGTATTTACCTATGCCGTGATCGATATGCGTAACAAAGTCTCCGGGTTTTAGATCCCTGAGATCCTTCATGGTGATAGCCTGACTGCGCTGATAACCCCTTCTTAATTTATATTTATAGAAACGGTCGAATATCTGGTGGTCGGTATAAAAGGCGATCTGTTGCTTCGGATCAATAAAGCCCTCTCTGAGCTGAATATTTACAGGAACAAATTTGGCCGATTTATCAATATCATCTAATATGGCATATAAACGCTCTGTCTGTTTGGTGGAAGAGCTGGATATAAAATTATAGATACCATTTTTTTCGTTTTCTTTGATATTGTTGATCAGCAGGTGGAAATCCTTATTGAAGGAGGGCTGCGGCTTGGTATCAAAAAGGATCACATTTTCTGTTTTATAGAAGAACTGTTTGCCAAACTCTATGACGGAAAAATCATGCAGGATATCCCCCATCATCTTTTCATCAGAAAAGGCAAACTTAGGATCTATCCAATCCAGGTTTTCCTGTTTTTCTTTTGCAGGAAGCGCTTTCCATAATTCTACTGCTTTCTTATAACCGGTTTTGACTATATCTAAGGTAAATTCTACATCTTTAAACCAGAGCTGTGTGTCTTTATGGATATAATCCAGCAGGTTAATATTACTTTCAGTAAGGTATTTGGACTGCACATTGGGGATGATCGTGAAGCTTTTTACATCTTCTACAGAAAGCTGGCTGTCAATTTCGAAAGTGCGGATGCTTTCTACTTCATCTCCAAAAAACTCGATCCTGTAAGGGAGATCGTGAGAAAAAGAGAAAATATCTACAATACCTCCACGGATAGAAAACTGTCCGGGTTCATAGACAAAATCGCTGCGGTCAAAGTCGTAATCGATCAGAAATTCATTGATAAAATCAATACCCAGCTTTACACCCAGGCTAATTTCCAGGGTGTTTTTCTCCAGAACGGTTCTGTCGATCACTTTCTCTGCAAGGGCTTCAGGATAAGTCACCACGATCTTGCCATATGCCGAATCATGATTGAGTTCATTGAGCACCTCTGCCCTGGCGAGTACATTGGCTGTGTCTACCTGTGTAAAGTCGAATGCTTTACGGAAAGAAGAAGGGAAAATAAGCACTTCTTTTTCCAGGATACTTTCCAGATCGGCCATAAAATAGGCGGCTTCCTCCCTATCGGGAAGAATAAATAACTGAGGCTGGTGCAATAGAAAATAAGTGGCAACGGCAGCAACGGCATCAGCAGATCCTACCAGTCCCTTTAGTTGAAGTTTATTACCTTTACCCGAGTTGAGGGTCTTTGCCAGCGCTTCGATGCGCTCATCAGTTTTATATCTGTTGATCAGGTCGCGAATGTTCACACAACAAAGGTAATATTTATGATTTGCTAAACTGTAACAATGGCGCCATTAATGAATCTAAAATTTAAAACCGGGAAGATGAACAGGTTAAGTCCTATTCCACTGGAACTGATTTTATGGATTGCGGCGTTAAGCTTGCTAGCTTTGGCCAAACCGATAGATCACCATCAGGAATATCATTTTACTTTTTGTCCCCTGGCCAACCTGGGATGGCGCTGGTGCCCGGGCTGTGGATTAGGAAGGTCAATTACCCAACTGTTCCATGGAAATATCAAAGAAAGCCTGCGTTTTCACTGGCTTGGCATACCGGCAGTACTGATTATTGGCTTCAGAATTGCAACGCTGGGTAAGTATGAATGGAAAAGAATAAAGAACTAAAGATAAGAAGGAGAAAGAATTATGTACAACTCACCATTTATGATGCTTCCGGGCATCTCGCCACAGGAATTTTCCTATTTGCAAACCACTACTACGGGGTTTAATGAGCAGCAGTTAAATGGGTTTTTGATGATTTACTACAGTAAAAGAAGAAGCCCTGACGATATGATATTGTATTGTGTACTCAGCTTTTTTGTTCCTGGTTTACAACGTTTTCTGGTAAATCAGATAGGAATGGGAATCCTGTATTTCTTCACTGCAGGCTTGTGTTTTATCGGTACGATTATCGATATGGTTAATTATAAAACACTGGCATTTGAATATAACCAAAAAATGGTATTTGAAAGTTTACAGTTAGTAAAAATGGGAACGATCACTCAATAACCGAAGCCGGATCGTATATTTACGCCATGAGATTAGCTGTGTTGATCAAATACCTGGAAGACTATGCACCGCTGAATTATCAGGAAGATTATGATAATTCAGGTTTGCTGACAGGTGATGTAAATGAAGAGGTTGTAGCTGCTTTGGTAGCACTGGACTGTACAGAAGAAATAGTTGATGAGGCGATTGCAAAAAACTGCAACCTGATCATTACCCATCATCCTATCGTGTTTAAAGGCTTAAAAAAGCTGACCGGTAAGAATTACGTGGAACGCGTGGTATTGAAAGCCATCAAAAATAATATTGCTTTATACGCGATCCATACCAACCTGGATAGTGTGCATAACGGTGTAAACGGAGTGATCTGCAATCGGCTGGGTTTACAGCAGGCCAGGATTCTTCATCCAAAATCAGGAGTTTTAAAAAAACTAGTCACTTTTTGTCCTCCGGCGCAGCTTCCTGTACTAAGAGAGGCTTTGTTTGCTGCGGGAGCAGGCCATATTGGCAATTACAGCGATGCCAGTTTTAATGCAGATGGCACCGGAACGTTTAAAGCAGGTCCGGGAACGAATCCCTTTGTTGGTGAGCAGGGTTTACAACACCATGAGCATGAAACCAGGATTGAAATGATATTTCCTATGCAGAATGAACGTAAAATTTTGCTGGCTTTGCTGGAAAACCATCCTTATGAGGAGGTGGCTTATGATATTTATCCGCTGGAGAATAAATTAAATACCGTTGGTGCCGGCATGATCGGCTGGCTGGAACAGGAAATGGAAGCATCAGATTTCCTGGGTTTTGTAAAATCCAGGATGAACGCTATGTTAATCAGGCATACCAAATCAACGGGTAAAAAGATAAAAAAAGTTGCTGTATGTGGTGGTTCGGGCAGTTTTTTACTGCAGCATGCGATAGCTGCCGGAGCAGATGCATTCATCACCGCAGATTTTAAGTACCATGAGTTTTTTGATGCAGATGGAAAATTGATCATTGCCGATATCGGACACTTTGAAAGTGAACAATTTACATCTGAATTGTTGATTGATATTATTCGGGAAAAATTTCCTAACTTTGCAATCCGTTTAACGGAGCATAACACAAACCCCATAAATTATTTCATTTAATGGAACAAACTGTAGAGCAAAAGCTAAAAGCTTTATACGAATTACAAACCCTGCATACAAAAATTGATAAAATACGTCAGATCCGTGGTGAATTGCCAATGGAAGTGGCTGATTTAGAGGATGAAGTAGCTGGATTGGAAACGCGTATACAAAAATTCAAGGCTGAATTGGATGAAACTGAGGATGCCATTGTAACACGTAAAAACATGATCAAGGAATCTCAGAACCTGATCAAGAAATATGATACTCAATTAAAAGAGGTAAAAAACAATCGTGAATACGATGCTTTAACAAAGGAAGTGGAGATCCAATCATTGGAAATTCAGGTTTGTGAAAAGAAAATCAGAGAGCATGGATTTGAAATTGCATCCAAAACTGAGATCTATGAAAAAGCTTTAGGTGACCTGGAATCGAGAAAAAACGACCTGGAAATCAAAAAAGGAGAATTACAGACCATTACTTCAGAAACTGAAAAAGATGAACTTGCTTTAAGCAAAAAATCGGAGAAAGCTGAAGCTGGAATTGAAGATCGTTTATTGGTCGCTTACAGAAGATTAAGAAGTAATGCCGTTAACGGACTTGCTGTTGTTACGATCGACCGTGATTCATGTTCTGGTTGTTTTAACCAAATCCCGCCACAGCGTCAGTTAGATATCCGTCAGCGTAAAAAGATCATCGTATGTGAGCATTGCGGAAGGATCCTGGTTGATGAGGCATTAACTCAGGAAGCTGTTCCGGCTTAATACGAATAGAGAAAAAAACGATAATCACTTTGATTATCTTAAAAATATCAAACGGCCAGATCAAATCTGGCCGTTTTTTGTACAGAATTATTTTCCATCAAAACAATACACAGACTTCAATCGTTATTGGATATTGTTACGATTAGAAATCCATTATTTTATGCCTGCTAAAAGTAGAGTTATCCTACTGTTGAAATATCCAATCATCTGTCTTTTTATCTTCCTGCCCTGCACTGTCCATGCTAACTTTGATTTTAATGCCAATTGTTTAAAGGCTTACCAGCTGATATTTGAACTCAAATTAAATGCTGCCCGCCAGCTCATTGTCACAGAAAAAAGAGCACATCCAAAAAATGCCATTGTTCCATTGCTGGAGAACTATGTAGATTATTTTTATTTGATTACTACGGAAAGCAAAGATGATTTTGAAAGACTCAAAGAAGAAAAATCAAAGCGGCTTGACCTGATTGAGGATGAGGACAGTAATTCTCCCTATTACTTGTACGCCCAGGCGGAGATTAACCTGCAGTGGGCCCTGTTGAGGAGCCGTTACGGAGAATATTTTACTGCTGCGAGGGAGATCAAAAAGGCCAGTTCTGAATTGCAGGAAAACAGTAAAAAATACCCTGGATTTCGTCTTAATGCAAAAGGCATCGGGCTGATCAATGTTTTTTTAGGAAACCTTCCTGATGGATTGCTTAAAACGGCTTTGTCTGCTTTTGGTATCAAAGGAGATGTACAGAAAGGTATCGCTATGCTGGATAACCTGGCACAGGGGCTTCCCCGTTCTACTTATGAACCTTTTTATGAAGAGGTGGTATTTTACTATTCTTTTGTATTGTCTGACATTGTACATGCGCCTGATGCTTATGCAAAAACAATGAAATACACAGCGAGAATTGCCGACAGTAGTTTGCTGAAAGCTTATCTACAGGCCTATGTCTGCGCGAGAAATGCACATAATGATGAGGCGATTGCTATTCTGGCAAACCGCCCGACAGGAGATGCCTATCAGCCCTTTCCTTATCTGGAGCTGTTAATGGGTACGGCAAAGCTCAATAAACTGGACTATTCTGCAACGGTTAACTTTAAAAAGTTCCTGGCTTTAAATAAAGGCTGTAATTACATTAAGGATGCAAACCTTCACTTGTCGTGGGTTGCGTTGCTAAATGGTGATACCGGGGCTTATAAAGCTTACACGGCTAAAGTAAAGGCTGAAGGTTATACTTATGGTGAGAGGGATAAGCAGGCGATGAACGAAGCCCTTGCTCCTACGCCTAACCATAATTTGTTAACCGCCAGGCTGCTGTTTGACGGAGGGTACTTTAATAAAGCGGCAGCTATATTAGCAGACGAGCGGGTAAACAGTTTTTCTTCTATGAAGGACAAAGCTGAGTTTTGCTACCGTTCAGGTAGGATAGCTGAGGCACTGGATAAAGATGATACTGCTCTGGTTGACTATCAGGGCGCAGTAAATTATGGAAAGGGTTTAAAATATTATTATGCCGCAAATTCGGCGTTGAATATGGGTAAGATCTATGCCAGAAAAAAAAGCAGTGCCAAAGCTAAGGCATACTTTAACCAGGCTATTAATATGAAAGATCATGAGTATGCGAACAGTATAGAAGCTCAGGCCAAAGATGGCCTTAAGCATGTAGGAAATTAGCCTTTGAATTAAAATTTGTAAACAAATGCATTGATATGCATTCCTGCGCCTACAGAAGCAAATACAGCGTATTCTCCTGTTTTAATTTTGTAGCCCTCTACTTTATCGTTTAATACCAGGTCCAGCAGGGTTGGAATAGTTGCTACAGAACTATTTCCCAGCCAGGAGATGGTCATAGGCACAAGGTTTTCAGGGACTGTATCCAGATCGTATAGTTTAAACAGCCTTTTCATAATGGCATTGTCCATTTTTCCGTTTGCCTGATGGATAAAAACAGTTTTGATATCGTTGATATGCAGGCCAGCTTTATCTATTGCCATTTTTACAACCTGTGGGACATTAACAACTGCAAACTCATATAGTTTGCGGCCGTTCATCTTCAGGTATGTATTACCGTCCTGTATGGTCGGGTTGCCACTGGGGCCCATGATCAGCAGTGAAGAATAATTACCGGCAAAAGTTTGTGTTTTATGGGAAACGATACCTGTGGGTTCTTCAGCCTCAGCAGCTTCAAAAATTACTGCTCCTGCCCCATCAGAAAAGATCATACTGTCACGATCATGCGGATCTATAATCCTCGACAGTGTTTCTGCTCCGATAACCAGTACACGTTTTGCGTCTCCGCTTTGAATGAGATAATTGGCTTGTATGGTTCCCTGTACCCATCCCGGGCAACCGAAAATAATATCATAAGCTACACAATCAGGGTTATTGATTTCCAGCTGCTGCTTAACTTTGGCTGCCAGTGAAGGGAGCATGTTCATGCGGTTGCTTCCTTTTTCTATATCCCCGAAGTTATGGCAGAAAATAATATGGTCCAGTGTTTCTTTATCAATGCCGGCGTCAGCTATTGCTTTTTGAGCAGCAATGGTGGCGATGTTGCTATTGAGGAGATGATCATCAACATAACGACGTTCCATGATCTCAGTAATCTCTGAAAATTTGCTGATGATATCAGCAATATTTTTTTCAATAATGGCCCCATTCTCATAGAAAATGGACTTTAAGAAGGATTCTCCTGAAATTATGTTATCCGGAATATAACTTCCTGTACCTGCTATTACTGAATATAGACGCTTATTATTGCTCATTTTGAACCGTATACTGTTTTGGTATCGAGTATAAAATTAGGATAAATATCTTGATAATAAAAATTTTATGAGAAATCGTCGATTAAAAAAACGAATAATTCTTTGGGGCCGTGAGCACCCAGTACCAGTGTTTTTTCAATATCAGCAGTCCTGCTAGGGCCTGTGATTGTACTGATCATAGAAGGGATTTGACTGCCATATTTATCTTTGATGAGTTTAAATCCATCTTTAAGATCCATTACCATCTGGCCGGTCCTTGCGATAACAATATGGTGATGGGGAAAGATACTTAACCTCCTGCCGGCTTCGTTTTGATTGCTGACTAAAATAGAGCCGTTCCTGGCAATTAAAGCTTCGCAAAGGGTTATTCCAACCTCGGCCATTTCAAAGTCCTTGTCGGTCTTGTAAAAAGGGAATTCGTAAGTAGACAGGAGTTCCTGCAGTTCGGGTTCCCAGCAGTAGATCTTCCTCCATTTGAACTTGTCTGCCAGCTCCAGGATGTTTTCAATAAATTCTACGCCATCCTCACAAAAAATAAAATTGCCGGATACAGCAGTGAGCTGTTCGGCAAATAAAATTTCTGGAATCTCTGAAGTAGGTTTGTAAAGGGGAGTTTCTTCTAGATTAGGATAAGGATTGTCTCTTTTTTCGAGCAGAGCTTTCCTTATCTTTTTTAGCATTAACTCTTTGGAGGAAATATTCTCTTGCATAAAAAAATGGATTTGCTATCACCTGTTTGACCAGGTGATAGCTCCATAAAATTAATTATTATGATTCAGTTTGTGCCGGAGCAACAGGTGCCGCAGGATCAAACGTTTCCCCTACACCATCATGAAGCAAGCCTTCAGCAGCAGGTTTCTGATCTCCTGTACCGTTTACAAATTCATCATAAGTAGTACGGTTATCAAAAGGACGTTTACCCAGTATTTCTTCCAGATCTGCCTGGAACAGAATTTCTTTTTCAATCAATTTCTGTGCAAGCATTTCCAATCCTTCTCTTTTGTCAACCAAAAGCTGGATTGTTCTTTGATACGTATCGCTGATTAAGGTACGCACTTCAATATCGATCAGTTCAGAAGTTTTTTCTGAATAAGGTTTGTTGAAGTTGTATTCGTTCTGCGGATCATGGAAAGACACATTACCAATGGTACTGTTCATACCATAAATGGTAACCATAGCATAGGCCAGTTTAGTAATTCTCTCCAGGTCATTCTGCGCACCTGTAGATATTTTACCAAAAACCACTTCTTCTGCTGCACGGCCACCTAAGGTCATGCACATTCCATCAGTAAGCTGCTCTGTAGTATACAAAAACTGTTCTTTAGGTAAGTATTGCGCATAACCTAATGCTGCAACGCCACGTGGAACGATAGATACTTTTACCAGTGGATCAGCATGTTCCAGGAACCATCCTGCGATGGCATGTCCTGCTTCATGGTAAGCAACAATACGTTTCTCTTCAGGAGAGATGATCTTGTTTTTCTTTTCCAAACCGCCAATTACACGGTCAATAGCATCCTGGAAATCCTGCATATCTACGGATTCCTTATTTCTTCTGGCTGCGATCAGCGCTGCTTCATTACAAACGTTGGCGATCTCAGCACCTGCAAAACCAGGAGTTTGTGCAGAAAGTTTTTTAGCATCAACAACAACATCTGTTTTAATCGGTTTCAAGTGAACTTTAAAGATCTGCTCTCTGCCTACTAAATCTGGTTTATCGATAGAAATCTGTCTGTCGAACCTTCCCGGACGAAGCAATGCGCTATCCAGTACATCCGGACGGTTAGTTGCTGCCAGAATGATAATTCCTGAGTCTGTTCCAAAACCATCCATTTCAACCAGCAACTGATTCAGCGTATTCTCACGCTCATCATTACCGCCCATCATGCTGTTTTTTCCACGGGCACGGCCAATTGCATCCACCTCATCAATAAAGATGATACATGGGGCCTTATCTTTCGCCTGTTTAAACAAGTCTCTTACACGGGAGGCACCAACACCGACAAACATTTCAACAAAGTCTGATCCTGATAAAGAGAAAAAAGGAACCTGCGCTTCACCTGCAACGGCTTTAGCCAGTAATGTTTTACCTGTGCCCGGAGAGCCTACTAAAAGCGCTCCTTTAGGGATTTTACCTCCCAGGTTGGTATATTTTTTAGGGTTTTTAAGGAAATCTACAATTTCCATTACTTCCTGTTTGGCTTCTTCCAGACCGGCAACATCGTTAAACGTTACATTTACCTGGCTTTCTTTGTCGAACAAAGTGGCTTTAGATTTTCCGATATTGAATATCTGACCGCCGCCACCGCCTGCACCGCCGCCCATTTTGCGCATGATGAAGATCCAGAATCCTATAAATAATAAGATAGGGATAATCACTGTGAAGAACCAGGAGTTAAAAGTACTTTGTCTGGTTTCTTTTTCTGCCAAGATTTGATTCTCTACAGGAATGGTTTTTTGTGCTTCCCTTAACTGAGCATCCAGTGCATCCATTGATCCGGCAGTGAATGATACTGTAGGGCCGCCGGTTGAACCGAAGTTGCTTTTAGTTTCGTATTTTTTGTATTTCTCCTGGTTCAGGCGATCCGGTTTGATAAAAACATCGGCCCTAACCAGATCTTCATACTTATAAGCGATAATCTTCTGAACATCCCCGGGAGCGAGCATGTTGGTTTCAAATTCTCTATAAGTGACAGTTTTGTTGGTATCATTGGTAAATAATACGGAAACCAGGACAAGGCCTAAAATGATAGCAGCATAAACCCAGAATATATTAAAATTCGAACCTTTTTGGGGCTTTTTTGGAATATTAGGTATTCTCTTTATTAATTTGGGTTTTGTATTTTCTTTCTCTTTCATCATTGATTCAAAAAAATGTATAATGTTGTAACTGGTTATGCGCTTTGGTAAGAAGTAGTCTGAGCATCGCCCCATAAATCTTCAATCCCATAAAAATCTCTCTTTTCTGTTTTGAATATATGAATAACAACGTCAAAATAATCTAAAATTATCCATTCCGCGTTTTCTAGCCCTTCTTTCCTCCAGGGACTAGCCTGTGTGCTTTTGTAAATTTCATCCTCTACACTATCTGCAATTGCTTTTACCTGCGTAGAAGAGTCTGCATTGCAAACTATAAAATAATCTGATACAGAGCTGTTTAAGTTTCTTAAGTCCAGACGGACAATATCATGTCCCTTTTTTTCCTGCATGCCATGAACGGCTATTTCTGAAAGGTAGGTAGAAAGGTTTACTAATTTCTTTTTTAACATTAAAATGTTTTATTTTTGATAAATAACCACTATAAATTTAACTATTGCAAAATAACACTTTTTCAACATTATTTGTTGGTCAAAATCTTATCAAATTATTAGCAGTTGATTCTACTAATAACTTTATGAAAAGCATGGTGTCAAATTCCGAGCCATTACCCGAAGGAACTGTTATTATGGCAGAGAATCAATTTCAGGGAAGAGGGCAGGTTGAAAGTAAATGGCATGCCGAACCAGGAAAAAATCTCACTTTCAGTATTCTTCTTCATCCGGTGTTCCTTGCGCCGGGAGATCAGTTCAGGTTAAATATGGCGGTGAGCATTGCTATACAAAGAGCACTGGGGGCATTGATAGGAGAGTGTTTATCCGTTAAATGGCCCAACGACATCTATTTTGGTGATAAAAAGCTCGGTGGAATACTCATTGAAAATATAATTTCGGGCAGCAGGATCAAAGCTTCTATTATAGGGATCGGTATCAACGTAAATCAGCAAGTCTTTGAAAACGATTTAGTAAGCCGTGCAGGCTCTATCTGTCAAATTTTACAAAAAGATGTTGATTTAATATCGCTTTTAGCACAAATTTGCAGTCATATTGAGGTAGCTTATTTGAAATTAAGGGCTGGAAACTACTCTAATTTACGGCAGGATTATCTGAATTATCTTTATCGGTTTAACGTTAAAGCGAATTACAGACAAAATGGCGAAGTGATTACCGGTAAGATCATCGACGTAAGTGAAAGAGGGCTTTTAAGCCTGGAAACAGAAAAGGGAGTATTATCGTATAATTTTAAGGAAATAGAGTTTATTCAGTCATAAATCACAAAATCAAAAACATACACCAAACAATTTTAGCCATGAAAAAAGTAATCTTAGTATGTACAATGTTACTGTTTACCGTTCTGGGTGTTTCTGCCCAGATTGAGAACCCTGTAACATGGTCTTATGCACAGAAGAAGATCAGCAATACAGAAGCAATCGTTTATGTTAAGGCCACCATCCAGGACGGATGGCATATTTATTCTCAAAATGTAAAACCAGGAGGCCCGGTAAAAACCACGATAAAGTTTAATCCTTCGAAAGATTATACTAAAGTGGGAATTACAGCAGAGCCTAAGCCGCTTTCGAAATTTGAAAAAGTTTTTGATATGAATGTGGGCTATTTTGAAAAACAAGTAGTATTTCAGCAAAAAATTAAGTTGAATAAACCTGAAACCACAGTAAGCGGTACAATTGAATTTATGGTTTGTGATGAATCCAGATGTCTTCCTCCTGACGAAATAAAATTCACTTTAGCCGTTAAGTAGTTGAACAAATGAATTATAGCAGAGTGTTGGGGGATTCCTGACACTCTTTTTTTTGTCCCGGGCTGGCCGAATATAGATATACAGTAAAATATTGATGATGGCTGCTTCAAAGCTTTTTAAACAAGAAATTATAAGTAATTTCACGGCCTTGTATAACATACAAATGAAATCGCTCCGGATTTGCTTGTACAAAAGTAAATGGAGCTGATTCATAATAGCTTGATTACCAAAAACAATTCTATATAAATGAAACCTGCATGAGCTTACAGCTCTTAAAAAGAAATGAATAAGCTCATGCAAGCTTCATAACCGATAAAATGAAATATATTCTAATGAAAAAGTTAATTCTAATTTTTGGCCTGGTACTGTCCCTGTTTCTCCTGCAGTCTGGTCAGAGTTTTGCATTTGTCCAGCAAAAGGATTCTACCACAGTAAGTGATGATATTCAATTTACTGAGATAGGCTCTGCAGCGGATAGTGCCGGAAATGCTGCGCTTAAAAAAGATACGGCAAAGAAAGATACGACGCACAAGGAGGTAGCAAAGACTGGATCTGAGCGTAAATTGGTTCAGCCGGGACATCAGACTGAGCAGGAAAAAACTTTTTGGGATACTTTTATACAGGGACTTGTAGGCGGCTTTATCGCCTTTTTGATGCCGTGTATCTTTCCTATGGTACCGCTAACGGTAAGTTATTTTACCAAAAGGGCAGGCAGCAGGCAAAAAGGAATCGGACAAGCGCTCATCTATGGAATTTCCATCATCATCATTTATGTTGCTTTTGGTTTACTAATCACTATTGTTTTTGGATCGACCAAATTGAATGAGTTAAGCAGCAGCGGAACGTTTAATTTTGCTTTCTTTATCCTGCTGGTTGTTTTCGCGATCTCTTTCTTTGGTGCTTTTGAAATCACTTTACCCAGTTCTTTTGTCAATAAAATAGATGCGAAAGCAGATAACAGTAAAGGCTTAGGCGGCATATTTTTCATGGCTGCTTCCCTGGCGTTGGTTTCGTTTTCATGTACAGGGCCAATTATCGGTACCCTGCTTGTGCAGGCGAGCTCTAAAGGCGATATTCTTGCGCCTGCGATAGGGATGTTTGGTTTTGCATTAGCATTAGCGCTTCCATTTACGCTTTCAGCGATATTCCCTGGTTTTTTAAGCAGTATGCCTAAGTCCGGCGGCTGGTTAAACAGCGTAAAGGTTTGTCTGGGTTTTTTGGAACTGGCACTGGCGATGAAGTTTTTATCTGCTGCCGATCTGGTATGGCACTGGAATTGGTTTGACAGGGAGATCTTCCTGTCGTTATGGATCGTGATCTTTACGCTCATGGGAATGTACATTCTTGGAAAGATTAAGTTTTCGCATGATAGTGATGTTCCTTTTGTCTCTGTACCAAGATTGTTTTTTGCCGTATTCTCTTTCTCTTTCGCTATATATTTAGTACCTGGATTATGGGGAGCGCCAGTAAATATTTTAAGCGGTATAGCACCACCCTTAAACACACAGGATTTTATTTTAGGTGGTAATACCGGCGGTCCTTCACAGGGGAGTTCTGATTTTCCTGCAGTTGTTAAATACAATGATGTGCTGCATCCGCCACATGGCTTTAATGCTTTTTTTGATCTGGATGAAGGATTGGCCTACGCTAAAAAGGTAAATAAACCTATACTAATTGATTTTACAGGACATGCCTGCGTAAATTGCAGGAAAATGGAAGATAAAGTCTGGATAGATCCAAAGGTGGGCCATTTGATTAAAGATGAGTATGTACTGATACAATTATATGTCGACGAGCGTTCTGTTAAGATGCCTGCTGAAAAAGTGCATTATTCAAAAATCCTGCGGACAACTACCGACGATCTGGGCCGTTGGAACGGTGATTTCCAGGCGTCAAATTACAATTCAAATTCTCAGCCTTTTTATGTGTTAGGCGGATATGACCTGGTTCCATTGGTTGCTCCTCAGGGCGCAATATTTGACGCAGAACAATTTGCTGCTTATTTACAAAGTGGCCTTGATAAATTTAAAGCATCCAAGAAATAATAATAAGAATGAACAAGATTAAAAACATTGCAGTATTAACTTCAGGCGGAGACGCTCCTGGAATGAATGCTGCCATAAGGGCAGTAGTAAGGGCTGGAATTTATTATGAATTAAATGTTTCTGGCGTATTAAGAGGATATGAAGGCCTGATTAACGGGGATTTCATGCCTATGGACCGGAAGTCTGTTGCTAATATTATACAGCGCGGCGGGACTATTCTGAAAACAGCTCGTAGTGATGAGTTCAGAACAAAAGAAGGAAGACAAAAAGCTTATGATCAGCTGAAAGCTCACGAAATTGATGCTTTGGTAGTGATAGGCGGGGATGGAACTTTTACCGGAGCCCACTTGTTTACTTCCGAGTTTGATTTTCCGGTTATAGGCTTGCCTGGTACCATTGATAATGACCTTGCAGGAACTGATTTTACTATTGGTTACGATACGGCAATCAATACTGTAGTGAATGCAATTGACAAGATACGTGATACGGCAGAATCTCACGACAGGCTTTTCATTGTTGAAGTAATGGGGCGTGATTCTGGTTTGATTGCTTTACGCAGCGGAATTGGTGTAGGTGCAGAAGCCATCATGATCCCTGAAGCCAATATGGGTGTTGAAGGTCTGATTAAAAGACTGGAGATCGGCCGTAAGGATAAATCTTCTAAAATCATTATTGTTGCAGAGGGAGATGAAGTTGGGGGAGCATTTAATGTAGGAGAAGTCCTGAAAGAGAATTTCCCGAATTATGATATCAGGGTATCCGTACTGGGACACATTCAGCGCGGGGGCAAACCAAGTTGTATGGACAGGGTGCTGGCAAGCCGCTTTGGTGTTGCTGCTGTAGAAGGTTTGTTAAACGGACAAAAAGGAGACATGGTAGGGCAGGTGAATAAAGAAATTACATTTACTCCTTTTGACCATGCCATTAAACATATTGATGCAGAAGCCGTAACTCCGGTTTGGTTGAAATTGGTAGAGATCCTTTCCTTATAGGTTAAAAGGATTTATCTGGCTTCGCTGAAAAAACAGATGTACTCTTTTGTTGCTGAAACCTTCGCTCGCTGCGCTTGCAAAATTTCGAGGCAACAAAAGAGTACACCTGTTTTTTTTGGATTATCCATTATAAAGCGCTTTATAGCAAGGCTGCCCGGAAGATCCTATAGGAGAAGCTTAAAAAGTACAAGGTTTTTTTTGGGATTATACATTATAAAGTGCTTTATAGCATGGCTGCCTGGAAGATCCCATAGGAGAAGCTTAAAAAAATGATGGTGTTGTATGACGGCCTAGAAATTTTGTGAACATAGCGAACAAAGGTTTCAGCCGGAATACAATACCATCATTTTAAAATAAGATAATTATCCTTTACAGGCTGCTATAAAAGCTTTTCCAGTACCTGCTGCCAGGTATCTACCCTTTCATAATCTGTGACCAGCATATTGTGCGGTGATGAAAACAGCAGTTTCCTTCCGTCAAAACCTGAGAAATTTTTAATACGGTCATCAATTAATACATCAGCTTTAATAATTTTATCACCACAGAACACAATGTTTTTCCAGGATATGAAGGGGAAATGTTCTCCCAGCCAGTCAATTTTATCTTCCAGGGATTTGGGAAATTCTATAGCAGCAGAAACGATGTATACCTCATGCTTTTCCTGAAGTTTTTTTAATGCATCAATACTGCCTTCAATAACCGGCAGATCCCTAAAAAACCCTCTTTCATTGATATAGTCAAACCATTTATGGTTAATATGCTCGGGTACATGGTGATAGATTTCATTCCCCGGATCAATAATCGTGTCAATAGGGATTCCATAGTCACGGTTATAGAGTTTAATAAATTTACTAATCGGATCGGCTAATACTTCATCCATGTCTATAGCTATTCTCATCTCTCTTTTTTAGGGTAAATATCTCCAATTAGAAGGTAAATTCAGAACAATTGAATTTAAAATTCAGGCATCTTGCTAATCATTAGTATTTTACTTACTTTTGCGTCCCCGCAAGCATGAAGCTCCGGGAACTATGTTGAATACATAAACTTATAAAAGAATGGCAACTAAAATCAGATTGCAAAGATTCGGTAAAAAAGGAAAACCTTTTTTCCACGTAGTGGTAGCAGATTCACGCTCACCAAGAGATGGTAAATTTATTGAGCGTTTAGGTTCATACAACCCAAACACCAATCCTGCAACTATCGAAATCAATTTCGAAAAAACATTAGACTGGGTTAACAAAGGTGCACAACCTACGGATACTTGTCGCGCAATTCTTTCTTACAAAGGTGTTTTATACATGAAACACTTAGAAGGCGGTGTAAAAAAAGGTGCTTTAACTACTGAACAGGCTGATGCTAAATTTGCAGCATGGTTAGAAGCTAAAGATGGTAAAATCGAAGGTAAAAAAGACGGCCTGACTAAATCTAAAGATGAAGTTAAAAAAGCTGCCCTTGCTGCTGAGACTAAGAAAAACGCTGATCGTGGCGCGGCTCTTGCCATCAAAAATGCACCAGTTGAAGAAGTTGCTGCTGAAGAAGCAACAGCTGAATCAACAGAAGAAACTGCTGAAGCTGTAGAAGCTCCTGCAACAGAAGAAAACACGGAAGAACAAGCATAGTATTTTGTAATTCTTAATGATAGCGAAGAATCCTTCCCTGAAGGTTTTCTTCGCTATTTTTATTTAATGAATATCTGATTAGATCAATTATGACACACGAAGAGGCATTTTATATCGGTTATATTACCAAAACAAAGGGATTAAAGGGGGAAGTACAGCTTTACTTTGAATATGATGAACCTGATCTGCTGGATCTGGATGTTATTTTTGCTGATATGAATGGTAAGATGGTTCCTTTTTTTGTTGCGTCCTGTAAACTGCAGGCCAATAATACGGGCTATATGTACTTTGATGATATTGATCATATCGATAAGGCGCAGCCTTTGGTGAGGAAGAAGATTTATCTTCCGCTAACTAAACAGCCGGACAGGAGCGATGATGATTTTCATTACAATGATCTGAAAGGTTTCATTGCCTCCGATAAAACACATGGTGAACTAGGCGAGATTATTGAAATCAATGAATATCCCCAGCAATTTGTCGCTACTGTTTCTTATCAGAATAAAGAAATCCTGTTCCCTTTGAATGACGATATGATCATTGAAATTGATGAGGATGAAGGTACGCTGCTGGTTGACCTTCCTGACGGATTACTGGATCTTTACCTTTCAAATTAATATTATCATTATGCGTTTTGACATCATCACTGTTTTACCAGATCTGCTGCAGAGTCCGTTTGCACATTCTATACTGCAAAGGGCGCAAACAAAAGGTATTGCCGAAATTGTAGTGCACAGCCTGAGGGATTATTCTACCAATAAGCAGCGTAGCGTAGACGATTACCCTTATGGCGGCGGGAGTGGTATGGTGATGTCCATTGAGCCTTTTGCGCGCTGTATAGAGGCTTTAAAGGAGCAAAGGACATATGATGAAATTATCTTTATGAGCCCTGACGGAATAACGTTGAACCAGACTATTGCCAATGAGCTGTCGGGCAAGGGAAATATCATGATTCTCTGCGGACATTATAAGGGAATAGATCAGCGGATCAGGGATATTTATGTGACGCGTGAAATTTCTATCGGGGATTATGTGTTATCCGGCGGCGAGCTTCCTGCCGCGGTATTGGTAGATGCGATTGTCAGGTTAATACCTGGTGTATTGAACGACGAAACCTCTGCTTTGTCGGATAGTTTCCAGGGAGGCTTACTCGACGCGCCTGTGTATACACGTCCGGCTGACTGGAAAGGGCACCTTGTTCCGGAAATTTTATTGAGTGGTCATGAGTCTAAAATAAATAACTGGAGGCATGAACAAGCTTTGGCGCGCACTCAGCGGCTTAGACCGGATATTTTAGAAGATTAATCTTCCCCTGTTTTAATGTTTTAACATGTAACTTTCCGGATACACTTCTTCTTTTCTGTTTAAAATAATTTTTTCTCGTTTATTTTATTTTTAAATGAAATTGTTTCTATATTTACGAAATTAATTCCTGAGGGCGTTCTCGGGTATTCTAATAGGTTGTAAATAATTTCAAAGTGTATGAACAAAAATGTTGAAAAATATAAGATTAATGATTTTTTAGACAAGCTTACTGTTAAAGAGTATAAATTCGCAATGAAGGTTATACCTGAAATCCTTGATGTTTCTATGAACACCTTTCATAATTATCGTAGGATCAAGGTTGGCGAGCCTCAGGACATTCCTTACGAAAAAGTTAAATTAATGGAAATATTATTTGGGGTTAAAAGCGGCGCGCTGGAAAACGTTGAAATGAAAGGGAAAAGCCTTGCTGAATTGTTTAAGGCACAATAAGTGACTCAAAAGAGTTGGGTTACCTGGAAGGCTTGAATATAATTCTTATGGAATTTGCGGTGTTATGTGGAAAAAAATAAAAATCACTTTTTTTTATAAAATAAATTTCCTAATATTGCAGTCCGATTTTAAACAACAAAAAGTCGGCTTAATAGCTTAAAATCATGGATTTAGTAAAATTTGTTGAAGAGCAGGTAATCGCAAAGAACGAGTTTCCTGTATTCAAATCAGGAGATACAGTGAGTGTTCACTATAAAATTCGCGAAGGTAATAAAGAACGTATTCAAATTTACCAAGGCGTGGTCTTACAACGTAACAGCGTAGGTGCTAATGAGACATTTACAGTTCGTAAAATGTCTAACGGTGTTGGTGTGGAACGTATCTTCCCTATCAATTCCCCAAACATTGCTAAAATAGAAGTTAACAGTCACGGTAAAGTGCGTAGAGCTAAATTATTCTACCTGCGTGAATTGACTGGTAAAGCTGCTCGTATCAAGTCTAAAAGAGTTTAATTTTAATAACTCTTCAAAAAATATAGCCTTCCTGATGATATCGGGGAGGCTTTTTTGTGGTTAAAAAACTGGCTATAAAGCTACTGCAATGAATATCCATGACTTCTGTGCGGCTTTACTTGATAACTAATTAGTCTGGATGAATTTTTATAGCAATGAACTGTGAGGCTCCTGTAACGGATAATCAGTCCTATCTGTATCTTGTTAGTGGATTTGTTTGGGGGATTTTATAAGCCACGTTGCTACAGATGATCTTAAAAAAAACAAAGATGCCCTTTTGCTGCCTAGGAATTTTGCCTCTTCAGGCAAAGGTTCCAGCAACAAAAGGGCATACTTGTTTTTAAGCGAAGCTTGTAAAAGCTTATACGATTTTAAGTTTAGCAACTGGTTCGGCCAGTTCAGCCAGTACCGTAATACCGCCTTTAACCATCTGGTTTAACTCCAGATTGACCTTAGTGCCTATAGGAAGAAAAATATCAACCCTGGAACCGAATTTAATGAAGCCAAATTCCTTACTCTGTTCAACTTGATCACCTTCTTTAAGGTACCATACAATCCGTCTGGCTAATGCACCGGCAATTTGTCTGAACAGTACCGGTGTTCCGTTTTCGTGCTCTACAACCACTGTGGTGCGCTCATTTTCAGTTGATGACTTCGGGTTCCAGGCGGCAAGATATTTTCCAGGATGATATTTGAAAAATTTAACAACACCGGATATGGGATTTCTGTTGATATGTACATTTACAGGAGACATAAAAATAGAAACCTGTAATCTTCTATCTTTAAAATATTCGGCTTCTGTAGTTTCCTCAATTACTACAACCTTTCCATCGGCAGGACAGATCACGAGATTCCTGCCGGTTTCGAATTTCCTTGATGGATTCCTGAAGAATTGCAGTACGGTGATGAATAAAGCGAATGAAGCGATGTAAGCCACCCATCTTAACCAGAAGATGTCAGCAAAGCGGTAGTCAATTACAGCGTTCAGGACGAAGATAAAAAGCAATGAAACTGCTATAGTTGTATAACCTTCTTTGTGTATTGTCATTGTTAAAATGTGTTTTTACAAATTTGTGAAAAATTTACCGGAATCAGTGTAGGGAATCACCATCCTGAACCAGGGAATAGATATCCTTAAGATTTCTTCCCAGTCCATTATAATCAAGCCCGTAACCAACAACAAAGTTATTGGGGATTTCAAATCCGATATATTCCAATTCTTTAATGGATGTCTGTATGGCGGCTGGCTTATAGAGTAAGGTGCAAACGCGAATAGAAGCTGGTTGCTGCAAATAGACCTTTTCCAATAAATAGGTTAGGGTAAAACCGGTGTCTACGATATCCTCTACGAGCACCACATGGCGGTTATGCAAATTATCGGGTAATCCAAAAGCTTCTTTGATGACAGCTTTACTTTCTGTTCCTTCATAGGAAGAAATTTTGATAAAGCCTACTTCACAGGGAACATCTACTTCTTTAAGCAGATCGGCCATAAATAAAAAGCTGCCGTTCAAAACACCGATGAAAACAGGGCACTTGTCTTCGTAATCAATATTTAACTGTATACCAATTAAGCGGGTGCGTTTATTGATGTCATCGTTCGGTATGAATCTGCTGAACATTTTATCTCCAACCTCAATTGTGCTCATGCTGTGATTTAATTTAATTCTTTTTCCTGTCTGCGTTTTTCCCTGCGTTCTTTTCGCAGCTCTTTCTTTGTTTTCTTCAGGGTATCGGCAACAACAGTGGCGGTGTCTTTTTTAGACCGTCCAAACAGCTTATCAAAAAAACTTTTGTTTTTATCCTGCATCTTAACAGGGGCAGGCATCACATCTGTATCTGCATCAGGGTCAACGGCAGAAGTATCTACTTTCGCTGAATCAGGAAGCAGGTACTGACGCAGGCCTTCGCGTAACCTTACATTATAAAATCCATATCCGCTGGTATCAGCAGGTGTTAATCCGCGTTTAGACATTATTCTGCCCATATATTTGAAATAGGGCAGCATATACTCTTTAAGGCTTCCGTCGCCATTAAACTTAAACATCGCAATTTTAGGATTAGGTACAATGTTAGCCAGAAAGATACCTTCACCAATGCTCAATTCTGCAGGTGTTTTCCCAAAGTATTGTCTGGAGGCTTCACCGATGCCATAGACGTTTTTTCCCATCTCAATGATGTTGAAATAAACTTCCAGCATTCGTTCTTTACTGATCAGGTGGTTATTTTCAATCATCCAGACAATCAGGATTTCTTCTGCTTTACGGGCCAGTGTTTTATTGCGGCTTAGAAATACATTTTTTACCAGCTGCATAGAAATGGTACTGCCTCCTCTTACAAACTTCTTTTTCTTAAAATTGATCACGAAAGACTTACGGATAGATTCTTCCACGAAACCGTGGTGGGTGAAAAATGAAGGATCTTCTGAGGTCAGTAATGAATTTTTAAAATTGCTCGAAATCGCCGAGAGCGGAGTATAATTTGGGTTGGATGGGCCAATAGTAATATCGCGCATCGGTTTACCATGTTCATATGGGGTATATACAAAAGGCTGATTGATCTTTTGCAGGTCTGTTTTGCCCCATTTAAGAATTTTGAAACCGTATGGCGTCAGTGTAGAGTTAAACTTCAGGCTGTCCGGTATGCTACTGTCCAGATAAAAATTAAGGTCGTACTTAACCTTTCCCTGTACCTGTAATCCTTCCAGCGACTCAAACAGGCCTTGCGGAAAAGAATTCAGCAACGCTTGTGCATCCTGCTCATCAGCATGAAGCTTAACTTCGTAGATTTTAACCGGGGAAAGGGTATATTTTAAAAAGGGATGTATTGCAGCATCTTTCAGATAAATGGTTGAAGCACTATCTAAAGCTACATAGTTAGCACCAACCAGCAATTCTGCATCAATCCTTGCGCTTTTAACAACGATGTCATTTGCTGCAACCTTGGGCTGATTGATGAGTAGGTTTTTTACAGACCAGGAGCCTGTGATCTTAAAATCATCGCCACTGTATTCTGCACTTTTCAATTCTGTTCTAATCGTGTCGAAGCTCAGTGTAGCATGCAATTTCTTTTCCAGGTATGGCAATTCTACCTTTTTGTTATCTGCGAAGAAGAGCACGTTCATTTTATTTTTACCGGGATTAACTTTCCCGTTCACGTGCCAGGTGGCTTCGTTGTTATTGACATTGATGGTAGAGTTCAAATCCCCGTTATTGATCGTTGCACTGGTGAGGAAACTCAGTCTCGCCGTATCGTTATCATTCAGGGTAAACAACATGTTTTTCAGCTGGAGATCATCAGGGATCTTATCTAGTACCTGGTTCAGGATATCGTGGGCAATTAAGCTTAGATCAATTTTTGCATTGTCTGTTTTGTCCTTTTTCTTTCTTTTCAAGAAAAAATCCAGGTTTGTGGTACTGTCTTTTAATACAATACTCATTTTCCCTGTGTTGAGGTTAACCTCTCCCAGTTTTACGTTGCCAAATAGTAGGGGGAACAGCTTTACCCCGACAGTAATATCGGCTATAGTAGTCAGGGTATCCCGGTCTTTGGGTACCACTGATATATTTTTCATGTGTACGGTGCTTAGTCCGCTGAAGCCGGCTTCGCCAATCTTAATGGATAATCCGTAATCTTTATCGGCCTTTGCAATGGCCTTCGCGATCATTTTCTGGAGCAGGGCTTCCCGCTTATTATAAGCTACAAAGCCTGTTACGATACCCGCTAAGAGCAATATCCCAAAAATCCATGCAGCAACTTTAATATATTTTCTAGGGACGTTTATTTTTGGAAGACGCATGCGGTAGAATAAAGTTTTAATGCTTAACGTTAAATGCAAATGTTTATTTCGTGTTAAAATTACACTTAAAAAGCCTAAAGTCAATTAATTGTACCTTCCTTTTGTTAATTTTGAACAATGAACATTAGCAGTGAACAAGTTTTGGCGGCTTTGAGAAATGTTGAAGACCCTGATTTTAAAAAAGATCTGGTGACTTTGAATATGATTAAGGACCTGACTATCGAAGATAAAAAAATAAGTTTTACCCTTGAATTGACTACTCCTGCCTGTCCAATGAAAGACATGCTTAAAAATGCCTGTTTGAATGCAATTAAGTATTTTGTAGACAAAGAGGCAGAGATCAATATAAATATTACGTCAAGGGTGACAAAGCCTAATGACACCTCTCAGCTGGCGGCAATTAAAAATATAATTTTAGTTTCTTCGGGAAAAGGTGGGGTAGGTAAATCTACAGTGGCAAGTAACCTCGCGGTAACGCTGGCTGCGGATGGGGCGAAAGTAGGCTTAATTGACGCAGATATTTATGGGCCTTCTGTCCCTACCATGTTTGGCTTAGTAGGGGCTAAACCGAGTGCCAGGGAGACTCCTGAGGGAAAAACACTCATCCTGCCTATAGAGAAGTATGGGATTAAATTACTGTCGCTTGGCTTTTTTGCAGATCCGGACCAGCCTGTACCGTGGCGGGGGCCAATGGCTTCCAATGCCATTAAACAGCTTTTTAACGATGCCGACTGGGGTGAGCTTGATTATCTGATCGTTGATCTTCCTCCCGGAACCGGGGATATACACATCACGATTACCCAAAGTTTTCCTATTGCGGGGGCGGTAATTGTAACTACGCCACAGCAGGTGGCACTGGCAGATACCAGGAAAGGATTGGCAATGTTCAAAATGCCAAGCATCAATATTCCTGTATTGGGGGTGATTGAGAACATGTCTTATTTTACTCCTGAAGAGCTGCCTGATAACAAATATTACATTTTTGGCAAGGATGGAGGCAAGGCACTGGCGGCATCTTTTGGCGTTCCCTTCCTTGGAGAGATACCTTTAGTTCAGGGAATTACAGCTGGCGGAGATAATGGTACGCCAATTGCAATGGATAAAGAGAGTCAAACGTCCATCGCATTTTCAGTAATCGCAGGAAAGATTGCCCAGCAAGTCTCAATAAACAATGCACAGCCGGCGAATTGCTAAAAAATTACTAAATTTATATTTTAAAACTGATCATGGATACTATACAACAAGTTGAACAAGCATTAGAAACCATTCGTCCTTATCTGATTGCAGATGGAGGTGATGTCGCTATAGAAGAGATTACATCAGATAATGTAGTCAGATTAAAATTATTGGGTAACTGCGGATCCTGTAAAATGAGTTTTATGACCATGAAAGCAGGAATTGAACAGGCAATTATGAAGGCTGTTCCGCAAATTACAGCTGTTGAAGCGATTAATTTGTCGGAACCGGTTTAGTCCATTTAACAAACTTTAACTAATCGCTGTGGTAATTACAGCTATTTTTGCCTGATGAAATACCTTTTGACGCTGTTATTGGCCTTCTTTGCTGTAGGATTGTTTGCGCAACAAGCTCCTTCAGGAAAGAAACTGATCCAATTTTCAGGAATTATAACAGATCAGGACAGTAGCTTTGTAGTGCCCTACGTGACCATCACCAATAAATCCAACAAGGAGCAGCGCTACGGAGCCAATTATAAAGGATATTTTTCTTTTGTAGCCCATCCGGGTGACACCCTGGTTTACAATGCCATTGGTTATAACGACAAAACGATAACTATTCCTTTGGGGATCACTGAGAGTAAATATACCAAGATGGTGAAGATGAAATCTGATATCGTTTATCTTCCTGCGGTACGGATTTATCCATGGGCTACGGTAGAAGAATTCACTAAAGATTTCCTGGCTTTGAAAATTGCAGATGATGATATGGAAATTGCCAGGAAGAACCTTTCCGGAGGTTCAGTGAACAGCTTGATGCGTAGTCTTCCAAGAGATGGGGGAGAAATTTCCTCCTCCAATTTCAGAATGGATCAGGAGAGAGAGCTGAATAAAAACCTTGGGACTACCAATCCACTCTTAAATCCTTTTGCCTGGGGTGCATTGATGCAGCAAATCTTTAACGGAGACAAAAGCAGACAAAGCAATAGCAGCAGCAGTAGTAACTAGCGTTTTCTGCGCTGCTGAGGAAATTTCATCTTATATTCGGCACGAATCTCACCTCTGGAAATCGCATCTAATTTTGATTTCAGCAACCTTTTACGAAGCAGTCCTAGCGTATCTGTAAATAGTTTTCCCTGAATATGGTCGTATTCATGCTGTACAACACGTGCTGGCATGCCTGTAAGCAGTTCTTCATGTCTTTTCCAGTTCTCATCGTAATATTCAACCAGTACATTAGGTTTGCGCATTACATCTTCCCTGATTTCCGGGATACTCAGGCAACCTTCGGTAAATGCCCATGGCTCTCCTGTTTCTTCCAGGATCTTTGCATTTAGAAAAACTCTCTTAAAACCATCTTTACCCTCTTCATCGGGGCTTGTATCTACAATAAACAGACGGATGGGCAAGCCTACCTGAGGGGCGGCCAGTCCTACACCGCTTGCCGCGTGCATTGTCTCAAACATGTCGCTGATCAGTTTTTTTAAATCCGGATAGTTTTCATCAATGCTTACGCATACTTTTCTTAAAACCGGATCCCCGTAAGCTACAATTGGTAATTTCATTTATATATAAATTTAATGGCCTTTTATGGCATTTTATGTCTTTGTTCAACTTTTAGCACCTTAAAGGTACCAGAAGAACTACAAAAGTACGAATATTAGCCTAAAGGGTAAAAAGTTAAAACACTTAGATTTTTTTCATCCAGTATTTCTGTGGCAATTGTCGCCATATCTTTAGTGGTTACGGCTTCAATTTTCTTAAAAACAGTTTCAAGGCTATCAATTTTGTTATAATCGATCAAACTTTTGGCCATAGAAATAATCAGGCCAATTCTATTTTCTTCCCCGAGGGCAATTTGACCTATAAACTTGTTTTTAGCCTTTTGAAGCTGCACTTCAGTTAGCGGATTTTCCCTGATCTTCCTAAATTCCTTGTAGATCAGTGACAATGCCCTGTTTACCTTTTCCTTATCAGTTCCAAAATATACCGTGAAAATGCCCGTATCACTCAATGGGCTATAGCCAGATTCTATACTATAGGCAATACCATGTTTTTCCCGGATCTGCAGATTTAAAATTGAACTCATTCCTGTGCCGCACAATAAGTTGTTCAGCAGGAGCAAGCCAGCTTTAAAAGGATGGTGCAGGGAATACGCCTGTGTGCCGATTACCGTATGCGCCTGCATAATTGGTTTTTCATCGACCCTGTTAATTACCGGAACTATGGCAGGAGCTTTCCTGCTCGGCTGGTGGCTGTTTTCCGGGATCTCCGAATAATATTTTGTAAATATTTTAACGGCTTTGGGAAGGCTATAGTTACCCAGTACAGCAATTACAATTTTATCCGTATGATAATTCGCCGTCATAAAATCACTTATATCCTGGCGGTTAAGCTTGTTTACACTTTCTGTACTACCTAAAATGTTTCTACCCAGAGAATGACCTGCAAAAACCAGATCTTCAAAGTCATCATATATAGCCTCTTCTGGCTGGTCCAGGTAAGAAGCAATTTCGTCTAAGATTACGCCCCTTTCTTTTTCCAGTTCTTCTTCTGGAAAGGTGGAGTGGAATACGATATCGTTAAAGAGCTCCAGTGTCCGGTCCAGGTAAGGATGCAAAAAAGAAGCATGAATACACGTATATTCCTTCGTGGTATAGGCATTTAAATCTGCTCCAACGCTTTCCAGTCTGTTCAGAATCTGATTAGTATTCCTTTTCTCTGTCCGTTTAAATACCAGGTGCTCAATAAAATGGGCCAATCCTGATTGGGATTCATTCTCATCCCTTGAACCGCTATTTACAATAATACAGGCATGAGAGATCGCAGATGCTGAGGGAACATGAAGTAAGCGGATGCCGTTAGGCAGGGTATGTACATTGTATTCCATTGGGGTACAAAGATACAGAAGAACTTTGCTAACGGATTGTAATATTATCCGTTATAATTGCAGCTAAATATTTTATTCTTACTGTCAATTTGACAACTAAAATCAAATTGGAACATCCCTTGATAAGAGTGTTATGTACTTAAAAATGAGTTAACATATGAGCATAGAAGAAAAAGGGAGTATTTCCATACATACCGAAAACATTTTCCCTATTATTAAGAAATTCCTTTACTCGGATAATGAGATATTTCTGCGCGAGCTGGTTTCAAATGCAGTTGATGCGGTACAAAAAATCAAGCGTTTAGCGGCCTTAGGACAATACAATGGCGAACTTGGGGAAACCCTTGTTGAAGTTGCGCTGGATGAAGAGAAAAAAACAATCACCATCAGCGATAGCGGATTGGGAATGACAGCCGAAGAGATTAAAAAATATATCAATCAGGTTGCCTTTTCTGGTGCAAGTGAATTTGTAGAGAAATTTAAAGACGCTAAAGATGCCAATGAGATCATTGGTAAATTTGGTTTAGGTTTTTATTCTGCTTTTATGGTATCTGATCTGGTAGAAATTCAAACACTTTCTTACCAGGAAGGTGCAGAACCTGCAAGATGGGTGTGTGACGGAAGTACCTCTTATGAGATTACTGACGGATCACGTACTACACGCGGTACAGATATTATCCTGCACATTAATGCTGAATCTGAAGAATTCCTGAGCAAACATAAAATAGAAGAGATCCTTGATAAATATGGTAAATTCCTTCCCGTGCCAATTAAGTTTGGTACCAAGACAGAACAGGAACCAGATGGTGAGGATGAAGAGGGAAAACCAAAAACGATAGATGTACAGGTTGATAATATTATCAATACCACTGCACCAATCTGGACCAAGGCACCTGCAGATTTGTCAGATCAGGATTACCTGGACTTCTACAAACAATTGTATCCTTTTTCTGAAGATCCTTTGTTCTGGATTCACCTGAATGTAGATTATCCATTTAATTTAACTGGTGTATTGTACTTCCCGAAAGTGAAGAACGATTTTGATATGCAACGCAACAAAATCAAATTGTACAGCCGCCAGGTTTTTATTACCGATGAGGTAAAAGATATTGTTCCTGAATTCCTGATGTTATTACATGGGGTAATTGATTCACCGGATATTCCTCTGAACGTTTCAAGAAGCTTTTTACAGGCCGATAGCAATGTAAAAAAGATCAACAGTTACATCACTAAAAAAGTAGCTGATAAACTGGGTGAGCTTTTCAATAAAGACCGTAAATCATATGAAGATAAATGGAGCGATATTGGTCTGTTTGTAAAATATGGAATGGTAAGTGAAGAGAAGTTCTATGATAAAGCAAAAGACTTCGCTTTAGTGACCAACACTAAAAACGAAAATTATACACTGGAAGAGTACCGCGAAAAAGTGGCACCTATCCAGACAGATAAAAATGGTCAGGTTGTTTATATATACACTAACGATCCTGCTAAACAGGATAGCTTTATCCAGGCTGCTAATAGAAAGGATTATGATGTATTGCTAATGAATTCAGCGATAGACAACCACTTTGTAAGTTCTTTAGAGCAAAAGCTGGATAAGACGTTGTTAAAACGTGTTGATTCGAGTGTTGCCAGCAAACTGATTGAAAAAGATGAGTCTGTTGAATCTGTATTGACTGAAGAGCAGTCGGCTAAAGTGAAAGAGGTTTTTGAAAAAGCAATCGTTAAACCAGGTTTCCAGGTCGAGATTGTTGGCCTTAATCCTGAAGAATTTCCGGTTACAGTAACTATGGATGAATTTATGCGCCGTATGAAAGATATGGCACAAATGGGTGGCGGAATGAGTTTTTATGGCAATATGCCGGATAGCTATAAAGTAGCGATCAACGGAAACCATAAACTGGTTAACCGCATCCTGCAAACTGAAAATGCTGAAGAGCAAAGCGCACTGGCTAAACAGGCAGTAGATTTGGCACTGCTTTCTCAGGGAATGCTGACAGGAGCTGAGTTAACTGCTTTTGTTAACCGTAGCGTGGAGCTGATCTAATCATAATGCTTAAACTGATCTAAGCACAAATTTTAAGGGTGATCCTATCCATGGGATCATCTTCTTTTGAAAAAACCGGTATGCTGTATAACGGCTGAAACCTTTGCGGCGCTACGCTTGCAAAATTTCTAGGCCGTTATACAGCATAGCGGTTTTTTTATAGTTTCTTCTTTGGGGATTCCTCCCGGCATTGTGTGTTAAGCATGATGCAGAGCACGATGTTACAGATGATCTTAAGCTATTTGTTATATGGACGACACCAGATGATCCTGTTGGATAATCTAAAAAAAGGGATGTGCTATTTGAAGGCCTTCAAGCGCGTTTCAGCGGTTGGCAGCCTTTAAATAGCACATCCCTTTTTTCAGCGAAGCCAGATGAACTCTCGTAATATCTCTACTCGCTAATCCCCTCCAAACTAAACAGGAAGGCATAATTCAATGCAATATCTTTCAGGTAATCAAACCTTCCTGATGCACCACCATGACCAAAATCCATATCTGTTTTTAAAAGCAATACGTTTTTATCCGTTTTAGTGGCACGTAGCTTAGCTACCCATTTAGCTGGTTCAAAATATTGTACCTGACTATCATGCAGCCCTGTGGTGACCAACAGGTTTGGATAAGCCTTCTTTTCTATATTCTCGTAAGGAGCATAACTTTTCATATAATGGTAAGCCGCTTCCTCTTTAGGATTTCCCCATTCATCAAACTCATTCGTGGTTAAGGGAATACTTTCATCCAGCATGGTATTCACTACATCTACAAAGGGTACCTGGGCGATTACTCCATGCCATAGCGCAGGGGCAAGATTAATCACGGCACCCATCAATAAACCTCCGGCACTGCCGCCTTGTGCATATAAATGCTCAGGACTGGTGAATTTCTGTTCAATAAGATATTTACCGCAATCAATGAAATCGGTGAAGGTATTCATCTTCTTCATCAGTTTTCCATCTTCATACCACTGTCTTCCCATTTCCTGACCGCCGCGAATGTGGGCTATCGCATAAACAAAACCCCTGTTTAGCAGGCTCAGGCTATTGCTGGAAAAAGCTGCATCCATACTATGACCATAAGATCCATAAGCATAAAGTAATAGTGGTGCTTTGCCATCCTTTTTAAGGCCTTTTTTATAGACAAGAGAGATAGGCACCTTTGTTCCGTCCTTGGCTGTTGCATACAGACGTTCTGTTACATAATCTTCCGAATTGTATCCTCCAACTACTTCCTGTCTTTTTAATAGCTTACCTGCTCTTGTTTCCATGTTATAGTCGTAGGTAGAGACTGGCATAGTCATAGAGGTATAAATATAACGTAAGGTCTTGCTGTCATATTCAGGATTGGAACCTGTTACGGCAGTATAGGCCGGATCTGGAAAATCGATATAATGTTCTGAGCCATTTACATTCCTGATGCGGAGTTGTACCAGCCCATTTTTACGCTCAGAGATCACAATGAAATCTTTAAATTCATCCACATCTTCCAGTAGCACATCTGTACGGTGAGGGATAACTTCTTTCCAGTTTTCTTTATCCGTTTTATCCAGCGGGCATTCCATCAGGCGGAAATTTTTGGCCTTCCAGTTGGTTAGTATCAGGAATCTATCTGCGAGTGGCGTTACGCTGTAAAGTACATCCTTAACCCTTGGCTGGAAGACCTTAAAATCGGCGTTAGGCTCATTTGCAGGAATCACCCTGGCTTCCGACGATAAAGTAGCCTGTGAATAGATGAAGATATATTTTCCCGATTTTGATTTGGATACACCGATATAATTGGATTTATCTTTTTCCTCATAAACCACGGGATCTTTATCCGCTTCATTACCCAGGCTGTGCTTCTGTATCTTCTCACTGAGTAAGGTAACGGGATTTTTTGCCGTATAAAAGATAGTTTTGTTATCGGCTGCCCAGACAGCATCCCCTTCGGTGTTGGGGATCATATCTTTAAGCAAAGCACCTGTCTCCAGGTTTTTAACCTGAATGGTATATTGTCTGCGGGATACATTATCTACACCGTAAGCCAGCAACTTATTGTCGGGGCTGATGCTGAACCCTCTTGCAGAATAATAGGGGTGGCCTTTTGCCAACTCATCAATATCGAGCAACACCTCTTCGGGCGCTGTTAAAATCCCTTTTTTGCGGCAGTATTTGGAATACTGTTTTCCCTCTTCCGTTCTCGAGTAATAGAAATACCCATTTTTAAACACGGGCACAGATTCATCTTTTTCTTTGATGCGGCCTTTAAGTTCTTTAAAAAGATCGGCCTGCAGCGTTTTTGTTCCGCTCATCATGGTATCCAGATAAGCGTTTTCAGCTTTAAGATAATCAACCACCTGAGTACTGTCGGGACCTTTCTTAAAATCGATCATCCAGTAATAGTTGTCCGTTACGGTATCGCCATGTATGATCCTTTCTTTAGGCTTGATTTCAGCTACCGGAGCTTTCACATCGGGCCATTTATAGTTCTTCATTTTCTTATCTTTGTTTGTACAGGCCAGCGCTAAACTCAGCAAAAGCACAGTGGGAATAAATTTATTCATGACTGGAGAGGTTATGATTTAGATTGTCAGATGTGCCTGTAATGTTCGATACTGCAAAATAGCAATTATTTTATAAACGAAATAGTGGTATGAAGAGAATGCTTAACCGTAAAAATATTTTTAATGCAGTCTTGGTTTTTCTTTTCCTGGCATTGGTTTTTGTGCCTTCTGCAAAAGCCATGGTTTTAGAGGGATTAATGAAAATAGGATTTTTCAAACCCAATACTACACATCGGGGCAAAACGGATACTGCTCTTCCACAGGATCTTTCCGGCATTAGGTTTAAAGATATCAAAGGAAATACGGTTGACCTGGGGGATTTAAAAGGAAAGATCATTTTTCTTAACTTCTGGGCTACATGGTGTCCTCCCTGTCTGGCCGAAATGCCGGCAGTAAATAAGCTATATGAAACATTTAAAGGCGACAATCAAATTGTTTTCATTCTGGCAGATGCCGATGGAAACCTGAACAAATCACAGCAGTTCATGAACAGAAAAAAATATGGACTGCCCGTATATGCCATTGCCAGTGAAATTCCTGATGTGCTTTTCCAGGGATCTATACCTACTACGGTAGTTTTTGATAAAGAGGGCCGGATTTCTTACCATGAATCCGGAGCTGCAAATTATGGGGACCCAAAGTTTATCGAATTTATTAACAAGCTAAAAACTACGAATTAGTATATTTGAAGCCGAACTCCAAACAGGGGTTTTGAAGAATAAGATTATTATGCAAGAACCATTTGACATCACAATCGGAAATATCGATTATGCTATATTTCCTGAAGGAAATGATACCTATGTAGTTTTTAAAGACGGAAAAGAATACCTGCAGATTCTAAAAGATACAGAATCACAATGGCTTAAACTTGATCCTGATACTGCTTTGCCTTTATTTGGGGAAGACGAAGAGGTGAATGCCATAGGTAAAGAGATTTCTGCCTATGTTCCTGAAGAAGAGGAAGAAGAAGATGAGGACCAGGAATTAGGGGATATTGATTAACAGTGATAAGTGTAATGTAACGTTTTTATGTCGTCTAAACAATAACCAAACAATTTGTAACATTTGAGGTTAATTAATTTTTAAACTAAAAAAACATGAAGCATTTAAAATTAATGGTACTACTGGTAGTAACCATGCTAACGTTCACATTTGCAAGCGCAGAGGCGCAGGTTTCAGTAAGAATAGGAACAGGTCGTTATGTTCACAATGGCCGTCACTATCATCACCGCAGACCTTACATGAGAAATCACCACAGATATTATCGCTATTATTAGTAATAGTTTAAACCCCGCCATGAGCGGGGTTTTTTATTAACCTGCCCAGTTATCCCTGTCCAGGCTGCGGTAGTGAATTGCCTCTGCAAGGTGTTCTGATTCTATTTCCGGGCTTCCGGATAAATCGGCGATTGTACGGGCAACCTTTAAAATCCTATCGTAAGCACGGGCAGACAAATTCAGTTTTTCCATCGCCTTTTTGATCAGTGTCCTTCCTTCATCATCTATCCGGCATAACTTCCTAACCATATTGGGACTCATTTGCGCATTGTAATGCAGATTATCATGGTTACTAAACCGTTCATCCTGTATAGCCCTGGCTTTAATTACCCTTTCCCTGATCACTGCACTGCTTTCTGCCGGTGTTAAAGAGGAAAGTTCATTGAAATTAACGGGGGTTACTTCTACATGCAGGTCAATCCTGTCAATTAAGGGCCCCGAAATCCGGCTTAGATATTTTTGTACGATACCGGGAGAACAGCTGCATTCTTTATCAGGATGATTATAAAACCCGCATGGACAGGGGTTCATGGAAGCGATGAGCATAAAACTTGCCGGATACTCCACACTCAAACGCGCTCTGGCTATCGTTACTTTTCTGTCTTCCAGTGGCTGGCGCATCACTTCGAGTACAGAACGTTTGAATTCCGGCAGTTCATCCAGGAACAACACCCCGTTATGGGCCAGGGAGATTTCTCCCGGCTGCGGGTTTGATCCGCCGCCAACAAGTGCCGCATGAGAAATGCTATGGTGCGGACTCCGGTATGGACGTTCTGTCATCAATGAATCTGCTGCCTTCAGTTTTCCAGCCACAGAGTGGATCTTGGTGGTCTCCAGTGCCTCCTGTAAGCTCAGTGGGGGTAAAATTGTGGGGAGCCTTTTGGCCAGCATTGTTTTACCTGCCCCCGGCGGACCAATCAGGATCATATTGTGTCCACCGGCAGCAGCGATCTCCAGTGCGCGTTTGATACTTTCCTGGCCCTTTACGTCAGAAAAATCCTGTTCGTAAAGACTCTGTTTTTTTAAGAACTCTTCGCTGGCATCAACCAATACCGGCTGGTGAACTTCCTTTTCATTAAAGAAAGAGATTACTTCTGCAAGGCTTCGCATGCCGTAAACCAGCAGGTCGTCTACCACAGCTGCTTCCCTTGAATTATCTGCCGGCAAAACAAATCCTTTAAATCTAGCTGCCTTAGCCTGTACAGCGATCGGGAGCGCGCCTTTTACCGGCTGTAATCCTCCATCCAGAGACAGTTCTCCTGCAAGAACGAACTGATCTACCATTTTATCCGGTATCTGCCCTGAAGCGGCTAAAATTCCTATAGCTATAGGCAGATCATAAGCCGTTCCTTCTTTTTTAATATCTGCGGGTGAAAGGTTCACCACAATTTTTTGTCTGGGCATTCGAAACCCGGAAGACTGAATGGCACTTTCAATTCTTCTCAGGCTTTCCTTAACTGCGTTATCGGGCAGTCCGACAATGTGGTACTTGTTGCCACTTCCAATGCCGACTTCAATCGTTATCGTTAAAGCGTTCACGCCAAAAACTGCGCTTGCGTAGGTTTTAATTAGCATATCATTTTTAAGAAATACAATGCTAATTTAATTTATTATTAAATAAGTTGTTAATTTAGCTGTGTTTTAAATAAAAAAAAGGCAAAAAAAATCCCGGACTGTAAAGGCCGGGATTTTAAATCAAGGAAAAACTACATTCTTCCCTGTGGCATTTTAGGCATGCCGCGCATCATTTTTGCCGCTGCAGCAGGATTAGAAAACTGTTTCATTACCTTACGCATATCTTCAAACTGTTTAATCAGTTTTGTTACTTCTTCTACTTTATTTCCTGATCCTTTTGCAATGCGCAAACGTCTGCTTTGCTGAATGCTGTCTGGGTTTTCACGTTCATATTTTGTCATCGACTGGATAATCGCTTCTACATTTTTGAAAGCATCATCTTCAATCTCTACATTCTTCATCATTTTGCTTACACCAGGAATCATGCCCATCAGATCTTTCATGTTACCCATTTTTTTGATCTGTTGTATCTGGTTGTAGAAGTCGTTAAAATCGAATTTATTTTTACGGATCTTCTTTTGAAGTTCAGCGGCTTCTTTTTCATCAAACTGCTCCTGTGCACGTTCAACCAGTGACACCACATCACCCATACCCAAAATACGTGAAGCCATCCTGTCAGGATAGAAAACGTCCAGGGCTTCCATCTTTTCTCCTGTACCTACAAACTTAATGGGTTTGTTTACTACAGATTTGATCGATAAAGCAGCACCACCGCGTGTATCACCATCCAGTTTGGTTAACACAACGCCGGTAAAGTCAAGCCTGTCGTTAAAAGCTTTTGCCGTATTAACCGCATCCTGTCCGGTCATGGCATCAACTACGAACAGGATTTCATGCGGTTTAGTATGTAATTTAACATCTGCAATCTCGTTCATCATCTGCTCATCAATCGCTAAACGACCTGCAGTATCAATGATGATCACATTGTTATGTTCTTTTTTTCCTTGTGCAATACCTTCCAGTGCAATAGCTACAGGATCTTTTGAATCTTTATTGGCGTAAACCGGAACACCGATCTGCTCTCCCAATATCTGCAGCTGATCTATTGCCGCAGGGCGATAAACGTCACCCGCTACCAACAGAGGTTTTTTTCCTTTACTTTTCAGATAGTTGGCCAGCTTTCCTGAGAAAGTAGTTTTACCTGCACCGTTGAGGCCGGCAATCAATATGATTGTAGGATTTGTTTTCAGGTCTAATTCTGTGACCTCACCGCCCATCAGCGCAGTAAGCTCATCGTTCATCACTTTAGTCAGCAATTGACCGGGAGAAACCGCCGTAAGCACATTCAAACCTAGGGCCTTTTCTTTTACCTCGTCGGTAAAAGTTTTGGCAGTTTTATAATTTACGTCGGCATCCAGTAAAGCTTTACGAATTTCCTTCATGGTTTCAGCCACGTTGATCTCTGAAATGCTTCCTTGTCCCTTTAGAACTTTAAACGCACGGTCTAGTTTATCCTGTAAATTCTCAAACATGTTTTATTAATTGATAGTCAATTACTTAATGAGTAGTGGTGTGATATGCAAAGTTGCAAACATTTTTAATAACAATCAACCTTAATTTGCCGATATGCTATTTACCTCGGGAACACAAATGTGAGCCCCATGGCCAGTGCCTGGCTCCCCTGTATTTTTGGTGCTGAGTTCCGGTCATATAACCCTACGCCAGTGATAGAAACATTCATAAAGCGGTTTACTTTTGCTGTAAGCGTGACGTCAAGGCGATGTGAAGTAAATTTAAGATCATTATATGGCATAAATAACGCATACCTGAATTTAAGATTTACATTTTTAGCAATATCCTTATCAAAATTCCCTACGATCTGGGCAGCAAGGTCTTGTCTGAACTCATGCCCTACAGGAACACCAAAATTAGATGTCTTTGTGGAATCCGCATCAAAAAGCTCCTGATTGGCTAATACAAGGGTTTGTCTTAACGTTGCAGCACTAAACCTTGCAGAAAAATATTTTGCAGGTCTATACTCAACACCCACTGATTCGGTGAAATAACCCGGAGACATGAATTTGGAGATCAGCGTTTCATTTTGTTGCCCGTTTGCGTCAGTGCCATATGTATAACCATTATCAAACTGAGATTCAAAATCTATGGAACCAAAGAAATACCACTTTTTAGCTAGCTGTAACGCCACTTTATTGTCCCAGAAAATACGGTCGGTTGTCTTCTGTTCCAGCTGTGCCTTATTTTTTACTTTTCCGTATTGTAAGTCTACTTCTGTAGAGTAACTCCAGGTATCTTTAACATATTCGGCCTTGTAATTTAATAAACCACCTATGGCCAGTGAATTTACACCGCCACCTGTCCAGTTGTTGCTAAATGCAGCCTGGTTAATGTTAAATCCAATGGAAGTCTGGGTTTTCCAGTAATTGACTTTGGAACTGATTACTACAGGGCTAAGATCAACAGGTTTAAATATAATAGGGTCCCTTAATGAAGGTAAAGGGCTTTTTTTTAACGGCAGACTAAGATCTTTGGTATTAATTGGAATAGTATCTATCTCCTGTGCACTTACCTGTGCTGAAACTGCAAATAATAAAAATAAGCATACATATAAACCTCTCATTAGTACAAAGAAAAGAAAAATGTTCTTATAGAACTCTAAATTGAAATAAAAATATTTGTAATCGTATTGGATTTATCAAAAATATAGCCTCAATATTTACAATTTATCGATTTTTAGCTGCGGAAGTTTCTGTAACCTGAAAGCTCTTGGATTTCGCTTGTAAGTCATGTAATTGTTTCTCAGGAATACGATAAAAGCATAGTCTGATGCCGTTATGGCGAAATCATAACTTGGGCGGTACTGTTGCATATAATCTACCAGCTCAGCTCCGTTAATTCGTAATACTTTGCCTACAAAAGTTGGGTTAAACCTGTAATCTATCAGCTGTTCTTTATAGTCTCTTTCCAGAATAGCCTGAAGGTGCCTTGCATTTCTTCCCTTTCTGCTAAGCAGATTATAAATTGCGTCTATCCCTAATCCTGCACCATGTGAGTTTACGCTCAGCAGATCTCTGGAACTGCCCAGGTCGGTTGCATATTTATATTCTCTAAGTGTCTTCTCGTACTTTTCCCTTGGGGTAATAGAGCTGCCCACGATCGCTACTTCCCGCAGCTGTATCGCCAATGGCTTTAACTGGAAAAAAATCGCGTTATTTCCTTTATAAACAATCGTATCTACACCGTAGCCCTGCAATGCAGCAACCAGTGTATCACCAACCGAAGCCTGTGTAGAAAACTCTCCTTTGCTGTTATTGATCAGGCCTTCATCGCTATGGGAATTATAAATGTATACTTTGGCCAGGCGCTGCTTGGAATCTTTATCTATAACGAATCCCTGGACAGGCTTTTTCTGGGCTGAGGCTACTCCACAACAGATGGAAAAGAAAAATAACAGTGTGGATAATTTCATTGACCAGCAAAATTACGAATAGGCAGAGCTAAATCGACGTTATTAACATTATTTAACTACAATCAGTGTTTGTCCGATCTTTATTCCTCCTTCAGTCAGATTATTCAGGGACTTTAATTCATCCACTGTCATATTGTACTTCTTTGAGAGACTGTAAAGGGTATCACCTTTCTGGACTACATAATTAGGGCTCGTGGTATTGATTACCTGATTGGACGGCGGTGTTTCTACCGGTGTAAATTTTTTCGCCTCTTTTGGAATATCGGCATTGATTTGTGTAAACACTTTATCCTCACGTTTCAGCTTATCCGTTTCTGATTCTGGCTGGTCATATTGATGCAATTGATATTTTTCAATGGTCGTGATCAGCAAGTCCGGATATTTTGGATTGGTTGCATAACCGGCTTGTTTTAAACCTTTGGCCCAGTTGACATAGTCATTTTTGTCGAGCTCAAATAAAGCACTGTAACGCTTTCTTTTTAAAAAGGCAGAATGGTCCTTATACGATTCTCTTGCGTCTTTATAAACCCTGAAACAATCATTGTTTTTATCGTCATCTTTATAATAACCTTTTCCTTTCCATTCAGAGGTTACTTTAACGCCAAAATGATTGTTGGCAAACTTGGCCAGTTTACTATTGCCGCTTCCTGATTCTATAATACCTTGTGCCAGTGTGATACTTGCCGGAATCCCATAGGTATTCATTTCCTCAATAGCTACATCCTTATAGGTAGCAATGTAACTTATTGTGGTATAATCTGTAAAATTAGGATTTGCTTTGGTCGCTTCTTTCTCGATCTCCTTATTATTACGGCGATACTTTCTCGTTTTACACGAAGAAAGAGTGATCGTTCCTATGACAAATAGTAAAAGTAGTTTTTTCATTAAAATCTTATTTTCTGCCCGGGTTTTAATGCTGATCTTTTTAATCCGTTCTTACGCATCAATGCTTTTGCAGTGGTACCGTGTGATGATGCCAGTTTATTCAGGTTATCTCCTTTTTTCACCTTGTAAGTTTTAGAAGAAGCCCTATGGTGTCTGGAAGACCGTGAATGGCTATGGTGTTTCCTTGTTTCTGCGTGATCAATTGCCTTTACAGGTTCTACATAATCTTGTGGTCTTTCATCATACTGATACAACTCGTATTTATTGATGATAGCCAACACCTGGTTAGCCCATCGTCTGCTGCTGGCATAACCTCCACGCTGAATACCTTTAGTCCAGGCCGCATAATCATACTGGTCGCAGTTATCAAATAATTTACTGAACGTAGAGCTGTTCTGTAAAACTTCTACAAAATTATCATACGATTCATCTGCATTTTCATAATCGCGGTAGGAAGAATTGATTGCTGTATTGCTGTTCGTTCCTTTAATTCCAAAATGATTGTTCAGGTTACGGGCAACTTTACTTTTGCCGGCAGCGGATTCATGAATGGCAACGGCCAGGATCACACTTGCAGGAACATCATATTCTCTCATTAACTCCTGGGCATGGTCTGTATGTTCTTCAACATATTCCTGTACGGTTTGACTTTGTGCTGTTGAACCAAGTGTAATCAGGATCAGGCAGGTAAGCAGTAGGTTTTTTAGTTTCATTCTTTATTTTTTTCTGACGATAAATAAACCGTCCCTCACGGGTAAGATTAATTTTTCCGTTCTGTTGTCTAAGGCAACTTTATCATTAAATGTAGTAATATTTCTGGTAGGCTTGTCTTGCTGGTCGTTCAGTACTTTTCCACTCCATAGTACATTATCTATGATGATTAACCCGCCGGGCCTTACGCGGTCAAAGATAAGATCATAATAGAAACCATTATTTTTTTTATCCGCATCGATAAAAACAAGGTCTAATACCTCATTAATCTCATTTACGGTTTGGGTGGCATCGCCCAAAATATATTTTATTTTTGAATTATAGGGTGATTCGGCAAAATATCCTCGTACTCTGTCTTCAAGTTCGATGTTAATATCTAAAGTATACAGCAGTCCGTCTTCTGCCAGTCCCTCAGCCAGGCAAAGGGTTGCATATCCGGTAAAAGTACCAATTTCGAGAATCCTTTTGGGGGTGATGAGCTTACTTAACATACTTAATACCCGGCCCTGGTAATGCCCTGAAAGCATTTTCGGCATTAAAACCCGGAGGTGTGTTTCTCTGTCAATCCGCTGCAGCAACTCACTTTCAGGTTCGCAGAATTTTAACAGTAAATCTTGTAAGTCTTCTTTAATCAGGCTCATTTAGTCTCTTATAAACGGTGTTCTTCCATGAAATATTGTAAAATGATCGTGGCGGCTATCGTATCCACACGTTCTTTGTTCCTGCGGTCTTGTTTTTTCAGGCCGCTTTGCATGATGGTTTGATGGGCTAACTTTGAGGTAAAGCGCTCGTCAATCCAGTGCTGCGGGATCTGTGGAAAGTTCTTTTTTAAGATGGTTGAGAAGCCTTTCACATGTTGTGCAGATTCTGAAGGTGTCCCGTCCATCTGTATTGGATCGCCGATCACAAAGGCTTCTACCTGCTCTGTCAGCAGGTATTTTTTTAAATAATTAACAATATCCTTTGGGTGTATGGTATCAAGCCCTGTAGCAATAATTTGCAGGGGATCTGTAACGGCAATGCCGATACGTTTGGTGCCATAATCAAATGCGATAATACGTGACATAGCTGCAAAGATTGTTATAAATTTACTATTTTGCACCAAATGCAGTTCAAAGACATCATAGGACAGGAGGAAATAAAGCAGCAGCTGATACAGACTGTTGCAGAAAACAGGGTGAGCCACGCCCAGTTATTTCTGTCGCCTGAAGGTAGCGGGGCATTGCCTCTTGCCATCGCCTATGCGCAATATATCAACTGTTTAAGTAAAACAGCTACTGATAGTTGCGGTACTTGTTCTTCCTGCAGGAAGTACGAAAGGTATATCCATCCCGACCTTCATTTCTCCTATCCATTTTTTGCTTCGAAAGATGTTAAAATAGCCGTGGATGTATTAGAAGAATGGAGAACCATGCTGCTGAATGATCCTTATACGGATCTTGATATCTGGCGTTCGCAGCTCAACGCAGAAAACAAACAGGCCAATATCAATATCGCCGAATGTCATGATATCATAAAAAAGCTAAGTTATAAAGCTTTTGAAGCAGATACAAAGGTGCTGATTATGTGGCTGCCTGAATACCTGGAGAAAGAAGGTAATTCTTTACTGAAGATCATTGAAGAACCGCCTGCAAATACGCTGTTCCTGCTGGTGGCAAATAACCAGGAACATATATTATCCACACTTCTTTCGCGGACGCAAATTGTAAAAATTCCTAAGCTTTCCGGTGTTACTATAGAAAACTACCTGACTGAAAATCATAATCTATCAGCCGATCAGGCTGCTTCCTATAGTTTTCTTGCAGATGGAAATTTGATTGAAGCGAAGTCGCTGGCTGCCCAGGTGCATAATGACAATGCAGAAATATTTGCAGAATGGCTGCGGATGGGTTACGGAAACAGGGTTCCGGAGCTGATCACTTTTGTAGAGCAGGCAGCAGGCTGGGGTAGGGAAAATCAAAAGAATTTTTTAAAGTACGGCATTAGTTTTTTAAGGGAGTGCAGTCTCATTCTGAGTGGTGCAGATAGCCTTGTAAAACTACCTGTAAGGGCTTTAGATACTGCATATAGGCTAAGTAAGCATGTACTGAACCTCACCATGGCGGCCGCAATTATTACTGAGCTGGAGCAGGCTCATTACCATATAGAACGGAATGCTAATCCGAAAATACTATTTTTAGATGTATCTTTACAATTGGTAAAACTTATTAAGTTTAAAACGCTCCCGAAAGGGACTCAACATATATACAATTAGTTATGGGATGTGGAAGTTGTTCTACAGGTGGCGGTTGCGCCCCTTCTGGCTGCAAAAGTAATGGCTCATGCCTTACCGGAGGCTGCCAAAAAATGGAAGTTTACGATTGGCTGTCTAATTTGGACATGCCCTCAAATTATAAACCTTTTCAGGTAATCGAAGTTAAATTCAAAGGTGCCAGAAAAGAATTTTACCTGAACAATGACAATATTTACCTGGAAATAGGTGAGTTAATCGCCGTAGAAGGATCTACGGGCGGTTATGATATTGGTCACGTCTCTTTAACAGGTGAACTCGTGCGTATGCAAATGAAACGCCGTAAAACCCCTATGGACCAGGTTACCCGTAAAGTTTATCGCAAGGCTACAGAAGCTGATGTAGATAAATGGAAACTGGCGAAAGATTTGGAATGGGAAACGATGCATAAGGCGCGTACGTTAGCGCTCGACCTGCGTTTGTCCATGAAGATCAGTGATGTGGATTACCAGGGGGATAAAACCAAAGCTACTTTCTTTTACACTGCCGAAGGGCGGGTAGATTTCAGGGAACTGATCAAAAAGATGGCAGAAACATTCCGTATCAGGATTGAAATGCGCCAGATTGGAATGAGACAGGAAGCCGGAAGACTGGGAGGTATCGGTTCATGCGGACGTGAGCTTTGCTGCTCTACCTGGTTAACCAATTTTAAGACTGTATCTACTGCTGCAGCCAGATATCAGAACCTTTCTTTAAATACATTAAAATTGGCCGGACAATGCGGTAAATTGAAATGCTGTTTAAACTATGAGCTGGATACTTACCTGGATGCGTTGAAAGATATACCAGACCGCGTAGAAAACCTGCAAACAGAAGTAGGCACCGCACGTCATCAGAAAACGGATATTTTTAAGAAGTTGATGTGGTTTAGCTATCCTAATCAGGAAGACTGGATCCCTTTGAAAGTAGATCGTGTGAAAGAGATCATGGCGATGAATAAAAAGGGACAAAAACCAAGCAATCTAAAAGATGAGGCTGTAGAATTGCCAACATCTGCTATTGTAGAAAAAATCCCTGATTATGAAAATGTAGTTGGCCAGGATAGTTTGACCAGGCTGGATGATAAACCCAGGAACAAAAATAACCGCAATAACAACAAGAATAAACCGGGCAGTGTAAACAACAGACCAGAGCGTCCTGTAAAGGCAGGACAACCTGCACAGCGGACTGCTCAGCCTACTCCAAATCAAAAGCCTGCTGAAAACAGAAGGCCTCCTGAAGCGAGGAGAAACCCTGAAGTGAAGAAAGGCCCGGAAGTAAAGAAAGCTCCTGAAGTTAACAGCGTGCAGGATGTAGTGAAAGCAGAAGATGGAACGGTGGCTAAATCGCCATCTGCCAGCAGAAATAACAGAAGCAGGAATAACCGCAGACGTAACAAACCAACGGATAAGCCAAAGAATGAAGAGAATTAATCTTTTTGTATGGATAATATCCTGCATTCTCGTAGTGGGAATTTATGGATGTCATACCAATAACCTGATTGACACGAATGAGGAGATGCCCCAGAGGAACTGGAGTTATATCCAAAAGGTGAAAGCGATTGTCATCATTAAAGATCAAACAAAAGCTTATAACCTGAAATTTAAATTAAGGCATACCGCAGATTACCGGTATGCCAATATTTTTGTTTTAATGCATCTCAGTGGGCCGGGCATGCCAAAAGTTACCCGACGTTATGAATATAAACTGGCAGAGACCGATGGTGAATGGCTGGGTAAAGGTTCCGGAAACTTATATACCTATACGCTGCCCCTGCTTACCGGATACCATTTCGCGCAGGGAGGGAATTACATGATAGAGATCGAGCAGAACATGCGTGATAACCCTTTAAAAGAGGTTAGCGATGCCGGTATCCTCGTTTCTGAAGTTGGTGAAACTCAATAAGAATTTAATCCAGGGCCGGCAATAGCTGTTCTAAAGCCATTCCTCTCGATCCTTTCAATAGGATCAGGCTATCTTTAATGGGATGGGCTTGTAGCCAGGCCTCAGCTTCTTTTGGAGTAGCAAAAAAATCACCTTTATAGCTATCTTTTAAACCATAAAACTGTTTTCCTATAAATAACAAACTGTCCATTTTCAAGTCCTGTGTCAGGGCTGCAATTATTTTATGCTGCTCTTCAGCTTCATTACCTAATTCAAACATGTCGCCAATAATTGCCACTTTATTGCTGGCATGAAGTGTTGCTATGTTTTTAAGCGCTGCGGCCATGCTGCTGGGGTTTGCATTATAAAAGTCGCAGATGATTGTGTTAGTAGCTGTTTTGGTCAGCTGCGACCTGTTGTTTTTAGGCATATAACCCTCCAGTCCTTTGTTGATCTGGTCAACATTAAGATTAAAAAAGGCCCCGATACAAATAGCCGCCAGAATATTCTCAAAATTATAGGCCCCTGTAAGATTGGTATTTACCCGGAATGATTCATCTCTTCCCTTCCAGTTGAGCGCTATCAGCGGATCAGATTCAAGAAGTTCCCCTGTAATAAAATTGGTTCCTTCAGTACCATAATATACGAGGTGGTCCAATGCGGTTACCGTACTCATTTCTATCAGGTATGGGTTATCGCGGTTAATAAAAGCGGTACCACTTTCTTTTTTTAAGTATTGAAATAACTCTGCCTTTCCTTTTTTCACGCCCTCAAAGCCACCAAAACCATCCAGATGTGCCATTCCGATATTCGTGATCAATCCATGGGTAGGCTGGGCAATACTGCATAACAATTCAATTTCTTTCTGATGATTAGCACCCATTTCAATAACGGCAATTTCTGTATCATCCTGTATAGAGAGGATAGATAAGGGTACGCCAATGTGGTTGTTCAGATTGCCTTTAGTAGCGTAGGTCCTATACTTTTCAGACAAAACAGCGTTGATCAGTTCCTTTGTTGTTGTTTTGCCATTACTTCCCGTAAGGCCGATTACAGGAATGCGCAGCTCGCTGCGGTGTAACCTTGCCAGATCCTGTAGTTCGGTCAGTACATCTTCTACTAAAATGCAGCGATCGTTAACCCGGTAAGCTGCGTTGTCTATAATGGCAAAAGCAGCACCCTGGTTCAAAGCTTGTTCAGCAAAGGTATTCGCGTCGAAATTTTCACCTTTTAAGGCAAAGAACAAACAATCCCTGCTAATGCTCCGGGTGTCTGTGCAAATGACAGGATAGTAAAGAAAATGCTGATATATAAGTTGGGTCTGGGACATAGGTACAATATTGTTATTGAATAGCGTAAAATTACATTAAGCATTACAAACAAAAAATATTCTTTAGTACTTTGGTATAAATTAAATTACGCTCTCCGATGAAAAAAACCTTACTCTCACTTTTCTTCTTATTTTTTTGTCTAGGCGTGGCCAATGCACAGATCAAATCTCCTGAGGCTTTTTTAGGTTATCCATTAGGCAGCAGGTTTACCCCGCATACCCAGATCATCGCCTATTTTAAATACCTGGCTGCTGAAAACCAGCAGATCAGGCTAATTGATTATGGTAAAACGTATGAACACAGGGAACTGATGGTAGCGGTGATCTCTTCTAAAGAGAATATGGACCGCCTGGACGAGATCAGAAAGAATAACCTTGCGCTAAGCAGGGCTGGTGATCCTATCGGAAATGATAAGCAGCCAGCAATTTTGTGGCTAAGTTATAATGTGCACGGTAATGAAGCGAGTTCATCGGAAACATCTATGAAGGTGTTATATACACTGGCAAGCGGAACAGTGGCGCAAACCAGCGACTGGCTGAAAAATACAGTGGTGGTTATCGATCCTTGCTTAAATCCTGATGGAAGAGAACGGTTTGTTAATTATTTTACTTCTGTATCGGGAGCTCAGCCTAACGCGAATCCTGATGCGAGGGAACATAGTGAGCCCTGGCCAAGAGGAAGGGTAAACCATTATTATTTTGATCTTAACCGCGACTGGGCCTGGCAAAGCCAGATTGAAACCCGTCAGCGGCTGGCTTTATATCACCAATGGATGCCGGAAGTACATGTAGACTTTCATGAGCAGGGCTATAACAATCCTTATTACTTTGCACCGGCAGCAGAACCTGTTCACCAGGATATTACCCCTTTTCAGCGAGAGTTCCAGGTAATTGCAGGAAAGAACAATGCCAAATATTTTGATGAAAATGGATGGCAATACTTTACCAAAGAACGATTTGATCTTTTATATCCTTCTTATGGTGATACCTATCCCCTATACAATGGTGCCATTGGAATGACTTATGAGCAGGGAGGAATTGGTGCCGGCTTAGCAGTCGTAACTGCGAGCGGGGATACGCTGACCCTGGCCAACAGGATCAATCATCATTATACTACCAGCATGGCTACCCTGGAAACTGTGTCTAACTATTCTGCTAAGCTGGTGACAGAATTTAAGCAGTACTTTAAGCAGGCAATGACTTCTTCTCCCGGGCAGTATAAAACATATGTGGTAAAGGCCGATAATTTAAGCAGGCTAAAAAAAATGGCTGATCTGCTGACTGCAAATCATATCGACTATGCTTTCGGTGGCGAAAAGACCCTGAGTGGCCTTAGCTTTCAAAGTAAAAAAACCGTTAGCTTTAAATTGGGCAGGAATGATCTGGTTATAAATATGAAACAACCAGCAGCGGTACTGGCCGATGTCCTTTTTGAGCCGCAGACAAAAGTTACAGATTCCAATACCTATGATATTACGGCCTGGGCATTACCTTATGCCTATGGTTTAAATGCTTATGCCTGTAAGGAATCTGTAAGCGGTGCTTTCAGCAAAATAGAGGAAGAAAATGGCAATCCGGTTACGGCATTGAAACCGTATGCCTGGATCTTACCGTGGAACGGACTGGAAGATGCCCGGGTACTGATTGCCCTGCAGCGGGCCAATGTTAAGGTACGCATGGCAGAACAGGGTTTTACTACTGGCGGTAAGGTATATGTGGAGGGCTCGCTATTGGTTTACCGTCTGGAAAATGAAGGTATCAATAAAGATATAACAGCTAAAATAGCTGTTGTCTCGAAAGAATTTAATACAACATTTACTTCTATCTCCACTGGTTACGTGGAGAAAGGGAAAGATTTTGGTTCTACGGTTTACCCGGTGATCCCTGCACCTAAAGTAACCCTGGTTTCGGGTGATCATGTTTCTGCACAAGCAGTTGGCGAGGTTTGGCACTTCTTTGAACAGGAGCTGCATTATCCGCTTAATATCATCCCGGAGCGTAACCTTGGCTATCTGGACTTGTCAACTACAACAGTGCTGATCTTACCAGATGGAGAATATATGCGTAACAATATAGAAAAACTAGAAGATTGGATTAACCGGGGAGGAAAAGTTATTTTAATGGAAGATGCCATTTCCAGTGTTATCGGTATAAAACCTTTTGACATCAAAAAGAAGGAATTCTCACTTCCCACAGACAGTGGAAATGTGTCCCGCATGTATAGGGAAAAGGACCATGATAACCTTGCCGATGCTATTCCTGGTGCCATCTATAAAGTAAGCCTCGATAAAAGCCATCCTTTAACGCTGGCGCTGGGTGATTTTTATTATACGCTGAAAACAGATGATAAAATTTATGAACCCTTAAAAGCAGGATGGAATGTTGGCATGCTCAAATCGAATGCATATGTTGCCGGTGTAGTTGGTAAAAACATTCAGAAAAAATTATCAAGCGGATTAATCTTTGGCGTTCAGCCCGCGCAGCGTGGAAATATCATCTACTTTTCGGGGGATGTTTTGTTCAGATCTTTCTGGGAAAGCGGAAAACAACTCTTCACCAATGCATTATTTTTAATCAATTAATATAAATACTAGTAAGTCTGTAGGATAAAATCCGTATTTGTCTCTAAAATAGAGACTTATGTAGCGTATTTTTTACAAAATATTCAATTATTTCATGTTAAAAAGCAGGAAGCAGTCAGTTAAGCTGGCTGCTTTTTTTACGTCAGATTGTTGGAAAAAATTTTTAAATAACTAAAATATTTTCTTTTATATGTCTGTTTTTCAGTAGTTTAAAACGAACATGTAATTATAATAAATGTAATAATGACGCAATAATTAGTTTGTTTTTACAATATTTTAAATATTGTCTATGTTTCATCATCAGTTTGTCAAAATTTTCATTCATTCTTGTTCACAATTAATTCGGATTCTCAAAAAATATATATTTAGCCCTAATTATTAACTAACCTAAAAATTAATTTATGAAAAAACTTATACTAAGTTTGTTCGTAATGGTGTGTATTGCTATTTCAGCGATGGCACAAGATCGAACAGTATCTGGTACAGTACGTGGTAAGGATGACGGACTTCCAATTCCAGGCGTGAATGTCAAAGTTAAAGGAACCCGTTTAGGGGCTACCTCCGGCAGCGACGGAACTTACCGCATCGGCAATGTTCCTCAGGGTTCAACTATCTTATTTTCTTTTATTGGATACGATGCCAAAGAAGTTGAGTTAGGCTCAACTAAAGTTATAGACGTTGTCTTAACCTTAAATTCAAAACAATTGGGTGAAGTGGTGATCAATGGTTATGGATCACAAACCCGGTCAAGCGTTACCGGAGCAGTTAGCCAGGTAAAAAGCGGTGATCTGGAAAACAAAGATTTCACTTCATTGGATCAATCGCTTCAGGGTAAGGTTGTAGGGTTACAATCAACGGGCTCTTCGGGCCAGCCAGGCGCACTTCAGGATGTAAGGATTCGTGGTATTGGTTCCATTACCGCTAATGCGAGCCCTCTGTATGTGATTGATGGTATTATCATTAATTCGGGAGACCTTTCCAGAAACACTACAACAGCGAATGCTTTAGCCGGTTTAAATGCGAATGACATTGAGTCAGTCAACGTATTAAAAGATGCTTCTGCATCCGCTATTTATGGATCAAGAGCGGCAAATGGGGTTATCGTTATTACTACCAAACAGGGTAAAGCAGGAAAGACCAAAGTTACTTTGGATGCTGAGTTCGGATCTACCAAACCGGGAAAACTTCCTGATGCCGGAAAATCTTTAACCACAGATCAGTGGAGAACATTAACCGCAGAGGGAATTTTAAACAATCCTTCTTTTGCCACCGCTAATGGTATAACCAGTGGCAATGTAAATGATTATGTGAATAATACATTGGGTGCGGGAACAGGAGTAAACACCAACTGGCTGGATGTGGTTCAACGTAACGGCAGACAGGAACAGTATAACCTGGGGATCAGCGGGGGAACCGATAATACGCAGTTCCATATCTCTGGCGGTTACTTCAAACAGCAGGGAACAATCATTGCATCTGATTTTAACAGGTATTCCCTGAATATGGATGTGAAAACTAAAGTCAATGACCAGCTGTCCTTTTCTACGACGTTAATCATTGGCGCAACAGGGCAGCATTCACCTTCGGGCGGTAGCGCTTTCTCTAACCCGATCAGCGCAAGCCAGTTTTTATTGCCTTTCCTTAATCCTTACAATGCAGATGGCTCTTATAATATAGATCCGGTAACGTTCCCTGCAAATAATTATAATCCGCTGTACAATGCAGCGAACAACACCAGTGCATTAAATCAGCTAAAAGGATTAGGAACGGTTTCAGGTGAATATAAAATATTGGATAACCTGAAATTTACCTCAAGAATAGGGGTTGACTATAACAATCTGGAAGAAAATAATTACTGGAACCCTACTTATGGTGATGGTCAGGGTTATGGGGGATTATCATCCCGTTATTATACCCGTTATTTCAACTGGACATGGAGTAACTTAGCAGATTATCACCTGGATGTTAACCATGATAATACTTGGGTAGCCAATGTTAAAGCAGGTTACGAAGCTCAAAAATCACAATATTATTATTCCAGTGTAACCGCAACAGGTTTCCCTGCAAACACTGCCATCAACGTTCCTTCGGGCGGGGCTACACCTCTGGAAGCATCGGGTTCGAATGAAGACTATACCGTAGCTTCTTTGCTGTCCCTGGCAGATTTCTCTTACAAAGGAAAATATGTGATCTCAGGAAGTTTCCGTAGGGATGGCTCGTCACGTTTCGGCGCTGCAAACAGATATGGCGACTTCTGGTCGGTTGGTGGTTCATGGAATGCCCAGCAGGAAGATTTTATCAAACAGCTGACCTGGATCAATACCCTTAAAGTGCGTGCTTCTTATGGTTTAACCGGTAATGCCAATATTGGTAATTACAACTGGCGTCAGTTATACAGTTATGGTTATAACTACAATGGATTGGGTGGAACCGCACCAACTTCGGTAGGTAACAACAACTTAACCTGGGAAACCAATAAACAATTGGACCTTGGTCTGGACCTCTCGGTATTGAAAGACCGTTTATCATTTACTTTTGATTATTACAACAGGGATGCCACCAATTTATTGTTGAACCAGCCTACTTCCCTGACGACCGGGTTTAGCTCTTTCACCAACAATGTTGGATCGATGAGAAACCGCGGTACAGAGTTCTCTGTTTCAGGAACCCCAGTGATTGCAGGTGATTTCAAATGGCAGGCAGGTTTTAATATTGCCCACAACGTCAACAAAGTATTGTCGCTGGTAGATGGAAAAGATATCATCAGCGGTGCATATATCAATCGGGTAGGCCTGGATGTACAAACCTTTTACCTTCGCCAATGGGCGGGTGTAAATCCAGCTAATGGAAGCCCGTTGTGGTATACCGATGCCAGCAGGACAACTACTACCTCTAATTACAATGCCGCTGCTTTAGTGGCCAATAAATCTGCCTCGCCAAAAGTGTTTGGTAGTTTTACGTCCAGCTTTAGCTATAAAGGATTTAGCCTTGATGGTATGCTGTATTACAATTTTGGTAATTATGTACAGGATGCCTGGGCAAGATATACCCAGAGTGATGGTGCCAATACCTCTTTCAACAGGGTGGCAAGCCAACTGGATGCCTGGTCAAAACCCGGCGATATCACCAACACGCCAATCTATATTTACAATAATACCAACAACTCCAGCAGGGCTTCGAGCCGCTTTTTATACAAAGGCGACTATGTACGCCTGAGAGAGTTAACAGCTGCTTATCAGTTTCCTAAAGAGATCCTAACTAAAACCAAACTGTCAAGTTTGAGGGTGTATGTTAGAGGTACTAACCTGTTGACGTGGGTACGTGATAAAAATTTACCTTTTGATCCTGAACAAGGGGTGATCAGCCAGGGTAACTTCAATATTGCCATACCAAAAGTATTTACAGTGGGCCTAAACGTAGGATTTTAATTAAAAGCAATTCGGCAATGAAAAATTTTAGAAACAACTATATCATCACCGGGGGCATTATTGCTTCCCTATTATTGGGGTCCTGCAAAAAGGATTTCCTGGATCAAAAACCATATACCAGTGTTGCGGCAGGCGATGCAGTAAAGACTGAGGCAGATCTGCAATTAGCTTTAACAGGGGCCTACGCAAATTTAAGAAGTTCCAATTTATATGGCAGGACATTACCTGTGTTTGGTGACCTGCTGGCCGATAACGTTTTTGTATCTTCTGCCAATTCAGGCAGGTATATTTCAGAAAACACGTATACCGTTGTGATCAACGACGGGGATGTGGCCGGCGTATGGACAGATGCTTACAGCACGATCTTAAGGGCCAATAACATCATAGATGCCGCGCTGACTGGCGGTGCTACGGTAAATCAGATCAAAGGTGAGGCCTATGCCATCAGGGCGCTGGTTTATTTTGACCTGGTTCGTGCCTATGGTAAACCCTATACTGATGATCCTAATTCACCAGGTGTTCCGATCGTATTACATTACGATCCAAAAGCTTTGCCAACAAGAAATACGGTAGCTGAGGCTTACACACAGATCCTTTCAGATCTGGATCAGGCTTATAGCTTAATGACTGCTTATAATGGTTCAGGTACATTTTCAAAGTACGCAGCACGTGGATTAGCTGCTAAAGTGAATTTAAACAAAGGAGATTACCAAAAAGCACTGGACGAGGCAAAAGATGTAATTACCGCCAGCGGCTTTAGCCTGGTTGGTGCTGCCGATCTTGCCGGATACTGGGCTGCTGCAACTCCTCATGATTCAGGTACCAAACAGGAAACGTTGTTTGAAGTGGTATCTGATGCGGTAAATAACAACAGTTATGATGAGCTGTCAAATATTTACGTGCAGGGCGGAACCTCTTATGGAGACCTTTTGACCACTAAATCGGTATATGATCTTTACAGCGCGACAGATGTGCGTAAAGCTTTGATCTTAATTGGCGTTCGTCAGAAAACAGGTGGTGAAAACCCGGCTTATATCGTCAATAAATATCCCGTGGTTACCGGTGATTTTAATGATAAAAAGGTTCTACGTTTATCTGATGTGTACCTGGTTGCTGCTGAGGCTGCAAACAGACTGGGATCTGGTGATGCGACTACTTATCTGAATACACTGGTAGCACAAAGAGACCCATCCCTGGTTTATGCTTCTACCGGAGCGCAGCAGTTGACCGATATCATAACGGAAAGAAGAAAAGAACTGGCCTTTGAAGGCGATAGGTTCTATGACCTTAACCGTTTGAAATTGGATATCAACAGAGGTGCTGAGTACAGTACTGGCGTGATTAAATATGGCGATACCAGAAGGGTATTACCAATTCCGCAAAGTGAACTCAATGTGAATCCTAACGTAGCCCAAAATCCAGGATACTAGTAGATCAGCAGCTGCAAAAAGTGGGTTTCCAAAGTAAGCCACTGAAAAAATAACTCTTCAATGATGGAGATTCAAGCCATCAAGTAAAAAAATCATTTTTACTTGATGGCTTTTTTATTACCCATGTGTTTTGTAAAGTTTATCTCTGAGATAGAAATGCTGAAGTTTTACCAAATGTGGCGCAAGCAGCATAAAAACCTGGAAGTACAACAATGGCATTACTTATTAGATGGTATACATAACAGATCCATACCAATATACAGTTAATATACTGCGGCTCCTGCAGGCTTGCTTTAAGCGATCCTGAATGAAAGTGTGATTGAATTTGCAGCTGAGGACCGTAAGTGCCCCGATCTTCACCGTTTAGCGCTAGATGCTAGTTATGGTAAAGATGGTATTCCTGCAAAGACTAAAGCTTCCCGGATTATTAGGTACTAACGTATTTGACGGAATTAGCGTGATAGTGCTTAGAATAGCTGTTATTCCTTATTCTGATTACATATCCTTAAGGTCTGTACCAACATCTGAAAACTAACTCAAACCCAAATTTAGCTGCAGAACAGAACCAGAATATTAATCCTGATTATTTTTTTTCGCAATAATAGAAACAGCGCTTCCAGTTAGGAAAGTGGTTTTTTTGATGGATTGGTTACTTTTTGCGTGATCTTCTCAAAATAACGCCATATGAGATAGTAAGTAAAACTTTTATTTATAGAGAGATAAGGATTTTTATTCTAAAATATCTTTATATTGTGTTGTATAAGTCATTTTATTGTCATAAATTATTTTTGTGCACTTTGGTTATTATTGTACTGTATAGAAATTATTATATTAGAAATATTAACTATTTATAAAATATAAACAAACATGTTATGAAAAAAATTCTGCAAAGTTTGTTCGTGATGTTGGTATTCGAAAAAATTAGAGTATCTCATTTTCGGGCATCTAAAGGGGGAAGTGCGTCTCGTGCACAAAATTTCAACATTTACGGTCAGACATTATTTAAATTATCCTTGTCAGGTATAGTTTAATGCTATTTAGAGCGGTATTTAGTCTGGCCCTCGTTTAAACAAACCATTTTTTTGAATACGTCTATCACAGCACGGAATGCGGATCGCATTCAATAGAGGAAAGTATTGTGTTTTAAAACGATGTTATTTTATGTTTTTATTAATTAATTCCAAAGATGAAAAGAAAATTACTTGCTTTTTTATGCGTTTTGATGTTCATAGGTTCATATACTTATGCTCAAACCCGAACCATTACCGGTAAAGTGACCGGAAAAGAAGATGGGCTTCCGCTGCCAGGCGTAAGTGTAGCCGTTAAAGGAACCAAAACAGTAGCGCAAACGGGAGCTGATGGTACATACACCATTAAAATTCCCCGCGGACAATCACTGGTTTTTAGTTTTATCGGCTTTACCAGCCAGACTTTGATTCCTGAGAGAGGATATCTTGATGTGGTACTAGAGGGATCGGCAAGCCTGCTGAACGATGTTGTCGTAATTGGTTACGGAACGCAGGTAAGGAGGGACAACATAGGGAGTATAGGTTCTGTAAAAGGCAGCGACGTTGCACAACAGCCCGTTCAAAATATACAGCAGTCACTAGGCGGGCGTGTATCTGGTGCCCAGGTAAGTTTACCCAGCGGATTATTAAATGCTACGCCGGTTATTCGTATCAGGGGTACAAATTCTATTTCCTATAGTTCACAGCCTTTATTTGTAGTAGATGGTGTACCAAGTTATAGTGCAGACGTCAGCAGTGGAACTGCGGCTGCAGCAAGTCCGCTAAGCAGCATCAATCCGGATGATATTGAGAGTGTTGATATTGCAAAAGATGCATCAGCTACTGCTATTTATGGTAGCCGCGCAGCTAATGGCGTTGTATTTATTACGACCAAAAAAGGTAAACTTGGAAAGCCGGTAGTAACGCTGGAAAGCTGGGTGGGTGTAAGCAAGAATTTCAACCTGCCAAAAATGCTCGATGCGGAACAATACACCATGATTAAAAATGAAGGATTAAAGAATGCAGGAACTTTTAATAATGATCCTGCTAATCCCTCAGCAAATGTTTATTATGCGACTTCAAAGGATGCCAGCGGGAATGTGATCAATACCAACTGGCTGGATTATATTTATAGAACCGGAACATCCTATAACACGTCAGCCAGTATATCCGGGGCTAATGAAAATACCAGTTACTATTTCTCTGCGAATTACAGCGATCAGGAAGGTTTGCTGGTCAGAAATGAATTTCAACGGAAGGTAATGCTGGCCAATGTAGACCATAAAATTAATAAGTATGTAACTGTTGGCGCTAAAATTAATTTCGCGGACAGCCGGAATCTTTCTGCTATCGGATCGGGATCTATGGGGGATGCCTTCAGTACAGCGGGGCTGGGACGTATTGGTCTGGTGCTGCCGCCAAATGTTAGTCCAAAAAACGTAGATGGAAGTTATAATCTGAATGGTAATGCTGTCGGATTGGGTGCCAATAAAGGCATAGGTATCAGTTATTATAATATTTTACCGATCGTAGATCTTAACCGGTCAAACAATGAGTTGAGCCAGGTATCTTCCAACGTTTATTTGCAGGTAAAGCCCGTGTCATGGATTACCTTTAAGACTCAATATGGTATTGATTATTTGGACAACGATATGGATATCTATCAAAATCCAATTCAAGGTGATGCCAATCCCAATGGTGAAGCTATTGCGGGATATACAAAAAATCAGAGTTGGGTTTGGGACAATACTCTGCAGTTTGATCATACTTTTGCTGAAAAGCATAATTTTAGTCTCTTGCTGGGGAATGAGCAAAACCGTTTTACAAGCAAGGGTTTTGGTATTGACCGTACAGTGATTTCAGATCCTGCTTTTGACGTTGTACAGGCGGGATATAGTACAAATGCCCCCACAAATATGGTTTACGAGGAAAATTATATATCTTCCTTCTTCGGGCGTCTGAATTACGATTTTGACAAGAAATATTATTTAAGTGCTACTTTAAGAAGAGATGAAGCTTCTCAATTTGGATTAAACAATAAAAGGGGATATTTCCCTGGAGGAGCGGTTGCATGGCAGGTTGCCCGTGAAAAATTCTGGAACGATATCGATGCAGACAAAATATTCAGCAGCTTTAAACTGAGATCCAGTTACGGTAAGGTGGGAAATAATGGTTTAGGTTCCTATGATTCCTATGGTCTGTATAGCACATCTCTTTATAATGGAGCGGGGACATTAGTGTTTAACCAGACAGGTAATTCTGCTTTAAAATGGGAGAACATTAAAACACTGGATGTAGGCGCTAGTTTTGGTGTTTTAAATGACCGGATTACTGCCGATGTCACCTATTATAAAAAGAATATTGACGATCTGATCCTGCAGGTTCCTGTAGCACCTTCATCAGGTTTACCAAGCAATCCCTCTGTAAACATTGGTTCAATGTATAACCGCGGATGGGAGTTAACGCTGAGTGCTGCGGCTATCCAGAGCAGGGATTTCTCCTGGACACCATCTTTTAACCTGGCCTTTAACCACAATGAAGTTACTGCTCTGGCAAACGGAATTACCAGGCTAACTACGTCAACAGGTGGGTTAGAAACTACAAATATTACAGAGATTGGGCATCCTATTGGTGACTTATACATTGTCCGTACTGTAGGTGTTGATCCTGCTACTGGCCGCAGAATATTTCTGAATCAGGCCGGACGTGAAGTCTTGTACCAGAAAGTTCCGCCGGCAAACGGATTTCAATGGGAATATACAGATGGTACCCAGGCACCTGCAATTACACAAAGTGCAGATGCAGTTAACTACAAACAGTCTGCGCCAAAAATATACGGAGGATTCAGCAATACATTCAGGTACAAAAGCTTCGATTTAAATGTTATGCTAACCTATCAGTTAGGCGGTTGGACTTATTATGGTACTAATGCCGGTTTGCTGGATCAGCGTTTCTGGAATAACTCTGTAGATATATTAGACAGATGGACCACTCCAGGGCAGGTAACTGATATTCCAAGGGTAGTAGCGGGAGATAACGTTTCAAATGGATCATCACTACCACTTTCATCAAATGTGTTTAGAAGTGATTTTCTGAAAGTGAAGAGCATTAATGTGGGCTATACCCTTCCTAAGCGCATTTCAAATAGTATTGGGCTGTCTAATCTGCGAGTGTACTTAACCGGGTATAATTTATTCACGATTACAGGTTATCCGGGTCCTGATCCTGAAGTTTCATCTAATGGCGCCGGCAGCAGCACCGGACAGGGGATAGACAGGAATACTGCAGGTAACCAAAGGACTGTTACAGCAGGTTTGTCTGTTAAGTTTTAACCATTAATTTTCGAAGACAATGAAAAAGAAATATCTATTAATACTAGGCTTTGGAGTACTATTGAACTGCTCCTGCAAAAAGGATTTATTGTATCCGGTGTCGCAAACCCAGGTTTCCGACCAGAATTATCAGCCTTTCTCTACGTCAGATCGTATACAAAGCCAGGTACTGGGCTTATATAATAGTTTAAGGGATGGCCGTCTTTTGGGTGGCAGATTTCAGGTATACAATGATGTGAAAGCCGATAACTGGATCAACTTTTCCAATAACCAGGTTACTGCTTCAAATACATGGAGCGAGAACGTAAACACTACCAGTCAGGAAGTGACAGGTTTGTGGGCGGCTGGATATGCTGCGATTAATAATGCCAATTTGTTTATCGATGGTATGGCCGCGAAAGGAACTTCGGTAGTAGGGGATGCTACAGGAAAGCAATATGTTGGTGAAGCAAAGTTTGTCAGGGCGATAAGTTATTATTGCCTGCTGCAGTTATATGCGCGTCCGTATGTTGATGGGAATGGCAGTCACCCGGGCTTACCTTTGCGCCTAAACGGGATATCATCTTATGGTAACCTGAATTTAGCAAGAAGTACAGTTAGCCAGATCTATGATCAGATTATCTTAGACCTGAATGATGCTGAAGCCGCTTTGCCGCTGAGTTATAGCACCAATGTAAATAACGTGGTCAGGGCACACCGTAATACTGCGATTGCTTTAAAAACGCGTGTTTACCTGACGATGGCGCGTTACAGCGACGTCATTACAGAAGCCAATAAAATTGTTAGTGCAACGGCTCCGTTTACTGCTGCCGGTGGTTCTTCCACCGGAGGGGTCGATCACGCCCTTGCCGCTGATGTGGCCAGTGTTTTCCGCACGCCTTATACCACAACTGAATCTATCTTTTCTATGCCATTTAGCGCTACAGAAGGACCTGGTACTCAAAATGGATTGGGGTATTACTTTTATCAGAATGGCGGTACGCCAGGGCTGGCAGAATTTTATCTTAACCCAACCGGGGTAATTGCAGATCCTAACTGGAAAGCTACAGACAAAAGAAGAACCGAATTGCTTTTTACCAATACCAGTACAAACAGGACCTATACGGCTAAATATACCCAGCCTGACCCCTATGCTGATTATGCACCGGTTATCCGTTATGCAGAAGTGCTGCTTAACCTGGCCGAGGCTAAAGCACATGTAAGTGGTGTAGACCCACAGGCCGTTGCTTTACTCAATGCTGTGCGTAACCGCTCGGATGCCTCAACAACCTATACAGCAGGCAGTTTTGCCAGTAGCGATGCCTTGGTCAGTGCTATTTTGCAGGAAAGAAACATAGAGTTTTTGGGTGAAGGATTACGCAATATTGATCTGATGCGGACGCTTTCGCCTATTCCGGCTAAAGGCAGTGTGCCTGCAATACCTACTACTGATCCTAGATACATCTGGCCGATATCAGGAGATGAACTGCTGTATAATAACCTGATGACAAATAATTAAATTAAGCTATTTAGATGATTAAACCCGGAGTTGCTAAAAGGCTCTTCGGGTTTGTTTTTAGCTGCTTGTTGTGGTTACAGATAGTTTAAGGTTACTGTGTTTTTTTCAACTACCAGTTTTGCTGTTTTTCCTAAAACCAATGCCCTGTTATCCTGGATATGTCCTACCGGAAAGCCAAAACATACGGGGTAATCATATTCCCGGACAATCTCCATGATAATCTGTTCCGGACTTTGTCCAAAAGGAATATCTTCTGGTTGAATGCCATTAAAAGCACCGATTACCAATCCTTTTAATCCCGCCAGTTTTCCGCAGCGCTTCAGCGTGCGAAACATTCTGTCAATAGCATATTCGTGTTCACCTACATCTTCTAGGAAAAGTATTTTATCCTGGTAATCCATTTGTGAAACGGAACCTTCCAGCGATATCAGGATGCTGAGGTTTCCTCCTATCAATATTCCCTCGGCTTCCCCTGGGCGTTGGAGATGATCGCTTTGATAAGTATAATCAAGGGCTTCACCGAATAATGCTTTTCTGAGTGTTTCCAAAGATTCCATACTGGCTCCCTCAAAAACGCCTGGCATCTGTCCATGAATACTTTGGGTATTTAACGTCGTACTGTGAGAAAGCAATACGGTGATATCGCTAAATCCGATGATCCATTTAGGATGCTGATTGTATATGGAAAAATCCAGTTCGTCGATAATACGTACCGTACCATATCCGCCGCGGGCAGCAATAATGGCTTTAATACCGGTATCATCCAGTGCAGCCTGAAAATCTTCAGTTCTCAATTGATCATCACCGGCAAATTGGTGGTATTCCGCATGAACGCTTTTTCCTACAACCACTTTCAGCCCCCAGTCCTCCAGTACGCTGATTGAAGGACCAATATCCTTTTTCAGTTTTTTCGCAGGACAGACAATAGCAACTTTGTCTCCTTTTTTTAAGTAGGCTGGCTGTTTAATCATTGGTAAAACACTTATCTTTGGCAAAATAATAAAAATAGTTTTGGATAACAGTAAAATAAAAAGATATACCGTTACGGCGGCATTGCCCTATACGAATGGCCCGGTGCATATCGGGCATTTAGCAGGTGTTTATTTACCTGCAGATACTTATGTACGTTACCTTCGTTCAAATAAAAGGGATGTGAAGTTTATTTGCGGGTCTGATGAGAACGGTGTTCCTATCACACTGAAAGCTAAAAAAGAGGGGGTAACCCCTCAGGTTGTTGTAGATAAATACCATAAAATTATAGGTGATTCCTTTAAGGAGTTTGGTGTTTCTTTTGATATTTATCACCGTACATCATCTCAGATGCATCATCAGACAGCATCTGATTTCTTTGAAACGCTTTATGAAAAGGGGCTTTTTACAGAAGAAGTAACGGAACAATACTATGATGAAAAAGCACAATCGTTCTTAGCCGACAGATATATTACAGGCACATGTCCTGTATGCGGATTTGAGCATGCTTATGGAGATCAGTGCGAGAATTGCGGAAGTACATTGAATGCGACCGACCTGATCAATCCGAAGTCAACATTATCAGGAGAACCACCTGTAAGAAAAGAAACTAAAAACTGGTTTCTTCCCTTAGAAAATTATGAGGAACGTTTAAGAGCATATATAGAAGGCCACAAAGAGTGGAAACCAAATGTTTACGGGCAGTGTTTGAGCTGGCTGAATGCCGGCCTGCAACCAAGGGCAATGACGCGCGATCTGGACTGGGGAGTGAAAGTTCCTTTAAAGGATGCTGCGGGTAAAGTGTTGTATGTTTGGTTTGATGCACCTATCGGTTATATTTCTGCTACAAAGGAATTGTTCGACTATGCTACGCTGGATGTATGGAACCCGAGGGCGGAAGAGTATTATATTAACCCTAATGGGGTAGAGCAAGGTAACTGGGAAGATTACTGGAAAGATGAAAGCACCAAGCTGGTACATTTTATTGGTAAGGATAATATTGTATTTCATTGTGTTATTTTCCCTGCTATGCTCATGGCACATGGTGGATATATCCTGGCTGATAATGTTCCTGCTAATGAGTTCCTGAATTTAGAGGGAAATAAGATTTCTACCTCTAAAAACTGGGCCGTATGGTTAAATGAATACCTTGTTGATTTTAAAGATAAACAGGATGTATTGCGTTATGTTTTAACGGCAACAGCACCAGAAACCAAGGATAATGATTTTACCTGGAAAGATTTCCAAGCTAGAAATAACAATGAGCTTGTTGCTGTTTTGGGTAATTTCATCAACAGGGTAGTAGTGCTTACACAAAAATATTTTGGTGGTAAGGTACCGATGTTAATGGGGGTTACTGAACAGGATCAGCAGGTGATCGATGAATTGGCTACCTACCCGGCTAAGATCAGTGCTTCAATCGAGAATTACAGGTTCAGGGAAGCATTAACCGAAGTGATGAACGTAGCGCGTTTAGGCAATAAATACCTGGCCGATACCGAACCCTGGAAAGTGATCAAAACTGATGAAGACAGGGTGCGTACCATCTTAAATATTGGTTTGCAGATCGTGGCTAACCTGGAAATTTTAATTGAACCTTTTCTGCCGTTTACAGCTGATAAACTCATGAAAATGCTAAATTATGGCGGACATTCATGGGAAGATGCAGGTAAAATGCATCTATTAAGCCATGGTCATCAATTAAACGAACCTGCTTTATTGTTTGAGAAAATTGAAGATGCGGAAGTGCAGGCTCAGATTGATAAACTCAATCAGAGTAAAGCAGATAATATATTAGCCAATATAGTAGTTGCACCGGTTAAAGAAAACATTGATTTTGATCAGTTTAGTACTATGGATATCCGTGTAGCCACGATAATTGCTGCGGAAAAGGTAGCCAAAACTAAAAAGCTGCTCAAATTAACCTTAGATACCGGAATAGATCAAAGGACGGTCGTTTCAGGAATTGCTGAGTATTTCTCACCAGATGAGGTGATTGGACAGCAGGTAAGTTTGCTCGTTAACCTGGCTCCGAGAGAAATTAAAGGAATTTTATCACAGGGAATGATTTTAATGTCTGAAAATTCAGATGGAAAACTTACTTTTGTGGCACCTTTACAAAATCATAGCAATGGAAGCGTAATCAGGTAGTACATGGTCCCGTAGTTCAACGGATAGAATAGAAGTTTCCTAAACTTTAGATATGAGTTCGATTCTCGTCGGGACCACTTGATAACTAATAAAATTCACCAAAAGCCCGCAAAATGCATTTTGCGGGCTTTTATTTTTTGAAAAACAACCGATTTGGTCAACTTTTTCCAGTATTCTGGTGAGTAAATCGGTGAGTAAAATCAAATCTTAAGTCTGACTCACCAGGAACCTTGTAAGTTGCTGTTAGTCAATATGTTCAGTGGTTGAACATGTTGATAATCAAGAGGCACAAATGTAAATTTGTAAACATCTTTGATTTAAATTATGAGTAGCAATTTCAATCTGCTTTTTTATCTAAAGAAGCCACGGAACTATGAATCAGGTACATTGCCTGTTTATCTAAGGATAACATTAAACGGAAAACGATCTGAATCCTCTCTTGGAAGAGAAATTGAACCCGGATCCTGGGATTCAAGGCGTGGCCGAGCACGGGGAACAAAAGAGGAAGCCAGGCAGCTAAATGCCCACTTAGATAGTGTGCTTTCAAAGATCAAACGTATTCACACCCACATGATTGATGTCAATATGGAGCTCACAGCTGATCTCCTGAGAAATGAATTTGATGGGAAAGGTGCTACTTCGAGAATGTTATTGGAAATTTTCCAGGAGCATAATGAGAATGCTGAAAGTTTAATAGGACATGGTTTCGGAATTAATACCATTAGAACATTCAAAAGTTCCTTGAAGCATCTGCGTGAATTTTTACAATGGAAGTTCAATCATCCCGATATCAGCATTAAAAAAGTGGATTTTAACTTTATAAAAAATTATGATTTGTATCTCAGAATTCAATGTAAATGTATTCCTATCTCTGCTGATAAGTATGTTAAACATTTGAAAAAAATGATATTGTTGTCAATGGCAAACGGATGGATTACAATGAATCCATTTCAGCATTATAAATCAACGGCAAAACCCAGTCCCCGCACTTTTTTAACAAAAGCGGAACTAGGTCTTATTGAGAATAAAGAACTCGCTATCGAACGATTAAAGAATGTACGAGATATTTTCATTTTCTGTTGTTATACAGGGCTGGCTTACGCAGATGTTCAAAAACTTAAACCTTCTGAAATTAAAGTTGGAGATGATGGCGAACTTTGGATATTTTCAAGCAGACAGAAAACCGAAACACCATTTCACATTCCCTTATTAAAATCTGCTATTGATATTATTGATTGTTATAGAGATCATCCCTTATGTCAAAATAAATCTATATTACTTCCGGTTTATACTAATCAACGGATGAATAGCTATTTGAAAGAAATAGCTGATTTATGCGGGATTGCTAAAGTATTGACCTTCCACATGGCCAGACATACGTTTGCTACTACTGTTACGCTCTCAAATGGAGTTCCTATCGAAACTGTTTCCAAAATGCTTGGACACAACAGTATTAAAACAACAGAACATTATGCAAAAGTTTTAGATAGTAAAATTGCAAAAGACATGGCTATATTGAAAAATAAACTAGATAAGGTAGAGTTAGACAAGATAGAGACTCTGAGCCATGTAAAGATTATCAAACTATATAATTGATCCCTACTCTAAATTATCTTATGTGTTTATTTCCAACTGGCTTTTTATCATTACAGATTGAGTAAATTATTAAGAAATTAATTATTCAAAGTATTATTTGGGTTGGTAAGTCGTTAAGTAAAAAAGCGATATATGAAAAAGTCTTACTTTAAATTTAGAGGGCGTTTTGATTTTAACCCCCATCGTTATGAAATAGGCAATCCTGTTATCCAAAATAAAAGGTTAGAAAATAATTTCTTTTTTAAAAAGCTAAATGAAATTGAAGAGAGCGAGTATGATGCCTATTTTTCTTACCACCAGCATTTTTTTATAAAACAGTTTCCCGCTGAGGGATACCAATTCTTATTATATGTACTGGATCTGCTAGATAAGAGAATTGAGAACTACGATCGTAAAGATTTCTATACTAATGCGGTACGAACCTTAAATAACCTGGATATCCTAAAATCTTTCAGAGAGGTCCTGATGCGAAAAGGTAATTGGGATATAGAAAAAGGTATAAAAGAAAAATTATTAGCGCAAGAACTGCTCAATTCTCAATTAAAAGATAAGATTAAATTGGCAACTAAATTTGATGCAATTGAAAAGATCAATATTCCTGAAGGCGCTTTACCGGCATTTATTTATTTGATTAAGCTCATTCAGCAACTGGAGCTTCCATCCGGGCAGAAACTTGCTAAAGCCCAATCTCAAAGTCCATGGTACAAAATGATAGGTAAATACTTTCACCATGGAGGAAAGGAAATATCGCTGGATACTTTAAGAAACTATTTTCCGGCAACCAAAGATGGTAAGTTGATTAAGGGGTCAGAGATTTCAGAAGAAAACCAAATCTTTGAGATTATCCGAAAAGATCATATATCTTAACTTATCCTCCCTAATCATGACCAAACAATTCCGCTGGTCACTCAAATTCGGGCATTCTAACTCAATTTTGAAGTAGCAATTGTGCTATCACTTAAAAGAAGGGAAATTTATGTCTGTGGAAATTATCACGAAGGAAGATCTTGATCGGTTCAAGGTAGACCTACTAAAGGAGATTAAACAAATGTTGTCAGCCACACCTGGTGAAAGTAAAAGGTGGCTTAAAAATTCTGAAGTACGCAAAATGTTATCGATATCCTCTGGAAAACTTCAAATGCTTCGCGTCAACAATACTCTTCCTTACACAAAAATTGGCGGTACCATGTACTATAAATTTGAAGATATTGTCAGAATGCTGGAGGGTAAATCTTAATGATTGTTATGAAACAGGAAGCACCAATGAGTCAGTTCTTTAAAAAAGCAGTTGATGACCGCAGAATTATTATCTCACATATAAGCCTATTTGCAGCTATTTGTCAATGTTGGAAAAACTGCGGATGCATTCATCCTGTCCCTGTCAAACGAAGGGAGTTAATGAAATTATCAAAGATATCTTCATTTGCCACCTACCACAAGTGTATTAAAGAGCTACATGAGATAGGGTACATTAGGTATGAGCCGTTTTATAAGACATCAGGTAGTTTGATATACTTCTTGAAAGAATAATAACGAGGATAGGTATAATCTGGATCTTTGAAATTGTCCTCCTTACAAAAAGATGTACATCTTTGAATAACCGCGTCGTGCTTGATACAAAGCCCATGAAACAGGGCAACGCAACTTCATACATGCGTTGCCTTGTTTGCGTTATGAGAAAGAGCATGATAAACCCAAGCCAAAATCATTTCCACAGAATCCAATTACAATTGGCGAACATATTAAGAAAAAACGAATGGAACTAAAGTTATTGCAAAGTGAAGTAGCAATAATTTTCAATATAAGCACTGATTGTATTACGTATTGGGAAAATAATAGAAGTACGCCGCAAGTAAACTTCATCCCTCAAATTATTGAATTTCTAGGGTATTGTCCAATTGAATTTGATGAAAGTACGCTATCAGGACGCTTAATGGCCTATCGATGGAGGAATGGGTTTAGCTATAAACGATTGGGAAGGATTCTAGGAGTAGATGGAACGACTATAGGCGTCTGGGAGAAAGGAGAGAAATTGCCTTCACAAAGGAAAGTAAAGGTGTTGGAAAAGTTATTAAGTAAGAGAGTATAAATAATGATGATCTTATTTTCTAAACCCTTTCTTTAAAATACTTTCAATTATAGCCCGCTTGATTTTAGCTTCTTCATCAGTTAATTGTATGTAAGTCACGGTAACGGTATAGGTTTTTTGCGATTTTTTACAGGGTGATTTTATTTTCTCTTTAAAGATTTCGTTTGATTTGGGATGCTCAATATTGACCTCGTATCCATCTTTTTTAACAATTGGATCATTATTGTTTTTACTAACATAACTCATTTTTTTTCTCTCAATAGCAGTCGATCCCTCGGTATAAATTATTAAAAGGGCTGTAGAAATTCGTGGTGCAAGTGCCTTGAATTGCTATAGCCTTATAAACTGTGTTTTAATAATTATAGAAGGAGTTTTGGTCAGATGAGCAGATCATAAGGTTTTTAATTGACCTGTTTTAAATTTCAGAACAGCGATTTTTATTGCTCTTTTTGTGCCTGCCAATAAAAAGTAATAGGCACGATGATTTTTAGCAGTTATAACTGGCCATTTAGCAACTCCGTTTTCTCTTTATAAACTTTTTCAAGGTCTTTAGCGGTTTGCAAACGAAGTTCTTCATTAGCTTTTAGTCTTTCATTCAGGTTGTCTATCTCCTTCTGATAATTTGCTGTAAGCTGTAATTTCACGGATTCAATCAGTTTAGCTTTTGAATTTTCCAGTTCTTCAACTGTGTGGTTGAAGGTATCGTATTTCCGACTCTTTTGTTTCTCGCATTATGCAAGTATGTTTTTTTAAATTCTTTTTTTAATTTAAAAACGTGCAAATTTGGCTGAAATACAAGGTTTGTTATCTGTTTGTTTATCAATGCTTTGTGTTGTTTTGATTTTTTTGTTACTCGTTTGTCTCCAGTTTTAGCTAACTATCTATCAGTTAATTAGCTTCATAATATGTATCGGAAAATAGCCGAGCATAATTAATTGATTTTAAATTAGTTATGAAATATTTGAACAAAATTTAAATCATTTTAATTAACTTTCAAATTATCAGTTACTTGCGAAAATAAGCCCATTGGTATATTTTATATTAACCTAATATTTGGGGCTTTTTTTTGCTCATTTGTTCCTTAAAGTGTGTTTTGTTCCTCGTTTATTTCGATTGTAACTACGAGTAACAAAAAGGAACTAAAGAAAACTAAACAACACAAAATATCGCAAAGTTTTGGGAGCAATTAAAACCATTAACAATCATTAACACTCCCTATTCTTATTTTAACATTCAAAACCTTCCCGCCCGGTAACTTTGTCCCCTGAAGCAAACGAACAATCAGACCGCTTCCATAAATAAAGGACATGATCACCAACAGTTTAGCCGCCCGAAAAGGCGGTACCAATCCAATCAAAGGCATATTATTTTCAGCAGTTTTGAGCCTGCTCTTTACTAATGTTGAAGCACAAGTTGATACCAAGGTCAACCAGAAGAAACCAGCCGTAACGGCCCCGGTCACTTACATGATGCCGGATGGCAGTTTGATTGCCAAAGATAAGATTGACAGCGTAGACAGATCCTGGAACGGCGCGCTGATGCTCGGACATGACGCCAAAGACCAGGCACAGGGCGTAATACATATCTTCCGTTTAAGCGAGGAAAATATGAAACAGATCGCGGCCCAGAATGCGAAGGCTGATTCGGCGGTTAAAGTGCTGGTTGGTAAAATGGCACCTGAATTTCAATTAACGGATATCGGTGGCCGACAATGGTCAACAGTTCAGCTGCGGGGAAAGGTAATAGTGCTTAATTTCTGGTATACCTCATGCCCACCCTGCAACGCAGAAATGCCGGACTTAAATGAACTGACTAAAAAATATGATCCTGCAAAAGTGGTTTTCCTCGCGCTAACCTTTAACGATGCGCAAAAGGTCAAAACTTACCTGGAAAGTCATGAATTCGCTTACCATATCATCGCCGGTACCAAGCCTACGGATCAGAAATACCGGATCAGCGGCTGGCCGACCAGTTTGGTAGTGAATAAAGCCGGGCTGATCACGCACGCGGTCAATATGAAAGATGATATCAAGGCAGATCTTTCCGCGGCTATTGAGGCCGACCTTTAATCACTGTTTAGCGTTATATTTGTAAAGATACCGGAATGAAAAAAAGGCTCACATTTTTATTGCTTATCGCCGCCCTTACGGCCGGAGGTATCCTGCTTTTTCAGGGCTACTGGGTCTATAATACCTATCAAACCGGGGAAAGTAACCTGAATAAGCTGCTACAGGACGCCCTGCAGAAAAGCATTGAGAATTACCAGGTGGGGCGCAGTGAGCTCCCCGCAACTTTAAAGTCCGGCGCGCCTTATATCGCAATGCTCGAATCCATTCCGGCAGATACCGGAACACACCTGAAAGTTCACCAGGGGGATCAAAACGACCAGCGCTATATGGCAAAGGTACAGGCTATTCCTTTAAAGCTATCGAGCCTGGACCGGGTGAAAGTGATGCTGGCAGAAACACAGTTCATGTCCGCTGCGCTGATGAATTCGATGGACCTGAAGGAACTAACCCGTGTTTTTAAAGCGGAGCTGCACAGGCGCAATATCGACCTGCCTTTTGTACTGGTTTTACTGAAGAACCAGCAAACCATTCCTCCCGGTAAGATCGCCGCTTTTATCAATTTCTCAAATAACAGCCCGATGGTCGAAGCGCTGATCGGTCATACCAACGAACTGGTGCTGAAGCAAAACATCATCCCGGCGATGATCTCCCTGATCCTGATCCTCTTTTCAGCGGGAAGCCTTTGCTATATGTGGATCATTATCCGCCGGCAGATGCAACTGGATCATATTAAAAATGACTTTATCAGCAATATGACGCATGAACTGCGGACACCAATCTCCATTCTAAAATCGACCCATGAGGCTTTGTACCGCTATGGCGATATCCATGAACCTGAAAAGGCGGAACGTTACCTCAAAATCAATACGGAGATCCTGGTTAAACTGGAACATAATGTTGACCGGATTCTGGATATCGCGCGCTACGAGAGTGGCGACAAGCCGGTAAGCCCGGAAACGGTGGATCTGCCTGAATTGCTCCGGGTGGTCATCGAAAGGTTCCGCAGCGATGACGGTCCTACGATAGATCTTTTTCGTCTTTCAGCGATCAGGAACGTCGTTACCGACAGTCATATCATCGATACGATCCTTTCCAATTTGCTGGACAACGCTTTAAAATACGGGGATGACAAAATGAAGGTCACCATCAGGTTGACCTCGTCGGAGGTGGGCTGGGAACTGGAAGTGACAGATAACGGCCCGGGGATAGAGCCTCAATACCTACCATTTATTTTTGATAAGTTTTACCGCGTACCTTCAGGCAACCTGCACGAGGTTAAGGGTTACGGCATCGGCCTGAGCTACGTGAAGCAATTGGTCAGTAACCTGAACGGCGTTATTTCGGTTAAAAGCAAACTGAAAACAGGGACTACATTTACCATTCACTTTCCTTTCCTATGAGCAAGATCAGGGTATTATTGGTTGAAGACGAGATCGTGCTGGCTTCTATTGTTAAAGAAACCCTGGATAGCCGGGGATTTGAGATCACCATTGCTAAAAATGGCGTAGAGGGGTGGAGTTTTTTCAAGTCCGATAAACCTGACGTGATGGTGGTAGATGTAATGATGCCCCGAAAAGACGGATTTTCCTTGGCGGAGGATGTTCGTAAGGTAGATCAAACGATACCACTGATCTTTTTAACCGCCAAATCAACATCAGCGGATGTGATCCGTGGATTGGAGATCGGTGCCGATGACTATATCAAAAAACCATTCGTCATGGAGGAACTGATCTTAAGATTGAAGGCCCTCCACCGCCGTGCAACGGTTCAGGGCGACGATGGTGACGCCGGGCTGCCTGACCATACCCGACAGATAGGACAATACCATTTTGACTATCACCGGCTGGAACTGTCCGGTGCGGGACGAGCCATCAGTTTATCACAGCGGGAGGCAGACCTTTTAAAATTGCTGATCGATCATAAAAACGCGCTGTTGGAACGCAGAACCGCGCTGATCACGATATGGGGTGATGACACTTTATTTAATGCACGTAATATGGATGTTTATATCACACGCCTGCGAAAGTATTTATCAGGTGACCCCGCTATCCAGATACAGAATATTCGCGGATTTGGCTATAAACTGATTGATTAACAACTCCAAGTAAAGATTCTATCCATCAACAAAGCCGCCGGAAATCTCTCGCCGGCGGCCCAATCATGAAAACAAAAATTTACGCCGGTATGATCCGGTTTTCGCGGAGCTGATCAAATACCCTTTTGAAGGATTCAAAGCTGTCCATCTGCATTTCCTGAAAGCCGTTCCGGCGAAGTTTACTTACGTCAAAGAAGGCATCGTGCAGGTTATTGAAAATAAAATCACCGAAAGGCCATTGTACCAGTTTACCGAGTTCATGTCCGGCTAATTGGTATTTGGCATTCATCTGACGCCACAATTCATCTTTATCACCCATATAGGTCGCAAGGGAAAATGTCTGCGGCTCATCTACCGGTACACCAAAATAGGCACCGAATTTGGGCCATAGTTCTTTCCAGCGAAATATATCACCGTTGGTCAGATTGAAGATTTCACCATGTGCCGATTTATTGACCGCCACATATTCCATTCCCTTAGCCAATAGTTCCGCATCGGTTACATTCACTAATACATCATAAGCTTTTTCCGAGCCCGGGAAACGCATCGGCACGTTCAACTCCTTGCACATAGTCGCATAAACCGCGATTAATGTACCCAGGTTCATCGGGTTGCCAATAGCCAGGCCAATGATGATGTCGGGCCTTAAGGCGGTCCAGCTCCAGGATTTAGCTTCAGCTTGTTTCCTCAGGAAGTCTTCCTGGTCATAGTAAAAGTTAGGCGGAAAATGACGGGCATCAGTTTCTTTGGCCGGTGTTTTGTATTTGCCCAGGTGTGCGCCATAGGCTTTACCGCCCTGAATGAAGGTAACGTGTTTAAAGCCGGGGGCTATCTGTTCGATACCAATGACCAGGTTTTCCAGTAATTCGGTATTTACTTTGGTCTGCTCCTTCAGGGTGTGTTTTTCGATATAGGCACCGAAAAAAACGTGCGTTACGTCCTTTAATTTATCCTTTTGCTGTTCCACTGCCGCCGGGTCGGTCAGATCGAGGCGCAGGAACTCGAAATCGCCGGAATAGCTTAACGGTGAATGGGAAGTGACGATCACTTTCCATTCACCTGTGGCGGCCAGGTAAGTAGCCAGGTTACGGCCAACAATGCCGTTACCGCCGCTGATCAATGCTGTGTTTTTCATGATAGAATTGTAATTAAACAGTTTTTAATTTACCGTAGGCTTTCAGTACCTGCCCGTTGATCTTTTCCGTAACGGTTTGCTTATAGGCGGCCGCCACTTCCTCACCCGGAATGGACTCCCTGTTTTCGGGTTCACCATATTTGGCAACACTTTCGGTTAATACTGATGGGCTCACCACGTTCAGCCGGATATTTTTTGGCATTTCCAGTGCCGCGTTTACAACAAAGCCGTTCAGGGCGCCATTGATCATGCCGAGGTTGGCACTGTTGACATTGCCTTCTTCCGCAAGATTGCCCGAGGTCAGGGTAAAAAAGCCGCCGGCATTAATGTAGTCTTTGCCGATCAGTACAAGGTTAACCTGTCCCATTAGTTTATTACCAAGGCCTTTAATGGCTTCGCCTGCACTCATTTTTTCCAGCGGGCCGTAGTAGCCCGAACCTGCCGCGGATATCAAACCGTCAAAGGGACCTACTTTTTCAAAAAGCGCTTTTATGGATTCTTCTGAAGTGATGTTTACCTGTAGCTCGCCCGAGTTTTGGCCTACTGCAATGATCTCGGCATTTAAATCGGATAACGATTTGGTGATGGCTTGTCCTATGGTGCCGTTGGCACCTACTAAAATGATTTTCATTTTTATTTTGATTATAGTTTTACAACTCCTGCCTGCTGCAGGAAAGTTAAATTGTCTTCCAGGTGCCAGTCTTCATAAACCTTGCCATTTTTAACATGCAGGATATCAATGGCAAAGAATTTAATGGCATTTCCACTGGCAAGGTGGCCGTTTACCGGTCCGGTGTTATGCCCGGTGTAGATCTGGCGACAAACAATCTTGCCCTTGGTAATGATCAGATCTTCCACACTACATTGCAGATCCGGCACCGCGGTGCGGAAATTTTTAGAGGCAAATAAAATACCCTGGTAACCTTGCGGGCGTCCTACCGGTAGGGTGTTGTCGAAAAATTCGGGCGAAACGGCCTGGCTCAGGTATACCTCCTTACCCGTATTCCAAAAGGCGTAAAGCAGTTTACCGGTTTTTAGCAGTTGCGCCGCTTCGGCTTTGGACAGGCTTTTGTCGATGGTGACGGATTTCGGAACAGGTATATCGGCGTTTTCCTGTGCCCTGGCCGCCGGGGCAGCCAGCATCGTCAGGAATAGCACACCACCTATCACACGTATCAATTTTGATGCTTTCATGATTTTCATATTAACGGTAATCAGGATCTACCAATGAAGATTTATCATTCAGGGTCATGCGGGCGATTTCGTCCTTGCGCATAAATTTTACGCCTTCATGCTGCAAAGCATAGGTCAGAAACTGATCCATTACATTTACTTGAGCGGGTGTGCCGCTGATGCGGTCGTGCGCGCTGAAGGACATCATCCTTTTTTTAGTTGCACCTTCTTTGTACAACTGGTCAAATTCCAGTTTCAGCGTTTCCAAAAATTGCGCCGATGAAAAATAACGGCCTTCCAGTAATTGGATATCGTTGCAACGCAGTGTATAAGGGACTACCGCAAATTTTTTGCCTTCAACCGGGATCAAAAAAGGTTCGTCATGGCTCAGATCGTCGATATGATAGATAAAGCCCAATTCCTGTAGGATTTTGATGGTATTCGGACTTCTTCTCAGCCAGTTGCAGTTGTAACCTACCGTAGTCTGGCCGGTGATCTTTTTGATCAGGTCCACGCTATCCTTGATGAATTTCTTTTCTTCCTCATAGCCCATGGTATATTCCGGGCTCCAGTAAAATCCGTGGCCTGAGATCTCATGGCCTCTTTTTACGATCTCATTAGCCAGATCGGGGCTTTTCTGGGCGGCGCTGGCAATAGTATGGCTGGTTACTTTTACATTATGTTTATCCCAAAGATCCAACATACGAGGTATGCCTTCTTTGTAGCCATAGTGGAACCATGTTTTTGCCGGAAGATCGGTATATCCTTTTTCCAGGTTTGGCGGGAACGGGCTGTCAAAACCGGTTTCGGGTTCGCCGCCTGCTTCAAATTGCATCGATATGGAAATGGCCAACCTGGTGCCATCGCTCCATTTAGAATTTTCTGTGTTCATAGGTGTTGATTTTGGTGTTTGTGAAAAAATTGTTTTTGGGATCAAAAGCGTTCCTGCACCTAACAGGGCAGTGCTTTTCAGGAAATCTTTACGTGTGGTCATTGGATTGTTTATTTAGATAGGTGATTATGTTGTGTGTTGGTATTATCAGGCAGAAATTGCAGCAGTAACGCCAAAAACGCGATGTGGATCAGCTGCGATGGGATGGCGTCCCAGTTTTCTATCAGGCAGGAGCCGAAGATCAGCAGCGTCATCACTGCAGCCCCGGCGATCAGTGCCTGGCGGTAAAACAAACCGGTAATGATTAACAGCCCGATACCGAACTCGGCAAATGGTAACACATAGCTGAAAGGCAGTACGATCACCTGCGGCAGCAGGGAAGCTTTAAATGACCCGGTCATCCAGTTACTGAAGGTGTTAAGCTTTGGCAGGCGTACCAGGCCGTGGCCCAACAAGCTGGTGCCAATGGCGATGCGGGTGATGAGGTATGCTGATTTGTTCATTTTGTTTTCGTTTTGATAAATCAAAGGTCCGCCGATTCTGAACTAAAAAATTGTACAATCATGGGTTTGATGTGTAACTTTACAGGTATGGAGATCAGGAATCTTTACGAGCCATTTGCCTTAGAACTCAGGGAAACAGATAATTACATTGCCCGTGAACATAAAAAGACTTTTTTCGAGATGGTATTCATCCTGGAGGGGACAGGGGTACAGATCATTAATCAGAACAAATTGCCGTATGCGCCTAATAAGCTTTTCCTGATCTTCCCGGAGGATAGCCATGGCTTTGAGGTGCAGGAAACCACCAAATTTTTCTTTATCCGTTTCAACGATAGTTACCTGAGAACGCAGGGTAAGGAATGGATCAAAAAAATGGAATTTATCTTTCATGTACATAACCATTTGCCGGGCTGCATCTTAAAGAATGTGACCGACAAGCCGCTGATCCGATCACTGGTGGAGGCGCTTAACCGGGAGGTCATCAATAATAATGCGAACCATGATGAGGTTATTACCCAACTTATTAATACGATCATTACAGTAGCCGCAAGAAATATTACCCTGCAGGACAGTGTGCCCGCAAGCGGGCCAAGTTCCAATACCTCCATGTCTTTAGTCACTTATGTACAGGAGCATATTTACCAGCCGGAAAATCTGAAGGCAGAAAAGATCGCCGCGCATTTTAATATTTCCCCGACCTATATCAGCGAATATTTCCGTAAACATTCCGGCGAGAACCTGCAGCAGTACATTATTAACTACAAACTGAAACTGATGGAAACACGGCTGTTGTATACCGATATGCGGATCAACGAGATCGCCGATGAATTTGGGTTCACAGATGAAAGCCACCTGAACCGGATCTTTAAGAAATATAAGGACCTGAGCCCGACCGCTTTTAGAAAGCAAAGGGCGATAGCCGAATAATCAACTGTTATAGCTTCCTTATTCCATTTCAAAAAATCACTGGTAATTTCCCGGTGAACTATTATCCATTTCAGCCTTAATATTGTCCGCTTCAGCTCAATAAAGTTGTGTCAAAACGGCGTTCCGTTATTTTTGACAGGCATATGCTTTTAACACTGTTTAACACTAATTCATTTTGGATTAACAAAAGCGTGCACGGTCTCCCGGTAACTTTACCATCAAATCAGAGAATCATGAAAACCAGCATTACCCTTATCGCCGCAGCGCTGATAGCCTGCATCATTTTTTCAAGCTGCCACGCTTCAGTTACTAAAATAGCTCCGCCCACAACCGCAAAAGATACGACCAGCCATACCATGCTGCACCCGGATTCCAATACCGTTTATCTGGATACGGCCGGTAAAAAAATAGATCCCAAGCTATTTATGGAGAGTATGAAATCCGGGAAATTTACTTTTGTTCCGGATATGAAAAATGGTAAGGTGATCAGTATTAAATTAACAGCTTCAGAACTAAAAGTAACCATGGGCTCGATGGCCCCGGTTTTCGCAGGTACGGATATTAACGGCCATCCGATCGACCTGAAAGCGCTGAAAGGTAAAATGGTGGTCCTGAATTTCTGGTTCACCAGCTGCGCCCCCTGTATATCGGAAATGCCGGAAATGAATGACATGGTAGCCAAATATAAGGATGATAACAGCGTTTTTTTTGTAGCGGTGACCTATAACAGCCCTGATGAGGTAAAAGCGTTCCTGAAACGGAAGGATTTTAAATTCAATATCCTGGCCGGCCGCGCCGACATTATTAAGGAGTACGGCATCAGCGGGTATCCCACCAGTATGGTGATTGACAAGACCGGTAATATCGCTTATTCCCTGACCACTTATGACGGGACGAATGTAGCGCAGCTGGACGGCGTTATCGGCGCGTTGAAAAATGTAAAATGAGCCTCCGTTCAATTTTGTCCGCCTCCGGAAACAATATGTCCGCTTCCGACCCGGAATTGTCCGCTTCGGCTTGGTTGCGCGATGTGCAGTGTGTCAGCATCAGGCTTTCAAACGTATAAGGGTGCATAACATATGCTAACATGAAAAAACAACTATTCATCGCACTCCTCTTTTTGACGGCCTGTTCGAAGCAAAGCCTGGTACAACCATCTTTAACAGCCGGTAATCTGGCAATAAGTAATAACGCATTAAGCTTACTCACCACAGGCGATGTGGTGGGTAAGGTTACCGTTGGCTACCAGGGCTGGTTCAGCTGCGCCAACGACGGTTCTCCATTTTCTACTTTTTGGTGGCACTGGTCAAAGGACAACGGCCTGCCCGGCAATAACAACACAGCCAATAAATCCTGGCCGGATGTACGTGAATACACGAATACCTATCAAACGGCTTATGCTAATTTAGGTAATGGCAGCCCGGCAAAATTATTTTCTTCCTGGGACCAGCAGACCGTAGATACCCACTTCCGCTGGATGCAGGAAAACAACATTGACGTGGCAGCCCTGCAGCGTTTTAACCCGAACGGCAGTGAAGGGCCGATCAGGGACGGCATTACGGCCAAAGTAAAAACCGCTGCCGAGGCGCACGGCCGCAAATTCTATATTATGTATGATATCAGCGGCTGGGACAATTTCCAAACAGAGATCAAAACGGACTGGACCTCGAAAATGTCTGCTTATATCACTTCTTCGGCTTACGCCCGCCAGGGCGGCAAACCGGTGGTTTGCATCTGGGGTTTGGGATTCCCCGACCGGACGATGACGGCGGCGGCAGAAGTTGATGTGATCAACTGGTTTAAAAGCCATGGATGTTACGTGATCGGCGGGGTACCGCATGAATGGCGTGACTATACGGTTGCAGGCCCAAAGAACTTCGATGCTGTTTTCAAGGCCCTGAACATGATCTCCCCATGGATGATCGGTGCGATCGGTACGATCCAGGAATCAGATAGTTATTACACCAATGTCAACACACCTGATATGGCCTACTGTAAGGCTAATGGCATTGCTTATCAACCCTGTGTGGAGCCGGGTGATCTTTCCGCACGCCAGCGGGTGCATGGTGATTTTATGTGGCGGCAGTTTTATAACATGATCCGAGTGGGCGCGCAGGGTATCTACATTTCCATGTTCGACGAATACGGGGAAGGTAACCAAATCGCCAAAGCGGGCGAAGATGCTTCGATGGTTCCTGCCGGTTCCGGTATTTTAGGCCTTGATGAAGATGGTATCCACTGCTCTTCGGATTACTACCTGCGCCTGACCAAAGACGGCGGCAATATGCTGAAAGGATTGATCCCGCTAACGTCGCTGCGTCCTACCGAGCCGGTAATCGGCGGCGGCGGTGCGCACCTGCCGCCTATCGGGCAGTCCCTTCATATTAAAGGATATAACCAACTTTACGTTAGCGGAGAAAATGGCAACGGCGCGATGTATTGCAATACGGCCAGGGCAGATATTTGGGAAACATTCACCGTTGTAGATGCCGGGAATGGTAAAGTAGCGCTGCAAAGTATGGGAAAATATGTTTCCTCCGAAAATGGTGTAGCTGCGTTGACCTGCAACCGGGCGAGCGTTGGCCCCTGGGAACAGTTTGACTACATTACCAACAGCGACGGCTCTGTTTCACTCAGGGGGAATAATGGCAAATTTGTAACCCAGGAAGATGGCACTAAACCGATGATCTGTGACCGTTCTACAGCAAGTATCTGGGAGAAATTTACGATAGAATAACCCTGTTTAAAATTTCCCTGCACCATGCAAGCGCCTCAAGCTTTTTTTCCGAGGCGTTTGCATGATAATTTGTTGTTATGGAAATATAAATGAATTTAATTGTCATCATAAAAAAGGGCAGCTATAATTAGGGCATCACCATTATCAGTAACATCGAAATTATAACCCTAATGAAAAGCATTATTATGCATTCCAGAATCAGTTTGATTTTACTCATTATTCTTTGCGTGGTTCTTCTTGCCGTTGTTTCCGGTTGTCTGATCATGAATACCAAGCCTTTCGGACAGATCCCGGAGGGTGCGCGACTCGACTCTATCAAGCGGTCCCCAAATTTCAGGGACGGCAAGTTCCAGAACCAAACAAACCGCCCCGATTTGAGTGAAGGGGTTAGCTATTGGAAAGCTTTCTGGGATTCGATGACCAAAAAGGATAAAAGAAGTACGCCGAAGGACAGCATCCCCACCATGAAAACTGACCTCAGGGGATTGAATCCACGGGAAAACGTATTAGTTTGGCTGGGACATTCTTCGTCTTACCTCCAACTGGATGGCAAGCGTATCCTGATCGACCCGGTGCTGAGCAAGAACGGTTCCCCGGTAAGTTTTATCAATAAAGCCTACAAAGGCACCAGTATTTACCAGCCGGCAGATTTTCCGGACATTGATGTCCTGCTGATCTCCCATGATCATTGGGACCACCTGGATTACCCTACCGTGAAAGCCTTGCAGCCGAGAGTTAAAAAGGTGATCTGCGGGCTCGGGACCGGTGAACATTTCAGGCGCTGGGGATACCGGGAAGACCAGATCGTTGAAAAGGACTGGAACCAATTGGTCGTGATCGACAGTTCCCTGAAAATTACGGTTACCCCGGCCCATCATAATTCAGGTAGGGGCACCAAGATCAGGCGCAGTTTATGGGCCTCCTTTGTAATCAGGAGCACCTCTTTCAATATTTATTACAGCGGTGACAGCGGCTATGATAAACATTTCAAAGCGATCGGCCAGGCCTATGGCCCGTTTGACCTGTCACTGATCGAATGCGGGCAGTATGATCAGAACTATAAATATACCCACATGCAGCCGGAGCAAAGTATGCAGGCTGCGATCGATCTGAAAACGGTAAGGATGGTACCGGTTCACTGGGCGAAGTTCACCGAAAGTAATCATGCCTGGGATGAACCGATTAAGCGCATTACGGCGTTAGCCAGGCAGCACCACCTGTTATTGGTCACACCCATGATTGGCCAGGCCGTGGATCTTGATCATATTCCGCTCAGCTTCCCGGAATGGTGGCGGGGGATCAACTAAGTAACAGCCAAAAGGGCGTACCGGAAAATGGTACGCCCTTTTTAATTATTGCCAGTGGACAGGATGGGTAAGAATTCGTGCATAAACACCCGGCAAAAAACTATCATTTTAAAATGCCGCTTTTTGGCCGGATAAAGCTCAACCATATGTTCCCTGAAATTCAACATGACTTCCAGCCTGTAGGGGGCGGGTAAGGCCGTCCAGGTTTTCAGGGCTTTTTTAAGATTAAGAAAACTGGTCAGACTACTATGGCTGCAAGTGGACATGACAAAATTATCAATTGAATGGTAGTGCATAGTGTAATCTTCTTCCACTATGTATCGATGATAACCATTATCCTTGCTCAGGTTTTTAAGTTTACTGTTGAGGTGTCCTACCAGTACAAAACTGACCAGGTCGCGGTGGCCCTCATTTAACTGGTGGTCATTCACATTTGCCTCGTTCATACTTTATACATTTCTTTTAAAGATCTCGGTGCATAAAAAGATCCCTTTCTGGCCGGTTATGCAGGCGATGGAATGAATAAACCGGACCACTTTGCCGTTCATATCGATATCCGTCCCTGACCAGCAAACGTTTACCTGCAAAAAATTAAAGCGCTCATTGCTTTGGAGGCAGATGAAATCATCCCCATCGAGTTGAAAATCCAGGTCATAGCCGGAATGGTGCAGCTCGATGATCCTTTGCGTCATGCTTGCGGAGTGTAATTTCATATGGTCTGATCACTTATTACTAACCCAGTTGCCTGCAGGCTGTTCATTCGCCGGCTCGCAGCCGCTAACTGCTTACTTTTAAATCTCAGGAATAAGCTTTTTAAAAACGATTAAACCTGCCCCAGGCGGACAAAATCAAAGCTGACCATTCTATTTACTCCGCTGAATACAGTCGTTATTTTAATAGCTCTCATTCAGGGAGTTAGTGCCTATGGCTTAACTTTATTTAACTTAGGTTAACATCTCTATGAGAGTGTTCTTTGTAAGATCAGGTTAATTTTTGCAGATTCCGGTTACCGTGCCCGGATAGATGTTTTAAAAGCAAAATCAATCAGCATAACTGTATAGTTGATAGACTTGATGTGTCTGTTTTACAAATAAAAAAATCGGATTTAGCCGGATAAGCGGCCTGTAGCGAATTTGGCTGCGGGCCGCTGAGAATTTTCCTTATCGCTGGCCTTAAGCATTTGCCAGATCTCAGTTATATTTTACTGGTCCTTAAAAACGGCAGAAAAGACAGCGTGATATTGGCATAAGGGACACTGTTATTCCTGTTCCTGATAAAATAATCATTGGGGTTAGTGTTACGCTCAAACATCCTGGCAGTCAGGGTTGAAAATAAGCCGCCGTTTACGCCGATGATCACTTTTTGCGAGATCTTGTATTCGAAAGATGGCCCGGTTTTTAGTTCCAGGGTGGAATAAGTATCATCGTGCGGAACCTGCGGCTGATCAAGTTTAAAAAACGCAAAGCTGCCGCTGAGTTCTGTACCAAAGGTTGCCCAGGCTCTTGCTGAAAGCTGTTTGCGGATCAAAGCCCGTGTAGGCAGGTCAATATAAAGTTCCAGATCATCGGTTTGGAATTTATGCCAGTAGCTGAATATCGGCAATACCGGGCTTGGCGTGGATGGATCGATGATAACGACCAGACCCAGGGAATAACTGGTAGTTGCCGTATGCTTTAACGGGAAAGTAATCGTTCCGGCATAATTTAATCGCTGGACCGAGGAAAACTGATCGGTATAACCAGCAATGGTTCCGCTGTAGATTACCGGTGTATTGAAAAGCGAGTCATTCCGCGAATAGGTCAGCGAAACACCAACTGTCCGCTTGTTAAAGCTTTGATTATAGATAGGAACCTGTGGGTTAAAATCCTGTACATGGTTGATTTCGAAATGCTGTTCGAGGTAGTTCACTGAACCCAGCAAAGAGTTTTTTACCCATTTACTGATAGGTACATTAAAATTCGCTCTTTCCCTGACGATTTGAATCTTTCCTTTATATAAAGGATTTCCATAAAGTTCGGAGTTTGAATTTCCGGTTGCGAGTACTTCTGTAGAAATGGCTCCCTGCCTGAGTATCGGGTACCGGGTGGCAATATCATCCAGGTAAACGGATTTAACGGAGTCTGCTTTTTCTTCTTTCGTTTTTGGTAAGGTCTGTGCTATAGCGCTGGTTTGGATAAGGGCCGTTATGCAGATCAATAAAGTTGTGTTTTTCATAGTTGGAGAATATTAAGCGTTTTATCGCTTCTGTTTAAAATCCCATTTTCCGTACAGTATATTTTTCTGCACGGACGAATGAGCTGTCGATTTTATTGGGGTAAAATGGCTAATTCATTTGCTTACAGATTCGGCTGTCTATAGCTATCAAGACATGGTATCTTTTATAGTTATTGTTCTGATTAAGGCAGTTATTTAAATTCTTCAAGCAGATTTCAAAGACTAAAATTCTATACTAAGCATTTCAAAAAAAACTTTACTTGGGTCAAGCGGACAAAACCGCAGGGGACATCCTGAAAATTAGGCGGGAACTAAACCGGGGGTCAATCCAGCCGGTCAACATCCCGGCCGGCAGTAAACCTGAGGCATTGCTCAACAGGAATTTTATAGAAATCAACGGCTATTATGGATACTTCACCGTAAAATAATTGCAGGTTATACGTAAGGGAGTCAAATTTGTCCCCGGTTACAGGATCATCAGGTGTCATTAACGAAAAGGTGCCGGATAATGTTAAGCAGCCGGATTCAGGGTCAGCCAGTCCAGGAAATTGCTGGATTTAAGTTTACTAACCACGATCTTATGCGGGCATTGGCATTTTAAGTTAATGGTTATCGTCCTGGTAAAGCTTGTGGAAAGGTCTTTAATAGCAGCTTTATTGATCAGCGACTGACGGTTGACCCGGTAGAAATTAATGCCCAAGTGCTTTTCAAGGTCTTCCAGGCTGCGCTGAACAAAGTAAGACCGGCCATCAAAGGTTACAAGCTGCACCAATTCATGTTCTAAAAAAAACAAGGCGATGTCATTATGTAAAACAGGAATGATCTTATCTTTAAAACGAACGAGGATCCGGTCCTCGGCAGGGTTCTTTCTGGCCAGCAAGTTAAATCCCGGGAAGATATTATCCATATCCGGGACTTTGGTTAATGCATTATATTTTTCAATGACTTTGCCAATGATCTCCCGGTCGGGCAGGTATATTTTTTCGGCTACCAACAAACCTTTTATGCCGCATGCGGAATCTATGGTATGCACATATTTACAGTCATGGGTATTGTAGTCATAGCAAAGGTCGGCAAGACCCACTTTAACTTTCTCCCCAGTAAAGATCTTATTATTTTGAAGGCAAAGCAACTTGTTATTCTTTTGAAGCCTGAAATCATGGGTATAACCATTTCCCTGAAGTGTATTCAGGAGGCTGCTTTCGATGCCTTGAAATCTTTTGGAAGATGTTAATTCGATCATGTCGTTCATAATTCTGTTATTAAAGATAGATGGTAAATGGTACAATTAATTCAACAGCGCAACTCATTACAGTTAACGACGATCGGACAGGTCCGGACAGCTAATCAGGGGACGCGGGCGCCTGTCTTTGAAAAAACAATCGTCATGAAATTGTAATTATGACGAACGGCGTATTCCAAGAAGTATACCACTCTATAAATTATTGAATTTCAGATAAATACAAAATCGCTATCTTTGAAACTATTGATATATCGACAATTTTCCAGTTTCTGGTATTGATATTTAAATAAAAAGAACCAGTAGTCCCGATGAAAAAAGGAAGGTAAAAAGGACTGATATAATTAGCTCGGGTATTGGGCAAATTTTTCTTATCATTATGTAAAATCAATGAAGCACAAGCTTTAGTGAATGGATCAGCAAACAAAAAAACATAGTCATTTTAAAGCAGTTTTGCATGCCGTATTTTGGGTGTTAATATTTGTCGGCCCGCTGACGGCGGCGGCCCAATTTTATCCTGAACCGCCACGAATAATGGCGTCACAGGAAACGCTGCTGCTGAACAACCTTGCCGAATCGCCGCTTGCCCCATCGAAGATCAAAATCCTGATCGACCTCAGTAATTTATATTTTAATAAACCTTATAAGATCAAGGCAGACCTGAGCCGCAGTTTGGTATATGCGTTACAAGCCCAAAAACTGAGCCTTAAATACCATGATATCAAAGGTTTTAGCGATGCAGCATGCCGGGCGGCAGATGTTTACCTGTGGCAAAATAATTTTAAAGATGCTGTCGTGTTATTACCAGCCCTGAGCGATACCAGCCGTTTAAACTTGCTTTTACAACTCAGTTTTTCCTATGCCAATACCAGTGTGGGGGCGGATCTGGAAAACGCTGAAAATTCGATGCTTTATGTTGCAAAGGCCAGGGAACTGGCCATCAAACTTGGTAACAAACAAGCCATCCTGCAAACGGATCTTTACACGGCTGAGGTGCATATTATGGAGGGGAAGTATATTCTTGCCCAGCAAGAATTAAATGACCTGGTTGGTAAATACCGGGCCATCGGGTACGCCAAACTCCATTATGTTTACAGGCAGTACCGGATCTTGTATATGATCAACGGTAATGCGGACAAATACCTCGAATACGCGTTAAAGGCTGTAAATACGATGAACGCTACACGTGATACCCTGATGGCGGGAGATTTCTATTATGCTTTGGCTACGGCCTTTAAAGACCAGGGACAGTATGATAAAAGCCGGGAATTTTTCGAACGTTCCCTCAATTCCTTTAGTATAAACGGTGGTTTCGGAAGCGTTTATTACAGTATCGCGGCAATTGCCGATGTTTACATTAACAAGCACCAGTTTGTAAACGCCCTCTCTTATTTACAAAATACCCTCAGGCGATTCCCGGCACCGAAGGACAATGATGAAGTGGTTATCACCAGTTCATTCGCTGATTGTTATTTAAAACTAAAAATGTTCCCTGAAGCGGAGGCGTGTTTTTTAAAAGAGTTCAATCTTTATAAATCACGGAACGCCTTGACAGAGTATGCTTACCGCAGACTGGCGTTTTTTTATATTGAAAGTAAAAATTATGCAAAGGCCCGGCCTTTGATTGAACAGGCTTTAAAACTTCAAAATGGCTTTACGGAAATAAGTACAAAAGGCTATACCGAGTATATTGCTTTTTTGGCAGATTCTGCCGCAGGCAATTACCTGTCGGCCATACGGCACCTGAGCAAAAACAAACTTTATGATGATACGCTGTACAAGCAAAAAAAGGTAGCCGCAACACAAAAACTGCTCGTTCAATATGAGTCCGGCCAAAAAAACCAGCGGATCATGATCCTGGAACAGCAAGGCCAGCTGCAGGAGGCAAAATTAAAACAAGCCAATGTCATTCGGGATGTCACTATCGGAGGTATCGTAATCTCCATCGCCATAGGCCTGATTTTTTATCGTCAAAGCCGGCAAAGGCAATTGGCAGCGAGAATTATTACCCATAAAAACGAGCAGCTGGAACGTTTACTTTCCGAAAAGGAATGGTTATTAAAAGAAGTTCATCACCGGGTGAAGAATAATCTTCATACAGTGATCTGCCTGCTTGAAATACAGGCTGAATTTTTAAAGGATGACGCACTGAAAGCGATCGAAAACAGTCAGCACCGCATCTACGCCATGTCACTGATCCATCAGAAACTTTATATGGCAGAAGATGTGAAGTCCGTAAATATGGCTGAATACCTCCCTGAACTGGTTACATATTTGAAAGATAGTTTCCTGGATGAAACCCGTGTGCATTTTGACTTGAATATTGAACCGGTTATGCTGAATATTTTGCAGGCCATGCCTTTAGGGCTTATTGTGAATGAAGCGGTGACCAATGCGATCAAATATGCTTTTCCGAGGCAACAGAACGGGAAGATCAGTATTTCGCTGCTGTGCGAGGGCGACAACGTTATGCTGCTGATCTCAGACGATGGCATTGGCTTCCGCCGGGACGAAGAGTTAGAAAAACAAAGTTCGTTGGGCTTAAAACTCATGCAGGGGTTAAGCGATGATATCAATGCGGAGCTGACCTTTTTATCACAAAGCGGCACCCATATCCGGATCATTTTTCCATACGACCTGACAGAGGAGAATTATGCCGAACCATCCATTTTTAAAGAAAGAGAGGGCTAACATGAAGGCCAAGATACTTATCGTAGAAGACCAGTTTATAGAAGCGCACAGCCTGGAAAGGATATTGATCCGGGCGAATTATATCGTAAGCTCCATAGCCAGATCGGTAGCCATTGCTTTAAAGTCCATTGAAAAAGATACGCCCGACCTGGTATTACTGGACATCCACCTGCAGGGAAACCTGACCGGCATTGACCTGGCCAGGTCTTTAAGTCAAAGAAATATTCCATTCGTTTATCTTTCGGCTAACTCCAACAAGCAGGTACTGCAGGAGGCCAAATCGACCAGGCCCTATGGGTTTTTAGTCAAACCTTTCCGCGAAAAAGATGTGCTGGTGATGATCGACGTAGCCCTTTATGTACACCGGCAAAACCAGGACCCGGTGATCAAACAGGGAAAAGCTGGCATATCACCTTTTGTGCCGAATTCTTCGGAACTGAAAAGCATGGTCGGGAAAAGTAAAGTGATGCAGGAATTGTATGAGATGATCAACATTGTTTCCGGCTCCGATATTTCTGTCCTGATCTGTGGGGAAAGCGGTACGGGAAAGGAACTGATTGCCAAAGATATTCACCAGTTAAGTAACCGTGCGTCAGGTCCTTTTGTTGTGGTTAACTGTTCCGCACTTCCGCCTACCCTGGTAGAGTCCGAATTATTCGGTCATGAAAAAGGGGCCTTTACCGGCGCTGTTGAAAAAAGGACAGGTAAATTCGAGCAGGCGGACGGCGGTTCGATCTTTTTAGATGAGATCGGAGAATTGCCCCTGGAAATGCAGGTCAGGTTTTTAAGGGTACTGCAGGAAAAAGAAGTGGAACCCATCGGCGGGAAAATTAAAAGGGTGAACGTTCGCGTGATCGCTGCTACAAACCGTAACCTGGAAGATGAGATCGCTGCCGGGAGATTCCGGATGGACCTTTTTTACCGTTTGAATCTTTTCCAGATCACGCCGCCGCCACTGCGGGAACGCCGTTCGGATATTCCTTTGCTGGTCAAACATTTTATCGCAATTTATAATAAACAGACCGGGAAAAATATAACCGGTGTTTCGGATACGGTTTTAAAAAGCCTCGAAGACTATGGCTGGCCCGGAAATGTCAGGGAGCTGGAAAATATCATTTTTCGCACCATCCTGGTTTCGCCCGGACCTAAACTGGAAAAAGTTGATCTGCCGGGAATGAGAAACGGTGTCCCCGAAAGTAAAGTAAAGACGATGGTTGAAAACGAAAGAGATCACATTCTGGCCGTACTGCAAAGCTGCATGGAAAAAGTTGATCTGCCGGGAATGAGAAACGGTGTCCCCGAAAGTAAAGTAAAGACGATGGTTGAAAACGAAAGAGATCACATTCTGGCCGTACTGCAAAGCTGCAACTGGAAAATATCCGGAGGCGGGGGGGCTGCTGAGCTGCTCGACATCCACGTTTCGACCCTCAACTCCAGGATCAAAAAGTTAGGCATTGTAAAGCCGTAACAGCAACTGTTACGGCTCCGGTTTAATATAGGTCCGTTTCTTTAGCCCTGCAGGTGAAGATCAAAATGACCATAACCAGCTGAACCAATTTCAATGCGATCATGAGTATCATGGGCGTGTAACTGGCGGGCCGAGCAGTTGATCACCTAATTCAGCGGACACTTTCATAAACAAAGGCATATCAAATGGCTTGTCCGGCGTACTGCCATCGGTATTTACCGGTATGCCGGCTGTCCTGATCAGTTTTGCAAAGCCACCCGGTGAGGCGATAGTCAGCGCTTTGGATTGCTGCAGACCCGATGAAACGATGGCATGCGGCGTTCCTGCAGGAATGAATAGGTGATCGCCCGGTTTCAAAACGGCTTCACTGCCCGGGGTGTAAATAGTTTGTTCCCCTTCGAGTACAATTATGGTTTCTGAATAGGCCGTGTGCAGGTGCAGCGGCACTTCACTGCAGGGCGCAAATATTCCGGTGATCACATCATAGCCGGAACCAGTTAAAATATCATCCAGGGTTATGGTTAATTTTGCTCCTAAAAGCCAGAAGGTGTTTTTCATAGTTATCGTTTAAAATAGGTTCAGGCAGATCAGCCGGGCTTCCGTCCGCTATCTCTTTTTTTAATTCGCAGGTTAAAAAGCATCGTGATCAGCACCGCAATCAGGCAGCCACTGACGACGCAGGAAACCCTTTCGAGGGCGATATACCAATGCCTGGTTTGCTGGCCCTGTATGGCTACGATAACAAAACCTGTCAATGCCATCCGCATACTGTTCATCATCTTTAATACAATGCCGAGAAAGATCACTATGGTTACGCCTAACAGGATGGTAACCAGATCAGGCAGATTTAAGAAAAATAAACCAAGCCCGGTTACGGCACCAAGCAGGTTTGCTTTCATATAATTAAATGCGAACTGGTTACTCCTGTTTGGAGATATAACCAATACCACAGAGATCACCGCCCAGTATAGCGGGTATTGCGGGAAATAGAATGATAATCCGCAGCATATTGCAGCCCCGATGAGACATTTGACCAGGTAAATCGAGTCCCGCTTTGACATGGCTCCTGTTGGGTAAAACATGGGCGATTTGCTGTAATAAAAAAATAGGCCAACCCGCACAAGAATTGTATCCTGCCCAGGTTGGCAGATAGTTAAAGTTTAATAACACCCGCCTGGACCAGGAAGGCTACATTGTCTTCCAGGTGCCAGTCTTCATAAACTTTTCCGTTGCGGACATGCAAAATATCAATGGCAAAAAAACGGATGGCATTCCCGGTTGCGGGATGCCCGTTTGTCGGGCCGGTATTGTGCCCGGTGTAAATCTGGCGGCAAACGATCTTGTCTTTAGTAATGATCAGGTCTTCAATGCTGCATTTCAGATCGGGAACTGATTTCCGGAAATTCTTCGACGCGAAAGGAATTCCCTGGTAGCCCTGCGGTCTTCCCTTAGGCAGGGTATTGTCTTTAAAATCCTCAGAGACCGCTTGTTTAAGATAATATTCTTTACCTGTGTTCCAGAAGGCATATAACATCCTGCCGGTATGGATCAGCTGGTCAGCCTCGGCTTTTGACAGGCTTTTATCAACTGTAATTGATTTTGGCACAGGGACGTCCCCGGGGGCTTCCTGTGCTGAAGAACGGATGATGGTAAGCGACAACAGGCCTGCGAAGGCCAATTGTGCGTATATTTTATAATTTTCCATGAGGCTGTTATTAAACAAAGTCAGTATCTACCAATGCATTTTTATCGGCCAGCGTCATTTTCGCGATATCGTCCTTACGCATAAATTTCACTCCTTCATGTTGCAGCGCATAAGTGATGAACTGATCGATCACATTGATCTGCTGAGGTGTTCCGCTAATGCGGTCATGCGCACTGAATGACATCATCAGTTTACGATTGGCACTCTCTTTATACATTTGATCAAACTCCAGTTTCAAGGTCTCCAAAAATTGTGTTGAAGTGAAGAATTGACCGGCGATCAATTGAATATCGTTACAACGTAGCGTGTAAGGCACTACCGCGAAATTTTTGCCATTGATCGGGATCAGGAACGGCTCATCGCGGCTCAGGTCATCCGTGTGGTAATAGCCGCCTAATTCCTGCACAATCGGAGCCGTGTTCGGGCTGCGGCGGAGCCAGTTACAGTTATAACCTACGGTTGTTACCCCGCAAACTTCTTTAATGGTATCCTGCGCTTTCTTCATGAAGGCCTTTTCTTCATCGTAGCTTAGGGTGTATTGCGGGCTCCAGGTCTGGCCGTGTCCCGATACTTCATGACCACGTTTAACGATTTCACGAACCAGATCAGGACTTTTTAAAGCTGCCTGGCCGATCACGTGACTGGTTACTTTAACGCCGTGTTTGTCCCAAAGATCCAGTAATCTTGGGATACCTTCTTTGTAGCCATAATTGAACCAGGTGGTAGCCGGAAGATCTTTGAAGCCGTTTTCCAGGTTCTTCGGGAACGGGCTGTCAAAACCAACGTCAGGCTGGCCACCGGCCTCCATGATCATTGTAGCTGAAATTACTAAGCGGGTGCCATCCGGCCATTTTGAATTTTTCATAGGTTGTTCTTTAGTTGTTTGCGTTGTTGGTTGGGCAGAAAGCAGGTTGGGCAGCATTAAAGCGCCTGCCCCGGCTATTGCCGCGTTCTTGATAAAATCTTTTCTGGTTTGCATAAGGCTGTAATTTATTATTGAATTCTTCTATGGCTTATTTGATGCGGACAACCACGCGATCGGAGAAAAAGATTTGCGAAACAAGCCCAGCTGGACAAAACGGAACCTGAACGGTACAAAACCAGTCGGGAATTAATTGTCTGGATTTAAGATCGATTTTGAATCGGCGTTGCTTGTAAACCTCAAACCTAAAGCAACGGGAAATCCATTGAGCATGAACTTGTACGGACGTGTTTAAATCTTATTTACTTTGATTGCCCCGGGAATATGTACACCTCGGGAACTTATTTTTTGTGTATTGATTTGCATATCATTCCTTTAAAGTTCAAAACGCATTACCATGAAAAACCCGATCTTTAAACTCAGGAATTACCTGTTATTAAGCTTGTCTATCGTCTGCATCTTCAGCTATCAGCATGCCGCGGCCCAGCAACCTGTCGGAATTAAAAATATCGTGCTGGTACACGGCGCTTTTGTAGATGGTTCCGGTTGGAAGCCGGTGTACGAGATCCTTAAAAAGAAAGGCTATCAAGTCAGCATCACCCAACAACCGCTTACATCCTTCGACGGGGACGTGGCAGCCGTAAAACGCATACTCGCGATGCAGGACGGCCCCTGCATTTTAGTTGGCCATAGCTATGGCGGCGCAATTATCACTGTTGCGGGTAATGATGCGCATGTAGCCGGCCTGGTTTATATAGCCGCCCATGCACCCGATAGCGGGGAAAGCGAGGGCGGAAATGGTAAGCTTTATCCTTCCGCCTACAAATCACTGCAAAAAGGCACAGATGGTTTTGACTACATCGCACCTGATAATTTTGCCGCCGACTTTGCTGCCGACCTTTCCAAGAGCGCAGCGGATTTTGCAGCCAACGCACAGATGCCTGCAGCAGATGTTGTGTTTCATGCCATCATCCAGAACCCCGCCTGGAAAACAAAGCCAAGTTGGTATATGGTTGCCAAGTCAGACCGTATCATCAATCCTGACCTGGAACGGATGTATGCCAAACGCGCGAAAAGCACCACAGTTGAAGTGGATGGGGCCAGTCACTCGGTATACGAATCTCACCCTGAAGAAGTGGCCAAGTTGATTATTGATGCTGCTATTCACAGTCCAGTAAAATAAACTGTACGTATACGATATCAATAAGTGGTTGACTAATAATTACTTAATTTTAAAAGCGAAGCATTCAATTTGAAATGACCTTAAATTGACAAAATAATTTTGGAGCAGTATATAAAATATTTATTTTTGTAGAGTGATCAGTCAGTTAATTAAATGGAAAAATCAGAAGTAATATTATCCGCAGCACTGAAGCTATTTGTTGAATATGGTTTCCACGGAACACCTACCAGCAAGATAGCAGCTGAGGCCGGCGTTTCCAATGGTACCCTGTTCCATTATTTTAAAACCAAGGATGAATTAACGGTTGCCTTATATGTTCATGTAAAAAATGACCTGAACAATGCTTTAGCCTTACGCCAGCAAAAAACCAAGGATATCCGCACCCGTTTTAAATATCTCTTTGCCGATTCCATCAAATGGTCACTTCAAAATTATAAGGAGTTTTATTACATCCAGCAATTTCATTTTTCCCCGCATTTATCGCTGGTAAGCAAGGAAGAGCTGGAACGTCAGACGCAATTACACCTGGGCCTGCTGCAGGAAGCAATAGATGCCAAGTTACTTAAGCCCCTGCCTGTGGAACTGATCATTCAATTGGTTGGCAGCCAGATTTACGGTCTGCATCAATACCTGCTGGAAGCTAAGCTTACCCCGGCAGAATTGCAAAATAATGTGGATGAAGCCCTGGAGCTTTTATTAACGATGATCTTCATTTAAAATGGAAAATATAACCAATAATAAAGTGAATGCGATCATTACCGGTGCAAGCGGCATGGTTGGTGAAGGCGTTCTGCAGGTTTGCCTGCAAGATCCCAATGTAGCTTCTGTATTGGTCATCAATAGAAAAGCACTGGGTGTCAGCCATCCTAAATTAAAAGAGATAATACATGCAGACTTTTTTGATCTGTCTGCTGTAGAAGATCAGCTGATCGGCTATAATGCCTGCTTTTTTTGTTTGGGTGTTACTTCAGTAGGTAAAAGTGATGCGGAGTACTATAAGTACACTTACACACTGACCATGAAAATGGGGGAAACGCTTAGCAAGCTAAATAGCGGTATGACCTTTTGCTATGTTTCAGGAGGAGGAACAGACAGTACCGAACAAGGGAAAAGCAGCTGGGCTAGGACTAAAGGGAAAACCGAAAACGACCTGATGAAATTGCCATTTAAAGAGGCATTTGCCTTCAGGCCCGGATTCATCAAACCCATGAAGGGCTTAAAACACAGCCATGCTTACTATAAGTATATCAACTGGTTATATCCAATCGGGAGGCTGATTTATCCCAAGGGATTTAACACGCTGGAGGAAGTGGGCTTAGCGATGATCCATATTACCCAGTGGGGGTATAAAAAAAATATTATCGAAGGAACAGACATTGCGATCCTGGCAAAATAAATAATCAATCCATTTCCCGGTTTTAAGAAAAATGGGGAATTGATTTAAACGGAAATATATAAAGCTTAACGGCCGTTTTGGGTCATTCACCTAAATAAATGAATGACCTGAAAATACATCTTACTACTTTTAAATACTAAAAAAGGAAATAAGGTAAACGGTTGAAAAGCATTTTTTTGGAAACAACATTAGAGTGACTGGTCAATTAATAATTAACATTTAAAACAACAAATATCATGAAAAAAGCAATCTTATATTCTATGTCAGCAGCCGCATTGCTGGTTGCCAGCAGCTGCAGCCACAAGGTCCAGTTAACCCCGGGCCAGGAAACCTCCATAAGTCCGGAAGCCGTAGCCTTTTTGAAGAAAACAACCTATTACACTATCCCATCGTGGTTCCCGATCAGCGATAAGCAGATCATAGAAGGCAGAAATAAATTTGAAGCCGGTGAAATGATCCAGGAAGCCAAAATGATCAAACAGTTCAATCTGAAGATAGACAGCACCAAGATCGCAGGCGTTCCGGTACTGATCGTTACTCCACCGGTTATCAACCCGATCTATAAAGACGTTATCGCCTTTAATATCCACGGTGGAGGATTTACACTGGGCACGGCCCGTGACCGTTCTGCCCTGTTGGTTGCGGCTAAACTGGGGATGAAAGTATATTCCATAGACTATTCCGTTGCCCCTGAAGCTAAATATCCGGTGGCGATCAACCAAAGCCTGGCCGTATACAAAGAGCTGATCAAGCAGTTCGATCCGAAAAAAATGCTGGGTGTTAGCAGCTCTGCCGGCGGCGAAATGATCCTTTCGATGATCCAGCGGATCAACCAGGAACACCTGCCGATGATGAAAGCCCAGATCTGTTTTACACCAGCTGCTGATATATCCGGCAATGGCGACAGCCCGGTAGCGAATGACACAAGAGATGTGGTGACCAGGGACTTGGCTATAAGGTCTGCCAAAGACTTTTACCTGGGTGGCGCTGATGCAAAAGACCCCTTGGTATCACCCATCTACGCAGCCATTCCTGCAAACTTCCCGGCAACTGTATTTACCACTGGTACCCGTGACCTTTTGGAAAGTAACAGTATCCGGATGTACTGGAAATTACAAAATGCAGGTATAGAATCAGAATTACTGGTACAGGAAGGTATGTGGCATGGTTTCCACTGGGAGTGGAATATGCCGGAATCTATCGCGACTATGAAAGCGGTATCCAAATTCGTTGAGAAACAATTTACTGAAAAACAATAAAACAACTACATCATAACCAAAAAACATCTAAAAATAAATACAATGGAAACTACAACAGTAATCGGCCGTAAATACGACCAGCTATTCATCGGCGGCGAATGGATTAACCCATCAACAGATCACAAGGTCGACATCGTGTCACCTCATGATCAAAGCATAACCGGCTACACAGTACTGGCTGAGCAGGCAGATATTGACCTGGCTGTAGCCGCAGCGCGAAAAGCGTTTGACCAAGGCCCATGGCCTAAAACTACACCTGAAGAAAGACAGGCATTGATTACAAAATTTAATGAGATACATAGTACGCATACAGCGGAACTCGCCGCGTTGACTACTGCGGAAAATGGTTCACCGATCTGGTTTACCGGCATGCTGCAGCAAGCGCTTGCCGAACAAACAAACGCTTATTTACGCGCTGCCAAAGCATTTGAATGGGAATCAACCCAGCCCGCAGCATCAGGTGGCACCAATGTTATCCGCCGGGAACCGGTAGGTGTTGTCGCCGCTATTATTCCCTGGAATGCGCCACAACAATCAGCCCTGGTAAAAATCATCCCGGCGCTTTTGGCCGGCTGTACGGTTGTGTTCAAACCTACCCCTGAAACCTCACTTGACGGCATCGCTTTAGGCGAATTATTCAAACAGGCAGGTTTACCTGACGGCGTGCTGAGCATCGTACCTGCGGGCCGCGAAGTAAGCGAATACCTGGTAAGTCATGCGGGCGTTGATAAGATCGCATTTACAGGTTCTACCCGTGCCGGACAGCAGATTGCATCTATCGCAGGTAAGCAAATGAAACGTTACAGCCTCGAATTGGGCGGTAAATCAGCTGCAATCATTCTGGAAGATGCGGATATAGCAATGACCGCCGGTATGTTGAAATACTATTCATTTGGCAACAACGGCCAGGCTTGCGTAGGACAAACCCGTATCCTTGCTCCGAAAAGCCGCTATGCGGAAATTAGCGAAGCGTTGACCGCCATGGTTGCTTCGATTCCGGTAGGCGATCCAAATAACATGGAAACTTTCCAGGGCCCGATCTTTAATAAGGCACAGTACGACCGCGTAAACTCTTACCTTGAACTTGGGGTGCAGGAAGGCGCAACGATTACTACCGGTGGATTAGGCAAGCCAGAAGGCGCTCAATATGAAAAAGGCTGGTACATTAAACCGACCGTTTTTACCAATGCAAACAACGAAATGCGCATTGCCCGTGAAGAGATCTTCGGCCCTGTGATCGTGATCATCCCTTATGAAACGGAAGCAGATGCCATCCGTATAGCTAATGATTCACCTTACGGTCTGGCCGGTTCTGTCTGGACCAGTAACAAGGAAAAAGGTTTGGAGATCGCCAAACAGATCCGTACCGGTACTTTCAGTATCAATGGTGCAGCCACTGATTTCAACAGCCCTTTTGGCGGATACAAACAAAGTGGTGTCGGCCGTGAATTTGGCGGAGCAGGACTCGCCGCGTTTACAGAAACAAAGGCAATAGCGATGTAAAACATTAATTAGCATAAAAAAGGCTGCTTGTTAAATTTACAAGCAGCCTTTTTTATGTTCTTAAATCCTGAATGGTTTAGCATTTATTTTTAACTTATAAATATGCACCGGAAATTTAGTAGTGGCATGGCCGTTTTGGAAAACAGCCAGCCTGTTTAATTGGCCAACCGGCAACCATAAATAGCCCTTATTGTCTATCCATAATGCATCACACCAGATCAAACGGGAATCGGAAAGGATTTCTTCCCTTTTACCATCCGGCGTTAATTTAAACAGCTTCGAATGATCCACATCAGAAATATAGATGTTCCCCTTTGAGTCGATTGCTGTACCGCCGGTGGATGGGGTATCATACCATTTTTTAACTCTGGCAGACAATTCCGCTTTACTTAATTCCGGATTATTGAGGAACTGCATTTCGACCCTATATAATTGACCGGAAGCCGCTTGAAAGTACATATACTTCCCGTTAGGTGAGATCTCTAACTGGTCGGCGTTTATATGCACCCGCTTACCGCTCTTTTCCGTCATGATCTGGCCTTCTGCTTTCATCGGAATATTGTCCGTTGTAGATACTTCATCTTCCAAAACCCGCCTGCCTTTTCCGGTTACCTTATCCAGTATGATCAGCGCAGGCTCGCCCGCATCAGTCACATAAATGTGCGAACCATATATTCTCAGGTCATCTGCCATACTTTTCGGCTTTAATACAGCATCGAGCGGGATCATCTGGACAACTTTATTGGTATGAAGATCAACCGCAATTAACTTACTGCCTCTGGGCAGGAAACGGTCACCCATTCCGGGCTGGCCGGTGTCGACTATCCATAGATTTCCATCCGGACCGATCCGTACCGAATTTGCCCTTACTATTTTATGTTCGGTTCTGTCGCCTGTTTTCCAGCTGTTCCATCCGGCATCCGGGTAAGGAACCGGCGTGCCATCTTTTTTTAATTCGGCTATTTTTAAACCACCTTCGCCTTCAATATCAGGATAACATACAAATGTGCGGCCATCGTCAGATACAGTTACCCCGTTCCAAACTTTTGCTGACTGGAAAACATCGATAAGTTTGCCGGAAGTTTTCGAAGTTGATTGCGCTGCGGAATTATAAGTACCTAAGCCCAAAAATGCAAGGGTTATCAATGCTGTTTTTTTCATGTTAATGATTTTTAAACTAATACAACAACTTTACCCCTGGTTGAGCCACTTTCTATCTGAAGGTGCGCCTTGTCCATTTCATCAAAGGTATAAATACCGGTTACGTGAGACTTTACAGAACCATCGGCTAATAAGCGGGCAATTGCTTCCATATCAGTTCCGCTGGACACCACCATCGTGTTGATACCATTGATCCCTTTTTCTTTCGCTTTCTCTTTCACTGCCTCATTCAGTCCGGATGGTATACTGATCACCGTACCACCTTTTTTGGTGACGTCCAGCGATGGGTCAATGTTATCCCCACCGATGGTATCCAGTACCATATCGATATTACTGACCATTTCCTGAAATTTTTGTGATTTATAATCAATAAATTCATCAAGGCCGAGGCTCATTGCGAAGTCTTTGTTGTAGGCTGATGATGTGCCGATCACGTAGGCTCCTAAATGTTTTGCCATTTGTACCGCATAGTGTCCTACACCACCGGATGCTGCATGTATTAATATGCGGTCACCCTTTTTAACCTCGTAAAACTTTGTCAGGTTCTGCCAGGCAGTAAGTGCAGCAAGCGTTGCGGCAGCCGCATCTTCATGAGAAACGTTTGCTGGTTTGATGGCAAGTTGTTCGGCAGGGACGGCTACGTATTCTGCATATGCCTTTCCATGACCGGGAAAATTGACCATTCCAAACACTTCGTCTTGTTCTTTGAATTTTGCTGAGTTCGATCCCACAACGACCCCGCTGATATCCCAACCCAGGATGATTGGATCTTCATCCTTTAATATTTTAGCTACGCCTTTTCCTGCGCGCGATTTAGCATCAACCGGGTTAATGCTGATGGCTTTTACCCTGATCAATACTTCGTTTTCTTTTATTTCCGGTGCTGCTATTTCAGCGATCTGCAGGTTTTCTACCCCGCCAAATTCTTTTAATATGATTGCTTTCATTTTTATTGTTATCTTGATAATGCAAAATTATACATAGGTATTACACGATCCTTTGTACTTGTTTTCTATAGTTTTGTACTTTTGCTTCATGATCAGGGAAAATCTCTACGAACCGTTTGAAATTGTTGTTAAAGAACTGGACGAGTGCCCGAAAAAAGAGCATGAGCATAACTTTTTCGAATTGGTTTACATCGTTTCGGGAACTGGGATGCAATGCATTAATAAGAACAAATTTGCTTACCGTGCAGGCCATATGTTTTTAATCACCCCAGAGGATTGCCATTCGTTTGATGTGGAAACTACTACCAAATTTTTCTTCCTGAGATTTAACAACATTTACATTAAAAACCATATTCTGCATGGTGACAATGTAAAGCGCCTCGAATACATTCTGCTCAATGCAAATCATACGCCGGGCTGTATCCTCAAAACCCAATCTGATAAGGAATTCGTAAACCCTGTTGTACACGCAATTATCCGGGAACACCTGAGTCATGATATTTATAACAGGGAACTGATCCACCAGCTTGTTAATACGCTGATCGTCATTGTTGCCAGGAATATTACCAAGTCGCTGCCTGATCAAATGACCGAACATTCTGCTGAGAAGGCCTTGAATATCATCCAGTATCTTCAAACCAATATCTATGAACCCGATAAAATAAAGGCAGAATCGATCAGTAATCATTTCGGAATCTCCGTATCCTATCTTGGGCGGTATTTTAAAACACATACCAACGAAACCATGCAGGATTATATCACCCGTTATAAACTCCGGCTGATAGAAAACAGGCTTTTACACAGTGACCTGAGGATTGGCGAAATCGCTCGCGAGTTTTCTTTTACAGATGAAAGTCACCTTCACCGCATCTTCAAAAAGTACAAGGGATTAAGTCCTTCTGTTTACAGGAGGCAGTACGCTTCTTAGTTTTTGAGCAGCTCAAATTTTCATTTTCCCTCCTTATTTAAATCCATACCCGATAGTTAAGCGGCATTGAGTTCCTGTACGCAAATATTTTTTTTAAAGAAAGATTAATTTCAATCACGCTCAAAAACTTATGAGCTGACACGGACAACTGATGCCATGAATGCGGAAATCTGGCGCCTGAATTGTTAAGGGCATTTTTTAAAGGCCCTTAACAGGCACTCTAAGACCTGTATATATCATCATCCATCTCCAGGATTGATAAATGAACTTTTTATGAAAGTGAACATGAGCTTTCTATGAAACCTTGCAAAGTTGCTTAAGGGTACTTTTGTAAAGTAATTATTCAAGCACTAACAGTCGCTGAAAATTATTACTAAAGAATTCATCTATTAAACATCAATATTATGAAAACCATAAGCACCCATTATATCAATGGAAAATTCGTTGAATCGAAAGGGAAAGAGTTTGCAGATCTGATCAATCCATCTAATAAGGAAGTTATCGGACGGCTTGCATTAGGAAACGTAGAGGATATCAATGACGCTATTCAGGCGGCAAAAACCAGCTTTAAGGCTTTTTCAAAAACAAACCTGGCTGAGCGCGGCTAAGTATCTTCAACAACTTTATGATGCCGTTAATGCACTGTTAGATGAGTAATGAGTAATTTATTTGGCTTCGTAAGCTAATATTCTCCATTCATTTGGAGCAAATTCAAGCTTATTTGAATTTTCGGTTATATTCCAAATCTTTAATTCATTTTCAAGGAAAGCAATAAGTTTGCGCAATCCAACTTCGTGATAATTGAAAACAGAGGTAATTCCATTATTCTGCAACCATTCTTCCCAAAACCAATGCTCGTTCGGGAATATTATCAGTTAAATTCATACCCCTATTTCGTTGAGTTTTATATAAAACGCGAATATCAGGGAGGTTCCCTGATGAGCAAAATTTTGCCGGAGGTTCTTAAACTTATTAATAAGCAGGATATTGATGTGATTGCTGCAGTGGCAGATAGGGAAAATTTTGCTGCCCGGAAAGTTTTGGAGAGATCTGGATTTGCCGTCAAAGGTCAATTTGATAGAACTAAAGACCTTTTTCAAACTGATGCATCCATAATCCGTAATGATTAATTCACCAATAGATTTGCTTTAACAGGTGGTATATGGGGATAGCTAATTCCTCAAAAATGCTTTATATTCATTATCTACAAAAATGGTAGATTAACCAAACCGTAAGCCACTGAAACATGAGCGAAGCTATTGATGTAATTAATGCTTCTTATAATGAGCAAATTTACCAGATTTATCTGAAACAGGATATCAAATGCCTATCTGACGACGGCTACCAGTTTCAGCGTGAAAATGTGATTGCAATTAATAACCCAGCGGTGGTCGCAGCGTTTAAAGCCGGCTTCTAGATTATCTGAATAGGGTATGTGATACGCTGAATATTGAGCGAGATCTCAAAAATCCTAATACCAAGATACCCGAGCGGATGGAATTAAAAAAGGCGATCGATACTCCTGATCGGGAATTGGTGGACGATATCGTTAAGTTCGGCGATTCTATCAGCCTATTATTATACGAGCTTTGGGAGAAAAACAAGGAACAAATTCTATCTGCCATACAGATTGCGAAAATATTGCATGAGTAATGAGTACAAATAGTTAACTATAAAGAACCATTTGCATTGCTGTTGAACCGTTGTCTAAATTGTTTCAATAGCTTAATCACCCTCAACATTAATATTATATTGAGGGTGATTAAGCTTATTCCAGTAAGCAACTACAAGATAGCTTATGCTAATTCATCCCGGCAACCATTTCATCTGCTTGTGCAGCTAAGTTGGCAACGTGCCCGACCAGGAAAGCACCAATCAATGATAATGCATAATCGCGGTCAATCGGCAAAGTTATTTCGTTAAACAATTCGTTTACATAACTATCGGCATCCCAGAGTTTACGGGTTTGTTTCGGATTTTGCGGCTCCATACGTTCTGCGATTCGGTCAAATTCGCTATTTGCTTCCGCAATAAATTCGGCACGATCATCATCGCTCAACGGAAGGTATGTAATTTTTATGCTTGTTTCAGGGTCATAGATTATCGGCGGTTCGCCGTTTTCATTATCAGCCATTTCGGCTAAACTCTTTTCTAAAAGATAGGTGGGATAAAATACGACTGATTCATCGTAATGACTAAGACAATGTTTATAGTAATCTAATTCATCATAAGGGTCGAAAACTATATCATGCTCGCGTTCGACACCCGCGACTTGAATGTCCCATTCCACTAAAGGAATTTTATTTTGGTTAATAAATTTCAGCTTTGCTAATTCCAGTTCAGGCTTGGTTGCGTTTATTAAATCCGGCCATTTATTAAACCTAAGCATTTTTGCTACGAGGTGTTGGGCACTCATCAGACCGAAATTTTCGTTGTCGATTTCGTAGTCCTCGAAAATGGCATCGATGTCAAAGAATTTTGGTTCATATTCCAAATATGAATGGCCATTCTGATCTAAAACAGTTTTTTGGGTTTTGTAATCTCGATGGAGATTTTTTGCTTGAAGTTTAAAAAAATCGATGTGGTTCATAATATATCCTTATGTTAACCAAGCCGATTATCTGAAAATTTGCGTCCGTAATCTGTTGTTCTATAATAAGCCTGGTATAAGTTATATTATCTAACCGATGGATGATGAAATCTTTGCACGGACGAGCAGGCTTACCAACAAGCACACCCAAAAGTAAATTGATTTTTTCTGAAAAGCAATAGCAGATTTTAATTTTCAAGTACCTCAACAAATAGTGTTATAGTGACAATAGCTTGGAGATTATGACAAATGAGACTACACTATTTCGGCGCAAGCGCCAAACAGCATTATCACCAAAAGAAGAACTGCCGCAAAGCGGCAATTGGACATCGCAAAAGGTGGTCATGGTTAACCTCAATCTACAAGCAATAGTGTTTAACGAAATTTCACAAACAAAATGATCCGGTCTGTCGTACCGGATCATTTTCGTTATTAGAAAAAGTATTAGAAGTTGTGTGTTAAATCGTTGCAGGCGGAGGCTGGAATTGCAACATTAAAGTTGACATTTAGTTAAGCGGCAATATTTTGTTTATTTAAGTTTCTCCCAAATTCTTCTGGGGACAAGTACCCCAGTGCAGAATGTAGTCTTTTACGGTTGTACCAAGTCTCGATATATTCAAATACGATAAGTGCTGCCTGCTCTTTGTCAGTGAACTTATGCTGATATACACACTCAGCTTTAAGTGTGGCAGGTAGGTAGGGGGCATTACTGCCCCTTTCCCCCTTAAGAACCGGACTTGCACCTTTCAGCACATCCGGCTCAGGCAATTATCAAATCACTTTTGTTCAAAGTGACCGGTAGTTTATACACAAACTTCGTTTTGAACCCCATTCGGTGACATTTGTAATGGATAATACTGAGATTCTTAATATTGTAATCTCCACCATTTAACCTGCTGGTTAAGAGGTGCACTATCCATTTATGCCTCATTGTAATCAGTTCACCACAACAAACACATCGATTGCCTTGCTTTTTAAAAAGCGAGATTACCATTTTTATACCTGTTTTGCTGTTCATTAGTTTTGCGGAGCGTTTTACTTCGAAGTATTCATCATACTGTTTAGAAAAAACGTTCGCTTCACTTCTGATCTTGATATGACGAATGATTGAGGTGTCGGAAGTTTTAATTAGGGAACGTTCTACAATGGCTTTTTTACTTTTATCTTTCACACTAAAACGATATCTCCTAAGATCCTTTGTGGTAAAGTACTTCCTAAGAACCCATTTACTTCCCTTTTTAGAGTGCCTTCTCTTGGCCCACCGCCAAAGTTTTAACCAGATTTCATGATCAACTTTATCGAACGTGGCCTTGGCTACGATTGACCGATGATAGTTTGCCCATCCAAGGATAATTGGGTTGAGGATTCCAATAAGTGATAATTGGTTCATAGATCCGCTTTTACTTATTATCGTCCTTACTTTCTTAAGAAATGTTTTCACACTCTCCTTTGATGGCTTGATGAGGAGTTTTTCCCTACCCTTGCCTGATGGATATTTGCGAATATTCTGTCCTAAAAAGTCAAACCCTTCATTGATAGGGGTGATTTTTGTCTTCTCGCTTGAAAGCTCCAATCCCCTCTCGTGAAGGAATTTTACCAATAACGGCTTAATCTTTTCTTCTAGTATCTCCTTCGTGCTTGCCGTTATAATAAAGTCGTCCGCATAGCGGACCACATTTATTCCGGGTCTTCTTGAGCCAAAAACATTATCCAAAAGTTGTTCAATTCCATCCAAAACAAAGTTGGATAGGCATGGTGAAATTATACCACCTTGAGGAGTGCCTGAGGAGGTAGGAAACAGTTTATTCGTTTCAATGTAACCTGCTTCAAGCCATTTTTTCAAGATACTCTTATCCATACAGATATTTTTGAGCATCCATTCGTGGCTAATATTGTCGAAACAGCCTTTGATATCACCTTCCAGTATCCAACGTGAAGAGTGTTTCTGTGATAATACAATGAAACATTGTTCTATCGCATCAGCACAATTGCGTTCTGGTCGGAAGCCGTAACTATTAGCATCTGATATGGTTTCGGACACAGGGTTAACAGAAAAATAATATAGTTGCTGCTGACATCGATCCAGTATTGTGGGAATCGATAGAGGCCGTAACTTTTTTCCGTCTTTTTTTTTAATATAAACCCTTCTTAATGGCTTTGGCTTGTAGTCACGTCGTTTCAGCTGTCGTACTAATGCTGATTTTTCACCGGGGCTCTTTATGATGATCCCGTCGACCCCCGGAGTATTTCTGCCCTTATTTTGTGTAACTTTCTTTACAGCCAATACTTTAGCTGATAAAGAAGTGGTTAACAGACGTTGTAAGGCTTTCACCTTGCCATATCTATTTTCCTGTACTGCCTTGGCAATTCTAACCTGGAGCTTTTTGACCACCGCGCAATGTTTTGGCCAATTAAGGCCTTGCCATTTCAACTGTGTAGGAGCCGCACCCGCTATGTTTATGTTCGCAGTCATTTGCTTTGCTTCTTAAATTGTAAGTTCTCACATGTTTTATTACCAGTAATTACCAGAGACACGTCAGCTGACTTTCATCATAGGGCGATCTTTGCATCCCTTATATAACCCATTACAGGCTATCATTCGCTTCTTGTCTCCTCCTATGCCCGCTATCCATAGGGCTTCCTTACGGTTACCTTGCCTTTTAAGGCGAACGACGGGGTTTCCCTGTTGATCGGATTGACTTTTGACGGGTTAGGTTCAAGCTATTCGCCGGAAGTTTCATTTGTCTACGCAAGAGCATTCAAAAAACTCTTGACCTCACTTCTTTGCCTTTTGGCTGAAGCCTATCAGTCCTATTTGGCTTGTTGACCTTAACGGCATTTATCACTTGTTCAATTAATTTAACCATACCGTCCTTGCCTTGCACTATACGGAATGTAGAACTCTCCGCACCTCCGTAGCCTTGCGGTGTCAGAGGTTTGCTTTTCGCAATTTGTTACGTTGTCATCTGTGCCCAAACGTCTCAATTACTCGTGACGCTTGCCGACTAGGCAACTACCTGTAGAAAGGTAGGTTACAACACTTCACAGCGTGTAACAATCCAATCCGACCCTTTGCAGGTCGCACCTTAAAGAAGCTCTCAGCGACTGCATTATCCCAGCAATTTCCTTTCCTACTCATGCTCCTGATGATGAATGGATTTTTTTCCAGTAAACAACTGAACTCATTGCAAGCGTACTGAACTCCACGATCAGAATGAAAAATAAGTTCCCCAGTAATCGGTCGTCTGGCTTGTGCCATTTTAAAGGCAGGTATCACTGTATCAATAGCTTTCATTGTCATACTTAAGGCCCAGCCTATTATTTTTCGATCCCCAAGATCAATTACCGTGGTTAGATAGAGCCATCCTTTTTTTGTTCTGATATAAGTAATATCAGATACCCAAACTGCTCCTAACACTCCAGGTTTAAAATCTCGATCAAGTACATTTTCCGGGACGGGAAATTTATGACTGGAATCGGTGGTGATCTTGAATTTTTTTCTCACAATACTTCTGAGTTCAGCTTTTTGCATTATTCGGGCCACTCGTGGTCTGGAAATTTTAATGTCTTTTTTGTGGAGCTCTAGGGTGATCCTGGGACTGCCGTATATTTTTTTACTGTTTTCAAAAGCCTGCAGTACTTCTGCTTCGAGTTTTTGATTTTCAATACTTCTTTTGGAAGGTCTACTTACTGTCCATTTATAAAATCCCCCTCTGCTAACTTTTAATACTGAACACATCTTCTCAACTAAAAATATCCTACTGTGATCCTTTATGAACCTGAATATTTGTTGTCGCCCTTGGAGAAAATGCTGATAGCCTTTTTTAGGATATCACGCTCCATTTGCGTTTCACGCAGTTCTTTTTTCAAATTAGCCACTTCTTGCTCGGCTGCGCTGAGGATAACTTTCCCATTACCAGGGAAACTACTGCCTTGCTTACTTGAAAATTCCTTCCGCCATCTATATAATAAGGTGACGTTGATATCCAATTCCTTTGCAAGGGTCGTTAGATCTGGGCGGGTGTAACTCAGTTCAACACTCATCAGTTTGAACTCCTTCGGGTATGCTTTTCTCTCTCGTGACATAATTTCTGTTAAGGTATGTAAATCCCTTAACTCCGTGTCTACTCAAATATAGCAAGTCCAGGGCATAAAGTTAAATATTAAAATAAGTACTGGCGAAATTACATCAAAAGCAATCAAATAGTTTTTTATTTATTTTTAAAATAAATTATTATATTTGAATTAATAATACGTTCTGCGATTCCTATAGAACAGTGCGCTTAGGGTAAGCCTTTTTTTGCCAAAGCATTGGATGTTATGTAAATTTTAAGATTCATCCAATATCATTAGAAAAGTTTGAAATCCGTTTACCTTCATTTCAAAATCCCCCTTCACGCCCTATAATTAGTCGTAGCATTGACTTCATATAATTCCAAATTTTTGTATCTTCAATAAGATTAAATACAGCTTGTTCTTAGAATGCAAAAGACGATATATAACACTTATAAGAATCCAAAATATTCTACTGACCATCCACACAATCAAGAGTGTATCTACTGTGGAAATGCACTAACCTTTAATTATATAGATTCCACATTCAATATATCATTTGAAGAACTAAAATTGGATTTTAGATCGTACGTGCGAAATATGCAGTCTGTTCACGGGCTTGATGATGAATACTTTGCACTAAGACAAAATTCATTTGAAAAGGAAAACGCTTATCTTGGGCAGTGTATGATCTGTGGCTGGTGGAAGATATCACAATTGTATTATACAGACTCTGATTGGCAACTCTGGCAGAATTTTTACGAATGCTGTGGTGTTATCAAAAATCTTGATGTTGCTGACCTCTCTACTCCGATGTCAGTATTGCGATCATACCTCGTCGCACGTTATGAGGAGCGATGGAGTATTCATCCATACAAGTTTGAGCAACTTATTGCAGATGTGTTTAGGGATTTTGGTTATTCCGCAGTCTGTACTGCTTATTCTAGAGATGCTGGCATTGACGTTTTTCTAATAAAGGATAAGAATATTATTGGAGTACAGGTGAAGCGGTATCGTAATAAAATTAAAATCGAGCAAATTAGAGCATTTTTAGGGGCATTACTAGTAAATAACATAAATCAGGGAATATTTATCAGTACAGGTGAATATCAAGCGGGTTGCCACTCATTATCAAAGAGGTTTGGTATCGAATTAGTAAACGGTAAGGACTTTTATCAACGGCTGAAGGAGGCCCAGCTTATCCAATCAAATATAGATTTTTCTCCAAAGAGAATTATTAACAGCAGGTTATATTATACAGGATCCTGTCATATGAATAGCTTATAGGTATATATTGTTAAATTTAGATGAATTTATTTTATTCAACTTAGTATAGATATGCTTCCCCCCGTCTTAAAATACGGCGAGATTAGGATAAGCCCTTTGAAAAAATTGTTAGAACTTTAAAGTCTGGGTTTATTGAATATTATCAGATTGGTTTGAAATCCGTTCACCACCATTTTAAAATGCCCCTCCACGATCAATAACCTCAATAAACCATCTGCAAATCTTCAACAAAATAGGATGAAACCTGAGCCTCCGCAACCACAAAAGCTATGTATTACCTAAAACTACTGAACTTTTTTCTTTTTGATCGAATCTATATGCCAATTTTGGCCATCCTCATTATAGTTTGGATATGCAGTTTCGAGACATTTGTGAAAGCAATATATCGTTTATTCAAGGCCTGTCTGCCATCAATTTGCCAAATGCCTTATTGGGTTTATCACCCATATTTAATTCCAGTACACCGCCTGCAATAATATCGGCATGCATGATATAACTTTTAGTATAAGGCTTTCCATTGAGCCTGGCACTTTGTATATACTTGTTTACTGCACTGTTGTTGTGTGCAATTAAGCTAAAAACCTTTCCTCCGGGCAAATTCATGGAAACCCTGTCTGCTACAGGACTGCCTAAAACGTAATTTCCACCAGCTGGAAATACAGGATAAAAACCCATGGAAGAAAGGATGAACCATGCCGACATTTGTCCGCAATCTTCATTTCCAATAATGCCGTCTGGTTGGTCGGTATAAAAGTCCTTCATAATCTGCCGCACCCTGTTTGCGGTTTTCCACTGATCACCGATATAGGCATACAGGTATGGAATATGGTGCCCTGGTTCGTTTCCATGAGCATATTGCCCTACCAGTCCGGTTATATCGCCCAGTTTTTCAGCCTGCTCATCCATAGGGAGGGTAAATGTAGAATCAAGCTTGTTCCTAAATACATCCTCGCCTCCTAATAATTTAATGAGTCCTTTTACATCCTGGGGAACTAGCCACAAATACTCCCAGGCATTTCCTTCGGAATAATCAGTAGTCAAGGTATTCATGGCTGAAAAACCCGTTTCCCAGGCGCCATCAGCATTTTTACCGCGGAAGAATTTTGATTGGGGATGATAGTAGAGCTTGTAATTTTGAGCCAGTTCACTGAAATATTTTGTATCAGCAGTATGACCCATTTTTTTTGCCATTAATGCGATACTGCCATCGCTGATGGCAAATTCCAATCCTTTGGAAACCGAACGTACTAACTTATCTGCCGGGATAAATTGTTTGTTGCGTACATAATTCATTCCAAGGCTATCCAATTGCGTAGTCCTTTTTATTTCTGCATAGGCCTCCTCTGGATCAAAGCCTTTGATTCCTTTCAAATAAGCCTCGGCTACTACCTGTAAACTACTGATTCCCGACATGCAGAATGTTTCGTTACCCATTAAAGGCCAAATGGGTAGAAAGCCCTGCTGCTTGGAAATGTTGATCATCGAATTCACCATATCACCCACCCGTTCGGGCTGTATGATAGTATACAACGGGTTTGTTGCCCGGTAAGTATCCCATAGCGAGAAAATGCTGTAGTTAGCATAGGAAGCATGGTGATAAATTTGATCATCTGTTCCGCGATAATCCCCATTATGATCGTTATACAATGAAGGATCTATCATAGTATGGAAAAGCGCGGTGTAGAATATTTTCTTTGCGGTTTCATCCTTAGTTTGAAAATCGATCTTGCTTAACTGCGCTTCCCATTTCGCCTTTGCTGCATCTGCCACCTGTTTAAAATTCCAGCCTGGCACTTCCGCAACGATGTTAGCCAGTGCGTTCTCTGTACTTACCGGAGATATGCCTATTTTTAATTGTACCTCCGCCGAACTATTCGCTGACAGGTTGATCAGGCCTTTTATCGCATTTCCTGTCCCACTTTTGCCAGGTAAAAGGCTGCTTTCATTATAAACAGAAAAGCTGGTTATAGGCACGGAACTCTTTATGGCAAAAAATACTTTTCGTTTGATCGCCCAGCCTGTGCTAATGCGGTAACCTACAAAAGTATAGGGATCTGTTTGCTGAATGGAGGAAGTAAGCGTGGAGTCGGCGATTCCTTCCTTTAAATCAATAATAATATGCTTATCCTTGTTTTCCGGGAAATAATAATGGTGAAAGCCTACACGTTCCGATGCCGTCAATTCTACATCAATATCATGATCCATGAGCTTCACGGAGTAATATCCGGGGTGCACTGTTTCCTTTTTGTGACTATACCGCGAGGCATAACCTGCCAGCGGATTCCCTTTCGTGCCTTTGTCCAATCTAACGGGGCCGGTATAAGGCATGATCAGTACATCGCCCAGATCTCCTACACCAGTTCCGCTTAAATGTGTTTGAGAAAAGCCGATCAGCACACTGTCGCCATAATTATAACCTGAACACCAGTCCCAGCCCTGGTACCTGTTGTCCGGCCCAACCTGTACCGCGCCAAAGGGCACACTGGCGCCCACAAAAACGTGCCCATGTCCTCCTGAGCCGATCAAAGGATCAACATAGCTGGTTTTATTTTGTCCGTAGCTATGACCGGCGATTATTAGCATGCCTACAAGAAATGAGCTGATTATCGCTTTATATTTTTTATTTGATCTTTGCTGCATATTTATTAATTAAGCGTTTGCTAATGGTATAGCCGTCTCCGACAGGCTTGGTTTGATATTTTTCTTCCTTTTTAACCCATTCGTTTTCAAAGGCATGAATTTTTTCTATGTTTAATTTGGGTTCGAAAGCTTGGTTGTGCGCTACAGCACCAATCACGTCTTTACAGAAGATCTTCCAGCGTTGTTTGTAATAGCCTTTCATAAGGCCCGACCATGATTTACTGGCATAATCATTAAGGTCATGTGTCTCGCCGCCCCACACCGTGACGATAGTGCGTGCGTCTCTTTCGTAATATTTTTTCTCCGGCAATGTTGCGCCAAGCTGCATAGCGTCATTTACCCATTTTCCAAACAGGAAAGAGGATTGGGTGGCCAGCAGTGCATCAAGCTCATCAAACAGGGTCATCATTTCCTGCTCGTGCTGCTTTAAGCCTTTAATGTCTTTTTGCTCGTAGCTTTTATTGAATTGATCACGGATTACGGTGAAGTAATTACCGAGCACCTGTCTGCCGATATTGGTAATGTCGTATGCATAGAAGTCATTGCCGGCTGCATTTTTATCAAGTAATTTTTGCCATATATTTAACAGTTCGGCATTTTTGTATTTGATAACCGATTTGGTTGTCCAGTTGCCTGATCCGGTTAGGCACGGGAATGCGTTTGTCAATGTACCTAAACTGCCGGCATTGCTGATATAAACCGAGTCAGCCAGTTGCTGCCAGGCGGTGCGTACCTGAGGGTTTATGGCACTTCCCCGCATTGCTGCCCAATGATCTGCCCATTTATTTACTGAAACCGGGCCGTCCGACCAGGCTTTTTCAAATACATAATCGTACATAACGGCATTCACATCAAAACCTTCCAGGGTCGATCCGATCCCGGTAAGGTTAGCACCTCCGTTATTCATGGCATTCTCCATGCGTTTTTCTACCTCTTTTAAATTGCCGGTAAGCATAGTATTGCCACCAAAATTACCAAGGTAACACCATAGGTAGGGCTGCTGATAAAAGGAATTGGTAAACTTCCATACTTCCTGTTCCTCACAAACGTAATCCAGCATGGTCAGTTTACCGGTAGGTACTGCCTCCAGGTATGCTTTGATCCTTTCGTCTGTCCAGTTCTTACGGTCCACATAAAACAGCCACGACATTTGAAACCACGATGCCCTCGGATCTGCTTCTACCATCGACTCAAAAATATTACGGGATACATCGGCCAGGTATTTGGGTTCCCAGCTTGGCGGAGTTACCTCATTAAAAGGGTCGGCCCCATAAATATGATCTGTTCCAAACTCTTTGGTCTGTTCTTCAATATAAGCATGCTGAATTTCTTTAAAAAGAGGATCGAAAGGATCAAGAAAATAGCTGCTGAATTTACTATTAAATCCTCCCCATGAACCTAAGCTGGTTATTTTGATTTGCGGGTATTTATCCTTCAGGGCAAGCGGAACATGCCCTGCAAAAGCGGGCAATACCGGTGTCATGTTCATTTCCCTTTCGCGGGCAAGTATCTTTTTTTGTAACGATGCCTGTCCGTTTATCCAACTCATCGGTAACGGGCCGTGCCATCCATCGATATTGGCCATACGGTGCCAGGGCAGATAAGCCGGGCCCGTGAAATAACTTTGGATCTGGTCATCTGTTAAACCTAATTTTTTCCATACCTTGTACCAAACCGCTTCTTGTCCTGTGATAGCCAGTGGCATGTTGATCCCATTCAGCGACATCCAGTCGATGAGCCGTTCCCAATCTTTCCAGGTCCACCAGGGCATAGTGTAGCCATAAGTGCAATAATTGAGGAAAAACCGGTTTTTTACCCGGGCTTCTTTTCTTATTTTTTCAAATTGAAACGGAAGTTGCGCCGGGGCGTTAATCCGGTCGCCTTTGCTCCAGCTCACAAAAGTATGGCAGTTGTATTTGAGATAATAATTAAGACCCACTGCCATAGAATTGGCATTATTTCCCCTGATGGTTACATGGTGATTACCGGGCTCTATCTCAAATATATCTTTATTTGATTTAAGTTCTTCGAAGACAAAATCGTGTACATGTTCCGGAAGAATTCTAACCACTAGATCGTGTGCTGATCTTGTGGCTGGGGTAGTGGTTTCCGTAGTTTTAACTTCTTCAGATGCAGCAAAGACGCCTGAAGTGCTAATTATAGAAACGGCTAAAATAGTAGAACAAATAAGGGACTTTGCGCTTTTATTAATCAAACTGTATAATTTAAATCGTATGATCACTAAAGTACGATAATGATAATAAATTGAATCCGCTGGAGGCAAAATTTTTTTCCGTTGAAAAATCCCTTGGTCTTGCTAACTGCTGGTTATGAATTAACGCGCCGCTGCTAATGATCAAAATGCCTTTGTCCCGTAAGGATCTAAGCTGCCGGCCAAGCTGAAAGTGATAATCGCCTGAGGCATAATAATTAATGCTCATTTGAAATACCGGTATGTTTGCATCCGGAAACAAATGCATCAGCAGATCCATCGGACTGCTGTGCGCAGTAAATAATACTGGCATCTTTTAGGCCTTGTGTGGGCAGCGTATCCATGAAATTGTAAGATTATTTAATGTTCCCATAAAATTATTCATTTATTTCGTTATTCTATCCATTTTACGGCGATGTCGTTACCTGGTACACTTATGGATCATAATATAATCCATTATTACAACTGTTTCGTCCATTTGCGCAGGCCATTTCATTCCTAGATTCGTATATTATTTTACCATCTCAACTTTAATGTAGATAAATTAAGGAATGAGCATCCACAATTTAAATGATGAATTGGTTGTTCTGTTCGGTGTGTGACTAAAAATATTATTTTATCAAAATAACGAATGAAAAAAATTTGCATTCTTCTATCGCATATTGTATTATTTATTTTTGCAACTAGCGTAAATGGTCAGAGCATCCTACAACCAGAAATAAATCTTTCAGGAAAGTGGCTATTTAGCCGCGACGAAGCGAAGGCCGGATTAATTGAAAAATGGTACGGAGATAAATTGAAACCAATGGGCAGCGGCCCGTCAGAAATTGCTCTGCCCGGCACAACAGCGGAGGCAAAAGCTGGACTTCCCAATTCTAGGAAGCCCACGCTTGAAGGACTTTATCAACCGAATGTCTACATTGGGCCTGCATGGTACCAACGTGAGATCGAAATACCCGGTTCATGGAAAGGCAAACATGTTACAGTTTTCCTTGAGCGAAACCACTGGGTAACACACGTTTGGCTGGATGGACAGGATTATGGTACGCACGATAATTTGACTGCCCCTCAAATTTATGATCTGGGCATTAATATCAAGCCAGGTAAGCACCGGCTGACAATTTGCGTGGATAATTCCCTAAAATTTGATCTTGGCCCTTTCGTTTCAATTAATTACGAAGGAACCCAGACCAATTGGAATGGCATCGTAGGCGCGATTAAGTTGTGTGCCACCGATTTGGTTACCCTGAGCGACGTTGAGATTTATCCGGACGTGGATCACAAGTTGATCAAAGTTGAGGCTCACATCAGCAATATCACAGGCTCAATAAGAAAGGGTGATATACGTTTTTCTGTTACAGGCGCAGATGGAGCAATGATCGGTAAGCCTGTTTCTGTGTCTGTTTTAGCTCCCAAGGGGGAGTTTGTCGTCAAGTCGGAAGTTCCTATGGGAAGTCACCCGATGTTATGGGATGAATTTTCTCCCAACCTTTATATGCTGAAAACCACTCTTTCTACGAAAACAGGCGGAGCTCAATGCGAAAAAAATAATTCCTTCGGCATGCGCAAACTAAATATTAAGGGCACTCAGTTCGCTATGAACGGGCGTCCTCTTATGATGCGCGGTACCCTGGATTGCGCTATTTATCCGTTAACGGGCTATCCACCAACAGACGTTGTTTCATGGCGGCGGATTTTTAAGATTGAAAAATCTTACGGATTAAATTTTATCCGGTTTCACTCATGGACTCCGCCCGAGGCCGCCTTCACAGCAGCGGATCAGGAGGGTTTGATGATTCAGACTGAAGGTCCTTTAGCCGATATTAATGTTGGCGAAGATCCTCGAAAAGATGATTTTGTTAAGAAAGAATTATTAAATATTGTCCATACCTATGGAAATCACCCTTCCTTTTGTTTGATGACGATTGGGAATGAATTTGGTGGGCCTGACAAGATCTTGAAAGAATGGGTTGATACGCTTATTAAAAGTGATTCCCGTCATTTATATAGTTCAGCTGCATGTGCTCAGGTTACATCTAACCGACAGTGGACGGAAGACGTAACTGGCAGGGGAATTTATGGGCCAAACACAATGCATGATGCTAAAGAAGCCATCCATCCAGATACTCCGATGATTGGGCATGAAATCGGCCAGTGGACATTTTATCCTGATTTCCACGAAATAAGTAAATACACGGGAGTATTAAGAGCGGACAACTTCAAACTTGTCCGGGACCAACTTCAAGCTAATGGAATGTTGGACGAAGCAGATCAATTTTTACAATCTACCGGTTCTCAAGCTGTTTTGCTTTATAAGGAAGAGATTGAAAATTTGCTGCGTACCCCCGGCTATGGCGGCTTTTCACTCCTTGATCTTCACGATTATCCCGGACAAGGTACAGCTTTGGTAGGATTGCTTGATCCGTTCTGGGATTCCAAGGGATTTGTTACACCCGAGGAGCATAAGCGTTATTGCGGTCCCACTGTTCCGCTTCTTCGTATGCCCAAAAGAACTTATACCAATACCGAAACTTTTTCGGCCAGTGCCGAACTAGCCCATTTTGGGTCGCACGATTTGATCGGCGCAAAACCTGAATGGATGATCAGTGACCAGCAAGGCAAAATTATCGCGAACGGGTCGTTTGTAGGCATTAATGTCGTAACGGGTAAACTAACGGAACTGGGCAAAATCAATGCTGCCCTCAACAAAATAACTGCGCCGGGTAAGTTCAAAGTGACGGTTTCACTGAAGAATACTTCCATCGTTAATACCTGGGACATTTGGGTGTACCCGGACACCCAACCAGCGACGTTGCCAAATAACGTCATATTAAGACATAGCTGGGACGAGGGCACCCGTATGGCGTTGGCTGAAGGCAAAAGAGTAGTTTTATTACCCAGTATTGATTCAGCACGATCTCTAAAAGGGTCCTTTTTGCCCGTGTTTTGGAGCCCTATCTGGTTTCATAATAATCCCAATACAATGGGTATTTTGTGCGACCCCAAAAATCCTCTGTTTTCTCTGTTCCCTACTGATGAATATAGTAACTGGCAATGGTGGAAATTGATCCAGGGATCACAGACTATGATACTGAACAATACTTCTGCAAGTTTCCGTCCGCTAATCCAGGTGATTGATAATTTTGCCCGTAATAACAAATTGGGGAATGTCTTTGAGGCCAGGGTAGGAAAGGGTACTCTGCTGGTTTGTACGCTAAACCTCAGGGACGAGAATTTGCCTGAAACGCGTGCGTTCCTTAAAAGCCTCTATCGATATGTGAGTTCGGATTCATTCAAACCTACCCAAAGTTTAAACATCTCAACATTAGGGGAGATTCTATCTCAATCAACATCGAAAAAATGACTACAATAGTATCATCATCATTATAATCAGGTTTATTTAATTATCAATAGCTATCTTAAATTCCGAAGGTCTGGGTGATATTAGAAAATTGATTAGAGGCAACGGAATGTGTCAGAACAATTTGCCAACAAGCCCGGGTTTCGCGTAAAAATAGTAAAGGCAATAGAAAACGAAATAAAGCATTGGCATTATAGGATCGAAATATAAATTTGAAATTCATATTTTTGATTAATGAGTAAGATTCCGGTACATCTATTAAAAGAAAGAACCAATCTTGGTTTTCACTTAAAGCGATTAAATCAGGGCGAAATCATTAAGGACTATGCTGAAATACTTAAGGCACACCGGGATGACCATTATAATTTTTTTATACAGGAAAATGGTTCGGACCTAATGATGGTCGATTTTAATGAAGTTAGATTAACAGGGAATCAATTATACTATATTCTTCCGTTACAGGTTCATCACCGTATCTTAAAAGATGTTGTCAACGGTTGGTTCATTGCAGTAGATACTGCGCTGATTACGGCTGAATGCAGAAATGTATTTGAAAGCAGCTTGTTACTCCAGCAGCCATATACCTTAAGCGAGATGCAAAGCAAGCAGTGTAACGATCTGATGATACTGATCCAGGAAAAATATTTGCAAATCGATGAGGATGTTTTTCAAATTTCATCTATTCACGCTCTTTTACAATCGTTTTTGGCAACCGCAGCAGGCTGTTATGTTGGCTATTCTGGCGTGAATATAAAAGCTTCGAGGCTGACACAATTGACAAGTCAGTTCAAAGCTTTGCTGGTCAAAAACCTGTGCCTGAAAAAAAGTCCGTCAGACTACGCGGCAATGCTCAATGTCTCTGAGGCCTACCTGAGTGAGGCGCTTAAAAAGACAACCGGTTTCCCGGTAAGTTATTGGATACACCAGGAAGTTATGATGGAAGCCAAGCGATTATTGTATTACAGCCAACAAACGGTAAAGGAAATTGCTCACCATTTAGGCTATTCCGATCACTCTTACTTTTCACGTTCATTTCGCAAAATAACGGGATTATCTGCCGTTGCCTTTCGGGATCAATACCGAAAATAGTCCTATCATTACACCGATCCGGCTATTTCTTTAGTCCTTGAAAGCCAGTTTCTTTGTAATCATCAAATTGACTTACATGAAAACGTCTATTTTAAAACAGATCAGCAAAACGGCAGAAAGAATCATCAAACCGCAGTTGCTTAAAAGCGGAATAGTGCTCGACATACGCCGCTGGGAAGATGGTGCAACCATAGAGATCGATCTGCATCTGCCAGAAACTGATATGACAGAATGGGGTGAGGTACCCTATATAAAATTAGCCCCGGGTGATCTCTTTTTTCGCGATTACATACCATTTGGTTGGGACGCGGAAACTGCTACCTGTTCATTATTTATCGAAATTACTCAGGAAGGCACAGACAGTAATTGGGCCAAACACATGAAAGCAGGCGATCATCTGAATTACCTAATGACAGACGGAACGCATACGTCACCGCATCCGGCAAACTTAATTGTCGGACTTGGAGATGCCACCAGTTTGGCTCACCTGCTCGCATTGCAGCAACTGACCCTGCCTGATAGCCGTTTTGATGGTGCGGCATTGATCAGTTGCCTAAGCACAAGTAAATTGTTTAAAGAGTATTTCACAACACCTTTAACGATAGTGCCGGACCAAAATGAAATGGTCAACTGGTTAATGAATCGGGGCTATTGCGTTTCGCATACTTCGTTTTATCTTACAGGAAACCACCAGTTCAAAGTTGAAATGCGAAAACTATTAAAAAGCTTAGGTTATAGCCAGGTCAATTTATAGGGCTTTTGGTTATGAAATAGACGCTCCTTATTTGCTGAAGCTGCAATTCTGTTCTCAATCAAATAAATTCTTTAAGCATCTTAAATGCCTGTTGTATCCCGCTGGTACTAATTACAATCAAAAATAGGAAAGAAATTAAAACTGTTAAAGTTGACCTGCCGGACTCACATTGACAAAATCGGGAAACTAACTTAAGCCTACTGGCTGTAATGAACGAGATTTAAAAACAAAAAGACTTCTTTATATCAAGTAAACTGTATTTTTATGAAAGAGTGGAATGATTTTTATGTTGCTGTAACAGGTGCGGCAGCTGCCCTCACCGGCCTTATCTTTGTAGGCATTTCCATCAATCTGAAAGACATATTGGAAACACCAATATTAACGGTCAAGGCGTCAGTATCGCTTATTCTATTGCTATCGATACTGATCTTTTCAATTTTGCTCCTGGTGCCCCAAACCTCTTTTAAACTTACTGGTATTGAATTTACAGTTTTAGGGATGATAGTTTGGGGATTAGTCACCAAAGCTGATCTCCGGATCTACACAAAAACGATAAAGGACTATAAAAAGCATCATTTGCTTAACTTATTTATTGACCAGCTTGCTGTATTACCTTATGTCGGCGCTGGAATATTAATGTTGCTCGGGCTTGAAAAAGGTGTATACCTGATTGTTCCCTCAATCATGATTTCCTTCATTAAATCCGTATTTGACGCCTGGGTTTTACTTATTGAGATAAAAAGATAAAACAAACTATCATCAGTAATCTACCGGAAAAACCTAACGAATAAGCAACACTTTCTTTATTTTTTTATGCTGTTTTTCTTTTAAAGCGCAAGGGCAGTCTTTGCCTGCAGCTGTTGGCACATTTACTGGCAGGCAAACATAAGTATCGGTAGGTCGGCTTGTATCAAAAAATACATACGTTATATCAGAAGATATATTTTCCCAATAGCTGTATCGGATAAATTTGAAATATCAAAAAAGACTACACCGAAACGGCATCTAATTTTAAACAATGACATGAGATGACCAAAGTAACTTTACTAAAATGTAAGGTACTCCAATTTTACATACTCATATACGATGAATTATAAGAAAGATGGTTTTGATGGACAGCGGGCTATTGTAATTCCCAAATTGATTATCCATAAATTTTGTCTTTTTAATACCATTATAAATAAAGCATATATCACCGATATAGGCTATTATCCAAATGCCAAGTTCCATTACCGTAAAAGACCATTGGGAACAGATCAGAATATTTTGATTTATTGTGTAGAAGGAAAAGGAAAAGTAACTATCGATAAGACAAATTACACTGTGGTTCCAGGCGATTTTTTTGTAATACCCTGTAACGTTTCCCATTATTATAAAAGTGACGAAAAAGATCCCTGGACAATTTACTGGTGTCATTTTAAAGGGGAGCAGGCGGATGCCATTGTACAATATATTGTCACAAAAGAATCTTCGTTTAAAAATAAGATTGAATTTTTAGAAGAAAGAATTGCGTTTTTTGATCAGTTATATGCCAATCTTGAAAAAGGATATAGCTTAGATAACCTGACCTATGTCAATATTTTATTTCTTCAGTTTTTGGCTACTTTTCTTTTCAATGATAAATTTTCAATAAATCTGGTAGAGAAGACGGATAATTTTTTAGAAAACTCCATCGTGTATATGCAAGAAAATATAAACCGAAACCTTACGCTTTCAGATCTTGCAACCAATGTTAATTATTCTGCAAGCCATTACTCTGCCAGATTTAGACATCGGACCGGATTTTCCCCGATAGAGTACTTTAACCAATTAAAAATTCAAAAGGCCTGTCAGTATTTGCAGTTTACAGATTTTCGGGTAAAGGAGATTGCATCAAAAATCGGCATTAGCGATCCTTATTATTTTACGAGGCTTTTTGGGAAAACGATGGGTTTTTCGCCTAAAGAATACCGAGAGTCGCGAAAAGCTGTCAAATAGTATATCATCTCAAAAAATAATTTTGATCTGAGATTATCAATTTTACTTTGCTGTCAATCCGAATGCTGCATATTGAGTTTCTTTGAATATTTAAAAAGTTTGATTTCAGATGGTTGATTCATCATGATATTGTCCATTGATTTCATTATTCTATCCATTTTAGTCCATAGTGTTTTTACGAAAATTACATTATCGTTTAAAGTTTGAAATAATGAAAAATAAAGCGTGGTAGACCAAGAAGATATGAAAATAAGTTAATAAATTTTTTGTAATGATTAAATCAGTATTCAAATCAACATTTTTTATTTACCTGGTTAACTTTGGATTAGTTTTACTTCCTCTGTATGGAAAATGTTCAGCAGGTAACTTCTTGAAGAAAAATTTGCGCACTATAACCATATCAGAAAGTAAGGATACAGTATCCAATATTGATTCATCTTATTTAAAGGAGCTGATCAAAGAACTGGAAAAGAAATGGCCGAACAACCATACTATAAATATAGTTTTTCACGGTCATAGTGTACCCAGCGGATACTTTAAAACGCCTGAGGTAAATACATTTGATTCGTATCCATTACTAATATTAAAGAAGATCGCGGCGAGCTATCCAACCGCAGTTGTCAATGTTATCAAAACATCTATCGGCGGGGAGAACGCTGTACAAGGCGCAAAGCGATTTAAAAGGGACGTACTATCCCATAAGCCCAATCTGATATTTATTGACTACGCTTTAAATGACCGGCCAATCGGGTTAAAAAAGGCAAAAAAAGCCTGGGAATTTATGATCCGGATGGCTCTGAAAAGAAATATTAAGGTAGTTTTAATGACCCCAACTCCTGATATTTCGGAAGATATTTTAGATGAAAATGCACCTTTAGCACAACACACCAGGCAAATTCTTGAGTTGGGACGCGAATTTGGGGTGCCTGTGGTAAACCCCTATAAAAAATTTAAAGAAATTAAACAGCAAGGTAAAAGTCTTACTTCTTTTATGGCGCAAAGTAATCATATCAATAAAGAAGGGCACATGATCGTAGCAGCTTTGATTGGTGAACTATTCGGAATACCGACAACCAATTAATATGCGGGGCTTAAGATAATCCAGCCTTTCAATTGTCCCGCCCATTTTCATACCCTCCCTTTATTAGCGTAGTTCAGGAACGAAGCCGTAAATAATATTGTCCAGTTTTAGCCTTAAATAATCCATTGTCAGCCCTTTCAGTATTCTCTATTTTTATAAAACAGAACCTAAAAAATCGCAGATGAGATTTTGCGTTTAATTTCTATAGCAATATGCCCGCAAATATTACTAACCAGCTCCCAAAATTCAACCATTCGTATATACTCAGGATATCATTTATTTCAGCGCTCGGAGGCTATCTTTTCGGTTTTGATTTCGCAGTGATCTCAGGAGCACTGCCATTTTTAAAGGCGCAATTTCATTTGTCATCCTGGTGGGAGGGGTTTTTAACCGGTTCATTGGCGCTAGGATGTATAGTTGGGTGTGTAATAGCTGGCAAACTTGCTGATAAATACGGGCGTAAACCTGGTTTAATAATGGCTGCTTCCATTTTTGCCATTTCATCGATAGGCTTGGCATTTTCTAATTACCTGACTGAGTTTGTTATCATGCGCTTTGCTGCGGGGATCGGGGTGGGTATGGCCTCTATGCTTAGCCCCCTTTACATAGCCGAAACTTCGCCGGCAAGCGTAAGGGGCAGAAACGTTGCTATCAACCAATTAACAATCGTTCTAGGAATATTGATAACCAATTTGGTTAACTATATGCTGGCCGATAAAGGCCCCGATGTCTGGCGGTGGATGTTCGGTTTAGGGGTAATACCATCTACGCTTTTTTTACTTGGGGTTTTGTTTTTACCCGAAAGTCCCCGATGGTTAATAAATAACGGAAAAATAGAGGCGGCATCTAAAATTCTAATAAAAATCGGGTCGCAGAATTTTGTCGATGCTACATTAAGCGACTTCGCTAAAACGAAAAATTTATCAGGCAGTTCTACTAGTCATTCTGTTTTTGCCAAAGCGGTGCGACCGGCGGTATTGGTAGGGATCACGCTGGCTGTTTTTCAGCAGTTCTGCGGCATTAACGTAATTTTCAATTACACCTCAACCATTTTTGAATCGGTAGGCGCCAACCTGGACAGGCAGTTGTTTGAAACGGTTGTTATCGGTATAGTAAATACCGTTTTTACATTACTAGCGATGTGGCAGGTTGACAGGTTAGGCCGGCGGCCGCTCTTAATGATCGGGTCGTTGAGTTTATCCGTCATTTACGTTGTATTGGCTTTTTTACTTAAAGAACATGCGGCAACTGGCTTAATCTCCATTTTCGTGTTGCTCGCAATTGGCATGTATGCCATTTCGCTTGCACCGGTTACCTGGGTTGTGATTTCAGAGATATTTCCTAATTCTATTCGGGGAAAAGCTTCTTCACTAGCTATAGTAAGCCTTTGGATAGCTTATTTTATTTTGGTTTTCACATTCCCAACCTTAGCAGAAAAATTGGGAACCTACAATGTATTCTACCTGTACGCAGGTATTTGTTTCCTCGGATTTTTATTTATCAAGATAAAAGTTCAAGAAACCAAAGGCCAAACTTTAGAACAATTAGAGCAAAACTTTATAGGACATTAATAAGAACAAGCAAATTATGAATGTAGATATTTGGCAAGAGCAAATATTGATACCTACGTATAAAACGGGGGTTGCTGATAAAAATCCGATGTTTTTTGAAAACCGGGTTTATCAGGGTAGCAGCGGTGTAGTGTATCCCAATCCAATTATTGAAACAATATCCGACGAAAAAATAGATCAGGAATATAAAGCACTGTTTTTAGAAAATAAATATCTAAAAATTATGATTTTGCCCGAATTGGGCGGAAGAGTGCACATGGCCTATGATAAAATAGCAGCGCGCCACTTTATTTATTATAACCAGGTAATTAAACCTGCATTGGTTGGTTTATGCGGGCCCTGGATATCTGGCGGTATTGAGTTTAACTGGCCGCAACACCACAGGCCCAGTACTTTTGATCCTATTGATTATGTAGTTGAAGAAAATGAGGACGGCAGTAAAACAGTGTGGGTTAGCGAGGTTGAAAAAATGTTTCATACGAAAGGTATGGCAGGCTTTACGCTTTACCCGGACAAAGCCTACCTTGAAATTAAAGCACAACTTTTTAACAGGACAAGTCTTCCGCAAACATTTTTATGGTGGGCTAACCCTGCACTTAGCGTAAACGATTATTATCAGTCTATATTTCCGCCTGATGTGAATGCGGTGTTTGACCATGGGAGGAGAGATGTTTCTGATTTTCCCATCGCAACCGGAACTTACTATAAAGTTGATTATTCGCCCGGTACCGATATATCACGTTATAAAAACATCCCGGTCCCCACTTCTTATATGGCCGTTAATTCGGTTTATGACTTTGTTGGTGGTTATGATCATGAAAAAAAAGCCGGGATGCTTCACATTGCAGATCACCATATAAGCCCCGGTAAAAAACAATGGACCTGGGGGAATGGCGATTTTGGAATAGCCTGGGACAGGAACCTGACAGATGAAGATGGCCCTTACATTGAATTGATGACGGGTGTTTACACCGATAATCAACCGGATTTTTCCTGGATAATGCCATTTGAGGAAAAAACATTTACCCAATATTTTTTGCCTTACCGTAACGTAGGCATGCTAAAAAATGCGACTAAAGATATTCTGATAGGCTTGGACGTAACCAACTCAAACATACAGATTGACGTCTTCGCGACCTCGGTTAAAAACAACCTTGAGGTGATATTGGTGCATGAGGGCATAGAGCTACTCAGGGAAACATTAAGTATTTCGCCTGAAAAGGGATATCGCAAAATCATAGATAACACTGGCATCACCAGTACCGGCTTATTATTAACCGTTACTGAATCGGATGGCAGGGAAATCGTCCGTTATCAGCAAGAACTGAACAGTCAGGACGAAATTCCATCTCCGGCTAAACCGGCTTTACTACCAGATGAAATAGATAGTATAGAGGAACTTTTCCTCACAGGAACTCACCTTGAACAATATCGCCATGCAACGTACAGCCCTGTTCCTTACTATGAGGAAGCGTTGAGAAGAGCCCCCGGAGATACAAGAAATAATAACGCGCTTGGCAGATTTCATCTTAGAAGAGGCCAGTTCCAAAAAAGCGAAAAGTATTTTCATACCGCTATCGAAACAGCTACACGCCTAAATCCAAATCCGTATGATACGGAGCCATTTTATAACCTCGGCGTAGCATTAATGTATCAGCAGAAAACGGCCGCGGCTTATGATGCATTTTTTAAAGCAACCTGGTCAGGTGCGTGGCAGGATAGTGCTTATTTTTATATTGCACAGATTGACATCATTAATAAAAACTATGAACCCGCGCTTGAACATATCAATTGGTCGCTGGATAAAAACGCACGAAATGGTAAAGGCTACTTATTAAAAGTACACACACTTCGTAAATTGAATAGGTTGGCGGAAGCCATAGATATGGCCCTGTATGCCCTAAAGAGGGATCATTTTAATATCAGTGTTCTGTTTGAATTACACTATTGCTACTACGAAACAAATGAAGATGTTAAAGCAAAAGAAATTATCGACAGGTTATTGCTAGTCAGCCGAAGGAATCAGCATAATCTGATCGAATATGCCATTGAATTTGCAGCCTTAGGATTATTTGAAGAAGCGATAGCGCTCCTTAAACATAGGGGTGATGGCAATGGTTCAGACCCGATGGTCAATTATTATTTAGCCTATTATTGGTTTAAAAATGGGGATGCAGATATAAGCTTTTCTTTTCTTGAGCATGCCGCCGGTGCAGATCCCGGAACGTGTTTTCCAAATAGGTTGGAAGATATAAGTATATTGCAATTTGCACAAAAACAAAATTTAAAAGATGCAAAGGCTGGCTATTATTTAGGGAATCTTTGGTATGACAAAAGGCAATATGGCGAGGCGATATCTGCCTGGGAAAAATCGTATGAGTTGGATGGTTCCTTTCCTACCGTATTAAGAAATCTGGCGATTGCGGCTTTTAATAAGGAAAAAGATTTTGAGAAAGCATTGTCCTTATTTAAAAAAGCTTTTGAACTTGATCCAACTGACGGAAGGATTTTAATGGAATTAGATCAACTATATAAACGCTTGAATTACGCTCAGGAGTACCGCCTTTCGCATCTCGAAAAGTATCCGGAGGTTGTTCTAAGGCGAGATGACCTTTATTTAGAGGTAATCGCTTTGCACAATTTTTTAGGCGATTATGAAAAGGCTTTTAATTTACTCAATAGCCGAAGCTTTCACCCATGGGAAGGCGGTGAAGGAAAAGTAACTGGTCAATATGTCTTTTCCCTGATAGAAATGGCTAAGGTCGACATTCTTAACAACCGGTATGATGAAGCCATATTAAAATTACAAATGGCCCAAAGTTACCCGGCAAACCTGGGTGAAGGAAAACTTTACGGCGCACAGGAAAATGATATTTTTTATTGGCTGGGTTGCGCGTACCAGGGGTTAAATAATAAGGAAGAATCAACGCTATATTGGCAAATGGCTACCCATGGCCTGTCGGAACCGAGTGCGGCAATGTTTTATAATGATCAGCAACCGGATAAGATACTCTATCAAGGGCTATCCTGGGAAAAGTTAGGACAGCTCGATAAGGCGGATAAGATCTTTAATAAGTTGGTCGATTATTCAAACCTTCATCAAGATGAAGAAATTAGGCTGGATTACTTTGCCGTTTCACTTCCCGACCTGCTCATATTTGATGACGATTTAAAAAAACGGAATAATTTACATTTCCGGTTTATCGGGGCGCTTGGCTATTTAGGACTTAAGAATTTTGAGATGGCTGCTACAGTTTTAGCTTCAATTTTGAAAGAGAACTCTTCACATATTGGAGCTAAAATTTATTTGGTCCTCATTCATAAATTCAAACAAGTTTTAGAGGTCGGTTAATCAATAAGAATTCATTTGATCAAACATAGTGTATACAATGACTATACGGATATTTACAGCACACGTTGTGTTCTTGTTTTCTTTTTTGTTATTTACTAAAAGTTATTCTCAAAACAAAAAAACATCAGCACCCTACCAAATTAATTTGGCTGGTCAATGGGATTTAGCCCTGGATACCGGCATGCATGGCATCAAAGACAATCATCCTGTTGTTGCTTATAATGATCACGTTTTCCTGCCCGGGACACTTGATGAAAACAAAAAAGGCTTTGTTAACCACAACACAACGAATACAGACCGGTTATCGTCAGCCTACCTTTTTGAGGGATGGGCATGGTATCAAAGGCAAGTTATCATACCTCCGTCGTGGAAAGGCAGAAGCACCTTGCTTTATCTGGAAAGGACGAAACCATCTAAAGTGTGGATTGACGGTGTATTTGTGGGCGCTTCAGATAACTTAATGACCAGCCAACAATATCAATTGCCGATGTTGCTTACACCAGGAAAGCATAACATAAATATTTTGATAGATAACAGCAACCGGGCTGTTCCTGGCGCGATCCAATCTTCTCATGCATGGACTGATAACACACAGACCAATTGGAATGGTATAATCGGTAAAGTTTTTCTTCAGTCGCTGAATAAAATACAAGTTAAGGATTTGCAAACCTATCCAAACATAAAACAAAAAAAAGTAGGGGTGCAAATCAGCTTCTATAATTCAACATCAGGTTTAATAAATAGTGAACTGAAATTAAGTGTTGCTTCTACCACTGCAGGTGCAGGCAGATTCCCCGGCAAAGTATTTAAAATAGCCTTGAAACCAGGTGCTAACCAACTTCATTTTGATTATTATTTAGGCAATAAAATGCAGTTATGGAGTGAGTTTACACCAAACGTTTATAGCTTAAAGGCTGAATTACTGAAAGTGGCCTCGCCAGAAGAAAGGACAACTCGCTTCGGTATGCGGAGTTTTCAGACAAAAGGTACCCAATTTTCAATTAATAATCTCACTACGTTCTTACGGGGCAACATAGACAATTGTATTTTTCCTTTAACCGGCTATCCACCGATGGAACTTGCCGGGTGGCTCAGGGAATTTCGCATTGCAAAATCCTATGGGATCAATCATTTCCGGTTTCATAGCTGGACGCCTCCCGAAGCAGCATTTGAGGCGGCCGACCTGGAAGGAATCTATATGCAGGTTGAATTGCCCTTTTGGGGAAATGTCGATAAAAAGAACACTGTTTTAAATACTTTTTTATTGAAAGAAGGCAACCACATTTTGAAGGAATTTGGCAACCACCCCAGTTTTGTCATGCTTTCTTCAGGTAACGAGCTGACCGGTGATACCGAATTGATGAAAGTTTGGTTGAACAATTTTAAATCGAAAGATAACCGTCATTTATATGCTTTCGGCTCGAATATCTATATAGGTGAAAAAGGCTACATTCCCGGAGAGGATTTTACGGTAACGATGCAGGTAGGGAAAAACCCTGATACTGCATTTACGACACCGGTGCGGGGATCTTTTTCTTACGCCGACATGAGGAAAGGAGGGGCAGTCAATGCGTTGTATCCTTCGCTTCATGAAAACTACGAAACGGCCATCTCTAAATCTCCTATTCCTGTTATTGGGCACGAAATTGGCCAGTATCAGGTATATCCCAATTTTGACGAAATCAGCAAATATACCGGGGTATTAAAACCAACCAATCTTGAAATATTTCATAAACGGTTAAATATGACTGGGATGGGTCAATTGGATAAAGAGTTTTCACGTGCATCCGGGTCTTTAAGTGTAATTTGTTATAAAGCAGACATTGAAATGTCCTTAAGAACCAAGGGCTTCGGTGGCTTCCAGATGTTAGATCTTCAGGATTATCCCGGTCAGGGTACCGCTTTGATAGGAATACTGGACGCTTTTATGGATTCAAAGGGATTGATAACCCCGGAAGATTTCAGAAAATTCAACAATGCCGTGGTGCCTTTACTGGTTACAAGAAAATACTGCTGGAAAAATGACGAGCATTTAACAGCGATGATCAAAGTTTCCAATTATGGCGCCGCTTTACTAAAAAATCAAGCGGTTGAATGGAAGCTTACTGATGGCCGGGAGCAAATTATTTCGCAGGGAAAAACACATAAAGATATTAATCAGGGAGAACTTGCCAGTATTAATGCTTTGGATATTAACCTTTCTATTTTACATACTGCTCAAAAACTTACTTTGAGAATTGCGTTACCGGGAACGAATTATGAAAATACCTATAGTCTGTGGGTCTATCCTGCAAAAGTAGATGTTTCTGTTCCGAATGGCGTTTTGGTAAGAAGTTCTTTAGATTCAACCAGTATAAAAGCTATTGAAAATGGTGCAAACGTAGTGCTCTTTCCTCAAAAGAGGGACATTATCGATCGTTCTGTCGGCGGCTTATTTACTCCGGACTTTTGGAATTACGAGATGTTCAACGGAGGGGCTAATCGGGATAAGGAAAAGTTATCTCCCGGTACAATGGGCATTCTAACTAATCCCAACCATGCTTTATTTAAGTACTTCCCTACTGATTTTCACACGGATTGGCAATGGTGGAGCATTATTAATTCGAGTAATCCGCTCATACTGGATAAAACCGATAAAAATTATCGTCCAATTGTACAGGTAATAGATAATATCAACCGCAACCACAAGTTGGGGTTGATATTTGAATTTGCTTTGGGTAAAGGTAAGTTGTTGATTTGTATGAGCGACCTTAGAATAATAGACAAACCAGAGGCCAAGCAGCTATATTCCAGTCTGCTGGCTTATGTATCATCCGATCAGTTTCATCCGGGGCAAAAAATAACAGCTGATGATTTGGTTGCATTGTTTTAACTATTAATAATAATATAGTCCATCTTTAACAGAACAATGTCTATTTTTTATAATAAATTCTTTTCCATATTTGATATTAATAGAATCAACTATAAATCATCTGATGTTAGATATTTTTTCAACATGAAAAAAATAATTTTCTTCTTTGTGGCAATCGGCGCCACAATGTTAAATCTTAAAGCACAAACAATCATCTCTTTAAAAGCAAATGACAAGGGAAGGGTTTTTGAGGGGATTGGGGCTGTGAGCGCCGGAGCCTCCACACGGAATATGGTCGATTACCCTGAAAAACAACGTTCTGAAATTCTTGATTATTTATTTAAGCCAAAGTTTGGGGCAAGTCTTCAGCATCTTAAGGTAGAGATAGGTGGTGGCGAAAATTCTACCTGCGGCAGTGAGCCATCTCATGCAATCTCGCGTGAAGAATTGGCAAGCCCGAAACCCCGGGGTTATGAGTTTTGGCTGATGTCTGAGGCCCGTAAACGTAACCCGAACATCATCCTGAACGGTCTTCCCTGGGCTTTTCCTAATTGGGTCGGAGATCGTTTTTCCCAGGCATCTGCTGACTGGTTTGTTTCTTTTTTGGAGGTTGCCCGGAAAAACTATCATATGGAGATAGACTGGCTTTCTGCCTCTCAAAACGAAATGGGAACCGATTTAAACTGGGTGGCTAAAACCTTGCGCCCAACATTAGATGCCCATGGCTTTTCAAAGGTAAAGCTGATTGGCCCGGATGACAATGGTGACTGGCAAATATTCGATGAACTGGAAAAAAAACCTGAATATAAGGATGTATTCAGTGCAATTGGCTATCACTATGTAGATGCACGTGAACCTTGGAACATTGATCAGAAAGCCAACCATCATACAACAGAAAAAGCCAAACAGTCAGAGAAACTTTTGTGGGCCAGCGAGGAATGGAGTAATTCCGGAAGAGAATGGGGAGGAAAGGGCGCGCTTTACCTGGCAAGGTTAATGAACAAATTATATACCCGTGACCTTATCACAAAATACGAGATCTGGTGCCCCATTGATGGGATTTATGATGAAATTATTGAGCCAAGTACCGGCGCGATGCAGGCTGATCAGCCCTGGAGTGGTCACTACGAGGTTTGGCCTGCTATTTGGGCGCTGGCCCACACCACTCAGTTCGCTGAACCGGGATGGGTATATATGGACGGTGCCTGCGGACAGATTGACACTGCCACCTGGCGTGGTAGCCATGTAGCATTGCGTAATCCGAAAACAGGGGATTGGTCGGTCATTATAGTCACAGGAGATAAGAAAAAAGTGAAACTCAATATTGGTGAAGGGTTAAAGAAGGGGCCGGTTTATTTATGGAAATCGACTGCAAAAGAGCAGTTTATCAAACAAAAGCCTTTGCGCTTAAATAAGAACTCGGTAGAAGTTGAATTGGAAGGAGATGCAATTTATACCTTAACAAGTACTACCGGGCAAACAAAAGGCTCTTATGGTACGCCTCCGGAAATTAAACCATTCCCATTTCCATATACCGAAAATTTTGAATCCTATTCGCCTGGGGTCACGCCCCGTTATTTTTCTGACCAAAAAGGCACATTTGAAACTTGTCCATCACCAAAAGGCGGTATCTGCCTGACGCAGATTGTACCAAAACAGGGAATTATGTGGTTTGCTTTTATGAATTGGGCACTAAAGCCATTCTCTGTGTTTGGTGATATTAATTGGCAGGATTACGCTATTGAAGGTGATGTATTGATTAACGGCGGCGATGTTGAAATAGGAGGGCGCTATGGTGGCAGGCTTTATGAAAAAGGGATGCTCGGTTATCGTTGGATCTTAACAAGTGACGGCCGATGGCAACTCAACTGGCAACACACCACGATAACTTCCGGGCAAATCGATCAGTTTGATCCTAACGCCTGGCACCATCTTCGCCTGGAAATGAAAGGCAACCAAATTACCGGCTTAATAGACAGTAAAAAATTGACCACAGTTTCAGATACTTCACATGTTAAAGGTATGGCATTTATAGCCAGCACTTATGATCATAATTTGTTCGACAACATTCGGGTAGAGCCGGTTGATCATTAATCCTTGGCAGACATTGAGATATAAAATTAAGTTGACTATACTTAAAAAGCGCATAACTATAATACTTATGAATAAAGCCCAGATTTTCATTTTATCTTTTTTTTTCTTTTCCATTAATTGCTTTAATAGTTCATTTGCCCAACAAGCTATATTGCCAACGCGATGGACAAAAGCGGCCCAGGACGCTGCTGTTCCGTTTCCGGAGTACCCAAGGCCACAGTTGCAGCGCAGCGATTGGCTGAGCCTCAACGGCAAGTGGGATTACCTGGGAGGAAAAGATGCAGCTGATGCATCAGATCCGGCTAAACCTGTTTTTTTTGGTGATAAAACAGAAAAAATAAGGGTTCCCTATTGTCCCGAATCTTTACTTTCCGGCATCCAGCGTAAACAAGAGATCAATATGTGGTATCGGCGTAGTTTTGAGATACCTTCCGATTGGAAAAATAAACAGGTAATCATCCATTTTGATGCTGTAGCCCACCATGCTGCCTTATTTGTAAACGGACATAAAGTAGGCGCACATGCCGGGAATTATGATGCTTTCAGTTTTAATATTACCCCATTTTTAACAACCGGCAAAAACACATTGGTAGTTGCCGCAAAGGATTTGAATGATGGCAGGGTACCGTCGGGAAAAAGTGGCCCGCGGGGCGATTATGCCTTCTGCTCCGGAATATGGCAATCCGTATGGTTAGAGCCGGTAAATAAAACTCACATTGATAACATCCGTTTGCTCCCCGACCTAACCAACAGCCGTTTAAAAGTGCTGGTAAAAACCGAAGGCGGAGGAAAGGTTGCTGCAGTAGCACTTGATGGGAGTAAAGTAGTTTCGCAAGCAGAATCAGTAACCGACACTTACTTTTACCTGCCCATTAAAGATCCAAAACTTTGGTCGCCCGATAAGCCTTTTTTATATGATCTGAAGATCAGCTTAACAAATGCCCAGGGAGAGATAACTGACGAAGTTAAAAGCTATTTCGGGATGCGTGATATTAAGTTAGGCAAAGTTAATGGTGTTACCAGACCTCTGATCAATGGAAAGTTCATCATGCAGCTTGGTCTGCTTGACCAGGGGTATTGGCCGGATGGCGTTTTAACTGCCCCCACTGAAGAGGCACTTAAATTTGATATTGAATTTACGAAAAATGCGGGATTCAACCTCATTAGGAAACACATGAAAACTGAACCGCAACGTTTCTACTATTGGGCCGATAAGCTTGGCCTTTTAGTATGGCAGGATATGCCCGCAATTTGGTACCAAAATGAAGATACTTTAAAAACGAGAAAGGAGTTTAGAAAAGAATTGAAAGCAGTTATAGATGAACATTATAACTCGCCATCCATCATTACCTGGGTGCCTTTTAATGAAAACTGGGGCGCTTTTGATGTTAAAAACATAACCAATTGGGTTAAGCAGTATGACCCCTCAAGACTGGTTAACGGCAATTCGGGTTTTAATAATAATCCGCCCTATCAGGAAGCTTATGGCGACCCTAAGAATGGCGATTATGTGGATACCCATATTTATATCGGCCCTTACGGCGCTTCGGAACCCGAAGAACACCGGGCAGCATCATTGGGTGAGTTTGGAGGTGTGGGTTTATTTGTGCGGGGGCACATGTGGCCGGTGGCTAACAATGCTTATGCTTATGAACCGACCAAAGCAAGATTAACTGAGAAATATGTATTTCTGCTGGACGAAGTTGAACAGCTGATGAAATATAAAGGACTGAGCGTGGCTGTTTATACTCAAACAACCGATGTGGAGCATGAAATAAACGGTGTTTTAACATATGACCGGGCTGTTGAAAAAATGGAGATAGAGCAGGTAAAAGCAGTAAATGAAGCTGTTATCAAAGAAAGCTACAAGATGTCTCAATAAGAAAGCGTTTCTGATATAAGGCAGACAGATTTTACAGCTATTGATACAAATGGTGATGCAGGTTTTGCGGATTATGTAGTTAATTCAGGTGTAACCGTTAAATTTTAGATATCAAAATGGCTGTATTAAAGTCCATCTTTAACGGAAGAATGTCTATTTTTTTACATTGATTTGTTAGCCAAGTTTGAGGTAAATAAAATCGATTAACAATCTTTTTATCTTATTTTTTTATATGAAACGATCATGAGCTACGCTCACAAACGAGACTGAATAAGCCAGTTTAGGATAACTTCAACATCAAAAACGGTGTAGCTTTCCTGACTGTTTGTTGAAAACAAATTATACCACGTAAAAAACAATTTATACGAATGAAAAAAATAGTTTTCTGCTTTGCGCTGATGTTCGCTGCTACGTTGGATCTTAAGGCACAAACAACCATTTCATTAAAGGCAACTGATGAGGGAAGGGTTTTTGAGGGGATTGGGGCTGTGAGTGCGGGCGCATCTACCCGCAATACAGTCGATTATCCCGAAAAGCAACGTTCCGAAATTCTTGATTATTTATTTAAGCCGAAATTTGGCGCAGGTTTTCAGCACCTTAAAGTTGAAATAGGCGGTGGCGAGAATTCCACAGCCGGAAGTGAGCCTTCTCATGCTATCACACGCGAAGAATTGACCAACCCCAAACCCAGGGGTTATGAGTTTTGGCTGATGTCGGAAGCTCGTAAACGCAACCCGAACATCATATTGAATGGCCTTCCCTGGGCGTATCCCAATTGGGTTGGAGATCGTTTTTCTCAAGCTTCTGCAGACTGGTTTGTTTCCTTTTTGGAGGTTGCCCGAAAAGACTATCATATGGAGGTAGACTGGGTGTCTGCGTCTCAAAACGAAATGGGAACCGATTTAAATTGGGTGGCCAAAACCTTGCGGCCCACATTAGATGCCCACGGCTTTTCAAAGGTAAAGCTGATTGGCCCTGATGATAACGGTGATTGGCAAATATTTGATGAGCTTGAAAAAAATCCTGATTACAAGAATGTGTTTAGCGCAATTGGCTATCACTATGTAGACGGACATGGGCCCTGGAACATCGATCAAAAACGTAAAGACAGTCATAATACAACAGAAAAGGCAAAACAGTCGGGCAAGCCTTTGTGGGCGACCGAGGAATGGAGTAATTCCGGGAAAGAATGGGGAGGACCGGGGGGCCTATACCTTGCGAGGTTAATGAACAAATTATATGCCCTTGACCGTATCACCAAATACGAAATTTGGGCCCCTATTGATGGAATGTACGACGCAATGGCCGAGTATAGTACGGGCGCCATGCAAGCCGATCAGCCATGGAGCGGCCACTATACGGTTTGGCCCTCAATATGGGCCGTGGCCCATACCACTCAATTTGCTGAACCAGGATGGGTATATATGGACAGCGCCTGCGGACAACTTGACACTGCTACCTGGCGTGGCAGCCATGTGGCTTTGCAGAACCCAAAAACCGGCGATTGGTCGGTTATTATAGTAACTGGGGACAAGAAGAAAGTAAGACTCAATATCGGTGAAGGGCTAAAGAAAGGGCCGGTTTATTTATGGAAGTCAACTGCAAAAGAGCAATTTATTCAACAAAAGCCATTGCGTTTAACTAAAAGCTCGGTGGAAGTTGAACTGGAAGGGGACGCGATTTATACATTAACCAGCACTACAGGGCAAAGAAAAGGCTCGCATGGCACTCCGCCGGAGGCTAAGCCGTTTCCATTCCCCTATAAAGAGAATTTTGAATCGTACTCAGCGGGAGAAACACCAAGGTATATTTCTGATCAGAAAGGTACTTTTGAAACTTGTCAATCACCAAAAGGTGGCATCTGCTTAGCCCAGATCGTTCCTAAACAGGGAATTATGTGGTTTGGCCAATACAATTGGGCGTTGAAACCATTTTCAATATTTGGTGATATAAACTGGAAAGATTATGCCATTGAAGGAGATGTATTGATTGATGGCGGTGATGTTGAAATAGGCGGACGTTATGGTGGCATGCAATATACCAAAGGAATGCTTGGCTATCGCTGGATTTTAACAAGCGATGGCAGGTGGCAACTTAACTGGCAACACACCACCCTAACATCCGGGCAAATTGAGCTGTTTGACCCTGGTGCCTGGCACCATCTTCGCCTGGAAATGAAAGGAAACCAAATTGTTGGTCTTATAGATGGTAAAAAATTGACCACCGTTTCAGACACTTCACATTCAATAGGAATGGCATTTATTGCAAGTACATACAACCGTAATTTGTTCGACAATATTAAGGTGGATCCTATCACTAGTCATTAAATCACTGCAATGTTATTAACTTTTTCTCCAAAGGCCCATGTGTGCAAATCATTTTGCCTGTTTATTATTGCCTTGTTATTTACATTGAATGGCTTTGGCCAAAATGCGAGGACAGTTGTTGATTTTGACAAAGACTGGCGTTTTCATCTGGGAGATATTCCACGCGCACAGCAGCCCGGATTTACCGATGCTAATTGGCGTGTGCTTAATTTACCACATGATTGGAGCATAGAAGGCACATTCAGCAAGAATAATCCGGCAACTGCCGAAAGTGGTGCCTTGCCAGCGGGCTTAGGCTGGTACCGTAAAACCTTTACTGTGCCGGTATCGGCAAAAAGTAAATTGATCTATATTGATTTTGATGGTGTTTATCAAAATAGCACCGTATGGATCAATGGGCATCAACTCGGTTTCAGGCCCAACGGCTTTATCTCCTTCCAATACGATTTAACCCCTTACCTCAATTTCGGTGGTAAAAATACCATAGCTGTAAAGGTTGATAATTCTTTTCAGCGTAGTTGTCGCTGGTATTCCGGGTCAGGTATTTACCGCAATGTTTGGCTGGTTACCACTAATAAAATAGCTGTAGATCATTGGGGGACTTACATCACTACTCCCGAAGTCAACGGGCAATTGGCAAAAGTTAATTTAAAAATCCGTTTGAAAAATAGTGGCAGCGCATCAGCCGTCACTTTAAAAACATTTATTTATGATGTCGCCGGAAAAGCAGTTGCCAATAGCTTGCTTATTGTAGCAAAAGACAAACTAAAAGATTCTATTATTGATGCCGGTCAATCTATGACTGTAAAAACCCCTGTTCTTTGGTCGGTTGATCATCCTTATTTGTATAAAGCGGTAACACAGGTGATTGCCAATAATCTGGTAGTTGACAGTTATACTACCCCACTTGGGATTCGCTATTTCAACTTCGATGCGGATAAAGGATTCTCCCTAAATGGCAAGCATTTAAAAATATTAGGCGTATGCAATCACCATGACCTGGGCAGTTTAGGCTCGGCGGTCAACTACCGTGCATTGGAACGCCAACTACAATTGTTAAAAGCTATGGGTTGCAACGCCATACGCACCTCGCATAACCCGCCGGCACCTGAACTGTTGGAACTTACCGATAAAATGGGTTTTATAGTGATGGATGAGGCGTTTGATTGCTGGGAAGTGGCAAAAAACCGATATGACTACCATCTTTATTTTAAAGAATGGCATAAACGCGACATGCATGACCATGTTTTGCGTGATCGTAACCATCCAAGCGTGATGATCTGGAGCATTGGCAATGAAATACCGGAAGAATGCGATAGCAGCGCCCTGCGTATAGCACCCGAGCTAGCAGCGATCATACATAATCTGGATGAAACAAGACCTATAACCTCTGCAAATGATAAGCCGGATACTTCTAATAAAATCATTAAATCAGGTGCTGTCGACCTGATCGGTTATAATTACCATGCTATCGACTATGCGACATTTCATGACCGTTATCCCGGCAAAAAATTTATTGCATCCGAAACAACTTCGGGATTAGCCACACGCGGGTATTATGAAACGCCGTCAGACAGTATAAGGGTTTGGCCGCAGGAAAATATGCCCTGGAAGTTCAATGCAGATAATACCGTATCTGCTTATGACAATGTTCGCCCGTTTTGGGGCACAACACAAGAAGGAACCTGGAACATAATAAAGAAATATGATTTCCTTTCGGGAATGTTCATTTGGACAGGGTTTGATTACCTGGGCGAGCCAACACCTTATTCATGGCCTTCACGCAGCTCATATTTTGGTATTATCGACTTGGCTGGTTTCCCTAAGGATGTGTATTACATGTATCAAAGCGAGTGGACCAGCAAACCGGTATTACACATTTTTCCGCATTGGAGCTGGAGGCCGGGCCAAACAGCTGATATCAAGTGTTACTATAACAATGCGGATGAAGTGGAATTGTATGTTAATGGAAAGTCCGTAGGCATAAAAAAGAAAACCGGTGATGACCTGCATGTAATGTGGCGTTTAAAATTTGAGCCGGGTACGTTAAAGGCTGTCTCCCGCAAAAACGGGAAAATAGTATTAACCCGCGAAATACATACTGCAGGCAAACCTGCAAAAATTGAACTGCTTGCAGACAGGGGTATCATTAATGCCGATGGCAAAGATCTATCGTTTATTACTGTGAAAATTTTAGATAAGTATGGCAACCTTGTACCTGACGCAAATAACCTGGTAAACTTCAAAATTAGCGGAAACGCAGCCATAGCTAGTGTTGATAACGGTGACCCGGTTAGCCATGACCCTTTTAAAGCTAATTATCGTAAGGCGTTTAACGGTTTGGCATTGGCTATTATACAATCTAAAGAAAAACCCGGCAATGTTATTTTTACCGCTACCGCTGATGGATTGAAAAAGGCCATGATAATTATAAAAGAGATGTAATATTTAGCTTACTCACGTGTAATTACTGTGCGAAATAAATTCCGGTAATAACTACCAATTGCACCTCGATGGCGATTACTTACATCATCTGTTTTATTTCCATCCACCGCCCAGGCTCTGATAGAGGGTTACTATAGATGTTAATTGCTGTAATTTATCACCAATGCCGCTCAACTGAGCGGAGAGATAGCCTTGTTCGGAAGTGAGCACGTCAGTATAAGTAACATATCCGCCTCTTAGAAGCAGCCTGTTATAATCAACAGCCCTTTTCCATGCATCCAGTTGCTGGTTACGGGTAATAATTTTATTCTTTGCAGATTGATAGTTGTAGAGTGCGTTTGAAACCTCTTGACCGGCACCTAAAACTGTTTGCTGAAAGGTGAGCACATATTGTTCATATTGAGCTTTAGCTACCCGCAACCGTTGCTTGTTAAGCCCATTGTTAAAAATAGGCTGTGTTAAACCGCCAACTACATTTGCAAATATGTTCGGTCGAGCCATTTTACAATAGGTCTGATGTTGAGCGGGCAGGCATTCTAAGAAAGCACCGGCCAGGTGAATCTGCAAAACTTAGCCGTAAGGAAAATATTGTAATATCTTTCGTGAAATTGGTTTATTCTCATTTCAGGGAAGAAAGAGGGGTTCAGTTTTATGCAGACACTTTGTTTATTACACCTAAACACTTAAGCAAAACGTTAAAGGAAATTACCAATAAAACCTGTAGCGAATTGATTGATGAGTTGGTAATTACCGAAGCCAAGATTTTGTTAGAAGACATGGGGCAATCCGTTGCAAAAGTAGCTGAGTACCTTAATTTTAGCGACCAGTTTTTTTTTAGTAAATTTTTTAAGCGGCATACGGGCATGAACCCAAGTCAATATAAAGTACATTTTTAAAAATTATTTGGATTTGCCACTTCCAAACACTTCCTTCACTGCGTCAAGATAACCATAACCATGTTCCTTATCCGGTTCAAGATAACTACCCTCCGCCCATTCATTCCAGGCATTAATAGTTATTAACTTTGGCTGATTTGGATGGCTGTCTACATACTCTTTAGCCTGTAATAAGAAGCGTTTAAAATCTGCAGGGTTAGCATCAGTAACCATACCTTGTAAAGCTTTCGGAAAGCGCGGGTTATTATTCCAGCTTATGGATACATGCGGGAAAAACGGTACGGTAAACTCTTTGCTAAACTTAGCCCAGCCTTCTATTGCTTTAGTGCCCCATCTATCATATCTGTCAAGTGGCACGTAATGGCACCATTGATAATTTGTGAGACTTTTAAAGCCCAGCTCTAACACTGTATTATTTTGTGTGACACTTGAATCACCCGGCACTGCCGAAATGCCTTTGGGTATTGCCCCCCATAAAACACCTTGTAAATGCAAACCAGGGAAACCTGCTTCTTTTGTTTTTTGTGTAAAATACGCCAGCGCGTCTTTAGCTGGTTGTATGCCGCCCATCCCGTTAATGAATGTTGCCAGTTCATAAATACTGATAACCGGCTCCCCATTGATTTTATAATAGTTTGGCTGGCTGAAATAATCTTTAATGATATGCGCTATCATTATGTTAAAGGTAGGTCTGTCAATCCCGCCATGCCAATATATTTTACTTTTGTCGTCAGTTGTATTATCCAGGTAACTGGAATGATCATGATTGGCCCACATTAAATAAAATTTCATTTTATTCCTGTTTTTCGCACCTAAAAACCCCTTGTCTATCCCGTTTTCTAAAAATGGTTTTCCATCATACCAATACCAGTCGTAAATAAACACGTTTACGCCATGGGATACAGCCGCGTCAATCTTTTTTTCCATCACTTTTGGGTCGGCCTCATTAACGTAACCCCATAGCGGTACTTCCGGTTGCTTATCGCCTGCAAATTTCGGCTTGGCACTGTATATACTTTCCCATTCTCCTTTTCCGTCCTTAAATACGCCGATGTCTTTAAATCTCGGATCAGGCTGATAAGCAGGCCACACGTAAGCTGCAACATCGTAATGGTTTACAGGTTGCTGTGCATATATTGGAATTATTCCTGTAATTAATACAACACTTGTGGCAAAAAGCCCTAGAAAAAACTGTTTGTTTTTTGTTCTCATCTTGTATTTGTAATTTTTATACGTTTATAAGATCTTAACACGACCGGTCCCAGTAGCCCGGATAATTGTAATTCAGAATCTTTGTTATAATATTTATGTGAAGTAAACGCCATTCTTTTCGAATTACGATGAATTGTTGAATCCAAAATCCAGTCTGGCCATTTGTTTTCGTTATTTGTGCGTTGATCATCAGGAAAGCGTTCATCTCCGATAAGGCGGTTCTTCCATAAGTTTGTCACTTTGATCTCCAAATGGTTAGTCCCCGCATGCAGGTATTTGCCTATTTCCATGGTGAACGGTGCTTTCCATAAAATCCCCAGATCCTTTCCATTTAAAAATACTTGAGCCATTTCTCTTACACTGCCAAGATCAAGCTCCACTAAATTGTCTGGCCTAAGCAGATCTTTTTGGAGAACTATATCCTTTTTATAAGTCGCCGTACCGGAAAAATACCGAATATATCCAGAAGAGCATAACGACCAAGACGTTAACCGTTTAAAGGTAGTATCAATGCGTTGCTCCCTAATGCGTGAAAAAGTCACATTCCACGGCCCGGTGATGTTTATCGGGCCTGATACCTTTTGTACAGCAACAGATTTTCTTTCACCCAGATTTGTGAGGTAAGTAAATTTTACTGGTGATGGGGTTAGTAACGTTATGGTATTATTCGCATATGATAGTTTTGGTTTAGGCTGTTGTTCTTCCAGAATTACCTTATGACCATTTCCAGCTTCCAGGTCAAAAGATTCATTATCAGTCTCGTAAGTCAGGTGCAGTTCATTTTCTTTATCTTTAACATTCGATGTTTCATTAAATAAGCTATCTGTTACGATAAAGGTATATCTTCCTGATTTCACCAATTCCTTAATTTTGTCTTTAACATTATAAACCGGATTGTCAACCGGTATTTCATTAAAATCCGAACCAAATTTTCCATATAGAGCACGAACAAGCTTAAAACCGGTGGTATCCTCGCTTAAATTTGACTCTTCATTTTCCAGCAATGTTGCGGTGTGAGTCTGACCGTTAATGTAGTATAATAGTCTCAATTCCTTTAACGAGCCGGGAGCCGGATCAGAGGCCGACAGCCAATTTCCGGCAGAAAAATGTAATCCGTTTTTCGAAATCTTATTGTTTACTACTGGGGTAACGTCAACTATACCTTCGGGAAGGAATTTTCCATATTCTGCTTTAACAATTCGAAGTCCGGGTAAAGGTTTCGCCTTTTGGGATTCAATTTTATAGCTGACTTGGGTGAAATGGGTATTCAAGTCAGCGGATTTATTGAAAACAACAAAGACAGATTCATGGGATGAAAAGGAAACAGGTATTTCAATAATATTGCCGGGCAATTGCTTCCAAACAGGAATATCGGTAATCAAACCGGTTTCGGGATCCCAAAGCTCAGGGACTTTGCCGGATATTCTGAACCGGCAAGATTCAGTCCTGGCGAAATTTTGTGGGTTTGCCACAAAGTAAATATCCTTGTTGTCGTAAATGCGGTGAATGAAGATCAGGTCGCTACCCGTTCCACTCGCCCCGAAATCAGGCGGAACATGTGCATCCGACAAAAAATGAGCGATATCGGCAGCCGATGTTTTAGATTTAATTTTCTCCGTCCACAGCTCTGATGCGAGTTTTGATACCTGACTGTCACATTGCGGATAACCCAATAGGCTCGGAGATTTCTCCGGCTGGGAACCCGCCACCATGGCGCCCGCATCAACAAGTGATTTCACTTTAAGCAATAATTCGGGGGTGGCCCACTTTGTATCCGGCAAAACGAGCATCTTGTATGGCCCGCTATGTGGTGTAAATAATTGGCCATTTATCACCTTCAGTGAATAAAATGCATCTGCACCAATCTGATCATAATCATAACCAGTGTTTTTTATGTCTGTTCTGATAATTCCATTATTTGGCTCAGACTCTCCGGTAAACACAAGGACGTCTGCCACACTATGCCCTTGCTGTAATAAAAATTGTGAACGTGCTACATAAGCGAAGTAGGGCTTACTTTGTTCCCACCAGGTATTCATCCGGTTTAATTCAATGCCATAACCGCCCATTGTTAAACCAGGCGCATAGTTCCAGGGCTGATGTACATAAGAGTGAAAAATAAAGCGGTTAATACCTTCGGCCCATACTTTATCTCCTACAGGTTTCATTGTAGCGGGGAAATTGGTCCAGCCGCCGAAGCCCGTAAATGATTCTGCCCCCGCAACTGGAATTCCATAGATATGTGCTATAGATGCTGCCATCCGTGGAGATTCTAAAAACAACTGTTTAGTCAGCCAGAATTCACCCATTACCACATCGGCCCGCGAGCCTGATGCATGCGAGTCAAATGGCCCTCCATACGGTTCTACGCAAAAATTCAATTTGTTTGCGTGGCATAACTCACTAAAGTGTCCATAATATTTATCAGCAATAAGATCCCCTATTGTTTTTCTAAAATCCCAGAGAAACCGTTCGGTAGCATCGTTGCTTTCCACATAATACCCTGCTAACGTTGGTAAATCGGTTAAGCAATCGTACCCGCGTCTTTTTTTAAACTCTTCCCGAAAAGCGGACGTCCAATTATTGCAGCCTACTTCATAACTATCAACTAAACAATCCGTCACTACGAGACCTGCAAGGGGGCCAAGTTTGTCCAGTATTGGTTTAACTCCGCCTGCCCAATAAGCGTCAAGTGCTGTGCTGCTCATTTTATCACATTCTAATCCTTTTCCACCTGCTACTGCGGGATGATTTTCTGTTCCATTTGGCGTATGGCCTATTCTTAGTATCGTCCATTCTCCGGCTGGCGGGTTCCAGTTTAATTCTCCATTGGCAGAAAGTTTTGACGTCAGGTCAATAATTGTTGATCTTGCAATTGAAGCCGAATCCGGAACATGTCTTTTCTCGGGCTCGACATTTGTTTTGAACAGGTTACCTGATAGTGATTTAAGCTCCAGATCATGAATCCGAAAGTTTCCTTTTGGGGTTGGAAACGCAAGGACAGCGATATCTTTGTAATAATTGAATTTTGTTAAAGGCTGTGGCAGCCGGTGATCAAACTTTATTCCGGTTTTCAATTGAGTCTGGCTATATACCACAGTTTGCATCGCAAATTCTGGCTTAATCCACGGGCCGCCGCTTGACGACCATCCGGCGCTGTTATGAAAGCCCAGGTGCATGTTTAATCGCTTTGCCTCAATGGCTGCAAAATAAACCATGTCTAACCATTCTTTGCTCATATAAAGGCACGGGCCTTGTGGATAATCTGAAGAAACATTAAATATTTCTGCCTTTTCTATTCCGACACGTTTCATAGCCTCGAGATCTGAAGTGATGCCAGTTTTTGAAACATTGCCATCAAGCCAATGCCACCATGTTTCGGCTTTTGCTGAGGCAGGTGGGTTCGAAAAGCCTGCTTTTAATTCGGATTGAGCAATTGAGGGCGTTGAAATGCTGATGAGTAGCAAAAATGTAAAGGCAAAGAGAATTTTCATCATACTGGATCATTCTAAACTGAAAATCAGATTTGGTTATATTCAATATTCGAATAAAACTAAAGAATTACAACATTCCCTGGCTTTTATTGAAAAATATTGCATTATACTAACCTAAATCCGATTTTCAGGATGGCCTTCACCAAACGATTCCATATGATTTAGAGCATCGTTTAGTGTTATCATTTTTAAAAATGTTTAATTAATAATCAGAGAATTGATATGGTCGAATTGTTCTGGAATTAGAACATCAATATATTAATTCGGAAATATAGACGTGAAACGTTTTTCAGGTAATAAACAGGAACGTTTAAGCTACAATAAAGCACTTTTTGGCTACTTACACTTGATAACGGATGCAGAAATTTGCATTAAAAAAAATAGAGATATGAAAATTGTAATAACAGGTTCTATAGGTAACATCGGAAAACCGCTTACACAGGAATTAGTACGGGAAGGTCATTTGGTAACCGTTATCAGCAGCAAGGCTGATCGGCAGGGAGCTATCGAAGCATTAGGTGCAAAGGCGGCGATCGGGAGCATGCAGGATATAGATTTCTTATCAGCAGCTTTTAAAGGAGCGGATATTGTTTATTTGATGGAAGCATGGGAAAGTATAGGCAGTTTATCAGATAACACCATTGACTTTAATGCCGGTATGCGGCAAATTGGCTATAATTATAAAGAAGCTATTGAGCGGTCGGGGCTAAAGCGTATTGTACATTTAAGCAGTTTCGGCGCACATGCGCCAAAAGGATTCGGCTCTCTTGTTGTTCATCATGATGTGGAGCATATTTTAAGGCAACTTCCTGATGAGGTGTCTATTAAATTTATGCGTCCTGCATCTTTTTACACCAATCTTTTCATGTCAATTCATCATATCAAAGAAAGATCTGCATTTGTTTCAAGTTATGGAGGTGACAAGAAAGAACCATGGGTATCACCATTAGATATTGCCGCTACCATTGCAGAAGAAATGAAATTGCCCTTTAACGGAAAAGAAATCCGTTATATAGCCAGCGAAGAAATTTCACCCAATGAGATAGCAAAAACGATTGGCGAGGCCATTGGTAAACCAGATTTGAAATGGCTTATTATTTCGGATGAACAATTACTAAATGGAATGTTGGGTGCCGGTTATAATACAGAAATCTGTAAAGGTCTGGCAGAGATGTACGCATCTCACCGCGGCGGTATAGTGTTTGAAGATTATTACCGCCATAAGCCGGTTTTGGGTAAAGTAAAATTTAAGGACTTTGCAAAAGATTTTGCGAAAGTATTTGATCAACAATAACTATCTTGTAATATGGCAGGCAAGCAAACACGCAGCGTAAAAACTATTAGCGAGTTTCACAGGTTAAAGGGTTTTCCACAACCTCAGCATCCGTTAATAAGCATAATAGATTACAGTTCCGTAGAATGTTCATCAGAAACCCGAATGGAAAATTATGTATGTGATTTTTATTATATTGCTATCAGAAGAGGCTTGAATGCAAAATTGAAATACGGTCAGTTGGATTATGATTTTGACAATGGTGTAATGTTTTTTATTTCACCCAATCAGGTATTCGGAATTGAGCCGGAGAAAAATAAAATAATAAAACAATCAGGATGGATGTTACTCATTCATCCTGATTGTTTTTGGAACACACCGTTGGCCAAAACCATTAAACAATACGAATACTTTGATTATTCGGTACATAAAGCCTTGTTCCTTTCAGAAAAAGAAGAAACGACCTTAAAAGGTATTATAGAGAATATCCAGCAAGAGTACCAATCAAATATTGATAAATTAAGTCAAAGCATTATTATTTCCCAACTGGAAGTATTGCTGAATTATTCCGAAAGATTTTATCAACGTCAGTTTATCACCCGTAAAATAATGCATCATCAAATTCTGGAGCGCTTAGAAAGTCTGCTAAACGATTATTTTGAGCATGAAAACTTAATTATGAAAGGGCTTCCAACTGTTCAATTCATATCAGAAAAATTAAACCTGTCACCTAATTATTTAAGAAGACTGCTTAAAGATCTGACAGGTAAGAATACACAGCAGCACATTCATGAAAAATTGATCGGGAAAGCCAAAGAAAAATTATCCACCACCGATCTTTCAGTAAGCGAAATTGCTTATGAACTGGGGTTTGAACATCCGCAATCTTTCAATAAGTTATTCAAGACAAAAACCAATCTTGCCCCTCTGGAATTCAGACTCTCTTTTAATTGACGGCGTAATAATCACCTTTATTATTCCGAGCAGATTATTCATTATATTACTTTTTTTATTTCGCTTAGGGGAAGTTCATCACCTACATATTTGCCGTAGTAAGATAACAGAACCTTTCCCTGTTCGTCAATAATGAAACTCGCACCAACTCTGTTGAAACTACCGTCTATGGCAATTTTTTCCTTAAAGAGTGCTTTCCCGGCTTTAACTTTTCCGGCTATACCATGGAGCATGCTTTTAAAAAACTTGCCTGTGCTTTTTTCTACCTGATACCTGTTATAAAGGCTGAGGTCGGGATTTGGTATCATTACTGAATAATAACTTTCCCCTTCAAGAAATTTTCTCATATTCTCACTTGTACTCTCATAAATAGAAATGAGCGCCAATTTTTTCGACCTGAAAAAAGCGGACTGTTTTTCCAGCTCATGAAATCGCAAATTGCATATCGGGCAACCGACGTTACGGTAAAAAGTCAACAATACTTTTTGACCTTTATATCGATCCAGGCTAACGATCTTGCCATCCACATCCGGAATATTAAATAATGGGGCTACTTGTGAAAGTTGAATACTCATGATTTTTTATTTAAATTGAAATAATAGACAGAAAGACTTTTAGTAAAGCTTTCATACATTAATATCAAAATCACAACAAAATCACCCGTCGAATAAAAAATTAATGAACAAGATATATGGTACATTTAGCAACGGCTTTTCACATCCGTTGGCATACAATTACGCCTTTTCCTGCTTTAGCATTTCTTTACGAATCATCTGAACACATTTGTACTTTTGATTATTGGCAGTGTGCTTATTTTTCCAGCCCATCGTTTCCATCAGCGACTCGATAGGGAACTGCAGGTAGAAAAGGGACCGAATAATCCACCTGCAGTGGGTGGTAATATTTTGCAGGTAAACTTCCATTTTTTGTTCATTGGTTTGCTCGGGATAAATCTCAGTTTCAAAACTTTCCACAATCATTTCCTGCTCCACAACGCTATGCACCAGGCTAATTTTTCTTTCCCGTAAACGCTTGAACCAAATATTTTTAGCAATAGCGAACAAATAGGTTTTCAAGCCGGCGCTTAGTTTAAATTCCGTGGTCCGTAACTTTTCAAGCAAGATCACTATTGTTTCCTGAAAAACATCTTCAGCATCTTCTTTGGTTCCTGAGTTCAGCCTGATGAAGTTTGAAACGGAATCAAAACTTAAATTATAAAGCATTTTGAAGGAAATATCTTCCTCCTTTTTTAGCATCTCCAGTAAAATAGTGTCTGTTACGATTTGCATCCAATTATTCTTTAGTTGCTTTATACCAATTTCGTTAAATAATCACCCAAAAAAGATATTTTACAAAATAGCCGTTTTCAAATTTATAGGCTCGAAAGCCTGCGTTCTTTTCATACTGATGTCTTTCTATTGTATATTGAAAATATGTAAATAATAGAAATGAAGGTCCAATTAATAACAATATAACGCCTTTGCTGAACACTCCCTGGTGAGTAAATAATTTTAAATAAAGCTCTTGAAATCCGTAAAATACGGCAGCTAGTCCAATAATAAGCCCAGGAAGATTCACATGCCCTTTACTATTACTAACCTGAATTTATTGTGTTTTTTCCTTTACAGTAAGCCGGGATTTATTTAGGAAATTGTAAAACATCATGATAATCGATTAACTTAGGATACTGTAATGGTAAACAGGAATAAATTCCTACTTAATTATGGACTAATTGGCCCAAATACAAGGGGCTTAATTCTTTAGGCATTTTGAATAAATTTTAAGGTGAAAATGTGAGCTAACCTTAAAATATGTTTAAATTTAAGGTTAGACTATACTTCCGACCTTATTTTAAGGTCAAAAACGAAACTGGCCTTAAAAAGTAGATTTTTTAAGGCCAGCTTTTTAGTATATTTGTATATGCCTTATATAATAAATCCCGATAGAAGTAAACCCTGGAATGATCTTCCTGAATTGCCAATCGATAAGAAATTATATGAAGATTTAGATATTTATCGTCAGCTAGGTGACTCTAAAGCGGCTTTAGCGAGATTACAGGGACGAAGTATAGCGATCCCAAATCAGGCTATGCTAATCAATTCAATAAGCTTACAGGAGGCGAAAGCATCAAGTGCTGTGGAGAATATTTTTACAACCGATGACGAGTTATATAAAGCTTATAGTGAAAATCTCGCTAAAGAACCACAGGGACCTACAAAGGAAATCCTAAATTATAGAAAGGCCTTGTGGATAGGTTATGATCATCTCAAACAGAATGATTTCGACGAGAACTACTTTGTAAAAATGTATAGAATTGTAAGTCAATTCAGTGACGGAATAAGAAATCCAATTGCACAGGTCTACATCAAAGAAGGGGGTAGTGGGCCTAACGCGGGAACTGTTTTTTTTACGCCGCCCAGAGGTAAAGGAATTATTGAGGCAAAGCTTCAAAACCTGCTGGAATTTTTAAACGATGATAAAAAATATCCCTTAGATCCTCTTTTAAAAATGGCAATAGGACATTTTCAGTTTGAGGCCATACATCCTTTCCGGGATGGGAATGGAAGAACCGGACGGATCTTTAATATTCATTACTTAACTAAAAAAGGGCTGTTGGATTATCCCATATTATTTCTAAGTCGCTATATTATTGACAATAAGGAAGAATATTATGGAGGTTTATCCGGTATAACCCAAAGAGGGAGTTGGAAGAAATGGCTACTGTATATGCTAAAGGCATTAGAGGTAACAGCTAATATTACTTATTATAAGATAAATGATATTATATCTGCTAAAGACGCAATTCTTGAAGCAATTAAGGATGACAATGAAATTAGCAGACCGGAAAGTCTCGTAGATGCATTGTTCAGTCAACCATATACTAAAGTAAAGCATCTTACTGACCGAAAGTTATTTGCAGAAAACACGGCCCGAAAATATCTGGACAAATTATCAGAAATGGGAGTTTTGGAAAAAAGAATAATACAAGGAAATAGCTACTATTTAAACCTGGAACTTTATCGCATTCTCTCAGAATAATTTGATAGCGTTATATTACTTGGATCGTTTGCCGACGATTGGGTAGGCATAAAATGATAATTGTTTACGAATCCAATATCCCGGAGGTTGATACCAACAACAGAAATATTGATCATAATCTTCTGTATTTATAAAGCAATAAACAGGTATAATAAGAGCCGCTTGATTATCGAATGCATGAGACTAGGTTTTATAGAAGTAAATAATCTTAATTCAAATTCCGGATAGCCAATGATGCAGATCCTTTCTCCGCGTGGAGACGGACAATAGAAAACCCAGTGAAAACACACTCGGTGTTTGCATTCTGAGTGCGTTTTCACTGGGTTTTCTCAGGGTTAAATCTGCTTTTTCATCCCGCCGATATCGGTAGAAGACGGTTTGCTCCCCGCAATATAATTTGATGTGATCTGCCTGGTCAATTCTATTGGTCGTGATTTTTAATACTTCTTCAGCAAACCCATCTGTCAGGACGTTATAAGTTAATGGAATGATGTTGATTTTTAAGAGTATGGTTCAAACAATCCTCCTGATTTTTAAAACAATTAAAAATGTTGACATGTATTTAGGAGGTTAAATGCTGCCAGATGATATCAAATACATCAGTAGCAATGAGTGGATGGTCAATTTGATGATCTGTGATGATAACCGGTTGATACTCTTTTGAAAAACCTATCCTTCCATGTGAACCTTTGATTAAAGTAGCATCAAGCGGAATCACATCCATCACATACCTCAATCCAGCTTTCTTTCTTAATAATTTATAAGCGGCTCTTGCCTTTGAGGTCATGAACATCTCAACGGGATCATAACCTGGTTTTTTATGGATATCTACCACACGGGCATAATCAGGTGCCAAAGCATCGTCCAGCCAGAAATAATAAGTAAACCAGCTTTTCTCATCAGCCATTAAAACCAGGTCTCCTGCTCTTTCATGGTTGATGTTATGTTTAACCTGTTCCTCCCTGTCTAGCACCAGTTCAACTGACGACACTGATTTCAGAAGTGCTTTTACCTGTTCCGTTACACTTTTATCATTGATATACACGTGGGCGATCTGATGATCTGCTACAACAAAAGCTTTGGATGCACCCGGATCAAGCAACTCAAGCCCTCTTTCCATCCGGATTTGTAACAAACCGTGCTGTCTGAACAAGCGGTTTAAATGGATTGGGTTATTAACGGGAGTTATGCCATATTCTGAAAGCAGGATAACACGTGCGCCTTTCTGCTGGTAAAAATTAACCAGCTGCTCCACCACCCTGTCAATCTCCAGAAGTTCTTTGGCAATAAGAGGAAGATCTGGCCCAAACTTTTGGAGGCAATAATCAAGGTGAGGAAGATAGATCAGCGAGAGCGTTGGGTCATGGAGATCGTCCGTCATCTTTGCCGCATCAGCGATCCACTGTGTGGATTTGATATTTGCTCCGGGACCCCAGAACTGAAACAAAGGGAATCGCCCGAGTTTATCCTGTAATTGGTCTCTTAAATCAGCAGGGTGCGAATAACAATCGGGCAGCTTACGGCCGTCAGCAAGGTAATTAGGACGCGGTGTAATAGAATAATCTGCGGTAGAATACATATTGTACCACCAAAACAACATCGCACTGGTAAAAGACGGATCTTCTCTTTTTGCTTTATCCCAGATCTTTTCCCCTTCCACTAACTTATTAGACTGTTTCCAGAATTTGACCTCGCAATCTACCCGGTCATACCATCCGTTACCAACTATGCCTGTCTCTGAGGGGAATTTTCCTGTGAGATAAGCTGATTGCATTGATGTCGTTAGTGCCGGCAAAGCTGGCTGTATAAAATTAAGGTGTCTTTCACTGCAATATTGCTGAAGGAATGGGGTGTACTGTCCAATGACTGATGAAGATAAGCCCACCACATCTATTACAACCGTTTTATTCATGTTATACTAATCTTTTGATTACCCAATCCAGTTCCCTGGTAATAGATTGCGTTAATGGAACTTTCAAGTCTTCCGGTAAAACTTCCCAGGTGTAGGTTTCTACCTCCAGATGCTGTGTAAAAGGATTTTCTTTGAACTTGTTCAGTACTTCGACAATATCTGCCTGGGTAGATTTTACCAGGCCCATATCTTCAGCAAAAATGGGAACGTGGAAATGTGCGCGCCATTCAATTACCCCCGGATTGCGGTTATCTGCCAGCGCTTCCGGCAGGTCGGGATATCTGATCAGGCTTCCGCTGTTGGTTTTAGCAATCACCTGATGTAAATAAGTAGCTTCTGTAAACTTTGAAAGTGCATGTACAATAGGTTCCCTGTCATCGGGAGACGATGGTAAAGCGGCTTTTAAAGCTGCACTGATCTGTATCTTGCCCACTTTTATACCTTTCTCTGCTAACTGATCAATAACTTCAGCATGTGGCTCATAGCCAATCGCAAAATGACACACATCGTAACACAGACGTATATGCTGTTTAATGGCTGTAGTTGTTTCTTCAGCAGTTAAATTTAACTGCTCCGAAAGAACTGGAACCCCAATAGCCAGTAAGTCATTTTCAAACCAGTTGATAAACCCTTCTCCGGATTCTAAAAAGCCATCTGGTTCAGGTTCAATATCCAGATGCAGGATAACACCGGTCGATTCAAACATACGATAGAGCGCTGCGGCTACTTTTAAAATATTTGCTGTAGCCATCTCCTTTACTTTTTTTCTTTCATCGCTTGCCGTATGCCAGGGTTTATAACTTAAGGGAGAGGTAGAAATTCCCCCTTCCATTCCTTCAGGCAGCAATTTAGCCAGTATATCAAACAGGCGTAACGTATATGTTAACCGGTCGTTTGTAGTCCAGTCTGGTGCATGAACCTGGTCCTTAACATGGGCATGATGAAAATTGCCGTAAGGGAATCCGTTCATAGTAAATACATAAGCGTTGTGGGCTGTTAGCCATTGCTGAAACTCCTGAAAGTAAATCTCATCATTCAGCAGATCGATACTGCCAATATTGGAAAGGCGCAGACCAATTCCCATGGGTTTATCCGGAGATAGTTGTGCTTTGATCACAGGGAAATTAAACTGCAAAGCTGAAAAAGTATCAGGCCAGGTTTCTCCTGCATGGATATTTGTACAATAAGTTAGATGTGCTGTGCCCAGATTCATAAGCTCATTATTTTAGTGTGGATCATTCTGTATGTCTTTTAAAATTTTTGCAGCCTGTTTCAATATTTCTGTGTTAATTTCATGCACTTCCTCACCTCTTCCAATAGCGGTTAGCAGCATAATGGTCAGTTCTCCGCCTAAATGTTCACGGAACTCCTGCAAGCCTAGCAGGATAGGACTATTATCACCGCTAACCTGCAAAAGGTCATGTGTAATTTCGAAACCTAAAAGGAGTAACAAGTGAATTACCCTTTCACGCGCATCAAAAGATAACCGTCCGGAAAGATTTGAATACACGGTATCCAGTGCGATACCCATGGCTACTGCTTCGCCATGTTTCACTTTAAAATTGGTGAGGTATTCCAGTTTATGTGCACTCCAGTGGCCAAAATCAAGCGGCCGTGAAGAGCCTCTTTCAAAAGGGTCATCCCCTGCGATATGTTCCATGTGTAACTGTGCACACCTCCATACCAGGTAATTCATTATCTCCAGCTTGCGACTCGCCATATCATGGGCATGCGCTTCTATCCATTCAAAAAATACGGCATCTTTGATCAGCGCAACTTTAATAGCTTCTGCAATTCCAGAACGCCAGTCGCGGTCTGTTAAAGTGGTTAAAAATGCAGCGTCATTAAAAACAGCATCCGGCGTAGAAAAAGTGCCCAGGAAGTTTTTTTTATTGAAATAATTGACGCTGTTTTTTACACCAATGCCAGAATCATTCTGGGAAAGAACGGTAGTAGGTATCCGGATATGTTTTACGCCTCTGTGCGCTACGGTTGCCGCATAACCAACCATATCCAGCAGAGCGCCACCACCAATGCCAGCGATATAGGAATGGCGGTCTATTCCGTATTTGTCGACGGCTTCCAGCACCTCATCAAAATAGCGGGTGTTATTTTTTACCAGTTCACCACCTGGAATAATCAGCAGGTGCTGGACTAACTGTACCCTATTATACCTGATAAAATATTCCTTAATCTTGCCTATTAAAGCGGGATGATAATCTATTACACCCTGGTCAATAACGAAAAGGATTTTTTTTGTCGTAGCTGAAATAGGTGAGGCCGATAAAAAATCACTCAATAGCTCATTGTCAATCGCAAACATTGAGGAAGTAAAGAAGACGTTATAGCTGTATTTTATCGTAAAAGACTGTTGCAAATGTTCCATGGATACAAAAAATGGTAGGTTGTGTTGAAAATTAAGTAACTGCAAAAAACTTTGAGAGCCAAATGGATAAGGGTAGTAAACAGCAGATAACCAGTGCAGGATATAAAGAACTGAAAGTCGCTGCCCAGGATGCATCCATTAAAATTAAGGATAAAACCCCGGCTTTAACCGCCAGTCCTATATTTTTACCAATGGGTTCCGCTATTGCTTTAGTAAGAGGTTTGAAAATCATCCAGGCAAAGGGCAATAAAAAAACAAGCGACCAGAGTAGGCGGCCGTTGGTATAAGAGAAATAGGCGATAAAGCCTATCACTGCGGCATACAAAAATGCTGCGATGTATAAATTAGTCTTATTGCCGCCATGCACCTCTCCGCGACTGGTCATAGTAATGGAAAAGATATAAACAACAGGAGCGATAGCCAGTATATACCAGTTGTTTATTGCCGCAGGAACAATACTGATCCCTAACAAAAGATTCAGGCCGCGGCATAAACCCATATTTAATGGGCCAAAAAAATGATGATGTTTGGCCCACTGATCATATACCAACGCACAAAAAGCAATAGCTAAAGCGACTAACCCGGCATTAGCATTCGTTAAAAAAGCTAAAATGATACCGAGGCTTAACAATACTGTACCTAAAATAGCGGCTTCTTTTATAGAAATCGCTCCGGAAGGTATCGCACGTTCAGGACGTTCTATTTTGTCGAGGTCAGCATCAAAAACGTCATTAAAAACTATTCCCCCACCGTATAAACAGGCCGTTGAAACACACAGGAGCAGGATCGAAGACCATGACTGCAAAAAAGTGCCGTTAAACACAGTGGTAATGGCAATTCCGGCTAAGATGTCGGCCACAGCGGTAATGATGTTGGCTGGCCTCATCAGTTGTAAATAGATAAATACTTTTTTCAAAAGGCGATCAGCTAATAATAATGGATGATTTATCAATTCGGGGTTGCTGACCTCCGCGCAGAATAGAATTACCTTCAAACTTCACGCTTTGGTCTATATTTTTTACTGCGGCAAAATCGGCCTCATCAATCTGCCCGCTCTGTGCAAAGGCAGTGATCGCATTGCGATAAGTGATCAGTTCAATGTCCTGGTCGCTTAATCCACGTACCTTCATTAATGCTGCGGTTTTAGGCACAGCCAGGGGATCGCTGATTCCCCAGTCGGCAGCAGAATTAATCATGATGCGCTCCGGACCATACTGTTTCGCGATATCAACCATGCGTTCATTGCCCATTTTAGTAAAAGGATAAATGGTAAAAGCTGCCCAGAAGCCTCTATCCAGCACTTCTTTTACAGTCTCCTCGTTATTATGGTCGATGATGATCATCTTCGGATCAAGACCATGCTCTAAAGCAATGTCCATACTACGCTGTGTCCCTTTTTTCTTATCCCGGTGAGGGGTATGTATCTGTACGGGTAAACCAGCCTCTTTGGCCAGTTCAAGCTGCAGCCGGTAATACTTTTCCTCGGCAGGTGTCTGGTCGTCAAACCCGATCTCCCCAATGCCTACTACACCTTCTTTGTAAACGAACAAGGGCAGAATTTCCATCACCTGTTCGGCCAGGGCTTCGTTATTGGCTTCCCGGGAATTTAACCCGATGGTACAATAATGTTTGATGCCAAATTGAGAAGAACGGAACCTTTCCCAGCCTATCAGGCTGCTGTAATAATCCCTGAAGCTATCAATGCCGGTTCTCGGCTGTCCAAGCCAGAAAGCAGGCTCTATCAGCGCCACCACGCCAGCATCTGCCATTGCCTGATAATCGTCTGTGGTCCTTGAAGTCATGTGCACATGAGGATCAAAAAACCGCATTCCTTTTACTGCGCTGATATCAAAAAACACAGGCTCGGCCGGTTCTTCATTTCTGTTTTCCACTGAATTACTGCAACACATATCTTAAAATTATTTGGGTATATCTATAAATTTATCTACCAGAAGCCACAACTCAGGATTTACTTCACGTCCTGCGGCTTCTCTTTCTTTTGCATAATCGACTAAAGTATAAGCCAATTCCTCGTTTGCACGATCGTAAAGTCCTATGATTTGATCCAGTTGTTTTTCGGTAAAAAAGGCTTTTAACACCAGCTGGTTCCAGGCAGGCTGTGATAGGTTTTCGGAAGGATATGGATTGTTATACATAATGGCCTCTAAAACATTGCCGATATTACTTCTTATACCCTCTGAACATCTTTGTGCCCAAATTTCGGGATAGGCCAGTAAAGGTAAGGATGAATATAAGGCAACCAGCTCATTCATCTCTGCAGCCATAAACAGACTTTCAATGCTGCGGTGGTATTGATCCTGATCGGTGCTATTTAATTCCAGCAACAGCCATATTCTGGTTAATCTGTCTACAGTCCAGTTTTCAATAGAGAAGTTGTTTCTACATGCGGAGAGGGTTTTCTGCTGATCATTATTGAGGATGATTGCCTGTTTACCTGTCCGTCTTGGGATGGCTGCAAAAGTACCATTGAAATCAACACTGGTTTGATGTGACGCAACTTTCATTTGAAGCCATATCCTGGCTTCATCAGTAATATTTTCTATGATTATCTCCTCAATGGAAGCTTTTAGCTTTTCTACATCATAATGAAACATACACAATTATAAAATATAATAGCGGTTATAACTAGTTAACAGTAGATTTTGTCAGAAAAATGAAATCAGGAGGAGAAATAATTGATCAGCAATGCTCCGGTGATAATCAATAACCCGAAGAACTCTCTTGTTTTCTCAATATAAGGTTTGGTAGCCTGCATGCTTTCAACAATACTCGGCCGCTTATATTTTGTGATCCAATCGCGAACGCCATCTTCTGCAAAAAAGAGGATAATAGCATAGATCAGGTAAAAGGCAATCAAGAATAGATATATCATTGGGTAAAAATGGCCAAAAACAGCCTCTCCACAGCAAACGGCTGCGCTGAGATAGATCGGCACCCAAAGCCAGGGATCAATGTCGTTTAAATTTAAATAGGCAAAAACCACAAATGACAGGCAGAAAATAATATTTATAATCATCAATAACATAGGCAACATTGAGTAGTTATACAATGATAAGTTTTATAAATTAATATTGATCAGCTTTTTATCCCCTTTTCCATGGTAAGAAACACTAAGGTTAGAGCTTTGTGAAATCAGGTCGAATGAGGATGTCGTTTGAATGTTTAAAGAAATTGCGGTATGCCTGAACGTATCTGGTATTTCGGGTAAAATCATTTTAATGATCAGCTCCTGACCTTTTTGAGTAGTTTCTATTTTTACACGGTCTCTAAGCCAGATATATTCATAAACCTCCTGCCATGGGGCCATCCATAACTTATCTGTTCCTTTTTGACCATACTTCCCGGCAATGGTGGTCATGTAATATTTAAATTCAGGGAAAACCACACTTAGTGACCAAAGGTTACTGTTCCCCACGCCATGGGTAAATTCATGAAGCCATGCCGGTTCAGTTAACCGCATCAGCGAATCTAACAGGCTTAAGCGTTGTTTGGCTGTAGCCAGGGGAATATTTCCGCTGCTCATGAAATCGCGTTTGTAAATCAGGGAGGTTAGGTTAACGGTATCTTTAACCGGAATGAGCGGTTCGGCCCCATTAACAGAAGCAACGGAAAAAGATCCGTTTTTGAGTGCTGCCTGTTCATATGCTTTTTGATAATCTTTATCACCTTCCCCACCTGGTACAATAAACTGTGTCATTGTAAACCCCAGCTTGTTTTTAACCAGGGAAACGTTTTGCAGCACTTCATTCTCATAATCTGTCCCATGTTTGGTGGCATGATGATAACCGTGGTTAAGGATATCCCATCCGGACTGATAGAGTGTATGTACTTCCGGCCAGGATAAATGCCCCCTATTTACTGGCAACTCCCCAATACCAGCAGCATTGATGGCAATGCCCAGGCGAAAAGGTATTGCATGGGCACAGCCATCCGAGAAAAACAGCCCGGCAGAATAACTTCCGTCTCCGCCTTCATCATTTTTCCATTCATCAGGAAATGGAGGGCTAATGCGGCCGCCATGTAACAGCGGATAGGCAGTTAAAAAGGCCGACCGGTAACCGTCGTCCAGTGTAAAACTCAGGGCCAGGTGTTTGTTGTACTTTAATGGAGCTTTAGAAACTGTTACAGCAGCCATGGAGCTAAGTTTCAGCTTCAGGTAAACTACCTTTTCTCCTGCGGCCTTTCGAGGAATACTGTCGGTCAGCGCAAAAGCGGGAGTCTTAAATAAATAAAGCAGGCATAGACTGCATAACATCACTACTTTAAGACTATCGCTTTTCATGTTCATCAGAATTTGATTTTTTTTCGAATTAAACCTCTACATCCAGTATCGGGGCATCAATTATTTTATCTGTAATGGTATCAGGCAAATTTTACAGTATACTTTTTTGAATATTCCATTGTTATTAATTAATATTATCTGGCTCCCGGAGGGCAGTGTTCTTTTAAATAATTGGTAAACAAAGTAGCCAAGTGTAAACTTGTACCTTCTCCTTCTGAGATGGCATGGGTACGGTTGGGATAAGACATCATCTGGAATTGCTTATTGTACCTGATCAGCTCATTGATCAGGAGTTCGGCGTTTTGATAATGTACATTATCATCCCCTGTACCATGAATATATAACAGGTTACCGCGTAAATTTTTAGCGTAAGTAACAGGAGAACCTTTGATAAAATAGGAACGGCTTTCTTCGCTGATGGGTACTCCCATATAACGTTCCTGATAAATATTATCATAAGAAAGCTGGTTGCCTACCGCTGCTATGGCTATTCCGGTTTTATAGATTTCTGGATATTGAAACATCAGGTTGAGGGTAGAAGAGCCCCCGCCACTCCAGCCCCAAACAGCTACCCTGCTGGTATCGATGTAAGGGCGTTTTAAAACCTCTTTTGCAGCCATAGCCTGGTCGCGAATGTTTAATAAGCCAATATTGCGATAAATAGCTTTTCGCCATTCGCGGCCTTTAGGCACAGGAGTGCCCCGGTTATCTATAGAAACATAGATATAACCATCTTTGGCCATATCTCCCTGGTATAAATAATTGTAGTTAACCCCATATTCATCCCTTACTTCCTGTCCCCAGGGCTCTCCGTAGACATAAAAAACAACAGGATATTTTTTGGATGGATCAAAATGATCTGGCTTTTGCATCCAGCCATCCATTTCAACACCATCCTGGGTTTTTACTTTGAAAAATTCAACGTTAGATTTAGATGGATCTGCTTTAGCCAAAGCATTATTTACATTTTCGGCACCATTCAACGCTTTATGGTCGGGCAGGGAAACCACTTCCGAAACCGGCTCCGTATAATAATTAGAGAAAGCATGCAGTGCCAGTTTGCCATTTGGAGAAACATCATATTCATGTGTACCGCTTTCATTTGCCGGAGAAAGACGTTCCGCTTTACCGCTGCCATCTAATTTAGTGCGGTATAGGTATTTTTGAGTGGCATTTACTGGTGAAGCCAGGAAATAGATATAACCTGATTTTTCATCAATAGCCCTGATGTTCATCACATCGTATGTTCCTGAAGTGATCAGCTTTTCTTTTTTTCCATCGCGGCTGATCCGATATAGATGACGCCAGCCGTCTTTTTCACTCGCCCAGAGAAATTCAGATCCGTTGTTGAGCCAATCCCATCCTCCATTGCTATAATCATCATCCCACAAGGGTAAAATATCGATCCAGGCCGGATCACTTTCCATATAAATGGTAGTTGATTTTCCGTTTGAAACCGTACAGCGCATCAGCCTGCTTTGATTTTGCTGACGGTTTAAATGCTGTATGATCAATTCAGTATTATTGGCGGCCCATTCCATTCGTGGAACGTAAGAATGTAAAACAGGATCAGTTGGAATATCCATCCACTGGGTAGCTCCTCCTGAAACACTCACCACGCCAATTTTATATGGAGATGGAGGTTCACCGGCAACAGGATATTCAACAGGTGTTACAAATGGATAAATGGAATCCGTATTGTTGATCATCAGGTAGTTTTTGGTTTTACTGGCATCAATCTGCCAATAAGCGATATGCTTGCTATCCGGACTCCATCTAAAACCATCACGGCAGAAAAATTCTTCTTCATATGCCCAGTCGAAAGTACCGTTGATCAGTTTTTTAGTGCCATCAGTAGTTAGCGGTTTAACTGCTGCGGTGGATATGATTTCTACATAAATATTGTGTTCACTTACAAAAGCTACTTTCTCGCCGTCGGGGGAGAATTTGGCAAACATCAATGACGAAGCCGGCTGATCTTTTCCTACCTGGTTTAAAGTTTTAGCAGCCATATCGTATATCCAATAATCGCCGCGGGTTTCATAACGCCATACTTTTTTGGTGTTCGTCATGATCAATACTTTATGGCCATCGCCTGAAAATGAAAAATGCTTGATCACCAAAGGTTCTTTTCCTGATGGAGTAAGCATTTCTTTACTGATGATCACTGTTTTACTGGCTGGATTTTGCGCGTCAATCTCCACGATAGCACCTTCAGCGATCTGGTAAAAGTGATTGCCATCTTTGGTCCAGCGTACGGGGCCATCTGACTGTGCCTGCAAATCTGCAGGTTGAAAAATGAATAAAAAAACAATTGCAACTGCAATTTGATAGAGGTTAAGCCTTATCGCCATGTGACATTCTAGTATAAGGAGATTGAAATTAAAAAAAATACCGACTTTTTGATATCATCAGGCAAATTGAGCAGGTAGTCGTTTTATTACAATAACACGGTGAAAGTATTAAAATTTTGTTGCTAAAAAAGACAATTGTTTAAGATGCTCCTCAGGCGGTTCTTTAGATCCTAATTGAAGGTTACAGTTAGCTAATTTCCAGCTTTTTTGCTGAAAAAAATATAAGTATAATTACAATCATTGTGCTCAGCTGATTTTAATCGTCGCTTGCAGCACTTGCCGACGAAAGCTTTACTGATACTTAGCCACTGCAGTATAATATCATTTTAAAAAGAACATGAAGATTTGCTACAAAAAACTAACAGGATTGATTGTACTGCTGTGCTCAGCAGCTATATTGGTAAAAGCAGATCAGCCTGCGGATACCGTCATACATGTAAGGATAGACTTCAGCCGGTCGGCGCAGACCATCAATAATATTGGGGCTTCGGGCTGCTGGTTCTCTGAAGGGATAGGTAAATTCTGGCCTGCTGAGAAAAAGGAGAAAATTGCGTCACTATTGTTTAGCAAAAAGCTGGATAAAAATGGAAATCCGGAAGGAATAGGCCTCTCATCCTGGCGGTTTAACATTGGAGCTGGTACCAGCGAACAGGGGGAGAGCAGTGGTATAAAGGATTTCAGAAAACGGACGGAAAGTTTTTTAAAGCCTGATGGAACTTACGACTGGAACAAACAATCTGGATATCAGTTTTTCCTCAAAAAGGCACATGATTATGGGGTAGAAACGCTGATCGCATTTTCTAATTCGCCTCCGGTACAGTTTACAAAAAATGGATTGGGCTATAAAACAGAAAAGAATTATACTGCTAATCTGAAAACAGATCAGTATGCCGCTTACGCTGATTTCCTGGCTCAGGTGATCAAACATTTTGATCAGCAGGGTTTACATTTTCAATATGTAAGTCCTGTGAATGAACCGCAGTGGGACTGGTCGCATAAATATATGGAAGCCGATCAGGAAGGTTCGCCCTGGAAAAATGAAGATATTTATAAAATCACACAGCAACTGGACCTCGCTTTAAGTAAAGAGAAGCTGGATAGTAAGATCTTAATAGCTGAAGCCGGAATGCTCAATTATTTATATGGAGGATCAAAAGGAGCATCCCATCAGATACAGCAGTTTTTTGAGGCGAAAAGCCCATTAAATCTGGGCGGACTTCCCCATGTACCCCGGGTAATTGCAGGGCACAGTTATTTTACTGAATCCAATGACAGTACTTTGCTGGCTACCAGAAAAAAATTGGCCGATACGGCTAAACGTTATGGTGTGGAGTATTGGGAGTCTGAATATTCCATGCTTGCCGATGGATTCAGGGAAGGAGCTAAGGGAAAACGCAGTGCGATGGATTGCGCCTTGTTTTTATCTAAAGTAATCCATGCAGATCTAACTATTGGGAATGCCACAGCCTGGCAGTTCTGGAATGCTTATGAACCCGGTGATGCCAACTTTGATACCCGCTATTACCTGATTGCGCTTCATCCAAATCCTGATTTTAAAGACGGCGAATTTAAGGCTACTAAAAACTTATGGGCAATGGGTCATTACAGCCTGTTTGTACGTCCGGGTATGCAGCGGATTGAAACGAAGTCTGACAAGAACTTACTTGTTTCTGCCTTTACAGATAAAAATAATAAGTTAGTGGTGGTGAGTGTCAATGAAGGTATTACCCCGGTTAAGCTGAAGCTGGATTTAAAAAAAGGAAAGAAAAAGTATAAAAAAGTATTGATTTATCTGACTGCCGATGGAGATGAGCTGAATATGAAAGCGATGCCTGTGCAATCTTATTTAAAAGACATTTCTCTTCCTGCACGCTCTATTGCTACGATTGTAATGGACTAAGCGTTATGCTGGTTGTTTGTTGAGAGTCAACATCATTTTTCGCCTTTATAAATCTATTTAGTACTTTAGTTAATAATGTCATAACCAGATATGAAATTTAGTGTAAAGGGTATTTTTTTAGGATTGTTCATGCTGGCATGCCTGCAGACAAGTGAACAGATCATCACTGTGGATGACGGTTTTGCCGTCAATGATCTCACCACTGGAAAAGCCAATGTTAAACCCACACCTGTACAGGTGCTGGAATTATCAATTAATCAATTCAATAACAAATGAGGAAACGAAACACGGTACTGACTGTATTAGGACTGCTATTATTTAGTATTTCAGGGATGGCGCAGGTCTTTAAGCCCAATGAACAACTGGTAAAACAGGTCGATGCCAATTATCTGGCTGGCACAGCGCAGTATAAGATCATGATGAAAGAGCTGGAGCCAGACAAGTTTCCTAAAACCTTTAACACCAAAAGCGGGAAACTGGAAACCAGCAATTCCGGCTGGTGGTGCAGTGGATTTTACCCCGGAACACTGCTTGCCTTGTATGAAAAAACAAAAGACCCTGCTTTGCTGACAGAAGCCAACCGTATGCTTGGCCTGCTGGCAAAAGAACAATACAATACCGGCACGCACGACCTTGGTTTTATGATGTATTGCAGTTTCGGCACAGCCCTGAAAATTGATCCTAAACCTGAGTACAAACAGATTATGCTCAATAGTGCCAAATCACTGGCTACACGTTTTGATCCTAAAGTAGGCTGTATCAGATCCTGGAACAGTAAAAAAAGTGATTTTATCGTCATCATTGATAACATGATGAACCTGGAACTGCTGTTCTGGGCTACCCGTGAAACGGGAGATTCCAGTTATTATAAAATTGCGGTTACCCATGCCAATACCACGATGAAAAATCATTTCCGACCTGATTATAGTTCGTATCACGTGGTGAATTATAATCCGGAAACAGGAGCTGTACAAAAAAGACAAACGGCCCAGGGGTATGCTGATGAATCTGCATGGGCAAGGGGACAGGCCTGGGGTTTATATGGTTATACCTTAATGTACCGTGAAACCAAAGACCGGAAATACCTGGATCAGGCCAATCATATTGCCTCCTTTATCCTGAACCATCCGAATTTGCCTAAAGACAAGATCCCTTACTGGGATTTTAATGCACCGAATATTCCAAACGCTTTGCGTGATGCCTCTGCCGGTGCAGTACTATCGTCTGCCCTGCTGGAACTTTCCCGTTATACGGATCAGAAAGAGGGAAAGGTCTATTTTAAAGCAGCAGAAAAAATGCTGGAAAGCCTTTCTGGCGCGCCATATCAGTCTTTGCCGGGTACTAATGAAGGTTTCCTGCTGCAGCATAGCGTGGGTCATTTTCCTCAGCATACGGAGGTTGATCAGCCGCTTACGTATGCCGATTATTATTATGTAGAAGCTATGAAGCGGTATGAAACGATCAATTCGTTTAAGCCAGGACAGATCTGGCCCGATAACAATGGCGTACACATCAATGCACATGGCGGCGGTATGTTATATGATAAAGGCGTATATTATTGGTTTGGTGAACACAAAGTTGCCGGAGATCTGGGAAATAGTGCCCAGGTAGGCGTGCACTGTTATTCGTCCAAAGATCTGGTTAACTGGAAAGACGAAGGCATTTCACTGAAAGTTTCAGCAGATCCAAAGAGTGATATCACGAGAGGATGCGTGCTGGAACGGCCGAAAGTTGTTTATAACAAACTGACTAAAAAATATGTGATGTGGTTCCACCTGGAGCTGGCCGGTAAAGGTTATGCTGCGGCACGCGCCGGCGTAGCGACCAGCGATCACGTGACAGGACCTTATACTTTCATCAAAAGCTATCGGCCTAACGCCGGAAAAATGCCTTTTTATCCTGTTGGTACAGCCTTAAAGAATCAGGTGAATTGCAATAAACTCTTAACAGAGACCGATACCATCTTTTGTCGCGACCAGCCCGGGGGCCAAATGGCAAGGGACATGACAGTTTTTGTTGACGATGACGGAAAAGCTTACCATGTTTTCTCTTCTGAAGAGAACCTCACTTTGCAGCTGGCAGAACTTACACCAGATTATACCGGCCATACCGGAAAATTTGTAAGGATCTATATTGGAGAACAAACTGAAGCACCTGCCCTTTTTAAAAGAAACGGCCTTTATTATATGATAGGCTCTGCCTGCACTGGCTGGAAGCCTAATGAGGCAAGATGGTTTACCGCAACTTCTATCTGGGGTCCCTGGACTTATCATGGTAACCCTTGTGAAGGTGCTGGAGCGAAACTAACCTTTGGCGGGCAGAGTACTTGTGTTTTACCGGTTGCAGGAAAAAAAGATGCCTTTATTTTTATGGCAGATAAATGGACTCCAAAAAATGCAATTGACGGAAGGTACCTGTGGCTGCCAATTCGCTTTAAGGGTGATGATATCACCATCAACTGGTCTTCAGACTGGGATTTAACTGTATTTGATGAACTAAACCATAAATAAATGAAGAAGCTATCCTTAATCATATTCGTATCGTTTTGGAGCCTGATCACGCTCGCACAATCTAATCTGATCAGCAATACAGGGGCAAGAAAATCATTGAGCCTAAATGGGAAATGGGAATACATTGTTGATCCTTATGAAACCGGGTTTTATGATTACCGGTATAAAGAGCTGAAAGAGAACAATCCTGATGCCTACTGGAATACCGATGTTCAGGTCAATAAAACAGAAAAAAAAGAACATGGTTATGTAGAAAAATACAGCCTTGAGGTACCCGGCGACTGGAACCATCAGGAGCCACAATTCCTGTTTTATGAGGGAACAGTATGGTATAAAAAGTCGTTTGACCTTGAAAAAGCTTTCGGAGAACATAAATTCTTTTTGTATTTCGGAGCAGTGAATTATCGCGCAGATGTATACCTGAACGGTAAAAAACTGGGTATGCATAAAGGCGGTTTTACGCCCTTTAATTTTGAAGTGCCCGAAAGCCTGTTAAAGGAAAAGGGGAATTTCCTGGTGGTGAAAGTTGATAATAAAAGGTATGCCGATGAGGTACCTACGCTCAATACCGACTGGTGGAACTATGGGGGGATTACCCGGGAAGTGAAACTGATGGAAGTGCCTACAGATTTTATTCAGGATTTTGTAGTGCAACTGAAAAAAGACACCTCGGGTAAAGCACCGGATAAAACCCCCGAAGTGGAAGGCTGGGTGAAATTAAACCGTGCCCCTGCTAAAGGAGAGCTGATCACAATTGAATTGCCGGAACTAAAATATAAAAAAGTGTTTGCAGCAGAAGGACAGCTTACTGCCCTACATTTTAAACTGCCAAAACTCCAGTTATGGTCGCCGGAAACGCCGAAACTATATACTGTGATCATAAAAACTAAAAATGATCAGACAAAAGATAAAATTGGCTTCAGGACCATCGCTGCTCACGGTACACAGGTATTGCTCAATGGCAAACCCATATTTATGCGCGGTATCAGTATTCACGGGGAGATCCCGCAGGAAGTAAGACGTGCATATAGTGCTGCGGATGCGGCGCAGTTATTAGGCCAGGCGCGTGAGCTAGGCTGTAATATGGTCAGGCTGGCACATTATCCGCATGATGAAACCATGACCCGACTGGCAGATTCTTTAGGGATATTGGTCTGGTCGGAGATTCCTGTTTATTGGACTATAGATTTTGGAAATCCCGAAGTGCTGGGCAAAGCCAAAGCTCAGCTGGAAGAAATGATCACCCGCGATCATAACAGGGCGAGTGTGATTATCTGGTCGGTAGGAAACGAAACACCCATCAGCCCGGTAAGGACTAATTTTATGCATAACCTGCTTACCAGGGCCAGGGAACTGGACAATACCCGCATGGTTTCAGCCGCGCTGGAAGTTAATTATAGTGCTTTAAAGGACAAGAATATAGTAGATGATCCGCTAGGGGAGTTTGTAGATTTGGTAGCTTTCAATGAATACCTGGGATGGTATGGCGGCTTGCCCGATAAATGCAGGACCACCAATTGGGATACGCCTTATAACAAACCACTTTTTGTAAGTGAAACCGGAGGAGATGCTAAAGGCGGCTTTCATGCAGATTCGCTCACCCGTTTTAGCGAAGAATATCAGGAATGGTATTTTAAAGAGCAGGTAGCCATGTTTAAACGTATGCCAGCAAAATTTGTAGGGATATCGCCATGGATACTGGCAGATTTCAGGTCGCCCAAACGTAATAACCCTTTATACCAGGATGGCTGGAACAGAAAGGGCCTTTATGATGACAAAGGGAATAAGAAGAAAGCATTTTATATCATGAAAGCCTGGTATGAACAAATTAAAAAGGAACAGCAGCATTAAAATAATCGATGAGATTCAAAGGATATATATTATTGGCAATACTATTTTTTAGCTTTCAGCAAAGCTTTGCCCAGCAGGCGAAACATATTTTTGCGTTAAGCGATTCTTCCTTTGTATTGGATGGAAAACCATTTGTGATCATTTCTGGTGAGATGCACTATCCGCGTGTTCCAAGAGAAGCATGGCGTCAGCGGATGAAAATGGCTAAAGCAATGGGCTTAAATACGATTGGAACCTATGTATTCTGGAATTTACATGAACCTCAGAAAGGGAAATTTGATTTTACCGGAAATAATGATGTCGTTGAATTTGTAAAAATGGCGAAAGAGGAGGGCCTCTGGGTAATCCTCAGGCCCAGCCCCTATGTTTGTGCAGAGTGGGAGTTTGGCGGTTATCCTTACTGGCTTCAAAATGAAAAAGATTTAATCGTTAGGAGTAAGGAAAGCCAATACCTGAAGGAATACCAGGATTATATTAAAGAGGTTGGAAAACAGCTGGCACCGATGCAGGTTAATCATGGCGGAAATATATTGATGGTACAGGTAGAAAATGAGTATGGCTCTTATGGCAGTGATAAAGAATACCTGGCGATCAATGAAAAGTTCTTCAGGGAAGCGGGTTTTGATGGCCTGCTGTACACCTGTGATCCCGCTGGTGATATTGCCAATGATCATTTAGCAGGATTATTGCCGGCTGTAAATGGCCTGGATGATCCCGGAAAGGTGAAAAAACTGATCAAAGGATTAAATGACGGGAAAGGCCCATTCTTTATTGCAGAATGGTATCCTGCCTGGTTTGACTGGTGGGGAGCACCTCACCATACTGTTCCCGCCGCTGAATATAGCGGGAAGCTGGATTCAGTTCTGGCTGCGGGTATTTCCATTAACATGTATATGTTCCATGGGGGTACAACCCGGGGGTTTATGAACGGGGCAAATTATAAAACAACCAGTCCTTATGAGCCGCAAACCAGCAGTTACGATTATGATGCACCGCTGGATGAAGCTGGTAATGCCACCAGTAAGTTCATGGAGTTTAGAAACGTAATTCAAAAACACCTGCCTGCCGGAGAGGTATTGCCAGATGTACCTACCGCAAAACCTGTAATGGCGATACCTTCTATCAGCCTTTCTTCATCAGTTAAAATAGGTGACCTGCTAACGGCGCCTGTAAAAAATATTTCGCCCTTAACCTTTGAAGACCTGAAACAGGATTACGGATTTGTATGGTACCGTACTACGTTAACAGGCGGAAAAGCAGGGATGCTGAAATTGAAAGACCTGAGGGATTATGCCATGGTTATGCTCAATGGAAAACGTGTGGGGACGCTTGACAGAAGATTAAATCAGGATAGCCTGATGCTTACCTTGCCTAAAGGAAAGATCACCCTGGATATCCTGGTGGAAAATCTGGGAAGAATTAACTTCGGAAAATTCCTGCTGCAGAATAAAAAAGGAATAACAGAAAAAGTGGTTTTTGCAGGTAATGAAGTGAAAAACTGGGAAATGTACAGCCTTCCTTTTACTGATATTTCAAAGGTTCAGTTTAAGCCAGTTGTGCAGCCCGGCAATACGCCTATGCTCAAAAAAGGAATTTTTAAACTGGGTCAGGTGGCCGACACCTATCTGGATATGAGCAGCTGGGGCAAAGGCGTGGTTTGGCTAAATGGGCATAACTTGGGCCGCTATTGGGGTATTGGCCCTCAGCAAACCCTCTATATGCCGGCAGAATGGCTTAAGATTGGGAATAATGAAATCATAGTAGCAGAGCTGCTGCAGCCGGAACAGCAGGAACTGCATAGTCTGGAACATCCTATATTGGATGCTGTTAAAAAATAATTATTATCGGTTCGTTAAACATTAATACCTTAGCAGGATGTCATCGCATCACATCGTAAGAGAAAAACAAGAGCCTGCTTTATATATCCATGATCTGGGTAGTTTTGATGAAGAATATCTGGGTCAGATTCTGGAATGGAGTCCTACCCTGATTGTCAATAGTGCCATTTATGAAAAGGTGATCAGCCTGGGCTTAAAAGTAGATGTAGTCCTGAATCCTGTAGAAGGTATTAGTCCGCAGGAGAACACGAAATCTATTATGGGCCCCGGAGATGAGTACAATACGGTATTAAATTACCTGATCTCGGAATTATATCCTGCTGTAAATATTATCGATGATCAGAAAAAGCTGGCAGATCTGTCGTTTTATCTGCCAAAGATCAATATTGTACTTTTCAGCCCTACGGAGAAGTCCTATGCTGTCAAAACGGGCTTTAGCGTATGGAAACCGGCCGGGAGTGTTTTTCTGATCGATGTAGTTTCTTATTTTGAGGCAACAAATCTGATGCAAAAGGATGAACGGGAGTTTGAAGTGGTGAAGGATGGATTTGTAGAATTTACCTTCATTACTGACTATGTGTTTTTAAGCGAACAGTTATGATCAGTTTAAGAAAAGGAACCGAAAAAGATATCTTATCCATTCAGGCCATAGGCACCACTACTTACGGGCCTACTTATTTGCACATCTTAGGGAAGGAGCAGATAGATTATATGCTGGGTAAGTTTTATTCCGTGGCGGCTTTAACGGAGCAATTCATTGAAGGGCATTTGTTTTTAATTGCTTCGGAAGGATCTAAAGACCTGGCTTTTGCTTCTTACGGGATCATAGAAAAAGAAAAAGAGCGGATTGTTAAACTGCACAAGTTATACGTCTTACCGGAAGCCCATGGAAGGGGATTGGGTAAGTTTTTAATCAACGAAGTAAGGGATAAGGCTAAGGATGCCGGTGCTAAAAGTTTACAGCTCAATGTAAACCGCTATAACAAAGCTAAAGATTTTTATGAGCGGGCGGGTTTTACTATAAAAGAAACCGTCGACGTAGAAATTGGCAACGGTTTCTTTATGAATGATTATGTAATGGAACTGCCTGTATTAATTTAGTTAGGCAGTTTTGGGATTCTTGTTGGGGTATCCACTCCATTAACAATGCTGATCGCGCTTTTGGCAATCGCCCTGATCGTGGCTAAAATGTTCTCCGTATCCAGCGTGCTGTATTCATCTTTAACACTATGGTACAATTTATCAATATCGATCTGATCTGTACTAATGGTATGAGCAGGTACGCCCAAAGCAGCCAGGGTTGCATTATCACTTCTGTAGAATAAATTCTGTTCCGTATAGGGATCAGGATGGAAAGTGAAGGCCGTTCCTTCAAGGTTCTTTTGCAGGATCTTTCCAAAGTCAGATTTCTCATAACCGGTGATGAAGGCTGTATTCTTACCGAATTTACTTTCTTTACCGATCATCTCAATATTAAACATGGCAACTACATCGTCCGGGTTCAACTGTCTCGAGAAATATTGTGAGCCATAACCACCAATTTCTTCAGCCGTAAATGCCACAAAAATTAGGGTACGCTCGTTATTATTTAATTTCTTGTAATACTTTGCCAGGGAGATCATGGCTGTAGTGCCCGAAGCATCATCGTCAGCACCGTTAGCGATACTGTCCTGACCTACCGGTTTAAGGAAGCCCAGGTGATCATAGTGACCGGAGAAAACAACCAGTTCTTTAGCTTTTGATTTGCCGGGTATGATTCCCGCCACATTAAACAGGGCTAGTTTTTTGAGATTATATTTCAGGGAAACATTAAACTCCTTTGCCACAGTATCTGAAGCTAATACCATAACCACAGCAGAAGGATTAGCCTGGTGCAGGTCTTTTTCATCCATTGCAGCGCCTTTAGCAAAATATTCCTTGACCTGGTTGAAGTCTGCGGCAAACTTCCTGTCCACTAAAATCAACTGACGTTTTTTACTATTCAACAATGGACGCAACTGCGCCTTAAATTTTTTTGTGGTATCCAGTTTTATCCAGCCGTCACTGTTGGTGGCATTAAAACTTACATTTTCTGAGTTGTTGCTGAGCACCAGGATGTCTGAATGATCAACAGCTTTTCCATTCAGGCTTACTTCCGAACTTGAAGGTACCAATTGGTATTTGTAAAATGTCTGACGGTAACCGCTTGCGCCGCTTAAAGGCTGCAGCCCGATTTTTTTAAACTCACTTTCAATAAAAGTTGCCGCTTTATCAATTCCGGGGCTGAAGGTAGCCCTGCCCTGCATATCATCACTGCTGAGGGTTTTAATCAGATTATCTACATAAGGTTTCGTGATGATTTTATCAATATCCTGGGCTGAGGCTGCCCGTGTGATAAAAAGTAAAATCAAGAGGTAGTAAAAGTATTTCATCGTTTTTTATATTTAAGTTTCATCGTTTTCTTTATCCGGGTTAGTCAAATCAGATTGTACTGAGCGGCGTAATATCCTTTTCTGTCTCTCAATTTCTGAGGAAACCCTGGTATCATGCACGCCATCGGTAACAGCAATTTCATAATCTTTATCTTTTTCTGAAGTATGGATCTGACTGGTTTCTATGTTTTCAACAGATCTGTCGTAAACTCCTCTGGAGGCCATCATCTTTACAAATACAGGAAGACATTCAAAGAAGATAAACAAGAGGCCGATAAAGCTAACTGCCAGTGCCGTGGTGGTATCCCTGGTGCCATTGGTATTAAAGCTGAGCTGGCCCAGTGCCCAGTTACGATCGGCAAAACCGGCAATATTGGTCAGGCTGTCCAGTTCTTTTCCCGTATATAATCTTTCTGATAAAAGCCCGTCAAACTGTTTTCTGCTGTCCACAAAATCATCCAGCTTTTTTACTTCTGAATTGAGGGAATCCAGGTTCTGCTGCCGCTGCTTCAGTTCTTCCTCTTTTCTTTTTGCATAGGGGCCATAACCCATTACACCAGATGTTTCTTCTGTTTTGGTGCCAAATACTTCAAAATTGAGTTTCTGACGGTCGGATCTGATTCCGCTGGCTAACGAATCCCTTTGTGTTTTGGAATCTTTCAGTTTGCCCAGCTCTATGGTATACTTATTGGTAAAAGCTTTATTGAGTGTATCGATCTTTGAACGCTGGTTGTTCAGGTAACTCACCTTAAGGCGTTCCCTGATTTCCTTATCAAATATTTTGAGCTCCAAAGGACGGGAGATCACCATACCAATCATGATGGCCAGTAATATACGCGGTGTGGCCTGAGCAATCTGCTTTGTAGAGGAGGAGTTTTTATCAATGCTGGAAACAATATAGCGGTCCATATTAAAAATGGCCAGTCCCCAGAGCAAGCCAAAAAATATGGCAAATACTGCCGCCGCGGTATCTCCTTTAAAAACGAAGTACATGGCGTAACCGCCGGATAATGCAGCAAATAAACCGGTAAAGAATATCGTCGCGCCAATGCCGACGTATTTGTTGTGTTCAGTAGGGTGTTTTTCTAAGGTAGACTGGTGTATGCCAGAACAAAACCAGAAGAACTTGGTCAAGGAATCCATAATAACAAATGTAAGAAAGAATACTATTAAACTACGGGGACGCCGAGTTGTTACAGTTTTTAAGAGAACAATAAATTTGACCTCTGCTTGGCATTTAAGTTAGAGATAAGTTTTATATTTGGCGGATTAATATGGGTCATGAATAATCCATAAAAAAATATATACTTATGAAAGAAGTTACTGTACAAGAACTGAAAGAAAAAATAGACAATAACGAAGATTTTCAACTGATCGATGTCAGAGAAACTTTCGAATATGAAACTTCTAACCTTGATGGTGAAAATATTCCTTTAGGAGGATTATTGATCGAAATCGATAAAATTGCTACAGATAAACCTGTAATTATGCAATGCAGAAGTGGTCAGCGCAGTGCAGCAGCAGTAATGCAACTGGAACAACGCGGATTTACCAATGTATATAACTTAAAAGGTGGTATACTTGCCTGGAGACAGGAATTTGATCCAAGCATGCCTGTTTACTAAGATGAAAGGAAAAATTGCTTTAAATACCTTCTATACCATTGGTATAGTGATATCTGTAATTGGTTTGAAATGGGCCTACACAGCGCACAATTTTCCTATCGTAGGATTGCTGATCGTTACAGCTTTGTTTTTCCTGTATTTGAAAGTTAAAATTGTCAAAGAAGTAAGAACCGGCATAAGAAATAAAGAAAAGAGCATCAATGCTAACCTTCCTGTTAAGGAAGAAACAAATTAGAAGAAAGACCTTTCAGCCCTAAACCTGGAAGGTCTTCTAGTATATACCTGCCATTTTCCAATTTCGGTGTTTCAAAAGGGTTATTCTTAGTCAAATAAGGCCCGTCAAGATCTGCCCAATTACATAAGGGTGCCAGGGCTATTCCTGCCTGTGTAGCGATAGAGGTTTCACTCATACAGCCAATCATTACTTTCATGCCGTAAGATCTTGCTTTAAGTATCATCTGATGCGCCTCAAACATCCCTCCGCTCTTCATCAGTTTCACATTAATACCATGGTAAGCTCCCCTTAGGCCATCTATATCTGCCAGGCGCTGTGCGGCCTCATCCGCAAGGATAGGAATAGGGCTGCGGGCGGTTAACCAGGCATTTCCATCCAGATCCTTTTTATCCATGGGTTGTTCAATCACCACTACGTCCTGGTCGTGTAACCAATAGATCAGTTCAATGGCTTTTTTCCGGTCTGTCCATCCCTGATTGGCATCTACATAAAGGGGCAGGCTGCTTAAACTTCTGATGGTACGTATCAATTCCCTGTCATTCTCTGTGCCCAGTTTAATTTTAAGCACCTTAAAACCTTCTGCATCGGCTACTTTTTCTTTCACTACTTCTGGCTGATCAATCCCAATGGTATAAGACGTTACCGGCATCTTTGCAGGGTCGGCACCATAGATCTTGTAACATGGCTTTTGCAGGATCTTCCCATTGATATCATTCAGTGCAATTTCTATCGCCGCCTTGATTGCCGGATTACCTGATTCCAGACTGTCCAGGTAATCAACAATTTCCTGAAATGAGAAAGGATAGACAAAACGGTTCCACTCTACTTTTGCCAGGAAACTTTCTGCAGTGCTATAACTTTCACCCAGATAAGGAACCATGGATGCTTCGCCATAACCGTTTATATTTTCGTAGGTCAACTTCAACAGCAGCAGCGGCGTGCTGGTCCTGGAAAATTTGGATATGGCAAAAGGATGTTTCAGTTCAAGGTTGAATGCGATATGGGATGCCTGCATGGGTGTAAATAGCTTTTGGTAATAGGAAAGTTAAAAAAGTAAGCGCCACACCTAATGTAAAAATAATATCCCTAATATTGCTCTTCATATGGTCAGCTCAATCTATCAACCGTTTAAAAACTTTGATTTTAAATATGAAAACTGCTTTCTGAGCGGGGATACTTTTAAAACACCTATCGTACAGACTACCGTATTGCCGGGATGGCTGCTTAAAGTGGCTAATTTTAGCGGAGAGGAACAGATCATGCTGCTCGACGAAACCATCAGGTCTTATAATGAGCTAAAAGTACCTGTAAACGAGGAGCTGCTTACTCATTTTATTACTCCGCTGGAGGATAAGATTTCAGCTGCCTTTGCAGGAGGATATGCCGAAGTATCCAAATTAAAAGAAGTTGAGCTTTTTCAATGGATAGGTAAGTTTTTGTACAGCCTGGTTTATATTGAGATGCATGCGGCTGTAGGGCAACAGCAATTGAGCAGCGACGGATTGAATATGTCGCAGGGGCTGATGCATAAATTCGGGAACCTTCATACGATGATCCAGAGTATTTACCTGAATGTAGAATTTGAAGATTTTTCGCCCTGGTCGCTGGTGATCGTTCCACTGGAAAAAGATGATATCCCTTTTAGTTTCAGGGATGAAATCAATACCCTTACTTTTTCCTTGAAACTCAAAGACTTTGGGATCATCGCCTGCCTGCAGGATAATGGTACCAATAAAAGATACCATCAGGAAATCTTAGACCAGATTGGCAAACAGCCGCTAACCGAACAACAGTTTGAAGAACTTTGTGCCCGTTTCTTTTATTCTGCTTACCTATTTAACCGTTTACCGGAGTATACTATCATGCCTGTTGAAGGCTCTATCTATATTGATGCCATGCCGCTTAGAGGAACTACCAACAAACCTTTATTTGATGTTTGGCAGCATAAAACCTATGCCCAAGTACTGGAGAATTTCTGGAAACCCTGGGGTAACCTGCTGATGGAGATCAGGAAAGATCCCAATGCGCCCACCAGTTATTTTAATCCGCCTTCCCTTCCTGTAGCGGGTTAACCTCTTCCTCCGGTAATGGCCGAAAGGAAATGAGGTACGATACCGGGTACCAGGATAATTGTTACAACGACACCTGCGATGGCGCCAAATAAATGTGCGTCATGGTTGATGTTATCCCTTGAACTTTTTGACATGTAATAGCTGTATACCAGGTATAACACGCCAAATAGTGCTGCCCAGATAGGGATCGGTAAAGGAAAGATCATCAGGGTATTTAACGGATAGAACAGGATATAACTAAACAGTACGGACGAAATTGCACCCGAAGCGCCCAGGCTATGGTAGTGGAAATCGTTTTTGTGTTTAAAGACCGAAGGGATATCACTTAAAACCAATCCAATAAAATATACCAGGCCAAATTGTACGCTACCAATTGTAGATTCCAGTGTAAAAGCGAAAAAATAAAAAGTAAACATATTAAAGATCAGGTGCATCCAGCTGCCGTGGATTAAACCGCTGGTGATTAAGGTATATACATTCTTTTTGCGGTAAACACTATAGGGATGGAGCATGAATTTGCCATAAAGGGTAGGGTCGTTCAGGGCATAAATACTGGTCACCAGTGTAAAAATGAAGATGATGGAGGCAACCGGGGTATTGTGAAGATATTCTATCATGTTAGTTTGTCTTGATATTAATATTGTTGCGCAATCTAGCAATTGGATAGCGCAAATGTGTGTTTTCGTAATAATTTGAATTCTTGTATACAAAATTCAGCTGTGCTGCCGGATCTTTCGCAAGGGACGGGTTTTTTAACTTTTCCTGATCCAGTTTGCGCTGCAAATCGGGATTGTTCTGCAATAATCCCGTTGCGGTATCTTCAAATACATAAGAAGAGTAATATTCCTTCTGATCCAGAATAGAGTCAAAAAAATTCCAGGTAAAGAAAGAGTCTGTTGCCTGTGGTTCCAGCGTTTCCATGATGTAGCGGTTTTGCGGCTGATCCGTGTATACAATATAATCTCCCTGATAATACTGTAAGGTCTGTTCTTTGGTGTCAAGCTGGATGGCACTATGCAGGTAATGACCTTCGTAAGGTCTTGGAGAGGTTTTGTAATCTGCAATGTAATAGCTGTCTACCGCCAGCTGTGTATCATTGGCCAGCTGTTTGATTTTTACCCCATTTAATTTTAGCAGTTCAATCACCCTGTCCCAGGCTTTAGGAATAATATAAGCAACCGGTTTTTCTACAGTGACCTGTGGTTCAAATTTATTCCAGTATTTGATGGTTTTGGTATAAGGCTCATTTCTGTCGTAATATAACCTGTCTGCTCCGCTTACTTTACTTGGTTTATACTTAGCTGCAAATCCTTTAAAGGTAATCGAATCGTAAGCGTCCTCATTCAATTTCCAGCTCAGAGGGAATTCTTTTTGTTTGGCTACGGCTTCATCCGCTTTGCGTTTGTTTTCTCCGATAATCACGGCATCCCTGCTCACCAGTTCAACATAAGTTTGAAGCAGCTGGTAAGTAGCCTCAACCCTTTTATCAAAAGCTTTGAGCATATGGGCTTCAGGCATAAAACCAATCACATTATGCAGGGCAGCATAACCGGTAGAATAACGTGCGGACTCCAGAAAGCCGGTGATGCCTGCTTCAGGGGTTTCTTTTACAGAGTTGATATAGGGGATCAGTTCAATTCCCTTTTTTTTCATATCCCTGTAAAGGGCGGGTACCATTGTTTGCGTCAGGTAAGCTGCCAGGATAGGGTTCAATTTATCTTTCTGTGTAGGGATCAGCGTCATGGTATACTGATAATCGGCGCCATCGCTGGTATGCGTATCTACAAAAACTTCAGGCTGCCACAGGTTAAAGATCTGCTGAAAGGCAGCAGAATTTTTAGAGTCAGTTTTGATGAAATCCCTGTTCAGGTCATAATTTTTGCTGTTTCCCCTAAAGCCATAACTCTCGGGACCATTCTGGTTAGCCCTTGATGTGCTGCTGCGGTTATGTGCACCGCCAATATTGTAAATAGGGATAATACAAATGACCACATTGTCAGGTAAATGATTGCCTTTTAGCATGTCCCTGGCCAGCATCATGGAAGCGTCTATGCCTTCCGGTTCGCCAGGGTGAATACCGTTATTAATTAATAATATCCTTTTGTTGCTTTTTCTGATGGAAGCAGGATCAAAATCTTTATTTTTCGACAGAACCAGTAAATGGAGTGGTTTACCAAAATCTGTACTTCCATAAGAAAGGAGTTTTGCCTGGGGATAGGTTTTGGCCAGCGTTTGGTAAAAGCTGATCGCCTGATCATAGGTAGCAGTCTGGTTTTTATCGCCAAGCTCATAAGGAGTCTGCTGTGCAAATATTTCAAGGGGAAGGAGAAAAAATAAGAATAGTAAATAAAGCTTCATCTGCATATTTAATTTGATGGGCAAATTTACTATATTAATATTGTCTGAAGGTCTTTTTTGACAAGCCCATTCGCCCCAAATTATATTTTACGCCCACAGAGAAATAGGTGTAAATATCTGGTTTACCACCCTGAAAAGTAACCTTCGAATCGTCATAACCATCGAGGCCCTCACCCAGGGTAAGATTGCCCTGATAGTTAACATTAAGCACATAGCGGTAAAAACCTTCATGGTCGGGGAAGAAAAAGTTGATCCCTATATTCAGCGGAAAATAAACTTCACTGGAGCTTGCCTGCATAGAATAAACGTAATCAGGATCTTCAACCGAATGCACCGTATAAACAGGACTGTTTTTAATGACCCCGATTCCGGCCCCTACATATATTCCTCTGATCCAGTTATTGCTGCCCCTGTAATGATCCTGCATAAATTCGCCCATAGATACTTTGCCATTGATGGAAAAGGATTGATAGGAATTGATAAACTGCCTGTTGAGTGGATCGGTCTGCACGTTTCCGCCATTGATTTCCCCCTTTTGAAACTCCAGTCCCAGGCTGGTAAAAGGTGTAAACAGGTAATCAATGGTGCCGTATCCTGCAATACCGGTAGCATGTTTTGGCACTTCTGTAAAAGATTGTGTAACGCCTGCCCCTCCGCCTATGGCAAACTGGTAAAAATTAGACTGGGCAAAGGAAGCAACTGTAGATCCGAGTAAAAGCGTTATTAAAATGATCCTTTTCAAGTTATTGAGATTGTTAAAAAGTAAAATATGATATTTGAAGAAATTACGTTTTAAAAATATGCTAAAATATCAGAATAATAATAGCGCTTTAGAAAATAGATTTATTGAATATGTAAAAATTGATACGCAGTCAGATCCGGCATCATCAAGTATCCCTTCTACAGATAAACAAAAAAACTTGGGGAGAGTATTGGTGGCCCAATTACTGGAAATCGGAATTGCTGACGCACATTTGGATGAATATGGATATGTATACGCTACTATCCCTTCTAATTCAGAAAAAAATGTTCCTGTAATCTGTTTCTGCTCTCATATGGATACATCTCCGGATTGCAGCGGTAAGGACGTTAAACCTATTATTCATACCAATTATCAGGGAGAAGACCTGGTTCTTCCAGACGATCATTCGGTAGTTTTAAAGATGACCGAACATCCCGACCTGAAGGCACAGATAGGAAATGATATCATCACGGCCAGCGGAATTACACTTTTAGGTGCAGATAATAAAGCTGGTTTGGCAGAGATCATGGAAGCAGCGGCTTTCCTGGTACAGCACCCTGAATTAAAACATGGAACTATTAAAATATTGTTTACGCCCGACGAAGAGATTGGCCGCGGTGTGGATAAAGCAGATCTAAAAAAACTGGGGGCCGATTTCGCTTATACGATTGATGGTGAAACCTGCGGTTCTATTGAAGATGAAACGTTTTCTGCTGATGGCGCTGTTTTAACCATCCATGGGATCAGCTCACATCCAGGTTTTGCAAAGGGTAAAATGCAAAGTGCCATTAAAATTCTGGGTGATGTGATCAGCGCCTTGCCAAAAGACAGGCTTACGCCAGAAGCTACAGCTAATAAAGAGGGCTTTTTACATCCGGTAAGTGTACAGGGAAGTGTAGAGCAGGCAGAAGCACAGTTTATTATTCGTGATTTTGATGACGATTTGCTGGCTGAACATGGGCGTACACTGGAAAGTTTGATTAAACAGGTTATGACCGCTTACCCCGGTGCCAGTTATGAACTGAAGATCAAAGCACAGTACCGGAACATGAAAAAGGTGCTCGACCAGTATCCGCAGGTGCTAGAATATGGGGTTCTTGCGATTGAAAGGGCTGGTATTCCGGTTAAAAAACAAAGTATAAGGGGCGGAACAGACGGATCAAGGTTGTCCCTAATGGGTTTACCTTGTCCTAATATATTTGCTGGCGAACATGCCTTTCATGGAAGGCAGGAATGGGCCTCGGTACAGGATATGGAGAAAGCCGTTCAGACTATCGTGAACCTGGCGCAGATCTGGGAAGAGAAAACTAATTAAAGATTATTGCTCAGGACCAGCTAACCGCATTTCTGCCAGGTACTGGTCCTGGCCATCGTCAAATAATAAATGACATTCCCAGCCAGATTCCCTGGCTATCTTTTTTAAGAGCTGCGGATCAATATACAGCCAGTTGAACCATTCTCCTTTTTCGTTTTTGTATTCGTACTGGTAAGATACTTCGCCATAATATTTATCGGCAGGCATCTCCATGTCTTCATATAGATAGGTAATATCAGAACTGTCAAACAACAGCTGACCACCTTCGTTCAGCAACGACTTTGCATGATTCAGGAATTTTTTGAATCCTTCCAGTGTTCCAGTCAGGCCTATGCCATTCATCAGGAAAAGTAAAGTGTCGAATTTTTCAGTCGTATAGTTAAAGATGTCGCCCTCAATGACATTTACTACGCCACGCTTTTTCATGATGTCTACAGCCACCGTCGAAATATCGAGTGCTGTGATTTCATATCCCCTTTCCTGAAGGATCAGCGCATGACTTCCTGCGCCTCCGCCTACATCGAGTACCTTTCCTTCACACATATCCAGTGCTTCCAGTTCAATATCGGGCATCTCATCTTCCGTACGGAAAAAAATATCTACCGGCATTTCCTCCGGTTCATCATAGGAATTATTTAGCCACAGGGTTTCCGTGGTCTGATTGGTAAACTGATCCTGTAATGCGCTTCCAAAAACATCCATAGGGCAAATATACCAAAATTAATTTTCAGGCAGTGGATGGGAGGGCTGGATTTCATCGGGCTGGCCCTTGTATTCCAGTCTGGTTTTAGGCAGGCTACCCGGGTAGTTGTCCCTGATAAAAGCGATCATGTGTTCGCGGACATCACATCGCAGGTCAAATGCCTGCGAAGAGTTTCTTGCACTCATTAGAAAACGCACTTCTATGGTATGGTCCTTGTTGTCGGTTACCTGTACCACGTTTACCCGTTTATCCCATAGCGGATGCACGATAAGTACTTTAGTGAGTTCTTCTCTTAAAGGAGGGATAGGGGTGGTATAATCCAGATAAAGGAAAACTGTTCCCAACAATTGTGCCGATACACGTGTCCAGTTCTGGAAAGGCTTTTCTATAAAATAGGTAATGGGAAGGATCAGCCTGCGCTGGTCCCAGATATTTACCACCACATAGGTTAAGGTGATTTCTTCAACGCGCCCCCATTCTCCTTCTACAATCAGCACATCATCCATACGAATAGGCTGTGTAAAAGCAATCTGAAAGCCGGCAAGTAGGTTTCCTAATGATTTTTGTGCGGCAAAACCGATTATAATACCGCCTACACCAACTCCTGTCAACAGACCAGTGCCAATTTTTCGCATGCTTTCAAAACTCAGCAATACCATAGCAATAGTGATCAGGACAATGAGGGAGATCACAAATTTTCTGATAAACTGTAATTGCGTCCTGATCTTCCGCTCCTTAAGATTGTCTTCCTTGTTCAGATCATATTTATGATAAAAGAGCTGTTCAAGCACCGTAATGGTACGGATCAGGATCAGGGCGAAAGATACGGTCAGGGATATCTCCAGGACTCTGCTCAGCTGGGCACTAATAACCTTATTCATGGTCATCAGGCTCAGCGATATATTTAACAACAACAAGGGGATGAAAATTTCTGCTGGCCCGTTGAGGTATTTAATGATCAGATCTATCTGGAAGGCGGCCCAGTATCTGGAAAAGAATTTGAATATTTTAAGGATGATAAATTTCAGGATAAGGCCTATAGCGATAGCAAAAACCCCCAGTATGATATTCTGGAGGAACTGAGGAACAGGGTATCCAAAAAAAGTATCTAAATACTCCATTCAGTTTCTTTTTTACAATCAAATTCCTGGTGGTATTCAGGAATGGTCACATGTTTAAAACCATGTTCTTTGATACGTTGTGCAAATTTTTGCTGCACTTCATATTCCCCATGTACCAAAAACAGTTGTTGCACTAAGGCAGGATCCTGACAGGAAAGGAAGTGAAGCAGGTCTTCATAATCGCCATGTGCACTCATCGATTTGATAGACCTTATTTCCGCTTTTACCTGGAGATGCTCTCTAAACAGATAGATATTTTTATCGCCTGCCATCAATTTGCCTGCAAGTGAATCGGGTGAAGCATAACCAACCATTAAAATGGTATTTTTAGCATTGCCAACGGTATTACGGATGTGGTGCCTGATCCTGCCTCCTTCTGCCATGCCTGATGCGGAGATAATTACGCAGGGACGGGGATCATTATTCAGTGCCTTTGATTCTTCTACGCTTTCAATAAATTTCAGTCCTTTAAAGCTGAATACATCTTCATCTACTTTCAGCACTTCCTTTACGCCATTGTTGTAAACTTCAGGATGGTTCTTTAAAACCTGTGTTGCCTGAATAGACAAAGGGCTATCTACATAAAAAGGAATATCCGGCAGTTTATTTTTCAGTTCGAGACCGTTAAGTGCATATAACAATTCCTGTGTACGGCCTACGCTGAATGCAGGAATAACTACTTTGCCTTTTTTTGTCAGGCAGGTTTCCCTGATGATCTCCAGCAGCATATTCTCTATAGGCTCCAGGTCTTTATGCAGCGAATCGCCATAGGTAGATTCCATAATGATATAATCAGCCTGCGGGAATGTCTGAGGGCTTTTCAATAAAAGGTCTCCATACCTGCCTACGTCGCCGCTAAAAGTAAGTCTGGAAATTTCCTTTCCTTCTTTCAGTACAAGGTGTACTGCCGCACTGCCTACAATATGGCCGGCGTCGGTAAACCTTACCGTAACCTCCGGACTAATTTTATAATCCTGATTATAGTCTACGATCTTAAACTGGCTTAAGGTTTTTACGACATCTTCTTCTGTATACAGGGGATCTTCGATTTCTTCTCCATGGGCAAGGTGCCTGTTTGCATATTCGGTATCCTGGGTTTGGATCTTTGCCGAATCCATTAACAATATCCTGGTGAGGTCCATTGTTGCCGGGGTACAGTAAATGGTCCCTTTAAATCCTTCTGCTACTAAACGTGGCAATAATCCGCAGTGATCAATATGGGCGTGGGAAAGAATAACATATGTTACGGCCTTTGGGTTAAACCCAAAATAGCTGTTCAGTTTTTCTGTACTATCCCCCATACCCTGAAACAGGCCGCAGTCCAATAATATTTGTGTGTTGTTTTTTAAGGTAACCAGGTGTTTGCTACCGGTTACTGCACGCGCAGCACCATGAAAAGTGATTTTCATTCTTTATAATGAGTAAGGGAGGAAGGTATCATAATAATGCCGGCTTTCACCGGCATTATTTATAATTAAGCTCTTACTTTAGAGATTTTGTCTTTTACAGAATCAGCAGCATCTGCTAATTTGTCTTTAGAAGCATCCAGCAGATCAGAGAACCAGTCTGCTAATTTATCTTTTACGTCATCGCTTTTATCAGAAGATAAGATTAAAGCTACCGCGGCACCCAGGGCAGCTCCTGCCAGTATACCTGCAACAATTTTTGTTTCTTTTGTCATAATAACTGTCTTTTAGTGTGAGTATAACAATGCCGTTATAAAATAGTTCTTCATTTATTGGAAATTATTCAGTTTTGGGGCGGTATTTGCGTCAATGATAAAGTTATGCTGAAGAATTTATCCTATCTCAACCTGATTTTATCAGTTGTTTATTTCCTGAGCTATCTGCAGAATGCTGGTTACTGGGTAGTTTCCGGACTGCTTTCAGTCATCGTTTTTAACTGGCTCACATTGCTTAGCCTGGATCGGGAACAAATTAAATGGTTTGTCTTTCAATGGTTTTTTGGTGCGATAACGCTGTTGTTTGCTTTATATATAGGTTATAGTGCGCTTCAGCTGCTGTTGGATGCGGTTGAACACAGCTATTATCCGGGGGCTACGGTAGGGCTGGTCGCTGCTGGAATACTCTTTACGCTGCTATTACTTTTCCATCTCTTTTTGAGCAGGGCAAAAAAAGAGTAAAAAAAGATGAGTAACCATTTGATAATTACACATTTTAATCTATCTTTGCAGTCCCTAAATCTTAGGGAGAATAAATAATTGTTTAACAAATTAAATACAAGCAAGTGAATACGTTAAGTTACAAAACTGTCTCTGCCAATGCTAAAACTGTTAACAAACAGTGGGTTGTTGTTGATGCACAAGGCGAGATTTTGGGGCGCTTGTCATCGAAGATCGCAATGATCATCCGTGGTAAAAACAAGCCTGAGTACACCCCACACGTAGACTGCGGCGATAATGTGATCGTTATCAATGCAGACAAGATTAAGTTGACCGGAAATAAACTAACCGATAAAACGTATACTTCGTATACTGGATATCCAGGTGGTCAGCGTTTCATTTCTCCAAAAGAGTTATTGGCGAAACATCCTACACGTGTTATCGAGAAAGCCGTTAAAGGTATGCTCCCTAAAACAAAACTTGGTGCTAAATTATACACCAATCTTTTTGTTTATGCAGGTTCTGAGCATCCTCATTCAGCACAATCACCAACAACCATTACACTTTAATTAAAGGAAGAAAGAAATGTCAGTTACTAATACTTCAGGAAGAAGAAAAACTGCTGTTGCGCGAATCTACATGAAAGAAGGCAACGGTACCATTACTGTAAACAGTAAAGATCACAAAGTATATTTCCCAACACTACCTTTACAATACATCGTTAACCAGAGTTTTGAAGTTTCAGAACTGATCGGTCAATATGACGTAAAAGTAAACGTAGCAGGTGGCGGTATTAAAGGCCAGGCAGAAGCTGTTCGTTTAGCGATCGCTAAAGCTATTGTCGAATTAGATGCTGAGAAAAAACCAGCATTACGTGCTAAAGGGTTAATGACCCGTGATATGCGTATGGTTGAACGTAAGAAACCAGGTCGCAAGAAAGCACGTAAGAAGTTCCAATTCAGTAAACGTTAATCCTAAGAGACAAACACAATGGCAAGAACTACATATCAAGACTTATTGGATGCAGGTGTACATTTTGGTCACCTTACCCGCAAATGGAATCCCAAAATGGCCCCATATATTTTTATGGAACGCAATGGTATTCACATCATAGATTTAAACAAAACTTTAACTAAAACTGAAGAAGCTGCTTCAGCAATCAAACAGATTGTAAAATCAGGTCGTAAGATCTTATTCGTAGCAACTAAGAAACAAGCTAAAGAAATTGTTGCTGAACAAGCGAAAAAAGTAAACATGCCTTTCGTAACTGAACGTTGGTTAGGTGGTATGTTAACTAACTTCCAGACTGTACGTAAGTCCATCAAAAAGATGTCTAACATCGACAAGATGACTAAAGACGGTACTTACTCTATTCTGTCTAAGAAAGAGCGTTTGATGATTCAGCGTGAGCGTATCAAATTGGAAAGCTTATTAGGTGGTATCGCGGATTTAAACCGTTTACCAGCTGCTATCTTTTTAATTGACGTTAAAAAAGAACATATCGCTGTTAGCGAAGCGTTGAAATTAAACATTCCAACTTTTGCAATGGTAGATACTAACTCTGATCCGTCTAACATCGATTTCCCTATTCCGGCGAATGATGATGCAACTAAATCTATCTCTTTAATTACCGATGTAATCATCAAAGCAATTGAAGAAGGTTTAGATGAGCGCAAACGTGAAAAAGATGATGAAGCTGAAAAAGAAGCTGTAGCTGCTAAAACTGCTGCTGACGCTCCTGAAGCTGCTGCACCAGGCGCAAGAAGAGCTAGAAAAGAAAACGCTGAAACTGAAGAAGGAACAAGCGAAGCTTAATTAATATATTCTTGGGTTGTATGTTGTGCGTTGCGGGTTATACTTACAACAACAATATACAACCCATAATTTTTTAGATAAAAACTTAAAAAGAAAATAAAATGTCAGTACAAATTTCTGCAGCAGATGTAAACAAATTACGCCAACAAACCGGTGCCGGTATGATGGATTGCAAAAAAGCATTAATAGAGGCCAATGGCGAATTCGAAGCTGCGGTTGATTACTTACGTAAAAAAGGTGCTAAAGTTGCAGCAAGTCGTCAGGATCGTGATTCTAACGAAGGCGTTGTAATTGCAAAAGCTACCACTGATGGAAAACGCGGTGTTGTAGTTGAATTAAACTGTGAAACAGATTTCGTAGCTAAAAATGCTGAATTCATTGCCCTGGCAAATAAATTCACTGATTTAGCAGTTGAAAAAAATCCTGCTTCCCTGGAAGAATTATTATCTCTTGAAGTTGATGGTCAGAAAGTTTCTGATATCATCATCGAAAACACAGGTAAAATGGGAGAGAAATTAGGTATCTCTAAATTTGAAACTGTATCAGGTGATAAAGTTGTTCCTTATATCCACGGTAACTATCGTTTAGGTGTTTTGGTTGCTTTAAACCAGGCTGTAGACGGTGCTGCTGAAGCAGGTAGAGATGTAGCGATGCAAATTGCTGCAATGAACCCGGTAGCTTTAGATAAAGCTGACGTAGATACACACACGATCGAACGTGAAATGGAAATTGCTAAAGAGCAAATCCGTGCTGAAGGTAAACCTGAAGAAATGGTTGAAAAAATTGCTGCTGGTAAATTGAATAAATTCTACAAAGACAGCACTTTATTAAACCAGGAATTTGTTAAGGATTCTTCTAAAGATGTTCGTAAATTTTTAAATGATACTGCTAACGGTTTAACGGTTACAGCATTTAAACGTGTTCAATTAGGATCATAGTTCCTTCATGATAATTAAAAAGGTCCCTTATTTTAAGGGACTTTTTTTTGCGCTATATTTAGCAAATCCCAATGCATATGATAGCAATTACAAATTGTAAATTTTTTCGCGGTACACAACTGGATACAGGTTCTTCTATTTTGATAGCCGACGGACTGATCAGGGAATTGATCACTGGTCCGGTACCTTCAGGTTATGAAATTATTGATGCAAAAGGATGTTACGTTTCGCCCGGGTTTATCGACCTGCAGTTATACGGAAGCGGCGGAAACCTTTTCTCCGCTTACCCGGTAGCTGAAACGCTGGAGCAGATGGATGCTGATCTGATCAGTAAAGGTACAATTGGTTTCCTGGCCTGTGTAGCTACCAATACCATGGACATTGTTTATGAGGCCATTGCTGCTGCTAAAGCTTATCGTCCAAATGCCAAAGGTTTTTTAGGCCTCCATCTGGAAGGTCCTTATCTGAACCCTAAAAGATTGGGTGCCCATCCTGAAAAATACGTGCATAAGGCTACCCTCGATGAGGTGAAAAGAATAGTCGAAGAGGCAGATGGTGTAGTTAAAATGATGACCATTGCCCACGAACTGCAGGATGATGAGGTAATTAATTACCTGCTTGATCAGGGGATCGTTCTCTCCCTGGGACATAGTGATGCAAATTTCGAGCAGGCCAATCAGGCTTTCAGCGCTGGTTTTACAACCACCACGCATCTCTTTAATGCCATGCCTTCTATACACCATAGAAATCCAAACCTGCCAGCTGCTGTGTTCAATCACCCTTTGGCTATGGCAAGTATTATTGCCGATGGTTCCCATGTTGATTTTGAGATCGTCAAAATGAGCTACACGCTGATGAAGGAAAGATTGTTCCTGATCACGGATGCGGTTACTGCCTGTAATATAGGCCCCTATGAACACCGATTAGAAGGTGGTAGATATGTAACGGGTGAGGGTACGATATCAGGCTCTAACATTACTTTAAATGACGCCGTGAAGAATTGTGTACAGTTTTGCGGCATACCTCTTTATGATGCCTTAAATATGGCTTCATTGTATCCGGCACGTGTTCTCCATCTGGAGGATCGTCTGGGAGCATTGGAGGCCGGAAAGGCTGCCACTTTATTGCTGTTATCAGATGATTTGGCCCTGCAAAAGGTATTTCTGGAAGGAGTTGAACAATAGATCTTAATTAATTAAAACAAATAGTTATTTTTGGAGTCATGAAGTATAAAAGGATCCTACTAAAGTTAAGCGGAGAATCGCTGATGGGCGAAAAGCAATATGGTATTGATAATGCAGTTGTAAAACAATACGCTGAAGAAATCAAAGCTGTTCATGCCCAGGGCCTGGAAGTTGCTATTGTTATTGGCGGCGGTAATATTTTCAGAGGCCTGAGTGCAGAAAAATCAGGTATGGATCGTGCTCAGGCAGATTATATGGGAATGCTGGCCACAGTGATCAATAGTATGGCTTTGCAGGATGCACTAGAGAAAGTAGGATTAAAAACCAGATTACTTACAGCCATTAAAATGGAACAGATCTGTGAACCTTTTATTCGCAGAAGAGCAGTAAGACATTTGGAAAAGGGCCGTGTGGTTATTTTCGGTGCCGGAACCGGTAATCCTTACTTCACTACAGACTCTGCAGCAGCTTTGCGCGCTATTGAAATTAAAGCTGATGTGGTACTTAAAGGAACCCGTGTAGATGGTATCTATACTGCCGATCCTGAAAAAGACCCTAATGCAACACGTTACTCCGAAATCTCATTCAAAGAGGTATATGCAAAGGGATTAAACGTAATGGATATGACCGCTTTTACACTTTGCGAGGAGAATGAATTGCCGATTATCGTTTTTGATATGAACAAAACAGGAAACTTTATGAAAATTGCACAGGGAGAAGAAATCGGTACCCTGGTTAAAGTTTAATAAAAATATATTTTTGAAAACTAAATTATGAATGACCTCATAAAAAAACAATTACAGGATGCTCAGGCAACAATGGATAAAGCAATTATTCACTGTGAATCTGAACTGACCAAAATACGTGCAGGTAAGGCTTCAGCAGGTATGCTGGATGGAATTATGGTAGACTATTATGGCAGTGCAACAGGTTTGGGCCAGGTAGCAAGTATCAATACACCCGATGCACGAACTATATTAGTTCAGCCATGGGAAAAAAACATGCTCATTCCTATTGAGCGTGCTATTATGGAAGCAAACATCGGGATCAACCCGCAGAATGACGGTATCGTTATTCGTTTAGGTGTACCTCCGCTGACTGAAGAACGCAGAAGAGACCTGGTAAAAAAGGTTAAAGAAGAAGCAGAGCGTGGTCGTATTACGGTTCGTAATATCCGTAAGGATGCCAATGAGAAAATTAAAAAACTCAAAGGTGAAGGCGTATCTGATGATGACATCAAAGCTGGTGAGGCAGAAGTTCAGAAAATCACAGATCTTTATATTGTGAAAGTAGATAAACATGCTGAAGCAAAAGAAAAAGATGTAATGACGGTTTAACAACCAGAAATATAATGTAATCGTAATTTAAAGGGAATGTAGCTTTTGCTAGATTCCCTTTGTTTATTTTCGTGCTTTTATTATCTCCAAATGAATCTATTAGTACAGTATCTTAAGAATTATAAATGGATAGTTTGCCTTGCACTCCTGCTGGCAGCTATCAACATCGGGTTTTCCCTGCTCGATCCTTACATCACTGGTCGTATTGTCGACCGTTTTATAGAAAAGAAAAATGTCCTGAGCCATCATGAGTTTGTATTGGGTGTATTGGGTTTAGTGGGCCTCGGCGTGGGCGCTGCCATGGTATCCAGGATCGCGAAAAACTTTCAGGATTATTTTACCAGTATCGTGGTGCAGAAAGTGGGCGCACAGATGTATGCCGACGGACTTAAACATTCACTGGAATTACCTTACCAGGTTTTTGAAGATCAGCGCAGCGGTGAAACACTGGGTATTCTTCAAAAAGTAAGACTCGACAGTGAAAAATTTATCACCGCTTTTATCAGTATCCTGTTTGTAAGTCTGATCGGGATGGTTTTCGTTATCGTCTATTCTGTAGCCGTAAGTTATAAAGTAACGTTAATTTATTTTACGGCTATTCCGATTATCAGCTTTGTAAGCTGGTTCCTGAGCAGAAAAATAAAGACTATACAGCTAAAGATTGTGGCTGAAACCACAGCGCTGGCGGGTTCTACTACTGAGTCACTGAGAAACATCGAGCTGGTAAAGAGTTTAGGCCTGGCGAGTCAGGAAATAGAGCGTTTAAATAAAACAACTTACAAGATCCTGGGATTGGAATTGAGAAAGGTAAAGTATGTAAGAAGCATGGCCTTTGTACAGGGCACTACCGTTAACCTGGTACGAAGTATTATGGTTGTCGTGTTATTGATCCTCATCTTTGAAAATACGATCTCCGCAGGACAGTATTTCTCGTTTCTGTTTTATTCATTTTTCCTTTTTGGTCCTTTACAGGAACTGGGCAATGTAATCCTCTCCTGGAGGGAGGCTGAAGTTTCCCTTGGTAACTTTAAGAATATCCTGAGTACGCCGATTGACCAGAAACCATTAAATCCTAAAAAACTGAATAAAATTGAATCCCTTGAATTTTCTGATTTGAGTTTCAGGCACCTTACAGGTAAAACAAATGCCCTGAATGAGATCAGTTTTAAGGTAAAAGATGGAGAGACCATCGCTTTTGTTGGTCCTTCAGGATCAGGAAAAACTACGCTGGTTAAGCTGTTGGTTGGTTTGTATCAGCCGGTTGTGGGGGAAGTGTTATACAATAACATCACCAGTAAGGAAATCGATCTTGATCTGTTAAGAGAGAAAATAGGTTTTGTAACACAGGATACACAACTGTTTTCTGGAACAATCCGGGAAAATCTTCAGTTTGTTCGTCCGGGGGCTACCGATGAGGAATGTCTGAATGTATTGGAACAGGCTGCCTGTCAAAGTCTGCTGTCACGTGCGGACAAAGGATTGGATACGGTGATCGGTGAAGGAGGGGTTAAAGTATCCGGAGGTGAAAAACAGAGGCTTTCTATTGCCCGCGCTTTACTTCGCAGACCAGATATCCTGGTTTTTGATGAAGCCACTTCGTCACTGGATTCATTAACAGAAGAAGAAATTACAGGTACGATCAGGGAAGTATCTGATCATACCAATCATATTACTATCCTTATTGCACACAGGTTATCTACGATACGCCATGCTGACAGGATTTATGTGCTGGAAAAAGGGCATATCATTGAGCAGGGAGAACATACAGAACTCCTTGCAGAGAAAGGCCTGTATTATGCCATGTGGCGCCAGCAGGTAGGAGAAAGATAAACCAGGAGTAATATCCGTTTAAGAAGGGGCTGTTCATTCATTATGATCAGCCCCTTTTTTGTGTATGTAAACTTTTTATCATCGCTTATTAGTTCGTATTTAAAAGGATTCAGCTGATTGGAATGTTACATTTATTATTTTTTAAATGTTAAGTTGACGATTAATGATTTTTTCCTACATTAGGCTTATAATTGAGCAATCAATTCAAAAAAATACCAAATATAAATTAGCCCAGATAATTAAAAGCTATCCTGTTACAGGATGTCAAAGCCAGGATTATACGGCGAAACCTTGAATGATGAAATTAAAGGGATTATGATCTTCAAAAAAACTCTCCTCCGGCTTAGCTGTCTGGCCGCTTTAACAGCTGGCAGTATCAACGTGCTTTTTGCACAGCAAACGACGGTTATTTTACATGCAGATCGGCCGTCTGGCACTATCAGTAAAAATATCTATGGGCATTTTGCAGAACATCTGGGCAGGTCTATTTATGACGGTTTTTTTGTTGGGGACAGTTCTTCCATTCCAAATACTGCGGGGGTAAGAAATGATATTATTGCGGCTTTAAAAAATCTTAATATTCCGAACCTCCGCTGGCCGGGCGGCTGTTTTGCCGACCGTTATCATTGGAAAGATGGTGTAGGGCCAAAAGGTCTACGCCCTACTGTAGTTAATACCATGTGGGGAGGCGTAACCGAGGACAATAGTTTTGGAACGCATGATTTCCTGAATCTGTGTAAATTGTTGGGAGCAGAGCCTTATCTGGCAGGTAATACCGGAAGCGGGACGGTACAGGAGCTGGCCGACTGGGTGCAATATGTAAATTTTGACGGCAAAAGCCCGATGTCTGATCTGCGTGTTAAAAATGGACAGGAGAAACCATGGAATGTTAAATTCTGGGGCGTAGGGAACGAGGCTTGGGGATGCGGTGGAAATATGACACCGGAGTATTACGTAGGTGAATACCGCAAGTACTCGACTTTCATGTCGGGAAATAATTTATTTAAAATTGCCTCAGGTGCCAATGTGGATGATTACCACTGGACGGAAACCCTGATGAAAGGTATTCCATTGAATATGATGAACGGCATCGCCCTGCATTCTTATTCCTTCCCCAGCTGGGAGAAGAAAGGTCCCGCAACGGGATTTACTGAGCAGAATTATTTCGAAACCATGAAAACTGCTTTGCGGATGGATGAACTGATCAGGAAACATACGGCTATTATGGATCAATACGATCCGTCTAAAAAAATTGCTTTGGTGGTTGATGAATGGGGAGGATGGTATGATGTAGAGCCGGGTACAAATCCGGGATTTTTATATCAGCAGAATACCATGCGTGATGCTATGATTGCAGGTTCCACACTGAATATTTTTAATAACCACAGTGATCGTGTGAAGGTGGCCAACCTGGCGCAATGTGTAAATGTTTTACAGGCAGTCATATTAACCCGTAAGGAAAAGATGATCCTTACGCCTACTTATTATGTGATGGAAATGTACAAGGTGCATCAGGATGCAATTTTACTTCCTGTAGAAGTTAAAACAGATGACTATGTATTTGGTGGGGAGAAACTACCTTCCGTTTCTGTATCGGCTTCTAAAGATGCCAAAGGAGTAATACACGTATCGGTTGTGAATATCAACAGCAGTAAAAGTGAGGAAATAGAAATTGATATTACCGGGCGGCAGTATAAATCAGTAAAAGGCAGAATACTGACTTCGGCTAAAATAGATGATCACAATACATTTGAAAAACCTGATCTGATTAAACCAGCTATTTTTAAAGGAGCAGCCCTGAAAGACGGAAAACTGAAAGTAAAACTTCCTCCGTTTTCATTGGCCACGCTGGATTTAAACTAATTGATCAATTTTTTAAGAGACAGCATGAATAAACAACGGATATCATCTTTCCTATTCCTACCAGTTCCCGGAAAAGATCGCTTACGCCATGAGCCGTAAGGTGACAGGCCCCTGGGTTTTTAAAGGGATCCTGAATGAAATAGCAGGAAATTCCAATACCAATCACCAGGCGATCATCGATTTTAAAGGGAAGTCCTACTTCATTTATCATAACGGGTCTATCCCAACAAACGGGGGAAGCTTCAGAAGGTCTGTCTGTATAGACCGGCTGAATTATAACACAGATGGCACCATGCAGCGCATAAGAATGACCACAGAAGGATTAAAAGCTTTGAACTAAGCTGATATAAAATCAATACAGATGAACTTTAAACCAATTGTTATTACAGCTTTAGCCGTATTCAGTTTACTGAATGTAAGGGCACAAAAAAAGATAATCACTGTTAATCCCAGCCAGATCACTGCACAGGTGCAGCCTGAAATGTGGGGCGTGTTTTTTGAAGACATCAACATGGGTGCAGATGGCGGTATCTATGCAGAGTTAATTAAAAACAGGTCTTTTGAGTTTGCTGCTCCGCTGATGGGCTGGACTACCCAGGGCACTCAATTAAAAGAAGGCGACCTGCTGATTTTAAACAGGCAGGAAAAGGATGTCAATAACCCCCGTTTTCTGCGTGTAAAATCTACGGCAGTGAACAAGGGAGATCTAAGTATAACAAACGAAGGTTTTAAGGGAATAGGTGTTAAAAAGGGCTTGTCTTATGATTTCTCTGTTTTCTACAGGCAGACTTCTCCGGGAGTAAAATTGCATGCGGAACTGATAGACAGTACCGGTAAAGTATTGGGAAGCGGCGTGCTGAACCCAGAAGGAAGTGATAACCAGTGGAAGCGCCAGTCGGTAAGCTTCATTGCAAATGAAACTGTAGAGAAAGCCAGCTTTAACCTTTGGTTTGAAGGTACAGGACAGATTGATCTGGATATGATCTCCCTGTTTCCCGGAGATACCTGGAAACACAGAAAAGGTGGTCTTCGTGGCGATATGGTTCAAATGCTGGCAGATATGAGACCTGGATTTATCCGTTTTCCCGGTGGATGTATTGTTGAAGGCCGCGATTTATCTACCCGTTACCAATGGAAAAAAACCATAGGGCCGGTAGAAGACCGCAAGCTGATCATCAACCGCTGGAATACTGAATTTAAACACCGCCCTGCGCCAGATTATTACCAAACTTTTGGTTTAGGCTTTTACGAATACTTCCAGTTGTCTGAGGATATAGGCGCAGAGCCTTTGCCTATTCTAAACTGCGGAATGGCCTGTCAGTTTAACACTGCAGAACTAGTTCCGCTGGATGAACTGGAGCCTTATATACAGGATGCGCTCGACCTGATAGAGTTTGCCAATGGGAACATAACTACACCATTTGGTAAGATCAGGGCTGATATGGGGCATCCTGCACCTTTCCATTTAAAGATGATGGGTATAGGTAATGAAAACTGGGGCCCGCAATATTTAGAGCGCCTGGCTTTATTTACAAAAGCTTTGAAAAGCAGGTATCCTGAAATTAAGCTGGTGAACAGTTCAGGGACAGATCCGAATGGCGAGCGCTTTGATCTGCTCAATACCTCCCTGCGGAAAATGAAAGCAGACATCATTGATGAACATTATTACCGTTCACCGGAATGGTTTCTGAAAAATGCAAACCGTTATGACAATTATGATAAAAATGGCTCCAAAGTATTTGCCGGAGAATATGCAGCCCAAAGTGTAGGTATCGCACTTCCAACAAACAGGAATGCCTGGCAATGCGGAATGGCAGAAGCTGCTTTTATGACCGGGCTGGAAAGAAATGCTGATGTGGTACATATGGCTTCTTACGCTCCTCTGTTTGCACAGATAGATGGCTGGCAATGGACACCAGATATGATCTGGGTAGACAATCTGAAAGTATATGGTACCCCTAATTATTATGTGCAGAAATTATATTCTTTGAATAAAGGAACTGATGTAGTGAGCATTCTGGAAGACGGAAAGTTAATAGAAGGACAGGATAGCATCTATGCTTCTGCAGTGATAGAACGGAAAACCAATGAACTGATTGTTAAAGTGATTAATACTTCCTCATCTCCTGTAACCAGGGATATCAAAGTAGATGGCAAAAAACTCGCTTCAAAAGGTAAATTGACGTTGATGCAAAATGCAAACCTGAATGCGGTAAACTCATTCAGCAATGCTATTAACCTTAGCCCTAAGGAACAAACTCTAGCCGTTAAGAACAATGGAGTTGCCCTTAGTTTACAGCCTTATTCGTTCAATATTGTACGTATACCAATGAAATAATTATGAAAACTATCACCGCCCTGTTATTTGTATGTTTTAGGAATTCAATTGGATAAATGGCTGGCCGGCGGTAAAATTATAAATTTAGTTAACCGGTTTCGCATTAATTTCATCCAGCGTCAGGCCCAAAAGGCTTTTGGTTTTGGTGTAAGTGATACCAGCAACTACAATGGTCATACAACCGCCAAATACTACTGCAGGAACAGTTCTCATCAATCTTGCCGTTAAGCCCGACTCAAACGCGCCAATCTCATTGGAAGAGCCAATAAACATGCTGTTTACTGCAGATACCCTGCCCCGCATTTGATCGGGGGTAAGCAGTTGCATTATGGTAGACCTGATCAATACACTTACACTATCAAATGCACCTTCCAAAAACAGGAATACCAGGGTCAGATAGAAATTTTTTGATAATCCATAACAGATGATACTGGTAGCAAAACCAACTACGGCGATCAGCAGGTTTCTCCATGGTCTGTTCATTGGAGAGATTCTGGCCATAGCCAGCATGGTTAAAACAGATCCAGCCGATGATGCAGCGCGCATCAGGCCTAATCCTTCAGATCCTACTTTTAAAATATCATTGGCAAATACCGGTAATAAGGCCACGGCACCGCCAAAAAATACAGAGAAGAGGTCTAAACTCATTGCACCCAGCATAATTTTATTTTTAAAGACAAACTGAACACCTTCATTGAGGCTTTTCATAATGCTCTCTTTAGGGATATAAGTTGCGGGGTGTTTTTTCAGGAAGAAGATACAAACTAAAGCAATGGCGATGAACAGCAGGATAACCACATAAGTAGCGGTAATACCAAAGAAACCATAAATTAATCCACCTGCCGCCGGCCCGACAATAGAGGCGGTCATATAGGTAGAGCTGTTCCAGGTGGTGGAATTGGGATACAATTCCTTAGGAATAATTTGCGCCATCAGGGAAAAAGTAGCGGGATTAAAAAATCCGCGGGCAATTCCGATAAAGAAAACACAGATATACATGATCGGAATGATATAGCCGACCGGAATATAGGGGCTCATTTTTGCTGATGTGGCGATCAGCATAATAAACGAACTCAGGAAAACACAGCAGAAGATTTTTAAGAGCAGTCCTCTTTTTTCCGATTTATCGGCTATATATCCACCATAAAGGGCAATACCTATAGCTGGGATCGCTTCGCAAAGCCCTATTAATCCTAGTGAAAGTGGGTCTTTTGTTAAATGATAAATATGGAAACCGATAATTACGGCCTGCATTTGATAAGCGAAGGTGAAGAAGAAACGCATACCAAGGTATGATCTGAATTCCCTGAAACGCAGGGCCGCATATGGATCTTTTTTTTCTACGATTTTGGGGCTGTCCAAGGGCGAATGATTTGCAGTAAAGGTAAGGTTTAACTGTTAGAGCTAAGGCTTTTTAGTATAAAAATAATGCTACATGATTTCGTTATAGAAATCCTCATAAGCGGTTTTCATGTCCGGTGCCTGATTGATTGCAGACGAAGCAGCAATACCAAATATGCCTGTTTCCATCAGTTTTGCTACATCTTCCAGTTTTACCCCGCCAACTGCCAGTACCGGCAGGTCAATTCCTTTTTCTTTTAATATAGAGATGATAGTCTCATAACCGGACAATCCTAGTAAAGGTGAATTATTAGGTTTGGTAGTGGTAATACTAAAAGGGCCACAGCCTGCATAGTCAGCTCCTTCAGCAGCCAGTCTGATCAAACCTTCAACCGTGTTAGAAGAACCACCAATGGTGATGTCTTCTCCGAGTTGCTCTCTGAGGGCAACAAAGTCGGCATCCATATCTTCAATATGAAAACCCTGTATATCTGCTTTTCTGTTCAGGTGGATGTGGTTGGTTACGATAAGGGTAGCTCCCCAATCGTCACAGATTTCCGCAATTGCATGAATATCTTTCAAAAGGGATTCATCATCTTTGGTTAAACAGCGGTATTGAACCCATTTTGCTCCTGCTTCGCAGGCAATTTGTGCCTGTTCGATGTGAGTATGCTGAGCGATATCGTGTGTAATAAAGTGTAGCTTTTCGATGAATTTTTTCATTAGAATATATCTGTTTTATCAGTAGTATTTATAGTTTGTTATTGCCTTCTGGCTGCCTCCGGCGATTTAATAGTTATGAAGCTATCATAAGCTTATTCATTGCGGTTTGTAAGCTGACTGCTTATGATAATTTCATTGTATAATTTCACATAATGAACCTGGCATAGTATTTTAAAAACTATAACAGGTTCATCGGGTAAAGATAGATGTTAGAATTTAACATTCAGTGACAGCAGGAAGTTAGTTCCTGCCTGCGGAAAGTAAAAATTCTCGTCTGTACGGCTGCCACCGCTTTGATATCCGTAAGTATAACCGTTGCTTTCATATTTTTTGTTCAAAATATTATTGGCTAGTAAACCAATATTCATATTCTTCACGCCTTTGAAACTAAAGTCATATCCCAAACGTGCATTCTCAACAACATATCCGTTCAGCTTTCTGCTCTCACTTTGTGTATTGTCCATGTATTGCTTGCTCACATATTTGCTCTGCAGGGCGATAGCAAATCCCTTTGCTGGTTTATACACTACTTCGCCAAATACTACTGCATCAGGAGAAAAAGAGATGTCAGGATTTTTATAATTGTTTTCAATCACCGTGTTATTGTCATAGTTGGAAAGGTATTCCGTGAAGTTCTCTATTTTGTTTCTGCTGAAAGCGGCATTACCATTCAACTGGAAAAACCTGCTTAACGTATAAGAGCCGTCAAATTCTACGCCTATTCTTGAACTTTTTGGAACATTCTGACGAATACTGGCCCCTACATCACTCAGTTTACCGGTAATCACCAGCTGATCTTTGTAGAACATGCCATACACATTTAAGCCGGCACTGAAACCTGTGCCTTTGATACGGTATCCTGCTTCGGCATCGTATAAACGCTCTGGCTTAGGCAGCGTACCCGGATTTGCATCTACATAATCGTCGCGGTCGCCTTCTTTATTGGCAATGCTGAAAGAAGAATAAAAATTACTTCCCGGGTTGATGGTATAAGTTGCGCCTAATTTAGGATTAAAGAAATTCTTTTTATCGTGGATATTGAAAGGCAGCAGGTCATTGTCATCCCCTGTAATATCATATTTGATTGCCCTGTATTGCATATCAGCGAAAATAGTCAGCTTTTCTACAGGCGTATAAGTAGCTTTTGCAAAAATGTTAAAGTCATTTTTATCACCGTCACCGTCATAATAATGATCGGAATTATTCAATGTAGAAGCTACCTGCTCCCAAACGATCTGTCCGTAATGTCTGCCGCGGTATTGATTATAAGCACCGCCTACAGTAAAGTTTAAATTGGAAGCAGCTTTATAATTAAAGTTATACGTAGCCCCGTAAAAATCATTGTTCAGCCAGCGCCGGCGTACCAGGTCTGTGGCTGTTACCGGTGCTCCATTTATAATCGGGTTGGGTAATCCGTAATCTGAAAAATTCTGGTCTTTCATATACTCTTCATAATACCCTCTACCGTAAGTATAATGGAGTGCCCCGTTAAAAGAGAACTTATCATTGAACTGTTTGGCATAGAGCATCTGGTAATTGTCCTGCGCATAATTATCATTCTGATCTTTATAGGTGAAAGAATTATAAGTTCTGCTGTTAGAATTTAACAGGTTAGCGGCGTCTGCTGCATCCAGACCGTTTCTTGCAATATAGGCTTCCATTCCTGGTACATCTCCGTCAAGGCGCGACTGTGGTACACCATTCCAGGACTGGTATGTTTTCTCCGTTCCGGAGAAGACCACAAAGCGCAGCAGGTCGGTTTTTCCATGATAAGCACCCGATAGGAAATAAGATTTGAGCAGGGAGGCCCCGCGGTCTACATAACCGTCGGACTGTATCCTGGATAAACGACCATCAAAACTGAATTTGTTATCAATCAGTCCTGTTCCTAATTTGATTGTATTCTTTAGCGTATTGAAAGATCCGTAAGTGTTATTCACCTCTGCATAAGGTGTCAGTTCCGGCGCAGCAGTCTGTATATTTAAACTACCGCCAAAAGCACCTGCCCCATTGGTAGATGTTCCTACACCGCGCTGGATCTGGATACTTTCAACCGAAGAAGCAAAATCGGGCATATCTACCCAAAAGGAACCCTGACTTTCAGAATCGTTTACAGGGATACCGTTTACGGTGACATTTACCCGGGTTGCATCACTTCCCCTGATACGGATTCCTGTATAACCCACACCCGCTCCTGCATCTGAAGTAACCACCACTCCCGGGGTATTATTAATGATAAAAGGAAGATCCTGACCAAAGTTGTTGGCTTCAATCTCAGATTTACTGACGTTTTTATAGGTTGTACCTGATTTTTCCGTTGCTCTGGTGGCCATCACCACTACTTCATCCGCTAAAAAAGCAGAAGGAACAAGACTAAAATCTACCGTTTGGTCACTGCTGACGTCAATAGTTTTTTCCTGTGTTTCATAACCGACGTAACTTACGCTGAGGGTATATTTGCCCGCTTTAATCGTGTTCAGCTGGAATTTTCCATGGTTATCGGTAGTAGTGCCTTTAGCTATACCTTTGATGATAATGCTGGCTCCGGGTAAAAAAGCCTGACTCGTTTTTTCGGTCACGGATCCGGAAATAGTGAATTGCGCTTTGGTTAACAAAGGCAAGAGCAATACGGCTATTGCTGAGAGTAATAATTTTTTCAACTTTTAATGTTTTTAGTAAAACCTGCTGTAAGTAGGGGTACTTACAGTTTAGTTAAACTCCATAACTCCAATCCCTCCGCCGGCATTACCCGGATCAGGTGCATATCTGCTCAGCAGGATTTAACGCTGCTCGCAGATAATGGGTATGTTCTCAGCCTGTCTTTGTGTTTTTTACAAAACAAGGCACCCCTTTTGATATCGGCAAATGTATAAATTAATTTAGGAAAATCAATTCAGCCTGCTCTTTAAGCTATTTTTGTTGCGATAGAAAGACATCTATGGCTGTGATGGCGTTATCCAGCCGATCTTCAATACCTCTGATCAATACATAATTGGCACCCAGGTTATCCAGTTCTTTATACCAGGTAGCCATGAAATGTTCACGCATATGCGGAAAATCGCGCAGCGGATCTTCTTCCCAGGGCAGGTCGATGTCAAGTAATAGGTAAAGGTCGTAAGTTCTTTCTGTTAGCGCATCCAGTACAATTTGCGGGGTTTCACCCAGCATTTCATCACTCCATATTTTTACGGTTAAAAAGGTGGTATCGCAAAAGATGAAGTCTTTTTCTGCCATGGCCAGCACAGATTCTTCCAGGGCTACCTGCCCGTGGAACATATTGGTCTCATCCTGCATGGTACAAGGACCTGTCAGTGCAGCACAATAATAACGCGCAAATTCTGCTACCCAAAGCGTTTGATAATGTTTGGCCAGGCTTTTGGTCAGTGTAGATTTACCCGTGCTTTCCGGGCCTACAATAGCGATCTTCTTTATCATTTTAGTTCTTCCACATAAATTTTCTTCCAGCCTTTATAACCTACCCAGGCGATATAAACATACAGGGCATACATAATCGATGTAGCATACAATCCTTTGGAGATATATACCGCCACATAGATGATGTCCACAAATATCCAGATCAGCCAGTTCTGCAATACTTTCCTTGCCAGCAATAATTGTGCTACCAGGCTACAGGCTGTACAAAAGCTATCTATAAAAGGAAAGGCCGCATCGGTATTTTGCCGTAGTACAAAACCCAGGATCGCTGTAAAAGCAATGATACTGACCACTGATAAAGCGATTTCCTTTTTCGTGATCATCAATACCGGTGTATCGGCCTCCGCATTGTTTTTATTTTTAGTCCAGAAATACCAGCCATAACTGCTCATGGCTAAAAAGTAGAACTGAAGGCCCATGTCAGCATACAGTTTACTTTTATAAAAAATAAAAATATAAATGATCACGCTCACCAGGGCAATAGGCCAGTTCAGGATATTGTTTTTTGCAGCCAGCCACACACATAATATTCCGGTGATTACGCCGCACCATTCCAGGGGGCTGGTCTGGGTAAAAAAAGTTGTCAAACTCTGCCTGACCGCGTCAATCAATGATACCATGCGCTAAATATAAAAAATCCGGCAGGGATGAACGTCCCTACCGGATAATAAACCAAACAAACTATTTATGAAGAATACCCTCAATGCAATAAATTGCAGAGGATGCTTTTATTTGTTTTTTGGCGCAGCGCTGAAACCTAAAGAGGTTTTAACACTTACGTCCTGATCAAGGCCGTCTCTCAGCACATATTCCATACGTACTTTAATTACATTGCCTTTTACGTATTTGTCTAGAAAACGTGAATTATCTATGTCTAGTACCAGTTCTGAGCCAATATGTTCAGAAATATCATTTCGTGACGCTACCATGACCTCGCCGCTATTTCCGGTAGAAAGGAATATTTTTACCGACTTGAACATACCCATGCTTTTGTCTCTCGGATTGGTAGAAATTAACCTTGCGGAGGCCATTCTTACTTCTTTAATATATTTATTGCCATTGATATTACCAACAGATTCATCAAAGCTTCCTGCAATACTGGAAGCGGAAGTAACTTTGTCTTTTACTACTGTGGCAGGGATGATCAGGTTAGTGGTATAAGGAAAACTGGATTTAATAATAGACTGAACAGTTCCGCATCCGCTGAATAGAATAACTGCTGCGCAAACTGTGAATAATAATTTTTTCATTTGATATGATTATAGAGAATAATGAATAATAACGTGCAAAACAAGGGTGAATTGCACGCTGCAAAAATAACTAGTTTAGCGTCATATGAGTGCGTTTTTTTAACAGAATTGCTTAATCATTTCTTTTTTTTAAAATCTGAAACTTATGTCGCCTAAAACTGTATCTTTGCATCCCGACAGAAGAGTCGGGATTCTTTATACTATAGCACAGAAAATCTCGCCAGCTATCAGGTCTTACAAGACCAGCATTTATTTATAAATACTTTAGACTTTTTTAAAGCCTTATGCCTAAAGACACCTCCATACGTTCAGTATTGATCATCGGATCTGGACCTATTATCATTGGCCAAGCCTGTGAGTTTGACTACGCAGGATCCCAGGCTGCATTATCCTTAAAAGATGAAGGAATTGAAGTTTCTATTATAAACTCCAATCCGGCTACTATCATGACTGATAAGGTAATTGCAGACCACGTTTATCTCAGACCATTAACAGTGGCTTCTATCGAAGAAATTCTGATAGAACGTAAAATTGACGCTGTATTACCTACTATGGGTGGTCAGACAGCCTTAAATCTTTGTATCGAAGCAGAAGAGCGCGGCATCTGGGAAAAATATGGTGTCAGGATCATTGGTGTTGATACTGCTGCAATTGAGAAAACTGAGAACAGGGAAGCCTTCCGCCAATTAATGGTAGATATAGGCGTAGGTGTTGCACCTTCAAAAATCGCGAACTCCTTCCTTGAAGGTAAAGAAGCGGCTCAGGAAATAGGTTATCCACTGGTTATTCGTCCTTCTTATACCTTAGGCGGATCAGGTGGTGGTTTTGTCCACAAAAAAGAAGAATTTGACGCCGCCCTTAAACGTGGTTTAGAAGCCTCTCCAACACATGAAGTGCTGGTAGAAAAAGCGGTTTTAGGCTGGAAAGAATATGAGCTGGAGTTATTAAGAGATAGCAATGATAATGTAATCATCATTTGCTCTATTGAAAACTTCGACCCAATGGGTATCCATACCGGTGATTCGATCACGGTTGCTCCTGCGATGACCTTATCCGACAGGTGTTACCAGGATATGCGTAACCAGGCGATAAAAATGATGCGCGCCATAGGTAATTTTGCCGGCGGATGTAACGTACAGTTCTCGGTTAATCCTGATAACGACGATATCATTGCTATTGAAATTAACCCAAGGGTTTCCCGCTCATCTGCATTAGCAAGTAAAGCTACAGGTTATCCTATTGCTAAAATAGCTTCTAAACTGGCTATCGGTTATAACCTGGATGAACTGGAGAACCAGATCACCAAAACTACCTCTGCTTATTTTGAGCCTACGCTGGATTACGTGATCGTAAAAGTTCCAAGATGGAACTTTGATAAATTTAAAGGTGCTAATATGGAGCTTGGCCTGCAGATGAAATCTGTTGGTGAGGTAATGGCCATCGGCCGTACTTTCATTGAAGCCCTGCAAAAAGCTTGTCAGAGTCTGGAGATCGGTCGCGCAGGTTTAGGCGCTGATGGCAAACATGTACGTAACATAGAAGACATCATGCACGGTTTGGAGCATCCAAGCTGGAACCGCCTGTTCCTGATCAAAGATGCGATGACGATGGGCGTTCCATTGGAATCTATTCGTAAAGTAACCAGAATTGACAAATGGTTCTTGTCACAGATTCAGGAACTGGTTTTCCTGGAAACTGAACTGAAACGTTATTCTTTAAATAATATTCCAAAGGATTTCTTCTTTACCCTGAAACAAAAAGGATTCTCTGATATCCAGATCGCTTACCTGTTAGGTAACGTAACGGAAGATGAGGTGTATGACCGCAGAAAATCTTTAGGCATCAAACGTGTGTATAAGATGGTGGATACCTGTGCTGCTGAGTTTAATGCACAAACCCCATATTATTACTCTACTTTTGAAGACGAAAACGAATCTATATCATCCGATAAAAAGAAAGTGATTGTATTGGGATCAGGCCCTAACCGTATAGGTCAGGGTATTGAGTTTGACTACTCTTGCGTGCACGGTTTACTGGCAGCAAAAGAAAGCGGATTTGAAGCGATCATGATCAACTGTAATCCTGAAACGGTTTCTACCGATTTCAATATGGCAGATAAGTTATACTTTGAGCCGGTATTCTGGGAGCATGTACGTGAGATCATTGAGCTGGAAAACCCGGTAGGAGTGATCGTACAATTAGGCGGACAGACTGCTTTGAAAATGGCAGAGAAACTGGATGGCATGGGCATAAAGATCATCGGTACTTCTTACAATGACATGGACGTAGCAGAAGACCGCGGACGTTTCTCTGACTTGTTAAAAGAATTGGATATTCCATATCCTAAGTATGGTGTTGCCGAAAATGCCGAAGAAGCTATCGTTGTAGCTAATGAAGTTGGTTACCCGGTACTGGTTCGTCCTAGTTATGTATTAGGCGGACAGGGAATGAGCATTGTGATCAATGATGAAGACCTGGAAAAAGCAGTAGTTAAATTATTGGGCGACCTTCCTGGTAACAGGGTACTGATTGATCATTTCTTAGACAGAGCTGAAGAAACAGAATCTGATTCGATCAGCGATGGTGAGGACGTTCATATTGTAGGTTTAATGGAACACATCGAGCCTGCGGGAATCCACTCCGGAGATTCATTTGCAGTATTGCCTCCATTTGGTCTTTCTGAAAAAGTAATGAACGATATGGAGACCTACTCTAAGAAAATCGCCAGGGCTTTGAATGTAATCGGACTGCTGAACATTCAGTTTGCTGTTAAAAATGAGAAAGTTTATGTGATAGAAGCAAATCCAAGAGCTTCCAGGACAGTTCCTTTTATTGCCAAGGCTTACGATGTTCCTTATATCAATATCGCTGCTAAGATCATGTTAGGGGTAAATAAATTGAAAGACTTTACTATTGAGCGTAAGCTGGTAGGTTATGCAATTAAAGAACCTGTTTTCTCTTATGATAAATTTCCTGAAGTACCTAAAGAATTAGGCCCGGAAATGAAATCTACAGGAGAGTCTATCCGTTTCATTAAAGATCTGGAAGATCCTTACTTCTTAAAGTTATACAAAGACAAATCGATGTACTTATCTAAGTAATCATCATATTTTTATTAGAGGCCTGCTGATGAAGCGGGCCTTTTTTATGTATAGCGGTTTTTAAATGGATTCTGTCGGCTATTTTGGCATTACCCAAGCGTGCTATTTTGGAATTTACCCTGCCATTTTGAAAATTTCACAACATTTTATGTTTTTATATCACCCAGAAAGCCAAAGCGTGATACTTTTCCCTTCCAAAATGAAAAACAACCCTTCCATTTTGGAAGGGTGTAAAAGTTACACTCAATGATTTTAAATTTTTATTGACTGATTGTTAGTTAGTTAAATGTATATTTATTTTATGGCATTTGAATTGGATATGGTGCAGCAAAATCAAGTGTCACTTATTTTACATTTTACCTAAGATTTTGACCCTTCCTTTTATACATAACAGTTGCTAAAATTCAACAATGAACATCAATCTTAAAAAACTATCTGCCGCTGGCATGTTAGTTACGCTGGGTATCATCTTCGGTGACATAGGAACATCACCACTCTACACTTTTCAGGTTTTATTAAAAGAAGGCGGGCAGGTTAATCAGGCTTTAGTATTGGGTGCTATCTCCTGTGTATTCTGGACCTTAACGCTTCAAACCACTTTTAAGTACATTTTTATCACGCTTCAGGCAGATAATAAAGGCGAAGGAGGAATCTTTTCACTCTATGCTCTGGTGAAACGGTATGGAAAATGGCTGGCTATTCCTGCAATTATCGGGGCTGGTACGCTGCTGGCCGATGGGATCATCACCCCCCCAATCTCTGTTACCTCTGCTATCGAAGGATTGAGCCTCGTACCGGCGCTTTCTCATATTATTGTTCCGGGCAATCACCTGATCCTGCTGATCGTTATCACGATTATTGTATTGTTATTCTTTTTCCAGCAATTTGGAACTAAGGTGATCGGTGCGTCTTTCGGGCCGATTATGTTATGCTGGTTTTTAATGATCGCTGTTTTAGGCTTTATCCAGGTGATACAATATCCTGGAATATTTAAAGCTTTAAGTCCTTATTATGGCATCAAACTGCTGGTAGAACATCCAAATGGGTTCTGGTTATTGGGTGCGGTATTTTTATGTACTACCGGAGCAGAAGCTTTATATTCTGACCTTGGCCATTGCGGACGTAAAAACATCCAGGTAAGCTGGATCTTTGTTAAAACGGCGTTGGTATTAAATTATCTTGGACAAGGTGCATGGGTTTTAATGCAAAAACCAAACATGGATTTTACCGGAATTAATCCATTCTTCCAGATCGTTCCCCATTTATACCTGATCCCTGTAGTTGCCATTGCAACTATGGCTACGATTATTGCCAGCCAGGCGCTGATATCCGGTTCATTTACCCTGATCAGTGAAGCGGTAAGTATGAACTTTTGGCCAAAGATTACCATCAAATACCCTACCGATGTACGTGGTCAGATCTACATCCCCAGTATCAACTGGTTATTGTGCTTTGGCTGTATCGCGGTATCCCTTTATTTCAGGACATCAGAGAATATGACGGCCGCTTATGGATTCTCCATCACGATTGCCATGCTCATGACCACCATTCTGATGTATTATTTTATGCGTTATGTGAAACACTGGCCGGTTTGGCTGGTGGTGATCATCGTTTGCATCTTTGGTATTGTAGAGCTGTCGTTCTTCACAGCAAACTCTGTGAAAATTGTAAAAAGGTTATTCTTTCTGGTATTTGAAGTAGGCCTGATCTTTACCATGTTTGTCTGGTTCAAAGCCCGTAAGATCACCAATCGTTTCTTAACTTTCATTGATTTGAATGAGCAGATCCCGATGCTGAATGCGTTAAGTAACGATCAATCCATCGCTAAATATTGTACACACTTAATTTATCTGACCAAAGCCAATAACGAGAAACAGATAGAGCAGAAGATCCTGTACTCCATTTTCAGCCGTAATCCAAAACGGGCGGATGTCTATTGGTTTGTTCATATTGAACGTACGGATGAACCCTATACGATGGAATATATGGTTCAGCACCTGGATGACGATAAGATTATCCGTGTTGAATTCCGCCTAGGTTTCCGTATCCATCCAAGGATCAATGTGCTGTTCAGGAAAGTGGTACAGGAAATGGTGGCCAACAAAGAGATTGACATTACCAGTAAATACGATTCCCTGAACAGGTTTAACCTGGCGGCAGATTTTCGCTTTGTGATCATGGAAAAATTCCTTTCTTATGAAAATGAATTCAGCTTAAAAGATGGGTTTATCCTGAGAAGTTATTTTACGATCAAGAAACTTGCCCAGACTGATACCAAAGCTTTTGGTTTGGACACCAGTGAAACTGTTCTGGAGAAAATCCCCTTGGTAGTTTATCCGGTAGCGAATATCCATTTAAAACGCATTCCTGCACCCCAGGGATAATCATAAACGATGTATTTGCATTGTTATCCAAATAACAATGCAAATACATCTTCAATTTTACTCACACCTGTAATTTCAATATTGTACCGGTCGGTAATCAATCCCTTCAGGTTATAATTAGAAACAAATATCCTTTCAAAGCCCAGTTTATCTGCTTCAGATATCCGCTGCTCAATACGGTTTACCGCCCTGATCTCTCCTGACAGACCTACTTCTGCGGCAAAACAGATCTTGGATGAAATGAAGATATCTTCATGGGAAGAAATAATGGCAGCCAGTATCGCCAGGTCAATCGCCGGGTCTTCTACTTTAATACCGCCGGCAAGATTCAGGAATACATCCCTTAAGCTTAATTTGAAACCACAACGTTTTTCCAGTACGGCCAGCAGCATATTCATCCTTCGGGTATCAAAACCCGTAGCAGAACGCTGAGGCGTTCCAAATGCCGCGGTGCTCACCAATGCCTGCGTTTCAATTAACATCGGCCTTGCGCCTTCTAAAGTGGCTGCTATTGCGATACCGCTTAGCTCTTCATCCCTCTGGGACAATAGAATTTCTGAGGGATTGGATACCTGTCTTAATCCGCCACTGTGCATGGCATAGATACCCAGCTCTGCAGCTGCACCAAATCTGTTTTTTACCGACCGTAAAATACGGTAAACATGATGTCTGTCGCCTTCAAACTGTAATACGGTGTCAACCATATGTTCCAGGATTTTAGGCCCTGCAATTGCTCCGTCTTTGGTGATATGGCCAATCAGGAATACAGGTGTATCTGTCTCCTTGGCAAAACGTAAAAGTTCTGCGGTACATTCCCTTACCTGTGATACGCTTCCCGGTGTAGATTCGATATGGGCAGAATGTAAGGTTTGTATGGAATCAACGATAATGATATCCGGTTCAAGTTGTTCGATCTGTTTGAATATATTTTGTGTAGAGGTTTCTGTGAGAATATAACAATCTGCTGTAGGGCTGTCGGTAATCCGTTCTGCGCGCATTTTGATCTGCTGTTCGCTCTCCTCACCGGAAATATACAATACCTTTTTTCCGGCAATATTCAGGGCAAGCTGAAGCATCAGCGTGGATTTACCTATACCGGGTTCTCCACCAATCAGGATCACCGATCCGGCCACCAGGCCACCGCCCAGTACACGGTCAAGCTCAAGGTCGCTGGTAGAGATCTTCTGCTCTGAAGAAGATACGATATCGTTAATCTTATTAGGTTTATTGGATCTTTTGGTAGATCCGGTGGTTTCCCACGCCGGAACCTTAGCGCCAGGTTTTTCAACGATCTCTTCTACAAAAGTATTCCAGGAATTACAGGAAGGGCATTTGCCAAGCCATTTGGCAGATTCATAACCACAACTCTGACAAAAATATGCTGATTTAGTTTTAGCCAATGGATTTGATTTTAAACGAATTTAAAGGTATTAAATTAATCATAAAAGAATTGTCATAACATGACTAAGCCTGACTACTTTTCAGCAATCAGGCTTAGTCATTATGTTTTGAACACGAGATCTACAATTTTATTTCTTCGTCTTTAGAGGAGATAAAATGGAACTCTGTTAATAAGTAAGACGGAACCGACTTTACTTTAATTTTTTGTCCGAATTTAAAGAACCATTTCCATTGTAAGGAGTAAATACCTTTTTTAATGAAAGCTTCAATGTATGGATGTACACAAAGCGTAATATTCTTTTCGTTTTGCTCCCTCAGGATGTAATTCATGTTGCTTTCAATATCATCCATTAAAACGATACTGGCTTTAATTTCCCCGGTGCCGTGGCACATTGGACAAACTTCACTGGTTACAATATTCATTTCAGGGCGGACACGCTGACGTGTAATTTGTACCAGGCCGAATTTACTTGGTGGCAGAATAGTGTGTTTAGCACGATCCAGTGTCATCAATTCTCTCAGGTAATCAAAAAGCATTTTACGGTTTACCGGTTTGTGCATGTCGATAAAATCGATCACTACAATTCCGCCCATATCACGCAGCCTGAGCTGACGGGCAATTTCTTTTGCGGCTTCTTTATTTACCTGCAAAGCATTGTCTTCCTGGTTCTCTTTGTTGGCCGTTCTGTTCCCGCTGTTTACGTCAACAACATGGAGCGCTTCCGTATGTTCAACAACCAGATAAGCACCGCCTGCAAGGTTCACCGTTTTACCAAATCCATTCTTAATCTGCTTTTCGATACCGAAATGCTCAAAGATGGGTTCTTTGTGTTTGTAAGGCTTTACGATTTTCTCCATTTCAGGAGAGATCTCATGCACATAAGAACGGATATCTTCATACAAACCTGCATCGTTCACATACACATTGGTGAAATCCGAACTTAAGATATCACGGATCAGTGTAGATGTCCTGTCCATTTCTCCCCAAACACGTTTGGAAGGTTCTGCATCAGGCAGCTTTTTAATAAAGGTTTCCCATTTGGATACTGAATCCAGTAAATCCTTTTGTAGTTCTTCTACACCTTTGCCCTCAGAAACCGTTCTGATGATCACTCCAAAATTCTTAGGCTTAATACTTTCGATAATCTTTTTTAAACGATTACGTTCGGTATTGCTCTTAATTTTTTTGGAAATTGAAATTACATTGGAAAACGGGACCAATACGATGTACCGTCCTGCAATAGAAAGATCAGAGCTTAAACGCGGTCCTTTTGTTGAAATAGGCTCTTTAGCTATTTGAACAGGTATAAGCATGTTTTTGGAGACAACCTCAGATATTTTGCCAGCCTTGTTGATATCGGCTTCAAGCTTTAAATTGTCTAATAATGTTCCACTAACAGTGCCATTCCGCTTAATTTTTGTAAGCTTTAATAGAGATTGAACTTGCGGACCAAGATCGAAATAATGCAAAAAGGCATCTTTTTCATAACCCACATCTACAAACGCAGCATTTAGCCCCGGCATTATTTTCTTAATGCGGCCTAAATAGATGTCGCCAACGGCGTAATTTGTATTAATGAGTTCCTTGTGAAGTTCTACAAGCTGCTTATCTTCAATCAAAGCTATGGTCACCCCCGAGGGAGTTGAATCGATAATTAATTCCTTTACCAAAAGCTGTACATTTTAAAGGGTAAATCCCTTATTAAACATGGACTGAATATAAAAAAACAGATCAACGAGTAAGAGATACCAAAAGCAAATCTGGTATCTCTTACTCGTTGATCATGAAGAAAAAAACCTATTTTTTCTTATGCCTGTTTTTTCTTAAACGCTTTTTACGTTTGTGGGTGGCCATTTTATGTCTTTTTCTTTTTTTACCGCTTGGCATAATTGTGAGGTTTAAATATTTTTAAAATTTGTTTATTAGTTTTTGTTTTTCAACTCGGCTACCTTTTTATCAATGAAAGTTGATAAAGTTGGATTGGCCGCCAGCTTCTTGCTATTCAGGTAAGCTTCAACAGCTTCCTTGTTTTTACCCAGGTTCTCATAAGCAGTACCCAGATAAAAATAAGCATCTGGTGAAGGCTTAATGGCAATGATGCTGTTAAACCTGGTAATAGCTTTATCAAACTGTCCGGATTTGATTGCAAAAGTTCCTAGACTCATGTTTGCTTTCATGTTCTTCGGATCTTTTTTAACTACGTCCAGTAACATCGCTATTCCTGACATTGGGGCACCCATTCCGTTAACAATGGTAATTCCCAGTCCTGTTCTGGCTTCCAGATTTGCTGAGTCCAGCGCAACAGCATTGGTATACGCTGTGTTGGCTTTCTGCAACAATACAGGACCGATTAAACTGTCCTGTGTATTGTCAAATGCTTTCAGCAATCCACCGCCAGCAGCTAACCAGTTTGTCAGGTTTCGCTGTTTGTTGGCAACGATTTCAAGATACAATGCACTTGGGGTGGCTTGCTCAACGTCATCCCATTTTTGGGCAAGAACCTTCGCATCGCCTAACTGCTCATCATCAGATGCAGTTTTATATGCATTTTCCAATGTAGTGATTTCTGCAGCCAGATTTGCATTAATTGAATTTTTGGCAGCGGTAGAAACCTCCGTCAAATTAATTGTACTCCCCGCCGAAGTGAGCTGGCCACCCGCGGGCATACCACTTGCTTGCTTCTTTGGCTTCACTAAACCCTTAATATCTCTCGTAAACAAAAATACTGCAAGTAGAATAACTACACTGATAATAATTGTTTGTTTAGACCGGATAGAGTTCATCATGAGCAGATTAAGCTTCTACGCTTAGTTTTTTTGAGTTGTTTTTCACTTTATCAACAAATACTTTTGCTGGTTTAAAACTTGGAACAAAATGCTCAGGAATAATAATTGCAGTGTTTTTAGAAATGTTTCTAGCAGTTTTCTGCGCTCTCTTTTTAACAACAAAGCTTCCAAAACCTCTTACGTAAACATTTTCGCCACCGATCATGCTACTTTTGATCACTTTGAAAAACGCCTCAACGGTTTCTTGTACGTCTACTTTTTCAATTCCTGTTTTTGTTGATATCTCGGAAATAATATCTGCCTTAGTCATATTTTTCTATTATTAATTGTTGTGTGTTTAAATATTATAAGTGATTTGGGGTTGCAAAAGTATTGCTTTTTAATGAGATAGGAAAATAAAAGATCAATTATTTATCTCAATTTGTATCAGAGAACTGCAAGTTTTATTGGTAACTCTATTTTCCCGAAGATAAATAATAAATTATAAATGAATAAATTGATGGATTTGACTGTATTTTTGGGGTTATGGCATTTCAGGAAGAGATCATCAGTTGGTATCTGACCAACAAAAGAAGCCTCCCATGGAGAGATACACAAGAAGCATATGTGATATGGCTCTCGGAGATTATATTGCAGCAAACAAGGGTGGAGCAGGGGCTGCCTTACTTTAACCGTTTTCTGGAAGCTTATCCTACAGTGTCTGATTTTGCCGCTGCTACCGAAACGCAGATCCTAAAGTTGTGGCAGGGATTGGGCTATTATTCCCGTGGCAGAAATATGCTTTTCACCGCAAGGCAGATTGAAGAATTGCACGGTGGTATTTTCCCCGTGGCTTATGATGAGCTGATCAAGTTGAAGGGAATAGGCGAATATACCGCCGCTGCCATCTCTTCTTTTTCTTCCGGTGAAGCAAAAGCTGTACTTGATGGGAATGTTTTTCGCTTATTGTCGAGGTATTTTGGCATTACAGCGCCAATAAATAGTACCCCAGGGAAGAAACAGTTTTCTGAACTGGCACAATCGTTAATCCCACCTGCAGATGCAGCCCTGTATAACCAGTCGATCATGGAGTTTGGTGCATTGCAATGTAAGCCCAAATCGCCGGATTGTCCTTCCTGCCCGCTGCAGCTTTCCTGTTATGCAAGAAACAACGATTTGATAGGCATGCTTCCTGTGAAGTTAAAAAAGCTAACCGTAAAAACCCGTTTTATCAATTATTTCATTTGCCGCCAGGGAGATGAAATTTTAGTGAATAAAAGGATTAAGGAAGATATCTGGCAGCACTTATATGATTTCCCCAGGATCGAGACTACTGAACCGGCGGATATGTTCAATGGAGCGTTCATCGAAGAGGTTAAACAAAATTTTGGTGAGGCTGTAACCCTGCTTCCTTTGCTGGAAATGAAACATTTGCTCACTCACCAAATTATATACGTTCAGTTTTTTGCTTTAGATAATTATATCATTAACTTTAATATTAACGCAGAAGCAAAATGGGTCTCCTGGACTGATTTTGACGAACTGCCCCAACCAAAAATTCTAACCAAATTTATTAACTTCTATTTTAACAAATAGTAAACTCCAAATCATGTCAGGTATTAACAAAGTAATTTTAGTAGGACATTTAGGCAAGGATCCTGAAGTTCGTCACTTAGATGGTGGTGTAACCGTTGCCAGCTTTCCATTGGCTACATCAGAAACCTATAATAAGGAAGGCAAACGGATTGAGCAAACGGAATGGCATAACATTGTGCTGTGGAGAGGATTAGCCGAAGTGGCCTCTAAATATCTGCAAAAGGGGAAGCTCGTTTACATAGAAGGAAAACTGCGCACCCGCTCATTTGAAGACCGGGAAAAGATAAAAAAATACGTGACCGAGGTAGTGGCCGAAAATTTCACGATCCTGGGACGCAAAAGTGATTTTGAAAATACACCGGTAACCAACAGTAATTCTACGCCTAAAAGCGAAAACGAATATATTGATGAGGAAGGTATATCAGGCGATCTGCCTTTTTAGTTCAGATTATTTATAAACGAGAAAGGCTGCCCCATCCAGGCAGCCTTTCTCGTTTATAAGGGTTTTGATTTCTACTTGGTAGTCGTACCGGTTTTAACGTAGTAGATATTTAATCTAATTTTTCTGTTATTGGTATTGGAGCCTGCTCCAATTACAACTCTGCCCGCAGTATTGGGTGTAGGGTATATATCAAACTCACTAAAAGCAGTAGGGGCCAGATATGTGCCGTAATCAATCTGTTTTCCATCTATAATGTCCTGTACATAATCCGTTACGGTAAACGTATAAGTTTTACTAGGGTAAAACATCCCGCCAAATGGAATTCCGGAAGTAACAGGACGTAAATCTCCTGAAGTATTGGTGCTGGAATAAGGATTGTTATCAGGTAAATTTATCCGCTGACCTGCTATGTCGTATCTGTATAAAGACATACGCGCCGGGAATTTGAAAGGAATAGAATCGGTAGGATCAGCAGTGTCGATAACCAATTCTGCTTTATTGATTACAATGTTAGAACCTATCTGTGCTTTCAGCTTACTTAAGTAAGGGAATGAGATTTTAGTTCTTACGCCACCCATTGCCTGCATGTAGGTTGTTTGGTAGACACCTGGGTTAGCTAACTGAGTAGCTACGGGTGTACCGGTATAATTATGCGTTACGGATGCAGCAATTGGGTTACTTGTACCGATAATTGGAAAATCAGCTACTACTGTATCTCTTTTTGTAGCTGTCGTTGCATCCTGGTTCTTGTAGTAGATCTGCAAATTCGAAACAGTAGTAGTAAAATCCAGGAACATCATGGCACCGTGCGCATTTGTTGTCGTCGCAGTAACTTTTAATCCTTTAAAGGCCATGTTAAATTTATAATCACTGGTCAGCAGTAAAGAATCGAGACCCAGGATTTTACTTTGGATTAGAGCTGGGTTCAATTTAATCCGGAGCTGTGGTTCTACCACTACTGCTGTATCTGGTGCGCCGGTAATAACACTGATTACTTTAAATTTTGTATTTGGTTTAACAGCACCAGTGAAAGTACCTAATACGTCGCCTGAAGGGTAGACCTGATTATCAAGGAAAGTACTGTATGTTTTTAAACTGGTAGTCAGCTGGCTTACTGTGATATTAAATACAGATGTACTGTCACCATAAAACTCACGGTTCTTGACCATTGCACTGTCTGTAGAAAAAGGCATAACCAGTACTACAGAGTCAATTACGGGAAGTTTACCAAAACTATAAGCCGCTGATGCAGGTAAATTAACAGCTAAAGCTAAACTGGAAGTTGTGATACCAAATACCGGATCATTCAAATAACCTAATGGGTATCGGGCAATTGCTACGGCAGAGGAATAAGTTGATGCCGGAATTTCTGTAACCGTATTCGAGGTAACTGTAACCGTATCCAGAAGGGTCCCTGTAATCTTACTGGTACCATCCAAATTTAAACCAATTGTACTGGCGTCTTTACAAGACGATAAAAGAAAAAGACTTATCAACAGGGTCAATAAGTCTAGTTTTGAAAATTTCATATTTAATTTAATAATTCCTGTGTTATGCGATTGAAACCAATTCTTCAGTCGAAATTTCCTCATATAATGAATAGAAGTTTTCGAAATTCTCGGTTAAATTAAAGGCTAAAGTTGGTTTATTTGAATCTTTAACAAATTTTAACACATTCTCATCAATCTTTTCATCTGCTAATACCACTGCGTCAGAGTAAGTTATCGCGCCAATATGTAATGTATTGGCGTCTGCATTTTCAAACACTTTAGTGTCGTCTGTAGTCATGTTGTTCATGATTGCTTTTTTATGCAGGTCTGCATTCAAAGTTTCTGTAAAGCAGTTTTCATACACGGAATAAACAACTTTAGAATTTTTAAAAGTCGGATCGTTCTTGTAAGAAGTTTTGATATACGCAGGAACCAGTGCAGTCATCCAGCCATGGCAGTGAACAATGTCAGGGGCCCAGCCTAATTTTTTAACCGTTTCCAATGCACCTTTACAGAAGAAGATCGTTCTTTCGTCGTTATCTGCATAAAACTTATTCTCCTTATCTCTGAAAACATGCTTACGCTGGAAGTAATCTTCATTGTCGAGAAAATACACCTGCATACGGGCTGCCGGGATTGAGGCGACCTTGATAATCAGTGGATTGTCATTATCATCAATCATGATGTTCATCCCCGATAAACGAATTACTTCGTGTAATCTGTTCCTTCTTTCATTGATGTTTCCGAACCTTGGCATCAGAATACGGATTTCAAATCCTTTTTCCTGCATTGCCTGTGGTAACTGACGGGTGATCTCTGAAATTTTGGTGAGTTCGAGGAAAGGCGACATCTCGTGTGTAACAATCAGTAGCTTCGTTTTTGCCATCTCCATATTTGTGAATAAATATTTATGTTAAAGAAAAGATAATCAAGGGGCAAAGGTAAGCAATTTATTCAAATTTATCAATATCTTGGCCCTATGTTTTGTTGGGAATATTTAAATAACCAAATTGCACCCGAAATATAAAACCTGGTTTGGAAGTTATACATACAATAACAGCATTAAAAATGCTGCTGGAGCCACGCAAATTGGCTCAACAAAAAATTGCATTGGTACCTACTATGGGCGCTTTGCACAAAGGACACGTCTCTCTAATTAAGATTGCTCAGCAATACGCAGACATCGTTGTATGCAGTATTTTTGTAAATCCCACACAATTTACCGACCCCAAAGATCTGGAGAAATATCCTCGTCCGTTGGAACACGATATCGAAATGTTACAGGAAGCAGGCTGTGATTTTGTTTTTATGCCTTTAGTGAAAGAAATGTACCCCGCTCCTGAGCAGTGGCACATCGATTTAGGGAATGCAGAATTTTTACTGGAGGGGGAGTTTAGAAAAGGGCATTACCAGGGAGTAACGCAGATTGTTAAAAAACTTTTTGATGCGGTAGATCCCGACCTTGCTTTTTTCGGACAAAAGGATTTCCAGCAGATCTTAATGATCCGCCAGATGGTGGCTCACTTTGGGCTGACACTGGAGATCATATCCTGCCCAATCATCAGGGAAGACGATGGGCTAGCGATGAGTTCCAGAAATATCCATCTGTCGGCAGAAGACAGAAAAAATGCATTAGTGCTAAACAAAGCACTTCAGTATGTAAAAGATCATTTCAATGATTATAGTATAGAAGAGCTGCTGCAAAAAGCAATTGATATCATCAATAGTACGACCGGAGTGGAGCTTGATTATTTTACCATTGCCAATACAGATACTCTTCTTCCTGAGTATAATAAGGGGGCCAAACAGTTGATTGCATTGGTTGCGGCTAAGGTTGGAGAGACCAGACTCATCGATAACATGATGCTGGACTGACAACAGGTGTAACAAATCAATTAAACTTTATCTAACTTTGCTCTATGATTATCGAGATATTAAAATCGAAAATACACCGTGTTAGGGTAACACAGGCAGAATTAAATTATGTTGGCAGTATCACTATCGATGAAGATCTGATGGATGCCGCTCAGATCATTGCCAATGAAAAGGTGCAGATCGTTAACAATAACAATGGCGCCAGGTTTGAGACCTATGTGATTAAAGGTGAACGGGGTACAGGAACAGTATGTTTAAATGGTGCGACAGCCAGATTGGTGCAGGTAGGGGATATTTTAATTATCATGTCTTACGGATCTCTGCCAATTGAAGAAGCTAAAATGTACCATCCGATACTCGTATTTCCGGATGATAACAACCATCTTTTAAAGTAAATCAAAATATTTTCATTAGGGCATTTGCTGGTTTATCGGAAGTGTTTTTTGAATTTCTTCTAGTTGCCTTCGGCCGGCTTTGCTGGTAATGAAGCTTGGATAAGATAGTTATCGGTTTTTTAAGCTATAATCTTATGCAGATTTCGTCATTGATTTCGTTTTAGCAACAAGCTTTTATTAAAAATGCTATGCAGCCATAGTATTTCCCAATTGGAAATACTAAATTTGGTGAAACGTATTTTTTTAAATATAAAGATTATGCTATTTCAACTCAATGAAGAACAATTGATGATCCAGCAAGCTGCGCGTGATTTTGCACAGCAGGAGCTAAAGCCTGGGGTAATCGAAAGGGATGAACATCAGAAATTTCCGGCAGAGCAGGTAAAGAAACTAGGAGAACTTGGTTTTCTGGGAATGATGGTGTCAGAAGAATTTGGCGGAAGCGGATTAGATGCACTTTCCTATGTGTTAGTGATGGAGGAGCTTTCAAAGGTAGATGCTTCTGCTTCTGTGGTCGTGTCAGTCAATAATTCTTTAGTTTGTTACGGGCTCGAAGCCTATGGCTCCGAATTTCAAAAGAAAAAATATTTGGTACCCTTAGCTTCCGGTCAGCAGATCGGTGCATTTTGCCTTTCAGAACCCGAAGCTGGTTCTGATGCCACTTCACAGCATACTACAGCAGAAGATAAAGGCGATCACTATTTGTTAAACGGAACAAAAAACTGGATCACCAATGGTAGTACAGCCTCTACTTACCTGGTTATTGCACAGACCCATCCTGAATTAAAACATAAAGGAATCAATGCTTTTATTGTAGAGAAAGGAATGGAAGGATTTACGTTAGGGCCTAAAGAAAATAAAATGGGTATCCGTGGTTCAGATACACATTCTTTAATGTTCAGTGATGTAAAAGTACCCAAAGAAAATAGAATTGGAGAGGATGGATTTGGCTTTAAATTTGCTATGAAAACCCTGGAAGGTGGCCGGATAGGTATTGCTGCCCAGGCATTAGGTATTGCAGCCGGAGCTTACGAACTGGCACTGGAGTATTCCAAACAGCGTAAGTCTTTTGGTAAGCCTATTTCTGATCATCAGGCAATAGCTTTTAAGTTAGCAGATATGGCAACACAAATAGAAGCAGCGAGATTACTGGTGTACAAAGCAGCCTGGCTAAAAGACCAGGGTTTATCTTATACGCTTGCCGGCTCTATGGCAAAGTTATATGCTTCAAAAGTAGCGATGGATGTGACTACCGAAGCAGTACAGGTGCATGGCGGTTATGGCTTTGTGAAAGAATATCACGTGGAGCGCTTAATGCGCGATGCAAAGATCACTCAGATCTACGAAGGAACATCAGAGATCCAGCAACTGGTGATCTCCAGGGAAATACTAAGATAGTGAATACCCACGCTTCTATCCTGATAACTCCCATTTAAATAGAAATTTCAGTAAACAGACAAATCCCGCAATAGCTACTGGTTAGATGTTGCCCTGGATTTGTTTGGGAACGCGTTTGTAAGGAGCTTTAATGTTCCCCATTAGTAGTCTTATTGAAGCCCTATCATGTGTACCCCATCTATACCTGATCCGTACCCTAACTATACCCTATGTATACCCCCAGGGGTATACATAGGGTATAGTTAGGGTACTTTTTGAGTATACTTAGGGTAGAGTTGCATGGGCTTCAATAAGGGTACAACAGGAATTCTTTAAGGCTTTATACAAATGCGTTCCCGAACGGTGCTCAGGCATGACCCTGCCGATATATTCCGGAGCTTCGTCTTGAAATTATGAAAATTCTTAGTTTCTGAATTTAAGTAGAAAATAGTATCTAATTTATCAGTCATACTTATCTGGCTATTAATAATCTCTAATATACTGCTCTTGACGGAATATGCATAATAGGCTTTTATGTGAATAGTATAGGTTAATATTTTCTTGATAATAAGGTCAGTATATGATGTAGTTGATTATGGAGAAATAATGCTTTAGTTAATTGATTGTTAATTCTGGTATTATGAATACAAAAGGGTGTAGGCGTTGTTTTTTGAGTTTTGTTTTCTTTAATTGTTTTTTATCAATATTGTTACGAAATAATATTCTCATTATTTATCTATAGTAGTATTTTTGTGAAAATTAAATAATTTATGAAATATAAAACTATCAAATTAACTAAATTTACTCTCCTTCTCTTTGCTGTGTCAATGGGTTTGTATAGCTGTAAAAAAGATGGTGCAACGGATAATAAAGCTGTTGTGCCTGTTTCATCCGTAGGCCAGGTGAATGAACAAAATGTGCTTAAGTATTTATCAATCACATTAGGTGTTTCGCCTAGTGAGATTAAATTTGATCCATCGGACAATGATTATGTTGTAAGAGGGTTAAAATTAAATAAAGATACTGTGTATAGCCAGTATAGTAGAGCTAATGAATATAAACTTAATTTTGAAAAGAAATAAAACGTCAAATATGAAAAAAATAATATTCTTTTTTGTGGCAATCAGTTTTTTTTCCACTACTGTTTTAAAGGCGAGTATTTCCACCGTTTCTTTTGTTGTAACGAATGAGTTGACCGATGGGACATTTTATATCAATCCAAGTACCGGTGGACAAGTTGGTTATAGCTATCGTCTTGCAAGGGGATTTGTTCCTAATACAACTAATTTAGAAGATGGTAGCTGTATAGTTACTTTGGTTATGAAGGTAAGCGGTGCATATCAAAATATTTCTTCTCCATTGAGTATTGCTGATGCAGATTGGCATGGGGAAGACTATTATTTACCAGCTTTTTCGTTATTTGCAACTATCCCAGCTCAGGCTACTTATGGCCCCGTTTATCTAAAAGTTCAACAGGGAACTACGATCACTTACAGCAGTATGTCATATGGCGTTGTAACTGTACCTAGCGCTGGTTTTCCAAGTGGGCTTAACAGTATGGTTCTTCATAGCTATGCTTATCCAAATGTGCCAAGTACAAAGTTTTATCCAAGTAGTACCACTCCTGCTCTTTCAGTTGGTCAATCAATTTATTCTCCTAATAATTTATACCGGCTCACTTTGCAGACAGATGGAAATCTTGTGTTGTATAAAGTTGGTGATGGTAATGCGTTATGGAATAGTCAGACACAGGCAAATTCGATAAAATCAAAGACGCTTTATTTTCAGCCCGATGGTAATCTTGTCCTTTATCAGGGACTTTCAGATGGTGGTCCTTCAAACTGGGCGAGTGGTAGATACGATAGTAGTGGGCAGACCAGCTTGCAGAATAATGCATTTTATGCCTTGCAGGACGATGGTAATTTAGTTTTCTATTTTACATTGGTGCAGGCAGCAACGGGCATAAATTGGTGTTATGTTTTAGGGGAAACCGGAACAAATACCGGGGTCAGTACTCATAACGGAAAGTTAAGTCCTTAAAAGTCATTATTTACTTATTTATAAAAAGGGTCTAAATATGTAATAAGTATATTTGGACCCTTTCTGATTTTATAGAACAAGTAGTTTTGTCATCAATCGCCAGTGATGGCTCCAAAAATCGCTTTAATCAGTGCCACCACAATAGCTAATATAGCTGCAGCAATAAATCCTGAAACGGCAAATCCCGACATATTGTGGGCTACCAAAAGAATCATCAATACAGTGATAACGAATGACATTAACCCCAGGGTGAGGAAATTAATGGGGAAAGTGAGTATTCTTAAAACAAACCCGATCGTTGCATTTGCCAGTGCAATCAGCAGTGCGGCAATGATCGCTGTTCCATAACTGGCGACGTGAACTCCCGGAACGATATGGGCGCCAATCAGCAAAGCAAGCCCCATCAGTAAAATTTCGATAATAATCCTCATTATGTTTAGTTTTATAAAATGTTTAAATGTTTTGTTCTATCGCCGCTACTGTTGCTTTGCGTGATCAGTTTGGTTTCCTGTTCATCTGCAAATAATAAGCCACTTTTGATCAAGTTTTCTCCCGATAGCTCGGCCATTGTGTTTTCTGGTATTGATCCTGCCGGCTTATTGCAGGTGCGAAATATCCCGCATATCGATACTGCATATTCAGCACTGATTTCCATCGTACAACAACCGGCTGAAAATGACTCATCCGCTATGGAACTACCCTTCCCTGGTAAGCTTAGTCTTACAGACAGCACCGTTGTCTTTAAACCATCGACCCCTTTTGTAAAAGGCAGAAGTTATGAGGTTGTATCCTATCTGAATGCAAAATTCAACAATGCTGTGATGCTGTTCAGTGGGAAGTTAAATCACCGTGTTAAACCGGAACAGGCAATTCTTAAACGCTGATAGCTGAGCTGATCATCAGAAAAAAACCGTGACCTTAAGTTTCGCAAAAAATGGAACTCCCGGGGTGTAACTTACCTGGTCAACCGGGGCTGTTTCCCCCTTTAGCTGCGATACATATTCAAACTGCGATTCATCCCATTTACGGTCCAGTAGATTTTCTACTGAAACCCCAAATTCATATCTTTTTTGTGTGTAATTTACAGAAAGATCGGTAATGAAGTATCCCCTTGCCGTTAAACTGTAATCGCTGTTGGCAGCCCTGTCGTGAAGGTACCTGTAACTGATGCCGCCATTTATTCCATTTTTAAACCTGAAGTCTAATCCGGCAGTACTGGTGAGCGTGGGTGCTAGTTCTACATAATTATGCCCTTTTGCACTATCCAGGTATTTAGGTTTAGCAGGATTGATATTCAAGTTTGCAAACAACCATTTGGTAAGCTGGTAACGGGCGGAAAAATCGATTCCTTCCCTAACTGTTCTGCCGCTTGGCCTTACAGGTCCTGCTGGCTGGTCTACCAGGTCTTGCCCAAAGACAAACTCCTGCTGAAGATATAAATACCAGACAGTGGCATTGATAAAAAGATCGGGAATTGGTTTCCAGTTTAGCCCCAGGTCAGATCCATAAGCTGAGGGTAAATCCTGAACACCCTGGTTGGCGATGACTACCCTGGCATCATTAGAATGTAAGCCTTTACCTGCTTTGAAATACAGTTGAAATTGATTGTTAAAGGTATATTCTACATTGACTTTCGGACTGATAGCAACCTTGTGCGCATTTGGGCTGGCGTTATTAAAAAGCGAGGAAGCAATGGTATCTGTAGCGGGTACCATATTCTGGTAGTTGAAATGGAAATAATCGAACCTTACGCCGGCATTAAACAGCCATTTGCCATTACGTATTGTTTCGTCAAAATACCCGTCCACATTGAGTTCTTTAGCGCGCCCATATTGAAGGTAATCCAAAAACTGCCCGTTTTCAGTATGGTCCAGTTCAATAGGAGAAATATTGTCGTAACGGAAATTAGCGCCAGCCGTAGAGGTAAAAGTGGTGTTGTTAACTATGGTAGTTTTTGAGATCTTACCATTATAACCGCCCATATCCCTTCTTTCCCGTTGGCGGAACTCATCACCGGTTGCAGGAAAATAGTAGTTAAAAGTGAAATTGCTTAGCAGGTTAAAATAGTAATGAGAGTACCACAATTGATTTTCCAGGGTCCAGTTATTTCCGAGGTCAGTGATGAGTTTAAGGCTCGCATTTGTTCTGGCTGTATGGCCGCCTTGCGCACTATCTATTACTCCAAAACGGTTTGCGATATAACCTTCTGAAACTGCCCTGTCGGGGATTTCACCGGACGCACGCCAATCTGATTTTAAGGTCGATACGATAGCTGTTAGTTTGCTGTCAGAACCTATTTTGGTGTTAAATTTACCAAATACGTTGTAGCGAGTGAAATGCTCAGCGAGCGAGAAAGGGCCGCCGTCTGAAAATAAACTCTCGCCAGCTATATAGGCACTCTGACCTTTTTCTTTTGCCTTTTCACTCAGCAGGTTGATCATTGCCACCGCACGGTAGGTATTGAATTGTCCTACTTCAACTTTTACCATATCCTGGCTAAGTACGTTTTTCGTATTATAGGATACATAACCTGCAGTGGTAAAATCTCCTTTATCGGTATAATAGGGACCTTTGCCGAAATCATAGTTCGCTACCGTTTCGGGAATAAGAAAATGCATATCTGCATAGCCCTGTCCGTGTGCGTGGGTAACCATATTCACGGGCATACCATCTACAGTAATATTTACATCAGTACCATGATCTGCGTCGAAACCACGCAGAAATATCTGCTCTGCTTTTCCTCCGCCCATATGCTGCGCAATGAACAAGCCCGGCACCAATCGCAGCAGGTCTTGTGCCGACTTAACCGGCTGCATATTTAAATCAAGGCTGGTTAAGGTTTTATAGGTGTCGAAAGTAGTACTGCTATTGGTGATATTGACATCTTTAAGGGAAATCATTCCCCTGGCCAGCGTGATCAGCATAAGTTTTCCATGTTCAGCTTTTACCATCTTTGGCTGATAGCCGATATAGGAGACAGCTATGCTATCCCCTTTAAAAGTCTCTAAAACGAAATTTCCGTTTTTATCTGTACCTGCTTTGCTGTGTGTTTTGATGTCGGTTATTACGGCAGATTCAATAGGTTCACGGGTCAGTGTATCCAGTACTTTTCCTTTAATCTTTTGCTGGGCGAATAATACATTTACGGCTGACAATAAAAGGATCAGGAGTAACAATTTTTTCATATGACTTCTGCTTTAACACTGCGCCTATAACGAATGTACAGGTCAAGGTAGAGCGACATGATGATGGCGATAAAACTTAAGCCTACTATATTATTTTGCAAAGTATTTAATTCTAATTTAGGGTAAAAATAACTGATCACTTTATAAATGGGTAAAGCAAAACACATGATGGTAATCAGTACGTTGAGTTTAAACCGGTGTGTTTGTATTTTCTTCTGATCGAAGGTTTTTAATAATTTGCTGAGTAAAAAGGAGTCGCAGGTGCCGGTCATGATCAATCCTACTGAAAATACAACTCCGCCTAATACGGCATACATCAGTTGGTTTGAAGCCGAAACAGCATAACCAAAGGCGGCAATTTGGGAGGAAGTATCAAAAATAAATCCGAAGATGATACCTGTTAGAATCACCGTAAAAGGATTTAGATGTGTATTGAAGTATTTCGGCAGTAACATCTTCCTGAAACTGGTGACCTTTACCTGCTTTTTTTGGGTTAATGAGATGAAATTTGAAATCCCTATCATTAGTAACATGACCAGGGGAAGCCACTCTACCAAAATATCCAACCAGACAGGCATATTAAATTTACTTTTAAGGATGCTCAATGAAAGTGCAATGACAATGACCATCGCCCCATGTCCAAGAGCAAACAGCGTACCTACCCAGCGCGACCAGAGGCTCTTTTTTTCATGAAGGCGGTAGGTGTAACCATCGATTACAGTGATGTGGTCGGGATCAAGGCCATGTCGTAACCCGAGTACCAGCAGAATGATAAAACCTGTCAGATTTTGTTGAAATATATCCATTTTTTTAATTATTGTAAATAATTATCCAAAGAAACAGGGGGCCACATCAAGATGGAACGAGTAAAACAAAACCAGTTACGTCCTATAGCCTTTCTCCCGAAAGCATTTGGATTATGTTGTCTGGCAGGTCTTCTGACTCGTTCTGCTTTAACGCCTTCCCATCTGCTTAAGCAGACAGTGGCAAAGAATGTTAAAGTATGGATAGAACTTACAGCAGCGGGAACTGTTCTGGACTTTCACCAGATTCCCTTTTAATCTTAACTGCACCTGAATGCAGTAAAAACCAAATAACGCAGTAAACCTAATTAAATTTATTGAATTGATTAAAGTAGCTGTGTGATTTTTCTGTTGGAATTTTTCCAAAGGACAATCAACCGTTTTTTGGTGGTAACGGTTGATGTAATGTTATGTCCCAGAATAATGGCTACAGCTGGATAGTTTCTATTTCAGTAATTGTAAGCTTAGTGAATTCCGATATTTGATCAATAGGGAAATTCGCTAGTTTCATCCTAATAGCAATATCTAGGGCTTTATTATGTTCTCCTTTTTGAATCCCTCTTGTTTCTGCTTTCTCCTCTGCAAAAGCCATTACATTTTCATAATCCCATTTTGCTTTTATACCTGAATCGTACATTGCTTTAATTATAATGTTTCTATTTCAGTGACAGTTAGATTAGTGACTTCCGATATCTTGTCAATCGGGAAGTTCAACTGTTTCAATTTAAGAGCTACTTCTTGCTTTCCTTTTTTTTCTGCTTTCTTTTCTGCAAAGGCCATTACATTTTCATAATCCCATTTTGCTTTTATATCTGAATCGTACATTGCTTTCTCCTTTTTAGTTAAATTACTTATTTCGGCGATTTTAAATACTTTCTGAAAAATCCGTTTGTTCAGGACAGCCGGTATTTTTTCCAATTGATTCATATGTTTTAACAGGTAGAACCAGCGGTCAAGATCCGTTTCCAATTCTTCTTCTGTCTTTACAAAATTAGCCAATTCTAAAAATTTATAACTTAATTTAGGATAAAAAATTTCTCCTGTATCAATATTGGTTATGGCTGCATTGTGCAGGTGACGAAGAGGTAAACGACGATCAAAATTGAATTCCAATATCGCAATCAGATAGACTTCATTCAACTCGTAGTTCGAGTGTTCTTTCCCTTTGTTAAATTGTTCGTTGATTAATCTTGAGGTATAAAACACGGCCCGGTCTTTAAAATTCTGCTGTTCCCCTCTTTGCATTTCTATAATGAATTTCTCCCCGTTTTCCCCTGTGCAGAGCATGTCAAACACTGCCTTCTTTAAATCCTTATTATCCCCGGAATGTTCTGTCGGGCTGTAGATCAGGTTAGTGATTACTTTCTCTCCCTTGAATAGTTCATTCAAAAAATTAATAAGGATATCCTTATTTGGTTCATTCCCAAATAAATGCTTAAACCCAAAATCACTGAGCGGATCAATAAAGCGGCTGGCCAACTGTTTCATTGTTTATTTAAAATCAAACACAAATATAAAAGATTAATATAATATCTTAAAAATTAATATTTGAACGTTTTTATAGCTTTTTGTCACCTGTAGAATTTTTTTATTTTTTTTCTAAATTTCATTATAGATTTTTTAAATTAGATACAGCATTCCACCCTACGGATTTAGATAAGGCATTTGTTTTTATTTTTGAAATAAAATTCTTACATTTGCGCTGTTATAGAGGAGCGAGAGGGGACAGGAGTCCCCTCTTTTCTTTTATCCACAAATTGGTTTATGCAAGTAGAGAAGAGAGTCATAGAGTTAGTAGAGGAAAAAATTTCGGACAGACCGGAGTTATTTTTGGTTGAGGTAAAGATGTTGCCAAACCACAAGCTTATCATTCATGTGGACGGCGATGAAGGAATTAGTATACAGGACTGCGCTGCGATCAGCAGACATGTTGGTTTTCATCTCGAAGAAGAGAACACGATAGAAAAGGCTTATAACCTGGAGGTTTCTTCTCCTGGTGTAGGTGAGCCCTTAAAGCTAAAAAGACAATATCAAAAGAATATTGGACGAGACCTGAGTGTAAAGCTGGCTGGTGGAGAGATTAAAGAAGGCAAGCTATTGGCTGTGGATGAAAAATCCATTACTATAGAAGCTAAAGTAAAAGAAAAAGGTAAAAAAGCACAGCTGGTTGAAACTGGTGTTGACTTTGATAATATAATAGAAACAAAGGTTTTAATTTCATTTAAATAAAAAATGAGCAATATTAATTTAATCGATTCATTTCAAGAATTTAAAGAATTCAAGAACATCGACCGTCCTACGGTGATCAGTGTGCTGGAAGAGGTATTTCGCAGTATGCTGCGTAAAAAATATGGTACTGATGAGAATTGTGATGTAATTGTTAACCCTGACAATGGTGATTTAGAGATCTGGCGCACAAGAAAAGTAATGGAAGACGGCTTTTCTGAGGATGATGACCTGGAGATTGAACTGGCAGAGGTGAAACAGTTAGATGCAGATATGGAAGTTGGCGACGACTACATTGAGCAGATTACTTTAGAGAGCTTTGGAAGAAGGGCTATTTTAGCCGCTCGTCAAACACTGGTATCTAAAGTACTGGAGTTAGAGAAAGATGAAATCTTTAAGAAATATAAAGACAGAGTTGGAGAGATCGTAACAGGTGAAGTTTATCAGGTTTGGAAAAAAGAAACACTGGTACTGGATGATGAAGGCAATGAGTTAATGATGCCTAAAACTGAACAGATACCGGCAGATTATTTCAAAAAAGGTGATACTGTACGTGCGGTGATCTTAAAGGTGGATATGATGAATAGTACACCAAAGATCATTATTTCGAGGATCGCACCTGAGTTCTTACAGCGCTTGTTTGAAATCGAAGTTCCTGAGATCTTTGATGGTTTGATTACCATTAAAAAGATTGTTCGTGAACCAGGAGAACGTGCTAAAGTTGCAGTAGAATCTTATGATGACAGAATTGATCCGGTAGGTGCCTGTGTTGGTATGAAAGGATCCCGTATTCACGGTATCGTAAGAGAGCTGAAAAATGAGAACATTGACGTTATCAATTTTACCAATAATATATCATTGTATATCACCAGGGCTTTAAGTCCTGCTAAGATCACTTCCATAAAACTGGATGATGTAACTAAACATGCTTCGGTTTACCTGAAGCCTGATCAGGTTTCCTTGGCTATTGGCCGTGGAGGACATAACATTAAACTGGCTGGTAAATTAACGGGATATGAGATTGATGTTTACCGTGAAGCAGGTGAAGAAGATGAGGATGTGGATATCGAAGAATTCTCGGATGAAATCGATAGCTGGATCATTGACGAATTGAAAGCGATTGGTTGTGATACGGCAAGAAGTGTACTGGCTTTATCAGTAGATGAATTAGTAAAAAGAACTGACCTGGAAGAAGAGACAATTAAAGAAGTCATCAGTATTCTGCAGTCAGAATTTGAGTAAACGTTGACTTGGTCAATTAAAAAGCAAATACATACGGATAAAGATTGGGTCAGCCGACCCAATCTTTATACCGATAAAAAACAATTTGTACTAATGAAAAAACAAGAATAAACGTTACTTTTGTATAAGAATTAAGAAAAAATAGGAGATCAATGTCAGACGACAAACCAATAATTTTATTCAAAGCAGTTAAGGAACTTAACGTAGGAATAGCTACGGCCGTTGAGTTTTTAGAAAAGAAAGGCTTTTCTGTTGAGAATAAACCCACTACTAAACTCTCCAGAGATATGTATAATGCATTATTGAAGGAGTTTCAGGGTGATAAAATCGTAAAGGAAGAAGCCAATCAAATTGTCATTGGTAAAATTCGTCGTGATGAGCCGGAAGTAACTGAAAAAGTTGCTGAAGCACCTAGAAAAAATGTTGAATTTGAAAACGAAGGTATTTTAATCAAAAACCTTCATTCTTATACTCCTCCTCCTGTTGAGAAACCGAAGGAAGAAGTGCCTGCACAGCCTAAAGTTGAAGCTGAAGCAGAGAAGGAGCCGGAAAAGGCTGACGAAGGAACATTAAAGGGTGTTAAAATCGTAGGGAAAATAAACCTTGACGATCTGAACTCAAAACACCGCCCTGCTAAAAAAGAAGAACTTCCTGTAGAACCTGTGAAAACTGAAGCACCCGTAAACGTGGCCGCTCCGGTTATTCCTGCAGAAAAACCCGCAGAAGTTATTCCGGAGGCACCTAAAGCTGTTCAGGAAGAAGTTAAACCGGTTGAGAAACCTGTGGAAGCTCCTGCTGAAGTTAAAGCTGAGGTCGCTCAACCAGCGGAAGAAGTAAAAGTAGAAGAAAAACCTAAACCTGTGGAGTCACCAGTTGTTAAAGCAGAACCGGTTAAAGATATAGTAACACCAAAAGCTGATAAACCCGACGAAGTTGAGGTGATCAAAGCACGTTCGGTGAAACTTTCCGGACCAAACATTATTGGTAAAATTGTCTTGCCGACAACGCCTGAGCGTAAATCACAACCTGTTGCCTCATCGGCTGACAGTAATGATGCGAAAAGGAAACGTAAGCGTAAAAAAGCGCCTGGTGCACCAGGACAACATCAGCCGTCAACGGGAGGCCATCAGGCACCTGCAGGACAACAAGCTGGTCATCCTGCTGCGGCAGCCCCTGCAAGACCTGCCGGAGCACCGACATTTACCAACAGACCTGATTTCAGGAACAATACAAACAATACAGCCAACAGGCCTAACTTTAGAAACAGCAAACCAGGCGCGCCTGGAGGTCCTAAAGAAGAACCTACGGAAAAAGAAATACAAGATCAGATCAAAGCTACGCTTGCACGTTTAAGCGGAGCCGGTAAGTCTGGTAAGTTTGCACAACGCGCAAAACTGCGCCGTGGCAAACGTGATGATGTAGCCCTTTCAGCTGAAGAAGCTGCAATGGAACTGGAATCACAATCCAAAGTGTTAAAAGTAACAGAGTTTGTTACGGCAAATGAACTGGCGAGCATGATGGATGTACCGGTTACCAAAATTATTGGTACCTGTATGAGTCTGGGTATGTTCGTATCGATCAATCAGCGTTTAGATGCTGAAACGTTAACGATCGTTGCTGATGAGTTTGGTTACGAAATACAATTCGTTAAACCGGATGATGAAAGTGACAGTATCATTGAAGAAGCAGATGAGCCGGAAGATTTAGTGCCAAGAGCACCGGTAGTTACGATCATGGGTCACGTGGATCATGGTAAGACCTCATTGCTGGATTATATCAGAAAAGCAAATGTGGTAGCTGGTGAAGCCGGGGGTATTACCCAGCATATTGGTGCCTATATGGTAACCACGGCAACAGGTAAAAAAGTAACCTTCCTGGATACACCAGGTCACGAAGCCTTTACTGCAATGCGTGCACGTGGTGCGAAAGTTGCAGATATTGCGATTATCGTTATTGCGGCAGACGATGCAGTGATGCCTCAAACTAAGGAAGCAATCAGCCATGCGCAGGCAGCCGGAGTTCCTTTGGTATTTGCCTTCACAAAAATTGATAAACCAGGAGCAAATTCTGATAAGATCCGTGAGCAATTATCGATCATGAATATCCTTGTTGAAGATTGGGGTGGTAAATTCCAGTCACAGGAAATTTCGGGTAAAAGCGGATTAAACGTAGATGTGCTGTTAGATAAAGTATTATTAGAGGCTGAACTGTTAGAATTAACAGCTAACCCTAACAAACGTGCTACAGGTAGTGTAATTGAAGCTACTTTAGATAAAGGCCGCGGTATTGTAACTACAGTACTGGTACAGGCTGGTACTTTAAAAGTAGGTGATCCGATATTAGCTGGTAGTTATAGCGGTCGTGTTAAAGCATTGTTTAACGAACGCGGTCAGAAAGTAGACCAGGCAGGCCCATCGGTACCGGTACAGGTATTGGGTATGCAGGGTGCGCCTACTGCTGGTGATAAGTTCAATGCTGTAGAGAATGAGTCTGAAGCGAGAGAGATTGCAAATAAACGTTTACAATTGATGCGTGAGCAGGGCTTAAGGACGCAGAAACATATTACACTGGATGAGATTGGCCGTCGTTTAGCGATAGGTAACTTTAAAGAGCTGAACCTGATTGTTAAGGGTGACGTGGATGGATCAATTGAAGCCTTAGCGGATTCATTACTGAAACTGTCAACTGAAGAGATCCAGATCAATATCATTAGCAAAGCGGTAGGTCAGATCTCAGAATCTGATGTATTGTTAGCTTCTGCTTCTGATGCGATCATCATTGGTTTCCAGGTTCGTCCATCTTCAGGTGCAAGAAAACTTGCTGAAGCTGAGCAAATCGATATCCGTTTGTATTCTATCATCTATGATGCGATCAATGAGATCAAAGCTGCGATGGAAGGTATGCTTGCTCCAGAATTCCAGGAGAAAATTACTGCCAACGTGGAGATCAGAGATACGTTTAAAATCACTAAAGTGGGTACCATTGCAGGTTGTATGGTATTGGACGGAACGATTACACGTAATAGCAAGATCCGTATTGTAAGAGATGGAGTTGTAGTTTACACTGGTGAACTGGCTTCATTGAAACGTTATAAAGATGACGTTAAAGAGGTAGCAAGAGGTTACGAGTGTGGTCTGAACATCCACAATTTCAATAACATTGAAGTAGGTGACATCGTTGAAGCTTACGAACAAGTAGAAGTAAAAAGGAAGCTGTAATTAGCTATTCAAATATAACCCTGCTCATGAATCTGTAAACAGAAGAATGAGCGGGGTTTTTTTATGCCTGTTATTATTTAATATTTCTCCATACTGCACTCAGCAGAATTTTATAATACAACGATTTTGCAGTCAGCGGATGCTTGAATAACAGATCTATTTCTTTCTTAAATTCCGGGGGCAGGCTGTTTTTAATGGGATAGTAATTTCTGAACTGCATCTTAAAAGCAGCGTGATAATCTTTTTTTGAGACTAGATTGCGCTCATAAAGTGAATTGATGATCTTTAGCGCTTCTAAAAAATTGAGGCCACTTTTAAAAGCTTTTCCGCTTATATCCTTATCGTGTTTCCGGAAGTAATTAAGCACCCTGCCACTGATATGTACCTTACCCAGATTGGCTAATTCTATCCAGAATATCCAGTCACCACTTAACTTGTAGTTTTTAAATTCTTTTGTGATTTTTGGAAATAGGTCCCGCTTCCATAATACCATGCTGGCATTAAAAATGGTGTTGTTCATGAGCATGTATTGCTTAATAAAAGCACTGCCTTCCATTAGTTCAGAAAGATAGGGGTGCTGTGATACCCAGCTGATCACATTTGTTTCGTAAACACAATAAGACTGGCAATAACTGATTACACAATTTTGATCTTTTTCTATCCCAGTTACAAGTTCTTCAAGCAGGTTCTTCTCGCTCCAATCATCACTTTCTGCAATCCAGATGAATTCTCCATTGGCTACCTCAATTCCTTTCTCCCATTGTTTGAATGTACTTCCACTATTTTCATCATTATATATAATATGAGTGATTTTTGGGTGTCCTCTATACGTATCGATAACTTTTGTGCTATCGTCTTTAGAGTTGTCATCCAATATAATCAATTCGAAATCCTGGTAAGATTGTGATAAAATGCTATCGATACGTTGTGTCAGATAAACAGCATGGTTATAATTTGGCAGGATGACGGATACTTTGGGCATCAACGTTGATGTTTAGTTAATGAATGTTAATGTGGCCATATTTATAATATAATGGCGATATTTGATCAAATATAAACAAAAGTAAAGCTGCTCTGCTCCTTATTTTTGAACTTATCCTATATCGTGCTATTTTTAAATTGTTGTGTATGCCCTTAGCTTATAAAGTTGATTATTCAATAATAATCTGTACTTATAACCCTGATGAGAAAGTTTTCTCCCGATGTTTAGATGCCATTTCTACACTTGACAGTACTGCATTACAGCTGGAAATCATTCTCGTAGATAATAACAGTACAATAGCTATAACTGAACTGAAATATGTCAGGGATTTTTTAAGCAGGGTTCCGGAAACAAAACTTCTCTTAGTTAAAGAACAGGGGCTCAACTATGCGAGGATGGCCGGTATAGAGGAGTCTGCCGGGGAATGTATCGTTTTTTTTGATGATGACAATGTTCCTGATCGTAATTATATTCAGGTGCTGGCCGGGCTCAATAAGAATTATCCTAACGTTGGGGCCTGGGGGCCTGGTTCTGTCGATGTAAATTTTATTGGTGGGATCGATCCATCACTCGAGACTTATGCTCTTACAGCATTTCAGGATCGGCATGAAAGGGCCATTACTTATTCCAATCAACGCTTATGGCAGCCTTGTTATCCTTATGGTACCGGATTAAGTATTCAAAAGGTTTATTTAGAGGAATACCTGTCACTTGCAAAGCAGAATAAATTTTCTTTAACTGGCAGAAAGGGTGAACAAACGAGTAGTGGTGAGGATACACAAATGATTCTTTTTTGTATAAGTAAGGGGGCTGCGGCCGGTGTTGCCCCTGATTTGAAGATAATTCATGTTGTACCTGCCAAACGTACAACTTTCGACTATCTGAAAAGATGGACATATGGAACAACTGTTTGTTACAGTACTTGTGTTGCAGAGGTTTTTCCGGAGTATATTTTGGAGTTGGAAAAAAAACGCGTTAGTGAGAGGAGTTTTGTCATTAAAACGCTTAGACGATATATATTGCTTTTTTTTGCGGGCAATCCTAAAAAAACATTTCGCTTAGTAAGCTATATTGGAATGGTTTCCGGTGATTATAAAGTCTTAAATCTGCAGGAGCCTTTTTTGGTAAAGTGGGTATTGAAAAAGCTAAAGGCTATTTAATCTTTTTTTATGTTAATGCTATTCTGCCAGGGTTCATAGTTCAATTAAAGTCTCAGACTGGTACGCGATTTATCTTCGTATAATTTCCTGATTTTTCCCATGATAGAATCTGTTTTCGGTTGAACACCGGATAAAAAGATAAGAATATCCTTCTGCTTTTCTTTATATTGAAATGGGTTTAGTACCGTTGCATTGAGGTAAGCTGTAAAGCGCATCCATATGCTGGCAAACTTATTTTTCTTGCACTTTGCAATGAGCTTGTTAGCCAGATAATATTTATCGAGTACCTGGTTGCTGTCTGCAAAACCCTTAAAAAGGGCTCTTGTATACTCTTTAGTTAATCTCGCTGATGGCATAAAGTGCTGGAAAATAAGATCCTCACTATAATAAAGGCTGTATCCCTGTAATATTAAACGCTGGCAATATTCGGCATCCTCTCCGGCTGTCAGGGACTTTTCAAAGCGTCCGGTTAAAAATGAGGGAAAGTTCTTGTAGGTGTCTTTGTAAAGGGCTGTACGGGATCCCAATCCTGCGCCCCATAAATGTCCCCTGGCTGTTACGTCGCCGGTGGTGGGACCTTGTTTCCCTGTGGCATAACCTTCTTCAAAATCTTTAAACCAGTGGGGTAGTTTACCTGATTCTGCCACGGCAATTCCTGTTCCGCCTGCGGCACCAATATTCGGGTTGTTTTCCAGGATAGCCTGCATTTTTTCTGCATACTGAGGGCTTAGCCAGTTATCATCGTCACAGATGATAAAATATTCATAAGAAGCTATGGAAACCCCTAATTCCAGCGCATTGATCTTTCCTGGCCTCGCTTCTGTGGCGATCACAAAGCGGGCTTTATTTAAGTCGTATTTCTTCCACTCCTTTATGGCAACTGCAGCAGAATTATCAGTAGACGCATTATCAACAATGATGATTTCCATCATTTGCTGTTGAATGGCCGACTGCATTGCAAGATGTTTAATTGTTTCAGGTAGTCTCAATGCCCCATTATAAGTACAAACAATTATAGAAATCCCTTTATTCATTATAACCATGTTTATTTCCGGCATTAATCCGGAACATTTACAAGATGAACCCCAATCAGATAAGCAGGTTGCAAATATATTAATTTAATTTATTTTGTATTCCTAGTTAACGTATTTGTATAGAAAAGATTATATTTTTACATTTTATTGTGTGTTTAATTTTTGTCTTCTTCTTCCGGGACAGTCATTTTCGGAAGAAACAGCAATATTCCTTTGATCAGTGCTTTAAGTACTTTCCAGGCTACCGAATGTTTTTTGATGAAAAGCAGCTGTTTCACTCTCCGGTCCTGAAATTGTGAAATTTGGGTATAGTCTTCAACAAATGCCGGGAAGTACTTTTGAAGGGAAATTCTCCTTTCCTGGTACATGACTTCGTAGTTAACTGCATTTGACGATAGTCCCGTACCATCATAAATTGTAGTTAATAGCGGTAAATGTTTGTAAGGAACATTCTGCTTACAAATGGCATAGATGAAAAACTCCCAGTCAGACGCTATTTTGAATTTTTCATTGTAATAAAACAGCTCATCAAATAGCTTTCTTTTGATAAAACTGGCCTGGTGTGATAAATTAGCAGCGAAGAAAAAATTGAAGGTTAGCTGCTCCGGGAACACTACCTTTTTTTTCTGCTTTAGTTCTTCAAAAATAATATCCCCATAATATATGCCATAACTTCCATCAATCATGCCAATTACCTTTTCAATCACATCTTTACCCGCCAGATAATCACCACTATTCAGAAACAGTAAATAATCGCCGGTTGACAAACTAATCCCCTTATTCATCGCATTATAAATGCCACTGTCAGGTTCACTTACCCATTTTGTAAATTGATCACTGTGAAGTGCTAATAATTCTTTACTTCCATCGGTACTATTTCCATCCACAACTATAAATTCAAAGTTTGTAGACGACTGTTCAAAAACGCTGTTTATTGTTTTCTGTAAACCTGTTTTATTGTTATAATTTATAGTAATTATCGAAACTTTGTCATTCATAACTTATTATTAGGGACATTTAGCTTTTATTACCTGAATAATGCCCAAGGTAAGGCTATTTTAAGTTAATTTTTGTTAAATCACGATTATTGGGATGGAGATGACAATTGTCATGACCCAATGCGTATTATTGTAGGTCAATTTTTTTGGATAAAATGGTGAGTAAAAAAAGGGTCGCAATGATTGTTCAGCGATATGGTTTGGAGGTAAACGGCGGGGCCGAGTACCATTGCAGAATACTGGCAGAAAAGCTGACCCCCTTATTTGAAATCGAAATTCTGACCTCCTGCGCTAAAAGCCATTCTACCTGGGCTAACGAATATCCGGAGGGGGAAACCCTGGTTAATGACATTACAGTAAGGAGGTTTCCTGCACTTCAGGAAAGGGACCAGCGTGAAATTCGCCGCCTGAGCAAAAAATTAGGTAAAAGGTCTGCCTGGCATAAAATATTGAGATTTTTTGGTTTGCTGGAAAAAGTAGACCAGCAATTGAGCCCCGCTGATCTGGAAAAGGAAAGTTATGCCCTGGCCAAAGCACAGGGGCCCTTTGTTCCCGGTCTGATTAATTACCTGGAGCAACATCAGGAAGAATACACCGCACTTATTTTTTTTACTTATTTATATTTTCCCACGTTATACGGGTTAAGGGTAGCTCCTGAAAAATCGATACTCATCCCTACGGCACATGATGAATCTGCAATCTATCTGCCTGGATTTAGAAGTTTTTTTAAATTGCCTAAGGTGATCCTGTACAATACCAAAGCTGAAAAGAATTTTGTTAATCAATTATTCGATAACGGTGATATTTATACTGACATCGCTGGTGTAGGCATTGAGCGGTACCATCCTGAAAAGGAATATCAATCCAGTGATATTTTGAAATCTGAGGCACCTTATTTTATTTATATCGGAAGAATTGACAAGGGCAAGGGATGTCAAATGATGATTGATTATTTTTTAAAGTATAAAAAATTGACAGGTCATCAGGTAAAATTGGTACTGGTTGGGAAAGCATTCATGAATGTTCCTGAAAACGATGCGATCATCAGTCTGGGTTTTGTAAGCGAAGACATTAAACAGGCTCTTTTAAAAGATGCTATCGCATTGATCATCCCTTCTCTTTTTGAAAGCTTATCTCTCGTTACTTTGGAAAGCATGCTTGAAGGAATTCCTGTTGTGGCCAATGGCCATTCTGCGGTTCTTAAAGACCATATTGAAGAAAGTATGGGTGGGTTTACCTTTGAGGATTTTTCGGGCTTCAGGCTGGCATTGGATGCGCTAATAGAAAATAAAACCGACCTGGTATCGCTAAAAAGAAATGCAGAAAGATATGTAACTGATAAATATAACTGGAATGTGGTGCTCCGGAAGTTTACACAGGCTGTAAATTATATTACGTCACAAAAGAAATGATGAATGTCCTTTATTTGGTGAGGGTTTCTTTGTACACTTTCCAGTAAGCCGCTGCACTGGTTTCCCAGTTAAACTGGCTCGCATGTTTAATAATGTCTGCTGCTGGTTGTTTTTGCTGGTAATCGTTCATTCCATCGCGAAATACTTTCTGCATGTGTTCAGGATCATAATTATCGAAATAATAGGCAGCAGTTCCGCCAATTTCAGGTAAAGATGTAGTCCTGGATAAAAAAGTTGGTTTCCCAAATCTCATAGCCTCTATAGGAGGAATACCGAAACCTTCGGCCAGGGATGGAAATAAAAAGGCTTCGCAATTTTTAAAATACCATGCTTTATCCTGATCAGAAACAGGTCCTGTGACTTTTACCCGGCTGGTTACGTTATATTTCTGCGCTTCGTCCATGATCTTCTGCTGATAGGCAGGATCTATCCTTCCCGAGATAATTAATTCCATATCATTGTTCACCAGGAGAGGAATTAAAACATGAAAGTTTTTTTTAGCATTTACTGTACCTAATGCAAAAAGAAAAGGTGCGGAAGGCTGGTAGGAAGGTTTAAGGTCTTTTAACACAGGTACATCGGCACAGCCATTATAGATCACTGTGATAGGCTTTCCATCGGTATGAAGGTATTTAAGAATATCGTTTTTTGTAAAGTTGGATATCGCAACAATATGATCGGCCCTGTCAATATTCCGCTGGTGCTTTTGCAAATAGTTCTTTTGCTTCCAGGCGGGTTTTTCTTCGTATAGAAAATTAAGATCGTGGATAGTGAGTACTTTCTTTATTTTATCGCTTTTAGGAACGTATACTGAGGTTTGATGCGTGATATGCCAGAGATCGACCTTACTGTAATTGGGAAAGATAAACTTATGGAGTACCTTCCTGACCAGGAACTCACTGGCAGGATCAAAATATTGCTGGTCACCGTCGCGGAGATAGTACTTGATATGGTCGTGCAGCGCCGCAGAGTCCTTTAATGCAAGGCCCAGGTGATGACAGTATTCGAATAAACCGGTGTGAGGATATTTCATCCGTTCACAGTCAAAAGCGATGTTCATGAGCCTGTTGTCTTGAAATTTATCGTAACGGAAACTATTTTAATCTGCAAACGACTGCATATCAATTAATCTTCTGTACAGGCCATTTTTAGCCATTAGTTCTATATGGCTTCCTGTTTCGGCAATTTCACCTTTTTCAATAACTACAATGGTATCCGCATGCTGAATAGTGCTTAAACGGTGGGCAATTACAATAGAGGTCCTGTTTTGCATCAGTTTATTCAGGGCGTCCTGAACCAGTTTTTCTGATTCCGTATCCAATGCTGAGGTGGCTTCATCCAGCAGCATAATCGGTGGGTTTGCCAGTACCGCCCTGGCGATGCAGATCCTCTGGCGCTGTCCACCGGAAAGCCTGTTTCCTCTGTCGCCTACAAAAGTCTGATAGCCATTGGCAGATTGCAGGATGAATTCATGCGCATTGGCAATTTTAGCCGCTGCAACCACTTCTTCTTCTGAAGCTTCAGGTTTTGCAAAGGCTATATTATTAAATATCGTATCGTTGAAAAGGAAGGACTCCTGGTTTACAGTACCCATTTTTTCCCGAATACTTTCAACGGTAAGATCTCTGTAATCCACTCCGTCTATTTTTATCACACCACTTTTTGGATCATGAAACCGGGGTATTAAATCCATAAATGTACTTTTTCCACCTCCGGAAGGGCCTACCAGCGCTATAGTTTTTCCTTTTGGAACCACTAAATTAAGATGGCTCAATACCTCTTTGTCTCCGTAGCTAAATGATACATTTTCAAAAACGAGTGATTCGTTGAATGCTGTTACTGGCTTTGCGTCCGGTTTATTCACCATCTCGGGTTTGGTATCAATCAGCGCCAGCACCCTTTCGCCTGCTGCAATACCAGAATGGATACCACTAAAAGAGTCACTGATAGCTTTTACGGGCTGCATTACCTGTGAAAAGATAGCGATGTAAGTAATAAAATCTGAAGCGGAAAATTCTTTACTGCCGCTGATTACTAATCCACCTCCATAAAGCACAATGATCACTACCACTAAGATTCCTAGTGCCTGGGAAACGGGAGAGGCCAATTGCTGCCTCCTTGCCATTTTCCTGTTTAAATTGGAATAAAAACGGTTCTCTGCATCAAATTTTTCTTTTATCCTGTTAGTAGAGTTAAAGGCTTTGATAATTTTAACCCCGCTCAACGCTTCATCTAAAAATCCAATCATCTTCGCAAAAGACTCGTGTGCTGCTGTTGCCTGCTGTTTCAATCTTTTAACAATTTTGCTGATGATAAACCCTGAAACAGGGATAATCAACAGGGAAAACAAGGTGAGTTTTAAAGAAATACTGAAGAGTACAAATACATAAAAGATTAGCTGAACAGGTTCTTTAAACACCACCTGCAGGGTATTCGTTACTGTAAATTGTACCACCTGAACATCAGAAGATACCTTGGATATAATATCTCCTTTACGCTCGTTGTTGAAAAAACCAAGGTGAAGGTCCATCACATTGCTAAATACTGTTTTGCGGAGATTGAGTAAGGTGTGTACCCTTAAATCTTCCATAAAACGCTGTGATAGATACCTGAAGAAATTAGATAGTAATACGGAGGAGAGAATAACTGCGCACACAATTCTTAATGCACCTAATTTTCCTACGTCGGCAATGGTAAGGGCGATGTAGTTTTTAAACTGACCATAAAGATCTAATTTGCCAACAACAGCCAATGTCTCTGTAGATGGTTTACCGGTAGAAAAAAGTGTACTCAGTAAAGGGGATAACAGTGCAAAGTTAAATGTATTGAAAAATATAGCTAGTAAGGTTGCCAGTATATAAGGTATAGCAAACTTTTCTATAGGTTTTGCAAAGGAAAGTAATCGGAAATAAGTCTTCATGAAAATGAGAAAATTTAGCGAAGGTACAAATTTTGTACTGGTATAGCAGTCAAGCGCTTATTTTAACAACTTATAGTTTTTATATTCCCCTATTCTCCATCCCGTGATCATTTCAATCCGGTGTAACATCATCCTTCTTGGAGAGAGGTCTACCTTATTGGGATTATGTTTAAACACCCAGTCCTGCTTCTTAATCGTTTGCTGCATAGTTGCCGGATGCGGTTCATTAAAAGGGGCCAGGATATCAGCTACAGTTTCAAAATCGAAGGTATCATAAGCGGCGAAACGCTCTGCTGTTTTTTCTTCAGACTGGTAATAATTGCTGAAGCGTTTGGCTTTTCCCAGCAAAAGATCGGGATTTCTGCAATAAGAATAATGAAATATACGGGCATTCAGTAATTTCACACGGAGCTTCCTGCTGTTGGTTTCGTTCTGGTAGTCGGTTAATGAGGGATAACTCCTAAATCCCTGCGAATCTTTATAAGAATAATAGGTGGGGTCGTTTCTAATGATCCTGATTTCCCGTCGGTGCCATTTTCGGGTAGTACCAATATGTTTGTAGTCGCCAATAAAGTGGATGAAATTGAAAAGAAAACCTTCTACTTTTTTGTCTTCCAGGTTATCTTCCATGGCTTTTTTTATTTCAGCAAGGTCATTTTCATGGAAAACCTCGTCCGACTGGATATGAAATGCCCAGTCGCCTGTTACAGCTTTTAGCCCAATGTTAGCTTGCTGCGCAAAAACTTTCCCTCCTTTAATCAGTTCATCATCCCATTCGGTATCTATAATCCTTATTTTGTCAGACCCAATAGCTACGATGGCCTCACGGGTTCCGTCGTCTGATTTGCCAACTACAGCTATAAACTCATCGCATATAGGAAGTATAGATTTAATAGACTCAATCACGGGATATCCGTACTTGAAACTATTCCGCATATAAGTGAAGCCGCTTACTTTCATGGGTATGTATTTTTTTATCGTTTATGAAGCTTGCATCAGCTTGTTCATCATTTTTTGTAAGCTGTAAGCTAATGCAGGTTTCATCAGTGTATATTGTTTTTATAAAGATCTATGAATAAATTTATTTTGCCGGAGCATATATATTCTGGTTCTTTGCAACAAAGATAGATTTATCAATGAATACCATACCGCAATTTTTATCTGAAATAAAAAAGGGTGATTATCTTTCTCTGGCCAGGGCTTTAACATTAGTTGAAAATGAATTGCCGGGCAGTATCGAATTACTGAACACGATAGAAATTGATCAGTATATCCCTGTTATCGGTATAACCGGCCCACCTGGAGCAGGGAAAAGTACACTGGTGAATGCCATGATTGAACAGCTGAGCCGGCAGGATAAAAAGATTGCTGTTCTGGCGGTAGATCCAACCTCTCCTTTTAACCTGGGTTCTTTACTGGGCGATAGGGTGCGGATGGCTGCGCATTTTAATAAACCAAATGTATTTATCCGTTCTGTTGCTGCACGTGGTTCTGTAGGCGGCCTTTCTGCTAAAATTATAGAGATGACCGATGTATTAAAAGGCGGGGCATTCGATTATATCTTTGTAGAAACTGTTGGGGTAGGGCAATCGGAAATTGAAATTGCAGGCCTGGCAGATCTTACCCTTATTGTTTTGGTTCCCGAAGCCGGGGATGAGATCCAGCATATCAAATCTGGTTTGATGGAAATCGGAGATGCTTTTATAGTGAATAAGAGCGACCGTGAAGGGGCTGATACTTTCGCTAATCAATTAAAAAAAATGCTTCATCAGCGTACTCACAGTGTGCCGGTATTTAAAACTACTGCGGATAAACAGGAGGGGATAACAGAATTAATGCATTGGCTTAGCCTTTCCGGGAAACAGAAAAACGAAAAAAAACTATTTCTTTATGCAGAGAAAGCCTTCAGACTGATACAAAATAACAGGATGAAAGACATTTCTAAAAAAGACTTGCAGCAAAAACTGGCTGAGGCTTATGAGCAGAATGATTTTAATTTGTACCGTTTTATAACAGCATATACCCGGCAGTAATTTAAACCAATGGCTTAAGTACAGGCGTAGTCAGTTGTTTCTTTTTCCAGTGATCACCTTTTTGATAAAGAAAGAACTTCCCTAGTTTATATTTCACTTTCAAAAATCCATTGTAATCTGTACCCAATACGCGGTGAGGAATGTCAGGATTGTTTTTTAGACAGTTATTGATGGCTTCTGTATAAGCAAAAGGGCCTGTCATGCTGTGTACATCATGAGGATACTTATTCTGGCGGATATTTTCCATGACCAGCTGCATTGTTTTTTCCAGGAAAGGATGGCCGGGACTGTAGATCAATGCCCATTGTGCAAATAGTGAAGGATCTCCTTCATGGGTAATGATAGCAGTATCATCCGGCCGGATAAAATCATCAAGACTTCCGTTAATACCACTGTCAATATCTACATAAATCCCTCCCTTTTTATAGAGTACTGCATAGCGGAAGAAATCTGCTTTGGCAGCACCAATATTTAATCTTTTATATAAGGATAGGATTTCTTTGCCAAATTCTTCCAGAAGAAAACGGTCGATCCTTTCGTCGTCATAAAATTCATAAGCATAATCGGGGCTCTTTTTTCTGAAGCCTGCAATGTGCCAGCGGGTAATAAAAGGAAGACTGGAAGTCTTAAAGGTCTGGTGTATGATTTTTGGTATGGACATCAGGATTAAGCTTTAGTATTCATGATTTCTTCAATTTCTTCGGCTTCAATAGGGACAGTTGCCATCAGATCGATATTGCCATTTTCGGTAAGCAGGATGTCGTTCTCCAGCCTGATGCCAAATCCTTCTTCAGGAATATATATCCCCGGTTCGCAGGTGAGTACATTTCCTTCGCTAAAGGGCGTATAACGATTGGCAAAATCGTGCACATCCAGGCCTAAATGATGACTGATTCCGTGCATAAAATATTTTCTATACAGGGGGAAAGCAGGGGTTTGTTGTTTCACCTGATCGGTAGTTAATAGTCCCAGTCTGATCAGTTGTTCCGTTACGATCTCGCCTACGCGCAGGTTGTAATCTTTCACGGAAGTGCCGGGTAACATCAGTTTTTTCGCTTCCTTCATGATGGATAAAACTGCGTTGTATACTTCTTTTTGTCTGGTGCTAAACCTGCCGTTAACAGGGATGGTGCGTGACAAATCGGCGTTGTAATTTGCATATTCGGCGCCGAAATCCATCAGGATCAGGTCGCCTTCTTTACACGCTTGATTGTTGCTGCTGTAGTGAAGAATGTTGGCATTTACACCCGAAGCTATAATGGGCGGATAGGCATGTCCTGTAGCCCGCTGCCTGATAAATTCATGAATAATTTCTGCTTCAATTTCATATTCCGCTACCTCAGGGCGGGTAAACCGGAGCACGCGTATAAAGGCATCTTTGGTAATGTCACATGCCTTTTGAATGAGTTTAATCTCCTCCGGCGACTTACAATCGCGGAGCTGACGCATCAAAGGTGCGGCCCTTTCGTAGTGATGTAAAGGATATTTTGTCCGCATTTGCTCAATAAAGCGGATATTACGGTCAGCAATACTATAGGTGGATGTAACATTTTCATTGATATTCAGATATATATGTTCTGAATACTGGATGATACTGTTCAAAATGCCGTCAAAATCTTCCAGCCACTGAACATTCTGTATACCAGAGGCTTCCTGCGCCATTAATTTGGTGTATTTATGCCCTTCCCACACTTTTATATGCTCATTTGTCTGTCTTAAAAAAAGGACTTCCTGATACAAAGGATTAGGACAATCGGGGTAAATCAACAAAATTGTTCGCTCCTGATCGATGCCAGAGAGGTAAAACAGGTCGGCATTCTGCTTAAAAGGGAAGTCCTGATCACCACTTTTAGGAAATTCATCATTGGATTGAAAGATAGCTAAAGAGTTGTTCTTTAGGAGTTTCCGGAACTTAATTCTGTTTTCAACGAACAATCTGTTTTCTATATCCTGGTACTTCATGTAATGATTGACTATATTGGCAAATAAAGTCAATAATATCGAAATCTTAAAATGTGTTAAATTTGGAACGGAGTTTGTATAGCTGTTGTGAGAATTAAAATTTTGTTTAATTTTGCTACACAAAAAAATTATACAGTTTAAATTTGTTTAACCTTAAAAAAGAAAAATTATGAATTATTCTACTTTAAAGAAGGGCTTAGCAGTTTCTTTTGTAGCAGCGATTGGAGTTACGACTCTTGCGTCTGCACAAACAGATTCTACAGCTACTTCGTCTTCAGCCAAAACGTTTGGTGGAAGAGGCCAGTTCAGAACTTGGTCAGTTGGTGTTAACGGTGGTGTTTTATCTCCGTTCTTAGCCATCGGTGGTTCTAATGATTTCTCAAACGAAGACGTTAACTTAGGTTACGGTGTTTTTGTTAAGAAACAATTAGGAAACGCTTTTGGTATCCAGGCTAACTTATTCCGCGGAAAAGTTTCTGGTACTAACAAAGATGAGCCAAACGGAACTCAGTTTGGAACTACATCTTTCAAAACTTCAATCGGTTATGCAGCTGACATTAGTGGTGTTGTTAACGTTGCTACTGTAGATTTCTTACGTCGTGCAAATTCAGTTAACTTCTTCATTACTGCTGGTTACGGTTTAGTTGCTTATGCTCCTAAAGTTACTTATGCAGACGGAAGCGTTGTTGATTGGAAAGGTCACGCTGGTGATGACAGAAACAACAAATACGTTAAAGAAGCTTATATCCCAGTTGGTGCTGGTGTGAAATTCAAAGTTTCTGACCGTGTTGCTTTTAACTTAGGTTACACTATGCACTTCATTGACAGTGATAACTTTGATGGAGTTTATGCAAAAGGAACAACTAAAGATAAATTCTCATACGGTTATGCTGGATTAGAATTCTCATTAGGTTCGAAAAACAAACCGGATTTGGAATGGGTTAACCCATTGGCGATCATGTATGATGAGTTGAAAGACCCTTCATTACGTCAAGAAGTTGAAGCATTGAAAACTCGTGTTACTAACGTTGAAAAATCTGTTGAAGATTTGAAAAAAGATAGTGACGGAGACGGTGTTTCTGATCAATTCGACAAATGCCCAGGAACTCCTGCAGGTACTGCTGTTGATGGTTCAGGATGTCCACTTCCAGTACCAGTAGCTGCTGCTCCTGTTAGCAACTTAACTGGTTTCGAAACTATCCAATTTGAATTCAACTCTTCAGTTTTAAAAACTGATTCTTACCCTACTTTAGACAAATTGTCTTCAGTGTTACGTGAAAACGGTGGTAAAGCCTTAGTAAAAGGTTACGCTTCAAGCGAAGGTACTGCTGCATATAACTTGAAATTGTCAAAAGATAGAGCAAACTCTGTAAAAACTTACTTAGTTAACTCTGGAGTTAACGCTAGTCAAGTGACTACAAAAGGTTTTGGTGAAGCTAATCCAATCGCTTCTAACGATACTGAAGAAGGTCGTATCCAAAATCGTCGTGTTGAAACTTCAAGAAACTAATATTTCTTAAACAACATACAAAAACGGGCCCCGATTTATCGGGGCCTTTTTTTATGCCCTTTTTTTTGATTATCTATCGTATAGGCCGGGGATACATAGCCAAATGAGACTTTATTTTATACATTTGTGATATGTACTTTTTCAGAAAGAGAGATCCCGCCAGGCCCACCAGTATAGATATCAAAATCATGCATGTGATCAATGTGCTGGCGATATCTATTTTTCTGATTGGCATTATTTTAAAACTTACTCACGTCATATAATGAAAACAATAATCAATACCACAGATGCGCCAGCTCCAATAGGTCCTTACAGTCAGGCTGTATTAGCGAATGGATTTTTATATGTATCGGGACAAATCCCTACCAATCCTGCAACAGGAGAATTGACACAGGAATCTATTAAAGATGAAACTGAACAGGTAATGCGTAACCTGAATGCCGTATTATTAGAGGCCGGATTTGAATTTTCGCACGTGCTGAAATCCACTATATTCTTATCTGATATGGCTTTGTTTGCAGAGGTAAATGAAATTTACGGATCATATTTTACAGCTGATTTCCCGGCAAGAGAAACAGTAGCTGTAAAAGGACTTCCAAAAGGAGTAAATGTGGAGATATCTGTAATTGCTTATAAGGGATAATCCCAACCAATATTTTGTTTGCTTCTGATCTAGATACCACGATAGAATTTCTGAAAGGTGTAGGGCCTAAACGCGCCGAAATCTTACAGAAGGAATTGGGTATATTTACTTATGCTGATCTGCTGAGTTATTACCCCTTCCGTTATATCGATAGAACACGGTTCTATAAGGTCTCTGAGCTAACGCCAGATCTTCCTTACGTGCAGATCCTGGGAAGGATCACCGGCAAGGAAACGATCGGTGAGAAACATAAAAAGAGAATTGTTGCCCGCCTCACCGATGAGACGGGCACGATAGAGCTGGTTTGGTTCCAAAGCCTGAAATGGGTGGAGGAAAATGTGATGCGTGGTAAGGTATACATTGCATTTGGCAAGCCTGCGGTATTTAACGGCTCCTTCAGCATTTCCCATCCCGAACTCGAAACTTATCCTCGTCCAACTACGGTTACGGGCAACCTTACCTTACAGCCTGTATATAACTCTACAGAAAAGCTGAAGAAGTTTTCGCTGGACAGTAAGGGAATACAGAAGATGCAGGCACTGGTTATAGAACAGTGTCTGGCCGAAGTAAAAGAAACACTCCCTTCCTATATCCTTGAAAAATATCAGCTGGTTAACCGCAGGGAAGCACTGTTAAATATTCATTTTCCGAAAGACAGCGGGGCTTTACAGCATGCCGAACGCAGGCTAAAGTTTGAAGAGCTGTTCTTTATCCAGCTGCAGTTGCTGAGCAGTAAACAATTCAGGGAACTGAAGTTCAAAGGACACCTGTTTAGTACTGTGGGGAAAAGGGTAAATACTTTTTATAAAGATATTTTGCCTTTTGAACTGACAGGAGCGCAGAAAAGGGTAATCAAGGAAATAAGGATCGATACACAGCGTGGCATACAAATGAACCGCCTGGTACAGGGAGACGTAGGAAGTGGTAAAACCGTAGTTGCCCTGATGAGCATGCTGCTGGCTAACGACAACGGATTCCAGGCTTGTATCATGGCACCTACGGAAATTCTGGCCCGTCAGCATTACCATTCGATAGCTTCCCTGCTGGATGGAAAGGTAGCCCGTGTGGATATCCTTACCGGCAACAGTACAAAAAAACAAAGGGTAATGTTACATCAGCAGCTGGAATCCGGAGAGATTGATATTCTGGTGGGTACCCATGCGCTGATAGAAGATAAAGTAATCTTCAAAAACCTTGGACTGGTAGTAATTGATGAGCAGCACCGTTTTGGCGTAGAACAGCGGGCTAAATTATGGCGCAAAAATAATATTCCGCCCCATATTCTGGTGATGACTGCCACACCTATTCCAAGAACGCTGGCAATGACTGTTTACGGGGACCTGGATGTATCCATGATCGACGAACTGCCTGTGGGAAGGAAGCCTATTGAAACCAAACATTTTTTTGAGGGACAGCGGCTGCGGATGTTTGGCTTTATGAAAACCGAGATTGCCAAAGGCCGGCAGGTTTATGTAGTCTATCCGCTGATCAAAGAGAGCGAAAAATTAGACCTGCTCCATCTGGAAGCGGGCATCGAGCAAATGCGCTATCAGTTTCCCCTGCCAGATTTACAGATCAGTATTGTTCATGGAAAAATGAAAAACGTGGATAAGCAGTTTGAAATGCAGCGGTTTGTAGAAGGTAAAACACAAATTATGGTGGCTACTACTGTGATAGAGGTAGGTGTAAATGTACCGAACGCTTCGGTGATGATCATCGAGAATGCGGAAAGATTTGGCCTGTCACAATTACATCAGCTGCGGGGGCGTGTAGGCAGGGGTGCCGAACAATCTTATTGTATCCTGATGTCAGGACAAAAGTTAAGTAAAGAAGGCCGGAAGCGATTGGAAACCATGGTGATGACCAACAATGGGTTTGAGATCTCAGAGATTGATCTTGAACTGCGGGGGCCTGGTGATTTATCAGGAACGATGCAAAGCGGGGTAATGGACCTTAAACTGGCCAACCTGGTGAAGGATCAGCAGATCCTGCTGGAAGCCAGAAATACGGTCATTGAAATCTTTCAGGAAGACCCGCTGCTTTCTTTACCTCAAAATGCTTTACTCAAACGTTTCGTAGATAAAAAAAGCAGGGGTATTGCCTTAGATAAAATATCTTAATCTTCGTCTGTTCCAGGCATAGAACCTGTGCCTGTATATGCACCTTTTCTTATCACGGGAACACCTAAGTGTTTGTATAATTCATCCAAATGCAGCAAGCTGCCGTTGGTTAGGTTTCCAAGGAAAACGATAACAATGTTCTTCTGTATGTCGCGCACATAAATATGTCTGAAACCGTGCCACCAGCCGGTGTGGTAAACCACTTTACGTCCGTTCTCACCATCAAACATTCTCCAGCCATAACCATAGTTAAAGTGACCGTTCACGGCTTTATTGTGACCGGTATAAGCAGAATCCAGGCTTGACTGTTTCAGCAATCTGCCATTTTTTAAAGCCTTATCATACAAGACCAAATCATTCACTGTACTATAGATTCCTTTATCACCAACAGGTCCGTCTAAGAAATTCTGCACTACAGAATACTTAAAGGTGCGGTCGTGCCCTACTACGTCTACCGGTATTTTTTTATAAACTGTGGTAGAATATACATGGGTATGTTTCATTCCGGCAGGTTTAAAAACATTCTCCATCATGTAATCCGCATATTTTTTTCCGGTTACTTTTTCAATAATTGAACCCAGCACCATAAAATTGGAATTGTTATAATGGAATTTCACATCGGGAGCGATATACCGTGCTGGTTTATATTGAGCGATCAGGTCCATCACATCCATGTTGCTCATTGGTTTTTTCTTGTCTTTCCAGATGCCATCTGTAAAATACACGTAGTTCATCATCCCACTACGGTGCGAAAGCAATAACTTAACGGTAATCCCCTCATAGGGAAAGTTAGGGAAGAACTTTTTTACATTGTCGGTCAGATTTATTTTTCCTTTTTCCACCAGCTGCATAATGGCAACACTGGTAAAGGTTTTGGTAATAGAGGCCAGTTCAAATTCAGAACTGATCTTTAAACTATCGCGGTGCAGGTAATCGGCCCATCCAATTGCCTTTTCGTAGAGGATCTTATTGTCTTTGGCAACCAGCATATTTCCATTAAAACCATATTTTTTGTGCAGGTTCTGTACAAACTCGGCAATCCATTTATCGCCTTTGGCAGGATTATAAGCAAGCAGCTTTTCGTCGGCCTTATCATCATTTGGAGTTCGGACAAGTGTAGGTGCCGGCAGTTTTTTTTCGGCATGGGAACAGGCACTAAAAAGAAATGTGGCCAGGAAAGCCACGGGTAGAATGGTACGATAATTCATGAATAGATAGATGTGTTTTTTGAAGCCGGAAAAATAAACAATATTAACGCTTTAAACGAAAAAGAATTTTAAAGATTATGAGAGTCGTTACATTCACGTATACATATAAAGCTTATTTTTGAGACAAAATATAAAAAAATGAATTTTAGAACCGAACACGACACCATGGGCGAAGTGCAGGTGCCTGCTGATAAATATTGGGGAGCACAGACTGAACGTTCACGTAATAATTTTAAAATTGGTCCGGAAGCGTCGATGCCGAAGGAAATTATACATGCTTTTGGCTATTTGAAAAAAGCCGCAGCACTGGCTAACCAGGAGTTGGGCGTATTGGCAGCCGATAAAGCGCAATGGATTGCGACAGCCTGTGATGAAGTGATTGCAGGAAAATTAGATGATCAGTTTCCACTGGTAATCTGGCAAACGGGTTCAGGAACGCAAAGTAACATGAATGCAAATGAGGTGATTGCCTACCGTGCACATGTACTGAATGGAGGCGACCTGGCTGATGAAAAGAAAATTCTGCATCCAAATGATGATGTAAATAAATCACAGTCGTCAAATGATACCTATCCTACAGCGATGCACATTGCGGCCTACAAACAGGCTGTAGAGATCACGCTTCCGGGATTAGAAAAATTACAGCACACACTGCAGGCAAAAGCCACAGAATTTAAAGATATCGTAAAAACCGGCAGGACCCATTTTATGGATGCTACGCCATTAACCCTGGGACAGGAGTTTTCTGGTTACGCACAACAGATCACCAATAGCATCAGGGCAGTAAAAAATGCACTGGAAATGATCACTGAACTAGCTTTAGGTGGTACCGCTGTTGGAACAGGATTAAATACCCCAAAAGGGTATGATGTACTGGTAGCACAGAAAATTGCCGACTTAACCGGACTTCCTTTTGTGACTGCACCAAATAAATTTGAAGCACTGGCAGCACATGATGCGATGGTAGAACTTTCTGCAGCTTACAAACGTACCGCAGTAGCGTTGATGAAAATTGCCAACGACGTGAGAATGCTGAGCTCAGGACCACGTTCAGGAATAGGAGAGATCATTATTCCTGATAATGAACCGGGATCATCTATTATGCCGGGAAAAGTAAACCCTACACAGCCGGAAGCATTGACCATGGTTTGTGCACAGGTAATGGGAAATGACGTAACTGTAGGCATAGGCGGAAGTAACGGACATTTTGAACTGAACGTTTTCAAACCAGTTATTGCGGCTAATGTATTACAGTCGGGCAGGTTAATAGGTGATGCCTGTGTATCATTTAATGACAACTGTGCGGTAGGCATTTTACCTAATTTACCGGAAATTAAAAAACACCTTGAAAATTCACTGATGCTGGTAACGGCATTAAACCCGCATATCGGTTACGAGAATGCGGCTAAGATTGCCAAAAAAGCACATAAAGAAAATAAAACACTGCGTGAAGCAGCTGTAGAACTGGGCTTGCTGACCAGCGAGCAGTTTACAGAATGGGTAAAACCAGAAGATATGGTAGGTAGTTTAAAATAAGATGAATAAATACCATTATCTCATTATGCTGATTGGTTTGATGGCGTTTCTCGGTTGTGAGAGACGCCCAAACGTTCAGGGTAATGGACAGACATTTATGCAAGGTGTATGGAACCAGGACAGCATTGCCAATTCGGCAAAACTGTTAAACTATACGCAGCAGAAGTTCAAGTTTACCTGTGATTCTTTTTATGTGGATATGACCACACATTCTAAAGTGAATTACTATGAAGATCCCTGTTACAATAACGGGGTTTGGAAAGAATATGCCAAAGGAGTTTATGAGGTAAGGAAGGATAGCCTGTTCCTGGAAGGGACTTACACCAAATCGAATTACAAACAAAAAGTTTCCGGATGTTTTAATATCGGTATCTACAGAAAGAGTTTTATTGTAAAATCTAAAGATGCCAAACACCTTTTTCTGCAAAGTCTGAGTGACTTGAGAGATGTAGACCTTGTGCTGAAACAAAAAATAACGTGTATACCCCAGGATTTATAAAAATTGACCAAATGATTCAAATCAACCTAGTAAAGAAACTTTTTATAGCGATTGTTTTGATCGCTTATTTGCCATTGAATGCCGGTGCATGGGGGATGACGGGACATAGAATAGTAGGGCAGATTGCGGATTATTATTTAACAGCAAAAGCACGTAAAGCGGTGTATGAGGTTTTAGGTAACCAAAGTCCTGCGATGGCCAGTAACTGGCCGGATTTCATTAAATCTGACAGTACTTACAATTACCTGAGCAGCTGGCATTATGTGAACCTTCCTGCCGATCTGGATCAGCATGGGGTGTTTAATTTTCTGGATACTGATAAACAGGCTAATGTTTACAATAAGATTCCTGAACTGATTGCCCAGCTTAAAGATAAAAAGCAGACTGCCGGGCAGCAAAAAATGGCTATGCGTTTATTGATCCATTTCCTTGGAGATATTCATCAGCCGCTGCATACCGGAAGAAAAGATGATTTGGGCGGTAATAAAATCAGCGTGACCTGGTTTGGGCAGAAGTCAAATCTGCACCGCGTTTGGGATGAGGGACTGGTTGATTACCAGCAGTTGAGTTATACAGAGTATGCAGCAGCAATTAATCATCCTACAAAAGAGCAATTGGCTCAATGGCAACATACGCCCTTGAAAGATTGTGTATACGAATCTTATCTGGCGGCCAACAAAATATATGCTGCAACAAAAGTTGATGATAAATTGAGCTACCGCTATAATTTTGAGTTTGTAGATCTGATGAATGAGCAACTTTTAAAAGGTGGTATACGTTTGGCCCAGATACTGAATACAATTTACGGATAGGATGAAGATACTGATGGTTTGCCTAGGTAATATATGCCGTTCGCCACTGGCGGAAGGTATCGTGCGTCATTTAGCCGAGGAAAAAAAGCTAGGCTGGACGGTAGCTTCTGCCGGAACAGGAAACTGGCATGTTGGGCAGCCGGCAGATAAAAGGAGTATTGCTGTGGCTAAAGGTTATGGTTACGATATCTCCAAACAGCGGGCGCAGCATTTTAACAGGCAGATGCTGGAAGAGTACGACCATATCCTGGTGATGGACAGGAACAATTTGCGCGATGTACTAAAGCTGGCAGCAAATGAGGAGCAACGCAAAAAGGTAAGGCTATTTTTAACAGACGACCTGGAAGTAACCGATCCTTATTATGACGATCAGTTATTTGACCCGGTATTCCTCACCATTGAAGAAAGAGCAAAAAAACTAATAGAAGAACTAAGCCGTTAACGCAATGAAATTATATATGCTTTTAGTGGGCTGCACCCCACCCGGACGATATACTGAACAGCATGATGTGCTGTTTACCATAGGAGAGGATTTAAATAGTATTGTTCCTGATGTGCTGAATTTCTGGCCTGAAGCCGATGGAAAGATCCATGTAGATGCCTGGCGGGAAGTTACGAGCGTTGATGGATACAGGATAGAAGTAGTAGAAAAAGATAGCGACTATAATAGTGGTGATAAGCTGTTTTTCCTTAATCTGGGCGGCTACAAACCTGGTGAGTTTGAAGAACCGCATTACAAGATGCTGGTCATAGAAAAAGAAAAATCAGCGGCGATAAAAAGGGCTAAGGAAACCGCTTTTTATCAACATACTGGTTTTGAAGGGGCGCCATCTCATGTTGATGATAAATATGGCGTAGACGTAGATGACGTTTTTGAAATCGAAGATGTACTGTCGCCAGCACTCAAAGAAAAATTCTCACTTTCCATATTCCCGGCGGAAGGAGCCGAAAGTGATGAATTTCATTTAGGGTATCTTCCCCTGCAAAAAATGTAAAAACATTTTTATAGGTATAGTGTTGTTTCCATACATCTATAAAAACTATAAAAATGGAAAATATTGCAATTAACCCCGAAACATTAAACGACCTGATCCAAATTAATAATGACAGAGTAGCTGGTTATGAAAAAGCTATTGAAGAATTACAACCAGAGGACAGCGATCTGAAAGCATTATTTGTAAGAATGATTGGTGAAAGCCATAAATATAAACTGGCTTTGGCCACTGCTGTTCAGGGAACTGGAACTGAACTGGAAACAGGTACAACCACATCAGGTAAAATTTACCGTGCATGGATGGACGTGAAAGCAGTTTTTACTGGTCACGATCGTCAGACTATCTTAAATAACTGCGAAGCAGGTGAAGATGCTGCACAAAGAGCTTATAAATCTGCTTTGGAAGAAGAAGGATTATCTGCTGATACAAGAGCATTGATCACCGAGCAAAAGACTGAGCTGAGAGCTTCACATGATGAAATCAAAGCTTTAAGAGACGCCAATAAAGCATAATCTCTTTTTAAAATAAAAAAAACCGCAGTGAACGCTGCGGTTTTTTTATGACTTAATTTTTTGAATTGTAAATGCCAAATTCCTTGTCCAGGTGTTCGGTTACCTTTTCAATGGCATTGTCTATCGTGTTACTTAAAATAGTAATAAAAGAACCCGATTTTGCCGTAGCCACCAGGAACTGCAGTGCATCTGCCCCGTTATTATTGATGATGATCTCTATATCAGGTTTTACTTCATGTATGCCCGAGATCAGCAGATCAATAATTTCCTGCTGTTGTCTGCCACGCAGGTATTTTTCCTGACAGATGATGATCTTATCAAACATCCTTGCAGCAATCCGCGCAGTTTCTTTAATATCCTCATCACGCCTGTCGCCCGTTCCGGAAATCACGCCAATATGCTCGGTTGCTTCTACGGTTTTAAGGTAATCCTTGATACCGTTAAAGCCGTCTGGATTATGTGCAAAATCTACCAGGACCTTAAATTCCTTGAACTTGAAAATGTTCATCCTTCCAGGAGTTTGTGCAGCTGAAGGAATGAAGGTTTCGAGGGACATGCGGATATCTTCAATTTTATAACCGCATAAAAAGGTAGCTAAAGTAGCAGCCAGTACATTCTGTATCATGAACTCTACGCTTCCGCCAAAGGTTAAAGGAATATGGGTAACTTTCTCTACCCGTATTTTCCAGTCGCCTTTTTTGATCGTGATATAACCATTCTCATAAATTGCTGCGGTACGGCCTTTTTTGCAATGTTCAACAATCACAGGATTGTTCTCATTCATACTAAAATAAGCTATTTTGCAATCTGCACTCTCCGCTATTTTAACACAATACTCGTTGTCGGCATTTAATACTGCCCAGCCATCTCTTTTAATGGCACCAACTACTACTCCTTTTACCCTTGCCAGGTCTGATAATGTATGGATATCTGAAAGTCCAAGGTGATCTTCCTGAATATTGGTCACAACGCCAATATCACAACGGTTAAATCCAAGTCCAGCCCTTAAAATACCGCCTCTGGCCGTTTCCAGCACGGCAAATTCTACCGTTGGATCTCTCAGGATAAATTCCGTACTCACCGGTCCGGTAGTATCACCTTTCATCAGCATGGTGTTCTGTACATAGATACCGTCTGATGTAGTAAATCCAACCCTGGTGCCATTGCTTTTAACAATGTGGGCAATTAACCTTGTCGTGGTAGTTTTTCCATTGGTACCTGTAACGGCGATGATCGGTATCCTTGCCGATTTACCGGGAGGATACAACATATCAATTACCGGGGCTGCAACATTTCTTGGCAGTCCTTCACTTGGCGCCAGGTGCATCCGGAATCCCGGAGCAGCATTAACTTCCAGTACCACGCCGCCATTTTCTGTTAGCGGTTGTGTCAGGTTTTGTGCCATCACATCAATTCCGCAGATATCAAGGCCTATGATCCTGGATATGCGCTCACTGATAAAAATATTTTGCGGGTGTACCAGGTCAGTTACATCAATTGAAGTACCGCCGGTACTTAAATTGGCTGTCGATTTCAGATAAACCAACTCTCCGTTAGGTACTACCGTTTCCAGCGTATAATTCTTTTTGGCCAGCAGGTCCAGCGTATCACGGTCTACAATGATTTCTGTTAAAACATTTTCATGTCCGTAACCGCGGCGCGGATCTTCATTTTCCTTGTCGATCAGCTGTTGAACGGTGCTGATGCCGTTTCCTGTTACATGTGCAGGTACGCGCAAAGCAGCAGCTACCATTTTATTGTCAATCACCAGAATCCTGAAGTCATAACCGGTGATAAAACTTTCGATGATGATCCTCCTGGAATACTGTTTTGCATATTCAAAAGCCAGTACGGCAGCTTCCGTGGTTTTTACATTAATGGAAGCTCCTTTTCCATGGTTACCATCAAGTGGTTTAAATACCAATGGGAATCCTACCGTTTTAATGGCATCCTCCAGGTCTTCTATCTCAGAAATGGTAACACCTTTGGCTACAGGAATGGCCGAATCCTTTAACATGCGTTTGGTTTCATCCTTATTGCCGGCAATATCTACGGCAATACTGTTTGTCCTTTCTGTCATGGTAGCCCTAAACCTTACCTGGTTTTTGCCATAGCCCAATTGGATCAGGGAACTTTTATTCAGCCTGATCCATGGAATATCCCTCGCGATGGCTTCATCCACGATAGAGCCTGTACTTGGGCCGAGCCTTTCCATTTGTCTCAATTCCCTTAAACGGAAGATATCCGCTTCGAGGTCATATTCCTGGTTGTCGATCAACGCTTCTGCAATCCTCACACTGGCTTCAGCGGCATAAATACCGGCTTTCTCTTCCAGATAGCTGAATACCACATTATAAATACCTGCTGTTTTGGTTTGCCTTGTTCTTCCAAAACCAGTATCCATACCCGCCAGGGTTTGGATTTCAAGGGCAATATGCTCTATCACATGCCCCATCCAGGTACCTTCCTTCACGCGGGCGAAAAATCCGCCCGGAACACCTTTTGAGCACCTGTGGGTAAATAAAGTTGGAAGCATTTTTTCCAGGCGATCACCAAATCCGTCAATTGAGTTGGTGGGACGCTGTTCCATATCCTCCAGGTCCAGTCTCATTTGTATTAACTTTTTTCTGTTGATCGACCAGATGTTTGGTCCCCTTAGCACTTGAATGCCGAGTATTTTCATATAATATCGTATTGTTTTTTCGTGATCTGTTAATTGTGTTCTTCAGTTGAATAAATATTGTCAACTTACCAGAATGAGGAACAAGATAATTCAAATAGTTGATATGTTATATCCTGCTAAGTTTTTGTCTTTAATTTTGATCTGTGAGACGACCTCTAACGCAGGTATAATATAAAAATATAATCTCATAAAAATGAATAATTTACAGTCAAAAATGTTGTGATTTAAGCATCAAAATGTTCAGAGAGGTGTAGATTCTGATGAAATTATGGTAATATTTGGTCTAAGGAGCATATATTTGAAATTTTAGCATTAGAAAACAGAAAAATGGCTCCTAAAGGCAAACTCATTATTATAGGTGGTGCAATCAATACCGGAAGTTTTACGGAAACACAATTCGGCCTGCCTCAGAATATGAATTTTTTTGAACGGGGGATTTTAAAACGTATCACTACGGAATCTGTAAAGAATACAACATCACGTTTTGAAATTATCACTACAGCTTCCCTGATTCCTGAAAAAGTTGGCGAAGAATATATTAAGGCTTTTGCACAGTTGGATGTGCACAACGTTGGTGTCCTCAATATCAATAATAGGGAACAGGCTAATGATGTGTTGAATTGTGAACGTGTAAAGGATGCGGATGTACTGATCTTTACCGGTGGCGATCAGCTGAGGTTGTCTTCTATTTTCGGTGGTACGGCTATCCATCAGATCATGCTGGACAAATATCAAAATGAAGAAATCGTAATTGCCGGCACTTCTGCAGGCGCCGCTGCAAGTTCTAAAAATATGATCTATCAGGGCAGTAGTAAAGATGCCTTATTAAAAGGAGAAGTGAAGATCACTGCCGGATTAGGTTTTATAGATGGTGTTATTGTTGATACCCATTTTGTGCAGCGCGGCCGTATAGGCAGGTTACTGTATGCCACGGCAAGCAGCCCTGGCATTCTGGGCATAGGCCTGGGAGAGGATACAGGGCTCTATATTTCAAATGGAAATACCATGGAAGCCATAGGTTCCGGAATGGTTATCCTGGTTGATGGCCGAAATATGCTGGATACCAATTTAACCGATGTAGAGATGGGGCAGCCTGTTTCTATCAAGAATATGGTGGTACATGTAATGTGCGATGGGGATATATATGACCTTACAGGACATCAGTTAACGATCCATCACCCTAAAGTTATACCTACAGCTTAGAAATCATGAAGTTAATTATTCACGGAGGGTTTTTTAGTGAATCTGCTACAAACCAGGTAACAAAAAAGGCAAAACAGGATGCTTTAGCGGAAATTGCTACCCTTTCCTATACCTATCTGCAAAGCCATAACGCACTGGAAACTGTATCCTATGCGATCAGTTTACTGGAAAGCAATGTGCTTTTTAACGCAGGACTGGGCTCGCAGATCCAGAGTGATGGCAAAGTGAGGTTAAGCGCTTCCATCATGAATGGCAAAACGCAAAAATTTGGCGGTGTGATCAATATCCAGGATGTGGAGCATCCTATCCAGGTAGCTTCACTGCTGTTGAATTATGAAGATAGCGTTTTAAGCGGTGAAGGTGCCATTGATTTTGCGAGGAAAAATAAATACGAATATTTTAACCCTATTACGGCACAGCGCCAGTCAGAGTACGAACTAAAACTCAACCAGCAAAATAAATTGGGAACAGTAGGTTGTGTAGCGCTCGATGCATCGGGACATCTGGCAGCAGGTACCTCTACCGGAGGTAAAGGTTTTGAAATCCCGTGCAGGGTAAGTGATTCTGCTACGGTAGCGGGTAACTTCGCAAATGATTTTGCCGGAATCTCCTGTACAGGGGTGGGTGAAGACATTGTCAGTGTAGCTTTAGCAGCCAGGATCGTTACCCGCGTTACTGACGGTTTTACCTTAAAAGCAGCATGCGATAAATCTTTTACCGAGCTTAAAACTATAGATGGTTTTGCAGGTGTGATCGGAATTACTGCCGATGGACAGGTTTATCATACCGACTCTCATCCCTACATGGTTTGGGCTTCTTTTGATGGTAACTTACAGGTATTTAACTAAAAGATGTAAATCTTTAAAAAAGATTTATATTTGTAATATGTATAAACTCTGTTTCGCAGCCGTATGCCTCATTTTTTCTTATCCGGCAATGTCGCAGACGACTTCTTTTGTTCAGCAAGACCCGAATTTCGGGAGCGGATCAATTAGTATAGCAGTTTCTGGTACTGATGATGCTAACGGAGATAACTATTTCCATGAAGCTGAAAAGAACGAAAAAAACGGTCAGTTATATGATGCCTTAACCTTATTTGGAAAGGCTGCATTTGAGTACAACAATACAGGGAATTTTTCACGTTATGGAGCTTCCCTGCTGCGTTTAAGCAATATCCATTATTTACTGGAGCATTATGCTGAAGCAGAACAGGTGATTTTGAACGTAGCCTTAAAAAGTTATTCCCGTTTTGGAAACAGGACCGGGCAGATGGCCTCTTACGGTCAGCTGGGCAAGATCTATCTTGCAGCAAATAAACTGACACAATCTATGTGGTTTTATACCCAGCAGGGTATTTTAGCCCGCCAGAATAATAATAATGCCTCTTATATAGATTCTATTCTGGGATTGGCCCAGGTAAAGATCAGGAAAAAGGAATATGCTTTGGCAATGAAAGACATCAACAGGGCCGAGTTATTTGCCCGGGCATCAAAAATCAGCCAGTACAAGGGGCAGATTCAGCAGGCTAAAAATTCTATTGCCGAAAGAAAGAACAGGGCGAATTTATAAAATCACTTCTTTTTATTGCGGAAAAAGCTGTTTAACTGAGGGTTAAGTGGCTTTTTTACGCTCAAATGGCCACTGTCTTTTGATTATTTACTTATCTTTGGTAAAGATTACAGAAAAGAGACAGTATTATTCCTGTCTCTTTTCTGTTTATTTTACAAATTGGTATCATATTGGTTGTTAATATAAAAATGGATTTTAAATTATTTAAAGAGATGTTAAAAAGAATATTACTGGTCACCTTCACTGCAGCTGTGTTAGCTTGCCATGCCTCTCCAAAACCGCAAAGGCTGGTTGAAGGTATCCCTAATATTAAACCCGATGAACAGCAGAGTTTGGTGATTAAAGAAATTGTGGCCCTGATTGAGAATTACAATTACAAGAAATTAACTTTAAATGATTCCATTTCTTCCCTGGTTTTAGATAAGTATATCAAAGCGCTCGACCCTTACAGAAGTTATTTTCTGGCTTCTGATATCAAGGATTTTGAGCAGTTCAGAAAAACACTGGATGACAATTTCAGGAATGGAGACCTGAGCGCCCCATTTTATATTTTTAATGTTTATTCCAAAAGATATAATGAAACCATTGATTATGCCATGGCGCATATCAAGGATAAATATAATTTCAACGAGAATGATACTTACGTATTTGACCGTGAGAAGATGCCATGGGTGGCTTCAACAGCTGAGTTAAATGACATCTGGAGAAAACGCGTTAAATACGAACTGGAGAATTTAAAGATTGCTGGTACCGCTGAGGCTAAGAATGTTGAAACCTTAACTAAAAGATATCAGAACCTTAAATCACAGTCGGCTAAATTGAATAACCAGGACGTGTTTCAAATGGTGATGGATGCTTTCACAGAAACCATCGACCCGCACACCAGTTATTTTAACCCAACTAACGCACAACAGTTCAATGAAGATATGGCCCGTTCTTTTGAAGGAATTGGTGCCCGTTTGAAAATGGAGAATGACATCCTGAAAATTGATGAGATCCTTCCCGGCGGACCTGCTTTTAAAAGTAAACTGCTAAATTCTGGCGACAGGATCATTGGTGTTGCCCAGGGAATGGGTGATTTTGAAGACATCGTTGGATGGAGAATAGATGCAGCGGTAGCCAAGATCAAAGGGCCTAAAGGAACTAAAGTAAGATTGAAAATTATTCCGGTAGGGAAAGATATGTCTGCCAAGCCGGTAATTATCGAGCTGACCAGGGATAAGATCATCATGGAAGATCAGTCGGCTAAAAAAGAAGTAAAAACTATTCAGTCGAACGGTAAAACTTTTAAAATTGGAATCATCACTGTACCTGGTTTCTATGCTGACTTTAAAGCAGCCAATGCAGGTGACCCGAATTACAAAAGTACCACACGTGATGTAAGATTATTGATCGATACATTGAAAACCAAAGATAAAGTTGATGCAATTGTAATGGACTTACGTGCAAATGGCGGCGGTTCACTGGTAGAAGCGATTGATTTAACAGGTTTGTTCATCGATAAAGGACCGGTGGTTCAGGTGAAAGATATCAAAGGAAATGTAGAGGTAAGTCAGGATGAACACCCTGGTGTTGCCTGGGATGGTCCTTTTGGTGTGATGGTAGACAGGTTGAGTGCTTCTGCTTCTGAGATCTTTGCCGGAGCAATACAGGATTATGGAAGAGGATTAATTATCGGTACACAAACTTATGGTAAAGGTACTGTTCAATCGTCTATCGACCTGAATAAGCTGGTTAACCCATCGGTGTTACAGCGTTTAGCGAGCCTGGTTAAAGGGCCTGCCGGTGGCGTAACGGTAAGAGGAGATCAGTCGGGAGTTCCGCAACTTGGGCAGATCAATTTAACTATGGCTAAGTTCTACCGTGTTAATGGAAGCAGCACCCAGCATAAAGGGGTAATGCCTGATATCGTAATGCCATCTTATTATCCAATGGATAAAATTGGTGAAGATACAGAGCCATCTGCTTTGCCTTGGGATACCATTGAAAAATCTAACTTTATCCCTGTAGCAGACCTGTCTTCAGTTAAATCTGAACTGGTTAAACTGCATGATGAAAGGATGGCAAAATCTGCAGATTATAAAGGTCTGGTTGAAGATATCGCAGAGATGAAAAAACGCGATCAGGAAACTTCAGTTACGCTGAATGAAAATAAACTGAAAGCAGAAAGAGATAGTCTGGAAACAAAATCACTGGAAAAAATAAACAGGCTGAGAGAATCGAGAGGATTAAAAGCTGTTAAAAAAGGTGATAAGATCAAAAAAGATGAAAACTATGATTTGTTTGAGGATGAAAGCATGCATGTAATGGCAGACTGGATGGAAATGAAGAAAGGCATTTAATCGAAAGGAGTAATAAATCAGATCTGATTGTATAAAAAAGGCTACAGTGCATCATGCACTGTAGCCTTTTTCTTTTTTGCCTCCTAAGGATTTATCCTTTACTGGTTTTGTTCAGCTGCAGAGACATCATCTCCTTCATCGTTTTGTTCATCCCTTCTGTAGAACCATCTAAGAAAATCACATTGCCATCGCTGTTTTCTGCAAAGTGTTTGATAGATTCGGTCCACATAGTAAACAGGATTACGGAAATATCCAGGTTAGCCTGTTCCATTTCCTGGGCGGCCTTTGTCATCCCATGCGCAACTTCTGCACGGAATAAGGCAATACCCTGCCCGCGTAGCTGTGCAGCTTCACGTTCGGCAGCTGCGGCAATTTTTATTGCGTTACCTTCTGCTTCTGCACCTTTGGTTTTGGTGATCAGCAACGCCTGTCCTTCGTTCTCTGCGGCGGCTTTAAGGTTGTTTGATGCTACTACCCGGCTCATGGAACGCATGATCTCTTCATCAAAGGTAATATCGTTCAGCTGAAGGTCCTGCAGGTGGTATCCCCATGTTTCGAGTACCTTATCGATCTGTTCCTTTACATGTTTTACGATTTCATTCCGCTGCGCCAATACGTTGGCCTGATTTTGCGTAGCTACATAAGCCCGGATAGAGCCTTCAATGGTACGAATCAGCGCCTGCATCAGGTTCGTGGCATCCACAAACTTAAAGGCTACATTTTTAATGGTTTCTTCTTCCTGGTTCAGCACAGAATAAAGCAGCATGGCTTTAAAATAAACATTCGCCTGATCCTGCGTTACGGCCTGGAAGGAAAGTTCCACAGAGCGGTTCTGGATGGAGATCCGGGACTGGATAACTTCTATCAGGGGGATTTTAAAATTCAACCCCGGGGGTAACTGACGTTTATATTTTCCAAAAACGGTTACAACCGCAATGGTTCCCTGTTTTACCGTCACAAAAGAACTGGACAAAACAACAATTACAATAAATACAAAAATTAATAAAGCGTAACTCATCATTATATGATTTAGATTAAACGCAATCAATATACGCAATCCTGCAGCTATATTCCCTGTAAATTAATAACTCGGGCATAGATATTGTATTACAGCATTGAATTAACTAATCAACTATGAACGTAAAACGTACTTTTGGAACTGTCTTAACGATATTGGGTATCATCGGTTTAATCTATGCCGGTTATGGTTATGTAAACCATAGCATACAGGGGAGAGGATTGTTTGTTACAGGACTCATCAGTATCATCTTCTTTTTCTCTGGTATAGGACTGGTAAAAAACACAAAAGATGAGGCATAAAAAAATCCTTCTAAATTTTTAGAAGGATCTGTATGGTTTGTGCTGATGAAGAGATTATTCTTCGAGCAGGTCTTTCTTCGCTGATTCCAGGATTCTTCCTCCTTTATAAAAGAAGCGGGAATAATAAGGTTCGTTGAGGTTACTGATTACCACACCATGTGTAGTAGAAGCATGTGCAAAGCGGTTATCTCCTAAGTAAATACCGATATGAGTGATCCTGTTGCTTCTGATCTTAAAGAAAACCAGGTCTCCTTCTTTTAGTTCCTCTTTCTGAAGGGGGCTCACCATGCTGAAGATATCGCGGGAGTTTCTTAAAAGGGTAGTATTAAAAACTTTATCGTAGATCGCTTTTGTAAAAGCAGAGCAGTCAATTCCTTTTTTTGTGTTTCCACCGAAGCGGTAAGGGGTACCTATCCATTCATAAATGAATTTGTACAATTTGATGTTCGAAGTTGCATCTACTGCAACACCCATTACCTGGGAGAAATACTGGGAAGCTAAATTATCAGGGTCGGCTTCTAACTTATTGGTTTCTGTAGGCTTTGTTTGTGCATTTAAAGCTGTTATTGAGCACAAGGCAATAAGGGTAGAAAACAAAAACTTTTTTATCATATTACACTTTTAAGTTTGGGTAAAACGTACTTACACTTAAACGTACACCACTTAGGGCTTTTTGTCCGTTTTCAAAACTATGTAATTTACGTATGTTATCCAAATGTAATTTGTGGAAAAAAAACATTTGTTAACATTTCTATGTAATGATCTCATGCATTTTGTACTATTTCTTCGATATATTACAATAAAAAAGTAGATTTGCTCTCATAAATAAAAATCAATCGCCAAAAATGAGTGCAGTAGAAATTAATAAGGATACCTATCTGAAGTGGTTTGAGTCTATGTTGCTGATGCGTAAATTCGAAGAGAAAACTGGTCAACTTTACGGACAACAAAAAATCCGTGGTTTTTGTCATCTATATATTGGTCAGGAGGCTGTTATAGCCGGAGCAATTTCTGCTTTGCAACCTGGAGATTCTATGATTACCACTTATCGCGACCATGCACACGCATTGGCCTTAGGAGTAAGTGCTGATAGTATTATGGCAGAAATGTACGGCAAGGCAACTGGCTGTTCAAAAGGTAAAGGTGGTTCAATGCACATGTTTAGCAAAGAACATAACTTTTATGGCGGACATGCTATCGTTGGCGGACAAATTCCATTAGGTGCAGGTATTGCATTTGCTGAAAAATATAAAGGCACAACAAATTTAAACGTTTGTTATATGGGTGATGGTGCTGTTCGTCAGGGCGCATTAAATGAAACCTTTAATATGGCGATGTTATGGAAACTTCCCGTAATCTTTGTTTGCGAGAACAATGGTTATGCCATGGGAACTTCTGTTGAGCGTACAACAAATATGACGGAGATCTACAAAATCGGTTTAGGTTTTGATATGCCATGTTCTCCTGTTGATGGAATGGATCCTGTTGCGGTTCATAATGCAATGGATGAAGCCGCTCAGCGTGCACGTAACGGTGAAGGACCAACATTCTTAGAAATGAGAACTTACCGTTACCGCGGACATTCAATGTCTGATCCGGCAAAATACCGTAGCAAGGAAGAATTAGAAGAATATAAAGCTAAAGATCCTATTGAGCTGGTTAGGGATACGATAGTTACAGAAAAATATGCTGATGAGGCATGGTTTGAAGAGATTGATGCTAAAGTGAAACAGATTGTTGATGACGCTGTTAAATTTGCTGAAGAATCTCCATGGCCGGAAGCAGAGGAATTATATACTGATGTATATATGCAACCTGACTATCCGTTTATTCACGATTAATTTTAGAACGCATTTTCAATTGATATTATAGAATGGCTGAAGTAGTTAAAATGCCCAAAATGAGCGATACCATGACCGAAGGGGTAATGGCTAAGTGGCATAAAAAAGTTGGCGATAAAGTTAAAAGTGGCGATGTACTGGCAGAAGTAGAAACCGATAAGGCAACTATGGACCTGGAATCTTACTGGGATGGCACTATGCTGTATATCGGTGTAGAAGAAGGTAAAGCTGTTCCTGTAGATGCAGTAATTGCTGTGATAGGTAAAGAAGGAGAAGATTATAAAGCTGCTCTGGATGCTGAAGGTACTGCTGCCCCTGCAAAGGAAGAAGCTGCTCCTGCAAAGGATGCTGCTGCACAACCGGCTGAAGAAAAAGAAGCGCCAAAGGCTGAAGCAAAAGGTGCCGCATTAACAGATGCAGATCTGGAAAAAATGGGTGTAACCGTTGTCCGCATGCCTTTGTTAAGTGATACCATGACTGAAGGCGTTATCGCTGAATGGCATAAAAAAGTTGGTGATAAAGTTAAAAACGATGATATTCTTGCCGATGTTGAAACCGATAAGGCGACGATGGAAGTAATGGGTTATGCGGAAGGAACTTTACTGCATATTGGTGTAGAAAAAGGTGCTGCCGCAAAAGTAAACGGCATCATTGCTATTGTTGGCCCTGAAGGAACTGACATCAGCGGAATATTAAGCCAGGGTGATGCTCCGGCAAAACCGGCAGCAGACAAATCTGATGCACCAGTGAAAGAAACAAATTCTGCCGCTGTTGATACTCAGGTAGCACCAGCAGAAACTGCTGAGCCTGTTGCTGCTGATGGCGGACGCTTAAAAGCTTCTCCACTGGCAAAGAAAATTGCTAAAGATAAAGGTATCGATCTGAGCCAGGTTTCTGGTAGTGCAGATGGTGGCCGTATCATTAAAAAAGACGTAGAAAACTTCAAACCTGCTGCTGCTCCTGCAAAATCAGAAGAAAAAGCTTCGGCACCTGCAGATAAACAAGCACCTGCTGCTCTTCCTGCATTTGTAGGAGAAGAAAAATATACAGAGAAACCGGTATCTCAAATGCGTAAAGTAATCTCCAAAAGATTATCTGAAAGCTTGTTTACCGCTCCTCACTTCTATTTAACCATGAGCATTGATATGGACGCTGCAATTCTTGCACGTACCAAAATGAATGAATTTTCTCCGGTTAAATTATCATTTAATGATTTAGTGATCAAAGCAGTGGCTGTTGCCTTAAAACAACATCCAAATGTGAACTCTTCTTACAGAGGAGAGGTGATCCGTTACAATGAGCATGTAAACATTGGTGTAGCCATTGCCATCGAAGATGGACTATTGGTTCCGGTAGTGCGTTTTGCTGATGGAAAATCATTATCCCGTATCTCTGCTGAAGTTAAAGATTTCGCACAGCGTGCAAAAGCTAAAAAACTGCAGCCTTCAGAATGGGAAGGTTCTACCTTTACCGTATCTAACTTAGGTATGTTCGGTATTGATGAATTTACTGCTATTATCAACACACCAGATTCTTGTATTCTGGCTATCGGCGGTATCTCGCAGGTACCGGTTGTTAAAAATGGTGCTGTAGTTCCGGGTAACATAATGAAAGTAACATTAAGCTGTGATCACCGTACCGTTGATGGTGCTACAGGTTCTGCATTCCTGCAAACCTTTAAAGCATTGATGGAAGAACCGGTAAGATTATTGGTTTAATCACCCTAAATAATTAAAAAGCTGCTTCGGCAGCTTTTTTTATGCCTTTTACTTTTTGTACTTTTGCGCCTATGTCTACTATTAAACCTTCATTAGCTAAAGGAACCCGTGATTTTTCACCTCAGGAGATGGTGAAACGTAATTATATCTTTGATACCATTAAAAAAGTATTTAAAAAATATGGTTATGCTGAAATACAAACTCCTTCGATGGAAAATCTATCTACCCTTACCGGTAAATACGGAGATGAAGGTGATAAGCTGATCTTTAAGATCTTAAATTCTGGAGATTACCTGTCGAAAGCCAATGCTACTTACCTCGCCACCATGAACTCCAATGCCCTGATCTCTTCGATCAGCGAAAAAGCATTGCGTTATGACCTCACCGTTCCTTTTGCCCGGTATGTAGTGATGCACCAGAATGACATTACTTTACCTTTTAAGCGTTTCCAGGTGCAGCCGGTATGGCGTGCAGACCGTCCTCAAAAAGGGCGTTACCGGGAGTTTTACCAGTGTGATGTAGATGTGGTAGGTTCTGAAAGCCTGCTGAATGAAGCAGAATTTGTACTGATCTATCAGGAAGCTTTAAGTAACCTGGGTATGACGGACTTCACGATAAAAATCAATAACCGTAAAATCTTGTCGGGCATTGCCGAGATCATTGGCAAGCCGGAGCTGATTGTAGACATGACCGTAGCCATCGATAAACTGGATAAAATTGGTTTGGATGGGGTTACTAAAGAATTACTGGAAAGGGGATTCACAGAAAGCGATGTGGAACAGCTGAAACCGGTGATCTTGCTGGAAGGTACCAATGAGGAAAAGCTGAAAAGTTTAAAGAAAGTACTTTCAAAATCTGCAACGGGACTGAAAGGTATAGCTGAAATTGAAGCAGTATTTAATTATGTATATAGTCTGCTGATCCATAGTGCGCTGGAAAGGCAGCCCGACCTTGAACTGGATATTACGCTCGCCCGTGGTTTAAATTATTATACAGGCTGTATTTTTGAGGTGAAGACCAATGAAGCAGCGATGGGCAGTATTGGCGGCGGTGGCCGTTATGATGACCTGACGGGTATGTTTGGCCTGAAGGGCTTAACCGGTGTAGGGATCTCTTTTGGTGCCGACAGGATATATGATGTACTGGAGGAACTGGACCTGTTTCCGGAATCAGCAGCAGCTGGCACCAAGGTACTGATCAGTAATTTTGATGCTGCAGCTGAATTATACGCGCTGCCGCTCTTACAGCATCTGCGTGAAGCTCATGTGGCTGCGGAACTTTATCCTTCCTCAGCGAAGCTTAAAAAGCAAATGAGCTATGCAGATGATAAATCTATCCCTTATGTAGTCCTGATTGGAAGTGATGAAATGGAAAGCGGGATATTAACACTGAAAAATATGCAATCCGGCGATCAGCAGAAACTGACCGCGGATGCAATTGTTGCTTTCTTTAAACAGGAAGCTATAGATAAAAACTAACAATAACGATGAAATATTAGCCGGTTAATTGGCTAATATTTCATTAAAGAACATCGTCATGTGTTTCCATGATCTTTTTGCAGCGAGCTCGTTATAAGCTGCTCCTGTAGAATTGTCAGTACCTGCATCAGGATCAGTAAAAGAATGTACCGAGTTGGCATAATAGATCATTTGCCAGTCGGCCTTAGCCGTTCTCATTTCCTGCTGAAAAGCCAGTATCTGCGGAAGCGGCTCATTTGGATCATCAGCACCATGTAAGATCAGCATTTTTGGTACGATAGGATTGATGGTCCTGGCACTATCCCTGCCCAAACCACCATGAAAAGAAACAATACCTTTAACAGGGAAGTTCTCCCTGGCTGCTTCGATAGCGCCGGTACCACCAAAACAGTAACCTATTACTACAATGCGTGAGGCATCAGCTCCCGATTTAATCAGTTCCTGCATGGCCAGTTTGATACGTTTTTGGTATTCAGCTACATTCTTTTTATAATATCCGGCCATCTGCCCAGCGCTCTTGGTATCTGTTGGATAATGACCTTCTCCATAAATATCTGCTACAAATGCATAATAGCCCATTTTAGACAGCTCTTCAGCTACATCTTTGGAATGTTTGTCAATTCCTTTCCAAGCAGGCAACACCAAAACACCTGCTTTTCTTTTGTCAGATTTTCCGGGTGCAGCAGAAAAGCCATTTAATTTTTGTGCTCCATCTGTATAAGCAACGGGTTTTAACTGCGCGTAAGTGGCAGAAACCAATAACATTAGGGCAAGAGTAAGTAATTTCTTCATGTGATCTTTTTTTGTATAACAAAGATACGTGAGCAATGTTTAATTGGATGCCTGAAGGATGACCTGATGTGGTTTTTAAGATTAAAGGCTCAAAAACAAAAAAAACCGGACGTTGTTACAAGAGTATAAATTGATTGATTATGAGAACGCTATGGAGAGGATCTATTGGATTCGGATTGGTAAATATTCCTGTGAAACTATATTCTGCTGTTCAGAACAGCCATCTTGATCTGGATATGCTGGACAGTAAAGACCATTCCAGGATTAAGTTTCAGCGGATCAATGAAAATACAAATAAGGTAGTGCCTTATGAAAAGATTGTGAAGGGTTACCTGATCAATGACAATTATGTTATTCTTGACGACCAGGATTTCGAAGATGCCAGCCCGGAGAAAACAAAAATGATAGAACTGGAGAATTTTGTAGATATCGAAGATATCAATCCTATTTACTACGAAACATCTTATTATGTAGAACCTGAAAAACAAGGACAGAAAGCTTATGCTTTATTGCTGAATGCCCTGACCAAATCAAAGAAAGCAGGTGTGGCCAGGTTCGTATTGAGGAGTACAGAAAATCTGTGTGTCATTCATCCTTTAGATGATATCCTGGTGGTTACTAAAATACGCTTCCAGGAGGAAATCCGCTCACCAGAAGATCTGGAAGTTCCAAAAGCAGCTTCGGTAACTAAAAAAGAATTGGATATGGGACTGGCGCTGATTAAGCAGTATGCGGGAGAATTTGATATTGAAAGCTTTAAAGATGAATATACAGGAGAACTGCTAAAGATCATCAAGGCGAAAGCTAAAGGTAAACGTGCTACCGTTAAAAAGCTAAAACCCCGTGAAGAAACCAGCGATGACCTGTATACACAGCTGATGCAAAGTTTAAACCATAAAAAAGGAGCTTAATAGATTTTTCCTGCCAGGATACCTTCTATTCTGTCAAGGAGGTCGTCAATGTCAAACGGTTTAGCCAGAAAGCCGTTTGGCTTAAATTCCCCATGCTGAATATTCTGCTCCGTATATCTTGCAGAGATCATCAGAACAGGGATATCTGCTGTAGTAGGATCAGAACGAAGGACTTTTAAAAGATCCCTCCCGTCGGCATCAGGCAGCATAATATCAAGAATTACCAGGTCGGGTTTAAATTGTTCGATATGTACCATCATATCGGCGCTCTTATTCAGACCCGTCACTTTATAAGATTCACTTTGCAGAACTAAAGTAATCACATCCAGAATAGCATGATTATCTTCAATAACAAGTACATTTTTACAGGATGGTGGAAGTTTGTCCAAAGTAGTAACAGTTTATATACAAATATATCCAACTACAATGATTATGTTTAGTTGTTTCAAAAATATTATAAACAAAAGACTTTCTTAGCCATAGTTCTACTATTTAAACCCTGAACTTATCTGATTGAGATAAAATAATTGCTTCCTGATTCAAACCTTTTTAAATATAAACTGTCTTATAGATAAGTTTTTAGGTTAGAGAAAGGTATGGTTGTGGCGACTATACCTTTTCCTTTGGTACATAAGTGGTAATCTGTTTGGCCATACCTTTAAACAGCACCAGATGAAAAGGATACATGGAATACCAGTATATCCGTCCCCATAAACCACTCGGACGAAAGGTAGCCACCTGATAAAGATATGACCTGCCATGAAAATGGATGATCTTAAATTCCAGCCAGGCCTCGCCCGGTACTTTCATTTCTGCGTATAACAGCAATCTTGTATTTTTCTTATCGGCCAGCAGTACCCGCCAGAAATCGAGTACATCGCCGGCATGTAATGACGTATTGCTGGTACGGCCTCTTCTGGTACCTACACCGCCAAATAATTTATCCAGAAAGCCTCTCAGGTTCCATAGCCAGTCGAGATAATACCATCCTCTCGTTCCGCCAATTCCCCATATGTTTTCAAATACTTCTTCGGCTTTACGCTCAAAGGGCATTTTTACTTTATATTCAACGGTTCCTTTTTGCGGTACCTTAACCTGATCCATAAAAGAGGTATCCAGATATCCCCTGTTTAAAGCGTCTTTCCAGCTGGAAACAATGGAATGCTGCTCTATCTTTTCAAAGGCTAGTTTTAAAGCTTTTTTATAACTGAAACACGCTCTCGGAATGATCGCCGAAATACGATCGTCTTTACATATTACCTCATTTTTCATACTGTCTACCAGGCTCCTTGCCAGAGAATAGGGAACAGCAGTAACCAGGTTAAGCCATAAAGATGATAACCTTGGTGTTAATACAGGCAGAGTAAATATCCAGCGCTTCAATCCCCGTGATGCGGCATACTGGAGCATCATTTCTTTATAAGTCAATATATCCGGGCCACCAATATCAAAGGTTTGGTTAAAAGCTTTTTCTTCCATTAATATCCCGCTCAGGTAACCTAATACATCGCGTATAGCAATGGGCTGACATAAGGTGTTCACCCATTTTGGGGTAACCATTACGGGTAGCTTTTCTGTCAGGTCGCGGATGATTTCAAAAGAAGCACTTCCAGATCCAATGATAATGGCCGCACGCAGGATGGTATAGGCTATACCGGCAGTTTTCAACTCTTTTTCAACAGCCAGTCTTGAACTTAAGTGTTTGGAGAGGTCATCATCGTTTACAATCCCTGTGAGGTAAATGATCTGACGGCAGGAAGTTTTTTTGATTGCCTTTACGAAATGCAGTGCCGATTCAAATTCCTGTTCGGAAAACTGCTCTCCGCCGGATGACATCGAGTGTACCAGGTAATAGGCGGCATGGATATCTTCGGGAATGCTGCTTAATGTTTCGGGTTTCAGCAGGTCGCCGGTAATAATTTTAACCTTGTCACCAAAATCAGATTCTTCTGCAAAGCGGCGCTTATCGCGTACCATGCAGACCACATCATGCCCCTGTTCTAAGAGTACGGGTAATAATCTTGTTCCTATATAACCGTTGGCACCCGTCAGGAGTATTTTCATGGTTGGATATTTGGTTTATGGTTATGAAGCTTGCATCAGCTTCTTCATGACTTTTGTAAACCGTAAGCTGATGCAGGTTTCATTATATTTAGTAAATTGAAGAGCAAGTGCCTGTAATTTTTATCAGTACAGGCACAGAAATTATTATTTGATATGAGGTTGATAAGTATCAGTATGTACTACGGCTTTTAATTCTTGCAGGATTTGATACAGGCCAAAATTAGTCCTGTTTACGTAGATAAAATGCTTTACCCCCCGGGCCTGTTTAAATTCGGGCATTTTAGCAATCTTTTCTCCGTAAGCATATAGTTTTTCAAAGAATTCAGGCTGACTGAAATCAAAGGTGCTGCTAAGGTAAGGTTTGGCAAAAAGCTGTATCATTTCCAGGTAGGCTTTGTAATAAAATTCTACCTGTGTGGCATTGTCGCTTGCATGGATCATGTCCAGCTTTCTGAAAGCCTCAATGGTTTTAGCTTTGTCGCTCACCACATCAGAAGAGATCAGTGAAAAGAAAGGCACATAAAAATCATCAGGTAATTCCTTTATACAGCCAAAATCTATCACGCCCAACTTTTCGTCGGGGGTAATCATAAAATTGCCGGGATGCGGATCTGCATGTACGGCACGCAGTTCATGCTGCTGGAAATTATAAAAATCCCATAAAGCCTGGCCAATTTTATTACGCAATTCCTGTGAAGGGTTGGTTTGAAGGAATTCTTTTAAATGAAGTCCATTGATCCAGTCCATCGTAATGATCCGCTTACCCGAAAGTTCAGGATAATAGGTTGGGAAAACTACATTTTTTAAATCTTTACAGGCATTGGTGATCTCAATAGACCTGCGGACCTCCAGCTCATAGTCGGTTTCTTCCAGCAATCTTTCCTCTACTTCCTTAATGTAGATATTCAATTCTTTTTCACTCATCCCCAATAAGCGGAAGGCGAAAGGTTTCACCAGTTTTAAGTCGGAGGAGATGCTGTCGCCCACACCAGGATACTGGATCTTTACGGCTAACTTTTTTCCTTTCAGCTCTGCCTGATGTACCTGTCCGATTGAAGCGGCATTGGTAGAAACGATATTGAATTTATCATAAATCGCCTCTGGTGTTTTACCAAAGTTTTTGGTAAAAGTTCTTACAATGAGTGGCCCTGAAAGGGGAGGCGCATTGTATTGCGACTGGCTAAATTTATCGACATAAGATTTTGGCAAGATGTTCTTATCCATACTGAGCATCTGTGCAATTTTTAAAGCACTTCCTTTCAGCTCGCTTAGTGATTTGTAAATATCAGTAGCATTGTCCTCATTCAGCTCATCCCTACCTAAGTCTGGATTGAAAAGTTTTTTAGAATAATGTTTAATATAATTTCCGCCAATCTGAAATCCTGTTTTTACAAATTTGGCAGAGCGCTCTACTTTAGTGACAGGAATACTGTTCTGTTCGTCCATGTGTTATTGATTCCTCATTTTATCTGCAAACTTTCCATTCCTGGATAAGAACTTCCCATACTCAAATAGATTATCAAGCGGGGAGCGCTGAAACAGGTCGAATGTTACATTAATACCTTTTTCAATCGCTTCGTCGGTTTTCTCAAAGCCGGCACTGTCATCGTTAATCCAGAAATTAATGATAAATGCAAACTGTATCCAGAGCGCATCTTTATATCTTTTTGTTAAAAACTTACGGTCGGCCAGTTCGCCGCTTTCCAATCCCTCGTTAATTAATTCATCGGCAAAGTTCTCGAAAATGGGTTTTACACCAGATAATACATCTGGAGTGGAAAAGCGGGTACTTTGTTTTTTAAGACTGTAAATAATAAAGCTCCTTTGTCTTTTCAGCAATTCTATGTAACTGTAAAAGAAAGAAAGCATCCGGTCTCTTGAAGAGTACTGGGCCCATACTTCCTGCTGGCGGATGGTATCAATCGTTTCTGCGGTGAGCTCAACCCATATCATTTTCTCTATGCTTTCGAAGGACGCATAGAATTCATAAAATTCGGCTTCGGTGATCTTTAATTTTTTAACGAAAGTGTAAACAGATTTAGGCTGCTCGTCATGTGTGAGCACGTAATCTATATAGCTGTTTTTTATTTGCTGAGCAGTTGCCATAGGTGTTGGAATTTTGGTAAAGAAGATCATTTGTAACAGCACAGTTACCATGCCATATTATTCGTTTTATAGCTAACCGGGGTATTATAAAAGCTTTGTTACTTTATAATTACATGATTGAAACATATTTAATTACTTTTGCTGCTTAACTGAAATACAAGCGCTTATCTATCTGTTAAATCTTTGATTTATTCCTATTTTGGGTTTGCCGTTATCCCTTTATTCTGCCTTTACTAAAATATGCCCTAATGAGAAAAATCTACTTACTTTTATTTGTGTTGCTATTTGCATTCACGGGGCTTTATGCTGCCAGTGTGACGGAATTTAGGGGCACAATTGTCGATGCCGATACTAAATATCCGCTTCCGGGGGCTACGATATCCATTCCTGATCTGCGTGCTTCCGCAATTACCAATAGTAAAGGTGAATTTGTTATTAAAAACCTTCCTGCAAAAGGGCGTTTCCTGGTTCAGGTAAGTTATATCGGTTACAGGACATTTACACAATCTATAGACCTGGCTAATCCGGGTTCGCTGGCTTTTGCTTTGCAGCCCAGTGTAATTGAAGGCAGGGAAGTAGTAATCACGGGCACCGGAGGCAGTTCTGATAACCGTAAAAACAGTACTTCAGTTTCTTCGGTGAGCAAAGCCGATCTGCTGGACCATCCTTCCACCAATTTAATTGATGCGATCTCCCGTGTACCGGGCGTTGCACAAATCACAACAGGCCCGGGAATATCAAAGCCGGTGATCCGTGGGTTAAGTTATAACCGCGTGGTTACGGTAAGTGATGGCGTAAAACAGGAAGGGCAGCAATGGGGAGATGAGCATGGGATTGAAATTGACCAGTATAGTGCCGACCATGTAGAGGTGTTAAAAGGCCCGGCGAGTTTGATGTATGGTTCTGATGCGCTGGGAGGTGTGATTAACATTCTTGACGGATTACCTGCTCCCGATGGCACGCTAAGAGGTGAGTTTCTAACCAATTATGCAAGCAATAACGGGCAGACAGGAAGTTCGCTGATGCTCCAGGGCAATGAAAACGGCCTTACTTATAAAGTTCGGGGTTCTTATAAAAATGCTTATTCTTATAAAACTCCTACAGAATATGTTCCGAATTCGGGATACAACGAAACAGATTATGAAGGCCAGATAGGGCTGAATAAAAGCTGGGGTTATGCACATTTAGATGCTTCCAGCTTTCGTACTAATCTGGGTTTCTACGACCCGGTAAGGAACGATGCCGGCCAGCTGGTAGATGAAAACGGGAATACTTTTTCTAATGCACAGGATAAGGACAGGACTTTGGCTTATCCTAAACAGGATGTTCGTCATTACAAATTAGCGATGAACAGTAATATTTTATTGGGTAATGGCAGCATCAAGGCTACTTTGGGTTATCAGCATAACCTGCGCAGGGAACTGGATACAGAGGGTGAAGCACCCAATTTGTTCCTGAACAGTTATACCTACAGTTATGATATCAAGTATTCGCTGAAAGAGGAGCATGGATGGGCACCCGTATTTGGCGTGTCTGGTGAATATATGCACAGTCTGAATACTTCCGGTCTGGAGCAACTGATACCGGATTACGATTCTCAGGCATTTGGCGCTTTTGCTTATGTTAAAAAGACATGGAAAGAAGATACATTTAATGCCGGTGCACGTTTTGACTATAGAGGGATGACTGGCAAGGCATTTGATGGCGAGTCGCAGTTTAATGGTTTTACCAATAAATTTTCTCACGTAACAGGTGCCGTTGGTTATACCCATGAATTTAATGATGCTTTTAGCTTTAAGAGCAATTTGGGAAGTGCTTTCAGGGCCCCTAATATTGCTGAACTATCCGCCAATGGAGTACATGAAGGCGCATTCCGTTATGAGATCGGTAATCCAAATCTAAAACCGGAACAAAGTTATCAGCTGGATGCTTCGTTTGAATACCAGAACCAGTATGTAAGTACCAGCCTGGGCGGTTTTGCAAATATCATTAATAATTATATTTACTACAGTACAGACGGACAGAGTAAACTGGTTAACGGAACCGAATATCCGGTGTATAATTTTGTTCAGGACAATGCTTTTTTACGGGGTATCGAAGCTTCCTTAACTTTACACCCGCTTAGCTTTATCCATTTTGAAAATAGTTTCTCCTATACCAGGGCAACCAATACCACTACACATGGATCATTGCCTTTTATTCCTGCAGCCACCTTACGAAATGAACTGCGCTTTGAACCTAAGATCAATGGAACTTCACATTCTTATGTTTCTGTAGGTATAGACAACTTCTTTAAACAGACCAAGATTGATAGTTTTGAAACGCCCAGTGCAGGTTATACCCTGTTAAATGCATCGGTTGGCACTACATTGAAGTTGAGCAAAAGCCAGGACATCACGATTTATGTGGCTGGTAAAAACTTGCTGGATAAGGCCTATTATGATCATTTAAGCCGTTTCAAGCCAGGAAGGTTAAGCGAAGAAGATCCTACGTTAGGAATTTATAATATGGGACGTAACGTCACCTTTGGAGTAAACATTCCCTTCACGCTTAAAAAGTAAACAAGAAATTGTGATATCAGCCCCGCATCCATACAGGAGCGGGGCTTTTTTATGAATTATGGACATGGAAGAACTTTTAGCTATTTAAGGATGTTATAACAAGGAAATTGAATTGATATGTTCAGGAAACTATTTGTCCCAGCTGCTTTTTTGCTTTGTTTATCCTTCTCCCTGTCTGCCCAAAAGACAGATACACTTTCTATTACTTTAGAGGGGGTTACGTATCCTTATCCTGTAAAATACTTTCCTATCCATACGGAAGGGCAGGATATCCGGATGGCCTATATGGATGTGGCACCTACGCAAAATGCAAATGGAAGAACGGTAGTTTTATTTCATGGTAAAAACTTTGGAGGTTATTACTGGGGCAATGTGATCAAGGGATTAACGGAACATGGTTTTAGGGTTATTGTTCCTGATCAGATTGGTTTCGGAAAATCGTCCAAGGCATTTATCCACTACAGCTTTCACCAGCTGGCCCGCTGGAATAAAGCACTGTTAGACACACTCGGCATTCAAAAGGCCAATATCCTGGGTCATTCTATGGGAGGAATGCTGGCCACCAGGTTTGCGCTGTTATATCCTCAAACTATAGAGAAATTATTACTGGAAGACCCTATCGGACTGGAAGATTACCGCGAGTTTGTTCCTTATGTGACTACAGAAGAAGAATATAAAACAGAGTTAAAAGGTACCGCGGCCAGTATAAAAAAGTATTACCAAAGCTCTTATTTCACGTCATGGAAACCAGCCTATGATGAACTTGTAAATATTGGTGCAGGTGTAACCTTTAGTGCTGATTTTCCACGTTATGCCAAAGTTGCGGCAATGACTTTTACCATGATCTATGAGCAGCCGGTAGTACACGAATTTCAGGATATTAAAGTGCCTACAGTGTTGTTTATTGGAAAGGAAGATAAAACGATTGTAGGTAAAGGTTTATTGAGCCCACAGGAGCAGGCCCGGCACGGACAGTATAAGGTATTGGGCAAACAAACTGCTGCCAGGATACCTAAGGCCAAACTGATTGAATTTGAAGGCTGTGGGCATATCCCGCATATGGAAGTGCCCACAGAATTTATGAATGCGCTGTTGGCTGCCTTATAAAACTTCCTTTTTTACAGGGTCTTGCAAGAATGTTTCGGCCAGAATCTGGTAAAGCTCGGGGTGTTTTTCTTTAAACTGATCCGGTTTTTCAAAGAAATATTCCGAAACTACGGCAAAGAATTCAGCTTCATTGGTCACTGCGTATGGGTTAATGTCTGAATGACCATGTTCAATTTTGCTGATCTCCTGATGGATCATTTTTACCCAGGGGATAATATACTGATGGGGCATCAGGTTTTCAGGAATGCCATCTGTAGCACCATCCGATTTATCCAGCAGGTGCACAAATTCATGGATGGCCGTATTTTCTTTCCCTGCACTCACTGAAAATCCCTGCAGCAATGCAGAATGTGATAAGACCATCTGGCCGTTCATATAACCTGTCCCCACCATTCCTAAGATATTGCGTTCCCCGCCTTCAAACTGGAATTCCTGATTAAAGGTATCCGGATATAACACAACACTACTTAAGTTCTGGTATTTCCAGTGTCCAAATCCAAATACGGGAATGATCGCACTGCAGGCTACCAGTAACCTATCCAGCGGATCTGGCGTAAGCCCAACGCCTTCAATACGTACATAACTGAGGAAATCCTGCAGCAGGGCTTCAAATTTAAGACGTGCATCCGGCTCTAGTTTTTGATAATAGGCCACATGTTCCAGTAACAGCTGTCTGTCGGATGCCACAGTTGCTGCATCTACAGGTTGTTTGGCCTTAGGTTTCCTGAAGATGAAATATAAGGCAACCAAAAATGCTGCGGCTAAGATGATATAGGGGATCATGATTCCAATATAGCTAATTGTGTGAGGATCTGCTGCTGTTCTACAGGGAAAGGTGCATTGTTTAGCAGTGACTGGTAAACGGCTTCAAAAAAGTCTATATAGTTCGCTGTTTCTGAAGAGATCAGTTCCTGTGTTCTATCGCCATTTTTATCGATTAATGTTAGCTTTCCTTCTTTGCCTCTGGCTTCTACGCCAAAACCCGGATCGTTAGGTTTTATACCTTTAAGCAGCTGTTCTTCCTGTACGTCGGCTCTTTCTTTGATAAAACTTCCATGCTGCCCATGTACTACAAAGGAGGGTTGTATATCAACAATCAGCATACTGGCATGTACAAATACGTTAACATCATTCGGATAGCTGAGATGAATAGAAAAATAATCGTCCATCTTGGTACCCGGTCTGTTTTTTCCTAAGATCTTCTGAAAAGCATCCGGCTTTTCAAAAAGGCTGATCGCCTGGTCCAGCAAATGCGGGCCGAGATCATACTGCAGGCCGCTTGCTGCCATAGGCTCTTCTTTAAACTTTTTTGCGCCTATTTCTACCCGGTAGCGGTCGTACCTGAAATGTACTTCTGAAAGTTTGCCCAGCCTGCCGCCATCAACAATTTTTTTCACGGCATTAAAGTCACTGTCCCATCTGCGGCTCTGGTATACAAATACCTTTTTGCCCAGGCTTTCGGCCAGTTTAAATATTTCTTCAGCTTCTGCAACGCTGGCTGTAAAAGGTTTTTCTACGAGGATATGTTTACCTGCATTCAGCGCCTGCTTAGCGTATTCATAATGGGTATAATTGGGCGAATTAATAACGATCAGGTTGATGTTTTCATCAGCAATCAATTCATCTGTAGAGTCATAACTAATGATACCGGGAAAATCCTTATCTGCATTTTTCTGGTGCCTCTCGGTAACAGCATGAAGTTTAAAACCCGGGTGGGCGCTGATAAAAGGAGCATGAAATATTTTGCCTGACATACCGTAGGCCATGAGGCCGGCTGAAATTATTGTATCCATTAACTGATCTGTTTAAAGGGTTAAAAATAGCGAATCCAAAAACTTATGTATGAATTATATTGTCATAAAGTACCCTATAGTTTTATCTTTGTGCATGAAGCCAGCAGAAATTAATGCAAAGTGGAAGATCCTGCAGCAAAAAATTGCACAGGAATTTGATTCAGATATACCCGATTTAAAGGTAATGTTATTCTTAATAGGCGTTCAGGAATTAGGCAAGGGACCAGGCAAGTACAGCAAACGCCAGAAAGAAGAGCTGATGCATATTGCTACCTGCCGTTTAATGAGTGAGATGGGATTTTATGAGCTGGAAGGACTGGACCAGGACGGCTGGCCACACTGGAAGCTGGTTAAACCTGTACCATCTTTTGCGATGATGGAACAGGAGCTGCTCCTGAAATCACTAACCATCAATTATTTTGATGATATATATAGAGAGGATATCTAAACAAAAAGGCCGGAACATTTGCTCCGGCCTTTTTCGTGTTGTGTTTTGGACAATTTAGTTTTGTAACTGACCTTGTGCCGCTTGTTGTTTCAATTGGTCATTGGCAACAATAACGATTTCCACCCTTCGGTTGGCCGCTCTGCCTGCATCAGTTGAGTTATCTGCAATAGGCTCAGAGAAACCTTTACCTACAGTGGTCATCCTTGATGCAGGAACGCCTTGTGCAACTGCATAAGCTTTAACCGATGCTGCCCTTTGTTCTGAAAGACCTAAATTATAGTCTTCTGTTCCTTTATTGTCTGTATGGCCAATAACTTTAATATCCGTATTTGGATATTCGTTAATTGATCCGGCTAACGATTTAATATTCTGTTTAGCTGCATCTTTCAGATTTGCACTCGCAAAATCGAACAAAATACCACTGTCAAATTTTACGATGATACCTTCACCTTCACGTACAACCTGTGCATTTGGGATCGTATTTTGAATCTCTGCCGCCTGTTTATCCATTCTTTTACCAATCAATCCGCCGGCTACACCGCCTACTGCGCCACCTAAGATAGCGCCAACAGCAGTATTTCCTGCTTTATTTCCAATAAGGGCTCCGAGCACGCCACCGGCCGCAGCGCCGATTCCGGCCCCTTTTTGTGTTTTTGTTAAACTATCGCAGCCCTGAAATGCCATTGCACCAATGGATAAAGCTATACTGAATACTGCTATTCTAAATTTTGAAGTCATGATGATGTTAATTTATAAGTTAATACAGGCTTCAAATCAAAGCTGATGCCAACTGCAAGTATAAATGATATATTCTTGTTACACAAGGTTAATCGTTTTTAATGCAATTTTAATCTGGTTAAATTTTGTGTGATTAACCTATAATGAAGAACTATCGACCAAAATTCTGTACATCTGTTAATGCGAAAAATATTCTTCCAATTCTTTTAAGGTGTTTTCATTTGTATACAAATCTTTGATCACTTTTCCTTTTTCGAATAAAATGATGCGGTCGCATACATCTGTAACATGGTTCAGGTCATGACTGGAGATCAGGGTAGTGAGCTTACCTGATTTCAGTGATTTTAAATGTGTGATGAGCCGCATTTGAGTAGTAGGATCAAGATTAGCAAAAGGTTCGTCCAGTATCAGTAATTCGGGGTCCTGCATCAAAGCAGCGCTGATACCGATCTTATTCTGATTTCCTTTTGAAAAATCCCTGATGTATTTGCCTCTTTCCAGAATCTCTCCATTAAAAAAGTCCTGGTATTGGCTCAAATAAGCAGTAACGTCTTTTACACTCAGCTGGTGCAGGCTGCCAACAAATACAAAGTATTCCTCTGGTGTAAGATAGTCTATTAGGAAACCTTCATCCAGGTATGAGGCTGTATAACTTTTCCATTGATCATCGCTGGCTACATTAATCCCTTTGGACAATATTTCTCCGGAATCGGGTCGGATCAGGTCGAGCAGCATTCTAAACAAAGTTGTTTTTCCGGCTCCGTTATTACCCACCACACCGACCGTTTCGCCAGGGTTAATGCTGAGTTTTTCGATATCTACAACAGTACGGCCTGCATATATTTTTTTCAGGTTGTTTATTTCTATGATCATGATCTTTCTCTAAAGCCGGCGGCAATTTTATATTTTCTTTTATTAAATTCTCTGACTAAAAAGTCTGTCCAGAAGTTACGGGTAAAGATTCCCACAATCCCAATTAAGCCAAGGGCGGCTAAACCCAAATAAGGACTAATTAAAGAAAACGGGTAATAGATGACATAGGGGGCAATTAATAAGGGAAGTGCCATAATCATGGTAGATGCACCTACACCCTGCCAGTTGAAACTGGTACCCTTGCTGAGGTCTACAAATTTATAGTTTGATGTTGCGAAATATAACACGATTACTGTGCCTGCGCCTATATTATAAAAATAGGCGGCAAATTGTACCGCCAGGATTTTCCAGCTCATCAAGCCATAAAAGCTGATCAAAATTGTAAGCAGGGTAGCAGAAATAGTAAGCAGCAGAAATTTAGCTTTAAAAAATGTTTTGATGCTGACTTTATTTGATAACAATCCATCAAATTCCGCTCCCTGCCATCCAAACATAAACTGGCCGTAAAGGAGAATCGTGCTTCCAGACATGAAGATTGCCGGAAAAAGCATCATGTGGAACTGAGCGGATGCGATAAAACGTGGCTTGTAGAACATAAAACCGTAAATCAGGAATATAAGTCCTTTAGCTACAGTTGCCCGCGGGCGTTTGTTACGCAGGATCAATTTAATTTCCATTGCCGCCAATGTACCTGCTGTACCAAACCTATCCAGAAAAGGATAATCGGTACTTGATTTCTTTTGTTCGCCGGATTTTAGTTCTTCGATATAAAGGTTATTTCTTAAAAACCGTGCGTTGATGAAAAACATGATTCCCGCCAGGATGGGAAAAACGATAGCGACTGGCGGTAAAACTGTTATTTCGTGAAAAATGATATTTGAAAATGCAGCTATAGAAAAGACCTTTAAGTATTCCAGCAAGCCAATAGCGACTATAATAGCCAACCCGGGCAGTACAACCCATATATTTTGTGCAGATATCCTTTTAAAATAAAGTGCCGCATAGTTATTAAATATTGTAAATGACAATATAGTCAGCAGGTACATGCAGCAGACTAAACTTCCTTCGTTACTGCCGATATGCAGGATACAAAAAGGAAAGAATACAAAGAGGGGCAGGATGTTAAATGCTGAAAAAAGAGCCCTCAGGTTAAGAAAATTAACAAGCTTTCTTTTGTGGATATTCAAATGCAGGTAAGGGACAACAGCTAACGTTGGCAGTTCCTGCATCTGCAGACGTATGATCAGCTCAATGGCGAAATAATATAAGATCATTCCGTTAAATACCAGCATCACACTTTTACCCGGCAGCAATTTTTCAATAATTTCCTGCATCTCCAGGCCCACCAAAATGGATACCCCTATGATATAAAGCAGTACAAAACCCAAAATGAGCTGTGCTGCAATGGTACCGGCTTTACCTCTGGACCGCCAAAAGGCAAGCCATTGATGATTTAAGAATGTTGAGAGCATAGTTTAATAGTTGTATTTGTCTTTCCAGTTTTGTTTCAATTTCTCTCTTAATTTATCTTCTGCGGGATTGCTGCCGGGATCATATAATTTTGTACCGCTGATCTGGTCGGGCAGGTATTCCTGGGCAGCAAAATTGCCTTCATAACCATGTGAGTATTTATAGTCCTTTCCATAGCCGATGTTTTTCATCAGCTTAGTTGGCGCATTCCTGATATGCAGGGGAACGGGCAGGTTTCCTGTTTGTTTAACCAGCTGTTGTGCCTTGTTAATCGCTTCATAAGAGGCATTACTTTTGGCAGAGGAGGCCAGATAGGTAACCGCCTGTGACAGGATGATCCTGGCTTCAGGATAACCGATCACATTAACAGCCTGGAAACAGTTGTTGGCCAGCAGCAAGGCATTGGGATTGGCATTTCCTATATCTTCGGAAGCGAGTATCAATAATCTCCGGGCAATGAACAAGGGATCTTCACCGCCTTCAATCATCCTGGCGAGCCAGTAAACAGCGGCATTTGGATCACTTCCCCTGATCGATTTGATAAAGGCAGAGATAATATCATAATGCTGTTCTCCGGCCTTATCATAAAGGGCAAGGTTCTGCTGTGCATGCTGTAATACATTTTCATTGGTCAGCACCACGCTGTTACCGCCTATGCCGTTCACCGCAATTTCCAGTACATTCAATAATTTCCTGGCATCGCCGCCCGACAAACGGATCAGCGCTTCATGATCCTGGATAGTAATTTTTTTATCTTTTAGCAGCACATCTTCGCGAATGGCTGTATGCAGCAATCCGGATAGTTCATCTTCATCCAGCGACTTCAGGATATATACCTGACAGCGGGAAAGCAAAGCGGAGATGACTTCAAAAGAGGGGTTTTCTGTTGTGGCACCGATCAGCGTAACCAGTCCCCGCTCTACAGCGCCTAGCAGGCTATCCTGCTGCGATTTACTAAAGCGGTGAATCTCATCAATAAAGAGAATAGGCAATCCTAAAAGGCTGTCTTTAAGTAATGCGGCTTTATCGATTACTTCACGTATATCTTTTACGCCTGAGTTAATGGCACTCAAATTAAAAAAAGGACGGTCTAACGTCTGGGATATGATATAAGCTAAAGTAGTTTTTCCTACTCCGGGAGGTCCCCAGAAGATCATAGAAGGCAGTTGCCCGCTTTGGATAGCCTTACGCAAAACTGCATCAGGCCCTACCAGATGTTTCTGGCCAACATATTCATCCAGATTTTTCGGACGCATACGTTCTGCTAATGGGGGTAGGTTTTGCATAGCAATAAAGATAAAAAAAAACAGGAGCAATATTGTTGCTCCTGCTGAAATCTTATTCTGATCCGGATGTGCTTCCGGCAGCCTTTGGCTTTTTCTTCCAGAACTTACGCTTGGGCTTTTGATGATCGGGCCTATCTGTTCGTGGAGCACTGTCGACTGTTTCTGAAGGCGCTTCTCCCAGGTGTTCTGGTAAAGGCATCCTGTCGATCTTTTTGTCGATCAGCTTTTCTATATTGGCAAACTTACGTTTGTCTTTGTCGTTAACTAAAGTGATTGCCGTTCCTGTTGTTGCAGCCCTTGCTGTACGTCCAATCCGGTGGATATAATCTTCAGGATCATGCGGTACATCAAAATTGATCACCAGTGAAATACCTTCCACATCAATACCGCGCGACAATACATCGGTACCAATCAGTACAGGCACACGTTTATTCTTAAATTCTGATAAGATGCCTTCTCTTTCTTTTTGGTCAAGGTCTGAATGGAAAGCTTCAGCTTTGAAACCCAGTCCGCGGAAAACCTTACCCAGATTTTTAACTTTTTCCTTTGTGGAAGCAAAAATTAAAATACTTGGATATTCTACGTTTTTCATCAGTTCAGTCAGCAGTTTAACTTTTTGTGCATCATGCACAATGTAGGCCTGCTGATTGATTCCTGCTGCGGGTTTTGATATCGCAATGCTGATTTGTTCCGGATTATGTAAAAGGCTGCCTGCCAGTTTCCTGATCTTTGGCGGCATCGTTGCAGAGAATAATACCGTCTGCCTTTTTTCCGGAAGAAAGCTTACAATACGCATGATGTCGTCATAGAATCCCATATCCAGCATTCTGTCTGCTTCATCCAGCACCAGGTGCTGCAGTTGATCCAGCTTCAGTAATCCTGAAGAAAGATGAGAGATCAGTCTTCCCGGGGTAGCGATAATAATGTCAACCCCTTCACGCATGCTGCGTTTTTGCTGTTCGTAAGCAATACCATCCCCTCCACCGTAAACAGTTAAAGAACTGATATTGGTGAAATAGGAAAGTGCTTCTACTTGCAAGTCTATTTGTTGCGCTAATTCGCGCGTAGGTGCAAGTATCAGTGTATTGTTATGGCGGTTCTCCGTCTGGCTGATCATATTCATGACCGGCAGCAGGTAAGCTCCTGTTTTACCTGTACCCGTTTGGGCACATGCAATTAAGTCTTTTTTCGCAAGGATGAGTGGAATTGCTTCCTGTTGTATAGGAGTTGCATTTCTGAAACCCATCGCTAATAAACCCTCTAATAGATCAGGGTTAAAATTAAAATCTTTAAAATCCAATATACCTGTAAGTTATTCGTAATTGTTCTGTATAAAAGTAGCTTTTATTTCTATTAGTAGCTATATTTTTTTTCTGGTTATAATTGAATCAGAGCGGAATGCCTGATTAGGATTTTAAGATGATGAATTATTCCTTAGTTTCTGTTCTTATCAGCATAGCCGAAAACTTTCTGAAGAACAGGCGTAGTACGGGCACCCAGATTATTCCTGATCTTTAGTTCTTCCACTGCTACCTGTACAAACATACCATCAATTGCTTTTTGCGTAGTGTAAGCAGGAAGGTCTGTGTTTACCTTTTTTACCAAAGGCAATTTATTGTATTCATGTGTTGCATCGCTCCAGTATTTAGTAGCGCCAACTTTATTCAGGCTTGCGGCAATCACTGGTGTAAATGCGGCCAGCAGTTGTGCTGTGGTTACCCTTCTGAAGTATTCGGTTGCGGAATTCTGATCTCCGAGGACAATATTTGTGGCGTCTGCAATGGTCATTTGTTTAATGGCCGAAAGGAAAATAGGTTTTGCATCTTTTGCGGCGTCTTCTGCAGCCCTGTTTAAACTGGTAATTACATTGTCGGCCAGTGAACCCAGCCCAATGCTTCTTAAGGTTTTTTCAATTTTTTGTGCTTCCGGTGGAAACAGGATCTTTACTGCTGGATTTCCAAGAAAGCCATCTTTAGCGGAAAGCTGATCTGCTCCCCTGGAGATCCCGGCTTCCAGGGCCTGCTTGATGCCCGTTCCCATTTCTGAAGATGAAGGGTTGCCTTTTGGGATTTTATTTAACAGGCTACCCAGCTGGGATTGGCTGTGCGCAGCGTAGGTACTGCAAATGAGCAAAGAAAAAGCAAGGAGTAATAATTTAAGTTTCTTCATTGTTGTGTTATATACGAATCAATATTACACAAAAACTGCCTAAAATTGCTGTCTGCTGAATGATTGTCAAAATTTGGGAGTTCTATAAGAGAGTGGAAAAATATTTTTATACTTGGAAAGATTTATCTTTACTTATTGAAATTTATAAAGAATTTAACCGGTAACAAGGAACAGGACGATGCTGCTCTAATCTCCCAGTATAGACATACCGGGAGTTTGGATGTATTGGGCATACTTTATAACAGATATATGCACCTGGTTTATGGGGTTTGCCTCAATTATTTCAAAGAGGAAGAAGCCAGCAAAGATGCTGTCATGCAGATCTTTGAGGAGCTGGTCACCAAGCTGAAGGTTCATGAAGTGCAGAATTTTAAAAGCTGGCTGCATGTATTAACAAGAAACCATTGTTTAATGGCATTACGTAAATCTGCAAAACATAATACGGTATCTTTAGAAGATGCTTTTGTGGAAAATGGCGATTTTGTGCATCTGGATATTGAAGATACAAAAGAGAGGCAGCTTACAGTAATGGAAAAGTGTATGGAAACACTGCCGGAAGAACAAAAGATAAGTGTAGACTTATTTTATCTGCAGGAGAAGTGTTATAAAGAAGTCGCAGAGATCACCGGTTATGAAATGCTCAAAGTAAAGAGTTATATTCAAAACGGAAAACGGAACCTCAAAATTTGTATAGAGAAAAAGAGCAGTGAATAACAATTGGTTAGATATAGAATTACTGGAAGATTACCTGGATGGCAAGCTTGATAACCAGGCTATGCACCAGCTGGAGAAGCAGGCACTGGAAGATCCTTTTGTTGCGCAGGCATTGGCCGGATTAACAGAATCCCGCAGCCGCAAGCAATCTATTTCCCTGCTGCAAAAACAATTGTATGAGCGTATTGCCCAGCAGCAGATCATCAAGAAAGAAAGTGTCTTTACCTGGCAGCGCTTAAGTGTAGCTTCTGCGGCGGCGGTGATGTTTATCTCTGTGAGTATATTTTTCTTTATGCGTGCCAGTGAGAACCGTGAGCAGTTGTCTAAAAATAAACCCCATAGCGTAGAGGTAAACCTTACACCCACTCCTGCGGCAGTCGATTCTGCTAAGAGCGATAGTTATGCTGCAAATACACCTGCTGTAGCTCAGGAACCTGTATCTGCTGGTATTATCCGTCCGAAAAAAGAAGTTTTAAATAATACTATGGCTGCAAATGCTGTTCAGTCAGCCGATATACAAAAAGATGATGTTGCTGATACAGCAGTATCAAAACCAGCAGACGTTTTAAATGAGGTTGTTGTTAAAAATGCCCGTGTAGCTACAATTGCCCCTGCTGTTTCTACTCCTGTGGGTGGCTGGGCAAATCTGGATAGTTATCTGAGTGACAATAATAAATTTGGTAAGGATGACAAGTCCGGGAAATTTGTAGCGCTCAGTTTCCTGATTGATGCAGAGGGAAAACCCTCAGCGATTAAGGTTGAGAAAAGCGCAAGTCCTGAATTTGATGCAGAAGCTGTAAGGCTGATCAAAGAAGGGCCTAAATGGGAGCAGCCAAAATCGGCTGATGCACGGGTTAGCTATACCATAGCCTTTTAACAAAAATCCCCCTGAATAATTACTCAGAGGGATTGATAATATCGTAACTATCGGTTTAAAACCGGCTGTGATTTAAAAAAACAGGCGCAGAATGCTAAAAATGATGGCGGCTAATGTAGCTGACACAGGAATAGTTAATATCCATGCCCAAAGCAGATTTACCGTTACTCCCCATCTTACAGCAGATACTCGTTTTAAGAGCCCTACACCTACAATAGATCCTGTAATGGTATGTGTAGTAGAAACGGGAATACCAAAATGTTCTGTTAATCCTAAAGTCACTGCACCAGCAGTTTCTGCGGCTACGCCTTCAAAAGCATTTACTTTGGTGATCTTCGAACCCATGGTTTTTACAATTTTCCATCCGCCGCTCATGGTGCCTAAAGATATCGCTGCATAACAGCAGATAGGAATCCATTCCGGCATCGCATCCCCGGTTTTCAATACGTTTGCAGCAACCATGGATACATAAATAATACCCATTACTTTTTGGGCATCATTACCTCCATGGGTAAAACTTAGCGCTGCGGAAGAAACCAGCTGCAGTTTTTTGAACCACTTTTCTGCCACAGATGGCCTGGCATTCTTGGCCAGGTGTAATAATATGATGGAAATGATAACTGAGATAAACATCCCGATCACCGGGGCGAGTACAATAAAGGCAACTACTTTTAAAATGGGGGCGAGGTTAATGGCATCCATTGCACTGGCACCCATGCTAAATGCTTTTGCCATACCGGCACCGGCAAAACCGCCAAGTAAAGTATGTGATGAACTGGAAGGAATCCCATACCACCAGGTAAATAAATTCCAGATAATCGCCGCGATTAGCCCCGCGAGGATTACCTCGAGTGTGATATATTGCTCTAAAACTGTTTTGGCAATTGTATTTGCCACTTTATGATCTGTAAAATAAAAATAAGCGGCAAAATTAAAAAGCGCCGCCCATAGTACCGCCTGAAAAGGCGTAAGGACTTTTGTGGATACGACCGTAGCAATTGAGTTGGCCGCATCGTGAAAACCATTGATATAGTCAAAACCAATGGCCAGAATAACTACAACAACCAATAAGGTATTGCCCATTTTTTATAATTTTATGCGTTCTTAACCAATATAGATTCCAGCACATTCGCGGCATCTTCACATTTATCTGTTGCCATTTCGAGTGTTTGCAGAACTTCTTTTTGCTTGATCAGTTCAATCGCATTCGTTTCAAATTCAAATAATCTTGCAATGGCCAGATTACAAACATAATCAGCCTGATTTTCCCCGCTATTGATACGTACACAAGCATCAGCAATCACCCTGATGTTCTTAAAGCTTCTTAATTCCCGGATAGCCTTGTCTAAATCGGTACACATCTCTACCAGCAGTTCCGCCAGTTTGATCATGGCGTCACCAATATTTTTAATATTGTATAATTCTATATTCGTAGCAGAGGCATGGATATAATCAGCAATATCATCAACGGCGCTGGCCAGGGCATGGATATCTTCCCTGTCAAATGGAGTAATAAAGTTCTTGCTTAATTCCAGGAAAATAGAATGGGTAATATCGTCTCCAACATGCTCCAGTCGCTCTATTTCTTTGATATGTTCTTTTCTCTTTTCAAGGTCTTTTGTGCTTAAAGCCAGGAAAAGTACTTCTGAGATTTTTAATATATTACTTCCGGCCTGTTCAAAGAGTGGTTGGAATTTTTTGTCTTTGGGCGTAAAGAACTTAAAAATGTTATTCATGTTAACTATTAAATATGGTTACAAAAGTAGCACTACAATGTTAAGTTAGTGTTAAGTGTTAACATTAAATCAATATGCATTTAAATCTATCCCATTTTCTGCAGCGTAAATGCAAAAGTAGTTCCGATCTGTAAAGTGCTTCTTACGGATATAATCTGTTCGTGGGCTTCTAATATATGTTTAACAATGGCTAACCCAAGCCCGGTGCCGCCAACCTCTCTTGAACGGTGGGTGTCTACACGGTAAAAACGTTCGAATAACCTCGACAGGTGTTTTTCATCAATTCCAATGCCATCATCTGTTACCTCTATAAGGTACTGATCATGCAGTTCAAAGATCTTAATCGCTGTTGATCCTTGTTCTTTACCATATTTGATGGAATTAGAGATCAGGTTAATCATTACCTGCCTTATCTTTTCGCGGTCTGCATTTACAAACGCGGGGTGCATATACTTTTCCTTAAAGAAAAGGGTGACATTTCTTTTTTTCGCTTTGTCTTCCAGGCCTTCTATTACCTCTTTAGCCAGCAGAACGAAGTCGAATTTTTGATAATCAATTGGTATTTCACCTGATTCCAGTTTAGATATAGAATCCAGATCATTGATCAGATAGCTAAGGCGTTCCACATTTTTTTCCGCCTTTTGTAAAAACTTAACAGCCATTTCAGGATCATCAAGCAAGCAATCCTGTAAGGTTTCAATATAACCCTGAATCGCAAAAAGAGGTGTTTTAAATTCATGAGAGACATTCGACAAAAATTCTTTCCTGAATTGCTCTTGTTTTTTAAGCAGGTCTATCTCCAGTTTTTTAGCGCCGGCCCATTCTTTTACTTCATGTTCCACATCATTGATCGGGTCAGAACTCACATATTCTCCCAGGGCATCTTTCAGGTCTTTACCTAATTTAAGATTATGTATCAGTTTGTAAATCAGCTTGATTTTGGAATAGATATACTTCTCCAGCAGGTAGTAAAACAGAATAAAACTGGTAACGAAGGAGATTCCGAAGGATACCAGCATAAAATACCAGCTTTGCTGGAAGTGAAAATTGACTAGAGCTATAGAGAGGCCGACTCCTAAAGCAGTGATTAAAACAAGGACACTTAACTTCATGAAGGCAATTTACGAGATAAATTTACAATTTAATGTTAATTCTAAACTCAATATTCGGTTCTTAAAGTTGTTTCTCCGTTAGATATTTCCAGTACCTTTTTGGCACATGCTGAACATGGAGTTTTGTGTTTTTCCTGGCGGGAATATTTACGCTATGGAAATAGTCTTTCCATAACACGGCATATAATCCTTCCTTAGCGGAGAGTGCCGGAGAAGAGGATTTCAACAGGTTATTTTGGGCATTGAAATCCATTTTTATTTCTTCTACTTTTTCCAGATCATAAAATATTCCGTAGTGTCTTTTGATATCATAAATAATCCATTGCTGATCGGCATAGCGATTTTTGAAATGCGTCATGATCAAAGGGAGCACATTAAAATCGGGATCTATACCGCAATAGAAAATGCCATCAGCCGTATGCTGAAAACGTATGAAAGCTTCCATCCGGTGTTTCTCGCGCTCCACTTTTCGGGCAAGCTGACTGATATCAAGTACATAGGGATTGCCATAGTTTTTCTCTGCTCCGGGCCCATTGGTAAAAAGATAACAGGTAAATTCGAACAGGGCAGTATAAGCTTCATCCAATTCTGATAAATAAGCGCAATAAAAGCGACGGAGCCATTCTTTAGGCAATTTTGCCTGTATCCCCTTCCATACCCTATCTGCCTTTTTCTGGTCGTTGTGTATAAAAAGGGCTGAAGTAAAAGCATCGGGCTGGTAAGCCGCTTCGGTTTTTAGCTGTATTTTTCCGGGCTTACGTTCAAACCAGTCGAACACTGCACAAAGCAATCCTTCAAAGCTCCCGTCAAAAACATAGATTTCCATCTAAAAAAGAATAAGCTGGTTTACATCATGTTTCAGGTATTTACTCTGGCTTTCCGCCAAAATAAAAGATTTAATCTGTGTGCCCTGGTAATCTTTTAGCTGATAGGGAGTGTCTGCACATTTGATAAAATGTTTTGCACGATTGTATGAAACGCCTATTTTTTTCAGCTGATCGATACGGAGTTTACCAAACTTTCTGGCCTGAACAATTTTCTTGGCAGAACCCACACCGATGCCCGGAATGCGTAATATCTGATTATAAGATGCCACATTGATATCTATTGGAAAATTTTGCAGGTTGCGCAATGCCCAGCTCAATTTTGGATCGATATCTATATCCAGGTGGGGGTTTGCATCGTTTAACAACTCATTCACATGGAACCCGTAAAAGCGCATTAGCCAGTCTGTTTGGTAGAGGCGGTTTTCCCTGATCAGGGGCGGCTGGGTTCCTAATAAAGGCATTCTGCTGTCATTGCTGATGGGAATATAACCAGAATAATATACCCTTTTGAGCGAAAAGTTCCTGTAAAAAGCATCGGCAGTATGCATGATTTCTTTATCTGTTTCAGGAGTAGCGCCAATTACCATTTGTGTACTTTGTCCTGCCGGAACAAATTTAGGAACGCTTTTAATCAGTTTGCGTTCTTCTTTAAACTGGACGATCTGTTGCTGAACGTATCCCAGGGGTTTGATCACATCCTGATGACTTTTATCCGGTGCCAATAACTTTAATCCGCTTTCGGTAGGCATTTCAAGGTTAATGCTCATTCTGTCGGCATACATTCCCGCTTCCCTGATCAGTTCGTCACTGGCACCAGGAATAGTTTTTAAGTGTATATAACCGTTGAAACGTTCTTCCAGTCTTAATTTTTTCACTACCCTTAACAGGCGTTCCATTGTAAAATCCGCATTTTTAAAAATGCCGGAACTCAGAAAAAGCCCTTCTATATAATTTCTGCGGTAAAAATTCATGGTTAGCTCCACCACTTCTTCTACCGTAAAGGCAGCACGTTCAATGTCATTACTTTTGCGCGATACGCAATAAGCACAGTCAAAAATACAATGATTGGTTAGCAGTATTTTTAACAGCGAAACACACCTGCCATCTTCTGTATAAGTATGACAAATGCCGGAAGTATGACTGTCTCCCAGTCCTTTATTATCATTTTTCCTGGTGCCCCCGCTGGACGAACAGGAAACATCATATTTTGCAGCATCGGCGAGGATATTCAGCTTTTCTCTAATACGCTCAGACATTATACATGATTTGCTAACAAATATAGTATAACTATACTAATAATATTAGTTAATAGTATTCTTCTGAGGAATGTTATTTAGCTTTTTCCCTCCCACTCGCTGTAAAATTGATCGAGGTAAACCAGCATAAACTCATGTCTTGCCGCTGCCATTTTTAATCCTACATCAGTTTTCATGAGGTTTTTTAAACGGAGCAGTTTTTCGTAAAAATGATTTATGGTAGGGGCCGTGGAATTTTTGTAAACTTCTTTATCCATGCTCAGGTCGGGGGCAATCGCCGGATCATACATCAGCCGGTTTTTATACCCGCCATAAGTAAATGCCCGGGCTATTCCAATAGCTCCGATGGCATCCAGCCGGTCTGCATCCTGTACAATATCCAGTTCTTTAGAACTGAAGGTTACCGCTCCAAGGCTGGCTTTATAACTCATGTTCTTGATAATTCCGCAAACATGCAGAATCACTTCCTCGGGGATTTCAAGGCGCTGCATAAATTCTTTAGCTATTTGCGGCCCTACTTCCTCATCTCCATTATTGAACTTGCTATCGGCAATATCGTGCAGCAAAGCTGCCAGCGAAACAGTAAGCAGATGACCCTGTTCTTCCGCATTGATATATAAAGCATTTCGGTACACACGTTCTATATGAAACCAGTCGTGCCCGGCTTCTGCACCTGCAAGCATTTCTTTAACAAAACTGATCGTTCTTTTTATAATATTCTCTACGTCCATTTGCATGGTGCAAAGATATTATAAACAGCTTACATCGCAGCAGAAGAAGCGTCAGAAGAAGGAGGGTCTAATTTTACTGTAGTCCTGTGGTCTATACAAATTAACTGCATCACTTCGATTTCCAAAATTATAGCAATCTGAAACAATCTGTCCAGCGTTATCTTGCTGTATCCCAACTCAATTTTACTATACGCATTTTGAGAGATAGACAGCTTCGCTGCCAGATAGTCCTGAGTATAGTTTCTATATTCCCTGATTTTTCTGATGTTACCTGCTACTATTTTCGGTTTCAACTCCACTGGGTCTTTCATATAATCACAATTTCTTTTATACTAAAACTGAACTAACGAAATATCATAGTTGACGGATTTGTGTTTAGCCAATTATTAATTAATTGCCAGTTAGTCATCATTTTATAAGTTGTTTTGCTTACGTATTTTTCGTCTTCAAGGTTGATAAAAACAGCACAACGTAAAGGGTTAATGTATTCTCTGTGGTTGTATGATAGTGGTGGGGAAAAAAATCCCGGGGAACATTCTTCTCGTTTTATTCATTGAACGGGCTCAAAAATTAAATTTTGGAGTTGTACAGGAATTGCCGGAACCTGGGAAAATCAGGCATTAAACAAATATATTAACTTATTAAAGTATGAAACTTCAGGAACTAAATCAAAACGAATTAACAGAAATTAATGGCGGTTCATTATTAGGCCTTCCTATTTCAGGTAGTTTATCTGGCGGATTATCTATCGGTGGTCTGTTATCTTTAGGTATCTCTAACACAGCTACTGGCGGGTTAGCGATTTCAGCTGTTACAGGTAACCTTTCAAGCCTTTTAGGTTCAGGTTTAAATTTAGGCGGTTTAAATTTAGGTGGTTTAACTGGTCTTTTAAGCGGTCTTTAAGACAAACAGGTTTTATTGTTTAATCATAAACCGGCTAAGGGAGAAACTCACATTTCTCCCTTTTGCTTTTAATTATAATCATGGACCATGATAAATATATCTTTCCGCAGGAGTTCATTGAAAATACTGCGGAATTTCACTTTCACACGCATAATTCCGGAACCAAAGTTATCTACCAAACCCTGCTGCTCGTATTGATTATAGTTTTTCTTGGGTTGTTTTTTATCAAGGTAGATGTAAATGTAAAAAGCACAGGCCTGTTTCGTTCTGTAGAAGAGCGTAATGATATTAAACCACTGGTTTCCGGCCGGATAGATTCTGTATTCGTCAACGAAAATAAACATGTCAAAGCGGGGCAGGTTTTACTCACTATTAAGAGGGAATCACTCGAAGGAAAGAACGACCAGGTAAAACTGCAGCAAAAAGATATTTTTGCCCAGGTGGAAGATCTGAAGGTGCTGATTGAAGCCTTTAAAAAAAATAACTGGTCGAAGCGGTTGCAGCTTAGCTCGGGGATATACCATCAGCAGTATACTTTTTTTATGCAGCGCATTGCAGAAGCAAGATCGCGTTATGCCTCAGCAAAAATAAATTACGACCGCTATTTGTACCTGTTTAACCGCAATGCTATTTCTGCTGCTGAATTTGATGAGGTGAAGCTTAAGTTGATGAACATTCAGAATGAGATCTCCCTGATTGGAGAAGATCAGGGCAGCAAATGGCAAACGGAACTAAATGCGCTTCGCATTCAAACCCGTGAGTTACATTCAGAAAGTAAACAATATTCGGAACAAAAAGAGTTTTATACCCTGAGGGCTGCGTTAACTGGTTCCGTTCAGCAATTAAAGGGTATACAGCCCGGTAGTCTTGTTAGTGCAAATGAATTATTGGGGGTGATCTCTCCAGATTCAAAAATGATTGCCGAAACGTATGTTTTACCAAAAGATATTGGTTTACTCCGTGTAGGCACAAAGGCGAAGTTTCAGGTAGATGCCTATAATTATAATCAGTGGGGTATGGTAGATGGTAAGGTAATTTCTATTTCCAGTGATATCTTTTCAGACAATGGCAGACAGCCTTATTTTAAAGTAAGATGTATGCTTGATCATTACCAGCTGGAACTTAAGAATGGTTATATCGGTAAGATAAAAAAGGGAATGAGCTTACAGGCAAGATTTTTTGTAACCCGCCGTACGCTGTTCCAACTCTTGTATGATCAGGCTGATGACTGGCTGAATCCAAATGAAACGGCGGCATCCGCACAGGGAAATTCGATATGAGAAAGAAGAAACTGATTAAGATCAAACAACATGATGCGACCGACTGCGGAGCGGCTTGTATCGCTTCAATAGCTGCGTTTTATGACCTCGACCTGCCCATTGCCCGAATCAGGCAGTTTGCGTCTACAGATTCAAAAGGGACTAATATACTGGGGCTGATAGAGGCTTCCGGGCGGATTGGATTTACCGCAAAAGGGGTACGCGGAACATTTGAAAACCTGCCCAGTGTTCCTCTTCCGGTAATTGCCCATGTCAATCAGAATAACATGGCGCATTATGTGGTGATCTATAAAATTACACAGAGACACCTGGAAATTATGGATCCGGCTTATGGTGAAATTCAAAAGGTGAGCCATGAAGATTTTAAACAAAAATGGACAAGTGTACTGGTCCTGTTACTGCCACGGGATAATTTCACCACAGGTTCTGAAAGGGTTAGCATAGAACAAAGATTTTTTTACCTGCTGAAACCACATCGCTCTATTTTACTGCAGGTACTTGTTGGCTCTGTTTTTTATACGATTCTGGGACTGTCTACTTCTATTTTTCTGCAGAAGATCGTTGATAATGTGTTGCCCGATGGTAATATGAATTTGCTGAACCTGATGGGAACGGTGATGATCGCTATTATTTTCCTGCAGATTTTTATTAATCATGCGAAGACACTGCTGACTATTAAGACCGGGCAGCAGATAGATGCCAGGCTGATTTTAGGTTATTATAAACACTTATTAAGGCTCCCTCAGCAGTTTTTTGATACGATGAGAGTAGGGGAGATCATCTCCAGGATGAATGATGCCGTTAAGATCAGGGCGTTTATCAATGATGTGCTGGTAGGTTTCGTGGTCAACGTATTTATTCTCTTTTTCTCCTTTGCCTTGATGTTCACTTATTACTGGAAGCTGGCGCTGATCATGCTGATCGTGGTGCCGCTGTATGCAGTGATCTATTATTTCTCGAACAAGGTGAATAAAAGCACACAGCGGAAACTAATGGAAAAAACCGCTGAGCTGGAAAACCAATTTGTAGAGTCGGTAACCGCAGTAAGTACCATTAAACGGTTTGGGCTGGAAAGCTTTGCCAATCTAAAAACGGAACTCCGGTTTGTCAGTTTATTGCGGACCATTTATACATCGGGCATCAATTCTTTATGGGCAGGCAATGCGAGTGGGTTTGTATCCAGCCTGTTTGCAGTAATCCTGTTATGGGCCGGAGCGGCTTTTGTGATATCAAACCTGATCACAGCGGGTGAACTGTTGTCTTTTTACGCGATCATCGGTTATTTTACAGGTCCGGTAGTCAGCCTGATCGGGATGAACAAGGTTTTGCAGGATGCCAGGATTGCGGCCGACAGGCTTTTTGAGATCATGGATCTGGAAAGGGAAACTACAGAGAACAGGGCTGCGCTAACCGCTGATATGATTGGGGATATTGTGTTTAAAAATGTGAACTTCCGTTATGGTACCCGGGTTACCGTTTTTGAAGATTTTAGCCTGATGATCCCAAAGGGGAAGATTACAGCTGTAGTGGGTGAAAGCGGATCAGGAAAAACTACCTTGTTGTCGCTGCTTCAGCACATTTACCCCTTGCAGTCTGGTAGTATTCTGATTGGCGATTATGACATTAAATATATTACGAATGAAAGTCTTCGCCGGATAGTTGGTGTCGTTCCGCAGGATATGCATTTATTTGCCGGAAATGTCATAGAAAATATCGCCATTGGCGATATGGAGCCCGATATGAAAAAGATCATCCGCATTTGCGGGGAAATCAATATCCTGGAGTTTATTGAGCAGCTGCCCAATGGATTTGATACTTACCTTGGGGAAAACGGCGGAAACCTTTCCGGAGGGCAACGCCAGCGTTTAGCTATAGCCCGGGCTTTATACCGCGAACCGGAGATCCTGATCCTGGACGAAGCAACTTCCTCACTGGATTCTACAGCAGAAGAGTATATCTTTAAGACCATCGCTTATCTGCGGTCAAAAGGAAAAACCATTATTTTAATTGCCCACCGTTTAAGTACAGTGGTGAATGCAGATAAAATAGTGGTATTACATCAGGGAAAATTAGTAGAGGAAGGAATCCATAGTGAATTGATTAAGCACAAAGCAGCTTATGCTGCGATGTGGCAAAAACAATTTCCTTCTTTTGAGCAAGCCGGGACTCTATCTAATAAATAAAGCTTATATTTTCTTTTAAGTATAAAATTTAGTTTATTTGTTGCTTTTGATAAATATATTCAAATGAAAAAGCCCAAAATCACAATGACAGTTATCAAGGAAGATAAAGGTTTTAGTGCTTACACTTCTATTGGACAAAATTTTATTGCTACTGAGGGGCAGGATATAGATGAATTGAAAAAAGGCATAGTCGATGCTGTGAATCTAACATTTGAAGATAAAAACATCACATATACTACTGAGGAAATTCATTTAAAGCCAGATTTAGCTAGCTTTTTTGAGTTCTACAAAGTCATTAATGCGAAAGCATTGAGTGAAAGAATTGGAATGAACCAAAGCCTACTAGCTCAGTATATTAATGGAACTAAAAAGCCTTCAGCCAGTCAAACACAGCGTATTTTAAAAGGCGTTCGGCAAGTCGGTAGAGAGTTGGTTTCCATCCAATTCTTCTTATAAGAACATCAATAAGAAAATATGCAAGCCGGAATTTAATTCTCCGGCTTGTATTCTTTAGGCTGAGGACGTTCTTCGTCTGCTCTTTTAGATCCGTCGTACAACTCATACTCCATCATACGGCAATCTAACTTACCATTGTAAAATTCAATTTTGCGCGAAGCTTTTAAGCCGATTTTTTTTGCCAGATCAGGATTACCTGTAAAAATATAACCGTTATATCCTTTACAATCCTTTTTCATGAAATCGCCGATACGTTTATAGGTAAGCTCCAGTTGTGAATGAACACCCAGGCGCTCTCCATATTCCGGGTTGAAAACCACTACACCCTGGCCACCTTCCGGTACTTGTGTATCTGCAAAATCGCACACTTCAAAAGTAATCAGTGTATCTACACCAGCGGTTTGTGCATTCTTACGGCTGATATCTACGGCATCTTCAGATATATCTGTTGCCACGATCTTCAGATCAATATTTTTAATCACCTGATCCTTAAGGATACGTCGCTCTGCGAAAAACACTTGTTCGTCATAACCTATGATATGCATAAATCCATAATTCATACGGAAAAGACCTGGTCTGCGGTTCGTTGCCATCAGGGCAGCTTCAATCGCCAGCGTTCCTGATCCGCACATTGGATTGATGAAAGGAGATTTCTGGTCCCACTTAGTGCTCATCACTACGCTTGCAGCAAGCGCTTCCAGCATAGGTGCTTTTCCGGGAATCTTGCGGTAACCGTGTTTAGCTAGTGTCTCTCCCGAAGTATCCAGGAAAATATCTGCTTCGTCATCTTTCCAGTACAGGTGAACAACGGTTTTATTGGCATCAGATCCTGAATTTGGACGAATGCCTTTTTTATCCTTAATCCGGTCAACAATAGCATCCTTCACTTTCAGGTTAGTGAAAAGAGGGGTGGTGATCGTTGGATTATCCACATTAGAAGTAACGGAGAAATAACCAGAAAAATCAATCAGGTCTTCCCAGGCAATATCAACTACCTCGCGGTACAGTTCTTCAGGGTTATTCGCTTTAAAACTGCTGATACAATATAAGATCTGACTGGCACATCTTAAATTGAGGTTCAGTTTAATACACTCTGTTAAAGTGATATTGAGCTCTACCCCTGTAGGAAAATCTCTAACGATTTCGTAACCAAGTGCTTTAACCTCTTCTACCAGATAGGAAGAGAGCCTTTTATTACAGGTTAAAATAACCTTACTTTTGTTGTGGAAAACTTGCATAATTTATTGTGCAAAGTTATCAATAAAAATATAGAGATTTGGACTAGTAAGTAGAATAAAAGAGTATTGTTATGGAATTAAAAGGAAAAGTGCACGAGATCGGTGCATTACAACAGGTAAGCGAGACTTTTAAAAAACGTGATCTCATTATTGAGTACGCGGAAAACCCAACTTATCCTGAATATATTAGATTTGAAGCTTTGCAAGATAAGACTGCTTTGTTTGACAGCCTGAAAACCGGTGATGATGTAGAAGTTTCCTTCAATCTTCGCGGTCGTCCATGGACAGACAAAACAGGAAAAGTTTCTTACTTCAACAGTTTAGTAGTTTGGCGTATCAATGCCTTAACAAATAGTGCTGCTGGTGCTCCATCTACACCACAATATGCTCCGCCTGCTGATTTAAACAGCGCGCCGGGTGAGGAAGATGATTTGCCATTTTAAGACCTTTTTTAGGAAAACAAATTGTACTGTGAGTGCCGGGAATTGATTTCCGGCACTTTTTTTATGCGCTGGATTTTGTATTGATTTCTCGCGCTAGTGGTGGGTTTGGTGATTCCTAAACCAGTCAGTAGTTTGATATAATTCTGTTTTCTACCACTCTTAATCCACGCATGGTCCACTCATAGTCCACGCAATACACCCAATTAGTGGTAGATGAGTGGACTATGAGTGGACCATGCGTGGACTATAACAAAACAATCTCAAAACAAACTCAGTCTGAACTAGCGGTTAGCTATTTATTATTCCTGGTTGCTACGGAGAGGCTGTCTATTGGTAATCCACGCAACTATTTGAAAAATACAGTGTTAAAAATTGTTAAAATAGAAGTTATCCCCCCACTCTTCCTTATTTTTGACCAGAGAGAATGAAGACAAAGAGCCTTTGGGTGATTACCGGCCTCATGACCATAGCTTTGCTTGGTGTGTTTGTAATGCAGCTGTATTACATCAGGGAAGCATATCGACTTAAATCACAGCTTTTTGAACAGCAGGTAAACCAGGCTTTAAGTGCTGTGGCCGGTAAAGTTCAACGGTTAAATGCGGTTAACCACATCACCAAAAAAGATTTTGAATGGCGGATAAAACTCGAGAACCAGCGCCGCGACAGAACACGTCGGTTAATGGACCTGGATCAGAAGTATAAAGAAGAAGACCGTACCAGAAAATATAACCAGCAGAAACAGATGATTGATGAACTCAATTATCAGGATGGAATTATCAGGAAAATGTACCTGAGCCCAACCATTATTTCAGAGACTGATTTTAATGCGCTGGCCAATCAGGCTACCACTCCTCTCGATGTGGATGTGAACGTAGGTTTCGATGCCGACCTGAATATGATCGGCAGTAATGTCAGGAAAACTTTCAGAGCTGGTTCTGCTAAAACTTTTGACGTTGAGCCGCAAAAGCTGCCTGACAGTATCCGTTACCTGGTTTACAGCCGCTACGATGGAAAACCGCTGCGGGTTTCACTGGCCAGTATCAATGGCGATATGCGGGTCAAGTTCAGGATCGAAGATGAAATTGCCAACAGAAGACGCGACAATGCTTTAAAGGAATTGCAGGCTGATACCGTAAGGCTGATCAATGACGGCGACTTTAATGTAGTAGAGGAAGCGGCAAGGGAAATTAGTCAGCAGGATGTTCCCCTGAGCGAACGTGTTTCCAAAGGGATGCTCGATACCTTGCTGCATGCAGAACTCAGTAACAAAAATATTCAGCTGAATTACGATTTCTGGCTAAAAAGCGTAACCCATGATTCTGTCCTTTACCGTAAGGTGTCTTCAGAAAGTGAAGATATCCTTCCTGCTAATACTTTTAAAACTATATTGTTCAGTAACGACGTGATCAGGGACCCCGGGATGTTATACATCAATTTCCCGGATAGAAAATCAGTGATCTTCAGTAATTTAAAGGTAACGATGGCTTCTTCAGCAAGTTTACTGCTGGTGCTGATCTCCATTTTCTCCTATACGCTGTACGCGATATTGAAACAGAAGAAGATCTCTGAAATGAAGACGGATTTTATCAATAATATGACCCATGAGTTTAAAACTCCCGTCTCTACGATTATGATTGCCAGTGAAGCACTGAAAGATCCGGAAATTCTGGAAGATAAAAGCAGGATCAGTCGTTTGGCAGGGATCATCTTTGATGAAAATGTACGTTTGGGGAATCATATTGAACGGGTACTGAGCATTGCGCGGCTGGAGAAAAAAGAACTGAAGCTGGAAGAAGAAGCCGTTGATATGAATGACCTGATCAGTGCCGTGGCGGACAGCATGAGCCTGCAATTGCAGAAAAAAGGAGCAGAGCTGAGCTTAAACCTAACTGCCGATTGTGCGGTGGTTAGAGGTGATGAATTACATCTTTCCAATGTGATTTATAACCTGATTGATAATGCAAATAAATACAGCATAGGTTTACCTTTTATAAAAGTCAGTACCAGGACCTCCGGTAAAAACCTGCTGATAGAAGTAGAAGATAAAGGAATTGGAATGACTAAAGAACAAAGTAAAAGAGCCTTTGATCAGTTCTACCGCGTCCCTACAGGAAATTTGCATGATGTAAAAGGTTTTGGGCTGGGACTGAACTATGTGCTGGATATTGTTACGCAGATAGGTGGTTCAATCAAAGTCCATAGTGAAAAAGATAAAGGAACAGTGTTTGAAATTATTATACCCTTAAACTAAATGAGTCCTGTATTAGATTACCTCCTATAATATTAATAAAATATCTAATGCAAGCTTCATTACCGTTAAACCGCTGTAGGTAGCTAGAAAGCGATTAAATCCGCCAGAAGAAGATGGAAGGCAATTAAAAATAATAAGAACTACTGATAAAACAATAAGTACTTTTCTAAAACAATTATATTCTGATGAAAAAAATTCTATTGGTTGAAGATGATCCTAATCTTGGGATGTTGTTGCAGGATTATTTACAGTTGAAGGGTAAATTTGATATTGTATTATGTGTTGATGGTGAAGAAGGCCTGCGCGCGTTTAACAAACATACTTTTGACCTGTGTATCCTTGATGTCATGATGCCTAAAAAAGATGGCTTTGCCCTGGGTAAGGAAATCCGCAAAATGAATGAAAGCGTTCCTATTATTTTTGCCACGGCAAAAGCCATGATGGAAGATAAGGCTTCAGCCTATGATTTAGGCGGGGATGATTATATCACCAAACCTTTTCGCATAGAAGAATTGCTGTTAAGGATCAATGCGCTGCTTAAGCGTGTATCATCTTCCAAAGAAACTAAAACGGCCGAACCGGTTCAATCCCAGTTCCAGATCGGTAATTACACATTTGATTATACAACGCAACTGATTCAGCACAATGGACAGCAGCAAAAATTATCTACCAAGGAAGCTGAGTTGCTGCAGCTGCTTTGTTTAAAGCAGAATGCTGTGCTGACCCGTGAGGAAGCGTTGCTAAGCATCTGGCATGATGACAATTATTTTAACGGCAGAAGTATGGATGTGTTTTTAAGTAAACTGCGCAAGTATTTACGCGAAGATCCTAAGGTGGAGATTTTAAATGTACATGGTAAAGGATATAAATTGTTGGTCAATTAAAAAATTACACCCTTACTTATAGTTTATTTACAGGTAATTAATTATATGATTAATTAATTTGTTCTAATCTTTAGTACCTTTGCTGTAAAACCGGTGCACAGCTATGTCCGAATACAACCCTGCAGAAATTGCGGCCAAATTTATCAATTATACTTCCAGGCACATCTTCCTTACAGGGAAGGCTGGTACCGGGAAAACTACCTTTTTAAGGAATTTAATTGAACTGACCCATAAAAAAGCGGTTATTGCCGCACCTACAGGCATCGCAGCCATCAATGCTGCGGGTGTAACTATCCATTCCCTGTTTCAGCTCCCTTTTGGGACTTACCTGCCGAAGCAGCCCTCGGTAGAGCCTTTTAATCAGCAATACAATACACCCCGGTCTATTGTCCGTCATTTACAGATGACCACCACCAAGAGAAGGATATTCCAGGACCTGGAGTTGCTGATCATTGATGAAGTCAGCATGCTGCGGGCAGACCTGCTGGATGCCATTGATATGGTGCTGCGTTACATCAGAAAAAATAACGCCAGTTTTGGCGGGGTACAGGTATTGTTTATTGGCGATCTTCATCAGCTGCCCCCGGTAGTAAAAACTAACGAATGGCAGCTTCTGGGTGAATTTTATAACAGCGCTTACTTTTTTGATGCCCATGCCCTGCAGCAAAGTCCCCCGGTTTATATTGAACTGGAAAAAATTTACCGCCAGGCAGATTCCGTATTCATTAACCTGCTCAATAATCTGCGCAACAATGAGATCACAGAAGCAGATGTCACTCTGCTGGAAAGATATTACAAGGCAGATTTTTTGCCCGCAAAGGAAGATAAATATATCACACTGACCACACATAATCAGCGTGCTGATACCTTAAACAGAAAAAGTCTGGATGAACTGGAAGGTGTTTCCTACCTCTTCATGGCTAAGATAGAAGATGAATTTCCAGAAAACTCCTATCCAGCAGAACGTATCCTGGAGTTAAAGCTGGGTGCGCAAATCATGTTTATTAAAAACGACCAGAGTGGCGACCGCCGTTTTTTTAATGGAAAGATTGCTACCGTGATCAATCTTAAACCGGATAGCATCGAAGTAGAAACAGAAGGTGAAGGGGAGCGGATTATTCTGGAAAAATATACCTGGAAAAATATCCGGTATAGCAACCATAAGGTAACCAATGAGATCGAGGAAGAAGTAATTGGCAAGTTCATTCAATATCCAATCAAACTAGCCTGGGCAATAACGGTACACAAAAGCCAGGGTTTAACCTTTGATAAAGCAATCATTGATATAGGCAATGCCTTTGCCCCGGGGCAAATTTATGTAGCCCTGTCGCGTCTCCGCTCTCTGGAAGGACTAGTGCTTACTTCACAGATTTCTAAAACGGGTATTCGCCAGGATCAGAATGTATCGCACTTTTCTAAGAATAAACAGAAACAGGAAGAACTGGACATACAGATCAAACAGGAAAGCGAAGCTTTTCTGAGAAATTATCTGCTGCAATGTTTTGACCTGACCCCGCTGGACAATTACGTTTATGAACATGTCCATTCTTATAGTAAGGATATCAATAAATCGGCGAAGCAGAAACATGTTAAATGGGCGCAACAACTGTTAAAAGACCTGAGTGAGATTAAGGCGAATGCCAATAAGTTCCTTGCGCAGATCCAGCGGCTAAGCCACGATCGTACAGAAGAAGGCTTAGCAACTTTGCTGGCCAGGACCCTTGCTGCTGAAAATTATTTTAATCCTTTATTGCTGGATCTTTCCAGACGTATCTTTGAACGGATGGAACTGGTTAAACAGGATAAACAAGTGACGGCATTCCTTACGGAGCTGCTGGAAATGGAATCCCTTTTTTATGAGCAGTTCAAGAAAATAAGAAAGGCTACAGGTTTGCTGCAGTCTACACTTAATGGAACAGAGTTTACCAAAACAGATGTGGGTTTGCTCCTTAACCAGTCAGAACGCGAAGCACAAATGAAAACGGTATATGCAATGCCCAATAAGCTTGACTTTACTGCAAAAAAAGAAAGAAGTAAAAAACCGGCAGTAGTTAAAGAACCCAGGGAAGATACCAAGGTGGTTTCCCTGGAGCTTTTCAATAAAGGGAAAAGTATTGCTGAAATTGCCACAGAGAGAAAAATGGTGGTAGGTACCATAGAAGGTCACCTGGCCCATTATGTGGCCAGACAGGAGATTTCTGCGAAAGATATCTTAGGCAGTAAAAAACTGGATAAGATCCTGGAAGCGATCAAAACGCTGCAAACATTAAACCTGGCGCCTATCAGGGCGCATCTAGGAAACAGTTATACGTTCGGGGAGATCAAAATCGGTATTGCAGCACATCTGGCCGAAAGGGATTAAGCTTTCAGATCTCCTTCAAAAACCAGTTCTGCAGGTCCGCATAGAAAGATATTGCTGAAGTTTTTTCCGTCATAGTCAAACTCAATACGCAGGTTGCCGCCTAATACTTTGATCTCTGTTTTCTGGCTTCCGGTGCGCGACTGATCTTTGGCCATTGCCAGCGCCACTGCTGTAACACCTGTTCCGCAGGCATAGGTTTCATCCTCCACACCACGTTCAAAGGTGCGCACAAACAGGTGGTCGCCTTTATCTTCAACAAAGTTTACGTTAATTCCCTGTGCTTTGTAAGTCGCATTGTTGCGTATGGATGATCCTAAAGAAAATACATCCATTTCTTTCAGGCCGGTTACCTGATCTACATAATGCGGGGAGCCGGTATTTAATACATAAGCACTACCATCCATGGCGATATCTTCAACATCAATCATCTGCAGGTCAACCCAGTTACCTGTTGCTGAAATTTTGGCATAATGCGGTCCGTCTACTGCCAAAAAGTTAGTTTCCCCGTCAATGATCCCCAGGTATTTTGCGAAAGCAACAATACACCTTCCACCATTGCCGCACATGCTGCCCGGCTTGCCGTCGGCGTTAAAATAAAGCATCTCAAAATCATAATCAGGATGGTTTTGCAATAACATTAAACCATCTCCGCCAATACCAAAACGCCTGTGGCATAATTCTAAAACGATATCACTATCTTTATATTGAAAACTTTGTGAACGGTTGTCAATCAGGACGAAATCATTGCCTGCGCCCTGGTATTTATAGAAGTGGATTTTCAGTTGATCTGCTGGTTTGTTATTTAACATTTTTTAACAAATTATGTGATGTTGTGCTGATACAAATATCGGTGTAATGGTATTAAATTTGAGTATAATCATAAAAAATAAACGCATAGCACAAATGAAAAGATTAGCATTATTAGTTTTAGCTGCATTTATAGGTGGTGCAGCAGCAATTGGCGGTTATAAAATGTTGGAGCATGGAAACAATAATCTAACACTGGCTGAAAAGCAAAATGTTCTTTTTGCCAGTAATCCAACAAATATATCCTCCACAGGCGCTGTCGATTTTGTTCAGGCAGCAGCAGCGGTTTCACCCGCAGTAGTTCATATCAGGACCACATTTAATTCTGAAAGCAGCGACAGTGGCTCCCCAATGGATATGATGGAAGAGTTTTTCGGTGGCGCCGGCCGTGGTAAAGCACGCCGTACACCAAAAGCTGCTTCAGGATCTGGTGTGATCTTAACGCCCGATGGTTATATTGTTACCAATAACCACGTGGTAGAGAACGCAGAAAAAATACAGGTGATCTTATCTGACAGACGTAAGGTAGAAGCAAAGGTGATCGGCAGGGACCCCAATACCGATCTTGCTTTAATTAAAGTTGATGCTACAGACCTGCCTATCGTAAAAATGGGTAATTCAGATAATGTTCAGGTTGGAGAATGGGTATTGGCCGTAGGATTTCCACTTGACTTGCAAACTACAGTTACAGCAGGTATCGTGAGTGCCAAATCCCGTCAGATCGGTATTCTGGGCAGGGAGCAACAGCAGCCTACTGAAGAAGAATATGAAGAATATCAGCGTACAGGTAAGTATACGCCGAAAACCAATAGTGCCATTGAGTCTTATATTCAAACCGATGCTGCTATCAATCCGGGAAACAGCGGCGGTGCGCTTGTAAATGCCAGCGGCGAATTGATCGGTATCAACTCTGCTATTGCTTCTCAATCAGGTACCAATGAAGGATACGGTTTTGCGATTCCAGTAAACCTGGCCAAAAAGATCCTGGAAGATTTCAAAAAATATGGTGCGGTAAAACGTGGTTATGTAGGCGTTACATTCCAGGAACTGAATGCTGACGTGGCTGAAGACCTGAAAATTAATGACGTAAGCGGATTATACGTAAATGATGTATTGCCTAACGGCGGCGGTGCCGCTGCAGGAATCAGAAAAGGTGATATCATTAAAAAAGTTGATGGTAAAGAAGTATTTGCTTCTCCAGACCTGCAGGAAAAGATAGGCCGTTTAAGTCCTGGTGATAAAGTTCAGTTAACGATCTCCAGGGATAACAAGGAACAGAACGTAGCTGTAACACTGAGAGGTGATGCTAGTATCGGCAGGCCTAAAGCGGTGCTGGCTGCAAAAACAACCGGTACTACCATTGATAAACTGGGTGCTGCATTTGCACCGGCTTCCCCTGCATTGAAAGCCCGTTATGGAGCTAAATATGGGGTAGTAGTAACTGCTGTTGAACCAGGTAAACTGTTCGATTCATTTGATATGGAAAAAGGAAGGTTGGTTACTACCGTTAACGGCAGGCCTGTTAACAGTGCCAGGGATGTAGAAGCAGCCCTGCCTACTTCAAGAAATGGTAAAACCACAATTTCGGGCGTAGGACCGAACGGAAATTATACGATCAGCTTTAATTAAGTAGCTGATTTATGACCCTGAAGCGGGAGGCGGTTTAAACTGCTTCCCGCTTTTTTTTGCACTTATCCGATTCATTTTAAAACAAATACGTATTTAAGTGATCCCTGCACGTAGAACGTTTCTAAATAGTTTATTTATCATTATTTAATCCCAATCGTGTTTAAATTAAGTCATTTATTAAATACTTTTGCAGGAATAGACACAAATATAAAAATCTAATGGCTAGTTTCGGAAACGCTTTTTCCTCTTCTATAGGAAAAAAACTAATAATGGGTATCACCGGCCTGTTCCTCATCTTATTCCTTATCGTGCATTGTTTTATCAATTCATTGATATTTTTGAATGACGGTGGTTTAACATTCAACCTGGGTGCAAATTTCATGGCTACTAACTGGCTGATCAGGGGATCTGAAGTGATCCTGATGCTGGGATTATTGCTGCATATTGTTCAGGGATTACGCCTGACGCTGCAAAATCAGGCAGCACGTCCAATCAAGTATGCGGTAAACAATGGCAATGCAAATAGTAAATGGTATTCCCGTTCAATGGGTTTATTGGGTACCTTATTGCTGATCTTCCTGATTGTACATTTATCTCAGTTTTGGGTAAAATCACGTTTTACCGGTATTCCTAATGAAGATATCAATGGGCACCATGATCTTTATGGCGTTATGAAAGAAGCATTCCAGAATATTTGGGTGGTTGTTTTATATGTATTGGCCATGATATCCCTGGCTTACCATTTATTACATGGTTTTGCCTCTGCATTTCAAACGCTGGGATGGAACCACAGAAAATATTCTCCCGTAATTAAAAAGGTTGGAATATGGTATTCTATCATCATAGCCTTGCTTTTTGCAGCTATGCCTGTCGCAATTTATACAGGTCTTATTAAATAAATTTCGAACGTATAACGCTAAAAAAATGGCAGATTTTAATTCAAATATACCGGAAGGGGAACTAACCGTAAAATGGACTAAGCTAAGGTCTTCAATGCCCCTGGTTAACCCGGCGAATAAAAGAAGTATAGAGATTATAGTAATAGGTTCAGGATTGGCAGGTGCTTCTGCAGCAGCTACCCTGGCCGAAATGGGATATAAAGTTAAATGTTTTTGCTTCCAGGATTCACCAAGAAGGGCCCACTCTATCGCGGCTCAGGGTGGTATCAATGCAGCAAAAAATTACCAGAATGATGGTGACAGCGTTTACCGTTTATTCTATGATACCATAAAAGGAGGTGATTACCGCTCCCGTGAAGCTAACGTTCACCGTTTGGCTGAAGTGAGTACAAGTATTATCGATCAGTGTGTGGCGCAGGGTGTTCCTCTGGCAAGAGAATACGGTGGATTACTGGATAACCGCTCTTTTGGTGGTACACAGGTTCAGCGTACATTTTATGCTGCCGGACAAACTGGCCAGCAATTGCTTTTAGGTGCTTACAGTGCCCTGGAGCGTCAGATTGGTATGGGTAAAGTAGAGATGTACACCCGTCACGAAATGCTGGATGTGGTAGTCATTGAAAATAAAGCACGTGGTATCATTGCCCGTAACTTAATTACTGGTGAACTGGAACGTCATTTTGGCCACGCAGTATTATTAGGCAGTGGTGGTTACGGAAACGTATTTTACCTGTCTACCAATGCAATGGGAAGTAATGTTACAGCGGCCTGGAAAGCACACAAAAAAGGTGCATTTTTCGGTAACCCTTGTTTCACACAGATCCACCCAACCTGTATCCCTGTTTCCGGAGATCATCAGTCGAAATTAACTTTGATGTCTGAGTCTCTACGTAATGACGGACGGATCTGGGTACCTAAGAAAAAAGATGATCAGCGTATCGCTTCAGACATTCCTGAAGATGAAAGAGATTATTATTTAGAACGCCGTTACCCTGCTTTCGGTAACCTTGTTCCGCGTGATGTGGCTTCCAGGGCTGCTAAAGAACGTTGTGATGCAGGTTATGGTGTAGGTAAGTCTAAACTGGCTGTATATCTTGATTTCGCGGCCAATACAGAACGTTACGGACGTATTGAAGCAACCAAACACAACATTCATAATCCGGATCATGAAACCTGTATGCGTTTAGGACATGATGTGGTAAAAGAGAAATATGGTAACCTGTTTGATATGTATGCACAGATCACAGGTGAAGATCCTTATGCATTGCCAATGCGTATCTATCCTGCGGTTCACTATACCATGGGTGGTTTATGGGTTGATTATAATTTAATGACCACTATACCGGGCTTATATGCCTTAGGTGAGGCTAACTTCTCTGATCACGGTGCAAACCGTTTAGGTGCTTCTGCACTGATGCAGGGACTGGCTGATGGTTATTTTGTTATCCCTTACACTATTGGTTCTTATTTGTCCAAAGAAATTGCTACTAAACCAATTCCTTTGGATCATCCTGCTTTTGTTGAGGCTGAAGCAAGTGTGAGAGGCATTTTAGATAAGTTTATCGCTATTAAAGGAACTAAATCTGTCGACTTCTTCCACAAGAAATTAGGTTTGATTATGTGGGAGAAATGCGGAATGGCACGTAATGAAAAAGGATTAACCGAAGCCATTGCAGAAATTCAGCAATTGCGTAAAGATTTCTGGAGTGATGTTCGTGTTCCAGGTGTAGCGAATGAGTTTAATCCTGAGTTGGAGAAAGCAGGCCGTGTGGCTGATTTTATTGAGCTGGGAGAACTGATGTGTATTGACGCTTTAAACAGAAATGAATCTTGCGGCGGTCACTTCAGGGAAGAATATCAGACAGAAGAAGGCGAAGCTTTAAGGGACGATGAAAACTACGCTTACGTAGCTGCATGGGAATTTAAAGAAGGTGTGAAATTTGAACTGCATAAAGAGCAGCTGAAATTTGAGAACATCAAGATCGCACAAAGAAGTTATAAATAATCTAGTACCAAAATATCCATACCATGAGTACAGGAAATATGAATTTAACGCTGAAAGTTTGGCGTCAGAAGGATAGCAAAGCCAAAGGTAATTTGGTTGATTATAAATTATCAGAAATCTCTCCTGATATGTCTTTTTTAGAGATGTTCGATGTGTTAAACGAACAGCTGATCACTAAAGGGGATGAACCGGTAGTGTTTGACCACGATTGCAGGGAAGGTATCTGCGGTTCTTGTTCAATGTTTATCAATGGAAGACCGCACGGCCCGAAAGATAAGGTAACCACTTGTCAGCTGCACATGCGTTCTTTTAAGGATGGCGATACTATTGTTGTAGAGCCATGGAGAGCAGCGGCTTTCCCGGTAATTAAAGACTTAACGGTAGATCGTACTGCCTTTGACAGGATTATTGCCTCAGGAGGCTTTATTTCGGTGAATACGGGTAGTGCACAGGATGCGAACAACTTGCCGATCCCTAAGATCCAGGCAGACGCTGCTTTCGAAGCTGCGGCTTGTATTGGTTGTGGTGCTTGCGTGGCTACCTGCAAGAATGCTTCTGCGATGTTATTTACTTCTGCTAAGATCTCTCAACTGGCATTACTGCCTCAGGGTCAGCCGGAAAGATACCGTCGTGCGCAAAGTATGGTGGCTCAAATGGATGCTGAAGGCTTTGGTAACTGTACCAATACAGGTGCCTGTGAAGCTGAATGTCCTAAAGGAATCTCTTTGGAGAACATTGCAAGGATGAATAGAGATTTTTATTCAGCAAAATTTGTTTCTGAGGAAGAAGTTTAATAGATTTATAGTCGACGAGACAAGGATTTAACACAAAAAGCCCGGCTAATTTAGCTGGGCTTTTGTGCTTTTATTGGTTGTCATTTAATTTTTGATTACATCGCCATTTATCACCGGGTCTTTGTATATTACTCTTTCTTTTCTCAATTTAATCTCTACCACCCCGTTTTTACCGTCATTTCCGTAGTTGTTCATGGCATTTTCACCTTTAAGAATAGTCATCGATTCGATTAAAGCCGGGTCGACTGTACCGAGTTTTGACCTGTCTACTACTACACCATTTATAACCCACAGCGCTGAGCTGGCATTAAATTCTGAGGTAGATTTTGTATCCAGGACTGCAGCGTATGCCTTTTGAGTCTGGCTATCAGTCGTTCCTATTCTATTGATCTCAGGATTGCCGGATGGTTTTTGGTTAATCATATTTTCTGTTTTCTTGGGTACATCGACCGACAGCGTAAAGTGGATTGGAATATTGTATTTAACCCTTACCGGCACATTTCCATCATACCCAGGTGTCCATTTTGGACTTTCTTGCATTAGCCTTAAAGCTTCTTCATCCGTTCCACTGCCTAATCCTTTTTCAACTTTGATGTTACTCAGTTTCCCGTCCTCTTCTACGATAAAAGATAAGAATACTTTACCCTGTACATTGTTGTTCTGGGCTTCCTTAGGATATTTGCAGTTTTTTGACAGGTACAGATAAAATTTATCCATCCCTCCGGGGAAACCAGGCTGGATAGTAATACCAGTAAAATCATATACCTTGTTTTTTTCATCTTCAGCCAAAGCCGTTGAAACATTTGAACTCACGTGTATCTCTTTCAGTGCGGTATATCCTTTAGGGGAACTGTCAGCGGCATTGACGATTGGAGCTTTTGAATCATTTAAGCGGAAAGCCACCTTAAGACTGTATTTACCATCCGCTATATGTTTGAAGTCATCAAAGTCAAGGATCGCTTTCATTACCTGAGCTTCACAGCCCTGGCCTAATGCGCTAACTTCACCCAATCCGCTTACTTGTCCATTTCTAACGGTAAATTGAATTATACTATTGCCCTGAAGTTTATGATAGCGCGCCAGTGCGGGGTATTGGACAGTATTACTGATATGTTTATAAAAGTTACTCCATCCATCGGTTTGATTTTGATGATAGACCGTATTTCCGTTTGACGCGACCAGGTCGGTCAGCTGCAGCGGGGAGGCAATTTTTTCTGCTACCGCTTTGATCTCTTCATTTTTCCTGATGGTGGCAGATGACAATAGTAAAGTCACTGCAAAGAGAGGTAAAAACAGGCCATATTTCAATATGGCGGTTTTTCTGGAACGTTGTTTATTCAGCATAAAGATTCGTTTTTTAATAAGTGATTTATGATAAAAGGTATTAGTCAGTACATTCTGGTCTATTCCAAAAGCCCTGCTCAATAACAATAGCGCATAAGACTCTTTGTCTCCCTGGTAAAGGGCCGCTTCTTCATCGGCCAGGTACTCATGGATATTCTTTACGGTTACTTTATATAAATAGATTATTGGATTACACCATACCAGAATAGCCATCAACTCATAAAACAATACATCCAGTGTATGGAACTGCCTCACATGGAGATCTTCATGTTTATCAATCGTTTCCAGCCCCGGAAGCTGGCTGTCAATTACCTTTTTGCGGAAAAAGGAAAAAGCCACGCCCTCAGGTTTCATTTTAATCATCCTCCTTACATCCCTCAGTCGCAGAATAAACCGGAGAGCAAAAAACACCGTTCCGAGAATGTAAATTCCCGCCACCAGGTGCCCCCAGTTAAACTGTTCTGCTTCGTCGGCTATGGTTACTCTGGACATGATCATGTTTAACTGATCTACACTAATCCTGATCTGCGGGCTTTGCGCATGCTTCACAAACCACTCCGGTCTTAAAAAAGGAATGGCCAGTGAAAGGATCCCAGATGCAATCAGGTAAACCCTGTTCAGTATAAAGTAAGTCTCTCTATCCAGTAATAACTTGTAAAATGCGTAAAATATAACCAGGTATATATTTACTTGCAGGAGGTAGTAGGCCCAGGTCATTTTGATTTGTTTTTGAGTTTATTAATCATTTTAAGAATTTCATCCACATCACTTACATCCATTTTATCTTCCTTCACAAAAAAGGAAAACATGCTTTCTACAGAGTTTTCGAAATAATTGCCGAGCAGTTTTTCGGTTGCATGGCGCTTATAATCTTCCCTCGATATGAGCGGATAATACTGGTGTGCTTTTCCAAAAGCTTCGTGACCGATAAAACCTTTCACTTCCAGTATTCTGATAATCGTAGAAACTGTATTGTATGCTGGTTTTGGTATCGGTAAGAAGTCCATTACTTCTTTTACGAAGCCTTTCTCTATCTGCCAGATGATCTGCATGATTTGTTCTTCGGCTTTTGTCAGGTCTTTAATTTCCATGTTAACAAGTTGTTATATTCTATTGGTGTGTTTAACTAAGTATGTAGTTATAAATGTATGAACTAATTATTTAGTTTCAAAATATTTTATCAAAAAAAAAGTAACGACCATCCGGACGTTACTTTTGCTATTAACTAAAAACTAAATATATGATGTTAAACATCCTTTAGCCAATTCTACGAGGCTAAAGTTTCTTTAAGGAGCCAATAAAAACTCCTGATTTATTTGAAAAGGGTAACAGCGATCATGACAAACACGGGCGCCAAAAGAAGTAGAAAAGGAGATACCGCAGATAATTTATTTTGAATAGCGGTACCAATGCTGTTCATTTTTTTAAATTCAATTTGATGAGAGGCATATATCCTGTTATTGATAAGCGTATGGAGGTAGTTAACAGATGCAGTTTTCATAATCGTTTCGTTTTGATGAAACAAATAGAATCATTAAAACAGGCTTGCTAAAATGTTTTATACGAATGGGATATAATTATAGATCAACAGCTTAATTACCGGAAAAATGAAGATTATAACATTTTTAAGCGTTGGTAGAAAAAAAATGCCAGTTGGTCGAAAGTGACCGGTGAAAAATAGTATTTTCATTACTTTGGTTCAGCAGCAAACGAGTATTTTTACAGCATGGTTAGGATAGGTTTATATGAAAGATAAAAGAGAGTTAATAGCACACCTGGTCTATTGGCTATTTCTTGGAGCGATAATATGTCTGGCCATATTCTTCAGTGGCAAAAAGCTGAGTGCCCATGAACTGATTGTTTCTGTTGGTTATTTTTCTATCATCAATATCTCTATATTCTATATCAATTATACGCTGTTTATTCCTCAGCTGTTAAAAAAGTATTGGCTCTATATTTTATCGATTATAGCGCTGATAGCGGTAATGACGGTAGCAAAGACCATTCTTGCCGTATTGAACAGAGATGTGCTTCTGCAGCATACGGATGTTAAAACAGGGACTGTGGTAGATGAAGAGCTTGGCCCTTATGTACTGTGGTCTGTTTTTATTTCTGGTTTTTTTATTATCTCCAGCTGTCTGATTAAATTTACCCTCGACTGGTTTAGCAATATCCGTATCCACCGCAGCCTGGAAACAGAGAAAAAGGATATGGAGCTGCAGTTTTTAAAATCGCAGCTTAATCCGCACTTCCTGTTTAATTCTTTAAATAATATCTATTCACTGGCCTATCAGAAATCGGATAAAACAGCAGATGCCATATTGAAGCTCTCTGAGATCATGCGTTATATGATTTATGAAAGTAACGACAGCTGGGTGTCCTTAAGCAAGGAGATCGAATATGTACAGAGTTATATTGAGCTGCAAAAGTTAAGGTTTAAGGACGGCGCTGCAGTAGAGATGACCCTGAATGGCGAGATCGATAACCAGCAGATCCTGCCGCTGCTCCTGATTGCTTTCGTAGAAAATGCTTTTAAACATGGCGTGGCCAATGATCATTCAGATCCAATCAGGATCAATATCATTGCCAACCAGAAAATACTGCATTTTAGTATCACCAATAAAAAGAGCAATGCCAATAAAGACCAAATGGGTGGGATAGGGCTAAATAATGTGGAACGCCGGCTGCAGTTACTTTATCCTGAAAGATATAAGTTAAATATTGTAAATTCGGCTACTCATTATACCAGTGAATTAATGCTTGATATATAAATTAGCCTCCATCAATAAAATCGTACCATGACCCTAAAATGTATTGCCGTAGATGATGAGCCTCTTGCGCTCGATATTATTGAAGATTATGTATCTAAAGTTCCCTTTCTTGAACTGGTAAAGAGGACAGAAAATGCAATTGAGGCCCTCCAGCTGGTACAGGCAGGAGGGATTGATCTGGTCTTCCTGGATATTCAAATGCCGGATTTGACGGGTATACAATTTCTTAAAATTGCTAATAATAAAGCGAGTTATATTTTGACCACTGCCTATTCACAGTATGCGCTGGAAAGTTACGACCTGAATGTTTCTGATTATCTGCTGAAACCTATTGCATTCGACAGGTTTTATAAAGCAGTAGAAAAAGTGCATCAGCAGCATAAAACACATGCCGAACCACAAGTTGTAGCTGCTCCCGTACCCGCCCCTGCAGCGCCCGTTGTGCAACAGCAGCAATCCGTTCAGGATTTCATCTTTGTGAAAACAGAACACAAGATCCAGAAAGTTGAACTGAATGATATCCTGTATATTGAAGGACTAAAAGATTATATCTCCATTTTTACTAAGGCGGAACGGGTAATTACCCTGCAAAACATGAAAAAAATGGAAGAAACATTGCCTTTCTCCCAATTTATCAGGGTACATAAATCCTATATCATTGCACTGGATAAAATAGAGAGTATTGAAAGAAGCAGGATCACGATCTGCGGTAAGATCATCCCTATTGGGGATACCTACCGGGACGAGTTTTTCAAACGCATAGAGAATAAGAATATTTAAACTGTTTTTTCCTGTTTCAGGGCTTTTCTGATCGCACTTTCGGCTAGTCCGGTAAGTTCCTCTGCATTTTTACCTTCCGTTGGAATAGGCGTTAGCACCGTCCATCTCAGCTTTTCTCCAAAGCTTAGCGGATAGGTGCCATAACGTACAGTTTTCCACGAGTTTTCTATGGCTATAGGTACGATGAGGGCATTGGGCACTACCTTTAGTAATGTTGCAATGCCGCCTACCTGAAAGGGCTTTATTTGCCCGTCTTTGGCCCGGGTACCTTCTGCAAAGATTAAAGCCGACCAGTTATTTTCTTTCATCCTGCGGCCTAGTTTAATGATTTCAGATACGGCCTGTTTACTGTCTTTACGGTTAATATTGGCGCCGCCGCCATATTTCAGGTTAAAGGAGATGGAAGGAATGCCTTTTGTGAGTTCAATTTTGGAAATGAATTTTACATGGTGTTTTTTCAGGAACCAGATCATCCCGGGAATGTCATACATGCTCTGGTGATTGGCAATAAATATGATAGGCTGACCAGCGGGCAGGTGCTGCTCATTGATAAAAGTAGTTGATGATCCTAAAAATATATGGGAATAGGTGAGAAAGAAGTTCAGGTAATCTACGGATACCTTATGTGCTTTGTAGCCAAACAAGCGATAACAGATCCATTGAATGGGTTGAAATACCACCAATGTCAGTAAAAAGAAAAAGTAAAATACGGGAGTAAAGATATATCCCAAAAATTTATTCATAGGGTTTTTATAATCGGCCTTCCAGTAATAGAATTTTTGCTTTCAGCAGTGCAGCTACACTCACACTGTCAGTGATCCTTCCGTCCATGGCCATTTGGTAAGCCTCTTCAAAAGGTAATTTACGTAATACGAGCTCTTCAGTTTCTTCCGGTTCTGCAGTTCCCATGGTTAAGCCGCGGGCAATGTAAACGGTAGCCAACTCATCACTCACAGAATTTGATAAGTGCATTTGTAAAAGCTCCTTCCAGTCTGTGGCTGTTAGTCCTGTTTCTTCCAGCAGCTCCCTTTTAGCGCTGTCTAAAGGCTCCAGTCCTAACGGGCCACCTCCTTCAGGGATTTCCCAGCTATATGCCTTTAGCGGGAAGCGGTACTGTCCTACCAGCCAGGTATTCATTTCTTCATCCAGTGGCAGAATACCAATTGCATGATTCCTGAAATGAACTTCTCCGTAAATCCCTTTTCCACCTGAAGGATTGATTACCTGATGTTCTGTAAGGCCAATCCAGTTGTTTTCATAAATTTTCCGGCTGTCAACAATAGTCCAGGGATTGATTTCTTCCATGCGGCAAGATACGAAATTCCTGATCCGGAAAAAAAGGCGCTGATTAAAAAACAATTGTTAAACAAGAACGGCCGCCTTTAGGGGCAGCCGTTGTTTGTCTTTTGATATCAGATTAGAATGAACCTTCATCAGGTTTTTGATCATCCTGTTTTTCTTGTTTTTTAGGTTTCTTGGTGAAACTTGTGTTTCCAAAGCGATAAGCAAAGGTAATGGTACCCATTGGGCCTTTCTGGTAACGCTGGAAGTCTGTGATGGAATTGCTATCCTGTATCGTTGCTCCAAATTTCCTGGTATTAAAGATATCCCTTACGTTAAAGCTCAGGGATGCTTTTTTACCCGGGAAGTCGTATTTCGCTCCTCCGTCTACACCATATCTGGCTTTCTGTGTACCTTGTGATTGTACCTGAGAAGATTGGTAATCGCCTCTCAACTGCAGGGTGACGCTACGTGACAGGGTAAAGTTATTCGTTAAATTGGCATTCCAGCTATAACCCGAAACGGCCTCAAGCGCTTCGAAATTAACACCTTCAACAGTACCTGCATCAATAGCACCAATACTGCTATGATAACCGTTTACGTTTGCTGTAAAGTTCCATGCTTTCAGTAGATCTACTTTAGCAATTAATTCGAATCCGCTGTTGGTGCTTTTACCTAAGTTTTCCGGTACAATAATGATTATACCAGCACTATCAGGTGTAGAGCGTATTCTCTGGATCAGGTCATTGGTCTGACGGATGTAGGCAGATGCAATCAGCGTTACTTTAGGCCAGAACCTGCTGTAACTTAATTCATAAGAGTGTACATCTTCAGGAAGCAGGTTTGGATTACCCCTGCGCCAGGTTAAAGGATCTGAAATATCGGTATATGGATTGGTATCCCATGGTCTCGGTCTGTTTACCCTTCTGGTATAGCTTAATTGTAAAGACTGGTCGCCCGTAAATTTCTGTGTCAGGAAGATACTTGGATAAAGTCTGTTATAGGCTACACGTCCTGGTTCAGGTGTTCCTACACCATTTTGATCAAAGGCTGTAGAAGTTGTGTTCAGCTTTGCATCTTCACCTCTGAATCCAATCTGGTAACCAAAGTTTTTAATCTGATTAGAGTAATTGACATAAAGTGCATGTACCTGGTCGTTACTTTTAAACCTGTTTGACAACTGATAATCCTGAACATAAGCTCCTGATGGGTTGTCAAAAGTTTCTGCAACGATATTGCTGTTTGACAACCTGATCTGACTGCGGTATCCTGTTTCCAGTTTACCTAATTTACCCAGGGGCATATTGTAATCTGCCTGAATGTTATAATTGGTATTGGTTCCATCATTTGCATTGGTTTGCATTAATGGGTCAGCATCATTGTAAGGAACACCATTTAAGCTGGCGATATTGGTATTGTACTGTTGGAAGTTATTGTTTGTTCCTCCGGAGTAACCAAAATTAAAGGTCAGCTCCTGGTCTTTTTTAAATTTATGGCTGTAGTCCAGGTTAAAGTCGTGACTGTTACCGCTTCCATTGTTATCATTTGTTCTGTCATCGAACTCCAGAGGAACTCTTCCCGGAGCATATTCATTGATGTTCAGCTGGTCATTTCTTTCGTTATCCCTGATGTTGAAACCTGCTGAAAGACTGATGACATCTTTTTTATCCAGGGTATAATCAATACCAAATTTAAAATTATGTGTTTTATCGATGCTGATAGAGTTAGTCAGCTGATCTGCGTAAGCCAGATCGTTGATAGGGTTGAGATAAGTAATATTGTTGAAACCTCCGCCCACACGTCTTCCGTAGCGGTAGCTGTAATTTCCGTACACGTTGACATTATTATTCTGGTAGCTCAATGCTGCCGTTGCATTGTAATTATCCCTGTTACCAGCAGATCCCGATACGTTACCGTTGAAACCTCTGATAGAGTTTTTCTTTAGGATGATATTGATAATCCCTGAATCTCCTTCAGAATCATATTTTGAAGAAGGATTAGTGATCACTTCCACACTTTCAATAGAACTTGCAGGAATGGATGCCAGGATAGAAGCGATATCGCCACCTGCGATCAGCGAAGGTTTCCCGTCGATCAATACTTTAACCCCGGTAGATCCTCTTAAACTTACGTTACCATCCTGATCAATCGATACAGATGGTACGTTAGATAACAGATCTGAGGCATCTCCGCCCTGACTCACCAAACTCTGGTCTACAGCAAATGTTTTTTTGTCGATACCCAGCTGGATAGGTGCTTTTTTGGCAGTAACATTAACTTCATTTAAGGCATTTCCTTTTGAAGCTTTCATTTTAATGGTGCCCAGGTTAATCAGCTGATGTGTTTTAGAGATTGAGATAGAATCTCTGGATAAACTCTGATAACCTACATAACTAATTTTGATGGAAAATACGCCGTCAGGAATGCCTCCAATAACCAGGTTTCCGTTAACGTCTGTCTGACCAGTTTTTACTGTTGTTTTAGTTTTTCTGTCTATAATGAGTATAGATGCAAAAGGAATCGTTTCATTTGTTTGGGCGTCTAAGGCTTTTCCTGTAATTTTACCAGTACCTGGGGTAACACTTGCTCCACTGGCGGCGCCTGTTCCTGGAGTTTGTGCGTGTACTGTGCTTCCCGTGACTAGTGTACAAAATGTGAGCGTTATAAATATAAATTTATAAATTGAATTCTTCATGTAGCGTTTATCGTTTTAGTTTTCTAGTTGACGGGTGCAAAGTAACGGCCATAAAATTTAAAAACAGAGGGGTAACCATTTTATTACAACGGAATTATGGCCAATTACAGTAATATTTTTGTGAATGAAGCGCTAAGTTATGCAAATTACAGAGATTTAATAGACTTTCTGCTAAAAGAGGGCAAAACCACAGGTACTGATCATAGCGACTCTATGCTACAATATACGAGTCTGAATGTGCAGAGGATGAACAGAATAGAGAAGTCTGTTGTACTCAGTGAAGTGCTGGTTGAAGCTATTCAAAAATTGAGAAAAAACTACCTTTTACTGGTAATTTCCGAAGGATGGTGCGGAGATGCGGCACAAATTGTTCCTTTGTTCAAAAAGATGGCTGAAATTGAGCCAAAAAAGTTTGATTTAAGATTTATATTGAGGGATGAACATCTTTCTTTGATGGATCAATACCTCACTAATGGAGGAAGGGCTATCCCGGTATTGCTGGTGATGGATACTGAAGGTGAAGTGATCTGCAAATGGGGACCACGACCGGCAATATTACAGCAATTGCTGCAAGGCTGGCGGATAACAACCCCTGAACATGATGTATGGTCGGAAAAGCTACACCTATGGTATGCCCGTGACAGAACACATACCACACAGCTGGAACTAACGGCACTGGTAGAAAACCTGGAGCAGTCTTAATCTACCGTTACAGTCAGGCCTTCCTGCTGAAGGATCTTGCGGTAAACTTCCATTTCTGTAAACGACCCTTCCAGTACAGCGCATTTTCCTTTATTATGCACTTCCCAGGCAATCTTTTCTGCCTGAGTTTCTGTATAATCCAGGTATTTGGTCATACAGTGAATCACATGTTCAAAGGTATTGATCTCATCGTTCCATAAAATCAAACGATGAGAGGTCTTAAGGGACGTTAAAATCTCTTCCAGTGTAAATGTTTCTTCTTTTGTTTCTGTTGACATGATACAAAAATAAGCTAATTTCAAAAATAAAATGCTTTAAAAAATTTTTTGCTTCAGAGGTAACGGTTTAGCTACCTTTGGCCGACCTGGTCATTTGTTCAAAGCTGTCCCATAGCTCATCAGGTATTGCTTCCAGGCCGTTAAATTGTCCTGCTCCCTGTAACCATTCCCCACCATCAATCGTAATTATCTCTCCGTTAATGTAACTGGAGAAATCACTGACTAAAAATGCAGCCAGATTAGCGAGTTCCTGGTGTTCACCGATACGTTTGAGCGGCACCCTTTTTTTGAAGTCAAACTTTTCTGCCAGATCGCCGGGAAGTAATCGGTCCCATGCGCCTTTTGTAGGGAAAGGCCCTGGTGCAATGGCATTGGTGCGGATACCATATTTCCCCCATTCTGCTGCCAGGGAACGTGTCATGGCCAGCACACCGCCTTTCGCACAGGCTGAAGGAACAACATAGGCCGAACCCGTAAAAGCATAGGTGGTAACGATATTTAAAATATTACCCGCCTGCTTTTCTTTGATCCAGTGTTTGCCGAATGCCAGGCTGCAGTTTACCGATCCTTTTAAAACGATATCTATGATCGTAGAAAAGGCATTGGCCGATAAACGTTCTGTAGGTGAAATGAAATTCCCGGCGGCATTGTTCAGCAGGCAGTCTACCTGTCCGAAGGTCTTGATCGTTTCTGCCAGTACATGTTCTACCTGTGCATAGTCGCGCACGTCGCAGCTCAGGGCAAGTACTTTTCCGCCGGTCTCTTTTTCCATCTCCGCCGCAGTTTTCTCCAATACATCCGCCTTGCGGCTGGTGATCACCAGATTGGCACCCAACTTTAAAAAATAGGTGCCCATAGCTTTGCCCAAACCTGTGCCGCCACCTGTCACCACAATGGTTTTGCCCTGCAGTGCATCGTCTCTTAACATGGGTTGATTATACATGTTTATTTCTTTTGAAGGTTATCAATAATCATTTTCAGCAGGTTCCTGGTAGAAGGTGCCCACCATTGGGTAAGTACGGCTTTTAAAGTTTCTTCCTGATCAACCGAGGTAGCCGCAATCAGTTCTTTCCTGATGTTCAGTTTACTCTGCTGCCAGGTGTTGGGCTCCAATGCCATATATTTCCTGATCCTGCGTTCTGCAACGGTCATGATGCTTGCCGGGTTAACCAGTTCATCCACCAAACCTATTTGTAAAGCTTCTTCCGGACTGAATAATTTTCCTTCCAGCAAACTGCGGCTGGCATTGGCTTTGCCCAGCCAGAAGGCATATAAGTGGAAAATACTGTCCGTCACGATGATCCCCACCGGAACTTCATTTAATCCGATAATATATTTTCCTTCGGACATTACGCGTGCATCGCAGGCCAGGGCAATTACACATCCTCCGGCGGGGGAATGCCCGTTAATGGCCGCAACCAATGGTTTTTTGAAAGCAGTGATCTTCGCTGTAAAATTCAGGAAGAGGTGCCAGAACGATTTGATCTCTTCCTCATTATAGCGGTAAAGTTCTATCAGGTCCAATCCCGCAGAAAAGAAATTTTCCCTGCCGGTGATGATCACGCCACCGATGTTGGCATCGTTTTCTATGTTATATAGCATATCCGTGATTTCAGTGATCATTTCCCTGTTCAGCGCATTAGACTTGCCACGGTTAAGGGTAATCAATGCCAGACGGTCTTTTATCGTTACGTTGATGGTATTCATATGGGTTATTTTACTTCGTAAGTATATACATTTCTGGCCAGATGGCCTTCATTATTTATACCCTCTATTACAATTCTGTAAGTTCCTGTCTGGTCGGTATTGTAAAAATTGAACTTCGCCGTACCGTCTGCTGCCGTAGAAATATGCGGGTTCCAGTAAACTGTAGACCTCTGGTCTGTGCCCTGGTCTTTGTTCTCTGGTGTATATTGAGGCGAATAGAATTGCCTGATCGCATAATAACCTTTAGGTCTATAACTGATAATTCCAGGCGCATCTTTGGAATAACTGGTGTCTCCTCCTCTTTTTGTGGTGATGATTATTACACCAGCGCCACCCTGTGAACCATAAATAGCAGTATATGCTGTACTTTTCAATATTTCCACAGTCTCTACATCAGCGGTATTAATATCTTTCAGCGGACCAGGCAAGCGTTGATCGGGATCTGCCATTGGTACGCCGTCGAGTATAACTTCCATTGTTCTTCTTCCTCCATATCGTGAAAGAGAAGCGCGGCCATTGTTGAGCATCAATCCTGCAACCCTACCCTGCAGATTATTTTCGAAGTCGGGTCCGCTGTTTAAATCTTTAGCTGTGATTACAGCATCTGCACTTCCCGGCCCGTTCATATTAGAAGAATAATCTTGTTTCTTTTTCTTCTCTGTAATATTTACCTCTTTGAGCTGATGACTATGCTGTAGCAGACCGCGGCTTGTCAGCTGGTTAAAATAACCTTCGGTCTGATGGATATAACTTTGAATGGCTTCATTTACATTGACCTCTATATCTCCCGTGTTTTTGTTTTTTGTGATCACCTGTCCCGGGATAATATCCAGTTTGATCTCCACGTTTTTCTTGTTTTTCACATTTCGTGCCTGGACAACAAACTTGATGCTGTCGCCAAAAGAGAGATTGTTAAAACTAAAGTGTCCATTATCATCCGTCAGGGTATCTACCATAAACAATCCATGTGAGCTGGAAAATAAAGAAACCTTGCCCTTGGCTATAGGTTTGCCGCCGAAGGAAGTGATGGTTCCGCTTACTTTCATTTCTTTTTCAGCGGGGTAAACAGGAGATTTACTTAGGTCGCCATCCAGCTCTTTCCATAAGAATCGGGTCCAGCCCTGTGTTAACATCAGGTTATCCAGATCTTCTAAGCGCTGTTTGTTGGCAGGAAGAAAGTAATAATTCGGCTTTTCAATATATCCTTTCAGGTCGGAGGTAAGGAGTAAAGTACTAAAGATATTACTTTCATTATTCTCGTCAGGTGTTACGATAGACATATTGGTAACGGCTACGGAAAAGCTTCCCTGTGTGGGCTGATGATTGTCTTTTGCTAAAAGATCAAGGGATACGTTTTCTCTTTTGCCATAAACCGCTTTTAAATTGGAGAAGCCTGTCTCAATCTGGTCAGCAGGGTTCTCCACGAAAACCAATCTTTCTGCCACTGGCAGGTTTTCTGTATTGAACAATGTAAAATGAAGAATTCCTGAAGGGAGTTCTTTTTTAGCCACAGAAAAAGTGGTCACCTGTTTGGTAGATTTTGTTTTCAGCACCGCATACACGGTATTGTTCTGTGTAATCACCAATTTGATCTCTCCTTCACCAAGCAGTTTTTCACTGATCATTATCCTGGCGCTTATTTTTGTAGTGTCAGTATTGTTTAGCATAAAGGTATAACCTGCTGTTAATGCTTTTGGTACAGGTACCTGCTGTACTGTGCCATCTTTTAGTTTTACTTTAACGGTATAGGTTTTTCCAGGTTCCGGGTTCATCATTAAACTGCCCATCCCCAAATGATCGGTGGTAAAACTGCTCAGTTCAGTGCCCTCGCTGTCTGTAACGGTACCACTCACTTCTTCGCCGAGGCCGGATGTGTTGACTGCTTTGATCCCAACTTTTGAGGGCAGGTTTTCCACCAGGTTTCCGCTTTCAGGAAATAGTTGAACGGAAAGCATATTGCCGGCAGCTTTCAAAGGAATAGTTTTAACTACCTGCTGTTTATCTGCCAAAGTGATGGCTGCTGTTATTTTGCCCGATAACGGCTGTCCGGGCTGGCTGTTGGGGAAAGAGAAAGTCAGCTCACCCTGTGCATTGGTCTGTCCTCTGCCATGATCGGTCACTTTATCCTGAAGGATGATGGCGTAAGTTACTTTTTGTCCTCCATAAGGAAGCCCCTGTTTGTCTGTAAATTTAATAGCCGCGTTAACGGTTTCGGTATTATTCTTTTTGCTTAAAGAATAGGTAGTAGTGGTAAATACCCGGTTTGCCCAGGAATTGCCGATCTTGATCGTTTTATCGTAAAAGAAATCCGGACCGTTATTTCTCATCCATTGGGTATAAGCCCTGATCCTGTAATTCCCTTCCTGCAGGGTATCGGGTAATTTAAAGTCGCCCCAGCTGATGCCTCCAACCAATGGTAGTTTGATTTGTTTAGCCAGGGAATCATTCTCATTGATCAGCTCTACATATAAAGCATGACTGATGTTAGAGGGCTGCTTGGTCCGCGTATCTGTTACATAGGCCTTAAACCAGATATTATCGCCTATGGCATAATAAGGTTTGTCTAAATGGAGATATATTTTTTCCTGCGGATGGGACTCATTGTAAGCGGCCAGTTTTTTTAAAAGAATTTCAAAAGGATCGTCTACCAGACGGAAGGCAAAAATAAAGGTACATGCCGCCAGAAGAAAAAAGGGGATCAGATATTTGGCTCTCATTTGCAGTTAAAAAATAAAGCCTCAATGTAAGAACATTGAGGCTTAAATGCAAAAATAATTAATTGAATATTAAAAATTATTCTTCCACATCATGCTTTCTACAGGTTTAGTCGTTTTATTGCTGTATTTAGCGTCATCTTTAGCATTATAAAGCGTTGCTACGTCTCCTTCTACAGCGAAATAGATCAGCTGGCCGATAGGCATACCGGCATATATTTTCACCGGTTGGGCGCAGGATATTTCCAGTGTCCAGGTATTGCAGAAGCCTACATCGCCTTTTCCTGCCGTGGCATGAATGTCAATCCCCAAACGGCCGGTGCTTGATTTTCCTTCCAGGAAAGGAACATGTGCATGGGTTTCTGTATATTCCAGCGTTACGCCTAAATATAAAGTACCCGGTTGTAATACAAAACCATCTTTTGGGATCTCAAAATGTTGAATTTTATTATGCGCTTTGGCATCCAGCACCCTGTCGGTATACGTAGCCAGGTATTTACCCAGATGGACATCGTAGGAATTTGTGCCTAAACATTCTGGTTTATAGGGTTCAATGATGATTGTACCCTTTTCAATCTCTTCTAGAATGCGTTTGTCGGAAAGTATCATTTGTTAAGTCTTTGGGCGAAATTATGATTAATTTAAGATACTTTTACATTGATTTTTTAAATAGGGATGCCTGTAATCTATAATAAAGATATTGACGACCAGACTGTACTGGCAGTATGGAAAATTGAAGAGGGGGAAGAGGAGCTTCTCTCCGGCCTGCAGCTAAAGCAGCATGAGCTGGATTTCCTGGCTTCATTGAACAATGAGAAACGTTTGCTGCACTGGTTAAGTACAAGACTGCTGCTGCGTAAAACGCTCAATACGTCCGATTATATCGATTGCCGTATGGATGAACATGGAAAACCTTACCTGGCAAATTCTACCTATAGTATCTCGCTGAGCCATTCTTATGATTATGCTGCCGTCATGATTGGGAAAACCAGAAGTGTTGGCGTGGATATTGAACAGGTTAAAACTAAAATCCACCGTATCCAGCAGAAATTCCTGTCGCCGCCCGAACTGGCGCAATCTAATGTAAAAGATAATATTCAGGGGTTGTACGTTTGCTGGTGTGTGAAAGAGGCCGTTTATAAATGGTATGGAAAGAAAGGACTGGAGTTCAGGAAACATATCCATATACAGCCGTTTGAACTCAGGGATACAGGCGAGCTTACGGTAATCGTTGATTTACCCGAGGGCAGAAGGATGCTGAGCGTATGTTATTTTAATACGATACCCGGATATATGCTGGGTTATGTAGTAGGTTAATTTTAAGGTGATGAATAAAAAGGTAAAATTTGTGGATTGGGGACTGGTAGATTACCAGGAGGCATGGGAGCGTCAGGAACTGGTTTTAAACGAAACAGTTGCCATTAAAACCAGTAACCGTAACAACGGAACGGCTGAAGAAACTCCAAATTTCCTCGTGTTTTGCGAACATCCACATGTCTATACACTGGGTAAAAGCGGCCATCCGGAAAACCTGCTGCTGGATGAAAAGGGATTGGAAGAAAAACACGCTACTTATTATAAAATCAACAGGGGTGGCGATATTACTTATCATGGCCCCGGTCAGCTGGTAGGCTATCCGATCCTTGACCTTGATAATTTTTTTACAGATATTCATTTATATCTCCGCACACTCGAAGAGGCGGTGATCCTTACTTTGCAGGATTATGGTATTCCTTCGGGAAGATATCCCGGTTATACGGGCGTATGGCTGGATGCCGATAACGAAAAAGCCAGGAAGATCTGTGCGATGGGCGTTCGCTGCAGCCGCTGGGTAACCATGCATGGCTTTGCTTTGAATGTCAATTCAAATCTTGATTATTTTAAAAATATAGTTCCCTGCGGAATAGATGATAAGGATGTGACTTCTATGCAGCGCGAGTTAGGGTATGAAGTGAATATGGCTGAAGTGAAAGAGGTGCTTAAAAAACATATTGCCGCTCAGTTCAATATGGAGTTATTCTAAGAATTTTATCTATTACATACCTTTTCGCTTAAAACCTATCTCTGTTCTTGGCTGCTCTTCTTTTTCAATGAATTTACTTAGATAAGTGAACAGTAATTCTATTTTCTGGTCATGTTTCATGAGCTGTTTTTCAACCTGCTCTACCTTGATAAATACATCTTTATTTGCCATAAGCATTTCGCGGATACTGGCATAAATACGAATGATCTGGATGTTGACATGTATAGCCCTTTCACTATTTAATATACAGGATAACATGGTAACCCCCTGCTCTGTTTATGTAAGCTAAAAGATTATGTAAAGTACTGCCTGGATACAGCGATAAGTTATTGATTTTTAGCTTAGTTTACCAGGAATACTTTACATAATTCTTGTATTATTTCACTTAAGCCCTTTTAACCATTCCAGTAGTTCTGCATTTTTCAACCAAGCAGCATCTTCAGCTGATTTCTGGTTAACATCCACGTATGCCCTTTCTAGTGCTTCACGCTTCATTCTTGAGTCAGCCCGGGCGTATATTTCCGTGGTTGATACAGAGGTATGGCCCAAAAAGTCTCGTATGTAAACGATATTTACCCCGGCCTGAAGCAGATGCATCGCTTTTGAATGGCGTATTATATGTGGCGTAACTGTTTTAGGGAATAAGGATGGATCTATGGTCACGGCTTTTTTAACATACTTTTTTAGTATCAGGGTTATGCCCATACGTGTCAGTTTTTCATGGCGTCCGTTGCTGAATAATGGGTGCATAGCTGCATAAGGTTCCAATAACCTATTATGGGTCATATAGTTTTTAAGCAGTGAGACCTGATTTTCCATAAGTGGCACAATACGTCCTTTGCTTCCTTTACCAAAAAGCTTGATCGTATAGGGTTTATTAAAGCCAATTGAAGATGGCACCAGATCAATCATTTCCTGTACCCGTGCAGCACTGTCGTACATTAGCGACAACAAAGCCAGGTCTCTTTGTCCTTTTGCTGACTGTTGATCAGGTTGTGTCAGTAATAGCTTAATGCCTTCAATACAGATGTAACTTATGGTAGGCTTTCCGGTTTTTTTGAATGGAATCGACAATATCCGCTGCCATTCATGCATTTGCACAGGATGCCGGTACTGCAGATAACGAAAGAAGGAGTGCAGGGCTGCCATACGGGCATTGCGCGTAGATACACTGCATCTCCGTTCACTTTCCAACCAGTCCAGGAATGTGATAACACATTGCTGATTGATTGACTGAAGGGTAAGTTTACCAGCATCTATGCTATACTTGGTGTTTATGAAACCAAGGAACAGGATAAAAGTATCTTTATAAGCAGCTATTGTATTAGGGCTCACCCCTTTTTCTCCAGGCAGATAAAGCCCAAGAAAGTCGGTAAGGCTTTTCGAGAAGTCGGTTGGTTTCATAATCTATCCTCCTCATTTATTTCAGGAAAAACATCTGCACTGATATCATTCTCTTTTTTTAAGAGATCGGGGTACATTTCTGCGGTTAGC
>NZ_LMUP01000004.1:523362-524045 GCF_009765875.1 Pedobacter sp. L105
GGTATTAGGGCTCACCCCTTTTTCTCCAGGCAGATAAAGCCCAAGAAAGTCAGTAAGGCTTTTCGAGAAGTCGGTTGGTTTCATAACTTATCCTCCTCATTTATTTCAGGAAAAACATCTGCACTGATATCATTCTCTTTTTTTAAGAGATCGGGGTACATTTCTGCGGTTAGCCTAACATATTTATCCGTTGATTCCAGGGTGCGGTGGCCCAAATAGGTAGACAGAATTGGCAATGCATGATAGAGGTCTGCTCCTGAAGCTGCCATTGCGGCTAAGGCATGACAGGCAAAGGTATGTCTCAGGTCATGCACACGTGGCCCGAGCCCTCTGCCCCGGTGAGGTATTCCTATTTTCCATAGGGCATCCCGAAAAAACGTATATACTGTATGCTGGCCACAAGGACTACCGTCATCCTTTGTAAAGAAGAGTCCTGAGCCTATCTGGTTGCCTTTTCTTGTCTTTCTATATTGATCGCAAACTTCAGCCAGTGAGCCAGAGACGGGAACCATACGTTCCATTCCATTTTTACTTTCCCTGATTATAACATGTTTCTCAGCTGTATTTACGTCCTTATCGGCCAGAGCAAGTGCTTCGCCAAGACGCACCCCGGTTCCGTAAAGTAAGCGGAATAATGCCGGGATCATTTCATGAGCTCCCGTACCGGTTATTTTAGTAGGGAT
>NZ_LMUP01000004.1:524055-721069 GCF_009765875.1 Pedobacter sp. L105
CCTCAGGTCATGCACACGTGGCCCTAGCCCTCTGCCCCGGTGAGGTATTCCTATTTTCCATAGGGCATCCCGAAAAAACGTATATACAGTATGCTGGCCACAAGGACTACCGTCATCCTTTGTAAAGAAGAGTCCTGAGCTTATCTGGCTGCCTTTTCTTGTCTTTCTATATCGATCGCAAACTTCAGCCAGTGAGCCAGAGACGGGAACTATACGTTCCATTCCATTTTTACTTGCCCTGATTATAACATGTTTCTCAGCTGTATTTACGTCCTTATCGGCCAGAGCAAGTGCTTCACCAAGACGCACCCCGGTTCCGTAAAGTAAGCGGAATAATGCCGGGATCATTTCATGAGCTCCCGTACCGGTTATTTTAGTAGGGATGTATCCATCACTAGCGGCAATGATCTGTAGAATCTGTTCTTTTGTAAAGATGTACGGAGTAAAGTATTTGCTTCTCACCGGAATTTCAGGAATATAACAAGTGATATCTCTGTCGCATAAGAACCTGGCAAAGACAGCTACTATCGAGATTCTGACATGTCTGGTTCCTGAAGATTCATTAGGACGTTTTTCGCACCAGGCATCTGACAACTCTTTTGTAATGCCTGGCGTTTTTTCATTACGTATAGTAGTTAGCTTATCGAACTGTCCGAATATATATTCTACATCCCTTAGCTTAAAGCCCAGGTTACGTTTGAACTCCAGGTACTGTTCAATATAAGGCGTATAGATACCCTGCATTTTCATAGCGTATCCTCCTTTCCTTCCACTGTACAGTTCCCAACAACCGGTGGAACTTCAAGTGCGCACTTTTTTAAGGAAGTGATATCTACCCGGAGGTAATTCATGGTACTTTCCGTGCGTTTATGCCCGAGTATTCCAGAGATAACGGGCAGGGAGGTCTCATTTTTCAGCAGACTGGTTGCCAGGCTATGCCGCAGTGAATGAGGACCATGCTGCCGCTCATCATAGTTAATACCTGAGCGGTTCATGTACTTCTTTATCATTCCATTTAAAGCTCCAGAATCTAGGCTATCAAAAGGCGCCAGTAAACGCAGAAATATAAATGGAAGGTCAGATTTCGGTCGGCCGGATTTAAGGTAGTCAACAATGGCATTCCCAACTTCGGCAAACAAAGGCAGTTCAAGTAACTGTTTCGTCTTGGTCTGGTTAATAGATATCAGTTGTCTTTCCCAAAGTATGTTGTCAAACTTCAGGTTAACAACATCCGAACTTCTCAGTCCTAACCTTGAAACGAGCAGCAACATTGCATAATCGCGTTTGCCGCATGGGTTTGCACGATCTATACTTGCTACAATCTGATTGACCTCTTCGGCAGAATAAAAAGAAGGCAGTTTAGGTTGATACACGAACTTATCTTTTGCAATTCTGGAGAGATCGGCTGTCAATATTTGCTGGTCATACAGATAGCTTACAAATTGGCTCATTTTCAAAAGAATTAGGTGCCTGGTTGTCGGCGAATATTCACCCAAACTGTTCATGAAGTCCAGAATAAGGCCCTTGTTGAACAAAGCGAATGATATAATTTCCCGAGTGTTAAGGAATGCCAGAAAAACGGATAAGTAGGAATAATAAGTCTGGACCGTATCCTTTGCTAAGGAAAACAGTTTTTTCCTGTAAAGAATATAGGTAGTCATAACCGTTCCGATAGGACCTTCAAGAGATATTGGATATGTCCTGCTCTTGCTTTTCCTGATTTCTCCTGTTTCGGCAAAGTCTGATAAAGCATTTATTCCGCGAATCAGATCTCTTTTACCTCTTGGAAGTTTACTTTGATCCTCATACCCCACATGTTCGGATATGAACTGCAAGCCCACTGTAGCAGTATAAACTTGTATGCCGTTTGTTGACATATAAATGCCAACCTGACGCCATACTTCACAATACTTCTTAACGGAAGTGGGACTGTAAGATAGAGCGATGAATTTGACCATTGCAGCTGCGACAAGCTGATCGTAATTTCTAAATCGTTTAAACATGATAATTCTCCATATTAGTTAACGGGGCGACATTACCCACTAGCATTAAAACGGAGAATATTATGTAAACTCGTTATGTAAAAAACACAAGCATAAATGGCCAATAAGGCCACTTCTTGAAAAGAGTTTACATAATCTTTTAGCTTACATAAACAGAACATGGTGTACTCATGCTCTCCAATATATTGAAAAATGAAAAAGCAATTCAGATTAGTATTAGGATTATAGAAGTCTTTATAAAATTGAGGGAAACCCTATTACTGCATAAAGATGTATCCTTATTGGTAGAGCAGGTTGAAAAAAGACTTGGAAAACAAGATCAGAAGATCGAAGTTCTATTTACCTATTTAAACAAATTTATGGAAGAGCAGGAAAAACCACGTACAGCAATAGGTTTTAAAAGAAAGGGCGCCTAATATTTTAAAGAATTATGAAAAAACTGGAAATTGAATAAATTATTTTACGATTCTTACTTGAAGCCGCAAATTGCTACTTCAAGAGGCGAAGGCCTGCATAGAATCAATCACAAAAAAGGGTATGCTAACTATTACAGTTTACATACCCCCTCATGAAGAACAGCTTCATCAAAAAATTGATTAGGCTATCCTATTTCTTTGGACTGGCAGTACTATCAGGTTTAGTACCCATAGTTTTAGTAGTGTCTGTTTTACCGGCAGTGGTATCTGTCTTGCTGGCAGTACTATCTGTTTTAGTAGAATCTTTGGCTAAAGAATCATCTTTAGCACCACGTGCTTCCGGGCTATGACAGGCCTGAAAAGAAGCCGCTACGATTAGTAATCCGAAGAATAAATTTAACTTTTTCATAATGATTAGCTTAAGTGTGAATAATCTTCATAATGCACGCAAAGGCACATTACTCCAAATTTGTTTACTGATAAGTCAATCAATTAACACTTATCTGGTTAAAAGGTTTGATCTGAGCACAGAAACCACTTATTGAATGGCAGGCTTGAGGGCCTTCTTCCTAAAAAATTGCTGCAGTAATAGCGCTATGCCTACTACAAGCACACATCCGATCAGGTTAAGCCATAAATAAGCAACCACCTTTTGGTATCCGCAGATACAAACAATGATCTCAGTAAGGAGCGCAGCGTAAAACACCGCCTTCCCCTCTATTTGTTTAATATAAAACGCCACCAGAAACACCCCAAGGATAGTTCCATAAATATAAGAACCCAGGATGTTCACTGCTTCGAGCAAGTTTCCAATTTTACTGGCATATAAAGCCATTACAATGCAGACAGTACCCCAGATGACGGTAGACCAGCGAGAGGCTTTCAAATACTTTTCATCACTCGCCTCCTTATTGATCAGGCGCTTATAAATATCAATCACACTGGTAGAAGCCAGAGAATTCAAGGCGCTTGCCGTTGAGCCCATCGAAGCTAAAAAGATAATGGCTACCAGCAACCCGATCAGTCCCTTTGGCAGATACCGGGTAACGAAACTCAGAAAAATATAATTGTTATCATTGATATCGGCACCCTTATCATTTTGCTGCATCAGATCGGTCACCTTGGTACGGATAGCTTTGGTATGTTCATCTGCCTGCTGCAAAGCTGTCCGCTGCTGATCAATACCCTGTTTATCCTTTGCTTCTAAAGCATTGTTTAATTTATTTATCTCTAATTGCTTAGCTGTAAACACCTGCTCATACTCCTTTTTCAGAACTGTCAGCTGCGGGTTATAACTGCTTTTTTCCAGCTTATTTAACTCAAAACTATTAAAAAAAATAGGCGGCCGGTTGTACTGGTAAAACGTGAAAACAAGCACTCCAATCAGCAGGATCAGGAACTGCATTGGTATCTTAACCAGTCCGTTCATCAACAATCCCAGCCGGCTCTGGCTCACGGATGAACCTGTTAAATAACGGCCTACCTGGCTCTGGTCTGTTCCAAAATAGGATAACTGTAAAAAGAAACCGCCAATCAGGCCACTCCACACCGTATAAGGATTTTTCCAGTCGAACTTAAAATCTATCGCATTGGTACGTCCCATTTTGCCGGCTATGCTGATGGCTTTCACAAAACCAATATTTGATGGCAGCAAATGGACCACCATTACCCCTGCTGCAAACAGCCCTAAAAAAATAATGCTCATCTGCAGCATCTGGGTGTAAGAAACGGCTTTGGTACCTCCGTAAACGGTATATGCTACCACGATACTGCCAATACACAAAGTTGTATAGGTGGTATTGATATTTAAAATGGTCGACAAAATAATTGAAGGCGCATAAATAGTAATCCCGGTAGACAAGCCCCTTTGTATCAAAAATAAAAAGGCAGTCAGTGCCCGCGTATTCAGATCAAAACGCTGTTCCAGGTATTCATAAGCAGTATATACTTTTAAGCGGTGAAAAATAGGCACAAAGGTGATGCACAGGACAATCATGGCCAGCGGGAGGCCGAAATAAAACTGTACGAAACTCATTCCGGAAGAATAAGCCAGGCCGGGCGCCGCTAAAAAAGTGATCGCACTGGCCTGTGTAGCCATCACAGAAAGACATACACTATACCAGGGCAGCGACTGGTTACCCAGCAGGTAGCCCTCAATATTCTGGGCACCGCGACTTTTATAAACGCCGTAAGTAATGATCGCTATCAGCGTAAAAATTAAAACACCCCAGTCTGCACTACTCATTCAAAATATTTGGTAAAAAGATAAAAGATCACGATCAGGAAAACCAGCCATGCCACTAACAGCCTGTAAAACTGTTTCCAGCTTTTCACAAAAGGCGGCAATTCGCGGTTGGGCTGCTGCGGTTCCATTATTTGGCGGGTTTTTTAGCCAGTAAATTCACAAACAAACGGTATGCTCCGGGCACACCTGCAGGCAATTCCCTGAAAAAGGACAGGGAGGTATATACAAATTTACCTTTACCATAATCCGTTACCAGCAAAGAACCCTTGCTGTTTTCTTCGCCAACATCATGCATACCTAATACGGCTGCGTAATGCGAATCGATGCTGCTGGCGAAATATAAACCGCGCTCCTGGATCCAGCCGTCGAAATCCTTACTGGTAATTTTATTCGGATAATTTAATACCTGATTACCAGGAACAAGGAAATCTACTTTAGCATTTTCATCCGTTACCCTGTCATTGCGTGTAAGCTGGAAAGGATAAGGCCCAAGATCATTGATGATCAGCGGGGCATTCACATTGTACTGCTCTACCAAAGTACCGCCATTTTTTACATAAGCCATCAGTTTTGGCTGCATAGCCGCTATATGGTCATTGATATTGTATAACCTTACACCAGTAATGATCGCATCGAAGCCAGAAAGATCTCCGCTGATTACCTGCTTTTCCGTTAGACGGGTTACCTGGTAGCCAATCTGCATCAGCGACTCCGGAATCAGGTCTCCTGCTCCGGCGATATAACCTACATTCATTCCCGCAAACTTCAGGTCTACCCTTTCTACCTTTGCTTCTGCAAAAGGAAACAAGGTTTGCGTAGGGATATGGTCGTAACTTATCACCTTCAGTCCCTGGTGATAAGTAGCTCCATCAACGGTTACCTCCATTGATAAATCGCCACCAGAAACATCGCCAGCAGGTGTAACCGTAAACTCTATATTTCTTTCATGCCCTTTGTGGGGAAGCCCGAAGGTGAGCCTTTCAGGGTTAACTTTCCATCCTTCAGGAACCTTTGCAACCAGTGTTCCTTCAATATTATTCTTAAAACTCTGTAGCTGAACGGTAATTTTCTTTGGTGTATTATTGGTGAAGACATAAGCTTTTTCTGCGATCGTAGCCGTTATCGAAGGTGCAACAACCAGGGGCTGGTACAGCTCTCCTTTTGCCGCATCTGTATGCTTATAAACTATCGGACGTGTTACATCAATAAACTGACTGCCAAAACTAATCCTGAATACTCCTGCATGTGGTGCAGGTGCTTCTGGCATACCCAGATGGTTTAGAGAATCAATCATATAACTGCCTATCGGATGTTTTTTCAGCAGCCAGTAAGGCTGTGTAATCCCAATGGAATTGGTGCTGATGGTTCTGCTCTCTGTTACTAACTGATCAGGGAGCAGTTCCGTAATATGAGTACTATGTAATTCCTGCAAAGTGATCTTTAGCGGAAAGCCAGCGCTCACGCGCGATATGGCGCTGATCATTACCGGTATAGAATCATTTAACGCATACGCAGGTTCCGGAGCGGTTGTTTCCAGCCATATTCCTGCACAGGCAAGAATCAGCTCATCGAGTTTCTCATGTTTAAAAGGCACGTTTTTAACTTCTTCTTTCAACTGAAGCAAAGCAGCTACAGATTTCGAGGGATCAGCTGCATCATAACCTGCAATAATTTTATTCAGTAAGGCTTGTGCTTTTTCGGTACCAGGATTTCTGTCCAGTTTTAAATTTACCCCTTCAAAAAGATCTTTGTGTGCTGCCTCTCCACCTACCGGGCTAAAATATTCGATTACAGAACCACGTTGTCTTGCACTTCCAAATCCCTGTGTTCTATGATTGGAACGGCTTAATGCGGCAATCTCTCCGTAACTCTCTCCCAGCAAGGGATTATATCCGCCAACATCCAGCTTCAGCTGATCATCGGACGTAGTATTTGTAGTTTCAAAATTGAAAGTATTCCAAACGATACGTTTCGCCTGCCATACTTTTACATATTGCAGCTGTTCAGGAAAACGTTTGGGATCTGCGGCGGCATAAAAAGCTTCCCTGGCTAAAATAGCCGATGCCTGGTGGTGGCCGTGTCCGGCACGTGCATCTTCGGGAAAACGGGTAATGATTACATCCGGCTGAAACTTCCGGATCATCCAAACTACATCCGAAAGGATCTGCTCTTTACCCCAGATGGTAAAACTTTCTGCAGAAGTTTTCGAAAAGCCAAAATCATTGGCCCTGCTAAAAAACTGTTCGGCACCATCAATATGTCTGGCTGCAAGCAGCTCTTGTGTACGGATCAATCCGAGCAGCTCTGCCTGTTCTGTACCGATTAAATTTTGTCCGCCATCACCCCTGGTGAGCGACAGGTAACCTGTACGCACATTCTTTTCCTTTGAAAGGTAAGCCAGCAGACGGGTATTTTCGTCATCAGGATGGGCTGCAATATACAGCACACTGCCTGCCACATTGAGGCTGGCAAGCCCCTGCCTGATCTCTGCAGCATTTAGCTGCACAGTAGCCTGAGCCTGAAGAAAAAACGGAACTACGATAAATAAACCAGAGAGGAGAGTTAAACGATACTTCATACAGCAAAATTAGTCGCCTAAAATAATTAAAAATACCCGCTCCTTGCGCTATATCGGTTGTAACAATACTATAAATTGACTATAGCAGTATTTTACTGCTTACTTCTTTGTTGATCGTGATAAATCCCGGATACTTGATCAGTACACCGCCCAGCATAAAACTTGGTCTCACCTTCAACGTGATCAACCCTGTTTTTTCTGGTCCGCCGCTCTTGCCGGCACGCAGAAAATCTGCAATCTCTGCCATTACTTTGGCGTTATTGATAAACTGGTAAACATTGGCATTCACGTCCAAAGGTACTACTACCGACTGTCCCGGGGCAATGCTCACCTGCTGATCCAGAAAACCATTGGCCAGTTCCACATCATTGATCAGAACCTTATATTCAAACTGATTTACCGAAGCGTCATTATTGGAAGGATTGGTTACTTCCATATTCAGAGTGGCATGTAAAGGCACATCCCTTCTCAGCAAGCCAAAAGCCAGAGCGGGCAAACTGCCCAGGTTGAAACTCTGGTTGTTCATTATCTTTTTCACATCTGTACCTGCCACAGAAATATTGGTGGCCGATACAACTTTATATTTGCACTTTTCCAGCGCTTTGATCTGCTGTGCCTGTTTGTTAACCCCGCAACCCCATAAAATGATTGCTGCAAAACATATCGATACTATCTTTTTCATTAGGTGTATATTTTTTTATAGGTGATGAAGCTATCATGATCTCTTCAGTAATTTTCAGCTCTTTAAGAGCATGGCAGATTCATTTTTGTTTTTTTAATAACCTCTTCTTCTGCGTGCAGACTTTCGGCTGATGATTCGGTCTATACTAAACGCTCCGCTTCCAGCTAGTAACAACACCACATAAACCAGTAAATAATGTAATCCGGCTTCCTGTTTCTCCAGCCCTGCATGGCCCATTACCACAAAGATAATGATCAGCATATTAAAGATCAGCGGTAATACGGCCAGTCGCGTGGCAAAACCAACCAGAACACACATAGAGCAGAAAACTTCTGCAAATATCACCAACATCAGTGAAACGGTAGGACTTACCCCCAACGGATCAGGAAAGGTTACTCCGCCACCGGCAGTGAGCAAATAGATTTTTTCACTCCCATGCGTAAGCATTAATGCCGCAATACTAATCCTTAAAATCAGCAGTGCAATATCCAGACTGCGGTGACTGTAATTCGTATTAAATAATCTTTTCATGACGCAATGACAAAGGTTTACATTCGATTTGAGCCATAAAGATAATAATTTAAATGTCTTACCCTAAAGAAGGGCTTTTAAGTCATTTTTACTGATCTGAAAGTTAAATTGATCCTTGGCGCTACCTGAACACTGGTTTTAGTAACACGGTGCTCCCAGTAACGCTGGGTTTCGCCCTTCATCAATACCAAACTGCCATGCTCCAGCTCCAATGAAAGCACAGGCATCTTTTCCTCATATCTTCTAAACTGAAAAATCCTTGTTCCGCCAAAACTCAGCGAAGCAATTACAGGAACCTGACCCAGCGAACGTTCATTATCGCGGTGCCAGCCCATATGATCTTTACCATCGCGGTAATAATTCAGCAGGCATACATTAAAAACAGTATCACACTTCGCTTCTACCTTTTCTTTGATCTGCAGCAGCGTATCCGTCCAGTTCCTCGCTTTCATTTGAATGCCGGAATAACTGTACTCCATTCCCGGATCACCATAAAATGCGGTCAGGCGTGGTTGCATTAGGGTTTTACCAAACATGATTATAGGTTCCTGTATCCAGGGGGTCTCCTCCTTTAAACGGGCCAGGTAACTATCGCTGGCTGCGGCAGAAAAAAAGTCATGATAAAACAAGGTCTCGCCCTGATGGGGCAAAACATTCACTTTATCACCGTAAGTTAAGTGTTGCATATTAACATCCTTTTACCTCTAACGGTTAATCCGGCATATTATTGAATTTTATGGAGTATATCTGTTATCAAAAACAAAAACCTGCAACAGCTTAAGCTCATAAAATGTTATGACTAAGCTGATGCAGGCTTTATTAAAATAAAAAATATATGAATTGCTTAGGCTGTTTCCAGCTTTACAATGTTCCTGTAAGGGAAAGAAGTGAAGATATGCCGACGTGCAAATCTACCTGGAGAATCTGCATTAACCAGTTTTACATAAACTGCTCTTGGCACTTCAAAATACTCATAACCACTGCCGTCAGAAAAATGAACCGTCAGCACTAAGCCTGCCCAGTTATAATCAGTGATACCGCAGGTACCAGTAGTATTGGTGTATTGTTCAATAGAGATAGCTAATGTTTCAGGAGCAATACTTACCAGGAAATGGTAAGCCTCAATGATTTCCTTACTTTTCGCTTCAGCAGCTAATCTGGCTTCATCTTCCTGAAATTTATCGGGGTGAAATTCCTTCATGAAATTTCTATAGATGGTTTTCATCTCTTTAAGTTCAGTGTTCTTCTGTACACCTAACAACTTTCTATAATCAGCAATCTTCTTCATAATGTATTTAAAGGGCAATAATAGCTATAACTAACAGGCTGAATGGCAGTTCCAATCAATTTGTCAGCCAAACAATTTTTGCAAAGGTACACTTTTTAAAAACAAATTTACATTAAGCTTTCAGTTACAATAAATTAAGCTGTTGTAAACTGATGAATTCTCCTGATAATTTTTCACTAAATGAATAAACTTTAAACCAGTTAACACGAATGCAGAGCCAGGTAAAAACTCTGTAGAACTCACATTAAGCTTTTCTCATTGTTATTTAATCGGTTTTTAATAAGGTTTTAATTGGTCTTTAACCAGCCCGATTTAGCTTTGTAACACAAACATTTCTAACCAACTGATAATTTTAATTATGCTAAATTCGATCATCCTTGGCGCACTCGGCACTCCCGAGATACTGGTCATCCTGGTTGTTGTCCTGCTTCTTTTCGGAGGCAAAAAAATCCCTGAACTGATGAAAGGCTTAGGCCAGGGTATTAAAGAGTTTAAAGATGGTAAAGACGGAATTGGATGAGTTTGGAAATAGATAGTTACCTTTGCGACTCAACTAACCAAAACCTGGAAATGTTTAAGATAGGATTAGCAGAAGATGATGTCAAAATAGCCAGCCTGATCAAAGCCGGTCTGGAAGAGCACAACTACACCGTAACCACTATTCCTGACGGGATTATGGCTTTATATGCCTTTCAGGAAGAAAAGTTTGACCTGGTCATTCTTGACGTGATGATGCCCGGAATGAATGGCATAGAAGTATGCCGACAGCTCAGGGAAACCAACAAGGATATTCCTGTTCTGATGCTTACTGCACTGGGTTCGGTAGACGATAAAGTGCTGGGCTTAAATTCAGGAGCCGATGATTACCTGGTGAAACCCTTTCATTTTAAGGAACTCCTTGCCCGGATCGAGGCCATGATGAGAAGGCATCAGCCCGCTTCCGGTCAGCAAAAAAATGTATTGACTTTTGAAGATGTTGTTCTGGATACTTACAGCAAAACCGTTAAACGTGCCGGTAAAGACATCCTACTGACAGCCAAAGAATTTACTTTATTAGAAGTGTTCCTTAAAAACCCAAACAGGCTTTTATCCCGCCAGTATATTGCAGAAAATGCATGGGACATCAGTTTTGATACCGGAACCAACGTAATTGATGTTTACGTAAACTTTCTCCGGAATAAGATCGAAAAAGGTTTTGAACGAAAACTGATCCATACCAAAATTGGCATGGGTTATATCATGAAGTAAATGAAGATAAAAGATCGCCTGGCGATATACTTCACCCTGGTCAGCACCCTGACCATGCTGTGCGTGCTGTGCGTCATCTATTTCACGTTCCAGAAAGTACTGGAATCAGAATTTTTTGAGCGCCTCACAGACCGCACCATGGTTACCGCCAAGCTTTATCTTAAAGCCGACGAAATTCCAAGTGATGCACTGAATAAAGTTAGGGCGGAGTACCTGGTGAAATTAAAAGGCGAAGTAATCCGCATTTACAACGAGCGTAACAGCGCCGCTTTTATTGGCGACGACCAGCAGTTCTGGGGCAGCGAAACCATTAATCTGGTAAGGCAGCAGGGCAGGCTTCAGTTTGTTGAAGGCGACAGGCAAGTGGTAGGTATCTATTATAAAGACAACCAGGGCGCTTTTGTGATCCTGGCTTCAGCCATAGATTATGGCACCCAAAGCAGACTGCTCAAACTGCTCAAAGTAATGTCGGTAGTATTTGTAGTGATCTTTCTTGGCCTGCTCCTCTCCGGCAGATTTATCGCCAAAAGGATATTATCACCACTCAATGTATTTATCGATCAGGTAAAAATGATCAAATCCAGCAACCTCCACTTTCGGGTGGAAGAAGGTTCTAATAAAGATGAGATCTTCCTCCTCTCCCAGAATTTCAATAAATTGATGGAACACCTGGAACATTCCTTCATCCTCCAGAAAACATTTGTGGCCAATGCTTCACATGAGCTGAGGACACCCGTAACCAGGATGGTGATCGGTGCAGAAATTGCCCTGTCTAAAGTGCGCAAAAGCGAAGATTATGAAAAAGCACTGCATTCTGTACTGGAAGATGCAGAAAAACTGGGTAACATCATCACTGCTTTGATGAACCTTGCCCAGGCCGACCTGGAGTACAGCTCCTCCCTGGCAGAAGACATCCGTATAGACGATCTCATCTGGCAGCTGCAGGCTGAATGGAACGAAAGAAAAGGAAAGAACAAACTCACGGTAGAGATGAAAAACCTGCCGCTTACCGACGATTCTGCCCTGATCATAAAAGCCAATCCTACGCTCCTTCAAATTGCATTGGATAACATCATTGGCAATGCTTTTAAATTCTCCGACAACCAGCAAGTGAGCTGCGTCTTAGAATTAACCGATAAGGGAGTAACATTAAATATCAGCGATCAGGGTGTAGGCATATCTGAAGATAAAGTAGACCAGATATTTAAACCTTTTTACAGCTCATCGGGAAAATTTGAACATGCCGGTAACGGAATGGGCCTTTATATGGCCCACAAGATCATTTCCCTTTTCGACGGAACCATCACCGTATCCTCTCCAAATGGCTCTGGAACGTCCTTCCATGTTCATTTTCATTCATTTTAACTAGTTTTTAATTTCCATTTAATTTAGCTTTAATTTTCCCAAATTAGATTTGAGTTAGATTTCAATTAATTTTTAATTAGATCCCAATTAGTTTTGCCTTAAAACAATGTATAAATGACTATCCCAAAACCGAAAATTTACAAGCTATTCCTCTGTTTCGCCCTGCTAGGTATCACAGAAAATGTTGCAGCCCAGTCTGCTGCTGACACCCTCCAGATTACCCTCCCCCAGGCAGAAAAACTTTTTCTTCAAAACAATTACCAGTTAATTGCGCAGAATTATCAAACTGACCAGGCGCGTGCGGATATCATTACAGCGAAACTGTTTGATAACCCACAATTGAGTGCAGAAACGCAGCTCTACAACCAGAATACTAAAAGATTTTTTGAAACCTCCAAACAAAACGGAGAATACCAGGCTTCCATTTCTCAGCTGGTTAAACTGGCAGGAAAAAGGAATAAGAATATTCAGGTAGCACAAGCTGGCGTAAAACTGGCAGAGTACCAGTATTTTGACCTGATGCGCACGCTGAGATACAATTTGAGATCCAATTTTTACAAAACTTATTATGCCCAGCAAAGTGCTAAATTGTATCAGCAGCAGATTAATTCCCTTCAGAAATTGTTATCCGCTTCAGAAGATCAGCTAAAAGCAGGTAATATTGCCGCGAAAGATATCATCAGGATCAAATCGCTGGTATATAGCCTGCAAACGGAATACAATAACCTGGAGAACAGCATCGAAGATATGGAGACCGACCTTAAATTGCTCACCAATATCAAACCTGATGCTGCCCTTGTATTGGTGATGGACCCGATAGAAGAACAAAACTACCAATTAGATAAAACAGTATATATCAACCTGCTGGATTCTGCACGAAACAACCGTGCCGACCTTAAACTGACCCAAACGGGGATCGTTTATGCAGAAAAGAACCTGAAACTGCAGAGAGCTATGGCAGTTCCGGATGTACAGTTCTCCTTAACCTATGATTTACAGGGAAGTTACCCAATGAATTATACCGGTTTGGGATTAAGCATTCCATTGCCCCTGTTTAACAGAAACCAGGGAGAAATTAAAAAAGCAAAAATTGCTATTGATGCGGGAAAAACCTTGTTGAACCAACAGGAAGCCACCCTGGAGAATGAAGTGAATAACAGCTATAAATCGGCTTTAAGAACGGAAAATCTCTACAATGGCTTCGATAAGAATTTCAATTCAGACTTTGACAAGCTGATCAGTGAAGTTATCAAAAACTTTAAGAGCAGAAACCTGAGCTTAATCGAGTTTATGGATTTCTACGACTCTTACAGAACAAACACACTTCAGATGAATGATATGAGATATCAGCGTATGAACTCCAAAGAAGAAATCAACTATGTTACTGGTTCCACAATTTTCAAATAATAGACACATGCAAACCCAAATCAAAAACTTCAGTAAGCTTACGCTCAGCATCCTGACGGCTGTTTTCCTATTACAGGGCTGTTCAGAACACCCGAAAGAAGCGCCAAAAGAAGAAAAATTCGCCGTTACAGATTCCCTGTTGAAAAGACTATTAGTTGATACTGTAAAAAACCCAAATAGTGAAACCGATTTAAGCTTCTCTGCCAAGATAGCTCCTAATGAAGATGCCACTGCAAGAATATTCCCTATGGTGAGCGGAAACGTACGCAGCGTTCCTGTAAAATTAGGCGATAAAGTATCCAAAGGACAGGTACTGGCCGTGATGGGCAGTGCCGAAATGGCCAATTTTGATAAAGAAGCCATCAGTTCTTCTGCCGACCTTAGAAATGCAACCAGAGCTTTAAAAGTAGCACAGGACATGTATAACAGTGGTTTGTCTTCTGCAAGGGACCTGGAAATTGCTAAAAATGATTTGCTGGTAAAAGAAGCAGAAAATAAACGTACTACCGCAGTGCTCAACTTAAACGGCGGAAGCACTACAGGAAGTTATACACTGAAAACACCGATCTCGGGATTTGTAATTGAGAAAAATGTGAACAGCAATATGCAGCTGAGACCAGATAACAGCCAGAGCTTGTTTACTGTAGCTGATTTGTCTACCGTATGGGCGGTGATCAATATCTATGAATCAGATATCTCCAGCATTCAGCAGGGAGATGCAGTAAAAATCTCTATCCTTTCTTACCCTGATAAAACCTTTACCGGTAAAATTGATAAGATCTACAATATCCTTGATGCAGACAGCAAGGTGATGAATGCACGTGTGAGTATCGCCAACCCGGGTTACCTGTTAAAACCAGGAATGCTGGCAACGGTACAGATCGCTGCCAAATCGTCTAACGACCTGCCTTCCATCAATGCCAATAATATTGTTTTCGATGAAAATAAAAATTATGTGCTGCTGCTTGATCCGGTAAAAAAAGTACGGATACAGGAAGTAACGATCGAAAGGAAGTCTGGTGACAGAGCCTATATCAGTAATGGACTAAAAGCAGGCGACCGTATTGTTGCTTCGAAACAGGTATTCCTTTACGAAAGCCTTAAAGACTAATTTTCAGGACATCAGATTAAACCCATTATAATGAATAAATTCATTAAGACGATCATAGGTTTTGCCTTAAAAAATAAATACTTCATATTCTTTGCCACGCTCATTATGATCCTGGCAGGCTACCTCAGCTTCAAGAATACCACCATTGAAGCATTTCCCGATGTAACCAATACCAACATCACGATCATTACCCAATGGCCGGGACGTAGTGCCGAGGAAGTAGAACGATTTGTAACCAGACCGCTCGAAATAGCGATGAACCCTACCGAGAAAAGAACCAGTATCCGTTCTTCTTCCCTATTCGGTTTATCCATTGTTAAGATCACCTTTGAAGACGATGTAGATTATGCCTTTGCAAGGGTACAGGTAAACAACCATATCGGCGATGCAGATCTGCCGGCAGGTGTAAATCCGGGAGTTGAACCTCCATACGGACCAACGGGAGAGATTTTCCGTTATACATTGAAAAGTGATAAAAAATCTGTAAGGGAATTAAAAACCCTGCAAGACTGGGTAGTACAGCGCGAATTGCTTTCTGTACCCGGCATAGCCGATGTAGTGAGTTTTGGAGGGGAAGTAAAAACCTACCAGATTACTGTAGACCCGCAGAAATCTATCCAATACGGTGTTACCGCTACGCAGATTTTCGATGCCGTTTCTAAAAGTAATATCAACGTAGGCGGTGATGTTATTGTACAAGGCGGACAAGCTTATGTGGTACGTGGTATCGGTGTATTGAACAATATCGACGAGATCAAAAATGTGATTGTAGACAATGTTAACGGAACCCCGATCTTTGTTAAAACCATTGGCGACGTAACCGAAAGTGCACTGCCCCGCCTGGGACAGGTGGGCCGCGATAATGACCCCGACGTAGTTGAGGGCATCGTGGTGATGCGCAAAGGTGAAAACCCGAGTGAAGTACTGAAACGACTAAAAGAAAAAATTGCGGATATCAATGACAATATCCTGCCTTCAGATACAAAGATCAGTACTTTCTATGACAGGGAGAACCTGGTAAACTTTGCTATCCATACAGTAATGCATAACATGATGGAGGGGATTATCTTCGTTACGGTGATTGTATTCCTGTTTATGGCCGACTGGAGAACTACTGTTATTGTTTCCATCATTATCCCGCTGGCACTGCTCTTCGCCTTTATCTGTTTGAAATTAAAGGGAATGTCTGCCAACTTATTATCGATGGGGGCGATTGACTTTGGTATCATCATAGACGGGGCCGTGGTGATGGTAGAGGGTATCTTTGTAGCCCTCGACCATCGTGCCGAACAGGACGGAATGGAGAAATTTAATAAACTGAGTAAACTCGGTATTATTAAACGTGCCTGCATGGAAAACGGTAAAGGTATCTTTTTCGCCAAACTGATCATTGTAACTGGTTTACTGCCAATTTTCACTTTTGAAAAGGTAGAAGGTAAAATGTTCTCGCCCTTGGCCTGGACCTTGAGTTTTGCCTTACTGGGTGCCCTGATCCTTACTTTTACACTGGTACCTGCCCTGGCAAGTGTATTGTTGAAAAAGGATGTAAAAGAAAAACATAATTTCTTCCTGAGGGCTATTACCAACGGAACGCTTAAAATTTATAACGGTGCTTTCAAAGCACGTCAGGTGGTGTTTATTTCCGCCATGGTTATCCTGATAGTAGGTTTATTCAGCTTTAAGTTCCTCGGAACAGAATTCCTGCCCTCACTGGATGAAGGGTCTATCTATGTAAGGGCAAGTGCACCTTTGAGTATTTCACTGGATGAAACCAAAAAGGTATCCAATGAGATGCGGAAGATCTTCCTTCATTTTGATGAGGTGAAACAGGTAGTTTCACAAACAGGAAGACCGAATGATGGAACAGATGCCACAGGTTTTTACAATATGGAGTTCCTGGTAGACATTTATCCAAAAGATGAGTGGAAACGTAAGGAAACCAAAGAACAACTGATAGACCGCATGCAGGATAAACTGAAAGGTTTTCCGGGTGTGAGCTTAAACTTCTCCCAGCCGATCTCGGATAACGTGGAAGAAGCCGTATCAGGGGTGAAAGGATCTATCGTGGTGAAGATGTTTGGAGACAACTATGATTATATCGAGAAGGAGGAAGAGAAAATCCAGAACATCCTGAAAACAGTAAACGGTATCGAAGATTTAGGTATCCTGCGCAACTTAGGTCAGCCGGAACTACAGATCGATCTTGATCAGACTAAAATGGCACTCTACGGTGTAAGAACTGACGACGCCAATGCAGTGATTGAGATGGCTATCGGTGGAAAGGCCGCTACCCAGATCTTTGAAGGTGAACGTAAGTTCGACCTGAGGATCAGGTATCCGGATTCTTTCAGACAAAGTGAAGAATCTATAGGTGCACTGAGGATACAAAGTATTTCTGGTGCCAAGGTTCCGTTAAGCGAAATCTCGACGATCAAAAAAGTAACCGGTCCGAGTATCATTTACCGCGATGCACATAAACGTTATGGAGCTATCAAGTTCTCCATCAGGGGAAGGGATATGGGTAGTACCATTGCTGAAGCACAGGCTAAAGTAAATGCTGCGATCAAATTACCTAAAGCTTATAAATTACAATGGGCAGGAGATTTCGAGAATCAGCAAAGGGCAACAGCCAGGTTATCACAGGCAGTGCCGATCAGTTTATTGCTGATCTTCTTTATCCTTTTTGTACTGTTCGGAAACATCAAAGATTCACTGCTGGTATTGAATAATGTTCCTTTTGCAATGGTGGGCGGTATTTTAGCCTTACTGATCTCAGGGGTTAACTTCAACATCTCGGCAGGTATCGGTTTCATTGCCTTATTCGGTATCTGCGTGCAGAACGGGGTAATCCTGTTAACCAGGTTTAAAACCAATATTGCCGACCTGAAGTTTCATCCAAGCTGGACATTTATAGATGCGCTGAGGGATGGTATCGCTACCCGTCTGCGTCCTGTAATCATGACCGCAATGATGGCTGCAATCGGTTTAATGCCAGCAGCTTTATCAACCGGTATCGGTTCTGAAGCATCAAAACCACTGGCTATCGTAGTGATCGGGGGACTGATCACCAATACCATATTTAGTCTTTTTGTTTATCCCATTGTATTTTACTGGGCATATCGTAAAAAAGCAGATCATATTGTTGATACAAGAGATCTGTCAAGAGAAACTGGAAACGTCTAATAGCTTTCAGTTGGTTAGGGTTGTGTTTGCACCCGTGCAAAAGGATTGGCAGATCTTTGAAGCACAATGGTCAGGCACTAAAAGGGGCTCCGCGAATTGGAGCCCCTTTTTTATTTAAAAGCTCCGGCCATTAATTCCCTTTCAGCCCTAGGGATACCAATCCTTTTGGCCACTTTTTCCCAGCTATTCACGGCCGACCGGACCTCTTCAATAATCTTGTCCATTTGCTTGTCATCAAGCTTAAAATATTCTCCAACACTTTTTGCCAAATCATAACTCAGTGCATTATTATTGGCATCTATATTTAAAGCAAGACCATTTTTATCAATAGAAGGATTGATGTCAAATGCGGGTGATAATACCCACCCCTTATCGCTCAATAAAAATCCATGATTGCGCAGGTGATCATCTGTATTGGATATCGATATATTAAATATAATCCTTCGCCAGAGCTGATGTAAATCTTTTTCTATAGCAGCTCCTCTAAACTGTATAAACTCTGCCAGATCCAGATAACCTACATTTTCTTCTTTGATCGTATCTTCATTATGACCTGTCATGGTCATAGCAGAAGAAAAATGTATACGTTCTTTACTTTTACGATCAAACCTTCTGGTGAAAAAAGTATCATGCGGCCCGTGGATTTTTTCTATCCGGCATTCCGACATTTCTATACCGGTTTTCAAGGCAAGTTCATAAGCAAGATATTCCCATGCAGCTTTATTGATCGTATCATTTTTAGAGGGAAACTTGGCGATCCACAGCTCTCCGTTATGATCCAGGATATTAGCCTTAGACCTCGCTCCTCCCAACGAGGAGCCCGGAGATAACAACAGGTTAAGCCATTTTTCTGAATCTTTGCTGCCCGAATTGTTTTCCAGCATTTTTGCAGCATGCTGCAGCTCCCGGATACTTGTCCAGGGAGGAGTACGATGATCAGGTTCATTATTCAAAAAAGGTTCTTCAGGATCAAGCTTAAAACGTAAAGCGCCCATTCTTCCTTCATCATTTACACCCAATAAAAAATTGAGCTCATACAAATTCGGAGAAACTGTCCCACGCTCTGCAGCCCGTTGTGCGGCCTGTCTTTTCATCAATGTGCGGCCCCATGTATCAGGCATTGAATCTATGAACACGTCAAAATTTTCTTTGCCATTTGGAAACTGGATTCCAGAATACCACTCAATATCCGGATCCAGTAAAAACTGTTCCTCACTATCAATCCACTCGGCACTATATTCAAAGCTGAACGTTTTTCTTCCTTTGCCATGATGGGCAGAAAGAATTCCTATGATTTTAGGCAGCTCCATTCCAACCCAATGCGCATATACCCAGATGTCCGTTTTATCCGCTGCCATCACTTATTTACCCAATAACTTAAGATCCTGAAGTTTCCTACCAAATAGATCATCTGCCGCTATTTTATACACATCATCCTGAAGGTTCAATACCCTGAGCACATTGAAATATGCCCCCAGGGATACGCTGGGGCTACCCTTCTCAATGTTCGAGAGGGTACCTCTGTCTATACCTGCACGCTCTGAAACCTGTAAAGCAGTAAACTTCCTTCTTTTTCTTGCCAGCCTGATGTTCTCTCCTAAAACATCCAGGATTTTCTGATGCTTAGGAAAAATGATATGTTTTTTGCTTTTCATGGCGCTGTATATTAAGAGCAAAAATAATAAAAATGCAGATAATATACAGCATCAATTACTGAACCTTACAATATTGAAATCATAATTATCCCTACAAAGGCAGCTTTGGCCAATTTTAAGCTTTAAACAAAACCTTAAATTCAGGGATTTAGACATCAATTGGCGATAAGCTAAAACACTCTGCCTTTTGAGCTGTTACCTATTTATAAACCTAGAAAACATGGCAGATTTAGAAGAAAACAACCCGGGATTTGACATCAGCGTTCAGCTGGATGGAGAAAACAAAAATATCACTGTACAGCCTGATGAAACGAGCGATGGCGTAGAATATTTTATCTGCAAGGTGGGCGATGACCAGATTACCCAGGTAAGATTTGACAATGGCAAGTGGGACCAGCTTTGGGGTGAACTGAGCCAGGAAGAGGTAGATGCAATTGGCCACGAAATTGAACAAGAACAGCAATAATGGAAGCACCTGAAACACATATGAAATTACGCTCCGGTAAGTTCTCTATAGAAAAAGAGCATATAGAGAATGTAGGCCTGACAGAACGTTTTGTTTCCGTCTTTGCCGGAGCAGTACTGATGAGCAAATTTCAGAATCCTTTAAAACCCCGTTTCCTATATGGGGCATATTTAACCTACAGAGGTTTTACCGGGCATTGTTTGGTTTATGACCAGCTGGGTATAGACAGTAAAAAAGCACAGGCTATTAATATCCGCGGTGAATATATCATTGATAGGCCTGCGAAAGAAGTATACAGCTATTGGCGAAACCTGAATAACCTTCCGGTAAGTCTTAACCGCCTGCTGGATGTGAAGATGATCGACGAGCATTTGTCACACTGGAAAACAAAGGTACTGGGCAACCTGCTCCCAATAGACTGGAAAGCAGAAATTGTAAAAGATGAACCCGGACATTTAATTGGCTGGAGTGCTACTTCAGATTCTGCGATTAAACATACAGGAAGGGTAGAATTTGATGAAACTGCCGATGGCCGGGGTACAACACTCAAAATTGTGCTTTCCTACCATCCACCTGCCGGCGGTTTGGGCATTGGTGTAGGCAGGTTATTAACACCTTATTTTGAATTGCTCCTAAGCAAAGAAATCAATACGTTTAAAGACCAGATAGAAAGTCCTAAACGTTCATTTTAATATCATAGCGGGGTAGCTTATGCTGCCCCGTGTCCTGCTACAGCTACTCCTGCGACTACTACAAAAATCATCATCATTAAGTAGAAAGCGATAAAAGCTATCGTTAAGATGCCCCAGAATTTAAAGAAAGACTTTAACTTGCTCATGGCTTCGCTTAAAGTTGCCTGTTCTCCAAATAAGATGGCCTGGTTAGCGGCTGTAGAAAATTTATACAACTGAAAACTCGGGTAAAATTGTATCACGGCCAGCAATAAATAAACAATGGTAATGCCTGCTGCACCAACTTTTAACAAAGGGCTATCAGGACTTGCCGCAGCGATAGTGCTTAAAAAAGCATTAGCACCAAACGCTGTTAAAGCGGTTAAGGCAGAAAATATAAACCCTACAATAGACAAAAACTTGGTCCATTTAGCTGTCTCATAGAGATAACTGCGCACATCTTCAGAAATATATAAGGCTTCCACCTCTTCTTCTTCCTGCTGAAAATCCGGTTTTATTTCTTCAAAGTCGTCCATGATATTGTGCTGTTAAAATTATTTTTTTAGTTTTTAAACATAAAGAATATTTGGCTGAAGCGCAAGTTTATTCCCTCCATGATTTAAAAAATTTGATACCTTTGCGGCAAATAAAGAAAATAATCATTCATGGCATTACAATGTGGTATAGTTGGTTTACCAAATGTTGGAAAATCTACCTTATTTAACTGTTTATCAAACGCAAAAGCTCAGGCAGCTAATTTTCCTTTTTGCACGATTGAACCTAATATCGGTGTAATTACCGTACCTGACGAAAGACTGAACAAGCTTGCTGAGCTGGTAAAGCCTAACCGTGTAGTACCGAATACGATTGAGATCGTTGATATTGCCGGTTTGGTAAAAGGCGCATCAAAAGGTGAAGGACTGGGCAACCAGTTCCTGGGAAACATCAGAGCTACCAATGCTATCATTCATGTACTGCGTTGTTTTGACGACGGCAATGTGATCCACGTAGACGGTTCTGTTGATCCTATCCGCGATAAAGAGATCATCGATACAGAATTACAGCTGAAAGATCTGGATACGGTTGAAAAACGCATTCAGAAAGTAGAGAAACTGGCTAAAACAGATAAAGAAGCAAAACGGACTTTCGAAATTCTGAGTGTGATCAAACCTCACCTGGAAAGCGGAAAATCGGTACGTTCTGCAGCACTGGAACAAGAAGACTTCGAGTTTATTGAAGGACTGGGACTTTTAACACAGAAACCAGTAATGTATGTATGTAATGTAGATGAGAATTCCGTGATTAACGGTAATGCCTACGTTGACAAAGTTAAAGAGGCCGTAAAAGGTGAAAATGCAGAAGTGTTAATTATCTCTGCTAAAATAGAATCTGAAATTGCCGAACTGGAAAGCTATGAAGAGCGTCAGGAGTTTTTATCTGACCTTGGACTGGAAGAATCGGGAGTAAATAAACTGATCCTTGCGGCCTACCGCTTATTGGATTTGTATACCTATTTCACTGCTGGTGTACAGGAAGTAAGGTCATGGACTATTACCAAAGGTTTTACTGCTCCGCAGGCTGCCGGTGTGATCCATACAGACTTCGAAAAAGGATTTATCCGCGCAGAGGTGATCAAGTATATCGACTTTGTAACTTTAGGTTCTGAGAACGCTTGTAAAGACGCAGGAAAACTAAATGTTGAAGGTAAAACCTATGTGGTAGAGGATGGTGATATCATGCACTTCCGTTTCAACGTATAATTCATATTGAACTGCGGTTTGCCTATCTGGTAAACCGCAGTTATTCAATGTTTTTTGAAAACGATAAAAACATTCGTATTATAGTTTTGTTATCTGATAATGAGAACGCTATCTTGCGCTCGAACAGCAATCCCCTGCTGAAAAATAACATCCGTTTATCAATTGCATTTATTTCAAGCACATGAATTGGGTACCACCCGGGTTACAGTCGGAAACGGTTCGGAAACGGTTCGGAAACGGGTTTGTAGAAAATCCTGTTGAAGCCTAAATGTAGCTTTATTGCAGCCCTACCATGTATACCCCATCTGTACCTTATCCGTACTCCATCTATACCCCATGTATACCCCTATGGGTATACATGGGGTATAGTTGGAGTACTTTTCGGGTATATTTAGGGTACAGGTGGTAGGACTTCAACAGGAATAAATCAAAGCTTCTGGAAAACTTTCTCTGCATCCGTTTCCGAATCGTTCCCGACCAGGGTCCGGCAAAAAGTAAATAAGTATTTGGGGATGGAATTAAAAAGGAGACAAGGAATGTAATTTAATTATATTTTTCAACAATTATTGTATTTATTTAAAATAATATTTAATTTTATTGGAACACTATTTATTAAAGATCCGACTGTATTTATGAATGTATTAATCCTACGCTGAATTATAATTTGCCGGTATTCGCATTAAGATGATCACCAGATAATTTAAAGAGGCGTAATTGAATTGTTAAATAAACAAATAATTAATTATAAACCTAAATTATCAAAAAAATGGCAAATGTAGTAAGCGGCCCGGCAACGGGCTATTCAGGAACAGTAGGCGGCGTTACTTATAGTCAGCAACCCAACGGCGCGCCAACCACAGCAAAGCAAAAAAACAAAAAGAGCGACAAGCCACTTACGCCAGGTCAGCTATCGGTATGTATGGATACGGCGATCACCGCTGCATTCATCAAATCAATTGAAAACTTCGCTAAAGCTGGTTATGCAATTCAGGCAAAAAAGGACAGGATGAACCAGCACAATTCTATGGTACGTTATATGCGGGCAACAGCATTAACCGGCGTATATCCTGAACGCAAAATTGATTTCCCTAGATTACTGGTGAGTAAAGGGGAAATGCCTGCACCAAGAGATGTAACAGTTACAGTAAATGAATTTGGGTTCGTCTTTACCTGGAATCCTGAAACCAATATTAAAGCTGTACATTATAGCGATCAGATCATGTTGTTGGCTTATTTCCCGGAGTTAAACTCAGGAGAATCCCATATAGGCGGTGCACAAAGATATATTGGTAAAGATTTGTTAGCACTAAGTGGTGTTGAACATGGTTATGTAGCAGAAATCTATATTTCATTCATCGCCAATGACCGCAGCAGCGTATCAAATAGTATTTATCTTGGACAATTAACCTGGTAATTATGGGAATCAGAACGAAAGCCCCTATTATTGGGGATATCAGCGGAAAAGTAGGAACAGTGGTACTGAGTACCTGGAGAGGGCTAAACATCATAAAAGAAGTTCCATCAACAAGAAAAAATAAAAAAGTACCCGAGAAGGTGGCACAGCAAAATGGTCTTTTCAAGATAGTCAGCCAGTTTTTGGAATTTTCTGGGAATGATATTATAAAAAGAGGATACCAGCTTCGGAAAAAAGAGAACATGACTGCTTTTAATTTTGCTACTTCTTATCATATGCTGAATGCCGTTACAGGTACATTTCCTAACTTTAGTATAGATTTGAGTAAGGTAAAATTTAGCCGTCCGCTTAATTCAACACAGAAAGGATGGAATGCCGTATTTATCGAGGATGAAAACGGAGATCTGAAAGTAAAATGGGAGCTTAATCCTTTTCCTAAAAAAACTACTCAGCTGGATGACGAGGCTGTTGTAATTTTTTACAATGCAACACGTGGAAATTTTAGAATAAGTTATGATGTGCAAAGGAGTTCGCTTGGTTATATTTATCCTGTTAAACGTCAGCCGTCATTGGTGGGACACGAGATCTTTAGCTGGTTATTTTTTATTTCCGCGGATGGGAAATTGGTCTCAGAGACAACGTATTTGGGTATGCTAAAAATGATTTAACAAATGAAGGTTTATTTACGGAAAGATCATTTTTAGCGCAATCTATGTTGTCGTATCTTCAAGATTAAGGGTGATATCACGCACAGCGTCGGTGTAGATTTCGCCCTTAATCATAAATGAATTAGGTTAAATTGATTATTATTCACCTAATATACCTTCAATTTCCGACTTAAGAAGAGGAAGATGCTGAAAAAAAGATAGACCAAATGATTTCATCGGAGACCGTATCATATCCGTGTATGATTCTATTACGAGTGTTCACCATTTGCCTTGTATTGCTTAATGATATATCTGGTTCGACTTGAAGTATACGATTCATGGCTTCACCAATGATCTCAATATTACGTTCCACAGCTCTTTTTGTTTTCCCATCCCGTTCGTATATTTCAAATTCAACAGTGTCTTCTTCAAAAAAAACTTTCAATTTCAACAATTGCGTTTAGCATGTCATAAAGCCAAACTTGTATTTTTTCATCCATATACTAACTTTCGCTGTTTTTCCAATGACCTTTTAAAGTAAGGATTTTTCAGTGCCTTTTCCTCCAATAGATCAACAGGCCGTTTAAAGATATCCTCCAGAGAAAATTTCAGATTATAATAATTGTTAGCGTAGTCATTAATTTTAATCTTATCAAAATTGACAATTAGATCAATATCGCTAGAATCTTTAAACTGATCAGTGAGCACTGAGCCAAATGCGTACAATTGATCCACATTATATTTAATACAAAGCAGTTGTATATCATTTTAATATTTTTCTAGCAGATTCATACGTTTAAGATCTCTGCACAAAAATACGTTATTTCTAATTGAATTCTTATAAAGTGCATCGATTCTATTTCTGACTAAAACTAATTTCAAGTTCCTTGCGGTTATTTTTAAGTGTGCAGGATTAAGACTACTTCTCCGTTTAAGAGCAATAAACAAAAAGCCCCGGATCAGTAGGTCCAGGGATAAGCCCGTCCCACCTTTGATAGACTTCATTTAAGGCAAGCTCATTTTTACTAGCTATATAAGCAGATGAAATATATTCAGAGGCAACTATTCCGAAGTTCATATTAATATTTGCCCTGTAAAAACATTAAGACTTATACTTGTTCTCTCTATAATTGGATATCACATGTTGTGATTTCCATTCTCACAGCCCCCGGCTGAAACAAGAGATCAATTGGAAAGCGCCTGAACAACCTTACACTTTGGCAACCTTATTGCCCAGGCATTCGTAACCTAAGCGAACCTGCTATCCAAGTCAGGTTTGCTAAATCCTACGTTATGAAAAAGAACATATTTCCCGCACTGATCACAGCCCTCATCTGCCTCTCAGCTTTTGCTATTTTTACAGGTAACTGGAAAATAAAAGACAATGAATCACAGGTAAAATTTACCAGTGGAAGAATAAACGGCACCTTTTCGGGCTTGAAAGCTGATATACAGTTCGACAAAAAACATCCGGAACAGGCAAAAATAGCTGCATCTATAGACGCAGGCACTGTTGCAACCGGGTTTTTCTTAAAAAACGACCATGCTAAAGATGCTTTAGGGGCCGATAAATATGCAACTATCCGATTTGTAGCTACATCAGTAACAAAAAATGCCGATGCTTTTGATGCCGTTGGTAAGCTGACCATGAAGGGTGTGACCAAACCGGCTACAATTCATTTTACCTTTGAGGATAAAGAAACGCAGGGCATATTTAAAGGTACTTTTAAAGTGATCCCTAAAGATTTTGGTATTGACAGAAATGGCACACCAGATCATGTAGACATCGAATTAACAGTACCAGTAACCAAATCCTGATGATTTATTCCATCGCAGCCATTCCCATTGATTCCCACTCTTCTTTAGAAGGGCCGTAGATACCTGGAACAGGTAAACCTACTACACGCATAATAGTGCTCATTTGGCTTCTGTGATGAGATTCATGACCGATAAGGATAGACAATAGTTTACCTCTTTTCCATTGCTGTCCGTACATATCCAGCATATCTTCGAGTGAAGAATCAGTCCAGCGGCTAACCACCGCTTTTCCCAGCAATTCTGCGTATTTCTGGTATACAGGGATGATTTCGGCAAAGGTTGACGGAATGGGTTCATCTTTAAGGGCATCCTGATCAAACAATCCGGCGGCAGAACCCATTTCAGTTAAGGTATGTGTAATATGCCATGCCAGACGTTCAAGACTGCGGACATTTTCACTGACCCTGATCGATTTGGTTTCTTCAGTGACCATAGAAAACATCTTTACGGTGTAACCTTGCTCCTCTTTCCACTCCTTAGTGAAATCTTCAATCCTTCTGTACATAGCGTTATATTTTACCTATAAAAATCAAAAAATATTATAGTATTATCAAAATTTAGAATAATAAAAATTTAGCCTTTACAGCAGCACTCCCGTAAGGAACATCACCGCTACGGAAAAATAAATGATCAGTCCTGTTACGTCTACCAGGGTGGCCACAAAAGGGGCCGATGAAGTTGCCGGATCGGCACCTAGTTTTTTAAGCAATAACGGCAGCATAGAACCTGCAAGGGAACCCCATAAAACTACGCCTACCAATGCAACGCCTACGGTAATGCCAATTAACATCCAGTGAGGGCCGTACATATTGGAAAACAATGTCCATGCAAAGATCCTGATGAAACCAATGGTGCCCAGCACCAGGCCTAGCAGCAAACCTGAGATCAATTCCCTGCGCATCACCCGCCACCAGTCGCCTATAGTAATTTCTCCCAGTGCCATTGCCTGTATAATTAAAGTAGAAGCTTGTGAACCACTGTTACCCCCACTGGAAATAATCAGCGGGACAAACATTGCCAATACCACAGCTTTTGCAATATCTGCTTCAAAATGCGCCATTGCGGTAGCAGTTAGCATTTCTCCCAGAAAAAGTACCACCAGCCAGCCGATACGTCTTTTAAACAGGCCAAAGATGGGCATATCCAGATAGGGTTCATCCAGTGCCTGGGTACCCCCTATTTTATGCATATCCTCGGTATATTCCTCATTGGCTATCCATAGAATATCATCTACGGTGACAATACCGAGTAATACATTACTATCGTCGGTTACCGGCAGGGCAACCCTGTTGTTCATTCTGAACACATTGATCGCTTCTTCCTGCGGATCGTTTGCATTGAGTGCGATAGACCTGTTATCGGTCAATTCAACAATGGGTACTTCGGGATTGGCCAGCAGGATTTCCCTGATCCGTATGTCATCCAGCAAGACGCCATTTTCGTCTATGACATAGATTACATCAATCGTTTCAGAGTCTTTGCCGTAACGGCGGATATGATCCAGAACGTGTTTAACGGTCCAGTCTTTTTTAACAGCGATATAATCTGGCGTCATTAAACGACCAACGCTATCTTCTTTATAACCTAGCAAAGACAGGGCTTCTACCCTATCTTTTGCCGGTAATAATATAATGAGTTTTTTTACAGCGTCTCCTTTGAGTTCCGAGAACAGCGAGGTCCTGTCATCGGGAGGGAGCAGGTTGATCAGCTCAGCAAGCTTTTCTCCGGGAAGTTTTTTAATGATCTTTTCCTGGGTTGGAAAATCCAGGATCCTGAAAACATTAACCGCTCTTTTTACAGATAAGGTATCGATAAAAGTAACAGCGTATTGGGGAAGATCATCAATCAGATGTTCTACATCCGAGATATTGAGTGCATCTAAATAATCTTTTAATTCGCCTTCAATGTTACGCTCAATTAATTCGATAACCTCTTCAATAACCTTTTCTTCCATAAATAACGCTTTTATTTTTACATCGATAAATTGCTTTTACAAGATTGCAAAAGTGATGTTTTATTTCCGAAAACGCATTACATAAAGAACAAAATAAAAGAGAATTTCAGCGGCTTAAAAGATTATTGAAAAGTCCAGTCAACAATCTGTTCAATAGACTGCAGGAGCTCTTCCTTACGGCCAGAATCATCATCCTCAATGTCCAGGGCATTCACTTTTTGACCTCCAAAAATAAGATGGTCTGTGCCTGCCACGAGCAAAGTAGAAATAACATCTACATAAGTAGTATATACCGCAGGGTTCTTCTTTTTGTCTGCATGCAGGTACCTGTTTTGCATACGGTCATCAGAAATGGTTTTGGCCAGTTCATTATGGTTTGACAGTTCGCCTAACAGGATGGCCTGCATTTCACAATGGTTATAAAACAGCACAAACTGCTCGCTGAGTAATTTGTTGAGCGTATCACGCATAGAAAAAAGGTTACATTCTTTATCCAGATCTTCAGTTGAATAGTTCATCCAAAAATCCTTTTCCATGATGTATGTTCTGATCAGCTGGTCAAAACTTCCAAAATAGCGATAAATCAGGATTTTTGAAACACCGGATAGCTTGGCTATTTTGTTAACACCTAAGCAGGAAAATCCTTCCTTTTTAATAATTTCACCAACGGCATCTAATAGCTTCCTTTTTGTTTTTCCCTTGTTTTTCATAAGCATATATTGTTTTTTTTCATGGTGATCCGCCATCAGTTGAGCTATCAAAAAGCGAATATTGATGATGGCATGATCGGTTTATATTTGGTTATTTAATGATATCAAGTTATCACACAACCCATGAGAGTGAAAAAACCTTATATGAAAGGGGTAAAATATTATATGAAAACGCAATTTTTAGGGTAAAAATCTGCATTTTGCAATAATGGCTGTATATTTACACCACCAAATTAAACTTTTTCTTATTTAACGAATATCTGTATGACAATGAGCTGTATTGTAATCGATGATGAACCGCACGCTATTGAAGAGCTGGGAGAGTTGATTGGTCAGGTACCTCATCTAACCCTGATGCAAAGTTTTCCGGATGCCAAACAGGCGATTGCTTATCTCCAGGAAACTGGTCATGCTGACATTATATTTTCCGATATCAGCATGTCTGTACTGAATGGAATTGATGCCGCAGAGATACTGAATAATTACTGCCATTTCCTGGTTTATGTAACAGCTTATCGGGAGTATGCCCCCGAAGCGTTTGAAGCCAAAGCAGACGGATACCTGCTTAAACCTGTGAGTTATCTTTCTTTCCGGCAAAAGATAGAAGACCTGACCAATAAGTTTCAGGACATTATCCGTTTACAAAAAGATGAACATCAGTTTTTGTTTATTAAAGGCGGACAGAAAAGTAGTTATATCAAAATAAAGTATAGTGATATCGTTTACATTGAAGCCATGTTAAATTATATTATGATCCATACCACTACAGGACATGAAATCACTTATATCGGTCTTAAAGCAATGGAGGATATGCTGCAATCAAAAGATATATTTTTTAGGATTAATAAATCGATTATTATTTCATTGAATTATCTGGATCGCGTAGATGGGAATATAGCGAGGTTGGCCAATGGACAGAGTTATCAGGTTGGGGAGAAGTATAAAAGTGTGTTTCTTGAGTTTTTGAAGAAACACACTTTGAGGCCTTAAAATCATAATACTTCTGGAGAATTAGAATAGTGATTGACCTGTGTTCGTAGTTGTAATTGTTGTACCACTGGGATCACCTGTTGGAACAAAACTTTGAACATTTAATTTCTTCCCAAAAGAAAACAGAGTTTTCTTTGTTAGTTTGAGGTTTTTTCTGGTTAATTTCATAACAATGGTTTTTTAAATGACGCCCAATGTTATCCCAGAAAAAAAAGGCTCGCACCTTTATTATATTACATGGTTAAAATATTATACAAAGGCCCTTTAAAGCTCAAAAAAGCCCTTTTTATCCACATTATTTGTTGGATGGTTTTCATTATTTATGAAGTTAGTATTGTAGGATATATGTCTGGATTTCGCCCATTCATACATTATCTATTATTCTATATTATTAATATCAGTATCTTTTATTTTCACTCTTTGTTTCTCCTTAACTATTCGTCCGCAAACTTCACAGTTAACCTTTGGCGTATCCCTCTCTTCGTAGTTTTAGAAATTTTTGTATATACTATAATATCTTTATTCATAACTTTCCTTTTAAATAAATACCTGTATCACGACTCTTCACAAGAAAAATTACTAAATTATCAATACGTACCAACCTCAATTTATAGAGGCACATATTTCGTTTTATATGGAACAGGTTACTATTTTTTAATCAATTACGTCCGTAAGAAAGAAAAAACACTTACCCAAGCCATAGAAAATGAAAAACTCCAAAACGAAGTCCTTCGTGCAGAACAGGATTTCCTGAGAGCCCAAATCAATCCTCACCTGCTGTTCAACACCTTAAGTTTCATTAAATACGCCGCTAAGAAAAAACCTGAAGAAGCAGATGAAGCTGTGATGAGATTATCCTCAATTATGAGTTTCGCACTCGATAACAATAGTCAATCTATATTACTCAATAAAGAGATAGACCAGGTAGAAAATATCATTGGGTTAAATCAGCTACGTTATAACCGAACACTGAATATCAAATTCAAACAAAACCTGGAGAATGACCAGGCCACCATTATTCCCATTATATTGCTCACGCTGGCAGAAAATGTTTTTAAACATGGCAACCTACTGGACGGCAATCATCCGGCAGAAATTAATGTAGAAGCTACACAGGAATATGTGTTATTGCAGACCAGGAACCTACCCTCTCAGGACAACAAAATCAAAAGTCACCATACAGGATTAACCAATATGCGCTCAAGGCTGGAACAGTTTTATAAAGATAAGTATCATTTCGACTACGGTCAGGATGGAGATATATTTAAAGTCGATATAAAAATATATCTATAACAATTAAACATTAACGCTAAAAAAGTATCTTTATTAAGTAATATATATGTTATTACACATAATATAGATTTATGAAGTTAACTCTCTCCGCGCAAGGCATTTGCCGTACGCCAATATTTTCTATTAACGAAGAACTGGAAACAGTATGGAATGAACTTAAAGGGTACATTCATGAATCATCCCCCGTCTTTTTTGAAGTGATTAAAAACTTAGCTTATGAAGAGCTGCAGCTTGCAGAACCTAAAATCAGGTTTACCATCTGGAAGTATTTTAACCGGGCGAGGTTCAGGGCTACTCCTTATGGTAATTTTGCAGCATTCACTCTTGTGCCTGTGAGCAGGGAGAACCATACAGATCCTATCGTTTTACAAAAAAAAACTATAGAACACCGTTTCGCCAACTGGCAGGAAAAAGAAAATGTAAGCCTTGACCCAAGATGGCTGAGCCTCCACGCAAATTACTTCCGTTCGAATACAACTTCTTACCGCTGCGGGGATGAATTACGTTTTGTGAATATCGCTGACGGATCTTTTGAACTATCTGCTGTAGAGATTGAAGATACAACAATGGCCACCCTGGATTTTTGCCTTTCTAAACGTACTTTAAAAGAGCTACAGACCTTCTTACAGGACAATTATAGATTAAGCCGTGCTATTACAAATTTCCTGCTGGAACAGCTGATTGGCCTTCAGCTGCTGCTCACTGATTTTCAACCTAATATTATTGGCACAGACTACTTCAGCAGGATCGCCTATCCCTCTGCCGAAAAGAAAAATGATTATATCATTGCCGAACGCAGCAGGATAAACGGTCATTTGTCTGAAAAAAATCTCCAGGTATTAATCGAAGTGACAGATTTTCTGTGTAAACACAGCTTTGTTAGCGGTAATCCGGCATTAAAAGATTTCATGGAAAACTTTATCAAAAGATTTGACAATAAAGAAGTCCCTTTATTGGTTGTTATGGACCCGGAAATTGGTATTGGTTACAAATCACTGGCGCATGATAAAGAAGAAGATCAGTTGGTACAAGATTTAAAAATATTCAGGAAGGAATCAGAAACGGCCATTAGAAACCTCAAATATTCTCCATTATATCAGTTCATTTTAAATGAAATGGTGCAGCATCAAATTGTACAGCTTATTGATTTTAAAGACAGTACGCTCCTCAATAAAATCCCTGTAGCCAATACGATGAGTGTGATGTTGCAATACACGGATGAGCACCTGATCATTGAACAGATTGGCGGCTCAACAGCCAATTCTCTCTTAGGAAGGTTTTCTATGGCTAGTGATGAGATCACACAGATGGGAATACAGTATGCAGACCTGGAACGTTATGCCAATCCGGGAGTGATGTTCTTTGATATCGCTTATCAGATTGAGAAGAATACGGATAATATCAACCGGAGAAAATCTATATACAATTGTGAACTTCCCATTTTAAGCTGGCCGGAAAGTGAGCAGGTATTGGATCCAAATGATGTAATGGTGAGTGTGAAGGGTGACGAAATCATCCTCCATTCGGTAAAATATGGTAAACGCCTGGTTCCAAAATTAGCATCGGCATACAATTATGCAAGGTCTGACCTGGCCATTTATCGTTTTCTCTCAGATCTTCAGCACCAGAACCTAAATTCCAACATAGGCATCAACATAGTAGATGTGTTTCCAGGCCTTTCACATTATCAAAGAATACAGTACAAACACGTTGTCCTCTCTGCAGAAAAATGGCTGGTTCCAAAAGCTGTCTGCATGGAAACAAATACAGACCTCTCCTATTCTACCTTAAAGCGCTGGTTGATTGATATTCAACTAAATAAGCTTTTCAAGTGTGGTTTTGCAGATCAGACACTTATTTTTAATCCGGATGCGGAAGAAGATTTACGTTCTTTCCTGTTATTCTGCAGAAATAAAACTGGACTGTATATTGAAGAGGCCTTCATTCCTGATCGTCCTTTGGTAAATGACGAAAACCATCAAGGTTATGTAGCTGAATTTATTGTGAACCTGGAACATGAGAATCAATTGTACCAGGCTTATCCCCTAAAGGGCAGTGATCATAAAAAAGTTACGGATACCTATTTACCCGGAGCTGAGTGGCTCTATTTTGAAATCTATTGCCATCCTTCAAAGAGTGATTTTATCCTGCTTTATCTATTGGAAAAATACCTTATTCCGCTAAGAAAAAAGTTGAAAAACTGGTTTTTTATCCGTTATAACGACCCTTCCTACCATATCAGGTTAAGACTTCGCTTAACAAGCATTACAGACATTAGCGCATTTATTTCCTGTCTTTCCACCCTGCTGGAACCCTATGTTAGGATCGGCATCATTGCCGATATGCAACTTAAAACTTACCGCCGGGAAAATGAGCGCTACGGACCTTCAAGAATAGAATTGGTAGAAAAATGTTTTGGTGTAGACAGTAAACTGGTGCTTAACCTGATCAGGAAACCTGCTGCGGTTAACTGGCTGTATAACTTTTCCCTGAGCTTGCTGGAAAACGTTTGCGAAGCAGCCGGATACAGTATTCATGAACAGCTGTTTTTTGCAGAAAATATGGCCGGCTATTTTATTGAAGAAATGAAGATCTCTACGGAAGGGTTTAAAAAAATCAACCAGGTATACAAAGATTTCAGCATTGATAGCGCCAGAATGCATTTGAACAAATCGCAGAAAAAAAAACTCTCCCAAACTGCACAAAGCTTTTTGAATGTTTTAAACGCCAGTCTGCCAGAGGAAAAAAACACGCTTTTATCTGATCTTTTCCATATGCACACCAACAGGCTTTTCAGTGACGACCAGCGCATCCACGAAATGGTCATGTACCATTATCTGACCAGAAAGTTAAAGATGAAAATAGGCAGACAACAGCAAAAAAAAGAATAAAAGCCAAAGAAGTCAATCAGCTGAATTTCTAAAATTAATTTGCAAAATAAGCTTGAGATTCAACAAAATTACTATTTTTACAAAGTGGTAACATTGCATTGTCGGTTATATTAAATATTTAGCCGGTTTTTGCACGCTAAAGATGATTTATGAAACCTTTGATCAAAAATTATTTTAACGCTCCATCATTATTGATGTCAAGCTTAGAAGCCATTGAACGCTTCCAATTGGCACATAAGAATTATCTGAAAGCAGATAATGAGGAGTCAAGAAAGTCAATGGCACAGGCACTCCAAACAGTAAAGCTGCTGCAAACAGAGTTGTCCACCCCCGATCCTTCGGCAGACAAAATAAGGTTAGCCTTTATTCAGCAGGTCACGACACTGGAAGCAAATATCGATCATATTCATTTGGATGGCTTGTACCCCGATCTGTACCGGGACAGCGAGTCAAATTTCCGGTTACTAATCGATATTCTGGATAGTTTTAAAATAACGCTTTTATCTAAAGGAGAGTCTGTTCCATTTGTAGAACTCTCTTCCAGCAGCAATGAGTGGAAAGATCATGGTGTGGTGGCTTTCTGCAGGGATGTGAGAAATCATTTACAGCCCTCTAAGTTTAACAGCCTGTGGGATGCACTACAGTGTTTTCAGAAAAACAAATCACAGCTTACCTATACTTTTGAAATCCTTTCACTGACGGGAAATCTGGGTAAGCATTAAACAAACACAGGATATTTCTAATTTTTAATTTATTGATTAAATATGGGATTCAGCATTTGAATTCCTATCTTCGCCGAACTGTCTCCGTAGTTCAATGGATAGAATTTTGGTTTCCGGTACCAACGATGGGGGTTCGAATCCCTTCGGGGACACATAAAGATTGAAAGTGCCTTTAAATATATTTAAAGGCACTTTTGTTTTTAAGCATATTTTTGATGTGCCTTATTTTGTAATTTGAGACGGTTTTTGTGTTCGAATCCCGTAGCGTCACCCTTAAGGGACAAACTACTAAACCATGTTTTCTAACAGTAAAACATTCCTAAACAAACGTATACAGTTTGATCAACCAACTTGGTAGTCAATATTTTCAGTAGGAAAAATTGCAATTGAATATATTCCATTCCCTTGATTGTTTCCGAACCACACGGCCCTCACCAATTGAATTTTACGATCTGGAAATTCCAGATAGCACTGGTTTTTAGGAAGGTCATTGGTATTGATCATAAATGGCTGACCTGATTTTAAAGTTCTCCCTCTAAGACGTAATATTGCTGAAGAAGCTACGTTTTTTAATTCACTAATTTCTCTTATCATAAGAATTTTGTAATTATATGAATATACGATAATTATGCCAATTATCCTAAAAGGTTTTCGGATTAACCAAATTTTATGGCCTTCTAAAAGCTAAATATTATTACAATTCTCTATAAAAGTGTTCGACATCTGACTCTTCGGGACACCATAAAACCTACTCTTGATATTCCTTATTTTGCCTTCTAAGGTGGTTTTTGTGGTAAAAATGAAGTTACAGGTTATTTCGTTGCGTAATTAAGGTAACCACCATCCACAACGATCTCTGTTCCTGTAATAAAACTTGCGGCATCAGAAGCCAGGAACAACACGGTTTTTGCAACTTCATCAGGATCACCTATCCGTTGCAACGCAGTAGCACCAGCCAAGAAATCTTTTGCTTCTGCGGGTACCGCGTTTTCTAAACCAGGGGTTAAAATAGGTCCTGGGCTAACGATGTTTACTCGAATTTTTCTTCCCGCCAATTCGTTTGCTGCAATTTGGGCAATTTTATTCAACGCTCCTTTAGTTGCAGAATATACGCTGGCTCCTGAATTTGAAGCTGTGGCAACCGTTGAAGATGTGAACACTACTGCTGCCCCGTCTGCCAGGTAGGGAAGTAATTTTTGCAATGTGAAAAAATGCCCTTTGACGTTGGTGTTGAATTGTGCGTCGAAATTTGCCTCAGTAACTTTTTCTATTGGCTCGAAGGTCGCAATTCCCGCATTCAGAAAAAGGACATCTAATTTGTTTCCACTGTCTGCAACTGCCTTTTCCAGGATCGAAATCTCTTCGAGTTTTGAAGTGTCTGATACGACAGTAAACAATTTCGGATTGTTTATTTCTGCGCTTGCTTTTTGCAGATTGCCGGCATTTCTACCCGTAATCCAAACGTTTGCTCCTGCGCTGATAAATGCTTTTGCTGTTGCTAAGCCTATTCCGGTAGTTCCACCTGTGATAACGACGTTCTTATTTGTAAAGTCCATGATTAGATTTTAAATGTTTATGACGCAAAGTTAGAATAGGTAAATTAATTTAGGTTACTTTGTAACGAAAAGTAACAGTAACTTTTGGGTAACCAAGTAACTTATGACAGAATATGAATGCCAATCAGGGCACAAAACAGAAATTATGGCCGTTCACGATGCGATGGACGTGTTGAACGGAAAATGGAAAGTCTCCATCATTTCTTCCATTTGCTATTATAGCAAAAGAAGATTTTCTGATATTTTGAATGATGTACAAGGAATATCAAACAAAATGTTGAGTAAAGAATTAAAGGAGCTGGAGATCAACAAACTGGTAAAGCGGACTGTACTAGATACACAGCCTATATCTGTTCAATATCAATTAACAGAATATGGCATGACGTTACAGACTATCATCAGCAACCTGGCAGAATGGGGAATACAGCACCGTAAGGTAATTATTGGTAAATAGGATTGACTGTAAGATGAAGAGCATGCGTCCTTATCATCTTTATAAAATCAGTGGAGCTTAGGGGCATTCCTACACGACAATCTACTAAAACAACAGTATTACAATGCAATATTTGTTTACAGAAAAAAATATCCAGTAATTTTAAACTGTTTTATAATCGGGAATTAGTAGCCCGCACAAGTAAGTTGATGATTTGAGTTTTGTCTGCTAAATATTTATCACACAAAAATACGCCTCCCTGGCCTGTCTTAGTATTGAAGAACAGAAAGGAGCTCACACCGGGATCATCGCCGTCATGACCGATCGTGCCGTCAGTATAGAGATTCCAGAATATCCCTCTGTTCCGGTGCAACAAACTAATACCTTCAGGCGGGTGCTCTTTGGAAAATTGTGGACTGAACATTGTTTGGTATGATTGACTACTCAATAAGCTTTGGTCGCCATTGTAGCCCTTGATCAGGGCAATTATATATTTGCTCAAATCAGCCGTATTTGATCTGAGCCCACCGTCTGGATAAGTAACACTATGATAGAATGGAAATGATGATACCAGATCATAATACGGTTTGGCATATTGATCTAATTTTTTGGCATTCAGGAACCATCCTGAATTGTACATTTTAAGTGGTTTTAAGATATATTTTTCCGTGAATTCAGCATAGCTCATGCCGGATTTGACTTCGATCAGATACGCTGCAAGTGCCGATGCGATATTGCTGTAATGCGATGAACCACCTGGTGCAATACTACCAAAGTTATTTGGGTAGTAATATTTTCCATTAACCGAAAGATAGTCTTTCAGGAATATTTTAAGAGGAGTGTCGCTCACCTTTTTTCGATAGCCAAGGTTTTGTAATAGCTTGTAGGCGGTAGTGTCATATGGCGCAAATCCTTCATCAAATTGAATAGTGTTGGGATAAATATCAGGATTGTCAAGGATGCTGGAGGAATGATTAGCCAACTCCCTTACCGTAATTATATTTTCTGGATATTTTGAGTTCAATACTTTAAAAGGAAGAATGGTATTGATATCGGTTTCTAAATTGAAATATCCCAGCTCAATTGCTTTCATCAGCGCGATAGCAATGAATGTTTTGCTTACAGAACCAATACTCTGTATGGAGGATGATGTATAATTGATTTTTCTCACAACATCAGCATAGCCAAAATTGCGTTCATAAACGATGCGATTCGCATTTACCAAAACAACTGACATCCCAGGTAATCTCTCTTTTTTGATAATTTCCTGTAATGACGTGGTGAGTGAATCAAATCTGGATTGGCCTATAGCAGGCTGTCTACAAAAGCACAATACCAGGGTTCCAATTATAAAATAAATACTTCTTTTCATGATAACAGGATTTTAAATGTATTGCTTATAAAAATCTTTAGTTAGAATCCCGCTATAGAATTCATTCATCTTGTCGGTTACTTAGGCTATATTAATAAAAATATTCTTTATAACGGAAACTTTATCAGCAGGACCAAACAAATACTTTACAATTATTTTATGGTTATTATCATTAGCGTTCGGTGCATAAAGTATATCTTTTTTGCATGCATCTGTATTCTAAGTATCAAAAAACGAACGCATTAAAACTTTACTTATCTTCACCGCTAATCCTACAAGTCAAATAGAATATTTTATGCTTAAAAAGTTTAGTTTTCTCTTTTTATTTGTGTTGATCTTCATGAACTTTTGCATGCCTGGTTATGGCGAAACAAAAGGAAATCCCGATTACATCAGATTATTTGAGAAGGTGGCCAGGGAATTAAAGTCATTGACAACAATCAGCTACCAGTACACTCAGGAATTCTCCTATCCTTCCGAAAATTATCATTTAAAATCCGGAGGGGTAATGTATGTTGATTTTGGGAGAGAAAATGATTTGGTTGGTTTTAAATACCAATATAAAACCGCCGATGAATTCTCAATTTTTAATAATACATCGCTACTGAAGGGTGATATCAGAAAGAAAACGATCAGCACAACCAAACTTCAGAAATCAAGTTTCGAAGGTCAAACAGCTTTATACAATTCCATTATAACGCTGCGGAATGTACTGCCCTTGATTATTACAGATACGAGTATAGTAAAAGGACTAAGTGATACCCTGATCAATAAAAAAAAATTTTATATGCTGACGTTTGAGTCACATAACAAACTCCCAAACTATTTAGGTACTGGATTTACGGCAACCACTAAGGAATTAACATTTTATAATAAATTAATAGTCGACGAGTCGACATTATTACCCGTTATAATGCTTCAAAATACCAGGGGCAGTGCAGACTTAAATCGTACTGATTTTACAAAAATCCATATTAATCCACCACCTCCCGAAGAAACTTCATGGTACTACTCGAGTTATTTAAATTCATACCATCCAGAAAAGAAAAGTTCGATTACGATTTTAAAACCCGGCACAATCGCTCCTGAATTAAGTCTGAAAAACTATTCAAATGGTTCACAAGAGACCTTATCAAAATACCGCGGTCGTTTAATCTTACTGGAATTCTGGATAAAAAACTGTGGTCATTGCATCGAGGCTGTCTCGGAATTGAATGATCTCAGTAAACGTTATACTGCTGATACCTTCCAAATTTTTGCAATTAACACGGAGGACAGTGACGAATCAATCAAGTCGTTCATCAATAAAAATCAAGTAAATTATACAGTCTTATGGGGAGATGATAAACTTGTAAATGCGAACTATGGAATTGCGGCTTTTCCAAAGGTCGTTTTGATCGATAAGGCTGGACAGGTCATATATTCTGGCGATTTAAATGTTCAAAAAATTACTCCGTTCATAGAAAAAAATCTATAGTCTGGATTAGCCTAAAAAATCTATCATGAGGTCAAGAACTTCTGCTGGTTTTTCCTCCAAAATGAAATGTCCACAGTTTTCCAGTTCTACCGTTTTTAAATTCGGCGCCTTTTTAGAAAGGGACATTTTAAGTGTTTTTCCACCGATATTACCGCCAATACCCAACACTGGCATTTCCAGCGGGCCGTAGGCAGATTCATCTTCAATATCCTGCGTAAACGTTTGGTACCACCCGTTACTTGCACGGATCGCATCGGCATTATTATAAGCTGCGGCGTAAACCTGTCTTTCAAAAGGCTCCATCGCGCTGGGATCGATCATCACATAGTTATAAAGCCAGTCTTGCAATAGATAGAAACGGTCTTCTAATAACTGTTCCGGTAAACCTTTCACCTGGTTGAAGGACATCCAGAACCCGTAAGGTGCCTGAGGATTCATCTTTTCAGTGAAAGTTCCTTTTGCAGGTATCATCGGCATCTTTAACATCATTTCTGATGGATGTGTCGCATCCATTAATATTAATTTGATGGTCGCAGCAGGGTAATTGGCAGCAAAACTATAGGCAACCATCGCCCCGATATCATGACCTGCAATGTACACTTTCTCATAGCCGAGGTATTTTATTAACTCGTAGATGTCTCTCGCCAGTGTCTTTTTGTCGTACCCATCTTCTGGTTTACCGCTTGTTCCCATCCCCCTGTAATCTACCGCGATCACCTCATATTTTTTAGCCAGTTGCGGCATAATGCGATGAAAAGAATACCAGTTTTGAGGCCATCCGGAAAGCAGGATCAGCGGAGTACCTTGACCTCCTTCCACATAGTGGATGTTAACGTTATTAACCATAGCATATTTGTTGCTAAAATCTTCCATTGAACCAACTAAAGATTCGTCTGAGTACTGATTGTGTTTTTCCATGTCATAAATCATTAATGTCTTATAATTACAAATATAAAACATTAATGTTTAATATATTTCATTTATATTTTTAAACCATAATAATGGTCAAATGAATGGACAGGAAACGATGGGTACTGTTTATGACGATCTCTATTACGATATGCCCAACAGAGTCGTGATGAATTGCTTAAAAAACCTCAAACCGTTATCGAACAGGATCACGCAGAAATGGAATAAGCTGAAGAAATTTGAGCAGGTGGTAAAAGATGAATAACCTGTGCCGGTGTATTATTTTCTAATGATATTCTTTTGCCGGTGACCGACACCCCAGGCAACCATTTCCATAATGATAGGCACCAGTTCTTTTGCAGAATCGGTGATGCTATATTCGATAGTAACTGGTTTAGTATCATACATCGTTCTTTTAACGATACCATTCAGCTCCAGTTCCTTTAATTCCCGGGACAACATGCGCGGGCTAATTTCGGGTATCAGTTTTTGAATGACGCTAAAACGCAGCTTGTCCTGCTGTATAATACAGATCAATACCATTTTCCATTTTCCCGACACCACATTTAAGACATCAAGAAATGCTAATCCCCGTTCCGTCTCACACGATTTGGAATCCAATGCAGCCTTTATATCCTTAATCATATTTTTGGTTGCTATACTTTAGTATACTACTGCTTATGATACAGTTGGACAAAGCTATCGTATTTTTGTGCCATATCTAAAAGAAATGAAAATACTGATGTTTGGCAGAGGCGTAATCGCAACACTTTACGGGTGGGCGCTGGAAGGTGCGGGAAATAAAGTTGATTTCTACGTCAGACCCGGAAGGGCGGCACAGCTGGGCCCGGATGTAAAATTGAACATCTACGACCTGCGCAGGAAGGATGAGCAGGATCAGTTTATCAGGCAGGACTGGAACATTCACATGCGTGAGGATCTGCCTGCAGATCACGATTATGACATGATCATTGTTAGTGTACCGCATTATCGCTTGAGCGAAGTTGTGAATTTTCTGTCAACAAGGACGAGCCGGGCGACAATATTGATATTGAATAATTTTTGGGAAGACCCGCAAATAGCTACTGCTGATCTTCCGCAAGATCAACTGGCCTGGGGCTTCCCGGCAGCAGGCGGCGGATTTCAACCAAACGGCAAACTCTTTGGAGCGCTGTTTCCCAAACTGGAGTTCGGCACTTTTGGCACAGAACCTACCGGGCGCGAACTCAGTACCCGTAAAGTATTTACTGATGCGGGCTTTACATTTGGGGAGCACCGTAATTTCCGCGAATGGCTTTGGGTGCATTTTGCTGTAAGTGCTGCTGTAACCGCCGAACAGCTCCGTGCCGGAACGCCGCGAAGAGATGTTTATAAGAATAAAGACCAAAGTATGGAGAAAGCGGTTCGTGTAGTTCGGGAGATCATGCCTGTGCTCTCGGCCCGCGGTGTAGTCATTGAAGATCACCCCGAGCTAACTTTCTTTAGCCAGCCAGAAGCGGCAGTAGCAAAAGCCTTGAGCGAGATGCTGGGCAACACCGCTTTTCAAGCTGCTATTGACGGGCACGCCAATCCGGAAGAACTTAACAGGATGTTTAAGGACGTCCTTGAGGAAAGCCACCGGCTTGGCATCGTTACGCCGCTATTGGATGCAGCTAAAGACAAACTAATTTAAAAACCGTCAATTGATAGGTATTTCTGTATTGCGAAGCATTTTTTAAACGGGATCCAGGATACTTTCAGCCATATATAAGTCCTAAAAGGATACTGTTTGCCTATCCTTGAGTGCAGGCTGTTCAAAATATTCTGAAAGCTCCAAAGAATAAATGACACTGGTGATCTTCCACTTCCCGTCTTTTTTGATCAGTGTTAGATATTTACCGCCCCAATTGGTCATTTTGTGATCTGCCCAGAAACTGTAATCCATCGTTACAGTTGCAACGGTTCCGTCTTCAACAATGCGGATATTGTCAAACTTATCTTCAGTTGAGACATACCGGAACAGAGACCTGAAAAATCCTTTGTAAGTACTGGAAAAATAATTACTTCGCACTTTCGCTGCGCCCCTTTTTTCAAGTTCTTTTGCCTGAGACCTGTCTTTCAGTGCCGCGCACCAGGTAACTGTGCCGGAGTTGAAGAGATCATAAAATGTAGCAGAGTCTTTTTGAATGACGCTTCGGCTATAGCTATCGATGATGTTCCTGATCTCCTTTTTATGATCTGCAGCCTGCTGTGCACGCACCTGCTGCAGCGAGATCACTGAAATGAATAAAAGTAGTTTTGTAGTTTTCATGGCAGCTCACTTCTTCTGGTTATGGATATATTTATGTTCTATCGTTAATCCATTATATCCATACGCATCCGCTTTCATTTCCTGAATAGCCGTATAACTAACCGGATGGATCGTGCCGAGAATAGCAGCCAGGGATTTGTGTACGCTATCAATGTAATTTGCTTTATCGATCTTCAGATTAGTGGAATCTGATATTTTGATAGTCAAATGGAAACTTTTTGTTTTTAATTCGGCCAGTGATTGGGAATCTACAAACCAGAGATGATCTGGCAGGAAGGATATGGTGACTACAGTAACCTCCGGTTTTTTTCCTAAAACGTCTTTTGTCAGACGGCCAATTTCTTTAGCCAATTTTTTAGCCAGGGCGGCATCTTCCTGGCCGCTTACCTTTAATTCAATGATGGGCATACTCAATGGGTTTAATGATTGCGAAGTTCAATCTATTATTGCCCTTATTTATTGATGTATGTTAAGAGTTTTATGCGGCTCAGGGATTCGGGCTTGACGCCTAAGTAAGAGGCGATATGGTATTGTGATACCCGCTGTTCGATTCCAGGAAATATTTCAGAAAGACCGTCGAGTCTTTCAGCTGCCGAATACCTTAAAAAAGAAGTTTCCCGCTTGCATTTTCTGATGAAGAAGGAATCTGAGATGTATTTACCGAGTTTAAGAAAATTGCTGTCCTGAGCAACCAGATCATTGAGTTTATCAAAACTGATATAATAAACCGTGCTGTTAGTTAGCGCTTGTATATTACAATTGGTGGGCAATCGTGTAAGAAAACTTGTGTAAGCGCTAACCGGATCATTGTCGAAATAAAAATCGTTGTTAAACTCATCTTTGTCATTCATCACATAAGAACGAAGGGTTCCTGAAGCTACAAATCCGATAAAGTCACAAACTGAGCCCTCACGGATTAAGTGCTCATTTTTCTTGATGTTCTTTGTCTTCAGCCGTGTACTGAACGCTTCGTAGTGACCGGTAGTCAGGCCCAATTTGTCAGTGAATAAAGCTAGCAATGATTCCATAAGGTTGTTTATAAATTATCAGCTAACTGCCGCTCAAGTTCATTAACTGAGATTTCGCCTCTCGCAAAACTGATTTCTGACAATGTCGCCTTTTCAGCATTTGTTAAGGGTCTGTCCTGAATGATATTGACCAGCTCCGTTTCATTATTAACCGGATCGGGAATGCTTTTCTTTTCCTGGAACGCTTCGAAATAACGGATACCGAATTTTCGCTGTGAAACTGCATCAAAATGAATGCAGTCGGCATTAGCCGTCAGGCCGGTTGCCGTTACGAAATAGCAATTCGGAGTTTCTCTGGCAAATCTTATCAATTCCTGATTGACCAGGTTATATTCTGCAAAATATTTGCCATACCGGCCACTGGGTAAATAATCCCCGAGACCGCCGGCAATAAAAGGAATATCAGGAGCATTCAGCTCTCTGCGAATGGAATCAACGATAACTCTCAATTTATCAAAATAAAGGTCGGAACGACCACCAAAGCTGTCATTTTCTCCCTGATGCCATAAAATTCCGCTCAGTATGCTTGTCCTTTGGGCAAGTTTCGCCTGAAATATTGCATTTTCAAAAAGCACCCCGTCTACAGCCCAGTCGTCAAGACTGGTTCCGCCATCGGCACAGGGGATTAATCCGATCTGCTCATTATCGTTTTTCAACCGCCAGGCTCCAGCAAAAGACGCAGCCAGTCCGACACCCGATACAGGCCTGTCTAAGTTGACCGGTTCCATCATTGTTTGCCAGCGTCCATTCACCTGCATTTTGATCTGCTCGTCATAAATTTGCTTAACATCTTTCAAATATCCGCGGCCCGCCATATTTGACTGGCCTATCATTAAAAAGGAATTGATCATACTAAATATTAAAAAATCTCTTGAATTATATAAATCAAAATTGGTTAATCACTAATGCACTCCGCTCAAAAAAATCAAGATTTTAATAAAGGCTAACTCGGGCGAACAAGTATAATATAATTCTTGATTCCTATCTTAATCCAACATAAATGTACCAATTTACACTACAAAGGAATTAAAAAAAACTTTTATGTAATAAATAATTCTATATTTTATCTTTGACGCATTAAATGACCCATGTTAGGTTCAATCAATAACTAAATTTTAATCGTACTTGATTTTCAACCGTTCAATATGAAAAACTATCTTTTCACCTTGATTGCCTTAGCTGCATTTTTGTCCGGTAAGGTTCAGGCACAGGAGGCTCAGCTCAATTACGATCTCACCTGGAATGGCACATCATCTTATATAGATGTCAGATTAATTTATACACCCTCCACATCAGACAGCACAGCATTTACCTTTGGGAAACCAGGTTTCGGCGGACAAAGCAGTTTATTTTCGGTAGTGAGTAATTTAAAGGGAAGTGCAGGAGATCAGTTAAAGATCGACAGTAACAGAAGCAGGGTAATTGTCATTCATAAAAAGAACGGTTTACACTACCTGACCTACCGGATCAACGGACGCGTTAATACCGACAATAAGGAAAAAGCCATTACGATGGAATTGTTCAGGCCGGTTATTACGCCAAATAATTTATACCTGACCCCAGCCGTCTTTATGATGAATCCCGAACATCATCTGGCGAAACAAACCGGCATATTATTGCATGGATTAAGTGCAGCCACACCGGTTTTCTTTTCATGGTCGCCAAAAGCTAAACCCGGCCAGATGTGCTTTATTCCCAAAGAGAAAAGTGGTCAGTTTCTGATCGCAGCAGGTAAAAACATCCAGATTGAAAATCTTAGTGTAGGAGGTGCCTCTTATTATAGTGTGACCACTAAGGGAGATAGCTTAAACAACATCAGCGCTGAACTTGTGCCTTACTTCAGGCAATACTTTCCTTCCATTAAAAATTATTGGAAAGATGACGATCATTCAGGTTACTTTTTATACCTGGCACAGCTGCAGTCAGCGCATAGACCTTTTGCCGGCGGGATTAATATCGGTGACGGTTTCATTATGAAATACTTTGGAAAGTTTGATACCTGGGACAAAGAGATCGTTGCGCACGAAACCTCACATACCTGGATCGGCAGCAAATTATTGCTTGACCAGAGCAAAGCTGACCATCAGTGGTTTGCAGAGGGTTTTAACGATTACGTTTGCCTTGCTAATCTCTACCATTCCGGGATCTTTACCCAGGATACCCTAATCAAGTTTTTTAATGATCGAATCCTGAACCTACATTATAGCAGTAATATAAAAGCTGTGCCTAATGATTCTATTCCTCCAAATTTCTGGAAAGATCCGGCTTACAGAAAACTCCCCTATAGAAGGGGAGCTTTATATGCTTTTTATCTGGATAACCAGATACAATTAGCTTCTGGCGGCAAGTTTGCTTTGAGGGATATGCTGCTCCAATTATTGAAAAAAGTACAAGCCGCAAGAACTTCTGAAGGGTATAACCCGCTTACTCTTGAAGACTTTTATGCCGCAGCCGCAACCTATCTTCCCAAAGAAACTGTTCCCGCACAGGTAGAACGGTACATGATCAGGGGCGAACCGATCAATTTTAAAGAAGTTAAATTGTGTCCTTTATTTAAATTTACTTTTAACGATGACGTGCCGGTCTTGAGCCTGTCAAATCAATATAAACTAAGTGATTTTTTCAGGTGGTAATCTGTTGATTACTTTCATGCGATTTTTGTTTTTAGGAAAATTCCAAGGTGTTTACGACAGCTGTGGTAAATGAAGAACTGCCTTCCCGGTAAATTCACGGTCTATTAGTGCTTTGGCAACAGTTGCGATTTCCGTCCAATTTGCTTCTGCACCAATATTTATTTTTAATTTACCTTGTTTCACCAAATTCAGCAAAAGCGCAAGATCGTCAGCCATTGATCCGGCAGCAGAAATCTCGTCAAATACGACCATTGATCTCAAAGATGCACCCGGCGAGCTAAAGAATAATACGTTACTGTCAAAAGTTACAGATGAACTTTCAGAAGCACCGATAGTAATACATGTCCCATTTTTCTTAAGCATACCCAGGGCAGCTGATAAAGCCGCCCCACCTAAAGAATCAAGGATAAAATCAAAAGGACCGTATTGTTTTGCTTCATCGAGTGAATCTCCAATGATAACGGCCCCTGTGCTTGCCCCTGCCACCAAGATCTTTTGATTTGCCTGCCTGATATGTGAATACACCACTGCACCAGCGGCAGATGCCAGCTGAATGGCCATTTGACCCACTCCTCCGCTTGCTCCATTAATCAATACCTTTTTACCGAGAAGAAAACCGCCCTTACGTATGGCATGCAGTGCCGTTAAACCCGCCAGTGGAAGGCAAACCGCCTGTGCATTAGTAATCCCCTCCGGAATGACTGAAATTGAACTTAATGGAGCATGTACCCGCTCGCACCATGATCCGACTGCCAGCAGACCAACAACACGGGTTCCTATGGAAGGCGCACCTGCTACACCATTCGTATCTTCAACTATTCCCGAAAAATCCCAGCCAGGACGGGTTCCGGTTACGCTGGTAGTTAATGCCCTCCTGGTTTCTCCACGGTTTAGTGAAATTGCAGTAACACGGATTGTAATCTCACCTTGCAAGGCAGGAACAAGATCAACAGTTCTAATGGCGAGACGGTGCTCATCAGACTCATTTACAGTAATAGCTTTTATTTGCGTTATAAGCATAATTGTCTTTTTTCTACGAAGGTGACCAATATCGGAACGTTATGCCAAGGAGATTTGACACCAGTTTTCGGTGATATTTATCACTGGTTTTTCAGGTTTTCGACCTACTATAGCCAGCGATATGTAAATTGATTTTTATAACTAAATTTGAAGAAATGTTTGAAGTCTTTATAAACTATATTACCAACCAGATAAAGTTGACTGCTGACGAAATAGAAATGTTGCGAAAAGCGCATATCTATAGAAAAATCAGGAAAAGGCAATTTGTTCTCCACGAGGGAGATGTTTGCAAATATAGTTGTTTTGTCTTGAAAGGCTGCCTTCGCTCTTATCGCATTAGTAACGATGGCAACGAACACATACTTCGCTTCGCGGTAGAAAACTGGTGGGTAAACGATAATGAAAGTTACAATACGGGCGAACCGGCAAAAAGTAACATTGATGCGCTTGAAGACACTGAAGTAATTTTGATATCAAAGGAAAACCTCGATCTGCTCTTAATAAAAATACCAAATTTACAGAAGCTTATTGATAAACTTCTTGCCAGAAGTTATGATGCCAGTCAACAAAGAATTTATTTAAATATAAGTTCCACAGCAGAAGAAAAATATCACCACTTCATTGAAACATACCCCACATTACTTGCCCGCTTACCATTAAGGACAATTGCTTCTTATCTTGGTGTTTCCCGCGAAACTTTAAGCAGAATCAGAAAATAACCCGCGATATTATAACAATTATACAATTCCATTTTTAACCGCAAACATCACCAGGCCTGCGGTATTGCGCACACCAATCTTTTCAATCAACCGCTGCCGGATACCTTCTACAGAACGGGGACTCAGAAATATCTCTTTACCAATTTCAACCGCAGTTTTTTCATTGCATATCAATTTTAACACTTCCAGGTCGCGTTCCGTAAATTCTATTTGCTGATTGAAGGAAGGTTTTATATTTCCTTTGAGAACCAGCTTTTTCAATAAGGCCTTATTCACAATGTCATTAAAATAATAACCATTTCCATGCACGGTATGGATGGCTGCGCGTATTTCTTCGGGTTCGGTATTTTTTAATAAATACCCGTTCGCCCCGCTTTCCATCAGATGGATTATGAACTTATCATCATCGTACATCGTTACCGCTAACACCTTAATCGATTCAAATCTTTTTTTCACTTCCCGGGTTGCTTCTATACCATCCATAACGGGCATTTTCAGGTCCATCAGGATCACATCCACGGGTTGTTTCTCCAGTCCGGCAATTAATTCTTCCCCATTTCCGGCTTCCAATACAACCTGCAGGTTCTTATCGGGTTTTAAACCAACCTTTAACCCTTCACGAAAGATGGCATAATCATCAGCTATGGCAATTTTTATCTTTTCCATTACTCATTTATTATAGGAATGTTAATATCAATATGATAACCTTCTGCATTCATAAAAAATTCAATATTTCCCTTTAACAGGTTAATCCTGTTTTGAATATTTTTAAGACCCAACCCTTCGTTTTTGTACCTCAGGTCTTCAAAATCGGGCTGCGTTAAGCCTTTTCCATTATGGGAAATAGTCAGTTTTAACAGGTGGTCTGAATAGACCGAGCCAATACGGATCTGATCTGCGCCGGCATGTTTTAAAACATTGTTAAACAGCTCCTGGATAATCCGGTAAATGCTTACATCTTTCTGCGGTACCTGCGTATTGTAGCTATAATCCAGATCAGTCGTGATATTCATCACCGAGCGCTGCGCAATTTTTTCTGTAAAATGTTTAATGGCTTCATTTAGTCCAAACTCCTGCAAAATATAAGAATGAAGCGCATGGGAAATACCTCTTACTTTATTGATGGCATCTTCCAGTAGTTCATTGCCCTTTGTATATAACAATTGATTGTATTCGTCGGCCCCGCTTATTTTAAGGCTTCGGAAATGTAATTTTGAAGAGGATAATAAGGCCCCTACTTCATCGTGCAGCTCTTCCGCAATGCGATGACGTTCTGTTTCTTCACTACGTACAGCTGCTTCGATTAATTGATCGCGCTGCACCTCCTGCAGTACATTAAGGGATGTCTGATACTGCAGTTTTTTACGCTGTGTAAAAATAAAAATAAGCAGAATACTTATAAACAGCATTAACATAGCGGCAATACCGCCAACTAATAAAAGCCGAATATCATTATTTGGCGGATTCATAAAAGGCTTTAGATAAAAATAAATTAAATATGATGTATGAAATATTATGAACATTCCACAGGCTAATGGCAAATTCCTGCAAACGAATAGTGAGTTCGTTGTATAGCAAAAAAATGAAAAAATTAATGGTCATGTATATACCCAATCCGGTAACGATCCAAAAATCAGGTGTGAATATGTCCACTTCTACATTTTGTTTGATCTTAAACAGATAATATTGCAGGGTATAGAACAGCAGTATAAAAGCCTCTACAGCCAATAGCCTGCTGCTGAAGAACCGGTAATTGAAGAAATTTTCATACCATCCAAAGTTGACAATCAGAAAAACATCAAAAAACAATGGTACGGCCTTTTTCACTTTTTCCAGAAAAGGTTGTTTCAAACTAATGAAAAAAGCGCTGAACAAAAAGAGCCGTACAATTGAGTGCAGATTATATAGATAGTTATTTGAATTAAAAGCGACGGGGAACTGTGTCCTGAATTTCCAGGTAAAGTCTATTAACAGATTAATGAGCAATGCAATCCATACATAGTAAACAACCGGTTTATACAATAACGGCTGTTTACGGATAAAACCGATAGGAATCAGCAAAGCCCAAACTTCCGACCAGTCGAGCATTAATTGTATAAAATTACGCATGCATTTATACCAGGTAAGGACTTGAAACGGTCATCGTTGCCGGTGGGGATGGATTGGTAGAATCGCCAGGAGTTTTTATTTCTCCTACTTCTGTTAATTTATGTGAGGCCAAATCGTAATAAACATGTTTATTGTCGTTTAAAACCGGAGTGAAAACCACGTAACCAACACCCCGGTTATTGGGATAATCAATCAGGTCTTTCACGGCTTCGATAGGAATAAAGTTGTTGCTCATGATAACAGGACCATTTACTTCCAGTACACTGTGGCCATGAGCAGCTAAAAGATTAATTTCAGCGCTGTAACTAAGTACACCTCCATTATTGGTTCTTGCATAGGCGACAAGCTGTAACGGCAAGCCCGGCTCCGCAGAATAAAAAGAAAAAACGAAATAGTCGATTCCGTCATTACTAAGTATCATGTTATTAATATCAGAAATCTGATACGCCAACTGATAAAATTTTAAAGGGTGGTTTTCCATGTTGATTACTTTAGGTGAATAAATAATTTAGATACAGGATTTAAAACAATCCCTTCCTGGGGACATGTTCTATCACAAATATAAAGTCGGACGCAGAAATTTTTGTACGTAGAAATACGCATTTTACATCATAAGTAGATATACATACACATAAAGTTACACAAAATTCAACAGGTTATTCTTCTGTCAGAATAAAGAAAAACTTAAACCAGACATTAATAACAATGAGTTATAAAATTAAAAGAAGTATTAATACGCATCTTTTACAATGCGTACTAATGCGCTTATAAACAGACTACTATTGCCTTAATTTAGATCCACAGTCAATCTTATAATTTTAACGCCCTAAAAATAATTGATATGAATACCAATAAAATGTTCAACGGATACTGGATGAGCTATCAGCCTTCAGGAATTTTCCCCAGCGAGACACTGGGCGAAAACAACAAAGTGACCCTTTTTGTAGCTAACCCGACCAGGGAGGGAGCTATCAATATAAATTATTTGTATAAAGAATATACAAAACAAAAGCAGATCAGATGGGCTAAACAATTGCAGAACCAGGGGACAGAGGTTTTGATGTGCCTGACAGATTCTCCTTCAGCACCCTGGAACGATGTCAACATTCCCGCTTTCGTCAGGAATTTTAAGCGGGAGATCATAGATGGCGATTGGGGCCTTAACGGTGTTGATATCGACCTGGAATCAGGCATGAACGGGAATGTATCCGCGTGCACTTTTATCAGGCTGATCAGGGAATTTCGCGCCGTACTTGGTCCTATCGATACCACTAACTCAAATGGCCGGTATGTTTCCCGGATCTCGGTAGCGGCCTACTGGCCAACACTTGATCAGTCTATACTGGAAAACGTGGGTAATGAGCTCGACTGGCAAAATACAATGGCTTATGGAGACGAGCTTAGCAGTTCCTGTTATGTCCAATAAAATTTACCAAAATCGCCTGTAATATCTGCTATGATAATTTTCAGAAAATGCCGATGGGATTCCAGATGTGGAAAACGGGCAACATCACCAAAGGTGTAAAAATTCATGACCGGAGCAATCAGATTTTTGCCATACTGCTGTGCCTGAGCAGGAAAGGCCTGCCGGTCATGTTTACCCTGGAACAGATATAACGGGATATATTGTCCGCCGAATAAAAGACTGATATCGTTAGCTATAATTGCGGGCCATAACTTCAATAAACTTAGCCTGGCTCCTTTGATATATCTGGCGTTCCGGGCCCTCCATAAACATACAAAAGAACAGGTAAAGCAGAAGATGCTCCTTTTATAATGATGGCTTGTTTGACCCCTTTTATTATAGGCCATTCTATTTCCGATATACTTTTATTCGTCGATGCACCAAGCTTCATCACTGCCGGCAACCAGCCTTACTTTATGCAGAGAGGCATTGATCTCCAGCAAGCCGGGCTTGATCAGTTTAAAGATTTCCAGCGTCAGCATTTCGAGCGAGATCACTTTCCCTAACAAAAAATCAACCTCGGTATTCAGATTTTTAAAACTGATCTTTTGAACCAGTTTTTCTTCGAGCAGCTGACTCAGGATTTTTAAGTCCAGCAGGTAGCCATTTTCCGGATTGATATTTCCTTTTAGCGTAACAAAAAGCTCATAATCATGCCCGTACCATTTAGACTGGGTTTTAAAATGCATCTGGTGAACCGCTGTAAATTTTATCCTCCGGGTAATATAAATCATAGCGCAATATAATATAAACTGGAACAGAAGCACCGTTCACGATCGGCCACAGGCTATTATTAATAATAATTTGTTAGTCATAATAACAAACAGACAATCAAAAGCAACACTGTTGCTTATATATTTGCGGAATGAAATTACTTCCTAAATCCGAAAGGTTGGATCACCTGGGCATGGTTGCTTCTATTGCATGTGCCATACATTGTGCTGCACTACCATTGATTATTACCGCACTGCCCTTACTAGGCCTTGAGTTTTTAGCCAATAAATGGGTGGAAATTTTTATGATCTGCCTTTCCCTGGCAGTAGGTATTTCTGCGTTAGCTTCTTCGTATCCGATCCATAAAAAAGTATTGCCTGTAGTAGTGCTGATCTCGGGATTTATTTTAATTGCTGCAGGCCATTTTGTCTTCAAAAATGCGGAAGCTATCATTGTTCCACTGGGAGGTTTTACCATTGCTGCAGCCCATTTGATCAACTGGAACTATAACCGGGTATGTAAACATGGCCCCGGGTACCATCACTGACCCTCTCGGTTTGTGGGGATGACGCCACAATTGCGTTTTTAGGATTTTAAACAGAAATTATTGATTTTCAGCAACTCCACAACGAATCTTGTCCCTTTATCTAATAATATTAAAGGCGATAAGTGATAGCAGGTATAAACACACGATGACAATCTCGCTATTCCCCGTAAAAAAAGCATAACAGACAGGAAAAAGTTCTAAACAGCATAAACCAGTTAACGTTTAAAATTTTTCTCGCTATATCAAAACGACTTTGCCCTATTGTTCTCTTTTACCCTTGGGAAGATCTTTGGGAGAGACACCGCCATCCATCAACGACTGTGCATACCCATCTTCAAATCCTCTTTTTAACAAGCAGCTTTCTTCATCTGAATGCTCTTCGCGCACTTTATTGAAGTAATATGATGATATAGAATGCATCGGGATCATACGCACCTTTACCAGGTGCCAGTTTTTAAAAATTTTCATAGCTTTTGGTTGTATAAGTTTATACGTAAATCATAGCAATAGGGTTTTCTTAATCCATTATTTTATTGCCATTGTATATTTAAGCTTTTTTAATTTCTGTGTTATTATTATCATTCTTAGTTCATCTTTTCTGGAAGGCATCTATATCGTATTGGTGTAAATAATAGGACGTGTAAAACGATGTCTTCCTGTAGCATAACTCAATTATGGTCTTTTAATCTGATATTTTACAATACTCCAATTCGCTATTAATTGTTTTCTTTTTTTAATTTATTTATACTTTTAAATCAAAAAAGCTTCCAGTTAATAATTCATATTGTTTTCTTTAAACGGTTCATAATAAGCAATACCGATGAAAACTCAAAGAATTCCCAATTAAAAATCCCATTTATTTCAAAATAAGAACTTAATTATTCTAAATTAGATAATAAATGAAATTTATATCACAGTGAATAGTTATTCACCTTAGCTCAATGGTATAAAAAAATAAAAATTAATTTATAGCTAATCATTTGGAATTAACTCAACTCCAGGAATCTCAAAATCAGGTTTTTTAACCGGAAGGGTTAGGGTAATATCCTAGCCATTATCTGTCATCTTTAGCTCTGAACTATCATGCAGGAATTGGGCATATTTATACGATTATCACCATCTTATTCAAGAACGATCTTTGTTCAAACAGATTTATGACCTAAAGATTTATCTTTGCAGATCTTCAATCCTATCAACACCTTGAAAAAAGCGCTCAAAATCACCGGAATTATCATTGCCTTTGTAATCCTGCTGTTATTAACAGGACCTTATCTTTTCCCGGGGACGATTTCCAGGGAGATCAATCAGGCGATAAATAGAAATATTAAAGGAAAGGCCAGCTTCGAAAGCAGCAAATTATCTTTCTTTACCCATTTCCCCTCACTCACCCTTACACTGCATGATTTTACGCTCAAAGGTTCTGCACCATTTGAGAAAGACACCCTGCTGTATAGTAAAGACCTCGCTTTCCGTGTAAATTTAAGCACCATTTTTTCCGAGCAGGTAAAGATCGACCAGGTCTTTATCGATCAGGCAAAGATCCATGTGCTGGTAGATGAAAAAGGAAATGCGAATTACAATATCTATCAGAGCGCCGCAAATGCCCCATCAAAAAAGGACAGCAGCTCAACTGCGATTAAGATTGAAGGCATATTTATCAATAAAAGTGACCTGGTTTATGACGATCATTCTGTCCCCCTATTGTTTAGCGCCAAAGGCTTAAACTATTCTGGAAAAGGTGATCTGAGCAAAGCGATTTTTGATCTGGAGAGCTTGCTTCAGGTAGAGTCGGTAGACGTGTATTATAACAAAACACCTTATCTGCTAAATAAGAAGATAAACGCCAGACTGGTTACCAAGATCAATACCAATTCACTGGACCTGATGTTCAATGAGAACGACCTGAAGATCAATTCCCTCCCTATCCGGTTTACAGGAAGGTTTTCTTTTATCAAAGATGGTTATGATATCAACTTTAAAACATCTGCCAAAGAAACCGATTTGCACAATATTTTCACAGCCCTGCCTCCGGATATTGTAGCCCGTATGGAAAAAACGAATATTAAAGGTTATGCAGAAATCAATGCTTCCCTGATTGGAAAATATCTGGCAAAACAGAACATCATGCCAACGCTCGCGTTTAACATGAAGATACGCGACGGTTCGATCTCTAATCCAAAGGCCCCGCAGCCTATCAGCCATTTATTCCTTAACCTTCAAACCAGGTTACCCAGCTTAAATATGGATAGCTTATCCATCAATATGGACAGCCTGTATTTTAATATGGGTAAGAGTTATGTCAGTTCAGTAATTAAACTCAAGGGGTTAAAAGAACCTGAAATCTATATCAAAACACGTGCTGATATTGATCTGGACAAATGGGGGAAAATATTCAGTATGGCACAGCTGAGGGGACAGTATACACTCAACTTAAAAGCGGACGGCAAATACACGAAAAAAATAGTACACAGTGGGATCAGGCAAGTAGACACTGTTATTGCTACGATACCTATTTTTACTTTAACCTCTTCGCTGACCAACGGATATATTAAATATGGTTCACTGCCTGCTGCCATCGACAAGATTAGTTTTAACCTCAATGGACACAATAACGACGGTAATTATAAAAATACAGAACTGGACATCTCCGATTTAAATGTACAGGCTTTATCCAATTACATCAGGGGTTTTGCCAAACTTAAAACCTCAGGCAGCACCCCTATTGATGTACAATTAAAATCAATGATCAACCTGGCAGAGATTAAAAACTTTTATCCGCTGAAAGGACTGGATTTAAATGGAAACCTGAACCTCGATGTACAAAGTAAAGGTGGGTATGATAAAGCGAAGAAGCTTTTTCCGGTAACGCAGGCTACAATTAAACTGATGAATGGACGTATCAAAACTTCCCATTTCGATCAGCCTTTAGAAAAGATCGTGATCGATGGAACACTGGTTAACAGCAACGGTCAGTTAAAGGGTACCCAGCTTTTTATCAAACCCATTTCCTTTCAGCTGGACGGACAGCCTTTTGTACTGAAAGCCGACCTTAAAAACTTTGACAACGTATCTTATGACGTGACTTCAAAAGGCCGGATTGATGTAGGTAAAATGTACCGTCTTTTTGCTATAAAGGGATATAATGTAAAAGGATCTGTCTATACCGATGTAACTTTTAAAGGATTGCAGAGCGATGCCACCAGTGGTAAATATAATAGACTGAACAACAAGGGTAAGATGCTGATCAATGACCTTACGCTGTCTACTGATCTTTTTCCAAAATCATTCCTGATTAAGAGTGGCATTTTCACCTTTATTCAGGATAAAATGAAGTTTGAAAAGTTTGATGCCAGTTATGGAAAATCTGATGTGGTAATGAATGGTTATCTGGGGAATGTGATTAACTATGCCTTGTCTTCAAAAGCAAAACTGACTGGAAATTTCAACCTGCAGGGTAAAAAATTATTCGTCAATGAATTTATGGTTTACCATGATTCAACAGCCACAGCAACTGCCCCGGCTGCAGGTAGCGGAGTGATCCTGATTCCGGGCAACCTGAATGTAACGGTATCTGCCAATGTTGGTAAAGTGTACTATAGCGGCCTGGAACTTAAACATGCAAAAGGCACTTTAATCCTCAACAATGGTACTTTAGCACTTCAGCAAACAGGCTTCAATTTAATTGATGCACAGGTAAACATGGATGCCAATTATAAGAGTTTAAGTACTAGGTCGGCCAGTTTCGATGCGCATTTAACTGCAAAGGAATTTGACATTTCCAAAGCCTATAAGCAAATTAAACTGTTCAGGGACTTAGCTACTTCAGCGTCCAAAGTAAAAGGTGTTGTTGGGCTGGATTATCAGTTATCCGGCAGGCTGAACCAGGATATGTTCCCTGTTTTCCCTTCTTTAAAAGGTGGTGGTGTACTCTCACTTAAAAAGATCAGTCTAAGCGGATTTCAGGTGATGAATGCAGTAAGTCGTGCTACCAAACGGGATAGCTTATCCAATCCTGATCTTTCTGAAGTGAATATCAAAACTACCATTAACAACAATATCATTACGATTGAAAGGTTCAAAATGCGCGTAGCAGGTTTCAGACCACGTTTTGAAGGCCAGGTAAGTTTTGACGGGCGATTAAACCTAAGCGGACGACTGGGCTTGCCGCCATTTGGAATTATTGGTATTCCTTTGAGCATTACCGGAACACAGGAGAAACCAATAGTAGCATTAAAGAGAAACAAAGAGGGGAAACTGGATGAGACAGAGAATAAAGACCTTTAAACGAAACATCATCAGAAAATAAATGTTAACCCTAAGCCTACAAATAACATCTTTAAAAATAAATATTAAATTATTTAAGTAATTTATTTTGTTTTAGTATAATCTTAATTACTTTTGAGAATGAACTATGACAAATATGCTGATATTTCCATATCTCCAGACCGGCTAGATTATCTATTTTTAAGTAATGGCACAAAGGGCAATTTGAATAAACTCATTCATTTTCATCCTTTCTCCAATAATGATCAGATTTATAATTTATCCCTGGGCACAATTAAAGAAAATGGTAATGTTGATTTTATTACACTATCGAAAAATGGAGATAGGAACAAAATTTTAGGTACAATTGGAAGTGCGGCCCATGCATTTAGTGAAAACTATCCTGAAAAAAAGATCTTTCTAAAAGGTGACACCGCAGTAAAGACACGACTGTATCAAATGGCCATCAACCATGCTTACAATGATATCAGTGAAACATTTGTAATTAGCGGACTGCAGATGGTAAATAAAAAATATATAGTTTATCCCTTTTTGCAAGGGACAAACTATGATGCCTTCTTATTCGAAAGGAAGAGTAAAAAGAATTGGGTAAAAAAACTAGAAGTTGAAAACTGAGTTTCCTATACTTTCATTGCTCTCTTCCATTTTCTCTGGAACTATCTTAGCATACTTGCTTAGAGTTTTGTCTACAGTAAAATTAACACCTAGTAATTTTCCTATTTCTTTGATTTTCTTTTTTGATGTAGTTTTCATATCAGTACAATTTACAAGAAGTACAAATATAGAATAAACACCTTAATATTCTTTAAAGAATATTTTTATTTCATTAAAATAAAAACAAAATAACAAACCTTCGCCAATTGCAGGTTTCCCAGTTTAATTTACGCTGGGGTGTTCCGCATCATTAACATTGCCTTTACTGGGTTTTCTTTTTTAACTTCATCAGGAATCTCATCGCTCTGCCCTTTATAAAACATAACAATGGCCTGACCACCGGTTAAAGCATAAATAAAATATCTTTGATCTATCAAATAATTTATAGAGATCATGGAACAGAGACTTCCTTTACCACCGTTCAATTTCGAAACCGCAACAAAAAAAGTACAGCTGGCAGAAGATGCATGGAATAGCCGCGACCCGGAAAGAATTGCATTAGCTTATACCATTGATACAGAATGGCGCAACCGCGACCAGTTTATTCATGGCAGAGCAGAGGCTATTCAGTTTTTAACCGGCAAGTGGAAAAAAGAACTGGATTACAAACTAAAGAAAGAACTTTGGGCTTTTACAGACAACAGAATTGCCGTAAGATTTGAATATGAATACCATAATGAAAAGGGTGAATGGTTCCGTGCTTATGGAAATGAGAATTGGGAGTTCGATGAAAATGGATTAATGCAAAAGAGGTTTGCCAGCATCAACGATCTTGCCATTAAAGAAGAAGACAGGTATTTATAGGATTTAGCAGAGCGCTTTATGAAAAGGGTGAAACCAAATGATTTCACCCTTTATTGAAAATTACCAGATCTGTACCCTTTCACTTACAGGTTTATAGAGTTTATCACCTGGCTTGATATCAAAAGCTTTATACCAGGCATCTGTATTCGATACAGAGCCGTTTACACGATATTTCTCCGGGGAATGTGGGTCAACACCAATCAGCATTCGGGTGCCGGCTTCAGTATATTTAATTCTGTAGATCTGCGCAAAAGAAAGGAAGAAACGTTGATCCGGTGTAAAACCGTCAATCTTTTGATCACTTTTACCTTCTGGTGTGTTTTTAAATGCCTGGTAGGCAATGGCCACACCGCCATTGTCTGCGATATTCTCTCCCATCGTCAGGTTACCGTTTACATGCAAATCATTCAGTACGGTATACTGATCGTATTGTTTTGCTATTCCGGTTGTTTTGCCTTTAAATTTGGTTACATCGGCGGGCGACCACCATTCTTTCATATTGCCATTTTTATCATACTGGCTGCCCTGATCATCAAATCCATGTGTCATTTCGTGACCAATTACTGCGCCGATAGCCCCGTAATTAATGGCATCATCTGCGTCCTTGTCAAAAAACGGAAACTGCAAAATACCGGCCGGAAATACAATCTCATTAAAACTTGGATTGTAGTAAGCATTTACGGTAGGCGGCGTCATTCCCCATTCGGCTTTATCCACAGCCTGATCAATCTTTTTAAGACTTTCACGATAGTCATGCTGAGCAATAGCCTGCATGTTATCGTAGTAAGTATCCTTATTGACCGTTACATCATCATAAGATTTCCATTTATCGGGGTAACCGATTTTTTTGGTGAAGGCAGCCAATTTTTCAATCGCTTTCTTTTTCGTATCGGCACTCATCCAGTCCAGCTTTTCGATACGGTCTTTATAAACGCTTTGCAGGTTATTCACCAGGTCGAGCATTCTTTTCTTCGCGTCAGCGGTGAAATACTTATCTACATACAACTGGCCTAATAATTCACCAAGACTTCCGTCTACTTCTTCCGTAATACGTTTCCAGCGTGGCTTCTGCTCTTTTTGTCCATTTAAAGTTTTGCCGTAAAAATCAAAACTTGCTTCTTCAAACGGCTTGCTCAGGTATTTGGCATGTCTGTTTAAAACCATAAACTGCAGCTTAGTTTTCCAGTTATCAACCGGCTGAGATTTTAACAATCCGGCCAGGGCAATAAAATATTTAGGCTGCCCTACCAATATTGTATCTGTTTTGAAGCCCATACGGCTAAAAACAGCATTAAAATCTATATCCTTGGCATCTTTCTGTATAGCTGTAACTGCAATTTTGTGGTAATTCTTAACCGGGTCGCGCAGTTCCACAGGCGTAGCATGTGATTGGGCAATAGCGGTTTCGAGCTTTAAGATATCAGCCGCATTTTTAGCTGCCGTTTTTTCGTCAACACCAGTAAGCGTAAATAGCTTTGCGATGTATTTTACATATTCTGTCCTTATTTTTACCGAAGCTGAATCCGTTTTAAAATAATAATCACGATTAGGCAATCCTAATCCTGTCTGGCTAAATTTCACCATATTTTTGGTGCTGTTGCGGTCATCAGGTTCAACAGTAAATCCCAGCAGGTAACCGTCTCCATCTTTAAAACCATCGGCACAAAAATTAACGATGTCTTTTAAATCTTTTAGTGTTTCAATTTTAGCGAGTATAGATTTTACAGGCGCATCTCCTTTTTTGTCAATCGCTATGGTATCCATGCCACTGGCATACAGATCACCGATCTTTTGTTCTTTACTTCCCTTGTTATTGTTCTCGTTCTTTAAACCATCCAGCAGGTGATGAAGATTTTTAACATTATCGTCGTTCAGCGAATAAAATGAACCCCATCCCATTTCACTGCCAGGTATTTTTGTCCTTTTTGTCCAGTTGCCGTTAACATATTTAAAAAAATCGTCTCCCGGTTTAACCGTGGTATCCATACCTGTTTTATCAAAAAATACAGTACGTTTTGGAACATCATCAGCTGATGGCTGCGATTTGCCTTTACAGCCTGCCGCCAGTATAGCGGGAACTGCAAGCCATATCAAAATATTAAATTTCATTCGTTATCATTTAGTTAGACGATAAAAATAATGTAATTTTCATTCATCTGTATTTCTTTAACTTTTATTAATTGCGAAGAAAGCTTTATCATAAGGTTACCCATTTATGAAGCACCTTAGACATCGTTTCTTCCAGAAAAGGTTTGGTAATAATATCATCCATACCGGCATCCAGGCACCTGTCTTTTTCACTCGACAGGTTACCCGCAGTTAATGCAATGATAGGTACATGGCTCATGTTTTCCAGCGCCCGTATTCTCATGGTGGCTTCATAACCGTTCATATCGGGCATCTGGATATCCATGAAAATTAAGTCGGGAAATTTCGCTTCACAGTACTCCAGGGCTTCCCTGCCATTGAAGGCCTCCAGTAAAAATGCATTTGGAATGATCCGCCTGATCACAGTTTTTGCCAGTAACATATTCACCAGGTTATCTTCTGCAATCAGAATGGTTAAGGAAGGTGTTTTAAGCTCCACAGCAGGGGTGTTAACCGGTGCAGCCGGCAATTGATCTTTCTTTTTATATATTTTTGACAAGACATTATAAATGTCCTGTATTTTAACCGGTTTTACCAGACGATGATAAACCTGTAATTCTTCACAGGCTTTGATCACCTCCTCATCTTCAGGAGAGCTAAACAACAATACTATTGGCTGTTCTTCGGCAGTGGGATAGAAGTTCTCCCTTATTCTTCTGGTGGTATCCAGACCATCCATATAAGGCATCTGATAATCCATCAGGATCACATCATAGTGTTCGCCCGCGGCCATTTTTTTCAGCACATCAAATCCATTTTTAGCTTCCGTGGATTTGATATTTTTTAACAGTAGCATCTGGTTGAGGATAAATCTATTGTTTTCATTATCATCTACCACCAGTATATTTTTGATAAGATTGATATCTCCCCACTCAATTACTTCTCCCTGTTCTGATTTAAAGTCTACATCAAAATAAAACAAGCTTCCTGCTCCGGGTTTGCTTTTTAACTGAAGCTGGCTGCCCATGAGGCCTAGCAGTTTATTGGAAATGGTTAACCCCAATCCAGTTCCCCCATATTTTTTAGTAACAGAACCATCTTCCTGGGTAAACGCCTCAAATATTTTGCTCTGTTTATCCAAGTGAATACCAATACCGGTGTCGCGCACGCCAAAGCGCAGCGTGCTGTACCCGGTTTCGGATGTCAGTACATCAATTTTCAATTCTATCTCCCCGCTTTCGGTAAACTTGGCTGCATTGCCCAGCAGGTTGATCAGGATCTGTTTCAGACGTACTGCATCAGACCAGATAAACCGCGGAAGACCGGATGAGATATTTAACAGCATCTCTAAGCCTTTGCTCTGTACCGTATACGTGATAATATCTGTAGCCTGACAGGCCATCTCATAAAGATCAAATTTCTCAATCTCCAGTTCCAGTTTACCTGCCTCAATTTTTGAAAAATCAAGGATATCGTTGATGATACCCAATAGCGTATTAGCTGACTGATTAACGATAGAAAGATATTGCGCCTGTGTTTCATTCAATTGGGTTTTTAAAACCAGATCTGTAAATCCGATCACTCCGTTTAAGGGAGTACGGATCTCGTGACTCATATTCGCCAGAAATTCAGATTTAGCAATGCTGGCCTGCTCGGCCTGCTCTTTCGCTGTAATCAATGCATTTTCTATGCTTTTTCTTTCTGTAATGTCGACAGCTATACCCAGGTAACCTGTGATTTCGTTTTTAGCATCCCGAATAGCTGTACCGATCAGGGAAACCAGTCGCTGGGTACCATCTTTTCTGATATAGGTAAATTCCCTGCGGTCTGAATCTACATGATCTAACCGCGAAGCATACAATGTACCCCTGCCTTCCTCTTCACTGCGGATGGTAAATTCCCTGGCCAGCTGGGCCATTTCCTCAGGTAAATGAAAAATTCCTACCCGCTGTTTACCAATGATTTCCTTTGCTGAATACCCCAATAACCTTTCCGCTCCGCTATTAAAAGAGGTGATATAGCCCTGAAGATCAGTGGCAATAATACTCACCTCCGAAGCCGCATGTAAAATGTCGCCCATTAATTTCCTGGAAGCAATAATTTCCATTTCGGCAGTTTTCTTCTCATTGATATCCTGAAAAGTGCCAAATATTCTTTTGCACTCCCCGTTTATCATTTCTGATTGACCAATCACCCTTACCCACACTTCTTCTCCCACCTGGTTGATGATCTGCAATTCCAGATCAAAGGGTATTCCTTTTTCTATGGCCAGCGCTACAACTTTACTAACCACCTCACGGGTTTCCCCTTCTTTGTAAAATTCAATGGCAGTATCCTTATCCAGCTTAACATCCAAACCAATACCGTGGATTTCTCTGGTAACAGCTGTCCAGTATAATTTCTCTGTTCTGAGATCAAGCTCCCATCCGCCTACCCTGGCTACCTTGTTAGTGTCTTCAAGCATTTCTTTGGTACGCTTAAGGTCGTTGATCAGCTGATAACGCTCATCAACATCTATGGCATTACAGATTACATAAGCACTGCTGTCGGAATGACGTGCCAGCACATTGTTAAATGTCCAGACCCTGGTAGAGCCATCTTTATTTCTCAATATCATTTGCCCTTTGAGGTGGCCGGTTTCGTGTAAGCCGTTCAGGTAATCAGTCAATTCATCGGCCCTGTCTTCCGTAACCAGATCAAACAGTGTCAATTTTAGCATTTCTTCCTGCGTATAACCCAGCATATCAGCCCCCGAATGGTTGAAGGTCAGAAACCTCCCTCTCAGGTCGTGCGTGCACATTAGCCCCTGTGAGTTTTCAAAAAAGGCACTCAGCTTTTCTTCGCTGATCGCGAGCTGTTTTTCCTTTAAAGTTTCTTCTGTAATATCCCTGCCAATGGCGAAAAGAAAACCCGTAGAAATTTCAGGCGTTACGGTCCATTGCAGGGTTTTATATTGGTTGGACCTGGTTTTACAGCGATGAACGGAATTAACGGTATGTTGTCCTGCGGCTAAGCGCAGCAGCTCCAGCTGTGTATTTTCATGATCATCGGGATGTACCAGATCGAAGATGGTGGCATGTAAAAAAGATTCCGTATCCCAGCCCAGTATCCGCTCAAAAGCAGGGTTTACCTTTTTGAAATATCCATGAGAATCGGTAATGCAGATCAGGTCGTTCGACAGGTTAAACAGCTGTTCAAAATGTTTCAGCTCCTCTTTCTGCCGCCTTTCTACCACCAGTGCAATCACTTCCTGGGTCAGCAGCTGCATGGCTTTTTTTTGGTTATCAGTTAATTTATTAGGTTTCAGGTCAACCACACATAAAGTGCCAAGGGCATAACCATTAGGATCAATGAGTGGGTAACCAGCATAAAAACGAACACCGGGATTGGTGATGAACAAGTCGTTATCCATAAACCGCCGATCAAGCCTAACGTCCTCGATCTCAATAAACGCGGCATCTGCTATGGTAAACTGGCATAAAGTCAATTGCCTCGGCGTTTCAATCTGATCCATCCCAACCTTTGATTTAAACCACTGGCGGTCTTCATCAATAAAAGACAGGAGTGAGATAGGCATATCACAGATCAGCGAAGCCAGTTGCGTTATACGGTCAAATTCACCTTCACCTGGTGAATCTAAAATAGCATAATTGCGAAGCGCCGCCAGGCGTTTTCTTTCGTTTTCAGGGACAGGGATTTTCTTCACGTTCAGCGCGGTAGTGATAACGCCGGTTGGTTAGCCACCGGCCCTACAGTTGAAAGTTAGAAAAACTCTGATGAAGATGGGGTGTTCAATTCATTCATTATTCAGGATATACCTCTTTGTATTAGCTGCCCATCATTCAGCTAATTCGTTTCATTGGCCAATAGAAACCGCTTTTATCGGCCAATAATTCCGTTATTTTTTGAGGCTGAACCATTCTGTCTCTACAATTTCCTGAAGCGTTTCTTTTTTTAATTCCAGCATTTTAAGCAGTTGCATTTGTGCCAGGGTACGCTGTAAATTATGTTCAGGAAAATGGATTTTATAATATACATCACCATCCAGATAATCTGTTAAAAAGCGGACAGACTGCATATAGGGCAAAAGTAATACCCCTTTAACCAGCGATTTTAGTTCCTGTTCTGTTAAAAAGGAAATGGTCTGGCTTAAATATCCTTTAGTAAATTCTGTAAACAGGGGAATATTGAGCTGGATGGCATCGAGGTCTCTTTCATCTTCTACAGCAGTGTTAATAATACTGCGTATGGCATCCCCAAAATCATAAGCCACATAACCGGGCATAACGGTATCCAGATCAATTACACACTGGATATTGTTGTCCTTATCCAGCAGGATATTGTTAAACTTGGTATCGTTATGGGTGATGCGCAACGGTAATACCCCTGCTTTACCCAGCTGTACAATTTCCGTCATGGCATCCGCCCTGCTCAGTAAAAAATCCAGTTCTGGCAGCACTGTTTTCTTCCTGTCTGCGGCATCACTGGTTATCGCTTTATGCAGATTATTCAGCCTATGTTCCATATTGAGGAAATCGGGAATGGTATCAATCAGCAAACCCGGATGAAGATCTGACAGCAGGTATTGAAACTCACCAAAGGCTACACCGCCCTGATAAGCCTGCTTCGGTGAAGTCACCAGGTCATAACTCCTGGTATCTTTTAAGAAATTCGTCATTCGCCAGAAATCACCTTGCTCATCTTCAAAATAGTATTTTTCATTTTTACATTTCACCAGTGTAAGTACTTCCTTCTCAGGATCTCCCCCTAGTCCGGCAATTTTACTTTTTAGATGGCTGGTTACATAAACCATGTTGTTCATCAGGCCTTCCACATCTTTAAAAACATAATTGTTTATTTTTTGAAGCAGGTAATCAATACCATCTGCAGAAGTCGTTTTGACTAAAAAAGTATCATTAATATGGCCTGAGCCAAAAGGTTCTACTCCGGTAACATCTCCCCCGATATTAAAATGTGCAATAATGTTTGAAAAATTATAGACCATTGTTTCCTTATTCCTATCCATCCGATAACCTGATATTTATTTTGTGCTAATTTAATTTATAGAGTTTTTGCATCCATTACTTTTACCTCATAAGGGGCAAGTTTTACCTGGAATGAACGCCCTTTATATACTTTGTCACCACCCCTGGCATCAAAGAACTGGTAATTATCTGTTAAACTTCCCGGAATATCCAGGGCTTGTTTCACATTTACTGTAAACGTTTTTGCGAGACCGGTAGGGTTACGTAAAGTCATTACCCCTTTTTGATCTGCCCATCCTGCATAACCATATACTTCTCCTTTTACCGGGTTGCCACCTACCCAGTGAATATCAGCCAGGGCTTTTTTGTGGGCTTTAGACCAATTGGCGGCTTTTTTGAGACAATCCCAGTCGGCGGTATTGAGCAAATGAGGATTCACATATAGTTCCTGCAAACCTGTTCCGGTACCAAAAAAGGCCCAGATCTCATCGGCAATATTCTTGTTATCCATTTCCAGTTTACCCGGCAAGCCATTTTCTGCTATACAGATCCCATGGTACATGATTGCGTTTAAAGGGAACAAAGGCCCGCGTTTTACAATATTCTGATAGGCTTGTGCATCTTTATAGGTGATCCATTGCTGTCTTTTTGGCCCATCACCAGCCAGTCCGGTATCCTCACCGGCACGCCAGATGGCATCTCCATAATTCAGCCAGTATACCGAAGGCCAGGTGCCCACAGTTAAACTTAAATAAAGATCTGGTTTTTCAGTTCTTAATGCTGTAATCAGTTTTAAAAAAGCTTCTATGTCTTTTTGATAAGTGATACTGGCACCACTTGCCCCATTGCCTGCGCCTACACCATCAAATTTAAACATAGACACATTGTAATTTTTAATAAATGATGTGGTCACTTCCCTGAACCGCCGGTTATAAACAGGACCTGTTAGGGAAAAGCCATTCTCATTGGTTTCAAATGGAGGGCTTTGTTTTTTACCAAAAGCCAGGCGCTGAATTTTAGGATCATCATATCCGCCCCATGGCGAGATCCAGACACCAATACCTGCACCGGCAGCCTTTGCTGCAGCTGTCATTTTGCTAAATCCATCAGGAAAGCCTGAATTGAATTGCCATAATGTTTTGTTATCATCCCATCCGTCATCGAACAGGAAAGCATCCATTTTCACGTTCCTTTTATCAATAAGGCTATCTTTGAATACCTGTATCCTGTCCAGACAATCTTTTTCATTCATCTTCCTGTCTTGCCATGAAAGGTCGAACCAGGAATTATAATGCAGTACCTGGCGATAAGGATGGGCGCGTTCATTTTCTACATAATATAAAAATCCCCTGCGCAACTGTCCTGCTGGAGTAGTACCCCAAACTGAAGACAGGCTAAGAGGCGCACCGGCATGAATAGCTTCCAAACGAGGTAAATAGGCAGTGATAAAACTTTTACCTGCCAGCGTCTGGCTCATGGGATGTTCTACTGAGAAAAACAGATTGTGATATACCAAAGGTGAGCCATCAACGGTACCTTCTATTTTTATCCCCGCAGCAGGCAGTTTAATCAATGTAATCTTTAAAATCTTCACCGAATCATTTGGCATAAAGGTGAACAGCTGTCTGATATAATTAGCTCCGTTATGCAAACTGGCTTCCCAGTGTATTTTTAAGCCTAACCTGGTATTCTCCAGATCGGCACTATATTTTTTACCGTCCTTTTTGCTCGCTTCAACTTCACTGTTTGGCTCTCCGTTTATACTTATTATTTCCGGCGTTTGAACCAGGGTGAAATCGTTGGAACTGATCACTTTTCCTCCTGCTAATGTCAATTCAAAAAGCGGCGCCTGGCGTAAGGCTACTTGCTGATGCCCTTCCTTATCTTCAAAGCTGCCGGCAGTTATTTTACCATTGTTCACCTGAAAGCTTAACCTCAATACACTGTTCTCTATATCAATCTGGTTACCGCTTTTTTTGATCGCAGCTGCACCGGGTTTTAGCCCGGGATAACTCATCTGGGCATAGCCTTGAATTGATCCAATGATGATACACAGTAGTAAAAATTGTCTTTTAGAATAGAACCTCATAGTTTTATTGTTATTGAATTTGGAGAGCAACATTAAAATCTTAATTGCTGATTTTTTCATAGACCAATAAATCAGCCAATGGAACAGCTACTTGTTTCAGCAGCGGCCCTTTAAACACATGTCCTTCCTGATCTTTCCATTTTCCTTTTGGAAATATTACTTTACGGCTGCTGCCTTTAGCCAGCATAGGTGCAACCATGTATCTGCTGCCCAGCATAAACTGATCTTTGATCTCCTCATATCCTTGATTTGGAAATTCATATTCCAGGCTTCTCGCAACCGGCTCACCACTCCGTGCAGAACTTTTAACTACAGTAAGCAGGTAGGGTGTATATTTCAACCGTATCGCTACTGCCTTTTTCACAGCCTGCAGATGGATGCTGTCCAGCACCCGCCAGGGAGCTACAGAAAACTGCATCATAGGCATTAAAGCGGCACATTGTGCAGAGCGGACCAGCAATTCCTGATCGAGCTTATTCAAGCCAATAAATGAGCCGTATTCCCCTCCGCCAATCATATCCGGGCAGGTAAACTGATAGCCTAACAGACCGGCACTCATGGCATTAGGAATTAGCTTTTGCAGATCTGCCCAATTGTGTTTTTTATCCCTTAACCTTTCTGCCAGCGGCTGCCCCCCTCTTTTCCACATGGCACGGTATTCATTTAATGGATAACAGCCTGCAAACTGTCCCCATAGTTCACATTGTTCATTTGGGGTAGCTTTTTTAAAGGTGATGGCGTTTTCAGGGTAAAACTCTACATCCCCCGCGTCAAACTTAAATCCGTCTACTCCATAAGTATCTGCCATGTATTGTAATTGTGCATGGTACCACTTTACGGCATCGGGATTAGTAAAATCCATTTCGGCGCTATAGCCATTCCACCAGGTGATAATAGCCGGTTCTGTGGCAGTTTGCCATGTTAATTCATTATTACCTTTTTTATCTAACAAAAGAAGTTTCTGTGCCAGCAACTCCCTGAACACCTGCGTATCAGGACTGATAAATGGGCTCACCCAGATCATGACCTTAAAACCCAGCTGATGGAGTTCTGCAATCATTTTTTGTGCATCAGGAAACCTGTCTTTTCTAAAACTGAACTTCCCATAATGATCGGCCCAGTTATCATCGATCATGAGTACCCCGGGAACAAAACCATGGTCAATAATCTGGTGCGCATATTTTAGAATATCTGTCTGGTTCTGGTTGTAGACCAGCTCTATCCAGGTATTATACTGAGGTTGAGTAAACAATAAAGTATCCGGCATTTTACCGCTGGCGGCAAATTGACTCCGGCTCACTGCTTTAAAAGCCTCTGCCAATGAATTTCCGGCTTTTTCCAGGATCACTTCTCCTAAAGCATGGGTAATCAACAGCTGATTGTCTTTAAATGTAAATTCAAAAGGCTGATTGCTCCATACGTACCTGCCTTTGTTCGATAACAATAAAGGAGCGGCCTGGTTGTCTTTATTGTTCCCGTAAAGATTAAAGGAATAGCCATTTTCAAAAGGCATCTTTGAACCATCGTCCACTGTACCTCCAAACCACTTTTCTCCATTTTCCAAAGGTATAGCCTTCGATGTTATAGTTACTTTCTCTTGTGCGGAGATACAGAGGTTAACACTTATCAACAGTATTGCACAGTACCAATATTTTATCATTTAATTATATTTTGATAAACAATTTGTGTTTATATAACCAGTAGCAGATAGACCACTCGGCAAAAAGGGTAACCAATGCAGACAGTAAAGCCGTTACCGGACCATGGATACCGGCAAAGCCGAATATTCCTTTTATAAAAATCCCAACTGCCCCATTGAACCACTGACTGCCCACTGTTTCAAAAAAGATATACATGAAAATCGCATTCATCCCTACCACTATACAAACCCATGCATATTTGTTTACCTGTTTTACATCAACCAGCCAGTACAGGAAAGCCATCATCAGCAATACCCATCCTCCGGAAGCCAGTGCAAATGAACTGGTACTGATCCTTTTGATAATTGGGGTGATATGAGTTAGATCGAGACCAAAACCCAGTGCCAGTCCTGCCAGGCCGGCGATAACCAGATAAGTGATTTTCTTAGTGGCAGGGAAAGGGGAGATCAGCAATTTTCCTGCAAGCACTCCCCAGATGGTATGTGCAGCCGTTGGAATAATATTGATAGCCACCCATCCGTCGGTATTGATCTTACCCATTAACACTGTATCTATCCAGGCGCCAAAGTTGTGAAACTCGGCATAAGGCTGGTCAAAACCAGGCATCAGCACCGTGCGGTATAATACATCGGTAAACACCAGCAGCGCCAGGGAAAAACCCAGTTGAAACCAAAAGGATCTTTTGATAATTAGATAGGCTATAATACTGGTCACAGAAAGCTGGGTTAACACATTCCATAGTTCCCATACCATTTTACCTGCATAGATACAATGTAAACCAGTCCCCAGTAAAAACAGTTTTAACGAACGGATCAGGATATGTTTAAAATTCTGCTCCCAGCTAATTCCTTTCTTACTTTTCGAAACATAGGAAATGTACATCGCAGATCCGGCCATGAGCATAAAGGCAGGCTGCACCAAATCCCAGAAGTGCAGACCATGCCATGGATGATGAAAAAACTGGTCGATCACCACATCAGCAGCAATCCCAAAATGCATATCTTTCAGCGCAACATACACCAGGCAGCTTTCGCCGGCCAGTAAGATCATGATCAGACCACGCATTACATCCAGAGAGATCAGGCGGTTACCGCTAACAGGAGTTGATTCCATAGGGATTATTGACTAATATTTAATTTAATCGCATTTGAGCCTGCATCCGGCATCTGGCCCAGCGGGTTATATCCGCTATCGCTCACAATGATCCCGAAAGACAATCCTTTACCGGTTAAGCCACCTATTTTGCTACGTACCAGTGCCATCTCAAATTTCACTATTCCATTTGCTTCTACTACAGTACCAAGTTTATAATATTCGGGTATAGACTGCGGTGAAAAGGCAAAATCAGCTTGTCCGCCGGTATGCAGATACTGTACCAAACCATTGGCTGTAGACAATAAAGGCCCTTCCAGCAGGTAATCGTAACCTCCTCCCGGGATATCACCCGTAAGCAGGCCTGTAGTTGCACTGTTATCAGTATCCAGGTAAAAATCAAAAATATTTCCCGCATTAACGGTTGTGGCAATCTCCATATAGATATACACATTCTGGCTATCGTAATCAAATTTTGCTTTTTTTACAATACCGCCTTTGGCAGTAGAAACCACAACGGTAGATATCGTATCCCAATCGGCCAGTGAACTGTCATCCAGTTTAATTGGTGAGCTCTTGGACACGTTTACAATGGTAGAGCCGCTAATGGTAGTCCCGCTGTTCTGCGTAACATATAAAGTAGCGACAAACTTACCTTTGGTTTGGTACACGTGTACCGGATTGGCATCGGTAGAGCTGGTCTTGTCACCGAAATCCCATCGGTATGATTTTGCATCTTTTGTCGCATTGGTAAAAGTAACCGTATAACCGGTGCTCAGGACAGAAAAATAGACATCATTAACATCAACATCATTGTTCTTTTTACAGGAGTTCATCGTCAGCAATGCTGCGAACAATAAAAGACCCTTTATGTATTTAAATTCTTTCATGGCTGATCAATTAAGGGTTTTGCGTAGCTAAACTATTGGACAGGATTTCATCTACCGGCAGGTAATAAATAATTTTAGTGCTGGTATAAGGGATAATCATATTGGCATAATTAACAGGTAAAGTACTCAGGTCAATATCTGTTTCCTTTAATCCCGCTAAATGATATCCCCAATAAGTTCTGTCCATATTTTGCTTATTGCGGTATACATCATAAGTGCGATGTCCTTCAAAAGCCAGTTCCAGTCTTCTTTCCTGCAAAACGGTATTTAAACCTGTAGAATTATTCGGTACTGCCCCGTTATACAAGAAATTTTCCAGCCCCCTGTTTTTCCTGATCATATCTACATCGGCCAGTGCTGCACCAGTCTGACCAAGCTTGGCTTCGGCCTCTGCCCTGTTCAGGTACATTTCCGACAGGCGGAACATCACCGGGGAGCTTAGCGTAGGGCTTCCTCCCTGTCCTGAGAATTTAGTAATGTAATAGATATCGATACCATTCTTCTGTTGGATGGTGCCAGTAGAATCTTTTAAAGGAACAATATAAGAGGTACGAACATCTTCGGGGTGCTGCGCATAAAGTGTACGCAAGGGTACAGAAGCATATTCTTCTCCCCATCCTGAGTTGCCATTAGAGTACAGTTGCGAAGCGATAGAACCAAACTTTCCGTAATCATCCAACGTAGTAAAGGCGATACAGAAAATAGTTTCCGGATTGGATGCAGCATTGGCAAAAAGCGTTGGAAAAGCAGTTGCAGAAGATTCTGTGAATTTCCCGGAGCTGATCACTTTGGTAGCCCAGCTGATTGCATTGTCATTATCTTCCTGGTACAAGGCTACTCTTGACAATAACGCCCATGCAGCTTCTTTAGTGGCATAGTTTACACCGCGCGACTGGTTCATTAACGTTGCTGCTTTAGTAGCATCTGCCGTTACAGACTCATAGACCTCTTTTACAGTAGCCCTTGCTTTTTGAGGATTATCTGTTGATGAGGTCCTCAATATTACCCCCGGAGCTGAGGGATCAACAGTATAAGGTTTTGCAAATAAACGCGCCAGGTTAAAATGGCAGAATGCACGCAGGAAATAACATTCACCTATCAGCTGTTGTGTAGCTACACTTGGATTAGCCTGTTTCTCTCCCAGTTCAATTACAGTATTACAGTCATTGATGATCTTATAGGAGATAAACCAGAAATAACGTGCATTGGTTTGTGCTGGGGAATGCTCCAGTGAAAAACTTAAAAATAAAGGATCTGTAGTTACCTGTGCACATACAATATCGTCGCCTGCAAAATCAGACATCTGGTAATATTGTCGCAGGTACATGTTGTTATCATCACTGGTTCCGTTAAAGGCCACATGGTCTTTAAACAAGGAATAGGCGCCATTTACGGCATTGAGTAAACCATCTGAAGTGCTGGTTAAAGAGGCAGTAGTTACCGAATCGGTAGGATTTGAGTCTAATTTACAGCCGGCAAGCGACAATGCAAATAAACCCGATATGAGGAGTAGTTTGTGTTTCATGATCTCAGTCTTAAAATCTTACGTTAATAGACAAAATATACTGGCGGTTATTGGGATACTTAAAATCCGACACACCGGGTGTGGCATAAGTTCCGGGAGTGATGGTTGTTTGCGGATCCTGGCCAACAAAACTGGTAAAGGTGTGTACGTTATCAACACCTAAAGCCAAACTCACATCATCCATTCTCCATTTTTTAACCACCGCTTTTGGCAATGAATAACCAAAGCTGATATTACGGATATTCAGGTAGCTGCCATTTTTGATATACCTTGAAGAAGCATCAGTAGAATTGGCTGCATTCTGAGGGCTTGGCTCTGTAGCAATATCACCTGGTTTGGTCCAGTACACAGTACCTTTTGGTGCTACGATCTGGTTTTGGTAGGGCTCATGACCATCATTCATCACAAAAGTAAGGTCATTGCTGTATACTTTATTTCCGTAGATATAATAAGCATTCACGCGCAGGGAGAAGTTCTTGTATTTAAACTCGTTGTTAAAACCGCCCTGGAATTTCGGCAATGCAGATCCAACTTCCTGGGCCGTTGCGTCGGCATAATTTGAAGTTGCTGTGCGGGTTACCTTTCCGTTAGCACCTGTGGTGACTACCTCCCACTGAGGGGCGCCTGTCTGTGAATTAACACCCAACCATTTTGGCAGGTAAAATTCATACAGGTTTCCACCATTGCGGTAGATCTGGGAAACACTCCATGAACCTGTTTTGATAATAGGGCTTGGAAAATCTTCAAGTTTATTGCTATTAAAGTTGATATTAAAATCAGTGCTCCACTGGAAATTTGTGGTTTTGATGTTCGTAGTATTTAACCCGATCTCCAGACCATTGTTCACTACATGTCCTGTATTCTCCCAACGCGTTTCAAACCCTACAGATAAAGGCTGAGAAACTTGCAGCAATAGGTTTTTGGTCACATTATGGTAAGCATCAACAGTTAAAGTTACCCGTTTAAATAAGCCTATATCAAAACCGGCATTGGTCTGGTATTTACTTTCCCAGGTTAAATTGGGACTAGCCAGCTGTGATGGTGTTGCCGCTACCACAGAATTGTACTGACTTGATAATGAATACAGGCCTAAATATCTTCCTGCACCAATATCCTGACTTCCGGTTACACCATAACTTAAGCGCAGTTTTAAATTATCGATGATCCTGCTGTCTTTTAAGAAATCCTCTTTACTGATCAGCCATGCACCAGATACTGAAGGGAACTTCGCAAAGCGGTTGCCCGGAGGAAATGCAGACGATCCATCGATCCTGAAAGAGCCTGTCAGGAAGTAACGGCTTTTGTAGCTATAGTTTACCTGCGACAGGTAAGAGATCAGTTTTGCATCTTCATAGTATCCGTTTACAGCCTGCGTATTGGAAACCACATTCAGGACATCCAGTCCTTCAGGTAAACCTTTACCGGCAGCTCCGGTATATTGCGACCTGTTGCCCTGGAAAGCCATACCGGCTAAACCACTGATGGCATGATCACCCAGCTGGAAATTGAACTTGAATAGATCATTGGATACCCCCCCATAGTTTAAGATACTCTGGTTATTCAAATAACCTGTGCCATGATAAGTACCTGCTGCAAGAGGACTATAAAAAGTGGAGTTATCCGAGTAATTCGCCGATAAACGGTTGGAGGTATTAAATGATAACCATGGGGTGATTGGTAAGTCTAAACCCAAATCATAGTTTACATCGAAGTTTTTATAGGGATGATCTGAATTTTGGATAGTATTGATTGGATTTACGCTATCCCTCGACCACCATTTAAAGGTTGAATTGCCATCAACATATAATGGGGTTTTGTTAGCACCATAAGGATTATCCCAGGGTAAGTTCAGGTAAGCATAATAAATATCATTGTAATCATAAGAGTGCCCCATGGTACCGCTTATATTGATATTATTGGTCATGGTGATCTTATCCGTAAAATGATAAGTTGAATTGGCCCTCAGGTTAATACGTTTGTAATCTGTATTCAGGAACGTTCCTTTTTCATCATAATAAGTAGCACCGAAATAATAATCGTTTTTTTCGGTTCTGCCGGAAGCAGAAAAATAATAATTCTGTACGGGTTCAGGTTTAAACATGGTGGTTAACCAGTTGGTATTGGTATTCAGAATAGACGCAGGACGCTCATTATGAAATTTAAGGATATCAACTACGTAAGAGTTATCATCCGCTCCCGGCACATAATCGCGGTAAAGGCCTTTCTGATATTCATACAGCTGACTGGTGTTCATCATGGTCATCTCGCCAAAATCAGGGGCTCTTACACCACCATTAGATTTAAACTCGAAATGTGTTTTATTGTCCTTCGCTTTTTTTGTGGTGACAATAATTACCCCCGCATTTGCCTGCGAACCGTAGATAGCGGTGGCACCTGCATCTTTCAATACGGTAATGCTTTCCACATCGTTGGGATCATAATTCCCGCCAATCACACCATCAACCACAAACAACGGGCTTTGAGAAGCATTCACAGAAGAAATTCCCCTTAGCCTGATCTCCGAAGCAGCACCCGGTACGCCAGATGAATTAACTACTTGCAAACCTGCAACTTTACCCTGGAGCATTGCCCCTACGTCGTTGCTGGTCACATCTTTTAATTTCTCTGCAGACACTACCGTAATTGCGCTGGTCAGGTCGCTTTTCTTTTGATTGGTGTATCCTGTAACTACTACTTCCCCGAGCTGCTGGTTATCTTCCACCAAACTAATGCTAAGGTTTGCAGTTGTCTGATCTACCGGGATCTCCCTGGTTCGATATCCAATGGAGCGGATCTCTAAAGTTAAGGCCCCTTTTGGAATGCTTATCGAAAATAAACCATCAGGGCCCGAAGCAGCCTGTTTTGTTGTACCCTTAACAGATACAATAACACCAGGAAGCGGTCCTCCATCTACTGATGAAACCACTTTACCCTTCAACACCCTGTCCTGGGCATAAAGGCTATAACAGCTGGCGAAAAAGAAAAAAATGAGTAAAAGTTTTTTCATACGGATTTTTAGTTTTAAAGAATATATGAAAGCTCACATTAGCTTGCTCATTGCTTTTGTAAACAGGTTTAGGTTTCTTATATATTGGTTTTAGAGAGTGCTAACTGATATATTTTATGCTGAATTGGATTTATACTGTAATACGTAGTCATATTTACCCAAGATCAACAGACCTTATCTCAAACTCTGTAAGAATAAAAAGTCATACAGATCGGCTCAATCAAAATTTAATATGCATTAATCGAAAAAGACAAAGCATAAAGTACAGGTAGAGCAGTAAATCAAATATATAAATTTATTTTGCGTGTGCGCACACATATCGAGATATTTCTACACATTTGATCAATTATTATAAAAACCATTTTTAAAAGCCGTTTTTATTAAGATAAATCAATTTAAATCACGAAAATGTTTATAAATTTTGAATAAACGTGCGAATAACAAGTTCTTTCAAAGGATGAAGGGAGAAATGGAAGAGAAAATATTCGATTTAGTAAAAGATGGCTTCATTTATTAGCTAAAAGGATTTTTCAAATGAATAAACAAAGGAATAAAGCAAACATACACGATGTGTACGAACACATATTTTAATTAAAGGCACAACCGAAAATATGGAAGGCAAGAAAAATTAAGATAAAAAAAGCACCATACCGGACTGGTACAACCCTGATCAAAACATAAAAGCGAAGCAGAGAAATGGATTAGATGTCAATAAAAACCTGATCCTTTTCGTCTAAAAAGTAATTTAAGTTTTCCTGAGTGACGATATCCAAAGGCAGGTATTTAATCATTGGGACTTCTTTTTTAAAAACCAGGTAGTCTGATAAAAGGTTAATTCCCCAATAACCCTGTCCTTTTGGGTTTTGATTGATCAGAAAGCTGATTGCGCCGTTGCTTAAATAATGCAGGTTTGGCGGGATCAGGTCATAACCAATCAATTTGATATGGCTAATATGTTTTTGCTCCAGGTATTTGGCAATATCATAAGCCTGAGAGGTAGTTACAAAAATCTGTTTCAGATCGATCGTATGTTCAATAACATGATCCAGTTTTTTAATAAATTCAGATTGGCTTGATCTTTTTAATTCTACCCTTAAAATTTTGTACTGGTGATCCAGGTTATGCTGGGTAAAGTAATTCCTGAAGCCCAGCTCTTTTCTAACCAAATGCTGCGCATTGCTGATTTTCTCATCAATATGAGCAATCAAAATTGAGCAAGGTAATGGCTGTCCATGGTGCACCAGCTTGGCTGCCAGCAAACCACTTTGGTAAGAATCCTGTCCGATATAACTTAAAGGGTCGAACTCGGCTATCTGCGTATTAAACAATACAAAGGGTATTTTAGCCGCACTCCATTTCTTAAAAAACGGTAATGTCTCTTTATAGTAGATAGGTGATAATAAAATGCCGTCAGGATTTTTTTGTGTAAGTTCCTCTGCTTTCTTTTTATAAGCTGCCGCATCGTGGGGATCAAAGACAAATTGTTCCACTACTACCCCATATTGTTTTAGATCCTGTTCTGCTTTTTCTATGCCCGATTTAGGTGCCAGCCAGTAGGCATCATAATGGTGATCCGGAAATAAAGCCGCGAAATGATATTGCTTTTTGGAACCCAGCATCCTTGCCATCAGATTTGGTTCATAATTCAAATCTTTAATGATCTTTAGTACCCGTTCTTTCACATCTTCTGCCACCCGTCCGCGGTTATGTATTACCCGATCTACTGTTCCGGCAGAAACCTGTGCTTTTAGTGCTATATCTTTTATACGTATAACTTTGTTCTTTTCATTTCCAAATGGAGATTTCTTCATATCAGGGTTAAGCATTACAGCACAAAAGCTAAATTAGTAAACATTCTCAATTTATTAATTTGTATGGCGAAGTAAGATAAAAAAGATGGCTAATTTCTTATCCTTCTTAGAATGATATCAACCAGCTATAAATATAGACCAGCCTGAAACGACGTTTAGGTTAAAAGTGTCTTATTTTAGCAACCAGGAAAAGAAGATGCCTGAGCTTATCAATTAATAATCAATAAAAATGACGTTTAACTTCCATACCCTTCCTCCTATTGACTTAGAAAAATTATTGGATATAGCCAAAGAAGCTGGCAAAGCCATCCTTACAGTATACCATGCACCGCAGGAAGAAATGCTGCTGACCCAAAAGGCAGACCAGTCGCCGCTTACACTCGCCGACAGACTTGCCCATGAATTGATCTTTGAGGCATTGACACGATTGACCCCTCACATCCCAATAATTTCTGAAGAGGGCAAAGACATTCCTTATGCAGTTAGAAAAGACTGGGAATATTATTGGTGCGTAGATCCATTAGATGGTACCAAAGAGTTTATTAAACACAATGGCGAATTTACCGTGAACATCGCGCTAATCCATCAGCACACCCCAGTGCTCGGCATCATCTATGTTCCTGTTTCGGGAGACCTCTATTATGGAGGTTCTGCTATCGGAAGCTGGAAAGAATCTGCCAATGGCGATAAAAAACAAATACACGCAGATACCACTGCCGAAAAATGGATTGCTGCCGGCAGCAGATCGCATGCCTCAGCAGAAGATACCGCTTTACTTTTAAAATATCCTGTAGTAGAAACGATCACCGCAGGAAGTTCGCTTAAATTTTGCCTGATTGCCGAAGGTAAAGCGCATATTTATTCGCGGCATGGGCCAACTATGGAATGGGATACTGCTGCCGGAGAAGCCATTGCTACCTCTAGCGGAGCTATCATGACCACACCTGAAGGAGCACCTTTCCCCTATAATAAACCTTCTTTACTCAACAGCGGATTTTTATGTAAAGTCAGATAAATATCAGATTTCACTATAAGATTGCGGAGTTGAAATTTACCAGATATATTTGCGTAACTAATTACATAATCGACAATGGATTTCTTTGATCAGGTAGGAAAAATAGCTATCGGCAGTCGCCTGCGGATGCTAACAGAAAAAATTACGGAAGACGCAGCTAACATTTATCAATTCTACGGCATCGGCCTCCAGCCAAAATGGTTTCCTGTATTTTATGTGTTATCGCAGGGAGAGGAAAAAACCATTACTGCCATTGCCAAAGAAATCGGGCATTCTCATCCTTCGGTAAGTAAGATCATCAGCGAAATGTCTAAACATGGCTTTGTTAAAGAAAAAAAAGACAAAACAGACGGCAGAAGGAATATGGTTAGTCTTTCCAAAAAAGGAAATGAGGTTACAGTAAAAATTCAGGACCAGTATATTGACCTGGGCAGTGCCATGGATCAGATCGCCGAACAAACCACCAACAACCTATGGGAAGCTATTAAAGAATGGGAGTTTGTTTTAGAGCAAAAATCCCTGCTGCTCAGGGTTAAAGAACAGCGCAAAAAAAGGGAAAGTGAAAATGTGAATACCGTAGCCTATCAGCCTAAATACCAGGACGCTTTTAAAGCCCTCAATGAGGAATGGATCTCTGCTTATTTTAAGATGGAAGAAACGGATTATAAAGCGCTGGACAATCCTGAAGGGTATATTCTTAAAAATGGCGGTTATATCCTGGTGGCGCTGTACCATAATGAACCTGTAGGTGTATGCGCCCTGGTAAAGATGAATGATCCCGACTATGATTTTGAACTGGCAAAAATGGCGGTTTCGCCAAAAGCGCAGGGTAAGAATATCGGCTGGTTGTTAGGGCAGGCAATTATTCAGCAGGCAAAACAAGCAGGCGCAACTAAATTGTACCTGGAAAGCAATACCATTTTAAAACCTGCAATTAACTTATACCATAAATTAGGTTTCAAGAAAATAGCAGGGCGTGCCACACCTTATGAGCGCTGTAACATTCAAATGGAATTAGAGATCCTTTAGCTTTTGCCACCAAAATTTTCCAGCCTTCAGTAACCAGATCAGCATGAAATACCTGCTGATCTGGTTACTTCTGCTTTCTGAAATGGTATTGTCAGAAATCAAAATTTTCTGGTCTCCAGCTAAAGCTCAGTATAAAATACCTGCTGATCTGATTGCTTCTGCTTTCTGAAATGGTGTTGTCGGAAATCGTACGGTTAAGGTTATTCGTTTGGTTCAGCACATCATTTGCCTCAAACTTTAAACTGATCTGCTTACTTTTCAGGAACATTTTTTCAACATTCCCTCCAAGGATTAAAGTATTGGCACCAGGCAGGCTATAGCCTGAATTCACTGTCTTTACAGCCGTTGCAGAAACTCTTAAACTGCCAGTAATAAAAAACCTTGTATCGCCACTTACAACCCAGGTCTGTATTCTATTAGGGGTTGTGGAGGCCAGGGAATAGCTATTGTCTACGTAGCTATAATTCAACTCTGTATTCAACGTCACCCATTTCTGGCTGATCTTCAGTCCGGCAGACTGGTTAATGTTAACCCCGTTGGAAAAATTCTTCATCCCGTCCGAAAAAGATACCCGGTGGTCATAACCAAGTATTCCTCTCACCTGGATAGTATATTTGTTTTTATCGAGAGGTAAAGTCCATAAATAGTTACCATTGGTTCCATAATTCCCGTTCGTATTTTGATAACGCGTTTGCTGTTTTAAGCCATTGAGCGTATCAGGAATAAGGATGGTGTTGCTTACTACTTTATTTTGTGTAGCACTACCGCCAATTCCAAGCTGCAAAGCACTTCCATTGCCCGTATTCACATGGCGATAGCTTAAGTTAATGATATGGTTTAAAGCTGCTTTTAAATCAGGGTTTCCAATGACCACATTCTGCAGGTTTTGAGTATTAGGTACGGGCTGCAGCTGGCTAAGATTAGGCCTAACGGTGTTTTCAGTATAATAAAAGCTGAAGACATTGGCTTTGGAAGGTATAAAGTTTAGCCGCGCCACAGGGAACAGCGTAAAACCAGGACGGTTAATTTTAGCAGATTGCCCATCATAACCACCCGTAAGCAGATAGGGTTGTGCATTGATGCCTAAGCTGTAATTCAGTTTTTTGGTATCATAACGATAAGTTGCACCCAGCGTATGCTGGATAAATGCTGAGCTATACCTGTTGCTCAGCGAATCTATCCGGCTCGTTAAACCATTGTTATCGATAGCGGAGGTTTCCAGTCCGGTGCTATTATGGTTAAATGAAAAATTATAGCTAAGATCTAAATGTTTTTTTATCAGTGAATCTTTCAGATTTCCCAGCGGTTCTGTATAGGTAAAAACAGCATTTAAGCTAAGGTTACGGTTACGGCTGTCTACCAGCTGATTCAATAGCGAATCTTTGAGCGGTTCACCAGTAGTCGGATTAAAATAGCCGATCTGGTTATTCGAATCATTGCTATTATGATTTTTACCCGAATTGGCTTTTACAGTCATTGAAATCAATCTGCCTTTTTTCTTGAGCTTATGGCTTAAATTAAAATCTGCATCAATGACAGGAACATGTGTATCAGAATGGTTAATTGAATTTAAATTCTGCCTGATTAGTCCGCTTTGCTGGGAATCGTAGATACTATTACCTACCGTGCCTATAAGTGTACCAGTAATATTTCCCCGCATAAAATCATCCTTATCCTGCGATTGCATACCCAGGTAGAGGTTATGGTTATTCACCTTGTTGACACTCTCACTGCTGGATTGGGTATAAAGTGTTCCCATGGAACTGATAGTTTCTCTGTAGTTCTGATATGCATTAGCACTATGGTCATAACCGAAGTTATAGCCACCACTTAAAACCAGCTTTTTCCCAAACTTATCACGATAATTTACCCCCGTATTGACATTGGTGTTCATTCCGGTACCATTATTTAAATTGGTACCATTTCCATTTATTCCTATTTGTTTTGTGTTTTTCCACACATAATCACTAAATGATAAACCATAACGATCGCTGGTTCCTGCATTTGCACTAACATTACCAAACGTGCCACTATTCTTATTAGATTTCAGCACCACGTTCAGTAATTTCTGGGGCTCCCCTTCTTTTATACCCGTAAAATTTGCCTCATCTCCATAATCATCCACTACCTGGATCTTATCTACCAGTCCGGCGGGCAGGCGGGAAATAAATTCTTTCACATTTCCAGTAAAAAAATCTTTCCCGTTAACCCGGATTTTGGTCAGTGGTTTTCCTGATGCGGTCACGTTGCCATCCTTATCTATAACCATTCCCGGCAATTGTTTAAGGAGATCTTCCACCCTGTCCTGATCGTGAATGGCATAAGATGAAGCGTTATACTCCACTGTATCCTGCATCACACGTACAGGCAATATTTTCCCCTTAATACGCACTTCTTTTAATTGCAGCGGGTCTGCCTGTAAGGTAACTAAAGGCAGCTGCAATAACTCATGCCCCGTTTTAATGGTATAGTTTTTATAATAGGGAAGATAACCTATACTGCGCACCATCAGCAGAAAAGTATCGCCCTTAAAATCGGTAAACCTAAACCTGCCGGCAGAATCTGTTGTGGTATTTAAAGTATCCTTACCTGCTATGAGGCGGATACTGGCACTGGGGATACCAACTTTTGTGGTATCTTTTACCGTACCAAGCAGCTGAATACGATTCTGGGCATAGGCTTCAGAATGATAAAAGATACTTAGCACTGCCAATAAAATCAATAAAGCGTTTGTCTTCAAAATTATTAACGTGATTCTCCAAAAATGCCGAAACTTGTGCAATTTATATATCAACTAAAATTAAATTTACTAAATAGAAAATCAAACCCCGATTATTCTACATATCCGGTTTTTAAGTTAAGCCTGTTAAATGATTAACTTTGTATCAGGACACAGAAATATGGTTAATTTAGAATGGTACCGAACGTTTAAGGCAATATACAAAACTGGAACCCTGACAGGTGCAGCGGAATCACTATTCATCTCCCAGCCGGGGGTAAGTTTACACCTGAGTTCACTGGAAAGTTATGTAGGTTATAAATTATTTGATCGTACAGGCAGGAAAATGGTGCCTACTGAAAAAGGCAAGGTGTTTTATAATTTCATTATAGAAGCATTAGGAAAATTAGAAGAAGCCGAAAAAAACTTCCAGAAGAGCACCGAAAAACACACCCCTACCATCAGTGTTGGTATGTGTTTTGAAACCTTCCAGATCACGCTGGAACCTTATGTTTCTTCTCTTCCATTTAACCTGATCATCCAGTTTGGGGAATACCCGGAAATGCTGGAAAACCTGGATAAAGGGATCCTCGATCTGATCATTACTCCTCAAACCGGCACTACAACCAATATTGAACATGAAGCTTTTTCTTCTGAACGAATTGTACTGCTTGGCGGGATCAATGTTGACCAAACGGAGTTTAACCAGCTGCTCGAAAAAGGAGACCGGAACGAATTGGTGGAATGGCTGAAAAAACATAAATGGTATGGAACGACGGGAGATATGGAACATCTGCGCCGGTTCTGGCAGCTGAATTTTAATAAATATCCAGATTTCAGGCCAAATTATATTGTCCCTAACCTGAATTCTATTGTCCGTTGTTTAAGCGGCGGAACAGGGCTTGCCGTTATCCCTAATCACTTAGGCAAAAAGGAAATTGAGGAAGAACAGGTAAAAGTGATTTGGGAAGGGAGCCCGGTTTTAGAAAACACGCTGTATTTTGCCACCAGAAAAAAGAGTCAGTATGCAGAGGAAATCAAGGTGATTAAGGAACTGATCAGAAAGGTGATGTAGTAATTATTATAAAGTAAAAAAAGCGCCTGCCTTAAAAAAGACAGGCGCTGTAAAAATCGTTCTTAAACCGCGTCAGACAACGAAGTAAAAGTAAAGTCCCTGATCTTCAACGGAGGAAGCAAATAATTCTGATTAGATTCTGCGCTAACCGTCCTTTCTGCTTTTCCCATTTCATCCAGGTTATTCAGCATGATCACCGGGCTTTCATTGAAGCGGAAATTCTTTACCGGAAACTTGATTTCACCGTTCTCTATATAAAATGTACCATCCCTGGTTAAACCTGTTAACAACAATGTTTGTGGATCAACCGAACGGATATACCACAAACGGGTAACTAAAATTCCCTTTTCTGTTCCTTTGATCAGTTCTTCCAGTGTTTTGGTACCACCTTTCATAATGATACTACCTGGGTTGGGTATTGGTTTAATACCTGTTTTAGCTGCCCAATAGCGGGAAGTATACATGTTTTTAACCTTTCCATTCTCTATCCAGTCGATTTTTTCCTGAGGACGGCCATCACCAGCCCATGCTGAACCAGGCAATTCCGGACTCCATGGATCTGAATAAATATTGACGCGTTCATCAACCAGCTGCTCTCCCAAACGGGTTTTTCCGCCGGGCTTACTCATAAAACTTCTTCCTTCATCAGCCTGACGTGCATCCAGGTCAAAAAACATGTTTTCCAACATTACCGCAACTGCCGTAGGTTCCAAAATAACGGTATACTTTCCGGGTTCAATTGCCTTGGCAGTAACAGATGACAATGCTTTTTTAGCCGCAATCTCTGTATCATGTTTCGCATTCAGCTTACTGAAATCATTATACCCACGGGTAGCGTATCCAGAACCTTTACCGTCTGAAGTGCGCATGGTAATATTAAAAGCAACATCTGTCGAAGTATCATAAGCAAATAACCCCTTGCTGTTCATCAGCGCACTATAACTGGCGCTGTTTTCAAGGAAACCAGCCGCATTCAGCTTATTTTCCTTAGACACTGCCAAACTCTGCGCTACTGCATCTGCCCTTTCTTTAGGACCAACAGCTGCAGTAATTTCAGAAAATGCCGGTGATTGCGGACCATAGGTCTGCGGGCCAAGCAATGTCATATATTCAGGATTTTCCGGGGCCAGCTTAGCCAGCTCTTCCGATCTTTTTACTACTTTTTCGAGCGAAGCATCATCATATTCGTTGATTGTGGCTACACCAGATTTTTTGCCGAAGGCAGAAGTGACCTGTAAAGTGGTGGTACTCACAGCACCGCTGGTGTTTACAGAATTGCGGGCATAACGGATATTACCGCCATCCGAACCGCTGATATATACAGTACATTCGTCTGCTTTTGAGTAGCCTAGTACTTTAGTTAAAATTACTTTGGCTTGTTCTTTAGTTAGTATTGGCATAATTATCAGATTTTTCTACCAGTGTTGATCACATTAACTCCATTAAAACGCGCGGTGGCCGAACCGTGGGAAACTGCGCTCGACTGCATCGGCTGACCTTTTCCATCAAAGAAAGATCCTCCTAAACGGTAATCACGCTCGTCACAAACTGCCGAACAGGAATTCCAGAACTCCTGGGTATTCGACTGGTAAGCCACATCTTTTAACATGCCTACAATTTTTCCCTTGCTAATTTCGTAGAACAGCTGTCCGCCAAACTGAAAATTATAACGCTGCTGGTCGATTGAAAAAGAGCCATCGCCAACAATATAAATCCCCTTGTCAACATTTTTGATCTGATCAGCAATAGTCAACGGTTTTTTACCTGGTTGCAGGGAAATATTCGCCATACGCTGGAATTGTACACTGCTCCAGTTATCAGCATAACAGCAGCCCTGAGAATGGTCTAATCCGATGATATGTGCCTGATCGCGGATGGCCTGATAATTAACCAAAATACCATCTTTAATGATATCCCATTTACCACACTTCACCCCCTCGTCATCGTATCCTACTGCTCCCAATGAACCTACCTGGGTTTTATCGGCTACAATATCGACCTCTTTACTGCCATAATTGAACTTTTTAGATTCCCATTTATCCAGGGTAAGGAAACTGGTTCCTGCAAAATTAGCTTCGTAGCCCAGTACACGGTCGAGCTCTGTCGGGTGACCACAAGACTCATGAATCGTTAACCATAAGTGTGACGGATCCAGTACAAGATCGTATTTACCAGGTTCAACCGATTTGGCTTTCAACTTTTCAGCTACCTGAACGGCACCCTGTTTGGCATCTTCCACCATATCATACCGTCCTTTGTACAACACGCCCATAGCGGTCTGGATCTTATGTTCAGGTTTGGCATCCAAATATTCATATCCCATACCCATAGGGGCACTCAGTGAATTACGGGTTTCAAATTTACCCGTTTCCTTATTGATTTTAGTGATGAAAAACGTAGGCCATATTCTATGTATATCCTGATCGATATAAGAATTATCTGTAGAAGCGAAATACTTCTGTTCATTGACCATGAAAAGAATAGAATTTACATAATCTGCACCTCCGGCCATAGCCGCAGCATTTACAGAAAGCAGGAGATCGGCCTTGTCCTTAATAGGTACTTCAAAAGCATTCTTCTCAATAGGCGCTTTCCAGGAAACTTCACCATATCCCTTCTGTTCTGCCAGCTGAACAGGAGAGGTCAGCAGCCTGGAGTTTTCTTTGGCAATAGCTACCGCCAGCTCTGCTGCTTTGGCAATCCCATCCTTATCCATTTTATCGGTTGCGGCGAAACCCCAGCTGCCATTGGCAATCACCCTGATACCGATACCATAGGATTCGGTATTGACCAGGTTCTCTACCTTATCTTCACGGGTGACCACATACTGGTTCAAGTACCTGCCAATGCGGACGTCTGTATAGGTAGCCCCTTTACTGCGGGCGGCATTGAGTGCCACATCCGACAACATTTTTTTTACTGCGGGATCTACATATTCAAGGGATTGTTCAATAGGGATCTCATTGCCCCATACTGGAATTGCCGGAAGCATGGCCGCAGCCGCCCCCATACCAGTTAAGTAAATAAAATTTCTGCGTTTCAAGAGTTAATCGATTTAGGTTGTTAGGTTCCTAAATATACCAATTAAACGCAGAAATTTTATTGTTAACGAAGAATTTTATACTGCATCTGAGAGCGATGTAAAGGTAAAATCCCTGATTTTCATTGGCGGAATCAGCAGGTCACCAGATCTAACCGGTTTTCCCAATGCTTCTACGTTGTTCAGCATGATCACAGGGCTTTCATTAAAGCGGAAATTCTTCACCGGGAATTTAATTTCGCCGTTTTCAATATAAAAAGTACCATCACGGGTTAAACCTGTCAGCAGCAGCGTTTGCGGATCTACAGAACGGATATACCAGAAGCGGGTCACTAAAATACCTTTCTCAGTGCTTTTGATCAGCTCTTCGAGCGACTGTGTTCCGCCTTCAATGATCATGCTTCTGCTAAAGGGCAGTGGGGCAACACCTTTTTCCTTTGCCCAATAGCGGGAGTAACTCAAATTTTTCACTACGCCTTTGTCTACCCAAACGGTTTTTTTCACTGGTAAACCATCGTTGTTCCAGGTAGAAGACGGTAAATCAGGATTCATTGGATCAGAGTAAATGGTCACCTGCTCGTTAAAAAGCTGTTCACCGAGGCGGGTACCGCCACCTTTTTTACTCATAAAACTTCTTCCTTCATCGGCACTTCTGGCATCAAAACCACGGAACATATTATTGATCATATCACTCGCTGCCAATGGCTCCAGGATAACTGTATACTTTCCTGGTTCAATCGCTTTAGCCCCCACAGATCCTACGGCTTTCATCGCGGCAATTTTACTTTGCGCCAGCGTATCCAGTTTATTAAGATTATTAAAAGACTGATCAACATAACCCGAACCTGTACCTTCATGGTTCCTTACGGTTACAGAGAAAGCAACATTTGTACTTTTATTATAGGCAAATAAACCTTTTGAATTCATTAGCGCCCTGAAACCATTTGAATTTTCAAGGAAACCCGCAGCTTCCAGTTTGGCTTCTTTGGCTACAGTAAGGCTTTTAAGCACCATTTCTGCCCTGGTATCGGGTGTCATTGCCGCAGTTTCGGCATTATAGGTAATTGCCTCTTCAAAGGTTTGACCTTCTAAAGCAGGCATAAATTCAGGGTTTTCCGGAGAAAGCTGAGCGAGTTCTTCTGCCCTCCGCACTACTTTTTCCAGGGATACATCATCGAATTCATTGACCGTTGCCGTTCCGGTTTTTTTACCGAAAGAGGAACTTACTGCCAAACTCATATTACTGATCTCACCTGCGGTGGATACCGCATTACGCGCATAACGGATATTGCCACCGCTTGTTCCTGATAACGTTACCTCACATTGATCGGCTTTAGAAAAACCAATTACTTTTTTTAATATAGCCTGAGCTTCTTCTTTAGTTAGTATTGACATGATTAGATCTTTCTAGCTGTGTTAATAACATTTACCCCATTAAAACGTGCAGTAGAACTGCCATGCGAAACTGCATTACTCTGTGACGGCTGCCCTTTTCCATCGTTAAAAGCACCGCCCAAACGGTAATCGCTTTCATCACAAATCGCATTACATGAATTCCAGAATTCCTGAGTGTTGGACTGATAAGCAACATCATTCAGCATACCTACAATTTTACCTTCTTTGATCTCGTAGAACAGCTGACCGCCGAACTGAAAATTATAGCGTTGCTGGTCAATAGAAAAACTGCCGTTACCAATAATATAAATTCCCTTCTCTACATTCTTGATCATATCGTCTACACTTAGCTTGGCTTTACCCGGCTGCAGCGATACATTTGCCATGCGCTGAAACTGTACATCATCCCAGCCCTGAGCATAACAGCAGCCCTGAGAATGTTCCAACCCGATAATATGTGCCTGATCACGAATAGCCTGATAATTGACTAATATACCGTCTTTAATCAGGTCCCATTTACCGCATTGCACACCCTCATCGTCATAACCTACTGCTCCCAGTGAACCTACCTGTGTTTTATCGGCTACGATATTTACCAGTTTATCTCCAAAGTTGAACTTCCCGGTTTTCCATTTATCCAGTGTAAGGAAACTGGTACCTGCATAGTTAGCCTCATAACCCAATACCCTGTCCAGCTCTGTAGGGTGACCAACAGATTCATGGATGGTTAACCATAAATGGGAAGGATCCAGAACCAGATCATATTTTCCAGGCTCTACCGATTTGGCTTTTATTTTCAGCTCTGCATTTTTGGCTGCAGATTTAACATCTTCCAATATATCATACCTGTTTTTGTAACGGGTAACTATTCCCGGAACTTTATCTTCAGGACGCGGGCTTAGGTACTCATACCCCATACCCATAGGGGAGCTCAGTGCATTTACCGTTTGGAATTTGCCTGAAGCGCGGTCTATTTTGGTTACTGTAAAAGTAGGATAGATCCTGTGGATATCCTGATCGATATAAGAACCATCTGTAGAAGCAAAATACTTCTGCTCATTTACTGCAAATAGTACGGAATTGACAAAACTTGCACCATTCTGCAGGGCGATATCATTTACGTTTAACAGCAGATCTACTTTTTCCTTTACCGGGACGCCGAAAGTATTAATTTCTATGGGTGCCTTCCAGCTTACTTCGCCGTAACCTTTCTGGGCCGCCAGTTGTACTGATTCTCCCTGAATCTTAGCATTAGCTTTAGCCACTGCAACCGCTTGTTCTGCAGCTTTTGCCACCGCCTCTTTGGTTACGATGTTCGTAGCGGCAAAACCCCAGCATCCATTGGCAATTACGCGAATGCCAACGCCATAAGATTCGGTATTAACCACTCCCTGCACCCTTTTTTCGCGTGTAGAGATAAATTGGTTAAGGTACCTGCCAATGCGGATATCCGAATAGGTTGCCCCTTTTGCACGGGCAGCATTCAAAGCAGCGTCTGCTAATTCTTTTTTTATCTTTACATCAACACCATCAAGTGCCTGTAAAGGATCAATTGAATTGCCTAAAGCGGCAAGGTCCTGAAGCATCAGCGCTCCAATCCCCATTCCTGAGAGGTAAATAAAGTCTTTTCTTTTCAAAATGTTGGTTTTTAGTTTAGGTGTTACAATTTAATTGTTTTTATGCAATTGTTTTATAACATTTTGGTTTCAAACCAGATATATGCAGCAGAAAGAAGGAAAATCGCAAAAAACCACCATTGAGAAAGCTCTTTTTCAATCATTTCTGATTGAATTCCACTATTTTCTTTTACAGCAGCTGATTTTTTTGAATAATTAAGATTTTCCAGCAATCGTTCCTGCTGCTTAAGCGACTCCCAATCCTGATGCACATAAACAAAAAAGTAATCCGCAGGATGATTATCTATTTTCAGTTCGTTCCATCCCGTATGTTCCGGCCAGAATGTCCCTCTCCAAACAAAGGGCAGTGACAAGTGCTGCACAGGACTTAATGTTTGCTGATTAACAGTTAGTTTTGGAATTGCATTTGCAGTAGTGGTTTCTTCATTCACCCTAGTCTCTTCACCAACCACGGGGAACGCCGGGAACACCGTCCAGTTGCTGTTCGATTCATCTTTTCTGGTTACTGTACCGATTACGGCCGACCAGAATTGGGTGTAATCTGATGAAACACCCGATAATTTCCAGTTATAGGTAGAGGCGATGACAGAAACAGCAAGTTTACCATTTCCATATAACGCTGAACTCAGCAAAACTTTACCTCCCTGATCCTTAACCAGGGACTGCTCTGCAGACTGGGGCTGAATATAAAAAGATGGAGAACCGGGAATGGCATGCATTGCGGCTATCTCTCCAGCCAAAACAGGAGTAAATGACTTCGCTCCGCTATCTGCCGTTTCATATAATTTATATGGTTTTGCAAATACAGACAAGGCTTTTACATCATTCATCCTGATCAGCAATCCTAAGCCCTGGCTTACTGCAGTGCGCAAACTGCTTACAGCAGCCGGGCTTAAAGCAGAAAGTTCCTGATCATCTGCAATCACCAGATCAAACTTACCCAGCATTCCGGTATTGAGATCCGCAGCGTTTACAACCGGTGTATTGAGCTGATCGGTGCTAAACTTATCTTTACTAATCCTGGTTCGGTAAACCACCGGGTATTTATTTTCATATAACCAGTTCTTCAAGAATTTATATTCAAAATCAGGAAAAGATGATAAAATCAGTAACCTGGGTTTAACTGAAGGGGCTACCTGGAAGGGGATATTTTCCTGGTGTAAAATATCAGCACCACTAAACACCTTTAAACCATAAACCATCTTTCCCAACTGATTAGCCTGACCTTTCAGGGAAAAACGATCCTGACGATGTGCCATAATGGTAACAGAATCTAGTTTTGAGCCCAGTCCTTCTAAAACAAGCTTTACCGGTTTTTCACTGGTATTGTTATACATACCCTGAACGGAAAGCACGGTAGTCTGTTTAAGCACTTGCTGCCAGGAGCACGAGATTACACCTTCCGGCGAAGGTGCGGGACGAAAATCGTATGTAATACCTGCCAAACCTTTCAGTTCTTCTGATTGCAAACCATATCCATTTACCTGAATACGGTTAACATCCTGATGGGTTTGCAGATAATAAGCCAGATCAGGAATATATTTAATATGTTTTCCACCGGCCAGTAAAACACTGCTATCTGTTGTAAAATAAGCTGAATCTTTTAACAAGCTCATATCTGCACCTTCGCTCAGCAGCCGCAATGCATGCGGATCAGTATTCCGCTGAACTTTATATTTTATAGGAAAAGCCAAACAAATCAAAGCACCAACAGCCAGCACAACAGCTAACAAGCGTAAAAAAAGCCTGTCCCGATTTACCCTTTTCACTTCTTTATACAGCAGAAAAAGTAACAGAATGGCCGCAGCAATGATCATTGGGTAGTTTTTTTCCATCTTATGGCATTGAGCGTTTTAACTGGTTAAAATAAGAGCGGCTCAGTGCCGAAGAAGAGTGTGCCGTTTCGCTGGCAGGGCTAACCTCTTTTTTTCCAAGCAGGGCATTCATTCCCTTTTCTGCCAGGGCAAGATCAACAGAGTTCACTTTTCCAGACTGACCGGCACCAATAATTTTTTTAATTGCTTTTAAACCGGGTAAATAAGCACCTGGAGCAATTGCCGCCCCATCCATCAGCTGTTTTTCTCCGGCTAAAAGTAAGCTCATTTCTGCCGGGGTCCTGGACTGTCCGTCTTTCATCCTTTCCAGTAACCCGATAGCCTGCTCCATTTTAACCTGTGAATTTCCATCGCCGCTGAAATCACTTTTAGTCGTGATGATCTTAATATCTGTCAGTTCCCCGGTCAGTCTTTTTTCCATTTTCAGCGGACTGGTTTTAAAGGTTGTTTTAGCCACATAAGCCCTTGATTTTTGCTGCAGGTCTTTCAACAAACGCAGGGCCTTATACTCAAACGGTAATGCCTCCTGTGGAAAATATGTTCTCAATTGCAATTCAGCTTTCCACATTTCGGTTAAGGTAGCCTTTAGCTGTGCTTTAAGCTGTGGTTCAAAAAACGTTGCATCCTCGGCATTGTCATGTTTATGTGCATACTGCTCCATAGTGGATTGCATATCGCCAAACTTTGCCCCTTCTGCATGGTCGTCATGTCCATGTTCGGCAAATTCACTTTTCGGATCTTCATGACCGCCACCAATATTCGCTTCCGTTTCTTCACCCAGGAATTTACCATAACGCAAACGCAGCATCTTCTGGTCGATCCCCAGGTCATTACTCCGGTTTTTAAATTCTGTCTCTGTTAAAGTAGATTTTTCCTTTAAGAGCTTTTCTGTATCCATAATCAGCTGGCGCTCACTCCTGAAATATTCAGGTACGAGATTTACCCCATTATCGATACCCGTCAGGCTCATCAATTCAGTAGTATCCTGAATAGAAAGAATGTACATATCCGAACGGCTTTGCTGTCCGTGGTTATCAGTGGCATTCACATAAAAATACAATTCATCCCCCGGTTTCATCCCGAGTTCCTTCAGCGGGATCAGCTTGTCTAGTTTCACCTGTTTTTGATGATTAAAAGCTATGTTAAAGGCAATTTTCTTTTCTTTGAAACTCACTGCCTCGCCCTTACCACTTGCCATGGTTGCCGACAAATAGGCATCAGAAATTCCGTAATCATCATTTAGCAATACCCCCAGATTAAGCTGCTGAGGCTGCCCCACATCAATGGTACTGTGCTGTGCAGGCCTGGTTATTTTTATCGCCACCGGCTGATCGGATATAATTTCAATTTGGTAAAAATCAGACTTCTTGCCATCCAGTACAACCTGGTAGAAACCCGGTATAAGCATCACCTTAGCTAAGGTCCAGGATGTTTTTTCTGCATTTAAGGGTTTCAGCGAAAGTGATTCGTTATCATTTAAAAGCAAACTCAATTTTCCCAGAGGTTGCGAAGTATGAATTTCCCATTTCACACTTGATCCTGTTTCTGCAAGAATAGTAAACTGTTTTTGTGTCCTGGTTGGCTTCCCGGTATAGGATGGTGGAGTGATCTCTACTTTAAAAGACGAAATCTGCAAAGGAATTACCTCTTTCACCTTAGTACCTGTATTTATAGTAAGGGCTGTTTCTGGTGCCGGAGAAAAATAGGTATGTGGAAGTTTAAAGACAAAAAAGCTGATCGCTGCACCTGCCAGCAGAAAAATCAGCGGCACCTTCATTTGTTGCAGAGGACCTGCAGGTTGCTTTTGCAAGGGCAATACCCGATTTACTTTTTGTAATTGCAGCTGCTCCAGAAAAGATAAGGTTTCAGCTGGTTTTAAGAGTAATCCACTACTTTCTTCTACTTCAGGAAAATGTAGATCTGCAAATCTGGATGCTGCAGTGATGGATATCTCCCAATATTTGCTGCGCAGGGATAAAAAGGAGAAAACAACAATAAAAGGCACTACAAATCCAATGATTCCCCATTGGAAAAAGTGAAACAGCAAAGCCGCAATAATCAGGGCAGAAGCCAGCGATAAAACCAATACTTTTCCAAAAGAAAATATCACCCATCTTTTCCTTAATTCCTCCAGCCATTGTTTTCCCTCCATGCCCGTCATACTTTTCTCTCTAATTTTCTGTAAGTAATGAACCTTTCTGCAAAAAACAGGATGAGCACCAGCCACCAAAACCAACTTGATAATGATTTTTGCTCATAGAAATAGGAGCCGGCAGTTTTGTTTTCATAAGTTGGATGCGGAATAACATTAACCGCCCTGACAGACCTATTATCTGCCGGGAACCCAAATTCAGCTTCCTGATGCGGAATAACAATTGGCAGTAAAGCCATCACCAAACCATTGGTCCAAACCAGGTTAGTCCAGTTTTGGTTAAACCTGCTGTAAAACTGATAGTGTTTAAGATGTGCCGAAGAACTCAGGCTAAGCAACGGTTGTCCAAAACCGTCCATCCAAATAGCTTGCCGCAACTGTCCGTCAAATTTTGTACGCTGGTATAAATCTGCGGCTGTTGTTCCGGATGGGTACTGCAAAACAGATTTTACTTTCTCTGCTTTTTTACCGGCATAATTGAAAAATGAAATACCCGATGGCAGGTTTTTAAACTGATCAGGACTTAATTCCTGGTCAGAAAGCCAGAAAAGAAGACTGGCCGATTTTGTAACCTGCGCCAACGAATTGATATTCTTAATCTGAATATCCCGTTGTGTAAAATCTGCTATGGCATGGATAGCTGCTTTGAGGTATCCCTCATCAACAGATTGATGCGCATCAAAGATCAACACTTGCAATTTATTGGTATCGGTAGCTTCTTTAATATCTTCTGTTTTATAGCTGTCGCCAGTTGCAGAAGAATATGCTGTGACTTTCCTTACACCACCTTTATTTAGCTTGTAAGTTGCTGCAAGCCAAGTTAGCTCTCCTGTTTTTTCAGGAATAGTCTTCCATTTTAAGTGAAGCGCTGTAAAAGGTTGTGTCCCTTCAAATCTGTTCAGGCGATTACCGGTATATAAATAAACTGAAGTTCCCGGAGCCAATGCCGTATTTAACTGCCTGATCAGTGCAAAATAAGAAAGTGGAACAGGAACAGAAAAAACGGTTGCTGTATCTTTCCAGTCCAGTTTAGAAAAACCAGTATTAAAATCCCTGAGCTCGTAACCCTTTTGGCGTAGAGAATCAAACTCTTTCTTATGCGCCGGCCAAAGTTCATGGAACCGCTGTTTTTCTACCAACACCCATCCCGCCTTTTCCGCAGCAGCATGTCTGGAACTGAACAAAGGGGACGCCAATAGAAAAGCAATAAACAGGATCAGGAGTATCCGCAATAGTAACAAAGGCCAGTCGCTCACCCTGAAATTCCGGGACCGCTGATTAGATGGATCGCCCAATAAGGATATACTTCCTACTTTCAGGGTTTTACCATTTTTTATGTTCCATAGGTGGATCACCACAGGAACAATGAGTCCGGCAGCAGCCAATAAACCTAAGGGATATAAAAATTGGAGCACGTTATATTCTTAATTTCTTTCTTTGATTCAAAAAATCACGGATAGCCAGGTCTAAAGGCTCGTCCATGCATAATAGTCTGTAAAATATTCTTTTGTCCAGCGCCCTGGTTTTCACCTTTTCCAGGTAACTGTTTAAATTGGCCAGGTAAGCTTTTCTTGTCCCCGCCTGGTCTACTTCTATCGTAACTCCCGTTTCCAGGTCTTCAAAAGTAGAATATCCCTTAAAGTCCAGTTCCAGCTCATTTCTTCCCATAATATGGAATACAATCACTTCGTGTTTCAGGGCATTAAACTGACTAAGCAGTTCAAAAATTTCTTCTTCCGTTTCATAGAGGTCGGTAATAAAAATGATCAGTTCCCTTTTTTGTGAACCGCCATAAAACTGCTTGTACTGATCTGCATTAGTAAACACGCCTCCCGGCTGGATCTGTTCCAGCTGAAAAAACAAGCGTGAAAGATGCTGGTAATCCTGTTTGGCCGGCAGGGAAAAGATCTCATTTTCCTTTAAAATATTTAATCCTATAGCATCAGCCTGTAGATTACCAAGATAAGCCAAAGATGCAGCCAGGTAACGGGCGTAATCTATTTTTTTAAAATTGCCGTCCTGATGATTCATGGAAGCACTGGCGTCAACAATCAAGCGGATAGCAATATTGGTATCTACTTCAGACTCCCTGATATAATACCTGTCCGACCGGGCGAACATCTTCCAGTCGAGCAGCCGCAGGTCGTCTCCGGGCTGGTAACTCCGATATTGACTAAATTCCATACCCGGACCCTTGACCGTACTTTTATTAATTCCATTCATTAACCCTTCAATGGTAGTTTTCGCCGCCAGTGAAAGATCTTTTATTGCCATTAATATTTTCGGATCAAGTAGTTTACTCATTTCCAGTTTGGTCTCTCTACTAAAGTGATCAGTTCCTGTGTAACACGGTCGGATGTAACCTGTTCGGCTTCTGCTTTAAAATTCATCAGTATACGATGTCTTAAAACAGGGTATGCCATCGTATGGATATCTTCTGCGATCACTGCATAACGGCCATGGAACAACGCCCTTGCTTTAGCCGTCAGAATCAGTGCCTGTCCTGCTCTGGGTCCTGCACCCCATCTTACCCATTCTTTGATATAAGGATAAGCTGTAGTTTCCGGACGCGTTGCCCTGATTAGCTGGCTTACGTAAGTCACCATTTCTTCACTGATGCTTACTTCACGTACCAAAGCCTGCAATTGCTGGATATCTTCTGCACCAATGATAGCTTCTATTTTCGCCTTTTTTGCTCCTGTAGTGCTGCTCAATACCCTTACCTCTTCTTCTGCTGAAGGATATCCGATCTTCACAAATAACAGAAAGCGGTCTAGCTGTGCTTCGGGAAGCGGATATGTACCTGCCTGCTCAATAGGATTCTGGGTTGCAAGAATAAAAAAAGGTTTATCCAGCGAATAAGTCTGGCCGCCATAGGTAACTTCAAACTCCTGCATCGCTTCCAGCAAAGCTGACTGGGTTTTAGGCGGCGTCCGGTTAATTTCATCAGCAAGAATGATATTGGCAAAGATTGGCCCCCTGTTAAATTTAAAAAAGCGCTTTCCGGTAACATGGTCTTCTTCCAGGATTTCTGTACCCAGGATATCCGTCGGCATTAGGTCGGGCGTAAATTGTATCCTTCTGAAGGATAAATCCAATGCCTGGGACAGGCTGCGTACCATTAATGTTTTTGCCAATCCGGGCACTCCTTCCAGTAAACAATGACCACCGGCCATTAAAGCAATGAGCATCTCTTCTATAACTACATCCTGGCCAACAATTATTTTTTGTATTTCCTTTTTCAGCAGTGAAAGCTTAGACACCAGCGTTTCTACGTTATTTTGTGAAATCTCCAAGATATTATATTTAATTATTTGCCAATTCGGGTTAAATCTTTCTCAATATAAGAGGAAATAAATATAGAAATCTCAGAATATTGCCAGATATCGAAAAAATTACATCATAGTGCCCGAATTACCTGTGATTATATTCAATTAAGCAGTATTTTAGTGAAATGTTAAAGGCTAAATTCACTTTTGCGCGTTTAAAATACAATTCTGGCGATTGGGATACTGATCAGCGTATGCCTGCTAACATCCTTAATTCATTACTGGAATATACGACTATCCCCTTTGATCCCGAAGAAAAAGTGATCGAATTGAGCAGTTTAGACATTTTTAATTATCCGTTTTGCTATTTAAGCGGACATAAACTCGTTCAGTTCAGCAAGCAGGAAGGTGCCAATTTCAAGAAATACGTAGAGAACGGTGGATTTGTATTTGTAGACGATTGTAACCATGATATCGACGGCTTATTCTCTAAATCTTTTGAGGCGCAAATGGATGCGCTATTTGGCCCTCACGCCATGAAAAAGATCCCTAATAACCACCCTATATATAATTCATTTTTCAGCTTTGAGAAAGGGCCTCCTACTACTTCTTTTGAATTGAACGGATGGGGAGACGATCTTGTTCATGATTATCTGAAAGCGATTGAAGTGGATAACCGCATTGGCGTATTGTACAGCAATAAAGATTATGGTTGCGAATGGGACTATGATTTCAGGAACAAACGTTTCCTGGCGCAGGACAACACCAAATTTGGGGTGAACATTATTCTTTACGCCATGGGCGTAAAAAACTCTATTTAATATTTATTTCGGGCTAATAAAAGGGAGCACATTAGTTGTTTACTTTGAACACCTGCGCTTATCATGGGCTATTAAAGCGCTTATCATACGCCTTAACTGGAAAATAGCGCACTATAAGCGCAGAAATAGCGCAAATGAAGCGCAATACGATCAGGTGAGCTACTTGCAATTAATCGGCTTGCTGTCGTCAATTTAAAAATTCAGTCAGTTTAATTACCAATTTCTATAAGCTAATAACAGCCGTTATAACTGACACCTGCCAATTAACCATTTTTTTACAAAATTACACTATTTGGTAATAATCAAAATAATATTATACTTTTAGTTACATTAAAATTTATATTTGAAACATTAATACGTATTAGCTGTCTAAATTCCACTTACAGAAGAATAACTTCAATTACACAGCAAGATGAATTAAAGTAACAAATATTATAATGGGTAAAAGGAGAAGAATTACCAATGAAATTATAGGAGAAATTGCAGCAATTGATTCATTGGCTTTCACAACAAATAAATGCTCAGATACTGCAAGGAAGGTATTTACAAGTGCAGAAAATATCGAGTTTGACATCTGGTTTAACAAACACTATTATCACAGGGAAAGACATGGAGACGAATATGGTAAACGGGAAGGTATTGAACCGGATGTTGTTAAAAATTTAATTATAGCAGCTGCGAGACATTTGATTTTTTATTCGATCAAGGTTCGAAGTTTTTCTTTTGTGAATTTTTGGGCATCTATGAGAAACCAAAGAATTATTTTAACTCTAAAACATCAAAAGGGATTAAATTTAAATATTGTTGCAGAATACCATTACCTTGTTTTAAATAGATATGAAGTAACCGTTATTACAGCAATCAGAAAAGATGATTTTTATTTTGCTGAAGGTGAATATCAGATAAGAATAAATATGGACGGAAGTTCAACTTTAAGTAGGAAAATCAATGGAAAGATCAAGCTAATAGATACTTTTACGACATAAAAACAAATATTAAAAACATATTTAAAAATATTTTTTCTTTTTTATTTCTTAATTAAAAACTTTTATCTACATTTGCACTAGAACAAGAGACAGGGTAATACTCTGGGGAGCTTTAAAAAGCAGGACAAAAATCTGGTCACGTCTCAATAAAAAGCCCCTTAATCGGGGGCTTTTTATTTCATTTAACAAACATTAACAAGGGAGACAGGATAATACTCTGAGGAGCCATAAGGGGCAGGACAAAATTCTGGGCAAAGTCTCAATAAAAGCCCCTTAAAAAGGGCTTTTTTTTATACAAACCTACAGCTCAATTTTACAGCGTTCATGCTGCAAAATCTGCAAAAAGCTATCCCTGTCATAGATATTCTTAATCATAGCCTCGTCCTTCTTATAAGTGTTCTTTAACTCTTTCCTATTTAGTGCCTGAGAAAAACGCCTGATATCATCCTGACTTTTTAAAATTAACCCTGGAACCTGCTTCGGCTTATGGTCATCCCCTATAGCCACCATGGTAAAATAACTGGTATTGGTATGTTTAACCACATGTGTTTTCAGGTTTTCAGAAACTACCCTGATACCAATGATCATAGAAGTATTCCCTACATAATTGACCGAAGCCATCAAAGAAACCAGCTCCCCTACTTCTACCGGGGCCAGGAAATTAACTACATCAATTGAAGCCGTGATACAATATCCATCAGAATGTTTTGCTGCACATACATAAGCTACCTTATCCATCAGGCTCAGGATATGCCCTCCATGTATCTTTCCGCCAAAATTTGAATAAGAAGGGATCATCAGTTCTGTCAATGTGATCTGCGAATTGCCAACGGGCTTAAAATCTAACATGGAGAAAGGATTAGGTCGCTAATTTAGCTTTTTTTATGTGGCAGGCAAATTTGAAAGGCATGATTATTGAGCCTGCACAAGCATAATTACAGCTACATGAGCAGCGATAAAACACGTTTTCAATTCTTCCCTTTTCTAATTAACATTTTGGTTCCAATGATCTTCGCAGCTGCTGGTGGACTGATTACCGTACAATCTGTACATACCTGGTATCCAGGTATTCATAAACCTTCCTTTAATCCGCCTAACTGGTTATTTGGGCCGGTATGGTCAACTTTATTTGTAATGATCGGAATAGCGGCCTACCTGGTCTGGAAGAAAAAAGATCAGATCAATCATCTCCCGGGAACGATAGCGATTTATTTCATTCAGTTAATCCTTAACCTGGGCTGGTCGTTCTTATTCTTTTACAAACACCTCATCGGCGCTGCCCTGATAGAGATTTGTGCCCTTTTGGTGGTGATCCTGATTAACGGTACCGTGTTCTATAAAATTGATAAAACCGCAGGATTGCTCTTTGTTCCTTATTTCCTGTGGGTAAGTTTTGCTACTTTCCTGACTTATAATATTTTTATTTTAAATCAGGTCTAAAAGAAAATAGGTAATTTAGGAAAGTGATCCTGTCAAAGAAATTACTTGTCTTCATCCTCTGCTGCTGGGCTTTTCAGGCAAATGCCCAGAAAGTAGGTTTAGTGCTTAGCGGCGGAGGGGCAAAGGGATTATCCCATATCGGCACACTCAAAGCACTGGAAGAGAATCACATCCCTATAGACTACATTACCGGCACTTCCATGGGTGGAATTGTAGGTGCGCTGTATGCTGCGGGTTATTCTCCCGAACAAATAGAAAAAATAGCATTGACTACCGACTTTCAGGATTGGGTAAATGGGCGTTATAAAAGCGACTATAGTTTTTACTTTCAAAAAACAGATGTGAATGCCTCTATGCTTAGCGCCAAAATTGCGATTGATACGGCATGGAAAATGAGCATCAGGGGTAACCTGGTAAATGACATACCATTGAATTTCGCCCTGCTTGAACTCCTTTCACAAGCTTCAGCCATTGCAAAAGATAACTTCGACAATCTTTTTGTACCCTACCGCTGCATGGTTTCTGACGTTTTTTCACAAACCAGCATCACGGTAAAAAGCGGCAGCCTGGCAGAAGCTGTACGGGCAACCATGACTGTTCCGCTGGTTTACAGACCCATTAAATTAGACAACAAATACGTATTTGACGGAGGTTTGTATAATAATTTCCCGGCAGATGTGATGAAAAAGGAGTTTAAACCCGATTACCTGATCGGCGTAAATGTATCATCCAAAAATTTTAAAGAATACCCTAAAAACGGCGATGAACAGCTGGTCAATAAACTAATGATGTTTATGTTATTGTCCCGGTCGGATTCTACCCTGGTGGGAAAAGACGGGATATATATTCAGCCTAACCTGCAGGAATATAGCGCCAGCAATTTTTATCCTGTTGCAGACCTGATTAAACAGGGCTATGATGCAACAATGGCAGAAATGCCACAGATACTTAAAGCAGTACACCGAAGGGAAAGTGCAGAAGAACTTGCCCTCAGAAGGAACAAATTTAACAACAAAAAACCGCAGCTGATCTTCAACCAGGTGATTGTAACCGGGGTGAACAATGAGCAGAAACGTTATATCGAACGTCTGTTCAAAAGGGACAAACCTACATTCGACCTCGCAGATATCCGTCAGGGATATTATAAACTCGTGGCAGATGAAACCTTCGAAACCGTCTATCCAAAAATATCCTATAATCCTGCATCTGACAGTTATACCTTCGAAATTGTAGCCCAGCCCAAAAGAAGTTTTAAAGTAGACCTGGGCGGGGTTATTGCCAGCAGGCCAATCAGTACTGCTTACCTTGGGATTCAATACAATTACCTGGACCGCAAAGCCTATACGTTTGGCACTGATTTTTATTCCGGCCGTTTTTATGAGTCAGCGCAGCTGAATGGCCGCGTTGATTTCCCCTCTAAATTACCTTTTTTCCTGGCCGGAGAAATGACCTACAATCACTTTGATTACTACAATACCAGCAAGATCTTTATTGAAGATCCGCACCCCACCTATATTGAACAGTCGGACAGAAAAATTGAATTAAAAGGAGGCATCCCCCTGAACCGGAACACGAGGATCACCCTGGGTACTTCATTTATCAATAATGAAGACAATTATAGTCCTAACAACACCTTTAACACAGGTGATGTACTGGACAAAACGGTCTTCAACGGACTAAGATCTACCCTTGCTTTTGAGCAGAACACCTTAAATGCCAAACAGTATGCCAGCCGGGGAAGGAACTTCCTGTTTGCAGTCAATTATTTTACCGGTAAAGAGAACTATACACCGGGAAATATTTCAAGGGAAAGCCCTGGTTCTGTTCAGGCAGATAACATCGAGGTGATCCGGAAATTCCGGCACTGGGAGAGCATCAAAATAAGTGATGATAACTATTTCTTACATCAGGGAAATTACACGCTGGGCTACCTGATAGAAGGTGTGATTTCAAATGAGCCGCTATTTTCCAATTACTATTCTACCCTTCTTGCTTCTCCGGCATTTTATCCGCTGCAGGACAGCAGATCTATCTTCCTGGAAAAATTCAGGGCAAGCAGTTACCTGGCAGGGGGATTAAAGAACGTCTTTAAACTAAGAAGGAATATCGACCTGAGAATAGAAGGCTACCTGTTTATGCCTTACCAGGAAATTACCCAGATGGGGTTCCAGGATGTAAAGAACTCCCCGGTATTTAACCATTACCTCTATGCAGGTACAGCAGGACTGGTTTACCATACCCCTTTAGGCCCTATCAGCGTGAGTTATAATTTATATGACGACCACATAAAAAGAAACGGCATTTTGCTACATTTGGGATATCTGATTTATAATAAACGTTCTATAGAATAAATCAGACAAAAAAATAGAAGGATAAATGACAAAAAACCCGATGAAAACGATTTACTACTGTTTATTATTCTTACTGATCTCCAGTTCTGCTTTTGCACAGAACGCCAACATCAACAACTTCCTGGTTAAGGAAGGCCTGCTGAAGAACAGTAAACTGGCCATTATTGCGGCCGATTCATTGGGTGAACCCATGGAAAACATCAATGGTGTCTATACTTTTACCATAAGCGGCTTTACCCAGCACATTAAGTTTAATGATGGCGTGGGCAATCTACCGATGCAGCTGGATAAATCATCCTTTGTTTATGTGAAACATGAAAACGACAAGGGTACGCACAGTAAATTGCTATATGTATACAAAAAAGATGGCACCCTTAACCCATATACCATCAATAGCATGTGGCTGGTATTGTTCCCTTTAATCCTGATTTTCCTTGCTTTTGCCTTCAGAAGACTAATTATTATCATAGTAATCATTCTGCTGGTCTATGTTTATTTTAACCACAGCAATGGTCTAAACTTATCCACCTTTTTTGAAACTATATTTGATAACCTGAAAAAGGCATTTTAGAAAGGCAATCCAATTCCAAAGTTATACTGAAAAAAGTGATAACTGTCAGGGCTATTTTTCAGTTCATAATCACTTTTAAATTCTTTCCCTCCGCTAAACAGCTTGGTGATTACCCATTGCTGGGAAGGATCGAACTGAGGATCCCTGAGTTTAATACCCACATCAAAACGGAATATAAAATACTGGAGATCATACCTTAAACCAAATCCTGTTCCCACTCCAATCTGGTTACCAATATTCTTAAAATTGAAATAGGTTTCCGGCTGAGGGTTATGGGGAGAAATATTCCATACGTTACCTGCATCAAGGAAAGTAGCTCCATTGAGTTTAGAGCCAAAGAAGTTATCTATCAGTCTAAAGCGGTATTCAAGGTTAGCTTCAATATGCATTTCACCCAGCTGGTCAATACCGTATAAAGTTTCCCGGGCTGCTTGTGAAGTGACAGAATTACCACGATTATAGTTTCCTGGCCCTAATGTTCTTGCCTGCCAGGCCCTGATGCCAGTAGATCCTCCTGCATAAAATAGCTTTTCAAATGGAATAGCGGTTGAATTTCCATAGGCATAACCCACTCCTGTGTTAAGATGGGCTACGAATTGCCTGTTAAGCCCTAAATTATTATACCATCTCACATCAACCTCGGGCCTTACGTACTGATTAAAAGGCAAACCCAAAAATGTTCCGGGGTATTGATTTTCGCCAATCAGTTTAGAAGCTGCCTGAAGCATATTACCAGCGATATCAATATCTCCCCTGAAGTAAACAAAATCTTTAGTAGACAATAGTTTATCTGCGTTTACTGTATAGGCGTACTTCATGCCCAGGGTGATATCTTTTCTGGCCAGCAATTTAAGATTATAAGAGTTATCGGCAACAATACCTTTTCCATATGCTGTAGTGGTATCTAGCAAAAGACCGCCAAAACGATACTCCAAATTTAAAGGAGTAAAGGAGTGCACTTTAGATTTAGTTTCATACCACTGGTAAGTAATTGAGTTCAGGTACACCCTTCGGACAAAGATATTCTGCTGCAGGGAAAAAACATAACTGCTGGAGAATATCGTAGCAGGCATCCCATTCTTTCCCATCAGGGGGATATCAAAAGGTACCATCAAACGTGGCACAGAGAGCGTTCCGCTCACGGAAAAATCCCGCTGATAGATATCACTGAAGAAAGCACCGGAGCCTATCCTGGATTGCAGCCCTCCTTTTACCTGAAATTCGAAACGTTCTGATCCATGAAAAATATTATTGTCTACATAAGTATCACCAACGGTAAAACCTACCGTACCTGCATTAAAAGGAATCTCCCCCTCCACCCTGTTGCTCATACGTTTTTGTGGCGTAAGCTGAATAATAGGGTCCAGTACATTGGCCGTGTCCTTATTTTTCGAATACTCGAGCTTCACATTTTTGAAAACGTTCAGCTCATACAAACGGTCGTAGGTTAGGTTCTCTTTGATAACATCATAGGTTTCACCCTGTTTTAAAAAATCATAACGTACGATAGGAGCCCTTCGGTAACGTTTTGAAAGATCAGTATACCTGATCCCCCTTACCGTTCTGGGGTTCAATCTAATAGAATCAGGAAAACCATTACTGTTTGGAGCAATCAATATATTGGTCTGACCGATAGTATATTTCTGATGTTTTCCATTCTCCGGATTGTCTATTAAAAGCACCACATTCGTCTTGCTGTTGTGCAGGGCCGAATCTACGGTGAACCTTACATAAGGCCTGGAAAAATCATAATATCCGGCCCCTTTCATCATGGCATAAACCTGGTCTCTTTCATATGAAAGCGAATCATCATCATACTGCATTCCTACATGCAAATGGGTGAAATCTACTTTTTTGACATCATAAAGCTTACTCAATACTGTATCCGGAATCTTATAGTTGATCTTAGCGATAAAAAACGCAGGGCCCGGACTTGCTTTATAAACCACTTTAGCACGCTGTTTCTTAATGTTAATCTCCGTCTGCACCCTTGCCATAAAATACCCCTTGCTCATCAGGTATTTTTCTACCTGGGCGCGGGAAATTTCGACCAGCGTACTATCCATTAAAGGGGCAGGCTTACCTACAGACTTTGTTTTAAACAGGGTATAAAACATATCGTAAAGGCCAACCATAATCCCCAGCTTGGGAGCAGGGCGGATATCCTTTTGAATATAGGTGTAAGCCTCTTCATTGTATTTGGATGGAATGCTGTCTATTTTTATACTTTTTACGATCGCCTGATTTTTATCAATTAATTTTGTAGAAGAACAAGCGGTAACAAAAAGGATAATAAATAGTAATATTGCAGGAAACGGGAATTTATTTTTATCAATAGAATATGCTTTCAAAGTCTCAGATAGGTTTTATAAAATCATTACATCAAAAAAAGTACCGTAAAGAGCATGGGATATTTATAATTGAAGGAATAAAATCAATTTTAGAATTTGTCCCCTCACCATATCAGATCCAAAGTATATATTTTCTGGATCAATATCAATCTTTACTATCTAAATTACCAGCAAATATAAAGTTATTTGAAGTAACCAGTGCCGAATTGGAGAAGATAAGTACTTTACAAGCCCCGCAGGGTATTCTTGCCCTGGTGAGCATACCAGCTGATACGCTGTTTGATAAAAGCACCCTGAAAAACACATTTTCCCTTGTACTGGATGGCGTTCAGGATCCGGGGAACCTGGGTACAATGATCAGGACGGCCGATTGGTTTGGCTTTAAAAACGTGATCTGCTCCAACCATACTGTTGAAGTATATAATCCCAAAACCGTTCAGGCAACGATGGGTTCACTATGCCGGGTAAATGTAAGTTACCATGACCTCCCGCTTTTCCTCAAAGAAGCCGGCCTGCCTGTATTTGGAGCGATGTTAGACGGAAACAGCCTTTACGAAACGGAATGGGGAACCGAAGGCCTGGTTGTTTTGGGTAACGAAGGACAGGGAGTAAGCCCAGAAGTGGTGGCGCTGATTGACCGCCCTGTAACTATTCCGCGGGTGGGACTTGCTGAATCATTGAACGTTGCGGTATCCGCAGCTATATTTTGTGCAGACATTAGCAGAAATTTTAAGAAATAAATTGCATATCAACTATTAATTGCTATTTTTGCAGCCTGAATTTCAACAGGTCGAGTGGCCGAGTGGCTAGGCAGAGGTCTGCAAAACCTCGTACAGCGGTTCGAATCCGCTCTCGACCTCCAGATTTATATAAATTAAAAAAATAAAGGTTAAGACCATGGCAGTTACCAGATTAAAAAGAAAAGACAGAAAAAATCACGTTACTTCACGTTTAGAAATTAAAACGTTGAAACTAGCTACAAACATTGAATTGGGAAGCCGTTCTAAACAGTCTAAAAATGATCAGTTAGCTAAAAATAACTTGTTATTAGATCAATTGACTGCAGCTTTAAGAGCATAAGTTCTAAAAGTTAAACACATAAAAAAACCTTTCAGGAATATCCTGAAAGGTTTTTTTATGTCCTCTGGAGCTGAGCTTATTTTTCAACCAACGCTTTACAGATTCTTTTAACGAGCCCTGGTCCTTCATAAATAAAACCGGTATACAGTTGCACTAGTGAAGCACCCGCTTCCAGTTTATCTTTGGCATCCTGCGGAGAATGAATCCCTCCTACTCCGATAATAGGAAAAGCTTTATTTGATTTCTGTGATAAATAACGGATTACCTCTGTAGAACGAAGCGTTAAAGGTTTTCCACTTAACCCGCCTGTTTCTTTAACCAGATCAGAAGGTGAATACAAACCATCCCTGCTGATCGTGGTATTAGTTGCAATTACTCCGGCAATTCCTGTTTCTTTTACAATATCTACAATATCGTCCAATTGCTCATTGGTCAGATCCGGTGCAATTTTTAATAAGATTGGCCTTGAAATCCCATTTTTACTATTGCGCTCCTGCAATGTTTTAAGCAAGAGGGTAAGCGGTTCCTTTTCCTGCAAGGCACGTAAGCCTGGTGTATTGGGAGAACTCACATTAACCACAAAATAATCTACCACATCAAACAAGCGGTCGAAACACTTTACATAGTCATTTACAGCTTCTTCATTGGGTGTATTTTTGTTCTTCCCGATGTTTCCGCCAACTACAATGCTCTTGTCTTTTAATTTGAGTACCCTTAGCCGTTCAGCAAGCGTATCTACCCCTTTATTGTTAAAGCCCATCCTGTTGATCAGCGCGCTGTCTTCAGTAAGCCTGAACATCCTTGGCAGATCATTACCCGGTTGAGGCAATGGGGTAACCGTACCCACTTCAATAAATCCAAACCCAAGGTCGCTTAATGCTTCAATATACTCTCCGTTTTTGTCAAAACCAGCGGCAAGGCCTACAGGATTTCTAAATTTTATACCAAACACTTCACGTTCCAGCCCTTTGATATGGATATCAAAACTACTGCGTAAGATGGTCTTTCCCAATGGAAAATGTTCATGAAACCATTTCAGTCTTCTAACAACAAAATAGTGAACTTTCTCGGGATCAAACTGAAAAAACAGGGGTTTAATTAGACGATACATACCGCGAAGATAAATGATTATTTAAATTTAATTTGTGAAAATAACAGTGCAAGTGTTCTTTTGAAACGGAAAACACATGATCTTGTAATAGAAACGTAGAAATTTGGATCTTTAACCCTTTTCAATCAAACAAAATGCGCCTAAAAATTGTATTTTTGCACCCACATGATTTCGATAAACGACTTAACATTCCTAATTGGCTCCAGGGCTTTATACGACGAGGCGAACTGGCACATTAAACCAGGAGAAAGAATTGGCCTTATTGGTGCCAATGGAACGGGAAAATCTACCCTGTTAAAAATAATTGTAGGAGAATATGCACCTTCTTCGGGTAGTATTTCTATGTCTAAGGACTTGAAAATTGGCTACTTGAACCAGGATTTACTTTCTTACGAATCTCACCATACCATTCTGCATGTTGCCATGGAAGCTTTTGAGCGCCAGAACAAAATACATGATGAAATTGAAGAACTCTTAAAAAAGATTGAAACAGATTATTCTGAAGATGTACTCTACAAACTCAGCGATAAACAGCAGGAGTTTGAAGCGCTGGATGGATATAATATAGAATATAAAGCTAATGAGATCCTTGCTGGTCTTGGTTTCAGTACCGCAGATCAGCACCGTCCGCTAAATACCTTCTCCGGAGGATGGCGTATGCGTGTGATGCTCGCAAAAATATTATTGCAAACCCCGGATATCCTTTTACTGGATGAACCTACCAACCACATGGATTTACCTTCCATCAAATGGCTGGAGACTTATCTGGCAAGTTTTGAAGGTGCTATAGTTATCGTATCCCATGACAGGTATTTCCTGGATAAGATCGTTAACCGTACAGTAGAATCCCGCAAAGGAAAACTGACTGCCTATGCAGGAAATTACACCTTCTACCTGGAAGAAAAATCACTTCGCGGAGAGATCCAAAAAGGAGAGTTTAAAAACCAGCAGGCTAAAATTAAACAGGAAGAAAGACTGATTGAGCGTTTTAAAGCCAAAGCCAGTAAAGCAAAAATGGCGCAATCGCGCATGAAAGCCCTGGATAAATTAGAACGTGTTGATGATGTTGATGATGATAACCCTACGGTAAACTTTAGTTTCAAATTCACTAAACCTTCGGGCAGACACGTAATCCGCATCGAAAATGCGACTAAAAAATATCCTAACATAGACATTCTGGAAAATGCAGAAGCTGTGATAGAAAAGGGCGATAAGATCGCACTGATCGGTGCCAATGGTAAAGGTAAATCAACTTTACTGAGAATGGTTGCAGGTGTAGAAAAATTTGATGGAACCTGCGAAACAGGACATAATGTAACCACAACCTTCTTTGCACAGCATCAGCTCGAATCGCTGCATTTGGGCAATACTATCCTGGAAGAACTGCAGGCTTTTGCACCCAAACATACCGATACAGAATTACGCTCTATCCTGGGCTGTTTCCTGTTCACCGGAGATGATGTATTCAAAAAGATCAAAGTCCTTTCCGGAGGAGAAAAATCAAGGGTTGCACTGGCAAAATCACTCACCACAGACTCCAACTTCCTAATCCTGGATGAGCCAACGAATCACCTTGACATACAGTCGGTGAATATCCTGATACAAGCTTTAAAACAGTTTGAAGGAACTTTCATTGCAGTATCCCATGATAGGTACTTCCTGGATAACGTTGCCAATAAGATCTGGTTCATTGAAGAAGAGCAGATCAAAGTTTATCCTGGAACTTATGCAGAATACGAAATCTGGAACAGTAAAAGGATCATTCCCGTAGAAAAAAGTATTCCTGTAAAAGCAGAAAAAGAAGTAAAGCCTAAAGTTGAAGAAAAACCTGTTACGGTAAATAGCCAGCAGCAATTAAAAAAACTGAATGATCAATTACAGCGAATAGAACAGGAAACTGTTTTACTGGATAAAGACGTTAAGGCAATAGAAACCGAAATGGCAGATGAAAAGGTTTACGGCGATAAAGCTAAATTAGCCGATGCCAACAAAAGGTATGTAACAGCCAAGCAGCTGCTGGATACCGCTCAGAACAAATGGGAAGAGCTGGCAGCAGAAATTATGGACATGGAAAGTAAATAAATGATAAAATCCGGCGTATTGCTCTTTTTGTGTTTATTGAGCCTGAAAATGGCAAAAGCACAGCAGCAGTTTGTTTATGATAACAAAACCTATCGTGACAACATTAAAACTGTGCAATGTTACAATACACAAAAAGAGCAATCAATACCGGTGATAGGCCTAGGGGCCGGCGACCAGCTCAGTTTTTCTTTCGATGACTTACAAGGCGGAAGTAAAGATTACTGGTATACCATTGAACATTGCACCTACGACTGGAAATCTTCCGAACTCTCTACGCTGGATTATCTTGATGGAACCAATGAAGACAGGCTGATTGATTATTCCTATTCTTCCAAGACCCTGCAAAAGTTCACGCATTACAAGCTTACTCTTCCTAACGACCAGATTAAACCAAAAATATCGGGCAATTACCTGTTAAAGATATATGAACGGGGAGATCAGAAAAAACCGGTATGTTCACAGCGTTTTTATGTGACCGATAAACTGGTGAATATCAGTACAGAATTAGTTCCAAGTAACGAAAACAGCCTAAGGTTCAGCAACCAGAAGATCAATGTAACGGTTGCCCATACCATGCCTATCCAAAATCCTTATACAGATATAAAACTGCTGGTGATGCAGAATGGCGACCCTTCTACAGCTATGCTGAGTAGCAAACCAACCTATGTACAGCCAAATTCGCTCATTTATAATGAGATCAATGGCAACGATTTTAAGGGGGGAAATGAATATCGGAAATTTGACTTCCGTAACCTGCGTTATAAAGCCATCCACGTTCAGGATATATTTACAGATAGCACCAATCATATTACCTTATTTGAAGATAAGAATGGCAATAGCTCCAAATATGCCTTACAGCTGGATGATAATGGAGCTTTCTTTGTCAGAAATGAAGACAACCTGAACAATGATACCGATACCGATTACGGGCATGTACAGTTTACACTGAACGCCGCTGCACCAAGTGCAAATGGTGATGTTTATGTCGTTGGCCGGTTTAACAACTATACGCTTAGCGAAGAAAACAAACTCAGTTTTGAAACTTCAAAAAAGAAATTCTACGCCAGTTTATATCTAAAACAAGGTGTTTACGATTTCCGCTACGTATGGAAAGACAATACCACTGGTAAAATTGACAATACAGTATTTGAAGGTTCATTTTTTGAAACAACAAACGACTACCAGACTTTCGTTTATTACCGAAAGCCTGGCGGACGCTGGGATGAACTGATTGGTTATAACATTGTTAGTACAACTAAGAAGTAAATTAAGCTGTTTTTACTATCCACACAGACACACTTCCTGCTGCACAAAAGAATTCTGCCCACCCTTCTTCATTAATGGTAACCTCTTCCTGCCTGTTACCCATCGAATCAATGAATACCTTTCCGGCATGGCCTTTACCTATTTCCATATTTTTAGATCCTTCTTCGCTATTGCTCAATACCACAGCAAGGCCCGAGTTTTCCATATCATCCTCTCCTTCCCTGGTCCATCCAATACAATTTGGATGGTCAAAATAATCACGCTGAAAACCATAGGAAGCAGTTTTCCTTACCTTAATCATTCCTGGCAAGCCATCCATACCAATCAGCTCTACGTCTGCATCATTACCTTCTTTATCTTTATCAACATACTTAGCCCCGTACAGATCGGCATAAAAAATACAGGGAACTCCTTGCTCCCTTAAGAGGATCAGCGAGTAGGCCAGCGGGCGGAACCAGAAATCTACATAACCTTCCAGCGACTGCAAAGGCTGCGAATCATGGTTATCTACAAAAGTTACTGTAAGCTCAGGATTAGTCTGTACCAGCGTATTTTCAAAGATCTGGGTCATATCATACTCATGTCCCTGAGCTGCTGCAAGGAAAAAATTATGATGCAGCGTAGAATCGAATAACTGCATTCTTCCCTGTGTCTGATCGATATAAGTTTTTAGTTTTTCCACATCATCCAATATCCAGTTCTCTGCAACAATAAAGAAATCGCGGTCAAACTTATTTCTCATGTGATCGAGCCATTCGTTAAGGTATCTTACCGGAATATGTTTTACAGCATCCAGCCGAAAACCACCCATTTTGATAGTTTCGTAATACCATTCGCCCCACCTTTTTAATTCATCACGAACAGCAGGATTCCTGAATTCGATATCATTGTACATCAGGTAATCGTAATTTCCGTTTTCATCAGAAGGAACATCTTCCCAGCCATCCCCATATTCATTTTGAATAGAGAATATAGCAGATTCCTGTAAGTCTTCTGCCCAGTCGATACCCGTGAAACAGCTTTTATCCCAGATAAATTCGGAGTATTGACCTTTCCTGCCAGGGAAAGTAAACTTTGTCCAGGCTTCAATCTCAAAAACATCCGAGGTATATTCGTTTCTGTTATCAGGATTCACCCTTCTAACAGGTACTTTTTCCAGTTCATCTGCTCCGGCTTTATGGTTGAAAACGATATCGGCCACTACCATGATATCCTGATCATGCAAGGCATTTACAGCCTGCAAATATTCTTCTTTAGTCCCGTATTTAGTAGGAATGCTATTCTTTTGATCAAATTCACCCAGATCAAAAAGGTCGTAACAGTCGTAACCAACCGAATTAGCACCTTCTGTTGATTTGTAGGCTGGCGGTAGCCAAACCCTGTTGATTCCTAAATCACCCAGCCTTGCAGCCTCTGAAGAGACTTTTTGCCATAATTTTTGTTCGTCTTGATAATACCAGTGGAAATACTGGATGAGCGTTTGATTAACCATATAATTCGTGTAATACCTTTTATTTTGAGGGAGGTAATAGCATAACCATGATTGTTAGTTTTTGTTTACTTTTGCAGGGAATATGAGTACAATAGTTAAAAATCCTAAACATTCATTCACGATTATGAATGAATTGGTATTACCCAACGACACCAATACGCTGAATAATTTAATGGGGGGCAGATTGCTGCACTGGATGGATATTGCCGCAGCAATTTCCGGACAAAAACACTGCAACAGAATTGTGGTAACTGCATCTGTTGACAATGTTTCTTTTCAACATCCCATTAAACTGGGTGATGTGATCACGATTGAAGCTAAAGTAACACGCGCTTTTCATACCTCAGTGGAAGTTCGCCTGGATGTATGGGCCGAAAATATTCCTTCAGGAAGCCGTCAGAAGTCCAATGAAGCCTACTATACTTTTGTGGCTTTAGACTCGAATGGCAAAACCATCCCTGTTCCTGAACTGGTTCCCGAAACAGAAGATGAAATTGAATTGTATGCCGGTGCATTAAGAAGAAGACAGCTTCGATTGATTTTAGCTGGTAAAATGAAAGCCCATGAAGCTATTGAGCTAAAGGACTTTTTCTTTAAGGCTTAAGGCAGCTTATTAGCTGCCCATTTCCAGAATTTTATCAAACTCAGTCGCTTTTAATTGCATCACAGATAGCCTGCCCTGTTTCACCAGTGAAATATCTTTCAGGCTATCTTCTGCTTTGATCTGCTCCAGGCTGACCGGGTTTTTAAGACTTTCTACAGGTGAAAGGTCTACCACTACCCAATTGGCATCATCTGTAGTAGGGTCCTGGTAGAACTCCCTTACTACCTTTGCAATGCCCACTACATTCTTACCTTCGTTACTGTGGTAAAAAAGAACCAGGTCGCCTTCTTTCATTAGTTTAATATTATTGCGGGCCTGGTAATTGCGCACGCCATCCCAAAAGGTACGCCCATCTTTATTAAATTGTTCCCAGCTATATTTAAAAGGTTCTGACTTGACTAAGAAATAGTTCATTGTATATTATTTATTAATGGATCATTTTAAAAAGCAGCTCTTTCAGCAACTCTCCGTCGGTTACATTTCCCGTACTGTCTACGCCTTTACTTTTCAGGTCATATTCTCTCAGCAGGCTGATGATATCAAATGTTTTAGGCAAGCTATAATTACGTGCTGCCATTTCATAATCTTTCACAAAGTAAGGGTTTACCCCCAATTCTTTGGCTGCATCATGTTTGTTCTGCAGGTAATGGTATTTAAGGATCTTTGAAAAATAGGCGTTTAAATTGGCCATCACCATTACCATAGGGTTGGCCTTTGGATTATCCGCAAAGTAATTAATGATCTGATTAGACTTCAGCACGTTCCTTGCAGCCAATGCTTTCTGTAATTCAAATACATTGTATTCTTTACTGATCCCAATGTTTCTTTGTACCAGATCGGTATCAATCGTGGTTTCCTTACTGATATTCAGCAGGAGTTTTTCTATTTCATTAGAGATCTTGGACAGGTCGGCACCCAGATATTCTGCCATCAATGCCGAAGCCTGCGGGGCAATCTTAGCCCCTTTTTCTCTAACCAGGTCTTCTATCCACTGTGCCAGTTTATAATCCCTTACCGGATCTGACTGAAAGATAAGACCACTCTTGGTAATCGATTTGAATATTTTTTTACGCTTATCAAAATTGGCATATTTATAACCCAGCACCAGTATCGTACTTGGCAGCGGATTTTCAAAATAGCTCTGGATAAATGCCGCCTCTTTACTGCTGCCCTCAGTTTCCTTAGACCATTTCAGGTCTTGCGCTTCCTTAACTACGATCAGCTGATATTCAGACATCATCGGGTAACGCTTTGCAGCGTTTAAAAGGGTAGCCATATCGGTATCCTTACCATACAATACCGTCTGGTTAAAACCTTTTTCTGCATCCCGCAGTACATGCTGTTCCATGTAATGGATGATCTGATCAATATAATAAGGTTCTTCACCATGCAGCAGGTAAACAGGCTTAAACTTTTTAGCTTTGAGGTCTTTTATAATATCGGAAGCAGTCATATAATTATCCAAATGTAACCGCTAAAAACTAATTATTAAAGGTTATTTTTGCACAAATGGCTTTTACCCCCACAGCATTAAACCTACCGCCCTACCCTTTCAAAATTACACTGAAAGAAGAACAGCATTTTATCTTTGATGAGCTGAGAAAAAAACATCTGGTGCTAACACCGGAAGAATGGGTAAGGCAGCATTTCATCCAGTACCTCATTCTGGAGAAAAAATTCCCACGATCGCTGATACAGATTGAAGGGGGATTAAACCTGAACCAGCGCCAGAAAAGAACAGACATCGTAATTTTTAATCATCTGGGAGAAAGAATTATGGTGATTGAGTGTAAAGCTCCTGCCATTAAGATCTCTCAGGGTGTATTTGACCAGGCGGCAAGATATAACTCTGTGCATAAAGCCAAATGGCTGGTGGTGACCAATGGTTTAAAACACTGTTATGCACAGATAGATCATGTTGCTGCCGGCTTTTTATTTGTTGAAGAGTTGCCAGACTACTCCAATCTGTAAATCTTTTATACTTATCCGCTATATATGATTAATATAACGATTGTGCAGAACATTACCTTATTTGCCAATCAGGGGGATTAAACATACACAGCATCAGCCCCTTGTCTTCTATTTGCAGATAAATCGTTTGTTATAGAAGGCATAGCATAATTAGCAATATGATAAATTTAAATTCCCAGGCAACCTCGCGCAAATAGTTTCCGTACTATTGTTTAGAATCAAACTTAATAGCAATACGTATATATCGTGATTAACATTCTCCTTGCAGATAACCAAACTTTAACCCGTGAAGGCTTAACAGCTATTTTATCTTCTCAAAAAGATATTTGTTTCGTCGGGCACGCTTCAAATTCAGCTCATTTAATAGAGTTAATGACGGCATACAAACCAGAAATAGTGGTTATTGATCCCTATCATGATAATGCTTTTAGTATCAATGACATAAAAAATATTTATAGTCGGTTTGATTTTGCAGACATCCTGATTTTATCGAACAAGCGGCAGAAGTCTGAGATCCTCGAAATTATTGAGCTGGGCGTAAAAAATTATGTGCTTAAAGATTGTAGCCCTGCAGAAATTATTGATGCAGTTTACGCTACCGCCAAAGGAGAACAGTTTTATTGTAAAAACACCTTACAAACGATCTTTGGAAACGATATCGCACCCAATAAAACCAACGGGATACCCTTGTTATCTATTCGAGAAACCGAGATTGTTCACCTTATTGCAGATGGAATGGCAAACAAAGAAATTGCAGAAAAGCTGTTCCTGAGCGTCCATACCGTAAAAACACACCGAAAGAATATCATCAAAAAATTAGGCTTTACTTTTAAGAATGCTACTGAATTGATCCTGCTGATCAGTTACTTAAGCGATGTTCTTATTTAGACTGATTATAATATACCTCCTGGGGGGGTATTGCCGCTTGTTGTTTGCGAAACTAATTTTGCGTCATACAAAAACAATTATAAAGGCGAAATGATGAAAAAAACTTTTACTGCAATTGGTATGGCAGCAGTGTTAATGATTACGGCAAGCTGCAAAAAATCAGATAATTCGGATACCATCCCAACCTACACTATCCCGACAACTTATAACTTTTCAAACGTAAATTATTCAGCTGACACCACCCGCTTAGGAATGGTTACTGAAATGGCTAACCTGATGAAAAAAGCTACAACAGGAACTTTAGATGGCCAGCGACTAAAAAACATGTTTACCAATACCGGATCTCCATTTATCAATGCAAATTATAACGCTTCCGGATTAAACATCAAAGATCAGTGTTTTTCATTATTACAAACTGATATGAACAACTTCATTGATAGTTTGACGCTAGCCAGCCAGTCGGGCCAGCCGGCAAGCAGAGGTGTGGCAGGTGTTGGCGCAAGTTCAGCCGCACCAACTTCAAAATATGCATTAACAGCAACAGGCAAGAATTACGCACAAATATTCAACAAAGGTGTTATGGGCGGATTGATCTGCTATCAGATTGTAAATAACTACATGCAGGCAGGCATCAGCGCTTCAGTTGATAATTCAGCAGTTATTCCTGGCAGCGGAACTGCTATGCAGCATAACTGGGATTTAGCTTTCGGTTATTGGAATGTGCCAATTGATTTCCCTACCAATAAAACCGGTGCAAAATACTGGGGCAGTTACAGTACCCAGATTGACTCTGGATACCATGCTAATGCAATCCTGATGGGTGCTTTCTTAAAAGGAAGAGCAGCCATCAATAACAAGGATACTAAAACCATATCAGCACAGGCTACCATCATTATGCAAACATTTGAGAAAATGACCGGTGCTGCAGCTTTACAGGAAGTTAAAGAAGTAAAAGAATCAATCAACGACAACATAGCCAGGAACAGCAGGCTTTCAGAATGTTACGGTTTTGTTTATTCTCTGAAATATAATCCCGCAAGAAAAATTACCGATGCACAAATTGATAACATACTGGCTTTATTCCCTGCAAACTTCTACGACCTGACTTTAGTTCAGCTCAACGCGATCAGGGATGCAGTTTCCACACAATATGGTTTTGACAGCGTAAAAGACATTCTTTAATTAACCGGCTCTCATCAACCAATGAAATAAAACCAACCGTAAACAGTTTACGGTTGGTTTAACTATTTAATTATTCATATGATGCGCAAATCAATTTATGCAGCTTTAATAGCTGCTTCGACATTTTTAATTTTCCAGGGCTGTAAAAAATCAAGTGATACCAATACTGCTGCTACAGGCTCCACCTCCTTCGACCGCCAGGGAATGCTGAGCAACCTCAGTACCAATATTATTTTGCCAGCCTATACCTCGTTTTCAGCCGACGCAGCCAGTTTAGATGCTGCGGTTGCTGCATTTAATACCACACCCAACGCCACTACGCTGGCAGCCGTGCAGCTAGCCTTTAAAACAACTTATCAGCAATGGCAATCTACTTCCGTTTTTGAAGTCGGCCCCGCAGATAATACCCAGTTAAGGGAAAATGTAAATACTTATCCAACAGATGTAACACAGATCAATGCCAATGTAACTTCAGGCGCATATAATCCTGCCCTGCTGGCTAACCTTTCCGCAAAAGGCCTTCCGGCATTGGATTATCTGTTGTTTGGGATTGGTGCAGATAATAATGCCATCCTGCTCCAATACACCACAGATAGTAAAGCAGCCAACAGGAAAACTTACCTGGCGGCATTGTCTTCGGAACTTAAAGCAGAAGCTGCCGCAGTTTTAACCAGCTGGGGCACATACAAAACTACTTTTATAAATTCCACCGGAACGGATGCAGGAAGTTCTACTTCATTATTGGTTAACCAATTGGTTTTCGATTATGAAATCTTAAAAAACCAGGAGATCGGTATCCCGGCAGGCGTACAATCGATGAATACTGTCTTGCCAACAAAAGTTCAGGCTTATTATTCCAAAATGTCTGTGCAACTGGTATTACTGCACTTGCAAGCTATAGAGAACATCTACTTAGGGAAAAGTGCCACTGGCGACGGTTTAGGCCTTGATGATTACCTGATCAAGGCAAATGCTAAATATTCTGACGGCACCTCCCTTAACGATGTGATTAAAGCGCAGTTTGCTACAGCAACTGCTAAACTACAGGCTTTAACAGATCCATTATCAGACAATATTTCTGCGAACCCTGCTGCTGCTTTAGCCGCTTACACGGAACTCCAAAAGTTAACTGTTTTGTTAAAAACAGACATGACTTCATCTTTAGGCATCCTGATCAATTTCGGAGACAATGACGGAGACTAAAAAACATATTGCCCCGCTTGCCGTTCTCAGGATAGCATTCGGGGCAGTTATGCTCGTTAGCACCATCCGCTTCTTATGGAGGGGATGGGTTGATGCTTTTTATATCAAACCCCAGTTTCATTTTACTTTTTACGGCTTCGACTGGGTAAAACCTTTAAGCGCAGCAGGCATGTATACCTTGTTTGCCCTTTTGGTGATCAGTGCTGTCTTCGTCACTATTGGATTATTTTATAGAATAGCCATCATTACTTTTTTTCTCTGTTTCACCTATGTGGAATTGATTGATAAGACCACTTATCTCAACCATTATTATTTCATTAGTGTAATGGCTTTTTTAATGATACTTGTTCCTGCACACCGTTATTTTTCTATCGATGTGCTCAGAAAGCCCGGTATTTTTATTACCCAAGTGCCCGGCTGGACCATTGATATATTTAAACTCCAGTTGGTACTGGTTTATTTCTTCGCGGGACTTTCAAAATTGAATTACGACTGGCTGGTTGCAGCTATGCCACTCCGCATCTGGCTGCCCGCCCTTAACCATTTACCCCTTATCGGCACTTTGCTGACTAAATTATGGGTTGCATACGCTTTCAGCTGGTTTGGTGCCCTATTTGATTTATTCATTGGTTTCTTATTGCTGAATGCAAAAACCAGAAAACCAGCCTATCTGCTGGTGATCATTTTCCACCTGTCTACAGGATGGTTGTTTAAAATTGGAATGTTCCCCTATATCATGATCCTGATGACAATTATCTTCTTTTCAGAAAAGACCCATCTCAGGATCATTGGCTATTTAAAAAATATACTGCCCGGCAATAAAATTGTTTCCCCTGTCACCAGTCATCCTTATACTATTTCCATCCCCCGAAGGAAATTAATCTATGCCCTGCTGATCATTCATTTCACTATTCAGCTGGCACTCCCCTTTCGCTATTTATGGTATCCGGATAAATTATACTGGACAGAAGAAGGGTATCGCTTTTCATGGCGTGTAATGCTCATGGAGAAAGGCGGAACCATATTTTTCTATGTTAAAGATCCAAAAACGGGCAGCAGATCGGAAGTGATCAATTCACAATACCTGACCAGCTTGCAGGAGATCATGATGTCTACACAGCCGGATATGATCCTGCAATACGCCCATTTCCTCGCTAAAGAATATAAAAAAAAAGGGATTAAAGATCCAGTCGTTACTGCTGACAGTTATGTGACTTTAAATGGAAGCGGCAGTAAAATGTACATAGACAATACCGTAAACCTGGCTAAAGAACAGGAAAATTTTGACCATAAGAAATGGATACTTCCATTTAATAAAAAATAAGAATGAAGAAAACCCTTATACTCATCTTCTCCTTACTGATGATGAGCACCTTTAAATTAGCCGCACAAACTTTTACTGTCAGGGGTACTATCAAAGCTGCCTCAGGTGAAGCAGTAGTCAACGCTTCGGTATTTTTAAAAAATACGCATTACGCTATGACCAGCGATTCTGCAGGAAATTATCTGCTAAAGGATATTAAAAAAGGAAATTATACCATTGAGGTGTCGGCTATCGGTTATAAAACCCTGTCAAAACCAATAAAAGTTAACGGCGACCAGACTTTCAATCTTCTGATAGAGGAGTCCATTCGTCAGCTGAATGACGTGAATATCCAGGCGGATAAAGAACAAACATTCGGTATTACCCGGTTAAAAGCAGTGGAAGGTACCACCATTAATGCCGGTAAAAAAAGTGAGGTGATTGTCCTTAAAGATATCGTAGCCAATACCGCGACGAACAATACCAGACAGATCTATAATAAAATAGCAGGGCTAAACATCTGGGAAAATGACGGTGCCGGTATACAGTTAGGTATTGGCGGCAGGGGCCTGAACCCCAACCGGGTAACCAATTTTAATACCCGTCAAAATGGTTATGATATCAGTGCAGATGCCCTGGGATACCCTGAAAGTTACTATTCACCACCCGCAGAACTCACCGACCGTATCGAAATATTAAGGGGAGCATCCTCCCTTCAATATGGAACCCAATTCGGCGGACTGATTAATTTTAAGCTAAAAGATGGCGCCACGGACAAACCCATCGAGGTAACCTCAAGAGAAACCGTAGGCTCATGGGGCTTTCTAAATACCACCAACAGCATTGGCGGCACCGTAGGAAAAGTTCAATACTACACCTTTTTCCAGCACAAATCTGGTAACGGCTGGCGGCCCAATTCAGATTTTAATGTAAATACCGCTTATGCCTCTTTGATTTATACTGTCACTAAAAAACTAACCTTAACCTTTCAGTATACGAATATGGAATACCTGGCCCATCAGCCCGGGGGATTAACCGACGCAGAATTTGCAGCGGATCCGCATCAGTCAATACGTGCGAGAAACTGGTTTAAAGTAAACTGGAACCTTGGGGCCGCCATACTGGATTATAAGTTTAATGACCACCTGAAATTTAATTCCCGGTTTTTTGGATTATCTGCCGGAAGAGCTGCCATAGGCGATCTGGATCAGATTACCAGAAGTGATCCCGGAGGGGCCAGGACCTTATACAAAGATAAATATCAAAATTACGGCAACGAAAGCAGGCTGTTATACGACTATAAAATAAAAGATGTTTCACAGTATCTTCTGGTAGGATTAAGATACTACAAAGGGCATACAGACCGCCAGGAAGGATTGGGAAATGACGGCTCCTCAGGTCATTCGTCAGATTTCGAATATGTGCACACGACAGAAAACGATTATCATTACTCAGCCTATACCTTCCCAAATTACAACCTGGCACTATTTGCGGAAAACATATTCCATATTACGTCTAAGTTTAGCATCATTCCGGGTGTCAGATTTGAAAACATCACCACTAAAGCTGATGGATCTTACTCCATCGTCAACACGGATGGTGCTGGCAATGTAATCCTTAACCAGCTGGTTCATCAGGTTAAAAACGAAAACAGGCATTTCCTGATCTCCGGTCTTGGCTTAAGCTACAATGAGAACGAAGCTATTCAGCTTTATGGAAACATATCCCAAAATTACAGGGCCATTAATTTTAATGATCTTCGTTCTTCAAATCCCAATTCGTTAAATACGAATTTACGAGTAGATCCAAATTTACAGGATGAAACAGGTTATTCTGCCGATATGGGAATGAGAGGAAATATTTCGGGTGTGTTTAACTATGATGTAAGTGTATTCTATATCAATTATGACAACAGGATTGGTACCGTTTTGAGATCAGACCCTGTAACTTTTAACGATTATCAGTACCGCACCAATATTTCGCAATCCAGAAACCTAGGATTGGAATCCTTTGCAGAATTGGAATTGCTGCATTTCATTAATGGCCCATCAACCACCACTAAGCTTTCCCTATTCTCTAACCTTGCCCTGATTAACGCCCGTTATGTAAACAGTAAAGAACCCGCCTATAATAACAGGAAAGTTGAACTTGCACCTGATGTGATCTTTAAAACAGGGCTTTCTTACCGGTACAAGAAATTCTCAGTCAGTTACCAGCTAGCTTATACCAGTAGTCAGTTCTCTGATGCTACGAATGCCGTTTTCACTCCAAATGCAGTATTTGGCTTGATCACGGCATACACGGTTATGGATTTATCTGCTGAGTACAAATTAAATAAGCACTTCACACTATCGTCTTCCGTTAACAATCTAGGAAACGTGAAGTATTTTACCCGCCGTGCTGAAAGTTATCCCGGCCCGGGTATTGTCCCTTCAGATGCCCGCAGCTATTTTGTAACACTTGAATTCAAATTATAAATCTATCATAAAAAAGAGAGTTGCTATTTCATGACCTTTAATTGCGTTTCAGCAATTGGTTTCATGAAATAGCAACTCTCTTTTTTTTAAAGTTTCATCATCCCTGCATCCTTACCTATCGAGTAGCTTACAGAGGATTGTCAAGTAAACAATAACAATTGCCTCCCTGACATAAACACCCTGCCACGAGATATCTAAATAAAAACAAGTGTGTTATTTCTCGCTTAGGAGTCTATTCAAGCGAAGTAAGCAATAACACTCTGCTCCCTGCTATAAACTCCCTGCAATGGATAAACCCCATAAAAAATGGTATGTTATTTTCTCGCCTAGGAGTCTTGCAAGCGTAGCGCAGCATTATTCCAGCGAGAAAATAACATACCATTTTTTACAGCGAAGCCAGGCTATCTTCGATAATCTTCATTTTCCCTTCAGCATCAGCCTTCTTATTCCTCTCATTCTGAATAATCTCCGGCTTAGCATTCTGTACAAAACGTTCATTGCTCAACTTCGCATCCACTGATTTCAGGAATCCCTGCAAATAAACCAGATCTGCATTTAAACGTTCGCGTTCAGCCTCTACATCTATCGTTTCATTCAGCTGTATAAAGAACTCATCATTACCTACCATAAATGAAGAAGCACCGGCAACCTGAGCAGTCACAAAATCAACTGCAGTAATATTAGCCAGCTTGGTAACGATCGTTAGCCATTTATCATAAGCTAAAGAAGAATTGACTTTAATACTTAAAGGCAACCCTTCTTTTGGCGAAATCTGTTTTATATTACGAATGTTCCTCACTTCTGCAACAATCCCTTTAACCACATCCACATCTTTCAGCAAAGCGAAATCCGCATCTCCAACAACAGGATAAGGCGCTACAATGATACAATCCATCTCTCCTTTTTCACCAAAGATTTCATCATGCCATAACTCTTCAGTGATGAAAGGCATAAAAGGATGCAGGAGGCTGATCACTTTCTCAAAGAAACCTATTGTAGCTTTCAGTGTAGCCGGATCTACCGGATGCTGATATACCGGTTTAACCATTTCCAGGTACCAGGCGCAGAAATCATCCCAAACTAACTTATAGGTAATCATCAGCGCTTCCGACAAGCGGTACTGTTTAAAGTTATCTTCAATTTCTGCTAAAGCTTCATTGAAACGGTTTTCAAACCAAACAATCGCCTGTTCATTAGGATTAGGCAAAGTTTCGTCCACTTCCCAGCCTTTGATCAGGCGGAAAGCGTTCCATACTTTATTGGCAAAATTCCTGCCCTGCTCGCAATAGCTTTCATCAAACATTAAATCATTTCCGGCAGGAGAACACAAAAGCATCCCTACCCTTACCCCATCGGCACCATACTTTTCTATCAGGCCAATCGGATCAGGTGAATTACCCAAAGATTTAGACATCTTGCGGCCCAGCTTATCCCTTACAATACCTGTCAGGTAAACATTGGTAAAAGGCTTTTTGCCCATAAACTCATGTCCCGCCATAATCATTCGCGCTACCCAGAAAAACAGGATCTCAGGCGCGGTCACCAGGTCGTTGGTAGGATAGTAATAATTGACATCCTTATTTCCCGGATCTTTAAATCCATTAAACACAGAAATAGGCCATAACCAGGAAGAAAACCAGGTATCCATAACATCATCATCCTGCCTGATAAAAGGCGCCAGCTGATGTTTAAACCCATGTGCTTCTTCTGCTGAGAACGCACCATCTATATCTTTTAACTTCAGAAACTCATTCAGTGCATCTTCCTGCGTTTTGGCAACTACCCAATTACCCTTATCATCAAACCAGGCCGGGATACGTTGTCCCCACCACAATTGCCTGCTGATGTTCCAGTCCCTTACATTTTCCATCCAGTGACGGTAAGTGTTCACGAACTTCTCCGGAATCAGTTTTACCTCTCCGTTTAATACATCTGCCAAAGCAGGTTTAGCCATTTCGTCCATCTTGCAAAACCACTGCATGGATAACTTAGGCTCAATAGCTGCGTCGGTACGTTCAGAAAAACCTACCTGCGATTTATAATCTTCTACTTTATCCAAATGACCGGCTTCATCCAATAACACCGCAATTTTTTTCCTTGCAGCGAAACGGTCTTCACCTACCAGGATTACTGCCAGTTCATTTAAAGTACCATCATCATTCAGAATATCAATTACAGGAAGTTTATGTTTAACACCCAGTTCATAATCGTTCAGATCATGTGCAGGAGTAACTTTTAAACAGCCTGTACCAAAATCCATTGTTACATATTCATCTTCAATTATCGGGATTTCACGGTTAATTAAAGGCACAAATACAGTTTTCCCTTTCAGGTGTGTATAACGTTCATCATTAGGATTCACGCAGATCGCAGCATCGGCCATGATGGTTTCAGGGCGGGTGGTAGCAATAGTTAAATACTCTACCTTACCATCGGCAGTTGCCGGTGCAATAGAATATTTGATATAATATAACTTCTGGTTTACTTCCTTACGGATTACCTCTTCATCAGAAACAGCCGTTTTACCTGCCGGGTCCCAGTTTACCATACGGATACCACGATAGATTCTTCCTTTTTTGTACAGGTCGATAAAACAATCGATCACCGCTTCAGAAAGATCTTCCTCCATGGTAAAACGTGTACGGTCCCAGTCGCAGCTAGCCCCCAGTTTTTTCAGCTGATCAAGGATAATGCCTCCGTATTTTTCTTTCCATTCCCAGGCATAAGCCATAAACTCTTCCCTGGTCAGGTCTTTTTTACTGATCCCTCTTTCTTTGAGCATTGCTACTACTTTAGCTTCTGTAGCAATCGAAGCGTGATCTGTTCCGGGAACCCAGCATGCATTTTTACCCTGCATACGTGCACGGCGGATCATCACATCCTGAATAGTATTGTTCAGCATATGGCCCATGTGTAAAACACCAGTCACATTAGGTGGCGGAATGACGATGGTATAAGGCTCACGTTCATCAGGTTCAGAATGAAAAAAGCCTTTTGACAGCCAGTAGCTGTACCACTTATCTTCGGTTTCGGCTGGATCGTATTTAGTAGAAATGCTCATTATATTAAAAAAATATCGGGGTTGAATTACAAAAATAAGGTTTTTGAGGGAAAATCATTTACGCTTTCCATTCTTCATCCAGAATGGCAAATTCAAAGCTATCCATCCACCCGGTTTTCAAAGGCAGAATTTGTCTTTTTCTTCCTTCCTTTGTCATCCCGGCCTTTTCCAGCACACGGATAGAGGCCAGGTTTTCTACGGCACATCCCGCTTCAATGCGGTGTAACTTAAGTCGGTCGAGCCCAAACCTGATCACGGCCTTAATCGCTTCTGTGGCATAACCTTTATTCCAGTGTTCTACATTGATCTTGTACCACACTTCGGCACTGTTAAATTTAGAAGAAGACAGTTTCAATGCAATCAGCCCAATAAAACCTCCCTTTTCCAGTTCTATAGTGAAGGTATAATTCTTAATGTTCTTTTTCTGGTGGTCATTGATCCATCCATCCATAATGACATTCGTTTCTTCCAGATCTTTGGGGATACCTAAGGTATTATACTGGTCTGTTTCTGCAAGATGATGTAATAAATGGATGGCTTCCAGATCTGCCATTTCCACTAATCTTAACTTTAAGCGTTCGGTAAAAAATTTCAACTGGGCCATTTATATTATTTGAGATTTGCGTAAAATATCATAAAGATCATTAACGGCCAAATATAGTAATTATGACATAGCTCATCAGTACCTGCCTGTCGCAAAACAATTTGTATTATTATTTTTCATATACACACAATAAATTATGTTAAAATATGTTAATACTCTATAAATCCTTAAGTCATATACCTTTAAGCTATGAAATCCATTAAAGCCTTCTTCCTTCCGGGATTCATCAGTAAAAAACTAGGTTTAATAAAAATCTATCACTGGTTCAACAGGTAATATTTTCAATATAAACCAATTTAGTTTGTCGTATTTCTTATTTTGAGCACTTACTAACGTCTCAAATAACCTGCTGTAGTATCATAATGATGCATCAATCATGAAAGGGGCGTTCAAAAGCACCTTATTAACAGAACGATGAACACTAAACACTTTAAAAGCTATTTTGCGATGCTGGGAATTGTAGCGGCGAGCTATTCTTCTTATGCACAACAAGCGCCAAAAAAATTAATAGATCCCGCAAACATGGATCTTTCTGTAAAACCAGGGGATGATTTCTACGAATATGCAAGTGGAACCTGGATAAAAAACAACCCTGTACCAGCAAAAGAAACCCGATGGGGAAGTTTCAATGAATTAAGAGATTTTAATATCAATGCTGTTAAAAGCATAGTGACAGACGCTGCGGCTGACCAATCGGCACCTGCAGGATCTGTAAAAAAGCGTGTGGGCGATTTTTATGCCGCAGCCATGGACAGCCTGACCATTGAGAAATTAGGTTACACACCTATCAAAGCAGACCTGGCCAGGATCAAACAGATTAAAAATATCCAGGGGATACTTGAAGAATCGGTTTATATGCGCACCAATGGTGTGGCCGATCCGCTTTTCCGCTTTGGTGTAAGCCAGGATAGAAAAAATGTAGACAAGTATCTCCCCTCGCTGGGACAAGGCGGAACAACTTTGCCCGACCGTGATTATTATCTTAAGGATGACAGCAGGACAGTCAAGATCCGTGAAGCCTACATCACCTATATGACCACCCTGTTCACTTTAACAGGCAGTACTGCGGCAGAAGCGCAACAAAAAGCGAATACGGTACTCGCTATAGAGAAATCGCTGGCTGAAGCACAAATGTCACGTTTGGAAATGCGCGACCCTTATAAAACCTATAATAAATTTACCGTTACCGCTTTTAATGCCATCACACCAGAAATCAACTGGAAGGCAATGCTGCCTAAGTTATTGGTACAAGGACAGGATACCGTATTGGTAGGTGCTCCAAAATTTTTTGTGAGCCTGGATAGTTTATTAAAAAGCGTACCCATAAACGACTGGAAAACTTATCTGGAATGGAATGTATTAAAAAATTCCGCTTCTGATTTAAGCTCTCCATTTGTAAAGGCCAGCTTTGCATTTACTCAAGTGCAGACCGGACAAAAGATACAAACACCCAGATGGCAACGCATGTCTTCCCTGACAGACCGTTCGATTGGTGAATTATTGGGACAGCTTTATGTAGCAAAATACTTTAAACCGGAAGCTAAAGCCCGCATGGCGCAACTGATTGCTAACCTGCGCGCAGCTTTTGAGATCAGGATCAAGGCCCTGGACTGGATGAGCGATGCAACCAAACAAAAAGCACTGGATAAACTGCATGCTTTTACCCCAAAAATAGGTTATCCTGATAAATGGAAAAACTATGATGGCTTGGTGATTGCACGTAATTCTTATTTCCAAAACCTGAGAAATACTGATATCTGGGAATTTAAAGATATGGTTGGCCAATTGGGTAAACCGGTAGACCGAAGCCGTTTTGGCATGACGCCGCCAACAGTAAATGCCTATTACAGCCCAACCATGAATGAGATTGTTTTCCCTGCCGGAATATTACAATTCCCGTTCTTTTCACCAGAGGCTGATGATGCAGTGAATTACGGTGGTATTGGTGCAGTAATTGGCCATGAAATGTCGCACGGATTTGACGATCAGGGCAGCCAGTATGATGGAAAAGGTAACCTTCATAACTGGTGGACCAGTGAAGACCGTACCAAGTTCGAAGCTAAAACAAAAGCTTTGGGTGAACAATTTGACGGCTATGCTGTACTGGATACCATCCATGTAAATGGAAAACTAACCATGGGAGAGAACATTGGTGATTTAGGCGGTTTAAATGTAGCTTATACAGCATTTAAACTCACCAAAGAAGGACAATCTAATGAGAAAATTGATGGGTTTACGCCTGATCAGCGTTTCTTCCTTTCCTGGGCACAAGTATGGAGAGGAAATATTTTACCTCAAAGTGCTGCGCAGCTGATCAAAACAGATTCGCATTCGCCTGGCGAGTACAGAACTATTGGTGCACCTGTAAATATGGATGCATGGTATAATGCATTTGATGTAAAACCAGGTGATAAGTTATATAAAAAACCTGAAGACAGAATCAGACTCTGGTAACCCACAAACGTAAAAGCGCCGTTCCAAATCATGTTGGAGCGGCGCTTTTTCTTTTAGTAAAAATTTTAAAACTTATACCCTACTCCTACACTTGGCATCCATGGGTAGATTTTCACATCTGCTTTGATATTCCCCAGTACGGGTGAAAGTTGTGGACTGCCGGCAGGTGTTAAATTTGAAGCATCTACAGTCGCTGTAGTTTTCAGGAAGATCTTTTTCAGGTCGACATTGATAAAAAACCTTTTGCTGATATCATAATCAGTACCTATCTGAGCGGCAAAAGCAAATTTATCTTTATACTTTACGTTGTTCACTACAGGTCCGTTATCTACACTGTAAAATATGGTGTAATTGACACCGGCACCGATGTAAGGATTGAATTTACCAACTGGCAAGTGGTATTGAACAGTCAATGTAGGTGGCAATAACCATACCTTGCCTAAATTAACATCAGCGTTGTTGCTTCCGCCGATAGCACTCAGGTCAGATGAAGTGGTACTTACCTTGTGGTGGGTAGTTCCCAGTATCAGCTCCGCTGCAAAATGTTTATTGAAAAAATAAGTAAAATCCAGTTCCGGAATTACAGAGTTTGAAATATTGGCGTCTCCGCCGATCACCCCTAGGGTAGCACTTTCCTGCGGAAGTACAGCTGTAGCACGCAGTCTGACTCTCCACCTGTAGAAAGTAGTATCAGTAGTCTGACCAAAAACACTCATCCCAGCAATCATCATTGCTGCAAGTACGATTAACCTTTTCATAATAACTTAATTTATTTGAAACAAATTTATAGTCACTATCAATTAAAAATAATGCGCTTTGACATGAAGGAACATGATGTTGCTCACGAATGTGCAATGACCAGGAACACATCCTATAGATAACCCTCCTGTATCTTTTTGGGTAATTTCTTCAGTACAAATCTTCTCGATTCGGCAATTCTGCTTTTTAGTTCAGGGAGAGGCAACACTTCCAGATCGGCCAAACCAATCCATTGTCTTTTTGCCAGGTGCCAGGCCTGCTCAATTCCATCTTGTGCAGTCAGTTCATCAAACTCTTCGGGATTGCATTTCAAAGCCAGCGTTGCTGCATCCAGTGAATAGATGGCGTAGATTTTCTTTTCAATCATAAAACAAAGGCAGTCGCCCCATTTCACTTCTTCCGTTGTACCCGGCAGATTAAGGCAGTACTCCCTAAACATTTCAATATCCATATGAATAATTTACAGCTAATTTAAGTAATTCAGATAAATTTGCAGGAATGAACATTATCACTCCTACCGCAGACGGCTCTAACACGCTATATAATGAAACCATTGGTGAACATTATCATTCCAAACACGGGGCTTTGCAGGAAAGCAAACATGTATTTATAGATGCAGGTTTAAAACATGCGGAGCTGAGTTTTCCGGGTCAGCCCATTTCCATCTTGGAAATAGGCTTTGGTACAGGACTGAATTTCCTGCTCACATCGGCCTATGCCGCAGAACACCAATTGATGCTCAATTATACAGGCATTGAAGCTTATCCCTTAACAAGGGAAGAACTGAACTCCACACAATACCATCAATTTGTTCCTGAAGGGATATGGAATGATTTTATCGGTCAGTATGAACAGGCATTGATAACTCCTGTAACGCTGCTCCCCTATCAGGAGCTAACGATTGCCCATACCAAACTAAATGATTTTACGTCCTCCACATTGTTCGACCTGATTTATTTTGACGCTTTTTCCGTACAGCACCAGCCAGAAATGTGGTCGGATGAAGTGATTGGACAGGTTTGCACATTACTGAAAACGGGTGGCATATTTGTTACCTACGCCATTACCGGAAAACTAAAGCGTGCCTTAAAAAGTGTTGGTATGAAGATCGAAAAACTTCCCGGGGCACCCGGAAAAAGGGAGATGCTGCGTGCTGTAAAATTACCGGCTGAAGAGACCGAACTTTAATTACAATTTCACGACTAAATTAGTCAAACTTGTTTCTACCTTAATTGTTCGTGTTAAGAATGCATGACGAATAAATGTTCAGTTCTATAAGCATGATAGAAAACAATGGAAAAAAGGAAATTAGGCAATACAGATTTATTAGTTGCCCCCGTAACTTTCGGCGGCAATGTATTTGGATGGACATTAGATGAAAAAAAATCTTTTGAGATCCTGGATGCTTTTACAGCAGCAGATTTTAATTTTATAGATACAGCGGATGTATATTCCAGATGGAAACCTGGAAACCAGGGTGGTGAATCGGAGACGATCATTGGCAACTGGACGAAGTCAAGAAAAAATCGCACCAAGATCATCCTGGCTACTAAAGTAGGTGCAGACATGGGTGATGGTAAAAAAGGTTTATCAAAAAAATATATCCTTGAAGCTGTGGATGCGTCATTAAAACGCCTGCAAACGGATTATATTGATTTGTACCAGTCTCACTTTGATGATCCCGAAACACCGATTGAAGAAACACTGGAAGCTTACGACCAGCTGATCAAGGCCGGAAAGATACGCTGGATAGGTGCTTCAAATTTTACTGCTGAGCGCTTAAAAGAATCACTGGATATTAGTCAGCGGTTAAGCCTGCCTAAGTACCAAAGTTTTCAGCCGGAGTATAACTTATATAAACGTGAAGGTTTTGAGAAAGAGCTGGAACATTTTTGTCTGGACAACCACATTGGCGTGATCAATTATTACGGTTTAGCGAGTGGATTCCTGACAGGTAAATACCGGTCTGAAGCGGATCTGGGAAAAAGTCCGCGTGGTGGTGGCGTAAAAGACTTTATGAATGACAGAGGTTTTAAGATTTTAAAAGCACTGGATGAAGTTTCAGAACAATACAATTCATCTCCTGCCAGTGTTGCATTGGCATGGCTGATTGCCCGTCCGTCGGTTACAGCACCTATTGCCAGCGTAACCAGCACCGGCCAGTTAGAAGACCTGACCAAAGCTGCAACACTAAAACTGAATGTAGAAGATATATCAATTCTCGACGAAGCAAGTGCATAGTATTTGCAGTGATTTAATGCATTAATTTGCAGCATAACCGTTTTCGGGCCAATGCCCTGCTAAATAATTTTGGCAGGGCATTTGTTTTTAGCTAAGTTAACGCCTTAAATGATTTTCCATGAAAACCGTTAATTTACCTTTTTACGCCAAACTTGCCTTTGTACTTATCTTTATTATTTGCCTGGGTTATCTGGCTATACTGGGGCACAGTTTACTAGCCCCTATGATGTCGGCCTTTCTATTGGCTATGCTGCTGCTGCCGGTAGCTAATTTTTTAGAGAAAAAACTGAGGTTCAAAAGAAGCCTTGCGGCTTTGGTGTCGGTGATTGTTATGATTTCTTTTATCGCCGGCATTATTTATTTCCTGGGTAATCAGCTGAGTGATCTGGGGCAGGACTGGCCATTGTTAAAACAGCAAACGCAACACACGTTTGAAGATCTACAGCACTGGGTCTCCGGTACGTTTCATGTAAACGCACAACGGCAAATCGATTATTTAAGAAATAGTGCCACGAATGCTGTAGCTACCAGTGCAACAGTATTGGGGGTTACCTTAATGACACTTTCCTCTACCCTGCTATTTCTGGCCTTTTTGCTATTGTTCACCTTCTTTTTCCTGAATTACCGCCGTATACTTTTCCAATTTTTAAAAGGTGTATTTAAAGAAGAACATGAAGGAAAAGTGAGTGATATCGTAGAACAGATTCAGTATATTATTAAACGTTATATTTTAGGGCTATTCCTTCAAATGCTGATTGTAGCGAGTTTACTTACCCTTGCACTGACCTTAATAGGTGTAAAATACGCATTGTTGCTGGGCATGATTGCCGGGATATTTAATCTTGTTCCCTATGTAGGGATATTTTCTGCCTTACTGATCAGCGTTTTGATCACGTTTGCTACAGCCGGAGCCACTAAAGTATTATTTGTAGTTGTTTGTTTTGTAGCTGTACACGCCCTGGACGGCAATATTCTGATGCCGCTGGTTGTGGGCTCAAAAGTAAAGATCAATGCCTTATTCGCTTTTATAGGCATCGTTATAGGTGAAATGATCTGGGGCATCTCAGGAATGTTTTTGTGCATCCCTTATCTGGCCATCCTGAAGATTATTTTTGATCGTGTGGATGAATTAAAACCGTGGGGAGTTTTACTGGGCGAGCAGCGAAAACCAGGTAAAAAACGGAAAGTATACCGGATCACTAAAAAGATTAAACTGGAAGAACCTGAGTAATCTTTAAATTCTGTTTCTCTTCTATAAGACCTGACCTCTTTTCTGGTATGCTGGATCTATTGGATCAACGCTATTATTAAAAGCAGCTGATCTTTTCTATAAGACGTGACCTCTTCATTATATTGGATCAACGTTATCATTAAACAGCAGCAGAAAGTATAAATTCTTTTAAATAGAATCGGTTTGGTATTTTAGCACTTTCTTTTCAATTGAAATTTATGCCGAATAATATTCCTCCAGTAACCGCAGCCGATCCATCTACCGCCTTTTCAAGGTTGTTAACCATATTGGATACCCTTAGAACGGAATGCCCATGGGACAAAAAACAAACGATGGAAACACTGCGCCATCTGACAATAGAAGAAACCTATGAATTATCTGACGCGATACTGGACGGCGACCTGACTGAAGTAAAAAAGGAACTGGGAGATGTAATGATGCACCTGGTATTCTATGCCAGGATTGCTTCAGAGACTAATGATTTCACCATTGTAGATGTGCTGAACAGTGTTTGCGATAAACTGATCAACCGTCATCCGCATATTTATGGTGATGTTGAAGTACAGGATGAAAATGATGTAAAACGCAATTGGGAGCAGATTAAACTTAAAGAAGGTAATAAATCTGTACTGGGCGGTGTTCCGGCTTCACTGCCAGCACTGGTTAAAGCGGGGCGTATCCAGGAAAAAGCGAGGGGAATTGGTTTCGACTGGGACAATAAAGGCCAGGTTTGGGAAAAGGTAGAAGAAGAATTAGCAGAATTCAAAAAAGAATACAATGTAGTTGACAATGAAGCTATAGACATTGAAAAAGCTGAAAGCGAGTTCGGAGACCTGATCTTTTCACTGGTTAACTATGCCAGATTTATTGGGATAAACCCAGAAAATGCCCTGGAGAAAACGAATAAGAAATTCATTAAGCGTTTCCAGTATATAGAAAGTAAAGCTCAGGAAAGCGGTAAAGCCCTTCAGGATATGACACTTGCCGAAATGGATGTCTATTGGAACGAGGCAAAGAAATTATAATTATTTTTCTCTCCTCTACGCGGGAGGAGAGAAAAATTAATCGTTAGGAATGTTTCTTCTTCATGGTCATTTTAGCCTTTTGGCCGATGCCATAATTATAGGTTTTGGAATTGCTCTCTTTTTTATCATGGTAAGCACCACCACCGGCAGGCTCATCAAACTTCTCTTTTACCACCCGGTTTTTGTCTAACCCTTTTGGTTTAGCAGTATTCTTTTCAATCAGCATTCCTTCAGGAAGTTCAGCCGGTTCCAGCTTCTGGCCAATGGCCTGCTCAATCTTTTTCACCTGAACAAGTTCCATATCTGTAGAGAAAGTAATGGCCACTACTTCTTCGGTATTCTCTTTATTTTTAATGATGCGGCTTAAAAAAGTCTCCTTTTCTTCCGGCACTTCAAAATGGAAGATAAAAGGAATACCATCCAGGTTCAGCGGCGCCTGACCTTCATTGGCTACTACCAAAACTCTGGCTTCAGGACTTTGTTTAAAGTCTTCAAAATCATCAAAGCCCTCTTCATCAAAATGCAAAGGCTTCAGCATAGAAAATTCCATTTCTTTACTGCTGGCGATGCTTTTTGTTAGTTTTTGAGCAGTTAATCTTGTGTTTACAAAGACGACCACTTTATCAAACACCTCATCATCCCGCAATAGAGTATGCAGTAAGTTGATTTTCGTTTTATAATTTGGTACATGATACAATACCTGGGTTACGGTTTCTGTCTTTGTATCTCCAAAGTCCTCTACCTCTATCACCGTTGGGAAATTCATGAACTGATCTGTCATTTTAGTCAGCTTTTCATGCACCACTTCAGTGAAAACCAAATGCTGACATTTGCCTGCACTTCTGGCCAGTTCACAAACCGGCAGTTGCATTCCCTGTTTGATGATCAGCTCTGCATCGTCTACAATAAAAGTTTGCAGCTTACTCAGGTTCAATCCTAACTTCAGGTAAATAGCCCTTGCACGTGTTGGCGTAGCCACTACAATATCAATTCCTAAAACCAGTTCACCGATCTCTGCATCTACACCACCTGTACCATAAAGGCCTACAATATTTAAATCCCTGTTTTTGCTTAGGGATACGAACTGGTCGATTACGGCAATGGCTCGATCTGCATCAGCTACCAGGATCAGCACTTTAGGTGCATCATCCTTAGTATATTTCAAGCGCATTAAAACACCAAGAATATAGGTTGTAGTTTTGCCTGAGCCTTCAGGCCCTACAGCCATTACATCTTGTCCTCCAAGAATTCTCGACATAGTTTTCGCCTGAATTTCTTTAGGGGTTAAGTAGCCAGCATCAGTCATCGCTGTTACAAGGGCCTTACTTAGTTTTAATTTATCTAATGACACAGTTCTTCAGTTAATTTTAATATTCGGCAAATTTACGGAAATAAGCTCAATATCAGGTACGATCTGAAATTTACTGTCCGGTTCCCCAGCTCTTGTTAGGCATCGGTCCCATTTCCAACTCCAGTTTTCCACCTGCCACTAACTGATCATGTGTAAAGAAAGGAACATTTAAAGGCTGCCCGTTGAACTTTGCACTTTGAATATACTTATTAACTACGGAACAATGATTGGCAATTACATGGAACTGTTTTCCATTGGGCAGATCTATGGTTGTCTTTTCAAAAAGAGGGCTTCCGATAGTATATACCGGCAGACCAGGCGTAACTGGATAGAAACCCATAGAAGAGAAAACCACAAAAGCAGACATCCCTCCCCCATCTTCATCACCCGGAATACCAAAAATATTATCTTTAAACCAGACGTCCAGTAAAAACCGTATCCGCTTTTGGGTTTTCCATGGAGCGTCAGTAAAATTGTACAAATAGGGAATATGGAAGCTGGGCTCATTACCCATAGAATACTGGCCAACCAGGCCCGTTGCATCAGGAAACTTTGCGTTAAACTCATATCTGCTGCGCCCAAGGCTTTCCCTGAAAAGCTGGTCGAGCCTGTTTTCAAAGTTCTTCTTTCCGCCCATCAGGCCAATCAAACCACTTACATCTTCCTGAACCTGCCACAGGTAGGTCCATCCGTTATTTTCATCATAATAGTCCCTTCCTCCCATTCCACCATCAAACTTGGGGTCTATCTTCACCCAGTTGCCTTTGCTATCTTTTGGCATAAAAAACTGACTGTCTTTATCCCAGAGATTTTTATAGTTTTTACTACGGGCATTGAACCTGTTAAAATCACTGTTTTTACCTAAATCTTTTGCGAGCTGGCCCACAGCCCAATCGTCATAACTGGCACCAAGCGTCACGGCTACAGGCTGTCTTTTCTCCCAGGAATCTACGGTTTTATTTGTTTCTGCCTCACCCTTCTGCAAAGCAGGAAAATAGCCGTTTTTGTAATAAAAATCATCCAGATCTGTTTTAGGGCCATTTTTCCAGGGCAGCATGGTCGCTTCGTCTGCATTTTTCTTCATGCCTTCATAAGCTTTGGCCACATCATAATGACGAAGCCCTTTCCGATACGCATCTAAAAAGAGAATGGAAGAATGAAAACCGTTCATACAGGCATGATCGCCAAAAAGTACGGGAAAAGTAGGCATCCATCCACTTTGTGTATACATCTGTACATAAGAATTGAGCATATCCTCTTCTATAGCAGGATTAAGGATGGTTCTTAACGGGTGAAGCGCCAGATAGGTATCCCATGTCCAGTCGTCCACAAAAAACGGCCGGTCTGATTGGTGGATCTTTTTGTCAAAACCACTATAATACTGATGGTCTTCAGTAATATCTACCATACGTTCCTGGCTACGGTAAAGTGCCGTATAAAAACTTCTTTTCTGGCTTTCTGTTCCACCTTCAACCTGGATCTGATTGATATTTTTGTCCCATGCAGACTCCGCATCAGCCATCAGCGTACTAAATTTTTTATCTTTTAGTTCCGATTCGAAGTTCTTACGGGCCTGCGCTGCGCTGATGTAAGAAACTGCATACCTGAATTCAATGGATGAAGGTGCGCTTTCAGGGAAACTGATCTCAGATTTCACGCCTTTCCCTTCTACCGAATTACTTTCAGAAATCTGCTGATCCTGAACGGTAACTACTTTGCCGGCTGTACTGAAAACTCCGTATAAGTATATTTTTATATCGTCATGATAAGTTTCTGTAGCATACAATTCTTTCCCTGAAACAAACTTCCAGCTGCCAACCCCTTCATTATATAAATCGAATAAAATATGTTTATCGCCCTTTTTTGGGAACTCGAACCTATAAATAGCAGATTTTTTTCCCGGGGTAAATTCTACTTTGATATCATTATCGATCAGGTAGGTAGAGTAGTACCAGGGACGGGTGACCTCAAGGTCGTGATCGTAGGCCATTTGTTCCTTCCAGCTTGCTGAAGCAACATCTTTTACAGAGGGTTTCATCGAAAAGGCTTCTCCTAGGCGGTGTGAAACCACCAGCAGCGGGAAGCTGGAAATCTGATCAGAAAGGTAATTACTTCTTTGAGGAAACATCCTCATCATTTGATTAGGAAGCTGTACTGTTGGCCTGGTAGGTTCCAGTAATTGTCCTACATTACCGATCCGGGGATCTACATATTTTAAATTTCCCTTACCTGCAAATTCCTGCGCTTCCTGTCCGAAGACACTAAAAGAACAAATAAACAGGAATGCCAGAATGCTGTTATTCTTTATCATTACTTTATCGAAGTGGTATATACAACGATAAATGTAAGGTATAATAGAGTGAATAACTACGATTTAGCGATCGAATTTAGGCGAATTTATTTAAACCGGATCGCTTTCAGCGGAGAGATCCTGCTCACCAGCATTGAGGGCACGATCAATACAATCAAACAAATAACAAGGGTAGCCACATTCAGCAGTAGTACATCTATAAAATGTATCTCTACCGGAACGTAAGAAAGGTAATAGGAAGACTGGTTCAGCTTAAAGAAATGTGTATACTCTTGCAGGTATCCCAATCCTAACCCAAGAATATTACCCAGCAACAGTCCTATACCCACAAGGTATAAGGCATTGTAAAGAAAGATCTTCATCACGCTGTAATCTGTCATTCCAAAAGCTTTCAGCATACCGATCATATTGGTGCGTTCCAGGATCATGATCAGCAAAGCGGTGATCATATTGATTACGCCGACAATCATCATCAGGATCAGCAGTACCCTGGTGTTCACATCCAGTAGTGAAAGCCAGGTAAATATATTCGGGAAGTATTCTTCTACAGATTCCGATTTCAGGTTGATTTCAAGATTAGAGTAGATCTTGTCAGATTCCGACAACAATTGAGAGAAGTTGTTTAGCTTTATTTCTATACCACCAATCTGATCTGGTTTCCAGTTATTCAGACGTCTGATGATATTAATATCTCCCAGTACAAAACCTTTGTCTATTTCTTCGACTCCGATATCATAAATACCAACAATTTTAAAGGGACGCTTACGGGGAGGGTTCTGCACAAAGTACATAATAAAAGTATCGCCTGTTTTCAATTTGAGCCGGTTTGCGGTAAAAGCAGAGATCAGTATCTGTTTGGTTGCTTTAGTGCTGTCCGCGAAGTCGATAACGGTGCCGCTAACGATATGTTTTTTGATGTAATCCCAATTAAATTGTTTGTCTACTCCTTTAAAATTCACCCCCTCAACTTCATCATTTGCAGATATAATGGCAGGTTTTGTAGCATAGGGCTGGAAGTAGGCTATGTCCTTGTTGTTTTTAAGATCTGACAGGGTTTTGGAAGAAGGAATAAATGGGGTAAGCTCGAAAGAGTTGTTCAGGTCCAGTTTAAAGATCCTTACATCACCTACAAAACCTCTTACCTTTTCCTGGATTTCTGTTTTAAAGCCTTTGATAATTGCCACAGAAAGCATCATTACAGCAAGACTGAGCATCACCCCCGAAATGGCTATCCGGACGATCAGCTTAGAAAATGTGCGTTCTGATTTAATGGCAATTCGCCGGGCTATAAAGTATTCTGTGTTCAATTTTTAAATAAATGGTAATTTTATTTACCTCTTCCAAGCGTAAAAGTGCGAATTTATTTCAATTAATCCGTAATTTACCTGGGTGCTTGTTGAGGGACAAATTCTTATTATTGAAGCTACAGGCTTTAGTACCTACTTAAAAAACCACTTTTTAAGTACACACTTATATTTGGTTCATACTTAAATGAGAAAATCAATAATAAATGTATTGTAGTTAATAAAAGCTTATAAAAGCAAGAGTTGAGTGATGTCCGCCCTCCACGAAAGCGCTGGTGGGATATTAGGTGTTTTACAAGTTATTTTTTATTTCTTCTGATAAAAAAACGTGTTTCAGATACGCAGTCCTGGGTAGGATAACGATGATGGAGTGGGTTTTATCTTATTCATTTACAGCAAATTTACTTTTAGTTAAAATAAATTACCATTATATGAATTTTTGGGATTAAGTTAGATTCCATGCGTAAACAAAAAGACATGATGTGGAAGGGCATCCTTGAACAACTTTTCGAGGATTTCCTGACCTTTATCCACCCTGAATTAGGGGATTCACTTGATTTAGCAAAAGGTTATGAGTTTTTAAATAAAGAGCTGATTCAGGAGTTTCCATCTTCAGGGGGGAAAATTGAACAAAAAATAGTAGATAAACTGGTCAAATTGCACAACAAGGCCGGGCATCAAATATTACTTCACCTGGAGGTTCAGGAAAAGTATAGTAAAGATTTTAGCAAGCGCATGTACGCTTATTTTAACAGGCTTTACGATAAATATAAAATGTCTATAGTAGCCTACGCTATTCTCACAGAGGCAAATGAGATTAGAAGAGCCGGTATTTTCGGAATTAAATACATGGGCACCAAACTTTCCTATCAATATAACACCTTTAAATTAGCTCTTCAGGACGATGATTACATCATTAATCATGCAAACCCCTTCGCATTGGTAGTCCTTATTGCTAAGGCTCCGCTTTTGAAAAAGGGATCTAAGAATAGACTGGAGTTTGACCAACGGTTATTGGCCTATAAACTGAGGATTGTTAAACTGATAGCTGAAAGACGATTATCACCTTATAAAGAAAGAGCAATAATGAATTTTCTTTTTTATTATACAGATTTTGAATTTTCAGAAACAAAGGCTAAATTTGATCTTGAAGTTAATTTATTAACAAATAAGAACACAAGAAATATGATAACATTCGAAGAAATTTTAATGGAGGAAGCCGAAATGACTGGATTCTCTAAGGGAGAAAGGAAAGGAATAAAAAAAGGGAAATTAGAAGCTAAAGAAAATGAGGTTTACAGGCTCATCACTAAACTTAATTTTTCAAATGATCAGATTGCTGATTACATGGATATTTCCTTAAGTTTTGTTAAAAAAGTAAGAGCAAAATTAAAAGCTGAGACGGTTATTCAATAGCCTCCTATGCGATGAAAATTAACACCTTTCTATTATTAATTTTTTGTACCTTTTCCAATTTCCATGATTTAAGTTATAAAATCCTACTAAGGATGTCATTATTTCAAATTATTCAACAAAAAAGTACAGCATGAAACTATCAAAAAAAATACTCTTTTCAATTTACATCGCTGTCATTGCTGTACAGGCGTTTGGTGCTTATGCTGCCAGGTCAGACAGACAATATCTGACCAAGCCTCTGCCTGATATGATAGGAAAGACGAATGGAGAAATCCTTACCGGAGCAGTACAAACAGAAAAATACCTGCCTTTGCTTAAAGGAAAACGGATAGGTATGGTAGTAAACCCTACATCTGTCATTGGAAATACAACTGTAGTGGATAGTTTAACCACACTGGGATTGAATATTGTAAAGATCTTTGGTCCGGAACATGGATTTAGAGGTAACGCCAGCGCAGGCATTACTGTAAATGATGCGGTCGACCAAAAAACAGGGATTAAAGTAATCTCCTTGTATGGAAAACATGAAGTTCCCAGCACGGCAGACCTTGCCGATATTGATGTGATGATTTTCGATATCCAGGATGTAGGGGTTCGCTTCTATACTTATATCAACACCTTACAACATGTGATGCAGGCTTGTGCAGAGAATAAAAAAGAACTGATCATTCTCGATCGGCCTAATCCAAATGGTTTTTATGTAGATGGCCCGGTGCTCGATCCTAAACTGGTTTCTGGTTTAGGCCTTAACGCGATCCCAATTGTTCATGGGCTTACTGTCGGAGAATACGCACAAATGTTAAATGGCGAGGGCTGGTTAACAAACAAAGTAAAATGTAAGATCAAAATCATCAAAGTGGCCAATTATACACATGATATGCCCTACGAATTACCGGTTAAACCTTCCCCTAATCTAAATACCCAGCAATCTATACTGTTGTATCCTACCTTATGTTTGTTTGAAGGAACTTACATCAGTCAGGGACGGGGTACAGAATATCCCTTTACAATACTCGGAGCACCGGCATTAAAAGGAAAATATGATTTTTACTTTACGCCGAAAAGTATAAAAGGAATGGCAGAAACACCGCTGCACCAGGATCAGGAATGTTATGGCCTTGATCTGAGAAATTATGATATTTTAAACATTAGGAAGGATAAAACGTTAAATATTAAGTGGCTGATCGAATTGTACCAGGCTTATCCTGATAAAGCAGATTTTTTCAATTTCAAATTGAGCAAACAGATGGGAAACATTGACAAGCTTGCCGGTGTTTACTCCCTAAAAGAACAAATCATTGCAGGTAAATCTGAAAAAGAAATCAGGGAAAGCTGGGAACCCGGATTAAGTCATTACAAAGCAATACGCAAAAAATACCTGCTATATCCTTAATTAAATCTACTCAATATGAATAACGAACCGAAGAAGAAAAGCGAAAAACCCAGCAGTAATTTTGAGGAACCAACTCCAAAAGGAAAAGTTGATCCGGGCAATAAAGCCGTAAAGAAACCAGAGGATAAAGATTATACAAAAGATAATCCTAACTTTAAAAATCCTGCCAAACAAAGAGAACAGGAAGAACAACCTACAGAACCCATAAAAAATCCGCCTAAAGAAGACCAAACTAATTCCTAAGAGAGATCATTTTCAGTAAATCTTTTATACAACAAAGGCGGCAAATTGCCGCCTTTGTTGTATAAAAGATTTGAGGCCTAAATTGTTAGAATGAATGACCAGATCGTTGATCCCAAAATGCTCATTACAATTAAAAACACAAATAAGAGTTCCTTCTTAACTACTTTTTAACAGTAGTTGTGGTAGGTGTGTAAATGCCCAAAGTAATAACAGAGATCAATCCATTAACAAAGGTCTGCCTGGTAAAAACTGAATAATCAGTTGCACCCCCAGCCATTTCTTTCGAATCAGAAACACCAACTGGCGCCAGTCCGTCTATAAGGTAGTGATTCCATTTTGTTACTTCCTGATTTTTTTGCGGCCCATTACCAACAACACTTGTGTAGGTGTAACAAGAGCTAAGCATGATTGATGCGCATAATGACGCAAATACAATTTTTGTAAACTTTTTGTTCATATAATTTTGAGGTTAACTAAGGCAATAATCACTAAATAAATTAACATTAGCAACCTCAAAAAATTAAAAAATATAATACAAGTTAACTAAAAAGCCAAAAACACAACATAAATTATGCTAAAATAAATTATTAAAACGATTAAGTGAATATCTATAATTTCAACAAATTTTGTGAAATTATTAATGGTAAGCCTATTAATAACAAAATACAACTAGGCATTTTGTTGCTTTTGAGCCTCTTTCAAAAACTTCATCAACACCTTTTCATCATTTTCCATGGCCTCTATCGTATTGGGCTTTTCGGTATGGATCTTTTTTAAATATTTAGCCAGCTGGTCGTTTTCAAAAGCTTCCAGCAATAAAGGGTATACATAAGAACTCTTACAGACAGCCCTTGTGTTTCCCAGTTTACTGGCCACGCAATCCAGCACCTGCACAATGACCTTTTTCTTAGGCCGTTCTTCTTCTACATTACCCGAGCAAATAGCCAGTTGCCTTAAAGCTTCCAGGGTCCCTCCCCAGGTACGGAAATCTTTTGCTGTAAAATCACTCCCAGTGATCTCCCTGATATAATTATTAATCTTACCGGAATCTACAGCTCTATGCTCTTTGCCTTCCGTGTAATACTGGAAAAGATCTTGCCCAGGGATCTCCATACATTTTTTCACCATCGCAGCCAGGCTCCTGTCATTTAACGCAACCTCCTGTTTTACCCCTTTTTTACCAATAAACTTTAGCTTCAGGGTATTCCCGTCAACTTTAGCATGTTTGTTTCTTAACGTAGACAAACCATAACTACCATATAACTGCGCATAAGATTCATTGCCCACACGGATCAGGGTTTTTTGCATAACCTGTACACAAATGGCCAGTACCTTCTGCTCATCAAACTGTTTTCTTTTTAAATCTTTGGCTATTCTTTTTCTTGCCTGCGGAAGAGCTTTTCCAAATTCCTGCAACCTGAAATATTTGTGATCAGACTGTCTCGATGTCCATTTTGGATGATAACGGTATTGCTTCCGCTTTGCGGCATCCAGTCCGGTAGCCTGCAGATAAGCATTCTTTTTTGCCGCTATCCACACATTAGTCCATGCAGGTGGCAAAACCAATCCCTTAATTCTTTCCAGCTGAACTTCATCAGTTACTTTATTTCCGTGCTGATCCTCATAATGAAATTTGCCAGGCTTTCCTTTTCGGTAAATACCAGGCATACTGTCGGTAACATACACTAAACCACTTTCTTTAATCTCTTCAGGAGTCTGAACCATATAGATTGAGCAAAATATGCGTTAAGTTTTATTTATTTTTGTTTGCTAAAACACAGTATAAGGAAACCTTTATGAGCCTTCAGCTGATCAAATAGCATACAACTCACGGTAGCTTTATTACCGATAAAAAAACAAACATAAAAAGATGAGAATAGTTTTCATGGGAACACCCGATTTCGCCGTTGCTTCTCTAAATGCTTTGGTGGAAGCTGGTTACGAAATTGCAGGTGTGGTTACCGCAGCAGATAAACCGGCAGGAAGAGGCCAGAAGCTGCAGGAAAGTGCCGTAAAAAAATACGCAGTAGAAAAGGGTTTAAAAATATTACAGCCCCTGAAACTAAAAGACCCTGAGTTTATAGAAGAATTGAAGGGATTAAAAGCAGATCTACAAGTGGTAGTAGCTTTCAGAATGCTTCCTGAGATCGTTTGGGATATGCCTGCTAAAGGAACTATTAATCTGCACGCCTCCCTCCTTCCGCAATATCGTGGCGCAGCGCCAATTAACCACGCTATTATTAACGGGGAAACTGAAAGTGGTGTAACCACCTTCTTCCTGAAACATGAAATAGATACAGGGGATGTGATTTTTTCTGAACGCGTAACAATTGCTGACGATGATTCTGCCGGCGACCTGCATGATCACTTGATGGAAGCAGGGGCCGGACTACTGGTGAAGACAGTAAAGGCTATTGAGGAAAATACATATAAGGAGCAACCACAGGTATTTTCTGACGAATTGAAACATGCACCAAAAATATTCAAGGAATTTTGTCAGATAGACTGGAATCAGCCGGTGAAGAACATTTACAATTTGATCCGCGGATTAAGCCCTTATCCTACAGCTTTTACCTTATTAAATGAAAAAACCATAAAGATCTTTAAAGCTGCCTATGAACAAACAGAACCAGGCATAACACCCGGAGAATTTCAGACAGACGGAAAAACTTATTTAAAGTTTGCTACTAAAGATGGTTTGATTAGTGTACTGGATGTGCAGTATGAAGGTAAAAAAAGAATGATGGTAGATGAATTTCTAAGAGGAATGCGATTATAGCTTAGGCTATAATGCATTCAGCAATGAACTTAGGGACTTCGTTACCTCATTGAAATAACGCTTCCTTCCATATCCCATTACCCATCGGATACCTGTGGTAGCGTTGGTAATAAAAACTTCTTCAGCTTCATTTAATACCTCAGGATTAATCTGTGCCTCCACAATAGGAATGGCATTGGATTTAGCTGCCTGCATCACTACATTTCGCATTACACCTGCAATACACCCTTCAGAAAGTGCAGGTGTATATATTTGTTTATCATACACCACAAATACATTAGAACTGATGCTCTCACAAAGAAAGCCATGCTGATTAAGGATCAATGCTTCATCCAGCCGATGCTGTTTCTTATATAGACCAGCCATCACATATAGTAAAGAATTACTTGTTTTATAATTGGAAAGCTTATTTACAGGCTTGGTGATTTCGTCATATACATTAATGATGAGGCCTTTTTTATTCAGCTCATAACCATTTGACTCCATCGCCCCGGCTTCCAGTACATAACCAGATTTATTGCTATCCGGTGTATACAGCCCATCCCCATCACGATAAACAGAAAGACGGAACCTTACATTTTCTTTCAGCTTGTTCTTTTTACATAATTCTGCTGTTTTTTGTTTTAGAAAATAATCATCAAACAAAATCCCTCCTTCCATCTTCAAGGCATTCATTCCTGCCTGTAGCCGGTCGGCATGCAGCTCTGCAAATTTCAACTTACCACCAGACATACGCATAGATTCAAATAGCCCGTCACCATATCTGAAACCCCTGTTTTTAGCGGTCAAAATAGTTTGGTCTACTTCAATGAACTGGTCGTTATGTAAAATATATCCTTGTTGCATTAATTTATGACAGTGCGCTATAGTTTCTCCATTTGTTCAATACAGCTTCAAAATCTGGTGGCAAAGGTGCTTCAAATTCCATATATTCCTTTGTGGTAGGATGTATAAAACCTAAAGTCTGTGCATGTAAGGCCTGACGCGGCAGCATCTCAAAGCAGTTAGCTACAAATTGTTTGTACTTGGTAAAGGTGGTTCCTTTAAGAATTTTATCGCCGCCGTAATTGGCGTCGTTAAATAAAGGATGATGAATATGCTGCATATGTGCCCTGATCTGATGCGTCCGTCCCGTTTCCAGCTGACAGCTGATTAAAGTAACATAATTTAAACGTTCCAAAACCGAATAATGCGTAACCGACCATTTGCCTTTATCTTCTTCATCATAAACATCCATTACAATCCGGTTTTTTGCGCTTCTGCCGATATACCCAGAAACTGTGCCATTTTCTTCAATATCGCCCCAGGCAAGCGCAATATATTTACGGGTTATGCTATGGTCAAAAAATTGTTTAGCCAGTTTGGTCATGGTAATTTCGTTCTTGCTGATGATCAGCAAACCAGAAGTATCTTTATCAATCCGGTGTACCAATCCTGGGCGCCCTTCATTACCCGGCAATTGCGGCAGCTGTTCGAAATGGAAAGCCAAAGCATTAACCAATGTGCCTGTATAATTATTAAATCCAGGGTGAACCACCATTCCTGCCGGTTTATTAACGATCAGCAGATCAGCATCTTCATAAACAATATCCAATGCGATATCTTCCGGATAAACTTCTGTGTCTCTGGGAGGATGTGGAAATACAATAGAAATTTCGTCAGCAGGTTTAACCTTATAACTCGCCTTTACTGTAGCCTTGTTGACCAATACATTTCCTGCATCAATTGCATTTTGTATCCTGTTTCTGGATGCATTCTGCAAACGCTGCATCAGAAATTTATCAACGCGCAAAGGGGATTGCCCGTTATCTACAATGATACCAAAATGTTCATATAAATCCTGCTCTTCTAATTCCAGCGCACTTGTATTGTTTTCCATTAGTTTTATTCCTATTTATCCTGAATTAAATATACATCGATTATATTCAGGCTGGCCTGCGCCGGTTATTATGGATACAGGCTATTGATCGCTTTTGAAAGCCCAGCACATGATGTTTCCATTCTGCAAAACTAATCTTTAACAATTACATTTATGAAAAGAAATGGATTGAAATAAATAAGACACGAGATATAACGAAACTGCACTGGTAAAAGACGCTATATTTGTTTCATGTTTACAGATCTAAACAGCCCGCTACAGCAATTGAAACATTCTCGTTTATCCAACTTATGGATGAAAAGGGATGACCTGATTGACCCCTATATCTCAGGGAATAAATGGCGCAAGCTTAAATATCTATTAAAGGACGCTGCTGAAAAGAATAAAAATCACCTGGTAACTTTTGGAGGAGCTTATTCCAATCATTTGGTAGCTACCGCTGCTGCAGCTGCCCGCTCCGGTTTACAGGCTACAGCTTTTGTAAGAGGAGAAGAAGTGATCAACGAAATGCTGGTACTTTGTAAACTATATGGTATGCAGTTGATCTTCACCGATCGGGAAACCTATAAAGACAAGGTAGCCTGTTATCGGAAGTACTTTGGGGAAAACACAGATACTTATTTCATAGATGAGGGAGGAGCTTCGACAGAAGCGGTTAAGGGATGTGCAGAATTGATTTCAGAATTACCTGCAGATGTAGAGCATATCTTTTGTGCCGCAGGGACCGGTACCACAGCTGCAGGAATATTAAAAGGTATCCAGGAAGCCGGATGGAAAACCAAACTGCATGTTATCCCTGTATTAAAAAGCGGGAATTTTATTCGTGAAGAGATCAATAAGTATGTAGCTGTAACCGATCACCTGTTACTCCATACCGATTATCATTTTGGTGGTTATGCTAAAACGCAACCTGCTTTGCTTGAATTTATGAAGCAATTTATTGCAAACCACGGAATTTTGATTGATCCGGTTTACACAGCGAAGATGTGTTTTGCTATCCAGGACCTGACCACACAGAATTATTTTAAAAATGAGGAGAAGATCGTTGCTATCCATACAGGTGGCCTGCTTGGCATCATGGGGATGAAAGAGAAATTCTAATTAGTCAGCAGCTTTTTCTTCTCTGCATCAAATTCTGCCTGAGTAAGGACCCCGGCATCCAGTAATTTCTTCAATTTCATTAACTCGTCGGCCACACCTCCTGTAGAATTTTGTATAGGACTACATGGAATAACCTCACATGCGTCGATCGCATCTTCAATGGCGATTTCATATTTCACCCCTCTATCCCTGACAACAAAAAGTATCTTTTCAGTACTTCCCGTTTTAAAGACATCTATACTTCTTATTTTTAGGGAAGCTCCATTATATAATCTGTTCATAACGCCGAGATTAGATTGTACAAAGACAAAATCTCCATTCCCTCCAGCGCCTTTTCCAAGTTTCACCTCACCATATATTTTATAGGTAATTCCATTTGTGGCTTTGTAATAAGCAGTATCCTGGGCAAAACAGTGCGCGGAAACTAAAAGAAAAATTAACAACAATAGCTTTTTCATTATCCCCTTATTGAGTTTACACGAATTTAGTTACAACCAGGGATTAAAAGTATATAGAAAAGTGATCTTTTTTTGTAACTTTAGAAATACATCTGTCCTATAGCTGAGTCTACCATCTGTATGACTATACTAAGAATTTTTAGCGGGCCTTTTGCTGTATAAATTTTATTTCTAACTGCTCCATTTCTTTTTGCAGAGACCGGTTTTCGAAGTAAAAATAGATAGCACAGGCCAGGAATATTTTCCCTAGGAGGAAAACAGCGCCAAACACCCATCGCCATATTTTATGTATCTGCATATGACTTGACGTAGATTCTACATCAATAAACAGATTGTTTTTAGGTCTTTTATAGTGACTTCGGTTCTCTTTTGATGGATTTCTTACGATCAAAGCGTCAGCATCGGACTTATCCATTACTTCTTTAATACCTGCTTCAATTTTCATCCAAATATCTGAGGGAGGTATTATTGCCAAATGTTGAGCAACATTTTCCATATCACATTCCAATTCACTCAAGGCTTCCTGTATTTGGGGAAACTTTCCTTTTAAGTATAATAATTCCCTGACTTCCGCTTCAGAGGCGGAACCCAATACATATGCTTCCAATACTCCGCTTTCTATGTATTCGTTAATTTCCACCACTTTTTTTCATTATTGCGAAAGCTTCTTTTAAAGTCTTTCTGATTACATCATCTGTTTCATTTAGTTCAACTGAAATTGCGGCAATTGATCTTCCATAGTAATAAACTCTATAAAAAACCTGCTTCTGTAAAGCAGTCATTTGTTCGAGATATCGATTGCGAAAATTATGCACCACTTTATCAGCTCTAATAGTTATATCCACAGGCTCAGCAGTGGTAAGGGATGTTATTTTATTTCTGGCAAAACTTTGCAGTTGACACCAGCTATTGGTATCCTTCCAATCCATTTCATTAATCTGTTTAGAAAGATCACAGAACACCTGCACCAGATATTCTTCTGCTAATTTACGATCCCTGACAATTTCATAAATATAACCTAGCAGCATTCCCCCATACTTATCGTAAAGGCAACGTACACTTTCGGGCTTATTTACTGTTAATTCCTGTCGGTTGATTTTCAGCATATCTATAAATTCTTTAAAGTAGACTTCATTATTATTTATCTAAAGTCCTGGCTTACTTTAATTAATCATAAAATTAGATAAAGTTTATAAGATTTAAAAATCAGCAAAAAATTTTGTAGGTAAGTTACATCTATACGCAGTCACTGTATATAAAACCGAATAACTTTTTACCGTTTTATGTAAGTTTATTCGTTTTGTTCATTTCATTATTCAAGATTAAGTATTCATCTTTAGCAGCAGAAGTTATAGTCTCAATAGACGAAATGCGCAAAGTTAATAGGGATATATATGAACATTCAATTAACAACAATCTTAATGGATACTCAAAATTTTGAATTTCTTGCAGAAGGCAACGCGGCTACGTATAAAAATATATGGCGCCATACGATTGCAGGAATTGGATATATGGCAATTGTAATTTTCGTACTATATTTTATGGGGAGACCGCAATGGCATACAAGACTTTTAGTGATCATTAGCATTTGGACTATAGCCTTACTTTATTCAACTTATACTGGTAAATTCGTTACTAAAATATTGGTAGATAAACTGGCAGGAATAGTAACTGTGTATTACTATAATGTAAATACCGGAGAAAATTCGAAGATCTTTAATGTTAGAGGATCTAACATCAGTTATAAATTTGAGGTTTCGAGATCCCCGGCATGGCGATTAATTCTGAGTGATCAGGAAGCATCATTTAAGTTATCCACGCCATCATGGCCAAAAAATAAAAATTCGCGAAATACATTTACAAAAGAGAATTTGGATTACTTATATCAACTACTTTCCATTGAAAATAAAACTAATTTGGTTTGAAAGATCACCGGGGAAACGATAAACCCACTTTAAACTGTTTAAACCCTGTTTTTGCTTTTCTACCCAAAATACCCCCTGGATTTGTTATTCAGGGGGTTTTTACTACATTTGGAGCGAACCAAATTATAAAATTATGTACCAACTTACCGTAGCTCCGGAGCAGGTTAATGAAATTTTAAGTGAACATGTATTAGCCGATGGATTTGACCTGACCTACGATATGGGATTAAGTCAGGGTGCCTATATTTACGATTCAAAGTATAACCGTAAGCTGCTGGATTTCTTTACTTGTTTTGCCTCTGTACCATTGGGTTACAATCATCCCAAGATGGTAAATGACGAAAATTTTAAACATAACCTGCTGCTTGCCGCTATGGCTAACCCCTCCAATTCTGATGTATACACACAGCAATATGCAGAATTCGTCAAAACTTTTGGAGCTATCGGTATCCCGTCATACCTTCCACATGCCTTTTTTATCGCAGGCGGAGGATTAGCTGTTGAAAATGGGATCAAAGTAGCGATGGACTGGAAAGTGCAGAAAAACTTTGCCAAAGGATATAAAGAAGAAAAAGGATTTAAAGTCCTTCATTTTGAAAAAGCCTTTCATGGCAGAACAGGATATACTTTAAGCCTCACCAATACTCTGCCCGACAAAACCAAGTGGTTTGCTAAGTTTGACTGGCCAAGGGTTTCCGTACCTCAGGTAACGTATCCATTGGATAGTGATAATCTGGCCCAAGCCATTCATACTGAAGAAGTATCGATCGCACAGATCAAAGCAGCTTTTGCGGCCAATAAGGATGATATTTGTGCGATTATTATTGAACCGGTGCAGTCAGAAGGCGGCGACAATCATCTTAGGGAAGAGTTCCTTACTCAGCTTCGCACCATCGCAGACGAAAACGATGCCTTTTTGATTTATGACGAAGTGCAAACAGGAGTAGGTTTAACCGGCAAATTCTGGTGCCATCAGCATTATAGTGAAAAGGCTCGTCCCGACATCCTTGCATTTGGAAAAAAAATGCAGGTATGCGGGATATTGGTAGGCAACAAGGTAGACCAGGTTGAAACCAATGTTTTCAGGGTTCCTTCAAGGATCAACTCTACCTGGGGTGGAAATTTAGTGGATATGGTAAGGGCCACACAGATCCTGCAAATTGTAGAGGAAGATAAGTTATGCGATCACGCTGCTGAGGTTGGTCAGTACCTAAAAGAGAACCTTGAAAGACTATCCACAAAATATGATCAGATGAGCAACGTTAGAGGTAAAGGCCTATTATGTGCGTTTGACTTCCCCAATGCAGATATGCGCAATAAGTTTCTCAAAAAAGGATTAGAAAATGAAGTGATGTTTCTGGGTTGCGGTCCGCAGACTATTCGTTTCCGCCCTGCATTGATTATTGAAAAAGAACATATTGACAAGGGTATGGAAGTAATGAATAAAATACTGGCTGAATTATAATCTTACAAAATTCAAAATAAAAAAAAATCGTGATAGCCTCATAACCTATTAAAGTCAATAAACACTAATGAGAAACAAAAAAGTAAATATTTTCCTGGCTGTACTGGTATTTGTATTAGTGATATGGATGTTAAAGGGTACATTTTTCCAACCAGGTGCTGGTGCTTTGAAAGCTGGTTTTAAAGATGTTGCTGAATATAGAAATGAGAATAATACAGGCCCGATCCAATATGTATTCACAGCCACTTTAAAAGACACCTTATGGTCTGAAATAGAAACCTTCGGTAATTATAAACCGCACCATAAAGGAGGAACTACCAAAGTGTATTACTTTATGGAAGGAACACCCGCACCAACAGAACTTAGCCCCGGAAGTACTAATTTTGCCAGCTCCTTTAATAATTCCTGTGTAGCATTATATGAAAAAACCGCTGTAGGAGATGTGATTATCACGAAATATCCTTTTAAATAATAAGAAAGCCCAATAAATAATTATAATATCTGATCCACCACCTGATGGGTTGATAGAGGGGATAAAAATAAAGCGGTTAATCATAATGATTAGCCGCTTTATTTTATGACGATCTCGCTTTAAAATGATCCTTTCTTTATTTGATCAACTCAGCTAATTTGGCTTGTAAAGCATCTCCTCTTAAGTTTGTGGCTACAATCTTTCCTGTAGGATCGATCAGGAAATTCTGAGGAATGCTTTGTATACCGTACAATACGGCAACTTCATTGTTCCAGAATTTAAGATCAGATACTTCTGTCCATGTTAACCCATCTTTCGCAATAGCAGCTAACCAGTCGGCTTTTTTACCTGGCTGATCTAGTGAAACACCTAAAACTGTAAAGCCTTTATCTTTGAACTTATTATAGGCAACTAATACATTTGGATTTTCGTGACGACATGGACCACACCATGATGCCCAGAAATCTAACAAAACATACTTACCGCGGAAGCTGGATAATTTTACCGGCTTATCATTTACATCATTTTGAGTAAAATCAGGAGCCATTACACCAACTGACGTTGAGCGTGCAGCTTCGATAGATTTAGCAAACTCCACACCAGCAGGAGAGCTGCGTAATTCAGGAGAAAGGCTTTTAAAAAGAGGATCAACGGTAGCTACATCTATCCCTCCCTGACCGCCAGACTGGGTAAGTGCCAAAAGACTAAAGTAAGAATTAGGATTAGCTTTGATAAAAGATACCTGAAGGGTTTGCATTTCGGCAGCAGCCTTGTCATATCTTGCTTGTAAGCCTGCTTTGAAAGCAGCATCTTGTTGCTTTTCTGGAGAGGCAGCAGCGTATTCTGCATTAATAGCCTTCATCTCGGTTATTGGTGCAGCAAGATATTTCATAAACTTTCCATTCTCATCATTGAGCTTTGAACCGGTAACAACCGCGTTTTTCACAGAATCCTTTGCCGTTACAGTAATCGTTGCAGGCTCAAGATATATAATTGTGTTGTCAGCAGATTTACCCAGTTTTTTTAATCCGGCTCCTGTAGGATCGATGATCACCCTTGCCATAGTTGGCCCAGTTACAGTACCTTTAAAATTAAAGTCGCCTTTGGTAATCACTGCTGAATCCAGTGTCTGACTTCCGTTCGCTGCATAACTTAAATATGCTTTTGCAGGAGCATTTAGAGTTCCTATCTTGCCATTCAGTGCAAATGCTCCTTGCTGAGCAAATACGAGTGCAGGAGAGGTTATTAATAGTGATAAAAGCAATTTTTTCATTGGGTTTCAAATTTGTTGTTAAATATAAAAAATATTGGTACGACTGAAAATTAAAAACAGACTATCTGAGTTCAAAAAGGTTATCTATACCCAGCAATTTACGTGAGGTAAACCCTTCCCCATAAGTTGCGCCAATAGATTTCCCAAACTCCCTGGCACGTCCTATCATGCTATCAAAAAACTCGGGTGATGAAATATAGGTGGAAGGTTCATCCAGTTCAGGATTATAGAACTGGGTTTTAAATGCCTGTATAGATTTAATTTTTGTTTCCATATAAGGGGTAATATCTACGATCACATCCGGCTCGATATAATAATCCTGGATATACTGCAGCAATAACCTTGGTCGCCAGGCTTCCTGTTCTACACCGTCCTGATTGGTCTTAATTTTAGATAAACCTGCTAAAAAACAGGAGTCATTGGCCAAATCTCCGGCCCTTCCATGATCGGGATGCCTGTCACGCAGAGCATTGCTCAATACAATTTCAGGCTGATATTTACGGATCATCCTGACTACCTCCAGCTGATGCTCCTCATCATTTTTAAAAAATGCATCTTTAAACCGCAGGTTTTCACGGGCATGCAATCCTAATATCTGTGCAGAATCTGCAGCTTCGGTATCACGTGTTTCAGCAGTACCCCGGGTACCTAACTCCCCCCTTGTAAAATCGACTATGCCCACTTTTTTACCTAAGGCAATGTGTCTTAAAATTGTTCCTGAACATCCTAACTCCGCATCATCCGGATGAACGGCCAGTACTAATATGTCTAACTTCATTTATATTGGTATACTTGTATATGATTAGAAGGAACCGAAATCCCATTCTTTTGTTTTGATATTATTAGTCGTCGAACTTGGCTACAGCTAAATGCTTAAAGCAAACGCTGAATTTTTTTTCTGAGTTTAGTAGATGAAGGTTTGGTAAATGGAAAAAAATAATCCACCACTTCACCATCTTTATTCACCAGATATTTATGAAAGTTCCATCGTGGTGTAGATTTGATATTTCCGTTCAGTTCTTTAGTGCTTAGAAATTTAAAGATAGGATTGGCCTGTTCGCCCCTGATCATCATCTTATTGAAAATAGGAAACTTCACGCCATAATTGAGCTCACAAAATTCATTGATAGCTTTTCCTTCCAAAGGCTCCTGCCCACCAAAATCATTGGAGGGGAAACCCAGCACTTCAAATTCTTCATCTTTCAATTCGTCCCTTAACTCCTGAAGTTCTTTTAACTGAGGTGCAAATCCGCAAGCGGAAGCAATATTTACAACCAGCAGCACTTTACCCTTATAATCTGATAACTTTTTGTCTTTTCCGTTTATTAACTTCGCCTTAAACTGGTGTATACTCCTGAGGCTTTCTCCCATATTTATTGTTGATAAAACCCTGAAGAACGGATAATGGATTCAATATCTCTGTCCTCTTCGGGATCATAAGTACTTTTTAAGTTATGCCCTACTACACGTGCGACAGACTGATAAAGAAATGCTTTTACACCTCCCTGGGTTTCTTTAACAATCTGATAAGTGGTACGTCCTACCTCCCTGTCGATCAGTTTAGTCAGTATCTGCCCCTGTGTAATTGTCAGCTCTTTGATCTGTGTTTTAAACATCAGCTTGATTTCCTCATCGCATTGTTTAATTAATTTTTTCTGTTCCTTCCGATCAGGTGTTGATGCTATATCGCGTTCCAGCTTTTCATATCTTCTTTTTGCATACAGTGCGTAAGGCATCACTTTCAGCACATTATAGCGAAGCCTGTTGAATGCAGCCTGGTCGGCAGGTGTTTTAAACATTCTCACCCCGTATATAACTACCTCATTTAAAGGTAGCCACGGAATCATTTCACCATTATCATTTGTGGATGCCACCCGGATCGTATCATTCTTTCCCCTTGCCGGGAATTTATAAGGCGCAGGATTTTCCTGAGCTTTTAGCGTCCCAGCGGTAATAATGACAATTAACAGAATAATTAACCTGTGAAATTTCATAAATTTATACTCCCACAAAGTTAAAGCAAATTTTATATATTAGGTTTATAACAAAAATCTAATATAACCTTAACGTTTGACAAGCAATAATTATTACGAAAATAATACAATGAAGAGCACCCTGGTAATTGATTTAGAAGCGGAAAAACAGGAAATCCTGAAGCGATATCGCGCACTCCTGCGTGCCTGTAAGCCAACGATGCAAAAAGGGGATAAAAAAGAAATCCGGAAAGCATTTGATATGGCCCTGGAAAGCCATAAGAATATGCGCAGGAAATCCGGAGAGCCTTACATTTATCATCCTATCGCGGTGGCCCAGATTGCTGCTGAAGAAATCGGTTTGGGAACAACATCTATTGTTTGTGCCCTCCTGCATGATGTGGTAGAAGATACAGAGATCACGCTGGAAGATATTGAAAGAGAGTTTGGGAAGAAAACAGCTAAAATTATTGATGGGCTCACTAAAATTGCAGGTGTCTTCGATTATAACAGTTCTCTACAGGCAGAAAACTTCAGAAAAATGCTGCTTACCCTGGCAGACGATGTAAGGGTGATCTTAATTAAACTGGCCGACCGCCTGCATAATATGCGGACAATGGATTTCATGCCAAGGCATAAACAACTGAAAATTGCCTCTGAAACCATTTACCTCTATGCACCGCTGGCGCACCGTTTAGGTTTATATGCTATCAAGTCCGAACTGGAAGATCTTTCCATGAAATACCTGGAACCAGATACCTACAAGTTTATCGCTACACAGCTGAACGAAAAAAAAGCAGAGCGAAATTTGTTTGTGAAGCGATTTGTAGACCCTATTAATGAGATTTTAGCTGAACAGGGCTTTGTAGCCAATATATACGGACGACCAAAATCTATCCATTCCATCTGGAATAAGATGAAGAAAAAGAATATTCCCTTTGAAGAGGTTTATGATCTTTTTGCCATCAGGATTGTACTGGATAGCGCCCCTGAAAATGAAAAGGCCGACTGCTGGAAGGCCTATTCTATCGTAACAGACCTTTACCGGCCTAATCCAGACAGGTTACGGGATTGGGTTTCTTCGCCAAAAGTAAATGGATACGAGTCGCTGCATACCACAGTAATGGGCCCAAAAGGACAATGGGTAGAAGTACAGATCCGCACACAGCGGATGAATGAGATTGCTGAAAAAGGTTTCGCTGCACACTGGAAGTATAAGGAATCCAGCAACGATAACGGACTGGACCAGTGGATCATGAAGGTAAGGGAAATGCTGAATAATCCTGAAGCCAACGCATTGGACTTCCTCGATGATTTTAAAATGAACCTTTTCTCTGATGAGATCTTCATCTTTACCCCTAAAGGAGCATTGATACAACTCCCTCTTGGGGCAACAGCATTGGATTTTGCCTTTGAAATCCATACTGACGTAGGTGCAAGGTGTATAGGTGCAAAGGTAAATCACAAACTGGTACCACTATCCTATAAATTACAGAATGGCGACCAGGTAGAGATCATCACATCCGGTAAACAGGTACCTAAGGAAGACTGGCTGAATATAGTGGTTACCGCTAAAGCCAAGTCGAAGATTAAATCCTCTTTAAAAGAAGAAAAAAGAAAGATTGCCGAACAGGGTAAAGAAACACTGGAACGTAAGCTGAAATCATTAAAGATCACTTATAATACAGATAACCTGAATAAATTAAGCTATTTCTTTAAACTGGCTTCTACACAGGAACTTTTTATCGGCGTAGCCAATGGGAAGATTGAATTAAAAGACCTGAAAGAATATCTGGCAAGTGAAAAGGAAATAGAAAACAGGGGGGCAGAAAAAACTGACGGACAGCAAATTGAAACCCTGCTGAATAAAGTAAAAGGGCCCGAATCTGATATCCTTCTGATTGGTGAAGACCTGCAAAAAATTGATTATAACCTGGCTGCCTGCTGTAACCCTATCCCTGGTGACGATGTTTTTGGTTTTGTAACCGTAAGTGAAGGAATTAAGATCCACCGTACCAATTGCCCTAATGCAGCACAGCTGATGGCTAACTATGGCTACCGCATCGTGAAAGCCAAATGGAACAAACAACAGGAATTAACTTTCCTTACCGGTTTGCATATTATAGGTATAGATGATGTGGGGCTGATCAATAATATTACTAAAGTAATTTCAAATGATTTTAAGGTAAATATGCGTTCTATTACCGTGGATACGGATAATGGTATTTTTGACGGGTCGATTATGATCTATGTAAACGATAAAGAACATCTGGACAACCTGATCAAAAATCTTTTAGAGGTGAAGGGTGTAACAGGGGTTACACGTTTTGATGCCTAAAAAATTGAATAAATCATACAGTTCTATAAAAAATTGATACCTTTGAAAGGAGTTTTAAAACTATGTCTACACACCATAACAGCGAGCTGGTTAGAAAAATATTTGAAGCCTATCTCGAAAATAAAAGTCTGAGAAAAACGCCTGAGCGTTTTGCGATCTTAGAAGAAATCTATTCCAGAGATGATCATTTTGATGTAGAAACCCTCTACATTCATATGAAAAATCAGAAATACAGGGTGAGCAGAGCTACAGTATACAATACTTTAGAGCTTTTAGTTTCCTGTGACCTGGTTACCAAACATCAGTTTGGTAAGAATATGGCTCAATTCGAAAAATCTTACGGTTACCATCAGCACGATCATATTATTTGTATCGACTGTGGTAAGGTAGTTGAATTCTGTGATCCCCGTATCCATCAGATTCAGACTATGGTAGGAGATTTATTGAAATTTGACATTAAACATCACTCTTTAAATTTGTATGGCAGCTGTTTTGACTGCTCAGCCAAAGCTACCATCAAGCATAAAGAGGACATCAAACATGCAAGTTAACAACAAACACAATTATAATCTTTTCTTAAATTAAATAAATGACGCAAGTAGACGTGCTTCTTGGCCTGCAATGGGGCGATGAGGGCAAAGGAAAAATTGTTGACGTATTATGTCCGCAATATGATTTGATAGCTCGTTTTCAAGGCGGACCGAATGCCGGCCACACCTTAGAGTTTGATGGCAAAAAGTTTGTTTTAAATACCATTCCTTCAGGTATTTTCAACGAGAAAACCATGAATTTGATCGGTAATGGTGTGGTAATTGATCCCATCATTTTAAAAAGAGAATTAGATAATCTCAAAAAAGCTGGCCATGATCCAATTGCTAAAGGCAAACTGGTGATTGCTCGTAAAGCACATCTGATCCTGCCAACCCACCAGCTTTTAGACGCTGCTAATGAGCAGAAAATGGGTAAAGACAAAATTGGTTCTACTTTAAAAGGTATCGGACCAACCTACATGGATAAAACAGGACGTAACGGTTTACGTGTTGGAGATACCACTTTACCAGATTTCAAAGAGCGTTATACCAAACTGGTTACCAAACACAAGGAGTTACTTTCTCATTATAATTTCGAATATGATCTGGAAGAAAAAGAAGCGGCTTTCTTTGAAGCAGTAGAATTCTTAAAAACTATTCCTCATGTTGATAGTGAGCATTTTGTAAATGGTTATCTGAAAGAGGGTAAAAAAGTATTGGCTGAAGGAGCACAGGGCACTTTACTGGATATCGATTTTGGTTCTTATCCTTTTGTAACTTCTTCAAATACTACTACTGCAGGTGCATGTACTGGTTTAGGTATCGCCCCTAATAAAATAGGAAGCGTTATTGGAATTTTCAAAGCTTATTGCACACGTGTAGGAAGCGGGCCATTCCCTACTGAACTGGAAGATGAAGTTGGCGAACATCTTCGCCAGGTAGGTCATGAATTTGGCGCTACTACAGGAAGACCACGCCGTTGCGGATGGATAGATCTTCCCGCACTTAAATATGCAATCATGCTGAACGGAGTAACCGAAATGGTGATGACAAAAGCAGATATATTGAGCGACTTTGATACGATCTATGCTTGTACGCATTATGTACATAATGGCGAAACGATTGATTACATGCCATACGATATCATTTCTATTCAGCCAACACCGGTTTTAAAGGCGATTGACGGATGGAAAACTGATATTACAAAAATTACGGAAATCAATGAGATCCCGGCTAAACTGGCAGATTATATCGCTTTCCTTGAAAAAGAACTGGAAGTGCCTGTAAAATATCTTTCTGTTGGCCCTGACAGGGTACAAACACTGATTCTTCATTAAGAACTTATAATTCTAGAAAAAAGGCGGCCCAGTGCCGCCTTTTTCATTAACCAGAAATGAATACACAGGAATTAATTTTATTTAAGCAGAAAGCACTGTTATGGGCAAACCAATTTCCTATATGCTGCTGCTTTGATTCCAATGAATACACTGACCCTTATTCAAATTATGATTTCCTTCTTGCTGCCGGAGCTCAGCATCAGCTGAATCTTACTGCCGGTAACGCTTTTAAGGCATTAAAAGACTTTTATGACCTCCACCAGTCATGGATTTTCGGCTTATTGGGCTACGACCTTAAGAATGAACTGGAAGAACTCACTTCCGCAAAAGAAAACACACTTGATTTCCCCGATCTTTTTTTCTTTGTACCAGAATATCTTGTGGCCATCAAAGATGGCTTTATAACAGTTATTATTGGCCCTGCAGACTTAGGAGAAACTATTAACCAGCTTACACTTCCATCACTTACCCCAACAGTTGTACCTCATGTCAAGCCCAGATTAGATAAAGCTATCTATCTGGATAAAGTAGAAAAATTAAGGGCTGCCATTGCAAAAGGGGATATTTATGAAGTGAATTTTTGCCAGGAATTTTTTGCAGAAAATGCAATTATAGATCCGTACCAGGTTTACCTCCATTTAAATGCATTATCTCCTGTCCCATTCTCAGGCTTCTTTAAGATAGAAGATCAGTATATTCTTTCGGCAAGCCCTGAAAGATTTTTAGGCAAAAGGGGCAACAAATTATTTTCACAGCCTATTAAGGGTACAGCTAAACGAAGCTCCGATCAACTGGAAGATGAACTGATCAGAACCGCCCTGAAAAATAATCTCAAGGAACAGGCGGAAAATGTAATGATCGTAGACCTGGTAAGAAATGATCTGACGAAAAGCGCTTTAAGAGGCACCGTTAAGGTAGAGGAATTGTTTGGTATCTATACCTTCCCTCAGGTTCACCAAATGATCTCTACAGTAAGCTGTATAATTGATCCGCTCCTTCATCCAGTAGATGCGGTAAGAAATACTTTTCCAATGGGATCCATGACCGGAGCACCCAAATTACGTGCGATGGAATTGATAGAAGAACAGGAATTGAGCAGAAGGGGCGTCTACTCCGGAGCACTAGGGTACTTCGCTCCTAATGGTGATTTCGATTTCAATGTAGTGATCAGGAGTATACTTTATAACAAAACCAGGCGATACTTGTCCTTTCAGGTAGGAGGGGCTATTACTTTCGCCTCAACTGCCGAAGCAGAATATGATGAGTGCATGCTGAAAGCATCAGCGATGATTAAAACGCTGAAAGCTTAGCTTTTTTTACTGAACAGGTAAACTTTAGATTCTTTACCTTTAAGTAACCGTTCCAGGTTCTTCTGGTGGGTAACCAATATGAGTATACAGACGACCATGCTGTATAAAACTTCAGATTTGATCGACGAATGCAGTACAAAGACAATACCCAGGGGGAACGTGAATCCCGCACAGATAGAACTTAGCGATACATATTTGGTAACCAGTAGGATAGTTACAAATACAAGCACACAAAGCATTGCTGCAGGAAAGTTAACAGCCAGGATCATTCCAAACAAAGTAGCCACTCCCTTTCCACCTCTAAAACCAGCAAAAATAGGAAATAAATGCCCCATCACAGCGGTTACACCCAAGGCTAGTTCGTAATTTACAAATTGAGAGGAGTTATGCGGACCTGTAACAGAAAGTCCGATAAAGTAAGCCAGCTTTGTAGCTGTATAACCTTTGGCAATATCAATCGTCATTACAGCCAAACCTGCTTTTTTACCTAATACGCGAAAAGTATTGGTAGCACCGGCGTTTCCACTGCCATATTCCCTTACATCAATACCGTAAAAAGCCTGTCCAATCCAGACCGCCGTGGGGATAGACCCGAAGAGATAGGCTAAAATAACCGCAGAAATAGAAAAGATGGATATCATACCTTAGTAGGCTTTTAAACTCATGTCTAAACTTTTAACCGAGTGGGTCAATGCGCCCATAGAAATAAAATCAACACCGCAATCTGCATATTCAGTGATGTTCTCTTCTGTAATTCCGCCCGATGCTTCGGTGATATATCGATGGTCAATCAACTCAACTGCTTTTCTAAGATCTGGAAAATCAAAATTATCCAGCATTATTCTTTGTACTTTACCTGTCTCCAGTACCTGGTTCAATTCTTCCAGATTTCTTACTTCAATTTCAATTTCCAATTGTTTTCCTTTATCCGCCAGGTAGTGGTTCGATGCATTGATTGCATTAGCTATTCCACCTGCGTAATCCACATGGTTATCTTTAATCAGGATCATATCATATAAGCCTATTCGGTGGTTTACCCCTCCCCCTATCTTTACTGCCCACTTCTCCAGATATCTCATACCAGGGGTAGTTTTACGCGTATCCAATAACCTGGTTTGGTAAGGCTTAAGCATTTTAACAATACGATTTGTTTTAGTAGCGATACCACTCATGCGCTGCATACAGTTCAAAACTAATCTTTCAGCTAGCAAAATTGAATGTGTGCTGCCTGTTACGGTAAATGCGATGTGACCATATTTAACTTCGTCGCCATCGTTCAGGAAAATTTCTGTGTGCAGTTCTGAGTCTATTTGATGAAATATCTCCAGCGCCAATGTAATACCAGCCAGGATACCATCTTCTTTTATGATCAATTTTGCTTTCCCGCTGGTACCAGCCGGGATCGTTGAATTTGAGGTATGATCACCATCTCCGAGGTCTTCGGCGATAGCATTTTTTATAAATAGGTCGATTAATTGCTTGTCCAAAATAAGTATTTTAGATCAAAAATAGCATTTTTAGATAAATTCACGTTACTATTTATCAGGTTCAATCCTTAATTCAGTGATAAAAAATGTATTAGCGGTCTTTTTCAGCGTGATGGCAACTCTGAATTTTCCGTTTTTGGTAGTCAAAGAAAGGATGCCGAAGCGATAATTTGGATTGGTATTGATCAGATGGACAACGCTTGAATTCACCGGAATGCTTTTAGTAAAAAATTCTCTTAGAATTTGTTCTGCCTGTGCTTTGGAGTATACATCTTCTTCATCATTTACCTTCAGTTCTATGGAAGACGAGAAATTTTTGCTGATTTCCTTAGAATTTGCAGACTTGAATAATGTCGATAACGTATCAACAATATCACTCTGAAATGCCGCAGGACGCAGTATTTGAGTCAATAGAATCAGTGCCGGTAATATGGTTTTAAGCATATGATAAATATAACAATTAATACGCACACAAATTATGCCATTAGCAGATCAAAAAATGCAATTAGATTATTGATAAAACTTCAATAGACTTATATTTGTTAGGTTTTATTAACCAGCGAAACATCAATTCTATTTAAATGGACCATAAAAAAGTGATGCTCCTCATTCTTGACGGATGGGGTTACGGAAATCAAGATCAATCAGATGCAGCTTACGCAGCCAATACACCTTTCTTTGATTCTTTACTGAAACAATATCCTAATTCAAAATTAGAAGCTTCCGGAGAAGCGGTAGGCTTACCTGCAGGACAGATGGGAAATTCTGAGGTTGGACACATGAACCTTGGTGCAGGCAGGGTTGTTTATCAGGAATTAGGACGTATCAATAAAGCAATCAGCGATGGTTCTATAAAAACTAATCCAACACTGGCAGGTGCTTTTGAATATGCTAAAACAAATAATAAAGCCATCCATTTTATCGGATTGGTTTCCGATGGCGGTGTTCATGCACATATTAATCATTTAAAAGGACTGTGTGATGCGGCAAATGAACAGGGGTTAAAAGATGTTTTTGTACATGCTTTCCTTGATGGAAGAGATACCGATCCCAATTCAGGTCTCGGGTTTATTAAAGACCTTGATCAGCATTTGAAAACCTCTACGGGTAAGATTGCCAGCTTAATTGGCCGTTATTATGCAATGGATAGAGATTCACGCTGGGAACGCGTTAAACAAGCTTATGACGTAATGGTCAATGGTGTTGGGGAACATACACAGGATGCTGTTGCTGCTATTGAAAAATCCTATGCTGAAGGTATTACTGATGAGTTTATCAAACCTATCGTGCTCACCTCAACCAATGGCTCGCCGGTAGCTACTATTCAGCCTGATGATGTAGTGATCTGTTTCAATTACAGAACGGACAGAGGAAGGGAAATCACTTCTGTGTTAACGCAGAAAGATTATCCTGAATTTGAGATGCACAAATTACCACTGTATTATGTAACAATGACTTCATATGATGAAAACTTTGAAAATGTAAAAGTAATCTTCACTAAAGATGATCTTACAGAAACATTAGGAGAGGTTTTAGAGAAAAATCATAAAAACCAGATCCGCATCGCTGAAACAGAGAAATATCCTCATGTTACCTTTTTCTTCTCAGGCGGCAGGGAACAAGCTTTTGAAAATGAAAAAAGATTGATGATCCCGTCCCCAAAAGTAGCTACTTATGACCTGCAGCCAGAAATGAGTGCACAGGGAATTACCGATGCGATTACCAAAGAACTGGAAACAGGATGGGCAGATTTTATTTGTCTTAACTTCGCTAATCCAGACATGGTTGGGCATACAGGTGTGTTTGAGGCTGTAGTTAAGGCTGTTGAAACAGCAGACAAATGTGCAGAAGCTGTAGTAAAAAAAGGACTTGAAAATGGTTACTCTTTCATTATCCTGGCAGATCACGGAAATTCTGAATTTATGCTGAATGGCGATGGTTCGGCCAATACAGCACACACTACTAACCTGGTTCCCTGCATTTTGGTGGGCACTGACTATACAGCTATAGCTGATGGTAAACTGGGAGATATCGCCCCAACAATTCTTAAATTAATGGGCATTGAAAAACCCGCAATCATGACAGGAAATTCCCTGATATAATGAGGAATACTATATTCCTTTTACTGATCTTATTGTTTTTTGGGTCCTGCAATCCTGCAGCGCCCAAAAAACAATCTTCGCCCTTAACTTACTTCGATATCAAAGGTTATTTCGCTAAGGAAGCTAAACGGCTTAAATCCCTGAATCCTGAAATCGATAAAACGGTGACGGTCAATCAATCTGCTGAACATAAAAAATTAAAAATTGCCGACTGGCAAAAGGAATTATCCATCTTTTCTGATGCGGACATCAATAAATCTGCATGGCAGGGGCTGTTTAAACTTCATCAGACACAGGATGTAAAAACGTACATTTCTGATAATGAAAAAGTACCTGTAAAGTCTTTACAAGTCAGTTATCAGAATGGAAAGATCCATGGCATTGAAATTTTAATCAGCAATGCCAATTCTTTATATACCTCCAGTGATACACTTTCTTACTTCCCTGACAGCTTATATCAGGTAAAAAAAACTCAGCATATTACTTTACTGAAAGAAAAGAACTACAGGATTACAGGGAAATTCAAGTAGAATTGTCATTAATATGTTCAATAGTTTCTTTTTAAGTAAATATTATTTTTAAATTAAATTTATTCAGTTAATTTTGTCTTATTAATTAACTGAATAAAATATGGAGAATCAAGATTCAACAATTGCACTTTACGAGGTTATCAAAAATAAAACTGATGAACAAACTGCCTATAACGCAGTAACCGCACTACAGGGAACAATCAAAGAAAAAGTTAAAAACGAGACAACAAACATAGTTGCAGAAGCAAAAATTGAACTCATTGAAAAAATCAATTCTACTGAGCTCACATTGGCAGGTGAAATTAACCAGTTAGAAGGTAAGATGAATTCAACCGAACTTAGATTAGAAAATAAAATCAATTCGCTAGAAGTTCGATTAGTTGATAAAATCAATTTTCTTGAAGTTAGACTAATTGATAAAGTCAATTCTCTTGAAGTTAGATTAATTAATAAGATCAATGGAGTTGAAATCCGTATGAACAAGTTACAAATTCAAACTATCATGTGGATCGTTGGTATGAGTGTATTACAATTGGTAGCCCGTTACCTTTTCAAATAATTGAATCCACAAAAAAACCGCACCAACTAATCTGATGCGGTTTTCAGTTATTTACAAGAGTAACTATTTCAAACTTGAAATCTGTGCTTTAACATAATCAATCAGTGAAATAATGTCCTTACGCAAAGGCTGTACGACTAGAACTTTCTGAAAGTCAGCAATGGAGCTGTTGAAAATTGCAATACAAGCTTCCTTATCTGCTTTCTTTTTGATCTTATAAGATTTATAAATCGCATAATCTTTATAAGCCAGTCCCCTGTTTTGCAGCAATTGGGTATCTTCTTCACCATTGATCTCTATAGCTTTCGTAAAATCCTTAATCGAAGACAGGTAAAAATTCTCCCGCATTTGATTTAAAGATTCTTTAGGATCATTGGCCACATTCTGTCTGGCCTTTCCCCTATAGTAATAAGCAGAATAATCTGACGGTTTTAAAGTGATTAACCTGCTGTAAGTCTCTATAGAGCTTTCAAAGTTACCACATTGAAAATAAGAATATCCCAACATTTTCAGTACACTTGGGTTGTTAGGGCTCTTTGAATCTGCTTTCTCTAATTGTGCTACAGCTCCTTTATAATCGCCTTTCATCATAGCCTGCATCCCTAATTTATCATAACTTCCCGTTTGAGCAAAGCTGATTTGGGTATAAATAACTAAAATTAGTACAAGCGCTTTTTTAATATAGTTCATCAAATTTTATTTAATAAAGAATAAAGATATAAAATCATAGCAAGAGTAGCTATAATAAATGGCATTTATAAATATTCTAAGAAACGTTTGAAAAGCAAAATTATGATGAGAAAGACAATTAAATTTTTAAATTCTGCCTTTTTAACAGACAAAAACCGATATTCATGCTTTGGCACAGGAGTTGAAATTAAGCCATGTTATATATAATTAATATTTTTATAAACGGCAAACTGCCAGATTGTCGTTTTTATTTAGAAAGGCCTATTTAATGAGTATAAAAGATCAGTTTGATTTTGGCAATGCACTACCCATCATAAATGAAGATACCGAATTTTTCCCACTGATGTCCCAACAGGATGAAGATGAGATGAATAACGAAGAAACTCCCGAAACATTAGCGATTCTTCCACTGAGAAACACGGTATTGTTTCCAGGAGTGGTGATCCCAATCACCGTTGGAAGGGATAAATCCATAAAATTGATCAAAGAAGCCTATAAAGGGAATAAGATTATTGGCGTAGTGTCACAACTGGACGTCTCTATTGAAGATCCTACTTTTGATCAGTTAAATAAAGTCGGCACCGTAGCTCATATTATTAAAATGCTGCAGATGCCCGATGGAAATACCACCGTGATTATCCAGGGAAAACAACGCTTCCAGTTAATCGATGAAGTACAGTCCGAACCTTATATTAAGGTAACAATCAGCAAATTCAATGAGGTTAAACATAAGAATGATAAGGAATTTAAAGCACTGGTTGCTTCTATCAGGGAAATGTCCTCACAAATCATACAGTTATCTCCCAACATCCCGAGTGAGGCCGCTATGGCCCTCAAAAACATAGAAAGCACTTCTTTCCTGATCAATTTCATCTCATCCAATATGAATGCAGATGTAAAGGATAAACAGAAAATGCTTGAAATGAATAACCTGAGAGAGCGGGCAATGATGGTGATGGAATTACTGACACTTGAATTGCAGATGCTGGAATTAAAAAACCAGATACAATCCAAGGTCCGTACCGACCTAGATAAACAGCAAAGGGATTATTTTTTAAACCAGCAGCTCAAAACAATCCAGGAAGAACTCGGAGGAAATTCATCCGATCTGGAATATGAAGCTCTTGAAGTCCGTGCAAAAAAGAAAAAATGGTCTGTTCACGTAAAAGATCACTTTAATAAAGAACTGGAAAAATTAGGAAGGATGAACCCTGCTGCTCCGGATTATTCTGTACAGATCAATTACCTGGAGCTCTTACTTGATTTGCCATGGAACGACTTTACTAAAGATAACTTCGATCTTAAACGTGCACAGAAAGTATTGGATAAAGATCACTTCGGGTTAGAGAAAGTAAAACAGCGCATCATTGAATATCTGGCAGTCTTAAAATTAAAGCGCGATATGAAAGCGCCCATCATTTGTCTGGTAGGCCCTCCCGGAGTAGGTAAAACGTCACTGGGCAAATCTATCGCAAAAGCCCTGAACCGTAAATATGTTCGTATGGCACTTGGCGGAATAAGAGACGAAGCAGAGATTCGCGGACATAGAAAAACATATATTGGTGCAATGCCGGGACGTATTATTCAGTCTATTAAAAAGGCAGGCGCAGCAAATCCGGTATTTGTACTGGATGAAATAGATAAAGTAGGATCAGATTACAGAGGTGATCCATCTTCCGCATTATTGGAAGTACTGGATCCGGAACAAAATAGTGCTTTTAATGATCATTACGTTGAGGCTGACTACGATCTGTCTAATGTATTATTTATTGCTACTGCAAATTCATTGAGCAACATCCAGCCAGCCTTGCTGGATCGTATGGAGATCATCGAGGTTAATGGATATACCATAGAAGAAAAAATAGAAATAGCCAAAAAATACCTCTTGCCTAAACAAAAGGAACAGCATGGTATCAAAACAAAAGACATTCTTTTGAAATCCGGGCTGATCGAAAAAGTAATAGAAGATTATACCAGGGAATCTGGCGTACGTGGATTAGAGAAAAAAATCGGTTCACTGGTTCGTGGCGTAGCAACTAAAATTGCTATGGAAGAGACTTACGATCCTACATTAACATTAGAGGATGTAGAACGCATCCTGGGTGCCCCTATTTATGATAAAGATCTGTATGAGGGCAATGAAGTAGCTGGTGTAGTTACCGGCCTGGCATGGACGCAGGTAGGTGGAGATATCCTGTTTATTGAAGCGAGTCTTAGCCCTGGTAAAGGAAAGTTAACCTTAACAGGAAACCTGGGCGATGTAATGAAAGAATCTGCTGTGATTGCTCTGGCTTATCTGAGGGCACATGCAGCGGCCTTTCATATCGACAACCAATTATTTGATCTTTGGGATATACACGTACACGTTCCTGCTGGTGCAACCCCTAAGGACGGGCCTTCGGCAGGTATCACTATGCTTACTGCTTTAACTTCTGCTTTTACCCAGCGTAAAGTAAAATCTAATCTGGCGATGACCGGTGAGATTACCCTTCGCGGAAAAGTATTACCCGTTGGCGGAATCAAAGAGAAAATCCTGGCTGCCAAAAGAGCCAATATTAAAGATATCATTTTATGCAAATCCAACCGTAAGGATATCCTGGAAATTAAAGAGAGTTATATTAAAGACCTCAATTTCCATTACGTTACCGAAATGCAGGAAGTTGTTGAACTGGCCCTGATGAAAGACAAGGTGAAAAACCCACAGGACTTAAGTATAAAAGTTAAACCCGTGACATTCTAGATTGCACAGATAAATTTTATTAATACCTTTAAAGCTCCGGAATTACCGGGGCTTTTTTTTTAAAGATCAAATGAAATATACAGGATATTCCCTACTTCTCTTTTTATTATTGCTATCGGCAATTACGCATGCGCAGACATACAAGAATGAGTTTGGTTTTCAGAGCGATAATGATTCTTACCTGGGACAGGGTTCCGACCGCTATTATACCAATGGTTTATTTCTGAATTACCGCCGTGCTTTTGATCAGTCAAAATTACGGGAGGGACTGGAAAAAAAGACCTATGAAATTACTGTTGGCCAGAAAATGTTTAACCCTTATTCAGGATATGCTCCTGATCCAACGATACAGGACCGTCCTTTTGCAGGATATCTATATGTAGAGGGTGCTATGAATTGGTTTTACAGTGATGAAAGCAGTCTGCAGACAAATATACAGGTAGGTACTACAGGTAAAAACTCTCTGGGTGAAGCGGGACAGAAATTATTGCACCGTACTTTTAATTTTTACAGTATTGACGGATGGCAGTACCAGATCAAAGGTGAAGCCCAGGTAAATGCATCCGCATTATACAGCAAGTTACTCGCACGCGTGGCAGATAATGCACTGGAATTCTCTTTTGAAGGATATGGCAATCTCGGAACTACCTTTGATGGCGCAGGGGCGGGTATCCTGTTAAGAACGGGTAGCCTGAATCAGCTTTTTAACTCTTCCTCCTACCATGCGGTGATCGGCAATAATGCCAAAACAAAAGCACTGGTAAAAAGGGAGTTTTTCTTTTATGCTAAACCACAGCTAAACTGGGTGGCATATGATACTACTATAGAAGGAAGTATATTTAATAACAATAGCCCCGTTACTTTCGGACAAAAACCAATTGTATTCGCACAGCAGTTTGGTTTAAACTATAGTTCTCAGCGTTTCACGATAGACTTCAATACAACATTTAAAACCAAAGAAGTTAAAAGTGATGCCATTGCAGACCACTGGGGCTCTATCAGCATGTTCTACAGATTCAACTAACGGTTGGATCTAATGATCAGAAAGGGGACGTTTACGGTTTTCTTTTTTACGCGACAGCGACTGCTTGTCGCTTTTTCTTTTTATAATCACGCTTCGCGGTGTACGGGTTGGCTTCCTGATCCGGTCAACATGAAGTGATGTGGCAAGCAGCGCCAGGAGTTTATCTACAGTTTTCTCCTTATTGATCAGCTGACTGCGGTCTTCCTGCGAGATGACATGAAGATTTCCTTCCTGGTCAATCCGGTTTGCCAACCGCTGTAACAACAGCTGCTTTTCTTCGGGACTAAAAAATACCGCGTTTTCTATATTCAGTATCAATTCTACTTTACTGGATACTTTATTCACATTTTGTCCGCCCTTCCCCCCGCTTCTGGATGTTTTAAAGGAAACAGCTCTAACAATATCATTTCTATCAGGTAACATATTGCAAAATTACTTCTTTTTTAAAAATATGGGTTAATCAATTTTCAGGAGATTATTTAATCCATCCATACCGGTAAAGTATTAACTTTGCAGCTATATGAGAAAAAATCTGGTTGTGGCAATTGACGGTTATTCTTCCTGTGGTAAAAGTACACTGGCAAAGGCGCTCGCCAAAAAGCTGGGCTTTATTTATATTGACAGCGGTGCCATGTACCGGGCGGTAACCTTATATATTATCCGCAACCATATTGATATCAACAACCACAAAGCCATCATCGATGCACTTCATCATATAGAGCTCAACTTCCACGCCAGGGATTACGAATCACATATTACGCTAAACGGAGAAGAAGTTTCTGAAGAGATCAGGCAGATGCCGGTATCGGAGAAAGTAAGTGACGTATCTGCCATAAAAGAAGTCCGCACAGAAATGGTGAGACAGCAGCAGCGCATGGGGAAATCTAAAAACATCGTAATGGACGGACGGGATATAGGAACCGCCGTATTTGAAGATGCACAGGTTAAATTTTTCATGACAGCAGATCCCAAGATACGGGCAGAACGAAGGTTCAAAGAATTACAAAGTAAAGGCGACCATCACACTTCACTGGAAGATGTTTTTGAGAACCTGGCGCACCGCGATTATGCAGATACTACACGAAAAGAAAGCCCGCTGATCCGTGCGGAAGATGCAATCATACTGGACAATACAGATATCACCCCGGATGAACAGCTGGAATTTGCCTTAAACAAAGTTAGGCCCCACCTGCCACAACAGCTATAAACCAATTTAGCAGGCATTGTCATGTCAATCCCATTAAAATAAAGGCAAGCAGTTCAAAATCAACAACATTTATTTAAAAATTCTTTCATTAAAAAGAATAATCTCTATATTTGCAATCCCTAAAGGGAAAAGGAGATTAAATGATTAATGGCAAAAAAACAAGTAGCAGAAAAAGAATTATTGGCTAAAAACGCCGAATTACAAGGTACAGACGCTCGTCTGACTGAAAAAGAAACAATTGAATCTGAAGCAGATTCAGTGTCGATCGAAGCGATCAAATCATCATTAGCAACACCAGATCAAGACTTTGACTGGGACGCAGACGACAAAGCTTTCGGAAAATACTCTGACGAAGACCGTAAAAAGTTTGAAGACATGTATACCGATACTTTCAATCAAATCAATCAGGGTGAAATTATCAGCGGTATTGTTGTATCAATCAACAATAAAGACGTTGTATTAAACGTAGGATTTAAATCTGACGGTTTAGTATCAACTTCTGAATTCCGTGATACTCCTGATTTGAAAATTGGCGATACAGTTGATGTATTCGTGGAAGCTCCGGAAGACGCTAATGGTCAGTTGATCTTATCTCGTAAAAGAGCTAAAACTCAACGTTCATGGGAATCTATCAATGAAGCCCTTGACAATGACAGAATCATCAACGGATTTGTTAAAAGCCGTACAAAAGGTGGTCTTATCGTTGACATCATGGGTGTTGAAGCTTTCTTACCTGGTTCTCAGATCGACATCAAACCGATCCGTGATTACGATGTTTATGTAGGTAAAACAATGGAATTCAAAGTTGTTAAAATCAACCACGAATTTAAAAACGTTGTAGTATCGCACAAAATCTTAATCGAAGACGATTTAGAGTCACAAAAAGTTGAGATCGTATCGAAACTTGAAAAAGGTCAGGTATTGGAAGGAACTGTTAAAAACATTACAGACTTCGGTGTATTCATCGATTTAGGTGGTGTTGATGGATTACTTCACATTACTGATATTTCTTGGGGCCGCATAGAGCATCCAAAAGAAGTATTGAGCTTAGATGAAAAAATCAATGTAGTTGTTCTTGACTTTGATGATGAGAAAAAACGTATTGCTTTAGGCTTGAAACAATTAACTCCACACCCTTGGGAAAGTTTAGATACTAACCTTGTTGTTGGATCTAAAGTTAAAGGTAAAATCGTTACTGTAGCTGATTACGGTGCATTCTTAGAAATCATTCCTGGCGTTGAAGGTTTAATTCACGTTTCAGAAATGTCTTGGTCACAAAACTTACGCAGCCCTCAGGAATTCTTGAAAGTTAGCGATGAAATCGAAGCTGAAGTATTAACTTTAGACCGCGATGAACGCAAAATGAGCTTAGGTATTAAGCAATTAACTCAGGATCCTTGGCAAAATGTTGCTGAAAGATATCCTATCGGAAGCAAACATACTGCTGTAGTTAAAAACATGACTAACTTCGGTGTATTCGTGGAAATTGAAGAAGGTATTGATGGATTAATCCATATCTCTGATCTTTCATGGTCTAAAAAAGTTAACCACCCTAACGAATTCACTAAAGTTGGTGATACATTAGACGTAGTTGTTTTAGAATTAGACGTTGATAGCCGTAAATTAAGCTTAGGTCATAAACAATTAGAAGAAAACCCTTGGGATACTTTTGAAACTATCTTCACGTTAGATTCAATCCACCAGGGAACTGTTGTTAAAGTAACTGATAAAGGTGCTGTTATCGCTTTACCATATGGTGTAGAAGGATTCGTTCCAACTAAACACATGGCTAAAGAAGATGGTACTACTATCAAAGCTGAAGAAACCAATGACTTCAAAATCATTGAATTCAACAAAGATGCTAAACGTATCGTTGTTTCTCATGCCCGTATCTGGGAAGAGGCTAAAGCTGAAGTTGCTGCTGAAGAAAGAGCATCTAAGAAAAAAGAAGCTAAAGCATCCAGCAATGCAGTTAAAAAAGTTAAAGATTCAGTTGAGAAATCAACTCTTGGTGATCTAGGTGTTCTTGCTCAATTGAAAGAACAAATGGAAGGCGAAGAAAGCAAAAACAAAGCTAAATAATCTTCAGGCTTATATATTAAAAGCATCCCGAATCCGGGATGCTTTTTTTTGTTATAAGAATTTTGCTTTAAGCGCTGGCGTAGGTATCATACAGCTCTCCTGCTTACCCCATATCCTGTACCTGTTCTCTGCAATAAGATCATATACAAAGTCGCGGATAAAAGCAGGAACAATGATAAAAGCATACAATAATGGCCATCCCCCATTCAGCCGCCGGGCAATACGCAATGCGGCAGCAGAACGCTGATAAAGCCGCCCATTTTCCAACAGCATAACCGTATTGAGCTTACCGGTTAAAAACCCAAAAGGTTGCAACTGCTGCAGGGCTGTGTCACTCTGTAAAGCGGCAAACCTGAACAGGTCTTTTTTATCTCTGCTGATCACAAACCTAACTGATCCGGTACAAAGGTTACAAACACCATCAAAAAATATTATCGCATGCGGCATAAACCAAAGTTAATTTATTCCCTGTAAGCACCCCCAATTTTTCTTATTCAAAATCAGTTCATTAGCTTTAATTTGTAAAGAGCTTTCCACCTGTTTGAAATTAATTCAATTTGCAGCCCCTAAATTCCATCCGATTTTTTATATTTGCCTAATTAATTAGTCAATGCAAAAACGAACCCTGCTAGACGGTAAAAAATTCCAAATCACAATTAAGCGACTTTGTCATCAATTAATTGAGAACCATAATGATTTTTCTAATACCGTACTCATTGGCATACAACCCCGCGGCAGTTACTTCGCAGACAGGGTAAAATTGGAACTCGATCAAATCCTTAAAACTAAAAACATCAGAAAAGGCAATCTTGATATTACCTTTTTCAGGGATGATTTTAGAAGAAAGGACGGCTTTGTTTCTGCAAGCAGCAATTCAATAGATTTTATTGTAGAAGGATGTAAGGTGATCCTGATTGACGATGTCCTGTGGACAGGCCGTACCATCAGGGCTGCACTGGATGCTTTGCTGGCTTATGGAAGACCTGCCAAGGTAGAGCTAATGGTACTGATCGACAGAAGGTTTTCGAGACATGTACCTATTGAACCAGATTATATTGGTCAGCAGGTAGACAGTATGGACTCCCAACTGGTAAAGGTAACATGGAAAGAAACAGAGGGTGAAGACAAGGTAATTTTATTATCAGAACGAAACAAATAAGAAATGGCTGCAGAACAACTATCGACAAGACATCTTTTAGGCATCAAAGATCTTAACCTGAATGATATTGAATTGATTTTTAAAAATACAGATCATTTCAAAGGCGTGATCAACAGAACCATCAAAAAAGTACCGCCACTTCGCGACATCACCATCGCTAACATCTTCTTTGAAAATTCAACACGTACCAAGCTTTCATTTGAACTGGCAGAAAAAAGGTTATCTGCAGATGTGATAAACTTTGCAGCCTCCTCCTCTTCAGTGAGCAAAGGAGAAACGCTGATTGATACCGTGAATAACATACTGGCCATGAAAGTGGATATGGTGGTGATGAGACATCCCTATGCCGGCGCTGGTGTATTCCTGAGCAAACATATCAATGCACAGATTGTGAATGCCGGAGATGGTGCACATGAACATCCAACGCAGGCACTGCTTGACGCCTATTCTATCCGCGAAAAGCTGGGTGACGTAAGAGGAAAAAAGGTAGTGATTGTTGGTGATATCCTGCATTCAAGAGTAGCCATATCTAATATATTATGCCTGCAAAAACTAGGCGCTGAAGTAATGGTCTGCGGGCCTACCACTTTAATCCCTAAACATATAGGAAGCCTTGGCGTAAAAGTAGAACACAACCTGATCAAAGCCTTAAACTGGTGTGATGTAGCAAATATGCTCCGTATTCAGCTGGAAAGGCAGGATATTAAATACTTCCCGTCATTGAGAGAATACGCAATGATGTACGGATTAAACAAACAGATCCTGGATAATTTAGATAAAGAAATTGTGGTAATGCACCCGGGGCCTATCAATAGAGGTGTCGAAATCACCAGTGATGTTGCCGACAGTAAGCAGTCCATCATCCTCGATCAGGTAGAAAATGGAGTGGCTGTCAGAATGGCCGTACTGTATCTGCTTGCTTCACAGCGGGATTAAACAATAGCATTTCTTTTTTTATAACATTCCTGATACATTTGCGTTATTCAATGTTATCAACACTTGTTAACTTCTAATGTTAATAAGACACATTACTATTTTTATATTAGCAGCAATCCTATTTTAACAAATGCAACCATAAACTATTAATGGCTTCATTACCTTTAAAACAGACATATACTCAATGAAAAAGAAATACCTCTTTATTCCGTTTTTACTGGCAGGTAACCTTACCGCAGGTTATGCTCAGGTAAGTGCGATAGTAAACCTCAATAAAAATTATCAAACTGGTCTGGAACTACTCGATCATGAAAAATATGTCGCTGCAGCACAACAGTTCAGGCTGGTTGAGCTGATCAGGCAAAAACCAGGGACACAACAGGAAAGCAGCGCTGAACTTTCGTTATTGAAAGAAAATGCTAAATTCTATGCTGCAGTTTGCGCGTTGGAGTTGGGAAATAGTGATGCAGAGAGTTTATTTCAAACTTTCATCAAAGATTATCCGCTCAATTCAAATACCAAGCTGGCCTATTTCCATGTAGGTAAATCGTATTTTGCACAAAAGAACTATACCAAAGCATTGGAATGGTTTGAGAAAACAGATCCTTCCAGCCTTTCTAAAAAACAACGTACAGAGTACCAGTTTAAACAGGGGTATTCTTATTTCATGCTTAAAAACATAGAAAAAGCAGAGCCCCTGTTTGAAGAAGTAAAAAAAACAGATGGTCCTTTTCAGGAAAGCGCAACCTATTACTTCGCTTATATCAACTACCTGAACAAGGAGTATAAAACAGCATTAAACAATTTCGAAAAATTAAAAGGATCTAAAACTTACGAAGCCAGCTACCCTTATTATATCACTTCGATGTATTACCTGGATGAAAGGTATGATGATGTGATCACTTATGCGATTCCAATTCTGAGAACTTCAAAACAAGAGTTTGAGGCAGATATGCTCAGCTTAATAGCGGCGTCTTATTTTGCCAAATCGGATTATAAAAATGCAGAGCTTTATTTCCACGAATATTACTCAAAAAACAAATCAACCACTAAAAATAATCTTTTCATTTATCAGTACGGTTACTCCCTGTTCCAGTTAAACAGATACAAGGAGTCAGTTACCGTTTTAGAACAGCTGAACAATGATGATGTATACCTGCAAAATGGAATGTACACCCTGGGCCGCGACTTCATCAAATTAAATGATAAAGAAAAAGCAAGAAGTGCTTTCTTCAGGGCATCCCGTCTGGAATTTAATAAAACGGTACAGGAAGATGCCTGGATCAATTATGCAAGATTGAGTTACGAACTCGACTTTAACCAGCAGGCACTGGAATCTACACAGAGCTTCCTGAAACAGTTCCCCGCTTCACATAAAATCAACGAAGCAAAAACTTTATTGGGCGAGATCCTGCTAACCAGCAAAAACTACCAGGCTGCTATTGATATCCTTGAGCCTATCAGTAAAAAATCACCGGAGGCCGAAGAAGCTTATCAGAAAGTTACTTATTTCAGGGGACTGGAATTTTATAATGAACGTGCCTTTCCAAATGCACTTTCAATGTTCCTTCGCTCTAACACCTTCCCTGACGACGCAGAGATCAACGCTTTAAGCACCTATTGGATGGCGGAGTCAATGTATGAACTGCGTAAGTATGGAGAAGCCGTAAAAACTTTTGAGAAGTTCCTGGAAATGCCGGATGCGAACAAGACAAAGGTTTATAATTTCGCTAATTATGCACTGGCTTATGCCGCTTTTGAAGATGAAAAATATGCCAAGGCAGCCAGTTATTTTCTTCGTTTCCTGAACGGTGATGATAAAGACAAGAATACCGTAGTTGATGCAACCGTACGTCTGGCCGATTCATACTTTGTGAACAAGAACTATGACAATGCCCTAACCTATTACAACAGGATTATCAATGATAAGTCTACTGGTGAAGACTATGCGCTTTTCCAGCGTGGAATGATCCAGGGTCTTCAGGGAGGAGATGATACAAAGATCGCTACCATGCAAAGTTTATTGCAGCAGTTCCCTGCTTCAAATTATGCGGATGATGCTGGTTTCGAGATCGCCTATACCTACTTTAACAAAGGCGACAAAGATAACCTGGAGAAATCTAAAAATGACCTTACCGCGCTGATCAGCAAATATCCCCACAGCAGTTATGTACCAAGGGCATTAGTAACTATCGGACTGGTAGAATACAACCAGGATCAGGATGATGCCGCTATTGAAACCTTTAAAAAGGTAATTACTGATTACGCAAGTACTGAAGAAGCTAAACAGGCACTGGAATCCATTAAAAATATCTATGTTGACCGTGGTGATGCCAATGGTTTTATCACTTATGCTGCTACTACACCAATTGGTAATTACAGCATGGCCGACCAAGACAATATTGTTTTCCAGGCAGCAAACAACAGATACCTGCAGGGAGATGCTTCAGGAGCGGTAGAAAGTATCAATGCTTATTTTGATAAATTCCCTAAGCCCATCCATATTAAAGAAGCGAAGTTTATCAGGGCAGAATCACTGGTTAAACTAAACCGTCCTGATGAAGCAGTTCCCGATTATGAGTTTATCCTCAATGACTGGACGAGCGATTATACCGAACGTTCACTGATCAGTATCTCTAAATTATTCCTGGCGCAGAAAAAATACAATGAAGCTATTGTTTATCTGAAAAGACTGGAAACTACAGCCGATTACAAATCACATTATTCATTTGCAATCAACAACCTGCTTCAGTCGTACAGCGCTTTAAACATGCCTGATGATGTGCTTAAATATGTACAGCTGACTAAAGAATCTGACAAAGCTTCTGAAGAAGAAATCAACAGTTCAGATCTGTATGCGGGTAAAGCCTACCTGGCAAAAGCCGATACTTCAGCTGCAGTTAAAGCCTTTACCAATGTAGTGAGTAAAACAAAAACACTGGCTGCTGCTGAGTCTAAGTATAACATTGCTGCCATTCAGTACGCCAGACATGAATATAAAGCTTCACAAAAAACTTGTTTTGATTTAACCAATAACATGGCTTCTTATGATTACTGGGTAGCTAAAGCATTCATCTTACTGGCAGATAATTATGTAGCCCTTAAAGATAACCTGCAGGCCAAAAGTACGCTGCTAAGTATTATTGACAACTACGATGGTAAAGACGAAATTGTTGCTACCGCCAAAGAAAAACTAGAAAAAATTAAATAAGACCAAGGATCATGAGATTGAGCAAATTAATATATATAACCCTTTTCTTACTTTCTGCAGGCACACTGACCAGTAAGGCACAGGAGAAAAAAACTACAGATAAGAAGCCTGAAAAAACTGAAGAAAAAACGGATGACAAAGCTGTAACGGAAGAAATTGAGGTAGTAAGACCCTACAAACCAATTTTGGCCGAAGCAGTAAAACTGAGAAGAAGTCCTGATTTAAATGACGTAAAAACCTATAAAGCGCACTTCACTTATAACCTGCCAGACAGAAAGCTGGAACTAAACTCAGACATCGATAAGTTATATGCACAGGAAGTAGCAGATGAAAAACAGGCTGAACTAACCAATAACTATGTAAAAGGAGGTTTAGGTTCTGCCAGTACTATTCTGGGTGAAGCTTATGTAAACCTGGGACGTGATGAAGCTTTGCAGGCGGGTGCCTTTTTCAGGCATTTCAGTCAATCGGGCGATCTGCGCGATCAAAAGTTTAACCAGCAGCAGCTAAGCGTTTTCGGACGAAGCATTACGGATAAAGCTGTATTCAGCGGCCGTGTGAATTATGAAAGGAAAGGACTTTATTTCTATGGTTATGATGAAACCGACCCAACAAGAAATCCTTCACCGGCAAAACAGGCTTTTAACTTTATTGAAGCAGAAGGTGAAGTAGTAAATAAATATAATACTGATGAAAACGCGCTAAGTTACGCGGCGAAGATCAACGGTTATGTATGGGGAGATCAATACGATGCCAAAGAAAACTCTGTTGTATTGAATGGTTATTTGAATAAAAGGATCAGCGACTTCAATGTAGGCCTCGCTGTATCTACAGAATTTGGTAATACCAAAGATGCTTTAACTACTGTAAATAATAATCTGCTGCGCTTAAATCCTTACATCAGGTTTCAAACCAATGGTGTAAAGATCACCGCCGGAATCAATTATGTACAGGAATTCGGAACCGTTTCTTCAGGACACTTATTCCCTGCAGTAACAGCAGATTTCACCCTGATCCCGGATTACTTACAGGTATTCGCAGAAGTTAAGGGTGATGTGATCAGAAATTCAATGAAAGATTTAACGGATATAAACCCTTTCCTGAACAGCAATATCAATATCAAAAACTCTATTGAAAAAATAAACTTCACAGCAGGTATTAAAGGTACAGGCGGACCAGGTTTCGGTTATAAAGTAAGTGTATACAGCAAACAGGTTACAGACATGGCTTTGTATGTAAACGACTTCACTGACTTCAACAAATTTGATGTGATCTATGATTTCGGAAATACTAAAGTATTAGGATTGGAAGGTGAACTTTCCGTACAGGTTAGCGATCAGTTAAAATGGACAGGAAAATTAAACCTGGAAGATTATAAACCTGCATCAGAAACTTACAGCTGGTATAAACCTTCGCTGCGCATCAGCTCAAACCTGTTATACAGCATTACAGATAAATTAGGTTTTAATGCTTCTGTAGCTATCCAGGATGCCAGCAATGCAAAAATTTATACTGCTGCGCCTGCAAGTCCTTACGTGATCCCTAACACGGCTATTGAAACAGATACCACGGTGAAAGGATTTGTAGATCTGGGCATCGGAGCTACGTATAAGATCAATAAGAAATTCTCTGTATTCGCTAATGCGAATAACCTGTTAAATACTAAATACAGCAGATACCTATATTACCAGGCAATTGGTGTAAATGTCTTCGGCGGAGTTTCTTACTCATTCTAAGCAAATAAAATTATAATTGGTTGATACAGAATTAAAATTTATTTTTACCAGAATGGATATCCTCTCTTACCTCTCAGAACTTCTTCAAACCCGTAAAGCAATCGGGATTGCTGGTCTGGGAACACTGTATAAAAAGAAAAAACCTGGAAGGTATCATGTGGAAACACACTCGTTCATCCCTCCTGGTTATATACTTGATTTTACAACTGAAATTAAAGAAGAGGCATTACTGACAAATTTGATCAGTAAAGACAGAGGGGTTTCTGCTGATACCGCAAATTATTTTATCGGCGAATTTAGTGCCGCACTGCATCAGCAGCTGAATGATCACCAGGAAGCAAGTCTGGGCAGTCTTGGGAAATTATATAAAGTTAATGAAGAACTAAAGTTTGAGCCTGCCGACCAGTTAAATTATGGTTTTGACTTTTATGGTCTTCCTCCGATCAAAGCAGACGCTCCTGCAGCAGAAGAGGCATCCTTTTTAACAGAAGAGCCGGTACAGGAATCTGCTCAGCCAGAAGAAATCATTCTGGAAACAACCGTGGTAGAAGAGCCCATACACGTTGCTGAAGAAATTATTCCTGAAATCTTACCGGCGGCCGAAGAAGAGGTTGCTACTGAAGAGCCTGTACAAGAGTCTCCTATAACCGAAGAGGTTCTGCCGGCTGAAGAGACTGTTGAAGAAAAGCCGACTATCGAATCCGTTGTGGCAGATAACGAAAGCCTGGAAGAAAATCCGGGTGATGAGGAAACGACCAGAACAAATATTCAAAAAGAAGAAGCCAGGTTGCGGGCAGAAATTGAAGCACTCAATTTTTACCGCGCTCAAACAACAGAAGCAAAAGCTTTTGTTCCTGAGCCAATGGAAACCATCTGGGATTTAAACTCTCCGGAAGCTAAGACAGCGGCAAATAAAGCAACCGAGCCTAAACCAGCTGAGGAAGTTAAACCGATCAATGTTTTCCAGCCTGAAGAAGAAATATCAACATCAAGCTCATCTTATATTAAAATTATACTCTGCATTATTATCGTCATACTGATGCTCACTGCTGCCTATTTTGTAAACCCTCAATGGTTTAAAGGATTGGTCGCTACTACACCTGCTCCGCAGAAAACAGCAAAATCAGGTCAGATCCGGGAAGTTTATCCTAATCCAGATTCTGCAATAGTTACTGACAGCACTAAAAAAATCACAGACCATACAAAACCAGCAGTAGCACCTATCGTTGAGGCCGAACCTGTGGACACCACATCAACTTATGAAATTATTGGTGCCTCCATGCACGATCAGAAAGAAGCTGATAATTTTATCAAGTTAATGGCTAAAAGCGGAATTAAGGCCAAAGTTGTGACGCATATGGCTGGAAAAAGACTAAAAATCAGCATTGCAACGTTAAAAGATGAGAAGACAGCTAAACTAACGCAGGACAGCTTATCAAAAAAATTAAAAATACCCGGAATATACATTTACAGAAACAAACAATAATACTATGATCACATTGCTACAGGTTGCCACAGATACAGTAAAGCAATTAGCTGATACAGCTAATGCTGTGAAACAGGGTGTAACTGCTGCTCCTCAGGAAATACATTTTTTTGATCTTTTACTAAAAGGCGGATGGGTAATGATTCCGCTTGGAATCCTTGCTTTTGCAGGCTTGGTAATTTTTGTTGAGCGTTATATCACCATCAGAAAATCTTCTAAAAACGAAGTCAACCTGATGTTCCAGATCAAACAATATATTCATGATGGCAGATTAGAAAATGCAATCACCTTGTGCAGAAATACCAATTCCCCTTTAGGCCGTATGCTGGAGAAAGGATTAAAACGTATCGGACGTCCTATTAAAGACATCGAGGGTGCAATCGAAAATGTAGGTAAGATCGAGGTATCTAAACTGGAAAAGAACATCAGCATATTGGGAATTATTGCAGGTATCGCTCCCATGCTGGGATTCGTAGGTACCATTGTTGGGGTAATTACCATTTTCCATGATGTGGCTATAAAAGGTGCTATTGAAATCGGAACAATATCCGGCGGTTTATATACTAAAATGATTACTTCAGCAAGTGGTTTAATCGTGGGAATTATCGCTTATGTGCTTTATCATATCCTTAACGCGATGGTAGAAAGAATCATCCTGAAAATGGAAACCGATGCACTGGAATTTATTGATCTATTAGAAGAGCCAGGTAAATAATGAATCTACGCAAAAGAACAAATAAAGCAACTGTAGAAGTACATACTTCTGCACTGAATGACATCATGTTCTTCCTGATGTTATTCTTCCTGCTTGCTTCGGCAGTAGTGAACCCACAGGTAGTTAAATTGCTGCTCCCCCGCTCTGAGTCGGGACAGCAGTCTTCAGCCCAGAAAACAGTTACGGTATCTATAGATGATAAATTAAAATATTTTGTAGAAAAACAACCTGTAACCCTGGAAAATATGAAGGCCGCTATCGAACCCTTTCAAAAAGCCTCTCCAGATCTTACACTGGTTTTGTATGTAGCCAGAGGAGTTTCCATCGAAAATACAATGGCTGTATTTGATGTAGCCAATCAGCTGAAACTGAAAGTTGTACTTGCAGTAGAACCAAAAAAATAATGACCCCATATAAAGAGGAAAATAATTACCCTAAAGCAATAGCCATATCAACTCTGATACTGGCTGTTCTGCTTGCGTTAAGCTTCTTTATTGCCATAGGTACCTTTAAACCTGCAGAAGAAGCGGGCATGGGCGGCATGGTAGTTAATTATGGTACCGCTGTGGAAGGAATGGGAAATGATATTACCAGTACAGAAGAACCTTCGGCAGATCCTAATGCAAATCATCAGGCGCCAGATAAGGTAGTGCCAGAGCAAAAAGTTACACCTACTAAATCTGTTCAAAGTGCTGTTAAAGAAGTAGCCACTCAGAATACGGAAGAAGCTGTAAGTGTCAATACAAAAAAAACGACTAAACCTTCTACACCAACAGCAGCAACGGTTGATAAACCTGCTAAACCAACAGTAAACCAAAATGCACTTTACAAAGGTAAAGCCAATAAAGGTACCGGACAGGGTGATGGTACAGGAACAACTCCCGGCAACCAGGGTTCTGTTAATGGGGATCCACTGGCCAATAACTATGGTGCTGGCGGATCAGGATTTGGCAGTACCCCTATTGCGCTGAGACGTTTTACCAATCTGGTAACCCCTCAGGATGACGGTCAGAAAACAGGGAAGATTGCCGTTAGAATTACGATCAACAGAGAAGGAATTGTAGTAGATGCAGTCCCTGGTGTAAAAGGCACTACTTTACAGGATCTCGGACTTTGGGCCAAATGTAAAGAAGCTGTAATGGGAGCACGTTTAAACCAATCAGATTCGGCACCAGATCTTCAGGTTGGAGTAGTTGTATTTAACTTTAAAGTGAAATAACGCTTTCAAATACATTCAGAATTAATAGCATGACTTATTCAGAAACGCTGGATTATTTATATCATAAACTGCCCATATTTAACCGTCTTGGCGCAGCTGCGATAAAAGAAGATATTCATAACACGGTACTGCTATGCGAAATGCTGGGAAACCCACAGCAAAAATTTAAAACTATTCATGTTGCCGGCACCAATGGTAAAGGTTCTACCTCCCATATGCTGGCTGCTGTTTTACAAAAAGCAGGGTACAAAACCGGCTTATATACTTCTCCGCACTTAAAAGATTTCAGGGAACGTATACGCGTGAATGGCAAAATGATGCCTGAATCTTTTGTTGTAGATTTTACTGCCCGGGCAACAGAAATGATAGAAAATATCAGTCCCTCTTTTTTTGAGGTTACCGTAGCGATGGCATTTGAATATTTTGCTGCTGAAAAAGTTGATGTAGCTGTCATTGAGGTGGGACTGGGAGGAAGACTGGATTCTACCAATATTATTACACCAGAATTATCGGTGATCACCAATATCAGTTACGACCATACTGATCTGCTGGGTAATACCCTGGAGAAAATTGCCTGGGAAAAGGCAGGTATTATCAAGCCCGGGGTTCCTGTAGTGATAGGAGAAAAACAGGAAGAAACAACAGCTGTTTTTTTGAACAAAGCTAAAGAAACATCCAGTGCACTGGTATTTGCCAGCACTGTGCTCAGAATAACTGATACCCATCGTGAAGGCAGATTATTGGTGACTTCTGTTTATCAAAATGAGACCTGTCTTTTTAAAGATCTGAAACTGGACCTTACCGGTACCTATCAGCTAAAAAACTTACTGACGGTTATACAAGCTGTCAATACCCTCCGTCAAAATGGTTTCACTATTGGTGATGAAGCCATCCGTGAAGCACTGGAACATACAGTGGAAATTACCGGCCTGCAAGGCAGGTGGCAAACGCTGGGTGAAAAACCCCTGATCATTGCAGATACCGGACATAATATTGCCGGCATCAAAGAAGTACTTGAAAACATAAACGCAACTCCCCATGTGCAATTACACCTGGTAATGGGTATGTTGAAGGACAAAGACATCACCAGTGTACTACAGGTGTTACCAAAAAATGCCATTTATTATTTCTCTCAGCCTGATCTGATAAGGGCAATGCCGGCCAAAGAACTGGCCGAAAAAGCAGGCAAAAATGGTTTACAGGGTGAGGTCTTTGAAACTATTGCTGCAGCGTTAAAAGCTGCAAAACAACATGCAAATTCGGATGACCTTATTTTCGTGGGTGGAAGTACTTTTGTAGTTGCCGAGGTTCTTTAGATTTTTCTTTATCTTGAGCAAAATAATGTAATGATAACATTTACGTGAACTAGCATTCAATTGCAATCGGTAAAATGCGTTTTATTACAGATCAAACCAATACACATAATGAAACAAAAGTATTTACTATTTGCGGCACTTTGCTGCATATGCAGCGTTACTCAGGCACAGAAAAAAACAAAAGCTATTACCCCGCCAGCAGCACATTCTGCGGCTCTCAATCGCCCAAAACTGGTTATCGGCCTGGTGGTCGATCAAATGAGATGGGATTACCTGTACCGCTATTATGACAGGTATTCTGATGGTGGGTTTAAACGTCTCCTTAACGAAGGTTTCTCCGTAGAAAATACACTCATTCCTTATACGCCCACTTATACTGCTGTTGGTCACTCCTCAATTTATACCGGTTCAGTCCCTGCTATTACTGGCATCATCGGAAATAACTGGTATGACCCTCAAACCAATAAAGATGTATACTGTACAGATGACAGCACGGTAACCGGAGTAGGTGCCGACAATGCTGCCGGCAAAATGTCACCAAAAAACCTGCTGAGCACTACCATAACTGATGAATTACGCCTGGCAACAAACTTCCAGGGAAAAGTGATCGGTCTGTCTTTAAAAGACCGTGGGTCTATCCTCCCAGCCGGCCATACGCCTACCGGCGCTTACTGGTATGACGGTAAAACAGGTAACTGGATCACCAGTACTTATTATATGAAACAGCTTCCTTCATGGGTTGAACAATATAACAAACAGAAAATAGCCAATCAGTATTATAATATGGATTGGAATACTTTATATCCTGCGGATAGTTATGCACAAAGTACAGCAGATAATAAAGATTATGAAGGTATTACAAATGGAGAGAAATTACCGACTTTCCCGCATTCACTTAAAGGATATGTGGGGAAAAACTACGATGCGATCAGGAGTACCCCTTACGGAAATACAATTACTTTGGATTTAGCTAAAGAAGCCATTAAAGCTGAGGGGCTGGGTAAAGACAATATTACCGATTTCCTGGCTGTTAGCTGTTCTTCTACAGATTATGTGGGTCACCAGTATGGTCCCAATTCTATGGAAGCTGAAGATACTTACCTTCGTCTGGACTTAGATCTGGCAAGCTTCTTTGATTATTTAGACAAAACCGTAGGCAAAGGTAATTACCTGGTTTTCCTTTCTGCAGATCACGGAGCAGCACATGTTCCCGGTTTTATGAAAGAAAACAAGTTACCAGGTGGTGTAGTCAGTAATAAGGGAATTACTGATGGATTAAATACCTATTTAGAAGATAGGTTTAAGGTTAAAAAACCAGCCATGATGGCGATGAACAATCAGATCATCTTCGATCACAGAAACCATGATATGCAGAACATTGATTTCACTGCTATGAAAGCTGCTGCAATCGCTTACCTGAGAACAGTGGACGGAATTGCCGATGCAGTTGATTTAGCAAGAATTTCAGAAAGCACATTACCAGCTATACAAAAAGAAATGATCACCAACGGATATAATGCACGCCTTAGCGGAGACATTTATTTCATCCTGCAGCCAAATCATTTTGATGGTGGTAAAACAGGTACTACACATGGTGCATGGAATCCATATGATGCACATATTCCATTGGTTTTTATGGGATGGAACGTGAAGCATGGATCTACTAATAAAACACATTATATGACAGATATCGCAGCAACCCTCGCGGCCATGCTCCATATCCAGATGCCAAGCGGCTGTGTTGGGGAACCGATTACAGAACTTATAAAATAACAGCAAATCAATAGTAAAAGCCGTATGATAATTGTCTCCACTCTAAATTTTGGAACAATCATTATACGGCTTTCTGCATCATCGTCCCGTGCATATATTGTAGCACGCTTCCTGTTTAGTTTTTACTAAATTTACAGACCAAATATAAATTTACCAATGGAGCCAACTCAAGCCTACGTCCCTAAACATAAGATCCGTTTTGTTACCGCTGCTGCACTGTTTGACGGGCATGATGCTACCATCAATATCATGAGACGCATCCTGCAGTCTTCCGGAGCAGAAGTAATCCATCTTGGACATAACAGATCAGTAGAGGAAGTGGTCAATTGCGCCATTCAGGAAGACGTACAGGGCATAGCCATGACCTCCTATCAGGGCGGACATATAGAGTATTTCAAATACATGTATGATCTGCTGCAGGAACGCAATTCAAAACACATAAAAATATTTGCCGGCGGCGGCGGGGTTATATTACCGTCCGAAATCACCGAATTACAAAATTATGGGATAACAAAGATTTATTCCCCCGATGATGGCCGTACCATGGGCCTTCAGGGGATGATCAATGATATGCTGGAGCAAACGGATTATATCACCAGTAGTGAGATTACCAATGAGCTGGAATTGATCCCCAAAAAAGACTTAAAAAGTATTGCTTCTGCCATTACCATAGCAGAGAATGATCCTAAAGCAGCCCAGTATTTTGTAAATGAACTTAAAAAGCTTACCCTTAAAAATCAGGCACCAGTATTGGGTATTACTGGCACCGGAGGTTCCGGAAAATCTTCGCTGGTAGATGAATTGGTAAGACGCTTCCTGATGGAAGTTAAGGACAAAACCTTAGCCATTATATCTGTTGATCCTTCTAAAAGAAAAACCGGCGGTGCCTTGCTGGGCGACCGGATAAGGATGAACGCCATAGATACACCAAGGGTATATATGCGGTCACTCGCCACAAGACAAGCAAATTTAGCACTATCCGTAAATGTACAGGAAAGCATAGACATCTGTAAAGCCGCAGGATATGATCTGATTATTGTGGAAACCTCCGGAATAGGCCAGTCTGATACAGAAATCACAGAGCATTGCGATGTTTCACTCTATGTAATGACGCCTGAATTTGGCGCCGCTACACAACTCGAAAAAATAGATATGCTGGATTTTGCCGATCTGGTAGCCATCAATAAATTTGATAAAAGAGGTGCACTGGACGCGCTGCGTGATGTACGAAAACAATATAAAAGAAATCATCATCTGTTCGAGGCAAAAGATAACGAAGTTCCTGTTTTCGGCACCATGGCTTCTCAATTTAACGATCCCGGTATGAATCATCTGTTTGCCGCGCTCATCGGGAAGATAAAAACAAAAACGGGAATAGACTTTAATGCACAAAAGATCCTCACTACAGGAACTTCCGAAAAGATATACATTATCCCTCCCGACAGAACGCGGTACCTGGCCGAAATAGCTGAATCAAGCCAGCAGTATAATGAATGGGTAGAGCAACAAGCTACTATTGCCAGGAAACTTTATCAATTGAGCGGTGTGCTTGACCTTTTAAAGGATCAGAAAAAAGTTTCTGCTGACGAAGAAAATACGGTAGCTGCCATTCAGCAGTTATACAACCATCTTGAAGAGCAACTGGACGGACATAACCGAAGGCTGATCAGGGAATGGCCGGAAACAGTCAAAAAATATAAAGAAGAATATTTCATCTACAAGGTGAGGGATAAAGAGATTAAGCAGCCTTTATTTTATGAATCTCTTTCACAGCTTAAAATACCGAAAGTATCACTCCCAAGGTACCAGGACTGGGGAGACATTCTTCGGTGGTTATTAACCGAAAATGTACCTGGTGAATTTCCATATGCTGCCGGTGTGTTTCCATTAAAACGTGAAGGTGAGGACCCTACCCGGATGTTTGCCGGCGAAGGAGGGCCTGAAAGAACAAACAAAAGGTTTCATTATGTTTCGCTCGGACAGCCAGCGCACCGCTTATCCACAGCTTTTGATTCCGTAACGCTGTATGGTGAAGATCCGCATATCCGCCCCGATATATATGGCAAGATTGGCAATTCAGGAGTGAGTATCGCTACGCTTGATGATGCAAAAAAACTATACTCCGGCTTCGACCTTTGTGCCGCCTCTACCTCTGTGTCCATGACCATCAATGGGCCCGCTCCAATGTTATTAGGGTTTTTCATGAACGTGGCCATTGATCAGCAATGTGAAAAATACATTATAGAACATGGGCTTCAGCAGGAGGTCAACGAAAAAATAAATAAAATCTACCAGCAGCAAAAAAGACCCGTCTACAATGGAGCGCTTCCTGCAGGAAATGACGGATTAGGTTTATTATTATTAGGTGTTACAGGTGATCAGGTTCTGCCTGCTGAGGTATACCAAAAGATACGGGCTTATGCCATTAGCTCAGTTCGTGGAACCGTCCAAGCTGATATCCTGAAAGAAGATCAGGCGCAAAATACCTGCATCTTTTCCACAGAATTTGCGCTGAGGATGATGGGCGATATCCAAAAATATTTTATTGACGAAAAAGTCAGAAACTTTTATTCTGTATCTATCTCAGGCTATCATATCGCTGAAGCTGGTGCTAATCCCATATCACAGCTGGCATTTACACTGAGTAACGGATTCACCTTTGTCGAATACTATTTGAGCCGTGGAATGCACATCGACGACTTTGCACCTAACCTCTCCTTCTTCTTCTCTAACGGCATTGATCCTGAATATGCAGTTATAGGTCGTGTAGCACGCAGGATATGGGCCAAAGCCATCAAAAATAAATACAAGGGAAACGACCGTTCGCAAAAGCTTAAATATCATATTCAAACTTCAGGCAGGTCGCTGCATGCGCAGGAAATTGACTTTAATGATATCCGGACAACGTTACAGGCACTTTATGCCATATATGACAACTGCAATTCCTTACATACCAACGCCTATGATGAAGCCATCACCACACCTACCGAAGAATCGGTAAGGAGAGCGATGGCTATACAGCTGATCATTAACCGGGAACTGGGCTTAGCTAAAAACGAAAATCCATTGCAGGGTGCTTTTATTATAGAAGATCTGACCGATCTGGTTGAAGAAGCGGTGCTGATGGAATTTAAGCGCATCAATGATCGTGGTGGTGTACTAGGCGCAATGGAAACCATGTATCAGCGCGGAAAGATCCAGGAAGAAAGTTTATACTATGAAACGCTCAAGCACAATGGTGAGTATCCAATTATAGGAGTAAATACATTTCTGAATAAAAAAGGATCCCCTACTATTGTACCGGGCGAGATCATCCGCGCAACAGAAGATGAGAAAACCGGTCAGATAGCAGCATTAAAGGCATTTCATCAGCACAATGATGAACATATGGCCCAGGCGCTTAAAAAGCTACAGCAAACGGCAGTAGCGGGTGGAAACATATTCGAAGAACTAATGGAAGTTTGCAAAATTTGTTCTCTCGGACAAATTTCAAAAGCCCTTTACGAAGTTGGCGGTCAATACAGAAGAAACATGTAAATAAAATAAAGTACCCATAACTATCATTTACGATTTTTATTATATTGTAGAAATAATTCTTAAAAAAAGAAATTTCAACAATAATCAATCATCTGAATGACCGTAATCTCACAACAATGGACACTTACTCAGAAAATAATATTTCGATATGTCTTTATTTCCTTCGGTTTATTTATTATTCTGCAGAATAATGGAGCCTATCCCTTACTAGGAATGGTGTCGAGGTATATCGACCAGGGTTTGCATCTTTTTATACCCTGGATGGCAAAAAACTTTATACATCCCGGGTACGAAATTACAGTTTTTACGAATGGTAGTGGCGACACTACCTACGATTACCTGATACTGCTGGTTATTGCCCTTGCTGCAATTCCTGGTACCCTCATATGGAGTCTTACAGATAGGAAAAGGCTAAATTATTACAATCTCTATTACTGGCTTACTGTTGCTGCAAGATATTACGTGGGTTTTATGCTGATCCAGTATGGCTCAATTAAAGTGATCAAACTTCAATTTTCAAGCCCTACTCAATACCGTTTAAATGAAGCATATGGCGATTCAACACCGATGGGTCTCGCATGGACATTCCTCGGTTTCTCTACCGGTTATAATCTATTTATGGGCATTGCTGAATTGATGGCAGGATTTCTCCTCTTTAGGAGGACAGTGGCCATCGGGGCTATATTTACCTTAATGGCAAGCGTCAATGTGATGGCTGTGAATTACTTTTACAATGTACCGGTAAAAATAATATCTACAGGACTGGTTACACTTTCTATCTTTTTACTTTCCCCAAATCTCGACCGGCTGTACCAATTGTTTATCCGGGGTGAGGCCATAAAACTTCAAACAATAGATCCGCCGTATATTAAAAAGAAATGGTTGCGTTATACCAAAATCGCATTTAAATATCTGTTAATAAGCTTTGTAATAGTAGTTAACATTATTCAGCTACTCCAGGGTAGAAAACAATATGGAGATGCCGCTCCTAAATCACCTTTATACGGAACCTATACCGTTGAAATGTACAAGTTAAACAAAGACACTATACCTCCGGATACCAGACAGCAAAAACGTTGGAAAGCCTTATTTATAGGGGGCGTCTCAAGGGCGTCCATTCGTTTAATGAATGATAGTTTACAAACCATTGATATGAGTGCGGATACGAAACTGAAAAAATTAACACTCATTTTTGATGCCGATTCAACAAAAGCTAAACAGATACTGTACTATGAAATCCCTGGAAAAGGACGCTTATTAATAAAAGGAAAACTTTATGGCGATTCCATTAAAGTAGAGCTTAGCAAAAAAAGTTTCAGATTAATGGATACAAACTTCCATTGGATAAATGAAAGGCCAGATAATAAATAGGCTATAAATAGAAAAGCGCAAACAGCTTTCGGGCTATTTGCGCTTTTTTTATAGTTTGATACGATGAGTTAAGCGTGGATCCAGCTGAATTTATAGTCTATTGTAGGTGTCTTCATACGCTCTGCAACGCGTAATAACCTGCTTGGTAAAGCCATAATATAATCACGGGCTTTTTCACCAGTCTCATTTAAATCACGCATGCTTTCCAGCTTCCATTCTTCAATCAACTGCTGCATGATCTCTACATAATCAACTGCCGTATATACGCCCAAACGCTGTGCGGCATCAGTGAAGTGACCAAATGTCTGTCCCATTTTTAAGCCCATTTCTCTTAAGAAATGCGCAGGCATAACAATCTTCTTGCGCATCATATCTTCAAATGCGATCAGGGCTTCATTTGGATCTACTTCAAATATTTTAGACATAAAGTCTTTATAGGCTTTTGCATGTCTAGCTTCATCGGAAGCTATAGTACCACAGATTTTAGAAAGTAAGGTATCACCATCTTTTTTAGCTAAAGATGCCACCCTGCGATGGGAGATATTTGTAGCGAGTTCCTGGAAACTGGTGTAAATAAAATTGCGATAAGGATCATGTCCTGTACCGATGTCAAAACCATCAGCTATCAGATATTGCGTAGAAATCTCCATCTGACGCATATCTACCCGGCCTGAAAGGTAAAGGTACTTATTTAACAAATCACCATGTCTGTTCTCTTCAGCAGTCCAGTGACGGTTCCATCTCATCCATCCACCTTCTTCCTTACGACTTACACCTTCAACCATAGCTAACCATGATTCATATGTTGGTAATGCTTCTTCTGTAATGGTATCCCCGATCAATACAGCAACAAGATCATAAGAAAGACTGTTCGCGGTTTCCCGAAGGGATTTAATATCCTGAATAAAAGTGTCACTGGTAGAAACAGGCAAAAAATCAGTAGGCTGCCAATTTGTATCAATCGGTTTCAGGTAAGTATCCATCATATCAAGCATATACTGCTCTATATGAAGCATTACTTCCCTTCTTTTTTCAGCAAAAAAGCTCATTATATCTGTATTTTAGTTTAGCTCCAAAGATAACCAAAATTATTTCATAAAGCCTTTCGGATGCCATTTTAATGGCGAATATGGAGCAATAATTTTCGTTTTTCGATTGAACAATGAAAATAATTAATTTACCTATACAAACAACGGGGAAACACCTAAATTGTTTTGAAGACTATCCCAAATCAAACAGGAAAATCAACTGTTGAAAACCATTACAAGTTAATTAATTTAAAAAATCAGCCCGGGTCACCATTCATCAAATCATATTAGCAGTGAAGAGGATAAATAATTAAACATCGTATTTTCGGAAGATCAGGCAACACATGGAATTTGCAAGAATAAAGAAAGTTATAAATTAAGGTACAAAAATAGAGTTACGCTCAACTCAACTCATCATGAAATTAGCTTAAGCGCAAATATTCAATAAAAGAGTATGCCAGTAAAAAGGCTTTAAACCAGAAAAGCCTCTCAGTTTCCTGAAAGGCTTTCTTTAAGATTTGGCACCGACCTACTCTCCCACGTGTTACCGCAGTACCATCGGCTCTGGTGGGCTTAACTTCTCTGTTCGGAATGGGAAGAGGTGGACACCACCGATATAGGCACCTAAATGTCTTTATCGAGCTCGCTTCTGTATAACTACTTTAGCGATGATTTACTTGATATAATATTTTTATAATGTTTATGCTTTCGGTTCCCTTTGCCTGTATCCCTATTCGCTCTCGCTAGTTGGATCAGTACCGGTCGCCTTGGCCTAAACAATGACAATGATTGAAAGAAGTTAGTCTGAAGAACAAACAACAATTTTTTGCTCTTGAAAGCTTCGGATGATTAGTATTACTCGACTATGTTGTCACCAACTTTACATCTGTAACCTATCAACGTAGTAGTCTGCTACGGTCCTATATGGAATTCTCATCTCGTGGCTAGTTTCGCACTTAGATGCTTTCAGCGCTTATCTATTCCCAACGTAGCTACTCTGCAATGCCCCTGGCGGAACAACAGATTCACTAGAGGTTAGTCCAACCCGGTCCTCTCGTACTAAGGTCAGCCCCACTCAAAATTCCTACGCCCACAACAGATAGGGACCGAACTGTCTCGCGACGTTCTGAACCCAGCTCGCGTGCCACTTTAATCGGCGAACAGCCGAACCCTTGGGACCTTCTCCAGCCCCAGGATGTGACGAGCCGACATCGAGGTGCCAAACCTCCCCGTCGATATGAGCTCTTGGGGGAGATCAGCCTGTTATCCCCAGCGTACCTTTTATCCTTTGAGCGATGGCCCTTCCATGCAGAACCACCGGATCACTATATCCGTCTTTCGACCCTGCTCGGCTTGTCTGCCTCACAGTCAAGCAAGCTTATGCTATTGCACTCCTCATACGGTTACCAAGCGTATTGAGCTTACCTTTGAAAGCCTCCGTTACCTTTTTGGAGGCGACCACCCCAGTCAAACTACCCATCAAACAATGTCCCCCCCTGAAAGGGGTTAGACACCGAATACAGAAAGGGTGGTATTTCAACGTTGACTCCACAACACCTAGCGATGCCGCTTCACAGTCTCCCACCTATCCTACACATCCTGTATCCAATGTCAATGTTAAATTGTAGTGAAGGTGCATGGGGTCTTTCCGTCCCGTTGCGGGTACCCGGCGTCTTCACCGGGACCACAATTTCACCGAGCTCATGGCTGAGACAGCGCCCAGATCGTTACACCATTCGTGCAGGTCGGAACTTACCCGACAAGGAATTTCGCTACCTTAGGACCGTTATAGTTACGGCCGCCGTTTACTGGGGCTTCGATTCAATGCTTCTCCTTGCGAATGACATCCCCTCTTAACCTTCCAGCACCGGGCAGGTGTCAGGCCTTATACTTCATCTTTCGATTTTGCAAAGCCATGTGTTTTTGTTAAACAGTCGCCTGGGCCTTTTCACTGCGGCTGACATTACTGCCAGCGCCCCTTCTCCCGAAGTTACAGGGCCATTTTGCCGAGTTCCTTAGCCATGATTCACTCGAGCGCCTTAGAATTCTCTTCCCGGATACCTGTGTCGGTTTGCGGTACGGGTTTTTATAACCTGAAGCTTAGCGGTTTTTCTTGGAAGTCTGATTACCTGCGCTATCCACTTACCCGAAGGCTTGCGGTACTATCGACGTTCAGCTAGAGTGGCGGATTTGCCTACCTCTCCAATACCTACAGTCTTTAACGATCTATTCCGTCAGATCGCGGCAGTGTCACTACTCCGTCCCCACATCGCAGTTATAAAAAGTACTGGAATATTAACCAGTTGTCCATCGAATTTCCCCTTCGGGTTCTCCTTAGGCCCCGACTAACCCTGATCCGATTAGCGTTGATCAGGAAACCTTATCCTTTCGGCGGGCAGGTTTCTCGCCTGCCTTATCGTTACTTATGCCTACATTTGCTTTTCCAGAAGCTCCAACACAGCTTACGCCATATCTTCGCTGCCGCTGGAATGCTCCCCTACCGTAGAATTTACATTCTACCCATAGCTTCGGTATACTACTTGATGCCCGTTTATTATCCATGCACGATCGCTCGACTAGTGAGCTGTTACGCACTCTTTAAATGAATGGCTGCTTCCAAGCCAACATCCTAGCTGTCTGTGCAATCGCACCTCGTTAGTTCAACTTAGTAGTAATTTAGGGACCTTAGCTGATGGTCTGGGTTCTTTCCCTCTCGGCCCGTGACCTTAGCACCCCGGGCCTCACTGCCGTGTATATTTGATAGCATTCGGAGTTTGTCTGGATTTGGTAGGATTTGACTCCCCCGCACCCAATCAGTAGCTCTACCTCTATCAAACTTAACCACGACGCTGTTCCTAAAAACATTTCGGGGAGTACGAGCTATTTCCCAGTTTGATTAGCCTTTCACCCCTACCCACAGATCATCCGGAAACTTTTCAACGTTTATCGGTTCGGTCCTCCAGTACGTGTTACCGCACCTTCAACCTGTCCATGGGTAGATCACAAGGTTTCGCGTCTACCTCCCCTGACTATACGCCCTATTCAGACTCGCTTTCGCTTCGGATCCGTGTCTGAAACACTTAACCTTGCCAGAGAAGAGTAACTCGTAGGCTCATTATGCAAAAGGCACGCCGTCACGCCACCTGGACGCTCCGACCGCTTGTAAGTACACAGTTTCAGGTTCTATTTCACTCCCCTGTTCGGGGTTCTTTTCACCTTTCCCTCACGGTACTGGTTCACTATCGGTCTCTCAGGAGTATTTAGCCTTACCGGATGGTGCCGGCAGATTCCCACAAGGCGTCTCCGACCTCGCGGTACTCAGGATACTACTAGGCTAATGTCCCTTACGTGTACGCGGCTCTCACGCTATATTGCCAGGCTTCCCATCCTGTTCCACTTCAATTCATTAATACCACATCGTAGTCCTACAACCCCAGCTATGCCGTAACATAACTGGTTTGGGCTCTTTCCCGTTCGCTCGCCACTACTTAGGAAATCATTATTATTTTCTCTTCCTCTGCTTACTTAGATGTTTCAGTTCGGCAGGTTTGCGCACCGCAGTGCGACTGATCTTCAATCAGCCAGGTTTCCCCATTCGGAAATCTCCGGATTAATTCATATTTGCTAATACCCGAAGCTTATCGCAGCTTATCACGTCCTTCATCGCCTCTGAGAGCCAAGGCATCCCCTGTGTACTCTTTCTTACTTTCTTCTCTCCATAGCCTTTTGCGCCTATGGAAATGCTTTTTTAATATAAGTCGTTAACCTTTTTGTTCTTCTTCTCCGATAATTGCTTATCTTCCTTTCATCAACCAAGTGCTAACAACGTCTCTATTGTTGTTTGCTCTTCTTTTAACTTCTTCCAATATGTCAAAGAACTTTTCTATCCCCGGTTACCATCGCTGGTTTCCTACTTTGTTTGGCCTTCTATCTTAAGCCAGGGTGATGGTGGAGAATAACGGAGTCGAACCGTTGACCTCCTGCGTGCAAGGCAGGCGCTCTAGCCAGCTGAGCTAATCCCCCGTAGAATGGTTTGTATTCCTAATGTAGTCCCGAGCAGATTTGAACTGCTGACCCCTACATTATCAGTGTAGTGCTCTAACCAAACTGAGCTACGGGACTATTTGTCTTTACTTCAGTAGGGCGAACAACTTATACCGTGTTTCATCCTATGGGTGTTTCTTTTTGAGATCTATTGTCATTTATATCATTTACGCAGATCGGGCAGTTAGTCTTGCTCCAGAAAGGAGGTATTCCAGCCGCACCTTCCGGTACGGCTACCTTGTTACGACTTAGCCCCAGTTATCGGTTTTACCCT
>NZ_LMUP01000004.1:721079-1450336 GCF_009765875.1 Pedobacter sp. L105
TATCAGCAGTAACGGTACTTATTGTTTCGAGGTGTCTCTTCACAATGCCTTTACCTCTGTAATACCTTCCTTCAGTTTGAAACACTTTCACTTTGTTTCATCCTATGGGTTTTTCTTTTTGAGATTTATTGTCATTTATATCATTTACGCAGCGGGTAATCTATCTTGCTCCAGAAAGGAGGTATTCCAGCCGCACCTTCCGGTACGGCTACCTTGTTACGACTTAGCCCCAGTTATCGGTTTTACCCTAGGACGCTCCTTGCGGTTACATACTTTAGGTACCCCCAACTTCCATGGCTTGACGGGCGGTGTGTACAAGGCCCGGGAACGTATTCACCGTATCATTGCTGATATACGATTACTAGCGAATCCAACTTCAAGAGGTCGAGTTGCAGACCTCTATCCGAACTGTGAATGGCTTTTGGAGATTTGCTTGCTGTTACCAGCTTGCTGCCCTCTGTACCATCCATTGTAGCACGTGTGTAGCCCCGGACGTAAGGGCCATGATGACTTGACGTCGTCCCCTCCTTCCTCTCTGTTTGCACAGGCAGTCTGTTTAGAGTCCCCACCTTAACGTGCTGGCAACTAAACATAGGGGTTGCGCTCGTTGCGGGACTTAACCCAACACCTCACGGCACGAGCTGACGACAGCCATGCAGCACCTAGTTTCGTGTGATTGCTCACTGATCTATCTCTAAATCATTCACTAACTTTCAAGCCCGGGTAAGGTTCCTCGCGTATCATCGAATTAAACCACATGCTCCTCCGCTTGTGCGGGCCCCCGTCAATTCCTTTGAGTTTCAATCTTGCGACCGTACTCCCCAGGTGGAATACTTAACGCTTTCGCTTAGCCGCTAACTGTGTATCGCTAACAGCGAGTATTCATCGTTTAGGGCGTGGACTACCAGGGTATCTAATCCTGTTTGATCCCCACGCTTTCGTGCCTCAGCGTCAATAAAACCATAGTAAGCTGCCTTCGCAATCGGTGTTCTGTGACATATCTATGCATTTCACCGCTACTTGTCACATTCCGCCTACCTCTAGTCCATTCAAGCTCTTCAGTATCAAGGGCACTGCGATAGTTGAGCTACCGTCTTTCACCCCTGACTTAAAAAGCCGCCTACGCACCCTTTAAACCCAATAAATCCGGATAACGCTTGGATCCTCCGTATTACCGCGGCTGCTGGCACGGAGTTAGCCGATCCTTATTCCTTCGGTACATTCAGCTACTTACACGTAAGTAGGTTTATTCCCGAATAAAAGCAGTTTACGACCCAGAGGGCTGTCTTCCTGCACGCGGCATGGCTGGTTCAGAGTTCCCTCCATTGACCAATATTCCTTACTGCTGCCTCCCGTAGGAGTCTGGTCCGTGTCTCAGTACCAGTGTGGGGGGTCATCCTCTCAGATCCCCTAGACATCGTAGCCTTGGTGGGCCGTTACCCCGCCAACTAGCTAATGTCACGCATGCCCATCTTAATCCTATAAATATTTGATCATTGTACAATGCTGTACTGTGATTTTATGCGGTCTTAATCCGAATTTCTTCGGGCTATCCCCCTGATTAAGGTAGGTTGCATACGCGTTACGCACCCGTGCGCCACTTTTTCTCTAGCAAGCTAGAAATATCGTTCGACTTGCATGTATTAGGCCTGCCGCTAGCGTTCATCCTGAGCCAGGATCAAACTCTCCATTGTAAAATGTTGTGTTTGAATCACTGACCATTCTTAACTTGTATTAATAATAGTCTGTATTCTTATTTGTCTGACAGATCTAACTTGAAAAATCATTGCGGATCATGTACTTTGAACTCGTACTGATTTATCCCGCTCTGCGTTTTTATAAATGACATCTCTTTAATGAACTTCTCGGCGCAAACCTCACGGCGGCCTTGTATATGTTGCAATAGTTTGAATCAATTTTCAAAGGTCTTTATGTTCCTTTGTTGATCTTTTCATTCTATCGTTTCAATCTTGTTTGTTTCGCTCAGCTGACATCCGTCAACAGCGTTTTGTTTTCCCGTTTTTGTTGGGACTGCAAAGGTAGAAATATTTTTCGTTCTGTCAAGCTTTTTCTTTTTTTTATTTTCAGAAGTTTTAATCCTTCTTTCCATTATTTCAAAGCTAAACTAACGTCCTACTTTACAACCTTTCAAATCCTTCTCTTTTTATCACTCTCACTGTTTCCCTTCCTCCGAAGCGGGATGCAAATGTAGGAAAAATATAGGTTACACCAAACAATAATACCAATATAATTGTATCACCCACCTAACCCATTGTTTTTCAAGCATAAAAACTTAAGGATAGATTTAAAAGAACCAGTTAAAGCTAGCTGACAACAAATGCGACAGCATTCCAAAAAATCAATTCAATTCAGATAATAAGGATAACTACTCTTTACTGCGTCTTTAAACATAAGTTATAGGTATATCAGGACGGATCAGATAGGGGAAAATTGGCCGGGTAGTATTCGGGATGTGAACAATGTGAGTACAATTAGCGTACAACCGTTGCAACTAATTCGAAAACATTGTACTGATACTGTATCAAAGCTGTTTGCATTTTGCCCACACCCCAAGCACAACCTTTACTTTAACCCGCTTCAATCTATAATCTTCTATACAACACATCCTGAAAAACAAAAATTTCAAATCAGATCAACGGTTACAGTATATATATATACAACTCATAAAAAACGCGTTTCAAATCCTATTTGTTAAATTATGTTAACCGCTTGACTGATATAAAGCCTTTATCTAGCTTAGCGGACAATTATTTTTAATTGACGTTATCGTATTATTAACTTATCTTTGCACAATGTTTAAAATTAAACACGTTTTTATATTAAGTTTTACCGTAATCGCCTTGAGTATTGCAGGTTGCAAAAGCCGGTTTGAGAAAATCAGGCTGAGTAATGATGTAGCTAAAAAATACCAGGAGGCGATTAAACTGTATAACAAGAAGGATTATTCAAAAGCTTTGATCTTATTTGAAGATCTTTCTCAGAAATACAGGGGAAGAACAGAAGCAGAAGATTTGAATTATTACTATGCTTATACCTTATTCAGGCTAAAAGATTACACTACTGCCCGTTATCAGTTTAAATACTTTGCGGATACCTATCCTACCAGTAAAAACGCAGAAGAATGCCGTTATATGGGCGCTTATTGCTTTTACCTGGATTCTCCGGAATATTCACTGGATCAGGAAAACACCTATAAAGCAATTGATGCCCTTCAATTATTTATCAACTTATACCCTAAAAGTGAAAGAGTTACGCAAGCAAGTCAGTATATTACCGATCTGCGTGCTAAACTGGAATTAAAAGCATATACAAACGCCAGGTTATATTATGATTTGGGAAGTTACCAGATTGTTTACTTTAAAGCGTCTGTGATTTCTTTGAAAAACGGAGAGATTGATTTTCCGGATATTAAATATGCAGAAGACATGGACTTGCTGATTGTTAAATCTCAATATAACTATGCTAAACATAGTTTCCCTTTCCGTCAGGAAGACAGATTTACTGAAGCTATTGGTTATGCCAATGAATTTATTGAAAAATACCCTCAGAGTAAGTATCTTGATGAAGCGAAATTTTTGAAAAGCGATAGTGAAGCTGGTGTAGTAAACGCCAAACAGATGATGACACTTGAAGCTAACCAAATCGCAAAATACAAAGCCATAGCAGCTAAAGAATCGAAAAGAGACAGTACCATTAACTTGATTAAAACCCCCAACCAATAATGAATACGAATAAACCCGCAATACCAAACACTACGGTAACCAGAAATGTTAACGATTTAGATCAGAAGACAGAGAATATCTATGAGTCTTTAGTGATTATTTCTAAAAGGGCTAATCAGATTTCTAACAATATGAAAGAAGAGCTACATGGTAAATTAGCTGAGTTTGCTTCTTCTAACGACAATCTGGAAGAGATTTTCGAAAACAGGGAGCAAATTGAAATCAGCAAACACTATGAGCGTATGCCTAAACCTTCGCTGATCGCAATCGACGAATTTCTGAACGACAAAGTTTATTACAGAAATCCGGCTAAAGATCCTCAATAATACCTGCGCAGGCATTAACTTGCATTACCATTGCATTAATAGACCATGCTCAAAAATAAAAACATCATCCTTGGCGTTTGCGGCAGCATCGCAGCTTATAAATCGGCAATATTAATCAGGCTACTGATTAAAGCTGGTGCAAACGTCAGGGTAATTCTTACTGCAGATGCGGAAAATTTCATCACCCCGCTCACCCTCGCAACTTTATCTAAAAATCCTGTTTACACCAAATACTTCGAAGAAGAAACCGGTGTATGGAGCAATCATGTAGAATTAGGCCTCTGGGCCGATTATATGATCATCGCACCTGTCAGTGCCAATACGATGGGCAAAATGGCCAATGGCTTATGTGATAACTTATTAAGTGCAGTATATCTTTCTGCCAAATGCCCGGTTTATTATGCCCCCGCTATGGACCTCGATATGTGGAAACACGAAAGCACCAGGGCCAATGTAGAAAAACTGAATAGTTTTGGCAACCAGATCATATCCCCAAGCAGCGGAGAACTGGCCAGTGGTTTGTATGGCGAAGGCCGAATGGCAGAACCCGAAGAAATTATAAATTTCCTTATTGATCATATTAAAAAAGATCTTCCCTTAGCTGGTGTGAAAGTAATGGTAACCGCCGGCCCTACTTATGAACCTATAGATCCTGTAAGGTTTATTGGCAACCACTCTTCTGGCAAAATGGGCTTTGCTATTGCAGATGAAATGGCTGGTTTAGGTGCAGAGGTAACACTAATTTGCGGACCTACAGCAGAAAAAAGTGTCCGGCAGGTACAGCGGATAGATGTAACTACCGCCGCTGAGATGCTGGAAGCCTGTACTTCAAATTTCGCCCATAGCACGATCAGTATCATGAGTGCCGCAGTGGCCGATTATACGCCAAAACATCCTGCCCTGCAGAAAATCAAAAAGAAAGAAGAAGAATTTTCTATCGACCTGAAAAAAACAACTGATATTCTGCTCACCCTCGGTCAGCTCAAAAGTCCCGCACAAATCCTGATCGGCTTTGCCCTGGAAACAGAAAATGAAGAAGAAAACGCGAAGTACAAATTAAAGAAAAAGAACCTCGATCTGATTGTGCTCAATTCATTGAATGATACGGGAGCAGGCTTTCAAAAAGATACCAACAAAATCACTATCTTTAATCGTGCAGAAGAAAAAACGGTATACACTGTCAAATCCAAGACTGAGGTTGCCAAAGATATCTGTAACCAAATATTAAAACTATACCAGGCATAAAACCATCATGCGATAATCGCCGCAGGCAGTTTGAAGATTAAAAACAAATGTAGGCTGATGAAACCTGCATGAGCTTAGCGTTCATATACAGCCATGAATACAAGATCATGTAAGCTTCATAACCATTAAAAGATAATAACACTCAAATGAAAAAGATCTTCTCCTTACTTTTCATTCTCCTCTTATTCTGCATTACAGCGCATACGCAGGAATTAAACTTCAGGGTACAGGTGTCAGCACCAAAAGTACCAAACATCAATAAAAACAATATAGATCAGCTTCGTACCATCATCAGGGATTTCCTCAATAACAATAAATGGACAAATGAAAATTATCGTCCACAGGAAAAGATCGACTGCAACCTTGTCATTACCATTAATTCCTGGGACGGTGGCTCCAGTTATACAGCCGACGCACAAATACAAACCAGCAGGCCTATTTTCGGAACAACCTATAGCAGCACGCTGCTCAATTTAAACGATAAGGATTTCGATTTTAGTTATAATGATGGCCAGCCGATTGATTTCTCTGATCAGAATTACCTGACCAATCTGAGTTCACTACTTTCTTATTATGCCTATACGGTCATTGGCTTAGATAAAGATAGTTTCAGTAAGCTTGGAGGCACCCCCTATTACCTGAAAGCCCAAAACATCCTGAATATTGCACAAGCTTCCGGTAATACAGGATGGAAAGCATTTGATGGGTTGCGTAACCGCTATTGGCTCAACGAAAACCTGCTGAACAAAAGCTACCAGGAGCTGAGGGTGTTCATTTACAATTATCATACAAACACGCTCGACCATATGCAGGAAGATCCCGGTAAAGGCGCAAAATTAATGCTGGGTTACCTTTCAGACCTGCAGCAAATGGATAAACAAAAATTAGGCTCTATTTTCCCGAACGTATATTTTGCAACCAAAGCGGAAGAAACAGCAAACATCCTGATGCTGGGAAGCTCACAGGATAAAACAGATGGATATACCCTGCTGAGCCAGATTGACCCTGCAAATATCAACAAATACGAGGTTCTTAAAAAGAACTGATCCCCAGGCTATCCTACCTAATTACTAGCCGTTTAAAAATAAATTAAAATTTATTTTGGTTATACGAATATATTCGTACATTTGAATACGAAACAATTCGTATTCAAATGTTATGTCTTCAGAAATTACTACAAAACCAACGGAAAGCGAACTGGAAATACTCCAGATTTTATGGGAAAAGGGTAACTGTACAGTAAGGGATGTACACGAGATCCTAACCAGGAATAAAGAAGCAGGATATACCACTACGCTAAAGCTAATGCAGATCATGCATGAAAAAGGCCTGGTGACAAGAGATACGACCTCAAAAACACATATCTACAGCGCGCTGGCCAGTCAGCAGAAAACCCAGCAACATTTAGTATCAAGACTGATAGACAATGCATTTAACGGATCGGCGGCAAGACTGGTTATGCAGGCACTTGGAAATCATAACTCCAGTAAGGATGAAATAGAAGCAATAAAGAAATATTTGGATGAACTAGATCATAAATAATTATGGAAACCTTAGTAAACAATCTCATACAGGCAACAGGCTGGAGCATACTCCACTCCCTATGGCAAGGTGCCCTCATCTACGCTTTGCTGCTGCCCAGCCAGCTGAATGTATTTAAGCTAAATGCGAAACTAAAATATAAACTGGCCTATGTGGCAAACTGTTTAATGTTTATCTGTTTTGTATGCACATTTATTTCTGTCTTTCACTGGCCGTCAGCTTCAGCTGTATCCGATATGCCAGCCGCATTTCCAGCTATCGCAACACCGATTTTTATAAAATACGCAGAGCGTTTGTTTCCTGCCCTGGTCCTGCTCTATCTGATAGGGTTGCTTATACAGTCTGTTATTGTCGTTCAGGGATATAAAAAGGTAAACCAGCTTAAAAAGGCTAACTATTCAAAAGTTCCTGAAGAATGGGCAAAGCTTTTTCAAAACCTTACAAGAAATATGAATATCAGAAAACATATTGATTTCCGGCTTTCTGATCATGTAAACGTCCCTCTTGTGATCGGTTTCCTGAAACCAGTTATCCTTTTTCCGGTAGCATTGGCAGCACAAATGGAACTTAACCACGTAGAAGCGATACTGATACATGAACTATCCCATATCAGGAGAAATGATTACCTGTTTAACCTGATCAGGACAATGATTGACACAGTACTATTTTTCAATCCCTTTATATGGCTTACCGGAAAATTTATAGACATCGAAAGAGAGCATGCCTGTGATGACCTGGTAGTCAAGCTGACCGATCAACCGCTTACCTATGCACACGCCCTTTTAAAACTGGAACTGTTAACCGATAAGCATAGTCCCGTACTTGCCTTAGCGGCCACTGGAACAAATCAACATTTATATCAACGCATTAAAAGAATCACAGATATGAAAACGAACTACATGAATTCCAAACAAAAGCTTTTCACTGTAACCTTAACCCTGGCTACTATAGTTTCATTAGCCTGGATCAGTCCTGAAAAGAATGACAAACCCATCAAAAAAGTAATTGTACAAAATAATGTTAGTGCTCCGCTGTACGACCTGAGCCCACTGGATACCGCGAAGAAAAAGATTAAAAAAGGGTTTAGAGTTCCGCCACCACCGCCAGTGGAACCCAAATCTAAGATGAGATTTCCTCCTCCACCTCCTCCTGTTGAACCGGTAAGATTTCCACCGCCGCCTGCACCCGTTGATCCTAAAGTTCATCAACCAGAAGCACCCGAAGCCCCTGAAATGCCTGAGCTTTCAAAAGCAATAACAGACTTTTCAATAAAAGTACAGGATATGGTAATGGCAGGAAGCCCTAGCCCTGCGCAGCTGGAGCAAATGAAAACAGAGATTGAAAGAAGTGGTGTGCAGCTTCAAAAACAATTTAACACTCCGGAGCAGAAAGCTAAATGGGAAAAGTACGGTAAAGAAATGCAAGCAAGATACAATAGCCCGGAACAAAAAGCCAAATGGGATAAATATGCACAGGAGATGCAGGCTAAATCCAATTCTCCGGAACAGAAAGCCAAGTGGGACAAGTTTGCGAAGGAAATTGAAGCCAGGTACAATACACCCGAGCAAAGGGCTAAACTGGAAAAATACGCCATGGAAATGCAGGCTATGTACAACTCACCGGAGCAAAGAAAACATTTGGCAGAAATGCAGCAAAATGCACAATTGCAGATGAAAGTTGCACAAAAAGCGATGGCCGCTACCGATATGAGAATGCAGGATTTTAAATTTAATGTTGCGGTGCCAGATGTAGTTTTTACAGAAACCGATGATCAGCAAAAGATTAAACAGTCGCCGGAATATATCGAACTAAAAAAGAAATTTGATAAAGATGTAGAAGAGCTGGCTAACAAAAAACTCAAAAAAGGCAACAATTAATTTTATCTTTTCACACAGAAACCTCCAAGGCAGAAGATATTCCTCTGCCTTTTTTTTATGCCTGTTTATTTTTCAACCGTGCTCCGCTTTCATTTTTGACTTTTTTTGATAGCCAGGTTCCTCTTAAATTGATTTGTTTTTTTGACTTTAGCTGCCTGCCCGGGTTTTGTTAAAAAAGAATAAACATCCATTGACTAAGTTTTCATAATTTAGCATCCAGATATGCTACAAAAACTTTCTATACGGAACTATGCGCTGATAGATAGTGTTGATCTTGAACTCGACAAAGGTTTAAATATCATCACTGGCGAAACAGGTGCAGGTAAATCTATTATGTTAGGTGCACTGTCCTTAATTTTGGGTCAGCGCGCAGAAACAAAATACTTTTTCAACCAGGATAAAAAATGTGTCATTGAAGGACAGTTTAACCTCTCCGGTACTGCGTTAAAAGCTTTCTTTGAAGAATACGATGTGGATTTTCTTCCCGACAGTATCTTAAGGAGGGAAATATCTATTGATGGTAAATCAAGGGCATTTATAAATGATACCCCGGTTACACTTGCTGTAATGAAACAAATTGGCGAAAAGCTGATTGATATACATTCCCAGCATGCTACTTCTGAAGTGAACGATCCTGGATTTCAGCTTTCGGTAGTAGATACCTTATCCAACCATGCCCCTCTGCTTAGTGAGTACAGACAAAAATTCAAAGACTATAAAAATGGCCTGCAGCACCTGATCAACCTGCAAACATCAGCCGATGAAGCCAGGAGTAAACAGGATTATGAACAATTCCTGTTCAACGAGCTGGAAAATGCACACCTGCAGCCAGGAGAACAGGCCGAACTGGAACTGGAACTGGAAGCATTAAACAATGCCGAAAGTATCAAGAGAGGGCTGGTAAATGGTCATACGTTACTTGATGGAGAAGAAACCGCAGTAATTCCTATTTTAAAAGAAGTCATCAGCCAGATCCAGTCTGTAGAGAAATTCAATCCCTTATACACCGCAGTAAATGAGCGCCTCCGTTCTGCATTGATCGAGATCAGGGATATCGCACAGGAAACAGAAAGCCTGGAAGAAAATATCGTTTTCAACCCTGCCAGGATTGATGCAATTAATCTGAGGCTCGACCTTATTTATACCCTTCAGCAAAAACACAGGGTAAATACAATTGATGAACTGATCGCCATTCAGACAGAATTGTCTAACAATCTATATACGCTGTTAAATAGCGATGAAGAAATTGAAAAGTTGATCAGGGTGATCAACAGCCTCAAAACCGAATTGGAAAAAATAGCTGATACCTTATCAAAAAACCGCAGTAAGGCTATAGATACAGCACAAAAGCAAGTGGGCGAAATCCTGGTACGCGTAGGTATGCCCAATGCAAAGATCAAAATTGAGCAATCTGTAGTAGAAAATCTCAATAAAGACGGAAAGGATATGATCTCCCTGCTGTTCTCGGCAAATGCAGGACAGGCTCCTGCACCGGTAGGCAAAGTAGCTTCAGGCGGAGAACTTTCCAGACTGATGCTGGCTATCAAATCGGTTATTTCAAAACATACCTCCCTGCCTACGCTTATTTTTGATGAAATTGACACTGGTATTTCCGGAGAAACAGCTTTGCGTGTAGGCGATGTGATTGGTGAACTGGAACAAAACATGCAGGTGATCTGCATTACCCACCTTCCACAGATTGCAGCAAAAGGCGAAGCGCATTACTTTGTTTATAAAAAAGAAGATGCAGAAAGAACAACAACAGGAATCCGCAGGCTAAACACCCAGGAACGCATATTTGCCATTGCAGAGATGCTGAGTGGCAAGAACCCGGGGGAGTCTGCTTTAAAAAACGCACAGGATCTATTGGACCTCCAGCATTAAAATTTCATTAAAATCAGTATATCAATAAGTTAGCAACCCGCTTACAAAGCCCTTTTAACGTATTTTAACATATTTAAAGCCCAGACAGGGCTTTTTTTTATTGCAAAATAACTTAAAGATGAGTTAAATTAGCTCCATGATTAAATATCTCCTCGGGACAGGTTTGCTGTTATTATTTTGCCTTAACATTCAGGCCCAAAAACTATACTCTATCAGCGGTACGGTAAAGGATAAAAAGGGAGAAACACTTCCCGGGGCAGGAATATATTTAAGTGGTTATACCACCGCTACTGTAAGTAACGGAGACGGTCTGTTTAACTTAGGCAAACTAAAACCAGGCTCTTATGAAGTGGTAGTACAAATGATAGGTTATCTCCCTTACAGCAAAAGTGTGATCATAGATAATCAGGATATTAAAATTTCCATCGAGCTGTCCGAAAACACGGTACAGCTCCATGAGGTAGTGATTACAGCCGATCCTAACAGGGAAAAAAATCTGCAGATATTTAAAGACTTCTTTATCGGCAAGACCCCAAATTCTGCCAAATGTAAGATCTTAAACCCTAATGTATTGTACATCAAGTACGATGGCGACCAGGAGATACTGAGGGTTACCAGTAACGAATTTCTGGTCGTAGAAAATAAAGCATTAGGTTACCGCTTAAAATATATGCTTAACATGTTTGAGTACAATTACAATACAAGGATCATCTATTTTTCAGGCCTTCCTGTATTTGAAGACCTTAAGGGTGGCGGAGGAAAAAGAAAAACATGGTTGAAAAACCGCGAAATCGCCTATGCCGGATCACCGCAGCATTTCTTTCAATCGCTGTATAGAAATAAAGTAGAAGAAGAGGGCTTTATTATTTACAAGAGGATCATGACTAAAAACCCGAACAGGCCACCTGATGCGGTATTGTTAGCAACAAAAGCAAGGCTGATGAAAAAAGTGCATGGCACCATCAGTGCTCATGGTGTACTTGCAGATTCGATAGCACTGATAGAACATTACATGCAATTGCCAAAAGAATTTGCCACCCTTGATATGTCTGGCGTATCTACAGATACATTGGTCAAAAGCATTTATCCGGATATGAAGACCATCAATTACAAGGATGAATTATACGTAATGTATACCAAAGAAGAGGAAAGTATAAAGTATTCCAATACCGGCCACTATATCATGAGGCCGTTAACTATTCCAAACTACGAGATATCCGTTGTAAAAATGCTTCAGGGGCCAGTTAATTTTTATGCAAACGGAGGAATCCGGGATTCAAAATCATTATTGTACGAAGGCTTCTGGGCCTATGAGAAGATTGGAGACATGGTTCCGATGGATTATGTCCCTGTGAGTAAAAGGTAAATAACCTATTTGATATTACTAATATTATTAGTATTTTTAGCTAATGATAGTAGATGATCAAACAAAGGACAATTACCTTAAAGGCAGGGGTGCACAATTCAATCCGCATAACCGTTTTGCGGCAAATACCTATGTAAAAGAACATGTTGAGGGAATTGACGACTGGGAGGTAGAAAATCAAAAAACAACCTTCATTATCGGGCAATCAAAATCCATTGTCAACAAAGTTGATAGTCCCGATGTAGGGATGGCCTATTCCCTCAATCCTTACCAGGGATGCGAACACGGCTGTACTTACTGTTATGCAAGAAACGCCCATGAGTACTGGGGCTTTAGTGCCGGTCTTGATTTCGAAACCAAGATCATTGTCAAAAAAGATGCGCCTGCCCTGTTCAAAAAATTCCTGGAAAAGAAAGGATGGAATGCCGAAACGATATCCCTTTCAGGAAATACCGACTGCTACCAGCCTGCAGAACGCGAATACAAGATTACCCGTCAGCTATTAGAGATCGCCCTGGAATACAGGCAGCCAATTGGCATGATCACAAAAAACTCGCTGATCCTGCGCGACAAAGATATCCTGCAGGAAATGGCCAAACTGAACCTCTGTATGGTTTATATCTCCATTAACAGCCTGAATGAAAAGCTAAGGTTAGTGATGGAGCCCAGAACCACCACCATCAAACAAAGGCTTAAAGTAGTGGAAGAACTCAGTACAGCAGGCATCCCAACCGGAGTCATGGTAGCCCCCCTGATACCTGGGCTAAGCGACCATGAAATACCCGCAATACTCAAAACCATCGCTTCCGCCGGTGCCATAAAAGCCGGCTACACGATCGTCAGGCTAAATGGAGCCATTGGCCCTATCTTCGAGGACTGGCTGCGTCAGAACTTCCCCGACAGGTTTGATAAAGTATGGCATGCCATACAGTCCTGCCATAGCGGCAACGTCAATGACAGCCGTTTCGGCCAGCGCATGAAAGGCGATGGAAACATTGCACAGCTAATCAATGATACCTTTAAACTCCATTGCAGGCTTAACCAACTCAACGTTCAGTCAATAACACTTGACTCAAGTCTTTTCAAGGTTCCAAAACCACAACTAAGCTTATTCTAAAATCCAGGGAGTAAATACTGATTTAAGAAAAATAATATACTCCTCTCGGCTGCCAATCTTTTGTTGAAAAAACAAAACATTGAAGGCCTTCGAGCAGCTTATTATTTTTCTTGGCAGCTCATCATCGAGTTGGGTCTAACCCTGCCACCGTAACAACCCAACGCTTTACCTGTAATTCTATAAATAAAAATACACCATACTTATACATCATGCTGGACCTCCCCCTCTGGAGTATCACTTGCGCTTTTCATAAAATGATTAGTAAAATAAATAATTAAAATAGACGCCATGCTTATGCATCATGCTGGATCTCCCCCCTCTGGAGTATCACTTGCGCTTTTCATAAAATGATTAGTAAAATAAATAATTAAAATAGACGCCATGCTTATGCATCATGCTGGACCTCCCCCCTCTGGAGTATCACTTGCGCTTTTCATAAAATGATTAGTAAAATAAATAATTAAAATAGACGCCATGCTTATGCATCATGCTGGACCTCCCCCTCTGGAGTATCACTTGCGCTTTTCATAAAATGATTAATAAAATAAATAATGAAAATAGACGCCATGCTTATGCATCATGCTGGACCTCCCCCCTCTGGAGTATCACTTGCGCTTTTCATCAGATGATCAGTAGGATATTCCAATGCAAGATCTGTTTTTCAAGAAAAAATATTCTGGCCTGTTATTTTTCAGGCCTTGTTCCATTGAAAAGGGAACGCAGCCTGAAAAACAACAGACCAGAATATTTTCCACAAAAAAAGGCTGCCCGGATAGGCAGCCTGATTATCTGATGAAAAATCGTAAGCTTATACTTCTTTTTTCTTTTTACCCGGACTCTTGTTTTCTACAACAATCAAATCTGTCTCCTTATTGTAATCGATCTCCAGTGTATCACCTTCATTGATCTCTCCTTTAAGTATCTCTTCAGCAATTGGGTCTTCCAAATATTTCTGTATCGCACGTTTCAAAGGACGTGCACCAAAATTACTATCAAAACCTTTATCAGCGATAAACTCTTTTGCTACATCTGTCAGCTTCACTTCATAACCCAGTGTATGTACACGACCGAACAATGATTTCAACTCAATATCAATGATTTTGAAGATCTCTTCTTTACCTAGAGTATTAAATACGATCACATCATCAACACGGTTCAGGAACTCAGGGGCAAAAGCACGTTTAAGCGCATTTTCAATTACTCCTCTTGAATGTGAATCTACCTGATTAGTTTTGGCGGTAGTAGAAAAACCTACGCCTTGTCCAAAATCTTTCAGCTGACGGGCACCAATATTTGAAGTCATGATGATGATCGTGTTCCTGAAGTCAACCTTGCGGCCTAAGCTATCAGTCAGCTGACCTTCGTCCAGCACCTGTAATAGGATATTGAAAACATCAGGGTGAGCTTTTTCGATTTCATCCAGCAGGATAACTGCGTATGGTTTACGACGAACTTTCTCAGTTAACTGGCCACCTTCTTCATAACCTACGTATCCCGGAGGCGCTCCCACTAAACGTGAAACAGCGAATTTCTCCATGTACTCACTCATATCGATCTGGATCAGTGAATCATCACTATCAAACATGAACCTGGCCAACTCTTTTGCCAATTCAGTTTTACCAACACCTGTAGGGCCTAAGAAAATGAATGAACCAATTGGTTTTTTAGGGTCTTTCAGTCCGGCTCTTGTACGCTGGATAGCTTTTGTCAGTTTCTTGATGGCTTCATCCTGACCAATGATCTTCGCAGCAACAGTTTCCTGCATGTTCAGCAACTTCACACTGTCAGTCTGACCAACACGCTGCAAAGGAATACCGGTCATCATGGAAACAACTTCAGCAACATTATCCTCAGTTACGGTGTAACGTTTGGTTTTAGTTTCCGCTTCCCATGCAGATTTTGCACGGTCAAGTTCTTCCAATAGATTCTTTTCAGTATCTCTTAATTTGGCAGCTTCTTCATACTTCTGACTTTTAACTACTTTATTCTTTTCAACTTTGATATTTTCGATTTTATTCTCAATATCAATGATGTTTTCAGGAACGTGAATATTTGTCAGGTGGACTCTTGAACCAGCCTCATCCAAAGCATCAATAGCTTTATCAGGAAGGAACCTGTCAGTAATATACCTTGAAGTTAAGGCCACACAGGCATTAATAGCTTCATTGGTATAAGTTACACCATGGTGTTCTTCATATTTTTCCTTGATACGGTTCAGGATCTCAATGGTCTCATCCGGCGAAGCGGGCTCGATCATTACTTTTTGAAAACGACGGTCTAAAGCACCATCTTTCTCAATATACTGACGGTATTCATCTAGAGTTGTTGCACCAATACATTGAATCTCTCCCCTTGCCAAAGCAGGTTTGAACATATTCGATGCATCCAGTGAACCTGAAGCTCCGCCAGCGCCAACAATAGTGTGGATCTCATCAATGAACAGGATCACATCAGTTGATTTCTCCAGTTCATTCATTACGGCTTTCATACGTTCTTCAAACTGTCCGCGGTATTTAGTACCTGCAACCAAAGAAGCAAGGTCTAAAGTAACTACGCGTTTGTTGAACAATACCCTTGATACTTTACGCTGAACAATACGCAGTGCAAGACCTTCAGCAATGGCTGATTTACCTACACCGGGTTCACCGATCAGAATTGGATTGTTCTTTTTACGACGTGACAGGATTTGAGAAACACGCTCAATTTCTTTCTCGCGACCAACAATAGGGTCCAAACGGCCTTCTTCTGCGGCTTTCGTTAAATCTCTTCCAAAATTGTCCAGCACGGGAGTTTTAGATTTGATATCAGAAACTTTCTTAGGGCTGCTGAAACTTTCTTCTTCACGATAATCATCATCACCACCGGTAGAAGCGCTCCCCTGAGTTTCATCTCTGAAACCATTTTTATTTACTTCAACTTCCTGTTTGAAGATTTCGTAATTGATGCTGTATTGCAACAAAATCTGAGAAGCAATATTATCATCATCACGAAGGATAGACAACAGCAAATGCTCTGTCCCAATCAAATCGCTCTTGAAGATCTTAGCTTCAAGGTAAGTGATTTTTAAAACTTTTTCGGCTTGTTTAGTTAGCGGGATGTTTCCCAGATTAACCGTAACACTGGATGTACCTCTAACAGCTTCCTCAATTGAGCGGCGTAATTTAGAGGTATCTACTCCCAGCGATTTCAATATTTTGATAGCCATTCCATCGCCTTCGCGAATCAGGCCCAACAAAAGATGTTCTGCGCCAATATAATCGTGACCTAATCTCAGGGCTTCTTCCCTGCTAAACGAAATCACGTCTTTTACTTGTGGTGAAAATTTAGCTTCCATATATACCTTTTATTAAAACGGAACGCCCTAAACTATAAAATTTGTTTTATAAACAAGCGTCACCAATACGATTTATTTTATCAACAATTACGCCATATACTCAATAAAAGATTTCACTGCTGACGTTATTTCACTAAACTTACTAACTTTTGGCACCAATAGCAATAATATTTTATTTGCACTAAAAAAATAAAAACTACCTCTAAGGTAGTTTAAATAATCATTACTTTATAAAAGAGCGGGTGTTATGGGAGAATTGTCCCGGTAATGTAATCATTTTTTACGCAAATCTGACCTGTCATTTTGTACCCTGAAGCGGATTTAATTGCTAAAAATGGCAGTCTCAACAAAGCATGTAACTATAGCGATTTAGCTGCTTCAATTGCTGGTTTTATAATATTTACTTCAAATGATGTGTTAAATTCATCAATTTAGGCTGATAAACAATTTCGTTACTTCCTTACCTTGTTTATATTTGTAATTGTTAGCCTAATTAGTAATAAAACAGATTTCAAATTATAACGTCGTAATAAAGGCGTAAACATAAAAACCAAAAATGTCAGACGAAAAAATAATCTTTTCAATGGCGGGGGTCAACAAGATCTATCCTCCCCAAAAACAAGTATTAAAAAACATCTACCTTTCCTTTTTCTATGGCGCCAAAATTGGCGTTATCGGTTTAAACGGATCAGGTAAATCATCTGTGCTGAAAATCATTGCAGGAATAGACAAAGCTTTCCAGGGTGAAGTAGTCTTCTCACCGGGTTATACCGTAGGTTACCTGGCACAGGAACCGGAGCTGGATGAAAACAAAACTGTTCGTGAAGTAGTAGAAGAAGGCGTTGCCGAGATCACTGCTATCTTAAAAGAATACGAAGCAATTAACGAGCAGTTTGGCTTACCTGAAGTTTATGAAGATGCCGATGCAATGGATAAACTGATGGCCAAACAAGGTGAACTGCAGGATAAAATTGATGCATCCAACGCATGGGAGCTGGATAATAAGCTGGAACGCGCCATGGATGCTTTACGCTGTCCTGATCCGGATACCAAAATTGGTGTACTATCGGGTGGTGAGCGTCGCCGCGTAGCCATGTGCAGATTACTTTTACAGGAACCTGACGTATTGTTACTGGATGAGCCAACGAATCACTTAGATGCAGAAAGTATTGACTGGCTGGAGAAATTCCTGAAAGACTACAAAGGAACTGTTATTGCAGTAACCCACGACAGGTACTTCCTGGATAATGTAGCCGGATGGATCCTTGAACTTGACCGTGGAGAAGGTATTCCATGGAAAGGGAATTACTCATCATGGTTAGATCAGAAAGCCAAACGTTTGTCACAGGAAGAGAAAACAGAAAGCAAACGTCAGAAAACACTGGAACGCGAGCTGGAGTGGGTACGTATGGCGCCAAAAGCCAGACATGCAAAATCCAAAGCACGTTTATCTAACTATGATAAACTCGCCTCAGAAGATTCTAAGGAAAGAGAAGACAAACTGGAACTATTTATACCTGCAGGACCAAGGTTAGGAAATGTGGTGATCGAAGCGAACAACGTAACAAAAGCTTATGGAGATAAGATCCTGTTTGAAAACCTGAGTTTCTCTTTACCTCCGGCTGGTATAGTGGGTATCATTGGTCCCAATGGAGCAGGAAAAACTACACTTTTCCGTCTGATCACAGAACAGGAAACGCCTGATGAAGGCACATTCAGGGTTGGTGAAACTGTTGCGCTGGGTTATGTGGACCAGATGCACAACGACCTTGATGGCAATAAAACAGTGTATGAAAATATTACCGACGGACTGGAAAACATTCAGCTGGGCAACAAAGCGGTAAGCGGACGTGCCTATGTTTCCAAATTCAACTTCAATGGTGGTGACCAGCAGAAAAAAGTAAACATCCTTTCAGGGGGTGAGCGCAACAGGGTGCATTTGGCAATTACCCTGAAAAAGGGAGCAAATGTATTACTGCTGGATGAGCCTACCAATGATATTGATGTGAACACCTTACGTGCACTGGAAGAAGCATTGGAAAACTTTGGCGGCTGTGCAGTAGTGATTAGTCACGATAGATGGTTCCTGGATCGTATCTGTACCCATATCCTGGCCTTTGAAGGCAATTCACAGGTTTACTTCTTTGAAGGTAACTATAGTGACTACGAGGAAAACCGTAAAAAACGTTTGGGTGATGTAAGTCCCCATCGGATAAAATATAAAAAACTGGGCTAATCTATTTCTGCCCGAAATGCTCCAGGCGATAGTTAAAGCCCACGAGAAAATACCTGGTGATCTGATTGTAGCGGCTGTCCGCAATTGAATTGTCAGAAACACTCCTGATCAGGTTATTTCCCTGGTTCAGCAAATCATAAGCGTGGAAGGTAATACTTCCACGTTTATTTTTAAACATCGTTTTTTCCATGCTAAAGTTAATCAGCGTAGGATTAGGGGCATCCAGCGAATAGCCAGAATTTATCCTTTTCAACACATCAGCGGTAACAGACAAACCTTCTGTTAAAATGATCCTTCCACTGATGTTAAACTGCCAGGTTTCTATATTTCTCAGTCTCAGCAGGTCTATTGAATAGCGGTTACTACTGTAATTATAAGTAGCATAACCCGACAAAATAAGTTTCCGCTGGTTCATTCTTAACCGCAGCGTTTGGGAATAATTAAAGCTCTTATTCGTGTTCAGTACGGAATCAGCATAAGAGACCATATTTACATAATCCCAGTTACCCTTCAATTCGGCATTGAATTTATTATGGTCAAAAGGCATGGAATAGGTATAGGTGCCACCAAATGAATAAGAACCATTTGCATTTCTGAAACGTGTTTCCTGTTTGAGGGTATTTAGCGTATCCGCAACCAATGACACATTACTCACTACCTGATCCCTAACCACCATTCCATTTAAGGTCAGCATAAATATAGATCCCGTTTGTTCACTGGTATGCTGATAACTTAAAACCCCGGAATGCGTAAAACTGGATCTCAGGTTCGGATTACCATATACCAGGTTCTGAATATTGCTGATATTAGGTACCGGTTGTAACTGGTAATAATCAGGAGCGGTACTTACCCCGGTATAGACAAAAGCCAGATTGTCCCAGTCAGACACATTATAACTCAGGTTAATGATTGGAGAGATATTAACTTCTACATGATCGATCCTGGTTGTATTGCCCACCTGCTCACCTGTCAACTGGGTAGGCTGAGCGGTTACACCCAGGGTATAGTTCAGCTTTTTTGCCTGATACCGGTAACTCACGGCAAAGCGGTTGATCAAAAAAGCTGTAGAATACAAAGAGCTCAGTGAATCTACTACTGAGCTGCTGCTGCTATTGGTGCGGGTATATAAACTATTCCGGGTTTTATTAAAAGAGAAAAAATAGGAAAAATCGATATTTCTTTTCACCAGTGAATCTTTATCAGCACGTAAGGGTTCACTATACCTGAATTCTCCCGAGATAGCATTGGTCCTGTTTTCGGTATCTACAAAACGGTTCACTAAAGAATCGGCTATAGCTTGTCCGCCCTGCTGATTTAAATAGCTGATGCGGTTATCCAGTGCATCGTTCACCTGGTTAATACTGCTGCTCAGGGTAATTCCGGCAGACATACTTCTGCCCGGTTTCTCAAAACTCCTGGCCCAGGCAAAATTACCGGTCAGGCTTGGTGTTTCTGTAGCGGTGGCCGTATTATTGAACAGATTTTGTGTGATCAACCCAGTCTGATCAGAATTTGTATCGCCCTCCCGGTGTTTTTTAACCAATGAACCACCCAGTGAGGCCTGGAAATAACTTTTATCAGCAATAGACTGAATATTAAAATTGATATTATGGGTATTGTTCTGAGAATTACTTTCTGTGGTAGAGTTATTGTTGATCAATCCTCCGGGATTTATCGTTTCGATGTGGCTCAGCTGGCTGGACTGGTTTTTGGTATAACCATAATTATAACTTGCACTGGCCGTGATTCCATTGAACAGCTTATCCCTGTAATTGACACCTGCAACCGTAGTGGTGTTGATTCCTGCATCATTGCTGGTGTTGTTCGATCCGCTGCTAAAGCCAATCTGTTTACTTCCTTCCCATAAATTGCCATTTCCCTGGAGGGAATAGCGGTGATTGGTACCACCACTGGCAGCGGCATTGCCAAAAGTTCCTTTATTCTGGCCTTCTTTTGTCACCAGGTTCAGCATTTTCTCAGAATCCCCTTTTACGCCGGTGAAATTTGCTTCATCACCATAATCATTGATGATCTGCAATTTATCAATTACACTGGCGGGAAGCTGACGAATAAAGTCCTTCACGCTATTGGTGAAAAAATCCTCCCCGTTTACACGCAGCTTTAGCAGGGGTTTGCCCATGGCAGTTACATTTCCTTCCAGGTCTACTTCCACTCCAGGCAGCTGCCGAAGCAGGTCTTCTACCCTGTCATTTTCAGAAACCTGGTAGAAATCTGCATTATATTCAATGGTATCTTTCTTTAGCTTAATGGGTTTATCCCTGCCATTAATCACTACTTCATCCAATAAATTTGATTCTGTATGCAGCATGATCGGATCGAGATCCAGGCTTTCCTCCTCAGGAAGATAATTGTAAGATCTGGCATAAGGCTTAAACCCTACCCGTATAATCAATATAGAGATGTGATCACTTGTGAACCCTGAAAAGAAGAATTTACCCTGATTGTCGGTAACGGAGTTTAACGTGTCCTTGTTTGCCACGAGGTAAACATCTGCGCCAGACACTACCTCTTTAAGGGAATCAATGAGGCTTCCACTTAGCTTATGTTGAATTTGCGCATCTGCGGAAGAGCAGATCAGCAAAAAAGCATGAAATAAAATGATACATTTTAAATAACCCAATTCTCCAGGAAATTTCAAAAACTTAATCATTTTTCATGCAATCCTATTAACCCCGGGTATTAGATAATTCATTTTCTATATAAAAAGAAAAAAGAAAAGCCTTCACTCCACAAGTATACCAGTTTGAACGAATAAATTATCTGAATATTCAAGAATATACTCGAATTTCAACGTTTTTGAAAGGATTACCGACTAATCGGCTTTCGGAAGATCTGCTTTTTCAGTTCTTGGACCTCTTTTGTAAATTACCAGCCCATTTAAAAAATTACGAAGGATCTGATCACCGCAAGGTTTAAAATTCGGGTGGTCATCACTTCTGAAAAAAGAACCCAGCTCACTTTTAGTTACCTTAAAATTCACCAGTTCCAATATTTTGATAATATCTTCGTTGTTCAGCTCCAGCGCTACGCGCAGTTTCTTTAAAATGTCGTTGTTGCTCATAATTACATCGCTACTTCTATCTTCACCTTCTTATTTTTAATTTTCTCATCGCGCAGCGATGAAAGTACTTTGTTCACCATGTTTCTTTTGATGGCTACATATGAACTTTGATCTTTCACTTCGATCAATCCTACATCATCCTTTTGCAATCCACCTTTTTTTAACAGTAAACCAACAATATCAATTTTGTTGACTTTATCCTTTTTACCTGCCGCAATATAAAGCGTTTGCCACTGGCTATCCTTTGGCAATTCATAACTGCCTTTCAGTTTTTCAGTTTCTATATCACCTTTCAGAAAAGGATACTTCTCTTCTTCTGTCATGATCAGATAGGCTGTTCCTTTAGCGTTCATCCGGGCAGTACGTCCGTTACGGTGTAGAAAAGCATCTTCTGTGTAAGGCAATTGATAATGGATAATATTGCCTACTTCAGGGATATCCAATCCGCGGGCGGCAAGGTCTGTGGTAATTAATATTTTAATACTTCCATTCCTGAATTTCAGCAATGCCCGCTCACGCTCATCCTGTTCCATACCGCCATGAAAAATATCATGGGCCAGGTCTTTATCGATCAGCAGGTCACTGATACGGTCTACCGTTTCCCGGTGGTTACAAAAAATCAGTGAAGTCTGTGCACCGATCTTACAGATCAGGTCAAACAAAACGTCCAATTTATCTTCTGCCGTAGTAATGATCTTCTTTAACTTCAAGTCGGGTGCTACCTTTACATCTTTCAGGAAATTCACTTCCAGTGAAGACTTTAGCCCGGTAAACTCAGGGATATCATTCATCGGCGTAGCCGAAGTCAGCATCCGCTGTTTCAGGGAGCGCAGGTTTCCAATGATATAAGCCATATCTTCCTGGAAACCAAATTCCAGTGCTTTATCAAATTCATCCAGTATCAGCGTGGTAATCGTAGATTCGTCGAAATTTTCTTTTCTCAGGTGATAGGCAATTCTGCCGGGTGTTCCTATCAATACCGCAGGCGGTTGTTCAAAATTGTTTTTTTCAATTTTCACCGGGTGGCCACCATAACAGCAGTTCACTTTAAAACCCGTTCCCATCTGCTTAAACACCTGTTCAATCTGCAGCGCCAGTTCTCTTGAAGGAACCAGGATCAATGCCTGAACACCTTTTACATCTTTCAGAAGATTTTTTAAAACGGGCAATAAAAAGCCTATTGTTTTACCAGAACCTGTAGGGGCGAGTAAAACAACGTCCTTTCCTTTATCTGCAGCTGCAATTGCTGCCTGCTGCATTTCATTTAAAGAAGTGATTTTTAAATTACCCAGTATCTTTTCAACCATCATACCGCAAAGATACGGGAATTAAGCTAAGATTAAGGGCAAAAGAAGAAGGGCTAGTATTGCAGAAATTTCTTCCTGATTTTCTTCATCCTGATCTGGGTTTTGGTTTCCAGTTTCATCAGCATTTTCCCTCTTTTATGCATCCAGGAAGTCATTTTAGTATTCGCTTCCTGGATTGGGGAGTATATTCTTTCTTCCAGGATCTCCAGATATTTTGCATTAGACCTACTTTGCTGCAATAAATAGAATTCATTCATTAGTTCTGTGTTCATGTCTGTCTGATTTAAATACGTGTTCGGTTAATTAAAGAATTTAACGACTGGCAACAAATGATATTGCCGTTAACGCTCATCTAAATTTAATAAAAAAAATCAAATGCTACATTTATCATCACAAATTATTGTTCATAAAATTGATGCTGCTGTCCAAAATATTTGTTTGGCACAACAAATGATCTGCTAAGTTGTTCTATAAATATAAACCATCTCAGAAAACACTATTAATGACCAAACATACCTATCAAACCGGAATAATCGGTAACTGCGCTTTCCTTGCACACATTAACAAAAACACAAATATTGATTGGTTATGCTGGCCCAGGTTTGACAGCTCATTTGTATTCGGCGGACTACTGGACAAAGAAGTAGGCGGTGAATTTTCTATCCTCCCTGGCGGAGAGTATACTTCAGAACAACATTACCTGGAAAATACCAATATCCTTTGCACAGAGATCACTAATGAGGAAGGTAAATATAAGGTAACCGACTTTGCTCCGCGGTTCTATCAATATGAACGCTACTACAAGCCTTTGATGCTGATCCGTAAGATTGAGCCCATAGAAGGCAACCCCCGGATTAAAGTTACCTGTAAACCAACTTTCAGTTATGGCGAAGGTTTCCAGCAGGGATCAAGGGGAAGCAACCACATCCTGTTTACGGGCAGCGAGCACCACATGCAGTTGAGTACCAATATATCCTTGTCTTATATCGAAGATGAAAAGTACTTCACGCTGAACGATACCAAATACCTGATCCTGACTTACGGTTATAACCTGGAAGCACCTATTGAAAGCACGGCAGAAAGATTTCTTTTAGAAACTAAGAAATACTGGAGAACCTGGATTAAACACTCTACCATAGCAGGTTTTCATCAATCCCTTGTGATCCGCTCTGCGCTGGTATTGAAAATCCACCAGTATGAAGATACGGGGGCAATTATCGCTGCAAGTACAACCAGTTTACCAGAATCACCGGGCAGTACCAGAAACTGGGATTACCGCTATTGCTGGATGCGCGACACCTATTATGTAATTACCGCATTAAACCACGTAGGCCATTTTGAAGAAATGGAGCGTTATTTTAATTATGTGACTGATATTTCCTTTAGGGACGACAAACGTTATCAGCCCCTTTTCGGCATCGCCGGAGAAAGGGTACTTACCGAACGTATTTTAACGAACCTGACTGGCTATATGGGCAATCAGCCTGTGCGCGTAGGCAACCAGGCGTTTGAACACATCCAGAACGATATTTATGGTCAGGTGCTCATTTCGATGCTGCCTTTATATACTGACAAGCGTTTCATTTACAGCGAACGTCAGGACTCTACCAAGTGGATGGATTACCTGCTCACAAAAATTGAGAATACCATTGATGAAAAAGATGCCGGAATCTGGGAGTTCAGAAATATGGCCAACATACATTGTTATACCAACCTGTTCCAGTGGGCCGGTGCCCAGGCTGCTTTAAAAATGGCAAAAACGATTGGCAATCAAGAATTCATGGACAGGGCTACCAAACTGATAGACCGGGCAGCCGCGCATATCGAAGCCTGTTATGATCCGGAACGGAAAGTATATAATCATGCGGTAGGCAGTGCGCATTTGGATGCCAGCACCTTACAGCTGATCTTAATGAATTACCTTGATCCTAACTCACAGCGTGCCAAAGATCACCTGATTGCTTTAGAGGGGGAATTAAAGGGCAAAAACGGGCTATTTTACAGGTATCGCCACACGGATGATTTTGGCAAACCCAAGACCACTTTCCTGATCTGTGCTTTCTGGTATGTAGAAGCATTAGCTATTGTAGGCAGAGTGGATGATGCTGTGAGGGAATTTAACTCCCTGGCCAGCTATGGTAACCACCTTGATCTGTTTGCAGAAGATATTGATGAAAACGATGGCAGCCAGTGGGGGAACTTCCCTCAGGCCTACAGTCATGTAGGATTGATGAATGCAGCACATAGAATTGCTATAAAATTAGATCAGCCAATTTTCCTTTAGGCCAACAAAAAAGCGGATGGCAGAACCTGAGTTCCACCATCCGCTTTCTTAAAATTCGAATGTTTTTAATGAACCTGTTTAGTTGTCGCCGATAACATTTGCAGCAGGTCGCGCACTTCCATAAAGTTTCTCAGGTAATACCTGGCTGCTGAAATATTACTACCTACTTTGATGGTATATGCTTCAGGGGGCAATGCTTTAAAGATATCCTCGTCTGTATAATCGTCGCCCAGTGCAATGATAAAATCAGGGTTCTTTCCGTATAACCAGTTTACCGCTGCTTTTCCCTTGTTTACTTCGATATTCTTAAATTCGATGACCTTACTTCCGGGCATCATCTGCAAGCCTTTATCAGTTATGGTATTTTTCAGGTGATTCATAATTTCATTGGCCCTAAGTTCTCCTAATCCTTCTTCTACATTACGATAGTGCCAAACCAGCGAGTAACTTTTATCTTCAATAAATGAACCCGGTGTCCTGTCGGCATAAGTCTCCAGAACAGTCCGCACTTCCTGCTTCCATTTATCGGTTAGCAAAGGCAGCGACTTCCATTCTTCTTTGTAGTGTTTTTGCCATGCCCCATGTTCTGCAATCAGGTCGAGCTTCATGTGGCCAAACCATTCTTCTAAAGTCTGATGTCTTCTTCCGCTGACAATAACGATACGGTTGGAAGGATCAGAAGAAAGGTTTTCTAATATTTGATATAGTTCTTCGTCAGGTGAAGCCTTATCGATATTGCTGTTAAAGCCTACCAGCGTTCCGTCATAATCCAAAAAGATATAACGATCAGCCGACCCGGCATAATCTGCGGCAATCTGCTCCCTCACTACTCTCACCGCATGTTTAGTCAATAATGACTCCTGCATCTTTTTTACTTCCGCCAGCTTATCCATAAAGTTACTTACCCAAAAATGTATATTAAATTTCTTAACCGTCCGCCTCATGACAGACATCCGCGTTTTCTGTTCTTCAACCGGCATACTTACCGCCTGAACAATGGCACGCATTACCTCACCAATATTGTTAGGGTTAACAACCAGCGCATCATTCAGCTCCTTGGAAGCACCGGCCATTTCACTCAAAATCAGCACACCGGTATCATCTACCCTGCTGGCCACATATTCTTTACTCACCAGGTTCATCCCATCCCTCATCGGGGTAACCAGACAGACATCAGCAGTGCTATATAAGGCCGATAAAAATTCTATAGGGAATGATCGGTAGAAATAATGTACCGGAAGCCAGTTTAAAGTTCTGTAATTAGCATTGGTATTCCCCACAAACTGGTCGATCTGATCACGCAGCTCTTTGTATTGCGGAACTGTATCCCTGGAAGGAACAACGATCATATATAATGATATTCTGCCGATATATTCAGGATAAGTATGCAATAGCAATTCATAAGCCTGTAAACGCTGTAAGATGCCCTTACTGTAATCCAGCCTGTCTATCGTTAAAATGATCTTACCGTCCTGTACAGACTCCCTGATCGACTCTATATGCTCTTCTACGGTAGGGTCACTCACCATTTCTTCAAACTTATCCGAATCAATTCCCATAGGGAAAGATTCTACCACAATCTGCCTGTCCTGATAGGTGATCATATTATCCGATACCTTTGCCTGTAAAAGACGTGAGGAGGCATTCAGAAAATGGCGTACATCATCAAAAGTATGGAAGCCTAATAAGTCGGCACCAAACATACCGGTGATCAGCTCCTCTCTCCAGGGAATCACGCGGAAGATTTCAAATGAAGGAAAAGGAATATGCTGGAAAAATCCAATGGTTACATGTGCCTGGGCGGTCCTGATCAAACCAGGCAGCAACAACAGTTGGTAGTCGTGCACCCAGATCGTATCCCCTTCTTTCAGATGGGCAATGACAATGGAAGCAAATTTATTATTTACACTTTGATAGGAATCCCAATAACCCTGTTCAAAATTGGCATAGGTAACCATATAATGGAAAACCGGCCATAAAACCTCATTGGAAAATCCTTCGTAATACAGATTGATCTCATCAGAACTTAAAAATACCGGGATCAGGTTCAAAACTGCCAGTTTTTCAATCACTTCCTGCTGCCTGTTTTCAGGCACATCTATTCCGGGCCATCCTATCCAGATGTTCTCTCCCGATTTGTATACCGATCCCAGGCCAGTAGCCAGACCTCCCTCACTCGGGCTAAGGACATATTCTCCATCCTGCTCTGCTATCTTAACGGGTAACCGGTTCGAAACTATTATTGTCTTGTTTACCATATTATACTATAAATAACTACTGACTTCACATATTGTTTGATTATTCTGAGTTTGGAGAAAACAGGTCATTACCCGGATCTTTGTAAAAAATTACATAATTGTTGACAACCATCTGATTGTTAGCAAATAAACAACGCAGATTTAATGTATCTTTAACATAATCAACTTATTTTTAGAAAACCTGTATACGGGTTGTTACCTAACACCAATAACGTATGACCTGGAAGAAATTTAATGGTGAAGTGATCCACGCACCAATCTTAGAAGAAGTAGAACAAGCTATCATCAGGGAAACTGAAAACGGCTATCATCTCAAAGTATGTATCGGCACAGACTCACAAGTGAAGGGCTCCTTCACAGACTTTGCTACAGTCATCGTATTGCTTAGGGAACAGCATGGGGGATTTATGTATATCCACCAGGAAAAAAGTCAGCAGAAAATGAGTATCAAAGAGAGAATGCTGATTGAAGTGCAGAAATCTATAGAAACAGCGTATGCGGTTTGCGATCTGCTGGACCTTTATAATGTAGACCTTGAAGTCCATGCCGATATTAATACGAACCCTATGTTTAAATCAAACAAAGCATTGAATGAAGCGATGGGTTATATTTTAAGTATGGGATTCATATTTAAGGCTAAACCGGAAGCTTTTGCGAGTTCTACCTGTGCGGATAAAATGGTACATTAAGGGGGGCTTCCGGCTTCGCTAAAAAATGGAAAGCCTTATTTTGATGCTGCCAACCGCTGAAACGCGCTTGAAGGCATCAAAATAAGGCTTTCCGTTTTTTTTAGGATATCCTACAGCAGGGGGGCTATCCAGCAGGGAGGTGAGCCTGCGAGGAGTTTATTTAGCAGCATGCTGAGCCTGTTGGGAGGCTATATAGCATGCGGCATAACCTCCGGTGGAGATCCCCTATTGAGGATTATCCGTGATGCTCCATCTCTATTCCTGTTGACGCAACTACTAAAGTACCCTGAGAATATTTTTCATTATGCTGACTTACATCCAGTCCTTCTTCTTCTTCTTCAGAAGTTACACGGATCGGTTGGATCATATTGATGATTTTAAAGATCAGGAAGGAAACTACAAAACTGAAGATGGCTACAATTAAGACACCTTTGAGCTGTGTAAAGAAGAAAGCCGGGTTTCCGTAGAACCAACCGTCAACACCTGCAGGATTAACCGTTTTAGTAGCAAAAATGCCGGTTAACAGCATACCAACAATACCTCCTACACCATGACAAGGAAAAACATCCAGTGTATCATCCAGGTTAGTTTTACCTTTCCATGAAACAGCAAGGTTTGAGATGATCGCTGCGATTACACCGATAAAGATGCTATGAGGGATGGCTACATAACCTGCACCAGGGGTGATGGCTACCAGGCCTACTACAGCACCGATACAGAATCCAAGCACAGAAGGTTTTCTTCCTCTTAATACGTCGAAGAACATCCAGGAAAGTCCGGCAGCTCCGGCCGCGATATTAGTTGTTGCAAAAGCAGATACGGCCAAGCTATTTGATCCCAGTGCAGAACCTGCATTAAAACCAAACCATCCAAACCATAACAGGCCTGTTCCGATCAGTACATAGGGAATATTTGCAGGAGGAATCTCCTGGTGATCCTGATGTACTTTTCTTCTTTTTAATACCAGTGCGCCTGCTAATGCAGCCATACCGGCAGAAATATGTACTACTGTACCACCGGCAAAATCCAGCACACCCATTTTAGCTAAGATGCCATCAGGATGCCAGGTCCAGTGTGCCAGCGGTGAATAAACGAACAGGGCAAATAATACAATGAATAAGATATATGAGGTAAAACGAATACGTTCAGCAACAGCTCCTACAACCAGTCCCGGTGTGATAATGGCAAACATCAGCTGGAATAAAGCAAACAAGGTTAAAGGAATAGTTGGTGCACCAATCCATGCGTGTCCAGAATTTACATTCTGAAAAAACAAAAATGTGCTGGGACTACCTATTAAACCATGAATACTGGTACCAAAAGCCAGACTGAAACCTACTACTACCCATAATACGCTGATCACTCCGGCAGAAACCAGACTCTTGATCATGGTAGACAATACGTTCTTTCTGTGGACCATACCACCGTAAAAGAAAGCAAGACCGGGCGTCATTAAAAATACCAGGGCTGTAGACACCAGAATCCAGGCTACGTCAGCCGAATTGTATTTCCCCTCATCAAAGTTTGGATGCAGAGGTACAAATAACGCCGCTATTGCTACAATCGCAAGAATTACGAAGGGGACAACCTGTTTAAATAGAACTTTGTTCATGTAAATTTGATTTTATTGATTTGTAGATAAGTTTAATTTGGATAATAAATTAAAAACATTAAATAAATTCAATAAAGATAATAATAATCAACAATCATTCAAAATATAATCATGGATTTGTACAAACTATTGAATTGTATCCAATAAAATACCCTTTGAAATGTAATTATGAAATTTATAGGATCGAATCAGCCTGATTTCTATAGAATTGATTAAAATAATCACATATAAACTCAAAAACCACAAGATAATTATATTCAATAAATTGGAAACAAAATCAAATTTAAATCTGTTGTTCGAACAAATAAGCATATTTATGCTTCCCTTATGAAAGCTTACCACCTCAAATTCTCTCAACGCGTCCCTATTAGTCTTGCTGAAGCATGGGACTTTTTCTCTTCACCAATGAACCTGGCTAAGATCACGCCTAAAGAGATGGCTTTTACCGTCACGTCAGAACTCCAGCCCGATCAGAAGATGTACCCGGGAATGATCATCACCTATAAAGTGGCACCCATTACCGGTATTAAACTGAACTGGATGACGGAGATTACCCAGGTAGAAGACCATAAATATTTTATTGACGAGCAGCGTTTTGGCCCTTATAAGTTCTGGCACCACCAGCATCATTTCAAAGAAATCCCCGGCGGTGTAGAAATGAATGACTTGCTGACCTATGGCTTGCCCATGGGAATTTTCGGAAATATTGCCAATAGCGTATTTGTTGCCGGAAAGCTACAGCAGATCTTTGAATTTAGAAAAAAGAAGGTAATTGAGCTATTTGGAGATTATACCAAAACAGGGACATAAGCAGAGCCCTGTACTACTCCCCTTTTTTCGATCTCTTTGTCAATATAAGTTTGAATAGCAGATTTATTTAAACCCCAGTTAGGTGCAATCAATAAATCCCAGTCTGATATACCAAACAAACGCTGGATCACTACATCAGGTCGTAACAAAGGGATCAGTTTACACAACAGATCTGTATATTCTTCGAGAGTAAATAATTTAAAAGGTTCCTTTTTATATTTGGCACCCATGATTGATCCTTCAACAATATGAAGGTGATGAAATTTCACAAATTTGATCTGCGGAAACCTGTTGATCTCGTGGATATAACCTAGCATCATTTCTTCAGTTTCCCACGGAAAACCAAAAATAGTATGCACACACAGATCAAGTTTACTGTTTTCCAGCAATTGAACAGCGGCAACAAACTCAGCATGGCTGCAGCCCCTGTTGATCTGGTTTAATGTTTCATCATAGATGGATTCCATACCCATTTCCAGATCTACGTCAAAACGATCAGCATAAGTCTCTAACAGCGCTACCTTTTCCGCATCGATACAATCCGGGCGTGTACCTACAGAAAAGCCTACCACGTCATGTGTATTGATTGATAAAGCTTCATCATACATCATTTTCAGGTAATGTACAGGAGCATAGGTATTGGTGTTCGGCTGAAAATAAACTATGAATTTATCGGCCTTATAAAAACCTTTACCGCGTTCCATCCCCTGCTCCAGCTGTTCGCGGATAGTGGGTAATTTCCTGGAAAGTTCGGGTGTAAAAGAATCCACATTACAATAGGTACAGCCGCCATAACCTTTACTGCCATCACGGTTAGGACAAGTAAACCCGCCATCAACAATGACCTTAAATACCCGTTGCCCTTTGTACTTTTCTTTAAGGTGAGCACCGTAGTGATTATATCCTTTTATACCTAAATCCAGTGGAGTTCCCAATTGCTTGTTTTTTGGCAAAAATACAGCTTTTAATTTATACTTACCGACACGGAAAGGTAAGAATTGTAAATCAGACAGCCCATTACCCTAAAAATCAAGCTCATCACCAATAAACACAATAATTAAATAACGTTCCAAATTCGGGGGTGTATACGATCCGGGTACCATGGTGAAACTAATCCTGAAATAGGTTCGTTTTTTGTGAAACTTAAGCCATATAAGACAAAGAAATGCAAAGGAAAACAATTATACGTTAAGGGAATTTCAGACAAACTTTAGCCGGGGTTTAACGGGAATGAGGAACGGGTTTGGAACGGGTTTGGAACGCCTCAGCAACGCCTCCGGAACGGCTAAATGGCGTTCCGGAGGCGTTGCTGAGGCGTCTTAAAGTGGTTCTTTATTTTGGCTAAACCTTGTTCAAAATCCGGTTGATGTTTTGCCGATGAATACAGACTTTCGGGTTTAAATATGGTAGCTGTATACCCACAACCAGTCATCCTTATATTACCATCAATACCTTCTCCCCATCAATACATCATCTTACTGAACTCCCTGAACGATAATCTTAAAAAAAAGAACAGGCTCCTTTACAAGATGCGGTCCTTTTTTCAAAGGAACGGGGAGTAAAGGAGCCTGTTCTTTTTTTCAAGAGAAGAAGAAACCTCTCCGGATACAGTAGTTATTAAGAAAACCTACTCTTCAGCAGCAGCGGGCTTAGATATATAATAAATAGGAATACCCAACAGCATAATCAGCACTCCCCACCCGCAGGTACTAAACCTGGTGATCAGCAAGCCTATGCAAAGCGCCGAAGCAACTACAATATATAAAGCTGGCAAAAACGGATAACCAAAAGCTTTATACGGACGTTCCGTATCAGGCTGTTTCCTGCGTAAGATAAAAATCCCATAAATAGTAAGGATATAAAAGATGATCACAATGATCATTACAAAATCCAGTAAATCGCCATATTTTCCGGTCAGACAAAGCACAGAAGCCCAGATACACTGAAACCATAACGCATAAGCAGGCACACTCGCCTTATTCAGTTCTGCAGCTTTCTTAAAGAACAACCCATCCTTCGCCATGGTATAATACACCCTTGCCCCCGCCATGATCAGCCCATTGTTACAGGCAAACGTACAGATCATAATCGTTACAGCCATAATTTTGGTGCCCATATCGCCAAAGATATGCTGGGCAGCAGCAATCGCTACACGATCAGACTTTGCAAAGGCTACTTCATTAAACGGCATTACCGAAATGTACATCAGGTTAGCCAGCAAATAAATCAAGGTTACAATGAACGTTCCGAAGAACAAACTTAAACCTACATTTTTCTTCGGGTCTTTAATCTCTCCGGCAATAAAAGTAACCCCTACCCAGGCATCACTGGAAAACAATGATCCTACCATAGAAGCGGCAATACCGGCCAGCAGTGCGCCGCCGCCAATGGAAACCCATGAATTACTGCTTACGTTAAAAGCCCTGGTATTCCAGGCATCATGCCAGTTGGCGTTCCAAACCTCAGTTTTTGCACCAATGAAAAAGCCTCCTATAATCAATCCAAATAGAGAAAGGATCTTAATGATAGTCATAAAGGTTTGCAGCATCTTGCCTTCCTTAACCCCGCGGCTATTGATATACGTCAGCAGGATGATCGTTACGATAGAAACCAACTGCGCAGCGCTCAAATTAAAAGATCCGATATGATAAAGGATATTATTTTCACTGAAGGGCTCATATAAATAGGCGGCAAACTTGGAAAAACCTACACCTACCGCAGCGATAGTCCCTGTTTGTATCACCGCAAAGAAACTCCAGCCATATAAGAAAGCAGTCAGCTTATTATAAGCTTCCTTCAAATAAACATACTGTCCGCCTGCTTTTGGAAACATAGCGCTTAGCTCTCCATAACTTACTGCAGCGATCATGGTGATGAGTCCGGAGATCAGCCAGATCAGGATAAGCCAGCCTGTAGAGCCTACCTGCCGGGCAATATCAGCACTAACGATAAATATACCTGAGCCGATCATCGACCCAACAACAAGCATGGTACCATCTAAGAGTCCGAGTTCTCTCTTAAAAGAAGTATCCTGGTTTTCGTTATTCATTACAAAATTTATTTGAGTGGTTAAATGACGGTTTTATTTTGCTAATATATTAAAATATCAAAACAAAGAGTGATTTGAAAATTGTTTTGCGCGGAAAGCCATCACTGCTACAGCGGATTAATTTGGGAATATCAGAAACTCTTGTTATTTTGTATAAAGGCCCTTATCTGCCTTATACTGAGCAACCAAATATAAACAACATATGAATTATTTACAGCAACATCTCATCTATTTCATTCCCCTGTTCGGGATCATCGGCCTCATCGTGATGTTATTCCAGAGTGCCTGGGTAACTCGGCAGGATGCGGGCGACAAAAACATGTCTCAACTGGCAGGCTATATTGCAGACGGGGCCATGGCCTTTCTTAAAGCGGAGTGGAAAGTACTCAGTTACTTCGTTGTCATCGCGGGAATTTTACTGGCCTGGTCGGGCACACTAAAAGGAAGCCCCTCCAACCCGATACACTCCAGCCCTGTAATTGCCATTGCCTTTTTAATAGGCGCTGTATTTTCCGCTTTTGCAGGATATATAGGTATGCGCATCGCCACAAAAGCAAATGTACGGACCACACAGGCCGCAAGAACCAGCCTGGCACAGGCACTTAAAGTTTCCTTCAGGGGTGGAACAGTAATGGGTTTCGGCGTAGCGGGCTTAGCCATAATGGGTTTAGGGGGATTATTCATTGTGCTCTACCATTCCTTTGTTCATCCGGGCACGCCGGCATCTGCTGCTGAATTAAAAAAAACCATTGAAGTACTGGCCGGGTTCTCGCTTGGGGCAGAAAGTATTGCCCTGTTTGCCAGGGTTGGCGGAGGCATCTATACCAAGGCGGCAGATGTAGGGGCCGATCTTGTAGGAAAGGTGGAAGCAGGAATTCCCGAAGATGATGTAAGAAATCCGGCTACCATAGCAGACAATGTGGGAGATAACGTTGGGGATGTAGCCGGTATGGGTGCAGACCTCTTCGGTTCTTATGTAGCTACGATACTGGCCACCATGGTTTTAGGCCAGGAAATTGTTTCAGAAGACCAGTTTGGAGGAATGGCGCCGGTACTGCTGCCTATGCTGATCGCCGGAATGGGACTGATCTTTTCTATCCTCTCTTCTCTTTTTGTGAAGATCAATAAAGACAGCGACAGCGTACAGCATGCGCTTAACCTGGGTAACTGGTTATCTATTGCATTAACAGGTATTTCTTCATTCTTTGCTGTGCGATGGCTCCTGCCACCGGTAATGTCTATCCGTGGTTTCGAATTTACCCCCTTGTCTGTTTATTACGCTATCCTTGTAGGCCTGGCAGTAGGTACACTCATGAGCCTGATCACAGAATACTATACCGCTATAGGTAACCGGCCTGTCAACTCGATCATTCAGCAATCCTCTACCGGCCATGCCACCAATATTATTGGCGGACTGGCCGTTGGTATGGAATCTACGGTATTGCCTATCCTGGTGCTTGCATCCGGCATATATGGCTCCTACTATTTCGCCGGCTTTTATGGCGTTGCCATTGCCGCTGCAGGCATGATGGCAACCACTGCCATGCAGCTGGCGATTGACGCTTTCGGACCAATTGCCGACAATGCCGGGGGAATTGCAGAAATGAGCGGTTTACCTAAAGAAGTAAGGGAACGGACAGATATCCTGGATGCCGTTGGAAATACCACCGCCGCAACCGGCAAGGGTTTTGCTATTGCTTCCGCTGCGCTGACTTCCCTCGCTTTATTTGCGGCCTTCGCCGGTATTTCCGGTATCACATCTATAGACATCTATAAAGCCAATGTGCTTGCGGGGTTATTTGTAGGAGGGATGATCCCTTTTATATTCTCTTCGCTTTGTATCTCTGCTGTTGGCCGCGCGGCCATGGCCATGGTACAGGAAGTACGCCGGCAGTTTAAAGAAATTCCCGGTATCATGGAATACAAAGCAAAACCGGAATATGAAAAATGTGTAGCCATCTCTACTGAAGCCTCTATCCGGGAGATGAGACTGCCCGGCGCTATTGCGTTAATTGTACCGCTGATTGTAGGTTTTACTTTTGGGCCTGAAGTACTGGGAGGCTTGCTCGCGGGCGTGACGGTATCGGGTGTATTGATGGGTATCTTTCAATCCAATGCGGGTGGCGCATGGGACAATGCCAAAAAATCTTTTGAAAAAGGTGTACTGATTAACGGAGTGATGGAGTACAAGGGATCAGACACTCATAAGGCTTCGGTAACCGGTGATACTGTGGGCGATCCTTTCAAAGATACCTCCGGACCGTCCATGAATATCCTGATTAAACTTATGTCTATTGTTTCTTTGATTATTGCACCGCACATTTCTATAGGAATTGGTAACAATATCAAAACAGAGGCCAAAAAAGAGACACAAATTAGCAAAACGACTGATTCTAAGGGCAAAATCTATCTTCTTACAGTTAAAAATAAGGCTAACTCATTGGATAATCCTTAATAATTAAGTACATTGTTCTGAATAAAAGGGATTTCCGCAAAAAATCCCTTTTACTTTTAATTTTTTTTTAATTAGGTTTGAAGTTGAATTCACGCAATTAAAAAAATAAAAACTTAATTATCAAACTAACTTATGTTATTTAAAAAATCTATTCCACAATTACTGGCCGAGGCTAATGAGAGTGGTGAGGGTACATTAGTACGTTCCTTATCCAGTTTCAATTTAGTTGCCCTGGGCGTTGGTGCTATCATCGGTGCGGGATTATTTTCCCTAACAGGTATAGCAGCGGCTGATAATGCAGGGCCTGCAGTAATTTTATCATTTATCATTGCTGCTGTTGGTTGTGGTTTCGCCGGACTATGTTACGCAGAATTTGCTTCCATGATACCTGTTGCAGGTAGTGCATACACTTATTCATATGCCACCATGGGCGAATTTATGGCCTGGATCATTGGATGGGATTTAGTACTGGAATATGCATTGGGTGCCGCTACCGTAGGAGCCAGCTGGTCGCAATATTTCTCCGAGTTTATTGAAGGATTTGGCATGCACTTCCCTACGGCGCTGTTACATGGCCCTTGGGATAAAATAGAAGTTGCCGGTCAAATGGTTAACGCTGGCGGAATTGTTAATCTTCCGGCCATTGTAATCATCTGCTTGTTATCCTTATTATTAATGAAAGGAACAGAAGAATCTTCTACTGTAAATAATATTCTGGTGATTGTAAAAGTTGCCGTTGTTTTGGTATTTATAGCGCTTGGATGGGCATTTATCAATCCTGCCAACCACCATCCCTTCATCCCTACAAATGCTGGTGAAGAGGCTGTAAAAGCTGGAACGAAAGGTTTCTTTGAATTTTTCGCCAGTGATGAGTTTGGCCATTTCGGTATTAGCGGCGTTCTTCGCGGTGCAGCTGTAGTGTTCTTTGCTTTTATCGGTTTTGATGCCGTAAGTACTGCTGCGCAGGAAGCTAAAAATCCGCAAAAAGGAATGCCTGTTGGCATTATCGGTTCACTGATCGTATGTACTATCTTATATGTGCTCTTCTCTTATGTAATGACAGGTCTGGAAAATTACGCCAAATTTGCTGGTGATGCCAAACCTGTGGCCTCTGCCTTTGCACATACGGGTTATACCTTCCTGAATAAATTCTTAATTGTAGCTATCCTTGCCGGTTATACTTCAGTGATCCTGGTGATGTTATTGGGACAGAGCCGTGTGTTTTATAGCATGAGTAAAGATGGTTTATTGCCTAAAGTATTCTCAGACCTGCACCCTAAAAATCAAACTCCTTATAAAACCAATTTAATGTTCATGATTTTCGTGAGTCTTTTCACAGGTTTTGTTCCGGTTTCAGATTTAGGACATATGGTTAGTATCGGTACTTTATTCGCTTTTTCTCTGGTATGTATCGGTGTATTGATCCTTCGGAAAACAGATCCTGATTTGGAAAGACCTTTCCGTACACCATGGGTACCATTAGTTCCTATCTTAGGAATTGTTGTATGTGTATTGATGATGGCTTCATTACCATTGATTAGCTGGGGACGTTTAGCATTATGGATGGGTATCGGTATCGTTATCTATTACGCCTATAGCAAGAAACACAGTAAGATAAGAAATGCTTATCAGGATACGCTAAAATAATAAAGAACGCTGTTCTGAATGCTTATAAAAAAAGGCGGCTATAATTAGTCGCCTTTTTTTATAAGCATTTTTTTACCTTTACATCAAACAGCTCCCATGGAATTTAATCTCAGCCAAATACTCTCTACCTCAATGGTGCTCTTTGCTATCATTGATATCTTAGGTGCCATCCCCGTAGTGATCCAGCTGCGCAGCAAGGCAGGACACATCGAGTCAGAAAAAGCAACTTTAGTAGCCACGGCACTGATGATCATTTTCCTTTTTGCCGGTGAAAGTCTGCTTAAGATTATCGGACTGGATGTGAAATCTTTTGCCATCGCCGGTTCCTTTGTTATTTTCGTTATCGCCATGGAGATGGTATTGGGCTTAACTATTTTTAACGAAGATGCACCCGAAACTGTTTCTATTGTTCCTTTGGCCTTCCCACTGATTGCAGGAGCAGGAACGATGACCACTTTACTATCCCTTAAAACCGAATATGCCCCTCAGAATATTGTAGCAGGTATTCTGATCAATATGATTTTCGTTTATATCGTACTAAAAAACACAGAGCGCCTGGAGAAATTATTCGGCCAGTCGGGCTTAAATGTGTTGAGAAAGGCTTTTGGAATTATCCTGCTGGCTATTGCTATTAAATTGTTCAGGAGCAATACAGGTCTATAAATTAAAGCAGATTAGGATAGCTGTTGTCATTGAATTAATAATAACAGCCGATTAAGGGTTATTCTTTAATTAGCCTGGCGATAAACATCGTATCGGCCTTGTCATTGTATCCTGTAATAGACTGCATACTTTCCAGTTTAAGTGGAAAATTAGCAGTCAGATAGGCTACAACATCTTCATTTTCTTTCTTAAATACAGAACAGGTAATATAGATCAGGGGTTTACCTGATTTCAAATACTGGACCACATTGCCGCCTATACTCTTTTGCAAACCGTTAAAAAAGGCAATCTTATGTTCTTCAAAATGATAAAGCATTTCTGGTGTACGCCCCCAGGTGCCCGATCCCGAACAAGGGGCATCCAGCAGAATTCCATCAAAGGCATAGTCATGCAGGTCCTGTTCGTTATTTTTTTGAAGGTCGAGTACTTTCTTCTGATATTTCTTTAATCCTGCTGCCCGAAATCGTTCATCCAGGTTAAACAGGCTGTTCTCTCTCAGGTCGCTCACCAGGAGCTGGATTTTAGGCTCTATTCCGTACAGCAGAAGAGACTTTCCTCCCGAAGCAGCACAACAGTCCCACCAGTAGTCATAAGGCTGTGGCTGGAAGAATTCGCCTGTTTTTTGAGATGACAGGTCCTGAACCTGATAATATTGATTTTCTGAGATTATATTTTCCAGTTTAGTCCCATTTGGCAGCGCCAGTGTCTGGTCGGTAATTTCTTTAACCCCGGTTTCTGCTTTCACCAGCAAATCAAAGATCCGCTGATGATCATCGGATTTTATCCGGATAAATAAATCAGGCTGTATAAAAAATGATTGTAAGAATTCTATGTTATTGATCCCCTCAGAAAGGGCTTCTTTAAAAGGAAAAACATCTGCAAGCTTAAACTCAGGGAAAGCAGTTTCAATCAGCGCCAGCTTAGCCTGTACAGGCAGCAGCACCTGATCTTTTAATGCCGGCAGATAGTGCTCAGTTACCAAACTAACTGTCTGGTTACAGAGAAAATCTGCAATAGCCAGACGCATGAGCGGATCTTCTTTTTTTAAAGCCTGACCAAGCCTGAAATAGCTGTACAGATACCTGCTCACCCAGCGCCTGTCTGATGAGCCCATGCCTTTATGCTGTTTAAAATAAGTAAACAGAAACCGGTGTAACGGTAAAACGCCATCGTACTTGCTAAAGACCTGCTCAAAGGAACGGATCTGATGTTCTATTTTCATTGTACCGGGTTTAGGGTATAGTTTTTATATTCCAGCAGGAACAGCTCGGTATTGATATAACCCAACTGGTCGTCCTTTACAAAAGAGAATGAATTTTGCAGGCCTTTATACTTCTCCTCGGTGAGGTGTTTTAAATAACCTCTGCCATATTTAGCCAGCATCGTACCAAAATAAAACCCTTCATCAAAACCTTTAAAAGAATATTCGCTGGGTTCAAAATCGAAATCATGACGGTATTTCCTGATAAATGCGGTCACTGCCTGACTTTTATAATCCACCCGGTAAGAAGAGGTGACCTTTGTGTTCAGCAGCTGCAGTTTATCGGTATTATAGTCCTGCTTGCCCCAGTTCGGGTGACCAAACAGATCAATGGTAATACCACTGTTTTTCATTTTCACCAGCTTGTCCAGCGTAGCGATCACAAAAGGTTTATCTGAGGAAGAAACCAGCACTACATATTGTTTACCGGGAATCAAATGGGTTTCCATAGTAAAAACGGAGCTATATTCCTGAAAAATAAACCTGGAGCCATTGCCCTTTTGAAAATATTTACGGATAGGTGCCCCCATCAATTCATCTCCGGACTTGCGGGTGTTGATCAGCACTACTACCGTTTTTTCCTCGTTATAGGCATTGGTAATATAGTCCCCCATTTTTTGCGCATGCAGATCTATATTGTTAACTACAGAGATCAGGTTAGGATTATTAAACTCTGAAGGATGTGTGGCTGCCAGCGGAGACACTACAGGTATCGTATTCGCAATAGAAAAAGCGGTAACGGCTTTCATCCCTTCGGGAAAAACAGGGCCAACAATCAAATTGCTGCCCGTAAGCTGTCCTTCTTTGAGCAGCGTAGCTATCTGTGCATCATTATCACGGGTATCCAGCACCTTAACTTTAAAGCTGAGGCCCAAAGCAGCGGCAGAATCTACCCCCATTTTAAATCCCTGGTAAAAATCAATAGCCATAGCAGACCTTTCCAGATCGGCTTTGCTGCCTGTTTTGATCCTGGCACTTTTTAGGTCAAAGGGAATCAGCAGTGATATATCAGCTTCAGTAAGCTTTCTATTATCCTCTGCCGGTTTTTCTTCCTTCTTTACGGTAGCATTTTTTGCTGATGGAGTTGTTTTCACCTTTGGCGAACAGGCCGCCAGGCAAAAACAACCCAATATCAGATAGAGGAATTTATTCCCACTCAATTGTAGCTGGCGGTTTTGAACTAATATCATAAACAACTCTGTTAATACCTTTTACTTTATTGATGATTTCATTAGAAATTTTCGCAAGTACCGGATAAGGTAAATGACACCAATCGGCAGTCATACCATCAACAGACTCTACTGCACGAAGGCAAATTACATTTTCATAAGTACGTTCATCGCCCATTACACCAACAGACTGTACCGGAAGAAATATCGCTCCTGCCTGCCAAACCTGGTCGTATAATCCGGCCTCTTTTAAATTATTGATGTAAATCGCATCCGCTTCCTGAAGGATAGCTACTTTTTCTGCGGTCACATCACCGAGGATACGTATCGCTAATCCCGGACCAGGGAAAGGATGACGGCCTAAGATAAAATCCGCCAGTCCCAGTGATTTACCTACCCTTCTCACTTCATCTTTAAATAAAGTATTGAGGGGTTCAACTATTTTAAGCTTCATGAAGTCGGGCAAACCACCAACATTATGGTGAGATTTTATCGTTGCTGAAGGACCTTTTACAGAAATAGACTCGATCACATCGGGATAAATTGTACCCTGTGCAAGCCATTTCACATCCTGTACTTCATGTGCAGCATCATCAAATACTTCGATGAACACACGGCCGATAGCTTTACGTTTCAGCTCAGGATCTTTAACGCCAGCCAGCTGACTTAAAAAGCGATCCTTAGCATCAATGCCTTTAATGTTTAAGCCAAGATGTTTGTACTGCTCTAAAACCTGCTCGTACTCATCTTTACGCAATAAACCATTATCAACAAAAATACAGTGAAGATTGGTGCCGATAGCCTTGTGCAGTAAAATTGCGGCAACACTCGAATCAACACCGCCAGAAAGACCAAGAACAACTTTATCGTCTCCTAATTTTTCCTGTAAGGCAGCAATGGTAGTTTCCACAAAAGCATCGGCAGTCCAGTTCTGGCTGCATCCGCAGATATCAACCAGGAAGTTTTCCAGTAATTGTTTTCCATCGGTACTGTGGGTAACTTCAGGGTGGAACTGAATGGCATAAGTAGAAGAATCTTTCACCTGGAAAGCGGCAACTTTTACACTGTCTGTACTTGCAATGATTTCAAAATTTTCAGGAACAGCGTTAATGGTATCACCATGTGACATCCATACCTGTGAACCTAAATTTATATTTTTTAATAACTTATTGTCAGATTGAACAAAGTTTAGATTAGCCCTTCCGTATTCACGTGTGGATGAAGCATGAACCTGGCCGCCAGAATGCTGTGCCAGATATTGAGCACCGTAACATACGGCAAGAACAGGATACTTTTGATGGAAAAGCGGCAGATCTATTTGTGGGGCATCTTCCTGAAGAACAGAGTAAGGGCTACCTGAAAAGATAATACCTTTAACATCTGAGGAAATTTCCGGAATATTATTAAATGGATGTATCTCACAATAAACATTCAATTCACGTACCCTGCGGGCTATCAATTGTGTAAATTGAGATCCAAAATCGATAATGAGGATTTTTTCTAGCATGGCCAAAGTTAGTATTTATTCACTTCAACACCGAATCTTTTTAAGAAATCCACGCCTTCATCACTAGGCAGACCTTTATAGGCTGCATAGGAGTCTCTAAAGAATACAACTTTTATTCCTGCCGATAAGATCAATCGTGCACAGGCAATACAGGGCGACAAAGTAGTATACAATGTTCCGCCTTCAATTTTAGACCCGTTCCTGGAAGCATACAGAATTGCATTTTCTTCCGCATGCAGGGCGAGGGAACAGCTGCCCCTGGAATCTCTTGCACAACCGGTTTCAGGCCATTCTTCGTCACAGTTATGTGTACCTGAAGGAGGGCCGTTGTAACCAATAGAAATAATTCGGGTGTCTTTTGTGAGTACAGCACCTACCTGTGCCCTCACACAATGAGATCTGGCAGCCAGGTCGACTGCCAGATTCATGTATATTTCATTGAAACCAGGTTTCACTTTCATTCTTTTAATGACCGCCTTCTGCGGCTATATCTTCTACGTCAATTCCTTGTTTTCTTAATACCGCACTTACTTTCCATGCGAAGAAGATCAGGTAAGCAAAACCAATGGCAGGAACAATATAAGAGTGGTGGATACCTTGAGCATCTGCCAGTTTACCTTGTACCGGAGGCAGGATAGAACCACCCAGGATCATCATAATCAGGAAAGATGAACCCTGACTGGTATATTTACCCAATCCGGTAATAGACAAGGCAAAGATTGAAGGCCACATGATAGAGCAGCATAAACCACCGCTGATAAAGGCCAGTGTAGCCAGCTCTCCTGTATTTAACAGACCAACTACCATACAAATCACACCCAGTGTAGCAAAGATGGCCAGTGTTTTGGCTGGTTTCTCCTGACCCAGGAAAAATCCGATCACTAAGACAGCTACACAAACACCATAGATGTAAAGGTTTCCTACATCAGTACCGGTAAAGTGGTTCACCAGCAGTACCACGCCAAAACAGGTAAAAGGCACAACTACAGTTAAAATATTTTTCCAGGTTTTAGTCAGGTTAAATACACTCACCGCACCGGTTAAACGTCCAATCATCATACTTCCCCAATACAGGGCGATGTATGGTTTAATCGCCGATTCGGCAAAACCACCAAATTCTTTCAGGTTTAATAAAGCACCCAGGTTACTTTGAATGGTTACTTCTACACCTACATAAGCGAAAAGAGCGATCATCCCCAGAATAAGTTGTGGATACTGCATTGCACCCCATTCATTCAGGTTGTCTTTCTTTTTAAGATAAGCATAAACCAGTGAACCCATGATAATCACCAGGGAAGAGTAGACAAAGTTTGTTTCCGCAATTCCTGTCAGTTTACCCAGAGGTGTTGCCGCCAGTACCATTAAAAAGCCAAGGATCATTACTACAATCGGTCCGTTTGATTTAGGACTGCCTTCAATTTTTTCGTCACTGGTTACTTTAGGTAAAGTGATCACGCTGTAAAATATAGCTACCAGTAAGAATAATCCGGCTAGTGCGTAATATAACGTAGTTACAGAAGCAATATCCACTACTTTAGCTACAGCATCATTGGCAGAGCCAAAAAGCACGATACTTACAATAACAGGACCCATTAAAGCTCCAATGTTATTTACACCACCTGCAAGGTTTAAACGGTGTGTACCACTCTCTGCAGGGCCTAAGGCTGCAACAAATGGCTGTGCAGCCGTTTGCTGTAGAGAGAAGCCCAGCGCAATCACAAAGAAAGCTACCAGAATAAAGAAAAATGATCCCGAATGTACAGCTGGAACCATCAATAAGGCACCGGCAGCAGAAATGATCAGTCCGGAAATGATACCTTTTTTATAGCCTATCTTATTTAAGATATCTACTTTACTTGCCTGAGAGGCGAAGTACAAAATCAGTGACCCGATGAAATATCCACCGTAAAAAGTAAAGTCGATCAGTTGAGACTCAAATTGTGTAAGGTGAAAGTGTGACTTGCAGAAAGGTATAAAGATACCGTTCGACGCGGCCACGAATCCCCAGAAAAAGAAAACGGTGATCAATGAATACAGCGCCGTTCCATAATTTTTTTGTGTTTGTTTTTCCATATAATTTGAAAGTCCTTTTGTTTACAGGGGATAAACTTAAATAAAATAAACTGTTTGTTAAAACGTTTAGTGTACACAATAAATGAAGCAAAAAAAATAGAGCTAGTTATAATTAAAATCGGATATTAGCGACAAATATATGTGAGTTGAATGATTGAAGCAATATTACAAGGGATTGGTGCTGGTATTTTGTTTTCGTTTTTAACAGGCCCGGTTTTCTTTTCTATGATCAAAACCAGTATAGAAAAAGGCTTTAAAGCTGGTTTTTCTTTGGCTATAGGGGTTGTTCTAAGCGATATGATTTTTATCAGCCTTACGATCTTTAGTTCACAGTTTGTGGATTACAACGCGAATTATAATCTATATATAGGTATCGTTGGAGGTTTATTTCTCCTTGGGGTGGGATTATATTACCTGATCAATAAGGTAAAAGTAAATTACGAGACTTCTGAAATTCTCAAAGTGCGGCGGGCCGGTTATATCATTAAGGGTTTTTTAATGTGCCTGTTATCCCCTACTACCTTAATGTTTTGGATCATGGTTGGAGGGATCGTATCCGGACAGCTGCATTACGAAATGGCAGAAAAGGTAGTCTTCTTTGCCGTTGCCATGTGCACCCAGTTATTCGTCGACTTCATTAAAACTTATTACGCAGCCAAGCTGAGGTACCGTATCAAGGAAAAAAACATCAGGACACTCAACCGCATTGCAGGTGCAGTGATCATTATCTTTGCTTTACGCCTGTTTATAGAAGTAATCATTAAATATCACAAGTAATAGATATTGCTCTGAATAATTTAAGACATAACAAAGGCCGTTACATTGCTGCACCGGCCTTTCTCTTATTATTGCTTGTTTAATTAATAAGCTCTTTGATTGTTTCCTTCTTTCCAGTTTACAAACGCTTTGTTCACTACTTTATTTCCACCGGGAGTAGGATAGTTACCTGAAAAATACCAGTCTCCCAAATGATTAGGAATAGCCACATGCAGGTTATCTAAGGTCTGATAGATTACTTCTACTTCAGCTATTGTTTCTTCAGGAGTGATGATCTTAGCGATCTGTGCAGATATCTCTTCCTGTTTAAAAGGCCTGTATATATCTTTTACATGGTTAACAATTTGTTCTTTAGGCAATAGTAAAGAAGCTTTACATTTCTGGTATACTTCTTCAATAATATGTTCCATACCACGTTGTTTTAGCAGCTGAATGGCCGCTTCAAAAGCAACAAACTGTCCCATTTTAGACATGTCAATACCGTAACAATCCGGATAACGGATCTGCGGCGCAGAGGAAACAATAATAATTTTTTTAGGGTGCAGCCTGTCGATGATCTTAATGATACTCTGTCTCAGGGTTGTTCCCCTAACAATAGAATCGTCGATCGCAACCAGTGTATCCACATCATTGTTGATAATACCATAAGTAGTATCATATACGTGGGCAACCATTTCTTTACGATCGGCATCAGCGGTAATAAAGGTCCGTAGTTTTACGTCTTTAATAGCCAGTTTCTCTACACGGGGAGTCATAGACAACAACTCATCCATTTCAGCGTCTGTAAGACTCTCTTTGCGTTCAATCAGCGTATCCTTCTGGATCTTCCTGATGTGTTTGTGTAAGCCTTCTACCAGTCCGTAAAAGGAGATCTCGGCTGTATTCGGAATAAAAGAGAATACTGTATTTTTCAAATCTGATTTAACGGCAGTCAGGATCTGATCAATCAGTAAGTTACCCAGTTCTTTTCTTTCTTTATATACTTCGGCGTCACTGCCACGGGAGAAATAGATACGCTCAAATGAACATGCCCTTTTTTCCTGAGGCTCCCTGAATTCTTCCTGAGTTACCGTTCCGTCTTTTTTAACGATTAAGGCATGTCCGGGTTTAATTTCCTGAACAGAACCAAAAGGAATATTAAATGCAGTCTGGATAGCAGGGCGCTCTGAAGCAGCCACTACGATCTCGTCATCCTGGTAAAAATAAGCCGGGCGGATACCTGAAGGATCACGCAGGATGAAGGCATCACCATTTCCTACAATTCCTGAAATAGCGTAACCGCCATCCCATGTTTTGGCCGAACGGCGAAGGATATGGGCAATATTTAAATTTTCTGATATTTTATGGGTAATCTCGACATTTGAGAGTCCCTCTTTTTTGTAGGTATCAAACAGTTCCTGATTTTCATCATCCAGGAAGTGACCGATTTTTTCCAATACGGTTACTGTATCAGCCTGTTCTTTGGGATGCTGTCCCAATTCATACAATTGCTCCAGTAATTCATCTACATTGGTCATGTTGAAGTTACCTGCAATTACCAGGTTACGTGTCATCCAGTTGTTCTGACGAAGAAAAGGGTGACAGTTTTCGATACTGTTTTGTCCGTGGGTACCATAACGAAGGTGTCCTAACAAAACTTCACCAATGAAACTTACGTTTTGTTTTAGCCATTCAGCATCCTGCATTAGTTCAGGTGTTTCATTCTGGATGTCTACAAATTTGTTGTGAACGTAACCGAAGATATCTGCAACGGCATTTTGTGCCATTGAACGGTAACGGCTGATGTAGCGGTGGCCTGGTTTTACATCTAATTTGATTGTCGCAATCCCTGCACCATCCTGTCCTCTGTTGTGTTGTTTCTCCATCAAAAGATACAGCTTATTCAATCCGTAAAGTGCTGTACCGTATTTTTTTTGATAGAATGAGAGCGGTTTTAAAAGGCGGATAAAGGCAATTCCACATTCATGTTTTATCGAGTCACTCATTGTTTGGGGTTTGAGCCGCAAATTTAGAGTTAATAACAGTATGAACCTAGAAAGAATTAGAATCTTTCATTGGGCTGACTTAATGTTAAAACATCTACTTGAAAGCTCTTTAATGCCCTGCTGAGCAAGAAATTAAGTTCGATTATCCCGCTAAAAAGCTCAGCTAAAACGGTAATTGATATTATATTTTTAAATTCACCCTTGCAGAAACAATCTTTTCATCAAAAAAAATGGATGCATTTTTATCAAACACCTGCTCGTCTCCAGAAGTATAAAACTTCTTTTCGGAGGCTTTGCCCAGCTGGCTTTCAATTTCAGGATGACGGGTTAAATAATCGGCCAGGCTATCCGCAACAATATCACCCTGGGCAACCAGCTTAAATCCTTCGGGCACTACAGCCGCAATTTTAGGAATCAGCAGCGGGTAGTGGGTGCAGGCTAAAAGGATGGTATCAATAGCCGGGGATTTAGCTAATAATTCATCCGTGTATTTCTTTACAAAATAATCTGCTCCCTCATGAATATGTTCATTGTTTTCAATTAGGGGTACCCATAAAGGGCAGCTTTGCTGCACCACCTCCAGTTCAGGATAAAAATGGTGGATCTCTATGGGATAGGATTCAGAATTTACCGTCCCTCTGGTACCCATCACCCCTATGGTATTTGATTCGGTAAAGGAGCCAATCACTTCGGCCGTAGGCCTGATCACGCCAAGCACCCTGTAATCAGGATATTTAACAGGAAGTACTTTTTGCTGAATGTTACGCAGGGCTTTTGCAGAAGCCGTATTACAGGCCAGGATCACCAGCGGGCAACCCTGTGCAAATAACCACTCTACACATTCGAGGGTGTACTGATAAACGGTTTCAAAAGAATGATCGCCATAGGGCGAACGGGCATTGTCGCCCATATAGATATAATTGTAATCAGGCAGTTTGGCAGCGATGGATTTAAAAACAGTTAATCCTCCATAACCAGAATCAAAAACGCCTATAGACTTTGTAGTATTCATGACAAAAAAAAACGGAACCAGATTTATATCTGATTCCGCAATTTAATATTTTTTTATAACTATTTTTTCTTTGCAGCAGCGGCAGGAGCAGCAGCAACTGTTCCAGAGATACCTAATTTAGTTTTCACGGCAGCAGTAACGTCGTCACCACCTTCCCATGCTAACAGGTTGTTTGCACCTTGTTGTGCAGAGATATCAAATATGTAAGCGAATCCTTGTTCTCTAGCAACAGATTTAACTGCTGTAACGAATTTAGTGTTCAAAGGAGCTAACAATTCACCTTGTTTAGTAGCCAGGTCTTGCTGAGCTTTTTGAGTTGCTTCACCAATACGTTTTTGCATATCTTCTAATTCACCGCTCATTACCTGCAGTTCTTTAGTCACTGTTTCTTTATTGGCTTCACTTAAAGTCTTGTTTTTAGCAACTGCAGCATCATATTTGGTCTGATACTCAGTTTTCATTTTTTCGATTTCAGCTTGTTTCTGATTTTTTAAGGCTTCTAAAGTAGCAGTAGCAGTTTTTGCTTCAGGCATGCTTGAAAAGATAGCTTCAGAATCCAGGTGTGCAATTTTTTGCTGGGCACTCGCAACGTTAGCAGTAAACACTAAGCCAGCTGCTACAAAAAATACGTTAATTAACTTTCTCATTTCTATTGTTCTTTTTTTTTAATTTATCTATGTGTGTCTTTATTTAGCTACTGAACCGGGTTTGTAACCTAATTTAATGATAACGTCATTACTCAGGTCATAATTGCTACTGGAGTAAATCATCATCGTAGATTCACTGCTTTTATCAAAGATAAAGTCCAGGAATTTACTTTTTGCAAGATCTGCAATCGCTGCAGTAACTTTATCCTGTATAGGTTTCAGCAATTTGCTACGGGTTTGGAAAAGCTCTCCATCAGGACCAAATTTCTGACGCTGAAATTCTTTCGCGGCTTTTTCCTTTTCAATGATATCATTTTCACGGCGCTTGCGCATATCATCAGTTAATAAAACCTGATCTGCCTGGTAAGCTTTGTACATTTTATCAATATCAGCAAAGTTGGCATCTGCCTGTTTCTGCCATTGTTCAGACAACACATTCATTTGATTCTGCGAAGACTTATATTCTGGTAAATGTTTAAGAATATATTCTGTATCCACATAAGCGAACTTCTGAGCAAACGCTCCAAATCCTGCAAATATTACTAAAAAACCAATTAAAATAACTTTTTTCATTTTTGTATTAATTAAATCCACCCAATTGCTGAGCGATACTAAATGTAAATGATTGTTTACCCCCGTCACTAACTCCCGGAATTTTATCAAATGCATGTCCGTAATCGATACCCAACATTCCAAATATCGGTAAAAATATTCTAGCTCCAATACCTGCAGACCTTCTAATGTTAAAAGGATTATATTCAGAGAATGAATTCCATGTATTACCACCCTCAGCAAAGCCGATCAGGTAGGCAGTAGCCTGCTGACTTGCGATCACAGGATACCTTACTTCCATTACATATTTACTGAAAATCGGACTACCTGAGTTTTCAGCAACTGCAATCTGTGCCTGTGTAGTAGCCGACTGTGGAATAACTACGTTGTTGGCATAACCACGTTGTGTGATCAACTCAGATCCCTGCAGATAATCGTATGAGGTCATACCATCACCACCCAGTTTAAACCTTTCAAAAGCAGACTGACCAACAGCTTTGTTATACGATCCTAAGAAACCGAACTGTGCCTGAGCCTTGATCACGAATTTACCTGCCAACCTCTGGAACCATTGTCCCTCAAATTTCCATTTGTGGTACTCTGTAAACTCATAATGTTGTTTATCAGATGCAGTGGCGTAATTGGTATTGTTAAATAATGAATAAGGAGGTGTTGCCTGTATAGTAAATTTAAAATAAGATCCTTCTGTAGGGAAAATAGGTGAGTTCCTGGAGTCCCTGCTCAGTTCCTGAGATAAGTTAAAGTTATAAGATGTACCTGTTGTAAATAAGTAACCCGGATAGTTATTCAGGATGTACTGATTTAAGTTGATCGCATGGGTTAACTGGAAGTAGTTATCCGGCCAGTTTAATTTTCTTCCCAAACTTACAGTTAAACCATTCAGACGTATTTTCTGGTAAGCTGTTGAAGTTGGGTTAACAACAGTACCGGTAGCATCTGTAACGCCTCCGTTTGTTGAAAGGGAAGTGTAGGCACTTAAACCAAAACTTAATGGTTTCTTACCGCCCAGCCATGGCTCAGTGAAAGAGAAACTGTAAGATTGATAGTACTTGGCATTTGTCTGACCACGTAAACTTAATTTTTGTCCGTCACCTTTAGGAAGCGGTTTGTAAGCTTTAGGGTTTAACAGGTTTCTTAAAGAGAAGTTGTTAAAGGTAAGTCCCAGTGTACCGATTACACTACCACCACCAAAACCACCTGATAATTCAACCTGATCTGAAGGTTTTTCTTCTACTGCATACTCGATATCAACCGTACCATCTGAAGGGTTAGGTTTTGGTGTAGGAACAGTTTTTGATTCTTCGAAATTTCCCATCTGACCAATTTCACGTACGGTACGTACCAAATCTGCTTTGGAGAATTTGTCTCCAGGTCTTGTACGTACATCACGTAATACCACCCTGTCGTTTGTAATCGTATTACCTTTAACGGTAATCCTGTTGTTGGTATACTGAGGTCCTTCATAGATCCTGATCTCCAGGTCTACTGTGTCATTGTAAATTCTTGTCTGAACAGGCTCCACGTTAAAAGTAAGGTAACCATCATTCAGGTAAACGCTGGACACGTCATCACTTTCGCCGCCTTCACCGTGAAGTTTAGTATTCAGTTTCTCTTCACTGAAAACCTGTCCTTTTTCAAGAGAGAGTACCCGGCTTAAATCTTTGGTTGCATATTTTGCATTTCCAGACCAGGTAATATTTCCGATATAATATTTAGGGCCTTCATATACTTCGATCTTGATACCAACAGATTTTTCATTGTACCTGTAAGTGGTGTCTTTAATGATCGCCGCATCACGGTAACCTTTGGCCTGCATTTTAGAAACCAGTGTCTCTTTATCTGTATTGAATTTTTCTTTACTGTATTTTCCTGAACCAAATACTTTATAGAAAGCCTGCTGATGGGTTTTCTTCAGGAACTTGCGCAGCTGTTTAGCGCTGAAAGCTTTATTACCTGTAAACTCGATCTGATGAACCTTTACTTTTGGACCGCGGTCAATAAATATCTGCAGCACAACCCCGTTCTCCATGTTTGGATCGGGTTTTGTTTTGTAATCGATTTTAGTAAAAAAATAACCTTTTTCTGCCAGGTATTTATTAATGATACCCGTTGTACTGTTGTAGGTATTTTCATTAATGATCGTTTTTCCTGATTTCGAATTCAGTTTTTCGGTGATGTCGGTTTTCTGCGACTTGCTCAATCCGTTCAATTCGAATGAGCTTAAACGCGGACGTTCCTGCACCCTGATATCAAAGTAAACCGTATCCTGATCTACCTTGGCGATATTTAATTCAACATCATCAAACAAACCTTGCGCCCAGAGTGTTTTAATAGCGGCGCCGGTAGCTTCACCAGGAAGTAAAATCCTTTCTCCTTTAATTAATTTGGAAAGTGTAATAATTACCTCTTTATCGATGAACTTAGCACCACTTAAAGTTGTTCCTCCTATGATATATTCTTTAGGTTGAAAATAATCTAAATCCGTACCGGCTACTTTTAGGCTTGGGGTGGCTGGATTTGACTTTGGACGGGTAACCTGTGCCATTGTCGGTAAGCCGACCAATAACAATAATATGAGTTGGTATATTCTTTTCATTTACAATCTAAAAAACGTTGCTAAGTTAATTTAAACACATGTTAAAAAGTGTTAAAAGTAAAATTAGTTCAACTGTTCACTAATTTTACCGAAGCGGCGTTCGCGCTTTTGGTAGTCTACAATAGCTTCAAAAAGGTCCTCTTTTCTGAAGTCGGGCCATAAAACTTCGGTGAAATATAGTTCACTATAGGCCATTTGCCACAACAGGAAATTGCTTACCCGGTGCTCTCCGCTGGTGCGGATCATCAGTTCGGGGTCGGGCATATTTACGGTAGTTAACTGAGAAGAAAAAACTGTTTCATTGATCTCTTCGATCTTCATTTTGTCTTCTTTTACCAGCAACGCCAGTTTCCTTGCGGCTTCCAGGATCTCCCATTTAGCGCTATAACTTAAGGCCAGCGTTAAAGTACAAGTGTTATTTTTTGCGGTGTCTTCCATCGCAAACTTAAGGTCGTCAATACATTTCTGAGGTAAGGAAGCGATATCGCCTATGGCATTGAGCCTGATATTATGTTTATGCAAGGTAGCGATCTCCGCATTAATGGTTGAAATTAATAATTCCATCAACGCATTGACTTCATCAATGGGCCTGTTCCAGTTTTCCGTTGAAAAAGCATAAATAGTCAGGTATTTAATTCCAATATCAGAGCAGCCTTCTACTACATCCTTTATGGATAACACCCCGCTTTCATGCCCGAAAGACCTGAATTTGCCCTGATTTTTAGCCCATCTTCCATTACCATCCATTATAATAGCGATGTGTTCTGGCAAGCGGCTAGTATCGATCTGTTCTTTAAATCCCATATAATTGTGCAAATATGGCTAAAATGTCTAACAATCAGAAGAAACAAAATTGATTTTCAAATTACTTATCAATTTTTTTAGTCCTCAAATCTTCATTAGTTCACCCATTTTTCACCTGATCAGCTTTGTAAAGGCAGGTTTTTAATAATTTGCTAATCAAATTGTTAGTTATACCACTCCCAAAAGTAGATTTCAAAGTTATAAGATATTTGTTTATTTCTGCCAAAAATTGATGCAGTAAAGAAAGGAAGATTAGTTTTTAATCGCCTGGCGAATTAAAAAGCATAACATTTATCCGACAGAAAGGTATAGGAAATTCCTACATGGAGAAAAAAGTAAGTATCATGTTTATTGTAATCACCTCTCTGGCCTCCCGGATTATGGGTATGGAGCAGCTGGGATGGATCTGAAAGATTAATCTCCTGAGGGTGGGCTGCATCCACTTTTCCATAAACACTCACCACAGGGTATTTATCCCCTACATCATCCAGGTAATCTGTAAATGCAGTACGGTATCCCATTTGGGTAAATAAACCCAGGTGGTCACTGATCCTGTATTTCATCCCTACACCATAAGGAATACTCATTGCATAGTTCTTATAATTTACACCTTCTGTATGGTAATAACGCAGCTCATATTCCTGGTTCTGGTAAGTAGCCTTTGGATTAAACAGCACCCCTCCTACTCCGGTAAATATATAGGGGGTGAAATTTTTAGTCCCGCCACCGGCAAAATAATCAAGGAAATTAAAATCTACCTGGAGGCTCAGTTCGTTTAGCGGGGTAGTAAAGTTAAGGTTCCGGCTTCTGAAGCTGGCATCTGAAGACGTTGCATCATTTGCTTTTACCCTGCCATGCTCATAGTAAATTCCCACTCCCCAGTAAGGATTAAGGTTTTTCTTTACGTAAGCCCCAAAGGCTGCACCACTAAAGTCAAAGGGATTGCTGGTGTTCAAATCACCCATATATCCCGAAGCACCCACATTGACACCTACTTCTGTGGTTTGTGCCAGAGCAGCCCAGGGCAACAGGAAAAATAAAACAACAGAAAGTATCTTTTTAATGCCCATTCTTAATAATTACGCGTGTCAATGCCCCACAGCAGTTTGTTTCTCAGGGTAGTCAAATAACTTTCATTATTTAAACGAACCAGATTGACGTGAAAAGCCGCTTTGTTAATTGTTATTTTAACCGAGCGGTCAACAGTTGCCGTTCTCGAATCACAAGATACCAGAAATTTTGCACTTCTGGCTTCTACTTCAAACCTGAGTGAAACATCATCAGGAATGATTACCGGTCTTACATTGAGGTTATGAGGGGCAATTGGGGTAATGACAAAGTTCTGCGCACTGGGAAAAATGATCGGTCCCCCGCAGCTTAAGGAATAAGCAGTGGATCCGGTTGGGGTAGCAATGATCAATCCATCGGCCCAGTATGAATTGATAAATTCATCATTCATATAGGCATGAATGATCATCATGGCCGTATTGTCGCGTCTGTGAATGGTGATATCATTGAGTGCAAAATTTTCGTCGCCGAAAAGATTATGCTTGGATTCTACATTCAGCAATGTTCTTTTATCCAGGGTATACTCATGATTGATCAATGCCTGGATCGCATTTTTGATTTCGTTTTTATTGATGCTGGCTAAAAAGCCCAGGCGGCCAAAGTTAATTCCGATAACGGGAACCCCCGAATCCCTTACCAGGGCAAGTGTATCCAGCAAGGTGCCATCACCACCTAAACTGATCAGTACATCTGCATTGTTGCAAAGTTCCTTCGAGTTAGAAAAAGTTTTAAGATTTGGGGGCAGTTTTACTTTATCCTGGATAAAAGTATTGTATTCATGATGTACCAGGGTTTCTATTCCATCGTACTGCAGGGCATCGAAAACATCTTGAACAAAAGGTAGAACACTGTTATTAAATTCTCTGCCGTATATTGCAATCTTCATTAGAAGGGTTTATACATTTAAATAATTCATCAATGAATTGTATCTGTCTTCTGTTCCGTCATCAGCTCTGGTACTGTTAAAAACAGCTTTAACCTGATAATCATATCGCTCAAATGAAGATATGATCCCGGAAAGCTCAGTTTTATTGATCTTAAGGGTTACTTCTATGCGTGTAGAATCCTGGAAGGTTTGTACATAGGAAGATAGTATTTGTGCATTGTCTGCTTCTACGATCTGTGCCATATGTGACAAAGAGTTATTTCTATTGTTAATTTCCAGGACGATAATTCCTCCGGGTTCTTTAACAGCGTATATTTCTGAGGTATAATCCAGTAAGTTATGTACAGAAATTACACCAAGGTAGTTTTTTTTATAATCGAGTACGGGCACAATAGAAAGATGCAGCTGGTGAAACAGCTTGATTACATCATAAACGTGTACATCTTCGTAAACAAAGGCATTGATAATCGTTAACGAAAGGCTGCCGATTGCTTCCTCCGGATGTCTCACCTGCTGCAATTCATCTTCATTGATGATACCCAGAAACTGGGAGTCGTTAACAATAGGCAGGTGATATAACTTGAACTCAGCCAATCTATCCAGTGCAGTCTGCACCGTATCCGCATTATGCAGAGGGTGGATGGCGTTGGATATGAGTTCAGATGCAAACATTATTTCAGTAAAATTCTATCTAAAAAAGTACTCAGATAGGTGTTAAAAATTTCCGGCTGTTCCATCATCGGTGCATGGCCGCATTTATCTACCCAGTTCAACTCTGAATTGGGCAGCAGCTGATGAAATTCTTCAGCTACTTCCGGAGGTGTTACTTTATCTTGTTTACCCCAGATCAGTGAAACAGGAATCGTTATTTTAGAAAGCTCTTTGGCCATGTTATGTCGTATGGCCGATTTTGCTAATGCTAAAATACGAATTACTCTTGAACGATCATTAACAGATTTGTAAACTTCATCTACCAGTTCTTTTGTCGCTATTGCCGGATCATAAAAAGTAAATTCAACCTTCTCACGAATGTAATCATAACTTTCCCTTCTTGGAAAAGAACCGCCAAAAGCATTTTCATATAATCCCGAACTACCGGTTAATACCAATGCTTTTACACTTTCCTGGTGTCCGGCGGTAATCACCAGACCAACATGTCCGCCCAGGGAATTACCAATCAGCACAACCTGGCCCAGCTTTTTAAATTTTATAAATTTATGAACATATTTGGCCAGGCTTTTTACGCCCAGTGTTAGCAGGGGTAGTTCGTATATAGGTAAGATCGGTACAAAAACATGGTAATTTTGCTTAAAATGATCAATTGCAGGTTCCCAGTTGCTCAGTTCTCCCATCAAACCATGAAGTAATACCAGGGTTTCGCCTGCACCGGCTTCTATATAATTAAACCCATCCTCTTCTATTACCTCGTATTTCATGTATATATAATTATTTGATTTTGGTTCTCTCCAAACCAATAAATGATAAGGATCAGCTACTAAGTTAACGGCTAAAGTTAATTTTAAACAAAATAAACTGTTAATTTTAAAAATAAAGTTTTAAAAAAAGTTAGTAACACAATTTATGCCAATTGACTTTTTACAATTTCAGCGATCAGTTTACCATCTGCTTTTCCCGCCAGCTCTTTATTGGCAAGGCCCATTACTTTACCCATATCCTTTGCAGAAGTAGCGCCCGATGTTTTGATCAGGTTAGCAATTAAACCTTCCAGTTCTTCCCTTCCTAACTGTGCCGGCATAAACCGGCTGATTACTTCGATCTCTTCATCTTCAATCACAGAAAGATCTTCCCTGCCTTGTTGTTTATAGATATCAGCAGACTCTCTTCTTTGTTTAACCAATCGTTGCAGAATCTTCAATTCAGTCTCTTCCGTCATTTCTTCCGAAGATCCTTTTTCTGTCCTGGCCAGTAATAAAGCAGCTTTTATTGCACGCAGGCCTCTTAATTGTGCCTGATCTTTAGCTAACATTGCTTTTTTTATTTCCTGATCAATCGTTGTTGAAATCATAATGTTGTATTTTTTTATTTTCTGTTGACCAGACCTGCAGAAGCCTGCGCGGTTGGCATAATTAACATATCGTTGATATTTACATGAGCGGGACGGCTTACTGCAAACCAGATCGCATCAGCAATATCAATTGCCTGCAAAGGGTCAAATCCATCATATACTTTTTTCGCTTTCTCTTCATCTCCTTTAAAACGGACTACAGAAAATTCTGTTTCTACCATCCCCGGGTTAATTGCAGTAACCTTAATTCCGTGTGGCAGCAAATCCAAACGCATTCCTTTATTCAGTGCATCAACTGCATGTTTTGACGCACAATATACACTACCATTAGGATATACTTCTTTACCCGCTATAGAGCCAATATTGATAATATGTCCTTTTTGATGCTTGATCATCCAGTTAGAAACTATTTTGGTTACATAAAGCAATCCTTTTACATTGGTATCGATCATGGTATCCCAGTCGTCGGTATCCCCTTTATCGATAGGCTCAAGACCCTGGCTCAGTCCTGCATTGTTGATTAACACGTCAACGGCTTTCCATTCTTCGGGCAAAACTTCCAATACGGTTGATAAAACTGCTTTATCCCTAACGTCTGCAATCAGAGTTTTAATCTCTACGGCATATTTATCAGCAAAGTGTTTCGCTATTTTTTCCAGTTTATCCTGTCTTCTGGCAACCAGTATCAGGCGGTAACCCTGCTGCGCAAACAAATGTGCACAAGCTTCACCAATTCCTGAAGTTGCTCCTGTAATCAATGCAGTCTTCATAGGTTATATGTTTTTATCAGCTATATCGCCAAAGCTATGATTTTTTAACAGTGGCACATCATTCAAAGAATAAACTGAATGTTACATGACGTAATCCAAGCTTATCAATCGGGGTATTGTAGGGATTTGATTCGCTATTATTTAGAATACTGCTAAAAGTATGGGAATACTTAATTTCTGGAGACATTTTAAAGTATTCAAAATAAAGGTCCATCCCAATCCCCGCTTCATAAGACAAATAACTCCTATCGTTTTTCAGGTATTTATATAAATAATCCTGGTCAGAATCGTCTGTTTTTTTCTTAGAGCTCACATCCGCAGAATACTTTACTCCATATAACATATAGGCCCTGAAGTTATTCCTCCTGTCTGATTTGATTTTAATGCTTAAAGGAAACTCTGCCATGGAAGCCGCAACTTTTTGCTCTGTGGTGCTAAATGGCATGCCAACCGCAGTCGGCTGTGTATAATCATACTCCATTAAATTATTCGTGAAGATCAGCGTAGGCGTTAAGCGGATATCCACATGGTTACTGATCCTGCCGTTCACCACAAAACCTATCCCGTAACCGGAAGAAGATTTACCATATAAGGAAGACAAAGAGTCTGTAAGCGGCTGTTTGGTTTGAGGGTCCCTGAAGCGTTCCCTCCAGTTAGATTTCTTCTGTACCTTATATAGAGAACTAACTGACTGGAAAGCAAAGCCAAAATGGATATTTTCATCATCTACCCCACCGCCCCAGTTTTGGGCCCTGGCGGAAGCAAATGTTAACAATAAGATCACCATCAGGCTTATTTTTATCCTCATAAATAATTCTGCTACTCTTTAATACCTGTATAAATGGCACTGATCCCGAAAGTCAGCGACCGGTGTTTAGCTTGCTGATAACCTACCTTATCCATTAACTGAGTGAATGATTTCCCATCAGGGAAAGCGATTACAGATTCATTTAAATAGGTATAGGCCCTGGCATCTTTGGAGAACAGCTTACCAAATACTGGTAAAAGGTACTTAAAATAAAAATTATAAGATTGTTTTACCGGAAAAACTGTTGGTTTGGAAAATTCAAGGATAACGATCTTTCCACCCGGTTTTAATACCCGCAGCATATCTGCCAATCCTTTTTCCAGGTTTTCATAATTCCTCACTCCAAAAGCAACGGTAATCGCATCAAAATGATTATCCTCAAAGTGCAATCCTTCAGAATCTCCCGTCTGCACGCTAAATACATGCTGCAAATTGCGTTCTGCTATTTTTTTACGGGCTACATCCAGCATGCCTACCGATATATCTACACCGACAATCTTTTCAGGATGCAGGATCTTAATCGCCTCAAAAGCAAAGTCGCCTGTGCCGGTAGCCACATCGAGAATCACACGTGGTTTTAACGCAGATAATTCCCTGATTGCCTTTTTACGCCATATAATATCTATTCCTGCGGAAAGAAAATGATTCAGAAAGTCGTAAGTGCCCGATATGTTATTAAACATAGTGGCCACTTGTTCCTTTTTGGTTAGGCTTTCAGAATGGTACGGAGTTATTTTTTCGTTCATGGTAAGCGGCAAAGATAAGTATTGTTGAAAACTAATTTTCTACCTTTGTCAAATGATTATAAAATCAGCAACATTTATTTGTAGCAACACTAAGATTTCAGCGCTCCCGGTTGCGAACATGCCGGAATACGCTTTTATCGGTCGCTCAAACGTAGGAAAGTCATCACTGATCAACATGCTGGTAAACCAGCATGGATTAGCAAAAACCTCCCAGAAACCAGGAAAAACACAGTTAATCAACCACTTTTTGATTAACGAAAAATGGTACATTGTGGATTTACCCGGTTATGGATATGCCAAAGTTTCTAAGAACAGCCGCGAGAGCTGGGAAAAATTTATCCGTAATTACATCACCAAAAGAGAGAGTTTACAGTGTGTATTCGTCCTGATCGATAGCCGTATCCCGCCGCAAAAGATAGATATCGAGTTTTGCTGCTGGATGGGAGAGATCCAGATTCCTTTTGTCCTGGCCTTTACCAAAACAGATAAACAGTCTGTTACCAAAACAAATCAGTCGATTTCCCTCTTCAAAAAAGAACTTTCAGGATGGTTTGAAGAGATCCCTCCAATATTTGCCACCTCAGGAGAAAAAGGTTTAGGAAAAGACGAGATCCTGCATTTTATAGAGCAGACCAATCTTGATTTTGCTATGCCTATACTGACCCCCAGAGAAGATCTATAAAGCGTTTTAAAAATGAAGAAGTATTTTTCGCTCGTGCTTTTTGCACACTCCGTATTTGCATTACCCTTTGCCATGATTGGCTTTTTCTTAGGTGTAACCACTACAGATCATCCCTTTAACTGGTTTATCTTATTGCTGGTTTTACTCTGTATGGTATTTGCCAGGAACTCTGCTATGGCTTTTAACCGCTACCTCGACAGGGATATTGACGCCAAAAACCCGCGTACCAATATGCGCGATATCCCGGCCGGAAAGGTTTCTGCCAATGAAGCTTTGCTTTTTGTGATCATCAATTGTGTGCTGTTTATCATCACCACTGCTTTTATCAACAGGTTATGCCTTTATCTTTCACCTGTAGCGCTCTTTGTGGTCCTCTTTTACAGTTACACCAAAAGATTTACCGCTTTGTGCCATATGGTGCTAGGCCTGGGCTTATCCCTTGCCCCGATAGGTGCTTACATTGCCGTAACCGGACATTTTAATATTGTACCCATATTTTATTCCCTGACCGTATTGTTCTGGGTAAGCGGCTTCGATATTATTTATGCCCTGCAGGATGAAGACTTTGACAAAGAGGAGAAGCTGCATTCTATACCTTCTGCAATAGGAAGGAAAAATGCACTGCGCCTTTCTGAAGTATTACATTTCTTTTCGGCAGTTAGCGTGTTTCTGCCTATCCTTTATATTCCCTTTAGCTGGGCTTATTTTGTAGGGGTAGCTTTCTTTTGCTCCATGCTGATCTACCAGCACCTGCTGGTAAAACCCAATGATATCAGTAAAGTGAACAGGGCCTTTGCCACTACCAATGGATTTGCATCGGTTATTTTTGCCGTTTGCTTTTTGGTGGATATTTTTTTAAGAACCTATTTTAAATTTTAAACGAAATGATCGACCTGATTATACCAAAAAAAACAAGAACTTATATTCCTCAGGAATTAGAGATTAAATGGGACACCCTTTCTCCAATATTGGATGAACTGCTGAACAGAACAATTAATGATGTAACTGAGCTGGAGCACTGGTTGAAGGACAAAAGTGAACTGGAAGCAGCGCTTGAAGAAGATTTTGCCTGGAGATATATTAAAATGAGCTGTGACACTGCCAATGAAGAGCTGGTAAGCAGCTTCCAGTATTTTGCCACAGAAATAGAACCGAAGATCTCCCCTGTAGGGAACCTGCTCAATAAAAAATTCGTAGAAAGCCCTTTTATTGATGAACTGGATAAGGATAAATATTTTGTTTATTTAAGGGCAGTAAAAAAAGCCCTTGAAATATACAGAGAGGAAAATGTAGAGTTGTTCACTAAGATCCAGGTTACACAACAAAAATACCAGGCAGCAAGCGGTGCCATGAGTGTGACGATCAACGGACAGGAATATACGCTGGTACAAGCATCAAATTTCATTAAGGATGTAAACCGCCAGGTTCGTCAGCAGGCATGGGAAACTATCCAGCAGCGACGTCTGGTAGATAAGGACAACCTGAACATCATCTTTGACGAACTGGTAAAAATGCGTCATCAGGTAGCACTGAATGCTGGTTTTGAAAACTACAGGGACTATATGTTCCAGGCATTGGGAAGATTTGATTATGATGTTAAAGATTGTTACGATTTCCATGAAGCGATAGAAAACGAGATTGTTCCTATTTTAAAAGAGCAGGCTGCAAAAAGGGCAGAGGCCCTGGGACTGGAAGTGTTAAAACCATGGGATACTGAAGTAGATATTTCCGGCAAACCGGCTTTAAAACCATTTCATAACGGAGAAGAGCTGATAGAAAAAAGTATCGCTGCTTTTAATGCCATCGATCCTAAATTAGGTCAGATGCTGTCTATCATGAAAGCAAACAATCTGTTTGATGTAGAAAGCAGAAAAGGAAAAGCTCCGGGAGGATATAACTATCCCCTGGCAGAAACCGGTGCCCCTTTTATTTTCATGAACTCTGCAGGTTCAATGAGAGATCTGACCACAATGGTTCATGAAGGCGGCCACGCAGTACATACTTTTTTAACTGCGAACCTGGAATTGAATGATTTTAAACACTGCCCTTCTGAAGTAGCAGAATTAGCTTCCATGAGTATGGAACTGATCTCTATGGACCAATGGCATATTTATTTCGATAACGCAGAAGATCTGGTAAGGGCTAAAAAAGAACAGTTGATCGATGTACTGAAAACACTGCCATGGGTAGCAGTAATTGATCAGTTCCAGCATTGGATCTATACCAACCCTTCGCATAATGCGGCCGACAGGGAAGAAGCATTTAAACAAATTTACAGCACATTCGGTGCGGGTTTTGCCAATTGGGATGGTTTGGAAAATGAGTTCGGAAACCTATGGCAAAAACAGTTGCATGTATTTGAATTGCCTTTTTATTATATTGAATATGGCATTGCCCAGTTAGGTGCTATTGCCATCTGGAAAAACTATAAAGAAAACCCTGAAAAAGCGATTCAGCAGTATCTTGATGCCTTATCATTGGGTTATACTAAACCAATGAATGAGATCTACGAAACTGCAGGTATTAAATTTGATTTTAGCAGCAGTTATATTAAAGAATTAGCCTTATTTGTTAAAAACGAATTGAATAAATTAGATTAGTTTGCTTATAATTTATAATTTCAACAAAAAAACTAACCAATTAATCAAAAATGCTTGAAAATCTCTTCCGGAAAAAGTCCATCACTAAAATATTAGAAGATGCAGAAAAGGGCTATGGAGACCATGATTCGGCACTGAGCAAAACGCTTGGCGTAAGGGACCTTACTGCTTTCGGAATTGCAGCAATCATTGGCGCAGGTATTTTCAGCACCATAGGAAAAGCAAGTGCAGATGGTGGGCCGGCGGTAATATTCCTGTTTATTTTTACAGCGATAGCCTGTAGTTTTGCTGCATTTGCTTATGCAGAGTTTGCCTCTATGGTTCCTGTTTCAGGCAGTGCTTATACCTATTCTTATGTAGCCTTCGGGGAGCTGGTAGCCTGGATCATTGGCTGGTCGCTCATCATGGAATACGCTGTAGGTAATATCACTGTGGCTATCTCCTGGTCGGACTATTTCACCGGACTACTCTCCTCCATCCACATACCCGCACTGGGGATCAATGGTATCAACCTGCCCGACTGGATGACGATGGATTACCTGACGGCCTATAACGGCCATCAGCATGCTGAAGCACTGGTAAATGCCGGAAAAAACTACGCAAATCTTGATGAAGCCATCCGGATTAGTAATAATGCCTGGATAACAGCACCAAAGATCGGGAATTTTCATATCGTGGCAGATCTGCCTGCACTGGGAATTATTACCCTGATCACCTGGCTGGTATACAGGGGAATGAAAGAATCAAAAAATGCAAGTAATGCGATGGTGATCGTTAAACTGGTAGTAATTTTACTGGTACTTTCTGTCGGCGTTTTTTATATAGACACAAAAAACTGGCACCCATTTGCACCCAATGGCGTTTCTGGAATCATGAAAGGTGTTTCGGCTGTATTCTTTGCCTATATTGGCTTTGATGCGATATCTACCACTGCCGAAGAGTGTAAAAATCCGCAAAGGGACCTGCCAAGAGGAATGATGTGGGCTATTATTATCTGTACCATTCTCTATGTGGCCATTGCACTGGTATTAACAGGAATGGTAAGATATGACCACCTGGCTGTTGGTGACCCGCTATCGTTTGTATTTGACCAGGTGAACCTTAAAATGATGAGCGGCATCATTGCTGTCAGCGCAGTTTTTGCCATGGCCAGTGTACTGCTGGTTTTTCAAATGGGGCAACCAAGGATATGGATGAGCATGAGCCGTGATGGTTTACTGCCAAAAAAATTCTCTAAGATCCATCCTGTTTACAAAACACCATCTTTTGCGACTATCGTTGTGGGTTTTGTGGTTGCAGTTCCGTCTTTATTTATGAACCTGACCATCGTTACAGACCTTTGTTCTATAGGAACACTGTTTGCCTTTGTACTGGTTTGCGCAGGTGTACTGGTTTTACAGAACAAGCCCAACATTCAGCGGAAGTTCAAAATCCCTTATGCCAATTCAAAGTACATTATACCAGTGGTATTTGCAGGAATGATCATCGCCGGATTTACCACTTATAAAGTTGAAACCACGGAATTTCTAACCAACAAAGCCAAAGTTCAGGAGCCCATCAGCTTTATTACGCTGCTGGACAAAAACGAACTGGACAATGTGCAGGACCAGATTAAACAAGAACAGAATAAACCTGAGCTGATTGCCAGGAATATTGACGCTGAAGCTTATTTAAACGGGTTAACTCCCGAACAATACCAAAGTTTTGTAGAAAAAAGCAAGGTAAGTGCCGATAAAAAGTTTGAAAGCGGGTGGAGTTTGTTTAAACATAAGATCCCGATGTGGATCTTTTTTATCCTCTGTGTGATGATCACCTATTACTGCATCACCAAGAACTTATCCCTTATTCCTGTATTAGGCTTATTAAGTTGCCTGTATATGATGTGTGAACTCGGTATCTCCAACTGGATAGGATTTGGCATCTGGCTGGTTATTGGCCTGGTGGTTTACTTTATGTATGGTTACCATCACAGTAAACTGAATCCAAAGAATAACCTGGCATAAAAAGAGTTTATGGTAAAAGAAAAGCGGGTATAGGGTCAGTGATCTTATACCCGCTTTTCTTTTTATTCGTCCGGCTAGAATTTATAGGTTAAGCCAGCGCCAAAGATCTGTTTTACCTGTAAAGCTTTCTTGTTGCCAGTTACTGTACCCGTATTATCTACTACAGGTATATTCGTTTTATCATCATAGATCATCTCTACTCCTGCATTCACCGTTACAAATTTATTCACCTTCATAAATAGGTTAGCGGTATAATCGGTATAAACGTTTTGTGGCTTATCCAGATAGTTTGAATAGAGTTTCAAAATATTTTCTAAGCTGATGTTTTGCATAATGTTGAATTTATAGTAAGCATCTAACGAAGCACCAAATTCATAATGTAATTTTTGTCCAGGGTCGACACCAAACGCGCCGGCATTAGACAAAGAATCGTTACGGACGATGATTAAGCGGGAAGCAACGGGAGAGAAATTGACCCTGAAGTTGTCCGATTTTTTATACGCAAAACCAGGCCCTAAAGTAAGATACGCAGGCGCAAGGAAATCTGAGATCAGCGTTCTTGCATCACCGTTATATTGCCAGCCTTTTGTAAACTGGGTTTGAAAGTTGGCATAAAAAGTATATAACCAGTGTGGTGCTGCCTGATAACCCAGTAAACTATTCAATATGAGCCTGTCGTCATTTTTACGGGTACCCACGTCCGCTTGCTTACTTAAGCCATAACCAAAGATGGCTTTGTTATCCCAGCTCCATTTGTCCTTTTTATAATTGAAATCATAATTCAAAACAATATTCCCCGCTACAGAATTTACACCGCCTGCTGCCCAGTTGGAAAAGGAGCTTTGATTGATCAGGAAAGTATTTTCCCCGTGAATGGTCCATCGTTTGGCGGTATCGGCTTTGCTGGTGTCTTTTTTAGCTGCAGGGGTTTGCTGTGCATAAGTGACTACACTGGCACAGGTCAATAATAGAGAGAGGGCAACATTTTTCATAGGCTGTAGATTTGTTTTATATATATTTTATTTCTGAATTTCATGATTAGGCGGGTAAACGGTTGAGTATAATATCTTCCGCAGATACGAAAATAAGAGGCACTTTTTCTATTTCAACATAACTGGAATCCAGGCCAAAGCTTTTCTCTTCTGACAGACTTAATTTCTTTAGCACAAAGTAATACCACCACATTACACTCCGTTCGTAAACACTCAGTTTAGAGAATTTAGACAGGTGTTTTTCCAGCAGGATGAATCTGAAGTCGCCCGCAATTTTATGTTTATGCAGCGATGTATATTTACTGATAATATCTACTTCCCCATTTTTCACCAGTTCTTCAATCACCTTCCGGTATAACAAGTTTACCCGCTGCTCTACCCTGAAGCCTAATTTAAAGTCTATCCTGACCAGCTTTCCGGGAATTAAGAAGGTGACCTTGTAATCCTGTGTAAAAGGTTCATCCACCACATCAACATGCACCAGCCAATAGATATCTGCCCGCTTGGGTTCTTTTTGAAGGATAGAATAGATGATCTTGGATTCTATTTCTGTTTTAAAATTGGCATTGGTCATGTAAACCAGTTGTGAGGAGTATTTAGCAACAGATTCATCCTCGCTGAGTTCGCTGATGATTTCAAAATAATCTTCAACCTCCACATATTTAACAAACCTGCTTTTTATCCTTCTGGCCACATACCATCCCCACATCACAGAAAACAATACTGCACCAATCATGACCGTTACAAACCCGCCATGAAAAAATTTAGTCATATTACCAACCAGGAAGGTAAATTCAATTGCGCCGTAAACCGCTACAAATATGATGATTGCATAACGGGGAACCTTTTTGGAGATCATATAGGCGGCCACCAAGATGGTAGTGGCTAAAAATGTCATGTTGATGGCCAGGCCGTATGCCCCCTCCATATTTACAGATCTTTTAAAAATGAGCACAATTAACAAACAGCCTGCGCACAATAACCAGTTAATTGAAGGTACATAAATCTGCCCTCTTTCGTTACTGGGGTAATTAATTCTCACTTTGGGCCATAGATTAAGCCTTACAGCTTCCGAGATCAGGGTAAATGAACCGCTGATCATAGCCTGACTGGCAATGATCGCGGCGATGGTAGACAAGGCGACCATAAAAAGCAGGTAGGGCTCCGGTACGATCTGGAAAAATGGATTAAGACGAAGATCATAATGCGGGTGCTGCAATAGCCATACCCCCTGCCCAAGATAATTGAGGATCAGCGTAGCTTTTACAAAAACCCAGCTTACCCGGATATTATTCCTTCCGCAATGTCCAAGATCTGAGTATAAAGCTTCGGCCCCGGTAGTACATAAAAATACGCCGCCAAGGATCACCAGTGCCATGGGATTTGTGATAATCAGATGTGCAGCATAATAAGGGTTAAGCGCCTTTAGAATACTCAGGTCCTGTACCACATAGGCCATTCCCAATATACCCAGCGTGGCAAACCATAACAGCATGATCGGCCCGAATAATTTACCAACCAGGCTGGTACCAAACTGCTGGATTACGAACAATAGCGTAATAATAAGCAGTACGATTGGAATAACCCTCATGTGCGTAAACTTTACCTGAAGCCCTTCAATGGCCGTTGTAACGGTGATACTGGGAGTAATGATACCATCGGCCAGCATTGCGCAGCCGCCAATCACAGCGGGGATCACCAGCCACTTTGCCTTTTTACGGACCAACGAGTACAGCGAAAATATTCCACCCTCTCCCTTATTGTCTGCACGCAATGTGATCACTACATATTTAATCGTTGTTTGTAAAGTAAGTGTCCAGATAATACAGGATAACGCACCCAGCACCATCATCGGATTAATGGTTTGACCACCTTCGCTCACTGTATTAAATATCGCTCTTAGGGTATATAATGGAGAAGTCCCTATGTCACCGTATACAATTCCCAAACTAATCAGCAGACCAGCTGCCGAAAGTTTGTTCAGATCTTTATGTTCAGACAATTTTAAAATATTTTATATATAATTTCAATTAAACGGACTCACAACAAATAAGTTTGATTGATGTCAAGATTTATCACATAGATTAAACATTTACAACTGTTAAATTGTGTTAAATATTGTTTATACTTCAAAATCTTTAATTTTTCTGTGGAATTATTTCTACTTTTACGGACAGATAGATGAATACAAAAACTAAAACGGTCTCACTCCTATACTTAATTTGCATATTATGCATCAGTATGTTATGCAGTGCCCCAGTTTTTGCCCAGCGTTCTGACAGCATCAACAATAGCTCGAAATATAAAAGGATTGTCAAGACCCCTCAGATTAAGGGCGATGTACCTTCTTACAGACCAAGTTATACTCCCGGTGGTGCTTTAACCCCTTACAACAGTTTAGTTTCCCATAATAAAATCAGTGGCAAGGCCGACAAGATCCTTTCCGTGCTTAGGGTTTATCCTAATCCTGTTGACGATCAGATCAACCTGATTTTACGCCTGGAACGCGAATCTGTTATTTCTATTAAAATAATGGATTTATTGGGGAACGAAGTGGTTACGCTTTCTAATGAACGCTTATCTGCCGGGGAACAAACCAAAACCTTTACTATCCCGAACCGCCTGAACAGTGGTATTTATTTTCTGCGTTTTGTTGCCGGTTCAGAAACCGTGGTAAAACGTATTTCTGTGCTATAATTTTCATTATTCCTTCCTTTTTTAATAGATATAAAGTTACTTTTACGCATCATGCGCCTGCATGAGAGGATAAAACGAACTTACATAATGAAGATAATTGCCATTGGCCGCAACTATGCAGCACACGCTAAAGAATTAAATAATCCACTGCCTTCCAGCCCTGTTATATTTTTAAAACCAGACACCGCTGTCCTTAAAGACAATAAGCCATTCTATATTCCCGAATTTTCATCAAACATCCATTATGAACTGGAAGTAGTGCTTAAAGTATGTAAAGAAGGAAAACACATTGCCGAAAAATTCGCCGCCAATTATTATGATGAAATTGGCCTGGGTATAGATTTTACTGCCCGTGACATTCAGGACGTGCAAAAGGCAAAAGGCCTGCCCTGGGAGCTGGCAAAGGCTTTTGACCATTCCGCAGCCATCAGTCATTTTATTCCTAAAGCGCAGATCCCCGACCTGAAAGACCTTGAGTTTGAACTGAAAATCAATAATGAAACCCGCCAGAATGGAAACACAAAAAATGTCATTTACTCTTTTGAGCAGATCATCGCTTTCGTTTCACAATATATTACCCTAAAAAAAGGCGATCTTATTTTTACGGGAACACCCGAAGGTGTTGGACAGGTGCACCAGGGAGATAAACTGGAAGCCTGGATAGGTACCGAACAATTTCTAAATTTTGATATAAAATAAGCTGAATGATTAAAGCAGGTATTTTCCTTTTTCTATTTAGCGCATTTACTCTCAGCTGCGAAGCGCAGCAAATTTTTAGTGGCAACAAGTATCCGCTTGTAGATTTCCGTCAACCGCTGGATATTGAACCTCCTGCCCTTGCAGGATCTTTTGGCGAACTAAGGCCTAACCACTTCCATTCAGGTATGGACTTCCGTACCAATCAGCGGGAAGGTTATCCTGTTTACGCCACTGCCGATGGATATGTATCCAGGTTAAGGGTACAGAACAGTGGTTTCGGACAGGCCATTTATCTCAATCATCCTAATGGGTTTACTTCTGTATACGGCCATATATCGCGCTTTGCGCCAAAAATAGCCGCAGCAGTGAAAGCCCTGCAATACGAGAAGAAGACCTTTGAACTGGATGAATTTCCTGCAGCCGATGCTTTTCCCGTACATAAAGGTGATATCATTGCCTATTCGGGAAACAGGGGAAGTTCCGGTGGCCCGCACCTGCATTTTGAGATCAGGGATACGAAAACAGAAAACACCATCAATCCGCAGTTATTCGGCATCCAGGTGCCAGATGATATACCACCGATTATTTATTCCTTATATGTCTATAAGCTGAATAAAAAACCTTTTAATGAATACACGCCAAAACAATACTTTCAGGTTGCCGGTGCTGCCGGCAAGTTTCACCTGATGCATCCGGGCGTGATTAACGTGAGTGGAGAAGTTGGGTTCGGAATAATCACCACAGACAGGCACAATGGCCATTCAGGAATCATAGGTATTTATTCTATCGAACTGGCAGCAGATACGAAAACGATATATACTTCTTCGCTGGAAAGGTTCGCCTTTGAAAACAGTATTGCCGTAAACTCCCATATTGATTATCCGACATTTAAAAACTCCAGGATCAGTATCCAGAAGAGTTTTGTGGATCCGGGCAATCCTTTACAGATCTACAGCAACCTGGTTAACAATGGCAGGATAGAATTTGACGACCAGCAGGTACATACCCTAAATTACATTGTAACGGATGCCAGGGGAAATAAAAGTACTTTGTCTTTTACAGTGCACTCAGATGGCAAAACTCCTGTTACACCAGATCAGCCCGCAGGTGTTCCTTTTTCTTATAACAAAGACAATACATTTGCTGCAGATGGGGTTAAAGTTGTGGTACCGAAAGGAACTTTATACAATGACCTGAATTTGATTTATAAAGTTAAGCCTAAACCAGCCAGAGGAGCCTACTCCTCCATTTATCAAATCCATAACAACCTGACACCACTGCATAAAGGCTTTGATCTCTGGATTAAACCAGACGCCAGCCTGGGTAGCTTAACTGGGAAAGCTGTGATTGTAAGCGCCGGCGGATCGAGCCAGGGAGGAATTGTGGATGACGGTTATATCAAAGCATCACCAAGGAATTTTGGCAGTTTCTACATTGCTGTAGATACTGTTGCACCAAGCATCACCCCGCTAAACATAGCTTCGGGCAAGAATATGGCTGGCATCGCAAAAATGATGTTTAAGCTCCACGATAACCTTTCAGGAATCAAAAGTTTTAACGGTTATATAGACGGCAACTGGGTATTGATGGAATTTGATACCAAAACATCCACATTATGGCACTCTTTTGATGAACGTACTGCTACCGGGAAACATCAGCTGAAGCTGGTAGTAGAGGACATGAAAGAGAACGTTAGAACGTATTCCATTACTTTTTATAAATAAGCATATGAGTGAATTAAAAGAAGGTCAGCAGGCACCTGAATTTACAGGATTAGACCAGGACGGAAAAACTGTAAGCCTGGATCAGTTTAAAGGTAAAAAAGTAGTCTTGTATTTTTATCCCAAGGATGACACCCCGGGCTGTACTGCTGAAGCCTGTGATTTCAGGGATAATTACCAGGGATTACTGGCCAAAGGAATTGTTGTTTTAGGCGTAAGTGTGGATGATGAGAAATCACATCAGAAATTTGCTGCCAAACATAGTCTTCCTTTTACCCTGCTGGCAGATACAGATCATAAAATTGTAGAAGCTTATGGTGTTTGGGCAGAGAAGAACATGTATGGCAAAAAATATATGGGCATCAACCGTACTACGTTTATCATTGATGAAGATGGGGGCCTTAGTCATATCATTAAAAAAGTTGACACTAAAAACTCAACTGCACAAGTGCTGGAACTTTTAGAAAAATGACAAACAATCAGCATTAAAAGAGCCTTTAAAGGCCTAATTGTAAGCGATAAGTGACAGAATAAACTATATTTGCCAGCATAATTGGTCAGCAATCCAAATCAGGAAAATGTTTAAGTTTCCTGATTTCTAATCTGCTTTAAGCAAATGCAAGCGTAATCACATTAACGGGCCTGCAGGGCCATGAATATAAAACGGTAAAAAACAATTTATACGAATGAAACATACAATCAATGAATTAGAGGACATTGTTTCTCAGGTAAGAAGAGATATTGTTAGAATGGTACACGGCTGCCAGTCAGGACACCCTGGTGGATCGCTGGGCTGTGCGGAATTCATGACAGCACTTTACTTTGAAACCATGCACCATTCCACAGATTTCAAGATGGATGGTATAGGAGAAGATTTGTTTTTCCTTTCTAACGGCCACATTTCTCCTGTTTTTTATAGCGTTTTAGCCAGATCTGGTTATTTCGAAGTAAGTGAACTTGCTACTTTCAGAAAATTAAATTCAAGGGTTCAGGGACACCCTACTACACATGAAGGATTGCCTGGTATCAGGATCGCTTCAGGATCTTTAGGTCAGGGTATGTCTGTTGCCATTGGTGCGGCATTAACTAAAAAACTAAACAAAGACCATTCTTTGGTATTCACTTTACACGGTGACGGGGAATTACAGGAAGGTCAAAACTGGGAAGCTATCATGTTTGCCCCGTTCAATAAAGTGGATAACCTGATTTCTACCATTGATTATAACGGACAGCAAATTGATGGCCCTACAGAAAAAGTATTATCATTAGAGAGCCTTCAGGCTAAGTTTGAAGCTTTTGGATGGCATGTGATCACTTCCAGCGGAAATGACATGGGAGAAATCGTGAAATCTTTGGAGTATGCTAAATCGTTAACAGGTAAAGGAAGACCTATTTTGAATTTAATGAGCACTCAAATGGGTAACGGTGTTGATTTCATGGTAGGTTCACACAAATGGCACGGTACTGCGCCAAATGATGAGCAATTGGCTTCAGCATTGGCACAGAACAAAGAAACATTAGGAGATTACTAATCGCTTCCCGTTAACAGGTCCATTAAAATGACAATAACAGGTGATACAAAATCACCATTCAAAAAATAGCTCAATAATGAAAAAATATACATATACAGAAAAGAAAGATACACGTTCTGGTTTTGGCGTTGGCTTACATGAGGCAGGTCAGAAAAATCCTAACATCATCGCATTAACAGCAGATTTGAAAGGATCAATGAAGATGGATGCTTTTGCAAACGAATTTCCTGACAGATTTGTGCAGATAGGAATTGCTGAAGCGAACATGATCGGTATAGCAGCAGGCATGACCATTGGAGGTAAAATCCCTTTCACAGGTACATTTGCGAACTTTTCTACGGGACGGGTTTATGACCAGATCAGACAATCTGTTGCTTACTCTTACAAAAACGTAAAAATTTGTGCTTCACACGCAGGTTTAACTTTGGGTGAAGATGGTGCTACCCATCAGATCCTGGAAGATATAGGCCTGATGAAAATGCTTCCTGGTATGGTAGTGATCAACCCTTGTGATTACAATCAGACTAAAGCAGCAACCTTAGCTATTGCAGAATACGAAGGTCCTGTTTATCTTCGCTTCGGAAGACCAAGTATTCCGGTATTTACAGATCCTGATCAAAAGTTTGAGATCGGTAAAGCATGGATGGTAAATGAAGGTACTGATGTAACGATCATTGCTACAGGACACATGGTTTGGAAAGCTATTGAAGCAGGCGAACAACTGGCGGCACTGGGTATTGATGCAGAAATTATAAACATTCACACCATTAAACCGTTAGATGAAGAGGCGATCCTTAAATCGTTGAAAAAAACCGGATGTGTAGTGACTTGCGAAGAGCACAACAAATTTGGCGGATTGGGTGAAAGTGTAGCTCGTTTGTTAACTACAGAATTGCCTTCTCCACAAGAATTCGTTGCAGTAAACGACAGTTTTGGAGAAAGTGGAACTCCAGATGAATTAATGACCAAATACGGGCTGGATACCATCAACATCGTTGAGGCAGCTCAAAAAGTAATAAAAAGAAAAAAATAGTTGATGAAGCAGGTTGAAGACGAAGAAATATTAGCAAAATTCTCAATTGAGAAGACACGTAATGAAGCCTTTAACCTGCTTATCACAAAATATCAGGAAAAGATCTACTGGCATGTACGCAGACTGGTAATAGACCATGATGATGCAGACGACCTGGTACAGGAGGTTTTTATCAAAGTATGGAAAAACCTGGCCAAATTCCGCAGCGATTCTAAGCTGTATACCTGGATCTACCGCATCGCCACCAACGAAAGTATTACCTTTCTGAATAAAAAGAAACAGCAGAACAATACACCGCTGGATGAAGTTTCTGAAGAACTCTCTGAAAGTTTGGTAGCCGCCTCTTATTTCAACGGTGATAAGATTCAGATGAAATTACAGCAGGCACTACTTACCCTGCCGGAGAAACAGCGCCTGATATTTAACATGAAATATTATGACGATCTGAAGTATGAAGAGATTTCTGACATACTCGGTACATCGGTTGGGGCATTAAAAGCATCATTTCATATTGCCGTAAAAAAAATTGAAGTTTTTATGCTAAATGATGACATTTCCTTTTAAACCTTTTGCGTTTTTATACATCCATATAACTGAAAAACCACAGGGAATTTTCCCCTGTCTGAATTTGCCCGACTAGCTTAAATTATTGATAGATGAAAACTGATGCAGAAAACAACGAATGGAAAGCAGAAGCCCCTTACCTGGCCAGTCTGCCTATACAAAACCCATTCCTTATTCCGGAACAATATTTCAACTCGTTACCTGATTTAATTAACAGCTCGGTTTATTTCGAGGAGTTGAAAGACGCTATTCCTGCGTCCGGATTTACCGTCCCTTCTTCATATTTCAGCGATGCACAGTCGCGCTTTGCTAAAGCAATTGCAAGTGATATAGACGATGAGGAAGCTGATGAAGCTATCACTTTCTCTCTACCTAAAGCTGACGGGTATACTACTCCTGATCTTTATTTTGAAACGTTATCCTCCAGAATTCTGGAAAAAACAACAGGACACAATATTTCTGGAAAAAAAAGTTCTAAAATAGTCCGTTTATGGCATTCAGGTTTGCTAAAATATGCTTCTGCAGCATGTTTTGTTTTAGTGAGCACATTTGGATTGTATATCAATCACCAAAGGGAATCTATGAATACAGAGGTTGCTAATGAGCAAATGTTATATGATATAGATGAACAGGATATCATCGATAATATCCAGGGCACCAATGTAGATGCCCAAAGTACTAATACAACGAATACCGATCTGGAGACTTACATTCTAAACAATTATTCTCAAAGTGACCTGTCTTCTGCATTATAATTAATTCACCATGAAAAACATACTTGCCGCCGTTTTTTTACTTTTCTTACCCTTTTTAGTTGCTGCACAGCGACCTGATAATGGTGGTAGGATGAATGAGATCAATGCCTACAAAGTTTCTTATTTAAAAGAAAAGTTAGAGCTTACTCCAGAAGAAGCGAGGATTTTCTGGCCCATATACACAGCATGGCAACGTGAACAGGCTGAATTACGCCAGGAACGCAGGGAGAAAATGATCAGTTTTAGAAAGATCAATGAAATTGATAACCTTTCGGATACTGAAGTACAAACCCTAATTACCAATGAACTTGACTTCAAACAAAGAGACCTTAATATTGAACGTAAGTATTATACCAAGCTTAAAAATAGCCTTCCTATCAAAACGGTAGGTAAATATTACCGTGCCCAGGAAACATTTAAAAGAGAATTATTAAGCAAATACAGGGAAAACAAAAGACCTTAATTCATTTTTTGCCTTTTGATCAGATAGGCTGATAAAATTGCTGAATATCCTTCGGCTATATCTGCCTCAATCAAATCTATTTTATATTGCGCGCATTTCAGGGCGATCATTTTCCGGTAGGCCTGATAAGCAGTTAAATAAACCTCTTTCACTGTGGAAGCATTCGCTTTTACAGTTTCTCCCGTTTCCATATCAACAAATTCATAAGGCCTGTTTTCAAAATTAAATTCTACTTCTTTCGCATGGTCACTTACGCTGAAGATAATCACTTCATGTTTGTTAAATTTTAAATGCTGTAGGGCAGAAAATAATGCAGCCTGCTGCGTTTCATCATAAATAGTGGTCAGCAGATCGCTAAAGACAATTACCAAAGAGCGTTTATGGATAGATTCGGCAATCTGGTGCAGCGACCGTTTCAGGTTAGTCCCCGCATGAAGCGAAGGGGCAGCTAATACTTCCTGCAAACGGGACAACAGGAATTGCTGGTGCACCGTTGTTGACCTTGCAGGCGTGCTCAGTTTAATTTCATCATTAAATAAGCTCAGTCCGAAAGCATCTCTTTGTCTTTTCAGCAGGTAGATCAGTGCGGCTACCGATTGCACAGAAAAGCTGAGTTTATTCTCCTTTTCTCCCTGAGGAAAGTACATCGACGAAGAGGTATCAATTACAAACTGACAGCGCAGATTTGTTTCTTCTTCATATCTTTTGGTATATAATTTCTCTGTTCGCCCAAATAACTTCCAGTCGATGTTCCTTACATTGTCGCCTGCATTGTATGCCCTATGCTCCGCAAATTCTACTGAAAACCCATGAAACGGACTCTTGTGTAAGCCAGTGATAAAACCTTCCACTACGTGCCTGGCCAATAACTCCAGGTTACTGACCGGTTGCCCGCTAGACTGATCTGTAAAAGACTCCATTTTGTAAATTTAACAAAAGAAATATAACTTGCCCCTATAATGAACCAACCTGTTAAACACCGGATAACCTTAAGAGTTATTGTTATACTTTACCTGCTTTTGTTTCTTAGCGCTATAGTTACTTCAGGTTATCTGTTAGGCAAAACTATTCAGGAGCAACCGATTATATTGATAACGTTTTTAAAATATCTATTGTTATGCATCCTGTTCCTGGTACTGATTGTAAATACGCTGCGTGCGTTTATGCTGACACCGCTAGCTGTAACCAGGCTGGCCACAAGCACGGCTAATTTCAAATGGCTGTTCGTCATTGCCGTTGTTATCGCCATAGCAGCCAGAACCGGTATATTCAATATGACTAAACAGCAGCCCGCACCAGTGAGTAACCTTCAAATTGGTATTTTAATTTTGATGACGCTGTTTTGTTTTTGGAGTGATTACATCCTGAAGATAGAAACCAGGCAGGAATAAGATCAATTACTTGCCATTAAAGCTATTTTATGAACATCAGGCCCTTTAAAGAAGAAGATCGTAAGGTGATGCAAAAGATCTATCTTAATGGACGTATAGCAACGTTTAATTGGGTAGATATCTCTTCCTATACATTGGAAGATTTCGATGCAGCCACTGCCGGTGAGCAAATCCTTGTTGCCGAAGATCAATCTATACTGGCGGGCTTTATTGCCTTTTACCCGCAAGAAAGTTTTATCCATCATTTATATGTGGATGCACATTATCATAAAAAAGGAATAGGAAAAGCACTCTTAAACGCAGCTGTTGTCATGCTTCATCAGCCAGTAAGGCTAAAATGCCTGGTTAAAAATAAAAGTGCAGTAACATTTTACAAATCTCAGGGCTGGAAATTTGAAATGACAGGTGATGATGTAATGGGCAGGTATTATTTACTGGTCAATTCCTGATAATCTGAATTTAAAATCAGGACATAAAAAAAGCTGTCTCCATGAATGAAGGCAGCTCATTTTGCTCGTGTATATTAATTAGAATTGCTTATGCAACTGGTTCTAATTGCTTATCCAGTTTACCTGCTAATACAGATTTAGGAACAGCACCAACTTGCTTATCAACTACTTCTCCATTTTTAAAATATAATAAAGCAGGAATATTACGAATACCGAACTGAGTAGCGATCTGTGGGTTGTTATCTACATTCACTTTCCCTACTATCGCTTTTCCTTCGTATTCTTTTGATATTTCATCTACTACAGGACCTACCATGCGACATGGACCACACCATTCTGCCCAAAAGTCTACTAAAACGGGTTTATCTGATTTCAACACAACTTCCTCGAAGTTGGCATCTGTGATTTCTAAAGCCATAATTATCTATTTATTTATATACAAAGATATAATCAATTGTAATGCCATCAATTTTTTGAATGTCAAAATGACATTAGTTCAACTTATATCTATGCTTTACGATATGTCGATTAACTGATCGCATGCCCAAAACATTATTTACAGATTTCATAATTAACTGTATTTAATGCAGTTAGCTGATCAAGAAAATCATTATTCGGATTAACTTTTAATGATTTGGACGGTAATTCCAGATTAATACTTTTTTCCGTATCATGAATAATAAAATTGAGTGTACACTTTTGCTGTTCTGTATTGACCTTATTTTCCTCTATTATGGCATAAATCTGCGCAATCAGGTTATCATTTATTCCATGGATCGGAAGATGGAGCTTAATTCCTTTTGCATATTTATCCCTTAATTCAGATAACAGCTCAATAGAGGAGATTTTAAACTCCCAGTCGCCCTCCTTACGGAAGCGCTCCCCCACCTGCCCGCGAATCCGCAGAAAGTATCCATCGGCCATGTATTGCTTGAACTTCACAAAATCGTCTCCAAATAAAGCCAGCTCACAGCTATCATTATAATCCTCAAAGACAATAGTCCCAAACGGTTTTCCTGTTTTTGTCATGCGCTGCGCAGAAAGGACAACCAGCCCTCCTACAACCAGCTCCCTGTTCTTTATAGAGGAGAACTCTGCAAGCACTTCTTCATTGGTATCGCCCATTCTGATCTTATTCACCAGGGAGAGGTGCCGCACAGAATGCTGGCAGAACTCTTTTAATTCAACTTTATAATTATCCAGCGGATGGCCGCTTAAAAAGATTCCTATGGCGTCTTTTTCGTATTTCAGCCTGTCGATCAAACTCCATTCTGCGGCAACCGGTAAAGTAGGTTCCTGGATCATATCTGCAATGGTGCCGCCAAACAATGATGACTGTGAAGAAGATTCGTTATTCTGAAAATCGTTAGAGAATTTGATCAGTTTCTCTATCCCATTCAATTTATCGTTCTGTCCTACAAAGAAATACTGCGCACGGTGATATTTAAAACTATCAAAAGCACCACTGTAAACAAAACTCTCATATGCTTTTTTATTTACCGTCCTGGTATTAGATCGTTTGGCAAAATCGTATACACTGGTATAATGTCCTTTTGCACGTTCCTCAATAATACTTTCGACCGCTTTTTCACCTACCCCTTTTATTCCCGAAAGGCCAAAACGTACTTCACCATTTACATTAACTGAGAATTTCAGAATAGACTCATTTACATCAGGTCCGAGTACCTGTACACCCATCTGTTTACACTCCTCCATGAAAAATGCAACCTGCTTGATGTCGCTCATATTATTCGTCAGTACCGCAGCCATGTATTCTGCCGGATAATGCGCCTTTAAATAAGCTGTCTGGTAGGCAATCCAGGCATAACAGGTAGAGTGTGATTTATTAAAAGCGTAAGAAGCGAATGCTTCCCAGTCTTTCCAGATCTTCTCTAAAGTAGCTGGTGAATGACCTTTTTCTGCGGCCTGCGACACAAATTTAGGTTTCATCTTATCCAGTACCTCTTTCTGTTTCTTACCCATTGCCTTTCTCAGTACATCGGCTTCACCTTTGGTAAAACCTGCCAGTTTCTGCGACAAGAGCATCACCTGTTCCTGGTATACGGTAATTCCGTAGGTTTCCTTTAAATATTCTTCACAGGCATCCAGATCGTATTTAATTTCTTCCTCTCCATTTTTCCTGCGTACAAAACTTGGGATATACTCCAGCGGTCCCGGGCGGTATAGTGCATTCATGGCAATTAAATCTCCAAAAACGGTAGGTTTTAATTCCTTCATGTACTTCTGCATCCCAGTACTCTCGTATTGGAAAATCCCTATCGTTTCACCACGCTGGAAAAGCTCGTATGTTTTTACATCATCTATAGGAAATTCATCAGGGTCCAGCTGAATACCTGTACGCAGCCTTACCAGCTTCACCGTATCCTTAATCAGGGTTAGCGTTTTTAACCCCAGGAAGTCCATTTTAAGTAATCCGGCACTCTCTACTACAGAGTTATCAAATTGCGTCACATAGAGGTCCGAATCCTTGGCCATCGCCACGGGTACGTAATTGGTAATATCATCCGGGGTGATAATCACTCCGCAAGCATGGATACCGGTATTACGTAAAGAGCCTTCGAGAATCCTTGCCTGCTGAATCGTCTCAGAACTTAAATTCTTGGAATCTGCAATAACTTTGAGCTCTACAACTTTTTCATATTCATCTGCACGAAGTACACCTTTCAGTGCTTTTTCATCCAGATTAAAGATCTTTGCCAGTTTTAGGTTAGGAATTAGCTTTACTATTTTATCTGCCTCAAAAAGAGGAAGATCCAATACCCTCGCCGTATCTTTTATAGACGATTTGGCAGCCATGGTTCCATAGGTAATGATCTGTGCTACCTGGTTTGCCCCGTATTTGCTGATAACATAGTCCATAACGCGTCCCCTGCCCTCATCATCAAAGTCGATATCAATATCGGGCATTGACACCCTGTCAGGGTTTAGGAAACGCTCAAACAGGAGATCATATTTTATAGGATCTATATTGGTGATCCACAGGCAATACGCAACAACTGAACCTGCCGCAGAACCCCTTCCCGGGCCTACAGAAACATCCAGGTTTCGCGCTTCGCGGATAAAATCCTGCACAATCAGGAAGTAACCCGGATAACCGGTCTTCTCGATCGTCTGCAGCTCAAAGTCGAGCCGCTCTTCTATTTCAGGGGTAATTACCCCGTATCTTTTTTCTGCACCTACATAAGTTAGATGGCGCAGGTATTTGTTTTCCCCTCTTTTACCCGCGTCAGTTTCATCTTCTGCCACCAGGAACTGCTCAGGAATATCAAATTTAGGTAAGAGAACTTCCCTGGCCAGTTTATATATCTCTATTTTATCGATTACTTCCTGGATATTTAAAATTGCCTCCGGCAGATCAGCAAATAATGCTTTCATCTCCGCAGAAGATTTAAAGTAATATTCCTGGTTTGGCAGACCATAGCGGTATCCCCTTCCCCTGCCTATCGGTGTAGCCTGCTTTTCAGCATCTTTTACGCACAGCAAAATATCGTGTGCGTTGGCATCTTTTTTATTGATGTAATAGGAATTGTTAGTGGCAACCAGTTTTACGTCGTGTTTTCTCGCCATGGAAATCAGCGATTTGTTCACCACATTTTCATCGTCCTGGTTATGTCTCATGATCTCGATATAGAAATCAGGGCCGAACAGTCCTTTCCACCAGATCAATGCTTCTTCAGCCTGTTTTTCACCCATATTCAGCAACTTGCTGGATATTTCACCGTAAAGGTTTCCGGAAAGTACAATGATGTCTTCTTTAAACTGTTCAATAACAGCCCTGTCTATCCTTGGGACATAATAGAATCCTTTGGTATAAGCAGTGGAAGACATTTTTGCCAGGTTATGGTAACCTCTTTTATTTTTTGCCAGCAGCACCATCTGGTACCCGTTATCTTTTCTGGATTTATCCAGGTGATTTTCACAGACAAAAAATTCACAGCCTACAATTGGTGTGATCGGCACTTCTCCAGCTACCTCACCCTTTTCCTCAGCTGCTTTATTTCTTGCTTCTACCCCCTTATTGTGGTTAAGTACCTGGTTTACAAAATGGAATGCCCCCATCATATTGGCATGATCGGTCATCGCCACAGCAGGCATTTTATCAGCCGCTGCTGCCGCAATCAGGCCAGGAATGTTAATGGTGGACTGTAATACCGAAAACTGGGTGTGGTTATGCAGGTGGACAAAAGTGGCCTGTTTAAGCTCTTCCTGATTTTCTTTGATGGTCTGTCTGGAAACTCCTGGTCCTTCTGATTTCTCCTGTCTTTTTCTGATCTCGTCAGAAGCTCCTTTAAGATTATAGTGTTTGAGGCCGGCACCCTGTATTACTTCGGGGTTATGCGTTTTAAATAGACGGAGATAGTCGTGGTCCCTTTGCAACTGCTCAGGAGTAAAGACCTCCATTTTAACCAGCTGCAGAAAACAGCGGGTAGTGGCTTCCACATCCGCTGTTGCATTGTGGGCTTCAGCAAAAGGAACACCAAATAAGTAACTATGCAGTTCAGTCAGCGTAGGCAGTTTAAACCTGCCACCACGGCCGCCTGGTATTTTCAATAAGTCTGCGGTAACTTCTGTACAGGTATCTAAAACAGGCATCTGCGCCATAGGGCTTTCTACGCCCATACGGTAAAATTCAGACCCCATGATGTTCACATCAAAACCAATGTTCTGACCGACAACGAACTTTGATTTAGAAAGCGCGATGTTAAATTTCTCCAGCACCTCTGCAAGTTCAATACCCTGTTCGGCGGCTAGTTCTGTTGAGATCCCATGTATGCGTTCTGCATCATAAGGGATATTAAAACCATCAGGTTTTACCAGGTAATCCTGATGCTCGATCAGGTTTCCCAATTCATCATGCAGCTGCCAGGCTATCTGGATACACCTGGGCCAATTATTGGTGTCACTTACCGGAGCGTTATAATTGGCAGGTAAACCTGTAGTTTCGGTATCAAAAATTAAATACATAGATGGGTAATTAAGAATCCCTGTTTTTAAACAAAGTGATACACAAAATTACGTTTTTTTAAATGCTTAACTATACATAAAAGTTAAATTAAAGGGAAGGTCTTGTATCCTAAAGGCATAGTTTATCAGATGTCGCTATTCAGTGTGGCTGCCCCTTTTGAAGGAGCTGTTTGTGCTCCTGGGAAACAAGCTTTTCGGTATCATAACCCCTGGCATGACAACGCTCAATAATTTCTTCGAGTAATTCTTTAGGTAGTTCAGGCTTACGCGACATGATAAAAAGAAACTTGTGCTTAGGGTGGCCTACCACGACATAAGAATAATCTTCTGCCAGTTCTATCACCCAGTAATCAACTTTTACAGGCCATACAAACTGTGCTCTCAATTCCGCATTTCTGGTTCCCCTGACCACAAAAAGTTTAGACCTGATATATTTGAGCGCATCTTCACCAATCGATTTATAAGTGGTGAAAACTGCGTAATAACCATCAGGATGTATAACGTAGGTTTCCGTGGTTTCACGCCAGTTTTTATCCATAAAAGTTGGTATAGAATAAAGTGAATACCATTTTCCTGCATAAGACATTATATCAACTTTTTCAACAGGTGTATTGTCCATCATCTTCCCCTTTTTATTTATTTCGCCGGCGTTAAGCAAATGTAAATTCTTTCACATAAAACCCACAAACAATAATAAAGTTTTAAAAAGCATTTTTTATAACTGTGTTAAATTTATAACTTGTATCTGAAGTTTTACCATATTTGTTTATTACAAGGGGCTCACGTTTAGTCTGATTATCTAACCAAATAAAAAAATAGACCTATGAAAATAACAGTTGTTGGCGCAGGCGCAGTTGGTGCTACCTGTGCAGATAATATCGCCAGGAAAGAACTGGCCGAAGAATTAGTTTTACTGGATATTAAGGAAGGTTTTGCCGAAGGTAAAGCTATAGATATGATGCAAACGGCTGCTCTGCTCGGTTTTAATACAAAGATTAAAGGGGTAACCAATGACTATAGTAAAACCTCAGGATCACGCGTAGCAGTGATCACTTCCGGATTGCCTCGCAAGCCCGGAATGACCCGAGAGGAGTTAATCAGCATCAATGCTGGTATTGTTAAAGGAGTAGCTGAAAATATACTTAAGTTTTCTCCCGATGCTATTATTATTGTGGTGAGTAACCCGATGGATACTATGACTTATCTGGCACTAAAATCCCTGGGCCTGCCTAAAAACAAGATCATCGGTATGGGCGGCACCCTGGATAGCGCAAGGTTTAAGTATTACCTAAGTGTTGCCCTGAACTGTAATGCCAACGATTTGCAAGGTTTCGTGATTGGCGGACATGGAGACACGACCATGATCCCTTTAACACGTTATGCTACTTACCAGAGCCTCCCGGTTACAGAACTTTTAGCTGAGGATATACTGGCCAGGGTTGCTGCAGATACAATGGTTGGCGGAGCTACATTGACCGCCCTGCTCGGTACTTCTGCATGGTATGCCCCGGGTGCCGCTGTCGCCGCTTTGGTAGAAAGCATCGTACGTGATGAAAAAAAGCTCTTTACCTGCAGTGTTTCCCTTGAAGGAGAGTATCAGCAAAATGATATCTGCCTGGGTGTACCGGTAATTATTGGTCGTAATGGATGGGAAAAGATCATGGATTATAGCTTAAGCGAAGATGAACAGCTAACGTTTAATAAAAGTGCTGATGCCGTTAGAAATATGAATAATGTCCTTAAAGAAATGAACCTCGTTTAATGCGTACAATTGCAGTTCCGCTGATTTTAATCAGCCTGAATGAAGATGGTTTCCACCTTTTGGTGGAAATTTCCGTTTTTGGAAAGAAAAATTGGGCGGTGGTGGATACCGGTGCTTCAAGATCTGTATTCGATAAAGGTTTTATGGAGATCAACAGTGATGAAATTGTCACTGCAGATGATACGAATGCAACCACGTTATTTACCACTTCCAGTACAATACAGGCTGTGATCCCTAAACTGAAGATAGGAAAGCTGATCATTAAAAATTACCCTGCTGTAGGTCTTGACCTGCAGTCGGTAAATGAAGCCTACACCCTGTTGGGGCATCCCAGAATTATTGCCATTCTTGGCAGTGATATTTTTCATCAGTATCAGGCCAAGATCAATTATAAAAAACTGAAGATCCTGTTTTCTCAAAAAGGAAAACACTAAGATCATCAACCCTAAAAAAGAACTGCTTTATTAAGGCTACCAACCGCTGAAACGCGTTTGAAGGCCTTAATAAAGCAGTTCTTTTTTTAAGAGATTATCCTACAGGGCTCGTCTTACAGTTTTTTCTATAAATCGTCTAAAGCCACCCTGCAATGGATGATCTAAAAAAAACAGATATGCTCTTTTGTTGCCTAGAAATTTTGTAAGCGCAGCGAACAAAGGTTTCAGCAACAAAAGAGCATATCTGTTTTGAGCGAAGCCCGGAGAAGCTTTTTAATAAACATCACCCAAAGTAGATGATAAAAAAAACCGGTTTACCCTTTTGTCGCCTCGAAATTTTGCAAGCACAGCGAGCAAAGATTTCAGCAACAAAAAAGTAAACCGGTTTAAGCGAAGCCCGCATAAGCTTCTATATTTTATGCATCAATCTTAGCATATTTAGCATTTCTCTCGATAAATTCTCTGCGCGGTGCTACTTCATCTCCCATTAACATAGAGAAAGTATGATCACACTCTGCAGCGTTCTCAATGGTAGCCTGCATCAGTGTACGGTTAGCCGGGTTCAAAGTAGTATCCCAAAGCTGCTCTGCATTCATCTCACCCAAACCTTTGTAACGCTGGATGTGAACACTTTCTTCCTTACCCTGACCTTTTAGTCGTTGTACTGCTGCATCACGCTGCTGATCATTCCAGCAATATTCCTGGTCTTTTCCTTTTTTCACCAGGTAAAGCGGTGGAGCTGCGATATAAACATATCCTGCTTCGATCAGCGCTTTCATGTACCTGAAGAAGAAGGTAAGGATCAGTGTAGTAATGTGTGATCCGTCAATATCCGCATCCGTCATGATCACAATTTTGTGGTAACGAAGTTTGGTAATATTCAATGCTTTATCATCTTCCGGAGTACCTATACTTACACCAAGGGCAGTAAACATATTCTTGATCTCGTCATTTTCATAGATCTTATGCTCCATTGCTTTCTCTACATTGAGGATCTTACCTTTCAATGGAAGAATAGCCTGAAAATTACGGTCACGTCCCTGTTTCGCTGTTCCACCCGCAGAATCTCCCTCCACCAGGTATAACTCACATTTTTCAGGATCGCTATCCGAACAATCGGCAAGCTTGCCCGGTAATCCGGAGCCGCCCATTACACTTTTACGCTGAACCATTTCACGGGCCTTACGTGCAGCAGCACGTGCGGTTGCCGCCAGGATCACTTTGTTTACGATCATCCTGGCTTCTCTTGGATATTCTTCCAGATAGATGCCCAGGGCTTCACCAACAGCGATATCTACCGCACCCATAACCTCAGAGTTACCCAACTTTGTTTTCGTCTGACCTTCAAACTGAGGTTCCTGTACTTTTACAGAAATAACAGCAGTTAATCCTTCACGAAAATCGTCACCTGTAATCTCAAACTTAACGTTTTTCAACAAACCCGACTTATCAGCATAAGCTTTCAGCGTACGGGTCAATCCTCTTCTGAAACCGGCAATGTGTGTACCGCCTTCATGTGTATTGATATTATTTACGTAAGAGTGTACATTTTCAGCATAACTGTCATTGTACTGCAAAGCCAGTTCAACAGGAATACCATTTTTTATACCTTCAACATAAATGGGTTCAGCAATCAGTGAAGGACGTCCTCCATCTAAAAACTGAACAAACTCCTTTAATCCACCCTGAGAAAGGAAAAGTTCTGTTAAGAATTTTCCATCTTCATCCACTTCACGTTCATCAGTTAAGGTTAAACTGATTCCCTTATTTAAAAAGGATAACTCTCTTAAACGGGAAGCCAATGTATCATAACGATACTCTGTAGTCTGGGTAAAAATGGTAGGATCTGGTGTAAAAGTGATCACCGTACCTCTTTTTTCAGTTTCTCCTACAACTTTAACGTCGTACTGAGGTTTACCCATCGCATATTCCTGCTCCCAGATCTTTCCTTCACGGTGAACTTCAGCTTTTAAGTGTGTAGATAAGGCATTTACGCAACTTACCCCTACACCATGCAATCCACCGGAAACCTTATAAGTGTCTTTATCGAATTTACCACCTGCGTGAAGAACCGTCATTACGATCTCCAATGCAGATTTTTGTTCTTTCTGCATAATGCCCGTTGGAATACCACGGCCATTATCTTCTACCCTGATCGAATTGTCTTTAAGAATATTTACAGTAATGGTATCTGCATGTCCTGCTAAAGCCTCATCAATAGAGTTATCTACTACTTCATAAACCAAATGGTGTAAACCTTTTACACCAGTATCCCCTATATACATTGAAGGGCGCTTACGCACCGCTTCTAAACCTTCTAATACCTGTATATTATCTGCCGAATAATTTGACTTTGAATCTTTTTCTTCGCTCATATATGTTAATAAATAATAAGAGTCAAAAATAACCATTTGTGGGCAATTAACGGCAAATTGTGGATAACTATTTAGACGAATTCGTATATTAATGACGCAAAAAAAACGACTTATTTAGGATACTAAAATGGAAATTTTATATTTGCTGAAATATATCTCTTCAGCTGCGCAATAATTGAGAGACCTGAAAAGAAAAACATACCAATTACAAAAGAAAATCATTCATGAACAGAACCTCCTTCAAACTAAGCACTCTGGCTACAGCTGTAGCATTAGTTTCCGTAATGGCTTCATGCCAGAATAAAGACAATAAAGATGCCGCCACAAGTACCTCAGCTAAAACTGAAACTCCTGCTGCTGTAAAAACAGGCGAACCTATTGTTTATGTAAACTCTGATTCGTTGCTAACTAAATATGAGTATTTCAAAGACCTGAAAGTTAAATTAGATGCTAAATCTAAAGCCGCACAAGCTGACCTTGCAGGTAAACAACAAGCTTTTCAGCGTGAAGTAGCCCAATATCAGCAAACACAGAACACTTTGCCTGCTGATCAGAAAGCTGCAACAGAACAAAGACTGCAACGTAAACAACAGGAATTACAGGCTTATCAGCAAAATGCTGGTCAGGCTTTACAAAGTGAGCAAGCTACTGAACAAGAGAAATTATACAACAAAATTGCAGACTACCTTAAGATCTATGCAAAAGACAAAGGTTTCAAAATGGTGTTAACTTACCAAAAAGGTAACAGCGCTATTTTATTTGCAGATCCTTCACTGGATGTAACCAGCGAAGTAATTGTAGGCTTAAACGAAGGTTATAAAGCAGACAAAAAATAAGTTGAAAACCATTCCAAAAAATGCTCCGTATATCGGGGCATTTTTTTTGTAAAATATTTTAGATTGATGATTTACGTATCAGGCTAAAAAACATCCCCAAACTCAATGAAGAAACAGCAGCAACACGAAAAATTCATGCGGATGGCTATAGGGCTATCAGAAAAAAACGTACTGGAAAGCATTGGAGGGCCTTTTGGCGCTGTAATCGTCAGAGAAGGAAAGGTGATAGCCAAAAGCGGAAATAAGGTAGTCCCTAACAACGACCCTACCGCTCATGCAGAAATATCTGCAATCAGACTGGCCTGTAAAAAACTCAAAACCTTTAATCTTAAAGGATGCGTGATCTATACCAGCTGTGAGCCCTGCCCGATGTGTTTAAGCGCCATTTACTGGGCGCATCTTGATGGTATTTACTATGCCAACACTAAAACAGATGCCAGCAACGTCGGCTTTGATGATCAGTTCATCTATGAAGAATTTGAAAAATCTCCGGATAAACGTAAAGTTGCCACCTTTCAGCTACTACAGGAAGAGGCACAGCAGGCCTTTAAACTGTGGGAACAATCTGAAATGAAAACAGATTACTGATCTTTTTTCTCCTCGTCGAAAAGATTATCGGTCAGGTCGTCAATCTCTCGCCTATCCCTTTTAGTCGGCCTTCCCGCCCCTCTGTCCCTGGTTAAAACAGGTGAGTGGAACATCGATTTATAGGCATGCGTTTCTTCCAGCGGGGTAATATCCTTATACTTAGTGACAGCGATCTTGGATTCTACCCTGGTATACAGCAGCTCCACTACTTCGATCACTTTTTTTTCTATTCCTCTAGACACCTGGTAAACATCGCCTGGTTTCACCACCACCGACGCCTTGATGTTCTGTCCGTTCATTTTAACACGTCCGGCCTTACATGCTTCTGTCGCTAAAGTTCTTGTTTTGAACAATCTGATTGCCCACAAGTATTTATCTATCCGTAGTTTTTCCTGCTCTGCCATAAAAAATCAAAAATACGTAAGATAAAAGACCGCTCAATACATAAAATTGATTTATTTTGTGAAAAATTAATAATTGACAATGATTAAAGAATTGAAAAAGTTAATAGAGGCTGTCTGGGAAGACAGATCTTTATTGGAATATAATGAATACTGTGAAGCTATTGAAACTGTAGTATTGCAGTTAGATAAAGGAGAAATTCGTGTTGCAGAACCTATTCTGAATTCTTGGGGCGTTAATGACTGGATTAAAAAAGCAGTTATCCTCTATTTTCCTATCAGACAAATGAAAGAAACTATAGTTGGTCCTTTTACCTATCATGATAAAATGAAGTTAAAAACCAATTATAAAGAATTGGGTGTAAGGGTTGTTCCTGGTGCGAGTGCCCGTTATGGTGCATTTATAGCAAAAGGAGTGATTTTAATGCCATCTTATGTAAATATTGGCGCTTATATTGATGAAGGTACAATGGTTGACACCTGGGCTACTGTGGGCTCTTGTGCGCAAATTGGAAAACATGTTCACCTAAGCGGTGGTGTAGGTATTGGCGGTGTTCTAGAACCTGTTCAGGGTGCACCGGTAATTATTGAAGATAACTGTTTCCTTGGGTCACGTGCCATTGTAGTTGAAGGTGTACGCGTAGAACGCGAAGCTGTTTTAGGTGCAAATGTTGTACTTACGGCCTCTACAAAAATCATCGACGTAACCGGAAGCTCACCTGTTGAATATAAAAGTATTGTTCCTGCAAGATCAGTAGTGATCCCGGGAAGTTATACTAAAAAATTCCCTGCCGGTGAATACCAGGTTCCTTGTGCATTGATCATCGGAAAACGTAAAGAATCTACAGATAAAAAGACTTCCCTTAATGACGCATTAAGAGAAAACAACGTAGCAGTTTAATGAATATTGGTTTTGATGGAAAAAGGGCTGCAAATAACCTGACAGGATTAGGGAATTACAGCAGATCGCTGATCCTACAGCTATCAGAATTTTTCCATCAAGACCATTATTTTGTTTACACGCCAAAAATTAAAGCCGATAAACAGATCAGTTCCTTTTTTGAAAAGGAAAATATCCACCTGGAGCTCCCTCCGAAATTTGCATTCAGGCCTTTGTGGAGGACTTTCGGTATCAAAGAACAACTGGTAAAAGATCATATCGATATCTTCCACGGGCTAAGCAACGAAATCCCAGTAGGTATCAGCAATGCGGTAAAGACTGTGGTCACCATCCACGACCTCATTTACCTGCGCTTTCCTCAGCATTATAAATTTATAGACCGGACTATCTATAACCTCAAAAGTGAGTATGCCTGTAAACATGCAGATCAGATTATTGCGATCAGCGAACAGACAAAAAAAGATATCATTGAATACTATCAGACCGATCCTTCAAAAATCCAGGTGATCTACCAGACCTGCGATGAATCCTTTAAACATATCGTTTCTAACAGGATAAAGAGCAATGTCCGTACAACCTATAACCTGCCGGAAAAATACCTGCTGAATGTAGGTACCATTGAACCCAGAAAAAATCTATTGCTCATTATACAGGCTTTAAAAACTGTCGACCCTGCTTACAAACTTGTTGTAGTAGGGAGACAACAAGCTTATGCACAACAGGTACATGCCGAGATTAAGCGGCAGGGATTGAGTGAAAGAGTGATTTTCCTGAAAGATATTCCCTTTACAGACCTTCCCTCCATCTATCAGCTGGCTTCCTTATTTGTTTACCCGTCCTTTTATGAAGGTTTTGGCATCCCGATCATCGAAGCCCTCTATGGTAAGGTTCCCGTAATTGCTGCAACCGGCTCCTGCCTGGAAGAAGCTGGCGGGCCCGATAGTATTTATATCCATCCAAATGACCCCTCAGCATTGAGTGAAGCTATAAATAAAGTTCTCCATAATGAAGCTCTTTCTACACAAATGAAAGAGAAGGGCTTGCTTTATGTACAAAAATTCAATGCCTATACACTGGCACATCAGCTGATGGATTGTTATACGAACATCACATTGGCGGTAAAATAACGGAGATATTTTAATAAATTTACCGCATGCTAAAAACCGAAATTGAAAAGGCATTAACTGTACTCAAAAATGGCGGGGTAATTCTCTATCCTACTGATACCGTATGGGGCCTTGGATGTGATGCGACCAATGCTGAAGCTGTGGAGAAGATCAATACCATCAAAAAACGTCAAGCGGATAAAAGTTTCATCGTCCTGCTGGATAACGACTCTAAACTGCAAAGTTATATCAATGAAGTGCCCGAAGTGGCTTATGATCTGATAGAATATGCCGAACATCCGCTGACCATCATTTTTTCGGGCGCAAAGAATTTAGCTAAAAATGTGATTAACGCTGATGGAAGTGTTGGCATCAGGATCATTAAACATGATTTCGTAGAACAATTGCTGCAGAGGTTCAGAAAGCCTATTACTTCAACCTCAGCCAACATTTCGGGAGAACCTACCCCGCAATTTTTTGACGATATTAGCGAAGAGATTAAAGAATCCGTAGATTATATTGTGGATTGGGAACAAAACCTAAGAAATAACAAAAAACCTTCAACAATAATGAAATTAAGTCCATCCGGGCAATTTTCCTTTATTAGAAAGTAAGTTTTAGTACTTTTGCAAACTCCATGAAACCAATCGTGAGCTTATTTTATAACATCAATCCATAAGTTTATGCTTAATCTGGGTAATTAACGACATTAAATATCATTTTGAAAAAAAATCTAGGACATCCTGTTTTCAAGGTACTTGCTGATATTGCGGCTGAAAATCATATTGAAGCGTATATCATTGGCGGGTATGTAAGGGATATTTTCCTGAACAGGCCTTCTAAAGATATTGACATCGTAGTTTTAGGAAATGGGATAAACTTTGCTGAACTGGCCGGTAAAGCCTTAAAGAGTAAAGTTGCCGTATTCAAGAGTTTTGGTACGGCCATGCTAAAATACAAAGAGCTGGAACTTGAATTTGTTGGGGCCCGCAAAGAATCCTACCGATCAGATTCCCGTAAACCTATCGTAGAAAATGGCACCATTGAAGACGATCAGTTAAGAAGGGATTTTACGATCAATGCGCTGGCTATCTCACTCAACAAAGAAAACTTCGGACAACTGATCGATCCTTTCAAAGGCGTGGAAGATCTAGAACAACAATTGATACGCACTCCGCTGGATCCTGAAATCACTTTTTCTGATGATCCCCTGCGTATGATGCGCGCTATACGTTTTGCTACACAGCTGAATTTTAAGATTGATGAACAGGCACTGGCTGCCATCGCAAAACAGAAAGAAAGGATCAGCATCCTTTCCAAAGAACGTATTACCGATGAACTGAATAAGATCATCCTCTCCCCTGTTCCGTCCATCGGTTTCAAACATTTGTTTAATACCGGATTGCTACACCTCATCTTTCCGCAGATGACTGCGCTTTACGGCGTGGAAATTATCAATGGGAAAGGTCACAAAGATAATTTTTACCATACCTTACAGGTATTGGATAACATTTGCGAGGTTACCGATGATCTTTGGTTAAGATGGGCGGCTATCCTGCATGATATAGCTAAACCACCTACCAAACGTTTTGAAGAAAACCATGGATGGACATTTCATGGCCATGAAGATAAAGGCGCCAGAATGGTGCCGCAGATCTTCGCCCAGCTAAAACTTCCGCTGAATGAAAAAATGAAGCTCGTGCAAAAATTGGTACAGCTGCATCTTCGTCCTATTGTACTGGCACAGGAAGTGGTAACAGACTCTGCAGTAAGGCGCTTATTATTTGATGCCGGCGAAGATATTGATAGCCTCATGATGCTTTGCAATGCGGATGTAACCACTAAAAACGAATACAAAGTAAAAAAATACCGCAACAACTTTGAACTGGTCAAACAGAAACTAAAAGATGTAGAAGAGCGGGATAAATTAAGAAACTGGCAGCCTCCCGTAACAGGAACCGATATTATGGAAATCTTCGGATTAACTGCAGGAAAAGAAGTCGGGTTGATTAAAAATGCGATACGTGAAGCAATACTGGAAGGCGAAATAACAAATTCCTATGATGAAGCGTTAGCATTTATGCTGGTCAAAGGAAAAGAATTGGGACTATTGCCCGTAACTAATCCATCCAAATAATAAATAAATATATTTTATTTCATAATTTTATAAATAGAAATACAGCTCAAATGGCAATTTATAGATTTAGAATTAGTTTTGAAGACTACGACGAAGTGATTAGAGAGATCGATATCAAGTCATCACAAACGTTTGAAGATTTACATAAGGCAGTGCACCGCTCAACAGGTTATACCGCTGAAAAATCATCTTCTTTTTACGTAAGTTCTGATCACTGGATCAAAGGTGATGAAATCGCCTATTTACCTGTTCAAAGGAAAACTGATAATGGTGTCATCCTGATGGAAAATGCCAAACTAAGCAGTTACATTGAAGACCCGCATCAGAAATTCTATTATATCTACAATTTTGAACGTCCTTTTGATTTTCATGTTGAACTGATCAAGATCATCCTTCAGACAGATCCTAACATAGAATATCCGGTGCTTTTCAAAAGTATTGGTGAAGCGCCAAAAATCTTTGATGCCAACAATATCGCTGCCGCAACTGCAGCAGTGGCCGCTCCTGTGTCAACGGATTTCGACTTTTTAAACGAGATGGATTTTGTTCCGGGAGATACAGAAGAAATCGAAGCAATGGATGGCAGGGGTATCACCACTTCATCAAAAAGTGAAGATGCTGATGAAGAAGAAGAGGAAGATGAGTCAGACGATTTCTCTGAATCAGATGATTTCGGAGATGAAGAATATGATAGTAAGGAAGATTACTAATGCCATATAATGGCAAAAAATAAAACGTTAATCGTAATTGCCGGTCCAACTGCTATAGGTAAAACAGCTTTAGCTATTACATTGGCCCGGCATTTTTCTACAGAGATCATCTCTGCCGATTCAAGGCAATTCTTTAAAGAGATGTCCATTGGAACGGCCAAGCCAAGTGCAGATGAACTGGCAATGGCTAAACACCATTTTATTGATTCACATTCCATCAATACGCTTTTCAGCACAGGTGATTTTGAAAAACAAGCGTTGGAAGTACTGGCTGAAATATTCAGCAGGCATGATGTAGCAATTATGGCAGGAGGTTCCGGCCTGTACCTGGATGCAGTAACCAAAGGTTTGGATCAATTGCCGGATACAGACATGCAGATCAGGGAAGAACTCAATTTGTTATTTGAAAAGAAGGGAATTGAACCAATCAGGGAAAAACTAGCCGAAGCCGACCCAGAATATTATGCTAAAGTAGACCAGTCTAATCCACAGCGTATGATACGCGGCCTGGAATTCTTTTTGTCTACCGGGAAAAAGGTCTCCTCTTTTTTAACCAACAGCAAAAAAGAAAGACCATTTGATATCATCAAGATCGGATTAAACATAGAAAGGCCTCTGCTTTATGAACGTATCAACCATAGAGTGGATCTCATGCTTGCAAATGGCCTCCTGGAAGAAGTCAAAGCCCTCGAACCATACAAAGACCTTAACGCATTAAAAACTGTTGGTTACGCGGAGCTTTTCGATTATCTGGATGGGTTGATCTCTTATGAAATGGCAGTTGATAAGATCAAACAAAATACACGCCGTTTTGCCAAACGCCAGTTAACCTGGTTCAGGAGAGATGATCAGATCAAATGGTTCGAACCCCATACCCAACCCCAATCCATTATCGATTTCCTTGAGCAATCCTTAAAAGCTGACTAAACCAGGAACAAACTAAGCCTGTGCTGTAGGCCCCCCAAAGTTTAATGGAAATCCTGAAGGCTCATCCTGGGTTTTAATCCTACCGTTTTGTGCTTCAAATTTCTCTATGTTATCCTGCATCGCAATCATTAATCGTTTAGCATGTTCAGGCGTTAATATGATCCTGGATTTCACTTTTGCTTTCGGAACCCCAGGCATTACCCTGATAAAATCCACTACAAATTCCGTATTGGAATGTGTAATAATCGCCAGGTTAGAAAATACACCCTCTGCTATTTCTTCAGACAATTCAATATTGATCTGATTCTCGTTGTTTTGATCTTCCATACCGCAAAACTAATCTTTAAATTTTTATACCGGTCATTTGAACAAAAAAAAAGTCCCCCCTGAAACCAGGGAGGACTTGAATGATATTTGAGAAAAAATTAGGCTTCTACCTCTTCTTCTTGTTTCGAAGCTAATAATTTGTCGTACTCTTCCTGTGAACCTACAATGATACGCTCGTAACCACGTACACCTGTTCCAGAAGGAATTAGGTGACCTACAATTACGTTCTCTTTCAATCCAAGCATATTATCACGTTTACCTGCAATTGCAGCTTCGTTCAATACTTTTGTAGTTTCCTGGAAGGAAGCTGCAGAGATGAATGATTTAGTACCTAATGAAGCACGGGTGATACCCTGCAATACAGAACTGGCAGTTGCCGATCTTGCATCACGAACTTCGATCTGTTTCAAATCCTTACGTTTTAACTGAGAATTTTCATCTCTTAATTTACGCAGGGAAAGAATCTGACCTGGTTTAACGGTATTTGAATCACCAGCATCAATAACAACCTTTTTATCATAGATCTCATCATTTTCGATCATGAAATCCCAACGGTCTACAGAGTTATTCTCTAAGAATGTGGTATCTCCCGGATCTTCAATGTGAACTTTCTGCATCATCTGGTGAACGATAACCTCAAAATGTTTATCGTTGATTTTCACACCTTGTAAACGGTAAACCTCTTGGATACCATTCACTAAGTATTCCTGAACAGCAGCAGGTCCTTTGATTGCTAAAATATCCGCAGGAGAAATAGATCCGTCTGATAATGGCATACCAGCTTTCACGAAATCGTTATCCTGAACCAGGATGTGTTTAGACAATGGAACCAGGTATTTTTTGATCTCACCATCTTTTGATTCGATGGTCATCTCACGGTTACCACGTTTCACACCACCTAAAGTTACCACACCATCAATCTCGGTTACTACAGCCGGGTTAGATGGGTTACGTGCTTCGAACAACTCAGTTACACGTGGTAAACCACCCGTAATATCTCTTGTTTTACCCGTTGCACGAGGAATTTTAACTAAGATCTGACCAGTTTTAACAGCTTCTCCATCGTCAATTGAAACGTGAGCTCCAACCGGGATGTTATACTGTCTGATCAATTCACCTTTTTTATCTACAACCCTTACTGATGGATTTTTAGTTTTATCACGTGTATCGATAATTACTTTCTCACGGTGACCAGTTTGCTCATCCGACTCTTCACGGAAGGTAACACCTTCGATGATCGCGTCAAATTCAATCTTACCGGCAAATTCCGAGATAATTACCGCATTGTACGGATCCCATGAACAAATCCTGTCGCCTTTTTGTATTTTAGCTCCTTCTTCAACGTACAAGAATGAACCGTAAGGGATATTGTTGGTCATGATAATCTTACCAGTACCTTCTTCAACGATTTTGAACTCGCCTGAACGACCTAAAACAATTTGTTTTACACCTTCTTCACCTGTATCATTAGCTACAGTACGAACGTTTTCAAATTCAATGATACCATCAAACTTCGCATTGATCTGAGATTCAGCAGCAATGTTTGATGCAGTACCACCCACGTGGAATGTACGCAGTGTTAACTGTGTACCCGGCTCACCGATTGACTGTGCAGCAATTACACCGACAGCTTCACCCTTTTGAACACGTTTACCAGTAGCTAAGTTACGTCCGTAACATAAAGCACAAACACCTCTTTTATTCTCGCAGGTTAATACAGAACGTATTTCAACACCTTCCAGTGGAGACTCTTCAATTGCTCTCGCAACATCTTCGTCTATATCCTGTCCGGCACCAACTAATAACGCTCCATCAAGCGGGTTGAATACATCATGCAGTGAGATACGACCTAAAATCCTGTCATATAACGGCTCCACGATATCTTCGTTATCTTTTAATGCAGTAGTATACATACCTCTCAACGTACCACAATCAGCTGCATTCACGATCATATCCTGAGCAACGTCATGTAAACGACGTGTAAGGTAACCAGCATCTGCAGTTTTTAACGCTGTATCCGCCAAACCTTTACGCGCACCGTGGGTAGAGATAAAGTATTCTAATACTGATAGTCCTTCTTTAAAGTTAGACAAAATCGGATTCTCAATAATCTCACCACCTGAACCTGATTTCTGAGGTTTTGCCATCAGACCACGCATTCCGCAAAGCTGACGAATCTGCTCTTTAGATCCACGTGCTCCGGAGTCAAGCATCATGTAAACCGAGTTAAAGCCCTGGTTATCGCTCGATAACTGTGTCATCACGAATGATGTTAAACGGTTATTGATACGGGTCCAGATATCGATGATCTGATTGTAACGCTCGTTGTTGGTAATGAATCCCATGTTATAGTTATTCCTTACCTCTTCAACCTCAGCAGAAGCTTGTTCTAAAAGAACTTGTTTCTCTACCGGGATGTTAACGTCCTGCAGGTTAAATGACAGCCCGCCTCTAAATGCCATTTGGAAACCTAATTCCTTAATATCATCTAAGAATCTTGCTGCGCGAGACATACCAGTTACTTTTACTACATCACCGATAATATCTCTCAGTGATTTTTTAGTCAGTAACTCATTGATATAACCAACTTCTTCCGGTACCATTTGGTTAAACAATACACGGCCTACAGTGGTTTCTGTTAATTTGTTAACGATGTTACCATCACTATCTTTAACATTTACTTTTACTTTGATAAATGCGTGAAGATCAATTCTTTTCTCATTATAAGCGATAATCACTTCTTCAGGAGAATAGAAAGAGAAATCCTGACCTTTAACTACACGTCCTTCATCAGTTCTGCGGCCTTTAGTAATATAATAAAGACCCAAAACCATATCCTGAGATGGTACAGTAATCGGAGTACCGTTTGCTGGGTTCAGAATGTTGTGTGCAGCTAACATCAATACCTGGGCTTCCAAAATAGCAGCATGACCTAAAGGTAAATGCACAGCCATCTGGTCACCGTCAAAATCCGCGTTGAATGCAGTACATACCAACGGGTGTAATTGAATAGCTTTTCCTTCAACCAATTTAGGCTGGAAAGATTGTATACCCAATCTGTGCAGCGTAGGCGCACGATTCAGTAATACAGGGTGTCCTTTTAAAACGTTCTCCAGGATATCCCAAACTAAAGGATCTTTTCTATCAACAATTTTCTTTGCAGATTTAACTGTTTTCACAATTCCGCGTTCAATCATCTTGCGAATGATAAACGGTTTGAACAGCTCGGCAGCCATATCTTTAGGTAAACCGCATTCGTGTAATTTCAGGTTCGGACCTACAACAATTACAGAACGTGCTGAATAATCCACACGTTTACCCAATAAATTCTGGCGGAAACGGCCTTGTTTACCTTTCAGGATATCTGAAAGAGATTTCAATGCACGATTACCTTCGGTTTTTACTGCATTTACTTTACGTGAGTTGTCAAATAACGAATCTACAGCTTCCTGTAACATACGTTTTTCGTTACGTAAAATAACTTCCGGTGCTTTAATCTCGATCAAACGTTTTAAACGGTTGTTACGTATAATCACACGACGGTACAGATCATTCAAATCTGAAGTCGCAAAACGACCACCTTCAAGAGGTACCAACGGACGCAGTTCTGGTGGAATAACAGGAACAATTTTGATGATCATCCATTCTGGATTGTTCTCAATGCGTGTTCTTGCACCGCGGAAAGCTTCAACAACCTGTAAACGTTTTAAAGCTTCGTTTTTACGTTGTTGTGAAGTTTCGTTTGCTGCCTGGTGACGTAAGTTGTAAGATAAAGTATCTAAGTCAATACGTTTCAACAAATCTTCTAATGCTTCAGCACCCATTTTGGCGATGAATTTATTAGGATCTTTATCGTCTAAATATTGATTTTCTTTTGGTAATTTATCTAAGATATCTAAATACTCTTCCTCAGTAAGGAAATCCATATACTGGATACCTTGTTCTTCCATTAAACCAGATTGAATAACTACATAACGCTCGTAGTAAATGATCAAATCTAATCTTTTGGTAGGAAGGCCTAATAAATAACCGATTTTATTTGGCAGTGAACGGAAATACCAGATATGCGCAACAGGAACTACCAAGTTAATGTGTCCCATACGTTCTCTACGTACTTTCTTCTCCGTTACTTCAACACCACAACGGTCACAAACAATACCTTTATAACGGATACGTTTGTATTTACCGCAATGACATTCGTAATCTTTTACCGGACCAAAAATACGCTCGCAAAACAAACCGTCACGTTCTGGTTTGTAAGTACGATAATTAATAGTCTCAGGTTTTAACACCTCACCACTAGAGCGCTCTAAAATAGCCTCCGGCGATGCCAAACTAATGGTAATCGAGGTGAAATTGCTTTTTAATTTATTATCCTTTTTGTAAGACATAGCTCTGTTGTTTGAATTTGAAAATTTAAAAAGCCGGAACAGGATGAACCTGTCCCAGCATTAAAAAATTCAACATTAGTCTAACGTAATATCTAAACCTAATCCGCGCAGCTCATGTACCAGTACATTAAATGATTCCGGTACACCAGGAGTCGGCAGGTTCTCGCCTTTTACAATTGCTTCGTAAGTTTTAGCTCTTCCAATCACGTCATCCGACTTCACAGTCAGGATTTCCTGAAGAATATTAGCTGCACCGAATGCCTCTAATGCCCAAACCTCCATCTCACCAAAACGCTGACCTCCAAATTGAGCTTTACCACCCAATGGCTGTTGTGTAATTAATGAATATGGTCCGATTGAACGGGCGTGCATTTTATCATCAACCATGTGACCCAATTTCAGCATGTAGATAATACCTACTGTAGTTGGCTGGTCAAAGCGCTCACCTGTTAAACCATTATGTAAATAGGTTCTTCCTGATGCAGGAACACCTGCTTTGGCGATCCACTCTTCTACCTCGTCATGTTTAGCACCATCAAAGATCGGGGTTGCAAATTTCACACCCAGTTCTTTACCGGCCCACGCCAATACAGTTTCGTAGATCTGGCCCAGGTTCATACGTGAAGGTACACCCAGTGGGTTCAACACGATATCAACCGGAGTTCCGTCATCAAGGAACGGCATATCTTCATCACGAACGATACGGGCAACAATACCCTTATTACCGTGACGACCAGCCATCTTATCTCCTACTTTCAATTTACGTTTTTTGGCTACATAAACTTTTGCCATTTGAACAATACCTGAAGGCAACTCATCACCTACACTAATTGCAAATTTATCGCGTTTATAAGCACCCAATTCTTCGTTTACACGGATACCATAGTTATGGATCAACAATTTGATCTGATCATTTTTGTCATCATCAGTAGTCCATTTGTATGGGTTGATGTGTGCAAATTCAAGATCAGCTAAACTTTTCTGTGTAAACTTAGCACCTTTAGCGAACAACAGTTCCTTGTAAACGTTGTAAACACCCTGCGATGTTTTACCATTCACAATCTGGAACAATTTGTCAACCAGCTCATTTTTCAAGTTGGTTGTCGCCAGGTTATATCTCTTGTCTAATTTCTCTATCGCTGCTTTTTCTTCAGCTTTAGTAGTTTTCTTAGCTCTTGAGAACAACTTAGTATCAATTACTACACCCTTGATTGATGGAGGTGTTTTCAGTGATGCATCTTTCACATCACCTGCTTTATCTCCAAAGATTGCGCGCAGTAACTTCTCTTCCGGTGAAGGATCAGACTCTCCCTTAGGGGTAATTTTACCGATAAGGATATCGCCTTCTTTAACTTCAGCACCGATACGAATGATACCGTTTTCATCTAAATCTTTAGTCGCTTCTTCAGAAACGTTAGGGATATCTGGTGTTAACTCCTCTTCCCCGCGTTTTGTATCACGAACTTCCAATTCAAACTCTTCAATATGCAATGAAGTGAAAATATCTTCACGAACAATACGCTCACTGATTACGATCGCATCCTCAAAGTTATATCCCTGCCAAGGCATGAACGCTACTTTTAAGTTACGGCCTAAAGCCAGCTCACCATTTTCAGTTGCATAACCTTCACATAATACTTGTCCTTTAACAACTTTCTGACCTTTCTTAACGATTGGTTTTAAGTTGATACAAGTGTTCTGATTGGTTTTCTTGAATTTGATTAATTTATAAGTTTTGCTGTCACCTTCAAATGATACCAAACGATCTGCATCGTTACGTACATATTTAATGGTGATTTCGTTAGCATCAACATATTCAACAACCCCATCGCCTTCAGCATTGATCAGTGTTCTTGAATCACGTGCTACACGGCCTTCCAGACCAGTTCCAACAATCGGCGCTTCAGGACGTAATAATGGTACAGCCTGACGTTGCATGTTGGATCCCATCAGGGCCCTGTTCGCATCATCATGTTCTAAGAACGGGATCAGTGAAGCAGCAATCGAAGTAATCTGATTCGGAGCCACGTCCATTAAGTCTAATTTCTCAGGCTCAATAATCGGGAAGTCACCCTCATAACGTGCTTTAACACGTGCTGTAGTGAAGTTACCTTTATCATCATATGCCGCGTTTGCCTGCGCAATCGTTTTACCGTCTTCATCCTCAGCAGAAAGATAAATAACATCTTCATCTACAGCAACGATACCGTCTCTTACGATCTTGTATGGAGTTTCTATAAATCCTAGCGTATTGATCTTCGCATGTACACAAAGAGACGAGATCAGACCAATGTTTGGTCCCTCTGGTGTCTCAATAGTACATAACCTGCCGTAGTGGGTATAGTGAACGTCACGTACCTCAAAACCTGCTCTTTCACGGGAAAGTCCACCTGGGCCTAAGGCTGACAGACGACGCTTGTGCGTAATCTCTGCCAGAGGATTGGTTTGGTCCATGAACTGAGACAACTGGTTAGTACCAAAGAAAGAGTTAATAACCGACGATAAAGTACGGGCATTAATCAAATCTGTTGGAGTGAAAACCTCGTTATCACGGATGTTCATTCTTTCACGGATAGTACGGGCCATACGCGCCAGACCTACACCAAACTGAGCATATAACTGCTCACCTACTGTACGTACACGACGGTTTGATAAGTGATCGATATCATCGACCTCTTCTTTGGAGTTGATCAGTTTGATCAGGTATTTAACAATCGCAATAATATCTGCTTTTGTCAATACTTTCACGTGATCAGGGGTATCCATTTTCAACTTACGGTTGATGCGGTAACGACCAACATCTCCTAAGTCATAACGTTTATCCGAGAAGAACAAACGTTCAATGATACCTCTTGCAGTTTCCTCATCAGGTGGTTCTGCGTTACGCAAAGCACGATAGATGTTTTCAACCGCCTCTTTTTCAGAGTTTGAAGTATCTTTCTGTAATGTGTTATATATAATAGTATAATCTGCCTGACTGGCACCATCATCCTTAGATAGGATAATAGTTTTAACACCAGCGTCAATGATCATATCAATGTGTTCGTCTTCTAAAACAGTATCCCTGTCCAAGATCACTTCGTTACGATCAATAGAAACTACCTCACCGGTATCTTCATCTACAAAATCTTCAACCCATTTTCTTAAAACTCTTGCAGCCAGTTTACGTCCGATGTATTTTTTCAAACCAGATTTGCTCACCTTTACTTCATCAGCAAGGTCAAACAGCTCCAGGATGTCTTTATCAGAATCATAACCAATAGCACGCAACAAGGTAGTAACCGGGAACTTTTTCTTACGGTCAATGTAAGCATACATGACGTTGTTCACGTCAGTTGCAAACTCGATCCATGATCCCTTGAAAGGAATAACACGGGCAGAATAAAGCTTGGTACCATTAGTGTGACGGCTTTGGCCGAAGAACACACCTGGAGACCTGTGTAACTGAGAAACAATTACACGCTCTGCACCGTTGATCACGAAAGTACCTTTAGGAGTCATATATGGGATAGTTCCCAAATATACATCCTGAATGATGGTTTCAAAATCTTCGTGTTCCGCATCATTACAAGACAATTTCAACTTTGCCTTTAAGGGAACACTATAAGTTAACCCACGGTCGATACACTCAGGTATATCATAACGCGGCGGGTCAATAAAATAATCAAGGAATTCCAAAACGAAAATATTTCTGGAATCAGTGATTGGAAAGTTTTCAGCAAATACTTTAAACAAACCCTCTGTGTGACGGTTGTCTGAAGTAGTTTCTATCTGGAAAAATTCTCTGAATGATTGCAACTGTACATCTAGAAAATCGGGATAATCTATGATGTGCTTACTACGTGCAAAATTTACTCTTTGGTCGACTTTATTTGCCAAGGTACTAAAGTTAATTTAGTTTAAGAATAAACTATTTGTTTGGTTTGCCGTGAACATCTCATCAACCAAACTTAGATGAAATGTATATAAACAGGTATAGACTCCGACTGTACAGTCGGAGTCTATGTTTAAAGTTATATTGAGATTAAGTGATTACTTAACTTCAACTACAGCTCCAGCTTCTTCTAATTGTTTTTTCAAAGCTTCTGCTTCGTCTTTAGAAACACCAGTTTTTACTTCTTTAGGTGCACCATCAACTAAGTCTTTAGCTTCTTTCAAACCTAATCCAGTTAAGTCTTTTACCAACTTAACAACTGCTAGTTTAGCACCACCAGCTTCTTTCAAGATTACATCAAAAGTAGATTTTTCTTCAGCTGCAGGAGCAGCATCACCAGCAGGACCTGCAACAGCAACTGCAGCAGCAGCTGGTTCGATACCATACTCGTCTTTAAGGATTTGAGCTAATTCGTTAACTTCTTTAACTGTTAAGTTTACCAATTGCTCAGCAAACGCTTTTAAATCTGCCATTTTATAGAGTTTTTAAAATTTTACGTAAAATAGATTTATTAATATAGAACTTATGAGGTGTTCCTTAACCTTCTCTTTCCTGAAGAGTTTTAACAATTCCTGCGATTTTACCACCACTTGATTTAAGGGCAGAAATAACATTTTTAGCTGGTGACTGTAATAATCCAATGATGTCTCCAATAAGCTCTTCTCTTGATTTCAAGCTTACTAATGCATCTAAATGGTGATCACCAACAAAGATAGCCGTATCAATAAACGCACCTTTTAAAAGTGGTTTATCTGCGCCTTTAACTTTTCTCAAAGCTTTGATCAGCTTAGCTGGACCATTACCTGTTTTTGAAAATAATAAAGCCGACTGACCTTTTAATGCTTCAAATATTTCTGAATTATCGCCTTCTAATCCTTCGATCGCTTTTTTGATCAAAGTATTTTTAGCAACCTGCATTTCAATACCGCTTTCGAAACATTTGCGACGGATGTTGTTAATTTTCTCAACAGATAAGCTTGATGTGTCGGCAATATAGAAATTACCGAATTCCTGCATCTTCTCTTGAAGAGCCGAAACTACTTCGTTTTTTTCTTCTCTGTTCATAATTAAATACCCGCTACTGATTTAGTTTCGATTGCAATTCCAGGACTCATTGTAGAAGACACGTGAATGCTTTTAAAATAAGTTCCTTTAGCAGATGATGGTTTCAGCTTAGAAATTACCTGAAGTACTTCTAATGCGTTTTCATATATTTTATCCGCTGGGAATGATACTTTTCCTACTGAAGCATGAATGATACCACTTTTGTCAACTTTAAAATCAATCTTTCCGCCTTTAACGTCAGTAACTGCTTTTCCAACATCGTTGGTAACAGTTCCTGATTTAGGGTTTGGCATAAGGTTACGTGGACCTAAAACGCGGCCCAGTTTACCTACTTTAGCCATACAAGCAGGAGTAGTGATAATAATGTCAACATCAGTCCATCCACCTTCAATCTTGGCTACATATTCGTCTAAACCCACGAAATCTGCACCTGCTGCTTTAGCCTCTTCTTCCTTATCAGGATTACAAAGAACTAATACACGTACAGTTTTACCTGTACCGTGTGGTAAAGTAGCGATACCACGTACCATTTGATTCGCTTTACGCGGATCAACACCTAAAGCGATGTCGATATCAACCGAAGCATCAAATTTGGTGGTAGTGATCTCTTTTACCAATGCAGCCGCATCCTGTAAAGAATACGTTTTACCAGATTCTAGTTTAGCATGTGCCTTTTTTTGATTTTTTGTTAATTTAGCCACTGTTGTAAACTGTTTTTTGTTAATTAATTTGTCCAGGGTGCATCGCCGCTAACGGTGATTCCCATACTGCGTGCTGTACCGGCAACCATACTCATTGCCGATTCGATAGTGAATGCATTTAAATCAGTCATTTTATCTTCAGCAATTGACTTAACCTGATCCCAAGTCACCGAACCAACTTTCTTACGGTTGGGCTCAGCAGAACCACTCGTTAATTTAGTTGCATCTTTTAACTGGATAGCAACCGGAGGGGTTTTGATGATAAATTCGAAAGACTTGTCAGCGTAAACAGTTATAGCAACGGGTAATACTTTACCAGGCTTATCTTGGGTACGAGCATTAAATTGCTTGCAAAATTCCATAATGTTCACCCCTTTAGCACCCAATGCAGGTCCTACTGGTGGTGATGGATTTGCGGCTCCACCCTTGATCTGTAATTTAACAAGCGCACTGACTTCTTTTGCCATTTTCTGATTTGTTAATTGTAATACTCAATGTTAAAATGTTGGAAGCATGTAACATTTAAGGTCTATATAATATTTCTATTCTTTCTCTACTTGCATGTAGTTAAGTTCCAGTGGGGTCTTACGTCCAAATATCTTAACCATAACTTTCAATTTCTTCTTCTCTTCGTTCACCTCTTCAATCACCCCGGTAAATCCGTTGAATGGACCGTCCATTACTTTGACGTTTTCTCCAACATAATAAGCCACATTCATGGTTTCACCCTGCTGGCTCATTTCATCTACTTTACCTAAGATGCGGTTAACCTCTGCCTGACGCATTGGAACCGGATTACCACCTTTATCGCCTAAGAAGCCGATTACACTGTTCACATTTTTGATAATGTGTTCTAATTCCCCGTCTAATGTAGCTTCGATCAAAACGTATCCAGGATAAAAGTTGCGCTCTTTTGCAATCTTTTTACCTTCTTTCATCTGGTAGTATTTCTCCATTGGGATCAATACCTGCGGAACTAAGTGAGAGAAACCTAAACGACTAATCTCAGAATCGATATACTGTTTTACCTTCTTCTCTTTTCCGCTTACCGCCCTAACTACATACCATTTTAACTGATCGTTCATTTAGCTATTAATTAGAAAGTGATTTATAAAAAGTATCCAACACAAATGTAGACCCTTTATCCATTGCAAAAACAACTACTGCAATGATTAATGATGCTACCAGAACCAGCACTGCAGAACTTTGCAGTTCTCCCCATGTAGGCCAGGTAACCTTCTGGGTCATCTCCTCATACGATTCTTTAATAAATTGAACTATGCCAGCCATATCTAAGTTTTTGCACGGGAACAAGGATTCGAACCCTGATCAAAGGTTTTGGAGACCTCTATTCTACCGTTGAACTATTCCCGTGTATTTTATTGAGCCTAAAGGCCAATACAAACATTTTATTAGAACAAAGTACTCAGGGGTTAATTCCTGAGTACTTTGTGTATTATTCAATCTCTTTTCCCTGAGGATTAGAAATTATTTTACAATTTCAGTTACCTGACCAGCACCTACTGTTCTACCACCCTCACGGATAGCGAAACGTAAACCTTTTTCCATTGCGATTGCGTTGATCAATTTAACATTGATAGTAACGTTATCACCTGGCATAACCATTTCAGTTCCTTCTTGAAGAGTGATCTCTCCAGTAACGTCTGTGGTACGGAAATAGAATTGCGGACGGTATTTGTTAAAGAATGGAGTGTGACGTCCACCTTCTGCTTTTGACAATACATAGATCTCAGCTTTGAAATCAGTGTGAGGAGTTACAGTACCTGGTTTACAGATAACCATACCACGACGAATATCAGTTTTCTCAATACCACGTAACAATAGACCTACGTTATCTCCAGCTTCACCATAATCAAGGATCTTACGGAACATCTCAACACCTGTTACAGTTGATTTAAGATTTTCAGCACCCATACCCAGGATCTCAACAGGATCTCCAGAGTTGATTACACCACGCTCAATACGACCAGTTGCAACAGTACCACGACCAGTGATCGAGAATACATCTTCAACAGGCATTAAGAATGGAAGTTCAGTTAAACGTGGAGGAATTGGAATGTAGCTATCTACAGCATCCATTAGTTCCATGATTTTACCAACCCATTTCGGATCGCCGTTCAAACCACCTAAGGCAGAACCTTGAATCACAGGGATGTCATCACCAGGGAAATCATAGAAAGATAATAATTCACGAACTTCCATCTCTACTAATTCTAGTAATTCAGGATCGTCAACCATATCCACTTTATTCATGAAAACCACCAATGAAGGTACACCTACCTGACGAGCCAATAGAATGTGCTCGCGAGTTTGTGGCATCGGACCATCTGTAGCAGCAACAACGATGATAGCACCATCCATTTGCGCAGCACCAGTAACCATGTTTTTCACATAATCCGCGTGACCTGGACAGTCAACGTGTGCATAGTGACGGTTAGCTGTTGAATACTCAACGTGTGCAGTGTTAATAGTGATACCTCTTTCTTTTTCCTCTGGAGCAGAGTCAATTGATTCAAATGAACGCGCCTCAGATAAACCAGCATCAGATAACACTTTAGTGATAGCTGCTGTTAAGGTTGTTTTACCGTGGTCAACGTGACCGATAGTGCCGATGTTTAAGTGCGGCTTGCTGCGGTCAAACTTTTCTTTTGCCATGTTTTTATACTTATTAGTAGGTTAACTTTTATTTTTAATTATTGCTTTGATACAATTTCAATACAAAAAACCTTGTTGATTCTGTCTATATCTTACAGAGTTAACAAAGCCTGCTTATTTTTATTCCTGAGCCAACGATGGGAATTGAACCCATGACCTCTTCCTTACCAAGGAAGTGCTCTACCGCTGAGCTACGTCGGCTTTTTATTCTCTTCACAATCTATACCGGTCCGGTATTAACGGTGACCTTCCTACCGACTGCTCTTTGAATGTAAGAGCGAAAGACGAGGTTCGAACTCGCGACCTATAGCTTGGAAGGCTATCGCTCTACCAACTGAGCTACTTTCGCTTTTATAATGTGGGGGGAGAAGGATTCGAACCTTCGAAGTCTCGCGACAACAGAGTTACAGTCTGTCCCATTTGGCCACTCTGGTATCCCCCCATTTCTAATAAACCGTCCCATCCAGAGATGTAAGTTTAAAAGAGCCTCCTATCGGGATCGAACCAATGACCTACTGATTACAAGTCAGTTGCTCTACCAGCTGAGCTAAGGAGGCTTTTATTATTTTTTATTAAACATTCACAGAACAAACCAGCTCTTTAAAGGTTAACCCTTGTTCCGAATTGGAATGCAAATCTACGAGAATATTTAACACTTGCAAAACTATTTTCAAAAAAAAACCGACAGTTTTGTCACTGCCGGTTTTAATCTTTAAAGATCTGAAAATAGTCTCCTAATAATCAGTCACTTCATCAGCATTTAACAAAGCTTTATGCTCTGAAAGTTTTGCTCTTGTTTTATCTTTATGTTTGGTGATTTGCTTTTTTAACGATTCAATCGATAAATCTGTTGCTTCTTCGAAGCTCTTGCATTGTTCCTTGGCAAACAATACACCGCCCGGAACACTCAGTTTTATCTCACTTATTTTATTCGCCTCATCTTCTACATTCTCTAACTTTAAATAGACTTCCCCACTTATAATCTGGTCGTGGAACTGTTCCAGTTTGTCAACTTTCTTTTGAATGAAATCTAACAATTTGTGGTCTGCACTGAAATGGATTGCTTGAACTGTAATTTTCATGTTTTCCTCCTTTTTTATGCCTTTGGATGGGCTTGTTTATATATTGTTTTTAATCTTTCAATGGAATTGTGTGTATATACCTGCGTAGCCGCCAGGCTGGCATGCCCCAGCAGCTCTTTAATGGCATTCAGGTCCGCTCCCCTGTTCAGCAGGCTGGTTGCGTATGAATGCCGCAGTACATGCGGGCTTTTTTTATCTTGTGTGGATACATATGTCAAATAACTTTTCACTAATTTATAGATGAACAAAGGGTAAATTTTCGCTCCTTTATCTGTAACGAATAAATCTTCCGTTTTGTTATTAAATTTTTGCACTGATTTCAGTTCGATGTATTCTTTCAACTGATTTACAAGCTGTTTGGTGATTGGAATAATTCTTTCTTTTTTCCTCTTTCCAAAAACTTTGATGGTTTCTTCATAAAAATCAATGTCACCGTTCTTTAATCCCAACAACTCCGCTAAACGCATGCCGGTCCCAAATAATACTTCTATTACTAGTTTGTCGCGCACCGATGGAAAGCTATCATCAAAAAATTCTCCGGAATCCAGTAAATGGTCCATTTTTTCCGCATCTACAAATACAGGTAAACGTTCCGGTGATTTTGGCGCCCTGATCAGCGACATTGGGCTTGCGGGAATAATTTTACGCTTTTGCAGAAATTTATAGAAACTGCGCAGACTGGATAATTTTCTGCCGATAGAATTTGGGCCAATCTCTTCGTCCATCAGCTGCACCATGTAGTCGCGTATATGTACATACTTAGCCTCTTCAGGCTGCAGTTCATAAGTGTGGCTCATAAAGGCAGCGAAATGTACCAGATCTGTCCTGTAGGCGAGAATGGTGTGCGGAGAATAACGCTTCTCATGCTGAATATAGGTGATAAAGGATTCAACCGGCATCTCATCAAATTTATGTATCCTGTGAAGTGAATGTACACAATTTTGCCTATAAACAAGAAAACGCCGAAAGAAAATTCCTTCGGCGTTTTACTCATATGTTTTAAAAATAGACTGGATTAAATCTTTCCTTCCAGGTGCATATTTTCTTTGTAAATAGCGTGTTTAACTAGTGTACGACGAGCTACAGATTTTTTCTCGTATGCCTGACGGCTACGAAGTTCTCTCAACACACCAGTTTTCTCAAATTTCTTTTTGAAACGTTTAAGGGCTTTGTCAAGTGATTCGCCGTCTTTAATATTAATAATGATCATAACGTTAAAATACCTCCTCTCGTTGTTTTTAGGATTGCAAAGATAGCACAATAATATTTAATATTAAATATTAATTTGAAAATCAGGCATTAAATAAAAAAACCGGTGCGTTTTCACGCACCGGGCCATTCATAGTATATTTGGTTAGAATATTTACTGTTTGGTTAGAATAGTATTTTTGATGGAACGGGACTTACCCATTCAGTATTTCTCTTGCAATAACAATCTTTTGAATTTCTGAAGTTCCTTCCCCTATCGTACACAGCTTACTGTCACGGTAAAACTTCTCTACAGGAAAGTCTTTTGTATAACCATACCCCCCAAAGATCTGTACCGCTTCTGTAGAAGCCCTTACAGCAACCTCAGAAGCAAAGTATTTAGCCATGGCTGATTCTTTAGTCATTTTCAACCCGCGGTTTTTCATATCTGCGGCTTGTCTAATCAGCAACTCTGCCGCTTCAATCTCCGTAGCCATATCTGCCAGTTTAAAACTGATCGCCTGAAAACTTGATATCGGCTGACCAAACTGATGTCTTTCCTGTGCATAAGCCAGAGCAGCTTCATAAGCGCCTTTGGCAATACCCAGGGAAAGCGCAGCAATAGAAATCCTTCCTCCGTCAAGCACTTTCATCGCCTGTTTAAAACCCTCACCTTCCTTGCCTAATAAATTGGCAGCAGGTACACGGCAATTGTCGAATATCATCTCCGTAGTCTCAGAAGCACGCATACCCATTTTATTCTCTTTCTTACCGGCAGAAAAACCAGGAGTTCCACGTTCTACCACGATGGCAGAAATACCTTTGGAATCCCCTTTTTCTCCGGTACGCACCATCACTACAGCGATATCGCCAGATTTACCATGAGTAATCCAATTTTTGGCACCATTCAGCACATAATGATCTCCATCCAACGTAGCGGTGGTCATCATTCTTAATGCATCAGACCCTGTATTTGCTTCCGTTAAGCCCCAGGCTCCAATCCACTCGGCTGTAGCTAACTTAGACAACCACTTGTGTTTTTGCTCTTCGGTTCCGAAAGCAAGGATATGCCCGGTACACAAAGAATTATGCGCCGCCAGTGATAAACCTATAGATCCGCAAACTTTAGCTACTTCAACAATCACGTCAACATATTCCTGATAGCCAAATCCAGACCCGCCGTAAATTTCAGGTACCAGAACGCCCATCAGCCCAAGCTGACCAAGCTGTTTAAAAACTTCCAGAGGAAAATGTTGTACTTCATCCCATTCCATTACATGGGGACGAATATTTTTCTCCGCAAAATGTTTAACCATACTTCTGACCATCTCCTGGTTTTCAGAAGTTGTAAAATTATATCCTATAGTTTGTGACTCTGGATCTTGCATGATTGCTGTTTGCATGTGGCAAGTATAGAAATTATAACCACGGAAGCAACAATGCAATATTTGCCCTTAAACAGAACGAAATGGTATTTAGTCCAATTACCTGACCTTAATGTTTTAGATGCCTAAAAACAGCCGGAAATTATTTTTTTATTTTTTCACACAAACTAATAAGAAGCCAGTGCAAAATGGTTTGGAGAAAAAACATCCAGTCTTTCCCTTCCGTTCAGGAAGTCGAGCGCGATAATAAAAGAATAACCTGCCACCTCTGCACCCAGTTTATGGATCAGGTGAGAAGCTGCCACTACTGTACCACCGGTTGCCAGCAGATCATCATGGATCAGCACACGCTGTCCAGGAAGAAAAGCATCTTCATGTAACTCAAGCGTTGCACTGCCATACTCCAGATCATAAGAGTGCTGTACAGTTTTATAAGGTAACTTCCCCGCTTTACGCATCGGTACAAAAGGAACACCCAGTAAATTGGCCAGCGACATGCCAAACAAAAAGCCCCTGCTTTCAATTCCAGCAACAACATCGATTTGTATAGACGAAAGCTGTTCAGCTAGTGCCGCTGTGATCTCTCCGCATAAAACCGAATCTTTTAAAATAGGGGTAATATCTTTAAAAATAATTCCGGGCTTTGGAAAATCATTCACATCACGGACGGTCTGTTTTATTCTGGCTTCAATCATGATCAAAAGAAATATAGGGAGCTAATTTATCTGCTATTTGAGCAGGCAGGATAGCTATCTTTTTTAAGTCAGCAATATTACCATAATTTCCGTGTTGTTTCCTATATTGTAAGATAGCATTTATGAGTTTAAAATTTAAATAAGGATGATGCTGCAAGTCGGCATACTCAACCCTGTTGATATAAATCATTTTTATAGAATGTTCGTCAATGCTCACCTGATCCTTAATTTCACGATATTTTACACTATCCAATCCAAATACTTCCAGGAGCTGCTCCTTTTTACAAAAGCCCCCCAACCGGTCGCGGTACTTTACAATCCGTCTTGCAAAAGCAGGACCTATACCCCTCACTTCATCCAAAGCCAGTGTATCAGCAGAATTGAGGGCCACGACCACAGCTTGCCGCTTAACTGCGGTTGAAAACGAATGTTCGACAGAAGGTAGAGGCGTTATATGTATATAAGGTATCAACCGCTCATATAAGGACGCACTGATCGGGTACATCTTTTGCAGATCTTCCTTTTTACGGAACCTTCCGCCTTTAGCCTGATAACGCGCCATCACAGCCGCCTGCCTGACAGATAAACCCAGCCGCTGCCAACCGGAAAGATCGAGCTGGTTGGGATCAAAATTGAACAACGTTATTTTTGCACGCGAGGGTTTCCTATACACCCCTACCCTCTTTTTTTCGGCCTCTACGAGTGATAATTTCCCTATCGCAGCGCGTTCTGCAACCAGGTCTTCCTGCTCAGGTACAAAAAATTCATACACATCGGGGAGTACGGTGACCACCGCAATTAAAAGAACCATCATCATTAAGCCATTATATTCCCGTTTGGAGATATTGAAGTAACTATTTAGCCATTTTCTCATGACCTTCTAATGTACTTCGGTTATTTTAAAAATATAAATCTTATTTTTGAGATCGAAGTAAGATTCACTTTAAACCTAACTATGAAAATCATCACAACCAAAGAATTTGCAAAAGCCACTAAGATCGACAAACTGGGGGTTCCCGGGCTGGCGGCTTTGCTGATGGAAGTAATGAAGTTAAATGACATTAATAAAGTTTTCTCACAAAACCAGCACTTCAACGGATTGGAATTTGTGGATAAAATATTGGAAACTATAGGGGTATCTATTGACTTCGATGATGATGATCTGAAAAACATACCTAAAACCGGTGCTTTCATTGCAATTGCCAATCATCCTTATGGTGGTGTGGAAGGCCTGGCACTGGTAAAATTGTTATGTACGGTGCGGCCTGAATCTAAAGTGATGGTCAACTTTATCCTTCAGAAGATACCTAACCTGAATGAATTTTTTGTAGCTGTAAACCCCTTCGAAAACGTACAGCACTCCTCCAGTATCAGCGGATTAAAAACAACCTTCGATCTGTTGAAAAGCGGAACGCCTATAGGAATCTTCCCTGCCGGTGAGGTTTCTACCTTTAGCCTGGACAAACAGGAAATTACCGACAGGTTATGGCATCCCGTGGTAGGAAAGCTGATTGCGAGGGCAAAATTGCCGGTTGTACCTATTTATTTCCATGGTAACAACGGCGTATTATTTAATATCCTGAGTTTTATTCATCCTACCCTGCGCACGGCTAAGCTGCCGTCAGAATTCCTGAACAAACAGGGACTAAAAATAAAAGTAAGGATCGGTAAGCCTATCCATATTGAAGATATTTCTTACCGTAACAACACCAATAAACTGCTCGACTTCCTCCGCGCCCGCACCTATGCGCTGGGTACCGGTATAGAACAGGAAAAAAAGCTGTTTAACCCCATCAACCTTTTCAAGATCAAAAAGAAACCGGAGCCTGTTGTAGAAGAAACACCGAGGAGCCTGATCGTAGAAGAGGTTGCACAGCTGGAAACTTTCCGCGTATGGACAGAAAAGCAGTATGAAGTTTATATATCTCCTACAGCCAGTATTCCCAATATATTAAGGGAAATAGGCCGCTTACGGGAAATCACCTTCAGGGAAGTGGGCGAAGGCACTAATAAAAAGATTGATCTGGATAATTATGATATCTATTACCATCACCTTTTTATATGGGATAAAGAACTGCATAATATTGTAGGGGCTTACCGTATCGGTAAAGGAGATGAGATCCTAAACACCATGGGCAAAAGAGGTTTTTATCTTTCAGAACTCTTTAAAATACAGGACGAGTTTTACCCTATACTAAATAAGGGAATAGAACTGGGCCGCTCATGGATACGCAAAGAATATCAGCAAAAAGCCTTACCCCTTTTCCTCTTATGGAAAGGGATCTTAAAATATCTGCTGGATAACCCGCACTACCGTTATATGTTTGGGCCGGTAAGTATCAGCAATAATTTTTCCAAGTTCTCCAAAGAGCTGATTGTTAATTTTATTACCAAAAACCATTTTGATTATGAGCTGGGCCAATATGTGAAACCGAGAAACAAATTTAAAGCAGACCTGTCTGCCATAGATAAAGACCTCCTGATTGAAAGCAGTGAATCACTGAAAGATCTCGATGGGCTGATCTCGGATATAGAAAACTCACATATTAAAATTCCTGTAATGTTAAGGCAGTACATGAACCTCAATGCTAAAATTATCTGTTTCAATATAGATCCTAAATTTTCAGATTGCCTGGATGGATTTCTGTTGGTAGACATGAGAAATATACCCCCAGAGATGCTGGAAAAAATTGGTAAAAACTTTTAATCCAAAAGGCCACGACATCCATCGTGGCCTTTTGTTTATCAACTAAACCTAAACTTTATAAATACTAACCAAATATTTATACCACAAATGTAAAAGACCAATGTTAAGCTTATGTTAAGCTTTAATTATCAGCGTAAATCGAATTAATATAGCTGTATTTTTGATTTATTATTTACCGAATAAAACATCAAAAATCTTACTATGTTAAAATCAAAATCTTTACTCATCGCGGGGCTGATCATTGCATCCGGCAGCAGTATGCTGTTTAGCTCATGCAACAATAGCTCAACCCCTAAAAGTACGGCCGACAGCACAGCAGCTAAAGGTGCTAATCAAGAAAATGCATTGTTAGGAGCCGGCAGTACCTTTGTATATCCGTTGTTCTCTAAAATGTTTGCAGAATATGGTAAAACCAACGATGTAAAAGTAAACTACCAATCGATAGGTTCAGGTGGCGGCATCCTTCAGTTAACCAATAAAACCGTAGACTTCGGCGGTTCAGATGCACCATTAAATGAAGAACAGACTACTAAAATTGGTGCCCCTGTATTACATATCCCGATGGCTTCAGGAGCCGATGTTATTACTTACAATCTTCCGGATGTTAAAGAATCACTTAAAATGACACCTGAACTGATCGCGTCTATCTATCTGGGCAAAATTACCAAATGGAACAGTCCTGAAATTGCAGCAGCCAACCCGGGTACCAAACTTCCCGATCTTCCATTGGTAGTTGTTCACCGCTCTGACGGTAGTGGTACTTCTTATATTTTCACAGATTACTTAACAAAGGTTAGTCCTGAGTGGGCTAAAAAAGTTGGTAAAGCAACTGCTGTAAACTGGCCTGCAGGATTAGGCGGCAAAGGTAACGAAGGCGTTTCTGGTTTGGTTAAACAAACACCAGGTGCTGTAGGGTATGTAGAATTAGCTTATGCTATCCAAAATAAAATGCCTGTTGCACAGATTAAAAACAAAGCTGGTAAATTCATCACGCCTAATTTAGCTTCGATCACAGCAGCCAGCAATATCGAGCTGCCTGCCGATGCTAAAGTATCTTTAACGGATACCAGCAGTCCTGATGGTTACCCAATCAGCAGTTTTACCTGGGCACTGATCTATAAAGAACAAAACTACAATAGCAGATCTGCAACTAAAGCAGAACAGTTGTTAAAATTATTATGGTGGAATATCCATGAAGGACAAAAGAACTGTGCGCCTTTAAACTATGCAACCCTGTCAACTTCTGCAGTAACTGTAGCAGAAAAGATATTAAAATCGGCTACCTATGATGGAAAAGTAATCCTGAAATAAAAGGTCATCAAGGCATGAATAATGCCGCTAAACAATACGCTGATAAACGAACAAAGGCTGTCCCGGTAAAGAGACAGCCTTTGTTCGTTTAAATTAAAGGCGATATTATTCAGCAGAATTATTACTTTCTGCGTGTTTTAAGATCTTAGCCTCTACATAGAATATAATCTCTTCGGCAATATTCATTGACTGATCACCTACTCTTTCCAGTTTCCTGATGATAGAAAGGATATATAAAGACTCGTTGATATTACTGATATCATCCCTGATCAGTTCTCCGATGTTTGCAGCTGCATTCATATTGATCTGGTCCAACACGTCATCTCTTTTAAAAATGCTTCTTGCCAATACGGTATCTTCTTTTTCAAAAGCTGTTCTCGTATCCATCAGGATGTTTACGGCTTCTTCATACATGCGTAATACCTGAGATTTCTCCAGTGCTTCCAGATCAAAATTTACGGGCGATTCCACAATGTACTTTGCAATTCCGGCAGCAATATCACCTATACGCTCCAGGTTGGTATTGATCTTTAAAGAAGCCAGTAAAAAACGCAGGTCTATCGCTACAGGACAATATAAAGCCAGGATGTTCTCACAATCACGGTCAATCTTCAGCTCAAAAGAATTTACTCTTTTCTCTTTGATCAATACTTCGCGTGCAAGGTCCTTATCAAACTGTATCATGGCTTCTTTAGCCTTGTTAAACTGCGACTGTACTAATATCCACATGGATACCAGCTCAGATTTTAATGCTGATATTTCGGTTTCTAATTGGTTCATATTTGACTTGATTAACTAAATCTACCGGTTATATAATTTTGTGTACGCTGATCGTTTGGATTGGTGAACATCTGTTTGGTATCATCAAACTCTACCAGCTCACCCATATAAAAGAAAGCTGTTTTATCGCTCACCCTTGCGGCCTGCTGCATATTATGCGTTACAATGATCAGCGTAAAGTTTGTTTTCAGTTCATGAAAAAGTTGTTCTATACTTGAAGTAGAGATCGGGTCCAGTGCAGAAGTAGGCTCATCAAACAGCAATACTTCAGGCTCCATCGCGATAGCCCTGGCAATACATAAACGCTGCTGCTGTCCACCGGATAGGAAAGTACCTTTTTTATGCAGGGAATCTTTCACCTCATTCCATAGCGCAGCGCTGGTTAGTGATTTTTCAACAATCACATCCAGTTCATTTTTAGCAATTTTCAGTCCGTTTAATTTATATCCGGCCACTACGTTATCGTAAATGCTCAGATTCGGAAAAGGATTTGGACGCTGAAACACCATACCTATCTTATACCTTACATAGATCGGGTTCATGGAATACACATCCTCATTACCCAACTTAATAGATCCTTTTGCCGTAGCACCCGGAATCAGTTCATGCATCCGGTTAATACAACGAAGGAAGGTTGTTTTTCCGCAACCCGACGGGCCCATAACGGCAATTACATTGTTTTTTTCAATCTGGATAGATACGTCTTTAACAACATGGTTACTGCCAAAATAGGCATTAAAATTCTCAGCACTTACAATTGTATTTTCCATTTTCTTGAAATCAGCTTTGTAAATATATTTAATAGTAAAACAAACATTAATAAAATAAAAGAAGCTCCCCAGGCCAAATTATGCCAGTCGTCATAAGGACTCGTTGCATAATTAAAGATCAGCAATGGTAAACTCTGCATAGGTTTGGTAATGCTGGTAGACAGGTATGGGTTACCGAAAGCAGTAAACAATAAAGGGGCCGTTTCTCCTGCAATACGGGCTACAGATAACATGATACCTGATAATATTCCCGAAAAACCACAAGGGATCACAACTTTTAAAATCACCCGGTGATAAGGTACACCCAATGATAAAGCAGCTTCCTGTAAAGATGGAGGCAATAACTTTAAAGTTTGTTCAGTAGACCGTATAACGATAGGCAGCATCATAATGGCAAGTGCAATACTTCCAGATACAGCAGAGAATGTTCCAAGGGGTTTAACAACCCAAAAATACACTACAATACCTACCACGATAGAAGGCACACCCTGTAAAATGTCTACACAAAGACCGCTATAATAGGCTAGTTTTGTTCCCTGGTTCTCACTCAAATAAATACCCGCCAGAATACCTACAGGAATAGCAATAATAGAGGCTACACCTACGATAATCAAACTTCCAACCAGCGCATTACTGATACCGCCGCCAACTTCACCAACCGGGGCCGGAACGCTGGTCAGGAAATGCCAGTTTACCTGGCCTGCACCCTGTTTAATAATATATAATAAAATCAGGATCAGCGGTATGGTGATCAGAAAAGCAAATAATAAAACTACCCCTTTAAAAAGGACGCTTTTGGTATTTCTAATTTTTAATCTCGCATCCATATTAGTTATTTGTAAATCGTGAAATTATTCTCTTACCTATCACACTGATAATCACAGTTACTACAAACAGTACCAGCCCCAATTCAATCAGTGCCGATAAATACACCGTATGATCTGCTTCGGTAAACTCATTGGCAATTACGCTGGCCATCGTATTTCCCGGTGCAAAAATGCTGGTAGGCAATGCACTGGTATTTCCAATCAGCATGGTTACCGCCATCGTTTCTCCCAGAGCCCTTCCTAAAGAAAGCAATACCCCCGCAAACAATCCCGAACGCGTGTAAGGGATAATTACACTTCTAATTACTTCAAAACGTGTGGCACCCAGAGCGTAAGCACCTTCTTTTAATGGTGAAGGCACCATTCTGATCAGGGTTATGCCCAGTGATGCTGCATAAGGAATAATCATAATGGCTAAAATAAGGGAGGCTGTAAAAATGCCTATCCCATAAGGGGCAACATGTATTTTCGCTTCCAGCATCCTCACCAAAGGAACTAAAACGAATAAGCCCCAGAATCCATAAATAATAGAAGGTACAGCGGCAATCAGTTCGATAGTATTTTTCAGCAGGTCTGACAACCATCCTTTAGGGTTATATTCGCCCAGGTAAATCGCAATGGCATAAGAAAATGGCAGCGAAATAATTAAAGCAATAAAAGAGGTAAGCAGTGTTCCAATCAGGAAAGGAAAAGCACCATAAATATTTTGAACCGGATCCCATACTTTGCCCCATAGATAGCTAATACCGAGGGCCTTCATAGAAGGAACGGATTGCATGATCAGTGTAATCAATATGCCCAATATGAGTACGACCAGAATCACACTCATCGTCATCAATATTCGTCTGAAAATAGTCTCCCACTTCAACTGGGAATAAGAAAGGTCTAATCTTTTATTTTTCACAAATTTTGATTTTATTATATAAAACAATTACCAGCAGATCCAAATAGGCCTGCTGGTAATTGAAATTCAATGTATTTTAAGCTTAAATACTATTTCAAAATTACTTTGCCATTAAACATAGCAGATTTCAGAATCGCATCAGCAACTTTCATTGCCGATTTTGAGAGTGGTGCATAGTTTAAAGGCGCACAAAGTTTTTGTCCCTGGTGAATGTTCCAAGCCAGTAACTTCAACAATTCAGTAGCTCTTGCTTGTGAACGGCTGTTGTAATTTTGCTCTTTGTAGATCAAAGCCCATGTAAAGCTGCTGATTGGGTAACCGTTAGGGTTATCAGTATTTGTTAAAGATACTTTTGCGTCAGCCGGTAATTCTACATTACTTGATGCAGTGATAGAAGACAAGTTAGGAGTGATGAATTTTCCCGCTTTGTTTTGTACTTGTGCAACAGGCATTTTGTTTTGGATAGCATAAGCCAACTCAACATATCCAATACCACCCGGAGTTTGTTTAACCAAACCGGCAACACCTTCATTACCTTTACCACCTAAACCAGTTGGCCAGTTCACTGAAGTACCTTTACCTACTTTTTTAGCCCATTCAGGGTTTACTTTTGTTAAATAATCAGTCCAGATAAAAGAAGTACCACTACCGTCAGAACGGTGGATCACTACTACCGGAAGATCAGGCAATTTAACACCTTTATTTACGCCTTGAATTTTAGCGTCATTCCAGGTAACGATTTTACCCAAATAGATTTCAGCAATTACTGCTGGAGTCAATTTCAGTGAAGCAGTTACGCCTGGGATGTTGTAAGTAACCACATCGGCACCAGAAGCCATTGGAATGTGTAAAACAGGAACTCCAATTTTAGCGGCCTGCTCTGCATTTAATGGAGCATCAGAACCACCAAAATCAACAGTTTTATTTGTTAATTGAAGGATACCGCCACCAGAACCGATAGCCTGGTAGTTTACTTTAGTAGCATTTGCTTTACCATATTCTGCGAACATTTTGGAGAACAATGGGTAAACAAAGCTGCTACCTGCACCTAATAGGGTGTTATCCTGTGCTGCAGCAGGTAACACGAAGCAAGCTGCAGCCAGGGCCGCAGTCGCAAATTTCAAGCTGTTAATTACTTTCATTTTATTATTTAGTTATTGGGTTTTTTATTTTATTTACCAAACTGGAAGAAGAACGTAGCACGGTAAACCAAATCATGGCCTTTCTCTACTCCCGGTACATTGCTTGTATATCCGTTATAATATACGTTTGGCATAAAGTGTATATTTTTGTAAGGCTGCCAATCTAAACCACCAGTAAAGAAGTTCTCTTTTGTGTTCGGATCATAGTTACTTACTAAGCCTGTATAAGTACCATGGCTTGCGTCAAATTTTGTATCAGGATTGTAGTTATCATAACGTACAAAGTAACCTAGTATATCATTGTTAGACTTTTTGTCTTTCAGGATACGTCCGTGTGCATAGATTGAAATTGCCTGTGCAGTTTCGTTTTCCTGGCTTTTAACTTTTGCGGCGTTCACTACTGAAGCACCATTTTTCAATAAGTTCGTGAATGCTTCTACACCGAATGTGAATACTGGAGTGGTATAAGCAACATAACCTTTAAACATATTACGTGAAACACTGCTGGCGGTAGCTGTATTGTAAGTCAGTTTTTCATAATCAGCATAAAAATCTAAAATGATCTTTTTGTCTAAGAATTTAGCCCAGATATCACCATAATACCATTTATTACCATCAGTTTCCGGTTTTGCACTTGTTCCGTTACCCACCATGATGTTATAACCATAGTTTTTAGTATCCGGATCAAACGTACCTTGCAAAGTAGCACCCAAATCATAAGAAGGTGTCCGACGAATATCTGTAACCGTTCTTTCGATATCGCGGTAAGCCCAGATTTTCTCAGATAACAAAGGGAAAGCCGGAGTGGAAACCTGACCGATAACCAGGTCTGTACCTTTCCATACATCATGAATTCTTAAGTTTAACAACTTGATGTAAAAAGTCAATTTGTTATCTGACAATAAATCTCCTGTTGTAGTAGAAGGCGCACCATTGATGATACTTGTAGTTTCGTTATCCTCAGCGGCCAATAAAGCTTCTACTGAAAACTTTTTGTTGATATCATAATCATATCCTAAATAAATACGACGCATTTGCATACCATTGCGGTTAGCAGCAATACCTGTGTACTGATTTGAACCACCACGGTTTAATGCATCTGAATGTTGCTTATAATAAGCATCACCAAAAGCGTAACCCCATAATCTTCTCACTGGTTTAAATGCTGTATCAGTTGGATCAGCTTTTTTCTTATTGAACTGTAGTACAGTTGCAGCAGAATCTTTTTTCGCGTCAGTTTTTGTAACTTTTGTTTGATTATCTGCAGCCGCCAGCGTCACTGTTGGGGCAGCTGTTATTGTTTGTGAATTAGCAACAAATCCTCCTACTACTAAAGGCAGTAAAAGAGCTGTTCTAAAAAATTTAGTAGAGATACTTTTCATAATCCATTAAGGTTTTTTTCTTGCACAAAGGTGTCCACCGAAAGTTATCTTAATGTTAAGTAATGATTACCATTGCATATAGAATCAATATACATGCGATTCCGTAACATTGACCCGGAAGCAAGACATCAGACACATATACACCAAACAATTGATAATAAGACGTTTATTTTTTTTTATTTCCCCATACCTAACAACCGGTTTTAAAGATTAAGAATTTATTTATTTAACTTTTAAAGGGGCCATCCCGAATGGATTAACGAGACGACCTCTTAGTTATTGGGTTTTTTAGCGACAATTAGAATGATGCACCTGTTGCAGCGGCAGATCCGGATTTTAAAGTGAAATTCGGTGCTGTAAGGCTGAAGGGCGATGTTAACAAAGCAGCTGCCGCAGTTTCATCGATAGTTAGGTTTCCTTTAGCAGTCAGGTAAGTTTTTAATAAATCTACCGTAGCAAATGATAACACAGTACCGTCAGCTACGATATCTTTACCCGCAGTATAAGATTGATAAATATTATTTTTGATCAGGGATGTTCCAGCGGTAATTGCATCACCAGTTTCTTTATCACGGATATCTAAACCATATCTAAAGCCAATGAATACTGAATTTGCCAGCACCATTTCAGAACCTCTTCTCCAAAGATTAGCATATTCATGTTTGGTATCCACATTTGTATTTCCCGGACCAATGATAGTCATGTTTGAAATCACAGGGCGTGTTCTAGGTGTGATGGTGAAATCTGTAGCCGAGTTATCAGCCTCAATACCGTTAGATTGTCCGGCCTGATCCGCTAATGATGGATCACGCTGAGCAGCCAGGTACTGTAATTTTCCTGAGAAGCCATTGTCAAAATCAAAAACATCATCTACGTTAGCAATAGAAAGTAAATGTTTGGCATTGACTGTACCGCCAAACCATTCAAATGAATCATCACCCGAATAAGAAACCTGTACATAATCAACTGTAGTACCACTGCCTACCGAACCAAAGGTTACCCCATTGATCTCGTTGTTTGGCTGAAAAGCGATACCAGGAAACTCAACACGGATATATCTTAATATTCCTGAGTTGTCAGCAATATCTGTTCCGCCATGGTTACCTTCAGGAGTAGTTAAACCACCTTCAATTAAACCAGTACCGCCGGGAATGTTATTGGTAGATTTACCCAATACGATGATCCCGCCCCAATCGCCGGGAGCCCTATCGCCCACTGCCTTGTTAGATGTAAATACAATTGGTTTTGTAGCCGTACCATCAGCAATTAATTTTCCACCCCTGGTAACGATCAGCGTACCTTTAGAAACCTGGTCGCCCCTTATCACTGTTCCCGCAGGAATAGTTAAAGTAACACCATCAGCAATATAAACAAATCCGGATAACAGATATACTTTAGTTGCATCTAGTGTCCTGCTTGCAGCAATAGTGCCCGACAGGGTTTCTGTTGCAGTACCGTACACCGTTGTTTTTGGCGCAAAATTTGTCCAGTTAGCTGTCCAGTCAGTGGTACCAAAAGCACCTTTATAAGTTACCTTATCAAAAAATGAATCTGCTAATGAAGCATTGGATTCAGTAGGTACAGTTACCTCAGGTGTAGCATCGCCATTTTTAGAACAGCTAGTAAATGCGGTCGAACCAGCCATTAACAAGGCAATCAGGCTCAGATGTAATTGTTTTTTCATTTGATGTATGTTCTTTTTATAAGTTTTTATTATTGTTTTTCAATGTCTTAAGCTGCCTTAAACAACTTTAGGTTATAAAGCCTGTTTCAAATTTCTATTACCTGTTGCAGAACTGTAAATTGATGCTGACTTCATTTATGGTTTATCATCTGTACAAAAGTATGTTTGCTATATTACCTCAATATTAAAATTGAATTAAACATAGATTAAAATGAGATTAAAATTTAAAATATTAGTCATAAAAAACCGTGTTACCTGATTTTATAAGATAGACTTAGAGTAATTGTAGAACCATAACGTTCTGATATATTGATGTTATCGGTTTTCTGATCGAACGCGGCGTCAGGATTTGAACCTTTTGGTTTCTGGTAAAAAATCGCCTTATTATTAAAGATATCGCTATAATTCAGTTTCACCTCAGCCTTTGATTTGGCAAACTTCTTCGACAGCTGCAAATCCATTACATTTCTTGAATTCTCATAAATATCAGGATCAGTTACATTTCCTACTGCCCAGATACGCTTTCCAATTCTGTTATATAATAGACTAAAACCGGTTGAGTTCTCCTCCTTAGAATTGTATTGTAAACCAGCATTAATTAAATAAGGCGATTGTCCCTGCAGCGGACGGCTGCCAGTGGTATTTACAGACCTGGCTACTTTTACCTTTGACTTCATATAAGATGCATTGGTACTAAAAGTAAAATTACTGAAGCGCTCTGCGATGAAATCGAGAGGTCTTCTGAATTCCATCTCTACACCATACAGCGTTGCCGATTTAGAATTTACATATCCGAAAGTTGTTCCTGATGTACCCAATTGCAAACTCTGTTCTATGGGCAGATCAAAGTACTTATAAAAAGCAGACACAGAGAATACCTGACCAGAAGAAGGATAAACTGCATAACCCAGATCAAAATTGGTAGTTTTTGATTGTCTCAGGTTTGGATTTCCAACGATGGAGACATTCTTATTAAAATCATAAAAACTGAAAGGTGCAATTTCCCTGAATTCAGGACGTCCAACAGTCTGTGAACCTGCTAAACGTAAACTTGCTTTTTCGGTCAGGTTATAGATCAGGTTAAATGAAGGCAGTACATTTACATAGGTTGTATCTACTACAATAGGAGTAAAGTTATTATCCGCGCTGTTCAGCTGCTGGTTATAAGACTCTATCCTTGCTCCGATTCCCAGCCTTAATTTTTCTGTCAGATATCCGTCGAACATTACATAACCGGCATTCAAAAAAGAATTGGCATCATAATGATCGGCACCGTTGGTAATCTCATTCAGCACATATCCATTCTCCCTGATATTGGCCGCACTGAAAATCTGGTCCTGCGGAAGGTTCAGAAGATTCGTATCAAAATTCCCATTTCTGGTAAAGCCGATTACCCGGGCAGAAAAATCACGTTCCCTGTACTGTCCAAAATAACCCACTTTAATTTTATTGTTATCCTCGAACCATTTCACCGGAATGGTAATATCAAACGACCCGCCGTACAGATTTTCATTCAATTTAGAAGAGAAATTTCCTGCCAGACGCGGGTCTGCCTGCCCCGAAGAGGGAACGCTAGCGCGGGTATAACCGGCAACACCATTTTCTTCCTGGTATTCCATTCTTTTAAAACCGGGTTCTTTCCTCGAGGTATTCGCAAAATTCAGGTTCCAGTCCAGCTTAATCTTGCTGTTTTCAGATAAAAGGTGATTACCGCTCAGCTGATTGGAAATCAGCGACCGCTGTAAAATATAATCTGCTGTACGCAGAAACTTAGTTTGCGAATCATCTATCCCCTCTCTTGAAGTAAACTGGTTTTCCAGTACCCGGTTATAAATGTTCTTCAGTGCAATCTTGTTATTTCCCCACGAATAGGCAAAATTGGCCAAAGCGCCTATATTGGTGTTATAGCTATATACCTTATCGCTGAACTGATCGCCCAGGGCCTGCCCGGTATATGCTTTTTGGTCGCTGGTTTTTAAACGTTCATCATAACGGTAAGAAAGAGACAATACCGTACCAAACTGGCTATTGTCTTTATATCTTTTTGTAGTGCCATAATTGGCCTGGAAGATAGGGCCAAGGCCAGACTTAACACCACTATAACCCCAGTTATTGGCAAATTGCTTAGATAAAGCTACCCTATCGGCGATAGGTAAATTCAGGTAAACTGATCTTGAAGGAAATGATGATGGGATATCCCTGTTCTTGCTGTAAGAACCAAATGCACCACCGCTACTCTGACTTTTTGAAAAATCCTTAAAAGTGGATTGTGTATTGTAAGCTGTTCCCAAAGAAAAATTAAAGAACTTCAGATCTGGAAAATCTTTAGTGGTTACCTGTACCACACCGCCAGAAAAATCACCCGGAATATCGGCAGAAGCCGTTTTATTCACTACAATGGCATCAATCAGATTAGACGGAAGAATATCAAAAGAAAATGCTTTCTTATCAACCTCCGTGTTAGGTAATACTGCATTATTCAGCATGGCTGAATTGTACCTGTCTGATAAGCCCCTTACAATGATAAACTTATTATCCTGGATGCTCGCACCACTAACGCGTTTTAGCACATCGGAAGTATTCCTATCCGGACTTTTCCTGATTAACTCTGCAGAGATTCCGCTTGAAATACTCAGGTTGGCCTTTTGATTGGCATACAATGTATTTACTGATTCCTGACTGGCCTTTGAAGTAATTACTACTTCATTCAGGTTCTGTGAATTGGACTCTTCCATGATCACATTGACCGGGGAAGAAGTATTTCCTTTAACGGTGATTTCAGTTATATTTTTTGTGACATACCCTACATATGAGACCTGTAGGGTGTACTTTCCCGGAGCCAATCCCGAGATCAGGTATCTGCCCTCTACATCAGTAGAAGACCCCTGGGCACCGCCCGCGATTTTCACTGTTACCCCAATCAGGGTTTCCCCTGTTTTTTGATCGGTAACAACTCCGGAGATTTTCCCTGTTCCCTGTGCGAATCCTACCGCACTAAACATCACGCCCAAAAGCAACGTGACTATTCCTCTTTTTAGTTTTACTTGCGATTCCAATTTTTGCCTGTATTAATTTTAGGCAAAACTATTACCACAGTGTTAACTATGTGTTAGGGAAACATTACTTTTTAATCGTATTTTAATTCCATTTTAATCCAATTTTAATCGCTAATTTTTGGAATAACCATGCTGGCCCAATCAGTAAAAATCTAAGCTCCTGCTCTAAAGAAGGGCGCTTTCCTTCTATTTTATAACCGACAAACTGAGCTGCAACGCTCAGCATAAAGATCAATCCGCATACCAGCCACAAGGCAGGCCCACCCGTCATCGACCACTTTTCCAGCTGCACTACCACAAGGGCAACGGCAAAGAAAAGCAAGATCATCATGTAAGAAAGAACTGGCGAAAGCCGGTAATAATAATACCCGCTAAAGGCGATTAAAAACGATGCCCAGTTCACAAATCCATTGTACTTTCCCAGGAAAGCCAGATGAGGAAAAGGTACAGACCAGGCAAGGCCGATCAGGCTCAGCAACATCAGCGGTATACAAACCCAATGGATCAATTGGTTGGAAGGGTTCTGGTGTGTTTCGGCATACTGCGCTAAAAGGATATTTACCTTTTTTTCTGGTAAGCCCTTTACCATCTTCTTTTGCTCCTTCTTCATTTTTTTTAAATAAAAAGAGCGATAGATGAATCTATCGCTCTGTCAATACTATGGTTTAATTCCTACTTAGCGAAAGCTACAGATCTGGTTTCCCTGATCACGGTAACTTTAATCTGACCAGGATAGGTCATCTCTGTCTGGATACGGTTAGAGATATCTGCTGCTAGCAATTCTGCCTGCTGATCAGTTACCCTTTCACTTTCTACCACTACCCTTAATTCTCTTCCTGCCTGAATAGCAAATGTTTTCTCTACACCAGGGTAAGATAAAGCCAGTTCTTCCAGCTCTTTCAAACGCTTGATGTAACTTTCTACTACCTCGCGTCTTGCTCCCGGACGTGCACCAGAAATGGCATCACAAGCCTGAACAATCGGAGAGATCATCGAGGTCATTTCAATTTCATCATGGTGGGCACCTATCGCATTACAAATTTCAGGGTGTTCCTTATATTTTTCTGCCAGCTGCATCCCCAAAATTGCGTGAGGCAATTCAGGATTATCATCAGGCACTTTACCTATATCATGCAGTAATCCTGCACGTTTAGCCATTTTAGCATTTAAGCCCAGTTCTGCAGCCATTGTAGCGCAGAAATTTGCTACCTCACGAGAGTGATGCAATAAATTCTGTCCGTAAGAAGAGCGGTAACGCATACGGCCAACCATTCTGATCAACTCCGGGTGAAGACCATGGATACCAAGGTCAATTACCGTACGCTCGCCAATCTCTACAATTTCATCTTCAATCTGTTTTTTTGTTTTGGCTACTACCTCTTCGATACGCGCCGGGTGGATACGTCCGTCAGTTACTAAACGGTGTAATGCCAAACGGGCAATCTCTCTTCTTACCGGGTCGAAACCAGAAAGGATAATTGCTTCAGGGGTATCATCTACGATGATCTCAATTCCGGTAGCGGCTTCCAGTGCACGAATATTTCTACCCTCGCGACCAATAACGCGACCTTTAATCTCATCACTTTCAATGTGAAAGATAGACACCGTATTTTCAATCGCAGCTTCTACAGCAGTACGCTGTATGGTCTGGATCACTACTTTTTTCGCTTCTTTAGTTGCGGTTAACTTAGCTTCATCCACAATATCCTTCACCTGGATCATCGCTTGCGCCCTGGCTTCAGACTTCATGTTTTCTACCAGCTGATTTTTTGCTTCTTCAGCACTTAATCCAGCGATAGTTTCCAGTTGTTTTACATGCTGGTTTTTCAGCACTTCAACTTCTTCCTGTTTTTTAACAGCCAGGTCCGTTTGTTTTTCCAGGTTTTTCTTGTGGTTATCCAGTTCCTGTTCCTTGCGGTTCATGTTCTCCAGGCGCTGGTTTACCGACTGTTCTTTTTGTTTAATCGCATTTTCACGCTGATTTACCTGGTTGTTTTTTGCATTTACTTCCTGTTCGTGTTCAGTTTTCAGTTGCAGGAACTTTTCTTTTGCTTCCAGTAAGCGGTCTTTTTTCAAGATCTCAGCATTACTTTCTGCTTCTTTTAATATTTTCTTCACTTTACTCTGTGCTGCAATTTCCTGTTTCTTCAGCAGGCTGCGCAACAGATATCTGCCTACTAGTATACCAACTATTAAGCTGGCTAAGACATATCCTATTATTGCTACTATTTCCATTTTAATTTATATATATAATAAACGTGCATGAAACCATCTTCTTTAATAAAGATCATCATGCAGGTTTTATCGAATCTTATTCATCCAGGCTTAAAACAAAAAACCGTTCTCAAATTTCAAGTTCCCTGTTTATGCCTTCAAAAACATGTTCTCTTTAATGCAGCCGAACCAGCCACAATATAGTACATGTATTCAAAAATCAACTCAACAATGAAACTAAAAATTTAACAACGGTTAAATCTTTGGTGCTATTTAATAAACGAACGACTTATTTTGCAAAAAAATCGTTCAATAAACTATCTAATTCTTCAACTTTTTCAGCTACTGCAGTATCCTGGTCCTGCACCTTGTTTTCTACCCTTAACACAGCCGTTGCATAGTGCAACACGGCCATAGATAGCAAATCCTGTTTATCTCTGACTGCATAATTTTCCTGATAGTCTTTTATGCGTTCATTAATAATTTTGGCTGCCCGCCTTACAATTTCTTCCTCTTCCATATTCACCTTTAAAGGGTAAATGCGGTCCGAGATAGTTATTTTAATCGAGATTTCTCCCATTTCTTAGCTTTGTTTCACTGTTAGTGTATTCCTCATTTTTTCAGCAACACTATACTCTTGTCAATCTCACGCACAAAATCGTTAATTTTTTGCTTTATATCAAGTGTCTTCTCGCTTGTTCCTTCAATACTCTTCGCCAGCTTCAATACCCGCATCTTTTCATCCAGATCTGAATTCTTTAGTTTCGACGCATTTAAGGCAGATTTCACCGATGCATTTTCCTGCTTCAACAACTCATTTTCTTCCTGTAAGGCATTACAAAGCTCAATTAAACGAGCTGTTTTGTGTAATACTGAATTTAATTGTTCGGCAACCAAAGACATTTTGATTTAAATTGATTTTGTCATTAAAATATTCCTAAAAGTAACAAAAAAAATTACTTTCTTATCTCTGCTTTCGCTGTTTGTGCTAAGTTAACTATAATCTTTTGCATAACAGCGTCAATCTGCTTGTCGGTTAGCGTCTGCTGATCGTCCTGAAGGGTAAAATTCAATGCATAAGATTTTTTATTCTCCGGCAATTTATCTCCGATATACACATCAAAAATCTGTACATCTTTCAGCAATTTCTTTTCCGTTTTAAAAGCAATAGTTTTTAAAGATTCAAAAGTAACCTCAGTATCTACCAGCATAGACAAATCCCTTCTTACGGCAGGGTATTTAGGGATCTCCTTATTGATCACTTTGTTCTTCCTAACGATATCCAATAACAATGCCCAGTCGAAATCTGCATAATAAACATCCTTATCCACATCGGTCAGTTTTTTATCTGCTGAAGTAACCGCTCCAAAAGTAACGATGGCCTGCGGCCCCCTGAAGTATTTCAGTCCGAAAGCATAATTCTCGTCATTCACCTCTTCTGTCTGGTAACCTGTAACACCCAACCTGCCAATGATTGCATCAACTGCAGCCTTTAAGTTATAAAAACTTACCGGGACTGCTTTCATGCCCCATGACTCCGGAGTGCTTGCTCCTGAAAGTACAATCAGCAACCTTGGGCGCTCTACATATTTTTCATTGATCAGGTGGTAGGTTTTGCCAAATTCATAAAATTTAACGTCACTATTTTTCCTGTTCTGATTATAGGCAACACTTTCCAGTGCCGGCAGCAGCAAACTCTGGCGCATCACATTAAGATCTGAACTTAAAGGGTTCAGGATCTTCACCACTTCATCCGTATTTTTGCTGTAAATACCTTTAGTCAGGGAGTTACACATGATCTCCAGGAACCCATTGGCAGTAAGCATATCAGCGATCACATGCTGTGTCTGCTCTTTATCCGGTTTGCTGGTAAAAGCCAGTGAAGCATTTACCTTGGCAGGAATATCTATATTATTATATCCGTAAATCCTTAATACTTCTTCCGTAATATCACACTCACGGGTTACATCTACTTTATAACTTGGCACTTTTAAGGATAGGCTTTCTGCTGTTTCTGAAGCCACTTTAATACCGAGTGAAGTAATGATATCCCTGATATCCTGATTGGGGATCGCTTTACCGATCAAACCAGTAACATGCTGATAGCTTACCTCTATGTCAAAAGGCGCTACCGGTGCAGGATAATAATCGCCTACAGCAGAAGAAACCTCTCCGCCTGCCAGTTCACAGATCAGGATAGCGGCACGCTTTAAAGCGATAACCGTCATTTCCGGGTCGGTACCTCTCTCATAACGAAAAGAAGCATCGGTTTTTAAGGTATGTCTTTTTGCTGTTTTACGTACCGATACCGCATTAAAATAAGCACTCTCTAAAAATATATTGGTTGTTTTTGCACTTACACCAGAATTTTTTCCGCCATAAACACCAGCAATGGTCATGGGTTTTTCTGTATCACAGATCATCAGGTCGTCAGCAGATAACTTTCTTTCAACGCCATCCAGTGTAACAAACAAAGTATCTTCTGCACATTTTTTTACAATTACCTTTTTGCCGCTGATCTCGTCTGCGTCAAAAGCATGTAGGGGCTGTCCAAGATCATGCAATACATAATTCGTAATGTCTACGATATTATTGATCGGGCGGATACCGATCACTTTTAACTTATCCTGCAGCCAGTCGGGCGAGGCTTTGATTGTTACCCCGCTGATCGATACACTGCTGTATCTCGGGCAGGCAATAACATCATCTATCTCAACAGCAACTGTCAGGTTTTCATTGGCTACTTTAAAAGAAGAAATATCCGGCATTTTTAGCTCAATCCGCAGGTAAGCTGCTAAATCTCTTGCCACACCTAAATGTGAGGCTGCATCCGCGCGGTTAGGTGTTAAACCAATTTCAAACAGGTAATCATCTTCCAGCTGGAAATATTCAATAGCTGGCAAGCCTACAACAGCATCTGCATCCAGTTCCATGATACCGGCATGAGAGTCACCCAGGCCAATCTCATCTTCAGCACAGATCATTCCTTCAGAAGCTTCACCCCTGATTTTCGATTTATTGATTTGAAAAGGTTCGCCTTCATTCGGATATACTTTTGTACCTACTGTAGCCACTACAACTTTCAGTCCTGCAGCAACATTTGATGCGCCGCATACAATTTGTATCGGTTCTTCACCGCCAACATCAACAGTAGTTACCCTTAAACGGTCGGCATTAGGATGTTGAACACAAGTAAGCACATGACCAATCACTAATCCTTCCAAACCGCCCGGAACAGGCTGTACTTTATCCAGGCTTTCTACTTCCAGGCCAATGTTGGTGAGGATGAGCGAAAGTTCTTCTGGTTTAAGGTCTGTTTGTATGAATTGTTTCAGCCAGTTGTATGATATCTTCATGTTATAATTTCATTTGTTTTTTATTGCTTTTCAGCAGTATCAGGGTTACCACAGGTTTTGAGGAGCCGCTTTCAGCAGGTCCTAAATGTATCATGGTGTAATCTAAAATGCAAAGATATAAAATAATGCCTTGCTGTAAATTTATTAGCCTATAATCACCATTTAAATAATTCCTTCATCAGCCATGCTGTAATAAGATCCGTTGCCTACGATAAGGTGATCCAGCACCGGGAGATCATGTATAAGCCCCACTTCTATTAATTTTTTGGTGATTTTAATATCTTCTGCGCTGGGCACCAGATTACCTGAAGGATGATTATGCATCAGTACTAAGTAAGAAGCAGATTGCTCCAATGCCAGTTTAAAGATCACCTTTGGATCTGCAACAGTCCCGGAAAAGCCTCCCCTACTGATCATATGCCTGCTTTTTACTGAATTATCGGTTTTCAGGATCAGTATCCAAAACTCCTCATGGTTCAGATCGGCCATGGCCGCATGCATCAGGTCAAACGCATCTTTAGAAGAATTAATTTTCTTGACGGGCTCTTTCGGGCTATTTTCCCTTCGTCTGCCCAACTCAATAGCGGCGATGATAGCAATTGCTTTAGCCTCGCCTATTCCATAAAACTGGCAAAGATCTTTTATAGATGCGTTGTCTAATTTATGCCAGTCGTTATCATAACTGGAAAGAATCCGCTGACTCAATTCTACTGCGGTTTCTGCCGTGCTCCCTTTTCCAATGATAATCGCTAATATTTCAGCGTTGGATAACTGCTTCCTGCCCTGGCGCATCAGTTTTTCCCGTGGCCGCTCATCCTCGGCGAGGGATTTAATCTTTATTTTTTGTTCATATTTTACCATAAACAAAAAAACGGGATAAGCCAAAACCTATCCCGTTTACAATATTGTAAAGTTAATTCTATTTTAAGCCGTTAACAAATTTAGTCAACTTAGATTTATTGTTGGCAGCTTTGTTTTTGTGAATCACATTCTTTTTAGCTAAACGATCTAACATAGAAATTACTTTAGGTAACAATTCCTGTCCAGATTTTTTATCAACAGAAGCACGTAATCTTTTAACAAAAGTACGGGTTGTTTTTGCCTGGTACCTGTTGCGTAAACGTTTAGTTGCGTTTGCTCTTATTCTTTTTAAAGATGATTTATGATTTGCCATTTTTCAGTATAATAATATTTTTATATGTAAGGTATTGGTGATTGCTTTCCGAATCCCCTTTACCCTTTTCTTTTCTCTTTTTTCGGACTGCAAATATAGAACTTAACTTTTAAATATGCAAAACGATATCACAAATAATTCAAATATTCTTAAATATTGATTCACACCGCTTTAGAGGAGCTGTTAGATGAGTCTTTTTTAGCATGTTCATCATATCGTTCATTTCCTTTTTCTTCGGATTTCATTTTTAATTATAGGACACAGCCTGCTTTGAGTATGCCCTGAGAGTTAGTCAAACCATAGCTAGTCCATAGTGAGTCCAAGTCTAGTCCAAGTCTAGTCCATGTTTTTACGTGAAAAACTTGGACTCATTATGAACTTATTCTAAATTTTACTTGGATTAAATGAGAAGTACATATTAACTAGACTATAACTAAGGCAGCTAAGTACCCAACTCGCCGGTGCCGCATAAAACCGTCATCAAAAACATATTCGAATAAATCCATCTATTAAATACCTAAAATGTTATTTTTGACCAGCCTCAATTAGCCGTACCGCAGGGATAAACCAGCGACACGGCCATTGAAACAGATCACATGAAAAAACGCATTGCCATATTTGCCTCTGGTTCGGGTTCTAATGCCCAGAAGATCATGGAATTATTCAAAAACAGTCCTGATGCAGAAATTGCACTGGTGCTCACCAATAATCCTGAGGCCTATGTATTGCAGCGCGCAGATAACTTCGAAATCCCTTCCCACATCTTCGACAGAAAAGAGTTTTACGAAACAGATGATATCATAGAATTACTGAAAAACCTGGAGATCGACCTGATCGTTCTTGCAGGCTTCCTCTGGTTGATCCCTAAAAACCTGATCGCGGAATATCCGGGACGTATCGTAAATATCCACCCCGCTATCCTGCCCAAATTTGGCGGTAAAGGAATGTATGGCGATCATGTACATAAAGCAGTAATGGCAGCAGGAGAAACCGAAGGTGGTATCACCATTCATTATGTAAACGAAAATTACGATGAAGGGGAATATATCTACCAGGCGAAATACAAAATTGAAAAAGGTGACAATTTAGAAATGATAAAGTTCAAAGGACAACAGCTTGAACATCAGCATTATCCGCGTATTGTAGAGAGCATTTTGAAAAAGATAAAGAAATAAGGTTTTTTTTATGATTTCTAACTAAATTTTATCGCTTAAAAATTATAATTTTGCGGCTCAAAAATCACACCCAATGAGTCAACAAATTAAGATCAAAAACGCTTTAATTTCAGTATATTACAAAGATGGCTTAGAACCACTTGTACGCCTGCTTTCTCAGCAAGGAGTTCAATTGTTTTCTACTGGCGGCACAGAACAGTTCATTAAAGACTTGAATTTGCCTGTTACAGCTGTTGAAGATCTTACCGGTTATCCTTCGATTCTTGGTGGAAGGGTTAAAACCTTACACCCAACAATTTTCGGCGGTATCTTAAACCGCAGGAACCTGAATGAAGACAAAGCACAGATCGCGGAATACAACATTCCCGAAATTGACCTGGTTATTGTTGACCTTTACCCTTTTGAAGAAACCCTTAAAGCTGGTGGTTCCGCAGAAGAAATCATTGAAAAGATCGATATCGGCGGTATCTCTCTGATCAGGGCAGCAGCCAAAAACTTTAACGATGTAGTGATCCTTGCTTCTAAAGATGATTACTCGGTATTACAGCAACAAATGGAGGAACAAAATGGAGAAACTACCCTGGCACAGCGTAAAGCTTATGCAAAGAAAGCTTTCCATACTTCTTCTCATTATGATACAGCTATCTTTAATTACTTTAACCTGGATGAACCGCTTACGGTTTTCAAACAAAGTTTAAAAGAAGCTAAAACATTACGTTACGGAGAAAACCCGCATCAGCAAGGTGTTTTTTATGGCAATATGGATGAAATGTTCACCAAATTGAACGGTAAAGAACTTTCTTACAATAACCTGGTTGATGTGGATGCTGCAGTTAGCCTGATCGATGAGTTTCAGGAGCCTACCTTTGCGATCTTAAAACATACCAATGCTTGCGGTGTAGCTTCAAGGCCAACTATCGCACAGGCATGGGACGATGCACTGGCCTGTGATCCTGTATCTGCTTTCGGCGGTGTACTGATCGCTAACGGAGAGATCGACCTGGCAACAGCTACTGAAATCAACAAATTGTTTTTTGAGGTTTTAATTGCCCCTTCATACCAGCCTGAAGCAGTAGAATTGTTCAAAGCGAAAAAGAACAGGGTAATCCTGCAACGCAACGAAGTAGAACTAAGCAAAAAACAATTCAAGACATTGTTAAATGGTGTAATTGAGCAGGATAAGGACCTGATCATTGAAGGAACCGACCAAATGACGGCAGTAACAGAAAAAACACCTAGCCCTGAAGAGTTAAAAGATCTTTTCTTCGCCAATAAAATTGTTAAGCATACGAAATCAAACACTATTGTTTTTGCAAAAAATAATACCTTAATTGCGAGTGGTGTTGGACAAACTTCAAGGGTTGATGCATTAAAACAGGCTATTGTCAAAGCCAATGATTTCAATTTCGACCTTAAAGGTTCGGTGATGGCTTCAGATGCTTTCTTCCCTTTCCCGGATTGTGTGGAAATCGCTGCTGAAGCCGGAATAACTGCTGTTCTTCAACCTGGTGGCTCGATAAAAGATGCTGATTCGATCAACATGGCGAATGAAAAAGGTATCGCCATGGTAACGACTGGCATCAGACATTTTAAGCACTAATTATATAAGGCGATTAACAATAAAAAGACGTAGTTTTACGTCAAATAGTATAATATTTTTTTTATAACATAATTGATCACCTATAAATGGGTTTATTTAACTGGTTCACACAAGAGGTTGCCATCGATTTAGGCACCGCAAACACCCTGATTATACACAATGACAAAGTGGTTGTTGATGAGCCTTCGATCGTAGCTTTTGACCGACAAACAAATAAAATTATCGCCATCGGCCGTCAGGCTATGCAGATGGAAGGTAAAACACATGATAATATCCGTACTGTAAGACCTTTGAAGGATGGCGTTATTGCCGATTTCAATGCCGCTGAAGCCATGATCAAAGGTATGATCCGTATGCTTAACGGCGGTAAAGGCTGGATGTTCCCTTCTTTGCGGATGGTCATCTGTATTCCTTCGGGAATTACCGAGGTAGAAAAACGTGCGGTTAGGGATTCGGCAGAAATTGCCGGCGCGAAAGAAGTTTACTTAATTCACGAGCCTATGGCAGCTGCTGTAGGGATTGGAATTGATGTAGAAGAGCCAATGGGTAATATGATCATCGATATCGGTGGTGGTACTACAGAGATCGCTGTAATTGCTTTGTCTGGTATTGTATGCGATCAGTCTATCCGCGTTGCGGGAGATAATTTCGACTCGGATATCGTTAACTATATCCGTCGTCAGCATAACATCATGATCGGCGACCGTACTGCGGAGAAGATCAAAATTGAAGTGGGTGCTGCTTTACCTGAATTGTCAGATCCACCGGCAGATTTCGCCGTGCAAGGTCGTGATTTAATGACCGGCGTACCGAAACAGATTACCGTTTCTTACACTGAAATTGCCCATTGCCTGGATAAATCAATCTCTAAAATTGAAGAAGCAATCCTGAAAGCTTTAGAGATCACGCCACCAGAGCTTTCTGCTGATATCTACCAGACTGGTATTTATCTGACAGGAGGAGGAGCGTTGTTACGCGGTTTAGACAAACGTGTGGCTGCTAAAACTAAACTGCCTGTTCACGTAGCGGAAGATCCTTTACGTGCGGTTGTTCGCGGTACTGGTATTGCCCTGAAGAACATTGGCAGCTATAAGTTTTTAATGCAATAAAATTAAATAAGAGCTAACAGCCTTTAAAAATGTGAGTCGGTCCATAAAACTGTACTCACATTTTATATATTTAAATAATTACAATTGATGGCTGAATTTCAATACAGAATGAAGAAATATGCGTAACCTTTGGATTTTCATAAACAGATACAACGCATTCTTCCTGTTTGTCATTTTTTTTACTGCTGGTATCATTTTGACGGTAAAAAATAATGCCTATCAGCGCAGCGTAACGTTTAACTCTACCAATCAGGTAGTAGGACATGCTTATGAAAACCTGAATATCTTTAAGAAGTATATGAACCTGGGGCAGGTTAATGATAGTCTGGCCCTGGAAAATGCAAAACTGAATACCGCGTTGACAGCGCTAAAAAATATCGACAGCGCTAAAAATACCGTGGTTAAAGATACCGCCAACCACGTGCAGTACACCTATCTCGCTGCCCGGGTGATCAAAAATTCTGTTACCTTAAGGAACAACGTAATCACGATCAATAAGGGCTCTGCCGATGGTATTGAAAGCGGCATGCCCGTGATCTCTGCCGGAAAAGGAGTAGTAGGCCACGTTCGTGACGTATCAGCTCATCTTGCTACAATAGAATCGCTGCTAAACAAAGACGCGAAGATCAGTGTAAGTATCAAATCTACCAAAGAAATGGGTTCACTGGTTTGGGGCGACAGAAATTCAGATTATAGAAAAGCATTTATTAAAGATATCTCCAATCATTTCAGGGTAAAGCTGAGAGATACCATAGTCACATCAGGATTCGGATCTTTCCCTCCCGGTATTCTGGTTGGATCGATCAGTAACAGGGGGATCTCTACAGGAGATAACTTCCTGACCATAGAAATCAATCTTTTTAACGATTTCAGCACGTTGCAGTACGTCTATGTGATTAAAGATAAATTGGCCCAGGAACAGAAAGCATTAGAATCGACATTGCCCAATGAACAGTAGAATTATCATAACCAATATCTTAAGGTGGTTCATCCTGCTTGCCATACAAATACTGTTGTTAAGGAACCTCAGTTTTTATAACCTGGCCACCCCTTTCACCTACATCCTGTTTCTGCTGTTGCTGCCTTTTAGCACCCCTAACCTGATTTTGTATATCATTGCTTTTGGTACAGGTTTAACGCTGGATGCTTTTTATGATACGCTGGGTGTACATACTGCTGCCTGCGTAATGCTGGTTTTTGTGCGGATCTTATTTATATCCGTTACGGTAAGCCGTGATAATTTTGATGAACCAGAACCTTCCCTCGGAAATATGGGATTCAGATGGTTTGCTTTATATGCACTGTTGTGTACCTTTGCCCATCATCTGGTGCTCTTCTTACTGGAAGCTTTTAAATTATCGGAACTCTCCTATACATTGTTAAGATGCACATTGAGTGCTATCTTTACGTTATTCACACTTTTGTTAGTGGAATTAATATTTTACAGTAGGAAATTACGCTAAATGGATAATCTTTTTAATAGAAAATACATTGTACAAGGGCTGTTTATAGTAGTTGCACTCATTCTTTTGGGGCAGCTGTTTTATATCCAGGTGGCCAGCGACCGCTATTTCCTCTCTGCCAATAGCAATGTACTGCGCAAAAAATATACTTTCCCGGCACGTGGGATCATTCTCGACAGAAATAGTAAAGTGCTGGTACAGAATGAACCGGTATACGACCTGATGGTTACCCCCAGCCTGGTTAAACCTTTTGATACGCTGGCACTTTGCCGGATCATCGGGATTGACATGAAGGGTTTTTACAAACGTTTCAACAAAGCAAAAACCCAGTCGAGGTACCAGCGTTCTGTATTTGAAAAACAACTATCCGTACAAACCTATGCTTCCCTTCAGGAACAGCTTTCCCGCTTTGTTGGATTTGAAACACAGAACAGAACAGTAAGGCATTATCCCGATAGTGTGGCCGGACAGTTTTTTGGTTATGTAAAAGAGGTTTCTGCCAAAGATATTGATGAAAGCGACGGTTATTACCGCCCCGGAGATTACATCGGAAAGGCTGGTGTAGAACGCCAGTATAACCAGGAATTACAGGGTGAACGTGGTGTGGAGAACATGATCTACAATGCCAGGAATGTTCCCCAGGGAAGTTACCTGAATGGTAAGTTTGATACACTGGCTACTTCGGGTGAAACCCTGACCTCTTCACTTGATATTACCCTGCAAAAACTAGGCGAACAGCTATTAAAGAATAAAGTAGGCAGCATCGTGGCTATAGAACCAAGCACCGGGGAAGTACTCGCCTTTGTGAGCAGCCCTACCTATGATCCTAACCTGATGGTAGGAAGGCAACAGGGAAATAATTACATGGATATTTTCCGTTCACCAAACAGACCCTTTACGGTAAGGCCATTATCTGGTTATTATTCGCCGGGATCTTCATTCAAACCTCTGGATGACCTGATTGCTCTGCAGGAAGGCGTAATTGATCCAAATACTACCTTTAACTGCCCCGGATATTACTGGGCAGGAAACCACCGGGTGAGTTGTGAGCACGTTGATGGAAATATTTCTTTGAAAAGGGGTTTAGCCAGATCCTGTAATGCCTATGCCTGTAACGTATTTCAGCGATTGATGACGCAAAGCAGGTTCAAAAGCAAAAAGGCTTCTTATGACGATTGGATAGGCAGGGTGCGAAAATTCGGGCTGGGTTCAAAACTAGATTTGGATATGCCCTTTGAACGTAAAGGTATCCTCTTCACTTCAGATGAATATACCAAGCGTTTTGGAAAATACTGGGGTTATACCACTATTATCTCACTGGCCATCGGACAGGGAGAAATGAATGCCACGCCTTTACAGATGGCCAATATCATGGCTATCATTGCCAACAGGGGTTATTATATTAAACCACACCTCATCAAAGCCATTGGCGAAAAGAAAGACGTAAAAAAAGAATACCTGGTAAAAAATTCCGTAGATATCGACCTTAAATACTTTGATCCTGTAATTGACGGAATGGAGGCAGCGGTAAATTCAGACTACGGTACTGCCAGGGACTCAGCCATTCCTAATATCTTAATGTGCGGAAAAACAGGAACAGTGCAAAACCCACATGGAAAAAACCACTCTGTTTTCGTAGGTTTTGCCCCGCGTGAAAACCCGAAGATCGCTATTGCCGTGATTGTAGAAAATGCCGGTTATGGCTCTGCTTATGCTGCGCCCATTGCCAGTTATATCACAGAAAAATACCTGACAGGTAAACTTTCCGGTAACAGGACAGAGAGGGCCGAATGGATGAAAAATCAGGTGGTTTTACCTGATCCGCCAAAGTCTAAATTTAAGTACGATCCGAAAAAACCAGATACTACGGCTAAGCCAGCTCCGGCAGCGATTCAGCCACAAAATAAAATTGCAGCTATTACAAAAACAACACCTATTACCAAATGATCAATCAACAGGGGAGCCGCTTTTTCTTTAATGTGGATTGGGTAACCATTCTGATTTACATCGCCCTGTGCAGCATTGGATTTGTTAACATTTACGCTTCCCTCTATAATCCAGATACTTCTACCCTGTTCAATTTTGGTAGTAACTACGGTAAGCAACTTATTTTCATCATTACAGCACTGGTAGTAGGCTTTTCAATATTATTGGTCGATGCTAAGTTTTTCAGCGTATTTGCCCCGATTATATATGGCATAACGATGTTCCTGCTGATGGTAGTATTGGTAGTAGGCCGTAAGGTAGCGGGTAACCAGGCATGGATTCCGCTGGGCAGTTTCAGGCTGCAGCCTTCAGAGCTGGCTAAGTTTGGTACCGCATTGCTCATTGCCAGGTATGTAGGAAATTTTAATCCCAAGTTCAGGGATGTTAAATCTATCTTTTTCGCCGGACTGATCATTTGTTTTCCACTACTGCTGATCATGCTGCAGCCGGATACAGGGTCTGCACTGGTGTTCCTTGCCTTTATGTTTCCGCTGTACAGGGAAGGCCTTTCGGGTTATTTCCTGCTGATCTTCCTGGGGATGATCGTTTTGTTCATTGCAGACTTCCTGGTTCCGCTAGCTGTACTCATTCCGATAATTGCAGTTGTGGGCGGTATCTTTATTTACCAGAACAAGCGTAAGCAAAAGATGATGTTCTCAATGATCCTTACTACAGTGATCGCTATCGCTTACCTGTTTTTTGTAAAGGTAGCTTATGAGAAAGTACTGGAACCGCATCAGCGTACCCGTATAGAAATCATGCTGGGCCTGAAAACAGATCCAAAAGGTGCAGGATATAACGTGATCCAGTCTAAAATTGCCATTGGCTCCGGTCAGGTTACCGGCAGGGGTTTTCTGGAAGGCACACAAACAAAATATGGTTATGTACCGGAACAAAGTACAGATTTTATCTTCTCTACAATAGGTGAAGAATGGGGTTTTGTAGGCTGTTCGGTAGTGATTGGCTTGTATGTCTTTTTACTGCTGAGGGTAATTAACCTTGCAGAAAGGCAGCGCTCTTCATTTTCAAGGGTGTACGGCTATTGCGTAGCCAGTATCATCTTTTTCCACGTGTTTATTAATATCGGGATGACGATAGGCATTATCCCTGTAATAGGTATCCCTCTTCCCTTTATCAGTTATGGGGGATCGTCCTTGTGGAGTTTTACCGTATTGCTTTTTATCTTCCTCAAACTGGATTCAAACAGAATGGGATTTATTTAAGCGGAAAACGTTGGTTTAACAATTCGTAAAACTGATCTGCCGTATCCTGTTTATCTGCCCAATTGTGTTTACCGGCATAATTATTCTTCAGAAACGCATCTGCAGTTTTAAAGTCGGGCATCTTGTTCAGCAGGTCTATAGCTTCTGCATAAGCCAGGTTATAGCCATTAAACAGGTCTTTGATATACCTCATTTTATCATTCAGGCTGATGGCCTGCTTCAGGTCTGTAATTGGTGCCCTTCTGGTGTCTGTATTAAAATTTCTATTCGGCGTATTACCAGACAAGATATCATTTAGCGTAGGCTTAGGCAAAGGCTGTGTTGCAGGTTCTTCTTCTTTTTGTAAAGGTGCAACAGACGCTATAGGTCTGAACAACTCTTCCTGAATAACTGGCTTGCTTACCGGTGCTGCCGCGGGTGCAGTTGGTGTAAAAACTAATGGTGCAGGAGCCGGTTCAGCTATAGGTGCTATATAGGCTAATGGAGCGGTTTTCTCTTCGGACTCTGGCGTAATAGGCAGGACTGCTGAAACAACAGGGGTTTCCAAATGGAATTCAGGCTTGATTTCTTCAATTTCAGGCTCTTCTTCTTCTTCGGGCGCTTCGAAGATAGGCGTGATAGATTCATGTTCAGGTTCGTGCTGAGCAGGTTCAGCTACCAGGAAAGGCTCAGGCCCTATTTCATCTTCTTCTGCAGATGATAATTCCAGGCTGTCCATTTCTCTCAGTTTTTGCTTTTGAGCGATGATCAGTTCTTCCTCTTTACTTAAAGGCCTGTCAAAAATTTCATCTATAGATTTCTCCTCAAACTCAAAACGGTCGGATGATGGTTTTTCATTGAGGATAAATTCAAAAGTAGCAGGTTCAATATCCGGTTTAAAGATATCGTCATCCAGTCTTGGCGTAGTATGGACCACTTCATGTTCCTTCTCCCAGCTATAAGATTGATCTGTTTCCTTTTCTGCTGTAAACGGCATAGTATCGGGTTCGGTTACTTCCTCCAGGGATTCCGTTAAAAATTCTTCTTCTGCCATAGCGGATGGGGAATATCCCTCTCCTCCTGAAGCCCCGGAAACAGGAATAGCAGGTTGCTGCTGTGCCTCCTCTTCTTTTAGTGGCTCTGGTTCAGTCCATGTATCAATCGGCTCATGTACCGAAATTCCAGGTTCTTCTTCTATTAACTGATTTCCCTGATTGTCATATTCAGGTTCATCAACTGCAGCATAACCTGTAATTTCAGGCTGTGGTGATATATTTTCTGCTTTGACATCAGTATGTTCGGGCAAAGCCTTTTGGACTGTCTGACTATTGATTTTTTTAATAATCTGAACATGATCAGATAAAAAATCGGCATTAGCCAGGAAAAGCTCAAGTTCTAACTCGTTCAATTCCTGAGGATTCTGAGCCAAATATTGATACTGATCACTTAACTCATTGAGTATTTGTCCAATTTTTTTAAATATATCCTCCTGGTTCATCATAGTAGTATAACGGAAAAATCGATGTTTTATGTTGACAACTTTACACTCAAAAGTACTACAAAATTTCGATATTCGTGAGTTACACATCCCCGGAATAAACATGTTATTTAGCGAACAAAATTACAGCAGAGGAGAATTTGGCGGCAGCATTGAGGTAATTTGCGGTTCCATGTTTTCCGGCAAAACGGAAGAACTGATCAGACGGCTGAAGCGTGCTGAGATTGCCCGCCTCAGGGTAGAGATCTTTAAACCCGCAACAGATACCCGTTACGATGAAAATGCTGTAGTCTCTCACAATTACAACTCCATTACCGCCATTCCGGTAAGCAACTCCGCAGAAATATTGCTGCTGAAGGCAGATACGCAGGTAGTAGGTATTGATGAAGCTCAGTTTTTTGATGATGGCCTGGCGGATGTATGTAATACCTTAGCCAACAAAGGGATCAGGGTAATCATAGCCGGGCTGGATATGGATTTTACGGGCAAACCATTTGGCCCTGTACCGGCGCTGATGGCCATTGCAGAAATGGTAACCAAAGTACATGCAATATGTGTAAGATGCGGTGGCCCGGCCATGTATTCTTACCGCAGGGTAGCCGGTGATGCCAGGATCATGCTGGGAGAAAAAGAAAGTTATGAACCCAGGTGCCGGATCTGCTTTCATGCTAAAGATTAAGCAACAGCGTTAACCCATAAAAATAAACAACAGATGGCAGAGCAAAGAGAAGTCTGGCAAAGAGGCCCCCTACCCGACATTCATCCCCTACTGCAGCCTATAGCGCATGCGCTTTTACAGGCCAGGGAAGAAATAAATCAATATCTGTTTGAATTCCCTGTGCAACTGCTTTGGCTGCGTCCCGCAGGATTAGCATCCCCTGGCTTTCATTTACAGCATTTAAGTGGTGTACTAGACAGGGTATTTACCTATGCAAAAAACGAAAAACTCAATCCCCTTCAGTTTTCACAGCTCGCAGGAGAAGGTAAAGACACACCTGATCCACAAACTGTTGATCAACTTACCGGTCGTTTTAACCGGCAGGTAGATCTTGCGCTGGAACAATTGAGACAGACGGATACCGCTACGCTGACAGATTTTCGTGGCATAGGCCGCGCAGCACTTCCTTCAACAGTAATCGGTTTATTAGTACACGGGGCAGAACATACCATGCGTCATGTGGGGCAATTGCTGGTTACCGTGGCCGTACTAAAGGATGGCGGGGTTTAACAAAGAAAATATCCCCGTCGTTGAAATCAAACTTTTTCACCATATAACTCCTATCCCACATATACCTGAACTTGACCAGTTCATTGTCTGAAAAATTATCAAACCAAATGAGATAGAACCCGTCTTCTTCAAACATTTCGTCAGTATCATGTTTATTTACCCGCTGTGCGATAGACTCAGTACGCATTCTTCCATTAAAATAGGCTGCCTGATGGTCATTGGAATAAACAGTATATTTCCGGTTAAAATAGTCAGGATGCTCCCGTAAGAATTTTGCTGTCTCTGAATGTTTCCAGGAATCATCGGTATAACCTCCAATGCCATAATCCTTTACATCTTCATACATAAAATGTACCTGTTTCAGCTGACCATATTCAAATACAATTCCTATTATTCCTAAAATAGCGACTGCCAGGCCAAATTGAACCCTGTTCAGCTGCCTCAGCTTATTGGGTATCCAGGAGGTTAAACCAATGAGCATTGGCACAAATACCGGAGAGATAAACCGGTTGTTGATCTGCTCAAAATGAGATAAGGTAGAAATGCCGATAATAAATACGGTATAAACGATAAAAAAAGCAGCAAAACAGTTCTCTGCTGTTTCATAAGTGCGGTTTAACCAGCTGCGCTTTAAAAATAACAGTGAAATAAAAATGAAGATAGCGATGGCAATTCCGGATACCAATCGTGGCTGGTCACCGTGTACAGGCAACCAACTGCAGATTACACGACCATAAAAAACCACATTATCGCTCAGCGTGAGGATACCTTTCTGCCTTGGTCCGGTAAGAGAGCTCGTAATGACAGCATTACGCACAAGGTTAGCCACCAGTAAGGAAATAGAAATGAAGCCGAAGTATATACAGTAGATCATCCGTTTACGCCATTCCAGTGAACGGTCAAACACCAGCAGCAGTAGTCCTGTTCCCACTAAAGTTACACCCGCATAGCGCGTGATACAGGCTACTGCGGCAACACCTGCGCAAAACAAAAGACTGCCAAGCGTACGTTTTCTCAGGTATCTGCTAAAAGAGGCGATAAAGGCGATGGTTAAAAATAGAAATAAAGTTTCTGACCATAACATCGAATAAATATCCAGTAAGGAAGGACTGAGGGCCAGAAAAAACAAGATAATACGTTTATACCATTTATTAGTTCCCTCAAAAGTATCGATCAGGTAGCCTGTCATCACGATAATACCCGCCAGCAATAAACCATTGATTACAGGTGCCAGTATCAGGGGATCAATCCTGGTAATAAAACCGATAACGCTTAGAAAAAAGGGATAAAACAAAGGAAAATCAACCAGCGGCCTCATATTATAATCTGCCAGCAGGCCATGCATATACATATTCCTTGCTGCACTCAGATAAGCAATGGAATCTGGCGACACGCCGATACCGTTATAACGGGTATATATTATAATCAGTAGGAAACCAATCACTGAGATTAGCAAACCATCTAAATTTTTTAGAGATAGTAAACTAAATCTGGTTTTTTGCATAGGAATTTTTCAAAATGAATGTTGATTTGACAAATATACCTAATGATCTCGATTATTAAAGACCGGTTTTTAAGAATCGGGATTTAAAATTAGCTGTTGGTTAGTTATTATATAATAAATATAAGTATTTTTATTTTTAAATGTTTACCCTTATTCAACAAATTATTAAACAATTTAGCCTATATTGCTATACGTTGCGGCTTTCATAAATAATTGTTTGCACACGAATAAAATCTCCAATTAATATTCTCATTTTTCAATAAGTTAACTTAAAATAGGCGATAAATACTTTTTTACATATATAGCTGTAAATTATACTTCAGAATATAAATTACTTAGTATTTGAATGGAAGGAAAGGTAAAATTAGATCTTATTGAACAACACGTAATCGATTTTGTCAGAAAGTTAAGAGCTGATAAAAAGTTACGGCAGGAAGATATCGCCTATATAATTGGAGTAAAAGCCTCATTCATAGGGAATGTAGAGAACAGCAGTAACCCGGCTAAATACAATTTAAAGCACATTAATGTGTTTGCAGACCATTTCGGATTATCTCCCCGGGATTTTCTTCCCAGTACAGCACTAATTGAAAAAAACAAAATAAAAAATAAAGATTTAGACTTATAATCTTTAATGCAAACAGCGATGGTTTACTGATCTGCTTCCTCAAAATGATCAGTTCAGGTTTTTCATTAGTGATTGGAACCATTCTGCATAAAAGGCTTTGTAAACGCTAATTCTTTTTTCGAGGACAGTTTCCTTTTTTAGCCTTTCATCCAATTCCAGCAATCTCTCTGAATACCATTTTCGTACATCCTGCTGAACGGGTAACTTGTTCTTCTGCATGGACCTGCTCAGCAGCATCATGCCAAAAAGAGACATCGTAGAATCCGTTTCTTTGTATTCCAGCAAATTGACAGCCCTTTGTATGGCCAGTGAAATATGATCTATAAAATATTGTAATACCTGATTGGGATTAACTCCGTTCATCCTGCAAAGCAGATTAAAGTCAAATGTAAGCATAAGGAAATTATCTTCATCCAGCCCGAAGGTTTTGGGATAATCTACCAGCGGCATCATTTCTGTTTCCCATTCCTGCATCAGGTAAAAACTCTCTTTCATTTTATCAACGGTGGAAGGTTTTTCAGATGCACTGAGCTCGCTTAAAAGTGTGACGTATTTGACGGATATCCGTTGTACTTTTTTATCTGTGACAGCAATAATACGGCTGCCGTAAGCTTCTTTACATTCAATGACGATACCCGTAGCCCATAAAGCAACGGCTTCCATTTCACCTCCGTTAAAAGCGTAAAAAGAAACCCGGTTAATGAAGTACTGCAGTACTTCCTCCCTTTTCAGATAATTGATGGCACAGGCTATAGTGAAATCTTCAGCATAATTCAGCCCAAATCCTCCTTTTTCGTTCATATATATTTTGTTTATTTTCCTCAGTTATATAAACAGGTGTATCGGCCAAGGGGTTTCAAAAAGTATATCCAATTTATGAGCCTGCGCAATATCGAATTTGCCTTTTCAATATTACCGCTAACAGAGGATCAGAAAAGACAGGAAAAAGGTTGGGTCAATTGATATCACTTTGGAGTGCATTATACCATTCGCGGTAAAAAGAGCTGTAGATTTTTATTCTTGTTTCAAGATCTTTAACTTCTTTTAGTTTTCTGTCGAGCCTCAGCAATTTCAGTCCATATTGTTTGTAAACATCCTGCTGGGGCAGAATTTTATCTTTAACTTCTTCATGGCTACCTACCAGGAAAAGAAGCACGGCAGTGCTTGGATCAGCTTTTACGATAGTCAAAAGGTTAACTGCCCTCTCCCTTGCCAGGGATATAGTGCTGATGAAATACTGCAACAGATGTTGTACTTCAATGCCGTTCATCCTGCATAACATATTAAAATCAAAGGTTAATTGAAGTAATTCCCCTGTTTGGGTTTTAATCTCCGAAAGGTAATCTGTTAAAGGAAGCATTTCTGCTGCCCATTCCCTCATGATGGTTACGCTTTTATTGGTCTCCAGACTTTCAGGCAGGTCTGGCTCCAGATTAAGGCTGGTGAGTTTCCTGATATATTTCAAAGATATCTGCTGGATCCTTTGATCGGTAATCGTCTCAATTTGCCCGCCCTGAAAGTCTTTGCAATCGATACTTACTGTAGTGGCCCAGAGATAAACAGATTCCATATTCCCCCCGATAAAGGCATAAAAAGAAACATGATCAATAAAATACTGCAATAGCTCTTCAAAATGAAGATTATTGATCTTGCAGGCAATTTTGAACTCGTCTGTATAGTTAAGTATAATTTGTCCTTTAGCGTTCATCTTCTTCAGTACGATATAATATCAACCAGCCTTCTTTTATCAGGATTTCAAAAAATTCTAAGGTATTAAAAATAGTTAAAAGCCCTTTATGTTAAAACACGTAATTTATAACCCGAAAAATAATATTTTTGATTAAAAACACAAAGATATAGTTTATATTTTTTTTTAATTTTCTTAGACGTTATGAGCATTTTACCTCTAGGCTATGGGATAACATTTTATCGTGCAGATCTAAGATTGATAAAAAACGCCCTTTGTATCATTAAAAAGACAAAGATTAACGTTTTATTTATCAAATATCCTATTAAATCTGCAGTTTCTTTTCTATTTTGGTAACTCAATTTAAACCAATGAACCAAAAATCCGAACGTTTTCTTTCACTCGATGTATTTCGTGGCATGGCATTGTGCTTCATGATCATCGTTAACACCCCTGGAGGAGGGGCCACACCTTTTGCCATGCTCGAACATGCTGCATGGCATGGCTTTACACCAACTGATCTTGTTTTTCCGTCCTTTCTTTTTGCTGTGGGTAATGCCATGAGTTTTTCAATGAAGAAGTTCAACGGAATGGACAATTCACAGGTACTGCTTAAAATTTTTAAACGTGTTTTTCTAATCTTTATCATCGGCTATCTGATGTACTGGTTCCCTTTCTTTAAGTACGATGCACAAGGGCATATTATGGTTTCGCCAATTGCCAACACACGTATTTTTGGGGTACTGCAAAGGATAGCGCTATGTTTTGGAATCGCTTCACTGATGATCCATTACCTGTCCAGCAAGACTGTGATCTGGCTGAGTGTAATATTTCTATTGGGCTATTGGGCCTTACTGCTGTTCTGCGGACAGCAGGGATCTGAACTGACCATGACCGGAAATGTGGGTTATTTCATTGATAAGTACCTTCTCGGAGAATCACACATGTACCATGGTGAAGGGGTTGCCTTTGACCCTGAAGGTATTCTCAGCACTATTCCTTCTATTGTAAATGTAGTGATCGGCTATTTTGCAGGAAAGTTTATCCAGGAAAAAGGCAAGGGTTATGAAACTATTGCCAAATTACTGTTTGCGGGATGTCTTCTGCTGCTGATTGCCCTGAGCTGGAATTTAATTCTTCCATTCAATAAGAAAATATGGACCAGTTCTTTTGTGATGCTTACCTGTGGAATAGACCTGCTGGTGATTGGCTCGCTGATCTTCCTGATTGAAGTGAAACAGTATACCTGGTGGACTAACTTCTTTGTGGTGTTTGGGAAAAATCCGCTCTTCATTTATATCGTTGCCGACATGCTGATGCAGCTGATCGACCTGTTATTTCCCAATGCACATTTCTACGACTGGATTAACGGAAATGTTTTCCAGGCCATTGCGCCCGGCCCTGTGGGTTCCCTATTATTTGCTATTGGTTATATGCTTACCTGCTGGCTGGTAGGCTACATTCTGGACAAACGTAAAATCTATATCCGCGTTTAAAAGCAGAGATATCCCCATAAAAAAAGAGGTTATCCACATTTAAATGTGGATAACCTCTTTTTTTATGGGGATATCTTATTTAACTGCCCATGCGTTTCTTAAAAACCGCATCCAGTTGCAGTTCATCATATTTTGTATATCCTGTTTTTTATAACCTCTTTTATCCAGTAAAACAGGGATTTTCTGCAGATCGGCTATCGTTTCAATATCATAAGGACACTGCTCTTTTCCAAAAGCCCCATCCAGATCAGAGCCGATACCAATATGTAATGTATTACCTGCTATCTGACAGATATGGTCTAAATGATCTACCATTACTTCCAGGTTGCAATGCATCCCTTTGGGCGTAGAAACCCCGCGAACCCAGTCGGGCACCATCATCCAGGCATCCAGTGCCAAACCAATAACTGCACCCCGGTTTACCAGTTCTTTAATCTGCGCATCACTGTATTGGCGGTTATGGTTTACTAATGCCCTGCAGTTATTATGTGAAGCCCAGATATGTCCATTAAAATGATCCAGTGCCTCCCAGAAACTGTCGTCACATAAATGTGTTGCATCCAGAATAATATTCAGTCTTTCCATTTCTCTCAGCAGTTCGTGTCCTTTAGGCCCCATTAATCCTGTAGCATCGGTACCCTGGGCATAACGCCCTGGCCCATAATGTGCAGGCCCCACTGCCCGCAATCCATAAGCATGTGCCCGCTCTAAATGCTGTACGGTAATGATAGAATCTGCGCCTTCCAAACTTAAAATATATCCTATAGGCTTTAAGTCATCACTGATATCACTTTCCCAAAGCTGAATGTGCTTTTCCAGGCTCTCCAGATCATTGACCTGTACCATCTCCCCTGCTTCTTCCATCGCCTTATACCAGGCAACCTGTCCCTGTGTTTGTGCCCAGGCCTGTTCAGGAGAATGCCATCCGGGCAAAGAATTACCCGGCGCTACATACCGCGCAATCTGGGTAGCTACCACTAATCCCACCTTTCCTTTTCTTAACTCTGGCAGGGAAACTACCGCCTTAGCCCTGTCGGGTTTATCCGTTAATCCTGTTTCCCTGTCATTGATTGCCGAAACAGGCAGCCGCAGGTCGCGGTTCCATTCCAGCGCATTCATACTTAAATCCAGGTGTGCGTCTATGGCAAACATTATCTTTAATTAAATAGTGATCTTTCTGTTTCTTGCAATGATGGCCCATTCTTCTGTGAGCCGGTGCTGTTCTATAATACTGGCCAGACCATACAAAGCAACGGTTGGACAAATATGTACTGGCAGTCCGTACAGTACATCGCCAATTTTAAATCCATGGCCTGCACCCATGTATAATAGCAGGTGTTCTTCACTCTGACCAACCATCTGGGCATTCGGGGCATTTAAAAAGAAAACCCTTTTACTGAGCTCATTTTCCGACGCTACCGACTTATGTCCCAGGTCTACGGTAAGCTTGGTCTCATCGGTCAGGGAGATCACACGGGTTACCACCAGTGCAGCAGTCAGAAATTCCTGCTCTGCAAATGAATCCATATAACCTTTATCCCAAAGTACAAAAGTACCCGGGCTACATTCTATATCTTCCAGAGGCGCATACAGCGGAAAGGTCGGTGTTCCTCCGGCAACGATCACCGGTTTTGACATTCCTTTTTTTAAGATCGACTCCTGAAACTTCATGATCAGGCCCAGTACCAGTGCACTGTTAACTTTTCTGATAAACAATGAAGTGTCATGGATATGCCCATCATAGGCGTGAAGTCCCATTAGCCGGATACCATTATCCGCCGCCGCCTGTTGGTACAGCAGCAGGGCATTCTCATCGGGTGTGATCCCGGTGCGGCCCATTCCTACATTCAGGTCGAGAAAAACCCGCACCTGAATGCCTGCCTCAACCGCGGCACCAGAGATGGCCTTTAATGAGCTTTCATTATCTACCAGGCAGGCAAAATGTGTAGCCGGGAAAGTTTTGATCAAAGTGATAAACCTTTTGATTTTAGGGCCCACAGGCTGATAGGCCAACAATACATCCGGTGCTTTACAGCTACCCAGCATCTCTGCTTCGGCAATGGTAGCACACTTGAATTTAGTGATGCCTGCTTCCAGCATCAGTAAAGTAATTTCCCTGGTTTTATGTGTTTTCACATGAGGCCGCAGCCTGCGGGCATCACTGATCCCTTCTTTCAGTAAAGAAATATTTTTTATAATCCTGTCTTTATAAAAGACAAGTGCAGGTGAATCCAACTGCTCTACATCATCGATGAGATACCAGGCTTTTTCAGAACTAATCATACAATTCAAATAAGGCCTCAATTTCTACGGGAATATTATCAGGCAGGGAACCAAAACCTACGGCACTGCGTGTTCCAATACCATTTTCTTCTCCCCATACCTGAGCAAAAAGTTCACTGCAGCCATTGATGATAAAAGGATGTTTCTCAAAATCTGGCGTACAGTTTACCATTCCCAGTACTTTTATGACCCGTTTGATGCGGTTCAAAGAACCAAGGTTGGTTTTAATGGTAGATAACATGGTTAAGCCTGTCTGTCTGGCCGCCAGTTTACCCTCCTCCTTATCTAAATCAGAACCGATACGCCCAATAATTAGGCTCTTGTCATCCTGAACAGGCCCGTGTCCGGATAAATAGAGGTATTTTCCGTCAATCAGAAAGGGTTTATATACACCCAGTGGTGTAGGTGCAGGAGGTAAGGTTAAACCCAGTTTAGCAAATTGCTCGTCCGCATTGAAATTATTCATGTGATATTATTTAATAATTTGATTTAATAAAAGTACACCAATCAGGCCAACAGTACCAACAATAGATTCCATCATGGCCCATGACCGGAAGGTATCTTTGATGCTGAGGTTAAAATATTCTTTAAACAGCCAGAAACCGGAGTCATTTACGTGAGAGAACATTAAACTCCCGGCTCCAACAGCAAGTACCATTAAATTAGGATCAGTATGCGTGCTGGCCATTAAAGGAATGATGATGCCCGCTGTGGTTAATCCCGCAACAGTTGCCGATCCTACGCAGAACCTGATTACGGCCGTGATCAACCAGCCCAGGAACAGCGGCTGCATATGCAGGTCCATCAGTAAGGCGCCAATCTGTGCGCTTACCCCACTATCTACCAGTACTTGTTTTAATCCGCCGGAACCGCCTATGATCAACAGGATTAGTGCGATATCTTTAATAGATTCTGCATAAATATTCATGATATGCGCAATCTTTTTACCCTGAAAAATACCCAGGGTAAGCGTAGCTGTAAACAGGGCAATTAGCATGACCACATCGGGATGCCCCACCAGGGCAATCACATTTGTTAAGGAAGAATCCTTGCCTACAATTAAGGTGAGCACCGTTGCGATGATCAGCAGCAATACTGGCAGCAGGGCTGTAAAAAAACTGGTAAATGTGCCTGGCAATTCGCTGTCGGGCAGTTCTGCCGGCATAAAAGTTTGTAAGGGGGAAGAAGAGATATTTTTAAGCGTCCTGGAAAAAAGCGGACCGCCGATAACAATTGCTGGAATTGCTACTATCAGTCCATAAAGCAGGGTTAAGCCCATATTGGCTTTAAACAGGATCACCAATGCTGATGGAGAAGGATGAGGGGGCAGAAACCCATGGGTAACAGAGAGTGCCGCCAGCATGGGCAGGCCAATGTATATAGGAGGCAGTTTGTATTTGTAAACCAGGGAAAAGATCAGCGGGATCATCAATACAAAACCTATCCCATAAAAAAGAGGGATACCAATCAGGAACCCCGTTACCACCACACCCCACTGGATATATTTCTCACCGCAGATATTCATGATCACTGCAGATATCTTCTGTGCTGCACCACTTTCAGCTACCAGCTTGCCCAGCATAGCGCCAATGGTAATGATAATGGCCAAAGAACCCAATACATCCCCAATTCCTTTTTCAACAGAACCGGCTACTTTATTTAATGGGATGCCTAATACTATTCCTGCCAGAATAGAAACCACCAGGAAAGAAAGGAAAGCATTGATCCGGAATACCGAAACCATTACAATCAGTAACAGAATGCATAATAAGATGATAACTATGGTCATATCTATCGCTGTAGGTTAATAAGCAAGAGTACTATATTTTTTTAATATTAGACAATTATTTTGATTGTTCATAATGTCATTAAATCCTTTTAAACATTTAAAATTATATTCTTGCAACTAAAAAGTTACAAATAGAAATTTATTTGTTAATAGAGAATTAATCTGTGGACAATAACAAAAGTTCAATTTTGAAGCGTACTCACACAGATAGCAGTTACATCCTAAATAAATCATCAATTAACTATTCCATCTTATAATGAGCATTGTAAAAGGAATATTCTCGTCAAAGTCTTCCACAGAAGAATCACAGGATCAAATCGGTTTAGATCTTTTGTTTAAAGAATTTTATGACAGACTGGTTTATTTTTCCCTACAATTCGTTAAAGATAAATATCAGGCGCAGGATATTGTCCAGGACGCTTTTATCAAATACTGGCAGCTTAAAGACACTGTTATTCCCCACAAAACAGCCATTAAAAATTTTCTTTACCAAACTGTCCGTAATGCGAGTTTGAATGTGATCAGACATGAAAAGATTGTTGAAGGTTATATACAGTTACAGGGCAACATCGAACCAGAGGAACCCTGTGTAATTGATGCGATCATTAGAACAGAATTAATGGCAGAGATCCATTCCGCCATTCAGTCATTGCCCGAAAGCTATCGTACAATTTCTGTAATGGGATATTTTGATGGTAAAAAGAACCAGGAAATTGCAGACGAACTCAATATGTCTATCAACACCGTCAAAAAACAAAAACAAAGGGCGTTGCAATTATTAAGGCTTAAGCTTACTCCAGAAACCTTTATGCTCTTAATGGTACTTACTGCAGGGATTTATAAATAATCCATTCTTTTTTTTAAAAAAATCAAATCTCTTTATCCTCTTTAAATATTCAGGTGTCTCTACTGTTGAAAAGGCATTATGAATCAATACGAATCCTATTTTGATCTCGGCAAGTTCGTCGCAAAGTATTTGCGGAACGAGCTGACGGAAGAAGAAAAAATAACATTAGACCACTGGCTTGAAGAAAGCAACCACAATAGGGATACCTTCAACAGGCTCACTGACGAAAGTTTCCTGAATAAGGAATTGGAGAATTTTCCGGATACGGATAAAGATGCGGCATGGAAAAAGATAAGTGAAAGTACAGGTTACACAAAAACAAACCACGACACTTCAGCAGCAAAAAATCTGTTGCATTATGCCGCTGTCCTGATCATGCTGCTGAGTATTGGTTTTGCAGTTAACCAGCTCTTTAACAAAAAGCAAAAGAGTAACACACTGGTACTCCATCAAAAAGATATCTTACCGGGAAGTAATAAAGCAGTGCTTACACTCGCTAACGGGTCAAAAATAGTACTGAATGATGCGAAACGCGGAAAGATTGCCAGTCAGGAAAATGTTGATATCGACAAAACTGAAAATGGACAGGTAGTTTATAAAGTAAAAAATACGGTGAACACCACCAACCCTTCTGCCGCAGCAAAGCTAATGGCCATGAATACCATTGTCACCCCACGCGGTGGCCAGTACATGATCATTTTGCCCGATGGCACTAAAGTGTGGTTAAATGCAGCCTCTTCTTTAAAATATCCCACAGAATTTCAGGGTAATGAACGCCGGGTAGAGCTAACAGGTGAAGCCTATTTTGAAGTAGCAAAAAATGCAGCCAAACCATTTTTTGTAAAAACAATAAGCCAGACGGTTGAAGTGCTCGGTACGCATTTTAACGTCAGCAGTTATGCTGATGAAACAACAACCAAAACCACCTTACTGGAAGGAAGCGTAAAAGTTAGCGGTACAAACGGCAGGCAGGAAATAAAACTAAAACCAGGACAGCAGGCTGTAGGAATGGCCAGTACGCTAAAAGTGCTTTCAGATCCAGATATCGATGAGGCAATGGCCTGGAAAAACGGAAAATTTTTATTCAGAAATGCCAGCCTGCCTACCATCATGAGACAGCTGTCCAGATGGTACGACGTGGATGTAGAATACCAGGGGGATACCCCCGAACGACATTACCGTGGACGCGTATCAAGAGACGTCCCTGTTTCACAGGTCTTCGAAATATTAAAAACAAGCGGAATTAACTTTACCATTAGCGGGAGGAAAATTATTGTAAAATCATAATGGATCTATTCAGGTAGCCTGCAAGGCCGGTTACCTGCTTTAGCCCAAAAAGCCGGAGGGTGTATCGAGCACGCTCCGGCAAATGAAAAGGCTGAGTATAAATTATATAAGGAATACACTTTAATCACAACCCAAACAAAAATATGGATTTTTCTACATTTTTCACGCCGTTATACCAAAGCAGGCGAATAACTAACTGTAATAAAGTATTCAATCGCTTCAACCCGATGAGTACAACCACCAAAAAGAAACTCATTATGCGGATTCAAGTCATTACGCTCCTGCTATTTACCGTATGCCTGCATATCAGTGCTGCAGGTTTTGGACAGCGTATTACCATTTCAGAAAAGAATGCCACACTGGAAAAGGTGCTCAGCAAGATTGAGCAGCAAAGCGGCTACGATGTATTCATGCAGACAGAATTACTGGCTAGAAGCAACAAACTAAGTTTAAGTATTGAAAACTTAACGCTGGAAAAAACACTGAACAAAGTTTTTAAAAACCAGCCGCTTACTTATGCGATCATTGGCCATACGATTGTCCTGAAAGAAAAGATAACCGGAAACACAGCAGGTATAAAAAAAGAGGTGGCAACAGCCAGTCAGTCGACCGTCATTACAGGTACAGTGATCGATGCAGATACCAAAGAGCCACTTATAGGTGCATCAGTTGCTGTGAAAGGATCATCAAATGCAGCTTCTACTTCCCTGAACGGTACCTTCAAATTAAAGGTTACTTCTACAGAAGGCACGGTACTGGTGATTTCGTATATCGGTTACGTGCGCCAGGAAATCACGGTTTCACAAAATGCTAACCTGGGAGAGATCCAGCTGAAGGCAAGTGCAAACGCGATGAACGAAGTAAACATCACCAGTGATGTAGTTATCGACAGAAAAACACCGGTAGCAGTATCTACTATTAATGCCCAGTTTATCGAGGAAAAACTGGGTAACCAGGATATTCCTGAGCTGCTGCAGGGTACGCCAGGGATTATGGCGACTGCTCAAGGCGGGGGTTATGGCGATTCCCGGGTCAGCATCAGGGGGTTTTCCAGTGGATCAAAGAAAGGTAACGTGGCATTAACCATTAACGGTATTCCTGTAAATGATCCGGAAAGCGGTTCAGCTTATTGGTCTGATTTTACCGGACTGGCTGATGTAATTACTTCTGTACAGGTACAGCGTGGCTTAGGTGCGTCAAAAGTAATCGTACCTTCTTTCGGTGGTACCATTAACATTACCACACGCGGTACAGATACAGAAAAGGGAGGTTATATTGCACAATATATCGGCAGTGATGGCTATCAAAGAACTGGTGTACTGATCTCTACTGGTCTGGATAAAAATGGTTGGGCAGCAACTTTTCAGGGCAGCAGAACAATGGGAAATGGTAACGCCGATGGACTGAAATTTCTTGGTTACAATTACTTCTTCAATTTGTCGAAGGTTTTAAGCAAAAACCAAACCTTATCTTTTGATTTCATGGGTGCACATCAAACCCACGGACAAAGATTTGAGCAAACGATAGCAACGATGCAAAACGCACCACAGGGAATAAGATTTAATGATAACTGGGGTGTTAAAGATGGCAAAGACGTAAATCCTTACAACAACTTTTTCAGTAAACCTTTAGCTTCTATTACCCATCATTGGGATATCGACCAAACTTCTAGCCTCTCTACTATACTTTATGCTACTTACGGCACAGGTGGCGGCGGATCTATTGGCGGAACATTACCCAACAGAATCAGCAATATCTATTCACCATTTGATTTTACCGCAGCAGAAAAAACCAATGCAGCCAGTCCTGATGGCTCTGCGGCTACTTACTTTTATGCCGCACATAACGACCATAAATGGTATGGTCTGAGAAGTACTTATAAAAAGAACCTGACGAATAACCTGGACTTCTCTGCCGGAGTAGATTTAAGGTATTATGAAGGGACACACTATGAAGTGGTGACCGATTTATTGGGTGCTGATTATGTGCTCGATAAATACAAAGGAAGTGCTGCTTTAGGTACGTCTGGAGGAGATATCAACAATCCTTTACACCGCGCAGTTGTAGGTGATAAGATTGATTATTACAACAAGGATTATGTAGCATCTGGCGGCGCCTTCATGCAGACAGAATATTCGAAAAAAGATTTCTCTGTTTTTGTAACACTATCTGGTACAGGCAGCGGTGATAAAAGAACCGATTTGTTTAATTACCTGAATAGTGATCCAAATCAATCCAGCAGATATGTAAACTTCTTTACCTATCAGGCTAAAGGCGGTGCCAATTACAACCTGAACAGCCAGATGAATTTATTCGCTAATGTAGGTTACATTACTAAACCGCCCTACTTCGATAACGTTTTTGAGAAATTCACGAATAAAATCAACGATGGTACCGTTCCTGAAAAACTGCTAAGTTATGAATTGGGCTACGGCTTTAAAAGTTCGATGTTCACTGCCAAATTAAACCTTTACAGAACATTGTATAAAGATGAATCCTTTTCAAATTCTTATTCTGACGCTACCACGTTACAACTCTACAGTGTAAACATTACCGGTGTAACGGAAATGCACCAGGGCGCCGAACTGGAGCTTAAACTGCGTCCGGTAAAAGATGTAACGATTGGCGGAATGCTTTCTGTAGGAGATTGGTACTATACCAAAGATGCAGGTCCTGCTACCGTATATAACAATCAGCAACAAGTGGTTACTACACTGAACAAAGTTTACCTGAAGGATATCAAAGTTGGCGATGCTCCACAAACCACTGCGGCGCTAAGCCTTGATGTGAATGTGATGCCACAGCTTAAACTGGGTGCTAATTATTTTTATACTGCCAATTACACGTCTAATTTTCTATTCACAAACCTCACCATTCCGGGTTTAACACCTTATAAAATACCCAACAATTCATTGGTTAACCTGAATGCGGTATTCAGATTTAAAATTGCAGGTCTGGATGCTTCTTTCATTGCCAACGTAATGAATGTATTTAACAGGAAATATATTTCGGATGGTTATGATGCCAATGCAACAGGACAGGCTGCAAACATCAACGCTTATTATGGAATTGGACGGACGTTCACTACCGGGTTGAAAATTAAATTTTAAATGATCATCAAAGAAAAATACGCATGAAAAAGATATATTATTTATTTATCCTGGCCGCCATCACTTTTGCCTCTTGCCAAAAGCAGCCGGTCATTGCCCCGGAAACCTATACCAAAGCAATGACATTTACGCTGGCCACATCAGATTATCAGCTGTTGCCTACCACTGCTTATCCCTATAAATCTTTTAGTTTTAAATCTAATGCTGATGCGAATTTATATATCCCTCAGATCTTAAATTTAAAAGAACCACAACTGGGGAATGGTTCAACAGCCAATGTAACTTATACAAATGCACCAGCCGCCATTACCATTGCCGATAGTTTATTCAATGATGTAAGTTATACGGTTACTACGGCCGATTACGCAGCGGTGACTAAAAGTACGTTTAAGGATTTTTCTCCTGCGCAGACATTAAGCTTTCTGGCCTATAAATATCCAACTCCTGTTGCCAACCAGCTAGCCGTAATTACCTATACGGATTATGAATCGGGCATTACCCCCAGCGCAGGTACACTGGTTACCAATTCCTTTTTATACCTGAACGGGACATGGCAGAAAATCTACCAAATATCTCCTGCACAGTACACTTCTGTTAACCGTGGCAGCTTTGGCAATTTTATCGGTGCGGATGTACCCAACCTGGCCAGCTATTTTAATACTTTCCTGAAAGCCGATGCCTCCATCATGGATACGATTAAGGCAAATGATGTGGAATACATCAGTTACAAGTATTATCTCAACCCTACAAATTATCAGAAAGTATTAGCGCTGACGTATGATGGCAGCAACTGGACAACCGCTTCCACACAGGCTACCTTATCTTTCCTGAAAAACAGTGGTACCTGGATAGCCGACCCTACAGTATACCTGACTTTAAGTTCAGCCGATTATACCTATATCGGAAGTACAAGTGCCGGTACTACCGCAGCAAGGGCCAATGTTGCGCAGTATAAAGATTTTAATATAAGTGCAACTACAGATGCTACCTACTGGAGTCCTGCGGATCTTCAAAATGCATTTATCGCACTGCTGAATTACAAATATTCTAAACCTATTAACGGTCAGATATTCAACCTTACCTACGCGGTTTATAAATTCGGAGTCGCTTCAAATGCAACCAGCACCTATACCTACAATGGAACTGCCTTTGTATTTGTAAAATAAAAAATAATTACCTCCCTCGTCCGGAAGAGAAGTACGTGCTTAATAACACGTGCTTCTTCTTAAAATGACGATAACCTACCATGAATTCTAAAACAATAAACCCATGAAAAGACTCAACTTATTACTAGGCATTACCATAGCTATTATGGGTGCCAGCTGCAAAACTATCTCTGGTGGTGGAACGCCAACACCGGTAACGCCACTTCCACAGCCTTACAGCATCACCGAAACTTTTGAAAATGGTTCAAAAACAGCTTATGCCAATGCCAATGTCACGCTGAGTACTGGAAGCTGGGATTTTAATGATGCCCTGATTGGAAGCCTGGCTGCCGATTTAAAGGATGGCACCAAATCAGTAAGGCTGCGTACCGGCGATCTGGCAATGAATTTTGATATCAAAGGTCTAAACACCTTGTATATCAAACATGGTAAATACGGATCTGACGCCAATTCTACCTGGCAACTAGAAATGTCTGTAGATAGTGGTAAAACCTATACACAGGTTGGCAGTGACATCACAGAAACCAATACCACACTGGTTACCGATTCATTCAAAGTCAGTGTAAAAGGCATTGTGCGTTTTGAAATCAAAAAGGCCGGTACAACCCGTATCAACATTGACGATATCACCTTTAAAGGAACCGGAGATCCGGGGATTGTGGCGGGTACACCCGATAGCGGAAGTGATACCACCAGTACTTCAACTGCTGCAACACCAAGACCCGTAACCAGCGGAACAGATGCCCCACCATCCAGCGGTGATAACAGCAACCTTTTATTTGGAAATCCTTCCAATGCACAAACATCAACCACCATGATGGACAATTACCTGATCGATCAAAAGTATTATACGGAATCTTACAATGCCACTAAGGGCGAACCGAATTGGGTAAGCTGGCACCTTGATGCAACAAATACTACCGGTGCTTCTGCACGTTTGGATGACTTTGCAGGATGGTCTGGCATACCGGCCGGATGGTACCAGGTAGAAAGCAATAGCTATTCAGGCAGCGGATTTGATAGAGGACATAATTGCCCTTCAGCAGATCGCACTAGTTCTACCAATGCCAATGCGGCTACGTTTTTAATGACAAATATGATTCCTCAGGCACCTCAGAACAATGAGCAGACCTGGGCCAACCTGGAAAATTACCTGCGGGAACAGGTAGTGGAAGGAAATGAAGTGTACATCATTATGGGTAGTTACGGTGTTGGTGGCGTTGGGGCTAACGGCTCAGCAAGCACCATTAACAATGGCCATGTAACGGTACCCAGCAATGTATGGAAAGTAGCCGTAGTGATACCTGCAGGTGATGGAGACATCAGCCGCGTTACTACCTCTACCCGTGTAATTGCAGTAGATACCCCTAATAATAATACCATTAACTCCGACTGGACAAAATATATCGTTACTGTAAAGGAAATTGAAACGGCTACCGGCTACATCTTGTTATCCAATTTACCGGCTGCAGTAAGAACAGCATTGGAAAACACTAAAGACGCTGGTCAGTAAGACCTGAAATACCATACCTTTCCGGCCGAAATGCCCCGCCCCATGAAATCAGACAATTATGGGGCGGGGCATTTCAGCCGGAAAGCTTTTTATTATGGCTGCGCGATGATGGCTTTATCAATAGCCGCAGCCCAGAAACCACCCAACACCGCAGCCCCCTGTACATTGGGGTGAAGGTTAAATACGCCCTGCTGACCATTTTCATTCTGAAACAAAGCAGGATGCGCTTTAAAATAGGCAAATACCTTTTTATCGCCAGCGAACACCCTGTTAGGATGAGATATGGAATACTGTTTAACCACTTTATCTATTTCAGGAAAATAAAGCTGTAACCTTTCCAGTCCCTCCTTTAAGTACATAGAACCATTATACGTATTTTCGCTATACCAGGTAGGGTATTGAAAGATCACCTTACTGGCAGGGAACTCTGTTAATAACCTCTCTGTAATGGCTATTAAATTTACGCTATAATTTTCTGGCGAAATAGGAGATCCGTTAGGGCCTTTGATTGCACTGTCATTGGTACCCAATACTAAAGAAAAAACCAGTTGGGCAGCCGTATCTGCAGCAAATTGCTGTGCAGCCAGTTCAGCATTTAAAAACAGCTGTTTATTTTCAGGCAGCCAGTCCACAGTAGTAGAACCACTTTTGCCTACGTTTTTCACCTGTACTTTACCAACACCTTTCATTTTAGCAAGTTGCTGTCCTGCAATGACAGGCGGTGCCTGCGTTAAAGGATCAGGCAAGCCGGCACCATGGGTAATGCTGTTTCCGATAAAGACGATGTTCAAGTTCCTGTGTGCTGTTTGTGCACTGGCGCTGTTTAAGTTTAAGCCTAACAGAATGATTATCCCTAAAAAGGATAGTGTTTTTTTATGCATAATGATGGATAGGATTGGCCATAAAGATAGGAAAGTCCCGGATTTCTCCGGAACCTCCGTTGGTGTGTATTGGTTAATATTTCTTAATCAAGTTTGATTGAACCTGAAGTGATTATTTCGACCAGTAAATGATCTGATAGGATATAGTCTATTTTTTTATTTAATCTCCTGACCAATAATACATCCATAAAGCCAATCCCCAGTGCCGCAAAAGTAGCCGTCAGCAAACTTGCATAAAAACCGTAGATCAGGATTAATGTAGCAATGATTCCAATAATGATAGTCATGCGTTCTACACGCCCCAGCTTTCCGATTACCTTCATGGAAGAAAAAAGCCTATTGATCTTATCGTCACTCAAACGGTCTACCATCATTTTTAAATGTGGTTTTTCAGAAAACATGTGATTTAATGCTTCCCTGCACCGTATACTCGACTCTAGATAAGAATGGTATATTTCGTCAAAATATGCATCATCCACCTGCTCCAATCCTCTTGTATACTTGTTTAATCTGCTATCTAAAGGATTAAAGGACCTTTCTATAAAGGCCATCTTTTGTTCCCTTGTAGTTATGCTGCCTGTTATTAACGTCATCCTGATTAACAATTTTGATCTATTAAATCAAGTTAATAAATCAAAACGAGAGAAACAAATTATTTTTCTATACTATTAAAATAATTTCAATCACTCTAAAACAGGCTCCCGGATTTTTTAAATCCCTGCTGAAAACTGCTGAGCAGTTTACTGAATTGTTCATCTACCGCCCTTTTCATATCCCTGTTCCGCTCTGTCTGTTTAGGCTTAAACTTTGTTTCCTTCATCTGGCGGGCAAGTGTTTCCAGCGGAACCTGTACATCGCTGGTCATTGATCCCAGCGCCACACTTTTAGTCGTGATTCCGTAAAACCTGATCTGATAATGTTCATCCTTACACAGAATTTCTATACTAAAGTTCAACTCCAGGGCATAGGTTTGAAAAAGCCAGTTGCTGGAAGTCACTAACAGCAGTGACACAGCACTTCCCTGAATTTGCCCTGTGCCGCTGTCTTCATGTTCCAGCTTAAACTTTCCGTCAGCAAAACTATGGGCTATCCATTTCTTTGCTGCAGCATACAGCGTATCCCTGCTTAAACCAGAAACAGCGGCCGCAGATTCGTAAACAATCTTCCCATCCTCAAATGGAAATCCGGTACCCGTAGTATCAGTCTGTGAAAAAGATAAAAAAGGTAGCAGCAGGAGCAAAAATGTGAGTCTGTACATAGGATGTAAATATAGGCAATCGTGTCAAAATGAAAATAAACCTTTCCAATATGGAAGGGTATCACCTTTATGCCAAACACTTGTCTGCCTTAAAAGTTGCGTTTAGCTTTGCAGTGGCACATCCGTCTTTAATGGCAATATACGGCATCCCTTTTGAATAGCTTTTCGTAATTCAAATCAAACAAAATGAAATCAGATAGCGGCCCGCCCCAGGGTCCATGATAGTACCTTAATTCCCCTGTCAATCAAGAATTATTCAGTAAATTAACAAACAATTAAATCTCAAAATTTATGTTCTTCTTAATCATTGGTATCCTAATTTTATTAGCTGGCTTCGTATTGTCCAGACAAGACCACCCAAATGCGCGTTTTGGTTCGCTGGTCCGCATTGCGGGTATAGTGATCATCGCTATCGGAGCTTTCTCTTCCATGTTTAAAACCATCGGGGCAGGCCAGGTTGGCGTTAAAACTCTTTTCGGAAAAGTAGACGACCATGTGCTGTATAGCGGTTTAAATATTGTAGACCCCTTGGTGGAGATCACTCCCTTCGACGTAAAAACACAAAACTACACCATGTCTGCCGTGCATGATGAAGGATCTAAATCAGGCGATGATGCGATCCGTGTACTATCAGCCGATGGTCTGGAGGTAACGATCGACCTGTCTGTACTGTTCAGGGTAAGCCCTACACAGGCACCGGAGATCCTGCGCCAGATTGGGGATGATTACCTGGATAAAATTGTACGACCGGTTTCCAGAACGGCTATACGTGACAATGCTGTTTCTTATGAAGCAGTAGCACTTTATTCAACAAAACGTCAGGAATTTCAGGATAAGATTTTCCAAACGATCAACAGGAGTTTTGCACAAAGGGGATTGGTACTGGAGCAATTGCTGGTCAGAAACATCACCCTGCCAGAATCGGTTAAAAAATCTATCGAGTCGAAGATCAACGCAGAGCAGGATGCCCAGAAAATGATCTTCGTGTTGCAGAAAGAGAAACAGGAAGCGGAGCGTAAGCGCGTAGAAGCCCAGGGTATCGCAGATTATCAAAAAATACTTTCCACAGGATTGAGTGATAAGCAACTGCAATATGAAACCATTAAAGCACAAAAAGAAATTGCATTGTCGCCCAATACCAAGATCATTGTAATGGGAAACAGCAAAGGTGCCCCCGTTTTAATTAACGGAAATTAATTTTGAATGGGGCTGTTTCCTAAACATTGATTGAACACTTAAAAGCTGGACAAAATTTGGGCTTCAATCAATACCTAGGAGACAGCCTGTTTTTCTTTAATTATCAGGGTAAATAAATTAATTCAAATCCATTGGCCTAAATTGCGTTATTTGCACCAAACAACATTAGCCATTTTGAAACATACCTTCTGCCTCCTGCTATTAGCACTGATTATTTCCACTGCTTCTGCCCAAACTGTAAAAACCGATACGACCTTAAGGACAACGCTCGATACGACCAGGTACGATTCCCTGATGAAACGTATAGCTAATGGCGACAAGCGCTGGCCGGTTAAAAAGGCTCCCTATCCCCTTCCGGGTGCTATCTTACCTTTTAAACGGATCGTTGCGTTTTACGGAAATATGTATTCGAAGAATATGGGTGTGCTTGGCCAGTATGAACCAGTTGAGATGCGCAGAAAGCTGATGGCCGAAGTGAAGGCATGGGAAGCTGCAGACCCGGCTACACCGGTGGTGCCCGCGTTGCACTACATCTGCATAACAGCCCAGGCAGATCCTGGTCCAAAAGGTCGCCATAACCTAAGGATGCCCTTCAGTCAGATCGATAAAGTGATTGAAATGGCCAAACCCATTAACGCACTGGTGTTCCTGGATATTCAGGTTGGTTTCAGCACTGTGCAGGAAGAGTTGCCCTTACTGGAAAAATACCTGAAAATGCCCAATGTGCATTTTGGTATCGATCCGGAGTTCTCAATGAAGGAGGGCAGTGTACCAGGTAAACGCATTGGCACCTTTGATGCCAAAGATATCAACTACGTAACCGCCTACTTGAGCGACCTTTGTAAAAAGTACAACCTGCCGCCTAAGGTTTTCGTGGTGCACCGCTTTACCAAACGCATGGTGACCAATTACCAGGATATCAAACTGCGCAATAACGTTCAGTTTGTAATGGACATGGATGGCTGGGGTGGCCCCGACCTGAAAAAAGGAACTTATAAATATTTCGTACAGGGCGAACCAGTACAGTTCACCGGCTTTAAGCTGTTTTACAAGAACGACATTAAACCTGTGCCACACCGGATGATGACCAAAGAAGAAGTGCTTAACTTAAAGCCGGCACCTGTGTACATACAGTACCAGTAAATTGATGTTATGCTGCCCGGGCTTTTTTGTCCGGATAGAACTATTAATTGGGTACAACTATTGATTTTGTATCTGCCCCTGCGAAAAGCGAATGAACTTCTTGATCAGGTCAAAATTCTCTCCCGGCCGGGTAAGAAAAAAGAAATCACGCTTGATTTCCAGTCCTTCAATATGAACCTCTACCAGGTCGCCGCTAATCAATTCTTTGGTCACTGCTTTTTGAGGCAGAAAACCCAGGCTTAGATCTGCAAGGATAAAGTTCTTTAAAGCTTCTGTTCCTCCCAGCCTAACCTTTGCCGTGAGATCGGAAATAGAAATATCGTTTTTTCTCAGTTCCCTGGTCAGCGCAGATAAAGTTCCCGAGCCTACTTCGCGCAGGGCGACATTCGTTTTCAGCAATTCCTGAAGCGTTAAACTTGCTTTTTTAGCTAAATGACTTTTAGAAGCGCAAACAGCGATCACTTTATCTGAAGTGAAATAATCATAATTCACCAGGTTGATCTTATTTTCTACCTCCACAATCCCTACATCAATATGTTTGTTCAATAAGGCTGTAATGATATTTTCCGTGTTTCGGTTTACTACCTGGATATCAATCTTAGGCATCGTTTGATGAAAGGAAGAAAGGATACTGGGTATAATATACAAAGATACGGTAGTACTTGCCCCCAGCTTCAAATTACCCGCAGCCTCGGCTTCCTGTTTTAAAGTGCTGACCTCAAATTGTATTTTCCGCTGTATTTCTTTTGCTTCCTGAAGATATTTATAGATTGTATCCCCAATCACCGTAAGCTGAATACTATTCCCCTTGCGTTCAAACAAAGCACAGTTATATTGCCCCTCCAGCAGATGAATATGCCTGCTAATGGCTGGCTGACTGATATACAGCGCTTTGGCTGCCTTGGAAAAACTAAGGTTAGCGGCTACTTCTAAAAAAACAAGGTGACTTAACGATAGCACTGGCAATTGTTTAGGTAGTCGTAAATTTAAATCTTTTGCAGGGAATTATTCCTTATATTCCTATTTATACTTTACTATTTGGTTATGACTTATCAGTATTATGTATAACAAGCCTGAGCGTTTAGCCTTTACATTTACAGTTTTAAAGAGCAATTCTAATGAAACCTGTATCAAATTATAACTTACAAATTGCCAGGTAATTTGATGGGGCTTCACAACAGATAAAAAATAATAGAATCCAATGAAATTCTCGCTGATCGAAGATCTACAATGCCCTGCCTGTGGCACCCGCTACCCTGCCGATGTGATACAAACCGTTTGTTTAGTGGAAAGCTGCAGATCTTCTTTATTCGCAAGTTATGACTTGCCTTTAAGCCTTAATCCTGAAGCCCTTTTCGCCGGCCGGCCATCCACCATGTGGCGTTACCATGAGTTTTTACCGGTAACTGACCCTGCCCATATCGTAACGCTTGGAGAAGGTTTCACCCCCATTCTCCCGCTTAAAAACCTGCGTTTTGAAGACAATGAAAATGAGATCATCTGGAAAGATGAATCAGGCAACCCTACCGGTTCTTTTAAAGCAAGAGGGATCAGCGCTGCTGTTTCCAAAGCAAAAGAATTGGGGATTACTGATATTGTAACCCCCACTGCCGGTAATGCAGGTGGTGCACTCGCGGCCTACTGTGCGCAGGGAGGGCTGAATGCTTATGTGTACATGCCAAAGCTTACCCCAAAGGTTTTTAAAGATGAATGCAGATTGTATGGCGCACAGCTGATAGAAGTAGACGGAAATATATCCGACTGTGGTAAGCTCGCAGAAAAAGATGCCATAGCGAATGGATGGTTCCAGGTATCAACCCTAAAGGAGCCTTACCGTCTGGAAGGTAAAAAAACTATGGGTTATGAAATTGCAGAACAGTTTAACTGGGAACTCCCCGATGTGATCTTTTATCCTACAGGCGGAGGTACTGGGCTGATCGGTATATGGAAAGCATTCGACGAAATGGAAAAATTGGGCTGGATAGGCAGCAAGCGACCAAGAATGGTTACGGTTCAATCGATGAGCTGCGACGGGATTACGCAGGCCTTCCATAACAAAGAACTGAGCTCCCAGTTTGTAGACCATGGTTTTACCATTGCCAACGGACTACGCGTACCTAAACCCTATGCCGATAAACTCATCTTAAAGGTGCTGCGCGAAAGCGCCGGAACAGCCATTAGCATCACTGATGAAAGAATGGAATCGGCACTGAAAGAGATTGCCCGAAAAGAAGGAATGCTCATTGCACCCGAAGGTGCAGCGCTATGGGAAGCGTATAAAAGCCTGAAAACCTCCGGATGGATTCGCCCCGGCGAAAAGATCCTCCTGCTCAACACCGGTAACGGCTATAAATACCTCGAAAATATAACCATCTAATCCCAATGGTTGTATCCAGACTACAAATCCGTAGTTTGGATACAACATTAAGAGATTCAGCTACTTTTTGCAGGTCTCCATCCTTGATCTTTGGACTATTCAATCATAGACAATCATCAAAAGATATGAGCAGTATAAAAAAAACAACATTAGGAAGCCAGGGACTAACCGTTCCGTCAATAGGATTGGGCTGCATGGGCATGAGTCAAATTGCAGGTAACGATATTTATGGCAAGGCCGATGAAACTGATTCTATTGCCACCATCCACCGTTCTTTGGAACTGGGCGGCAATTTCCTCGATACAGCAGATCTGTATGGCCCGCTTAAAAATGAAAGGCTGATTGCCAAAGCGATCAAAGGAAACAGGGACCAATATATCATTGCGACTAAATTCGGCTTTGAAATAGACAACAATGAAGAGCTGACCTGGAAATTCAATGGTACCAAAGCCTATGTAAAAAAGGCAGTAGAGCGTTCACTTAAAAACCTGGCTACAGATTATATCGATCTGTATTACCTGCACCGCTTAGATCCAAATACCCCTATAGAAGAAACAGTTGGCGCAATGGCAGACCTGGTGAAAGAAGGAAAAATAGGTTACATCGGCCTATCAGAAGTATCATCGGCAACGATCAGAAAAGCCCATCAGATACATCCGTTAACAGCCATCCAAACCGAATATTCATTGTTTGAAAGAAGCGCGGAAGAATCAGATATCATCACCACACTGGAAGAACTTGGAATCGGCTTTGTAGCCTATTCTCCACTAGGAAGAGGCTTCCTTTCAGGAGACATCAAAAGCCCCGAAGATTTCCCTGAGAATGATTTCAGAAAAAGTATCCCCCGCTTTCAGGGAGAGATGTTCTACAAAAACATTGAGCTGGTCAATGAGATCAAAAAACTGGCCGACGAAAAAGAGATCACTCCTTCACAGCTGGCAATTGCCTGGGTAATTGCAAAAGGGCATCTGCCTATTCCCGGTACCAAACGCGTAAAATATGTAGAACAGAATATTGCCGCAGCCAGTATCACCTTAACAGCAGCAGAGCTGGAACACCTGGAAACAGTTATCCCGCTGGGCACTTCAACCGGCGCCCGCTATGACGAAGCAAGCATGGGAACCATCGACCAATAAATTTATTAAGCGTTTTTTGAAATTTGTAATGCCCTCAAAGAGTGTCAAAATTTTTGGGGGCATTTGTATGTTCAAATAATTTCATATTCCATCAGAACAGCTAAGCTATATGGAGATGATCAAAGCTGTTCATCTTTTTTTAACAAATTCATCAACAATCTTTAAATAATGTATAAAAAAGGCAATATTCTCATTAAAAACCGACATAATTAATAAACAACTAAGCTTAATTAGATTGATTATTAATAATATTGATATATTTGAAGCACAAATCACACTAAAATATATCATATTTGATGAGAGCTCTATTCACTTTTTTAATTGCCTGTTTTTTAACAGGCCCTTTAATTTCTTATTCCCAATCTATTTCCTCTCAGCCTAATATTGTCCCTTCCACTGGAAAAATAACAGGGAAATTAACACTCGTAGACGGCCAGCCTTACGGATCGGCATCAGTTTCACTGTTGGAAATAAAAAAATCTACGCTCACTAACGACAAGGGTAATTATTCATTTAACAGTCTTGCTGATGGAACTTATACGATTAAAATTCAGGTGTTAGGTGCTGCAGAAATAGATATCGCTGTTAAAGTTGTTTCCGGACAAACCACCATTGCAAATTATCAGCTGACCAGAGAGAATATCCAGGCTTTACAGGAAGTAACCATCGCCGGTAATACAAACAGGCTTTCTCAAAAAGAGAGTATTTATATTGCCCGGTTGCCTTTGAAAAATCTGGAAAACCCACAGGTTTATAACACCGTTCCAAAAGAGTTAATCACAGAACAAATGGCTACAGATCTGGGAAGCATCACTAAGAATATTCCAGGGGCAAGCATCCCGGTAATTGCCAACCAGGGCCGCGTAACCTATTTCTCACGTGGTTTTGAAACGGAGCCAAATGCCAGAAATGGTGTAGCAGGACAAGCATTTTCATCTATTGATGTAGCGAATCTGGAACGTGTGGAAGCGATAAAGGGTCCTTCAGCAACTCTATTTGGCAATAGTGTATCCAGCAGTTATGGAGGCTTATTGAACCGTGTAACGAAAAAACCTTATAATGATTTTGGTGGGCAGGTAGATTATTTTGGCGGAAGCTGGAATTATAACCGAGTTGCATTTGACGTAAACACACCCATCAATGCAGACAAAACAGCTTTGTTCCGCTTAAATGGGGCAACTACTTACCAAAAGACCTTCGCAGACCAGGGATATACCAATAATATCAGTATAGACCCAAGTTTTTCTTACCAGATTAACGACCGTTTGTCATTATTGGTAGATATCGAATTTGGCCAGGAAACGGGAACATCCGTAGTACGTTTTAATCCTTATACGGGTGGCGGTACCGTAGCGAATCCGAAAATCCGGAATATCGCTACGATGGGTTTTCCTTATAACAGGACTTTCATGAGTAACGATCTGACCTATACCACGCAGATGCTGAACATTTTTACCCAGCTGAATTATAAAATTTCTGATAAATGGACCTCACAGACCATTATTTCACGCGCCCGCTCTAATATAAAGGGTGACATTACTGCCTTAACAGGACGTACCGATTCTACTCTTCGTCCAAATGTGATCTCGGGTACCACCTCATTTATCGCTACCAATATCCAGCAGAATTTTATTGGTGACTTTAAAGTTGCCGGCCTGCGTAACCGTTTGGTTGTAGGTGCCGATTACTATAACAATTTTAATGATTTCGACAGGGAAACGGTAAACTTACCGGATGTAAACTTTATCCATACGCCGGCTTCCTATCGTGTAAGCCAATTTAAAGTGGATTCATTAAGCACTAAAGGATCGCTGCGTAAAGAGAAAAACGAGGATAATACCTACTCAGTTTATTTCTCGGATGTAATCAGCCTGACCGATCGTTTAAAAGTAATGGGAAGTTTGCGTGCCAGCCGTTACATGTATCTGGGGGTTTATAATCTAATCACAGGGACTACCGCAGGTGGTCTGGGAGCTGGCGGAATAACAGCAGGCCCCTACAATCAAAATGACCTGTCGCAAAAGTTAGGTGCCGTATATGAGGTATATAAAGACCACGTTTCAGTATTTGGTAATTATATGAACGGCTTTTTTAACGACAGCGGAGTTGCTAAAGATGGCAGCGCATTTAAAGCAGAACATGGTAACCAGCTGGAATTTGGGGTAAAGAGCGATGTGCTTGACCATAAATTAGTAGGTACAGTAAGTTATTATGATATTAAAGTAGGAAATATATTACGTACAGATCCTACTGATGCCAATTATTCTATTCAGGATGGAACACAGGTAAGTAAAGGTGTAGAAATAGAACTGACTGCAAATCCATTCAGAGGTTTTAACATCGTTGCCGGTTATGCCTATAACAAAAGCATACTGACCAAAACAGACCCTGCTGAAGAAGGCTTGAGGCCTGCTGATTCAGGTCCTGCAAGAATGCTGAATTTCTGGTTCAGTTACCGCATGCCAACAGGTGACCTCCAAGGTTTAGGTGTAGGCTTTGGTGGAAACTCAGGTAGTTTATCATATCAAACCAATACCAATACTTCAAAAGTAATTATACCAGGTTATACCATGTTTGATGCCAGTGTTTTCTATGATCAGCCGAAATGGCGTATTGGCTTTAAGGTAGACAATCTTACCAGCGAAAAAGCATGGTCGGTAAGGTTAACCCCACAAGCTCCCGCAAGATTTACAGCTAACCTGTCACTTAAATTCTAATTCTTTAAACTGATGAAACGTTTCACATTAATTTTAATAGGCTGTTTATTTACTGTTTTAACTACCAAAGCCGATTCTTTATGGATCGAGGCCAATGGAACAGGACAAGTAGGAAAAGCACAACTGGTAAAAGTGATTTTTGGATCTTATAATGAATATCGGCTGCAAAATGTAAACACCGATGATTCTAAAGAGGCTAAAGATTTTACCTGCTGGGCCATTAGCCCGTCGGGTAAACACATAACTTTAAATTTTACACCTAAGGAGACTTCTTATGAGGCTAGTTTTACGCCTGCAGAAAAAGGTATTTACGTGTTATTGTTAGAAAACAAGCAACGCAGAGTGGAAGACTGGAGTAAATCCACTACTAAAATTGGTATAGCTAAACAAAACTATTATAGCCGCACCACGATTAAAATTGGCGATGACGAAACTATAGCAAAAGATGCGGTGACAGATCTATCCATTGTGAGATCTCCTGATACCCAAACCGGTGCCGATGTAACTTTGCAAGCATTATTACATGGGAAACCAGTTCCTAATGCAATCGTCTTTTTGCGTAATCCGGGAATGGCTGAGCAGAAATTCACCACAAATGAGGATGGAAAAGTATCTTTTCATTCACCAAAAGCAGGCAGATATTTTGCTTTGGTTACCTTAAAGTTTGAAAGCCCGGGTACCTACAGAGGAATACATTATGATGTCTTCAGAGAGAAATCCTGTATGACCATGGTGCTTGATGAAGTAAAATAACAGATCACGTAACAATGCCTTCAAATAGATTATTTGGAGGCATTGTTACGTTTATACAGCCTCTTTTTCTTAACTTGCTGATATGAAGAAAGAGGCTGGTACCCCCTATGTCATCAATTCCATATCCGAACTGCATCAGGTCCTGGAATTACCTAAACCTGCGCACCCACTGGTAAGTGTGATTGATATGAGCGCAATCGAATGTCGTGTGGAGAACAGTCTGAAAAGTTTTATGTATAATTTCTATTCCATCTGCGTGAAAAAGAATTATAATGGAAAGCTTAAATACGGGCAAAATTCCTATGATTTTGATGAAGGGATACTAACTTTCTTTTCTCCCGGGCAAGTGATCGCTACAGAGATCACGGCCGATCTTTCGCTTTCAGGTGATTGGTTAGTGATCCATCCCGACCTGATCAGGAATTATTCCCTGGGCAAAAGCATCAAAGACTACGGCTATTTTTCTTATGCGGTGAATGAAGCGCTGCATCTTTCTGAAAAGGAGGAAGCGATGATCGCGTTAACGATGAAAAATATTGAACAGGAATATAATTCTACGATTGATCTATACAGCCAGGATGTAATTATATCCCATATTGAACTGCTGCTGAATTATTCGAACAGATTTTACAACAGGCAATTCATTACCCGTAAAAACGCAAGCAATGACCTGCTGATCAATTTGGAAAACTTGTTAACAGATTACTTTAACAATGAAAATGTGCGTGAAACAGGCCTGCCAACGGTACAATATATCTCCGGACAACTAAATATATCCCCAAATTATTTGAGTGATATGTTAAGATCCCTCACTGGTCAAAGCACACAACAGCATATCCACAATAAACTGATCGACAAAGCCAAGGAAATATTAGTCACTACTTCACTATCTGTAAGTGAGATCGCCTATCAGCTTGGCTTTGAATATCCGCAATCCTTTAACAAGCTATTTAAAAGTAAAACCAATTTGTCACCATTAGAATTTAAAAATTCTTTTAATTGATCATACCTGAAAGGATTGGTTACCGTGTGCTCTCTACAGAGTAAACAAAACTGTCCCCATTGTAGTACCCGAGGTTATACTCCATTGGTCTTTCCTGCTGATCAAAAACAAACCTTTTGCGTAGAAGTATTGGGTTGCCGACTGCAACTTTGAGCTTTCCCGCGATAAAACTATCTGCAGCCTTAGCGCTGATCTCTTCTTTGGAGAGCGCGGCGATAGTAGCGTAATCACTTTCCAGCAACTCATACAAAGGCCGTTTAAAGTCTTCATCGCCGGTCAGGCCAATCCTGGGATGAAAATAAGAAGCAAAATAAACAAAGGGCTCATCTGGTCTGCCCCTAACCCTTTCCATCTTTAAAACCTCCTCGCCGCTTTTCAAATCAAAAAAACTGGCTACCGACTCATCAGGCAGCACCCAGGTCACGTGGAGTTCAAAGTTTTTAATCTCTATTCCCCGCAGTTTCATTTCCTGTGAAAAGCTGAGCCAGTTGTTCGACTTAGAACTTACAGAAGGTTTAGACACCTTGGTTCCTATTCGTTTTTTACGCGATAATAAACCCTCGATTACTAGTTTATTGATCGCCTGACGAAGCGTAGTTCTTGAAATAGCCAGTTGTTTGGCCAGCTCTACTTCCGCCGGTAAAATTTTACCATTCTGATATTCTTCCGCAGTGATTAACCGCCTCAAAAGCTTTTCTGCCTGTATATGCAGCGGAACTGAGCTTTTATGGTCTATATCGTATTTCATAGATCTTAATATTTACAATAATAATCATTTTCCAATTATGTATGTACATACCATGAGAATGTATTTGCTACATCATCCACGTCAAGGCTAAATAGCAAGCCAGAAAAAATAAATTTATAGTTCTTGTTATTAGAAAACATTTAATATGTTTGTACATAATAAATCAATACCAAATAGTTTAATTTTAAATCATTACATAAAAAGCTTTTAAACAGCCTTATGATATGAGTTAATATGTATCAACATAAATTATTGTATGAACAGCAAAACAGTCAATACCGTAGATTGTGATCAGCAAGCCTCAGCAGAAGAATTACGAAAAACATCGCAATTTCTATTGCCTGCCACACTTGACCATATTGGAAAAGCACAGGATGAATATAATATTTATCCTGCCTTTGCTTTAGGCACCGGTCAAATCTTCAGCGGATATGATTCCATCGCCAACTGGATCAAAGTGCAGAAAACTGTAGTCATTGATGGATATGCAGGCGTTTTCTGGGACAGAATCAAAGATGAATTAAACAGCCGCCTGCTTATCGCCGGTTTAACTATAAACTGGATAGAGACAACTGCATATTTTAAACCCGCAACAGCAATTGATACGCTGATAAAGCCTTTTTTAGGAACAGCTGATGCTGTATGGGGAACAAAATGCACCTTAACCCTGAAAGACCTTTTCCAGGAGCGGGAATTAACGGCAATCCAGCCAGATCAGCAAGCGGATATCAATATCCTTATTGGTCCCGGTGCTGTATTATCCGGATGGAATGTTCCTGTTATTTATTTCGATCTGCCTAAAAACGAACTTCAGTTCAGGATGCGTGCCGGATCGGTCACCAACTTAGGTGCCGCCGGAACAGATTCACCTTTTGCGATGTACAAGCGTTTCTACTTTGTAGACTGGGTATTGTTAAACCAGCATAAAAAGGAAATCCTGCACAAGATCACCCTGATTGCCGACGCACAATGGCCATACCGGATAAACTGGATGTTTATGAATGATCTTAAAGCAGGCCTCGATAAGATGAGCCGTTCGGTTGTACGTGTACGCCCTTGGTTTGAACCTGGAATATGGGGCGGCCAATGGATTAAACAGCATATCAAAGGCTTAAATAACGAGGTAGTCAACTATGCCTGGTCGTTTGAAATGATCGTACCGGAAAATGGATTGTTATTTGAAAGCGATAGCCTCCTTTTGGAAGTCAGCTTCGATTTCCTGATGTTCTACAGCAATTCCAACATCTTAGGTAAACACGCCTCGGTTTTTGGTGATGAGTTCCCTATTCGTTTTGACTTTCTTGATACGGTTCAGGGTGGCGACCTTTCCATTCAGTGCCATCCAAGGCTTCAATACATCCGGGAACAATTTGGAGAAAACATCACACAGGATGAAACGTATTACATCCTTGACTGTGAGAAAAACGCCAAAGTATACCTCGGCTTCCAGGAAAATATTCAGCCCGAAACATTTAGGAAGGCACTGGAAAACAGCCAGGCAGAAAGTAAAAAGTTAAACATAGAAGATTACGTACAGGCACATCATGCAAAAAAACACGACCTGTTCCTGATTCCCAATGGCACAGTCCATAGTGCCGGGGCAGGTAACCTCGTATTGGAAATCAGTGCTACCCCTTATATTTTCACTTTTAAAATGTACGACTGGGTGCGTCTTGATCTGGAAGGTAAACCGCGGCCTATCAACATTGACCATGCCTTTAAAAATCTTGATTTTGAAAGAAAAGGAAAACGTGTACAGGAAGAGCTGATTGCTAAACAATTGGTGATCAGCAAAGGAAAAGACTGGGAATTAATTCACCTCCCCACACATCAGGAACATTTTTACGATGTACACCGCATAGAATTTGATACCGACATCAGCATCAGCACCGACGATTGCTGTATCGTGATGATGCTGGTAGAAGGGCAGGCTCTGCTGCTGGAAACACAGGACGGAACCCGGCAAACATTTGCCTATGCAGAGACCTTTATGGTACCCGCAGCGGCAGGAATTTATACTTTAACGAACCTCGGCAAAGGACGGGCAAAGGTGATCAAAGCCTTTTTGAAATAATGGAAACAACTATAAACACAAAAAAGAGCAGCAGTTACCTGTTCCTGATCTGCATGGTTGCCGCCTTAGGTGGTTTCCTGTTCGGCTTTGATACCGCAGTTATTTCCGGAACAGTAAGCCTCGTTAAACACGATTTTTATCTGAGTGCAATGAGTGAAGGCTGGTTTGTGAGCTGTGCACTGCTCGGTTGCATCATTGGCGTAAGCTTATCAGGAAAGCTTAGCGATCAGTACGGACGTAAAAAGATACTGATACTTTCCGCTGTTTTATTTCTGGCTTCGGCCATAGGCTGCATGTTCTCCAGTTCTTATGATGCCCTTATCATTTTCCGCCTCATTGGCGGATTAGGGATTGGCGTAGCTTCTATGGTATCTCCTTTATACATTTCTGAGTTTTCTCCTTCCCGCTTACGCGGAATGATGGTATCGTTATATCAGCTTGCTATTACTATAGGAATTGTACTGGCCTATTTCTCCAATGCCTGGCTGGCCAATCATACTACTGCATCTTTTAACAGCGCGACGACCGTGAAGATCTTTTCTGAACAAGTATGGAGGGCCATGCTGGGTCTCGGTGCTGTACCTGCATCCATATTCCTTTGCTGCCTGTTTCTGGTTCCTGAATCTCCAAGATGGCTGTTACTGAAAGGACAGGAAAAGAAAGCAGAACAGATCCTGATCAGGGTAGATGGCGCTGCGGCTGCCAGCGAAGAACTCCAGGCTTTTAAGGCGCAGCAGGGTACACAGGATACCTCGCTCAGTGAGTTATTCAAACCGGTTTACCGTAAAGCGTTATGGATAGGCCTGCTCCTTCCCTTCCTCTCCCAGGTTTGCGGGATCAATGCAGTGATCTATTACGGCCCGCGCATCCTGGAACAGGCAGGTTTTACGTTAAACAATGCCCTGGGCGGACAGGTAACCATCGGGCTGGTCAATGTGCTCTTTACCTTTGTAGCCATTTTTACCATTGATAAATGGGGAAGGCGCCCGCTTTTATTTGCGGGCATCGGCGGAGCAGTACTTTCCCTGGTGATCATCGGTGTTTTGTTTGCCCTGAAAATCACCTCCGGCCCCTGGATACTGATCTTCATTCTCGCTTTTATTGCCTGTTTTGCCTTCTCCTTCGGCCCGGTATGCTGGGTAGTGATCGGTGAAATATTCCCCAACGCCATCCGGGGAAAAGCAATGGCACTGGCCACTCTGTCTTTATGGATAGGCAACTTTCTGGTCGGGCAGCTCACGCCGCTCATGCTGGAAGGACTAGGTTCTTCCTGGACCTTCTGGATATTCGCACTTTGCTGCTCTCCTGCCCTATGGCTTACCTGGAAGCTGATCCCCGAAACCAAAGGAAAATCGCTGGAAAATATAGATCAGTACTGGAAGGAAGATTATGCAAATTCTCCTTTAAACCCAACCAAACCATAAATAATTAAGATATTAGGCGGCCTGACAAGCGTCCAAAACCATAAGACCATGAAAACACTCAAAGTATATTCTTTTCTGCTCATCCTGCTATTTAGCTCCTATAAAGTGAGCAGTCAGGACCTGCTCAAATATGTAGACCCCAATATAGGTACCGCACATAGCCGCTGGTTCTTTTATACCCCTGCTGCCGTACCTTATGGAATGGCCAAACTCGCTCCTTCTACCAATGGACACGAAGGAAATCCATCGGGATGGGAAGCCGTAGGTTACGACACAAGACAAAATTCAATTGAAGGATTTGTCCATTTTCATGAATGGCAGGTTGGCGGAATAAGTTTTATGCCCACCGTTGGCCGGTTAAAAGTTAAACCCGGAGAGCTTAACGGACCTCCTGTAGGTTACCGTTCTCATTTCGATCGTAAAAATCAGGTGGCCCAGCCGGGATATTATAAAGTTTTGCTTGATGACTATAACGTTACAGCAGAGCTAACCGCTACAAAAAGGGTAGGATTTCACCGTTATACCTTTCCTAAAACAGACAGCGCACACATCATCCTGGATATCGGTAATAAACAGGGGGAAAGTGGTGAGGTCACTGATGCAGGCATAAAAATGATTGACGATACACATTTTGAAGGTTTTGTGATCACTTATCCACAGTATTTAAGACACGATGAGCCTACAGGTAAAGTGGCGATGTTCTTTTATGGAGAATTGAGTAAAAAACCACAGGATATTGGCGCCTTCACTGCTTCAGCAATCAACCAGCATACCAAAAATGCAGAGGGAAAAGGTGCTGGTCTATTCCTGAATTACAAAACTACAGACAAAGAACAGATTGAAATTAAAGTCGGCCTTTCTTATACTTCTACAGCAAATGCCCATAAAAACCTATTGGCAGAAGCAGCAAACCTTAACTTCGATCAGGCGAAAACCAAAGCACAGTCCGTTTGGCAACAGGAACTGGCCAGGATCAAAGTAACAGGTACAGATGAAAACAATAAAATAAAATTCTATACAGGCTTATTCCATGGCCTGCTGGGCAGGGGAATTGCCAGTGATGTTGATGGTTCTTATCCCAAACATGGTGGACTAAGCGGTAAGTTAACCGTTACCGATCCGCAGCAGAAACCTGAATTCCTGAATACTGATGCCATCTGGGGCGGATACTGGAATATTACCCAATTGTGGTCGCTCTCCTATCCGCAATGGTATGGCAATTTTGTCAACACACAATTACAGCTGTACAGGGACAAAGGATGGTTTGGTGATGGCGTGGCCAATAGTGAATTTGTATCCGGAGTGGGAACAAACTTTGTAGGCCTTGCTGTTGCGGCAGCTTACCAGGTGGGCATCAGAAACTATGATACCAAATTGGCTTATGAAGCCGTAAAAGCAAACGAGCTAAACTGGGTAGGAAGAGAAAAAGCCCCTGGCTCAGGAAAGCTTGATGTACAGGCTTTTGTTAAAAATGGTTATGTACCTTTTAGAGATCAGGATAAAACTGATTCAACAGGTGCGCGCTCTTCTGCTTCTCACACGCTTGAATATAGCTTCAGTGCATTTGCCGCAGCGCAAATGGCTAAATCAATGGGCAAAACCGAAGATTATAAAAAACTCATCGCCTATTCCAATGGCTGGAGAAAACTGTTAAATTCGGAAAGCAAATTTATGCAACCCAAAAATGCTGATGGCACGTTCATCGATAAATTTGATCCTTATCAGCCATGGAGAGGTTTCCAGGAAGGTAATGCCATACAATATACCTACTATGTTCCTCAGAACCCCGCCGGGCTGATCAAAGCGATCGGTAAAGATCAATTCAACAAACGCCTGGACAGCATTTTCAGCACTTCAGAAAAAGATGATTTTGGGGGCGGTAAAGAGATTGACGCTTTCGCCGGGATCAAATCCCTGTATAACCAGGGTAACCAGCCTTGTCTGCATATCAGCTGGCTCTTTAACTTCTCTGGCAAGCCATGGTTAACGCAAAAATGGACCAGGGCTATCTGTAACGAATTTTACGGAACAGAACCTATCCATGGTTACGGATATGGCCAGGACGAAGACCAGGGACAACTGGGATCATGGTTTGTAATGACCTCCTTAGGTTTGTTTGACGTTAAAGGCTTTACGGATGAAAGGCCGATCATTGAATTTGGCAGCCCGATGTTCAACACTGCGACCATCCGCCTGGGTAACCAGCAGGAATTAACAGTGGAAGCAAAAAACACTTCTAAAGAAAATGTATATGTTCAGTCGGCCTCATTTAATGGAAAACCTTTAGACAATTGCTGGTTATACCGCGATGAGCTGATGAAAGGCGGCAAACTGATATTTGTGATGGGCAATCAGCCCAATATGAAATGGGGCACCAAAGTTCCACCTCCGTCGGCACAATAATGTATTTACTGACCAAACAGTTTCAAAAATCTGTTAAGGCTGTCGCCGTGATCCGCTACAGCCTTACCTGCTTGTTCCTGCTGTGTTTTGCCCAGAAATCATACACACAGGATTTACCAGCAGCAGATTACCTGTATAGAGCTGAATTGATCTACGCAAATGTATGGAAGGATTATCAGGCCCAGGCAAATCCCGGTTTATTTACAGAAAATTACCCATCGGCACAAAATGACTCCCTCACCTACCTTCAGGGCAGTGCGGTAAAAGAAAGGCCGGTTAGTTTCCTCTGGCCCTTATCGGGTATGTTTTCTGCAACCAACGCGCTGGTAAGTATTCCCGCTGTGAAGGAAAAATACAAACCTTACCTTATCAAAATAATCAGCAGTGTAGAGCAGTATCGTGATACTACCCGATCACCTGTGGGTTACCAGGCTTACCCGGTTAAATTTGAAAAAGCCGACCGCTATTATGACGATAACGGACTGGTTGGCATTGATGAGATGGAAGCCTATTTTAACACCAAAAACCCCTTATACCTACAGCGTGCAAAAACAGTATTCACTTTTATCATTAGCGGATGGGATGACCAGTTGGGTGGAGGTGTAAGCTGGCTGGAAGGACACCGGGATCAAAAACCTGCATGTAGCAATGGAATGGCAGCACTAGTAGCACTAAAGATATATCAGGCAACTAAAGACCCCCATTACTTAAACTGGGGAGAAAAATTTTATGGCTGGATGTATGAGCATTTAAGGGATTCCTCGGGAGTATATGACAATGATATCAAACCAGACGGAAAAGTAAATAAAACCTTCTGGACCTATAACTCCGGCTCCATGCTTGAAGCATCTGTATTGCTATATCAATTCACGGGGAACAAATTATACCTCAAACAAGCTCAGCAACTGGCAATAAGTACCTACACACAGTTTAAATCAGCCAGTCCTGATAGCCCTTTGTTATTTAAAATCGACCTTCCATGGTTTGTAACTATACTTTTTAGAGGTTACGAAGCTTTATATCTGCAGGATGGAAACAAGCAGTATATCACAGCCGTTGAAAAAGACCTTAACTATGCCTGGCAGCACTCCCGCGATCAATATGGGTTGCTTACCCACAGCTGGAAACCTAACCCTGCAGACCTAAAAAAACCAAAATGGCTGCTGGATGAAAACTGTATTGCTGAATTATATGCGCGACTTTATAGGTTAAAAGATCATTCGGCAAATTAAAATACTGTCTGTTAGCTTTAAAATTCATTTATAATATTACAAGGTGATTGCATATATCCCTTAAATATTTTGCAATTTTAGGAGGTGAAAAAGAACATGTCTATTCTGGAATTCTATGATTATCTGAAAATCGGCAGACCTGATGTGATTATCCCAAGCTCGGCTTCAAATGTTCATGAAGGACATTTTAATGTTTTTAAGAGAATTGGTAGTTGTGCACTCAATTCAGCTCCTTATAACAGGAAAGATTTTTATAAGATCACTTTAGTTATCGGTAAGGGAGTATTAAACTACCCTAAACAAAAAATTATAGTGGATGGATCCGCATTGCTGATCAATAACCCGATTACCCCTTATTCCTGGGAAACCACTTCTTCCAACCAATCCGGCTATTTCTGCCTTTTCAATGAAAGTTTTATCAGGGAACGGACAGAACCTTTTAAAGATTCATTACTATCAAAGATCCACGAAAACCCGGTTTTATTACTCAATGAAACACAGGTTAAAGATATCACCCTTATTTTTGAAAGGATGATGGGTATGATGGAAGATGACTATTCTTTTAAAAACGACCTGCTTCAAACTTATGTAAAGCTGCTGATTCATAGTGCCATAAAAATACTTCCAAAAGAAGCTCATGACAATGTGCACAATGCCTCAACCAGGATTTCTAACCTTTTCTTTGAATTACTGGAAAGCCAGTTCCCCATAAACACCACAGACGATATCATTGTACTGCGTACAGCAAATGATTTCGCAGAGCGATTGAATATCCACGTGAACCATTTGAACCATGCGGTAAAGGAACTGACCGGAAAAACAACTTCAGAACATATTTCCGGAAGGATGGCCGACGAGGCGATTGCTTTACTGAGGCATACGGAATGGAACATCTCAGAGATAGGCTATTGCCTTGGCTTTGAATATCCTGCTAACTTTAATATTTTCTTTAAGCGCCAGACGATGGCTTCTCCGAGATCATTCAGGCAGCTTCAGAACCAGGAAATGTAAAACATAAATCAGGAGGTTATCACAAATTGTGATAACCTCCCTGTAAATTAATAACCGGGATTCTGTTTCAAAGATGTATTGGCATTCAGTGCACTGGTAGGTATAGGGAACAAAAGACGGAAAGAAGGAACAGCAGGAGCAAAATCATGCGCCAGCAGGAAAGTATTAAACCTGATCATATCCTGTCTGCGGTGCCCTTCCCAGCTGAGCTCCACCCCACGTTCATTATACACATCATTCAGTGTTGGATTTGCAGCCAGCGCGGCCAATCCTGCCCGCTGCCTTACCTGATCTACAAAAGGTTTAGCTGCCCCGGCATTTCCCAGGCGGACATTACATTCTGCCTGCATCAGTAAAATATCCGCATAACGGTAAATAGGGAAGTCATTTGACTCTCCGCTTCCATCCTGCGGCGGAACCGGATAAAACTTGACATCCCTTATTCCTTCTGTAGGCCCTGCCCCGGGGTTATCCAGTGAATTTACATCCAGCGTATAAGTTACACCCCCGGGCTGCGGCCCCACCAGGAATTGTTTTTTCCTGATATCATTATCGGCAAAAGTATTATAAAAATTGTGGGGCACAATAGTTCCGTTCCAGCCGCTAAAGCCAAACATGGCAACACCATTGGGGCCGTTTACACTTCTCAGCGCATAGATATTACGTGAAATGATATTTTCAGTGACATAGATAGCCAGTATGGTTTCATCATCAGGGCACCTGTCACCAAACAATTCATAGTACTGATAACCCAGCGGACTTGCCGCATTGGCTGCCCCGGGATGCAGCGTATATCCTGCAGTTGCTATTTTATTGCAAGCCGCAAGGCATTCGTTCCATTTTGCAGTGCCGGTATAAACTTCGGCATTTAAATAAACCTTGGCCAGTAAAGCATATCCTGCCCATTTATTAAACCTTCCGTAATAAGTCCCTCCCTTTGTTTCTGACAGCAGATCTACGTTTTCGGTGAGTTCTTTTACAATGAAATTGAACACCTCAGCTCTGCTGGACTGAGGGATCTTATCCACGGTAATATTGTTATCCGTATAAAAAGGAACTGAACCGAAATCATCAATCAGCAGGTAATAGAAAAACGCGCGCAGCACTTTTGCTTCCGCGATCTTTGAGGCATCTGCTTTCGACTGCTGGAGCTGATCGACAGCGAGGTTAGCGGTATATACCGATTTATACAGCCAGGTCCAGGTATTTCCTACAATGGTAGCGCTGGGCAGCCACTGCCGCAGGTAAAGCTGTGCAAAATCCAGCTGCCAGTCGCCCGTGTTCCTGTGCGGGATCACCTGCTCATCAGAAGACATCGTATTCAGGTCGTACCAGCAGTTATCTGCACCGGCATATCCTACACCCCAGTTACCGGCAATCTGCGAATATACATTGGCCAGCGCCACATCGGCTCCCTTTGCAGAAGCATAAAAGTCGGCCGCAGGGTATTTATCGTATACATTTTCATTTACCTTTTTGCAGCTTTGTGTGCCCAGGCATAAAATCAAAATGCTTGTTATTATTTTCTTCATTTCCTTTTTATTTTAAGACCACATTTAAGCCAATCGAAAAAGTCCTGGTACGGGGATAAATTCCATTGTCAACACCCGAACTGGTACCGCCATCTGCGGCTAGCTCCGGATCTATACCCGAATATTTAGTGATCACCAGCAGGTTGCTTCCGGTAAGTGATACACGCAGCGAACTGATGTATTTTATCCGTTCTGTTTTGATCCGGTAACCGAAGGAAATATTTTCCCAGCGCAGAAAGGCGCCGCTTTCCAGCCATTGGTCTGACGCATATTGTGAAGTATAGATCCCAAGTGGCACAGCACTTTCCAGCACATTTGCCTTACCCAGGTTTTCAAAATAACTGAGGTTAGACCGTAAAGTATTATAGATCTTGTTACCTCCCGAACCACGCCACACCATAGATGCATCAAAGTTCTTATAGCTGAAAGTAGGTGTAAACGCATAGGTATATTTGGGTATGGCAGAACCTTCAATCACCCTGTCCGGACTTTGGTTTCCCTGGTCGATAATGCCATCTTTGTTCTGGTCAACCACCGTTTCTGCATTGGCGGCATCTTTACCCGAGTGCTGCAAAATATAAAACGTACCTATTGGCTGTCCCTTAATCAGGTAGGCATTGGTTACTACGCCAGTTGGCCCCCAGGAAACATAATTGGTGTTTAGCGGCACTCCATTGATGCTGCCACTTAGATTCAGCACCTTATTCTTCAATAAAGAAGCATTTCCCCCAATGGTCAGCAGGGTATTGGTTGTTTTGATCAGCTGATAACTAAGCGTTAGCTCCAGTCCCTTATTCAGTATACTGCCTACATTGGCGGCAATACTTGGATAGGGATAAGGTGGCTGGGGAACGGTATAATTAAACAATAAATTGCTGGTAGTGGCGGTATAAGCGTCAATGGTACCATTAAGGCGGTTCTTCAAAAAGCCAAAGTCTATCCCGATGTTTGTCTGCTTACGTGTTTCCCAACGCAGATCAGGGTTTGCATTCTGGCTAACTACAAAATTACTGATCGGGCTGCCACCAAAATAAGTAACACCGGCAGATCCTACTAACTGTAGAGAGCTCTGCGGGCTTAAGCCTTGCTGATTTCCCGTTACACCATAACCTCCGCGCAATTTTAGGTTGCTAAAAATCTCCTGATCTTTCATAAAAGGCTCCTGATCTATACGCCAGGCTACCGATGCGGAAGGGAAATTTCCCCATTTATGGTTTGCCCCAAAAACAGAAGACCCGTCTCTCCTGAAACTTGCCGTAAACAAATACCTGCCGAGGTAAGAATAATTTACACGGCCAAGGAAGGAAACCAGGTGCCTGTCGTTTTTGTAAGAAGTGATATCACCCGGCGTAACCTTACTCAGGTCGCCGAGTTGCAAGGCGTTAAAAGTAGCGATATCATTCACAAAACCCTTAGCCTGCGCAAAGTTCCCGTTATAGGTCTGCCCCTGTTCTTCATAAACAGCGATTGCATCCACATGATGATCCCCAAAATCTTCTTTATAATTCAGGCTGAGGTCCATTAACTTTTCATCATTATGATAGTTATTGATATTGGCTATACCCTGGTTATCAATTGCTGTTTGTACGGTTGAGGCTACCGGCAAATAATAACCGCTATTTCCGTCCACCTTTCTCCAGCTGCCAAACCATCCGGCAGTTAAACCCTTAAACAGTTTTAAATCAGCACGTAAACTACCAAACAAATTATCAACCTTGGTTTCATTAACCACGGTATTGGCAACTGCCAGGGGATTGATATACTGGAAAACATTGGGATCTGTATAATAACTTCCATCGGCGTTATAGACCGGATCCGTTGGCCGCGCCACATAAGCATTACTAATCAGGTTAGAGGTAAAACTTGCCCTTCCAATCCCCGTAGGACTGTAATTGGCATCATTGATCCCGCTATTCAGATTCATCGTCAGGGTAAGGTTATCACCCAATGCCTTTTGTGTAGCTTGAATACGGCCGATGTAATTTTTATAATTGGAGTGGATTACTGTACCATTTTGCAGGATAGCCGCCAGGGATGCCCTGTAATTAAAGCCGTTTGCCCCTCCGCCAAAGGCCAGTGTATGGTTTTGTGTAAAGCCAGTCCGGGTAAGCAGGTCGTACCAATCGGTATTGGCACCATGATCTGTGGATGCCGGAACACTATAAAGCTGCGCCTGTTGCTTCCACTCATCTGCATTTAACTCTTTCAGCTTTCTGGGAATAACATCTACAGAATTATTGGTCGTGTACTCTATACTGCTTGTACCCGCTTTATTCTTCTTTGTCGTCACGATGATCACTCCCGGAGCTCCGCGGGAACCATAGATGGCCGTCGCTGATGCATCTTTCAGCACATCTACAGACTCAATCTCACTTGGTGGTACCTGTCCCAGCAGATCCATATTTCCCTGTACACCATCCACTACCACCAGTGGGTCGTTACCACCAATCAATGAAGTGATACCCCTGATACGCACACTTGGTGCGGTACCCGGCTCACTGCCCGTCTGGGTAACATTTACACCCGCAGCCTTACCTGCCAGTTGTTGCAAAGGGTTGGTTATAGGCCCCGGGTTGAGGTCTTTACTGGAAATGGTAGCTACTGCTCCCGTCAGGTCAGATTTTTTCACTGTTCCATAACCAACTACCACCACGTCAGATAGCGACCTTGCATTTGGATTTAAGGATACCGTTAATGGCTGATTGGCCCTGATCACCTTTTCTATGGCATCATAACCAACAAAGCTGATAGATAACGTTAACGTTTTCAGGTTAGGGTTCTGAATTTGAAAGGCACCATCTTTGTCAGAAATAGCCGACTGGTTGGTTTCTTTAATCAAAATAGAAGCGCCTGGTAAAGGGAGGTTTCGTTCATCAACTACTTTACCCGTAAAAACATTTTTCTGGGCAAACAGCGTGAATGAAAAAAAGAGTAAAAGTAAAGTCAGGCCATACTTGTACAAGTAAAGTTTGTTCATATAGATTTGGTTTAATTTGGTAAAGACACCAACTGTAGGCCGGTATTTTCACCAAAGTAAAAGAGCTTTATTGCCTTAATCAATAACCTGAAAAGTCAATATTAAAAATATATCACAGTTACTAATATAAAAAACTGAAAAACAAATACTTACATAAATATTGACGACAAAATATATAGATAATTTAAGCTGCGGAAATTTGCCTCTAATTTTTAAATGGATAGGCGACGGCAATATTTGTTAATATTTAACTGACCAAACCTATCATATAACCAATTAGAATTCAACAGATTAAAAACAATCATTGGCACAAAAATCTATATATGCTAAGAATTACATTGATTTTCTTCTCGCCGAATAGGTAACTTGTGGAATAATTTAATCCAATGAACAAAATAGCGGCTGTATTTCCGATTCTCCTTTTTATCCTATTATCCGAGATCAACCCCTCACAGGCACAAACTGATGTGGCATCGGTTCAGCATTACGGAAAACCCTTTACGCATGTACCTGACCGCAGGGATGTGGTCATCTATCAGGTTAATACGCGTGCCTTCAGTAAAGCAGGAGATTTTAAGGGCGTTACTGCCCGTTTAGATTCTATCAAAGCCTTGGGTGCAAATGTGGTATATATCATGCCCATCTATCCTGTAGGTGTCGTAAAATCGATGAACTCGCCTTATTGCGTAAAAGATTATACGGCAATTAACAAGGATTTTGGGACGCTGGACGACCTGCGTGCTTTAGTTAACGGTGCGCATCAAAGGAACATGGCAGTGATGCTGGACTGGGTACCTAACCATACGGCCTGGGATAACCCCTGGATAAAGAACAAATCATGGTACTTACAGGATTCTATTGGAAACATTGTTAGTCCTCCGGGTAAAGGATGGAATGACGTAGCGCAATTGAACTACAAAAGCGCCGCCATGCGGGAAGAAATGATCAAATCAATGCGATACTGGATACTTACAGCCAACATTGATGGTTTCCGCTGTGATTATGCTGACGGGCCTCCTTTTGATTTCTGGAAAGAAGCAATCAGTTCACTGAGAAAAACTCCCGGCCATCAATTGCTTTTTCTGTCGGAAGGTTCGCGCACCGACCAGTACGCTGCTGGTTTTGATTATAACTTTGGCTTCAAATTCTTTGATAACTTAAAGAAAATCTATAAAAAAGACAAATCTGTATTATCTATTGACAGCCTGAACAAAACGGATTACGAAGGTGCGGCCAACGGGCAGGAAATTGTGCGGTACACCACCAATCATGATGTGAATGGCTCAGACGGTACACCTTTAGAATTGTTTGGTGAGAAAAAAGGTTCTATGGCTGCATTTGTGGTCATCGCCTATATGAAAAGTATACCCTTTATTTATAATGGTCAGGAAGTGGGTACCCCATACCGTTTAATCTTTCCTTTTGCCACCTCAAAAATCAACTGGTCGAATAGTCCTGAGGTTACCGCCGAATATAAAAAAGTAATCGCCTTCAGGAATAACAGCAAAGCGATAAGAAGAGGGGCACTTACTTCTTACAGCAACGCAGATGTGTGTGTATTTACCAAAACAGATGGAAAGGAAAAAATACTGGTACTCTCCAATTTAAGAAACAAAAAGATAAGCTATCCCGTTCCTTTTAGCCTCCAAACGGAATGGACAAATGCTTTCACTGGTGCCGGCAACAAAATAGGCCAGGTGGTGACATTGGAGCCTTATTCATACCTTGTGTTAAAACAATAATTTATTCAGCTGCTTCTTTAACCGCTTTAATCTGCATAATTCGATCCTCAAATTCTTCATTTGGAATAAAGGAACGGTTTTTAACCTTTGTTTTATAGGTATAGATGGTGTTCACAGAATAGTTCAGGATCTTTGCGATTGTTTCATTCTCCTCTATCCCTAAACGGATGAGGGCAAAAATGCGAAGTTCTGTATTGAGCAGGCCATCACGCAGACAAGTCTGATGATCAGGATCAAATAAAGAGTTAAAGTCGTCTACAAAATTTGGGAAGAGGTTTAAAAACACTTTATCAAAGCTGTGGGATAAATTTTCACGTTCAAAATTGGTATTGAGGCGGTTCAGCACATGCAGCACTTCCTCATACCTTTTCTCTCTCACATTTTTTTCAATCGACCGTTTAAGCCGGTCTAATTTCTCTATATAGTCTGAGTGGATATTAAAGAAATAGCCGATATATTCATCTTTGATCATATTCGCTTCATCCAGTTTAATATTGATTCGGGAGAGGGAGCGGTTGGTGTGATCTAAAACTTTATTGACTGAAATCAACGAATTATTCATCCTGTTCAGGTCTTCATTTTTATGGACAATGATCTGATCTGCCACACGCAGTTTTTTCAATTGTTTCACCGTAATAAAAGCAAAGACAATAACGATAATGATTAATAAAGTGATCAGGGAGGCGTAAATGGTGAGCAGCTGTTTCTGCTTTTCTATACCATTCACCTTATCACTTTGAATAATTGGCATAATACTGCTGATCTGTGCTTCCCTGTGCCTGGCCCCATAAAAGTTAGCATCCTCTATTGCATTATTAATATACCGGAAAGCCAGTTTTACATCCCCTTGTTTATATAAATAGGTGGCCAGGTTGGTGAGTGCTACCCCTTCCTTTGTTGAATGGGTATTGTCTATGATGGCCGCATGGATTAAATGGTTTACAGCGGGCTGAATGTTTTTAAGTTCAAAATAAATATAACTCAGGCAGCTGAGGTTAATGGCGCTGTCCTGGTAGGTTTGCCTATAGGTGAGGATCTTTTGATAAGAGCTCATAGCTTCCTGAAAATCTGCCTTTCTCAATGCTTTTAATCCAAGTGCGGATAAATAGGGATAAGAGCCAACGGGATTAGAATGTATAATAGAATCACAGTATTTCAAGCCAATCAGGCTATACCGATTGTAATAATCGCCGATCTTATCATAATCGGCTACATCAAAATAACTTCTCGCCTGCAGGAAAAAATATTCATAGCGCTGTTTCTTATCAAAACTGCTGATGTTTACTCTGTTTAAGGTATCCAATCCTTCTTTGAACATCCCTGCAGAGATGAGCACAAAGCCCATATCCACTTTTGAGGCATTGATTTTATTGGCATCGTGCAGTAAGTAAGCACAATCGTTTAACTTTTTACAATACAGATAGGCTGAATCATGAACGAACGATTTATATTCATTGAACAATTGCTGATAATTGACATAGCGTTTATCCAGAGAGGAATAATTGATCACCAGCTGTCTTTTAATTTCACTGATATGCCTCAGTTTCTGACGGTCATACTGAGACTTATTGTCAAGAAGCTGGTTTAAAACATTTTGCAGGCTGTCCTGCTGACCTTCGGCTTTTGCCGAATTCAGTAATGCAAACTGACCAAAACAAAAGATCAGGTAAAACCACGGCATGAATTTATATTTGGTGTACTTTTTCACAGTATTTTTCCTTAACCGCTACTTACCTATGATAAAAGAGCGAATCCTAAAGTTACAGTTATTTTTTTTATCTTCTATACAGGTAACGACCCAGAATCGCATTTAAAATAAGAATAAAATCAAGAACCACTATATGGTAACCTCTAAACAGATCCGGTTTAAATAGATTTTTCTTCAAATTGTTTAAACACTCCTAAAAGAATAGGGTTATCCTGGTATATATCTTATAAATTCTCTTTTATCGATGTATAAGTCAAAAAATAGTAAACGACAGCGATGAAAAAAATATTGGTCTTCCTATTATTTATAACGACGAAGACTTTTGCACAAGACATTAAACTATCTCCCTTTACCATTAGCGGATATGCAGAAGGTTATTATAATTATGATTTTAACAGACCTGCCAATCATTCCATCGCACCGTTTATTTACAGCAACAATAAGACAAACGAACCAAATCTTAACTTAGGTATGGTTAAAGCAGCTTTTGTTACTGAAAACGTGCGTGCCAACCTCGCTATCGCAGCCGGCACCTACGTAAATGCGAATTATGCCGCAGAGCCAAATATTGTAAGAAATATTTACGAAGCCAATTTGGGCATCAAACTTTCCAATAAAAGTAACTTATGGCTGGATGCAGGGATTTTGCCTTCACATATAGGATGGGAAAGTGCTATTGGAAAGGACAACTGGACGCTCAGCAGAAGTTTAGCAGCAGATAATTCCCCCTATTTTGAAACCGGGGCGAGATTAAGTTATACTACAAAAGATGAAAAGTGGTATTTAAGCGCTTTGGTTTTAAATGGCTGGCAGCGTATTAGAAGAGAAGCAGGAAACAGTACGCCGGCTTTTGGTACCCAGGTGACTTACAAACCTAACGCACAAATCACGCTGAACAGCAGTAGTTTCTTAGGTTATAATCTACCCGACAGTGTTCACCAGATGCGCTATTTTCATGATCTCTATGGTGTTTTTCAGCTCAATAAACGCCTGGCTGCAACCCTTGGCTTTGATATTGGGGCGGAGCAAATTGCCAAAGGTTCGTCCAGGTTTAACACCTGGTATACCCCTGTTATCATGATGAGATATACACTTACCCCAAAAACAAGTTTCGCACTGAGGGCGGAATATTATACCGATAAAAACGGAGTAATCATCAATACCGCAACTCCAAACGGATTTAACGCCTGGGGTTATTCAGCTAATGCTGATTATCATATCACTAAACAATTATTAGGCAGGATGGAAATCAGGAATTTGAATAGCGAGGATAAGCTCTATTCTAAAATGGACCAGGGCCTAACCAATAACAGTACTTTGTTATCAGCATCGCTAGCCTTTAGTTTTTGATTTACCTATCCCACCTTGTTCAATTCTTCATGAACGCGCTTAGCAACTATCTTTTCTTCACCCGGTCTCAACATAAACACGGTGATATTAATACTGTTGGGACTAAACTGCATCGTTTCAATAGAAGGGCTGCCATTACGCAAAGCAAGCTGCAATTCCTGGCTGGTTATTTTGATTTTACTGATATCCCAGGCTATATTTAAAAGCGGTGTATGATTGGCAATCGGTGGAACAGTCACTGTAGTGGTTACACCATTTACCTTCTTTGCCTCATCGCCAATCAGTGCCACCCGCTCTTCCCAATCCTGCCATTCCTTTTTATGATCGCGCTTGATATAATGATCCAGCGCAGCGTACATCCCCAGGATCTCTTCTTTGTTTACCTTCATCCCCCGGCCAATATTGTCACCATGTGGCGGCGCGTTTAAACGGGCAGCTTTGATCAGCTCTTTTCTTCCCATCAGTATCCCTGCACTTTGTGGTCCGCATATCGCTTTACCACCAGATACACAAACCAGATCGAAACCCAGATCGTTATACTTCCATAAATTTTGTACCGGAGGGATATCCGCAGCAATATCGATCATGGTAGGGACCTGATGCTTTTTGGCAATGGCCACCCATTCTTCATGTTTGATTTGTCCAAGGTCTGTCGCCACGTTCAGGTAATACATCAGTGCAGTTTTTTCAGTGATCGCATTCTCCAATTCTTCCTTTGTTTCAATTACAATAACTTTTGCGCCGGCATTGGTAGGTGCATGGACATAATCATAATTATGGCCTTTTTGTACAATCATCTCCATTTTTTCAAATCCTTCTACATTAGGGAGCTGCCCGATCTTTTTAAGATCGGTTCCGGTCAATATGCCGGCTGTGCCTAATACTAAGGCCGACCAGCATCCTGCGGTGACCATTGCAGCTTCAGCATGGCATAACTCAGCAATCTTCTCCCCCACTTTATCCTGCACTTCACTGATCATCACAAACTGTGAGGAAGAGCTGTTGATCGCTTCCATTACCTCCGGATCCATCAGCGAAGCTGTATGTGTGGTATAAGTACCCGCAGCATTGATAAAAGTGCGCAGTCCCAGTTCTTTGATCAGGTCCCGCTTTAGGGGAGCTATTACAGCTGCATCTGATAAAAATGGGATACCTGAGCCAACAATTCCGCCCACGATTGGGGCAACTGACAAATACTTGATGAGATCTCTGCGTTTCATAATTTATAGTTAAGAGGAAAATTTATTGTTATCAGCCATAAGATACGGACTAGCAGCAATATAAGCATTAATCTGAGCAGGAAAAATTACACTTCAGCACCTTAATTTAGATTTCCGCCAGAGCTGTCAGAATTAATAGCACATAAAAAAGCCCCGAAAATAGTAAACTTTCAGGGCTTGATATTTGCAGAGCTGACTTACAGGTTCCTGAATCCTCCGTCAATAACCAGGTCTGCACCTGTCATATAGGAAGAATCATCAGAAGCCAGGAATAAATATCCTTTAGCCATTTCTTCTACTGTGCCTCCTCTTTTCAAAGCAACAGCACTCGCAAAAAAGGTGTTCATTCCATCTGCCGATTCTTTAGAAAATCCATTTTTCTCAAAAATAGGCGTATCTATAGAACCTGGAGAAAGGGCATTTACCCTGATATTTTTGCTGGCCAGTTCAGTCGCAAAAGATCTTACCAATGCACGCTCAGCAGCCTTTGAAGAAACATACGCACCTGATCCTGCGATACCTTTTTCGGCTACTGTAGAAGAAGTGATCACTATAGAAGCACCATCATTCAAATAAGGCAATGCTTTTTGTACGGTAAAGAAAACACCTTTGTAATTGATATCACTGATCTGGTCAAACATCTCCTCCGTCCAGTCTTCCAGTGGTGCCATTAAAATGATACCTGCATTAACTACCAGCACATCAATTTTGCCAAAAGTATTTTTTACCTCTTCATAGAGCGGTTCGAAACTTTTTACTTCTGCAACGTTACTTACGATACCGATAGCACCATTACCAATCTCTGCGGCCGCAGTTTTTAGTGTTTCCGCATTCCGGCCGGTGATCACCACCTTTGCACCTTCACTGGCGAATAATTTTGCAGTTCCAAATCCGATGCCGCTATTACCACCAGTAATTACGGCTACTTTATTTTCTAATTTACGTGACATTTTGTTCTGTTTTTATACAACAAAACTACTGTGGCCGCTAAAATTTAAAGATGAACCAGTTTAGGAAATTCGGTTGAACTACTTCAACTCTTTTCCCTGTCTTAGTTCTTTTTGCGCACTTTATGGTTACGGATTTTGGAAAGAAATTCGGTGGTCATGCCCAGATAAGAAGCGATAGCGTACTGCGGCAAGCGCTGGGCTACAGATGGATAGACGAGCAGAAAATCATTATAACGCTCTTCTGCGGTGCGGGTAAGGGCAGAGATGATCCTGCGCTGATGAAAAGCAGCCGTACGTTCGGCTGCTATCCTGAAAAATGTTTCGAACTTATGGTTAGCCTGTTTTAAGCGCTGCTCATTTTCGTATTCGATCTGTAATACAGTACTATCTTCTATAGCCACCACAAACATCGTCGCCGGTTTTTGGTAGAGGTAACTGTTGAGATCAGAAACCCACCAATCTTCTATAGCAAAATTGATGGTATGGTCTACGCCATCCTGACCAATGACATAAGAGCGCAAAGCACCCTCTACCACATAACTTCGGTACTGTGCAATAAAGTCGGGCTGAATGATAAACTGTTTCTTTTTTAATTTTTTCAATTTAAAAGCTGCAGTAAATTCAGTCAGCTCTTCTTCTGTCAGCTCTACTGTCCTTTGTATATACCTGATAAAAGGTTCCGGTTCTGTCATCGTTGAATACACAAACAATATTAGCTAAATATCAAGACGTTCCTGATATCAAAAACTAGATCCCGCCCCAAATAAAGCGGCTTTTTCTCCCAATGCCGAGCGTCTGATAGGGAAACTATATCCCATCATTTCTGCCAGGATCTTGCGGGTATCACTTAAAAAATAGGCTTCTGCGTTGGCGATGTTTCCACCTATAACAGCAGCATGGGGCATCTTTTTCCTGATGAACTTGTAAATAAATTTTGCCAGATTGGTGCTGAACTCATGAAATATCGTGGTAAAATGAGGTGAATCCTGATGGTTTTCAACAAGGTCTTTCACATCTTTAATGTCTACATCAGCAAGCTCTTTAAAACGTTTTATAAACCAGCGCGTAGAAATGTAATCCTCAGCAATTCCTTTTAAAAATGGCATTTTCCATAGATCAGAGTCAAAGGCTTCCCCATTTTTTGTGTGCGAGGTACCTAAACCTGTACCCAGGGTTAATCCAATGGCATCGTCAATACCTCTCAGGCTTCCTGTAAACAGCTCTCCTTTTAAAAAGCAGGCAGCGTCATTTTTGAAGTTTACCACAGATGGAGAAACCCCCAGTCGGCTGGCCAGCATTTCTTTGATGTTGATATTGTATAAGGCACCATATTTATCCTGCCCTTTGATCCGGCATACTCCATTTTTATAGTCCATAGGACCAGGCATTGCTATAGAAATCATAGTTGGCTTTACAGGATAACTGTCCATAGATTTTTCTATCGCCACTGCCCAGGCATCAATAATTTCTGTTGCAGAACCAGCAGAATTTAAGCGCGTCCTGGACCAGCTTTTGCCGATTTCATTTTTCCCTTGTAAGTCTATCAATGCTGCAGTAATGTGAGAACCGCCAATATCGGCCCCCAGAACAATGTTTTCCATATTATTTTATTATTTCACTTTATCTCAAAAATGTATAATGCTCATCAGTTAATCTTGCTACCTTAACCGTTTTACCAAAATAAACCAGCTTCATCACCCCTGCTGATTTCGCATTTTCGCACAAAAATAAAGCCTAATCATTAATAAAACGTAAAAAAAGATGATTAAGCCTGATTTGAAGAAAATTGAATAAATATTATCTGTAAAGAAATAGGCAAACACTTATAGTGCGCAATATTAAGAAAAAACGACGGCAACATTTGAATATATTATAGAAAATTTTTAGATAAGATACCAGGATTAAGATCTTTAAAATTAATCGCCTGCACTTCTGTAAATAGCCCCAAAAATAGCATCTAAATTTTGAGGGCAGTTTAATCCGGACGCTACCTTCATCAGCTCCGGCATTAAGAAAAGCAGTGCATATCCCGGAAGGACTTAAATTCTGTTTTGTTAAACTACTTTAATTTTATTCTGCCAGAACTACACTTCTTTTGTATACACTTAAATCTATAAAAATGATAACATCAGTTGAAGAAATGATTAACGAATATGTAGAATCCTGGAACGGAAATAACCTGGAAGACTTTAAAACGGCTTTTGCAAAATGCTGGGCTACGGATGCCACCTATACCGATCCGAACTTTGATCTGGTAACGGGAGTGAACGGTATTGCAGACCTAGCTCAATATTCTTTGGAGAAAATCCCTACAAGGAAATTCCATGTACTGACTAAGCCAGATTACCACCATTATGTTGGCCGTTACACCTGGACGGTAGATTTACCGGAAGAAACAAGAGAAGGCTTTGACTACTTTGAGTTTAATGAAGACTATCAAATCACCAGGATTGTTAGCTTTTTCGGTCCGTTAAATTAAATATTCATGGTTTCGGCAGTATGCGAAGCATCACGAATGTTAAACCAGCATAGGATTAATGAGCAGGACATTTTATCTTTATAAAATGCACGAATTCATCTTTGCAAATTTTGCCCTGCATATCCAGCTGGATGCTGCCGAAACTGAATATGTTCAATCTAAGTTGTTATTCAGGACAGTAAAAAAAAATGCGGTATTACTTCATCCAGATGAAACCTGTAGAAATATCTATTTTGTGAATAAAGGCTGTCTGCGTATTTTTAATACGGACAAAGAAGGTGAAGAACATAATATTTTATTCTGTCCTGAAAATTGGTGGGTGGCTGATTTGGCCAGTTTTTCGACACAAACGCCTGCTTTTTATGCCATCAGCGCACTGGAAGAAACTGAAGTGTTTTATTTTAGTTATCCTGTACTGGAGGAGTTGTACATTGAAGTACCCAAAATGGAACGATTCTTCCGTATTCTGGTACAGAATGGGTTCCATATGCACCAGCAGCGTATCACTTCAGAACTTTCAAAACCAGCAGAAGAACGTTATCAATCATTCCGCCGGCTGTATCCAAAATTGGAGCAAAGGATAACACAAAAACATATCGCCTCCTATTTAGGAATTACCCCCGTTTTTTTAAGCATGATCCGTAAGAGGAATAATTAGCTGAAGCCGTCCTTTAAAAGGTAAGCTGAAGCTGTGTTTCAAAAATATTATTCTTGGTTTGAACGCCCTGTTCACGGCGGTCTACATAGTTGGCTGCAAACCTGGCCCATTTATTAAAGAAATAATTGAAGCCGCCTGTATAAGTATTCATGCGGACATTAGATTCAACAGTGTTAGGGTCATACGTGTCGTATTTGGCTGCTAACTGTAATTTTGAAAGAACGAAATAAGTAGCCTGCCCATACCATCCATCTCTATTGATTACACCGTCTGTGCCTTTGTCGTACTCTGCCTGTAAAGCCAGCTTTCCAACAACATACCTGGCGTCCAGGCCTTCCCGATCGCGTTTTTCATTTTTCGCCGGAGTACCATAGAAACCAACACCATTATAGAAATCGGCTGATATATCCAGATCTTTAACCGGATGGAAGGTAAGCCTGCCGGATAGATCTTTATATTTATTGTTGTCTGAAGTTACATCATATCCTGCACCGTTTAACAGGGCTAATTGGTAATCAAACAAATACCGGTGATTGATTTTCACAAAACTGCCGCTTGCCTGTATCCCAATATCCCGGCCGATGTTATTGCCAATCACATCAGTTGACCTGCTGGTTAAGGCATTAATTACAGCTGCACGGTCAATAAAATCTAACTGACTATCATTTACAGTACTTTCTAAAGAGAAAGGTACTTTGAACTGGCCTGCTGTAAACTTCAGAAAATCCGTGACCCTGTAAGTTGCATAGGCATCAAGTAACTTTGGTGTACCTCCTGCAAATTCAGTATACACTTCGTAGCTCCAGTTATCACTCACATCTCCTTTGATATCCAGCCGGGCACGATGAAGCAGAAAAGTATTATTAGCACTTTGCTGCTGAAATCCTTCATACTCCCCCTGTATCAATCCACTGATTTGTAATGCCCGGCTACCAATGCTTATTCCATGCTGGTTAGTTTTATCCTGGGTATTATAACTTTTCACCGTTGTATCTGCCCGTAAAGAATCTGCCTCTTTCTGGCTGATAATATTCTTTTTAACGAGCATTTTTAGCAGGTCGTTATTCTGCTGCGCTTTTGATGTCGCCGCTAACGAAACAAGAAGTATAAATAAAAATAATGATTTGAATAAAGAAGAATACTTCATATTTTAATTTGTAAACGACGATTGGATAGATGATGCTGACAAGTAGTTATAAGAATGATAATTGATCATCTTGCCGTGCAAACATATACATTTTACAGCGTTTACAATGTTTAAACAAAGAACTTGAAAAGAAATTGATCAGTAAAAATCCTGGTATAAACAGATAATTAAGGACAATGATAAAAACGAACAGAATGGTCGAAATAAGATTTAAACGGAATGAGCCCGAGATTTTCTCGGGCTCATCACAAATAACTGATTTCCAAATTCTTTCAAATTTGGATTGCAATCATTGACTTCTTCTTTTTATAATATACTTGCCAGATTCTTTTACCAGATTTTCACTCTTTTATCAGGATCTATCCACATCGCATCTCCTTTTTTTACTTTGAATGCTTCATAAAATTCAGGCACATCAGCAAATGGACCGTTCACCCTCAAAAATGCAGGGGCATGAACGTCTGTTAAGATCTGACTAGCCAGTTGTTCATCTCTCTGATGTCCAAGCCATCCTAATGCATAACCCAGGAAATACCTCTGCAAAGGAGTTAAACCATTGATCTTTTTATTTTCTTTATACTGATCTGTCTTTTTAAAAGCATCGAGTCCCAGAACAATTCCACCCAAATCAGCAATATTTTCTCCGAGTGTAGCTTTTCCATTAACATGCATGCTGTCCAGTACTTTGTAATTATTGAATTGATTCACCAAAGCCTGTGCCCTTACTGAGAACTTTACGGAATCCGCCGGTGTCCACCATGCTTTAAGGTTTCCTTTTGCATCAAACTGACGGCCCTCATCATCAAAACCATGTGTAATCTCATGGCCTATGGTAGATGCAGCTGCATAACCGTAAGCTACAGCATCATCCACATCTTCATCTTTTACACCTGCGATGCTGAATATGGCGGCAGGTAATACAATCTCGTTGTTAGAAGGATTGTAGTAGGCATTATAGGTTTGAGGGGTCATCTCCCACTCAGTACGGTCTACCGGTTTTCCTATTTTTTTAATTTCCCTATTATACCACCAGGCCTGTGCGTGCATTATATTCAACACATAAGATTTCCGGTCTATATCCAGGCTGGAAAAATCTTTCCATTTATCAGGAAAACCAACTTTTGGATTTACTTTATCCAGCTTATCGAGTGCTTTTTTCTTTGTTGCATCACTCATCCAGTCTAGTTTTTCAATGTGTTCTTTGTAGCTTGTACGAATGGCGGTAACCATATCGGAATAGCGTTTTTTAGCCTTCTCCGGAAAATAAGCTTTGACGAACAATTGTCCAAGCACCTCTCCCATTAAAGCATTTTCCGTATCAAGGACGCGTTTCCATCTTGGTAATTGTTCTTTTTTGCCTGCAATAACCGTCCCATAGAATCTAAATCTTTCCTTATCGAGGTCTTTGCTCAGGTAAGGTGAAGCAGACGAGATCAGGCTCCAGCGCAGGTAAGCTTTCCAGTCATTTAAGGGGAAAGTTTTAAGTGCTTTATTTAAGGCCTGATAATATTCAGGCTGACCTACAATTACCGTATCGGCTTTATTGATTTTCAGCTTTTGAAAAATATCCGTCCAGTTTATCCCAGGCGTCAATTGGTTCAGCTTGGCAACGGACATTTTGTTGTAATTATGATATGGATCACGCAGATCTTCCAGTTTACGCGAGCTGGCAGCCAGTGTTGTTTCGATAGCAAATACATTTTTTGCCGCAGTTGCCGCATCCTGACCGGTCATTCCTGAAAGCTTCAGTACCGCAGGCAAATGTTTGCCTGAATAATCATTCCGGATATTTTTGGTTCGCGCATCGGTATTGAAATAATAATCGCGGTTAGGCATGCCGATACCAGTCTGACTTAAATGCAGCATTATTTTTTCACTGTTTTTTTCGTCCTGTCCTACGGAAAGCCCAATCATATTATCAATACCATTAGTGGTGAGATAGGCTGCCATATCCAGAACAGCATTCACGTCTTTGATCTGATCAATACGGTCGAGCTCTGCTTTCAAATCACTTATTCCCCTCTTCTCAATACCAACAGTATCCATACCAGTAAAATAGAAATCAGCAATCTTTTGACTGTTGGTACCTTTCGACGCATTTTCTTTCAGGGCATCTTCATTTATTTTTTTAAGCTTCTCCCGAATATCTTCCTGTACCAAATTACCTATGCCCCAGCTGGAATAAGCAGCAGGAATTGGATTCTTTTTTATCCAGCCTCCGTTAGCGTATTTAAAGAAGTCGCTACCCGGATTTACTGTAGTATCCATGTTTTTGAAAACAGGGTCGTTTGCAGCATAAGAGGCTTCCGAATTTTTATGGTTACAGGAGGTAATAACAGCACTAAATAACAAGGCGAGTCCTGAATAGGCTATGAGCGTATTTTTTGTATATTTCATTAGATGGTTTATGATTTTGATGTTGAAAACACTTAAAGATCATAATTTTTTAACATACGGACAATGGCAGATTATCTTTTAATAATAGAATATGATTATTGCTTCATCTCATCTTTGCGCATAGGCATCACGTCAATAATACCATACAGCTTTTTAAGCGTTAATACCGATTTGGACGTATATTTTTCCCCTCCATCTTTTCCTATAAGAGTTATTTTAAAATTTGAAACTCCGAAATGCTCCTTTATGACAAGATCCCGTTCCTTTAACCCTTTTGGGTCGGCAGCAAAAATCCTCATTTGCTCCCGGTAAGAAGCGTCAGATTTATCTTTGGCATAGATATTCAATATCCTGTTCGGATTGGTGATAGGGAGAACTGAAAGTAGAATAACCAGTAGAACATTCATGACGAGTTGATTTAAAAAATATTAACTTATTGCAGGTGAAACATGTCTAGCAACATTTACGCCGAAAATCATTAGGAGAAGCTGGTTAGTTACGATTAAAAAAAAGTTAATTTATTTATGAAAAAGGGCAAAAAGCAATTGGTCATTAATTTAGACTACTGCAATAAATTGCAGGCAGAATTTGAATCTGCACCTTTCCCCGTAGGGAACATCATACCGAAGTATTACCAATTTACGGCACCTTTTTAAGGATAAGGAGCAACAAGCGAACACGGGACGGGGGAACCGCTTTTGGGACTCGAACCCACATCATAATTTTCATTACAATGCCCATCCCCCACTAATGTACGGAGTAACCCGCTTCTACGGCATCCTTATATTTTAATTTCTTTTTAAATCATGGGGATGTTAGCATCCCCATGATATTATAATTCTAATTTATTGATATTAGCTAAAGCTGTTTCTCCATCTTCTAAAGCGGCTAACATTTCAAAAACCTTATCACTCCAGCCTGATATCAGGTACACATTATTATTCAACAAACGTAGTGGGGTCTGACCGTAACCTTTCAGATCAAACAGGTATAACTTTGCTTTAGGGGCAATGTTGATTTTATAACGCAACCATAAATCATTTATATCATCACCCGTTATAGACGTATTATACAGCTGGCAGTCGGTAAACAACATGACCTTATCCATTATAACCTTTCGGGATAATAGATCTTTGATCACCGTGTAACCATTAGTTGCATAACCCACCTCACCTTCCCGGCGATAAAATTCCATTACATTAGCCAGTATATTAGTACGTGGAACGGTTATCATTTTCCAGGTATCACCAAACATACCTACTTCTACATTTTTACAACGCGATTGTAATAACATCGCCAGCATCAGGCCTATATCAAACAATAACACCTTTGATTTTACCGAAACCGGAGTTTGCATCGACGCTGAAACGTCGCAGGCCAGCAAGACCTTCATTTTATGATCAAAACCTTTGATGTTAGCTGCACTTTCGTGCACAGCTTTTTCCAAAGCGTCCATCAACTCACCAATGTAACCCTGATTACCAAATAAAAAACGCTCAGCTTTTTCGTTAAGCTATTTACAGGTGCTTCGGTACGCGATAACGATAGTTCGCGATACGCCGACAAATAACGAAACGGAAACTGTTTAGCCTTTGTTATTTCATGAGTATCAGATAAGCGTGCACATACCTTTTGGAAATGTCCATAACTTACACCGGCTTCTTGTATATTACGCAGGTTACGCAATAAAGCCATATAACCCATCTTGCTGCTGTCTATCAATTCTTCCCACTTGGCGCGGAATGCTCTTGCCTTTGCTTCATCACTATCATAATTAAGCTGACCTAATGCCGAAAGCTCAGTTTCCCAAGTATAAGGTGTTTGCAAAGTACTATTCACTATTTTATCGAAAACTACTTGTTGTTCATTATCCTTTGCCTTTGGGTGAACCAAAAACAAAGCATCACGCAGCCTGATGTTTCCATCCCGGCTATACTTGGCAAACTGATACTCGTCAAAACGGTTAAACGATGCCGATAAACCTTTCTGCAGTTGTTTTGACAATCGGTTTAGCTTTTTTGTACCTTTACGCTCATTCAATAATTCATAACAAGCCAATAGTTCAGTGATCTCATCTGCCCGGTTAACTACCCCTTCCGTAACCCGGGAAACCAAATTGTCGCCCGAGTGCTGCTTAGCCAATTCGGTTACCAAAACTAAAGGCACCGAACGCAGATACATTTTAGTGCGGGCATAGATAGCCAGTTTACCCACAAATACGGGATTGCACATCGATATTAAGTTTTGCAGGCGGATTAGACGGTCCTCGTTCTTCTCATAAAATGAATCGTTTAAGCTCCAGGTAACAACAGCAGTATACAATTCCATTTCTGGACTAAGCTGATAAGCCTTTGCTCCTTCGTTGTTAAGGATCTGATCTTTTGTTTTGCTTAAGCTGTTAAATTTCATTTAAACCTCCTTTTTTATTGTTGATACAAAGAAATATCAGTTCTACGCAGTGTATCTGCGCAGTTGAAAAATATTTTAATTATATTTCATTCCCTTAATCTTCAGGCTTTTCTCTCGCATCCGCCATTCGCACGATTCTCGGTTCGAATTTAGCCAGAACCTCCACTAAGTCATTTTGCGCTGCCATAACGGCGTGGATATCCTTATAAGCCATTGATGCTTCGTCCATATCACTACCCATTAGCGTAATACGTTTTTCAACCAAATTAGCTGCGATTACAGCTTTGTCCAGCATTTTAAAAGCTGCAGTACGGCTCATCAGCCTACCAGCACCATGACTGGCTGAGTTGATACTTGTTACTTCTCCCTTTCCACGAACCAGGAATCCAGGTGTGCTCATAGAACCAGGGATAATACCCAGCACCCCTTTACCAGCTGGAGTTGCTCCTTTTCGGTGAACCATTACATCAGTACCATCGGCAAGTTGCTCCTTCCACGCAAAATTATGGTGATTCTCTATCCTTGTAATCGGGCGAACCCCTAATGCACGGGCAATTTTATTATGAATCTCGTGGTGATTAGCACTTGCATATTCGCCGGCAAGGTTCATGGCTATCCAATACTCTATTCCTTCATCTTTATCCAGATCCAGCCAGGCCAGGTGTTTCGCTTCATCGGGCAGTTTGGTTTTTGTCATGGCAATTTTGCTGTAGTGATTGGCCACTGTACCGCCAAAACCACGGGAACCAGAGTGCGATAGCAAAGCCAGATATCTTCCGGCAGGAATGTTATCAAGAGCACCATCACCAATCGTCAATTCGCCCCATTCGACAAAATGGTTACCCGTTCCGCTTGTTCCTAATTGCGCGTAAGCTTTATCCTTTAATGAACGTATCACTTTGGTTTCATTCCATGTATTACTATCAAATAATGAACCGTCAAAATATGATTTAGTGGTACATCCCATCCCAAAATAAGTATTGTCGACCAAAATATTTCTCAGTTTATCAGTTTCAGTATCCACTGCTTCTGCTGGAATATCAAAAATGCTTAAGCACATACGGCATGCAATATCAACTCCAACAGCAAAAGGAATAATTGTATTTGCAGTAGTTGCTAATACACCACCAATTGGTAAACCATACCCTTGGTGGGCATCTGGCATCAGGGCACCGGCAACAGCGATCGGTAATTTCACCGCTGTTCTCATCTGTGCCAGGGCGCCCACCTCAATATGTTCCAATCCCCATACCGGGAATTCAGCAATTTCCTCTTTCAGTTTAAAGTTACTGCGCTCTTGTTTCATAAATTTGCCTTCCTTACGTATAGCAATGATGCTTTCAGCGAGGTTCTTAAACTTACCTCCCTTTCTTAATGCATAGGGCATTGGGTCGTCAATTAAAGCTTCAAGGTTAGCCAGTATTTCAGGTTTAGCCATTACGCCGTGTTGAAGCAAGCCATTAGCCACCCGACTAAAACTCACCAATATTTCCACGTCGTTAATACCAAGTCCCTTCAATTCGTTATTACTGATCTTTTCTTTTTCCATGACCGTTTTGTTATTTGATAATACAAAGAAATATAGGCTCTGCGCAGTCTATTTGCGCAGTAAAAATTAATTCATAAATTCATCAAAATAATTTTCATTCTATGCCTGTTAACCGCAATGCCCTTATCCGTTACCGTACCCTTGATCAGTGTTTGCAGAACAAATTTAAGAAATGGACCCTCGAAGACCTGATTGAAGCCTGTAGTGAGGCACTATATGAATACCAGGGTATTAATACCGGCGTGAGCCGAAGAACTATACAGGCAGACATGGAAATGATGCGCAGCAATAAGTTAGGTTATGAAGCACCTATTGTGGTGATTGACAAGAAGTTTTATACTTACAGCGATAAAAATTACAGCATCACAAATAGTCCTTTAAATCAGCAGGATATGCAGGTGTTGACTGAAGTATCAGATTTGTTAAAGCAATTTAAAGGCTTTAGCCATTTTACCGACCTTAACGAAATGGTGAGTAAACTGGAAGACAAGATCTATTCGCAGAAAATGCATAGCCTGCCGATAGTTGATTTTGAAAAGAATGATAATCTGAAAGGATTAGAATGGATAGAGGTCATACGTAAAGCTATCGTAGCGAAGAAAACGATGTGTATTACCTATCGATCCTTCAAAGCCAGGCAAGCCAGCACTTTTTGCTTTAATGGTTATCTGCTTAAAGAATACCGTAACCGATGGTTTGTATTAGGGATGCAACATGATCGGAATCCCAAGCTTATGAATCTTGCGCTGGACAGGATACAAACCATTGAAGAACATGAAGCAGACTATAGGGAAAACGAAACATTAGACCTGTCCACATATTATAATGATTGTATTGGGGTTACGAAATCACTTGGCCAGCGTGATTGTGAGGTTATATTTTGGGTGGATAATGATAACGCCCCCTATGTAATTACTAAGCCGCTACATCATACACAAAAATTATTAAGGGATGAATCTGATGGAAAGATATTTAGTATTAAAGTGATCTTAAACTTTGAGTTGGAGCGGGAATTATTAGGCTTTGGCGCTAAAATGCGTGTGTTAGGACCAAGAATATTGGTAAAACAGATGAAAGCCCAATTAAATAAAACACTGGAATTATATACAGTTATAAAAGGTGAGGATGGAGATTAAACCACGATATTTGCGCTCCGCTTATTATACAAGTAAACACCTTTAGCATTTCCAGATCATGATTGAACAGCATTCCATCAATGTTTACGCACCTGAGATTGGCAAAACCGGAGATTACTTCGGTGGTTACTTTACAGCCGTCCGTCTGGATGATTTTTCCGCAGAAAGCGTTAAGGCTACCAGTGTTTACAGCCGCAAAGATTTCTATAAGGTTTCATTGATCACTGGGCATGCCTCATATCATTATCGTGACCAGGAATACCTGTTCAATTCAGGCGAATGGGCATTGGTTTTCACCAACCGCGAGAATCCTTACCGATGGGACGTGCACGAGGGTAGTTGCAGCGGTTATAGCTGTATGTTCACCGAGGATTTTCTACCCGTGCACACCTACATCCGGCCGGTCGATTGGGCCGTTTTTAATGGCTCTGCCCAATCGGTATTCCGACTAGAAAAAAAGGATAAAGCATTTTTTGAAAGCCTTTTCCAAAAAATGCTCACGGAACAAGCATCGACTTATTCACAAAAGTATGATCTGCTGTTTTTATACGTATTGGAATGCATTCACGGTGCACTGAAACTAGAACCGGATCCTGAATTGCGTAGCCAGACCGCTGCTACACGTCTTGCCGATGCTTTTAAAAACCTAATTGCCGATCAGTTTCCTCTGGTTACCCCAAATCAGCAATTACAACTGCGGTCTCCTCAGGATTATGCAGAAAAGTTGTTTGTACATACTAACTACCTGAACCGTGTGCTTAAAGAAATTACCGGCAGAACCACCACTCAGCTTATCAACGAAAGGGTGATGCAGGAAGCCAGGACATTGCTCATGCATTCTAACTGGTCTGTCAGCCAGATCAGCAACAGCCTGGGATTTGAGGAAGCAACTCATTTTACCAGAGCATTTCGCCGCTATACGGGACATACCCCCTCCTCATTTCGGTAAATGTTTGTTTAAGGTCGGTATTGGTTTGAACCGGGTTAACGGCTGATGGCCGCTTTCAATAGTTTTGTCTGAGAATTAATTAAACAGAGAAAAAGATGAAAACATGGTTTATCACAGGTACCTCTACCGGTTTGGGTAGAACACTTACCGAAAAACTATTGCAGCAGGGCCACCGTGTTGTAGGCACTGTACGTAAAACAGATGCATTGGATGATCTGAAGGCACAGTATGCAGATCAATTATGGGTAGCAACGCTTGATGTAACAGACACCGCAGCGATCAAAAAAGTAGTGGATCAGGCTTTTGCAGATTTAGGCGAAATAGATTTTATAGTAAATAATGCAGGTTACGCTTTATTTTGTGCCGCTGAAGAAGCCAGCGATGAACAGATACGCCAGCAGGTGGATACCAATATTATCGGCTCCATCCAGGTTATACGTGCTGCCTTGCCTCATTTGAGAAAACAAGGTTCTGGTCGCATCCTCCAATTATCATCAGCTGGTGGCCAAACCACTTATCCGAACTTTAGCTATTATCACACTACCAAATGGGCTGTAGAAGGATTTTGCGATACGCTCGCCAAGGAAGTGGCACCACTTAACATTGGCGTAACCATTGTTGAACCCGGAGCACACCATACCTCCTTCGCTACCGGCATGGCACCAGCGCCTGTTTTGGATGCTTATGAAAACACCCCGGCAGGTGATGTAAGACGCGCCGTTGCTGCAGGAACATTCCCTATCAAAAACAATGTTGACATCACAGTACAGGCGATCATTGACAGCGTGAACATTTCTCCTGCCCCTTTGCGACTTGCACTTGGTGGTGATGCCTACCGTGACATGCGTGCTGCTTTGGTTTCAAGGCTGGATGCACTTGACGCACAAAGGGATCTTGCACTGGCCAGCGAAAAAGATTAGCTTGTTAAAAACGGCAGTTTAAATCTAAGCTGCCGTTTTCCTCTTTATCGGCAAAAACCGGACAAACGCAGTACATCATAGAAGACCATTTTAAATTCATCAAGCAATCCGATCCAGGAATAATCTGCTTAAATCGCTATTTAAATAGAAATAAATCGGTTTAGTAAATATTCACTATATTGCTTTGAATTTTAAAACCTTATATGAAATCTTTTGTCCGCGTGTTTATCATCGCATATTTGCTGCTGCCCGGTACCCTATATGCCCAGAAAATCAACCTGAAATGGATGCTGCATCCCGAAAGCGGGAATGGTTACACCATATCGCAATTATCACAACCCAATTTTGTTACAAAAGACTGGATCAATGCCGTAGTACCAGGAACAGTTTTCTACGCTTATGTGAAAGCCGGCAGGGAGCTTAACCCAGACTTTGCTGATAATATTTATAAAGTAGATAATGCAAAATATAACCAGCCTTTCTGGTACCGCAGTGAATTTCCTGCCACCTCTTTCCCGGCAAATAAAAGAGTCAGGTTAAACTTTAATGGGATTCATAAGCGCGGCGAAATTTATGTAAATGGTCATCATATAGGCACGATAAAAGGAATTGTTGAGCGGGGTATTTATGATATTACGGATATATTGAGAAAAAAGAGCGCCAACGTAATCTTAGTACTCGTTGTACCTCCCCGTCATGATCCTGACCATAATCATCCATTGGCCAACTGGGAAAGCCCTACTTACATCAGTAGTGGCAGCTGGGACTGGATGCCTGCCGTACCCGGCTTAAACAGCGGTATAACGGATACGGTTAGTTTATCCGCTACAGGCCCTGTCACTGTTGAAGATCCATGGGTTCAATCCAACATCCAGAATAAGTCTGCAGCCGACTTAAAAGTTAATCTGCGGCTTAAAAACACCTCACCGGAAACAGTAACCGGAGTGGTAAAATTAACGATCAATCCAGGCAACATCATAATTACGGGGCCTAAAATTTCAGTTGGCGCAAACAGCACCCAAACCATCTACTATAACCAGGAGCAATTTCCGCAACTACATATTAACAATCCAAAATTATGGTGGCCAAACGGATACGGAGGAAAACCAGATGGAACGCAGCATCTTTACACCCTCAAGGCTAGTTTTGAAGCGGATGGCCATGTATCTTCTGATGTAGTGACGAAAAACTTTGGCATCAGAAAAATCACCTCGGATACGACAACACTAAACGGGCCATTGCGCTTGTATATAAATGGCGTACCCATATTGGTTAAGGGAGGAAACTGGGGGATGAGCGACTATATGCTTAAGGCCCGTGGTAAAGATTATGAAACCCGTGTGCGGTTTCATCAGGACATGAATTTTAATATGATCAGAAACTGGACGGGTGAAGTGACCGACGAAGCCTTTTATGAATATTGCGATAAGTACGGCATCATGGTTTGGGACGACTTTTGGCTCAACAATTATGGAAAGATTGATAGCTTAAACATATTTAAAAGCAATGCTATTGAAAAGATAAAAAAGTTAAGGGACCACCCCTCAATAGTAATTTGGTGCGGTGCCAATGAAGGTGCCCCTGGTGGCGACCCGAATAGTGCATTAAGTAACGTAATAAAAACTGCGATTAAGGATAACGATGGTAACGACAGGCTGTACATTGCACGATCCAATGCCGGAGAAACCAATCCCAACTTTTCCATCCATGGCGGCAGCAGGATGTTATCCGGCAGCGGCTTATGGAATAACCTCGATCCTAAAACTTACTTTACCGATCCGCATAATGGCTACCTCTTTTCTAAAGATTCTTACGGTATGCGCAGCGAACTGGGTACCGCCACCTTTGTCAATGTGGAGAGTTTTAAAAAATTCATGCCCCGCGATTACTGGGTTGCCCCTACTCCTGAGTCTGTAAACAGCAAAACTAACCTATGGGCAAAACACTATTTCAGTACAGACGGAGCTTTGGGCGGCGGCTCAGACCCGGTGAAATACATTAACAACATCAATGACAGTTATGGTAAGCCCACATCAATAGAAGATTTTTGCAAAAAGGCTCAAATGCAAAATGTGGAAACCATGAAAGCCATGTTTGAGGCATGGAACGACCATATGTGGAAAGACGCAACCGGAATGCTGATCTGGATGAGCCAATCTGCATATCCATCAATGATCTGGCAGACCTATGATTATTACTACGATCTTACAGGGGCTTATTTTGGAGCTAAAACAGCTTGCGAGCCTGTTCATATCCAATGGAACGCGGCAACAAATTCCATCAAGATCATTAACAATAAACCTTATGGTTTAAATGGACTGACTGCAAAGGCAACGGTTTATAATATGGATGGCAAAATTGTACCAGAATATAGTTTATCAAAAACAATAGATGTGCTGCCTACTTCAGCTACAGAAGCTTTTACAGTATTTGCAGCGAATAACACAGCACCGGCATTATCTGATGTCCATTTTCTAAAACTTAAACTGACCGATAAAGAAGGTAAGATAGTGTCTGACAATTTTTACTGGTTAGGCAATACTTATCTGAATTATACGGCCTTAAATAAAATGCCCAAAGTTGGCAAGAGTTTAACAGTCAGCAAGCCGCGAATAACTGTAGCAAAAAACGGCATCAATAAATTACTAAGCTACACCATCAAAAACAACTCCGGCACTACCGCAGCCTTTGGAATCAGGGCACAATTATTAAATTCATCTGGCACTCAAATCCTGCCTGCTTTATACAGCGACGGCTACTTTTCATTGATGCAGGGCGAGTCTAAAATCCTTGTCATAGAGATCGACCCTAAAGTATTGGGCAAGAATTACATTTTGCAGGCAAAGGCATACAATCAGTAAGCAATGTTTGATGATTAACTTTTTATCATTTTGGAAGACGCTCTGATGTTCAGATCGGTTTTCAAAATGATAGATTGTGAGCTGATGTGTTGAGAAGATGTGTTTAATCTGTTGAGAAGGACTGTAATGACGTTATCTGCAATCGCTTCTATCGGCTGCGCAATCGCTGTCACCGGCGGCGAATGCAATTTGAAAACATTATAATCATCAAAAGAAACCACGGCCAGATCTGACGGAACTTTTATGCCTATATCCGTGAGCACCATGAGTCCGCAGGTTCCGACGTGATTGGTGCCAAAGAAAACAGCATCCAGGTTTTTGTTTTTCTTCAGAAAAGCGGCGATCGGTGCAGTAATTAAATCGTCATTCTGATTGAACGGTATTTCTTTCAAAAAGGGTTTGTAAGCACTTTCTTCCAAAGCCTTGTGGTATCCTTCCAAACGTGCCAGCATTTGCGACTGGTTAGAGGAAAAGGTGATATAGGCAATTTTTTTAAAGCCCTGCTGAATTAAATGTCTGGTTGCGTTATACGTGCTGAAAAGATTATCGATCTCCACCAGATCGGTACTGATGTTTTGCAAATGCCGGTCAAACAACACTACAGGCATTTTTGCCTTGATCAAAGAACTGATCTCCTCCTCGATACCCTCAGGAGGGGCAATAATATAACCGTCAACATGCCGCTCACGGAACATACTGATCAGGTCACGGGTTTTTACAGTGTCGTTGTCAGTACTGCAATAAATGATCTTATACCCGTTTTTATAGGCCCGGTCTTCTATCAAACGGGCTATAGAAGCAAAAAAAGGGTTTGAGATATCCTCTACCATCAATGCAATGATATTTGACTTACCTGTACGCAAACTTTGCGCAAGCGGGTTAGGTCTGTAACCCACTTCTTCTATAAATTTTTGCACGCGTTCTACGACTTCCCTGCCTATGCGTTTCTCTTCCGCACGCCCGTTCAGAATGAAAGATACGGTAGTTTTTGAAACATGTAATTCACGGGCAATATCCGCTATTGATATTTTTTTCAAGTGTTCTTTTTATAACCAAAGGTAAAACATATATCTCACTAAAGTTACTTTCCAACAATTTAAATCGGTTTACTGATTTTTTAACTATTATAGGTAGGCGATGGTTTTATCTTCCCATAAGTATAACCAAATAAAAATATCACTGCATAACAGATAATAGGAACATAATAGGCGGTAGCTACACTATGATTAGCTACGAGCCCCATTAACGGCGGAAAGATACCTCCTCCAACAACGCCCATTACAATGAATGATGAAGCCTGCTGGGTCTGCCTGCCCATATTTTTTAAGCCCAAACTGAATATAGTGGGGAACATGATGCTGAAAAAGAAATTGATAAAAAGCAGTGCAATAAATGAAACCCAGCCAAAAGCCTGCGCGACAATTACACACATCAGGATATTACATAATGCAAAAGTTGCCAGCAATTTATTGGGCGCAATATACCGCATCAATAGGGTACCTGCTGCACGTCCTAATACCATCATCACCATACTCAGCGAGAAAAAGTATCCGGCCTTTTCATCACTGAAATGCATTACCTCGTGTCCATAGTTAATGAAATAAGCCCAGGTGCCACCTTGCGCAGCCACATTGAATAGCTGGGCTACTGCAGCAAAAACAAAATGTTTATGTTGAAACAGTTTTTTATGTGCCTGCCCATCACCAGCTGTTTCTATTGAGCCGGTTTCCGGAAGATGAGGGTCATGAAGTAGAGGAACTTTTATAAAGGCAAAAGCTATGCCTATCAATACAATTACACTACCAATAAAAATATAGAGATGTTTTACCGATATCAGGTCGTTAGAATGCTCCTGTCCCGTTTTTAAAATAAAATAACTGCCTATCAAAGGGCCGATCACCCCACCCAGTCCATTAAATGCCTGAGAAAAATTAATTCGCTGATCGCTGGTACGCTGATCTCCCAGGGATGCAACAAAGGGATGGGCAACGGTTTCTAATGTTGCCAGGCCGCAGGCAAGAATAAACAGGGCGAACCTAAAGAAGTTAAAAGATGCAGTATTGGCAGCTGGAATAAATAAAAACGCTCCCGCAGCATATAAAAACAGTCCCAGCAGTACACCATTTTTATAACCAAACTTTTTCATGAACATGCCCGCAGGGATACCCATTACCGCGTATGCACCAAACATAGAAAATTGAACAAGTGCCGAGCGCGACTTAGAAACGTTGAGCACATTTTGAAAATGCTTGTTCAATACATCGCCTAGCGTTAAGGCAAGCCCCCACAGCATAAAAAGCGAAGCCATAAACAACAGGATTACAAGATATCTGCGTTCAGTAAACTTGGGTTTAACGTCCATTAACAGCGGTTTATTTTTTGGTTATTTACTGACGTAAATAAACTCAAATCTTTGTAGGTTACCAAAGGTTTGAGTTTATTTGATCCAAAAAGCCGCTATTTATTGGGATGACCTTCACTCGTCTGTTGATCATTCATCGTGCAACGATTAAAATCCCTGCGCTTATTTATTCCATTTTCGATAATGAAAAGGGTTTATCTTGGAGTGCCAACCCTCTCTCTTTATTTGGTTGAGCCCCCATCTCAAAATGCAATATGCCACCATTAACAATATCCTGATGGCTGATCCAGTTGTGTGTATAAGGTTTGCCATTCAGCGTGGCCGATTGAATGTATACGTTTTTGTCACTGTTGTTATTGGCTTCAATAGTAAATTGACGACCATTCTCCAGGGCTATAGTCATCTTTTTAAACGCCGGACTGCCTATTACATATTGGTCTGTACCCGGGCATACACTATAAAAACCTGCAGAACTTAGTACATACCAGGAAGACATTTGGCCTTCATCTTCATCACCGGGATAACCGTTTTCTGTAGCGTTGTACATTTTCGCCATTACTTCACGCAAATGCTGTTGTGCTTTCCAGGGCTGGCCCGCGTAATTATAGAGATAAAGCATATGGTGTATGGGTTCGTTTCCCTGTGCGTACTGTCCCATTTTAAAAGCTGCCATTTCGGTCATCTCATGTATTACGCTTCCATAAGCACCTACTTTTATCGTTCCCGGCTCCGTAAATACGGAATCCAGTTTACCGGTAAATCCCTGATCTCCTCCCATCAAATTGATCAGTCCCTGCACATCCTGAAAAACCGACCAGGTCCAGTGCCACGCATTTCCTTCCGTATAGGGACCGCCCCAATCCATTGGGTCAAAAGGTTCTATCCAGTTACCTTTGGCATCTTTAGCACGCATAAATCTGGTTTTCGGATCGAACAGGTTTTTGTAGTTATACATCTGCCTGCCAAATACATTTTGATCATGCGCGTTACCAGTTTGTTTGGCCAGCTGGTAACCGCAAAAATCATCATAGGCAAACTCAAGTGTCCAGGCAGTAGCGCCCTGTGTTTCCTGCGTATAGGGTACGTAGCCGTCTGCAAAATATTCTTTCCATCCCGGTCGGCCATTAGCACTTCCCCAGGGGCCCTTATTGGTAGCTTCATGATAGTATGCCTCCAAAGCCCGTTTCGGGTCGAAGGTGCGTATACCTTTTACCCAGGCATCGGTAAGCAGTGATATCGCATGGTTGCCGAGCATACCGCCGGTTTCTGCCGGAAAAGACCAGGCTGGCAACCAGCCGCATTGCTCCTGCGCATCTAATAAAGCTTCAACAAGCTGTCCTTCCATTTTAGGATGCAGGATGGTATTGAGCGGAAACTGCGCCCTGAAAGTATCCCAAAATCCATTGTCGGTATACATATATCCATCATGTATCTTTCCATCATAAGGACTATAGTAGTAGGGCTTTCCATCTTTGCCATATTCGAAAAACTGATGGGAAAATAGGTTAGCATGGTAAAGGCAGGAGTAAAATGTAGCCTTTTGCTCTTCGCTGCCCCCCTCAACCTTCATTCGGCCAAGCAGTGTATTCCAGACTGCATCCGCCGCTTTATGTGTATCATCAAAAGACCGGAAATGGCCCAGTTCTGTGGCTAACGTTAATTGTGCCTGATCTGCACTGATATAAGATGAGGCAACTTTGGCCTGTACGGTTTCGCCATCTTTAAATTTTAGATAGGCACCAATGCCTTCACCTTCTGCAGCTGTATTTTGAGCTTGCGTGGTATTCTGTTTGTTCTCCCAGGTACCGTAGGCAACAAATGGTTTATCAAATGTGATCACAAAATAATTCTTAAAACTTTGCGGCGCCCAGCGGCAGTTGTTTACCCAGCCGGTAATCTGCCTTTTGGCAACATCTATTTTTACCCCGCTCATTTTAGTGTAACCATCCAGCACGAGGTAAGATCCTGCACCCTTAGGGAAAGTAAAACGCAAATGCGCACCACGTTCTGTGGGACTGATCTCCGTGGTGATGTTGTTATTTAACTTCACTTTGTAATAACTGGGCTGTGCAATTTCCTGATCGTGACTAAAATCAGCAGCCCTTTTATTCTCATCTACCACCAGGTTACCCGTAACAGGCATCAGGCTAAATACGGCATAATCATTTACCCAGGAACTGCACTGATGCGACTGCTGAAATCCCCGAATGGCCTTTTCTGCATACTGATATTTCCAGCCATCACCATCCTTGCCGGTTTGAGGCGTCCAGGTATTCATCCCAAAGGGTAATGCAATAGCCGGGTAGGTGTTACCATACGAAAACTCATATTTGGTATTGGTACCCTGCCGGGTATTAACATACTTAACCAGGTTAGTTTGTTGTCCAAAAACAGTACCACCAAATAGTAATATAACACACGTAAATAAACCCTTTACTCCCATTTTAAAATCAATTATTTACAATCAGGGAAACCCTCCCAAACCAATGAAATTATACCGCTATGAAAAATTTAGATATCCTATTTGATGGCTGCTTTGTACATAAGATCAGCCACGTATTTGTTCCCTTCGTCATTGAGGTGCACTCCATCTTTTGTCAGGATGCCATTCTCTTTGTTCTCCGGATTGTTTTTAAGGCCGTACTCATGAAATAAGGTACGGAAGTCTACCAGCCCGCAATTGTATTGCTTCGCCATCTCGCGGATGTACTGAGAATATTTGTTGAGGTCGCCATCCAGTTCGTTACTATAGTCTGTTTTTTCACCAATTGACGCTGGCGTACACAATACTACCCTGATATTTTTAGACTGCATTTTTTTGATCAAAGCGGTATAAAACCGGCCAAACTTGTTGTAATCTGTTCCTGTACCTGCAAGGCGCTTATGCCACACATCATTCACACCTACCCACATGACCACTACATCCGGCTTTTTGGCTAAGACGTCTTCTTCATATCTCAGGTAAAGGTCATAGATCTTGTCTCCTCCAATACCGGCGCCTTGAACTGTATAATCGGCATCGGCATGTTCATCCTTTAAGCGCTGCTGTATCAGGCTGATAAAACCTTTCGGCTGTACTGCATACTCAGTAATAGAATCGCCAAAGAATACAACGTTCACCGGCTTTTTTGCGGTAAATGAAAATAAAGAAAATACGGTTAATAAAAGGATGATCTTTTTCATAAGTAAATATTTTTTTTCAATGGTTGTGAAGCTATCATGATCTTTTCATTACTGTTTGTTATGTAAGATCATAATGCTTTAGTTGGGTCTGTTTTTTAATTAGATTATCGTTCTGCGGTTAATGGGGTGATATATTTACTGAAACTTCACACGGATAAACCTTGGCCGGTATAAATTGGGATGTACCTTCAGATCTTCAATAAATTTTGTAGAGTTAATGTTATAACTGATGAGCAGCTCGCCGGGCTTTGACAAACTAGGATGTGCTTTTGCATTATAAACCACAAAAGTTTTTTCAAGCAGGTCGGGTTTACAATCCCATAGTTTAATTACAGGGCCAAATGGTCCTGCCGGACTTGCACCTATACGCATGCCTACTGTAGTGCTCATGCCATTCAGCTGAAATACTAAGGCATACCGGCCATCAGGTAAATCGGTAAGACTTAATTCGTTTGACACACCATCAGTTACATTGGCAGCAGCATTCATATCGGCTATCCATTTTTTCCCGTCCCAGTAGGTCCATTTTTTAAATTGCTCAAAATCTTCAGGTAATACCCTGGCAACCAGTAAATTTTTTCTTTGCCCTTTAACACCGTAGATGTAGATATAACCATCCGGATTTTGGGCACCTGCTTTTTTGGTGTTTACATAAATACCTTCGCCAAAAGAGCCGGAATCGCCTTTCTCATCCGTTAAATAAAATGGTGTATCCATTTGTTTAACATTCTTGAATGGTGGTCTGCTGCCTGCCGGGATTTTTATCAATGTATTACCAACTTCCCTGAATCCAAATGCATCAGTACTTACATTGCGCACGCGATACCCAAAAATATAAACGCTGTTCCCTAAAGCCTGATTGACAAAACCATCGCCCAGCCAATAATAATCTGCAGTATCTGTTTTAGGGGTATGGGGAACAAAAAGCGGTTCAGCATTCCCTTTACTATCTTTATCCCAATAAAAATTCATTTGTTTTTTATCCGGCAGGTTACCATGTAAAATAGCAGCAGAATTGTGGATCATTTTATAACCCGGCACCATGGTGTTGTTTTTAATTTCACCAATCATTGTATCGCTAAAAATAAAAAGGACACTATCCCGCTGGTTTGCCTGTTTACCTTCAAGGCCGTTAAAAGGTATCGTGTAAATTCCATCACCGCCAAACCAGCCGCTGGTTCTTTTTAGCATAGCCGACCACTCCGGAGCCTCCTGAACTGTAAACTTAATATCTGTAAGATTAGGAGTCTTCTTTACCTGTGCAGTTGTTCTAAAGCTTAAAAAACAAAAAAACAACCCAATAAATGTAGTACCTCTCATATGAACTGATCTAAAACATTTCATTTTATCATTATACGATTCGATCACTTTGCCTGTTTAAAGTATTTGCTAAAAAACAATACCTGATAAGCTACAGAGTTGCCCCAATAGTCCCAGGTATGACCGCCAGGCCTTACAATATAATCATGCGGAATTTTACGGTCCAATAATTCCTCATGAAGTTTCTGATTGGAGGCATACATCATATCGTCATAACCGCAATCGAAGGTAATAGCCAATGAATTTGGTTTGAGCAGGTAGAGCATATTAACCACACTATTCTGTTCCCATCGCTGCGGGTATTCACTATACTTACCTAATACTTCCTCTATACCGAAGCGATCTGGAAACTGCCTGATGTCTACCCCGCCACTCATGCTGCCCGCAGCGCCAAAAATACCCTGATGTTTAAAGGCCAGAAATAAAGCACCATGCCCGCCCATGCTCAAGCCCGTAATTGCCCTGAACTTTTTATCAGCCAGGGTAGCATAATGCTGATCAATATAATGGACCAACTCATCGGCGATATAAGTTTCATACTTAGATTTATTATTTACCGGACTATCAAAATACCATCCTGCAACACCACCATCAGGGCACACGAGCAGTACGTGATATTGATCGGCCAGATCTTTGATGGCAGGTACCTTGGTAATCCAATCACTGTAATTACCGCTAAAGCCATGCAGTAAGTAAATAACAGGTAATTTTTTCCCTGCCCGATAGTCAGCGGGTTTAATCACAACCGCTTTAAGATCTTTGTGCATGGAAGCACTATGCGTCAAAACTGTATCTACACTAGCTGCGTTTGCACTGATACTTATACCCGTATACAGCAATACCAGCAGAATTAATTTCTTCATATTTATTTTGAATTAAGTCGGTGGTTTATTTATTAGTCGGCACTATTTGTATATGATGAATACGCGGTTTGTTAATCGCATAAATCTGATCTGTTAATACATCCATTTCTTTTTGCCAGGCATCACGCAGGCTTTTATACCGGGCACGCATGTAATTATCTTTATTGCCATTAACAAACATATCTTTCATCGCGTATTTTTTGACGCTGTCCATGGCGGCCACATTGTCCTTATACAGCAGATTCTTTCCTTTTAAAAAGTCATATTCCATCCACATATACATACGCAAACGGCGTTCAATATCCCAGCGCTCTTCGTTCAGTTCACGAACTTCTATCGCCTGCTGATATTGCGGTGTTTCGGTAAGTTCGGCCATGTTCACACCCTCTGAGAATTGTTTGGCAGACCAGCTGCCGATAGCTTCACCGTCAATCAGCAAATTATATATGCCGCTTTTCAAACTTTTAACGGTTAATACTTCCTGATTAAATTCTCTGTTAAAAGGGATCACGTTCAGTGCGTCGGACTGTTTTTTGTGATTGCCCCAGCTGCGCGGGATGGTATCCAGCGGATAGGGCAAGGCATTAGCCAGATAATCAAATGCCAGCGAATTTACCGAGCCCGCAACATGCGTAATGCTGCAGTTTACAGCCTTGTCAACACGTTTACCAGCAGCATCAACTTTAATATCCGCTACCGCTTTATTAGCCATCCCCTGCGCTTTTAAGAAGATAGCGGCCATCACCAGGTGACCGTCATTATCCGGGTGTACCCTGTCATTCGGCGTCAGGCTAAAGGTTGAATCTTTTAACTGTTCACGTTTGTTGATCTCTGTCATCGGGTGAAAAAAATCAACAAATTCCCAGTGGTTATCTTTTGCAGATTGTTCCTGATGGGCTACGATAGACGCCAGCGCTTCACTCTTATGGGGGTATATATTTTTAGTTGTAAACTTTGTGGTTTCATCGTACGGCGAACCTCCAATCAATATCGTTCTGATCTGAGGGTTTTGTTTTAACCTGTCTGCAAGCAGCCCGTATGTTTTATAGGTACTCACCATCTTTTTATCAAAAACCTCCTGTGCATCTGTACGGCTCCATTCAAAGTAGCCGCTATCATTCATCCCCCAGGTTAGGGTTAAAACGGTTGGTTTTTTGGAGAGCACGTCAGCATCAAAGCGGTCTGCTATCTGACCAATTACATCTCCGCCTATACCGGCATTAAAACAGGTAATCCGCATATTGGGAAAACGTGTCATGTAATACAGCCAGATGTAAGAATGATAATGCCCTCCATCGGTTATACTGTTACCCACAAAAACAACACGGTCGCCCGCTTTAAATGGCGCTACAGTCTGCGCATTTGCCACCGCCGAAAATAATCCGACACCGACCATCAGCATATAAAACAGTTTTTTCATAATTTATAATTCTAGCGTATTCAATGGATTAAACAGCTCTTATTTAAGCTTCGTGATTTCTTCATTTGATTAATTCAGGCCCCATTTTTTGTTAGGCACCGGTCCCATAGTTAATTCCAGTGTACCCCCTGCTGCGATATCTTTAAAATCGATATAACATTTATCGTATAGTTTAGCATTGAGTTTTGCGCCCTGGATATATATATTTTTGGGGCTATTGTTTTTAGCCAGAATGGTGAAGGTTTTACCTGAAGCATATTTAGGGTCGAGCCGAAGGGTTACTTTGTTGAAAACAGGACTGGTAATTTCCTGCCGCGTATCACCGGGACAAACGGGGTGTAAACCGGCAGATGCCAGTACATACCAGGCCGACATCTGGCCTACGTCCTCATTACCGACTAAACCTTCAACGCCATTTTTATAGGCCCTGCGGCATATTTCCCGCGTCCATTTTTGTGTAAGCCATGGCGTTCCTAAACGGTTATACAAGAACGGCACATGATGTACGGGCTCATTGGCCTGATTATAGTAATCGTTCCACATCATGTTCTCGGGTGTTTTATCAAATAGATTGTTCAGGTCTGCCATTACTTTTTCTTTCCCACCCATCAATTTGACCATCCCATTCACATCATGCGGCACAAACCAGCCTTGCTGATAGGGATTGGTTTCAAAAGTGCCGTATCCTTGTTTTAGCCTGCCAGCCTCCGGCCATGCAGCCCAGTTACCATTTTCCTCTTTAGGGCGAAACCAGCCTTTTTCATGATCAAAAATATGGTGATAATCCTGGCTGCGGGCGGCATATTTAACAGCGTCCTCAGGATGGTTTAACCAGTGTGCAAGTTGCGAAACGCACCATTCAGAGTAAGCGTATTCCAACGTCAGACCAATGCTGTTTGAACCACCTGTATAACCACGATCTCCATTACCAAACTTCTCTACAGAACTAACCGACAGCGCATAAGCTTTTGGCACATCAAAATTACGTATCCCCTTAGCATAGGCATCTGTGATAACGGAAACAGCCGGATTTCCAAACATACAGCCGCTATAGGCATTGAGCAGTTCCCAGCGCTCCAGGTAGTTTTCTTTTTTCTCCGCAGCGAGTGTGACCAGCGAGTTGATCATATCATTAACCAGCGAAGGGTTGATGATGGTTTGAAGCGGCATCTGGCTGCGAAAAACATCCCAACCGCTAAATATGGTTCGCTTGTTAAAAGCTGCCTTCCGGTGTATCTTGCCGTCCCCGCCCCAATACTGACCGTCCACATCATTGACGATACGGGGGTCTATCATGGTATGGTACATGGCGGTATAAAAAACAGTTCTTTCTTCAGGGGTACCGCCCTCAATGTTCACCTTAGCCAAGGCTTTGTTCCATAAACCTACGGCATGCTGGTGGGCTGCATCAAAATCCCAGTCTTTGATCTCGGCAAGCAGGTTGTTTTTAGCGCCAGCTAAACTCACGTAGGAGATACCGGATTTTAACAATACCTGTTCATTTTCCTGTGTTTCGAAATCGGTAAAAAAGCCCAGGTGTTTTCCCTGTTTCTCTGTAATGCCTTTTAAGATAGCCGAGTGTGCCACAATCTCCTGGTATCTGGCACTTTCAACGTCTTCACGTTTACGGCTTTGCCCACCAGGAATAGCAGCACTCCAAACACCAAAGTTCTTTAGGGGCTTGCTAAACTGCGCATAAAAATAAACGGTATAATCGGCGTGTCCGTCGCCATTGCCCCAGCCCCCTCCTTCAGGAGTACATTTCATCCAGCCCTCAATGGTATTGGCATTGACCAGTTTTATCGATTGGAGCGTTGAAGTACCACCTACCCTTCTTGCCAGATCAATTTGTATCCGCGACTGTTTGTTTTTCGGAAAAGTAAAGCGCAATATACCGCTGCGCGGTGCAGCCGTCATCTCAGCTTTGATATGATGATCTGTCAGCAAGACGCTGTAATAACCTGCTGATGCTTTTTCACTTGATTTTAAGTAAGCCGACCGATAACCGCCTGAAGGATCGGCCAATGTACCAGCACTGGTTTTGAGTTCGCCGGCAGTGGGCATGACCAGTAAATTACCCATATCTCCAAACCAGCCAATTCCACTCATTTGGGTGAAAGCGAAACCTTCTATACTTTTATGTTCATAACTATACCCGGAACCATTGTCGCCTCCTGTAATGGTATTTGGGCTTACCTGCACCATTCCATAAGGCGTTGTAGCACCCGGAAAGGTTTTACCCAGCCCATGGTAAATACCAGCGGCAGCCTCGCTACTGCTCGCCCCTATGAAAGGATTGATCAATGATGCGGCATCCTGTGCCTTAACAACTGGTGCAAACAATACCAAACCGGCAATAGCCGCAACTTTAAGATAACCTAGGATTTTTTTAAACATTTCTTTTCTTAAAATACTGATGAAATTTCCGGAAGATAGTAATAGTATCTTCCGGAAAGAAAACGTTTCTATAGCTATTATTTACTCAAATTCGGATCTTTCTGGACTTCTGTTAATGGTATTGGCCATAACAGGTCTGCCTCTGTAAATGCACGGTTATGTAAAGGGGCCTTATAACCAATAAGGCTTACAATGGTATGGTTATCCACGTCAAATGCTTTACGGGTCCTGATCATGTCAAACCAGGTTTGAAATTCATAAGCCATTTCCCAGTAACGTTCTTTTAAAATATCATTGAGTGCAACAGAAGCCGCGGCAGTTGTACCTGGAAAAGCACGCTGATGAACCAGATTATAAGCTGAAACTGCAACGGGGTCTGATGTGCTGCTCCCGTTTAAACTGGCACTAGCCTCGGCACAGACCAATAAAATATCTGCGTACCTGATCAGCGGAAAATTTGAACCATCCCTGCCGCTCACTTCTGCCTGATCATTCCAGTATTTATAAATATAGGGCATCGGTAATTTGATGATAGTTGATGCGCTTCCATACTGTGTATGCTGGGTATAATAAAAATTCTCCTCCTTTATCCTTTGATCGGCCGGATCATAAGAGTTATAAAATGATAATGCAGGTGCCATTGCTCCACCGTAAGAAGGCTGGATGCTAACAGGCACGACTGGATAGGGCATTAAAGAAAAATGCATGATATTGGATATGGTAGTTTCATCATGCTGGATCATAAAAATATGCTCGCCGCTATTGTAATTTGCCGGGTTGCGTAAATCGCTATAGTTGGCAAACAAGCTGAACTGACCACTTTGTATCACTTCATTAGATTTATCGTAAGCCAATTGGTAGTATGCCTGTCCTTTATTCAAGGGATAACCAGCCATGGTTAGGTATACCTTTGCCAATAACGATTTGATAGCGCCCTGAGAAACATGTCCCGTTTTATCGGTCCAGGCTAAACCTGCCTTTTCGGCCGTGGTCAGATCGGAAACAATTTGTGTATAAATATCGCCGATAGCAGCAGGCGACAGCTGTGTATTATCTAAACTGGTAGTCGGCGTAGTTTTCAATGGTACCCTACCGTACAGTCTCACCAATTGAAAGTAATAGTAGGCGCGCAGAAAGTAGGTTTCAGCTAAAAAATTGTCCCTGTCAGTTGCCGGCACCGCACTGGTTTTGCTCACATTGGCTATAATGCTGTTACAATTCTCAATAGGATAATACGAGGATGTCCACCAGGTTTCCAAAGCACTGTTATTCTGATCGATACCGGTCAATTGTAAAAACTGGTTATCTTCATTTCCGCTTGGTCTTGGCCGCTGGCAATAACCGGTAATATATTCTAAACTAAAAACAGAACTTACTGCTACACCTATTCCGGTAGCAAAAGGGCTGTTTAGCCCAAGATAAGCTCCATTAACTGCTGCCCTGATCTGTGCAGAATTATTATAATAATTATCAGGGGTTAAAATCCCGGTTGTTTTTTCTTCGAGGAACTTTTTACACGATGAACATAAGGTAAAAAGAATGATGAGGGATAAAAATATCTTTTTCATGGCTGGTGAATTAAAAGTTAGCATTGATGTTCAGTGCGAAGGTGCGCGGCTTAGGGTATTGATACACATCCACCCCCTGGTTTAAAGAAGCATCGAAGGAGGTAGCTTCAGGATCATAACCTTTATATTTTGTAAAAAGAAATGCATTCTCCACGTTCACACCCACTGAAAGGTTTGATACCTTCATCTTTTTTAGGAAGTCTTTGTTAAAACGGTAGGTTAATGCAATGTTCCTCACCCTCAGGAATGACCCGTCTTCAACGTAATGGCTGTCGGCCACCTGATTGTCGGAATACGGATCGGTAGATAAACGCAACTGTGCCAGGCTGGAATTTTGGCTTTGTGGTGTATAAGCGTTGAGGATTTCCTGATAACTGTTGACATTAGGCGTAGATCCTGTCATGATGAAACGGGTAAGGTTAAGCAGTTTATTACCATACATGGCTTCCAGATCTATAAACAGGGAGAGGTTTTTATAGGTGAAAGTATTGGTAAAGTTTCCTTCCCACTTTGGCATGGCATTACCTAAATTAGTTCGGTCACCCGCATCTATTACCCCATTATGGTTTAAGTCTGCATAATGCAGGTCACCGGGTTTATAACCATACTTGGCGGCTTCCGATGCTTGTGCTGTAGTCCATACACCTTCCCTTACATAACCATAAAATTCATTTAACGGCCCGCCTTCTATAATACGTCCTCCCCATGGATAAATAATATCATGGTTGATATTTAAAACTTTCGACCGGTTTATTGAAAAGTTAATACCTGAGTTCCATTGAAAATCACCGCCAACAATGTTTTGGGTATTTAAAGTCAGCTCGATACCGCGGTTACGTATGGAACCCAGATTTTCGTAAGCACCTCCATATCCAGTTGTTGCTGGTTGTTGTACGAAGTAGATCAGATCCTTGGTTATTTTATTGTAGTAGTCGCCACCTATAGCAATACGGCCTTTAAAAAAGCTCATATCGAAACCTAAATCCAATTGCTCTGATTTTTCCCATTTTAAATTCGGGTTACCAAAGGTTGACAAGGTCACTGCTGCATTTTTTTGCTGATTAAAGATTGATTGTGAACTGTTATACAGGGAAACTGTTGGATAGTTTCCGATCTCCTGGTTACCTACCAGGCCATAACTTCCCCTTAATTTCAGATCACTGATAACAGGTAGTAAACTTTTGAAAAAATCTTCATTTGAAATCCGCCAGCCTGCATTGAAGGCAGGGAAATAACCATATAGATTATCGCCACGGAATTTCGAACTGCCATCAGCCCTGAATGAAGCGCCAAATAAATACCTGTTATCATAATCATAATTGACACGGGTATAAAAAGAATTCAGCTGATTTTCAAGCTGTCCGGAATAGGGTGTCTCAATCACACTTCCAGCACCCAGGTTATTATAGCTAAACGTATTATCAAAGAAATTTTCGGAACCAGCTTTTGTTGCAGAGGTGATATAATCATACCAGCTTGCCCCTATAATAGCATTGATGTGGTGTTTTCCAAAGGTATTATCGTAAGAAAAATAGTCTTCATTGGTCCATACAGAATTTAAAGTATTGGAACGCTGTGCAACTCCGCCCTGCTGCTGAGAAACGCCAAAGACATCATTTCCTGAAAAATAATTCTCATAATTTGAGTTTAGCTGACCGCTAAAGGAGCTTACAAAATTCAGGTGTTTAGCTAAATGAAAGGTTCCAACAAAGTTGGCAAGTGTTGAAATCCTGCCGGTGATGTCTTTTACTTCATTTAGCAGCTTAACCGGATTTTCAGAATCTTCTTCACCCGGATAGTCTCCTTTTCTGGAATAGGACCCATCAGGATACTGAACAGGCAGAAAGGGTAAAAACTCATACATTTCCCTGACTGCATTTAAACCCAGGGTATTACCTTCTACATTGTTAGACTGGTAACCACCTACATTTAAACTGGCTTTTATATTTAACCAGGGTTTTACATCCCAGCCAATGTTGATATAGGCATTGAGCTGTTTTGCATAGCTATTGAGCATAATCCCCTGATTGTCTTTGTAAGAGAAATTCGCCATGATGGTAAAGTCGTCCTTTCCACCAGAAAAGGTAAGGGAATGCTGATGGGACACTGCCACCTGAGTAGCTGCCTTTTGCCAGTCGGTATTATATTTAGGTGAACCGTCTGGGTTGAACAGGTCAGTTTTACGGGCAAATGTGCTGGATGGGTCAAGATTAGGTGCCAGCCTGCCGGGAACATAATCATATTCTCTTTTCAGCATCTCCAGCGCACCATTGGCATCTAACAAGGGTAGCTCATGTTGTAAATAACCAAAACTGACGGTGTTGCTGAATGCGATATCTGACGAGTTTTTTTTACCAGTCTTGGTAGTGATCACAATAACGCCATTCGCTCCCCGCGAACCGTAAATAGCTGTCGACCCTGCATCTTTGTAGATATCTACTGAAGCTACAATGTTAGGATCTATTGAATTGGGATCTGCACCCACTACGCCATCCACTACGTATAACGGAGAATTGGATGAGTTAATAGAACCTGTACCCCTGATCTTCACCGCAGGGCTACCACCTGGCTTTCCTGAGTTAACCATGATATTAACGCCCGCAGCTTTACCCGCCAGACCTTCCAGAACATTTAATGTGGTTGGCCTTTCAGTAATTGCATCGCCCTGAACAGAACTGATTGCTGTAGTCAGATTTGCCTTTTTTGAGGTACCATAACCAACCACCACTACTTCGTTCAGTGCTTTGCTGGCTGGCTGCAGTTGTACTTTCATTGCCGCAGCTGAGGCGATTACTTCTTTAGTATCGTAACCGGTATAGCTAATTTGTAATATAGTTCCAGCATCTGGCACGTTCAAAGAGAAAATACCGTTTGCATCTGTAACTGTAGCACCTGTTCCATTTTTAACTTTTACGGAGGCTCCTGGCAGTGGCAGGCCTTTTTCATCAATCACAACTCCCTTTATGGTAATTGCCGCATAGGAAAGTATTTTGGAATTGATTTTAGCATCGCCGGAAATATGGGATTCACTATAAACCGGCGTGCCGTTAGCAAATACCAATAGAAGCCCGAACCAACAATAATGCGCGAAACGCAAATCGGGATATAACAGACCTTTTTGAGTGTATAGCTGTTTTTTCATGGGAATATATTTGGTTAATATAAAATATCGATTTAGCAAAAACCTATTAAAACTATTTCATTCTATTTGTTCAAATTAAAGGCTGTTATGGAATTATAAATCGGTTTAGCAAAACTAGAGATATTAATTTCGTTTGCAACCATTTTTTAATTTTTTATTTACTCCTAATTATACTTGTGTATGTATGCACAATTTGATTGTAAAATTTATCAATCGTTAAATAAATCTATTCTTTCGCGTACCATCTCCTTAATTTCCAGTTAGATATCAAAAGAATTATCTCCTGCTTTTAAAGTATATTGCTTTGTCTTCCATACGAATATACCAGTAGTTGCTTTCGGCAAGCTGATATTGATTTTCCATTTGCCTTTTTCCAGTTTATAATCAACGCTCACTTTACCATCAGGATGAGGTATTTCGCCGCTTATAGCTGTTAAATTTCCGAGGTGAGGTTCTATTTTTATTTTCTTAAACCCTGGTGCATAGCTGTCAATACCTAAAACCGTCCTGAAAAATTCGATATTCGGGCTTGCTCCCCAGGCGTGGCAATCAGAACGGGTAGTGTTAACATCGGAATACTCTGCCCATGTAGTCAAGCCCATAGCTATATTTTCCCTGTAAATAGCCAGCCAATCCATATAATCATTGCCTAGACCTGCATTTACTAAAGCCTGGTTCAGGTAATATTTAAAGTAAACCGAGCATTGTGTTAAGCTTTTATCATTAAGCAGCTGACTGGCTAAAGCTGGTTTATCTGCATTGTTCACCACGCCCGTAAGTATAGCCAGCGAATTGACATGCTGTGAGAAGCCCGTTTTTTCTTTCGTATCGGCATATAATTTTCTAACCGGATCCCAATACTTACGCTGTATGGTTGCTTTCAACTGAGCGGATTTTTCAGTGTAGATACGGGCATAATCCTGAAGGCCTATTTTAGCTTCCATTTCCGCCGCCCACTGGTATGCATACAATAACTGGAGGTCGTAAATAGCCGCGCTGCCGTCTTTGCCTTTCACCTCACCCCACATATTACCAGCCCAGTCCACAAAAGCCCAATAAGGAATGTCTTTTAAGGAACCATCAGGCTGTTGGTATTTGCTGAAAAAATCTAACACCCCTCTTTCTCCAGGTAATTTGTTTTTAATAAAATCATTGTCGCCCCTGTACATCCAATAGTCATGCAGCATGCCGATGTACCATAAGGAAAATGTGGGTATCACCTGTACCCCTTTTGAAGGATAACAGCTGCTGGTTACACCTTCTGGTAGGCGCGAATGGTCAATTTGATTGAGGGCATTGCGTGCCAGACGATCATCATTTGTATTGTAATAGGAAAGCACAGCCTGTATACGTGTATCGCCAATATATTGCAGTTGCTCATAATACGGGCAATCCGTATAGGTTTCCCAGGCATTAAGTCTTGCCGTGCGCCAGCCAATATCCAATAGTTGATTGATCTCCGGATGATCTGTGTGAATAACTGCTGTTCGCTGAAAAGGATAACCTGTAAAAGTGCCGTAAAGATCGTCAATGACTAATGGGTCGTTTTCTGTTTTTACGAATAGCCTGATGTAACGATAGGTACGAAAGTTCAATGAGGTAAATGACTGCTCTTTGCTGCCATCACCAATCAGACTATCTATTCTTCCTACAAATTCTTTTCCCGTTACTTCGTTACGGTTGCCCTTTACCACGCCTTTACTGCCCTTTTCATATAGAGATTCAGCATATCCAAGTGATATTCCTGCATTTTTGCCCCCGCTAAAATTCAGCGTGACATAAGCGTTGGTTTCAAAGGTTTGATCAAGTAGTATTATAGCGGTTGTATGAGCCGGGACAGTTATCGTTGTTTTTGCAGCAGGAAATGTAGAAGGAAGGCTTATGCCCGTAACACTGCGTAATTTTAGCAATCGCTGATAGGTCATTTCCCTTGCCGGCAGTGTAGAAGGTACTAATGCCCATTCAATACCCCATGCTGCACCTTTAAGCTTTCCGTCGGTCACTTTAACCGCATCAAGCCAAGCGCTGTCATCATAGTTGATAGCTGCCCAGTTACCTTTAACGGACTGATTCTCATCTACCATTTCGCCCTTACTGGCGGCAAAAAAGTAACCCGGAACAGGCTGATGCCCTGCATCGCGAATGCACTTCCAGGTATTATTGGTGTTTAATATTTCTTCTGCTGGTGAATCGCCCTGTAATATAAATCCTGTGCGTACACTGATTTGTGCTACCGGACTGTATTGGGCCTCATTCCAAACCAACGCCGCTACAGTATTTTTTCCGGCAGTAAGATAGGGTGCAATGTCAACAGTTTCATAGTTCCAGGAATAAGTATCACCCCTTGCCGGCCCCAATGAAACCAGTTTATTGTTAACGTGCAATTTATAACGGTTGTCTGCCGAGACATGAATGATAAATTTTTGAGGTTTACTCGTTAGGTTAAGGTTTTTACGAAAGTAAAAGACGCCATATGTGGTGCCATTATCACCAGGTACCGCAATCCATTGCGCATTCCATGGCCTTGGTGAGATATTAACTGCCTTTACTTCCGCACCATGCGTTAACGGCAATAAACCAAAGACGATGATAAATAGAGAATATAAAAACTTCATTTGGGTTATACTTGGTAGAGCAATATTAAGAATATAAAATGAAATAACAAAAATAAATCGGTTTAGCATTATTTTGACATTTTCCTTAATTGATGAGGTATTTTTTCATTGTATGAAAAAGAAACCAGTAGCATTACTCACTATAGCCCTTTTTATTCATACTATAATGGAAATAGTGATTTTAAGCAAGTATCGCGACTTCCATTGACGATACTCACTGTTGAACGAGCCAATTACGATTCTATTTTTGACAAAATATAGCGGAACTTCTGCCTGGGTTTGGCCTGAGTTTGGAACGGGTTCGGAACGGGTATGGAACGGGTATGGAACGGCTAAACCCCGTTCCAAACCCGTTGGAAAAACGGTGCAAACACGTAGAAAAGCGGTTCCAAACTCAGGCTAAACTCAGGCCAAACCCGGGCATGTCTTTGTTTAATGCAGGAGTGTTGTCGGGTTGAAGTTGACCTAGAGTCGTTCGACCGCCTTTTTAAACATGTGAATGGGGTTTTCAGATTTAATCTACGCAAGATATGCGTAGATTAAGCCAGTTATTCTCCGCATAACTATAACCCAACAATAAATGGATCAGTGCCAATGTTGTAGAGCAGGGATTCGCAGTCATGGATGAGATAAGTTTGATAGTGTTACTAAAATATAAGAGTAGGCATTGTTACCTAAGTGATCAACAGTTAAAAACTGAAGTGTTTTATACGTGACAAGTAGCCAATTTTTCGACATTAGAACATCGCATAAACCTTCCTGTAAAAATAAATAAATATGGGATGTTTTTACGGTTTAGTCCCAGCTGGGTTAATAGCAAGACTAAAATTCAGTTCCCGACTGTTTTCCTGAGTAATGACAGATCCGTTAATTTGGCTAAATACCTTTTTAGCATCCTTTTTTATACTTTTATTGTAAGTGCAGCCATAACATCCGGTTGTGGTTAATGAATGCAGTACGATACAATAGACAGTTCCTTTTTTTATTCTGATACCCGGATGAACAGTTTGTTTTTTAATTGACCAGCCTATCGATTTGGCCGGGATTTTAGAACTAGCTAAAGATACACCTGTAGGTTGCATCTTATCATCGGCCTTATAAATGTCGATCTGTAATGCTGCATCGGTACTACCTGTTTTATATAATGGAAGGCTAATTGATTTCAAGACACCACTCGTACCGGATACAAAAGACTGTGATCTTTTTATTTCTCCCTTGATGTTGCATGAGTCTTTAACGTTGTTAGGTTCGTCGACAGCTGAAATTCTTACTACTTTGCTGTTTTTATTAACTTTAAAGGGTTGGTCACAAGTCATTGGTATAATTGAACCATCGGAATTGAACCTAAGCGGTGCCCAGTAATAATTGGCCAAAGCTTCGTTTTTAGCAGCATTATTCCATAGATCGCTCCCAAAAAGATATAAGTTGCCACTATCCAGTTTTATGGTTGATACAAAAGATGGCTGTCCACCACAGGAGTTGTTACTTATTCTCTTAGCGGCCGACCATGGTCCAAGCGGTGAACCAGATGTTTTATAGGAAGCACCGGTACCTGAACAGTAACCACAATTGGGATCGGAATATACTACATAATAAATGCCGTTCCTTTTAAACATGCCTGGTGCCTCAGTGTTTCCGTCAGTAACCCCTTTAACAACTTCGCCTGTGCCTGTCAGGTAATCACTACTCAATTTTTCTATCACAATAGTTCCCTTTGTGCGCCAGTCGGTGTAAGCCAGATAAGCTGTGCCATTATCATCAACGAAAGTATCATGATCGCCATTATTTAATCCTCCTGCAGGCATATTTGCATTCACAGCCAGTTTCGGTTCTGCAACCTCGTTGAAAGGGCCAATAGGAGTTTTACTGGTAAAAACGCGGTATCCGGATACGTTATCATAAACGTTTATCCAAAGGACATATAATTTGGTTTTGTTGTTAAAAATAACGTGGGGACGAAAACAACCATATGTGTTTCCATTGCAGCGAGTCTGCCAAACCTCGGTTTTAGCATCAAAGAGATAACCCTTATCTGTCCAGGTCCGCATATCTTTTGACGAGTAAACTTTAAAACCGCAAAACGGAGCATTTTTATTACCCCATTCAAAACCACAATCATAACTGGTGCCATACAGGTAATAAGTGCCCCCAAATAAAGCTATTTCGCCATCGTGAGCGTCAATAGCGTCACCAACACTATTGTAACGGATAACCTGATTCCCTTGCTTATCGAAATTTACAATAATAAGATCTTGATTTTTTACCGTTTTCTGTGCTAATAATTGTGTGGAGACAAACAGAAACATATAAATAAATGATAAACATCTAAATATTTGAAGCATAGTTATACGGTTAACTTTCATTGATAAGGAGGGATCGGTTTATAAAACGTTAGTTGGTCAATATCTATAAAAAATCAAATGCCTGTTTACATCATTTGATAAATAACATATGTTTTATGATATCTTCAGCGGCTATGATCTTCATCCTTCAGCTTTGCAAAGTTGTTTTGATCCGCAATAACTACATACCATCTTCTCTCGAAATCCATTTATCAGATTTCGTTTTATTTTGTTCCTGAATACGAGAAACTACATTTTTTATAAGAGTGTAAAAGGTGGCATCTTTAAATCAAATGTAATCATAAAATGTATGTCCAAAGTATGACCAAACAAAAAGAGGTTACAGGTTTTAGCCTGTAACCTCTTGATATTAAACGTGGTGTGGGCCGGGATCGAACCGGCGACACAAGGATTTTCAATCCTTTGCTCTACCGACTGAGCTACCGCACCATCTTTATTACAACATGAACACGTTCATGCCACCCTCGGTTAGAGAATTTAAAACAAAAAAGCTTCAGATGAATCTGAAGCCCTTTGCAGTGGTGTGGGCCGGGATCGAACCGGCGACACAAGGATTTTCAATCCTTTGCTCTACCGACTGAGCTACCGCACCATCTTCATTAGCACAAACACGTTCATGCTCCCCTCGGTTGGGGAGTGCAAATGTAGTTTCTTTTTTTGAATTGCAAAATTATTTTCTAAAAAAGTTTAAAAAGGCTTTAGATTTATTTAAAACCACTCTAAATTTTCGATAATTATGCATGCATAGTAATTTCTTTCTTTTATTTATTTTAACTTAGCATGCCTGTAAAAGATCAACTAGATAATGATTTCACAAATCCTATTTATAGCAATTACGATTGCAGCCATCGCATTATTCAGCTTCAACCTGAAGAAAGTAATCCGTAATATTAAACTTGGCAGGGACACTGACCGCTCTGATCAGCCTGAAAAAAGACTGATGACCATGCTTAAGGTTGCTTTCGGGCAAAGTAAGATGGTAGTTCGCCCTATTCCTGCCGCATTGCACCTGGTGGTATACCTTGGCTTTGTGATCATCAATCTCGAAGTACTAGAAATTATGATCGACGGAATATTTGGCACCCACCGTATTTTTAGCGGCCTGGGTGGTATTTATAATTTCCTGATCGGGGCCTTTGAAATACTTGCGCTGGGTGTCTGGGTATCCTGTGCCATCTTCCTGATCAGAAGAAATATCTTAAAATTAAAAAGATTCATGGGCAGGGAACTGAACGGCTGGCCTAAGTCGGACGCGAATTATATCCTGTTCACAGAAATTCTGCTGATGACAGCATTTTTGCTGATGAACGCTGCCGACGCAAAATTACAATCACTCGGTGTACATCACTATGTGACAGCGGGTGCTTTCCCGGTAAGCCAATTCCTGCAAAACTTATTGCCCGGAACAGAATCAGGGTTGATCGCTATTGAAAGAAGCTGCTGGTGGTTCCACATTATCGGCATCCTGGCTTTCCTGAACTACTTGCCTTATTCCAAACATTTCCATATCCTGTTCGCCTTTCCAAATACCTATTTTTCTAACCTGGAGCCAAAGGGCGAATTTACCAACATGCAAAGTGTAACCAATGAGGTAAAAGCCATGCTAGATCCTTCCTTTACCCCTCCCGAAGCCGCTGCGGGCAGATTTGGGGCAAAAGATGTGAATGATCTGACCTGGGTAAACCTCATGAATGCCTATACTTGCACGGAATGCGGCCGCTGTACTTCGGTATGTCCGGCCAACATTACAGGGAAATTGCTTTCTCCGCGTAAGATTATGATGGACACGCGCGACCGGATGGAAGAAGTTGGAAAAAGCCTGGATAAGAACGGGCCTGGTTTTGATGATGGAAAGTCGCTGATTGATGATTATATCACCAGGGAGGAGATATGGGCCTGTACAAGCTGTAACGCCTGCGTACAAGCCTGCCCGATCAACATTGACCCGCTGGCTATTATTACCGACCTGAGACGTTATGCCGTAATGGAAGAATCACAGGCACCTTCAAGCATCAGCGCTATGCTGGGCAACATTGAAAACAACGGAGCACCGTGGAAATATTCTCCGGCGGACAGGTTAAACTGGGCTAAAGAAAATTAATTTTTATTATCAAGCTGAATAATGAGCGAGAAACTAAATATAGAAGTGCCTACCATGGCAGAAATGATTGCCAGGGGCGAAGAACCTGAAATCCTATTCTGGGTAGGCTGTGCGGGAAGTTATGATGAACGTGCACAAAAAACAACCCGCGACATCTGCAAGATCCTGCACCATGTGGGTATCAAATATGCAGTGCTGGGAACTGAAGAAAGCTGTACTGGAGATCCTGCAAAACGTGCGGGTAACGAATTTCTGTTCCAGATGCAGGCCATGACGAATATAGAAGTGCTGAACGGATACAACATTAAAAAGATTGTAACGGGCTGTCCGCATTGTTTCAATACCATCAAAAATGAATATCCGGGATTAGGCGGTAATTACGAAGTAATCCACCATACCCAGCTGATCCAGGACCTGATCAATGACGGAAAACTGAAAGCCGAAGGCGGAGAAAGTTTTAAAGGCAAAAAGATCACTTACCATGACCCATGTTATTTAGGTCGCGGTAATGGCGTATATGAAGCTCCCAGGAAAGCTTTAGAAGTACTGGACGCACAATTGGTAGAAATGAAACGCTGCAAGTCTAACGGGCTTTGCTGTGGTGCTGGTGGTGCGCAGATGTTTAAGGAACCGGAAAAAGGGAACAAGGATATCAATATCGAAAGAATTGAAGAAGCCCTGGAAACGAATCCTAATATCATTGCTGCAGGTTGTCCTTTCTGTATGACGATGCTGAGCGATGGGGTGAAAATGAAAGACCAGAACCAGAATGTACAAGTGTTAGATATTGCTGAAATTACCGCAAGAGCAAATGGGTTGTAATCCTCTTTTTATTACGTCTTTAAATTCCGGCAGTAATGGCAATTGTTATTATGTGGGTAATGCAGACGAAGCGATACTGGTAGATGCAGGTATTTCCTGCAAGGAGACAGAAATCAGGATGACGCGTCTCGGCTTGTCTATGGGCAAAGTAAAAGCGATCTTTATCTCCCATGAACATGGCGATCATATCCGCGGCTTAAAAGTAATGGCGAAGAAATACCTTATTCCGGTTTATATTACGCCAGACACCATGAACAACTGCCGGCTAACTTTACCGGAAGAACTGGTACGTCCTTTTACCAGTCATGAAACCGTACAGATCGGTTCACTCCAGATTACCTGCTTTCCAAAAATTCACGATGCAGCAGAACCGCATAGTTTCCTGGTTTCCTGCGGAGAGATTAAAGTTGGTGTATTTACAGATCTGGGGATTGTTTGCGATCAGCTTAGCCTGCATTTTCAGCAATGCAACGCAGCATTTCTGGAAGCGAATTACGATGAAGAACTGTTACGCACCGGGAAATATCCTTATTATTTGAAAACAAGGATCAGTGGCGGCATGGGTCACCTAAGCAATAAACAGGCGCTGGACTTACTGATCAACTTCCGTCCGGCTAATTTAAGCCATTTGTTATTAGCCCATTTATCAAAAGACAATAACGATCCTGAAGTAGTTGAGTATATGTTTAATCAGCATGCGCAGGAGACCATGATTATTATTGCTTCAAGGCATGCAGAAACACCGGTATTTACTGTTGATGGAGTTTCACGCTCATCTGCTCCAGCTTCTCTTCCAGGTCATTCAAATCTTCAGCCTGAATATTCTTAAGCGGTATGGCTATGGAAGTAGCCATACTGTCAATATCTCCTCCCCTGCTGTCGTTATAGGTTTGTACGATCACATCATCTCCTTTGGTCCGCAGCAGCAAAGTGCCCGACTGCACGGTGCCTAAATAATCCAGGGCTTTATATTTCACCAGGTTACAGGAGAAATACTCTACTTTCCCATTGTTAAAAAAGCGCTTGTACCGGCAGAACCCGGTGTTAGTAATATGCAGTTCATACTTCTTAACATTCTTTATCCCAGACTCCTCATTATAGTGTTCCGTTAACTTTTGCTGTACATATCCGGCCTCTTCCTCTGTTGGTCCATAGGAGGAGGAGGATAGGAAAATGAGGCAGGGAAGGACATATTTCCCCATTTTCAAGAGGATTGTAAACTTTTTCATCAGGCTGGATATTTTACGAGTTGAATTTAAATAAAATGTTAAATTTGTGTATGAGTTTTTCTCCACAATCTAAAGTTTGGATCTACCAGAGCGACCGTGAATTCACCGATCAGGAGATCAGTGCAATTCAGCAGGACTTGAACGCTTTCACTTCTCAGTGGAAAGCCCATGGCCATCAGTTACAGGCTAAAGCCGATATCTTATATCGTTATTTCATTGTATTTGTAGTAGATGAAGCTACAGCCGGCGCTACAGGTTGTTCTATCGATGCATCTGTAAGAGTGGTTAAAGGTTTGGAACTGGAATATGGTGTGGATCTGTTTAACCGTTTCAACATGGCCTACAAAGTTAATGATAAAGTGGTAGTGGTAAACAAGGAGGATTTTGAAACACTGATCAGTATTAAAAAAATCACCCCTGAATCCATCGTTTTTAACAATATGGTACAAACACTTGCCGAATTTGAAACGAAATGGGAAGTGCCTTTCAAAGACAGCTGGCACAATAAGGTTTTCGCAGAACTGCTTTAAAACTTTATTGGCCCCAGTATCCTGATATTACGCATGATCAGGAAATGCCTGTGGTTGATAAACCGGGTAGGACGTTTAGGCGTCCACCGGATAGGATTAGGAAAACAGGCAGCAATCATCGCCGCTTCAGTGCGGCTAAGGTTCCTGCAGGATTTGCCATAATAACTTTGTGAAGCTGCTTCAGCGCCATAGATCCCATCTCCCATTTCAATCACGTTCAGGTATACTTCTAAAATGCGCTTTTTACTCCAGAAAATCTCGATCAGCACGGTGAAGTAGGCTTCAAAACCCTTTCTGATCCACGAGCGGCCAGGCCATAAAAATACATTCTTTGCAGTCTGCTGCGATATGGTACTTCCTCCCTTAACTTTAGTAGAATCGGCTTTATTGGCATGATAAGCCCTATTGATAGCCGTCAGGTCAAAGCCGTAATGGTGCATAAACTTCTGGTCTTCACCAGCTATGGCAGCACGTCCCATATAAGGCGACATATCATTATATTTCACCCATTTCTTGTCGATCTTAAAGTCTTTACCATCCGTTTTCCGTTCAATATCCCGCAATACCATCAGTAAGGTAAAAGGCGGATTGATGTAACGAAGCGCAACTACCCAAAAAACGGTAATAAGAATAAAGCCTAACATAATCTTTGCCAGGAGGACTTTTAGTTTTTGAAGACTGAATTTACTTGATTTAGTACTGGAAGCGCGCTTTTTTGCCATTGCCCAAAGTTAGCAAAAAGTACAGATTTGTCATGCCAGTGCATATATTTAAAGCAACTTAAACATTAAAGCAGGCCATTTGTTACAGGGGTAAAGATTTTAACATGGAAACTAGTAAAGTAAAAAAAATACACGATTATGGTCAGAGCATTTGGCTCGATTTTATTGATCGCGAAATCATTAAATCTGGTAAATTAAAACAACTGATCGAAGTAGATGGCGTAAGGGGATTAACTTCTAATCCGGCTATCTTTGAGAAAGCCATCAGCAGCAGCTGCGACTATGATGCCGATATTACAGAATTAGCCAAAGAAAACCTGAGTAACGATGTGATTTTTTATCGCATGGCTGTGAAAGACATACAGCAGGCAGCTGATTTGTTGTTGCCTGTGTACAATGAAGAAGTTAGAGGCGCCGACGGATATGTAAGTCTGGAAGTTTCTCCTCTGCTGGCACTGGACACCGAAGGAACGATCAAACAGGCGCTTGAACTCTGGAAAGAGGTAGACCGTAAAAATGTAATGATCAAGATCCCTGGTACACAACCAGGATTGGCCGCCATCAAAAAAACAATTTCCGAAGGATTGAATATCAACGTGACTTTGTTATTTGGATTAGAGCGTTACAGAAAAGTTGCTGAAGCTTATATTGAAGGTTTGGAAGAACGCTCTGCAAAAGGCGAAAGCATCAATGAGATCTCTTCTGTTGCCAGTTTCTTTTTAAGCCGTATCGATGTACTGCTTGATCCAATATTACAGGAAAAAAATCTGGGTGAACTAAAAGGTGAAGTGGCTATTGCTTCTGCAAAGAAAGCCTACGAAATCTATAAAGAAGTATTCAGCGGTGAACGCTGGGAAAAACTGGCAGCTAAAGGAGCAAGACCACAACGTTTGCTTTGGGCAAGTACCAGCAGTAAAGACCCTGCATTTAAAGATACTAAATATGTGGAGGCCTTAATTGGTCCGGATACCGTAGATACTATTCCTATGGAAACACTGGATGCCTACCGCGATCATGGAGATCCTGAAAGCAGGCTGGAAATTGACCTGGAAGGTGCTACATCTGTACTGGCACAATTACACCATGCGGAAATTGACCTGGCAAAGTACACACAGCAACTGGAAGATGAAGGGATAGCAAAATTCAATGCGCCTTATGAGAAATTATTAAATGCGATTGAAAAGCAAAAACATTCTGCTTAATAACTAGATTTGCATCAGGTTATATCAGATCATAAAAATGAAGTTTACAGCATCAAGACTATCAGAAGGAAACAAGGTTTTCCCAACGGAAATCACTTTAGAAGAGAACAGCATTGAAATAAAAACTCCTGGCCTGTTTAGCGGTGATTCCAAGTATATCAACTATGAAGATATTACTTCGATTGAAGTAGAATCTCCAATGATAGGTTTTGCTACACTGCGACTTTTTGTAGCAGGTAACAGAATAGAAGTTCACGGTTTCTCCAAGGGTGATATCAAAGAGATCAGAAAGATCATTGATGAAAACAGGACCAAAAGAAGAAGAATTATTTAAGTTTCTTTTTTCCTGCACATAAAAAAAGCGTTCCCTTTAACAAGGAACGCTTTTTTTTATCGTTAAAGATGAGCTTACTCAGCTACAACTTCGAAAGGAACTTTAACTTTCACTTCTTTGTGTAAGTTTAAGTTGGCTACATATTCACCAACAAATTTAGGCTCAGTTTCGAAAGTGATACGGCGACGGTCAACATCAAAACCTTGTTGTTTTAATGCATCAGCAATCATAATGGTGTTTACTGCACCAAAGATTTTACCAGTTTCACCAGCTTTAGCACCGATAGTCAGTTTAACATCAGTTAAACGTGTAGCGATACCTTCAGCATCTTTTTTAATTTTATCTTGTTTGAACGCTGCTTGTTTCAGGTTTTCTGCTAATACTTTTTTAGCAGAAGAAGTAGCTAAAGCACCAAATCCTTGTGGGATCAGGTAGTTACGGCCGTAACCTGGCTTTACGTTTACAATATCATCTTTCTCTCCAAGAGATTTGATGTCCTGTTTTAATATAATTTCCATGTCTCAGCTCCTATTTTAATTGGTCAGCAACGAAAGGTAACAAACCAATGTGGCGTGAACGTTTTACCGCTTGAGCCACTTTACGTTGAAATTTCAATGATGTACCGGTTAAACGGCGAGGTAAGATTTTACCTTGATCATTGATGAATTTTAACAAAAAGTTTGCGTCTTTATAATCGATATATTTAATACCATTCTTTTTGAAACGGCAATATTTTTTTCTGTTATCGTCCACTTTTGGAGCGGTAACATATTGTATCTGATCTTTAGCCATTATGCTGCAGCCTCCTCTTTCTTAGGTTTTTTGTTAAAAGCACCACTGCGTTTCTTCTCATTATATGCAACCGCGTGACGGTCTAATCTAATGGTCAGGAAACGTAGAACACGCTCATCGCGTTTTAGTTCTAATTCCAATTTGTTAATTAATTCACCTGAAGATTTGTACTCTGTAAGGTGGAAAAATCCGCTTGCTTTTTTTTCAATCGGATACGCTAATTTTCTCAAACCCCAATTGTCCTCTTGAACAATTTCGGCACCGCTGTCAGTGATGATTTTGCTAAATTTCGCTAATGCTTCTTTTGCAATTTCTTCTGACAACAACGGGGTTAGAACGATAACAGTTTCGTACTGATTCATTGTTATGATTATTTTATGTTAAATCCCATATCACTATGGGGACGCAAACTTAGGAATAAATTTCTATAAATCAAACCCTTCGGCCAATTATTGTATGCTTTTTATTCCATTCGCTTTTGACCCATCGCGTATTGTATCCCTCCCAGTAAGTGTTTGAGGAACAGCGGATCTGAATAAGACTCTTCCACATGCCCCAAACCTGTGTAGAATGACCTTCCCCCATCATAATCATGGTACCAGGCGATGGGATGGTGTGCCCCATTCAGGCCACCTTTATAAGTGCTTTCATCCAGTTCAATCAGCACTTTGATATCCGGACTGATGTCTTTATAGTTGTACCATTCATCTTTTCTTGCCCAAGTTTCAGGCAAATGTTTCGTTGCAATGCTTTTGCGGTCGATGATGTTTAGCGTAGCCATTTGCTGCTCCGGGTGTTTTAAGAAATAGGCACCGACCAGTTTGCCGTACCATGGCCAGCCATATTCTGTATCTGCCGCTGCATGCACCCCCACAAAACCCTTCCCTGATTGGATATAATGTTCAAAAGCGCTTTGCTCTTCGTCACTTAGCACATTCCCTGTGGTGCTTAAAAAGATGACAGCAGCATACTGTTTCAGATTTGCCGTTGTAAACTGTGTTGAATCTGTAGTGCTGTCTACGCCAAAGTTATTTTCTACACCCAGTTTCTGAATGGCAGCAATTCCTTCAGGAATGGATTTGTGATGGAATCCTGATGTTTTTGAAAAAACAAGTACTTTTCTTTTCTGCGCCTGCACTGTTATACTGAATAAGAGTGCGGTCAGCAGTATCACACTGCTGATTAAATGTCTGAGTTTCATCATTGGTTTATATTTAGTTTTACAATTTACCAAAAATTAACTCGCGTATCCAGCTCAACACGTAACATAATAGTTAACCAGTGCTAATATGATGATAACCGTTACTTATAAATCCTGTGATAAACCAATTCCAGTCCTTTTTTCATAGATGGGGTCAGGATAACATCACCCGTTATTTTTTCCCCTGTGATTTTTATCTTCACTACTTTACTTTCAAGAATTGCCTTGCACAAAGTTTCACTAAGATTAGCTACGCCTACTTCAATGATCAACGGTACACGAACTGATTTCAAGATCTCATTTTGGGCAGACAGGTCTATGGTTGTAACAGTTCCATCTTCCAAAGTGATCTCAATAGATTTCATATATTTCAATTCTTTGCCATGTGACCTGATACTGATCAATATACTTTTGGATTCAATAATTCCTGAAAAATCAATAGTATAGGAAAGGTTATTATTGCTGACAACCTGGTCATCCAGATTAAAGGGAGAGATGGTTGTAGTTTTCTTAGATTCACTATACACCTCTTTGAGTTTATAATTATTCAATTCCGTCACATCCAAACTGGATCCCATTATACCGGAAGAAAATCTGAATGTGGCCTTTTCATTATCGTTTACAAAGTAATAAGTTGTGGAAAGCACATGATCATCTACTACTGCTTTAACCTCTGTACCAAAGTTTTCCCTTAATAATTTGATGATATCAGGCCCGTTTTTCTTCGTCTTATTCTTTTTCATCTCATAACTTACCCTGCTCAGTTCATTCAAATCATCATAGTATAAATAGGCAGCGGCAAATAAGTTGTTATTTTCTAAAGGTACAGGAATTGCATCATAGCTGTTTCTGCGCATCCCTATCTGACCGGCAGCAGGTTTCTCATTGAATTTATAATAAGGCAAATCCAGTGCTTTTAAGGTTTGACTGATAGATTGAGACCGAACTACCGTTGTTATGGAGATTAAGAAGAATAGGATACTGATTTTTTTCATTGGGTATATTGATAGGATAGGTATTTAAGATTGCATGATCTTATTCACCGCGAATAAGATCATGCAAAGTAAATTAAAACAATCCCAATTCTGAATTAATTAAAATATCTTAATGCTTACCAAAAAGATAACTTACCCCAACTTTATACTTTTGCATTTGAATTTCATAGCTATTGCCATTATTCGTAATATTAAAAGGAACCGTATATCCAATTGACAGTTCAACATTTTTATGGAGCACTACACCGGCGGAGAATGGAATAGACAAGTTTAAAGAAGAAAAGGTCTCGTAATCATCCCTGTAATTTTTTTGTCCAAAAGAAGTAAGACTAAAATATTCATTCTTGCTATAACTTGGTAAATTCAAATCAAATCCCCCACCAATAAAGAATTTAAGGGAGTTGGTATTATAAATATTGTAGATGATTTGGGGAGAAAATGTAGCAAGATATTGAGTAAAAGAAGCGTCTACAAATGGTTTATCAGTATGGGTTGTTGTTGCAGATACTTCGCTTTTGGCCATTTGAAGGGACACCTGCAATCTTAGAATCAGTTTTCCAATAGCTGGGTTCCCAAACAGATCTATACCGCCTGTTAAAATTGGGGAATAAGACTTTTTGTTAGTCGCTCCCGGGCCGGCAAGATCATTTTGCCCGGTGTACTTTGTCTTGTTTATACTTAATCCTGCTCCGGCAAAGAAGCGGGCCTTTGAATATTTCGACTGAACTGCCTTTTTGTGGTTAATTAGCGCTACAATATCACTTAAATCATTATCCCTGTAATTCAAGGATTCCAATTTTCTTTCAACAGGTAATGAATTGATGTTAAACTTTCTTAGCACCATCAATATTTGCCTCTTGTATTTATCAGTCGTCACAATAACACCCGCATGTTCACGGTCATAAAAAACCTGCCTGCTTAGTTCATAGGGCACAGCATCTTCTCTATCTTTCAGATAATACCTTGTTTTCAGATGATCCCTGTAAGAGAACAGACTTACATTTTGGCCTTTCTGCAGTACCTTTAAAAATACAATGTCCTTCCTGGAACTTGAATCCAGACCAGTTGACAGGTTTGAAATATCTGTAGTACTCATACTGATGTCTACTGTGTATTTCTCGTATGCATCGATATCGCCAATAGCAAATGCAGAACAATCCTTTAATTCAACGACCCTGGGTTTATCTTTCAGATCGGATTTAAAACTAAATGAAACGGGATTAACTCCCCGTTCCTTATAATCAATGTATCCTTTTAAGGTATCTTTAGAAGATGTTACGATATATCCTTTGATATAGTTTGACTGAGCGACAGCCAATACGGGAGCCGATAACAATAAAAACACGAGAAAGCGTTTCATGAATGAATATTTGATTAGAGCGTGAGCTTCGAAAGTATGAATTATTTAGATAAATTTATCTATTGGAACGATTTTAACCTTCAGAAATATTAAATTTATCAATAAAACAACTGGCGTAACTATAGTAAACATAATCATACACATAACAAATAGTCCATCGTTCGTCCTTTAATATAACTTTTTATATCAAACATATTATTTTCCCACAAATCCCTCTGCTCCGTAAAAATTTTATAATTTCGCATTGTAATGGAAAATTTTATTGTCTCCGCCCGTAAGTACCGTCCAGCAGCGTTTGAAACCGTTGTGGGGCAACAGCACATTACGGGGACTTTAAAAAATGCGATTAAGAACAATCAGCTGGCGCAAGCTTTCCTTTTTTGCGGTCCGAGAGGAGTAGGAAAGACTACCTGTGCGCGGATCCTGGCAAAAACTATCAACTGCACCAATCTGACGAATGAAATTGAAGCCTGCGGAGTTTGCGAATCCTGTGTTTCTTTCCAAACAGGGCATTCCTTCAATTTTCATGAACTGGATGCAGCTTCAAACAATTCAGTGGATGATATCCGCAGCCTGATTGAACAAGTGCGTATCCCGCCACAGGCCGGAAAGTATAAAATCTATATCATTGACGAGGTGCACATGCTTTCTGCAAATGCTTTTAATGCATTCCTGAAAACACTGGAAGAACCGCCATCTTATGCGATATTTATTCTGGCCACGACAGAAAAACATAAGATATTACCCACTATCCTTTCCCGCTGTCAGATCTTTGATTTTAACAGGATACAGGTAGAGGATATTTCAGGGCTCCTGAATAAAATCGCTATCCGCGAAAATATCAATGTGGAGGCCGACGGACTGCATATTATTGCCCAAAAGGCTGATGGAGGTTTGCGCGATGCATTATCTATGTTCGACCAGATTGTCAGTTATACCAATAAGAACCTGACCTACAAGTCTGTTATAGATAACCTGAATATCCTGGATTACGATTATTATTTCAGGTTAACACAATACCTGACCAGTGCTGATGTGAGTCAGGCCTTGGTTTTGTTTGACGAAATCCTGAATAATGGTTTTGACGGAAATAATTTCATCAATGGCCTGGCGAGTCACCTCAGAAATTTACTGGTAGGTAAAGATCCCCAAACGGTGAAACTGCTGGAAGTAAGTGAGAACATCAAACAAAAGTATATTGCACAAAGCAGGGAAACGGATGTATCTTTTATCCTCACCGCGTTGAATTTAGCCAATCAGTGTGACCTCACTTATAAAAACAGTAAAAACCAGCGCTTACAGGTAGAGCTGGCGCTCATCAAAATGTGCCATATCCCATCGGTACTGCAACTCGCACAATTACCCCATATAGCTTCTACACCAGCAACTGACACAGATCAGACTAAAAAAAAAACTAGTGTAAAAACTGAAGAGGCACCTGCAGCCGACAGACCGGAACCCTTACCACCGCCATCATCAGGTTTTGTCCAGACAGCTGCAAGGGTTGTCACACCAGTGATCACGATCCCGGATATTTCGCTAACAGATCTGCCTAAGACCATCACCCTGCCGCAAATCCCCGTTACAAATAACGATCGTATTGTGGCTACTCCGAATTTAAGTTCTGCCAATAAGATTGTACTAAAACCTTCTACTCCCGGTACAATCACGGGCGGAACATCCATTCCATCACTCACCGGACCATTGAATGCCGAAGGCGGAATTGACGATAAAGAACCTAAGTATGTGTTTGGAGAGGACAAAGAACCTTTTACCCATGATGAACTGATGGTCTTGTGGAAAGAGTATATACAAAAGACCAAAGAGGAGAATAAGATCAATTTATATACCATCCTGACCACCAATGAGCCTGAGCTCACCAAACCGACTGAGATTACGGTACTGATCACTAACCTGGCTCAGGAAAGTATCCTGCAAAATGAACAGGTAGAGTTTCTTAACTTTTTAAGAACCAGGCTGAAAAATTTTGACGTAGGGATTGTAACCAGGAAGGTGGAAAATAAAATTGAAAACCGGTTGTATACCAGTATTGAAAGATACCATTACCTTGTAGAAAAAAACCCTAAGCTGGAAGATCTCCGTAAACGCTTCAACCTGGATCTGTTGCCTTAAGCCTTGGGGCTGTCGTTGATTGGATAACCTTCTTCATCGAGATCAGTACGTTCATCTTCTGGTGTCCTCGATAAAAATTCATCTTCGGCATCCAGCTCTACAATTTCTCCATCGTCAACATGCATGCCCAGATCATCAAGATCGGCATCAGCCTTATCTTTTTTATTGGCATACTCATCACCTATATAAGGATTGGCTTCATCATAATCAGAATTATCGTCACCGCCATCTGCAGCTGTAGTTTCGTAAGGAAGCGGATGATCATAATCCTTGTCCTTACCTTTTACATCCAGCTCGTAACTATCTTTGTCTTTATTGAAGGTCAGATCGTTGAAATCTTTGGTTTCTCCAAGGTTTGTACCGTGGATTTTATCTGTTGCCCTCTTATCTTCGCCTGTATTATTTTCGTTCGTACTCATGACCTTATGTTTTATGTCAGTATAACGTTACTTAATCTTTATTTGTTTTTGTAATTTACGCGAAAATGAGGCGGTAAAGCCAAATTTTATATATTTGTTTTTTTAATAAGTAAAAATTGAATTCATAATATGTCTGTACAAAAAATTAAAGTAGCCCAGCCAGTTGTAGAGTTAGATGGTGATGAAATGACCCGCATCATCTGGAAATTCATTAAGGATAAACTGATTTTACCTTACCTTGATCTTGATATTAAATATTATGATCTTGGTATAGAATATCGTGATGAAACTAACGACCAGGTAACTATAGATTCTGCTGAAGCCATCAAAAAATATGGTGTAGGTATCAAATGCGCTACCATCACTCCTGATGAAGAACGCGTAAAAGAGTTTGGTTTGAAACAAATGTGGAGATCACCAAACGGAACCATCCGTAATATCCTTGATGGGACTGTTTTCCGTGAGCCAATTGTAATGGGCAATGTTCCCCGTTTGGTACCAAACTGGACTGCTCCAATATGTATCGGCCGTCATGCTTTTGGCGATCAGTACCGTGCTACGGATTTCGTAACTAAAGGAAAAGGTAAACTGACTATTTCATTCACTCCTGAAGATGGAAGTGAAGTTCAGTCTTTTGATGTATATAACTTCCAGGGTGATGGCGTTGCTTTAGCAATGTACAACACTGACGAAAGTATCCGTGGTTTTGCACATGCTTGTTTTAACCAGGCATTGAACAAAAAATGGCCTTTATACTTGTCTACAAAAAACACCATCCTTAAAAAATACGATGGTCGTTTCAAAGATATCTTCCAGGAGATCTATGAAAATGATTTCGTAGCTAAATTCAAAGAAGCAGGTATCACTTATGAGCACCGTTTGATCGATGACATGGTTGCTTCTGCGTTGAAATGGAATGGTAATTTTGTGTGGGCTTGTAAAAACTATGATGGTGATGTACAGTCTGATACTGTTGCACAAGGTTTTGGTTCATTAGGATTGATGACCTCAGTGCTGATTACACCAGACGGAAAAACTATGGAAGCTGAAGCTGCACATGGTACCGTTACACGTCACTACCGTGATCACCAGGCTGGAAAACCAACTTCTACTAACCCTATCGCATCTATCTTTGCATGGACAAGAGGATTAGAATTCCGTGGTGTTTTAGACAACAACCAGGAGCTGATCAATTTCTGCCATACTTTAGAGCAGGTTTGTATCGAAACTGTTGAAAGCGGAAAAATGACTAAAGATCTTGCAGTTTGTATCCACGGCAATAAAGTGGAACATGGTAAAGATTACTTATACACTGAAGAGTTTTTGGCAGCAATTGACGAAAACTTACAGGCAAGATTAGGTTAATCCACCTGATTGATCTGATCAAGATGAACCGCCTCATGTATAAATGAGGCGGTTTTTTTTATGTTCTTGTGTTAATGAAACAAACTCACCGCAGTATCCAATAGTTTTCCCTCCGCGTTTTTGATAACCAGTAAGGTTTGTCCTTTATTTTTGTCATTAACCGGATAATATCCACGCAGCTGATAATATCCAATCTTCAGGTGTAAAAGTGCCGACTGGGGCGCTACATATTTATTTTTATTCTGGCTGATGATCACCTGCTTATCCAGATCAACTGCAGGGCTGATTTCAAAATCGGTGGAAATCCTGTAGTCCCCTTCCGTACTGATCTTAAGGTAACCGTTAAGGTATGTGCCTGCACTGACTGCTTTGATTCCTTTAGCCGGATTACCCAGCATGGCTTTTTCTTCCGTAAGATTTAAGCCTGGTTTTAAGCCGGCCGCTTCAACAGTAGAAGGATTAACCGTTACCTGTTTAACCAGGGCCGTTTGGAATATATGCTGTTCTGTACCTTGCAGGCTTACATCAGCAGAGATCAGGAGACTATCTTTTACCGCAGCTTGTATAACAAGAGGGAAAGGCTTTGAGGCCATCTTCGTATCTGGCCGCGTACCGTCCAGTGTATATTGTATACGGGCATCTTTTAGAGGATGCTTTAAAACGATCCCAATGTTATCTTTATTAGTTACCAGATCTTCCATTCCCTGTACGTTTGGCAGCCGGGCATTTAGGTTCCAGAGTTTAAAAAAGTTATACTGCCCGTACATACTCTGTTCAAACCTGTCGATATTCTTATTTTCCTTTGCTGTCCAGGTGAGTTCTGCAACGGCCAGTGCCCTGGGATAAACCATATATTCCAGATGCTGTAAATTAGGAACTTTTTCTGTCCAGATATTACCTTGCGCCCCCAGAATATAACTGGTTTCATTGGCGGCAAGCGATGCAGAGACCGGTTCGTACTGGTAAACCATCTGCCAGTATACCGGCGGGTTCCAGCCTATAGGTTCCGTAGCTACTTTAGCCTGCGGCGCATCAAAGTACATATAAGGCAATGGGGTCATCACCACAGGGTGATGCATTCTTGCAGCCGCCAATCCTCCTTCTTCACCACGCCAGCTCATCACTGTTGCAGATTCTGCCAATCCCCCTTCCAGGATTTCGTCCCATCCTACCAGCTTTTTGTTTTTGGAAAGCAGGAATTTTTCAATTCTTTTGATAAAATAACTTTGAATTTCCCTTACGTTTTTAAGGTGTTCTTTTTTCATCAGTGCTACAGCAGTAGGGCTATGCAGCCAGTCGTCCATTTCAGCTTCGTCTCCTCCAATATGGATATAGTCATTTGGAAAAAGTTCTATTACTTCTGAGAGTACATCTTCCAGAAACTGGAAAGTATGTTCACTGGGATCATACATCCTTACCCGGTTTTTTGCACCTGTAGAATCCTGGCAGCCCAACTCCGGATAAGCAAATATAGCTGCTTCACTATGTCCCGGCATTTCGATCTCCGGCAGTATAGTGATGTAACGGTCTTTGGCATATTTGATCACCTCACGGATATCTGCCTTGGTATAAAAACCATCCCTGCCGTCATCAACCAGGTTATCCAGCTTCCTGAATTTCCCTTGTTTTGCCCAGTAACTGATTTTAGATCCTACTTCCGTCAGTTTTGGATATTTATCGATTTGAATACGCCAGCCTTCATCATCTGTTAAATGCCAGTGAAAAACATTCAGTTTGTAATGCGCCATCACGTCGATATATTTTTCTACTTCAGCGACCGTAAAAAAATGCCGGCTCACATCGAGGCTTAGTCCGCGCCAGTTGAACCTTGGCTGGTCCTCTACGGTACAGGCTGGAACCCGAAAGAGCATACCCCTGCCCTGCGGCATCAATTGCAAAAGTGACTGGACACCGTAAAATACCCCGGCTCCATTACCACCAATAGTAATTCCACCAGAATTTACCGACAAGGTATAAGCGCCTTCTGCTGAACTTTTATTACTGATCAATTTAATCGCTGTATGCAAGGGAATATGCTGGTAGACATTCACTTTAAAAACCAGGGCATAGGTATCCAGCAAATAGCGCTGAAGATATCTTCCAACAGCTTCACTTTCCTGATCGACACCGATCACGCCCTGACCTTTTAGTACAAAAGCACCTTTGGCAGCAGTGACATGAAGGGGCTGTGGAATAATTGCCAGCTGAGCAGAAGCAGTGTTAATATACAGAAAGACCAGACTGAGTAAAGCTACTAAACGTTTCATTTTACAGGCCTTCATATTTTAACAATGATTTTTTTCTTGTACATCCACCAGATAGGAATAAAAATAAGCAGCACAATAAGTATGGCCGAAGCAAGGGAAGCATTGTTTGGAGATAAATGCGGAACCAGTAGCGCTTCATTTACATAAGCCCAGATATTGGAACGCTGACCGTTTACCGTTGCCGGAATCAATGACAATACTGTAGGCAGCACACCAGCAATTACATAGGCAGTGATGGCGTTACGTCCAAAAGCGATAAATGGTGGAATAAGACGATGGTATCCTTTAATATCGATGATCCAATAGGATAATGAAAGAATGATGATCGCCAGACCTGCTGTTAACAGCACAAAAGAACTGGACCATAATGCTTTGTTAATAGGAAAGAAAATGTTCCATATCTGGGCCAAAATGATCAGCACAACACCAGTACTTAATAACATCGTCAGGTCTTTGCGGGTCTTTAGTTTACCCATTTTTAACCAGGTACCTGTCAGGATACCCAATAAACAAGTTCCAACAGCCGGTAGTGTACCTAACAAACCTTCAGGATCCCATGTTTTGGAGCTTCTCCATAAATGGTTCTCTGTAAATACAAGTCTGTCCAGCCAGGCACCCAGGTTAGTCTCCGGATCCAGGTTAGGCCGGCCAAAACCGGGTACCGGTACAAAGTTCATTAATATATAATATCCAATCAGTAAAATCAGGATAAGGTATACCTGTGTTCTTGTGGTTGTTTTGATATAAATTATAGCACTGATACCAAATACAATGGCAATGCGCGACAACACCCCCGGGATTCTCAGGTGAACAAAATCAAAGTGTGAAATCAGGGAGAGGCACATACCAACCAGAAATATAAGCACCATCCTGCGTAAGGCAGATAAAATGAGCGTACCGTGAAGGGCAGGATCGCTTTTTTTATTTTCCATCGCATAAACAATAGACACGCCTACCATAAATAAGAAAAATGGAAAAACCAGATCTGTGGGTGTACAGCCATTCCATACAGAATGTTCCAGCGGGGCATAAATATGGCTCCAGCTCCCCGGATTATTGACCAGGATCATAGCGGCAACCGTAAATCCCCTGAAAAAATCAAGAGACAACAGACGCGGTCCCTTGGCAGCCTTGGCCCCTTTTACGCTTTCTTGTGTTAGTGTAGCTTCCATAGACGATGTTAAAATGCTTTTTTTGATGATAATAGTTAAAAAATAGCCTGCAGTTAATTATAAGCCCTACTAAGATAAGATTTTATCTATCTTTCTTTTATAAAGTGTAATATATTCTAATAGCTATTCTGGTATGCTCCAGGCCTCTCCAAACGGATTTTTTATAAGCTGCACCCAAGGTTTACTATAAAGAGAATAGCAGTGCTAAAAGTTACATAAAGTATATTTTATACCCATCTCCTTTTTACTACCTTGTTAAAAAATACAGCCTCACCAAATGACAAAAAAATATTACGGTATAACAACCCTTAACGGTCCTGCCGAAGCTACTAAAACCCTTTTAAGTAAAGGGAATAGATGAAGAAAATTTCTACCCTAATATTGGTGATAGCCGCCTGTTCCGGATATGCACAAGTTCGCCAGGATACCACAAAAAAATTAAATGAAGTAGTGATCAGGCCCTATTTTTCTTCACTTCCTTTACTGCGATCAACCGGATCTGTGGGTATTTTAAACCAGGCTATCCTGGATTTGCAACCCAACAGCTCTCTCGTTTCTTCGATGAATACGATACCGGGTGTACGCATGGAAGAACGTTCTCCGGGGAGTTACCGGTTATCACTGAGAGGAAGCCTTTTGCGTTCTCCTTTTGGCGTAAGGGATGTAAAGGTATATTTCGACGACCTCCCTATTACAGATGCAAGCGGCGATACTTATCTGAATGAACTGGACATTTCATCAGTAGGAAATGTGGAAGTATTAAAGGGGCCTCAGAGCAGCATCTATGGTGCAAACTCTGGAGGGGTGGTGCTGATCAACACCCCAGAACTCGCTCCTGACAGTACCAGATTAGGTGCAGATATCAGTGGAGGTTCTTTTGGGTTGTTCCGCGAAAATGTAGTTTTAGGGAAACGATGGAAAGACTATCAGTTTAACTTTACAGAGTCGTACCAGAGGAGTGATGGTTACCGCGATCACAGTGCCATGAGCCGTAAGTACATACAGCTTGATCAGCAATGGGATTATAACCCTGCAGCCAGCCTGAAAGCACTGGTATTTTATTCTGATCTATTTTATCAGACACCAGGCGGGCTTACTGCTGCACAGTATGCGCTGGACCCATCTTTATCCAGACCTGCATCAGCTACAGGGGCTATTCCAAGTGCCATTACACAACAGGCTGCTATTTATACCAAAACGGTTTTTGGCGGTTTAACAAATACCTGGCAGATCAGCCCCAATTTTAAACATGTGTTATCGGTATTTACTTCTTATACCGATTTCAAAAACCCTTTCATCACCAATTATGAGCATAGGATGGAGTTTACCCTTGGATTACGCTCTTATGTAGAATATGAAAAAAAAGCTGATGACGTGAACTGGAAATTTAACCTGGGTGTGGAAAGCGGTACTACTTCAACTGACGACATCAATACAGATAATAATAAAGGGGTTCCTGGAGCACCACAATCTTCTGATAAACTTAAAGCAGCTACTAACTTCGGCTTCGCCAATGTAAACGTTGATCTTTTTAATAAACTGCTATTGGAAATATCAGCCAGTGGAAACCTTTATAAATACCATTACAAGAGTTCTTACCCTGTAGTCATTGCTGAACAGACCAGAAGTTTTGATACCCAGTTTATGCCGAGAGCTGCGCTCTCCTATCTGTTCACTCCTGATTTATCCGTACGGGCATCCGTAAGCAGAGGTTATTCGCCGCCTACGCTGGCAGAGATCAGGGCTACAGATAATGTAATCAACGTTAATTTACAGCCAGAAACCGGATGGAATTATGAAACAGGTTTACGGTTTAAAACTGCCGACAGCCGGGTATTTATTGACCTTACAGGATTTTATTTTAACCAGAAAAACACCATTGTCAGCAGAATGAATCCCGATGAGACACAATATTTTGTCAATGCGGGCGCCACTAAACAGTGGGGGCTGGAAACATCCCTGTCTGCCTGGATCATCCGTCAGAACCATGCGCAATTCATCAGGGGACTGTTACTAACCAATGCTTATACATTAAGTCATTTTAAATTTGACGATTACTTCAGTAACGGCGTAAACCTGTCAGGTAACGATCTTACGGGCGTGCCTAAAGCCATCGTAGTCACCGGACTGGAGTTTCAATTGCCAAAAGGATTTTATGTATTTGCCCAGCACAATTACACTTCTAAATTACCCCTGACAGACGCAAATACAGTTTATGCACCAAAATATCATCTGGTTTCGGGCAAAGTTGGCTGCAGAAGTATAAAGCTCGGCAAAGTTCCTGTAGAAATTTATGCAGGTGTAGATAATTTACTCAACCAGAAATACAGCCTGGGCAATGATTTAAATGCTGTTGGAGGCCGGTATTTCAATGCGGCCGCAACCAGGAATTATTATGCTGGTTTAAGTCTCCATTTATAAATCACAATAGATCCCCATTGGCAACCACGCCGGTTACAATGGGGATTTTTGTTGCCGTTACTCACCTTTTATAACTCATATTTATCTACTATTTCCAGCTCATTGACTACGATCTCTGTCGTATACCGCTGATCTCCGTTTTTATCGGTAAAGGTCTGTGTACTTAATCTTCCTTCTACACGCAGGGCAGTACCCTTTTTCACTATCCCTTCTACCAGGTCTACTTTATGGTTCCAAAAAATCAGGTTGAACCATTGCGTCTGGTCAACCGCTTCACCAAGGCTATTCTTATAAAAGGCATGCACTCCAATGCTTAACCTCACCATTTTTTTGTCGCCGGCAAAACTCATTACTGTCGGCTCTGCACCTGCATACCCCGTTAAACGGACACTGTTTCTTATTTTTTCCATATCATTCAATTCATGTGATTAAAATTTGTTAGCCAAATATGAAAAACCGGAACTCTGTTAGTCGGCAGATAAACGATTATAATCGTTTAAAATAAATTATTTATAAATTAAATATAACTAAAGGTTAACTTTAAATCGATAAAGAATTTATTACCATGGAATATTGCCTGAATTGTGGGCTTCAATTGAGAGGCCGTACTGATAAGAAATTTTGTAACGATCATTGCCGCAGTCACCATAACAATGAGCTCAACAGGAATTACAATGCCGCTTTAAAAGAAATCAACAGCATCCTGAAAAGGAATGCCGGCATTCTTAAGAAGTTAAGTGAAAATGGGGTAACCAAATTGTCCCGGGCCATGCTCAGTGCAGCTGGATTTGATTTTAATTTTTTCACCCATCAGGCGCATGGAGCCAAAGGAGAAGTTTATCATTACTGTTATGGCTATGGGTATATTTTAGTCAATGACGAGGAATTAATACTGACCACTTTTGAGAATGAATAAAGCACATGTCGTTTACGTTTAGTATTTTGGTAGATCAATCACCTAGACCTTAACCAAATGAGTTTTTTAACCGGAGAGTGGAGAAAGCTGGCTTTCGCCAACTACATTATTGACAAAGAGCTTTTGACTCCCTATTTACCCGTAGGGACAGAGCTCGATCTATGGAACGGAGACTGTTATGTCAGTTTGATCGGTTTCCTGTTTAAAAATACGAAGTTACTGGGCTTCAGTATTCCATTTCACGCAAATTTTGAGGAAGTAAACCTGCGGTTTTATGTAAAATATAAAGATGGGGACAGCTGGAAGAGAGGAGTTGTATTTATTAAGGAAATTGTCCCTAAGTTTGCCCTTTCTGTAGTGGCTAACACCATTTACAACGAGAATTATGAAACGATGCCCATGACACACAGCTGGACAGAGGAGGAGGAACAAAGAACAGTAGAATACCGCTGGCGCTGTAAAAACGAATGGCAGTCGTTCGAGGTAACCGCCAATAAAGGACTTTCAGAGATTGCTGCAAATAGTGAAGCAGAGTTTATCACTGAGCATTATTGGGGCTATGCCAGGTACAGCGCTTCAAAGACGAATGAATATGAAGTAAGGCATCCAAAATGGGCTCAGTATAAAGTGAAACATTTTAAGATCGCCGTAGATTTCGGCTTAACTTATGGCCAAAATTTCGAATTTTTAAACCGGCAGAAACCTACCTCGGTGATGCTGGCAGAAGGTTCAGACATTTCTGTAGAAGGTAAAAAAGTAATACATGGCTAATTGCCAATTTTTAATATGATCTCCACAAAAAAAACAGAACTTTTACCAGATAGCACTCAATTGCAGGCCACGTGCAAGGCAATGGCCGTACTTGATGCGATACTTTGTCAGGATTGGGTTTACCGGTACCACTCCTACAATAGTCTCTGGGCTGATGGAGAGGAATTTTTCGAGATGCGCAATGGTGAAGGCGATCAGCTGCTGATGCTTTTTACCAAAGATGGCGCGGTAATCAACGGTTTTTTCTCTGAAGCAGAACAGGACGACAAGATTAAATTGACCGACCAGCTCCCAAATTGCTTTCATGAGTTTATTTTCGGGGAACCCGTACATTCTGCCGGAACAACCTTCTGCTTATGGAAAACAGCCGGGCAGGATTGGAAAACAGGTATCATTGCAGCTAACGATGACCATTCGGCAGAATTATTAAGCCCTTTTGACGGGCAGCCATCCACCTATATGTTATGGGCAACTGATTATTTTAAAGGCAACTATACCGCAAGTGGCATCCCGCTGGATACGGTGACCAGGATTTACAACCAGGAAACACTGACAAAAGAAATGGTTTTATCGCTGGTTGACACCCTGGAAGACTGGGAACAGCTAATAGAAGATCTGGAAGAAATTTCATACCCATATCATATCTGATACTAAAACGTTTTTAGAAGGAGTAACAATCTTATATTTGCCTTAAATTTGCGCTCATATGAAGTTATTGAAACTGATCTCCAATACAAAAACAAGCCTGATCACACTCTGCCTTGGGGGTATTGCCCTGGGCATGACAGAATTCATGATGATGGGTGTGTTGCCGGATGTAGCTAAATCGCTCGCCATCAGTATTCCTGCAGCAGGTAACCTGATTGCAATTTATGCCCTTGGCGTTATTGTGGGTGCCCCGGTAATGGTGGGTGTACTCGGAAAATATCCCCCTAAAAAAGTATTAATAGGTTTGATGATCACCGTAGCCAGTGGAAATATATTGTTTAGTATTGCCCCAACTTATGGCCTTTTGCTGGTCGCACGTTTCCTGGTAGGTTTACCGCATGGCGCATTTTTTGGAATTGGTGCAGTAGTAGCCGCTAAACTGGCCGATCCGGGCAGTGAAGCAAAATCAGTTTCGGTGATGTTTGCCGGTTTAACGATTGCGAATATTATAGGCGTTCCACTGGGCACTTTTATTGGCCATAATTTTAACTGGCGCATATCGTTTGTGGTGATTTCTGCGATCGCGCTGATCACTGCCGCAAGTATTAAACGCTGGTTACCTGCGCTGCCTTCACAGTCTGAAGTTAAGTTTTCTGACAGCCTGAAGGTTTTTAAAAAAGCCGATCTATGGATCATCATCGGGATTTCTGCTATTGGTACCGGTGGTTTATTTGCCTGGATCAGTTATATCGCCCCTTTGATGACTGAAGTAGCTCATTTTAACAGTAACCTGATGACACCTATTATGGTTGTTGCGGGTCTTGGAATGGCTGTGGGAAATTTTACTGGGGGCCGTTTAGCTGACCGGTTTTCCCCGCTTAAAACTACCGCTTATTTATTACTGGTCATGATCATTACCCTGATCCTGGTAGCATTGCTCAGTCAATTTAAAATTGCTGCTTTACTATTAACCTTTGTTACCGGAGGCCTGGCATTTGCTGTGATCGCACCTATGCAGATGCTAATGATCGGCGCTGCTAAAGGAGCAGAAATGCTGGCTTCTTCTGCTATGCAGGCAAGTGCAAATACCGGAAATGCATTAGGTGCTTTTCTGGGTGGTTTGCCTATTGCTGCTGGTTTAGGTTATACTTCTCCGGAATATGTAGGTGCTTCCTTAGCTTTTGTCGGCTTTCTGCTCTGTCTGCTGCTCACCTGGAAGTTCAACGCGCAGGCAAAGATAAAAACGGCTATTGCTTAACCGTTTCCAGCGCTGCTGGTTCTGGTTCGCCTCTTTTCAAATACATGATCAGCATCCCGCCAAGGATAAAGGGAATACTGAGAATTTGTCCCATATTTAATAGCATACCAGCTTCAAAGGCAGACTGGTCTTCTTTGATCGATTCGATCCCCATCCTGAAACAAAAGATCAGAAAGATAACCAATCCAAAGTAGAACCCCGGGGCCTTCGGATATTTTCTGATTAAAAAATAGACGAATGTAAAGATCAGGATATAAGCTATAGCTTCATATAGTTGCGCCGGATGACGTGGAATGTTATCAATTTTTAAAAAGATAAAAGCCCAGCTAACATCAGTAGGTTTTCCGATGATTTCTGAGTTCATCAGGTTTCCCAACCGGATAAAAGTACCTGCCAACGGAACAACCAGTGCGATCTGATCCAGCAGAAACCATAGTTTCAGTTTGAATTTACGGCTAAAAAGGATTAAGCTGATCATGATACCGATACCGCCGCCATGACTTGCCAGTCCTTGGAAACCAGTGATCTTAAAATGAGGGCTAAAGGTAAAGGGAAGGATAATCTCTAGCGGGTGTTGGGAATAATAGGCAAAGTCATAGAACAGGCAATGGCCTAAACGTGCGCCGATCAGCGTTCCTAATACTACATAGACCGTTATAGAATCCATCAGTTCTACATTGACGCCATATTTTATGAATTGCTTTTTAACAACGATATAACTAAAAACAAAAGCAAGCAGGAAACATAAAGAATAATATCGCAGTGCAAAAAATCCTAAATCGATAATGGAATCACTGGGGTTCCATACTATTGTATCTATAACCATGTTTGATCTGCTCATTTGGACGAGCGTTTGCAAATATAGATCATATATAGAGATATGCAATAACGTTGCACGATATGGGGTCGGGAACTGTAATCAAACAATTATGTTTCAATGAAAAACAAATCTTATATTTGATTTCCTAATCAAATAGCTGCATCCTTTATTTTTTATGCTCAACCGGTTCTACACTTATTTTTTACAAATTTTAGTGGTTTTACTCTTTACGGGGCCGGTAGTTTTTGCACAAAAAACCGTTTCCGTGAACGACAGCGTAAATCAGCATATTTTCAATTATAGTGAAATTGAATCGCTGAAAGATGTGAACAATAATTTAAGTTTTAAAGAGATCAGCAGTACTGCATTTGATCACCGCTTTCAGCCCAATTTAAAAAGTACCCCTCAAACAAAAGATTTAACTGCTACTTATTGGTTCAGGATAAAGATAAAACATAACAGCAAAGCCGACAAAAGGTACCTGCTTGAATTTTTCGATCAGACCATTGATCATGTAACGGCCTATCTTCCGCAAAAGGATGGCCATTACCAGATAAAAGAATTTGGGGATACTTTTGATTTTGAACACCGGGAAATACACCATAAGAATTTCGAGTTGTATATCCGCAATGACAATGATGCCACCCAGGTTTATTATTTCAAGTTCAAATCTTCCCAGATCGCAGATGTGATCATTGTACTCCGTACCGTAGACTGGTTCATCTCTTACGCCCTGGATGAGTATTTCTATTTCGGGATCTTTTATGGAATGATCATGGTATTCAGTTTTTATAACCTGATCATGTTTATTGCCATGCGCCAGAGGCAGTACCTTTATTATGTATTGTATAATTTGGGTGTTGGTTTTTTTGAGATGAGTACCGATGGTATCGCGTATCAGTACTTATGGTCGTCCGCTACCCAATGGAACCAGATCGCCTACGCTTTCGCCCTATATGCAACCAGTGTGTTTGCACTACTGTTTACCCGGGAATTATTATTCGTAAAAGCTAAAGCCCCCCGCCTCAACCAGCTGATTGTATATATTATCGGGATAAGAACGGTGATTTTCCTGTACAGCCTTTTCATAGACCGCTCTCTGCTGACCTATAAGTTCATTGAATTTATCCCCCTTGCGGTGGCCTTTGGCACCGGGATTTACATTTATAAAAAGGGTTACAAACCTGCACGCTTCTTCGTGCTTGGCTATAGTTTTCTTTTTGCAGGATTTACCCTGAAATTATTAATCATGATCGGCTTTTCCTGGCTGAGCATTGGTGTAGTGGGTTATTACAGCCTGAGTTTCTGTTTTGTCCTGGAAATGATATTCCTCTCTTTAGCCATAGGCGATAAAGTAAGTATCTTAAAACATAAGAAGGAAAAAGTGCAGCGGCAGATGATCAGGCAAATGGCTGAAAATGCCAAGCTGAAGGATACGCTAAACCTGAAACTGGAAGCCAAGGTAGAAGAGCGTACTAAAGAAGTGTTCCATAAATCACTGATCATAGAGGCTAAAAATGCAGAGCTTCAGGAAGCAAACGACCAGCTAAAACAACAGGCAGAAGAAATTTCCAGGATGAATGTTTTACTGGAGCAGGATAACCAGGAACTGCAATTTAATGTAGAGAAGGTAACGCGCGATCGTGTGATGTCTGCTGATGTCGATTTTGAAGAGTTCAGCAGGATCTATCCGGATAAGGATAGCTGTAACCTGTTTCTTTCAGAACTCAAATGGAAAGATGGTTATGTTTGCCGGAAGTGTAAAAACACACACTATTATAATGGTCATATCCCTTACAGCAGACGCTGCAGCAAATGCGGATATGAGGAATCAGTAACAACTTATACCGTATTTCACAATACCCGTATTCCGATTAATAAAGCTTTTTATATGATCTTCCTGATCTATTCTACCAAAGGAAAAATCTCCTCCCATAAGCTGGCAGAAATACTGAATATTCGCCAAAGTACCTGCTGGACCTACGGATCGAAGATCAAATTACTGATGGAAGAACGGAAGGCCATGCTTAAAAAAGCGAACAAAAATGGCTGGAGCCAGTTGGTTCTGGAGTAATTTTTCACGCTTTTAGCTGGTTTAACCCAGCTTATCATTCCTAAAACGCTCAATTTCTCTATTTATTTCAATCATTTTTAAAGGGTATCAGAGCGTATCGTTTAGCCTGGTAAAGCATCCTGTTAAAGTACCTTTAAGTGCTGTAAATCAGCATTAAAGCTATATTCAAAATCGTGGTAGTAAAGCGTATTGATTTGATCACAAATAACTATATATCAGACACTTATGTAAAATAAATTCATTAAAAAACTTGTTTTAAAGGCTAATTTGAGCTTAACTTTGGTTGTCAATAAAAATTAAACGTAAAGCAAAAATCATGAAGAAAAATTTTACTCTTTTTATGCTTTGTCTCTTATGCGGAATCTCTGTAGCGATGGCACAGGGAATCACCATTAAAGGTCAGGTAAAAGATCAAAAGGGCCTTCCTTTACCGGGTGTTTCGGTAACGGTTAAAGGTTCTAACCAGGGCGTGGTTACGAATAACGATGGTGCATATATTCTTTCTGCTCCGGGGACTGCAACATTGGTTTTCTCTTATATTGGATTTAACACCATAGAGATACCAGTAAATAACCGAAAGAATGTTCCTGCGGTTTTAGCAGACAACAACCAGCAACTGAATGAGGTTATTGTTGTAGGTTATGGTACACAGGTTAAGAAAGACCTCACCACAGCTGTAGTCTCGGTTTCTGCTAAAGATATACAGAACCAGCCCATCACCAATCCTTTACAGGCATTACAGGGAAAAGCAGCCGGTGTGCAGGTATCCTCGCAATCGGGTAAACCGGGATCAGATATATCGATCAGCATCCGTGGCAATACTTCTATCACGGGTTCAAATAGTCCCTTGTATGTAATTGATGGGATTACCTCAAGAGATGCAAGTTTTATTAACCCGAATGATATTGAATCACTTACCGTCTTAAAAGATGCTTCCGCAGCTGCTATATATGGATCAAGTGGTGCTAACGGGGTTATTTTAATCACCACTAAAAAAGGTACCGCAGGTAAACTTAAAATAGGGTTTAATGCTTTTACCGGAATTTCTAACTTCCGTAAAAAAGAAGATGTATTGAACAGTACACAATACATTGCTTTAATGAAAGAAGAAGGTTATACTTCATTTGGCGGCACCCAGAATATGGACTGGCAGGATGAAACCTTCGGAACAGGAAGACAAAACAACTACCAGCTGTCTATAGCGGGCGGCACCAAAGGCGGTCAGTATTATTTCTCTTCCGGCTATCAGCAGGATAAAGGTGTAGTTGCTCCTGCCGTACTGGACAGATATACAGCTAACTTCAGCGGAACGCAGGCAGTTACCAAATGGTTGAAATTTAGCGCTACCGGTGCAATAACTGCAAATAATTCAGTTGACGTACCGGATAACGCAGGAATTACGAAAGGCGGTGTAATTTTAGGTGCCTTAACTACCCCTCCTACCTTAACGATAAAAGACCCTAATGGTCAGTATACTCCGGTACCCGGGGGATATGATAACCCAATTGCCAATGCATTTGGATCAACCAACGAAAACAGGGGAATGAAATTTATAGGTGCTTTTGCAGGTGAAGTTAAAATTACAAATGATCTGTCTTTCAGATCAAGCATCAGTACCAATGTGAACAAAGGTTATTACAATTATTTCCTTGATCCATATGCTACGGTTTATGGCCGTTCACAGAGAGGTGAATATGATAACAATAAAACAGACCAGCACATTATGTTAAATGAGAACATCCTGAGCTACAATAAAACTGTTGGTAAAAATGTTTTTGGTGCAATTGGTGGTTATACGATACAAGAATCAAAATACAAGTACACCAATTTCTCTGAATCACGCTTTATAGATACCGATGGCGGTGCTATTGATCCCTCTATTGCCTTAACAGTTCCTGTACATTCGGAATGGTCTAAACAATCTTACCTCGCAAGATTTACCTATGCCTATGACAGCAAGTACCTGTTTAGCTCAAATTTCAGGGCGGATGGATCCTCACGTTTTGCACCGGGTCACCGCTTTGGTTACTTCCCTTCGCTTTCTGCAGGATGGAGATTGTCCAGTGAAGACTTTTTAAAAGACAGTAAAACGATTAATGATTTAAAAATTCGTGGTAGCTGGGGTAAGGTGGGTAACGATGAAGGTATCGGAGACTATTCTTACTTAAAGTTATACCAAATTACTGCACAAAATTCTTATAATTTGTCGCAGCCTGCTAACGACCAATTGTCGTGGGAAAAAACAACACAAACAAATTTAGGTGTGGATTTAACGATGTTCAACAACAGGGTAACGTTTACCGCTGATGCCTACATCAAAAAAACGAATGACCTTTTAGTGAATGTACAATTGCCTCCTTCAACAGGATTAGGCACGCAGGCACTGAACGTAGGTTCAATGCAGAACAAAGGTTTTGAATTTGTATTGTCTACCAAGAACTTCCAGAAAGACAAATTTACCTGGACAACAGATTTAAACTTCTCCCTTAACAGGAATAAAGTGACCAGCTTAGGTAATGCAACCAGCTCACTGGATTTTGGTTCTATTTACGAACGCGACAATGCAATAAAAGTTGTAGTTGGCAAGCCGCTGGGTAGCTTTTACGGATACGTATTCACAGGTGTGAATCCACAGACCGGTGCCGCGACCTATAAAGACACCAATGGTAATGGAGTTACAGGTTCAGCAGATCCTGCCGACCGCCAGTTTATCGGTTCAGCACAGCCAAGTTTCACCTACGGTGTGAACAATAACCTAACCTATGGCAACTGGGGAGTATCTCTGTTTTTCCAGGGTGTTCAGGGCAGCGAAATGTTTAATGCCACGAAGATCGACCTGGAAAGCATGACGGATTCTAAAAATCAATCTACCGCAGTGTTAAACAGATGGGAGACTCCGGGACAGATCACAGATATTCCTAAAGCATCAGTTGCTTCTTCAGAAAACTCACTGACTTCAAGCAGATTTGTGGAGAACTCTTCTTACCTGCGCCTTAAAACAGCTACCATTTCATACAACTTCGGCAAAGCTGTATTGGGAAGAATGAAGATGGATAAGCTGACTATTTTTGCAACAGGTTATAACGTTTTAACTTTTACAAAATATAGCGGACTTGATCCTGAAGTAAGTCAGAATGGATCAAATACCCCTGCCATGGGTATTGACTATGGAACCTATCCTCAATCAAGAAGTTTCTTACTGGGTGTTAATGTTGGATTTTAAATCTTAGAACAAAATGAACTTAAAAATATATTCACTGATCGCAGCCGGGGCTTTTGTCCTTTCAGTTCAATCTGGCTGTAAAAAAGATTTCCTGAATAAAACACCTATCGACCAGGTGACAGCAGATCAGGCTTTTGTAAACGCCGCAGCTGCAGAGAAATTAATTAAAGGGATGTACGATGGGATGTACACAGAATACAATATCTGGGATTACCAGATCATGGGTGATGTAGCAGCCGATAACTGTTATGCAGGCGGGGATAACCAGGCCAATATCCAGATCGATCTCTTTACTTCGAACTCTACCAATGGTAATGTGACCCGGGACTGGACCGATCTGTATGTTGACATTAAAAATGCCAACGAGGTTTTATCCAATGTACCTAATATTAAAGATCCAGCATTGGATGCCGGAAACAGAAGGAACCAGATCCTGGCAGAAGCAAGAGGATTACGCGCTTACCAGTATTTTAACCTGGTAAGGTTGTTTGGGCCCGTACCGCTGGTATTGACCACTGCTTCTAGCATTGCAGAAACACAGCCTTTTAAAGCTTCAGTTGCTGAAGTATACGCACAGATCATTTCCGACCTGGAATTTACGGTTGCCAATGCGAGTACTACAGGCGCCACAAAAGGTATCATTACCAAAGGGGTTGCGAATGCCATCCTTGCTAAAGTATATGCTTCACAACCTACGCCAGACTGGACAAAGGTAAACCAGTATTGCGACGCAACGATCGCAGGAGGATATTCCCTGTATTCGGATTTCAGTGGTTTATTTGATGCTGCGAACAAGAACAATTCTGAGTCTATCTGGGAACTGCAGTTTGACGGTTACAGCGGACAGCATGGTAACTGGATGCCAAGTGTAATTACGGGAACAGGTTATAAAAGATTTGATACCCCAACCAATGACCTGGTAGCCGCTTTCGACAATGAAGGCGATTTGATCCGTAAAAACGCAAGTATTTCATTTAAGGATGTAAGTACTGAAGGCTGGTCGGATAATTACTGGACAAAGTCTAACTATCCTTTTGTAAATAAATACAGGGCAGATGATAAAAGTGATAACTATATCATCCGTTTGGCTGATATCCTGCTCTTAAAAGCAGAAGCATTAAATGAACTGAGCGGAGCTGGATGGTCGCAATCAAAGGTTTTGGTTGACCAGATCAGGGCCCGTGTAAAGTTAGCAGGAACGCCGGCAACGGATCAGGCTTCTATGCGCCTGGCGATTGAAAAAGAACGCAGGCTGGAACTGGCTTTTGAAGGTCAAAGATGGTTTGATCTCTTGAGAACAAACAGGGCAATTACGGTGATGAATGCACAGAAAGATGGTGCGGGTAATTCATTGAACTACAATGTGACTACTGCTAAATTGCTTTTCCCAATCCCTCAGACGGAACTGGACAGGAACCCGAATATAAATACGATAAAATAGTTACTTTTATGGTTCACCATTCACACCAAAGGCTGTTTATTCAGCCTTTGGTGTGTTAAACCAAATATAATATGGCTCTTAAAAGCAAACTAATGTTCTTGTTATTTTGCGGATATCTCACCGCAAATGCCCAAACGGATACCAAAACCAAGGTAGAAGACCTCCTTAAAAAAATGACACTGGAAGAAAAAGTAGGCCAGATGACACAGGTTACCCTTGATGTGATCGGTAAAGGCTCCAGCCGTTATGCCAGCGATGAACCTTTTGCCCTGGATGAAGCAAAAATGGAGAAAGCCTTGGTACAATATAAACTCGGTTCTGTGTTGAATACCTCAAACAACAGGGCCAGAACACCGCAGGAATGGTATGCGATCATTACCAATATCCAGCAGGTAGCAATGAAAAAAACAAAAAATGGCATCCCGGTATTGTACGGTATCGATGCCATCCACGGGGAAACCTATACCGCCGGAGCTACACTTTTTCCACAGCAAATTGGACAGGCAGCTACCTATAACAGGAGCCTGGTGAGAAGGGGTGCCGAGATATCTGCTTATGAGACCCGTGCCAGTTCCATTCCATGGGCTTTCTCTCCTCTTTTAGACCTGGGTGCTGACCCACGCTTCCCCCGTCAGTGGGAAAGTTTTGGTGAAGATCCTTACCTGGTTGGCCAGATGGGTGCCCAGGCTGTAAAAGGTTTGGAAGGAGAAAATAACGATGTAGCTAACCCTTATCATGTAGCTTCTTCTGTGAAACATTTTTTGGGTTATCAGACCGCAGTTTCAGGAAAAGACAGAACACCTTCTTTTATATCCGATCAGGCTTTAAGGGAATACCATATCCCTCCGTTTAAGGCAGCTATCGATGCAGGTGCAAAAACAATCATGATCAATTCAGGTATCATCAACGGGATACCGGTACATGCCAACTACAATATTTTAACCAAACTCTTAAAAGAAGAATTAGGATTTAAAGGTTTAGCAGTTACTGATTGGGGCGATATTGAGAACCTTAATCAAAGGGACCATGTAGCAAAGGACAATAAAGATGCGGTGAGGATTGCCATTAATGCAGGTATAGATATGTCTATGGTGCCTTATAATTATGAGCCTTTTTGCGATGACCTGATTGCCCTTGTTAAAGAAGGTAAAGTAAAGATGGAACGCATCGACGATGCCGTAAGAAGGATCTTAACACTAAAGTATGAATTAAACCTGTTCAACAAGCCAACCACCAATCCTAAAGACTACCCTAAATTTGGCAGTAAAGAATTCGAGCAGGCCTCTTACCAGACCGCAGCAGAGTCTATTACGCTTTTAAAAAACAATGATAGTGCCTTGCCTTTAAGTAAATCCGTAAAGATCCTGGTTACAGGTCCTAATGCCAATTCCATGAGAACGCTCGACGGTGCCTGGAGTTATTCCTGGCAGGGAGAGAAAGTGGAACAGTTTGCAACTAAATATCATACGATCTTAAAAGCTTTGGAACTTAAAGCCGGAAAGGAAAATGTAAGTTATGTTCCCGGAGTAAGCTATAAAATGGATGGTAAGTATTTTGAGGAATATGCCGATAAGCTGGATGAAGCCGTTACCGCAGCAAAAGATGCAGATGTTATTGTTCTGTGCCTGGGTGAAAATTCTTACACGGAAACACCTGGAAATTTAAGTGATCTTTATTTGTCAGACCTTCAAACTGAACTGGCACAAAAACTCGCTGCTACCGGTAAGAAGATCATTTTAGTACTCAACGAAGGCCGGCCGCGGCTGATCAGTAAGTTTGAGCACAAAATGAGTGCAGTAGTACAGTCTTACCTTCCGGGAAGTTTTGGCGGTGATGCCATTGCAGATGTTCTTTTGGGAACGGTTAATCCTTCAGGAAGACTTCCTTACACGTATCCGCAGTTCCCTAATGCATTATTTACTTATTACCATAAACCTTCAGAGTCAAGGTCGACCACAGAAGGAGTGTATAATTACGATGCAGATTATAATCCGCAATATGTTTTTGGACAGGGTTTAAGTTACACCACGTTTAAATACAGTCCAATCAAATTAAGCACAACCTCCCTGAAGAAAGGAGAAACGTTAACGGTAACTGTGGAAGTAAGCAATACAGGTAAAGTTGAAGGTAAAGAAAGTGTCTTGTTGTTTACCAGTGATCTTGTAGCGACGCTAATCACCCCTGACGCTAAACGCCTCAGGGCTTTCGACAAAATTAACCTGAAAGCCGGAGAGACGAAAACAGTGACTTTTCATATTAGCCCGGATGACATCGGCTTTATTAATGCGGATGGCAAAAAGGTAACCGAAGAAGGTGCATTTACTATTCAGATTGCCGACCAGAAAATCAATTTTAATTATACCCCCTAACGGCTTTATCAGCTAAAAATCTATGATGAGGAATAAATATATCTGTTTTGCATTCGCGTTAGCCCTGGCAGCGTGCTCAGCAAAAAAAACCGTCAACCCGTCACAATCGGCCAGTACTCCTACCGGCGATATGGCTTTCTGGTTGACCAATGGTGATCAATCGGCATTACTGCAAAAGCAAAATACCGTCCTGAATTTCAGTACCACACAAAATAGTAATCCTACTATAGTGGTAAATGAAATACAAAAGTTTCAAACGATCGACGGTTTTGGTTATACGCTTACCGGCGGAAGTGCTACCCTGATGAATGCCCTGCCTGCACAGGCGAAAGATGAGCTGTTACAGGATCTGTTCTCGACCAAAAAGAATGGCATCGGTGTGAGTTACCTGCGGATCAGCATCGGCGCTTCGGATATGAGTGCAGATACATTTACCTATAATGAATTACCTGCAGGACAAACTGATGTAAACCAGGATAAGTTTTCAATCAGCAGAGAGATGAAAGACCTGGTGCCTATCCTTAAAAAGATCCTGGCTATTAATCCTGACATCAAAATACTCGGTTCTCCATGGACGGCACCTACCTGGATGAAGACCAACGCTAGTTTTAAGGGGGGCAGTTTGAAACCTGAGTATTATATTTCTTATGCGAACTATTTTGTAAAGTATATCAGGGCGATGAAGGTTCAGGGGATCACCATTGATGCTATTACCATTCAAAATGAACCTTTGCATCCCGGTAATGTACCGAGTATGTATATGGAGGCAAAAGACCAGGCAGTTTTTATCAAAACGGCACTGGGACCAATATTTAAATCTTCGGGAATCAAAACTAAGATCATTGTATACGATCATAATGCAGATCGCCCTGATTATCCAATTACGATTTTGAACGACCCTGAGGCGAAACAGTATGTTGACGGATCAGCTTTCCACCTGTATGCAGGGAATATCTCTGCTTTATCTAAGGTACATGAAGCTCATCCTGACAAGAACCTGTATTTCACGGAACAGTGGGTTGGAGGCCCCGGCAAGTTTGATGAAGAACTGAAATGGCATGTGTCTACTTTAATTATAGGAGCTACCCGTAACTGGAGTAAAAATGTGCTGGAATGGAACCTGGCAGCTGATCCGGGTTATGGTCCGCATACCGTTGGAGGCTGCAAGACATGTTTAGGTGCCATTACAGTGACTAATACAGTATCCAGGAATGTTGCCTGGTATATTATCGGCCATGCTTCTAAGTTTGTACGTCCGGGATCCGTTAGAATCGGTTCTGAGATAGTTAGTGATTTACAAAACGTAGCTTTTATGAGGCCTGATGGCAAGAAGGTATTGATTGTGGTGAATGGTAATTCATCAACGCAGCAGTTTAATATCAAATATGATGGCAAGTTTGTGGCTACTCAGCTGGCGGCAGGTTCTGTGGGGACTTATGTTTGGTAATTCAAATTAGATAAGCTTAATCAAATTTATAAAAAAGACAAGGCTGTATTCGGGCTGCGTTCCCTTTTCAATGGAACAAGGCCCGAATACAGCCTTGTCTTTTTTATTGAAGATCATCTGATGCAGGATGTATAACCCACACTACTTATCCTGTTCATTTAAATTTGTTGTTCTATTTAGAATCATCCTGTTACAGGATGTATAATTCACATCCATAATTTGCCTGCTTAATTTCTAATCCTGCTCTTTTCAAAAAGAAATGTACTTTTGACCATCCTATTCACTGCATGGCTTTTTGCAGAGTACCAGGATATAAAATCTAAATACATTTCTAATGAAAAGATCCATCGTATTATTAACGGCCCTTGCAGGTTGTATAGCTGCCTGTCACAATAAAGGTCCGGAGCAAAAAGGCAGTACTAATTCCAGTTCTACTACTGAGACCAAAGAATCTTATGAGTATATCAATAACAAGGATACCGTTTCGCTTTCTTATACGGCGAATGGCAATGTGATTACAGGAACACTGATCTCTGTTCTCGCAGGCGCCAGCAGAACTGCAGGTACCATTGAAGGCGTAATTAAGGGAGATACCATTATTGCAGATTATACAATGGATCAGGCTCACCACGAAAAAACTTCGGTGAGGCAGGTTGCATTTCTGAAAAAAGGAGGAAAATTACTGGAAGGTTATGGAGATACCGGAGAAAAGGATGGTAAGATCGTATTTACCAATATAGCTAATCTGAAATTTGTAGATGCAGTTTCACTTTCATCTACTGCTGCCAAATAAAGTAAAGGGTTTCGGAGCCTTAAAAGGCTTCGAAACGCTCCCAAAATCCATCTACAGGAAGTTTGGCAAATATATTCACAGGTTCTTTTTTTACGGGATGTAAGAATTGTAACCTGCGGGCATGTAAACAAATGCTGCCTTTACGGCTTCCACGAGGATAACCGTATTTGTTATCCCCTACGATAGGGCAGCCCATAGTAGATAGCTGTACCCTGATCTGATGGGAACGGCCTGTTAAAGGGTTTACTTCTATCAGGTAGTATCCACCCAGTTCAGTAATCAGTCTGTAGCTGAGTTCTGCGCGCTGACTTCCTTCCACTTCGGTAGTGTATGGGGTAACAACATTTGTTTTTGGGTTTTTAACCAGCCAGTGAACTAATGTTCCTGAAGCCACTGCCGGTTTGTTACGTACCACTGCCCAATAGGTTTTTTTTACCTCACGGTTTTTAAAAACAGCATTCATCCGCTCCAGCGCCTTACTTGTTTTAGCAAATAAGATCACTCCACTTACCGGCCGGTCCAGTCGGTGCACCACACCTAAAAATGCACTTCCGGGTTTGTTATAGGTTATAGCAATATATTTTTTAACCTTTTCATCCAAAGGTTCATCATGGGTTTCATCTACCTGTACGATATCACCGGCACGCTTATTAATAGCGATCAGGTGGTTATCTTCATATAGGATATCTTTCGCAGTTACCGGCATCTAATATTGCTCCTTTTCATTTGGAAAATCATTCGCCTTCACATCCCTGATATATGATTTTGCTGCGTTGGAGATATCTTCATATAAATTCAGGTACTGACGGAGGAAGCGGGGCTTAAAGCCTTTGGTTAATCCGATCATATCGTTAACTACCAGCACCTGTCCGTCGCAATGCGGTCCGGCACCAATTCCTATCACAGGGATGTGCAGGTTATCCGTCACTTCTTTGGCTAGGGCAGCGGGTATTTTTTCCAGTACTACGGCAAAACAGCCGGCTTCCTGTAAAGCCTGGGCATCAATTTTCAGCTTTTCCGCTTCCGCATCGCCTTTGGCCCTTACAGTATAGGTTCCAAATTTATAAATAGATTGAGGAGTTAATCCTAAATGGCCCATTACCGGAATACCTGCAGTAATGATACGCTGAATGGAATCAACAATCTCAGTTCCGCCTTCCATTTTTACTCCGTGAGCACCCGATTCTTTCATGATCCTGATCGCAGAAGCCAGGGCCTCTTTTGAATTGCCCTGGTAAGAACCAAAGGGAAGATCGACTACCACAAAGGAACGTGTAGCACCTCTTACCACGCCCTGTGCATGGTAAATCATCTGATCTAAGGTAATTGGTAAAGTGGTTTCGTGACCCGCCATTACATTGGAAGCTGAGTCGCCAACCAATAAAACATCTAAACCAGCATCATCCAGAACCGTTGCCATGGAATAATCATAGGCTGTTAACATGGATATTTTCTCACCACTCTGCTTCATTTCCTGCAGAATGTGGGTTGTGATACGTTTTACTTCTTTGTGTACAGACATAAATTTATGCTTTAAGCCGACAAAATTAGGCTATTCCATTGAGAAACTAATAGCGTAACGATTATAATATACCCTATACATAAGCTTAATATAATCCTTTTAAAAAAAATATGAATATGAATGTTCAAAAACCTATCTTTGTATCCCGAAATGAACGGGTTAGATAACAGCACATTTGTTAATCATTATAGCGATATCAAACTCGCAAGTCTCCATTCATTAATCCCTTTTTTAAACTTTATTCTTCATTTTAATTACAATGACTAACTACACCAAGTTACCTGCGATCCTGCTACTGGCTGACGGAACCGTTTACCACGGTAAAGCTGCCGGAAAAATCGGTACAACTACAGGAGAGATTTGTTTCAACACAGGAATGACGGGGTATCAGGAAATATTCACTGATCCTTCTTATTTCGGTCAGATCATGGTCACTACGAATGCCCATATCGGTAATTATGGAATTCATAAAGAAGAAATCGAATCAGATTCGATTAAGATTGCAGGCTTGGTTTGCAAGAATTATAACATTGGCTATAGCCGTAAGGAAGCCAGTGAATCTATACAGGATTATTTCCAAAACGAGAATATCGTTGGGATTTCTGACATTGACACCCGTGCACTGGTAAGGAAGATCAGGGACCAGGGAGCAATGAACGCGATTATTTCTTCAGAAATTACCGATATTGAGGAGTTAAAAGCTAAACTGGCAAATGTCCCTTCAATGGACGGACTGGAATTGTCTTCTCAGGTGTCTACCAAAGAACCTTATTTTTATGGTTCTCCTGATGCAACTTATAAAGTGGCAGCCCTGGATTTCGGAATCAAGAAAAACACCCTGCGTAATTTTGACGAGAGAGACCTGTACATACAAGTATTCCCTGCAAAAACTTCATTTGAAGAAATGCACAAATGGGGTGCTGATGCTTATTTTATTTCTAATGGCCCCGGCGATCCTTCTGCCATGCCATACGCAATTGAAACAGTAAAGGAAATCCTTGCTGAAGATAAACCACTTTTCGGTATTTGTTTAGGTCACCAGTTACTGGCACAGGCCAATGGAATTGGTACCATGAAAATGTTTAATGGCCACAGGGGTTTAAACCACCCGGTGAAAAATATTATAAAAGATCATTGTGAGGTAACTTCTCAAAACCATGGTTTCGGTGTGATTCCTGAAGAGGTTAGAAGTTCTGATAAAGTGGAAATCACCCACATCAATTTAAATGATCAGTCTATTGAAGGTATCCGTGTGAAAGGTAAAAAAGCATTCTCGGTACAATACCACCCTGAGTCTTCTCCCGGCCCACATGATTCACGTTACCTGTTTGATGATTTCGTAAGCCTGATCAAAGGCGAAATAGCCTGGTAATAAAAGCATTTACCTGCTTTATTCATCATTTTACCGACATATTTAGAAGGAAGTGTTTTTACGCACTTCCTTTTGCATAAAACCTTATTACATTTATCCTATGGATAGAACAAATGCCATTATCAGCGTCCGCAACCTGGTAAAAAACTATGGCGATTTCACCGCTGTGAAGGGACTGAGTTTTGATGTCTATGAGAACGAGATTTTCGGACTGCTGGGCCCTAACGGTGCAGGAAAAACTACTACCCTTGAAATTATTGAAACCCTGCGTAACAAGACCTCCGGAGAAATTATAGTAGATGGCTTTTCAGTGGATAAAGACGCCAGTGAGATCAAACGTATTATCGGTGTACAGTTACAAGCTGCAGGATATTATCCAAACCTGAATTTGGTAGAGCTCATGGAGCTTTTTGCCGGCTTGTATGGGGTAAGTATCAAACCGATGGAAATGCTGGAGAAGGTAAATCTTCAGGATAAGGCCAAAGCAAAGTATAAAGCATTATCAGGAGGACAAAAACAACGTTTTTCTATTGCAACTACCCTGCTCAATTCTCCTAAGATCATTTTCCTGGATGAGCCGACCACCGGGCTTGATCCACAGGCACGACGCAATTTGTGGGACCTGATCACTGATATCAGGAATAATGGAACTACTGTGCTGATCACCACCCATTATATGGACGAAGCAGAACAGCTTTGTGACCGTGTGGCTTTTGTAGAACACGGAGAGATCATTGCACTGGATACTCCAGATAACCTGATCGATCAGTTGCTGAACAGCGGATTTGAAAGAAAAAAGGAAGTAAAAAAAGCAAACCTGGAAGATGTGTTTATTAATATGACAGGCAGAGAATGGCGTCAAGGCTAAATGATATAAAAAATGAATAAACCATATAACCATACCAAAGCTACGCTCGCATTGGCCAAGGCCAGTTTCCGATCAATTATGCGGAGCCCTTCGGCTGTAGTTTTTACCCTTGCTTTTCCCCTGATCTTTATTCTTGTTTTTGGATTTCTTGGCAGTTCTGGCGTAACCGTCGACCTGGCCATTGCACCGGGATCAGATATGCATAACCCTGTAATCAGCGCACTGGAACAAATTGCAGTGATCAAGCTGGTAGAACATAAATCTACTGCCCAAATTCAGGAGGAACTTGAAAAAGGGACTATTGCCGGAGTAATTGATGTGCACCAGAACACGGTTCCACAGCCTGCTTACCTGGCCGATATCAAGTATACCTCAGCATCTGTGGATAAAGGGAATATCCTGAAGTCTATTCTGAATAATGTGATGTTTAGCCTTAATACCAATAACCTGAAACCTGCTGTTGCTGAAATGAAAGAAAGCACTGTACACGGACGGATCTACAGGACCATAGATTTTATTTTACCCGGACAGCTTGGATTCTCTTTACTGAGTACAGGTGTATTTGGTACAGCTTTCGTTTTCTTTAGTTTAAGACAAACCCTGGTAATCAAACGTTTTTTTGCTACCCCGGTAAGAAGATCAAGCATTATTCTTGGTGAAGGATTAGCCCGGATAGGCTTTGCGCTGCTGGGTGCTGTATTTATCATTGTAATTGGCCATTTTCTCTTTCATTTCACCCTGATACATGGCTTCGTGACGGTATTGAATATGCTGGTATTGTCTATCATCGGCCTGATTGTATTCATGGGTTTTGGCTTTGTAGTTTCAGGTATCGCAAAAAGCGAGAGTACCATCCCTCCCATTTCAAATATTATTACCCTGCCGCAATTCCTTTTATCAGGCACTTTTTTCTCCATTGACCACTTCCCAACCTGGCTGCAGCCCATCAGCAGGGCATTACCACTAACCTATCTGAATGACGCAATGAGGCAGGTAGCTTTTGAAGGCGCAGGCCTCTGGGATGTGAGACAACCGATCCTGATCATGGTGATCTGGGGTATAGGAATATATGCCCTGGCCGTGAAGGTGTTCAAGTGGGAGTAATTTTTATAAGACAATCTATACCAGAGTTTAAATTTTATTTTAACTTTGGTTATCACCTTAGTAATTGTAAATTATACACTAAGGAATAAAACACTTAAAACAAATAAAATGAGTTTAATAATTGATGTTCATGCAAGGCAAATCCTCGATTCAAGAGGTAACCCTACTGTTGAAGTAGAAGTAATCACTGAGAATGGCCAAATGGGCCGTGCTGCTGTACCTTCTGGTGCAAGTACTGGTAAACATGAGGCTGTTGAATTAAGAGACGGTGATAAAAAAGTCTACATGGGCAAAGGTGTGTTAAAAGCCGTTGAAAATGTAAACAAGAAATTAGCGAAAGAACTTCAGGGAATGGATGTTTTTGAGCAAAACATGATCGATCAGGCTATGATCGACCTTGACGGATCAGAAAACAAAGGAAATTTAGGCGCTAATGCAATCTTAGGTGTTTCTTTAGCAGTAGCTAAAGCTGCAGCTCAGGAAAGCAGACAACCACTTTACCGTTATATCGGTGGTGTAAATGCAAATACATTACCTGTTCCAATGATGAACATCCTGAATGGTGGTGCTCACGCAGATAACAAAATTGACTTCCAGGAGTTCATGATCATGCCATTAGGAGCAAGCAGCTTCTCTGAAGCATTGCAAATGGGAACTCAGGTTTTCCATACACTGAAAGACGTATTAAAGAAAAAAGGATATTCAACTAATGTTGGTGATGAAGGTGGTTTTGCCCCTAACATCGGTTCAAACGTTGAAGCTATCGAAACTGTTTTAACAGCTATTGAAACTGCTGGTTTCAAACCTGGTAAAGATATCTGGATTGCTATGGATGCTGCATCTTCTGAGATGTATGATTCAAAAACTAAAACTTACAACTTCCACAAGTCATCAGGTGAGAAATTAACTTCTGACGAAATGGTTAAATATTGGGTAGATTGGGCTAATAAATACCCGATCATCTCTATTGAAGACGGTTTGGATGAAGATGACTGGGCTGCATGGGAAGCTTTAACTTTAGCTATTGGTCATAAAGTACAGTTAGTAGGTGATGATTTGTTTGTAACTAATGTAAAACGTTTACAACAAGGTATTGATAAAAACATTGCAAACTCTATCCTGGTTAAAGTAAACCAGATCGGTACATTGACTGAAACTATCAATGCAGTTTCTTTAGCACAAAATAATGGTTACAGCTCTGTAATGAGTCACCGTTCTGGAGAAACTGAAGATACGACTATCGCTGATTTAGCCGTAGCGTTAAACTGTGGTCAAATCAAAACTGGTTCAGCTTCACGTTCTGACAGGATAGCGAAATACAACCAATTGTTACGTATTGAAGAAGAATTAGGATCTGCTGCACGTTTCATCGGTAAAGATTTCAAATTCATTAACAAAAAATAATTTTTTTGTCTGATTATTCAGATGTTAAAATTGATTAAACGGTATTGCAAGTTAGCTTGCAATACCTTTTTTATTTTCAAAATGGTTAGAGATTTTCTGGCTTCGCTGAAAAAACGAGTATGCTGTATGACAGCTGGAATAATGCTGCGCTGCGCTTGCAAGAGTCCTAGGCTGTCATACAGCATACTCGTTTTTTTTAAGATCATCCATATTGCAGGGCGGCTTGATAAATCCCTTAGAAGAAACTGGGCTGTCATACAGCAGACCTTTTTTAGATTAACCGTTGCAGAGTGGCTTGATAAATCCCTCAGAAGAAACTAGGCTGTCATAAAGCAAACCTTTTTTAAAATCATCCGTTGCAGGGTGGCTTGATAAATCCCTTAGAAGAACCCAGGCAGTCCTATAATATATTTTTCTTATGATCATCCTTAGCAGGGCGGCTTGATAAATCCCTTAGAAGAAACTGCTAAAATTCTGGTGTGCTGTGTGACGGCCTAGGAATTTTGTGAGCGCAGCGAACAAAGGTTCCAGCCGGAACAGAGCATACCAGAATTTTTTAATTAGATAATCTCTTCAATGCTTGAGTTTTAATTTTATATATTTGTTAGCATGAACAGATTGCTGGATATCTTTAGGAACAAATACTTCCTGTCAGCCGCAGCCTTTGTGGTATGGATGTTGTTTTTTGATAAAAATGATATGCTTTCGCAGTATGAGTATCGTACAGAAGTTCATAAACTTCAGGAAGAAAAAGATTTTTATGAGAAGGAAACCAATCAGGTAAAAAAAGATCTCAACGAATTAAATACCAATTTAAATACTGCTGAAAAATTTGCCAGGGAAAAGTACTTCATGAAAAAAGATAATGAAGATATCTTTGTGATCATTAAAGAAGCACCAAAAGATTAATTTATAATGCCCCGTTTCTTTTTCTGAGAAACCATTCTGTACTCAATAATATTAAGATTAATCCAAACAACCACTTTGCACTGATAAGCTCTGCGTATTTGCGGTCCTCATAACTCAATGTTTTCAGGTGTTCACTTTTTAATAGTTCTGCTTTAATTGTTGAAAGCTGAGCTGGCGGGTACACTTTTCCGTTCGTCTGGCTGGATAACTGATATAATAAATGATGATTGGCAATGGTTTGCTGGAACTCGGCAACCAGAGGATTAATAAAAAGGGAACCTTTAGCTGTATATTTCCGAATACCAAGAGCTGTACTGGCCAGATAGCTGTAGTTACCCGCCGGCAATATCCCGGCATCCAGCTGATAAGCTGATTCAAACCGGGAAAAAGTAAAATTATATACCTTGTGATGTTCATCAATCAGCTGAATATTAACATCAGGTGTATTCACAGGAACATAGCTGTCATTGTATAATGTTGCATTGAACTGAATGCGTTCGTTCTCATCAAATGGATTTTTGAACGGATGAACAATAAATTTTCTTTTATCGTCTTTAACGGAAAGATACTGCACAATTTTGCTGATCAGCTCATTAAACACAGTTGTACCATTGCCGTCCCTGGCCTCAGATAATCTCCATTTCCACAATCCTTCGCCCAACAGGTACCCTGTTTTAATTCCGTTATCATTGGCAAAGAATAACTGGGGAAGAGTAGTTTTCATCTTTCCAATACGCTGATTCAATATCGTTTGGAAATCTCCGGAAACTTTAACCTGTACTGCTGGAGCCTGCAGCGGATCAAAGTTTTCTATAGTTTTTCTGGCTGGTTCATTCAAATCGAAAGCTGAGCTGCTTTTGTTGATATCACTATAGGTATATTGTAGTGCTGTATTGTATAGAGAGAGATTTACTAAAGCCTGCTGCTGATTGAACTGGCTTAGGTTGCTTTGCGCTCCTATTATATACCATAAGGGAATTTTATCCAACCTGAGTTGCCGAATGAAAACACTGGCATCACCTGATAAGCCAGGCAACTGATAAAGAATAACTAATCCATATGCTTTAGGATCGATGTGCTGCAGCTCTTCATTCATAACAACTGAAACCTCATACCGTTTATTTAGTGAAATGGCTTCTCTTAATGCGGCAATATCAGGATGTGGACCTGCTGCTGCAATTAATACTTTTTTACGATCGTCAATGACTTCAATAACCAGTTGCTGACTATTGTTTTTTAGGGAAACTTCTCCCTTTACAGGGGATAAGACAAGGGTATATTTATGCTGACCGAGTTTTGAGGCCTTTAATTTTACAGGAATATTTTTAGAAACAAGATTGGCATCAAGGCTGACTGATTCTTCATGAACCAGCTTTCCATCTTCCGTTACCGTCAATTTAGTCTGTAAGTGCTGACACTGATAAGCCTGCACCTGCACTTCGACTGTAAAGTCATTATCGAGGTAAACCAGTTCATTGGCATTTGCTTCGGTGATCAATACATCTTTTTTAGGAATGGTATCCCCCAAAGCAATCGTATATACAGGTGCTTTTAGAGCCACCAGATCTGCTGCGGGATTTCCTCCCCTGTTAAAAATGCCATCGGTCGCCAGTATAACTGCACCAACATTTCTGTTTATTAATTCGTCCTTTAGACGACCGGCTAAAGCGGAGGCATCGGTTAGGTTTCCTTTGTAGCTAAAATCAAGTCCGCTGGTGACCTGATCGCTGAAACTATAGCGTCTTACATCATATTTTTCAGAGAGGTCTTTATTCAGCTGCTGAAGGTCTTTCCTGTATCTTTCGGAATCAAAGCCGGCAGGTTTAAAGGTGCCGGCAGATTGTGAGTTATCCTGAGCAATAATAACAATAGGTTTTTCCAGGGTATAACTAATCTGCCTGATCAGTGGAGAAAATAACAGCCATAAAATCAAGGATAGGGAAAGGCCCCTAAAAATGGCCAGGATAATGTTTAAACGTGGGGTCAAAGCTGAAGGCCGCCTGTACAATAACCAGGCGAAGAACGTGCCACAAAACAGACAGCCCAGAAGCGCCAGAAAAGAATAAAAGGTAAATGAATCGCCCATCGCTAAAAGTAAAGATGCTAAAAAAAAGCGTCAGGGAAAATCCCTGACGCTCATATCTTAATTTACCATCTTCTTATCTTATAACATACCACCGCAAACAGACAATACTTGTCCTGTCACGTAAGCACTCATATCTGATGCGAGGAACACGCAAACATTAGCTACATCTTCAGGTTCACCAGCTCTTTTTAACGGAATGCCCTCTTCCCAGCCTTTAACCACTTTAGGATCCAGCACATCTGTCATTTCAGTACGGATAAATCCGGGAGCTACTACATTGGTACGGATATTCCTTGATCCCAATTCTTTAGCAACAGATTTTGAGAAGCCAATGATACCTGCTTTAGAGGCTGCATAATTCGCCTGACCCGCATTTCCCTGAACACCTACTACCGAACTCAAATTAATGAATGATCCTTTTCTGTTTTTCATCATGATCTTGGAGGCAGCTTTAGTCACGTTAAATACGGATTTAAGATTAACGTTGATCACGTCATCCCAGTTTTCTTCACTCATGCGCATCAGCAATCCATCTTTAGTGATACCAGCGTTATTCACAACAATATCCAGCGTACCAAAATCAGCAATGATATCGGCAATTAGTTTTTCAGCTTCAGCAAATTTAGAAGCATCAGAACGGTAACCTTTTATTTTAGTTCCGTAGGATTGTAATTCCTGTTCTAAGGCTTCTCCTTTTTCTACTGAAGATAAATAAGTGAAAGCTACATTAGCACCTTGCTCGGCAAATTTTTCTGCAATTTTACGGCCTATTCCTTTTGAAGCACCAGTTACCAATGCTGTTTTTCCTTCTAATAATTTCATCTGGTTATATATGTTTTTTTGTTGATGAGCTTGCATCAGATTTCCTCTTTTTTAAGATGGTGATCTAATACAGGTTCATCTGTTATTTATATTTTTTTGGTTGATAAACTGGTACCAGATCTTCTTTATTTTAGATGGTTATCTGCTACCAGTTCATTTTTTGTTACGTGTTTAGTAATGAGCTGCCATCAGGTTTTTGCTGTTAAGTCCGTTAGCTGACGAAGGCGTATAATTAAATGGCAGGTTCCTGTTGACTCAGGCAGTGGAAACTGCCTAATCCCCATATAATGTCAGTTGAATCTATGCCAACTACTTTCCTATCAGGAAAAACACCACGTATAATCTCTAATGCAATTTCATCATTTACATCCCTGAAAGTAGGAACAATCACCGCTGCATTGGCAATATAGAAATTCGCATAGGAAGCAGGTAAACGTGTGTCTTCATGAATTACCGGCGAAGGCATTGGCAGCTGGACAATATTCAATGGCATACCATTGAATAAACGCATCGCTTTCAGTTCTTCAAGGTTTTCTTTAAGCAGGATATAATTTTCATCCAGTGGATTAGATTCAATTACGGTTAGAACAGTATTTGGATTTACAAAACGTGTAATATCATCAATATGGCCATCTGTGTCGTCGCCCACGATGCCATCCCCGACCCAAAGTACTTGCAGCGCACCATAACATTCTTTCAGGTACTCTTCAATTTGTTCCTGGTTTAAATGAGGATTCCTGTTTTTGTTTAACAGGCAAGCGCGGGAGGTTAAAATGGTACCAGCACCGTTAAATTCAACCGAACCACCTTCCATTATGATACCAGGATTAAATACAGGCAGATTAAAATGATCACCAATTCTTGTAGGGATGACATCATCCAATTCATAGGGAGGATATTTATTTCCCCAGGCATTATAATCCCAGTCGATAACCACCTTTTTTTGATCTGAATCTGGATTGATCAGAAATGCAGGGCCATGATCCCGACACCAGGCATCATTACTTGGGTTAAAATAAAATTCGATCTGTTCCAGGTTGGCACCAGCTTCCTGTAATTTGGTGATAGCAAACGCTTTTGTTGCTTCATCGTTCACATTGATCCTTACCTTCTCTCCGGTAGCGACAACCTTAATAAACTCACAGTAGGGAGCATATATCGTATCAATTTTACCAGGCCACGAAGCTTCTTTGTGCGGCCATGTTAACCAGGTAGCTTCATGTTTTTCCCATTCTGCCGGAAAACGGTAACCCGCTCTCCTTGGCGAGTTATCAAATAGACTCGTCATCAATATATCTTTTGGTTATTGGTGAATAACTATCAATTCTTCTGTCACGTAAAAACGGCCAGTGTGTTCTGTAGTGATCGGATTTAGAAAGATCAAGTTCTACCACTTTCAGTTCTTCCTCATCATGTGAAGCCTGGTACAGCAGTGATCCAAATGGATTGGATACAAATGATCCGCCCCAGAAAGAAACACCTGCTTCTTCACCAACACGGTTGATGCTAACAACAGGAACACCATTTGCAATTGCATGTGAACGTTGAATCAGCTGCCATGCGTTATATTGTTCTTTATTGGTTTCTTCATCCTGTGTCATTGCCCAGCCAATTGCAGTTGGGTAAACCAGGAAATCTGCACCCATTAGCGCCGTAATACGGGCAGCTTCAGGATACCACTGATCCCAGCAGATCAGCACGCCTATTTTGGCATATTTAGTTTTAAACACTTTATATCCGAGGTCACCGGGGGTGAAATAGAATTTCTCATAAAACCCTGGATCGTCAGGAATATGCATTTTACGGTATTTACCAAGGTAAGCACCGTCAGCATCCAGAACTGCTGTGGTATTATGATATAACCCTTCGGCTCTTTTTTCAAAAAGGGAGGCGATAATCACTACATTTAATTCTGCCGCTACAATCGACAAAGCATCTGTTGAAGGGCCTGGAATAGATTCTGCCAATTTGAAGTTCTCATGATCTTCTTCATCGCAAAAATAAAGAGAAGTAAAAAGTTCCTGCAGGCAAACCACCTGCGCACCCTGAGCCGCAATTTCGCGGATCTTTACAATCGCTTTATCTAAATTTTCTTGTTTGTTACCGGTGCAGCTCATCTGCACCAATCCAACTTGTACTTTAGCCATTCTATGAAATTTTGTGGTGCAAAGTTAACAGAAAAAATATTCTGACATCGATTATTGTGAAATCGATGGATTAGCTACACTGTCCCTGTATTCCTGTTGTAATTCAAACAGGCATTTGGCGCAAAGGCAGTTTTCGTACAGCTCGCTGATATACTGTACTTCATTCAGATCGAGATATACCACACTGCACTGGCATTTGGTGTAAGAATTAGCCTTACACTCAATCGGCGTACCGCAGCGTTCACATGGTATAATTTCGTGTTTGGCCATTTGAGATCAGTATAAAAAACAAAAGTACGGTAAAATGAATTACCGTACTTTATGGTATGAAATTTATGAGATTTAGATTATCCTGAGCAGCTGATACAACCTTCCTCCATTGAACAAACCGGTCCGTCGGTAATCTCTTCCACAACCTGTTCAATATGTTCCGGAATTACAGGTTCCAGGTTTTTACCAGACTGGTTCTCTACAGTAAATTTAACTGCCTGAGAAGCTGCCTGCGTACGCAGGTAATACATTCCTGTTTTTAAACCTTTTTTCCATGCGTAGAAATGCATAGAAGTTAGCTTAGAGGTATTTGGTGCGTTGATAAACAAGTTCAGTGATTGAGACTGGCAGATATAAGCGCCACGATCGGCCGCCATATCAATGATACTACGCATTTTGATCTCCCAAACTGTTTTGTACAATTCTTTGATATAATCAGGGATCTCAGCGATATCCTGAACAGAACCGTTAGCTAAAATAATTCTGTCTTTCATTGCTGGTGTCCATAAACCTAAAGCAACTAAATCTTTTAATAAATGTTTGTTGACTACCACAAATTCACCACTTAACACACGTCTGGTATAAATGTTAGATGTATAAGGCTCAAAACACTCGTTGTTACCTAAGATCTGCGAAGTTGAAGCGGTAGGCATCGGCGCAACCAGTAAAGAGTTACGTACACCATCTTTAACCACTTTAGCACGCAAAGTTTCCCAATCCCAACGGTTGCTGGTAGGTTTTACTTTCCAAAGGTCAAACTGGAACTTACCTTCAGATAACGGAGAACCTTTGAAAGTCTCATAAGCACCATCTTTTACAGCAAGATCATGCGAAGCAGTCATGGCAGCAAAATAGATCGTTTCAAAGATATCTTTGTTCAATTCTTTTGCACCTTCACTTTCAAAAGGTAAACGCATCAGGATAAATGCATCAGCCAATCCCTGTACGCCTAAACCAACCGGTCTGTGGCGCATATTAGAATATCTTGCTTCTTCGATAGGGTAATAGTTATAATCGATTACCTTATTCAGGTTTAAAGTAGCCTGATAAGTTACATCGTATAATTTCTGGTGATCAAACTCTCCGTTTACCACAAACCTTGGTAAAGCCAGGGAAGCTAAGTTACAAACCGCAACTTCATCCTTAGAGCTAAATTCCATGATCTCAGTACACAGGTTAGAGCTTTTAATCGTTCCCAGGTTTTGCTGATTTGATTTACCATTTGCAGCATCTTTATATAACAGGTAAGGTGTTCCGGTTTCAATTTGTGAATCCAGGATAGCAAACCATAATTCCTGCGCTTTGATTGTTTTACGGGCACGGCCTTCTTTTTCATAACGCTCATATAAGGCGTTAAACTCAGGACCCCAGCAGTCAGCTAATCCTGGTGCTTCATCCGGACTGAACAAGCTCCAGTCGCCATTATCTTCTACACGTTGCATAAATAAATCACTGATCCATAAGGCATAGAATAAGTCGCGGGCGCGCATTTCTTCTTTACCGTGATTTTTACGTAAATCAAGGAAAGCGAAAACATCAGCATGCCATGGTTCTAAATAGATTGCAAAAGCACCTTTACGCTTGCCTCCACCCTGATCTACATATCGTGCAGTATCATTGAATACTTTTAGCATAGGCACAATACCGTTACTGGTACCATTGGTTCCACTGATATAAGCACCTGTTGCCCTTACATTGTGGATGCTCAATCCAATACCGCCAGCACTTTGCGAAATTTTAGCTGTTTGTTTTAGGGTATCATAAATTCCTTCAATACTATCGTCCTGCATAGTCAGCAGGAAGCAGGATGACATTTGAGGTTTAGGCGTTCCTGCATTAAACAAGGTAGGTGTACCATGGGTAAACCAGCGCTCACTCATCAGGTTATAGCTGGCAATTACGCTATCGATATCACTTTTGTGAATACCTACGGCCACACGCATATATAAATGCTGAGGGCGTTCAACGATGATCCCGTTTATTTTTAACAGGTATGATTTTTCCAGAGTTTTAAATCCGAAATAATCAAATCCAAAATCTCTGTCATATATAATAGTACTGTCTAAAAGGTCAGCATTTTCTTTAATGACTTCCCAAACATCATCTGCGATTAAAGAAGCTGGTTTGTCAGTCTTAGGATCAACATATTTATACAGCATCTCCATCGTTTTAGAAAACGATTTAATGGTATTTTTGTGCAGATTAGATACGGCTATCCTTGAGGCCAAAAGCGCGTAATCCGGATGCTTTGTGGTTAAAGAGGCAGCAGTTTCGGCAGCAAGGTTATCTAATTCTGAAGTTGTAACCCCATCAAATAAACCTTCAATAACTTTCTTGGCTACATCAATAGGATCAACCAGCTCAGCATTAAAGCCATAACATAACTTTTCGATTCGGGCAGTGATTTTATCAAACCGCACCGCTTCTTTGCGACCATCTCTTTTTTCTACAAACATATTTCTTAGGGTTTTGTATTGCTTATTCCTGCTGTCAGAGACCATTGGAACATCGGCAATAATTTATATTATTTTATTAACCAATACTTATTTAAACAAAGTTGAATAGGTACTAAAAATCATCATCCAGAGAGAAAGCTGAAGCTTTATCTTCTGATGAAGTCAACACACCACTCTTTTGATAATCTCCAACACGTTTTTCGAAGAAGTTGGTTTTTCCCTGTAAAGAGATCATTTCCATAAAATCAAATGGATTGGTAGCATTGTATATTTTATCGTATCCCAGTTCTGCAGACCATCTATCGGCTACAAATTCGATATACTGAGACATCAATTTGGCGTTCATTCCAATAAGCGCTACCGGCAAAGCATCGGTAACAAATTCTTTTTCTATTTCCACAGCATCTTTGATGATACCGTGTACAGCTTCCTGACTCAACCTGTTTTTCAGCATTTTATAAAGCAGGCAGGCAAATTCGCAGTGCATACCTTCATCTCTGGAGATCAATTCATTGCTGAAAGTTAACCCTGGCATCAAACCGCGTTTTTTCAGCCAGAAGATAGAACAGAAACTTCCGCTGAAGAAAATCCCTTCAACAGCTGCAAAAGCCACCAGACGTTCAGCAAAGTTTCCTCCGTCAATCCATCTCAGTGCCCATTCTGCTTTTTTCTTTACACAGGGTACAGTTTCAATGGCATGAAACAACCTGTCTTTTTCTACTTCGTCTTTAATATAAGTATCAATCAATAAAGCATAAGTTTCGGAATGGATATTTTCCATCATGATCTGGAAACCATAGAAACAACGTGCTTCAGGCAATTGAACTTCACTCATAAAGTTTACTGCAAGGTTTTCATTTACAATGCCATCGCTGGCAGAGAAAAAGGCCAGGATGTGAGAGATGAAATGTCGTTCGCCATCATTCAGGTTATCCCAATGTTTTTGATCATCTGACAGGTCTATCTCTTCTGCCGTCCAAAAACTAGCCTCGCTCTTTTTGTACATTTCCCAGATTGCCGGATACTTAATTGGCAACAGGACAAAGCGATCTTTGTTTTCTTTCAGTAATACTTCTTCTTCCATGGTATATTTTAAATGATGTATAAATGTAATAGCGCCAAAATCCCCTCAGCCCAAATTATAGGCCTGCAATACTAAAATCAAAAGATTAAAATAAAATAGATTTACTATCTAATGCTAAATAATTAAATACTAAACCCTTAGCCAATACTAAATTTGATGAGATCAGCAGGATTTTGTTAAAACAAATATAAACTTTGAGGCCCCTAGTCGATAGGATAAGTTGTTAACAAGAGAGAGTAATTATCCACAACAAGGGGAGAAAATTACCTATAATTTACTTTGGAAACTTGTTAATGATTTTTTAATGTCACACAATTCCCCAATCCAAATGTTAATAACATTTGGAAATCTGACTATGCTTCTGAGAAATTCAGTTTTTAAGATTGGTGTCCGTAACTGATGGATACCTGGGATTGCCCTTTGTTAAAGAAACCTAATTCTTTAGCGGCACATTCGGAAACGTCGATTAAATATCTTCTGCCATGCGGCCCCCTGTCATTGATCTCTACATCTACAGATTTTCCATTCGCAAGATTGGTAACGGTAACAATAGTACCCAGGGGAAGGGTCATATGTGCAGCTGTGAATTTTTTACCTCTGTATTTTGCACCACTAGTAGTCCGGTGCCCTTCAAATTTTCTATGATAATAGGTTGCAAGACCTGTTTTTGTGTGTATTGCACTGTCTAATGCTGTAGAATCTGCCTGTGCATTAGCGTGCAAAAACATAAACATACTCCATAAAAGCAAACAATATTTCATATTTAATCTTGTTGGTGAACTGACAAATTTAGAAAAAAAACCTTAAGATCCTAATACAAAAATACCCAATGAGCTGATCATCGGGCATTTATATGTTTTTAGGGGTTTAAAGGCTATTTATCAGCCACAAAATACATAGAAATAGAATTCACACAGTTACGGGTATTTTTGGCAGTAAAACCTTCGCCAAAAAACACATGGCCCAGGTGGGCTTTACAATTTGCACACTCAATTTCAGTGCGTGATCCATCTGCATCCGGTATTCTCAAAACAGCGCCTTTGATTTCATCGTCAAAACTTGGCCAGCCGCATTCAGATTCAAACTTCGATTCTGAACGGTAAAGCGGCGCGTTACAGCGTTTGCAATAATAAGTACCTTTTACTGTATTATTTAACAGTTTACCTGTTCCGGGAGCTTCTGTCCCTTTATGTACAATTACGTCTTCTTCTTCGGGAGTTAATTTGTTCCAGTTCATTTTATTGGTAATTACCGGGGCTGTATTTTCTTTTTTCTCTGGCTGCTGTGCACAAGCCATCAAACCAGTCATAAAAAAAAGTCCTGCTACTATGATTAATTTATTGATCATCTTCTTCATAATTCTATGTACGCTTAACGTATGCCAGTGGTTTTTAGCATAGGTAACAATGTAAGGTGACAAAAGGAGGATACAAAGCAAAAAAAAACTGGGCTCACCAAAAGGCAGCCCAGTTTTATATAAATTTAAGAAGGATTATTTTTTTAATAATTCTGCCATTGCCTGACCAATCTCAGCAGGGCTTTCCACAACGCGGATACCACATTCTGCCATGATTTTCATTTTTGCAGCAGCAGTGTCATCGGCACCGCCAACAATAGCACCAGCATGTCCCATTCTGCGTCCTGCAGGAGCGGTTTGTCCGGCGATAAACCCAACTACTGGTTTAGTACCATGTTCTTTGATCCATAACGCAGCTTCAGCTTCCATACCACCACCTATTTCACCGATCATGATGATTCCTTCAGTCTCAGGATCATTCATTAACAGTTCAACAGCTTCTTTGGTTGTAGTTCCAATGATTGGATCTCCACCGATACCTATTGCAGTAGTAATCCCAAGGCCAGCTTTCACTACCTGGTCAACCGCTTCATAAGTAAGTGTACCTGATTTAGATACCACACCTACAGTACCTTTTTTGAAGATAAAGCCTGGCATGATACCAATTTTAGCTTCGTCAGCAGTGATTACTCCCGGACAGTTAGGACCGATTAAACGGCAGTCTCTTCCGGCAATATATTCTTTTACCTGAATCATATCCTTAGTTGGGATACCTTCAGTAATACATACAATAACTTTAATTCCAGCTTCAGCAGCTTCCATAATAGCATCTGCAGCAAATGCAGGTGGAACAAAAATGATAGATACATTAGCACCGGCCTGGTCAACTGCATCTTTAACCGTATTAAAAACCGGTCTGTCTAAATGAGTTTGTCCGCCTTTACCAGGTGTAACCCCGCCAACTACGTCAGTTCCGTATTCTATCATTTGTGAAGCATGGTAACTACCTTCATTTCCGGTAAAACCTTGTACAATTACTTTTGAATCTTTATTTACTAAAACACTCATGTATCTATATTTTTTTATGCAAATCTAAGATTATTGAATGGAATGCCAAATGCAATTCGAACATTAATGAAAAGAAACAATAATGCTACTTGGCTATCCCTACAGAATTAAACTGCAGGTCATACAGGCGCTTATAATAACCATCCAGCCTGAGCAGTTCCTGGTGATTCCCTATCTCCATGATCTTTCCCTTATCCAGCACAATAATCTGGTCTGCTTTCTGTATCGTAGATAAGCGGTGTGCGATCACAATAGAAGTACGGCCTTTCATCAGTTTATCGATAGCATTCTGGATCAGAATTTCTGTTTCCGTATCTACGGATGAAGTAGCTTCATCCAAAACCAGGATAGACGGGTTATATACCAGCGCCCTGATAAAAGAGATCAGCTGTGCCTGCCCTACGGAAAGTGTAGCACCCCTTTCCATTACATTGTATTGATAACCTCCGGGAAGGCGCTCAATAAAGTCATGCGCCCCTACCTTTTGGGCAGCATCAACCACTTCCTCCATGGTAATGGATGGGTTGTTTAAAGTAATGTTGTTAAAGATCGTATCAGAGAATAGAAAAACGTCCTGTAGTACAGTTGCGATATTATTCCGGAGATAACTCAGTTCAAAATCATCAATGTTTACTCCCCCGATCTTGATCTCCCCTTTTTGAATTTCATAGAAACGGTTCAATATATTGATGGTGGAAGACTTTCCCGCTCCGGTTGCGCCAACCATGGCTACTGTCTGACCAGCCTTAACTTTGAATGAAATATCTTTTAGTACATAGTTATCATCATTATAAGCGAACCAAACATGCTCAAAAGAAATATCTGCTTCCATTTTTTGAGGTGCGTAGGTCCCCTTGTTAACCGTCATTTCATCTGTGTCCAAAACCTTGAAAACACGCTCTGCACCCACCATACCCATTTGCAGGGTATTAAATTTATCTGCCAGTTCCCGGATTGGCTTAAACAGCATGCCGATATACAGGATAAACTCGGCAATAGTTCCGGGAGTTACATCCAACGGTTTGGCCAGGATACTCTTTGCACCATACCATACCAGCAAACCAAGGCACATGGCCGAAATAACCTCTACAACAGGAAAGAAAATGGAATATGACCAGTTAGAACGAATGTTTGCATCCCTGTAACGGCCATTGATCTTTTTAAATTTATTGAACTCCTGTTCTTCCCTGGCAAAATACTGTATAATAGAAATCCCGGTAATATGCTCCTGCAAATAGGTATTCAGATTGGATACTTCTGTTCTGACTTCCTGAAAAGCAGCTTTAATAGATTTCTGAAAAATAGAAGTAGCTACGATCAGTAGCGGCATAGGCAACAGCACCATCAGCGTAAGGGCCCAGTCGGCATAAAACATCACGCCTATAATAGCCAGTACCTGCAGGATATCCCCAATAATAACGATCAGACCTTCTGAAAAAATATCTGAGATCGTTTCCAGATCAGAAACGGTACGGGTAATTAACTGACCAATGGGTGTTTTATCAAAATATTGCAGCCTCAGTTTAGTGATATGGTTAAATACATCAATTCTCAAATCGCGTATGGCAGACTGACCGAGGATATTGGTAACCAATGTCTGCCCGAATTGTATTCCGCTTTGTATCACTAGCAATACCAGCATCACAATGGTCATCATCAGCAAACCACTATAATGACCTTTAAGGATATAGTTATCCAGTGTATATTTAATGAGGAAAGGTCTTACCGGGGCAACCAGCGCCAGCAGGATAGTCAGGATCACCGACCAGATAAAGATGCTGTGATAAGGTTTTACATAGTTGTAAATCCTTCGCAATAAGCTCACATTAAAAGCGTCACCCGTTATTTTAGACATAATTAATTTACAAAAGGATAAACAACATTCACCAGGTATAGTCCGCAGGCAGGTACCGACTGACCAGCGTTGCTACGGTTCTTACTAGTGATGATATCAGCAAACTGCAACAGATCTATTTCATGGCGACCTGCCAAAACCAGCGTTCCTACAATAGCCCTTACCATATTTCTTAAAAACCTATCGGCCGAGATCTTAAAAATCAAGCCACCTTCCGTTTCCTGAAATTCGGCTTGCGTAATTTTGCAATTGTTAGTTGCTGTCGAAGTATTCGATTTACTAAAACTGGTAAAATCAGTATAATTGAATAGTGTTGCCGCTGCAGTGTTCATGAGGGCAATATCGAGCCTGGTTTTATACAACCATGACCGGTTCAGTTTAAAAGGATCTTTATGAAAATGAAAATGGTATTCATAGGATCTTGATGTTGCGTCAAAGCGCGCATGGGCAGTATCTGCAACTTTAAAAATTCTTTTAATGGCAATGGCATAAGGTAAAAGGGCATTGATGCTGCCAACAGCATTCTTTGCAGCAGACTCATTGATATCTACGAGATCCATATGTGCAAAAAACTGGCTGGCATGAACACCTGTATCAGTCCTGCCACATCCCAGAGTGATTACCGGCTGTCTAAAATAAACAGAGAGTGCTCTATCCAGTTCCTGCTGTACAGTTACCGAATTAGGCTGTGTTTGCCATCCGTGATAAGCTGTTCCATCGTAAGATAATTCTAAAAAAAAACGTTGCGTATTCAATTGACTGCAAAAATACTTTTTTCCTATTAACAAGACAGGCGTTTAGTTGTGTTTTAATATATTTGTTCAAAATTATTAAATTGATATGATACAAAGGGTACAATCCATATGGCTTTTTCTGGCTGGTCTTACACTATTTTTATTGTTAATTTTACCCGTATTAACCAAACATAATTATACTGGAGACCTTACCTTACAGGTAGGCGGTATTTACCAGAAAGGCGCTAAAATCACCCAGAAAATGGAGACTTACACAACGCTCTTTGGGGAGACAATCCTTATTGGTGTGATCTGTGTAGCGAATATCTTCGCTTTCCGCAACAGAACGCTGCAAAAACGTATTACCTTATTTACTATTGTTTTATTGATACAACTGGCCGTCTGGATAGGATTTTACGTGGAAAATTTCCCCGGTGGAATGGATGGAACTACATTTGGTGCAGGCGCTTATCTGCCAGTGCTGGCGATCATTTTTTGTGCACTGGCATTCAGAGGTATCCGTAAAGATGAGCAGCTGATCAGGTCGGCCGATAGGCTTAGATAATCGATTTTTAATTATTATTTAGTTATGTACCAAACAAATACCAAATAATAAGCTTACCTTTGCGGCTTAATAAATAAAGTTATAATGATAAACCCATTTAAATTATTGGGGATAAGTGATGACGTTGTTAATGCCGTAAAGGATTTAGGTTTCGAAAATCCAACACCTATTCAGGAGCAAGCTATTCCTGTGCTGTTAGAGGGCAATAATGACTTTGTTGGTTTGGCCCAAACAGGAACAGGAAAAACAGCAGCATTTGGTTTGCCGCTAATTGAACTGATCGACTTCAGTGTTAAAAAGCCTCAGGCATTAATTCTATGCCCTACCAGAGAGCTTTGCTTGCAGATTGCTAGCGACATCAAAAATTACTCAAAAAACACGCCTGGTGCTAGTGTGGTTGCCGTTTACGGTGGCGCAAACATTATGCAGCAATTGCGTGAGATCAGAAACGGTGTACAAGTTGTTGTTGCAACACCGGGTCGTATGTTAGATATTATTGGTCGTAAGGCTATAGATTTCAGTAGTGTGAAATATGTAGTTCTGGATGAGGCCGATGAAATGTTAAACATGGGCTTCCAGGAAGACATTAATGATATTTTGTCTACTACTCCTGACGACAAAAAAACATGGTTATTCTCTGCAACTATGCCTCCTGAAGTGAGACGTATAGCTAAGAACTACATGGACAACCCTACTGAGTTGACCATGGGTACCAAAAACACTGGTAACGTAAATATTGAGCATGAGTACTATGTAGTACGTGCAAGAGATAAATATGCTGCCTTAAAACGTATTGTAGATTTCAACCCTGAAATTTTCGCCGTAGTATTCTGTAAAACCAAATTGGATACACAGGATGTTGCAGAGAACCTGATCAAGGATGGTTACAATGCTGATGCTTTACACGGCGACTTGTCTCAACAACAACGTGATAAAGTAATGCAAAGATTCCGTGACCGTAACATGCAGTTATTAATTGCTACTGATGTTGCTGCCCGTGGTATCGATGTAAACAATGTAACTCACGTTGTGAATTACTCACTGCCTGACGAAATTGAAAGTTATACCCACCGTAGTGGTCGTACAGGAAGAGCTGGTAAAACAGGTATCTCTATCTGTATCATCAATTCTAAGGAAATTGGTAAGATCCGTCAGATCGAAAGAATCATTGGTAAGTCATTCACTAAAGCTGAATTGCCAACAGGATTTGATGTTTGCGAAAAACAATTGTTCTCTTTGGTTCACAAAGTTCACAATGTTGAAGTAAACGAAGGTCAGATTGATCAGTACATTCCAAGGATTATGGATGAGTTTGCTGAATTAAGTAAAGAAGACATTATCAAACGTTTCGCATCTTTAGAGTTTAACCGCTTTTTAGAGTACTACAAAAATGCTCCTGACTTAAATGCAGCAGCAACAGATGAACGTGGCGAACGCGGAGAACGTGGTGCTAGAAATGAGCGCAACAGTGATTATACCCGTTTATTTATCAACTTAGGTTCGGTAGATGAATTTACAAGAGGTGACTTATTATCTTTCGTATGTAACAACGGTAAAATCAGTGGTAAAAACATTGGTAAAATTGACCTTAAAGGTGTGTATTCATTCTTTGAAGTTGAAAATGCACATGTTGATACCTTGTTCAACAATTTCAAAGACATCCAGTTTAACAACCGTGGTGTAAGAATTGAAAAATCTGGTGATGCACCTGAAGGTGGAGAACGCAGAGGTGGTGGTGAAAGAAGAGGCGGCTTCGGCGGCGGAGAGAGAAAAAGTTATGGTGGCGGCGAAAGAAAAAGCTATAGCGGTGGTGGAGAAAGAAGAAGTTCTGGCGGAAGCGGAAGACGTGAAGGCGGAGCAAGCAGTGGCGGTGGAGGTTTCAGGGATTTCTCTGGTAAACCACGTGAAGGCGGAAATGCTGGCGGAAGCGGAAGACGTGAAGGAAGCGGAAGCGGCGACAGAAGACGCAGATCTTAATACACATCAATAGTAAAACAACAAAGGCCCGAATATTCGGGCCTTTGTTGTTTTCAGGCTAATTTAAAAACCTAATCCTTTATCATTCCCTCTTGGATCGGCCCCGGTTTCCAGCTCTCCATTGGGCTTGACCAATATGGCATCTACCCTTCCCATTGCTCCTCTCTCTTTGATATGATAACCTTTAGCTTCCAGCTCAGCCCTTGTAGCTGGATCTATAGCACCTTTTTCCACATCAATCACATCAGGTAACCATTGGTGATGAAAGCGCGGTGCAGCCACAGCCGACTGCATATCCTTTCCAAAGGCCAGTACATTCAGGATCGTCTGGAATACGGAAGTAATAATCGTAGATCCGCCTGGCGTACCTACTACCATTAACAATTTTCCATTTTGCTCGAGGATGGTGGGCGTCATAGAACTTAGCATTCTTTTTCCCGGAGCAATAGAATTGGCTTCTCCTCCAATCAGTCCATACATATTAGGTGAACCTGGCTTTACGGAAAAATCATCCATTTCGTTGTTCAGGATAAATCCACCTCCTTCTACAACCACCATTGATCCATAAGAACCATTTAAAGTTGTTGTTGCAGATACAGCATTACCTTCACTGTCTACAATAGAATAATGTGTAGTTTGCTCACTTTCATGTACAGGTAACGTTCCTGGTTTAATTTCACTACTTGGTGTAGCTTTGGCAAAGCTGATATCTTTAATCCTCGACAGGATATAATTTGTATCCAGTAAAGCTGCCTGAGGTACTTTAAAAAAACCAGGATCGCCCAGGTAACTCGCCCTGTCGGCATAAGCCCTTCTTTCTGCTTCTACCATAAGCTGAACAGTAGAATCACGCTGAAATCCCCATTGGTTAACCGGATATTTGCTGACCTGTTTAAGCAAAGTGATTAACGAAATCCCACCACTTGATGGAGGAGGCATAGAAATCACCGTATAATCTTTGTATTTACCTGATACAGGCATTCTCCAGACGGCTTTGTAGCGCTTCAGGTCGGCAGCAGTGATTATACCGCTGGTATGAGCCATTGAAGCTATAATAGCTGCTGCAACCGGACCTTCATAAAACCCTGCCCTGCCTTTATCCCTGATGAGCTTTAAGGTAACTGCCAGTTCTGGCTGCTTAAGCAGGTCACCCGCTTTCCAGGATTCTTCTTTTACAAAGGCCACTGGTTTTCTGTTGTACCTGATAAAGCCTTCTTTATTTCTGTTTAATTCTGAGGCCTGCTGCGCGGTTAGCTGAAATCCATTTTCTGCAAGATCGATTGCTGGTTGAATATCTTTCTTCCAGTTAAGTTTACCATATTTGGCATGTGCATTCACCATCCCGTCAACACTTCCAGGTACACCAGAAGCCAGTGCACCAAGGAGGCTTTTATCTGTTACCGGATTTCCATGTTCATCCAGGTACATATCCCTGGATGCTTTCCCCGGCGCTTCTTCCCGGTAGTCAAGCGCATCGGTCCTGCCAGCCTTACTTCTGTACAGCAGAAAACCACCACCACCGATATTACCGGCATTAGGATAAACAACGGCCAGTGCAAACTGCACTGCAACAGCAGCATCGATAGCATTTCCGCCTTGCTTCATAATCTCCACGCCAACTTTAGCCGCTTCCGGATGGGCGCAAACTACCGCAGCATGTTGATACGTTCCTGTATCCTGCGCAGCAACCTGTTCATAGCCAGCCAGCAAAAGACAAATAATAAAATAAGATAGTGACGTTTTTTTTCTCATAAGGCAGCGTTAATACAGATCATTAAATTTAACAGATTTACGGAACTATTGAAATTTAAATCCTTTTATCAACGGATATTTCCGGCAAAAAAAAATCCGGACCTTTTGATCCGGATAATATATAAAGCTTTTGAAGATGCTCTTCTAGTGTTGCATTGGTCTGGTTCTGATCTGAGATGGTCTCAGATAAACTTTACCACCTCTTTTGTTCACATAGTATTTTTTGTTTTTACCATCGATGTATACATCCGAACCATCTGGTGCCATTTTGCCTTTGTAAATCTTATTTCCAACTTTAGATGTCCCTTTTACGGCAACTTCTGCAGTTTTATGTCCAACATCAGTAGCAGCATGTCCAATTTTTTGACCAACGGTTGGTTTCTCTTGTGCTTGTGAAGATAAAGAGATTGTTCCGACTAATGCAAGGGTTAATAAACCCAATAAATATTTCTTGTTCATTATTTAAAATTTTAGATGTAATGAGAGCTGCTTTACAAGCACTATCACATCCATAACAATAGAAGATATATTTTTGTTTTAATTTAGCTTTTCTATCAGCTGGCTGATCTCTGTTTGTGGTGAATGACGCTCATAAAGGATAGCATATACTGCATCACAAACAGGCATTTTTATGTTATACTTTTTATTGACCACCTGCATACAGCTTGCGGCATAATAACCTTCAGCAATCATATTCATCTCCAGCTGGGCAGATTTCACTGTATAACCTTTACCGATCATATTCCCGAAAGTACGGTTACGGCTGAACTGGGAATAGGCGGTAACCAGCAGATCTCCCAGATAGGCAGACTCCTTGATATCCCTGGTAATCGGATGAACAGCGTCAACAAATCTTTTCATCTCACGGACAGCATTGGAAATCAGTACTGCCTGAAAATTATCACCATAACCTAAGCCGTGACAGATTCCACTGGCAACCGCATAAATATTTTTTAGTACTGCAGCATATTCCGTCCCGAAAATATCGTCCGAAAGAATGGTTTTGATATATCTTGTCTGGATCAAATCCGAAAAGTTGGCCGCATTTTCCAGCTGGATAGAGGCAATCGTAAGAAAAGAAAGCTTTTCCAGGGCTACTTCTTCTGCGTGGCAAGGACCGCTGATCACCAGGATGTCTTTTAAGGGCACATGAAATTTTTCATGCATAAACTCTCCGATAATCTGATTTTCATCAGGAACAATACCTTTAATAGCCGAAATGATTTTCTTACCGGCAAGCATTGCAGGGGTAACATCCTTAAGGGTCTCTTTTAAAAAAGCAGCGGGAACATTTAAAATGATATAATCAGCAGCACCGATAATATTCCCAATATCATTGGAGATATTATCCTCCTTTAAATTAACTTCTACAGCACTTAGATACTTTGGATTATGCTTAAACTTTTTCAGGTAGGCAATGGATTCCGTATCACGTAACCACCAGAAAATTTCCTTTTCTGTAGTATTATCAGAAAGCATTTTTATAATAGCAGTTGCCCAGCTACCGCCACCAATCATCGCAACTTTTGGTTTCATCATATATAAATAAAAAATCCCGGCTTAATGTTTTCAAGCCGGGACAAATTACTTATTTTATTGGTAACAGGGATCTTTACTTTTTATCAGGATCTGCAAACAACTTATCTTTAGTCGTTTTTTCTACCTTCATGCTGTCTTTTAACTTGTTCTGAATTGCAGAGTAAGGTCCGCTTACTACTTCAGTACCAGCCTTCAATCCTTTTTTAATTTGGATGTATTGATCATCCTGAATACCAGTAGTTACTTCAACCTGTTTCACTACACCATTTGCGTAGGTATATACATATTGCTTAATGGTTTTATCATTCAATTTGTTTTTTTGTTTCCCTGCATCGGCATCAGTGCTGCCTTCTTTATTATCCTTAGCTGGATTTTTTGTGAATACAGATTGAATAGGTACCGACAAACTGGTTACAGAAGAACTTTCAATATCTACCGTTGCAGAAAGCCCCGGGCGGAATGGGGATGGAAGATCTTTCGCGCCACCGCTCACACCGCTGTAAGAATCTGCAGCAATACGCACTTTAACTACAAAATTGGTCACCTGGTCTGTACTGGAAACGGCTGCAGTTGCTGTGCCCACATCTTTAGATGAACTGGCAATCTCAGTAACAATACCTTTGAATTTTTTATCTGAAAAGGCATCCACTTCAATTACTGCGCTATCGCCAACGTTCACGCGGTTAATGTCATTTTCATTCACATCCACATTAACTTCCATAGATTTCAGGTTGGAGATTCTCATAATTTCGGTTCCTGCAAATTGTGCGGTTCCTAAAATCCTATCTCCAAGCTCTACAGACAATTTTGAGATGACGCCGTCAACAGGGGCAAATATGGTAGCTTTTGCAAGGTTGGCACTGGCTTCCTGAACTGTTGCACCCATTTGTGCAAGGTTAAACTTAGCTGCTATAACTGTCTGTTTTGCAGCTTCCAGATTAGTTTTAGAAGTTCCATAAGCAGCTTTTGCCGCGTCGAACTCTGCTACAGATATTACCTTATTTTTAAATAGCTGAACATTACGTTTATAAATACCCTCTTCGTTTTCGAAAATGCCCTGAGATTGCTGTAACTGTTGCTCCGCAGAAGCTATGCTTGCCTTTTGGGAACTATAAGAAGCACTTGCCCTGTCAAATCCGGATTTTAATACATCTGGTCTCACTTTAAACAGCAGCTGGCCTTTCTTTACTACATCACCCTCTTTCACCAGTAGTTCCACTACCTCTCCTGATACCTCAGAACTGAGCTTAACTTCCGTTTCAGGCTGTACTTTACCGCTCGCGGTAACGGTTTCTATGATCCGTCTGTTTTCTGCTTTTTCCACAGTAACCTTTTCAGCTTTTTCACCGCCTATTAAACCCGCCAGTTTTGCTCCAATCAGTAAAGCGATAAGCACTCCTACTGTGATGAGTATGTGTTTTAGTTTCATTTTTTGTTTTTGTTATATTAGCGTTAAAAGGTAATCTGCTTGCCCAAATAATAATCTATTACTTTAGACCTGAATAAAAGGTCATATTTTGCCTGTATAAAATCGGTTTCTGCTTTATTTCTGTTTGTCCTTGCCGTATTGTAATCCAGTGAATTCACCAGCCCTACGTTGTAGCGTTGCTCGATCACATTAAAGGCATCTTTCTGGGCATTGAACGTATTTTCATTTGACTTGTACCTGCTATCGGCAGCTCTAAGGTCGGCGATGGCCTGTGCAATTACTTTGTTTAGGTTGTTTTTTGCCAGTTGCTCCTGAATCTTATTGTCTTCGTAGGTAATCTTTGCCCTTTTTACATTTGAGCGGGTAGTAAGTCCGTTAAATATAGGAATGCTTAAGTTTAGCCCAACATATTGATTAAATGCATTACTCACCTGTCTAGAAAAAGCCAGATTGGGTATCGGCGAATTGAAGATATAAGAGTAATATGACCCCAGTCCTCCGTTTAAAGAAATTACAGGACTGTAACCACCTTTTGCAACATCAATTGCTTTTTTAGCAGCCTGCGTATTTAATTTAGCTAATTTAATATCCGGGAAAATTTCCAGCGATGAATTGTAAACATCATTGATAGAATAATTCTTTTGTGCCATTACGATTTCCTGCAAAGTTGGTGCAACCACTACATAATTGGCCGTGTCAGACCTCATCTCCATCAATTGTGATAAAGTTAGATAAGAAATGGTCAGTGAATTTTGTGCATTCGTTACATTTAATTCAGCTGTAGCAACCTGGGCTTTAGCCTGCGAAATATCGGCCAGGGTTTTGTTTCCCGCATCCATTAATGCTTCTTCCCTGGTTAAGGTTTGTACGGCTACATCCAGCTGTTCTTTAGAAGCTTTCAGGAGATCATCGTTATATACAATTTGGAAGTAAGCTGTTACCACCTGCAGGATAAGGTCATTTTTAATTTTATCAAGATTACTGTTTCCTGCTTCGAGCAGAAGCTTATTCTGCCTGATCTGGTTCATTAAAGTAAACCCTCCGAATAAATTTACGCTGGTTGCCAATGATCCGCTCGATTGCAATGTCTTATTAGTCGACACCGAGTAATTCGTTGTGTTCAATACACGTCCAAAACTCAAACTATTACCAGAGCTTCCATTTAAAGTAGGATATAATGCAGCTTTTGACTGCACTAAATTTACTGCCAGCGTATTGATATTCAATGCTCCCTGTTTAATCGTCAGGTTGTTTTGCAGCATCCTGTCAATTGCCTGCTGCATCGTTAAGACTTCCTGCGCCTGAACAGAAAAGGATAAGCCAATACTCAAAAAACCTATTCCAGTAAGGATAACAAATTTCGACAATAACCTTTTGTTAGTAACAATTTTCATAATTCTGATTTCACTATTATAAGATAAACAATTCATTCATTTTGTAAAATTCTCCTGCTACAACCAACTGTTATTAATTACATTTGGTCATGTATCTGGTAAAATCTCCTCTTTTATTGAAATGGTATTATCCATTTCTCACCTGGAACAAAAGCCGCCATGAAAAGGTCGTTTATTTAACCTTTGACGACGGACCTATACCGGTTGTTACAGACTTTGTTTTAAATACTTTAAAAGATTTCAATTGCAAGGCAACTTTCTTTTGTATCGGAGACAATATCAACAAGTATCCTGAAATTTTCAACCAGGTTAAAGCGGATGGCCACGCAATTGGAAACCATACATTTAACCACTTAAAAGGCTGGAAAACAGACGACAATACCTACATCGACAATTTCAACCAATGCCAGCAGCTTACTGGCACCCAGCTTTTCAGGCCTCCTTATGGAAGAATAAAAAATTCTCAGATCAGGCAGCTTAAAATCCTCTATCCAGCCCTTAATATTATCATGTGGGATGTATTGAGCGGAGATTTCGACCTTAATCTTTCTCCTGAAAAATGTTATCAAAACGTAATCAGAAATACCGAAAACGGATCTGTAATCGTATTTCATGATAGCCTCAAAGCATTTGACAGGTTAAAATTTGCCCTTCCTGCTGCACTTAAATTCCTAATTAACCAGGGTTATCAGTTCCATACATTTTAATTTTCTTTATTTATTACGAAGTTCAGGCCAGAAAAGATGCAGGATTAAAAAGGCTGTTCATCAATATTTTAAGCAGTTTTCACAAAAAGACGTTGTCCGTTAGCGAACAAGGGCGTTCATTAATGAACAATGAAATTGACTGTAACGCCTAACTGGTCAGCATTTTATTTAGAATTTATATAAATAATATTATGATAGGCATATGATAGCCTGTGCCTGTTTTTTTTTGTAAATTCGCTACAAATTAATTTTAATATAACCTTTTAATACATACTATCAATGGCTTTTGATATTGAAATGATCAAAAAGGTGTATGCAAACTTTGGTCCCCGAGTTGAGGCGGCCCGTAAATTAGTAGGCAGACCTTTAACACTCTCAGAAAAAATCTTATATACCCACCTTTGGGATGAAAACACAAATACTTCTTACGTTAGAGGTACGGATTATGTAGATTTTGCTCCTGACCGTGTAGCAATGCAGGATGCAACAGCCCAAATGGCGCTATTGCAGTTTATGCAGGCTGGCAGACCTAAAGTTGCGGTACCTTCAACAGTACACTGTGACCACCTGATCACTGCAAAATATGGTGCAGAGCAGGATTTACCGGCAGCAAATACAGAAAGTAAAGAAGTATTTGATTTCCTGGCTTCAGTATCTAACAAATATGGTATTGGATTCTGGAAACCAGGTGCAGGTATTATTCACCAGGTAGTATTGGAAAATTATGCATTTCCTGGTGGAATGATGATCGGTACAGATTCTCACACGGTTAATGCCGGTGGTTTAGGCATGGTTGCTATTGGTGTTGGTGGTGCTGACGCCTGTGACGTAATGGCCGGATTGCCATGGGAGCTTAAATTCCCTAAATTAATTGGTGTAAAACTAACCGGAAAATTAAGCGGTTGGGTTTCTCCTAAAGATGTGATCTTAAAAGTAGCAGGTATCCTTACTGTAAAAGGTGGTACCGGAGCTATTGTTGAATATTTTGGTGAAGGTGCAACCAGCATGAGCTGTACCGGTAAAGGTACCATCTGTAACATGGGTGCAGAGATTGGCGCAACAACTTCTACCTTCGGTTATGATGAAAGCATGGAACGTTATTTACGTGCAACCAACAGGGCTGATGTAGCAGATGCTGCCAATGTAGTTAAAGAATACTTAACCGGTGACGCTGAAGTTTATGCTGAGCCTGATAAGTTCTTTGATCAGGTAATTGAAATTGACCTTTCAACACTTGAACCTTACCTGAACGGACCTTTTACCCCGGATTTAGCTACACCTATTTCAAAAATGAAAGAAGTAGCTTTAGCCAATGGCTGGCCAATGAAAATTGATGTTGGTCTGATCGGTTCTTGTACAAACTCTTCTTACGAAGATATTTCAAGAGCCGTAAGTATAGCCAGACAAGTTGCTGAAAAAGGCTTAACCGCTAAATCAGAATATTGTATCAATCCTGGTTCTGAACAGATCCGCTTCACAATTCATCGTGATGGATTCCTTGATGTTTTCAACTCTATTGGTGCTAAAGTATTTACCAATGCCTGCGGACCTTGTATCGGAATGTGGGATAGGGTTGGTGCAGAAAAACAAGAGAAAAATACAATCGTCCACTCTTTCAACCGTAACTTTGCCAAACGCGCCGATGGTAATCCTAATACTTTTGCATTTGTTGGTTCTCCGGAACTGGTAACTGCTTTAGCTATTGCAGGCGACCTGAGCTTTAACCCGTTGACAGATACACTGACCAATGATAAAGGCGAGCAGGTAAAATTGGATGAGCCAACTGGATTTGAATTGCCTCCACGAGGATTTGCTGTTGATGACGCAGGTTATCAACAACCGGCAGCCGATGGAAGTGGTGTGCAGATCCTGGTTTCCCCGACTTCACACAGGTTACAATTACTTGATCCTTTCACTCCATGGGAAGGTACAGATCTTAAAGGTCTGAGATTGCTGATCAAAGCAAAAGGAAAATGTACTACTGACCATATTTCTATGGCTGGTCCATGGTTAAAATTCCGTGGTCACCTCGATAATATCTCTAACAACATGCTGATCGGTGCTGTCAATTATTTCAATGACAAAACTGATGACGTTAAAAATGCTTTAACTGGCGTATACGGACCAGTCCCAGCTACACAACGCGCTTATAAAGCCGCAGGTTTAGGATCTATTGTAGTAGGTGATGAAAATTACGGTGAAGGTTCTTCACGTGAACATGCTGCGATGGAACCACGTCACCTGGGTGTTCGTGCCGTACTGGTAAAATCATTTGCACGTATCCACGAAACTAACCTTAAAAAACAAGGGATGTTAGGCTTAACTTTCGCTAATAAGGAAGATTATGATAAGATCCTGGAAAATGATATCATTGATATCGTTGGTTTAACTACATTCACTCCTGATGTACCTTTAACTATCGTGTTAAACCACGCAGATGGTACTAAAGAAGAGTTTCCTGTTAACCATAGCTATAATGCACAACAAATCGATTGGTTTAAAGCCGGTGGGGCACTGAATATTATTCGCCGCCAGGTAGCAGCAGTTTAGTCATTATATACATAAAAAAACTCCCGCACATCATGCGGGAGTTTTTTTATGCTATTTTTTCAGGAAATCCTGCCACCAGTAACCTGATGATTTAATTGTCCTCTGCTGGGTTTTAAAATCGTTATAGACCAATCCAAACCTGGCATTGTAACCTTCTGCCCATTCAAAATTATCCATCAGCGTCCAGGCCATATAACCGGTAATGTTCATTCCTTCTCCCTTTGCCTTTAAAACAGCAGCCAGGTAAAGTTTAAAATATTCAATTCTTTCCTGATCGTCTACTGTTCCCCCAATTAGCTTATCCTGATAGGCAGCGCCATTCTCTGTAATCATCAGATTTTTAATCTTAGGATAGGATGCAAATTGCTTAATGATACGATAAAAACTATCTGCATTCACTTCCCAGCCCATAGCCGTATGAGGTTTTTTCATGCTCTTGGCTTTCACTTCCCAGGCTTGCAACACAGGTATAAAGCCATTATACTTTACGGTTAGTGGAAAATAGTTCTGTAATCCGATAAAATCAAAATCGAAAGTGAGCCGTTCAGTATGTCGCCAGGTAGAATGTGAAATAGAAAACTTTTCCATTACCTCCCATTCCTCCCCAGGATAACCCAGACCTAAGGCTGGTTCTATAAACAGCCGGTTCATCAGGCAGTCCACACGGGAGGCAGCCAGCACATCAGCGTCGCTCTGCGTATAGGGAATAACTTCAGAGCAGGAATAAGTAGTACCGATATTAGCACCCGAAACCTCTGCACGCAAAATCCGTCCGCCATCGGCCTGTGCAATAGCGGTGTGGTGTACTGCAGAAAAAAAGTTAGTAAGACCAGTTTTTCCGGGCGCATGAACCCCCAGCATGTAACCCAGGGAAGTAAACCCAAAAGGTTCATTCAGCACCAGCCAGTTCTTTACCTTATCGCCATAAGTTTTAGCACAAACAGATACAAAGGCATTAAAGGCTGTATTGATGCCAAAGGCTGTCCATCCTCCTTCATCTTCTAAAGCCTGCGGCAGGTCCCAGTGATATAGGGTAATATAAGGTGTTAAACCCTGTTCCAGACATTCGTCGATTACGTTGTGGTAAAACCGGATACCTTCTTCATTGACCAGCCCATCTCCGTAAGGAAGAAGCCTCGGCCAGGATATCGAAAACCTGAAGACGGAAAAGCCCAGTAGCTTCACCAAAGCAATATCCTCATGATAGCGATGATAAAAATCACATGCTGTAACCAGTTGATGCCCTTTTTTTATTTTTCCCGACCGTTTAGAGAAAGTATCCCAAATGGAAGGGCCTTTCCCATATTGATCAGAGGCACCCTCTATTTGTGCAGCAGCAGTTGCTACGCCCCATGAAAAATCACTGCCAAAATCGGATGCTTTGATCATATATTGATGTTATAAACGCCAATATGAGAATTTAGTGTTAACTCCCTGTTAATCTTCTAAAAACCACACTAATTATGTTCATCGGGATTAAATTCCAAACCAATTTCTTTCAACAGAAGTGCTGCATTAAATGTTTTACAGGCCCCATATTTCAGTTTATAATCAAAATTCATTTCTCCATTTGTTAACTGGATATCAAAATGATAATTTCTAAGTTCCTGACTATAACTGTCGATCATTTCTGACAATTGAAGATCATGGGTGGCAAATAAAGTAGGCGTATGCTCCAGGATCATTTGCTGAATAAAAACTTTAGACCCCAGGTATTTATCCTTACTGTTCGTTCCCCTTAACATTTCATCAATCAAAACTAAAGGATGCGACAGTGCTTTCACCCCTCCCAGGATCATCTTTAACCTGTTCAGCTCAGCTTTAAAAGTTGAGGTCTGGTCATTGAGGGAATCTTTGATTCGCATGTAAGTAAGCAATTCAAAAATGGATGATTTCATCGCTGTCGCACATACTGGTGCCCCAGCAAAAGCTAGAACCATATTGATGCCTACTGTACGAAGAAATGTACTTTTACCCGCCATATTAGAGCCCGTAACAATATCTGTTGTAGGGATTTTTTCAAATTGATAATCATTGATTACACGTTTCGCATCACTAATCAGGGGATGGCCCAATCCGGTGGCTTCAAAATGGAAATCACCAGCGATAATAGGAAATATCCATTCCGGTTGGTTATGTGCAAGCGTTGCAAAGGAAATAAGTTCTTCAAAATGACTGATAGTCTCCAACCCTGAGAGTAATAGTTTCGAAGATTTTATATGCCAGCCATCAAGCTTGATGGCATACTTAAAATCCCATAAAAGAAACCCTTGAAGAAAAGGCCCTATAAATATGTTAAGACTAGCATCCAGTGCATTAATAAAAGAAGATAATTCTTTTATTTGCTCTGTTAAAGGCGCATTTGGGATATCAGTACCAAATAAATCTTTAATGTAACTACTTTTCCAGGCAATTCCCTGCGTCCAGGCGATGGTATCTGCCAATGAACTCAACAGACTTGAACTACTATCAAATCCAGCTTTTACTTCCTTAAGATTCTTTTGATGGTAGAAAGCTACAGCTGAATTAGAAAAAAAGCACAGGCCTAAAAACTTCCACCAAATTCCCTCATAAATGACACCCATTATCAGCACTCCAACAGATAAAACCGGCGCCAGTATAGTGTAAAAACGCAATAATTTGTTGTGGGTAAATTCCAGCTGCCCAGATATTTTATGCGCTATCTTATACTTTATTATTTCTAGTTGTTGAGGTTTATGGTATTGAAGTCCAGCTCTAAAATGATAAGTGGCATCAATATGCTCCTTCACCTCAAAAATAGCCTCCTGACGTTTAATTATTGTATTCTGGTCTCCCGCTTTACCTAAACTATCGGCCAGTAGCTTCATTCCTTTAACTGTATTCGAACGGTTGATAAAAGCGTATAAGGAAGAAGCTCCATAGATATCAAGATCTGAAGCATATGAATGGGATTCATTGACATAAGCAGTGCCGTCATCATATTTTTGATGTCCCATGGTAATCAGATCTACCTCATTCTGAAAGACAAAGAGTAACTTCTCTGCATAAGTAAGATCATTTTGAACCTTTACCTGCCTTTTTAAAATTACTATAAATACTAAAATAGGAAGACAGACCAACACCCCCATATACCAATGATATCCCGCAAGAATAATAATAGTGACCAATAGTATTTCTAATAAAAACAATCCCAGCCGACTATAACTTATTGTATTGAGCGTTGCCTTTAATTTTGTGATCAGTGAATGTTGAATTTCTACGTTATTTTGATAGTCCTTTAAAATACTATCTTTTAATTTTACCATATCTTTGCGCGTGTTCTTAAAATCTAATACAGCTATTTTTACCGTAACTATAAAGCAAATATACATTAATGAAGATAACCTTACTCGTTGTTGGGAAAACTGAAGATAAATACCTGATTGAGGGAATAGAGAAATATCTTAGCCGGCTAAAACATTATATCGGCTTTACCCTGTTGGTTATACCGGAGATTAAGAACACCAAAAACCTGACAGAAGCACAGCAAAAAACAAAAGAAGCAGAACTGATCTTAAAACAGGTGAGCAACCTGGATATGGTGATATTAATGGACGAAAAAGGAAAGAAATATACTTCAGTTCAATTTGCAGACTATTTAAACAAACAGATGATTGGAAGTGTTCAGCAAATGATATTCGTTATTGGTGGGCCTTACGGATTTGATGAAAGTATTTATAAAAGGGCAAATGGAAATATTTCGTTGTCAGACATGACGTTCTCTCACCAAATGGTTCGTTTGTTTTTCGTAGAGCAACTATACAGGGCTTTTAGTATTCTAAAAGGAGAGCCTTACCATCACGAATAATTCCGCATTTTTTTGTGGAATATTTTATTTTATGCATCTTATAGGAAGAAAGGATTTTATGGAAAAAATAGGTTTCACCAAGCGTAAGTATCAGATGAGGAGTAAAAGGAAGGGAGATAAATGGAGCTTCACGATCGCTATCATTATCTCTATTGTTGCATTTTTACTGATCTGGTTTTATCTGTAGACCTGCAGAGCAGACATAAAAAAACCGGATGTTTACACATCCGGTTTTTTTATATACAATAAACTTTAAACTCCTTTTTTGCTGGTCATGCTTGCTTTTTTAGCAGGCTGAGCCGTTTTGCTTGGTGCTTTAGCATTAGCGGGTTTAGGCGTAGCTTTAACAACTTTCTTCTCGCCTTTTTCTTCCGCTTTTACGCCTTCAGTTGTACCTTCAGCTCCCGGTGTTTCTTCACTGAACAAAGGAAGATCCTTTAAGAGATGATACCAGGTAACGATTTTTTTCATGTCAGAAGTATAAACTTTATCCTGATCATGAGTAGGGGCAACTTCTAGAAATAAGTTTTTCAATACAGCAGGATCTGCTTTAGCATCAGGAATATCTCCTTTTACTGCAGCAATATTTGCCAAAACGTCTACTAATTTCAAATCTTCGTCTTCACCATAAATGGTAATATCTTCCAGCGAAGCCAGTTTAGTACTGGAAATACTAGCTACGATTTTAACTTTTTGAGCATCTAACCCTTCCAGTACATAACCTGCCTTATTTTGTCCAACAAGTTTAAATAAACCTGGTCTGCCGGATACGGCTACAATTCCTCTTAAATTCATATCATTAATCTGCTAACACTTCTATACTTAAAATTCTGTCTCCTTGTTTAATATCATCAACAAGGTCTACATTTTCGATAACTTTACCAAAGACGGTGTGATTTCTATCCAAATGTGCAGTATTTGCTCTGCTGTGGCAGATAAAGAATTGTGAACCACCAGTGTTTCTACCAGCATGTGCCATAGATAAAACACCACGGTCATGATATTGGTTTTCACCATCCAACTCACAGTCTATTTTATAACCAGGCCCACCTGTACCAGCTAAATGAGCTGTTTTAGGATCTTTAGAGTTAGGGCATCCACTTTGTACCATAAAATTTGGAATAACACGGTGAAATGTAACACCATCGTAGAAACCTTCACCTGCTAATTTTTTAAAGTTCGCAACTGCTTTAGGCGCATCCTTTTCATAAAATTCGACAGTCATGTCGCCTTTTTCTGTTTTTATTATTGCTTTGCTCATATTCGTCTTTTTGTGATCGGCAAATTTAGTAAATTGTAATGACTAGACGAACAATAGTTTAACGTTAAATACATATAATATGCAAACAATGGTCTTCAAAAAAAGTAAATTCGTATTTCATTAATTCATTTCTTTATGAAAGGTAGCTTTCTTCTTTTGTTTTTGCTGCTCTTTACCCTGGCTGTAAAAGCCTCTTCTATCCTGATCAATATGGACGAAGATCAGAAAAACCATCTAAAGGCTTATGGTATTGCTTACTGGAGCATTAAACAAAATGCAGAAGTTAACTGGCTGCTGAACTATAAAGGAGGGAGTTTTCTGATCAAATATGCCAAAGTGATAGAAGATGAATGTAAAGTCAGGGGTGTATCCTACACTGTGCTTGCAGATGCAAAAGTAAATGATATCTTAAATGAAATCAGCGATCCTGAAGTGAATATGGAAATTGTGAAACTGGAAAAAGCCCCAAAAATTGCGGTTTACTCTCCTAAAAGCAAATTACCCTGGGATGATGCAGTTACGCTGGTACTTACTTATGCAGAAATCCCCTATGATATTATTTATGATGACGACGTTTTAAAAGATAAATTAAGTGGTTATGACTGGCTCCACCTGCACCATGAGGATTTCACGGGACAGTACGGCCGCTTTTGGAGTACCTTTAAAAATGCATCCTGGTATCAGGAAGATGTAAAAAACCAGGAAGCCACAGCTAAAAGAAATGGATTCTCAAAAGTATCGGCAATGAAACTCGCTGTGGTAAAAAGAATGCGTGAGTTTTGTGTAGGCGGCGGATTTCTCTTTGCCATGTGCTCGGCTACGGATACTTTTGATATCGCATTGAGTGCCGATGGCGTAGATATCTGTGCCAGCATGTTTGATGGGGATGCCGAAGATCCTAACGCACAGGAGAAACTCAATTTCTCCAATACATTTGCCTTTAAGAATTTCAGGCTGAACCAAAACCCGGTTAGTTATGGGTTTTCGGATATAGACGTTACACAAACCAGAAACCTGACACAGCAGAATGATTACTTCACCCTCTTTGACTTCTCTGCCAAATCAGACCTCGTTCCTACCATGTTAACACAAAATCATGAACGCGTGATCAAAGGTTTTATGGGACAAACAACTGCTTTCAGGAAAAATCTATTAAAACCCAGCATCACTGTATTGGGAGAAAACAAAGGTGCTGCTGAGGTACGTTACCTTCACGGTGAAGTAGGTAAAGGACAGTTCACCTTTTATGGAGGGCACGACCCTGAAGATTATCAGCATATCGTAGGCGACCCACCCACAGATTTAAACCTTCATCCTAATTCTCCAGGATATCGCCTGATCCTAAACAATGTACTATTTCCTGCAGCAAAGAAAAAACCGCAGAAAACATAAGTTTAATCGTAGAAATTCCAGCTTACCCCTATCTTAAATAGTTTATCAGGCATTGGGTATTTATAAACAGTGTAATATCCGCCTTGTCCGATTCCCTGGTTAGCATATTCATATTTAAGGAAGATGTTCGCTTTTCTTAAACTGGCACGTATCCAAAGATCTACAATTGGCGTGGTAGCAAATGAAACTACCCCGGTAGTAGGTCTGTTAGTTACATAAAACTGGCTAACCACCGGTGAGTATGCATAGTTCTCATACTTTGAATTATAGCGCACATCAAAACCGAAATTAGTTCTTAATACTTTGAAAACAGTCTTGTCTATATAAAAACTATTAAAGGTATAAAAAGAGGGGGTACGCATCAGGTCAGTGTTATTTGTCTTCTGATAAACGATATAACTATCCAGGTTAAATTTACCATAAGTGAATTTTTTACCTACGGTAATCTTCAGCATGTTGATCGTTCCCGAATACTGTGCAGGTGCAATAGACGTAGAATCTACCTCAGAATTTGCCTGGTTGAAATACAGGTAGTTCTTAATCTGGTAATATTCTGCGCTGGCATCTAGTCTCAGCTTATCATTGATATATTTAAAAGAGAAACTAACGGTTTTAGTACGGTTAAAATTATTGAGCCAGTCCAGGTGGTTACCATAATAGTTATTGTAGATTTCTTCAGGTGATTTATTCTGCGCATACGCATCCAGGACGATCCTCCCAATACTCCTGCTCACCAGAACATTAGTCTTTGCCTCATACAAATAATCTCCAGCTTCCCTGCCCTGCGCAATCTGCTGCAAATCTACATCCAGGTTTACACGGTCGCTAAAGCGGTAACCTGCAGAGCCCAATAATGAAATATTCTGAAATTCCAGGTTACGTACATAATAATCTGTTTTATTAGACAATCCCACAACCTGTTGATAGTTATAAAAATCATGTCTTATACCCAGGTCAAGCTTTAGCTCATTCTTAATCACTGCACTGGGTTTTCCACGCAGAAAAAAACTGTACATAAACTCATTCTGGATATGCTGTACTGAAGTACTGTCATTGGTAAATACCAGATCCTGCCGGCCAGCAGGCAATACGGTATGGTCATCAGCCTCATTTTTCTGAAAAGCATAAGAATCCTTATCGTATCTTATCGTATAGGTAATTTTATTGGTAGGTAATACTTTCTTCGTAATCTCCTGATCAACTGTATCTATACGCCCCACAAAATAGATCTGCTTAATTAAAAAATTGTTTTTCCTGTAGATCTGCCGGGTATCATTTAGCCTTACCGGTTCTGAAGCTTTACCAACCAGTGATCCTGCGGTAAAAATCGAATCATTCGTAACCGATCCATTTTCATAAGCCTTCATAGTATTAAAAATAGCACTGGCGAATAACGTATAACGCTTGTCCTTAGAAGTATACCAGGTAAAAAGCGTACCGTTCAATACGTCTCCCCGCTGACGGATATAATCTCCGTTGGCACCAATCCTGTTGTAACTTCCTCCTGCATTCCAGCGCTTATTGATATTCTGGGTATGGGTTACGTGAAAAGTCTGCTCCACATCACCGCTATACTGGCCATTATAAGTCAGGTTGGTAAAAGGAGTACGTGCCTGGTAATAGATGATATCCTCAGGCATCAAAGCATACCAGTCCAGGGAGTGAAAACCGGGATTAAACCCGATTGTTTTGTCGGGCTCAAATAGTAACGCTTTTGCAGGAAGCCCGATATTACCCGTATTAATAGTAGGTCTTCTCGGTTGCTGAATAGGGCTATAATTCTGCATCTGCCTTAAACTGGTATCCAATGGTAAGGTCTGGATACTGTCTTTAGTTAACCTGAGCGTAGTATAACGAACAAATCTGGAAGTAAAAATAACAGAATCCTTCCCGTTCTCCAACTTATTTCTAACGGAGTCCAATTCTTTATTATTTCTCACATTAGTTTTTAAATCCTGGGCAAAAACCTGCTGTACTCCAAAAGAGAAGCAGATCAGGAAAAATAAAACAACTGTTTTATACATTATAATTGAGAAATTAACTGGCTTAATATTTTAGTCATTTTTGGTTCAGCAGTTCTTGCTGTAGCCAGTATTTCTTCTAAACTTACAGGTAAAAGAACCTCAGGAAAACCTTCATCTGTCAAAACAGACATCGCGAAAACCGGAATACTCATGTGATTGGCCACAATAACCTCAGGTACTGTACTCATACCTACCGCATCTCCACCAATGATACGCAAATATTTATATTCTGCTTTTGTTTCCAGATTAGGACCAGTTACAGATACATATACGCCCTGATGACAGGTAATATTTTCCTGTTCTGCTATTTTCAGCGCTTTTGTGATCAATTCTTTGTGATAAGGCTGGCTCATATCCGGAAATCTTGGACCAAAGTCAGCATCATTGATCCCGCGCAGCGGACTTTCAGGCTGCAGGTTAATATGGTCATTGATCACCATCAGATCGCCTTTTTTAAAATCAGAATTTAGCGACCCTGCGGCATTGGAAACAAAAAGATATTGAATACCCAATGCTTTCATTACCCGTATTGGAAAGGTGATCTGCTGCATAGAATAACCCTCATAATAATGAAGTCTGCCTTGCATAGCCACTACTCTCTTACCGTTCAATACACCAAAAATCAGCTTTCCGGAATGAAACTCTAACGTTGAAATAGGAAAATTAGGAATATTAGCATACATCATACTAAACTCCACTATAATCTCATTTACCAATCCCCCCAGTCCTGTTCCTAAAACAATACCGATTTCCGGCTGGAAATTATTGCTTTTTCGCTTTATATATTCAACGGTTTCGTGCAGTGTCTGAAACATACTTTAAAATCTTTTGATCAACTATTTCTTTACGTTCTGCTTCTACAGCAATGCTGATTGGCAAGTAAAATACAGGCAAATCTAACAGTAATTCTTTGATTGTAACATCAAATAAACGTTGCGCATCCTTTTCTGTTGTGATAATGATCTTTTCTTTTGCAGGATGCTGAAGAAATGCCTCAACCAATTTACTTAAATTATGCGAAGTAAAGGTATGGTGGTCAGGATAATCGTGGTGCACAACAGTTAAAGAAAGCCTTTTCAGCTCATTCAACATGGGTTTGGGATTGGCAATACCTGTCAGTAAAAAAACAGTTTGATGAACAAGAACATCCAGGTTTAAAGTCTCTTTGCCAAACAGCGAAGTGAGCTTACTATAGCGAATTGAAGAAAAAAAAAGCCTTTCCTGGGCATCATTATTAAATTTCCCCGCACAATATGATCGCTGTAATTCAGTAATTTCCTCAGGTGATTTGGTCACCATGACAATTGAGGCGCGTTTGTATCCCCAGAATGGCTCCCTCATATTTCCTGCAGGCAGCAGAAACTGCGGATGCAACAGTTTTTCAAACTCAAACAGTAAAATACTGAAACCAGGATTTACGCTCCTGTGCTGGAATGCATCATCCAGTATGATCAGGTCGTGTGTATCTTTAAGTCGATTAATACCAAAAACGCGGTCTTCACATACAGCCACTGTTACCTGCGGAAATTTATGATAAAACTGAAGTGGTTCATCCCCTATGGTACGTGCTGTGGAACTTTCATCAGCATATAAAAAACCTTTGGTATCCCTACCGTAACCACGGCTAAGAATGGCGATTTTATAACCTGAAAGTAAATTAACCAGATATTCCGTCACGGGGCTTTTACCAGATCCACCCACTACCAGATTGCCTACGCAAATCACAGGGAGGTCAAATCGGCTCGATTTCAATAAGCCATAGTCATATAGTTTGTTTCTGCATATAATCACTATCCCGTAAATCACAGAAAAGGGCAGGAAAAGCAATCGAAGGTATTTTATCATCGTATGGATTCAAAAATAAGAATAAAATAAAAAACTATCTTTGCCCAAACAATTTTTTTATATCATGCTCAAAGGATTTTTTAACGTACCAACCCCGACGAACGAACCCATTTTTGGTTATGCTCCCGGAAGTAAAGAACGTGAATTATTGAAAGCTGCTCTGGAAGAAGCGCGTTCAAAAACAGGCGACATCCCTATGTATATCGGTGGCAAACCAGTCCACACAGATAAAAAGGGCAAAGTTACTCCACCACACGATCATCAGCATATCTTAGCCCATTACAGTATAGGAGACAAAACACATGTTCAGCAAGCCATAGATGCCGCATTAGCAGCAAAAGAAAAATGGGAAAATCTGGCATGGGAACAACGTGCTTCTATATTTTTAAAGGTTGCCGATTTAATCTCTGGTCCTTATCGTTACAAGCTGAATGCAGCTACAATGCTTGGACAATCAAAAAATGCTTACCAGGCAGAAATTGATTCTGTTTGTGAGTTGATAGACTTCTTACGTTTCAACGTATCTTATCTGTCGGAAATTTACAGTCAGCAGCCTCCGGTATCTCCTAAAGGTGTTTGGAACAGGGTAGAACAACGTCCTTTGGAAGGATTTGTATTTGCTTTAACGCCATTCAACTTTACAGCTATCGCTGGTAACCTGCCTACTTCAGCAGCGCTGATGGGTAACGTAGTTGTATGGAAACCAGCAGATACACAAGTATATGCAGCTAACTTACTGATGGAGATTTTCATTGAAGCAGGTTTACCGGCAGGTGTGATTAACCTGATCTATGCAGATGGTCCTGAAACAGGTGACGTAATTTTCAACAGTCCCGACTTTGCAGGTATACACTTTACAGGTTCTACTCCTGTATTTCAGCACATCTGGAAAACAGTAGGTACAAATATTCATAAATACAAAACTTACCCGCGCATCGTAGGTGAAACCGGTGGTAAAGATTTTATCCTGGTTCATGGTTCTGCTGATGCCGAAGTTTCAAGTACAGCTATTTTACGAGGCGCCTTTGAATACCAGGGACAAAAATGTTCAGCTGCTTCAAGGGTATATATTGCGAAAAGCATCTGGCCTTATGTTAAGGAGTTTATGTTGCGTGACCTCGCTACCTTTAAAATGGGCGGTACTGAAGATTTCAGCAACTTTATCAATGCTGTTATCGATGAAAAATCATTTGATAAACTGGCAAAATATATCGATCAGGCAAAATCAGATCCTGCAGTGGAAATCATGGCAGGAGGAAACTACGACAAATCTAAAGGTTATTTTGTAGAGCCTACCGTGCTGATCGTTCAGGATCCTAAATATACCACTATGTGTGAGGAATTATTTGGTCCGGTAGTAAGCATTTATTTATATGAAGACGAAGAATTTGATCAGACACTTAAATTGATCGACTCTACTTCTATCTATGCTTTAACTGGTGCCATCATTGCACAGGATCGTTATATCATCGATCAGGCATCTTACGCCTTACGTAATTCAGCAGGTAACTTCTACATCAATGATAAATGTACAGGGGCCGTTGTTGGTCAGCAGCCATTTGGAGGCGCCAGAGGTTCAGGTACAAATGATAAAGCCGGTTCAATGATCAACTTATTGCGTTGGGTTTCTCCACGTACAATTAAGGAATCTTTCGATCCGCCAAAAGATTACCGTTATCCTTTTTTAGGATAATTAAACAAAAAAAGCCGCAGATGCGGCTTTTTTTGTTTAAATTTTATGGAGACTATAATGGTTTCAAATTATCCATCTTAAAAACAGAAGAAATATGATCATTGGATTCTGTAGTAACTTTTAAATCCGTGATCAATCCTGTTTCAAGGCTATAAGCCCATCCATGTACACCCAATTTTTTACCATTGGCCCATCTGTTTTGAACAATGGATGTTTTAGTCAGGTTAAATACACCTTCAATAACATTCAGCTCTACTAAGCGCGCACATCTTTGTTTATGATCAGAAATCAGGTCCAGCTCATGGTAATGCAAACGGTAGATATCCTTGATATTCCTTAACCAATTATCAATGATACCGAATTGTTTATTTCCAATGGCAGCCTCTACCCCACCGCAACCATAATGGCCGCATACAATCACATGTTCTACTTCCAGTACGTTCACTGCATAATCCAATACACTTAACATGTTCATATCCGTATGCACTACTACATTGGCAATATTACGGTGAACAAAAATATCCCCTGGAGTAGTATTGGTAATTTGATTGGCAGGAACCCTGCTGTCTGAACAGCCAATCCACAATACTGGTGGTTTCTGGCCTGCAGACAAGCGGTCGAAGAAAGTCGGATCTTCAGCCAGGGTAGCTGCAACCCATTCCTTATTGCCTTTTAATAACCCTTCGTATGTAATTTGTTGTGAGTGTTCACTAATTTTTGAGCACATAATATTTTTTTTAATTTATCAGTCCGTTGAATAAAATACGCTTTATCTATCTAAGGTAAATATAATCCCTCTGATGTAAGCATAATGAAGATATTTCGAGAGCATTCAATATTTACGATTAGCCAATCTTAAATTAGCTAGACGTTTTACTTCAATCAACTAAAATTTGGAGGTGGAGTCGGTACTGACGGATGATAGGGGTCTACATAACGCCTGAAATGATCAACATAACAATTCCTGATACTGAAACCCCGTATGATGGGGACATAGGCATAGTTATAATGAAGATCAATGGGTTTATAGTCTGTAAATTTCACCAGGCTCTTTCCGGCATCATCTTCTGAGCCGTGTTCTTGCTCTAGCTGAAGGATCACAGATTTAACCGTAGTTGCATCTAAATACCAGCTCAATACCGGGGCAGCAGAGATCACCATCTTTGATAAAAAGATACTGATAAAAGCAATAACGATAACTAAACGGTACTTACGAAAAAACATAGATCTGGTAAACGGCTTTACTTAACGCCCAAAAATAACACCTAGCCCATTTAAACAGCTATAAAACTTGTAAAAAAAATGTAATTATGAACTAATTCACAATATCACCAGTAATTTCTACATTTATACCAATCGTATGAACATCCATGAATAACAAAATAGCATTACTACAAGACAAAATTAAGCAGGCACATGCTGGCGGTGGCCCGGTAAGAATTGAAAGTCAGCATAAAAAGGGCAAATTAACTGCTCGTGAGCGACTGCATTTTTTGCTGGATGAAGGGTCTTTTGAAGAAATAGGCATGCTGGTAACCCACAGAAGTGTAGACTTTGGAATGGAAACAGAAAAATATCCCGGAGACGGTGTAGTAACGGGTTATGGAAATATTAACGGACGGCTGGTTTATGTATTTTCACAGGATTTCACTGTTTTTGGTGGTTCCCTTTCTGAAACACATGCCGAAAAGATCTGTAAGATTATGGAGCTGGCCTTAAAAAACGGGGCTCCGCTCATTGGGTTAAACGACAGCGGAGGTGCACGGATACAGGAAGGCGTAGTTTCTCTCGGAGGTTATGCAGATATATTTTACAGGAATGTACAGGCTTCGGGTGTGATCCCACAACTTTCGGCCATTATGGGTCCTTGTGCAGGCGGTGCAGTATACTCTCCTGCCATCACAGATTTCATCCTCATGGTAGAAAACACTTCCTATATGTTTGTAACCGGCCCTAATGTGGTGAAGACGGTAACGCATGAAGAAGTGAGCTCAGAAGAACTGGGTGGTGCCTCTACACATGCTACAAAATCCGGCGTAACTCATTTCTCCTGCAGCAATGAAATTGATGCCATTAACCATGTCAAACGCCTGCTCAGTTATATGCCGCAGAATTGCGAGGAGATACCGGCACCTTTAGCCTATAGCCTTGGCCAGGACGAAACCCGTATAACTTTGAATACGATCATACCGGAAAATGCAAATCAGCCTTATGACGTAAGAGAAGTTATCAGCCAGATCGCCGATCAGGATACTTTCCTGGAAGTCCATAAAGACTACGCAGAAAATATTGTTGTTGGTTTTGCCCGCCTTGCCGGAAGAAGCATAGGCATTATCGCCAATCAGCCTGCTTATCTTGCCGGTGTGCTGGACAACCATGCTTCTGTTAAAGCTGCACGTTTTGTTAGATTTTGTGACTGTTTTAACATTCCCCTGCTGGTACTGGAAGATGTACCCGGTTTTCTGCCCGGAACAGATCAGGAATGGAACGGCATCATTACCAATGGTGCAAAACTATTGTACGCATTTAGTGAAGCCACTGTACCCAGAATTACAGTAATCATCAGGAAAGCCTATGGAGGTGCTTACGATGTGATGAATTCCAAACACATTGGTGCAGATATGAATTATGCCTGGCCGACCGCAGAAATCGCAGTAATGGGCGCCAAAGGTGCTGCAGAAATCATCTTCAAAAAAGAGATCCAGCTTTCTGCAGATCCTGAAGAAAAATTGCTGGAAAAAGAAAAAATGTATGCAGAGATCTTCGCCAATCCTTATCGTGCAGCAGAACGAGGATTTGTAGATGAAGTGATAGAACCATCAGCCACACGTACCAAACTCATTAAAGCATTTAAAATGCTGGAAAATAAAGTAGTCAACAATCCGCGTAAAAAACATGGCAACATTCCATTGTAAATAAAACAGCCGATTCTGTGATGCTTAGTGCCATCTTTATATATTTGTTGTATAAACCTATATTTAAAGATGGCTAAAAAGAAAGATGATCAGCAGAAACATATATCTGTTGTAAATGAGAAATCCCTCCAGTTTTTTGAAGAATATATCAATAATCCATCTCCAACGGGATTTGAATACCCGGGACAAAAACTTTGGTTAGACTACCTTAAACCATATATTGATGAAAGTTTTATCGATAACTATGGAACAGCAGTAGGCGTAATCAATCCCGAAGCTACTTTTAAAGTAGTTATTGAAGCACATGCTGATGAAATCTCCTGGTTTGTAAATTATATCACCAGCGATGGACTGATCTATGTGATCAGAAACGGTGGTTCAGATCACCAGATCGCTCCTTCCAAAAGGGTAAATATACATACTGATAAAGGCCTGGTAAAAGCTGTTTTTGGCTGGCCGGCAATACATACACGCGGTGCGGGAGAAAAAGAAGAAGCGCCTGCTTTGAAAAACATTTTCCTTGACTGTGGCTGCACCACAAAAGAAGAAGTAGAAAGTCTGGGTATCCATGTAGGCTGTGTAATTACTTATGAAGATGAATTCATGGTATTAAACGACCGCTACTATGTAGGCCGTGCACTGGATAACCGTGCCGGTGGGTTTATGATCGCGGAAGTGGCACGTTTACTTAAAGAAAACAAACAGGAACTACCTTTTGGGTTATACATTGTAAACTCCGTTCAGGAAGAAATCGGTCTAAGAGGAGCAGAAATGATTGCGCATAGGATTAAGCCTAACGTAGCGATCATTACAGACGTTACTCACGATACTTCTACACCAATGATCAACAAAATTACACAGGGTGATTTAGCCTGCGGCCGCGGACCGGTAGTTTCCTACGCCCCTGCTGTGCAAACTAACCTGAATAAATTGCTGATCGAAACAGCACAAAAAAACAACATTCCTTTCCAGCGCCAGGCTTCATCCCGTTCTACAGGAACAGACACAGATGCCTTTGCATATTCAAATGGCGGTGTACCCTCAGCGCTGATCTCATTACCTTTGCGTTACATGCATACTACGGTAGAAATGATCCATAAAGAAGATGTAGATAATGTTATCCGACTGATCTATCACTCTTTATTAAACATTAAAAAAGACCACGATTTTAAATACAACAAATAACATCTTATATTCACCGAATATTTAAGCGTGCCTGATCTTTCAAGCACGCTTTTTTATGGTATATTGTCCCGTATGGCCCGAGGCCTTTTGATTAAAAAATAAGAAAAATGAAACCCACTTTATTAATACTCGCAGCTGGTATGGCAAGTCGCTATGGCAGTATGAAACAAATTGATGGCTTTGGACCTAACGATGAAACCATCATCGATTATTCAATATACGATGCCATAAAAGCCGGCTTCGGAAAAGTTGTTTTTATCATCAAAGAAGATTTTGTAGATAACTTTAAAGCCATATTCGAAGCCAAACTAAATGGAAAAATAGAAACTGATTATGTATTTCAAAATTTTAATTTGAAGCAATATGGTATTGATCTTCAAATTGAAAGAAGTAAACCATGGGGAACAGGCCACGCTATCCTTGCCGCAAGACATGCCATCAAAGAACCTTTCTGCGTGATCAATGCGGATGATTTCTATGGTCTGGATGCTTTTCAGAAAATGGTTAAATTCCTGACTGAAGAGGTAACAGGAAGTAACTACTCTATGATCGGTTATGAAGTAGCTAAAACTTTATCAGATTTTGGTGCAGTATCACGTGGAGTATGTAAAGTAAGCCATGAAGGCTATCTGGAAGAAATCATTGAAAGAACAAAAGTATTTCCTAAAGGGGATGCGATCTTTTATGAAGAAGGTGAAGAACTATATCCTTTGGCTATTGATACGCGTGTTTCTATGAACTTCTGGGGCTTTACACCGGAAGTATTTAAGCTGGGTGAAGAATTATTCAGGGAGTTCGCCGAATCGCACCAAGAAGACCCTAAATCAGAATTTTATATTCCTATCATTGTGGAAACACTATTAAATTCAGAAAAGGCAGATTTTAAAGTAGTTCCTACCGACAGCAAATGGTTTGGTGTAACTTATAAAGAAGATAAACCAATTGTTCAGGCAAGTATAGATCAGCTGATTAAAGATGGCGTTTATCCTGAAAATCTGTGGAAGTAATTTAAATTACATCGCATAAAAAAAGGGGCAGAAATTAATTTCCGCCCCTTTTTCATTTGATCTGTTAACGATTATTTTTTATCGTCTTTTACTTCTTCGAAGTCAACATCAGTTACGTTATCAGTACCTTCTGCAGATTGAGTATGAGACTGGTCAGCACCACCGTCAGCAGGAGCGCCCTCTTGTCCGCCTTTATACATCTCTTCAGATGCAGCGTTCCATGCAGCTTGTAATTCTTCCTGAGCAGCATCAATATCAGCAAAATTTCTTGCAGCGTGAGCAGCTTGTAATTTCGCTAAACCAGCTTCAATCGGTGCTTTTTTATCAGCAGAGATCTTTTCGCCAAATTCTTTTAATTGTTTCTCTGTAGAGAAGATTAAAGCATCAGCGCTGTTGATTTTTTCAGCTTCTTCTTTAGCAATTTTATCAGCATCAGCATTTTGCTCTGCTTCTTCTTTCATTCTTTTGATCTCTTCATCAGTTAAACCAGATGAAGCCTCAATACGAATTTTTTGTTCTTTACCGGTAGCTTTATCTTTAGCACTTACATGCAGGATACCGTTAGCATCAATATCAAATGCTACTTCAACCTGAGGCACACCGCGTGGAGCTGGTGGAATACCGTCTAAGATAAAACGACCAATTGTACGGTTCTGAGCAGCCATTGGACGCTCGCCCTGTAAAATATGTATTTCTACTGAAGGCTGATTATCAGCTGCTGTAGAGAAAGTTTCTGCTTTTTTAGAAGGGATAGTAGTATTAGCTTCGATCAGTTTAGTCATTACACCACCCATAGTCTCAATTCCTAAAGAAAGAGGGGTAACATCTAATAACAATACATCTTTAACTTCACCAGTTAATACACCACCTTGAATTGCAGCACCGATAGCAACAACCTCATCAGGGTTAACACCTTTAGAAGGTTCTTTACCGAAAAATGCTTTTACTGCATCCTGAATAGCAGGAATACGTGTAGAACCACCTACTAAAATGATCTCATCGATATCACTTGTTTTTAAACCAGCGTTTTTCAAAGCAGATTTACAAGGTTCGATAGTACGTTTGATCAGGTCAGATGCCAGTTGCTCAAATTTAGCACGGCTTAAAGTTCTAACTAAGTGTTTTGGTCCGCTTGCGTCAGCTGTGATATAAGGTAAGTTAATCTCAGTTGAAGTTGTGCTTGACAATTCAATTTTAGCTTTTTCAGCAGCTTCTTTCAAACGTTGTAAAGCCATTGGATCCTGAGCCAGGTCCATGCCATTTTCATTTTTGAATTCAGCAGCTAACCAATCTATGATAATATGGTCAAAGTCATCACCACCTAAGTGAGTATCACCATCAGTAGATTTAACCTCAAATACACCATCTCCTAACTCTAATACAGAAACGTCATGCGTACCACCACCACAGTCAAACACAACAATTTTCATGTCTTTATGTGCTTTATCTAAACCGTAAGCTAAAGCAGCCGCAGTAGGCTCGTTGATAATACGTTTAACTGTTAAACCAGCGATTTCACCAGCTTCTTTAGTTGCCTGACGTTGTGCATCGTTGAAATATGCAGGAACAGTAATAACTGCTTCAGTAACTTCCTGACCTAAAAAGTCTTCCGCAGTTTTTTTCATTTTCTGCAGAATCATTGCAGAAATTTCCTGTGGAGTGTATTTACGGTCATCAATTTCTACTCTTGGAGTATTATTGTCACCTTTTACAACTTTGTAAGGCACACGGCCAGCTTCTTTTGATACTTCAGCAAAACTGCTGCCCATGAAGCGTTTAATGGAATAAATTGTTTTTGTTGGGTTAGTGATTGCCTGACGTTTTGCAGAATCACCTACTTTACGTTCTCCATTTTCTGCAAAAGCAACAATGGATGGCGTTGTACGTTTACCCTCACTGTTGGCTATAACTACAGGTTCGTTACCTTCCATTACGGCTACGCAAGAGTTTGTTGTTCCTAAGTCTATACCAATAATTTTTGACATGCTATTTATCTTTGTTTATGTGATGAATTCTATTTTACTAATTCTATTTAACAAGCAATGTGCCAATTAGCTTTTGGCAGGTAAACAGACAGATCATGATTATGTTTCAGTACAATGTAAATGAAAATCATTTGCAATTCTGACAGGTTGTCAGAATTGCAAATTCAACTGTCAATAAATTGGCTTACAGTGCCAGTAGTTTTTCTAAATAATGATATTCGATTCCAAAAAAAGCCTTTGTTGTCCTGATTTTTTCCAATAGACCCGCCTGATCTGTTACAGCTTCTTTTGTTTTTACACCAACTACCAAAACGTTCTTGGGTGTATGGGCATCTGAAATGAACTCAAACACTTTGGTTTTATAGCCAAAATATTCAAGTATCAAAGCCCGGATCCCATCTGTTACCATTTCTGCCTGCCGTTCTAAAAAAATCCCGTACTTAGTCAGGAAGTCGAGCTCATTCGTTGCCTTCCCTTTTTCTATCTGCCTTCTGATCTGTTTGTGACAGCAGGGAGCAACAACAATTAGCTCAGCTCCTGCTTTAATCCCCTTATAAATAGCATCGTCAGTTGCTGTATCACAGGCATGCAGTGCAATTAAAAGATCAATACCCTCTGCATCATAATCCACTATAGAGCCCTGAACAAAATCAAGTCCGCTAAACTTAGCATCTACAGCAATTTGTTGACACAGGTCTACCAGGTCCTGGCGGTACTCTACACCGGTAACTTTAACCTCTATATTCAATACACTGACCAGATAATCATACAATGCAAAGGTCAGGTATCCTTTCCCGGAACCCATATCCGCCACCTTCTTAACGCTTCCCTGAGGCAATGTCCTGATCAGCGGATCAAGTAATGCTACATATTGATTGATCTGTTTATATTTATCCTGTGCATGCTGATAAACTACACCTTTAGCATCAGTGATCTTAAGCGCATGCAGGTAAGGCCGCTCTGTTGCAGGAATTAACCGTGCTTTCGCTTTATCGTGGTTCACTGATAAAGGTTCAGACAGTGTAGCTTTATTGGTGTGTAAAGAATTACCTTTAGTTTGATGCAGTTGCAGTACAAAATCATGTACTGTGGTGAAACAGGTACCAATCATAAACCCGGAAGAAAGATAAGCAGAAACCAGTTCCAGTCCTTCCTCATAGGTATAATTCTTTACGATATCCCTGGTTTGGTAACGATAAGTGAAAGCGAGACGTTCCCCAACTTTAAGCAGCACTTTCCTTATATAAATATTTTTCAAGTCCTTTTCGTCCCCCTGGTAATTACTTAAAGAAACTTTGATGAATGTACCATTGTTCAGGCTATCCGAAAATAGTCCCTTGAATGCATCCACATGTTCATGATTTAACATAAAACCAAATTAAGGTTATAAATAAAAAATGCCTTTCCGAATTTCAGAAAGGCATTTATAAATCGGAGAAGAGTTAAATTACTCTCCTTTATCTTCTTTTGCTTCTTCAGCTGCTGGAGCGTCAGGAGTTGCTTCTTCTGCAGCTGGTGCTTCTTCAGCAACAACTTCAGTTTTAGCAGCAGGTGCATCAGATTTTTTAGCTTTAGTTCTTCCACGACGAGTCGTTTTCTTTTCTGCAGCTTCAGTATCTACACCGTAAATTTCGTTGTAATCAACCAGTTCAATTAATGCCATCTCAGCATTATCACCTAAACGACTGTTTAATTTGATAATTCTGGTATAACCACCCGGACGGTTAGCTACTTTAGCAGCTACATCACGGAACAATTCAGTAACTGTATCTTTATCCTGTAAATAGCTAAATACAATACGACGTGAATGTGTAGTATCTAATTTAGATTTAGTGATCAGGGGTTCAACATACATACGCAAAGCTTTAGCTTTAGCTAATGTTGTAGAGATCCTTTTGTGTTTGATCAATGATGAGGCCATGTTAGCCAACATCGCTTTACGATGGGAGTCAGTTCTGCCTAAGTGGTTGTTTTTTTTACCGTGTCTCATTTTTAATTTATTTAGTGCATACCGTCTCTTCTGAATTAAAGAGGGAATTACACACTATTAACAATATGTTTGTTGTTATCTTCTGGTTACTCTTCGTCCAGTTTGTATTTTGTTAAATTCATACCGAATGATAAGCTTTTAGACTTAACCAGTTCCTGAATCTCAGTCAGTGATTTCTTACCGAAATTTCTGAACTTCAACATATCAGCAACATCGTAGGAAACAAGATCAGCCAGGGTACGGATATCAGCTGCTTTTAAGCAGTTTAATGCACGTACTGAAAGATCTAAATCAACTAATTCAGTTTTTAAGATTTTGCGCATATGCAAAATTTCTTCATCAACCTCTTTAGTTTCTTCTTTAGCCTGCGACTCCAATACTAAGTTCTCATCAGAGAATAGCATGAAATGCTGAATCAAAATTTTGGCCGCTTCTTTCAAAGCTTCTTCAGGATGGATAGAACCATCTGTAGAAATATCCAGAATTAATTTTTCATAATCTGTTTTCTGCTCAACACGATAATTTTCAATCGTGTATTTTACATTTTTCATTGGGGTAAAGATCGAATCGATAGCAATTACACCAACAACAGCATCATTAATTTTATTTTCTTCAGCTGGTACATAACCACGTCCTTTATTGATAGTTAATTCTACCTCTAAAGTAACTGATTTCTCCATGTTACAAATTACGAAATCCGGATTAAGGACTTCGAAATTGTTAGAGAATTTGGTGATGTCACCTGCAAGGAATTGATCCTGGCCATTAACTACAATAAAAACTTTTTCAGATTCACCTGAATCACCAGCTTTTTTGAAACGAACTTGTTTCAAATTCAGGATAATTTCAGTTAAATCTTCTACAACACCTTTCATTGTAGAAAACTCATGTGATACACCAGAAAAACGAATACTTGTAATGGCATAACCTTCTAACGAAGAAAGAAGAATCCTTCTCAAGGCATTACCAATTGTTACACCGAAACCGGGTTCTAAGGGACGAAATTCAAATATACCATCGAAATCTGTTGATTTCTGCATGATGACCTTATCGGGTTTCTGAAATGCTAAAATTGCCATTTATAATGTTTTTAGATCGTTATTAATATTATGTAACGCAAAAAATTAGCTACCCCGTAAGGCAGCTAATTAAATATATTATTACTTAGAGTATAACTCGATAATCAAGTTTTCTTTGATATTCTCTGGAATCTCATCGCGGTTTGGATAAGTTAAGAACTTACCTGTCAATTCGCTTGCATTCCAGTCTAACCAATTAAATTTATTGATTACTCTGCCGGCTACTGAGTTAGTGATGCTTTCTAAAGTTTTAGATTTCTCACGTACTGCAATAACATCTCCAGCTTTTAATTGATATGAAGGGATATTTACTACTTCACCGTTCACTGTTACGTGTTTATGGCTAACTAACTGGCGTGCAGCTGAGCGAGTAGTGGCAATACCTAATCTGTATACTGTGTTATCTAAACGAGCTTCCAATAATTGAAGCAAGTTATCACCTGTGATACCCTGACGGGAAGATGCTTTAGTAAACAAGTTACGGAACTGACGTTCTAATACACCATAAGTATATTTAACTTTCTGTTTTTCCATTAACTGTACTGAATACTCAGATTGTTTACCTCTTCTTTTAGACGCACCGTGCTGTCCAGGAGGATAATTTTTTCTATCTAATACTTTATCAGGGCCGAAAATTGGCTCTCTGAATTTACGCGCGATTTTGGACTTGGGTCCTGTATATCTTGCCATTGCTTTTTGTTTTAAAGTATCATGCAACCTGAAGCTGCAGACTCTTAGCTTTAAAAATTAATAAATTAAACTCTTCTCTTCTTAGGAGGACGACATCCGTTGTGCGGAAGCGGCGTAATATCTTTGATCGAAGTAACTTCGATTCCAGAGATCTGTAGTGTTCTGATAGCAGACTCACGACCTGATCCAGGACCTTTAACAAAAACTTCTACTTTACGCAGACCTAAGTCAAATGCTACCTTACCGCAATCAGATGCAGCTTGACCTGCAGCGTATGGAGTGTTCTTTTTAGAACCCTTGAATCCCATTTTACCTGCTGAAGACCATGAAATAGTTTGACCGTTGTTATTTGTTAGGGTAACAATGATATTATTAAAAGTCGCATTGATATGTGCCTGACCAACTGGTTCAATAACAACAATACGCTTTTTGGTTACTTTTTTACTCTTAGCCATAATTATTATTCGTTACTAATTTTATTTAGTAGCTTTTTTCTTGTTAGCAACTGTTTTTCTTTTGCCTTTACGAGTACGAGAATTGTTCTTAGTACGTTGTCCACGTACCGGCAAACCTTTTCTGTGACGTAATCCACGGTAACAACCGATATCCATTAAACGTTTAATGTTTAACTGAACCTCAGAACGTAAAGCACCTTCTACTTTAACGCCGTCATTAATAATGGTACGGATTGCTGATAATTCATCATCAGACCAGTCCTGTACTTTTTTGCTAAAATCGATACCTGCTTCAGTGAGTATGCGCTGAGCAGTTGATCTGCCTACACCAAAGATGTAAGTTAGTCCAATTTCGCCTCTTTTGTTTCTTGGTAAATCAATACCTGATATCCTTGCCATATTTGTAAAAATGTTTGATTATTTGATGTCAGATTGAGTAACCTGTACATTCAATCTAATCATAACTCAATAATTTCTCTTAACCCTGACGCTGCTTGTATTTAGGATTCTTCTTGTTGATTACGTAAAGTTTACCCTTACGACGAATAATCTTGCAATCAGCGCTGCGTTTTTTAATTGATGACCTAACTTTCATTTTATTTATATCTATAAGTAATCCTGCCCTTTGATAAATCGTAAGGCGACATCTCTAATTTTACTTTATCCCCAGGTAATATCTTAATGTAGTGCATCCTCATTTTACCTGAGATATGAGCGATAATCTCATGTCCATTCTCCAACTCTACGCGGAACATGGCATTTGATAATGCTTCTCTTATTACACCGTCTTGTTCAATCGAGGCTTGTTTAGCCATATAATATTGATTTTTACTTATTTAGCTGCTATTAAACAGGGTTGCAAAATTAAATAAAAATATTTAATTATTTACCTTTTTTCTTTTAAAACTTCTTCAATAAAAGAAAAGGTCGATAAAACATCTGCTTTACCCCTTTTTATCGCAACAGTGTGTTCAAAATGTGCCGACGGCTGGTTGTCCCTACTGGTCACAGTCCATCCATCAGACCAAAACTTTATATTAGCTGTACCGGCATTAATCATTGGTTCTATGGCAATTACCATCCCATCCTCTAATTTCATTCCGGTGCCGCGTCTTCCGTAGTTGGGAACCTCTGGTTTCTCATGCAGCTTTACGCCAACACCATGACCAACCAATTCTCTCACTACACCAAAACCATTTGCTTCCGCCAATGACTGTACTGCATAGCCCACATCTCCGATACGGGAACCTACAACAGCTTTATCAATAGCTCGAACTAAACATTCCTGGGTGATATCAACCAGTTTCTGACGTTCAGGACTAATCTCTCCGATAGAAAAGGTATAGGCTGAGTCGCCAAAAAAGTTGTTCTTTATTACTCCACAATCCACAGAAATTAAATCACCTTCCTGTATCACATAATCACTTGGAAATCCGTGAACAACCTGTTCGTTCGGAGATATGCAAAGTGCGTATGGAAATCCATTGTAGTTTAAAAACGCAGGTATTGCACCATTGTCTTTCATGTAAGTCTCCGCGACAGTGTTTAACTGCTTTGTGGTCATTCCCGGTCCAATGATCTTAGCCACTTCTGCAAGTGTCTTAGAAACCAGCAGGGAACTCTCCCTGATCAGTTCAATCTCTTCGGGAGACTTATAGTAGATTTTCGACATTCAATACTAAATTACTGCACTGCCTTCACTAGTTGCGCTAGCAGCGGGTATTCCTGTACGGCCTGTAACTCTTCCTGTTTTCATTAATCCATCATAGTGACGCATTAACAAATAACTTTCAATCTGTTGTAAGGTATCCAATACCACACCTACTAAAATCAGCAGAGAAGTTCCTCCATAGAAATGGGCGAACTCAGATTTGATACCGAACTTTACTGCCAGTGAAGGAAGAATGGCAACAATCGCTAAGAATACAGAACCTGGAAAGGTGATCTTAGAGATTACGTCATCAATAAAAGAAGAGGTAGACAATCCTGGTTTAATACCCGGAATGAAACCACCGTTTTTCTTCATATCATCAGACATCTGTACCGGATTAACTGTAATCGCAGTATAGAAGAATGTAAATGCAATAATTAAAAATGCAAATGTTAAGCTATAGGCCAGTGAAGTAGGATCACTAAACTGAATCAGCCATGTGTTTTGCAGTGATGGGAAAAACTGTGTAAGTGTTGTTGGAATAAACATCAGCGCCTGAGCGAAAATGATCGGCATAACACCAGCAGCATTAACTTTCAACGGGATGTATTGTCTTACTCCTCCAAATTGTCTGTTTCCAACAATACGTTTTGCGTATTGAACAGGAACTTTACGAACACCCTGAACAATCAGGATAGTAAACATTACTACAGCAAACAGCGCTACGATTTCCAGAATTAGCGCAATTAAACCGCCTTCTCCTACAAATCTGGAACTGATCTCCTGTTGTAAAGCTACCGGTAAACGGGCAATGATACCAACCATGATGATCAGTGAAATACCGTTTCCTATACCCTTATCAGTGATTTTTTCTCCAAGCCACATCACAAACAGCGTACCTGCACATAAAACAAATGTTGACAGAACAAAGAATAATGTATGGTCTATCAAAATTGCCTCTACGGGAACCTGCGTCTTTACGTAACCAACAGCCTGAACTGCTGTAATTGCTACAGTTAGATACCTGGTGATCTGATTCAATTTATTTCTTCCGCTTTCTCCTTCTTTTTGCATTTTCTGGAAAGAGGGAACAGCGATACCCAATAACTGTACTACAATTGACGCAGAAATATAAGGCATAACCCCTAGGGCCAGGATAGATACACGGGAAAATGATCCCCCTGCAAACATATCCAGCAAACCTAAGATTCCAGATTTCTGATTATCGCCCAAGGCAGTTGCATCAACGCCTGGTAGAACAACGTGAGAAACGAACCTATAGACCAAAAGAATTACGAGCGTAAAAACTATACGCTCTTTTAATTCTTGAATTTTCCAAATATTACTTAAAGTAGTAAACAGCTTCTTCATTAATTACAATTTTTCTATTGAGCCTCCAACAGCTTCAATTGCTTTTTGTGCAGTTGCAGAGAAAGCATGAGCTTTAACTTCAACTTTAGATTTTACCTCACCACGACCTAATATTTTAACCAGGTCATTTTTATGTGCTAAACCGTGCTCTTGCAAAGTAGCAAAATCAATAGTAGTCAGGCTAAAACGCTCAGCTAAACCTTGTAAAACGTCTAAGTTAACGCCTACATATTCAACACGGTTAATTGGTTTGAAACCTACCTTAGGTACACGACGTTGTAAAGGCATTTGACCACCTTCAAAACCGATCTTGTTTTTGTGACCTGAACGGGATCCGGCACCTTTATGACCACGAGTGGAAGTACCACCACGACCAGAACCAGTACCACGACCAATCCTTTTACTATTTTTAGTACTACCTACTGCAGGTTTTAAATTACTTAAGTTCATTTTTGAAACTTATTGTGTTGCCCTTCGCTTTCACTAATCAGGGACAACGGTGAAACATATACAAGGGTTACAAATGTAATCATATAAACTACTTTTGCAACCCTTGCGAAATTATATACTTTCTATGGCAACTAAGTGATTAACTTTTCTTACCATTCCAATGATAGCAGCATTAGCCTCAACTTCTACAGACTTGTTCATTTTGGTTAAACCTAATGCCTGCATAGTTCTTTTTTGACGCTCGCTTCTGTCAATGATACTTTTTATCTGGGTTATTTTGATCTTAGCCATGTTCTTATCCGTTAAAAACTTTGTTTAAATCAACACCACGTTGTTGTGCTACTGTGTAAGCATCACGCATCTTTGTTAAAGCATCAACAGTTGCTTTTACCACGTTGTGAGGATTTGATGAACCTTTTGATTTTGCTAATACATTGTGTACACCAGCACTCTCTAATACAGCGCGCATTGCACCACCTGCGATAACTCCTGTACCTACTGCTGCTGGTTTGATTAATACAAAACCACCAGAGAATTTACCGATTTGTTCGTGGGGAACAGTACCGTTTAACAAAGGAACTTTTACCAAGTTCTTTTTAGCGTCATCGATACCTTTAGCAATTGCTTCTGTAACTTCTTTCGCTTTACCTAATCCGTAACCTACGATTCCGTTTTCATCTCCAACAACTACGATAGCTGAGAAACTGAAAGTACGACCACCCTTGGTAACTTTGGCAACACGTTGTATACTAACTAAACGGTCTTTCAATTCGACCTCGCTAGTCTTAACTCTTTTTATATTGATAGTTGACATTCTTATCCTATTTTCAGATTAAAATACTAAACCAGCCTCACGTGCACCTTCTGCCAGTGATTTAACGCGACCGTGGTATAAATAGCCGTTTCTATCGAAAACAACTTCTTTAATGCCAGCTGCGATTGCTTTTTCAGCTACTAATTTACCTACAGCTACAGATTGCTCTGATTTGTTTCCATTACCAGAAAAATCTTTTGATAATGAGGATGCTGATACCAATGTGCTTCCAGTTACGTCGTTAATGATCTGCGCATAAATTCCTTTATTGCTTCTATAAACTGATAAACGTGGACGGTTTTCAGAACCGGTAAGTCTTTTTCTGATTCCTTTTTTTATACGATCTCTACGAGATAATTTTTTCCCTGCCATGATGATTATTTTTTAGAAGCCGATTTACCTGCTTTTCTTCTTAACACTTCTCCTACAAACTTGATACCTTTACCTTTGTAAGGCTCTGGTGCACGTAATGAGCGTATTTTCGCTGCTACCTGACCAATCAGTTGTTTGTCAATACTTTCTAAAATGATTTTAGGTGTCTGACCTTTTTCTGAGGTAGTAGTCACTTTAATCTCTTCCGGTAACTGGAATACATAATGGTGAGAATAACCTAAAACAAGATCCAAAGTGTTACCTGTGTTCGTTGCGCGGTAACCCACACCAACTAATTCTTGTGATAATTTATAACCTTCTGTAACACCAATAACCATATTGTTAATCAATGAACGGTATAAACCGTGCAATGCTTTGTGTCTTTTTTGTTCTGTCGGACGTGATACTGTAAGTATTCCGTCTTCCTGACTAACAGTCATTTCTGTATCGACTGCTTGTGTTAATGTTCCTTTTGGACCTTTTACAGTAACTAAATTAGTTTCATCTACTGTAATGGTTACTCCTGCCGGGATACTAATTGGGGCTCTTCCTATTCTTGACATTTTGCTATCCTCCTTTAATTAATAAACGTGACACAAAACTTCGCCACCAATGTTTAGTCTGGCCGCTTCTTTATCTGTCATTACTCCTTTGGAAGTAGACAAGATAGCGATACCTAAACCGTTCAATACTCTTGGCATATTATCAACGCCTGCATATTGCCTTAAACCTGGTTTGCTGATACGCGCTAATGTGCGGATCGCAGGTATTTTAGTAATTGGATTGTACTTTAAAGCGATTTTAATCGTTCCTTGCACTGTAGTGTCCTCGAACTTGTAGTTGGCAATGTAACCTTTGTCAAAAAGTACTTTCGTAATTTCCTTTTTAAGATTTGATGCAGGAATTTCTACAATTCTGTGATTTGCCTTAATGGCATTTCTTACCCTTGTAAGATAATCTGCTATTGGATCTGTATTCATCTTTATTTAGTTGTGATAGTGGTTTCCTTTCCGAACCATTCGGAGCGACCTTCCATCGGTTAATATTTTTTGTTAAACGTTATAACGTTAGCCATTTACACCGGGGTGCAACAACTAACGTAAAACGATTTTTTTTACCAGCTTGCTTTAGTAACTCCAGGAATTTTTCCTGCTAAAGCCATATCGCGGAATAATACCCTTGATATACCGAAAGTACGCATATAACCACGAGGACGTCCTGTCAATTTACAACGGTTGTGTAAACGTACCGGCGACGAGTTTTTTGGTAACTTGTCTAATCCTTCGAAATCACCTGCAGCTTTTAATTCTGCACGTTTGTCTGCATATTTAGCTACCAATTTCTGGCGCTTAACTTCGCGAGCTTTTACTCCTTCTTTTGCCATTATTGCTCTGTATTAGGTGTTTGATTTTTAAACGGTAATCCGAATTGCTTTAACAATTCCAATGCTTCAACATCAGTTGTTGCAGTGGTTACAAAGGTGATATCCATACCTAAAATCTTAGAGATTTTGTCGATGTTGATCTCAGGGAAGATGATTTGTTCAGTAATACCCAATGTGTAATTACCTTTTCCATCAAATCCTTTATCGTTGATACCTTTGAAGTCACGAATACGTGGCAAAGCTACGGAAATTAAACGATCTAAAAACTCAAACATGTTGTTATCGCGTAAAGTTACACGTACACCTACCGGCATACCTTTACGTAATTTAAAGTTTGAGATATCTTTTTTAGATTTCGCACCTACTGCCTGCTGACCAGAGATCGTAGACATTTCTAAAATAGAACTGTCCATAATCTTTTTATCAGTTACAGAGAAACGACCAACACCCTGGTTGATAGCAATCTTCTCTAACTTAGGAACCTGCATTACGCTTTTGTAATTGAACTTATCTTTAAGTGCAGTTACAATTTCCTCTTTGTATTTAGTCTTTAATCTTGGTATGTAAGTCATTATTTGATCTCCTCTCCTGATTTTTTAGATACCCTAACTAATTTCCCATCAGCATTAAGCTTTCTGCCAACACGCGTAGTTTTTCCAGTTTTTGGATCAATTAACGCAACGTTAGAAATATGAAGAGCAGCTTCTTTTTTAATGATACCTCCGTTTGGAGTAGCAGCATTTGGTTTTGTATGTTTAGATACAAGGTTCACACCTTCTATCAGAATTCTACTTTTAGTAATCAATACAGAAAGTACTTTACCTTCCTGGCCTCTTGAATCACCAGCGATAACCTTTACTAAATCTCCTTTACGGATTTTAATTTTTGGTTGAACAGTTACTTTATTTTTCATATTATAATACCTCCGGTGCTAATGATACAATCTTCATGAATTGTTTTTCACGCAGTTCTCTCGCCACCGGGCCAAAAATACGTGTTCCTCGCGGCTCATCCTGAGCATTTAACAAGACTGCGGCATTGTCGTCAAAACGGATATAAGAACCATCTTTACGTCTGATCTCTTTTTTCGTTCTTACAACAACTGCTTTAGAAACTGCCCCTTTCTTAATGTTTCCAGAAGGTAATGCGCTTTTCACGGTAACAACGATTTTGTCACCAATAGAAGCGTATCTTTTGCCGGTTCCACCAAGTACACGGATAACCAATACTTGTTTTGCGCCGCTATTGTCGGCTACGTTTAATCTTGATTCCTGTTGTACCATGTTATTTAGCCCTCTCTAAAATTTCCACTAATCTCCAGTTCTTGTTTTTACTCAGCGGACGAGTCTCCATGATCAGTACTGTATCACCAATACCGCAATCGTTTTTCTCGTCATGAGCCATAAATTTGGTAGTTTTCTTAACAAACTTACCATAGATCGGGTGTTTCACTTTACGTTCAACTGCAACAACAACAGATTTATCCATCTTATTGCTTACTACCAACCCGGTTCTTGTTTTTCTTAATTGTCTTTCCATTTCGACTCTAAAGTTATTTAGTTTCACTAGTAGACGCCGCTTTACGCTTAGTCATTTCAGTATTTAATCTGGCAATGTCTTTTCTTACCTTATTGATACGGGTAGGATTCTCTATAGCCGAAATTGTATGTGCAAATTTTAACTTAACTAAGTTTTCTCTCTCTTCTGCAATCCTGACTACTAGTTCTTCTTGTGAAAGACCTGTGATTTCTGAGTTCTTCATTTTATTAATTTTTATATTTTGGGTCTAGCGGTTATCACAACAAGTTATTGACAACATTGACCCCAAAATTTTTTATGCCTCTACGTAATCTCTACGTACTACAAATTTTGTTTGGATTGGTAATTTCTGAGCAGCTAATCTCATCGCTTCTTTAGCAACTTCTAAAGATACGCCTTCAGCTTCAAAAATGATGCGTCCTGGTCTTACAACTGCTACCCAGTATTCAGGAGCACCTTTACCTTTACCCATACGTACTTCGGCTGGTTTTTTAGTTACCGGTTTGTCCGGGAATATTCTAATCCACACCTGGCCTTCACGTTTCATGAAACGAGTTACCGCAATACGGGCTGCCTCTATCTGACGACTGGTAATCCAGGTCGCCTCTAAAGATTTTATCCCGAAAGACCCGAATGACAATTCAGCACCACGTGTTGCTAAACCTTTCATTCTGCCCTTTTGCATCTTTCTGAACTTCGTTCTTTTTGGCTGTAACATTTTATTTTAATATTATCGTTAAACGATCTGTTGACTAATTATTTACGAGGACCTCTGTTAGGAGTGTTTCCGCCTCTGTTATCTCTACCTGGACCGCCTTGACCCGGACCACCCTGACCTGGACCTCTTCCGCCACGACCACCGGCACCGCCTTTGTTGTCGTTTCTTCTGTCGCCACCGCCACGGTTATCTCTGTCTCTGCCGCCTGCACCAAAAGCACCTTCAGGTCTGCCACCTTTACCAGGAGCATTACTTACTGCACCAATGTTTGGAGAAAGATCACGTTTACCGTAAACTTCACCTTTACAGATCCATACTTTAACACCAATCTTACCATAGGTAGTTAATGCCTCAGCTAATGCATAGTCAATATCAGCACGGAAAGTATGCAAAGGAATTCTTCCTTCTTTGTACTGCTCGTTACGAGCCATCTCTGCTCCGCCTAAACGACCTGAAGTCATTATTTTGATACCTTCAGCTCCCATACGCATCGTTGATGCGATAGTTGACTTCATGGCTCTACGGAAAGAGATCCTTGCCTCTAATTGTTTTGCTACACCTTCTGCTACCAGTTGTGCATCAAGCTCAGGACGTTTGATCTCAAAAATGTTAATCTGAATCTCTTTTTTTGTAAGTTTCTTTAACTCTTCTTTGATCTTATCAACCTCAGCTCCTGCTTTTCCGATTACGATACCCGGACGGGCAGTGTGGATAGTTACAGTGATACGTTTTAACGTACGTTCGATAACTACTTTAGCTACTCCTCCTTTTGCGATACGCACAGAAAGGTATTTTCTTATTTTTTCGTCCTCAACTAATTTGTCAGCATAGTTGTTGCCACCGAACCAGTTAGAGTCCCATCCTCTGATGATTCCTAACCTGTTACCTATTGGATGTGCTTTTTGTCCCATTTCTACTAATTAGTTTGAGTTTCAACGTTTTTACTATCTACTATCAAAGTTACATGGTTAGAACGTTTACGTATTCTATAACCACGACCTTGAGGTGCTGGTCTCAGTCTTTTCAACTGACGGCCACCGCCAACCATTACTGTTTTCACAAATAACTGGTTTTCTTCAGGGCGAGAACCTTCATTTTTTTGTTCCCAGTTTTTGATCGCAGATAACAAAAGTTTCTCAACTCTTATTGCTGCATCTTTATTGGTGAATTTCAAAATATGTAATGCTTTCTCAACACGCTCACCTCTGATAAGATCTACAACCAAACGCATCTTACGTGGTGAGGTTGGACAATTGTTTAATTTCGCTACTGCTTCCATCTCTTAATTATTTTTTCTTTTCAGAGTGACCCCTAAATGTTCTGGTTGGAGCAAACTCTCCCAGCTTGTGACCAACCATGTTTTCTGTTACGTATACCGGTATAAATTTATTACCGTTATGCACTGCAAATGTATGACCCACAAAATCTGGTGAGATCATCGATCTGCGTGACCAAGTTTTAATGACAGACTTTTTGCCTGAATCATTCATAGAGACTACTTTCTTCTCTACGTTGTGGTCAATATAAGGTCCTTTTTTAATCGAACGAGCCATTATTTCTTCCTTTTCTCTATGATGAAACGATTTGAGTATTTTTTAAGTGTACGGGTCTTGAAGCCTTTAGAATATAGACCATTCCTTGAGCGTGGCTGACCACCTGATGAACGACCTTCACCACCACCCATAGGGTGATCGACAGGGTTCATCGCAACCGGACGTGTTCTAGGACGACGTCCTAACCAACGTTTACGACCTGCTTTACCTAATACTTCATTTGCATGATCTGAATTGGAAACTGCTCCGATTGTTGCTAAACAAGTAGTTAAGATAGATCTTACCTCGCCTGATGGCATTTTCAATGTTGCATATTTACCATCACGTGCTGCTAACTGAGCATAAGCACCAGCACTACGTGCTAATTGTGCTCCACGTCCTGGCTGTATTTCAAGATTGTGTACAATTGAACCTAACGGAATGTTAGCTAATTTTAAAGTATTTCCAACTTCTGGAGTTGCTGTATCTCCCGATACTACTTTTTGCCCTACTTGCAACCCTTCAGGTGCAATAATATAACGCTTCTCACCATCTGCATAATGTAATAATGCGATGCGTGCTGTACGGTTAGGATCGTATTCAACAGTAGCTACTGTTGCAGGAATATCAAACTTATCACGTTTAAAATCAATTAAACGGTAAGATTTCTTGTGACCACCGCCCATGTAGCGCATAGTCATCTTTCCTGTATTGTTACGTCCTCCCGATTTTTTAGAAGAAACAACCAATGATTTTTCGGGCTTGGTTGCTGTAATCTCCGAGAAATCAGCCCCAACTCTAAAGCGGGTTCCCGGAGTGACTGGTTTAAATTTTCTTAAGCCCATAGTTATAAATAATTCAATTCTTATTAAATATTCGCGTAATAGTCAATCGTTTCGCCTGCTGCCAGGGTTACAATCGCTTTTTTGTATTTCGGGCTACGTCCCGTTACTAAACCACCTTTTGTATTTCTTGATTTTAATTTTCCGTTTACAATCATAGTATTGATTGCAAGGATATTAACACCATACATTTTTTCGATAGCTTGTTTAATCTGCAGCTTGTTTGCTTTGTGTTCAACTTTGAAAGTAAAGCGGCTTGATTTTTCCGTTAAAGCCGAAGCTTTTTCGGTTAATATTGGTTTCTTTAAAAATTCCATATTATTTGGCAAATGCCTCCTCCAATGATTTAACAGTATTTGCAGTCAACAAAAGTTTACCACAGTTTAATACATCATAAGTATTTAACTGATCAGCTGTAATTACTTTTACTTTCTGAATGTTTCTGCTTGATAAATAGATATTGTTATCCTGTACAGGTAAAACCAGCAAAGTTTTTTCACCAGTTAAGCTTAACGCATTAACTAAGTTGATGTAATTCTTAGTTTTAATTGAATCAAAAGTAAAATCTTCTAAAACAAGGATGTTTTTATCCTGAGCTTTGTATGACAACGCAGATTTACGTGCCAGAGATTTTAATTTTTTGTTCAGTTTAAAACTGTAATCACGTGGTTGAGGACCGAATACACGACCACCACCATTAAACAATGGAGATTTGATACTACCCGCACGGGCACCACCAGTTCCTTTTTGTTTGTACAATTTGCGGGTTGAACCTGCAATTTCGTTACGTTGCTTAGATTTGTGTGTTCCTTGACGTTGGTTAGCCAAATACTGTTTCACATCTAAATAAATCGCATGATCGCTAGGTGTTACACCAAATACCGACTCAGGAAGTTGCACCTTGGCACCTGTCTCTTTTCCTGAAATGTTTACTACATTAACTTCCATCTGCTTACTTGTCTAAGATTACGTAAGAACCTTTAGCTCCTGGAATGGAACCACTAACTACAACAAGATTTTGATCAGCATAAACTTTCAAAACCTGTAAGTTCTGAACTTTTACTCTGTCGCCACCCATTCTGCCTGCCATACGCATACCTTTAAATACACGTGCAGGATAAGATGCAGCACCCAATGAACCCGGAGCACGCATTCTGTTGTGCTGACCGTGAGTTTGACCACCAACACCGGCAAATCCATGACGTTTCACAACACCCTGGAATCCTTTACCTTTTGATGTACCAACAACATCCACAAAATCGCCTTCAGCAAAAATGCTTACCGTTACTGTATCACCTAAACTTACAGGCTCTTCAAAAGGTTCGAATTCTACTAATTTACGTTTTGGGGTAGTGTTTGCTTTCGCAAAATGGCCCATAAGAGGTTTGGTCGTGTTTTTTTCTTTAGCTTCACTGAAGCCCAATTGCACTGAAACGTAACCGTCTTTCTCTTCGGTCTTAACCTGTGTAACAACACAAGGCCCAGCTTCGATCACCGTACAAGGAATGTTTTTTCCTTCGGCGTCGAAAATGCTGGTCATTCCTACTTTTTTTCCAATAATACCTGACATTTTCTTTTTTTAATTTAACACCCATCGAAGCAGTAGGGCTTCGTTCAAGGTGGATACACTTTCCCTTTTCGGGAGGGCAAAAATAAGAAAGAAATCTTAATTTTCAAATAGTTAGCGAATTATTTTTTCAAATAAATGCTATTATTTCACGACTATTCCGATAACAGCCGGTTAAAGTCAGTTTTGAGCTATCAGCTTAGCAGTCAAACTGATCAATATAAAGAAAGAATTGACTGCTTTATCCGCAGGCTTCAATTTCATATGCGAAAAAAGCCGCTACTAAAACACCAATTATGAATTCTAATAACGACATTGGCCGCGGATATATTATCCGCAATTAAACAGCCAACAAAATTTAAATATCATTGTTAAATTAGTATAAAATTAAAAAAATGAACAAATTAATACTGCTATTCTTCACCCTGGTCGCCTTTAACCTTTCTGTAAAACAAGCCGTTGCACAGGACAGTACCACCGTAGTTCCAAATAGTACTATTGTAGATCCAAGCCTTAAAGGACAGTATGAAACACTCTTATACAGGTCTAAGGTTTATTATGGATTTAAGTTGATCAACCCTTATAAACTAACCGTGTTCTATAAAAACGTTGCAGACTCTATCCGGGCTGAGCGCTCCATCAGGAAAAAAACAGAAGCACGCCTTACCGAACAGAATGCGGTAATTACAAAACTGAATGGCGAAATTAAAGGCAATGAGAGCTCACTGGCCTCTTCCAATTCAAAGATAGATGAGATAAGTTTCCTGGGGATTGCCTTCAGCAAATCATCTTATAACACCCTGGTTTGGTCAATCATTGTATTACTGGCATTAGCATTGGCCTTCGTCATCATCAGATCAGCAAAAGGTATACAGGAAGCAAAATACAGAACCGGACTTTACGAAGAAATTTCACAGGAGTACCAGACTTATAAAACTAAAGCTAATGAGAAAGAAAAGAAATTAGCGCGCGAATTGCAGGATGAACGCAATAAACTGGAAGAATATAAAAACCGTGGTATATAAATTCTGGTTAAAAAAGCCCATCACTAGTTTTACCTGGTGATGGGCAATAAATTTACAAATAAGTTCAGGAATTTACCATCCTGGATTTTGAACAATTAAAGGCACTTTTTGAACATCTCCATTCGGGATGGGAAATAGATAATGTTTTTTCTCAAACACCCGCGACTCCGTCCTGATAACATTATAAAATCCATTGTTGGCGTTTTTATAAATATCGAGTCCATTTACTGAGGTCTCCGTGCTCTCCGCAATTTTCCATCTGCGGACGTCAAAATAACGGGCATTTTCAAAAGCAAGCTCTACTCTCCTCTCTTTCCATATTGCTGTACGCATATCGGCCTGGCTGGATGGAACAGAGATTTCACCACCATATAAAGGTATTCCTGCCCTGTCCCTGATCTTATTTAAATAGAGCAGAACATCCGGATTACCAGGATCTGATTCATTCAGTGCTTCCGCATAATCCAGGTAGATCTCTGCCAGCCGGATCATCACAAAGGTCTTCCCTCCATTTTCCCTGCTGCCCAGGGGCATATTTTTGCGTATGGTATAACCGGTAGATGAATAATCGGTATTGCCTATTCCAGCTTTCCCAGCATTTCCATTGTATTCAAAACTGGTGACAATGTTATCCTCAAAATCGAGCCACCTGCTATTGTTATAGGTGATATCTACATAAAAACGTGGTTCCCTGTTAACATACATGTTGGAAACAGATCTCGTTTGGTTATCATAAGGAGATTGAAAATTAGAAACACCCGAGCTATTATAATTAGAGAGTGGATCATCAATAGACCGCCCGTTTGCGGTAAAAAAAGCATCCACTATATTTTGTGTAGCGGAACAGAATGATCCGCCCTTGCTCGATGAAGGGGCATTAGCATGATCTGGTGTGATGTCGTAAAAGTAATTGGTTACCCCCGCACTTCCCATCGCAAGGATAATTTCAGAATTCCAGTCTGTTAACATCACGTCCCTGCAGGAAAGATAAGCACTATAGGCGCCATTATCATCATTTTTCCTGTAGAGGGAAAAGGTAGGAAAGGTGGTGATAAAAGCTTTTGCTGCATCAGCCGCCTTTTTCCATTTGGAAACATCATAAGCCTGACTGATCAGTTGTGTACCGTCGGTATTTTTTAGTGAGGCAAAATCCGCATTACCATTAAACTGAGGGCTGGCAGCCGTGAGCAGTGCTTTAACTTTATAAGCTTGTGCCACTGCCTTATTGATACGCCCGTAAGCATCAGTGGAATTGGGTACAGCAGGCAATCCTGCAGTCGCAGCATCCAGTTCTGAAACGATAAAATTAATACACTCATCAAAAGTACTGCGCGGCTTACTGATAGAACTTAGTGTAGCATCTGCGGCGGTAGGATCATTCCCTAAAATTACAACCGGCCCATACTGACGAACCAGGTAAAAATAATAAATGGCACGTAAAGCGCGGGCTTCATTTTTATACCGGGTAATCCGGTCTTCATTGAGGTTACAATCCTTGCATTTATCCACGTTGGCAATAAAATTACTGGCCGACTGTATGCCCTTGTAATAACTCTGCCAGTAGCTTTCCACAAAACTGGTGGTGGCATCCCAGGCACCCTGGTTTAATGAATTGGCAGGAACGAAGGCCAGTGTATAATCAGCCTCATCAGAAGCTCCCGTCCATACGCCGGCATTACTGGAGGGTGCAAAACGCTGACTGGCTTCATCAGGTAAAACAGAATAGACGTTGGCCAGCAACTGATCAACGGTAGCTCTGGTAGTAAAGGCTTCATCAAAGGTAAGCCTGTCATCAGGCACCTGGTCCAGGTATTTTTTACAGCTAGAATTACTCAGCACTAATACCAGGGCAAATAGGGATAGATATAATTTTTTCATATGATTAGAATTTAACAGTAAAACCAACAGAGTAAGTAGAGACCAAAGGATATCGGGTGCCATTTGTAGAAGCAAGCTCCGGATCCCACAATTTGAATTTGCTAAAGGTGGCCAGATTGTAACCGGTAAAATAAACACGCATATTTTGAACACCTATTGATTTTAAACCATTTTTGATCGTATAACCCAGATCAACTGTTTTCAATCGTAAAAAACTAATGTCGCGCTGCCACCAGGTGCTGGGCTGAAAATTATTGTTATTGGTACCGTAAGAAAGACGGGGATAAAAAACATTTTGGCTCGGATTGGAAACCGTCCAGCGGTCGGTAGCATTTGCGTAGATATTACTTAGTCCTCCCGAAGCAGTAAAAGGATTAATCGCATCTCCGTTCAGCATAATATCTGCATGGTGCTGCCCCTGGAAAAACGAGCCGATATCCCAGTTTTTGTAATTGAGTGTAAAACCAAATCCATAAACTGCAGATGGTACATCACCGTGACCAATAACAGTTTGATCATAAGCGTCGATCACTCCATCACCATTTAAGTCTTTGTACTTAATGTCACCCGGTAATATTGCTGCCCTGCTGCCGAAAACCGCACTTTTATTAATCTCATCCTGACTGGTAAACAAACCTTCGGCGATATAACCCATGCGGGCAAGGATATTATGGCCGCGCAATTCCTGGTAACTATACTTAACCGGTGCCTGATCATTTTCTACAACGATATCCTTATTATAGGTATAATTTGCCCTTAGTGTGAGGTGCAGCCTGTCACCCAGCTTGGTATTATATTCTAAAGTTGCGTCCACACCTTTATTGTTCACTATGCCTAAATTTCCGTAGGGGTCTGTCGTCAGACCGATATAGTCAGGCACTGCTCCACGTTGCAGGAAAATATCGGTACGGTGTTCCTTAAACAGATCTACCACCACAGAGAGATTGTTATTCAGGGTTCTTAACTCCATTCCCAGATCCTGTTTTCGTGTAGTAGACCAGGTAACGTTTACGCCATAAGCTGTTACGTTTATACCAGGAAAAGTCTGTCCGCGGGTTTGGCCAAAGGTATAACCCGGCTGGCTCGATGATACCTGTGTCAGGTAATAAAACCGCTGATCGTCGGTGGTGGCATAACCTGAAGTGCTGCCCCCGCTACCTACTTTACCATCACTATACCTGAATTTAAGCAGCTGAAAAGTATTTTTTAAAGGCTCAAAGAATTTCTCATTAGAGATGATCCAGCCGGCACCAAAAGCAGGAAAAAATCCAAAGCGCCGGTCGGCGGCGAAATTCTCCGAACCATTATACCCTATGTTTACCTCCGCAAAAAAACGGTCATCATAAGAATATGTGGTACGTCCTGCAACACCCAGGGTTCTGTAAGGGATAGATAAAGTGAAAGAACCCGCAAAAGGGTTTAAATTGTCACTCTGATTGTAAAGTGCTAAACCAGATACGCTGTGTTTACCAAACTGGCGGTTATAAGTAAACCCAGCTTCGGCATATAACTTTCTGTCACCAGAGTTCGCGTAACTATAAGTCAGATATTTTTGTCCCGTATAAGTAGGGTCACCATAATTTAAAGAACCGTCAGGCAAATAGGGATTATTCGGACTTACATAATAAGTGCTCTCCCTTCTGGTACGGTCTACCTCATTACTATTGGTTGCATCAAACGAATACATGGCTGTTGCTGCAAGTCCTTTGGTCAGGAAAGAAAGGTCCTGTGTTAAACGTAAATTGGAGTAGAGCTGGTTCGTATAATTGGTCCGGTATCCCCTGGTCGTTAAATCTGCATAGGGATTCCGCTGATCACCCTGCGCGCTTATCCCGGGTACATATCCATTGGGATACATCTTTGGGAACTCCACCGGAGAAATCTCAAAAGCCTGGGCAAAAATATCCTGGGCGTTATTTGCTCCCGGATACCTGCCCTGGGCTAACACCCCTTTAATACCTAAACTCATTTTGGTGGTCGGCGTCAGGTCCCAGTCCAGGTTGGTGGTAATGTTATACCTGGAATATTTCTGCGACCCATCATAATTTTGTGAATCATCTGTTTTAAACAGACCGGTTTCATCATAATAACCCAGAGAAACAAAATAGCGGGCATTACTTACTCCACCGGATAAATTGGTTGTCATTGTACGGCTCTGGCCGAAATTCTTAAACAGTGTAGATAACCAGTCTACATTAGGGTACACATAAGGGTCGGCACCCGAAGCTGTCTTATTGATAATATCGTCTGAATACAGTGGCGTATAGGTTTTACCCTGCCTGATCGCTTCAGTGGCGGTCGCTTCATTTGCCAGTTTCATATATTCCACCCCGTCAATCAGATCAGGTGTTTTTGTCAGCCTGGTGATCCCCTCGTAATAATTCAAACTGATGGTCGGCTTCCCAACTTTACCTTTTTTGGTGTTCACAAGGATTACCCCATTGGCTCCCCTTATCCCATAAACAGCAGTGGCAGATGCATCTTTTAACACCGTAAAAGATTCGATATCCTGAGGGCTCAGACCGTCAATCGGACGGTTTGGCACACCATCTACCACGATCAGCGGATTACGGTCGCCGCCAATATTTGAAATCCCCCTGATCCATACGTCAGCCTGATCCGAACCCGGTTCTCCGTTCCTGGTGACAGCTACTACTCCGGCAATTCTTCCTGCCAGCATAGAACTGATATTAGCCGTAGGCTGATTCAGGTCGGCAGCATTTACAGAAGATTGTGCACCTACCAGGCTCTCCTTTTTTTGAGTGCCATAAGCTACAACAGCTACTTCCTCCAACTGTCCGCCTGTAGGTTTTAACTGCAGGGTAATGGTTTTCTGAGTACCTACAACCATTTCTACGGGATCATAACCTACATAAGAAAAGATCAATACTGTTTTTTCATCTGCTACGGTAATGCTAAAAGCCCCGTTATTATCAGTAGAAGTAGAATTCAGCGTTCCTTTTACCCTGACGCCTGCACCCAGCAGAGGGATGCCCTTTTCATCCTTGACGACGCCCCTAACTACAATATCTTTCTGTTTTTCCTTATACTCCTCCTTCAGGCACCGGATTAGTATGGTGTTGTTTTCAATTGTAAATGATAAATTCTGTCCGGCAAGACTCTTTTTTAAAACTTCCTGCAAGGGTGTACTTTTAAAATCAGCATTGATCAGACCTGATCGCTTTAAGCTGAGTGCAGACCACAATACATTATAGCCTGTTTGCTTCCTGATCTCTTTGAACAGCTGTTCTAGGGAAACATCCTGTTTTTTAAAGGTTACCTGGGCAAATCCTGAGGCGCTTACCTGCATAATAGCAGCAATAAATAAGACGGCGGTTAGCTTCATTAGGAGCAGGATTTTGGGCATGCGGCATTGCTGCCAACATAAAATTTTGGTATAAATTCTATACATTTGGGTATCTGATTAATTTGAATAATGTGTTTCGCAATAATTTCCGGTTGATCAGCTATTCTATCAGGGGCGTTGCAACCGTCCCTGATTTTTAACTTTTTCCTGCTCCTGCTAAGGACTCTGTGATTGATTTTTCATGTTTGGTTGGTTAATGGTTGAGTTGATTATTTTATTTATTTTTCTGTTGCTATAATTCTATGCGCTTCAATTTCAAAATGGACATTTCCTGTTATCTCCAGCATTCTTAAAATCTCGGAGACATTTCCAAAGCGCGATACACTGCCGCCAAAGACCTCTCTTCTTACCGCCTCATTTTGATAAACTACTTCTACATTGTACCACCTGGAAACTTTACGCATAATACTTTCCAGCGCTTCATCATTAAAAATGAATAAGCCATTTTTCCAGGCCAGCGTTTCTTCTGTATCTGCATCACTGAGTTCCAGTTTTTCGCCATGAATAACCGACTGCTGCCCGGGTTTAAGGATTTCGAAAAAACCGGAAGAATTTAAGGCTACCCTAACAGATCCTTCAAAAAGTGCTGTTCGTGTAGTAGGTTCATTGCTATAGGAATTGATATTGAAATGTGTACCCATTACCTCCACTTCCTGTTGGGCAGTTACTACTTTAAAAGGCATGTGCTGATTTTTGGCTACCTCGAAATAAGCTTCGCCATTTAATTCTACCCTGCGTTCAATTCCCGAAAAAGTTGCAGGAAATTTCAAGGACGATGAGGCATTGAGCCATACCCTGGTACCATCGGGTAAGGAGATTTGATATTGCCCACCCCTGGGGGTGACAATAGAATTATAAGTATCCGGATGTGGTGACACAGCACCGCTAATGGTAAAGGCGAGCTGTCCTCCCGCAGTCTTGGTAATGGTTACCCCCTGCTGTTGTGCAATCCTGCCATTATGCTGGGTATCAAGAATGATCTTCCTTCCATTAGCCAGAATAAGGGTAGCCCTGTTACCACCCGGGGCAATATCATTCTTAACAATGCGGGTCTGAGTGGTCTTCTTTTTAAGATCAGCAGAAAAATAAACCGCCGTCCCGAGGCAAATGATGAGTACTGCGGCTATACTGATTATTTTAAGCCAGTTAAATGGGTAAGAATTTCCTGGATAAATACCTAATGAATTCCAAATTTCACCCTTTACCCTAAGGATGGCTTCATAATCCGGTGTTTCACCTCTATCAGGCAATGTGACATACCAACGCTCTACTATTGCCCTTTCTTCATCAGTACAAAGTCCTGCAGTATATTTTTCCAATAAGATCTTCGCACTTTTCTTTTCCATAGCCATGACGGATAATTCATCCTTACACTACTAAGACGGGAAGATAAAAGGAATAGGGTACGTCAGTTTAACGAAATTTTAAAAGAATAAGCAGATAAATCCAGAAACCCAGCTTCAAACGTAAAATCCTAAGCGCTTTTTTAATTTGCGTACGTACAGTTTGTTCAGAAATACCTAATAATTCGGCAATTTCCTTATGACTTAGATGTGATTTCCTGCTCAACACAAAAACTTCCCGCATTTTAGGCGGCAAAGAGGCTATTTCCTTTTCAATGAGTCTCGCCAGATCACGTTCACGCACTAAATGATCTGCATAAGTAAAATCATGGTCGATATAGTGCTGCAAAGAGTCAATATATTTCTCTTCTACTTTTTTATGACTAATGATATCCAGTATCCTGTTCCGAATGGCAGAATAGAGGTAACCGGAAAGATTATTGGCAATTTCAAGGGATTCATGTTTGCTCCATAACGCGGCAAACAATTCATGGATAACGTCCCTGGCTTCTTCTTCGTTATTTAGCCGTTTATGCGCATGCAAATACAAAATGCCATAAAAGCGTTCATAAACTTCAGCAAATGAAGCTTCATTTCCCTCCCTGATCAGGGAAGCCAGTTCGTTGTCTGAAAGTTTGCTATAGATAGACATAGTTGAAGAGCGTAAAAGGGCCTATGTAAATTTAACATCAATTAAATTAATATAAAATAAAATTTAACAATTTAAACGAATCAGCATACAAATAACGAGACAACAAACAATAATTACAGCTGCAATTCCTGTAAAACAGAAAAGGCCTCCGGAAATCCGAAGGCCTTTTCTATCAACGTATCAGTTCATTAAACTTTGATTTCAACTTCAACACCGCTAGGTAATTCAAGTTTCATCAAGGCATCAACTGTTTTAGAGTTAGAGCTATAAATATCTAACAAACGTTTGTATGCACATAATTGAAATTGTTCACGTGCTTTTTTGTTTACGTGTGGTGAACGCAAAACAGTGAAGATTTTCTTTTCTGTTGGCAACGGAATTGGTCCGCTAACCACTGCACCCGTAGGTTTTACAGTTTTAACGATTTTCTCAGCAGATTTATCTACTAAGTTGTAATCGTAAGATTTTAATTTAATTCTGATTCTTTGGCTCATGTTGTGTTTATTTAAGGCTGCCTGTTAGAGCTATTAATAACAGGCGGCCGGTTTATTTTTATTAATCTGCAGATTTGATTCTACCTTTTGATTTAGCAATTACTTCATCCTGAACATTTTTAGGAGCCGGATCGTAGTGATCAAATTCCATAGTAGATGTTGCACGACCAGAAGTAATGGTACGCAGTTGCGTTACATAACCAAACATTTCAGAAAGAGGTACAGTTGCTTTGATTACCTGAGCACCAGCACGTGTATCCATTCCTAAAAGCTGACCACGACGACGGTTCATGTCACCGATTACATCACCCATGTTTTCTTCAGGGGTAAGGATCTCGATTTTCATGATTGGCTCCATCAATACCGGGTTACATTTTGGTAACGCTTCACGATAAGCCATTTTAGCTGCTAATTCAAATGATAAAGCATCTGAATCGACTGCGTGGAATGAACCATCAATCAAACGAACTTTCATGTCAGGAAGAGGATATCCAGCTAATACGCCATTGGCCATAGATGCTGCAAATCCTTTTTCAACTGAAGGAATAAATTCACGTGGAATAGAACCACCTGAAATTTCGTTTACAAACTGTAAACCACCTTTTTCCCAGTCAGCATCAATTGGAGAAATAATAACCTGGATGTCCGCAAATTTACCACGACCACCTGATTGTTTTTTATACGTCTCACGGTGTTGAACTGTTCCATTGATTGCTTCTTTGTAAGCAACTTGTGGCGCTCCCTGGTTAACCTCAACTTTAAACTCACGTTTAAGACGGTCAATCAGGATATCTAAGTGAAGCTCACCCATACCAGAGATTACAGTCTGACCAGTTTCCTCGTCAGTTTGAACCCTGAATGTAGGATCTTCTTCAGCTAATTTAGATAAGCCCATACCTAATTTATCAATATCAGCCTGAGTTTTAGGCTCAATAGCTAAACCAATAACCGGTTCAGGGAAGTTCATTGACTCCAGAATGATTGGGTTTTTCTCTTCACAAAGTGTATCACCTGTTTTGATATCCTTGAAACCTACAACCGCAGCAATATCACCAGCTCCAACATTAGGAATAGGATTTTGCTTGTTTGCATGCATCTGGAAGATACGGGAGATACGTTCTTTGTTTTCAGAACGTGCATTGTATACATAAGAACCTGCTTCCAGGTTACCTGAATAAACACGGATAAAGCACAAACGACCAACGAAAGGATCTGTTGCAATTTTAAATGCTAAAGCTGCAAAAGGTTCTTTTTCACTTGGTTTACGCAATACTTCTTCACCTGTATCAGGATTAGTTCCAACTACACCTGCTGAATCCATTGGTGAAGGCAATAATTCCATCACATAGTCCAGCATAGTTTGTACACCTTTGTTTTTGAAAGATGAACCACAAACCATCGGTACAATTTTAGCATCCAATACAGCTGCACGTAAAGCATCTAAGATTTCACGTTCTGTAATAGAGTTAGGATCATCGAAGAATTTCTCCATCAACGACTCATCATAATCAGCAACAGATTCTAATAATTTCTCTCTCCATTCAGCAACCTCATCCAGCATATCTTCAGGAATTGGCACTTCAGTAAAGGTCATACCTTTATCATGCTCATTCCAAACGATACCACGGTTGTTAATTAAATCAACAACACCAGTAAAGCTGTCTTCAGAACCGATTGGTAATTGCAATGGAACTGCATTACTGCCTAACATGCTTTTAACCTGTCCAACAACTTTCAAGAAATCTGCACCAGAACGGTCCATTTTGTTGACGAAGCCTATACGGGCAACGTTGTAGTTGTTAGCCAGACGCCAGTTAGTTTCAGATTGAGGCTCAACACCATCAACCGCAGAAAATAAGAAAACCAATCCATCCAACACACGCAGTGAACGGTTTACCTCTACGGTAAAATCCACGTGACCCGGTGTATCGATGATGTTGATATGGTAATCCTGTCCTCTGTATTTCCAACCAACAGTAGTAGCAGCAGAAGTAATGGTAATACCACGTTCCTGCTCCTGTGCCATCCAGTCCATTGTTGCTGCACCTTCGTGCACTTCACCAATTTTATGACTAACACCTGCATAGTAAAGAATACGCTCTGTAGTAGTGGTCTTACCAGCATCAATATGCGCAGCAATCCCTATGTTTCTTGTAAATCTTAAGTCTCTTGACATTTTATGATTTCGAATAATTAAAAACGGAAATGTGAGAACGCTTTGTTGGCTTCAGCCATTTTATGCGTATCTTCTTTCTTTTTAACTGCCGCACCTTCACCTTTAGCTGCTGAAACGATTTCTCCTGCTAATTTTTCTTTCATGGTTTTTTCACCACGTCTGCGTGCATAAGAAATTAACCATTTCATGCCTAAAGCAATTTTACGGTCAGGACGAACTTCTGTAGGAACCTGGAAGTTAGCACCACCAACACGGCGTGATTTTACTTCTACTGCAGGCATTACATTTGTTAAAGCACGTTTCCATACTTCTAAACCATTCTCACCAGCTTTTTTCTCAGCTAATTCTACTGCATCATAAAAAATAGAGTAAGCGATAGATTTTTTTCCATCGTACATCATATTGTTTACAAACCTTGTTACCTGAACATCGTTAAATTTCGGATCAGGAAGGATAATTCTCTTTTTTGGTTTTGACTTTCTCATTTTTGTTCCTCCTGATTATTTCTTTTTACCTTTTGTTGGGGCAGCAGCTACTTGTCCTGGTTTAGGACGTTTTGTGCCATATTTTGAACGACGTTGGTTACGACCAGCAACTCCTGAAGTATCTAAAGCTCCACGGATGATGTGATAACGTACTCCTGGCAAATCCTTAACACGGCCACCACGGATCAATACGATTGAGTGTTCCTGTAAATTGTGACCTTCTCCAGGAATATAAGCGTTAACTTCTTTTCCATTGGTCAAACGTACACGCGCTACTTTACGCATTGCTGAGTTTGGTTTTTTAGGGGTAGTGGTATATACACGTGTACATACACCTCTTCGCTGTGGACAACTGTCCAACGCCGGAGACTTACTCTTGAACTCCAGTGCTACTCTACCTTTTCTAACTAATTGTTGAATGGTTGGCATTGTTTTTTTGTTTTTCTATATTATTATTAAAAACTCTTACCCCTCACTAAGGGACTGCAAAGGTAGAACAATACATTTTATAAATCAAGGGGTTAACGCAAAATTAATAGGCCCGAAGAGGTTTATTTTCAAATATTTGAAAATAAACCTCTTCGGGCCTATTACCAGGGTTGCATAAGGTAGCTTATGAAGCTCCGGGGAAACCGGAGGATGTCATACCTTCAGGAAGAAATGCAATAAATCCTCCATGGATAATATCCTTACTGATGATTTCAATATCAGGTTTTACCCAGGCCTTTTTAGATTTAATGTCACCATGTCCCTCTGGAGAGGTGTTTAATTCAGATCCGTTCATATTCATAGTTGAGTGGTTAATAGATAAATATTGTTTAATAATTTATGCTCCTATCTGCCAAAAAATTGCCCCTGTATAAAACCAAACAGGGCTGCATGTCTGGCAGGTATAAAAGTGTCATTCAGGTTCAGCATTGTAATATTAATGATCATTTTGTCCTTGCAGGTCACCTGAAGCCCATGATGATGATTAATAATCAGGCCGGGTTCCTCCAGGTTAAGTGATGTGGCCGTATTTTCCATGATCTCTGCATCAAGTATCTTCAACTCATTTCCGTTAAAAGAAGTAATCGCCCCCTTATTCCATGGATTACAGGCCAATATCAGGTTAACAATCTCCGCAGCCGCCATGTTTTCCCATTGGATCAGCACATCTTTCAGTTCAGGCCTTTTATAGTAATACGATTTGTTATTGTCTTGAGATCGTATTGATAGTCTTTTTTTCTGGAACACCTGCTGCATGATAAAACCGACACCCTCCACTACTACCTGCGACAATACCAAATGAGCTGTTCCATAACTTAAATGAGGATCTCTTTTCATCTCCCTACTCCAGATAACGCCACCCGCATCAAATTGCTCACTGAGGAGATGTATCGTGACCGTAAGCGAAGAAGAACCATTTTTGATCTGCCAGAATACCGGGTTAGGCCCTCTGTAAGCAGGCAACGCGCCAAAATGAATATTATATACATGCTCCCTCATCTTAACCGGCAGCCTGGCGGTATCAATCAGGTGCTTAAAACCCATGATAAAAACCATGTCGGGTTGCTCCTCCCTCAGCCAGAAATGGAACAACTCATGGTTGCCCTCCTGAAGAGGAATCCTGCTGCCATTACAAAAATGCCTGATCACCATCAAATCTTCAGCTCCGGAACAGGCATCTGTAAAAACAGATGCCTGTAAATGCCCGTTAACAAGTGCTTGTAAAAGGGGTATACAATATGCTGCGCCAGAAACGATTCCAATCTTCATCTGCGCTAGATATTCTTTTTAACGGATTAACTAAAACTTGGAAAAATACCTTCCATGGCTATAATGTAACTGATGCTCAAATAAGGCATCCTGTTTTCATGCGACTGTGAGCCTCCTGTTGGTGTTAAGGAATTCGGTAATAATGGCTGAGGCACTATTCCGGTAGCGGGTGGCGCATAAAAAAGAACCGTATGGTTGTTTGTTGTCGGATCGGCAGGGGCCGCTAAAAAATTATTGGCTGCCGAAGTAGTGGTTCCCGATTGGGAACTTACGCTTAACGTGTGCTGATGGGACGGCAAATTAGGATTAAGCAGCGTTACGCTCTCTACACCGCCACTCATTCCCATTACATAAGTGGTACCAGACAGGCCTCTTCCCTGGTTTAAAATTACACGGCCTCTTAAATCCGGCAAAGCGAATGTAGTTACCCCATCACCACCATAGGTAGTTCCCAATAATGCAAACAATGCACTGTTTTGTGCTATTGATTGTAAAGAGCCATCGCAATTCGCCCAGCCTACCGGAGCAAAATTACCGGCAAATATTCTTATTTCTCCTAGATAAGGTTCCATATTTTTATTTTTGTTTAAAAAGCGGTTAACTCCTCGACGGGAAGATACCCGTTGTGGAAATACATACATTCATGGTTAAAAAGGGTCCCCGGTTTTCATGAGGCGTATTACCTCCTGTAGGGCTCACCGAAGCGAGGGAAAGCACAACAGGTGCGCTCAGCGTAACCGCATACCCGTTCACAGCATAATTAGTAGACTGAGGGTTGGTTACAAAAACACAAATTTGGGCAAGGTAATCGTCGGAGTTATTCAGCGCCTGAGTTCCCAGTGCGTTCACTACCTGTACATTATGGTTATGCGCAGGGAGCTGCGGGGTAGTAAGTGTTACGCTTTCTGTACCGCTTGACGCACCCATAGGGTTACTACTGCTGTATCCAAGCATCGCTGCGCCATTGAGATTAGGCAGGTTAAAAGTAGTGATACCATTTCCACCGAATTGTGTGCCTAAAAGCGAAAACAAAGCCTGATTTTGATTAATGGCTACAACTTGCCCGCTGCAGGCCAGCCAGCCACGCGGTACCTGACCGAATGCAAATGTTCTTATCTCACCAAGATATTGGTCCATATTTTATTCTTTAAGTTCTTAATTTATTTTACTGTCGTTTTTACGGGCGTGAAGGGAATATACCTTGCAGACATATACAATAATTGATAGCTACGTTAGGCATCATATTGTTGTGTGGCTGGCTGCCTCCCGCTATACCTATTGAAGTGGGGTTCAATGTAGCCCCGGGTGCCGGATTAACTGGTGCATAGGAACGTCCTACCACTCCAGAATTAGCATTGGCTTTAGCAAAGCTATTTGCAATATAAGAACCCGTTACCGGTACAGTAACCTCATTAATAGGGCCACCAGCAGGAGCCGCTCCGCTAAAACTGTGGCTATGTGCCTGGATTTCAGTAGTTGCCAGGGTAACACCCGCGGCACCACCAACCTCTCCAAGCGAATAATTCTGCCCGCCTGGTAATTGTCCCGCACTGTTAAGCACAGTGCCCTGGATATTTGGCAATGCAAAATTAGTTGTCCCATTGCCCCCGTAAGTAACTCCCAGAATACTAAAAAGTGCAGAATACTGCTGGATAGGCAAAATTTGCCCCTGACAAAGGGCCCAATTCTGTGGATTAAAATTAAATCCGAATGCCCTGATTTCGCCAATAAAAGCGTCCATAATTTTTTGTTTTAGGTTAAAAAAATAGTTAGTTTATATTTGGTTTAATAGACAGAAATAAGGTGTAAAAAGCCCATAAAGAGCTCTTTATCCACTATTAATGACCCATACAAATAAGTAAGAAAAAATAAAAAAAGAGTTAGAACATCTTTTTTTTACCCGGCGCTACAAGGATGTGCCTGACGGTGGAAAACTATAAGCCTGCAATATTCAGATTGTAAGATAGTGTTAAAGTGAAGCGTCCAACGCCCACATGCTGAGCGGTCAGCATCGTTTTAATTTCATCTTCACCAGGCAGGTCAATGGCATTGGTGGAGATCAAAACCAGATCAGGTTTAACTTTTTTGCATATATCCAGCAGCTGGTCTTTACCCCCATAAATCTTATATCCATACAACAGCATATGATGTTTAGACTCATCATCATCTATCCAGCCTACCGGTCTTAATTCATGCCGGTGATTTTGCAGCAATTCTTTGATCAACAAATATCCGCTGTCACCAGCCCCATAAATAATTACCCTTTTCTGAGCATGCCTGTTCCTGCTGATCAGCTCTGCAATCCACCGGTAAAATAAACGGGTAATTACAATGCCTATAAAGGTCAGCAGAAAGTCGACCATAAAAAAGTAAGAGGAGTACATTTCGCTCTTCCCTTTAAAAAACAAAGTGATGATCAATATCAGGGTAGAAATAGCAATGATCATAAAATAACCAGCAATCTCCATCACCTCCATATACCGCCACATGCGGTAATAAAGATTCGTTACATAAAACAGGGATATCTTTACACAGATAAAGGTAGCCAGTACCACATAACCGTTATCCATAGTTACGTGCATCGATTCTGCAGCAATCAAAAATGAACAGTAGATAATTAATATATCCGTAAAAATACCAATGAGTAATTTTTTGTGGTAAAGGAAAAACCGCAGCATTAAATGGGTGTCTGTTTTTTTCCCCTTGCTGCGCATATAAGAAAGTTTCTCTTCTGATTCATTGTAAACCTTTACCTTAGAGAGTACCGTAGAAAAGATAACGGAAAACACAGCCAGCATCAGGATACACAAAAACAAGTCGTTGATCTTTGCTTTATAAATTAAGATACACAGCAGCCCCCAAATGCCGCTAATACAATATAAAGTAAGCACAGCTTTTTTTTCACTAAGCCCCAAATTTACCAGCCGGTGTGAAGTATGGTCTTTTCCTCCCTGATCAATCCGACGGCCTGCAGCAAGCCTTTTAATAATTACCAGCGTAGTATCCATAATGGGAATAGCCATCAGGCTGATTGGTATCAATAAAACCAGTACAGCAGACGAAGAACCTGATTTCCCTTGCACGGCGATGCTTAAAAACGACAGGGAAAAGCCCAGGAACAAACTCCCGGAATCACCCATAAATATCTTTGCGGGTTTAAAATTATAAAACAGAAAACTTCCTGCAGCACCTGCAATAGCAAATGCCATCGCCGAAAGGCCATACTCCCCGTTCAGCAGGCCTATAATTCCGGAAATGACAGCAACAATGCCAGCGATACCAGCTGCCAGTCCGTCCATATTGTCTAAAAGATTAATCGCATTGGTAATTCCGATCACCCAGATAAACGTTAATGGTATACCCGCCCAGCCAAGCAGACCGCCGCCAAACATAAAGCCATTGTAAACTAAAGCAAATGAACTAACAATCTGAGCAAGCAACTTGATGACAGGTTTCACCTCCCATATATCATCCACTAAGCCCACCAAAAACATAACACCCGCAGCACTGCACAACATCCAGTTGATCGCAGAAAAATTCAGGCACAGCATCGCCAGGCTAAAAGAAACAAAAATCCCAATGCCTCCCATTAAGGCAGTAGGCTTTTGATGCCACCTGTCACTGCGCGGATAAACTACCCAGCCCTTAAAATAGGCCAACTTGATAATCAATGGTATAATTGCAAGGCCGATCAGAAAAGAGAGAAGACTTGTTACTGCCGGATTGAATAATACATTCATTTCTATAATTATTTATGGATTAAACGGTGGTTAAGGTGAAGGATTTGCGCTATTCCTTCTTCTATGCTGAGCAACTCCCTGTTGAGCAGTTTTAGCATTTTAGAATTATCAGGCTGTCTGCGTGTCATATCCCCTTCTGTTAAGGCTTCCAGATGAACAATTGAAGACATTGACCCTGTAATAGAAATGATCATTTTAGCCAGGTCAACCACACTGATCTCTTTTGAATTACCAATATTCACTACGTCATTTAAATAAAGTGATTCTTCAAAAATCCTGCTTGTTGCCTCAATATTATCGTCTATATAACAAAAGGTTCGGGTTTGGTTACCTTCTCCGTAAATGGTTAAATGCTCGTTTTTTAATGCTGTATCGATGAACTTAGAAATCACAAAATCATTGCTCTGCTTTGGCCCGTAAGTATTAAAAAACCTGAAAATCGTAAAATCAAGACCATATTCTCTTTGGTATGATTTAAAAAAAGCCTCTCCAACATTTTTCACAATCGCATAAGGTAATCTCGAATTTAATGGCGTAGTCTGCTCATTTTGGGGGAATTCTACAGGCTCTCCATACACTTCTGAAGAAGAAGAATAAAACACCCTTTTTACGCCCGTATTTTTTGAAAGGTTCAGTATATTTTTGATCCCTTCGATATCCTGCAATACTGTCATCGGATTACTTAACGTCCGCTTTACCCCAACCAGGGCAGCATAATGAAATACATAATCAAATTTGAAAGCCAGCATGATAGCCGACAGGTCATTGTAGTTATTGACATCACATTTAATAAAAGTAAAATTGTCGCAATCTTCGGGAAGGTTCTTCACTGAACCCGTGATCAGATTGTCGACAACAACAATTTGATATTTCTTGCTTTGAACCAGTCGGCAGGCTAAAGCCCCGCCTACGTTACCAGCACCTCCGGTAATTAAAATATTGATCATTTTTATAAGGTTATAGTCTGCATCCCACTCATCAAAACATTTACTGCATTAAAAATTTATATAGATCTTCTGTTTCCTGTACCAGCCGGTGATAAGAATAATTCTGAAACGCTATCCTTTTGCCATTTGCGGCCATTTCTTCTCTAAGTGATTTATTAACAATAAGCTCCCTTAGCTTTTTAGCATAAGCTGCTGGTTGCTGTTCACAAATAAAACCGTTATGTCCATCTTTTACCACGTCCCGCACACCACCAACATCTGTACAGATCACACCTTTTTGTGCCGCCATCGCTTCAATAATGCTTACCGGCGTACCTTCGTTCAGCGAAGTCAGCGCTATAATATCAGAACCAGCATTAATCACATCGATATCTTTACGCCATGACGTAAAGATGATATCTGCCGCATAATAATTTTCATTCGCCCTGCAGCAGGTAAATCCAAATTGTCCGATCATAGTAATAATGGGTTCCAGCAGCTCTCCATCCCCCACAATGAAAACTTTAAACCGCAACTCAGGATGAGTATCCTTTAATACTTTTAAGGTATCTAAAAATAAAAAGTGATTTTTAATGGGCGCAAGTCTGCCTGTAATGGTAATCACCACATCATCCTCTGCTAAATGGTAAAACTGACGGAAACTCAGCCGTTTTGAAGCCTGATTATCCGCAAATTTCTCCAGGTCAAAACCAAGTTTGATCACATGTATTTTGCTGGCAGGGGCAATATGATAAGTATTCACCAAATCATATTTCTGCTGCTCACTAATTGAAATAATGGCATTACTGATTCCGGCAAGGTATCTTTCTATAGCCAGAAAAACTTTAGTCTTAACCGGTGAAAAATAACCATCAAAAACATTTCCGTGGTAAGTATGTAAAATGGCTTTTGGCCGATGGGCACTATGATAGGCTGCCAGTCTGCCCAATACACCCGCTTTTGCAGCATGTGTATGAACGATATCAGGCTTGTATTCTTTAACTGCATGCTGAATATGCCTTAAGGCCCGAAAATCCTTTTTAGGATTGATGCTTCTGAACATATCGGGTACATACTCATAAGGGACGCCCAGATCTTCCAGCATATAGGCCGAACTACCCTCTTGCGGCTCTTTAATTCCCGCCAAAACCCTGGTTTCATATCCCAAAGCCATATGTTTAGCAAGATAAGCAACATTATAAGTAGGACCTCCAACATTGAGCCTGTTCAGTACCCTTAAGATTTTAGGCATTCAATAAATATAGTTAGGTAAATAAATATATTAACAGCACCTCAATTGAGACCGCAAGTTTATATTTGGTTAAACATCAATGATAAAGCAGATCGTTCAGAAACCCAAATTCCTAGCAGTTATTAATAGCCACTTTAGTCCGGATAACTGTGAGGAGAATTTTATGAACGATTAATAGTCATTCCTTTAGCGCTTGCAAATATTTACTAAGGTTCGCTTCCACAGAATAGATTTCAATTGCACATCTTTTTGAGTGCTGCCCCATTTCGTTCCTTAATTTTTTATTAGTGATGAGTGTATCCAAACGGTCAATCCATTCTTTAGCACTGTTTACCAGAAAGCCATTGTAGCCATCCTGAACTACCTTAAAATTAGGGCCAACAGCCGATGCCACAATCGGGATACCGGCGGCCATATATTGAACCAGTTTTCCACCGCTTTTTCCATACACCCACTCCTCATCCGGTACCGGGTGCAAGCCAATATCAAACTGCAACAGATTTTCCGTTTCCATAGCTGCGCTCCAGGTGAGGATTTCTATAGGAAGTCCTTCAATAGCAAAATCCGGATCGCCCATCACCAGGATACGAATGTCATGTCTTTCCGATAGCGTTCTTAAAACTTCATCCAGTAAATGAAGATACTTACTCGTGGTATGGCTACCGCTCCAGCCAATCACCACAGGAGCCGAAGCACCAGCACTGGTTATACCGTATTTCTTTACGTCAACAGTTGCGGGGATCAAACTTACCCGCGTAGTGAATTGCCGCGTGTAGTCCATTAGCTTCTCAGTACTGACCAATACCCGATCGGCATGTTTCATCAGGAAATCAACCTTTGCACTGGTTTTCAAAAACCTGATCGACCGGTTATTTGGGCTGGAACCTCCCTGGTAAATCAGGTCGTCGATATCATAAATGAGCCGTTTGGAAAACTTTCTGAGGAGCCGCTCATATAAAGGCGGTCCAAATGGTGTTGCCCATAGATGAACATAAACTAAATCGTAACGACTCAGCCTGCTTAACAAGCTAAGCCGTCTTGCATAATTAAGCAGCGTATACATAACTTTTTGCCTGTAAAACCCGCTTTTGTAAATGATCTTCCAAAAATTTAGATCTATGAATGGGGCAATGGTAATCTCATAACCTGCCTTTTCCAGCGCAGTATAATACTGTTCAAACTTCAACCGCTGACTAGGTGCGGTATCATGGGGATAGGGAACAACAAAAAGAATTTTAGTACTCATTTTAATTTATTTACAGATGCGGCTATAAATACGGTGGTATTGCGCTATGCCATTATCCAGCGAAAAGAAATCAAGGGCACCAGCCCTGATCTTATTTTTCTGATAGTTCCTGCCCGCAGCCAGCTGCCGGATGGTTTCTTCAAAATGATCCCCCATAACAGTTAAACCCGAATCATAACAGCTAACAATCTGATCGGTATCGCCCACCCCAGAATTACAGATCACAGGAACACCCATCGCCATCAATTCGCCTTGTTTCGTAGGGCTGCTTGCCATCTTGCTGTAAGCTGGTTTAATAAAAAACAGGCCGTAAGTAAACAGACTAATCATCAGGGGAACTTCCTTTCTTTCGGCACTGGTCATGATAACATCACTACTGTTTACGCCGTATTGCTGCACTTTAAGAAGTATAACTGAAGGATCATCATGCGTTACAAAAAGCAGCTTCGCATGGGGCATCTCTTTTTTTAGCAGGAAAAAAAAACGAATCATTTCATCCAGCAGGTACCAGGTGCCAATGCTGCCTAAATATCCTACTACAAAGTCATTCCCCCCTAAACCTAAGCGGAGCCTTAATTTATGCTGCTCGGCAACTGATATTTTATCCGGATCGAAGGTTTCCACATCTGCGCAACAGGGAATAACCGAAATTTTCTGCGCGCTGATGTTTAAACTTTTCCATCGCATAATTTCATTTTTCCCTGCTTCAGTAAGGGAAACTACTGCATCTGCATCCCTTAAAAAGTCGATTTCCCTACGTTTAAAATAATGATAAATGGTTCTAAACACAGGGTTTTCGATTTTCCATATATCACCATCTATTCTTTCATCTGCCCAGAAACCTCTCATGTCAAATAAAAAAGGAACCTGGTATTTCCTTTTCATCCATAAACCCAGCAATGCCGGGATATAACTTCTGCAATGAACCAGTTTAAAGTGAAGCCGGTTATTTAAATGCACTGCCTTTTTTCTAAGCTTGTAATAATCAAATAAAGTAGAGAACACGGGAGGCTTTTTGGTATACAATACCGGTTCCCATATTATCGAAGCTGCGGTTAATAATTGGCTAATCACCTCTTTATTTGCAGTGTAGCGCTCCTCTTTCTCGCAGCTGAGGATGGTAAATGAAAACCCTTTCTTCGTCAGGCCAATGAGGTAGGGTATGACCTGCGACTGCCCTAAAGGATCTGTCATTCCATCATAAGAAACGTATAAAACGTTTATTTGTTTAGCTGTATCCATTAGATGATGCTCAGATTAAACCATTGATCATACCACATCTGGAACATCAGCAGATACCAGACCTGCAAATAATTTTCCTTTCTGCCATTATAGAAATTGCCAACAATTGCCAGCACCACCTGGTTATTAAATAGCCCATGCTGCTGTAGTTTTTCCAGGTTCAGATAACTATTCACCATATCTTTTAATTCATGCTGCAACCACTTTTCTATAGGGACGCTGAACCCCATTTTAGGCCTTTCCATTAATTCTTTTGGAATATACTGGTGAACAATCTGTTTCAGGATATACTTCTTTTCCTTATTGTGGTACTTATATGCTGTTGGCAATTGTGCCGCCCATTCAATAATATGCTGGTCGAGAAAAGGTTCTCTGCCTTCTAAACTGGCAGACATGGTAGCCCGATCTACTTTTTGCAGGATATCGTCTACCATATAGGTCTGGTAATCCACTGCCATCATATAAGAGAGGTCATCATAACCTTCCATTAATTTGTCTGTACGGTGAGCAGTATATAATTCATGTACCGGCTTGTTAAAAATAAACCCGATCTCTGCAACGGTAAAAACCTGGGTAAGGTTCTTTAGCAATTCTGCCGGTGAAGGATCACGCAGCAGATTTTTTAGTTTATTATATCTGCCATGAAAATTATATTGATTGCGCATAAATGGAAGCCGGTCTGACGGGATCTGATCCATCACAGCCAACAGTATATTCCGAAGCGATTTAGGTACAGCATTTATTTTAGCCCCGAATTTTGCGATATAATCATAGCGGTTATAACCGGCAAATATTTCGTCCCCTGCATCTGCAGAAAGGGCTACCGTTACTTTTTCCCTTGCCATACGACTTACCAATATCGTTGGAATAGCACTGCTGTCGGCAAAAGGTTCATCATAATAATAAGGAAGATCCGGTATAATAGCCAATGCTTCCTTTGCGGTACAGTAGTAATCTGTATGATCTGTTCCCAGTCGTGCAGCAATTTCCCTGGCAAAAGGCGCCTCATCCAGCTGGTTATCCATACTGCCGATCGTAAATGTTTGAATAGGCTGCGTACTGTTCTTTTGCAGCAGCGCAGTAACACAGGTGCTATCATAACCACCGCTTAAAAAAACACCCACCGGAACATCGGCCACCATGCGGTACTGAAAAGACTCCTGTAAAATACGTTCCGTTTCTACAATGGCATCGGGCAATGAAACAGCTAATTTTGGCCGGTCATAAAAATCGTAAACATTCCAGTATTGAATGGATGAAGTGGCTCTGGTCTGGAGGTTAATCTTCAGCAAATGACCGGGGGCTAACTTTAGAGTATCTTTATAAATACAATGCGGCCAGGAAACATAACCATATTGTAAATAAGAAGCTACAGCACCGGGATCAACCTGTTTTTTAAAATCAGGATGCCGCAACATAGCCTTTAACTCAGAACCAAATAAAAACAGTCCGCCGGCAAAATAATAATACAAAGGTTTTACCCCTGCCCTGTCCCTGACGCAGATCACCTCATTCGATCTTTCATCATATAATACAATGGCATACATACCCCGCCATTGTTTAATGCAATCTTCTCCCCATTGTCGCCAGGCATGTAAAATAACCTCTGTATCAGAATGGGTTATAAATTGATGTCCCAATTCGATTAACTGATTGCGTATCTCCTGATAATTATAGATTTCCCCATTAAATACAAGGTGCAAGTCATCATAGGTCATGGGTTGCCCGGCAACAGTGCTCAGGTCAATAATAGACAATCTGCGGTGCCCAAAACCTATCTGACAGTTATCCAGCTGGTAAAAATCAATTCCCTGCCCGTCAGGCCCGCGATGCCCCATTGTAGCGGTCATGTCTTTTAAAATGACGCTATTGCTTTTATGACTAAAATCTATAAATCCGGTTATTCCACACATGTTACAAGGTTTAGAAATCTTTTACCCGATTTCATTTTAAATCTGTTTATCAAAATCCCGATTTGACTAAAAAATACTTCATTCCATACCACATCATGCGGCTATAAACGCGTGTCTTCCATGCCGCACCCGCCAGCATATAATAATTTTTCACTAAGAAAAGATGCCTGTTATTTTTAGGGATAATATGCTCCCTTATCAGTATCCGGATAAATAACTCACTGTCTTTAAAGTTCATCCGCCTGTATTGAGGGTCATGGTACATACTATGGGAATGTACACGATAAAATAAAGTTACAAGAGGCAGGCAGTGGGCTGTTGTGACAGCAGATAAACGACATAAAATCATCTTATCTGCACTACTGTTTAAACGGGTATCAAAAGTGATCAGGTGATCCGCTAACAAAGCTCTCCTGTGCATCAGATTTGACGGTACAGTAGTAATATTAGGCGTATAATACAGGATTTCTTCCAGCATATGCTCTCCCGGGGCGTGCATCACCGCAGCTTCCTGTTTTAACTGGCTATGCTCATCAATCAGCTGAACAAATGAACCACAAACCCCTACTTGCGGGTTAGCCAATAAATAAGTTACCCGCGATTGCAGGAAATCTGGTTTCAGCAGATCATCGGCATCTAAAAAGACTACAAATTCTCCCCGCGCTTTTTCCAGTCCAAAATTACGGGAAGCCGATACACCCGCATTGGCCCTTTTGTAATAAAAAATCCTATGATCAATTTCCGACAGGCTTAAGGCTATCTCTTCAGTATCATCCGTGCTTCCATCATTTACTATAAGCAGCTCGAAATCTTCAAACAGCTGTTCAACAACTGATCGCACCGTATCCTGCAGGAATTTACGTCCGTTAAATACAGGGATAACAATGCTTATCTGAGGGGATTTTATCATTTTTTACATACAGCAAATAAAACATGACAGTGCTTCTCAACAGTTTTCTTAATCTCAAACAGATCAAAATCACTGGCCGACGGATATAAAGGGTAATCAAATTGTTTCGAGAACAATAGATTCCGCAACTTATAGGGAAGCTTTCTTACACCCCGTGCCAACAACAGCTTTTCCATCTCCTTCATCCCGGGGGCTTGCTTGCAAAAATATCTGGTATACCGCTGTCCGTAAATGCTTACCTCGCTGAACGCTGTCTTTAAAATCCCTTTCAGTTCGTCATAGGTAAACTCCTGTGTATGGTATGGATCACGAACGATTCCGTCCGGGCTGGAAATCCTGATATTTGGTGTAGAGACAATAACAACACCACCTGGTTTTAGCACTCGGCAAAATTCAGACACCATTTCTTTATAGGCAGTTAAATGTTCAATGGTTTCTAATGAAATGATCCTGTCAAAAAAACCAGCACTAAATCTCAGCGCCGTAGCATCCATCACTTCAAAATGTAGGGATGGATTGCCTGCCCATTTTTTTTGACAATAGTTGATTACATCAGGCTGTATATCCCCGCCGTATATTTCGGCACCGGTACCCTGACTTAAAATATTCGTCCCGTAACCAGATCCGCAGGCCAGGTCGAGCACAATATCCCTGGTCCTGATATATTTTTTCGCTTCAAAATAACGGTGTAAATGTTCCCCGATCCAGGGGGTTAATTCAAGGTTGAGATAGCGTTCTAAAGACATATTTATTCAATAATTCCGTTAATAATATTCATGTAAGTTTTTTTTACTGCGCTGACGTCAAAGTTTGCCCTAACACTTTTGTCCAGTTCCCTGCCCATGGCTTTAAGTGCAGTGCTGTTCCGGCAGATCGATTTAAGCGTTTCATAAAGTTCCTGCTCTACATTATCTTTTGATAAATAAAAGCCATTAAACCTATCAATGATATACTGATCAAAATCGCCTACACCTTTTACCACTACAACAGGTACCTGGCATATGCCCGATTCTTTGATCACCTGTCCGCCAGACTCAGAGATTGAGGTATGAACAAGCAGATCAGCCGCCCGGATATAACTCAGCACATCAATTTTTCTACCCAGAAACACCACATTTTTTCTCAATCCGGCATGTTGTACAAAGTCCCTTAGTTCAGGTTCCAGCGGCCCCGTATCCAAAAGCGTCAGTTTAACATCCTCGCCCTCGGTTACTAACCGCTGCATAACGTTTAACAAACCCATGTGATTTTTGCTCTTCACCATCCTGCCAATGTTGATCAACTGTAAACCGCTTTCAGGTTGCTCTGCCAGGTACTTATCTACGTTTAGGTAAGACAAATCATAAAACTGGAAATTATAATATAATGGGAGCACAATGATCTTTTTAGCCGGTACATTTTCATAGTTCATCATCTGTGTTTTACAAGGCGGGGATACCACTAATATTTGGCTTGAAAACAGGTTTACCAGCTGATCCAGTAAGCGGGCATTTTTATTGCCTGAGATATAAACATTATCAGAATGGTGCCGCATTGGAAAAACTAAAGCCTTGATAAAAAACCGGCTGAGTACGCCGACCAGGTTTAAGTACTGTAAATGGGGAAAAACAAAATCAATTTTATGCTTCCTGCAAAATTTGATCAGTACATACATCTCTTGAAAGAGCCCGCGTATATCATTTGACCTGGCGCCACTATATACTTCAGCACCCAATTTTTCCGCACCCTGCTGTAAAACGCCATAAGCTGTAGTAGTTAACAAAAAAACCACATGCCCCTGTTTGATCAGATCATCAATTGCAGTTAAGATGAAGACAGAGTTATAGGAGCTCGGATAATAAACAAGGATTTTCATGGTATACTGTTGCTTATCTTTTTTATAAATTTAGCGGGGATACCGCCCCATACTTCCGCTCTGGGTACCGGTTTAGTAACCACGGCAGAGGCGGCGATAATGGCATGATCCCCAACCGTAACTCCTTTTAAAATGGTGGCTTTAGCAGCTATCCAGGCATGTTTGCCAATCACTATCGCCCCTAATCGATAAGATACAATACCCGCTGCCGTATGATCAGGATGAATCACATGATCCTGATCGCGGATCACCACCATTTCAGCAATGGAGACCCCAAATTGCAGGGTGATGGATGCTTTTGAAACAATATGGCTATACCGGCCTACATGGACATGGTCCAACATCACTTTTGCCCCTTTGTCGGCGAACAAATAAGCACCCGCAGATATAAAGGAATGAACGAGTTCCATTTTTCCCCCATCTATGCAGATAATCTTACAGCCCCTTTCCATCACAGTATGCCTGTCTATGCTCAAACCAGGATACTTTAATTGCAGGTAGTATCTCCTGCAGGTATTTGACAGCCGGTGTAAGATCCGCCCGATCAACCGGATAGTTTTGGCCATCATAGGGAAATCACAGTTTGTTTAGTAAATGACCTGATATAGATCAGTAAACCTGTTTTTATAGACCGGCGACAAACCGTCGCCAAAACCATGAAACAGAAAAAATAAGAGAGTGCAGAAGTATAGGCAAACTGGTTCACCTTTATAATGTGCAGCAGAAAATAGTTGATGCCAATGGTAAAAGTGATGACCAGCGGGCAGATATAATAAAAAATATGATTTTGCTTTTTATAGAATACCAATCCTGCTAACAACAGATAAAAAGTATTAAAATACTGTCCTGCGAGTAACAGAACTAAATAATAAAGTGCAGGATGAAATTTTGGGGCGATAAAAAACTGAAAGACCAATGGTGTAAACAATGCGATCAATAAAAAGATGCCACTAATCAGCAATATATATTTAACAACCAGCGAAATAACTTTTGAATGGTTACCCTTCATTAGATTTTCATACATAAAAGGATAAAAAGGTGTAACAAATGAAGAATTGATCACGGTTAATAAAAAGCCAAACTGTCCCGCTAAACCATATAAACCTGCCTTTGCGGGGCCATAATAATAGTTCACCATAAAAGTGTCCGAATTGTACATGGTGAACATCATAAAAAACAAGGGAATAGAAGGCAACCCCCGTTTTAAGATCAGGGAGATCCATTTTTTTGAAAACTCAAAAATAATGAGCCTATTTTTTATAAAATAAAACAAGGCGAAGAGTGAGATCAAAGAGGCCGTCAGAAAGATACTGCCTATTCGCCCCAGATAACCCTCTTTACAAAACCGGATAAAATATACTGCCAGCAACAGCTCCATTATAGTTTTAGAGATTGCCAAACTGCCAAAACTAAGCGGCCGTTTTTGGTTTCTTAAAATGGAAAACAAATACTCACAGAAAAAATTAAAAAAGCTGATCAGGCAGATCAGGTACAGCAGATTTTCAGATAAGCCCGTCAATGAGGAAAAGAAGTTATGGAAGAGCAGCGCACAAAGTAAAGTTGTGCACAGCACTGTTAGGGGCACTACCATTGACGTACTGATAAAAGAACTGACATCATCTTTAGTGAGCAGGGGATATTCCACTGTCAGCGTCTCGCCGATGCCCATATTCATCAAGGGGGCAATAAAATAAATCGAACTACAGAAAATAGTAATTAATCCATAATCCCGCTGTGAGAGGTAATGCGTAAAAAATGGCAATAATAAAAAAGCAAAACCTTTGGAGATAAATCCGGCAATCGCATAAATACCAAAAGATCTATAAAAGTTCATCCGCCATTTTGTTAAAGTATCTGCTCACCAGACAATGAATTAAAGGAATTGATCGTTGTCTGAATCCCATTTTTAAAGTCTATCAATACCTCATAGTCCAGCAAATTTTTCGCTTTATCTATGTTGGCCATGCTATGTTTGATATCCCCTTTTCTAATCTCTCTGTATAAGGCATCAACCTGTAAACTATAAGCTGCTTTAATTTCTGCCCACAATTGGTTCAGGGAGATCTGATCACCGCAGGCAACATTATAAACCTGGTTTACAGCTTCAGGTGTGGCCACAAAAAAAGATTTAATATTGGCCTGTACCACATTTTCAACAAAGGTAAAATCACGGCTCTGGTATCCATCCCCATTAATTGTAGCGGCCCTTCTTTCTTTTGCTGCCTGAATAAAAAGGGGCACCACAGCGGCATAATCCCCTTCAGGACTTTGCCTGGGACCAAAAACATTAAAATACCGCAGCCCTATCATTTTTAAGCCATAGGTTTTGGCAAATACTTCAGCATATAACTCATTCACATATTTGGTTACCGCATAAGGCGACAGTGGTTTACCAATGCGCTCTTCCGTTTTAGGCAGCTCTTTGCTATCCCCATAGGTGGAAGAAGAAGCTGCATATACAAATCGCTGCACGCTGCCGCTGTCTTTTACCGCACAAAGCATATTCAAAAACCCGGTGATATTTACCTCATTGGTGGTGATAGGGTTATTGATGGATCGTGGTACGGAGCCCAATGCAGCCTGGTGGCTCACATAATCCATTCCCTCAACGGCTTTTTTACAGCAGTCCAGGTCGCGGATATCCCCTTCAATCAATTCAAATGCAGGATTGTTCTTAAATGCGGCAATATTATCAGCAAAACCTGTTGAAAAATTATCCAGCACCCGCACCTTCCCTGCCCCGTATTTCAATAGATATTCAACCAGGTTAGACCCGATAAAACCTGCTCCGCCAGTGATCAAAAAGCTAAACTGATTGATATCTTTGTTATGGTATATTTTTTCGTACATGGTTGTTCAATAATTATAACCTTCCATCAGTTAACTCCATATCCAGTATTCCCTTTACATCATACAATACACCGGGATCTTTCAATAGCGACTTAAAATCCAGGCAGATAAACTCCTGGTGGTTTACGGCCAGGATGATCGCATTATAAGTTTTCCCTTTAGGAAGCTCATCTAAACAGGTGATACCATATTCATATCTTACCTGCCCGCAATTTGCCCATGGATCATAGACGGTAATATTGGCTTTATACTGTTGCAGCTCTTTGATAATGTCTACCACTTTGGTATTCCGCACATCAGGGCAATTTTCCTTAAAAGTGATGCCCAGGATCAGTATCTCTGTTGCCCATACATTAATTTCCTTTTTAACCATCAGTTTGATCACCGCATCGGCAACATAGGCCCCCATGCCATCATTGATGCGCCTGCCGGACAAAATAATCTCCGGGTAATACCCTGCAGAAATGGCCTTTTGTGCCAGATAATAGGGATCAACGCCGATACAGTGCCCACCTACCAAACCAGGCTTAAAGGGTAAGAAATTCCATTTTGTAGCTGCCGCCTCCAACACCTCATTGGTATCGATGCCTAACAAATAAAATATCTTCGACAGCTCATTTACAAATGCAATATTGATATCCCGCTGCGCATTTTCAATTACTTTGGCTGCTTCAGCTACTTTAATTGAAGGAGCAAGGTGTGTACCTGCGGGGATAATAGAACGGTATAGTTCATTAATAAACACGGCCGACTGAGGCGTGGAGCCTGAGGTCACTTTTTTAATATTGGGCAAAGTTCTGGTCTTGTCGCCGGGATTGATACGCTCAGGAGAATAACCACAACAGAAATCGGTATTAAATATCAATCCTGAAACCTTTTCCAAAATAGGAATACAAACCTCTTCCGTACAGCCGGGATAAACTGTTGATTCATAAATTACAATATCTCCGTGTTTTAATACCCTGGCCACAGTTTCTGTAGCCTTAATTAAAGGGGTAAGATCCGGGTTATTATAGAGATCCACGGGTGTAGGCACGGTGACAATATATACATTGCAGTTTCCCAGCGTATGCTGATCTGATGTAAATTTGAGGCCTGTAGTTTTATCATCAAGACAGATTAACTTTTTCAATTCCTCCTGATCGGCTTCCAGGGTGTGGTCTCTTCCTTCAGAAAGTTCCTGAATACGGTTAACATTGATATCAAATCCTAAAACTTTGTATTTTTTCCCAAACTCTACGGCAAGGGGTAAGCCAACATAACCCAGGCCGATTACAGCAATGGAGGGCGACAATAAATTGTCTGGTGTATTTGTCATTGGAGCGATTTAGATGATGTAGATAAATTTTTACCTGCCAGCAGTACAGCCATTAATAAAAACCCAAAGGCAGATGCGGGCAGGATATATTTTAAAAGATTTCCTGTAACAGGAACCAGCGGAAGTTCCGGCTCGTCGATGATCCTGTATAATGGTGTTTCTTTTTGCAGTGTGATTTTAGAAATTTCCAGGTTACGCATCACCTCGGTATAGGCGGCAGAAAAAGCCATTGCTTTTGCCTGGTTAAACATTGAACCAGAGCGCTGAACGCTGATGGAAGGATTTAAATTATAGGTCTGATCGTTCATCACCGCGGTAGAACTAAAAATAGTGCGCAATACGGTAGCAATACTATCCGCCTCATGCTGTAATAAATTCACACTCTTTGCAGCCACTTTAGTTTTAGTTTCGATAAAATATCTGGCTGTTTCATTGAGCAGGCACTTCGACACGTGATAGGCTATCTTGGGATCTGAGGACTGTGCGCTGATGATAAAAAAAACTAGTTTTTTATCTTTTTTAAACACAAAAAAAGATTTCCCAACCTCGGTAATGATCTTTCTGTAAAGCCTGTTCTGTTTTGCGGAATACGTATTGGGCTGTTGATTAAAGGGGCCCAACTGAAGGTATAAATTACGATACTGACTTTGAGTGATATAATTGAGCAGACTTTGATGAGTAGGGCTGTCAATAACAGAAAGCAGTGCCGATCCGATCAGTTTCCTGGACTTAAACAACTCCACAATATTATCACCAGAAAATATATTGTCTGCGCTGGGAGCGATACCATCAAAACCCATTTGGGAAGCCAGCCCCGCAAAATTATTGCGGTCTTTCTGATCGGTAGAGAGCACAAAACTAATATCGGCCTTATAAATTGGGGTAGCCCTTTTGAAGAGCAGATATCCCACCAATCCGCCTGCAACCGCAGCTAAACATAAAAAATACCACTTTTTTAAAAGGTAGAATAAAACATCCATCCCTCTCGTTTGCCAAAGGGCAATTGCATTGTGATCACCGGTTGCTGCCATATGCTTATTTTAAAGTAGATATGGTAACGATGATCAGCGATACCATTGACGTGATTGCCGAGGTTAAACCAATAGTCTGTGTAGTAGATAAACCATTTGATGCTGATTTTCTGGGAACAACGATTTCAGCACCGGTTTCTATTTTTGGATAAGAATGGATCAAACCAAATAACCTGTTTTTTGCCCTGTTAATATGGCCATTGGGATAGAGCACATAAATTTTTGACCGCCTGGCCTCGTCTGTCACTCCACCAGCCTGTGTAATGTAATAACGTAATGATTTTCCCTGGATGAACCCGGTCTTAGTGGATAGGAGTACCTCACCGCTCAGTTTAACCAAGGGGTCAAGTTTTAATACGCGCAGGGAGTCGCCATCCTGTAATACATAGTCCTGTATAGATCCCGGATGTTGTAAAACCTGCTCATAATCAACCGCTATCCTGACGTTATTCTTTGTAACATCTTCAATAACCTTAGCACTCGTATCTTTTATACTGGTCTGGATATTCTTCACCACCTGTTTTTGCGAGATCGTGTCTGCATCCTGCCGCACTAAAAATATTCCCTTTTGATACGCTTGTAAGGTTACGCCCCCTGCTCGTTTCAACAGGTCGCTTATACGTTCCTTTTTAGATTCAATGGTATAGGTTCCCGGATAATTGATTTCCCCGACAATGATAACTTTCTGCTGTTTGGTATAAGTTGGATTTTTACGAACGGTGATGATATCATAAGGCTCCAGTATAAACTGCTTACTTTCAATAGTCAGGTCTTTTTCTGTACTACAATCAAATACCTTAGCTAATGAGTCGATACTTTTATCGGCGCCTTCAATCACTATCCGCCTGCCAATTTCTATATGATAGGAAGAAGCTGCATCTGTAAACCCACCTGCCAGAAACAGCACATCTTTTAATGATTGGTGGTTTCCAAAAGGATAATCTGCCGGTTTTCTTACTTCCCCCCTGATGGTAACTTTATAATCACTTTTAAACTCGCTGGCTGTAGCGATGATGATGGAATCTTTTTTGATCAGGGGAATATCAGCGGCAATTCCGTCCAGTACCCTGCTTACGTTGAAGGTGATATTTTCCCTGATCCCGTTTGGATACGTCCGGCTTAAGATAGCCCTGTCTGTAAAAACATTATCACGCAGTCCTCCCGCTTTTTTTATCAATCCGCTGATGGTGATACCGGGCGTAAGCTCAAACTGGCCGGGCATATAAACGGCTCCGCTGATACTCACAGCATTTTCAACGCGGTTCATTACAGAATCTACCTGAAACTCTTCGCCATTCGCTGGCTGGTAAGCAGGGATTTCTATTTTGGGTATATCCCTGATCTTTCTTTCTACATCGGTGATCTGTTTCACTTTTACACTGGCTTTATAGGCCTTAGCGGTATATCCACCAGAGAAAAACAGTAGATTTTCCAGTGTCTCCCCGTCTTTCAATTCAAAAATACCTTCTCTCTTTACCTGTCCTTTGATCACAACCTGTTTACTATAAACAGGAATATTAATCACATCATTTTCTTTGAGCAGCACATTGTCCTTTTGATCTCCCCGGATTAAAAACTGGTAGAGATCTATCTTTTGATAAATTTTGTTATTCCTGATCAGCTCAATATTACGGTAACTGTTGATGTCCCCCGGGCCGCCGCACAGATACAGTGAATTGAATAAGGTAGACAAGGAAGAAACGGTATAGTTCCCCGGTTTGGCAGCACCAATAATCGTGATATGGATACTTCTTATCTTTCCCAGCGAAAGAACCAGCCTGGAAGACCCGTTTTTTAAAGATGGGTAAACCGTTTGCGACATCCTGTTCCGGATCATTGCCGTGGCCTGTTCTATAGATAATCCAATGATATGAATAGCGCCTATCTGTGGTATAAAAATAGCACCCTCGGCGTCAACCTGTGTCTGAATATTTGTTTCCTGGTAGCCCGACACAGTAATAACCAATTGATCATCTGGTCCAAGTATATAATTGGAAGGTGTGGCAATGCGTAAATTGGGTTCAAATGACAGCGACTCTGAATCAAAAAGAGAAGCGCCAAAAACTTTAGAATTACTGGCTTTCGGTGCAGATTTATAATCGCTGGTTACCGTTTCCCTGACGGGTGGGGCAATCAGCATTGGCGCCGTATCATCTTTCTTCTGTCCCGGACCCGCCTGGCCTAATTTCATCTGTAATTTATTCCATTCTATGGGCGACATGCCTTTAGACAAAGCCATTTGCTGCGCCTGGGCAACAGACATTCCATTGGCCTGTAATTGATCCTGAATTTTTGAAAGATCAGCATCCGACAGCTGATCTACTTTCACCTGGCTCCAGTCGGCCCCTTTTAAACTTTGGGCAAAGGTTCCTGAAACCGTTAAACAAATAAGAGCGACGAAGAAGAAAAGTATAATTTTTTTATTCAAATACATGCTGATCCAATAATCACTTATTGGCTGTCTAGTTTATAATTTGGTTATCTAGCCTCCCAAAATTTTAGGAAACATTGCAAATAAATAGTTTCTAACCCTCAAATCGTTTTATATTATGTATTTCTTACGTAGCAATACTTCATTTTCACAAACCACGTCTAAATAGATTAAAAACGAAATATTTTGATATTTATAGCATTTTATTTATTAAAATACCAAGACATTGTATATTGCGTTTTAACCAAGTATCACCTATGAGTGTCATTTTCGGAAAATGCAGGCTGGATCTTCAACCCATTTTGCCTGATGAGCTTTTCGTTATGGAAAATCGCCTTAACCATTGGCAAGCTGATCAAAAAGCTATATGGTCTGCCAGGTTTATTGGCCTGGGACATTTGATGTTGCACAATACCCCACAGTCGCTGGCAGAACAATTACCCTATTACCAACCCGATAGCGGTCTTACTATTACCGCAGATGCGCGCATCGATAACCGCGAAGACCTATACAGAAAATTGGACATTCCACCAGCCGAAAGGCTGCTCCTGCCAGATAGCTTACTCATTTTAAAAGCCTATGAAAAATATGGTGAAAACTGTGCGGAACATTTAATTGGCGATTTTGCCTTTGCCATATGGGATAAACACCGGCAGAAGCTTTTTTGTGCCCGGGACCAGCTGGGGGTTAAGCCCTTTTTTTATTATTGCCACAACAACCTCTTTGCTTTTGCTTCAGAAAAAAAAGGGATCATGGCCATTCCCGGAATTGACCTGAAGATCAACAAGCAATTTTTGTACAATCAGTTGGTATTCCCTGTAGAACAGGCAATAGATACAACTTTATATAGGCATATCAAAAGGCTCCAGCCGGCGCATACCCTGATATTAGAACCTGCTAAGAAAAATTTGCGCCTGCAAAGATACTGGGATCTTGATGTACATACCGAAACCCGGCTGGGCAATAAATCATCCTATGAGGAAGGTTTGCTTTATCATTTCGAGCAGGCAGTAGAATGCCGTACACGCTCATCTTACCCCCTTGGGGTAGAGCTAAGCGGGGGCATGGATTCATCGGCAATTACCGCCATAGCCAACAACCAGCTTAAAAAAAACGGGCAGCATCTCCTTACTTTTTCCAATACACTGGCAGCGGGCATCACTGATCCCGAAATTACAAAATTGGATGAACGAAGCTATATTGATGCCGTACTGGAGTTTAATGACATTAAAGATTTTATCTATATCACTAAAACTGCCTTCGACCATCCCATTGATGAACTTAATTTTGCTTTGGAAGTAAACGATGGATTGGAAAGATGGAACCCGCTATGGCAAATCCCCATTAAAAAGGCAGCAAAGAGTTACAATACCCGTACGCTGTTGTCCGGCTTTCCCGGTGATGAATTGGTCACTTATCGCGGTAAGTATTACTTCCTTGATTTTCTGGATAAAAAGCAATACCTCAACTATTGGCTGGCTAAAAAGAAATACCCGGGATTCAGCAAACTGGAGCCCTTTATTCCGCACCAGGTAAAATATCAGCTCAGCAAGATCAAACGTTACTTATCTGTTTTTAATGACCGTCATACCCGGAAAGCCTTTGACCAGTTTAATATTCCATCTTACTATAAACAACATCTAAGGGATTGCCTCTGGCTGGATCCGATGCACCAGGAGCAGTTCAAAAGCTACCGTCATTTTCAGCGTTACCGGTTATTAAAGCCACAGGTAAATCAAAGGCTGGAAAGCGAAACCCGATATGGTATCCATTTTAGAACGGAACCCAGGTTTCCAATGGCAGATATCAGACTTGCCCAATTCTATTTATCCATGCCCAATGCCTATAAATATGAGGGTGAATTAAGCCGTACCTTTTACCGTAATACAGTCAGCAAATACCTTCCTCCCCTGCTGATGCAACGTAATGATAAATATGGAAGCGTTGCACCTTTCCTATCTCAGCAAAAAAAAATAACAGAAGCAGAAATAGCCCGGCTGATGAGCCAGATACCAAAAACCAGCTTTTTAAAAAATAAATTGGTTCATCGCCCGCCTGTGGAAATATGGCTATGGCTAATCAAAAACCAGGATTGGCTGGAACAATTATAGGTAGTGATATTGGGCCATTACCTCCCCATGATGGTCAATAATTTCTTTAATCTGCCCGGCAGTTAATTCATTTTCCCAGCCTCCGGCAATACCCTTCCTAAAAAAACTTTTACTTTTTTTATTCTTCTCCATAAAACCATCAGCCTCTTCCTGCTGCTGCAATTTTTCAAATTGTGTTGCCGCAATTGCTTTTTCAATCTGCCCGGGAGCCACCGGGATATTCATAAATTCAATAGCATTTGCAAAAATCCGGTAGGTATCTGCCAGCATATCTTCATAGCGGATTACCAATACCGGAAATGGAAGTATTTGTGTCCAGCTGAGCACATGCCCGCTCCAGCTGAGCATCAATTGCTTAAACTGATTATTCACATTCAGGTTTTTTCTCTGTCTGGCCAGACAACCCTGATTATCGTTCATCAATGAAATGGCCTCGTCAATCGTACCGTTGTTATGGTTTGCAAAAGAACCTGCAACATCCAAGGGATTACGTATAAAATATAAAGCACATAATGTTGGCTGCCTGGGCACCACAGGCATTCCCTTGCTATTTACCGTATAGGCATCATGTATTTTTATAAAAAGCTTATTCTTTTCATAACAACAAGCCTGGTGCTCAAATACCTCGGGCATCATATTTTTCACTTCGCTATCATAAAGATAAGTTGAATCTGTATCTGTACAATTTTCAAAAATTCCCCTTGAAGAAAAAATACCATCCGTTTTCATCTCATTGATACGCAGATCACCGTCACCCAGTAAAGCCGTCAAAAAAGCCCTGAACCAGGTATTACCACTTTTAGGATAAGAGGCCAGCCAAACAATCTTTTCTGTGTTAATCATGGTGCAGCAGGTTAGCATTGATCAAATCGATCACTGCATCAATTGTGTTTCCATGAGAAGGCCTGCTAATTTGAAAAACAGGAACTTCGGCCGCCAGTTTAGAGATCATGGCAAAGTGAATATTCCGCTTTTTCATCCCGTTCATTTGCACATAACGGTAAGTGTTTTGCTGTAATAATTTAAAACCTGCAAGAGGTCCTAGTTTTTTGATCTCCACGTTATCCGTTCTGTTTTCCGGATCTAAAATATATACCTGTTTTATTTTTCGCGGAGAGATATCAAATTCATCATGATAAAAACGGGCATATTTAGCCAGTTCGGGTCTGATCTTGTATTTTTCTTCCGCCGTTTCCAACCCAATCTTGGCAAAGCTGTCTTCCCATAATTTGATCATGGGATAGGAAGGCAAAGCTACCAGCTCGCCATTATTATCATTTTCCAGTACACATACATCATCAGAAAAAACGATACTTCCTTTTTTTTGGAAGGTAGTTACCGTAGTTGATTTCCCGGCACCGGAGCGGCCGCAAAAAAGCACTATCCCATCTTCATGGCAAATGGCAGAGGCATGCATCGGTATCCTATTACGCTGATGTAAAATAGCTGCGATGGCATTACTTAGCAAAAACAGGCGAATGCTTTTTTCATCTGCTCCAGGATGTGCTTCTACACAGATCTCCTGGCCATTTGACGCATAATAATCGGCTACTCCGGGAACAGCATGCAGGTACTCATTCTCATTCATAGACACCTTAACCATTTTCACCAGGTTTTCTCCTTCCAGCTGCCGGGGCACTTTACCCTGATAGATGCTGAGGTCTGCTGATCCAAATGTTACTGGCAGGAGTTCCGGAAATTCAATGTCCGATTTAATATGTAGACCGAAGCCCCAATAGGAGTACATGATGTGCGTTTTAAATAAATAAAGAGACAAACCTGTTTATTTCTGCTATAAGTATCTCAAATATTTTATTCTTTACTCAAAGAATTTCATTTATTAATATTTAATACTCTGCGGTATCACTATGATTAATAAATCGCACTTCATGGCTTCTGCTTAGCCCTCCTGTTATATTTACATATGCTAAATCTTAATCAAAAAATTGTGAGAACAAGCGACCGGTTTCTGGCCAGTACGCTTGGAAATGAGATCGTGATGATGGATACGTTAAATGGCAACTATATAGGACTGAATGAAGTAAGCAGTTCGATATGGAATTACCTGGAAATTGAACAAACAATTGAAGAACTAATCTTAAAGTTATTATCTGATTTTGAAGTAAACCTTGATGGCTGTGTGCAAGAGACACTCCAATGTCTGGATAAGATGCTAACGCAGGGATTGTTATCCGCACAGTAAGATGTTAAGCATTTTTAAAAAACGGGCTGGCAAATTACATACGCTCAAAGAATTACCAATTACAACCCGGCTATTATTTATAGAAGCCCTGTTCACCTCTGCCTGGGTAAAAATAAGCCTCATACTTTTTCCCTTTCACAGAATTATGGGCTGGTTGGGTACCAATACAGCAGAATCCAGTCGTAGCCAGCAGGAAGAAACCCTGCTTTTGCGCAGGGAGATCAAAAGTGCATTGGATCTATGCCGCAAATATGCCCCATGGAGAACCGAATGTTATACAATGTCCCTTACCGGTAAGCTAATGCTCCGTCGGAGAAGCCTCAGCAGTACCTTATACATCGGCTTTAAAAAAGACGAAACCGGGATTTTTAAAGGCCATGCCTGGCTAAGGGCAAACGATTTGTATATCTCAGGTTTTAAAGAATCGATAGGATTTACGGTAAACTTTATTTTTAGCTGATCTATTCATCCCCATGAATGAACAGTCAATCGGTTTGATGATTTAAACAATTATACGAAACACAAAAACTTTAAGCGTCCAGGTCTTATCACCTGACAAAGCAATCTTACAGGCCGCATTAAAACCAATAGCGGAAGACAGTATACTGGTAGCTTAAATTGATTGATATCTGCATAAGTAGGCAGAAAAATATAAAAACAACAGCGCAGTATAAATTTTATACGGTTCAGGAAATTATCCTGCAGCTGCAGCGACCGCTTAATAAATTTAGGTTCATCGATATAGAGCCGCGACAAATGAACAGGATATTCCAGCGGCGTTTTTAAAAGTTGTTCTGGTAAAACCTCCAGATCCGTTTGAGTGAGATTTATCCCTAAAAATTGCTTCACCAGTTCCATACCTATGCTTAGCTTTTTTTCAAATCCATACTGCTGTGCACAGGAAAAAATTACAGTAGTATCCAACACAGACCGCTCCTTATGAATCAGACAGGCCATATCGATCAGATATTTAAATTTTATTCCCATATCCTTCACAAAATGGTTGGAGACCACAGCCAGGAAATCGTAAGTTGGCGATAGTTTATCAATCGTTAATCCTCCGATCTGATGAGGACTTAAGTGTGGTGAAAAGAACCGATAAGACGGGTACTTTCCTGAATAACGGTCCATTAACCGCCAGTGCATTTCAATACTGGCTGTTGCAGGCTGATGGTAGACAATGTCTTTAAAAAATCTGCTGTAATAAACCAGATAAGGGCGTGGTACTGCTGTTATCGGATGGTAAGATGCTATTTTAAAATAATCTTCTACCTCCCGGATATCCTCTTTAGCGATTAAAAAATCAATGTCGATACTTTCCCGGAGGGCAATATCTGCATAATAAAACTGTGAAAAGATTGCCCCTTTATAGGGGATCAAAGTGATGCCGCGTTCTTTAAATTCACGGATCAATCCAGCAGCTGATTGTACCTGCTGGAAGTTTTTAAATCTGTTGGCCTGATAACGTTTTTTCAGCAGCTCTTCAAAGCCATGATCTACAACAAGCCGATGTGTACTGATCACATAATAGAGAAATGAACGAATACCATGCGCTTTGGCGATCTCATATAAAGTATTCCAGTCGATCTGATGATCTGTTATAAAATCTTCTACGTCTGATTTTTGTGCCGATGAAAAATAAAGCCTGGAAAAGAGAACCAATAAGACCTGCTCATTACCATAAATTGTCTTTAAGTAAGGTGTTTTTAACATGAATATTTGGTTATTCTTTTTTTAGTAAAAAATTTAGCGATCAATTACAGGAGCATCCCAATATACTATATTCGCAGGTATTGCCATACCAAATAGATCAAATGCTGCTCTTATGAATGACCACGGTCATCTTACCTTATCTGTTATTGTTCCCACTAAAAACCGGCCGCATCTGCTCCAAAAAGCATTGGCTTCCGTAGCCCTGCAAAATTTCACCTCCTTTGAACTCTGTGTTGTAGATAACAATACCAATGCGGCGATCAGCGAGCAGGTTAAAGCAATGGTAACTACGTTTGAGCAACAGTACCCGCTGATCAGCTGGATTTATATTCATAGTACGCAAAAATTCGCTTCCGGTGCCAGAAACGACGGCATGAATGCAACAAAAGGGAATTATATTGTTTTTTTAGATGACGATGATGAACTGCTGAATGACAGTTTAATTATTAGAATGAAGGAAATGGCAAATGACCCTTTACTGGCACTATTATATTGTGCGGGATATTCCAGGATATATCCTTATCCTTTTAAAATGTACCGTTATTACCATTACAATAAACAATTACACAAAACCCAATTGATGATGATGTCCTGTTCTTCGATAATGATCAACAGGGATATTTTTAAAGAGAATAATCTTTATTTTGATAATGATCAAAGTCGCATGGATGATTATGACCTTTGCAGAAATGTAATTGAGCTGGGATTAAAGGTAAAATCCATCCCTCAGCCATTGGTGCTAATTAACCTGCATCCAGAAACCAGAATTTCTTCACACCATTTGGTCAGTTATGATTTCAAAGATGTTCTGATTAAAAAGTGGGGCGCCTCTGCTGCCGACATGGTTTACAATTATGCAGAAGGTGTTTATGTCTGGCGGAAATGTTTTGGAACAAGTAAAATGGCTTATTCAGAAATTATCAAAATCTTAAAAACAGAATTTAACAGGAAGCCCTCTCTATCCTTCAGGTTAAAATACATGCTGGTCACTGTTAGCCCTCAGCTCTTTTTGGGGCTTTATCATATCGCTATAATACTCTCCCAATATTACAAGAACAAATTGGTCAGACAGTCTGACCGGGTATCTGTTAATCAATGAAAGGTATTCACGTATAGTTTCTCTACTTTTTTTCGTGCCCATTCCGTTTTTCTGAGAAAGGTGAGGCTCGATTTTAAACTAGGATCATTGGTAAAACAGGCAATACGCACATGGGTACCTAATTCCGGCCAGCCATAATGCCAAACCAGCTGTTTAAGAATAAATTCCAGTGTTTTTCCATGTAAAGGATTATTAACTTGTTGTTCTTCTGCCATAAGATCTTCCTGTGAATACACAAAGATAAAAAACTTGTCTTATAGAAAGATATATTTTAGAGCTACATTGGTCATTGGCAGTAAAACACCCTTGTTTGTTATGTTCCTGAAACAATCTGTTCAGCGGTTAACGGAAACGAGCAGACCAAGGTAATTTTAATAGCGTGGCTTTTAATGGAGCGGAGGTGATATTCTTTTCTCAGGAGGCAACGCCTTAAATTCCTTATAAGAATTCATCAGATAAAATTTAAAATCCTGATCATCCATTTCATCAAGTGCTTTTAATTTTGGCCTGTACAATACCATGAAGTAATCCAGCTCTGTGCCTTTAAGCGGCGTGAGGGCTGTTACCGCAGCTTCATTGAACCGGGCATCAATTTTACGTTCAGACACCTCCCGTTCCAGCTTACGCTTGAACCTTCGGGCATCCCTGCCTTCTTTACCAAAGATATGTGAAGGGGAAATAGCTAAAGGTTCATTCTGTGCTATATTGACTATTTTTGCTTTCACGTAAACATCGGAATATTCCGTTCTAGGATCAAAAGCCCCCGATTTAATATTTACTGTTTTCAACAAGGTATTGTTCAGCTCCATATACCTTTTTACAGGTTTCATGTCTACCAGAAATAAAGTATCAGGCTTATAACCTACCCTGGTGCTGATAATTACGTTATTTACCGAAGCACGGATACTAAATTCACCTTTAGCATTGGTCAGCGTTTTTTGTTTGGTCTGCTGATTATATACCTCTACCTGATCCAGTTTGACCTGCGTTGTTCTGTCGGATACGGTACCCTCTAATACCTGACCGCTTGCCTGCTGAACAAAAAATAGAATAATGCAAAGTATGAATAGTCTTTGAAACATGTTTAAAGGTAATTATTTTAACCAGTTTAGCTTATTCGTTTTAGTTATTTAATAATTATCACCTAAGCACTTTCTCTGTTATGGAGAAACGGCCCTTTTTCATGATCGGGAATGAATAACAGGAAATCAACCATAAAGCGCCACTGAAGTGCCTGTAAAGCAACATCTCACCAGGGTCTGGGGACGAGTTGGTAAGGGGTTGGTAAGGATAATCAGCCAAATATCCTTATCAATCCCTTACCAGCCCCTTACCAACCCGTCCCCACAGGTCGTTTTACAGACCTTTTCCTATCGTTTCACACGAACTTTGCGCAAAGTCAAGTCCGACTATGGAAAGAGTTGATTACCGCTTAATTGGCCTGTTAATTGTATATTATTACTTAGGTTTGTATATACAGTTATGCTTACTCTTTTAGAAAAATTAATATGAATTTGAATTTAGGTGATTTTGTACGTTTTGTAGACGAAAATATAGAGGGGTATATTACCCGCATTATCGATAAAGATATGATTGGTGTAACTGATGCCAACGATTTTGAGATCCCGGTTCTGGCTTCAAAGGTAACCCTTGTACATGGGGAGATCCCTGATGACAATACCGTTGTTTCTAACAGACAGGCAACAGTTGTTCCTGTAGAAGAATTTAAAAAAGAAGGTGTTTACCTGGGATTAATCACCGACCAGCACAGTACCGCAGTAGCACATTTTCACCTGGTGAATGAAACATCTTTTCAGTTACTCGCAGCGCTGACAACAGAAAAAAGCGGAAATTACAAAGGAGAATTTGCTGCGGCCATTGCGCCAAACAGCACAAAAAAGATCTTCTCTGCAAATCTGGGCGACATACAACTCTGGCCAAAGTTTAATATAGAGATCCTATTCTCTACTGCAGCCAACGTAGAACCACCAGCACCACTAATCTATAAAGAACACATTAAAGGAAAAGATCTTTCTGTGGCGAAGGTAGATATCACCTTACTAAAACAAAAAGGATGGTTAATCAGACTGGACGAGCCTGAACCTCTCATAGATGCAGAAAAATTAAAAGAGAGCTTTTTCAAAGCCCGCTAACTTTCTCTTTTATTTTAACCTGGAATGAAAGGAACACGAATTAGTTATTCTGTCAATACCATCAGCCGCTGGACCTATGACCTGCTGGTGAAGTGGGGCGTGCCTGATAGTTTTGCCGCTTATGTAAACCTCTTTGCCTTACTCATCCTGTTGGGCATATTGGTTTATGTTGCACATTATGTGGTTAAAAGATTTCTGCGTATTGTACTGATCCGTATCAGTAAACATTCCAATATTATTTTCTACCATCATTTATTAAATAACCGCTTCCCCCATTACATTGCCCTAAGCGGACCGATCATTATCGTTAAGGCGGCCATTCCAATTATCTTTTTAGATTTTCCCGACCTGATCAAACCAATGAACAGTATTACCGACGTATATTTTGTACTGGTAGTGATCTGGATGATTATGGCTGTCATCAGGGCAGGCGGGGACGATCTGCGGATGAAACCGGCCTTCCGCGAAAAACCTTTAGACAGTTATCTACAGGTGATCAGGCTGATCCTGTTTATGATCGGTGCCGTCGAAATCTTTTCTAACCTGACGGGACAATCGCCTTTGGCCTTTTTCACAACAATGGGCGCAATATCAGCTATTTTGCTGCTGATGTTTAAAGATACCATTATGGGCTTTGTAGCCAGTATACAGGTAACAGCAAATGATATGGTAAGAATTGGCGACTGGATTACAATGCCTAAGTATGGTGCCGATGGAAATGTATTGGAAATTAACCTGACTACCGTAAAAGTGCGAAACTTTGATATGACCATTACCACCATTCCTACCTATTCCCTGATCTCAGATTCTTTTCAGAACTGGCGGGGAATGAATGAATCCGGTGGCCGTAGGATTAAAAGAGCTATATTGATTAAACAGCATACCATCAGATTTCTCAAACCTGAAGAAATTGAGCAGTTCAAAAAAATACAGTTACTTACCAGTTACATTATACACCGACAAACAGATATCGACAAAACGAATAAAACATTGGGTGCCGATAAGACCTTGCTGATTAACGGAAGAAACCTCACCAATGCAGGACTGTTCAGAAAGTACATCGATAATTATTTAGCCAATCATTCTGGCACCAATAAAAAGATGACTGTGATGGTAAGGCATCTTGCCCCTACACCCACAGGTTTACCCATAGAACTTTATTTGTTCACCAATACTACAAAACTGCTGGATTACGAACACATTATGGCAGATATCTTCGATCACGTTATCGCAGCGGCTACATCCTTTGATTTGCAGATCTATGAGACTTCGGCATCGGGAGATGTGGTTTAAATAACGCTTGTAAGCAAAAAATCACGCTGAAATGCAATAACCAAACAGGTTGATACATCTCAGCGTGATCATCATTACCATCACCTTATATAAAAAGCAATAGCTGTAGACTTAAGCTATTAAAAACAGCATCAGCCTCTTCAGTAATTATTTTGTCCAGGTGTTGTTGGTTACATCTACATCTGGTAATACATTATCCGGATCTAACACCACAGAAGTTATTTCCTCGTTAGTTGGATAATCTATCGTCCAGTTCTTGTTTCTCATCCACACATCAACGCCGATTTTAAGGGTTTCAGATTTACCGCTTTTGGTAGTAATCTTCACAATAATCGGCATTGGTAATTTCTCCAGGTTAGAAACTACGATCTGGTATCCTTCAATCCGACCATCTTTTTTAGATGCTGTTACGCTGGTGATAGCCTGATCCATTTTCCAGTTCCCCAGGAACCAGCCTTTCCAAAACCATGATAAATCCTCACCGGCACCATTTTCTATAGAGCGGAAGAAATCAAATGGCGTTGGATGTTTGAAAGACCATTCCTTGATATACATTTTAAATGCGTAATCAAAACGGTCGGGTCCCAATATTTGTTCTCTAAGCAGTGTTAAACCCAAGCTTGGTTTAAAATAAAGGTTAGCACCTATATTTCTCTCTCCCATAGCATCAGGGCTAAGCATGATATATTCTCCTTCTGGTTTAGCAATATATTTGGCAATGCCGTGGACATCCATAGGCTTAGCCGGTTTAAATTCTCCATTGTTGAAGGCATCTGTAGATAAGGTATTGATAAACGTGTTAAAACCTTCGTCCATCCAGCCATATTTACGCTCATTACTACCTACAATCATTGGGAACCAGGTATGACCAAATTCATGGTCAATTACGTTAAATAAAGAAGATCCATTAGCTTTCCATCCGCAGAAAACAATCCCCGGATATTCCATTCCACTTACATTGGAAGCAATGTTAACTGCCATTGGGTAAGGAAATTCAAACCATTTATTAGAATAGTGCTCAATAGATCCTTTAATAAATTCTGCACCTCTTTTATAACTGTTATCTGTATAACTTTCTACAGGCTGTGCAGAAACAGCCAGTGATTTTTTACCACTTGGCAGGTTAATTCTTACTGCATCCAATACAAAAGCTTTCGACGAAGCCCAGGCTACATCCCTGGTGTTAAACATCCTGAATTTCCAGGTCAGTTTATCTTTCGCAGGACGTGATTTTGGATCGGTTACTTCTTCCGCAGTGCGGATAGAAATCGTTTTATCACTTAGTTTCGCGGCATTCCATCTTTTCAATTGTTCAGGTGTAAATACTTCCTGTGGATTCAGCAATTCTCCCGAACCCATTATAATATGATTTGCAGGTGCGGTAACCGAATAGTTTACATCACCATATTCACAGTAAAATTCTCCTGCGCCCCAGTAAGGCAGCGTATTCCAGCCAATCACATCATCATACACACATAATCTTGGAAACCATTGTGCAATGGTAAAGATCTCTCCGTTTTGAGTAGTTAAGTGCCCCATCCTGTCTGATCCGTTGATAGGAACAACAAAAGAGAAGTTCATTTTTAAGGTGATCAGATCGCCATTGGCTCCCAGAGGCTGATCCAGGCGGATCTGCATACGGGTATCTTCAATAATTGAAGTGAATTTTACAGGCAATGCTTTTTTAGATACCGTAAGGCCGGTAATTTTATATCCTCCATTAATCTTTTCACCACGGGCGCCATAACGGCTTCCTGCTTTGATCAACGAAGCTCCTCTTGAATGCTGATCGAAAAGATTTTGATCCAGCTGCAGCCAGATATATGGCAATTGATCGGGGCTGTTGTTTTTATAGGTGATGGTTACTGTACCTGAAACAGTATTGGTTTGGTCGTCCAGGTTTGCAGAGATGGTATAATCTGCCCTGTTCTGCCAGTATTTAGGCCCCGGGTATCCGCTGGCTGAACGGAATTCATTCCCGTTTTGCGTATAAAACAGCGGACTGAAAGCGTCGTGCTGATCGTAATTACTGGCCGGAGGTGTTTCCTGGGCCTGGCTGCGGATGCTAAAAGCAAAAAACACTGCCAAAAGGAGTGTTTTTTGAATGAGATGGTTATTCATTCTTTTTAAAGTTATATGTTGTCTAAGTAATTAGTTACTACTTTTTCCTGCGGGTACAGGTGATAATTTTCTTCCTTCAGGGGGTAACTTTAACCAGGTCTGGTAAGCCTGGGCAATATAATAATCGTAATTAAAAGGGGAATCACTTTTCACCTTGATTACAGACGGACGGAACATGTTCATAAAGTCTTTTAATTCCTGTCCTTTGATCTTAATCAGATCAGTAATATGTTCAGCACTGAAATTTCTGCTGATCTCTTCTTCATAACCGGCCCTCTCATCCAGCGCTGCTACTTTAGCACGCTCTTTTCTGCCATCGCCACCAAAGGAAAGTCCTACACCGCCTGCACGGCTGTTGTTACCTGTTGGCTGTATAGTGGATACACGTTTGGATGTCTTGGCATTCGGGTCCACTACATTCAGGTCATCAGAAATCCTGGCTCCTTTCACATCTACCTGTTTCAGCGCTGTAGACTGGGTAGGTAAATAGATAGTCTTCGATTCCATATTGGTCAGATACAAAGTATCAGTATGATAACCTGGTAAAGAGAACTCTAATAAATCGCCCTTACTGGCCAGGATAGTAAATTGTCCGGCGGCACCAGTAACCGTGGTTCTGCTGGTATTGATATTTCTTACATTAACTTTTTGAAGCGGGAAACTCTTGTTGTCATAATCAAATACTCCTCCAGTGATCCCGGTTTGGGCGAAGGTGTAAATGGGTATGGAGAGTAGAAAGACGATAGCTAACCTTTTAAGCATTTTCATTAGAATTTATTTTGATTTGATGGCTTTGAAGCTTGCATTAGATGCAGGTTTCAAATATAATTTAGTTTGATATGGTGTGTTACTATTTAACAAAAATTAACGTTAATAGTTTAGCTGAACAAGCTTTTATTGTAGGCTTCTTCATCAAAGCTCAGCAGTACGGGTTTTCCGTTCAATTCTATTACCGGGCGTTTAATGGCACTAGTATACTCCAATAAGATAGCAACTGCCGTTTCCTGATCTTTTACATTATTTTGCTGATCCGGAGACAGTTTTTTCCAGGTAGTCCCTTTTTTATTGAGCACACGCTCCCAGCCAAAAGCAGCACACCATTCATTTAATTTTTCGGCAGTAATCCCCTGTTTTTTGAAATCATGAAATTCATAGTTGAGGCCGTTGTCACTTAGCCAGGTCCTGGCTTTTTTTACTGTATTACAATTTGGGATTCCGTAAACGATCATTGTTATTTTATAAAGACCCGAAGTTACCTATATTTCCGCATTCATCACATTTTTTTAGGCATTCATCACATTTTATCCTGGCAAACAAAAAGCATTTGTAGTATTGTACCACGTTCTTCAATATAAACACTATGAATATAAAAGATTTAAGTAAGATAGAATTCTGGTCAGTGAGTTTCCTCTATGGATTTGCCGTGCTGATGTTAATTTCCCATGGTTCGGGTTATGGCAATGACATCCCCTATGAATTCAAAGATGCCCACATTAATTTCAGTTATTTCTCCAGTTATTTCCTTCCTGAGCTTTTCCGCTATTCCATTATCTATTTCAGCTTCATGCTGCTTAATTTCTGCCTGCTGCCCCCATTGTATAAAAAGGTGAATATGGGTTTGAACATCACGATTCTTGCTTTTGTCTATCTATTTTCCGGTCTGGTAATCAGTATAGGCAGAACCTATAGCAGGGCCTATTTATTAGTGCAATACGATACCATAGACGATGCGTATGATCGGATCTTTTTTAATGGCTTCACTTATGCAGCCTGGCTGATCCTGCTGATCTCTATTTATGTACTGCTTAAACAACTGGTCCTTCATCTGATAGAAAATAAAGAAAATGAAAGTAACCATCAGATGAAACTTGAAATTGCTTTTGGTGCAGGCTTCTGGTTTATCATTGTATTGGTATTGATTGCTACCGGGGCCGACTTTGATGCCATCCTGTGTTTTACCCTGGTCATTGCTGCTGCTGTGTTCATGGTGATCTATTCCCTGTATGAACTGATTCCATTAGCTTACAAAAAGCCTAAACCAATTCGTTTTTATTATGGCAGGATCACCCTGATCACTGCAATACTAACTATTCCATTGGGTATCACCGGTGCTATTTTAAGCGTTGGCAGAGATTTTTTTCCCGTTATAATGACTGTCAATTTTGGTGTACAGCTGGGGATTAGTGGGCCCCTCGCTTTATATATGTATAAAAGAAGGAATGAAACTGAAACACAAATCTCTTCCCTTAAAAAAGAACTCGGAAAGTCTGATGCAAACCTAGGCTTTCTAAAATCTCAGATCAACCCTCATTTTCTGTTCAATGCTTTGAATACGCTTTACGGTACAGCACTGCAGGAAAATGCAGAACGCACCGGTGAAGGCATACAAAAACTGGGAGACATGATGCGCTTCATGTTACAGGAAAACCTGCAGGATAAAATATCCCTGAGCAGGGACATCGACTACCTTAATAATTATATCGAACTGCAAAAACTGAGAACATCTACCTCAGTGGATATCCTGATCCATACGGAGATTGAAGAGCAGTTTACCTCGGCAAATATTGCGCCTATGCTGCTGATTCCCTTTGTAGAAAATGCCTTTAAACATGGGATAAGCCTGCAATCGCCTTCACATATCAAAATCACCCTGCAAACCAAAGCCAATATGCTTTATTTTGATGTGCACAACAGCATTCATCTGAAAGCAGATGGCGACCCGGAAAAAATGCATAGCGGTATAGGCCTGCCCAATGTTAAACAACGTTTAGGTTTGCTGTATCCTAAAAAACATGAACTGCTGATACGTGAAAGTGCCAAAGAGTTTTTCGTACATTTAACGTTGAATCTGGATTGAAATGATTGCAATAGCGATAGATGATGAGCCCATAGCTTTGGATGTAGTAAAATCACATGCCTCCAAAGTTCCTTTTATAACCCTGCAGGCTGTATTCACCAATGCCTTTGAGGCTATCGCTTATTTACAGAAAAACCAGGTAGACCTGATCTTTTTGGATATTAAAATGCCCGATATCAGCGGCATTGAGTTTTTGCACAGTCTCCACCATCCCCCGCTGGTTATTTTTACCACAGCTTATGCAGAACATGCGGTAAAAGGATTTGAACTAAATGCCCTGGATTATTTGCTGAAACCCTTTTCCCTGTCGAGGTTCTTAAAAGCCTGCCACAAGGCCGAAGAGTTATATAGCCTGCGTAAAAAAGCAGACACGCTGAGTCCTTCTGCACATCTCTTTATAAAAGATGGTTATGAGCAGATCAAAGTAGCCATTGATGAGATTACCTATATTGAAGCTGCAGGAAATTATACCCTGATCCATCTGCAGAACAACACTTCCCTCAGCACCCGTATGCCCATTAGCGAGATGTATGCTTTGATGCCTGCACAACAATTCATCAGAACACACCGGGCATTTATTGTGGCGAAAAAAGCAGTAACTAAATTTGACCGCAACCAGATCTGGATTGGCGAAAAGATTATTCCCGTAGGCCCTACCTACGCCCAATGTTTGCAGGAGCTATAATTCAAAGCATTAAAACCTTTTATCAAAATCGGGGATCTGCATTTTCAAGAATCCTCATTTACCCCTATACATGATTTATAAAAAATAATCAGTCATATCTGCGTCTATTGTAGATTGGATACATATATTTATCAGTATTATTGTCACATGATTCAGTTGAATAACATTGATTTTCAATGTTAACGAAGTTTGATTGGACAATAAAGCACATCATACGAAACGCTTTGATTTATATATATGGCTAAATACACGTTTAAACAACAAGTATTAGTAGGATTTATACTCTCCTTACTTTTTGTTCTCATCTCGGCTGTTACTTCTTACCTCAGCATTCAATCGATGAATACTGACTCTTCGTGGGAAAGCCATACTTATGAAGTGATTGACAATGCGAGGAACATGGAGGTAACCCTCCTGAATGCCGAAACCGGAATGAGGGGATATGTCCTTACGCAAAGGGCGAATTATCTTGAGCCTTTTACTAACAATATTAATAAAATAGTACCCCAGATAGAGAAAATGCAGCGGCTAACTAGTGATAATCCTATTCAACAGGAAAGGCTGGATTCCCTGAAAATGTATGCTGCTGAAAAGGTGAAACATATGCATGAGGTTATTCAGCTCAATCAATCTAAAGGACAAGCAGCGGCTACCAATCTGGTGCTTACAGATAAGGGTAAAATCCTCAAAGACCAGATGCTGAGAATAAATAATCTGATCATTTCTACCGAACTAAAATTACTTCAAATTCGAAAAGAGAAAAGAATTGAAAGTGGTATAAGGTCAACCGCTATTGTAGTGATCAGCTCCCTGATCATTTTAGGCCTGGTACTTTATCTGTCCAGCTTTATCAAAAGAACTTTTGACGAGCAAAAGCTAACGGAGATAAAGATGAGGGAGAACAACGAAAAGCTGGAAAAGATCTCTTCAGAAAATGAACAAAAAAACTGGATGTTATCCGGTGGTTCGGCCATTAATGAAGCCCTGCGCGGGGAGCAGGAGGTAGAAGAGTTATGTACCCACGTGATTACCGCCATGTGTGATTATGTCAAGGCACCTGTTGGTGCGATGTACCTGATTAATCCAAAAACACAGTTGCTGGACCTGACAGGCTGTTATGCATTTGAAAAGAAAAAAGGAAAGGAAATAGCTATCGCTTTAGGTGAAGGCCTGGTTGGCCAGGTGGCGATTGAAAAACGGATTAAAGTGCTGAATGATATTCCTTCAGATTACATCAAAGTAAGCTCAGGACTGGGCAGTACCATTCCGAATACCCTGGTCGTTTTACCTATCCCATTTGAAAATGAAACCATAGCGGTGATGGAGTTTGGCTTGCCACGGCAGCCTACGGCAATTGAAGTTGATTTCTTTAACCGCATCTCGATTACCATTGGTGTGGGTATCAACAGGAGTATTGCCAGGGCACAGCTGCGCGACCTGTTCCTGCATACCCAACAGCAGGCAGAAGAACTGGAAAGCCAGCAGGAAGAATTACGTACCACCAACGAAGAACTGATTCATAAGTCGGAGGAACTCATGGCTTCTGAAGAGGAACTGCGGGTACAGCAGGAAGAATTGCGCGAAACCAATGCCGAACTGGAAGAAAAAGCAGGTCAGCTGGAAGAGCGTAACCTCTCGATCAATGAAGCCCGTGAAGCAATTAGTTTAAAAGCAGCAGAGCTGGAAATATCCAGTAAATATAAATCGGAGTTCCTGGCAAATATGAGCCATGAGCTGCGCACCCCCTTAAACAGTATCCTTATCCTGGCAAGGATTTTAAAAGAGAACAGGCCCGACAATTTAAATGATGAACAGATCAAGTATGCAGGTGTGATCCACAATGCCGGTAATGATCTGCTGACCTTAATTAATGACATTCTTGATCTGTCAAAAATTGAGTCGGGTAAGGTTGACCTGGATATTGAACCGGTTAGGCCCCAGGAGATAAAAAACAATATGGAATCTCTTTTCACAGAGATCGCCCGCAGCAAAAAGATCAGTTTTATAACTACTGTTAATACTGAACTTCCTGAAAAAATAATGACCGATCTGTCGAGAATAGAACAGATTGTTAAAAACTTGCTGTCAAATGCTTTTAAGTTTACACCTGAAGATGGGGAGATCAACCTGGAGATTGGTACTGCCGACAAGCAGGTGAAATTTTATTCAGATCATCTAAAAGATAAAAACCTGCAGGTAATTGCGTTCCGCGTAAAGGATTCTGGAATTGGCATTCCCGCAGATAAACAGAAACTTATCTTTGAAGCTTTTAAACAGGCAGATGGTACCACCAGCAGGAAGTACGGTGGTACAGGTTTGGGGCTTTCCATCAGTAAAGAACTCGCCAATATATTAGGCGGAGAGATCCAGGTAGAAAGTGAACCTGAAGTGGGAAGTTGTTTTACACTATATATCCCGGCGGTAAAGCCTGATGATGTTTTAACTGAAGCACATCAGGAAGCAGTGGTAGTTCCGCTTATTCCTGAACCCGTTTTGGTACCCCTAAGGAAAAATGGAAAACAAACCCTGCTGATTGTAGAAGACGACCTGGTATTTGCCGATGTACTAAAAGATTATGCCATAGAAAAAGGGTTTGAACCTGTACTTGCCCATAGCGGGGATAAAGGATTGGAAATGGCTTCGTCTCTATTCCCGGACGCGATCATCCTGGATATTATGCTGCCTGTAATGGATGGATGGAGCATATTGAAACAGCTGAAAGCAAATCCGCTAACCAAACACATTCCGGTACACATGATGTCTGCCGGGGAATTTAAGGCCGATAAGGCCTTAAAAGAAGGTGCCATCGGTTTCCTGAAAAAACCCATTGAAAAGGATGATCTGGATGAGGCTTTCTCCAGGATGAATACTGATCAGCAGCTAGCTTATGATTTTAAAACGGTATTGGTTGTTGAAGACCACGAGCTCCAAAGCCTGGTAGTCAAAGAACAACTGATCAGTAAAGGGATTGAAGTTGCACAGGCTTTTACCGGCCAGGAAGCACTGGATATACTCAAGGAACGTACCTTCGATTGCATCATCCTGGATTTAAACCTCCCCGATATCTCCGGCTTTGATCTGCTGGACAATATCAAAACACAGGATAAGTTTGCTCATGTTCCCGTGATCATTAATACCGCCATGGAGCTGGACCAGGATAAAATTGCCCATATCATGAAATATTCGGAGGCCATGGTCCTGAAATCGAATAAGTCTAACGACAGGCTGATCGATGAAGTAAGCCTGTTCATGAATAAATTAAAAAAAGAAGAGAATTTTAGTCCTAATACTGCCGGAGCTGCTAAAAATAAAACCGTATCAACAATTGAAAAGGCCTTGAAGGATAAAACTATCCTGATCACTGACGACGATATGAGAAATATTTTCGCCTTGTCGAGCGCCCTGCAGGTATATGATATGCATATCATTATTGCCAATAACGGAAAACAAGCTTTAGAGAAACTGGAGGAATTTAAGAATATAGACCTGGTGCTCATGGATATCATGATGCCCGAAATGGATGGTTATGAAGCGATGAAACTCATCCGCCAGCAAAAAGAATATAAGAAGCTGCCAATTATTGCGTTAACTGCAAAGGCAATGAAGAACGACCGTGAAAAATGTATTGAGGCAGGAGCTAATGATTATGTCTCTAAACCCGTAGATATGGATCAGTTATTATCGATGTTAAGAGTTTGGTTAAGCTAATGGAACAGTTGCCTAACAATCCTATACAGGAACTGATCACTTACGAAGAACTGGCAGCACTAACCGCTTTCATCAGGAATATACATGGTTTTGATTTTAGTAATTACTCGGCAGCGTCGCTAAAAAGAAGGGTAACCAGAATTATGCAACTGCAAAAACTAAACCTTTTTGATTTACGAACTTTGCTGACGAATGACCAGGATTATTTTGAAAATTTTCTAATTGAAATCACGGTAAATGTGACAGAAATGTTCCGGGACCCGCTTTTTTACAAATCTCTTGAGAAAAACATCATCCCTTATTTAAGATCTTATCAAAGGATAAAAGTGTGGAATGCAGGCTGTTCAACAGGAGAAGAATTGTATTCATTTGCAGTACTGTTTTGCGAAGAAAAGCTCTATGACAGGAGCTTTTTTTATGGTACGGATATCAATTCAGATGTTTTGGAATTTGCTAAAAACGGGATCTATGATTTACAAAAGATGAAGTTGTATTCTGAAAATTACCAAAAAACAGGTGCACTGCATACCCTGTCTGATTATTATTCCGCACGTTATGGCGCAGCTACCATTAACCATTCTTTAAAAAAGAACGTTTTATTCTCCACACATAATTTAGCTTCGGACGGCGTTTTTAATGAGTTTCAAGTAATTTCCTGCCGTAATGTACTGATCTACTTTAACACAGAACTACAGGAAAAAGTGATCGATCTCTTTTATCATAGCCTGGCCAACTTCGGATTCCTGTGCCTGGGCTCCAAAGAAACCCTGAGAAGTTCAGAAATTGGCCGGTTTAAGATTATCGATCAAAAAAATAATATATATCAAAAAATAGCATAAGCCTTCTTTAAAAGGAGCATTGAAAACTATGGAAAAGATTAACATCCTCATTGTTGATGACAGACCCGAAAATATTGTAGCCTTAGAGGCACTATTGCAGCGGGACGATGTAAACCTTGTTTCCACTACCCTGCCTAATGAAGCGCTGCGCTTAGCCTGGGAAATGGATATTGCTATCGCACTGGTGGATGTGCAGATGCCGGAAATGGATGGTTTTGAGTTGGTAGAGATTTTAAAAAGTAATCCCAGGACCAAAGACATTCTGGTGATTTTTGTGACCGCTATTTCTACGGATGCTAAATATGCAGTTAAAGGCCTCAATGCAGGTGCCGTTGACTATTTATATAAACCTCTCAACCCCTATGTTACTTCTGCTAAGGTAGATTCCTTTATACAATTTGTAAGAAACCAGCGTGATATTGTTAAAAAGAATAAAGAGCTGGAAGCTTATCAGAAGGAACTCATCAAGGCTAAAGAACTGGCAGAACAGGGGAAAAAGATAAAAGAAAACTTCCTGGCCAATATGAGCCATGAGATTCGTACCCCTATTAACGGGATCATTGGTTTAACCCACCTGCTGGAGCAAAGTGAGCTGAATGCCGAACAGCGGGAAATGATTGCTTTAATGGAGATTTCTTCCAACTCTCTACTGGGGGTAATCAATGATATCCTCGACCTATCCAAAATAGAGGCAGGAAAATTCAAGATCAACCGTGCGCCTACAGATCTGGTGATGATCTGCCATTCGGTGATCAACCTGTTACGGATCAGGGCAAAAGAAAAACACCTGGAGCTGATTACACAGTTTCATCCGGATCTGCCAAAAACCATCCTGGCAGATTCACTCCGGTTGAATCAGATCATGATGAACCTGATTGGCAACGCCATTAAATTTACCAGCAGTGGCAGCGTGACCTTAAAAGTTGATATCCTTGCCCGCAGAGGCAGCAGTATACAGATCAGAATTTCTGTTATAGATACCGGCATAGGTATCCCGGAAAACAGGATGGGTAAAATATTTGAATCTTTTGAACAGGCAGATGATAACACGACACTTAATTTTGGAGGAACAGGCCTTGGCTTGTCCATTGTAAAGAATCTGGCCCATTTAAAAGGAGGCGAGCTAACGCTGGACAGTATAGAAGGTGTAGGCAGTACTTTCAAGTTTAGCAATTGGTATGAAGTTCTGGATGATAACCCCGAAAATCAGGGAAGGACAACGGAAAAACTCCTGCCTTTTGAAAACGTAAGGATACTGGTAGCGGAAGATAATCCAATTAATAAATTTCTGATCGTTAAGATTTTAAAGGGCTGGAATATTGTGGCCGATGTAGTTGAAAACGGAAAAGAAGCAATAGATAAACTAAGAGAGAATGACTACGACCTGATCCTGATGGATACTTTTATGCCGGTAATGAATGGCCTGGAAGCAACAAAACTGATCAGACAGGATGAGGTAGAAGGTAAAAAAGACATCCCTATCATTACTTTTTCGGCAGCGGTGATGGAGAATGATAAAAAAGCAGCGATAGATGCCGGAGCAGATGATGTGCTGAGCAAGCCTTTTGAACTGGGAATTTTACATGAGAAAATTACACAGTATAAAGACAAAAAGACATTAACGCTTTAGTTTATTGATTAAAAGCCGTCATGGTTTGCGCTGGTCCTATAGTTACAAAACTCTGGATCAGTGCAACACTTTTATCGATCAGCGCCGGTATTTCGAGTTTTTCGTCCTTGTCAAAGGTTCCCAGTACATAATCTATTTGACGGCCTTTGGCAAAATTATCACCTATACCAAAGCGAAGGCGCGGATAAGCTTGCCCTCCGCAGAGTTCTTCAATACTTTTTAAGCCGTTATGGCCCGCACTGCTGCCTTTTAATTTAAGCCGTAATTTACCCAACGGCAGCGCCAGGTCATCTACTACTACCAATACATTTTCCAATGGGATATTTAAGTCCTTCATCCAGTAATTGACAGCCTTGCCACTTAAATTCATAAAAGTAGTAGGTTTGATGACATGCAGTTTTTTTCCTTTCCAGGAAACTTCTGAGTAGTAGGCCAGGCGTATATTGGAGAATGATCCTCCCAATTGTTTAACCAGTTCATCTGCAATATCAAAACCAATGTTATGTCTTGTATGGGCATATTCAGGTCCGATATTTCCCAGTCCAACGATTAAATATTTCATTCTTATGCTTAATTATATACTCCTCAATTTTCAAAGATAACTTTTCTTCTGTATCTCCCATCCAGCAAAAAGCCCGGACATAAAAAAACAGTACTGAGATCAGTACTGTTTTTAAATTTCTGATACAGATCAGCTTATTTTTTACCGCCTTGTTGCTCTGCTTGTTTCAGTGCTCTAGACATACCTACAGATACGATAGTATCTTCAGGAGTGTTGGTAACTGCATAAGCGCCTTTTGCAAGGTCACGTACACGGAATAAGTTTCCTACTTCTAATTTAGAAATGCTTACTTCAACTGTTTGCGGCATATCTTTTGGTAAAGATTTAACGCGAAGTTTACGTAATTTCTGAACTAATTTACCACCCATTTTAACACCTGGAGAAGTTCCGGTTAATTTGATAGGGATTTCCATGATGATCTCTTTGTCGTCAAACAACTGAAGAAAATCTACGTGTAATAATAATTCAGTTAATGGGTGAAACTGTAATTCTTTTATGATCGCTTTGGTTTTTGTACCATTGATATCAATTTCTAAATAGTTGGCTTCAGGAGTATAAATAGCATCTTTTAAATCGGTTGCTACTACAGCAAAATGTGCTTGTTCTTTACCACCATACAATACTGCAGGAACCTTGCCTTCATAGCGAAGCTCTTTAGCATCGCGTTTCCCTACGTTCTCTCTTGGAGAACCGCTAATTGCGATTATTTTCATCTTTTTTTTAATTGTGATGAAGCTTTCGTGATCTGAATTGACCAACCGGCTTTCATCTGTTATTTATTGTTATTAATTATTCTACTTTAAAAAGTTCACTCAGTGAACCATGTTCATTTGCAATTGCAATTGCTTTTGCAAATAATTCTGCCGTGCTCAATACCCTGATTTTTGAACTTACCTGTTTTAAAGGAATGGTATCCGTTACAATCAGTTCAGTCAGCATAGAGTTTTCAACCGTATCATACGCATTGCCCGATAATACCGGGTGTGTACAAACTGCCCTTACGCTTCTTGCACCTTTTTCCATGATCAGTGCCGCAGCTTTAGCCAATGTACCTGCTGTATCAATGATATCATCGATCAGTACAATGTCCATTCCTGTTACATCACCAATAATTGACATGGATTCAATTTCATTGGCACGTTTACGTCGTTTATCACAGATTACTACTTCTGCATTAAAGAATTTTGCAAATGTACGGGCCCTGTAAGATCCGCCCATATCAGGAGAAGCGATGGTCAGGTTTGTTAAGCCCAGGCTTTTGATATAAGGAACAAAGATGATTGACGCATCAAGGTGATCCATAGGAACATCAAAAAAACCTTGTATTTGTGCTGCATGCAGGTCCATGGTCATGATACGATGGATACCGGCAGTTTTAAGCAAGTCAGCTACCAGTTTCGCACCAATTGCCTGACGCGGCCTGTCTTTTCTATCCTGTCTGGCCAAACCATAATAAGGAACAATAGCCGTAATGTAATGCGCAGAAGCTCTCTTCGCGGCATCAATCATGAGCAGCAATTCCATTAAATTATCTGAAGGCTGATAGGTTGACTGAATCAGGAATACGTCACATCCTCTTACGGATTCATCGTAAGCAGGTTGAAATTCACCATCGCTAAATCTGCTTAAGGTTACACCTCCAAGAGGCTTGCCGTAAGATTCGGCAATCTTGTGTGCTAATTCTTTTGTACCGCTGCCGGCAAAAAGTTTAACTGGATTGAATTGCAATGGCATGATTAGACGGGTATCAATGCTTGGTTAAAAAAAAATCGGATTGTGTTTTTCTTCACAATCCGAATATTGTTTAGTTGCCCGACCAGGATTCGAACCTAGACAAACGGTACCAAAAACCGTTGTACTACCTTTATACTATCGGGCAATCTTCTTCAAACTAACCGTGGGTTGTTTTGAATGGAATGCAAATCTACGCAGATTTTTCATATTTGCAAATCCTTCAGCAAAAAAAATGAAAATAATTCAAATCGCATTTTTTATGGGCATCCAGCAGGTTAATTTTTGTTAATGTGAGAGCAGTTATGTACAACTATCAATCTATTTGATTATTTTCGAGCGCATTTTTAGAGCCAAAAATTAGATTAAGATTAAAATGAACTACTCAAAAATTAATAACCTTACCGGATGGCTATGTTTTTTCATAGCTACACTCACCTATATACTCACCCTGGAGCCCTCCGTTAGTTTCTGGGATTGTGGAGAGTTTATAGCGTCTGCACTCAGAATGCAGGTAGTGCATCAACCCGGTGCCCCCCTATTTTTAATGATACAGCGCTTCTTTTCGCTATTTGCTTTCGGCGATCTGCATAAAATAGCTTATTTCATGAATGTTGGTTCAGCGATGGCCAGCGGGGCAACTATCTTATTCCTGTTCTGGACAATTACAGCACTGGCTAAGAAAATGGTGATTAAGAGTGGTAAAGAATTAACCATGACCAATATGATCACGATCATGGGTGCAGGAGCAGTTGGTGCATTAGCCTATGCTTATTCTGATAGTTTTTGGTTTTCGGCAGTAGAATCTGAGGTTTATGCCCTTTCTTCTTTATTTACAGCTATAGTATTCTGGGGTATTTTAAAATGGGAAGCAAATGCTGATGAGCCTAGAGGCGACAGATGGCTGCTCTTCATTGCTTATATCATGGGTTTATCCATTGGTATCCACTTACTGAACTTACTGACCATTCCTGCAATGGCTTTTGTATATTACTTTAAGAAAAACGAACATCCTACCAACCTGGGTGTGATCAAGACCTTTTTTGTAGGTGTATTGATCCTGGCCTTTGTGCAGTATGGTATTATACAATATACCATCTCTTTTGGTGCCTATTTTGACCTCTTCTTCGTGAATACTTTAGGAATGGGATTCGGATCTGGCGTAACTTTCTTCGTCCTCCTGCTGATTGTTGGTTTTACCCTGGGAATCAGGTATTCCATCAAACATCAGAACAAGATCCTAAACATGGTTTTACTGTCTACAGTACTGATCATTTTTGGTTATTGCTCTTTTGCGATGATCATTATCCGCTCTAAAGCAAATCCTAACCTGAACAACAGTAATCCTGATAATGCTTTCTCTTTTTTAAGTTACCTGAACAGGGAACAATATGGAGACCGTCCTCTGCTGTTTGGACCGAATTACAATTCCGAAAAAACAAACATTACTGAAGGTAAAAACATCTATAGAAAAGGTGATACCAAGTATGAAGTTGCCGGTAAGAAAACAGATTACGAATATGACAGAACTACTCCTTTCCCAAGGATGTATAGTGACGAACCACAACACGTACAAGAGTATAAAAGCCTGATGGGCTTTGATGACACCCATTTCCCGGGTTTAATTGACAACATCAATTACTTGTTTAAATACCAGATTGGTAATATGTATATGCGTTATTTCATGTGGAATTTCGTAGGTCGTCAGAATGATGAACAGGGTGCCGGTGTCTACCAGGGCCAGTTCCTGAGTGGGGTTAAACCTATTGATGCCATGATGCTGGGAGATCAGAGCCACTTACCTCCGTCTATCGTTGATAGCAGTGCATACAACCGCTTTTTCTTCCTTCCATTGATCCTTGGATTGCTGGGAGCTGTTTGGCATTTCAAACGTAACCAGAAAGATGCAGGTATCGTAGGATTATTGTTCTTCTTTACGGGAATAGCTATCGTATTGTATCTGAACCAGAAACCCCTGGAACCAAGAGAACGTGATTACGCTTATACCGGATCTTTTTATGCCTTCTCTATATGGATAGGTTTTGCCGTATTTGCCCTGAAGGACTGGGTGTTTAATAAATTGAATGCACAGAATGGAGCAATTGCTGCAACAGTGGTTTCCCTTTGCGGAGCTCCATTGATTATGGGCGAGCAGGGATGGGATGACCACGACCGTTCTTCTAAACTGGTAGCACATGATATTGCACTGGATTATTTAGAGTCCTGCGCACCAAATGCCATCCTGTTTACTTACGGAGATAATGATACTTACCCGCTTTGGTATGCACAGGAAGTAGAGCAAATCAGACCTGATGTTCGTTTAGTGAACCTGAGTTTGTTTGACACTGACTGGTATATTGATGGAATGAAACGCAAGCAGAATGAATCTGCCCCTCTTCCAATCAGCATGAAACCTGCACAGTACGTACAGGGTGTAAGGGACGTGATGTATTATCAGGATTATAAAATTGCTGGTCCGGTGGAACTGCAAAACATCCTTGATGTGTTATTATCAGATGATGATGCTGACAAAATCCCATTGCAGAATGGAACTAAAGAAAACTTTATCCCGACTAAAAACTTCAAGTTAACGATTAACAAAGCTGAAGTATTAAGTACAGGAACTGTAAAAGCTGCCGATTCTGCGAAGATCATCCCTGCAATGACATGGACCTTTAATAAAGGATATGTAACCAAAGGTACACTGGCCATGCTGGACATCCTGGTTCATAACCACTGGAAAAGACCGATTTATTTTGCAAGTACAGTACCTTCAGATCAGTTTAATGGTTTGGACAACTACTTATATACAGAAGGTTTGGCCATGCGCCTGTTACCACTTAAAATTGATTCAGCTGGCGGCAGGGCAGAACTGGTAAATACGGATATCCTTTACCATAACCTTTACACTAAATTTAAGTGGGGAAATGTAAAAAATGCTAAATACCTGGATCCGCAGTCTGCAGATGATATCTCTATCTTTAACAATGTATTCAATACTGCTATTAGCGGATTGATCAAAGAAGGAAAGATTGTAGATGCCAAAAAAGTAGTAGCCCGCTATTTCGAAGTAATGCCTGATAGATTCTACGGCATGCGCTCGATGATGGGAACTTACTTCCTGGCCGAGAACTTATATGCTTTAGGTGATACCCAGCGTGCAAATGCACTGGTTGTAAAATGTGCCGATTATATCCAGAAAGAACTTGTTTATCTTTCTGATGTATCCAAAAGCAAAGGCAGATTTGTTGGCGGACAGAATGTTCAGCTAGGACTGCAATTCTTAAACCAAATGGTTAAAACCACTTCAGAACAGAAACAAACAAAACTGTCTCAGCAGTTGAATCAGCAGTTCCAGTTACTGGAATCAGATTTCGCGATGTACTTCTCTCAACAGCCACAACCAGGCCAGCAGCCTCAGGGCGGTGGAGATCAGTAAGCTGATTAGCAAATAACGAATAAAAAAGAGGGCTGCGACTTCAAAATCGCAGCCCTCTTTTTTATTCGTTATTTTTTAAAGTTTGTTATTTATGTAATCGGAGATTACCGATTCATAATTTTCAAACTCACTGTTATGCGTATTTTTAAGCACATAAACAGCCTGATGTAACAGGTTTTTCTTCAACACATTGTATTCTGAAGAAATATCAGCGTCTACTAAAAAATCGGTCATATTGTTAAAAAAACCTGCCTCTCCTTCAGCATATGATGTTTTTACATACATCCAGTTATATATAATAGTACGGTTATAAGTATCTACAGGTAAAGTTTCCAAAAACTCTTTAAAGAAAAATTCATCATAAAATCTATCATCATATATATTGCTTTCCATAGTTTTAGTATTCAGCATGGCCAGCTGAATGAATACAGCATCACATGTGCTCTCCATTAACTGACGGATTTTGACTATTTTTTTATGGTCCCAGTCTGCTACATACAGGCCTTCAGCAGATCCGGTAATTAAAAACCGGATGATATTCCGGATTAAATTGAACCCCTCCATGTACCTCCCTGCAGAGATCAGTATCCTGGAAATATTTTGTAACTGCTCAATTCTTCTGAAGATTAAAACGTAGTATCCTTCTTTTTCAAGTTCTATACTCCTACTCAGTCCACCCACCAGTAAATGAATGGCCTTATCAAATTCATTTGTCTTGTAATAATAGTTGGCCCAGGCAGAGACCTTAAAAAGGTTGGTTAACCGAAGCGCCTCGCCATCCAATGTATCATCTAAATGATCTGCCAGACAAAGTGTATCCAGCGCTTCCTGAATATCATTCTTACGGCATTTTACCACCCCTCTAAAGTAAGCATCAGTTACTGCCGATATCCGGTTATTAACTTCAGCACCCAGGTTTTGAGTAGCAACCATATTCAAAAGGATGCTAAATGTTCCGCGCTGAGATTTAAGGAGCGCTGTATTCTCCGGAGTATTTCTTTCTACCTTTAATCTATCAATAAAGGTGATGACGTTGTTCTTCATATAGTTATTGATTTAATTTCCCAATTCAAGCTGATTTTTTATGAGCTCGTAATAAAAGCCCCTTTTTTCTACCAGGGTGGTATGATTGCCTTGTTCAATGACATTGCCATTATCTAAGACCAGGATATTGTCTGCATTTTTTACTGTACTCAACCGGTGGGCAACAATTAGCACCGTTTTTCCCTCAAAAAATGTGTATAATCTTTCCATAATTACCTTTTCATTTGAAGAGTCCAGCGAACTTGTTGCCTCATCTAAAAATATATACTCAGGATTTTTATATACCATCCGGGCAATTAAAACACGTTGACGCTGCCCTCCGCTTAATCCCTTTCCATCTTCGCCTATTTTTGTATAAAGCCCCAATGGCTGGCTTTTGATGTAATCGTCGATGTTGGCGATATGAATGGCCCGTTCCATTGCTTTTGGATTGTTAAATTCCTCATTTAATGCAATGTTATTGGCTATCGTATCAGAGAAAACAAAACCTTCCTGCATCACAACACCACAGTGCTGACGCCAGAAGCGGGGACTGATCTGACTAAAAGACATATTATCCAAATAGATATCACCCGAAGTTGGGGTACTGATTTTTTGAAGGAGTTTGAGGATGGTTGTTTTACCGCTCCCGCTGCTGCCTACAATTGCTGTTGTTTTACCACCGGGTATGGTAAAATCAATATCTTTCAGAACTGGTTTATTTCCGGCTCCCGGATAAACAAAACTCATGTTTTTTATATGAAGGCTTCTGCCCGGAGGAAGCTCATGCAGATAATCTTTATTAACTGACTCCTCATCTTCGAGATATTCAATTTGTGCCAGGCGATCCATACTGATTTGCGCATCCTGATAGGCTTGCAGAAATGTAGCCAGCTGAATAATGGGTGCATTCATCTGACCAATTATAAACTGGATGGCCATCATATCACCCAGGGTAACCTGTTTATCAATAACCAAACGGGTAGCTAAAAAAAGTATAAATATATTTTTTGCCTGATTAATGAAGGTAGCGCCAACCTGCTGATATTGGTTAAGGGAAAGGGTACTTACATTTAAGCGGAATAGTTTAGCCTGAATACCCTCCCATTCCCATATTTTTTTTGTGCCGCAATCGTTAACTTTAATTTCGTGGATGCCATTAACCAGTTGTAAGGTCTTCGCCCTGTTCTGCGCCAGCAGTTCGAACCTTTTAAAATCCAGCTTTTTCCTCTTTTCAAGAAAAAGATAAATCCATCCAAAATAAATAAGACTTCCAACAATAAATATGATACATATAGCAGGACTGTAAATAAACAACACAATGCTGAATACGAAAAAAGCAATCATCATAAACAGGGTATTCAAAGTAGTTCCTGTTAGTAAATTCTCAATGCGGTTATGGTCTTCTATCCTTTGCAGAATGTCACTATTGAGTTTAGTATCAAAAAATGACAGCGGCAAACGCAATAATTTACCGAGAAAGCCTGAAAGTATAGACAGGTTAACCCTGGAAGTAATGTGTAATAAAATCCAGCCCCGAAGTAATTCAACGGAGGTTTGTCCCAGGGTCATTAACAGCTGTCCAAACAAAATAATATAAATGAAATGGACGTCACTTCCTTTTACACCTACATCCACCAAAGATTTAGTTAAAAAAGGAAAGATCAGCTGGATGACCGCTCCTGCCAGCAAACCTGCACCTAATTGCTTCACGAGCTTCTTATAATGCCATATATGTTTGAGTAAGACCGTCATACTCTCTTTTTTTTCGATCTTATCGTCTTCAGTAAGATAAAAGTCGGGAGTTGGACTGAGTAAAAGCACAATACCTGCAGCCTTCTGGTTAATCTGGGTATATGCCCAGTTGCTTAGAAATTCTTCATGTGTATAAATATTAAGACCATTGGCCGGGTCGGAAATAAAAACCTTCTTTTTAGTAATTTTATAGACTACCACAAAGTGGTTTTTCCTCCAGTGGACAATACAGGGCAGTTGTCCGCGTTTTTCCAGCTTTTCGAAGGTGATATTTCCTCCTACAGACTGTATCCCGATTTTTTCGGCCGCCCTGCTGATACCCAATAAGGAAACACCCGTTTTTCCAATCTGGGACAGGGTTCTGATCTTATTAATTGAAAAGAATTTACCATAAAACTTTGTGATGATCTGTAGGCACGTAGGACCACAGTCCATTACATCATGTTGCTTATAATGCGGAAAATTAGCGAGTATCATCTTAGTTAATTATAAAGGGTTATTCAGGAATCAAAACTTTCTTTATCAAAGGAAAAATTATATATTTATCTACCAGCCTTTTTTCGACCAAATCACAAAATACAATGACCAAGTGAAGCATATGATTTCAACGCCGAGTCCGAACATCCTGCAGCAAATAAAATATACTTTGCCGGTGCGGATTTTACTACATCTTTCACTATGGGTTCTATTGGGCTGCATGTATTACCGGGGATACAGGAAGTTTGACGAAAATCTGGGCTGGTTCCTGGTATTTAAAGACCTGATAGCTGTAATGAGCATTTTTTACGTTGGCTCTTATTTCGTTTTAGACCGCTATTTGTTTACGGGAAAGTTTTTCAGGAGTTTTTTATTTGTTGTATGCTGTTATATCTGGTGGGCCCTGCTTACTTACCTAGTTTGCCTGTACCTAAAAGACATTGTTACATCTTCCTCAAAACTATATGCATATGTTCAATTTGTATATAAAAGCGGATTAAGCGGGGTTGTATCCTTCAAAATGCTTTCATTTAATTTTCTTGATTTTTTATATCTTATTTTCCCGCCTTTAAGTATTAAGCTGATCAAATCAATTATTGCACAAAGTAATATGAGGATCATGCTGGAGAGGGACAACCTGAATTTAGAAATCAATTTTTTGAAGGCCCAGATCAATCCCCATTTCCTGTTTAATACCTTAAACAATATATACCGGATGATCAATAAACAAGATCCTCAAACCGGCCCCATGGTTTTGCATTTAGCCGGGTTGATGCGTTACACACTCTATGAATCTAATGATCAGGAAGTTTTACTTTCCAGGGAAATTGAATTTATAAGGGACTATCTGGAGCTGGAAAGTATTCGTTATGGCGATGAAGTAAATATTGATATCCAGATTGAAAAACCTTTAGAAAAACAGCTTATTGTCCCCCTGATTATTTTCCCGTTTATAGAGAATGCCTTTAAACATGGACCTGATGCAAGTATAGAGTCGGCCTGGATAAAAATACATTTGAAAACAGTGCAAAACCAGCTTCAATTTGAGGTTTCAAATAGTAAGTCGGGCAACTTAATAAAAGGGAAATTTGGAGGTCTTGGAATTGCCAACATAAAAAAACGACTGTTAATACATTATCCGGATAGACATAAACTTACTATCCATGACGAAACAGATCAGTACTTAGTAAAACTTACAATCGACTTAAATAAATAACTATGGCTCTCAAATGTCTTATACTGGATGATGAACCTCTCGCGCGGGAAACGCTTGAAGAATATATCTCAAAAATACCTTATCTCGAACTGGTAAAAAGTTGTAAACATGTATTCGAAGCCATAGAAATTCTGCAGCATGAAAAAATAGATGTCTTGTTTTCTGATATCCACATGCCCGAAGTAAATGGCATTGAGTTAATCAGGATGTTACAATATCGCCCTTATGTGGTTTTTATCACTGCCTACCCTAATTATGCAGTAGAAGGTTTTGACCTGGATATTGTAGACTATATTGTTAAGCCCTTCTCTTTTGAGCGTTTTATGAAGGCTGTAAATAAATGTTTAAACCAGAGCCAGAAAAAAACCAATAAATTGGGTAATGAGCAATCCGAATATTTATTTTTAAAGGATGGCGCTAAATTACACAGGGTACTATTTGATGAAATATGTTATATAGAAGGCATGAAAGACTACATTAAAGTAGTGCTTAAAGACCGTGTCATTATTACCCACCTCACGATGAAAAGAGTGGAAGACCAATTGCCTGAAGATCGCTTTTTCCGTATTCAAAAGTCTTACATAATTAATATTAACCGCCTGAAGTTTATCAGCGGGAATATGGCTGAGCTTCACGACATCAGTGAAAAACTTCCTATTGGAAAACAATACAAAGACCTGATTTTTGAAAAATTCGGTTTAAATAATGATTAGTTGAAAATATGCCTTAAAATGGTTTTATCGTCCAGGTTTAAGACCAGTTTTCCCTTGATTGTTAAGATTGACAAATATGTTTCTTCAAGTGATTTACCTGATTGGGGTTCTATGATACCTGAAAAGCCAAGGATATTGTTGGCCTTTGGCAGACCAAATGAAGTGATTTTGCCAATAATATTCCTATTGTTTTCTATTTGATCATCGGGAATTATGGTAAAGACAGTTCCTTTATGAATAGACAGAAACCTGGCATAATCTAAACCTACATCCCCTTTAAATCCAAAAACACCATTTGACGGAACCAGCATTGCAAGAGTGTCTGCAGGATGGCGGTTTTTAAGTGCGTCGCGGTCATAGAATATTTTGCCCGTGAATGGGGCATTAATCATCTGACTATTGTTATTCTGTTTTGTTAAAGCGATAGGATCACCTTTTTTCACCTGCTCACCTGATGCTTTTAAAAAGCGTATCACACTCATATTTCCGGTAATAGGAAAGATGGTTTTTTCCCGAAATATTATTACCGGGATCACATGTTTATCAGAATAGCTGGTGAAGGCCGATAAAGCAAGGAGAATCAACAGGAGCAATAACAAGCTGCTTCCGCCCGACTTTAACAACCATTTTGGTGGTTGTCCCACAATTTCATTGATTTCGGCACTGTATTGATGTTCCTGATTTTCCATTGTCGGTAGATTTAAACTTTTATTAATTGTACTTGTTTACCCCTGGCGATACAGCCCTGATAATACTTAGTTAAATAATGATAAACAACCAGTTCGTGCATACGCTGCTTAGTCACAAAAATCCGATTGAGAGACATGTGCAGAAAACTTGGAAGGAGTTCGGATAAAACTGCATCTAAATCTTCATCTGGATATTCCTGCTCATATTGTGTTTTTAAATGATGGTAGGCGGAAGTGTTTTCCACAGACCTGACTTTAAAGAAACTGATTGCTTCCGAAAGCTCTTCGTTTTCCTCCGTAAAAAAGGTATTCAGTTCCTTACTGATTAGCCTGTATTTATTATTTAATTGCTGGTTTAATGCCGTATTGCCATTAAATTCAGCAAAAAAAGCTTTTTGCATTTTATTGACCACATCATGTTTCTGATCAAGGTTCAGATTAAAGTCGCCCAACATACGGTCTATACTTGTCATGGCAAACAGCCAGCGATAATACTCCCCTTCTTCTCCCTCAATAAGATCTAAGAAGTTGATGATTGCTTTGCTATCATGATAAAAAACAGATTCACTAAAGGTTATAGTTTTTGTTCCATATCGTTCCAGCTCCTGATTATAGGTGTCATATTGAATCTTTTGAATAATTCTTTCCCCAATTAAACCTTTAAGGCCGGTATTTAGTGACTGGATAATCTGAGCCATCGTATCCGGATGATCCGGATGGAGAAAACGTATTCTTAAGTGACTTTCGGGATCGTGATAGCGTATAAAAAACCATTTCTGGATCAAATTCTTTTCACTCAGCTCAGTTACCAGCGGAAGAATATACGCTGTTAAAATCTTCTCTGACCACCTTGCTCCACAATATATTTTCACATAAGTCCATTCCGAGCCCAGGTTAAATTTACGCCTTAAAAGAGGCGTATTAACCGTTGGGTTTTTACTCTTCTCTTTTGAAACTTCTACCGCATAAAAGGGTATGACAACCTCATTTACAAATTTATCCTCTTGCGGCCCCTTAACTATTAGTGAATGCTCCTCATGCATAAATTCATACAGGATAAGCGTATTCTTCTTTACCATTTGCGCCAGCAATCTTAATCCAAAGGGGTTGGAAAAATCTAAGAGTAATTCTTTATCGCCTTCTATACTGACCACCCGTTTTGGCAGCCTGTATTTAGCAAGAAAAACTTCAAGCTCATTTTCCGACTTAATATTGTTCACTTCAGTATAAATATCAGGTGTCAATTTCCATCTGGCCCTGGTTAAAATAATATGCTTATATTCAACACGGGGTAAATAAGGCTGATCATTTAACACTCCCCAATCCCAGTTGATCACAAAATTTCCCTGCTGATGCTGTAAATCACATAAAAACTTATACACCGCTATCCCTCCATTATAATTATGGGCAGAAGAAAGCCGTGGAACAACTATCTTATTCAATCGTTTTGAACGTAAGATAACCCGGTTATTCTTTACAGAAATCATTAAATCTGTTACAGGAATCTGCCGTTCAGATGGCAGGGACGAGTTTCCCAAAAAAGGTATTTCATAATCTCTAAGCTGAGGACGCTGCAGAATATTACCAACTCTGGAATCGGGCAAATGAACAATTTCTGCAATGAGGGTATCAGCGGATAGATCCTGCTCATAACCTGCGCAATCCTTTAGCTTTTTAGCTAAGAGGGGATCGTTTTGTGCAAAACGACCTAATAAAGGCAAAGCGGAAGGTCCACAACAAGCAGAGAGGTCGAACTTAAAATCTCCATGATCGAGATCATTGGTATTCTGCGCAATAAAACTGCCTATCAAATAAAAAGTTGAAGGAATTTTATTCGTCCTTCTTGTATCAAGAGGTAGCAGATCTGCATCCGTTAAATCAATATGAGCCCCCCGGTTTTTGGAGCTTTCGAGAAATTTATTAAAGATTAACTGCCTGTATTTTGTCCAGTTGATTGTTTTGGCTTCATCCGTGTGATTGAAGACCAAATCGCTGATTAATGGTGCATGGTTATTAGCGCCTGCGCCTACCCTGTCATAACCAATACCTGCTTCATTATCCAGTGCTTCTAATAAATCGATTTCCTGATCTTCATAACGTTCAGTAAATTTTTTAATAAAATTCTGAACCCTTACAGGTGTTTTATTCTCACTAAGTACAGCAAGCTGTGTGATATCCTGTGCCAGAATATCCACCGCATTACTATTCAGATTATTTTTTTCCATACCGATATGGAGATCAGTCTGAACCAAATCTTTCATCTGGGATAATGGAAAGTTGGCTTTGATGATATGATGAATGTTAGTGCATGTTTTTACAAAATCTGCCGGGTTAAGCAATTGGGCTTCAATAGCCAAAAGCCATTGTATATAAGGATGTTCCGGATTGTGACGCTGAAGTATAGTGATCAATTTTTTATAAAACTCCTCGCCTGTAACAGTGGGCTCTAATTCTGAAACCAATATTTGGGCATTGATCACCTGATCAAGATAATTTTTAGCATCCAGAACACTCAATCCCATGTTGAGTAATTCATCAATTAAGGATTGATAGCTTGTACCATTTTTAGCTTTTTCCAGAATACAAAGTATATATTTTGATTTTTTAATCGCAACAATATAATAATGTCTCTTTTTATTGACCAGCTTGTATTCGTAGTATCTGTAAGTATTCCCCGTTCTGTACAGGCTATTATTTACATTAAAAATGAGGTTAACTTTTATTTCTTCATTTTCAGAGAAGTAACGGACAAGCTCAGCAACATAATTCATATCCAAACGCGTATACCGGGTATCTCTTAAAGTCTTCTCCCTAAGCGTTAATTCGGATACTGCATTGCTGATATTTCCAGTATTATATCCAGAGAATAATCCATATGGGGTAGCCCGGCTACTCATTCTGATCAGATATTTATATAGTGTCAGTAAGAGTTTATCTTCAATATCTTCAGCCGGTCCTGCAAGCCATTTTAATAATTCCTGATGCAGTTCGGGACTCGCCAGATAAATTGCTTCCTGCAATTCTACAGACTGGTACCTTTTATTGATCTCCTGCACAAAAATATCATGATCCTTTATCTGGTTCAGTTCAGCAAGAGATCCCATACTTCTGGCAGGAAGACGCAGCAGGTAAAAATCAAAAGGTTTTATTGTGTTTCCCATTGGTTAAACCATTAAATATTTTATTTGGCCATATCAAGAATCACTTTATCAAGACTCTCCCTAAAACTTTCGAAAGAGAAGGGTTTGAACAGTATATCCCTGGCATAATCTAAATTGTAATCCTTTAAATACTTGTGAGAAAATGCAGTGAAAACAATGATAACATATTCATCCAGATCTAATCTTCCAATTTCATTGATATCACCACCTTTAAACTTTACATCTAAAAAAAGTAAATTAACTTTGTTATTTGCCAGCAATTCCTCCAGCGCAGGTAAGCTCTTTACTTTACCTACTAAAACCAGCTCTTCGCATTTTGAAATATACGCTTCCAACTGCTCTTGTGCAAGAGGTTCATCATCTAAAATGATGCATTTTAGTGTTTTATCTAATGAAGCCATATAAATTTGTTTATAGCGTATTGATCAGAAATAGCTTGTAAAATAGTTAAGCCAATTCCAATAAGGCCAAAGTTTAGATCCAGCTGTGCATTTTCAAACTCTCCAAAAAAAAAGGAGTTAAATCCAAGGGATTCGTTATTGTGGACAGCATAAACTGGTATTTGTTCTGCCCAGTATGCAGAGGCTTGTTTAAAAGACGTAATACCCGTGAGCTGATATATCCGGTTATAAATTAAACATGGTGACGCAGCTCCATATTTTACAGAGGCATCATTCAAAAATGTCTCTTCGTGCGTTTTTCTTTTTAAGGAAAGTAAAGCGATTTCAATCCCTTCTTTCAGGTATTCTTTATGGTTAAAAATCACCGCTGCCCTGATTATTGCATAGGCAGTTCCTATATCCCCGTAAACCAGGCAGTGGTTAGTAGTTTTTTCAGCTTCCTTAATCCAAAGTGGAAATACAGAGGTATATATAGAGCTATCCATACGATTTTGTAATAAAAATTGCACACTATGCGTGACGAGTTCCTTACACTTTTCCTGGCGGTACCCTGCTTCGTAAAGCGAACAGAAAAAACTAATCATCATCGCATTTCCATGCGCCAATCCAGTATATACACGCGGCTCTTTAAAATATTTGCAGGTCCAGTAGTAGCCGGTGATCTGATTGCCCTCTTTAGCAAGATCTAAGGCATTCAGTAAATGATCAATCGCATTTAATGCCGTTAGAGAGACACCGGAACGTTTAATCAGATAAAATCCGATGCCTATGGCCCCTTTTGACATTCCGAAATTTTGCTCTTCAATATTTTGAATTAGACGCTCTGCCAGAAGATCATCCACCTGGCTCAGTAAAGTCTCATATTTATCACTTAAATGACCATTCTCTTCCAGATAAATCAATAGGCCGGCAAATTCGGCAATATCTAAATAAAAATTAGACGTCAAAACTGATTGATATTGGCTTGGATTTAACTCTTTAAAGGCTGCTTCCAGCAATTTTTCGGCTTCAGCATAATAATTGTCATCTCCGGTATAAGCGGCATAAAGACAATTTAACAAAATCGCTCCTCCCTTTCCATGGCCTACACCAAAGTTTGGCAGAACCCGGATAGCGTCTTTGTTCACCAAATTAACAATATCCGATAGTAATAGCTCGGCTGTATAATTGCGGGTATCAGTTGCAAAATTTTCCATAGCTTTATATTTATTATAAGTGTAATCTATTTAATTCCTGGTCGTTACCACTCGTTTTTACCCTGTTATCTTTTTTAACTTTTCCAAATGTGTAACCAAAGGCAGCCCTAAACCTCCTGGTATCTACACGGTGAATACTTTCGGTTACCAGGGGAGGAACGTTAGTTGATAAAAGCACATTATTATTATAAAATATATCACTCACATCGATTTTAATAAATGCCTGATTATGAAGTATTTTTTTGCGCAGGCCGGCAGACACATTGGAGAAGTTCCCGTAGTTATAAATCCCTGATATAGAGGGTGAACTATAGGAACCAAATAATTCCGCCGCAAGTGATTCCGATATTTTAAAAGTGTTACTTGAACTCGCTGTAAAGTAATATTTACTTCTAATCAGATCGTCTGTACCCTCAGCAAGGTTTGGAAAATGAATTTTCTGGTAAAATCCGGATAAACGATTGTTAGAACTCCACCAGCTGGCAATTTTAGAAGAAGCACCTAAACTTGCGCTTAAAAGTATATTATTTAAGAAGTTGTCTTTAGTTTTTATAAATATAGAATTATTTTGATCATACAAAATAGTGCTCATAATGGCATTATCTGTCTGCGTGTACCCAAAGCGAAAACTATAGTTTTTATATATATTACTCCAGGTAAAGGAGTTCTGATATTCTGGTTTGAGGAAGGGGTTGCCCCGTGTTATGGTATAATTATCAATGTAAAGCTCATATGGAATTAAATCATCATAAGAGGGACGGTTAATGGTTTTGGAATAGGCAACCGAAGTGGTATAAGCTTTGGTCACTTTGTAGTCCAGCCGGGCATTTGGAAAAATGTTAAAGTAGTTGGAATCTAAGCCAGATACGACTTTATATTGGGTAAATTCTCCCCTTAAACCGGCTTGTATATTAACAGGCCCAATTCCATAATTGACATTCACATAAGCTGCGGCAATTTGTTCCTTATACCCCAGGTCATTGAAACTTGTAACTTCCTCCTGCCATTGATTATTTAGAAAGTTAGCAGGATTTTGATGGCTTGTATTATCTGTACTGGCATATTTTAAACCCGTTTCTAATTTTAATTTTGAGCTTAGAATTTGCGTATAATCGATTGATGCGGTATAAATATCATAATCTGATGATGCTTTATTTCTGAATAAAGAATTTACACCATTGGCAGCTCCATCAGTAAACAGCGTTTGATTAAATAACTGTTGCTGATCACTGGTATAATTAGCGTAGTTTGCAGTTACTAATAAATTAGAACCCAAACTATCTAAGCTTCTTTTATAAAAAACATTATAGTTAGAGAAGTTCACCCGCAAATCCAAATTATTAAATGTATTTGTAATATCCTGGTTTCCTGACTGATTGATAACAGCATCGATAAAACCACTGCCATACATGTGTGCTTTTACCAAAGCGTAATCAACACCTACAGTATTGCGTTTATCTATATAATAATTAAGGCTGGAATTAACACCTCCATCAATTATAGCTCCTTTTGACAGATCTACAGTTTGCTTAAAGTTACCTACAGGAGTTAGTCCCTGGAACAAAACCCTATTGTCGTATCCCTTTTCAATTTGTCCCCTGTTTGTATAATTTCCATTGAGCGTAAAGTCTAGTTTTGGGGTACTGATCCTGATACCTCCATTTGCTCCACCGCCAAATTTATAACCCTGCGTAAGATTTCCTCCGGCATTAGCAGACCATCCAAGTTTCTTACTCCTTTTGGTATAAATTTCAATTACACCTCCGCTCGCACTGGCATCATATTTAGATGAAGGATTGGATATAAGTTCAATATGATCAATTTGATCGCCCGGAATGGAACCCAGAATACTCGATAAAGTTGCATTAGGGATTTTTTTGCCATCCACTAAGATCAGGACATTAGACTTCCCTTCCATGCTCAGGTTACCACCTACAATTTGAACCGACGGTGCCATACCTAAAATGCTAAAGGCATCATTTCCCGCAGAAAGTACGCTTTCAGCCACATTCATCACTATTCTATCTGTTTTTTGCTGAATAAATGGCTTGCTGCCAACAACTTTCACTTCTTTTAAATTCTGATTATCATTTAAGAGCAGCAAATCTCCCAGATCTAAATCCCGGCCGGCAGTGAGCGTAATCTTTTGCGTCTTTTTAACAAAACCTATATTACTTACCACTAAACTATACTCACCTGCAGAAAGTGTCACCTCAAATATGCCTTCTTGATTTGACATAGCGCCTTTCACTAACAGATGACCTTTAGCTTCGTCCCATAAAGCAACACTTGAATAAGGTATACCCAACTTTTTTTCGTCTACAATTCTTCCTTTGATTTTGCTTTGTCCGAAGACGCTAGTGGTAACTATTGAAAGCATAAAAAAGATTATAGAGACTTCCCAGACCTTCCAGATATTGCTTCGTTTCATATAAGTTTGATTAGCTGTTTAAATTAAATCCGGTTAGGGCTATTGTTTAAAAAACAAGAGTGTATCATAGTCATGATACACTCTTGTTATAAGTAGCAGACTAGTTAGCTTCTTCTACACTATTGTTTTTGCATGAGTCTGACCAGCAAGAAAGTTCTGCTGCATTACCACCTTCAATTTGTTTTAATTGCTCTTCTGTCAATTTTGAGATGATTTCTTTGTCTAATTGTACTTTTTCTGATAAGTTTACCTTTTTCATGTTGTTAAGATTAAGTGGTTAAATTGATTGATTAGTTGGTTGATTAATTGATTGATTGATTTTTCCTCGTTAGTTCACCCTTATGATTTACCGCTGAGATTTATTAATTCTAAATGCGTGGCCAATGCTTTTAGTGATTAAGCTTTTTAAAATTGGGTTCGATTATCCTGATTCAAATCGTACCTGTATTCTTCTTTTAACTGGTGGAGCAATTGTTCATCCCCTCCTCCTCCAAGAACCATAATCAGTTCGTTTTCAACAAAGGGGCGAAAATCCTCATCATTTTTTTCAGTGTTAAATTCTGTTGTATTCATGATCCTGTAAATTAAATTTTATAGTAAGGTTCCAGTCATCGTACCCGTCTGGGTAAGTGTATCTAAAACAATTATAGTTTCTTTACCTCCCATCACCTGGGATCTTTCATTTTCAAAGCAAATAATCTCTTTCATTATTAACAGTTCGTCGTTATCTTGTAGTTTTTTTTTCATGAGAGCAAGTTTGTTTGTTGATTATGATACAAACATTTCCTTTTTTTTCTGCAAGTAATTATTTATTCGACCAAATGATAGTTTTGTATGACTAAATCAAGGAATCACCTGCGAAATAATATTATTAATGGCCAAAATTTTCTATTTGGAGAGGGATAATTAGAAATTAAATTGAGCGAACTATCTAAGTTTTAGCGCATAAAAAAACCCGGACATCAGTTAAGATGCCCGGGTTTTTAAGATTTTCCGGCAAAAAAAAGGCTCAAATATCTTAGATATTTAAGCCTTTTACGCTATACAGGTTTGCACCCTATTAGATTATCCTTCGGATATTCCAGTAAAATTGAATGTCCCTGAAACAACATTCAATTTTATTCCACCACTACGCCCATTGAACAAAACTTGTCAATCCTTGTAGCAATCATTTTTTCTGTTTTCTCTTTACCTAATTCTTTAATATCCTTCAGGATCTGAGTTTTCAACGTCTCAGCCATTAAAGCCGGGTTTTGATGTGCACCGCCCAGAGGTTCTTTAATGATCCCATCGATCAGCTTATTGCGGTACATATCTGTTGAAGTCAGCTTCAGGCATTCTGCGGCTTTCTCTTTGAAATCCCAGCTGCGCCATAAAATAGAAGAGCAGGATTCCGGTGAAATTACAGAATACCAGGTGTGTTCCAACATATATACCTTATCACCGATACCAATACCCAATGCACCACCGGAAGCACCTTCACCAACAATAAAACAAATGATTGGCACTTTCAGCACTGACATTTCCAGCAGGTTCCTTGCAATAGCCTCACCCTGTCCGCGTTCTTCTGCTTCCAAACCCGGGTAAGCCCCCATCGTATCAATAAAAGAAATCACAGGTTTATTAAACTTTTCTGCAAGACGCATCAATCGTAATGCTTTACGGTAACCTTCGGGATTGGCCATTCCGAAATTACGGTACTGGCGTTCCTTGGTGTTTTTACCTTTCTGGTGTCCGATGATCATGACCGACTGACCGCCAATAGTGGCAAATCCTCCGATAATCGCTTTATCATCCCTTACTGTACGGTCACCATGAAGCTCAATAAAATCATCACAGATCATACTGATGTAATCAAGGGTCTGAGGTCTTTCCGCATGACGGGACAGCTGAACTTCCTGCCAGCCCGTTAAATTGGTATATAAAGCATTCTGGGTTTTAGCCAGTTTATCTTCTAATTCGATCAGCGTTGCAGACATATCTACTTTTGTTTTGTCGGCAACCTGTTTAACCTTTTCGATTTGCTGTTGCAATTCGGTAATAGGTTTTTCAAAATCAAATGATGTTTTTATCTGTTCCATAAGTGGGCGGTAAAAATAGGCATTTTATTTAAAACTTTGCGGCTACTCCGGGTTTAGGTAAAGATTTACTAATAAATTCCCTCAGGTTGTCAGTTGCTTTCACCAGATCATCTTTTCTCAGATACATCATATGCCCGCTTTCATAACCTTCCCAGCTCATTCTGTCTTTCAATTTCCCGGCCGGATCCAGCTGCCACATATCATATTTTGCATTAAAATAATTACAGGATGAACCATCATAATATCCTGATTGTACCAGAAGGTGCAGGTATGGATTTGATGCCATTGCCTGACGAAGGTTCTCTGCGGTATGATCATTAGAATTATCCCATGGATAAACGGATCCGAACATATTATATTTCAAATCTGTTTTATAATTCAGCTCTTTGCGGATATACATATTGATAGCCGGAGTAAAAGAATGAAGCCATGAGGTCAGTTCGGCATTATAGTCGGGTCCGTCACCCGCATCCTGCCTGTCTATACCTTTATATCTTGAATCTAAACGCCCAACAGTAAAACCTTTATCGCGCAGCAATTCTTTCCAGAAAAAATCTGTAGGAACGATCAGGTTGTGTTGCAGGATCACATTTTCACTCAGTCCGGAATACAGGGACATCTTTGCCGCTATGGCCTTCTTTTCTGTATCGCTCAGCTGGCTGCCTTTGCTCAATGCAGGAACCAGCTCATTCATTGTAAAACCTTCTACTTCGGGAAGCATTTCATTTAACGTTTTAGCTTGCAACGCAGGACTTAAAACTTTGTGATACCATGCCGTTGCAGCAAAATAAGGTAGATAGAGTGCCCCATTCATTGCTTCACCCCTTACTACCCCAAGTTCTGTAGGAGAAACCAGTACTACTCCATTCAGGTACATCCACTGTGAATTTTGAAGTTCCAGCGCTAGTCCTGACACCCTGGTTGTTCCATAACTTTCACCAATCAGAAATTTAGGAGAAGACCATCGGTTGTTGCGTGTTACAAAGGTATTTATCCATTCGGCCAGGTACTTGATATCAGCATTGACACCAAAAAAATTACTGCCCGGAATATCTTTATTAATTGCCCTGGAATAACCTGTATTTACCGGATCGATGTAAACGATATCGGCAACATCCAGAATAGAGGCATGATTTTCTTTATAACCATAAGGCTGAACGGGATAACCTTCATCATCAAGATTCAGGACTACAGGCCCTGTATAAGCAATATGCATCCAAACCGAAGCAGAACCAGGACCTCCGTTAAAAGAGATCACCAAAGGCCGGTTTGTACGGTCTTTGACATCAGTTCTTTCATAATACGTATAAAACAGGCCTGCGATGGCTTTACCGCTTTCATCCCATACAGGTAATGTTCCTGTGATGGCTTTATAAGACACATGCTGTCCTTTAATGGTCATCTCATGGTTGGTAATCACCGTACTTTCGGTAACTATTTTACGGGAATTAACTTCCTTATTTACTGTTGTATCAGTAGATTGAGCGACTACAGGATGCGGCGTAGGCTTCCATTTCTGGGCATGCACAGCACCAAAAGTACAGCAGCCCGCAAGGATTAGAGTAAAAATTTTCTTCATTAAAATCAGTTTAGGTTATTGACCTCTAAAGATGGAAATAAGATTTTACTTTTCCCGGGCATTTTGTATGTAAAGTACTGAAATTGCGCCCAATATCATAAATATTCCCGCCAGTACAATCGCATAGATCGCTTCGCCATGGTAAAACTCTTTGACAATCAATCCGCCAAACAAGCCATTTACAATTTGCGGCATGGTGATAAAAAAGTTAAATATCCCCATGTAAACACCCATTTTACGGGCAGGAATGGCACCGGATAAAATAGCGTATGGCATAGACAAAATACTTCCCCAGGCCAGACCGATACCGATCATAGAATAAATGAGGTAATGCGGGTTACTGATAAAATAGAAAGATAACAAACCTGCCCCTCCGGCCATTAAGGAAAAAGCATGTGCCACCTTTTTGCTGGTTACCCTCGCGATGGAAGGTAAGATCAGGGCATAGATAGCCGATACCCCATTATATATTCCAAATAAAAAGCTTACCCAGTTTGCTGCATCCGCAAATTTAACGGAAGAAGTATCTCCGGGAAGCACCTTGTAAATATGCTGTGCAATAGCTGGTGTAGTGAACACCCACATGGAAAACAAAGCAAACCAGGAAAAAAATTGTACCAAACCCAGCTGTTTCATGGTCAGCGGCATATTGGAAAAATCTGAGAAAATGGTTAAAATACCCTTTTGCTCTTCAGTTTCCGGCTCGGCACCATGATACAATGCCATCTCTTCCGGCGGATATTCTTTAGTGGTTAACACCGTCCATAAAATAGTCAACAGCAAAATTGCTGCCCCGGCATAAAAAGAATAGATCACATTATGGGGTACTTGCCCCGCTGAAGCAACTTTAGAAACACCCAGGTATTCTGAGAAGATATAAGGCAGCCATGAACCCGAAATCGCACCTGCACCGATCAGGAAGGTTTGCATGGAAAAACCAAAGCTCCGCTGACTGTCGGGCAATTTATCCCCTACCAGCGCGCGAAAAGGTTCCATCGCCACATTAATAGAGGCATCCATGATCATCAGCATTCCTGCCCCGATAATGATAGGCGGCATAAAGCTGGCCAGCGCCGGCGAATTGGGCATCAGAATTAATGCAATTGCGGTAAGTATGGCTCCAACAAGGAAATATGGCCTTCTTCTGCCCAGACGGTTCCATGTTCTATCGCTATAATAACCGATAATCGGCTGCACAATCATTCCTGTTAAGGGGGCTGCCAGCCAGAAAAGTGAAAGATGCTCTACATCTGCACCAAAAGTTTGCAGTATCCTGGATGCATTACCATTCTGCAAGGCAAATCCGAATTGTATACCAAAAAAGCCGGCACTCAGATTAAAGATCTGGATATTGGTTAATCTTGGTTTCGCAACGGCAAAAAATTTCTGTTCCATAAATATATTTGGTTTGCTATATGTTGTTCTAGAACGCCAGGATCTGTGCGCTCATAGGCAATACCCATACAGGTATCGTATTATCTTTTATATCATCAATTTTAAGGTCAGACAGCTTGTCCTGCACCCCTGTTATAGGTTTACCCTGCAAAATAGATTCTGGTATTTGTACCTGGCTTTCCATACGGTAATGACGGTCGAAATTTACCAGAACAAGCAATCTCTGCGTTCTGGTGTACCTTACATAACCATACATCCGTTTGTTCATGTTACCTGCAACAGGTATTTCCCAAAACTGGCCTTTGGCTATGGCCTCCGACGCTCCCGCGAGCTGAAGCAAACGTGCATAATATCCCCTTAATTCCTTTTGTTCTGCACTTAACCGGCCGCCATCAAATGCACCGCCGTTCATCCATTTCTGGTGTTCAGGTACACCCCAATAGTCAAATATAGTGGTGCGGTTATCTTCTCCGCCAAATCCTTCAGCGCCTCTTCCAGGCTCTCCTACTTCCTGACCAAAATAGGTCATCACCGGGCCGCCGGATAAAGTTGCAGATACCACCATTGCAGGCAAAGCCAATTCGGCCCTGCCTGCAAATCCGGCCGACGCGATACGTTCTTCATCATGATTCTCCAGGAAATTCAATAAATGATTGTTAAAGCCGGCATCCGCCTGCCACACTTTACGGATATCATTTACATCAGCCTGGTCTTCACTTCTGATTAATCTCTTTAAACCATCATACAATCCTACTTTATCATATAAGTAATCAAACTTACCAGTGGTGAGGAACGACTGATACTTAGCAGGATCATAAGCCTCACCAATAAATATCAAATCAGGATTTACTTTTTTCACTTCTGGTATCACCCAGGCCCAAAAAGCCAGCGGCACCATCTCTGCCATATCGCAGCGGAAACCGTCTACACCTTTGTTGGTCCAGAAAGTTAAAATATCACGCATTTTTGTCCATACCGCAGGTGCAGGATCAAAATAAGTTTTTTCCTGGTCCTGGTAATCTAACCCATAATTCAACTTTACGGTTTCGTACCAGTCGTCAACAGCAGGTCTTTCTGAAAACACATTATTCCCCGTAGCCTTGGCCGGCGACTCAACATAAGCTATGTGCTGCAGCGGAGAAAGCGGCGTTTGCTGAGCAGATTGAGGTGCAGGAACAACAAAGTCCTTTCCCGGCACATAATAATAATCATTCGCAGCGCTAAAGGCCAGGTTTACGTTATCGTCTTCACCAAAATCTTTCACTCTCTGAGGTTTCATCCGGGACTGGTATTGCCGGGCTACGTGATTCGGCACAAAGTCGATAATTACTTTGAGCCCCTTTTGATGCGTCCTTTTAACCAGGTCCTCAAACTCTGCCATCCGGTTTTTAGCATCCGCAGCCAGATCCGGATCAATATCATAATAATCCCTCACTGCATAAGGAGAACCTGCCCTGCCTTTTACCACATTGGCATTGTTAGCCGGCAGTCCGGCACTGCTATAATCCGTTAGCGTAGCATGTGAGATCACCCCGGTAAACCACACATGGGTAGTACCCAATTCTTTAATTCCATCCAGTGCTTTATCGCTGATATCTGCGAACTTGCCGCTTCCATTTTGCTCAATAGTTCCGTAGGGAACATTATTCTGCTGCTTATTGCCAAATAAACGGGGCAAAAGCTGATAGATCATTATTTTTTTTTCCTGTGCCAATCCTGTATTCATAAATCCTGAAATCAATACTCCTACAACAAAAATACGGGAGAAGGTTTTCATACCTACGACAATACGTTATAAGTAATCACCTTTTCACCAGTTGCAATGTTGTACAATTGGTTAAAGATATTAATGTCCAGTGTTTCTTTCGCAGGATTAACAATTGTTATTTCCTCTTTTGTGATTGTAACTTTCAGCTGAATACCACGGAAGCCTATTTTAAAGGAGAAAGAACTCCATTGTTCAGGCAGGAAAGGGGTAAATGACAACTTACCATCACGCACGCGCATTCCTGCAAATCCTTCCACAATGCTCATCCAGGTTCCTGCCATAGAAGTAATGTGCAATCCATCTTCTGTATCATTGTTATAATCATCAAGGTCTAAACGGGAAGTACGCAGGTAAAACTCATATGCTTTCTTGCCGTCGTTTAATTTAGCGGCCAAAATACTATGTACGCAGGGCGATAAAGAACTCTCATGTACGGTACGGGATTCATAAAAATCAAAATTCCTGCGCAAAGATTCCAGGTCGTAATTGTCTTCAAAGAAATATATTCCCTGTAAAACATCTGCCTGTTTGATAAAACAAGAGCGCAGAATCCTGTCCCAGCTCCATTTCTGGTTGATCGGACGTTCGGATGCAGGCAAGTCATGTACCAATATCTGTTCTTTATCCAGAAATCCATCCTGCTGAAGGAATACACCTTTTTCCTCATCATAAGGAAGATATATATTTTCTGCTACTGCTTTCCAGTCGGCAAATTCCGTTTCTTCCAGTAATGCTGTTTTATTGACGATCAGCTGGTATTGTGCAGGATCTTCTGCGTTAACGATGTTAGCAGCTTCTATTGCATAACTCAGGCACCATGCCGCAAGGGTATTGGTATACCAGTTATTGTTTACGTTATTTTCATATTCATTAGGCCCGGTTACCCCCAGCATAACAAACTGTTTTTTATCCTCACTCCAGTTTACACGCTGTTTCCAGAAGCGGGCAATACCGATCAGTACTTCCAGGCCAAATTCCTTTAAGTAGCTCTGATCTCCAGTGTACCTAATGTAATTGAATATGGCAAAAGCGATGGCTCCGTTCCGGTGGATCTCTTCAAAAGTGATCTCCCATTCATTGTGACATTCCTCGCCATTCATGGTCACCATAGGATACAAAGCTGCTCCTTTATTAAAGCCTAATTTCTGCGCATTTTCAATCGCTTTTTCCAGGTGTTTATAACGGTAGATCAGCAGATTTCTGGACACTTCCTGCGGAGCAGTAGACAAGTAGAAAGGAATACAATAAGCTTCGGTATCCCAATAGGTAGAACCTCCGTATTTTTCGCCGGTAAAACCTTTCGGGCCAATATTTAAACGGGCATCTTTTCCGGTATAGGTTTGATTGAGCTGGAAAATATTAAAGCGGATAGCCTGCTGTGCAGCTACATCTCCTTCAATGATAATATCACCTTCATTCCACTTTGTAGCCCAGGCCTCTGCCTGCTCTCTTAATAGTTCATCAAAGCCTTTTGCTACCGCTGCGCCAATCACCTTAAATGCAGTATCTAATAACTGATCAGCAGCATAATTCTGAGAAGATAAGTTAGTCGCTACTTTATAAATATCGATTACCTCATTGGCAGCAACATCCAGTAAAACCACCTCATCCAGATATTTATCTTTAACCGTAACCACCGGACTAAGCGTTACGGCCTTATGGTTCTGATAAACCAGGGTTTTTACGCCGGTCACGACATCAAATTCCGTTTTTTTGGTGCGCTGAATCAGGTAAGAACCCTGATCATTTTGCATACGGTTTACTTCATCCCAGAATTTCTCATCATAATTAGAATCCTGGTTTTTCACATCCCCATCAATAAATGATTTGACCGATAACTGCCCTGAGAAATTAAGGGGTATCAGCTGATAGTGTAAAGCAGCAATTTCATCATTGGCAATACTGAAAAAACGTTTGGCAGCTACTTTAACCTGTTTGCCTGAAGATAACTCTGCAGTAAAGGTACGTTCAAGATAACCTTCTTTCATATTCAGCACCCGTTTAAAGGCTGTTACTTTACAAACGCTGAGATCTAACACTTCAGCATCCAGCGTAAGCTCAAGCCCCATCCAGTTGGCTGCATTTAATACTTTGGCAAAATATTCAGGGTAACCGTTTTTCCACCAGCCTACGCGGGTTTTATCCGGGTAATACACACCTGCAACATAATTACCCTGTAAAGTTTCTCCTGAGTAAGTCTCTTCAAAATTGGCGCGCTGGCCCATCCTTCCGTTACCCAGGCTGAATAAGCTTTCAGATACCTTATTCAAATGAGGATCAAAACCTTCCTCTATAATATTCCACTCTTCTGCTTGTATATAATTCTTCATCCTATAAAAGTATTTTCATGAGTTTGTCGTTGTTTTAATGATAAACATTAAATCATCAAACCCAAGCTGGCTCACACCAATGTATTAACGTTTATTTTCTTGCGTTCCTCTGTTCTGTTAGATCGATCAGCTGCTGTACGGTTACACCGGCGAGATCTTTAACGATCAGATCTGCACCAGGTAAATTCTCAGCCTCACCTACGCCAACCACAGCCATACCTGCTGCAATTGCTGCTTCAACGCCTGCTGATGCATCTTCAAATACGATACAATTTTCTTCCGATGTATGCAGCAGTTCTGCTCCTTTTACAAAAACTTCGGGATCTGGCTTGGAGCTGGTTACTGCATTTCCATCTACGATAGCATCAAAAAAATGAGTAAGATCAGTCTTTTCTAAGATCAATCCGGAGTTCTTACTGGCGGAACCCAGCGCAATTCTAATCCCTTTGTCTTTCAGCTGCTGCAGCAGTTCCAGTGAACCCGGCAATACTTCTGAGGGCGACATTTTACTGATCATATCTACATACCATGTATTTTTTAAAGCAGCCAATTCATCCTTTTCAGCATCGCTTTTGGTAATGCCTCCCCAGGCCAGTATTTTATCTAATGAACGCATCCGGTTTACACCTTTAAGCTGTTCGTTTTGGGCATGGGTAAAATCAAATCCGAGAGAGTTAGCCAGTTTTTTCCAGGCTTGATAATGATAAACAGCAGTATCAACCAATACGCCATCCAAATCAAAAATGCAGGCAATAGTTATTTCATTCATATTAATTCAGTTCTAGTACCAGTGTTGTTTTAGCTGGAATAGTAATCGTTTTAAGGATATTTAATTTTTCACCGGTCATTACATTAACCAATGAACCAGCATCTTTCAGCTGTGCCGCAAAGCGGGATGTATCGAGCGTTTTAACCTTTTCTTCAGGATTTAAAATCACCATAACGCTTTTGCCACCATCAGTGGCTAACCTGAAATAAATATACATATCATCTTCAGGAACGTATTGTATCATTTTACCTGATTGTAAAGCAGGATTACTTTCCCTGTAGTGTGCCAGTTTACTGACAAAGTTCCAGGCTTCGTTCTCCTGTTTTGTGCGGCCAGCCGCAGTAAATTTATCTGCTTTATCACCTTTCCATCCTCCTGGGAAATCAAAACGTACCAGTCCATCGGGATTAGAAAAATTCTTCATCAGGATTTCTGTACCGTAATATAACTGAGGAGTACCGCGCATGGTCAATAAAATGGCCATACCTTCTTTGTATTTTGCAAAATCTTCATTCACCAGCGAATAGAAACGGCTCATGTCGTGGTTATCCCAGAAAATGGTATTCCTTGTTGGGTCCTGGTAAAGGAAATCTTGGGAAACAACGGTATATAACCTGAACACGCCTTCAGTCCATCCCGGTTTACTGTTCAGGGCTTCATAGATCGCATTTTTCATCATGTTATCCGTTACACCAGGTAAGTGGGTATCAAAACCTCTGTTCACTGTATTTCCCTGTGTAAAATAAGCCTGTGAGGCTACAGAATTTACCAATGTTTCTCCAAAAATAGACAAGTTTGGAAACTCTGCTTTTAACTTCATAGCCCAGTCGGCCATATAAGAAGGTTCGTTGTAAGGATAGGTGTCTAACCTTAATCCGTCAATTCCTGCATATTCTATCCACCAGATGTGATTTTGGGTCAGGTAATTTTGTACATAGGGATTTCTCTCATTAAAATCGGGCATGGTGGTTGCGAACCAGCCATCTACCATCTTTTTAAGATCTGCTGCTGAAGCGTGAGGGTCCATTACCGGTTCATCGCGGTAACTGCTTTGGGTAAAAACCGGCCACTGGTTTACCCAGTCTTTCATTGGCATATCCCTGAACATCCAGTGTTCGCTTCCCAAATGGTTATGAACAACGTCTTTGATAATCTTTAAACCTTTGGCATGTGCTTTTTCCACATAAGTTTTATACAATTCATTGGTACCATACCGGGGATCTATTTTATAATGGTCCGTTACTGCATAACCATGATAGGAAGCATGAGGCATATCATTTTCAATCTCCGGTGTCATCCAGATCGTTGTTACGCCCAATTCCTTGAAATAATCCAGGTGATTGATCACCCCCTGTATATCTCCGCCATGACGGTAATAAACAGAATCACGGTTAAGGGTTTGCTCTCTCAGTCCTTTAACTTTATCATTTGATACATCTCCGTTAGAAAAACGGTCGGGCATCAGCAGGTAGATAATATCTTTGTCTGTAACGCCCTGAATACGGCCAGCTGAGTTATCCTTTGTTTTCAGTTCATAACTGTAATCAAACTTCTTTTTTCCATTTTCCAGGAAAGTGATCGGAAATTTCCCTGCCTGCGCATCAGGAGCAATCTCCAGATCGATGAACAGATAATTGGCATTTTCTACCTGATGAACTTCTACCAGTTTTACGCCAGGGTAATCCAGCTTTGCTGTATAACCTGAAATGTTTTTTCCATGAACCATAAGCTGCAGCTTAGGATTTTTCATGCCTACCCACCAGAACATGGGCTCTACATGATCGAACTTGGCCTGCGCCCATACGTTGGCAGAAAGCAGAACAAATAATATAACAATTAATTTCTTCATTTTTTTAAAATTAATAAGTGACAGCAAATTTCCCTGAGCTATTATTTAGCGTCATTGTTTTTACTGCAGTGCCTTCTACGCCATTCGCAGTGCCCTGTGGATCAAACTTGGAAATAGCGGAAAGGAATGATAGTGTTTCATCATTGGTTTTATTCAGCTTATCCCCTTTGGCAAAACCATGGAATACGAGCTTCAGATGGTTGAACTTTGAGGTAAAAGTACCTTCGGCTTTTTCGAAAGTAATACTGCGTTTTACAGGATCATAACTGATGGTTCTTTTATAAGAATCGCCTTTTTCATAATTGTAACTCTTGCCATCATCTTCATAATATACAAAGGAGTTACTGATGTTTCCCTTGTAAATATTGATCATCAACGTATCTGTAGGCTGTATCTGGGTAGATTGAACCAGAGATTGCATCGGCACAATACTACTTTCTTTTACATATACCGGCAGTTTATTCATCGAAACACGAAGTATCTTTTCCATTCCGCCCTGCTGTTGTTCATCCGTATACAGATCATACCATAACCCTTTAGGAAAATAGGCATTGGCATATTCTTTAGTACTCTCAAAAGGAAGTACCAAAAACGCTTTACCAAAAAGGTACTGGTTCTGGAACTGGGTATCGTATATTTTTGGATCAAAAGTATAATCAATAGCTAAACTTCTCATTACCGGCATTCCGCTTTGGGTGGCTTCAAAGAAAGTTGAGTATAAATAAGGCATCAGTTTATAGCGAAGGCTGATATAATTCCTGGAAATCTCCGTCACCTCTTCTCCGTGTGTCCAGGGTTCTGAAGATTGGGTATTTACCGCAGCGTGGTTACGGAAGTAAGGATTAAACGCACCGATCTCTATCCATCTGGCAAATAAAGAATTAGATGGTGTTCCAATAAAACCACCAATATCCATTCCGGCAAATGGCATCCCGCTTAATCCTAAACTATTGATTAAACGTACGCCTAAGAGCATATGCTCTTCTTCAGGACGGTTATCCCCTGTCCAGATCGCTGTGTAACGCTGTAAACCTGCATAACCTGCGCGAGTCAAAATAAACGGACGTTTATTCATAGACTCCCGGGCTCCTTCATAACTTGAACGGGCCATTTGCATTCCATAAATATTATGCGCTTGCAGGTGACTGGCTATGGCACCGTCATAATTAAACAATACATTAGAGGGCATTTTATTTCCCCAGGTAGCAATTTCATTCATGTCATTCCAGATTCCTGAAACGCCATTATCCGCAAAGAACTTCACTTTATTTCTCCACCAGGCCCTTCCTTTCTCACTGGTAAAATCGGGGAAATTCACCCAGCCCGGCCAAACCTGTCCGGAATAATTAACGCTATCAGGGTATTTGATAAATATATTTTCTTTCAGCCCGCTTTCGTAGGCTTCATATCCTTTTTCTACTTTAATACCCGGGTCTACAATAACAGTGGTAGTGAAGCCCATATCCGACAGCTTCTTATTCATGGCCAGTGGATCAGGGAAACGTGTTTTGTCCCAGGTGAATAATTTATACTGGTCCATATAATGGATATCCAGCGTGATCCCGTCTGCCGGAATCTTTTTCTCTCTCAAAGTTTGCGCAATACGCAAAACTTCCGTATCGGGATAATAAGTGTATCGGTTCTGCTGGTAACCTAGGCTCCAAAGTGGAGGCATATGCATTCGGCCGGTTAAAGCAGTATAAGAAGTGATGATATCTGCCAGGCGTTTGTGATAAATAAAGTAATAATTCATCTCACCGCCCTGTGCGCCAAAAGATGAAAATCTGTCGTTGCTGGCACCAAAATTAAAATCGCTCTGGTAAGTGTTATCTAAAAATATTCCGTAGTTTAAATGATGGTGAATGCCAATATAAAAAGGTATGGTAGAATAGATTGGGTCAGCGGAAGCAGAATAACCGTAAGAATCGGTATTCCAGTTGGTATAACCACTTCCTTTACGGTCGAGGTTCCCGGTTTTTTCCCCAAGACCAACAAAACGTTCGCCTTCCTGCATTTTTTTATAGGTGGTCACATCTTCAGACACCCAGGAGGTGGTCAATCCTTTTTCATCCTGACTGATAATTTTTCCATCAGGGGTAAAAAAGGTAATGCTATAAGGTTTTTTAGTGATTTCGGCTTTTAAAGAATCGGTAGTAATGGTGATCTCCTGATCATTCTGGGTAACCACAACTTTAGTTTCAACCGGTTTTGCGATCACGGCATAAGAGAAATCTCTGCCCAATGCCTTTTTATCTAATCTTACCCGAACAATAGAAGGACTGTAAACCGTTATCTCACCCTGTGCATGTTCGGTGGTAAACGTTACGGTTTGCCCTTTGATAGCGACGGCGGTGATATTGCCAGCACCCGTCACCGGGCTGCTTTGGGCTTGTGAAAGCAGAGGAAAAAGGGAAAGAAGTAACAGCTGGCAGATGGTAGTCGGTTTTCTCATATGGGAACGGATAATTAGAATCAGGAGGTTAGAAAAAATGCCCTGAATGATCTTCAGGGCATTTCAGAATTATTATTTTAATATAACATATAAGCTGCCAGCAAGCTGTACACTAGTTAAAACAGGCAGGAGAGCTTTAAGTTGATTCATACTAATACCCAGGGTTTTGAACTAAATTAGGGTTAGCAATTACATCAGCAGTAGGTAAAGGGAAGATACTTCTTGTATCTGGAATAGCACTTCCTGCAAACGTACCACCTTTCCATGGCCATAAATAAGAACCACCAGTATATTTACCAAAGCGGATCAAATCTGTACGTCTGTAACCTTCCCAATAAAATTCTTTTGCTCTTTCTGTTAGAATATCATCCAGCGTTAAAGCAGTAACATTTCCATTGGTATTGCCATAAGCACGTACGCGCAGTTTGTTCACATCGGCTATTGCGTCTCCCATAGATGCACCGGTACCGCCTCTCAGAACAGCCTCAGCAAGATTCAGGTAAGCTTCTGGTAAACGGAACAACGGGAAATCTATAGAACTGAAAGTTCCATTAACAGAAGGCACAGTAACACCAGCCTTAGTAATATTTTTCCATTTTGTAACACGCAACCCATCAGTAAATATAGCTAATGTATCATTTGTAGCTTTAGTACCATATAACATTCTTCTTTTATCGGCAGGATCATTCATTAAAGAAGAAACTGTAGAACGCATGTGCAGACCAACCCATCCACCGCCAGGAACACCAAAAGAAGCTGGATTCATATCGCTGCTGATTGAACCATTAAGGATAAATGTTGTACCTCCATAATTCTGGGTAACTGCTCCGTCATAATTAATAGACAGGATAGTTTCATTGTTGTTTACATTGTTATCACCAAGGAATAAGTATTGGTAAGATGGTTCCAGGGAATAAGGACCGTTGATTACTTTGTTCGCATAGGTAATTGACTCAGTATATTTTGTTGTACCAGGACTGTAAACAGGCGCATTCAGATACAAACGGGACAATAACATGTCAGCAGCACCTCTGGTAGCCCTTCCATAATCATTGGTCACTGGAAGCATCGGCTCAACAGCCAATAACTCAGACTCTACGTACTTGAATAAATCAGCACGTTTAATTTGTTTTGGTGCGGTAGTTCCAATTTCACTGGTCTCTGTAATGAATGGAGGATTACCAAATGTATCCATCAATACCCAATATTGATAAGCACGCAGGAATCTTGCTTCCGCTCCATAAATGGCGATATTAGCCACATCAGTAGGATTGGTAATATTACGTGAAGCCAGCATTGCAGGTGTACTTTCACGAAGGAACAAATTGGCTATCGTGATCTGGTATAAACTTCTGGTGTATAGACCCTGCAAAATAATATTATCAGCAGTATAAGCCGAATAATCCATATCAGCAACTCCCGGATCACCCCAAACGCACAGGCCTTCATCAGAACTTAATTCCTGCGCATTCCAGTACAAACGAATAAAATCTGATGACCCTGCATCAATACCGCCAAGGTCACTTGATCCTGAACCATTACCACTTGTTGTGGCAAAACTTGCGTAGGTTTTGATCAGTACCGATTTATAGCCATCAGCAGTAGCATAAACCTGATCACCGGTAATATTATTGGTAGCTGTAACATTCAGGTCTTTTTTACAAGACGAGAAGGTAGCCAGTAATAAGGCTGCTGTAAATATTTTAGATAGATTTTTCATCTCTTTATCTCTTAAATTATAATTTATTAAAATCCAACGTTTACACCTAAGCTGTAAGTTCTTGGTCTTGGGTAAAGTGTGTAATCAATTCCTGTACTATTCTCAGGGTCTACGCCTTTATAACCAGAGATCACGAAGACGTTTTGAACGTTTGCAGTAATACGCATGGTGGTGGTAGAATTAGGTGACAGACGGCCAACGTTATAGGCAAGGCCTGCATTATCCATCTTAACCCAATTTGCTTTGTGAACATAATAGTCGCTCAGGAACTGATTGCTTGTAAATCCGCTGTCATAGATAGTCGCAGGAGCATTATTGAGCAATCCGCTAGGGGTTAATATATTATGAGCTACCCCAAGATTAGAAGATATATTATCATAAATATAGCTACCCAAACTTCCACGAAGTACGGTGCTCAGCGTCCATTTTTTGTAGTTAAATGAAGAAGTAAAACCCATGATAAATTTTGGGGCCGCAGAATGGTCCATGTACCTGTCTTCACTATTCACTACACCATCATGGTTTAAATCAGCATAAGAACCTTCAATTGGCTTACCTGCAGAATTGTACAATTGTTTGTAAACATAAAATGAATTAGGGGCATAACCTGCTTCATTCCACTCCAAAGTTGTACCTGTTGCACCGGTAACGTTTGCACCGCCCACCATGTAGTTCTGGATCTGATTTGTGTTCAAAGAAAGGTTAGTAATCTTACTTTGGTTATATGTAGCATTAAAGCCCAGATCCCAGTTTACATCAGCCGATTTAATAATGCCTACATTGATACTGGCTTCCACACCTTTATTGGTCATATTACCAACATTGGTTAATAACTGGTTACTAAAGTTGGTTCCCACTGCAATTGGTACAGTACTTAACAGATCTTTAGTTTTTTTGTAATAGGCATCTATGCTACCAAAAACCCTTCCTTTAAATAAACCGTAATCAATACCTACGTTAGAGGTAGCTGAAGATTCCCATTTTAGATTAGCATCATAAGCAACAGGGCTATAAAAATGGTAATATTGACCTCCAACCTGGTATTGTGCTTCATTTACACTGTTATAGTAAGTTGGCTGGTAACCATAATTGGCAATACCGTCCTGCTGACCAGTTACACCGTAGCTTATACGAAGTTTTAAATCAGACAATACTTTGCTGTCTTTAAGGAAATCTTCACTGATTGCTCTCCAGGTGAAACCTGCAGAAGGAAAATAACCCCATCTGTTATCAGGACCGAATTTAGAAGAACCGTCTGCACGCATTGTACCTGATAAAATATATTTATCAGCCAATGTATAAACCAAACGACCGTAATATGATAACAATCTGTTTTGCTGTATATCAAAAGGGAAAACAGGCGTACTTAAAACAGTACCCACTGCATTGTAGCTGGTATAATTATAAGTAGTTGTTGCATTGGCATAATAACCGTAACCTGCTGTGGCGTTAATATTACTGTTAATGCTTTTCAGATCTTTAGTATAATTGAAATAAACCTCTGCCAGTTTGTTATGGATGGATGAACTATATTGCGAAGCTGTTCCTAAGGTGGTAAAGCTTTGTGCAGCATAAGCAGGAACATTGTCACTTCCATATCCTCTCGATACATCATATCCGCCATTCACATTTAAGTGAAGTTCAGGAAGGAAGTGGAAGGAATAATCTAATCTTAAATTACCAAAGCTTCTGTCTGCGTGACCTTCGTTGTCATTTTGCTCCAATAGTGCTAATGGGTTTCTTGGTGCGTTGGGGTTTAATTGTCCACTACTGATCCATTCATAATATCCGCCAAATTGATTGTTAGCATAAACAGGCTGTGTAGGATCAAATTGAAGTGCTGCAGGTATAGCAGCCTGATTAGCAAAACGGGAATCACTTAAGGTACCTTTTAAGTTTAAATCCACTTTCAGGTGGTTGTCAAGAAAAGTAGGATTTAATGTCAGTCCCATAGATGAACGCTTCATTTCATCAGTAAGTAATAAACCTTTTTGATCTAAGTAACCAGCAGAAAAACGGTAAGGAACTTTCTCAAAGGTACCGGCAAGACTAACGTTATTATCTGTAGTCCAGGCGCCGCTGTAGATTTGATTCTGCCAATTCGTATTTGCTGTACCCAGCAAAGCGATTTGTGCCGGTGTACCATTTGCATTCACATAAGCACGAACCTGATCTCCATTTAAAACTTTTACTTCACTCGCAACTGTCGCGTAAGAAGTAACGGTACTGAAGTTGATAGAAGGTGCACCTGATTTACCTTTTTTAGTGGTGATAATAATTACCCCGTTCGATGCCCTTGAACCATAAATAGCAGTTGCATTCGCATCTTTCAGAATAGTAAAAGTTTCAATATCATTTGGATTAATCAAAGCCAATGGATTGCCCACACCTGCGATCGCATTACTGCTGGTAGCTCCGGGAAGTAGATTACTGCCGAAAGGAACACCATCTACAATGATCAAAGGATCATTACTGGCATTTAATGAAGCACCACCTCTAATACGGATCGTACTTCCTGCACCTGGCTGCCCGCCATTAGAAGTAATGGAAACACCTGCTACTTTACCTGCGATCAATTGATCCGGAGAAGTAATGTTTCCCGTTTGAAAATCTTTTGAACTTACTGTAGAAATAGACCCGGTCAAATCTTTCTTCTGCGCTGTACCATAACCGATAACAACTACCTCGCTCAGATTCTGCGCATCAGGTTTGATAGAGAAAGTGGCGACCGTGTTTCCTTTTACTGTAACGTCGAAGTCAGTGGCTTTATAGCCGATATAACTGGCTGTTAAAGTTACTGGTCCGTTTGGCACCCCCGTAATTCTATAGTTACCTTTTACATCAGTACTGGTAGTTTTACTCTGGCCTTTAACTACTACTGAAACGCCGGGAAGGCCTACTCCAGTCTCGTCAACAATTTTACCGGTTATGGAACCGGTTTGTGCTTGTACTGCAAGTGCGGTTAGTGTCAAAACTAACAGCAGACAGTGCCTCATCACGTAAAATACTCTCATATTTAAGACTCTTTTAAAGTTTATATTTGGATAATAAATAGTGCTTATTACACTCCAGGTAAATGTACATATGGGGATGATATTTCAAAATTTTATATAAAAAAACATTTTAGCACCATTTTTTACCGTTTAAAATTTGATGATTTCATCTTATTTTTTTCAGTGTTTTCTTACACCTAACATAATTTTAACATCACATACACCTGTATAACAACATATTACATCTATTTAAACAACAATAAGAGTGTTTGTTTTACACTAAGTACATTTTCAGTGGTTTTACGGGAACGATACCGGGAACGTTCCCGTAAATACTGACTTTAAACTAGTCATTAGTCAGAAATAAAATCGGGAATTCTGCGCGTTTTTAGTAAAACGGGATTTTTTTTTGAAAAAAGACCTGCATTTTAAGCAGGAAAAATCAGTAGGTTTTTGCCGTTAAAGCGGTTGAGTTTCGCTTGATCAGTTTAGAGTCCAGCACCACCTTTTCATTGACATCCACCTGGTCGGGATATTCCAGCATTTTGAATAAAAGTGAGGCCGCTTCTATGCCTATCTTAGTGGCGGGCTGCGTAATCGTAGTAAGAGAAGGACTCAATAAAGGAGCGATTTCCAGACTGGAGAAACCAATTACTTTTACCTGTTCCGGGATAGCCAGGTTCATCTCACCGCAGGCGTAATAAGTTGCAAAAGCCAAACGCTCTACCGAAGTAAAAACCCCGTCTGGTTTTAGCCGGCTCAGCATCTCTTTAAGAATAACACTGTTCTTCTGATAGCTATTGGTACAATCCACAATTAAGTGATCATCAAAGGGAATATTGTATTTTGCCAGGGCATCCAGATAGCCCTGCATGCGGGTCTTTCCAATAGACAGGTTTTTATTGATCACGAGGTAAGCTATACGACGGCAGCCCTGTTTGATCAGGTGCCTTGTAGCGGCAAAACTACTGTCATAGTCATTCGTTATTACGCGGGGCGTAATAATATCTTCATATACCCTGTCAAAAAATACCAGGGGAAGTCTTTCCTGGTTAAGTTCATTCAGATAATTATGGTCATTGGCTTCGCCCGAAGCGGACATGATGATTCCATCGGCCCGGCCATTATGTAAATGTCTGATAAAAGAAGCTTCTTTCTCATGATCGTCATCAGTGGCATAGATCAGGATATGGTAACCCTTATCCCTTGCAATACGTTCAATCCCGTGAATCGCCTGAGAAAAGAAATTATTACCCAGTTCAGGAACAATTACCGCAATGGTCTTACTCCGTTGCTCTCTTAGGTTACTGGCGTAATGGTTGGGCTGATAATTCAACTCTTTCGCAGCAGCCAATATTTTGTCTTTGGTCTCCTTGCTGATATCACTATTGTCCCGGAAAGCCCTGGAGACAGTTGAAGTAGATAAATTAAGCGATTTCGCCAGTTCTTTTATATTGATATTACGCATTATGCAGCTGAAATATTTTTATATCGTGATAAATATAGATGAAAATCTGTAATGACCTGATTTTCTTTAATTGTTCCATCGCCATTCTCCGGCAATCCTTAAAGGCAATTCCAGTTGGTGAGCGATCAAAAAAGCTTTTAGCTCTTCATCAGATTGTTTACTGACAGGGATAACCGGTGTATTAGCCAGCGCATAAAGCAGCATTGCACTATAGCGAACCGTATTTTTTAACTGCTGTTCATCCACCAAACTAAATTTGTCCCCGTCAGAATGATAAAATTGTCCGGAATGGTTAGGAAGTTCTCCACCTGTTCCTGTACCTACAGGTATGCCTTCCAGCATAAATGACTGATGGTCGCTATGTAAACCTGCTGCTGCAGAAAAAAGATTTTTAAATCCTGTATCTATAGGTGTGATCTGGCTTCCCCAGCTTGTAAATAATTCCTTCATCTCCTCACGACTGGTTGAAAATCCTTTAGGGTCATTAACCATATCATAATTGAGCATAAATTTCACTTTATCCAGTTCGTTATGTTTTTTTGCTGCTGCGATATAAGCCGCAGAACCCAGTAATCCTTCCTCTTCTCCCATAAACAGCACAAACTCCACTGTGCGTTTTGTTTTTAAGTTCAACGCTTTAAATGATCTTGCCATATCTATAACGGCAAAAGACCCTATTCCATTGTCTATCGCTCCGGTAGCAAGGTCCCAGCTATCTAAATGGCCGCCAATAACAATCTTCTCTTCAGGAAGCGAATTGCCTTTTAAAGTAGCGATCACATTTCTTGCTTTGATCAGACCAGAAAAGTTGGTCATGTTCAGACTGGCATATTGAGGTTTTGTTAACAGCAATTCTTTAAGCTGCATTCCATCCTCCAGGCCGATACAAACCGCCGGGATGGTGATCAGCTTGCCATTCACAGAAGCTGTTCCTGTAAGCAGCACGCCACCCTTTACCCCGTTGATAATGATGATACCCGCAGCACCATGTTTAATAGCGATAGCCGTTTTTTCTGAACGGTGAAGGCCGGGCGTTCCTGGTGCAGAACCAGGCAGTACACCTAAATAAACCAGTGCAATTTTACCTTTTACCTTTGCCGTATCTTTTACGTAATCTTCCTCCAGACCATTTCCCATGTCCACCAGTGCGGCAGTAACAGATGATTTAACAGGTGAATAGGCCAGGGCAACTGACTTCACCGTTTTTAAACTGCTTTCTGTATCCCCAATCTTAGTTTCATTGGTCAGGCGGCTCCAGCTCTCTACTTCAAAAGGCTGATAACGGACCTCATAACCATAGGACTTCAACAGGCTAAAAGCATAAGCTTCTGCTTTGGCTCCATTTGGAGAACCTGTTAAACGATGACCAATATTTTCTGTGGCTGCTTTTAGTGTGCTGTAAGCTTTGGAGTGCTGCTGTACATCGGTATTGATTTGAGTAAAAGCGGCACTAAAGTTATCCTGTGCGTAGGCAGAGACACCCACTAGGGTGAGCAAAAAAGAGAAAAGAGTCTTCATGAGCGATATTTTCTGAAAATATATCGAAATATTAGCTTCAAAAAAAGAAATAATTACTTTTTTCTCTCTGTGGTATACCGAACCAGCTGTTCAAGCCCCGTTCTGGCTTCACTTTCTTCAAAAGTATATAAGATATCAAATGCCTCCTGCTGATATTGAGACATCTTCTGATTGGCGTAATGTACACCATCTTTACTGTTCACAAAATCAATGATCTGCTGAATTTTGGCAGGTTCGTCATTGTGGTTTTTGACAAGGTTGATCATCTTCTTTTTTTCTGCCTTATCGGCCAGGTTTAAAGCATAGATTAGTGGAAGGGTAACTTTCTTTTCTTTAATATCTATCCCCAAAGGTTTACCTACATCATCGGTACCAAAGTCAAAGGTATCATCCTTAATCTGAAAAGCGATACCTACTTTTTCACCGAACAGGCGCATTTTTTCTACAGTCTCCTCATCAGCACCGGCTGAAGCTGCACCACAGGCACAGCAGGAAGCAATTAAAGAAGCGGTTTTCTGGCGAATGACATCAAAATATAAAGCCTCCCCGATATCCATTCTCCTTACTTTTTCTATCTGCAGCAACTCTCCTTCACTCATCTGTTTCACGGCTTCAGAAACAATTTGCAGCAAACGGAATTCATTATTATTTACAGAAAGCAGCAGCCCTTTGGCCAGCAGGTAATCACCAACCAGCACAGCAATCTTATTTTTCCATAAAGCATTGATAGAGAAAAATCCCCTGCGCTCATAAGCATTATCCACTACATCGTCGTGAACAAGGGTAGCGGTATGCAATAGTTCTACCAGGGCAGCACCACGGTGGGTAGATTCAATAATTCCCCCGCAAAGTTTGGCAGCAAAAAAGACAAACATCGGTCTGATCTGCTTACCCTTTCTTTTTACAATATAGTGGGTGATACGATCCAGCAATGGTGCATCACTATGCATTGAAGCTTTGAATTTTTCTTCAAATACTTCTATATCTGCGGCTATGGGTTTCTTAATCTGATCTATTCCTGGCATTCAGGTGTTAAAATTTGTGTGCAAACTTAATTAAATTCGGCTAAAAGCAGGCTTTAATAAAAGTTTAAAATTAAATTCATCTTAATGCTGTGCAGCAATATGTTTAAAAATCTGTTCTGCATGTACCCTGGAGTTCTCAATGAACCATTTATGTGTATCCATGCCACCGCAAACTACACCTGCCAGGTACAATCCCGACTGGTTCGTTTCCATCGTTTCCTGATCATAGGCAGGAAGATCGGACGGATCAGCGGCCAGGTTTACGCCTAATTTTTTCAGCATATCAAAATCAGGCCGGTAGCCTGTCATGGCAATTACAAAATCATTAGCTATCGTAAACGTACTGTCAGGGGTTTTGATGGTCACGCTGTCCTTCTCTATAGCAACTATCTCCGAATTAAAATAGGCCGTAATACTTCCTTCCTTAATCCGGTTTTCAATATCCGGGCGTACCCAGTATTTTACATGAGGCCCCAGTTCAGCACCGCGAATTACCATCGTAACCTTCGCCCCCTTACGGTAAGTTTCCAGCGCGGCATCCACACCTGAATTATTTGCTCCGGTGACCACTACATTTTGAAAAGCATACAAATGCGGATCTTTATAATAATGGGTTACTTTAGGCAACTCTTCTCCGGGAACGTTCATCAGAATAGGCACATCATAAAAACCTGTAGAAATTACTACATTTTTTACTTTATAGTTCCTTTTAGAAGTCGTTACCTCAAAATGATCTTTGGCTACCTTCTTCACATCTTCCACCCTTTCAAAAAGATTGATCTTTAAATCAAACTTCTCTGCCACCCGGCGATAGTATTCTATCGCTTCATTTCTGTTCGGTTTAGGATTAATGCTCACAAAGGGAATCCCTCCTATTTCCAGCTTCTGGGAAGTAGAGAAGAAAGTCATGAAAACAGGATAATTGTATAAGCTATTTACCAGTGCACCCTTATCTACAATAATATAAGTAAGTCCGGCTTTCTGGGCTTCTATACCACAAGCCATCCCTATAGGGCCGGCACCTACAATGAGTACATCGTATTCTTCCATTAGGATCAGCGTATTAATTCTTTCGAGGTGACAGTAAAGTCGGTTTGTTTTAAATCTGTTGATTTTATAGCAGCATACCCCCCTGCAATATCAATTACATGTTCTACTCCTCTTGCTTTAAGAATAGAAGCAGCAACCATCGAGCGGTATCCTCCTGCACAATGCACATAATAAGTTCCGGCAGGATCTATTTCATTTGTCCAGTCGTTGATATAATCAAGTGGACGTGTAGCTGCAACTTCAAGGTGACCGGTTTCATATTCCCCTGTCTTACGGACGTCCAGCACTTTTACCTGAGGATCGGCATTCAGGATCTTTTCAAACTCACTAACAGGAATAGAAGTGATCGTCTCTATATCTTTACCGGCTGTTATCCACGCGGCAATTCCGCCTTCCAGATAACCGATCGTTTCATCATAGCCTACCCTTGCCAAACGCGTAATGGCTTCTTCTGCCATTCCATCTTCTACAATTAAAAGCAGCGGCTGTTTCAGATCGGTGATCAAAGCGCCTACCCATGGGGCAAATTGTCCGTTAAGCCCAATGTTAATGGATGAAGGAATAAAGCCTTTTGCAAAATCCTGGGCATCCCTGGTATCCAGGATCAAAGCACCCATATGATTAACTGTGGCTTCAAAATCTGCAGGGTCCATTGGAATTAACCCTTTTTTTTGTACGGCAGCAAAACTTTCATAACCATGTTTATTGATAAATGCATTCTTTGCAAAATATTGAGGAGGAGGCAGCATTCCGCTGGTCACTTGTTTAATAAAGTCGTTTTTATCAACTGCTTTTAAAGCATAATTGACTTCTTTCTGGTGTCCTAAAGTATCAAAGGTTTCTTTGCTCATGTGTTTACCACAGGCAGACCCGGCACCATGGGCCGGATAAACCAGCACATCATCCGGCAAAGAAAGAATTTTAGATTGCAGGGAATCATACAGCGTACCTGCCATATCTTCCATAGACTGTGCTCCTTTTTGTACCAGGTCCGGCCTTCCTACATCACCAATAAATAACGTATCACCACTAAAGATACAGTAAGGTTTTCCGTCTTTATCACTCAGCAGATAAGTAGTAGATTCCAGAGTATGGCCGGGTGTATGCAACGCAGTGACAGTTAAATCGCCTATTTTAAAGGTTTCGCCATCTTTGGCAATATAAGAGGCGAAAGTTGTCTTCGCTGTTGGCCCGTAAATGATCTTTGCGCCTGATTGCTGTGCCAGGTCTACGTGACCAGAAACAAAATCGGCATGAAAATGCGTCTCAAAAATATATTTGATTGTTGCTCCTGCCAGTTTAGCTTTTTTTAAATAAGGCTGAACTTCACGAAGCGGGTCAATAATTGCAGCCTCACCATTACTTTCGATATAGTAAGCTGCTTCAGCCAGACAACCTGTATAAATTTGCTCTATCTTCATGGGTAAATCTTGTTATTTAATACTTAAGCTCATACGCTCTATCTTCAAAAATAAGGTAATTATCGCTTAACTCCTGTTTTAACTTTTCAAATTACAGAAGGATTACTTTAATGGGTCAACTCTCCGCGTAAGGATTGTTCCATTAATGCCGCGATTTCAACATTGCTGTAACGCTGGCCCATTAAGTACATCAGCTTAGTGACTGTTGCTTCAAATGTCATATCGAAACCACTAATGATACCCATCTGCTGCAACTTTTTACTGGTTTCATATTTGCCCAGCTCTACTGATCCGCCCTGACATTGTGAAATATCTATAATCAGCTTCTGCTGATCCAGCGCCTCCTGTAAACTTTGAATAAACCAGGGTGCAGTAGTGGTATTGCCCGACCCAAAAGTTTCCAGTACGATGGCATCTACAGACGACCGGGTAATGGCCTGAACAGCCTGCGGGGTAATGCCCGGATACAATTTCAGTACGCCTATATTGGGATTGAAATCAGACTGCACCTGAAAAGCTCCTTTTGGATGATGATGGATATAATTGCCATAAAAAGACAAGTTCACTCCCGCTTCTGCCAGAATATGGTAATTGGGCGATTGAAAAGCTTCAAATTTTTCTGAATTGTATTTAATGGCCCTGTTGCCGCGGAATAACTGGTAATCAAAATAAATACATACTTCAGGAACCATCGCTAAACCATTGTTTTTAGTGGCCACAATTTCGAGTGCAGTAATCAGGTTTTCTTTTGCATCAGTTCTGATTTCTCCTATCGGCAGCTGCGACCCCGTTAGCACCACCGGCTTAGCCAGGTTCTTCAGCATAAAACTTAAAGCAGAAGCCGTATAAGCCATGGTATCTGAACCGTGGAGAATAACGAAACCATCATATTCATGATAGGTACGTTCTATGATACCGGCCAGCTCTGCCCAGATGATAGGGTTCATATTGGAAGAATCCAGGATAGGATCAAATGAATGTACATCCAGGTGATAATTCAGACGGGTTAGCTCCGGTACATTCTGCCTGATCTGTTTAAAATCGAATGGTATCAGCGCACCTGTTAAAGGATCGTTAACCATTCCTATGGTTCCGCCTGTATAAATAATCAAAATTTTTGTCATGAATGATCAGACGTTAAATATGTCGACAGAATTTGCTGTAGTAATCTCCGCCACTTCTTCGATGGATAAATTATAAATATCAGCTACACGCTGCGCAATATGAACCAGATAACTGCTTTCATTGGGTTTGCCCCTGTAGGGAACCGGTGCCAGAAAAGGAGAGTCAGTTTCCAGCACAATATGTTCCAGCGGAATATGCATCAGTACCTCATCCAAGCCTGCTTTTTTATAGGTCACCACACCGCCAATCCCCAGGTAAAATCCAAGTTCAATTGTTTTTTTTGCCTGTTCCAGATTCCCGGTAAAACAATGCATAATTCCTCGCAGGTCATCTCCCTTTTCTGCCTCCAGAACTTCGAAAACTTGATCGAAGGCTTCACGGCAATGGATCACGATAGGCAATTTCATCGCCTTGGCCCATTTAATCTGTTCACGGAAAGCAGTCTGCTGTATAGCTAAAGTAGTTTTATCCCAGTGGAGGTCTATACCGATCTCTCCAATTGCGTAGATCTTCTTACCTTCCATACTTTGATAGATCTCAGCCAGAACCTGCGCATAATCTTCTTTTACATCACAGGGGTGCAGTCCTGCCATGGCAAAACAATTCTCAGGGTACTTCCTGACCAGCTCATCAATTTTTGCAATCGAAGAAAGATCAACGTTTGGCAAAAATAAACGGGTTACGCTGTTTTCAAAACAACGCTGAAAGAGTAATGCCTGTTTTTCTTCATCTGTTTCATAATACAAATGCGTGTGGGTATCGGTTAAAAGCATAAAACAAAGTTACAAAAAAACCCTGTCCGAAATTCGGACAGGGCTGATAACTATCATTAGCTTAAAACTATTTTGTTGGAGCTGAAGGAGGAGTCATTACTGGTGCTGCAGCAGGAACTGCACCTGGTTTAGCTTTTTTAATATCAGTAATTTCTACATCAAAAGCCAAAGGAGAGAATGGAGTGATACCACCCTGAGGCATACCACCTTCACCATATCCTAATTTAGAAGGGATGATCAAAGTGATCTTTCCGCCTTTTCCAATTAACTGGATACCTTCGTCAAATCCTGGAATTGCTCTTCCTAAAGTAAATGGACGAGGACCATATTGGGCCATCGGGTTAAATTTACCTGATTCTTTAGCTACTGTTAATACACTTGTATCGAAGATGTTTTCTTTACCGTCAGATTTTTTAGTCAGCAATTTACCTGTGTAATTGATCATGATGGTATCAGTAGGTGTAGCTCTTTGTGCATCACCAGGAGCAGTGATCACATATTGCAAACCTGAAGCTGTAGTTTGTACTTTCAGTTTTTTATCTTCAATAAAATTCTTGATTTTTCCTGCTTCTGCTGCTTTATGTTTAGCTACAGTAGCCTGGAAATCTTTTTTGAAGAAATCAGTTGCTTTTCTCTGGAAAGTAGAGTCAGCTTCACCAGCTTCTTTATGCATTACTTTCTCAATTTTCACAGTGAAAATAATGTATTTATCTTTCTGGGTAACAGGTTTAGCTTGTTTTGAATATTTAGCCATTGAATCCAGATTGATCTTGAAAGTAGCACTGTCACCTTCAGCCAATAATTGCAAAGCATCAGAAATATCACCTGCCCATTGTTTTTTAGAAACAGGGAATACAGCTGGCTGCTGAATGTCATAAGTACTGCTGGTTACTGAATCTTTCTCAGTTTTTTGAACCGCATTGATTTTGATGATATCACCTTCAACGATCTTAGGTTTTCCTTCAGTTTTAATGATCTGGTACATAATGCCTCCCGGACCTTTTTTGAAGTTGTTACAAGCCGCTAAACCAAGTGAAGCTGCAAAAAGAATTACTAATGTTTTTTTCATTTTAACTTATTGTTTTTTGATGGTTATGAAGCTTGCATCCAGCTTACTTATCATTTTCAAGGTAAGCTGTAAGCTATGCAGGTTTCATTTGAATGTTAATTGTTTTTTTTAATGATAATGAAATTAGCCCATGTTTCATTTCAAATTTATTGTTCTCGTTTATTATATATTTATTATATATTTGGTGATTTTTTTACGCTGTCCCTAAATAATTAGCCGTGAAGATAGGTAATAGCTACCAAAATCCCCCTTATTGCAATAATTGTGTTTTATATTCCGGCAAAATGGATTTAAAATAACTGATGGTATCCTCCAGGTTTCTATCTGAATAACCACCGGCCGCATTTCTGTGTCCACCGCCATTAAAGTATTTCTTACAAATTTCGTTTGCCGGGAAATCACCGGTCGACCGCAAAGATAATTTAACTTTATCAGTTCTTTCAATGATAAAAGCAGCTAATTTTATACCGTTGATAGAAAGTGCATAATTTACAATTCCTTCTGTATCACCGGTGATGATATCAAAACGTTTCAACTCCTCAGCAGTCACCGAAATAATTGCCGTATTCAATTCCCTTACAATCTCCAGCTTATTTGTTAAACAATTCCCTAAGAAACGTAAACGGTTTTCTGAAGCATTATCGTATACCAGCTGATGGATGCGCCAGTGCTCCGCACCTGCATCGATCAAGTCGGCACCAATACGGTACACTGCCGAACCGGCAGAAGCAAATCTGAAAGATCCTGAATCAGTCATGATACCTGTATATAAACAGGTAGCTACATCTTTATTAACCTTATCGGCGTCATCCAGTTCATTGACAATAAAATCATAAACCAGCTGCGCAGCAGCACAGGCATTGATACTCCAGTGCCTGTAATCATCAAAATCTTCCGGATCAAGGTGATGATCGATCATGATCTTAAAAGCAGAGGCATTACGTATCACCTCACCCAGCTCATTGATACGGGATAAAGTGTTAAAGTCGAGACAAAAAACAAGTGCCGCATCAGCAACCAGCTGTTCGGCCTCTTCCTTTTGTTCTGTATAGATCATTACATCGCTGTTGTTTGGCAGCCAATGCAAAAAATAGGGATAATCTGTGGGTGTAATCACTTTTACATGGTGACCCTGCTGAATTAAATAAGCATATAAACCCAAAGATGAGCCCATAGCATCTCCATCAGGTTTGTGATGTGTAGTAATTACAATTTTCTGTGGCGTAGCCAGCAGTGACTTAAGTTCGGAAAGGGATAGCATATTCGCTGCAAAGCTAATAATTTAATGAATAAATGATTCCTTTATATTTGATGTTTAAAATTATCAGTATAAAATGTAGTTTTGCAAAACAAATAAACAAAAAAAATGAGTACAAATAGAACATTTACAATGATTAAGCCAGATGCAGTAGCAAACGGACATATCGGTGCTATCATCAATGACATTACTGCTGCTGGTTTTAAAATCATTGCTTTAAAATACACTAAACTAACAGAAGAAACTGCTGGTAAATTTTACGAAGTTCACAAAGGACGTCCTTTTTATACTGACCTGGTTACTTTTATGTCTTCAGGACCTATCGTAGCAGCGATTTTAGAAAAAGACAATGCAATCGAAGATTTCAGAAAATTAATCGGTGCTACCAACCCTGCCGATGCAGCAGAAGGTACTATCCGTAACAAATATGCAAACTCTATCGAGGCTAATGCAGTTCACGGATCTGATTCTGATGAAAATGCAGCAATTGAAGGCGATTTCTTCTTTACTGCGGCTGAACGTTTTTAGTCCCCTTAACCTCATTATATGATAAGCACCCCCCAAAAGGGTGCTTATTTTTTGTCACAACCTTTACAACCAATTACATTCATGAAGAAATTATTGATCACCGTACTGATCCCCCTTTGCGGTTATGCAGCAGTTGCACAAACAAAACACAAACCAGCAGTAAAAAAAAGTACTAAAGCTACCTCTTCAACCTTAAAACCAACAAATCTGCTGGACTCGGCGAGTTACGCTTTCGGTTTATCAATGGCTTCAAGTTTAAAAGGCAGCGGTTTAAAAACATTAAATTATGAATTGATGGTGAAGGGATTAAAAGATGCTTTCGCCGGTAATCCTCCTTTAATGAGCCAGGAAGCTTCACAGAAAGCAATAGAAAGCCTGTTCAAAACAGTAAGTCAGTCTAAATTCTCCGCCAACATTGCAGAAGGAAAAAACTTTTTAGAGAATAACAAAAAGAACCCGGGTGTAAAAACCACAGCAAGCGGCTTACAATATCTGGTAATCACACCGGGCAGCGGCCCTAAACCAGCAGTTACAGATACAGTACTGGTAAATTATAAAGGTATGCTGTTAAGCGGAAAACAATTTGACAGCTCTTACGACAGGAACGAGCCACTTTCTTTATCCCTGGATAGGGTAATACCAGGCTGGACGGAAGGTATGCAGCTAATGTCTCCAGGTGCAAAATACAAGTTTTTCATTCCTTACAACTTAGCTTATGGCGAACGTGGTGCGGGACAGGATATTCCTCCTTACAGTACCCTTGTTTTTGAAATTGAATTGCTTAAAGTGAACGGAAAATAAAATTGGGACTACCGGGGCAAACCATTCTACCAATCTGTTGTTGTGTTCAAATAAAATAAATCAAACTATCATGAACACTATCAAAAAAAATTTCCCATTAGCTATTATTGCACTCTTAGCGACAACTTTATCCAGTTGTTCAATGATCGAGGGCATTTTCAAGGCCGGCGTTTGGTCTGGAATAATTGTGGTAGTTGTTGTACTTGCACTAATTATCTGGGTAATCAGCAAAATTTTTGGCGGCGGAAAAAGCTAACCTTAAAGGAATACAATTTCTGTAATAACTTCGGAACCGGCACGTTCATTCAATTTCTGGATGATGCCGGTTCTTACCATTAAGAGCTCATTTTTAATCACTGAAGATTCTATCCTTACAAAGAGTTTCTTATGCGCAATATAGATCTGCGTGGTCCTGTTTCCAATAGCGGTGCCCATAATTTCAGGCCACATCGCTACCACACCAGTTTCATCAAACTTTCCTTTTAAACGGTAAACGGACAGCATCTTGGTGATGGCATCCTTCATGGTCATATCATTAGGTTTACGCATGTTGTATGGTTCCGTTAGTCACCTCAAACAAAGTTACCGGAACTTTGATCTGATTAAAAATATTTACTACTCTTTCTTTTCCTGTATCGGTAATAAAGATCTGGCCAAAATCATGGTGTGAAACCATTTCCATCAGTTTAAACATCCTGTGGTTATCCAGTTTATCAAAAATATCATCCAGGAGTAACAGTGGTTTAAAACCTTTATATTTTTCAACGTAAGCATACTGTGCCAATTTCAATGCAATTAGAAAAGATTTCTGCTGTCCCTGCGAACCAAACTTCTTCAATGGCATATCACTGATATTAAAGATCAGGTCATCCTTATGGATACCCATCGTGGTTCTTTCGAGAATTTTATCTTTTTCTACAGACTGCAGCAATAACTTATCAAATGCAGTATCATTGAGCTGCGACTGATAAGTGAGGCTTACCTGTTCGGCATCTTCTGTAAGATACTGATAATATTTATTAAACAGCTGGATATAATCCAGCATAAACTGTTTGCGTTTCTCAAAGATCTTCTCCCCGGAACTCACCAGTTGTTCATCAAATATTTCCAGCAATGCAGGATCATAACGCCGTGTAAGGGCAATCTGTTTCAGCAGCGCATTCCTGTTGAGCAGATGTCTGTTATACAGCATCAGTTCATCCAGGTACTGGGCATCCGTTTGTGAAATCACATTGTCCATAAACCTGCGCCGCTCCTCACTTCCATCCATAATAATGGTCACATCATAGGGAGAGATCATTACCAATGGGAAAAGGCCAATGTGATGGGCAAGCTTATCGTAATCCTTTTTATTTCTTTTAAATTGTTTTTTCTGATTTTTCCTTACCCCGCAGGTAATCTTTTCATTTTTCTCCTGCCGGTCAAAATCTCCCTGTATCAGGAAAAGTTCTTCTTCAGTTTTGATCTGCTGACTATCAATCGGATTGAAATAACTCTTGCAGAGGCACAGGTAATGGATCGCATCCAGCAGGTTGGTTTTCCCGGCACCATTATTCCCTACAAATGCATTTACGGTTTTAGAAAAGCGCAAATCAGCATCAGAATAATTTTTGAAGTTGAGCAGAGTAATATTTTTTAACCACATAGTATTATCTGTCAAAGTTACCGTTTAGCTTTGTTAAAATAACGCGATCGGCAGATTTGTTTATGGCTCCGGGCTATCCCTATCACATTCAGGTGGTTCGAAATTGACCGGCTGAATAAAACTTTAGTTAAATACTGAAAAAAGAGGTTGATACTTTGACCGAAAAATGTATTTTTGCAATCCTTAATTTTTATTAAATAATGTCTACAACAGAAAAAGAAGTAAATCATAATGTTAGAAAGGGTTCCTTTTTAGAAGAAAACTCTAAAAGCCTTTTATTCATTGCCGGTGCAGTAGTCGTTTTAGTACTTATCTATTTTTGGTACCAGAATGTATATTTAAAAGGCAGAGCTGAAGAAGCTTCCTCAAAAATGTACAAAGCAGAACAATACGTTGGTGTAGACTCGCTGTCAAATAAAGCTATTAATGGCGATTCAGGTTACCCTGGGTTTGAAAAAATTGCCGATGAGTACAACAATACAAAATCAGCTAACCTGGCTAACCTGTACCTTGGAGGTATTTACCTGCGTAAAGGCGAATACAAAAAAGCAATTGAAGTATTGGGTAAATATTCTGAAACCGGAAGCCCTGTTGCAGATCCTTTAGCCTTAGGTATGTTAGGCGATGCTTACAGTGAATTGAAAGATTACAGCCAGGCGATCACTTACTACAAAAAAGCAGCTGATAAATCCAGCAATAAGTTTACTTCTCCAATGTTCCTGAAAAAACTGGGACTGGTTTACGAGACACAAAAAGACTATAAATCAGCTGAAGATGCTTATACTAAAATCAAAACGGAATTCCCTTCAAGTCAGGAAGCTGCGATGATAGATGAGTATATCGCACGCGCAACGGCATTACAGGGAAAATAGATAGCCCAATATATATTTTGACAAAGACCTGCATTTTATGCGGGTCTTTTTTTATTCCTATTACTTATCTTTGAGCCATGGCAACACAATTAAAGAATCTTTCTGATTTTTCACATACTACAGTTCCTGATGGGAGCGCTTATAAAATTGCTATCGCCGTTGCAGAATGGAACGCCGACGTAACAGGCAGCCTGTATAAAGGGGCATTGGAAACCTTATTAAAACATGGCGTGATCGCAGAGAACATTCTTTCTGTTGCTGTACCGGGAAGTTTTGAATTAACAGGCGCAGCAGAAATTCTTTTAAAGAAACATGCCGAACTCGATGCCGTAATCTGCTTAGGATGCGTGATCCAGGGAGATACCAAACATTTTGATTTCATCTGTGATGCAGTAGCAAACGGAGTAACCCAGGTTGGCATTAAATACAGTAAACCGGTTATTTTTGGCGTATTAACCACCAATGATTTACAGCAGGCGCTGGACAGATCGGGCGGGATACATGGAAATAAAGGAGATGAAGCAGCGATAACAGCTATAAAAATGGCTCATTTATTGGCAACCGTATAATCTCTGGTTTGTTTTTTTTCTTAAATAACGTAGATTAGCAAAAAGAAATCTATTTTAATGAAATCATGATCAGCTTTTAACGTAAGTAGTTAATCAGTATAGTGGTTTAAAGATCAAAAACAAATAATAAGCAGATGAAAAAAGTAGCATTAATATTGCTTGGTGTATTTTTTGCAATGACAGTTTTAGAGAGCTGCGGATCCCGCATCTGCCCTGCATACAGTTCGTATCCAAAAGGCAGCCGGAGGAAGTAAGCGATCTTAAAAAAAATTAAGACAATGATAAAGTGGACGAACATTACTGATCTCAATCAGATCAGCGATATCAAATCAACAGCGGGTTATAGTTTAATATTTAAACACAGCACCCGCTGCTCAGTAAGTATGATGGCGAAAAAACGCTTTGAACTGGACTGGGAAGTCATCCCCGAGGGTACAAACCTTTTTTTCCTTGACCTGATCAGCCACCGTGCAATATCTGCACAGATAGCCGAAACGTTTCAGGTTCATCATGAATCCCCACAGATCCTCCTGATTAAAGACGGAAGCTGCGTGCTGGATGCCTCACATAGTGACATTTCAGCTGATGAAGTGGCGGAAGTGATTAATAATTAAAAGAAACGGTTTTCTTAAGATCAGGATGAAGGCTGTAAATTACCGGACAGGTATTTGCGGCTTTCTCTATCATCTTTTTATCCTTGTCCGAATAATTATTGGATGGAAAATGCAGGACTGCGATAATTTCTTCTACCTTTCTTGGATTTGCGGCCATAATTTTTGTGATTTCACAAGTTGCCCCCGTAATATCAAATCCGTGCTCATCACCGGCAATACCGATGGTGGTAAGCATACAATTTCCTAAAGAAGTAGCCAGCAGATCTGTTGGAGAAAAAGCTTCGCCCTTGCCTTTATTATCTACAGGTGCATCAGTAATGATTTCATCACCAGACCTTTCATGTACAGAGCTGGTCCTCAGCCCACCGTTATAAGTTATTTTTGAAGTTGCCATTTTATAAATATTTAAGCTAAGATTGGTATTAATTTTTTATCCTGCAAGCTTCCTGCAATCCGCTGCACAGCAGATCCTGCTGTTTTTAGGCCATATTAATTTCTCACTCTACAGAAAGGTGTTTCGTTTTAATGGTAACATTACACCTTACATACATTTCATGTTTGCAACAATTGAAACCTATTGCTTAACTTTGTTCCATGATCGAACTTCCGGTTGTTTCAGCTAACACAGTAAACCGTAAACCAGACTGGCTTAGAGTTAAGCTTCCTGTAGGTAAAGAGTATGCACAAGTGCGCAGCCTGGTGGATACCCATAAATTGCATACTATTTGTGAAAGTGGTAATTGCCCTAATATGGGTGAATGCTGGGGATCTGGTACCGCAACCTTCATGATCCTGGGTAATATCTGCACCCGCTCCTGCTCATTTTGTGCGGTTGCTACCGGCAGGCCAAAAGCCGTAGATCTGGATGAACCTAACCGTATAGCTAATTCGGTAAAGTTGATGCAGGTAAAACATTGCGTGATCACTTCGGTAGACCGTGATGATTTGAAAGATGGTGGGTCGATCATCTGGGCAGAAACCTTACAGGCTATTCGCAGGGAAAGTCCGGGTACTACACTGGAAACACTCATCCCTGATTTCAGGGGCATATGGGATAACCTTTACCGCGTACTGGAAGAAAGACCTGAAGTGATGTCACACAATATTGAAACTGTTCGCCGTTTAACTAAACAGGTAAGGGTACAGGCAAAATATGACAGAAGTCTGGAAGCACTGAAAAGAATTTCAGAGTTCGGGCTGAGAACCAAAACCGGCATTATGCTCGGGTTAGGTGAAACTGAAGATGATGTACTCGAAGCAATGGACGATCTGGTAGCCAATGGCGTTCATATCCTTACTTTAGGCCAGTATTTACAGCCAACACGCAACCACCATCCTGTAGTGGACTGGATCCATCCTGATCAATTTGCCAAATACAAAGAAATTGGATTGGCAAAAGGTTTAAGATATGTGGAAAGCGGCCCTTTAGTCCGTTCATCATACCATGCTGAAAAACATTTATTTGATTTCTAATCAATTTCAAGTGTAAACAAAAAAATGTTTGAACTTGTTACACAATATGTATATTAGCAACATTGGCAGCGACTAAAAAAATATCTTTATCAGAAGAAGACCTGGTGCGTGCACTGAAAGGTCAGGAGACTATTGCTATACAGGCATTATACGATATGTATTCGGGTGCACTGTTGGGCGTAATTTCAAGAATCGTACAACACTCAGAAGTAGCTGAAGACCTGCTGCAGGAAACTTTCATTAAGATATGGAACTCTGCAGAGAACTACGATAGCAGTAAAGGCCGTTTATTCACCTGGATGATCAATGTTGCCCGTAATTTGGCTATTGATAAAATTCGCTCCAAAGATTTCCGAAATTCCAGCAAAAACCAAGACATCGAAAATAACGTAGATTTCATTGACTCACAAAAAAGGCTAACCTTTAATGCTGATACATTGGGTTTAAGAGATTTAGTTACTGCCCTTAAACCAGAATTCAATGATGTGTTAAACATGGTATATTTCAAAGGATATACGCACGTTGAGGCTGCAGAAGAACTGAATTTACCCCTCGGTACGGTGAAAACCAGAATAAGGATGGCTATTATGGAATTAAGAAAGCATTTTAATTAGGTGGAAGAAGCAAAAGCATATATCGAAACAGGCATACTTGAACTTTACGTTTTAGGGCAATTAAATGCCTTGGAACAACTAGAGGTAGAGGAAATGGCAGCTAAGTATCCGGAAATAAAAGAGGAAATTACTGCCATTGAGATTGCTATGGAACATTACGCTCTTAGCCATGCCATTCAACCTACCTCAGGTTTAGAAAAACAAATTTTTGAAAGAATAACTCCTGCAACAACCAATACAACTGCTAAAGAAAAACCAGAGGCTAAAATAGTTCCTTTATATAACGATAACTCGGCATCAACTATCAGGTCGCTCAGATTTGCATTGGTAGCCTGTATCGCACTGCTGGTCATTAGCACCGGAGCACTCTATTCTGCACACTCCAGCTTAACTTTAGCCAATCAGCAAATCGCATCTTTAAGTTTAGATAAACAGAAATTTGCTTCAACGGTCAGTTATATCACTGATGAAAATAAAGATCTTCAAAAAATTGCCGCTATTTCTTCCGATCCAACCTGGACTCCGGTTAAATTATCAGGCACTAAAATCTCACCAAAAGCTAATCTTGTGGTATACTGGCATAAAGCCGGACACCATGTTGTGCTGGACAATACTAAAATGGCACTGCCAGAAAATGATGCCGATCATCAATATCAGCTTTGGGCAATGGTGAACGGGAAACCAGTAGACCTGGGTGTTTTCGATGCACAGTCGCAGCCTAAGAAATTATTAGTGACGATGAAAGAAATAGGAAATGCACAGGCATTTGCCGTAACGCTTGAAAAACGCGGCGGAAGTGTTAACCCAACTATGGAAAAAATGGTAGTTCTGGGTGGCGTGACTATTTAATTAATCCTTTTAGCGTTACCGGTATCTGGTCTCCTAACTGTGAGGCCGTTACACTTACACGCTCAATTGCAAGTTCATCTCCGGCCTTCCCATGTAAATAACAGGCAATATAAGCGGCTTGATGAGCGGTATAATGCTGTGCCAGAAAAGAAGAAACTAATCCGGTCAGTGTATCTCCCATCCCACCCTGCGCCATCGCAGGATTACCCGTAGAATTGATGGTCACCTTACCGTTCTGATCGATAGTAAAGGTATATTGGTTTTTGAGTATGATCACACATTTAATTTCAACAGCTTTTTTTCTGGCCGTTTGCAGGCGCTCCCACCAGGAAGAATGGGTGCCAAATAAATGATCAAATTCTTTCATATGTGGTGTAAGCACAGATCCTTCAGTTACCTGTTGTAATAATTCCTGATATTTGGCCAAAATATTCAACGCATCTGCATCTATAATCAAAGGCACTTTGAATTGAAGGAGATGCTGTAAAAGATTGACGCTTTCATCAGCTGTACCCAAACCGGGACCTACCGCAACAGCACTGAATTTTTTAAGTTCAGCTAACTTATTCCTGCTGATGTACATCACTTCCGGCAGAGCAGCATTGAGTGCGGTTAAGCCACTTTCAGGTATGGAAACTGTTGTTAACCCTGCTCCTCCATGCAAACATGCCCTGGAAGCCAGCAAAGCTGCTCCCATCGTATCTTCCTGACCTGCAACAATCAGTGCATGACCATAAGTACCTTTATGGCTAAAAGACTTTCTTGGTTTGATCAGATCAGTTATAGCAGAGGCATCAATCAGCTGATAGGGAGAATCAAGCCCCTGTATAAACTCTTCATCCAAACCGATCTCTACTACCTGAAAGCGGGTTAATGCTGCAGCAGATTCAGGAAAGAAAAAGTTAATCTTAGGACGCTGAAAACAGATCACCAGATCTGCCTTTAAATAAACGTTGTCTTCATTGATTATTCCTTCTGTGGGAAAGCCTGTAGGTACATCTACCGCAATTACCTTACGGTTTAACGCGTTAACCAATTCAGCCAGTTCACGGTAACTACCTTCCAGGGCTTTATTTAAGCCGGAACCTAAAACAGCATCAATGATTACTTCATCTTTTAAGGTTGACAATTGGCCGGGGCTGTTTATATCAATTGGTTTTAATCCTGATGATTTTAACAGGTTAAGATTAATTCTGTATTCCTCAGTTTCCCTGGAAGAGAACAAAATCAGGTAAACAGATACCTGCTGATAACCGGCATCTTTTAGCAATCTTGCAATAGCCAGTCCATCAGCTCCATTATTCCCTTTACCGGATAATACAGCGATAGCTGTTGTTTTATCCTTCACTTCTTCCATAAATGCTTTTGCAAAAGCAATAGAGGCAGATTCCATCAGGGCAATAGAGGTTATCCCTTTATTTTTGATTGTAAATGCATCTGTAGAACGCATCTGTTCTGAAGTAAGCAGGTTTTGCATAATTAAGCTATTATTCCATTTCCTTTTTTAAAAACTTTCCGGTCAGGCTGATTGGATTCTGGATCAATCCTTCAGGCGTACCTTCAAAAAGAATCCTTCCACCGCCTGCCCCGCCTTCTTCACCCAGATCAATGACCCAGTCGGCCACTTTTACCACATCCAGGTTATGTTCAATTACCAATACGGTATTTCCTTTGTCCACTAATTCATTCAATACACCCAGCAATACGTTGATGTCCTCAAAATGCAGGCCAGTAGTAGGCTCATCCAGAATATAAAAAGTCCTGCCGGTATCTTTTTTTGATAACTCGGTAGCCAGTTTAACGCGTTGTGCTTCTCCACCGGATAAGGTAGTTGACGACTGCCCAAGGGTGATATAACCGAGGCCTACATCTTTTAATGTTTTTATCTTGCGATAAATGACCGGCATATTTTCAAAAAAGGCACAGGCATCTTCAATGCTCATATCCAATACGTCACTGATAGATTTACCACGGTAACGAACTTCCAGGGTCTCCCTGTTGTATCTTCTGCCCCCGCATTCTTCACAAGGCACATGAACATCGGGAAGGAAATTCATTTCAATTACTTTCATTCCCGCTCCCTGGCAGGTTTCACATCTGCCGCCTTTAACGTTAAAAGAAAAGCGTCCTGGTTTATAACCCCGTATTTTTGCTTCAGGCAATTGTACGTACAGGTTCCTGATGTCAGAAAACACACCGGTATAAGTAGAAGGATTTGACCTCGGTGTTCTCCCTATCGGAGCCTGGTCAATTTCAATTACTTTATCAATTTCTTTAAGACCATTAATCTTCTCATAGGCAAGAGGATGTTTTTTAGCCCTGAAAAAGTGATGGTTTAAAATCGGGTATAAGGTTTCCGTAATTAAACTGGACTTCCCACTGCCCGAAACACCGGTAACGGCGATGAACTTACCCAATGGAAAATCTACAGATACATCTTTCAGGTTATGTCCGCTGGCTTTAATAATAGAAAGCTTGTGTCCATTACCTTTTCTCCTTTTTTTAGGAATAGCAATTTCTTTCTCGCCGTTCAGATAAGCAGCAGTCAATGTTTTTGATTTCAGGATCTGGGAAGGGGTCCCCTGTGCAACAATCTGTCCGCCGTGTAAACCAGCAGCAGGGCCAACATCAATTACATAATCCGCTTCCAGGATCATATCTTTATCATGCTCTACTACCAATACTGTATTTCCCAGGTCGCGCAGGTTTTTCAGTGCTCCGATCAAACGTTCATTATCGCGCTGGTGTAAACCGATACTCGGCTCATCCAGGATATACATCACGTTCATCAGCTGTGAACCAATTTGCGTAGCCAGGCGTATCCGCTGTGCTTCACCGCCAGAAAGCGTTCTTGCGGTGCGGTCTAATGAAAGATAATTCAAGCCTACATCAGACAGGAAACCCAGTCTTATTCTGATCTCTTTTAAAATCTCTTTAGCAATAACATTCTGACGTTCGCTTAAGCGGCTTTCCACATCAACGAACCAGCCTTTAAGACTGCTAATGTCCATCTCAGCCAGTTCAAAAATATTTTTGCCATCTACCTTAAAATGAAGGCTTTCCTTTTTTAACCTTGCGCCATTACAAACAGGGCAGGTTTTTAATTTTCGGAAATTTTCCATATCATCCACAGCACCCTCGCCTTTTTTCTCATTCTGCTCTTCCAGCAGTTTGATGATTCCGTCAAAAGTGATCTGGTAGTTTTGTACATTCCATTTATTGTATTCCACAGCTACAGAAAGCAGCTCAGGCGTACCATTCAGGATCATATCGATATGTTCTTCACTCAGCTTCTCAATTGGTGTAGAAAGAGAAAAACTGTATTTTTTAGCCAATGCCTTAATCACCTGGAACATCCAGATATCCCGGTATTCTCCAAGTGGTGCCAGACCGCCGTTCATGATACTCAGCTTTGGATTAGGCATTACCGACTCCCTATCTACCACAAAAATGTATCCCAGTCCGTCGCAGCGTTCGCATGCCCCGTAAGGTGAGTTAAAAGAAAAACTGTTCGGCTGTGGTTCATCATAAGATATTCCCGTAGTAGGGCACATCAGAAAACGGCTGAAGTGGGAAACGTTATTTTCTTTATCACTGATTTTGATAATTCCCTTACCTACGCGCATCGCAGTCTGTACGGAATCAATTAATCGTTTGTGATCTTTAGGATCTATCAATAAACGATCAACAACAATTTCAATATCATGTATCTTATAGCGGTCTACCTGCATTTTTGCAGTGATATCCTGAATTTCTCCATCGATACGCACTTTAACATATCCCTGCTTGCGGATCTGTTCAAATAATTCACGGTAATGCCCTTTTCTTCCCTTAACTACAGGAGCAAGAATATTAACAGCAAGGCCTTCGTATTTCTTATAAATATTATTGAGGATCTGGTCTTCACTCATGCGCTCCATTTTCTCTCCGGTATTATAAGAGAAAGCATCTGCCGTACGGGCATACAGTAAACGCATGAAATCATAGATTTCAGTAATGGTACCTACTGTAGATCTTGGATTTTTACTTGTGGTTTTCTGTTCAATAGCAATAACAGGACTCAATCCGGATACCTTATCTACATCCGGTCTTTCCATTCCGCCCATAAACTGGCGCGAATAGGCACTGAAAGTTTCCATATAACGCCGCTGGCCTTCGGCATAGATGGTATCGAATGCCAAAGATGACTTACCACTGCCACTTAGTCCGGTAATAACAACCAGCTGGTTTCTTGGAAAGGAAATATCAATATTTTTTAGGTTGTGAACCCTGGCACCGTATACTTCAACATCTTTTTGCTCGCCCAGGTCGATGGTATTTTTGCTCATATATTTTTAAAAACGCAATTGAAATCTTTTGAATTTAAGATAGCAAATTTTCAGCCACAAAAATGCTAAAAATTTTATCATCAGATGTTGCAGGTTTTGTAAAAAAAACAGAAATAAAAAAACCATCGTGGATAGCTAAAAAATTGCTGATACCCTAATTTTCCAATGCGACCTTTTCATCACGGATCTTCTTTACAATTTTGACCGGCACTTCCAGGAGCCTAGCAATTTTACTCATGGAAAATCCTTCCTCAAAAAGAAGTTTACGTGCTAATTTTTTATTAGAATTATTAACAGCCCTTTCGCTAGCCCATCTATTAGAAATCTCTTGTACTTGTTCCTCGTAAGTCATATTGGTTATGGTTTTAGTTAAAATATGTACCTCATTGTCAAAAGTAATATTTCTTTCATCATTTTCAAAACGGATATAAAATTTAATAAATTTAAATATCGCACCTACCTTTTCACGCTCAATTTTCCTTTGAAGTAACTCTCTCACCAATTTCAGTTTTAAGTTCAGCATTAATTCTTCCCGTTGCATAGCATCCTTTATATCCTTACCCGCAAAAGCTGTTCGCGCTGCCAGTACCACCAGGGCAAAAGGATTTTCATTAGCAAGTAGTTCTTCATCTGTAAACTCCGTTATTTTATAGACATTGAAACGGTAGTTTAGCTTTGTATCTAAGAACTCCAGTTTAAAAATATCAGGACGTGATTTAGGTGTAGCCTCGGTAAAAATAGCATAAACAGATATTCGCTTATGATATTTATCGAATAAACGATAGAAATAAGTAAACATACGTTCGCCAAAATCCCTGCTATACTTACCCTGAATCTCGATATGGATTAAGATCCACTCTTGCCGCCCGTCTTTTGTAAATACCTTTACCAGCTGGTCTGCTATTTTGGAAGAATATATCTCATCATGCGGAGGAAAAACCTGTTCAAGTTCTTTATCCAGCAATTCATAACCCCTTTCCAGATCCAAAATTTCAGCTATGCCCGGATGAACAAAACGTATGAAATCCGGGAATACTTTACTCAATACACCTTTCCATAAATTATCTTCTTTTCTAATCATGGAACTAACTTAATTCCAAAAGAACTACTGAAGTTAACAAAAAATGAAAATATTTATCTAAAAACAAATACTGGGTAAAATTGAAAATTTATGCTGCCCGCGAGACTACAGTGACAGGCGGAAAATTTACAGGCTATAGCGCCTTATAATTCACCTCAAAACTACCTTCAGCATGAACAGCAGTAAAAATGTAATTGTATTTCTCACCTTTTGGATTCTCAATTTTCAGCTCTCCCGAGTCTGATCCTATAAGATCTTTATCCAGAACCATTTTTGAAGAAGATTTTACAACCAGGTGGAGCTTTCCTTTTTTGGTAACCGAAGTATATTTAAAAGAAAAATCACCGTTTGCCGGTAGTTTAACCTCATATTTTTGTTTACCGTTAAACTCTTCGAATTTAGCGTCATTATGCCCGTTAGTTTCATGGCTGTCCCAATGTTTGGTGTAATTGGGCCACTGAAGGATAAACAGGCCTGCAAAAGAAAGAAGTTTTAAACTGTTCATGAGTACAAAATTTAAGTGTTAAATGATTTCAAATCAGATAACTGCTAATGATGTGCCAGATCCAAAATCAAGCAAAATACCCCTAAAAATCAATCAGAATAGCCATCAGGCTAATCCATGCGTTCGTTAATGAACATTAACAGATCGAAAACGAACAGTAGAAAAAGGCAATCGGGAGATGGCATATAATAGCTTCTTCCGATTGCCTGGATAAGATTTTACTCCCTGTTGGTATCCATTGCCAGGACACGCTTAGGTGAAGGATCGACCAATCGTTTAGGATCTTTTATCGTCTCCTTCATAGAAATCAGCTTGTAAACATAACCACCAGTTTCACGGTTAAGCTTCATTTTGAAATAATTATCCTCACTTTGTCTGTGGATCTGTTTTTTCATGTGATTATCGCCAACATTATAGGCTGCTGCAACCAGGGTCCAACTATCAAATACGCCATACAATTCTTTGATATATTTACAAGCCGCAATGGTAGATTTTCGTAAGTTTTTACGTTCATCAATTTCTGAATTTACTCTCAGTCCGTAGGTACGGGCTGTGCCTGGCATAAATTGCCAGAATCCATTGGCTCCTTTAGGTGACATTCCGCCTTGTATACCTGATTCAACCAGGGGTACATACTTAAAATCATCCGGAATACCATAAGCTGCCAGAATAGGCTCTATGATGGGGAACCATTCTGCTGCGAGTTGCTGTAAATGAGTGGTTTGAAGGTGACTGAAATTATGGGCAGCAAGAACTTTCTTCATTTTTCGCTCTACCCTTTTATCACCTAAGGGCAAAGATTCTTCTGCAAAATTTAACCGGGCCATCAGAGATACCGGCTCTTCTTTTATGGTGGTAGTGGTAATGGTTTTTGTACTGGTATTAACTACTTTTTTTTGACTTTTTGTTGCTTGGGGCAAGTTGTAAGCAAACACTTTTGCCATAACCAATAATCCTAAAATTATCGAACATGTTATGATGTGTTTCTTTATCATTTTCCTCCTTTTTTTGGTGAACACTAATTAAAACGCTTGCAAACATACAATATATAAAGCTAATTATCAACTATTTACCTTTTTTTGGGTCAAAAGTCCCGTTTAAACACCTATAGGGCACGATTTTAAATTCATTAAAAGCCATGAAAATATAAGCTGTGAATTCATCGATTTTTATTAAATTTGCACCCCGCATTAATTATGTGGTTAACAGCGTATCATGATAAAAAATAACAACAGGAACAGTCGGGATGACAAGTCCAAACCGGGAAACCGAAGCACAACAGGTAGTAGCCGAGGCGGAACAGATAGTTCTTACAAAGGCAAAAGCAAGTTTGAGGGGAAAGAAGGGAACGATAAGAGTAAGTCTGGGGCTGGCAAAGACAACTACAGGCCAAGAGCAGCAAGAGAAGATGGCCCTACAGATTTTAAAGCAAGGCAGCCAAGAGATGGCGAGCGCAGCAGCTTTAGACCAGGAGCAGGAAGAGACGGTGACAATAAAGATTTCAAAGCGAGGCCACCAAGAGATGGCGACAGCAGTTACAAAGGCAGACCATCAAGAGACGGAGAAAGAAGCAGCTTTAAACCAAGAGAAGGCGACAGCAGCAATTTCAGACCAAGGGCAGGAAGAGATGGCGACGCTAAGGATTTCAAAGGCAGGCCACCGAGAGACGGAGAAAGAAGCAGCTATAAACCAAGAGAAGGTGACAGCAGCAACTTCAGACCAAGAGCTGGTAAAGATGGAGAGAGCAACAGCTTCAGACCTAAAAGCCCAAGAAGTTCAGGAGGCCCTTCAAGCTTCAAACCACGCGCATTCAAAGAAGGCAGTTCTAAAGAAATGCCGAGAAATGAAAGCCGCAGTTATGTAAAGAAAGACAATTATGGTACTGATGGCGAAAGACCGTTCAGAACCTTTGATGATAAAAAAACAAGTACTTCCAGAAGTACCGACAGCAGGCCATTCAGAAAAAGAGAAGATTCTACCCTATTATCAGGAGGAAAACCTTTTTCTAAAGAACGCCCGGCAGCTGCACCAACCATGCGCAGCAGAAAAGAAAGCAATAGCGCTGATGATGGAAAGATCCGTTTAAACCGCTATATCGCTAACTCTGGTATCTGTTCACGTCGTAAGGCAGATGAACTGATCGCTGCAGGTGTAGTTTCAGTAAACAATGTACCCGTATCAGAACTGGGACATAAAATAGATCCTGCAAAAGACGAAGTTCGTTACAACGGAGAATTGCTCAAACGTGAAAAGAAAATCTATGTGATCTTAAATAAACCTAAAGATTATATTACCACTACAGATGATCCTCAGGAACGCCGCACAGTAATGTCACTGGTAGAAAAAGCAAGCAGGGAACGTATCTACCCTGTAGGCCGTTTAGACCGTAATACAACTGGTCTTTTATTAATGACCAATGATGGTGACCTTGCCGATAAATTATCGCACCCTAAAAACGGGATCACTAAAATATATCATGTTGAATTGAGCAAAAGCTTAAGCCAGGGCGACCTGAACAAAATTCAGTTCGGACTGGAGCTGGAAGATGGTATAATTAAACCAGATTCTGTTTCCTATGTTACAGGAGGTTCAAAACGTGAAGTAGGCATCCAGATCCACAGCGGTAAAAACAGGATTGTACGCAGGATTTTTGAACACCTGGGTTATGAGGTGGTTAAATTAGACCGTGTAGTTTATGGTAACCTGACTAAAAAAGATCTTCCACGCGGAAGATGGCGTTATTTAGAAGAACATGAACTGATCCAAATCAAACATTTGATCAAATAAAATACAACCCGCATAAGCTTATTGCCTATGCGGGTTTTTATTACCTATAAAAAACTAAGCTTCATCACCTATAACCACAACAATTTACCCATGAAAAAACTACTTTATGTACTAGCCGCCGCGCTCTTCTCCCTATCCGCAAAAGCACAGACAAAAAATTACCACCTGGTTATCGGAACCTATACGGCTCCGGGTGTAAGCAAGGGTATTTATGTCTATGATTTTAATACGGCCAATGCAGAATTTAAGCAGGAAGCTGTAGAGAAGAATGTGATCAATCCAAGCTTTCTAACCGTTACCCAGGACAGGAGGTTTGTTTACGCTGTAAACGAAGATGCCGAGCGAAGTATGGTAAGTGCTTTCAGCTTTGATGAGGCCAGTGGTAAATTAGGTTTTTTAAATCAGCAAAAAGCAGAAGGTACAGATCCCTGTTACCTGATCGCAGACGATAAAAATGTATTGATCGCCAATTACAGCAGCGGAAGCATTGCCGTGTTTGGTAGAGATGCAAGCGGGGCACTAACACCAGCAAAACAAGTTGTTCAGCATACAGGTTCCAGCATTGACACAGCGAGACAAAAAGGACCGCATGTGCATATGGTACGTTTTACCCCTGATCATAAATACATCGTATCCAATGACCTTGGAGAAGACAAAGTTTACTTCTATACCTACAATAAAAACGGCGACGATAAAGTTCTGGTCTATAAAAACAGTGTGAGTGTAAAAGCTGGCAGGGGACCACGACATATCGTATTTAGTCCCAATGGGAAATTTGCCTACCTGATCCAGGAATTAAATGCAGATGTAACTGTGTTTAGCTATAATGATGGAAACCTGAAGAAATTACAGGATACCAATCTGGCAACCCCGGGCTTTAAAGGACAAAACGGTGGTTCAGATATTCAGTTCTCTGCTGACGGAAAATTCCTTTACATCAGTAATAGAGGAGATGCAAATACCATTACCACTTTTGCAGTCGGCCAGAACGGAAAATTGCTGAGAAAAGGCCAGATGAGTACCGGTGGTAGAGGTCCCAGAGCTTTTGTGATCGACCCAAGCGGCAACTGGTTGTTGATGGGCCACCAGTATACCAATGACATTGTCATCTTTAAGCGTAATAAGATCACCGGTGAACTAACCAATACAGGAAGGAAGATAGATATCGGCGCTCCGGTATGTTTCGTCTTTGTACCTAAAAAATAATCTATTTATTATTCAGTAAAAAGCCCAGGTAATTAACATTATCTGGGCTTTTTATGTGGTATTCAGTTTTACAGATTGAACAGCTTATTTTAAAACTGTACTTCTTCAGTGGCAGTTGCCGGGTGAAGCTCCAAATGTTTTGAGATAATCCTGTTATAAAATTCAATGTAATGCGGCAGAATCTTTTTCAGGTCAAAATCCTGTGCCCTTGTAAAAGCATTTTCCTTAAACTGGTTTAAGACCTCGTCATTTTCAAGAATACTGATTGCTTTTGCCGCCATATCTTCAACATCACCTACATTACTCATATACCCGCAGAAGCCATCTACATTCAATTCAGGTAAACCGCCCGCATTTGAGCTGATTACAGGAACTTTACAGGCCATTGCTTCTAATGCAGCCAATCCAAAACTCTCTGTCTCTGAAGGCATCAGAAATAAGTCGGCCACAGATAAAATCTCTTCAATAGCATCCTGTTTACCCAGGAAACGCACATGATCGCAAATCCCCAGGTCCCTGCAAAGTTGTTCATTGTTCGCACGGTCTGGACCATCCCCTACCATTAATAATTTGGATGGAATCTTTTGCTGGATTAGTTTAAACATTTCGATCACATCAGCTGTCCGTTTTACCTTGCGGAAATTCGACGTATGGATCAATATCCTTTCATTATTAGGTGCAATAGCTTTCTTAAAATGATCCTTTGCTTTCAGACTAAACCTGCTAAAATCTATAAAATTGGGGATCACCTCAATTTCATTCGTAATATCGAAATGTTTCTTGGTATCTTCTTTCAGGTCATGGGAAACAGTAGTAACCCCATCAGATTTATTGATGGAAAAAGTTACAACAGGTTTATAAGTAGGATCTTTACCTACCAGTGTAATATCCGTTCCATGGAGCGTAGTGACAAAAGGAATATGAATACCATACGTTTCCAGAATCTGCTTTGCCATAAAAGCTGCAGAAGCATGAGGGATAGCATAATGTACATGGAGGATATCCAGTTTTTCAAATCTCACCACATCAACCAGTTTACTGGCAAGGGCAGACTCATAAGGAGCATAATCAAATAAAGGATAATCTCTTACAGAAACCTCATGGTAATACAGGTTAGCTGAGAAAAAATCTAATCTTGCGGGCTGACTGTAAGTAATAAAATGGACCTGATGCCCTTCATCGGCCAGTGCCTTTCCCAGTTCTGTAGCCACAACACCACTACCGCCAAACGTAGGGTAACAAACAATACCTATTTTCATTAGAGTATATATAGTTTTTTAAACGTAATAAAGCTTACATGAGCTTATACTCATTATGTTACGCGAGCTCTAAGCTCATATAAGTTTCATTAGAGAACAATTGTTTTTTATTGGTTATGATTGCTCATGATATAATATTCCTTATGATAAGGAGAGCTGAAGATCATGATGCTTTCATTAATATAAATTCTGTACAGTTTTTATAAAACTGTTTTACAATTACAAATTACAGCACTTAAGCTGAGCTTTGTGTTAAACAATTGCAATTATTTTGTTGCGTAATGAAATTACTTGCCCATTTCTGCCTGGATTACCAGATACATCTCGTTAGGTCGTTGTGTACCAATGTAATACTCCAGGCCATCTCTGTCGGTCAACACCACCGCATCCTTACCAGATGAGTAAAAACGAATCGTTCCTTTATGGTGTAAATTATAAACAGGATTATTAAACAGGTAACTGCTATAGGTATCTTTTCTAACGCTGACAATACTATTCAGGTCGATCTTCACTCTCTTTGCTGTCCAAAGGCCATCGATAATAATGCTTTTATTCAAAATGGTAATCTTATACTGAATCATAAATAACAGGATGATAGAAATCCCGATGATTCCAAAACCTACCACAAGGAAAAGATCCTGTGTATTATCGCGGTCCCTTTCATAAACATAGGCACCAAAACAGAACGCCGCCATTAACAGCCGGATACAAATCCTGATGTAATCGCGCCCAATATATTGTTTCTCCAGAAAAGCGGGCTTACTACTCATTTAATTAAAATTCTGCTCGAATATAACGACTTTTTTTGTTGTTGAGGTGACTTTATATCGATTGTCCTGACGCAGGCCAACTACCCATACTACCTCTCCGTTTCCATTAATCAAAATCGGAACAGCCGACTTTTCCGGAAGAGGAATTTTCTGATCGATAAAAAAATCACTCAAGTTTTTATAATTTTTCATCCCTATCGGCATAAAACGGTCACCTTCCTGCCAGCTTCTGATCACCAGCGGAAAGATCAGCTGATCGGCATCTACAAAAGCTTTATGTTTATTATTTTCAAAAGATAGTTCATCTGAATAGGTTATGATAATAGACTGATTGTTAAGCAGGACATGATGTACTCCATGATGAATGATCTTATTAAGACCTGCTGCTGCCGAGATCCTGGTGATGATCATCTCAATTCTGTCAATCGTAATCCGGTGACTGCTACTATAAAATGAAGTTCCGCTTTGTTTAGTCAGGGAATTCAGTACCTCCTCCAGCACTACTGCTGTGAAATTATAATCTTTTAAGAGTTCAAATAACAGCAGCTTTTTAGGGTTTAACCTGCCGATTTTCTCCATTGAAATATAAATCCCGTTACCTCTCTCTTCACAAATATCTGATTTCAGCTGAGCTACCACCTGCTGTAATACCAGTTCTGTCTCTGTAAAACGCTGTATATTTTGCGCAAAGGTATGCTCCAAACTGGGGTTGATCTCCTTTAATTTAGGGATTACATTCAGCCTGATCTTATTTCGCGCATAAGCAGCACTCCCATTGGAGCTGTCTTCAACAAATGCTAACCCATTGGCGGCAATCAGCTCTTCGATCTGGTTCCGGGAAAGAAAAAGCAAAGGCCTTACCAGATAATCTCTTTTTGGCAGAATACCATGGAGACCCGAAATTCCGGTACCCCTTACCAGATTAAGCAAAATGGTTTCTATAGCATCATCCTGGTGATGGGCAACTGCAATTCGGTCGAAACCTTTCTCTCCCCTTAATTGTTCAAACCAGCGGTACCGAAGGTCGCGGGCAGCCATCTGGGTAGAGATCCTTTGGGCAGCTGCATACGCTTTGGTATCAAAATGTGTAACATAAAAAGGTACGTCCAATGATGAAGCCAGCTCAAGGACAAACTGCTCATCCCTTTGCGACTCTGCTCCCCTCAGTTTGAAATTGCAATGTGCAATCCCAAAATTATAACCAGCCTGCTTAAAAAGATGAACCATCAAAACAGAGTCTTTCCCCCCGCTTACAGCCAGTAAAATTCTGTCTTCCGGATCAAAAAGACTATTCTGATTAACATAATCAATAAAATTCTGTAAGGGTAACATCTTCCAAAAATATTAATTTTAAGCTGTCTACTTATTAATATTACAATATAAAAAATATGAATATCAGACAAACTAAACCATGTTAAGTTAGATTATTCAAATAATGACACAAATACCTTACAAAAAACTAACTTTGCATCGTGCAAAAAATACACACCCACAGTAAACAAAATTTGTTTTCTAACCTTCATGGATTTTTCATGAATTTACTATACACTGCGCCGGGCAAGATCATGACAGGCTTTCTCCTGTTCTTTTTGTTTTCTTTCCAGCTCTCTGCACAGCAAAAAACTAAAATTATCCTGATCAGCTCATTAAGGAGCCATGTGATCACAAAAACAGATATCACTTATCTGAGAAACCCTGTGTTTAAACAGGATAACGCAATTCTTACCTGCGACAGTGCTGTTTTTTATACAGCGAAGAATTACTTCGAAGCTTATAATAACGTACATATCAACCAGGCAGATACGATCAATATTTATTCCGACCGCCTTACTTATGATGGAAATGCAAAAATTGCCCATTTAACCAGCAATGTACGCCTGATAGATAAAGCCTCTACCTTAACCACCAATACACTGGATTATAACATGTTTACCAAGGTAGGTACCTATGTAGACGGTGGTAAAATTGTCAATAAAGATGGAACAGTCATTACCAGCAAAAACGGTTATTATTTTGCCAATACCAGGGATGCCTATTTCCGCTACAATGCCGTGGTCGTTACCGATCAGACAACGATAAAATCTGATACCCTGCGTTACAATACCTTCACCAATCAGGCCTATTTTTACGGCCCCACCAATATTCTGGAAAAAGACGGCAACCTGTATACAGAAAATGGGGCTTACAATACCAAAACCAATTATGCCTATTTCGGCAAAAACAACCTCTACACCTCAGGCAGCCGATCATTGAAAGGAGATAGTTTATACTATGATGGTGTTGCCGGTTACGGTAAGGCTGTTAAAAATATTTTATTCAGGGATACGGTAGATAAGATGATCATGCGGGGACAGCTGGGTTATTATTACAAAGCAGACGAGCGAACCCTGGTGACCAGGAATGCCTATGCAGGGATGGGTACCAGCGATTCCATTATGGTGAACACGGTTAAACAGCCCGATAGTTTATGGCTGGGCGCAGATACCCTGGAAACGCAAATGGTCTTACTAAAAACTGTTAAAGTATTGAAAGGGCCGGCAATAAAAAAAGACAACGAACTCGGCGAAGAAGAACGTGATGGTACCGTATTTGGCAAAGGCAAAAAAGCTAAAGTAGGTGCTGCAACAAAAAAACCTGGAGGGCCACCCGCAAATGGCAAAAAGCCACCTGCAAAAATACCTCCTCCTGCTCCGCCCAAACTAAAAAAAGATAGTCTGGTAAAGGACAGTTTGTCTATGAAGAAAGTCGATTCATTAGGCAAAGTAAATAGCTTTGCGCTCAAAAAACCAGATTCACTGTCAAAAAAGGCGATCCCCATACTCAATAAGGATAGCCTGAAGGCGAATACTCTCAAAGCGAAGAAAATTACCGCTAAAAGCAAATCCAGGTCAAACAAGAAAACACAGCAACTGGAAGAGGTGGTGCAGTTTGCTTTTCCCATCCCGGAACAGCCAACTATTCCTATTCCGAAACAACTGGTGCTCACGCCTTTATATGCGCACAAACAACGTAGTGCCGCCAAAAAACCAGGTGTTAAAAAACAGGCAGACACGCCAAAACAATTGGGGCCAGCAAAACAGCCGGACGCTACAAAACAGCTGGGCCTTAAGTCAACCACGGTAAAGGACAGTCTGCCCATTAACCCGCTGGATACCATGCGGACAAGGGTGATCAAAGCTTACCATCATGTAAACGTATTTAAAACGAACATGCAGGCCAAGTCAGACTCGCTGTATTACACAGGTGCAGATTCTACTTTGCGTTGGTACCGCGATCCGATCATGTGGTCTGAAGGTTCCCAGCAAACAGGAGATACCATTTATTTGCAATTGAGAAACAAAAAACTGAACTCTGTACAGATCATCCACAATGCATTTGCCGTCAATGTAGAGCCCGATTCTGCTAAATATAACCAGGTGAAAGGAAAAATGATCACCGGCTTCTTCAAAGACGGAAGACTAAGTCGTATGTATGTAGATGGAAATGCAGAAACCGTATATTTCACCAAAACTGAAGACGGAAAAAAATACGATAAAATGAATCAGACCATCAGCAGCAGGTTGAAGATCGTTTTCAATGGTAGCGACATTAAAGACGTTGTTCCGATCAAAGATGTAGAAGGGGCAACAACACCTGTAGCAGATCTTAAAAAAGACGTAATTTTAACAGGCTTTCTGTGGAAGCCTGAACTCAGGCCGAGGTCAAAACGAGATATTACCAATCCGAAAAAGATCATTAAACCTAAAGATCCTGCAGCCAAAACCGATGTAAAAGGATTGGTTAAAGATTTGAAGAAAGCCCTGCCTAAAGGTTTACCAAAAGGACTGCCTAAAGGGACAAATCCGGGAACGGTTAAATCAATGGCCACTCAGCTTCCAAATCAGGCTGGTATGATCAAACAGCTGACTAAAAAGGCAGATTCACTGAACTTACAGAAAATCATTCCTCCCAGCCTGATCGATACTGCTGTAAAAGCTATGCCCAAATTGATTAAAAAAGCAGACTCTTTGTCTAAAGCGCCTTCTCCTTTAAAAAGTGAATAAGCTTGCGCATGGCTATAGCACGGTGACTGATCTCATTTTTCTGTGACATGCTCATTTCGGCAAAAGTCTGTTCATAGCCATCTGGTTGAAAAACGGGGTCATAACCAAAGCCGTTTCCGCCGGTTGGGGTTTTTCGGATAGTGCCATTTACGGTACCTTCAAAAAGAAAACGCTCTCCGTTTTGGATCAGTGAAACTACTGTTCTGAAACGTGCTTTCCTGTTCTTCTCCCCTTCCAGTTTTTGCAACACCAGGCGAAGGTTGGCCTCATCACCTCTTTCCCCGGCATATCTGGCAGAATATATTCCCGGCTCATTATTTAAAGCCTCAACTTCGAGTCCGCTGTCGTCAGCAAAGCAGTCCAGATGAAAGTTTTCGGCAACAAAACTGCTTTTTAATTCTGCATTACCGGCAAAGCTATCCGCGGTTTCAGGTATATCTGTCGTGCAGCCAATGTCCTTTAAATTTAACACCTCATATTCACCCGAAAGCAAAGTACGCACCTCCTCTGTTTTATGCTGATTATTTGTAGCAAATACTAGTTTTTTCATCAGTAAATATTTGTTTTATCTTAGTATTTATTATTTTTTTTTAATGCTTTCCAGCTGCCTGCGGCAGTTTCATTTTCGATAAAGCTGTCATTACTATCTTTTCCATGGGCTCTTATTGCTTTTATATAAATTCAAGAGCTCAAAAAGCTCAGTTTCTAACTGTTTGCAGGTTCTATACTGATGATGGTCTAATCATATAGAAAGTTGTTTCAGGCTGCCCCATAAAGTTTTTTTCCCCTGCAGGTCGTCGGCAAGCGTATCCAGGTTTCCCGAAAAAATCAGCTGCGTGGTTCCTACAAGGTGGACAACATGATGGGCATGTTCACCCAGGCCCAACTGTACGGGTGCAACGCCAAAAACTAAAGAAAGCTTACTGGAAAAGAAACTGGTTAGCTCTGAAAATGTTGCATTTTCATAAGTGATATAGTTCAGCAAGGCAAAATCATTGGCTGTTAACTGCAGGGCCTTCACAATGTTCCGCAACAACTCCCTGCCCTTTTCTGTACTGACATCATTGTTTGCGTCATTAACCAGGATCAGAATATTCTTTTCATTTTTACCCAGCGATTTAAATACCCTCGGCACTGCTGCTTTTACTTCAGGCAGGCTAACTGCAGGTGTAACATCCGGAGTGCTGACCAGATAAATATCCTCATTAAAAAACAGACGTAACGCTTCGGCACTGGTGGTGAGTTGATCGCCCATGAATGATGTGTTTTTGGGAAATAAATTTTGTGTTAAAATTAGTTAAATATCCTATTATAGTGCCTTAATTTATTACTTTTATACCTTAAAACTACCATAGTTAAATCTCTGTGAGAAAAACCTGCTGTCTTATTATTCTCTGTTTTTTCTATTTCGGTACTGTCGCACAAAGCGTTGCTGTAATAAACGGCAATCCCATCAGCCAGAAAGAATTTGTATGGGTCTATAAAAAACACCGTCCGGGGAATCTTAAACCGACTATGTCAGATCTAATTTCCTTCCTGAATATATATATTGATTTTAAACTGAAGGTACAGGATGCCCGCGAATCAGGACTGGATAAGGACAGCACTTACATTTCAGATACTAACAATTATCAGGAAGCCCTCCTTGCTGCGGTGCCACCTGAAGCCAGAAAAGCCGACTATTCACTGGTGATCAACGAATACAGGGAAGCGGTTTTACTGTTCAATATCTCGCAGATTAAGATATGGGACCGGATTGAAGACAACGAAGATACCATCCATGAATATTATACAGCACACCCGGACCTCTATGCTAATCAGACTTACGATGATGCTAAAAGCGAAGTAACTGCCGATTACCAGAAAAAAATGGAGTGCGATTGGGTAACCTCATTAAGAGAAAAATATAAAATCACCATAGATCAGGATGTCCTGAGAAAGCTAATCAGATAATACAGCCTTACAAATCATTGAATAATAGTAAATTTGCAAATAAAATATAATTGAAGAAAATATAATGAAGAAAGTTTTATTGATGGCAAGCGGGTTGCTCTTCTTGTTTTTAAATGTACAAGCCCAACAAAAAAGCGTAGATAAGGTAATAGCGGTACTTGGAAGTGATGTAATCCTGCTATCTGAATTGAACCAGCAATATGTGATGTACCTTAACTCAGGTAACCCGGTTGACGAAAAGGTAAAATGTTATATCTTACAGCAAATGCTGGTTCAGCATCTATTGAAACAACAAGCTGATATTGACTCTGTAATGGTAGACGATAAATCTGTGGATGATGAACTGGACAGAAGGATGCGTTACCAGATCCAGCGCGCAGGCGGTCAGGATAAACTCGAAGAATTTCTGAACAAATCTGTGCTACAGTATAAAGATGAATTGAGACCTGATGTAAAAGATCAGCTTCAAGCCAATAAAATGCAGGGAACAATTACTGAAAAAGTAAGCGTAACACCTGCAGAAGTGCAAAAATATTATGAGTCTTATAAAAAAGACAGCTTACCTGATATTCCTGCAGAATATGAAGAAGGAGAAATTGCACTCCAGCCACAACTGACTAAAGAAGAAAAACAGCGTTTTTATGATAAACTGGATGCAATCAGGCTGCGTGTAAAAAGCGGTGAGGACTTTGGCTTTTTAGCTAAAACCTATTCCGAAGACCCGGGTTCTGCTACAGAAGGCGGAGATTTAGGTTTCTTTGACCGTACCCAAATGGCTAAAGAATTTACAGCCTGGGCTTTTAAACTGAAACCAGGTGAACTTTCACCAGTGTTCGAAACAGACTTTGGGTTCCACATCCTCCAGGTAGTTGAACGAAGAGGAGAACAGGTACATGCACGCCACATTCTAATCCGTCCTCAAACTACGCCGGGAAGTTTAACGCGTACAAAAATGCATGCAGACAGTATTTATACCAATATCTTAGATAAAAAGTTAAGTTTCTCTACAGCTGCTTCACTGTATTCAGCTGATAAAGATTCAAAATACAATGGCGGGATGGTTTTATTCTCGGGGAACTCAGCAAGAACAACGTTTATTCCCGCTGATAAATTAGATCCAAAAGTATTCCTGGTACTGGATACCATGAAAGTTGGAGAAATCTCTAAGCCGGTTCCTTATACTGCAACTGATGGAAAAGAAGGTTATAAAATTATCCTGTTAAAATCAAAAACCCCGCCGCATAAAGGAAACCTTGATCAGGATTATACCAAATTCAAGGAAAAAGCACAGCAGCAAAAGCAGGACCGTGTAATGAGCGAATGGTTTGAGAAAAGAAGAAAGAACACTTACATCAGAATTGACGAAGATTATGCCACCTGTCCTGAATTGAAAATATGGACCAAACCTGAGGCTGACAAAGGAATGCCAGGTGTAACCATTGATTCAAAAATACCTGATGTATCACAACCTACAAAAACAAAAAAGGCCAAAAAAGTAAAACCGGCAAAAACCATTCCACCGGCAACTACTACAGTTGAGCCATTAACGCCAACAGTACCACCAGCAGCACCAGGAGCAACAGGAAATTAAAATATGCAGTATCCTAACGACATAGCGGCAGTTGATGCCCTTCACCAGTCTTATCTTAACATTAAAAAAGAGATTGGGAAAGTCGTTATTGGACAGGATGAAGCCGTAAAATCAGTATTAATCTCCATTTTCAGTAATGGCCATTGTTTACTGGTTGGTGTTCCCGGACTCGCTAAAACATTACTTGTTCAAACGATAGCCGATGTGCTGGACCTGAATTTTAACAGGATACAATTTACACCAGACCTGATGCCGGGTGATATTATCGGCGCAGAAATTTTAGGAGAAGACAGAACGTTTAAGTTTATTAAAGGACCTGTCTTCTCTAATATTGTTCTTGCTGACGAGATCAACAGGACCCCTCCAAAAACACAGGCCGCTTTACTCGAAGCCATGCAGGAGAAAGCGGTTACCGCAGCAGGATTCAGACATACCTTACCTAAACCTTTTTTTGTATTAGCTACTCAGAACCCAATTGAACAGGAAGGCACCTATCCTCTTCCAGAGGCTCAGCTTGATCGTTTCATGTTCAATGTGCAGTTAACTTACCCAAGTTTCGCAGAAGAGCTGATCATCGTTAAAAACTCTACCGGTGGCGATACAGTAACCCTCAGGAAACTGATCAACGCAGAACAGATTCAGTTTTTTCAACAGCTGATCAGAACCATTCCTGTAACAGACCATGTTTTAGAATACGCCGTTAAATTAACAGGAAAAACCCGTCCCGGATCTGCGTTGGCAACTGCCGAGATCAACCAGTATGTAAATTGGGGAGCAGGCCCCAGGGCATCCCAGTTCCTGATCTTAGGGGCTAAATGCCACGCTGCCATATCCGGCAAATACTCACCGGATATTGAAGATGTAAAAGCTGTAGCAGAGGCTATTCTCCGCCACCGTATCGTAAGAAATTACCGTGCAGAGGCAGAAGGCCTAAGCGTAGAAAAGATCATTCAGAACTTATTGTAATCTATCGTTTCGATTTGGCTGGTTGCTCAGGAAGTTCCAGCGACTGAAATAAATTAGGATAATCTGTGATGATACCATCAACCCCCAAACCAACCAGGTAATTCATTTCTTTCAGGCTGTTTACTGTCCATGGAATAATTTTCACACCTGCAGCATGGCAGCGCTCTACCAATCCTTTACCCACTAAAACCGAATAAGGACTATAAACAGTTGGATTAAATCCTAAAGCCTGGATATTATTTTCAAAATCTTCCTTTTCATCAATCATCAGGTCGGTTTTCATTTTAGGATACTTCTCATGTACATATTGAAGGCACCTCACATCAAACGCCTGAACAATAGTCCTTTTAGCGATCTTTTTTGAATTGATCACACCCATCACCAATTCCGAAAACTCTGCCGGTTCAGGATGAAATTCCCCATCTCCCTTACGGATGGTTTTTATCTCAATTGCATAATTAGGTTTTGGCAATTTGTGCAGTTTAACATAGGCTTCCACAGAATCGATCACTTCCGTCAGTAAAGGCTTATGGGCCTTAAACTTCTGCTGACCAGGGAAACGTTTATGAAACTTACTTCCAACATCAAACTGCCTGATCTCTGCATAATCCATATGGTACAGGTTATACTTCTTCTCGTCAGCCAGTGGAATATCTTTCCCGGCAGGGGTTAAACTGATCTCATTGTTAAAATAAGGTTCATGGGAAAGTACTACCAGGTTATCTTTGGAGATCACTACATTCATTCCAATGGTTGTGGCGCCAAGGTCTAGCGCACGCAGCATGCCGGCAACCGTATTTTCGGGTACCAGCCCTCTCGCTCCCCTATCGCTTTGCTTGTCAAATTGCTGGGCATGCAATTGCAGGTTAAGCAGGATAACCAGTACTAACAACGTATATTTCTTCATGTAAAATTCTTTAAATGATAAAATCTAAAAAGAGGAACAAGATTAGTCAAAAAAAAGGGTTTCTTAACCTTTTGTTTAAGAAACCCCTTTTTTTGTTGTCTGCCGGCTATCGTTCTGCAGGCGTATAGATCTGCTGGATTAAATTCCAGTTGTGGTCAGCCTCACGTTCATAAATGAATACATAATTAAAGCTTTCCCTTAAATCTGTTCTGTAATCTATTGTAGCCACACCATAAGTATAAGCAAGATCACCACCAGAGGCTCTGTCAGCCTGGATAGTCTTAAATGAGATTTTACTCACCAGGCTATTATAAAATGCAACGATTTTATCTTTACCTATGATCGGTTCATATCCTGGAAAATTCACCCTGGCATTAGGACTCAAAAATCCACCAAAGGCGCCTACTCCGTAAGACTTCAGCATGGCGTCCATTGTCTTTTCTGTAGTCAGGATAATTTCTCTTTTTGAAGCAATTTGTTTAGGCCCGTCAAGAGGTGGTTTATAATAATCTGTAGGTTCTTCAAATTTGGTCGTTACCGGGTGTAATGGTTTATTATGGCTATCATTGATATCCAATACCATTTCCCATCTGCCACCGGCAGAAGTTTTCCAAATGGAAAGATACTGGCCGTAAGCTTTCTCGGTACCGTCAACGGTATAACCTCCTGTGATAAAACCCCAGTCGCCGCTGCGGGAAACCCTTCCGAAATCGGGTGTAAAGATGATATTCTTATCGTTAGGCTGTGTAGCATAATATGATTTTACATTCACAGGATTGGGTCTGAAAACGAGTCCCTTACTGGCACTAAAAGAGGTATAGGCAGATTTAACGCCATTTTTGGCAGCACTTTCCGTAAATTCCTGTTCAGCTTTTAAAAGTGATTTCGTAGTAGCATCACTGCGTTGTGCATATGCCCCGAAAGTAAACGATGCAGCGATTACGGTGCAGATAAATTTATTGATCATATTAAGATTAGTGGTATTAAATATTAGGGTTGTTTCTAAATTCTTATTATTGTTTATTCCATGTAGTACCTTCTTTGCTATCTTTCAGCTGGATACCCACCTCTTGCAGCCCTATACGAATCTTATCTGAAGTAGCGTAATCCTTATTCTCCTTTGCACTTTTCCTGATATCGATCACCATATTCAGTACAGCATTTAACTCTGTATTGGAGGTATCCTCATCTTTGAGCCCGAAGATATCATAGACAAAATCCTGCATCAGCTGTTTTAAGACATCCAGCTCCGTTGCAGAGATCTGCCCTTTTCCATCATATACAGTATTGATGATCCTGGCAGCTTCAAACAACTCTGCAATAACTACAGGACTGTTAAAATCATCATCCATTGCTTTTAAGCAGTTTAATCTGATCGGTTCGATCTCAAAATCACTTGTAGCAGCAGGCACGAGTTTTTCCAGCAGGCTTAAAGAGTTCATCAACCTTCTGAAACCCTTTTCAGAAGCATCCAATGCGTCATTTGAAAAATCAAGCGTACTGCGGTAATGTGCCTGCAGCATAAAAAACTTCACCGTCATCGGGCTATAGCCTTTCTTTAACAGGGGATGTTCCCCGCTAAACAGCTGTAAGGGCATAAAACCATTACCGGCCGTTTTAGACATCCTTGCACCATTTACCGTCAGCATATTGGTATGCATCCAGTATTTAGCGGGATGTTTATGATAACAGGCCTCAGACTGTGCAATCTCATTGGTATGGTGCGTAGCTGCAAGATCCATTCCACCGCCATGGATATCAAACTCCTCACCCAGGTATTTCGCGCTCATAGCAGAGCACTCGATATGCCACCCGGGAAAACCAACACCCCATGGCGAAGGCCAGCGCATCAGCGTTTCTGGTTTGGCCTTAATCCATAAAGCAAAATCCAGTCGCCCGTGTTTTTCATCCTGGCCACCCAGTTCGCGTGTATTGGCCAGCATATCATCCAGGTTGCGGTTGGTCAGTATGGTATAATTGTATGTCTTACTATATTTTTCTACGTCAAAATAAACCGTGCCACCAGCTTCATAAGCATAACCGTTAGCTACAATCTCTTTGATCATTTCTATCTGTTCGATAATATGGCCGGTTGCTGTTGGCTCAATGCTTGGCGGCAGGGTATTAAACATTCTCAATACATCATGAAATCCAAGTGTATACTTCTGCACAATCTCCATCGGCTCCAGCTGCTCCAGCTTCGCCCTTTTGGCAAACTTGTCGTCCCCTTCATCACGATCGCCCTCCAAATGTCCTGCATCCGTAATATTGCGCACATAGCGCACTTTATAACCCAAATATTTAAGGTACCTGAATATTAAATCAAATGAAATGAACGTACGGCAGTTACCCAAATGCACATCGCTGTAAACAGTAGGCCCGCAAACATACATTCCAACGTGATTGCCATTGAGGGGTTCAAAGTTTTCCTTTTTACGCGTAAGGGTGTTATATAGCTGTAAGCCGTTTTCCATGGGTATGATGATTGTGACTGGTAAAGGTAGAAAATTGCCGATATATTAATTGATCCTTAAGTCACTTCTTACAGGAAAATGATCAGATAACTTAGCCTCTATAATACGGTGATTAATTATTTTTATGGTTTTGGTTGCAGAGATATAATCGATCTGGAAATTTGGAAACTTCCCGTTATAGGTACGTCCAAAACCCGTTCCCTTTTCAACAAAGGAATTGTTCAGGGATTCAGTCATTTGAGTAACGGCATAAGAAGCTGGCGTATCATTAAAATCCCCTGCAATGATAAATGGAGTAGTACAGGTTTTCATATGCGCTTTCATGATATCCACTTGCGCACTCCTTCTCAAAAAAGCAGTCCTTAGCATGCCTGCAATTCTTTTTGTCGGGGTGATTTCAGCTTCCATGGCCTTTACTTTTTCCAGGTAATTGTAATCCTGTTTATCAAAAGATATAGACTGCATATGAACATTATATACCCGGATCACTTTTTCATTTACCCTCACATCAACAAAGATACCGCAGTTGCCGCCGTGTTCATTACTGAAAGGTATTACGCCTTTATTCACAATAGGAAATCTTGAATAAATAGCCATCCCATTAGCTACAGAGTTACTTTCTGTGGTTGGAATAAAATAATTGTCAGGTTTCCTTGTATTTAAGATCTGCTTTAAACTATCGGTTACATCAAAAGAACCTTTGCGCTGAGAAACATATTCCTGGAAGCAAATGATATCAGGGTTTTCATCCTTCACCAGGTCGAGCATTTGATGTTTGGTGAGTTCGTCATTCCCCGGGTCGTAAGGCCTAAAGCTATGCACGTTGTAAGTCATCATTCTTACCAGATCTGACGCAGGCTTAGGCCCCTCTCCAGCTTCGCCGCTAAAACTTATGGTGGCAATCAGTGCATGCCAGCCCATACCGATAATACCGGCAGTGACGATAGCATACAACAGTTTCCCGCGCATAGCCCATATCAGCACCATCCCTGCATTTACCAGCAGCAGAACCGGATAAGCCAGCCCAAAAAAAGCAATTAAAACATGCTTCCTTGGATCAGTATGTCCGGCAACTATTCCCAGAATCAGTGCAATGGCGGATACAATGCTGATCAGCAGGTAGATTTTCTCTAAAAATGTAAGCTCACGTTTCTTCATTAATTTTTACTCGCCTTAAACAAGGTTTCCTTTTCCTCTTTACTTAATTTATCATATCCTGCTTTGGAGATCTTATCTAGGATAGCATCAACTTCCCGCTGATTAACGGTATTCGTTGTATTTTTCCGACCTGTACCTGCTGCTTTTGGCGAATCATTTCTAACTACCTTCAGTTTTGGTTTTTTCTTAAACCAGTTGCTCCAGTCATTTCCATTTTGCAATAGTTTAATATAAATAAACCCGAAAAAAGCACCTCCCAGATGGGCAAAACTTCCGCCTGCATTGGTAGAAGCAATACCTACCAGATCAATGATGATATAGACCAGAACAACATACCTGAGTTTTACACTGCCAATCAACATCAGGCTGATGGTATAATCTGGCAGTAAGGTAGCACAGGCTACAGCAATGGCCATTACCGAAGCAGAAGAGCCAATAACTGTTGCAGCGTAAACACTTCCGGAAAAAGCAGGGAAGATATTATAGGCAAGGGCAAAAAATACAGCTCCCATCACACCTCCCAAAAGATATACAAAGTGGAACTGTCTAGGTTTCAGGAACTCTAAAAAGATCCTTCCCATCCAAAACAGCCACAGCATATTAAAAAGGATATGCAGAATATCTTCGTGAAGAAACTGGTAGGTTAAAACCGTATAAAACCTGATTGGCAGCTTTGGTATAGCGGCCGGAAAAGCAAAATATTCCCTTACATAATCGATAAAGCGCATGCTCGTATTTCCGGCAAGGAAATAAGTAACGCCAAATAGGGCAACAGCGACGAAGACCAGGGTATTCATTCCAATATAGAAGAACACAGGATCTCCTGACTTAAAAACTTTGTATTTCAGGTCTTCTAAAAGATTATTCTTAGTCATAATAGTCGTAAAATGTATTTTTTTCTTTCCAGAACTTAACCAGCAGGAAGCCTAACAATGCACCGCCCAAGTGGGCATAATGTGCTACTGAATCTCCCTGGAAGCTGGCCACCCCCAAACTTAACTCTATCAAAATATAGACCGGAATAATGTATTTTGCCTTTACAGGTACCGGAATAAACATAATGTACAATTCCGCATTGGGATACAACATCCCAAAGGCCACCAGCAACCCAAATATCGCTCCTGAAGCGCCAATCATTGGCCCCGAGTAGATGCCCAGCAAGGTTTGACCCTGAGCTGGAGTTAAACCACTTAGATTTAAAGAAGACATTCCTTTGGCAACATCTATAGAAACCGCTCCGGGATTAAAAACAGAACCCGTTATCTGATAAACTTCAAAAGCTTGTACGCCCCATTGCAGCGCCAGTGCACCCAAACCAGTGATCAGGTAAAAATAAATAAACCGCTTTTCACCCCACCTGGTTTCTAAAACAGACCCAAATGAGTAAAGGGCAAACATATTGAATAAAATATGTGTAAAACCGCCATGCATAAACATATAGGTTATCGGCTGCCATACTTTAAACAATGGAGAATCAAAGTAAAAAGCCCCCAGGTAAAATCCAAGCTCTATCCCTTTGGATTGAAAAACGTAAGTAGCTGCAAAGAACAGGATATTAATAATCAGCAGGTTCTTGACTAGCGGGGGTATATGAATATTGTTCATTATTATTTATCAAATTTTCTATCTAATTCTGTCAGTGACATCGTTTGGATCACTGGCTTACCACTGATGCTAAAGTTAGGTGCCTTGCAGGCAAACAACTGTTCAATCAGCATATTCATTTCTTCCTGTCCCAGTACCACCCCGCTTTTTATGGAACTATTCCTGGCCATACTGCGGGCCAGGGCATCTCTTTTATCCAGCTTCAGTTCCTGCTGTGAATTTTTAAACCCTTCTATCAAATGTTCAAAAAGCTGCGTTTCGTTAATCTGGTTACTCCCTAAATCAACAGGAATCCCCTCAATGACCAGCGTGTTCTTACCAAATTCCCTTACTTCAAAACCCAGGCTTTTGATATCGTCCAGCAGACTCTTAGCCAGTTCATAATCATTAGGGCTTAAGGTAACGGTTTGCGGAAATAAACTTTGCTGAGAAGCACCTTTTCTATCCTCCAGATGCAGACTAAAACGCTCATACAGTATCCTTTCGTGTGCCGCCTGCTGGTCAATTAACATTAAACCAGATTTGATCTGTGAAATAATATATTTATTGTGGAGCTGCATTAATTGTTTCTGCACAGGGGCATACTTATCTTCTGGTCCGTTTCCCGGCAATTCCATGGAAACCTGTTCAACCGGGTTATGATCAACAATCTCATACAATGACCCCCAGTTCTTGGTGCTTTGTTCCCTGCTGCCTTCCGTGTTCCGGTAAGCGGTAAAACCTCTTTCAGGAACTTTCTCTTCACTGAAAGGATTAAAATCAGGATTAAAGCTGATACTTGGCGGTACAATCTCATCCAGCGACTTAGGGCTGATCATACTGCTGAAAGCAGTTTCCTGATCGAAATCTATCGTCGGACTGATGTTAAACCTGCCCAGGGAGCGTTTAACAGCAGAGTGAATAATCGCATAAATTGATTTCTCATCCAGGTATTTGATCTCCGTTTTGGTAGGATGAACATTCACATCGATCTTTGAAGGATCAATATCAATGAACAGCACATACAGCGGAAAATTCTCTTCGGCCAGTAATTCTTCGTATGCTTTGTTAACCGCGTGGTTCAGATAGGCGTCTTTAATAAAACGGTTGTTTACAAAAAAGAACTGTTCTCCCCTGGTTTTTTTGGCAAACTGAGGTTTCCCGATAAAACCTTTCAGGTTAATGATGGTGGTCTCTTCCTCTACGGGAATCAGCCTTTCATTGTAATTATTTCCAAACAAATGGATGATACGCTGTTTAAGCGCCGATGAAGGCAATCTGAAAATTTCCAGTCCGTCGTGATGTAAACTAAAGGCAATGGCCGGATTTGCCAGTGATACCCTTTGAAATTCGTCAATGATATGACGCATCTCTGCCGGGTTACTTTTCAGGAAATTGCGTCTTGCAGGTGTATTAAAAAACAGGTTCTTGATACAAATACTGGTACCTGCGGAAGTAGCTACCGGCTCCTGTTTAGTAACTGTTGACCCTTCAATTTCTATTAAAGTCCCCAGTTCATCTTCATGACGGCGGGTTTTCATTTCCACCTGTGCTATAGCAGCTATAGAGGCCATCGCCTCTCCACGGAACCCCATTGTGCGTATCGCAAACAGATCTTCTGCCTTACGTACCTTTGATGTTGCATGTCGTTCAAAACACATACGTGCATCGGTGACACTCATCCCACAGCCATTATCTATGACCTGAATCAGCGCCTTTCCTGCATCTTTAAGGATTAACTGTATCTTATTTGCCCCCGCATCTATTGCATTTTCCATCAATTCTTTTACTGCCGATGCTGGTCGCTGAACTACCTCTCCGGCAGCAATTTGATTAGCGACACTCTCGGGTAAAAGTTGTATTATATCTGACATTTATCTCCTTCGTAAAGGTTGCTAAATTAACGAAAATAAGCCTTATACATAAATCTTTTGTTTTTAAATACCAATTAATGACTAAGCCGGTATAAGCTTTTTATATCTTTAACGTTTTGTTAGAACTAAAAGAATTTATGCCAAAAAGTAACCTCGTGCAAAGCATTACCCTTTGCATCATTGCAATTTTCAGCCTCAGCGCCTGTGCACAGGAACATCAGAAAAATGAAGAGCTGCTAAAAACCAACAATAATATCCTCCAGCATACCATTTTGCTGAATAACCAAAGCAGCCTCGTTCCCATTACAGAACTGGAGAAAAAAACTATTGCTTCGGTAAGCCTGGGCTTTAGCTTCCAGTCTGCGGCCGACAGCCTGCTGAGTAAATATACCAGAATATCTTCATTTACATCAGCCAATTACGAGACGTCTACCGCCTTATATAAACTGGAAGACGACCTGAAATATTTTAATACCGTGATCATTTCCATTCCTGATCAGGAGACGGCCAATGCCCGGTATATCAATTTTATTAGCTCCATCTCCAAAAACAAATCTGTGATTGTAGCTTTATATGGAGAACAGAGAAGCCTGGCTGCATTTGATGCGCTTAATATCCCGGTGATCTGGTGCCAGCAAAAAAGTGCCGCTGCTGCGATACTGATTCCTCAGGTAATTTTTGGAGGAATTGCTGCAGGCAACAAGTTAACCGCCAATATCTCCGGAAAATATACTGCCGGTTCTGGTTTTACCACTACGGCTACCCGTTTAAAATATACTTTCCCTGAAGATGCAGGTGTAAATTCAGATAATCTGAGTGAAATTAACCGTATCGCCGCAGAGGCAATTGATGCCAGGGCAACTCCGGGATTGGTAGTTTTAGTAGCCAAAGACGGAAAAGTGATTTTTAACAAAGCTTATGGCAACCATACTTATGGCGGCGTTCCCGATAAGGTGAGCGATATCTTCGATCTGGCTTCTGTCACTAAAATTACGGCCACTACCCCCATGGTAATGCGGTTGGTTGAAGAAAATAAGCTTAAATTAGACACCAACATCGGCGCTTATATTGCCATGGCCAGAACTACGGCAATGAATGATATTCAGGTAAGAGAGGTTATGCTGCATCAGGCAGGATTTATTCCTTACATCCCTTTCCATGAATATGTAAAGGTTACTGATCACAGCCCGGATTCCTCAGCAGATTTCCCAACAAAAGTGGCAGATGGATATTTTCTAAGAAGAGATTACTTCAGAGACGTCATGTGGCCTAAGATGCTGAATGCTCCAATACGTACCCGTGGCAAATATGTATACAGCGATATCAGCATGTATGTGATGAAAGACATTGTAGAGCATGTGAGTGGCGAGCCTTTAAACGAGTATGTGCTCAAAAACTTTTATGCCCCTTTAGGCATGCAGACAGCAGGTTTTTTACCACGGAACAGGTTTAGCAAAGACCAGATCGTGCCAACGGAAAACGATACTTATTTCAGAAAAACACTGTTGTGGGGTTATGTACATGACCAGGGTGCTGCTTTAGCCGGCGGTGTTTCCGGCCATGCCGGTCTCTTTGCCAGCTCAACCGATATGGCCATTCTTTATCAAATGTTACTGAATAAAGGAACTTATGGCGGCCAGCAATATTTTAAACCACAAACCGTAGAAACCTTTACTGCGCGGCAATCCAGTGTAAGCCGCAGGGGATATGGTTTTGATCGCTGGGATCCTGACCTGGCTAAAAAATACCCATCCGCAACAGCCTCACCACAAACCTATGGACATACCGGTTATACCGGAACAGCGGTATGGGTAGACCCATCAAGGGGATTAGTGTATGTATTTTTATCAAACCGCCTCAATCCGACAGAAAATGGCAAACTGGTAAAACTGAGCATCCGCTCACGCATTGAAGAGGTGATCAATAATGCGATAGACAAAGGGGTATCCAACTAAAAATATTTTTTGTCGCTCAAAAACAGAGGGATAGAGAAAGAAGGCACAGAGATGGAAAAAAACATTTTGTATTCAGGTGCAATTCTTTTATAATTGCAGCCCGGTTAGCAAATAACCGCTATTAAAGCCTTCTTAGCTCAGCTGGTAGAGCAACTGACTTGTAATCAGTAGGTCATTGGTTCGATCCCGATAGAAGGCTCAGCAACACAAAGGGACTCCTTGAACAGGGGTCCCTTTTGCTTTTGGTCGGGAACGGGTTTGTAGAAAGCTTTAAAGAAGTTTTATTGTACCCTTAATGAAGCCCTACCATATGTACCCTAACTATACTCTAAAAGTACCCCAGCTATACCCCATGTATACCCCCAGGGGTATACATGGGGTATAGCTGGGGTACTTTTCCGGTACGCATGGAGTATACATGGTAGGGCTTCAATAAGGCTACTAATAGGCTACACCCGGGGTACCTACAAAACAAAGGCAGAACAGTCTTACAACCGTTCTGCCTTCAAATATTATTCAGAAATTTCTATGGATCTATTTTTTCAGCCCGATTTCTCTCAGGCGTTCATCCAGATATTCCCCTGCGGTCATATCAGAATATAACTTTGGATGTTCTTCATCAATACATGAGTCCAGACTGTTTAAATCCATATCGGATCTTGGATGAAGAAAGAAAGGAACAGAGAAACGGGAAGTTTTCATCAGTTCTCTCGGCGGGTTCACTACCCGGTGTGTGGTAGAACGAAGTTTATTATTGGTTAAGCGTTGCAGCATATCGCCAACATTGACCACGATATCGGAGTGGTGCGCTTTGATAGGCAGCCATTCATCAGCCCTTGTCAGCACTTCCAATCCGTCGGCACTGGCACCGATCAGTAAAGTGATCAGGTTAATATCTTCATGTGCACCTGCACGGACTGCATCATCAGGTAACGCATCAGGATCTTCTATTGGAAAATAATGTATCCCTCTCAGAATAGAATTTCCATTATGTACATAGGTGTCAAAATAATCAACCGGCAGCTCGAGGTAAGTAGCAATTGCCCTGAGTAAATGTTTACCATTGCTTTCCAGTTTTTGATAAACTTCATTGGTTACCTCATTAAATTGAGGTAGTTCTTCCAGATATTCATTGGCAGGATACTGGTATTGGATAGGATCTCCGTCGGTCACCGTCTGGCCAATCTGCCAGAATTCTTTTAAATCAGCGGTTTTAGCGCCTTTAGCGGTTTCTTTACCGGGGCTGGTATAACCACGCTGACCTGCCAGTTCGGGTTTTTCATACTTCGCTTTTTGGTCAGCAGGCAAACTAAATACAGCCTGGATGTTCTGATATAACCTGTCAATCAATTCCTGGCTTAAACCGTGATTAGTGATCGTTACAAAACCCGAATCATTAAATGCACGTCCCAGTTCATCGGAGAATTTTTTACGTTGCTGCGCTGTTCCGTCGATATAAGAACCGAGATCCAGGGTTGGAATATAAGGTGTAGACATGATCTTTTGCTTAAAATTGAATTTAACCTAATTTATAAAACTATTGTTAATAAAGCCTTATCTAACAATTTCCTTAAAGGCATCATACTAATTTACAACTATTTAAGTTATTAACACAAAAGAGATTAAAAGCGAATTAATCAGTAAACTGTCAATTTAGAGTGTATCGCCCGGCCAATACATCTAAGTCTTTGCCATATACGTATTGTTAGAAGTTAATCAGGTAATTTTGTAAGAGGGCATCAAATGAAACTACCGGGAGCATATAAATTTTAATAGTGCATATGTCTACGACATCTTCGTTTTAAAAAAAAACAACATGCAAAAAATGAAATATCTATCAATTATGATTTTAGTACTTTTATCAGTCGGCAGCGCTGAGGCGCAGTCACAAAAATCAGAAAAAGCAACCTTTGGAATGGGGTGTTTCTGGTGTTCAGAAGCGATCTTCCAGCGCCTTAATGGAGTTACTTCGGTAAAATCCGGTTTTGAAGGCGGAGAAGTTGCCAATCCATCGTATGAAGATGTATGTACCGGCACAACAGGGCATGCAGAAGTTGTTGAATTAACCTATGATCCTTCAAAAATATCTTATGATGAGTTATTGGAAGTATTCTGGAAAAGCCATGACCCGACTACATTAAACCGTCAGGGTGCTGATGAGGGTACACAATACCGTTCGGTAGTATTTTATCACACTCCAGAGCAAAAATTAAAGGCTGAGCATTACAAAGCTGAGTTAAATAAAACAAATGCCTACGGAAAACCGGTAGTGACGGAGATTGTTAAAGCAGATCCTTTTTACCTGGCCGAAGGTTATCACCAGGATTATTACCTTAAAAATTCTAACCAGCCTTATTGCAGATTAGTGATCCTGCCTAAAATGGAAAAACTGGAGAAGGTATTTAAAGACAAATTAAAAAACTAGAAGAAATAAAAAAAGGGGCCTGATGTTGGCATCAGGCCCCTTTTTTTATGGATTTTAATTAAGGAAATTTAACTCCTCTATATTTGGTTACATCCACAATTGGAATACTTGAACCATATTGTGTATTGATCGCCTTAATATAAGCATTGGCAACAATGGCATAACCCATTGGCGTAAGGTGAATCCCATCCAGTGAGAAAAGATTACCTGTGATATAAGCGGCACTTACTGTTACACCATTCACAGCTTTCCCTGATCCATATTCATTTAATAAGGCATAGGCATCCATCACAGCCAGGCCTTTTGAGGCTGCTACAGATTTGATGGTTGCATTGTAGGAATCAGTATAATCTGCTACAATTGCAGCTTCATCTTTGTCCAGTACATATTGACTGGTGATAGGGTTTAGAGGGTGCAGTCCATAAGGATATCCAGCACCGTTAGGCGTACCGATCAAATTGGCAGAAGCCAGTGGGAGCACAAAATAATCAGCTGCTGTTGCTGCCCTTACGGCACCGGAACCAGTCTGAATATATAATGCATTAACCGTAGGTGCAGAAACCTGTACTGCTTTAAGCAGGGATGCCAGGGTTACTGTATTAAAATAGGGAGTGCTCAGTACATCAGGGATCGTAGCTACTACGCCTTTTGCACCACTGGCAGTTAACGTTGAAATCGCCAGGTTGTATAAAGCGGCAAAAGTCCCTTTATCTGTTGGCTGATCAGTTGGAGAAGCACCTCCTGCGGTTGCATAGAGCAGAATATCATTATTCCCTAACCAGCAGCTAAAAAACGTAAAAGGTTTAGCCGTTACAAAACTAAGATAAGAGGTATTGATGGCGGGTGAATTATCAGGAAGCAAACGTTCAAAATATCCGTTTAAATTGGCATAACCTCCACTGGTAATTTGCAGCAACTTAATTCCCGGTACACCGTAATTATTAAGGTCGCCGGTATACTTGGTGTATAGCGTAATATTACCGTAAGGAGGGATAGTAATCTGATCCCGCACGGCAAGATCTGTAGTTACAGCCGCGGTAGTAGGTGTTCCACTAGCCGTAAAACCTGTCAGTTTCAGGTAACCTGAACCATTGGCCTGGGCAGCGGTGAAAAACGGAGAAGAAAAAGCACCTCCGCCTACAGCTTTCATCTGTGCAGCAATCATCTCGGGATAAGAATTCTGCTGTCCTTCAAGATATAGGCCGCCGTCGGCATAACCCGCCGTCAGGGAATTTCCGACAGCAATATAACGTGAAAAATCTGCTGTTCCCTTTGATGGGGTAATAGTCTTAAATTCTGGTTTGCAGGAGGCCATTGTGATTATACCAAGTGCAATAATACTTCTAAATATATAATTCGATTGCATAATTTTTTTCTGAAAAGGATTAATTACCATTTATAGGATAAAGAAATGCCGGGGATGTAAGCCACAGTTTTAAATTCGCCGCTTAAACCCGACTCAATATTGGTTTCATTTCTTTTCTTCACATTTTCATATAAAAAGGAAGCATCAATATTAAATCTGTTGGTCACTTTGTAGCCAATACCAGCACTCAGCAATACACGGTTGGCATCCGGAACTTCAGGTGTAACGTAACCGTCATTTACCGGACTGAATGCATAACCCACTCCTGCCCTTAGCGCAAGCTTTGCAGTAGTTTGGTTTTGTATCCCTAAACGTAAGGTAGCGGCATCGTGATAATTCCTTGGAGAAACTGAGTTCGGAATTGCTGCATTGGTATTATAATTAAAAGCCAGGTTTTTGTATTTACTCCATTGTACCCAGTTTACATCAAAATCAATGATGGTTTTATCAGAAGGATGAAATCCCAGTCCCAGTGTTGAAGTTCCCGGTAAAGGTAGTGATGCGGTAAATTTGGTTGGAAATGTTGCACTAAGCGCTGCCGGCACATTGAAAGTGGCATCACCGCTCTTCACATTGGCATTCACTTCCGAGCGGTGTGTAATACCTATAGTAATACCTACCTCTGTTTCCAGATAAATACCGGCGTTCCATCCAAAATCATGGGTATCGCCTTCCAGCTCCGCAGTGGATGACTGACCATTATTTAAGGTTAAAGGCACTGCCCTCTTCAGGTCTACATGACCCTGCGAATAAACCAGTCCGGCACCAATACCAATATGATCGGTGATCTTGTAACTTAAAGTAGGCTGAAAATAGATAGATCTTAAATCCAGTGAAGTCACCGTATACTTTCCGGTCCAGTCAGGCTTCCAGTACATATCTCCGCCAAACGGCGTGTAAACGCCCATACCAAAACGCAACCTGTCGGCCGGTGAGCCAAATACAGCATAACCCTGGAAAGGAGTAGGAACTTTATTCTCATTATGTTCCGTGATATTGGAACCATTTTCCCTGAAGGATGAACGCATTAAAATAGGGCTGATACCGCCCTGCACACCGTTCTGTTTAAGAAAGGAGACAGCTCCCGGGTTAAAAAAAACTGCTGCTTCATCTAAAGCAACCCCGGTACCAGCACCCGCCATTCCTATTTGCTTTTGCCCCTGGAGATTAACCTGGAAGGATTGTGAATAGCCCAGGATAGGCACAGCCAATAAAAAACTTAGTAGAATCTTTTTCATATTTGGTTAAAATTATATTTGGTTAACACTAAATTGAAGTTTTCCCTTCACAAAAAAAAATAAACGTTAAATATTCTATTTTGTTTGTACACAAATTTTTAAAGCAAATGTGGTTTAGTGAATCTAATTTAAGCAAAAAACAGCTAATGATTTTACTAAATAAAAAATATTTATCCTGCATGGATGCCGTTATTTTTTTCCGTCGCTGATCACTCATCATTTTAAAGTAAAATCGCGCAAAAGATGGACAAGCAGAGAAGAACATCGATATTTTTGTTCATCCCCATAGGGAAATCACCACAAAATTATCAGAACATAAAATAAAGAACTATGAGCTTAATTGAAGCGCTTAACTGGCGATATGCAACAAAAAAAATGAGCGGACAGGCAGTGCCGCAAGAAAAAGTTGATCAGATTATTGAAGCCGCCCGTCTGGCTCCAACTTCATCAGGCCTTCAGCCTTTTAAAGTATTGGTGATTACCAATCCGGAACTTAAAGAAAAAATTCTTCCTATTGCCTTTGGTCAGCATCAGGTGAAAGACGCTTCACATTTATTGGTTTTTGCAGCATGGGATAACTATACTGAACCGCGGATCAGAAACGCTTTTGCCCATTCCAGCCGCGAACGCGGTGCGGCAGATGATGTTGTTTCTGACTATGAAGTACAGTTAACAGGAAACATGACTACAAGAACCAGTGACGAAAACTTTGCCCATGCAGCAAGACAGGCTTACATTGGATTTGGTGTGGCAATTGCCCAGGCAGCTTTGCTTGAAGTTGATGCCACTCCTATGGAAGGATTCAACAACGCTGAACTGGATACATTATTAGGACTTAAAGAAAGAGGTCTTCGCAGCGTAACCTTATTGCCATTAGGTTACAGAGCCGAAGAAGGCGACTGGTTGGTTAACCTGAAAAAAGTACGTACACCGCTTTCTCAGTTTGTGATCGAATTCAATTAATAACATTGTTACAATTTTTAAAGGGAACCGCAAAACGGTTCCCTTTTTTCATTATGATATATTTTTTTAATGGTTACGAAGCTTGCACGAGCTTATTTATCGCTTTTTGAAAGCTGTAAGCCCATGAAGGTTTTTTATGTGAATTTTCTGATCTTTAATCGTAAATGTCAAAATATGTTAAAGCTTCCCCGAACATAAGGAAGCTCATCGTTAAATCAATATATTAGCACATTAATCTTGTATTAACAGATATTCATGAATTATTTAAAATTATCATTTGCTTTATCTATACTTTGTTTCTTCCTACACTTTAATGCATCCGCTCAGCAGGACACGACCATTTTAAGCAACATCCTTGCTAAATCAAAGATCATTTCTGAGCAGTATCCTTCAGAAAAAGTTTATCTGCATTTCGATAAACCCTATTACAGTGTAGCAGATACGATGTTTTTTAAAGCCTATCTCACCTTCGAACAAAACATCCCTTCGCAGCTCAGTAAAGTTGTTTACGTGGACGTAATGAACAGCCAGGATTCCCTGATTAAGTCGCTCAAATTACCGGTTAACAATAGTGTGGCCTATGGTAGTTTAGACCTGGACATGGTGAATTTCAAACAGGGAAATTATTATGTAAGGGCTTATACCGTATGGATGTTCAACTCCAGTCCGGATTACTTTTTCACCAAAACCATCCCTATAGGTGAAGCGATAGATAAAAAAGTAATTACCAACATATCTTATGAATCTACCCAGACTGAAAAAGGGCAAACGATTGAGGCAAAGATCCAGTACAAGAACATGGACAAGATTCCGATAGCCGGGAAGTCGGTTTCCTGGAGCCTCACCTCAAACTATGAGGTGGTTGCTAAAGGTAAGGGAACAACAGACCAGAGCGGTATCTTAAGATTAAACATCCCTGCGCGTAAAAACCAGCTGATTACAAAAGGAGATCTGAGTACCCAAATCACAATGGGCAATAACCTGGATGCACTGAACGCATCATTTACCCTGAAACCGAAAATCGGACCGGATGACATTCAGTTTTTCCCGGAAGGCGGGGAATTGATCAAAGGGGTACCTACACAGGTGGCTTTTAAAGCGATTAAGCCAAGCGGATTGGGAACGGATATCACAGGAACAATCACAGACAACGACAATAACCAGATCACCACTTTTACTTCCGCTCATTTAGGAATGGGTTCTTTTTACCTGAATGCTGAAACCGGCAAAACTTACAAAGCCAACATTACCTTTAAAGACGGAACTAAAAAAAGCATCGAACTGCCTAAAGCTGCAGAAACAGGGATAACTATACAAGCTGGCTTAAGCAATCCGGAAGTAATTAACTTCAAGATCGTTGCTAACGACACTTATTTCCAGCAGAACCAGGGTAAGAACATTTACATCGTTGCCCAAAACGGAGGCAGGGTATATTATGCAGCACAGTCGAAATTACAGACACAGGTTACAGCGGCAAAAATCCCGACAGAAAAATTCCCTTCAGGAATTATTCAAATGACCTTATTTTCTTCTACGGGAGAACCAATAAGCGAACGTCTGGTATTTGTGATGCACAAAAACATGAACCTTACTTTAAAATCAGATCTGCCTGTATATAAACAGAGACAAAAAGTAAAGATGACCATTTCTGCAAAAGATTCAACACAACACCTGGTTGGAGATTTCTCACTCAGTGTAGTAGATCAGCAGAAAGTTCCGGTAGATGAAACTACAGAAACCACAATCTTAAGTTCTCTTTTACTGACTTCAGACCTGCAGGGTTTTGTGGAACGCCCTAATTATTATTTTATTAAAACTGATGAGAAAAAACGTGCTGAACTGGATATGCTGATGCTTACCCAGGGTTACCGCCGCTTCTCTTATAAAGATATCCTGGCGAGTAAATTCCCATCCGTTAATTATGCCCCTGAGCAAGGAATAGCGATTACAGGTACGCTGAGAGACAGAACAGGAATGCCGGTTAAAAAAGGCGCACTTCGTTTAACCAGCCCGGGAAGAACACTTTCGTCGGAAGCATTGACGACCAACATGGGGCTCTTTGCTTTTAAAAACCTGGTTTTTGAAGATGGTGCGGAATTACTGATCAATGCGAAATACAATGCTGCAGGAAGTAATATGATGATCATGGTAGATCAGCAACCTTTCCCTGATATTACCGGCAATGTTAACAGTCCTGCTGAAGTGTTAAATATCGACAGTACTTTATCTACCTATCTGGACAACAGTAAAAAACAATACAGTAACCTGCGTACACTGAAGGAAGTAAAAATCGTATCAGCGCCGGCTAAAAAACCAAGTCACGCAGATTACCCGGCCTTAACAGGACTGAGTGCCATGGCCGACCATGAAATCGGTGCTTCACAATTTGACGGCTGTAACGACCTGCTGATGTGCTTAAAATCAAGTGCCGTAGGATTAACATTTGACACGGATAACTTTTATGTGAGCAGGGACTTCCAGCAGGGGAATAAAACACCGGTTCAGATATTTATCAATGGAAATGCAGTAGATGCCATATCAATCAGCAGCGTATTGCCATCCGAAGTAGAATCAGTGGAAATTTTCCTGAAAGATCCGCTGGGATTAATTTTCAAAACCTACAACTGTAATGGTGTAATGGTCATCAACACCAAGAAAAAGGAAAAATCAAATATCAGCCTTGCTGATTTAAAAAAGATGATGCCGCAAAGCAACATGCTTAAATTATCTCCTAAGGGTTACACTAAAGTGAGAGAGTTTTATGCACCTAAATATGTAACCCAAACTACCTCTTATACTGGAAATGACCTGAGAAGTACTGTTTACTGGAATCCTAAAGTGGTGACCAATGCCGCAGGTGATACTACTTTAGAGTTTTATAATGCAGACGGAAAAGGTACTTATAGAGCAGTTATTGAAGGATTGGATGCCAATGGTAATATTGGACATTACGTTTACCACTATACCGTAAAATAAACATTGTTATCCGGCAGCTTTAAAAAACTGCCGGATAACAATTAATTTGCAGACTGGCAGGTTAAACCATCTGTAGTCATCACTCCATGATATAGCCCATCCTTATTGTTTTCATCATCGCAATCCCATAACGAATTATCCTGAAGGTAACGCTGTAAATCCCTGTCAATCCTTAACCTTGTCCCTACAGGTACTTTAAGCACCAGTTCTATACGCTGAGCCCTCCAGTTCAGGTTTCTTTTCAAATGTAATTCAGGGCTAAATCTTAAAACAGAATCCTGCTGTAAAAAATCATACTGGATATTTTTGGCATGATCTAAAGCAACTTCAAAAGTCACACCCTGTGAGCCATAACTTTCTACCAGAGAAGGCACACTATTTTCACTCTTCTCTATTCTTATCGATACATTTCTTGGCAAAGTAAATGGACCGTCAAGATCGTTCTGGATAATTTTGCCGTTATAGTCTGCTGTATTTAAGCGGTAGTGTAAGCTGTCCTCTTTACTAAAAAACTTTGATCTGTCAATTGATAAGGTATAAAGCGGATAAGATTTTAAAGGTATGGTCTGCGTAAATTCGGCTTCTTCTTTAAACTGATTGCTTGTTTTTGCCACATAGAAAATACTCACTGCAAGGCCACACAGCCAGATCAACAGTAAACCATAGGCCACCATTTTGTTAGACTTATAACTATTAAAAGCAACCCTGATGGAAAACAAGATCAGCGAGAGCAAAGGGATAGCAATAACAATAAATAAAGCCAGAATAAAGGTGGTAAAGTAAGATCCGTCAATCATACTGAAAGGGAAGACCTGAGTTGCCCCGGTATCCCAGAAACCGATGACGGCAGCCAGCAGAATAATTGTACCCAATAATATCAGCGACCCGATAATGATAATCAGGATGGCGATAATTTTAAAAATAGTTTTACCGGTACCCTGCATAAACCTGCCCAGCACTTCAATAAATTCGGCGATAAAACTTTTTGAGTGTTTCATGAAAGGCTGCAGATGATCGTTGGCATTTCTAAAGTTCCCCTTAAGGTTTGACAGCTCCTTTTCAAAATTCCTTTTAAATCCCTGTAAGTTGACAGCTTCACCTTTCATCGCCATTTTTTCAGATCTTGTTGCAGCCACAGGGATAGAGATCCATAAAATCAGATAGGCAATCAAGCCCGATCCGCCTAACAAAACAGTAAAAAGTGCTATGATTCTCAATACACTTACATCCAGTTGCAGGTAGTGGCTTAAACCCGAACATACACCGGCTACCATGGCTTCATCGGTATCCCGGTAAATTCTTCTTTCTGTAAAAGGCGAATGAATATTTTCCGGTCTTTCATCAGCTTCTTCTTCAGACTGCTCTTCAAAATCCCGGACAGAACCCATAGTAGCAATTACTACCTGAACATCTGCCACTTCAATCACCTGTTTCTGCTGGGTTTGCAAAATCTCCGTAAACATTTCAGCGATTCTGTTTTCTATATCACTCACGATTTCAAAATCATCAGCACTTTTACCAAAATGCTGTTTAACTTCTATCAGGTAACTGGTTAGCAATTCGAAGGCATCCTCTTCAATGTGAATAATTGAATTACCTATATTTATATTAAGCGTCTTTTTCATCGGAATAAAATTGTTTTAGAGGTAGTATTTATTGTTGTTATAATGTCTTCTAGCTGCTTTTGGCGGTTTAATGGTTATGAAGCTTGTTTAAGATTATGAATTCTGTTGGTAAGAGGCAATCTTGATCAGGTTTCATAACAAGGATTATAATGCAGTTTGATTTTTAGATTTTGCTATCGCAAAAGATAGCTCCTGCCAGGTTCCATCCAGCTGAGATAACATTGCAGTTCCTTCGGGGGTTAGCGTATAGTATTTTCGCGGTGGCCCTGAAGTAGATTCTACCCAGTTATAACTTAACAGCCCATTATTCTTCAGCCTGGTTAACAACGGATAGAGCGTTCCCTCTACAACCAGCAGTTTGGCTGATTTTAATTCTGCAATAATATCAGAGGCATATATTTCTCCCCGGGAGATGATCAGGAGCACACAATACTCCAGTATTCCCTTCCGCATCTGCGTTTGTGTATTTTCTGCTATCATAATTCAAAGTTATGTGTTTTATATAGTAATATGCAATACATAGTACTGTAAGAATTAAAAATAAAATATAACTAACTGATATACAAATAAATTAAAATTATCGTACTATTGTAAATGAACGGAAATTTGAATTATTGGGATTTTATGGCCTTTATAAGTCCCGGCAGACGGGGGGTAAATAACAGGAAAAGACAATTTAATTGATGGTTTAACACCCACTATAGAAAAAAATACAGTAGACTACAGAAAATGTTGACTAAACAGTACAATTTCCAGCCAAATCATTGTTAAATGACTAGAAACAACAGTTTTAAGTCAAATAAAAAATAGTATTCGCAGAAAAAAAGGACTATTTAACATTTTGTAACAAATGGCTTTTTTTTGGCTTAAGGTTTGTATTAGCTTTGATATATCTATTAAAAACTTCTATCTATGCTGATTAAACTGAACCCAATATTCCCAGCTTTTGCCAGGCAGGAGCGCGTGAGAAGACAAAACGCATTAACCAAAAAACAATGGGTTAGCGTAGATAGAGTGGTAATGATCATCCTGCTCGTGGGCGTAATAGCAGGGGCAGTAATTTTCTCTTAAGCTACACAGATTTAAATAATTATAATTTTTAGCGTCCGATAATCCCGGACGCTTTTTTTATGCGTTTATTTTAAAATACTCAAGTTTATAACAATAGCGTATCAATACGATGCGCCTGTACACGTTTTTGCGCCGGCGACCAGGAGTAAATGGTAAAATGGCCATCTTGTGAAGCTACCAATGCAATTGCATCATTCTGATCGTGTACAAATTGTGCAGCAGACAAATGGCGTGTTCCACCTACTTTTGCGGGATGTAATAACACGGCACCTCCTCCAACGATAGGCTCTCCAAAAGATAGTTCTTCTATCAGTTCTTTGCCTTTTGCGCGGCCAATTTTAGCGCCAAATGCCAGCAACTCATAATCTTCGCTGATAATCGTTGCTCCATCAACAGCAGTTAATCCTGCCAGATGTTCTACTTCCCTCCTCAGGGCCGTTTGCCAGAAGATCTGACTTGCTTCTTTCCTGTCCAGCTTTAGCAGATTTGACAGACCAGCAAATGCCGGCTGTATGCCATATTGTATCGGTTTAATAATAGACTGAAGCCAATTTGCTTTACCATTGGGCACTACCAGCAAAGTACCGCCACGCTGATGGGAGCGCATAGAAACCGCAATCTGAATCAATACATTGACGGTATCGTTCCAGTACGAAGGGGCTGTAAGATCCAGCAGCGAGAGTAACATCGGCGGGCAGTCCTGTAATTTTGCACTGTTAACATCTACAATCTTAATCTGGTCACCTTTCAGCACGGCTATATTGGTAAATTTACCAAAGCCATAGATACGGCGGTGTTTAATCACCAGCAAAGCAGGCTCCGAAACATCCAGTACAAAACAGAAATTAGGGATACTGGTTGTAGTGCCCCAGAGAAACAACTCGCCTTCTACCTGCCATACCCCAAGGTGAATGCCGGCCCTTTCTACACCCGGAGCAATTTTAACCAGGGTATCAGAATTTAACGGCAGCCTTTGTCTGAACAGCAGGGGATTTCCTGCCTGATCGGGCGGCAAAAAAGCCAGTGATATTTTTGGTGAATGTCCTTCTTCTTTGCGCAGACTTGCCCAAAAAGCAGCATCAATAATGGTCTCTACGATATGCGCAGAGGGCAAAGGAGCAAGATCTTCTTCTCCACTATCACGGGCAACAGCAAGATGCTGAGCAAAAATAGCTTCAACTTTTGGAGCAATCATGCGGGCTGCCTGATAAGTAGGTTTGTAGATCATGGTTTAAAGTTAACTAAAGTTTTTATCTTTAGATAGCGCTTAAACAGTTGCCCAACGCTTTTTACCCCAATCTGTCATATCAGCTGCAGATAAAAATGTCCAGGCTACAAAACGACTTTGTTTTTGCCCCTGGGCCATTTCAATGGTTTTTACATTGACCGCACCGGCTTTTTCCAGCGCATAATATACATCACGTAAATGTGCACTTTTAGAAACCAGCGTAGTAAACCAGCAGCACTGCGAACCTATCTGAACACTCTCCTCTACCATCCTGCGGATAAATTCTACTTCTCCGCCTTTACACCACAATTCAGAACTCTGTCCGCCAAAATTGAGAACAACCTCTTTTCCTTTCTGCTTGCCCAGGTTCCTGACTTTTCGCTGTGACCCTTGTTGTGCTTCTTCTGCGGAAGAGTGAAAAGGAGGATTACAAATCGTCAGGTCAAAAAGTTCACCTGGTTTGATTACACCACGAAAGATATTGGACGTTACATTTTGCATCCTAAAGCTGAGGTGATCTTTCAGGGCCGGGTTGATCGCCGCAATATTTTCAGCAGAACTGATTGCCCTTTTATCTACATCAGAACCTACAAAAGTCCATCCGTAACTTTGGTGACCAATAATCGGATAGATGCAATTTGCACCTACACCAATATCCAGCACTTTCACTGCTTTGCCTTTTGGAATCACATGATGGTTTACCGAGGCCAGCAGATCTGCCAGGTAATGGATATAGTCTGCCCTGCCGGGAATTGGGGGACAAAGGTAATTTTCAGGAATATCCCAGTCGGATAGCCCATAAAAATGAATGAGCAAAGATTTATTAAGAATTTTTACACCGGCGGGCTTAGAAAAATCTATCGATTCGTCGCCATAGGGATTAACGAATACATATTGTCTTAATTCAGGACAGCTATGGATAAGTGAAGGAAAATCATACCTCGAACGGTGTAAATTTCGGGGATGCAGTTCTTGTTTTTCAAAAGACATAAGTTAACGCTTACCGCCAAAGGTAAGCGTTAATTGATATATTTAAGTCTGCCTGGCCGAATTACTGTGCCAGCAGCCCACCATCGGCTGCATAATAGGTTCCTGTAACAAAGGATGCTTTATCTGAAGCCAGCCAAAGTACCAGTTCAGCAATTTCCTGTGATTCTCCTAAACGGCCGATTGGATGCAGTTTAATCAAGGCATCCATCTGACCATCATTCAAATGCTGAACCAGAAGAGGCGTTTTAATATAACCAGGTCCTACAGAATTAATTCTGATACCCTGATTAGCATATTCCAGTGCTGCTGCTTTCGTTAAGCCTACTACACCATGTTTAGCGGCAACATAAGCAGGAGATAGTTTTGTACCTACCTGTCCCAGTACAGAAGCCATATTGATAATGTTTCCACCTCCACTAGCTAGAATAGCAGGGATCTGGTAACGGAGTCCATAAAACACACCCGATAAATTCACCGCAATCACCTTATCCCAGCTCTCCGTAGGATATTCACCTGTTTGGGCAGCAGGACCACCTATACCTGCATTGTTCACTGCAATATCCAGCTTTCCAAAATGTTTAACAGTTTCAGCTACTAATTTTTCGTTCTCTTCAGGTTTTGACGTATCTGCTTTGATAAAAAAGGCATCCCCGCCTTCGCTTTTTATCAGTTCCACTACTTTATTTCCTCCTTCTTCATTGATGTCCGATACAACCACTTTAGCACCTTCCCGGGCAAATGTAATGGCTATGGCCTCACCTATTCCTGAACTTGCTCCTGTTACGATGGCTACTTTATTATCTAAGCTACTCATTATGATAAAAATTAAATGTTAAAACATCTATATAACGCAGGATAGTTCAGAAAAGTTTGCAGTTAATGTCAAAAAGAAGCAATGACATGACATAAAGAAGCCCCGGACAATTAATATCCGGGGCTCATCTATATTTTAGGTAATCAATTAGTGATTAGTCCTTACTGGTTTATCAATTGATACCTCTATCCTTTTCATACAATACAGTCCGAAGATTACAATATACAGGTAGCAGGCTGCCGGCAGAAAGAAAGAATTTTGAATGCCCACTGTATCGGCCAGACCGCCCTGGATCAAAGGCAGCAAGGCACCGCCCAATATCGCCATCACCAACAGGGACGAACCCTGGCTTACATATTTTCCCAGGCCTGAAATGGCAAGGGTATAGATATTGGAGAACATAATGGAGTTGAACAAGCCAATTCCCAGTATTGGATAAAGGGCCATGCTTCCTGTACTGAATACAGAGATCATCAGTAATACGATGTTCACTCCGGCAAACAACACCAGCGTGCGTGCAGGGGCCGATTTCCCAATCACAAAAGCAATAATATTCAATATAATAAACAGGATAAAGAAACTGGTTTGTGCAAAGGTGAGGTCAACAATACTGAATACCAGCAGATAAACTGCAGCAGCAGCTAAAATCATATAGATCAGTTTTTTTGCCTGCCCAATTCCACTTAAGGAAATAGCGCCGAGAAATCTTCCGATCATCGCTCCTCCCCAGTAAAGGGCCAGGTAATTTTTGCTTACGGTTTCCGGCAAGTTCATAATGTCTGCTTTAGACATAAAGCCGATCAGCAGACTTCCAATGCCTACTTCGGCACCTACATAACAGAAGATTCCGAAAATACCCATTTTTAACTGTGGAAATTTAAGTGCGCCTAAACCTCTTTCATCCGATTCTTCAGAGCTGAAAGAAGGCAATTTGACCATACTGATCACTACAGCGAGCGCCACCAGGATACCTGCAAAGATCAGGTAAGGAATGCGTGTCGAATCTGCCGTAACTTTTCCGTTGGTTAGAAAAAGGGTGAAGATCAGATGGCCACCCAACACAGGGGCAATGGTGGTACCGAATGAATTAAAAGCCTGGGTTAGGTTTAAACGGCTGGAGGCGCTTTCTTCAGGCCCCAATAGGGTAACATATGCATTTGCAGTGATCTGCAGAATAGTAAAACCTAAACCCAGCACAAATAATGCGGCCAGGAAAACACCATATACAGATAAACTTGCAGCAGGATAAAAAAGGCAGCAGCCAACAGCAGAAAGCAGCACCCCTGCAATAATTCCCTTTTTGTAACCAACCTTATTGATTGGATCACCTTTGTAATAAGATATCAGGAAATAGATCAATGAACCAATAAAATAAGCCCCAAAGAAGGCAAATTGCACCAGCATTGATTCCAGGAAAGTTAAACTGAACTGTACTTTTAGATGCGGGATTAAAATATCATTCATACACGTGATGAATCCCCACATGAAGAAAAGAAGTGTCATTGTAATCAATGGGATAACTGAACTGTTTTTTTTAACGGGAGTACTGATGGCCATGTTAATTAGGTATCTGGATTTAATTTAATGGGTTTGTTTTACTTATAAGGTAAATGGTATAACAAGCAAATAAACAGTTTAGTCGACTAATAATTGTGTTGATTAGGTAAAAAATTGACAATACGAGGTAAAAAACCAGATATTAGTTTTAATTTATAAGTTTGAGCAATCATTTAATACCATGCGAAGGTTAATCAAAAGTTTTGGATACGCTTTATCAGGAGTTGCTTATACCACAAAAACACAGCTGAATTTTCAGATCCATCTGGTAGCGGTTTTATTGGTCGGCGCCGCTGGCTGGTATTTTCATTTAGCGGTCGGCGAATGGTTGTGGGTTATACTGGCTATCGGGCTCGTATTGGTTGCAGAACTGTTAAATACAGCCATCGAAATTCTGGTTGACCTGGTATCTCCTGGTTTTAATGAACAGGCAGGTAGGGTAAAAGACGTAGCAGCAGGGGCAGTAGTGATCGCGGCTATCATTGCAGTAGTAATCGGCGCGCTTATTTTTATTCCGAAATTCATCTGACATGCTGCACAAAACCCGTGGTATCGTTTTAAAAACAACCTTATATAGCGAGAGCAGTGTAGTGGTACAGATATTTACGGCGAAATTTGGTATACAATCTTACCTGGTAAATGGCGTTAAAAGGCCTAAGGCAAAAATCAGGATGAACATGCTGCAGCCCCTGCACCTGGTAGATATGGTAGTTTATCATAAACCCAATTCAGGTATACAGCGTATTTCTGAGCTCAGGCCATCTCCCGTATTTCGGAGCATACCCTATGATATTTTAAAAAGTACTATCATTTTATTCTTAAACGAGGTATTGTATAAGAGCATCCGTCAGCAAAATGCCGATGAGAATATTTTTGATTATATATTTAACGCGGTTTCGTGGTTTGATGAAACTGAAGAAGCCAATGCCAGCTTCCACCTTGCCTTTTTACTAAAACTCTCCCGTTTTCTGGGTTTCGCCCCCAGCACACAGACAAAAAGTGATCAAAGCTATTTTGATTTGCAGGAAGGAGAATTTAAGTCGCTCCCCCCTTTACACCCTTATTTTATTGAGAAAACAGCTGCAGGATTGTTCATTGCACTCTTCACCACTCCCTTTGAAAAATTAGGTGAAATAAAAATGGACAATATGACAAGAAGGCTCATTTTAGATAAAATACTGATTTACTACACCTTGCACACAGCTTCGTTCGGGGAAATTAAATCACATCAGGTGCTGGAAGATGTCTTATCATAAAAATATCAGAAATGTTTTGGAGTTTTAATTTAGAGGTGTATATTTGCACTCCCAACAACAGGGAATAGCTTACTCAGCTAGCTTTACAGTAAAAAGAGTAGAATCAAGGGGAGATTAGCTCAGCTGGTTCAGAGCACCTGCCTTACAAGCAGGGGGTCACTGGTTCGAACCCAGTATCTCCCACTAATAAAGCCCTTCAGATTCCTTTGAGGGGTTTTTATTTAAACCACAGCAGTCATGCTGGTATCAAAAATGGCAGAACCAAAGGGAGATTAGCTCAGCTGGTTCAGAGCACCTGCCTTACAAGCAGGGGGTCACTGGTTCGAACCCAGTATCTCCCACCAAAGGGGAATTAAAATTCTCCAAAACCTGTAAATTTCATGATTTACAGGTTTTCATGTTTATAAGGCTTTTCAATTTAGCTGACCAGCCTGTTTTTTCAATTTCTTAAGCCGGTGTTCAGCGATTGGTCACTGACGAGATCCTCCTGTTAAAATATGTCTTTTCCTGAATTAACTTTGTGTTAGATTAATGCTAATTAATTACATTCGTAATGTAATTGAAACCCATGCCCGATTTTAAAAAGCTTTCTGACTTAGAGTTGATCTCGCTTTTTAAAGAAGGAGACAGAAGGGCTTATGAAGAGATTTACTTCCGTTATTGGGCAATTCTCTTTGGTCATGCTTCAAAGATGCTTGGTAATGAAGAAGATGCGCAGGACCTTGTTCAGGATGTGTTCTCAGTTTTTTGGTTAAACGGCGCACAGGTAACTATTACACATTCTTTACCAGCATATTTATATTCCATGATGCGTTACAAAATATTTGATCAGATTTCTCATAAGAAAGTCAAAGACAATTATTTATTGTCTTTAGCAAATTTTATGGAAAAGAATGAATATAGTACCGACTTCAGAGTCAGAGAAAAGCAGATGGAGGCCATCATTGCCAAAGAAGTCGCAGCTTTACCCGCAAAGATGAGGGAAGTTTTTGAATTAAGCCGAAAAGCTAACTATTCTTACCGTGAAATAGCAGTAGAATTAGGTATTTCTGAAAATACCGTAAAAAATCAAATCAACAATGCCTTAAAAATCCTCAGATCGAAATTAGGCGCTTCAATTTTTATATTTTTATTTTAAAATAATAGGATATAAAAAAATAATTCGATTTTTTTTCATTTTATCTAGTAGTAACATCTTAGCTAACCGACTTGTTGTTATAATGCCATCATACAAGTAGCAATGAATAAAGATAAAGCTGAAGATCTGATAAAAAAATATCTTACCGGGGAGACCACTCCGGAAGAAGAAGCTTTACTTGAAAACTGGTATGATCTAACTGCCCTTGGTCAAGCTAATGAGCAGATCTCTCCGGATTATGCAACTATTGAAAAGAAAATATTAACTGCACTCAGGAACCAACAACAACCTGTACCAGTTAGGAGATTATGGCCTCGTTACGCCGCCGCCGCATCTATTTTAGCACTGCTGACGGCTGGATTGTTCTATTATAAATCCACGCAGCGTGATGCCCCGCTGCTGATCGTTCAAAAAGACATTCATCCAGGTGGAAATAATGCTATTCTAACCTTAGCTAATGGAAAAAAGATCGCATTGAATGCCCTAAATAACGGTAACATTATTACCACGGGTAATATCACCATTTCTAAGAACGCTAACGGACAGATTACTTATCAGACAAGCAATACCCAACCATCGACCACCGAGGTAACTGATAATACCATTACTACGCCCAAGGGTGGGCAATGGCGTGTTATTCTTTCCGATGGCACCAATGTTTGGCTGAATGCCAGTTCTGAGATCACTTATCCGCAAATATTTAAGGGTGCAGAAAGAATAGTAAGAATTAAAGGAGAGGCCTATTTTGAGGTGGCTAAAGATAAGGAACACCCATTTATAGTCAAATGTGATCAACAGGAAGTGAAAGTTTTTGGAACCCACTTTAATATTAACAGTTATAGCGACGAACCTGTCGTTAAAACAACCTTGCTTGAGGGCTCCGTTCAGGTTTCGGCAAATGATCAAAAGCTGGTTATTACACCTGGTGAACAGGCAATTAAAGATATAGGCGGGCATATTACAGCGAAACCGGCAGATCTGGAGGAGGTGATGGCCTGGAAAAACAACTCATTTCATTTTGAAAATACCGATGTAAAAACGCTGATGCGGCAGATAGCCCGATGGTATGACATTGAAGTGAAATACGAAGGCCAGGTAACAGGAAATAAATTTGCCGGCGAACTGCGCCGCGATACCAATCTCGCTAATGTATTGAAGATTTTTGAGCAAGGCGGAATTCATTTTAGGATGGAAGGCAGGATATTAATAGTAACAGCCAATTAGATTGACAATGATTTATAAAACTTTTAATCCATAAGCCTATGTAATATTGAAAATTACTTATTAAAACGGGTACCAAAAAAAACCGGAAGTGCTGAAACACTCCCGGCCAATAATTTGGGTCACCTTATAAACTCTTGCAACAGAACTTCTTTCACTCACCCAAACATGACAAAAGTATGCATTTAAACTTTTGCAGGGAAACTTATGTAAAAAGTAGATACCCTGCACCTCAATTCATTTTAGCGATGAAACTCACGATATTGATCACTACCATCGCTTTTCTTCAGGTTTCTGCCAGTACGTTCGCTCAGAGAATATCTCTGAAAGGCAACGAAATCTCATTGACGAAAGCGCTGCAAAGCATTAAAAAACAAAGTGGTTATGCTTTGTTTTTTAACAACACCCTTGTTGAAGAGGCAGGCTCCTTTAAGATCAATCTTAAGGATGCCACCCTTGATCAGGCCTTGAGCGAAGTATTGAAAGACAAGCCTTTTACCTACACCATTATTGATAAAACAATAGTGATAAAGGAAAAGCCTGAAGATATGTTTACCAAAGTCATGAAATACCTGGCTATCCCAATTACGATTCATGGAAAAGTAGTCGACGAGAAGGGTTTACCCATACCTGGCGCTACTGTGTTTTTAAAAGACAGGAGCCAGGCCAGCACAACAGATGTAAATGGTCGTTTTTTTCTTCAGCACGTAAATGAAAAAGCTATCGTTGTGATCAGCTCCATAGGTTATGCCACCAAAGAACTGAATGCACAGGCAGATATGGGTACCATTTCTTTAGAGGTAAGTAACGCTAAACTGGATGAAGTGGTTGTAGTTGGTTATGAAACCACTACCCGCCGTTTAAGCACAGGATCTGTTAGCCAGGTTAAAGGTACCGAACTTGATCAGCAACCGATATCAAATCCGATATTGGGTTTGGAAGGCCGCGTTCCCGGTGCTTTTATTACACAATCTGCGGGTTACGCCGGTGCTCCGATCACTGTATTGATCAGGGGACAAAACAGCCTTCAGTCAACCACAAACAACTTTACAGCCCCCTTGTATGTTGTTGACGGTATTCCCTTCAATAGTACACCTGTTGAGCAAAGCGCAGGCGGGTTTGGCACAACTGCATTTAGCCCTTTAAACACTTTAGATCCCACGCAGATTGAAACTATTGACATCTTAAAAGATGCAGATGCAACAGCGATTTATGGTTCCAGGGGAGCCAATGGTGTGGTGCTCATCACTACAAAAAAAGGTAAAGCAGGTAACACAAGGGTGAATGCTGACATCAGCAGCGGTTTTGGTGATGTATCGAACAAAATAAAAATGTTGGGTACAGAACAGTATTTGAATATCAGGCGACAAGCATTTGCAAACGATGGTGTAACACCAACAGTTGCCAACGCACCTGATCTTTTGTTATGGAATCAGCAAGCCTATACTAATTTCCCGAACCTGTTGATGGGTAATACACAACATCAAACCAAGGCCACATTTGACTTATCAGGCGGGGATCAGTATACTCAATTCATGCTGGGCGGGAACTTTCGCCACGAGTCGACTGTTTTGGACGCAAACACAGCCGACGATGCTGATCAGTTTCATATGAACATACAGCACCATAGTCATGATAACAAATTTGGCATAACTGCCTCTGTGAATTACAACATTGATGACAATACCATTCCGAGTTATAATATAAATTATACCAACTACGGTATAGCACCGAACTATCCGCTATATAATAGTAATGGCAGCTTATATTTTGGTACGGGTTATACGAACCCGCTGGCGGCGTTCAATGGCACCTATAACTTAAAGTCTACCAACATGGTTTCTAATATGAGCATGCATTATATGGTGATACCGGGGCTCGATATTAAAGTTAACGGAGGTTATAACTACGACAATGTTTTCTCCACTACTATAACACCACCGTCCGCCAGTAATCCAATCTTCAATTATTCACCCACTACAGTGATGAGTAATAATTATATCAAAACCTATATTCTTGAACCGCAGGTCAATTACACCCACACCTGGGGAAAGAGCAGGTTAACAGCAATCGTAGGAGGTACCTGGCAGGAAACACAATATGTACAGCCTTATTTTGTGTTAGGGACTTTTACCAATATACAGCTGGCAACAAGTTTATCGTCCTTAAATATCCTGTCAAAATCATCAGCCTATACTGATTTCAGGTACGATTCACGCTTTGCCCGCTTAGAATACGAATGGGATGGGAAGTACCTGGCCAGTGGAAACTTTCGCCGTGATGGCTCTTCCCGATTCGGTGACGATAAACCATACGGAAACTTTGGCAGTGGTGCTTTAGCCTGGATATTCTCCAAAGAAAACTTCATTACCGCCAACCTGCCCTGGTTAAGTTTTGGTAAATTAAAAACGAGTTATGGTACAGTAGGTAATGATAAATCACTATTAGATTATTCCTATTTGAGTACTTATGCCGCAGGTCAACCTTATGGCCCAACCTCCAGCCTTGCACCATCGCGCATTCAAAACCAAAGTCTGCAATGGGAAGAAACCACTAAGCTGGATGCTGCCCTGGAGTTAGGATTTATACACGACAGGATATTCTTCTCGGCCGACGTTTACCGTAATCGTACAAGTCACTTACTGGCAAGCACGGCGATACCAACGCAAACTGGTTTTGGTAGTTATAGCGGCAACCTGCCCGATGGCGCAGTAGTGCAAAATCAAGGTCTTGAGTTAGAGCTGTCAACCGTAAATATCAAGAACAAAGGTTTTACCTGGACCACATCATTTAACTTCACGGCTCCTCAAAACAAGTTATTGTCATTCCCTAACTTACTTTCCTCAAGTTATGCAAACTCGCTGGTAGTTGGACAACCGCTTAACTTGCGTACGGTTTACCATTTCACAGGTTTTGTTAACGGTATAGCTACTGCACAGGATGTAAATGGCGATGGCGTTATCACTTCCGGTATAGCAGCCAACGGAAAAGGTGATTACATTATAGATGGCAGCAGCGATCCTAAATTCTATGGTGGTTTGGATAATACCTTTTCATACAAGGGCTTTCAGTTCAACTTCCTGTTCCAATTTGTAAAGAGAACAGCCACCCGTGGCGACCAGAACTTTGTTGCCTATCCGGGCTTAGGGTATAATATACCAGTGTCTTATCTGGATGTTCCACTTAAATATTCAGCTACATCAGGCAGTGCCGCAACTAATGCGTTTAATTATTACCAGGGGTCGGATGCTGCGGTTCAGGACGCTTCATTTATTCGTTTAAAAAATGTATCACTTGCTTATAATGTTCCGGCAATGTGGGCCAAAAAGCTAAAAATGTCAGCGCTGCAATTTTACCTGCACGGGCAAAACCTGCTCACTTTTACCAAATATAAAGGCCTTGACCCCGAAACATTATCAACCCAATTACCAACTTTAAGAATGATGGTAGCAGGTATAAAAACAACTTTTTAAGAGATGATCGATATGAAAAAAAATATAAAAAATATTTGCCTCCATCATTTTAAAAATGGTGTGGCTCACCAATCATTATTGCTGATTATCGGGCTAATCGTTTTAAGCTTTTTTAACAGCTGTAAGAAATTAACAGAAGCCAATCCGCCTGGCGCACAATTAGTAACGACCAACGTTTTTAAAGATTCTGTAACCGTACAATCGGCAATAGCGGGAATGTATCTTGTTTTTGCGCCAACGGGCACTGGCTCTGCTTATCGCCTTACTTTATCTACATTGCCAGCTTTCAGTGCAGATGAAATGCAATTTGTAGGTAATACCTTTGATACATTTATTAACAATGGTCTAATCTCTAACGATGGCAACGTTGCCAGCATCTGGAATAACTCCTATAGCGCAATTTACAATGCGAATAGCATTATTGAAGGTATAGCAACATCGAGTAATCTATCGGTGAGGTTCCAAAACCAGGCGCTTGCAGAAGCCAGATTTATACGCGCCTTTTCTTATTTTTACCTGGTAAACCTATTTGGAGACGTTCCTTTGGTTTTATCCACCAATGTCAGTCAAAATAGCACCTTACCAAAAACCCCGGTAGCTGACATTTATAAACAGATCACTGCCGACCTAAAATTTGCACAAAGCAACTTACCGAGTGATTATTCTATTTCGGCAGGTACCAGAACCAGGGCCAATAAATGGATAGCCACAGCAATGCTGGCAAGAGTAGACTTATACACCTCAAACTGGGCAGATGCCGAAACACAGGCAACGACTGTGATTAACAATTCATTATTTACTTTACCTACAGACCTGACCAAAGTTTTTACGCCAACCAGTACAGAAGCTATATGGCAGCTTTACAATGATCAAAGCGGATATACTGTTTACGCCAGTATTGTATTGCCCAGTCAGTTAACCAAAATACCCGCCTATGTGTTAAATCCCGACCTCGTTAGTCATTTTGAAGTGGGAGATGCTCGTAAAACCAATTGGACCAACACATTGGTATATGGTGGAGTAACCTATACTTATCCTTATAAATATAAAAGTGTGACAAGTGGTGCCAATGCTGAGTATTACACTATTTTGAGACTTGCGGAGCAGTACCTGATACGGGCAGAAGCACGCGCCAACCAAAATAATGTAAGTGGTGCAGTGGCAGATATTAATATTATCCGGGCCAGGGCGAGAATTACACCTAATGCCCTACCCGATTACCAGACCACCATTAGCAAAGACGCCTGCCTTGCAGCCATCGCACAAGAACGCAGAATAGAATTCAATTGCGAGTGGGGACACCGCTGGTTGGATTTGAAACGTACAGGAACTGTTAATGCAGTTATCGGTGCGCTGAAGCCAACATTTTGGAAACCTTCGGCTGCCTTATATCCTATTCCGTCAGCACAAACATTGCTCGACAATAACTTAACCCAAAACCCGGGTTATAATTAATCACTATGATCAGCTATCCTCTTCGGATGGCTGATCATTTTTCTTTGTTTAATCATCAAAATATGAAAGATATCATAAGGGCAACTATGCCCCACCAATCGGTTATCAAAAAAATTGATAAGCAATTGCTTCTCATAGCGGTCACCCTCCTAGTCGTATTTAATACGGCCCGGGCCCAGCAAAAATTTATGATTAACGGTAAGATTGATGGTTTCACCAAAGAGATGAAGGTAAAGCTTACTTACCATAACGATAAACAGTTTGTAAGTGATTCAGTCCTTACCAGGGATGGCAGTTTCACTTTGCAGGGAACAATTACACGACCGTTTAAAGCGTCGATTTTAATTTTGCCGACCGAGCCTGTGCCACCTTCAAAACCTGGCCAGCCAGCCGTTAATTATGATTATCACCAATTTTACCTGGCTGGAGGAACAACTACAATAAACGGTAAAAATCTGGCTTCAGCAGTAATCGATAATCCGGTACAAAAAGAATATGCCGATTTACAAAATCAGTTACAGCCTATTTCAAAAATGATCTCCGATAAAAATGTAGAACTGCATAAACATAAAACCAATAGAGATTCGGTGAGTATAGTTAAAGAGCAGCGGCAAATTTTTATTGACAAATATTTTGATATCAATCTGAAATTTGTTGAACAGCATCCGGACTCTTACGTTGCCTTTGATGTTGTAGCGGCAAATTCAGTTGTGATCGATCATCCTGACGGATTCCAGGCTATGCTAAATGCTTTGTCGCCACGATTTAAAAAATCGCCCGACTTTGAAAAAATGTCTAAAGCGGTTGTATTGGTTAAAAAATTTGCTATTGGGCAGCCCATTATGGAATTCACCCAAAATGATGAGAATGGCAAACCTATTTCACTGGCATCGTTAAAAGGCAAATATGTACTCGTTGATTTCTGGGCAAGCTGGTGCGGCCCATGTCGTGCAGAATACCCATACATTCATAAAGCATACGATCAGTTTAAAGACAAAAATTTTGAAGTGATCGGCATTTCGCTGGATAATAAAAAAGAACTATGGGTAAACTCGATCAAAGACAACCATTTCGATTGGGTAGAAGTATGTGATTTGAAAGGCCGACAAAACGATGTGGCAGTTGCTTATGGCATAACGGCTATCCCTCAAAGTTTCCTGGTAGATCCGAATGGTATCATCATCGCTAAAAACCTGCGTGGCGACGACCTGATTGAAAAACTAAAAGAAGTGATTAAAATTCAGAATTAATATTAAACAAAATCAAATGAAAAAGATAATAACACTGGCTTTAGCCGCATTGCCATTTATTGGCCTGGCGCAAAAAGCAGATTTTATAGTAAAAGCCAAAGTAGCAAATGCAACAGAAGCCAATATTGGACATTTATTATACTACAAGGGTACTACTCCGGTTTACCTTAATGCTAAACTTGAAAATGGCGAATACGTGTTTAAAGGAACCGAAGCTTACCCAATGGTTGCCACTTTTTTTCTTGATGATCATGGGATAGGTTATAGTAAAGGATTTCAGGATAAATTAGGCCTCTGCCTTGAGAATGGAACAATCAATATATCGGTAACCGATTCCGTTAAGTATGGCAAAATTTCAGGTGGCCCGTATAATAAAGATTATCAGCAGTATAAAGCTTTTGTGGCACCCGCCACCACCCTGGCTGACCGGCTGAATGGGGAGATTGTTATGGGCAATGACAAAAAAGTACCAAAAGAGCAAATGGATGCATGGAGAAGCCAAATGAAACTTGCAGTTGAAGCCTGGAGCCAGCGCAATATTGAATACGTAAAGAAATATCCAAATTCGTACTCCAGCATCATGGCAATTTCATACGTTTCCGGTTCTCATCCAGATTTAACGGTAGTGAAACCATTATATAATATTTTGCCGGCATCATTAAAAGAAACTATACCTGCACAGGAACTTAACAAAAGGCTTATTGCTGTACAAAGTACAAAGGTAGGTGAGTTTGCGCCATTATTTACCCAGAATGACACTTCGGGCAAAGCCGTAAGTTTAAAAGATTTTCGCGGAAAATATGTGCTTTTAGACTTTTGGGCTTCGTGGTGTGGTCCCTGCCGTGCAGAAAATCCTAACTATGTGAAAAATTATAAAGCCTACCATGATAAAGGATTTGAAATGCTGGGTGTATCATTTGACAAACAGGGTGATAAACAAAAATGGATAGACGCCATTCATAAAGATGGATTGTTATGGACCCAGGTATCAGACCTGCAATATTGGGGAAGTGCCGTAGGAAAGCTTTATGACATAAGGGCTATCCCGCAAAATTACCTGATCGACCCAAAAGGTAAAATCATCGCAATTGGTTTACGGGGAGACGAGCTGAGTAAAAAATTAGGTGAGATTTTCGCCAATTAACAACTTGATAAATATTCAGTGAACTGTAATACCTGATCAGCTAATTTTTGCAGGATAATTTACCATTAGTTCACACCATTAAAACCGTCTTCCTGGTCAGGAAAACGGTTTTTTTATTCATTAGGTTTCCTGCTACATCCATTTCTCATTTTGGCTAATGAATTCCTCATTAAAGCTAAAAACAACAAAAACAATCTGCTGACATTTGTTGTACTAAACAAAATATAGAATCCATGGAAAATCAACATGAAACTTCAAACAACGGTGCTGCCCAGGCAAATCATAAACCTGTAGCGCTGATTACCGGTGCCAACCAGGGTATAGGCTTCCAGGTAGCAACAGAACTTGTAGAAAACGGCTTCACCGTACTTGTAGGTTCACGCAATCTTGCCAATGGCGAAACTGCTGCAAAAACGATAGGACCTGATGCCCACGCTATTCATATCGACGTTACTGATCACGCTTCTATAGCAGCAGCAGCACAACGGGTGCGCCAGGAATTTGGCCGCCTTGATCTATTGGTAAACAATGCGGCTATTTCACACGCAGGAAAACCGGGCAGAACACTCGAAGATATTCAGAAAACAAGCAAAGCGAGCATTGCATCTGTAGATGAGGTACGTACAGTATGGGAGACTAATGTGTTTGGCGTACTGGCTGTTACACAAGCCATGCTTCCAATTCTTCTTGAAGCGCCGGCGGCGCGAATTGTAAATGTAGGCAGCGGTGTAGGCTCACTTACTTTAAACGCAGATCCTAAATTTCCTTATCGCGCAGGTTACGGCGTCGCTTATGCTGGCTCTAAAACCGCTCTTAACGCTATCACACTTGCATTTGCTATTGAACTCGAACCAACAAATGTTAAAATTGAAGTTGCAAGTCCTGGCTTCACTTCAACGGCACTCAATAATTTCCAGGGCACAGATACCGTTGAGGAAGGTTCCCGTAACATTGTACGTGCGGCCCTCGGTCAAAACGACCCAAACAGTTTGTTCACTAGCCCAAGCGGACCAACGCCCTGGTAAATCTCCAAATTGCTAACATCAATTATAACCGGTAAATAAGAATTTTATCGGTTATAATTGTATTAAATTTTCAATATGAAAAAGGAAGAAGCTGCTTATCACAAATTTGATTCTTTATCCGATGTACACCGTGCCTTTGGCCTGCCGATGCCAGTGCACCCGTTGATAAGTTTTATAGATAATAGCGCTAACCAAATTGAAGTCGATAAATTACCGCAGTCCCATGTCCTTAATTTTTATAAAATCTCCTATAGAATAAAACAAAGCGGAAAATTAAAATATGGCCAGAGTTATTATGATTTCGATGAGGGTAGTTTAATGTTTGCCTCTCCAGGTCAATTGATTGGTCGTTATAAAGACTCCGGGGAAAGTTTAGGATATACTTTGCTGGTACATCCCGACTTCTTTCAGACTTACCCTTTAGCAAAAAAAATAAGGCAATATGGTTTTTTTGCTTACTCCGCCAATGAAGCATTACACTTGTCTGATAATGAAAAAACAACCCTGATGTCTATTTTTAAAATAATTGAAACCGAATTAAACAGCCGGATAGACGACTTTAGTCAGGATGTAATTGTTTCTCAGATAGAAGTATTGCTGAACTATGCTAACCGCTTTTATAAGCGCCAGTTTATTACACGCAAAGCAGTTAACAATGATTTATTAGAAAAGCTGGAGGAAGTTTTAGAAGAGTATTTCAGCAGCGAAAAACCCCTGAGTAAGGGAATACCAACTGTGCAGTATCTTTCAGAGCATTTAAATATTTCCCCAAGTTATCTGAGTGATATGCTGCGCTCCTTAACCGGACAAAACGCACAGCAGCATATACACCATAAACTCATAGAAATGGCGAAAGAAAAGCTATCGACTACAACTTTATCGATCAGTGAAGTTGCTTATGTGTTAGGCTTTGAACATTCGTCATCATTTAACCGGTTATTCAAAAGTAAAACCAACGTTACACCTCTGGAATTTCGCGCTTCCTTTAGTTAAGAGTTGATCTCAATTTCAAAAACGTCGATCAAAAAATGTGTAAAATTTGAGTTAGTAAGAAAAACCACTGATAAAGGGTTTATAATACTTTGTTTATGCTTAGATAAACCGGGCGACAAGAAAAATTTTCTTCGGAGAAAACGGTTAATTAGTCAGGGATGAAATCAGTTTAAGATTCTTAATTCATTACCTTTGAAGACATTTTATTCCATGAAAAACATTCTGCTTGTTGAAGATGATCCTGAGATCGTTAAGCTGTTACAGTTGCATTATAAAGAACCTAATTATCTGCTTACCGCTACAAATAGTGGCAAAATTGGTTTGGAAAAGGCGCTTAGTGGTAATTTTGACCTGATCATACTAGACCTGACGCTGCCGGATCTGGATGGCATGGAAATTTGTAAGGGTATCAGAGAGCATAAGGTGTCCAGTGCTATTTTAATGCTGACCTCCAAATCTGAAGAAATTGATAAGGTGTTAGCCCTTGAACTGGGAGCAGATGATTATGTAACCAAACCCTTTGGGGTCAGGGAATTGATGGCCCGCTCTAAAGCATTGATCAGAAGGGCTGAACAAGTACCGCAAAATGTTCCCGAACAGGCAAAGGAAATTATAGTGAAGGACCTGGTTATCGACCGGAACCTGAGAAAGGCTTCACTGAAAGGCACACGGCTTGACCTTACCCCAAAAGAGTTTGATCTTTTACTCCTGCTGGCTACCAATCCGGGAAAGTCCTTTACCCGCCAGGAACTGCTGGAACAGGTTTGGGGTTATACCTTTTCAGGTTATGAACACACCGTCACCGCACACATTAACCGTTTAAGGATAAAGATTGAGACCGAACTGGATCAGCCGGAATATATATTAACCAGCTGGGGTGTAGGTTATAGATTTATAGGATGAAAATGAGATCAACAGGCATATTTTCCCGTATCGGGTCATTTGTATTCTTTGTGATTACGGCATTAGGTGTATTGTTCGTGGTCATTACCTATACGGCAACCAGCGAATATTACCAGGCGAGTACGCAGCTGCTAAACAAAGATATAGCAGAACATATTGCCAAACTTTCTGCCCCTTTTAGCCGGGAAGGCATTAATAAGAAAAAGGCAGACTCTGTTTTTTATAATACCATGATCATCAGCCCGAATACGGAGGTTTATTTTTTGGATACGGCGGGAAAGGTGATGTATTATCACGCCCTGGATTCGCTGATCAAACAAAGGCAGGTACCGCTGGATAATATCAAAACCTATTTAAGCGACCCTACCCATGAGATCAAAAATACCGACCCCAGGGACCCCAGTACAGCTAAAATATTTTCCGCTTCACCGGTTTTAATTGGTAATCAGAAGATTGGTTATATCTATGTGATCCTCGCCAGCAGGGAATACCGGAACGTAGCCGAGTTTGTCTTTAAATCACGTGTTGGCGGATGGGCCACCAAGGTTTTCTTTATCATCATTCTTGCTACGGTGATTTTTAGCCTTTTATATGCCTCCCGCTTACAAAAGCGATTTAATCACGTTGTTAATGTACTGGATAGGTTTAAAGAAGGTGACCTCAACGTAAGGTTCAATATCGGCACAAAGGATGAGTTCTTTCCTATTGCCGATGCCTTTAACAAGATGGTGGCCATGCTGGATAGCAATTTTTCGCGGCTCAAATTGCTGGAAGATGAGCGGAAGACTTTCCTGGCCAATATATCGCACGACCTGCGTACCCCGCTTGCTGTGGCACGCGGTTATACCGAAACGCTGTTAATGGAGAATACTGCTGGCAGCAAAGAGCAGTCAACCTATCTGGATATGATCTTAAACAAGATCATGCAGGTAGAAAAGTTGGTGTTACAGCTTTTTGAGCTTTCTAAAATGGAATCGGTAAACTTTACACCTCAAAAAGAGCCCTTTGTACTTTCTGAGATATTACAGGAAATTATCAAAGGGGCCGAGTTCCAGGCAAGACAGAAGAATATTCAGATCACCTGCGAAAACTGTGAGGACAATGCACTGGTTAATGCCGACATCAGTATGATAGAACGGGTTTTACAAAATCTACTGGAGAATGCAGTAAAATATACAGATGTTAATGGACAGATCCGGGTGAGCCTTTCGCGCGAGCAGGAGAAACTGATCATCCACCTGGAGAACAGCGGAAAGTTGTTATCGGCGGAAGTGCTGAACTGGATCAATCACAGTACGGACGAGGATATCATGCACAGACCTAAGCAAACCGGCCTTGGGCTGGCTCTTGTAAAGCGGATATTACGCCTTCACCATTTCCCATTCGAAGCGGGAAGCAGGAATGAACAGCTTAATTACTTCGTTATCCGTATGGATCTATATAAAAAACCGGCAAAGAAGATAGGATAAACGGAGGATATGTTATACTTCTGTGATAACTCGTAACAGGTAAATGAGCGTACTTTGGAGACATAAAGTTTTCAATTATACTCAAGATGTCAACACAAAAAAATCACCTCAAAAAACTGCCCTTTCTATTGCTGGTTTTGTTTTCTTTACTGACTGTACAGGTAAGGGCAAATACCGCGCAACAGGTAGCAGATACAGTAAGCTCTGCCGGTCTGGAGTTTACCCCTATAAACACGGATACATCGGTAACGCCGGCAAAAACTGTCGTTAAGGTAACAAAAACAGATCGGGCAGCAGGCAATGTTGCTGTAGCAAACAGCCCGGTAAAAGCAACACTCAGTTTGTGGACCATCTTCATTGCAGGATTTGCAGGCGGGCTTGCCGCTTTATTGTTACCCTGTATTTTTCCAATGCTGCCGCTTACCGTAGGCTTTTTCACCAAAAGACATGCTAACCCTAAAAAGGGGATTTTGGATGCAGCCATTTACGGTCTCTCTATTATCCTGATCTATGTTGGTTTGGGCATGCTGATCACCGTTCTTTTTGGAGCAGACGCTTTGAACGCCCTTTCCACCAATGGCATCTTTAATTTCGTGTTTTTCCTGCTGCTGGTTGTATTTGCATCCTCATTTTTTGGAGCTTTTGAGATTACCTTACCTAATAAATGGGCGAATAAGGCGGAAGAAAATACAGATAGAAAAGGATTTGCCGGTATATTTTTTATGGCTGCCGCCCTTGCCCTGGTTTCTTTCAGCTGCACAGGCCCAATTATCGGCACGCTGCTGGTACAGGCTGCGACTTCGGGAGCACGACTGGGCCCTGCGGTTGGAATGCTGGGATTTTCTATTGCACTATCCTTCCCTTTTGTATTGTTTGCGCTTTTCCCATCGTGGTTAAACAATCTGCCTAAATCGGGAGGCTGGCTAAACAGTGTTAAGGTTTTCCTCGGTTTTCTGGAGCTTGCACTTTCCTTAAAGTTCCTGAGCAATGTAGATCTGACTTATCACTGGCATCTTTTTGACAGGGAAGTATTCCTGGTGTTATGGATAGTAATTGCCCTTTTAACCGGCTTTTATCTATTGGGTAAGTTAAAGTTCAGCCATGATTCTGATGTAACTTACCTCTCTGTACCGAGGTTATTCCTGGCAATTATTGTGTTATCTTTTTCAATATATATGGTACCGGGTTTATGGGGTGCCCCTTTAAAATCAATAGCGGCCTTTCTTCCTCCGCAGTCCAGCCAGGATTTTGATCTTTACACACCAACGCTATCCGCTGGCGGCACAACCAGCCTGCAAAATACAACAGCTGATCAAACACCACACAAGTATGCCAGCCTTTTCGACAAACCTCTGGGTTTAAATCCCTTTTTTGATTACAAGGAAGGTGTAGCTTACGCCCAAAAGATACATAAACCTGTTATCATAGATTTTACCGGACATGCTTGTGTAAACTGCCGTAAAATGGAGGCAGCAGTATGGCCGGACAAAAAAGTGTTCCCGCTGTTAAAAGACAGTTATGTATTGATACAGCTCTACGTGGATGACAAGACTGAATTACCAGTAAGCGAACAATATACCAGCACTTTCAGCCACCGGAAAATTACTACCATCGGTGCTTTAAACAGCGATATTCAGGCTACCCGGTTCAATACCAATTCACAGCCCTATTATGTATTGCTGAACCCTGTTACAGAAAAACCCCTGGTAACGCCTCAGGGTGCAGATTATGATCCTGCAAATTATTATAGCTACTTAGAATCAGGCATCAACTTATTTAAATAACAAAGAAAATGAACAACAAAACAACGATATCCGGCTTATTGGTAATAGGCACCCTATTGTTTTCCTGCAAGGACAACAATACATTCAGCATCACCGGCACCCTAAAGAACCCCTCAAAATTAAAAACGGTTTATCTACTGCAGGCTGATAGTGCGGCCCAATATAAAGTAATTGATTCTGCCAGATTAACACAGGATGGCGGCTATAAATTTAAGCGCTCTGCGGCTTATGTTAATTTATATAAACTAAGAGCAGATACCAATCAGTTTGACCTGATTGCGCAAAATGGTGATGAGATTCAATTGAATACCGACCTAAATGATAGCCACCATGTTTATACCATTAGCGGATCGGAAGCTTCCGAAAAAATAAAAGCGTATAATGATTTCACCAAAGCTTATACCGAGAAAAACAATAAGGTGGCTGCAGAATTTGAAGCGAAGTCCAAAAATAATCAGCAGCAGTCGGATTCTTTACTGCATGTTTATATGCCCCTATTCCAAAAGAATATGACTGTCTATAGTGACATGGTTTTAAAATTCATTAGTGACAACAAAAACTCGCTAGCCGCTTTTGATGCAGCAAATGCACTCGATGTGGTTAAATACGAACCGCAGCTTATTGCTTATGCAGACGGGATCAATGGCGATCTAACCAAAAACCCGGCAGTACAAAATTTTATCAGGACAATGGCCAAGGCTAAACCTTTATCCATCGGTCATAAAGCACCGGACTTCACGATTAATTCCATCGATGGCAAGCCTGTAAAATTAGCCGACTACAAGGGTAAATATGTGATGATTGATTTCTGGGCTTCATGGTGTATTCCCTGCCGCCAGGAAAATCCAAATGTGGTAAAACAGTATCATCATTTTAAATCCAAAGGATTTGATGTTTTAGGCATATCCCTTGATAAGGAAAAGGGAGTATGGCAAAAGGCGGTTAATGCTGATCAGCTGGCCTGGACACAAACCTCAGATTTAACAAGCTTTGATGGCGCTGTAGAACAACTTTATCATATACAGGCCATCCCATCAAATTTCATTATTGACCCACAGGGAAATATAGTTGCCAAAAATATCAGGGGAGCGGAACTCGAAGCATTCCTGACTAAAACAATCCATTAAGTATAAAAGAACGTAAATTCAAAAAAAATGAAAAAGATCATTTGTTATATGCTGTTCACAGTAGCCACTGTTTATTCGGCATTTGCCTTATCCCCAAAAGGAAAAAACCCATCAAATTCAACAGGTATAAAAACTATCCCTCCTATCACTAAACATTTAGACACTGCAACACTGGCTACCGGTTGTTTCTGGTGCACAGAGGCTAAATTTAAAGAACTGCGTGGCGTGGTGAAAGTAACCGCAGGTTTCTCCGGAGGCCATACGGTTAACCCCACCTACGAACAGGTATGCACAGGTACTACCGGTCATGCCGAAGCATGTAATGTTGTTTTCGATCCAAAACAAATCACCTTTGACGAATTACTACAGGTCTTTTTTACGGATCACGATCCTACTCAATTAAACAGACAGGGAAATGATGTAGGAACGCAGTACCGCTCAGCTGTTTTTTATCACAATGCCGTTCAGAAACAAAAGGCAGAGTATTACATTAAAAGGATCAATGCTGAAAAAGCTTATCCAACACCGGTAGTTACACAAGTGGTGCCTTTTAAAGTATTTTATAAAGCAGAAGACTATCACCAAAACTATTTCAGCAAAAACGGAAGTGTTCCATATTGTAAATATGTGATACAACCAGAATTAGATAAGTTCAGGAAGGCTTTTGCCGATAAATTAAAAAAATAATATTATAAATAGATAACCCTATGAAATCATTAATCATTTTGTCAATCGCCATGCTGTTTACGCTAACCAGCGTTAATGCGCAACATCTTAAATCAGCCAAAGGACACGAAAACAATCCCTATTATTCCAATACGGATATGAAGAAGCTAAATGTTTCAGATGCGGAATGGAAAAAAATCCTTCCACCAGCACTATACGCTACTGCACGTGAGCAGGCTACCGAAAAGCCATTCACAGGTCAATATTGGAATGCCAATGCAAAAGGCACTTATTATTGCGCTGTTTGCGGCAACGAATTATTTAAGTCGGATGCCAAGTTTGCAAGTACCTGCGGGTGGCCAAGTTTTTTTGAACCGCTTCATAAAAACAGTGTCATCTATCACGAAGACCATTCTTACGGTATGGATCGTACAGAAGTAATCTGTGCCCGCTGCGGCTCTCACTTAGGCCATATCTTTGACGATGGACCGGCACCTACGCATAAAAGATATTGCATGAACTCTATATCGCTGGATTTTCAGCCGGATTAATCATTTATAGTATTCATTTTTGAATATATTCTTACTGCCTTTCGCGGTTTATCATATGAAGCCTGTATAAGATGTGATCTTTACAGGCTTCATGTTTAGGAGCTAAATGTGAAACTACCATCTGCTATTCAATCGGATTACCGTTATTATCAGTTTTAATCTCCTGCACCTGGAAACGAAAAAATAGCGCTACCCATTGATTGGCATTCCTGAAGTGAAAAAACAGTGCACCATCCTGATGAATACCATTATATTTTTCTTCCTGTCCGGAGTCACCCTGGTTCATATGAATATCGTGTATACCCAGAGAAGGATTGGGATTAAAATAATGCTGGGTATCCGGGTGGCCACCAGCCGCATTATCATCCCATCCTGACCCAAAAGCAAATACTTCTGCATCTGGATTATTGGTTGCTTTCTGTACCCAGGGACCAATATCATCGTTTAGATCATCACCAGGCCCAAGGGCACTTTTAGGCGTTACAATTTTCATTGAACCAATTGGAAAAAGAGCGGGGCTGGTTCTTAAGTAATCGAGGCAAATGGCCTGATCCATTGCCTTTTTGGCCGTAAATCCTGTACTCACCTGCAATATTTTATCGGTAAGGGGATGAGTAAAGTTTTCGTCTTTATAAAACATCACCATACGGTCGGTATCCAGCATAGTATTCCCGTCATGTGCATAATTTTTCTTTTCACCTGCAAACTGAGAGTAAACATCTACAGCTATACGATAGAGCTGATCAGCCTGAACTTCAATCTGAAAGTGGTCAGCACCACTCTTATAAGGGATCGAATTGATCACCTTCCCTCTTAGAACACCATAATTTACGGGCATAATCTATATTTAGTTGATAATAGAACCCAATGTATTTAATTGTGATTAACAAATGATGAAGTCCTGATGAAGTTTATCACAACCACATCTAATCTGCGGCAGAAGTAACGTGGTTATAATCTTTAATCACAGTGGATAGAAAATCCAGTCGCTGTTCTTCTTCCGGCGGCCGGACACCTAATTTGCCGGCGATTTTAACTGACATCGTATATAACAATTCGGCACTGCCCGTTTGGTAATAAACAGTAATTACTTCATGGATCAATTCAATATCACTATCATTCAACTGGCCTGCTTGTGCAAAAACAGTGGTATAACCATCTTCAGCAGGAATAAAAACAATATGTCCGAAATCAGTGCGCGGAACAGTTTTAATCACCGCAGTGCCTGCTACGATATCTCCAATCCGCTGCTTGTTCTCAGACAGCACAATACAGATCATTCCTCCAACCTGAAAAGTTAGCACAAAATCAACCAGTCTGAATAACCAGCGGATAAAATACTGTCCCATTGTGGCAGGGCTGCCATCCAGGCTAATCACTTTGATCTTCATGGATCTTTTTCCAATGCACTGACCATTCATAAAAATCTCGCACAGCAAGTTATAAAATACATAACCCACTGCAAAAATGATCCCCTCCACGTACATTGCCGTTTTGTTGTTGCTGATTGACAGCAATGCGCCTACCATCAGAAACAAAAAAAACAGCCCTAAAAAAACACCCAGGTCAATTAATCTTGCTGCTATTCTCTCTCCTAAACCGGCAACGGGATAATCGATATCTACATGCTGACTGGTACTTACCTTTATTGTTTCCATAAAAATCAAATATAATACTGATATTGAAATTACTGTTGTAGAAATTGATTTTTGTTCATACTTTACATAAAAAAATAGTAGTCAATTTTATGAGGGAGGCATTGTTCGTTAAGCAGAATTCCGTAAAATGGAAAGCCTATGAAGAATTGCATACCACAAACCCTGACGACCTTTCAGACCGGTTTATTGAGATTACCAACGATCTCTCTTACGCCAAAACTTTCTATCCCAAATCCAATACTACCGCTTACTTAAACGGACTGGCTTCTACGCTGCACCAGTCAATTTATAAAAACAAAAAAGAAGATTCAAACCGCTTTGTCAATTTCTGGAAATTTGAATTGCCGGAGCTCTTCCATATCTATCGTAAACAGCTGCTTTACGCTTTGTTATTTTTTTTAATCTCCACGGCTATAGGCGTACTTTCTGCAAAATATGATGCCTCTTTTTTAAGGCTTGTACTTGGCGATAGTTATGTCAATATGACCAACGACAATATTGCTAAAGGAAATCCTTTTGGTGTATATAAACAGCATGGAGAAATGGAAATGTTTGTGATGATTGCGGCCAATAATATTTATGTAGCCATGATCACCTTTGTCAGCGGCCTCTTTTTTTCTGTAGGCCCTATTGTTTTTATGTTAAAAAACGGCGTCATGCTGGGTTCATTTGAATATTACTTTTTCAGCAGGGGCCTGGGACTGGAATCTATACTGGTCATCTGGATTCATGGAACTTTAGAGATATCGGCTATCATTATTGCCGGTGCCGCAGGCTTAGTGCTTGGTCACGGATTACTCTTCCCGAAAACATATACCCGTCTGCAGGCTTTTAAAAACAGTGCAAAAGACGGCACAAAGATGGCCCTGGGTATTGTACCGATCTTACTGGTCGCTGCACTACTGGAAGGTTTTGTTACCCGTCATACCCAAATGCCCTTATGGCTTAGCTTAAGTATTTTAAGCAGTTCCCTCCTTTTCATTATCTGGTATGTGATCTTATACCCGATAAGACTTTCAAAACGCAATCAAAAACTTATAAATAATGCTTAACAAAATAGAATTCAAGAAAATCAGAGATTTCGGGGAAATTATTAACGACACTTTCCTGTTTTTAAAACAGAATTTCAAACCTTTGCTCAAGGTATTCATTTACCTGTGTGGATTTTTCATCCTGGCCAGCATGATCATAGGTATCAATCAACAGATCAACCTTCAGAAGATTACGGGGGCACCTGGACGGTTTCCTAATTTCAGGTTGTTAAACCCATTAATGATAGTGGAATATTTCTTTTCTTTCGTTTTTGGTTTAGCAAGTTTCACCGCCATGAACCTTTCTATCCTGTGTTTTATCAGCCTGTATGTAGAAAAAGGAAATATAGCCCCGACCGTAGAAGAAGTATGGGCTTATTTTAAATATTTTTTCTTTCGTGCAATGGGAAGCTTTGTGGTGATCTCCATATTCGCGGGCCTATGTTTTGTCTGTTTAATCCTGCCAGGAATTTATGTATTCCCGGCGCTGTCTATTTTCTTTCCTGTGATGATCATGGAAAATGGCAGCCTTAGCCATTCTTTTGGCCGTGCATTTAAATTATTGAAAGATCAGTGGTGGAGTACCGCCGGAACGTTACTGATCATCTGGATCATCACTAGTGCCTGTTCATCTATCGCCTCTCTACCCGCCATGGCTTTAACTTTATTTGGGGTATTCGCCTCTTCGTCTCATACGCTAAGCAATACCGTGATCATTGTTTCTTCCATTAGCCAGTCTATCTGTCAGGTATTTATGATCATCCCTATTGTTTGTGTTTCATTCATTTACTTCAATTTAGTGGAACGCCGGGAGAACGTGGGATTAATGGAGCGCATTAACCATCTGGGTGAAACAAAGGAAAATTTTAATAGCAACGAAGCTTATTAATATGTACCGGTTTCTTTTGGCAATTCTTTTCCAGGGCATATTTGCTGTGGCTCTCCCTGTTAACATAACCCGGGCAGCCACCCAAAAAGAAACTGTCCTTAAATATGATACTGCTAAAATCTCGATAAGGAATTTTGACCTGCAAAAGATAGCCGGCTACCGGAAACAGACCGCGTTTATTTATCAGGATACCGCTCCGGGTTTAACCTGGTGGGAAAGGTTCTGGATGGGTTTCTGGAACCTGATTGATCATCTGTTTAAAAACAAACAGTCCGGCGCCATCCTGGGATACCTGATCCTTGCAGCAATAATTGTGTTCATTGTTTTTGCAGCGTTTAAAATGACAGGTATTGACCTCCGGATTTTTACCGGTAAATCCAAACCTATTGCCATTCCTTACAGTGAATCTCTGGACAACATCAATGAGATCAACTTCAATGAAGAATTGAAGCAGGCTATAAGCGCAGGAAACTACCGGCTTGCGGTAAGGCTGTTTTACCTGAGTTCCCTAAAAAAACTTAACGATAAACAACTTATCAGCTGGCAGCCGGAAAAAACCAATCAGACCTATATCAATGAGCTGGAAAATCTTCAGCAGAGACAGCGGTTTAAACTGCTGACTATCCAGTTTGAATATATCTGGTATGGTGATTTTTCCCTTGATGAAGAAAATTTTAACAGGATAAAGACCAGCTTTGACCTATTTAACCAGGAAACATCATGAAGGGGCTCCGCTTATATCTGATAGGCAGTGCCGTGGTGATGGTCCTTTACCTGATTGCACAATATTACAAGCCTAAACCTACCGACTGGACGCCGACTTATTTAAGGGAAGATAAAATCCCTTTTGGGCTTTACCTGCTGCAACAGGAAATGGGAACCCTGTTTCCGGGCACCAGTATAAAAACATCGAGGTTACCGGTTTATAATACTTTAAGAGGAAAAAACCTGAGTCATACAAACTATCTCTTTATAGGAGGAGACCTGAAATTTGACGCACTGGACTACCGGGAACTAATTTCTTTTATGAAACGAGGTAACCATGTATTTATCGCGGCTACCGATATCGGGGATTTACTGAATGACAAGCTAAAGCTCCGGATCAAAACGGTACTTACTTTTGCGGAAAAGAAAAGTATTCCTGTCAGTTTTGTAAACCCGGCACTTCAGAACCATGGTGATTACATTTTTGACAAAGGGATCAGCGACCAGCATTTTGGTAAAATCGATACCTTAAGGGCAACCATACTAGGGAAAAACGCCGATGGGCAGGTCAATTTTGTAAAATACACTTTTGGCAAAGGTGCTTTATACATCTTACCCAATCCACAGCTGTTAACCAATTACAGCCTGCTGACCCCACATGGTGCAGCCTATGCAACCCGGGCACTCTCCTATTTACCGAATGCGGATAACCTGATCTGGGACGAAAACAATACCAAAGGAGGCATAGAAGGCAGCTCTCTTTTCAGGGTAATTTTTGCACATGCCCCATTACGGTGGGCCTATGAATTAGCTATAGGAGGCCTGCTAATCTTTGTATTCTATGAGATGAAACGCAGACAGCGAATTATCCCTGTTGTAGCACCCTTAAACAATTCGTCGGCAGATTTTATACAGGTAGTAGGCAAGGTATATTATCAGCAGCGCGATAATAGGGATATTTCCCAAAAGAAGATCAGCTATTTCCTTGAATATATCCGTACCACCTACCGGTTGAAAACAACCACAATAGATGAAGAACTGGTGACGGCTTTAACCGTAAAATCCGGGGTACCCGAAGAAAATATCCGTCAATTACTGGACGCCATCAATGGGATAAGCCCTTTAAAAAAAGTGAGTGACCAGCAGCTCATCAATCTGAATAAACTCATGGAGAATTTTTATATACAAGCCCAATAAATTATGGAACCTGAAATATTTAATCAAAGAACGGATCTGACCGAGCTGAATACTGCAGTAGAACGAATCAGGCAGACTCTGGGCAAGATCATTGTAGGACAGAAAGAGACGATAAACTTTTTAATCGCCGGACTGCTGGCCGATGGGCACATCTTATTGGAAGGCGTGCCCGGAGTAGCCAAAACCTTAGCTGCTAAACTGGTGGCAAAAAGTATTGATGCCTCTTTTTCACGTATACAGTTCACGCCCGATCTGATGCCGTCAGATGTTCTGGGCACATCGGTGTTTGATCCCAGGACTGCTTCTTTTGAATATAGAAAAGGCCCGATTTTCGGACATATTATATTGATTGATGAAATCAATCGCGCCCCCGCAAAGACACAGTCGGCCCTATTTGAAGTAATGGAAGAACGGCAGATCACTATAGATGGGCATACTTACCTATTGGATGAGCCTTTTATGGTATTGGCTACTCAAAATCCGATAGAACATGAAGGAACCTACAGGTTACCGGAAGCACAATTAGATCGTTTTCTCTTTAAAATTGAGATTGGTTATCCAACACTGGAAGAAGAAGTGGAAATCCTGTTCAACCAGCATCAGCACAAAGTGGAAACTGAATTGCAAAAAATAGAAGCTGTGCTCGGTATCACACAGATTATATCCTGCCGTGCATTGATAAAAGCACTCCATGTGGATTCAAAACTGATTGAATATGCAGCTAAGATTGTTCATGAAACCAGGATCAATAAATCTATTTATTTAGGTGCCTCCCCACGTGCATCCTTAGCACTGATCAATAGTGCCAAAGCTATTGCTGCTATGGAAGGACGTGACTTTGTAACACCCGAAGATATTATCAAAGTAGCTGTACCGGTGCTCGCCCATAGAATTATGCTTACACCTGATAAAGAAATGGAAGGTCTGACCGCTGCCGATATCATCGCCCAGATCATACAAAAAATAGAGATACCAAGGTAAAAACTACGCTATTGAAATCCCTCTTCAAAAAATATTACCAGGACCTTTTTCTGGGCAAAAGACTTTTTGCCGGGATAGGCCTCTGTGTAACGCTGTTCCTGTTTGCCTTCTTCCTTCCCTGGCTGGGCGACTTACCTTATATCTGTTTTTGGGTATTGGTTATCTTATTCATCGTTGACCTTTTACTTTTATACAAAGCTGAACGCACTGTTTTTTTACGCAGGGAACTCCCTGAAAGATTAAGCAATGGTGATGATAACCAGATTAGTATTTATATAGAGAACTTCTATTCTTTTAGTATCCGGCTTGGCATTATCGATGAAATACCTTTTCAGTTTCAAAAAAGAGACCTCTGGTTTAAAAGTGATTTAAAACCGGGTGAACATAAAATGATAACCTATTCACTGCGCCCGACAAAAAGAGGGGAATACTTATTCGGTAAGGTTCGTTTATATGCAGAATCCCCATTAAGGTTAATCAGCAGGAGGTTTAACTTCGGCACCGACATCACTATTCCTGTTTATCCATCCTTTCTGCAATTACGCAAATACGAATTGATGGCAGCATCCAACAGGTTAACAGAGATAGGCATCAAAAAAATAAGACGTATTGGCCATAGCCTTGAATTTGACCAGGTAAAAAATTATGTAAAGGGTGATGACTACCGGACCATCAACTGGAAAGCCACAGCCCGCAAAGGCGATCTGATGGTAAATTCTTATACCGATGAGCGGGCACAGCATGTATATTGTGTCATTGATAAATCCAGGGCTATGAAAATGCCTTTTGAAGGCCTCAGCTTACTGGATTATGCCATTAATGCGAGTCTTGTATTGCTGAATGTGGCTTTAATCAAAGAAGATAAAGCAGGGCTGATCACCATCGGAGAAAAGGTAGGGAACATTATCCCGGCAGACCGCAGGCCTGCACATCTGGGTAAAATCATGGAGGTGTTATACCTGGAGAAGACGAGGTACCTGGAAGCAAATATGGAAGCCCTGCACATCACCATCCGGAGGGTTTTAAAACAGCGTAGCCTGATCATATTTTTCACCAATTTTGAAACTGTATCCGCACTCAACAGGCAATTGCCATCCCTGAAACACATTGCAAAATTCCACCTTTTACTGGTTGTGTTCTTTGAAAACACAGCGGTAAAATCAATCAGTGAAAACCCTGCAAAGGATGTAGAAGGGATTTACATTAAAACTATAGCTGAGAAATTTGCCTATGAGAAAAAATCAATGGTAAAAGAACTGGCAAAACATGGTATATTAAGTATCCTTACCAGCCCTGAAAACTTAACAGTAAGCGTAGTCAACAGGTACCTGGCCATAAAAGCGCAACAAAAAATTTAATTTATTCTTAGCAAAGAATGGTTCGCTGGCAACGATAGCCAATGTTGAGACGTATAAGGAGCATTAAGGTATTTAATTAACCATCATATGAAGACCAGCCATGCCTCTGTTTCACAACATACACTATTAGTTGCAGGGGAGACATTCGAGGACATGTATACCGTTTTGCGAAATAAAGAGGGAAGAACATATACGGATGAACAAGTGGCTTTACTCCCTTACATTAAACCAGAACATCCAAATGAAAAAGAGTGGAAGATCAGAACACAGTCATCAGACCGCCTGGTTAATCACTTACAAAAGCAAAGGAAACCTTTAAATATTTTAGAAGTCGGGTCTGGCAATGGCTGGCTGTCGGCCAAACTTGCAAAGATCGAAAATGTAAAAGTGACTGGACTTGAACCCAATAACATTGAAACAGAACAGGCACAAAGGGTATTTAAAAAAAGTAATTTAAGGTTTATCACCGGCAATTTTAGCGAACAACTGTTTAAAGATCAGCCAAAGTTTGATGTGATTATTTTTGCAGCCTCTTTACAATACTTCCCCATATTTAAAGAGGTCATTGAAAATGCATTTGCCTTATTAAATCCTAATGGCTACCTCCATATTTTAGACACCAATTTTTATAAAGAAGATGAATTGCAAATAGCCAAAGAGAGGTGCGTTGCATATTTTAATGCTTTAGGTTTGCCCTTAATGAGTGGAAATTATTTTCATCATCTATTCAATGAGATTTACTCTTTTAAGCACAAAATCATGTTTAGCCCCCATACTTTATGGAATAAACTTACCCATCAGCAGGGCTTTTACTGGATCATCCTAAAACCATGAAATCTGCTGGCTCAAAATGAATAATTCTGGCTGATCGTATCAAATATTGAATTAATTCGTAGTACAAGGCAACTAGATAACATCTTTAGCCGTACCATAAGTATAATTATGGTCAAAAAAATCGCTCAGATATTAGGTCGAAAAGAGAAAATAAAAATGGCCATCCTGACCATTTTTGATTTGATTATCGGCATTTTAGATATTGCTTTTTTAGGGTTTTTATTACTGCTGATTAACTTTTACACAAAGAACAACAATACCAGTAATTCCCGGCTGCTACAGCTTTTTAGCAGTGGAAATCCTTTACTTCTTCCAGGGCTCTTTTTCTTACTGTTCAGCTTAAAAAACTGGATGGGTTATCTCCTTACTTCAGCTCAGAGTTCTTTCTTTTACGAGGTTTCTTCACGATTATCCAGGCAAAATATTCTACGTTATTTAAATGACGACTATATCAATTTTGTAGCTATCGATTCTTCTGTCCGGATTCGTAAAATAAGCCAGCAGCCTATCGAATTCAGTAATTACATATTAACGAATGTACAATCGGTCGTTTCCCAGGGCATCCTGATCTGCTGTACCATTATAGGAATTTTTTGCTATCATCCGTCCCTGTTTCTATTGCTGTTCTTATTGTTATCGCCCCCAGTAATTGCCCTGGCTTATTTCATTAGAAAAAAAATGAAGCACATCCGTGCCCATACAAAAATAACAGGAGAGAAATCTATACAGCATTTACAGGAATCACTTTCGGGATATATAGAAAGCAATATTTATGGTAAAAACGACTTTTTTGTGGACCGTTATGATCGCTACCAGGAACAGCTGAATAAAAATATTGCTACCCAGCAAAGTCTGCAAAGCCTGCCTTCAAGGTTGATAGAAGTTTTTGCCGTCCTTGGTTTCTTTATTCTGATAGCCATTAATAAATGGTCTATGCATACTCCTTTTGTTGATTTACTGACGATAGGAATTTTTATGGCCGCTTCCTATAAAGTTATTCCAGGCATTGTCAAGATCTTAAACAGTACCGGGCAAATCAAAACGTATAGCTTCATTTTAAATGATCTGTTACCTGAAGATAAAACCGGCAAAGTTTTTAACCAGTCAGCAGAGCAGATACAATCCATAAAATTTCAGCAGACCGGATTTAAATATAAACAGCAATCCATACTTAAGGATTTTAGTTTCGATCTGCAGCCCGGAGATTTCGTGGGCATCTCAGGCAATTCGGGCCAGGGAAAAACTACGATTATTAACCTTATCCTGGGTTTCCTGACACCGGATAACGGAGAGATCTTTTTTAATCACCAAAGCACCACCTGCTTTGAGCGGCAGCATTACTGGCAAAGAATCTCCTATGTTAAGCAGCAGCCTTTTCTGATCAATGATTCTATCCTGAAAAACATCACTTTTTCGGATGCCGGTTATGATACTGAACGCTTAGCGGATGCCCTTTCATTTGCAGGAATCGACAGGATGTCCGCTCAATGTCCGGATGGGGACAACCACCTGATTACAGAAAATGGAAAAAATATAAGCGGTGGACAACGACAGCGCATCATGCTGGCGAGAGCAATATATCATGATTTTGATTTACTGATCTTAGATGAACCTTTTAGCGAAATGGATGAAAAATCCGAAAAAGAAATTCTTACTTCATTGAAATTACTGGCTGAAAAAGGCAAAATGATCATCATGATCACTCATCACAAAGCCAGCCTTTCTTATTGTAACCAAACAATCTTGTTAAATGGAGACTAATAAACGTAAAACGCTGGTTATCCTTAGTCCGGGTTTCCCGGAAAATGAAGCTGATAGTACCTGTCTTCCACCGCAGCAAATATTCGTAAAGGCATTAAAAGAAGTTTATCCGGAGCTCAATATTATTGTTTTAACTTTTCAATATCCGTTCTTTTCAGCCAAATATGATTGGCATGGTGTCAGGGTGATCTCTTTTGGCGGAAAAAATAAGGGCCGGCTTTATCGGTTATTTATGAATGTAAGAATTCTGGCAACCCTAAGGAAATTAAGAAGAGAAGAGCAAATAATTGGTTTGTTAAGCTTCTGGTTTGGAAAATGTGCCTATCTGGGTAATCTTTTTACTAAAAAGTACCATTTAAAACATTACAGCTGGATCTTAGGGCAAGATGCAAAGGCAGGTAACAAATACTTTCGTAAAATCAATCCCGAAGGGGAATCTTTAATCGCCCTGTCTGATTTTATTGTCCGGGAATTCAGTAAAAACTACGGCATTGTACCAGCGCACATTGTTCCGGTAGGAATAAATACTTCTTTATTTAAGCAAATCAATGAAAGGAGGAATATCGATATTTTAGGTGCTGGTTCATTGATCCCGCTTAAGCAGTACCGTATTTTTATTACCATGATCAGTGCCCTGAAAGAATTTCATCCGGAAATTAAAGCTGCCATTTGCGGGGATGGTCCTGAAAGGGAAGAATTGCAAGCGTTGATCGAATTGATGAAATTGGATGACAATGTGGTACTACTTGGAAGATTAACCCACCAGGAAGTATTGACTTATATGCAAAAGTCAAGGATATTTCTGCATCCATCGGATTATGAGGGCTTTGGTGCAGTTTGCCTGGAAGCCCTTTACGCTGGTGCAGATGTAGTTAGTTTTGTCAAACCAATGGATACAGCCATAACAAACTGGCACATTGCTGCTGATAAATATGAAATGCTGCAATTGTTAAAACAGCTTTTAGCGCAGCCCATTATTTCCCGCCAGCCTGTATTGCCCTATACCATACAAGATAATGCGAAAAAGATGATCGGCCTATTTGATTATAATGAGCCGGCAATTTCATAAATCTGCCTGGCAATAGCCTCAAAGGAAAGTGTTGATTTAAAATAAGCCAGGCACAACCGCTGCTTTTCTTCTATATCCATTTCCCTGGTTTGCATTAATGCGGCCAGCAATGCAGTTTCACTCCCGGCCTCATATAAAATACCGCATTTTCCATGATCGGTAATCATTTGAAAAGAAGAAATGTCTGTTACAATGGGAACACATCTGCAGGACATCGCTTCGCAAATTGCGGTTCCGCTGCCTTCATAAAATGAACCGGAAAGAATAAAATCGGCGCTATTAAACCAATACAGTAAATCGCTATGAGGAATTTGCCCAACCAAAATGACAGCTCCACGGCTTGGGTGTTCTTTCAGCAGTTCTTTGATGGAAGACAATAATTCGTCAGTGTGATAGATCATATATAATTTCGCCTCCCGTTCAACAGCTGCGAATTTTAAAAATGTGCTGACTATATTAAGAGGGTCTTTATTTTCATTTAGTCTTCCTACCCACAAAAAAACAGGTTGACCTTTAACTCCTGTTTTTAACCTGGCGCTGCTTCTTTCCACAGGATAAAAAATTGAAGAAACTTCCATTACCTCATGTATCTTTTCTGAAGAAGACAAATTTCCTTTTTTCACCCAGTCGTCACCAAGCCCGTGAGAAGCAAATAAATAAGCATCTACCCCAATGTCAGCAATCCTTTGTGCATATTTTTTAATTCCCGGTAATGGTTTTTCGGCATGGTGCTGCACCATAATCTTTGTTTTTTTTGGTAAGATCAGTCGCAATTGAATCAATTGCAGTGGCAGGTGTAGTCCATGAACAACTACAATATCAGGAATCAGCTCTTTAACAAAACGGTTTAACTGCAGGGAGAAGTGTTTTTTTTGCCGATCAAATTTCACAAAATGATAGTGGATATTTTGATGGATATAATCGCCTTCATAATCAATTTGTTTTACATCATGAACCCTAGCAATTTTGGCTAAATATTCATAGACGCCGCTGTACCCTTCAATTCTTTTTAGCCAGCTTTCGGGGGAAGAAAATTCGGGCGAATAATTATAACTGACAAAAACAAAATTCATAAAAGGAATAAAAAGACCATAGCATAAAATCATCAATTGAATAATCATAAAGAAACTCATATTCAATTATTTACCGGAAAAATAAGTTTCATTATTACGATGTAACAATGCTTATAAATATACAGAAAAACGGGTTTTATTTCGTATTTTTAAGGTATAAAAACAGTTCATCATGTTTATTTAAATAATGGAAGAAATACAGGAAACCAGTCTTAAAAATATTGATTTTTATAATGAAATATCCATTAAGTATGATCAGATTTTAGATGAAGAAACTTCAAATGAAACGGTTAGAAAAAGGGTTAAAGAAAAATTCATTGACCTGGTTAAGCCAGGTTATGTTCTTGATTTTGGAGGAGGAACCGGACGCGATTTATATTGGCTGATCGATCATCAATATCAGGTTGTATTTTGTGAACCATCCGAAGGAATGAGAAAAAAAGCAATCGATCAATATGTCCAACATCCATTAAAAAGTAACATCACCTTTTTAGATAATCCTCAGATTGATTTTAGCAACTGGCATATCATACCGCCTTTTACTAGAAAAGTTGATGCTATACTTTCTGATTTCGCAGTGATCAATTGCATTGCAGATATTGAATTGTTATTCAAAAACCTGGCACAATTAATCAAACCCGGCGGACATGTACTGGCCCTGATGTTAAATAACAGGTATAAAAAAACATGGCGCTGGAAATTAAAGGAATTATCGAGATCTCTTTCAGGTAAAACTGAAATCATACATATCCAGCATAACCACTATCAGCAAATTGTACATCTTTACTCCAAAAAGAAAGTGATCAAAGCTGCCGCCCCCTGGTTTGAATGTCACAGTCAGGAAAATTTATTTGAGTTCACCCTTTTTCATTTTACCAGGAAATGAGCCGTATACTCAGGGAGTTTTTATTCGGAGATGCAGATATCAGGGAGTATGCAACGATAACCATTGATAAAGAGATCAATGAAAAAGTGTTTCTCCAAATTGATGAAACACGGCTTGATATTTCTGAAAGTCAGTGGCTGCTTTGTCTTAATCCCATCGTTTTTGGGATTTGGATAAACCCGGAGCAAAGTGTTATACATGCCGGCCCAAACCAGACATACAAAATGTATTTTACGGATTCTTCAGCGAATGGAGACAGTCATCAAATAAAAGAGCCGCTGGCCGAGGTGACTCTGGAATATATGGATCTGCTGGATGAAAAAGATGGATCATTACTCCTCTTAAAACTCAAAAAAAGTAGTATTTACCATATCAACGCGATCAAAACACAGTTACTTTTTTATAAGTATTACAAAAAGCCCCGATTTTCCTTTGCAAACTTAAAGGCTTTAGTTGCCGCCTACAGTTATCCAAGAAGAGTAAGGCTAGTCTCCTTTAAAGAAGATGAGTATTATAATATTTTCCCTATGGATCTATTAGGTGATATTAGTCAGTCCAATAAATATGTATTTGGGTTAAGACACACAAACACAGCGCTTTCAAAAATTATAACCACAAAAAAAATAGTGGTGGCCGAGATCCCCTTTAATCATAAAGAGACGATCTATCAACTGGGGTCACACCATAGCGCTGGCCCTCCACCGGTAGGCTTATTGCCTTTTAAGGTATTTCCTACAGAAAAACTGGGTTTTTATCTCCCGGAGTGGGCAGATAGTTATAAAGAAATCAGGATAGATAAAACAATTAATTTGGGAAGTCATATGCTGCTTTTTGGCGAAGTGATCAACAAATGTGTTGTAAAAAAATCTTCAGGCCACCTATACCATATTCATTATCTACTATACCTCCATCAGAAAAGGAAGCAAAGAGCTCCTATCCTGGTGTAAATTCCTTTAAAAAATATCGATATCGGCAAAGGTAAATTTGATTTGATCAACCGGTAAGCTGCCCCCGAGAATTTTGACGATAACAGGAAATGAGGGAATTGACGGATAACGCGCAGCAAATAATGTATGCAGTTTGGTTCCTGAGCTGGTATGAAATTGTATTTGTTTTAAACCCAGCCTGCCTGCCAGTTTAATCAGCGCGGGCATTGCCTGAGCAAAGTTATCTGCCCTGACATTAGCATCACCAATCAGCAGTCCGTTATTGATTTTTATCCAAAAGACAGCACCGCAAATAACAATCAACTGTGTATTTGTATATTTTTTATAATCCAGGTAACGAGTATTCCTTAATAATCCATCGTATCCATCCGATAATACCGAACTGATATCAGCCTGCTGGTGCGTTGCATATTTTTTGAGCACCCTCTGCTGATATCCCGAATACCAGGCTTTTAAAACAGGAAATTTAACCGAAATTCTTTCTAAAGGAATAGTCTTTACTGGAATAATAAAACAATCCATAGTTTCATTGATCTGCCAGTTTAACTGCTGAACAAAACCAGGCAATGAATTTTGGTTGGGGAAACCAAAGATAATGTGGATACCTGTCTCACGGCACAATTCGAAGGTCTGCTCTGCCAGCTTTACAAACAATCCCTTTTTTCGGTAATCAGGGTGTGTCATGGTGTCGGCCGACTGTGCTGACAGCGTAACCCGCTTATTACAGCTCATTAAACAGGGAATAACACCATAAAAGGCTATAGGCTGCCGGTCGTTATAAGCAATAAAACCTATATAGCTCACCCCGGTATAGGCAGTATCATATTTTCTCTGAAAAAAATCCAGTGGTAATATTCTTCGGTAAACTGCAGCATGTAAAGTAATTAGGTCACCGATGTTTTCTGCGCTTAACCTTTCCTCATGATAAGTAACAGCGTCAACTATATTTTTCATACTTACGTGTGATGGTAGCATGAAGCTGATTAATTGGCGATATAAAAGGGTTCACCGTAAAACGTTCCCGCATTGCCGGATCTACGAGGTCGCCGGCAAAATTAAAATCCATTGCCAAAAGCTGGGTATAACCTGCCTTTTTAGCTTCTTCTACTACTTCCCTTGTATAAGTACCATATGGAAAAGCAAAACTATTTACGGGTTTCCCGGTAACAGATTCCAGAAATCGTTTTGATTTTACCATTTCCTTGATGGCGTCTTCAATGCTTATCCTTGCCAGATCATTGTGATAACAGCTATGTGCGCCAATGCTTGCAAATGGAGAATCGGATAATTCCCTGATTTGTTCAACAGTCATTTGCAACCAGTAATCTTCATTTATACCGGTTTCCCGAAAAGGTACCAGGGGATAAAGCTGTTTCATCATTTCTTCCTTTTCTTCAAACCCCGCCGAACGCAGCTTTTCACCCAGAAGGATTTTATTACCTGCAGATATATATCTTTGAAAACGATCTTTATGGTAATATTCATCATTATAGTGCAGGATTTCAGGCCCGTATTTACTGGCGATACCTAAAAAATCATTCCATAATATATCATAACCTGCGTCGCGGATAGCAGTAACGAAAAATGTAGCCGGCAGTTGATATTTTTCAAGTAATGGCAGTACGTACTTATAATTATTGGCAAAGCCATCGTCAAAAGTAAGGCAGATATTAAATTTGTCCTGACTGAAACGCTGGTTATAAAAGTCATCCAGCGAAATGACATTACAATACTTTTTATACAGCTTAAGCTGCGACTCGAAAGTTTTTAACCTTAGAAAAATGGGATTAAAGCGTGTATGATCGGTTATAGTGATCCCATGATAGATCATAATCCTGCTTCCCCTTGCTTTTCGATAAAAAGATTCTTTGAATTTCAAGGCATAACCTAGCTCTCTTCCCAGATAGCGGGCTTCACGAGATAACTTTGATCTTATTTTATCAGAAATTCTCATAGTTAATTAACATCAACAGGAAAACCAGCATCAGGATAATATTGTTTTATATTCTTTATTAATTCCGGTATATCACCCTGCACATATTTGCTAACCCCTTCAATGTGGATCATACTGAATCCAGACAGATCAAGATGCATCAACTGCTTATACAATAACGCATCAAAGAGCCTGATATTTCCCTGATGAAGCACAAGTAGTATATCCTTTGGTTCAACTGCAAAAAAAGATTCCATACCATTTTGGTTATTTTTTATTCGGGCAACTACCAGATCAGCATCCTTTCCAGGTGTAATTTCTCCATTTTGTGTTCCCCAGATAGCCGCAGGATTTCGATTGAGCGTTTCAAACAGTTCAGTATCGGTCAATATATTTGTTTTCCGGGCTAAACGGATATGCTTCCAGATATCCCAGTTACCTGTAAGGGTAGAATCTGTTCCAAACAGGATTTTTGCAACTGCTTTAAATTGATTAACCGGTGCTATTCTGTTCAATAGAAAGTGGTTCGATTCCGGGCACCATATTATGGCTTTGAACCTTTTGGCCTGTGCGGCAGACATCGCCACAGCATGTATGCCGATCAGTGTTTTGCGCAGCAGGTTCCAGCGGATCAGCCGGTCAATTTCGTCCTGCGCCGCCCTGTTAGTACCTTCTCCAACATGGATCACTACCGGATGCTTGATCCTTAAAGGATGATTGAGCTTTCGTTTCCATTTTTTCTCGAATTGCACCGAATGCAGGAAGTAATATTGTTCATGAATACCAATCAATCTTTCTTTGATCTTTACATTTTCACCATGGTTTACTACCATCGTAACGCCGCAGATTAAATTTTTAATAATCCCCCATTGCTCTCTTAAGGCGATAGGAACTTTTAATACCGCATTGATCTCGTCTTTATAGTTTTTATGAATATACCGGCCCCATTCTGTATAATTACTATAAAACTTATCTCCCAGCTGGGGAAATAGATTAAAATCCAGGTGATCATGGGAATTAATCAAACCAGGGAAAACCAGTGCGTCTGTAAAGCTAAGCTGCAGCTGATCTGGCAGGGCCTCTTCAGGAAAACCAGTTATCTTGCCATCATCAACTTTAATATTTACTGCCCGGTTATCGCCTGCTAAGACCAGGTTATATAAGATCATGCTTATCCACGTTTTAAATGTATACCATAGATGATCCTTGAATTTTTAAACTTTTCATATACAGGCAGTGCATTTTTTGAAACGTAATAATGCCTTACCCATTCGTCTACAATCTTTTCTTCCCTCTTCACGATGTGAAAATTGTTTTTAAGCAGTATACCTTCAATATCATGGATATAATGCACGTAATTTTGTACTTCTATCTGTTTTTTCCGGTGTTCGAATGTTCTTTTCCCGCCAAATGCCAGCGCATCAGGGTGAAAATCAGTGATAATAATTTCACCGTTCTTTTTTAATATCCTCGACCAGGACTGCAAAGCTTCTTCTATATTTTCGATATGCGCCACGGTGAGCGTTGAAAGAATTACATCATACGCAGCATCAGCGGTAGTACTAAATAAATTATCTGTTATTTTACTGATGTAGGCTTTAGGGAACTTTTCCTGTAAACGGTTAAGCATGCCTGCTGAAACATCAAATCCTGTCAGGGTGAGGGGATCTCTTTGAAAGATCTTCGCCCAGTGCCTGCCGGTACCGCAACCAATATCCGCAACCCGCTTATTTTTCAGATTAATCCCGCGCAGCAGTCTGGAAAAGATCTCTTCATCCATATCAAGCATGAGGTTTCCCGGCTGTGCATCATAATTCTGTGACCAAAGGTCATAAGCTTCTTCCGATCCTTTTAAAGTGGGAGCGGCAAAAAAAGCACTTTTACTGATGATGTTTTTTAATGTTTTGAACATAACGGTAAGATTTAAAGCGTTGGCAGCATGTTCTAAATACGGCACCCGATCTGTAATGGTTGCCTGCCTGTTTATTTCTACTTAGAGGCAACCCCCTTATCCGGCAGCACGTAACAGTAATAAATTATAAAACCGGTATTAATCAAATCATATACAATGAGTAAGATTTTGTTATTTAATCCAAAGAGCGCTATCAATAAATACCGCATCCCTAACTCTATCTTAAATATTGCGGCTTCCATTGAAGGAAAATATGAATGGGTAATTGTGGATGGAAATTGTGAAGCAGACCCAATAGCTAAATTGGAATCCTACTTAAAAACGGGTGAATTTAAATACCTTGGATTTACCGTTATGCCTGGCCCTCAATTGAGACAGGCTATTCTCGCATCAAAAGCGGTCAAAGAAAAGTTTCCATTTACCAAAATGATATGGGGAGGTTATTTCCCTTCAAATCACTCCGATTCTGTATTGTATTCAGGATATGTTGATTTTATCATTAACGGGCCCGGAGATCATGCTTTCCCACGGCTTATTGATGCACTGGAAAATGATCAGCCGTTTGAGTTCATCAAAAACCTGATTTACAAAGCTCATGATGGAAAGATCTTTAAAACGGCCAAAGAAGATTTGATCGACCAGGATTCACTCCCTGCACTTCCTTATGACAAACTAAATGAATTTTACAATATTCCCAAATTCCTGGGAAAAACATACCTGGGGGAGAAAACCTTAGCCTATCATTCCAGTATCGGATGTCCTTTTACCTGTTCATTTTGTGCGGTTGTGCCTATTTACGAGGCAAGATGGAAAGCTAAATCGGCTCAAACAGTTTATAATGATGTAAAATATATCAAAGATAAATGGGGAGCTGATTCTATAGAATTTCATGATAATAATTTCTTTGTTTCAGAGAAACGGGCAGTAGATTTCTCCAATCTGATTAAGGATGAGAACATGACCTGGTGGGGAATGGCGCGCATAGATACCATGAGTAAATTTAAAGATTCCTCACTGGCAGCCATTCGTGCAGCGGGATGTAAAATTATATTTTTTGGTGCAGAAAGCGGAAATGATGCCATTTTAGAACAAATGGATAAGGGAGGAACACAAACCGGTAAGCAGATCCTTGAATTTGCAGAAAGATTGAAGAAATTTAATATTATCCCTGAATATTCCTTTGTATTGGGTACGCCTGCACCCACTCCCGAAAAGGTACAGGCACAAATTGATTTTGAAATAGATTTCATCAAGCAGGTTAAAGCAATTAATCCTAAAACAGAAATCATTATTTATACGTATAGCCCCGTGCCTACAGAAGGATCTGAGTTATATAAACAGGTTATAGAAAGCGGGTTTAGTTTCCCTCAAACACTGGAAGACTGGATAAGCCCTGCCTGGGAAAATTTCGATCTGCGTAAAAACCCGCTTACACCCTGGTTAACGCCCGAAATGATTGATAAGATCAGAAATTTTGAAACCGTGCTGAATGGTGTTTATCCCACAGTTACCGATATCCGCTTAAGCAATTTAAAAAAGGTATTGATCAGGTTTGCTTCTACCCTTCGTTACAAAACGAATTTATATCAGTACCCCTATGAAATAAAGCTGCTGCAAAAAGTATGGAAGTACAGGCAGCCTGAAACACAGGGATTTTAAAAGGTTTTCATTATCCATCGTATTATGCCGGTCAAATCACTATATCACACCTATCAACGCTACAGGACTTTACAAACCCATGTTATCTCTGCATTACCTGTAGTTATCTTAATGCCCCACAGCGCCTGTAATTGCCGCTGTGTGATGTGTGATATATGGAAAGATAACAAAAATCTGAAGCAGTTAAGTGAACAGGATGTGAGCGAATTAATGACCGCGTTAAAAAAATTCGGCACACAGCAGGTAGTGATGTCTGGTGGCGAAGCGTTACTGAACACTAACTTTTTCAGGCTTTGCCAGATCCTTAAAAAGGAAAATATAAAAATCAGTCTGCTCACTACGGGGCTTTCTATTAAAAATAACGCCGATCAACTGCTGGAGTGGGTAGACGATCTGATCGTTTCACTGGATGGTGATGAGTTATTACACGATGCGATCAGAAATATACCCAATGCATTTAAAAAGCTTAGGGAAGGTGTAAAACACATTAAATCCTTACAGCCCAGCTACAGGATCACCGCCAGGACTGTTATCCACCAGATTAATTTCAGGCAGTGGCAGGCTATTATTGATGCTGCCGCCGAAATGGGCATAGATGAGGTGAGTTTCCTGCCTGCAGATGTAAGCAGTCATGCATTTAACCGTCAGCAGTCATGGAGTGAACCCAAGCAAAATGAGATCCTGATTTCAGAACAGCAGCTACCGGAGCTTCAAGCCGTGGTGACGGCCTTACTGGAAGTTAACCAACATCAATTCAGTAATGGGTTTATGGCAGAATCACCAAAAAAAATACAGGATATCTACCAGTATTATGCTGCTTTTTATGGCTTAAATGAATTTCCCTTTAAAAAATGTAATGCCCCCTGGGTATCAACGGTAATTGAAGCAGACGGAAGTGTGCGCCCTTGTTTTTTTCATGAGGCCATCGGTAATATCCGGGATGCTTCCTTAGACCAGTTGTTAAACAGTCCCGAAGCAATCAGTTTTCGTAAAGGCCTCAATACCCATACCAACAGCACCTGCGCAAAGTGTGTATGTACTTTGAATTTATCGCCACTTGCAAAGCTTACCTAATGAATAAAAAACATCTTATAAAAATATAAAATGAAGAATATCCTGTTTACACACTCTTACTTTTCAAGGTTTGATCCTAAACAGTGGGCATTAGGGCAACCCTACCCACCATTGGGAACGCTTTATGCAGCTTCATTCTTACGGGAAAATGGTTACCAGGTATCTTTATTTGACACTATGTTTTCAGCAAATGCTGATGAAGTGATTCCTTCTATTCGTCAGGCTGAGCCTGATATTTTTGTAATTTATGATGATGGTTTCAATTACCTCACCAAAATGTGCCTTACCAATATGCGTGAAGCTGCCTTCAGCATGTGCAAGCTGGCAAAAGCAGCAGGATGTAAGGTAATTGTTGCCAGTTCTGATTCCACGGACCGATATGCAGCATACCTGAATGAAGGTGCAGATTTCGTTATCATCGGCGAAGCAGAACATACCCTGCTGGAACTGGCAAACTATCTTCAGGATGATCAGCAGGATTACTCGGTTGTAAAAGGGTTGGCTTATGTTGCGGACGGTAAGATTGTTAAAACCCCACCCAGATCTGTATTAAAAGATCTTGACAGTTTCCCTCTTCCTGCATGGGACCTGGTTAATATAGACCGCTACAGGGACACCTGGATGGAAAGTTCAGGTTATTTTTCCATCAATATGAATACCACCCGGGGCTGTCCTTTTAAATGCAACTGGTGCGCCAAACCTATTTATGGTAACCGCTACAATTCAAGAAGTCCGGAGAACGTAATAGAAGAAGTCAAACTGCTAAAGGATAATTATCAGATAGACCATATCTGGTTTAGTGATGATATCTTTGGTTTAAAACCGGGATGGATTGCCGATCTCTCTGCATTACTGCTGGCAAACAACCTGAGTATCCGCTTTAAAATACAATCAAGAGCCGATCTGCTTGCAGAAGAAGAAGTAGTGGAAGCCCTGGCTTTAGCCGGCTGTGACAACGTATGGATAGGCGCTGAAAGCGGCTCTCAAAAGATCCTTGATGCCATGGACAAAGGCACCACGATAGCACAAATTCATCTGGCTACTATGCTGATGAAAAAGCATCACATCCATCCCTGTTTCTTCATACAATTCGGTTATCCGGGAGAACATAAAGAAGATATTCAGCTCACCATCCGGATGATCAATGAACTACTGCCTTTTGAAATCGGTATTTCTATCTCTTATCCCCTGCCGGGAACGGTATTTTATGAGAGGGTTAAGGCCGATTTGAAATACAAAACCAACTGGACAGACTCGGATGAAATGGCCTTATTATTTAACAACACCTATCCTGCATCCTATTATAAACAGCTGCCAAAATATGTCCACAGAAATTACCATCAGCACCTGGCAAAGAACAGTTTGTTAAAATTGATCAAAAACCCTTTTAAAGCTAATTTCAAAAGCTTAAAAAAGGCAGCGTCGGTTTTATATTATACGCCGGCAACATTTATTGAAAAACTCAAACTTAACCGACTGGAAAAAGCATGATAGGAACAACTAAAGAACAGTATGCTGCAGAAGCCTTTAGTAAGCAGTCTCTGATTTTTGATGAAATTTATGCGGGCAATACGATTGTAAGTTATAAACGGGAACGGGTAAGGGCACATGTGCTGAAATATTTAAATGAATCCGGATCGATACTCGAACTCAACAGCGGAACGGGTGACGACGCCTTATTTTTTGCTAAAAAAGGACACCGGGTACATGCTACAGATATTTCACAGGGCATGCAGGGCCAATTAAGGAAAAAAGTTGAAGACAATAAAATGGAACACCTGATCAGCAATGAAATGTGCTCCTATACCCAGCTCCACCAGTTAAAAAATAAGGGTCCCTATGCCCATATATTTTCAAATTTTGCAGGTTTAAACTGCACTGGCGATCTCGATAAGGTATTGGCATCTTTCCCCTCTTTGTTAAAACAAAATGGGGTAGTTACCCTGGTTATTTTACCACAATTTTGTTTATGGGAGGTTTTATTGGTATTCAAAGGAAAGTTTAAAACCGCCTTTAGAAGATTCTTTAGCAAGAATGGCCGTAAAGCACATTTAGAAGGCACCTATTTTAATTGCTGGTATTATAATCCATCCTATGTAATCAACAAAATGAAAGTTTCATTTGATCTTTTGTCTGTAGAAGGCCTGTGTACGATTGTACCTCCTTCTTATATAGAAGGTTTTGCTGAGAAACATCCCGCCGTATACAAAACACTCAAAAAGACTGAAGAGAAATTAAGATACAGCTGGCCCTTTAATTCAATTGGGGATTATTATATCATCTCCTTCGTAAAAAAATAAGCTAATGCGCTAAACTGCTTTTGGGGTCCTGCAAAAGATCAGCTACTTTATGATCATATTGCTTCAACAGCTTATGCTGGAAATTTTTGGGATCAGGTTTTGCGTAATGTTTATTCGCATCCATTCCCATTACCGAGCCTTTAGCATTCAACTTTTTCAGTGCTGTTTTTTTACGCCATCTGCCAGCCGTAATTTTCATCAGGGCGTTATCAATAGCATTACCGGCAGCATTGTTAAAGGCTTTTTCAAAGAGTGTTTTTAACAGGGAGTTTTTAACAGCTTTTGCTTGTGAAAGATCGATAGTCTTATTTGGCAAATAATCTGCTGTCCATGTATTGGCAGCCCCGAACTGTTCAAATGCCGGAGCTCCATGCAGGGTTATCAGGGTAACGATTTCTATAGCCGTATAAGTAGTTTTCTCCAGGATCTCCAGCTGCTGCTCATCAATATAGTAATTCATGCAGAAGTAATCCTGCTTGTTAACCAGAAAGGTTAATTTTTTGAAGATGTGCATGAGTGTACGTGCAATCCAGAGCCTGTTCCTGGCAGTAATGATAAAAAGATCAATATCGGATTTTTCATCTGCATAATTTTTTGACAGTGATCCTGAAATTGCAATTCCGCGTACATAAGGAAACTGAATTAAAAAATCACTCACCTTTTTACCCACATCAATTAATTCTGCTGCTTTTTCATTTCCCTTTTGCCGGCGGGGCACCAGCGAGTAATCATTTTTCAACGAATACCACTGATCAAACTGGTAAACAGCTCCCTGGACAATCAGCATTACTAAAGTCTGATCAAAATTATACTGATCATATCCGTTCCTGAGAAAAGAATAGATCTCAACGCTACTCAGCGGATAGTCGAATATATCAAAATAAGCAAGGGTAGCTAATATGTCTTCTTTAATTTCCGGCATTGCTGTTTTTTTGGATGGTTTCTGATTCCCGTAATGAGCTTGAATAATGAGGCTGCGATAACTATATAATGATAACGGAGCGACTAACTGATTGGTTGCCACAGATCATTAAATTTTTCGTTAAATTAAATTTCAACAATTTCCGATGACCGCTCCGTAGCATATACAAAAAAGGAGAAGAAGAAGGCGTAGAATAAAATACCTTTATCTACATCCAGTATGTTTTCGGATATAGAAACAAAAGTGACCAATACCAAGAACAGAAAAAAGAGCAGGTCCTTTCTGCGCAATGCCAGTCTGAATCCAGCGATCAGCGTAACCATGTAGGCAAGTAGTCCTATGACGCCCGATTTGATCAGAAAACTCAGGTATTGATTATGCGCATTTAACCGGTGCAAATAGGAGTTGTAGAATTTTTTATCAAAGAAAAGCGGGCGCAGCAGGGCGATTTCTGAACCAGCTCCATACCCGATTAGCGGAGATCTGGCCACCAGTTCACCGGCAGCATACCACCTGGCCACTCGTGGGTCTTCTACCAGTCCTGTTGAGGTTGTGGATAAATCTAAGCGCAGGTCATTGATATAACGTTCTCTAAACGTCCGCTGCTTTACAACAAGCAACAAAGATAACAAGGAAATGGAAGCTGTGATCAGCATAAATTTCCAGCGTGCCGACCCCTTCAGTAAAAACCAGGGAACAGCAGTAATAACAATCAGCAGCACACAAAAACAAACTGATTTAGCCCCAAGCTGAACCAATCCGGCCGAAAGTATGCCTATACAAGCCAGGTAGAATAACCTGTCATAAAAGCCCCGTTCTTTAATCAATACAGAGAATAGATAGATCAGCGCTATGGCTAGCTGCATGGAAAGGTAGGTAGCATGCATATCAATAGGCGATGCGAAATTATGATTGGTAAAGGCATAGGAGAACAACGATGAAACGGGAAGCCCATAATACCTGACCGACCAGATGGCATCCAGGTAAAGATAGGTTACAGTTGCTGTGCAGACGAGCGAAAAAGCAAGTAATAACGATGCCCTGCATTTCCTGAGATCAAGCGGGTTTACACAAAACACCAAAGGGAACAGCAAAACAGTAATTTGTTTGCTCCATTCGTTATAGGCGTCTGCCCGGTTTATGCTATAAATTGTACTGCCTATAGTGATCAGTAAAACCGAAACCGGCATCAGCATGCGTAAATTAAAAACAGGTTGAACAGCTTCCCTTTTAAAATGGATCAGCGTATGTACAATCAGGCTGATTAAAATCAGATGGCTATAAAACCGGTCAAAAGGCAAACTAGCCATGAACAGCAGCACATGGTAATAACTGATTTTGTTGGCCAGGTTATCCCTGATAAAGAATAACTCTCTCATAATTGAAATTATAGAAACACTCCAGCACAAATTCTTCATACTGATCAACAATGGTTTCCCAGTTAAACTGGTTCTTAATTTTATACAGGTTGTTGTTCACCATGTTTTTTTCAGTTTCCATCCGCTTTACTGTTTCAACGATGTTTTTCACCTCATTGGCATTGTTAAAATAAAAGGCATCTGTGTGTAATACGGACTTGTTAAAAGGATTGTTATGGGCCGCTATTAAAGCTTCACTGGCCATTGCTTCCAACAATGATGGGTTAGTACCTCCAACACTATGCCCGTGGAAATACAAATAAGAATTATTCTGTAGAGACCTCACTTTAGCATTATCGAAAATTGATCCCTTAAACTGGATGCGGTCGTCATTTTTAAATTTATGCGTAATGTATTTTCCAAAGCGGTTACCGGTATCGCCCAGCACCTTGAATTTTCTTTCCGAAGTACTCTGGTTAAAACCTTCTAAAATCGTTTCAATATTATTTTCCGGTTCCATTCTGGCCATCAGCAGAAAGTAATCTTCTTTTAAGATTTCTGATTTGGTGAACTGCTCCCTTTCATTCTCAGAAAACAGGTCGGCCCCATAAGGAATATATTTGCTGTCAATTTTATATTTATCTTTCAGGTAAGACTGGATCACCATGGAATCAGCCACGTAATACTGGCTATGTTTCACAGCTAATTTTTCTGCATACTTCAGGAAAGCCTGTACAGGTTTAGAATATTTGGATCTTTTCCATTCCAGTCCGTCCATATTGGTAATAATGGCACTGTTCTGCGGATACAATTTACCCCATACAGAACTGCTGGTATAACCCATTAGCAGGATCACATCATATTTTCTTTTCCTGGCATCCAGCAGGCAGTTCAGGTCATACACAAATTGCCCTGCTGTACCGATCAGGTATTCAGGATCATAACAATGCCTGATCTCCACTCCATTCCAGCTGCTTTTGGTATAAGGATGATTATGTGAGTTGTATACCGTTACCGAATGTCCTCTTTTAACTAATCCCTCAGAAACATATTCAGAAATATGTTCGAATCCACCGTAATAATTAGGAATTCCACGGGTGCCTAGTATTGCTATTCTTAATTTCATTGATTGATCGCTAATTGATAAGATTTTTGTGTTTGTAATGCCGCATGCTGCCAGGTATATTTTTCCAGTATCTTTTGCCGCAGCCCTTCATTGATATCCGCAGCAATAGCTTTTTCTATCGCAGCAAGAATATTTTCAGGTTCTCCGGGGTCACAATAAAAGGCATCGTCACCAAAATATTCTTTGGCATCGCCTTTATCCGTGATCACGATATTGCAACCCATCAGTGCTCCTTCAATTGAACTCAATCCGGTGGTTTCAAACCAGCTGGGCAGGATATGTACTTTTGCTTTCTGGTAATATTTCACCAGGGCTTCCTGTGAGATATGATCGATAAAACTGACATTCTCGGATGCAATTTCACGGCACTGGCGGTAATAAGCAGCCTGATTGGGGGAGTGCGACCCTATAATTAACAACTTGTAAGGAGTGTTATTTAATGCCTTGATCAGGTTAAGCTGATTTTTAAGTCCTTCAATCCTGGCCACACATAAGATCAGGCGGAGATCTTTCTTTATCGAGGAGTCGTATTGAAAGAGAGCCGGGTTAACACCATTAGGTACGATGAGGTAATTCGCCTTTTCTGCATATGTTTTTTTTACCCGCTGGTACTCTGATTCAGAATTGGGCAGGATCATAGCCGCCCCTTTCAGGATTTCGATAATACTTCTGCGCTGCCCCTTCCAGATATAAGATTTTCCAGATAAATGGTCTTTCCTCAGCAGCCAGCGTGCCATCGTTTTTAAATACTCGATCCCATCGGCAGGTAAAATGCTAAACAGCTTTCCCGCACCTTTACGGTGAAATTTATCGTACTCACTATAATTGCATAAGATCGTAGAAACAACAAATGGTTTTCCTGCCTTTTTGCTATGGTAAAGAATATCCGCAGGGCGTATGAGATTAAAAAAATGCAGCAGATCATAGTCTTCATACACAATGGTTTCGTTAGACAAACGTACATCTGTCTCTATACCTAAATCCGTCAGGTTCCTTGCCGTCTGTACTGCCTGAACAGTATCACCGCCAGGAGCAGAAAAAAAGGTAGATCTTGCAATCATGGCTACTTTCATAATTTATAAAACCAGTTAATGAAATTTTCGGGGAAATAACTTATCGCGTATAACAGGTAATTATCTATGCGTAAAGGATGGAGTTCTATAGCTTTGGTCACGTGCCAGCGGGCTTTTTCGGGCTGATAATTGTTCACCAGGAATTTTTTACAGCATAGCGCATAATATGCACCTTCCTTTATCTTTGGGAGATACTGGCTTTCGCCGATTTCCTGTAACTCAAGCCCTTCTGCTGCTGTAATCCGTTGATTTTTAAGCGTGCTGTATTTAATTTTACGGAACTTACGGGTACGCCATTTTTCATCGATAGTAATAGACTCAGGGTTTAGCCTTACTTTAATCAGCGCTTTCGACAGGTTACATGCTTTTGCATGCTGAAGAATATTTACCCATAAAAAGTGATCTTCAAAAGTGTAGGCATGTTCGTTGTAACCGCCATTGCTTAAGATCACTTCTTTCTTATAAAACACACTGGAATGAATAAAAGGACATACCGTATATTTCAGGGCCTGAATCTCTTCATTGAGATGGGCCACAGGGTGCTGGGTAAAAATGTAACAGCCTTCTACATCTAAATAATCAGCTGCAGAGCCTATAATATCATATTCAGGATAAGCGGTTATAAAATCATACTGTATTTTGAGCCTGTCACGGTTGCAGATGTCATCGGCATCAAAGCGGGCGATATAGGGTGCCCGGGATTTTTCAAGACCGGAATTCAGGGCAGCAGCGATACCTTTATTCTCCTGGTGGATCACTACAATCCTGGGATCGTTAAAAGATCCGATGATCTTTACTGTATCATCAGTTGATCCATCATTTACAATCAGCAATTCAAAATTGCGAAAAGACTGCTTTAGTACAGACGTTATAGCTTCAGCTATATACTTCCCGGCATTATAAGCAGGCATCAAAACTGTAATTTCTGGAGCGGTTTTCATAGCTGTATAGTTGTAACTGAAGATTCCTTGATGTTCAGGTAAAGAAATAATTCAAAAAAGATGAGGATGGATAATTGTTCAAACCAGTAGTCGATGAACAATACGCCCATAGTGATGATCAGTATAGGTAACCCATAAGTCAACACTTTCCAGTGTCTGGTAAAAAAATATATATAAGCGGTAAAAAAAGCCAGCATACCCAATAATCCATATTCAGCAAAAAGCTGGTCATATACTGAAAAAGGGCTATTCGTTAGGGAATGTAAACCTGCACGCTTGCTAAAGAAATTCAAATAAAGATCCAGGTGATTTGCAAGAAAGGCAGGATTGATATAAGTATATTTCACAGGATAACCTCCGGAAATACCAAGCCCAGATACCCTGAAAGCTAGTTTTGACGAAAAATTGCCCATACCGGCACCGGCGATCAGCTTACCGCTATGGTGTTTAAAGAAATTTACAGTTTGCAGCAGACTAATAACTTTTCCGGGTAAAGAAAACCATTGGTCCTGCTTTCCAGAAATGGGGAGTTCTGCCTGATGCTTTTTAATAAATTGCACCAATTGCAACTGCTCTACAGGTGTACTGGTTAAACTTTGAAAAGTAGCTGAATTGATATCATCCTTTGGAACGTTAATCCTTCCGTCATTTGTAATCCATGCGGTTTTAGCCAGGTTTGGAAGTGCCCTTTCTTTTTCTAACCTGACTTTTTCACTGGTACGGTAAATACTGTCTATATATAATGTTGCAATCTTTTCTTTCTTTTCATCAGGGCTGAGGGATTGATCCGGCCGCTCAGTAATGCGCACGATTGGCCCCTGCTGTTCTTCATTAACTATTTTTTTCTGGTGGAAAACATTCCTGAGCGTTTCTATAACATAACTATTGTTTTGGGGAGATACCTTGGCCATAAACACTACCAGAAATACCAGGCACAAGACAATGAGGCTCTTTTGATCTTTAGTGCTTTTGAAAATGAATAATAACCCCAGGATAAAAAGCAGGGTCAGATTGATAAAATTACTTCCGGTAAGCAAGAGCACGGTCATGCACAGCAGCAGCATAACAGCATTATTCCTGCTCAGGAAGTAAACAATTCCAAATGCATTTAAAACCGCATTGGTAGTGGATGTATCAAATGTGACACCTTTGATATAATCACCTGTACCCAGGAAATATTTTTGAAAATTCCCCTGATAAGTATAAGGGTTAATGCTGTGTGTTTCCACTATAATCAAACCCAGCTTTAAAAAAGAGAAAGCTGCGTTAATCAAAAAAAACAATAGTATAGTCTGGTGAATGACCATTACATCATTACGCTCAACTGCCAATTTAATCTGATGAATAGCCAGGATACTTAATAACCAAAACCCTATTCCACTACCAAGTACCAGTGCATAATCAGGTACAGCGTAACTCCTGTTTATTAGAAAGCCAATTATTCCAATCAGCACGATCAATACATAAAAAAGAGGTAGCCTGGAATCCTTTAGTTTAAAGCCAAAGCGGAAATTAAACCGCAGCGAATAGATCAACAGGATTGCAATAATCTTGACACCTAATTTTACATCCAAAAAAAGGAGAAGGAACAATAGCAGCGTCCAGTCTACTTTATTCTTTAACCCTTTTAAATCTAAAATAATTGCCTTGATATTCATTCCCTCCCTTTTTTATGAATCGTTAAGATTACGGTTGGCGGAAAGAAAAGGTTGCCTTAATCGGTACTGAATGTTTCTTATTTTACCAATGAAGCAGTTTTTGAAAATTCCGCCTGTCGCTTAGCCGCAGCTGTGCCGTAAGAACCAGTAGTAACAGATAAAAAAAAATGGAAGCTATCAGGATCAGCCATATATTTGAAAGGATCGCATTTGCAGCCAGACCGCTAAGTAATGCACAGCCAGTACAGACCAATAGGGAATACCAGCTGTTATTGAGTTCAGAAATATTATTCTTCCTGCAATAAAAGATAGTCTGAGCCAGACAGGATAATAAAAATGCAAATGCAGCACCTTCATTTTTATACCCCGGGATCAATAGGATATCTCCTGCAACATTGACCACAAGGGTGATGATAAAGGAAGATAATATCATTTTGAGCCGTCCCTGTGCAAAGCTGATTGTCCACAAGAAGTTGTTTATATACAATAAGGGCATGCATAACGACAAAATGAAAATAGTTTTTGCATTGACCATTCCGTATTTACCAGAAGTGACCCTGTCTATCAGCGGGCTCCAGCAGATATTGAGTATTAAAGCAGTAAATGCCGCAACGATGAGCTCCATCCTGATTAAGAACTTTAGCTTTTCCGCGGCAATATCTTTCTGCTGAAACATTTTTGTAAAAAGCGGTATCAGCAAAGGGGCAATAGCCAGCATAGGGAAAGTAGCTATTTCAAAGATTTTATAGGCAAAACTATATTCAGCCAGTTTAACAGCAGACAGGATAAAGCCAATAAAGATCCAGTCAAACCGTGCCAGTGCAGAAGTGATCACCACCACTCCGGTTTGTGGCAGGGATTCACGGAGCAGCTGTATATAACCCCTTTTGTTCCACGTTATCTTTACCCGGGTATGGGTACCTCTTTTAAACAAAAAGACAGCACCCAGTAATTCAGCCAGGTCGCCCATTATAAATATAATGATGATCGTTTGTACTGACAGGAGATGTAAGAAGCCAAAAATCAATAAGCTTACACAGCGTACCAGATTTGAAATTACAGACATATAAGCCAATAAATTGAATTGCTCCATCCCATTAGCCACCTGCTTAAAAGGAGTAGAAAAGAATAACATTAACTTACCTATTCCAATCAGCAATACAAGGTTATAAATTTCCAGCTGCGGAAATAAATACTTACCGGCTAATAACACTCCATAAAATGAAAGCCCGGTAATCAGCACATGGCAAACATAGAGCGAGAGGGTATCTTCAACAGCAGCTCCTGAGGCTATTTTCTTTATAATCAGTTGGTCGATTCCCAGCGACAGCACATTAAACGCAGCCAGAAGAATTGCCAGTGCCAGGTTCAGTTGTCCGAAATCACTTTTGCTCAACCCATAAGACAACACATAAAATATACCCAGCCCGAGGATCTGGTTTAACACCAATTGAAGTGCATTGATGGAAAGATTGCCCGACAGTTTTTTGCCCATTCAATTCATATTCAACTTGAGGTCAATTCCAGCAAAGGGCTCTTCCTTCGTCCCTGTTTCTTTCTGTTCAGATGATGATATTTCAGCCATTTATTCATGAATATGGTTTTAGAGACAATCCATCCTTCCTTCCCATCCAAAAATCCAAGGAGCAGGATGTAACCCATAAAAAAACTAAAGGCCGGAGAGATAAATAAATTAATAAAGTTGGCTTCTTTTCCCCGCTGAAGATATTCTTCGGCACTTAGTTTAGCATAAAACACAGCCTTACTCCTGCACTCATGAACATCTTTAACAGAGTAGTGATGCAGACAACCCTCAATTTTTTTCTTCTTTACCCCCTGCGGAAAGATTAAATTTTCATGTACTTTTTGCTGTTCAGACCACTTTACCAGCTTACGGTTAAACAAACGCACATGATGTTTTCTGCCCCAGTAACCAAAGCGCACAGGTTTTTTTCCAAAGTATAACCTGAATTTGATATCATATACCGATGAAATATCATTCAGTTTTAAGTTGTGCAGGGAACGGATCAAGTCCAGATCAGGAACCTCATCTGCATCAATGCTTAATATCCAATCGTATTTGGCCTGCTCAATACCTGCATTTTTATTGGCGCCATATCCTTTCCAGCAATCCTGATATACCCTGCACCCATGTGCCAGTGCAATAGCTAATGTTTCATCCGTACTGTCATTGTCAACAATAACGATATCATCACTGATCAGTACAGCCATCTTTAAACAGTCGGCTATACCTTCAGCTTCATTTTTCGTGATAATAACAATCGATACAGGGACCATTTATAATTGCTTGCTTGCTGTTGCTTATCACGAACAGAAACAAGAAAAGGTTGCCTTAACCAAAGATTTTTATCAGCATTTTTTCTGCAGGACCCTCTATTTCTTATCACACCTCAACGTCGCAGCTTTTAATATAGCCGATATTTGAGGTATCAAAAAAATTAATTATGGAAAATAGAATATTAGGCATTCACCATATTACAGCTATCGCTGGTGATGCAAAACGCAATTTCGATTTTTACACTAAAGTATTGGGACTTAGATTTATAAAAAGAACTGTAAATTTTGATGACCCGGGCACATACCATTTTTACTTTGGCGACGAACAAGGCAGTGCCGGTACGATCTTAACTTTCTTCCCATGGGGAAATATACAAAAAGGCAGTAAAGGTGCTGGCATGGCGACAGAAATAGGTTATGCAGTCCCTAAAGGAAGTTTTGATTTCTGGATGAAACGCTTTGAAACTTATCATGTACCTTATGATCAGCCTGCTGAACGTTTTGGAGAAAAATATCTCTCCTTCACTGATCCTGATGGCTTAACACTTGAATTATTTGAAGCTAAAGAAACCGATATCAGGAAACCTTACGAGACTGATGAAGTAAAGGCAGACGTAGCAACTTTGGGATTTTACAATACCACTTTAACCCTGAACAGTATTACTGCTACTGCTAAAATACTTACTGATATATTCGATTATAAATTGGTAGCCCAGGAAGGCAACCGTTACCGTTACAGTACTGATGCCATTGCCCATGCAAATGTGATCGATTTATTAGAGTTACCTTCAGAAAAAAGAGCTAATAATGCGGGTGGTACCATACATCATATTGCTTTTAGAGTGGAAAATGATGAAATACAAATGGCTTTCCGGGAGAAAATTGCCAAAATGGGATTAAATATTACACCGCAAATTGACCGTAATTATTTCCATTCTTTATATTTCAGGGAACCAGGAGGTGTATTGTTTGAAATCGCTACAGACAATCCAGGATTTACAGTTGACGAACCTCTGGAAGAATTGGGTAAAAGCTTAAAACTTCCTGCCCAGTATGAGTCGCAGCGTAAACAGATCGAAGCTCATTTGGTTAAACTTGACTAAATAGATGACTGATTAGTCTGGAATAGCCGATAAAAGATAAATCTGGCTTCGCTGAAAAAAAGCAAGTGCTAAATCATTGCTGAAACCTTTGCCCGCTACGCTTGCAAAATTTCGAGGCAATGATTTAGCACTTGCTTTTTTTTGGAGGTTATCCATTGCATAGTGCTTATAGCAGGTTGGCCTTGATGATGTTAATCGCATGGTGGGGTTAGAATAATCCCAAGGAAACCCTGTAAAAAAATCGGTATGTTATATTTCGGCCTAGAAATTTTGCAAGCGCAGCGAGCAAAGGTTTCAGCCGAAATATAACATACCGATTTTTTTATAGAATAGGGATGACCTTTTACCTTAGGGCATCAGACTTAGGACGATCTTCCATTTTAACTCCCCAGGTAGCTGAAGGCTGGTCACCCATAAACAAGGTGAGTTTCCCTCCCGCTATGATATCTGTATGTTTTAAATAGGAAAAAGGATAAGTTTTTCCATTTAACTCTGCCCGCTGGATATAAATATTTGTCTTGCTGTTCCCTTCAGCTTTAATTTCAAAGGTTTTTGTTGCTGAAACATGAATTACGGCATCATCCACCTGAGGGGAACCGATGACATAATTTCCATTTGCAGGGTTAACAGGATAAAATCCCATGGCAGAGAACACATACCAGGATGACATTTGGCCTAGGTCTTCATTACCGCACAACCCATCAGGTTTAGAAGTATACAATGAATCTGTAATACTTCGAATTACGCGGGCTGTTTTCCATGGCTGACCAGCATAGGCATATAAATAGGGCGTATGGTGATCGGGCTCATTACCCTGTGCATACTGACCAACCAGGCCACTGATATCAGGTGAACTGCCTGCCTCTTTTACTGCTTTCATCGTAAACAAAGAATCCAGCTTTTTGGTAAATCCGGCCTCGCCGCCAAATAACTGAATTAAGCCTTCAGGATCCTGCGGAACCAGCCAGGTATATTGCCAGCCATTTCCTTCTGTATAATCATCCTTACGGTGTACAGAAGCGATGGGATCAAAAGGTGTACGGAAACTACCGTCTGCTAATTTACCGCGCATGAATTGCACCCTTGGGTCAAAGTAGTTACTATACAACTCAGCTCTTTTACTAAAGTAAGCGTAATCGTCCATTTTATGCATCGCTTTAGCCATCTGGGCAATACAATAATCATCAATAGCGTATTCCAGACCTTTAGCTACGGCTTCACCTACTTTATCAGCAGGAATATATTTCAATTGCTGAATATACTCTATACCGTCTGTTTGCTGCATGGCAGATTTCTTTATCGCTTCATAAGCAAGAGCTGTATCATAATTTCTGAAGCCTTTTAAATAGGCATCTACAATAATTGGTACAGCGTGGTAGCCAATCATGGTATTTGTTTCATTACCCATTAAATGCCATACCGGCAAAAGTCCCTGTTGTTTGTAAATAGCCAGAAACGTATTGACAATATCAGATACCTTATCAGGATGCAGGATCGTATACAAGGGATGGAAAGCACGATAGGTATCCCACAAAGAAAAGGTTGTATAGTTATTGAATCCTGGCTGATGGTATACTTTTTTATCGGTTCCCAGGTAATCGCCATTGGCATCATTATAGATTGATGGGGCAATCATGGTGTGGTACATCGCGGTGTAAAAAACTTTTTTTACATCGTCACTGCCTTTGATCTGAATTTTTGATAATTCTTTATTCCATTTGGAAGTGGACTGTGCTACGATCTCATCGAAACTCCAGCCAGGTGCTTCCGCTGTGATATTAGCAAGGGCATTTTCATAACTTACCGGTGAAATACCAACTTTCAGCTGCAGCACATTTTTATTAATCGATTTAAAATTCAGCACAGCTTTCATCCTTACGGCTTTTCCGGCAACACCTGGTACTACAACAGTACTGTCATAAAGCACCAGATGATCAATGGGTTGCGATAATTTAATGGCAAAATACAAACGCTGATCCTTTGCCCAGCCGGCAGAATAACGGTAGCCCACCAAAGTTGTTGGATCTACTTGTTTGATATAGGTATCTACCGGTCTGTCCCAGCCTATGCCATCACCCAGATCAAGCATCACATGAGGCTTATCTTGGTTTGGCGCAAAAGTGTAACGATGAAACCCCACCCTTTCAGTAGCTGTAAGTTCTGCTTTGATATGGTACTTATCCAATACCACACTGTAATATCCGGCTTTCGTTACTTCATGGTCATGAGAAAAAGTAGACAGGTATCCATTCTCTGTATCTTCTTTTGTCCCTTTATTTAGGTGTAAGGTACCGGTAGCCGGCATAATTAAAACATCGTTTAAATCTCCTATACCTGTTCCGCTCAGATGGGTATGGGTAAACCCAACGATGGTATTACTGGAATAATGATAACCGCTGCACCAGTCCCAGCCTTCAAAAACATTGATTGGCCCAAGCTGTACGGCACCGAAGGGTACATTGGCGCCTACAAATACGTGTCCGTGACCGGAAGAACCTATAATGGGATCAACATATTGAGTTAAATTTGTTTGTGCGACTGACGCCGTACTGAAAATGACACCGCAAATAAGGGTCAGGTAAGCTGTTTTCCTGCTCATTAAAATTTGTTATAAAATAAAAATACAAGATTCTTTCGTCTCTAAAGAACGAAAAAATCTTGTATAAGATGTATTTAGGTTAAATTAGAAATTGCTTTTGGCGATGTCCCACCATACGCGGGTACCACCATTGTCTTTTCCTCCAAGTAACTGAACAGCCTTTGATACTTCACCACCGTTGGTGTTATATTCATTTGATGGATAAGCCAGCCTACGGATCTGAGTCTGTGTATCAATAGCACCATTACTGGTGTTAACCACAACAGGGAACAGCTTTGGATAACCTGTACGGCGAAATTCAGTCCAGGCTTCCTGTCCTTCAGGAAATACAGCTAACCATTTTTGTGTAAGAATACGTTCCAGCATTTGCTCCTGACTTGCGCCAGCATCCCATTTAATGGTGATCGTAGACACTGCCGGAGAATTATTAGCTGAATTTTTTGGATCTACATACGCTGCCTGTGTGCTGGTAGCATCATTCAGGTAAGCAGTTCCGTCAACTCCCCACTGCTGCATAGAGGTTTGTACACCTGTTTCATAATCACTTTTGGCATCACCAGAATTTGCCCATCCTCTTAAACTGGCTTCTGCTTTTAAGAACCATACTTCAGCAGCAGTCATGATCTGCTCAGGAGGTGTAGCCAGTAAAAAGGTTTTGCTGATGTTGATATTTGCATAAGTGATATAATCAGTTTTAGCTTTAATTGCAGAACCGATACGGATACCGATATACTGACCTGGGAAAAGAGCATCTGTAGCAGGTGAAGCATAAGATGGCAACCTTGGATCATTATAACCAGTCATATAGGTAGCAATAGCTGCATTTAAGCGACAATCGCCATAATCGTTGGACAACAGGTAATAATCATTTTCAGAACCCGGAGCAACAGCGATAGCCGCATCATCAGAAACAGTAGTCAGCACACCGCCATTAGCCGGGTTCAGTGCTTTTTCTCCCTGAATTTTTGCAGTGGCAGGATCTGCCTTTACAATATGCATCGCCAAACGTAAACGCAATGAATTGGCAAACTTGATCCATTTGGTATAATCACCAGCATAGATCCTGTCATAAGTGCTATAAGGCATTTTACCAGGATTCGCTGCTACATAACTTTGCAGGCTGGTTACTGCTGTATCCAGCTCGGCAAAAAATTGTGTATACACAGCTTGCTGACTGTCGTAGGGAGTTGTTGTTAAAGATTTACCTACCTGACTGTAGGGGATAGGGCCAAATTTATCAGTAACGCGGTGCATTGCTTCAACTTTTGTGATCAGTCCTACTGCCCAAAGATCAGGAGCAGTTTTTTTCAAACCAGATGCTGCAATTCTGATCAGGGGTCCCATTACAAGGGTATAAGCATCATTAAAACCATTTTTATCCCAGTCATCAACCAATCCGTAGTTTAAATCATAAGCAGCTTTAAATGGAGTTGGCGACATCATATATCCAGCGAAGCCATCAGCACTTAAATTTTGCGCGGTTTGATAATCATGGAAAATAGCGGATTGTAAAGGCGGGAATAAAGTAGGAATAGATACCTGAGAAAGTGGAATCCCGGTACCATCGGTATTATTCTTCTCAAAGTTTTTGGTACAGCCTGCTACTGTAAGTAACAGGACGGCACATATAACAGCCGTATAACCACGACCACTTTTAGTCAGGCTTTTGCTGTTTATTAATTTATGATTTGTATTCATGTGTTTGAAAATTAATAAGGTATTAGAAAGTGACGTTAAGGTTAAGGCCATAAGAGCGTGTAGAAGGCTGATTAAATACATCCACACCAGCAAGTCCGTTTCCTGATGACATCGTTAACTCAGGATCGTAAGGAGCTTTTTTATAGAAATAGATCAGGTTACGTCCTGTAGCAGATACCCTGAAGCTTTTAACCGCACTGTTTTTGACAGGGAAAGTATAACCTAAGGAAGCTTCACGCAAACGTACTACAGTTGCACTATAGATATATTGACCAGAAACACCAGCTCTACCACCAACGGCAGTATACCATGTTTGAGCATTAACGGAGCTCACTGGATTTCCGTTAACATCTACACCATTGACACTTACGCCTCCCGCATTACGTGCAGCACCTGTTTCTTCTGAAACACCATATTGATCCATCATTGATTGCGTGATAGACATTACCTGTCCGCCAAATTTACCGTCAACAAGGAAGCTCAGGGTGAAATTGTTATACGTGAAACTATTGCCCCAGCCCAATTGGAATTTAGGATTTGGATTTCCTACATAATTAAATCCTGGATTGGTTAGAGGCGCACCATTTGAACCAATAATCACACGGCCCTGAGCATCATGCTGCAGGGTTACTCCGTAAATATCTCCAAACGAACCACCTTTGCTGATGATTGACTCAAAAGAGTTATTTCCACTTGGAGTTAAGATGAACTGATCGATATTGTCTTTAGAGTCTACGTCAATTACAGTGTTTTTATTTCTTGAACTGTTTAAATTGGTATTCCATGAGAATTTAGAAGTTTTAATGATTTCATATCCCAGTGACAATTCAAATCCTGTATTCTGAACGTTACCGGCATTTACATAACCCAGAGAAGAGCCTGTAGCTACAGACGGAGTAACCTGAATGAACTGATTATAGGTATTTGACTTGTAAACTGTAGCACTAAGGCTCAGCTTATTCTGGAAGAACCTAAAATCGGCACCACCTTCCCAGGTTTTTGTACGCTCTGGTTTCAATGTGGGAAATGCAGCTACGGTATTCAAAATCACCGAACCACTTGCATCTGTATAGTTTACCGGGTTGGTTACATACTGAGGAACAGTATTACCTACTTCAGCATAACTACCGCGAAGTTTAGCATAAGAGATAACGTCTGGTAATTTTAAAGCCTGGTTTAACAGTACAGAAAGCCCAACTGATGGATAAAAGTAAGAATCTGTAGGGGTAAAGGCCAGGTTAGATGACCAGTCTCTTCTTCCTGTAACAGCAAGGAAAGCCCAGTCTTTGTAAGCCAGATTCACATTTCCAAAAATCGACTCTACTATATTATCATTTCTTGGAATTGTTGTAGCATTACTTACTGCAGAATTTAGCAGGGTATTTTGGGCAATGAATAAATTAGGCGTATTCAAACCCAATCCTGAACCCAGGTTAGTACCTGTGGTAACTATACTTTTATAACTTGTACCCACTATTCCGTCTAACTTGAAATCACCTTTCATTGGCACAGTCACTGTAGCAAGAAAATCGCCATATCTTTGTTCTACGGTTTGGTTGTTCAAAATAAATGAACCGTTTGCTTTAGACAGAACAGAGTTGGTACCTGAGTATAAGTCCTGCTCATAACTATCCTGACTGCGGTCTAAATTGCCCCTCGCCTGAATGTTAAACCAGCTGGTAAAATCATATTTTATACTACCGTTTAATAATATACGGTTACGGTTGGCAAAATTTAGATTCCTATTGGTGATCCACCATGGATTTTGTTGCACATCCTGATTGATAAACCAGTTTTGTCTGGCATAACCTGTCTGGTCTGCTAATTCATACTGGTTTTTATAAGGTGAGATGTTGTTTCCTCTTGGGAAAAGGTATAATCCGGTAAGCGGGTTAAAATAAAGCCCTAAACCAGGTGTATTGTCTATTTTCTGCGCAATATAGTTTACGTTTCCGTCCACTGTTAATTTATTATTCAGAAACTTTGCAGTTTCACGCATGTTGAAGTTATTCCTTTCCAGTTTGTTACCCGGCTCTATTCCAGTGGCACTGGTATTGGCATAAGAAACATAAGTCTGGGCAACATCATTACCTCCTGATAAATTAATCGAATTGGTAAAGTTATAACCTGTCTGATAGAAGGAATTTAAGTTGTCCTGAGCAGGGCCTGTAATTTTAGCGCCCCAGCTATCCTGTGCACCTGCAGAGGTTTGTCCGTAGTCATTTTGGAATTTCGGTTTGTAGGAAACATTGTCTGCCTGAACAGAAGAAGAAAAGTTAATCGTAGTTTTTCCTGCCTTACCTTTTTTTGTGGTGATCACGATCACACCATTGGCAGCATCACTACCATACAATGCAGAAGCAGAAGCTCCTTTTAGTACGGTCATGCTTTCAATGTCGTCCGGATTTAAGTTAGAGATACCATCACCGCCATCTACGTTGGTACTTCCACCGTAAGTGCTGTTTGGCTGACCATTACTGTTAGACCCGTTAGAAATAGGTATACCGTCAATTACGTACAATGGCTGGTTATTACCTGAGAACGATCTGTTCCCACGCAAAATTACTTTTGCAGAACCACCCACACCTGATGCACTTGGCGAGATGGTTACACCGGCAACTTTTCCATTCAGTGAATTCATCAGGTTATCTGTTTTCACCGTGGTCAGGTCTTTATTGGAAACCTGGTCAGTGGAATAAGTCAGTGACTTTTCAGACCGCTTTATACCCAATGCAGTTACCACTACTGTATTCAGATTTTGCTCAGTTGATTTCATTACTACTTCAATCATAGACTGACTGCCTACAGTAACTTCTTTTTGCTGATAGCCTATATAAGAGAAAACAAGAATATCTCCTGCTTTTGCAGCAATACCAAACTGACCGGTCATGTTAGTTTGCGTAACAAGTTTAGTACCTTTTACCTGAACCGATACCCCTGGAAGGGTAGTGCCGGTAGAGTCTTTTACTGTTCCTTTGATCGCATCCTGGGCAAATAGTTGTTTCGCCGGGGATGTATTGGAAACGGGATGGTCTGTTTTTGCCGCCCCAAACAGATGTGCAGAGGCATAAAGCAATAAACATGTCAATTGTAATGTTTTTTTCATATTGGTGTTGACTGTTAAATATTATATTTTGGTTATTCAAGGAAGAGACCCCTTTCAGGCGGAAATTGCCTACATGAAAAAAAAATATTTTTACAGCGACAAACAAAACTTGAAAAACACTTATTATTATCCTTTAATTTGCACACCCATTTATATAAACAAACATATTTTTGAAAACATCGAAATCTGATTTATCATCCCTCTGGACTAACGTGTGTTTAGACGACGACATTAAAGCTTTCGAAGTTTTATATAGCTTGCTGCTAAATCGTCTTATCAAGTTCTGTACGTACTATATTGGGCAAAAAGAAGTAGCAGAAGAGATCGTTTCTGATGTCTTTGTCCGTTGCTGGGAGAACAGGAAAAACGCAACGATTATTCTGAACTTAGAAACTTATTTGTTCATCGCTGTCAGAAATCAATCCTTAAAGCATATCAAAAAAAACGCAAACGTGCGCTTAGTAGAAATCGAGTCTTCTCCGGGGATTCATTTCATCGACGGTAACGATCCTGAAAAACAGTTAAACAATAAAGAACTACATTATAAATTAGACCAGGCAATTGAAATACTTCCTACGCAGGCCAGGTTGATCTTCAGATTGATCAAAGAAAACGGGATGAAGTACAAAGAAGTAGCTGAAATTCTGGAAATTTCACCACGTACTGTTCAGACACAGTTATTCAGGTCAATAGCCAAGCTGAGGATTATTCTTAAGGGTTATTATGGCATCCAATTGAAAAAAATACAGGAACAGTAATAATTTTGTTGCAATCGCTTGTCATTATTGCAAATATTAATCATATTGTAGGCAATTCCTCTTAAAAAAGGTACCTCTCTATATTAATTGCAAAAACGCTCTCCATGATTGATCAACGATTTACAGAATTGCTTGGCAGAAAATTATCCAATGAGATTTCAGAAGACGAAAATCAGGAGTTCCTACGCCTCATTAGCGAAAATGAGGTTTACAAAAAGGAATATGAAACCCTGAGCGGTTATTTTCAGGAAAAAGACGAGAAACCGTATGAAAACGCGGCATCTTTATTTCAAAAAATCAAGAACAGAATAAACCCTTCTACATAAAAAGCCCCCGGTATGACCAGGGGCTTTATGATTAATTAACGTTGGTCAATATTATTTACCCAATAGTGCTTTAGCTTTATTCACTACATTTTCAATAGTAAATCCAAATACTTTATACAGTTCCTCAGCAGGTGCAGATTCCCCAAAAGTGTGCATGGCTATAATATCTCCCTCATCAGTTACATATTTATGCCATCCCAGCGGAGAACCGGTTTCTACAGCCAAACGTTTTCTGATGGCTTTAGGGAATACTGATTCTTTGTAAGCAGCATCCTGTTTCTCAAACAATTCCCATGAAGGCATGCTCACCACGCGGGCAGCGATTCCTTCTTCTTTCAATTTAGCCTGGGCATCCATGATCAGCGCGACTTCAGAACCTGTAGCCATCAGTATCAATTCTGCATCACCTTCAGCATCAGAAAGAACATAAGCACCTTTCTCCAGATTTTCTGCTTTACCATATTTGTCCTGATCAAGTACTGGCAAACCTTGTCTTGTAAATACCAGCACTACTGGTCCATCTTTATGTTCCAGCGCTACACGCCATGCATGTGCAGTTTCGTTGGCATCAGCAGGACGGATTACCGTAATATTTGGAATAGAACGCAGAGAGATCAGCTGTTCTACTGGCTGGTGGGTTGTTCCATCCTCTCCCAATCCGATACTATCGTGCGTATATACAAAAATAGGACGGATCTTCATGATCGCAGCCAAACGGATTGGAGGGCGCATATACTCAGAGAACATCAGGAAAGTTGCCCCAAAAGGAATTACTCCTTTAGTTAATGCCATCCCTACCAGGGCAGAACCCATGGCATGCTCACGAATACCAAAGTGGAAATTACGGCCTGTTCTGTCTTCTGGTGTAAATGAAGTATATTTTTTCAGGTTAGTTTCTGTTGATGGGGCTAAATCTGCAGCACCACCAATTAATCCAGGAATAACATCTGCTATTGCATTTAACACCTTTCCAGATGCCATACGCGTAGCTATTTTATCTTTTGAAGGCGCAAAAACAGGTAGGGCATCTTTCCAGTTTGGAGGAAGTTCACCACTTTTTGCCTGCTCATACTCAGCAGCCAGCTCAGGGAACTCTTCTTTATATTTTGCATAAAGCTCATCCCATTTCTGGTTTGCTTCAGTTCCTTTTTTTCCTGCAGCCTGATAATATTCGTCTACTTCAGCAGGAACATAAAATGATTTTTCAGGATCAAAACCAAAAAATTCTTTAACCAGTTTGATCTCATCTGCACCTAGTGGTGAACCATGTGATCCTGCAGTATTTGCTTTATTCGGACTTCCGTAAGCAATTTGTGTACGGACTTTAATAAGGGAAGGTTTGTTTACTTCTGATTTTGCATTCCGAACAGCATTGATGATCGCTGTGACATCATTTCCATCAGCGATGGTCTGCACATGCCAGCCATAAGCTTCAAAACGTTTGGCCACATCTTCAGTAAAAGCAATATCAGTATCACCTTCAATAGATATATGGTTATCATCATATAAATAGATCAGGTTTCCCAGTTCCATATGACCAGCAAGGGAAGCCGCTTCAGAAGTTACGCCCTCCATCATATCACCATCACTGCAGATGGCATAAATCTTATAGTCGAAAAGGCTATATCCAGGTCTGTTGTATCTTGCTGCCAGATGTTTCTGGGCAATAGCAAAACCAACACCATTGGCAAAACCCTGACCAAGCGGTCCCGTAGTTACATCAACACCATCAATCAGGCCATATTCAGGGTGACCTGCAGTTTTACTGTTTAATTGACGGAAGCTTTTTAAATCATCCATCGTTACATTAAAACCTGTTAAATGCAATAAACTGTATTGTAACATACAGCCATGCCCGGCCGACAAAATAAATCTGTCCCTGTTTACCCAGGAAGGGTTCTTAGGGTTAAATTTCATGTAATGAGAGTAAAGCACGTGTCCCATAGGAGCTGCCCCCATAGGCATACCCGGGTGGCCGGAATTAGCTTTTTGAACAGCATCAATAGATAATGTTCTTACTGTATTTATAGCTAATTCCTCAATGTTATTGTTTGAATCCATTTTTAAATGTTTATGATGATGCTTTAATAATATCAGTTCTCCCGATTTGTTTGCCTGTAATTACTTTTTGACAGAAAATTTATAAACAGTCACAGAATTATAAGCTGTACCAGGCTTCAGCACTGTTGATGGAAAAGCAGGCTGGTTCGGCGAATCCGGAAAATGTTGTGTCTCTAAACAGAACGCAGAACGATAGCCATAAGTTGCATTTCCTTTACCATAATTCATTTTATCCGTTAAAAAGTTACCACTGTAAAATTGAATGCCCGGCTCTTCAGTTAACACTTCCATAACAATACCTGTTTTTGCACTGCTCACCGTAACCGCTTTACGCAAGCCTGTTCCTTTTCTTAGCACCCAGTTATGGTCGTATCCTTTTCCGTTTTTCAATTGCGGATCTGTATCATTGATATTGGCACCAATCAGCTTGGCTTTAGTAAAGTCAAACGGAGTACCAGCCACTTTCTCTAATTTACCAGTCGGTATAGAAGTACTGTCTATAGGTACATATTCATCAGCTTCCATGGTAAGCAGGTGATCGGTGATGGTTTTATCCCCTGCCCCGTTTAAGTTGAAATAAGCATGATTCGTTAAATTGATCACTGTAGCTTTATCTGTGGTTGCATGATAATTGATCTTCAAAGAATGATCTTCCTGAAGGGTATAAATAACTTTTACATTTAAATTCCCAGGATAACCGGCTTCCCCATCTTTAGAAAAATAATTCAATTCTAAAGTATGGTCGTCAAGCTGTTTGCTATCCCATACTTTCCCGAAGAATCCATCAAAACCACCATGCAATGTATTCTTTCCATCATTGATCTGTAGCTGATAAGCTTTACCTTCTAGTGTAAATTTACCCTTAGCTATTCTGTTGCCATATCGCCCAATCAGGGCACCAAAGAAAGACTGCTCTTTACGCTGGTAAGATTTCAAACTATCATGTCCCAGAATCACATCTACCGGCTGATCTTTATTATCTTTGACCAGCAGCGAAACCAATCTTCCGCCAAAATTAGTTATAGCAACCTGATCTCCGCTTTTATTTTTCAATACATATAAATGGACTTTCTTGTTGTCTACAGTACTGGTAAAAGCAGCAGAATCGGGAACCTTAGCTGCAGGGGCAGTAGTTACAGTTGTTGTGGTTACCGAGTCTGTCGAAACCGTTTTTTTTGTGGATGAAGAATTGCAGCTTCCCAGTATGCCAGAAACCAGGAGCAATGCAAGAAATAAATTTTGATTCGTTTTCATATTTATATTTACAGTTTATATATAGTCAATACCAAAGTAGATAAAATTATATTAACCGTCAAAACAACGATTAATATTATCTCAGTAAAATTTGTAGTGATAAATCTTTTACTTAATATTATCAACGATTCCTAAAATACGTTTAATGATTGAAAACACAATAGAAACAAAAATGTTGGTTGCAGTAGACTGCATTATTTTTGGGTTTGATGGCGAGAATTTAAAGATCCTGCTCATTAAAAGAGGATTTGAACCAGAGAAGGACAAATGGAGTTTAATGGGCGGTTTTACTCAATCCAACGAGAGTTTGGATGAAGCCGCCAATAAAATCCTGCTACAATTAACGGGATTAGATGGGGTTTACCTGGAACAGTTGCACGCTTTTGGAAATCCATCCAGAGATCCGATGGAACGTATTATTTCTGTTGCATATTTTGCACTGATCGATATCCACAAGTATGAAACACAAATTAGTGACAGGTATCATGCAGAATGGTTTCTAATAAATGAAATGCCTAAGCTGATTTTTGATCATGGCGAAATGGTAGAAATTGCCAAACAAAAAATAAGATATAAAGCCGCCTTACATCCGCTCCTTTTTGAACTTTTACCACGAAAGTTTACCATCCCTCAGCTGCAAAGTTTGTATGAAGGGGTGTACAATACGAAGATCGATAACAGAAATTTTATCAGGAAACTAACCTCCACCGGACTGCTCATTAAACTGGAAGAAAAGGATAAGTCAAATTCAAAAAAGGGTGCCTTTTATTTTAAATTGGATAAGAAAAAATATAAAGCAAAATTCCAGGCCTTTCTCAATTTTATCCCTAACCCCGAAAACTTAATTAGTTGAGATTTTAGTCCTTTAAGAGTCTTCTACGCCTAGTAACAGTGGAGCTGTTAGAAGTATATCTACCACTTGAAGAGCACTATAAACTCATGATTTTCAGCGTAACAAAATTTTTAATCACTAAAAATTTCTAATATATTTCATTTATAAAATAAATAAACGTTAATTAGACATTTATCTATTTTATGAAACCAAATATATACGTTATTGGAGTGGATTACGGATCAGACTCAGTTCGATCTGTATTGGTCAACGCGGAAAATGGTGAAGAAATCGCTTCTTCAGTTTTTAATTATCCGCGATGGCAAAAAGGATTATTCTGTGATCCTTCAATCAATCAGTTCAGACAGCATCCTCTGGATTATATGGAGGGACTGGAATATACAATTAAAACCTGTTTACAAAAAGCAGGCGGCCAGGTTGCTGCAGATGCAGTAAAAGCAATTGCTGTGGATACAACAGGCTCTACTCCTGTTGCGGTCAACGAAACAGGTACGCCACTGGCACTACTCCCGGAATTTCAGGATAACCCACATGCTATGTTTGTGCTTTGGAAAGATCATACCGGGATAAAAGAGGCTGCGCAGATTAACGAACATGCATCAAAATACGATATTAATTATCTGGACTATTGCGGCGGCATTTACTCTTCAGAATGGTTCTGGGCCAAACTGCTGAGAACTCTTCGTACCGATGAAAAGGTCAGAGCTGCCTGTTATTCCTGGGTAGAACACTGTGACTGGATCCCTTTTTTGCTTACAGGAGGCACTGATGCCAAAGAAATGAAACGCAGCCGCTGTGCTGCCGGCCATAAAGCTTTATGGGCAGAAGAATTTGATGGCTTACCACCAAATGATTTCTTTACCGCCCTTGATCCTTTACTGGATGGATACACCTCACGCTTATTTAAGGAAACTTATACTTCTGATGTTCCCGCTGGCTTTTTAAGCCAGGAATGGGCAGATAAACTGGGGCTCAGCACTTCGGTTGTGGTTGGCGTTGGTGCTTTTGATGCCCATATGGGTGCCGTAGGCGGACAAATTGAGCCTTACCACCTGAGTAAGGTAATGGGTACTTCCACTTGTGATATACTAGTAACCCCAATGGCCGATATGGACGGCAAGCTAATCAAAGGGATTTGCGGACAGGTAAATGGCTCTGTCATTCCCGGTATGATGGGCCTGGAAGCAGGGCAATCTGCTTTCGGAGATACTTATGCCTGGTTAAAAAACATACTGGCCTGGCCGCTAAAAAACCTGCTGCTGCAATCTGCTGTGATCGACGAAGCAACAGCAAATGCCCTGCAGGAGGAAATGCTGGACAAGATCATTCCTGAACTGAGTAAGCAAGCGGCCTTGCTGCCTAAAAATAATGATGATGAACTGGGGATCGACTGGTTTAACGGAAGACGAACCCCCGATGCCAATCAGGAACTTAAAGGAGCCCTAAGCAATCTCGATCTGGGTACAGATGCACCGCGCTTGTTCAGGGCACTGGCCGAAGCAACCTGTTTTGGTGCTAAAAATATAGTAGACCGCTTCATTTCTGAAGGGATTCCTGTAGAGGGGATTATCGGTATCGGTGGAGTGGCAAAAAAATCACCTTACATCATGCAAATGATGGCCGATGTATTGAATATGCCTATCCGTATTCACCAGTTTGAGCACACCTGCGCTTTAGGCGCGGCGATGTTTGCTGCCGTAGTTGGAGGAGTTTATCCTACTGTTGAAGCAGCGATGATAGGAATGGGTCGCGGCTTCGATGCAGAATATCACCCTGTAGCGGAAAACGTAACATATTACGCCGCACGCTTTCCACATTACAAGGCTTTAGGAAATTACATCGAGCAACACCCAAATCATAGCTAATAAGTAACCGAGCCTGCGAGCTCATGAATGCCACTAAAACAATAAAAGCTAATGAATAACTATCATGATATTAGAGAAAAGGCATACATAGCCAATATGCAACTGCCTAAACTGGGACTGGTGCTTTTCACCTTTGGAAATGCCAGTGCTGCCGATAGGGAGAATAAAGTATTTGCCATTAAACCAAGCGGTGTTCCTTACGAAGAACTGTCGCCGGAGAACATGGTGATCGTAGATTTTGATGGCAACACTGTGGAAGGTAATTTAAGGCCTTCCTCAGACACCAAAACACATGCGGTATTGTACAAACACTGGGAAAACATCGGCGGTATAGTACATACCCATTCCACTTATGGAACAGCATGGGCGCAATCGTTAAAGTCAATTCCGGTTTATGGAACAACCCATGCAGATCATACCACGGCAGCTATCCCCTGTGCCCCTCCTATGAGAGACGAAAAGATTAAAGGCAACTATGAGTATGAAACTGGTTTCCAGATCATGGAGCACCTTACCGAACTGGGCTTAAGTTATACGGAAGTAGAGATGATCCTGGTGGGTAACCATGCGCCTTTCACCTGGGGGAAAACTGCAGACAAAGCAGTATACAACAGCGCAGTAGTAGAAGAACTGGCAAAAATGGCCTTCCTTACAGAACAGATCAGAAATGATGTGCGCCCGATGAAAGATGCTTTGATAAAAAAACATTACGATAGAAAACACGGAGTAGATTCCTATTACGGTCAATAAACGAAAAACTATGACAACCAACCTTAAACAACTAGAAGCCTGGTTCATTACCGGAAGCCAGCATTTATACGGAGAAGAAACCTTAAGACAAGTAGCCGAACACTCCCAGCAAATTGCCCGTGCTTTAAACGACTCACCGCAAATCCCGGTAAAGATTGTTTTTAAACCGACCGTAAAAACTTCCGAAGAAATCTATCAGATCTGCCAGGAAGCCAATACTGCAGAAAACTGTATTGGTATCATCGCCTGGATGCATACTTTTTCCCCGGCAAAAATGTGGATTGGCGGATTAAAAATCCTGCAAAAACCATTGCTTCACCTCCATACTCAATTCAACCGCGATATTCCATGGAGCACCATGGATATGGATTTCATGAACCTGAACCAAAGTGCACATGGAGACCGTGAGTTTGGTTTCATTGTTTCCCGCATGCGCATCAACCGTAAGGTAGTAGCAGGACATTGGGAAGATCCTGAAGTGCGTGAAAGTGTGAATACCTGGCTAAGGGCTGCTGCCGGCTGGTTTGACCTGCAAGGCGCTAAATTTGCACGTTTTGGCGATAACATGCGTAATGTTGCCGTAACCGAAGGGGACAAAGTTGAAGCGGAAATAAAATTCGGCTACTCAGTAAATACCTATGGCATTGGCGATCTGGTAGCAGTGATCAACCAAAGCCTGGATACTGATATTGATAAACTGGTAAAAGAATATGCCGACAGCTACCAGCTGGCCGAAACGCTAAAAAAAGGCGGCGCACAACATGCTTCTCTGAGAGAAGCCGCCAAAATAGAATTGGGATTGCGCAGCTTCCTGGAGCAGGGTAATTTCAAAGGTTTTTCAGATACTTTTGAAGATCTGCATGGTATGAGCCAGCTTCCTGGTATTGCAGTGCAACGCCTGATGAGTGAGGGGTATGGTTTTGCAGGAGAGGGCGACTGGAAAACAGCTGTCCTGGTAAGGACCATGAAAGTTATGGGAAGCGGTCTTGATGGTGCCAATGCATTCATGGAAGATTATACTTATCATTTTGAACCTAAAAACTCATTTGTATTGGGCTCACACATGCTTGAAGTTGATGTGGCTTTAGCTAAAGGACCTGTTAAATGTGAAATACATCCTTTAGGGATTGGCGGCAAAGCCGATCCTGTGAGATTGATCTTTGATGCTGCAAATGGCCCCGCGCTGAATGCTTCTATTATTGATATGGGAAACAGGTTCCGTATGCTGGTTAACATTGTAGATGGGGTAGATGAAAAACATGAACTGCCTAAATTGCCTGTTGCCCGTGTATTATGGAAACCACAACCAGATATGAAAACCGGATGCGCAGCATGGATCTATGCGGGCGGTGCACATCATACCTGCTACAGTCAGAATTTAACGGCCGAACACCTGACAGATTTTGCAGATATCGCAGGAATTGAGTATGTTGGCATTGATAATCAAACTACCATAAATCAGTTACGTAATGAATTAAAGTGGAATGAGGTCTACTACCAGTTAAACAAACATTAGTCACATAAAATACCCTAACCAAATATAAAATTATGACCAATAGTTTAGCAACTACAGATTATGTAGTTTTTATCATTTATTTTTTAGCAGTTTCCCTGTATGGATACTCCATCTATCACAAACGGCAAAAGAATGAACAAGATGCCAAAGCATTCTTCCTGGCAGAGGGTACACTGACCTGGTGGGCTATAGGAGCATCCCTCATTGCATCCAACATTTCCGCAGAACAGTTCATCGGAATGAGTGGTGAGGGATTCTTCCTTGGGGTTGCCGTAGCCGCTTACGAGTGGATAGCGGCCATCGCGCTGATAATCGTAGCCGTATGGTTTATACCAGTATATCTTAAAAACAAGATTTATACAATGCCTCAGTTCTTAAAAACAAGGTATAATGAATCTGTCGCACTGATCATGGCTATCTTTTGGTTGTTCCTGTATGTTTTTGTAAACCTTACCTCCATCTTGTACCTGGGTGCTGTAGCAATTAACGGGCTAACCGGCGGGCAATACCTGCATGTGATCATGATTGGACTGGCTGTTTTCGCCCTGTTTATTGCCATGGGAGGAATGAAAGTGGTAGCCTATACCGATGTGATACAGGTAGCTGTACTCATCTTCGGGGGACTGGTAACCAGTTATATCGCCCTGACCGTTGTTGGGCAGAAGTTTGGTGTTGGCAGCAATGCCATAGCGGGTTTTAAAGTTTTAATGGATCAGGCTCCTGAACATTTTAAGATGATCATTCCCCGGCCAACGGCTACTTCCACTCAAAATGAAATCAGTAAATATCTAACGTTCCCGGGTCTGATGTCTTACCTTGCAGGGATCTGGATCATCAACCTAAACTACTGGGGCTGTAACCAATACATCACACAAAGGGCATTGGGTGCAGATCTTCAAACTGCAAGAACAGGTATCCTGTTTGCAGGACTATTAAAATTATTAATGCCTGTAATCGTGATGCTGCCTGGTATTGCAGCTTATGTATTGTATGCCAAAGGATATCTTCCACAGCTGATTGGCGGTAAAGATGGTGCATACTCTGCCATATTGACCTTTTTACCAACCGGATTAAAAGGGCTATCTGTAGCAGCATTGACCGCAGCTATTGTAGCTTCGCTGGCTGGCAAGGTAAATAGTATCTCTACTATTTTCACATTGGATGTTTATTCAAAATATTTCCAAAAAGATACCGATCAAAAAAGCCTGGTTTTTGTAGGCAAAGCAACAGTTGTCATCGGACTGGTCCTTGCGGTTCTTTTTACCTGGAACGACTTATTGGGTATTGGCGGTGTAGGTGGTTTCACCTATATCCAGAAATACACAGGTTTTATTAGTCCCGGCGTATTCGCCATGTTCTTCCTGGGAATGTTCTGGAAAAGGACTACTGGTGCGGCAGCTATCGCAGGTGTAATTGCAGGTTTCCTGTTCTCGGTTTTCTTTAACGAATTTGCCCCTGCTGTAATGGGGCATGAAACGATCCTGTATACTGCTTATCCTAACGGCGCAGGAGGATATGAAATTCCATTCCACATTTGCATGGGTCTATCTTTCGGGTTTACCATGCTGATCATGGTGATCATGAGTTTTGCAGGACCAAAAATTAATCCTAAAGCGTTTGAACTGGATAAAAGCATGTTTAAGGTTACACCGCAAACTATGGCTTTAATCATTTTAACCCTTTTAATTATTACTGCTTTATACGTGAAATTCTGGTAAATAAATGTGTGTTTTAAAAAAGCCTCCTCTGATTTAAGGTCAGCAGGAGGCTTTTATATTTAACGGTTATATTTGAAATGGTAAGAACCAGAACCAAGGTTAACTTTTAAGCTGGTGCCATCAGCAGCAGATGCAGAAATACCTTTAGCTGTACTTAATGCAACTCCCGACTCTGTAACTGATGCAGACGCTGCACCGGGAAGTTTAATCGTTGCTGTGGTATTGTTTGGTATTACTACATCCAGCATAAACACATTATTTTCGATGGTCCATTTGGCACTTGTAGTTCCATACAGGGTTTCCAAACTTGCAGCAGCATAGCTCAAATTTCCACCAGGTTCCGGAGTGATCGTTATTTTCTTATAACCGGGACCAGAATCTTCAGTATCCAGTCCCACCATATTGCGGTACATCCAATCGCCAATTGCACCATAGGCATAATGGTTAAAAGAGTTCATACCTGTTGTCTGAAAAGATCCATCAGGCTTTTGTCCGTCCCATCTTTCCCATATCGTTGTAGCGCCCGCCTTTACAGGATATAACCAGGATGGATACGTTTCCTGTAAAAGCAAAGTATAGGATACGTCCGAATGACCAAAACGGCTCAATACATGGCAAAGGTATGGCGTACCCAAAAACCCTGTGGTAAGATGATTACCATAATCTTTAACATTAGCCACCAATCTGTCGGCTGCCTGCTGACGAAGCCCTTCGGGCAGCATATCAAAATTAAGGGCGAGCACATAAGCAGTTTGTGATCCTGAAACCAGTCTTCCATTGGGGGTAACATACTCTTTTACAAATGCTTTTTTAATATCAGCTAACAGGCTAGTGTATTTTTTCACATCTTCCTCATTGCCCAATACCTCTGCAGCATTAATTAACAATTGTGTAGAATGTGCGTAAAATGTCTGTGCAATAAGGTATTTATCCGTAATTGCCGCCCGCCCGTCACTGTCATCATCGGGATGATAAAATAACCAATCGCCAAAATGAAAGCCGGTATTCCATAAATTATCGGTACTCTTTTGAGTCATGAAGTCAACCCAAAGCTTCATACTTTTATACTGATTGCTCAGCAGCTGCTTATCGCCATAAGCCAGATACATATCCCAGGGGATAATAGTGGCTACATCTGCCCAGCCGGTTGAACCTGAAGATCCATCGCCTAAAACATTTGGAATCACAAAAGGCACACTTCCATTCGGCAATTGGTCAGCCTGCACATCTTTTAGCCATTTGGTAAAAAAACCTGCTACATCCATATTAAATGATGCAGTACGGGAAAACACCTGTGCATCCCCTGTCCATCCTAAACGCTCATCGCGCTGCGGACAATCTGTAGGAACGTCTACAAAATTCCCCTTCTGTCCCCATTGAATATTGTGCTGAAGCTGATTGAGCATGGGATTAGATGTAGTAAATGTACCCGTAGGTTTCATATCTGAATAGATGGCAACGGCTGTAAAGTCATCAGGATTTGGCTTGCCCGGAAAACCTTCCAGTTTAATATACCTAAAGCCCTGATAGGTAAAGTGAGGTTCGTAAGATTCTTCTTCGGCTCCTTTTAATGTGTAGGTAACGAGCTGCTTGGCAGTCCGAAGGTTTGCCGTATAAAAATTACCTTCCTTATCGAGTACCTCCCCATGTTCAATTTTGACAATGGTACCCTTGGTTCCTTTTATCTTAAACTGCACCCAGCCCACCAGGTTCTGTCCAAAGTCTATCACGGTTTCTCCCTTTGGAGTGGTGATGATCTGTTTAGGTTTAAATTCTTCGTGTTTACGCGCCAGGGGACTGATACTAGCTTCAATAAGCTCCTTGCCCGCAGGTACCACTGCCACGTCTTTCCATGTACTGCTGTTATAGCCATTTTCTGCCCAGCCCGTAAGTTCTAAACGCGCATCATAGTTCTCACCATTATAAAGATCTGAAGTGATAATTGGCCCCAGCTGATATTTCCATGATTCATCAGTTTGTACAATCTGTTTGGTACCATCTGTGAATTGAATTTCCAGCTGCAATAATCCGCCTAACTGTTTACCATAATAACTATGTTGTCCGCCAAAACCAAGATATCCCTTGTACCAGCCATCTCCTAAAGTAAGGCCAAGGGTATTGCCCCCATTTTTTAACAGTTGAGTTACATCATAAGTTTGATAAAGCAAGTGTTTGTTATAGCTGGTCCAGCCTGGGGTAAAAAAATCAGCCCCTATCTTTTTACCATTTAAATATGCCTCATACATTCCATGAGCGGTAATGTAGGCTGTAGCCGATTTAATCGACTTTTCAGCAACAAATGATTTTCTGAAATATGGACTCGGACCAAGCAAAGTATCACCAACAAAAGTAGTAATCCATTTTGCCGACCAGTCTGCAGGGCTCAGCATACCCATTTGCCAGAATTCCGGCGCAGTCCATTTAGAAGTATTTCCATGATTATCGCTTACCCTCACCTGCCAGAAATAACGGGTTTTGGATTTTAACTCCGGACCAGCATATTTCACTTGTATGGATTCGTCCTTTTTGACATTTCCACTTTCCCAAATCAGGTTTTTACCCGACTGGACATCACTTAGCGTTGCTGCCACGCGAATTTCATAAGATTGCTGCATGGTGCCCCTTTGGGCACTTTCCAGTTTCCAGCTAAATCTGGGATGTGCATTATCCAAACCTATAGGATGATGCATGTATTCTACTTTCAGATCTTGTAACTGCAGTTTCTGCGCAAAGACGGGGACGATAAACACAGTTGAAAAGATTACTCCTGTCAATAGCATTCGGAATAAATATCTATTTATCATAATCAGTTTATATTAGATTGGTTATTCATAAAAGTACATAACTATTGAGGATTTTGCGTTAAATTATCAAGAGTAACGTCATGTTGTGGTAATGGAAGCAATAATTTATTCGCTGTGACAATATATGAACCCGCGGGAATATTTGAAAATTGCTTAATCTGCCTCTGTCCATGAGCATTCATGATATCAACAGCGTTACCAGAACGAACCAGATCATACCAGCGCTGATTTTCAAACGCGAGTTCCACACGGCGCTCCTGCATAACGGCATCCCGGAAGGCAGCCTGATCATTAACCGCCAATGCGGTATTGGCATTTCCGCTGGTTTTTTCCGGTAAATGCGCACGTGTTCTTATACTATTTAACAAAGTAAAAGCCTGTCCGTTGGCTGCAAACCCCTGTTCGTTTAAACATTCAGCCATCATCAATACCACATCGGCATAACGAATCAATGGGAAATCGTCATTTGTACGGCCCCTGTCTACAAATCCATGGTTATATTTTTTAACATAAGGCACACTTACGAACACACCATTTGCACCGGTATAACCTGTAGCGAGTGATATATCTTTACGGACATCTCCCGTTTCATAAGCATCAATCATATCCTGTGTAGGGATGTTCCATCCGTTACCGCTCCCCAATTGGGTCCCTGCATCTCCCGTAACAATACTGCCAGAGGTATAAGGTGCAAACTGATACAAAAAGTTACTGGCCAGTTCCGGTTTTGTTCCCAGGTATTGTATTTCAAAGATTGACTCTGCATTATTTTTATTAGAGGGATCAAAAACGCTGGCATAATCTGGTAACAGTGCATAACCTGTTACATTTTGAAGAGCTGTCAGCGCTTCAGTATATTTTTTTTGTGTAAGATATACCTTTCCTAAAAGGGCAAATGCTGTTCCTTTTGTTGCACGGCCTATATCCACACCAGTGTATTTTGCAGGAAGGCTTCCTGAGGCAGCCGTCAGATCAGCAATGATCTGCGTATAAACATCATTTTCTGATGCCCTGCCTTTAGACATAGCATCACCCGGAGACTGAACAGACGTTAGCCGCAAAGGAACACCGCCAAACTGCCTCACCAGATTAAAATAGTGAAAAGCACGTAGAAACTTAACCTCACCTATATACTGATTTTTCGACTGATCAGTCATCGTTACTTTATCCACATGATCCAGCACATCATTACAGCGGGATATAGCCGTATAACTTTCCTGCCAGTATTGCTGAATTTTAGGAGAAGTAGCGGTTGCCAAAAACTCATCTACAAATTCCCGCTGTTCCTGACCTCTATCTGTGGGATTATACTGATAAGTTGTATTATCCGAGCGCATTTCACCAAAAAGCCAGTAACTGGTTAAGCCCATACCTATTAAAGAGCTATAAGCACCATTTACCGCTTGTTTGATATCCGTTTCAGTTTTGAAAAAATTCTGTCCTACGATAGTTGCTTCCGGTGCCTGGTTAAGAAAATCCTTTTTACAGCTAACGGCTGTCAGCATAATCGTAAAAATAGGGAGGAGTATATATTTTGTAATATGTTTCATGGTATTTCTAATTAATGCTTTCTAAATGATTAAAAAGTTAGATTTAAACCCAGGATCAGCGTTCTTGCCAAAGGGTAATTGGTGAAATCTTCGCCCGGTGTCAATGCACTTCCAGTAGCAGTATTCGCTTCCGGATTACCGTTATATTTGGTAAAAGTGATCAGGTTTTGCCCGCTGACATAAAAACGTGCCCCTTTGATTACCTTTGATCTGGCAAGGAAACCGGAAGCAAAATTGTATCCTAGCGTTACATTCTGTAAACGGAGGAAGCTTGCATCTTCAACCCATGAAGAGTTCACATCGCGATAAATTACCCTGGAGCCATTGGTAGTGGGAGTCATTCCATCCCCCGGATCTGATGGTGATCTCCACCTGTTCAGCACTTTCTGATCAACATTAAATACCCCATCAATATTGAGCAAATACTGGTTTGCCGTTTTCAGCTCTTGTCCGCCCTGTGAACCTACAAATATCACATTCAGATCAAATCTCTTATAGGAAAAGGAGTTGGTAAAGCCATAAGTGAAGTTTGGCTGGGCATGTCCGATCACTGCAAAATCCTTATCCGGCTCTATGATCCCGTTACCGTCTACATCTTTATACTTTATTGAGCCAACTACAGAAGTTACATGTTTAGGCGAATTGTTCAGGTCTGCCTGATCTTTATAAACACCTTCTACTACATACCCGTAGAACTCTCCGATCGGATGTCCAACCTGGGTAATATGTGTGTAAGACCCTTCGCCACTCAAACCGCTGTATATAGGATCATTGTTTGCATTCAGGGCCAGCACTTTGTTTTTATTAAAAGCGATATTAAAGTTGGTATTCCATTTAAATCCTCCTTCCAGATTGTGTGTAGACAAGCCGATCTCTAACCCTCTGTTTCTAATCGTACCAGAATTAATAATTGCGTTTGAATATCCTGAAGACTGAGGAATTTCACTATTAAAGAGCATCCCTTTAGTTAAGCGGTTGTAGTAATCTACGTTCAAATAAATACGGTCTTTGAATAACCCCAGGTCAACACCGGCATCAAGTTCATTTGAGTTCTCCCAGGTAAGATCAGGATTATTCAGTGTAGTAGATACGCGGCCGTTGGCAAGGTTACCATTAAAGGCATAATTTGCTGTTCCAATGTTTGATGTATAGGTATAGTTACCTATATTAAAATTCCCGGCTTTCCCATAACTGGCACGCAGTTTTAAATCACTCAGCCACTTGATCTGTTTGACATAATCTTCCTGTGATAATCGCCAGCCTAAGGCAGCAGAAGGAAATGTACCATATTGTTTATTACTTCCAAAACGGGATGAGCCGTCTGTTCTCACCGTAGCGGTAACCAGGTACTTGTCTTTAAAAGAATAATTTAGTCTTGCCAGGTACGAAATTAGCGACCACTTTTGAATATCTTCTCCGTAAGAACTGATGATAGATGCCGCATTAATTGTTTTAACCAGATCATCAGGATAATTATCAGCAAAGAGGCTAATAGAATTTGAACGTTCCTTTTGTGCGGTATAACCTATTACCGCACTGATACGATGGTCTGTTGCAATCGTTTTATCATAACTTAACAGCATTTCTGAAAGCCAGTTAAAGGTAGTATTCTTATAGGTATTTGAGTTTGGCACTACCGGTGCAGGGTTACTTTCTCCTCCTACGGTAGAAGGATTAAAGTTGAATGAGTTTTCACTACTATAATCAACATTATAACTATACTTTGCTTTCAGTCCCCTGATGATTTCATATTCTGCGAAAGCACCTCCAAGACCACGGAAAATTTTATCATTTGTCCCTGCAAACTGCAATGAATTGAGTGGGTTTGGAGCGCCGATAGATCCCGGAGAGGAAATATAAGAAGTCCTGTTTCCTGAGGCATCAGTTACCGGAACAATCGGACTTAACCAAAGTGTACGGGTAATTACATCCCTGCCGCCGGAATCAAAATCATTCCGGTTTTGGACACTATTAGTCGGCGCAAGGTTGATCCCAACTTTTAGTTTTTTACTGATGTTGGTCTCAATATTAGCCCTGATTGCATAACGTTCAAAGTCTGTATATTTTATCGTTCCCTCCTGATTGATGCGCCCTACAGAAAAATTATAATGTGTATTATCAGTTCCGCCGCTCACTCCTACATCCAGGTTATTTTGTACGGCCGTGCGCAGTACTGTATTGTACCAGTCCGTTCCTGCACCATACTGTGAAGGGTTTCTAAATTCCACAGGGATATCTGCTTCGGTTAAAGTAGCTCCCCTAAAAGCAAAATCATCTGTGATAATGTCTTTTCTAAACTGGGCATACTGCTCACCATTCAGCATTTTAGGCCGGCCTTTCTCAGGAACGCTCTGGGTACCTGCATATGAATTAACCGTCACCACAGGCTCACCGCTTTTACCCTTTTTTGTTGTGATTACCACTACGCCATTCGATCCTCTTGATCCATAGATTGCTGTCGACGACGCATCTTTTAATATCGTTACAGATTCAATATCATCCGGATTGATCACATTTAAAGGATTATAAGTATGTCCGCTGGAATTGGAAATAGGGTAACCATCTACTACAAAAAGAGGATTATCACCTGCTCCAATTGATCCCGAACCCCTGATCTTGATGGTAGAGCCACCTCCTGGTGATCCTGTTGTGGTGCTGATCTGCACACCAGCAACCTGGCCAACTAATTTCTGATCAACTGATACTACGGGCAGATCTTTGATTTGTTCTACGGATACAGTTGAGACAGCTCCGGTCAGGTCCTTTTTTTTCTGAACGCCATAACCTACTACCACAATTTCAGATAATGCCCCGCTATTGGCATTCAGTTTAACATTTAGCAGAGCATCACTATTAACCAAAACTTCTTTAGGATCATAACCTATAAAAGTAAAGACAAGCGTACTGCCTTTAGCAATTGACAGGGCGAAGTTCCCCTCAGTATTGGTAGAAGTGCCCTGTTTAGTCTCCTTCACATACACCGATACACCAGGTAAAGGCGTACCATCATCCGTACTAGTAACCTTACCTTTAATTTTTAAATCTTGTGCATAAGAAATAGTACTGAAAAGCACTATCCACAAAAACATCAGCCAATGTTTACCCCGAAAAAGGAAGAGTAGAATTTTTTTGTTCATAACAGTATATTTAGTTTATAAATAATTTTAAGAGCTGAAATCACAGCTCCCTTCTATATTTGGTTAAACTAAATTATGTTGTCAGGTAAGAAATTGCACCCTGTGGCATCCTGACAACCATCCTGCACTGTCATGAAAACACCAACCTAAACATCTTATTATCAATTAATTATTTACAAATAAATAATTAGCCTTATAGTTATTGATTATGTATACCTTACATCATAGAACTTTAATGGCAGTTTCTGTTTAGGATGGAAAGCCATTTTATCATCACCAAATATATATTGTATGAAATCTTATTTTAGGAAAATCCCATTTCCAGGTTCACTGTTACCAAACATTTCAACCTTCCCCGGACAAAAAAGTAACACAGCAATAAAACTGTTTCATTTTCAATGTGAGAATTCACTAAAACCTTTTAACTATCTGGGTGCTTTGCCGCTAGCTGAATCTGGCAACTACTCTATTTTGAGTTCATAAAGAAGTTTTTTATTAAAATTTAGAATGATGAAACCATCATAAGCTTACCGCTTAAAAACCGCAATGAACAAGCTTATGATAGCTTCATAACCATTAAAAAGAAATATATTCTGATGAAAACAACAATATTTTCTGATTATATCCGCATAGATGAATATTCTGCAACGCCAAAATATTTACAGCTCTCCACTGCAATTATCAGAGCTGTTGAGCAGGGCAAACTGAGAATGGACAGCTTATTACCGTCTATCAATGAGCTGAGCTGCAAACTAGAAATGTCAAGGGATACTGCAGAAAGAGGCTACAAATACCTAAAGAAAATAGGCATTGTCAACTCTGTGCCTGGCAAGGGGTATTACATCATGAATACCAATTTCAAACAGAAATTAAAAATATTTTTACTTTTCAACAAGTTAAGCGCCCACAAAAAGATTGTTTATGATGCTTTCATCAAGGCCCTGGGCGACGATGTATCAGTAGATTTTTATATCTACAATAATGATTTCACCTTATTCAAACGCTTTCTGGCAAATCAAAAAGATGAATATTCACATTATGTGATCATTCCTCATTTTATTGATAGTGAAGAGTATGCAAAGGAAATCATCAACCATATTCCTAAACATAAACTTATTCTGATGGACAAGATCATATCAGGAATTGAAGGCGAATATGCCGCGGCTTACGAGAATTTCGAACAGAATATATATGATGCACTGGAACAGGCACTCACGCATTTAAGTAAATACCATACTATAAAAATCATTTTCCCAAAAAACAGTTACTTCCCAAAGGAAATTTTGAAAGGCTTTCGCAGGTTTTGTCAGCAGTATGCCTTCAATCACCATATTATCAATAATATTTCCATTGACCCCATTAATGAAGGAGAAGTTTTTATCAATTTAATGGAAGATGACCTGGTGGTATTGCTGGAAAGAATTATGAACCTTGGCTTTCAGATAGGAAAGGATATTGGTGTGATTTCTTACAATGAGACGCCCATAAAAAAGATTTTGCTCAATGGCATCTCTACGATCTCTACAGATTTCAAATTTATGGGTACATCTGCCGCCCACCTCATACTGGATAATTCCAGAAGACATATAGAGGTTCCTTTCTACTTCACAAAAAGAGCCTCTGTATAATGTATTAACGATAAAAGGTGCCCGGAATAACCGGGCACCTCTAGGTTTCAATACAGTTAAGCCTCTTTAATTGCTACTATATACAGTACTATATCCATATAATGCATTTGAAACACCTGATAAATAAGTATGCGAATCTGCGTCTGGTAAATTATAATATAAGTATATACCATAACCGTCGGCTACTGTTCTTGTGGCAAAAGAAGTGGCTGTTGCTACGCTTGTACTCGTAATATCAATTGCTGCAGGGCCCAGGTTACTTTTAGCTAAACCTGGAACCGGAGGAGCACTGTAAGTACCATAATAAGGATTCCAGGCATAATTTACCTTCGAACCTACAGTTACTCCATTATATGATAGTTTAGTTGATGCAGGGCCGATATAGTAAAATGAAATAATTTTCGTTGGCATTAACTGTCTCAGTGCAGTTACCAGATAAACAAAAGAACTATCATTAGGCTGAGGAGTACTATTTGTTCCATAATCTGCATATTCATCATCGAAATCAATTCCATCTAATCCGTAAGTAGTTACGGCATTACTTAAAAGCTGGGCATAAGCCGTAGCATCTGCCTTACTTGTAAAATTAGCGATTCCTGCCCCCTGATGGTTACCCAAAATAGAAAGCAAAACTTTTATCCCTTTGGCCTGAACAGGTGCAATGTAAGTTGCTTTATTATTCAACACATTCGTTACTTGCGTATTAAAGAATAAGGTTGCTTTTTTCGTTGTTGTATTGTAGTTGATATTGGCAGCGAAAATTATACCTACATCAAATAGCTGACTGCCATTGGTTAATTTATACTTACCTACATCTCTAAAGTCATAATTATTCACTTCGATGTAACATACTCCTTTAGGGCCAGCGGTTCCAATAGCGCTTGGTTTAGCAGTCCTGTTGGACAAAGAAAGTGCAGAAGCAGATTTTACGTTATCCGGTCCGCTTTCTTTGGTGCATGACGCACTGAATAAAAGAATAATGCTTGCTGCACTTAGGGCAGTCTTCTTCAATGATAGATTAAAGTTTGTTTTCATACTGTTTATTTCGGTTGGTTATTAATATTTATATAAGTTAATATATTTTCTTTTTGACATTAACACATTTCATATTATTATTCTGTATTGTAACTTATTTTTTACGTTACGAGAACTGGCAACTAAACCGTTTTAAATATATCTATTGCCTTTTAATTGTTAATCCCGTGCTACAATAAGCTAATTTCCGAAAACAGGTATTCTTCAATATCCTGTATGTTTATAGATTATAACCTTCCCGCAGTATGATTAAAACAATAAAAATTCTCCTTTTTACCCTACTGTTACACACAGCCGCCACCGCAAAAGATTATACGCTTTTATCACCTGATAAAAAGATCACTATAAAAATCAACACGGATAAAAAAGTTTCCTGGTCTGTTTTAAGGAATCAGGAATTGCTGATTAAACCCAGCCCTATGAGCCTGTTACTTGGCGACGGGAGGGAACTGGGCGTATCTCCTGTAGTCTTGAAATCAAGTACCGGTACCATCAATCAGGTGATTACAGCAGTAATCCCCGTGCGCAGCAAACTTATTCCTGAAGTTTACAATGAACTCAGACTGGTAATGAAAGGCGGTTATACAATAGAATTCCGCGCTTATAATGACGGTGTAGCTTATAGGTTCGTAACTAACTTTGGCCTTCAGCCAGTAGAAATCAACAATGAAGTGGTAAGTTTCAATTTTAATGAAAACTGCCAGGTCTATCTCCCTAAAGAAAACAACCCGGAATTGCAGTCGCATTACGAAGCTGATTTTAAAGAGATGAAACTCGCAGATATTCCTCCTGAACAATATGGTTATCTGCCCTTGTATATTTCCACCCCGGCAGGTACTAAAATGGTAGTCACAGAGGCAGATCTTCATGATTACCCCAATCTCTTTCTTTTTGGTACTGGCGGCAATAGCTTAAAAGGAAACTTTCCAAAGGTAATCCTTGAAACAAAACCAAAAGGAAAATCAGACCGTACAGAAATTATCGTTAAAAAAGCCGCTTATACTGCAAAAACAACTGGCGACAGGACTTATCCCTGGAGAACAGTGATTATCAGTCCTACTGATAAAGGTTTACTGGAAAATGAGCTGGTGTATAAGCTCGCCAAACCAAATATCCTGAAAGATACCCAATGGATTAAACCGGGAAAGGTAGCCTGGGATTGGTGGAACGACAATAATATCTATGGAGTTAATTTCAAAGCAGGACTCAATACGGCTACTTATAAGTATTATGTTGATTTTGCCGCTGCATACGGATTGGAATATATCATCCTGGATGAAGGATGGTCAAGAACGACAACAGATCTGCTGGCCTCAAATCCTCAGCTGGATTTAAAAGAACTCATCCGCTATGCTACAGAAAAAAAAGTAGGTATTATCCTGTGGGCCTTATGGAAGCCCCTGGATCAGCATATGGACGAAATCCTGGATCAATATGTGAAATGGGGTGTAAAGGGAGTCAAGGTAGATTATATGGCCAGGGCCGACCAATATATGGTTAACTTTTATGAAAGAACAGCAGCAGCTACTGCAAAAAGGAAATTGCTGCTGGATATGCACGGCGCCTATAAACCTGTAGGGCTAAACCGCGAGTATCCTAACCTGCTCAACTACGAAGGTGTAAGGGGAATGGAAAACGACAAATGGGAAGAAACCATTACTCCTGAACATGATGTCACTTTGCCTTTCACCCGGATGGTGGCGGGGCCGATGGATTTTACACCAGGGGCAATGATCAACAGTAACAAAGATGAATTTCATATCAGCATGACTTCTCCTATGAGCAGGGGAACAAGGGCACATCAGGCATCCATGTATGTGATCTATGACAGTCCGCTGCAAATGTTATGTGATAATCCTTCAAATTATCAAAAGGAACCTATTTATACCCATTATATTTCACGTTTCCCTACCACATGGGATCAAACAGTAGCGCTGGAAGGCAAGATCGGAGAATATGCAGTTGTAGCCAGGAAAAACGGGAATAACTGGTATATTGGTGGAATGACCAACTGGGAGGCCAGGAATTTTTCCATTCCTTTAACCTTTCTGGATGCTAAAAAATACAAGATCGAAATACTAAAAGACGGAATCAATGTGAGTAAACATGCAGCCGATTATCAACTGATCACTAAGGAGATCACTGCTCAGGAAACACTTTCTGTTGATCTGGCTGCAGGCGGCGGATATACCGCTATTTTAACACCTATAAACTAATATGACCTATTTAGAAAAGCTTAAGGCTATACGTGAGCAAATGAAACAATCTGGAGTGGATGCCTATTTAATCCATTCTGCAGATCCGCACATGAGTGAATATCTGCCGGCACATTACAAATGCATAGAATTTGCCAGTGGTTTTACCGGCAGCGCGGGAACATTGGTCATTACACAAGACTTTGCCGGATTATGGACAGACTCCCGCTATTTTAGTCAGGCCGAAAACCAGCTGAAAGATTCAGGGTATGAGCTGGTAAAATTAAAAATACCACATACCCCAGAATACATACAGTGGTTAAACCCCGAATTTACCATTGCCTGCAATTTCAGTCTGCTGTCGGTTACCCTTGCTGAATTGTTTAAAACCCATCACCTGAATGTTACTGATGCAGATTTTCTAAGTCCGATTTGGGAGAACAGACCAGCGCTTCCACTAAATCCGGCATTTCTACTGGATGAGAAATATAGCGGAAAATCTACTGTCACTAAATTGGAGGAGCTTCGTCACTCCCTGAAAGCCCTTGGTGCAACCACACATATCATTTCATCACTGGATGATCTGGCCTGGTTATTCAATATCCGCGGAACAGATGTAAAATGTAATCCGGTAGTGTTGAGTTTCGCCCTGATCCAGGGAGATACAACATTTTTATTCATCAATAAGGATAAACTTAGCACTGAAGCAGCTGAAGAACTGAAAGCAGCAGGCGTTACCCTTTTGCCTTATGAAGACATAGACAGTAATATTGATTTAATACCTGCCGGCTCAACCTTGTTCCTTGATCCGAAAAGAAATTGTACACGCTTATACAATAGTGTGCCTGAGGGCGTAAAAATCATCCTCGGCATCAATCCGACTACCCACCTAAAATCAATCAAGAACAGTACTGAGACAGCCAATTTCAGAAAAGCAATGATCAATGATGGAGTAGCAATGACCCGTTTTGTGAAATGGCTCAAAGAAACTATCGGTACGGAAAAGATCACTGAACTATCTGCCTCTAAAAGACTGGCTGAATTCCGGGCAGCACAAGATGAATTTGCTGGTTTGAGTTTTGACTCCATTGCCGGTTATGGCGCACATGCTGCCCTGCCCCATTATACTCCTTCTCCGGAAACTGATTCTGAACTGCAACAAGTTGGAATGTTCCTGATCGATTCTGGTGGTCAATATTATACGGGTACAACAGATATCACCAGAATGGTAATCCTGGGTGAACTAACAGCAGAAGAAAAAACTGATTACACTTTAGTTTTGAAAGGATTAATTGAAGGATCTTCAGCCCGTTTCCCTGCAGGCACCTGCGGTTATCAGCTAGATAGTATCATCCGTAAGTCATTGTGGGATCACGGCCGCAATTACGGTCACGGTACGGGCCACGGCGTCGGATACTTCCTTAACGTCCATGAAGGGCCGCAATCCATCAGTCCGGATAATCTGCCCGTCCCATTTAAACCAGGAATGGTAAATTCCATTGAACCTGGTATTTACCGTCCCGGAAAACATGGTGTAAGAATAGAAAATCTTGTGCTGGCTATCGAAGATGAAAAAACAGAGTTTGCAGAGTTTTTAACGTTTGAAACGATCACATTAGCTTTAATTGATACCGCAGCAATAGACACATCATTACTGGAACAAAAACACATTGACTGGCTGAATGAATATCATAGTTATGTAGTACAACAACTCAAACCTCAGTTAACTATAGAAGAAACGCGATGGCTGATTAGCCAGTGTGCGATTTAAATATCTTCCTATCCTAAATTATGAAAAGGGTTAATTCTTGCCAACGGTTAGAAATTCCTTTGGATATATCTTTAAAAAAAATTAAGGTAGCTATTTCGGGGCCTTCGGCTTGAGTATCAAGCCGGCAGTCCCGAAATAGCTACCTTAATTTTTAGAAGCACAAGACTAATCTTTTACAACAGCAGCTTTTTGTGGTTTAATTAGATAATAAATTGGTATCCCTATCAGGGTAATGATCAATCCCGGCCAGGTAAACTTAGGCTTGTACACAATCAATAATAAACAAAAAGCCAGTCCCATTAAAATATAGATGACAGGCAATACCGGATATCCAATAGCCCTATAAGGACGATCTGCATCAGGACGTTTTTTACGCAGGATAAAAATCCCAATGATGGTCAGCATATAAAATCCAACTACCACAAAAGAGATCATATCCAGCAGATCGCCATACCTCCCGCTAAAACACCAGGCACAGGCAAAAAGACATTGTACCCAAAGTGCAAATCCTGGTACGGCATTCTCATTGAGCGAACCTGCTTTCTTGAAAAACAAACCGTCTTTTGCCATAGAGTAATACACGCGTGCACCAGCCATGATCAGCCCATTATTACAGCCAAACGTAGAGATCATGATCAGTACCGCAATAATAATCGTTCCGCCGTTACCAAAAATGATGTGGGAAGCTGCTACTGCTACGCGGTCTTTCTCTGCCCCTGCAATTTGCGGCAGCGTAAGCACGCCTGTATACATTATATTGGTGATCACATAAATCAGTGTTACAATCAAAGTTCCCAGGAATAAACTTAAACCAATATTCTTTTGCGGATTTTTCACTTCTCCCGCTATAAAAGTCACATTATTCCATGAATCACTACTAAAGATAGAGCCTACCATTGCAGCCGCTACTGCACCTAATGCCGGTGCAATCAGATACCCCTCTGTTTTTCCCGAAGGAAACAATTTATGAATATCCCAGGCATTGGTCCAGTTTGCTTTCCATATTTCTGCTTTTAAAGCCCAGAAGCCAAATACGATCAATCCGCCTAAACTTAAAATCTTCACAATGGTAAAAGTTGTCTGTATCAGCTTACCGCTCTTTACCCCGCGGGTATTCAAATAAGTGAGAAAGATAATCACGCAGACGGACAATAACTGGGCAGGTGAAATGGTAATAAACCCAAGGTTTACAAACACCAGATCTTCACTGATCTGTGGAAAAATATAAGCGGTAAACTTTGCGAAAGCTACGCCTACTGCTGCTATTGTGGCTGTTTGTATCACTGCAAAAAAGCTCCAGCCATATAAAAAACTAACCAGTGGATTATAGGCTTCCTTTAGATAAACATACTGGCCGCCTGCTTTAGGAAACATAGAACTCAGTTCCCCGTAACTCAATGCCGCAGCCAGTGTCATAAATCCTGTAATGATCCATACAAAGATCAGCCAGCCGGAACTGCCTACATTTCTTACAATATCTGCACTAACGATAAAAATACCCGACCCGATCATACTGCCTGCAACAAGCATAGTTGCATCCATTAGACCTAAAGAAGGCTTAAATGATGTTTTTGATTCATCCATTATTGGTTTTTTGTTTAGTTATTCCAAAACTAATCGAATAAAGAGTAAAAACCGACCTATAATTAATCAATTCTTGACTAAAATTAGCTTTCACCTTTTTTAAAAGAATAATTAAGATGGATTACCACCTTTTATGCTTTTCGTATTAAGTTTAGCTGATGCGAAAACAAAAAGATACCCTTTGGAAGGCGGCACTGGAACTGCTTTTTGAGGATTTCCTGCTTTTTATCAATCAAAATCTGGCCCAATCTACCGATTTGGCTAAAGGTTACGAGTTTATAAATAAAGAACTGATACAGGAATTTCCGCCTGATAACGGCAGATACGAAAACAAAATAGTAGATAAACTGATCAAGTTATTTACAAAGGACGGAAAACAGATCCTGCTTCATCTGGAAGTACAGGAAAAATACAGTGAAGACTTTGGCCAGCGCATGTATGCCTATTTTAACAGGTTATATGACAAATACAAAATGTCAATTACTGCCTATGCTATTTTCACAGAACCCAACGAGATCAAACGGAAACGAATATTCAAAATTGACTACATGGGTACCCGGCTCACGTACCAGTATAATATCTTTAAAATTGCCGTTCAGGACGATCATGAACTGATCAACCATCCAAGTCCCTTTGCGTTAATCGTATTAATTGCAAAAGCTGCGCTTATAAAAAAAGGCAGTAAAAACAATCTGGAAGCTGACGAACAGTTGCTCGCTTATAAACTTAAAATGGTGAAACTGGTATTGGGCAGAAAATTACCAGCCCATAAACAAAGGGCGATCATGAATTTTCTTTTTTATTATATAGATTTTGAATTTTCAGAAACAAGAGTTAAATTTGACTCTGAAGTTAATTTGTTGACAAATAAGAATATCAGGGAAATGATAACATTTGAAGAAGTATTAATAGAAGATGCCCAAATGGAGGGATATTTTAAAGGGAGAAAAGAAGCAACTAGAGAGGTTAAAAGAGAGGCAAAAGAAAATGAAGTTTACAGACGTATTGTAAAAGAAGGCCTATCAGATCAGCAAATCGTTGATTTTGCTGAAGTTTCTTTAAATTTTGTAAAAAAAATGCGTGCAAACATAAGCGCTAAAAAATCTGCCAATTAATTGTTTAAAAACATGATAACATTTGAAGAAGTATTAATAGAAGATGCCCAAATGGAGGGATATCTGAAGGGGGAAAAAGAAGCAAAAGAAAATGTGGTGCGCCGGCTCATTATAAAACATGGCTTTTCAAATGAACAAATTGCTGATTATGCAGATGTATCTTTAAGTTTTGTAAAAAAGGTGCGCATGAGTATTAAATATGGAAAGGCTATTAATTAATTAAGAACATGATAACATTTGAAGAAGTATTGATAGAAGATGCCCAAATGGAGGGATATTTTAAAGGGGAAAAAGAAGGGAGTAAGAAAGCTAAAAGAGGGGCGAAAGAAAATGAAATTTTAAATTAATTAAAAATCTCAATCTCTCAGACCAGCAAATTGTTGATTTTGCCGAAGTCCCTCTAAGACTTGTCAAGAAAATACGTGCAAATATAAAATCAGGAAATATATCACAGAGCAGTAATTGATTAAGGGAAAATCTTAATACTGCTCCTTGTAACTTCTTGGAGACTTACCCGTAATCGATTTAAAAACCCGGTTAAAGTTGGTGATACTGTTAAAACCGCAGCTGTATGCAATAGCGGCAATACCATTATGCGATCCGCTCATCAGTAACTTACATGCTTCATTGATCCTTACCTTATTTAAAAAACTCACCAGTGTATAACGGGTATGTTTTTTAAAATACCGGCAAAAAGCATGCGGGGTCATATACGCCTGCTCGGCCACTTCTTCCAGCGTAATCGGCTTATTGTAATTCTGTATGATATAATTATAGATTGATGCTACGCGCATTCCCTCATTATCATTAATAGAACGCGGAAAAGAATTTACGGTAAGCGGCTCCAGTCCATTTACATTACTTAACGTTTTTAGCAACTGAAGGAACTGCATCAGCTGATCTATACCGTCAGAATTCAGCAATCCCTGTAATCTTCCTGATATATCCTCAAAAAACTCCTGTGGAACCTTAAAACCGCAATCATAATCTTCAAGAAATGCCTGAACGGCTTTCATCTCAGGCAAATCAAACAAAGCTGACAGCTTATCATTCGGGTTAAAAAAAACAGTAATGGTACGGATCTGTTTGGTGCTGTCAGGTTCAAAATACTCAGGATCACTTTTAAAAACATGAGGCATATTAGCGCCAAAAAGATAAATCTCGCCAGCCTTAAATAAATGCATGTTCATCCCTGCCACCAGTGTACCTTCACCCTCCTGGATCCAGGTGAGCTGGATCTCCTTATGACGATGGAGATAAGTATAGAAGTGAGGCATTTCCTCAGTCTGAACGATGATTGTTCTATCGTGAGACACTGGTATGGTAAATGGCAAAACCTTCATGTACGAAGATACATAAAGTATAATAAGCGCCAAATAAATTAACATTTGACGCCTAAAGGGTGTGTGTAAGAAAATCTTTTATTATAAAAACCGATTTGGCGAAAAGGGCTTGATATCCATGGACAATGTCTGACCATTGATCAGTTCGCTAACCAGTTTTCCGGTACCGGGACCAAGGCTTACGCCCATCATACCATGACCGGTTGCCACGGTTAAGTTTTTTAGTGATTTACTGTTTCCTAAATAAGGGAGGCCATCCGGAGAACATGGCCTGAAACCAAACCAGATATCTTTTGTTGCAGGTACTTCAGGCTGCAGGTCAGGGAAATATCTTGGAATGGACTCTACAATACCTTTCACCCTGTTCATATTGATACGGCCATTGATGGCATCAATCTCCATTGTACCGCCAAAGCGGATACGGTTACCCATTGGTGTAACTGACACCTTCGCTTCGCAAAGTAAAGCTGCGATATGCATATTTTTCTTTGTATCGTCAATCAGGAAAGAATAACCTTTCCCAGGCATGAGAGGAATTTTAAAACCAGCACGCTTAGCAATCTCAGGCGACCATGAACCACCTGCCAGTACATAATGATCGGCAGTATATTCTTTCTCCCCAGCAATCAGCTTAGTGATCTGCCCTTTATCCTGAATGATCTTTGTTACTTCAGTATTCTTAATGATTTTAACACCGGCTTTCTGCAAATATTCTTTTAAAAGAAGCAACAGCTGATTTGGGTTCAGGTGTGCATCACAGCGGTAGTGAACACCACCTAATACATCAACCTTAAGATCGGGCTGTAATTTTTGTACATCTGCAGCAGTTAATGAAGGGGCATCCAAACCAAGGCTTCTCGCCTGTTCTGCAATGTGTAACTCTTCATCTCCAACCTTATCTGTTTTGTATAGCATTAAAATTCCGTTATTGGTCAACCCGAAATCACCAATCTTTGCGGTTATCCCCGCATAAAGGTCTTTGCTTAACAAAGAAATATCGCGCAGCGGTACGGCAGCTTTATCCGCCTGTTCTTTGTTAGCGCTTTTCATGAACTTTAATCCCCAGCCTACCAGGTTAAGGTTTAGCGAAGGCCTTACATAAAAAGGGCTTTTACTATCAAACATCCACTTTATCCCTTTCTCCAGCATACCAGGAGCAGCAAGAGGTACAAAATGACTTGGCACAATCATGCCTGCATTACCATAAGAGGCACTATCAGACAGATCCCCTTTTTCAAGTACCGTAACTTCCCAGCCAGATTGCTGTAAATAATAAGCAGAGCTCAAACCTATAATTCCAGCGCCTATTACAATTGCTTTTCCCATCTATTCTTTAATCTCAATTTTAAACCTAATCCTGTTCAGGCACTTATAGTACCTGGAAACCTTTTGCATATGGATCATCATCATCAATTTTGATGGTGTTATATCCATATACTTTTGCCCACCCTTCAATACTTGGGATAATAGCCTGACGCCCTTTCAAATCAACAACATCTTCTACCTTACCAGTGAAAGAACTGCCAATGATACTTTCGTGAATAAAAGAATCACCTTTTTTCAGCTTCCCTTTGGCAAACCACTGCGCCATACGTGCCGAAGTACCTGTACCGCAAGGCGAGCGGTCGATAGCTTTATCACCGTAAAACACTGCGTTTCTTGCTGTCGCCTGAGGAGATTTGGTGTCACCGGCCCAAAGGATATGTGTACAATCCTTTATCGTTGGATTTTCGGGATGTACAAAACTATAAGCTTCATTAATGCGCTTGCGGATTACCCTGCTCCAGGAGATCAGCTGATCTGCTGCGTAATGATCGATACCTTTAAAATTCTCCTGCGGGTCAACGATGGCATAGAAATTACCACCATAAGCCACATCAAAAGTTAACGTACCCAGATCAGGACATTCTACAGTTAAACCTTCTGAATCCAGGTAAGAAGCTACATTGGTTAATTTTACAGAAGAAACCTTATTGTTTTCCTGTTTATACTCAATATTCACCAATCCTGCGGGTGCTTCCATCCGTACTACTCCAGGCACTTTAGGAAGGATTAACCCTTCCTCAATAGCTATAGTAATCGTACCAATGGTTCCGTGTCCGCACATAGGCAAACAGCCACTCGTTTCAATAAACAAAACAGCAACGTCATTCTCAGGATTGTGAGGCGGATAAAGAATGCTGCCCGACATCATATCATGACCACGGGGTTCATACATCAGGCCCTGCCTGATCCAGTCGTACTCTTTTAAAAAATGCTGTCTTTTATCGCTCATGGTATCCCCAACCAGGTTAGGGCCTCCTCCGGCAACAAGTCTTACCGGGTTGCCACAGGTATGCGCATCTATGCAGAAAAATGTTTTGCTCGACATATATTTATTTTGTCATTGTATTATCTACCAGTCTCCAGATATTCAGCGGATTTCCATCCTGTAAAGCCGGAGGCAATAATTTTTTATCCCAGTTCTGCCAGGTTAGCGGGCGTACAAAACGATGTATCGCTGTGCTGCCTACGGAAGTAAAACGACTGTCGTTAGTGGCCGGGAAAGGACCTCCATGCTGCATTGAAGCACAAACCTCAACACCTGTAGGTACACCGTTTAACAAAATACGTCCGGTAATATCTTCTGCTTTCTCCAATAATGATTTATAGGTAAGCAGTTCGTTATCTTCTGCCATCACAGTAAGTGTTAACTGACCGCCCACATGTTCCAGAACAGCTTCCAGTTCAGCAGCATCTTCAGCCACTACTAGTAATGACCATGGTCCGAAAACTTCTTCTTTCAGCTTAGGGTTAGCCAAAAAAGCTTTTGCAGAAACTTCAGCTATGGTAGCTAAAGCCTGATTTTGGGCACCTTCTGCTGTTTTTGATGATTTCGCCACCAACGTTACTTCTTTTTCTTCCAGCATGCCGCCAGAAAGCGACTGGAAGTTTTTACAGATCCCCGGAGTAAGCATTGTTGAAGAAGCAATTTCTGCAACTTTTTCTGCCAGGGTTTCTTTAAACAAAGTTAATTCGGGAGAAGTGATACCCAGCAATAAACCAGGTTGTGTGCACAACTGACCTGCACTTCCGGTAATTGAAACAGCGTATTGCTCAGCGATTTTCTCTGCTCTTGCTTCCAATGCTTCCGGTAATAAGATCACTGGATTGATACTGCCCATTTCTGCAAATACAGGAATAGGTTCAGCCCTTTCATTAGCAATCTTAGTCAGCGCCATTCCTCCTTTAAACGATCCTGTAAAAGTAACCGCTTTAGTTTTTGGGTGTTTAACCAGCAACTCGCCGATCTCATATCCACTGTCAAACAACATAGAGAATACCCCTTCAGGCATTCCGGTAGCAATAGCTGCTTTTTGTATGGCCGCACCGACCAGGGCACTTGTACCCGGATGTGCAGAATGTGCTTTTACCACAACAGGACATCCTGAAGCCAGTGCCGAAGCGGTATCTCCGCCCGCCACAGAAAACGCCAGTGGAAAATTACTTGCGCCAAAAACCACTACAGGGCCCATGGCAACCAGCATTCTTCTGGTATCAGGTTTAGGCATAGGCTGTCTGTCGGGCGCCGCACTGTCAATAATAGCATCTACCCATGATCCTTCAGCTACCAGGTCGGCAAACAAATTCAGCTGACCAACGGTCCTGCCTCTTTCCCCTTGAATCCTGCCGGCTGGCAAACCGCTTTCTGCACAAGTACGCTCAATCAGTTCATCACCCAGGGCAAGAATTTCATTGGCAATGGCGCGCAAAAATGCAGCCTTACGGTCTTTATCAATATTCTTATATGCTGTAAATGCATTTACAGCATATTTTAACGCTTCATCTACATCCTTCTGCCGGGCAGGAAAAAAATCACCTTCAAGCGTTTCGCCTGTTAGTGGATTAATTGCCTTAAATGCTGCAGTGTTTGCTTCAGCATACCCGTTTCCTATTAAATTCCGTCCGTTCATTCTAATTTGTTAAATAATGTGATTAGCTCACTGTTTCCACAACACCCCAGCTGTCTGCAGGTAATGCCGGTCTTGCCGCTACGCCATCGTTAATTACTTTAAGTATCTGTTCGCGTTCTGCGCCAGTCAGTTTAAGACGTGGAGCGCGTACATGTTCTGTTCCAGTACCTGTAGCAACTTCTGCCAATTTAATATATTGTACCAATTTAGCATTAATATCAAGGTCAAGCAATGGCATGAACCAGCGGTTAATAGCAATAGCTTCATCAATTCTTCCTGCTTTTACCAAACGGAAGATGGCTACTGTTTCTTTAGGGAAGGCATCTACTAAACCAGCAACCCATCCATGGGCACCAGCCACAATACTTTCTAAAGCTAAAGGATCAACACCTGTGAAAATTTTAAAGCGATCTCCAAAACGGTTTAGCATTCTGGTTATATTACTGATATCACGTGTAGACTCTTTTACTGCTGCAATGTTTGCATATTGTTCCAGTTCTCCGAACATATCTAAAGTAACATGGATTTTATAATCTACCGGGTTATTATAGATCATGATAGGAAGAACAGTACTTTTTGCGATGGTTGCAAAATAAGTTACAGTTTCATCAGCTGAAGCATAATAACGTAACGGAGGAAGAACCATTAATCCTGAAGCACCCAGTTCTTCTGCTTTTTTAGCATGAGATAAGGCTACTTTAGTAGCTTGTTCAGCGATACTGAAAATTACAGGAACCCTTCCTGCAACAGTTTTAACCGTTTCCGCCAGTAATGCAAATTTTTCGTCTTCTGTCAATGTGCTGGCTTCACCTAGAGAACCGCCGATAACTATACCATTAACACCCGCTTCAAGTTGTGCTTCAATTCCTTTATTACAAGCAACCAGATCAAGCTCTTCTTCTGATGTAAATTTAGTCGTTACTGCAGGGAATACACCCGCCCAAAAATCTTTATTCATACACTGAGTTTTTTCTTTCAAAAATAGAGGTTGATTAAATTGAATTTTAACTGTAAATTACCGCATATCAGTTCAATTTTAACAAAACGTTAACGTTTCAAAAACGCATGTATTTCTTCAACGGTCTTAGCCAGAGGGGGTCCTAAAAGCCTGCTGCCACTATCAGTAACCAGAAAATCTTCTTCCACCCTGATGCCTCCGAAATTTTTAAACTGTTCTACCTGTGCATAATTGATAAAATCTTCATGTCTTTTTTCTGCCGACCAGGCATCGATCAGGTCTGGAACAAAGTATAATCCGGGCTCTATGGTCAGCACAAAACCTGCTTCCAGTGATCTTCCCAAACGCAGGGATTTTAACCCAAACTGGGTGCTCTTTTTCAGTTCTTCTGTATAACCTACATATTCTTCTCCCAGATTTTCCATATCATGTACATCCAGTCCCATCATATGGCCCAGGCCGCATTGAAAGAACAGTGCGTGTGCACCAGCTGCAACGGCTTCTTTAGGATCACCTTTCATCAAACCCAGGTCCTTTAACCCTATAGCCAGCTGTTCGCAGGCCAGTAGATGAACATCTTTAAATAAAATGCCTGGTTTTAAAGCTGCCGCAGCTTTTTGATGTGCATTTAATACAATGTTATATACATCCTGCTGTAATGGGGTAAAAGTTCCGCTTACGGGAAAAGTCCTGGTGAGGTCACCTGCATAATGCATATTATTTTCTGCACCGCTGTCACACAATACCATCTGGCCATTCTGAATCACATTGGCACTGGCATGATTGTGCAAAAACTGACCATTTACTGTCAGGATAACCGGGAAGGCTAAATTTCCACCGCCTGCGATGGCTACAGCCTGCAGCTGACCGGCAATATAATTTTCCGACAATCCAGCTACGCTAATCTCCATGGCCTTTTCATGCATCAGCGCACTGATGGCGACTGCTTTTTCGATCTCTGTGATCTCTACCGCAGTTTTGATAGACCTTTGTGCAACTATAGCTTTGATCAAAGGAACAGAAGGAGTGCCTGTTAATCCCCAGGCACTGAGTTTTACTGCTGCTTCGGCACGGTAAGGAGGAAGAAAATGTACCGTTCTGCCACCTCTTAAAGCACTTTCCACTTCAATTTTTGTTCTTGTAAAGGCAATTCCCGATAACTCGGCCAGATCGGCTATCGCTACCTGAGGACCTGTCCATACAATATCTTCTACTGTGGCTTCATCACCAAAAAGTATCTCCTGGTCATTGTCAATATCGATGATAAAACAAAGGTCAGGCCTGTCAATTCCCGTAAAATACAGGAAACAACTGTCCTGACGAAAGGGGTATAGATTATCCTTATAGTTCATACCACTTTCTTCATTTCCAGGAAGAATGATAATCCCCTCTCCTATAGTTGCTTTGAGTGCGTTTCTTCTTTGCTGATAAACTTCTTTTGAAAACATATATTATTATTTTTATCCTGCCGTCAATGTTAAAACTTCGCGACGAACGGAGGTTACAGATTTTTCCCAATCGGGAGACCCAAGTTAGCCATATAATCTCAGTAAATAAGTAACATTTTAACCTATAATGACAGCATATTGCCCCATAGAGCACTTTAACGGGACAATAAAGTGCTGAAACAGATAAAACATAAGATATTACTATACCTGCAAAGATTAGTTTAGAATCAGCTTAATGCCAACTCCTATGTGCGTATAATTATAAAACCATTATATATTTTTTACGATACGTTAGCCTTCGGATAAAAGGCCTGATCAGGCAGTGAGATAACTTTGCTCCTTAATTCTTGGAGAAACAATCAGATAGATCAAAATTACAGCCACCAGCAAGCCAATAAAAAACCAGTAATAGGTTGCTCCGCTCAGGGAAGCAAAGAAGCCATGATTGGAAATGCTGTGGTTGATGAGTGCTGTAAAAACATTGCCAATGGCAATGGTCAGTAACCAGATAGCGCCCATGGTACTTTTCATAGAAGCAGGAGCCTGCGTATAGGCATACTCCAGGCAAGTGATAGACACCATTACTTCCGCTGCAGCGAGAAAGAAATAGGCAAATACCTGCCACCAGATGGTGGGATGCGATCCATGATCCACGCCTGTTTGTACCAGTGCAATCACCACAAAAGTAAAAGCCATTACCACTAATCCGCCGCCTATACGACGTAAAGGAGTAGTTTTTATGCCTATCCGCTCAAAGAAAGGATAGATCAGGTAATTAAATACAGGAATGAGCAGTAACAAAAAGAAAGGGTTTACAGTTTGTATCTGTTGCGGCAGCAGTTCATAACCGAAAATATGACGGTCCAGCTTACCGGCCTGTAACACCCATTCCGATAAGTTCTGATCCCACATAGACCAAAAAATAGGGATAAAACTAAATACTCCGATCACACGGTACGCTGCTTTAATATCTTCTACTTTTTGAGGATTAAACTTCTGCTTGGCTACATCCAGCAGCGATTCCCCTTTTTTCTTCTCGTAAAAATGACTGAGTGCATAGACCGAGATAAAAACAAAATTATCCTTTTTAACCCCTGTAGGAGGAACACGAACATAAGTATTACGCCCTAAAACAAAAATCACCGTAGCGATGGCCATCAGTACCCCCGGGATACCAAATGCCCATTTGGGACCGTAAACCGAATAAATAATAGGGATAAGCAGTGTAGATAAGGCAGATCCGGCATTAATGCTGAAATAGAACCAGCCATAAACCTTCGACAGCAGATGGCTATTCTCTGCCGTGAACTGGTCGCCCACATTAGCCGAAACACAGGATTTAATTCCTCCTGCACCTACGGCAATCAGGATCAGCCCGAACCTGAAGATATCCAGCTGCGTATCATACAGGGACAACAACAAATGCCCGATACAATAAACAATAGAAATCCAGAGGATCACTTTATACTTTCCAAAAAACCAATCGGCCATTATTGCACCCAAAAAAGGCACGGCATAGGCCAATGAAACAAAAAAATGGGTCGCTTCATTCGCCTTTGCTTCTGCAACACCCTGCATAGCAGGATTAAGCGAAGGATTAAAGAACTGCAGAACAAGAAAAGTAGTAAGTATAGAACGCATACCGTAGAAGCTGAAACGTTCAGCAGCTTCGTTAGCGATAATATAAGGTAAACTCTTAGGATAGGCCATACCTGTAAATTTGATCTTTAAATCAATATAAAGGTGTACTATTCTTAATTTAAACTAGCAAAATATTACCCAAATGCAATTTTAACCTGGTAAACGGATGTTGATTGAACATTCGGAAGCATTAAAACTAATTTTCTACTTCAGCACGTTCTTCGATAGGGACTTCGGGATCAAGCTCTATACACCCTTCTTTATCTTTTCTTGAAAACAGGATTGGATAAAGAAAAAGAAGGCCTCCCAGCATCAGCAATAGCCCTGAAGCTTCAAGGACATATTTACTGTCATGCATCTTCTTTTCGCTCATGATAATATAAACCACCAGCGCAATGACGCCCAGAATAATAGAAAGTAATGCTTTCTGAAGTTTAAGTACTTTGATCATGGCCGGGAGATTAAAACGTTAATTTTATATTCCTCAAAGATAATGAACAAAAATCAAATCAGTTTAAGTTTTTAGCCGCCAATGTATTTCGTGACATAACTACCATTTTTCATTCTTATTGCGTAACTTTGCATCCTTATTTTTTTAAGATACTGGATTGATGTATAGGGAATTTAAACAATTAGAACTACCTAAAATAGGTAAAGAGATACTAGAGTTTTGGAAAGCGGAAAACATCTTTGAAAAAAGCATTTCTACCCGGTCAAAATCTAACCCTTTTACTTTTTATGAAGGCCCGCCTTCAGCTAACGGCATGCCTGGTATTCACCACGTTATGGCCCGTGCGATAAAAGATATTTTCTGTCGTTATAAAACCCTTAAAGGTTTCCAGGTAAAACGTAAAGGAGGATGGGATACCCATGGGTTACCTATCGAATTAGCGGTAGAAAAAAAATTAGGCATTACCAAAATTGACATCGGCACCAGGATCACCGTTGAAGAATATAACGCGGCCTGCCGTGAAGAAGTAATGCGTTATACCGATATCTGGAACGATCTGACAGAAAAAATGGGTTATTGGGTAGATCTGGAGAAACCTTATATCACCTACGAAAACGAATATATAGAGTCTCTTTGGTGGATCTTAAAGACCTTCTACGATAAAGGTCTTTTGTATAAAGGATATACCATACAGCCTTATTCTCCTGCCGCAGGAACAGGGTTAAGCTCTCATGAGCTAAACCAGCCGGGCACCTATAAGATGCTGAAAGATACTTCTATCACTGCACAGTTTTTCCTTAAAAAGGATCAGCAGCATGCTTTAATGCCGGTATTGTTTGAAAACGATACCGAGGATACCGCTATTATCGCCTGGACCACTACTCCATGGACATTGCCTTCAAACAGTGCCCTGGCTGTTGGTGAAAAAATAGCCTATGTAAAAGTTAAAACTTTCAACCCTTATACTTTCCTTCCTGTAAATGTAGTGCTGGCGAAAGACCTGGTGGGTAAACATTTTAAAAAAGATGCAGAGAACCTTTCTTTTGAAGATTTTAAGGAAACCGATAAGTTAATCCCCTGGACAATCACCGCTGAGTTTACAGGTAAAGACCTGGTAGGCCTTCGTTATCACCAGCTAATGGATTACGTTACAACTCCTGAACTACAGGAAAAAGCATTCCGCGTGATTCCTGCGGATTATGTAACAACAGAAGACGGAACAGGTATCGTACATATTGCCGGTGCTTTTGGAGCAGACGATTTCCGGGTTGCCAAAGAAAATGGCGTGCCCTCTGTCATGCTTAAAGATGAGCAGGGAAATGAAGTTCCACTGGTAAACAAACAAGGTAAATTTGTAGATGAAGTAACAGACTTTGCCGGCCGTTATGTAAAAGAAGAATACTACAGTGATGAAGAGCGTAAAGCGGCAGATTTCAAATCAACCGATGTATTGCTCGCCATCAAACTGAAGGAAGACAACAAAGCATTCGACGTTAAGAAATACGAACACAGTTATCCGCATTGCTGGAGAACTGATAAACCAATCTTATACTACCCTCTGGACAGCTGGTTTATCAAAACCACTGCGGTAAAAGAAAAGATGGTAGCCTTGAACAAAACCATCAACTGGAAACCTGAAGCTACAGGAACCGGCCGTTTTGGAAACTGGCTGGAAAACCTGGTGGACTGGAATTTATCCCGTTCAAGGTATTGGGGAACGCCGCTACCTATCTGGAGAACAGAAGATGGCACGGAAGAGAAATGTATCGGCTCTATCGCAGAACTGAATGCAGAGATCAAAAAATCTGTTGAAACAGGTTTTATGGATGCCGCTTTTGAACTGAAAGATATGCACCGCCCTTTTGTGGATGATGTGATCTTAGTTTCTTCTAACGGAGAAAAGATGACACGTGAACTTGACCTGATCGACGTTTGGTTTGACAGTGGTGCCATGCCTTATGCACAATGGCATTTCCCTTTTGAAAATAAAGAAGAATTTGAAAACGCTTATCCGGCAGATTTTATCGCTGAGGGAGTAGATCAAACTCGCGGATGGTTCTTTACCCTGCATGCCATTGCGGTAATGCTGAGTGAGACCAGCGATGAGATCAAAGCGATCAATGAGCGTATCGGCAATAAAGGTATCGCTTATAAAAATGTCGTATCCAATGGTTTGGTGCTGGATAAAAATGGCAACAAGATGTCTAAACGTTTAGGCAATGGCGTTGACCCATTCCATACAATTGACACTTATAGCGCTGATGCAACCAGATGGTACATGATCAGTAATGCTTCTCCGTGGGATAACCTTAAATTTAATACCGAAGGCCTTGATGAAGTAAGACGCAAGTTCTTTGGAACACTGTATAATACCTATGCGTTTTTTGCTTTATATGCCAACATTGATAAATTTGAGATCGATGAAAACAATGAAACACCTGTTCAGGACCGCAGTGAATTAGACCGCTGGATCTTATCCCTGTTGCAAACTCTGATCAATGAGGTTGACGAAAGTTACAATACCTACGAGCCGACTAAAGCAGCAAGGGCTATACAATCGTTCGTAGATGAACACTTGAGTAACTGGTATATCCGCTTGTCCCGCCGCCGTTTCTGGAAAGGTGAAATGACTGCCGATAAAAAAGCGGCTTATGAAACACTGTATACCTGTTTGATGAGTGTGTCTCAGTTAATGTCGCCTATTGCACCATTTTTTGCAGACTGGCTGTACCTTAATTTGACAGTGAACAAACCGGCAAAGGCAGAACAATCGGTGCATTTGAGCTTATGGACCGAGGGTGATGTATCCTTAATTGATACTGAACTGAACGAACGTATGCACCTGGCACAGGACATCTCTTCGATGGTATTATCGCTGAGGAAGAAATCCAGCATCAATGTGCGCCAGCCATTGGCAAAAATCCTGATCCCGGTACTCGATAAGGCCTTTGAAAGCAGAATAGAGCTGGTTAAAGAAATTATTTTGTCGGAAACAAACATTAAAAATATTGAGTATATTACGGACACTGCAGGCTTTATCAAGAAAAAGATAAAACCTAATTTTAAGGCCCTCGGACCAAAGGTTGGAAAGGACATGAAACTGGTTGCAGAAAGCATCAGCAGCATGGATCAGGAGGCTTTAAGCAGGTTTGAAGCGGAAGGAACCTACCAGGTACCGGGTACTGCTTATGAGGTCTCATTGGAAGATGTAGAGATCATTGCAGAAGACATCCCCGGATGGCAGGTAACCAACCTGGGCAACCTGACGGTGGCGCTGGACGTAACGATCACAGCAGAACTGAAAGAAGAAGGTTTGTCGAGGGAATTGATTAACAGAATTCAGAACTTAAGAAAGGAACTGAATTTTGAAGTGACTGACCGCATTACGGTGAGTTTACAAAATGATAATTTGATCAGCGCAGCTGTAGCCCGGAATAAAGCCTACATTTGCGCAGAAATTTTAGCCGACGAGATTAATCTGGTGGCTGATTTAGAGAATGGAAACAAGATCGTGATCGATGAAGTTGAACTACAGATTTTGATTGCAAAACAATAATTAATTATGGAAAACCCTATAAAAACACGTTACTCAGACAATGAGCTTCAGGAATTCAAAGACCTGATCCAGGACAAACTTCGTATGGCAAGGGAAGAGTTTCTTTCTTTAACAAATTCATTAAGCAGTCCTAATTCCAATGGAACTGAAGATACTTCGGGCACTTATAAAACGCTTGAAGACGGATCGGCTACCATGGAGAAAGAACAATTAAACCAACTGGCAGCACGTCAGAAAAAATTTATTGACAACTTAGAAGCTGCGCTGGTACGCATTGAAAATAAAACGTATGGTATTTGCCGTGAAACAGGTAAACTGATCCAAAAAGAACGTCTGCGTGCAGTACCGCATGCTACGTTAAGCATGGAAGCTAAATTGAAGCAGGCATAATGAAAGGCTATACTAAACCTTTACTGGTGATTTTCCTGGTGCTGCTTGCCGATCAGGCTTTGAAGACCTGGATTAAAGCAAACATGTATATCGGCCAGGAATTCAAAATCATTGGTAATTGGTTCATTATACATTTTACAGAAAACAATGGTATGGCCTTCGGAATGGAGTTTGGCGGTGAATTTGGAAAGCTGGCTTTATCGCTATTCAGAATTGCCGCGGTAGCCGGTATCGGCTACGGATTACATTACCTGATTAAACATAAGTACCACAGGGGGCTAATCCTCAATGTAGCATTGATCTTTGCCGGGGCATTGGGTAATATTATTGACTCTGTGATCTACGGCAAAATATATCATTATGAAGGATTGTTTCACGGAAGGGTAGTAGACATGTTTTACTTCCCTATCATGGAAGGCATATTTCCCAAATGGGTTCCGATATGGGGCGGAGAAGATTATATTTTCTTCAGACCGGTATTTAACGTTGCGGATGCTGCTATATCCGTAGGCGTGATCGCTATCCTGATCTTTCAGAAAAGCTATTTCAAAGAAGAAGTAGTAGAAGAGATCGGACCCAATAACGAAGTAATAGAAGATTAAAATTAATACTCAAAAAGATTAGGGCGCCTGCAAATCTGCAGGCGCTTTTTTTATGTCAGTTAAATTCTCTTTACCTTCCCGTATGGAAACGGTATGATTTTTACATCTATTCTGTAATTACACACAAATAAAAACAATTATGAAACATCTATTAACTCTTGCCTTTGTTGCCTTTTTCAGCATTGGCGTGATGGCACAACAAGCAGACCTGCGTAAAAAAATAACCGTTAGCGGAACTGCAGAAGCAGAAGTAACCCCTGATATTATCTATATCAGCATTTCACTGAAAGAATATCTTAAAGATGGCAACAGTAAGAAAAAAGTAGAGATCCGTGAGTTGGAGAACCAATTGTATAGCGCAATACAAGATGCAGGCATTCCTAAAGAAGACCTGACGATCAGTAATTTATCCGGCTATAATACCGCAGCAGAAAAAAAGAAAAATCCTGATTTCCTGGCCAGCAAACAATACCGCTTAAAAGTGAATGATCTCAACAAATGGAATGCAATTGAGGAAGCTATCGACGCTAAGGGAATAGCTTATACCAACATCGACAGCTATGACTATTCAAAAATTGAAAGCTTAAAAAAAGAACTGAAAATTAAGGCGTTGCTGGCCGCTAAAGCAAAAGCTACTTATTTAGTTGAAGCCCTGGGAGGTCAACTGGGTAGTGTAATTGATATACAGGAACAAAATAACGAATCTTTTCCTCAGCCTATGTACCGTACCAATATGCTGATGGCAAAAACTGCAGGCATTGCAATAAGTGCTCCATCCCCTGAGATAGACTTCAAAAAAATCAAACTGAGCTACGTAATGAACACAGTGTTTGAAATCAAATAACGACCACTAGAATAGACGATTTTTTAGATTTTGTATGTTTATTAAAGCGATTAAAAAACATTAAGTCTGATAATCGCCGAAAAATCAATTGTAAAACAGGAATTATAAACCTACCAATAGTTTTGGTAGGTTTTTTGTTATTTACACTCAAATTACACATCATTAAAAATCAAATCAAAAGCGCTATGAAAAAATTAATCTACTCCTTCGCCTTAATCTTTATGTTAGGTCTTAGTGTCAATACAGTTTCTGCTGCTACGACTAAAGAAAAAGTTGAAATGACTGCTGAGCAAAAAGCTGAACTTCAAAAAATCACTAACCGTGTTGAAGAAATCAGAGCAATGGACAAATCTCATTTATCAAGAACTGAGAAAAGAGAATTGCGTAAAGAATTGAAAGAAATGAAACAACATGCCCGTGCAATGGGTGGTGGTATCTATCTTTCTGTTGGTGCAATCATCATCATTATCCTATTACTGATCCTGATTTTATAATCAGCAGATCATTCCAAATAAAAAAAGCTTCTCCTTAAACTGGAGAAGCTTTTTTTGTATCTGATCAGGTTAATGGATTAATCAATCCTGTCAAATCCTGTATAAGGGATTAATACTTCAGGAATCCGAATGCCATCAGCACTCTGGTAGTTCTCCAGAATAGCCGCCACGATACGTGGTAAAGCTAAAGCGCTTCCGTTTAAGGTATGCGCCAACTGTGTTTTTCCTGTTGCACCTTTATATCTTAATTTCAAACGGTTTGTCTGGTAAGCTTCGAAATTAGATACTGAAGATACTTCCAGCCAGCGTTGCTGTGCAGCACTCCATACTTCCATATCATACGTCATGGCGGAAGTAAAGCCCATATCGCCACCGCATAAACGCAATACGCGGTAATGTAAGCCAAGGTCCTGCAATAATGATTGTACATAAGTACTCATATCTTCCAGCACGGCATAAGATGTATCCGGATGTACCACCTGTACCAATTCTACTTTATCAAACTGGTGCAAACGGTTTAACCCGCGCACATGCGCACCATATGAACCTGCCTCACGACGGAAACATGGTGTATAAGCCGTATTTTTGATGGGTAATTCCTCTTCCTTCAGGATCACATCGCGGTAAAGATTGGTCACCGGTACCTCAGCTGTTGGGATCAGGTACAGGTTATCTACTGTAGAATGGTACATCTGCCCTTCTTTATCCGGCAGCTGACCTGTCCCGAAACCTGAAGCTTCGTTCACCATTAGCGGCACCTGCATTTCCCGGTATCCGGCAGCAGTAGCACGGTCCAGGAAGAAGTTAATCAGCGCGCGCTGTAAACGTGCGCCCTTACCTTTATAAACAGGGAATCCGGCACCGGTAATTTTAGTTCCCAGTTCAAAATCTATAATATCATATTTAGCAGTTAGTTCCCAGTGCGGTTTTGCATCTGCATGCAATTCTGCAGGACTGCCATGCAAATAAGTCACTTCGTTTTCTTCAGGAGTAATCCCTGCAGGCACCAGCTCTCCCGGTAAATTTGGTAATTGTACCAATGCCTGATGTAAGTGTAATTCTACTACAGCCAGCTGATCAGATAAGGTTTTCATCTGTTCTTTGTTAGTGGCAGTTTGTGTTTTAGCCGCTTCAGCTTCTTCTTTTTTACCATTGCGCATCAATTCGCCCACGAGTTTGGCGTTGGCATTGGCAATAGCCGATAGATTATCCAGCGAAGTTTGAGTCTGTCTGCGTTCTTCATCAAATTTGATAATTTCATCCACCAGTTCAGGCTGTTTAAAATTACGGACACTTAAGCGTTCTAAAACTTTCTCTCTATTTTCACGGATATAGTTAACTTGCAGCATTATTTAATTTTTTTAACAAATATAACAAGAGTTTGGAGAATAATATGGGCGGTAAACTATTTCTGGTTCCTACACCTATCGGAAACCTGGAGGACATGACCTTCAGGGCAGTTCGTATACTGAAAGAAGCCGATGTGATCCTGGCTGAAGATACCCGCACAAGTGCCCCTTTATTAAAGCATTTCGGCATAGAGAAAAAAGCCTATTCGCATCACCAGCACAATGAGCATCAGGCTACTTCAGAGATTGTTAAGTTCCTGAAGGAAGGGAAAAATGTAGCCCTGATTTCTGATGCAGGGACGCCTGCGATCTCAGACCCAGGCTTTTTCCTGGTTAGGGAAGTGTTGAAACATGACCTGCCTGTAGAATGCCTTCCCGGCGCTACAGCCTTTGTACCGGCACTCGTTAATTCTGGTCTGCCTACGGACGCTTTTGTATTTGAAGGCTTTTTACCCGTAAAAAAAGGACGGCAAACCCGTCTGAAAAAGCTGGCCGATGAAGAAAGAACGATTGTACTCTACGAAAGCCCGCACCGTTTATTGAAGACCTTAGAGGAATTTGCCCAGTTTTTTGGCGAAGAAAGGCAGGCGTCAGTAAGTCGTGAACTGACCAAACTCTATGAGGAAACCGTAAGAGGTACTTTAACAGAAATAAAATCACATTTTGAAAACAATATATTAAAGGGCGAATTCGTAATTTGTGTTGCCGGTAAAGAGGAAACCAAAAAGGAAAAACGCACTTACGAGAAGGATTAGCTTTCATCTGTAAGCAGTTGATCTTCAACTCTGCTGAAACTTGCAAAGTTGCCCTATTACCCGGTAAAGGTTTTGATTACATTAATTATAAAAGGATGATATTGATAGATAGATTTTTAAGCGATGAGCAGGATCCTAAAGCTGTAGAAAAAGTTTTGGGTAAACTAAATGATATGCTAACCACCAATGAGGAGCTGATTTATCTGGCTGTACAAAAAAAACCTGCCGTTAATCTCCTCCCTGATTGTATTGCGGTGAGCAACAAACGCATTTTTTATTGTGAGCCTGCCAACTTTGGCATCACGATGAATTTTAAAGACATTTCCTGGAAAAGCATCAAGGAGATCTCCTTTAAGGAAGAACTGTTTGGTTCTAAGTTTATCTGCGTACCGCAGCACGGTGAAAATATTATTACTGAATATATTCCAAAGGTACAAGCGCGCAAATTATACCAGGCAGCCTACGAGCAGCTGGAAGGGTACAAAGAGCAACTGAGACAAGATGAGCTGGAAGATAAAAGGGCGCAGCAACAGCCTGTAGCTACAGCTACCATCGAAATCCCGGTTGAGGAAATCAAAGCTGAAGAAATTCCTGCCGCACCAGTTTACATCCCTCCTGCCCCGGCACCCCTTGAAGAACAGGAAGATGAAACCACGCTTAAATTAAGAAAGCTAAAAACGCTCTACGATAAACAGCTGATTACCCAGGACGAGTACGAGGCAAAAAAAGCCGATATATTAGATAGTTTCTAGTTCCACAACCCCTTAGATGAAATTTAAACACCCCCTGCTACTTGCCTTATTAAGTGCATTCCTGTTATGGCTGGCCTGGCCTCCACATATTATTACAGCCCCAATCTTACTGATCGGCCTTGTTCCTTTGTTCATTGCACTGGACGAGATCATCCTGAAGGGAGAAAAGAAAACCGGCAAAAAGGTATTTCTGACTTCAGGCTTAACGTTCCTGGTTTGGAATACAGCCTGTATCTATTGGGTATACAACGCAATCAGTGCTTTCAATAGTCCAGTTGTCGCATTTTTAATATCCCTTATCCCCTACGGACTAGGTGCTTTGTTAATGACTTTCGCTTTCTGGCTGCATTATAGGTTTAAGTTATTTACCCGAAGTAAAGGCCTTTCTTACCTCGCATTGGTAAGTTTTTGGGTTGGAATGGAATATTTACACGCTACCTGGGACCTGGCGTTCCCCTGGATGAGTTTGGGCAATGGTTTGGCCGGAATGCATCAGCTGGCGCAATGGTATGAAGTTACCGGCGTATATGGCGGTTCTGTATGGATCATGGTTAGCAATATCCTTGCTTTTGAAGCTTACAAAAGCTACCGGTCAAAAACAGGATACCCAAAGATCAGGCCTGCACTGGCCTGGTTGTTATTTCTCATTATCCCGACAGGTATTTCCCTGATCAAGTATTATGGATATACCGAAAAAGTGATGCCGGTTAATGTAGTTGTGGTACAGCCTAATATCGATCCCTATGAAAAGATGGGCGGTATCTCTACCATGAACCAGTTAAAAACACTGACAAAATTATCCGATTCCGTAGCACAACCCAATACAGAGTATTTTATCTGGCCTGAAACAGCTATACCCAGTTATGCGACTGAAGAAAGTGTACGTACCACCCCTGAGTTTATGGATGTGCAGAGCTTCCTGAACAAATACAAAAATGGCTCAGTGATCACCGGTATCGAAAGTTTAAAGTGGTACAATGAGAAACTCACACTTTCAGCCAAGTATGACGAAAACAGTAAAATGTACTATGACAATTTCAACTCTGCGATGCAGGTAGAGAATTCGGCCAACGTACAATTCTATCATAAATCAAAACTGGTTCCAGGCGTAGAAAAGATGCCTTTTCCGAGAGCCTTATCTTTCCTCGCTCCGGTATTTTCCGGTTTAGGAGGAACAGTTTCTGGCTGGGGATGGCAGGATCATCCCGGCGTTTTTTATTCTCAAAACGGTGTTGGTGTAGCTCCTGTGATCTGTTACGAATCCTTGTGGGGCGGCTGGATTGGCGAGTCGGTAAAGAATGGCGCTCAGTTTATCGCAATCATCACCAATGATGGCTGGTGGGGAAATACTACCGGTAAAGACCAGCATTTTTTATACGCTAAACTACGTGCGATAGAAACCAGAAGATGGGTAGTAAGATCTGCCAATACAGGTATCTCTGGTTTTATCAATGAACGTGGAGATATCATCAAAAGATCAACCTGGTGGACACGTGACGCCTTGAAAATGGATATTAACCTGAATGATCAGTTAACAACTTATGTAAAGGGAGGTGATCTTATTGCTCAGTTGTTGAGCATTGTAGGAATTGCATTAGCATTACTGATTCCGTATAAAACTTTCATCAAAAAGAAAACAATTAAGAATTAAAATTCATTATAAAATTTATTTTTTAATTTAAAAGATAATACATAGATTTGAAACGTGTTGCCTTAGAGGTTCACTAGAATTATTTAGCAGATAATCCGAGATTAAATCAGTAATGGAAAACGACAATTCACAACAATATTCAGACATCATATTTTATAGTTCACCAAAAGGAAATGTAAAAATACAAGTTATTTTTAATGATGAGACTTTCTGGCTCACTCAAAAAAGAATGAGTGAACTATATGGCTGTTCTGTCGATAATATTTCCTTGCATCTTAAAAGAATATTTGCCGAGGGTGAATTAGATCAAAATTCAGTTATCGAGGAATCCTCGACAACTGCCAGTGACGGCAAAAATTATAAAACAAAGTTCTATAGTTTAGATGCGATTATAGCTGTTGGCTATCGGGTAAACAGCTTTCAAGCTACCCAATTCCGCATTTGGGCAACAAAATTACTTCGTGAATTTATCATCAAAGGTTTTGTACTTGATGATGAGCGTTTAAAACAAGGAAAGAAGTTTGGCAAAGATTACTTTGATGAACTCTTACAGCGTATTCGTGAGATCCGCGCCAGTGAACGTAGATTTTACTTAAAAATAACTGATATATACGAACAGTGCAGCATTGACTATCTAAAGGATGCCGAAATTACTCAGACATTCTTCAAAACAGTTCAGAACAAATTACATTACGCAATATCAGGCAAAACAGCAGCACAGATCATTGCTGAAAGAGCAGATGCTACCCAGCCAAATATGGGATTGCAAACGTTTAAAAATGCACCAGATGGCAAGATATTAAAAGGTGATATCGGTACTGCGAAAAACTACCTGATAGAAAAAGAGATTAAAGATCTGGAACGAATTGTAAGTATGTATTTAGACTATGCAGAGAACCAGGCTGCACGGCAGATTCCTATGAAAATGGAAAACTGGATTCAAAAGTTAGATGCTTTTTTACAATTTAACGAATACCAGGTATTAAAAGATGCAGGAAAAATAAAACATGATGTAGCCTTACAGCTGGCTGAAAAAGAATATGATAAATTCCGCATCATACAAGACAACAGTTTTGAAAGTGATTTCGAGAGAGAATTGACTAAAATTTCAGGAACTAATAAAAATGAAAGGTAAGCACCCTGCTGGTGGAAAAACCTGAGAATTTCTCTTAGAAAAGGATATACCTCTTTTCTGACATTGGCCCTTCCTTCAAAGGGGCGCAGTCAGAAAAGAGGTATATCCTTTTCCAGGCTGGATGATCTTTAGAAAAAAAAATCTAAGCCAGGTACTTTCCAACAATCGGCATCCTGCGTCCCATACCAAAAGCTTTTGGAGAAACACGAAGAATTGGAGGAGTCTGGTAACGTTTAAACTCAGCCGCATTTACCATTTTGATAATCCTGCGAACCAAAGTTTCTTCATAACCCAGGGCAATAATATCCCTTGAACTTTTCTTCAGCTCAATAAACTGATATAAGATAGCATCCAGCGTATCATAATCAGGCAGGGAATCAGAATCCTTCTGACCAGGTCTTAGCTCCGCAGAAGGCGGCTTAACGATCGTATTTTCAGGAATAACCTCGCCATCCTTATTGATATAATGTGCTAGTTCATAGATCTGTGTTTTATATACATCTCCAATCACGCCTATCGCCCCGCACATATCTCCATATAAAGTTCCATAACCTACAGCACATTCACTCTTATTAGACGTATTCAGCAGAATATAGCCAAACTTATTGGACATCGCCATAACAACGATCCCACGGGTTCTTGCCTGGATATTCTCCTCCGTCAGGTTAAAAGCAAGACCATTAAAAGCATTCGCCAGCATACTATCAAAAGCATCGGCTGCTTCCTTAATCGCTATGATTTCATGTTTACAGCCAAAATTTTCTACCAGGTCCATGGCATCCTTAATGGAATGGTCTGAAGAATATTTTGAAGGCATTAATACCGCCATTACATTCTCCGGGCCAAGGGCACGGCAGGCCAGTGCACATACAATAGCAGAATCTATACCGCCAGATAAACCCAGCACTGCTTTTGAAAAACCTGATTTACTGAAATAATCTTTGATTCCCATCACCAGTGCATCATGGATTTGCTCAATATCAGGCACTATAACATGCTCGATTGGAGAATAACCTTCAATATTGCGTCCGGTTAACGTATACGTCCTTAAATGCTCCTTAAAATAAGGCATTTCATCCAGGAGGTTACCCTGCTGATCAAATACCATAGAACCGCCATCAAAGATGATCTCTGTCTGTGCACCTATCTGGTTTACATACAAGAGTGGAAGCTTGTATTTTTTAGCATTCCCGGACAACACGGCCAAACGTTCGTCATCATGCTGATAAGAAAACGGAGAAGCTGCAATATTGATCATCACATCAGGTTCCTGAGTGATCAGCACATCCATAGGATTGGAAACATATAACGGATTATTATTGATATTCCACAGATCCTCACAGATTGTTAATGCGATACGGGTGCCTTTAAAATCTATACACTCAAACTGGGTAGCCGGCTCGAAATAACGGTATTCGTCGAAAACATCGTAATTGGGCAGCAGAGCCTTTCTGATAACTGCCTTTACCTGTCCTTCTTCTATAAAATAAGCCCCGTTGTACAGGTCTTTACCTGCAATGAAATCATTTCTGACCGGCAGACCAATGATACAGGCAATGCCCATACAATGTTCAGCGATCTGTACAGCGGCTTCTTCGCAAAGCGAAATAAACTCATCAAATTCCAGAAAATCGCGCGGAGGATATCCGCAAACTGCCAGCTCGGCAAAAACAACCAGGTCGGCCCCTTCGGCTTTTGCCAGTGCAATATGTTCTATGATCTTTTTTGTATTACTTTCAAAATTCCCAATATGGTAATTGAGTTGCGCTAATGATATCTTCATGTCCTGTTAAAAGAAAACCCCGAAATTTATGGCTATATAATGATTACGTACGCTACTGTTAGAGTTACTGGAAATATTAGTGAACCCGTTATTATACGTTAATCCTGTAGTGACACTGGTACTTCTTGCCACATCGTATTCCAGTCCGCCGCCAATAATTAAACCAGCGCGGTAAAAATTAATATTTTTAGTGACGTGTGCATCCTGTACAATACTTTTCTCATTAACCGAAACGTCTTCCTTTGCACTGGTTAGGAAGCCATTGGAAAGACCAAACTGACCGTACCATTTGATCAGCCCAATTTTCTCTGTCTTTAGTTTTAAGGTTAATGGAATCTCTATGTACTGCAACATATACTTCAAATCATAGGGTGTAGGATTTGGATAAGTAACCGCATCATAAAAAGGACTTGGATTAATTTCAGTACTTTTTCCATTAATTGTAGTAATGCTCAGTCCCGTAGAAAAACTATAATTTCTGGTAAAATTGAAATCTGCCATTAAACCATAGGAAAATCCCAAATTAGCTCCATTGCTGGTACCGCTTTCCGGTTTTACCCAGCCTATAGTTGGATTAGCCATTAAGCCTAATCTAAAGCCATAATCAGGTCCCGCCCCAAATTGTGCAAAGGCTGTAGTAGTTAAAATGGAAAGTAGCAGTCCTATATATAATTTTTTCATAAGTATTCGATTGATATAAGTAATCCGTGTTTTACTGTTTGTCGGCCGGCTTTCGGCGGTAAAAGGTTGTGAAGCTTGCACCAGTTGAGTATTACTTTTTGTAAGTTACAAACTGATATAGGTTTCATCCCTGATCTGTTTATATTTGCTGTTAATGACCTATAACGTAAAACATTCCCAAATTTATCTAATTTTTCTGTGTGTACTTACATTTATTTCCTGCAAGCAGGGGAATAAGCCCAATGTAGACAACATCCAGGTAGATATAAAAATTGAACGGTTTGACAAGGATCTATTTGCAGGAAAGCATAAAAGCATTCCCGAAACAGATCTTTTTCTTCAAAAAAAATATCCTTATTTCTATGGCGATTATATCCACAGAATGGTGGGCGATCAAACTTATAACGGACCGCAGATCCTGGCTACTTTATATAAAGATCAGGCCTATTCGGACTTAAACCATGATGCTGATAGCGTGTTCCGGGATATGCGTTCCATAGAAAAAGATCTTAGCCAAACCTTTAAGTATATCAAATACTACTATCCGGAGGTTAAAGTACCTCAGTTCATCGCCTTTGTTTCTGGTTTTTCGGTCCAGATGCCTATTGGAGATAACTATATGGGCATAGGACTGGATATGTTCTTGGGAAAAAACAGCAGGTTTTACAGGGCCATTGTGGAAAGCGTACCCTTGTATCTGTCCAGAAGGTTTACACCTCAGTATATTGTTCCAAGAGTAACCGAAACATTTGCCAGGGAACAACTGTTCCCTCAAAAAGATGATAACCATTCACTGCTTTCAAAAATGGTAGAAAACGGAAAGATCCTGTACTTCATGGATAAAGTATTAGATGATAAACTACCGGATTCTATAAAAATAGGATATACTGATAAACAGCTCACCTGGTGTAAAACTTTTGAAGGAGACATCTGGGCATATTTTATGGAGAACAACCTGCTTTTTGAAACCGACTACCAGAAAATACAGATGTACCTGACGGAAGCTCCCTTCACTCCCGGTATAGGGCTAAAAAATGAATCGGCCCCCAAGCTTGGCGTTTGGATAGGCTGGCAGATGGTGAGAAAATACATGGCCGAAAATCCAAAGGTTACCCTGCAGGAACTAATGGCAGAACAGGATGCACAAAAGATACTGAGTGGCGCAAAATATAAACCCAAAACCAATAATAAGTAAGTTATGGCGAAAGTAGGAATTGTACTGTCTGGTGGTGGGATCAGGGGAATTGCACATTTGGGTGTGCTAAAAGCACTCATTAATGCCGGAATAAAATTCAGCCACATTAGCGGAACAAGCGCCGGCTCTATTGTAGGTGCCTTTTATGCCGCAGGAATAGATCCCGAAGAAGCCTTGGAGATCTTTATCAAAACAAGTTTACTGCGCTTTATACGTCCTGCTGTCGGTTCCCTCGGATTAATTGGTATTGAACACACTTCACAGTTACTGAAAAATTACTTTCCTGATGACAGGATAGAGGCTTTAAAAATTCCGCTAACTATTGCTGTGACCAACTTCAGCGAAGGCAAACTCGAATATTTTACCCAGGGTCCACTAATTAAAGCTATCCAGGCCTCCTGTTGCCTTCCCGGGATATTCAGGCCGATTATGATTGGCGATCAGATGTATATGGACGGAGGAATACTGAATAACTTTCCTGTGGAGCCGCTGTTAAAAGACTGTGATTTTATTATTGGTTCTGCCTGTAACCATTTGAAACCTATCAAAAGCATTCCGAGCATTGGTTCACTGGTTAACAGGGCTACCTTGATGACCACCAATAAGGATATGGAACAAAAAGCTGCTTTCTGTGATGTATTGATTGAACCTCATGGTATGGGAGAGATCAGTACTTTCGATATGAAAAAAGCAGAAACGATCTATTGGCTGGCCTACGAAGAAACGCTGAAAACCATTAAACACAACGAGAAAATAACGAAGTTGCTGACAGAACAGTCTTAAAGATCTTTTTTTAAAGCCACGAGTTCATCTCCTTCCAGCACAGGGATAGCCGTGCAGACATTTAGCTGTAAACAGAAAACAATATCTTCTTCAATATTCAGGGCTTCCATACGTTTGCTATGAGAAGATTTACCTACATAAGCTCTCAGGTCATCTTTAGCCAATGCGTATAAATCCTGTGCTGCAACACCTGCATCATCGAATTCAGTAAAGCTGGAATGTATTTCCCTGATCACCGCACCAGCAAAGATCGTATCCTCCAGGTTGGGCTGATCTTTCCATCCTGCGCATAACAGCAATACATCTTTTTCCTGTGCACTTAACCAATCGCACAGCGACTGCAAGTTCAGAAAAGAACCGATCACTACCTGGCTTGCCCTGCTTCTGGCCAGATGCAAAGCTTTGGTACCATTAGTAGTGGTGAGCACTACTGTTTTGTCTTTAACCTTTTCGGCAGTATAAGAAAATGGGGAATTGCCGAAATCATATCCTTCGACTACTTCCCCATTTCGTTCAGCTGCCAGTAAATAACCACAACCTGCATAAGCCAGGCAGTCTTCTACCTGTGCTACAGGGATAATTGCCTTTGCCCCGTTATCTATTCCATAAACGATAGATGAAGTTGCCCTCAAAATATCAATCACCACTACAATGCTATCTTCAATAGCATACAAATCAATCAGCGCGGGACTTAAACAAACTTCTATCTTTCTTGGCATATCAGGGGACGCGGCAGGTTATTTATAAAAAGGGAATTTTACTACTTTGGCTTTAATGTTATTGTTACGGATACTGATATAGATATCAGCTCCTTCTTTGGCATTTTCTTTGGCTACGTAACCCATTCCAATGGCCTTCTGTAAAGAAGGCGATTGTGTACCTGAAGTTACTTTTCCAATTACATTTCCTGCTTCATCAACGATCTCATAATCATGACGCGGAATACCACGGTCTATCATTTCAAAACCGATCAGTCTGCGTTTCACACCGGCTTCCTTTTCAGCAAGCAAAGCAGCAGAATTGGTAAATGTTTTGGTGAATTTGGTAACCCAGCCTAAACCGGCTTCTATTGGTGACGTAGTATCATCAATATCATTTCCATATAAACAGAAACCCATTTCCAAACGTAAAGTATCCCTTGCGCCTAAACCAATAGGTTTGATATTAAAAGGTGCTCCTGCTTCAAAGATGGCATCCCAAACTTTAGCAGCATGTTCATTGTCGCAATAGATCTCAAAACCTCCTGCACCGGTATAACCTGTAGCAGAAACTATAACATTTTCTACACCGGCAAAGGTGCCTTTGGTAAAAGTATAATACTCCATAGAGGCCAGATCGATATCTGTTAAGCCTTGCAGTGCTTCAGCAGCTTTTGGCCCCTGAACAGCTAACAATGAAGTTTTATCAGAGATATTATGCATTTCAACATCTTGGGTATTGAATTTCTGTATCCAGTTCCAGTCTTTCTCTATGTTGGAAGCATTTACTACCAGCATATAGCTTTTTTCATCGATGCGGTAAACCAGTAAATCATCTACAATACCGCCATCTTCGTTAGGAAGATAAGCATATTGAACTTTACCATCATATAATTTTGAAGCATCATTACTGATCACACGTTGGATCAGGTCCAGTGCATTTTCACCTTTAAGAATAAATTCTCCCATATGGCTCACATCAAAAACGCCTACGGCTTTTCTGACGGTGGCATGTTCTGCATTGATGCCTTCGTACTGAACGGGCATATTGTATCCTGCAAATGGAACCATTTTGGCTCCCAATGAAATGTGTTTATCTGTTAGTGCGGTATTCTTCATTTGCTGTTGCTCTTAAAAATTGTGAGCAAAAGTACATAAATATTATCCATTTACTAATCGGTGATACACATTCAGCATGCGTTTCGAAATGGATAGCAGATCATGGTCGCGCTCAACCGTTTTACGTGCATTCTCTCCTATTTCCCTCCAGCGGTTAGGATGGGTGACACACTGCAGGATACAGCGGTAAAACTCATCTGCTGTATCAGCAATCAGGATATCTTTCCCGTTTTCATAGTTAAGTCCTTCAGCTGCGTAAGTGGTAGCAATCACACATTTTTTCATGGCCATTCCCTCCAGGATCTTTACCCGCATACCGCTCCCGGAAAGTAAGGGTACAATCATAATGGCCTTGGAATTCATAAACTCAACGGCATCAACCACCTCCCCTTCTACCACCAGGTTATCAGAATCATAATCGTAAAAGTGCTGCTGCATACTTTTACCGGCGATGTAAAACCGGAGTTCACTGTTTAATTTTTCTATATCAGGCCAGATCTCATCGATAAACCATTCCAGTCCTTCTTTATTTGGCCTCCAGTCCATCGCCCCAATGTGGAATAGTGTAGGGAAACTTGTTTTTTTGGTATCAATCACATACTTTTCGAAATCCAGCGCTACAGGAAAAACATCCAGACAGGTTTCACATCCAAAATGAAGGATATTCTGACGATCGGGCTCACTGATAGCAAAGATCTGGTGGAAGCGGTTCAGCTGATCTGTTTCATAAACCTTTAACCTGCGCGCCAGGAACTGAAGATACCTGCGCCTGGGTGTAAAGCGCTCAGAAGCCGCCAGGCGTTCCCATACATCAAAAACTATATTATGTGCGCGGTAAATCAGTTTGGCTTCACTGTTACGTTTAATGACTTCCAGGTAAGGGACAACAAACAATCCTTCAAACTGAATAATGTCAAATTCACTTTCATGAAGAATATTTTCGAGCATTTCTGCCGCCCGGCTATCATAAAAGCGGGAAACATTATAAGACTCGTTAGAGAAGATATTGAAAAAAGCGCCCCATAAATTAACCTCTGTATCTATATCAAAAGAGTAAAATTTGATACGTTCAAAAACGGGATCATAAATATCATCTACGTCTACACGGTGCCTGTGGGTGTTAATACTGAACAAAGTAATATCTACACCCAAATTTAGCAGTCCTTTTATTGTGTTATAAACTACAATAGGATAGCCGCTGTTGGGTGGAAAGGGAACACGGTTGCTGAGTATTAACGCTTTCAATAAGGTGAAAATACAAATTATAGCTCATTATCTGAAACGAGAATTAGATCAGGATCACTTATAGAGAAAGTTTTACGGTGGTATGGTGTTAAGCCGTGAAATAAAGCTGCCGAACGGTGCACTTTAGTTGGGTAACCTTTATTTTGCTTCCACTGATAAACAGGATATTCATCAGCCAGGTTGTCCATAAATTCATCCCGATGTGTTTTGGCCAGTATAGAGGCTGCAGCAATGTTCAGGTATTTCCCGTCACCCTTGATGATACAGCTATGCGGGATATCCGGATAAGCTTTAAAACGGTTTCCATCTATACTTAAGTAACGGGGCTGAACAGCTAACTTGGCTATCGCCCGGTGCATAGCCAGGAAAGACGCATTCAGGATATTGATTTCATCGATCTCATTGTTATCTACTGAAGCCACAGCCCAGGCCACAGCTTCCCTTTCAATGATCTGTCTTAAGGAAACACGCTGTTTATGCGTCAGTTTTTTCGAATCATCCAGCTCTCCCGCAATAAAATCGGGAGGCAGAATTACCGCGGCCGCGTATACAGGTCCGGCCAGACAGCCTCTTCCTGCCTCATCACAGCCTGCTTCAATAAATTCAAGTTGAAAACAATTTAATAGCATTCCGTAAAGTTAAAAAAAATATTAAACTGTGATATCCCGGGATTTTACATCAAAGGCATCACGCAGCCCGATGGCCATTAAATTAAAAGCATAAACAGTAAGCATAATAGCCATTCCGGGCAAAATGGCCAGGTAGGCAGCATCCATAACGATATAACCATAATTTTCTTTGATCATGGTTCCCCAGCTGGGCATTGGCGGCTGGGCACCAAACCCCAGAAAGCTCAGCCCGGTTTCAAGCAGGATAGCGGCAGCAAAATTTGCGGAGGCGATCACCAGTACCGGCCCGGCAATGTTAGGCAGAATATGCCTGATCAATATCCGGGAGGAAGAAAAACCCAATGCTTTAGCAGCTTCTACAAATTCAGCTTCTTTGATGGCCATCACCTGCCCGCGTACCAAACGGGCCACATCTACCCAGGTGGATAAGCCTACAGCAATAAATATCTGCCAGAACCCTTTGCCCAGGGCAAAAGAGATGGCTATAACCAGGAGTAAAGAAGGCAGCGACCAGATCACGTTCATGAACCAGCCGATCACGGAATCGGTCATTCCCCCAAAGTATCCGGCCATGGCGCCTAAGCTCAAGCCTATGCTCATAGAAATGATAACGGCAAGCAAACCTACAGAAAGTGATACGCGGATACCCAGGATCAAACGGCTGAGCAGATCCCTTCCATATCCGTCTGTTCCGAGCCAGAAAGTCTGCTGGTAAACATGCTGGTGAAGAAATTCTTTTGAACTCCCTTTGATAAGGTAGCTATTGCTCTCTGTTGCTTCTTCATCATCCCCTATGTATTCTTTTGTGATGATACGATTGCCAGCAATTTTATAGCCGGTTATGGGAATACTTTTGAAATTTGCTTCCTGTCCGTAAAGCATTTTCTCCAGTAGATTAACTTTGCTGATGTTAGGATTAACGCTGATGATAAAAAAAGTGAAACTGCGTCCTGGTTTTTTATTGCTTAACTGCAGGTGCATGGTATTGGCCATGGGTGTTTGGTCGGGCGTGATCAGGTATCCCAAAATACCCATCATTAGCATTACAATAATGAATAACAAGCCTCCGAAGGCAGGTTTATTTTTTTTAAACCTAACCCATATTCTTTTTGCAGGACTGTCGCTTCTTTCCATTATTTAACCATTCTGTCCTTCCAGTTATATTTCCCCGAATTTCCAGCCACCCCAATATAAATAATATAAAGCACATGCAGCACATTCAAAAAGGGCAGCAAGACCAGCAGGCTTCTTCTTTTAGCAAATTTGGTGACATCGGTTAGGAATACAAATTCTGCAAAAATCTTAAGTATCAGCTGTGCAAAAACGATTTTAAGATAACCTATAAAAAAGATACCGGCAACCAGGTTCAGCAGGATACTCAAATTGAAGAACCAGATGAATACACCCAGCACAATGATGGATTTGTTTTTATAACGCGTACTTTTTGAGGCCCATCGTTTGCGCTGCTGCAGAAACTCTTTTAGGTTAGGTTTAGCATGTGTATAAACGAGTGCGTCTGTATTTTTCAAAAAGCCGATGTGGTTATTGTACCTGGCGGCCATTTTATGCAGCAATAATTCATCATCTCCGGAGGCCAGGTCATCTATTCCCTGGAATCCGCCCACTTCATAAAAAGCAGCGCGCTCATAGGCTAAATTTGCCCCATTACAAGTAGAGGGCTGTTTATTGCCAATGGTGGAAGCGCCTAAACCAATCAGATAAAGAAATTCAAGGGATTGTGCCCTTTCAAAAAAACTCTTTTCCTCATCGTATGCCACGGGCGAAGAGATCATCTTATACTGCTTCTCTTCATAGAAGGCTACAATCGTTTTAAGCCACTTTGTCCCCATTCTGCAATCAGCATCTGTAGTAATGATCAAACTACCTTCACACTGCCCTATAGCTGTCTGAATAGCCTTTTTCTTATATGAATTTAAAGCTTTATCTTCTTTCAGTGAAATCAGTTTGATCCCCTCAGCGGCATAAGAACTGATGATCCTGGCGGTGTTATCTGTAGAATGGTCATCAATAAAGATAATCTCCGTTAGTGTTTTATCATAATCCTGTGCCAGCAGGGCTTCAATAGTACGATGGATACCATCGGCCTCATTTCTTGCTGCTATAATGATCGAAACAGCAGTAGTGCCTTTGGTCTCTTTATATAAAAAGGGTACCAGTTTATGCCATCCACGGATAAAACCAAAAACAACAAACAGATAAACGAGGGTTAAAAATGCAGACAGATAACTAACGACGATGAATATTTCCAAAGAAATTTAATTTAAAAACAAAATATGAGCCCAATATAGCAGGAATAATAATATTAATGAGCCAGATGCTTGCAGTACATGCAATCACGGCAACATCCTGTTTGGTCACAAAGCTAAAAAAATAAGACGCGGTTACACTTCTTACACCAATATCAAACAAATCAAGGGAAGGTAAAGTGGATTGCACAAAAAACAAAATGCAGACCATCATCAGGATATCCAGGTAATGTATATCTGCTACCAGCCAGTAAAACATGATAAAATACTGGGTGCTGAAGACCACATAACGTGCCAGGCAGAGTAATAATATTTTGAGCAGTTCCTTTTTCTGGTACCGCCCCAGGATGCTATAGAATTTTTTATACTTCCTGGTAAAACGCATGGAAAGCAGCAAGCCGTTTAACCATTGGATGTTAAAGAAGAAAATCAGAAAAAACAGACAGAACATGGCCGCCAGGGCCATTACGGCATAATTCAGCCGGTAATCCAGATGAACGTACCTGTAAATAAATATACAAAGAGAAATAGCGCCAAAAATATTGGTCAGCACCATCTGGCCGATATTTCCCACAGCCATGGCTACGATGCCTATTACCCTTCGTTTTGGAGACAGAAAAAACACCCTTCCTCCATATTCACCAATCCTGTTTGGAGTGAACACCGCCCAGGTAAGACCACAGAAAACAGATTCTATAGACCGCCAGAGCGTGAGCTGTTCCACCTGCCTGATCAGCCGCTTCCATTTTACGGCTTCCAGCCCCCAGTTCACCAGCATCAGAAAAAAAACCAAAGAGATCACCGCGATAGTCTGCATACGCGGAATACCGGATAAAACGTACCTGAAGTCTTTTAAATTGGTATTGGAAGTTAGCTTTTTGTAGATAAACCAGAATGCAAAAAGGACTATCGTCACCTTTAGCACATTGGAAAATATACCTTTATATTTAGCTATCAATTTATCGTTTCTTTTATTTCATGCAAATATGCTTAATATTGTTCTATGTTGGTTGGAAAAAAGGAACGTGTGATCATGGGCATTGACCCGGGTACTGCCGTAATGGGATACGGGGTGATCTTGGAGCGGGGAAGTAAAATAGAGCTGATTGCCATGGGTGTAGTAAAGATGGACCATTTAGACGACCATTTTTTAAAATTACAACGGATCTTTTCAAAAACAGTTGGGTTGGTAGATGAGTATAAACCGGATGTAATGGCATTGGAAGCGCCTTTCTATGGAAAAAATATACAGGTAATGCTAAAATTAGGCCGGGCACAGGGAATTGCCATGGCGGCTGCATTATCGAGAGACGTTCCGATCACGGAATATGCGCCAAGGAAGATTAAACAATCTATTACAGGTAATGGTAGCGCAGGAAAAGAGCAGGTTGCTGCTATGCTGCAGCGCTTATTAAATTTCAAGGAAACACCTGAGTTTCTGGATGCAACTGATGGGCTGGCGGTAGCAGTTTGCCATTCTTTCCAAAGGGTATCTTCTGCCGGTACAGGCAAGTCTTATTCCGGATGGGATGCTTTTGCTAAAGACAACCAGAAAAGATTAAAATAGCGGGTACAAAAAAGCCCTTCGATAAAACTATCGAAGGGCTTTCTAAAAATATTTTTAGTTAGACGAGTCTAATATTTTGAATACCGCTCTGATGCTGATGATTGCACCGACAAATAAAATAATCCATGATACTAAGGATAACATTGACGAGTCAAATGCAAAACGAAGAAAAACACCTACGAGAGCCACCAATACACCAATAATTATTTGGACATATATTGACGTTTCATTTGCCTTTTGCATGCTTTTAGTGTTATGTTCTGACGTTGGCTCCATTTTCTTATGTTTAAATTCGTGAGCAAAATTAATATTATTTCAACAATAAAAGCATGTTATCAGAGATTATTTCTTTTAATATCCTTTTAGCCCGTCAAGACGTTCTCTCGCCTTTTCTTGTTCATCAGCTTTTCCCTCTTTATAAAGCAGTTTCTCCCAATCGCCATACATTGGATTAGGTAACACAATAAAGTGCGTCCCAAATTCCAGTTTCGCCTTATTCACTTCTTCGGTTACATTTTTTCCTTCCCTGTAAAAGACATTGGAAAAATCACTGAGGTTATCCCCGCAAAGTAAGAGTATATTATATTTCGCCAATACCTGCTGTCTGCGCGGTTCTTTATCAGAGCCGGAGGTCTTTACCACCAGGTGTGTTTCATCAGCAAAAGGAAAACCAAAACGCTGTAAATTAAGTAAGGTCCCTTTATAGTCGGCCGCATCACGGTTGGTAATATAAAACGTTTCCACCTGCTGGGAGGCTGCATATTTTAAAAACTCCAGCGCTCCGGGTACGGTATCGGCCGCTGCCAGTTTAGTCCACTCTGTCCAGTCCTTCGGCTCAAATGAAACCCCCTTTTTGATCTCATGTCCCTGGAAAGCAGAATTGTCAAGGATAGTCTCGTCAATATCCACTACCACACAATTGGGTTTTGACGATCCCGGGGTTTTTAACCGTTCTTTTAATGAAAGCCTGGCAAAGTTATAAGCCTGGAAAGAAAGAGCCCTGTATTCGCCCGAACGCTGCTGCCAGGCTACTGCAATGGTATAGTCTCTTGCTGCCTGGGCAGTTGGACTTAACTGTGCAACTACACCAAGGGGAAGTAAAAAAGCCACAGCTATAAAAAGAATGTTTTTAGTCATAGGAAGATCTTTTAACAAAAATAGAGATTTTCAGCAAAGGTAAACGGATCTGGTTTTATTTTGATTTTGACTTGAACAGATCGTCTAAAGTTGTTGACAGGTCTTTGGAAAGGGGTTGGTTTATCCCGGGGATAAACCAACCCCTTTCCAAAGACCTATCAATGACCTCCCAAAGCCTTTTGAAAACAAAGCGAAATAAGAACCACCTTCCCGAAAAAACGGGTGTATATCAAGTATAGTATAAAATAAAAAAAGGGCCGTCTTTTTGAGACAGCCCTTCCAATAAATTAACAGGATAAATTATCCGTTCAGCGCCGCGGCACCACTTACAATCTCTGTAAGTTCTGTAGTAATTGCAGCCTGACGTGCCTGGTTGTAAGAAAGTTTTAACGCTTTTAAAAGATCACCAGCATTTTCAGTTGCTTTATCCATTGAAGTCATCCTTGCACCATGTTCTGCTGCATGAGAATCCAATACCGCTTTATATAACTGAATCTTAATCGACTTAGGAATTAATTCCTTAACGATTTCCTCTTGTGAAGGTTCCAGAATATAATCTATCTGATGTTTAGACTCTTCTTTGGTAGTCACTGTTTTTGGCAATGGAAGCAATTGCTCTGTAGTCAGGATTTGTACCGCTGCATTCTTGAAACCATTATAAACCAATTCTACTTTATCAAAGTCGCCTTTTTTGAAGCCGGCCATGATGGCATCTGTGATTTTTGTAACGTTTTCAAAGGTTAATGCGTTATAAACAGCGTTATTGTTTCCAATCACATTGTAACTTCTCTTCTCGTAAAAATCCTGGGATTTTTTACCGATAGAGATGATACTCACATTACCCTTTTTGTACTGCTCGCTGTATTTCTCTGCAATCAGATTGTTGGTTGCTTTAATTACATTCATATTGAATGCACCTGCTAAACCACGGTTAGAAGAAACCACTACTACCAATACCTTATTGGGTTCGCGTTCCTGTATGTATGGGGATGAAGATCCTTCCAGGTTGGCAGAAAGATTCCCTAAGATCTCTTTAAGCTTCGTAGCATACGGACGTAACTGTATAATAGCATTGGTTGCACGCTTCAGCTTTGCTGCCGAAACCATTTTCATGGCTTTGGTAATCTGCTGCGTAGACTGCACCGATGATATACGAATTCTTACTTCTTTTAAATTAGCCATTCTTTTTAATCTTCTTCCTTTTAATTAGTATTTACCAGCAAGCTCTTTAGCTACAGTTTCTAATACACCTGTGATGGTATCATCCAGTTTACCAGCTTTTAAAGCAGCTAATGTTTCAGGGTGACGTAATTCCAGTTGTTGTAAATACTCAGCTTCAAACGCTCTGATTTTATTTACAGGAACCGCACGCATCAGGTTTTTAGTACCAATATAGATGATCGCTACTTGTTTCTCAACAGACATTGGAGAGAACTGACCTTGTTTTAAGATCTCAACGTTTCTTGCGCCTTTGTCCAGAACAGATTTAGTTGCTGCATCCAAATCAGAACCGAATTTAGAGAAAGCCTCTAATTCACGGTATTGTGCCTGATCCAGTTTCAACGTACCAGCTACTTTTTTCATTGATTTAATCTGTGCATTACCACCTACACGTGATACCGAGATACCTACGTTAATAGCTGGACGTACACCGGCGTTGAACAAGTTAGATTCTAAGAATATCTGCCCGTCAGTGATCGAGATCACGTTAGTTGGAATATAAGCAGAAACGTCACCCGCTTGTGTTTCAATGATTGGAAGAGCTGTTAATGAACCACCGCCTTTTACAATGCTTCTAATAGATTCAGGAAGGTCGTTCATTTTCTGTGCGATATCATCATTAGAGTTGATCTTAGCTGCACGCTCTAATAAACGACTGTGCAGGTAGAACACGTCTCCAGGATAAGCCTCACGTCCCGGTGGACGACGTAACAATAAAGAAACCTCACGGTAAGCAACAGCTTGTTTAGACAAATCATCATAAACAATCAGTGCGGGGCGACCTGTATCACGGAAGTACTCACCAATAGCTGCACCAGAGAATGGAGCATAAAACTGTAATGGAGCAGGATCAGCAGCCGAAGCAGAAACAACAACGGTATAAGCCATTGCGCCGTTTTCTTCTAAAGTACGTACAACCTGTGCAACAGTACTTGCTTTCTGGCCACAAGCAACATATATACATAATACAGGATTTCCTGCATCATAAAATTCTTTTTGGTTGATGATGGTATCGATACAAACGGCACTTTTACCAGTCTGACGGTCACCAATAACCAGCTCACGCTGACCACGGCCGATAGGGATCATCGCATCAATAGCTTTGATACCTGTTTGCAAAGGCTCATTAACCGGCTGACGGAAGATTACCCCAGGAGCTTTACGCTCGATCGGCATTTCATAAGTCTTGCCAATGATTGGTCCTTTACCATCGATAGGTTCGCCCAGTGTGTTTACCACACGGCCCAACATACCTTCACCAACTTGAATAGAGGCAATTTTCTTGGTACGTTTAATTGTATCACCTTCTTTGATCATGCTTGACGGGCCTAAAAGAACCACACCAACATTATCTTCTTCAAGGTTCAAAACAATACCTTGCAGGCCATTTTCAAATTCAACAAGCTCACCTGATTGAACTTTAGTTAAACCATAAATACGGGCAATACCATCACCCACTTGTAATACGGTACCAACTTCTTCAAGTTCGGCTTCTGATTTAAAGCCCGACAATTGTTGCCTGATAATTGCCGATACTTCGTCTGGTCTTACCTCTACCATAATTTTATATTATTTCTTTTGTAATTCTGTAAATGATTAATGAATTAAACCACACCGTGGGCTAATTCCTGCTTTAATTTATGTAGACTACCAGCTATACTGGCATCAAATTGTCTGTCGCCAACTTTCAAAATAAAACCACCGATCAGTTTCTCATCAACTTTCTCTTTGATGATCACTTCCTGTGCGCCAATTTCTTTTTTAACTACAGCAACGATTTCCGCTTTGTTTGCCTCAGTCAATGTGATAGCAGAAGTAACCTCAGCAGTCACAATACCTTTGATCACATTATACTGTCTGATGAAAGCTTTAGTGGTATCAAATAAGATGGCTGAACGGCCTTTGCTCACAACCAGTTTCAGATATAACCTGGTTACCGAATGAACGCTTTTACCGAAGATCCCATCTAAGATTGCAGATTTTTTATCCAAAGGAATAACCGGGTTCTGAAGAATTGTTTCCAATTCACTGTTCTGGTTAATCACATTTTCAATAAGAACCATATCATTTTTGATCTCTGCTAAAGAATTTTGTTCCGTAGCCAGGTCAATTAATGCTTTGGCGTATCTTGATGCTGCTTTATTTTCTGACATGTTATATTTAATTAGAGTGGCTGGAATTAATTCAGTTCAACATCTTTCAACAAGCCGGCAACCAACTCCTGTTGTTTAACCTTGTCAGACAGCTGACTGCGTAATACGCGTTCAGCGATCTCAATTGATAATGTTGAAACCTGATTTTTCAATTCAGCCAGAGCAGCTTTCTTTTGATTTTCAATCTCAATTTTTGCTTTTTCGATTAATTTAGCGCCTTCAGTATGTGCCTGATGTTTTGCCTCGTTAACGATTGCATCCTTTAATGTTTTCGCTTCTTTCAGGATCTGATCTCTTTCTGCGCGGGCTACTTTCATAGACTCTTCATTCTGTGCCGCTAAACGTACCATTTCCTGTTTTGCAAGTTCAGCCTGATTTAAAGCTTCATCAATCGTGTGTTCACGTTCTTTGATCGCTCCTAAAATAGGTTTCCATGCAAATTTGGCTAACACAAACAGTAACAATAGAAATGCTATTGTCTGAAAAATAACTAAACCAATCTCCGGTAATAATAATTCCATCTCTTATATTATATGTAAATCTTTTTTTTTAACAAAAGGATGTACTTTGTAGCAACCCTACAAAGTACAATACCATTTTTTAGTTACACTAATGCAACTACTACCGCGAAAAGAGCAACTGCTTCAACGAATGCAGCAGCGATCAACATCGCAGTTTGAATTTTAGAGGCTGCTTCTGGCTGACGAGCAATACCTTCCATAGCTGAGCTACCGATTTTTCCGATACCCATACCTGCGCCGATAGCGGCTAATCCAGCACCAATTGCAGCAATACTTCCTGTAATCATGATTCTATATATTAATTGTTAAAAATTCTAATTAGTGGTGTTCTTCTATCGCCATGCCAATAAACAGTGCAGATAGTATGGTAAATATAAAAGCTTGTATAAATGCTACCAGCAACTCTATTCCATAAATGAATAAGGCGAATGGAACAGATACAAACGAAACAAAAACGGAGTTAAAAACGAAGATCAGACCAATCAGTGCTAATACCAGGATGTGGCCGGCAGTGATGTTTGCAAATAAACGTATGGCCAATGCAATAGGCTTGGTAAATATACCGATGATCTCTACAGGTACCAGAACGATGTATAACCACCATGGCACATCAGGTGTAAAGATATGTTTCCAGTAATATTTGTTACCATTGAAATTGATGATAAGGAAAGTAATAGTAGCTAATACTACTGTGATTGAAATATTTCCAGTTAAATTGGCTCCTCCCGGAAGGAAAGGAATCAATCCCAGCATATTGTTAAACCAGATAAAGAAAAATACGGTCAGCAGGTAAGGCATAAAACGTTCGTATTTATGACCTAAATTAGGCTTAGCGATATCATCACGAACAAATAAGATTAGCGGCTCCAGCCATGACTGTAACCCCTTAGGCGATTTACCAGCCCTTAATTTATAACCATTGGCTACTTTAAGGAATATAGCAAGCATAACCACTACAGAAAGCAAAAGCGTGCAAACGTTTTTAGTGATTGAAAAGTCTAAAGGACGTACATTCTTTACATGATCTGCTGCATCAACTTCTGCATATTCACCCGATTCATTGGCTGTTGCAGATGCATAATAAATCTTTTCATGTCTTTTCACAAAACGTTGTCCGTTCTTTTCTACAACTACCTTCGCTTCATCATCTCCGTGAAACTCAGTAGAGCTGAAAGTAACCAGTCCGCCTGGTGTATATAACAGCACAGGAAGGCCAATGGTATAGTCGCCTATAACATGCCAGCTATGCGAATCAGCTACGTGATGCAAAGCAAACTTACCCAGGTTAAATTTCTTCTCTGCCGCTGGTTCGGCGTGTGCGGCACTTGTTGTCTTCAATGTGTCTCCTTGTGCATATAACAAGGGTGTTACAAAGAAAAACGCTAAAAAAAGCGTGAAAACAACAATTATCCGATTAACTTTAAAATCAAAAACGTGGCTACAATCCATTTACTGGCAGATTTTTACTTATTATTTTGGTGGCGCAAGTTACACAACAGGGAGTATATTTCAAAGAAGCTGAACAATAAATATAGAGAAAAAAAGTTGAGCGCGAAAACTATCCCCTTTTCCTTGCTATTCAGGCTGTAAATCAGCACGAAAGCTAAAGAAAAGATCATTTTCAAAACTATTGACCCCATAATTGCCATTACACCGGCCTGTGGGTCCATTTTAATACCGAAATAAGCCGTGATATAAGCGATATAAGTAAGTCCCCCAATAAAGCAGAATACCAGCCAGAATTTTTTAACTACTAAATTTACCTGCGGAAATAATTGAGGCAGCGCATAGGCCACCCCGGCAAGGATCAGTGTATAGATCAGGTAATACAGGGTAAATTTGGATAGACTCAAAACTGTTTTTTTTACAAAAGTATAAAATTTAACAGATGAATCAACTTGTTAATCTTTGCTGCTCAACTGTTTGATTACCTGATACAGGGAAATCACAACTCCAATTACCCCAAGCAAAGCCGTAAATATGGGCTTATGGGTATTTCTATGGGCATCTATTTTATATCCCGCAAATGTAAATACACCGATGATGGCCAGCATCTGGAAACCCATTCCCGAATATGCAGCAAAGTTATTTTTACCTTTCCCTTTTTGTTGATCACTCATAGTTGTACGCTTGCAAAAAAATATATATTTGTTAGAAAATGCTGATTAATAGAATATTTTTGCTATATTATATCTAATTTGAATGTTGACTCAATCTACAATCTTTGAAGAATTCTAGCCATCTCATAACGCGCTTACTCTCACTTTTCATAGGAACATGTTGCCTGGCAGCCTGCAGCACTCCTAAAGATACGGCAATGAGCAGAGGAATGCAAAATTTAACTGCCCGCTACAATTACATCTACAATTCTAAGGTCATACTCGAAAATTACGGACAACAACTTAACGATACCTATAAGGACAATTATAATGAGATTCTGCCGGTATTTACAGATCCTGAGAAATTTAGCGCCTCAACTGTTTTTAGCCCTTCTTTAAATGATAAAGCCTTAGATAAAATCATTGTTAAAGCCCAGGCTATTATTGCCGACAAGGTTTACAGTAATTATATAGATGATGCTTATCTCTTGTTGGGTAAGGCAAACTATTTCAAATCCAATTATTTTATTGCCGAAGAGTTTTTCGATTATACCGCAAAAACCTATCCGGCCAACCCGGAGGTGTTATTGACAGCTCAGAACTGGAAAGCCAGAAGCCTGATGCAGCTGGATGATCTCCGAGCTGCAGCTCTGTTACTCGATACCGTTTATACCAGTATCCCATCGGTAAAAAGTAACACTTCCGAACCACTGGCCACCATTGCCCAGATGTACATTTACCAGGAGCGTTATGACGACGCGATTCAGCTGTTGGAAAGGGCTGTCAGGGAAACACCGCTTAAACGCAACCGGATACGCTGGACTTATATTCTCGCGCAGCTCTATGAACATCAGAAAAATGAACAGAAAGCACTGGCCAATTACCTGAAAGTTCAAAACAGCAATGCAGGTTTTGAATTGTATTTCAACGCCAATCTCAACAGGATTAAAATTAATGGTTTATTAAATGGCGAGAAGTTAAACAGGAAAAAACAATTGTTAGCCCTGTTAAGGGATGATAAAAACCTGGAATATAATGACCAGATCTATTTCCAGGTGGCGGAAAGTTATGCCAGCGATGAAGATTATATCAACGCAGAAAAATATTATAAACTATCCTTAAGAAAAAGCCTGAAGAATAATTATCAAAAAGGACTTTCTTACTTAAGGCTCGCCAATTTAAATTTCTCCCGCTTTAGAAATTTCCTGCAGGCGAAGTTATATTATGATAGTACGGTAAATACAATGCCTAAAAACTATCCTGGTTATGCACAGATTATTAAAAAAAGCAGGAACCTGGAATATATTAGCACACGTTATGAAGCGATTGCCATGCAAGACACGTTACAGTCGATGGTGAAACTAAGCCCCGAAGAACGTCTGGCGAGAATTAAAAAAATGACTGCAAAAAAAGCAGTAATAAACACCATGAATACCGGCACCTACAGAGAAAACCTTTTCCCTGATGCAGGAAAAAATAATAATAGCGCGACTGAACCAAAAGGTGCCTTTTATTTCAATAACAGCGCGGCCATGAGCAAAGGTTATACCGATTTCGTTACCCGATGGGGTACCAGAAAACAAGAAGATAACTGGCGGCAAAGCCAAAAGTCTTCTTCACAAAATACGTCCGAACAAGTCGCCAAAGTGGAAGACAGCAACCAGCCGCTTCGTCAGAAGCAGCCTTCAAAATCAGCAGGCACTGATACTTTGGTGAACAGGTATTTGTCCGCTATACCCCTTACACCGGAAATGCTGATCGTTTCCAATCAAAAGATCATTGATTCTTATTACGAGATGGCTATTTTTTATCAGCAGGAACTGGATGACAGGGAAGAAGCTACCAGAATTTATCAGCTGGTACTTAACCGCTTCCCCGATAACAATCACCTGGCTTCCATTTATTATAGCCTTTATCTCAATTTTAAAAAATCAGATCCCGCAAATTCATCAAAGTATAAGGCACTGCTTCTGGCTCAGTTTCCATCAAGTAATTATGCAAAAACCATTCTCGACCCGGGTTATTCAGCCAAACAATCGGAAATGGAAGCTCTGGTTCTCAAAAAGTATAACCTGATATTCGACCAGTATGAAAAGAAAGCTTTCCCGGAAGTGATTGCCGATGTTTCACAAACCACTGCTCAATATCCGGCTAACCAGCTTAACCCTCAGCTTAACTATTTAAAAGCAATTTCCATTGGCAGAACTCATATGGTAGACAGCCTGGTCACTGCCTTTAAAATGATTGTGACCTCTTATCCCGATGATAAGCTCATCACTCCGCTGGTAAAGAATCACCTGGCCTACATTGCGGCGCATATGGATGAATTCAGAGCCAGAAGATTTGCCCTGCCCGACTTCAACCCCGCAGATCAACGTTTCTTTACTGCTTTTGAAAAACCTATTCACGACAATACTGTACCGCCTGTTGTCAATGAAACAGCAACACCTGTTGAAAAAGTAGCTGCGGCTAAAAAAGAAGAACTGACCCCGGATGCCAAAGTTGCTGCCCCCGTAGTTGCTGTTAATACCGATAAAATATTCAGTACCGCCCCTTCTGCCATCTATTACTTTGTGATTGATGTGGAAGATGCCAGTTTAACACTGAGCTCTTCCCGTTTTGGGATCGGTCAGTTTAACCGTGGAAATTACGCAGATGCGGGACTTAAGCACCAATTAACAGAATTTGACAACGACCAACTCATATATATTGGGAACTTTAGTAGTTTTGCAGACGCAAAAAGTTATGCGTACGGTATTACTCCGCAATTAAAGCAAATCATGAAAGTTCCTGCAGGTATATATTCCAGCTTTATTATCAGTAAGGAAAATTTCGATAAGCTCCAGAGTAAGACCCTTCTAACTCAATACTTAGATTTCTACAAAAACCACTATTAAAAATGACCAAAAATATTTCAGCTGCAGAGATAAAACAATATAACCTTACACTCTGGAAGTTTTTCATTGGGGGACTGATCATCTTTTCATTGTTTATTGTGGCTATTGGCTTCGGTCTGTTTGGTGCACTCCCTCCCTTCAGGGATATTGAACATCCGAAAAGTAACCAGGCTACAGAAATCCTTACAGAGGATAAAAGGGTATTGGGTACTTATTTTGTTCAAAACCGCTCCAATGTAACTTATTCCCAGATCTCCCCGAATGTGATCAATGCACTGATATCAACTGAAGATACCCGTTTTAAAGAACACTCAGGAATTGATTTCAAACGTACTTTTACTATCATTTTTTATAACCTGATCGGCAAAAAACAGGGTGCAAGTACCATTACTCAGCAACTTGCCTTAAACTTATTTTCTGAAGAAGGCCGTCAGCGTAATTTTTTTAAACGCGTAATGCAAAAGTTCCAGGAATGGATCGTCGCAGTAAAGTTAGAACGCAATTATACCAAAGAAGAAATCATTACCATGTACCTGAATACAGTGGATTTTGGGAACCAGGCCTATGGGATCAAATCGGCGGCAAGGGTATATTTTAATACTACCCCAGATCAGCTTACCGTTAGCCAGGCAGCTACGCTGGTAGGACTGCAAAAAGGAATTACCCGTTACTCTCCTACCCGTAACCCTGAAAGATCATTGGCACGCCGTAATACGGTAATGGCCAATATGGTGAAGGAAGATGTGCTGACCCAACAACAGTTCGATGAAGAAAAAGAGAAACCACTCGGACTAGTATTCAGTGCCGCAACAGTAAACGACGGAATTGCCCCTTATTTTAGGGCGGTGCTTAAAAATGATATCAAGAGGATCTTCCAGGAACGTTCTATTGTTAAAGCAGATGGCAGCCCTTACGACCTGGACAGGGATGGATTGAGGGTAATCACCACGATCAATTATGATATGCAGATATATGCAGAAGCTGCACAAAAAGAAGCCATGAAAGTGCTTCAGGCAACGTTCCTGAAAAGCTGGAAAGGCAGAGATCCCTTTGAAGGCAAAGAACTGCAGATTGAACAGGGTATAAAAAGGTCCGACCGTTATAAAGCTTTACAGCTGGAAGGGAAATCAGAAGCAGAGATCAAGACTGATTTTAATACGCCTACAGACATGAGCATTTTTACCTGGAAAGGAGATATTGATACGCTGATGAAACCCGTTGATTCGGTGAAATATTATAAAATGCTGCTCAGAAATGCAATGATGGCTATGGACCCGAAAACAGGTTATGTTAAAGCCTGGGTGGGCGGTATCAATTATGAGCATTTTAAATATGACCAGGTAAAAATGGGAACCAGACAGGTAGGTTCAACAGCAAAGCCCTTTACCTATTCTGTAGCAATAGAAAACGGTTATTCACCATGTTATCAGGTACTCAACGAGCCGGTAACCATAGATGTTCCGGGAGGCACACCATGGACACCAAAATCTGGAGGTACCATTCCGGGTTATCTTACACTGCAAAAGGCACTGGCCTATTCACAAAACTTTATTGCCGCCTATTTAATGAAACAGGTTGGCCCGACAGCAGTAGCCACCCTGGCAAAGAGAATGGGAATCACTTCTAATGTTCCCGCTTATCCTTCTATTGCCCTTGGAACGTTTGATGCTTCGGTATTCGATATGGTTGGCGCCTATAGTGTGTTTGCCAATAAAGGGATATGGACACAGCCTACCTATATTTTAAGGATCGAAGATAAAAATGGGGTTGTCCTCTTTGCACAAACCCCGCAGAAACATCCGGCGATGAATGAAGAGGTTGCCTTTGTGATGACGAGGATGCTGGAAGGTGTAGTAACCGGTGGTTTCGGCTATCCGCTGATCAGTAAATATGGTATTAAAACCCCGGTTGGAGGTAAAACCGGAACTACACAAAACAACTCCGACGGATGGTTTGTTGGAATCACTCCTGATCTGGTTGCAGGGGTATGGACAGGCTGTGAAGACCGTGCATTCCATTTTATTAACACCAATCAGGGTGAAGGTGCCAAAACCGCCATGCCTATATTCGGGGACTTTTTGAAAAGGGTATATGCTAATCCAAAATTAAAGATCAGCAAGGCCGATTTTGAAAAGCCTAAAGGCGGTGTATCCATCACTTACGATTGTAACCAATATCAGCAGCAGCAGGCAGACACTACAGCACTGGATCAGAAGTTAGGGTTTTAGATGAGCATTTTTGATTACAAACAGGCATTAACCGATATCCCCCACCGTCCCGGTGTTTATCAATACTGGGACCAGGAAGATACGCTTATATATATCGGGAAAGCTAAGGACCTGAGGAACCGTGTAGGTTCTTATTTTAATCAGGATAACCAGATGAACGGCAAGACCAGGGTACTGGTTTCCAAGATCCGTAAGATCACGTTTACCATCGTGGATACAGAGATTGATGCCTGGCTGCTGGAAAACAGTCTGATCAAGAAACACCAGCCAAGGTATAATATCATGCTCAAGGATGATAAAACCTATCCCTGGATCATCATTAAAAAAGAACCTTTTCCACGTATTTACTGGACCAGGAAAATGATAAAGGACGGCTCTACCTATTTTGGACCTTATGCTTCTGTAGGGATGATGCATACCATCCTCGACCTGATCAAAGAAACATACCCGCTGCGTACCTGTAATCTGCCATTAACTGACGATAATATCAGCGCAGGGAAATTTAAGGTTTGCCTGGAATACCAGATAGGCAATTGTAAAGGGCCCTGCCAGGCTTACCAGATGCACCCTGATTATGACAAAAACATTGAAGAGATCAAAGATATCCTCAATGGTAAAATCGGAAATGTAATCAGGGATGTAAAACAGATCATCAAAGACGCAGTAGCCGACCTTAATTTTGAATATGCACATCAGTACCAGAAAAAATTACTGGTGCTGGAGAAATACCAGAGCAAGTCTACCGTGGTAAACAGCTCGATTACCAACGTAGATGTAGTGAGCATTGCTTCTGATGAACGTTATGCTTTTGTGAATTACCTGAAGATCATGAATGGCAGTATCATTCAGACACAGACCATAGAGATCAAAAAGCGTCTGGATGAATCTGATGAAGAACTGCTGACCATTGCGATTACCGAATTCAGAACCAAGTTTAACAGCACGTCCAGGGAGATCATCGTTCCTTTTGAGATCACCCTAACAGATGAAAATTTAAAATTTACCGTTCCAAAGCTGGGTGAAAAGAAAAACCTGCTGGAACTCTCCCATAAAAATGTGCTTTTCTTCAGACGTGAAAAGCTCAATCAATATGAAAAACTAAATCCTGATCTGCGTACCGACCGTATTTTAACACAGATGCAGAAAGACCTGATGCTGACACAGCTTCCGGTACATATCGAATGTTTTGATAACTCTAACTTCCAGGGTGCCTACCCTGTTTCTGCAATCGTGGTATTTAAAGATGCTAAACCCTCAAAAAAGGATTATAGGCATTTTAACGTAAAAACGGTAGAAGGCCCCAACGATTTCGCTACGATGGAAGAAGCTGTTTACAGGCGATACAAGCGAATGCTGGAAGAAGAGGAGTCATTGCCTCAGCTGATCATCATTGACGGCGGTAAAGGCCAGCTATCCTCTGCTGTGACCAGTCTGAAGAAATTAGGGATAGATAAAAAAGTTACGGTTATCGGTATTGCCAAACGTCTGGAAGAATTATACTATCCTGGTGACAGCTATCCACTGCATCTGGATAAGAAATCAGAAACCCTGAAAGTAATTCAGCAGCTCCGCGATGAGGCCCACCGCTTTGGCATTACCTTCCACAGAAAGAAAAGGGATCAGGGTACGCTGAAAACAGAATTGGAGGCTATTCCCGGAATTGGTAAGACTACGGCAGACAAACTGTTGCGACAGTTTAAGTCGGTAAAGAAAATCAAAGAAGCCCCGGAGGCCGAGCTGGAAAAGATACTTAACAAAAGCCAGGTAAAAACGCTGCTGGCCTTCTTCAGCGCAAAAGATATTTAAAAGCAAAAGGCCCCGCTAATACCAGGGCCTTTTGCTTTTAATTTATTTTTCTAGTATTCCCACAAACTCTGTTCGTAGTCTGACATACCTTTCTTTATCCGTTCAGACTCATACAATTTCCTCGGATCTTTAGGGTCTTTCTGATCCAGGATTTCGATGATCGTTTTATTAGCCGGATTGGTTTCCTTTACAATATTACTGGAGAACAGGCGTCTGATGAAAAAATCATCATAGGTAAGCACAGAAGCATCATTGTTAGGATTAATCAATCGCGACTTGCTCAGCAGTGGTCTTGCGTCATCATAATAGATCCAGAACACGGGCTGCCAGTTACCTTCTACCAGTTTCATTGGTGCTATCCCTATAATACGCGGCTCAAATACAGATCTTTTAATGTCAAGGATCCAATCTTCTTTGATCCTGTATTTCATAAACTCATCAGGTCTTAAACGTTTCATAATAGGAGCTCCGATCTTACCGGTTGCATCAGCATCACCCTCAGAGGTTCCTCTTGCACTCCTCAGGGCATCCTGAGCAGACAGAGCGATTTTAAAAGCATCATTGTCTTCCAGCAGTTTTCCGGCAGCAGTATCCTTGGCAGAATAAACGGTCAGTTCTTCATTAGCTACAGCATCCATCAATATTTCTATCAGTTTTGACTTATCTGCATTGAGTATGGAGTTGATCGTATCACGCAGATCAATTTCCCGCCAAACCCTTTTGGAATAATATACATCTTCCTCTCTTACATCGGCCATAGGAACCATTACACTACTATCAACATCTCTTCTGGCATAAAATCCATCCTTAGGAGGTGTTTTGATCTTTGTCTTTTTAAGAACAGGAGTACCTGCTGCCGAAACCGGGGTCTGGGCAAAAGATGCTGTTCCTAAAAACAGCAAAATAATAGTGTATAGAAATTGTTTCATCATGAATCTATTTAGCTATAAATGTTATTGCATCCAGACTTTTTTGTCTTCCATCAGGACCTTCAACTACAATGTCTTTGAAAATTACTGTTGCACCTGGTTTAATTGAATTCAGGGCACCTTTTACCTGTCCGCCGAAAGAACTGCCCGGATTAGGCATAGTAACGGCATCCGATCTTGGATTGATAAATGTAGTATTGAACCTGATCACTTTGTATTTAATATCGAATACAAAATCATCCAGTTGTGTATCGATGGTATTGGCCCTTGCTAACCATTCCAGATCAACATTACCCCCAGATTTTCCTTTAATAGAAGCTTTAGGCGTAGGTAAACCTTTTACCCTGAACTGCTGCGAACCCATGTTAACCGTTTTACCTGCATTATTAGCAGAAACAGTTACATTCACTGTTTTACCAATCTGGTCGGCACCAACATTAACCATGAACTTGCCGTTTGAACCTGAAATTGATCCTCCGGAGATACTTGCTTTTACGCTTTCCAATGGAAAACCTGCTGCAGAAACTGAAAAAGGATTCGGGATTCCAGCGTAGATTACATTCATTTTATCCGGTGAAACCGTAGCAGATGGTTTAGCCACCTGGTAAGATTGCACTGGAGTTGTATAATTTTGAAACGTCCCGTCTGTCTTTTTTACACGAACTACTCCAGACCATTTGAAAACACCTACTGAACCTGTACTACCTGTGTAAGTTCCTTTACCATCTTTAGTTGCTAATTTATTACCGTTTACAGTAATTTCCGGACTTGCTTTAGTATCACTGGCAGTTAAGAATACCTCCGCAGTATAAGGCTGCCCTTGTATTACATAAGAAGTTGGTGCTACTGCAACAGCATCAAAGTGATCCAGGTTAACCAATGATTTATCCATATTCCCGAACAACTTTTTAACAACTTCAGCTTCAGCATTTTTAGTATCTGCCTGGATTTTGGTTAAAACCGTATTGGCGGCTGTTAAAGGCGTACCCTCACCAAAGTTGATATCTTCCCATAATTTTTTACCGCTAATACTTTTTTCCGAATCTTTCGCTTCCAGTAAGAATGAAACATTTTTGCGGTCTTCAGGACTCAATAAAGCAATTAGTTTTTCGCGTGTATCATTGATCTTTGCTTTGAGCACTTCTCCCTTTTTCTGGTTGATCATGATTCCCTGTGCAATATCCAGGTTACCTCTTTCTACCAAATCACCCGTTTCAGCACTTAATCCACCGCCAGCAGTATTAAATTCCTGCTTCAGCTGTAGTACATAGGTATTCAGATCATCACTGTATTTTTTTGCCTCATTGGCTTTTTCCCAGATCGGCTGCGCCCTTGCAGGTTCCTCTTTAAGTTTTGTATTTTGAAAACCAGTAAAGAGCTGATCAATACTGGTATTCACGTTAGTTCTAGATGATTCAAGACTATCATTGATATTCTTGAACGCATTAAGAATTGTATCAGATACGTTTAACGCAAGCATAGCTAACAATACCAAATACATGATATTGATCATCTTCTGCCTCGTTGTTTCTTTTCCTCCTGCCATTATTTATAGGTCTCTCTGGTTAAGTAAAATAATTATTTAGCTGAGTTAAACGCGTGGCTGGTTCATTGCAGTTAGCATGTTGCCATATATCGCATTTAGCGAAGAGAGATTTTTTGCCAGTTTGCCCACTTCATCCTTGAACTGTTTTGAATCTTCCATAGAGTCATTAAAATTGTTCATGGTTAAAGATAAGTTCTGATAAAATTTGTTCATCGACTTCAAATGCACGCTTGAATCCTGCAATTCCAGCTCATAGACTGCATTTAGGGCAGAAAGATTTTTTGCCAGACCTGTTACCTGCTCATGGTAAGCTTTTGCATCACCACCGCTTGCACCCATTTCTGCCAGTTGAGCAGTTGCTTTACCAAAAGCTCCGTTCAGCTGATCAAAACTTGAAGAAGCCGATTTTATTTTACCTGTAAATTCGTTAGTAGCCGTAGTTGCATCTGCAATAGTTGATATCGTAGCTACTTTTTCACCAAAAGTACGAAGGCCATTACCCAGACTTTCAATTAATTCAGGACCGATTTTAGCATCACCCAACATTTTATCCAATGCAGCTGTAGAAGAAAAACCTGCTGCAGCAACTGGTGCCGGTCTTGCAGATACTTTTGGCAATTCACCACTAAAATCATCACTTAATTCAGGATAAACCCTATCCCAGGCTGGTTCTGGTGCTGGCGGGAAAAATCCTGTTAGAAAGAACAAAAAGGCCTCAACGCCTAAGCCTAGTCCGATCATATAATTTCCCCATACTCCACCCAGGTGAAGGATTTTAAATAATGCTCCGATAATTACGATACTTGCTCCCCATGATATTGCTACGTGTAACACATCAAATTTCTTTTTTGCTGCCATGTTTTAAATTAGATAAATGTAGATATAGATGTAAATTTTTCTGTTTACGATTTTTTTTAACTGATTAGTTTTTGAAGTTGATATCTGTTCCTGCAAATGATGATACACATCTGAATCCGATATATGATCTGGCCTGATCCTGGTACTCGTAAGTACCAACTGAGTTTTGAAGGAAGAAACCTATGTCTTTCCATGAACCACCTCTAACTACCTTACGTTTAAGGTATTTACTATCAGAACCTTTAGCCACATAAGTGAAGTTAGGATTAAAATCAAGCAATAGCGGTGCAGCGGAATTATTATAGGCGGTTACGGTCCACTCGGCAACATTACCTGCCATATTGTACAATCCGTAGTCATTAGGGAAATAAGATTTTACATTAACAGTGTATAAACCACCATCATCAGCATAATTACCACGCCCTACTTTAAAGTTTGCCTGCATACATCCTTTAGTATTTCTAATATAAGGGCCACCCCATGGGTATTTGGTTTTCACCTGACCACCTCTTGCAGCATACTCAAATTCTGCCTCTGTTGGCAATCTGTATTCGGGACGTGAGCTTAAAGGAAGTTTTCTTGCAATGGCAACCGGCTCATACAAACGCGTACGCCATACACAAAATGCGGTAGCCTGTTCCCAGGTTACCCCAACTACAGGATAGTTATCGTAAGAAGGGTGATTAAAATATGATTTTACCATCGGATCGTTCTGAGAATAAGAATAATCCATCTTCCAGACCATGGTATCCGGGTATACACTTACCGAAGGATACTGATTAGGATTGTTAGCATCAGGTGAGTCTACATAACTCTCTATAAAATCTTTACGTTTCTTGGTTGGGTCTTTTCTTCCTGCCGCAGCAAGATCAAGGTTAACGATACTATATGAGTACCTGAACTTTCTGATGTCTAATTCATTACGTCCTGGTAACGCATCATCACCACTGTAGTACATATCTTTTAGCTTAGCGCTCAATCCACCGGTTTTACCGCTCCATAGCGCCGTACCGTTACCTACTTTTTTCCAGTTAATATTTTTCTGAGACGAGAGACTTGCTCCTCCCGGGGTAGTTTTAGCATTGATAAAATAAGCTGGTGCCCCACTGGGGCCTAAAGATGTTAAAGCTACGGAGTCTCTTACCCAGTTCACAAATTGCCTGTACTCTGCATTTGTGATCTCGGTTTCATCCATATAAAATGCGCTGAATGAAGTCATCCGGCTTGGCGCACTTTGAGAATTGTCAATGTCTTCGTCAGACATCCCTATAAGTGTTTTACCCTGAGGAATATAGACCATTCCCCGAGGTATTCTCTTATTATTAAACTTTCTGTTATATACGCCTACCAGCTCTCCTTCCCCACCTTTTCCGCAGCTCGAAAACAATATGGTAACCAAAATAAAAACTAACGTGTAAATTTTCCTCATAAGCCCGTAGAGCAATTTTACAACAATTTTATCAATTATGATTGATATTAACAATTATTCTCAGATAAAATTATGTCTTAAATACAAAATAAGCAAGATGTTACACTATTGTTAACATCTTGCTCATACGATTTAGACAAATTATTTAGATATTACACCTTCCACACAATGGGGAAATCAATCAACGTATTCTATTATTTGTTTGATTTTTTAATGTAATTTTCGATAGCCATGATCATGGACGGAGATTCGGGAGAAGGTGCCTGAATATCTACAATCAGGTCTTTGTCTTTTACTGCTTTATGTGTATTTACACCAAAAGCGGCAATACGGGTATTGTTCTGCTGAAAACCTGGAAAGTTGGTATACAGCGACTGAATGCTGGAAGGACTGAAAAATGCAATGATGTCGTAAAATACATCAGCAAGATCCGAAAGATCACTTACTACAGTCTTAAATAGTACAGCCGGGGTGAGGTTATAACCGTTCTTCAGCAGAAAATTCATAGTATCTTCCGTAGCCACGTCAGAGCATGGATAAAGGAATTTCTCTCCTGAATGTTTCTTCAGCACCTCCGCTAAATCCGCTGCTGTCTGCTTTCCGAAAAATATTTTACGTTTACGGTACTGGATGTACTTTTGCAGGTACAGTGCGGTTGATTCTGAAATACAAAAATACTTCAGGTCTGCCGGTACTTCATACCGCATCTCCTCACAAATTCTATAAAAGTGATCCACCGCGTTCCTGCTCGTAAAGACCACAGCAGTAAAATCACCAAGGGTAATTTTATCTTTTCTGAAATCTCTGGCGGGAACACCTTCCACATGAATAAAGGACCTGAAATCAACTTTAACATTGTATTTCTTCGCCAAATCAAAATAAGGGGATTTCTCTGTTTCGGGTTTTGGCAAAGTTATCAGTATACTTTTTACTTTACGCAACCTATCTTCTGTCTTTTCTTGCATTTTACCTAGTTACAGCTGTAGCCCTATTACCTTGATTAATATCAAAATAGGACATATTTCGAGGGCACAAAAGTACATAAATAAATAGAATTTTGGAAACCGATAATGAGATAAAATATTTATTCCTGCTCTTATGAATTGAAATGTGAAAATTACAGCTAATAAAATGAATGAGATTACTATATAATAGATCCCATATTTGAGTGGAGACAGGGCAAAGGCCACGACTAAGGGAATGAAAATTAGGGAGATGTTAAAATAACTTAAATATAATATGGAAACGTACTCATGCACCGGTTTCTGGACGTTAAAGAGGTGTCCGAGCAAACGCAGCAACAAAATCTTAAGGGTATACAATACAATAATGAGAACGGATATACTTACAAAAAAACGAAAACCTTCGTGGACATAAGTGATCTGATAATACTGCGCCACCAGGTAAAAAAACATTCCTATGGTGAACCCGAATTGTATAAAAAGGAATAAAAAAGGCCAGGAACTGAACAGGTTATCTTCTTTATTAAGGTTATTTAATCCTCTATTGCTGTAAAATGACTGGATAATGCCCTGCATTTGCTTGGCAAAAGAGATCCTCAGTACAGCAAAAGCAACCAGTAGCAGCACGATAAAACCCAGCACCCAGGTATTGCCTTTTGGTAAGGGGTTTCCCATCCGGAGACGATTCGCCTTTTTAAATTTACCGTATTTTTTGAACCAGGCATCAAAGTCCAGGTTTTCAAAAACATTGGCCTTTATAATACTATCAATTAATATATGACGGTTAATCAAAGAATCAGGCAGTATCCAGGTATGTGTCATGATAGAATCTGTCACCTGTTTTTGTCTGACCAAAAATGCAGAATCCCTGAATATACGTGGTTTGTAAAACTTGTATTTTACTGTAGAATCGCCTGGTGAAGCAAAAGCCTGGGCATTTGCTTTTCCACGGCCTAATCCGCACAGCAGGAAAACAGTGATCAAAAAATATTTATACATGCAGCTACAAAAGTAATCATCGCCTGGTCACTAATGGAAAGAATATAAAATTTAAAAAACAGGGCAGTTTGCAGCTGGCACGATCCCTTCCTTATCAGTAGTGAGTACCCTGCTTTTGCCCTTACCGGTGATGATCCATATAGAATCGAAATCAGTACCGCTCCAGTTCAATTTTTTAGTCTTAATGCCCAGCGCTTTTGCCAGTTCAACAATATTTGCATGGTCCCACACAAATAAAACAACTCCCTTTTTGCCTTTCAGGTCTTCTCTGATACTTTCATAATCTGTTCCGCCAAATTCACTGTTGATGCTGAGGTTATATTTTATTGCAAAAGGCGAGATTGTTTGAAACATCCTTGATCGCATTGTTTTTTTTCCGTTGCCAATAGAAGGGATATAGATATAGTCCGGAATACCTACCTTTTTATTCAGCACGCTGATCAGCTTTAAAGAGCGGTTAAGTCCCATACAATTCAGGCTTTCATTCTGCTCCTGCTTCTCAGCATGCCTGATAATAATAATTTTTAGTTTTCCCTGTGACTTTGCTGATAAGCATAAAGTTAAACAGATGAGTACACATAAACAGGTTAAGATGCTTTTCTTCATAATACGAAAATACAATAAAGCATGATAGCGGCAAACTACTTACACGAATGGGAAAGAAATAACAAAACTCAATTTTTAATATCGGGTTTCAAAGGTGCTGCCAGTTGCTTCTAAGATACGGTTTGAGGTGTTAAAATAGATTAATATCATATTCATATAATTATCGTTATATTCGTTATCAGAATTTGCTATGACTCCTTATAATGAACTAACTGATGACGCACTTACTACTCTGTTAAAGGAAGAAGATCATGCTGCGTTTACGGAGATTTATAAACGTTACTGGGAGAAACTTTTTGTAGTTGCTAATAATCGTCTGAATGATGAAAACGATGCAGAAGAAGTAGTGCAGGATGTATTTTTCAGCATTTGGAAGCGTCGAAAAACATTAGAATTACAGTACACTTTAAATACATACCTATCTGTAGCCGTTAAGTATCAGGTGATCAATCGTCAATCCAGTTTATACAAAAAATCCATCCATAAAGAGTTATCTGAAGAAGATGAAGGAACTGCGGATGCTACCCATTTATGGTTTGCAGAAAGAGAACTTAAAGAACAACTCACATTAGCCATTAATAAGTTACCGGAAAAATGCCGGATTGTTTTTCTTAGAAGCCGCGAAGACGGGCAAACCAATGCCCAGATTGCAAATGATCTGAATATTTCGGAAAAAACAGTAGAAGCCCATATCACCAGGGCCTTAAACATACTGAAAAGCTTGTTACATGTGTCTACGCCACTATTGCTGCATCTGTTAAAAAAATAATTTTATTTTAATATAGGGTTAACACATACTTGCCTGACTATATAGGTAAATACATGTAAGTGGAAAGCGAAGGACCCAAATACGAAATCACTGAATTAGCCAATAAATGGCTGAAAGGGACTATTACACCCGAAGAAAAAGCCTATTACGAAAAATGGTATGGGGCATTCGATGATTCCGAAACAAATTTTCAGTACGGAAAATCACAGTCTGCGAAACAGTTGGGTGATAAAATATACGCTGTTTTATATGATCGTATTCAGGAAACAAAAGAGTTGGGCAATAAAAAACATGTTCTGCTACGCTGGACTGCTATTGCGGCTTCAATCCTGTTTTTTCTTTCATTTGGTGCCTATTTCTTAGTAAACAAAAAAGAGCAACTGCAAATTGCACATTATAAAAATGACATTCTGCCTGGTCATAACCAGGCTACATTGACCTTAGCTAATGGACAGAAAATAATTCTGGGCAAAGGATTATCCGGCACACTGGCACAGCAGGGCAATACATTGATCGTGATAAATGGGAAAAACACAATCAGCTACAATGCAATGGATAAGAAAGCGAATGTTGCTATTTCCTACAATACTCTTTCGACCGTTGTAGGCGAACAATCACCATATCCGCTAATCTTAGCAGATGGAACCAAAGTATGGCTAAACGCAAAGTCTTCTATTACTTTTCCTGTAGCCTTTACAGGCAAGGAGAGAATGGTAAAAATTACGGGTGAAGCCTATTTTGAAGTTGCCCATAATAGCGCCCATCCGTTTAGGGTAATCGTTAAAAACCAGACAGTTGAAGACATAGGCACACAATTTAACATCAATGCCTATGACGATGAAAACGTCATTAAGACAACGTTGCTTGAAGGAGCTGTAAAAGTATTTGTTCCAACCGCTTCTACCTCAGCCAGGAAAGATCAGGTACTGCTAAAACCAGGTGAGCAGGCAATTCTTAATCACGATGAGTTCAATGTGGCTAATGCCGATGTGGAGGAAACCATGGCCTGGAAAAAGGGATATTTCCGGTTTAACAATGAAAACATACAAAGTATCATGCGAAAGCTTTCCCGATGGTATGATATAGATGTACAATATACAGGAACAATTTCAGATGAAAAGTATTATGCAACAAGTTCCAGGTATAAAAGCATCAGTGAAGTGCTGAAAATGCTGGAAAAAACAAAAGGTGTTCACTTTAAAATTGAAGGAAGGAGGGTAACCGTTATGCAATAATATATACGCAGAGGGTAATCAATAAGTAAGCCATCCTGATTGGAGTCGGGATGGCTAAAGTTGGATTACCAAAATAATTTAAGCCTAAACTATTAATGAACCGCGAAGTGCCTGCCGCATCTTGACAAATGAAAAGGCGCTGCGCATTAACCCTACTTAAACAAATGTACAAATTTTACTCAAAAAATATTGTGCAGCCGCCAGGCTATACAGTAAAAAAAATCCTGTTGATTATGAAGTTGACTACTCTTCTGTTGATCACGGTTATCTTGCAGGTAAGCGCTAAGACTTTAGCCCAAAAAGTCACGCTTTCAGAAAGGAATGCTCCTTTGGTTGACGTTTTTAATCAAATCCAAAAACAAACAGGATATGATTTCGCATTTACTGTTAGCACGCTAAAAGATGCAAAACCGGTAAATATTGACGTAAAGAACGTCGAATTGAGCGAAGTGTTAAAAAAGGTTTTTGACGGGCAGCCTTTGGACTATTCCATTGAAAGCAAATCGGTAGTGGTTTCAAAGAAAGAACCTTCCTTGCTGTACGATCTTAAAAACAAGGCGGTGAAACTCCTTAACCTTTCGGCAGACATTAATGGCAGGATATTAGATAGCTTGGGCCAGCCCCTGATAGGCGCATCTGTAAGCTTAAAAAACACAAAATATTATACCCTAACTGATAATAAAGGAAATTTCAACTTTTCATCAGTACCGCAGGGTAAATATACGCTGGTGGTTACTTTTATAGGTTTCGACAAAATTGAAAAAGACATAGAAGCAAAAGGAGAAAAAATAACTTTAGGATTGGTGGTACACGGATCTACATCTTCTCTTGACCAGGTACAGGTTATCGCTTACGGAACGCAATCCAAGCGTTTCAGTGTTGGTTCTGTAGCTACTGTTACCGCAGAAGAGATCGAAAAACAACCAGTGACCAATGTTTTACAGGCGTTGCAAGGGCAAGTTGCAGGGCTGGCGATAAATTCCTCCAGTGGTGTACCGGGATCACAGGTTTTGGTCCAGGTACGTGGACAAAACACGTTGTCTTCCAACATAAATAACTTTAAGCCTTACGATCAGCCTCTATTTATTATCGATGGCGTACCCTTTGCCCCGCAAAACAGTAATATTAGTCAGTTGGGAAATCTTGCCGATGCACAATCCTCTACCGGCGGTATTAGTCAGGGAGGGGGAATAAGCCCTTTTAACAATATCAATCCCAACGACATAGAAAGTATCAGCATCCTTAAGGACGCAGATGCAACTTCTATTTATGGCACGCAAGGTTCCAATGGGGTCATCCTGATCACTACCAAAAGAGGGAAAGCCGGTAAAACAACGCTTGACTTTAACGTTAATACAGGTTTTAATTCGAATGCTCAACCCCTAACCTTTTTGAACACGCAGCAATATCTTCAATTGAGAAAAGATGCTTATGCCGCAGACGGTGTTACGCCTACAAACGATCCCAATGACTATTTGGGCTATGCGCCTGACTTAAAGATCTTTGATCAAAATAAGTACACAGACTGGCAGAAAGTTATAACAGGAAAAACCTCCAGTAATACAGATGTACATGCCAGTGTATCTGGCGGAACAACTGATCAAACTTTCCTTATATCTGCTGGTTATTCCAGGTCAGATTATAATTTCCCTGGCGATTTTTCCGATAAAAGATTTACGCTGCACAGTGCTTTACATAGTAACTCCAGGGATAAGCGTTTTAACATCGATCTGGTTAATGATTTCGGATATGATCAAAATAATTCCCCTACTTTTGGCGGCAGTCAGGATATCCTGCTGGCACCCAATTTACCCGATTTAAGAGATCCGGCCGGGAATTTAATTTGGAACTATAAGGGTGCAGATTTAGGCTCATATCAATTTTATAGTACGCTGATACAGCCCGCCAATCTGCAGAACTATAACTACAATAGCTCTTTGCATCTTTCCTATAATTTATTGAAAGGCTTAACAGTTTCTGCTAATCTGGGGTATAGCCGTAATACCACAGCCGAACATTCGGAAGACCCTTCAACCGCACAAGACCCGATGTATGCAGTTAATCCCAATGCAGCGTTTGGAAATACTGCCGCTCAAACTATTAATATCGAACCGCAGATAAATTACACCAAAACCATTGGTAAAGGTGTTTTTAGCGCATTATTAGGGTCAACATATAAAAAGAATACCAGCACTTCTACATTGACAGCAGGATATGGGTATTCAAATGATAATTTCCTGGGATCAATTAATGGAGCTGCAACGAATTATGCTTCTGACAATTCAAGCATCTACAGATACAGTGCCGCCTTTGCACGTCTTAATTATATTTATGATCAGAAATATATTATTAGCTTAACAGGCAGAAGAGATGGTTCGAGTAATTTTGGCCCGACACACCAATTTGGTAATTTTGGATCTGCAGGAGCAGGCTGGATATTTTCTGAAGAAAAAGCATTTAAAAATGCGCTGCCATTTTTCAGTTATGGTAAACTGTCCGGAAGTTATGGAACCTCAGGATCTGACGGTATACAGGCTTATCAGTATCAGTCATTATACAATCCAATTAACAATGTACCTGCTTTCCAGGGTACTAAACCAAGTGCCCCGGCTAACCTTTATAATCCTGATTATAGCTGGGCATTAAAAAAATCGCTGAACGTCTCGTTAGATTTCGGCCTCTTCACTAACCGACTCCTGCTAAATGCAACTTATTACAGAGATCGGGAAGGCAGTCAGTTAGTAGGCTATCAATTACCTTATCAAACTGGGTTTTCGAGTGTATTGGGAAATTTAAACGCAAATATCCAAAACAAAGGGTATGAATTTTCAGCTACTTCAACTAACATAAAAACCAGGGATTTCTCCTGGACTACCAGATTTAACCTATCCTTTAACCGCAACAAACTGCTTTCTTTCCCTGATCTGGCAACGTCTGCCTACAGCGATGAATATATACTCGGTCAGCCTACTTCTGTCCTATACGGTTTTAGGTACAAGGATGTAAACCCTGCAACCGGGCTATTTGAGTTTTATGACAAAAACGGAAATGTCACTTCTAATCCTACTTATGGATCGGCAGCAAATGGCGGCGATCAGGTTCCAATTGCAAACAGGGAGGTTAATTATATGGGCGGAATTGGCAATAATTTCACCTATAAACAGTTCAGCCTGTATGTTTTCTGTCAGTTTTCCAGCCAGAATGCCCCGAATTATCTATATGAAGCATATAGTGTCAATTCTCCAGGCTTGATTGGTAACGAGCCACTACCAATATTTAATAATTATTGGAAAAACCCGGGCGATAATGCCACACTTCAGCGATTAACGTCTAGTTTCAATTCAAGTGCACTTACTTCTGCCCAGGATTTTGCACAATCAAACGCAGTTTATAGCAATGACAGGTACCTGCGGTTGAAAACTGTATCCTTATCTTACGCACTGCCGGATGTTTTTCTCAAAAAAGTTCATGTTCAGGGGGCCAATGTTTATGTGAATGCACAAAACTTGCTGACTTTCACAAACTACAAGTTTGGCGACCCGGAACAACCTGGCTCTTATAGTTCTTTTCCTTTACAGCGTATTATCGCACTTGGTTTAAACGTCAAATTTTAAACGATTATTATCATGAGAAATCTATATTCTATCCATAATAAAATATTCGCGGGCTTGTTGTTAATGGCTATATGTACGCTTGTTTCCTGCAAAAAATTAGTTGAAATACCTGCCAATCCGCCAACGTCAATTACCAAGAACGAGCAATTTGCAGATAGTACATCCGCAATGTCTGCTATTGCCGGGGTTTATAATTATGGTGGAGGGTCTGGTTTTGCATACAGCGATGCCAACCTCACCATTACTACAGGGCTCTCCTCTGACGAATTATCCACTACGATTAATTCGGATCAGCAGCAATTTTACAGTTATAACTTAACCTCGTTAAACGGTGAGGTATCTTCGCTATGGATTAAGCCTTACAAAAGCCTATACCAGATAAATGATGTCCTGGATGGTATAACAAACAACAATAAATTTTCGGCCTCATTCGTAAAACAAATTACAGGAGAGATGAAGGTGGTTAGGGCATTATATTATTTTAATATGTTGAATATTTTTGGTGGTGTGCCGCTGGTTACTTCAATTGATTATAATACTACGGCTCATCTGCCCAGGGCTACTGTTGCTGCGGTTTACACCCAGGTTATAGCGGATCTCACAGATGCTGTTAAAAAATTACCGGCAAGCTATCCGTCGGCAGGAAAAGCACGGCCTAACCTTTATACGGCCTTAGCATTGTTTGCAAAAGTTCATTTATATCAGGGTCAATGGCAAGCCGCCTACAATGAAGCTGATTCGGTTATAAAATCGGGTATCTATACTTTAACCCCCAGCCCTAAGAACGTATTTCTGGATGGCAGTACAGAAGCTATATGGCAGCTCCCGGCGGTACAAACCTATCAGACAACAGCAGATGCGGGGAATTTTGTACCTTTTAGTGGATCAACACCTAATTTTTTAGTAACCCCCTTTTTGCTAAATGCTTTTGAAACAGGGGATCAGCGTCTTCAGGCCTGGGTTGGCGTATCTGTTAGCAATAATCAGAACCTTTATTACCCTTTTAAATACAAGAATAAAAAGCCATCCAATACTCCTGTGGAAGACTATATGATCTTCAGATTAGGTGAATTATACCTGATCCGTGCAGAAGCTGCCGCGCATCTTAACAATCTTACCGCAGCGCTCGCGGATGTTAATGTTATACGTGCCAGGGCAGGCTTAGCGGCCAGCACTGCTAATGCATCGCAGGATGCTGTGCTGAATGCGGTTATGCACGAAAGGCAAACAGAAATGTGTTTCGAGTGGGGAAGCCGATGGTTTGACTTAAAACGGACTGGCACAGCAGGGACTGTACTTAGTGCCGAAAAAACCGGCTGGAAGAATAATGCTGGCTTGTACCCACTACCACAATCGCAAATACAATCAAATAACCTGCTTACACAAAATCCAGGTTATAACTAATTAATACATTTCTGCTTGCAATATATTCAAGTCTAACCAGGTATAATTTATACCTGGTTAGCGGGCTTTTGTTTCAAAAAAATAAATATGGAAAATTCAATATTAAGTATAAAAAACCTGTCGCACCGCTATAATAGCAATTGGGCAATACGCGACATCAACCTGGAAATTAGTAAAACCGGAATTTTAGGCTTACTTGGTTCAAACGGTGCCGGTAAATCAACTACGATGAATATCATGTGCGGCGTATTGAACCAGACGGAAGGAGACGTTTATATCAATGGTGTTGACTTGCGTAAAAAACCGGAAGAAGCTAAAAGACAAATAGGTTTCCTTCCCCAAAATCCCCCCTTGTATTTAGACCTTACGGTGGATGAATATCTTATTTATACCGCTGAACTACGGAAAATGGATAACAGGATGATTAAATCTGCACTGGAAGAAGCCAAAGAACGTTGCGGCATTTCTCACTTCAGCAACCGCCTGCTCAAAAACCTATCAGGAGGTTACCGGCAGCGGGTAGGAATTGCGCAAGCGATTATCCATAAGCCTAAACTGGTAGTGATGGATGAGCCGACCAATGGCCTGGATCCAAACCAAATTACAGAGGTGCGAATGCTGATCAAAGAAATAGCTGTAGAACATGCGGTTATTTTTTCATCCCACGTTTTATCAGAGGTACAGTTGTTATGCAAAGAGATTAAAATGATAGCCGATGGCCGCATTGTTTTTTCTGATACAATGGATGCCTTTAACAACTACGTGGAACCACACAGTGTGGTCATGTACATGGAAAACCCGCCATTAGCAGATGAAATATTGAAGATAAGTGGCGTGAAGAATGTCGAATTCATTGCAGAGAGGCAGGCCCGCGTTTATTTTACCGGTGAGCGGGATATTACAGAACGGCTGATCGAGACAAGCGTACATAACGACTGGCGCTTACGGGAGATTATTCTTGATAAAACAGCCCTTGATGAAATCTTTAAGCAATTGTCTACTAAATCAAAGCAATCCTAATTTATCCAAATAATGAAATTAATTTTTAAAATAGCCAAGGCAGAACTGCGCAATCTATTTTACTCGCCAATAGCCTGGTTTTTAACCATCGCTTTTATGGTTCAATGTGGCATTACCTATACCCATATATTAAACAATTATGCTACTACACAGGAAATGGGCGGCATGGGATTGGCTTACTTGAGCCATTTAACAATCAAGACTTTTACTGGTCAGTATGGACTTTTTAACGAAGTTATGAGGAACCTGTATTTATATATTCCTCTGTTAACCATGGGGCTCATTAGTCGGGAAGTGAATGGAGGCACCATCAGTCTGCTTTATTCTTCCCCTGTAAAAATCAGGGAAATTGTGTTTGGTAAATACCTGGCTATGATGGTATATAGTCTAGTACTGTTGTTGGTAGTCGGTATTTTTATGGTTGCAGGTGTCTTCGACGTCAAATCGGCAGATTATGGCATGCTTTTATCGGGCGCCCTTGGTTTTTATTTGCTGTTATGTGCATATTCGGCTATAGGACTTTTTATGTCAAGTTTAACCAGCTACCAGATCGTTGCGGCAGTTAGCACTTTTGTCATGATAGGAGCGCTCAGCTATATAGGCACTTTGTGGCAGGATATAAATTTTGTGCGCGACTTAACCTATTTCTTATCCCTTTCAGGTCGTACCTTCCACATGCTTAACGGGCTGATTGCTTCCAAAGATGTTATCTATTTCATCGTTATTGTGTACATCTTTCTGGGCTTAAGTATCCTTAAACTCCAGGCTGGCAGGGAAACAAAAGCATGGTATATCATGGCCGGCCGGTACTGTAGCATTCTCGTTTCTGCACTGATTATCGGTTATGCAAGTTCCCGCCCAAACCTTATTGCTTACCTGGATACTACGGTTAATCAAGACAATACGCTTACCCCTAATGCACAAAAAATTGTTAAGGAATTAGGCGATAGTAAACTGGAAATTACCGAGTACAGTAACTTTTTAGATAACTTTTATACTTTTGGACTGCCTGAAGAACGCAATAATTATTTGAGTAGATGGGACCCCTATTTAAGGTTTAAGCCGGATATTGATTTCCATTATGTGAGTTATTATGACATGCCGCTAGCCTTAGATTACAACCTGTTTGAAAGTTATAAGGGTAAAACAATTAAACAGATTGCAGAACAAAGGGCTAAAGGCAGCGGTTTGAAAATGGCTATGTTAAAAACACCGGAGCAGATCCAAAAAGAAATTAACCTTAAGCCGGAGTTGAACAGGTTTGTAATGAAACTTACCTACAAAGGAAGGTCAACGTTCCTGCGGGTTTTCAATGATCAGACCGAATGGCCAATGGAAGCTGAAGTATCAGCAGCTTTTAAAAGGCTGATGCAAGCCAAAATTCCTAAAATCACTTTCCTGACCGGCGATGGGGAACGAAAAACAAGTAAGAAAAGCGACAGGGAGTATAGAACAGTAACAAGCGAAAAAACATTCCGGTACGCGCTCATCAACCAGGGTTTTGATGTTGATACGCTCTCTTTAAACACACAAAACATCCCGGATAATATTACGGCGCTGGTACTTGCAGATCCGCAAATTGACTTGAGTGCAATAGCAATGCAAAAGCTAAAGGCCTATATCGCTAAAGGAGGGAATTTATTAATTGCAGGTGAACCAGGCAGGCAGCAAATACTTAATCCACTGCTTAAAACCTTAGGTGTCCAGTTAATGAATGGTATGCTGGAACAGGAAACCGGAGATCACTCGCCTACACTAGTGTTGCCCTTTTTAACCAAAACTGCCATCAGTTTTTCGAAATTACTGGATAAGCCTTCGATAGATACTTTACCGGTATCGATGAATGGCGTAGCTGGCTTATCTTATCACGACACCAGTGGATTTGTGATAAAACCCTTACTTATGACTAAAGGTGGCACTGCCCGTATTACTATGAGGCGTAATCCTGATCTCGATATGGTTAATAATAATGAAGCAGCACATACGGAACCAACCCAGGTTATTCACCTGTCAAATATGGGTACTGGAAACCAGTCTGCTTTAATTCCTAAGAGCAGGCGCAATTCAAATGAGATCTATGCCACTGTATTAGCCTTAACCCGGCAAATAAATGGTAAACAACAACGCATAATTGTAAGTAGTGATGCCGACTTTATAAGTAACTCAGAATTAATAAGAAGGACCCCGAGTGCAGTTAACTTTAGTTTCAGCACGGCTTTATTCAGTTGGCTGGATTATGGTCAGTATCCGGTAGACACCTCCCGTCCGGATGCTAAAGACAATAGGGTGACGGTAAGCACCGACCATGTGGCCTTTTTATCGATTTTATATGTATGGATCTTACCCTGCCTGATCTTAATTTTCGCCACCATTTTCCTTATACGCCGCAGAAGAAAATAGTATGTTATTTACAACAGACAAACAAACACAGGAAAACCTGAATATTTTCGGGAAACAGGGAATGGACTCCGTCCTTTCCCTGTTTAACAGGACGGCAACGAATAATGGAGCAAAGATTTTGGAAGAAATGTTCCAAAACCCACTTTCCAATGCGGAAGCTATTAATAAGCGCATCGGGGTGATCAGCTATTTAAGCACTGTAAAAGCGGTATTTCCGTTCAGTGCTGAAATGTTCGACCAGGCAGAGCAGTACTTATCAAATACTGACGAAAGAACGAAACTATCGGCAGAAAAACCCACACTGGAGAAAAAATTGAGCAATTTGGTAGCAGCAAGCGCAGACCAAAAGCAAATCGTTAACGGGATAAATGCAATAATAGAAATTATCCATGAGTTGAGTGGTTTATTGAAAAACATCCTGCTTTTAACGGGCAGCCCCTTAAATAATGATCCCGAAACGATAAACATAGGCAAGCTGTTAATCACAGAACCGATTAGCCTGCTCCTGCAGGAAAAACCGAAAAACAAACGTTCAAAGGAAATTCTGTCAGCGTATGATGTAATGTTAAGGTTTAGTTATCGGGAAACGATCTGGCAGATACTCCGATACATCTACCACATGGATGTATATATCACAATTGCCAGGGTAGCCGCAGAGCGGGGTTTCATATTTCCTAAGGCACTGGCAAAAGAAGAAAATAGTATCCGTATAGAAGGTTTTTATCATCCCCAATTAAAGAATGCGGTGGCTAATACTTTAACCACAGGTGCTGATAGCAACGTTATTTTTTTAACCGGTGCCAATATGGCGGGTAAATCGACATTTATGAAATCGTTTGGAATTGCGATGTACCTGGCACACATGGGTTTTCCGGTAGCGGCAAAACAAATGGAGTTTTCCGTACTGGATGGCATTTTCACCACCATCAATCTCCCGGATAACCTCGGTATCGGCGCCAGTCATTTTTATGCGGAAGTACTACGGTTAAAAAAGATAGCTAAAGAACTGAGTACAGGAAAAAAAATCTTCGTGATTTTTGACGAGCTGTTCAGGGGAACCAATGTAAAGGATGCTTATGAAGCTACAATAGCCGTCACAACGGCCTTTGCCAGAAAGCTCGGCAGCGTATTCGTGATCTCTACCCATATTATAGAAGCCGGAGAAATCCTGAAAGAACGCTGTGCGAATATCAGCTTCCAATACCTGCCAACCAGGATGAAGGGCACTATCCCTGAATATACTTATACATTGGAGACGGGTATTACCGATGACCGCCATGGGATGATCATCATTAATAATGAAGGCATCCTGGAACTTTTAAAGAAAGGAAAGGAAATAATCAAATGAGTTTTATAGCCGATAAACAAACCCTGGAAGATCTGAACCTGTTGGGCAAATATAAACAGCAATCCATTTTTAACCTGTTTAATGCCGTTAAGACGGCAGGTGGTGAAAAATTGCTTGGCGAAATGTTTCAAAATCCGCTGAATGACCACGAGGCCATTGATGGGCGTAGTGCCATTTTTAACTATTTTCAGGCTAAAAAGTTGTCTTTCCCGTTCAGCAATGAGCAGTTCAGCACAATGGAGCATTATCTTAACGGTGTAAGTGGCAACAATTACCCGGCGGTCCTCATCAGTACGTTAAAGAAAAAATTCCTGGACGTCCTGATAAAGGATGAAGAATATCAGGAAATAAAAAAGGGTTTACAACATACTATATCTGCGTTAAACAATTGCAAAACTTTTATTGATTTGCTGGAGGATTCAGATAGCCCTATGTATGACGACTTACTTTATGTAAAGAATATTTTGGTTGAACTTAAACTGGAACAGTTATCACAGGAATCTGAAAATACCAGATGGCCCCTGCTGAAAGTTATCAAAGTTGACCACTTGTTAAGAACTGTAATGAAGTCAGCCCTAACAACAGTGCTGGAAATCTTTTACCAGCTGGATGTTTATATTTCTATTGCCGGCCTGGCGCAAACCAAAGGTTTTAGCTATGCGAAAGCCCTGCCGAAAGAAAGTAATATTTTAACTGCAGTGGCATTACGCCATCCGGGAATAGAAAAAGCTGTGGCTAATCCGGTTTCCTTCAGCCAAAATAGCAATATGATTTTTTTAACAGGGGCTAATATGGCTGGTAAGTCTACATTCATGAAGTCATTTGGTATCAATTTTTACCTGGCCCATATGGGTTTCCCTGTGGCGGCAAGAGAAATGGTATTTTCAGTAAAAGATGGCATCTATTCTTCCATCAATGTGCCGGATAATCTGAATATGGGCTATAGTCATTTTTACGCTGAAGTATTGAGGGTCAAAAAGGTGGCGGAAGAAGTAAGCAGTGGCAAAGATCTGGTGATCATTTTTGATGAACTGTTTAAAGGTACCAATGTAAAAGACGCCTATGATGCTACACTGGCGGTAACAGCATCCTTTAGCGAACACAGGAATTGCCTGTTTATCATTTCCACACATATTATTGAAGCAGGAGAAGCTTTGCAGCAGACGCAGGAGAACATTAAATTATTATACCTGCCCACCATTATGAATGGTTCTATTCCTACCTACACTTATCAGCTGCAGCCTGGCATTTCCAGCGACCGCCATGGTATGATGATCATTGAAAATGAAGGTATACTGGAACTACTGGGACAAGTATGAACTTATAAATAACCTATTACAAAATCAATAAATTATGCCGCTAAGATTAAATTGTGATCGCCTGGTACTGGCTTTCCTCACTATTTCCCTCCTATCGTATAAAACCTTTGCGCAGGGATCACGGGCTCAAAAACAGCAGCAATCGGTTTTGCCGCTTGATCCTGCTGTTCGCACTGGGAAGCTGGCAAACGGTTTTACCTATTATATCCGTCATAATGAAGAGCCTAAAGATAGGGTGATGTTATACCTTGTTAATAAAGCAGGCTCAATTTTAGAAGATGATAACCAGCGGGGACTGGCGCATTTTATGGAACATATGAGTTTTAACGGCACCAAACATTTCCCGCATAACGAGCTGGTCGATTACCTGCAGAAGGCAGGTGTGCGCTTTGGTGCCGATATTAATGCTTATACCAGCTTCGATGAAACGGTGTATGAGCTACCTCTCCCCTCCAACAAACCAGAATTGTTAAAAGGTGGCTTGCAGATCATGCGCGACTGGGCACATGAAGCACTGCTTGACACGGGTGAAATTAATAAGGAACGTGGCGTGGTATTGGAAGAGAAGCGTTTGGGTAAGGGCGCTTCTGAAAGGATGAGACGTGAATACTTTCCTGTTATCCTGAACAATTCCCGTTACGCAGAACGTATCCCCATTGGTCTGGATACTGTATTGAATAATTTTAAAAGGCCGGCTATTGCAAGTTTTTACAACGACTGGTATAGACCTGATCTTCAAGCATTAATCATAGTAGGCGATATTGATGTAAATCAGATCGAAGCTCAGGTGAAACAACAGTTTGCCAGCTTAAAAAATCCTGTACACGAAAGGGTGCGTAACAAATATACCGTGCCGCTGAGCGGTAAAAACCAGTTTATTTCGGTAACTGATAAAGAGATGGCTGCCACCGAAGTAGAAATTATGATCAAACATAAGGCTCCCGCATTAAAAACAGTGGCAGATTACCGCACCGCATTAATTAAAGGCCTGTTTGACCAGATGCTAAGTGCGCGTTATGCAGACTTACTAAGAAAAGCCGATCCGCCGTTTATTAGTGGCAGTGCTGGCATCTCTGGTTTCATGGGCGGGCTTGACGCTTACGATGTTACTATGCAGGCCAAACCCGGCGAATTAGAAAGAGGTTTTAAAGCAGCATGGAGGGAAACGGAAAGGCTGAAACGTTTCGGATTTACAATAACAGAATTGGAAAGGGCTAAAACAGCCTACCTCAACAATATAGAAAGCACCCTTAAGGAGAAAAGCAAAACCAATTCAGCCAGTTATATTAAGGAATACCAGGCTTATTTCTTAACCGATGAAGCTGCGCCCGGAATTGAAAAGGAATATCAATTAACTAAAGACCATTTGCCTGGCATTTCACTAACAGATGTAAATAGCCTTGCATCAACCTATATCACTAATACCAATCGTGATATACTGATCCTGGCACCTGAAAAGGAAAAAAGCAGTCTGCCTGATGAATCCGTAATAAATAGCTGGCTTAAAGCCGTAGCAGCGGAAATACTTACTCCTTATAAAGACGATGTAAGTTCTAAGCCTTTGTTAAGTAACATACCCATTCCTGGTAAAATTAAAAACGAAGTCCTAAATAAGAAATTAAACATTACTACGATTACATTGAGCAATGGCTTAAAAGTACTATTGAAACCTACAGATTTTAAAAACGACCAGATCATCTTTAGCGCTTTTGCATCCGGAGGCACTTCTTTGTACAGTGATGCAGATTATCAATCGGCAGCCAGTGCATCCGCAATTATTGCATCAAGCGGCGTAGGAAATTATAATACGGGCGAATTGAGTAAATACCTGGAAGGTAAACAAACCGGTGTAAAACCTTATATTACTGAAAGGTTCCAGGGCATAAGTGGTGGTTCAACGCCAAAAGCCCTGGAAACGGCCATGCAATTGGTATATGCTTACTTTACCGAACCAAGAATAGACACCGCCATTTTTAAGGGAATCATCACACGTTCCAAAGCTAGTCTGGCAAACAGGGCCAACGATCCCGGCACTGTGTTCAGCGATACAGTAAGCGCTGTTATGGGAGGTTATAACAGCAGACGAACCGCGCCTACCCTTCAAAAATTAGCGCAAATTAACCCTGACAAAGCCTATCGGATCTATAAGGAACGCTTTGCAGATGCGGGTAATTTCACCTTTACTTTTGTTGGTAATATTGATTTGAATATCATTAAACCATTGCTGGAAAAATACCTTGGTTCATTACCATCAGTAAATCAGCATGAACAGGCAAAAGATTTGAACATTCAGCCTCCGCTCGGCAGGATGGAGAAAACGGTTTACAAAGGCAGCGAGCCTAAAGCTACTGTTTATCTGATATTCAACGGCAAGTATGATTACAGTCCCGGGAATAATGTGAAGATGAATGCTTTAAAAGAAACCCTGGAGATCCGCCTTTTAGAGCGGTTACGCGAAGATGAAAGCGGTGTGTATAGTCCTGGTGTTGAGGTGAGCAAGACCAAACTGCCGCAACAGCGGTATAACTTTGTGGTGTATTTTAGCTGCGCACCACAAAATGTTGACCAACTAATTGCCTCTGCATTGGATGAAATTAATAAACTCAAAACCGAGGGTCCTCCACAAGCTAATTTAGACAAATGGCGTGCAGAAGATAAAACGAGCTTTGAACCGCAGCTAAAAACCAACGACTTCTGGCTGGGCTACCTGAATGGGCAGTTACAGAATGACCAGGATCTGGACCAGATAGATCATTACAATGATTTATTAAATACTGTAAAACCGGACGACGTCAAAAGCATGGCAGGTAAATACCTGAGCGGAGAGAATTATATCAAATTGATCCTTATGCCAGAGGGGTTGAAACAGCCAAATAATTAAGATAAAACAGCAGTCTTGACAATCCGCTGGATAATATTTGATCCTTCGCACTATCGTTCTTTATAGGGTCAGTTAATGGTTAATAGTTAGTTTAGTTTGAGCGCCGCCTGTGCAGGCGGCGTTTTTTATAGCTAACGAATACCATAGTTTTTAATCGCCATACTTTTGTTACTTTTGCCACTCGACAAAATTGAACTTAACACCTGAGTAACAAAAATGGAATAAGGTAAAATTAATTTAAACACTTAAAGTTAAGTTGATCTTTCTTATTCTCTCAGGGATTATACACTCCTAAAAACATGGCCGGTATTTATATACACATCCCCTTCTGCAAACAAGCATGCAATTACTGCGACTTTCACTTCAGTACTTCATTAAATGATGTAGATGAGATGACCAATGCCATCTGTAAAGAAATTATTCTCAAAAAAGACAGGATTACCGAACAGATAGGCAGCATTTATCTGGGTGGCGGAACACCTTCGCTTTTACCGGAAAAATCACTTCAAAAAATATTCAATACCCTAACTACTCATTTTTCTATTTCAGCAGATGCTGAAATCACTATTGAAACTAATCCGGATGATCTGGACGCCCGAAAAATAGCAGAATTAAGACAACTGCCTGTAAACCGCTTCAGCATCGGGGTACAATCTTTTTTTAATGAAGATCTGGTCTGGATGAACAGGGCCCACAATGCTGTTGAGGCAGAGAGCTGTATCAAACGCAGTCAGGATGCCGGATTTGAAAACCTGAGCATTGACCTGATCTATGGTTATCCTTTATTAACAGATGAAAAATGGCTGGGCAATATTAACAAAACTATCAATCTGCAGATTCCACATATCTCCGCCTATTCTTTAACCGTAGAGCCACGTACAGCCCTGGCTGCAGCGATAAAAAAAGGTAAGCAAATTCCGGTTAATGATGAACAGAGTGCGGCACAATTTATTTTCCTGATTGAAAAACTGGGTGCTGCAGGTTTCGACCAATATGAAATTTCCAATTTTAGTTTACCCGGAAAACATGCGGTCCATAACACAAACTATTGGAGAGGCATTCCGTACCTTGGCATTGGCCCTTCGGCGCATGGCTTTAATGGAAATGTAAGATATCTGAACATAGCCAGTAACCATAAATATATGACACAACTGGCCTCAGACCATTTAGCTGAAACCATCGAAGAATTAGATATTTATGATCGGTTTAATGAATATATCATGACTTCGCTGCGAACCATGTGGGGAACAGACCTGAACAAGATAAAGAATGATTTTGGAAAACCATTTCTGGAGGAAACCCTGAAAAACATAAAACCTTTTATTCAGAGGGACTGGCTGAAAAATGAAAATGACAATTTGATCCTTACGATGGATGGAAAGCTGTTTGCAGATTACATAGCATCAGAGTTATTTCTATTGAACGAAGACCAGGACTCATAAAACAAATAGATAAGATGAAACCTGCATGAGTTTACAGCTACCAAAAAGAAACGAACCAAGCTTGCGAGTTCTTTAACACAAATAAAATCAATAAGAACTAGTGAAAATTGGCTCATGCAAGCTTCATAACCGATAAAAAGAAATACATTCCAATGAAAAATAAAGTAATATGGATTACAGGAGCTTCTTCAGGTATTGGAGAAGCCCTTGTATATGCTTACAATAATATAGGTGCAAAGTTGATTATTTCTTCCCGTAACCGGGATGAACTGTTCCGGGTTAAAGCCAATTGCAAAAATCAGATCAATGTACATGTTCTTTCCCTCGATTTGGAAGATACAGCAAATCTGGATCATAAAGCAAAAGATGCACAAAAGATTTATGGACAAATAGACATGCTCATCAATAGCGGCGGTTTAAGTCAGCGGTCATTGGTATTAGAGACAGCCATTGCCATTGAACAAAAGATCATGAACATCAACTTCTGGGGGACGGTTGCGCTCAGTAAAGCAGTGTTGCCAAACATGATCGCCAATGGCGGCGGAAAAATCGTTTGTATCAGCAGTGTGACTGGTAAATTCGGCAGACCATACCGGGCAGCGTATGCGGCATCAAAACATGCCATACATGGATATTTTGATTCATTGCGTGCTGAAGTAGCCGATAAAAACATTGATATTACGATTATATGCCCTGGTTTTATCAAAACAAACCATTCCCTGCATGCCCTGACAGCTGACGGCGCATTATATGATAAAATGGACACAGCCCAGGAAAACGGTCTTTCAGCCGAAGATTGCGCCAAAGAAATACTCAAAGCTGTTCAGGAAAATAAAGAAGAAGTATTTATCGGAGGTAAAGAAATAAAAGGGGTCTTATTCAGAAGGTTTTTCCCAAAAAGATTCTCAAATTACATCAAAAAGCTCTATTAGCAGATTACAAAACCAAAGCCTAATCAATCTACGTATCTTCTCGTATACTAACAAAAACCATATGAAAAGATTATTTTTACCTGCATTTGTCATAGTAGCTATGGCATTTTCAACACACGTTTACGCGCAAAAAAACCCGATGGTGGGCGGTGCTGAAATGTATTCCAACAAAGACATCGTTGACAATGCAGTAAACTCAAAAGACCATACTACACTAGTTGCTGCTGTTAAAGCTGCCGGACTGGTAGAAACATTAAAAAGTGCAGGACCATTTACTGTATTCGCACCAACCAATGAAGCATTCGATAAATTACCTGCCGGAACTGTAGAAACAATTTTAAAACCAGAAAACAAAGATATGCTGGTTAAAATCCTGACTTATCATGTTGTTGCTGGCAAGATGGACTCAAAAATGATCGCTAAAGCAATCAAAGCAGGAAATGGTAAAGCTGAATTAACAACAGTTGCCGGTGGTAAATTATGGGCTTCTATGAAAGACGGTAAATTAATACTGACTGATGAAAAAGGCGGAATGGCTACGGTAACCATTGCGAATGTAATGCAAAGCAATGGCGTGATTCATGTTATTGATACCGTGTTAATGCCAAACTAAATAATATCTTTTTTTAAAACTAATTGGAAACACAGCTGTAATAGCTGTGTTTTTTTATTGTCAGAATTTTTTATTTTCCCCGCTGGCCGAACGTAAATTATCCATTTTATATAATTTTACACTATTAACATTATTTTAACATGAAGTTTGATCTCTCTCAGATTGATTGCGTTGATAATATTTCTAAAGAAGATTTTGAAAAAAATTATCTGAATAAGCGCAGACCATTGGTAATCAGGAATATGGCTAAGACATGGCCAGCTTATGAAAAATGGTCAATGGATTATATGAAGGACGTAGTGGGCGATAAAACTGTTCCGCTCTATGATAGTTCAAAAGCAGATCCATCCAAACCAATTAATGCATCGGCCGCAGAGATGAAATTCGGGGATTATATAGACCTGATCAGGACTAAACCTACCGATCTTCGCATTTTCCTGTTCGACCCTATCAAATATGCCCCTAAATTATTAAAGGATTATATCGCACCAAAAAACCTGATGGGAGGATTTTTGGATAGCTATCCCAATATGTTCTTTGGCGGAAAAGGTTCTGTTACCTTTTTACATTATGATATAGATATGGCGCATATTTTCCATACACATTTTAATGGCAGAAAGCACGTGATCCTGTTTGAAAACAAATGGAAGGATCGTCTCTATCAAATTCCATATGCTACTTATGCACTGGAAGATTACGACGTGGAAAATCCTGATTTCGAAAAATTCCCGGCACTTAAAGGGGTAAAAGGTGTAGAAGCCTTCCTGGAACATGGAGATACTTTATTTATGCCTACAGGTTACTGGCACTGGATGAAATATCTTGACGGCTCTTTTTCCATCAGCCTCAGAGCATGGGACAAATCCTGGGCGGTAAAAGCAAAAAGTTTATATAACCTAACTATTCAGCGTAAATTTGATGATTTTATGAAGGCAAATTTCAGGGAGAAATATATGGCATGGAAAGAACGCCTTGCCGAAAAACGGGCAAACAAAGCAATGCTGCGTCATCTTCCTGAATAATTGTGGCCATCGCTGGCTTTTTATGTAAATAAATAAAATTTAATTTACACATTTGCTCTCTAACAAGATTCATTCTTATTATGAGCTTCATACTAAAGTCAGTAGATACCGTAGAGAGTATTAGCCCTGAAGATTTTAAAAAAAACTACCTCATCCCCAGAAAACCTCTGATTATTAAAGGCCTAACAAAAAGCTGGCCTGCAAGGGAGAAGTGGACAACAGCATATCTTAAGGAAATAGCCGGTGAACTCGAAGTTCCTTTGTATGATAACGCCAAGGCAGATCCCTCTAAACCGATTAACTCTGCTGCTGCACACATGAAATTTGGTGATTATCTTGACCTGATCAAAAGAGAGCCTACTGAACTCCGCATATTTTTCTTTAACCTGTTTAAGCACGTTCCCAGCCTGATCAATGACGTCGTTCTTCCAAAAGATTTGATGGGCGGTTTTATAGAAAGCATGCCTGCTATGTTTTTTGGCGGTTCAAATTCTGTTACTTTCCTGCATTATGATATAGACCTCCCGCATCTTTTCCATACCCATTTTGGAGGTAGAAAACACATCATTCTATTTGATAACAAATGGAAAGAGCGTTTATATTGTATTCCGAACGCAACTTATGCCCTGGAAGATTATGATGTGGCCAATCCCGATTTCGAGAAATTCCCTGCCTTAAAAGGAGTAGAAGGATATGAAGTTTTTCTTGAACATGGCGATACGCTCTTTATGCCAACAGGAATGTGGCACTGGATGAAGTATCTGGACGGTTCTTTTTCACTGAGCTTAAGGGCATGGGATGCATCACCAGTGAGAAAGGTTCAGAGTATCTTCAACCTGGCTATCAAAGGCGGTTTGGATAGCTTACTGAAAATGGCGTTTAAAGCACCTTATGCTGAATTCAGAGAAAAATTAGCTATCAAAAGAGCAGAAAAAGCCCTGGCAAAAGGATCGCCAAGAAAGTAATATTTCTTAGCCGGTTTTTAAACTTTTCGTTAAACTGATTGTCTTAATTATTCATTAAAGACACAAGCGGTTTATTTCATTTATTTTTACCCTGGTATTTTTACAAGCCGGCAACATAATTGAGCGGGCAAACTTTTACCTTCGGTAATCCGTTAATATATAGCATATGAGAGGCTTCCATTTTTCTGATTTTCAACCTGATGATCTGCCCAAAGGCGGATTTGATGAACTGCTGAAGTTATTCACGCAATTATTGAATTATACAGCAGGTGACGCAGGCGAAACTCTCGCCTGGATGAATGAATTGGATAAACAGTATAAGTTTACCAACGGTGACTATGGTATGGGCGATTTTATCGATGAGCTTAAGGACAAGGGATATATTAAAGAAAATTCTAAAGATGGGGATATGGAGATCACTTCTAAAACGGAGCAGACCATTCGTAAATCTGCTTTGGAAGAGATCTTTGGTAAATTGAAAAAAGCCGGCAAAGGAAACCACAACAGCAATATCTCCGGGATCGGAGAAGAAAAAAATGCCGACCGCAGGGAATATTCTTTCGGGGATAGCCTGGATCAGATCGATATGACCGCATCAATACAAAATGCACAGATCAATCACGGAATCGGTAATTTCACCTTAACAGAACGCGACCTCGAAGTTGAGGAAAAGGATTTCAAAACCCTTACTTCTACCGTATTGATGATCGACATCTCCCACTCCATGATCTTATATGGAGAGGACAGGATCACTCCAGCCAAAAAAGTTGCCATGGCCCTTGCCGAACTGATCAAAACAAGATATCCGAAAGATACCCTTGATATTGTTGTTTTTGGTAACGATGCATGGCCAATTACCGTGAAAGACCTGCCTTATCTGCAAGTGGGCCCCTACCATACCAACACGTTTGCGGGACTGGAACTGGCAGCAGATCTGCTGCGCCGACGTAAAACGCACAATAAACAGATTTTTATGATCACAGATGGTAAACCCACCTGTCTGAAAGAAAATGGCCGTTATTACAAGAACAGTATGGGCCTCGACAGAAAAGTGATCAATAAAACGCTGAACATGGCGGCTCAATGCAAACGCCTCAATATCCCCATTACAACTTTTATGATTGCACAGGACCCTTACCTGCAGCAGTTTGTAAGAGAATTTACCCAGATCAACGGAGGAAGGGCTTTCTATAGCTCTCTTACCGGTTTAGGTGAATACATATTTGAAGATTACATTAAAAACAGAAGAAAAACAGTTCGATAATTCGGGCATATAACCTATGGACCATACTTTAATCAAAACAATTGGCGAATTAAAAGCCTCAAATTACATTTCATTAACAGTAAAAGATGAGTTACGTAAGAACCTGATTCAACAGCTTCAAAATAAAGATGCTGGTTTTGAAGGCATTTTAGGTTATGATGAAACTGTTATTCCGGAACTGCAAACAGCTATTCTTTCCAGACATAATATCTTATTACTCGGCTTAAGAGGCCAGGCCAAAACACGTATTGCACGTTTGATGGTTAATTTGCTGGATGAATATATCCCTTATGTAACCGGAAGTGAAATATTTGATGATCCCCTGAACCCTATTTCGTGGTATGCACAGCAGGAAATAGCACTTTATGGTGATGATACCTTAATCAGCTGGCAGCACCGCTCAGACCGTTATACAGAAAAACTGGCTACGCCGGATGTAACCGTGGCAGATTTAATAGGTGACGTAGATCCGATAAAAGCTGCTACGCTAAAATTAACTTATAATGATGAACGTGTGATCCACTTTGGATTAATCCCAAGAGCGCACCGAAGTATCTTCGTGATTAACGAATTACCCGATTTACAGGCACGTATCCAGGTAGCATTATTTAACATGCTGCAGGAAAAAGATATCCAGATCAGGGGTTTTAAATTACGTCTTCCATTAGATGTTCAGTTTGTATTTACAGCCAATCCTGAAGATTATACCAACAGGGGTTCTATTGTAACACCTCTAAAAGACAGGATAGAAAGCCAGATCCTGACGCATTATCCAAAAACCATTGCCATCTCCAGGAAGATCACCTTTCAGGAGGCTAAGCTTACTGAATCACAAAAACTGATTGAAGCTGATGGTTTAGTGAAAGACCTGGTAGAGCAGGTTGCGTTTGAGGCCCGTAAAAGTGAATTTATTGATCAGAAATCAGGTGTTTCGGCACGTTTGACCATATCAGCGTATGAAAACCTGATCAGTACTGCTGAGCGCAGGATGCTAATCAACAGGGAAGAAACCACTTCGGTGAGGTTATCAGATCTGACGGGAATCATCCCTGCTGTAACAGGAAAAATTGAACTGGTTTATGAAGGTGAGCTGGAAGGCCCGGCTAAGGTAGCGAACACATTGATCGGCAAAGCGATCAAAAGCCTGTTCAGCCGCTATTTTCCAGATCCTGAAAAAGCAAAGAAAAGTAAAGCTGCAAATCCTTATCAGCTGATTACCGATTGGTTCACTGATGGAAATACTATGGATATCGCAGACAACCTGACCCAGGCAGAGTATAAAAAAGAACTGATGCAGGTAACAGGCCTTAACGACCTGGTGAAAAAGTTCCACCCTAAACTGAGTGCCAATCAAACACTGCTGTTAATGGAATTTGTACTGCATGGTTTAGCGGAATATTCTCAGTTGAGCAAAAAATATCTGGACGGAGGTTTTGGTTTTTCTGATATGTTCGACAGCCTGTTTAATACAGAACTGGGGGAAGAAGAAGATGAAGATACTGATTTCAGATAATTAACCACCTACATTTAAACTGACAGATGGGTAGAGCACCATTTCTTATTGCTGGATGTCTTTTAATTATTGCATTCGACTATTATTGCATAAAGGCTATTTTAGCTGTATTTAAAACCTGGAGCGAAAAAACAAAAAAGAGGGTTGAAGTAACCTATTGGACAATCAGCCTTGTGCTGATTGTTGGTGTTTTTGTAGGCATCTTTTTTAATATTTTCCTTTCCTTGCGTGCGGTCATCCTGGTTGCTTTCTTCCTGATCACCGCCTGCAAGATCGTGATGTTGCCTTTTCTGCTGCTCGATGACCTGCGACGCCTGTTTATTGCTACCTTCCGTAAAATAAAAAAAGAACCGGAGAATACCAGCCTAGTACCGGCTGCTGAGCCAATCAGCCGCTCTTCTTTTATTCTGAAAGCCGGGCTTGTTGCTGCTGCAGTACCATTGACTTCTCTCACCTGGGGCATCACTTCTGGCGCCTATGATTATCAGGTGAGAAGAAAAACCTTAATACTTCCCAATTTACCAGCTAAGTTTGACGGCATCAGAATGGGCCAGATCTCAGATATCCACTCCGGCAGTTTTTATAATCCAAGAGCCGTTAAAGGGGGCGTAGAGATGCTCCTGAAAGAGAAAACCGACTTTATTTTTTTTACAGGGGATATTGTTAATGATATGGCTACCGAAATGCGGGACTACCAGGATATTTTCAGTAAGGTAAAAGCGCCATTGGGTGTCTTTTCTTCGCTGGGAAATCATGATTATGGTGACTATCATTTTGGAAAAGAATCTTCCCCGGCTAAGGTGAGGAACCTGAATGACGTAAAAAAAACGCATCAACTAATGGGCTGGGACCTGCTGCTGAATGAGCATAGAAGGTTAAAGGTTGATGGTGAAGAAATAGGCATCCTGGGAATTGAGAACTGGGGGATGGGGCGCTTTCCAAAATACGGACGCATGGACCTGGCGACTAAAAACACAGACGATCTTCCGGTAAAACTATTACTCTCACACGATCCTTCTCACTGGCGTGCGGAAGTATTACCAAAGTACCCGCAGATTGACGCCATGTTTAGCGGACATACCCACGGTATGCAGTTTGGCGTTCGTACAGAAAAATATCAGTGGAGCCCTATAGAATATATTTATAAAGAATGGGCAGGCCTTTATCAGGAGCAGAACCAACAGCTTTACGTAAACGTGGGTTACGGGTTCCTAGGTTATCCTGGCAGAGTAGGAATTCTTCCTGAAATCACCATATTCACGCTGAAAAGAGCATAACAAGTAAATGTATAACGCCCGCATCAAACGGGCGTTATATCCGCTTATCCCGCGTTAAAACGATAACCTATTCCTCTAACAGTTTGAAGCAACTGAGGGTTATCAGGATTCAGTTCAATTTTCTTTCTTAAACGAACAATGTGCATATCCAGGGTACGTGTGTTCACATCTGAATTATAGCCCCATACAACCAGCATCAGCTCATCCCGGTTAATCACTTTATTGGGGTTTCTCAGGAAATACAGCAATATTCTATTTTCCAGTATGGTCAGCTCAATTTTTCTGCCGTTCCTGTATAGGGTATGAATGTTTGGATGGTGCTCCATATCACCAAAGCGATGGATCTCAGACCGGTCGTTATTCAACAAAAACTTCACCTTGCTTTCCAGCATAGCTACCAGCACATCCATATTAAATGGCTTATTCACATAATCTGAAACCCCAAAATTGTAAGCATCAATTTTATCTACATCCTGAGACTTCGCAGTCATCATAATAATAAGGTTTTCGAAACCCTGTAAGCGGACTTCCTCACAAACTTCTGAGCCCTGTTTACCCGGCAGCATCCAATCGAGCAATACGATATCAGGTTTTTCTTCCAATATTGTTTTCACTGCAAGCTCACCGTCGCCAGTTTCGAGAATCTCGTAGCCTTCCGACTTTAAACGGTGCACCACTAAAAACCTTAAATTTTCATCGTCCTCAACTATTAGTATTTTGATTCCTTTAGACATATATTTAGTTATTATAAGGCAGTACTATTTTAAACTCTGTTCCTTTATTTACTTTACTCTTTACTGTAATTTCACCCTTCATAAAGTTCACCACTTCTTTACAGAATGCTAAACCTAAGCCTACACTCCCATTCTGATTATACTGATTTTGTATGCGGTAAAACTTCTTAAATATATTATTAATTTCCGGCGCAGGAATACCAATTCCCTGATCCGTAAATGTAATTACCACCTTGTTTTTTATAAGGCTTGCGCGAATATGCAGCCGTTTATGTTCCGGCGGCGAATATTTGTATGCATTTTCTGCCAAATTATCAAAGAGACTCCCCAGTAATACCGGATCAGTAATAAAGGTGGTAAGCCCTATCGTTTCATAAGTAACAATAAAATCGGGATGTTTTAACTGATGTGATTCTACTGTACTTTCTATAAAATCTTCAATATTGATTGGATCTTCATTTAGCTGTATGGCCTGGTTTTCAATCTGGGTAAACGCCAGCAGTTTATTCATCAGACCATTTAACTTATCAGCTTCCTCATCCAGAATTTTACCATACAATTTAAGCTCCCGCTCACTTAGGATGCTGGCGCTTTTAATATTATTCCCTGCAATTTTTATCACACTCACAGGTGTTTTAAACTCATGGGTCAGGTTATTTACAAAATCATACTGCAATTTAAACATCTTATGGTTAATGTTCAGGTTCCTGTAAATCAGGAAAGCTACCAGTACTAAAATACCATAAAACAATAACATCACTGCCGCAATAGGAAGAAAATAACTTAGAATTTCTTTATCCACAAAAGATTTTGCGGAAATAAAATAAAGTTTATAATCAGAAAAAGGGCCCGGCAAAGTAATTTCAGTAGCCATATAATCCTCAGAAGTATTCAGCGGATCATAGGTTAGCGGTTCTATCCTGATATTCTGGTATAACAAAGGGCGTGAATTAATGATCTTGATCTTATATGGATCCAGGTAAAAAGACAGCATATCCTGCTGATATACCGGAGAGGGGTCCAGTTTACTGCGAAGCATCTGCTTGTATACTTTCAAATCGGCAAGCCTTGGAATATTAACATAGGTAATCTTGTTTGTCCTGATATTGCTGAAATGGGTAAACAGCTCATCCTGCCCCGGTACCTTTGTTGTGTCCAGGCTCTCTATATAAGAGATCATTTTGATCCCTAAAGTATTAAAATCATCCCCCAGGCTAAACTTCTTCGTGTCTTCTCTGGAGAAAAGCTTTACAGAATCCAATGGCACCAGATCTCCAAACTGATAGATATATTTAGGGCCAAAAGAAAAATGGGAAGTATTTAAGCCATCCTTTACAGGGGTATTGCTAATCTCCGAATCATAAAAAACAACCTTTGAAACAAAGGGATAATCATTGAGAATAGTATCTACAAATTTTGAGGTGGTAGCAGAATCCAGGTAACCATTATAATAAGAAATTTCGGGTACCTTATTCTGAAAGAATTCATTATAAGGTTTAATACTTCCTTCCAGTACTTTCACCTTTTCAGATACAAATTGATTCTCAATGAACTTTTTACTAAAGTTATAGGCCAGAAAAAGGGACAATATAAACAGTGCAGAGATCAAAACAATAAAAGTCAGGATCAGTGAAAAGTTCTTGCGATAGCCACTATCTCTTTCGGAAACCATATATTTTTACCTGTTCTTAGACAAATTAGTCGATAGAAATTGCTCCAGCGAAGCATATAGCTGCTGACGCGACTTCTCGCCCTGCGGAGAAAATTCACTGTACTCCTTTTCCAGGTAAGTTACAGCGACATTTCTTTTCTGAAGTTCTTTTACAAACTGAATGGCCTCAGCCGAATTACTGGTGGGGTCTTTAGGACTTTGTGCAATAAATACAGGAACACCTATTTTATCTGCATGAAACACCGGAGATGCCTGACGCATATAGTCCACTTCCGTAACCGGATTACCTATAATCTCATAATACATCTGCAAATCGGTTTTCAAAAATGGTGGTATTGACTTAAAATAACTGAATAGATTAATTACACCAGAATTAGATCCGCCACAGGCAAACATTCCGGGACTCGAATATAAGCTATTCAATGCAATATATCCTCCAAATCCTGTACCATAAATAGCTATCTTTTTTGGATTGGCTATCTTCTTGTCAATCAGCCATTTTACACCATCACTAATATCATCCCTGATCTTTCCTCCCCACTGTCCAAATCCGGCAGCAGTAAAAGATTTGCCATACCCTGATGAACCCCGGTAATTGATCTGAAGCACGGCATACCCCCTGTTGGCCAGGAATTGTACTTCAGCATTGTAACCCCAGGAGTTTCTTGCATCAGGTCCGGTATGAGGCAAAACCACTACCGGCAGATTTTGTGGTAATTTATCCAGAGGTAATGTGAGGTATCCCTGCATCTTTAAACCATCCCTTGCCGTATAGGCAATGGGCTTCATCTCTGTAAGGTCAGATTCTTTTACCGAAGGATTAAAATCACTCAGTTTCCTGATGGTATTGTTATCAGAAAAATATAAGTAGTAGGAGCCTGGATTTCTATCTGTAAAAGTTCTCACAACAAATATCTTTTCTGCCTTGTCCCGGTTAATAATCTTCGATACGGTACCAGGAAGCAGTTTATCCAGGTTTTTGTACAATTGTTTTATGGAACTATCCAGGAAGAATTTTTCTTTTTTCCAGGTTTCGCAAACCACAAAAGTTACTGTCTTTTTTGTTTCTGAATATTGTGCGTCTACTACATTCAGCGTGTCATTACTAAACAGGACTTTACTTTCTTTGCCCGACTTACAATCCAATTCAACCAACGCATTTTTATCCCTGTTCATATTGGATATTGCATAAATAATATTTGGCTGGCCATCTGAAATGGCAATAGGCTTGCAGGTAGTTTTAAAATTATTGGTCACTAAAGGCCTGAAAGTTTGATCCTCAGTATCCCTGTATAATAGCGTCTCATTTACCCCGTCACTGGAAGTAGCCAGACGGAGTTTGCCTTTTGAATCGGTAACCCAGTCGGTAATATTTCCTGGATTTCTGGCCGCCATATCCATATGTCCATTTCTCACATTCAGGCGGTAAACGTCAAAAACAGTAGAATCTCTTTTATTAGAAGATACCAGCAAAAATTTATCATCAATCAGCTGGTCTTTCAGTACGCGCATCCTGCTTTTACCGTTGTCACTTAACCTTTGCTCATTTCCGCCATTTTTATTGATGATAAAAATGTCTGATAAACGCTCTGCACCTGCCTTTTCTTTAAAATAGATCAGTTCATCATTGCTTACCCAAAAATAATAGTTGATATTTTTGGCATTTAGCTTAGTGAGTTGGGAGGACTTTCCTGTAACCAGGTCCTCAATAAACAAATTTTGCTTTTCCCCCTGCTGTTTTAAGTATGAAAGCGTTTTTCCATTTGGCGAAAGCGCATAAAAACTCTGGCTCGGTGATTTAAAAAAATCAGCAACAGGGATTATCCTCGGTCCTTTTTTTTGCAGACAAGCAGAAAAAAGCACAATCAGAACAAGGAGAAGATATCTTTTCTTTACGGTCATACCAGTTAATAGCTTACAAAAATACACAACGTCCTTTGTCCAAGAGAACTATACACTAACATTGTTACCTTAATATTCACCATAAATGATCTCATTTTCATAAATACTGCATAATCCCATAACTTTGCTAATTTAGTAAACCCGCCCAATCTATGTTATGAAGAAAATATTTTTAATTATATTTTTATTTTCATTGCCAATTTTATTGCTGGCCCAGAGCATCAATGAAGATGAAGCGGCTATACAATCCTATCAAAGCGGAGACTATCAGAAAGCTTCGGTTTTATTGGAAACCCTCTTTACCAAAACAAAAAACGACACGTATTTCAGTCTGTATTTCGATGCCCTGCTTAAATCTAAACAATATGAAACTGCGGAAAAAGTAGCCAAAAAGCTGATCAGGCAAAATCCCGGAGCTTATCAATACGAAATCGCACTGGCCAAAACTTATAAAGAAGAGGGGCAGCAGGAAAACGCAGCGAAAACGTTTAATCATGTAATTGACAATCTTCCTAAAGATGAAACCGTGATCAGGGAGCTGGCAAACGACCTCTATCAGATCGAAGAATATGATCTTGCGGTTAAAGTTTTTTTGCAGGGCAGAAAATTACTCGGCAATAATCAGCTTTTCACTTATGAACTGGTAAGTATCTACCGGTATAAAAAAGATAAGGATATGCTGGTCCAGGAATATCTAAATGCACTTTCTGTTAACCCCTTGATATTACTACGGGCAGAAACAACATTTTCTTCGTTATTTGAGGGAAATGCAGACTACCTTATCCTGCAAAATGCTTTATTGAAACGGATACAGAAAGAACCGCAAAATGAAACTTATGCTAAATTGCTGATCTGGCAATACCTGCAGCAGCAGCAATATGACATGGTATTGGTACAATTAATTGCGCAGGACAAAAGGATTAAGGATGATGGAACTATCCTCTTTGATTATGCCCGGATATTTTCCACGAACAAGGCTTATGCCACGGCCATTAAAGCATACGATTACCTGCTGTCAAAAGGAAAAGACAACCCTTATTACCTGCCGTCCAGGTTAGCCCTGGTTGATGCAAGCTATCAGGAAATGCTCCAGGGCAAAGCAGAAGAAAAAGAAATTATGGCTATTGCCGGTCAATATGACGCAATCCTCAATGAGTACGGTAAAAATACAGGAACCTTATTTGCACTGAGAAAATGGGCCAATATTCAGGCTTATTATTTGCATCATCTGGAAAAAGCAGAAGTTGCCCTGGAAACAGCTTTAAAGATTCCTGGTGTTTCTGATGCAGAAACCGGAGACATCAAACTGGAGCTGGCAGATATCTATGTATTTAATAACGAACCCTGGGAAGCCGTTTTATTATATGGGCAAGTTGCCAAATCACTTGAAAACCAAAACACCGGAAATGATGCCAAATATCGTTTAGCCAGGCTTTCCTTTTTCCAGGGAAATTTTACCTATGCCAAGTCACAGGCAGATGTATTAAAAGCCTCCACCTCCCAGTTAATTGCAAATGATGCCCTGAATTTGAGCTTACTGTTATCCGATCACCTGGAAACAGCTACAGACACGCTTGCTCTTAAATTATACGCATCAGCAGAACTGCTTCAGTTTAGAAACCTTTCCTCAGCAGCGATCAGTAAGCTGGATAGTATATCCGTACGCTACCCACAAAACGGTCTGGCTGATGATATCCTGATGTCAAAATCACGTATATATATTCAAACCAAAGATTTTGAAAAAGCAGCGTCATTACTCAAAGAATTGATTGCCCACCCCCAAAAAAACAACTGGACGGATGATGCGCTTTTCATTCTTGCCGGGCTTTACGAGGAAAAGCTAAATCAACCTGAAGAGGCTAAAGTACTTTACCAAAGGTTAATTACTGATTTCCCAGGAAGTATGTTCACAGCAGAAGCACGTAAACATTTCCGGAAACTTCGTGGGGACAATATTGAATCATAGTCCTATCTTTGTTTTATGTTATTATACAATGTAACCCTGATTATTGAAGATAGCGCCGCCGAAGAATGGCTGCAGTGGATGCAGGAAAAGCATATTCCTGAGGTGATGGCTACCGGCCAGTTCCTGTCCAACAGGTTATTGAAAGTAATTGACTCACCCAATGAAGGCGTAACTTATTGTTCACAATATGTTGCACAATCTATAGACGAATATGAAACTTATCAGCAGGTATATGCACCTGCCATACAGGAAAATTTAAACACCAGGTTTAAAGACAGATTTGTTGCGTTCAGAACCCTAATGGAATATATAGCCTAAACATATGAATTTAAAAGAAACACCAATAGCCGATCTTTTCGTGATTGAACCAAAAGTCTGGAAAGATAACAGAGGCTATTTTTATGAAAGCTTTAGTGCCCGTGTATTTACCGAGGCCGGCATCAGTGCAAATTTTGTACAGGATAACCAATCATTCTCTCAAAAAGGTACACTTCGCGGTTTACATGCTCAAAAAGCCCCTTTTGCACAGGGCAAACTGGTACGTGTAATCCAGGGAAAGGTATTGGATATAGCTGTTGATGCAAGAAAAGATTCTCCTACCTATGGCCAGCACTTCAGCGTTGAGCTTAGCGGCGACAATCACAAACAGCTTTGGGTTCCGCCAGGGTTTCTGCATGGCTTTTTAACGCTGGAAGATGATACTATTTTCACTTACAAAGTGACCAACTATTATGATAAAGACTCTGAAGTGGGCGTAATCTGGAATGACGCTGATTTAAATATTGACTGGAACGGAGACCTGACTAAAGAAGATCTTTTACTTTCTGACAAAGACCTTATCTTACCTTCGTTTAAGGATTTTGTAAGCCCTTTTTAATCATACGGGATATCAATAAAAATGGTTTGTTAAGTTTATCATCAAATGCTGAAACGCAATGATGAAGGACTTAACAGACCATTTTTTTTAGGCTTATTTATTCAGCATATCAAGGAAATTTTCTATAGGCATACTACAAAGAACAGTCCTATAACTATCCGGTTGAAGACCATTCTATAAGTATCCTGCAAAGGATAGTCTTATATATATCATACTGACAACCAGCACACAAGCATTGCACAAAGGATAGTCCTGTATCTATCATTCTGAGAACTATACTATAAGCATCACGCTATAGATAATCCTATAAAAAAGGAACACCCTATATTCCTGCCTCGAAATTTTGCAAGCATAGCGCCGCAAAGGTTTCAGCAGGAATATAGGGTGTTCCTTTTTTCAGCGAAGCCTGGATAGCCCAGCTTTGAATTATTGTTTAATCAAATTATACAACTCATCCAGTTTAGGAGACAGCACGATTTCAATTCTGCGGTTCCTGCTGCGGCCTTCAGGAGTAGTATTACTATCCAAAGGCTGAAACTCTCCTTTTCCTGTTGCTGTCAGTCTGATACCAGGTACTTTTTCAGATTCCGTCAGGAACCTTACTACAGAAGTTGAGCGCAGTACGCTTAAATCCCAGTTATCTTTAATCTGCCCCAGGTTAACAATTTTCTGTGAGTCTGTATGTCCTTCCACAGCTATAATGATCTCCGGCTGTTCTTTCAGTACTTTTGCCAGCTGGGAAAGCGCCTGTTTACCTTTATCGTCAATAATGATACTTCCTGAAGGGAATAACAATTTATCCGTTAGAGACACGTATACTTTGCCATTTTTCATCTCTACAGTTAATCCGTTTTTAGAGAAGCCTAATAAAGCCTGTTGTAATTTCTCCTTTAACTGATTAGATGCTTCATCCCGTTTACGCAGTATATCCTCTACCTCTTTTAATCGCTCCTCACGTTTTTTAAGGTCCCCTGAAAGCTTACTGATCTCAGATGAACTATTGCTCTTTAGCTTTGAATAATTGTTATCCACAGTAGCATATTTACCCTGAAGTTCGTTTAATCTGCCATTCAGGTCAGCCGTATCCTGCTTTAATTTCAATATCCTTTTTCCCAGGTTTTCATTGGATTGCTGAGATTCATTCCAGCCTGTACCCAAAGAATCCTGCTTTGCCAAAAGGGCTTTGTATTTTTTAGGGGATAAAACTACACAAGAGCTGAATGCACTGGCCAGCAAAACAACAGCTCCAAACAAAATAATTCTTTTCATATTATTGTACTACGGCTTTTCTCAGAAACTGGACAAAAGGACTAGCTCCTTTAAAAACCTTTTTTAAATGGTTAACTATAGTGGGTTTAAACAACTCTTCGTCAGCGATAGGAAAGATAGCAACAAAACTCTTTAATTTGAGCAGATCGATCTGAGGATGTTCAGGATCATAACCTTTAGGAGCATTCTTCAAAGTATCTTCTCTGCTTATAGTAAATAGATCGGTAAAACTCTTTGCATGAATGATCTCCAGAAATTCATCCGTGTTATAATCAACCTCTTCCCTTATACTTTTGAGATCCGCAGACTCAGGCTGCCAGTATCCGGCGGCAAAATAGGACTTACCAGGCTGTAACTGCAAATAATATTCAGCACCATGGTAACCCTTTGTGGCAAATGCAATCCCATAATTACTTTTATAAGGATCCTTATTTTTACTGAACCTCACATCCCTGTATATTCTTAGCAAGGATTTTTTAGGATCACCGCCTAAAGGGAATTCTGGATCTGCCGCTGCGACCAGGGGAATCAGTTCTTCCACAAAAGTAAGGACATCAGCCTTGGCTGTTTCATATCGTTCTCTGTTTTCAGCAAACCATACACGATCGTTATTTGCTGCTAATTCTGTTAAAAAAGCTAGAGATTCCGGCTTTATCATGGTTTATCGTAATAAGCGTTATAACTAATTTTTGGTGAGAGCCAGTGTAATAAAATCACTCGTGAATAGCGATAATTGAATGGGGCAAGTAAAAAACAGCCACCAAAAATACAGGTGATGTATAACCATAAAGAATCAAACTCCAGATTACCACCAGAAAAGATGTAAGTTAAAATACCAACGGTGAGCATTTCAATAACATTCATGGCATAACTTACATACATGGATGCATAAAAATAGCCAGGCTCAATTTCAAATCGCTGTCCGCAATGACTGCATATTTCATTAGTACGTTGAAAATTAAATCCATAAAGACTGCCGGTAAATATATCCCCTCTGCGGCAGTGCGGACACTTCCCGTTTACAATGGCATATAACTTTGACGTTTTCTCTATGAGGTCCAATTCTATGAAGCTTTTGAAGTATGTGCTACACGGTATTTTTTATACCACAAAATACCCAGGCCGGCAAACATCAGATAAGGAATAGCCATCAGGTACATTACACCCGAATTTATCCCTTTAGCCTGCGTGTTACCATTCTTTACGCCCTGCTCGGCATTGATCGTACACATAGCACATTGTGCAGAAGCCGTGGTGATTCCTGTACCCGCAAATACAGCGACAAAAAGAATAAAAATGAGGACTATCTTTTTCATAAAACTTTTCATTATAATCAGTGCTCAGATAAGCTGCTGACGATTGGTTCAAATATACCGAATTAACAAATAAACAAACCTGTATTTACTTCAGTATAAAGTAAAAAGGATAATAACCTATAACGTTAAAAATTATAATAAGGTACGATCATCAGGTAAACAATAACCCCTGTAACGCAAACATACAGCCAGATAGGGTACGACCATCTCACAATCTTGCGGTGACGTTCAATCTGCATGTTAAACCCTCTCAGAAAGCTGATCAGTACTAATGGAAGCACAATCACCGCCAGCATAATATGTGTAATCAAAATAATAAAATAGATCATCCTTGTTGACCCTACGGATGCCAGTTCAGCTGCTGAAAGAATGCCGTTGTGATCGATATCGCCATACCTTGTATCCTTCTCATATAAATGGAAAAGAATATAGAAAACAAGAAACAATGACGAAAGCACAAAAGTGATCACATTGGTAATCTTATGGGCTTGTATATTTCCTCTTTTGATGAAGATCAGTGAGATAATAAGTAATACAGAACAAACAGCATTGATTCCTCCAATAATATGGGGAAGCAGGTAAACAAATGAAGGGATCGTAGCAGGAGCAGGAATTAACTTCAATACAGTTACTACAATCAGCACTACCGCCGTCACAATCCAGATCAGGCGTAAAAATAGTTTATCGTTTATATTCATTTTTAATTTATCATTTAGATGAAAACTCATCTGTAAAAAAGCCTATATATCGCCATCCTTGGCTGTCCTTGCCCTGAGCTCTTCAGCTACCAATACCTTAACCTCATCTTCCAGTTTAGCAAGGGCTTCCTGGTTAGTCGCATCGTAATAACCTCTGATACGGTGCTGCTGATCAAGGAGCACAAATAGATTACTGTAAATGAATTTCTTCTCACCATGTTCAGTATCCTGGTGCAGATCTATAAACAGGCCTTTATTCACCCAGTTATAAACAGCTATGCTATCACCGGTCAGCAAATCCCATTTGCCCGCTTTTGCGTTTAACTTTTCCGCATAAGGTTTCAATACAGCAGGGTGATCTGTTACAGGATCAATGCTTAATCCAACAAAACGGATCATCACATTTCTACTATAAGTATCTACATAAGAACGCATGGCTTTATTTGCATTCTCTACAGCAAAGTTATTCCCTTTGGTATAAAACAAATTCATGACGATGATCCTTCCCCTGAAGCTCTTCCAGCTTACCGTATCAGCAAGCTGGTTAATAAACTTAAAGTCCGGCAGCTGATGGTAAATCGTATCAGGAATATGTTTACCATGAAAAGTATGAAACGTTGCAGCAACTTGTTTAGGACCAAAAAAAGGTAGCTTTTTATACCTATTTTTACCCTGATGAACAAGTTCATAATATAAAAATCCCGGTACCGCTAAAATGGCTACCAGGATTAATACTTTTTTTATTGAAGCAAGCTTCATGAATTAAAAGTCATATGGGTATGTAAATAACCACCTTCAGTTAACATCAGAACGATGAAGTAAAAGATAAATATAAATGCGAGTCCTAATGACAATTGTAATCCAGTTTTCTCAAACTTCATGTGCATAAAGAAAGCTACGATATAATATGCTTTTAATAAAGTAAGCATGATATAAGCAACGTTTCCAGCCATACGCGGAACAATACCTTGTGGTAAAATTACCAGTGCAAGGATAAACTCAACAACAGTAATTCCTAAAAGAATAAAGAATACTGTCCATATTTTAGATTTGCTCAGGCCAGCATGCTCTTCATGCTCATGCTCTTCTGTATTTTGTACGTGATGTTCAGACATAATAATATTTTTTAAAGAATTAAACTAAATAGAAGAAGGTAAATACGAATACCCAAACCAAATCAACAAAGTGCCAGTATAAACCAACTTTTTCTACCATTAAATAATGACCACGTCTTTCAAAAACTCCGTTTATAGTCATACATAAAATAATAATATTGATGATTACCCCACTAAATACGTGAAATCCGTGGAAACCTGTAATCGTAAAGAATAAGTTTGCAAATTGCTGTGCAGATACATCAGATACCGGTCCGGTAAAAAACTCTTTCAACTTCTCAGGGGTAGGAATATGTCCCCACCAAAATCCTTCACTGTGTAAATGGTTCCATTCTAAAGCCTGACAGCCAAGGAACATAAATCCACCAATAATAGTAGCGATCATCCAGCCTACAACTTGACTTTTAGCCTTTCTGTGACCAGCTTCAACAGCCAATACCATAGTCACCGAACTCATGATCAGGATAAAGGTCATAATACCTACAAATACAAGTGGTGCTCCTGATTCCTTAATACCAGGAATAGACTGGAAAACCTTGTCCGGATTTGGCCAGGTAAATTTTGAAAAACGCTGCGCTCCGTAATAAACTAATAAGGAAGAGAAAGTAAACGCATCAGATAGTAAGAAAAACCACATCATTAGTTTTCCATATTCTATCGACCATGGTGAACGGCCGCCACTCCATGGAGTAGTCTTTACCTGATCTAATTGTGATAATGAATCCATTTTAATAATTGTAATAGTATGTTAAAGAGTCTAACTGTTCAAAAGTAAAAAAACATAAAGATATATCCATAATATATCTATAAAATGCCAAAATATAGAGGCGATTTCTATGCGAAAAACTGCATTTTCTGAAGAAACCTTACGATATGCCCCCAAAAGGCTGCTGGCGATAAAACAGAGGCCGGCAAAAATATGGAGTAAGTGCATTCCGGAAACAATATAAATAACAGAAATTGCCGCATTATTATTCACCAGCGTAGCGCCGCTACGGTATAAAGCCGACCATGCATCTACCTGCAAATAACCAAAAACCAGGCCTAAAGCCAGGGTTACCCATAAAAATATTTTCTGTGTCTGGATATTATGGTTACGTACCGCTTTAGCTGCGAAGAACAGACAAATGCTGCTCAATATCAGCACCGCTGTACTGTACATAAATACCTCAGGAAGCACTAAACCGTGTCCTTTACCCTTGGATGCCGCAAACACAATGTAATAACTGGTGAACCCTCCAAACATGATTGTTGAAGAGACCACAAAGAGCCAGAGAATAAACTTTTTAGCTTTGAAAGAAGATGAAATTTCAGGGCTCATCTCTTCCTGCTTCAATGTATGTACCATAATCACTATTTACCTATAAAATCAAATAATAAAATCAATTGCACCATCGGTATATAAAAGAAAGAACAGAACATCACCTTCCGTGCGCTGTCTATATCTAATTTCACCAATAGTTTTAATGCCAGCCAGGCAAATATCAATCCCGCAATTAAGGAAAAACCGGCAATATAATATCCGCCGAAATGGTATAACGTAGGGAGGAAACTAACAGGAATTAGTACCAGTGTGCTTAAGAAAACAAACCAGGCACTCACCTTATCCCTTTTTTTACTTGGTAACAACCTGAAACCAGCCTTGGCATAATCTTCATCCAACACCCAGGCAATGGCCCAGAAATGAGGAAACTGCCATACAAACTGCACTAAAAAGAGTATACCTGCAATTTCATAATCCACCGGAAGGAAATGACGAATATGGCCTAATGCGGCCAGATAACCAATCAGCGGTGGCAAAGCACCAGGTATGGCACCAACAAAAACTGCAATTGGCGTCTTGCGCTTTAACGGCGTATACACAAAAGCATATAACAAAATAGAAAACACAGATAACAACCCTGTTTCCAGGTTCAGCTTACCCAAAAGCCATGTACCTAGCATGCCCATGATCAAGCCCAATACCAAACCTTGTCCTGTAGTCATTCTGCCAGCAGGCATAGGACGGTCTTTGGTCCGTGTCATCAACTTATCCAGGTCGACCTCAATGATCTCATTAAAGCAATTGGCAGCAGCCGTGACCAGAAAACCACCAGCTACCAGAATACCCCAGTTACCCCAGTCTATAGAAGGTACTTCACCTCTTGCCACCTGCATCCTTGAACCAATTAAAAAAGTAATTGACGCAGAGAAAACAACCAGGAAAGTAAGCCTGAATTTGATGAGTTTAGATAGATCTGAAAAAAATAACTTCAATTTTTATTTGTTTAATATTATTGACGATAGGTGTTAGTTCTGTTGACCAGCAGGTAAAGATAAAACTGAAGGGTAAACAGTACTGTTGAGAACACTAAATGTATAACCTGAGCAAAAGGAGGCAGGGCAAAGTTAGACAATAATAGCCCACTTGCAATCTGAATTACTAAAACCAGCACGATTGAATTGCCCAATCTTAACTCAGTTGCCTTACCTCCGAACTTGTCCATCACAAACTGGTAAACAAACACATTGATCACCACTACCAATACAGCCAGATCACGGTGATAAGAAAAAACGTTGCCGATTTGTCCTACCCAGCTATCCCTGTGCTGATATAACAAATGCTTGGATAAAGCATCTATCGCTTCCCTAACTTCTGTACCCAGCGTAATCTGCATCACACTTAAAATAATAGCCAGAAGAACCAGTACCTTTAACCAGATTACCTTTGATATGATCACCATATCCTGCTTATACAATCTGCTGGCATAATAGTACGTATAAACCAGGATAGCCAGTATCACTAAAGCTAAAAGCGTATGCAGTGTAACCACCCAGGCTAAAAGGTTAGTAGAAACAACTATCGAACCCAGCCAGGCCTGAAAACCTACTACAATTAAATTAACAAGGCTCAAAACGATGATCCTTTTGGCTTTGCCTTTATACATAAAAGACATTACCGTCAATCCCAGCAATAAAAATCCTGTAATCGCACCGGTTAAACGGTTAACATACTCTGTCCAGGTTTTAGCAGCATTAAAAGATTCTGGTACGGTGATCGACAGATCGTGACGGATACTATCTGCCACGTCGGTCTTGCCCATTTTATCCAGCAACTTCGCAAACCGCTCATTCTTTGCCACCCTGGAGGCAACGTACTTCTCTTTATAATCCTTCGGCAGCTGATCTACAGATGTAGGAGGAACATATTGATCAAAACACTTTGGCCAATCCGGACAGCCCATACCAGAACCAGTGCTCCGCACTACTCCACCCGCAAGGATAAGTACCAGCGTTACAACTATAGTGATCAGGTTAAGCCGGATAAATCTAATTTCAGATTTAGGAACCATTGTGGGTTTTTGATTAAAAAAAATGAGGTTATCGATTTAAGTATATACTCAAGCAGATAACCTCATTGTATATTTTAAAGAACGATGTTAGTGAAACTCCGCGTTAACTTTGGTAGGATTATTTTTTGCATCCCACTCTCTTTGTATACGCTCAGATTCAGCATTACCTTCAAAGTCGTGCGGCATATTAGACATCATTGTTTCAGAATAAGGAACAGTCTGAGGAATAAAATCTTCTTCAGCACCAGGCTTACTGTAATCATATGGCCAGCGGTGTACTGTTGGAATTTCTCCCGGCCAGTTACCATGGATATGCTCAACAGGTGTAGTCCATTCTAATGTATTGGCTTGCCAAGGGTTTTGTGTAGCTACTTTACCTTTAAATATAGAGTAGAAGAAGTTAAACAGAAACGCCACCTGAACTAAGGCTGCAACAATTGCAGACCAGGTAACAAAAATGTTTACCGTTACCCATTTTTGCATGAATTCAAATTCAGTAAAAGCATAATAACGACGTGGTACACCATCCAAACCTAAGAAGTGAAGCGGGAAGAACACCAGGTAAGCACATATAAAGGTTACCCAGAAGTGCAGGTATCCTAGTTTAGCATCCATCATTCTGCCGAACATTTTAGGGAACCAGTGATATACACCGGCAAGCATACCAAATATAGCTGCTGATCCCATTACCAGGTGGAAGTGGGCAACAACGAAGTAGGTATCATGTAAGTTGATATCCAGTGAGGCATTTCCTAAGAAAATACCGGTTAAACCACCAGAGATAAAGAAAGAAACCATACCAATAGCAAACAGCATCGCAGGAGTAAACCTGATATTACCGCGCCACAGTGTAGCCAGATAGTTAAAAGTTTTAACGGCAGATGGTACAGCAATGATCAGCGTCGTGATCATAAATACACCACCCAATAATGGGTTCATCCCCGTTACAAACATATGGTGACCCCATACGATGAAGGACAGAACAGTAATACCAATCAGTGAATAAACCATTGCATGGTAACCAAAAATCGGTTTTCTTGAGTTTACAGAGATAACCTCTGATGAAATACCCAATGCAGGCATGATTACGATATACACCTCAGGGTGACCCAGGAACCAGAACAAATGCTCCCATAAAATTGGGGAACCACCTTCATTAGGTAATACCTGGCTGCCCATTACGATATCAGATAAATAGAAACTTGTACCAAAACTACGGTCAAAGATCATTAATACTACACCGGCAACCAACACAGGGAAAGATAAAACTCCCAGAACAGCTGTAAGGAAGAAAGCCCAGATAGTCAAAGGCATTTTCCAAAGGTCCATACCTTTAGTACGCATGTTTAATACAGTACTTACATAGTTGATACCACCCATTAATTGGGAAGCAACAAACATGACCATACTCACCAGCCATAAGGTCATTCCTAATCCTGATCCCGGTATAGCTTTTGGTAAAGCAGATAGCGGAGGGTAGATTGTCCAACCAGCACTTGCAGGACCTGTTTCGATAAAGAATGAACTCATCATGATGATACAGGCAATAAAGAAGAACCAGTATGATAACATGTTCATGAATGGCGAGGCCATATCCCGTACCCCAAGTTGAAGCGGGATCAGTAAATTACTAAAAGTACCGCTTAATCCTGCTGTCAGTACAAAGAATACCATGATGGTACCATGTATGGTAACCAGTGCAAGGTAAAACTCCGGTTTGATCCTTCCACCTTCAGCCCATTTTCCTAAAAAGGTTTCCAAAATAGGAAAACTCTTATCTGGCCAGGCCAGTTGGATACGGAATAGAATAGACAATCCCATTGCAATAACCGCCATAATAATACCAGTTATTAAAAACTGTTTAGCGATCATTTTGTGATCCTGGCTAAATATGTATTTAGTTATGAAAGATTGTTCGTGATGCCCATGAGCGTGATCGTCATGGTGATCGTTGTGATGTGTATCGTTTAATGTTATAGTTGACATAATGCGCTATTCCAGTATAATTATTTTTTTAAAGCCGGTTTGTTCATTGCTACAGCAGAAGAATCTTTTTTAGGAGCTTTTGCTGTACTATCAGCTGGTGCTCCTGCCGCAGGTGCTGCTGCTGGTTCTGCTACTAAAGGTAAGTTAAATTGTTTCCTCAAATCATTGTTCACGATCTTAGGAAGTTTAGCAACCCAGGCATCATATTCAGCCTGAGAAACAACTCTAACCACTTTTTGCATGTTATAGTGACCAGATCCACAAATTTTTGAGCAATAAAAAAGGAATTTAAAACCCGGATCATTAACTTTAGTCTGCATATCAGCTGTAGTAATGGTTGGCGTAAATTCAAAGTAAGAAGTCATACCAGGAACACAGTTTAACTGAACCCTAAAGTGAGGCATATAGAAACTATGTACAACATCTTTACTGGTTAAGATTAACCGTACTGGTTTATTAACAGGGATAACCAATTCATCAGCAAGTTCATCATCCAGGTTATTTTTGTCTTTGAAATCCATTCCCAGAGCATTTGTTCCGGTAATCAATTTATAGTTTTTTAATCCTACAACCCCATCAGCTCCCGGATAACGGATTGTCCATAAGAACTGCTGTGATGTAATTTCTATACTTAAAGGTTTGTGATTAGGATCTTCAATTTTGAAAAATATAGATCTCCAGGTTAAGAAGCCCATTAATACCAGTACAGTAAGGACTAAAGCAGGAACAATTGTCCAGATACGCTCTAATGCATTATTATGTGGGTAATAGTATGCTTTTCTTTTACCTGTGTTTTTGTAGAAATAAGAGAAAAGGAATAAAGTAATGTGTGTTCCTATAAATACAATGGTAGTCAGGATCAGTGTAATGTTAAACATCTGGTCGATCTTCTTTCCATGCTCGGATGCCGCATCCGGAAGGATCATATTTCCATGAACCGTATATTCAAAATAAACACCGTACAGCCCTACAAGTAAGAAAAGTACAAAGATGACACCATTAACTGTGTTCCAGTTGATGCCAGCTGGTTTATCCTGAGCCTCACGCGTCAATTCATATACCCGTAATGCTTTACCTAAAATTGCTATAAACAAGCAAGCCAGTAAAAATAGCATGGCATAGAATGCTACCGATTTATAAATTGGAACCATATCGATCGGTTTCGCGACGGCCGAAGCGGCAGCACCGGCGGCAGCTTCTTGTGCAAATGCGCTGGTATTTGCAAACACGGTAACAATTACTGCCAGGGCCGCTATTGTCTTATTGCTTATAAATTTTCTTAAACTCATTTTCTTAAAAGTAGTACGATGTACCTCTACTATCCTATTAATTTATATACTCTCTAACCCCAAAAACTACAAGTGGTGATTCAAACTCTCTTGTAAAAGAGGGTGATTCTTTGCAATTAATGGTTTCTTACTTAATGCAGTCAAAACTGTAAAGGTAAACAAGCCTACAAAACCAATAGCTGTTCCTATTTCAATTATTCCAAATCCATTTGATCCGTCTTTTACAGTTCCTGGCATAATCATCTGGTAGTAATCTACCCAGTGACCACAAAGAACGATTAAAGATACACCCAGCAGGATATTTTCTTGTCTCTTATTATCACGGTCCATCAGTAAAAGAACAGGCGATAAGAAGTTCATCAACAGGTTCAGGAAGAACCATAACTTGTAGAATTCAAATCTTCTGTAAAAATACACAGTTTCTTCCGGCATGTTTGCATAATAGATCAACATAAATTGAGCAAACCATACATAAGTCCAGAAAATTGAGAATCCGAAGATAAACTGACCTAAATTGTGTAAGTGGCTATTGTTAACCCATTGCATATAACCAGCTTTTCTTAAAAGAATGATGATTACTGCCATAGTAGCTAAACTACTTACCCACATTGCTGCGAAATTGTACCAGCCAAACATCGTAGAGAACCAGTGTGCCTCTAATGACATGATGGTATCAAAAGCAAAGATTGGTGTAGTAAATCCGTAGATCACTAAAAATATACAAGAGAATTTAAAACTCTTGTTATAAGAATTTAAGCCGCCTTCTAAATCTTCATTGTTAGATAACTTTGAAAGTAACAACGAGAAGATACAGTAAACACCTAAGAAGACAACCTGACGTCCCATAAAGAAAGGAACATTTAAGAAAGCAGACTTGCCATCTATCAGTTTATCATAATTAGGACTGTTTGGATCTGTAATCCCATCGGCGTGCCAGTGGTGATACAAATTATGTGTGGCTAAGCCTGAAGCGATGACAACGATCAATATGACAACCGCTATCGGCAATGTTTTTGCCATAGCCTGCGGTACACGTAATATCGCTGCAGACCAACCAGCCTGTGCAACAAATTGAACAGCCAAAAAGAATGTGCCCGACATACAAACGCAAGCAAAGTAATAGGCCATGAGTAACAGGTTGGCAAAGGTGCGTTCATGCAACCCTGAAGCGAAACCAAAAGCTATAGCTGCGATACCGACTACGATACCCACTATGCTTAAAGTTTTAGCTTTACCTGTAAACTCAAACTGCTCAGTTAAATTATAATTGTGAGTTTCCATTTATATCTGCTTTTCTATTTTAATTGTTGTAATTGTTGAACATACATCACTACTTTCCAGCGTTGATCTGGAGTAAGCTGAGAAGCATGTGAACCCATGTTATTTAAACCGTACATGATGGTATGGTAAATTTTACCTTCTGTAAGATCTTTCATCAAGCCACCACGTGAAGATGCCTGATCACCATGATAAGCAGGAACACCTGAGAATTTCTCAATTTGAACCAGGTGACCTTTACCATCTCCATTTTCCCCATGACAAGGGCTGCAGAATACAGTAAAGTAATGTTTACCAGACAATAAATTCTGAGGAGTCTTTGGCAGTGGGTTCTTCAGGTTTTTACCTGCAGCTTCATAACCTTCCTTATTATTTGCATACTCATACTTCACAAATCCTATTGGATCTGTATTGGGAGGAGGAGTTTGTGCAGTTTGACCGTTGGCAAAATTCTTATTGGGCTGATCCGGATTATAAGCAATAGGATCATACATGTTCCTTGCGTACTCTAATCCTGTGCTCTTATTATCATTACAGGCAGATAGCGTTGCTGCAATGGCAAGAACAACAAATGAGGCCGCAACTATTTTATTCTTATTCATAGCTAATATACTTCCTTTCATTGTGCTTAACTTCTATAGCACCGGCTTCTTTTAATAATCCATCAATTTTAATATGCTCTGCATGTAATTTTGCATCAACAGCGATAATAAATCTATCATCAGTAGCTCTCAGGTCCATTACCCTTGGTGCTCTTCCAGGAAAAAGGTGGGTTGATGCATAATAAGACAATACTAAACCAAACGCAGTGAACAAAATAGTAAGCTCAAACATAATCGGAATAAAATCCGGTAATGCAAATGAAGGCTTACCACCTATATTCATTCTCCAATCTACAACCGAGGTCAAATAGATCAGCGCGAATGCAGATGTAGTACCAGTTATCCCGCAGAAAAATGCAAGGATATCCAGTCTTGATCTTTTAACCCCTAATTTAGCTTCGATGCCGTGGATAGGCATAGGCGTATAAACATCATGGATCTTAATGTTGTTTTCCTGTAACTTGTCGATGCCGTGCATCATCTCGTCAGGATCGCCGAAGCTTCCTAAAATATATTTGATATTACTCATTGTTATATTTTTTCGTATTCTTCTAATTTAACACTGTCAAACTTCTCTAAAGACTCAACATATTCCTTAACGTGAACTTTGTCGAGATGGCCACCTTTAATTTGTTTCATCTTAGCCTGCTCACTTGATGTTTTAAGGAGTAATTTCACCTCTGCGATTGCAATAGAAGGCAGTACCCTTAAAAACAACAGGAACAAAGTGAAGAATACACCGATCGATCCTACAAACACACTCACGTCTACCCATGTTGGATAGAACATTGCCCAGCTTGATGGAAGGTAATCACGGTGAAGTGAAGTCACGATAATTACGAAACGTTCAAACCACATACCTACGTTAATAACGATAGATAATACCCATGTTGCAGGGATACTCAGACGAATTCTCTTAAACCAAAGTAACTGAGGTGTTAATACGTTACAGGTCATCATCATCCAGTATGCCCACCAGTAAGGTCCGGTAGCACGGTTAACGAATGCATAAGCTTCATATTCAGAACCAGAATACCAGGCGATAAAGAACTCAGTGATATAAGCAACACCTACAATAGATCCTGTCAAAATGATGATCTTATTCATCGATTCAATGTGGAACATGGTGATGTAATTCTCTAATCCCAATACTTTACGGGCAACAAGTAATAGTGTTAATACCATCGCAAAACCAGAGAAGATCGCACCAGCCACAAAGTATGGAGGGAAGATCGTTGTATGCCATCCTGGTATTACAGATGTTGCAAAGTCCATAGATACAATCGTGTGTACCGAAAGTACCAGTGGGGTAGATATACCTGCAAGGATCAGTGATACTGTTTCAAAACGCTGCCAGGTTTTTACGTTACCGCTCCATCCGAAAGAGAAGATAGAATAAATTTTGCGGCGCATACCTGTAGCACGGTCACGGATAGTAGCAATATCTGGTAATAAACCTGTATACCAGAATAATAAGGATACAGAGAAATACGTAGAGATCGCAAATGTATCCCAAACCAGTGGTGAGTTAAAGTTAACCCATAATGATCCGAACTGATTTGGTAAAGGAAATACCCAATAAGCTAACCATGGCCTTCCCATGTGGGCAATGATATACGTTGCGGCGCAGATAACGGCGAAAATTGTCATCGCCTCCGCAGATCTGTTAATTGAATTCCGCCAGTTTTGACGGAAGAGCAGTAATACTGCAGAGATCAGTGTTCCGGCGTGACCAATACCTACCCACCAAACGAATCCGGTAATGTCCCAGGCCCATCCTACAGTTTTATTTAAACCCCATGATCCGATACCGTTCCAGAAAGTATAACTCACAGCTACCAGCCATAAAGTTGCTCCGCATACGGAGAATATAAAACCTATCCACCACGCCTTGTTAGGCTTGTTCTCAACTGGCATTAAAATATCATTCGTAATTTTTGCATACGTGATATTATCGCCGGTGATTAGTGGTTCTCTTAATATTGATTCGTTATGTCCTGACATAATGTACTTTATTTAATATCAGCTTACGCTTCTGTGTTTCTAATTTTAGTCATATAACCTATACCAGGTTGTGTATTGATCTCTTCCAGAACATAGTAAACGCGTTCACTACGTAATGCTTTAGATACTTCCGAGTCAGGATCATTGCTATCTCCAAATACAATGGCATTGGCTGAACAAACTTGCTGACATGCCATTTTGATATCTCCGTCTTTCAATGGACGTTTCTCCATTTTAGCGGTTAACTTACCAGCTTGTATACGTTGGATACACATTGAGCATTTCTCCATTACCCCTCTTGAACGTGTAGTTACATCAGGGTTAAGTACCAGCTGAGTAAATTCATTGTTCAGGTAGTTGTCAAAGCGTGAATCATTCCAGTAATTGAACCAGTTGAAACGACGAACTTTGTACGGGCAGTTATTTGCACAGTAACGGGTACCTACGCAACGGTTATAAGCCATCATGTTCAGACCGTCTGAAGAGTGGACTGTTGCCAGTACCGGACAAACTGTTTCACAAGGAGCGTGATCACAATGCTGACATAACATTGGCTGATAAACAACCGTTACATGGTCAAGATCTTCCAGTTTGTTAATTTCCTTCTCTTTAGAAACGCTCTTATCGCCATCTTCAAAGCTATAGTAACGATCGATACGAATCCAGTGCATCTCTCTGCGTCTGCGAACCTCATCACGGCCTACAACCGGAATGTTATTCTCGACGTTACAGGCAACCACACAAGAACCACAACCTGTACAGGCATTCAGATCGATTGCCATAACCCAGTTGTTACCTGGTTTTTCGTATTTATCCCACATATCGTAGGATTTTTTACCTTCTTCTTCTTTACCAGTACCAGCACCCGGGTTTTTCATATATTCCTTGAAGGTAGCTTCGCGGATAATATTTCTTCCTTCAAATGAATGGTGGGTTTGTGTTTGAGCAAGCTCATACGTATCACCGGTTTTGGTAATGGTTACCGAAGTAGCATATTGTAAAGTACCATTGCTGAAACTTACAAAAGGATAAGCATTTTTACCAACGCTGTCTCCAACTTTACCTGATTTAGCACGTCCATAACCTAAAGCGATGGAAGCTGTACCCTGAGCCTGTCCTGGCTGGATCAGTACCGGTAAAGTAATGCTGTAACCGTTGCTGCCTTTTACATCAACAACATCAAATTCTTTTAATCCTAATTTCTCAGCATACTTAGGCGCAATAGCAATATAATTGTCCCAGGTAACTTTAGAAACCGGATCAGGTAATTCTTGTAAATAAGCATTATTAGCATATCTACCATCACGCATACCTACACTTTCGTAAACCTGAAGCTCAATATCTTTAGCCAGTGCTTTGCTGCTGTTAACTACCGAAGGAGCAACTGAAGCTAAAGAAAGGCTGAAGGTATAAGTACCGGCTGTTTTAGGTGTTCCTGTAAGGATACCAGTCTGCAACAACTCGTTCCAGGTTTTGTTACCTACAGTTGGTAATATATTTTTCTCCCAGTTGTTACGTACATACTGGTAGTAATCTTTAACGGGTGCGTTAGACCAGATCAGTAAACTCTGCTCTGCCTGACGGGAATTGAATACCGGGTTAATGGTAGGCTGTACAACGGAATAAATTCCTTCGTAGATGTTAGCGTCACCCCATGATTCCAGGTAATTCTGATTGGTAGCAATTACATCACATAAAGTTGCAGTCTCGTCCCTGCGGTCTGAGAAAGAAACTTTAAACGGAACTTTTGCCAGTGCCTCTGTAAACGCTTTCGTGTTGACTACGTCATAACCAGGATTATTACCTAAGAAGAATACAGCAGCAACTTCGCCCCTGTTCATCTCATTTAAAAATTCTGCAAATTCAGCATCATTACCTGAATAACGTTTTGAAGGATTATCTAAATCGATTGTAGTGCCATAACTTCCGATAGCGGAGTTAATTGCATTCACTAAGATCTGAGTAGAAACATCATTAGAGCCGCAAACCACTAAACCTTTACCTTTTTGCTGTAACAACTCTTTAGCCATTAGCTTCAGTGCTTTATCAGCAGTAACATTATTAGGTAGTCCGCCGCCTGCAAGGTTAGCGCCAGTGATTGCATTATATAAAGTGATCAGCGCAGGTCCCTGTTCTGATAACTTAATAGGAATACGTGTATCTGAATTGGCACCTGTCATGCTCATTCCTGTTTCAAACTGGAAGTGACGTGACATCTTTCCTTTTTTCAGGGAAGCATTGTTTCTGTTGGAAACAAACTGTGCAGTAAACTCTTCACCACTGATCCATGTTCCTAGGAAATCTGCAGCAAAACTAACAATCAGGTCGGCCTTGTCAAAGTTATACTTAGGTAACACTGCCTTACCGAAACTATTTTCATTTGCCTTAATGATACCTGTATAAGATACAGCATCATACTGGATATGTTTAGTAGTAGGATAAGCAACAGTAAAGTCTGCAATAACAGCTTTAGTAGAAGGGCTGTTTACAGATGAAGTAACAATACGGATCTTCTTACCGGAAGCTTTTGCTTTTGCCAACTCTGCAGTTACATAAGCATCAACTTTAGCCCAGGTAGTTTCATCATTCTTTAAAACCGGAGCTTTAAGTTTAGATACATCATACAGGTCAAGCACTGAAGCCTGTGTCTGTGCGTCTGTACCCTGATTGAAGATTCCTCCGTGCGGATTAGGTTCAATTTTAATAGGACGGCCTTCTCTGGTTTTCACCAAAACACCCTGACCATTAAAACTTGAAACATAGTAGTTAGGAATACCCGGGATAACTTCTTCCGGCTTAATCAGGTAAGGGATTGATTTGACTACAGGAGTCGGCTGACAAGCCGCTAATGTAACCGCACCAAGACCAAAGCCCAGGGCCTTTAAAAAGTCACGGCGGGGAGTTACCGTACTTAATCCTGCTTCATTTAAAACATCTTCTATTGGAAGCGGCTCAGCGAATTCGTGTTTATTACTCTCAACGAAATCAGAAGTCTTGTTAAATTCCTCTAAGCCTTTCCAGTATTTTTTATTGCTTTCCATTTAAGCTATATTACTGTTTATCGAACGTTCTTTTTATTAAACTCTATTAATAGTGACATTTACCGCATTCAATTCCACCTAATGCTGCAGGGGTCAATTTCTCACCTCTTTTGATTTTCTCATGCGCAGCAATGATTTTAGTATAGAATGCATTGTCTTTCACTTCCAGTTTGGTGTCTTTATGACAGTTGATACACCATTTCATGGTCAGCGGAGAATACTGATAGATCTCTGCCATGGTATTAACCGGTCCGTGACAAGCGAAACATACTGGTTCGTTTGGTTTTAATCCTTTTTCTTTACGGATAGCTTTCTCAGCTACAACAACGTGTTGTGAGTGATTGAAGTAAGCGAAATCTGGAAGGTTGTGAACACGTACCCATTCAACTGGTTTTTCTTTAGACTTGTCATAAGTCATTTTGTCTGCATCATAACCCAGTGCATTGTAGATCTTCTGGATCTCAGGAGAAATGTTTCCATCATGGCTATCTCTTGCCTGAACCATTTTGTGACAGTTCATACAAACGTTAAGCGAAGGTATGGTTGCATTTTTTGATTCGAACGCACCTGCGTGACAATACTGACAATCGATCTGGTTTGTTCCGGCATGAAGCTCATGTGAGAATTTGATCGGCTGAGTTGGCTGATAGCCTGTGTGAACACCTGTGTTCCACATGCCCATCCATCCCCATGATCCCAGTGCGGTTGCTAAGCAAAGCACAAAGAAGAAAACGAATTTCTTGTTTTTGAATAACTGATTGATTCCTGCAAGCATAGAACCATTCTCTTCTTCAATAATCTCTACACCTTGTTTTTGAAGGATCAAACGTTCTAGCATTTTGATTGCCCGGCCTAATATTACTAATACAGCAATAGAGATCAGGATAACTGCAATAACCCCGGCAATGGAGAAACTGGAAACTTCATCAGAAGCACCGGCTCCGGCGCCACCAGCGTCAGCTGCTTTTTTTGGTTCACCAACTTTAACGTAAGCTAGTATTCCTTTAATCTGTTCTGGCGTTAGCGAACTAAATGCCGGCATGTCTGCATTTGGATTGATCTTCGAAGCCTCTACAGCTTCTTTGTCACCAGATGCAATAAATGCAGGAGCATTGTTGATCCACTTTAATAAAAACGCTTCGCTCTTGGTTGGAACCACTGTTTGCAAAGCCGGACCGATTAAATTACGGTCTAGTGCGTGACATGAAGTACACTTGTCTTTGAAGATTGCTCTTCCCGCTGCTGCATCTTGTGCTTTCGTACCAGAAACGATTAAAACAGATAAAGCCGTAAACATGAATGCCGACTTCCAAACTCTTCTAATGATCAATGAGATATTCCTCATAATGAGTATTTTATGCTTTATTTTAAATAACTGTACTGAACTCAATGGATGTTTGAACTTATGTTCTCTACCAAAGCGTCCACAAAAGTAAAATTTATTAGTTTACGAGTGACAAAGAAATGACAGTAAATACAATTTATAATCATTCTAAACTTTGCGTTTTTTGGGCTTTAAACGAAGAAAATCAGCAATTTTTCAATTTTTGCTGATTTTCTTCTTGACTATTTTTTCCAATAAAATTTGGAAGTTTAGTTTACATTTTTAATATCCATGCAAAAATCAGAGGGGCCACTATAGTGGCGTCAGACTCTACAATAAATTTAGGTGTATTGATATCCAGTTTACCCCAGGTAATTTTTTCATTTGGAACTGCGCCTGAATATGAACCGTATGAAGTGGTAGAATCAGAGATCTGGCAGAAATAACTCCAGAATGGAATGTTCTCCATTTCCATATCCTGATACAGCATTGGAACAACACATATCGGGAAATCGCCCGCTATACCGCCTCCAATCTGGAAAAAACCTACTCCCTTGCCACCGCTGTTCTTAATGTACCAGTCGGCCAGATAACCCATATACTCAATACCGCTTTTCATTGTGGTAGCCTTCAGTTCAGCTTTCATCACATAAGAAGCGAAAATATTTCCCATCGTAGAATCTTCCCATCCCGGAACAACAATAGGCAGGTTCTTTTCAGCCGCTGCCAGCATCCACGAATTTTTAGGATCAATTTCATAATACTGTTCCAGATCTCCACTCAGTAACATCTTATACATATATTCATGTGGGAAGTAACGTTCACCCGCATCTTCTGCATCTTTCCATATTTTATGGATATGTTTTTGCAAACGTCTGAATGCTTCTTCTTCAGGAATACAAGTATCCGTAACACGGTTGTAATGGTTTTCCAGTAGATCCCATTCATCCTGCGGACTCAGGTCGCGGTAGTTTGGTACACGTTTATAATGCGAATGGGCAACAAGGTTCATAATATCCTCTTCCAGATTGGCACCTGTACAGGAAATTATAGCCACTTTATCCTGACGGATCATTTCCGCCAGTGAAATTCCCAGTTCAGCAGTACTCATGGCACCTGCCAGGGTGATCATCATTTTACCGCCTTCATCCAAATGTGTTTCATAGCCTTTAGCCGCATCCATCATGGCCGCCGCATTGAAATGGAGGTAATGCCCTTCCATGAATTTAGATATTGGTCCTCTTGTTACGCTCATCTTTATTGATTAAATTTTTTGAAATCTCGTTTTGATGGCGCAAAATTAGCAAATTATATTAAAACATCTCCTTCTCTTATAGGATGGTAATCTGATGGGCGAATTGGAATAACACAGAATTTGTTTAATTTCGCCCCTTCAAATTTTACTTACGCTGCTGGTCACAAAGACTAATAATGAAAAAAATTTTATTCTGCACGCTCTTACTTCTTTCTGCCATTCATGGATCCGGACAGATAAAATTTATTAAGCGTATGCTTGCAGCAGATTTAGATACCACCCGCAAGGCAAGTTTTATGGTACTGCCGGCATTAAGGTACTCGCAGGAGGTAGGACTTGAATTTGGGGTAGGTGCATTATATTCAACCTATCTGGATAAAAATGATCCTTTAAACAGAAGTTCTAATTTTTCTACCACACTAACAGCTTCTACAAAGAACGCCTATAATGTAGGGGCCAAAGGCGATATCTGGACAGCGCACAATGACTATCACCTAATCAGCGAACTTCGTTTCCGCAGCACGCCATTTGATTTCTATGGAATTGGAAACCAAACCCAGGAAAAAGATGATGATAAATTGGTTCAGCATCAGATAAAGGCAAGTTTTGAAGCAGAAAAAAACATTCTCCCTTTTACCTATACCGGCCTGTCTCTGGGTTATGAACACTACAGCTTTATCGATAAGGAACCCGGTGGGATTTATGATACAGATCCCGCCATCTTGGGTAAACCCGGAGGCTCTGCAGTATATATAGGTGTATCACAAACCTTTGATAACCGAAATTCAAATAACTATCCAACCAAAGGATTCTACGGACGTGCAACTTATCAGTATGCCCCTGATTTTTTTGGCGGAAATAATTTTACAGGAAGCCAGTTCAGGGTAGTGATCCGTAATTTCTGGCCGCTGGCTAAAAAACTGGTCCTTGGGGTAAATGGAATTTTTTATAGTGTGCAAAGTAAAGACACCCCTTTTTATTTGTTGCCTCAGCTAGGTAACGATGAGATCATGAGAGGTTATTATACCGGTCGTTACCGGGACCAAAACCTGATGGCTGCACAAACAGAATTGCGCTACCGGCTAAGTAACCGCTTCGGACTGGTGGCTTTTGCAGGAGGAGGACGTGTATTTGCCAATGGCGACTTTTCGTTTAGCCAGCTAAAACCTTCTGTTGGCGGCGGACTACGCTATTTCTATGATCCTGCTAAAGGATTAAGTGTACGGGCGGATTATGGTATTGGCGAAAAACAACCTGGTGAGGCACGACAAACAGGATTTTATTTAAGTCTTGCAGAAGCCTTCTAGAACTTAATTTTAAAATGTTCCCTGGCCTGTCCCTTTTTGAAATAAACCAACCCTATCCAAAAGAGATCTACTGTAACAGTTACATCAGGATGATTTTTGATTTCTTCCCAGGCTTCTTTCATTCCCTCGCTCCAATAGATATCATCAAAGATCAGCAGCGAATTTTCATGCACTTTTGGCAAACACCATTTGAAATAATTCAATGTGGCATCCTTACGGTGATTGCCATCGATATAAACAAAATCCAATTGAGGTAATTCTTCAATTACCCTCGGCAGCAGTTCATCAAAATTACCAACCTGTAATTCTATATTTTCCAGCTCCAGGTCCTGGAAATTATGGTATGCCTTTTTAGCTGTTTCCGGACACCCTTCAATGGTAATGATATCTGCTTCGGGACAGGCCTTAGACAGATAGGCTGTAGTAATCCCCAAACAAGTACCCAATTCCAGTAGATTGGCCGGCTGGCTATCTTTAGCAAGCCTGTAGATCAGCTGAGCTAACCGCGGGCTTTTCAAAGCATTTTTAGCAATCTCACTGATCTTTTTTGTCCGGTTTTTATTGAGGTGTGAACCCGCACCCAAGTCAGTAACTGTAATGACAGTATCGTCATTTAAAAGTTTTTTTCTTTGGTCCTCTACCGCAATGTATTCCGATTTAGGGTTAAAATCGTAAATTACCTCATCCACCAGCTTATAAATAAAAGGCGAATGGGTACCATGCCTGCTTTTAGCCGTTAGCCGATGCTTCAGATAGTCACTGATAAATTTTAATACCATAGGGCAAAAATAGGCAAACACAAGATTGTAATTCGCATTTTTAATGGAAAATAGTACAGAAATAAGCGCATTAGTAAAATTACTGGATGATCCCGATCCGGAAGTTTTTCGGCACGTAGAAAAACGTTTGTTCGAACATGGCAGTTCTGTGATCCATTTCCTGGAAACGGAATGGGAAAAATCACTGGATACGCTATTACAGGAAAGAATTGAAAACATCGTTCACCAGATCCAGTTCAATACCGTAAAAGAAGATCTTAATCTCTGGTATCAAAGCGGCGCATTTGATCTGCTGCAGGGCGCATTGGTCCTTAATCGTTATCAGTACCCCGATCTGGATGAGCAAAAACTGATCAATCAGATCGAAGAGATCAAGAGGGAAGTCTGGGTGAGCCTGCAATATGAAATGAGTTCTGTAGAAAAGATAAAACTGATCAATCATATCTTTTATACGGTACATGGCTTTAGCGGAAATATTAAAAACCACCATGATCCGCAAAATTCCTTTATCAACCAGGTGCTGGAAACTAAAAAAGGTAACCAGATCTCACTGGCCATTATTTATTTGACCATTGCTCAAAAACTGGATATTCCTGTTTATGGTGTAAACCTGCCACAGCATTTCATCCTGGGTTATATTGACGAAAGTAAAAGGGATGAACACGAATTTGGCGTACTGTTCTATATCAATGCCTTTAATAAAGGCGCCATCTTCGGCAAGTATGATGTAGATCAGTTCTTACGCCAGCTTAACCTGCAGCCCCTGCCAGGTTTTTACGCCCCCTGCAGCAATGTAGAGATCATCCGCAGGATTATCAGAAACCTGATCTCTGCTTATGAAAATCTGGGCTCAGCCGAGAAAGTGGAAGAGTTAAAGGAATTACAGGAAATCCTGACGAACAGCGAGATCTAATTCCCGCTGTTTGTGATCAGGCTATTTTCTTTCATCCAGTTCTTCAACCTTTCAAACCAGTCATCGGCAGTGGTTTTATTGTGTAAACCAAAACCATGGCCTCCGGCCTGGTATAAATGCATTTCCACAGGTACTTTATTTTGTACCAACGCTTCTTCAAACAGCAGACTGTTTTTTACAGGGACAACATTATCGTCATTCGCCTGAACAATAAACGTAATCGGCGTCTGCGCATTGACATGCCTGTCATTGGAAAAATACTCTTTCTGTTCCTGGGTTCCGTTAACACCAATCAGACTAATCGCCGACCCCATATGCGGGGAATCCAGAAAACTAATCACCGGATAGAGCAGAATTGCAAAATCGGGTCTTAAACTGAGCTGTTCCTTATTTTCAATCTTAACATCTCCATAATGTACCGCCAGGGAAGAAGCTAAATGACCGCCAGCAGAAAAACCCATAATGCCAACTTTAGCAGGATCAACTTTCCACTCCACAGCATTCTTTCTTACCAGATAGATCGCCTGCTCAGCATCCATCAAAGGGCCGAAAGATTTATCAACCATAATGGAATCTTGTGGTAAACGGTATTTTAAGACAAAAGCAGTCACTCCCATTTCAGCAAACTTCCTGGCCACCTCATCACCTTCATGGTCTACTGCCAGATGCACATAACCACCACCCGGACAAATGATCACCGCAGTACCATTTGCTTTAGCAGGATCGGCTTTGTAAATACTTAGCGTAGGTTTAGAAACTTTAGATAAGCCGGTAACTTTACCATCCTTGTTTACATTCGCCAATTCCTTATAGGTAGCAGGCGTGGCTTTAGCACCTGGAATTTTCTTAGGATAAAGTTCCATCACCTGCTGGGCCTTCAATGTATGTATTGCCATAAGCATTCCTAAACTTAAACTTAAGATCTTCCTCATTTTAGAATTCCATTAAATATGCTTTTAAAAAGTCATTCAGTTCACCATCCAGCACAGCCTGTGCATTTGAAGTTTCGTAATTCGTCCTCAAATCCTTCACCAGCTTATAAGGATGTAAAACGTAATTCCTGATCTGGGAACCCCATTCTATTTTCATTTTTGAACCTTCAACTGCAGCAGAGGCTTCCATCCTTTTGCGCATTTCAGCTTCATATAACTGCGACTTCAATAACCGTATCGCATTCTCTTTGTTTTGCAGCTGAGACCTGGATTCCTGGTTTTTAATCACAATACCCGAAGGTTTGTGGTATAACCTCACCGCAGTTTCCACTTTATTCACATTTTGTCCGCCGGCACCACCAGAACGGAAAGTTTCAAATTCTATATCCGCATCTTTTACTTCAATTTCTATTGTATCATCCACCAGTGGATAAACATAGACCGAAGCAAATGAAGTGTGTCTGCGTGCAGCAGAATCAAACGGAGAAATACGGACTAAACGGTGTACACCATTTTCGCCTTTCAGGTAACCATAAGAAAACTCACCGGCAAACTGCAGGGTTACGGATTTTACTCCCGTTACCTCACCTGATTGAAAATCCTGCTCTGTAACCTTATAACCATTCTTTTCTCCCCACATGATATACATGCGCATCAGCATAGCTGCCCAGTCACAGCTTTCCGTTCCACCAGCTCCGGCAGTGATTTGCATCACCGCAGCCAGCTGATCTTCCTTGCTGCTCAGCATGTTCTTCAGTTCCAGGTCTTCCACCAGTTGCAGGCATTTTTCATACTGCTCCTCCATTTCTTCCTTGGTGGCATCACCAGATTGGAGGAAGTCAAATAAAACCTGTGTATCTTCAAATTCAGCGTTTACTTTCTGCCAGGCATCTGTCCATACCTTTTTAGAATTCATTTCTGCTAAATGCTTTTCGGCCTTTTTGGGATCATCCCAAAAATCCGGTTGTAAGGTAAGCTCCTGTTCTATATAAATAGCTTCGAGTCGGGTTTCGACGTCAAAGATGCCTCCTCAGCGACGCTACTCTGTCCCTTAAATCCTGAATTTGTTCTTTTGTCATACCCGCAAATATATAATATAAAACAAATTATTTCTTCATCCCCATGTAATCAAGGGTAAGATTAGCCAACGTCTTAACTCCCAGAACAAAGCTGTTTTCATCGATATAAAAATCAGGGGTATGATGAGAAGGGGCCTTTAGCGGATCCTGGCCTTTTGGCATTCCGCCAAGAAAAACGAATAAGCCGGAAACCTTTTCCTGATAAAAAGAAAAATCCTCTGCACCGGTAACGGGAGGTTTCAACCTCACATGATCAGCGCCTGCGGTAGCCTTCAAACTTGGCAGCATCTTTTCCATTAAAGCAGGATCGTTATATGTTACCGGGTAATGTGTACTGTAAGGGATCTTTACTTCCGCAGTTCCCCCTCCTGCCTCGGCAATTTTAGTGGCAATAGTCGTTAATCTTTCCTTAAACATCGCCTCATCTTCTTTGCTGAAATTACGGATCGTACCCGTCAGCTCTACTTTCTCCGGGATGATATTTGATCTTACCCCGCCATTGATAGAACCCACAGTTACCACGCCTGGATTTTCTGTTACGTTTAGATTTCTGCTCACAATAGTCTGCAGGTTATTTACAATTTGTGCAGAAATCACTACAGGATCTATGCTGCTCCAGGGATAAGCCCCATGTGCAGACCGTCCTTTCACGGTGATCTTAAAATCATTTACCGCTGCCATCGTTCCTCCCGGGCGATAGGTAATATCGCCTACGGGTGTCTGCGAATTGATATGCAATCCAAAAATCACCTCTACTTTAGGGTTTTCCATTACGCCCTCCTTCACCATCTGCTCTGCACCACCCTGCTCACCCGCAGGCACACCTTCTTCTGCAGGCTGAAAAATAAATTTAACAGTTCCTGGGATATCCTTTTTCATGGAGGCCAGCACTTCCGCCACGCCCATCAGCATAGCTACATGAGAATCATGTCCGCAGGCATGCATTACGCCCACTTCCTGACCATTATATATCGTTTTTACCTTGGAAGCAAAAGGAAGGTCTATCCGCTCTGTTACAGGCAGCGCATCCATATCTGCTCTCAGTGCGACTACGGGCCCCGGTTTACCGCCAACTAAAATACCAACAACACCTGTTTTGGCTACACCTGTAGTCACTTTTATACCCAGGGATTCCAAATGTTTGGCAATGATACCGGCCGTTCGGACCTCATTATTTCCCAGTTCCGGGTGTTCATGAAAATCGCGTCGCCAGGCAATTACCTGCTGTTCTATAGCAGCAGCTTTCTTAGAAACCTCGGTTCTTAGTTCATTTTTCTGGGCAAATGCACTGGAACCACCCAGTATCAACAGGATAAAGTAAAATCTTTTCATATGAGCGTCAATTTAATACTTAAATATAAGCGAATCTGCCGACATTTAATTGTCGGCAGAAATATTGTTAGAAACGTCACTAAAAGAAATAAACCCAGTACATTTAAAAAAAATACCACACTATGCTACCAACCGTAAATTTTACAGAAACCGAAGCCTATAAATACCTGGCTGATCACTTCATTGCTATCAATGAGAAAAACCTAAAACAACTGTTTACTGAAGATGAAAAACGTTTTGAGAAATTCTCACTGATTTTTGAAGACATCCTGCTGGATTATTCTAAAAACAGGATCAACGATGAAACCATTGCCTTACTGATCCAATTGGCCAGGGAGTGTAAACTGGATGAAGCGATCAAAGCGATGTTCAGCGGAGAGAAAATCAACCAGACAGAAGACAGGGCAGTTTTACACGTAGCACTGCGTAACCAGAGCAATACCCCAATTTATGCGGATGGTGTCAATGTAATGGATGAAGTGAATGCGGTATTGGCTAAAATGGAGAAATTCAGCGAGCAGATCATCTCAGGTTCATGGAAAGGATATACCGGAAAAGCAATCACTGATGTAGTAAACATTGGTATTGGTGGTTCTGATCTTGGTCCCGTAATGGTTACTGAAGCTTTAAAAGCTTATAAAAATCACCTGACCATGCATTTTGTATCCAATATTGATGGTACGCACATGGCAGAAACCCTAAAAACAGTTGATGCGGAAACTACATTGTTCATTATCGCTTCTAAAACTTTCACCACACAGGAAACCCTAACCAATGCCAATACAGCAAAAGACTGGTTCCTGAGTAAAGGTGCAAAACAGGAAGATGTAGCGAAACACTTTGCAGCTTTATCTACCAATGCAAAAGACGTATCTGCTTTCGGTATTGATACAGAAAACATGTTTGGTTTCTGGGACTGGGTTGGCGGAAGATACTCTTTATGGAGTGCTATCGGTTTATCCATCTCGTTGAGTATCGGTTTTGATAACTTTAAAGAATTACTGGAAGGTGCACATGCTACAGATCAGCATTTTGAAACTACACCTTTTGAAAGTAATATCCCCGTGATCCTTGGTTTACTGGGTGTATGGTACATTAATTTCTTTGATGCTGAAACTCAAGCGATCCTTCCTTATGACCAATACATGCATCGTTTTGCTGCTTATTTCCAACAGGGAGATATGGAAAGCAATGGTAAACATGTAGACCGTAACGGAAAAGAAGTAACTTACGAAACAGGACCAATCATCTGGGGAGAGCCAGGTACCAACGGTCAGCATGCTTTTTATCAGCTGATCCACCAGGGAACACGTTTAATTCCATGTGATTTCATCGCTCCGGCACAAAGCCTTAACCCAATCGGTGAGCACCATCCTATCTTATTGTCTAACTTCTTTGCACAAACTGAAGCGCTGATGAACGGTAAGACTGACGAGCAGGTAACCGCAGAGCTGAAAAAAGACGGCAAAACAGATGAAGAGATTGCTATCCTTGCACCTTTTAAAGTGTTTGAAGGTAATAGGCCAACCAACTCTATTTTATTGAAAAAAGTAACACCACGTAGCCTGGGAAGTTTAATCGCCATCTACGAGCACAAAATATTTGTACAAGGCATTATCTGGAACATCTTTAGCTTTGACCAATGGGGAGTAGAATTAGGGAAACAACTGGCAAAAAGTATCTTACCTGAATTAAAGGGTGATGAGCAGGTTTCTTCTCATGATTCATCTACCAATGGATTGATCAATCAGTACAAAGACTGGAGATAAGATCTCCAGACCAGCGTTTACATCAATAAATATTCTATTTTATTGATGATGAAGCCATCATAAGCTTGCTATTTGCAAACGGTAAGCTTATGATGGCTCTTTTGTGATTAAACTATTGTACCTTAAACTTACCTAAGTCAAACACACATATAAATAACACACAAATGAAAACGCTTAAAAATTGTTTATGGCTTGCCCTGCTATTTTCTGCGGTGAGTGTAAACGCACAAACAGACAAAGCTACTACGGCCAGAATTGTTGCTGCACAACATTATGTTTTTATAGCTACCACAGCTAATCCTCTAAATGCGTCAGATATCAATAAGATTATGAGCAGGATGCCTGGTTATACCGGAGGTGGGAATATTAACCTGAATAACTTAAATTACGATCTTACCGTTACTCCTGATAGCCTGGTCTCCTACCTTCCTTATTATGGCAGGTCTTACGCGCCACGGATAGGAGGGCTGCCTGATGATACAGGTATAAAATTCAAATCGAAAAAATTCGTCTACAAAAGTGTGCCCCGTAAAAAAGGCGGCTGGAATATCAGCATGATCCCAAAAGATACAAAAGATAGTTACAGCATGAACCTTTTGATTACAGACACCGGTTATGCCACGCTTACGGTAAACAGCAATAACCAGCAGTCTATCAGTTTCGACGGATACCTTTCGGAACCCGTCAAGCCGAAGAAATAATTACTTGGTCACAGCTGGAACTGGTACTAAATCAACCTGAAACAGTTTATCCCATTTTTTTCCGGTAATAAAAAGGCGCTTACCTGCCGCATCCCAGGCAATACCGTTCAGCACGTCTGTATTGTCAAATTTATCTTTTGCCGGCAGAATGCCTGCAAAGTTAAGATAGCGTTCTACACCGCCTGTTTTAGGGTCAATTACGGCAATCTTATCCGTCTGATAGATATTGGCAAAGATTTTACCGTCTATGTATTCCAGTTCATTCAACTGATCTACTTGTCCATTGTTATCATAAACATCAACAGAACCCTCTTCTTTACCTGTAGACGCGTTTAAAAACCAGATTCGGTTAGTACCGTCCGACTTATACAAGAGCTGTCCGTCATGAGTAAGTCCCCATCCTTCCCTGCTGCCCTGATAAGGAAAAGTACCCAGCTGTTTTAATGTTTTCGCATCGTAAATAAAACCAAGATCCTCTTTCCAGGTTAACATCATAATCTTATCACCAACCAGTGATGAACCTTCTGCAAAATATTTTTTATCAATATCGATCCGCTGTAATGCCTTACCAGATTCCAGTGCCACCCATCGTAAGGTAGAAGTACCATATTCACCTGTACTTTCCAGAAATTTACCATTATGAAATTCCAGTCCTTGTGTATAGGAACTCGTATCATGAGGAAACACTTTAATCACCTTGTAGCTAAACTCAGCGGGCTTAACAGCAGATTTCAGAACAATATTGGTAGTCACTGTATCTTTCTTTGTCCCGTTATCTACAATAGCCATGATCAGTTTATAACCCAGCGGCAGGCCAGCTGTTTTAATAGGAAATACATCGTTATTATTTTTTGATCCGACTATTTTTCCATCCAGCAGATAACTTACAGAACTCACCTTCGCATTTGCCGGCAGGTCCAGCTGCACCTTAACTTCGTCACCCAGTCCGTAGGTTTGTCCCTGTTCAGGAAGTTTAAAACCAATGATATCAGCCTTCGTATGCTGATCCTTACAGGACAGGACAACTGACGTGCTAAAAAGCAGGCCGATCAGAACAATAGCTTTAGATAATTTAACCGGTGTATTAGCTTGGCCAGAATGCATCTTCAATATGATTAATTTTATAAAATTCCTTATTTTCAAAAACAATTGCAACAATATCAAAGCGAATCTCGCCCAGATGTTTCTTTTTTTCAATATAAACAGAAGAAGCAAATTCCATCTGTTTTTCCTTTTTCCAGTTCACAAAATCTTCCGGTTCCCCATGTTCAACAGACCGCCTGGTTTTTACTTCTATAAAAATTAGCTTGCCTTCAAACAAAGCGATCAGGTCTATTTCAGCCCTTCCATATACCCAGTTCATTTCCATGATAAGATAACCGTGTTCTTCCAGGTAACGCTTGGCCAGCAGCTCTCCGTATTTACCCAGTTCATTGTGTGCCGCCATTATTTAAGCACTACAGAACCTAAAAATCTGGAGATCTCCCGTTCTACGTTTTTGATATGCGCATAACGGTGCATCAGGATATCCTGATTTGCAGGATCTGCCTCTGTTTTGATCTCTTGCAGTAATCCAAGCAGGATACGGTCTACCTTTCTTTTTTTCAGGTGAAACAATCCGCCCAGAATAGTTGCTTTTAAATTCACGGTTTCGTCCCTCACATAGATCTGGTGTTTGTTATACCAGTTTTCACTCAGTGAATAGGGAGAAGTTGACAATGTAATAGCCAGATCTGCAATGGTTCGGTTTTCACTCTTGATAAACTGATTGGCTATTGGCAGATGGCCATTTTCAATTTCATCTTTATAATTCTGGATAATCAGCTTACAGGTCTCATCCTCAAAAGTAACATCAGACAAATTCTGCATGATGAAAGAACCGATATACATATTATCGATATTGTCCCAGCTTACCAGTTCATGGCCAAAGGCCAGTAATAAGCGTACAATTTCATGCTCCTGCAGCTGGTCGTTATCAGCCCTGGTTTCTTCATCCGGAAAATCAGGCTGTGGATTGTCATCAAACAGGTTATCCGGCGGGCCATCCGGAGCTCCGGGAAAACCCGGTGAGAAAGATTGCCGCTGAGGAGAAGGAGCAGAACCAGCTTTTTTGTACTTGGCCGACTTCATCTTATTCAGCTCTGTCAGCAGCATCCGTTCTTCTACTTCCAGTATTCTGCTGCATTCCCTGATAAAAACCGAAGCCTTAATGTCATCAGGAATCTTGGCAATACTTTCTACAATATCCCTGATGATACCTGCCCTTTTGATCGGATCAGTCCCTGCTTCTTTCAGCAGGATATCTGCCTTATACAGGATAAAATCTTTACGGTTGTTCTCTATATAGATCTTGAATGCACCGGCACCCACCTTATGCATATACGAATCCGGATCATGGCCATCAGGAAAGTTAACGACCTTCACATTCAGTCCTTCTTCCAGGATCATATCCAGCCCGCGTAACGAAGCTTTAATCCCTGCCGCATCACCATCATATAAAATGGTCACGTTTTGGGTAAAACGTCCAATCATACGGATCTGCTCTACAGTAAGCGAGGTACCCGAAGAGGCTACCACATTTTCCACACCTGCCTGATGTACAGAAAGTACATCGGCATATCCTTCTACCAGGTAACAGTTATCTACTTCACGAATAGCTTTCTTAGCCTGGAAAAGTCCATAAAGCACATTGGACTTATGATAGATATCACTTTCAGGGGAGTTTACATATTTCGGAACGTTCTTATCCGTTTTCAGTGTCCTTCCGCCAAAGCCGATAACACGTCCGGTAAAGTTATGGATAGGGAACATCACCCGACCGCGGAAACGGTCGTACACCTTTCCCTTGTCGTTGCGGATCGACAAGCCTGTACGTTCCAGGTATTCTTCTTTATGTCCGGCAGCTTTTGCACTTAAAAACAGTGCATCCCACTGGTCGGGGGAATAACCCAGTTCAAATTTCTTAATGATATCTTCCCTGAACCCTCTTTCCTTAAAATAGCTTAATCCTATTGCACGTCCCTGCTCACCTGTCCATAGTTCATTGGAGAAATAATTGGCGGCATACAGGGAAACCACATACAAACTTTCGCGGGCATTATTGGCCTCGGTATCCTGCGGACTTTCTTCTTTCTCTTCTACCTCAATATTATATTTCTGGGCCAGGTACTTCAGCGCTTCAGGATAAGAGTACTTCTCATGCTCCATGATAAAACGCACCGAATCCCCACCCTTTCCGCAGCCAAAACATTTGTAAATGCCCTTGGTGACAGAAACGTTAAAGGAAGGCGTTTTCTCATTATGGAAAGGGCAGTTACCAATTAAACTGGTACCGCGCTTTTTTAAAGACACAAAATCACCAACAACCTCCTCAATACGGGCGGTGTCCATGATTTTGTTAATGGTATCCTGATAGATCATTAAAAAATATTACTGAACAAGGGGTAATAACGCATCGGCCAGGGTTTTGTTACCCTGGGCATTCAAGTGCACGCCATCAACAGTTAAAATGCCTTTTTCCAGGTCCTGGGGATTATTGGCCAGGTCGTAAGTGGTAAATAGCTTCCTCAGATCAACCAATGGCAGTTTATTTTTAACTGCCAGCTGACGGATCTCACTACAGAACTTATCCAGTTCAGCATCATTTGTATTAGTTCCAGATTTTTTCTCTCCGATCACCGCTGGTGTAACAAGTACAACTTTAGATCCGCTAGTCACGATTTTATTGATCAGCGCCTGATAGAATTTTACAAACTTATCCTGATCTGTTCCGGTATGTGAAGTTTCTTTATGCCAGACATCATTTACGCCCACATAGATCACCACTAGGTCGGGTTTTTTATTCAACACATCATCTTCCAGGCGCAGGTACAGATCATAAATCTTATTGCCGCCAACACCGGCACCAATGATTTCATAAGAAGAAGAATTTAAAGACTTTTTGATCAGGTCAACATATCCGCCCGGCTGAACGCCCTGTTGCGTAATGGAATCACCAAAGAATATTACTTTTTTAGGTTTTACTTTCATAGCCAGTACAGAAACAACCAAACAACAAGCCATCAGGTATGCAATAGATTTAATTATTTTTTTCATGGTAACTATTTAATAGTTTAAAGTTTTTCATTCTTATAACTAACACGTCAAAGGTACTATATTTAGCTTTTCTTTGAATAGAATTTCCTTTGAATATATTTGCTATTTATAGGTGATGAAATTGTCCGGGCTGATCATTTCTATGGGAGAGCTGTAAGATTCTTCAGGTTTCATGGATATTAACAGACGAAAAGCCTTATTTCTTTGAAATTTTATTACAACTGAATTTTTCGAATCTATGCACGTTTTAATAGAACTTAAACATTATTTAAATGGCCAGTCTAAGCACCAGCTTAATAAAGGAAGGCGTATTTATTTAGCTAAAGATCACATCATCTTAGCCCTTACATTTAGCTCATCTCTGTAATAAGTTTCATCATGTCAGTCAATGATAAAACTGTAACTCCATTAGATGCGGGGTAGCTTTCTTTTCCCGGATAGACAATAAAACGCTTTTCAGCCTTAATGTCTTCACTGCCTAAATAAAACCCTTTAGAAACTACAGGAACCATCGAACGCTTTATTTCAATAGCGTATACATGCTTAGGGCTAAACTCAAGTACCAAATCAATTTCCGCACCCGCCGAAGTACGATAAAACCATGGCGTAACGCCCATTGGTAAACAAGATAATAAATTCTCTATCGCAAACCCTTCCCAGCTAGCCCCTACAATTGGATGCGCAAGAATATCATCCTGCGTTTTGAGATTAAGCAAAGCATGTACAATTCCACTATCACGAACATAAATTTTTGGTGATTTAACTAATCTCTTCCCAATATTGCCCGACCATGGCCTTAAGGTACGGATCAGCAAAAGATCTTCCAGCAATTCTAAATATCGTTTTGCTGTAGTTACAGTCACATCAAGATTTGCACCGAGTTGAGCAATGTTAACTTGTCTTCCCTGCTGATGAGCCAGCATAGTCCATAAGCGACGCAAAGTAGTCGCCGGAATACGGGGACCTAACTGAGGAACATCTCTTTCCAGATAAGTAGTGATAAAATTCATTCGCCATCTTAAGCTTGATTCATCACTTTTTGCTAAAAAACTATCCGGAAAACCACCTCTAAGCCACAATTTGTCCTGCTCGTTTAAATTGCCATGGTTAATTTCAGCAGCGGTGAAGCCAGACAAATCTTTATAAGCAATCCTGCCTGCCAGTGTTTCAGATGACTGTTTGAGTAAATCTAAAGAAGCAGATCCCAGAATAAGAAACTGACCAGTTTTAAAACCTTCCCTACGCCTGCGATCAATTACACCTCTTAAAACAGCAAAAATCTCTGGTATACGCTGAATTTCATCAAGTATAATCAGCTTTCCCTTATGCAACTCAAAATACGCTTCCGGTTCCTTCAGTTTCGCCTGATCCGCAGGGCTCTCTAAATCCAAATAAATTGATTCAGTATCCATTGATGCAGCAACTTCTTGGGCCAAAGTGGTTTTACCAACCTGTCTTGGCCCCAAAACTGCCACCGCCGGAAATTCTTCCAGTAATTCAAGAATATCAATCTTTACTTTTCTAACAATCATCCTTGCAATTATAACATTAAATATTCGATTTGCAAGGATAGAATTTTAATAAAAATACATTAAATACTGATAGTCAGCATATAATGTATTTTTATTAAAATTGGTTATAAAATAGCCAATGTGAACAACGAGTTACAATATTAGATTTAAAAATCGTCATTCTCAGCGCGACAATTATACAAAATTAGTGATAATCCTTATGTAAAATCAGGAAACTTGCCCGTTCTTCTTTCTTAAACGGAATATTCCAGTTTCCCTGATAAGTGATCTTTGCAGGCAGTTTTTCCTCTCCGAAGTAACTCATTTCGATATTCATCTGTACATCAAAATCAAACAGCAGATTGCTGTATTTCATATCTACATAACGTCCCAGAATAGCGAAATTCCGCTTGTCAAAAATGGTGACCAGCTCTTTGATCATTAAGCCATCCTTAGTCCAGCTGCTGAGGTCGTCCTTTACTTTTACCCTGAAACGATATACAGGGATAGAATCCAGGTAAGTTCCGCTTTGGAAACTATAATCGTAATACTGGCGCATATTCGCCGTAAAGATCTCTGTCTTTCCGCCTATGAAAGGAATGCCTTTTACTGGTCTTCCCGGGTTAAAAATCAGTGTTTTGAGTTTATCCTTATAACTTTCATTTTTATCTCCCTTTTGAGCCGAAGGCATACTCAAACCAGCATCTGTTTTGTAAGCATTCATAAAAATGTAATCAAACATTTCTAACGTGTACAACTGGTATTTACCATTCTTCCTGAATACCTGTCCGGTATCCTGTTTCACCAGAAACTCCATCCGGTTAGGCCCTTTAGCATTGTGCTTGATCTTCCGGTAGATCCGGCCGTTCACCTTATTTTTTTTATCGTAAGTGTAGATCTTGTTTTCAGCGATGAAATTGAAATTCTTCATCTTTCTGAAAGCCGCATAAAAAGTTGTATCCGTAGTCACAGCCCGGATAAAGGTTTCTACGCTTAGTTTTTGCGCAACGATATTCACTGTAGAATCCAATGCGATCGTTTTAACGGTATCCGGGTTAAAGCGGGCAATTTGCTGTGCAAAAGCCCCAAAACCTACAACTACCAAAGTGATAGTTACAAATAGCTGTTTCATTCGTTATGTTAGTTTCCCAGCTGCTTTAACGCGATATAAGCCATTAAACCTGTCGATATTTTTAAGGCATCCTCATCCACATCAAAATTGGGATGGTGTACAGAATAGGTAGTCCCTTTTGCGGCATTACCTGTCCCCAAACGATAGAAACAAGCATCAGTTACCTGAGAATAATAGGCAAAATCCTCTGCTGCCATCCAGATATCCAGGTCCAGGACGTTTTCTACGCCCAGATAATCTTCTGCATAAGCCCTGGTGCTGGCTGTTAGTTTTTCTTCGTTGATCAGGAAGGGGTAACCATGGTGAATATCAAACACACAGCTTCCACCCATACTTTCGGCAATGCCTTCAGCCATTTTTTTCATTAAACGTTTAGCTTCAGCACGCCATTCCTCATTCAGTGTTCTGAAAGTACCCTCCATTTTCACCTCGTTGGGGATGATGTTCGTTGCACCATTGGCAATCACTTTACCAAAAGAAAGTACAGAAGGTAAACGCGGGTCAGCATTACGGCTAACGATCTGCTGCAAGGCTACGATAATATGCGCGGTAATCAGCACCGGGTCAATATTTTGCTGAGGCTGGGCACCGTGTCCGCCTTTTCCCTTTACCGTCACATACAGCTCGTCTGTTGAAGCCATATAAATGCCTGAACGGAAACCTACCTTACCGGCATCGATCAGCGGCATTACGTGTTGTCCAATGATAAACTGTGGTTTTGGATTTTCCAATACGCCTTCAGTAATCATAATACTTGCTCCGCCTGGCAATACTTCCTCGCCCGGCTGAAAGATCAATTTGATCGTTCCTCCATATTCAGCTTTCAGCTGATTTAAAATATAAGCAGCTCCCAATAAGGAAGAAGTATGTACATCATGTCCGCAGGCATGCATTACACCCGGGTTCTGCGAAGCATAAGGCTGGTCATTTGCTTCCAGGATAGGTAAAGCATCTATATCTCCACGCAGGGCAATTACCTGGTCTGAAGGCAGATCTCCTTTGATCAGCCCCACTACACCAGTATTCGCCATAGATTCAAAAGGAATTCCCCATTGCGTCAATTTATCTTTTATAAAAGCTGAAGTTTGAAACTCTTTAAAAGAAAGTTCCGGGTTCATATGAAGGTGACGGCGAAAGCCAACAATCTCTTCAAAAATGGTACCTGCTAAATATTGAATCTGCTCTTTAGTTATCATTTTACTGGCTCTAGATTGGGTGCGTTAATTTTTTCTTTAAAGATAAACAAGGTGGCGAATAAGGGCCGCAGCTCATTCATCAAACGCTGTGCTTCCAGGCGTGTCCTGAAATCACCCACATGTAAGTAATAATTCGGTTCTTTATAAGTAATGTAAGTATTAATCTTTGGATAAGCACTTTTAAAGCGGGACTGTTCATTAAAAACTTCCCTCCTGTCAGACCCATAAAATATTTGCACGCGGTAACCTGTAGATGAAAAAGCCGGCCCGTCTTTATGAATAGCCGCAGGAGCCGCTGCTTTGTTTAGCAGTATCCTTCTTTGGATCAGGCTATCGATCTGCGGGTCTTTAATCACTATAACCTGGCCCCTTTTCTGGGCAAATGACGCAATTGAAAAGCTACAAATAATAAACGTAAACAGTAATTTCATGGGTAGGCCTTAAAAAAAGAATGCCGATTTCTTTTTACAAAAATCGGCATTCTTTATGTGTATTACAAATTACATTCCTGCACCATGGCAGTTTTTGTATTTCTTACCGCTTCCACAAGGGCAAGGATCGTTTCTTCCGATCGTTACTTCCTTACGTACCGGCTGTTGCGGAGCCTGCTCACGGGTATCATCAAATTGAACCTCACCAGTACTGCTGGCCGAAGCAAATTCAGGCTTAGATAACTTCAGTTTGCTGGCAGGTTTAGGTGCCTTTGCTTCCTGTAAATCATCAGCTTCCTGTTGTACAGGAATGCCACCTTTATATAAGAAACTCACTACTTCTTTGTTAACCGCATTCAGCATGTTTTTAAACAGGTTAAATGCTTCCATTTTATAAACGATCAGCGGATCTTTCTGCTCGTAAACTGCATTTTGTACCGACTGTTTCAGCTCGTCCATTTCGCGTAAATGCTCTTTCCACGATTCGTCAATTAAAGCAAGAACGATTGTTTTTTCGAAAGATTTAGTGACTTCCCTGCCATAGTTCAGCATGGCTTTCTTTAGATCTACCGGAACCTGAACACTTCTGATTCCATCAGTGAAAGGAACAACGATCTGTTCGATATGGTCGCCACGTTCTTCAAACACCTGTGTTAACACTGGCATCGCCTGTGCGATGATCGCGTCAGATTTCCTTGCATAAAATACAGTGGCCTCTTCAAACAACTTATCTGTTAAGATATGGATGCTTCTGCTGCTGAATTCAGCTTCGGTGATCTCTGTATCCAGGGAGAAGTTTTTAATTACTTCCAGTTTGAAACCTTCGTAATTACCTTCTTCCTTATATTCTGTAACGATATCTTCAGCTACGTCGAATACCATGTTGTTCATGTCTACATCCAGACGTTCTCCAAACAATGCATTTTTACGTTTTGCATAGATCACAGAACGCTGTGAGTTCATTACATCATCATATTCCAGTAAACGTTTACGTATACCAAAGTTATTCTCTTCAACTTTCTTCTGTGCACGCTCAATAGATTTGGTGATCATTGAATGCTGAATCACTTCACCATCTTCGATACCCATTTTTACCATGATGCTGGAGATACGCTCAGAACCGAATAAACGCATTAAGTTATCTTCCAGTGAAACGAAGAACTGAGATGAACCCGGATCTCCCTGACGACCGGCACGACCACGTAACTGTCTGTCAACACGACGGGACTCATGACGCTCTGTACCAACGATCGCTAAACCTCCGGCTTCTTTTACACCTGCACCTAATTTAATATCCGTACCACGACCAGCCATGTTGGTAGCTATAGTCACTGTTCCTGCCTGACCAGCTTCAGCTACGATATCAGCTTCTTTCTGGTGCATTTTAGCATTCAGTACGTTATGTTTAATGCCTCTTAATTTCAGCATGCGGCTTAACAGCTCTGAGATCTCTACCGAGGTAGTACCTACCAATACCGGGCGACCGGCCTGCGTTAGTTTTACGATCTCTTCTGCCAGTGCATTATATTTTTCACGAACAGTACGGTAAACGTAATCCTGTTCATCTTTCCTTGACATTACCCTGTTAGTAGGTATTTCTACCACATCCAGTTTATAAATAGACCAGAACTCACCAGATTCAGTGGTCGCTGTACCTGTCATACCACATAACTTGTGGTACATACGGAAGAAATTCTGCAAAGTAACTGTAGCATAGGTTTGTGAAGCATCTTCTACTTTCACATTTTCTTTTGCTTCAATCGCCTGGTGCAAACCGTCAGAATAACGACGTCCATCCATGATACGGCCTGTCTGCTCATCTACAATTTTGATCTTACCTTCATCAATGATATATTCTACATCGATTTCAAATAAAGTATAAGCTTTCAGCAACTGGTTAACCGAGTGTACACGTTCAGCTTTGATCGAATAATCGCGCATCAGTTCATCTTTCTTCGCAATTTTTTCTTCACTTGCCAGAGTTGATTTCTCAATTTCAGCGATCTCCGTACCTACATCAGGTAAAACAAAGAAGTTCTCATCTTCACCAGATTTAGTAATCAGCTCGATACCTTTTTCAGTCAGCTCTACCTGATTGTTTTTTTCATCAATATAGAAATACAGTTCAGAATCTACCTTCGGCATATTCTTAGACTGATCAGCCATATAACTGTTCTCAGTTTTAAGGAGAACTTGTTTGTGGCTACCTTCACTTAAAAACTTGATCAGTGCTTTATTTTTTGGTAAACCACGGTGTGCCCTTAACAAAGCCAAACCACCTTCACCTTCTTCGGTTCCGGTTTTACCATCTGCAATTAATTTTTTAGCTTCATTGATTGCCCTGGTTACATATTCTTTCTGCGCATTTACCAGACGTTCGATCCTCGGTTTCAGTTCATGGAACTCATGCTGATCTCCAAAAGGAACCGGACCTGAAATAATCAATGGGGTACGTGCATCATCAATCAGTACCGAATCGACCTCATCCACCATCGCGAAGTGCAGCTTACGCTGTACCAGTTGTCCAGGCTCCTGCGCCATGTTGTCACGCAGGTAATCAAAACCAAATTCATTATTCGTTCCATAAGTGATATCTGCCAGGTAAGCATTTCTGCGTTCCTGAGAGTTAGGCTCATGTTTATCGATACAATCAACCCTTAAGCCATGGAATTCAAATAAAGGACCATTCCACTCCGAGTCACGTCGTGCCAGGTAATCATTCACGGTAACGATATGCACACCCTGACCAGCCAAAGCATTCAGGTAAGCTGGTAATGTACTTACCAGTGTTTTACCCTCACCCGTTGCCATCTCGGCGATCTTACCATTATGCAGCACGATACCACCGATCAGCTGAACATCATAATGAACCATGTTCCACACTACCGTAGTTCCGGCAGCATCCCATGAATTGGCCCAGTATGCTTTATCACCTTCTATCTTTACATTCTTCCTGCGCGCAGCATAATCTCTGTCGTACGCCGAAGCTGTTACTTCAATTTTTTCGTTTTCCGCGAAGCGGCGTGAAGTTTCTTTCACTACTGCAAAAGCAGCAGGAAGGAGTTCTAACAATACAGCTTCCAATTCTTTATCGCGGTCTTTAGTCAATGCATCGATCTGCTCATAAATAGCAGTTTTCTCAGGCAAAGAAAGACCCTGACCTTCAGCAGTTGATTTCAGCCCACTGATCTTATTATCGATTTCTGTTAAAGACTTGGCGATAACGTCTTTAAAATAAACGGTTTTGTTACGCAATTCATCATTGCTTAAAGCCGAAAGTTTAGCGTATTCTTCGTTTATCTTGATGACAAGAGGTTGGATAACCTTAATATCTCTTTCCGATTTGCTTCCAAAAACTTTGGTTAAAAATCCTAACATGTTTATATCGTGTGTTTATTTATTAAAAATCATCATTTTACAACAACCAAGCCATATTAACTGCTCAGTCACTTTGGCAGTTGTTGGGGGATAAAAATACAAAATATCTTGTATATTGCTCTAAGAGTAACGCTTTATTTGGGAATAGCTGTACAATTTGTCATTCCCGCGTAAGGAATTAAATAAAATAGCGCTATATAATTTAGCCAAAGCGTTTATCTTTGCCGGATATGAATATCTTATTATTAGGTTCTGGCGGAAGAGAAAGCGCTTTCGCATGGAAAATGAGTCAGTCTGAACAGTGTTCCAAACTATTTATTGCACCAGGTAACGGCGGCACAGGCGCATACGGCACCAATATCAATATCAACCCGAATGATTTTGAAGCCGTCAAAACATTGGTACTGGCAGAAAACATTAACCTGGTGGTAGTTGGCCCCGAAGAACCTCTGGTAAATGGTATTCATGATTTTTTTCTTGCAGATGCACAGCTTGCAGCAATCCCGGTGATCGGTCCTAAAAAAGAAGGCGCTATCCTGGAAGGCAGTAAAGATTTTTCCAAAGAATTTATGGCACGCCATGATATTCCTACACCAGCATCCCAGTCTTTTACCAATGAGACGCTGGCGCAGGGTTTAACTTACCTGAAACACCATAGCCTGCCCGTCGTATTAAAAGCTGATGGATTGGCCGCAGGTAAAGGTGTAGTGATCTGCGAAACCACTGCAGATGCACAGGAAGAACTGCAACTAATGCTGGGTGGAAAGTTTGGCAACGCAGGATCTATCGTGGTCATCGAAGAATTCCTTACCGGAATTGAATTATCTGTATTTGTATTAACTGATGGTGATAATTATGTGATCCTGCCAGAGGCGAAAGACTACAAAAAGATTGGCCAGGCAGATACAGGATTAAATACAGGGGGTATGGGTTCTGTTTCCCCTGTTCCTTTTGCCGATGAAAAATTCCTGAAAGACGTAGAGGAAAGTATCATCATCCCTACCATTAACGGATTGAAAAAAGACAATATCGATTATACTGGTTTTATCTTCTTTGGTTTATTCAAAGTAGGCGACAAACCAATGATCATTGAATATAATTGCAGGATGGGCGATCCTGAAACAGAAAGCGTTTTGCCAAGGATTGAAAATGACCTGATAGAATTGTTTATGGCTACCGCTCAGAAACGCCTGAATGAGGTTACGCTAAAGATTAGCCCCAAAAATGCCGCTACGGTAATGATCGTAGCTGGTGGTTATCCGGGTGATTATGAAAAAGGAAAAGCCATAGCAGGAATTGATAATATCCGTAAATCTATCGCTTTCCATGCTGGTACCAGTTTGGAGAATGGCGTAGTGAAAAGTAATGGCGGCCGTGTACTGGCAGTTACCAGCTTGCAGGACACACAATTTGAAGCCTTACAATCAGCAACAGCTGATGCAGCCAGGATTTATTTTGACGGCAAATATTTCAGGGAAGATATTGGGTTTGATTTGATGTAAACCGATATTGCTATAGTAAAAGGAAGCAGGCCATTTTCCAACATTGGGAAATGGCCTGCTTCCTTTTACGCGGATTTACTTTAATAGTAGTTATTCTTATTTCTTTATTTCAATAGAATTTAGAATATCTTCTGCGCGCTTTTCTTCTATAGATCGTTGTTCAGTTGGAAATGAATAATCTGCTAAAAACAATTTATTAGCAACAGTAGTGATAAACCAAATATTAAAAACCTTATGAAGGCTAAGCCTCTCTGACAGTTCAAATTTCATGATGATATACTGTTTATGATTAACAATAATTAAATCGCTGCTGATAATATTACTGAAAGGACGATTATTGCGTTTTTCAAAGAAAGCCTTAACGCTTGGCAAATCTTTATCCTCCGCTTTACTTGCACCATAATTTATTGCAAATTTAATATTTTTTATCTTGTCTTTGAATACATAGGTAGGTCGCTGACTAACCCTTGGTGACTCTGAAATTATTTCAGCCTCACTTAATCGCTTTAAATTAGCCGGCAATATTAATCTCATTTTTCCATCTAAAAGACTTTGTGCATTTGATTTTTCAGTATGAGTGCCATCTATAAATGGAAGTAAAAACAGATAAAATAGTATAGCTAGTAGTTTCACGTTACTGGAATGAGATTAAATTATATTGAGACTTTTATTGGCGTTAGCTTTTCTTCGAGTTCTTTATCAAAAAAATAGAAAGGAACATAAGCTGTATTTTCTTCATCGGTTAACTTAATCACCATATCTAAATCGAGAATTGATTTATTAGGGTAAGGAATTTTTCTGATTTTTAATTCATCTTTTTTGAATCTCAATTCTTTAGAAGCTTTATCAATCCATAAAAATACTTTGAATGGTGAAGTCTTAACGATTATATATTCTTCAAGTATTTCTACTTCTATAGCTGTATCATTTATAGTTAATCCGACTGGAACAATTTGATAGTATTGAATATAGCCAATAGTTATAAGAAAAATAGAATCACAAAGTATATATATGAAGTTTAAACTTTTTGCCTGGACAACGAAAACTAAAATTGACCCCAATAAAAACATCAAAATTCCAAAAAAAACATTACTGGTCAATCTTTTTCTTAATCTAAGAATTATCTGACCTAAATCTGCATGTACTTCGTTTTTCATTTTATTTTTTATTTTCAGAATTTGATTTAATACTTTTAAGATAGTAAGATATAATAGTATAGGTATCAGAACCTGCGCCAACAGTTGCTGCAATCGGCGTTTTTCCGAAGCCGCTTATTGTTGTACCCGTAAGAAACATTGTACCAACATCACAACTCCACTATCCTCTCAAAGATAGTCCTCTTAGAGGTTTCTGTTGTAATCGTCTCACCATAAACTTCCTGTTTCCTTTGCCATCCTAACATTTAGTCCTTCCTATCTATAAAAAAACATTACTAAGACCTCCGCTGAATTCTGTAAGAACCAAACAATCATTGTTCTTCAACTCTGATGCCCTGTTTCCTCTCTAGTGCTCTCACATACCTTTAATAGATTGTCCGCAGATCTCCCGGATAAGACTATCAACTCTATGAATCTAGCCCTTTTATTTACATAGTGTTGTCTTCATCTAGATTACCACTAGCATACTTGGACAATAAGTAACAATTTAAGAAGAAAATAAAGCTCCTGATATTCCCGTTAGTGCGAAGAAAACCAAGAGCCTTTATTTTGGAAATCAGCTTATTAATAAAGTAATAGTGCTGTTTAACCTATAGGAGCACGAGCATACATTTGATTAATTTCATTATAAAAAGATTTATCATTTTTCCTTTTGATTGCTAATCCAAAAATTATGAAAAGACTCACAAAGGAAAACATAGAGGTTTTGGAATGCAATAAAATATGAAGAATAATAGCAAGAATTGCAAGAATGATAAATCCAATTAAAAGAACCCTGCCTGACTTCGTTGTAAAAAAATTGGTTTAAGAGAAATTCCTTCTTCAGATTGATGATCTAAATTATATTGATTAACAAAATAAAAAAACAGACTAAACCCACTCTTCTCATTTATTGCCTGATCTTGGTTTTTCTCGTCTATAAATGAAAAACTCTTACTCGAACCATCCTTAAAAAAAACAACTAGATAGGTTATCTTAGATGTTGAAAAAGAACATTTGTAAAATTTAATATCCGACCAGGATATGTTTAATTCCTTTACTAAAACATCATCTTTAAGTTTGTACTCCTCAATTAAAAAGGACTGATTATTAAATTCTAATTCAACTCTTCGGGTGAATATGCTTTTAAATTTTTTCTGAAATAAGAATGGCACAGCACATACAAAAATCCAACCTCCTACTACAAAAGTATCACTTTCAAAATATTTCCCCAAAACAATCACGAATTCCGCAAGCAATATAAAGCATGGAAATACATAAATGAATCCTTTCTTAGGGTCATAAGTTTGGCAACCATACGAAATTTTATTATTAATCATTTTTAATTATTAAATAACTTTAAGGTAACCAAATTTATTTTTTATTATTACTTAATGCATCATACACGCCATAAGTTAAACTTATACCAACTCCAACTGTTGCAGTTCTAAAATTTAAGCCATTATGTTTAATATCAAGTGCTGCCGGTATTCGTATCACACAACTGAGAAAGGCCAAAAACTGATCTCACGATGAATTGGCCAAAGAAATCAGTTCGTCAAGAGTAATGATTGACAAATATGAAAGGAAGTCGATTCCCCCTTCAATCGAAGTAATTGTTAAGCTGGCAAAAACCATTGAGGTCTCGCTAAATTATCAAATGCTTCTTATGATAAAGATATAATCCAACGATTGAATGGGCTTGAAACGCTGCCTAAAGATGATAAGCAGCTCATTTTCCATTATATGGATCTGATCATTCGGGACTATAAAACAAAGAAAACATATCACATTAATAAGAAAAGCCAGACGTGTGGCTTTTCTTATTAATGTGATTGTACTAATTACGGATCAAATATTGAACTAGAAACAATTCCGCAATCACATTTTATATTGGATTATGTCAGTCTATCCAATAGAAAAAACAAGAACCAAGGCAGAATTAAGTTTCCAATTATAAGGAATCCCCGTACTCTTCGATCAGCGATTTCTTCATCCATCCACAAAGCTTTATAGATTTCATATTTTCCCGAATATTTTATATAATTAACTATAATAAAAAATGCTAATATCCCAAGTGAGACAAAACCTAAATTAACAGGAATTGATTTTAATTCACTTCTTCGATAAAAAAAAGAAAGCCCAAAAAGAATAAAATCTGCAATTAAAAGCGCTTCAATCATAGAAATTGATAGAATACCAACTATTCCATTAGTCCCATCCCATTTTAAATATGCTTTCGTTACTCTGTAATAAATATATCCAAACCAATTTTTCATTTATTTAATTATTTATCAATGATGTCACCTATATTATCTGTTATAGTTTCTCCGGTAGCTAAACCCCATCCTACATCTGCTATACCATAAGCCCATCCATATGGCGTAAATGCTACAGCTAACTGTATTCCAATTTTGGCATAGTCTCCACTTGTTAGATGGTTATTATGATTTTGATAGCTTTCAATACCTGTAAAAATAGCTCCAGCAACACCTAATACCCTACCTGTATTTTTAGCAATAGAAGACATTTTTGTAAGATCACTTAATTCTGATACATTCGAAATATTTTTAGCTTGCATCGAAAACCCTGCACCAAGTCTATCTATTAATGTTGATTGTGAGCCTAATGTACTTGACATGGCTAGCATATCAGATTCTGAAGAACCTTGATTAGAACTACCAACTGCAGCATAATTTTCACTATCAATGTTATTACTCAAATCAGTATTCATTGCTACATCATCGGTAGTACCATCTACACTCGCCGTAACCATTGATTGATCAAAAGCAGCTCTTTGATTATCTTGAACAGTAACAGTTCTGTCTATCCCATCATTTGTATTTGCTATTACCGCACCAAGACTATTTTTATAAATTGTACTTGTCTCCATTCCATCAGGATCAATAAATCTGATCGGATTGTTGTTCCCATAAACATACGGACTGAAACGTCTACTTTTCTCAGAAAGAGGATCTAACGTATTAAAACGCCCTATCACCGGATCATAGAACCTGGCCCCGTAATCATACTGCCCTAACTCATCCTGCAACTCCTTTCCGTTGTACAAGTATTTGTTTTCTACTGCACAACTTTTCAATCAACCTTCAATTGCCGCCGAACGTCATCCGAGTCCGGGTTTTGGGTTCTGTATACAAGTTTCAGGCAACCCATTTTCTGCGGTCAAGTTATTTATTTTCAGTTGAAAAAAGAAGAAAGAGCCTTCAACTTTTCAGATTCAGAAGCAGATCATGCCTGGCGGACAAGCTATAAGGGTTAAGTTATTTCATGGGATGCTGCGACTGGATCATGTTGTGCAGGATTTCAACCTGGCTCTGCTGATATTTTTCAGTACTGCTGATCTTTTTGTGGCCGGCAAACACCTGAACTGCCCGTAACTCATTTCCTGCTTTCAGCAGGTTGGTAATCACACTGCCACGGATGCTTTTACAGTTCACTTTCCTGGGGTGAAAAAGCCCTTTATACTGGCGGATGACATATTCAATGATGTCTATATTTAACCAGGCACCCCCACGAAGACCAATCAGCAGCTGATCACTTCCTGCGTCTTTTAAGAGTAGTTTCCTGGTTTCATTCAGATAATCATGGAAAAGCAGGATCTGGCCGGGCTTTAAAGATAAAGTACGGCTATTGGTGTTGGCCTGGCTCCTGATATAAACGGTTCCTGTGATCAGGTTGAGGTCGCTGATTTTAAGCCCGGCTGCCTCTCTGGGCTGCAAGCCCTGGTAGATCAGCAAACTCATTAATATCCTGTTTCTTGCTGATAAAAGGGCGTAGCGTTCTTCTTTTTCCAGCAACTGTTCCAGCTCTGCAGGCGTGAAAAAGTCCTGCAGCTGAATATCATTATTCACCTGGTCCCTCAGGCGGATGGCTGCCGTTGGATTGTCTTTTCGCTGGTCAATAACGTTCAGGTAATCATAATAAGCTTTTAAAGCAGATAAGATCCTGCGGATAGTTTTTGGGTTTTTATAACGGCTGCGAAGCTGCCCGATATAGCCCAGCACTTCCTGGTATCCTGCCTGTTCAGCTTTTGGACAATGATGCTGATAGATTTCTATGTCACGCTGATAGATCTTTACTGTTCCGGGAGCACAGCGGCTCTGTAAGTATTCCTTCAGTTCTTCCATTGTTTTAAAGATCCAGGATACATTCTTTACCCACCTTGGCATAGATCTGCGTCGTTTCCAGATGACTATGCCCCAGGAACTGCCGGAGCAATTCTATACTGATGCCATTGGCCAGTAAATGAGTGGCAATGCTATGGCGTAAATGATGCAGGGTAATATCTTCCTGTAAGCCTGCCCTTTTAAGGATTTCTTTCAGCATACGCAGATAACTATCTCCACGCATTCGCCCGCCAGATTTATTCAGGATAAAGGCGCTTTCATCATTCCTGGCCAACTGACGCATACGGTCTTTGCGATAATACTTTTCAAGATCTGCCGCTACCTGCGCAGGCATGGGTACCGTCCGGCGTTTAGCACCTTTGCCTGAACGGACATACAGCAGCCGCTGTTTAAAGTGGATATCTTTGGTATGCAGGGCTTCTGCTTCATTTCTTCTCAAACCACAACTATAAAACAGGTGCAGCACCGCTCTTTCCTGTAAGGTTTTGCCCGCAGTAAAAAGCTGCTGTACCGCTTCCCGGCTCAGTGGCTCCCTGCTCTTTTTTCCCGGCTGAGGGAACCGCATGGCGCTGATAGGATTATGATCCATCTGGCCGGTTTCTTCCAGCCAGTTAAAGCATGTTTTTAGCGCGTACACATGATGATGGATATAACTTTCACTCAAGCCGCCTGCATGATGCTGGTTAGGCCGCTGTTGCAGATAACGGTAATACAAGCCGATATGGTACGGTGTGCTTTGATGGATTTCCGGCAGCTGGTGATAGTCCAGATAGTCCCTGACCATTGCCGGAAGCAGCTTGCGGCTGCCCTGGCAGTAACCGGACTGGAACAGATAAGCGGCAAAGCCGCTGAGAAGTTGAGCCATCATAGCAGATACATTTTAGGATTAAAAAAGGGGCTTGCACTCGATCATGGAATTTGGAACGCCAGACCACAAAACAGCCTTTACACTTCATCAATACTCTTTTCCAGTCGTCCTGGTGTTCCACTGGCGTTCCGGGGTGTTCCATCTTTCAGGCTTTCCACCTGTTTTTCAAGGTGCTGACGGATCTTCTCACGGATAGCCTGGTAGTTGTCCCAGTACGTTATTTTATAGCTAAAGCCACGGTTCGCATAACCGCCGGACTGCTGCAGGTATTCCAAAGCGGTCAGCTCGTTCACAAACCTGAACAGCTGGCTCTTGCTCAGCCCCAGCGCCTGGCGGATCTCCAGCAGCGTGAACGTTACCTTATGATGGGAAGGGCTATACGTTTGCTCCAGGTAAGCTTTCAGCCGCTCAAAGAACTGCCTTAAGGAGCCGTCCAGCTCATCTACTTTCAGCACAATACTTTCAAACAGGATATTCACCGCGATTTCAATATCGGCCAGCTCGGTGATCAGCCTGCCCCTGCCATCTTTTTTGCGCTGGTACTGGTGCAGGATCGTCACCATTTTCACAAAGCTTTGGAACAGGTCGTTCAAACGCCTGATCTTGTGGGCTTCTTCGGGCAGATGGATATGGCCTGCAAAGGGGTTTAACACAGCACAGGGTTGCAGGATCCGGACAAAGTTTTGAAGGCTTCCCCTGATCTGCTGCTCTTTTTTGCTGTCCACATCACCTGCGGCCTTTTCGTTCTGGTAGTGGATAATGCGCTTGGTCTGCTCCGCACTTTCATCTACAGCGATCAGAAAGACCCGTCCCATATTGTCCTCGTAGATTTCCCCGCGCGTGGTGCAGGCCATCGAGGCAATCGGCCCCTTAACGGTTTTCTGCCCGCTGGTAATTTGCCCGTTATCCAGTTTGATGCTGGTAGCCGAGGTTAGCTCACCGTTACTTTGCAGTTCCCGGAAGGCGAAGCCTGCCTCTTCGGGCAGCCCGTCAATATCTTCCAGGCAAAGCAGGCGGTTCACAAAGAAGTGCTCCGGGTAATTGTACAGCGCTTTATCACTGATCCGCGTCAGCCGGGTCACCTGTTCGGCAGGCATGCAGTCGCTGATCTGTTTCAGCAGGCGCGTCTTGCCACTGCCAGAGCTGCCCTGGATCAGGGCGTGAAGGGTATCCGGCATTTTATAGCTCAGGGCAATCAGGAAAAGGAACAGCCGGTTCTTTTCTTCCCCTACAATGCCCGCTTTGCCCAGCGCCTTGCTTAACCTTGCCATCAGGTTTTTGTCTTGCGCCAGCGCCTCGGCCTGCTGCCGCTCGGTGAGGGTTAAAGGGGTAACAGCCAGTGCATGGGGCACGGCCGATTCAATTTTTAACAGTTCATGGTCACGGTATTTTTCCAATAGATCAGTCAGTTTATAGAGGTCTGATTCCAGCTGATCCGCTCTTAGCCCCAGTTTTTCTGCCGACTCTTTGCTCACTTTCTCTACCTGTTTATCTTCGTAGAGGTCCAGTTTGGTGCGGCTCTTGCCGCTCCCGCATTCAATCACCAGGCTTACTTTCATACTGTCGGCCTGTTTGCTGATTCCGCCGGGAATATAGTAAAGGGCAAGCGGCGTCTGGTAACTGATTTTATGGGGATTATCGGTATTGAGATCCCCGGCAGCAAGCAGCTGCACCTTCCCCTGGGGTGCCGGTTTTTCTTTTTCAACTGAAGGCTCTTTTTCAATTGAAAGAAAAAGACCTTTCCGCTGCTCCAGCAGCCGGACAAAGATCCCATCTTCGTGGCCCTGTGCGGTTTCATTCACATCTTTACAGGGCAGTTCCAAAGCCGATAACAGCAGCCCGGGGAAAAGCACATGCAGTTCCCCGCTGTGTTTAACCTGGGCTGCTTTTCCAGCCGGGTCATTGTCAAAGGCAAAGATGATTTCTTCCAGTTCGGACAAAGCTTTGATCGCGTTCACAATTTCCTGGTTGAGCCCGTTAGTGCCGTAAGCGGCAATAACGGTGTAATTTCCCGTAATGTCCGGTAGCTGTAAAAGCGTAGCGGCATCAATAATGCTTTCGGTCAGGATCAGCTTTTTAGTCGCCGGATGGGGATAAGCAGGATAAAGGCCGCTCCGCTCTTTCAGGTAAAAGTGTTTGGCATTTTCAGTATCCAGGATGGAACGGAAGTACAGCCCCGCGATTTGGTTTTCCCTGTTTCTCAGCGCAAACACCATACAGCTTTTACCGAATACCCGGTAGGCTTTTTCCCTGGTCTTGCTCACCAGCCCTTCATCGTTCAATAAGCCACATTGAAGGCACTGTGCAATTAAAGTTTCCTCTTTGCGGGTACCGTGATGAAACTGGCCGGCATTATACCCGATCTCCAGTTTACTAAAGTTCAGCTTTCTGCTGCTGATATATTCCTGGGCAGGTTTGGAGTTGTGTACCGCGTTCTTAAAGTAGCTGAACATCTTTTGCAGGAAAGCTTCCCTGGTCATGCCGGCAGGCTGCCCCTCTCCACTGATCAGGGCTGTACACCGCTTGATCGCTTCGTGTTTACTCAGGTTTTCTTTGTGCATCATAAAGTCTACCACGTCCATGCTTTTGCCATGGGTTTTACAGTTCGAGGAAAAGCAGTAGCAGGTCTGCGTTTTGTAGTACACCTGCATACTCGGGGTTTTGTCTTCATGGAAGGGACAATGCAGCCGAAGGTTTTTGTCAGGTTTCAGGTGGTAGTAACCCAGTACCTGTGCTAAGGGGAGCTGCTGTTTGATTTCAGGGATTTCCATAGACTGTAAAAAAGTTTTCATGACTTATCAGTCACAAATCTAAAAGATATATCATAAACTTACAAGACCTATCATCCTTTGATATGCTATTTATATCACTTATTTTTGCACATACCAACAATTACATAGCAGTTTAACTACTTTTCAGTATGACTTTAGGACAGCAGATTACCGTTTTACGCAAGAAAAAGAAGCTTTCTCAGGGTGAGATGGGCAAACTCGTGGAAACATCCGGTGATATTATCGGCCGTTATGAACGCGACGAGGTAAAGCCTTCTATTGAAGTGGTCATCCGAATGGCAGATGCCCTGCAGGTATCCCTGGATTTCTTAGTCGGCAAGACGGACCTGGAACTGGACAGCGCCACTTTGAACCGCATGCGTGAGGTGGAAAAGCTTCCGGAACAGGAAAAGCAGCAGGTGCTTTTGGTCCTGGATGCACTGATCAGGGATTTTAAAGCCAGACGAACATACGCAGGATAAAGTTTTTTATAGCTGCCAATGCACATTGCCCCCTCCAGGGATGGAACGAGCTTTGGTAATGGAGAGGATTGAGCGGCTCTTTCTATCCCTGAGAGGTTGGGCGGGAGCACTGCCCCGGTTTCAAAGGATGAACACAGTTTCCCCGACCAGTCTTGCACTGCCACCATCAATTAACAATACCATGCTGCCGCAGGCTGTGCCGCTGACCGACTGGAAGGAGACGGCAGAGCGTAGGCCGGGGTCAGCCGAGCGGCTATTTAACATAATACTATTATCATACCAGCTTTGGTACCGTGGGGGCCTTCGAGCGGCTGTGCTGATAATTCGTATTATGTTATTTAGCATGGGGCCGGTTCTTCTCCGGAAGCAAAGGCCAAAGGGAAGGGCAGAAAAACACAGAGGGAAGCCCGTTTCGGGCTGGCTGGGTTTTTCTGCCCTGAAGGTTGTGCAGTGGGGATCATCATCTTGCAGGTCATGCAATAGCAAAGGTCACGCTGTAGCCTGCCCTCCATGAGTAAGCTTCAGCGTGACCTTTAACCGTTCCAGATCAGCTAACAATCAGAAGGGTCACTGTACAGCACTTTGTACTTATTTTCTCCTGCTCTAATGATCAGCTTCCCTTTGCTTTGAGTGATCTCTACTGTCCTGCCAATATCAAAGCCTAGCTTATCCAACCACAGCCCTGATAACTGGAGTGTAGGGACGCGTGTCTCACCATTATACTTCGCGCATAATGTAAGTGATCTTATGTTTTTATTATTAGCCATATAAAAAATATTATTGATAAACTTGTGAAACAAATGTACCATACCTTTTTCATTTATACAAGTAATGCCTATTTCTTTTGGCAAATGAGTTTAACTATTTTTGTCGCTATAATGCCAGATTATATTACTTTAGATATATATGGTTAACATTGGAGAACGTATTACACAACTGAGGAAGGCTAAAAACTGGTCTCAGGATGAACTAGCCAAAGAAATCAGTTCATCCAGGGTAATGATTGGCAAATATGAAAGGGAAGACAATTCTCCTTCAATCGAAGTGATCGTTAAGCTGGCAAAAGCATTTCAGGTCTCGGTAGATTATTTACTGGGAGAAGGACCGAATGCTTCTTATGATAAAGATATGATCCAACGCCTTGATGAACTGGAAACACTGCCCGAAGATGAGAAGCAGCGCATTTTCCATTATATGGATCTCATCATCCGAGACTATAAAACAAAGAAAACTTATAATCCTAAATAAGAAAGAGGCTGTATCACGATTACAGCCTCTTTTCTATTATTATCCGTAGCTCTTATAAACTATTCTAATATTTCCACTACTTCACCTTCACCCAATAGAGTATGCCCCTCATCAAATGTAAACTTGGTTCCTTTTCTGAAATTAGTCCCTAGATACTGTTTATTTAAAAAAACAATTTCAACCTCTGCTTCATCTCCTGGGAATAAGTTCCCCCTATCTAATAATTGTATTTTTCCAGATGTTTTCATTTCATGAATAAAATTAAACATAGGCCTATAACCACTCGCAAATGGAGTTTTACGTCCTGCGTGGTATAATTTTATTTTTGCTCTTATCTTAATCATACTTCTTTATAATGAACTAAAGTTAAGCGGTGTTCCTTGAAGAAACTGTAACTGATTAGATGGAATTGAGATAGCATTCATCCCGTCCGCCCCAAATCTATACGCACCACCCATTACGGTATTAGGAACCCTTACTTTTATTATTGTATTTGGAATACCATCAAACATAAAGTTAGCCCTACCAAACTGAGAAGCTTCTTGAATGGTTGGAGCAAATAGCTTTCCTGTTTCATATCCTCCAGGTTGTGTTCTAAAACCAAATTGTGCTATATCTTCAAGCTCCGCTTGGGATACAGCTCTAAAAACTGTAGTGTATCCACCCTCAGCAGCTAAGGCTATTCCAGTCCTTGTTACACTAATAATTCCACCCGCCATAATGTCGGCCAACCAATTTGCATCTTGCAAACCTACGACTCTGCCTCTATGAGAGAATGGATTTATTTCATTATGAGCAATATACCTTTCATGAAAAACAGAGTTTACCTCTCCCTGTAAACTGTTCGGGTATCCCATAAACAATCCACCTGACCTATTTCTATAATTACTCTGAACCTCACTTTCAACACTACTATAAGCAGCCTCTGCCTGTGACGAACCTCTTGTAGTTGTAATTGTAACTCCATTCAAAGCTATATTATCACCTGAAGTATTGAAATTATGCCAAACTGAAGGAGTAACATTATTAACAGGCACGGTATCTAATCCAAGTGGATCAATCGTATTAATTGGATTATTTAAAACATAATTATAGGGCGTGACTGAAAAATGGTTTTCAGCTAAACGATCCACCACATTCCACCTTGCTATTACCGGATCATAAAACCTAGCCCCGTAATCATACTGCCTTATGCAACTTTTTTAAGGTTTGCCAGATTTCCTGACTGCACTTTTTAGGTGCTATAAAGAACGCTTTTCTCAAAGATATAGGCTTTGTTTTTTTTCACCAAACTTGAGCCTTTTTTATTTATTTTCTCATTATTGGTCGCGGATCTATGAACGTAACACTGGACTATCTGGCAAGGGGAAGCGATAAGGCAAACTTTGACAAGCAGACCCTAAAGCTCATTCATGAGATCGAAGAACTCGAACCCGCAGTAAAAGATAAACTCTATTTTCTGGCCAACGCCATCATTAGGGACGCCAAAACAGGTAAAGCATACTCTTAATAACCAAGAAAAGCCAGGCATGCCTGGCTTTTCTTGGTTATTAAGAGTATGCTAAGTAACATTAAAGCACATGAACACCTAATGTTTCAAACACTTCAAGATGTATATAGATTAGTAATATAAACGTTAAAACACTAACAATTTTAACCCAAGCAACAGACATTTTATCTTGATAAACACCTATAAGTATCATAATGAAGCAGGGTATTAATCCGATAAAGAGTAACGTATGTATCCAGCCAATACCTTCCATATCATGAATGCCTCCTGCATAAAGCTTAGTACCAATATCATTTAGCCCTATAAAAAGATAAGAGAGGAATAGTTTTGCAAAAATATTGAAATCAACATTTGTAAACACAATTAATCCAGTCATTACCGATATTACCACAGGAGTAGCCAAGATTCCAGCTGGTGGCAAGAAATGACCTATAATGATGCTTATTAATAATATCAATATTAATAAGCCAATGAGGGTTGTCTTTTGTAATTTCATTTCTGCTTATTTATCAGTTAAAGTTGTATGAGTAACTTCTTTGGGATCAACCGATACCGTCCCAGTTCTTTTATTCGGTTCTGGTAAAAAAATAAATAACACACCTCCTGGGTTATTTTCTATTATACGATCAAATCTGAGATTAGGAAGTGGGGTTAAATAATTTCTACTATCTTGATTTGGTGACCTATAAAATATAGATGTACCTGGGTTTAAGCCACCTGCCCTTGCCGCATCAGAAGCTACATCTATGCAGCTTTTTTCTAAAACATTATAGTCACTTAATACAGATTCCTTCGCTGCTGCTTCCATCTTTTTATCTGTTGCTTCATCTGTTTTGATATCATATGCTTTTGCATAAGAACCTTCTTTCTTGTTTTCCTTACTCGCCATAAATTCATTCAAAGAAGCATATATTTTAGTACCGGCTTGTGGATTGTCATTAGAACGACCGTAGGCACGATAGTGATCCGTTGTACCATTCTTCGAATAATACCTATACCCTGTCTGTTCATTTCCAATTAGAACTGCAGCATGTCCTAATCCCCCAACATGATCAGGGGCACTAAGAACTATAAGATCTCTACCATCGGGATCAATCGAGGTTATTGGATTATTATTGACGTAACTGTACGGTGAGATTGATAAATAACTTGTTGCATGTGGATCTATCGTACTGAAACGCCCAATCACCGGATCGTAGAATCTAGCTCCGTAATCATACTGTCCTAATTCATCCTGTATTTCCTTTCCATTGTACAAATACCTATTTCCTACTGCATCACTTTTCCAGGCTATTTCAATATCCAACAAACATTTTATTATGTTGTAATCGAATTTAGTGCTTGGGTTTCTTTTATAAAATGCCCCCATAAAGTTTCTAATTTTTTGGGGGCATTTACAGCACCGGGCTTTTATTATTTAAGGGTTATATGTTTTCTAAGTAACAGTTGCAAACCCCGAAGTCCATTCATCCTTATCAAGCTCATTACAAGAAATTTCAAAGCCTTCTAGGTGATCTTTAAAGCCTTGTAATTGCCCTGTGCGAGATTGCGCCTCTTCTGCATTTTCTTTTGAAGTATAAACACCTATTAGTTTAATATCTTCACCATCCAAAAGAGCCTCATCTGAATGGGTATGCCATAGTAAATAAACAAATTTCATATAGTATATTATTGATTTATTAAATAGATTATTTCCCTCTATCACCGTTTTTCTTAAGTTTATTGTATTCACTACCAGGACCTGTATTACTCCAATTTCCCTCTCCATAATGTTGATCAAGTAATCTTTTAGCAAAATCTTTCCCCGATTCCCCTAGTCGAGGCTTTTGCCCAGCAGCCCAGGAAGGTATATCATTAGCCTTATCTTTACCACTTTTTTTTGTTAACACAGGCTTACTAACTAAATCGAAGATCGAAGATACAGCTGAAAAAGCTCTCAGAGCCGGAAATAACCCTTCAATTGGAAAGCTCATTTCTATTCCCGCCTCTCCCATTGACGCAGTCCATGGGACATAAGGAGCAATTACAGATGATGTAGGATGTTTCTTTCCTTTAATAACAACTTCATTTAAATCAGTCCCATCTTGAGAAAGTAAGGTGCTGGCATACAAATATTGCGCTGACATGCCAGGACTTAGCTGATTGCCATTTAACTCACTTGTGTTACCATCTTTATCCGTTTGATAAAAGTGATCAGGACCAGGCTTGATAACTACATTATCAAGTTTTCCGTCAGGACCAAAATTATAGTCGTTAAAAAATCCCTGTGGCCCATCCTGCACACTCATCCCATCCGGGTCGGTATTGTTAGTCGGATTATTCAAGGCATAATTATAAGGTGACATTCGTTCATAATCCTCAGCATCAGGATCTACAACTCCCCATCTCCCAATCACCGGATCATAGAACCTTGCCCCGTAGTCATACTGCCCTAACTCATCCTGCAGCTCCTTTCCATTATACAAATACTTGTTTTCTACTGCACAACTTTTCAATCAACCTTCAATTGCCGCCGAACGTCATCCGAGTCCGGGTTTTGGGTTCTGTATACAAGT
>NZ_LMUP01000005.1 GCF_009765875.1 Pedobacter sp. L105
TCTAACAAAAAAGTGGCCCGCTTAACACAGGGAGCAGCATTCCGTTACCTCTCTCATCTATCTGAAATCAACTATCAGGCAGCAAGGGATCTCGATAAAGAACTATTGAACCGACTTTCTTCGTGTCAGTTTATTCAACAAAAAGAAAACGTTCTGGTTACAGGTCCTACTGGTGTTGGAAAAAGCTTTATTGTATCAGCATTGGGGCACCAGGCTTGTGCAATGGGTTATAAAGTGGCTTACTACAATACCTCTAAACTTTTTACCCGACTGAATGGTGCCAAGGCAGACAACTCTTTGTACAGAGAGATAGCGCGTATTGAAAAACAGGATCTGCTCATTCTTGATGACTTTGGGCTTCAAAATCTGGATAAAACGCAACGAGATCTATTGATGGAAATTATCGAGGACAGGCACAATAAGAAATCTACCATAATTGCTTCACAATTGCCTGTAAGTACCTGGTATGAAGTGATTGGTGAGGGAACTATTGCCGATGCGATACTTGATCGCTTGGTGCATGGCGCACATCGTATAAGTTTGTCGGGTGAATCGTTGAGGAAAGTAAAAAAATAATCTTATAATTGCTGGCCCGGTATCACCGATACGGCTGGCCCATCTTGAAGCGATACGCTTGGCCCACAATCACCGATATATCCAGAAACTACAGACGGTAACACACCGCCATAAATTGCATAAATCGCACAGAGAATAAAACCTGATGTACAAGTTGGCGTAGTTGGTGAATAAACATAACTTGATGGTAGGCTAATAGGAGATGGTACTCCCAAATAAGCATACCATCTTCTATAATGTGGTGTTCCTGCAGGCATAATAAAGATTCTTTTATAGATCAAAAAGAAACAAAAACTTTAATGTAAGACCTACTCTTTTTAAGGTTTTCGGTTTTCCCTTAATTATAAAATGACTTAATAATACAATAAATATTAGTCTAAGCAGTTTTGCCGTATACAAAAGCTTTGGCTCCAAGTGCACTTGGTTGAGGAACTCCTGTAGACAACACGTTTGAAATATAAATTTGCAATCCAGAAGTAATTAAACTAGGGTTTGCCCCAGCATAACATGCATATATTGCACAAACAAAAAAACCATTACGACATGTTGGCCCCGCAGGGGAGTAAAGCCAACTAGATGGTAAATTGAAACTACCTCCTACATAATTGTACCATCTTCTTTTGCAGCCTGGCATGATAAAGATCCTTTTGTCTATCAAAAAGAAACAAAAACTTTATGTTAACACCTACTCTTTTAAAGGTTTTCGGTTTGCCCTAAATAATTACTGATTATTAAGTTACAACAATTCATTATCCTATTTCAAGACAATATTCACAAAAATCCCCATCCAGAATATCCTAAACGAACATTCCATTTTTTTTTAAAATAAGGTAAATCTTTATCAATGTACTGTTGTTGCTGTTCGACAGTTTTACTGCTTAACGTTCTGCTTTCTAAATGATCTACAATAGAAGAGGTAACTAGAGCATGTTTGATATCTAGGATAAAAAGTGTATTCGCATAATCATTATCAGAGCACCAGAATTTATAATTTTCATCCAATTTGCCAATTAATTTTAAAATATCCCTTTTCAAAAAAATGCACCATCCTGAAATTTCCCGTCGAACGCCATATCCAGGATATATTCCGCTATTTAAGTTAATTTGAATTTTAGGATGATGTATGGAACATATGGGAGATCCGCTGGAGAGATTATAATTTTCGAAGGCTTCAACCATATTTGTAGCCCAATGATAATGAAATATTAAATCATTATTACACAAGCAAATGAAAGGAGAAGAAGTTAAGCCGATGCCAATATTCATATATTTATTATAACCAAATTCCTGATCGGTATAAACGGTTTTTGAATAAGGATATTGGTAAGGTTCTAAATTTCTATTAGATTCTATTACAATAATATTAAACTTTATAGTTCCCGGATCTTCAGAAATCATCAACGACTGAATACATTCATTAGTCATTTGTATAAAATCCAAGTTTTGCGCATAACTCAAGATAATAATATCTATTTCTATAGTAGGTAACATGTTGATATCTGTTTTTCTCCATCAAGGATGATATACAAGTTAACGCTAAAAGACTCAAAATTCCGGGACATTTGCCCCTTTTTGTCAGTGTCAAATTTCTTTAATTTTATTTTAAACATAACGGGAGAAACCGAACACCCATAATATAGTAGGAATAACTAAAGTTTTTAAAGCTTTTGATCAACAAAGCATCTTAAAATTATGGACAATGAAAACAAACTCAAAAACTGGTATGCCTATATTTCAGGAAGCCCATTCGATTGTGAAAATTATTTTTTAATACTTACTAAGCCACATCATGTAGGCATAGGCAAAACCATCTCTGCTATTTATGCTACAAGCAACGGATTAAAACCAGAAGAATTTTCCGTTGAAACGAAAACTGAAATTGCTAACGCATTAGCTATGCAGGTTCCACAACCTGTACATTCTAATTATCCAACTGTCTTATTAAAATCTTAAACACAGATGAGTACACCTCTTGTTTCCTGCATCATGCCAACAGCCAACAGGCAAAAGTATATTTCTTTTGCCATTGACTATTTCTTAAAACAGAGTTACCCTAATGCTGAATTAGTAATTATAGACGATGGCATAAAATCTGTCGCTTCATTGATTCCTGATCACCCGAAAATTAGATATTTCTATTCAGATCCTATAGGAACTATTGGCATAAAACGTAATCATGCATGTGAGAAATCAAGTGGAGAAATCATTATGCATTGGGATGATGATGATTGGTATGCACCCGAATGGATTAGTAGACAAGTTGATGCATTAATTACTTCTAATGCTGACATAACAGGATTAAATAGGGTAATCTTTTATTCTCCAACAATTGAAGCACGATGGGTGTACGAAGACCTGGACATTGAGAAGCCCTGGTTATGTGGCGCAACAATGGCTTATAAAAAATCTTTCTGGCAAGACAACCAATTTATAGATCTTCAAGTTGGTGAAGATTATGATTTTGTATGGAATTCTAAGGCAAAAATATTTGCTCATGACTATTTTGAAGGTTTTGTAGCCATTTTACATCCTAATAATACAAGTATTAAACCAGTAGAAAATCCAAAACATAAAAAAAATCCCACACTTTGGAAGGATCCTAGTGAAATAACTGAATCATGAAAACGCCATATGTTTCCTGTATAATGCCAACAGCCAATAGAGAAAATTTTATTCCTTTAGCCGTTAGTTCCTTTTTAAATCAGGATTATAGAAATGTGGAATTAGTTATTATTGACGATGGTAAACGATCTGTTAAAAATTTAATTCCAGATCACCACAGAATTAAATACTATTACACATCACCGCTAGGCACTATTGGTCAGAAGCGCAATTATGCCTGTGACAAAGCAAATGGAGAAATCATTATGCATTGGGATGATGATGATTGGTATGCATATGATTGGATAAGCAAGCAGTTAAGCTTTTTAGAGACTTCTAAAGCTGATCTTTGTGGACTGAATAATATTATCTTTTTCTCTCCTCTAGTGGGCAAGTTTTGGAGATATCATGATCCAGGAAATGAACGTCCTTTCATCGCAGGAGCAACCATGGCCTATGGAAAAAAATTCTGGGAAAAACATCCATTTAAAGATTTACAAATTGGAGAAGATTATGATTATGTCTGGAATTCTGGAGCTAGCATTTTTGCACACGATTATACCGATGGTTTTATAGCCACTCTGCATGCAAGAAACACGACACTTAAGCCTTTTGAAAACCCCAAACATAAACTGCATGCGATACAATGGATGAATATTCCTTTTAATGGAAAAAGAGAATCAGAAGAAAATAAACAGTAAAATAGTTTGTAACACCTGACCCTATGAAGATGCGAAATAGCATCGTAAATTAGTACTATGATTTAGAGATTCATCTATTTCACCTGATCAGGTAAAAGCAAAGGGAAAACCGAAAACCTTGAATAGAGTAGGTAAAAAAATAAAGTTTTTGTTTCTTTTTGATTGATAAAAGATTCTTTATTATGTCAGCAGTAGTAAAAAAAAGATGGTATAGTTACCTCGGTTCACCAGCAGCTGTGAATTTACCATCAAGTTATATTTATTCGCCAGCTACGCCAACTTGTACAGCAGGTTTTACACTCTGTTCAGTTTATGCTATATATGCAGGGGCGCTCCCTTCTATAATTACATCAAATCTACAAACTTATATAGCTTCAGTGTTATCAACAGGTGTTCCTCAACCAACAGGAATAGGTAGCCCTAAAGCATTTGTTTACGGTAAAGCTTAATTATATTTAAAATTATTGCAGGAGGAAAATCTCTTCCTGCAACAATTTTAAACATATCAACTCGAATTTACCTTGATATTTCTTGCTTCCTTAGTACACTAAAAGCCTTATAAGCATTTACAATCCCCCCTGACAAACATAAGTCGGAAAAAAACAATTCTTCACCCAAATTATTTTTCACCTTATGATCAGGTTTAACGACTGTTTTCATTATAATATCTTTCACTTCTGTTGCCTTCAAAGCGGGATAATAAGATCTGATTTCAGCTGCTAATGCAGAAACTACTGGCGCGGCCATACTAGTTCCACTTAATTTCAAATATCGATTATTTGGCCAAGTTGAATATATATCTACCCCTGGAGCAAAGACATCTATTGTATTTTTTCCGTAAGTTGAGAATGCGCTCAATAAACTTTGATCATCTTTCCAGCCTGAAGCGCCAACTTCTATCCATGCTTTTGCCTCTTCACCATTTAAGTATTTTTTATTTGGATAGCTATCAGATTTTTGTTCTATTCCTTCATTCCCCGCACCATGAACAATTAGTACATCATTTAACATTGCGTATTTAACCGCATTATCTATTACTTCCTTATCAGGCGAGAAACTAGTAATCAAACTCAAATTAATTACTTTTGCTCCATTATCCACCGCATAACGGATAGAATTAGCAATATCTTTATCATAAGCTTCTCCAATAGGTACTGCACGCAATGACATAATTTTGACGTCTTTTGCAACACCTTTAATCCCTATATTATTACTCCTATCTGCAGCCAGAATACCAGCTACATGAGTGCCATGACCAGGCTCCTCCCCGATTATATCTGTATTGCCATAACATTTTCTTTGATATTCTTTATTTCCGGCTCTAGGATCATAATTGATATTCACTAAATAAGCTAATTGATATTTAAGTTTTCCATATCGCCCATCTAGATTAGATTTAAATGTTAGAAAATCGATTTTATCTTTTAATGCTTTAACTATAGTAATCTGCATCATAGTCTCATCTTCACTTTTACAATGATAATTTCTCCATTCTTCTTGGGTAGGATTTTCTTTGCCTATACTTTTAACCATAGAATAGAGCAATTCTCGCTGTATTTCCACAGCTTTCATTTCCTTTTGTAAAGGAAAAATATAATCATCCAATTTGGATTGTAATTCTTTTCCTTTAGCTGAACTAGGCGATTTATTTAATTCCGCTCTTAACAAGCGAACTAAGTCAATATTATCATATTGAAAACTGCCTTTGGAAGATCCAATGAAATTCCACCCATTAATGTCATCCACATAACCATTTGCATCATCATCTTTACTATTTCCCGGCAATTCTTTTGGATTAAAAAAAATTACGGACTTTAAATCTTCATGATTAATGTCTATCCCACCATCAATCACAGCTACGATCACCGGCACTGATTTTTTTCCATTTAGCAACTTGGAATAAGCTTTTTCCATACTAATACCATATACACGATCAGTTGCCAAATCCATATTTTGCCAGTTTTTTAAGTCATTTGTGGATTTCTGAGCATAGCCATTACAGAAAGAAAAAAAAGAAAACAGACTTAAAGCCAATTTTTTATATATCATATTATTTAATAATTTGAAGTAATTCCAATTCAAAGATCAAAGTACTATTTGGAGGAATTGTTCCTCTCATGGTATGTTCACCATAGGCTAATTCCGCTGGAACATAAAGTATCCATTTAGAACCAACGCTCATTCCTGCTAATGCTTCTTTCCAACCTTGAATTACATCTGTCGTATTAGTAATGAACGGTTTTCCTTTTTCAAATGAACTTTCAAAAACCTGACCATTAATTAACATTCCAGTATATTGAACACTAACTCTTTCATTTCCTATGGGTTTAGTGCCATTTCCCTGTTTTAAGATTTTATACTGGAGGCCAGATGGGGTATTAACTACTCCGACTTTCCTTTTATTAATTTCTAAGAATGATTTGTTATCAGTAGGATCAATAGTCTTCGCTTGTTGTATTGAAGTTCTTCTCCTCGCATCAGCATCTTTCATCATCTTACTATCTAATACCATTCCTCCATCAACTTCAGTAAAGATTAACTTATCTACTAACCTCTTTTCTTCTATTAAGTCAAGACCATAAGGTTGAATAGTTTTTCGAATATTCTGAATATCTGTCCAAGAAGAAAAATTAAAATCAATATTAACTTCTTCTGAATATCCAGTTTCGTCAAAGACGTAAGGGTTATTTTCCTTTTGATTTAATTGATATACTAAAGTTTGCAGAAAATTTTTATGATTGAAATTATGTTTAGATAGTAAATCAGATTTTGAAGTAATAATTAGTTTTAATACTTTTTCATTCCGCTTTTCCCAACGTACATGTAATCCTAAAAGTCGATCTAAATCATTAACTATACTTTTATATACCATTATATCCGCCTGTCCGGTATCAGGATTCACAGATTCAAAGCAAATACCATGTATCCTAATCCAATCTTGTGTATAACCCGATTTTGTTTCATATTTATATTTAGATCTATCTGATACCTCCCAAACAATTTGATTTGGATCAACCAAATAAGAAGGTTTAACCAAAGAATCCATAGAAACGATTTTCGCGAAACTTTGAATATACGATGTGTAGATAGGTTGGTTCAAGAAATAGGCTCTTACCGTTTTACTATTCGCATCTCTTATCACACCAGCCCCTCCACTAAAACCTTCAGAATTCACTTTTTCTCTATAGTCGCTAATTGCGGAATATTTAACAGCAGTAGATTTTACATCTACTTGATTGCTATCTAATATAAATAATGATTGTTTTGATCCATTAAAAGAATAAAAATCATACTTTAATGGCCAGTCTACTTTTTCATCATTTAATACTTTTTTAATATGATAGGCATCAACATATTCCGAAGAAGTTATTGCAATAATTTTCCCTTTGTTAACCCATACTTCATGCGGTATACTTTTATGTGGAAAATAAAGAGAGAATACTTTATCTTCAATCACACTAGGTAGATGAACATTTTTAGTATACTTATTTCTCCTCCAAAAATTGACAGTTAACGTTCCAGGTTCATCTGTGACCGGAAGAATTTTTATTTTGTAATTGAACTGATGCTGTAAGGTATCATATCTGGGTAAAGAGGCAACGCAACCCGAACAAGTTGTCTCCCAAAAATCAATGATTAAAAGTTGATTTTTAAAATCTGAGGTTTTAAAACTTTGTAGATTTGAATTAATTATCTTATTTATGGTTATTTCAGGTAAATTATCACCTAAGGTTAAAGGTTTAATGTCCTTTTGAGCCATTATATTGGAAAAAAAGAATATAGCAATAGCAGTTATAATATATTTCCGTCTCATTAGTTATTTACTTCTTTAATGACAAACATTTTCATTTCCCTCATCTCTTCTTTTATGTCCAAATCATAACGCTTTAGTTCTTTCCGTAAAGAATTTAAATCAATCGAAGAATTAGTTTTTAAATCAAGATCTACAGGGAGCGTATATCCTGTTTCATCAACTAATAAAGGTAACCCTACATCATATATAAACTCATGAAATCTAGACAAAGGTAAATTATGAAATAAACCATTTTGATTATAGTCACCGGTTCCGGATCCTGAGGATTTGAGCTTATCACTGCTAGAAGTACGAAATAAGACCAGTATTTTAACCATTCGATTCTCGTATCCAAATTTAATTTTCAGATTATAAGCGAGTTCACTCTCTAACTCTGACAGAGGTGTTAAACCAACAGGAAGCACGAGTTCAAAACAATGTCCATTTTTTCTCAACCAGTCATCTTTTGTATCAGATTTAGCATCAAAGCGATATTTTGAAGGATCTTTAACCTCAAGAATAATACGATCAGGATCTGCAAATCCATGTGTAACGATATCTACAATAGATAAATTAAACATACTTATTCTGCGCGTATGAGTAATTGTATCTGTAAAACCATTAAAATTACTTATACCCTGTATAGGCTGAACACCTTCCCGATAACCAGTTAACACAAAAAATCTTAATGATCCATTCTTATTAACAGATTGTTCTTCATTGTATTTAAATACAGGGCTTATATATTGAAAATCAAATAAAGGCTTATGATAGCTATATGAACTATCGATTTGAGCATTTACCTTATTTATTAAGGTTGCTAAAAATATTGAAATAAAATATTTACTATTCATATTTATGATTTAATTAAAATGGCATTTTATTATATTTATTCAATAATAAAATACCATCTTAGCATGCTCTAACGTGGGTTTTGTGGTATACTGGAATTTTTTATTACAGGATCAGGAATCTCTAAAACATATCTCAAATCATTAGGCGGTAAAGTATAAGTTTGATTGTTAATCACTCTTTTCAAAGTGACAGCGAATCGCGAATCTGTGTTTAACCGCTTTAAATCCATCCACCTGACACCTCTCATCAATAACTCTTTTCTTCTCTCAGTCAATATTTGTGACAAAGCATCATCCGCAGTAGTAGCCGCCATTGCAACATAGGAGCCTGTTTTCCAGCGTGTAATCAACAATGTATTTAAATCTGCCATTGCTGCTGTTATATTTCCAGATCTGGCATAACATTCTGCACGTGTTAAATACACTTCATCTATTGCAAGACCATTAAATAAATTTGTATATGTATTGGGCTCGTAGTTGCCTGTAAAATAATACCCTCCATTATAACTTTTTAAATAAATACTTTTTCTTAAATCATTAGTTTGATAAGAAGAAGCAACTGTGGAATCCATTAAAGCATAATTTGCGCTTGTTATTTGTGCACTAATGGTATAAGAATGAAATAATACTTCCTTATTAAAGCGAGTAAATGGAAAATCGGTAGATGGATCTAAATTGTTAAAATCCATCAATTGAGCGTTGATATTTAATACAGAACTCGCATTACTCAGAGCATCTGTATAATTACCCATAGACAAATAGATTCTGGATAACATTGCATAAGCAGCCTCCTTACTTGGTCTAGACGTTATGCTTGGTGTCGGCGGTAAAAGGGTTGCCGCTTCTTTTAAATCCTGTATAATTTGATCATAGGTTTGTTGAACGGTTCCTCTAGTAGATACTCCATTTAAATCAGAACTTAATCTTAAAGGAATACCGGAATCCTGATTCGCTGTAGATCCAGTATAAGTTTTGGTATACAACTGTGCGATGTGCCAGAACGCATAAGACCTGTAAAATAATGCAGATCCCCTCAATGCGCTTAAAACAGTTAAATCCGTTGTCCCTCCTTTTAATTTTTCTATTGCTTCTAATACTAAATTGGCATTATAAACAATATAATATGGATCTGTCCATTCTTCTGTAGCGGTACTTCTTACGGCATTAGAAGACCATTTATAGATGTTTTGATCGTCCCCTGGTTGTAAAGCAAGATCACCATCATGCAAATAATAATCATCGGATGAAGCCACCTGATCATTCGGATAATTGGAATTCATCGTATTATAAGCATCCAATAACAATTGGCATTGACTAGCTGTGGTAATAAAAACTTGAGTACTATTCGATTTCTCCTCTAAATATTTTTGACATGAAAATAAAAATGTAAAAACAAACAATAGGAGTAATAATTTATGTGTTTTCATCGGAATGTAATTAATTAAAAGTTAGCACTAAACCCAAGACTGTAACTTGTTGGCTGGGGATAATCAAATGAATCAGGATCAAGCCCTAATTTATTCGCTCTCCAAATAATGCCTAAATTATTGATGTTTGCATAAATCCTCGGGTTTTTAACAAACCAATGCGATTTATTAATAGCATATGAAAAGTTAATTTCCTGCAATCGGATATTATCCCCCTTCTCAACATTTATATCTGAGTATTGATAGACAAGATCTCTCGAAGGCGAATTTACATTTACTAAAGAAGGAACGTTAGTAAATTTCTCGTCACCTGGTTTTTGCCATCTATTTTCGTATTCCGCACCAGAAATAGCTCCTTGATAAAATTCACCGTAATAGTTTACTAAATTGGATAAAGGTCTCCTAAAAAAAAAGCCCAATTCATATTTGATATTTGCAGAAATAGAAAATTGCCCGTAGTTAAATGTGTTCCTAAAAGATCCGAAATACACCGGAACTGAAGAACCAAAGTAGTGAGCTTCTGATTTCGGTTGATTAATTAGGGGATTAACATCTGCAGATGTAGTATTATTATTAAAAGTAACAATTTTACCGTTTGGCCCGTACAATCTTGGATCGCCAGTATTTGGATCCAGACCAGCCCACTTAAATGCGAATATCCTATTTAGATCTGACCCAACATTATATGAAGGAAATCCAGTTACAACATTTCCAACTGTTTCAGCTTCTCCTGTATAAACCTTAGTTACGATCACTCTACTGTAACTAAATAAAAAATTACTTACCCAACTAAATCGACCAACTTGTAGGTTTTTAGACTTTAAACTAAAGTCTATACCAGAGCCTTTTAAATCAGCGGTGTTATATGTAGTGTAATCATACCCTATACTTGGATCTAATGGAGAGTTTGATAATAGATCTGTGGTTTTCTTTAGATAATACTCAAAACTGCCACTTAAACGATCACTAATTCCAAAATCTAATCCCAAATTTAAAATCCCTGTTTTTTCAGGACGAAGCTTACTATTAGTAACTCCACCACCAAGAACATTATAAGGTAATTTAGTATTCGGATCTATTAGATTGTTGGAATAATTACCTATTGTTGGAGCAGCAAGAACCAAATTATTCACATTTCCATTATATCCAAAAGTGGCTCGCAATTTCAAATAGGGCAACCATGATAAATTATAAAAGTGTTCATTATTAATTACCCATGCTGCCCCAAGTGAATAATAAGGTGTTCCCGTTTTATTCGTGCCAGGGCCGAACAGACTCGAACCATCTTTCCTTATACTAGCAGATAAATTATATTTATTATCATATGAGTAGTCTGCATTGGCATATTCACTTAAAGTTCTGGTTTTATAGTCATAAAAACCATTGTTAAATAAAGGAGTAATGGAGCCGCTAGATGCATTATTATAAAACAATTGGTTAAAAGTAGAAACATAATCAACTCTACTCGTTCCAGCCAATGTATTTGGATCATATCCAAAATAGCCATCAGTTGTCATTTGAAAAGTTTTATTCGCACTTATATCTACACCAGCTATAGCTGTTAATTTATTCTTATTCCATGTCTTATTTAAATTCAGGCCACCACGTAAGGTCTGTGTATTAGATGTATTACGATAAGGATTATAATAACCACCTAAAGGTATAGCTCTGTTAAAATTTACAGGATCAGTATATCTATTAATTAGATCACGCATGAACCAGGAATCTACGCCTTCATATGAAGCATAATCCAATAAGGTTTTCCCATAATTGTATGAAATATTCGCTGATAGAGAAGAAAGAATATTATAATTTGCATTTAGTATAATTCCCATCGTTTGGTTTTCTGTCTTAACATATCCGTCATTGATATCATCTAACGGTTTGTAATCATAATTTAAAATATTACTTCCATATTTGGCTGCCAAAAGCGATTCAAACTCTGTTCTATATTTTTTTGGAACTACTGATGCATTTCCCTCGGCATCAGCTAACGAAGTGTATAAAAAAAATGGGGCAGATATACTTGCACCCACAGAATTATTTTGTGCTTGTCCTGTTATATGACCTTGTGAATAAAATATATTTGATGAAATACTTAAATCTTTCATTAATTGATAAGAAGTATTATAACTCAACACAAGACGATTAGAACTTGAATTAACTGTATTATTTAAGCTATTGTCATAAGCAGCGGAGAAACGATAAGCAACCTTTTTAGATCCTCCATCTAAGGATAAAGAATAGCTTTGAGTTACTGCAGCACGATCAATATATTTGTCTAAATCATTTCTAATATCATGATTCCTTAAAGCATTAATTTGGCTATTTCCTTGTGTCTGAGTAATTAATCCCTGTTGTATCTGACTTAGAATATCCACAACCGGTGACACGGCTACTCCAGCCTGAGTTACTGAAGTAACAGGTGGCAAGACTGTTCCGTCTGCTTTATATTTATAAATTTCTACATCGATATAATCTGAAGGAGTCATAATTTTTGTATAGAATTGATTCAATTTATCAGTAACATTTATACTACTATTGAAAGAAATTCTTAACGGATTATTGTATTGTCCTTTTTTAGTTTTAACTACAATTACACCATTGGCAGCTCGAGATCCCCAAATCGATGCTGCTGCTGCGTCTTTTAAAATAGTAATACTTTCTACATCATTTGGATTTAATTGATCAATGGAATAAGCACTTGCAATACCGTCAATAACAACCAAAGGTTGTCCACTTGAGTTACTACCAGCACTATTATTAGTGTTACTGAAACTATTTAGTGTGTTTCTACCGCGAATAGTTAAAGTGATTAGCGGAGAAATTCCATAATTAACAGCCGCAGAGTTTACAGCATTATAGTTATTACTTGGATTAAAATTCAGACTGGTTGTTATACCATCTAAACGTTTCAATAAATTTGGATCAGTACTGTGCTGTAAATCTTCTTTGGTGATCAATTCGAAAGATCCAGTTGTACTTTCCTTACTTTTATCCTCGTAACCCGTACTCACAATGTTTACTTGTGATAATTGTTTTGGATTAATCGCTAAAGTAATTTTAAAAATATTTTTGGAATCCGCAGTTGTTAAAGTAATTTCTTTATCAATAAACCCTATGTATGATATTACTAGGACGGCTTCTTTTGGTGCAGATATATAAAAATTACCATCTGAATTAGTTAATGTTGCTTTTTTACTATCTTTAATTCTTACAGTTGCCCCTGGCAAAGACTTACCTTTTTCATCTTGTACAATACCTTTATAATAAACAGAATCCCGAGGAGAACTTTGATCTATCCTGCTGCCAGTATCTTTCTGTCTAATTATTATACTTTTGTCATCTATTATAAAAATTAGCCCTTTATTAGTGATGCATTGTGCCATTACATCATTTAAGTTCGCTTGATTGAAATTAACATTTAGACGCTTATTGGCATTTAATTTATCCGCTTGCCAAAGCACGTCATAACCAGTTTGGGCTTTAATCTCTTTAAAAACTTGTTTAATCGTTATATTTTTTTTTTCTAATGTTATTTTCTGCCCGTAAGTAGTTATTGCACTTACCTGCATGATTCCTACAAAAAACAAAATGATCATGAATCGCATTGCCAATAAAAATTTATACAGGTTACCTGACAGGCAACCTGAGAGTTTAGTATAAAATTTCATACATTTGTTTGCTTGGTTTATTTGCGAAGAGAGGGATCGGCTAGGTTATTCTCTGCGCATTAATTAATTGGTTGTTTGAATTGATTAATGTAAACCACATAGTCAGGGGTGTTGTCGCACTCCTGGCTTTTTAGTTTAATGAGGGTAGAGTTCATTTCATGACCATAATCCTCCTTCCATTGATACTAAAGTGAACAGATTGTGTTAATTCTAATTTTTTCAGCACTTTAGAAACATCACTGTATTTAGATAGCGTACCACTAAATAATTTATTATTCAAATCTCCGTCCTGATATTCAATATCTACATCGTACCATCTGGATATTTTTCTTAAAATACTTTCCAGCGGTTCATTTTCAAACATAAAATATCCATTTTTCCATGCTACAGCCTCGTCGGTATCAATTTCGGAACTATTGATCGTGGTTTCACCACCCTTGCCCTCCAGGGAAGATTGCTCACCTGGTTTAATAATAATTTTAGCATTGGATTGTAAACTGCTCACACTCACACTTCCTTCCAGTAAAGTAGTTTTAATAGTCCTCTCATCCGGATAGGCATTCACATTAAAATGAGTGCCTAATACTTCTACCTTTTGGCGTTTGGTGAATACTCTAAAAGGCTTAGCCTTGTTTTTTGCTACTTCGAAATACGCTTCTCCAGTTAATTCCACTTTTCGTTCATTAAGAGCAAACGTTAAAGGGTAGCGTAAAGACGATGCTGCATTCAACCATACTTTAGTTCCATCTTGTAGAATTAATTGGTATTGTCCGCCTTTAGGAATTTCTACCTTATTGTAAGCTAATTGTCCTTCGGTATTTTGATGTTCATTATTATAGATGAGCTCACCATTTTTTGTTTTTTGAATACTCATTCCAAATTGTTCAGCAATCTTTCCATTTTTTGTACCATCTAACGAGATCTTTGAGCCATTAGCTAAGGTTAAGATCGCTTTATTACTGCCCGGTAAAATAGCCGCTGCTGTTTGAGAACTTTTATTAGATAACAACATAAATTCACGATGGTAAAAAAAGACTCCTGCAGAAACAATTAATAAAATGGCTGCCGCTACTGAAAATGCTTGTTTTTGATATAAAGAAAAAACTGGTATTTTTTCATTTTGTATACGTTCATCAATAACAGCTTTCATCCGGTTGCGAATATTTTGCTCCTCTATAGGAGAAGAGTTATCCAAAAGATCAACTGATCCGGAAAATAATTCATAATATTTCTCAACGATAGTTACCTGTTGAGCAGTGGCCCTACCTTTTAACCAGGCACTGACTAATCGTAAAAACTTTTTTTGTTTGGAGGATTTCATAAGCTTATACCTATACAGTATATAAAAACATAACAATGTCCTATGCCGACCAAAAATATTTTTTTGAGACTTTTGACCCAGATTAAACCCTATTTGATGAGTAAATTCAGGACTAATTGATCTAGATAACATTGAAATGGAAAAGCCACTCGTTTCCTGTATTATGCCGACAAATTCATACAGACAAGTATTTATTCCTTATGCCATAGATTATTTTGTACATCAGGATTATCCCAATGCTGAATTATTGATCTTAGATGACGGTCCAGAGCCTGTCTATGACAAAATCCCTCATCATCCACGTATTCATTATCATCATAGTACTTTAACGTATCGCTTAGGTATATTGAGAAATATCTGTTGTCTGGAAGCAAAAGGAGAAATTATTCTGCATTGGGACGACGACGACTGGTATGCGCAGGACTGGATCAGTAAACAGGTTGAGGCGCTAATCAGTTCTGGAGCGGACATTACCGGTATTAGCAATGTCAATTTTTTCTCCACCCGATTGAACAAAATATGGAAATATAGAGACACAGCTAATCTTCCATGGGTTTATGGTGCAACCCTCGCCTATTGGAAATCGTTTTGGGAAAAACATCCTTTTAAAGAAATGAATGCCGGAGAGGACAATGAATTTATCAGGTCATCCGGAGCGAAAATTTACGCACATGATTATTCAGCAGGTTATTTGGGAATTGTACATACCGAAAACGCAGGCATACAATGGCAGGAAGATCCAAGACATAAACGGCAGCTGATTAAATGGCTGAAAAAGATTGAAAGCCCAATAGTTTATGAAAAGAACAACAGAGTAACCCTGGGATCGGATTCTCCGATGGTTACCTGTATCATGCCTACAGCTAACAGACCTAATTTTATTTCGCCGGCAATTGATCATTTCCTAAAACAGGATTATCTGAATAAGGAATTAGTCATCATTGATGATGGATTAGAACCGATCGAAGACTTAGTGCCAGCTCATCCTGCAATCCGTTATTTTTATTTTGAACCATCAGCAACTATCGGTAAAAAACGTAACATAGCTTGTGAAAAAGCTAAAGGAGAATTGATTACGCATTGGGATGATGACGATTGGTATGCACCAGACTGGCTTTCACACCAGGTAGATGCGATAACGAATTCAGCAGCAGACATCTGTGGAATCAACCAGGTTCAGTTCTTCTCTCCTACGCTCGATACCTATTGGATGACTAAAAATAGTGATTCTAAACGCCCCTGGTTAAGTGGACAAAGCCTGATCTACTGGAAATCATTCTGGGAAAGGCATCCGTTTAAAGACCTGCAGATTGGCGAAGATGACGATTTTATCAGGAACTCCGGTGCCAGGATTTGTGCACATGACTATTTCCAGGGTTTTATGGCTACCCTTCATTCCCATAATACCAGTCTTAAATTTTTTGAGGATCCAAAAGACAAAATAGTCAACTAACGTTTGCCTTTAATGAAGCATTTATGACATCAACCGTTTATGTACTATGTCCGGATTTAAAATCACCTTTTGGAGGAGTAATGAAATTATATGAACTGGCGGATACCCTGAATGCGAATGGAATAAAAAGTTTTATCGTTCATGAAGATAAGAATTTAGAGATAGATTGGTTTAATCACACCACTCCTGTAACCGATTTTAAGTCTATAAAAGTTAAAGCGGATGATCTATTGATCATACCTGAGGTATTTGGAAGCCAAATTCCTAATTTTTATCCTGGTGTTAGGAAAATCATCTTTAACCAAAATTCCTTTTATACCTTATTACCATTTAACTGGGATATAGAACTGGCTAGAAAGGTATATTTTCATCAGGACATTGTACAGGTGATTGTAGTATCCGAATATGATTTCGACTTTTTTAGCTGGTTATTTCCTGGACTCAAAATAAGCAGGATCATTTTAGGTATCACTGATAAGTTATTTTATGATCAACCTCATAAACAAAAAATCATTGCGGTAATGCCCAGAAAAGTAATTGATGATTACAACCAACTCATTCAATTATTACTGTTAAAAAATGATCTGGATGGATATACCATTAAAATTATTGATAACCTTACCTTAAAAGAGTGTGCTGCCATCTTACGTGAAGCAGCGATTTTTTTGTCCTTTAGCCATAAGGAAAGTTTTAGCCTTCCCCCTGCAGAGGCCATGGCCTGTGGCTGTATCGTCATTGGTTATCATGGTCAAGGAGGAAAAGAATTTTTCAGAAATGATCTGACTTTTGTAATTGAACAATCTGATATGATCAGTTATGCAAAATGTGTGATGGATGTAATCGACAAATTTAAGACCAACCCACTGGAAACACAGAAAATTGGAAAAAGAGCCTCTCAATTTATTTTAGAGAGGTATTCTTTGGCCAACCAGGAAAGATCGATATTAGAGGTGATCAGAAAGTTCATATAGTATTGGTCTGATCCATCCAGGTTACTGTATTGATATTCTTTAAGTTTTTAATGCTAGTGTTGTGGTCATGTAAGGTGGCAATAAAACCATTGGGATAGTCTAGTACAGCTATTTGTCCCTTAGTATTAAAAATAAAGTCAGAATCTTCACCAACCTGCAGATCAGCGAAAGGATGACATTTCCATATTGATTTTTTAAAAGCAAGAGTTGCTCCGCATAACCATTTATGATGTTCGGCATCTTCATATCCAAGGTACTGCTGCAATGAAGTAGAATAAAATACAATTTTATTTAAACCCGTAATGTCAGCACCAGAAATTAACAATAGATTTACCTGTCGACTGATCCAGTCAGGCGCATACCAATCATCGTCGTCCCAGTTTAAAATGAATTCTCCATTTGCTTTTTCACATGCCACATTACGCTTCTTACCAATCGTACTTATAGGCTCAGTATAAAAATAACAAATTTGATTGTTATCAGGAATCAGATCAGCGCAAGATTTAATGCCATCGTCTATAATGACCAGCTCTGCATTGGAATAATCTTGTTTTAAAAAATTATCGATAGCAAAAGGAATAAATTCTTGTCTATTTGCTGTTGGCATAATGCAGGTAACCAAAGGTATGCTCATTATTAAAAGATTTAATTTATTTAAATTTCTATCATAAAATTAAACTTAATCAGAATGGCTAACCGGGACAGATGGCACAAAATCTTAAAACTAGGTAAGACAGTTCAATATCTTTTTAACTTGTTTTGAATTTATAAACTAATTGAGCAAAGAGTTATGGATATCCAAACAATAACAGCAATCGATGTGATTATATTGAGTTATGCACACACCAATGAATTAATGCAAACCACTATCAATTGTATTAACTCGCTCCAGACCTCAGAAGATTCCTCGAAAATAAAATTTAACATCCTTGTGATGGAATCTCAAAAGGATTTAGGAAACTACCAATATCCATTTTCTAAAACTATTTACCCCGATCAGCCTTTCGGTTACCATACCTATATGAATCTGGGTATTGAAATGACCAATGCCGCTTATATATGTTTATGCAACAATGATTTGATATTTCATCCCAATTGGGCTTCAGAGATATTAAAAACAATGAACCAAATTCCCGATTTGTTGAGTGCCTCACCGATCTGTTCCATTTTACATCCAAATCATGGTTTCGATCTATATAGCGGGATAAAACAAGGTTACCGCATAGGACTTGAAATTGCAGGCTGGTGCCTTTTTATGCGGAGAGAGCTCTTTCAGCTTACCGGAAAGCTGGATGAAAATTTCACTTTTAACAGTGCCGATTACGATTATGCCAATACTCTAGCTGTACTCAACATCAAACATGCATTGATCACTTCTTCTATTGTTGACCATTTATACAATACCACCGTAAACACGCATAGTAAAGAGCGACAAGAAGAATTAAATATAACAGATTATTATTATTTTAAATGGAGCCATCGTTTGTTGCCTTTTTAGCTTTTATAAACTAATCAGGATCATTAGCTTACTCAAGAACTCCCTTAAGCTGGCAAAGGAAGTCAGCAGTTGATTCTGTACAGTTTTTTGAGAAATCCCAAGAATCTCACTAATCTCTTTCGTAGACCGCTCCTCCATATACTTCATTTGAAAAATCACACGTCTCTTTTCTGGTTGTAAAGACATCCATATAGCAATACAACCTTTTAGCTCTTTTTCATTCAGCAAAGAATCTGCCTGCAAATCAGCTAAAGCGATATGTTCCAAAGGTTCTATAAACTCTGGTCCTGCCTGCCCTCTTCTGTAAACCATGAATACCTGATAGCGCAATGCGGTAATCAGGTAAGGATAAAGACTGTCAATTTTCCTGCTGCCCCTTTTGGTCCAGAGGTCAGAAAAAACATCCTGAACTATTTCATCAACAACTTCAATTCTGCGCATCCGTTTAAAGGTTTCATTATATAACTTCTTCCAATACCTCTCATAAATTTCATCAAAAGCCCCCCTATCGCTTTCTCTTAAATAAGCGATCAACTCGGCATCAGTGAAAGACGTGTAATTGGCAAGTTTCGATATCATAGTCCTCTTTAAATAAATCCTCGATTGCCAAAAAATGGCCATCACATAAAATTTTTATTAAAAAAATGAAGTAAATAATAACTTTAGCTAAATGCTTTTAAAATTATTCTATAAACGTTTTTGGAGTAAAGACGGATTTTAGACCGGCTAAAATATTTTTATTTTATACCGTAATATTCTAAAATACAAATATTTATGTAATTTAGTCGCGCTGATTTTCACATTTACGTATATGAGTGTGGTTAGCAATTAACCAAATATAATGCAGCCTGTGGACCCGGTCTTAAGGCTAAAAGTATGAATATGAAATTTAAAGCAATTTTAATCAATCATTTAGTGCTGTTTGGAATATTTACGGCAAAAGGCCAATCATCGGCCATCAATCCGGCCTTGTTAAAAGGTGCCTGGAGTGCCGGCTGGATTACCCATCCTACAGCAATGCAGCGTGAATATGGTGTTTATCATTTTAGAAAAACCTTTACCCTTCCCATTGTTCCTGCAACTTTTTTAATTCATGTATCAGCAGACAACCGCTACCGTTTATTCGTCAACGGCATTCCTGTTAATTCCGGGCCAGCCCGGGGTGATCTATTCAATTGGTATTATGAATCACTGGATATTGCAGCTTATTTAAAACCAGGCGAAAATACGATTGCCGCGATGGTGTGGAATATGGGCACGCTAGCTCCTGTAGCACAGGTATCCAATCAGACCGCTTTTCTGGTTCAGGGAAACACCAGTGCAGAGGAAATTGTAAATACCAATACAGGATGGAAAGTTTTACAAAATAAAGCTTATACCCCCTGCTCATTAGATAACGGAGAAAGATTGAAAGCTTATATGGTGATTGGTCCCGGAGACCAGGTAGATGGCAGCCAATACCCATGGGGTTGGGAATATCCGGGTTATAATGATGCCAGTTGGGAAAATGCAATGGAAATTACCCATCCCGAACCAGTAGGTTATGGTACTGATAACCGCTGGACATTGGCACCAAGGAATATTCCTTTATTTGAAGAACATTTGTCACGTTTTCCGGTTGTCCGACGTTCTTCAGGTATAAAAGTGGAACCAGAATTTTTAACTGGAAAAAAAACCTTAAAAATCCCTGCGCATCAAACTGTGAGTATATTACTGGATGCCATCAATAATACAGTTGCTTATCCCCAGCTACTGGTAACTAAAGGAAAAGGCTCTTCTATAAAAATGACTTATGCGGAAGCCTTATTTGACAAACAGGGAAATAAGGGAAACCGGAATGATATAGAAAATAAAGAGATTAAAGGAAATTATGATATTTTTTTACCGGACGGCGGAGAAACCAGAAAATTCAGACCATTATGGTTTAGAGGTTACAGATACCTCCAGCTGGATATCACTACTGCAGATGAACCGCTTTTAGTAAATGATATTTACAGTATGAAAACAGGTTATCCTCTGCAGCTGAATGCCACCTTCACCAGCAATGATCGTGAATTACAGGAAATCTGGAAAGTTGGATGGCACACAGCAGAACTTTGCGCAGGAGAGCTCTATTATGATTGCCCCTATTATGAGCAGTTGCAATACACAGGAGACAGCCGGATACAGGCACTGATCTCTTTGTATGGAAGTGGTGATGACCGGCTGATGCGCAAAGCCATTTTAGATTTTTATCATTCCAGAACACCAGAAGGGTTAACGCAAGGCAGGTATCCAAGCAACCGCTTGCAGATCATCCCTACCTTTTCCTTGTTCTGGATCTCTATGGTATATGACTACTGGATGCACCGACAGGATGATGCCTTTGTTAAACAGTTCCTGCCAGCAATCAATGAGATCCTTGAATGGTATAAAACAAGAGTAGACCAGCGGAAAAAAATGCTGGGACCACTAACGTGGTGGAATTTCGTAGACTGGGATAATTTTAACGACTGGGGTACTGCTCCCGGCGCAGATACCGGGGGTTCCTCTATTATTACTCTACAATATGCTTATACCCTAAATCAGGCAGCAGACCTTTACCGGGCTTTTGACCATGCCGGACAGACAGTAGATTGCAAATTGCTGGCCAGGGAACTAAATGACCATACCTTTGCTGCTTGTTACAACGCAGAAAAAGGATTACTGGCAGATACACCTGAGCAGAGAACTTATAGTCAGCATGCCAGTATCTGGGCAGTATTAAGCGGGGCAGTTCCATTGCCTGAAGCCCAGCGTTTAATGAAAAATTTGCTGAAAGATAAATCTATAGGCCAGGTGACTTTCTTTTATCGGTTTTACCTGATCCAGGCGCTTAAAAAAGCAGAAATGGCTGATTTATATTACAGCGAGCTGCAACCATGGAGAGAAATGCTAAAACTGGGCTTAACCACCTTTGCAGAAAAGCCTGAGCCTACACGCTCGGATTGTCATGCCTGGAGCGCCAGTCCCAATTATGATTTCCTGGCTACGATCTGTGGGATTATGCCCGAGACACCGGGATTTCGCACGGTATTGATTAAACCTGCTTTAGGAGAATTGACTGAAGCAGCAGCTACCTTTCCCCATCCTACAGGAAAGATTACAGTGAAATTTATACGACAAGGAAAAGACGGCATTCATGCTGAGATCACCTTACCTGAAAGCCTGACTGGAACATTTATCTGGCAAGACAGGATCATCAAGATACATGGTGGCAAACAGGCCATCACTATTAACCAACCTAAACAAACCAATTCATGATTTCTTTAACCAAAATTCCACGTCCGCCTTAAAAGTCATTTATCCTTTAGGTTTCGATCACAACCAGGCTAATATCCAGACAGAATTATTAACATTTTGAGCGGACATGAAGCTCCAGGATTTTAACTTTTAGGATAGCATCTCTGAATGAGACTGATTTTTAGGGTTTAAAGGGATCAAATTTCAGCAATGAATTTGATCCCTTTGTTAGTGGATTGAGTGTTAATTAAAATCAGCTTCGATATTAAATAATTAGTTTATTATAAATATTTTTTAAAAACAAACATAAGAATAGGCAGTTTATTTATCTTAAAATTCTTTTGGTATCCATCAATAAAATTGATAAATCCACGAATTTTAATCCATAAAATAGCGCGACAAGGGAACGATTTTAAAAAAAGACAAGGTAGTTAATGGGCTTTTTTATAATGTGACAAATGACACATCGTCTATAGATGTAAAAATTAAAACGTTAAAAAGGGTAATTATGGGTAATAATTGATAGCTATTATAGATTAGCAAGGATCAGAGCAATTATTTAAGTAAAATGATAATATGCAGTTATAACTTGGTAAAAAATTGTTAGTATATTTAGTGCTAATAAATAATTTATTAAATGTATTTTTTCGTATTTTGTTGAATATAAATAATTTGATCGCCTATGAATTGCACATTATTGGTTCCTACTTAAAGATTTAAGCAGGATAGTTACACTAAGAATTTGCCGTAGTGTTTTAACACTGCGAGGCAAATCAGCCCGAAATTAATTAATTGTTCGTGTCATATTTAAATTATCGTATGAAATGGAAAATGAGGAATTGTTCAAGTTATTAGCTGGAAAATATTCTTTGCGTTTGGAGTTAAAAGAAAAGCTCAACGACATGATTAAAAGAGAATACTACGCTAAAAGTCAGATTATCTTAAAGCCTGGTCAGATAGCCAACCGGGCCTGGTTTATCGAAAAAGGATCTGCTATGGGGTTTGTGTATAAAGAAGAAAAGAAAGTACCATTCTGGTTCTGGAACGAAAATGAACTCATGGTTTCGCTCAATAGCTTCTTTAACCAGGTGCCATCAGAATCTTACATTGAATTGCTGGAACCCAGCGTGTTGTTATCGATCTCTTTCGACCATGTGAACGAGATCGTGAAAGGATTTCCGGAATCCAATGATTACATCCGGAGGATCATGAATGAATATCAGCGGATGAGCGAAAAAAGGATACTGGAGTTCGCCGCTTACACACCCGAAGAACATTACCTTCATTTGATGAAGGACTGTCCTGCGATTTTCAGAAAAGCTTCTGTAGAAAGCATTGCCGCTTATTTAGGCATATCACGTAAAACACTCAACCGAATTAGAACCAGAACCAGACGGATGTAAAATTTATTAAATTAATGCTTCTCTGAAAAGGGACAAAAGACCGGTTTTTGGGTCCTTTGTCCCTTTTTTTTTGTCGCCCCCACCCGTAACTTGGTGATATACTAAGTGCAAAAAATATGAACCCACAACCTTTTATCATCATCATTACCGGATTTCTTATTCTGCTTTGGGCCTATGCTTCCTTGTCTAAAGTATTCAATTTTTATAAGTTTAAGCAGGCTATGCTGACCCAGGTTTTCCCAAGATGGGTAGGTAAGATCTTTAGTTACCTGGTGCCTTTAGTGGAACTGGTGATCATTGTGCTGCTGGTATTACCTGATACGAGGTTACTGGGTATGTATGCTTCGCTATTCCTGATGGGACTATTTACCCTCTATGTTGGAGGAGCCGTATTCCAGATCTATGAGCGCCATCCATGCGCCTGCGGTGGCCTATTTGCCCGCATGGGATGGTACAAACATTTTAAAGTAAATATCGTGCTCACCTTTATCGCCCTTGCAGGTGTGATACTGATGCAGCTATAAAGAAATTAACTACGAGCCTGGTTAATGAATTGTTTTTTTCATGATGACAGAATGGGAAGCCTGGATGGATGTCCGGCTTCCTCTTCAAATTAAACAGTCACATTTAGGCGATATGAGATTCTTCCAATTTGGCATGAAGCTGATGAAGTCGCAGCATAAAAACATCCGCAGATTTTAAATGGCCATTTTTTTTGATATAGCTAAAATGCGAATCGAGAAACAAGGGCAGGTCTTCTATGACTACTCCTTGCACCAATTCAATCTTTTCCGGCAGTTCAATCCCGGTAAAATAAGCTTCTAATTCTTCTATTGACATCCGACGAATATAAATAAATTAAAAAAGAGTTTTATGAAAACACTACTCACCGTTTTAAAAAATATTATCGTCGGTTTAATTATCCTTGTAGTAATTCAGATTGCCATCAATTTATATAAAATTATGAAAGCACCGGATTCCTATCATTCTTATAATCCTTATATTTTTTATACCAGTTTTCCGCCACATCAGGATGCTGTAACTGTATTGTTATTATTCATCGCTTTTTTTCTCACCATAGCCTTATTGATTATAAAGAGCCTAAATAGTTGAGCTCAAATGGGTGATTTATGTAACCTTTGGCCGTTTTAGCACTCGCTGTTATCCTTAATTTTAAGAATGAGCGAAAATTATCCTTTAATTTCATGCATTTGCATATCAAATGGCAATCATGCGTTGCTTAACAGAGCTATTGCCTGCTTCCAGTCGCAAAATTATCCGAATAAGGAGTTGGTCATTTCTTATGATCAAAACAAACAGCAAATTAAAGCTGTAATTGAAAATTTATCTGATGATCGGGATTTACAGCTATCAACTATCGAACAGACAGATCGATTTGGAGACGCTTTGAATAATTCGGTAAACGTAGCTACAGGAGATTATATTTGTTTGTGGAATGATGATGACTGGTATCATCCAAGCCGTTTATGGTTCCAATACAATTGTATACAGGGAACCCGATATGATGCCAGTGTACTCAACCGGATCATATTGTATGATGCAATTTCGTTTAAAGCTTATGTTTCCTCTTCTTATCTCTTGTCCAGCAGTTTATTGTGCAAAAAAATGTTGATCCAAAGCCATCCGTTTAACGGTTTAAGTAGTGGCGAAAATTTGCCTGTCATAGATTTTCTGGTAAAAGAAAAATCGCTGTTCTACATGGATGACTGCCCATTTCTTTACGCATTTATATATTATGGGAGAAATAATATTGACTATTGGATTTACAAACATATTTTCAACAAAAGTGAATTGCTCAATAAGGAACTCACAAACACTATTTATGATCTATTGGAAATACCTGATTAATAACATATTCCATTATGAGACATTTGACCTGTAATAACCATTTAATCGTTCATAAATTGCTAACAGCTTAATTTATAAATAAAATGATAGATAAACTTTACAAAGAATTTGCGGAATATTATGCAAAAATAGCTAGTGATAGAAACTACAAAGACCATCTGGATATAATTTTGGAATCATATGAACCTGAACATCAATGCCATACTTTATTAGAATTATTTGCTGGTCAGGCATTGCATAGTATTAATGCATCAAAAAGAAACAGTATCGATGTATGGGCAATAGATTCAAGTGCCGAATTGAGACAGGTAGCCCTGGTTAATGGATTTAAAAACCAAGGTCAATATCTGGTTGGTCATCTTCCTGAAGCAATTTTAGATTATGTAGGTAAAGTGAAATTTGATTGTATTATCTGTTTGTCTCTCTCCATTGCGCATTTAAACAAAAAATCAGTTTATGAATTACTTTATAACATTAAAGAAGTATTAAACGAAAAAGGTAAAGTATTTATAGAAGTTGACGATATACGTGCAATCATGGAATATTTACAAAGTGGGGCTCCTATTAGTTATTATGAAGTCCAGGACACTAACGGAGATCACATCAAATACGCATGGCCATCCAATAAAATGAAATTTAACCATTATAGTCATACAGCAGAAGTTCCTGTGAAAGTAATTATAGAATCTACAACGGGTACAGAATCTATGGAATTTATCTCGGAAGAAAACATGTATGGTGCTGATGATATCCTATTTATAGCTGACCTTTTGGGCTATAATGGTAGAATATTAAGTAAAGAAGATCAATGGGCAAAAGCTTTCGAAAACACAGTGGTCATTGAATTGTCGCATAATTAATATGAAAACAGGGAAGATCTAAAATACTGTTTAGTAACAATGGGTTTTCAATTTATCAAGTTGATAAGAAATTAAATAGCGGTGCCAAATTATTAAAGAGAAAATTCCTTCTTAATAGTTTGGCGCCGCTATTTAGGCTTTACCGTATGCGAATAATTTCGCACCTGTAACGCTGGTTGGTTGGGCAACGCCTGTCGACAAGACAGCTGCAATATAATTTTGCAATTTAAAAGTGATCACACTAGGGTGCGCTCCTGCATAACAAACATAAATTGCACAAACACTAAAGCCGTTGAGGCATAGTGGTCCTGCCGGGGAATAAAGCCAGTCGACTGGTAAAGTAGGATCTCCACCAGTATAGTTATACCATCTTTTTTTACAGCCTGCAGACATAATACAGATCCTTTTATACATCAAAAAGAAACAAAAACTTTAAGTTTTACCTACTCTATTTAAGGTTTTCAGTATTTCCTTTTTATCTAATTAAGTATGCATAAAGGAATTTCTAATGCGATCTTATTAGATTTTCATTAAAATTATAATTTTAAATAGATCATTTAGTACACGAATAACAATACCAATTTGAGTAATTTTTTATCTTCATTTGAGGCCATTGTCCTCAAACAATTAATGCATAAATTCTTTTGGGACAATTGACTCTTTTGACAACGCTAATTCATCTTTAAATTGCTACAGAAAAGGGATATACCGAACACCCTGAAAATAGTAGGTCAAATATTTAATTCTTTTAATATGCCATGGTTTGAATTAATTAATAATGATTTGGATTTATGTAATCCTGATAGTTATGTAATGTTAGAAAAAGCACCCGATGCAGTAGATGGACAGTATTTAAATGCCATCTTTGCCGACGAAATACCAGATGATCCTCAACACAGACCAGATATTGAGGGTACTCCGGGATTATTGTTTTATATGATCAGAGCTTTAGCAAAGGGAAAAGGACAACCAGCATCAGATTTCCCTCCTGTACCCTTGGAAGTTAGAATGTCTCCTACCCCCGCCAATGGCACGATTAAATCACCGGAATTAATTGCAGAAAATTGATTAGCTAAAGAGGATAAACATTTATCCTCTTTGGGTTTAATATCCTACTTCGGCTAATTCAGTACAATCCAAATAATATGCTTTACTAATTGCCAATACCTACATCATTAATGGAAAAAATAAAGATCATTGAAGCCACCAATGGATTAGGTATTGGAGGTACAGAATATGTCATCCAGTTGTATTGCAAATACTTAAACAAGGAACACTTTGATGTTAAAGTAGTATGCTTGTATGCTGGAGGAGAGAGAGTAAAACTTATTCAGGATATGAGTATAGAGGTGATTGTATTGAATGGCGATTTAAACAGACTACCGCAATTATTAAAGGAAACTGATGTGTTTCACTGGCACGGTCCAGGTAGATTAAATTTGGAACTCTTTACACTGGTTAAAACCAATAAACCCAAGGTTGTGATACAGACTAATGTTTTTGGAGATTATGAGGATTCATTATTATACGATACCATAGACTATGACCTGTATGTATCAAAGATGATTTTGATACGTCGGATGTTAAAGGATAAAGAGCTGAAAGATCATTTTTCTGAAAAGCGGAAAACATTATCCAATCCTGTTGATCTTGATCACCTTTGCAGTTTGCTCCCATCGGAAGAGCTGATCAAAAAAATCAGGGAAGATAATCAGCTTAAGGATGTTTTTATCGTAGGAAGAATAGGCCGAGCAGATGATGCTAAGTTTGATGTTATTACATTAGATGGATTTGCAGCATTCGCAGCCAAAGTCAGCAATGCAAAGTTTTTATTGGTTGGAGCTACGGCTAACATGATGGAATATGCAAAAAAACTGAATCTATTGGATAAACTGATTGTCCTGGACAATTCTTTAAATCTGGAAGCGTTGCTCATCTATTACAGATTGATGGATGTATACCTAGCAGTGAGCAATCTTGGCGAAAGCTTCGGAATGGTGATTGCAGAAGCCATGACAGCAGGAGTTCCGGTAGTAACGGTCAACACACCAGATAAGGATAATGCGCAGATTGAATTGGTCGACAACGAAAAAACAGGATTGGTAGTAGCATATGATGTTAAAAAAATTGCTGCCGCTCTTTTCTATTTGTATAAAAATGAGCCCATCAGGACGGCCATGGCTATAGCAGCCAAAGAAAAAGTAAAAAATGAATACCAGGCATCCAAAATTGTAAATAGCCTGGAAAATTTAATCTATAATCAGCTCCAATTAATCAGCCCTCATCAGGAAAAATCAATGATAGCAGATTATTCACCAGAAATGAAAAGGGATTATGAAAACAGATGTTTAAACCTATGGGAACCTGAAATAAACTAGTCAACTAGTTTACTCAGCATGAACAGCAATGATTTCACTACCACCTTTCCAAAGTACTTTTAAAGTAAAAGGTACAGATGACTGTACTTTAATTTTAGGCCGATCTGTTTCCTTTTTCCGTTTGGCGCACCAAAAGTTAATCAGACCTTGTGCAGCAAAAGGATATTTTTTTACACCAAATTCATCGAGCAAACGTATATCCCAGGTAATCATATTTTCGGGTACATTAGGTCTGATGCCAAACACATATTCAAAAAGAACTGAAATAGGCACCAGCCCGGTCCAGCCCACCATTTCTTTCTGACCATTTCCCTGAACTTTGTCGGGCGCATAGTTTTCCCAGATTGTTCCAGTCTGACTGAATACTTTGACCACATTCTCCAAATGATTTAAGGCAATAACATATGCTAATGAATCTTGTTTATATTTAGTCAGCCCCCTGAGTACCATGTAAGAAGTCGGCGCCCACACACCGCCACGCCAGTATCCCCCATCAGCCTTAAAATCCACATTATCTGCAGAAAGCGTGGGCACCCGGTGCAAACGAGCAAACTCATTGGGGTTCTCCAAATGTTCCACAAATTTATCCAGTTTACCTTCGGGCACAACTTCAGCCAATAATCCCCAGTAAGCTGCGATACTTTTTACCGTAGACAAAGATCCGTTACGGTATCGATCATAAAAAAAGGAGGTCTTTTCATCCCACATCTGCTGCTGCACATAACCAGTGAGACGTTTTATTTCAGTTTCAATATCCTTTACCTCGTTTTTGCGGTTTAACTGGTTGGCCATTGCCAGTAAAATCTTTCCGGTAAAAATCTGTTGTAAGGTAATATCTATCCAGGACATAAAAGCAGGGCTGAATTCCGGGCTAAATCCTGCTGGTACACGCGGCAGATTATCCATACCACAACCCCAGCCTGTCGAAAAATAAGTACCGTCTGGCCAGGAACGATAAGTACGGTACCATTGGTAATAGGCTAATAAAGGATCAAAGACTGCTTTTAACCTTTGGATATCATTAAAATTCAGAAAATATTCCCATTCTGACCAGGCCATAATATTAGGACCTGTACTGGATGGATCAAACCGTTCAAAAATTTCATCACCATTGCTTTCCGCTATCTCCCGGCAGATATAACCATCTCTGTGCTGCCGGTGATAAAAGTTATCCAGGCTGGACTGAAAATTAAAAGCATTGTGCCCATAACGACCAAATAAAACCATGAAACTGGTATCCCACATAAAAATGTGCTGGTTAAATGCAGCGTCTATATAGGGTGAAATAAAGCCATTTTCTTTAGTTACCTGATGCAGGTTTGAAAATGCGATCTCCCATGCTTTCCAATAACATAAGAGCACATCTTTTCTCGCAGGCCATACCGGCTCCGGCAATTTTGACTGACTATTTTTAAATGTAACAGGCAACTGTAGATCAGGATTTTTTTTCAGGTATTCGTTATGCTGAACGATTGGATTGACCACATAAGTATCTGCATAACTTTGCGCCTCACTATAACCAGGAAACATAAAAAGGCAGCAGGAAAATAACAAGATATTTGACAATCGCATAACGGCAGGTTTGTTCTGTTAAATAAACAAAGCTATTTAATAACATTATCCCAACCATCCTTAACAGTCTTATTACCTATTGGTATTTTAATCGTATTCAATTTATCTGCGGGTAAATTTCACCAACCGTTCTTCTTAATCCCACAGAAAGTAAAAATAATTTCCAAAATAGCACAACCGGTCAAAATTCATTATTTTTATAATTTACTATTAAAGATCTAACCAAAAAATCCTTAAGAACCGTATGATCAAACGACTTACCCTATGTTTATTATTGAGTACCAGAATAATATCAGGTTACGCACAACGTATTGAATTGACCTCACCATCTGGCAATATCCATGTAATTGTACAAAATATAGATAAACTGAGTTATCAGATCTTAATGGATGAGAAATTGATCATCGCTGATTCTCCACTCGGATTTAAGTTTAGTCATGAACCTGATATGGGGACGGATCTTCTGTTAACGGATCAAAAGGAACAGGAGGTTAAGGAGAATTGGGTACCGGTAATCAAATCCAAACATGCCGTCATTAACGATTATTACAAATCCATTCAGCTATTTTTTATAGAGAAGGCCGGATTAAGAAGAAAAATGGATATGGAATTACGTGCCTATAATGATGGTATAGCTTTCCGTTATCATTTATATCCAACAGAAAGAATTGGCAATAGGAACCTGACCAAAGAACTTACGGGTTTTAATTTTGCAGGAGATCCTAAAGCCTGGATCGCTGATTATAAAAAATATACTTCCTCGCAGGAAGAATCTTTCCAGCCACAAAAAATAAGTACAATGACAAGGGATACAAAGGCTGGACTTCCCTTTTTAGTTGAGGTAGACAAGGAACATTATGCGGCAATAACCGAAGCCAAAATCGATAATTATCCTGGTTTTTATATGGGGATAGATCAAAACGGCTCATCTTCTACAACTCATTTGGTGACTAAGCTTGCTCCTATACCATTTGAGGCAGAAGATAGCGTGAAAGCAAGGTTCTCTGATAAGTTCTTTACGCCCTGGCGCATAGTCATGCTGGCCAAAAGCCCCGGTAAATTGATTGAATCTGAGATCATACAAAACCTGAATGATCCTTGTATCCTGAAAGATGTTTCCTGGATCAAACCAGGAATCAGTGCGTGGGACCATTGGTGGAGCGGTGAAGTGAAACAGGATATGCCAACGATTAAGCAGTACATTGATCTTGCTTCTGCACAGGGGTGGCCCTATATGATCATCGACTGGCAATGGTATGGTCCATTTAATAAACCTGAGGCAGACATTACCAAAGCTGCACCGCAATTAGATATGCCAGAATTACTGAGTTATGCCAAACAGAAAAATGTAAGACTATGGCTCTGGTTATACAGTTCTGATGTAAACCGTAACAACCAGTTTGAAGAAGCTTTTGCATTATACGAAAAGTGGGGTGTTGCAGGGATAAAAATAGACTTTATGGATAGTGATGATCAGGAAATGGTAAATTGGTACAGAAAGATTATAGTAACTGCTGCTGCGCATCATTTGATGGTAGATTTCCATGGGGCTTATAAACCGGACGGAATTATCAGAACTTATCCAAATATGATTACCCGCGAAGGTGTGATGGGTGAAGAATATTCAAAATTTTCGACCAATATTATACCCGAACACAATGTCACATTACCCTTTACACGGATGTTAGCCGGCCAAATGGATTATACACCCGGCGGTTTTTTAAATGTGACTAAAGCACAGTTTAAAAAAGGTTCGCTCCCTACCCAGGTCATGAATACACGTTGTGCAGAGCTATCAAAATTTGTCATTTATGAAAGCCCGCTGACAGTTTATTGCGATCGTCCTGCTAATATCTTAAACCAGCCAGGGGCCGATTTCTTAAAGGACGTACCTACTGTATGGGATGATATCCATGTGATTTCGGGTTACCCCGGGGAACATATTGCCCTGGTTAAACGCACAGGTCGGAATTATTTCTTAGCTGCCATGAACAATAGTTCAGCAAGATCGTTAAAAATAAAGCTTGATTTTCTGCCTGCAGGCATATACGAACTCACTTCCTGGGCAGATGCTAAAGATGCGGGTACAAATCCTTCAAATCTGGTTAAAAGTAAACAACTCGTCACTTCAGCCAGCATGATCAATATTAATATGGCTATAGGTGGCGGTTTTGTGGGAGAATTGAGACCAGCGGTTAAATAGCGCTGGTTTCATCCTGAATATCAGCCAGCATTCTTTCTGACATTTTAAGATATTGCTGGTAGATCAATAGATGTGGCTCTAAAGTTTTGTCGCCCCCACTTTCAATGCGTGCCATGGTAGGTCCGGTAAAATGAACCAATACAACGGGGAATTTATCTTCAATATTTTCACCCCGGTTTAAATAATCGTTTCTGATCTCCACATTCCAGTCGGCCATGTTGTATCCCAGATGCCGGCAGATGATAGTCTCTGGAAAGTGTATACACATTAAATCCAGGTAGCGCTGATCCAGCATCAGCCCTTTCGCCAGGTCAATTTCAATACCCGTCATGCAAGCCTGTGCCCACCAGTTGAGCGCAGGAATGCCTTTCGCATTTGCGGTGATGCAGCCTGCGTTAAAAAGCCCATATAAATAATTATCCCTGAATTTACCCAGGTTAGGTGTCGGAAATAAGGGACCCCAATGAGGAGTTAGGACTATCCCACCCTGATCGGCGTAATCAAACAAATGTATTGGATTTCTAAAAAAACACATATCGCAATCACAATAAATCACCCTGGAATCTGAATACTGATTCAATAAATACCGGATAACAACCGTTTTAAATGCCCACCTTAATTCATCATTTTTTCCCAAATAAATTTCTGCCAGCAATTTAGCTTGCTCATCTTGTTCTATAAGTTGGTCAAGGCTTAAAATGGTAATATCCTCTACAATTAGGTCCACCGGTTCAGTAACGATCAGATATAACAATACATCCTCATTATGCATTCGGAGAGACATCAATGTGGTAATACCCTTATGGAGGTGTGACGGTGATACAATAGTACAGCAAATGTTTTTTCCCATAATCGTTAAGCTTAAATTAACTTAAAGATAATGTTGGTTCAAAAAGACAACAGGGACAATTGGGACAATAATTAAACCATCTTCCAGTTTCTCCCTAGTCTTGGAAACCATTTCTTTTCATAATATGGATTTTGCGCCTGTGTAAGGTCCCAGGTTATTTCTTCATTCTGTTTGTGCAGCGTTTCGCTGCACAAAAACTACTGAGCATTTCACCAAAATATGTTTCAGGTTTAAAACCTAGAGTGTAAAGCCATAATCATTGGTGGCACCGTAGATTTTTCGTCTCAGCAATAACGGTTAATCACCACTTTCCGTTTTTCTACCAGCTTATTCCAATTACATTCACCTGAAAGCTTAAGTCCTGTGCAAATCCATTCAAGATTTTTTATAAACCATAAAGAAGGTAATTCAGGTCGACTTTAACAAATTGAATACAATAATTTTCAAATCAAGGTGTAAAATCTATTTCTGCTTCAGTAGCATAGATAAATACAATACTGATTTTCTATTCATCAAGTACACCCTTCTCGAGGTTAGCTCTTCCAGCTATGTTATTACAAAACTTGTTTAACTCTGCATTCATCAGTTATAGCTAAAACGTTGAGGGCCGACTACGGAAGTTTGGTGGTCTTCAATTTCAGATGACTATGTGGATGTCCAGACAAGATATCCCTTTTATGAAAAATAAATAAGCATAATATAAGAACTCGATATTTTTCTCCAAACCTTAAACATCCCTGATCATAAAAGATAAATAAGGTGTTTGTAAACGGGATATTCCCTCATTGTGAAAACTGAATTTCCCAGAGAATCAAAACGGTTGACTACATCTAATATATTAAGTGTGTTTTGTTTTCCAAATTTAAGATGGTAAGTAGCAATTGATCCTTAATTAAGGAAGTAGGTATCTTAATAATACTTGTTTTAGTCACGAAAATATATGGATAAGTAAAGTCATTATTTATGGCGAGTTCATTGTCCCAATTTTGACTGATGATAGTATTGACGGTTTGAAAATGAGTTTTTTCGGGATGAAAAGATTGTTCGTATGCAGTAGTGACAATAAAAAAATACCCATAAAATGATACCTCTTTTAATCGTGATTATTGTGTATTGATTGATTAAAACCAGCGTATAGAAATATACTACCGAAATAAAACGGCAAATTCACGATTTAAATGACTAAAAATAAGTAAATAGTTTTTGCTGTATACGATTAACTAATTTTAAATTTCATATTATTATATATTTTCCAGGATATTCAAATATCTTTTATAAGGTTTTTAGTATATAACTATAATTTGGGATTATTGGCTAACTTCCTGTGTATATAATTCTGTAACTTGATAATGAGCTTTTCTAAAATAATTTTCATTATTAAAATGAGAAAAAAGCTAATAGGGAAACCGAAAACCTAAAACAGAGTAGGTAGAAATCAAAGTTTTTAGTTCTTTTTGATGGATAAAAGAATTCACAATATGCCAGCAGGAGGAGGAGGTTCAAATAGAAGATGGTATTCATTTACAGCAGGAGGGGTTTGTATAGTAACAAGTTATATTTATTCGCCGGCTACCCCAACTTGTATAAATGGGTTTACACTATGTGCAATTTATGCAATTTATGCAACTAGTAGTCCATCAGTAATTTCATCAAGATTATGTTCTTATATTGCTGCTTTATTAGCAACAGGCGTTCCTCAGCCTAGTGGAGTGGGACAAAAACCATATGTTTATGGAAAAGTTTTATAAGTTCAATTTGTACTTTTAATTCTGGAAGTTAATAATCCAGAATTAAAAGTACATTAAAACACTTTAGTCATTCCTTAAACTCCAAAGAAGCGCAAGTGATTCCGGAGCGGTAAAATATGTTTTACCCTCTCTATTTTGCATCCTGTATAAATTATAACAATCCTTTTTTGACAAGGTTGTTTCATCCTGCATACCACCCAGCCAATCCTCATAATACCACCTAAATGTTTTGATTTCAGGTTCCCCACAACTTAACAGATAATTACCCCTGGCATACCAGAAGTTAAACCAGATCCAGCCTCCCCTTGATCCTGATTTAAACTTGTGGTCCATATCTTCTAAAGCAGGGAACAACCCTACTTTGTTAATGGCTGGATCTTGAAAAGGTTCTAATTTTTTGCGCCAGTTTTCAAATGTTCCGATTAATAGCGCAATTTCTTCAGCTGTCCTTGATTGAATATTATAACTCATTCCTTTGGTATGGAAGTACATGAAAATGGTATCTGGATCTTCTTTTGCTAAATCAAAAGCCAGTTTAAGGGCATGGTATTCAAATCGGTTTTCATTTGATGTACTGATGACCGCATGGGGAACTATGTCCTTTAGCCTATCAATCACGTCATCAAAAACATTGGTAGTATCAGTGATGTGAACGTATACATCTGCCTCATCCAATAAACCATAACTTTTAAGTTGTCCTAATTGACCGGAAATCACTGCTTTCCAATTTGAATTCCTATTGATGTAAGCATAGTAGATCAGCTTAAATTGCTTCTTGATCACATTAAGATCAATTTCGATATCAAGGTGATAACTATCCTCAATGATATTATATTTTCGATTTCCAGTTAATAATTGTAAAAAGGCTGTTTTTCCGGGATCAGGGTTTGGAAAGATTTGATGAAAATCAGTTTTAGCCGGGATGATAATTTTCCCTTTGGAAAGAAAAAGATCAGTGACCATCGTTGTAACATCAGTTACCTGCTCTGCTTCCATATCCTGATTAAAAGTACCATAAATGGCCTTAAAATTTAATTGATCCATATTTATTTGTCTGGTGATTAGTCAAATAAAGATCAATAAAAAGCAAAAAGTAAACAGGGTCATATGCCCCAATGTCATATGACCCTGTTTAAACTAATATGCGTCGTTTAATGCAAATGAAGGTTCACTGTACATCCATTTTCCGCTGGTGAAATCAGGGAAATCTACCGTCTCATTCCCCAATTCGATCGATTGTTCACTTAATGGGGCAATAGCGCTCCAGGTAGCTGCATCATACACATCCATCGGGGTTTTGGCGCCATGTTTTACGGCTTCAATAAACGCGTTGATCACGAAGAAATCTATGCCCCCGTGTCCGGAGCTTTCTGCAGCCTTACCATATTTTTTCCAGAGTGGATGATCATATTTTTCCAGCCATGCTGTAGCACTATCCCATACATGCGGTTTACTCACACCTTCTATGAAGATTGTATCGCTCACCTCCATCCATAAGCCGTCGGTTCCCTGCACTCGAAATCCTAAGGAATAAGGTCTTGGGGAGTTGGTGTCATGTTGTAAAATAATTGTTTCTCCATTTGCGCAAACGATGGTAGTAGTTACGATGTCACCCAATCTGAAATTAACCTTGGCGTTTGGATGACTTTCGCCCCCATGGTCGACAATGTATTTATGCAATCCTCTGGACTTGGTAGCGAAAGAGCTTAGTTTAAGGAATCTATTTCCTCTGTTGATATTGATACATTGCGCTATCGGACCAATGCCATGTGTTGGATATAAATCCCCATTACGGTGAACAGAATGGTTTGTTCTCCAGCGGGCTTCTGAAAACCCTTTTTCATTAAACTCTACCCCACCGCCATATTTTTGAATACCGTTATTAAATTTCACTTCCCTCAGGTCATGCTGATATCCTCCCTGCAAATGTATGATCTCACCGAAGATCCCCTGTCTTACCATGTTAAGGACAGCCAGCACATCTCTTCTGTAACATACATTTTCCAGCATCATGACCTGTGCGTTGTATTTTTCGGCAGCATGAACCACATCCCAGTGATCTTCCAGGGTAATCCCTAAGATTACTTCGGTAGCCACATACTTTATACCTGCTTCTATCGCTCCGATGATCATTGGCTTATGCCATTCCCATGGAGTGGCAATTAAGACACACTGAATATTTTTATTCCGGAGCAGTTTCTTCCATGCATAGTCATCTCCGGTAAATACTTCCGGCATTGGATTTCCGCTTTTATTAATTAGCCCTTTTGCGATGTCCAGCATCCGCTGATCAATATCGCAAATGGCTACTAACTCAATGTCAGTTCTGTCCATTAAATTTTTAATATGATCTTGTCCCCGGTTACCTACACCAATAATGGCTATTTTAACCTTGGTATCTTTAGGGTTGGCAAAAAGTGTTTCTTCTGGCATTACAGTTAATACTGCGGCAGCCATACTGCTCATATTAACAAATTCACGTCTGTTCATAGCTTATTATCAGTCAAATTATATATGGTTAGCTCATCTACGATGAGTTTATCAATATATTAGCTTACAGATAAAATCAGCATAAAATAAATTATATTTATTTTTAAGGTTTTATTTAACCTAAAAAGAAATCATGCTTTAAAAAACTGCTATCCATAATATTTTCCGGATAGACTTTGTAGTTCACTTGGTGTTTATATAATAAGTAAGGCAGGCTCAATTGATCCTGACCTGAGTACAGTACATTCTCTAAAAACCAGTCTTTCATCAGATTAAATTCTTTGTTTTTTACCAGATCACTGGTGAACATAAAACAACCTAAAGAAAAAAGCTGATCATCAATAAAATTCTCATCTGACAGATATAAATTTACCTGCTCTTTTATATATTCACCACCGTATCTTTCTACCCAATAGGTGTACATATCCCCAATTTTATTGTTTACATAATCGGATTCTGCTTTTATAGATGATCTTCGGGGATGCTTAAACAGAAACAGATCTGCTTCGCCTTCATAACGGAACAGATGCTCCAGGAAACCTTCGTGAATGGTAAACTTGGAATCTACCCAGATATAAAAATCGTAATCTGGATAATGCAGCCATTCCATCATTTTGGGGATCTTACTTTTTAACCTGGTGGTTAAGCTATTGTGTCTTGATTTCGTGTTGTCGTTATTATATAATGCCACATCAACCACATAATCCTTATAGATTAAGGGAGATTGAATAACCAATTCTTTAGTATCATCTCCAAACGCTGCGCTAACTAATCTTATTCGTTTCATATAAATGTACTTATGATTCTAAAATAAGGTTATTTAAAAGAGATTCTTTAGCCATTCATACTTTGGGACATTTGTCTGCAGATTACAAATCTCCTTTTGAGTCCTTTGACCCTGTTATAAAGGGTTATGACTGATTAACTTTAAACTGTTTAGCGTAATTAAATGATTTTCACACGCATGGTAATCATTCAATTCTCCTTACAAAAACAAGGTCTTTTTCAGACATAACTCAATAAAAATGATTGACAGATTATATCAACAATATGCTGGCTATTACGCCGGGGTAACAAGCGACAGAAGTTATAAGGATCATTTGGATTATATCATAAATTCGTTCAGCCCTGAACAGCCCTGCCAGTCTTTTCTGGAATTATTTGCAGGCCAGGCCTTACACAGCATAGAAGCACTGAAAAGAAAGGACATTGATGTTTGGGCTATAGATTCGAGTGCAGAAATGAAGCAGCTTGCATTGGAAGGCGGTTTTGAAAAGCCGGATCAATATCTAGTTGGTTTGCTGCCGGATGCGATTTTAGCATTTGCCGGTAAGGTGAAATTCGATTGCATTCTTTCTTCCTCCTGCTCTATCTCTTACCTGAATAAAAAAGAGGTTTATCAATTGCTTCAAAACAGCAAAGAGCTACTGCATAAAAACGGTAAGGTTTTTATTGAAATGTATGACATCATTAGTTTTATGGAAGGTTCACATTTTAGTGCTTACGGATATTCCTGGTTTCCTAAAGTTCAGAATACAGCTGGTGAAATTATCAGATTAATGTGGCCAAGTGGCAAAATAAAATGGGACCAGAACAGTTACAGCGTATCTATACCAGTAAAATTAATGGTTGAGTCGTCTAAAGGTACAGATGTAACAGAATTTATCTCTGAGCAGCATATCCATAGTGCTGAAGATATAATATTTATAGCTGATCTGCTGGGCTATACCAACAAAGTATTATCTAATGACATAGAATTGAAAAATTCATTTGATAATGGAGTAGTTATTGAACTCACCTACGAATAAAGGATATGATGAGCAGCCATAACAGCCACCCACCATAGAACCCTAATCTTAAAATTCATTTTCATCTGCACTCGGCCCATAAGAAGCCGGTATCGGTACATCCAACAATCTCAGAAAAACACCCAGTTGCGCACGATGATGGATGGTCTGACTGATGGCATGACGAACCAATTCCCTTTTAGTCATGGTAACCAAGACCTGATCTCCATTTTTTAACAACCAGGTTGGATTTAGTTCTTCTTCCTTACCTTTCTCCAGATGCATAGTTGCTTCTGCCAGCGAACGCTCAAAAATATCCAGTAATTCCAAATTATCTTTCCATAAAACGGGTTCGTAAGGCACTGTAGCAAAGTTGAGCTCATTAGTAGTAAAAGCCATGGTGATCCATTGCGGTAATTCTTCCAGATGGCTGGAAAGCCGCCTGATCGTCATACTTTTTACATGAGGCTGCCACTCGTATTTGTCTGCCGGAATACGTTCCAGCATTTTACGGGTAACTTTAGATTCCTGATGAAGCTCTTTTAAAAATTCTTTTAGTGTTGACATAGTTTGTTTTTTATATATACCAAAGTAATGAGGAGTGAGTGACAGCCCTATGTCAGCAGGAACTTTAGAATTATTTTTTAAATAGATAAAGCGTAATTCATATTTAGGGAGAATCAGGAGCTTTTTCATCTAAAATACTAGCCTCAATTTTTGCCCATAATCGCTGGCGAATGACCTCAGTTTGACTGTCAGTAAAAGTATCTAAATGACCCACTTCAATGGAGAATAGGATGAAATAATCCTCCAATGTTAAATCTTGTTTTAGATTATAATCGCAATCCAGAAATGCGCTTAGCATTCTTAAAAAATCTTTTTCCCTAGATGATCCCATAATTTTAAGACATTAATATATAATTATAGTATACAAATGACGGGCAATGTCCTATAAGAAATGAAAATATATTTTTACTAAGTGAATTTCCTGTTCCTATAACGAGGTTATTCCTTTGTTTTTAAAGCTACTAATACGTTTTTATGAAAATTAGGAAGCCTATAAATCCTTCATTTTTTTTGAAATATCCCGGAAAAGGGATTTGACCCTGGCTTTGAGTTCTTCGGAATGAATGATCGTTGCATAATCTGCAAAGGTCATAAACCACCTGGCGAAGCCCTCAATAGAAATGGTAAGGAAGTACATTTCTACTCCGTCTGGTGTATAATTTTCAGATACATATCCTTCATAATACTTTTGTTCTCCCAGATGGAGATAGGCTTCCTTATCTACCCTCAAAGTGATCTCTTTGAACTCATATTTCTGATACTGATCATGAAGATAACTTTTCAAAGATGGGTGCTGATCTTCAAATAATTCTTCAGTAGCAAAAACTGAGTTGATCCTGTCAAAACGAAAATCACGATAACTTTCACGCTCACGGCACCAGGCAATCAGGTGCCAGTAATGATCCAGATAAAATACGCCAATAGGTTCTATCAAACGGCAGGTATGTTCCTGGCGGTAATAGGAAAAATAGTTGAGCAGCATCACTTGTTTGGAAGCGATTGCACCCAGAATGAGCTGTAAAGGATTGGCCTGGGAAAGTAATTCTGGTGGCCGCTTGTTTTTCACTACCTCAATCCGGTGGTCGATATGTTCCAGGTAATCTTTATCGGCTATCTTTAAAACTGCCCTAATCTTGTCCAGTGCCAGGCTATAAGCATTACCATTAGCCGGATCAGTGAGGCTTAATACCAGTTTTTCTGCAGTGACCAAAGCTGTAGCTTCTTCCCTGTTAAATACTACCGGAGGCAAACGATAACCTTCTACCAGGGAATAGCCTACCCCTGCTTCCCCAATTAAAGGTACACCCGCTTTTTCCAGCGATCGGATATCGCGGTATACGGTACGCAGGCTAATTTCGAAACGATCTGCTATATCCTGCGCCTTCAGAATTTTCCTGGATTGCAGTTGGATGATAATAGCAGAAAGGCGGTCAATTCGGTTTAACATCAATTTAAATTCAGGTTTGGAACTCCTAAAGAATATACAATAAGATAAGCAAATAATTTTAATCTTCAAATAGGTTATCAAACATTAAATCCTTCCAAAGCGCTTAACACCACGAAAAATATTCAGTATCATTACGTTTTGTAATGATACTGAATATGAAGACTGTTTTAAAAAATATTACCTTCTGGGTATTGATCGCCATTATCGCAGGAGTTTTATTGGGATACTACCAACCAGCAACAGCGGTAAAGATGGAAATCATCGGTAAAACGTTTGTGGATATCATCAAACTCTTTATTGGTCCTATTATCTTTTTAACAATAGTTTTGGGTATTAGCGGAATGGGAGATTTAAAGAAAGTTGGCCGGATAGGTTTAAAGTCTTTGGTTTACTTTGAGGTCCTCACCACCTTTGCCCTGGCAATAGGTATCATCGTTGGTGTAATCATTGAACCAGGAAAGATCAGTAAAGCCGGCTTACAAACCCAGGATCCTTCAAAATACACACAAGGCTCTGCCCATGCCGGTTTCGACTGGGCGAATTTCTTTTTGTCCAATTTCACCTTGCAGGTATTGCTGGTAGCCATTATTGTTGGAATTGCTTTGAATTTCTCAAAACACAGGGAAACTGCAATCATCACCCTGGGAAAACTATCCAAACTCGTTTTTAAAGGCCTTAAATACGTAATGTACTTAGCGCCATTGGGTGCTTTCGGCGGAATGGCCTTTACCATCGGTAAATTCGGCTTGCACACGCTAGTCCCTCTGGCAAAATTAATGGGTACAGTTTATCTAACCATGTTTCTTTTTGTATTCATTATCCTTGGAGCCGTTTTACGCTATTACAAGATCAGCATTTTTAAATTCCTGAAATACATTGAAGAAGAACTATTGTTGGTGCTGGGAACCTCTTCTTCTGAATCAGCCCTTCCTTCATTAATGATCAAACTGGAAAAAATGGGTTGCAGTAAATCTGTTGTGGGACTGGTAGTCCCGACAGGTTATTCCTTTAATTTGGACGGGACTTCAATCTACCTCTCCATGTCGGTCATTTTCCTGGCACAATTGTACAATGTCCACCTTTCCCTTGCTGAAATGGGCAGTATCATTGCCATCCTGATGATCACCTCTAAAGGTGCTGCCGGCGTTACAGGAAGTGGTTTCATTATCCTGGCCTCTACCCTTACCGCCATTCATAAAATCCCCCTGGAAGGCCTCGCTTTCCTATTAGGTGTTGACAAATTCATGAGTGAAGCCAGGGCCATTACTAATATCATTGGAAATGGCGTTGCCACGATCGTGATTGCTAAAAGTGAAAATGAATTTATCGCTCCAGCCAGCGGAGAATTTGGGTAACCCGATGACTCTTATTGCTTTTCGTCTTCCATAACTCATAACTTCCTAAACAGAAGTAAGCTATTCCAATTAGAATCAGGGATGCCACCTTTAACGACAGGTGATAGTGCGTACTATAGGAAACATATGCCAATACACCAGATATAATGGCCATCAAATATCTCCAGAATACAAGAGGGAATAAATTGATCATATTTTAAGTATTAATGTTGTTCTAACAACCCACCAAAAAAAATGTTTAGTCAAAAACAATATTTAACATTTACAACCGCTCTCCTCTTGATTTTACATCAGGCATATTGAAATGGATTATATTAAAGTGCTTTTAATATCAGAAAAAGTATAGGATAAAAATTTATAAGAAATCATGCAATATGCCATTCTATCCATCATGCAAGTTTATACATCTTGCAAGCTCATACATAATGCGGTTTATACATCATGCAAGTTTATACATCTTGCAAGCTTATACATAATGCGGTTTATACATCATACAAGTTTATACATCATGCAAGCTTATACATAATGCGGTTTATACATCATACAAGTTTATACATCATGCATGTATCCAATTTCCCCTTTCGGTTTTCCCCTCATGTCGGATGGAAAACATTCATTGCTGTCAGTTAGAAAAACCAGAGATGGTCTTAAGCTCCATGCCAGACATGAAATAAAAAAAACAGGCTGGTGTATTTCGACATGCAAGATTTTGCCCTTCAGCAAAATATTGAGGAGAAATACACCAGCCTGTTTTTTTTATCTATTCTTACGCAGCATCTCCAGCCTGCTCTTCTGTTCAGCAATGCGGCTTTCTAACCGATCATGCTTATCCTTGTCATGTAGCGTTCCGCTAATCCCACGATCCAGCTGATGCTCATGCGTAGCCACCCAGGTTTCATACTGTTTCTCCTGATGTTCTGCTTGCCCACTCAACTTCCTGATCAGGTTTTCTCTTTCAATCTTCAACAACAACAGCTTCTCATTCCACTCTGGAAGATCTTCTTCTTCAGCAGCCAGATATCCTGTTTCAGCTTTCTCAATCTCTGTATGTAACCTTTCCAGCTCAGTCTGCGCAGGAACAAAAACTTCATCCTCCAGGTTAGTTCGGTAAATGGTGGAAGTGAGCGGTTGCAAAACCGTATCTATGGGCGCTTCCCAATCTTCCCATATATGGGCAACCAATAAAGACTTCCCATTAGGTATATTTGCTGATACGGTATCCAGGTAATCTGAAACCCCTTCAGCACGGACAGTATCTCCGGCGGCCCCGGCCACCATTCCTGCTCCGATACCTACCAGTAAACCCAAAGGTCCGGCCAGTAAGCCAATTAATCCACCTATAATTCCTCCGCCAATAGCGGTATAACCTTCTGCCTGATCCTTAGCAGAATTGATAGATATGCTTCCAGCCTCATCCTTGGATAACACGTAATACTCCCCTAACGAAATATCCTGTGCAGAATCCAGTTGCTGCAAAGCTAACAAACCTTTAAACGCCTCATTGTCAGTATCAAATAAGGCTTGAACCATTCTTTCCATAATTATAATCGATTTTAAAGCAGATATACCTTATATAATAAAATAACAGCCATTTTGTTTTACCTAACCATTGATTATCTCATAAAAAGAGAAGGAAAAAAAACAGCTAAAATCTTATAGCAAATAGTTTCACCAAGGGAATATGGGCGTTCGTGTAATAATGTTGAATGCAAAAAAAGTAAGTCTTAAGTTTGGAGTATGAGATACTTAGCCATAAACATCAACTACAAACTAGATCAGGATTGGTACCATAGATGCGGATCAGTGCTGGAATGTTACAAGTACTTTGAGAGACTGGGCCCCGGCGACGGAGGCAAAGCGGCCATTTACGACACGGAGATTAACAAATACCTGTGGATAGATGAAAAACAGTTTGATAACGACGACAGGTTAAACAAGATCGTAGTTGAAGCTGTTAACAAGATTAAAACCAACCTTAAATAACATCTACCTCAAAGGGCAATCCTTACAGCGTTTGCCCTTTTTCCATTTCTCACAGCACTTCTTTTTGCTGGATTTATCTTTTTTGTCTTTCTTTTTCTCCGCCATCCACTCTAAGCCGGGGATACCTTCAGACCAATCTGATGTCACTGAACCATTTTTCATAGATAGCATCAAAGGTACCATTTTCTTTAAGCAAGTCCAAGGTTTCATTGATCTGCTGCTTTAAGGCCAGGTCACCCTTTTTCATAGCAATAGCATATTGTGAATCTGTTTCGGGCATGAACATGCCGATAGCGAGGTCGTTATGTTTGTGTAAGAACCCACCAACAATTGGCGAGTCATCTATCAGTACATCGATTCTACCTGCCTGTAATTTCTGGTACAACTCATTATTGGTTTCGGCATGGAAAGTAAGGTTGGCAGGAAATTGCGCCATCACATACTTCTCTGCTTCTGTAGCGATACGGATACCGATACGTTTATCTTTAAAATCACTCATGGAGGAAAGATCCTCTCCTTTTTTAACCACTGCACATAAGCGAAACTGCAGATAGGGCTTACTGAACTCCAGGATCATTTGCCTGGAGCTGGTCATGGTGACTGCGGAGCAGATCATATCGAGTTCACCTTTGTATAACTTTTCCAGAATATTTTGCCATAAAGAAACTTCATAATGTAATTCCAGATCAAGAACTTCAGCAACAGCACGGATCATGTCGACTTCAAATCCTTCAAATACAGCAGAGTTGTAATCACTGTGTAGTGGAAAGGGAGCGGCTGAATCCAGTCCTATTTTCAATATTCGCTTCATATGTATATTTATATTCTGTTTTAGAGACCGGCAATCCGCCTTTTACTCCAATTTATAACTCCAAAAAGCGCTTAACAAGTCGCTGTTTGAATATATCGTTTAATTCTGACAATTTTAACAAAATTTAAGACTCTTTTCTTCACTAATTACAATATAAAGCATCTTTTGACGGTTAGTAAACTAATGCAGCCAAATTAGGCTGAGCAATAGCGCTACTCCTGCGGCAAATAAGGTGCTGAGGAAATTTACCCAGTCGTTGGTCAATAGGTTTCGCCGTTCTAGAGTGGCACCAAATAACGAATCGGAGAAATTGCCTGCGGCAGCGGCAATGACGATGATAATGATCCGGTAATCAAGTTTTACACCCAATGCATAGATCAAAGCGATAAATATTGCCCCTGCAATGCCAATCAATGTTCCCTCTAAACTGATCACTCCATCCAATCCGCGCTGGTCTTTTTTCCAGGTGAGACAATTGTAAAAACTTCTTCCATAAAGCATACCCAGTTCTGAAGATAGGGTATCGGCAGTTGCCGAAGCAATACTTGCCGCCAGCGTTAATAAAAACAGACTTGCCTGGTTAGGAAACAGGATCATCAGCAAAGCAAAAAACGTAGCAGTACCGGCATTGGCCAGTACCTGACCAGGTGTACGCGCTGTAGATTCTTCTCCGGGAACCAGATCCTGTTTTATTCTTTTCCCCCAGGAAGTGGATAAAGTACCCATTAGGAAAAAGGCGGTCAGCAGCATCAATCCGGTATATCCGGCACCGAGATAAAGAATTGAACCACAAACAAAACCTGTTAAAGCCGCCAAAGATGTAAGTTTTTTACGGCTGACACTAAAGTAAACCCCTCCCAGTAAAAGGAGAAAAGCCGGAAGCGCATGGAGATAAACAGGCATGATATTCAAAGATATTCAATCAGGTTTTAAAGTTAAATTAATGAAACGGGATTAAGTATTAAATAGTAATTTTACCTTTCAAACTCAATTACATGAATAAAAAATTACCTACTTCAGTTTTTCTACAGCTTTCAGCTGGATATTTGAACCCATCAGCGCGAGCTTAATAAGCTGGCCCCAAATCAACGATAGTGTTTAAATTTGTCCTTTCCTGTATCCTTTCTGCATTGCTGCTGCTGACAAGCGGTGGCTTTCTGTTTGCACAGGAAAAGGTGGCGCTGGATAAAAAGGCAACGAAGATAGTACTGAAAGAAGACACCTTAAGTACAGATGTAACAGGACAGGTGGATGTAAGTGATGTATTCAACAGCGTTTTTAATAAGGGCAAAAAGAAAGATGATAAAATAAAAAAGAGTAGTTTAGCCTTATTACCATCTATCGGTTATACGCCAAGTACAGGTTTTCTATTTGGCGTGGACGTTTCAGGTTCTACTTATTTTGGAGATCCAAAGAACACGACCTTATCTGTTTTTGATGCTTTTGCAGCTATTTCCACCAATCAGCTAGCCCTGATCCAGTTAAAACATAATATCTATTCCTCAGGCAATCAATGGAACCTGCAGGGCAACTGGAACCTGGGGAAAACATTGGTACTGGATCATGGGATTGGTACCGAAAGAGAACAGCCTGAAACCTTCCCTATTACCTATACTTACCTGAACATTAACGAGAGCGTTTACCGGAATGTATTACCTCACTTTTATGTAGGTGCAGGACTAAGCTTAAATTACTATACCAAAATTGACGATAAGCTGTTAAGCCCGGAGGTGATGCGAACACACAATACTGTTTACAGTTTAAAAAACGGTTATCCGCCGAATGACTATTTTGCGAATGGAACGGTGATTAACTTTCAATACAATACACGTGATCAACCCTACCGGCCTTACCGGGGTTTATATGTAGATGTAATCCTGAGAACCAATAGAAAATGGATGGGCAGTGAGCACGATGCCGTACAGTTAAAAACCGAAGTCAGGAAGTATTGGAGTTTATCAGCTAAAAATCCTGAAGAGGTGTTGGCTTTCTGGTTATGGGGTTCTTACCTGCTAAAGGGTTCTGTTCCTTACCTGGAATTACCCGGAACAGGCAGTGATACCGATCAGCGGATTGGCCGCGGATATACGATCAGCCGTTTTAAAGGACCTTCCTTTTATTATAATGAACTGGAATACCGTTTTCCCATTACCAATAATAAACTGCTGAGCGGCGTAACATTTTTCAATATAGAAACTGCCAGCGATCAGCATGACATCAAGTTGTTCCAATACTGGGAACCAGGAGGTGGTGCAGGATTACGTATCTTATTTAATAAACATACCCGCTCCAACCTCTGTATCGATTATGGTATCGGAAACTATGGATCGAACGGGATCTTTGTTGGGTTAAACGAAGTGTTTTAGAATTCAAACTGTATCCTGCCCCTGATGCCATTTTTAGAAACCCCCGGGTTTTCCAGGTAAGTAAAACGTCTCACATAGTCGATACGAATAATTTTAAAGATATTTCCAATCCCTACACCACCTTCAATATAAGGCGTGTGCCCCAAAGCATAAGTGACAGGTACGCCAGCGCTGTTGGTTTGAAATTGCAGTAATGAAGGGTCTTTATTGGGATTATTCTCATCACGCAATCCGCCATATAATGCCTTGAAAGAGAAGTACTCCCTAAGTTTTAATTTATTGACCAAAGGGATATGATTAAAAATCAATCCGTTGAAATTATGGTCGATATTGATACTCGCATGGTGATCATCTACAAACTCCAGGAAGTTCATCAGGTTATAGGCATATTGTTCATAGTCATAAGTTTGGTTAGCGCGACTAATGTTCAACAGCGGAAAAGGTACTCTTCCTGAAGTATAGCCAAATTCCAAACGTACATCGGTACGTCCAAACTGCGATAAATAGAATCTTTTATCGATGGTACCAACAATATTCTGATAGGCATACTGACCTCCAAATAAGCCTTTCACATCTTGTGAGATATTCAGTTCAAACACAGGATATTTCTCGATGATCCGCTCCCGGTAGGTTTTACCCTGATAGAAATGTTCATTGGGGGCATAACGCAGATCGAGATTAAACTCCGAACTGGTGACCGACCCTACATTAGTCAGCACATTGTTCTGGTAGTTCTGGTAGATCAGCGCACTGGCAGGATTTTGTGTCCATTTGCGGAAACTCAGGTTAAAGGAGAAATGACTCTGGTATTCCTTCATCCATTCCAGCCGGTAAAAATCATCGTACAAGAACAGGTCATTTACTCCACGGCGGAAGGATTGGCTAAAGTTATCTTCTGGCACGATCGTTTTGGAGGCATCACCAGGAATATCTACATCACGCTGGAAGCTGGCCCGGATAAAGTCCTGGGGAAAAGTATAGATCGACTTATTGTTAAAGGCATAAGCGGCTGTACCTGAACCTTTCCATTTTTCATCCTTAAAACCATAGGCACCATAGGCGCTCAGGTACCAGCGGGTACTAAACTGGGTAGTGGTCCTGCCGCCCAATCTTCCGCGGAAACCCTCCAGGTTATTGTAACTGTAAAAACTATAAAATGGCCCTACTTCTATAGGCCCGAATTGTTTGTAACCAATAAAGAAGAAAGACATCACGTCCATCAGACGCTTAAAAGACTTCATCTGGCTCAGGGAATCAATATTCCCGTAGATCTTGATTTTATCCTTAGCTAAAGTATCCAATCGGTTATTCGCCCAAAACTGGTCGGACTTTTTCTCCGCATCCGGAGCGGTGACGATACTTAATCCTTTATATACACTATCAGGACGGACAATACCAGTTTTGTAATCTTTAATCACTACCGTTCTCTCCCCTTTGAAACCTCTTCCACCTTCCTTGCCCAGGCCAAAATCTTCCAGCAGATGGCTCTTGCTCAAATGGTATTTTCCGGTAGTAGAATCTTCTTCAAAATTCAGTTTCACTTCCAGCGCCCTTACAAAATTGACGTTCACTCCTTTTCCGATCTTCAGAAAAGCATCCTGAACAGCATATTTGCCATCCATGGTGATATAGATCTTGCCTTCAAACAACAATGCATTTGGATTGCGGGGAATAAAAGACAGCTCAATTAAATTGGGTTGGTGTGTTTTGATGGTATCTGTGATAAAAAACTTATAAAAAGCGGGTGCACCATCGGCAATAGGACTCAGAAACTGGCTGTTGGTAAATACGATATTGTTATCATAGATATTTACATCTGCATACATCCTGGCGAAATAAACACCAATGGCATTGTTATCTACCAGGCCTTCATCAAAATTTACATGTTTATCGGCCAGCGTGATCACCTTGGTTTTCTCCGGGTTCTTACGATAATAGTTTTGTGATAAACGTTCGCGGAAATAAACCGGCAGCGTATTCTTACCACCTACTTCCGTAGAATCCTGCTGATCGAACAGGAACTGGTATTTCTTAAAGATCTTTTTGTTTTTGAACTTATCCGACAGATTACTCATTGAGAACTGCATCCAGTCGTACTGCTGAAATTCTACCGCCACATCGCTCTGCATCCTGTTCATCGGTTTATGCTCAATCACCTTGCGGATCAACTCTACTGCGGGATTATCCTTGTTGCGGTATTTGGCTTTTTTGCCGGAACTGATGGTGACTTCATTGAGGTTCTGTGATTCTACAGAGATCCTGACATTGATTACCTGTGTAGTGGAGGGCACTACCGACAAAATACGGGTTTTATACCCCACGTAGTTGACCTGTAGCTGTGTATAGGGTGTGGCACTACTAATGGAGAATTTACCCTGGTTATCCGTTTTAGCAAAAATTTTGGACCCTTTAAAAGAAAGGGTTACATAAGGCAAAGGATTTTTATCCCTGCTATCGGTTACCGTTCCGGAAACTACCGTACCCTGGGCAGAAACCCCAAGTGTAAAGCATAAAAACAGACCTATAAAAACGCAAAAAGACTTTTGTTGAATATCACTCATAATTGGAAAACGCCGGGCATGAAAAGTCTTTTTTGTTACTGGAGCGAAACATATAGCTCAATCTACGCTATATAGACATCATTTCCCAATGCAAAAACACGAAAATGCCAAATTAAATCTGCATTCAGATGTTAATTAGTGTTAAATGTTAAAACGGCATTAAAAATGTTACCTGACAGATGAACAGCAGGACTAAGGATTTGTTTTCTCCCGGAAAGATTTAGGCACCGCCATGGTTTGGCGTTTAAAGAAGAGATTGAAGTTGGCAGGATACTCAAAACCAAGGCAATAACCAATTTCAGAGATGTTCCACTCTGTATGTTTGAGCAAAGCGATCGCTTCATTGGCAATACGGCCGGAGATATGTTCTGACGTGGTTTTGCCGGTAACCTCTTTTACGGCATGGTTGAGGTGGTTGACATGGATAGACAGGCGTTCTGCAAAATCGTTGGCGGTACGCAGCTCCAGTACATGGTCGGGCGAATAAATAGGGAATTGTCTTTCCAGCAGTTCAAAAAATAACGATGAAATACGGGAAGAAGCATTGTTTAGTTTAGCATTGTTATCTACTCTGGGCTGCATTTTGATGGCCTCATGGATAATAAGGTTCACGTAATTGCGGAGCAGATCATATTTATATGCATAATCACTATCCATTTCTGCCATCATTTTTTCAAATATGCGGCTGATATAGGCTACCTGGTTGCTGTTGATATAGAGCACAGGATTATCCTGTAAGCGGGACAGGATAGAATCTTTAGAAGCCTCCGTACGCTCGCGCATAAAGTTCTCGGTGAACACACAAAAGTAGCCCGACTGAAATTCTGAAGTGGTTTCCCAGGAATAAGGGACAGTAGGATTATTGAAAATCAGGGCAGTACCATTGATTTCGATTTGTTCATTGGGATAGTGCAGAATGCCTTTTCCGATGATCAGGGAGATCTTATAAAAATCCCTCCTGTTGTATGGGGAGGGATTTAATATACAATATCCTAATCTTTTAAATACGTTAAAATGTCCTGTATGAACGTCCAGGATTGAATTGGGAATAGTCACATCTGGTCTGTTTGCAGCAAACATTTGATAAAATTCCAAAAGAGACATACTTTTCTTCACGCCCTAAAAATGCATAAATTTTTAGAAGCGTGAAGATTTTATTTTTAAAATTTCCTAAAGCGATCAGTGAATGTAAGTTACAAACTAAGGTTTGATCGGGTCACCCTGACGAATTTCTTCGTTACCTGAGGTTACCAATTGATCGCCTTCTTTTACATCACCAAAGATTTCAATTTTGCCATCTTGCTCGCGTCCGGTTTTCACTTCTACCCTTTCGGCTTTGTTGTTATTGTTACGGATCACATAGATACCTTCTGCCCCATCAACCACTGCTGTTTTAGGAACTACAAAAGTTTTTGCGTCTGCCGGCAATGGAATAACTACATCTGTTACCATATTTGGCAATAATTTTTTGTTGGTGTTTGGTACATCCATCTCAATTCTTTCTGCACGTAAACGCGGGTCTAAAGCACCGGCTAAACGTACTACCTTAGCAGTGAATTTTTGATCTGGCAATGAGTTCACCGTAAAAGTGATTTCATCACCTTTGGTTAAATAACCAGTATACAATTCCGGTACCGAAACGGCCAGCCTTAAATGTGTCTGATCTACTAAAGTAAACAATGGCAGTGAAGAGCCTGATCCTGAAGGACCAACATAAGCACCTAAGTTTACATTTCTGGCAGAGATAATTCCTGAGAATGGTGCGCGGATCTCCAGGTATGCCTGAATATTTCCTGCTTCTTTTAACGAAGCTTTTAATGCATTTAACTGTGCCTGATCAGAATTCTTTTTCGCAGCGGCGATATCCAGGTCATTTTTAGAAATGGTTCCAGGGATTTTTGCAGTTTCAACCATACGGTCATAAGTAGCTTTGCTGGACGCATAAACAGCTTGCTGAGATTGCAAACGTGAATCTGCTGCAGCCAGCTGAGCGTTAAGCTCTGGTGCTTCCAGGGTCATTAATAATTGGCCCTTTGTTACTTGTGAACCGATATCAGCCTTTAATGTTTTCACATAACTGGCCACTTTGGCATAAAGATCTACCTGCTGATAAGCAGTTAGCTCTCCCGGCATGGTTAGCGTAGTGTTTAAAGTTTCTTTGGTCAGGGAGAAGGTCGGGATAGCCGGGTCCTTCTCTACTGTTTTTACTTCTTCTTTCTGATGACAGCTACTTAGGAGCGCTACGAAAGCGATACTGCTAAATAGGTAAGTGCTGCGACGTAATATTGTATTGTTCATTGTGTTTGTTGCTCTATGTTTTTGAATATAACTAACCTTCTGTTAAACCTTTAATGTAATGTGTACTTTCTGCATCTTCCGGATCCAGTGATGGAGATACCAGAGGCACATTGCCTTGTACCCATGTAAATACCATTGGAAGAATGATCAGCACCGCGAAGGTAGAGAAAAGTAATCCTCCGATTACCGCTCTTCCCAGTGGAGAAATTGCATCACCACCTTCACCTTCACCGATCGCCATTGGCATCATACCCACAATCATGGATACGGAAGTCATCACGATTGGACGGAGACGTAAGCCGGCTGCCTCTCTGGCCGCACCCCTTGCGTCACCACCGTTCGTTTGCCTGATCTCTTCTGCATTGGTGATCAGCATCACGGCATTGGATACGGATACCCCTACCGACATGATGATACCCATATAAGACTGCAGGTTGAGTGTTGAACCACATAAGGTTAACATGATGAGTGAGCCTAAAACTACCGCCGGAACAGTGGCCAGTACAACTAATGGAATCCTGAACGATTGGAAGTTGGCCGACAGCATCAGGAAGATCACTAAAATAGCAACGATCAAACCTGATTGTAAACTAGATAAAGTATCGTTTAATACCGGACCCATACCTACTTGTTTTACGACCAATCCCCTTGGCAGTTTACCCAGTGAGTTTAAGATTTTCTCTACATCTTTATTAGCAGAACCTAAATCTTTATTGTTGATGTTAGCTGTGATTGACAGATAAGGTGTAGCACCCATATCATCAGCCTCACCATAAGTGGTATCCTGAACGATAGTAGCCACATCGCTTAAATTCGGACGGGTATTATTAGCTGTCAGGGAGATATCACCAATATCTGATTTACTTCTCATCTGGTTGAAAGGAACCTCTACCTGAACGTTGTAAGAAAGACCGATCTTGGTATCAATCCAGGTATTCTTATCCGTAAAACGGGAAGAAGAAGTGGAAGCTACCAGTGATCTGGTGATTTGATCCAAACCTAAGCCCAATTGTGCAGCACGTACCCTATCAATGTTAATATTCAACGCAGGGTAATGGTTAGGCTGTCCAAATTGGATATCCCTCATATAATCTACTTTTTTCAATCCGGCAATTACTTTATTTGCGAATGCCTCATCAACTTTTTTGTTCTTACCGATAAAGCGAACTTCAATTGGTGTGGTAGATCCCTGACTCAATACTTTCTCTGTTAATTCGATTGGCTCGAAGGAAAGTTTCATTTCCGGAACCAGTTTTTTCATGTGTGCACGAAGTTCATCTTTGAACTCGTCCATATTACCTTCATAATCTTTAAAGGCAACCTGGAAAACAGCTTCATGAGGACCACCCATAAATAAATAGATTGGATTTACCGAATAGGCTGATGGATGCTGACCTACATACACAGAAGAAATACTTACGTGTTCTGGTCCGACAATCTTTTTGATCTCTTTTAAGGTGATGTCTACTTTTTCTTCTGTACGCTCTAAACGGGTACCATCTGGTAGCCTGGTACGCAATTGGAACTGGCTGCCGTTTACTTTTGGCAATACGTCGCGTCCGATACTTACTACAAAGAAAGCGGCAAGCATAATTACCAGCACCAGGTACAGCATTACCACTGTTTTGGTGTAGACAAACAGACCATCGATCATTTTCAGGAAGCCATTTTTGAACCTGTCGAACAATCCTATTTTACCGTTAGGTTTTTCGTGATTGGCTTCAATCAGTATTTTTTTCTGACTTAAGGTTTCTTTTTCTGATTCCAGTGATAAACCGGTCTGGTTAAATTGATCTTCATCATCGGTAATCGTTGGATCAGTTTTAACATGCGGGTGTGTATGTGGTTTCATCATCCAGTTGGCCAGGATAGGCACAAAAGTTTGAGATAACATGAAAGACACGATCATAGAGAAACCAATCGCCAACGCTAAAGGTAAAAATAACGCACCCGGTATACCTACCATGGTAAATGCAGGAGCAAATACAGCCAGGATACATAATAAGATCAGTAATTTTGGGAAGGCAATCTCTTTACAGGCATCCCAGATCGCTAAAGCTTTGGGTTTGCCCATGTCAAAATGCTGGTGAATATTCTCAATGGTTACCGTGGACTCATCGACGAGAATACCGATGGCTAGCGCTAGCCCGGACAGTGACATAATATTGATCGTTTGCCCGGCAAGTTTTAAGAAGAATACCGCGGAGATGATACAGGTAGGAATGGTAAGGATTACAATTAATGCCGCACGTCTGTCCCCTAAGAACAGCAGTACCATTAAACCTGTTAATACCGCACCGATGGTACCTTCCTTGATCAAACTTTTAACCGCGTTGATTACATAAACCGACTGGTCAAATTCATAGGTCAGCTTTACATCTTCCGGTAAGGTATTCTGAATCACACCTAAGTTAGCTTTTAAGCCTTTTACCACATCCCATGTAGAAGCATCACCAGATTTAGCGATACTTACATATACAGAACGTTTTCCGTTGATCAGGGCGTAACCGGACGTTAAATCTGCACCGTCTTTTACCCTGGCTACATCACGCATATATACGTTCTGTACGCCTCCTTTAAATAAAGGAATATTTTCGAAATCTTTTACGCCATCAATGGTATAGTTGGTTGGGGTAAGGTAATTCATATTCCCTATCCTCACGTTTCCTGATGGTGCTGTTTGGTTATTGACATTGATCGCATCTACGATCTGTTGTGTTGTTAAGTTATGCGAGCGCATTTTAGCCGGATCTACATCCACCTCAATGGTACGCGGGCTACCTCCAAAAGGTGCTGGTGCCAGCAATCCCGGAATGGCAGTAAAGGAAGGCCTTACGTAGGTATTGGCCAAATCCTGAAGTTCATCATTACTACGTTTTGCACTGCTCAGGATCAGCTGGCCAACTGGCAGTGATGAAGCATCAAAACGGATAATGAAGGGTGGCTGTGAGCCCGGAGGGAAACTTGCCTGGGCTCGATTGGACAGTGCACTGAGCTCCGCCGCCGCCTGGGCCATGTTTGTTCCTTCGTAATAGGTGATCTTCATCAGCATGAAACCCTGTGAGTTCTTGGTGTCGATGGATTTGATACCATTGGCAAAAAGCAACACGTTCACATAAGTTTTTGCGAAGTAAGCTTCCATTTGGTTTGGTGTATAACCCCCAAACGGGTGGGCAATATAGATAACTGGCAGGTTCATCTGGGGTAGAATATCTACCTTGATACTGGTCATGGCATTGATACCAAAGAACAACATCCCTGCTACAAACACCATTATGGAAATGGGTTTTCGTAGTGCAAAACGTATTAGATTCATATTGTGTAGTTGTGGAACTGCTTAAAATTCATTAATAAATATGTTATAATCGCCTACCGCTGCCGATTTCAGTAAAAGTGCCTGCCATACATTGGTATAAGCGATATCCTGATCTGATTCTGCACGGTTCAACGCGAACAAGGCTGTGGTTAAATCAACCAGTGTAGCCAGTCCGTTTTTATACAAAGCACTTTTTTGCAGGTAAGCCTGTGTAGCGGCCTGTACCTGTTTTGGTGCTTCAACATAATTGGCGAGTGCATTTTTGATTTTGGTTTGCGACAGTGCCAATTGTGAATGCAACTGTTGATCTACCAGATCGTATTCATTTTGAAGTCCCATTGTGGTATAACGCTGCGCCCTAACCTGAGGTGCATTACGTAAAATGGTAGTTAAGTTCCAGACCACACCTACACCTACCAGGTAATTTGCACGGACAGGATTTACCCCATTTCCGTAACTGGTAGAATAGTTGCTCTGATCAGTTCCATAGCTAGATGGGAATCCTGATCCCCTGCCCTGAAATACACCCAGAGCGGTGAAAGTAGGATATGCTAGTCTTTTATAGTAGTTGGTTTGTTCATTACTTACATCTACCCTATTTTTTAAGAACTGTAAGGTAGGGTGATTGGCAAAGTTTACACTGGTATCCTGATTCTGAGAAGACATGATCTCTTTAGGCACACGATTTACAAACGTAGTATCGAGTGTGAAGTCGGTAGCGGTAGTACTTAGCAAAACACCCAGCGCATTTGCTTGCTGTTGTTGTAAGTCGATTGCGTTAGTGAGCAGAATTTTAGCAGCAGATACTTCTGCATTGGCCAGTGTAGAATCTACTCCTGCCAATAAACCATTTGCTGCACGTGCTACGGCATCGTTTTTAAATACGATAGCCCTGTCCAGGTTTTTCTTTTGTGTAATGGCCAGGCGCTGTGCTGCCAGTAAATTCAGGTAAGCTGCTGAAACACGAATTTCCTGTTGGAAAATTTCTTGTCCCAGGTCGTTCTGATCTCTTTTCAGCGATTGCTGAGCAACTTTAACTTGTTCTTTAATACGACCGAAAGTGAAAAAATCCCAGTTAATACTACTGAGATAAAGTGCGCCGAAGGCAGCATTCCAATTCTGGCTGGCTAGTGTTGGTCCGGAGGAGGCGACGTTTAAACCGCCTAAACCAGATAGCGGTCCGTTTTGTCCGTTGACTGTACCGTAATCCTGCTGTGCGCTTAGGGTTACTACCGGAATGTAATTCCGTTTGGCTTGCTCCACATATTGTTTGGAAGCATCCGCATAATTTGATTTTGCTTTAATCGTACCGTAGTTGGTTATTCCAGTTTTCACCGCATCCTTCATATTGAGGGTTTGGGCTTCTACAGTAATAGTGGTACACAGACAAGAGCAAAATAGAAGGGTAGATAAGGGTATTCGAGGCATCACCAATGATATTAAATTTATATTCTACTTAGTGTTTTTGTTACACAACAAAGGTATATTATGAGTGCTAACATGAAAATATTCCGTTCAAATCAATTCTTATTAAATTCAAACAATTACGTAACAAAAGCATCTCAATTTTATTCCATTTATCACAGAAATCTCATTTGAAGGCTATAACACCCCTATTTTTGTTACAAATTATGAATTAAACATCTGCCCTTTGTTTCGCATAATTTACACGTTCTATTTCAGGTTTCTGACCTTTTACAACGTATCTTTTGATCAACTCAAATCGTCAGTTCCTGGTTAAAACGTCTGTTCTTTGTTTTGCTTTATCAAAATATCTGATCCTATTTCTACTACTGTCAACATATCTTTTGATCAGTCAGGATTGTCAGTTAGTGATCAAAACATATATTTCTGTATACTGCAATATTGGGTATTTTCAATTGGACAAGACCTCTCCTTTTCATGATCTGGCTGCTTAATTAGCTGGCGATCTCAGTTATTTATAACATCTTCTGTTTTCCTATACACAATGGCTTTGATAAATTTGCCATAATAAAAAGCCGTATCCAGCAAAAGGTAATGATGTTCTTCAAAGTGATGCTCCGTATTGATCAGCTCTTTTGCATCGATATTTGAAATCTGAGCAAAAAACAGGTACATCACTTTTAATAAGTACGATTGCCAGCGCTTTCCGGATCTTTTTGTATAATAAAAATCGGAAAATAGCCATAGTCCACCTGGATTAAGCAGTAAGTGAAGCTGTTGAAAGACGGGCGGCAGGCTTATTGCAGAGAAATTATCAAAGAAAAAGGCAGTGAAAATGACGTCGTACTTCGCATGACCAGAAAACTTTTCCATGGAGGAATGAACGTAAGTCACTGTATTTGCTTTGACGTCCCGCTTACGGGATAAGTTTAGCATTTCTGATGATATTTCTACATAGGTGATCTGTAAGCCTTTGGAATGAACTTTAGCGATTTCCTCCAGGATCCAGCCTGTTCCTCCACCTGCAATAAGAATGGTACTGTTTTCCGGAATGTACTGGAGTTGGTGGATTTGCGATTGGAGCTGTGAACGAAAGAAGACCATCCTGCTCAGAACATCATAATACCGGGCTATGCCGTCGTAATTGTTATTCATGTCCTACTATTCATCTTTATTTAGATTAAACGATATGGGGTGCCAAATAGTTTTCAAATCAATTTATAGTTTACAAAAGCTATCTTTAATTTTGCTTACCTATCAATTTTGTAAGCTGGTTCTAAATTATTTGTGGCATTATTGATTAAATAAATGATGACTTTAATGATCAGGATCAGATAAATTGCATCCCAATGATCCCACAGAGCGCTTTTACCAGGATCAATCCGTCAATAACGATCAGGTAATAAAAGATCTTTTTTCTTTGGTTCATTGACCAGGCAACAATGATGGTGAGCACAAAAGGAATCAAGTTAAAAAATATCCGCCCCGGAAGGAAATGCTCAATGAAAGAAAACAGCAGCAGGGATAGCAAACCTGCAATCAGCAGAGGCGTAAGCACATAATAAATGGTTTTCTTTAAGCCCATCCGCACCACAAAGGTTTTGAGCTGACTGTTGGAATCAATGGCATAATCTTTCATGTCAAACATGATTGCATTAACCGTGCAGAACATCCAGTTTTTCATAAACAGGAAAACCCAGAAACTGGATTCTGTAACATCTACACCAGATTCGATCTTTAGCAGGATCAGCGGGATCAGGTTTGCCGTAGCTGCCCAGATAAAGCCGATAATAAAAGGCTTAAGCCAGCCGGTATTCCTGAGGTTAAGGTTAAAAAAGAAAACCGGAACCAGGCCATAATATAAAACCGCCATCATGACCACGATGCCTACAATGATCCAATATTTAATGGGTAAATGCAGGATAGCCATATAGTCTCTCCCCAGCATATGAAAAAATGCGGCAAGGGTGATGGTACATAAGATCAATTGGCTCCACTTAACCAACATGGAATGCCTCGAATACCAGTCTGTCCGGGGATTTTGACTACCATCACTGATGGTTGCCCCCATGTAGGCATAAGTATAATAGATAATGGGCACCAGGAACACCAGTATATAATAACTCAGGGAATTAAAGGGAACTTTTAATTGTAAAGTAGATTCAATGGTTAAGGCCACGGCTAAAAGCCCTACGAAATAGTTACCAAAAAAAATGAACTTTAAAATTTTTAATCCCATGTTTTAATTCCCTGAGTCTGATGAACCCCTATTCACCCGCCTTAGCCTTTCCGTTACATCTGGTTCAGGTTCCGGCTTTTTTGAGTTCCTCAATTATCTTGTGAATCATAATTTGAACAAACAAAAATAGCCGTAATTTTCAGCAAACGTCCAATTGTAAACATTCATTTTAAATGATATGATTAATCAAACAAAATATGTTAGTCGGAGGGATTATTTCTCTGACAAGTATTTCAGGACTGCAATCATATCTTCTTCACCATGTTTCTCTAAAGCGCCCTGTAAGGTAGCAGATAAAGACTCACCTACTGGTGTATCCATTCCGCTTGCTTTGGCCAAACGAATATCTTTAGCCAGCAATTTCAGTGCAAAGGCAGGTTTGAAATCATTATGGATGATATTTTCCGTTTTCATTTTGGTGAGTCCGCTGCCTACAGCTGCTGCATTAATGATAGGAAGTAATGCTTCGGCAGCAAGGCCATTTTTACGGGCAAAGATCACTGCTTCTGATAACCCCTGTACAACAATACCCAGGAAAAGGTTAACAGATAGTTTAGCCACATTAGCTTTACCGTTTTCGCCCAGGTAAATAGAAGCTTTTCCCAGTGCATCAAATACTGGTTTAACTTTTTCATATACCGCTTCTTCACCGCCAACCATAATGACCAGCTGAGCATCTTCTGCTGGTTTAACACTTCCTGCAACAGGGGCATCCAGGTAAGAAATCCCTTTTTCCCTGCATAAGGCAGCCAGTGTTTGCGTGGTTTCTGGTGCAACAGTACTCATATCAACCGCGATCAGGTCTTTCCGGCTTGCCGCAGAAAAGATCCCATCAGCGCCTTCATAAACTGATTTGACTGCCGCATCATCAGTTAGCATGGTGATGATCACATCCGATTTTTCTACCAGTTCAGCGGGAGAACCGGCAATACCGATGTTGATCTCTGCTGCCAGGGCTTTCGTTTTATCCGCACTGCGGTTATATACGGTAACAGCAAAACCTGCTTTTACCAGGTTTTTAATCATTGGAGTACCCATGTTACCCAGGCCTATCCATCCTATGTTCTTCATATAATTCTGATCTTTTTTTCTTCGCTAAAGATATTGTGTTATTTGCAATAAAGCGATCATGTGCTTATTTTGTTGCATTCAGCAGAAGTTGATCAACTGATCGAGGTGATGAATTTTTAAAATTTAATGATAGTAGTTAAGGATACTTTAAGCGCCGGGATATTTCTTCAGGATATCTTCTATCCTGGCATCGGGCACCAGTTCTGTAACAGCAATCAGTTTAATCTGCTTAAAATCAGGATGCAGGGTATTGATCACATAATTGCTGGATTCTGGCATTACTGCAGAAGGAACTTTTAAAACAGGCATCCTTAAATCGTCAAACCAGCGATTGCCTACAGGCTGACAATGGCTGTAATCATAGGGATCACGCCAATCGGGATCCAGTTCGCTTTCATCCACCTTGCTGATCAGCAGGTCGTCGGGAATTTCTATACAGGTAATTTTGAAATCATGATTAAAGCCCACTCCCTGTCGCCTTACCATATTTTCGAGGAAGGCTAACGGGATATTCTCTGCACAGTAGATCACAGGCCTGCCTGCAGCTGCCCATCTTCCGTTTACCCCGGAAGCAGTAAGTGAAGTAGCGTAGTTTTTATGCCCTATTCTAAATACGATCATTTGGAAGGATTGCGTTCTTCAAAGACTATACGGCATCGCCATAAGCCATTTTCATCAGTTCATCCGCAACCAGGTCTACACCGCCTGGTGTGGTTAACCAATCCATAGGGCGCTCTTTTGAATTCCAGAAAGGCTTGTTGAGCCAGTAGCTAAATTCATCTACTGTGCGAAACATTTCTACACCTTTTTTATACAGCCCGATCAGTTTGAGCAGGTGTTCCCCGTAAACAGGTTCCAGTAATTTCTTTTGCTCTTTGTAGTTGCTGATGGTGCGGGACGAAATATTGATCAGATCTGCCAGCGATTTGTTAGAAATATTGATCGCTTCGGCAAAGTCATAAAAAAGCCCTGGTTTTAAGCCCTGACGGGCATATTGAAAAACCTTCATATCGTCACTTACATCAATCGCGCTGAACTTAATACGAAGTGTTTCTGTTCTTTTATCTGAAAGTAAAACATTGGAAACTGACATAGCTCTGTTTTTAAATGACTAATGTACGAATAATTTCACTATTAACAGTGAAATTATTCGTAATGATATTTAAGGGACAAATGTCCGGATCACTTCACCAATTTCTCTGCCCTGAAAAGATTATCTGCAGCCTGAAGGATCTTCGCTTTCAGCTTAGGGTTATAACCGGGATGATGTTCCAGGAAACCACGCACAATAGAGGCAGCAGCAGCACTCTGATAAGGCCCTATACTGGCCTGCAGCCAGGATTGCGGGAAGAAAATATCACCCGTAGACTGTATTTCTCCAAGCAGATCTAAACTTTGCTGTAAATAATTAATACCTGAAGCCTGTCTGAGCGGATGATGCAGATAATATAAAGCAGCCAGTACATTAGCCTCTTTGCCTCTGTTAGACAATAACTTCAAGCTTTGAAAGAAATCATCACGTTTTCGCTGATCAGGAGAAACAGCAGGCATAATAAATTCAAACCTCTTTTTACGATCGGGGTTAGTGATGCGTCCATCCTGAACTTTTAATATATCAGGATCGGCATCATTTCTCAGCACGAGGGAAAGTGCCAGACCCGTATAATCATCTTCTGAAAGACTGATACCGACCGGTGCCTGCTGGTTTTTCCATACCTGATATAACCTGTTGCGGGCAATGGAGCTCAAAAAAACATCCTGATATGCTTTAAACAGCAGTTTTTTGTTATTTGCGCTTTGCTGGTGGAGCATAGCGGTCCAGATTTGATCTTCCAGCATAGCTGATGAACGCTGCCTGTCCTGCGGACTGCTGAATTGCCAGTAAATGCTGCTGATATAATTGGTGAGCAGTTTAACATTCAGCTCTTCCTGTTCTTTTTCCAGCCCCTGACCAAAAAGCGATAATAAAACCGATGGTTTAACTACCTGGCCACTTAGCATTTGCTCATAAAGGGCTATGTAGGCAGATGCCCGGTGTAAAGGTTTTTCAAGCGTAAACAACGACTGAGGCAGTGCAGGATCAACAGGCCATAAGCCGTAACCATCACCAGCGGAATTAAATAATATCAACTGTGGTTTGTCTAGTCCTTTTGCAGCACTGAGTTCCAGTTGTTCTCCCGTTAAGCTGACAGGTAATACTTTAACCGATCCGGGGTAAAAAAGACTGATCTCAAAAGTTTGAGGCCAAACCCTTTTTTTACCATATTCAGATTGCTGATTAAGCAAAAAGCTATTGATCTTCCCGTTTTTGTAGCTAATGGTATAACTGATCACAGGGCGTCCGCTTTCATTTACCCAAACTTTATTCCATTTCTCCAGGTCGGCAGGCGTGTAACGATCCAGGATCTGGATCAGATCTGGCCACGAAGCATTACTGTTGGCAAATTTATGCAGGTATTCCCTTACCCCTTTTTGAAAAGACTCTTTGCCCATCAGGCTCTCCAATTGCTGCATCATAATAGGTGCTTTATGATAAATGATATTGCCATAAAGACTACCTGCATCTTTGAGGTTATCTAAGGGCTGACGAATAGGATTAGCACCCGTGGTGCGATCTACTGCGTAAGCAGATGTAAAGTGATCGATCAGGAATTTGAGGTCATAATTGTCTTTTCCACCAGATTCTTCCGAACTTTTATCGGCCATAAAATTGGCAAACACTTCTTTCATCCACACATCAGAAAACCAGTCCATCGTCACCATATCGCCAAACCACATATGTGCAGTTTCATGGGCAATTACATTACTTCTGGCATTGAGCTGATCTTTTGTCGCGCCCGCATCCAGGAATAAGGCCCCGGCTTTGTATTGAATATTACCAGGATGTTCCATGCCGCCAAATTGGAAGTCAGGGATAGCCACAAAGCCGAATTTCTGAAAAGGGTAAGGAATGCCTGTCCAGTCCTCATAATACTTTAGCGCAGCAGAATGGGCAGCAAAGATTACAGGCACGCTCAGGCCAATTTTAGCTTTATCTGTTTCACGGTAAAGGAAATCTGCATTTTGACCATCTAAAATACCGCTAACACGCTGAAAATTACCGGCAGCGAAAGCAAAAAGATAAGTACTCAATAAATTAGAAGGCTGATAATGATATGTTTTACGGCTTTGTTGCAATACTGAATCCTTAAGCTGCGCATTGGCTATAGCTTTCCAGGATTGTGGAATATGCAGGGTAAGGGTATAGGTGGCTTTGAGATCCGGCTGATCGAAACAGGGGAAAACAGTTCGGGCACGATCAGGAACAAATAAAGTATAGAGGTAATCTGAATTTCTGTTTAATGCCCCATCTCCTGCCTGGAACAGGATCTGCAACGTATTTTTACCTTTTTGCAATAAAGCCGCAGGTAATATCAAATGTTCTTTCTGGTAGTCGACAGCTATTTGATGTCCATTGATGATCAATGAACTGATCTTTGCAGGGTCTTCTTTAAAATCCAATTGTATTGGCAAGCGCACAGAACTCAATTGAAAGCTAAGGTTTTCCTGTGCAGTAATAGGTGCTGATTTTTCTGCAGGGATATCTAATTCCAGTGTATAGCGGATATCACTCAATACAGCTTTACGGTATAACGCCAGCGACCTGTCTATACCAATGTCCAGTACAGGATCTGATATCGCCCTGCGCGATGAACAGGAAGCAAAGATAAGCAAGAGAGGGAGCAGTAATTTAAAGTGACGAACCATTCGGCAATTTACATTTTTACAGCATAACCAGGAATGCGTAACAAGGATATTTCTTTTGTCACTAAATTTGAATTATCGAGTTAGAAAGGCTGCCAAAGCTGGTATGATAAAAAGAATAAATACGGAAAATAGTTACGGTTTTAAATACTCCTTATAAAGGACCTGTTTAAGTTTGATCTGCTGCATTGGGATACAAACAAGTGCGGAACATCTTATCAAAACCATGAACCTTAAGCTGTTTACCAATGATCACAATTTTAGTTTCCTTTACCTCATCAGGAAGCCAGGTTTCCCCAAGCGTGATCGCCAAAGATTTCCCAACCGTTTGCAGTACCAACCGGCTCTCAAAAAGGTGGCTGTAAATAATACCTTTTACGCGGTAAACACTGGCCGACTGCAATATGAGAAACACCATCATCCTATGCTCCAGTTCGCTGGCGTTCATACTCTCTTTATACTTCAACAAAATAGTTTCAATATCACTGTGCTCGTGACGGTTATGTGAACTTGAAGAAGCAACCAGAGATTGTTTTTCAAGTGTTCCGCTACCCAGACTGAAGATTCCCCTCGGGGTAACCACAGGTTTGGGGTTACTGTAGAAATTGGCATAACGTTCCCTGGCAAACATAGTTTTGATCTTAAAATCCTGTCCGGAAGCAACCAGTGCTGATGCAAAGGGATTGATCGTTTTTAATATTCCCTGAAGTTCAATAAGGTATTCTGCACTTACTTTCTCCACTTTATTCAGCAGGATAATATCACTGAAAGCAATCTGCTGGATAGCCTCAGGGCGATCTTTTAGCTGGTCTTCGATCAGTTCGGCATCTACAATGCAAATTACCCTTTTCAGGTCGAAACCACGTTTTACATTGTCGTTGGTTAAAAAAGGGTGTGCAATATTTGCAGGATCGGCAATTCCGGTAGCTTCAATGATCAGGTGGTCCCATGATTCTCTTTTGTCCCACAAGCTGTTTAGCAGATCGTATAAGTTATCGTTCAGGGTACAGCAGAGACATCCGTTATTCAACTCTATGATATCATCCTCCCCTTTCAGGATCAGTTCTGCATCTATACTTTCTTCACCAATTTCATTTTCGATAATGGCAAAGCGGGTGTCTTTCATTCCTGATATCACCGCATTCAGGACGGTTGTTTTTCCTGCACCTAAAAATCCGGTTAATAGTGTTACTTCTTTAGCTTTCATCACATTCTGGTCATCATCATAAATTAGTTACAATTCCTCAGCGGTAATTTTTGATCGTTCTTTTTAAAAACTACCGAAATATTGTACATTGCCCGGCAAAGATACATTAACGCAATACTGTTGCAAAATAGATTTCAGCAGTATGCTAATTTAACACACAATATGACTAAATTATTAATTAAACCAGTAATCCTCGCCACAGGACTACTATTCACTTCGGCCTTTGGTTTTGCCCAGGATAACCTGGTTAACTCGTTAAAGAACAACCAGTCGGCCAACAGTACCGCAGGTTTCAAGTTTACGGATGTAATCAACCTGGAAAACACCTCCGTTAAAAATCAAGGTTCTTCCGGAACCTGCTGGAGTTATTCTACCAACTCTTTCCTGGAATCGGAAATGATAAGAATGGGAAAAGAGCCTGTAACCCTGTCTGAAATGTTTTCTGCACGGAATGTGTATGTAGAAAAGGGAATTAACTATGTGCGTATGCACGGATCGGTTTCACTGGGCGATGGAGGTGAGCTGCATGATGTAATTAACATGTATAGAAAATACGGTGCGATGCCACAGATCGATTATACAGGTTTAAACTATGGTACTAAAATCAACAAATTCGGTGAGCTGGGCGCTATCATGAGCGGCGTACTGGAAGCTGTAGTTAAAAATGGCAATGGCACTTTAACCCCTAACTGGCAAAAAGCTTATACTGGCGTAATTGATGCTTACCTGGGTGAAGTTCCTGAGAAATTCGATTACAAAGGCAAAAGCTACACGCCGCAAACTTTTGCTAAGGAAGTTGTGGGTATAAAACCAGATGATTACGTAGAGATTTCTTCGTTTAACGATCATCCTTTTTACAGCAAATTCACCCTTTTGGTACCGGACAACTGGTCGTTCGATCAGGTTTATAATGTACAGGTGAATGAAATCACTGATATTATCGATAATGCATTGAAAAAAGGCTATTCTGTAGCGTGGGCAACAGATGTAAGTGAGAAATCATTCTCTTATAAAAACGGTGTAGCTTATATCCCTGCTAAACCTGTAGAAGAGATGTCTGCGGAAGAGCAGCAAACAATGTTCAGTGGCCCGAAACCAGAAATGGAAATCACGCAGGCTAACCGTCAGGCAGCTTTCAATAATTACCAGACCACTGATGACCATGGTATGCACATCGTAGGTTTAGCAAAAGATCAGAATGGTAAAGAGTATTACATCGTTAAAAACTCATGGGGTGCAACCAATGATTACAAAGGTTATTTATACGTGACTAAAAACTATGTGAAATATAAAACCACTGCTTTCTTATTGAACAAAGGTGGCGTACCAGCTGCTATCAGCAAAAAACTGGGTATTTAATTCGATTCCACAAAAAAACAGGGGTGCCTTTCGGTTACCCCTGTTTTTTTTTGCAGCAAAGCTGCATATTCTGGCCGTGAATCAGGTTGTCCTTTGACCTGTATCAAATAAACAACTCGATAAAATTAAGTATTCAACCTATTTTATCATAGGGTAATACGTCACTAAATAAGGATGTTATATCAATCACAACAAGGCTTAACGAAACAAATCAGTCCATCCTATTTCAATATGGCAGTAGGCTTTTTGTTTTCATCAATCGCGACAAAAGAAAACTCCCCGCTCACTGCCTTTTCACGATGATCAGAATACATCTGTTCTACAAAAATATCTACTTTAACTTTCATACTGGTATTACCGATATGGGTAATAGACCCAACTAATTCTACAATTGTTCCTGCTGGAATGGGTTTGGTAAAATCTATCCTGTCGCTACTGATAGTAACCATTCTCTGGCGGCTAAACCTTGTAGCAGTGATAAAAGCTACCTCATCCATCATCATCATTGCCGTACCACCAAAAAGCGTATCATAATGATTGGTGGTATTGGGGAATACAGCTTTAAATATCCGCGTTTCTGCGGATTGAATCTTTTCTTCTATGGTCATTTAATATATATTTCTTTTTTTAACTGGCCAGGATCTGGTCAATACGCTGCAATTCTTCCTGACTAAAGTGAAGATAGTTCAGGCATTTTAAAGAATCTGCCAGTTGTGAGGCTTTGCTTGCCCCTACCAGTACCGAGGTAATCCTTTCATCACGCAATATCCACGACAAAGCCATTTGGGCCAGGCTCTGTTCACGTTCCAAAGCCAGGACATTTAACTTTGTTAATTGAGAAAGAACTTCTGGAGTGATCTGACTTTCCTTTAAAAACCCGCTCGGTTTAGCTGCCCTTGAATCTTCAGGAATACCATGCAGGTATTTGTTGGTCAGTAAACCCTGTGCCAGCGGAGAAAAAGGTATACACCCTACTCCTTCTGTTTCCAGGATATTCAGCAACCCATTCTCTATCCACCTTTCATACATGGAATATTTAGGCTGGTGGATCAGACAAGGTGTACCCAGGTCTTTTAATAGTGCTATGGCTTCAGCTGCCTGAGGAGCAGTATAATTTGAAATCCCAATATACAGCGCTTTACCCTGACGAACCATCAGATCGAGCGTTGCCATGGTTTCTTCCAGCGGGGTTTCGGGATCTGGACGGTGATGATAAAAAATATCCACATAATCCAGTCCCATGCGTTTTAAACTCTGGTCGAGACTAGATACCAGATATTTCTTAGAGCCCCAGTCGCCATAAGGCCCGTCCCACATGGTATAACCTGCTTTGGTAGAGATGATCATTTCGTCCCGGTAAGCCGAAAAATCCTGTTTTAAGATCCTGCCGAAATTCTCTTCTGCTGAGCCCGGAGGCGGTCCGTAGTTATTAGCGAGATCAAAATGGGTAATCCCACTGTCAAAGGCGAGTTTAAGAATATCCCTGGAATTTTCCAATTGATCTACGTGACCGAAATTATGCCATAAACCCAGGGATATGGCTGATAATTTTAATCCGCTTTTACCACTGCGGCGGTATAACATGTTTTGATAACGTTCCGGAGCTGCTTGATAGGACATAAATGTAAAATACAAAGAGGGTATCAAAATAAGTAAAAAGGCTTTCACGCCCAGATACTTTCCCTTTGAATACCCTCTTTTAGGTTAGGTTGTGCTAAAATTATTTAGCTGAATTTTTTTTCTCTGTTACTTCAGTACGAATGTCCTGAGCAAGAACTTTTAAATCCTGCATGGCTTTACGTACCCTTGTACCTGCTGCACTGTTTCCAGAATTGTAAAATTTGTCTGCATCAGCTTCAACTGAAGCAAGCAATTCTTTTAGTTTTGTAAATTTTTCCATGTTCTAATTTTATTAATATTGGCCAAATATATAACTTTTAAGAAATAAACGAATAAATCCGCATTTTAATTTCATTTTAATGGTCAAATAAATGAGATAAAACAATTTTGCCCCTCATTGGTTCTATAATCACACAAATAAATGTAGATGGCTAAACAAATATATATTTTGGAAGATGATGAGGATATCAGGTTTATTGTGAGTTATATCCTCAATGAAATAGGTTACGAAGTGACAGAGGCAGAAACACTAAAACAATTTCATCAGCAACTGGAAACTGGCCTGCCCGACCTGATGTTGCTTGATATTATGCTGCCAGATGGAAACGGATTGGAACTTTGTGAAGAGCTTAAAAAAGATCCTGCGATTAGCCATATCCCTATTATTATGATGTCTGCACATGCTGCCCAGGAATTTGTACAGGAAAAGGCCTGTGCGCAGGATTTTATCAGTAAGCCTTTCGATCTGGATAACCTAACCAATATGATCAGGAAGTACCTGCCCAATTAAAATGTGACTTTATATCTATTCAATTTTAATTTTTCTATCTATATTTGTATATTCCAGTATTTCATCAGTTTAAGGCCTGTCTGGAACTATAAATCGATTTATGAAAAAGAAGATACTGGTATTAGAAAAGAATAAAGACATTCTTGATCTAATTGAATACATCCTCACTGATCATGGCTACAATGTTGATTTGATCTCATCGGATAAAGAAGTATTCAGCCATATTAAAGACTTTCAGCCAGACGCTATTCTTTTGGATGTAATTACTCCTACGCCGGAAGGAACTGCCATCTGCCAATCCATAAAGGCCGCAGAAGACACCAGCCATATCCCTGTTATTGTATTGTCTACCCATCCTAAGGCCGAAGTAGTAAAAGATATTTGTGCCGATGAAGTAATTCACAAACCTTTTGATATCGATTTGCTGGTCAGTGTAATCCAACAACAGCTACTCATCGCTTAATAAAATGAGCAGCTGCTGTTTAAATGTATATCAGCTTAATTAAAGCTCGTGGTGTTTTTTCAGGAACTTAAGATACTTTTTATCATCATCAAACAGCTGTTGTCCTTCCATTTGATAAGCAGTCAGTAAATATCCCAATGCTTTTTCTTCCTGGCCCAGTTCAAAATAAGCTTCTCCCAAACGTAGCAATACAAATGGGTTACTATTTTCGGTGCCGTAAAAAGTATTGGCAATCAGCATTTGCTCCAGAGCACCTGCAAAATTACCTGCGCTAAATAAAGCATCTCCTAAAGAAGCGGTAATGTAACCTGTAGCTTCCCAGTCTTCCTGAGGTTCAGGTAACACAGCGTAAGCTTTCTGAAACCATTCGGCAGCAGCAGCATAGTTTTCTTCGTCCATCTCGTGGTTACCTTTTTCACAATAGCTGTCCATCAGATCCTGCTGTTCATCCGTCAGTTCATCGTCTTCTTCATCCTCATCTGCAGGAACATAGTTCTTTTTAAAATCTTCAAAATCCTCATCAGCGGCTAAGGCCATGAAAAGAAAATCAGGATTGTAATCTGCAAAAACTTTTTTCTTTCCTAATTTAAAGGCGATCTTAAAATATTCCCTTGCTTTATCCAGGTCTTCCAGTGCATAATAAATGCTTCCGGTAGTAACGAAATGGACGATACCTTTTACTGGTTCGGTTTGCATTTTCTCTTGCAGGTAAGCCGTTTCAGTCAGGAAAAAAGGCAGTGCTTTTTCCACCTGGCCAATCTGATCATAAAAAGAGTAAATATTATCCAGCATGAGTGAACCAACACTGCAGCTTTCTTTGGGATCTGGGATAGAACCTTCAATCTCCAGCAGCAGTTCTTCTGCGGCTTCAATATCCTCAGCTTCTGCCAGCAGGTAAACCTGTTCTATCTGATCAAAAAACTCTTCTTCTTCTTCGGGGCTGTATACTAACATGAGCTGTTTAAATTATTTCTTGACGAAGTTAACAATTATCGAAGGTTTTATAAGGGTTGGTTTTCCATCTGCTTTATAATTTTGTTGACCTCCGTTTCGGTAGAGCGGAGCTTGGTTTGGCAAAAGGCGATCAGTTCTGATGCACGTTTTACTTTTTCTGCCAGTATATCTACTGAAACAGCTTCCGTTTCTATTTCCCTGGCGATCTGTGACAGCTCACTGTAGGCTTCTTCATAATTCAAATTCTTTTCCATGTTGGGGTGATTTAGCGATTACTTTAGTACGAATTTCTGTCTGGGCAAGAGTAACGGTCATCTCCATTCCCGGAGTGATTTTATCGGCATTGCCGGCGATAACCCCGTTTACCTTTACAATTGCAAAACCTTTGTTTAATATATTTTGCGGGCTCATTAAGCGCACCACAGATTCAAAATGACCGATATACCTTACCTGATTGGTGAAATACATGCGGCTGAAAGAAGTAAAATTGGTTAGCAGGTTGCTGAGGTCTTTTCTTTTATTGGAAATGATGATCCTGGGATTGGTGAGGATCATTCCGGAAAGGTTAAGCATGTCCCTGTGTTTTTCATGCAGCAGGTTTTTCACCGAATTAATGGTGATCTGATTGAGATGGTTTAGCTGTTCCTTATGATAGGTCATCATTTGAAAGGTCTTGATCACCAATTGCTGCTGGATAGACAACATCAATTCTTCGAAATTCCTGTTGTGGGCAATCAGCAGTTCTGCTGCTTTGGTAGGGGTTTTTGTAGAAGTGTGCGCCATCAGGTCGGCAATCGTTTCATTTTTCTGGTGCCCTATCCCAGTGATTACCGGAATGGGAAATTTCGCGACGGCACGGCTCAGTTCGTAATTATCAAAGATGAGGAAATCTGTCTGGGCACCTCCGCCCCTGATGATCAGCAGTGCATCGTATTTTTTACCTGAATCAAATACCTCAATCAGCTTTTGTAAAAACTGTTTCGCATTTCCTTCTCCCTGCACCAGGGCAAAGTAGTCATCGATCTCAAAATGATAACCAAAAGTATTATTTTCCAGCGTATGCCTGAAATCCTGGTATCCCGCGGAGGTAGCCGAGGAGATGACTGCAATGCGTTGCAATACACTATTTAAGGGCAGTGCACTATTTCGGGTAAGGTATTGTCCGCCTTCAAGTCTGATGAAAGCGGGGTTATCCCTGAGCAGCCTATGGAGCGTTTCTTTGCGCTGCTGTTCAAACCTGCCCAGTGTGAAGTTGGTATCAATATCCAGTAAGTTTAGCTGCAGTCCAAAAGCAGGGTTATATTGTACAGCTACCTGCACGAGTACATTGATATCATTTTTAAATTGCTGACCGGTAGCTTTTTCAAAGTTAGAGATATTCACAGCAGCATTCCCCCATGCCCTGGCCCCTATTTTAGCGAGGATCTTTACAGAAGACTGATCTTTTTCTACCAGTTCAAAATAATGAAAGTTACTTTGTGGTTTATACGTGTGACTTGTTACATCAGCAATTACCCAGAACGTACGTGACCCGAAAACACCACTAATGGTATCATGGATCTGCGTGGTCAATTCAGATAATCTGATAGAAGGTATCGCTGTCACAATTTTATAATTACACTCCTAATTTAGACAATATCTAGCGGATAACCACCAGCATTTTTTCTACGAAGGCATTCAGCGGCTGGCGTTTTAGCAACCAGTTAAACAGGAGGATGCCCGTTATGGCACAGGTAATACCAGCAAATACATCCAGCACGTAATGGTGACTGGCATATACCGCTGTAAACCAAATTCCAAGAACTACTGTTCCAAAGATCAGATTAACAGCTCCCAACCTGTTTTTTATTCCATAATATAATACAATTACCGGATAAGAAGAATGCAGGGAGGGCATTGCTGCAAAAACATTGGAACCCTGTCTGTAAATGGACTGGAAGATACCAACCTTTAGCAGATGGTCAAATTTAATCAGTCCTGCGGGATTGGAATGCGTATGTGCGATAAATACAAAACCGTGGTATTGTACATACCATGGCGGTGCTGCAGGGTACAGATAATAAATTACAAAACCGATCAGGTTAACCAAAACAAAGGTCATGGAAAACTTAAGAAACTCCTCTTTTTTTGCAAAAAACAGATAAGCGGCAAAGCCCAGGGGAACAGGGATCCACATCAGGTAGAATATTCCACCAACGATATCGATCCATGCACTTCCATGGATACGCAGATATTCATTAGGAGTTAACAATACCCCATTGGAATGAATACCAAACAGGTGTTTTTCCAGCTCATATAATTCACGGATATGAACCCTATTGAAATTATAATTAGGAAAGGCCTTCATGTAATCGAACAGGATCCAATACACAATGAAGATAGAAAAACCAAGAATGAATTTCCTGGTAGGTACCGAAGCATAATAGAGTCCGTTAAAGATCAGCACCAGCACTACCTGGTTGGAATTGAACCCTACTAAGTAATAGGAAAGAACAAGATAAAATAAGGACATCGCGGTAACGATCACGATGTCCTTGATATTGTAAAATGGCTGGTTAGACCCTAACTTTTCTGACATTATTTTTTATCGAAATCTGATCCAAGGACCTTATCCCAAATTGCAGAGCTCACGCCATAACCTTTGGAAGGATCTGAATAATGATGTAACATATGGTGTTGTTTTAATTTTTTCCAAAATGGGCTTTTAAAATTGGCATGATGCAAGGCATAATGTAACTCGTCATAGATCAGATATCCCACCAGGAAACCAGTGTAAAATGCGTATATCGTTCCTGAAGGTAAAAGGTACAGGAACATGAAATATAAGGCCGTAGCCATAGGAATGCTCGCGGATAACGGCATCACTAACCTTTTCGCATCATTTGGATAATCATGGTGTACGCCATGGAAAATAAAATGTATCCGCTGCCCTATTTTAGAAGAAGGATAATAATGAAATACCCAGCGGTGCATAATATATTCCGTAATGGTCCAGATAAATAAGCCAATGGCAAACCATTCAATAAAATGAAGAAAGTCCATATGTTCACTGGTAAAAGAGAGATAGCCTAGAAATATGATTGTAGGAACAAATACAACCAGAGGTACTAGATAATGAACTTTTGACAGATTCTCCAAAAAGTCATTTTTAAACATTCTTATAGAATCGGACGAGTTCGAAATAAAATTCTTTTTCATGGTTTTAGATTTTTATCCGTTCGGTAATTAAACTATTGGTTGAAGTGTTCATGCCTTTGATCTCTACGTATTTTACATTAGGCAACCAGAATGAACCGCCTTCTATCCGCAAAAATATGCGTTCTATTTGAATCTTTTTGTTATTTACTGTCACATAAACATGATATTTTTTATCTTCTTCAGATTTAATGAGATACATGGGTAATTTTTTATGCGAAACGAAACGTAATTCGTATTGATCTTTACCAATAAACTTAGATTCTACTCCGTAAGCAAACTTGCGCTGAATATATCCAAGCTCCTTTCTTTCCCCATTTTCCTGGTAGCGCAACCAATAGATCAGCACAGGCTGGTCTTTATCCACTACGCCCTGGCCGTCTACATTAAGCTGGCAGATAATTGTATTCGTATTGGGGTCGCGCTGCAAATAAAATAACTCATTAGAAATCCCTTTAGGTACAGGAAATTTGAGCGGCGAAGGATCACTTGTATCCTGTGTTTGTGAAAAAGCTGTACTTACGTTTCCTAAACTTAATAAGCTGGTCAGCAAAAATAATCCGATCACTACCGCCGGCAATGCGCGTTGTTTTTGCACCGGTTCTTCCTTTACTTCTTCTTTTTCCAATAACTCTCTCGCATCCAATGATTTTTTCGCATCAATTAATCTTTTTATCGCTGTAATATTTGTCATTACTGCCATCACGGTGATGGGAATAGTAAAGATAGACATGGTTTCAAAAATGTGAAAAGAAATTCCTGGTACATAGATCTTATAATCACCACCAATATAATGGCCGGTAATGCCACAGGCTAAAGCACAGATACCAATAGTTACCACACGTTCCGGGCGCTGCATTAATCCACCTTTACTTTGTACGCCTAATCCTTCTGCCCTGGCCCTGGTATAACTTACCATAATGGAACCGATCAAAGCGATAAAGGCAAACAGTGAGCTTAAAAAATAATGGTGGGAAACCAGGTAATAACAGATTCCCAGGAACATGATCATTTCACTGTAGCGGTCCAATACAGAATCATACAATGCCCCAAAAGTAGAACTCATATTTCCCAATCTGGCGACCTGACCATCGAGCATATCAAATAAGCCCGCAAAAAGTACCAGCGCACCACCCCAGCCAATAAAGGAAAGATCGCCCCTGTTACTTTCTTCTGCACCAAAAACAAAGATCACTGCTACACCAATGTTTAAGATCAGGCCAATAGTGGTCACCGCGTTTGGCGTGAGACCCATCCTGATGAGGCCTTTAACAAAAGGGTTAATGACCTTATAAATCATTTGCTGTAAACGATCACGAAATGATAATGCTTGCATAATACGCTGTTTTTTATTCTATTCTATTAAAAATCTAATTTAGCCAGTGCCCTCAGACCATATTGGGAGACACCTGGATTATTAAGGTAATTAAAACGCTTCACCATGTCTATACGTAATATCTTAAATATATTACCGATACCCACACTCCCCTCCATATATGGCGTTCTGCCCAATGCATAAGTAGTTTGCTGGCCTGCCGCATTGGTTGGATATCTGAATAGAGAAGGATCATTATTTGGATTATTCTCGGATCTTACCCCACCATACAATGCTTTGAACGATATTGTTTCCCTTAATTTCAGTTTTTTGATCAATGGTATTTTATTAAAGAAGAAGCCATTGAAATGATGATCAATATACAAACTGCTATAGTGATCACTGACAAACTCCAGGAAGTTCATTAAGTTATAAGAATCCAGCTGATAAGCATAAGTCTGGTTGGCACGGTGGATGGTCATTAATGGAAAGGGCACCTTACCAAAAGTATAACCACCTTCGAGCGTGACATCAGAATAACCGAACTGGGAAAGATAAACACGTTTGTCAATACGTCCGATAACGTTCTGGAAATTATACTGACCATCAAATACACCTTTGAAGCCCTGTGTATAGTTCAGTGTGAAGATAGGATCTTTATCAATGATCGGCACCCTGTAGATCTTACCCTGATAAAACTTCTCATTCGGTGCATAACGCAGCGTTAAGCTTACCTCAGAAGTGGTCACCTGATCAACTGAGTTGATGGTGTTATTTTCTGTATTTTGATAAACCAAAGCACCTGCGGGAGCTTGTGTCCATTTCTGTGCGGTCAGCTCATAAGAAAAATGGCTTTCAAACTCTTTCTTGTAATCCAGTTTATAGTAATCATTATACAATAAGATATTATTTTCACCACGCTTAAAGGAAAGCAGGAAGTTGTCTTCCTGAACAAACTGCAGTTCCTGACCCGGAATTTTAGTATCCCTCTGGAAACTTGCCCTGATATAATCCTGAGGGAAAGCATAGATAGACTTATTATTGATAGAATAAGTTGCACTTCCAAAAAACTTAAACTTCTCGTCTTTTAAACCATAAGCGCCATACGTTTCAAAGTAATACCTTTTACTCAATTCTGGGGTAGTACGACCACCTAAACGAAGACGTAAGCCCTCTACACTGTTAAAGCTATAAAATGTATTTACCGGACCTACTTCAAATGGCCCGAAATTCTTGTAGCCTGCAAAGAATAAAGTCAGCAAATCTGCTGTTCTCTTGAAAGAAGGTATAGTCTGCAGGGTATCAATATTTTTATAGATCTTCAGATTGGTTTTCAAGGTAGTATCTGCCGAACGCTGCGCTGTCCAGAACTGGTCTGATTGTGCTTCAGCAGTAGGTGCAGTAGTTACTGCCAATCCTTCATATATCGTTGCCGGCTGTGGTTTATTCAATTGATAATTTTTTACAATTACCGTACGCTCACCTGTAAAACCTGTTCCACCATTTTTATTGATCCCAAAATCTACGATCAGGTCGGTCTTAGATAAATGGTACCTGCCATCAGGATTTTTCTCGAAATCCAATTTAGCCTCCAGCGTCCTTACAAAGTTAATATTCGTGTTTTTATTGATGGTCAGGTAAGCATCCTGTACAGCATAATTGCCATCCATGGTGATATACATCTTACCTTCAAATAAAAGGTCGGTATTGTTTCTCGGGATAAAAGATAACTCGATCAGGTTAGGCACATGCGTTTTAATCGTATCTGTTATAAAAAACTTATAAAACGTTGGCGATACATCCGCAATCGGGCTCAGGAACTGGTTACTCATCAGCGAAATGTTACTCTGATAAATGTTCACATCAGCGTACATTCTTTCAAAATATTTACTTAAGCCTTTTGTATCAATAAATTTAGCATCGTAATTGACGTGTTTATCACCTGTAAAGATCTGTTTTTTCTTTTCTGGTGATTTCTGCAGATAATTGTCTGATACCTTTTCTTCCAGGAAAATAGGAAGAATAGTTTTACCGCCTACTTTGGTAGAATCCTGTTTTTGGAAAAGGAACTGGTAATTTTTGAAAATACGTTTATTTTTAAACTTGTCAGATAAATTACTCAGGGAGAACAGCATCTGCTCATATTGCTCATACTGTACGTGATCGTAATTCGTATTCTGGTTTTTCGCTTTATTTTCGATGACCTTCCTGATCAGTTCTACAGCAGGGTTATTTTTATTTCTGTAAGCGGGCCTTTTATTGGATTTAATAGTTACTTCGGTAAGGCTTTGCGATTCAGATTGCAACCTTACATTAATTACCTGTGTCTCTCCTACCTTGATCGTATAAAAAGCCGCTTTGTAACCTACATAAGTAACCATCAGCTGATCGTGTTTTTCTGAAGTGGAAATCACAAACTTTCCATCGGCATCAGTTTTAGTAATGATTTGTGTTCCTTTAAAAAGAACCGTAGCATAAGGAATAGGGTCTCTGTCTGCAGCATCAACTACTACACCTGTAATGACCGTTTTCACAGGCGCTGGCGCCACAGTTGGAGCAGGTGTGGGTGTTTGTGCAGCGGCCTGGAATACAACGAATGAAAGGGCCAGGGTAAAAATGAATATGAAGTTCTTAAAATGGAGTTTCGAGCTCATGATGCTTTCAATATTAAATAAATACAAATTTCTTTTGCATCAGGAAGTTATAACCGGTTCCGACTGTACAAGAGACAATTATTTTTGACAAAATGTAATTCACGTGCAGGTAATGGGTAACCAGGAAGACCCCTGCGGTGGTCAGCAATAAATTTCCGGTCCATACTAAAATATATTTAAACACCTGAATATGCATGCGCCGCTCCCGGGATTCAAACACCCAGTTACGTCCCATCATAAAATTAACAATTCCGCCAGCTGTGGTACCGAGCACACTGCCAAGCAGATACCACGCATGAAATACCTGCGTACAGACTAATGTAGTAAGAAAGTCAATAATTGAGGCCGATAAAGAAGCGACCTGAGCTTTTACAAAAGTCGCCATATCAATGAATAATAAATCTTATAATCACCTGCAGCATTATATTCGCATATACACCTGCAAGGACGTCGTCAAACATCACTCCCCATCCCCCTGGTAAGTCTTCCAGTTTCCTGATAAAAAGCGGCTTGAAAATATCAAATAGACGAAATAATAATAATCCGATCAGGACATTGGTTAACGTAACAGGAACCCATAAAAGGGTGATACACATTCCGGCAACTTCGTCAATCACTACCCTGTTATGATCTTTGCCCCAGATGGCTTCTACAACATTACCCGACCAAATACCAAGCAAGGTAATGAGACAGGTGATGACCAGTGCAGGTATAAAATTAAAAGCACCGGGATGCACAAAATACCAAACCAGACAGGTTACAGCGGCAGCAGCAGTCCCTGCTCCTTTACCGATATACCCTATACCAAAGGTGGTAGATGTGATCTTATGAAATAACATTTTGTATATATCTTCTGCTAATTAACCCTGTTTATAACCAACTATTTTCTTTGTACCATCTAACTGTTTCTACCAGGCCTGTTTCCAGGTTATAATCAGGACGAAACGCCATGTCCCTGTTTAACCTGAAGATATTGCATGCCCAGTTGATTGCAGTCAGTTCATTCATTTTTTCTTTGTTCAATGCGGGCGAGACCGAAGAATTTTTGTACAGCCATTCCATCAGGGAAGCCAGTGATGCTACCAGAGAAACGGGTAAATGCAATTTCAGCGTTCTCTTTTTCATTGCTTTTTTCACGCCGTCTGCCAAAGCATAACGGTCGTATATATTCCCATCAGACACATTGTATTGTCCTTTTGTTACAGGCGAGAACAGTGCTTTAACGATCACCTTAGCCAGGTCCTTTACATAGATAAAACTCATCTGCTGCTTAAAACCACCAATATGAGGTTCCAATCCCTTGTTAATGGTTTGGAAGAGAATAAAAATATCCTTTTCTCTGGGTCCGTAAACAGCGGTAGGCCTGATAATGATCAAAGGTAATGCTTCAATTGCAGACAGGTACTGTTCTGCCAGCAGTTTACTTTCACCATATTGGGTTACAGGATGAGGTGTGGAATCATCTTCAATTCTTTCTGAGAAATCACGAAGGGGGCCCAGCGCAGCCAGGCTGCTTACGAATATAAATTTTTGGAGATCAATACCAGCAGAAACTGCGGCAAGGGCAAGGTTCCGGCTGTAAAGTGCATTTACCTCATTGTATTCTTCTTTATTTTTAGCTTTGGTAATGCCTGAGGCATGTATGATATAATTGTACTTCTTCTCCTGCATTTCATTTTCAAGACTTGCGGAATCATTAAAATCCAGGAAAGTATATTTGATATCAAATTTTGCGAGATGCTGAATATCACTACTTGGCCTCACTGCTGCAAATACCTCTAAATCTGAGGCCAGTGCAGCAACAATTAAATGGTATCCTACGAAACCACTTGCTCCAGTAATTAAAACGCGCTTCTTCATATAGGTCTTCTGTCATCTCCCCGCCATTCCTGGCGAAGAGATTTGCAAGACAAGTATATTTATCATATACTCACCTTTACAGGGGTTAACTGCACTTCTTTAAAAGCAGCGTACATTTTTTCGACTGCTTCATCAATCTGGGCAAAAGTATGGGTAGCCATCAGTGAAAATCTAATCAAAGATGAATCTGACGGTACAGCGGGTGAAACAACAGGATTGACAAAAATTCCATTCCTGTGAAGGATGTTGGTGATCAGGAAAGTTTTATCATTATCTCTGATGTACACAGGAATAATCGGACTGTCAGTATGTCCAATATCAAATCCCGCGTCTAAAAGTAGTTTTTTTGCATAATTTGTATTATCCCAAAGTTTATCAATTCTTTCTGGTTCTGATTCAATGATATCTAATGCAGCGATTACACTGGCTACAGACGATGGCGGCATACTGGCACTGAACATTAGCGACCTTGCCCTATGTTTAATAAATTCGATCGTATCTTCACTGGCGGCAATAAAACCACCCAGGGAAGCCAGTGACTTGCTGAAAGTGCCCATGATCAAATCTACCTTGTCAGTCAGGTTAAAATGTGAAGCCACACCGGCGCCATTAAAACCAATTACGCCTAAACTGTGTGCATCATCCATCATGATATTTGCACCAAATTCTTCGGCAATCTGGACAATTTCAGGTAACTTAACAATATCACCTTCCATACTGAATATACCGTCAGCAACAATCAGTTTTGCAGAATCTTCCGGTAACCTGCTTAATTTCTTACGCAGATCATCCATGTCATTGTGTGCATACTTAATCGAACGTGAAAAAGAAAGTCTGCTTCCGTCAATGATAGACGCATGGTCATATTCATCCAGGATCAGGTAATCATTCCTATCCAGCAAGCACGAGATTACACCCAGGTTAACCTGAAATCCTGTACTAAAAAGCACAGCAGCTTCCTTGCCTACAAATGCAGCCAATCTTCTTTCCAGTTCAAGGTGAATATCTAATGTTCCGTTTAAAAATCTCGAACCGGCACAACCAGTTCCATACTTATCGATAGCTGACTTTGCCGCTTCCTTAATCTTCGGATGATTAGTCAGTCCCAGATACGAATTTGAACCGAACATTAAAACTTTCTTCCCCTCAATAATGACCTCAGTGTCTTGTGCTGACTCTATAGATCTGAAATAAGGATATAATCCTCTTTCCTTAATTGCGTTTGCATCTTGAAATGCTGCAACCCTATCACCCAATTTTTTACGCATGCCTGAATTGTATAATGTTTACTTCAGATAGATTCATAATTTTATTTTATTCATTTACAGCTTAATACTAAAAATACTGCACTGAAAGATGTTCTAATATATTAAAAATATGTTAATTTTAAGATAGACAAAAGTAAATTATTCTTAGACCATAACCGTATTTTAGTCTATAATATTATTGTCAAATAAATAATCCAACTTTTTGCACCCTTTTTTATTATCAAATTCTCCAGTATATTTAGTTAAAAAAAATGAAATAACTGATTTAATTCTATTTTTTAGTCCGTTTTCTTCTTTAATGTGTCATTTCCTATGCCTGCTATCAGCATATCTATCATTTCGTCAAAATAATCGTTGGTCTGAAGTTCTGATAACTCAATAGACAAAGGAAAATGAAGGCCCCGAAAAGCGGTTACCATCACAAATGACATTTTATTCATCCTGTCTGTTGACATTTCTTTAAATTCTCCCGACTGAGCGCCTCCCAGTAAGATCTCCCTGATCATATCAATCTGGATTTGCTCATATCGTGATTTGATAAAGATCAGCATTCTCATACTGGCCACCAGATCATCAAATAATACTTCTTTAAAGGAATGGAACCCAATGATAGAGGTAATCTGTGCCTGCAGAAATGCTTTTAGCTTATCTTTTGCAGTGAGAGAGACGTTTACGGCTTCGCGTATCCGTTTCACCACATTTTTCATTTCATCTTCAACTACTGCTTCAAAGATCTCATTTTTGCTGGGAAAATAATAATAAAGCGTACTCTTCCCTTTACCAGCGGCAGTAGCGATCTCTTCCATGGTTGTTTTTTTTAACCCATGTTTTCCAAACAGCTTCTTTGCCCCTAATAATATCTCCTCAATTACAATCTCATCCTTTTCCATTCCACAACATTATAAATAATTAGACCGAAATTCAATTATGGTCCAAAAGTATTACAAATATTTAATTTTACACTATTTAGCTATCAATTGAGACATTCAAATGATATTTAATGTTAATTTAATAAGAAGAATTATTCAGTTTTGAACCTTTTTACTGCGAGGTCTTCTCTTTCATACAATTCAATGAGTTTCCCCTGCAAACGAATTACATTTAATTCCAGTGCAGCAATTTTTTCATTCAGACTTTCGATCTGCATATCTGCAGCATCTTTTTCTTCTCCAACATTGATCAATTGCTTGAGGTCCATTTTATGGATTTTAGCAATTTCCATTACCCGGCTATAGCTGGGATCTGTAAGGCCGGTTTCAATTTTGGAATACGCAGGCACAGATATTTCCAGCATGTCTGCAATATCTTTTTGGGTGTAGCCGCTTTTCAGGCGAAGGGTTTTGAACTTCTGTCCTAGTGATTTCATATAAGAGGTTAATTTGTTTAGTATTAAAATACCAATTATAAAACATAATTATCCCCAAAAGTAATTAAAAAAGTATAAAAACAATATTTAATTAATTTATACAGAAACAAAGAGAAATTTCACCGTTTGAGGCAATATTAAGGTGGTAACATTAGAAAGCCAGCTGGAACTTGATACCGCTGTTCATCAGTTTCAGGTCTTCATCAGAAAGTTTTCCAATGGGCAGTTTAACGAAAGGTTCTATCAGGATATCATAATGATTAAAGATGTGCTGTTTGCGGCCTATAGAAAAATTAAAAAAACCAAGATAACTGTTCCCCTGTAAAGGACTATCTGTAACCGGCTCAGAAACTTCCTGGCTTACCAGCGCTTTGTAAGAAGCAGGAACTCCTGTAAATTGATTGACAGTCATCTGGTTAACCTGCGCAACCTGAACAACTGTGTTATTACGCTTATCACTCAACACATTAAAATAAGAGATACCTGCGCTGGTATAATAATGCTTGTTCACATTATAAACCAATCCAAGAGGAATATCAATCGCTTTAATGTTCGCATCCACACCCACCAGCTGTTTGCTGGAAAGGGTACGTGCAAAAGACTGCATGTTACCCATAGCAGGCGGCGAGATACTTTTCCCTCCTTCCAGCTGTACCATCGCGATCCCTGAACTGATGGAGAATTTGCTGGAAATTCTATATGCAGTAGTTACTGCAGCCCCCACATTGGTACTTGCACTGGTTGCTGAAGGAATGACAGCCAATCCGAAATCCCATTTGGATCCCGCTTCCTTTCTTTTCACAGCTACCGAACCAGCTTTTGATTCTGCAGTCAGGAAATCGATTGTACTCATTTTTTTATTTTTTGTGCTTGCAGCAGTATCCTGTTTTCCAATAGCAGGAACTGCCGTTGCAGCAATTCTGTTCTGTGCGGTTTGCGGGTTTTTCTTTTCCTCGAGGAAAGTATTTGGTGTTTCAGGATTTTTCAGGGGTTTCTCCTTTAACTGCTCAGCCGAAAGCTTTGCGGTAGACGTATTTAAATGCAGATTTCCATTGGAAGAGGATTGTTTTTTATCAGTTGCAGAACGATGATTAACTTTTATTCCGGATATTTTATCGCTGACAGCAGCAGCTATATTGTTATTTGCAAGTTGAGTAGCAGAGCTTGCATGAGAAGTTCTGGCATCGCTTTGAATAGTGGTATCCTTAAGGCCTGCCGATGGCGATGCCAAACCGGCGCCCGTAGTTTTATCAGGATCAGGCGTTTGACCAGGCTTAGATTTCTGAAAAACCAGGTGTTCTGTACGACCCTGAGGGATAAAATCCTTCCGATTAAAAAACAGTATCGAAGCGACAAGGAAGAGCACTGCGGCAATTCTCATCCATAGGGGAAATAAAACCCGTTTCTTTTCTTTGGTTTTGATAAACGACTCCCATTCGCCCGGAACATAGGTTTCCTCATAATCTTCGAAAAGATCTGTAATTCCCTTTATCAATTCTTTTTTAGGCTGTTCCATTACTTAATCTCAATACTTTTTAAATAGAGCTCCCTTAATTTTTGTTTGGCCCTGGTCAGGTAGGTGCGACTGGAACTAACAGGTATCGTTAGCATCTCACCGATTTCATCATGGCTAAATCCTTCAATTTCATATAAATTAAAAACAGTGCGGTGCAGATCGGGCAGTTCATACAAGAGTTTTAGTATATCTTCTACAAACAACTTCCCTTCTGCTTCTACATGACTTACCGGTAATTCATCAGTGTATTCCTCTACATAGATCAATGCAGATTTATTGGCCCTGATTTTATCCAGTGCAGTGCGAACTGTAATTTTTGCCAGCCAGGCTTTAAATGTTTTCTGAAAATCTTCCAGGTTATGATCATGCCTAAAGTCGTACATGGTTTTAAACGCTTTCATAAAACTATCGTTCACCACTTCCCTGGCAATATTCCTGTCTTTGAAATAACGGGTAGCTACGCCCATCAGATAACCCCAATACTGGATATATATACGTTCCTGTATACGGTCATCACGGGCACTCAAACCCGCGATGATCTCTTCGAACACCGTACTTTTATTATCCACGCTTCGCGAAGCCAATTTTATCAGTCAATCTGTCTATTTTTTTTTGCCTTGCATTAAACGCAGCATCTACATTTTGGGTATAAACGTAGCTGCCAGTCAAAACGCTACAACAAATAAATTTATTAAAAAATACCAAAACATAGTGTAGCGTTCTCCATTTACCCTGCGTTTTAAGACCAAAAGCATCATTAAAATTATTAAACATGAGATTTAAATTTACCCCATTATCAAAAAATTTCCGGAGATCCGGTGTTTTTCTATCCTTGCTCGGTATCACTGTTGCCTTCAGTTCCTGCGTTAAAAATAATGATTCCTATCAGGCTCCACAGCAAGTTGCTGCTTTGGCAATAACCAATGCATCTTCTAATTCAACCTCTCTGGACTTTTACCTTGACAATACTTCTACAAGAGTAAACTCCAATCCTTTATTATACGGTCAGAAAATTGATTATGTCCGTGCCTATCCCGGTCAGAGAACTGGTATTGTAACCAATTCAAACAGCTCGTCCGTGGTATATACCAATAAATTTACGCTGGTTGCCGGCGATTATCATTCGCTTTATATTGTAGACAAAGGGGATTCATTGAACTTTTTACTGGTAAAAGATCAGTTTACCACACCTCCCACCCATAAAGCAATGGTACGTTTTGCCAATCTTTCACCAGATTCCATTGCTTACAGTTTGGAATTGGTTGGAGACACTACTGCCTTTACCGGCAAAACTTTTAAAACTTTAACCAGCTTTAAACCAATTACCCCTTCCTCTACTTATACCATTAATTTAAGGAACACAGCTACAAATACTATCGTAGCTACCTTGACAAATGTATTACTGGTAGATCAGACGTTTTATACCATCTGGGCTAAAGGATTAGCGAATACCACAGTAGCGGCACAGAAAACGGCGATACAGGTAAGCCAGCATTAAACGAATTTTTTAGCCGAACCATCTGACCGTTATGGTCAGGTGGCTTTTTATTACCTGCTGCCCTGTTTCAAAATAAAGGCACCCAGCATAATAGCAACCACCAAGCCCGAAATTCCGGGAAAAAGGATGAAGAGATACAGAATACCACTTACTCCCGCTACTGCGAGAACGAACAACAATCCTTTTAAAGGCGTTTCCATTCTAAAAGCAGCGATAACTGCAAATAAATAAAAAACGGCAGCGAGTGTAGGTAGGAACATGTTACAAATATGCTAACTCAATGTTAAGTTAATGTTAACACCTGCGCATATTTCATTTAAATGACATTCTTTTGCTGTTAACTCAGTAAGTCGGGTCTTTCCTGATAAGTTTTCCATAACAATTCTCCAAACATGGTATTTACCCATGGAAAAGAAGCCCGGGTATACTGCCTGGCATTGTCTACATGAAAAGATTCATGCATAAAACCGGTATCCCCATGGCTTTTTTGAAGCATACTCAGACAGGTTTTGATCTCTCCCTCATCAGTAGTAGTCAGGGCCCTCACAATAATACTCATTGGCCATACCATGTTCTTCCCGATATGTGGCCCCCCTATACCTTCTGCTACCTTACCTTTATAAAAATAAGGATTATCAGCCGACAGTATCATTTTCCTTGTGTTCAGGTAAATAGGATCACTCATAGATACTGTCCCAAGGTAAGGTAGGGCTAGTAAACTGGGGATATTGGCATCATCCATCAGGTTATAACTACCATAACCATTAACTTCATAAGCAAATACCTTTCCATAGGTTTCGTGGTCAATGATCGCATATTTTTGCAGTGCATGTCTTACTTCAAGCGCAAGCGCTTCCATATCCTGTGCCACCTGCTCATCACCCTTAACGGCACGGATCATTTCAGCCGCTTGTCTCAGGCTAAGTACGGCAAAGAAATTGGAGGGCACATGAAAAGAGAACGTAGCCGCGTCCTCACTAGGCCGGAAAGATGAACAGATCAGTCCCACTGGTTTTACAGGGAAACCAAATCCCTGCATGGGCAGGTTATCCGTAGCCCAGGCGGTAGTACGCTGGAAATGATAAGGGCCATCATTATCTTTACGTTGTTGTTCTTTAAAAGTTTTCAGGATAAGCTTCATTGCCGCCTGCCAATTTGCATCAAAATGGCTGGTATCTTTAGTCTGCAGCCAGTAGCGGTAAGACAGGCGAATAGGATAACATAAAGAATCAAGTTCCCATTTACGTTCGTGAACGCCAGGCAGCATCGAGGTTAAGTCGTCTTTAAATTCAGAGATCTTTGTTGGGTCATTAAAAAACGAACTGGCATAAGGATCGGTAAGAATAAACTTTACCTGTCTGTTTATTACCCCTGCTACCATGTCTTTTAAGGCTTTATCTTTCCGCAGAAACGGAAGATAAGCCCATACTTCAGCACTGCTGTCCCTAAGCCACATGGCATCGATATCACCACTGCTTACATAAGTATCAGGCAAATTATTTACAGTAGCGAAAGCCACGGAGGTATCTAGAGAATTTGGGAAACAATTATTAAACAGCCACGCAAATTCTTTATTTTTTACTTTAGCCGTAAAATCTGACACCACATTATCAATCGTTTTACTGGTAAAACGACGTAATGCAGGCAACTTCCTGACTACAGGAAAAGCCGGGTCATCTGCAAAAGCAAGTAATTTGCCAGACAACATCGCCGCAGTTAAAAGTCCCGCTTTTTGTACAAAAGATCTTCTTTTCATTAATATTTAGCTGCTAAAAGCATTAATTCAATTCAATGATAATAATTTTGTTTGTTCAAACCAACCCCGCAAGGGTTATTCTACTCCTTTAACCAGCATAGGTATCAAATAGATTGCTTTAGATGCCGTGATAAATAACTGGTTACGATTTTTACCGCCGAAACATACATTTGAAGTCCAGGGTTCTTTTACTTCAATATGACCTATCAGCTTTCCTTCCGGATTATAGATCGATACTCCGTTACCAGCAAGGTAAAGATTTCCTTTTTCATCGATGGTGATACCATCGGCACCCTGACTGACAACCTGCTTTTGCTCCGTTAAATTACCACCTGCATCAATTGCGTAGCGGTAAGTTTTATTCCGTTGAATATCGGCTACATATAAAAACTTACCATCAGGTGTTCCCACAATACCATTAGGCTTGGTCACATCTTCTGCCACTACCCTTACTTTTGCAGATTTGCCCGGCGGCAGATAATAGACTTTTTGCCCTTCAATTTCCGCATGCTGACGCAGCCAGTAATCACGCTGGTAATAAGGATCGGTGAAATATATTCCTCCCTTGCTGTCTGCCCACAAGTCGTTGGGCCCGTTTAACTTTTTACCATCAACATTCTCCAGTAAGACTTTAACTTTTCCATTTTTGCTGACCGACCAGAGTTCATTGTGCTCATCGGCGCAAACCAGGAGCTGACCATTGCGGGCAAAATACATTCCATTGGCACGACCTGCATGATCTTTAAATAAGGACAGTTTTCCATCCGTACCGTATTTCCAGATCTGATTATTGGGCTGGTCGGTAAAAAAAATATCTCCTTCAGCATTCACTGCCGGCCCTTCTGTAAAAGCAAACTGGCGTGATATCAGCTTCAGGCTATCCTGACGGTACAATTGTGCATTGGTTTTAACTGTATTCATCATTAATATAAGCATCAGCATTAAGCACAGGCAAAATCTGCCGCGTAGGTAAAAGTATCTCATCGTGTAATATATAGAACAACCTGCTATTTAAGCCCAAAAATCAGACCATCCATCAAAAATTTGACAGTTTAGACTCAAAAGCGTGTTAAAATGTAGATTTTTACTTTTAAAGATTACATTAGCTATATGCATAACTTCTACAGGAATTATAAAGGTATTTTATGGCTGATTGCCGGTATTATTGCGGGCAGCATTGCAGGATTGATCTTTGGGGAACGCGTTAAAGTTTTAAAGCCTATTGGCGATATTTTCTTAAATCTCCTGTTTACTGCAGTTATCCCGCTGGTATTTTTCTCAGTTTCTTCTGCCATTGGCGGATTGAAGGAAACCAATAAACTGACACGGATGATGACCGTAATGACACTCGTATTTTTAGCTACCGTACTGATCTCTGCCTCGCTGACTATCCTGGCCGTTAAATTATTCCCTGTACATGAGCATATGACTGCAGCACCGCTCACAGAAACAATCGTTAAAAAGCCATTCGGCGATCAGCTGACACAATTGCTAACTACCAGCGAGTTTTTTGAATTGCTTTCCAGGAAAAGCATGCTGGCCATGATCATCTTTTCCGTGCTCACGGGTTTTGCCACTTTACGTTCCGGCACAAAGGGAGGCGACTTCTCCAGGTTTCTGAATGCAGCAAATGAAGTTTTTAAAAATCTGTTTGTCATTATTATGAAAATTGCACCGCTCGGTTTGGGTGCTTATTTCGCATATCAGGTAGGTGTTTTTGGACCGCAGTTATTTGGCACTTATGCCAGGTCGCTGGGTATTTATTATGGCACCGGTGCTTTTTACTTTGTAGTTTTGTTTAGCTTTTATGCTTTTGTTGCTGCCGGGGTAAAAGGAATTAAAATCTATTGGAAAAATAACATTATCCCCTCTGCTACAGCTATAGGCACCTGCAGCAGTATAGCCAATATTCCTGCCAACCTGGAAGCTGCCGGCAAAATGGGCATTCCGGAATACATTACCAGCGTCACCATTCCATTGGGCGCTACCTTACATAAAGACGGATCCAGTATTTCTTCAATTGTTAAAATGGCGGTTGTATTTGCCCTTTTCGGTAAAGGTTTTGACAGTGTAGAAACCATAGCGCTGGCCCTGGGCATGACTGTACTGGTAAGTATTGTAGAAGGAGGAATCCCTAACGGAGGATATGTTGGAGAGCTGCTGTTTATCTCTGCTTATGGTTTTCCACCCGAAGCATTGCCGCCTGCTATGATCATAGGCACTTTAGTAGACCCTATGGCTACCCTGCTAAATTCTACAGGTGATACCGTTGCCGCGATGCTGGTTACCCGTTTTACCGAAGGAAAAAATTGGCTAACTACAAAGGCATAAAGCCATTCTCTACATTTTCATCCTGCAGCCCAAGAATAGAATAGTGACGGGGAAGGTACCACGTTACCGTTTGCATCATATTTTTATAATGGGTTTCTGATTCAAAAAACTCAGGGGTAATGTTAAAGGCAAGATCCTGACTTACTTCTTCCCCATTCTTACGAATCATCAACAAGACCTTTGGATTTTCTATCCCGTTCAGTTCAAAAAACTCCCTTAATAATTTCCTGCTTGGCACTGGAAGAACAAACTCTGAGGGCTGTCCAATGGTAATCTCTTCTCCTTTAGAAAGTTCTTCGGGAATATTGATATTGCCAAAAGGGCTTTCCGGTTTAAAGAAACTGCCGTTCAAATAGTAATTTAAAATATCGCCGTAGCTGAGTATCCAGTCGGGCTGACCGGTTCCGGGATTAATCACAATGCCATAACCTCTTTTGATCAGGAAGTCTGGCACCATTTGATCAATGACAAAAGATTGAAATTCTTCACCTGGCGCAGGTACAAACAACTGGAAATAAGGAAAACCATCAGGCCCCGCTATTACCTGCGGAGTACCACAACGAAAGCTGGCTAAAGGAAGATTGGATAAAAAATTTCCTGCCCATTCTGCATCGCGAAGTGCTGCAGGTTGATTGAGCAATGTTTCGATGAGCGCTGTTTTTTCCAGGTCGCCTGCATAATTGTTCAATTGATCTTTATTCGCTGAGTCAGCAATAGGCTCTGCCTGAACAACTTCGGCAGGCTTTACTGATTTTTCCGTTTCAGTCTTTTTAAAAATATCGAACAACCCCATATCAATCTGTCTTTTTATACGCTATAATGCTATTCAAATTTAGCAAAAATCAATAAAAGGAGCTAATTAATTAATCACTGTAGCTATATTTTTATATAGATTTTTCTCTTATCCATTACATATCCTAACAGCCAGCAAAGCAGCATAAAACAAATAGCAAAAACCAGTGTACCGAATGCACCCGGGAAAATCCGCTGATAAAAAACCGCATTTATCCAATTATAAAGACTTACGTGAGGCTGTATCCAAATCAGTTCCATACAGATCAGTATCAATTCCGAAAGCAGGTAGATAGCCAGCGAATTTACGCCAAACACCAATAGAAAGCGGGTTCCCCAGTTTATCTTTTTCAGTTCTACGGCATAAATTAAAATACCAATGATTACCATATCTAAGCCAATAGTCAGTAAAGAAAAAGGACTGGTCCATAATTTTTTGGCGATCGGAAAGAATTGCCCCCAAAATAGAGCAATGCCTATCAGCAACACACCATATAAGAGCAAATTAGCTACAGATTCATAATTTCTACCTTTATGCTGGATATAAGCCCCTGCCAGGTATCCTCCAATAACATTGACTATACTTGGTAAAGTACTTAAGATTCCTTCCGGATCAAAAGCCGGTGCGTGGCCATGCTGATTATACAGATGGTCTGTGCCTAAAAGAAAAACATCGAGCAGGTTACTGGCATTGCCCATCATGGTATATTCCAGCCCGGGTTGCCCAAATAGCAATAGAAATGCCCAATACCCTAATAAAAGGAAAACAGAAATAATTACTGCTGTCTTTTTGGAACAGTAATGCACAATTAAAGAGCCGAAGAAATAACATAAAGCTATACGCTGTAAAACACCCAAAATCCGGGTATGACTAATAGCGTTAAATGCCCAGCTTCCTTCTTCCCTGTGCATAAAAGGAAACCACGACAACAAATAGCCCAACATGAAAATGATCACTGTGCGCCTAAATATCTTGCTCAAAAAAGCGCCGTCACTTTCAAATTTCTTTTTTGAAAAACTTAAAGCGTTGCCTACTGCAAAAAGAAAAGAAGGAAAAACGAGATCGGTTGGCGTAAAGCCAAACCAAAGGGCATGGTCCAGCGGAGCCCATTGTACCGCCCCGGAACCCGGGGAGTTCACAATGATCATAAAACATATGGTCATTCCCCGAAAAATATCAAGGGTAATAAATCTATTGCTGGATAATTCCATTTTTGTGTGAGCGGTTAAATAACTTAATCTGTGTAAGGGAAAGAAATAAAGCCCTAATATATAAATAGTATTGATAATTGAAGATCTGTGCGAGCGTCCCTTTCCTCCTGATCAGTAGTAACATGATTTATAGCTGGTCCCGGTTTTTATAGATCAATGTAATTTTCAAAACCAATTATTTAAAAAAATTATCCGCATGTGCGGATAATTAAATGCTTTTAGCAAAAAATTACGGCATTTCCAGAAAAAAAGCAATAGATTTTAATATTATTTTTTTATATAATTGTTATAAATACTGCTGTATTTAAGAAGATTATTAACCATTTAACAACATTACCAAAGTTGACTTCATACCGAAAATTCACCGATGCTGAGCTAGTCATTTCATTTAAGCTGGGCGATAAAATCGCATTTGATGAGATTTATGAAAGATACTGGAAAAAGCTCTATAATGAAACATTCAAGCGATTGAAAAGAATGGAAATTGTTGAGGAAATTGTACAGGATGTTTTCACAGATCTATGGCAAAAAAGAGAAGTAAAGGAAATTGACAACCTATACCCTTACCTGCTGATAGCGGTACGCTACCAGGTTTACAGCAATTATAAAAAAGGGAAATCAACACCACAGTTCGAAGAACCTCTGGAACATATGGCACTATCACATTTACAGGCAGATTCGCTATTAAATTTGAAAGACCTTAAAGGCTGTATTGCCATATGGCTGGCTATGCAGCCCGCTAAACGGGCCGAGATTTTCCGCTTAAAGTATATGGAGGAATACAGTACCCGGGAAATTAGTGTAATGTTGGGTATATCTATAAAAACCGTACAAAACCAATTGCTCACCTCTTTTGCAAGTTTGAGGGACTTCCTTAACAAACTAATGATCATCCTGAGCCTGGCTTAATCATCTTTAAAAAAAGCCGTATTACTCATCCTTTTTTCATAATAGCTATGCGCTCCCCGATGGACTTGTGCTCAATGGCCGTGAGTTGCTTTTATGTCCTGTTTACCGCCAGATTTGTCTGCTTCACTGAATTTTAATCTATTTCAGGTTTTACAATCATCATCTTTCGCTATAATTAAGTTACAAATAGCGCACAAACCTTTTCAGGATACTTTAGTCTTATCAGGGCTCTTGATTTGGTCAATGATGACAAAAAAATACTGGTATTAAAATTTTATGAAAAAATCAGTGAAATTCCTCAGCTGCTTAGCCCTATGCATTTGTTTGTTTACCTGTGCTTTTAGTTCTTTTAATCCTGATGCGATCCTGGGAAGCTGGAAAAACGAACCTGGCGACCGCTCAATGGAGATCTATAAAAAAGAAAATCGTTATTACGGGGAGATCACCTCTTCTAAAGATGAACATAAAATAAAAACAGGCACGATGATCCTTAGGGATTTTGTAGCTACAAAATACGGATATACGGGAAAATTCTATATTCCTTCAACAGATAAAGAAGAAGATGCAGAGCTGCTGATACAGGATAAAGATACGATTAATATAAAAGTGACCATCGGTTTTGTGAGTCAGTCCAGAAAGTGGATCCGGATAGGGAAACCTTAGCAACGTGTACACAATTTCTTCGTGTATTTAATTCCTCATTACGTATCAGCAAAGTCACGACAAACAAAATACTGACAAACTTATCAAAATAGTGTTAGTCCAGTTTTTAGATGATATAAACATTGAAAAATCTATTTAGCAACCGCATACGTATACCTTTTACTGAAGTATGGTACAACAATTGCATGCAGCTGATCAGCACTTATCCATTTCGTTTTTATGAACAATTCTATTTTTTCATCAGACCAGGATTTATTAAACACAGCTGAATTAGAAAATGAATTTTTCAGGCCGTTTATTAAACACACGGAAGGATTTAAACACCATGAAATCGCCTATATCCTTGAAATCCCTGTAGACATGGTTAAAACTCGGATCAAAATGGCACAAAGAGTGTTGAAATATAAATTCAGCCTCTATCAGGCAGATTTCAAACTGAATTTGAATATATAATTTAACAGCTGATTATTGTTAATTATCCAATAAGATCAATTTTCCAAAATCGGTAGACAATAGCATCAATTACATATACTTTCCTTACCATTTCTTTAAATTGTTTAGTTAAATTACGAAATAAACAATAACTTGCTTAGACCAAAACGCTCTGTCTATGCAACTTATCATCCAGCATTTATCTAAAACTTATTCCAATGGCGTTCACGCGCTCAAAGACATCAACTTAACGATCAACTCTGGAATGTTTGTCCTTTTAGGTCCTAATGGGGCAGGAAAATCAAGCCTGATGCGTACCATATCAACCCTACAGGAACCTGATTCCGGATCTATACAGTTGGGTGTCCTTAATGTACTCCGCGATAAAGAAGAAGTGAGGAAAACACTGGGTTACCTACCGCAGGAATTTGGTGTGTACCCAAAAATATCAGCAGAAGACCTGCTGGACCATCTCGCTGTATTAAAAGGAATTGGGAACAGGAAAGAAAGAAAAGAACTGGTAACCTCACTGCTGCATAAAACAAATTTGTTTCGGAAATGAAAAAAAACTACCCCAGTTAGAGATTATTTTGATATCGGTGTATTTTCAATGGTTAAAGGCAAAGAGAAACTAATGTATTTAAAACGCGAAAAGTTTACGAAATAAAAAAACACTCTCACTGTAAAAATGAAAGATAAACCGGTACGTGCAGGGGTTGACCCTGTATTTAAAATGATTGACCGCAATACTGATGACAATACTGCTCTGGTAGAGATCAATTAATAATTGACTTCAATCACATCCTCTGCATTTTTCAACAATGTTTTACAATCATCACTGAGATGGTACAAATGTAATCTCTTACCGGCCTGCTTATAGCGGTCGGTAAGTTTATTTAAAGCATCAATGGCCGACATATCTGCTACCCTACTGTCTTTAAAGTCTATAATTACTTCTTCAGGATCATTCAGCACATCAAATTTCTCATTAAATGCAGTTATGGAACCAAAGAACAGCGGTCCGTAAATTTCATAATGTTTTACTCCTTTGGCATCCAAATATTTGTTCGCCCTGATCTGCTTTGCGCTTTCCCAGGCAAAAACCAATGCAGAGATAATCACACCAATCAATACAGCTAAAGCCAGGTTATGCAGCCATACCGTAATTACAGCAACCAGAATACCGACAAAAATATCCTGCCGGGGCATTTTATTGATGATCCTGAAACTCAGCCATTCAAACGTTCCTATTGCCACCATGATCATAACGCCGGTTAAAGCTGCCATAGGAACCTTTTCTATAATGGATGACCCAAACAGGATAATGAGCAGTATGGTTAACGATGCAATTATCCCTGATAATCTTGCCCTTGCTCCCGCAGAAAGATTAACCAGTGTTTGCGCAATCATAGGACATCCACCCATACCGAAGAAGAATCCGTTGAGGATGTTGGCACTGCCCTGGGCGATACACTCTCTGTTGCTGTTGCCCCTGCTGGCGGTCATTTCATCTACCAGGTTTAGCGTCAGCAATCCCTCGGTTAAACCAACACCGGCCATAATCAGTGCATAAGGAAAAATGATCTTTAAGGTTTCAATGGTGAAGGGTATGCGCGGAATATGAAAAGGCGGAAAACCTCCGCTTACAGATGCAATATCTTTTACCGTCCGCGTATCGATATGGAAACCGAGCACAACCAAAAAGACAACTATAATAGCTATTAATGAAGACGGCACGGCTTTGGTAAAACGGGGCAATAGAACTACAATCACAATCGTTAAAGCCACCAATCCGCTCATAATGAGCAATGGGGTGCCAGACATCCAGGTCAGTTTACCATTAACAATAGTTTTAAATTGTTCCAGCTGTGCCATAAAAATGATCACCGCCAGGCCGTTTACAAATCCGTACATCACGGGCTGAGGTACTAGACGAATGAATTTGCCCAGCTTAAAAAGCCCGATCAGGATTTGAATGATACCTGCCAGTGCAACGGCAGCAAAAACATATTCCAAACCGTTAGATTTCATCAGCGCAATCAATACCACCACTACAGCTCCTGCGCCGCCAGAAATCAATCCCGGCCTGCCCCCAAATATAGAGGTTACAATCCCCATAATAAAAGCGGCGTATAAACCAGCCAATGGTGGAAAGCCACCCAGAATAGCAAAGGAAAGTGATTCCGGCATCATGGTCATTGCCACCGTCAGTCCTGCAAGAATTTCTGTTTTGTAATTTACCTTTTGTGAAAAATCAAAAAGGGATAAGTAACGAGAAGCCATTACGCAAACATACAAAAGATTTTTTGCTCATTATGGCACATCCACACTGAACAGGTTACATATCCCGATTACAGGAGTTAACTCACAGATATTTTTAAAATGCCCTGTCGGTCATCACCATGATGGTATAACTATCTGCGGCAACAGTAGTCTCGAAAACATAGCCATCGGCAATATAATAGGTACTCAGCTTATTGTCTTCAATGCTTTGTTCGTTTTTACGTTCCGTAGCAGTTTTTTTTATCTCTTCTAAAAGAAGAGTATATTCTTTTAAACCCGGTACCTGATAATACATTTGATTCACAATACCGTTATCTGCGTGGATCCTGAACCAAGCCCTGGCTTTTGCCTTTTCTTTTTTCAGGTGGCCAAACGAGAACGTCTGGTATAACTGATTTAGTTTTTTACCTGATAACTCTGGTCTAACTACCCATCCTTTTTTCTGCAGGGTGTCTGTCACTTCAATAGCTGGCTTAAAAATAAAAGATTTGAGCTGATTCAGTTCCAGGTTCTGCGCACTGCTGAATAAAGCGCAAAGACAAAAAAGAAAAGTTAGGCTATATTTCATGAAAGCAAAGGTAATAAAACGTAAAAGGTTGAGCCTTTATTAATTTTACTATTTACACCCATCCTGCCTTTATGGTTGTTAATGATTTCCATGGAAATATATAATCCCATGCCCAGACCGCTGGCCATAAAGTTCTTATCATCCACACGGTAAAAACGTTCAAATATCTTTTCCTGCTGTCCGGGAGAAAGACCAATACCAAAGTCTGTAACCGAAATCTTTACATCCTGCTCCTCCTGTTCAACAGAGATGAGGATATCCTTATGTAAAGGAGAATATTTCACTGCGTTATTAATCAGGTTCATCAATACCTGTTCCAATCTTTCTGCACTACCTTTTACCTGATAATCTTCTCCTGCTTTATAGCTGATATTATAATCGGGGAACATGTATGTTGCATTTTCTACACAGGTATTGATTAATTGATTGATGTTCAAAGGTACCATGCTAAAATGGAGCTTGCCAGCCTGTATCTTACTTACATCTAAAAGGTCGTTAACCAGGTTTTGCAGTTTGCCCAGCGAACCTTCGGCTTTAACAATGAAATTTTTAACCTGAGGAGGAACGGTCTCTTTTTTGTAATTTGACATTAACTGAAGATAAGCCTTTAAACTTGTTAATGGAGTTTTAAGCTCGTGGCTGGCAATGCCGATAAACTCATCCTTCTTTTCTATCGCTTTGCGCTGATCGTCAATGTCTGTAGCCGTACCTACCCAGAACAACAGTTCCCTCGCTTCATTCTTTAACGGAATACTTCTGTTCAGGTACCATCGATATACCCCGTCATTTCTTTTATAGCGGTTTTCCATCTCAAATATTTCACCTGTGGCCATACTTTGAGCAAACTTTTTACGCGTGGCAGAAAGATCATCAGGATGGATCACGTTGGTCCAGGCCTGTTCAAAAGTTTCATCAAAAGACAGTCCTGTATAGTCATACCAGCGCTGGTTGAAAAAATTGAATTGTCCGCCAGGCAAATTTGTCCAAGTGATCTGGGGAATATTGTTCGCCATTAAAATAAAATGCTCCCGGCTTACAGAAAGATCTTTTGTTCTCTTGGCAACGGTATCTTCCAACTCGTCATTTAGTTTTAGTGCTTCATTTTTGGCTGCTTCGAGTTCGTTATTTTTTGATCTCAGCACACGCTGCGTTTCCTTTTGCGCGGTAAGATCGGTGAGCAAAATGCTCAATACGGTCCCTTCTTCCAGATTAAGATTGGTGATGGATAACAATACCGACATGGATGGAGCGCCTATGCGGTACAAAACCTCTTCCGTTTTATAATCCGTTAATCCGCTATTATTACTAATTTCTTTGATCTTATCCGCTGAATAGCCATAGATGAATTCATTAAAGTGCCTCCCTATTACTTTATCCAGCGATGTACCCGCCATTTCAGCAAAACGCGTGTTACTATAAAGGATCAGCCCTTCCTTATTAAGCGTAATGGCCCCCTCGCCCATTTTTTCGATTAGTACACGATAAGTTTGGTCGGCTGTTTTAAGCGTATATAACTGATGGCCATCCTCGCCGTGAACCACAAAAGCATCCACCATACCCGTTCTGATTGCCTCAATGGTATCTGTAGCTTCTTCCAATTGCAAGCGCAATTCATTGATTTCCGCTTCTAGTGTCGATTGTGTTTTTTGCGCATCCATTCTTAATCATTAATTACTATTCCCAATCCACGCAAAACTTTAGCCGTATCAGACATATCGCCAACCAGTCTTCTCTGTGGTGAAGGGTTCTTTTTAATCAGGGTAGGTAAGGCAATGATCTGTTCCCGCTGAGCGATCTCAGGTAATTGATAAACGTCAAATATTTTCAGTTCATAATTTCCTTTCAAATACTCTTCACAAATAGACTTCACATTATTGATAGCCCTTACTGAATTAGGCGAAGTTCCGGTAATGTAAAGCTCCAGGTGGTATTCTAATGCAGACTCCACCTTAAATTTTTACTAAAGGCCTAATATTCAATCCTACCAAAACCTTTTCCTCATTACTGAGGTCACCAATAATTTTACGTATCGGTACAGGCACTTTCCTCACCAGGGTGGGAACAGCGAAGATCTGATCACCTTCAGCCAATTGAGGATGAAGCAACAGATCGATAACTTCTATTTTATATTTCCCTTGTAAGTGCTCTTCACAATATTTATTCAGGTTATTTAATGCACTTACAGATTTAGGTGTTTTTCCTGCGATGTAAAGCCTAAGTTCCCATGTTTGTTCTGCTTCGCCCATTTTATTTCTTTTTAGCTACCGGTGATTGTACTTTATTTTTAGCTTCTTTTCCGATTCGCCTTTCCGTCAGTTCCTGACGCGTTTTATTTTGTATTTCGGCTTTTAATTCTTCTTCAAGATAAACTTTATTCAATTCTTCTTCTACGGATTCAAATTCTGTTTGCAGACCCGCAATTTTTGCTTCCAAAACTTTGCGTTTCCTGGAGATCTCCCGGTCCTTTCTACTGATTGCCTGATCCTGCAAGGCCAACCCGGTTTCTTCACGCAAAATGTGTGCCTCTCTTGCCGATCCGGTTAAAACTCCATCAGGCCCCAAATAAACGTCTACCAAATTCAGTCCTTGGGAAGTAATAATAAACTCCCTGACCTGGTTGGAGTGCCCCATACCTCTGGACTTCATTACGTACAGGCCCCTGTTGCGCTCTCCGTTATTTTCTATATCGCGGATCAGCAGCCAGGCGTCAACCAGTGAAGAAATACCTTCATCTGTTTGCTCATTTACAGTGTTATTTAATGCAAGGGCAGTGAACATCACCGTGATTTTCTCATTTTGAAGAAAATCTACCAGCCTGATCAGCATAGCTTTCACCTCACTTACCGAACCAACAGTGATCAGGTTAGTGATAGGATCAAGTATAACCACATCAGGTTTAAATCTCTTTATTTTTTTATGAATGGAAACCAGGTGCATTTCCAAACCGTGAAGCGTTGGTCTGGAGGCATGAAATTCCAGAAAGCCATCTTTTATGGGACCCCTAAGGTCTATTCCAATGGATAACATATTCCTGATGATCTGACTTGGCGACTCTTCAAAAGCAAAGTACATACATCTCTTTTTTTCCAGGCAGGCGGCGTTGGCAAAACTGGCCGCAATACTGGTTTTACCTGTACCTGCTGTACCAGACACCAGTATACTGCTGCCTTTATAAAAACCTTTACCCCCTAACATCCGGTCGAGAGTAGCAATTCCGGAAGTCAGCGTGTCGGTGGAAACCTCAGTGTCCAGCTGCAGGGAAGTAACTGGTAAAACGGATATTCCTTCTTCATCAATTAAAAAAGGATATTCGTTGGTTCCATGCATAGACCCCCTGTATTTTACAATACGCAACAGGCGTGTGGAGATCTGATTGGTAATCCTGTGATCAAGCAAGATCACGCAGTCAGAAACATATTCTTCCAGTCCCTGTCTGGTGAGCGAACTTTCCCCGCGTTCTCCGGTAATGATCGCTGTTACCCCTTTTTCTTTTAACCATTGAAAAAGCCTTCGCAGCTCTGAACGGAGAATATTTTCATTACTTAATCCTGAGAACAGGTTCTCTATTGTGTCCAATACCACACGTTTCGCGCCTATGCTATCTATCGCATAACCCAAACGGATAAAGAGCCCATCCAGGTCATATTCTCCTGTTTCTTCAATTTCACTACGCTCAATGTGTACATGATCCACTCTAACCAGCTGATCTTTAATTAGCTGTTCCAGATCAAATCCCAAAGAGGCTACATTTAAAGCCAGCTCTTCTGCCTTTTCTTCAAAAGCCATGAACACACCTGGTTCATTAAATTCCAGTGCACCCCTCATGATGTACTCGATAGACATCAGCGTTTTGCCACATCCGGCGCTTCCACAGATCAGTGTAGGCCTTCCAAGGGGTAATCCCCCTCTTGTAATTTCATCCAGACCACTGATGCCAGTAGGCGATTTTTGCAGTAAGCCAATTGTTGGATCAGGGAGCGATTTAGATTTTTTTTGATTCATTGTACGACCTCAATATTCTAATTATAGCAACTAAATGGCTATTTATTCCAAAATAACAAAAAGACGGCCAATTTTATGAATTTTGATATATTTGAATCATGGCTGATTTAAAAACAGAATTTACGGTAACTTTTGAAGGCGAAAATATCCCTGTAGTGGTAACAGAGACCGAAGATGGAGATGAAATTATTTTTTTCGCAGAAATCCCGGGACACAAAAAGTTTGAGATCTTCCTTTCTGAAGAAGACGATATGTGGGTGACCAATGATGAAGTAGACATTGATGAAGACCTAATTTTTATGATTGGTGACGAATTTGAGCGCCTGCAGCCCTGATCCAATAGCTTAAAGGCCCAGGAATTTATCTTTGTTGCGGAGCAGCTTAAATTTAATCTTGCCATTATCACCATCAATAGCCTGGACGTGTACCACTATACCTTTCATTCTTCTGTCATTCACCTCCTGTTTGTCGGCGATATCCGCATCCTTTTTAGGGTTCCTTAGAGGAATGTCCAGTAAAATGTTGGTTCCTTTACCCAGGGAATAAACCCCTGCAATATCCATATTCAGCACACTGGAACTGATCTGCATGGGATCAATCGTGATTTTCTCACCGTTCAGTATAAAATTCCCCTTCAGATCATTAAGTGTAATGTGATTGAGGTCCCTGAAAGGAAAGGCAAATTTCCCCACACTTTTAAAGGATTCAAAGTCATCAAGCGCACCGTTTTTAAGTTCAAATGACAGTGTACCATCAATAGAATGGGAAATAACTTTTCCCTGATCGGTAATATTTCCCGTGACCTTCGCTTTCGCAGAAAGCTGACCTCTCAGGTTTTTATAGGTCAAACTTTTCAGTCCGAAATTATCAAATGCATAAAAAAAGTCCCTGATACTGGTATTCGAAACCACAGCATTTAAATTAAACTTGCTCAATTTATCCGTCTGACCAATATTTCCATTCATGCTGATAGATCCGCCGGCGTTTTTCATGCTTACGTTTTTCAGGCTTAAGCCCTCCCTGGTAAGGAAAATGTCCGCCTTGGCATCTGTTCCAAAAAACCGGTTGTAATGGACTTTATCAACGCGGATATTGATCTCAGCTTCTCCTTTTTCCAGCATGGTATTGAACTGATCGGCAAAGCTGGACGATTTGTTTTTCGACTTCATTACTTTTCTGTCTTTCCTTAAACCCAGAAAGCCGATAAATTCACCCAGATACAGATCAGGGCTTCGCATTTTCCAGCTGATCACAGCTTTCTCCGGATCTGTATAATATACATTCATGAAGTTTTTTATACTTCCCTCCATAAAAACAACGCTCCTGCCGCTCTCCAGTCTAATGTCTTTAATCAGCAGGTCTGCACCCCTAAAATCAAGCGTTACTGATGTGTTTTTAAAATTCACATTCCTGGGTACATAACTTACATCAGAATTTTTAACGGAAATGATTCCCGTGATCTTCGGTTTGATCAGCTGTAACTTTGCTATTTCCGCCTGGTAGTGTAATTGCAGGGTTGCTGTGCCCCTGGTGAATTTAAGCAAGTCATTCCCCAAAATATTATTGAACCTGGAGACATCAAATTTAGCGTTAAAGGTACCCATCACCAGCGGGGTATTCATATTGCGGAGAAAAGCAGTATCAATAGTAAAAGGAATGTCCTTATAACTGGCCGAAAAGCGGTATAATTTAATGGCAGAGTTATCATCGGTAAAACCTTTTCCATTGATAAAATTATTGGTGTATACTCCTGCAAAACTACAGTTGTCAACCACTCCGCCCGGAAAGCTGAGCCTGTTGTTTTTTATGGAAGCATTTACGAAAATTGAAGGATCCCCTCCTCCTCCCATATCACCTTTAATGATACACTTTGCTGCTATTGGCCTATCCATGTTGAACATATTCAGGCTCAGGGATATGTTATGCGCCAGCAATGCAGAGGCATTGCGCCATAAAATATTTCGCGCTTCTATGTTAATGGTAAACTCTGTTGGATCTTTAGCGATGTTAAAAGTGGCCCCGATAATAAAAGGATCGTCTCCAATAGCTAATTTGGCAGGTTTAACCTCAATTACACCAGTTTCTTTATCATAACCGACATCCATTTTTCCCTTGATAAATTTGTCTTTGGCAAAACTTCCGTTTTTGGTGTTAAAAGCCAGGCTTCTCACCAGTACATTCAGGTTAACCGCAGCTTTCCATCCGGAAGAAGGGTAATCTACTTTACCGCTAAAATCCTGTATGGCAAACAAAAATAACTTATTGCCCTTCCTGTTATCCAGGATAAAGCGGACATTATTCAGCTCAAAAAGACTAATCTCTGCCGGGGAGGTTCTTTTTTCCTTTGAAACCGGGGCAGGTTTCTTTTTTAAAATGGAAGAATTGCTATAACCGTTACTATCTGTATAGAGATAGATGGATGCATCATTGATAGAAACCTTCCTGATGTCAATAGTCCCTCTTAACAGGGCCATGGTATTCACAGCTACATCCAGGTCTTTAGCTGTTAACAGTGAATGGTGGTGCACTTTCCATAAACTATCTTTGATCTCTACGTTCTTCAGCGAAATAGAAACCCCCGGGAACCCCTGAAGAAATGTGGGCTCCATGCTGCCAACGGTCAGGCTGCCGTTTAAGTTTTTATTCAGCTCTTTAGTGATCGATACCAGCAGTGTTTTTTTATGGATATTCACGTAGAATGCCAATCCAAGAAAAATAACGATGACCAGTAAAATTAATGAAATAAAGATTTGAAGGGAGCGTTTTATCCAGGTCGACATAAAGAATTATTTTATCATAAACATTATATTTCATGATTTGTTTAAAGGTGATTTTATTCTGTTAATTTGATTAAATTAGTACCTGTAAATTCAAAAAATATGAACACCCAAAATTTGTTAGTTAAGAGAACTTTGAAATCCGTTTTTACCCTGGTTCTCCTCGGTCTTGCAGGAAGTATGTCTGTACAAAATGTACAGGCACAGTCTACTGATGTCACTAAGATCCACTTTAAAAAGGACAAGTACAACAGGATCTTTATTCCTGTAAAGATTGGAAGGGATAGTCTTACCCTGTTGTTGGGAACCTATTCTAAAACTTTAAGGGTTACTCCCTATTTCATGAAAACAAATGCTTTATCTTACAGTGGACAAGGCATTACGCTCACTGATGCAGAAGGACAGGAGCAAAAAAGACTGATCTTTAATATGCCAAAGATCAGAATTGGGAACCTTAAATTCCGTAACGAGGAAAGTATAGTAAACTATTCTTTTCCGGACAGCATCGCTACCGGTTCTACAGGAACCATGATGCTTCAGCCCTATAACTGGAAGATAGATAATGATAAAGACCTATTATCCATCTCTAAAACACCATTTGAACCGTATAAAACTTATACAACTATCCGTTATAAAAACGATTCTTATCCTAAAGCACCTGTTGAAATGGATGGTTTTAAAGGTATTTTTGCGCTTGATCTGGGATCGGGAAGTAATTTTGAAATTAATGCCGACAGTGATTTGGGCCGTCACCTGATCATGAAGTATGATCTTCAGCCTGTGAATACAGTAACCTCTATTATCCACGGCCGTAAAACAGTTGATGTGATTTATGAGGTGAAAATCCCTATGATCCGCTTTAACGGTATCGTATTGAAAAATCAAAAAGTAATCTTAAGTTCTGCTTCTCCAAGAGATGTTATTGGAACAGGATTTTTGAGTAAGTACAATGTGATCCTGAATAACTCGAAAAAGAAAAATATTGATAATATCCTGATCCTCGAAAAAAGAGCGATATAAAAAAAGCAGGTAGCTGTGCGGGTAATTGTTAAAAAGGCTTTATCCTTTCCGTCTTCATTGCGACAGAAAGGATAAAGCCTTTCTCATTTGTAGTTCTTTTTCGAAATAGAAATCGGGTGAGCAAATTGATTACAGATCAGTAATTGGTTTGTATTTAGGCACCAGGATCTTCATCACCACCCATGCAATCAGGTAAGCTACCGCGCAAAAGCTAAATACAATGGTATAACCCGTTGCGGTGTGTCCCAATGATTTATAATAATCAAACAGGTTACCGCTTATCTTGGAAACCAACACTCCTCCAATCCCTCCGGCCATGCCACCTATACCAATAATGCTACCTATTGCTTTTTTGGGGAACATGTCAGAAACCGTAGTAAAAATATTGGCCGACCAGGCCTGATGTGCGGACGCTCCAATGCCAATCAAAACTACAGGAACCCAGAAGGTAAAATGCCCTAGTGGCTGTGCCGCGAGTACCAGTAGTGGAAAAAGAGCGATAACGAGCATTGCCTTCATCCTGGCATCGTAAGGAGTTAATCCTTTTTTCATAAAGTGAACAGGGAACCATCCACCGCCAATACTGCCAATCATAGTCATACTGTACAATACCGTTAGGGGGATCATTATGGAAGTTCCTTCCATATTGTACTGGACTTTTAAATAAGAAGGCAGCCAGAAAAGAAAAAACCACCATACGCCATCTGTCATAAACTTACCAAAAGCAAATGCCCAGGTTTGCTGGTAACCCAGCAAGCGGAACCAGGATACCTTTTCTGCATCTTCGACCTCAACAATGCCGTCGTGATGTAATCTGTCGCTATTAATATAAGCCAGTTCTGAAGCCGAGATATTCTTTTGTTTTTCAGGAGGAGCATAAAACATAAACCAAAAGAACAGCCAGATCAGTCCTGCTGCGCCAACGATCAGGAAGGTACTCTCCCATCCCCACTTTTCAGCAATCCATGGGACAGTAAGCGGAGCCAGAATTGCGCCTATATTAGCACCGGAATTAAAGATACCGGTAGCGAAAGCACGTTCTTTTTTAGGGAAGTATTCTGCAGTAGCTTTGATGGCTGCCGGGAAGTTACCTGCTTCACCAAAACCCAGTACGGCACGGGAGGCAATAAAGCCCAATACCGAAACGGGAATTAAGCCCAGCCCGGCCCAACCTAATACAGCGACTAAACTTTGTCCTACAGGAATGGCCGCAGCATGCATTACCGCCCCTGCCGACCAGATAATTAAAGAAATAGCATAACCCCATTTTGTACCCAGCTTATCTACGATCCTGCCCGCGAAAAGCATTGATATAGCGTAGATTAACTGAAAGGCTGAGGTAATGTTGGCATAATCGCTATTGGTCCAGTTGAATTGCTTTTCCAGCAGCGGATGCAGCAAACTCAGTACCTGCCTGTCAAGATAATTAACCGTAGTCGCAAAAAACAATAGCGCACAGATAGTCCAGCGATAATTGCTCATTTTGTTTTCTTTCATCAGTTTATATTGGTTTATATTTGGTTTGGTGGGCTGGGTTATGGTTTAACTCAGCCGCGTTTCATTGATTATTTTCAAGGTTTTTTGTGTTAAATTGAATAATGTATCATAATCCCTGCCGGTCAGTATTTCTTTACTGATCATTTTACTACCCATACCTACGGCACAAACACCAGATTTAAACCACTCACCGATATTATCCGCAGCAATTTCTACTCCGCCAGTTGGGATAAAGAGCTGCCCGGGAAAAAGGTCCCTGATAGCAGACATAAAGGCCGGGCCCAATAAATTTGCAGGGAACAGTTTGATCAGGTCAGCTCCATGCTGAATAGCGGTATTGATCTCCGTTGGCGTAAAACAGCCGGGAATCCAGAGCAAACCTGCTTCATGCACCATTTTACCTACTTCTACATTGACCACCGGGCTTACTAGAAAATGTGCCCCTGATTTAAGAAAATCGGTAGCTTCATTTGTGTTTTTAACCGTGCCGATTCCCAGGTGCAGATCGGGCATTTCAATGTTCACAGCATCAATCAGGATCTTAAAATTCTCCAGTGCGGCAGGCCCCCTGTTGGTATATTCTAACACGCGAATGCCTGCGCGGTATAAAGTACGTACCACTTCCAGGCTTACGGCTGCGTCTTCATAAAAGAACAGCGGTAATAAGCCCTGATCTGTAATTACTTTTAGAGAATCTTTTTTAGTTTTCATTTTTTATATATTGATTTTTAAAGGTAATGAAGCTTGCATGAGCTTAGTCAATTATTAAGAGTTGTAAGCTCATGCAGGTTTCATTTTTTTATGTATTGATTTTTAAAGGTAATGAAGCTTGCATGAGCTTGGTCGATTATTGAGAGGTGTAAGCTCATGCAGGTTTCATTTTTTTATGTATTGATTTTTAAAGGTAATGAAGCTTGCATGAGCTTGTCGATTATTGAGAGGTGTAAGCTCATGCAGGTTTCATTTTAGTAGATATCTATAGATAATTAGCTTGAATAAAATGATTTGATTTTATCGCTGACAATTCTATTCAGGATTCATACTTACTAACTATGGATTGTATTTCTTCTAATTTGGTTGTGTTAAAGTCACTCTCTGTAAATAGCTTGGCAAAAGCAGCAGAAGTTGCAAAATCTACGATCTCCTGTGCCGGAAGCTCCTTGTAAAAGCCATAGATCAACCCGGCCATAAAACAATCTCCACTGCCTACTTTTCCTGCAATCAGCTCCGACTGATATTCCTTAGAAATAAACAGCTGTTCATCGGTATATAGGGTAGTGTAATATTGTATTCCATCCCCATGATCAAAACGGAAAGTATTCGCTACAGACTTACATTTAGGAAATTGCTCCAGTATTGCCTTTGAAGTGACCTGCGATTGCTGTAGATATGCACTTTTATCATGTTCCTCAACCAGATTTTCAGCTACAGCTATACCCAGCATTCTTTCTGCCGCCCATACATTTCCCATTACCAGATCACAGTATTGTACCAAAGCAGGAAGAATTTCTGCAGGTTCCTTACCATATTTCCAAAGCTTCGCACGATAGTTCAGATCGATAGAAATAGTAATATTCCTGGCGGAAGCTGCTTTTAGTGCTTCTTCACAAACTTCGGCAACCGACTGGTTAATTGCCGGGCAGATTGCGCTAAAGTGAAACCAGTTGATGTCTTCGAATATGTGATCCCAATTGATGGTGCCAGTTTCCAGTTCAGAAAATGAAGAATATTGACGGTCATAGATCACGCCTGCATGCTTGAGGTCTTTTCCTTTATCCAGGAAATACAAACCGATCCTGTCACCCGCATATTGAATGGCTTTAGTGTCTACATTTAGCTGATCCAGGTAGTCCACCAGCTGCCTTGCAATAAAATTATCCGGAATAGCCGTCATATAAGCCGATGGAATTTTCCATAAGGCCAATGCTGCCGCCACATTAGCTTCTGCTCCTCCAACATATACAGGAAATGAATTTTCTTTTAACCATCCACCTGCCGAATCAGGGCAGATCCTCAACAACAACTCTCCGAAACTTAAAACTTTACTCATACAGGCTTTTAGAAATTGAAATACGATTTAGCATTATAATAACAGATATCCTGTACAATTTTACCCGTCCAGGCGATATCGTTCGGAATTTCGCCATTTTCAATATCTTCTCCTAATAAATTACACAATATTCTTCTGAAATATTCATGTCTGGGAAAGGAAAGAAAACTCCTTGAATCGGTGAGCATCCCAACGAAACGACTAAGCAGTCCCATATTAGACAAATCGTTGATCTGTTTTGTCATGCCATCTTTCTGGTCCAGGAACCACCAGGCAGCACCAAATTGAATCTTACCGGCAACGGTTCCGTCATTAAAATTTCCAATCATCGTGGCAATCAACTCGTTGTCTGCGGGATTGAGGTTATAGATAATCGTCTTTGCCAATTGATCACCACTATCTAATCTGTTCAGGAATTTAGACAAGGCTGTTCCCTGCTGAAAGTCTCCGATAGAATCCAGTCCGGTATCAGGCCCCAGGTTCTTCAGCAGCCTGCTATTGTTATCTCTTAGCGCACCAATATGAAATTGCTGTACCCAATTTTTATGATGGTCCCAAACAGCAAAAGTATGCAGCATTGCAGATTTAAACTGCAAGACCTCTTGTCTGGTCAAAGTTTCACCAGCAGTAATTTTCTCAAAGATGCCGCTTACTTCTTCTTCTGTATAATTCTCTGCATATAATTGCTCCAAACCGTGATCAGAAAGCACACATCCGTTTGCGGCAAAATAATCGTGTCTTCTTTCCAGGGCATACAGGTATTCCCTGTAATTCGTAATTGCCGAGCCATGCACCTTCTCCAGTCTAGCGATATAAGCATTCAGTGCAACCAGGTCGTCCACATTCATCGCCTTATCCGGTCTGAAGGCAGGCAATACTTTTACTTCAAAACCATCAGCTTTTAACCGCTGGTGATGGCTCAGATCGTCAATCGGATCATCCGTAGTCGCCACAGTAACTACCTTCATTTTTTTGAGCAGGCTACGCACACTATATTCAGGAGTTTGCAGTTTTGCATTACACTCATCATAGATCTTTTTTGCCGTTTCCGGGGACAGGATATCGTATACATCAAAATATCGTCGAAGTTCCAAATGTGTCCAGTGATACAATGGATTACGCAAGGTATAAGGAACAGTCTCTGCCCATTTCTCGAACTTTTCCCAGTCGCTCCTGTTTCCTGTAATATACTCTTCGGCAACACCATTGGCACGCATAGCCCTCCATTTGTAATGGTCGCCAGATAACCACACCTGAGTAAGGTTCTCGAAATTGCTGTCTTCAGCAATCTGATCTGGCGGAAGATGGCAATGGTAATCTATAATAGGCATCTCTTTGGCATACTGGTGATATAACACCTCGGCAGTTGGATTACTCAGTAGGAAATTGTCGTCTATAAATGCTTTCATATTGTTATAATCTAAATTTATAAGGAAATACCGCGTTTCCAGGGAATAAAATCATCCTGTATATGACGTACGGCACTTACAGTAGTTTCACCACTGGCCACGCCGATCACATAATCCAGGATTCGTGCACCGGCTTGTTCTATCGTTTCCTCACCGGCAATGATAGAACCGGTATCGAGGTCGATAATATCATTCATCTTATTGTAGAGGACCGTATTGGTGGATATTTTTACCACCGGTGCTATCGGATTACCTGTAGGGGTACCCAGACCTGTAGTAAACAGGACAATATTTGCGCCTGATCCAACTTCTGCCGTGGTAGATTCTACATCATTGCCTGGGGTACACAGTAGGTTTAAACCTGGCTTAGTTACCTTTTCGGGATAATCCAACACATTTACCACAGGTGATGTGCCGCCCTTTTTTGCTGCTCCGGCAGATTTTATGGCATCAGTAATAAGGCCGTCTTTAATATTTCCCGGAGAGGGGTTCATATCAAATCCGGAACCGGCTTCAGTAGCCCTGATGCTGTACGTTTTGATCAGTGAGGCGAAACGGTCAGCATCAGCGGGGTCAACACACCGGTCGATGATATTTTGCTCCACACCGCAGAGTTCGGGAAATTCTGCAAGAATAACCGAACCGCCCAAAGCCACCAGCAGATCAGAAGTATAACCTATGGCAGGGTTAGCGGATAAACCAGAAAAACCATCCGACCCGCCGCATTCTAAACCGATACAAAGCTTACTTAAGGGCGCCGGCTGCCGAACAGTGGCATTTGCCTGTATCAGCCCCGCAAAAGTCTGACGGATAGCAGCAGATAACAGATCGGCTTCCGTACCGATTTGTTGCTGATCCAATATATAAAGCGGTTTATCAAAACCTGGACTTCTTTTCTCTATTTCTTCTTTTAGAATACTTACCTGGGCATTCTGACAGCCCAGGCTTAAAACCGTGGCCCCAGCTACATTAGGATGCGTAATGTAACCAGCCAGTAAACCGCATAAAGTTTGAGAATCCTGACGTATACCTCCGCAACCTCCGTTATGGGTTAAAAACTTAATGCCGTCTACATTTGGAAACAGCCGGTTCTTTTTTGCCTCCGGTTCTGTATGGATGAACTGTGCGTTTAATATCTCATCCACTCCGCTTCCACTCTGGTACATCGCCATTAATTCTTTAGCCTGCGCCTGGTAGGTTTCATTTCTGCCATAACCCAGGTTATTTAGTAAAGCCTCCTGTATCACATCCAGGTTACGGTTCTCACAAAAAACCATTGGGATCACTAGCCAGTGATTGGCTGTACCCACCTGGCCGTCACTGCGGTGAAAGCCGTTAAAAGTTCTGTTTTTCCAGGCAGAAACATCAGGAACATTCCAACCTAGATGGTCATGGCTTGTATGGAAGCCCGTAGCGGCATGTTTTAGGTTCGCAGTAGTGAGTAAAGATCCTTTTGAAACAGGAACCTGTGTTTTACCAACTAACACACCGTACATAATCACCTGATCGTCGGCCTGCAAGTCCTGAATAACAAATTTATGTTTTGCCGGTACGTTATCCTGTAAGATATAGACCTGGCTTTCATCAACTATTGGCTCTCCCTTTTTCAGATCTACCAATGCAACCAGCACATTATCCCTGGGATGAACCTTCAATATCTTCTTTTCCATAATTGTCTTCAATTAGCAACAGCAGAACGGGATATCAGATCCTGAACTGCCATTTCAATTCCTTTTTCAAGGATATCCTTATAATCTTTTTTAACAGCATCTATAAAACCCTGCAATTCAATCAAATCAGCACCCCATAAATGGCTATCCTTTAATACCGCATCGGGGTAATCAACTTCGTTTTCTTGCTTTGTCTTCTGATAAAAATATGCTGCGCTATCGTCATTGATTACATACTCCCGCCCGTTATAATAACCATAATATTGACCAGACTCCTCTCTGCGGACACGCATAAAATGCAGAAAGGCGGCAAAGCCAAAAGTGATAAATGGAGGGATTTCGTTAAACAGCAAATGATAATTGAACAAAACCGGTAAAATGCGTATTTTCATTTTCATGGTATATTGAACAGTAATATTGAGCCATAAATGCCTGATATGGGGATTAGAAAAGCGGTCTATCACCGTATTGGAAAAAACAAGTGCTTCTTTCAAAGTAACCTGATAAGGTATGGCGGGTGCAATCTCCTTGCGCATCACATCTACAATATAGTCATGTACCGCAGTTTGAAACATCCCATCACGTACCGTTTCTACACCAGACAGAAAAGCTATTCCTGAACTGAGGCTATGTGTACCGTTTAGCAGTCGGACTTTCAATTCACGGTATATTTCGATATCAGGTTTAACGATCATCCCCTCATCCGCTTTCATAAAACTAAGAACGCCGGCTACTTCCTCATTTCCCTCAACTGCCCAAAGGCTGTAAGGTTCTGCCAGGATCAGCAGTTGATCTTCATAACCCAATTCATTCTTTAGCTGGTGCAGTTGATCTGCATCAGGCTTACCTGGTACAATGCGGTCGACCAATGAATTGCAAAAAGTACAGTTAACCTTTGCCCAGGTAACAAACTCTTCTTCCAACTGATTGTAAGCAGCAAGTTCGTAAATGATACTTTCCAGCTTTTTACCGTTATCAGGAATAAGCTCTGTAGCAACAATCACCAAACCAGCACCTTGTAACTCTCTAATTGAAGTAAATCTTTCATACAAAACTGCCAGTAATTTGGCAGGAAATGAAGTCGGAGGGTATCCCTTTACGGGCTCATGAAACAGCTGGATACCTACTTCAGTAGTATTGGATATGATTATCTTAAGTTCAGGATCCCTGGCAAACTCTAGAACATAAGACCAGTCTTTCTCTGCCGAGATCACCCTTGATATGGCTGAAGAGATGATGTTTTCTTCTACATTTTTGCCGTTTTTTATACCCCGTATGCCAATGGTGTATAAACTATCCTGGGTATCAAAATCCGAGGTATCGCCATTGCCGGTAGACTTTACCACTACCACACGGCCATTAAAAATCCCCTGCCTGTTGGCTTTATCGATAAAATAATCCGGCAGGCCCCTTAACAGTACGCCTGTGCCAAACTGCAATACCTTTTCAGGAAGGCCAAATAAACTTTCTGCCGGAACAACTACTTTACTGCTATCTAAATCTTTTAAAATGGCTTTAGTTAATATCATGTATAATTTACAAATGTACCTTAAACAATTCTAGTGAATAATCGTAAACAAAGGCCTGTTTTGACCTTATTTATTTATGCAAACGTTACCGTATCTGTTCAGAGATCCATTGGATCAGATCTGCTGCTGCATCGAAATTATCATATTCGGCCGGTAATTTCCTGCCGTCGGTGTATTCATTATACAACCATGGATCGCCAATAGCAAAAATACTGCCTTTGCCCAACTTAGAAATGGCGATCACCACATTACCATCTTTATCCTTTAACACGGAACTTGCAGGAGCGGTGAGCTGGAGGCTACTATATTCTTTCACATAGATCTGCCTGGTATTTTTAAAAAAAGGATCTGCTGGTGGAATGACCAGCTTTGCCATCTCAAATTGCCTGCCTGTCACCTTGCCCTTACTATCCTTATTAAACCGTATACCGAAATTAGTGGCCAGCTGATTAAAGTGGTCAAGCTCTGCATTTCCGGTATCATTAGCCATCAGAACCAGTACCCCTCCGTTTTTTACCCATTGGGTGATGTTTGCAACATCCGCAGCACTGATAAAATTGGGCTTAGGGTTTTCCTTTTCAATATCAGGATCGGTAATGATATAAACGGAAGAGCTTTTCAGGTTAGCCAATGTTGGCGCTACAGGCAAGCTTTTCAGGCGGAAACCTTCATGTTTAAACAACTCTCCCCACATCGAATAACCACCATTGTCCCATTCGTCCCATTTATAATGCCACTGAACCACATGCCCGCTCTGATCTTTTTTTGTTTCACTGTTAAAAAAATAATCAAGCATCACCGTTTTATCGCGACCAGGGTGTGTCCAATCTGCCAATACCATTTCATTGGTCGCCAATAAAAATGCGCCCACACCTTTAGCATCATTGGTGACCACTTTTTCATGGATATAATATCCATAAGAGCCATCCCTATAAGGTGTTCCCCCTAATCCGGAAACGCTTACAGTACCTTTCAGGTTTACCTGATCTGCCCCGGCATCTTCAATAAATTCCTTTTTGATACCTTCATATCCTTTCTTTGCCAAAGCAGCATAACCTGAAGGCAGATAAGATAGCCTTACCCCTTTTTGCAAAGCATATACGAACATGCAGGAAACCGATGCTTCTTTATAATTTCCTTCAGCCTTTGGTTTGTCGAGAATATCATACCATAGCCCTGATTGAGGATCCTGGCTTAATTGAATAGCTTTGGCTAGCCTGGATAAGATGGCGAGCAGTTCCTGTCGTTTGGGATTTAATGCAGGAAAATTATCCAATACATCTACCAGGGCCATGGCATACCATCCCATCGCCCTGCCCCAGAACTCAGGGGAATGCCCGGTTTTAGGATCAGCCCAGCGTTGTTTGCCCGACGCATCCCAGCCGTGGTACAATAATCCTGTTTTATTGTCTCGGCTATGTTTTTCCATCAGGATAAATTGGTTGGCGATATCATCAAAAGCCTTGTCATCCTTTATCAGCGCAGCGTATTCTGCATAGAAAGGTTCGGCCATATAAAGGCCATCCAGCCACATCTGATCAGGATAGATCTGTTTGTGCCAGAAACCACCCTCACTGGTACGCGGCTGTTGTTGTAATTGTTCCCACAGCAAAGTAGCAGCTTTAAAATACTTCATCTGACCGGTCACTTTGTATAAGGTAAGTAATGAACGACCGGTTTTGATATTATCCAGGCTTTGTGCTTTGGCACTATAGGTAATAATTGTTCCGTCTTCTGCAATAAGCGGGTCAATACTTTTTTGAATATACTTGAAATAATCGCCATTGCCTGTTCTCATCCAAAAGGCCTCCATACCTTCCAGTATTACGCCTTCATCGTAAGTCCATTTAGCGGGTGGCGTGCGGGCCATCACTGTTGCGGCCATCTGCTTCGGTATTGCTTTGGCCTGCGCAACAATTGTATCGACATGACTTCCGTACACAATTATTAATAGTAGGAAAGGCAGTTTAAAAGATCTTAGCATCTTATTTTGTTTGAGTAGTATTTTGTTCAGTAACTATGTTTATATTCTTCTGGTGTATATTTTTAGCTTCTTGTATCTGAATTCCTGCTTTAGACTGTATAGTGATATTTTCCAGATAAATATCGGTGATATTCATTTCAGGAAGTCCCCTGATAAAAATTGCTTTTGCAGCGCCATCACAAACAATATTGCTGATATGAAAATCTTTGAATACCGGTGTTTCTTCTGTTACGGGATAGTTAACTACTTTAGGTGTTTCTCTTTTTTCTCCCTTTAACGGAACGGGATCCTGGGCAGCATAGTACATATCAAACAATATAGCTTCCCCACCAATATCTTTCATTACGATGTCTTTCGCGTAAACTGCCTCGACCACGCCCCCCCTTCCCCTGGTTGTCTTGAAGCGCAAGCCAACATCGGTTCCTATAAATGAACAATTATATACGAATAGATTATTTGCCCCGCCAGACATCTCACTTCCAATCACAAATCCCCCATGTGCGTGATAAACTGTGCTGTTGCGGACCACTACATTTTGTGTGGGCATACCTCTCTTACGTCCTGCGGCATCGCGACCCGACTTGATGCAGATACCATCATCGCCTACATCAAAGGTGCTTCCTTCGATCAATACATTTTTACAGGACTCCAAATCAATACCATCGCCATTTTGCGCATTCCATGGATTCTTGGCATATATATTTCTTACGATCAGGTCCTCGCACATTAACGGATGTAAATTCCATGCCGGTGAGTTTTGAAAAGTTACCCCCTGTAGTAAAACACGCTTACAGCTGTTCAGCACTAATAAATTGGGACGGAGAAAATCCTTGACAGACGCATAAAATTCGGGCGTTTTAACTGCGTCTATGGCCCCCGCATTTTTAAGTTCAGAACCTTTCTGGCTTTTGGCTGAAGGATACCAGATCCTTTGGCCTCCATCTAATACACCACCCGAAGCTACCAATTTATTCCACTGGCTTTCCGTCAGCTTATCTTTCTTTATTGCCCTCCAGGCGTCACCATTTCCGTCAATGATGCCATCACCTGTAATAGCTATATTATTCGCATGCTTAGCCGATATGGGCGATTGGTTACGCATCTGTGGAATCCCTTCCCACTCGCCCTTCACCAGCTGATACTGGTTAAAGTCTTTGGTAAACTGCAATAAGGCATTCTCTTGCAGGTGAAGGTTCACATTGCTTTTTAACTCTATTGGCCCTGTTAACCATAGGCCTTCAGGAATGAGCACCACACCGCCGCCATTTTTTGAACAGGCAGTAATAGCCTCATTGATACTTCTGGTATTGAGCGTAATACCATCATTTTGCGCACCGAATTTTGTAATATTTAAGGTATCCTTTTTAAAAGAAGTTTCCCTGACCTGAGGCAGGTTGTCAAAAGAATAGTGGTTATTTTTCTGCTGTGCAAATACATGAACAATAGATAGCCATGCAGCCATGAAACATAATACTTGTCTGAACAGAATTGATGGTTTCATCATGGTAGTTAAATATAGAGAAACAAGTCTACAAAGTTTTAAATTCCGATCCCTTAAAAATCTAAAAAATAACTGTGCAATCGTTCCCGAAACGATTTAGGTTTACCGCAATTCAATTTATTTCGTTAAACTTGTAAAGGGTCATCTACCGGCTTAACCAAGTATTTTACGTCTTAACCAAAATGTTCGAAAGTTCAACTATAAAAGATATCGCCAGGGCCCTGGGTCTTTCTACCTCAACCGTTTCGAGGGCTTTACGCGACAGTTATGAAATCAGTGCCGGTACAAAAAAACTGGTTACAGATTACGCCAGAAAGGTTCATTACCGTCCAAATCCAAATGCGCTAAGCCTGAAAGAAAGAAAAAGCAAGTCTATTGGTATAGTGGTGAGCGAAGTGGCCAACCATTATTTTTCACAGGCTATCAATGGTATCGAGTCCATTGCTAATAGCCGGGGATATACGGTTATCATTACGCAGACCCATGAATCCCTGGAAAGGGAGATCGCCAATGTCCAGCACCTCGCCGCCCGGTCGGTAGATGGTTTATTAATTTCCTTATCAGCAGAAACCGAAACCACCAGCCACCTGGAAGAACTTCATGATAGAGGGCTTCCCATTGTTTTTTTTGACCGTATCCCGGAACAGATCAACACTCATAAAATTACTGCCGATAATGCCAAAGGTGCCTTTGATGCCACTACACACCTGATCCGCTGCGGCCATAAACGGATTGCCCACATCTCCAGTTCCGCACATTTGTCGATCAGTAAAGAGAGACTGGATGGTTACACCAAAGCATTAACAGAAAATGGTTTATCAGTTGATCATCAATATATTAAAAACTGTCCTCATGGAGGTATGATACAGGAAGAACTGGAATCTGTCTTTCAGGAATTAATGGAACTGGAGGTTCTGCCGGAGGCTATATTTGTAGCGGGCGACCGTTTAACCATAGGCTGTATGCATGTATTAAAAAAGCTGAATTTGCTAAACCCGACAAGTATCGCCATTGCCGGGTTTAGTAATTCTGATGTTCTTGATTTATTTAATCCGTCGCTTACTTCTGTATTTCAGCCTGCTTTTGATATGGGGCAGCTGGCCACCATCAAGTTGCTGGAACTGATTGAAGCAAAATATCCGGTGACTGAATTTGAAAGGAAAGTGCTGAACACCCAATTGTTTATCAGATAACTATCTTGCCATCCAGCCGCCATCCACCGTAAGCAATGTACCATGGACATAGTCGGACGCTTTAGAACTTAAAAATACAACCGGGCCTTTAAAATCATCAGGAATACCCCATTTACCAGCAGGGATGCGTTCCAGTATAGAGCGACTGCGGTTTTCATCAGCCCTCAAGGCTGTAGTATTATCTGTGGAAATATAACCGGGAACAATTGCATTTACATTTACCCCTTTCGCAGCCCATTCATTGGAGAAAGCCTTGGTTAACTGCGCTACGGCACCTTTACTGGCTGCATAACCGGGAACGTTAATTCCTCCCTGAAAAGAAAGCAAAGAAGCTGTAAATATGATTTTGCCTCCTCCATTGGCGATCATTCTTCTGCCTATTTCCCTGGTCAGGATAAAAGGCGCCGTCTGGTTTACCGCAATCACTTCATCCCAATATTCATCAGAATGTTCTGCAGCAGGCTGACGGAGAATTGTACCTGCATTGTTGATCAGGATATCGATTTGCCGGTGTTTTTCTGTTACCTTCGCAATAAAGCTTTTCAAGGCTGTACGGCTTCCGAAATCACATTGGTAGGCAAAAAAATCTTTTCCTAAAGCCTTCACTTCATTTTCCACCTCACTTCCGGAAGTTTCCAAGCTGGCAGAAACCCCAATGATATCTGCTCCGGCTTCAGCAAGGGCAACAGCCATCGCTTTGCCAATACCCCGTTTACAGCCGGTAACCAAAGCCATTTTTCCTTTTAAATCAAATGAATCTAATACTGACATATTATATGGTTACTTTAAGTCGTTAATTGCACAATGGTCCATATCGCCATAATCTAAATTTTCTCCCGCCATTCCCCAGATAAAAGTATAATTACTGGTTCCTGCTCCAGAATGTACAGACCAGTTGGGAGAAATCACGGCTTCTTCGTTCTGCATCCAGATATGCCGGGTTTCCTGCGGCTGTCCCATAAAATGGCAGACACTTTGTTTTTCGGGTACTTCAAAGTAAAAGTAAGCTTCCATCCTTCTATCATGCGTATGTGCCGGCATCGTATTCCATATGCTGCCAGTTTTCAATTCCGTCATGCCCATTTGCAGCTGGCAGGTTTCCACCACACTATTTACGATCAGCTTATTGATCACCCGGTGGTTGGCTGTTTCCAGTGATCCTAGTTCTACAATATCGGCTTCTGCTTTCGTTACTTTTTTTGTAGGAAATTTGTGGTGTGCGGGTGCCGAATTGATATATAGCTTAGCCGGAGCGGCTGGATCTACGGATTCAAAGTATACTTCAGCAGTTTCTCTCCCAATATATAAAGCCTCTTTATAGGCTAACCTGTACTGTTCCCCATCTGCAGTGACAATCGCTTCTCCCCCAACATTGATCAGCCCAATCTCCCTGCGGTGAAGGAAGTACGGTGCTTTTAAAGCATCTGGGTTAGGGAGGCTCAATTTGCCATTTACAGGCATCGCCCCGCCAACAATATAACGGTCAAAATAAGACAGGGTAAGATTTACTTGATGGGGTTCAAATACTGAACTGATTAAAAAATTGCTGCGCAGCGCAGTGGTATCCATTCCCTTTGCTTCGGCAGGACTAATTGCATAACGGCTCTCAAAACGGTTTTCCATACTATAAATATATGTTTAGGCAGAATCTCTTTTCTACCGGGGTAATCAACGGGGCATTAAATGGCGACAATTGTAAAGCCGCTGCCAGATTACGAATAGTACACTGCTGATTTTTATTCATAGAATAGGTTATACCCGGTTTTCGAATTTATGCAAACGAATTCATAAATCAAAAGCTAAATCGTAACATCATATACTATAGCGCATTATAAATAAATTTCTTCGGTTTTACATTCATCAGACATTAATAGATGTTACAACACAACATTACCATTATATTTGTACTGTAACAAATAGAATTACAGATGAACAATGCTAAATTTGCTACTGCCCTACATATTTTGTCTTTGCTGGATTATAGCAAGGACGAACAGTTATCCTCAGAATACATTGCCTCCAGCATCAACCTGAACGCTGCGCTGGTACGCAAAGAAATCAGTAACCTGAAAAAACTAGGCTTTATTTCCAGCAGAGAAGGCAATGGCGGCGGGTATTCACTGACAAGGGCTTCATCAGGCATTTTGTTATCAGAAATTTATTTTGCGGTGAGGCAGGCTCCCCTGCTTGGTCGTACGAACTCCCCTAACCCGGCATGTACAGTGGGGAGACAGATTAATACCCATCTGGATAATTTATATGCTGCAGCAGAATTATCATTAACAGATAAACTAAAGCAGCAGACACTGGCAGATTTCACTAAAAACTTCGACCCTGCATAATAAACCCATTAAAAATCAATTATATCCACACAAAAATTAAATCATATGAATATAGCATTAATCGGCGCCTCAGGATTTGTAGGTTCAGCCATTCTAACAGAAGCCTTAAACAGAGGCCACCAGGTTACAGCAATTGTAAGAAACCCTGAAAACATTGCCGTTCACCACGAGCATCTGATCATTGTTAAGGCAGACGCAATGGATGCTGCGCAAATCACCAAAGCTGTTGAAGGTAAAGACGCAGTGATCAGTGCCTACAACCCAGGATGGAGCAACCCTGATATTTACAACGAATTTTTAAAGGGCTCTAAGTCTATACAGGATGGCGTAAAAGCAGCCGGTGTTAAAAGATATATTGTTATCGGCGGCGCTGGAAGTTTAGAAGTTGCACCAGGCGTACAGGCTGTGGATGATCCTGAATTTCCGGCAGCGATCAAACCGGGAGCTACAGCAGCCAGGGATTACCAGAATTACATCAAAGAAGAAAAAGATCTGGACTGGACATTTTTTAGTCCCGCTTTTGAAATGCACCAGGGAACTTCAGGAGTTCGTCAAGGACATTACCGTACAGGTTTAGACAATCCGGTTTTTAATGAAGAAGGAAGAAGCGTATTGTCTGTTGAAGATCTGGCTTTAGTCATCATAGATGAACTGGAGAACCCAAAACATATCAAACAGCGTTTTACTGCTGCTTATTAATAGAAATAAAGGTTCAGCGGTAAGCTGAACTTTTATTTTTAATCTACTATTTTTATTCCGAGGCTATCCAGGAATGAAATTGCCGCAGGTAACTGAAAGGTTGCCCCTTTTATCTTGTTACCGGCCGGATCAATATGATAATTCTGTGCAGCGGTAAAATTTGCCAGTCGCAGGTCGGTATCAGAAAAAGTAGACCCCATAAAGTCTGTTCCGCTCAGATCTCCATTTCCCATATTAGCGCCCGTAAAATCTACCTCCCAGGCAATGCATTTTTGTAATTTTACTTTTTTCAGGTTCTTTCCAAAAAAGCTGGAATAGCTAAGGATAGATCCTTTTGCCTGAATAGAGAATGGATTTAGTGTGTCATACCACAATACGCCAATGGCCTTACAGTTGATCAGCACACAATCAGAAAAATAAGTATCCTTAAATTTGATCAGGGAAAGATCTGTTTCCTCAAAAGTACATTTAGTAAATGTACAATCGTCAAACAGGCAACCCTTAAGAGTAGATTTATAAAAAACGCAGTTGTCAAAATAACGGCCAACCAAATGTTTTTCTTCGTAATTTATACTTTCGAAGCGTTTGTTATAATGGCTGATGGGCTCGTCTGCATTACTCAAAACCGGAATCCTCCCTGAAAGGTGATCCCATGAGGATTAATATCCAGGTCATTACGACTATTATTGTATCCTTTAAAACCAGCAGAAACAAATGGAGCGAAATGTTTAGAAACAGCATATCTCAATCCGAAGCCACCATAAGCATAAAAGCCGCGGTCTGTTACATGGTCTACCGGGTTAGGATAAGGAATGGCGTCCGTACCCTGATCATACTTCATAAAAGTATAACCTAAAGCAATTTCTACATAAGGCTCAAACTTGGAATGAGAGGTAAAATCATAACTTAAATTTGCAAATACAGGCAGCAGTTTCATATTACTGAGCACTAATCCATTATCATGATGCTGCTGATCTGTTGCATAAGAAATGCCGATACCCGGTTTAAAATGTCCGCCAAAGTTTCTTGTGATCATCACAGCCGGGCCATTAAAAAAATCGCGGTGTGTAGATCGTAAAAGTTGATAGGCTGCTGAGAATGTAAAAAGGGGAATACTATCCGCTTTAGTTGTTTTTTCCTGCGCCAAAGCCGAAAATGAGAAGCTATACCCCACCAGGAGCATAATGCTTAAGGTTTTTATCCATTGCATGTTGGCCGCAAATCTAATACATTTTAAAATGCAGCGAAATATAATAGCCAATTAAATTGTCTCTCAAAGACCATATTAATTTCCACATCGGTTTCATTAATTATTTACTGTATCCTTAAAAAAAATATCATTCGCCAGATCAATCTCTTCATTTGTAATGGTATGCTGCTTTCCAGGATAAGCGACTACATGGATCCTTGCATTCATTTTTTCCATGATAGCTGCGCTTTCTTTTACCCTTTTCAAAGGCACATGAAAATCAGGATCGCTGGTGGTGATTAATATGGTTGTTTGCCCGAAGTCGCCTTTGTAATTTTCCATTTGCAAGTCCTTCCCAATCAGGCCGCCTGTAAATGCAATAATGCCTGCATATTTCCTTGCATTTCGGGTTACATATTCCAGGCTTAAACAAGCTCCCTGAGAAAACCCAAGAAAATAGATCTTGTCTGCCGGAATCCCTGCACTAATAATATCTTTTACCAAACCATCGATCAGCTCCACCGCAGAATCCAGCGCAGGCTGATTTAATTCTACCGGTTCAATGAAACTTGTAGGGTACCAGCTGTGTTTTGAGGCCTGAGGTGCAAATATAGCAACATCTTCAATTTGCAGATATTGAGCCAAAGGCACCATGCTTTCTGCCGAAGCACCACGGCCATGGATCATAATCATTGCGCTTTTGGCTTTTTCTAGAGCAACTCCTGCTGTAACGATATGTTTTGAATGCGTATACATATGAATTTCATTAAGTAGCAGCAAATTTAGATGATCCATTACTTAATCATCTTATCCTATCGTAAGAAAGTAATTAAAATCAAGGATTGAGCTGATAACAGATTTTAAGGTGTATCTAAAGAAAAAATAAAATTAATGCGAATAGATTTGCATTTGAATATTTGTTTTCTATCTTTGCAGCCCCGCAAGGGAGAACGGACCGGTAGTTCAGCTGGTTAGAATGCCGCCCTGTCACGGCGGAGGTCGCGGGTTCGAGTCCCGTCCGGTCCGCATAATAAGTAGCAAAACATTCAAAAAGCCTTTAATCGTATGATTAGAGGCTTTTTTGATTTAGTGATCCACCGAAATATTCAAGTTTTCTCATATAAACAGTGAGTCATTCAGTGAGTCACGGCAAGCAAACGCATGACTCACTGAAAAGCTTATAATTTAATGATTATCAGCTAGTTCTGAAAATGAACAACTTGACTGGCAGTATCTGCAATGCTAATTTTGTTTAACTCTAATCTCAAAGAAGATGAAAAACACTTTTAGCCTGCTCTTCTATTTGAAGAAGCCAAGAAATTATGTTTCCGGTGCTATGCCTATTTACATGCGTATTACTGTAGATGGAGTCCATAAAGAACTTTCCTCTGGAAAACATTGCGAACCGAACCAATGGAATACGAAAGCGGGCCGTTTAGATGGGAAGAAGGAAGATGCCCGAACAATTAACCGTCATTTGAAAGCGATTGAGGATAAAGTAGATCAGGCGCACACAGAACTGTTTAAAGCAGATCAGGAAATAACGGCTGAATCCCTTAAAAATAAATACTTAGGTGTTGAGGAAGAACCGCATACCCTACTGTTAGCTTTTCAAGAGCATAACGAGAAAGTAGAAGCACTTTTGGGTAATGGCTTCAAAAAAGGAACACTTACCAAGTACAATACTACGTTAAAGCATACCAAATCATTCATTTTGGATAAGTTCAAAGTCTCTGATATGGCGGTAACTAAAATTGACAATTACTTTATCACTGAATTTGATTTTTATCTGAGAAGTAAATGTAATTGTGCCAATAACGCGGCAGTAAAGCATATTAAAAATCTTGGTAAGGTAATACGTATCTGTTTAGCGAATCGTTGGATGACCCATGACCCGTTTTTAAACCACAGGAACAAGGTAACTAAGGTCGTTAGGGTAATCTTATCCCCTTCTGAGTTAAAGAGCATCTACAGCAAGGAATTTACTATAGAGCGTTTACGGGTAGTAAGGGACACTTTTCTTTTTTGCTGTTATACCGGGTTAAGTTTTATAGACGTGCAGGAGCTTACTAAATCAGAAATAAGAAAAGGAGTTGATGGTTATTCCTGGATTTTAAAGAACCGGCATAAAACAAGTGTAGCCACTCATATACCATTGTTACCTGTTGCAGAGGAAATAATAGAGCGGTATGCTACGCACCCGCAGTGTGAACATGGTAACCGGGTTTTACCTGTTTTCAGTAACCAGAAAATGAATGCCTATTTAAAAGAAATAGCTGATTTATGTGAGATCACAAAGCATCTAACTTTTCATATCGCAAGGCACACATTCGCTACTACGGTCACTTTAAGCAATGGTATCCCTATTGAAAGTGTCAGTAAGATGCTAGGGCATACTGATATTAGAACAACGCAGATTTATGCGAAAATATTGGATACCAAAGTTGGTGCAGATATGGCAATGATAAAGAATAAGTATTCAGTAGCTTAATTTTCAGCACTACACAATATCTTCCTGTTATGAGCGTCTTTATATGGAGAGCGTTAATTTAGATAAAGCGGAATGGTCGATCGATCATTCCGCTTTTTTATTGAGCTTTAGCCCAATTTCACATACTCTTCATTGAAAAATTCGCTTAAAGTTATATTAAAGCAATTCAAAATAGTTACTAAAGTGCCAATAGTAAGATTAGTACTTCCGGCCTCGTATTTTCCATATTGAGAGCGGTTTAAATTATGATCATAGGAAAACTTGTCGGGATTTGTATATCCTTTAGCTTTACGCAGATGTTTAATTCTCTGCCCAATCTTCTTTAATTCCTTTTCATTAATCAGTAAACTTTGATCATTCTTTTGCATCATGGAATAAAGTAAAAGAAAACCCTTTTTTAAATACACTCCATAAAAAGAGTATTATTATTTGGAGTATTACCATATTCTTTTTATCTTAGAGTAAGATTTAATTATTCACCTACAGTAAAATAATTATTCGACATAAAGAGTCTTGCGGTTGCATATCTGAAGCCGTAACGCAGGACAGCAGAGTAAACCCAGCCTATTGTAAATATGCTATATTTGCGTATTGAAATAGGTGCGGGACTGCTGTACACTCGTGTTACGTAAGGCTTCAGAAACTTTTATGCAACCACGAGATGCAGTTCCGCACCTTTTTTGCGCAATCTCCAAGACTCATTTATAGTGTAACCAACTAAAATGAGAATATATGGAACCGCACATTCTTTCATCAGCAGACCAACAGGCAAATTATTTTAAATCATTTGTCCAGTGCCTGGTTAATCAATTTCAGCCCTTACAGCTTTTCTGCTTTTCCAAAACAAGTGTTCTAACGGAAACCAACGGTTGTTTTAAAGATCAGGAAAACGCCCACCGTTGTAACTATTGTTTGCTGATGGTGACTGAATCCAATACCCGTATTGACCATGAGGTGCAGGATTTCACCAACTTTCATTATCAGCACGGCACTATTTCTATTCTCTGTCACGGTCAGGAGTCCATTTTAGAAGCGATCAAAGCGAATAACAGGTTTTTCATGACTGTTTATACTCACGCACAGCTATTATATAGCCATGATGGCATGAGCAACTTCGATTTTACCGGAAAGTTTATTCCTTCACAATCCGCAAAGAAAGCGCAGAAACATTTTGATCACCGTATGCCACTGGCAGAAGGTTTTTTAAGGGGTGCAGGCGAATGCCTTACTATGCAGGATTTTAATATTTCCACTTTCATGCTCCATCAAGTCGTGGAGCAATGCTGTATCCTGCTCATTAGAGTACATCTTTCCTACCGTTCCGAAATTCATAATTTACTGCGCATGTTGCGTTTATGTGGTGCTTTTTCCGAAAGGCCAATCAAAACGTTTTTGTCAGGAAGTACAGAAGATGAAAGACTCTTTAACCTGCTGATGAAAAGCTATTCCGGTTCACGTTACGGAAATGGTTTCTCAGTAGCAGGGCACGATGCTCAATGCCTATATGATCGTATAACTTTTTTTGTCACGCTAACCAAAGAAATGTGCCTTGCCAAAATTGAAGAACTAGCGCATGAAGCCCTATTGTATCAGGAACTTAAAGAAGGAAGCGAGGTGAAAGTTGGTTAAGGAAACGACAAGCCCCGGAAAATATCATTATTATACCTTACCACTGGAAAAAGGTACAGTTACACTTACCCTTAAAACCCTAAACAAACATTCTGAATTTAGATTTTCAGAACGTCCTTATCTGGTCATCTGCAGAAGAACAATTTCGTTCCAGAATGAGGTATTAATTTTAGGCATCCGTTTGGGAGAGGAAAAAGAAGAACGTGTTTATATCAGGTTATTGCAAACTGAATTAAGAATCAGTTGCAGTGTAGATACAGATCATACCCATCTAAGCCGTTACGCTTACTTTGCCTTGTATCAATTTGTGTCATTTGGCTCCTTTAATTTTGATAAATATTACTGGCCGGACTTTTTCAGTCCAAAAACAGGGAAAAGCAAATACCTCAATATTATTATTGACAGAGCGGGAACAGATATTAAAAGAAAATCTAAATATGCCTTTTTTTACAAACCCGGTCAAAAACTGATTTATCCTTTTAAGCATACGAAGGCAATTGCACCGCCTGTATCAGAATCACAAACCGACCACATTAACTTATTAAACCGCCATGCCATAGGTTACTGCTTTGCAGATACCAGTTTAGGAGCAAGATATTCCAATCATTTCCCCTTTCTACTTCCCTATACGGGTATCTGGAAACAGAAGAAAGATGGCATTAAGGGTTTTCACAGCTTCATTATAACTTCTAGCGATATACTTTCTTATGATTATACCCCTTTGCAGGATAAAATCAATGCCCTTGGTCAGGAAATGGCAATCCTTGCACCTATCCAAATGCTTGAATATAAAAGCAGTGAGAAAGAGAAGCAAGCGCATATAAGGGATAATCTAAAAAAGCTAAAGCTAGTCTACACATTGTGGCAGAAGGCAATTCCATTGTTGCAGGGTCAGCCACTTACGCATTTCCTGTTTACGCATGGCATGCGTTTTATCAAAAAGAAGCCACGAAAACAGGATATGCACCCCTGTATCTTTTCTGGCGAAACCCCACAGCTTTGTTTCTTACTGGTCAATAAAGGAGATTACTATGAACTGGAAATGAGGTTTAAAGTCAATGGTAAAATGTATGTGCCTAATGAATGTAACCCGACTTTCTTTATTCATTCCACAACTGAACCTTACCTTTTTTACCTGTTGGACTCCATTACAGATTATCGGGTGACCTCTTTTTTTGCCAGACATTACTTTAAATTATCCGTGTTAAAATGCCACTATCAGCCATATTTTAAAAAATTTACTGATCGGTTAGCCACTGTTTACGAATTGAAAGCTAAAGAAATTGAGAATTAAAGCCATGAAAACGAAAAAGATCATCAAAAAACTGAATTATCAGCCAACCAGATTACAAGAACATCAATTGAAAAATCCTTTGAAAGTAATGCGTTATTTTTTCTACGACTTTCCTATCCATGAGACACGGGATAATTTATCGGAACTCTATAAAGGATGGGTATACAATTCTGCACCGTATGCGGATGAAAAGATCACTACTGATATGCTATGCTTTTTTACCCAGTTCAATGAATTTTTAGATGCCTGCTATGTTTTCACGGAAACGAATCAACCCAAAGATGAATAGATCGACCATTTATCATGAAACGAATCAACCCTAACCTCATTATAGTCCCATTAGAATTTAAAATCGCCTGTACCATTTATAAACTTGACATGGCTCAGGTCTTACAGATTTTGATTGACCATGTTACGCTATATGATACGATCTGTCAGAAGTATAATGAAGGCTTTTCAGAAGCAAGCAGAATGATTGTCTGGTATGTTAGATCAAAGGGAAAGATCCGTGTGAATAGCAGAGCCATGAGGAAGTGCAAGCAACTGTTCTGGGACAATCTCAGACATATTGAAATCCTTGCCCGTAAAAAGAAAAGAGGATGGAAAACGGCCACTAAGCGCAGTTATACCCGTTGTTTTGTTGAAACGATATTCCGGTCAATGGAACGGCTACATACCCCTTCTGATCTGGTATACCTCGATGAATTTTCCACTTTAAAGCTGAGCAAGGATTTTTGCGTCCTTTGTGAAATACACAACTGTTATCCTAAAGAGTATCTGGAATATTTTATGGGGCAAATCTCACTGGCCGATGCCCATGCCCGCAAGGGGTTAAAAATGCCACCTGATAATGCCACTTTTATGTTTTTTCAAAACATTGCCAACGGCTTTGGAAGGGACGCATCCGGTTTACTTGATCTGAGTGACTTTGAAATAGATTTTTATGAAAAAATGGATGAGATACGTCTGGCGCTATATATTGTACGTGATCTGGAAGAAAGGACTGCCATCCTTGGAAATCATTACTTATCACATTATCAAAGTATGAACCCACAATAAACCTGTACCTATGAAAATCACAATTGATATTACCCTGCCAGAAGATTTTTATACCCTGCTCAGTATCTACCAGATTAAACCGGATGTTTTTGTACAATACTTAGCCAATCAAATTTCTTTCCCTGTTTTTTACAGTCATCCCACAGGTAGTAACCGATGGGCAACTTACTTCTTCCTTGACTTTTTAGAGTCAGAGGAATCTGAATATGAGGTGAACGAGGAACTGGAAGCAAAATACCTCAAAGTCTTTAAGCGGGCAATCGGTTATAATTTTGACCAGACCACTGATGAATTTACCAAATCTGAACAGGCCGGAAGGGAAATCATGAACCAATGGCTCAAAGCTGTTTTGGCAGAACGGACAAGGTATATTACCGATAACTTATAAGTTCGGATGAGCAGGGTCAAACAGTGTAGAATTTATCGATACCTTCCTGATAGGCTATATTAGAAACTTGCACCATAACGTCTGCAAATGGCATTTTTGGATAGTACAGCTTGATGTATTCCATCATCGATTTCATTGTAGCAGGTATCGCAAATTCCATAACGGTCAGTATCTCCATTGGCCATCTTTTAGTTTGTTTCATAAAGCCGTATACAGGAAGGTAAGGCGTTGAATACGCAAAAGAGTGGTCTATTAATCTTTCATAGAGGGGTTTCTCCACAACTTTTTTCAAGTCACGGACAATGTTATAAGCAACCACATTTTTTGCACCTAATTTAACAATATCGGCTATGTATGGCAAGCCTTCATCCCAAAAGAAGGTATGCAGGTATTTAATGAACCCTGCTTCCATCAGATCACATAAATCCCTGCTGTAATACGCATAAGCTCTTTTAAACAGGTCAAGTGAAAAATCTTCCTTGTGTTTATCCATAATAAAATTGATAACCTCATTTTCTCTTTCAATGATTTCTTCTATAGATGGGGCTTTAGTGCCTACCCCCGGCACTTCCAGAAAATACTTCGGTTTGCTGAATAATTCAAAGTAATAGCTTTTAAAATAAATGGGTTTTCTTTCAAAAGTAACCTGCACATATAAGGGATAAGTCAGCCGATCATGAAATTGAACCTGTTTCAGTCTTTCATTAAAGTATGTTTTATAGCCGATTTTATTCATTTTTTTAAACATTTTTTTTGATACGTTTTGCTTGTCTTTGGCACCATCTGTATGGATAAAAACAGGAAAGCCCGATCAAAACACCTTAACCCCTATCATTTTAAAATCCCGCCTTTAAAAGTAGCGCAATTCAAAGATAATAAAAAGTTATGATATATTATATATTGCCATAACAATCCTGTACTTTTGTATAGTGGGTATTAAAAACCCTCAATATCAAATATTTAAAAATAACGGTATCCTGTTATTTTATGGGTACCCTTTTATTCACTTCTAAAGAAAAAGGTATGACGTTGAACGAATTGATCACTAAAGAAGACCTCCAGGAATTTAAAGGCGAGTTATTGAAAGACATTAAACTATTGCTTAGCCCTGGAATGGGCGAAAGCAAAAAATGGTTTAAAAGTTCAGAGGTGAGGAAGATGCTTGGTATCTCTCCGGGTACCTTGCAGAACCTGCGGGTGAATGGTACGCTACGCTATACCAAAGTCGGGGGAACCATGTTTTACAAAATCGAAGACATTCAAAAAATGTTGGAGAAAAACCAATCGGAAGGGGGTGAATCATGAACTACCTTCCGACCGTATTTTTAAGAAAAGCGGCTGATGATGTGCGCCTCTTGCCTTCCCACCTGAGTCTGGTGATGGCTATTTTTTATTTCCGGGATGATAATACACCGGGTGCACCAACACGCATCAGTCGCAGTAAGCTGATGCGCTTTTCCCGCATCCGGTCTATCGTTACCTATCACAAATGTTTAAAGGAACTGATCAGTTTCGGGTACATCAATTATGTGCCTTCTTACCATCCTACAAATGCCAGTTTAATCTGGCTGTTAAATGAAACGGAGTAATCCGGTACTGCTTAAATAAGAGGATTATAGAAAGTTTATGGAAGTCAATTATAGGAAGTCTGGCGACTTTCTATAATCCCCTTGCCTATAAGAATTGAGGGAGCAAGTGTGTGTTTTTGTTACACAAAAACCTGTCCGGGGGAAGACCCGGACAGAACTTGCTTTGTGCTCCCGATGGTCGCAAAAAGTGAAGAAAGAAAGGAAGGAAACAAAATGGAAACCGTAAGAAAATATGACAGGTTACACAACTCAAAAGGCGGTCGTCCTTTAAAAGCAGTGAAAAGGGAAAATGATATTCGGGTCAGGCTAACGCAAACCGAACATTTTTTGATCAGTGAAAAAGCGAAAAAAGCAGGGATGACCATTAGTGAATGGTTTAGGCGTTCAGCAGTAAAAGGTAAAGTTTTAGTAAGGGTCAGCACGGAAGATTTGAAGGTCTTGCGAACACTGTCAGGGATGGCTAACAACTTAAACCAATTGACCAAGTTAGCCCACCAACAGGGATTTCTGGTTGTTCAGCGCAAATGCCGGGAACTCCTTTCTGATATTGATGATACTTTAAAAAAACTGAGCAGGGATGATTGGTAAGGTAGTGATCGGGAAAAGCTTTGGCGGGTGCGTGAGGTATGTTGTACAGAAACAGGATGCACAGGTATTGTATGGTGAAGGGTTACGGATAGAGAATACCGATACCATGACACACGACTTGAATATGCAAAGAAAAATTAATCCTGCATTGGGAAGAGCAGTCGGCCATATCTCTCTGAATTGGAGTCCAAACGATAAAGACAAATTGACCCCCGAAATTATGCTTGCCACCGCCCTGGAATATCTGGCTAAAATGAAGATTAAAGATACACAGGTTTTAATCGTTCAGCACAAAGACCGAAACCACCCGCACCTGCATATTATCTATAACAGGGTCAACAACGAGGGTAAAACCGTATCAGACCAATATCAGTACAAAAGGAATTTACAGGTCTGTAAGGAATTGACGGTGAGTCAGGGTTTTCATCTGGCTACAGGAAAGGCGCAGGTAAACCGGGAACAGCTAAAAGGCGCAGATAAAACTAAATACCAGTTGTACGATATGATCTGTAAGGCAATCCCTACGGCTAAGAATTGGGAACAGTTTGAAAAGATACTGGCAAAGGACAATGTCTCTATGCAATTTAAGTACAAAGGCACGACAGATCAGGTCCAGGGGGTATCTTTTGGTTTAAACGGACAGACCTTTAAAGGTTCAGAGATTGACCGCTCCTTCAGTTTCGGTAAATTGGATGCAAGGTTAAATCTTGGACAGCAGATCAGCACAGAAGTATCAAGAGGTAAGCATTACGAAAAAGGAGAAATAAACAGAGCTGTTTATACTCCTAATCATGACGGGAACCAAACTTCAGTGGTATCCTCGATACTAAAGGAGTTATTGACCCCCGGTTATGTTGCTCCCGATTATGGGGCACCAATTCCGAGAAAAAAGAAAAAGAAGAAAAAAGGCAGGTATCCTGAGGTGGTTATAAGCCGATAAACAATTAATCGATTAATTATGGAAAATGCAGAAGAAAAAATGGAGGCAATGGAACAGGCAATTGACAGCTTTATTCCTAAAATGCAGGAAATGCAAACTGCCATAGCCGAACAGGCAAAAGTGAAAACCCCGGACTTTAAAGAGGATTTTGATAAAATCATTCAATTCAGTCAGAAAACTAGTGACGTTATAAATAAGAATCTAACACATTTTAAGGAATCCGTTAATGTCCTGATCGACGTGATACAGTCTATACCCAAACAGGAGCCCATACTGCATCATCACCACTTTGATATCAAATCAAAATTTTTTGTCATCAGTTTTGTCATTATGCTTTTAACCGTTGCAGTATCAACAGGCTTAGCGGTCAGTTTTGGTATTGGGTATAGGGAACGTTACCATGAGGCAACATCCTATTCTATTGTCAGAGCTTTTTATCCAGAAGTTGCCAAGTACGTGGATAATGCCTACAGCGCCAATGCAGAAGAGATCATCCGGGAAGCCGAAATAAGGATTGAAGAACAAAAGACCTTATCCTCTGAGAATTATGAAAAGACGATTGATAAACGAGATACGAAACGGGTTAAAGATCAGATGAAGAGCAAAAGAAAAAAGAAATAGAGTCAGCCCCTCCCGCATTTGCGGCCTGCGAAACCCGAAGGGGTTTCGCTTTGGCTTTTACGGAAAAAGCACATTCTATTACCTATTTTTATGGTAATGTTAAATCAGTGGTTTTAAACTAAATTTCGTGCAAATTGCTTTAAGACAGGTTAAATAATCTAAAAATATCATTGACTTAAAAAAAGAATCTTAGTTTTATAAATCTATACTTTATTTATGAGTGAAAATCACACTTTTGTCCTGCAGCAAGTTATTGATGACCTTCTTAATTGTAACAATTCCCTTGAATCACCTTTATTAAAGCTGAATTATTTTGCCAGACTAATTAAAAATGAAGAATTAATACAATATACTAACTTAGAGATCAATGGATATAAAGGAACTGAGCTTCCTTCTTATCGAAAAACTGTTGCTACTCTGAATGTCAAACTTCAAGCTTGGCACAATTTCCATGTTAAAGAATTGCCAATATCCATGTTAGATAAGCCTCTAATTGAAAAATTAAGTTTCTTTGACATCCATGACGGGATAAAAGTTTTGGAAAATACAGCCTTAAAAGCCCATAAGAACGAATCACCGTTATTAATTTCAGAATTACCTATGGAATTACTTGCATTTTTGCAACCTGCGGCGGCCAAACTTTATAAAACTGATGTGGAATTACAGGTTATTAGTGCTTGGATATCTGCTAACTCTAATATAATCATACAAATACTAAGTACCGTTAGATCAAAATTGCTAGCGTTTACTATGGAGATTGCAGATCATTTTGGTTATAATATTGAGATTTCTTCCTTCAAAAAACAAGAAATATCAAATAATAACACAATAAATAATTTCATCAGAACGGAAATTATTAATAACGGAAATGGCAATATCAATAATACAGGTGATGATACAAACTTAGTGGCCGAAATAACTTTAAAATCTGGTAAAAAGGAATAATACTCTAGTCTTAATATAAATTATGATCCATAATATGCCTTGAGTGCTTCCGCTAATAAAGTACCGGCTGCTCCTATCCCAATCTTCCAAGTACTATCTAAAGATTTAGCTAACATTTTTTGAAACCAACTATTTACTTTAACTCCAAAACCATTTTCAGTAGGTTCCTCTGTATCGATAACGCTCATAAGTTCCGTTACATCTTCTTTTACAACCCCATTTTCTTGCAACGTTTTCTCTAATAAATCCTTGTTACCTTTTGTGATACTAATAGTAGCACTTATTTTAGTGTTATCTCCGGAATTTATAATATTCCCATCACCATTGTTATTTATTGTACTATTCATAATATTATTAATTACTGATTGTTTGGCTTTTAAATCCTGAATCTCCGTCACATGACCAAACTTATTTTCAAGCTCTAGCATGAAATCTAATAATTTCGAACGCACATTTGAAATTATGTCAGTTAAAAATGAAGCAGGCATTTCTAAATTTACACTTAATATTTGAAAATAAAAGTTGCCTTGAGATTGTATAGATTTTTCCAAAAATAATTTCGCATGTGCATTGACGCTTATCTTTATTCCTTTTTGAGTAATGAATCTTTCAACTGATGAAATACTTTCCTTCAACTCAATTGCAGTAAGAGTTTCCACCTCAGTTTTACTTAAATGTGCCACGGGAATTGTTGTATTGGTAACTTTCATCTTTCCATTCAAATAATTACCCATTAACATACCATAAGTCTTCCTATAATCAGGTAAAACATGCTCATTTTCATAGCCGTTTAATTCTCCATTCACCCAATTTATGAGATTTTCGCTACCTATTCTGGATGCTAGAACTTTTGTTTTTAGTAGTGGACTAGATATTGGTTTATCAAAGTCCATTAACTCATTTATAATGTCACTAATTAACTTCATACAAATTATCTGATTAAATGATGGTTATTTTAATTTAAAAAATTAATCATAGCAAGTTACATTCTTTTTTATCTTGCGGCTCCAGTATCTGCAATGCTCATCTTGTTTAACTTTAATCTTGAAGAAGATAAAGAACACTTTTAGTTGGCTTACATATTTGAACGAGTCAAATATAGAGTTCCGGTACACGTTATCTTAAAAATATGTAGCTTTAGTAAAAAATTATATGAAAACAAATGACTGGATAGACATTAACGATCAACGACCGGGACAAAATCAACAGGTTATGGTTTGTGACATTAATGTTTTTGAAAGAGATATTTTACAAATCGTCACATATACTGGCAAAATTAATAATGAATGGCTTTATGGGATACTTGGTAAGACTGAAGTTCCATTAAATTACTTCACGCATTGGATGCCCATAGATGTTGATTTGCCAAAAGAATCAGCTAAAAGCATGATCCAGCAATTTGAGGATGATTTAGCGATTAAAAATAGAGGAGAAACTTTAACAGTCACAGTTAATTTGGTATTGTCTGAAACTTTTATAGATAACGCTATCTTCAAAAGGGCAAAATATTCAAATTGGAATGTACATAAAGACATGTCAAAAAGGCCACTGTTAGTTTATACAATCAACTAAAGAAATAAACCTCGTCTACTTCAAACTACATATCTAATGATGTGCTAATCACCAGTAATCTTATATAATTTAACCATAAATGTGTAATGGCAGAAAAAGTAATTATTAGATCATCTAATATCGATAAGCATGGAGACTTTGTTCCTTTGGAACAAATGAAGCAATATGTTGAATCTGTAAATGGTATTTTAAAAATTCGTTATTTGGCAAATCATCGGAGAGATATACCACCTATCGGATATTTTGATAATGGCGAAATTTTCAAAGAGAATAATTCTTACCACGTAATGGTTGAGCCCATCGTATTTCTGAACCGGAACCAAGCCGTATGGAATAAGAATTTTATTATCGAAGATTCAGGTGCTCCCCTATCTTATGTAAAGAGGAATGACGAAGAAATAAACGAAATTCAGATTTCATTGGACAAAAATAATTTTAACAGTTTTGAAGCCTTTAACGAGGTAGGAAGAAAGCTATACGATATACATGATAAACAGATAAAACTTGAGCCTAAAATGCGTAAAGGTTTACTACCTGATCCACAAGTAGTAATTACTCTTGCCCACTATTATTTTATCTTATACCCATTGTTAAAGCCAATTTTAAAAAGAATTGGCGACAAGATAGCAGACGACATTGCGGATGACCTTTATAAGGCAAGCAAAGCAAAAGCAAAGAAACTTGTAAATTCGCTCTCAGACTCGATTAAATTGATAAGAGAGGACATCATTCCGAAAAACAAGGTTTTACAAACTATTTTTGAAATCCCTGGTGATCCATATATTGAACTTCATATTAAGTCAGACGATTCAAATAAAATTATAAAAGCTATCACGCCTAACAAACTGCTTAAAGTTCATCAACAGGTAAAAGATTTACAAAAAAATATTGATATTTCTGAAATATGCTTTGTTTACAATATCAAAAATAAGTGGGAATTTAGTTTTTTAATTAGTAAAACTGGGCAAGTTATTGGTACCAAAATAGCTTTTGAAAAAAGAGACAAATTAATAAATAGAATTAATTTAAGCCCAACAAAGGCATTTAGTGTAGGGCTCGAAGGAGTAAAACATGGAACCCAAAAGCGACGGGAAAGCTAAAATTCAAACGCAATTATAAATTATTATTACAAGTTTAAATCTTGTTAAAAATAAAATCTGTGAAAAATTATATGTTTTATTATTTTTAAAGTAGATGGTAAAAAATAGTATTTTATTAAAAGCAAAGGATTTTAAATATCCTACGAAATTAGAATTGCAGAGAATAAAGACTGACAAGCCAAAAATAAAAAGGTTCACTTTTCCTTATATTAATGAGGTGGATGAGCTTTTAATTGAAAAAAAATCATTGGAAGATGTTGCAAGGAAAAGCCAATTACATTGGTGGAATCAATGCCTTGTCAATAGGTTAGGCAATTTAGATCACTCGTTTACACATGCTCTAGTTCATTATAATAGGGGTTTGCCGGATGATGTTAAGGTTTATGCAAACGATGACTATATCAATAGAGTTCAATTTGGTTATTATGGCGAGACATACTTTTATTTCTTTGTAAGTGTCCGCGATACCATAGCGCAACTCATAAACATTTATTCTAAAGCAGGCTTTGAGGAACACCAAATTTATTTAAATGATAAATTCTTCAAAAAAATAAATGAAGTAGATTTACGTAAGTGTCTTGAAAATTTTGTAAAAACAACAACTGAAATTGTAAATATCAGAAATGGTTTGGCTCATAGATATTTATTAACGCATCATGATAACAGGCCTACTATAAAAATTCAGAATGGTAATCCAACCTACAATGCGGGCACTGGAACATACATTAAATCTAGTGAACTACTAACCGAAATCAAAAAATCTTTCGACCATCTGGCCAAATTTGTAGACGAGCTCGATATAATCTTTCAACCAAATAGTTAATTCTTTCTATTTTTATATTCATGTCCACCTCTTTAAGGTATATCATTTGCTTTTATCAGAAATATTGATTATATTAGTGTAATAGCATTTCAGCTATATTGTACTATGAAATTAGTGAGTAATTCAGTGAGTCACTAATCAAAATACTTGAAATAAACCGATTTAAAGGCTGTCAAGACACATATTTAAAGACCCGTCCGGTCCGCATAATAAGTATCAAAACATTCAAAAAGCCTTTAATCACACGATTAAAGGCTTTTTGATATACGGATTTCCCGAAATATTCAATTTTTCCCATACCAATCGTGCGTCAATTGAAGGGGATGCCTCTACCCAGAAATATAGGGGTAAAATATTGATTTTTAGCCTAAACGATTTAACTTATAGTATTTACAATTCTATGTTTGCTTTTTACATGACTACTATCATAAGGTTAAAATCATTTAAGAAAAAAGAGGAAACCAAAAAACAATTTGCTTCAATTCAGTATCAATCGTGAAGCTAATATTTGTATAACGTGTTTCTTCTCTCGTCTCATCTTCATCGAATTCATCATCAGAGTCTTTATCGTGGTATTTAAAGAACGCATCATATTCCAATTTTACTAAACCATTCTTACCCTCATACTCAGCCCTTGGGATGGTAAAATCTTCAATTGAATTACATATTTCATATTTGTAATAGCTGGTAAGTTTTTCACATATTTTCTTGTGATGAATGTCGTCATAAAGCATGAGTGCCAGGAACTCAGGCAAATCTAATTCATTATTCCTGACCATATCGAATGCGTCCTCATCGTAATTGGAAACTAATCTCTTTATGGTGTATTTCTGCATATTGAATATTTTGGATTATAAGGTAACTATTTCGCTTAAATAGGACAGCCCTCTGCCTTACTCAGATACGATTTTCTTGTAAACGTATTGACGGCTAGAATGCTTTAATCAATTTAACAATCCGCTTGACATCACTATAAAAAGCAGTATCATTTTTATAATAGGTTACAATGAACCTACCGTTGTTTTCTATGAAATCATAACCTCTGTCGATATACCACTGTATCTTTTTTTCCACATAAATACCGTATGAAGGATTATCCATCATACCGAAATGTTCCCAATGGTAGACAATTTTGCTGTGGAGAGCCAGGATGGTGAAATCAGGTATCTTGTTATACCCTTTTATTTCAAATGGCCTTTCATAATAGAATTTTAAACCATCCTCTTCCAGCAGTCTGTTATAGATGTATTGCTCCTGATAGGACCTCACCGAACCTCCATCATTGGTCGCTATTTTCCGGTCGGATTTATAATATTTGGGGGCAATTTTTACCGATTCCGAATTCAATTCTGTTGGCATTTTCGACTCCTTTCGGTAGAATGACCATTTATAGTAGATGGGATTGGAGATATCTACAATGTGATTGCGAATGATTTGATTCAGCACCCCTTCTTGATGCATTTTTCTCAAGAAACTGTTGAATTCTTTTCCCGTAGGAAATTCACTTCTAAGCGCTTCGTTTTTACGAATAGCATCATAAATATCCGTCGAACGGGCAGTGACAACGAAATTATTTGTATTGAAGAATTCATCTATTTCGATAGAGATCATCCTCAACAAACCGACTGCTTTAGAAAGTTCCATAAACTAAAATAAAGACTTCACGGAAACTAAACAAAATATGGATAAAAATTAAATTTTTGAGAAAATAAATTTAGAAAGAGCTACGCTGGTTACTGATATCTCTTACTAATTTTATTTGTCTCCCGAAATACTTAATAAATCATCAGAAAATCATATCTAATTGAGAGGACTTACTTAAAAAGTAACTCACATGCAAAAAAGAAGCAAACTTGATTCCATGTGTAAAAGCAATCTCACTAACCGGCTCCGCTCCCTTTAAACCCTTCCAGGTGCTTAAGTTTAAATACGATGCAGTACGAAATTAAAAGCAGAGGAGATATAAAATAACAGCAAAAACCCGATTGGATTTATTCCATTCATCTGAACCTTGATCCTTGCTTTAATCGCGAAAGCATATCAATTCAGTAAAGGCAGGTCTCCTGACTTGTAACATTTTGTTATCCTTCCCATTTTAAAACAGTGGATATAGTTAACAAAACTTTATTTACTCAAAGTTGCGCGACAGTCCGTGACTTACACATGGTTCCCTCTTATTCTGCAATTAAGCAGAACCTTTATTTGTTGATAAAAAATTTAAAGATGTATTTATTCGAAATATTGGTCGTTATCATTCAATAATTCGTAAGAAATAGAGTTCTTTTAAACAAAAACCTTAATTCTTGTTTACATTTACCTAGCAACTACCCAAATCTATCAAAACAATTTTTGCAGCAGGTATTATAAAATAAATATGACTGAATCCCCTATACAAAACGCTTCCTACTGGATCAAACAATTAAACCTGCTCCCTCATCCCGAAGGCGGATATTACAAAGAAGTTTTTCGTTCAGCCATTGAAGTAACCAAAAAATCTTCTGCTAAAACATCCAAAGCCTGCACGTCTATCTATTACTTACTGGAGGGAAATGATTATTCGGGATTTCACCGGCTTTCATCTGATGAAGTCTGGTATTTTCATAAGGGGGTACCGTTGCATATCCACGTGATTGACGAAAAGGGATTACATACCATAATGGAACTTTCTGATACTACTTCAGGAAGCCTGTCAGTAATAGTCCAAGCGGGTTTATGGTTTGCAGCTGAAATACCTTCAAAAGACAATTTCACACTGGTTAGCTGTGCAGTTGCCCCCGGATTTGAATTCAGTGAATTTGAAATGGCCAAAGAAGCCGAATTGCTGGCAAATTACCCCGAACATGCAGAATTATTCAATAAACTTTGCAGACCCTAGAAAAAAGGGTGTTTAAATACAAAAAAAACCCTTCTGATAACTATTTAAGCCAATCTTCTATAGTCTTAACGGTATCTCCATAGAATACACGGTAAGTATCTTCTGTCACAAAGCCAATGTGTGAGGTAGCCAATAAATTATCCAATTTTCTGAATGGATGATCTGCAGGTAGTGGCTCGGTATCAAAAACATCCAATGCTGCACCGGCAATACTTTTATTGGTCAGCACCTCAATCAAAGCCTGCTCATCAACTAATGGCCCCCTCGAAGTATTGATAAAATAAGCGGAAGGTTTCATCAGTGTCAGTTCCTTTGTACTTACAATGCCCCTGCTGCGGTCACTCAACACCAAATGTATCGTGATAAAATCAGATTCCTGGAAAAGGGCTTCTTTACTGACGTATCTCGCCCCCTGCTCAGCTGCTTTTTCCGGAGTTAAATTCTGGCTCCATGCAATTACATTCATGTCAAATACCTTCGCTATCTCAGCGATTTTCTTTCCTATACCCCCAAGACCAACAATGCCGATTGTTTTTCCAGCCAGGTCTGTCCCTATCGTGGTTTGCCAGCCACCACTTTTAAACGTGCTAGTCTCTTTTGGGATATGCCTTGCCATTGCCATCAGCACAGCCCAGGTCATTTCAATTGCACCGGTACTCATATAACCCGTATTAGCCACTTTAATACCTAATTTTTCAGTTGCCTTAAGATCAATGGAAGCATTTCTTGATCCTGTAGAAACGATTAGCTTTACATTCGGAAGTTTAGCTAACAGGCTTTCCTGTAAGGGTGTACGCTCACGCATCACGCAAATGATTTCAAATGGCTGCAGCCGCTTGGCTATTTCCTCCTCCTCAGAAAGATGGTCGTTAAAAACAGTAATATCTGCAGCAGCTTCTACTACCGACCAGTCGGCTAAAGTCAACGCTGCATTTTGGTAATCATCAAGAATGGCAATTTTTATCTTTTTCATCATCGTAAAATGTAATCAGTAAATATAGATGTATATCGATACATTAATTGAAAGATGAACATCTATTGTTTAAAACTTACATTCTTTAAAAAAGGTTTTACCTTTTTTCTCTATAAACTGGATGGATTAACCCCAAAGAGGCGCTTAAAAGAATTGGAAAAATAGTTTATACTATCAAAGCCTACCTGCTGGTAAATCTCTTCTGGAGTTTTACCTTTTTCTTTAATTTGGTAATACGCCTCCTTTAGTCTTTGAAACTGTATCCAGCGTTCAGGACTAATATGAAAGATATACTCAAAATCGCGCTTAAAAGTAGAAAGGTTTCGTCCGGTGAGATAGGCAAAACGATCCATGCTTACATTAAAGTGGTAATTTTGCAGCATAAATGCCTTCAGATCTGTTTTTCCCGGAACGCCGAAATCAAACAATACTCTTGCCAGCTCAGGTTTTGCTGTTAAGAGCATAAACACAACTTCTTTTTCCAGGTTAGGATCAGGGATTTCAAGGCCGTCCAAAATAGCATCCACATAATTTCTAAGCAAAGAAGCTGACTCTATTCTTACTATTTTAGCAACATTGGCTGTCTTTTCTAAAGCCATGTTATAGGCCAGGCTAATATTTTTCAACGTGAGCTGATCAAGATAAACAGTTACCGAAGCAAAGATACCTTCCTTAGGTGGCAGCTGATCAAATTTAACTAACTGATCCCTTTGTAAAAAAAAGAAATCACCTGTTTGAAAAAGATGGTCTTTTCTGCCGTCATTAACGGTTAGACTTCCTGACACCACATAACTCAACAGATGTTGATGGATAAACTGCTCCCCTTTAGTATACCGGGATGAATGACTGTTATAAATTATAGAATCAGAAATGGCAGCCTTCATCATTGTAATTTAGAAATCAATAATAGGATAATGCAATGATACATGAATAAACAGATAGATACAAAAGATATGATCCGGGTACATAAACTACCATTAAATATTTAAAAATCAATATACATAATTTTCCTATGTATGTAGGAAAATTATATATTTGTATCATGAGTACAACAAACGGTATGTTAAAAGGCAGTTTGCAAACTATCATTTTGAAATTGCTGCAGGAAAACGAGAAAATGTATGGTTATGAAATCACCCAGAAGGTGAAAGACATTACCAGTGGTGATATTGTTCTTACAGAAGGCTCTATGTATCCTTCGCTCCATAAAATGGAAGCAGAGGGTATGTTAAGCACGAGTACTGAATTAGTAGATAACCGTTTGAGGAAATACTATTCGCTAACTAAAGAAGGCCAGCGGGAAGTAGAAACTAAACTGGAAGAAGCAAAAAGTTTTATCGGTAACTTGGAACTATTGCTCCGCTTAAAAACTAAACTCTCATGAAACTAACCACACAGCAGCAACTGGAAATCCGCAAACATCTACTGGACGTAACGGTGGCAGAAGGAGTTTTTGATGAACTATATGATCATATCATCACCTCGCTCGAACAAAAACCGGCTTCAGCAAAATTTAACATCAATGATGTTCACCAAATGATCCATACAGAATTTGCAGAACTGATTGATACGCCCGAAGAAAAGAAATTTTATCAGCGTACCAATAACCTGGTTGGCTTTGCTGTCTTCTGTATTGCCCTGCTTACCTATTGGCTAACGATGGAGCCAACTGTAAGTTTCTGGGACTGCGGGGAATTTATCTCTACTGCCAACAAAATGCAGGTTGGCCACGAACCAGGAGCACCCCTCTTTTTAATGATAGGAAAGCTGTTCAGCCTGCTGGCGATGGGCAATACCACCAAAATTGCTTACTGGATTAATTTCAGTGCCGCTACGGCCAGTGCTGCTACCATTATGTTCCTCTTCTGGACCATCACAGCCCTGGTATCTAAAGTTTATAGAAATGAAAATATCAGAACAAAAACCTTCGGTATTATGGCCGCAGGTGCTATTGGAGCTTTGGCTTATACTTTTTCTGATACCTTTTGGTTCTCAGCTGTAGAATCTGAAGTTTATGCCCTCTCCTCTCTGTTTACCGCAGTTACTTTCTGGTCTATTTTAAAATGGGAAAATAAACCAAACGACAAATGGCTGGTTTTTATCGCCCTGATGATTGGGCTGTCTACCGGTGTCCATTTACTGAGTTTATTAACCATTCCAGCTGTTACCCTGGTCTATTATTTCAAAAAGGCCGCAAAGCCAGATCTGATAGGAACCATAAAGGCTTTTATTATTGGCTGTGTGATTGTAGGACTGGTTCAGTTTGGACTCCTTCAATATTTTGTCCTGTTCACTGCAAAATCTGATCTGTTTTTCGTGAATACGCTTGGTTTCTCCTTTGGTTCAGGGGCAATATTCTTCCTGTTATTTGTTGCAGGAAGTATTTTCGCAGGAATCTGGTATTCGATCCGTACAAAAAAATACAACCTCAATTTAGCACTGCTGTGTACAACAGTCCTCTTATTTGGTTTCAGCTCTTACTTTATGATCCTGATCAGGGCCAATGCCAAGCCTAACATCAATTTAAGTAATCCTGACAATGCTTTTTCACTGTATGACTATCTGGGACGCACCAATTATGGCTCTACCCCATTGTTCTACGGAAATACGTTCGACGCAAAAGAACTGGAAAATAAACAAACAGGTAACCGCTACAGGAAAGGCAAAACAGCTTACGAGGTTTCAGGACACACCTATGAGACCACTTATGATAAAAACATGTTCTTTCCCAGAGTATACAGCCAGAAAGACAACCATCCCGGTTATTATCGCCAATGGCTAAACATGAATGAAGGGGAAACACCCTCCTTTGCACAAAACCTGCAGTTCTTTAGTTCCTGGCAGCTGGGCTTCATGTACTGGAGATATTTTTTCTGGAATTTTGTTGGCCGCCAGAACGACAATGAAGGTCAGGGAGGAATACAAAACGGCAACTGGTTATCTGGCATCAAACCCCTGGATGCACAGCGCTTAGGCAACCAATCGCACCTTCCCCAAAGCATTACGGCCAATGAAGCACACAATGTTTATTACGGACTTCCCTTGATCTTGGGCCTTTTTGGACTTTACTGGATCTACCGCAAAAACAAACAAACAGCACTCGTTATCATTACACTGTTCTTTTTTACCGGCCTTGCCATTATCCTTTACCTTAATCAGGACCCATTGCAGCCAAGAGAAAGAGATTACGCCTATACGGGCTCATTTTATGCTTTTACCATCTGCATAGGATTGGGTGTACTTGCAGTGAAAGACCTGCTTTCTAAAATTGCATCTTCCAAATTAAGCCTTGTAGCTGCGGCGCTGGTTTGTATGGCAGTTCCTGTTTTACTGGGTACACAGAACTGGGATGACCATAACCGGTCAAAAAAGACTACTGCGGCCGACTGGGCTAAGAATTATTTAAATTCCTGCGCCCCAAATGCCATTCTCTTTACTAACGCTGACAACGATACCTATCCATTATGGTATGCGCAGGAAGTAGAGGGTTTTAGAACAGATGTCAGGGTAGTTTGCCTGCAATTTCTGCCAGATGATGCTTATATCAATCAAATGAAAAAGCAGATGAACAAATCTGCTCCACTGCCTATCAGCATGAATGAAGATCAATATGTTGAAGGCGTAAGGGATTACATGCCTTACGTAGATTATGGATTAACAGATAGCGTTGAATTAAAAGATCTGTTTTCTGCAATGACTTCTGAAAACAAAGCCGATCAGGTACAAATGACCAATGGCAATTACATGAATTTTTTACCTACCAAAAAATTCAAGATGACTATAGATCCTTTGCAGGTAATTAAAACCCATACCGTCAAAGCTGAAGACCGCTCGAAAATAGCAGATACCATGGAATGGAATTTCGATAAAGATTACGCCAGTAAAGGCGATTTGGCCCTATTTGATATTCTTGTCCATAACAATTGGAAACGGCCGATATATTTCGCAACTACAGTTTCCGCAGATACCTACGCCGGACTGGATAAATATCTCTACCTGGAAGGTTATGCTTTCCGTCTCCTGCCTTTTAAAACCGATCCGGCAGATCACAGGGACAAAACCGATAAAACAAATTCGGAAGTGATGTACGAAAATGTGATGCGTAAAATGGATTACACAGGTTTCCATCACTCAGCTTATCTAGACCCCGAAACCAGAAGCATCTTAAATACTACCTGGGGACTGAACAATACCTTAGCCAGCAACCTGATTATGGAAGGAAAAACAGCACAGGCAGAACAGTTGATTCATAAAAGCATGAGAGATCTCCCGCTAAAGAACTATACTTTAAATGATACGATTAACAGGATCTATACCGCCCAGAATTTATATGCGCTGCATCATATTAAGGAAGCAAACCAACTGGTAAAAACAACTTCAGACTACCTTACGCAGGAGTTTAATTACGTGGAAACACTGGATCCTGATTTCCAGCAGCAACACCTGCAAAACATTCGCTTCGGTTTAGCTGTTTTAAATGGACTGGACAGATTAACAGAGAGCTATCAGCAAAAAGAGCTCAACCAGCAGCTGAAGAAAAACTTCAGCAGAACAGCAAATGAATTTGGAATAAAGGTATAAGAATGAATATTTAACTGTCGATATGGTCAATTGGCCTGCTCATTTGCCGGGCTGAACGATTTCAGTTAGGATCTGAAAGATGATTAACTTTTCTTTGACAAACCTTACATCAGATCACATCAACTGATGCCGGGTTTGTCAAAGAGATAAAAAAACCTTAAGATCATATCAATTATGAGTACAGCAGCCAAACCCCCGTTAAAAAGGATCGTCCTTCCAGTATTTTTCGCCCTGATATTTTGTTTTATCGTACTGCAATTTGTCAACAGGCCGCTAATTACTAACCCTCCGGTTACAGGGGAGATCGAAGCCCCGGCACAGGTAAAAGCCATTTTAAAAAAGGCCTGTTACGACTGCCATTCCAATGAAACCAACCTCAGATGGTATGATAAGGTAAATCCTGTTTACCATATGGTAGCAGAAGATGTAACCGAAGGCAGAAAGGGTTTGAATTTTTCTACCTGGAAAGACCTGGCTGCGCCAGACCAAAAAGGGAAACTGTGGGAAGCCGTCAACCAGATCATAGCTGGTGCAATGCCTTTAAAGAATTATACCGCGGTACACCCGGGTGCTAAAGTTTCTCTGGAAGACCTGGCAGTGCTGAAAAAATATTTATCCGACATGGTAGTCAGTAAACCTGCAGATACCAGCAAAACAAATGCTTTAGATAAACAATATAAAAACTGGACGAAAGAAACAGCTGCTCAAACTGCACCTTCGGTATCATCTAATGGAATAGCTTACATTCCCGATTATAAAAACTGGCAGGTGATTAGTACAACCGATCGCGTCGATAATGGCTCTATGCGCGTGATTACTGGAAATGATATTGCAATAAAAGCCATTAAAGAAAATCACATCAACCCATGGCCAAATGGCACTATTTTCGCCAAGATAGGCTGGGATAAAATCGCTGATGTCGATGGAAATGTACATACAGGCGCATTTAAGCAAGTTGAATTTATGATCAAAGACGACAAAAAGTATGCGTCTACCAAAGGATGGGGATTTGCCAGGTTTAAAACGCCCAAATTGCTTCCTTATGGTAAAACCAAACTTTTCGCAACGGAATGTGTGAACTGTCACCGTCCGGAAAGTGCAAATGACTTTGTATTCACTTCACCTGTAAAACATTAATTCCCATGAGATCATCTTATTTATTGTTACCCGCGTTGTTATTATTCCTGGTTTCCTGTTCTGAAAAACATCCCGACGGGGCCAGTCTCATCAATAAAGAAGCGTCTTTGCCAGCAGCTTTTAATTTCAGCAAAATGGGACTGAAAGTGATTACTTCTTCCATCAATAAAAAACAGGGTACCATGTCTACCTTATACGGCAATGACCTGGCACTAAATACCGCTAAAGCCGGTAGGCCTGCACAGCCAGGCGAAGTGCTGGCACTAATCACCTGGAAGCAGAAGGACGATGATCGCTGGTTTGGTGCAAAAATCCCCGGTAAATTACAGTCGATGGAAATGATCAATACTACTGCAGCCCCCGGAGCTGCTGCAACGGTTACCTACAAACATTATGATGGAGATCAAATGGCTTTAAATCCGGATACTTTAGTCAACCAGGAAAGGATAAAGTATATCTTTGACCAAAAGCCATCAGTGATGCCATGAGCCTAAACAATCAGTCTGCCAGCTATAAAACAGTATTTAAAGTTTCCCCGTCCATCATTTGGCTGAGCTCACTCTTTATAGGTATGTTAGCTGCTATACCTAAAATATTGCTGATCAATATTACCCTGACCGAACTGGCAGTGGATGCTTCCATTGCCTTTACTTTCTCGCTGGTGGTGTGGTATACAAACCTGTATAACCTGCCGAAATTTACCAGTCAGCCTGCAGACAATAGTTTCTTTAACCGGAAATTGCTTTTCAGTCTGCTGATCGGTATTGTAGTTATGATCGTGCTTGTGCTTACACATATGTTAATATTTCCACGGTATAAATTCCAGTCGATGATGCTGATGTATCAATTCCGTGGAATACTGATCAATCTCACCATTTACATGTTCCTGCATTTGCTTTATCATAGCTATAGCAGCCAGCTGATGGGCATTGAACTGGAACGTACCAAGGCAGATAACCTTGGAGCACAGTTTGAACTGCTCAAGCAACAGGTAAACCCGCACTTTTTGTTTAACAGCCTGAGCACCCTTAAATCTATGATTGAAATCGGCGATCCGCACTCGGCTGATTTCATCAATCAATTATCAGATTTCTATCGCTTTACGCTGGAAAAGAGAAAGTCAGACCTGATCTCACTGGCTGAAGAACTGAATATACTCGAGGCCTATACTTACCTCCTTAAAGCCAGGTTTGAAGACGGAATAGATCTTAACATCACCATCGATAACAACTATCAGCAAAGCTATATCCCTCCTTTTACGCTACAGCTCCTGCTGGAAAATTGCATCAAGCATAACATTGTTTCCCTTGAACAGCCCCTCCCTATCCGTCTATATATTTCAGGTGATAGCCTGGTAATAGAAAACAAACTGCAGCTCAGGAAAAAATCCGAATTTTCCACCGAAATGGGCCTGGAAAATATTAACCAGCGTTATATCCATTTAATCAGTAAAAAGGTTGAAATTGAATCGGGTACCACATCCTTTAAAGTAAAACTTCCCATCATCTATGAACGTCCTAATTATTGAAGATGAAGTTAAAACAGCCAAAGCGCTGGCCAGGTTAATTACCTTGGTTAAGCCGGAGGCCGTTATTGTAGCATCGATACAAAGTGTAGAGACTTCAGTACAATACCTTTCGTCTAATACAGCGCCCGATCTGATCTTTATGGATATACAGCTGGCAGACGGCCTATCTTTTGATATATTTAAACGGGTAAAAATCGTTTCACCTGTAGTATTCTGTACTGCTTATAATGATTATGCCATTGAAGCTTTTAAAGTAAATGGCATTGATTATGTGTTAAAACCTATTGCCGAAGAAAATATCAGGGCTGCCTTTGATAAGGTCTATGGCCTAAAAAACTTCTTTCAAACACATAAAAACGAAGTAAATGATATTGAAGTACTGATCAACAGGATTGAAGAGAACAGCGGTAAAAAGAGCTTTCTTGTGTTTAAGAATAACAAGTACCTCATTGTCCCAACAGAAACCATTGCCTTTTTCTACATCAGGAATGAGACACCTGCAATCGTTAATTTCGACCAGGAAGAATACAGTATTTCCCAGTCACTCGACGAGGTATCACACCTGCTGCCTGCCAAACAATTTTTCCGGCTAAACAGGCAGTACCTGATCAATTTTAAAGCAGTGAAAGAAGTGGAGCACTACTTTGCACGCAAATTGATGGTCAGGTTAATCATACCGTCACCCGATAAATTACTGGTAGGTAAAGACAAGGTGACGGCATTCTTAAGCTGGCTGGAAAACAGATAAAGTTTTCCTTTAAGGTTTTACCTCTTCCACACTGATATAGTACATGCTGATAACCTGCGCCGGATTAAACAAAGCAGCTTCATTTCCTTTCAGTTTAGTCGTGTTCCACTGTTCTGACGGATAGATCTTAATCCTGTCGGATGTGTTTTTAAGCACCAGTGGTAAATTAAATCCTTTCACACAGCTGGTCCAGCGATAAGCAACAGTCTGCTGTACAGTATCCAGTTTATACTCCAGTTTAGGAATTTGTATGGTTCTCAGGTACTGGTCAAAAACTTTGTTATAGTCATAACCAGCCTGTTTAGAAACATAACTTTCAATCTGTTTAGTGGTTACGGTCTGGTGATAAAAAGTTTTGTTCAGTCCGCGGATGATCTGTCTGAATAACGTATCATTATCAATGCTATGTCTGATCGCGTGAAGCATATTAGAACCTTTAGTGTACATATCGCCGCTCCCCTGTGCATTCACGTCGTAATCCGGGATGATGGGCCTGTCATTTTTTATCCCTTTTCTGATCCCTGCATTATAGGCATCGGCCGCATCCTCTCCAAAGCGATATCCTGTGTAAAGTGTTTCACTGTAATTAGTAAAACCTTCATGCACCCACATGTCTGCCAGGTCTTTGGTAGTAATGTTATTGCCAAACCATTCGTGGCCGCTTTCGTGAACGATGATGAAATCCCATTTCATTCCCCAGCCTGTACCAGAACCATCCCTGCCGCGATAACCCGGTTTGTAATGATTACCATAAGCTACAGCACTCTGGTGTTCCATGCCGGTATGCGGCACATCAACCAGTTTATAACTGTCTTCGTAAAAAGGATAAGGGCCCATCCAGTATTCAAAGGCCTTTAACATCTGGTGAACCTCATTGGGCATATAAGCTTTAGCTTTAGCCAGATTATAGTCCAGTACCCAATAACCCAGGTCAAGCTTTCCTTTTTCACCGTCATAAACTTCATTAAAATTCACATACTTACCGATATAGGGAATGATACAGTAATTACTGATCGGGTTTACTACTGCCCATTTATAGGTAGCTGTACCATCGTTATTTTTCTTTTTGTATTGCAGGCGTCCGTTGGCTACAGCCACCAGGGTGTCCGGAACAATCATCGTTAAAGATGCGCCATAGTCGGGCTCATCACTCTGGTGATCTTTACAGGGATACCACACCGAAGCACCCATTTCTCCCTGGCAGGTAACAGTCATCCATGGCCGCCCCAATGAATCTGTTGTAAAAGTAAATCCCCCGTCCCATGGTGCTTTAACGGCTTCATGAACTTTTCCATGGTAAAACACATTCAGCTCATGGACAGTAGATTTTTGCTGCGAAGGAACTTTTACGTGCCATACATTTCCTTCCTGGGAATAGGTCAGGGCTTTTCCTTTTAGCAGGATACTGTCTATGGTTAGAGGTGCCCTTAGATCCAGCTGAAGCTGGGTCTGCCCATTGGCAGCGGTAGTCCTGTAAGTGATTAGATCGGATCCGGCAATTGTTTTACTGGTATAATCCGGTTTTAGGGTGATATCATAACGTAACACATCCCACCAGGCACGTTCTGCTGTGATCTTGCCACGAAGTGTATCAGCATGAGTATATACTTTAACTTTGTTCTGACCATAACAGGATATGGTCCCGTACAGGCAGATCATTAAAATCCCCAGGTATTTCATTTTCTATAATTGTTTAAGTTCAATTGATTTTTAAAAATAGAAGATTTGCCGTCAAATTTCAGACACGATATTAGCTGATTCAGGTTTTATATTAACCGCCACAAAAATGAGACAATCCATGAACTTTCATTTTGACATTTTTATTTTTTCCTATGAACAAAAAATGCCCCCATAAAGTGTCTAACTTTTTGGGGGCATTGTAATCAGCTATAACCGAAGTCCAGTAATTATTTTTTAATTGTTTTCAGCATTTCTTTAACTGCTGCTTCCAATTGCTGGTCTTCCCCTTTCAGGATTTTGTTGTAATCGTTAAGCACCATGATATCTGGTTCAAGCTGGTAATTTTCTGTTGCATGGGTATCTCCCGTTCCATAACTGGCCCACATTGGGATACCAAATACAATACGGTTATTGATTTGTCTTTCCCACCATACCGCGGTGCCTGTACCTGCTACAGGCATACCAATCAGCTTGCCAATACCCTGTTCTTTATAAACAAAAGGAAAAATAAAGGCATCCGAGTAATTACATTCACTCATCAGTACACAGCTTGGTTTATTCCAGCGGTCATAAGATTCACCGTCGGTAGTAGCGTGTTTCTGAGGGCGGAACTGCATATATTCCTTCCCGCTCAGGAAGGTAGACAATGCATCGTGTAAATTACCTCCGCCATTAAAACGTGAATCGACGATCAGCGCTTCCTTATTCCTGTTTTTTCCTAAAACTTTATCAAAAGTAACCCGGAAACTAGGATCGTCCATACTGCGTACATGAACATAACCCACTTTACCACCCGATAAACTATCGGTTAAGTGTTCCATTAGTTTTACCCATCTGTGGTACAACAATACATTTGTTTCCGTTCCCTGTCTGATAGGTTTGATGATCTCTTCATAGGCAGTACCGCCTTTCTGATCATGAAAAGAGATGCGCGTAAACTGACCTGCTTTATGATTTAACAACTTTGCCCAATCTGCATCCTGAGTAATCGCTATGCCATCAATTTTATCAATGATCGCATCACTTTTCATTTTAGTCCTGGCATTATCAAATGGGCCGCTTTCCAGTACTTCCTTTACCAGTAAGCCATCACCACTGCGGGTGAGGTCGTAAGTTAATCCCAAAGCAGCAGTTTCATCGCCATTAGGGAAAGAAGGACTAAAACGTCCGCCTGTATGTGAGGCGTTCAGTTCGCCTAAAAACTCACTTAACAACACCTGGAAATCATAGTCGTTGGTAATGTAGGGCAGGAATTGTTTATATATAGCATAATAACCATCCCAGTCTACCCCCTGTAATTTAGGATCAAAGAATTTCTTTTTCACCTCTTTCCAGGCATGCTCTAAAATATATGCCCTTTCTGCGGCAGCGTCGAGTTCCATGGTAGAATTGATTTTCACAGGACTCACCTTGCCATCGTCAACACCAACTTTCATGATATTTCCATTGGCCAGTACGAACAATGATTTACCATCCTTGCTCATATCCAGATCGCCCCCCTGGGCATCCAGTTTAGCCAGTACTTTACTTTCGTTGGTGCGCGTCATGGTTACCCACAGGTCATAACCCTTATCATATTTGGCCAGGTAGTACAGTTTTTCACCATCTTTTGATAACCTTACTCCATTAATATCTGTTGAAGCAGTAGTTAAACGTTTAGTTCTGTTATCCAGGTTTTTCAGATTTAAAACCAAAGGTTCTGCAGGTTTTTTAGCAGGCTCTGTTTTCTTTACCGCTTTAGGATCTAACGGTTTCTTAGCCATAGCCGTAGTATCCTTTTTCTCGGTCTCTGCGCTCAGGTCAAGATCCTCTTTACTCAGCTGGAACTTATCCCATGCTTTCTGATCAAAAAACATTGCATAAATATCAGCCTGGCTGCCGTGGCTCAAATTTCTCATCCCATCTTTATTACTCAGCCAATACATCATTTTTCCATCCAGTCCCCATTGTGGCAGCTGATCGTCAAATCCGCTTTCTGTTAAGTTTACCCTGCTTCCTGATCCATCATCTTTAATCAGGACCACTTCGCTCTGCGAAATTGTACCTTCGGTAGATTGAGCCAGAACATATTTGCCATCGGGAGACCAGGTAAAATACTGGTCACCATCTGAATAAGAAAAATTAATTCCTTCAGGCACCAGAGTGTGGGTAGTTTTAGTGGCAAGATCATAGGACTTTAAGACATTTCTTTCTTCGAGGTAAGCAATCTTCTTTCCGTCAGGAGAATAAATACCTTGAAATTCATCCTTAGGGCCAGCAATAATACTTTCCGTGTTCAGTACCGTAGCGATGTAAAAATAAGGTTCGTTTTTATTGACAATTGTTACCTGGTCTATATCCCATGAACCGGCATGTTCTGCTGAATACAGTAATTTTTTCCCATCAGGACTAAACTGTACCATCCGCTCCTGATATGGAGTATTAGTGATCCTTTTTGTGGTTGATCCGTCTACAGAGGTAACGTAGATATCCCCGCGAAAGACAAAAGCCACTTGTTTGCCATCGTCAGAAACAGCCATTTCAGAAGCTTCTCCCCTTACCGGTAAAGTTGCTATCTGGTCACCGGCAAAATCGGCGGTCAGGTTAATACTTAATTTCTTAGGCTGACTTCCCTCAGCAAAAGTGTAGATATCGCCATTGTTGGTAAATACAAAATCCCCATTTTCAGCTCTTGAAAGGTTCCTAACCGGGTTCTTTTCAAAACTAGTGAGTTGTGTAATTTCAGCAGTGTTGGATAACGAAGATTTAAATAAGTTCTGTGTACCATTTTTTTCACTCAGGTAGTAAAAGGTATCTCCTTTACCCCAAACCGGTTCACGGTCTTCTCCTTTAAAGGAAGACACTTTGGTATAAGTACCGTTTTTGATATTGTAGGTCCAGATATCGCGGGTGATTGAAGAAGTGTGGTGTTTACGCCAGGCATCTTCATATCCCTTCCTGTCCTGGAAGATCAGCACGTCACCTGGTTCATTGTAATGGGCATATTCCATTCCGGCACTGCTAACCAGGCGGCTGCTCCCACCTTTAGCGGGTACTTCATACAATTTAGTGAAGATCGCGTCTATAGGAAAACGTGCTGAGGAATAAATATCATGACGGTCCGTTCCAAAGATCACCTTTGCATTATCTACAGAAAAATCATAAGGAATATCGCGGCTGGAACTAAAGGTTAGCCTGCTGGTTTCACCACCCGATGCGCTCATCAGGTATACATCAAAATTACCATAACGGTCTGATGCAAAAGCAATCTTCTTACTATCGTGGCTCCACACCGGATATCCATTATAAGAGTTCGCTATAGTTAGTGGTACAGCATCCCCACCTGTATAAGGTACTTTGAAAATATTCCCCTTGTATTCAAAAGCAATCCATTTTCCATCAGGAGATACTGATGGTTGCTGCATCCAGCGAGGCTGGACCTGGGCATTTCCTTTAAAACCAGCAAAAGCCAGAAATGAGAGTAATAATAAAGTTTTCTTCATAAAATTGAAAAGCAAAATGTGGTAAAAACAAAATCTACATTGAATAGGTAAAGCTATGTTATTAACATACAAATGTTATACTGTTGCATTAATATTACAGTAGTCACTTCTAAGGCAGCACGTATTCTAACTAACCTTTAAGTTAATAAAAAAAAAGGGCATTGCAGATAATGAATCTGAAATGCCCACACACCATTTACCTAACTATAAGACACCACATTCTTGTGGATGTTACATGATAACTAAAAAATATTTTTGTTTTTCCTGCGATTACCTTTTCGCTCTGAAACTGAGTGAACAAAAACCCCCCGCTATTAAATATAACGGGGGGTTTAGATAAAAATAGCAGCTAATTATTGCTGATTGATTTGTTTAACGATCTCATCCAGCGTTTCGAAGGAGAAATGACCACCAGAGAAATACACCAATTTATAAGCCGGCAGATCACTCAGGAAAGACATCATCATCAGATCAGATTTTTTCTTTGCCTCTGTCTGCTCGGTAGTCATATTTTTAGGCGGGGCCTGATTAACATCTACGCCAAAACCCTTTAGCAACTGAGGATAAAATTTTTCTCCTCCGGGATGGGCAAGAAATTCTTTGACCATAGAATTACGGGTGATTGGCAATACCACAGGTTTAGATAAACTTACAGTAACCATTTTATCCAGGGGAAGCCCTGCAGAAGAACCACCTGCCAGAATATGGAAAACACCAGGGTTTACCGCCCAGTCGTGCAGCCTCACATTGTAATAAGCAAAATCGCGTTTGCTCAATTTAAATTCAGCAGTTTTCTCTTCTCCCGGTTCCAGTGCCAGTTTAGTAAATGCTTTCAATTCTTTTACCGGGCGTGAAACGGTAGCATCTGTGTTGCCTACATATAACTGTACTATTTCTTTACCAGCTACCTTACCAGTGTTCTTCACTTTTAACTTTACCGTCAGGCTATCTGTATCCTTGATCTGATCAGCACTAAGCTCCAAATCTGAATAGGAAAAAGATGTATAACTCAAGCCATAACCAAAAGGAAATAGCGGTTCAATTTGTTTTTTATCATAATAACGGTAACCAATATAAACGCCTTCCCCATAATTTGCCTGCTGGTTTAAACCAGGAAATTCAAGTGCAGTCGGCGTATCATGAATAGACCCGGCAAAGGTTTCAGATAGTTTACCTGAAGGATTTACCTTTCCGCTCAATACATCGGCCATTGCACCGCCAGAAGCCTGACCAGTTAACCAACCTTCAACTACGGCTTTCACCTTGGGCAACCAGGGCATGGTAACCGAAGAACCATTCATCAAGACCACTATTGTGTTTTTCTGTACAGCAGCTACAGCTTCAATCAGTTTATTGTGCGCTTCAGGCATATCCATAGAAGCACGGTCAAAACCTTCCGACTCATAACTATCAGGCAGACCGACAAAAACCACGGCCACATCGGCATCTTTAGCTGTTTTAACCGCTTCAGCAATGAGTTCATCTGTTGTTTTATCCTGATTTTGATACCCTTCAGCATAACTGATCTCCTTACTGCCGGCATATTTCTGCATTTCTGCGTAGGTATTGGAAATTTTAATTGGATTTACCTGTGAGCTTCCTGCGCCCTGGTATCTCGGGTTTTTAGCAAAACCACCAATAAAAGCGATCTTCTGTTTTTTCACCTGTAAGGGTAAAATATGATCTTCATTTTTTAATAGCACAATACTCTCCGCTCCTGCTTCCCTGGCCAAGGTGTTGTGCTGTTCGGCATCAAATTTAGCTCCGGCTTTATGGCTGTCTTTTGCTTTTAAAATCACGGCCAATAGTTCTGTCACACTTTCATCAAGCGTAGCTACAGGAAGTTTTCCATCTTTTACAGCTTGGATCAATTGATTTTGATTGATCACACCGCTGCCCGGCATTTCCAGGTTAAGTCCTGCATTCAGGCCGTTAACACGGTTATTGACCGCACCCCAATCGGATACTACAAACCCTTTAAACCCCCAGTTCTTACGCAGGATATCTCTGAGCAGCAATGGGTTTTCTGAAGAATAAACCCCATTTACCTTGTTGTAGGAAGCCATAACTGTCCATGGTTTACCTTCTTTAACGGCAATTTCAAATGCCGTCAGGTAAATTTCATGCAGCGTACGTTCATCTACATTAGAACTGCTGGCCATCCTTTCAAATTCCTGGTTATTGACGGCGAAATGTTTTAAGGATGTACCTACCCCTTCACTTTGTACCGCTCTGATATAGGAGGCTGCCAGTTTACCTGCCAGTATAGGATCTTCAGAAAAATATTCAAAATTTCTGCCGCCCAATGGAGATCTTTTCATATTAATTCCTGGCCCCAGCAGGATCTGAACATCATTAGCTTGGCTTTCCTGTGCCAGGGCTACACCCACCCGCCCTATCAGGTTAACATTCCAGGACGACGATAATGCTGATGCCGTAGGGAAACATGTTGCAGGTACTGCCTGTCCAAGCCCACCATCTTCAGCTTTACGTAAACCATTCGGTCCGTCGGTTAAAAAGATGGAAGGGATGCCTAATCGCTTAACCGCATAAGTCTTCCACCATCCGTCACCGCTCAATAGCAGTGTTTTTTCTTCCAGCGTCATTTGGGAAACCAACTTTTTCGCTTTCTCAGGATAGTTTAGCTGTTGTGCCGAACCATAGGTTGGGATGGCCAGCAATAAATAACATATTGATTTATATTTCATTTGAATTAAGGTTTAATAAGTAAAGTGTTAAATGAATCTGCTTTTAAAACAGGGCTAATGGTGAGGTTACCCACTTGAATAATAGACTTGTTCATTACATTAGTTTAAAGGAGAATATTTGGTTAAAGCATAATGAAAAACTAAAGTTTTACATTATTGCTTCTTTATGAAGCAATGTATAATATTTTATTTAAATTCCCTAATATTTATTTTAGGCTTATAATTGCAGTGGATGAAAAGAGATGAAAAATTAATAGAGATGAGCCGGCTGATGTGGCAGCAGGCCTTACCTCATATTTCAGTAGACAGTGTAGTATTTGGTTTTCATGAAAATCAGCTAAAAGTACTACTGATAAAAATTGCGTCGCTCGACAAATGGCTTTTGCCTGGCGGATATGTATTCAAAAATGAAAATCTATATGATGCGGCCGAGCGGGTATTAAAAGAGCGTACCGGAGTAGATAAAGTTTATCTGCAAGAGTTTGGAACATTTGGAAACATTAACCGCTCTGAGGGATTTTTTGACGCCTATGATGATGATCTGTGGCATAAGCAACGTTTTATTTCTGCGGGATTTTATGCGCTGGTAGATTATACAGCGGTGAATCTGGAAGTAGATTCTATCAGTGAAAGCTGTGAATGGAAAAGCATTGATGATTTACCTGAACTGGGAATGGACCATCGGTCAATGTATGATACTGCGCTGATTGCTTTAAGACAGCAATTAAGTTATAAACCTTTAGGAATGAATTTATTGCCCGAGCGTTTTACCATAACGGAATTACAAAAACTCTACGAAACGATATTGGGAAAAGAATTGAACAGGGGCAATTTTTACCGCCGGATTATGCGCTTTGGCATCCTGGTAAAACATGAAGATCAGCGTAAAGGCGGGGCGCACAAAGCGCCCAACCTTTACAGCTTTGATCCTGTAAAATATCATGAGTCCCTGCAGGGCATGGACTGGTAAAATGGCTATTTCCAACCACCACCTAATGCGCGGTATAAATTAACCACAGCCTGCAAACGTTGCAGCTGGTCGCTCACGCCACTCAATTGTGCGGCCAGCAAACTTTGTTCTGAAGTCAATACATCTGTATAATTGGTAGCAGAGCTGAAACGTAACAGTTCCCTGGTATAATCTACAGATTTAGTTAAAGCTACAATCTCTTTAGCCCTGGAATCCTGTTTATCTACGGCCGACTGATAGGCATATAAATAATTGGAAACTTCCTGTCCAGCTACAAACAGGCTTTGCTGAAAACTGTTCATCGCCTGCAATTGTGCAGATTGCGCCGTAGTTAAGCGTTGTTTGTTCAAGCCCTGATTAAATATAGGCTGTGTTAAACCGGTGATTACAGAATAAAAGATCGAATTATCAAACAGATTTGACAATTTCAAACTGGATACCCCACCGCTTGGCGTAATGGTGAAACTTGGATAAAAATAAGTTTTGGCCAGGTTGGTGTTTTCGAAAGCAGCCCTGAAGTTAAGTTCTGCCTGCTGCACATCCGGACGGTTTTTCAACAACTGTGAAGGTAAACCTATGGCTAGATTTGCAGTGGTTGTTTGCACATCCAAAGTTGTCCTGTCAATAGGTCCCGGAGCTTGTGCCAGCAATATAGCCAATGCGTTTTCCATTTCACGGATATTTTGTTTCAAGTCTGGAATGGTCACTTCCGTTGCATAACGGCTGGCTTCACTTTGTACTACAGCCGCACCCGTTACCACATCACCTTCTTTTAACACTTTCATGGTCTCTACACTAGAAATACGGCTTTTCAGCGTTTCCTGCGTAATAGCCAATTCTTTATCATAAGAAAGCAGTGCAAAATAATCATTGGCAATATCTGCGATCAGCTGCGTTTGCACTGCTCTTTTTGCAGCATCACTGCCCAGGTAACTTGCCAATGCCGATCTTTTAGCACTGCTGAGTTTACCCCATACATCTGCTTCCCATGAAGCACTCAATCCCAATTGCCAGGTATCTGACTTCAGGTTGATGTTTAATCCGGGAGGAAAGTTTAATGCGGCCTGAGAAGACTTCGCATGTGTTTCCTGTGCATTACCACTTAGCGTAGGATAATAAGCCAATTTAGCCTGTTTCAGTGTTGCCTGTGCCTGCACAATATTCTGTATGGCATTTTTCAGGTTTACATTTTGATCAAGGCCCCTCTGGATCAGTACTTTCAGCTTTTCATCAGAGAACAAACTCTGCCATGGCATATCTGCCATGGTTGTAGAATCTGCGTTTACCTGATCGCGGTATAAACCATCGGTTTTTACCTCAGGACTCTTGTAGCGTTTGGTTACCGAGCAGGCGCTTAACAAAGCTGTCGCTGCCAGTAATACAAAAACCTGTTTGTTATATCTATAAGTCATCTTGTTCTGTTCTAATTTTAAAAATGAGCTATGCTGTTGGTGGTTCAATCAGTTTCTGTTCTTCAGCACCTTCGATTCTTTTAGTCTCGTGTTTGGTAGCTACTTCTTCATCATCATCGTCCTCATCATAACCGTTTTTAGCCGGTCCACTGATTTTCTCCTGTAAAGTCTGGAAAATGACAAACAATATCGGGATCACAAATACCCCAATGATAGTACCGATCAACATCCCGCCTACTGCACCTGTACCAATAGACCTGTTACCTAAGGCACCTGCACCGGTGGAGAACATCAATGGCAACAGTCCCAGGATAAATGCAAATGAAGTCATCAGAATTGGTCTTAAACGGGCTTCAGCTCCATCAATAGCCGCTTGTAAAATTGGCATTCCATTTCTTCTCCTGTCCAGCGCAAACTCCACAATCAGGATCGCATTCTTGGCGAGTAGTCCGATGAGCATGATCAGCGTAATCTGCAGATAAATACTACTGTTCAGTTTAAAGATCACAGAGAAGATAAATGCACCTGCTAATCCAAATGGAATAGCTAACAGTACAGCAAACGGTAAAATATAACTTTCATATTGTGCACTCAATAAGAAATACACGAACACAATACATAGGATAAAGATAAACACGGTTTCTTTTCCTGAAGCCAGCTCTTCCCTTGTCAGACCAGAAAACTCATATCCATAACCTGCAGGCAATGAACTTGCGGCAACTTCCTGGATCGCTTTGATCGCATCACCAGAACTGAAACCTACATTTGGCGCACCTGTTTCTGAGATAGAGGTAAATAAGTTAAACCTGGTAATCGTTTCCGGACCAAAAACCCTGGTCATGGTTACAAAAGCAGTAATAGGCGACATTACACCGGCCGTATTTCTGACAAAGATTTTGTTTAAGCCTTCCGGATTTTTACGGTACTGATCATCCGCTTGCACCATTACACGGTATTGTTTACCGAACTCATTAAAGTTTGAGGCATACAAACCACCATAATAACCTTGCATTGTAGTCAGGATGGTGTTTTCACTTACCCCTGCTTCCTTAGCTTTCTCCAGGTTCACATTCATCATGTACTGAGGAAAATTCGGGTTAAAGGGTGTAGTGGCATATTGAATTTCAGGACGTTTTGATAAATTAGCCAGGAAATCATTGTTCACTTTAAAGAAGTCTTCTGTACTATGTCCTCCTTTATCCTGTAGCTGGAATTCAAATCCCCCGCTCTGTCCAAAACCCTGTATGGTTGGCGGAGAAATAAAGAAGATCTGTGCTTCTCTGATACCGCCAGTTTTCATGAAAAGCTGCTTTATCACATCGTCTGATGATAACTTACGGGCATCCCATGTTTTAAGTCTTACAATTACCATACTGTAAGCACTACCGGCACCTGCTGTAAAGTTTTGTCCTACAATACGCAGCGTACTTTCTACTCCCGGAATGGTATGGGCAATACTATCTACTTGTTTAGCAACTGCTGTTGAGCGCTCCATGGATGATGCCGGAGGTAAACTGATATTCGCAAAAACAACCCCCTGGTCCTCCGCAGGAACAAATGAAGTTGGTGTAGTTTTCATCAGATAAAATAAACCTGCCGATGCAACCACAACCATACCTATAACCAGCCATTTTTTACCTGCAAGGAACTGTACAGAACGTTTGTAACGATTAGTCAAACTTTCAAAAGCAACATTAAAAGCCGTGTAAAAACGCTGAACAAAACTTTGGTGTTTGTGGTCATCCTCATGTGGTTTTAGCAACAGCGCACATAAAGCAGGACTTAAGGTTAAGGCATTTATCGCCGATAAAATAATGGCGACAGCCAGCGTAACCCCAAACTGTTTATAAAATACACCTGTAGAACCGGCAATAAAAGTTACCGGAATAAATACAGCCGCCATCACCAGGGTAATGGAAATAATCGCTCCGGATATTTCGTTCATCGCATCGATGGAAGCTTTCCTTGCAGATTTATAACCCGCATCCAGCTTGGCATGAACGGCCTCTACTACTACAATCGCATCATCCACCACAATACCGATGGCGAGTACCAATGCGAATAACGTTAATAAGTTAATGGTAAACCCAAATAAGTTCAGAAAAAAGAATGTACCAATAATCGCTACCGGAACTGCAATAGCCGGAACCAGAGTAGATCTTAAATCCTGAAGGAAAATAAAAACAACGATAAATACCAGGATAAAGGCTTCAACCAGGGTATGTACCACTTTATCGATAGAAGCATCCAGATTTTCGTTTACATCTACCAGGTAAGTATATTTAACTCCCTTTGGAAATGTTTTGGAGGCATCTTCAATGATTTTTTTAGAGTTGTTAATTACATCTCTCGCATTGGAACCCGGAGTCTGGGTAATGGCCATACCTACTGATTCTTTACCATCTAAACTGATGGTGGAGGTATATGTTAATGCACCAAGCTCTACCCTGGCAACATCTTTTAACCGCAACACTTGTCCATTGCCAACAGATTTGATAATCATATTACCAAATTCTTCTGCTGTAGTTAAACGCCCTTTATAACGGATCACATATTGGAAAGCCTGATTACTGTTCTCACCAAATTTACCTGGTGCAGCTTCAACATTTTGGTCGGCCAATACGTCAGAAATATCACTTGGCAATAAACTGTATTGCTGCATAATTTCCGGTTTTAACCAGATCCTCATCGAGTAATCTTTAGATCCAAAAACCGTAGCGGTACCTACACCTGTTACCCTTTGAATAGCGGGAACTAAATTGATCTTCGCATAATTTTGAAGAAAGGTTTGGTCGTATGTCTTATCATCACTATATAAAGCAAAGATCAACAAATTACTGCTTTGACTTTTTGCTACCTGCACACCTGCAAGGGTTACTTCAGCAGGTAATAAACTCGTAGCTCTGGAAACCCTGTTTTGCACGTTTACAGCAGCAATGTCCGGATCTGTTCCAGTTTTAAAGTAAACGGTTATTGTTGCAGAACCATCATTGGCAGACGAAGAAGTCATGTAAGTCATGTTATCTACCCCGTTGATCTGCTCTTCCAGCGGTACAACAACACTTTTTAATACCACATCAGCACTTGCCCCGGTATAAGATGTGGTTACACTCACCGTCGGCGGTGCAATATCAGGGTATTGCGCTATAGGCAGGGAGGTTAGTCCCAATATCCCCAGAATTACAATAATCACGGAGATTACTGTAGAGAGTACTGGTCTCTGTATAAATCTTTTAAACATTAGTTCTTATTTTAAGTCCGCGTAAACAGTTGCTGGTTGCTGTACATTTGCTTTAACCTTAGTACCATCTTTTACAGAAGTTACACCTTCCAGTAAAATCTGATCACCAGCTTTCAAACCACTTTCTACCACATAATAGGTTCCGTCAGTATCCTCATCCACTGTTATTGCTACGTTTTTGGTGGTACCATCTTTTGCTACCACTACTACAAAGTGTTTATCCTGTAATTCGTAACTGGCACTCTGCGGAATGATAATCGCATTTTTCAATACATTTGGAATTCTTACGGTAGTACTGCTACCGCTTCTCACTATTCCTTTAGGGTTAGCAAAACGTGCACGGATATTGGCAGATCCAGTAGCGGTATTAATTAAACCATTTACAGTTTCTATTTTACCCTGCTCAGCATATAAAGTTCCATCAGCCAGTATTAAAGATACTTTTGGGAGCTTTGCAATCTTACCGGCGAAAGAAGTACCGGTGCTGTCTTTCGTAAAGCTCAGCAGCAATTTCTCATTAAATGCGAAATAGGCATATACATTTCCAATACTCGAAACAGTGGTCAGGGCATCAGTAGTAGTAGAGCTTACTAAACTTCCTAAGCGGAAAGGAATAGAACCTACTACCCCATTTACCGGACTGGTTACCAGTGTATAGCTTAAATTAACTTTTGCATTGGCCATAGCTGCTTTAGCGGAAGCCAGCGCTGCCACTGCCGAATCATAACTATACTGTGCTGATTCCAGTTCGTACTTACTTACAATTTCCTTATCTACCAATGGTTTCACTTTAACTACTGCCAGTTTAGCCGTACTCAACTGAGCTTGCGCAGTTTTAATACCTGCATCAGCTGTTCTCACTGCTTGTTCGTATTGAGGATCATTGATTTTAAATAAAGGCTGACCAGCTTTAACAACTGCACCTTCATCAACATATATCTTTTCTATATAGCCCTCTATTCTTGGTCTCACGTCAATATTCTGCTGTCCCTGAATACTTGCCGGAAAATCCGTGTTTAAAGTGGCAGAACGGAGCTGTATATCCAGCGCCTTATATTCTTTCACCTGGTTAGCTGCTGCAGCCGCCGCGGCTGCCTTTTCTTTATTATCGCCGCATGAGGCGAGGGTTAAACCTGTAAGGAACAGGAGCCCGATCTGCATTGTTGTTTTCATTAGTCTGTGTCGATTTTTAAGAGTCATGAAGCTATCATGAGCTTCGTTAGGATTCGTTAATGGTAAGCTCATGATGTTTTCATATTTTAATTTAGTCTGAACGTTCTATTTATTAATACGATTTATTTGATTTTCTGGTTATTCTCTTCTGCCCGGTTAATCCTGATACAGCATTTCAAAAATTATATTTTTTCTTTGCTTCATCATCTTGATATATTCTGCATCACTAATTCTTAAGACGCTCTTCTGTAATGAAGCAGATACTACAGGATAAGACATTAAAGAAAGTAAATTCATCATAAACTGTCTGGGATCCATTGTTTTAATATGCCCTTTTATCATCTCCTCTTTGATCTCCGCCAGAAAGGGCTTAATGAACAAATCATGTTTTCCATCCAATTGAATTTCAGCATGCCGTTTCTCCTCAGTGATCACAAAAAGCTCGCGGTAAGGATAAGCAATGATCAGATCCAAAACAGTGTCAATCATCTTTTTCAATTTCACTTTAAAAGGATGGTTACCTGTTAAAATAGGTTCCATGACCAGGCGCCACTCCTCTTTTCCTTCCTGTATGATCTGCTCAAAAAGAATATCCCTGGAGCGAAAATAATAATGTACCAGGGTCCTGTTCACTCCCGCCGCATCCGCGATATCCTGTGTGGTAGCATGCAGCTTACCCTCCGAAAAGAAAATCCTTTTAGCGGTATCTTTAATTAACTGCTCTGTACCTGTATCCCTCGCTGCCATTTGTTTATTAAAAAAGTTTAATATTATTATTTAACAAAATTGTTAAACAAATATATAAACCGGTGTAATAACATATATCATGCCATTGACATTTTAGATAAATTCAACTGATCTTGTTACAGAAATGCTGTAAGCTAAATATTAAAAAGAGATTAAATCCCTTTCAAAAAAACAAAATAAAACGGATATAAAAAAAGCTAATAGACGAAGAGATGAAACTCACCGACTAAATCACTATCCTGCTTTTTTTATTTTGGCAACTTAGGCCGATGTGAAAATTTAAAATAACATTATATTTAAATCAAATAGATCAAGCGATGAGACATAAAGATTTTAGTTACCTGCTGGCACGTTTACCATTAGGCATGAGTCTGTTCGGGCATGGTTTAGCCCGTTTGCCTAAATTAACAGCCTTCAGTCACTGGATGACCGGCTCTTTCAGCAAATCCATCTTGCCCCAATCACTGGTACAGCCATTCAGCTATGCTTTGCCTGTAATAGAATTTACCATCGGAATTTTGTTACTGCTTGGGCTTTTTACCCATTTGGCTATTTTGCTGGGCGTGGTTACTATGCTGGCCCTGATATTCGGCTCATCATTGTTAGAACAATGGGAAAATGTATTTATTCAGCTGATATATGGAATATATTTCGCGCTTTTATACCGCTATGTCTATTATAACAGGCAATCGTTCGACCAGCTCATCATTAAACACACTTAGTCTTTCAACAAATAAGGTATTAGCAATTTGTTCCATATCTGATAGCCTGTGGCATTCATATGCAACATATCCTGTGTAAATAAACTGGGTTGCATGTTATTGTTTTTATCCAGCATCGGCTGATAAACATCCAGGTAAACAATATTCTTTTGTGCCTTGATAAACTGTGCGATCAGCAGGTTTGCCTTTTTTGCTTTCTCTTGGTATTTTGCCCGGGAAGGACTTCCTTTAATAGTCAGATATACGATAGGTACTACAGGCAATTTAACCCTGATGTCTGTATATAATTTCTTAAAATCATTTAAAACAGTTTCCGCATCCGGAGAACTGATCAGGTCGTTCTCTCCTACATAGATCACCAGCTGTTTTGGATGATAAGGAAACACGATATCATTCAGGTACCTGTCTACGTCGTTTGTTACAGCACCTCCAATCCCTCTGTTCAATACCCTGTAGGCCCCAAAACTTTTATAAAAATCGACCCACTTCCTGATCGAGGAGCTGCCTATAAATAAGATAGGATCTTTCGGAGGGGCATATTGCTGATCGTAAGCTTTAATCGTTTGCACATCATTCCAAAAGGGAGCTTTTTCCTGTGCAAAAACAGAAGAACCGGCAAGCAATATAACTATATGGATAAAAGATACGGATTTTAATAATTTTAACATCTGCTTAAATTAAGTAAATATGAACGTAAATATAGCGCTACAGGTACATTCTAACTCATCATTCCTGTGTCATTTTAAGGTCAGGTAACCTTAGCTTTATTACCTAAATCTTACATTTGACCAAAACAAATAATTAGTCAGTATAAAATCTAAAAACAATTTTAACGTTTTATTGCTTTCTAATATTGAGTCAATATAATCCTGAATTAAATTATATTTGGCCGCATCAAAACTAAAGAATGGATCCAAACGCAGAAAATCCGAATATCCCGCCACAAAAATATTTTATTTCCAAAAAAGTGGATGATTTTTTCTTCACTATCTACACTATTTATCAATTTATCCTGCGTTTCTTCAGGGAATTGTTTATACCGCCCTATGAATTTAAAGAAATCATCCGTCAGTGTTATGAGGTAGGCGTTAATTCTCTTCCGCTAATCTCACTAACCGGTTTTATTACCGGCATCGTATTTACCAGCCAGTCCAGGCCTTCGCTAGCCAATTTTGGAGCTACATCATGGATTCCTTCCCTGGTTTCTATTGCCATTGTGAGGGCTCTTGCCCCTCTTGTGACTGCTTTAATTGCTGCCGGTAAGGTAGGTTCCAACATGGGTGCAGAACTGGGATCGATGAAAGTAACGGAACAGATAGACGCTATGGAAGTTTCGGCAACCAATCCATTCAAATTCCTGGTGGTAAGCCGTATCATTGCTACTACTTGTATGATTCCTATTCTGGTAATGTATACTGCATTTGTTGCCTTATTAGGATCTTTTTTAAATGTACACAGTAATGAGCAGACAAGTTTTGTCATGTTCTTTTCACAGGTATTTGATTCTCTCAGCTTTTTAGACCTGTTTAGTTCATCCTTTAAATCAACTGTATTTGGGTTTACCATTGGTGTGGTAGGCTGTTATTGCGGATATAACTCTACTAAAGGTACTGAAGGTGTAGGCAAGGCAGCTAACTCTGCCGTTGTTGCCGCCATGTTCCTGATCTTTGTAGAAGAAATAGTAATTGTTTCAATAGTAAATGCTTTCCGATAATGGTAAAAGAACAGAAAGCAATAGACAAAAATAATGCAGTTATCTCTATTAGGGGGCTGCAAAAAGCCTTTGGAAACCTTCATGTGCTGAGAGGTGTAGATCTCGATGTTTACCAGGGAGAAAACCTTGTAGTACTGGGACGCTCCGGTACAGGAAAATCTGTACTGATCAAGATCATCTCCGGTTTACTTCTTCCTGATGAAGGTGAAGTAAACGTATTGGGGCAGGAAATTGCGGAGCTGAAAAACCGCGAACTCATGGAGTTAAGGTTAAAAGTAGGTTTCTCTTTTCAAAACAGCGCCCTGTATGATAGTATGACGGTACGTCAAAACCTGGAATTCCCACTGGTTCGTAATTCAAGGGGTTTAAGACGCAGCCAGATAAACAACGAGGTAGAAAGCGTACTGGATGCTGTGGGACTTTTACAAACCATCGAACAAATGCCTTCAGAATTATCTGGCGGGCAACGTAAACGTATTGGTATTGCTCGCACGCTGATCCTGAGACCAGAAATCATGTTATATGATGAGCCGACTGCCGGTCTGGACCCTATTACTTGTATTGAAATTAATCACCTGATCAACGAAGTACAGCAGAAATATAAAACTACTTCCATTATTATTACACACGATTTAACCTGTGCCAAAGAAACTGGCGACAGAATTGCTATGCTACTTGACGGACAATTTGCTATTCAGGGAACTTTCGATGAGGTCTTTGCGAGTGACGACCTTCGTGTTCAATCTTTTTACAATTATAATTTCACACAATAAATGAGCGCTTCACAAAACAAAAAGTCGGTTATAGTAGGTATCTTCATCCTTATCGGAGTTATTATCTTTATTGCAGGTGTACTTACACTCGGCGGAAAGCAAAAACGATTTGTCAGCACAATTACCCTTAAAGCTATATTCAGTAATGTAAACGGAATAGCCGCCGGTAATAATATCTTTTTTTCGGGTGTAAAAATTGGTACCGTTAGCAAAATTGCCTTTTATGGAAATGCGCAGGTTGAAGTAACCATGCACATTGAACAATCTGCACAACAGTATATTCACAAAAATGCACAGGCCAAATTAGGTTCTGAAGGTTTTATCGGTAATAAAATGATTGAAATCCTGGGTGGTACCACACAAACGCCTGTTGTAGAAGACGGCGACAGGCTGGATATCGCTGCAGCATTAAATACCGATGATATCATGAAAACCCTGCAGGAGAACAATAAAAACATCCTGGCTATCACTACAGATTTTAAAACAGTAAGTGCCGGTATGGTTAAAGGAAAAGGTACACTGGGTACTTTACTTTCCGATTCATTAATGGCACAGCGTTTACAGCAAATGACTATCAACCTTGAAAATGCTTCGGCAAGTACAGCAAGGGTAACAGCAGCCGTTTCACAATACACGTCCAAGCTGAACAATAAAGGTACATTAACCAATGAGCTACTTACTGATACAGTGGTATTCAGCAGCATGAGAACAGCAGTAAAAAGTTTACAGCAAACTGCTGCATCGGCCTCTCAAATGACCAGTAACCTTAAAGCAACTACAGATAAACTGAACTCTGATAAAAATGCAATTGGTGTATTGCTGAATGACGAAGAAACAGGAACACACTTAAAAAATACAGCAGTTAACTTGGAGTCCAGCAGCAAAAAACTGGATGAAGATCTGGAGGCTTTACAGCATAACTTCCTGTTAAGAGGTTTCTTTAGAAAGAAAGCTAAAACGGAAGCTAAAGCAGCAGAACAGCAGCAAAAAACACAGGGACAGCAATAATACTACCTCTGTTATCCCATATTTATTTTTTGAAAAGGCTATCATTTATTTGATTAGCCTTTTTTATTTTATGAGCGTTGGAACAAAGGCAGCCATAAAAAAGGGATGTACCACTGTACATCCCCGTTTCAAATTAAACCTGAGTGCTAAATTAATAGCCTGTATTTTGCACTAAATTTTTATTGGCATCCAGTTCCCTTTGTGGAATAGGGAAAATCAAAGCTGTAGAATTCCATGCCACAGAACCAATATTAGTCTGTGTCCTTTTTGCATCATTTAAAGAGAACCCTTCAAAAGCAAATTCACGTGTCCTCTCCAACAGAATATCGGCCAGCGTAGCCGAAGTGGTGGTTAGGCCTGCCCTGCCCCTGATCACCGCCAGGTCTTCCAGAGGAGTAGCGCCAACAGCAGTAGATAAACGAACGTTAGCTTCAGCCCTGATCAGGTACATTTCTGCCAGTCTGATGATGGCTACATTACCGTACTGGTCTGCAAATTTAGACGTAAACAGATCGCCATCATCGTAGAAGAAATCTTTTCGTGCATCCCCGGTTTCATAAGTGGCATCTATCCAGTCGGGGTCAATAGATGCATCTCCCCTTCCTCCATAAGAAGAAGAAGCGTAATAAGTATTAAAATTATTAACACCCGTTAAGTTAGTCACCTGCATGGCAAAAATATCTTCTACAGTATTGGATCCCGGCTGCGCAGGATCGCCCAATGTTTGTACCGTAGGAAATGCTTTGGCAAAGGTAGAGGCCAGCTGATAATCACCTGAAGCAATTACCCGGTTTGCGGCATTCAGGGCATTGTTATAATCACCCATTTGCAGATATACCCTGGCCAGCATTGCAGCAGCGGTATACTTAGTCGCAAAAAAGCCATTACTTTCAGGTAATGAAGCCTCTGCATCCGTCAAATCCTTAATCACCTGCTGATACACAGCCGCAACTGTAGAACGGCTTACATAACTGGCTGTCGTAATTGCTGTTGTAGGTGTCAATACGATCGGTACACCCAGATTCGTAGCTGGACTGCCATCGTTATAAGCTTTTCCAAAAACCCTCACCAGATCGAAATAAACAGAGCCTCTGATAAATTTGGCTTCTCCTCCAACCCTTGCCTGATCTGCAGCATCTACTTTGTCAACTGCACTGATCACATTATTTACATCGTTAATTGTTTTATAACCATTCAGCCATACATCTTCCACAAAACCATTGGAATTAATAATGGCCTTATTGATCAGTTGCGTTAATCCTTCAAAGGTTCCTGTCCAGACAATTGCGTTGGTGTTGGCTAAAAAATCAGACATCAGGAAAGGTCCTCCCCCATAAAAATTTGCATTTCCAAGATCGGAATAGGCACCCACCAGTGCTGCCTGTACATCTTTTGAGGTATTCAGTGCCTGGGCCTGCTCAATGGTATCTTTAGGGGTCACATCCAGCGGTTTCTTGCAGGACGATAGCAAAAGTCCAACTACGGCTATCGAAAATAAAGTAAAACTATATATCTTTTTCATAAATTTCATTTTTAGGATTAAAGCCCAATGTTTACACCAAATGAGATCACCCGGGCTTGAGGGGCCGAGTAAAAATCTATTCCCTGGTTAATGTTCGTCGACTGATAATCTGCGTTCACTTCCGGGTCCCAGCCTTTATAACCGGTAATCGTTGCCAGGTTTTGTGCAGAGGCATATATCCTTAACTTTGTTAACTTCATTTTACTTAAAACACTGGGAGGAATACTATATCCCAGCGTTAGTGTTTTCAAACGCAGGTACGAACCGCTGGAAAGGTATCTGGTAGAATTACCTACACCATTTCCATAACCCAAACGCGGCTCAGGGACATTGGTCACCTGCCCTGGTGTTGTCCAGTAATTGAGCTGGTCAATCGTTTGGTTATCAAATCCATTGGACGCTTCTGCACTCATATACTGACCACCACTATTATAGATCTTATTGCCGGTCACGCCCTGGATAAATACAGAAAAGTCGAAGTTTTTATAAGAAAAAGTATTGTTCATCCCATAGTTGTACTTAGGATTGGGATTTCCGGCATAGATTCTTTGTGCCTGATTGATATCATTGGTGGTAGCCCTGTTAAGAGTACCATCGGCATTTTTTGTATTCAGATAATAGATCGCATCTCCATTTGCAGGATTTACTCCCGCATATTCAGGCAGATAAAACACACCCAAAGGCTGCCCTGCAACAGCCGCATTAATTTCATTGGTATTTAAAACCTGTCCGCCCAGATCAGTGATTTTATTTTTGTTTACCGACCCTGTGATAGCAGTAGACCATCTGAAAGCTCCAATCAGGTTTTCTGTATTAATTCCTAATTCAAAACCTCTGTTGGTCAGCTTACCCAGGTTTTCAATTTTAACTGCAAACCCACTGGTCTCCGGTACAGGTACATTCAGCAGCAGATTAGAGGTGTTTTTTTGATAATAATCGAATGTACCCGTAACCCTGTTACCCAGTATGCCTACATCCAAACCTATATCAAGCTGTTTGGTTTTTTCCCAGCTCAGGTCTGGATTAGCTATTTGTGAAGGTATCTGTCCTGGTAAACCACCATAAGCCCCTGTACCACTATACAGGCCGCGTGCAGAATAGTTTCCTATTTCGGCATTTCCTGTTAAGCCATAACTTATCCTCGGCTTTAACAGGCTGATTACCGGTAGAGACTTCATGAATTGCTCTTCAGACACAATCCAGGCTACAGATCCCGCAGGAAATACACCATAACGGTGGTTAGCCCCAAAACGTGACGATCCATCTATCCGGGTACTGAAACCAATCAGATAGCGGTCGTTGTACTTATAATTCGCCCTTGCAAAATAAGATAAAAAGCTGTAGGCATTTTCATTACTGGTAGCGATCTTTTTAGTAGCTGCACTTTCCAGTTCTTTGTAAGCATCACTGGGAAAATCCGTCCCTTCAATATGGTTATATTTGGTAGTCACTTTTTGATAACTGGAACCTAAAACCGCATCGAACTTACTTTTGTCGCCGAAATTGGTATTGTAGCTAAAGTAATTGTTGGTGTTTGAATTGATGACAAACGTAGAAATATTCTCTCCGTCCCCATTTGCGGTACCGGTATTCCTGAATGTAAGCGACCCATAATAGCTTTCTTCATTTTGATTTAAGTTGTCAATAGAAAACTCACTGGTAAACTTTAATCCTTTTAAAATTTTCACATTTGCAAAAGCCTTACCTATGGTACGGTAAACCGTAGCTTTATAAAAAGCATTATCCACCGATAAAAGAGGATTATAATAAACAGGATAACTGGAGGCTTCCCCTGGTAAACTTCCGCTTTGCAATCCTGTCCTTGGATCAATCAATGGAGTAATTGGAGATAAAGCAACAATTTGCAAAGGACTGGAAAAAGCGTCATCATTGGATAAACGATTGTTGATACTGTTGGCAAAATTAAGGTTGATCCCTACTTCCAGAAAACTGGTTGCCTGATTCGTCAGGTTTAACCTGCCGCTGTATCTTTTAAAACTATTGCCCACTAAAATCCCTTCCTGATTAAGTGCCTGGCCACTCAGGTAAAATTTAGTTTTGTCGTTACCGCCACTAAAATTCAGATCGTATTGCTGCGTAAGCGGTTTATCCTGGAAAGCTTGGGCTTCCCAATCGGTATTCACCTTATAGGTCTGGTAATCGTTATTTCCCGCAGAATATCTTTGTAAACGGCTCTCCACAAAACTGGAGTAATCATCTAAAGCATCTTGTAAAGTAGCATATTCACCAGCCTGAAAATCCTGGTTAGCGGCTCCTACGCCCGCCCGGCGTTCCAGGGCCACAAATTGCTCGGCATCCAGAAACTTACGGTGGCTGGTTGGAGAACTAATTCCTTCCAGCACGTTAAAATTGATCGCAGTTTTACCCGCTTTACCTTGTTTTGTGGTTATTAAAACCACTCCGTTAGATGCCCTGGCCCCATAGATCGCAGAAGCGGATGCATCTTTTAAGACTTCAATGGACTCAATATCATTTGTATTCAGGTCCGCCAGCGGGTCTGTTGGTGCAATGGTGCTCGACTGGCTGTCTGTAGTCACGGGAATACCGTCGATAATATAGAGGGGTGCACTTCCTGCGGTTACAGAGGCCGACCCCCGTACCCTGACCGTTATCCCCTGACCTAACTTACCGTTTTGTGAAGATATCATCACGCCAGCAGCTTTACCCTGCAGGGCAGATTCAAAACTTGTCACCGGGATGTTCTCCAAGTCCTTAGCTTTTACTTCGGCAACAGATCCGGTAAGATCTCTTTTAACAGCAGTACCATAACCTACTACCACTACTTCTGACAGATTGTTAAAATCTTCCTCGAGGCTAACATCAACAGTAGTGCCGGTCAGGTTTACCTCTTTCGGTTTATAAGAGATGTAGCTAAAAATTAAAGTTTTGGCGTTTTCAGGAACGGTTAACCTGAACAGGCCATTAACATCAGTCTGGGCACCAAATGAATTTGATCCTTTGACGGTAATACTTGCACCAGCGATGGGTTCTGAATTTGACGTAGTGACCTTTCCGCTGATCACTTTTGTCTGTCCGAAAGCCAGAGTAATCATACCAAAGGACAAAACACAACTAAATAGTAGTTTTTTTGTCATATCGTTAAGTTTAGATAATAAAATAAGATTTATCTTAAAATAGCGATTTTATAATAGACATAAAAACTACAAACACCTCAAAATATGATATTTATATATTATTTAATGATTTTATATTGATAAAATTGAAATTTTCATATTAAAAACCAATTAAATCTACATTAAAATACACTAATTTCAATAAAAACTAAAATCAAGGATAACAAAACATGCAAAAATCACATTAATTCATTTAGCAATAATAAAATGAAAAGAATAGACAAAAAAAAATCCGCTTATCTAAAGATAAACGGATTTTAATGTATCCAGATGTTTTAATTAAGCTTCGCTATTATATTCTATATCGTTAACGTGTTTGTCAATTTCCCATCTTCCAGTTCCTTCTTCCCCAATTACTTCAAACAATTCCAGTGCACGTCTTGCTTTGTATTCTTCTTCACGTTGTTCTTTAAAGAACCAGTTCAGAAATTCAATAGTTACAAAATCCTGTTCTTTATAGCAATTTGCAGCGATGTTTTTAAGCGACTGTGTTACGCTGATCTCAGCTTCCAGAGCTTCTTCAAAAACTTCTTTGAAAGAATTAAATTCCAATTGTATATTAGTTACCTCAGGAGATATTGCATTACCGCCCATATCCAGGACATATTTGAATATCTTCATCTGATGCATTCTTTCTTCTTCAGATTGTTTAAAGAAATAGTCAGAAGAATAATCAAACCCATGACTATCACACCATGAAGCCATTGCAAGATATGCTGATGAAGACTGAGCTTCTTTTTTTATTTGTTGATTCAAAAGTGCTTCGATCTCAGTTGAGAGTAAACATTGAACACGAGTGATGTCTTTCATAATATTTCTAATTATTGTACCAGTCTTATTGGCAACAAAAGTAGTGCTATAAATTAATATCACAGCATGTAATAGAAATATGGAAAGATTCTAATTATAAAGAAGCCTAAGCCGTAAGGCGGTATACCCTGTCATGTAAAATGCGGTTCAGCTCTAGCATTACAAAAGTACCTTCAATTAATTCCCTGATAGCTAAAATTTGTAGGGTATTTAATACATAACAATGATCGCATGCGCAGATGAACACAATTTCAAGATCAGCGGTTTTTTCAGAGTTCATTAAAATCATTTCGATGTCAATGGCGTATACAGCTTTTCTCAACTTCATCAAAGAGCGGTAATCAAAACGGGCAAGCTTGCCAGCGAAATCTATATACCAGCAATTCTCCTTGTCTGACTGAAAAACAGCTCCGTTACTGGTTTGAAATACTTCTACAAATTCAACTGATGGTGCTATAACTACGTTTTGCATTAACAAATGATTATATGCAAATATTGGCATTATTTAGACTTGATACAAACAATTTGTAAAAAATATTTTATTGTGCAAACTCTGTTGCCATAGCTAATTCTTCACACCTATCCATTTCATTTTGTATACTTAACATTCTTTTGTCGGCCGCATCATAGGCATCCTTACCTAAAAACAAGGTTAGAGGCGGACTTTCCATTGTTGAAATGGCAATGAGCGCTGCCACTGCCTTCTCCGGATCGCCTGGTTGATTACCATTGATCCTTTCCTGATGCGCTTTTTGTGATGCCCTGACTTCAGCATATTCCGGAATTTGATTTTCAGGAACGCCTAACGAACCGGCAGAAAGGAAATTGGTCCTGAAATGACCAGGCAAAGCGACTGTAACATTTACGCCAAAGTCTCTAACCTCGGCCGACAATGATTCTGATAAACCTACCACTGCAAATTTAGTGGCGCAAAAAACGCCAAATCCGGGTATTCCTCCACTAAAACCATGAGTAGAAGAAATATTAATGATATGCCCCGATCCCTGTTTTCTTAAATAAGGCATGGTATTTCTGATCACATTCAGCATCCCAAATACGTTAACCTCAAAATTAGCCCTGGATTCTTCGTCACTGAGTTCTTCCAGGCTACCGATCAATCCATAACCCGCATTGTTCACTACTGTATCAATGGTACCAAAATGTTCCACAGCGGCTTCAACAGATTGTTTCACACTATTTTCATCACGGATATCTACCACGAGTGGCAGAAAGCTTGCGCATCCTGTTCCAAGCTCATTTTCCAGATCCTCTTTGTTTCTTGAAGTAGCAGCTACATTGTATCCCTCAGCTAACAGCTGTTTGACTAAATATAATCCCAGTCCCTTGGAAGCACCTGTAACATACCATACTTTTTTTTCTCTTCCCATGATTGTTGATTTCGTATAAAAAAATTAGCCCTTCCTTAAACCCTTAAATGATAACGTTAAACGTATTACTAAATTCAAACATTTCTGAAAGAACCCGGGGTAAATGAAGTTTGCTTCTTAAAAAAATTATTAAAATGTGCAGCCTCTTCAAATCCAAGGCAGTAACCAATTTCGGCCACATTCCAGTCGGTATGCTTTAATAAAGATTTAGCCTCAGCAAGAAGGCGTTGTGCAATCAGATCTGTCGTAGTCTTACCTGTTGCTACTTTAACCGATCTGTTGAGGTGATTTACATGTACCGCCAGCTTTTCTGCGAAGTCCTTTGCAGAACGCATGGAAAATCGCTGAGAAGGCGTTTCAATAGGAAACTGACGCTCCAGCAATTCTGTAAATACAGCCGCAATACGTGTCTTCGCATCCGGATGCTGATACAGGTTTTCTGTAGGTTCCGATTTTAATGCGTAATGCGTTAGCTCCGTTACATAATTACGTAACAGATCATATTTAAACACATATTCAGATTCAATTTCTTCCAGCATCTTTTCAAAGATGCCAGCTACAAACTCTTCCTGTTTCTCGTCCAGCACATAAACAGACTTCCCGCCCATACTAAACATAGGCAATTCGTTTAAGCTGCCGCGGATCTTTTCCGTAAAGAAAGATTCTGTAAAAATACAGAAGTAACCTTTAGCAACTTCTGTTAAACGCTCAATCGTATAAGGAACATTCGGATTAAAGAAGATCAGGTTTACCCCATCTACGATAACACTTTTATCGGCATAATGATAAATATGCTTGCCATAAAGCAGTGAAACTTTATAAAAGTCCCGGCGGCTATATACTGCAGGCGTACTACCAGGCCCGATGCAATCCATCAGTCTGAATACATTAAAATGCCCTACCCCCTGCTGTAAAGTTTGCGGAACATTAATTGACTTCTGCTGATAAAACTGTTCCAGTGTTTCCGTCTTAGCCATACTTTAAATTTAATGAATAATTTTAATAATCTGTTGAAACAGTTAATGTTGCGAACTCTTTCAGTTCATCTGCCAGTGTTTCAACTTTTTTTAATGCCCTATTTTGCGCGTCACTTCCTATGAACAAACGGACAGGCGGGTTCTTCATTGTTACCAGCTCAATAAATACATCCGCTGCTTTATCAGGATCTCCGATCTGTGCACCATCCATATCCCTGTATTTAGCATGCGACGCTGCTACCGAAGTGTAACCTTCAATTCTTTCAGCTGCATAAGCAATAGAATCTGCCGAAAGGAAATTTGTGCGAAATCCACCCGGCATTACTACCGTTACTTTGATCCCGAATTCTTTTACATCTTCTGCCAGCACTTCAGATAAACCAACGATAGCAAATTTAGAAGCTGCATAAACCGACCAGCCAGTTGCTCCGGCGAACCCGCCAATGGAAGAAATATTGATGATATGTCCTGATTTTTGTCCGCGCAGGTAAGGCATCACCTGCCTGATCACGTTTAATGTACCAAATACGTTGACATCAAAATTACTTCTTGTTTCACTGTCGGTCAGCTCTTCTATTGTTCCGCCAATGCCGTAACCTGCATTGTTTACCACTACATCAACCGACTTAAATATCTGCCATGTTTTTTCCAGTGATTCTTTTACGCTTTCATCACTGGTCAAATCTACCTCAAGCGGCAGGAAATCAGACGATTCAACATCCACCGCTTCAATCAGCTGTTTAAGATTTCTGGATGTAGCAGCCACACGGTATCCATCTTCTAATAATTTTTTAACAAGGGCCAATCCTAATCCCTTAGAAGCACCCGTAACGTACCATACTTTTTGAGTATCCATAATTGTAATATTAACTATAACAAAGTTAACCAGGTGTTAAGATTCGCAATTACAGGATTCAAACCATTGGTTGCAAAATTCAAACATTTTTTCTGTCAATTCTAATACTACAATCAAATGACTTCCTGGTCAATCTTTTTGAGTGGTATAATC
>NZ_LMUP01000006.1:0-323307 GCF_009765875.1 Pedobacter sp. L105
TAACACGTGGGAGAGTAGGTCGGTGCCAAATCTTAAAGAAAGCCTTTCAGGAAACTGAGAGGCTTTTCTGGTTTTTAACCTTTTTTTATTTAGATATATCGCTTAAGCTTATATCCTTTTTCTTAGTTTTCTGCTAATGATCGGCGCAAAGCTTTCCCTCATAACTTACCGGTTTATACTATCCTCTCACTATGGGCGTAATCATATATTCCAACAATTGCTCTGGGTCTTCTTTACAGATAGCTTTCTCCTGGGGATCAGGAGTTGATGCAATAGCTTCTAGGTATCAGTATGAAAGCTGACAGGGATTATAGATGTTGAAATTTACAATTTTTAGTGAATCCTGCAGGCGTCTAATAAAATTGCCTGCAGGATTAGCTTAAAGCTTGTCAAGTATGTTTTATATACAAAGGTAAATTCTTCCAGAATTTATTTAAGTAAACCATCCAGTGCAGATCGAAACTCTTTATCAGATGGCCTAAACTTATTATCTACTTGCTTACCCTGTCTGTCATAGATAAAATATTGAGGGATCGAACTCATATGATAGAACATAGCCATAGGTGATTTGAAATTATTTATTATCCGGTAATTGTTGTTATTAACTTTCATTTCTTTTGATTTTGATATCCATTCGGATTGATTGTTATCAAATGAGAGGTAAATAAAGTCTACTTTGTCTCCGTATTCTTTTTCTAATACACTTTCATATGGCATTTCATAAAGACAGGGTTTGCACCAGCTTGCCCAACAAATAACGAGTACCGGTTTTTTATTTAAAAGACTTTTTAATGTTCTTTTGGTATTTGTAGAGTCTTTGATTTCAGAACTCATTGCTTGATCAAGGGTATAAACAGGAATTTTTTCATTCCTATTAATTACGATGTCGCTATCCAGGAACGCAATGTAGTTTTGAGTTGTACAATAACCTTTGAAATCAGTATAAAGAGAGTCAATCTGTTTTGAGAAGCTATGATATTGAGTAATATACTGATCGAGATGCACGGTGATTTGATGATCACGTATCTTTCCCTTATTGTTCTTTTTTATGAATTTGTATATTGATACTAAAGATTGGCTGGAAAAAGGCGGGCGGGATGACGTTTCATTATTTGTTTTTGAAAACTGGTAGGCTAGAAGCTGATATTGATTCGTTTTAAAATAAAGGTTCTTATCGTTGAATTTGTTGTTTTTGATCAGGTCTGCAAATTCTTTTGGATAGGAATCAAGATTAAATTTTACGCTGTTCAATGGAATTGTGAGGTTAAGTAGATACGAGCAATAAATCTCTGATAATACCATCTTTTGAATATTTACAGGGATTAAGTATTCTTTAAAATAGTCATTCACAAAATTAAGCCGCCTTACATAACGTTCCTTAACAGCATGACAGAAAGGGGAAAGGGTGGAATCAGTTTTTGATAATCTTTCACTGCTTCCGAGCCTAAGGTCACCTTCAAGGTTTGATAATGAATCGAACAGGCCATAGATATATTTATTTTTACCGGAATATGTAACGTCATGAGCCCATTCTTTGAAATATTTCCCCGCCAGTTTGTTGTGGTTTCTCGGTCCGATATTGATTGTAATATGATCGCCAGGAATTACAACGATCTCATGGCCATATAGGTCACCTAAAGTGGCGCATGTTGTATCCTTTATGCTATACTCACAAGTAGTTACACAGGTATCTCCCATTTGCGTGAACGAAATGATTTTTTGAGGGAATCTGTCACTCGGCTCAAATGACCATCCATTTAAAGGCTTATCAATTGGGAAAGCAAAAGAATCAACCATGTATGAATCTTTAATATACTTAAAAATGATGGTGGTAGTCTTTTCCTTTTGGGAATAGGATTTTGATGGTAAAATTAGCGCGATGATCGCAAGGAGGAACCTGAAGCTTGAACTTGTTTTGATGGACATACAGATGATGTTTAATAATTGTGATTTTCTATATTTACTTTGATCTTATAAAGATAAAATATATTTATAAGATATAACTAAGAAATTAGTTATTAAATTATAAAAATATAAATATCCGGGTAGAAAGGGAATGAGATCAGTCTGTAATATGATATCCGCCTCTTAAATTTCCCATCAGAGAAGTTAAGTCATTAAGACCTTTGATACACAAGCAATATGAAAAAGAGGAGTATTTATGACTAGGAATTTTATAAACTCTTTGCGGATCATATAATTAAATCTCAATCGGCAAACAAAATCTATATTCATCTATCAAAAATTTAGATACGTGTAAATTATTCTTATAAAACGATCATATTCTCTCATACTTGTTTTATAACTAAATATACTTTACCCTGGCATTTTTATTCTTGTTGGAAATAGAATTAGCTAACCTAAAATATCAGCCTGTGAATATTAAATATGGTTCTTCACTCATCAAATTAAGAAAGGGGCATAATTTTACCCAGCAACAAATTGCAGATGAATTATTTGTTTCCAGATCTACCTATGCTTCCTGGGAATCTGATAATAATGAAATTCCACTCACAAAATTCCTGAAGCTTTCCAAGTTTTATAACATTAGCCTTGTTGAGTTTATCCATCTGATTGAAACTGAAAATCATATTGTTTTATTGAAATCCGTGGAAAACGCTGAAACCCAGGTGATGCTTTTATTAAAAGAAGAACTGGCCAATATAAGATCTTTGCTCTCCAATAAGATGTAGCTGCCTAACTATGTCGAGCCCGTTTAGAATAGTCATTATTTTTATTGCAATTGCACTAAGCTGTTTATTATTCCTTCCTGATTTAAATATAAACCTGCTGCCTGAAGATACGGGTAATGAATTGGTTGTTTCTTTTGCACTTCCCGGTGCAACTCCAGATATCATTGAATTACAAGTCACTTCCTTACTGGAAAATGTTTTTTCACAGCTACGCGATCTAAAAGAGATTAAATCAGTCTCCTCCTATAGTCTGGGACAAATACAACTGCATTTTGATCGTAATGCAGACATGGAAATGAAAAGGTTTGAAATCTTATCCCTGATCAGGCAAGTTAAAAGTCAATTACCAGAGCAAATTTCCTATCCAACCGTTAGTCAGGCCATAGATGAACAGGCCGCGAAAATTAAGTCGCCAACACTAATCTATACGGTAAATGCAAGGGAAGCCAGCTATAAAGTAAAATACAATACGCAGGAACTGATTAAAAAGTCACTGTCTGCCGTTCCGGGGGTAGGAGAGGTTGAAGTTACAGGTGCAAGCGGGTTGCAGGTAACGATTAAATATAACCAGGAAAAACTAAAAAGTTATCAGCTAGAACCCTCGCAGCTCTTAAAGCTCATCGGTGAACAAACCAGGACTTCTTATCCAGGCAGCATAACAACCAGTAATCACCAGGAATTATTTATTAAAGTAAATAGTAATCAATTGGATATTAAGTCACTTCAGGACCTTGCTATATCAAAGCACGATCCGGCACTGCGATTAAAAGACGTGGCTGATGTTTATTTCGAAGAAGAAGAGCCTAACCAGTTTTTCCGGATAAATGGTAAAAACTCTGTTAATGTGAGTATTTATCCTAAGGTGGGTATCAACATCATCAAATTTGTTAAAGATGTAAAAGAACAGCTAAAAAATATTGAAGCTAAATTACCCCAGGGATATGAATTAAGATTAAGTTATGATGATACTGAATTTCTGCATAAAGAACTGACTAAAAATTATAGCCGGACAGTTATTGCCTTATTGATTTTGCTTTTATTCGTTCTATTGTCTTACCGTAACTGGCGGTATCTTTTAAACCTGTTTTTAAGTTTAACCATGAATTTTTGTTTAACCTTATTAATGGTGGGATACCTGCATATTCCTATACATATCTACAGCCTTGCCGGTTTGTCTATTGCATTTGGAATTATGATCGACCATGCTATCATTATGGTAGACTATTATAGCCAGTATAGAAACCGTAAAGTATTTCTGGCACTGCTTGGAGCTACGCTGACCACGATAACCGCACTCTTATTGATTTTCTTTTTGCCCGAAGAACAAAAGAAAGACTTGAAAGATTTTGCAGTCATTATTATCATCGCCTTAACCACCTCTTTGTTAACAAATTTATGGTTTACGGTAGGGTTACACCGAATATTTTTTCAAACGGAACCAATCAGGCGTGGTAATTATATTAAAAAGATATCCAGGATTAAGTTTCTCCGGTTTAAAAAATATAGCCATTTGATTGGCTTTCTGGCCCGGTACAGGAAGGCGTTCGTTATCATCATCGTATTCCTATTTGGACTTCCTTTGTTTATGCTGCCGGATAAAATTAATCATAGTGAATTATATAAAAGAACACTGGGTTCAGCGCTTTACCAGGAAAAGATCAGACCCATCACTGATCGATTGCTTGGAGGAACATTGTATCTTTTTAAATCGACGATTTACGAAAATAGTCGCCCCAGTGAGATTGGCAGGACTAAATTGTTTGTCAATGCTGAATTACCCATCGGAAATACGATCTTCCAGATGAATACTATATTCGAAAATCTGGAAAATTATCTGTCAGGGATTAAAGGAATCGATACATACGTTACCAATGTTTACTCCGGTCAGCAGGGGTCTATGGTGATCACATTTGATGAACAAGCTGAAAAAAGCAATTTTCCATTTGAACTCAAATCATTACTTACTGATAGGGCGCTGGAATGGGGTGGAGTGAAATGGAATATTTTTGGTTTTGGGCGGGGCTTTAGCAATGAGGATTTGAATGAGGTTCCTACATTCAAAATCATTGTAAGAGGTTACAATTATGATGAACTACAGCGCATCACCAACCAGCTTGCACAAGAACTCTCCATCAATAAGCGTATTCAAAATATCAACATCAATGCGAGTTTAGCAGATAATACAAAAGTTGGAATGGAATACAGGCTTAATTTAAATAATGACCGGCTTGGCTTCTTTAAAACTAATCCCCAGGAATTACTTTCTGCGCTGGTTGGTTATGCCAAACCGGGAAGCGCAGCTGCGCATATACTGATCAATAATGAATTGTACCCTTTAATGATAAAGGAGAAAAATTCTGATGAGTATAGCCAGTATCAAATGCTCAACGGGAATACAGAGATCAGCAGTGACAATCAGGTTAAGATAAAAGATATGGGCAGCGTGTCATTACAAAAATCAGCTACCCGGATCTATAAGGAAGACCGGCAGTACATCAAAGTAATCGGATTAGAATATATGGGCTCTTATGAGCTGGGTACCCATTTTCTTTTGGAAAAATTAAATTTGATCAATAAAAAAATACCAATAGGTTATTTGGCCAGGATACAACGAGATCATAGCCGCGATCAGTCGAAAGATGTACAATTCTTTTTGGTCCTGATTCTTTTGGTCCTCAATTATGTGATCATTGCTATTCTCTTTGAAAACCTGCGGCAGCCACTCTATATTATTTGTACCATTCCTATTTCTTTCATTGGTCTGTTTATGGCTTTTTACCTCTTCGATTTTCCATTTGACCAGGGGGGATATACCTCTTTTATCATGCTTGGCGGACTAATTGTCAATGCAGGAATATTTATAGTCAATGACCTGAACCAGGCAAAACCATTTTATAAGTCCTATAATAAGACTTTGATAAAAGTGGTTATAAACAGGGGAAGAACTATTTTTCTTACAACGGCAGCAACCATATGTGGCTTAATTCCCTTTTTAATTGACGGCCCTAATGAACCGTTTTGGTTTTCACTAGCTATAGGAACAATAGGTGGCTTGATCTTCTCGTTCTTTGCCATCTTTATAGCACTTCCTGTCTTTTTATATCAAAAGACAAAATGAGATCCGCAAAAGGCTTTGAAACTTGATGTTTATAAATTGTAGAGCGTAAGTACCCTAAGCTGATAATAAGATTCCCAGAAATTTCTTAGCGCAGAGATATAGGATCTCTTCGCTGTATCCTTCTCATTTAATGCGATGTTTAATTCTGTTACGGTAGTTTTCCCAAACCGGAACTGTTCCTGTGTCAATTCATAACGTTCTTCCGCAATAGTGTCGGCCTGCTGAGTGATAGAGATATTGTTTGATACCAATTGAAGGTTATCTACCAGGTTCGTAATTTCATGTTTTAATTCTATTTCTTCCTGGGCAATGGTATAGTTTACTGTTTCCAGGTTTGAGGTCGCAATATTAATCTTCTGTTTGGTCCTGCCCCAATCGATAATCGGAATGGCTAAAGTAAACGTAACGTTTGCCTGCGCACGTGTTTGGTTATAGAATAAACCTAATGTTTCACCTACACCGCTTAATCCATAAGCAGCTATCAATTTTACATTATACCTGTCTTTTTTTGCCTGATCAAGATCTCTCTGGGATTCCAGTTTTCTTCTTAAATAGGAAATGAACTCGGCGCGGTTTTTTTTTGCCTCTTCTATTGCTTTTTCTGCTGTAATACTGAGTTTCGGCAGCTTTTCAGGAACCAGTAAGTGAATTTTAACAGAATCTGCCAGCCCGGAATAATTGACCAGACTGGACAGCGCTGTTTTGATATTTACTTTTGCGGATTCCAGTTCCTGCTGGGAATTGAGAAGCTGTAACTTAATCTGCAAAATTTTATCTTTCGTTGTTGTTCCAAGGCTCACCCTCTTGTTTTCAATCTCATAAATGATTTTTTGACTCTCTAAGTTCTTCTTCGCAAGTTCCAGATTTGCCTGGGCATCTAATACATCAAAATAATCTTTTGTGGCCTGCAGTGATATACTTTCAGTATCTTTTATGTATTGTTTCTCTGCCTCCTGTAATTTTAGCGGTTCTATTTTCTTTTTCCATTTATATTCATTGAACGCTAAAAAAGGCTGTTCAAGACTTACATTTAAAGGAATGCCACTATACTGTTTGCTTTTTAATCCAAAATCGTCAAAACGCTGTAACCCGCTGTTAATGGAGACTGTACCTCCTGTGGATTGGATGGGCTCAGAAAAAGCCAGACCAAAATTGGCGTAATTCTGTGTTACGGGTAAAAATACTACAGTTCCATCTGGCTGTGTAACGGGAGAATAATTTTTGTTAAAATTCAGCAGGTTACCTGTCAGGGACAAAAGCGGCTTGTTGCCGGCCTGATAACTTAAGTATTGATAATACAGGTTAAACTTTGTGCTCTTTGCAATCTTTGAAGATAATGACTCCCGTTTAGCCAGGGAAATGATATCTTCCAATGCAAATGATTGTCCGGTTTGGGCCCAGGAAGAACAAATGCTCAAATAAAGTATCATACAGATTATTAATATAGTCTTCATTTTATTTCCCCTTTTTTGTTAAAAACCAATAAGCAAGCGGTATAAACCAGAGTGTAAAAAAAGTTCCGATAGTGAGGCCACCTACAATGACATATACCATTGGCTTCTGCAGGTCGTTTCCTATGCCGCCGGTAAATAAAACCGGAATTAATGCCAGGCTTGTGGTTAAGGAAACCATGAGCAGCGGTTTGAGACAAATTTCACCGGCGCCATGTAAAGCTTTGATCAGGATTTCTCGTTTATCTGTTAGTCCCTGCTCTTCCAGTTCTTTTCTTAGCCGATTAATCGTTTCCACTTTTAAGGTAGGGTCGTCTACGATAATGCCCAGTACAACGATGAAACCTATCGCTGCCATTACATCCAGTTTACCTCCTGCAAGAATTAAAATGAACATGGCCCCGGCAACACCCAAGGGAATTGTAAACATGACGATAAAGGGATGAACCAGGTTTTCAAATTGTACGGCCAGTATGAAGTATAACAACAGGAATGAAATGATGAAAATGACTACAAGTTCACGGATTTGAGATTGGTTTGAGTAATATTTACCAGAGAAAGAAAGGGAAAGTCCGTCTTTCGCGGCCAGGAACATTAATTTCTTTTGTAAAGCAGGGACGTCAGTTAGGGCATCGTCATTAAAGGTCACCGATTCATACAGACCTGCTTTATCCGATGTTAAATATTTCTTTTCTACACCATAATTGTAACTGATAAATGTATTCAATGGATAAAGTGTGTTGTCTTTTCCTGCAATGAAACTTTTCAGCTTGTCGTCAATATCCTTTTCAGGGGATGTGATCCTTAAAATTTTCACATCTCCGAACCTTTTAATTTCTGCCACGTTGTACGTACCAAATAACCGCTGCAGATTTGCTTCTATGTCATCTTTACTAATCCCGTAAAGCAGCATTTTATGATTATCCAGATGCATTTCAACATTTGCTTCTTCAACAAAGTTCAGCCCTTTCTCCCAATGCGGGTAAGGAATTTTATGGAGGAATTTTTGCAGGCTTGCCAGATTGTTTCCAACACTCTGCTCATTGAGCGACCGCATTCTTACTTCAATAAAAGGTTCATTGTTGCCAAATAATTGGGTAAAGGCGTTTGGTGCACTTTCTATTTTCCACGTTGAGGATGGGTAGTGCTGCTTTAGCCAGGAGTTAAGTTTAAGGTCCAGCGCTGCCTTTGTGTCTTCAGACCCGCATTTATAGTAAATCTCAGCACTCTGAATATTGTTGTTCTCCTGCTGCAGTAAATATTGTGTAATACCAATATCACTCTCCCAAACGGCGTTGTTTTTTAATATTCCGCTTAATTCCAATAATCTCATCCTGTTTTCCTGTATACCCACAGGCTGGTTCCAGTCAATTTTCAGTAAACTTTCAGTTTCAGTAATATGAGGAAGGGCGGTAACCTTGATAAAATTAAAAAGGAAGAATCCCACTGGCATAATTAGTAGGGTAGCTAAGAAATATAACCTCTTTCTTCTGAAGATGTTATCTATCATTTTATGGTAACCATTTAAAATCCAGGTATATAAACGGGTATCTTCTTTTAACTGCTCGGGAGTAGCTTTTAAGAATAGTTTATACAATACGGGAGTGAGACAGAAAGCAACCAGTAAGGATACGGCAAGAGAAATGGTTAGTGAGACAGCCTGGTCATAAACCAAAGCGCCGGCCATTCCATTAAGATAGATCAGTGGTGCGTAGATCGCAACAGTAGTGAGCACCTGGCTGATGATGGGCACAATCACTTCATTGGTGCCGGTGATGCAGCTTTCTTCCATCGAATATCCCATTCGTCTTTTTCTGGTAATGTTGTCCAGTACCACGATCGAATTATCAATCAGCATACCTACGCCCAGCGCCAATCCGGATAGAGAAATGATGTTAAAGGAAATATTAAAAGCATAGAAAAAAATGAAGGTCATTAACAGGGAAATGGGGATGCTGATACTCATTAAAATCGGGGACGCATAGTTCCCCAAAAACATAAAAAGTACAGCTACACATAAAATTCCGCCGTAAACTAAATCTTGCTGAAGATTGGATATCCCGGAGTCCAGGAGATAAGTCTGATCTTGTGTTTTATTAAAGCTAACCGAAGGATAATCGTGCTTGAATTGAGAAATAGCAGAGTCTATCTTCGGCATCAGCTCGTTCATTTTTGAGCCTGACTGTTTATGGACGGTAATAATTAATCCTTCTTTACCATTAAAATAATGAAAACCTAAAGGTTTTTCGGTATCCAGGCTAACCTTACACAACTGGCCTAGAGGAACACTGACATTATTGTTTAATTTTACGGGTACGCTGACTATCTGTTCCGGCGTCTGTAGATCGCTGATCAGTTTCACGAAAAATTGATATTGACCATTTTTAATGGAAAGATCTCCGAGTTGTATATTTGCGGCCTGTATAGCCTTTGCGATTGCTGTCTCATCAAGGCCTAAGGCCCATAGTGATTGCCTGTCGGGAGTGATGGCAATAAAGCCAGATCTTTTACCATTGATATCCACCAGAGAAATTCCATCAATTTCTTCCAGTCTTTTTTTGATCACCTTTTCAGTCAGCTGGGAAACCTGTAAATAATCATTTTCATTTTTCGGAATGACCTGAATCCTGACAATAGGAATATCTGAAGTATTAATTCTGATTACCTGGGGCCTGGGTAAATCTTTAGGCAACCCATTGATGATCCTGTCTAATTTTTCATTGACATCTATATAAGCGAAGTCCATTCTGGTACCATAATCAAACGTAAGATTGATGGTTGCCGCATGATTGGCAGACCTGCTTTCAATGTTGGTCAGTTTATTTAAGGTGGAAAGATTCTCCCTTATGGGCTTTGTAATATTCTCTTCCAGGGCTGCCGCAGCTGTATTGGGATAAGCTATTTTAATGACGATTTGCGGAATATCTATTGTAGGTAGAAGCGATACGGGTACTTTTTGCATGGATAAGAACCCTCCAATCAACAGTAGGGAGAAAGTTAGGATGACTGCAATCGGGCGCTGGAGCAGGAATCGGACCATCGTTTAGCTAGTTGTAATCATAACCTTCATTATTTTTCTTCTTTTACGGGTGCGTCATGGGCAAGCTGCAGGTTATTGGTCAGGATAACTTTCTGGCCTGATTTTAAGCCCTCTTTGATTTCGATATCCTTTCCGTTATCCCTGCCTACAGTTACATAGTTCCATTTGGCCAGCCCATTTTCGTAAGTAAATATGACTTGTCGGTTGCTCCTGTTTACGATTGCTTCTTTGGGAACGCTTAAAACACGCTGCTGGGGAATAAGGATGTTCGTACTAGCATTCATACCCGGTATAAGGCCTCTGGTATCAACTAATTTGAGTTTAATCGAAATCATTCCATGATCATCAACCATAGGGTTGATTTCAAAGACAGTTGCTTTATATTTAGTAACCGAAGAAATTGGGGTAACGTATGCTGTTTGTCCCATTCTGATTAAACCAATATCTGTCTCAAGGATCTTTGCTTCCAGATAAAGTTCATCCTGGGAAAAGATGGTGAATAATTCATCGCCATTTTTTACATACATACCTTTCTGAACCTTTACATTCACTAAAGTTCCTGAAAAAGGGGCCGTAATGGTAGACTTAGCCAAATCAAGCTTTACCAGTTTGAGATCCAGTTCGGCACTGCTTAATCCGTTATTTCCTTTTAATTTCCTGTAAACGGTATCTATTACCCCTTGCCGTTTACCTTTTAAAAGGCTTTCCTGACTTAGAAGATCACTTTTATAATTTGTTTCGCTGTTAAAGATGGACTCTTCTATTCTTTTTAATCCTATTTGCAGATCCTTGGTATCCAATTGAATAATTAGTTTGCCTTTGGAAAAACTCAGGTTGTTTCTGGCCAGGCAAATATCTATGAGCCCATTACTGGCTGCCATCACTTTTTGTATAAAAAAGGGTTGTATTTTCCCGCTACTCTCTATCGAATAGTCAAACTCTGTTTTGGCGCACTGATATGTTTTTACGTAGGTAACTGGATTTTCAATTTTGTTTTTTAATAAGAGAGAACTTGCCTGAGCCGGTGAATTTCTGCAACTACTAACAGCTAATGATAGGAACAGAAGTACTAAAGTTAAATAATTGATTAATCGACAAATTTTCATAAGCTGCTATTTTATTTCAATTACTTTTTATGATCTGTATGTTTAGGAGTAAATAATAAAAATTGATGTGCTGATTATCAAAATACTGGTCTATTTGGTTACGATATCAAGAATAGACGGCTAACCCTTTGAAAAAAAATATATTACACGAACACTTATTTTAAGTAGATATATTTTTCTATTAGAATCCTTATGTACTTGATTTATATAATATGTATAATTATCTACATTTGTTTGTAAACTTAGAATAGAATATTTTTTAATTCAAAATATTACTATGAAAATAATTATGTATTTTAGCAAAGTAGGATTAACAAAAGGTCGTTATTGTGAAATTGAATTTAATATTTATTGCTGTTTATTAGAATGGAAGATTTAAATTGTTTTGTGATTGATGATGAATCTCATTCCATCGAAATTTTAAGACTTTATATTGAACAAACTCCAGGTCTGAGGCTTATAAAAACATTTAATAACCCGTATGATGCGATAGAAGAAGTTAAAATTCATTTACCTGACATTACGTTTTTGGATATTGAAATGCCTCAGCTTTCTGGCATTGATGTGCATCGTCTAATCTCCGATTACACTACAATAATTTTTATCAGCGGTTTTAAAGAGCATGCCGTAAACGCATTTAATCTGCAGGCGCACGACTTTTTATTAAAACCTTTTTCCTTTGAAAGGTTCCAGCAATCTGTGCATAGAATTAAAAGAATTGATGCTTCTACTCAGGAACATATCGATTCGTTTTTCATTAAAACCGATAAAGGCAAGTTTGTAAAAATCCTCAAAAATGAGATCCTATATATAGAAGGCGCGCTTAATTATGTAAAAATACATACCACGAAAAGTGATCAGCTTACCTATTTGACCATGGGTGAAATGGAAAAACTTTTGCCACGTTTAAATTTTCTGCGTATCCACAAATCTTTTCTGATCAATACGGATAAGATTATAGAGATTGATGGCAATACTGTTATACTTGAGGATAGGAGCAGGGTTCAACTAGGAACGACTTATAAAGAAACCTTTTTTAAGTTAATAGAAGACAGTACTGTTAAAAGTAAACGAAAAATTTAAATAAAGAGGGTTGTCTTTGCTGTAAACCTTCCCGGGGCTATTCTATAGTTAATCATCATCCAAATTTCTATGGATTGACTGGTCATGTCAATTATCAGCCATAACAGATGTCTGAAATAGCGACATAATGTAAAGTTTACCGTCTTTATCAGAAAAAATATATCCATAATTTTAAATTAAGCAATTGTACAATGCCTAGGGATTGTCGAAAACCTATGATAGAGTAGACTTCAACCAATTAATTTAAAACTATGAAAAAGTTAATTTCCTCTTTGGTAGTAGCGGTAGCTTTCGCTGGAACAGCTTACGCTGGCGGTATTTTTATTAGTACTGCTTGTTTAAGTCTTGCCTCTGGCCCTGCTGTAGGCTTCTGTACTGCAGGAACCTATGGTAATGAATGTAATCACTCTGCTACTTCAGGTAGTCAATGTGCTGGTACAAGAACTATCATCGATAACGTTGGTGGTTAGTAAATTATTTACCGTTAGATCTTCATTCGTGATCTAACGGTTCTTTTTCCTAAAAATATGAAGCAATATTATCCTCTCATTTTCTGTGTTTTCTTAATTGTCGTTTCCTGCCGGCATAAAAGTGATCAGCAGCCTTTTTACACTAAAAAGAATTCGGTTCAGTATGAAGATAAATCTACTTTGGCCTATAAAGACTGTCTCGAGTTGCCGGCAGATACATCAACTACCAGTGATCTGCCCGGGATTGATATTTTTAAAGATCGAAAGTCGGGTAAAACTTACTTGAGTTTTTTAAGTCCCGTTTCAAAATCTATCCTCATCTATGATTACGATGCTAAAATATGTATTAAAAAAATTCCGCTTTTTGTAGATGGCCCAAATGGAACAAATCCCAATACGGTTCCTTCTATGATCAAGATGCTTAGTTTAGATACGGTTGCCTATTTCAATTTCGATCATTTGTATTTACTAAATGGAGAAGGAACCGTGCTGAAGAAATTTAACCTGGGCAGGGATGCATCTTCAAAAGAGTCTAAGAACGAGTCATTTATCGCCAAGCCTAATCCGGGCACTTATTCTCCTATTGTTCATTATGGTGATGATTTGATTTTAATGTGTTCTTATAATTCTATGGCAGAGCCGCAAACAATGCTAAAGGATATTATTAAAATAAATTATAAGACAGGAAAAAAATCGGCCTATTTTAACAGGCCACAGATATTTGATTATGGCTATTGGGGCTATAATGAAAAATTATATTACCTGTATGGTGCTTTGAATACGAAAGAAAACAAAGTTATTCTGGGTTATGCTGCTGAGCCTTTCCTGTACAGTTATGATCTAAAGAACAATCGTGTTAAGAAGGAACCATTTATTGGCAGTCAGTTTTTTGAAGAGATCAATCCTTTTCTTAAAAACAGGGAGGATGTTCAAAAAAGAATTGATGGTGAATTAATGGCTAAATCTGCTGAACATGAAATATGTAATCCTTCTTATTACGCCATTTTTTATGATGATAAAAGTGATACCTATATCAGGGCTGCATTTTTACCCAGGACAAAGGAAGAGTATAGGAACCCTGAGAAACGCTTTAAATTTAAATGTACTTTTTTGCTGTTCGACCATAATTTTAATAAAACGGGCGAACAGGTCCTGCCCGATTTTTCGGTTTTAGATTTCAGGCTGATGTTTATGCTAAATGGTTATTTGCATGTTTTAAACAGGGAAAAGTACAATAATAACAATGATAAATTATTTTTTGACCGCTATCAAATCGTTAAAAAACCATGAAAAATGTAAATCCGCTTTTTAAAAGAAATATTGTTCTTATTTTCTTGTTAGTTCTCTCAATAACGGTATTTTCCTGCCATAGTAAAAAAACAGACCCTAAACAGGAAAGATATTTGAATGCAATTCATTCCAATCAGATCAAAACCAATTACATCCTTGTGGTGCCAAGGGCCGGTTGCGGGGGTTGCATCAGCGATGCTACTTTTTTTGTGGTAAAAAACAAAGCTAAGTTAAAAGGTGATCTGACGATCGTGTTTACAGGCGTGGGTGATAAAAAGTTACTGGCAGTTGAACTGGGTAATAGTTTTCTGAAGAATAAACAAGTGAAAATTGATGAAAAAAATTACTTTTTGGCCCCTGAAATTGCATCTTCTTATCCAACGTTAATTTGTGTAGGCCCGGAAGATCAGATCAATTATGTTAAAGATTTCTCACCCTCAGACAAAAAACTAGCTTCTAATATCGTTAATGAATGAGTATGAGATAAACGTGTGTATTCCTTTAGTTTCCATCGGTTATGGTATTTAAACAGCGAAAACTTCTGTTAAACCGAAACGTAAAGTGTAGTAGAAACGATAAATTCATCTATCGGAAATGTAAATACGTGTAAAATATTGCCAAAATGAAATCCGATCAGTCATACTTGTAAATTATTTTAAAATCCCGGTTCTGTCAAATTAGGTTTGATTCAATAAAAGACTAAATAATTAATTTTAACTAGTTTTTTATTATATTTGATCGTATTAATAAGTAAATATATAGTTGGATGTTCCACGAAGAAAGTTATGATCGTCATATTGAATGGTATAATCAGCATTTCCCTACAGCATCGGATAAGGTTGATTACTATAGAAAAACTAAGGCCATTCCTGAAAATACCATCTCCGTATGGCTTCAGAACATTTTCTTTCACTGTTTAGATCCTTTATTAAGTATTCCAACACAGCATTGGTTAACAGTAGGAGATGCATACGGCTTTGATGCACAATATATTTTATCAAAAGGCAACAGTTCTTTAGCGACGGATTTGAACACCGATTTTTTATCTGTTGCAAAGGAAGAGGGAATTGTTAAAGAATACGCAGCTGAAAATGCTGAGCATCTGTCATTTAATGACAATAGCTTTGATTATGTACTCTGCAAAGAGTCTTATCATCATTTCCCCAGGCCTTATGCTGCATTATATGAAATGATCAGGGTAGCAAAAAAAGGTATAGTGATTATAGAACCTCAGGACCCTGTTTCTAAAATGCCTTTGTTGCTGATGATGAATAATTTGCTCTCAGGGAAAGCGGGTTTGCTGAAAAAAGTTTGGAAAAACCGGTTCTCCTATGAACCAGTGGGCAATTTTGTATATAAAGTTTCTGAAAGGGAATTTGAAAAATTTGCAGCAGGACTAGGCCTTCCTATGGTAGCTTTTAAAAAAATCAATCCGAATTTCTACTTTAAGGGAGCTGAAAATATAAAGACAAACGACACCAGCAGAAAGGTATTGGCTATAAAGGCAAAAAAAGGGCTTCTCGATCTGCTGTCTAAGACAAAGTTAGTTCCCGCTCAGGTAATGGCTGCAATAGTTTTTAAGGAAGTACCTGAAGAAAGTACTCTTCAGCAATTAAAAGCAGACGGCTACCATTTGGTCAGCATCCCTAAAAACCCATATGTGAACAACTAAGCACCTGATTTTAATTTTTGCTACTATCCGGATTTTAACCCTTTTGCAAACCGGAGTTAACGTAAATTATCCTCTTTGCTGTAGAGCCTCAAAAGCTGCTGTATTATCTGCTGGGATCTGATATAATTTAATACCTTGTCGTATAATTATTATTTCAATCCTTATAGCTCAAAGATAACAATGACTGGTTCCATCAGCTCTAAAATTAAATACAGCGGTTTCCTGTCTGTATTGATCTTATTCACTTTATTTATCAACAAGGGATTTGCACAGGCTCGTAAAGAATATACCTTAACACATAACTGGAAATTTAGCAAAGGCGATGTTGCCGGTGCCGAAAAGACAGGTTTCAATGATAAAAGCTGGGAAAGTGTAACTGTACCGCACGATTGGGCTATTAAAGGGCCTTTCGACGGGAACAATGATGTGCAGGACGTACAAATTGTGCAGAATGGAGAAAGTGGAAAAAGCAGAAAATCAGGACGTACCGGCGGCCTTCCATTTGTAGGGGTGGGCTGGTACCGCACACAATTAAATGCTGCCGTTTTTAAAACCGGCCAGCGTGCAGTTTTACTGTTTGATGGTGCAATGAGTTATCCTAAAATATTTGTAAATGGCGTAGAAGCCGGACATTGGGCTTATGGTTATACTTCGTTTTCTGTAGATATCACTTCCTTTCTGAAGCCAGGCCAAGAAAACACACTGGCGGTAAGACTGCAAAATCTTCCTGAAGCATCCCGCTGGTATCCGGGTGCCGGCTTATATAGAAATGTACATTTAATCGTTACCGATGATATTCACATTCCGGTATGGGGTACCTATATTACTACACCAGAGATCAACAGCACTTTTGCAAAGGTAAAAGTGAAAACAAAAGTAGAAGGTCAATCTGTTAATACAGCAGGTTTACGCCTGGTCACAGCAATTAAAGATGCTGCCGGAAAAGAAGTGGGTACCACGACTTCTGATTTAACAGAAACAGATCAATCTGAATTTGAACAGCAGCTGATTGTTAAAACACCTGCTTTATGGTCGCCGGAAACACCTAATTTATATACGGCGGTTTCCAAGTTATACGCAGGGGATGTTTTAAAAGATGAATATACTACCACTTTTGGTATCCGTACCATAAAATTTGAGCCTGTAAAGGGATTTTCCCTGAATGGCAAATACAGGAAGTTTAAAGGGGTAAATAACCACCACGACCTTGGGCCACTTGGTGCCGCTATCAATGTTGCCGCTTTGCGCAGACAGTTAACCATTTTAAAAGATATGGGTTGCGATGCGATCCGCACTTCGCACAATATGCCCGCTCCGGAATTGGTAAGGTTATGTGATGAAATGGGTTTCATGCTAATGGTAGAATCTTTTGATGAATGGAAATCGCCAAAGGTAACCAACGGTTACAGTCACCTGTTTGATGAATGGGCTGAGAAAGACATGGTAAATATGGTGCGCAGGGACAGGAACGACCCGGCGGTGATCATGTGGAGTATCGGTAATGAGGTGCCCGACCAGGCTTCTGTAAACGGGAACAAGATCCTTACCTTCCTTAAAAATATTTGTCATCGTGAAGATCCTACACGTCCGGTAACGGCTGGCATGGACAGGATCAAGGATGCTTTAGATAATAATTTTGCCGCTGCGCTGGATATTCCGGGATTTAACTATAAACCAGCCTGGTATGAAAGGGCTAATACACGCTTGCCACAGGGATTTTTGATGGGCACGGAAACAGCTTCTACTGTAAGCTCCCGTGGTGTGTACAAGTTTCCTGTAGAGTTCTTTAAGAATAAAATGTATGCCGATAACCAGAGTTCTTCTTATGATTTTGAATTTTGTGTATGGTCGCAGATCCCCGATGATGAGTTTGTAAAACAGGACGACCTGGAGTATGTAATGGGAGAATTTGTGTGGACAGGTTTTGATTACCTGGGCGAGCCTACACCATATGATGAAAAATGGCCTTCGCATAGTTCTTATTTCGGGATCATAGACCTTGCGGGAATACCAAAAGACAGGTATTATTTATACCGGAGCAGATGGAATACCACCCAGCCTACTTTACATGTTTTACCTCACTGGACTTTTCCTGGCAGGGAAGGGCAGGTTACCCCGGTGTTCTGTTATACCAGTTATCCTTCCGCCGAGCTTTTTGTTAACGGAAAAAGTATGGGCAGGCAGACAAAGGATAAGAGTTCAAGTATTAAAAGGTACCGTTTGATGTGGAAAGATGTTACTTATGCGCCTGGAAATATCAGGGTGGTAGCTTATGACGAAAATGGAAAGGCTGCTGCCGAAGAAACTGTCCGCACCGCGGGAAAACCAGACCATTTGGTTTTAGAGGCCGATAGAAAGGTAATAGATGCTGATGGCAAGGATTTAAGTTATGTAACAGTGAAAATTTTAGATAAGGACGGCAATCTTTGTCCTGATGCTTCCAATGAGCTGAGTTTTAAAGTAACGGGCGCCGGGGAATTTAAAGTTGTTGCGAATGGTGATGCTGCAGATCTGGAATTATTCCATTTGCCCCATATGAAAGCTTTTCATGGTATGCTGGTGGTTACGGTTGCTTCCGGAACGAAAGCTGGTAAAATTAACCTGACTGTAAATGCTAAACAAATAAAAGGTGCGAGCCTAAGCGTGACCACCAAATAAAAAAAACGAGGCCCTGATAATCTCATCAGGGCCTCGTTTTTTTTAAGCGATAGTTACTGTTATTCCTTTTTCTTCCATAATCTTGATCAATTCTTTTGAAATTCCACTATCGGTAATGATGTGCTGAATCTGATCGAGGCTGCATATTTTCCCCAATCCCCTTTTTCCGAATTTTGAACTGTCGGCTAAAACAACTGTAATCTGCGCGGCATCTATCATTTTTTGATTCAGTCGTGCTTCCATCAGGCTGGTGGTAGTTAGTCCCATTTCCAGATCGATTCCATCTACACCTAAAAAAAGCGTGCTGCAGGAGATGTCGTTTAATATTTGTTCTGCATAAGGGCCCATTACAGAAGATGAATTTTGACGGAGCTGACCACCCAGCTGTAGGACCTCTACATTCAGGTGGTGAGATAGTTCCAGTGACACATTCAGCGCAGAGGTAATCACGGTGAGATGTCCCTGCGGTTCCAATGCCCTGGCTAAAGCCAGCATCGTTGTTCCTGATGCAATGATAACAGAATCATTGTGACTAATCATTTTAGCTGCAGCTTTCGCGATATCACGTTTTTCTCCTGCATTAAGCCTTTCTTTTTCTGCTACAGGTTTGTCGTTGGCATAAGGATTTGCTTTTGAAGCTCCGCCATGTGTCCGGAAGAGCAGTTTTTTGTCTTCCAAAAGTTTCAGGTCTTTACGAATGGTTACATCAGAGACTTTCATTTGTTTACTCAGTTCCTGTACATTCACATGGCCGGTATCCTGTAATTTCTTAAGGATAGTTTGATGTCTTTCAGTTATACTTTTCATTCTTGTAGGATATATATATTCGGTAGATGGAGCCAAAAATAATAAATGTGAATTATTTTTTTAGCCAAAACCACTTTTAAATTATTATTATTTTTTAAATGAAACTTTCGTTTGATTTCGATGTTATAATAAGTACCTGTCTGGAAAATTTAATTAGGTAGGTAATGGTGTCAAATCTAATAGAATATTTATAAAAATATATTTTATTTCATTTTTATTTGTTTTGATATGTTATGTTTTGTAATTTAGATTATGCAAAACGGAATAGTTTGTATGTAAATAATAAGGAAATGGTAACTACTGAAAGAAGTAAAATAATAGAGGGACTGTCTGATCCAGAAAAAATCTGGGATGTAATTGTAATAGGTGGTGGGGCTACAGGGTTAGGTACTGCCCTGGATGCAGCATCCCGCGGATATAAAACTTTGTTATTAGAGCAGATCGATTTTGCCAAAGGAACATCAAGCAGAAGTACTAAACTGGCACATGGCGGGGTAAGGTATCTTGCACAGGGTGATATCGGTTTGGTAGTAGAAGCTTTGCATGAGCGTGGACTGATGCTTAAAAATGCTGCCCACCTGGTGAAAAACGAAACTTTCATTATTCCTAATTACGAATGGTGGGGCGGTATATTTTATACTATCGGATTAACATTATATGATCTGCTGGCAGGAAAACTTGGATTTGGACGTGCTAAATACCTGTCTAAAAAAGAAGTGATCGAAAGATTGCCTACTATCCAGCCAAAAGGTTTGTACAGTGGTGTAGCCTATCATGATGGTCAGTTTGACGATTCAAGGCTGGCTTTAAATATTGCACAAACTGCCTTAGAGCAGGGTGCAACTGTATTGAATTATTTCAAGGTAACCAACCTGACTAAAAATGATCAGGGAAAAGTTTCCGGTGTGGTGACCAAAGACATAGAATCTGGTGTATCGTATACTATAAAAGGTAAAACAATCATTAACGCAACCGGCGTTTTTGCCGATGAGATCCTGCAAATGGATAAACCTGGAAGTCAAGCCTTGTTAAGGCCAAGTCAGGGTATTCACTTGGTAGTAGATATGAAGTTCATGCCTGCTGAAGATGCGCTGATGATCCCTAAAACTTCAGACGGACGTGTGCTTTTTGCTGTGCCATGGCATGATAAGCTGGTGATCGGTACTACAGATACCCCACTAAAACAACACAGTCTGGAACCTAAGGCCCTGAAAGAAGAAGTAGACTTTATCATGCGTACCGCAGATCAGTACTTGACTAAAGCGCCTCAACCTGAAGATGTATTGAGTATGTTCGCCGGTTTACGTCCATTGGCTGCTCCGCAGGGAGGATCTGAAAAAACCAAAGAGATATCCAGAAGTCACAAGATCATTGTTTCAGATACCAATCTAATTACCATTACAGGTGGAAAATGGACCACTTACCGCAGAATGGCTGAAGATACGGTTAACAAAGCTATTCAAATTGGTAAACTGGAAAACAGACCGGTTAAAACGAAAGACCTGCCTATTCACGGAAGTACACCAGATGTAGATCGTAAGAATCATTTATATGTATATGGTACCGACAGTGCCGCCCTCCTGGCATTGGTTAATGAAAATAAAGCCTGGGGTGAAAAGTTAGATCCAAGGGCTGAGTACATGGCTGCTGAGGTAATCTGGGCAGTAAGAAACGAAATGGCCAGAACCTTGGAAGATGTATTGGCCAGAAGGGTGAGGATTTTATTCCTTGATGCCCGTGTTGCTTATGACGTAGCCCCTAAAGTAGCTTCGTTAATTGCGGGCGAATTGAAAAGGGATGCGAAATGGGAAGCTGATCAGGTGGCAACCTTCAGGGCATTAGCACAATCTTATCTGCTGGTACCTTATCCGGCAAAAGCATAGCATAAAACAAAAACCTAATATAAATAACATTTTTAAACCAAGTATTATCCAAAAACCATGGAAGATTACATTTTAGCCTTAGACCAAGGCACGACAAGCTCTCGCGCTATTGTTTTCGATCATAAAGGACAAATCAAGTCTGTTGCTCAAAGAGAATTTAAACAAATTTTCCCCCATTCGGGGTGGGTAGAACACGACCCAAATGAAATCTGGTCCACTCAGGCCAGTGTAGCTGCAGAAGCTACCGTTAAAATGGGAATTAATGGAACCAATATTAAAGCGATAGGGATCACCAATCAGCGTGAAACCACCATCGTTTGGGACCGTAAAACCGGAGAACCGGTGTATAATGCCATTGTCTGGCAGGATCGCCGGACTGCTGCTTATTGCGATGAGCTTAAAAAAGCAGGACACGAGGATATGATCAGGTCTAAAACCGGATTGGTGATCGATTCTTATTTTTCAGGCACTAAAATTAAATGGATCCTGGATAATGTTGAAGGTGCACGGAAAAGGGCTGAAGCCGGAGATCTGGCTTTTGGTACTGTAGACAGCTGGCTGGTTTGGAAATTTACCAGGGGACATGTACATATTACTGACATTACCAATGCCAGTCGTACCATGTTATTCAATATCATCACTCAGGAATGGGATGAAGAATTGTTGAAGCTGCTTGAAATTCCTAAAAGCATGCTGCCTGAAGTTAAACAGTCGAGCGAGATCTATGGCGAAACTGCTACAACGATCTTTGCTTCTAAAGTTCCAATCGCAGGTATCGCAGGTGATCAGTCGGCCGCTCTTTTTGGCCAGATGTGTATCGATAAAGCGATGGTTAAAAATACTTACGGTACAGGCTGTTTCATGCTGATGAATATCGGTGATAAATTTATCGAGTCAAAAAATAACCTGTTAACTACTGTTGCCTGGAAGATTGACGGTAAAATACAGTATGCTTTTGAAGGAAGTATCTTCATTGCAGGCGCTGTAGTTCAATGGCTGCGTGATGGTTTGGGTATCATTAAAAAATCTGCTGATGTAGAAGCACTGGCATTAAGTGTGGAAAATACAGATGGCTGCTACTTTGTTCCTGCTTTTGCCGGGTTAGGTGCGCCATATTGGAAACCGGATGTAAGAGGTACTATTGTTGGATTAAGCCGTGGAACAACTGCCGGTCATATTGCCCGTGCTGCGTTAGAATCTATTGGTTACCAGACAAGGGATGTATTAAAAGCGATGGAAGCGGATTCCGGAATGGAGATTAAAGAATTAAGAGTGGATGGTGGTGCTACAGCAAATAACCTGCTGATGCAGTTTCAATCTGACCTGTTGAGCTGTAAAGTGATCAGGCCTGAGATTGTTGAAACAACTGCCCTGGGGGCTGCTTACCTGGCTGGTTTAGCTGTTGGATATTGGAAAGATATTGCTGAAATACAGCAGTTATGGAAAGTGGAAAAAGAGTTCAACCCTGATGGTGACAAAAAAACAATAGAAGAAGGTATTGCCGGATGGAAAAAAGCCATTCATGCTGCCCAGGCTGTTGAAGATGCCCCATCTAAAAAATCTGAATTAGTTTAATTATTCATTCACTTAAATTTTAATAGTATGACTCCTTTTATGGCCGAATTTCTCGGCACCATGTTAATGATACTATTGGGCGATGGTGTTGTAGCTAACGTTCTTTTAAATGATACCAAAGGAAATAATAGCGGATTAATTGTAATTACCACTGCCTGGGGACTTGCCGTTTTTGTAGGTGTAATCATTGCCGGCCCTGTTAGTGGTGCGCATTTGAACCCTGCAATTACTATTGGACTGGCTATTGCCGGCAAATTCCCATGGGCAAATGTACTCCCATATATCTGTGCGCAAATGCTGGGGGCTTTTGTAGGTGCTTTCTTAGTTTGGATCATGTATTATGATCACTTTAAACGGACTACTAATCAGGCTAATATATTAGCCGTTTTCTGTACTGGCCCGGCTGTGCGTAATTATATAGCCAATATCAGCAGTGAAATTATAGGCGCTTTTGTACTGTTCTTTACCATCATGTATATTGCTGGTGCAGAAGTTACAACAACTAAAGTTGCTATAGGTTTAGGTTCAATAGGTGCCTTGCCAGTTGCTTTTTTAGTATGGGTAATTGGTTTGTCACTTGGTGGAACAACCGGTTATGCAATTAACCCTGCCCGTGATTTGGCACCCAGGCTGATGCATGCGCTGTTGCCCATTAAGACTAAAGGAACCAGCGATTGGGCCTATGCATGGATACCTATTTTAGGTCCCATTATAGGTACATCCATTGCTGCACTTTTATTCCTGCAGTTACAACCTTAATTAATTATTTCCTTTTGATATAAAACCAAATAGTTATGAACATATTTTCTAGAGTATGCCTGCTGGCTATACTTGGGCTATGCCTTTCTCTTCCTGGTAATGCTCAGGAACTGGCAAAAAAAACGGATACCACACAGGTGAAGAAGGATCTTCCTTTTGACATCAACCTGCAGTTGCGCAGTATGTATATCTGGCGTGGGTTCAGGGTTTCAGATGGACCCATATCTGATGTGGATATCAACATTGCACTAACCAAAGACAAAGCATTGGCTGTAGGTTTTTGGGGCGGGACAAGTTTCAACGGATCATACAAAGAGTTTGATTATTACGTAAGTTACACCAAACCCAATTACAGTTTCTCTGTATGGGATGTAAATAACTTTAGTGGTTATCCAAATGCAAACCTGTTTAATTATAATCCTAAAAGTACATCTCACTTTGTGGACGTAAGGGCAGGGTACAAGTTTGGTGATTCTTTTCCTTTAAGTGTAGACTGGACTACAATTATTCTGGGACGTGATACACACCCCGTAGGTGATAATGGCGATGTGAAAAACAGTTATTCCAACTATGCCGAACTGGGCTACAGATTCTGGAAATACGGTACCACAGAACTGCACGTATTTGTGGGAGGTGGTTTCGCCTTTGGCAGACAGGTTAACTTTTATGGAAGTAAACCTAATGTAGTGAATACAGGTGTAACGGTAAATAAGGATCTGGTGATCTTTAAATACCATATGCCAATTGCTGCAACAGCGATGTTTAACCCTGAAGCAAAAATAGGGGGACTCTCTTTAGTAGTGAACGTATTCTAAGATTTCTTAACTCATAAAAAAGCAGCAGGTGATTTCGCCTGCTGCTTTTTTTTATCCCGAATAATCCATCATTTTCGTGATATCACCTATTTTATTTTAATTGATAATCAGAGAAATTTGAAGATCATCTGTGCTTTAACCCAATGAAGTTAAATAATTCCAACTTAAAGGGCAGCTGAGGCTGTCCTGTTTGCTGTCAATTTGTATTGTTCCGGTGATAAACCCATATATTTTTTAAAGAGCCTGGAAAAATAATAAGGATCATCATAACCCAGGTCCATAGCAATCAGCTTGATCTTGGTTTCATTTGAATACAACAGCTGACAGGCTTTTTGCATCTTTAAATGAATGAAATAATCAATTGGAGGCATACCTGTAGCTTTTCTGAACAGATTGGAGAAATGAGAAGCAGATAACAGATGCTGTTTCGCCATGTCTTCTACTGTTAGTTTTTTATCTATACAGGCTTTCATGTTGACAATGGTACTGGTGATAATATCGTAAGGATTGTCTTTTTTCGTTTCTATATGTTTATCATAAAAGAGGAAGGCTGCAATTAAATGGTACAGGCAAAAGCTGGCGTTGCACAGGTTTTCAATACTGTAGCCCAATTCCAGACTTTGGTAAATGTTGTCCCAGATCTCTAAAGCTTTAGCATTAAAGGGTATTTGTACCGGCCCTTTTAAGGATTTTATATCTAATGAAGTGTTAAAGTTTTCAATGATGCTCCCCGTGAAATGCACCCAGTAGATGGTCCAGGGCTCTTCTTCGTCGGCCCAGTAACGTGTATACTCACTCGTGGCAGGCAACAGGAAAAACTGGTTGGGATGTACTTCAAACCGTTTATTGTTGATCATATAATAACCCTTTCCCTGTAAACAGTAGATCAGTATGTTGTCGTCACAGCCCGTTTTTCTTTCCCTGTAATGGAAAGAAGCTTTTGGGAAATAGCCAATGTGCGTAATATAGATATGAAAAAGCTCAGGAAATTTTTTCAGACAGTCTTTCCAAACTTTTGGTGGGATACTGATTATTTTTTCCCCTTCAAAACCGTCCCTGCGTTTAATGACATTATTCATGAAGTTTATATTTGGTTAATACTATTTGCTGTAAGAGCTATCTAATATAATGCTAGTATATAGTATTTAATACAATTAACAAAGTCATTTTATCTTAAATGCAGCATCCTGCTGTCTGTATTTACCATTTACGGATTGTACGGGGACAGGATTATCCATTAAAATAGCCGGATTGACTATTACATCCCGCAGCCCTGTTCCCTACATTTGGCTATCACAATTTTCACTCATTGAATCGATAAAGCAGATATAAACCATCATGAAGCCATTTAATCTCACATTAAAATGCAGTTACTAGACAATAAGGTGGTTTTTTTAACCGGCGGTACAGAGGGCATCGGGCTGGAATGCGCTACAGCTTATCAGCGTGCGGGTGCAAAGCTCTGTATCATTTCTAATACTGCCGAAAGCATCACCCTCGCAAAGGAGCGGCTGCTGGATCAGGATATTCTTTTTGTGCTGGCCGATGTGTCGGTAGCAGATGAAGTGAAGGATGCTACAGCGCAGGCTGTGCTGAGGTTTGACCGGATAGATGTGATCCATAACAATGCAGGTATTTCCAGTCCTTCAAAAACACTGGCTGATACTACCGAAGAAGAATGGACAAAGTTATTTGATACCAATGTAAAAGGTATTTATCACACCACTAAGGCCGGTATCGGGGAGCTGATCAAAACCAGAGGGGTGATCTTAAATACAGGAAGCCTGGTAGGTGAAATTGGCCAGGAGAGACATGCTGTTTATAGTGCTACCAAGGGTGCCGTTAGTGCGCTGACCAAATCTATGGCGCTGGATTATGCAGTCCATGGTATACGTGTAAATGCTGTGGCCCCGGCAGGTGTATGGACGCCGATGCTGAAAAATTGGAGCAGCCAGCAGCCTGACCCTTCTTCTATTGAGAATTACCTGAACGAGATCCATGCTTTAGGTTACTGTCCGGAAGGGGATGTGGTTGCAGACGCCTGTTTGTTCCTGATTTCAGGTCTCGCAAGGTTTATTACCGGCTGTATACTGCCTGTAAGCGGTGGTGCCGAGTTGGGATATAGAAGGATGATGGTATAATTTCAATAAGATATAATGATAAAAAAGACAGTAATCAGAGATATGCGTTATGCACTGGATGGCAACGCCGGCAGTGATGCTGTTCACCGTAAGCCTGTATATTCTTATGCGGTAACACAGTTGATAGACGATAGCGGGATAACCGGTGTTGGATTTGCCTTTACGCTGGGTGAGGGTAACGACCTGGTGTGTAAGGCTGCCCAATATTATGCTCGGCAGCTGGTGGGGAAGGATATTGAAGAGACGATGGCTGATTTTGGACAATTGTTCAGACAATTGTCAGATGATCCGCAATTCCGCTGGCTTGGGCCGCATAAAGGTGTAGTGCAGCTGGCACTGGCTTCGGTAACCAATGCCTGTTATGATCTTTGGGCTAAAAAAAGGGGGCTTCCTTTGTGGAAACTGCTCAACGACCTGGCACCCGAAGAACTGATTGCTACGCTCGATTTTTCTTACCTGGAAGATGAGCTGACCAGGGAACAGGCGCTAGCCATATTGGTTGCAGAACAGCAGGGGAAAACGGCAAGGGAACAAATTCTCACTTCGGGTTATCCCGGTTATGATACTTCCATCGGGTGGTTCAACTATTCTGATGAAAAAGTAAGGGAGAATTGCCACAAAGCTATTGCTGAAGGATTTAAGGCCATGAAGCTGAAAGTAGGTTCTGAAGATTTTAACCGGGATATCCGCCGTGCCTTTATTGTAAGGGAGGTGGCTGGTGAGGATGTTAAAGTAATGCTGGATGCCAACCAGCAATGGAACCTGCCACAGGCGATAGAAATTTGTGGTCAGCTAAAAAGCATGAACCCTTACTGGATAGAAGAGCCTACGCACCCGGATGATATTCTGGCACATCAGCAGCTCGCGCAAATCATTGCTCCGGTAAAGATCGCTTTGGGAGAACATGTACCTAATAAAGTGTTGTTTAAAAATTACCTGCAGGCGGGTGCAGCGGCGTTTATCCAGGTAGATGCCGTAAGGGTAGGCGGTGTTAGTGAATTTTTGACAGTGAGCCTGCTTTGTAAGAAGTTTGGTATTCCTGTGGTGCCTCATGTAGGGGATATGGGGCAATTGCATCAGCACCTGGTTTTATTTAACCATATTTCTATGGGGCATGAAGCTTTGTTTTTGGAACACATTCCTCATTTAAAGCAACACTTTGCTCATCCTGCACAAATTACCGGAGGTTTTTATCAAACACCTATGGAGCCCGGAAGTAGCTGTGATTTGTTAGCTTTAAAGGATTAGCGTTCAATAGCATGATACATTCTTTAGATACGGGTATTGCCATCGTTTATATCGCTGCCATTTTTGTCATTGGCTTATGGTCAGGAATCAGGCATCAGTATAAAAATGCTAAAAACAAAAATGCCGCAGGAGAATATTTCCTGGCCGGTAAAAGCCTGCGCTGGCCGGTGATTGGTATGGCTTTATTTGCCACGAATATATCTTGTGTCCATCTGGTCAGTTTAGCTCAGAGCGGTTTTGATACTGGTTTGCTAAATGGAAATTTTGAATGGATGGCTGCCTTTACGCTGATTTTACTGGCGCTGTTCTTTGTACCTTTTTATATCCGGTCGGGGATCACCACCCTGCCCGATTTCCTGGAGAAACGTTATGACCGTGCCAGCAGGGACTGGCTTTCTGTTGTTTCTGTTTTATCTGCCATTGTTGTTCATATTTCCTTCTCCCTGCTTGCCGGTGGCATTGTACTGCAAACCCTGTTTGGCGTAAATCTATATACCAGTATCATCGTGATCTCAGTGATCACGGCCATTTATACCGTGATCGGCGGTTTAAAAGCAGTTGTGGTTACCGAATCTATTCAAACGGTAGTCCTGTTGAGCGGGGCGATGATCATGAGTGTGGTAGCCTATCAGAAAATGGGGGGCTGGGAACCTATGGTAGCGGTATTGGAGAAGAATCATCAGCTGGAAAAATTGTCTATGATGAGGCCGCAGGGGGATAGCAGCGGACTGCCCTGGTATGCTGTTTTTTTAGGATACCCTATCCTTGGGATATGGTACTGGTGTGCCGATCAGACGATTGTACAGCGTGTACTAGGTGCCCGGGATGAAAACAATGCACGGATGGGACCTTTGTTTTGCGGTTTCATTAAGATCCTGCCGGTTTTTATTTTCGTGATGCCTGGACTATTTGCTTATACTTTATCTAAAACGGGGCATCTGGATATTTCTGCGCTGAAAACTTTTGTTAATGGGAAAGAGGTGGTAAATAGTAAAGGTATTTATACACTGATGATCGTACAATTAATCCCAAAGGGATTGGCGGGTGTGCTGGTGGCGGCACTGCTATCAGGATTGATGAGCCAGATATCCGGGGCACTAAATTCCATTTCAACACTGGCCAGTTATGATATTTACCGTCGGCGCAAACCTGAAGCTACGGATAAACAGCTGGTGAATGCCGGCAAAATCGCCGCAGCGATATCACTGGTGTTCTCCTTATTGTTATTGCCTTTGTTGAACAACTATGAGAGTATTTTTAACGGACTGAATGATATCATCGCACATATTGCGCCGCCTATCACCTGTGTGTTTTTACTGGGCGTTTTCTGGAGTAAGGCATCGGCCCTTTCTGCCAGGTACACCTTATATATTGGGTCTGCTACCGGGCTGGTTACTTTCATCGCTGGAAAGGTTTTTCCAGCTTCTTTCATCGGGCAAATCCCTTTTATGATGATTGCCTTTTACCTTTTTTGTTTTTGTGTTTTTATCCAGGTAACATTCTCTTATATCTACCCTGTTCAGCATACGGCTGAAAGTGCAAGGCTCTATTGGAAGACCCCATTGGAAGCTTTGCAAAGTAAGGGATGGAAAGGATTGGGCAATTATAAGCTGTTATCTGCCCTGCTGATCATTATCATGTCAGCATTATTTTGGTTTTTCAGGTGATTTAATCGAATAATCCATCTAGGTTAATGATTAATCCATTTATAAGGAAAGGATTACCAAATACATTTACCTAACCAAAGTAAACACGATTATGAACAGAAATGCTACCCAATTCTCTTGGAATAGTACTGATTTAAAAACTCTCTTCCGGGTATTCCAATTTTATTTCTCTAACAGGTTCACCAGGTTGCTGGCCCTGTGTTTGTTCCTCCTTCAATTGATGACTTTACCTGCCTTTTCTCAGGATCTGTTGATACAGGGAAAAGTATCTGATGCACAAAGCCCGCTGCCGGGAGTGGCCATTAAGATCCAGGGAGTTAATGCCGGAGGAACATCTACCGATAATGATGGCCATTATGTGCTGAAGGTATCGCCGGGAGCAGTACTTGTTTTTTCTTCTATCGGCTATAAACCGCAAACGATCACAGTAGGTGTACTTAAAACGATTAATGTTGTGCTGGAAGCAGATGCCAAATCCCTGACCGAAGTAGTGGTAGTGGGTTATGGTACGCAGAAGAAGGTAAACCTTACCGGTGCGGTAGCCACCGTTAGCGGGGATGACATGATCAAACGACCGGTAGTGAATACCGCATCAATGCTGCAGGGCACTATGGCCGGGGTGCAGGTAACACAAAGCACCGGGGAGCCGGGCAATGAAGGGGTATCCATCAGGATTAGGGGGAATGGTACTTTTAGCGGTGCAGGATCCGATCCGTTGGTACTGGTAGATGGTGTTCAGGGAAACCTTACCGATATTAATCCTAATGATATTGAGAATGTTTCCGTTCTTAAAGATGCAGCATCAGCTTCTATCTATGGATCAAGGGCAGCCAATGGCGTAATTCTGGTAACCACCAAAAAGGGGAAATCAGGTAAAATGGTGATTGAATACAGCGCCAATGTAGGGATCTATAAACCTACGGAAATGCTAAAGCTGATCACCAATTCGGCTACCTATATGGACCTGTATAATGAAGCAAGGATCAATTCGGGATTGACAGATGTAAACAGTCTCTATCCGCAAAGCCAGATTGATCTTTACCGCAACAGTACCGATAGGGTGCATTATCCAAACACCGACTGGTTAAGCCTGATTTTTAAAACAGCGCCGACACAAAACCACAACCTGACATTTAGCGGCGGTAATGAAAAAACTACCTATAATGTTTCGTTGGGTTATATCGATGAAAACGGGATCATGAAGGGCTTTAATTATAAAAAATATAATGCCCGGATCAACCTTACCTCAGCCGTAAATGACCACATTAAGTTCGGTACCAATATTTTATTAAAGTCGGGTACTACCACTTCTACGCCTTTTGGTTCAGAGGATATGTTTTTATCGGCAATGTCGCAGGCACCTACGTATGGTCCGTATTTAACAGATGGAAGCGGGCATTTAACTTATAAAGCTTATGATTTTGAATACAATAATAAAAATCCATTCGGGGTTTTAAATAATAATATATCGCACAATACCAATGATTATTCGGCCAATGTCCAGGCATGGTTCCAGGTGAATTTTACTAAAGACTTCTCCTGGTATACCAAAGGGGCTGTGAATGCAGAGTTTGATAAGTACAAAGATTTCCGGAGCCAAGTGCCTGAATACAATTGGCAAACCAACCAGCAGGCAACTTTATTGGATCTGGGTAGCGGTTTAACAGATCAGGATCAGCAAACGATCTATACCAATTTATACAGTTACCTGAATTACGACCATACGTTTGGCAGTCACAATATCAAGGCTCAGGCAGGTTACAGTTTAGAGCAAAATCATTACCAGTATCTCCAGGGATACAGGAAAGATTTTCCCGATCCGGACTTGAGGGAGTTAAACGGCGGCAGTCCCTCTGTTCAAACCACTTATGGTACAGGTAATCAATGGGCACTGATGTCTTTTTTCGGCCGTCTGGATTATAATTATAGAGAACGCTATTTACTGGAGGGCAACCTGAGGTACGACCAGAGTTCAAAGTTTTCACCAGGACACCGGCTGGGGGTATTTCCTTCTTTCTCTGCAGGATGGCGCGTAACTGAAGAACCATTTTTTAAGCAGTTGGATCTTACCTGGGTTGATAACCTGAAAGTACGGGGTTCATGGGGTAAGCTGGGTAACCAGAATATTGTGATCAATGGTAATGGAGTGAATTATCCTTATCAGGCACTGCTTAATCTAACCGGGAATTATTCTTTTGATAATTCATCTTTATCTACAGGTGTAGCACAATCAGGCTTAAACAATCCGATCATCCAGTGGGAAACAACAACCATGACCGATATAGGATTAGACCTGACGTTTTTCAAGAATTTCACCTTAACAGCAGATTATTATAATAAGAAAACATCAGATATTTTAAGACAGTCGCAGGTTACTGCGGTGGTAGGTTTGACTGCGCCCACTATCAATGATGGAGTGGTTGATAACAAGGGAGTAGAACTTGGGCTGACTTATAACAATAAGATTAAAGGCGGTTCACTGAGTGGGTTTACGTATAGTGCAGGGATCAATCTGGATCACAATACCAATAAGCTGGTACAATTTGGCCAGCAGGAAATTGGCTCTTATTCCATTAACCAGAATGGACAACCCTGGAATTCTTTTTATATGCTGCAGGTAACGGGCATTTTTCAGACTGCTGCGGAAGTGGCCAGTTCACCAAAACAGTATAACGACAATACCTTACCCGGTGATTTAAAGTATAAGGACGTTAATGGCGATGGTAAGATCGATGATAAAGACCGTACCATTATTGGCGGTGTTTATCCTAAACTAAATTACTCCCTTAATTTTTCTGTCAGCTGGAAAGGATTTGATCTTTCGGCCATGATGCAGGGTGTTTATGGAGTGAAGTATTTTGTGAATAACTGGGGTACAATTCCTTTTGTACAGGGGGCACCACCAACTACCGACTGGCTGAACCGCTGGACACCAGATAATCCTTCCACCACCATGCCGAGGATTTACTGGGGAGGAGATGCACCGCAGAAGATTACCCGTGCGTCTACCTTTTTCTTACAGGACGGATCTTACCTGAGGCTTAAAAATCTGGTCTTTGGTTACACCATTCCTTCAGCAATAACAAAACGGGCGGGGATTGAAAGGTTAAGGGTATACTTTTCCGGGGATAACCTGTTCACTGCTACCAAGTATCCGGGGCTTGACCCTGAACGTGGCGGCAGCGGGGACTACCTGCAGTATCCTGCCAATAAAATCTATTCTTTGGGTGTAAATGTTACTTTTTAACTGCTCAGCTATGAAAACTAAATTATTCATCACACTATTTATTACAGGGCTTATTTTGAGTTCATGTAAAAAAGCGCTCGACCTAAACCCGCTTGATCAGATCTCCACCGCTACCTTCTGGAAGTCGAAAGGTGATTTTGATAAAGCACTGACCGCAGTTTATGCTTCTATGCAGTCTGCTGAGTTCACTTCTGAATTGCCGGCAAGGGATAACCTGACCGATAATTCTTATGGCCAGTTTAATACAGGTAATATGAACGATGTTGACCAGGGAAATTTAAATACTTCCACCCAGGGTTATGAACTCTCTTTTTATAATGACAGTTATAGCGGAATTGCAAGGATAAATATTTTTCTGCAGCAGCTCACCGCTTATAATGGTGCAGACGTTACCGATGCGATTAGAAAACAATACCAGGGTGAAGCACAGTTTATCCGCGCGTTTTATTATTTCCAGCTGTACATGACTTATGGCGATGTGCCCCTGGTTTTGGAACCGCTAAGCCTGGAGACACAAAAACAACCCAACGTGGCTGCGGCTAAGATACTGGCACAAATAGAGAGCGACCTGGATTTTAGTATCGCCAACCTGAGTACCAACCCTTATTTTAGTAATGGCGGCCATGCTGCTGCCTCATCAGCGCAGGCTTTTAAAGCCAGGGTACTGCTTTATGCCGCTTTTGGTACTACAGGAACTCCTGATCTGACCATATTGGCACAGGTAAGGGATCTTTGCAAACCCCTGATGACACAGTATACGCTGAGCAAAAATTTTGAGGATGTATTCCGCGATGCGACGCAAAAGAACAATACAGAGATTATTTTTTCTATTAATTTCCTGGCGCCAAATAATACCAATTCCCTAGATCTGTATTATGGCGACTGGGATATGGCGGCGCCGCTCCAAAATTTTGTGGATAGTTTTGAGTGTACCGATGGCCTGCCTTATGGGGTTTCTCCATTAACCAATACCAGTGCACCTTTTACTAACCGTGACCCAAGGCTGGCAAAAACGGTATATGTAGATTTTGTTGATTTCGGAAACGGGCTTGTGCATCATCCTTCCAATCCAAGGCCTATGGGATATGGCGTCATTAAGTTCCTGGAACCATCCAATATCCCTTATGGTTTTTCTACATTGAGCCAACAGGATGTAGTAGTCCTTCGTTTGAGTGAAGTGCTCCTGATGTATGCAGAAGCAGAGAATGAAATTTCGGGCCCTGATGCAACGGTTTATCAGGCAATGACTACCCTTCGTGCACGTGTAAATATGCCGCCTTTTCCTGCGGGACTTACCCAGGGAGAGATGCGGGACAGGATAAGACATGAGCGCAGGATAGAACTTGCCTTTGAAGGCGGCTTGCGTTATTACGATATTGTAAGATGGCATGCCGGCGACCAGATCTTAAATAATGTGAAGGATAGTTTGTTACCTTATCATTTTGAAGATAAGTTTTATAAATGGCCGCTTCCACAAACAGAAATAGATAAAAGCGGTGGTGTTTTGATTCAAAACCCGGATTACAAATAAGAGAGAAGACGGATGAGATTATTCTTTAATTTCATCCGTTGCCTAATACCTGTTTAACCCCTATACCTGATGATGAAAAAGTATTTTTTGATAGTCATAGTCTGCTGTCTTAGTCTGCACGAATTGAGTTACGGCCAAAGCCAGCCTTTGCGGTTATGGTATAATCAGCCTGCACAATTATGGGAAGAGACCCTGCCCCTGGGCAATGGAAGGCTGGGCATGATGCCAGACGGAGGGGTAAATAAGGAAAATATAGTATTGAATGATATTACCATGTGGTCTGGGGCGCCGCAGGATGCCAATAATTATGAGGCCTATAAACAATTGCCGGAGATCAGAAAGTTACTGATAGCGGGTAAAAACGATCAGGCACAGGCTTTAATCGATAAATCTTTTATCTGCACTGGTAAAGGATCGGCAGATGTGCCTTTTGGCTGTTACCAGATACTGGGGAACCTTCATCTGGATTACAGTTATGGCAGCGGAGATCATCCTGCGGTTAATTACACAGATTACCATAGGGAGCTATCTTTGAAAACAGCTATTGCCAGTTGTAGCTACCAAATCAACGGGGTGACCTATAAAAGAGAGTACATCACAAGTTTTGGCGACGATGTAGCTATGATCAGAATCACAGCAGATCATCCCGGGGCAATTAACTGTCGCATAAGCATTGACCGCCCTGAACGGTCGGTTACAAAGGCCAGCAGCAATGAACTCCGTTTATCCGGACAGCTGGATAATGGAACGGATGGTAAAGGGTTGCAGTATCAGTCGATTATAAAGGCAAAACTGAAAGACGGGAAATTGTTTGCCGAAGGAAATTCATTACAGGTGAAGAATGCAACAGAGCTGATCATTTATGTGGCGGCAGCTACAGATTTCCGGAAACCATTGGCTGGAACTAATGAACTTACCCTAAGCAGGGCAATGCAGAAACCATTTGCTCTTGAGCAAAAGCAGCATGTAGAAGCCTACCAAAAACTATTTGACCGCGTTAGTGTCAATTTGGGTGGCGGGAATGCAGCAGATGAGCCGACAGATAAAAGACTGATTTCTTTTCATAAAAATCCGGATGCTGATAAAGGCCTGCCGGTCTTGTTTTTTCAATATGGCCGCTATTTAACCATTTGCAGTACCCGTGTAGGTTTATTACCGCCCAACCTCCAGGGATTATGGGCCAACCAGGTGCATACGCCATGGAACGGAGACTATCACCTGGATGTGAATGTGCAGATGAACCACTGGCCGGTAGAGGTAACCAATCTTTCGGAGCTGAACCTTCCTTTGGTGGAACTGGTGAGAGGGTTGGTTAAACCAGGTGAGCGAACAGCAAAAGCCTATTATAATGCCAATGGCTGGGTAGCCCATGTGATCACTAACGTATGGGGATTTACCGAACCTGGTGAAAGCGCTTCATGGGGAGTAACTAAAGCCGGGTCAGGCTGGTTATGCAATAATATCTGGCAGCACTATGAGTTTACCAATGATGAGCATTACCTGAAAAGTATATATCCTATTTTAAAAGGGTCGGCAGAGTTTTACAACAGTATCCTGATTAAAGATCCTAAAACGGGCTGGCAGGTAACAGCACCTTCTTCATCACCAGAAAATTCTTTTTATATGGCTGATGGCAGTGGTAAGCAGGCCAGTATTTGCATGGGGGCTACCATCGATAACCAGATTATCCGGGAGTTGTTTAACAACGTGATCAGGGCTTCAGAAACATTAGGTACGGATGCTGCTTTCCGAAAAACATTGCAGGCCAGGCTAAAGGAATTGCCCCCGGCAGGAGTGGTGAGTAAGGACGGCCGTATCATGGAGTGGCTAGAGGATTACAAAGAAACGGATATTCATCACCGCCATATTTCCCATTTATATGGCCTTTATCCAGCATCGCTGATCACTCCTGAACATACACCGGCTTTAGCTGCTGCGGCAAAGAAAACGCTGGAAGTAAGGGGCGATGACGGGCCAAGCTGGTCTATTGCTTATAAACTGCTGTTCTGGGCGAGGTTGCATGATGGTAACCGGGCATATAAATTGTTTACAGAGATCATGAAACCTACGCTAAAAACAGACGTTAATTACGGTGCTGGTGGGGGTATTTATCCCAATCTGTTATCCGCAGGGCCACCTTTTCAGATCGATGGGAATTTTGGTACGACGGCCGGAATAGCAGAAATGCTGTTGCAAAGCCACGCCGGGTTTATTGAGTTCATCCCGGCAATCCCGGATAGCTGGAAATCTTCGGGCGAAGTGAAAGGCTTAAAAGCCAGAGGTAATTATACGATAGATTTTAAATGGAAAAATGGTTTGGTGACCAGTTATCATGTGAAATCTAAGAATGCCCGAAAGATGAAAATAAAGGTGAACGGGCAAATAAAGGAAATACAAGCTGAACTTATTTAATCAATTCTGAGTAACATGTTTAAAAAATTAACGGTTATTGTTTTAATTGCTTTGACTACAAAGTGTAGCTATTCTCTGCCTTTCCATCGTGTTTTGGCGCCATCTCAAACCATTCATATCTTATATGGTCATGGAAATGAGATGATCTATTCGCTGAAAAGTGGTACAATGGATGTGATCATTCATCAAAAAGCTATTCTTTATCAGCTGTACGGAGTGGTTAAAACCGGTGGAAAGACCATCTCCTCGAAAGATTATACCTTGCGCACTTATAAACAAATACCTATTACAGATCATCTTGGAAAAGGAATTAAACATATCGTTACGCTAAGTGGGGCAGGGCTGCCGGAGATGAGGCAGGTATTTTATACTTATCCAGGAAGAGTGTATTTCTTTGCAGAGATAGAGTTGAGGGGAAATAACCTGTCGACAAATTATATGGCACCGCTGGTTGGGCAGTTTATGTCTGTTGGAAATGAAGCCCGTACTTTGTTTGTCCCTTTTGACAATGATACTTTTATCAGTTATGATGCAAAACCATTTGCTGGTACTATGGTAAACACCAGTTCTGAAGTGGGTACTGTGTATGATAATAAAAGTCGTGCGGGTATCGTGACTGGTTCTGTGGAACATGGTTTATGGAAAACAGGTGTAAAAACTTCTGCCGGTAAAGGCAGTGCTCCTCAGCTGGAAGTATGGGGAGGTTATACCGAAGAAAGTGTAACCAGAGATTCTATTCCCCATGGGATGGTTAGTGGAGATGTGGTTAAATCGCCAAAGGTATTTCTCGGCTTTTTTCCCGACTGGAGACAGGGACTGGAAGAATATGCAAAGGTTAACCGTTTGCTTGATCCGCCTTATGTTTTTAACTGGAAGAAACCAACCCCTGTTGGCTGGAACAGCTGGGGTGTAATGCAGGATAAACTTACATATGCAAAAGCCGTGAAGGTGGTTGATTTTTTTGCAGACAGTTTAGCCGGTTTTAGGGTAGGGCACACTGCTTTTATTGACCTGGATTCTTATTGGGATAAGCTGGTTACAAATGGTGATGACCGCATGCTGAAGCAGTTTGCTGATTATTGCAAATCAAAAGGATTGGAACCAGGTATCTACTGGGCACCATTTACAGATTGGGGAGATAAAAATAACGGCGACCGAAAAGTAGAAGGCAGTAATTACCATTACAGTGATTTATGGACAAAAGTTGGCAAGGGTTACCACGACCTGGATGGCGCCAGGGCACTCGATCCCACACATCCTGGTACAAAACAGCGGATAACATGGTTTATGAACAGGTTTAAAGCCTGTGGTTTTAAAATGATAAAAATTGATTTTCTGGGGCATGCGGCCATTGAGTCTGACCATTTTTATGACCCGCGGATCACTACGGGTATGCAGGCTTACAGGGAAGGGATGGAATATGTAGTTAACCAGCTGGATAGTAAAATGTTTATCTATGCTGCGATTTCGCCCAGTTTAGCTACCGGCAGGTATGTGCATAGCCGCCGTATTGCTTGTGATGCGTTTAAAACGATAGCCCATACCAGTTATACCTTAAACAGTTTGAATTATGGCTGGTGGCAGACTTATCTGTATAATTATGTAGACGCAGACCATATCGTTTTCGCTAATGAACCCATAGGAGTAAACCGGGCAAGGCTGCTTTCATCTATCATCACAGGTACAATGATCACCGGTGATGATTTCTCTGTTCATGGGCCATGGTCATCGCGGGCAGGCCATTTTTATCAGGACAAGGAATTGCTGCGGCTGGTGCAAAACGGGAAAGCCTTCCGGCCGGTTGAAGGGGATAGCGGTAACGGTACTTCGGAAATGTTTACGAAACAGATTGGCCCTGATTTTTATCTTGCTGTTTTTAATTACGGAACTAAGGCTAAAAATTATCCTATAAACCTTAAAAGAATAGGCTTGTCGCCAGCTGGCCATTATCAAATCTCTGAGCTGCTGCAGCATGGTGCTGTTCCTATCACAGGATCAATGCACATTAGGGTAAATGGGGCCGATGCTGTGTTGTATAAGTTTACCAGGGTGCAACATTAGTATTTGCTGCCATCCAATTCCCGTCAATTATATTATTTTCCTGAAAATGCTGTAAAGCGGAATGTTTTAGCTATTATGCGATGCAACGAAAAAAAGCCCATCTTTCGATGAGCTTTTAGTAGCGGGAAGCAGGATCGAACTGCCGACCTCAGGGTTATGAATCCTGCGCTCTAACCATCTGAGCTACCCCGCCATGGGGAGGTTCTTTTTTAAAGAGTTGCAAATATAGAATAAAATACTTTTCTTTAGAAAAAAATAAAAAAATAATCTACAAATAACAAGATATAAGCGATTTAAGATGTCAGAAAAGAAAAAGTTTACACTGGAATATGAGTTAAAGTCGTCTCCGCGTATTTTGTTTAGCTTTATTAGCGAGCCCAACGGTTTATCACAATGGTTTGCTGATGATGTAGTTTTCCGTGATCAGGTCTATACTTTTACCTGGGATGATGAGGTGCAAAAAGCAAAAATGTTAAGTTTCAAAGAGAATAAAATGGTAAAGTTCAAATGGATTGATGACGAGCCGCAATGTTATTTTGAGATGGAGATTGTGCAGGACGAATTGACTAATGATGTAGCCCTGTCTATCACAGATTTTGCTACTGAAGATACGCTTAAAGAAAGAACACAGATCTGGGATAATCAGATTACCTATTTGCATAGCGTAATTGGTGCATAAGGCTTATATCAACACAATTATCAATCTTTAAAAGCGTTAAGCTGATGCAGGTTTTAGCCGCATATTTTTATTGATTATGAAACCATCATGATCTTTTTACTTTTTGTAATCTTTAAGATCATGATGGTTTCAGTTGCATTGTATACATTTGTACATTGAAAAAGATTCATAAACTACTACTCCAGGCATTCATCAGACCATTTTTCGTCACTTTTTTTATCGTGATGTTTATCCTGCTGATGCTTTTCCTGTTTAAATATGTTGATGATTTAATAGGAAAAGGGTTTGAATGGTATACTATCCTGGAGCTGATGTTCTATGCTTCGGCCTCCAATGTGTCCATGGCCTTGCCGCTGGCCATATTGTTATCTTCCATCATGACTTTTGGAACGCTGGGAGAGAATTATGAGCTGGTAGCTATTAAATCGGCAGGCATTTCCCTGCAGAAAGCGATGATGCCGCTGCTGATCCTGATCATTGGTATTGCTTTTGCCTCTTTTCTATTTTCTGAATACATGTTACCAAAGGCGAACCTGAAGTATGGGTCGCTGTTATGGGATGTGCGGAACAAAAAACTATCTTTTTTAATCAAGGAAGGCGTATTTAACAACAGCATACCCGGTTACTCTATTCGTGTGGATAAAAAAGGTGAGGATGGAACTACACTGACGGGGATCATGATCTACGACCATACCGGTAACAACGGGGTTGCCAAGATCATTATTGCGAAAGATGGAACCATGAATACTACCAGGGATAAGCAGTACATGGTGCTTAAGCTCAACAATGGGATCAGGTATGAAGAATCCAGCGGTCAGGATGCAGCCTATAATCCAAGACAGCAGTTTACCAGGATGCGGTTTGGGCAAACGGTACAGAAGTTTGACATTTCCAGCTTTAAGATGAACAGGACCGATGAAAAAAGTTTCGGATCTAATAACCAGATGCTGAACCTGAAAGGATTGACGCATAAAAGGGATTCGCTGACTAAAGAACTGGATAGTGTAGACCGTTTTGCGAGGCTAACTATCGGAAGTTATCTGAAGCTCAATAATTATACAAAAGGATATACAAAAGTTAAAATAAAACCCATTGTGATTAAAGGGCCAATTTTGAACAGTATACCACAGGATAGAAGAATGACTGCGATGCAGGGGGCTATAGATCAGGCCTCATCGATCAAGCAAACCACAGAAGGCAGGCTTCCCGATCATAAGGACCGTGTGGGTAACCTGATCAGGATCAGGATTGAATACCAGCGTAAATTTACCCTGGCAGTTTCCTGTTTGATGCTGTTTTTTATCGGTGCCCCACTGGGCGCTATCATCAGAAAGGGTGGCCTGGGTTTACCCGTGGTGATGGCCATTGTTTTCTTTCTTTTTTATCATATTATATCTACAGTAGCAGAGAAATCAGCTAACCAGGGCAATATCAATCCAATACTCGGCATATGGATGGCTGTGATTGTGCTGACGCCGGTAGGAGGCTTTTTAACCTATAAAGCTACTGTGGACTCTGCTATTTTTGATATTTCAGTATACAAAACATTCTTCAATAGCCTCTTCAAAAAAAAGAAGAACTAAAAACCCAAATAATAGCCGCTTCCCTTCCTTACTTAAGGATGATATATAAACATTAAATATTATCATGGAAGGTTGTAACTTTGTTTAACATTCTTACGTATGGGTAATATGTTATATCTTTAAATAAGAGGAATAAAGCTCAAAATGGAAATTAAACTGAACGCAATAGAAGATGCTATTGCAGATATAAAAGCAGGTAAAGTGGTGATCGTTGTTGACGATGAAGATCGTGAGAATGAGGGTGATTTTGTTACCGCTGCTGAGAATGCTACTCCTGAAGTGATTAACTTTATGGCTACCTATGGCAGGGGCCTGATCTGTGCCCCGCTTACTGAAGCCCGCTGCGATGAGCTGAACCTGAATTTGATGGTGGGCAAAAATACAGCTCCCCATGAAACGAATTTCACTGTTTCTGTAGATTTGGTTGGCCATGGCTGTACCAGTGGTATTTCTGCGTCAGACCGCTCTAAAACTATGCTGGCATTGATTAATCCGGATACTGACCCTGAAGAATTGGGCAGGCCCGGACATATCTTTCCTTTGCGTGCCAAAGATGGCGGCGTATTGAGACGTGCCGGACATACCGAAGCAGCAGTAGACCTGGCCAGATTGGCTGGAATGGCTCCTGCAGGGGTAATTGTAGAGATCATGAAAGTTGACGGAGAAATGGCCAGACTGCCAGACCTGATGCTAATCGCTGCACAACACCAGTTAAAAATAATTTCTATTAAAGACCTGATCGCCTATCGGCTGAGCAAAGAAAGTTTGATCAGGGAAGAGGTAACGATCAACCTGCCGACAGAGTGGGGCGATTTTAAAATGACCGCTTATACCCAACTGGAAAATAATGCTACCCATCTGGCTTTAAGTAAAGGAGAATGGACAGCAGATGAAGCCGTTCTGGTAAGGGTACACAGCTCTTGCGTTACAGGTGATATTTTTGGCTCCTGCCGATGTGATTGCGGCCCTCAGCTGCACCGCGCTATGGAAATGATACAGGCGGAAGGTAAAGGGATTGTTGTCTATATGAACCAGGAAGGCCGCGGTATTGGACTGGTAAATAAGTTGCTGGCCTATAACCTTCAGGATGCCGGTTTTGATACCGTTGAAGCAAATATACAGTTGGGCTTTAAAGGCGATGAACGTGATTACGGCGTGGGTGCACAGATCTTAAGGGCACAGGGTGTTACAAAAATGCGACTGATGTCAAATAACCCAACAAAAAGGGCCGGCTTAATTGGTTACGGATTAGAGGTTGTAGAGAATATTCCGATTGAAATTCTGAGTAATACGCATAACGAAACTTATCTGAAAACCAAAAGAGATAAAATGGGTCATACCATTATGAAACCATTATAGTTTCAGCATCCGTTATAAAATAGAAAACCTTCATCAGTTGTAATTGATGAAGGTTTTCTATTTTATAACGATTCCATTTTATCAATGCAATTGTCTCATCTTCTTCTGCTCTTCGGTGATCGCATCTTTATTTAAAGACTGGTTGGCATTTTTCTTTTTCTCTGACTCTTTCTTTTTCTGGTTCCTGCGGTATTCACCGGTAACCTTTTGTAAGAACTCCCTAAAGCTGTCAAATTGCTGTGAATAAGCAAGTCCAAATGAGGTCACATTTGTGTTTGGGTTAATTCCCGGGTTAGCGAAAATACTTTGTGTGGTTTGTGGTTTATTCGCAATTTTAGCGATCAGCGTACCATCTTTTTTGATCAGTGCCTGAAGCTCTACTTCTCCACCAACATTATTTTTTGCAAAACCAATCGTGGAGAAGTCACCGGTAGTATTTCGGTCAATTACACCGGCATTTAACACAATCCTGTTATCAAAGAATCTGAAAGAAGCATTGGCTTCACTTAAAGAGCGGATGTTGATATCCACAAAATCAAGATTTAAAGAAGACAGTACGTTGTTGAACTGGTTAAACAATAACTCTGTTGCTGTACTGGCCACTCCTGAGGTTACCTGTCTGCCCAGATCTTCTGTGCCGGGGCCGGGGGCAAAACTACGGCGGATAATTAAACTAAATGCCTGAAGGTTCAGGTTGTTCGGATCGCTGAAATAAGCCTGGAGCTCTTCCTTGATGGATGGATTGGAAGGGAAGAAAATATCAAGCTTAATCTCAGGCTGTAATAACAATCCTGTCAGGCCCATTTCTACTTCCACAGGAACCCTTAAAGATGAGTTACTGCTGTTTCCCCTGTTAGCGGCAGAGTAAAGGTCTGTAAGGCCCGCTCTTAGCTCATAGATAGCCTTCAGGTTAATCTGTGCCTGGTTTGGATTACCTGTCCACCGGATGGTACCTCCCTGACGTATACTTAGTTTTTTACTGATCACTTCCTGGGCGGTAAAATCGAAACTTCCTGTTTCAATGATATAATCCCCTGTCATATCAAAATCGCCCAGGCTATTGATTTCCAGGTCGAGGTTAGCATTACCTTTACCGCTTAAGTTACCCAGGGAAGTGAATATATTTGCTGTGCTGCCGGGGTCTACCTGAAGTTTTAAACTCATGGTTAGTCCGTCAAAATTCAGTTTCCTTTTTGAGTTGGCAGTGGTATCCTTGCTCAGGAAAGTGATGAAATCTTTTCTTGTTACCGTTTCTGCGGTATTGAGCGGCAGGTTAAAAACTGTTCCCTTTTCGGCTTTTGCATCGATACCGATATATATTTTATTGGTTGGCCCCTTAAAGATAAAGGTTCCCGTACCGTAGGCTTGCCCAAAATAAGTGTCGTTATCTTTTGCTGTGGTGTTGAGGGCCATGAAGTTTTTAGCCTTAATAGTAATGTCAAGGGTTGGATTATTAACATCGTTCATGTCTACGGTACCGTTTGCGGTAGCTTTATTTCCCCCAACATCTGTGAGGACGAGATCTTTAATGTTGATCACACTGTTTTGTACCTCTACTTTATCATCCAGTGTATACGCAGTTTTTAAATAATTAACTGTCATCTGGGCTTTATCCAGCGTGATATCTCCATTGATCTTCGGCGAATCAAAAGCACCGGTAACCGTTAGGTCGCTTGAAATATGTCCTTTAAGGTCAGAAACCAGGTCGCTAACGAAAGGTGCCAGCACTGTCGCTTCACTTTCATTCATTTTGACAGTAAGGTTCAAATCTTTATCTTTAAGATTTACCTTTCCGGCAACTTTAAAGGTTTCCTTATTGTTGGTTTCGATACGCATGAAAGCACTTGCCATATTGCTCTCCTGATTAAAAGAAGAGGTATCCGTTAGTGTACCGATATAGGTATCATTAAAATTGAGGGAATCGATTTTGAGGCCATCGATGATGATTGGTTTGCCAAGCAGCCCGTAAAGTTTGGTCTGTCCATTTACATTACCTGCCAGTTTTACGCCGAGCGTTTTGGTAAAGGGGTTGATTGTTTTGAGGCTGAAAGCTTTAAAGCCGACCGTTACTACGTCACTGGGATTAGGGGACAGGATACCATCTATAGAGAGTATCTGATTTCCATTTTTCAAATCAAAATTATTGATCTCGGTTTTTCCGTTTTTAAAATTGATGCGCACTTTGTCCTGTATCGCCCAGTCTTCACTATTGATCTTTAGCAATGATGGGAGAATACTGATCCTGGCGGTGGTATCTTTTCCAAATTCTACCAGTCCGTTTAAATCCAGCTGATTGGCATCATCGGCATTGGATAGCTTAACGTTTAAGGCCAGGCTGTCATTACGCAGGATGTTTGAAATGTTGACATCTTTGATGTACAAACTATCATTCAGGTCTACGCGATCTGAAGTAATAATTGCCTGCAGCTGGTTGGTGGTGGTATTTTCATCTACAATGATGTTGTTAACAATTACGCCATTGTAGGTTAGTTTTTTGATAAAGCCATTTAAGGTGGCTATTTTTTTCTTGGAGTCGAAATTCCCTATGAGTATGGCCTGGCCATCAATCACCAATCCCGGGGCAAATAATTGGGCTACAGGTTCAAATCGTTTAATGTTCAGGTTAAACTGGAAGATTTGGTCGTTAAACTTAACGATATCGGTTTTAAGGGAAGGGATATAGGTTTTTGCCAGTGATTTATAATAAGAAGGCAGCGTATTAAGGTCATATTGTCCTCTGATGCTGGCATCCAGTACATCCGAGCTGATTTTTAAGGTTCTGTCGGCGCCGATGCCTTTAGCCTGTAAACCTACAGAGTCAATGTTATAAACCCCTTTAACATTGTCCAGTCTTATTTTCTGGATGAGCAGGTTCCCCTGGATGTTGTTCAGATTGCTGCCCGAAAAGTTAGTACTGAAGGTAGCATCAACTTTCAGGGAATCCTGATACAGGTGCAGCGACTTCAGTTTTGCATTTTTTATGGTCGCTTTGAAATTGAAAACAGGAAGTTTTGGATTTAAGTTTACTCCTCCGTCAAAGTTCAGCTGTACATTTTTATCATTGATCTTCAGGCCTCCATCAAAGTATTTTTTGTCAAACGTTCCGTCTATACTTACATTGGAATAACGGTAACCGTTAAAATCTATGTAGGTGATATCTCCATTAATCTTTTCGGTAAGGCTGTTAATTTCAGTTCCCTTTCCTTTGATGTTTACGGCCGCGGTAACTTTACCCAGGCTTTCTTCATCGAGCAGGTCACCAAGGTTAAAATCATAGGCCTTCACATTTCCGGAGTAGGTAGGGACGCCCTTAGGGCTGATTTTCATATTTACATCGGATACCACCCTGCCCAGCTTAGTTTTAAATTCACCAAAAGCAATAAAGTCATTGGCAAAACCCGTAAAGTTCCCTTTGAAATAAATGCTGCCAAATTTTTCAACAATTACCGGGATTACCTTTGTTTTGTTACCTGTAGTGTTACCCAATATCTCATCCAGGTCTTTTTTATTGGTAGATGCCATGTCAAAGCTCATTTCCATGAAAGTCTCCTGCAGGTGGGGCAGGCCTTTAATATTGAAATTACCTTTTACATAAGTGGCTTTACCTGCTTTTACAGACAGGTTTTTGGCTTTGAGGTTATTTACCAGTCCGGTGATCTGTCCGTCAACATCAATATCCAGGTTCATCCTGGCCAGTTCCGGAGCGAAAAAGGAAATATCTTTTGAAGCCAGGTGGCCGTTTTTGAAATGTGCCTTCATCCACACCTTATCGATATAATCATTGAAGTCGCCAAATTTCCTGAACCTCATTTCAAAATAATCGGTCAGCCTGCTTTTATTGGTAACAAGCAATAATTTTTTCAGTATAACTTTATTACTGTCTATCGTGGTAAAAGCACTCAGGTTTTTGAGGTAAAAACCGCTTTTTTCCTTAAAGGTCAGGTTTTTAACATTGGCCTGCATCAGGTGGTCTTTGGTGTTCAGGTGCTCAAAAATACCGTTCATTTCCCTGAGCTGTATGTCGTCGTAATTTACGCCATTCACTACCGAATCTACACTCAGGTCTTTGTATCTTAATTTCAGGTTATTCAGGATCACCCTGTCCACAGAGATTTGGAAAGGTTTGCTTTTCTTTTTGGTAGATGGCCCGGAATCAAAATAATCAATGATAAAATCAAGATTGGTGCCCTTATTTTTTTCTTTATACTGTTTGAGGTAGAATGCACCATTATTCACCTGCACCGTATTGATGTCCAGGATTTTTTTGTCAATAGACAGACGGTTGAGGTCTACGATGAATTTGGGGGTACTCAGCAGTGTATCTTTTTGCAGATCGAGTACCAGCAGGTCTTCAATCACCACAGATTTAAAAGGTTTTATATAAATACTTTTTAATGACACTGTAGTGTTCAATTCTTTAGACAGGTAAGCAGCGGCTTTTTTAGCTAAAAAGGTTTGTACAGGCTTAAACTGCAATGAAAATAAAATTATCGCCAGCAGCAGCAGTATTGATGCAATAAACCAAAGAAGTATTTTTAATAGTTTTTTGATAGTTTTGTAGCTTAATTATAATTCAACGTGTCAGTAATCCTTGCCATCGAATCTTCATGTGATGAAACTTCTGTTGCGATCTGTACCAATGGCAAAATTACGGCCAATGTTATCGCAAACCAAACTATTCATCAAAATTATGGTGGTGTAATTCCGGAATTGGCTTCCAGGGTGCATCAGCAAAATATTGTTCCTGTCATTCAACAGGCTTTGATTGATGCTAAAGTTAGCAAAAAGGAGATCAATGCCATAGCTTTTACGCGCGGACCAGGTTTATTAGGCTCTTTGTTAGTGGGTGTATCCTTTGCTAAATCTTTTGCCCTGGCATTAGATCTGCCACTTATCGCGGTAAATCACATGCATGCGCATATCCTGGCCCATTTTATTGATGATCCAAAACCATTATTTCCTTTTTTATGCCTTACTGTTTCGGGCGGGCATACCCAGATTGTTCTGGTGAAAGATTATTTTGATATGGAAATTGTTGGTCAGTCGCTGGATGATGCTGCCGGTGAAGCCTTCGACAAAACGGCGAAGATCTTAAACCTGCCTTATCCCGGTGGTCCGCTGATCGACCTGCATGCTAAACAGGGCAATCCGCTGGCCTATACTTTTCCAAAGCCGCAGATCAAAGATCTGAATTATAGTTTTAGCGGATTAAAAACCGCGATCTTATATTTTATCCGGGCGCATGAAAAGGAGAATCCTAATTTCATACAGGAACACCTGGATGATATCTGTGCCTCTGTGCAGCATAGCATTGTCCATATTTTACTCAACAAGCTGCAAAAAGCAGCAGCGCAATATAATATCAGTGAAATCGCTATTGCAGGAGGGGTTTCTGCCAATACCGGCTTACGTAAAGCGTTGGCCGAAAGGGCAGAACAGCTGAACTGGAATGTTTATATTCCTGCCTTTGAATATTGCACAGACAATGCGGCCATGATTGCCATTGCCGGCCACTATAAGTATATCAATAAAGAATTTGTAGGACAGGATACTGCCCCTGCATCAAGAATGGACTTTTAATAATATTAAATATTTTGTTATGAATTCGATGAGCTTTTTATTTTTTGGATTAATGCTGATTCCCCTGATAGCTTTCCTTGTTTGGATTGTAAAACAGGATAAGAACAGAAATTATATCGGTTTAGCTGTCCTGGCTGTTGCCGTGATCATCGCAGCCTATGTAGCGATCAACGTAGATTTGAAGTTTATGAGTCCACAATAAAAAAACATATATACTTATTTTGTGGCTGCCATGCGCTAACGCGCCTGAAGGTCAAAAAATAGTATATGTGTTTTTTTATTAGCGTACTCTGGAGAGGAGTCCGGGGGATATCCCTGGGATAATCCGGAGGATAGTTTTCGAGCGTGGCTACATTACTTAAAAGCTGTTCTTATGTTCTCCCGGATTCTCAGGCCTGGTGAGTTTACCCTTTGGATGACCCTTTATATTATTCCAGAGATGATCTTAAAAAAAAGAGATATGCTTATTTGTTGCCTCGAAATTTTGCAAGCGAAGCGAGCAAAGGTTTCAGCAACAAATAAGCATACCTCTTTTTTAAGCGAAGCCTGGAAAAACCCAGCCCCTGATTTTATTGAAGTTCTTCCAGTTTTTCTCCGGTAACTTCAGCCCTGATCTTAGCTTCGATCTCATCAGCCAGTTCCGGGTTATCCAGTAACAACTGCTTAACGGCATCTCTACCCTGTCCCAGTTTAGTATCTCCGTAAGAGAACCATGAACCGGCTTTCTTCACGATATTAAAATCTACTCCTAAATCGATGATCTCACCAACTTTAGAGATCCCCTGACCAAACATGACATCAAATTCTGCAATACGGAAAGGAGGGGCAACTTTATTTTTAACGATTTTCACTTTAACCCTGTTACCTGATACTTCATCAGCATCTTTAATTTGTGACATCCTGCGGATATCCAAACGTACAGAAGCGTAAAATTTCAATGCATTACCACCAGTAGTGGTTTCCGGGTTACCGAACATTACACCAATTTTTTCACGTAATTGATTGATGAAAATACAGCAACATCCCGTCTTAGCGATTGTTCCTGTCAGTTTTCTCAAAGCCTGTGACATTAAACGAGCCTGCAGACCCATTTTAGAATCACCCATTTCACCTTCAATCTCCGCTTTAGGAACCAATGCAGCAACTGAGTCAATTACGATCACATCAATTGCACCGGAGCGGATCAGGTTGTCGGCAATCTCTAAAGCCTGTTCTCCGTTATCCGGTTGAGCAATCAGCAGGTTATCTACATCAACACCTAATTTCTTCGCATAAAATTTATCAAAAGCATGTTCCGCATCAATAAACGCTGCTACACCACCTTTTTTCTGGCATTCGGCAATGATATGCGTTGCCAGGGTAGTTTTACCTGAAGATTCAGGGCCATAGATTTCGATTACACGACCTTTAGGCACGCCACCAATACCTAAAGCAATATCTAAACTAATAGAGCCGGTTGAAATAGATTCAATAGATTCTGTTGGTGTATCACCTAATTTCATTACGGCGCCTTTACCGTAAGATTTTTCCAACTTATCCAGTGTAAGTTGTAAAGCTTTTAATTTATCTGCGTTCGGGGTCATCTTGTTAAATTGTATGCGTAAATATAAAATATTTATTCTTTATAAAAACTACCTGTTTAAATATTGTGGCTAATTATTTTAGCAAACGTAAGTATTATTTTTCAATAAATAGCAAATTGTAAAAATAATACTAATTCCCTTCCGGGATTTGGCTAATTTCTTTAGTTGCTTTGTTTAATCTTTCGTAATATCTGCAAATTGAAGTCAATTCACAAATGCTGCATTTTGGAGAACGCGCCACACATACATATCTGCCATGCAGGATGAGCCAGTGGTGGGCTACGTGAATACTTTCCTGGGGCAGGTGTTTCACCAGATCTTTCTCAACGGCTAAGGGAGTTTTTCCATTGGTGAGGCCAATGCGGTTCGCTACGCGAAAAACGTGGGTATCTACAGCCATTGCCGGTGCATTGTAGATCACCGAAGCTATTACATTGGCTGTCTTTCTCCCTACGCCCGGCATTTTTTGCAGCTGGTCTATATCAGAAGGTACTTCATTGTGAAACTCATTGACCAGCATATTGGCCATACCTACCAGGTGTTTGGCTTTGTTATTGGGATAACTTACGCTCCGGATATAATCAAAAACAATATCCGGCGTAACGTCGGCCAATGCTTTGGCATTGGGGAAGCGCTGAAATAGTGCGGGCGTAACCTGGTTAATTCTTTTATCGGTGCACTGGGCTGATAAAATTACCGCAACCAGTAGCTGAAAAGGGTTATTATAGTGCAGTTCTGTTTCAGCATCTGGCTGTTTGGCAGAAAAATGGGCTACAAATTGTTTATACCTCTCTTTTTTTAGCATGCGCAAAGATAAAACAAAAAAAGCTGTCAGGGTGATGACAGCTTAATCTTTTAACTCATTTACAATGATCTTGAGTAGGCTAATATTTTTGAGATCGTTTCCTCTTCGGGGTTCCTTTTAAGCTGGTCCATTTGTGATTTGATGCTTTCGTAGAACATTAAATCAAGGTCGTTAAAAAACTCATTACTTAAATTTTCGGCCTGCTGATTTAAGGGATTCACATTTGGAACAGAAGTAGAGGTTGTTATCATAAGCATAAATATGTGTTTTTGTTTTTTCTACTATTAGAACGAAACAAGTTACTATTTATTTTGGGCTTATTAACAATAATTTTAATGAGTTTTTAATCCATTTTTAGGTGACCTCTTTTACCTTCATCATCTTCCTGAGGTTGCTCAGTGCGTATCTCATTCTACCCAGGGCAGTATTGATACTCACATCGGTCAGGTCTGCAATTTCCTTAAAGCTCAGATCGGCATAATGACGCATGATCAGCACCTCTTTTTGTTCATCAGGAAGCAGCTGGATCAGCATTCTCAGATCGGTATGTGTCTGGTCTCTAAGAATTTTGTCTTCTGCACTTTCCTCATGGATCTGCAGCATATTGAGCACATCTGTTCCATCCGCACTTGTAATTACAGGAGCACGTTTTTCACGTCTGAAATAATCAATTACTAAATTGTGTGCGATACGCATCACCCATGGTAAGAATTTACCTTCTTCATTATACCTTCCTGAACGGAGGGTATTGATCACTTTTATAAAAGCGTCCTGAAAAATGTCTTCTGCCAGGTATTGGTCTTTTACCAGTAAATAGATGGAAGTATATATCTTGGACTTGTGTCTGTTTAACAATTCTTCTAGAACTGTTTCATCACCCGTCAGGTATAACTTTACTAGGTCCTGATCACTATATGATTCTAACTTCATAGGTATATCGATACTAAATTCCCTTGCTGTTTGCTAAAAAATACTTAGTAAATGTTTTTTTCTATAGAGCTTCTCCTATGGTTTTAAATGATGACAGATTTAATTGGTTGTGTAATAACATCAAAAGAAGCATTTTTTTATCACATTATTACAATAAAATACTAAAAAAAAATAAAAGTAGTTAAAGAGCCGTATTTTTGCGTTCCCCCGAAAAACTAATATTGTGTTTTTTGGGTTATATTAGCAAATCCCAGAAGGAATTAAATGAGTAAGGAAACCGAAAAAGATCCACATAAAAATATTATTATAAAGGGGGCCAGGGTACACAACCTCAAAAATATAGATGTTGCGATACCAAAAAATAAACTGGTGGTGATCACCGGGATGTCTGGTTCCGGAAAATCTTCACTTGCTTTTGATACGCTTTATGCTGAAGGACAGCGGCGTTATGTAGAAAGCCTTTCTTCTTATGCCCGCCAGTTTATGGGAAGGATGAACAAACCCGATGTAGATTATATCAAAGGGATTGCCCCGGCCATTGCAATTGAACAGAAAGTAATTACGTCAAACCCAAGATCTACAGTAGGTACATCAACAGAGATCTATGATTATCTGAAGCTGCTGTTTTCGCGGATTGGAAAAACTATATCTCCGGAATCGGGAACTATTGTAAAAAAAGACACTGTAAGTACAGTGGTAGATTTTGTTTCCAAATTAGGTAATGATGCAGTAGTCACTATATTTTGTCCGCTTCATCCGCACAATAACCGGTCGGTTAAAGAAGAACTGGCTGTATTGCTGCAAAAAGGTTTTCTTCGGGTATACCTGAATGATAAGGTGGATAAAATAGAAGCTATCCTTGAAGACGAAAATTTTAAAGATTTTGAACTGACAGATTCGGATACGGTGAAGATCCTGATCGACCGTATCGTTTTTCATGATGATGACGAAACGATGAGCCGGCTGGCAGATTCTGTTCAAACAGCTTTTTTTGAAGGTAAAGGCGATTGTTATGTAGAACATGAAGGGCGAACCACTCACTTCTGCGACCGTTTTGAACTGGATGGCATCCGCTTTGAAGAGCCTACACCTAATTTTTTCAGTTTTAACAATCCCTATGGGGCCTGTAAACGCTGCGAGGGATATGGAAACGTAATCGGTATTGATGAAGATTTAGTCATCCCTGATAAAAGCAAGAGTGTTTATGACAGCGCTATCGCACCCTGGAGAGGGGAGAAAATGCGTGAATGGTTAAATAAACTGATCAAGAGTGCTGATAAATTTGATTTCCCTATCCACAGGTCATTCAATGAACTGACAGAAAAGCAACAGCGTTTACTTTGGACGGGAAATAAATATTTTGCAGGTCTGGATGATTTTTTCAAAGAACTGGAAGAACAGACCTATAAAATTCAGTACCGGGTAATGCTGTCGCGCTACCGCGGAAAAACGATCTGCCCGGATTGTAAAGGTTCGAGGTTGCGTAAAGATGCTTCTTATGTAAAGATTGGCGGGAAATCCATTGTAGATGTAGTATTAATGCCTTTGTCATCTATTCAGCATTTCTTTGACCACCTGGAGCTATCTGAAACCGATATCAAGATCTCTAAACGCCTGCTGGCGGAAGTTACCAGTCGTGTGTTATACTTGAATAATGTAGGTTTAGGTTATTTAACCCTCAACAGGTTATCAAATACGCTATCTGGTGGTGAATCCCAACGGATCAATTTAGCTACTTCTTTGGGTAGTAGTTTAGTAGGGTCTATTTATGTGCTGGATGAACCCAGTATTGGTTTACACCCGCGTGATACGAACAAGCTGATTGAAGTTTTGCTTTCCCTGCGTAATGTAGGAAACACTGTTCTCGTGGTAGAACATGAGGAAGAAATGATGAAAGCGGCAGATCATATTATTGATATTGGCCCGGAAGCAGGCACATTGGGTGGACACCTGGTGTTTAGCGGAACCTACGATCAGATTATAAAAGACAATAAAAGCCTTACCGGTAAGTATCTCTCTGGTAAGGAAAGTATAGTAGTACCCGCAATGCGCAGGAAATGGAACGACCATATCCTGATCAAAGGCGCCAGGGAAAATAACCTTAAAAATATAGAGGTGAAATTCCCGTTGGGAGTTTTCACCGTGGTAAGCGGTGTTTCCGGATCGGGGAAAACCAGTCTGATCAAAAAGATACTGTATCCTGCATTGCAGAAAGCCATCGGTAACTATGCAGGGGAGCAAACGGGATCATATGATGGGATATTCGGAAATTATGACCTGATTAGCCAGGTGGAAATGGTAGATCAGAATCCTATAGGCCGTTCTTCAAGATCTAACCCGGTTACTTATGTAAAAGCATGGGATGATGTACGTGCTTTGTTTGCTGCGCTGCCAGCTTCAAGAGCTGCGGGATTAAAACCTGCTGCGTTCTCCTTTAACGTTGAGGGAGGCCGATGTGATGTTTGCCAGGGAGAAGGGGAAGTGAAGATAGAGATGCAGTTTATGGCCGATCTTTACCTGCCTTGTGAAACCTGCGGCGGAAGGAGGTTCAAACAGCAAATCCTGGATATTACTTATCAGGATAAGAATGTGTCTGACATCCTTGATCTAACGATCGATGAGGCGGTTGAATTTTTTAAGAATGAGCCTAAAATATTAAATAAACTGCAGCCACTGGTAGATGTTGGTTTGGGTTATGTACATCTGGGGCAATCTTCGAATACCCTTTCTGGCGGGGAAGCACAGCGGATTAAACTGGCTTCGTTTTTAATTAAAGGGAACAATGCCAGCAAGACGATGTTCATTTTTGATGAGCCTACTACGGGATTGCATTTTCACGATATTAAAAAACTACTGATCGCTTTAAATACGCTGATTGAACAAGGGAATACAATCCTGGTGATAGAACATAATATGGATATGATTAAATCGGCCGACTGGGTAATTGATATTGGTCCGGAAGGTGGTGATAGAGGTGGAAACATTGTATTTGAAGGTACGCCTGAAGATCTTATCCACGCCAAGGATTCATATACCGCAAAATATTTAAAATCACATTTGAAGCCGTCACTTGCTGACAGTTAATCACAAATTATAGCTGATAAGATCATACTTATCAGCTATTTTTTCATCTGTCCTACGGGAATAAACCTTTATCTTTACGCATGCTTTTTTTAACGTTTTTTCTCGGAGTAATTCTAAATGCTATAGGTTATATCCCTCCGGGAAATATTAATCTCACCGTTGTCCAGATCACTATTACCAGAGGTATAAAACAAGCTGTATATTTTATTATGGCTTTTTCCTGCGTAGAAGTGCTTTTTACACTTGGTGTAATGCGTTTTGTACAGTGGCTATCGAGTGAAATTAAGGTAGGCGATTACATTGACGGCGTAATGGTGATCATGTTTATGGTGCTGGGTGTAATCACGTGGCGATCGCGCAAAGAAATGCCGAAGACTGATTATTCTAATAAAGACAGTATCCGCTATGGCCTGCTTATGGGCGTGCTTAACCCCATGCAGATCCCTTACTGGTTATTTGTTGGTACTTACCTGATCTCCCATGAATGGATCAATGTAGGTGCTATTTCCATTGGGGTATTTAGCCTGGGTTCAGGATTGGGGGCTGCCATTGCTTTATATGGTTTTGGACGTTTTGCACAGTATATTCAAACCAAGTTTACGCTAAATAATTATGTGCTGAATAAGGCTATTGCAGGTTTATTTTTTGCGCTTTCCGCCTACCATATTGTTAAACTGGTATACGTTCACCTGATCAAACATTAGTTTATTTCTTTAGAAATTCTACGTTCCAGATCTTTTCTGCCCTGCGGCCGATAAACCAGAAGGAAGCAGCCAGTACACTGAAAAATAAGGCTTTGTGCCAGGTATCCCAGAAATATTCAAAATACCGCGTGTACAGGTTTAGAAATAGAAAGGTGATGCCAAATTCCCGGGCTACATCATCCCTGTATTTTAACCCTGCGAAAATACTGATTGCGCAAACTGCTGCGGAGATCAATGCCCAGTAGAACAGCGAAATCTGTTTAATACCATACCATTGATCAAGTGTTCCGAAATTACCGAAGACAGAGATGAGCCAAAGCGAGGCAAACAGGTATAACATGCCACTGATATAGGTAGTGAGATAAAAGAAGCTGAACGCTTTAACATTTCTCAGCAATAGCGATAATGCAGTGAGTACAAAGCCAAAAATAACAAAACGGAGGGGATAGTTCATCCCCAGGAAATAGAGGTTACCTCTGGAAAGATATCCGGTCTCTGTGCCGAACCATGCGCCAAGTGAGATCAGTACAAATATCCAGATGAGGCGCGATCTGAATTTAAAAGCGAGTATACCATAAACAAATACAGAAAAGAGTATGAGTAAAGAAAAGTGATCTCCCCCTTTACTCACCGCTTTACCCAGATAGGCGATGGCATTAGCGGTAAGCATCACTGCAGAAAAGACCATGGCATCATTGCTGAATACCTGCATAGGTAAGGATACTTTTCTTTTGAAGCTGATCCAGTAGAGAAAGGCTGCTGCGGCAGCAGATAATAAGCTGATCACGCCATCTGGCGTATCGTATAACTTTTTCAGGTAATTGAGGATGCTGTTATCTACCAGCAGGGCACCCATAGAAATGACCCCGCAAGCCATGGCGATCCAGAAAGAATATTGTGCCAGCCGGCGCCAGTCGAAGGATTTAACTTCGTAGCTCTTCCTTAGTTTTTCGGCATCGGCTTTTGAAAGCAGGGTTTCTTCCTGCCAGTAGTCCAGCATTTCATCTAAGAATTCACTTTTTTCCTGGTCGATCTTCATAATTTAGTTGCGTACAAGATAAACAAAAGATTGACTTTTATTTTTATGCGCCGGGATGCTGCGCAAAATACGTCCTTGTGTCTTCTTTATCTTTTTGCAGTTGCAGTTTTAAAGCTTCCAGACCTGTAAATTTTACATCATGGCGTAAGAATTCACAGAAGTTCATTTTGATATACTGCCCGTAGATCTCCCGGTTAAAATCAAAAATGTTGACTTCGATGTTCCTGGTCATTCCATTAATTGTGGGGCGTTGTCCGATGTATGCCATACCCTGGTATGATTCATTGTCCATTTCTATGGTAACCGCATAAATGCCATCAGAGGGTATGAGTTTGTAGGGTTGTTCAATAAAGATATTGGCTGTAGGGAAACCGATCGTACGTCCGATTTTATCCCCTTTAATCACGGGTCCATACAGCGAAAAATTGTAACCCAGATATTTTGCTGCCAATGCCACCTGTCCGCTGAGCAGGGATTCCCTAACCCTTGTAGAACTTACTGCCACGTCGTTCACATCCTGCTCGCCGATTTCCTCAATTTTATAACCATAAGAGCCGGAAAAGGCTACCAGGTCTTTCATTCCGCCGGATCTGTTTTTGCCAAAACGGTGGTCGTAACCTACAATTAATTGTTTAATGCCGATGGTATCTACCAGAATATTTTTGATATATTCTGAAGGACTGAGGTTAGAAAAATCACGCGTAAAAGGGGTAATGATTAGATGATCTACACCCAATGAGGCAAGGATCGCTGCTTTCTCCTCAATTGTATTGATCATTTTAAGGTCTTTGTTCTCCGGATCAATAATCATTCTTGGATGAGGGAAGAAGGTAAGGATCACACTTTCTCCACCAGTGGATTTCGCCAGTTCACAAAGTCTGTTAATGATCTTCTGATGTCCAAAATGTACGCCATCAAAAGTACCTATAGTGGCAACGGCATTGTTAAGTCTTTTAAATTCAGACAGGTTGTTGTATATCTTCAAAATCTTATAAATTAATGCAGGGCATGGCGTTTAACCACCCCTCCTTTGATATCAGAAATCTGTTGTTGCACTACAAAAGCATCCGGATCGATCTGCCGGATTTCCGTTTGCAGTTTTCCCATTTCCAGTTTTGTTACTACCGTATATAAAATATCGATCTCTTTTTTCTCTCCATAACCGCCCTCACCTTTGTAGATCGTTACACCGCGTTTCATCTCGTTAATCAGGAATTGCCGGATCTCATCTTTTTTCTCCGATATAACAGTTACACCGATATATTGTTCCAATCCATTCACCACAAAATCAATGGTTTTAGAAGCAGATAAGTAGGTTAATATGGCGTACATCGCTGTTTCTACACCCAAAAAGAGGGCAGCCACGGCGAAAATAAGAATGTTTAAAATGAGGATGATGTTCCCTACGGTGAGCATGCTGTTTTTGCTGATGTAGAGGGCCAGTACTTCAGTACCATCAATTACACAACCGCCACGCATGGCCAGGCCGATACCACCGCCCAGAAATAATCCGCCAAAGAAAGCGATAAGCAGCTTATCGTGCGTGATAGGCTGAAAGGGCATGATGATCAGGAAAATAGCCAGTATAGCGATAGCAAATGCTGTTTTTATAGCAAATGTTTTTCCTATCTGTGAATAACCCAGGATCACAAAGGGAATATTGATGATCAGGATCAGGTAGGATAACTTAAAACCCGTTACATCGCTGATCAGCAGGGAAATACCAGTAACACCACCATCAATAAAACCGCTGGGCATAAGGAAACTCTTTAAGCCAAAACAAGCAGATACGATTCCGCAGGCAATGAGCAGGTAATCCCTTACATAGCGTAAATACTTATTTTTAAAATGGCTGTGCATATTAGCTATTCTCAGAAGGTAGTACTGCTCTGGCTTCTTCTCTTTTATGACGAAGATACTCAACCAAATCGGATACCTCAAATGCATTTTCTAAAAGAAAATTGCCACTTCTGGTACGCGTTAGTACTGAAAGGTATGCCCCGTTTTGGAGGTGTTTCCCGAAATCAGATACGAGCGACCTGATGTAGGTGCCTTTACTGCATACAATTCTGAAGTCAACTTCAGGTAAAGCGATACGTGTGATTTCAAAGACAGGGACATTTACAAAACGCAGGCGTAATTCCTGTTCTTCTCCTCTTCTGGCTTTAACGTATAAACGTTCCCCATTTACTTTAACTGCAGAATGGGCAGGGGGGTATTGCTGAATCTCTCCTTTAAAAGGAGCTGTAGCGGCGTGAATGGCCTCTTCAGTAAGATGGTCTGTAGGATATTGTGCATCTACTTCTGTCTCCAGATCGAAGGAGGGAGTAGTGGCACCAAGGATCATGGTGCCGGTATATTCTTTATCTTCTGCCTGGAAGGTATCAATCTGTTTGGTCAGTTTTCCTGTACACAGGATCAGCAGGCCGGTAGCCAATGGATCAAGTGTGCCTGCATGGCCTACTTTTAGTTTTAATGGTTTGAGGGAATTTCTGATTTTCCCTACCACATCAAAACTTGTCCATTTATAGGGTTTATTGATCAGTAACAACTCACCTTCAGCAAAATTGAAGGTCCTTTCCATTAACTTTTCTACGCTCAAAACGGTAATCTAAATGAAGCGGCAATTTACACAATTAAATTGTTTGCAGGTTATGGCCACTGTACATTAGTCCGATGATGATCAGCCCGGCAACAATACGGTACCAGCCAAACATTCTGAATCCATTTTTTTCAAGGTAACCGATAAATGTTTTGATGGCAAGAAGCGCAACTACAAAAGCAATTACATTACCTATGATCAACAGGTTCATCTCATCATGCGAAATGGTGTTACCTTCTTTATAAAAATCAAGCAGTTTTTTACCTGTAGCTGCAAACATGGTAGGCACAGCCAGGAAGAATGAAAATTCTGCCGCAGCTTTTCTGCTGAGTTTAAGGTACATACCGCCAACAATACTGGCACCCGATCTGGAAGTCCCGGGAATCATGGCCAGACACTGGAAAAAGCCGATCTTGAAGGCTGTCATATAGCTGATCTCTTCTTCTTCGTCAACGGTTGGGTTAGCAAACCACTGGTCAACAAAAAGCAAAATCACACCGCCAACTACTAGAGATACTGCAACAGTTTTTGGGCTTTCCAATAATGCGTCGATCTTTTTGCTGAACAGCACTCCAAAAACAGCTGCCGGTATAAAGGCAACCAATAGTTTAAGGTAGAAATTAAATGTTCTGAAAAAGCGTTTGAAATACAGTACGACTACAGATAAAATGGCGCCCAACTGTATCGCAATGGTGAATAATTTAACAAATGGGTCGGACGCGATGCCCATAAAAGAAGAAGCCAGGATCATGTGTCCAGTGGAAGAAACGGGCAAAAACTCGGTGATTCCCTCTATAACAGCGAGAATAATTGTTTGTACAATGTTCATTCTGTTATTTCTTCAGGACTGCGTAAATGCCAAATCCAAATCCAAAAAGGACAACCATTGGAGCCAATAAGGTTTTTCTGAAATCATAAATGTCAGTTGTACCCATCATTAATAAAAAGCCTACCACTACAATGGCCATGCTGATGAGCAATAACTGATAGTTCTTTTTGGTGAAAACCAATTCATTTTTCGAAGCCTGGCTAGCAGGAGTTGCTTTTTTTTCCATTATCTATAAAGATCGTATATTTTTAAACGTAAATATTTGCTTACTGCAAAGGTGGTGCTGAGTGCGGTAATAAAAATTCCAACACCCAATAAAAATAGCAATACTATACCAAATTCTGTATAATTCCTTAAAATAATAATTTCAGGAATCTCTTGTTGTGCATAATATAAGAGGCCAAGGAGGATAATCACTGCAATAATAGAGGCAATTAATCCGTGCAGCATGGCCACCAGAATAAAAGGCTTACGGATGAAACCTTTGGTTGCACCTACCAGCTGCATACTTTTAATCAGGAAGCGCTGTGAGTAAATGGCCAGCCTGATGGTGTTGTTGATCAACGCCACAGAGATTACCAGCAATATGGCAGCGAAACCCAATACAATCAAACCGATCGTGTTGATGTTTTTGTTTACCATATCGATCAGTGAACTTTGATAGATCACTTCTTTTACCACAGGGTTTTTACTGATGCTGGCTTTTAAGGCGTCGATGCTTTTATTATTTGCATAGTCTGCTTTCATGTAAACATCTACAGTAGACAGCAGCGGGTTATAACCCAGGAAGTTGACAAAATCCTCGCCCAGATCCTGTGTAAGGTTCCTTGCTGCCAGTTCTTTGTTTACATATTGTGTTTGTTTGACCGCAGGATTGGCATTCAGCTCTTTTTGGAACTGCAATACATCGGCCTCTTTTGCACCTTCATCCACAATGATGTTTAATACAATATTTTCCTTTACATAGTTAGATAGGTTTTTTGCGTGCACCATAATTAAGCCCAGCACACCCAGCATCACCAAAACCAGTGTTATGCTAAATATGGTAGAGATATAAATGGTTTTTGTCTTTTTAGAAGCATCGCTAACTTCAAATTCTTCCATGTTGTTTATTTATTGTCCTGCGAAAATAAAAAAATATACGCACAAAAATTAAATTATTATGGCTTTTAAACGGTTAAAATCTATTAATAGATATGCAGACAGCTCAAAATAAGCAACAAAACTGCCTGACAGTGAAGGTTGAAATGCAAAGATCTTTGCAGAACCTTTCTGAAACACCCTTTATTTCTTTATTTTCGCGCTATAATAAGGAAAGACTGAATGGATTACCAATTTAAAGAGATAGAGCAGAAGTGGCAGGCGTTTTGGGCAGAGCACCAAACATTTAAAGCAGAAAATGATTCTGTAAAACCTAAGTTTTATGTGATGGATATGTTTCCTTACCCTTCAGGGGCAGGTTTACATGTGGGCCATCCGCTGGGCTATATTGCTTCTGATATATTTTCAAGGTATAAAAGAATAAAAGGATATAATGTTTTACATCCTATGGGTTACGATTCATTTGGGCTGCCGGCAGAACAATATGCAATTCAAACGGGACAACATCCGGCATTGACTACCGAGGTGAACATTAATACTTATCGCCGTCAGCTTGATCAGATTGGTTTTTCTTTCGACTGGAGCAGGGAAATCCGTACCAGTGAGCCTGATTATTACAAATGGACACAGTGGATCTTTATGCAGCTGTTCAATTCATGGTATAACCTGGAAACAGATAAAGCAGAAGCAATCAGCAGCCTGATAGAAAAGTTTAGTACCAGCGGCAGTGCCGGTGTGAAAGCGGTATGCGATGAAGAGGTTAAAAGCTTTTCCGCAGCAGAATGGACTGCATTCAGTGATGGAGAAAAGCAGAAGGAATTGCTCAAATACCGTCTGACTTATTTAAGGGAAAGCACAGTGAACTGGTGCGCTGCACTAGGAACGGTACTGGCCAATGATGAAGTGAAAGAAGGTTTTTCTGAACGTGGCGGCCATCCTGTGGAACAGAAAAAAATGATGCAGTGGAGTATGCGTATTTCTGCCTATGCAGAACGTTTGCTGCAGGGCTTAAATGCAATCGACTGGCCGGAGCCGGTTAAAGAAATGCAGCGTAACTGGATCGGTAAAAGTTCTGGTGCCAGCGTGCGTTTTAAAATCGATACCGTAGCAGGTGCAGCAGCTTTACCTGCTGAATATATTGAGGTCTTTACTACCCGTGTGGATACCATTTTCGGGGTTTCTTACCTGGTGCTTGCACCGGAACATGAACTGGTTGCGGCACTGACCACTCCAGAGCAGGAGAATGACATTAAAAATTATATCACCCAGACCAAGAAGAAGTCTGAGCTGGACCGCATGGCGGATACAAAAACCGTTTCAGGTGCTTTTACTGGAAGTTATGTAGTAAACCCAGTAAGCGGTGAACGTGTTCAGCTATGGATTGCCGATTATGTGCTTGCTGGTTATGGTACCGGAGCAGTAATGGGTGTGCCGAGCGGAGACCAGCGCGACTGGCTGTTTGCCAAACATTTTAACCTGCCGATGGTTCAGATCCTTGACGGACAAAAAGATATTGACGTTCAGGCCGATCATACCAAGGAAGGAAAGTATATCAATTCTGGCTTTATCAATGGAATGGAATATAAGGAAGCGGTAGAAACTTTAAACAGCTGGCTGGAAGAAATGAAAGTAGGGAAGGCTAAAATCAACTACCGTATGCGCGATGCCATCTTTGGCCGTCAGCGTTACTGGGGAGAACCTATTCCGATTTATTTTAAGGATGGTTTGCCTTATTTAATTAAAGAGGATGAACTGCCTCTAGTATTACCTGAAATTGATAAGTATTTACCTACAGAGAGCGGTGAACCGCCATTGGGCAGGGCGGAAAACTGGAGCTACGAAGATCAGTATACCTATGAACTGAGTACGATGCCGGGATGGGCTGGTTCCAGCTGGTATTGGTACCGTTATATGGATGCACAGAATAAGGATGCTTTTGCTTCGAAGGAAGCGATTGCCTACTGGAAGGATGTGGATTTATATATCGGAGGTTCTGAACATGCTACAGGACATTTATTGTACAGCCGCTTCTGGAATAAGTTCCTGAAAGATATGGGTTATGTGAATGAAGAGGAGCCTTTCAAAAAACTGATCAACCAGGGAATGATCCAGGGCAGAAGTAATTTTGTTTACCGCGTAGTAGCGGAAGACGGAAGGGCAACCAATACACTGGTTTCACATGGTTTGAAGGATCAGTATAAAACTGCTGCTTTGCATGTGGATGTAAATATAGTTGACAATGAAGTGCTGGATATAGAGAAATTTAAATTGTTCAGACCTGAATTTACCGATGCAGAATTTATCCTGGAAAACGGGAAGTATATCTGTGGGGTAGAGGTAGAGAAGATGTCTAAATCTAAATTCAACGTGGTTAATCCTGATGTGCTGATTGCCAGTTATGGTGCAGATACGTTAAGGATGTACGAGATGTTCTTAGGCCCGCTGGAACAAAGCAAACCCTGGAATACCAATGGAATTGAAGGCGTGTTTAAGTTCCTGCGGAAGTTCTGGAGATTGTTCCACAATGACGCATGGGAGTTTAAAGTAAGTGACGAAGAACCAACCAAAGCTGAGTTAAAGGCTTTGCATAAGATCATCAAAAAGGTACAGGACGATATTGAGAGATTTTCATTCAATACTTCGGTTTCCAGCTTTATGATCGCAGTGAATGAACTGACCGATCTTAAATCTAACAAAAGAGCTATTTTGCAGGACCTGGTGATTGTGCTTTCCCCATATGCCCCGCATATTACGGAAGAGTTATGGTCGCTGTTAGGGAATACGGAGAGTTTATCTTTTGCTGCTTATCCTGAGTTTAATCCTTCTTATATGATAGAGGATGAATTTAGTTACCCGGTTTCGGTAAACGGTAAAACAAGGTTGAATTTAAACCTGAGTTTAACGCTTGATGCTGCGGAAATTGAAGCATTGGTATTGGCGGATGAGCAGGTGCAGAAATACCTGGATGGCAAGACACCTAAGAAAGTGATCGTTGTAAAAGGACGTATCGTGAATATTGTGATTTAGTTGATAGAAGATTCTCCTGTTTGATTTATCAGGGGATTTTCCTGCTTTGCTTAAAAAACGGATACCCTCTTTTGTTGCTGAAACCTTTGCGGCGCTGCGCTTGCAAAATTTCTAGGCAACAAAAAAGGGTATCCGTTTTTTTTAAGATGATCTGTTGCAAGGCGGTCTGGTATATCCCGGAGGAAACCCTCAGCTATGATAATCTCAATTTTTCCGGGAGAGGGCAAAGCCAATTCTTAGAATAATTTGCAGCAGCTTGGTTCAGGATATGCTTAGCAATAATGATTTTAATTATCCCGGGAGAGGGGAAAGCCAATTCTTTAGAATAATTTGCAGCAACTTGGTTCAGGATATGCTTAGGAATAATGATTTTAATTATCCCGGGAGAGGGGAAAGCCAATTCTTTAGAATAATTTGCAGCAGCTTGGTTCAGGATATCCTTAGGAAGGATGATTTCAACTATCCCAGGAGTTGGAAGACTAATTCTTTACAATAACCCTCAGCACGGTGGTTAGAATTGCCCAAAGAAAATCTATAAAAAAATAAGGTGTACTATTTCAATGCCTTCAAGCGCGTTTCAGCGGTTGGCAGCATTGAAATAGTACACCTTATTTTTCAAATCAGATCATCTTTTGGATAATTGATGATCCCGTGTCAGCAGGTTATTGTAAAATCCACATGACACCATTAATATCGTCATTGCCGCCAAACTGACTAGCCAATGCTTTATTGTAATTGGTGGTATTGGCTGTTCTTTCAGCGGCAGGATACTGGAACCTTGAAGCGATACGTGTTCCGTTTCCGGTACCCGGGCCTGTAGTAAAATTAGGTATTCCTGTTCTGCGGTAAGTGAAGTACGACTCTAAACCTGAATGGCGGAAAAGGGCCAGGTACTTTTGCTGCAGGATCTCTGTTAAACCAGTTGCACCGGCAGCGTATTTTACACCTGCCTGGCTGTAATAGGTAGCGAAATTAGTGGGGATACTGTAGGTGTCATAATTTGCCAGGGCAGTTACATCTGTAGATCCCGGGCGATAAAAATAAGCAGTTATTGCACCATTATCAGGGATGCTATAAGATGCCATTGAGGCTTTGATCCCTGCTGTGTAATAGGTTTCTGCATCTCCTGTTGCCCATCCGCGGTTAATTCCTTCAGCGATATTAAACATCAGCTCTGCATAACCAATAATGATACTTGGCTCGCCGGTAAAGGTGGAGTAAAAATGCTTTCTGTTGATGAAGGAATATCTTTGCTGACCAGCATTGTTGTACATGATACTTAAATCCTGACCCGGATCTGCACCTACAAATGAAGTGAAAGCAATTGGACTTTGTTTCAGTGAATCTACCAGATAACGGGCAGGTTCGGCTGTAACGAATACCCTTGGATCTTTTAAGCTGGTCAGTAAGCCAATATAAGTAGAAGACGTGTTTTTACGTGAGCCACTCTGACCAAAGTTATTTGGATTTGAAGGATAGTAATTGTTTGGAATAACAAAGGTATATTGAAGATTATCACTGGCACTGGTCATTAAGGGATACTTCGTAGGATTGCCAACTACAGTTGCAAATTGTGAAGCCACATTTAAATCCGTATCTGATGTTTTTTTACTCAATTGTATCAGCAAGCGTATTCTGAATGAGTTCACCACCTTTTGCCAGGCGATTAAGCTATTGCCTAAATAAATATCGCCGCCCAGGCTGTTATCGCCACTGGCAATCAACGATGCCAAGTCAGTATTGGCACCATCCAGCCAGTTCAGGCATTGCAGCATCACGGATTTTTGTGTATCATAAACCGGATCTAACACAGTTAAGCCCTGCAGCGCCTGGGTCATTGGAATATCGCCCATTTCCAGGCTCATTTTGCTAAAATAGAAAGCCCTGAAGAATTTCCCTAAGGCACTGTAAGGGTTCAGTGCAGGTGATCCTGCTTTAGTAGCCGCAGCTTCCATGGCCACTACGTTTTTCAATGTAGTGTACTCATCATCGCCGCTTCCAAAATCATAACGGTTGTTCCCGTAATAATCGTAGTTGTACAAATAATACTGATCATAGGTTTCATCAGAAGTTTCCGGAAGGACAGCCATACTGTTGGCAACCCCGTTAAAAAGCAGGGAAGCCGGAACAGTGGAAGGTTTATTGTTATTGAGTGTTAGCTCATCAAAATTCTTTTTGCAACTGCTTACTGCCAGTAAAGTTACGAAGGACAGTAAGTAGATTTTATATGTGTTTTTCATCTCTGTATAATTGTGTTTTAAAGGTGATGAAGCTATCATGATCTGAAAATCATTGGTGATACAATTTGAAAGATCATGATGGTTTCATATTTATGCTGTTGATCAATTAAAATGAAACTTTGAAATTGAAACCATAACTGCGCACTGTTGGAGATTGTAAAGAAGTAGAAGCTGTAGCACCATTATACTGATCTAAATCCACATCCTTGAAATCTTTGTTGGCGTAGAAATATAAAAGGTTCCGTCCGTAGATAGAGAAGGATACCTTTTTGAGGAACGATTTCTCCAGGAACTTTTTAGGCACATCATAACCAATAGTTACCTCACGCAGTTTTGCATACGTTTTGCTCATTAAATTGGCTTCATCTGCATTGTAATACGTACTTACATAACCCTGTACAAGACTTGCAGTTGTATTAGGGGCATATTGTAAAGCTCCATAATTTAAAACAGCACCTGTTTGTGAGTTATAATTAATAGGCACTCCGTTAGAGATCACCACACCCGGGCCAACATATGATCCGGTATAACCAGCCTTACCGTAATTTAGCCAATCCTGGTAGCGTGCAGCACCTAGTTCGCCTTCGGCAGTTTGGATATTACTACCACCGCGCATGGTTTTATTATGCATATAATCTACCATTACACCACCTACAGATCCATCCAATTGGAAGCCTAAACTCCAGCTTTTGTATTGGAAATTGTTGGAGAAGCTCCAGGCAAATTTGCCATTCTCATTGCCCAGGTATTGTGGAACCGGGTTGATCAATGGTTTACCTGTGGCGTCATTGATGATTTTTCCGTCTGGTGTTCTTACGAAAGCTGTACCGTATAACTTATCTGTACGGTCGCCGGCTTTAAAGAATTGTGCATAGATGTCTTGTCCTTCCGGCAGTTCTTTGTACACTTGTTTGTAGGTAGAGATATTGGCCATGATGTTCCATGAAAAACCGGTTGATGTTTTAACTGGTGTAGCAGTTAAGGAACCTTCATATCCTGTTTTCTTTGTTTTCAAAGCATTCAGGTACTCAATGGTATAACCAGTAGAGGTAGAAATCGTATTAGCTAAAATTTGCGGGCCGTCAATATACTGGAATGCAGTACCACTAAAACCGATACGGTTATTCAAAAACTTGATGTCAAAACCTTCTTCATAATTTAAACGGGTAGATGTTTTGATACCGTTTTGATAAAGTAGGTCGGAAGCATAACCTGCAGTCTGGCTGTTATAGGGTTTACTGGTAGAATAAGATGTTGCCAGTGAATAATCGGGACCATTGTAAGGGGAGGCATAAGTTGATCCGTAACCCAGTGGATTATAGAATAACGGGCCGGCACCAGAGGTTGTACCACCGTAAACGGAGATGGAGTTATAAGGGGCAGGGCCAATAGTAGTAGAGGTTGCATCAGAACGGATGTTGGAATAAGAAGCCCTTCCTTTTAAATAGGATATAAAGCTAGGCATCTTCACATAGTCAGATACTACTGTTGCTAAAGATAAACTTGGGTAGAAATAGGTTGTTGGTACCTGGAAAGCAGATGATTTATCTACACGTCCTGTAGTGGAAATGGTAGCATACTTACCTAAACTTGCGTCCAATGAATAGTAAGCACTCAGTACGCGCATTTGTGAACTGAAGCTGGTAGATTGTACAGCATTTTTTGAATTACTGAAGGCATATACTTCAGGAACGTTCAGGTAATCTGTAGAGGTCCAGCTGGAGTTATAACTAAATTCCCTTAAATTACTACCCACTACTCCGGATAGGTTCAGGAACCTTTTAACCGTATAATTGTAGTTCAGCATCAGCTCTGTATTGTTATCAAACAGGTCGCGGCGGTCTTCACGATAATCACCTTCATTTCCTTCACGTCCATAAGGGTGGGCAGAGAAAGGCAGGTCTTCTGTACGCAGGATATTATATGTGTCAATTTGTGAACGCAGGGTTGCATTTAAGTGGTCATCGATTTTATAGTTTCCACTGAAGTAACCGTATACGTCATTTTTGTAATGACCACGTGTCCATTCCTGTGTTAATAAATAAGGGTTATGGTAGCGGGTATACTCTTCAAATTCTGATTGTGTACCTACTTTACCAGGCTGCCATATGGCTTTGATGTCTGGTGAATTTACACTCCAATCGGCACCTGTCCAGATTGCTAAATTATAGATCAAACTGTTTGGACCGTATTGAACATCAGGAAAGTTATCTGTTGACTGTCTGTTGAAATCTAGGTTTCCTTCAAACTTCCAGCGTTTACTTGGCGTAAAAGCTGCGTACAGGTTAAAGTTTGCGATATCCAGGTATTCACTTGGAATATAACTTTGCTGGTGCTGTTGGGAAGCTGAAAACCTGGTGGTATAATTATCTCCTGTGGAAGAGATGGAAACGTTATTGTTCAGTTGATATCCTGTTTGCAGGAAGTTAGCTAAGTTATTTGCTCCACGGGCTGTCCATGGTGTTGGCTGTCTAACGCCATTCACGATAGGGCTATCATACTGAGCGATCAGCTGCCCATTAAAATAAGGTCCCCAGATATCATAATCACTATCCACACCACCTGGTGCTCCGCCTTTACCATCTACGAAAGTGTAAAAAGTGTTTTCTCCCGGACCGTAAGAGTGTTGTACCCTTGGAAAGGCGAGAAATCCTTTATTGATCACCGTACTGCTATTAAAATCAACTGCCAGGCCATTACCTGTTTTATTGGCTTTTTTAGTGGTGATCAGGATTGCGCCGAAAGAAGCACGGTTACCATAAAGTGCTGCCGCAGCAGGGCCTTTCAGTACAGTGAAACTTTCAATATCGTCCGGGCTCAGGTTATAAGTATCTGTATTGATGGGGAAACCATCCACTACATATAAAGAGACGGTATTACCCCTGATGCTTACGTTTGGTGCACCCAGTAATTCTGCTGAAGGGCCAACCGATAAGCCTGCCACTTTACCAATCAGTCCTGTAATAGGATTAGGGTCACGTGCAGTGGTCAGTTCCGATCCGCTTACTGTTGATACAGCATAGCCGATACGTTTGGTTTCTTTCTTAATACCCAGGGCAGTTACCACTACTTCTGTTAGATCACTGCTATTGGCGATCATGTTTACCATTACACTCTGGCTGTTGGTGAGCGTAACTTCCTGTTGATTGTACCCAACCGAATGAAATACCAATACCTGGCCTGGTTTGGCGATAATCGTAAAATGACCTGAACCATCGGTGATCGTTCCTTTGCTGCTACCTTTTAGCATAATGCTAATGCCCGGTAGAGGCTGGTTGGTTTCATCATTAACTGTACCGGTTACTCTGGATTGCCCATACCCTAGTATAGGAGCAAGGCCGAGTAACAGCACGGTTATCACTATTTTTAATGACTTGTAAATGTGTTCCATCTGCTTTAGATTAATTTGGAAAAAGAATGAATTTCTATACAGCAATACTAAACTTTGTTTATTATTTGTAAACTAAGATTAGGTTAAGTGTAGTTTAATATTCCGTGTCCAAATCGTTAAGCAGGTGGGATTTCTTAATAGATGAAAGTAGGTGTTTTGACAATTAATTAATACTGCCGAAACAATTATTAGTGTGTATTTTTGGCTAAGTGTCTTGTAGCCATTGATTTTAAAAATTCAACATTGTCAACTTTTACATTTGTTTCTTTGGCCTTATCGTCCCAGTAGCGTAACTGTATCATTAACTCGGCATCTGGCTGACGTTCAAATTCTGCAGCTTCTTCAGCGCTCATTACACCTCCCTGGAAGTCTAAGGTAACCCTGCTTGCGGGAGAAAGCTTTTCATAATACTCCGGGAACTTAAAAGTGAGATAACGTTTGGCTACCACATGGCTTTTAACCAGTTCAGTAAGCCGTTTGGAAAAACCTCTTTCCAGCAGGTAGTCGGCGCCTAACTTTTCATGGTCTACATTGCCCATTCCATCCATGCTTTCTACTTCATTACTGGCACATAAATGGCCGATATCGTGAAAGAAGGCAGCTAAGATCACTTCATCATCATATCCTCCATCCGCTGCAAGCGATGCTGCCTGCGACATATGTTCTATTTGCGATACGGGTTCGCCGATATAATCTTCATCTCCATGTCTTTCATATAAGGAGAAAATTTCATTTACAATGAGTTCAGGTGTGTTGGCTGCTATGGTCATGGGATTTGTTTTTTGACAAAGGAAACAGGTCGGTGTTAAGTAATTGTTAACCAGATGATATAAATGTGTTGCGCCATTCTATTACCGGAATTATCAATCCCGTTAATTAACAGTAATTAACATTCCTGTTTTTGCATCGGCTACATTTATTTTTTACTTTCGCCGAAGTCAGCAGAGGAAATTTTTGGAGTTGCTGATAATTAGCTATCGATGAAGAACGACATTTTACTGCAAATCAGCAACCGTATAAAAGACAGAAGGCGCGAAAAAAATATCACTGTTCAGGAGTTATCTGTACGGGCCAATGTGAGTAAAGGATTGATTTCGCAAATTGAAAATAGCCGTACCATTCCTTCACTGGTGGTATTGATTGATATTATCAAAGCATTGGAAATTGACCTGAATGCTTTTTTCAAAGACATCCGGGATAAAGACGACCAAAGCCCGGTGATCATCAAACGCAAAGCAGAATACGATCACTTTGAAAAAGAACATGCGGAGGGATTTCATTACCAGCGTATCTTTACCCAATCAATTACTCATTCTACCGTTGATATTGTTATCCTGGAACTGGAACCCAATGCCCTTAGGCCTTTGGTAGAAACCGAAGCCTACGAATACAAATATGTGCTGGAAGGAAAAATAGAATACCAGTTTAATGAAGAGAGCTATGTTTTAAATGAAGGAGATTCCATGCTTTTTGATGGCCGCATTGCACATACCCCTAAAAACCTGGGCAAAAAGACTGCGCGAATGCTGGTGGTTTATTTTTTTGAAAATAAAAACTAACCGCATACTTAATCAAATCTTAATATGGAATTAGTTTGATGTTAATAAACTAAGTTTAGTATTGCTTAACATTTTAATAAGCAATATATGTCCGTTAAACTAGTAGTTTTTGACTTGGCCGGTACTACGGTTAAAGATGATCATGAGGTAAGTAAGGCCTTTCAGTCTGCACTGAAAAAACACGGTTATGAGATTCCTTTGGAGATGATTGACCCTATCATGGGTTATGAAAAAAATGAGGCGATCACCAAAATGCTTACCGAGCATGAGCCGGATAAATACAAAATCAATGCTGCATTAGTTGGCAATATTCACGAGGAGTTTATTACACAGATGATTCTCCATTATCAGTTTGCTGATGGTATCGAAGCATTGCCTCATGTAGAGGCCACTATGGCGGCGCTCCATGAAATGGGTATAAAAATAGGTATCAATACCGGTTTTTCGCGTAATATCGCTGAAGCCATAGTGACCAGGCTGCAATGGCGGGAGAAAAACCTGATCGATTACCTGGTTGGATCTGACGAGGTAGAAAAGGGGCGTCCGTATTCTTTCATGATCCATAAAATGATGGAAGCAGCTGGGATCACTGAACCACTGGAGGTGGTAAAAGTAGGAGATACTGAAGTGGACGTTCGTGAAGGACAACAGGCCGGCTGCCGTTTTGTTATCGGTGTAACTACCGGTTCTTTTACCCGTGCAGAACTGGAAAAATATCAGCCAACACATATCGTGGATGATATTGCAGCTATTCTGGATATTATCAAAAACTGATCATGCAGCTGATGGAACGGCTAAGAGGCAGGGTAGGCCAATGGCCTTATAGCCTGCATTCGGTACTGGCAGCATTGGCGGCCTTTGGTACTTATACCTGTATGTATGCCTTTCGAAAAGCTTTTGCTGCGGGGACCTATACCGGGCACCAGTATTTTCATATCGACTATAAGGTATGGCTAGTGATTGCACAGGTGCTGGGTTACACGCTCAGTAAATTTTATGGCATTCGTTTTATTGCTGAAATCAATCCCCGCAACAGGGCTAAAAGCATTTTACTGCTGATCGGCGTGTCATGGCTGGCGCTACTGGGTTTTGCACTGATCCCTGCACCCTATAATATTTTAATGCTTTTTATTAATGGTTTTCCTTTAGGAATGATCTGGGGACTGGTTTTTGGTTACCTGGAAGGACGAAGGTCAACCGAATTTATGGCAGCAGTATTGTCCATCAGTTTGATATTTGCCTCTGGTTTTGTGAAAACTGTTGGCCGTACACTCATGAGCAGCGTTCACGTAAATGAATACTATATGCCTTTTTTAACAGGGGCACTTTTTGTAATCCCGCTGTTGTTATTTGTTTTTTGCCTTGAACTGATGCCTGCACCAACAGAGCTGGATAAACAATTGCGGGTAGAACGAAAACCGATGTCGGCAGATGACCGGAAGAAGTTCATGATGCGTTTTTTGCCGGGCATTGTGCTCACCTTAATCATTTATGTGATGTTAACAATGATGCGTGATATCCGTGATAATTTTGAAGTAGAGATCTGGCAGGGGCTGGGGATAAAAAGCAACAATATCTACGCTAACATCGATGCAGTTATTTCTATTATTGTGCTGGTGGCGATGAGCCTGCTGATCCTGATCAGGAAGAATATTTTCGCTTTTAAGCTGATCCATTTCCTGATTATTGGCGGTTGTATCCTTGCAGGTGTGGCAACAGTGCTGTTTGATTTAAAACTGATTAATCCTGTAACCTGGATGACGATGGCGGGTCTTGGCCTTTACTTAGGTTATGTGCCTTATAACGCTATTTTTTTTGAACGTATGATCGCTTCTTTTAATTATAAAAGTAATGTGGGTTTTGTAATGTATCTGGCAGATGCAATGGGCTATCTGGGCAGTATCAGCGTTTTATTGGTCAAAGAGTTCCTAAAACCAGGCATCAGCTGGGACATATTTTTCAAAAACGGATTGTTAACCCTGGCTGTAATTGGAGGCACCGGAGCTGTGTTATCCTTACTCTACTTTATGCAAACGGCGAACAAAGAAAAAAAAGAACAGCAAAAACTTAATTTATACACAGCATGAGTAAACCATCGGCCATCATAATTGGCGCAGGAATAGTAGGGCTGGCTACGGCAAGGGCTTTAGCGATAAGAGGTTATCAGGTAACAGTATTTGAACGTAATGAAAGGGCTGTAGGTGCTTCCATTCGTAATTTCGGTATGGTATGGCCTATAGGGCAGCCAACCGGGCCTTTATTTGACCGGGCGATGTTATCCCGGAGTATCTGGAAAGAGATCTGCACCGAAGCAAATATCTGGCATGATGAAGTGGGCTCTTTGCATATTGCTTATCATGATGACGAACTGAAAGTAATGGCAGAGTATGCCGCAGCTAATTCGGCCGAACGTGATTGCCGTTTGCTTTCGGCTGAAGAAACTCTTCTAAAGTCGCCTGGCGTTAATCCTGAAGGATTAAAAGGTGCTTTATGGAGCGGGACAGAAATGATCGTAGAAGCCAGGGCCGCCATACAGGAAATCGCTGATTATTTAATAGAAAAGTACGGTGTAGAATTTCACTGGAATACAGCCATCAGCCTGGTGAATCATCCTGAAGTAAGGTCCGGAAAAAGAAGCTGGCATGCAGATGAGATCTATGTATGCAGTGGTGCCGAATTTGAAACACTCTATCCGGAATTGTTTCGTGAGGCAGGGATCACTAAATGTAAATTGCAAATGCTGCGAATGGCCGCACAGCCTGAAGGCTGGCGTATAGGCCCTTCGCTTTGCGGAGGTTTGTCGATGATCCATTATCCTGGCTTTCAGTCGGCCCCTTCATTGCCCGAGTTACGGAAACGTTATGAAGAACAATACGCCGAGCATCTAAGATGGGGCGTGCATGTAATGGTTTCACAAAATCACCTGGCTGAACTTACCGTTGGCGATTCACATGAATATGGCCTGGTACATGATCCTTTTGATAAGGATTTTATCAACCAGCTGATTTTGGGTTATCTCCAGACTTTCACTTCGCTAAAAGACAGCCGCGTGATCCAGACCTGGAATGGTATCTATCCGAAAATGCTTAACGGGCAGACAGAACTGGTGATGGAAGCCGCACCGGGTGTAACCATTATTAATGGCATGGGCGGAAATGGAATGACTTTATCTTTCGGTCTTTGTGAGCAAATTATTGCAAAGCGAACCAATAAAATATCTTAAATTCAAAATCATGGATAACAGAAGAGAATTTATCAAAAAAGCAGCCCTTTTATCAGGCGCAGCCGGATTGTTCACTGTATTGCCAATGTCTATACAGAAAGCACTGGCTATCGATCCTAAAACAGGAAGTACTTATCTGGATGCAGAACATGTTGTGATCCTGATGCAGGAAAACCGTTCCTTTGATCACTGTTTTGGTACGCTGAAAGGTGTACGCGGATTCAATGATCCGCGGGCGATAGACCTGCCGAACAAAAATAAAGTATGGTTGCAATCTAACCTGGCCGGCGAAACTTATGCACCCTTTCATTTAGATATTAAGAATACTAAAACCACCTGGATGGGCTCTCTGCCGCACGACTGGTCTAACCAGGTTAATTCGCGTAATGATGGTAAACATGATCAGTGGCTTAATTTTAAGCAGCAGGGAAATCCAAAATATGCGAAAATGCCCTTAACACTAGGCTATCATAAAAGGGAAGATATTCCATTTTATTATGCCATGGCAGATGCTTTTACGGTATGTGATCAGAATTTCTGTTCTTCCCTGACAGGGACTAACCCCAATCGCTTGTATTTCTGGTCGGGCACCATTCGTGAAGAACAGCACGAGGACTCCAGGGCCAATGTGTGGAATGAAGATATGGATTACGGAACACTGAACTGGAAAACCTATCCTGAGAGGCTGGAAGAAAATGGCGTAAGCTGGAAGTGTTATCAAAATGAGATGAGTATTGATGTGGGTTTTGAAGGCGAAGGAGATGCATGGCTGTCAAATTTTCAGGATAATCCCCTGGAGTTTTTCTCCCAGTATAATATCCAGCTGCATCCCAAACATCTGGAGCAGTTGAGAAAAAGAGTAGAACTTTTCCCTGCTGAGATTAAAGCGCTGGAAGATCAGATCGCAGCCCTTAATTCGGGAGATGCACATATCGCACATCTGCAAAAACAGCTGAACCAGAAACAGCTTGACTATAAAAATGCCAAAGAAAATATAGAACCAGGAAAGTTTGAAAAGTTATCTCAGCATCAGCAGAATATTCATTTAAAAGCTTTTGATACCAATAAGAATGATCCTGATTATCATACCCTAACCGATCTTCCTTATCATGATGATGGTGTAGAGCGCAATATGAAGGTGCCTAAAGGAGATGTATTGCACCAGTTCAGGGAAGATGTAACGCAGGGTAAATTGCCTACGGTATCATGGATCACTGCACCGGAAAACTTTTCTGATCATCCAAGTTCGGCCTGGTATGGTGCATGGTATATTTCTGAAGTGATGGATATCCTGACTAAAGATCCTGAAGTGTGGAAAAAGACGATATTCATTGTTACTTATGACGAGAATGACGGATACTTTGACCATGTTCCCCCATTTGTTGCACCTCATTCGCATAAAGAGGGTACCGGTAAAGTTTCTGATGGCATAGATACCCGTGTAGAATTTGTTACGCTGGAGCAGGAGCTTGCCCGCAAAGATTTTCCAAGAGATTATAAACGTGAAAGCCCCATTGGGTTGGGTTATAGGGTACCGATGATTGTTGCTTCTCCATGGAGCCGCGGCGGATATGTAAATTCTGAAGTGTTTGACCATACGTCTACCTTACAGTTCCTGGAAGATTTTCTCTATAAAAAAACGGGTAAAAAAATTGAAGAGTCTAATATTAGTAACTGGCGCCGGATGGTTTGTGGCGACCTGAGTTCTGTTTTCAGGACTGAAGATCAGGAGAAAGCAGTTAACCCGGACCCGCTGGTTAAAGATGCTTTTTTAGAGAGTATCCATAAAGCTAAATTTAAAGTGGTACCATCAGATTATAAAGTACTGAACCCGGAAGAAATAGCTCTGATCAACACTGCACCGCATCAATCTTCCTATATGCCGCAGCAGGAAAAAGGAATTCGTCCTGCTTGTGCTTTGCCTTACCAGATCTATGCAGAAGGTAAATTAAGTGCAGATAAAAAGTTTTTTGATATCAGGTTTGAGAATAAAAATGAAGTATTCGGAAAGTTGACTGCAGGAGCGCCATTTAATGTTTATGCACCGGGGAAATATAAGAACCTGCATAGTGGCCAGCTGGAACAGGTACGTACCTGGGCTTATGGCTTGAAACCCGGAGATCAGCTGGGGGATAGCTGGGCACTGAATGATTTCGAAAATGAGCTTTACCACTTGCGGGTATATGGTCCCAATGGTTTTTACCGTGAATTTATGGGAGATGCAAATGACCCTTTAGCAGATATCAGTATAGCCTATCAGCATAATCTTGTTCATAAAGGTCTTTTGACTGGAAATATTGAACTGAATGTTACCAATTCCGGTAAACAGTCTTATGCTTTTGAGGTGATTGACCATAGTTATAAAACCAATAATCATAGTGTGACAGTAAAGCCGGCAGGTACATCTGCTATTGTCCTTAACCTCAGCAACAGTTATGGCTGGTATGATTTCAGTATAAAGCTGAAGGGGCATGAACCTTTCAGCAAAAGATATGCAGGCCGTGTAGAAACTGGTAAAACCAGCTTTAGTGATCCTTTTATGGGGAAAGTTATCGGTTAGCCTGATCCCTGAATTTTAAAATAACGTTATATAATTAGGATGCCTAAACAGCATCCTATTTTTTTTACCGGTAATTTCCCTCCATTTGCCGGTGATTTAAATACGGTTAACCAAAAACTATTTTTTAATCCTTGTAACAAAAATATATTTGTACAGACTAATATAGAAGATCTATTAACGCTATTATTTTACGATGAAAAAAATTCTACTCTTACTTACTATTGTCTTTTTAGTACAGCATGCCAATGCCCAGTTTTCAATGGGGGGAGCGCAAAAGGTTACTATTACAGGACGTATTACTGCTACTATTATAGATTCAGCTACTAAAGCGCCGATTGATTATGCCACTGTTTCACTGATCCGCATCAAAGACAATAAGTCTGTTAACGGAGGGGTTACTGACCCTAAAGGAAAAATTAACATGCAAAATGTTGCCCCCGATCAGTATAAACTGGTTATTGGTTTTATGGGGTATAAAAGTAAATCGGTTGTGTTAAAAACAACGCCTGAAAAGCCCGATCTCAATGCAGGTTCTATTTATATTTCAGGTACGCAGAGTAACCTGAAGGAGGTAAACATCCAGGGCAAAACCCCGATGATAGAAAATAAAATTGACCGGGTAGTTTATAATGCTGAGCAAGACGTAACTACCGCCGGAGGCACCGGCGGCGATGTGATGCGTAAGGTACCTATGGTTTCTGTTGATATTGATGGTAACCCTACCTTAAAGGGCGCTGCGGTTCAGGTGCTGATCAATGGCAAGCCCTCAGGAACATTGGCCAACAGTGTGTCAGATGCATTAAAAATGATTCCCGCAGAAGAGATAAAAAGTATAGAGGTGATCACCAGCCCTTCAGCTAAATATGATGCAGAAGGAGCGGGAGGGATTATCAATATCATTACTAAGAAAAAAACGGCACAGGGTATCAACGGAAGCGCAAACTTATCGGCCGGAACGAGACAGAATAATGGTAACTTCAGTTTAAACGCTAAAAAAGGGCGACTGGGAATTACGAGTAATTTTGGCGGTCAGTATGCCATTCCGCAGAATACAAAGTATGTGGCGCTGAATGATTATGATGCTTCTAATACTTCTATTTTACAGGATGGTTATACCCGTGCAAAACGATACGGCTACAACGGAAGCTTCGGTTTGGATTATGATATCAATGCCTACAACAACCTCTCTACCAATGTGAAATATAATAACTTCTCCAATGGTTCCAACGGAACGTTTGATGTAACACAAAGTGTAGGAGACTCCATTAGCAAGTATCAGCGTTTTTCTGAAAATAAATACAGGCTCAATAATATAGACTGGAGTGCAGATTACCGAAGGACTTTTAAGAAAGAGGGCGAAGAATTTACCGTTTCAGGCCAGGCCAGCTTCGGCAGGAATACCACAGGATACAGTACTTATGATATTATTCCTGGTCAACCCAATACACCGACCGTTAATGGCGATAATACAGGTAAAAATAATGAGTATACTGTACAAACGGATTATACCTATCCTTTCTCTAAAGGAGTAGTTCTGGAAACTGGGGCTAAGGGTATCTTCAGGGATATCACCAGTAAATATGCAAGCAGCGATCAGGATTTTGACTATAACCAGGATGTAGCGGCAGCCTATGGGGTGATCACCTTTAAAATAGCTAAATCATTTGATGTAAAAGCTGGATTAAGAGCAGAATATACGGATATCAGTGGGGTGTCTGGTACTTCACTTAATTTTAACAATGATTATTTTAATCTTTTTCCAAGTGCTATTATCTCCAGGAAGTTTGGCAAAAACTCTACATTAAAACTGAGTTATAATAAACGTGTACAACGGCCAAGCTTAAATTTCCTGAATCCTTTCCTGAATCAGAATGACCCCAACAATAAATCCCAGGGTAACCCTAATCTAAGTCCTGAGATCAGTAACTCACTGGAACTGGGTTATTCAACCTATATCAAAGGATCGGTGATCAACGCCTCGATATTTTACCGTGAAACGCAAAATGTAATTGAAAGTTTGTACCAGCCAGATCAAAAACTGACCAGTTATTTTAACATTGGAAAGAACAAATCATTTGGTGCCAATATCTTCGGAAGTTATAATCCTTTGCCAAAATGGACTTTGATGGGGAATTTTAGTGTGAATACCTATGATGTGACCAACTCTCAAACTAATGTGAATACTGGATTATACGCCACTTATACGGCTTTCGCAAGATCGGCAATCTCCTTTAAAGGAGGATGGAACACAGAGATCTTCGGGGTGTACAATGCCTCTAAAAAGACCTTCCAGGGAACTACCGGGGCAATGGCATTCTATGGAGGAGCTTTCAAGAAAGATATCATGAAGAAAAAAGCTACAGTAGGGGTGAATGTGTTGAATCCCTTTTACCGTGACCTGCATATCGCTACTACGAATACGGGAACCGGCTTCGTGCAGAGCACTAATATCTATTACCCATTACGTTCTTTTGGGGTTAACTTTAGCTACAAGTTTGGTAAAGTTACTTTTAGCCAGCCTAAAAAGAAAAAGGGAATTGAAAATGACGATTTGAAACAGCAGGAAGGAACCGGCGGCGGCGTAGGCGGAGGAACAGGCACCCAGCAATAAAATATTCTTTTTTTTAAAATCCCCGCAGCAGGCAATGCACTGCCCCATAAAGTGTGTAACTTTTTTGGGCCAGTGCAAAAATACAGCGGGGATTTTTTATTTCTTTTTCACCCGTTTTAAGATCATCAGGCTTAGAGGGTTGATGGAATAACCGCTGATATTATTCTGCAGCATAGTCACCGACTGGTCGTAAAGTACAGGGACAACAGAGGCATTTTCCATTACCATATTATCCATCTGCTGGTACAACTGGTAGCGTTTTTTTATATCTTTCTCATAGTAACTCTGCTCAAAAAGACGGTCGAAGTCTTTGTTAAAATAAGCGGTGTAATTCGGGCCGTAGGGCACTTTGTTCTTCGAATAAAATACGGATAGATAATTTTCTGCGTCCGGGTAATCTGCAATCCAGGAACCTCTGAAAAAGGTGACTTCGTTTTTAGACATCAGCTCCCGCAGGCTGGCATTGAGGGTAACGTTTACTTTAACCTTTATACCCAGTGTGCCCAATTCTCCCTGTACAAATTCCATCAGGTCTTTGTAGTTGGTTGAGGTGGTCAGTGTCAGTTCCGGCATCCCTTTTCCGTTTGGATGACCTGCTTCGGCAAGTAATTTGGCGGCTTTTACCGGGTCATAATGGTAGCCTTTTACCAGGGTGCTGTCAAACCCGGGCATCCCTTTGGGCACAAAACCAGATGTGGCCGGCGTGCCTACACTATTACGCAGGTATTTGATCAGCTTTACCTTGTCAATACTATAATTGATCGCCTGACGTATTTTTTTGAACCTTAAAGGAGAGTGTTTCACAATGGCCTGATTGGTATCTACCAATATGCCGATATATTCTGTGCATAAATAGGGGCTTTTGATCAGCTGGAATTTTCCTTTGTATTTGCTGGTCATGTGCCCGCTTTTGGTCAGGATATCATCGCGGTAGCTGCCGTCAACATTTTTAAAAAAATCAAGGTCTTTTTTGATGAAATTCATAAAAGCACTTTGCTTATCACTGATAAAAGATACTTTCACGGCATCCAGATAGGGGAGGCGTTCCTTGCCATCCTTTTCCCAATAGTTTTCATTTTTAAGCAGCACCAGGATCTCATCTTCTTTCCAGTATTTCAGTCGGAAAGGGCCGGTGCCCACTGGATGGCTCCTGAAATCTTTACCGTAATGTTCCACTACTTCCCTGGGAACGACTACGCAATACTGGGCAGTGAGCAGGTTAATAAATGCCGGGAAAGGTTTAGTCAGGATAATCTCAAAAGTGCTGTCGTTCAGTGCCTTGAAATTGTGAATATCCTTTACTTTATCACTGAATATCCAGCCGCCGGATGAACCTACCTTTGGATCGATCAGCCGGTTAAAGCTATAGACAAAGTCTGATGCAATTACTTTTCTTCCCTTGCCATTTTTAAACAGCGGGTCGTCCTGAAAATAGACGTCGTTACGCAGATGAAAGATATAGCGCTGCCCGTCTGTTGTTACTTCCCAGGATTTTGCGATGGCAGGCACTGCGTTGAGCTGGTCATCAACCTGTACCAGTCCGTTAAAGACCTGGTTCACCATCCATATGGCCTGCTGGTTCCGCGCAAAAGCCGGATCAATGGACGTTAGTATTTCATCGAAGTTGATATTAAAGACTTTTTTACCTTTATCTTCAGCAGGGCGATCGCAGCTGCAGAGGGCAAGGATGCCTAAAGTGTAAAAAATATTTTTTATAATTCGGAGCATCAATTCAGGAATACTATTTTTGCACAAAGTAATAAATTAATCGCTATGTCTTTTTTAAATGCCGTTATAAATAATGTGGAAGATGAGACCCTGCGTGAAGATCTGCAGGATCGGGTAGATATTGTGCTGCATAAGATTAAGTTTATGGACAAGGTTCCGGTGTGCTGTCTGGATACACAGAACATACCAAGCAGTATCCTGGATGTATTACTGGAAACTGCGGGAGCTGAAATACAACAAGATCCGCTGCAGGCAAAGGTAGTGCTCTATCAGGAACCCCTGTTTAGTATGTCCGACCTGATGGGTTACGTACCTGCTTTAATGGAAAAGGAATGGCCGGCTGTAGAGTTCAATAGGGTGTATCTGCTGTCAGATGATACCTCAGCCTTTTTGAGTGACCCCGAATCTTTTGTTGCTTCCCTGGAAGATATTGCAGAGATCCTTTACCCGGGTTATTTCGTGTTTGGCAATGAAGGAAAAACCTGGATGTCTTTCGGCGTTTAACTCAATTCCCTTCGGCTTAGTAAGCGATAAATTTGTCGATCTGTGTACCGGTGAATTTTAAGGTATCTTCTTTGTAAAAAGCATCGTTTTCATCCAGCTCGGTTTTAATAGCCGAAATGTGCAAGCGCAGGGGAAGTACATTGAGGTGCAGGTAGGCGCAAACCCCTCCAAAGTGATCTATACCCCGGATGTTTCCATATTTACCAGACGATATGCCCACCAGACAGGCTTTTTTATCATAAAAGCTTTCCGGGAAATCACAGGCATCGATAAATGTTTTTAGAATACCGGGAAAGCTGCCGTTGTATTCGGGAATGATAAAAACGAACTTTTCTGTCGCTGTCATCAGCTGTTGTATTTTTTCAAACTCAGCAGATCTTTTTCCGTAAAGATCGGATACGATTAAATTTCCGGGAAGGTCTGTAAGGCTCAGGACATTAGCTTCCTGTCCTTTTTTAGCCATGCTATCCTGATAATATTTTGCGACTTTCAGCGTATTGCTACCAGGTCTGTTTGTGCCGGAAATGATCGTAACCATGTTTGATTGTTAGTAATATGTTTAAAACAATAACTGTTTAACATATATATTGTCATTAAGTTTGTATCTTAGCTAATTGTTAAAAAGCGCCTAAATATAGGTAAAAATCGTGTTTTTATAAAAAGAATCTAATTCACAAATTCTCAGGGAAATAATTGGTAATTATTAAAAAGATAAATGAGTAAAATTATTGCATTGGCAAATCAGAAAGGTGGTGTAGGTAAAACAACTTCATCTATAAATTTAGCCGCCAGCCTGGCCGTATTAGAATACAAAACTTTATTAGTAGATGCCGATCCTCAGGCCAATTCTACCTCAGGAATTGGATTTGATCCAAGAAGTATCAAAAACAGCATTTATGAGTGTATCATCAATGATGTTGAGCCTTCTGAAGCCATTCAAAAGACAGAAACACCTAACCTCGACCTTTTACCGGCACATATTGACCTGGTAGGGGCAGAGATTGAGATGATCAATCTTCCCAACAGGGAATACAAGATGAAAGCTGTTTTAGAGAAAATCAAAGATCAGTATGATTTTATCATTGTAGATTGCTCCCCTTCACTGGGCCTGATCACTATCAATGCTTTAACAGCCGCCGACTCTGTGATCATTCCTGTACAGTGTGAATATTTTGCGCTTGAGGGACTAGGTAAACTGCTGAATACCATAAAAATTGTACAGAACAGGTTAAACCCTGAACTGGAAATTGAAGGCATCCTGCTTACCATGTACGACGTGCGTTTGCGTTTATCCAACCAGGTAGTGGAAGAGGTGAGAACACATTTCCAGGAACTGGTTTTTGATACCATTATACAGCGGAACACCCGCTTGAGTGAGGCGCCAAGTTATGGGGTATCTGTAATCATGCATGATGCCAACTGTAAGGGAGCTATTAATTATCTGAATCTTGCCCGGGAGATCGTCCGTAAAAACGGATTGGTTAAAGAAACCCAGGGTGTGACTTCTGCAACTATTTAAATTATCATTCAATGACATCTTTTCAGCGAAAAACAGGTTTAGGCAGAGGGTTGAGTGCGCTTTTGGATGACTCCGATTCGGTACACCCTCCGAAAAATGCAATGAATCCGGTCAGTGAAACTGAACAGAAGGCACAACCGAATAATACGAATATTGGTAATATCAATATCAACGATATAGAGACCAATCCTTATCAGCCAAGAACGGAATTTGACCAGGTAGCTTTAAATGAGCTGGCCGATTCTATCCGGGTGCAGGGATTGATCCAGCCAATCACTGTCAGGAAAACTGAAAGCGGTGGTTATCAGCTTATCTCTGGTGAAAGACGTTTACGGGCATCCAAATTAGCAGGACTAAAGGAGATCCCGGCTTATGTTCGTCTGGCGAATGACCAGCAGATGCTGGAAATGGCACTGATTGAGAATATTCAGCGTGAAAACTTAAATGCAATAGAAGTGGCCCTGAGTTTTCAGCGGATGCTGGAAGAGTGCAACCTGAAACAGGAGCAGTTGGGAGAACGTGTGGGTAAAAATAGATCGACCGTAACCAATTACCTGCGCCTGCTGAAATTGCCTCCGGTAATACAGATATCTATCCGCGACCAGAAAATATCTATGGGACATGCGCGGGCACTGATCAATGTAGAACAAGCCGATAAACAATTGTTCATCCATCAGGAAATTATCGATAAGGGATTATCTGTAAGAAAAGTTGAAGAACTGGTAAGAAGCATCAACAGCCTGCAGCTGAAACCTAAAAGTAAAGCGCCGGTTCCCGGAGTATCTTTTGAATACCAGAAACTGCAGAAAGACCTGGCTTCCAGATTTGCCACCAAGGTGAAACTGAAAGTAGGGGAAAATGGAAAGGGAGCTATTGAAATTCCTTTTGTTTCTGATGACGACCTGAGCAGAATATTAGAATTATTAGATTGGTAATGCCAAAAATAGTATTGTTGTTGGTTTTATTCTGCTGCTCGGTATTATTTGCCAGTGGACAGCAGATCATAGCCGTTAAAGGTGATAGTTTGATTCGGGGCGACAGCACAAAGCTGAGCGCTAAAAAAACAGACACCGTAAAGTATATTAATTATGGTAAGATCGCAGCCCGGAAAGCTCTTTTCAGGTCTATGATTATCCCCGGCTGGGGGCAGCTAACTACCGGACCGAGCGTTTACCGTCTGCTTAAAGTGGCGGCTATTTACGTTGGTGAGACTGCCTTGATTCTTTCATATAAAACTAATAGCAAGAATTATCATCATTATCTTTCAGAAATCCAGTGGAGAGACGGACATGATGGAACACCCAAGCCTGGAAACGGGCTGGGGTCCCAGTATTCTACCGATAACTTAATTACAGCTAAAGAAGTTTACCGTAGAAACAGAGAGGTAGTTATCATTTCGATATTTGGTGTGTACGCGGTCAATGTGATTGACGCTTATGTAGACGCAAGGCTGAAGTATTTTGATGTAGGGGATAACCTGGCCATTAAAATCTCTCCTTCAGTAATTAGCCAGAGTTCGATGATGTACGGATACAACCCTAGTTATGCACCTGCCCTGAAATTTTCTTTACGTTTTTAGAATTGCTAACTATGCTTCTCCAATTCCCTTAAAAATTAATATAAAATGAATATAGCTTTAATCGGTTATGGTAAAATGGGTCAGATCATTGAACGTTTTGCGATAGAAAGAGGACATGATATTGTGCTGAAGATCGGCTCTAATAACTTATCGGACCTCACTGTTTCCAATTTGAAAAAAGCCGATGTGGCCATAGATTTCAGTTTGCCGGATGCTGCTCTTAAAAATATCTATACCTGTTTTGATGCCAATGTACCATTGATTGTAGGTACAACGGGCTGGTACGGACAGTTGCAGGAAGTAAAAGATGAATGTTTAAGCAATAATCATACGTTGCTATACGGATCTAATTTCAGCATCGGCGTGAATTTATTCTTCCACATCAACCAGGTACTGGCTAAAGTAATGAATAACTATCCTGTATATGATGTACAGGTAGAAGAGATCCATCACACACAAAAACTGGATTCACCAAGCGGAACAGCGATGACTATCGCAGAGGATATCATCGAAAACCTGGACCGTAAGAAAGAATGGGTAAATGAGCTAGATGGCAAAGTATCTGTTGATGTGCTCAAACAGGATCAGCTGCTGATCGCTTCCGAAAGGATTGAGAATATCCCTGGAACACATACTGTGATCTACAGTTCTGAAGTGGATGAAATAGAAATCAAACATACAGCTAATAGTCGCGCGGGTTTTGCCCTGGGCGCAGTGGTTGCTGCAGAATGGCTGCAAAATAAACAGGGATTTTACAATATATCTGATATATTTAATTTTTAATAAATAACATATGAAATTGAAGTTCTGGCAAAAGGATAAAGGAGCCGCGCCAAAAATAAAAAAAACCAAGAGCAGGGAATGGTTTGATGCCATCGTTTTTGCTGTGATTGCGGCAACGATTATCCGTGTATTTTTTATTGAAGCTTATACTATCCCTACGGGATCAATGGAAAAATCACTATTGATAGGTGATTTCCTGTTTGTGAGTAAAGTGAATTATGGTGCCAGAATACCGATGACACCGGTAGCTTTTCCTTTTGCACACCATACGATGCCCATCACCGGCACTAAAGCTTATTGGGATGGCGTACAATGGAAGTACAGAAGATTACCTGGTATACAGGAGATCAAAAGAAATGATGTTGTGGTGTTCAACTTCCCGGATGGAGATACTGTAGCACTGGAAGCCCAGGACCGTGATTATTATGAAATGGTACGTTCGGCAGGATGGCAGGCAGTGCATAGCCAGTATACCGTAACCAGTCGCCCGGTAGATAAAAGAGAAAATTATATCAAACGCTGTATTGGTATCAGTGGAGATGTAATGAGCATGTCTAATGGCCTGGTGTCTATCAACGGCAAGGCTGAGCCAATGAAAAACACCGGACAGATCGATTATACTGTGAAGTTTAAAAGCAGTGATGTTAATTTCAGTGTTTTTGAAGAAATGGGCTTTATAATTGAAAGGGATATCATGGCAGTTTCTCAGGATACTTATAACTTTATTGGGACACCAGAAATGATGGATAGGGTGAAGAAGCTTGACTTTGTAGCTTCAGTAACTACCCGTACCGCTAAACCCGGAGAAGCCGAACCAAGTATATTCCCTCAGGATCCGAACCGCAAATGGAACGCTGATAACTGGGGGCCGATCCAGATTCCTAAGAAAGGATGGACGGTTAAGCTGGATAGTGCAACCATGCCTTTGTATAAACGCGCAATAGAAGTTTATGAAGGAAATAAGCTAGAGAAGGTTGCTGGCGGATGGATGATTAATGGTGTTAAAACAGATAGTTATACTTTTAAAATGAACTATTTCTGGATGATGGGGGATAACAGGCATAATTCGCTGGATTCACGTTACTGGGGATTTGTTCCGGAAGACCATATCGTGGGTAAGGCTTTGTTTATCTGGATGAGTTACAGTACTGAAGGTTCGTTCTTCAATAAGATTCGCTGGAGTAGGATATTCAGGGGGATTCACTAAACGATAAGCTGGCTGGGGTATCCTTGCTTCGCTCAAAAAACGAGTATCATATATTATTGCTGGAATAACGCTGCGCTACGCTTGCATGAATCCTAGGCAATAATATATGATACTCGTTTTTTTTATGATCATCTTTTGCAGGGTGCTTTATAGCGATCGCTTTAATTAGGTGCCCCCCAGATAACCGGGTAGATTCTTTTTGAAATTGATGTACATTTTGTGTGACGCTTTAGGAAAGCTGAACATCCAGCATATTTATTGTGAGTTTGAATATCCCTGTATGGCGCCTTATAGCACTTGCTTTAGAAGAAACCTTAATCATGATAGAGTTTTTCCTGAAGATTATCTATTGGATATCCTTCAATGGATACCCTCCAGATCATCTGTGAAAAATAATTTTGTGTGCGCTATGACGGCCTAGAAATTTTGCAAGCGCAGCGCGGCAAAGGTTTCAGCCGGAATAGCGTATACGAAATTATTTTTAACCAGATAAACCTCTTACAACCGCTCTAACCCTAGTTTGTCTGCCAGATCGTTCAAATCATTAACTACAGGTTCTACCAATGGGATGCCCGAGATATGGCGTTCCTTTTCAAAGGCATATTCCGGTTCTCCGGGAATGATAACTTTTTTGGACGGATCTACAGTTTTGGCGCTCTTGAAACGCTCAATCCAGTTATCCAGGTGATGCTTGAAATCTTCTGCCGGGCGGAAACCATCTACGCGCATGGCGCCAAAAAAATGTCCCAACCCTTCACCTACAGGGTCTGAAGAAGGTTCCAGGAAAGCCACAAATGGAGGCACCCATGGACCGTAATTGGCACCGGAAAGTACTGCTGTGAGAATATCTACTGTAGCGCTTAATCCATAGCCTTTATGGCTGCCGTGATCCTTATCACTGCCCAAAGGCAACAATGATCCGCCAGCTTTGAGTTCATTGGGGTCTGTGGAAATATTGCCGTTTTTATCCTGTACCCAGCCTTCAGGAACAGGAAGATTAGCGCGTTGCGCTATTTCCAGTTTGCCATTGGCTGCAGCTGCGGTAGCCATATCTACCACTACTGGCGGATACTTTCCTGCCGGAAAAGCATAACACATCGGGTTAGTACCTAATAAGCGTTCATTAGCATAGGTCGGGGCAACCAGCGGACTGGCATTGGTCATGCTGATACCGATCATGTCCTTTTCTACGGCCATTAATGCATGATATCCTGCAATACCAAAATGATTGGAATTTTTCACAGCCACCCAGCCTGTACCATAAACCGCAGCTTTTTCCATCGCTATCTTCATGGCAAATGGTGCAACTACCAGGCCGAGACCTGCATCACCATCTACTGTTGCAGTGGTTGGGGTTTCGTGAACTATCCTGATGTTTGGCGTAGCATTGATACGTTTCTTTTCCCATAAACGGATATATCCGCTTAACCTCGCTACGCCATGAGAGTCTATACCCCGAAGATCCGACCGCAATAATACATCTGTTGCCAGATCAGCATCGGTATCATTACATCCCATTTTCAGAAAAACAGATTTAGTGAAACTTCTGAGGCGTTCTTCGGTGAAAGTATAAGAGATCATCTGAATGGATTAAACGTATGACTAAGCGTACAGGACCGTAAATTTATAATCCAGGGGTTTGAATGCGGTAAACAGGCTTTCAATAAAATCATCACCATATAACACATACATTGGTGCGATATTGAGCACACGTTCCTGCAATACACCTGAAGGGAAAAGTTTATTCTTGAGGTTATCTATCTGCTGTAAAGATGTAGTATGCTTGCGCTTTTCTGCGCGCAGCAGTTTTTTCTCCAGGCTAGTTACCAGTTTCAAGGCCTTTGTTTTGGCTGCTTCAGCAGAAAGGGAAAGTGTTTTATCTATTTTATAAGAATTTAGCTTGATCTGGTCAAATACAGCGCGGATAGCCCTTTGTTCATCATCAAGACAAAGAGAATCGCCAACATGGGCTTTGATCCAATCGTTCTTTAACTGCTCATTAGTATGGAACAAACTGATAGGACTGATATCCAGAATCTGCATTTTACGGGCGCTTCTGTCGTCAATAACCAGTGCAGAATTACGTAGCAATAATACGGGGAAAGGAACACCGTAAAAATCAAAATTAGCTTTTAACTGTAACCAGTAGGTAACTTCGGCCCCGCCGCCGATATAAGCAAGGTTGGGGAGAATCACTTCCTGGTAAACGGGGCGCATCACTACATTCGGACTAAAGCGTTCCGGATGGGTAGTGATTTCCTCCTGTAAGGCTTCCTGTGAAAAGCTGATAGCAGTGTTCAGGACTTTATACTCATCGTTCTCTTTTACAATTCGTTCCCTTAAGCGGTCGGTCATGTAAAAGAAATTGATCTCTCTTGGATTTACCTGTGGTTTATAACCATGCTCCTCCAGCAATGCACTGCTTTTAGTGATTTGCTCGAAACTATGCCGTTCAACGATATCGCGGTAGATGATTGGGGCAAACTGTGCTTTTAAAGCGGCATCATCTGCATCTACACAAACCAACCCTTTTTTGCCAAACAGTGCGTCTACCAGTTCGCGGGTTGCATCGGCCAGTGTATCGTGATTAGTGTAGGCTTTCTCTACCAGTGCAGAAAAGGCCGCGCCATTTTCACTGATTCCCAGATAACCTTTATAACCAACTAAAGCCTCAGTTATATCTGATGGGTTTAACCTGCCGGTGGCTCCCGCAGCGTTGGTTTTCCAGGTGAGCATTTTATCTTCTACCTTTACATGGTTGATCTCTTCAAAATCGTGATCTTCAGTCGCCATCCAGTAAACCGGCACGAAATTGTAATCAGGAAATTGCTGTTTAAGATCGGCAGCCAGTTTAATCGCCGTAACGATCTTATAGATAAAATAAAGCGGGCCGGTAAATATATTGAGCTGATGACCGGTAGTGATCGTAAACGTACGGTCATCAGCTAATAGGTTGATGTTTTCTGCTGTTAAAGCTGAAGGGTTCAGCTGCGCATATTGTCTTTGCAGGGTGGTAACAAGCAGCTTTCTGTCGCCAGAGAACTTTCGTTCTTTAACTGCCTTTTCAAAACCCTGAATAGAAGGGGAGTACTTATAAAAAGACTCCAGGTTATCTTTTTCATCTATGTAATCCAATACAACCGATGAGAAAGAATGTGTTTGCTGATAAGAGATGTACTTGGCCTGCATTTGGCACGAAATTAAGTTAATAATCTACAATTCCTCAAACAGCAATTTTATTTTACAATCTGTCCATATAGGTCAAAGTCTTCAGCACGGTCGATCTTTACCTGGACAAAGCTTCCATTGGCAGCGTAACCTGTAGCGGCATCGATCAGAACCTCGTTATCTACTTCAGGAGAATCATATTCTGTACGTCCGATAAAGAAATCTCCCTCTTTACGGTCTATCAGTACTTTGTAGGTATTACCTACTTTTTCCTGGTTAATATCAAAAGATATTCCCTGTTGTAACTCCATGATTGCATCTACGCGTTCCTGTTTTACTTCATCAGGCACATCATCTACCAGATCGTGTGCATGTGTTTTCTCTTCGTGGGAATAGGTAAAACAACCTAACCGGTCAAAACGTGTATCTTCTACCCAGCGCAGCATTTCTTCGAAATCTTTCTCTGTTTCACCAGGATAACCACAGATCAGCGTAGTACGCATAGCGATGCCGGGAACTTTATCCCTGATCTGGTTTACGATATCAATTGTTTTTTGTTTGGTAATGCCGCGGCGCATAGACTTCAGCATATTATCTGTAATGTGCTGTAAAGGCATATCCAGATACTTGCAGATATTCTCGCGTTCATTCATCGCATCCAGGATCTCCATAGGGAATCCTGAAGGATAGGCATACTGTAACCTGATCCACTCAATACCATTGATATCAGACAAGCGTCTCAACAACTCATCCAGGTTACGTTTACCATAAATATCCAGTCCGTAATAAGTAAGGTCCTGTGCAATCAGGATCAGCTCCTTTGTTCCGTTGGCAGCCAATATTTTAGCTTCATGTACCAATGCTTCCATTTCCGTAGAAACGTGTTTACCACGCATCAGCGGAATGGCGCAGAAAGAACAGGGGCGGTTGCAGCCTTCGGCAATTTTAAAATAAGCAAAATGTGAAGGCGTGGTCAGTAACCTTTCTCCAATCAGCTCGTGCTTGTAATTTGCGCCCAGGGAATGTAAAATATTCTGCAGGTCGTTCGTTCCAAAAAAAGCATCCACATTGGTGATCTCTGCTTCCAGTTCTGGTTTATAACGTTCAGAAAGACATCCGGTAACGATTACTTTGCTTACTTTTCCAGCTTCTTTCAGCTGGCTGTATTGAAGGATCGTATCAATAGATTCCTGTTTGGCATTGTCGATAAAACCGCAGGTATTGATCACGATGATATCGTCTTTATTGATATCGTTAGCCTCATGAACCACGTTTAAATTGTTTCCTTTCAGTTGCCCCATTAAAACTTCGGAATCATAAATATTCTTGGAACAGCCCAGGGTAATTACATTGATCTTAGGTTTTTTAACAGGTATAATTCTGGAAGTGGTTTTTGTGTTCATGTTGTATGTATATATGCTTTAAACTGACAACCTATTTAAACAGGCCGTCGACAAAAGCTTTTTTATCAAATAATTGAAGGTCGTTTACACCTTCACCAACCCCGATGTACTTAACGGGGATCTTAAACTGGTCGGAAATACCGATCACTACACCGCCTTTGGCCGTGCCGTCCAGTTTGGTAATCGCTAATGCATTTACGTCTGTAGCTTCAGTAAACTGTTTGCATTGTTCAAACGCATTTTGACCTGTGGAACCGTCTAGTACGAGTAAGATCTCATGTGGTGCACCGGGAATTACCTTCTCCATCACTTTTTTGATCTTGCCCAGCTCATTCATCAGTCCGATCTTATTATGCAGACGTCCTGCGGTGTCGATAATCACTACATCGTCGCCATTGGCTACGGCAGATTGTATGGTGTCAAAGGCTACCGAAGCAGGATCTGAACCCATTGCCTGTGCAACTACGCGTACATCAATACGTTCGCCCCATAACTTGATCTGTTCTACGGCGGCAGCCCTGAAAGTATCGGCGGCGCCCAGTACTACTTTCAGCCCTTCTGCTTTCAGCTTGTAGGCCAGTTTGCCAATGGTAGTAGTTTTACCTACGCCATTTACACCGACTACCATGATCACATAAGGTTTATGGTCGCCATACTCAAAGCTGCGAAAATCATTACTGTTATTCTCAGCCAGCAGCAGCTGGATCTCATCGCGGAGCAGGACATTCAGCTGGGAAGTAGATAAATATTTATCCCTGGCTACCCTTTCCTGTATCCGCTCAATGATCTTCAGTGTAGTAGTTACGCCTACGTCGGAAGTAACGAGAACTTCCTCCAGATTATCGAGTACATCATCGTCTACTGTCGACTTTCCGGCAACAGCTTTGGTGATTTTGCTCAGGAATCCTTCTTTAGTTTTCTCTAAACCTTTGTTTAATGCTTCCTGGGCCTCAGGAGCAGTTTCCTTTTTCTTGAAAAAATCAAATAATCCCATAGAAATGTAGATGAAAACAAAAAAAGCCCTCCCAGAATGAAGGGACGGCTTTAATATGATTAAATATTAAAATTACTTACCTTGAGGATCAGTAATAGCATCGTTAACGTGATCGTTATGAACGATAACTTCTTTGAAAGAGTAAGCACCTGATTTAGGTGATTTTGTCATCGTGATAACTTTTGAATATTCTTTACCTTTACCCGTTTTTAGGGTTGCAACTACCTTTTTTGCCATGATCTAAATAGATTGAAAGTTATTACTTAATTTCTTTATGTACAGTTACTTTTTTCAACACTGGATTGAATTTTTTCAATTCTAATCTCTCTGTAGTGTTTTTACGGTTTTTTGTAGAGATATATCTAGACATACCAGGCATGCCGCTAGTTTTATGCTCTGTACATTCTAGAATAACTTGTACTCTGTTACCTTTTTTTGCCATCTTTTTATTATTTTAGTTGATTTCACATCAACAATGTTTTTTACAAAAATCCTTTTTTAACGAAACGGTTGATCGCTTCAGTAATACCAATCTTATTGATGGTTTTAATAGCTGAAGTAGAAACTTTCAGTGTTATCCAACGGTCTTCATCAGGAATATAAAATTTCTGAAGTTGTAAGTTGGGATAAAACTTACGTTTAGTTTTAGTGTTTGAATGAGAAACATTAAAACCACTCATTGCCTTTTTTCCGGTTAAATCACAAACTCTAGACATGCCTTAATATATATTTTAAATTGTTCTTCGCTTAATTTTTTAAGAGTGTGCAAATATCACTAAAATAATTGTAACGATCAATACTACATGCGATTATTTTTCAAAATAATATAAAATCAGCCAGCTGTCTGAATGCAATTTCGTGTAAACGCAGCGCAAATATAAGCCTTATCGCGTTTAGATCTTCCTATGCCACTAATTATCTGCAACAGATCTGTTAATAATTTTGCAATAAGAATGATTTTTATAGATTGCATTCCTATATATTTGACTATTATAGTATCTCCAAATTAACAAGTTTTATGCAAATCAAGTCTTTAACCGAGTATGAGCAAACGTATCGTTTCAGTGTGGAATGGCCAGAACAATTCTGGGCCGGAATAGCTGAAAATTTTCTATGGAAAAAGAAGTGGGACAAAGTATTGTCCTGGAATTTCACCGAGCCTAATATCAAATGGTTTGAAGGGGCAAAATTAAATATTACTGAAAACTGTCTGGACCGCCACCTGGCAGAAAATGGCGATACGCCTGCAATCATCTGGGAATCCAATGATCCTGAGAAGCCGAGCGTAACCTTAACTTATAAAATCCTTCATGAGCAGGTTTGCCGTTTTGCCAATGTGCTGAAGAAAAATGGCGTGGTAAAAGGCGACCGTATCTGTATCTATATGCCTATGGTACCAGAACTGGCTGTTGCCGTACTGGCCTGTGCCCGTATTGGTGCGGTGCACTCCGTGATCTTCGGTGGTTTTTCTGCCAAGTCTATTGCCGACAGGATCAACGATTCTGCCTGTAAGCTGGTGATCACCGCTGATGGTTCGTTCCGTGGTAATAAGCAGATACAGCTGAAAGACGTGATCGATGATGCGCTGATCGGCTGCCCTACTGTAGAAAAAGTGATTGTACTGACCCATACGCGTACACCAGTATCGATGTTAAAAGGTCGCGATTTGTGGTTTGAAGATGAAATAAAACTCGTAGATACCAACTGTCCCCCTGAAATGATGGATGCGGAAGATATGCTGTTTATCTTATATACTTCCGGCTCTACGGGCAAACCTAAAGGCGTGGTACATACGGTTGGAGGTTATATGGTTTATGCCGGTTATACCTTCTCCAATGCGTTTAATTACCAGCCGGGAGAAGTGTTCTTCTGTACAGCTGATATTGGCTGGATCACTGGTCACTCTTATATCGTTTACGGGCCTCTGTCACAAGGAGCCACTACATTGATGTTTGAAGGAGTACCTACTTATCCTACACCTTCAAGGTTATGGGAAGTAGTAGAAAAACATAAAGTTAATATTTTATATACTGCACCAACAGCTATCCGCTCCTTAATGAGTTATGGTAAAGAACCGCTGGAAGGTATCGACCTGAGCAGCTTAAGGGTGCTGGGCTCTGTAGGAGAACCGATCAACGAAGAAGCATGGCACTGGTTTGATGAAGAGGTAGGACATAAAAACTGCCCTATAGTAGATACCTGGTGGCAAACTGAAACCGGGGGGCTGATGATTTCTCCGATTGCTTTTGTTACACCATTAAAACCTGCCTGTGCAACACTGCCTTTGCCTGGTATCCAGCCTATCCTGGTGGATGAACAGGGTAATGAAATTGAAGGGAATGGGGTAAATGGAAACCTATGCATCAAGTTCCCATGGCCAGGCATGCTGAGGACAACTTATGGCGATCATGAACGCTGTAAGCAAACCTATTTTTCTACTTATCCAAACCTCTATTTTACAGGTGATGGTTGTATGAGGGATGAAGATGGTTATTATAAAATAACCGGAAGGGTAGATGATGTGATCAACGTTTCAGGACACCGTATTGGCACAGCCGAAGTGGAAAATGCGATTAACATGCATGCCGGGGTGGTTGAAAGTGCCGTGGTAGGTTATCCGCATGAGATCAAAGGACAGGGAATCTATGCCTTTGTGATCTATCCTAAGCTGCATAGTGAATCTGAGCTGACTAAAAAAGATATCCTGCAAACAGTTACCCGTGTGATCGGTGCGATTGCCAAACCGGATAAAATTTTATTTGTAACCGGATTGCCAAAAACACGTTCCGGAAAAATCATGCGTCGTATCCTGAGGAAAATTGCCGAGGGCGATACGGAGAACCTTGGAGATATCAGTACGCTGCTGGATCCGACGGTAGTAGAAGAGATCATTACCGCTGCTAAAAAATTATAGTCATTGTCCTTAAATTTTAATCAGCCTTTGGTTGTATCAAAAACAATTTTTATGCTGCTGTGTTTTTATCAGACTACTCATAAAAAAACATACGATCATGGATAATTTAGAATTAAAAGGAAAATGGAACGAAATAAAAGGTAAAGTTAAACAAGCTTATGGCGACCTTACCGAAGATGATTTGACACATGAAGAAGGTAAGGATGATGAGCTTTATGGAAAATTACAACAAAAAACGGGTAAAAGCCGTGATGAGTTGATCCATTGGCTGAAATCTTTGTAAGCCTTTACCACATCACATAAAAAAAGCGATCCTGGCCTTGGCCGGGATCGCTTTTTTTATGTGATAGACAGCTATCTTAATAACCGAATATCTGCTCCAGTGTAAGCGTATTCAGCTTGCCGAATTTCTGCAGGTCTTCTGTTTTTACTTTTTTATCAGAAGCCACAATACAATAATTGTATGGTTTATTAGCTACCCTTTCATCATGGAAAGTTTTGATGTCAGTAAAGGTGAGCGGTTTTAAACCATTGTATTCATCCATTCTTGCTTCATGATCCAGTCCCAGTCTTTTATCTGCATAATAATGAAGAATAATATCGTTTTTGGTGATCCTGGAAGTTTCGATTGAATTCATCGCATTAGATCTGGACGAAACAAAGTTCTTTTCAGATTCTGGCAATACATTCAGCAACTCGTTCATGGCGCCTACGGCATCAGTCATTTTATCAGCCTGGCTTCCTACATAAGCTATCAGCGTATAATCTTTGTCTTTTTTATCCGGGCTAACAAAAACGGCAAATGTGGAATAGGCCAGTGCCTTAGATTCCCTGATGGTCTGGAAAACAACAGAGCCCATACCGCCGCCGAAATAATTGTTAAACAGGTCGATCTTCGCACCCAATGCAGGATCATAAGCACCATTGTTCCTTACCCAGCGAATCTCTGACTGCACCATATCGTAGTTGGCAAAATAAACCTGGTTGTCTGTATTCGCCATATAGTTGAAATGTTGTGCCGGTGCTGCTTCTGTAAATGCTGCTGGCAGCACATGTACTTTTGTGATGTCCTTACTAAAAGCATCCAGTGTTTCAGGACCGTAATAATTGATCGTGTGTTTGTATTCTTTCAGGTGGTGAATGATATCCAGCAATTGAGCAGATGTCATTTGTTTCACTTCGTCATTAGACAATACAAAATTAGAAGGGTTTTGCGGGCCGAATTGTGCATAGCTGGTTAAACCGTTTAAAATAGCCCCCTTGTTCAATTTATTGTTTTCCCTAAGTTTTAATGTACTGCTTTTTAACTCTTCCAGCGCATGCTCATTGGCTTTGCAATTGGCAAAAACATGTTCTACCAGATTAACAGCCTGATCAAAATTCTCCTGCAGTCCGCTGATATTTATGGTAGTTACGTCATTGGTTACTGTAAAAGTATAGGTACAGGCAATGTTATAAAATTGCTTGCTGATCTCTTCTGCAGTATATTTATCTGTACTTAAATAGGTAAGGTACCTGGCTGCATAAGGTGCCAGTTTATTGTTCCATGCACCCATTTCAAAGCGGTAGCTGAGGTTGAAAATACTGTTATTCTTATTTTGAACGGTTACTACATCAGCGATACCTGCTTTACCGAAATTCAGGTCTTTAGCATAATCCAGGAATTTGGCTTCTATAGGTTTAGAAGGTATTCCCAGCAGGTTTTTTGTGAATGCTGAAGTTTCGTTAGCATTGGTTTTTACCGCTGTAATAGCGGGTTTTTCAACCTTAATGATGCTTTTGTCTTCACCTTTGTGTTTTAAGATCACTACGTAATCATCCTTAAAGAACTGATTGGCGAAATCCACTACTTCTTTTTTGGTCACCCTGGCCATTTCATCATTACTATTCAGGTCTTTGTCCCATTTCGTACCGCGGTTCAGGATAAACTCATTGGCTACTGTTTCTACGCGGAAGTCGTTTTTATCAAAAGCTTCCAGCAGGGCCAGTTTGGTATTGGCTACTGTAGCTTTGATCAGGCTTTCATCAAAATCACCTTTTTTCAATAGCGTGATTTGATCCATCAGCAGTTGTTTCGCTTCTTCCAGTGTTTGTCCTTGTTTAGGCTGGGCCGTTAAAATGAAAATTCCATAATCTTTCATTTGCTGATAACCGGCTGCTGAGCTCAGTACCATTTGTTTTTTATTCAGGTTGATGTCCATCAAACCAGCTTTGCCATTGGCCAGGATGCTCGACATTAAGTCCAGCAGAAGGCTTTGCCTGGTAGTTTCTGCATAACCTCTGTAACCTATTCTTACAGACTCTGCACTGGGGCCGTAAATATCGGCTACCTGAATCTTGGTCAGTGGTTTTTCAGGTGCAGGACTATAAGGTGCAAAAGGTTTAGGCTGCATATAAGAGAAATCTGCATCTACCTTTTTAATCATTTCATCGGCTTTAAAATCACCTGATAAAACAATGGCCATATTGTTAGGCACATAATATTTGTTATAGAACTTTCTGATTTCTACCAATGAAGGGTTTTTTAAATGTTCAATGGTACCAATGGTGGTTTGCTGACCATAGTTATGCGTAGGGAAAAGCAGGGCGTTCATTTTCTCACCTACCTTTGCAGCATCATTATCCAGTCCGCGGTTTTTTTCCTCATAAACAGCTTCCAGTTCGGTATGGAAAATACGGAACACCGGGTTGCGGAAACGTTCGGCCTGCAGGGCCAGGAATTTATCTGTGTTATTGGAAGGGAAATCTTCATTATAAATCGTTTCCTCATACCAGGTGTGTGCATTGGTTGACTGTCCGCCGATCGACTTCATCATTTTATCATACTCATTGGCGATAGAATAGTTAGAGGCTTCGCCCGAAGTTTTGTCGATTTCTGCGTAGATCTCTTTGCGTTTTACCGGATCTGTAGTGGCGTGATATTTCTCATACAGCGCTTCTATTTTATCCAGATATGGTTTTTCTTTAGCGTAATCCATCGTTCCAAAACGGTCGGTCCCTTTAAACAACAAGTGTTCCAGGTAATGGGCCAGTCCGGTAGACGTTCTGGGATCGGTATTACTACCTGCCCTTACGGCCATACGGTATTCAATACTCGGTTCCTTGGCATTCTCGGAAAGGATTACTGTTAATCCGTTTTTTAGCGTGTAAAAACGTGATTGGGTAGGGTCGTTGGTTACATACTTGTAAGTATAACCTGCAGAACTGGCTGTTTTCCACTGATAACTGTTTTGTGCGAACAGTGCCGACCCGGAAAATAGAAAACAGGAGAGCATTAGTAAATTTTTCTTCATTTGGTTGTAATTAGGTTTAATGTAATTCGCTAACTGTTACATATTGCTATTTCAGTTAACATCATTACGGCTTCTCATTAAATAAGTTATCTTCAAATATACTTTTGAAATATGAATTTTTCACAATATTGACCTATTATCTTGTACTTTTACCCTTATGAAGAGAGATCACTCCAAACCCAATATTTTAGTGGTAAACGATGATGGTGTAACTGCACCGGGTATAAGAAATCTGATTGAAGCAGTTAAAGAACTGGGAAACGTAGTTGTAGTAGCGCCCGATGGGCCTCAGTCTGGCATGGGACATGCCATCACTATCGGAAAACCACTGCGTTTTGATACCGTGCATCTGTATGAAGGTGTAGAAATGTACAAGTGTTCGGGTACGCCGGTTGACTGTGTAAAATTGGCTGTCAACAAAATATTTAAAGGTAAAAAACCTGACCTGTGTGTTTCAGGGATCAACCACGGATTGAACAATTCCATCAATGTCATTTATTCAGGAACCATGTCTGCTGCTGTTGAAGGGGCAATTGAGGGTATTCCGTCAATTGGTTTTTCGCTGGATGATTATAGTGAAGAAGCTGACTTTAGTCATTGCTTAAAGTTTGTTACTAAAATTGCCCGTCAGGTACTGGAAAATGGCTTGCCACAGGCTACGCTGCTGAATGTCAATTTTCCAAAGGGACCGGGGTTAAAAGGAATAAAAATATGCCGTCAGGCCAATGCAAAATGGGCTGAAGAATTTGATGAACGTAAAGACCCTTACGGACGTCCATATTATTGGCTAACGGGGGTATTTCAAAATAACGATAAGGGAGAAGATACTGATGTTTGGGCCCTGGATAATGGATTTGTCTCTGTAGTTCCTGTTCAGTTTGATCTGACCGCACATCACGCTATTCCGGTATTAAATTCATGGACATTTAATGATTAAAAGAATTCAGGATAGCGTTTGGTCGGGCTTTGGCATAGGTATTTTTGTTCCTGGCGCACTGCTGGCTATAGTATGGTTTATCATGCACAGGGTGGCGATGCTGGCTAAGGCAGATCTGCTGCTGATTGGCTGTATCGCGGTTAATGCCTTACTGCTGAAATACTTTTTTAAGGTTAACCAGGAAAATACAGGCCGGGGAGTTTTAAGTGCCACCTTTATCTGGGCGCTGCTTTTCTTTGTTTATAAAATATCAAAGCCATGAAGTACTACCTTGTAGCAGGGGAAGCCTCGGGCGATCTCCATGGAGCTAACTTAATGAAGGCGCTGAAAGAGAAGGACGCAAAAGCATCATTCAGGTACTTTGGCGGCGATAAAATGAAAGCCGAAGGGGGAGATCTGGCTAAACATTATTCGGAACTGGCCTTTATGGGTTTTACCGAGGTAGTGCTCAACCTGCAAACGATCCTGAGGAACATGAAAACCTGTAAGGCAGATATTCAGGCCTATGCACCTGATGTGCTCATCCTGATTGATTATTTTGGCTTTAACGCAAAGATTGCCGCTTTTGCCAAAGAAAAAGGGATAAAAGTGTTCTATTATATCTCTCCTAAGGTGTGGGCATGGAACCAGAAAAGGGTCCTCAAAATAAAAATGATAGTCGACAAAATGTTCTGTATCCTTCCTTTTGAGGTAGATTTTTATCGGGAATGGGGGATGGAAGTAGACTATGTGGGCAATCCTTTGCTGGATGAAAAATCAGCTTTTGTACCGAATGAAGATTTCAGGCAGAAGAACAATCTGGGCGATACAGAAATTATTGCGCTGCTGCCGGGAAGCCGGAAACAGGAAATAGAAAGGTTGTTACCTGTGATGCTGAGCGTGATAGAAAGTTTCCCTGATCATGTATTTGTAGTAGCCGGGGCGCCGAGCTTCCCTGTTGTCTATTACCAGCAGTTTATCGGGGCAAAAAATGTAAAACTGGTATTTGGCCAGACTTACGATCTGTTACATGTTGCCAGCACTGCCGTTGTGGCTTCAGGTACAGCTACGCTGGAAACTGCCTTATTTAAGGTACCACAGGTAGTAGTTTATAAAGGAGGGGCTATTTCTATTGCTATTGCCAGGATGCTGGTCAATATTAAATTTATTTCATTGGTTAACCTGATCATGAACAGGGAGGTGGTAACCGAGCTGATCCAGAACGACTGTAATACAATTAATATTACTGATGAACTTGTAGGATTAGTATCAGGACCAAAAAGAATGATGATGATGGAAGACTATAATGATTTAGCAGGGGTAATGGGAGAGCCCGGTGCTTCGGCCCGTACAGCCGGTCTGATGTTAAAATATCTGAAATAAAAATTGGGTTAAACCTTCTTTTTATTCAACAGGTTATTGATCCTTTTCACTACATCATCCAGGTCAAATGGCTTGCTGATATAATCATCCGCACAAGCCTGTGAGCTCATCTGCTTACTTCTTGGATTTGCAGACATCACAATAACGGGAATATGTTTGGTAAACATATCATTTTTTAGGTCGTCGCAAATTTCTATACCATTACCATCAGGCAGCATGACGTCAATGATAAACAGATCGGGCAAAGCGTCCCGGAGTTTGTTTTTTAGTTCACTTACTGATGAAGAAAGCTGAAGTTCATAACCCTCATCTTTTAGCAAATACTCTATAATATACCTGATATCGCTATCATCTTCCAATACGTGGATTCTTTTGGTCATATGTTGTTAAATTTGGCCATTATTTTTTATTTATCTGCAAATATTGTTCCAACACAAAGGAGGATTGACGTTTCTATCGTCTAATCCTCCTTTGTAATACTATTGCTACTTATTATACCGCATCAATTGCTTCACGCAATGCTTTAGCTGCGGCAGCAGGATCTTCTGCACCGTAGATTGCAGCACCGGCAACGGCTACAATAGCGCCTGCTTTAATCACAGCGGCTACATTGTTGATGTTTACTCCACCAGCTATAGAAACAGGTACGCCTGCGCTTGCCGCTTCATCAATTAACACCTGGATAGAATAGCCTGCTGTCCATTGTTCATCTAAACCTGCGTGTAATTCTACAAATTCAGCACCCAATTTGGTGACTTCCTGTGCACGTTTAACACGGTCGGCTACTCCGATCGTATCAACTACGATACCTTTTCCATGTGCTTTAGCAGCTTTGATTGCACCTATAATTGTTGCATCACCTGCAGCCCCCAGAACAGTTACCAGGTCGGCACCAGCTTTAAAAGCGATATCTGCTTCTAATTCTCCTGCATCCATAGTTTTCATATCAGCAAAAACCAGTTTATCCGGATGTGCCTGTTTCATTGCTGTTACTACAGCAAGACCTTCCTGTTTGATCAGAGGGGTACCCAGTTCAATAATGTCAATATAAGGGGCGATTTTTGCAACTAACGCCAATGCGTCTTTAGTGGTTAACAGATCTATTGCGACTTGTAATTTTGCCATGATTTTGTTTTTATTTTTTATGTAATTGTAAGCTATTGGATTATTCCAGGTTGGCATGTCTTTTCCATAATTCTTCTGCGGGCGTTCCGTCTGCATCCCACATCGTTTGAAAAACAGCGTCTGTTAATAAAAGCAGGGCCTGTTCAAATAAACTTCCTGCATATTGTGCCGAAATGGTTTTACCATGATCTTCTTTTTGTGCTGCGGGAAGCACCATTACCGCAGCGGAAAGTTTAGCCAGTGGTGATTCTGTGCCTGTAGAAAAAGAAACTACCTGTGCACCTGCAGTGACAGCTTTTTCTGCGGCTTTAACAATGGTACTGGTAGTGCCAGATCCGGAAGCAGTAATCAGCAGATCGCCATTGCGGATAGCCGGTGTAGTAGTTTCCCCGGCAACAAATACGGTGAGGCCAAAATGCATCAGCCGCATTGCAGCGGAACGTAAAGCCAAACCGGAGCGGCCTGCGCCAGCCAGAAATATACGGTCGGCCTGCTGAATATAGGGAATCAACAAAGCGAGCTGATTAAAATCAAGCTGTTCTGATAGTTTTATATTTTCTTTTAAGATCAGGTCCAGGTTAGCTTTTAACCCGGCAGCCGTATCTTGAAGTTGCTGATCACTCATGGCTTCAAAGGTAGCCTTAACCGCTGCCGGCTGCGTTATACTATATGCGCATTCTATGGGACTTTAAGGAAAAAGTTTGGCTTAAGATCACAGTAATGACATAAAAAAACAGAGATTGGCAATAAATACACCTCAATTTCCTGATCGTCCAATACGATCATTTAGGATAAAGTATATTTGGACAATGGAAAAAAATACAAGCCTGGGATTGGAAACCTCATTGATCTATATCCGGAACCTGGAGAATTGCCCCCCAAGTTACCTGAATGATCCGGGGCGGAAAGATTTTTTTGAGATCGTATGGTTACAGAATGAACTTCCATTACATGCAATTAGAGAAGAAGAAGAACACGGGCGGGGCGACTGGATTTACCTGATACCTCCCTATCGGGTTCACCAGTTAAATAAAGCAGGTAAAAATGGAATATTGTTATCCTTTAAAAGGGATTTCCTGGAGGAGGGCGATAAGGAATTTTACCTGGATATTTTCAAGATCTTTAATATACAGGGAGAATTTTCCTGCCTGCCGCTTAGTATAGAAAATGCAGAAGAGCTAGGAAAGATCTATCCGCTGCTGGAAGAAGAATACAGCAAGCCATCCAACAGCTTCTTTATTCTAAAAGCATTGCTTAAAGTTTTCCTCCTTAAGCTGATCCGCATTAAAGAACATGTATTTACGGCACAGGATGTGAACCAGAAAAGAGTGTATGAATTTATGATGCTGCTGGAAGAAAATTATCAGCAGGAACGTAATGCAGAATTCTATGCTTCTGCGCTAGGTATCAGTTCCAAGCGCCTTAACCAGATCTTAAAGGAAAAACTCGATAAAACAGGGATGCAGCTGATTCACGACAGGATCATCATGGAAGCTAAAAGGAAGATCATCCATAGTGAATATACATTGAAAGAAATTGCCTACGACCTGGGCTTTACCGATCGTCCTTATTTCAGCAGGTTCTTTAAAAAACAGACAGGCACTTCACCGGAAGATTTTCAGCAGCATGCCAGGCACCATATTGAATCCCGGTTCAATACCCTCGTTGAATAGAAAAAAAATCCTATCTTCATTTCGTAAAAACAGGAATCAAAAATATGAAACGAATAGCTCTTGCCCTGATTGTAATGGGCGCTGTAGTAGGATGTAAACAAAAAGACAAAGGCACAGCGGCCACTGGAAATGCACAGTTCAATAAGTTATGCGCACAATATTACGAGGATTATTTAAAATTAAATCCATTTACAGCTACTTACAATGGTGATAACAGGTATAATGACCTGTTGCCTAATGATGGTTCTGTTGCCTATATTCAATCGTTCAAAAAATTTGACCAGCAATACCTGGACAGTTTAACCAAATACAATCCTGAACAGCTTAGTGAAAATGATAAATTATCTTTTAATATTTTAAAAGACGAGCTGGAAACAAGTCTTGAAGGTTTCAATTACCATTTCGAATATCTTCCTTTTAACCAGATGTTCGCATTGCCATTAACTATGGGGCAGTTAGGATCTGGTACAGGTGCACAGCCATTCAAAACCGTAAAAGATTATAATAACTGGCTAAAACGGCTTACCGCATTTTCGGTATGGGCAGATACTGCTATTGGAAACTTCAAAAAAGGTGCCGCCGCCGGTATCGTTCTGCCTAAAGCCCTGGTGGTAAAGATGTACCCTCAGATGCTGGGTATGGTAGTGACCGACCCTAAGAAAAGCCTTTTCTATGGCCCGATTGATAGTCTTCCAAAATCATTTTCAGCAACAGATAAGCAAAAATTCACTACAGCTTATAGCGAAGCTATTCTAAACGTGATCGTTCCTACGTATAAAAAACTTGGTAATTTCTTAAAGAACGAGTACCTGCCAAAAGCCAGGACTACTTCCGGGTATTCGTCTATGCCAGGCGGGACAGCCATGTATACTTACCTGGTCAAACAGCAAACCACTACAACAAAAACTCCTGAAGAAATTTATCAGACAGGTTTAAAGGAAGTTGCCCGTATACATGGGCTGATGGACAGTATAAAAACTGCAACCGGTTTTAAGGGAAATCTGCAGGCCTTTTTTGAATACATGAAAACGGACCCTAAGTTTACGCCCTATAAAACACCGGCGCTGATATTGGCAGCATTTGACAATATTCACAAACGCATGGAGCCGAACCTTAAAAAGATGTTCACCCATGTGCCTAAAACGCCATTTGAAATCCGTCAGACAGAGGCTTTCCGCGCAGCTTCGGCCAGTGCAGAATATAACCAGGGATCAGCAGATGGTAAACGTCCGGGAATTTTTTATGTACCAATCCTTGATGCTACCAAATTCAATACCACCTCGGGAATGGAATCTTTGTTTCTTCATGAAGCTATTCCCGGTCATCATTACCAGATCTCGTTAACCCAGGAAAATACTTCATTACCGAATTTCCGTCGTTTCGGTGGGCATAATGCCTACATAGAAGGATGGGCGCTGTATTGTGAATCTTTAGGTAAAGAGCTGGGCTTGTATACCGATCCGTACCAGCATATGGGGGCTTTGGGTGATGAAATGCTGCGGGCAGTGCGTTTGGTAGTGGATGTGGCCATACATACAAAAAACATGACCAGGGAACAGGCAATCCAGTATATGATGGACAATGAGGCACTCAGCAAAGAATATGCTACTTCAGAAATAGAGCGTTATATGGGTATACCTGCACAGGCCCTGGGTTATAAAACAGGGGCAATGAAGATCCGTGAATTAAGAAACAGGTATGAAAAGGAACTGGGTGCTAAATTTAATCTGGCAGAGTTTCACAACCAGGTATTAAAAGACGGTTCTATGCCTTTAGGCGTGTTCGAAACTAAAATGGATGCCTGGGCAGCAACGGTTAAATAGGAGTGGCGGAAGGAAATGCCAGTAAAATAAACAGCCGGTAATAGTTTTCTATTTCCGGGCCAATCTGGAAAGCTTCGGTGTCGTTATAGGAGCTGGAATTAAATAAAGTAGTCCAGGTTCCTGAAGAGGGATTTTTATAGATCTCCATAAATCCATCGTGATGCATTACTTTAAACAGGGGAACGGTTAGTGATAACCGTTTCACCTGGAAAACAATACCTTCAATTTCGATTTTATAGTAGCTCATAAGGCCGGTAGATTAAGCTAATTGTTTTTCTATACGTTTTAGCAATTCATCCAGATCAAAAGGTTTAGCAATAAAATCATCTGCATAAGCTTCTTTACTGCTTTCTTCTGCTGTAGCATTTGCAGACATGATAATTACAGGAATATGCCTGGTGTCCAGACTTTGTTTAAGTTTCCTGCATAATTGTATGCCATTTCCATCCGGAAGTTTTACATCCATCAAAATCAAATCAGGCAAGGTATTAAACAGGTTCACCTTAAATTCTTTGGCGTTGGATGCTACTGTAACATCATATTCAGACTGCTGTAAAATGTACTCTATCACGTCCCTGATAGCTTCATCATCTTCTATGATTTGTATTAATTTGGACATTATCTAATATAGTTAATTTTAAGAATAAAATAGTCATCATTCACAATTTTTAGCCGGTGCGATAACCAATCAGTTTGTGGAACGAAATTTAAGAAGTTTTGTTTTTTTTAGATATAAATCATCTAAAATAATACATAATTCTTACTATCACCTGGTATTATGAATGGTGACCATGAAGATGTTTTTCAATTCTGGCAACGAGGTCATGAAGATCAAAAGGTTTACTGATAAAATCATCAGCGCAGCCCTCAGTTCTTACCTCGTTTTCATTGGAATGGGCCGACATAATAATAACCGGGGTATGTTTGGTGCGTTCGTTGGTTTTAATATGTTTGCAAATCTCTAATCCATTACCGTCAGGAAGCATTACATCCAGAAGGTACAAGTCGGGCAAGGGGCCCTGCATACTCGAAATAAAGTCTTTCACATTTGCTGATAACTGTACTTCATAGTCGTAATCCGACAGGAAAAATTCTACAATGTACCTGATATCCTCATTGTCCTCTACTACGTGTATATATTTCTTCATCAGCCAGGTTAATTTTTGTGATTCAATGATAAGCAATCTGCAAAGACAACCCCGGGAAGGCCTGAATAGTTTTAAATTTTATGCTTTGACAGTTTTTTGTCTTACAAAAAGTTCTTTGCTGATGTGATCAATAGCCAGGGCGGCCGATCCTGCCAGTTGGGCGTCAAAACCCATTTTTGATAGTACGATATCTGTACCTTCAGTTAAAATTGGAATGCTGTAATCATTGATGGCCTGTTGTACAGGGGCTAGCCAGAATTTTCCGGCTTTGGTAGCGCGGCCACTAAGGACGATCACTTCGGGATTTAGAATATGGATCAGGATGGCTATGGCCCTTCCAATCTGGTAGCCTGCAAAAGAGATCAGTTTTATAGAGAGGGAGTCGCCTTTTAAGGCCTCTGCGATCACTGCTGAGATCGTTACTTTATCATTTTCCAGCTTAAGACTGCTAAATGCCCCATTACGGATTTCTTCTGCTGCATTGTTTTCGATAGTGATCAGCGAAGCCTGTGTTTCCAGGCAGCTTCTTTTTCCACAGCTGCAGATCTGGTCGTTATCAAAAATAGGAATATGACTAAACTCACCGGCATATCCCCTGAACCCTCTGTAGATTTGATTGGAAATGATCATCCCTAAGCCTATACCCCAGCTCAGGTTGATCACCATGATCTCGCTTTTAACCTTACCCATGCCAAATTTCAGTTCCGCGAGGGCTATCACACTAGAGTCATTGTCAATAAATACAGGTAAACCAAGCTGTTCTGTAAGTGTGTCACGAAGGCTCTTGTCTGTAGTAAGGAGGTAACTGCGGTTGTTCCCTTCCTGCACATCTATAAAACCAGGCATCGAAACACCTGCGGCGATGAGCTTGCTTCTCTTGATGCCAGACTGATCAACAAAATGGTTAACAGTACTAATCAGGTCATCCAGGGCTAGCGGGTTGTTATAAAGATTAAGTGCCGTTTCAACAGTTTCTGTTACAAAATTGCCGTTCATATCTACAATCACCATTCGTGTATAAAACTGATCCATTGCCACAGAAAGAATAAAATGCTTGTCGGCCACCAAAGAATAAACCATTGGTCTTCTTCCCGTAGGAGACAATGCAAGTCCCTTTTCAACAATGTAACCCTCTGCAATCAGATCTTCAATGTGTTTGGTAATCGTAGGAATACTAACACCAGTTGTTTTACTAATTTCTAAAGAGCTGGTCATCGTACTAAAGTACATTGCCTTAATAATGGACAGGTGAGTATCGGATAACATGAAAGGCTTGTTTTGAGCGTGAGTGATATATTTTAAATTTAAGAAACAAAAATGGTAGAATAAAATATTTTGTTAGTTATTAAAATGTTTTTTAGAATTATGAATATTTAATAAACTAAAACATATTGGCCATTTGTTGGCTTAAAAAACGATTTTGCTAAAAAGGTCAAGATTTTTTGGATTTAATGGTGTATTACCACAGACTTAACGTTCATTTGTTATTTTAGGCGCATGAAATCCATTACTCTTCTTTTGTTTTTATTTCTGCTTTCCACTACTGGTTTTTCGCAGAAAAATTTGCCAGATCGCCATTATCATTTAATCAGGGGATATAGTTATGTACAGTCTAAAAACTACTACCTGCTTACCTTGTTTAGCGAACTCCCAGGTTTAAAAACGATGCTGCAGCATGATCCTGTATTATCTAAGTTAAGTGCAGATAAGCGGGCTGATCTTTTGGCTGCGGTAAAAAGTAATACTAAAGATTTCCGCAATTGCGCGGAGAAATTTAAATTCAGTAATGAAGAGATTATTCAGATCGGAAACAGGCTGGGTGAACTTTATCAACCTGCTAATGAATTGGGAAAACTGGTTGGTCAGCATTTGATCCCTTCCGGTTGTTACCAGCTATATAACGGGCAGGGCGATAAACAGTTGCTGATCAAAGCATGGGAACAGGATGCGAAAGCGATCAACCATACCATCAATGTATATACAGAGGGAGAGAAGCCAAATTATCCGCAAATAGATTCTATAGGTTTTAATATAAAGGAACGCAGTTATCCCGAGATGGTTTCCTTAAACGCAGGACTTGCATTAAGTGAAACACAAAAAGACGGGCTTTTTTATGCTCCTTCAATGTTCTTTGCTTTACAGTCCCTTGAAATCAATGAAAGAAACCGGGCGGGGGACTTTGAACCTCTGGCAGAAACTGTTAACAAGGCGGCTTTAACTTATGCTGCTTCAGTGAAGTGGAACCATTATCCTTATACCCTAATCCTGATACCCGGAGAAGGGCCCGAAGAAAAAGATGTGGAGCTCAGTGCCGGAGGAATGTTACGGTGCCGTCTGGCAGCACTGCAATACCATCAGGGAATGGCACCATTTATCATGGTTTCCGGAGGCTGTGTACACCCTTATAAAACAAAATATAATGAGGCTGCTGAAATGAAAAAATTCCTTATGCAGGCACTTCATATTCCTGAATATGCCATACTGATGGAGCCCCATGCCCGTCATACCACTACTAATTTGCGGAACTGCGTTCGGTTGATTTACCGTTATGGTTTCCCGATGGATAAACCCTGTATAACTTCTACTGCAAAATCTCAGAGTATGTATATCTCACAGGTGATGACGGGAAGATGTGAAAAGGAATTGGGTTATGTTCCTTATACTAATGGCAAGCGACTGTCTGATACTGAATTAGAATTTTATCCTTTGGCGGTATCTCTTCAGATTGATTTTGACGAACCAATGGATCCTTAATCAATAAATTTACGTGCGAGGTAAATGTTAAATTAACCTTGTGCGCTTTTTCTTAACATTAAATTCACATCCTGCACACACCGTTACCCTACTTTTGCTGGTGCTCAGGCTGAAGAATAATCATGATGGAGAGAAACTTACCAGAACAAATACTATTGCAGCAAAGTAGTGAAGGTAATGCAGCAGCATTTCACGAACTTTATCAATTGCATAAAAAAGGTGTTTTTGCTGTTGTTAATTTGCGGATTCCAGACCTGGATGATGCAAAAGATGTAGTACAAGAGGTTTTTCTGGAATTATGGCTCAAAAGAGAATCCCTGTCATCCATCCGCGACCTTAAACCTTACCTCTATATAGTGGCACGAAACCAGGTTGTTTCTGCCTTTCGGAAAAAGCACATTCAGATGAGGAATGAAGGTATCCTGCTGGAAGGATTAAATACGCTGGATCATTCTGCGGAGGATAGTGCCATAGCACGGGAGTTGTACCATCAGATCAATCATCTGGTAGAAAGGCTGCCTGAAACCACCCGCCAATGTTATCACCTGAGTAAAAACGAAGGCAAGAGAAATGGCGAAATAGCCGATATCCTTAATATCTCTGAAAAGACCGTACGTAACAATATTTCTGAAGCCCTTAAAAGATTAAGGTCAAGTTTGAAGGAAACACATCCCGAAATGCTGGCGCTTTTGATTTTTATGCTAAAATGTTTTAGTGTTGTTAAAAACCTAATGTAAGCTTAACAATTCCTTAAAGGACATTCGGTGTTCGAGCACGAGCTATAATAAAGCGAACACTTGAATAACAGAATTAAAATATTATTTGAACGGTATCAAACAGGTAAAGCCACTCCGGAAGAACGTGAACTGGTAGAGGTATGGTTTGAAAGCCATTATGGACAGCAGGGAAGAAAGCTGAGCCGTAACCAGGAGACAGAAGTTTTCGAAGACCTTGATACAAGGATAGCGGCAATACTGACCGAATCCAGCCCGGTACGTAAACCTAACCTTCGCTGGCTGCAGGTTGCTGCAGTTTTTGTCACTTTGATGGGAGCCGGGCTATACAGCTATCATCAGTTCGTTCAACAAACCCAGGTACCCGAAACCTATACTGAATTCAGGTCACGCAACGGAGAAAAAAAGCAATTCACGCTTCCGGACGGAACTACCATCTTTTTAAATTCAGGATCGAGTGTATATGTTTCCTCCAGGTTCGGACAACAGAGAAGAGAAGTAAAACTAAGCGGTGAAGCCTTCTTTGATGTACATCACAATGCTGCCCTGCCTTTTATTATTCATTCCGGTAAATTACAAACCACGGATATAGGAACTTCCTTTAATATCAATGCTTATCCTGATGAAAATAAAGTACAGATCACTGTAGCCAGCGGATCTGTTAAAGTTGAGACCAATTCTTTATCAGGCAAGTCTGAGCTGTATACAAAAAGGCTGACCATTAATCAATCGCTGGTCTATAATAAATTGAAAGACAGTCATGTTGTGACTATTGTCAATTCGGATTCTATCAGTTCGTGGAGAACCAATCACCTGAACTTTGATAATGCCACCTATATAGAAATAAGCAGGTCCATTGCCCGCTGGTATAACCTGGATATTACCCTAAGCCCCAAAATCCACGACTCCAAAAAATACACACTTAGCTTTATTAACGAACGGCCAGATAAAGTGCTGAACGTATTATCCAATTTAACACACACCACTTATATGATGAAAGGAAGAACAGTAATGATTAACCCTATGAAATCTGAAAAGATGTAAAACAGAACAGCGCTTAAGAAAACCAGGTGCGGGAAAAGCACCTGAAACACCGAATTCCTTTTAATTTTTTATTTAAATCAAAAATGCAAAAATTCTATCCAACCAAATTTTTATCAAAGGCCAAACCGCGACTTAGATCCGGAGCACTGAAATTAGTGCTGGCCCTGATCTTTATTTCTCAGCTAATCCAGCCGGGTTTTGCTGCAGAAGCACAAACGATTAAAAACACTACTATTTCATTTAATGCCAAAGACCTTACCTTAAAAGAGGTTTTTAAAATCATTGAGAATAAATCGAACTTCCTGATCGGTTACGACAATAAAATCGATACCCGGAAGAAAGTTACCATTGATGTTAATGCTCAATCGGTTTATTCAATTCTTACCCAGTTATTAAAAGATTATAAAGGCACCATTTCCCAGGTAGATGACCGCCATGTACTCATCAATGTTGAAAAAAATGTTAAGATAGCAATAGTTCCGGTTAAAGCGGTTAAACCGGCAGTACAAATTCAGGTACACGGTATCGTAATTGATTTTAAAGACGAACCTTTACCGGGGGTTACAGTAGTAGATAAAACTTCAGGTAAAAAAGTAGGTACTGATGAGAATGGTAAATATTCGATCAGTTCTTCTACAGGATCAACTTTGAGCTTTAACTATATCGGTTATGATAAAACAGAAGTTTTAATCACAGACCAGAGCGTAGTGAATGTACATTTGAAAGAGTCAAGTAATTCACTGCAGGAAGTAGTGGCTATTGGTTATCAAACGGTAAGAAAATCTGATGTAACAGGTGCGATCAGCAGTGTAAAAGCTTCTGATTTAAACTTAACCACTCCATCCCTTGGTCAGGCTTTGGTAGGTAAAGTTGCCGGTGTGCAGGTTTCACAAACAGACGGTGCGCCTTATGCAGGAATGAAAATACGCGTTCGTGGTGTAGGATCATTAAATGCAAGTACAGATCCATTGTATGTAATTGATGGTTATCCCGCAGGAAACAATATCAGTATCAATTCTGAAGATATCGAATCCATAGACATCCTAAAAGATGCGGCTTCTGCTGCGATCTATGGTTCAAGAGCCTCTGGCGGTGTCGTTTTAATTACTACCAAAAAAGGAAAAGATGGTAAAGGTAAGTTTGAATATGACGTTCAGTTTGGTATTTCTCAGTTAGAGAAGAAAATTAAATTGATGAATTCTACCCAGTTTACGAATCTGGTGATTTCTGCCCGTAACAACTCTTATAAAGATTTGTGGATTGCCAAAGGCAAAACCTGGAATGACTCGATGTATTCTGATGACAATGCCACCAGGGTTGCCAATGTAGGTAATTCAGGCGCTGTGAGTATTCCTACATCCATGTATAACTTTGCTACCCAGAGTGCCATTGCACCTCAGTACAATACGGATTGGCAGGATGTATTATATGACAATTCCGCAGCCTTCCAGCGTCATAACCTTTCCTTTTCTGGTGGTACTGATAAAGTGAAATATTTTGTAAGCAGTGGTTATCAGGATAATAATGGTATCGTAACCAACACTGCGAGTAAAACGATCAACTTCAGATCTAACATTGAAGCACAGGTAAATGACCGCATGAAAGTAGGTGCTAACGTATCTTATACACAAACTAACAATAAAGAAGTAGGCGAAGGTCGTTTCAGTCCAATGATGTCTGCTTTATTATATCTTCCAACTTTACCTGCAATAGATGCGAGTGGTAACCCGATCCAATATGGACAGGATGCACTGGCTAACCAATACGGTTTTCAGGGTATTGAAAACCCACTGGCTACCGTTCAGCAGATGAAAGTCAACAGAGTTGGATACAGAAGTGTTTATAATGCTTTTGCTACTTATGATATCTTAAAAGGTTTAACTTTTAAAGCTAATTTAGGCGCACAAACGTATAATGAAAAATACGATTCGTACCAGCCAACCAGTTTGAGTGATGGTGCCAATAATCCTCCTTTTTCTACCCAATCACAAACTGATGCCAATGCAGTGGCACAAACCCTTACGCAGACAGATAAATTGGCCGAGTTTACTTTAAATTATGGTAAAACAATAAACAAACACCATTTTGATGTAATAGGCGGTTACTCTGCTCAAGAAAGTACTGCTGATTTAATCAGGGTAACAGCGAAAGGTTTTACCAGTGATAATGTTGAAGAAATTAGTGCAAAAGGTGCAGACGCAAGTTTTTTCACCCTTAATTCTGCAGCTAAAACAGTAACAACTTTACTTTCTTATTTCGGTCGTGTGAGCTATAATTATGATAGCAGATACTTCCTAGCAGGTACTTTACGGACAGACGGTTCATCAAGGTTTGGTCCTAATAACAAATGGGGAACATTCCCTTCAGTATCTGCAGGATGGGGCCTTTCGCAGGAACACTGGTACAACGAATTCTTAGGCGCACAATCATCTGTTAAAATCAGGGCGAGCTGGGGCTTAAGTGGAAACAATAACATTCCTGATTACAGATCTGTACAAACCGTTGCCTCACCAACAGGAGCAGTATTTGGATCAGGCACCGTTGCCTCAGCAGAGTATGCCAATAGTATTCAGGATGCCAACCTTGGATGGGAATCTACTTCACAATATAACTTAGGAACCGATATTACCATTTTAAAAGGTCGTATATCTCTTAGTGCTAACTATTACCTGAGTGAATCTTACAATTTACTATTCAACCAGCCAATTTCTGCGGTTTCCGGTACTTCAAGTATCCTGACCAATTTAAAAGATAGCAAGATCCAGAATAAAGGGTTTGATTTCCAGGTGGATGGAAAAGTGGTCAAAAGCAAGGACTTTAATTTCGGAATTAGTGGAAATATTTCCTTTAACCGCAATAAAGTATTGAACATGGGTGGTGCAAGTACAATCTACACCGCAGGTGCCGAGCGTTCTTATATCACCAGTATAACTGAACAAGGTCAGCCGGTAGGTATGTTCTATGGTTATAAAGTAGCCGGACAAGTAACCGCACAAAACATTAAAACAGTAGCGAACTCATCATTTTCTACTACTCCTTTAAAAGTAGGTGATTTATACTTTGAGGATTTAAACCATGATGGGGTGATCAACTCTGCTGATCGTCAAATCATAGGAAGCCCTTATGCTAAGTTTACTTATGGATTTGCTTTAAATGCTAGTTATAAGGCATTTGATTTCCGTGCTGCATTCAACGGATCTTATGGAAATAAAATCTTAGACGGTCAGGATTATTACCTGTACAATGGCGAAGGTTCAGGTAACAACTACGCTATCGAATCAGATCCAAATGTATTAAACTACCCTCCATCACGCGCGGGATCGCAAAGTAATAGTACAAGACTTTCTTCTTTTTACATTCAGGATGGTTCTTATTTGAGGGCAACTGAAATTAGTGCCGGGTACACCATTCCTAAATCTATATCTCAACGTTTAAAAGTGCAGAATATTAGGTTCTATGCTGCAGTATCTAATGCATTTACACTAACCAAATACAGAGGATATAACCCTGATGTAGATTATCAATATAATCAGTATAACACAGGAACAAATACTACTGGTAGTAATGCGTCTGCAAACTTGGCTCCAGGTGTAGATTACGGAGGTTATCCATTAGCAAGAACATACAGTCTAGGTCTTAAAGTAACATTCTAATTTAACGATGAATCTATCGTGGTGATTACGATAGATTCATTCATAAAATATCTAAAATGATGAAAAAATATACAATAATCGTATTCGCCCTTGCGTTGGTTTCATTTACCTCATGTAAGAAGAGCTTTATCGAGCAGAACAATCCAAATGCTGTAACTGTTGGAGACTATTTCACTACACAAAGTGCCGTTTCATTAGCTGTGAATGGTCTTTATGCTGGTTTAAGAAGCGGTAATAACCTTGGAGAAAACAGCTCTTTATTTAATGATCAGCATTCTGATGATACTGGAACAAATGATATCAGCAGTAACTCTGGTGAACCTTTTCAATTTGCAAACTATTCATTAATTGCCAGTAATAGTTATATTAATGCACACTGGTTAGATTTATATTCGTTAATCTCAAAATGTAATGTGATTACGTCAAATATTAATAACGTAACTTTTACCAGTGCGGCAGTTAAACAGGAATATATTGCCCAAGCTGAGTTTATCAGAGCCTTAATGTACTTTCACCTGGTAAGAAAATGGGGTGCAGTACCATTGGTAACCACACAATTAAACAGTGCAACGGCAGTAGCTGCCCAAACTTACAGACAACCAGAATCAGCTGTTTATGCGCAGATTGTTGCAGATTTAAAGGATGCTTTAACCAGCGACCTGCCCAACCTGCAAACCGGTGCAAATGCTGGTTTAATAGGTAAAGCAGCTATGAATGGATTATTGGGAGAGGTTTATTTAACAATGGCTTCTACGTTAACTGATAATAAAGTAGAAAACTTAACCAATGCCAATACTTACCTGACTGCTTGTTACAACATGCGTCCTTTTACCAGTTTATCTGCTATCCCTTATGCAGATGTATTTGATGTCACTAAAAAAGCAACCAACCCGGAAGCGATCTTTGAGATTGTAAACAAACAGGGTGACATCAACTATAGTTCATCTATTGCTGCGAATAACCAGGCACTGGGCGAAACGATCAATTCACTTAAAGTTGCCACCAGTACCGGTGGAAATTTAAGAAAAGATTTAATTAACGAATACGAAGCAGGTGATCCGCGTGCAGCATTTAACTATAAATTCGCTTCTAATCCTACAGTTTTTGATTATTTCATTACCAAATACCGTGATGCCAGTGCTGCTGCCGGTGTAAATGGTTACGGAGGAAATAACTGGCCGCTGATGCGTTATGCTGATATCATCTTATTGCTTGCCGAAGTAAATAACGATCAGGGTAACACTGCTGTAGCTATCCAATACCTGGATATGGTACGTGCAAGAGCGGGAATGCCATTATATGCAGTAGCCAGTACAAATCCAACTTATGCTACGAAATTCCCTACTTTAAAATTAGCGATCTTACATGAGCGCAGATCAGAGCTGGCATTTGAGCATCAACGCTGGTTTGATCTGATCCGCAACTTTACTACCCCAGAACTGGTTTCTTACTTCCAGGCAAAAAATCCATTGAATTTTGGAAATGGAAAGCTAGCTAACTTTGGGGTAAAAGACAGATATTTCCCTATACCATTGAGCGAATATCAATTGGATCCGGTAAAAATGTACCAGAATCCAGGATATTAATCTTTAATCATCATTGTAACAAAGGAGAAGGAACGGTGTTTCTTCTCCTTTTATCGTTAAATTCAGCCCATATTTTTACACATGAAGAACTACCTTTTTATCCTGCTTCTTTTTCCTTTCGTTCTGCGCGCACAAACTGCTAATGCCCAGCAGGCTGAAAAAAGCCTGTCTGCCGGCGTCAACGTTTTTTTAGGCTCCTCAGGAGATCACGGGCAAATGTCACCTTCGGCCAGTTATCCTTTTAGTATGTTAAGTATAGGCCCGCAAACCTATCCTAACCTGCATATGGGCTATGAATATAAAGCTAAAGTATTCCTTGGGTTTACCCATAACAGGGTGGAGGGCGTAGGCTGCCAGGGAAGTGGCGGGAATATCCTGATCAAGCCTTATTTAGGTACAGATCCGGCAGCTTCAGCACTCATCAAAACCAGTGAATCTGCCGCACCGGGAAATTACCAGGTTGGTTTCTCCAATCAAATCCATGCGGCCTTTACTGTAGTAGAAAAACAGGGTTTGGAAAACTATGAATTTCCGGTGGGAGCCAAAGGATTTTACTTCAACCTTCGTCATACTTTAGCCAATCGTTTTGTAAGTGAGGAGCATCAGATCGAAGGACAAACTATCAGTGGTTACGTAGAATCTAAAACTACCTGCAGTGTGGGTACTTATAAAACCTACTATGTGATCAGTTTTGATAAACCCGTAAAATGGGCAGATAGTGCCAATCATAAATTAACGGCTACGTTAAACGATGCTGAAACCAGCGCCTCTATCCGGATTTCCTTTTCTTCTGTAGATGTAGCCCACGCCAGAGCAGGCTTAAATACACAGGGATTTGCAGCGATGAAAGCGGATGCAACTAAAGGATGGGACGAAGTTTTAGGCCGGATCAAAGTAGAGGGTGATCCGGAAAGGGCGAAGCTATTTTATTCCCTGTTGTATAGAACGATGCAGTCGCCTTATGTGATTACCGATAAGGACGGCAGTTATAGAGCTACTGATGGCAGTTTGCAACATTCGAAAGAGCCTTTGTACAATGGCTGGTCTATCTGGGACAATTACCGAACCCAGCTGCCTTTATTATCTGTCATTGTTCCTGAAAAATATAAAGGTATGACTACTTCTATCGCCAATCTGTATGTACATGGAAAGAAGGATTACGCGACCAATCATGAACCCAGTAATACCGTAAGAACAGAACATGCGATTGTTGTCTTATTAGATGCTTACCGTAAAGGCTATAAAGTAGATTTTGCTTCAATCTGCGATTCGCTGATCAAAGAGGTAGATCATTTAGATTATGGTCACCCTGATAAGGCTTTGGAATCAAGTTATGATACCTGGGCACTAGCGCAGATCCTTAAAGTATTAAAAAAGGATGAGCTGAGCGCAAAATATCTGAAAAAGGCGGCTGAATATAAGACTTACTGGAAAAAGGATTTTGAAGATTTAACCAAAAGGGATATTGACCAGGTATCTGTGAGGGGATTGTACCAGGGAACGATTTTACAATACCGCTGGTTTGCGCCATTTGATTTAAAAGGACTGATTGAACTGATGGGAGGAAATGATGCTTACATCAATCAGCTTGATCATTTCTTTGATAATGACCAGTACAACCATGCGAATGAACCTGATATCCAGGCGCCTTTTATGTACAATGCTTCTAGTGAACCCTATAAATCCCAGGCATTAGTTCATAAACTGGCAGCAGATACCGTTATTCAGTACTATTTCAATGATAATAGCAGGGGGATTGATCCTTTTATAGACAGGATCTACAATAACCGTCCTGATGCTTATATCCGCACGATGGATGATGATGCAGGCGCAAACTCTGCCTGGTACGTGTTCGCTGCCTGCGGTTTTTCTCCTGCCTGTGTAGGCTCACCGGTATATTACCTGAATGTGCCTTTATTTGAAAAAGCTTCGTTTCAATGGCCAAATGGTAAGTCTTTTAATATTAAGGTAGAGAACTTTGATAATAAACGGGTTTACATAGAGAAGGTAATGCTTAATGGAAAGGTTTTAAACCGTAATTGGATTACTCATGAAGAGATCATGAAAGGAGGAGAGCTGGTTATTACATCTTCTGATCAGCCCTCTGATTTTGGGGCGAAGACCCGTTGGATATCTGATATGAATGAATAATGAATATTTTTCGCGAATGGTAATTCTTTGAAATAAATCATAAAAAGAAAATAATTATTTCAATAGTGTTTATTTGTTCTTATGTTTGAACTATAAACACTATTCTTATGTACAAGAAGTTGTACGTGTTAGACTTTATTTTTATATTTATGGGATATAGCTTAAACATGGAAATTACCACTTATACTGCTTTCAGGCAACATCTGAAATCGTTCCTGGATAAGGTTTTATCCAGTCACTCTCCTTTGTTTGTGACAAGGGCAAACGGAGAAGACGTAGTCGTGATATCAAAGGCAGATTATGAAAGCATGATGGAAACTTTTTATTTGTTGAAAAGTCCCGCAAACGCTTCGAGATTGTCAGAAGCCCTACAGGAATACGAGAAAGGTAAAGGGGAGGAAAGAGGTTTGATTGAAGAATGAGAATCATTTTTGTAAACCTGGCGTGGGAAGATTATCTGTATTGGCAAAGCACGGATAAATCAATTTTAAAGAAAATCAATACACAAATAAAAGATATACAAAGGACTCCATTTGAAGGTGCAGGTAATCCAGAGCCGCTAAAGTATCAGTTTTCTGGCTGCTGGTCCAGAAGAATAAATCTGGAACATCGGCTGGTTTATAAAATTGAAAATGATGAGCTTGTTGTATTGCAATGTCGTTATCATTACTAGTAATTCGCTTCTTCTATGAAGACAGTATTTTTTTTCTTAATACTGGCTTAACTTTCAGGACTGTACTTTTATCAGGAGATAATAACGAGGTTTTAAACCTTTATGTTACCTCCTGATAAATTATTTGAAACATGGAAAGAAGAATAGCGCTTAAAAGTATTGGAGCCTTACTATTAGCTCCGTCTGCAACTTTTAGCAAAGCTGCGGCAGAAAAACATTCAGTTCTGCGAATTGCACACCTTACCGATATACATTTAAAGAATAAATTTGATGCACCCGCTAAATTTGTGAAGTGTCTTCACCATGTGCAGCAGCAGCATCCTAAAGTAGATTTCATTTTAAACGGTGGGGATGTAGTCTTTGATATGAACAAAGAAAACATCAATACAATTGATGACCAGTGGAAACTGATGAAATCACTGTTGAAATCTGAAAATAGCCTGCCCGTACAGTACTGTCTAGGAAATCATGATATCTGGTGGAATGAGAATAGTAAAGGACAGACTTTTTATGGAAAGCAATATTCCATGAACCAGCTGGAAATGGTTAAGCCATACCATAGTTTTATGAAGAATGGCTGGAAGTTTATTATTCTGGACAGCGTGCATTTAGATATTGATAATACCTGGTACATTGGAAAATTAGGTGACGAACAATTTGCGTGGCTTGAAAATGAACTCAAAACTACAGATTCCACTACTCCTGTACTGGTAATGTCGCATATTCCATTGTTGACTTCTGTGTTAATGATTGAGGATGATATTGTTAATAAATGGGTAATGACAGGCGGTGATATGCATACTGATACCTCCAAAATCATTAACCTGTTTTACCAGCATCCAAATGTAAAACTTTGTTTAAGTGGTCATATTCATTTGAGAGATAAAGTCGTGTATAACAATGTAACTTATATCTGTGATGGTGCTGTAAGTGGCGCCTGGTGGGAAGGTAACAGGAGACAGACTGCGCCGGGGTATGGATTGATAGATCTGTATTCGGATGGAACTTTTGATGAATCTTATGTGAATTATTAAACTGCCTGGTTGTTTAAGCAGTTACAATTCTGGCTGTCCATTCCGTATTATTTTTCTCTGCAATAATCAGCCCTTCTCCTGAAAAGTTAAGGGTTGCTTTTTGTTCCCCTGCATTTGTCCAGAAAGAACTTTGACCGCCAGACTGCATTCCATAAGAATCGCCCCCGTAGTTAGCCATCAAAACATTAAAAGAATACTTTGCTGCGTAATTTTGCAACTTGCTGAGGCCTCCTGCAATTCCGTTTGGGGTATAAAATATGCTGGTCAGGTAAGCAGTGCTTTTTGTTTTAGACGCGTTCTCCGGATGAGCGGGGTTTTCCAGATCTGCGCAGATTGCTAATGAAAAAGATTCTCCTTCCAACTTAAGTTGAGGGTTGTGCAGGTTGCCGGGGACAAAATAAAGCTCCTCGCCATCATGTAGAAATTGCTTGGTATATAGTAAGATTGAACGATCCGGGAATAGAATAAATGATCCAATATGTAATCCGGAGGGTAGTTGTATAGGCGCACCTGCAATAACGATCATCTCGTGTTTGATTGCCAGTTCCTGTAATGGTTTTAATCTTGGGTCATCAGGTACAAAAGACAGTTCTTCTGCTTTTTCCCTTTGATAACCCGTTAAAGATAATTCAGGAAAGATTAGTAACTGAACCTGATGAGCAGCGGCCAGTTCAATCCATCTGCAATGGTCTTTAATGTTTTCTTGTTTTGGTATGGTTTGGGCAGCTGCAATGATCATCTTAAGATAAAGATAATTATTCTCCTGGAAGATCGAGCTCCTCTTCCCTCAAAAAAAAGATCAAAATTGTGTTATAGAATCCTCAGTGAATATGGAGACGGGTTTGAAGGATGACTGGGTCTTTATTTAACGAAGATTGACCGGACTTCTGCCCGGGTTTAGCCTGAGTTTAAAACGTGTTTCCGTCGAGTTTCCGGCGTGTTTGGAACGGGGAAAATTCGTCGGAAACCCGTTCCTGACCCGTTCCAAACCCGTCCCAAACCCGTTCCAAACTCAGGCTAAACTCAGGTGAAAGGTCCGTTGAACTTTGTTGAAGGCAGGATCGTTTATGCTTCATTATCGGATTGTCTTATACGCCTTAAGCTTCACAAAAAAAGAACATATTTTCGGATTAGTTCCCCAACAATAATTTATCCTAACTGATTTCGCTTCACAATTCAGCAAAACCGTATGGTTTAAACTTCACATGGTGTCCTCAATTGGAATTGGTTTACATGGTTTAACATGGACATTAGTCTCGATGCAGGTCCTATGCCGGAACTGTTGGAATACAATAAATCTCTGGATTCGGCTAACTTGATTTTTCCGGATATCCTACATAAATTTCTTTGGGTAAGTTTCCAAATACATCAACGGTAACGGTGCATAACCAGAGTTTTTGATCAATGACCTTACCTTTACAGGCTTCCATAATATAATCTCCGCCACCAAGAACGCGGTTTGACCTGTCGATAACTAATTTGATGACATCAGCTCCTTCAAAAGGTTCATCACTCATTGTCAGATAACATTCATTGGTATGACCGGAGGCAATATCAAGCATTGCATCTGCTCCCTCTACCATTTCCAGATCGGCAATTGACTTTGTCCATTCTGGTATATCAACATACCACTTTTGTTCTTCTGTTTTATAAAATCTAAATGTTCGTTTCATTTTTTATATCATTGACAAGCAACATTAAAATATCTTTTGATATTTATTTTATCCTCTTGTGTTTTATGGATTTGATATAAAAGAGATATGACCCATAAAATGTTTGGTTAAACTCATATTAATTGATAACCTTATTCCCTCCATTTAATGTGAAAGACGAACAGCTTTGCCTATGGATATTAACCAGGATACTGAAGCAATTATTTTCTCCATCTCTGAAGGCCAGTTCAGATCTTTTCCATTCTGATCCTGCAGATCTTTTCAGGAGACAATTAAAAAATATAGTCTTTTGCCCCTGTTCATTATAGTAACCGAGATATTGCCGGTAATAATTGAAAGGGGCTTGGATCAGGCTGGAATTAACTTTAATGCCATCTTCTCCGGCTTTGTTTAGCCGCAGGTAATTTTGAAAGATCTGCTCGGCTTTGAATATTTCTTTCGCCGAAGGGGTAAACCTTCGGGTTTTCTTTTTGTTAAAATCTGTAGAATGATGTGCGAATATCACACCTGAGAATTTCCTGCTTTGCAAATATAAATTCCTGCTGTTGTCGACTGCCGTTAACGTATAATTTTCACCATTTATCACGCCATTTCTTTTACAGCCAGCTAAAAGAGATCCGATAAATAAAAATAATAACAGCTTATATCTGGTTGAATTTCGTACTTTCAAAAGAGAAATGTTAATAATTACTTTTCTGACAGATTCCTTTGGATCAGGAGGCTATTCGCTTACCCACTATGGTGAGGCTTCTTTCCTGATCATCCAATATGGCTACGTCGGGTAAGGTAGCCCAGTCCTCAAAACCAAAACTCCTGAATAATTTTAAGCTTGGTTCATTGTGAGAGAATATAAAACCAAGCAGCGTTTTTATCCCTAAGCCAGGGCAGGTATCTATCGCGTGCTGCAGTACTTGTTTTCCCAGGCCTTTACCTCTTTGCTGCTCATCCAGGTATATGCTTATTTCTACCGTTCCATTATAGGCCGGTCTTCCATAAAAGGATTGAAAACTCATCCATCCTACGATCTGCTGAACTTCGTTTTCAATAACCCACAGTGGTCGTTTATCTGACGAATGGTCATCAAACCATTTTAAACGGCTTTCTATAGTTACGGGTTCTGTATCTGCCGTAACCATTCTCGATGAAATTGTAGAGTTATATATTTGAACTATATGATCTAAATCTGAGAGCGTTGCATCTCTATATTTTACGTTCTCCATTTTGTAATTTCCAGGCGTCAGTTTTGGCCCGCCATCTCGTCGGCAAAGCTAAAAAAACCTTTTATTTAATACAAAAGAACTATGAATATAGTGTAGGAAAATTTTTTCCGTTATAAATTTCATAGACATATAAAAGCCCTGCCTTTACTGGTGTAGTTTTACTCAGGGAGGGCAGGGCTTTTTAGAGATGATGAGTTATTTTATCGCAACAGGCACCATCAGGTTTTCCCATACCAGTGCGATACCTTTAGGAGTTACCAGGTATTGCAGGCGTTCTTCCATGGTTTTAGTCTTCATTGGGCTAACGGTTGCGGTAAGGACATCTTTAGCCGGTACGCGTGTAGATCCTTCTTTTGAAATTCCCCACTGTCCGGTTTCCGAATTAAAGATGATTTTCCAGGTCTTTTCGCCCGGAATGGCATAGATGCTGTAAGAACCGGCAGGCAGAGCTTTGCCGTCGACCATTATCTTTTTATCCGTGGTAAATACAGTGGCCTCGTTCGCTCCGGCTCTCCATACCTGGTCGTAAGGAACCAGGCCGCCCCAGATTTTGCGCCCTTTAACAGCCGGACTACTGTATTTAATGGTAATGTTGGCGCCATTGATGGTACCTTTTGCTGTTGCTGCGGGGCTTGCTTTAACACCCTGGGCCGACATCGCATTTGACACCAGAAGGAAGCTGAAAACCAGCAATCCTGTTTTTAAATTTTTGATATTCATACTAGGTTTTTTTGGTTAAACGGTTATAAAGTAATTGTTTACTTATAGAAAATTAAACAGTTAATCCTTGTCAAATGTTTGATGAAGATCTTTTTAAGTCCAGTTAGTCTGCTGTAACGATTAAGCTACCGTTGCTGTCTTTAACTTTAAATCTTCGTTAATCAGATTAAACATTTTCCTTCCATCGGGATGGATTGCTAAAATACCATTTACCTGATTTGAAGCACCAGCAGCAATTTGTGCATTTAGACTTTCAACATCGTTGACGGTCAAATTTTTACTTTCAAACTTATCCGACCAGTGTCTGATAAACTTAGCAACTTGCTGCGTTTCAATTTCCTCCAGGATAGGACTTAAGCTTTTTTTATATTCATCTGCCTCCAGCATATCTTTTGTATAGGAAAGATTGAGGGCTTTTGCAAAAGGGAATTGCTGGGTTCTTCTTAATACAGCGATCAGATAGATGATGGCAGCGGCAACTACTAATAAGATGATAATGGTAGAAGGAGTAAAATTCATTTATAGTAAAGATTTAATGATTAACTGGTGCAAGTTTCGTAAAAATTTTATGCATATGAGCAATGCAATAAATATAAATCAATTTCATAGGTTATGCAAGTGATAAAACGATAAAGTAAAGTATCTTTAATTGTAAACGGGTGCTCTTTATTAACGTATTATATGTTTTTAAGAATTGTATGTTTTCTGATTTTATATTTAAGTATTGGCAACATCCATGCGCAGGAAGCGGCGTTAAATACTGATATCTTCCTGGAAAAGTTTGCTGTCTATTCGAAGGCCCATCCTGATAATTTGTTATTTGTCCATACCGATAAAACAGTATATACCAATAATGAAACAATCTGGTTTAGCGGTTATCTGATCAGAACTGTAGCCGGAAATTTCAGTGAGCACTCCGTTTTATCTATCGCACTGATCAAAGAAAATGAAAAAAAAGTTTTTTTGCTGAATCAATATCTGATGCAGGATGGACTGTGTTTTGGCAGTTTAATATTGCCTGATTCTATCCCGCCTGGAAACTATCAACTTCAGGCCACAACAAATGTGCTCGATAAAAATGGGATGCCTCTTACGGTTTTTACCCAGGGTCTGATTATCAAAAGTATAACAGAACAAGCTTTCAGTGCTGAATTGAATTCGCTGGAAACAGCGGTTACCAATGGAATGATCCGAGCCAAAGTGACAGTGAATGTCAAAGATCCTAAAGAAAAAGTTACGGTTCGATACAGTGTAGGGAACAGCGCTTCCAAATCGGCCATCTTAAAGGCGAACACTTTTATCATGGAGATTCCCTCCTCCCAGCTGGATCAGGCCAGTCCGGTTCTTCTTACTTCCATCAATTATCAAAAAGAAATACAATATTTAAGCTTAAATCTTCCTCAGGTGAATACCAAAAAAACAGATGTCAGATTTTTTCCTGAAGGCGGATACCTGGCAGAGGGACTTGAAAATACAGTGGGCTGGGAGACCAGGGATGCCAGGCATCTGCCGCTGTCGCTAAGTGCCGTTCTATACCGTGATCAGCTTCCTGTAGATACAATCAGTACCAATAGCTATGGGATTGGTTCTTTTAAGATAAAACCTGTTTTTAAAAGTATTTATACGGTCAGGGTAATTTCAAGGGAAATAAAAGATACCGTATTCCGGCTTCCTGCGGTTTTAGAAGATGGTTTAGTCTTGCATGTCAGGAACGCTGCGGTGAAAGATAGCTTGTCTGTTGAGTTTTCAAGTAAGTCTGTCAGAAATGTACAAGTGTTGATTCATAATTACCGGCAGTTATTTGTTCATTTTCAGGCGAGAGTACAAGCTTCCGGTAAAAAGATCACTTTTGTTTTGTCGGCTTTACCGAAAGGGGTTGCTGCCATTACGGTGCTGGATAGTATTGGAAGGCCTCTTGCTGAACGACTGATATATGTCCATAGTGATCAAAGAGTAACGGCAGTGATTAAAAGCGATCAACCGTCTTACCATAAAAATGAAAAGGTCCATCTTAAGTTCCAATTCAGGGATGAGCAGGGGCATCCTGTTCAAGGGATTGTTTCTGTGGCTGTTGTACAGGGTAACCGTCTCGAGATCAGTAAGCAGCAGAATATAGAAAATTATGTGTATTTGAACCATGATTTAGGAGTTTTGCCCCTTGATCCATTGGGAAAGACAGCCAATGATAAAGACTACCTGGAAAATATATTGCTGGTGAAAGGCTGGCGAAGATATACCTGGCCGGAATTAATAGGGGTGTCCCCGAAGGATACTTTGCAGAAAATTATCGTTTCAGCGATGAGGGGACGAGTGCTTTTTAAATCGAAACCTTTGAAAAAACCTGTTACGGTAAGTATGTTCCGGGATTCTTCCATAAATATAATAGATACGCAAAGTGATGGAACCTTTTTGTTGACACCCGAACAGGTACTGACGGCTGAAGGACGTAGGGTGACTTTTATGGTGAATAAGAACGATAAATACAATTATTCAATAGAGTATATTGATTCAGCATCTGCCGGCAGTCAAAAGGCTGCTGAAGAGATAGAATGGCTGCCCATTGGTAAGGCGCAATATTCGCAAAACAGCAAAGACCTGGTATTGCCGGGGTATAAAAATGTGATTTCCCTGAAGGAAGTGAAAATTAAAGCGAGAAAAGCAGATTCAGAGATATACGGTTTAAAAAAATTAGGTTCAAATGAATGTGGTAATTATGTATGCCGTTATGGATTTCTCAATTGTCCTTTTCATATGGGAGAGGTTGATAACACACAACCGGTTAAAGGTCAGCGTTACAAGGTGTATCCGATTTCTGAAACACTTTATACAGGATGCCGTGTGGAGGAAGAGCCCGGATCATTACTTAAAATTAAGGGCATCTATCTCTCCCAGGAGTTCTATGGCGCAGGGGAGGACCCTGCTTCATTTTCGGCACCACAATATTTTTCTACTTTGCTTTGGAAGCCAGGCCTGATCATCAATGAAATCGGAACAGGTGATTTGTCGTTTTTAACAGGCAGCATTGCCGGCCAGTTTAAAATTTTAGTGCAGGGGGTAAGTAGTAAAGGAATGATCTATGGAACAAGCAGTTTTGTTGTGAATTAAATGTATGATAGAATATGGGGGGTACGTAGGATTTAAAGGGGTTTTGTTCGGGTTGTGCTCGGGGTAATTCCAATTTCCCAGCAAAGTGAGTCCAATGCTACTCCAATGTTTTCCTGTAAAATATTGGAGTTGTATTGGACTCAGATCGGAATCAGACTGGAATTACCCCGACCACAACCCAAGCAATGCTTTACCCTGTATTGCCTATACAAGATTTAATCCTGTATTGAAAGATTCGCTAAAGCAGAAAGGTTTAGAAACTAACCAGCTTCTAGACCTTTCGTGGAATTTGTATTAGGCTGCTGTCCAAAGGCGATACTATTGGACAGCAGCAATAGAGCTAACATTTTTTTAATAATTTTATGTTGTTACTCCTTTTCTCTCAGGAATATGGAAAACATTTCCCTGTGTATCATAAACAATAGCTTCTACTACAAACAAAGTAAAGTTAGCAGGAAGAGGGAAGTCATTAGAATTCCAAGACATCATATTTTCTACTGCTGTTAGATATGTACCAGTCTGTACGTGATCATTAATAGCTACATACTTAATACTTCGTCTAGAAACATCTTCTGGGAATCCTAAAGGGTTACTAAAAGTATAACTAGTTGTATATTGAGTTCCTGATTGTACTAACATTAAGTTGTCGGCAACTGGTAACTGGACTAAACCTCCAATGTTATACTTAGCTTGTATAAGCGCTATTAAATTTGCTCTATCAGCATCTGATGGAATAGAACCATACTTAAACCCTTGTTCTATAAATCCAAAGTTTTGTGAATTGGTATCTGGCCCCATTTCATGATCTGGCATATCTAATCGAGTAGCATCTACAGCATAAGCAACGCCAGCATTTACCCCATTTACCCATAAAGTGGCTTTTACTCCTACGTCATCAATCTCATAAGTTAACAATAAGTGATAGTTTTGTCTTACAGGAAATCCGACATTAAAGGTGTAAACAGCAGGTTCCCCTGTTGCTGCTTCTCCTCTAATTCTAATTGTGGTATCTCCAAAATCTCCTATATAATAAGTGAAATACCCATTTGTACTTGCTTCATAAGTGTTAAACTTTTGTTGAATAGCAACTAATGAGTGTAATCTTGGCCATGGTTTACTCTCCGTGAAGAATGCGCTTTGAAATTTATTACCGGTCTCATTGTAGAATTGCGCATACTTACCTGCAGATCTATAATGAGTACCATCATGGGTTAAGTTAGCAGTTGGATAACCGTCAATAGCAGTCTTTATCATTGGCTTGTCACCAATTTCATCAGGTATTGTTATGATTAAATCTCCATCAGTAACCTTAACACTTGATGCTGTTAAACTATTAGCTGCAATATATCTGTTATCAAAGAAAGCATTAATAGCATCCTCGCCAGGATCAGTAGGAGTCGAAGGGACGGTAGCTACAAAATATCTTCTAGCTGGTCTCCATAATACAGTACTTGGATCAGGAGGAGTAATAGTTCCCCATACTTGTTTCTGTTTAGCTACATTAACTAATTTTGTGGCGGGATTATATGACACGTTAAAACTACTATCATCAACTGTAACACTTGATATTGTGCCTTCTGATAATAATAAAGATGTATCAAACCATCTGATATTTTGATTAGGTACACTAGAATAATCCAGCTTTATATTCAGAACATTTCCAACTATAGTTTCCGTTTTAGTAACATGTTGTCTAATATGGTTATATTCTAAAAACTCTCTAAGACTACTAAAGATGGTTGTATCATTACTTTGTGTGACAATAGAATCTATCCAACTATTAAAGTTAGCAATAGCATCTGGGGTATATAATCCATGAGTACCTATCTCAAAAAAGTTATATATAGCTCCGGAAGCCATAAGATTATTCATCAAATCCCACTGAGATCCGGTATTGTCCCAAGTATCAGAGAACTCTCTTCGTATAGCTTGGTAAGTTGATGCAGGAAGATTAGTTATACTTCCTTGAGGATTATATAATCCTTCAGGAGTAAAAGTATCAAATGTCCCTTCTGAACCTCCGCCTATATATCCCAAGTTAGCAGCAGCTGTCATAAAACCTGTTTCTGCTGTAGGGACAATTAAACAATTCATCTGGTAAGCCTCATTTGCCAGGATCATAGCATTAAGCTCTGTTACATTCCTAACTACATCAGAACCGTAATTAAAGTTGCCATCAGGTTCGTGATAATATGAATGATTCATAATATCCAAACCATATGGTATCATAGCAGCTCTTTGAGAGTACGTAGCCCATGTTGAACTTAAACCCATCTCAACGTTATCATATTGGTTTCTACCATTTACTGCTAATCCTAGTCCATAATTCTTATTATTACCACACCCATCTGTATAGAACGTCTGTTGTAATTTAGAAAAAGCTGTCACAGAAGTTGCAGCAGCATCATCAAATTCCATAATAATCTGTTTAGATTTATTATATTTGAAATTAGGAATTGAAGATGTAGCAGTGCCTGTATTTAATTGAACACTTATATTTACTTCCATTATCCAGCTATATTAGTTTCTTGAATTAATAATGTAGTTAGGAACTTATCATATCTTCCAGCAACACCTTTCACTCCAAATGTCAAAACACCACTAGAGTCCGTTTGTATATTGGCTAATTTAGAATAATAAGTACTTGTCAACTCATTATCTCCATTTGTACCAAAGTTATTAAAGGTATTCTGATTGACTGTAGTAGAGCCAGATATATACTGTGAAACATCTGCAGAACTTCCAATAGATGCTGATGCAGCTAATATTTGATAGAATTTTGTAGGATCTAAACCTACAATTTTAAGCCCGTAGTTTGTAGCTAAGTCATCAAATTCCCATCCGGTATTCACAATTTCTATAGGATATAAAGAGTTGGTAATATTAGCAGAGTCCGTAACGGCTGCAGTAGCTCCTGAGAACGCTGTAACATTAGAAAGTTTAGCAGTAGTGGCTACTCCGGCATCAGTATTTAAGAATCCACTTGTATATCCATTAGCTGCAGTAATTAAAGAACTGACAGGATTCAAGTTATTCCAAATCACAGAACCTGTAGATGGAGCACCAGCAAATTCGGACTGTAAATTGATTCTTAGAGTTCTTAAAACTGTAGGAGTTGTACCACCCGAAGCAATCGTACTTGCTGTAACTACATTAGATGTACTGGCGGTATATCCTGTAGACGGTTCTGCTATAACTTTAAATGAATAAGATGTACTAGCAGTAAGACCTGTTACAGTTAGACTAAGAGCCGTAATTACTGATCCTACATTTGTCCATGTTGAACCAATCAGTTGTTGAGGTTGATAACCTACACTATTAGCTACAGCAGTCCATGTTAAAGGAACTGTTGTTGATGTAGGAGTGCCAGCTGATAAAGTAGCAGCAGGTAATAGTATTTGTCCTGATCCCAATGCAGGAATCGTAATTACCGGTACTTCATCGCTTGATGCAGCAAATTGAGTAGAATCGAAATTATCAAGAAGATTTTCTTCAGGGAGTGATTCTGAAAGAATTAAACCTGTTGCCGGATCTACTAATGATAATACAAAATTAAGTAAAGCCAAATGGCTATTCTTTAATAAATTATACTGCGTATGAGTATAAGAACCTGCAACATTTGGTTGCTGATCAGGTAAATCTGTAGTTGTTAATAAAGAAGGAATAGTTGTCATGATTTTATGATGTAAATGTGAATTCAAAAGTTATTGGGAAACCGCCATTGTTAGTGCTGCCAGTCTTATAGTCAAACCAAAGTATTTCAACCTGGTTGTCAGAAAAAGGGGAGAAGAAAGTAACTGTTCCTGTTGTGTTGTCAACTTGTACAGATTGATCATCTGCTGCAGTTGCATTGCCAGTTAAAGTGGTTCCAACTCCGCGATGTGCAGTAAAGAAACTTAAATCGGATCCAATGAGTTCCGTGATTACAATTGTGGTATCTGTAGCCCTATTTGCACTACTGTATTTGGCAGATGTAAATATCGTACCGGCCACAGGTGAATTGTCCAGGCTAGAATCGGGGGTGTCTAATGAAGAAATTGCCATATTATTTTTTTTTATCAAATGTATATGGAAAAAGAATGTCACTTTGTATAAGTGACTTACTATGTGTAGGTTGTAAGTAAAGAGGGAAGAGGTGTGTCCTTTTGCACGGCTCGATATACGTGGTTGCTTCACCAATCGGCGTGGATTTACCTATTGCTCTAAGCGTGATTAACTGCTGTGTAAAGCCTATAATGACACTTATTTCAAATATAATTTGCAACCCATACAAATTTAATTACTTTTGCCACCCCGGGGGATTAGCTCATTTGGCTAGAGCGCTTGCCTGGCAGGCAAGAGGTGACCGGTTCGAATCCGGTATTCTCCACTCTATAAAAGCCCCTTCATTGGGGCTTTTTAGGTATTAGAACCATTTTATAGTTCTTCTTTCTTTACAGACTAACTCAGTTATATGCTTGAATCATTCCATGCCCCGCAATATCTGGCATTGATCACTTGATAAGAGTGCTTTTTGAAATACTTATAGTTATTAAACAAGGGATTTCTGAAGTGGGAGAGGGGTTAAATCATCACAAGCCTACAATAACAGCCTCTTACATTAGAAAGATATGGACGCTGTTAGGTCGGAATCCAGGAAGTGTAGCCGGATTTTAAGAGAGATCTGATGATTTGTTATTTTCATCCATAAATTTTTGGATTACCTTGATAAAATGATTTTGGTTAACCTGCATGATCATGATCGCCTTCTTAAGAATTTCTATTTCGCTCTTCAGATCTGCAATATTGGTAATCAGTTCTCCTGCTTTTTGAGGCTCCTGTTTTAGGCGCATATTCCCAATACCAGTAGAAAGCCATTCTGCATTGAGCTGGTATTTTTTGATTAATAGTGCTACAAATTTATAATCTACACTTTGACCTGCGGATTCGATCAGTGATATTTTAGCCTGGTTGCATTTCAGTTCCCTGGCTGCCTGGGCCTGACTATCTGCAATGTATTTCAGGCGGAATTGGGCAAATCTTTTAGCGATATCTTTATCGTATGTAGGCCTTTCTTTAATTGCTGATGATTCTTTAGTCATATTAAATCTATTAGAATTACAATGATTTTTTTGAAATAAAAACCTCCCGAAGGAGGGTGAAGTGGGATGAGTAAACGATGTTGAATAATTATCTTTTTTGGGTAACCACAACAATGTTGAACATTTGCTTTACATCGTCCAGGTGTATATCAAAATCTGCATAAAGCTGCTTATTGGGATTGAGGGAATGACAGGTGATCACTCCGGTTTCAACATCATGATTTATTATTCTTTTAATGATGATACCCTGTGTTTTATGAACGATCACATAATCTTTAAACCTGTGCGTATGAAACTTGCTGGTCCATAAATGCTGTTGTATCTCTCTTCCGGTTGCTATGCTACGGTCCATAATACTTTCGTTGGTGTTGTTATCCATGGAGTCGCCAACAACTTCAAATGCTCTATAACTGCCTTTATGATGTTTGTCCACAATAATTGTATGCTTCGGTAATTCGTCTAAATATTCGGGATCTTTATAACCGGATAAATATCCGGCATATGCATATTCATTTACTAATGGTACTACCATTATATATTTTCCTTCTCCTAAATCAATAAAAGGAGTTTCTCCAGGCTCTATTAGATGACCTACTTCTCCAAGGTCTCTGGCGTTTTCATGATTAGGACTTAAGATCATCTCACCATTCCCGCTTTCCAGCCACTTTCGGTTAATTCCATAAGCATCTTCCAATGCCAAATAGATCGATGATGTGATATTTCTTTTGTTATTTTCAATCTCAGATACCTGACTTTGTTTAATATTAGCTCCCAAAGCAAAGTCTTTTTGCCCTTTTCTAAAATATAGACGGACTTTTTTAAATCTGTCTGATATTTTTTCCTCTTGATTTTCAGTCATTTAAATACTAATTATAACAAATATGATATTATAATTCAAAATATTACATTTATGATATTATATTTGTATTGTGCAATCGCAACAAAGATAACATAATCATTTAATCATCAATGTCTCAAATGTCAGCTAATTTTTTTATTCGGAACAAAAGAAGAAATCATTCAATGAAAACAACAGAATTAGCTATTCCCGTAAAAGGAACTTCATGGCCTATCTTAATTTCACAGGTTGAGGTTGGAGAGCAGAACAGAAAAGGGTTCCCGGTTGAAAAAGGATCATCTATCAGACCGGTGATCAGTGGAATACTTAAACTCAGGTATCCTGAAAGGACATACTCCGCTAAAAAAGAATTGTTCAACGGAAAATTGGCTATCGTAGTAAGACGAGTCAGATAACCGTTAAGCAGCGATATAATGGATACAACAATGTCTTTAGCTTAGCGATCGCATTAACGGTTGACGCTGTGAAGTAGTTGCCAATAAGATATTGACGAAAGAAAATAAATAAGGGCATTTTGCCGAAAGGCCGGACTATCCCTAACAATAATTAAATCATGAAAAAACTTTTTGAGGTTCCAACTGATCTCGTTGAATACGAGAACTGGATGATGACTGCCACATGGCAGGAACTTGCTGAGTCATTTAATCAGGTATGTACAGCCGCTGTGGCATCCTGTAGCCGGATCTTAAAGAAGGTTACAACTGTTAAAACAAGATCTTGTCTAAGGCCCATGAAATATAAAACGATCTATCCAGTACCCTATGACATCGGATCTGCAAAAGCCTGCCGTACTTCCCAGGATTTCAGGTTTGGCTATTACAGATGGAGGGATTACTTAACGCAGATCAGACTTGGGAAGATATATATCAGGATACAGGAAGAGATAGAAATGGAAAAACTACTCCTTCAGGCACAGAAAATTCTGATGAAGCAGTAGTTTATAGTTCTATTAGAATCTCAAAGCAATTAATAATTGAATTATTTATTGCTGCAAAAATAAATTACAAAAGGAATAACCCATTACCTATCTATGAAACAATCGTTCAACACTAAAATAAGCGTATTCAAAAGCCTTTTTGAAGTCAAGGACGTGCCGTTTGATTTGACATTAGCGGATGTGTATACCAGGATAAAAAATGGGAATGAGTTACTAATTTCTAAAATTGATAAAATCAGAACTTCTACAAATAAGGAGGAGATCGCAGCAACTAAAAAAACTTTAGTAGCCATCATGTTCAATGGTACATTTATAGCGCGTAATGATCATTCTATAAAAGAACATTCCGGATGCTGCATACTTGATTACGATAAATATCCAACCCCTGAAGATATGGAGGATGAACGCAGACGTTTGATGGCTGATCCCTATACGTTAATGTTGTTTATAAGTCCCGGAGGGAATGGATTAAAACAGCTGATCAGGATACCAAAAAGTAATAAAGACGAACATAAACGCAGGTTTAAAGCTTATCAGGCCTATATTAAGTCGGCATATTTTGATGAAAAAAACTGTAATCTTTCGCGGGTTTGCTTTGAAAGCTTTGATCCGGGCATCTATCTGAACGAAGAATGTGCGGAATTTACGGAGATCGAGCCTGATTTTGGTTATCACGTTTCGGAAAGGGTTGTGCTGGTACCTGTTGAGCGAGAAGATGAAATCCTTGTCAGGGTACTGGCTTGGTGGGAAAAGAGATTTGGATTTGTTGAAGGATCAAGAAATAATAATCTTTTTATCCTTGCCCAGAACCTGAATGAGTACGGGGTTTCACGGGATTACGCTTATGGTTATGTGCAAAATAATATTGTGTTTGGCGATTTCAAAGAAACTGAACTTCAAAGTATATTTCGGTCGGCTTACTCAAGTACAGTTCCTGGTACCAAGTTTTTTGAAGATAAAAAGAAAGAGCAGGTGATCAGGCAGAAAATAAAAAGTGGGGTCCCTGTTCCTGAAATCAAAAAATTGACTGGCTTATCAGAAGAAATCATCAATGAAATAAAGAACAATTATGATAACATTGATCCTTTCTGGACGATAAGGGTGGATAAAAAAGGTTTAGAAACTATTACGATAGAGCCTTACAAATATGCGCAGTTTCTGATGAAGAACGGGTTTAAAAAGTATTTTCCTGAACAGGCGGAAATGCCCACTTTTGTTTATATCCGTGAAAATAAAGTAAAACTGTGTAGTACGGTAGCCATCAAGGATATGGTGCTTTCTTACCTGCTGAAGAATGATCTCATCAATATCTGGAATTTCTGCAGCAAGTCATCTCTGCTGTTTAATGAGAACCATTTGTATATGCTGGACAGCATTAGCCTGGAAATGATCAGGGATACCCGGCATACTGCTTATATTCCATTTTTAAATGGCCTGGTGAAGGTGACAAAAAATAAAGTGGAACTCATTGAATACGTAGATGCGGAAGGTTATATCTGGGAGAACCAGATCATACCGCGTGTTTTTATTCCTGTAGAAAATTATGGGAATAATTTTCAGGACTTGATTGAGAAAGTGTCTAATGGAGATGCCGGACGGATAAAAGGATTGGAGCGGACTTTAGGTTACCTGATTCATTCTTATAAGGATAAGTCTAACCAAACCTCCATCATTATTAATGACCAGGAAATCGATGATAATCCTAATGGTGGCAGTGGAAAAAGTTTAATGATCACTGCTTTGAGTCATTTTAAGCGCGTAGTTAAAATTGATGGAAAAACATTTGACCCGAAAAAATCAGATTTTACCTATCAGCGTGTTAATCTGGATACACAGATCCTGGCATTTGATGATGTAAAAAAGAATTTTGATTTTGAAACTTTGTTTTCCCTGATTACTGAAGGGATTACGGTAAACAGAAAAAATAAAGATGAAGTATTTGTACCCTTTGAGCGTTCACCTAAGATCATGATTACGACTAATTATGTGATTAATGGAGCTGGGATTAGTCACGACCGCAGACGGCACGAACTGGAATTTTACCAATATTTTAATAATAAAGTGACCCCCTTAACGGAGTACGGTAAACTACTATTTGACAGTTGGGCGGCTGATGAATGGATCAAATTTGATAACTATATGGTGGCAAACCTGCAAGAGTTTTTAAATCATGGACTGAGCACCACTTTATCTATCAATGCAGCTGCGAAGCGTTTTATCCAGTCTACGAGCAAAGACTTTTACGATTGGTGCGAGGACGGGAATTTAGCAGCCGGAATAAGGATCTATAACAGTGAAATTATTGAGAAATTCCTTTTGGAATATAAGTCTTATAAATCAATGCATAACAGGACATTTATTAAATGGATAGGGGAGTATGCCATATATAAAGGTTTAGAAAGCAATAAGGACAGGGATCATAGGGGGAGGTATTTTATTTTAGAAAAGGAACTCAGCCTGGTAGAAGATCAGTTAACGCATCATCAATCACCCTTTTAATGGTAATGTCAATTATAGTTGGTGACGATAGCCTGATTCGCGACGGTACAGCTGCAAAAAATGACGATGTTGTAGATTATCGTCACCGCTTTAAAATTTTTATATACAGTTTGATACGTTTAAAATTTATCAAAATGTGACGGTTGGACGGTAGCGTCGCATAAGAGTGCAGAAAAAATAAAACCCGACAGTTATAACCATAAAATAAATTATTATCGTCACCAATATTAATTCTTAAATAAACAACATGAACAAAATTATCAAAGCAAACGGAGAATACATAACCAGCCATTTTAGCAGTGAGAATGGAACATGGGAACTCATAGGTACAGTGGCTATGGGTGAAAAGGTAATGGATTGCCAGGATACATTCTTCAATCGGCAGTCTGGCATTTATCAAACGGTAGAAAGGGCCGAAGTATATGAATGTGCCGAAAGAACCCTTATTTTTTAATACAGAATATTAGAATTGCAAAGTAATTAATAACTATATTTGTTTTGTCAACCCCATAATAAGCATGAAAAATCTAGACACGCTGGCTAAAGTTATAGCCAAAACAAACCCTGAAGCATACAAGGCCGCTGAGATACTGTGCGCACCAATGCTCAAAGACATTAAATTTATACCTATGATCTATTCCGCTATCCGGGATACCTTTCCAGAAATGGATAAAACGGATGAAAGTATTCTACTTGCTGCCTGTGTTTATTCGGCCTATGCTCCTGCCACATTGATTGCCCAAGGTATACAAAGGGCTCCTAACGGGATACGTGCGGCGATGTGCGAGCTCATGCAGTGGAAAGATGAGCCAACCGTTAACTACTACCAGGATAAAGGCCGTGCGTATGTAAAAAATCCAAAGTTCAGAGAACGAATGGCTTTGGTTATGGAAGGATTTGAACAGTTTAGTCTTAAGCCCAGTCAGATTAAGATAACTTAACCGGTTATTTTTCTATTAGAATTACAAATAGATTAATAGTGTCTTTGCCTGGCTTAACTGACCAGAAAGCGCAAGCAGATTATCTTTTATCAAACAAATAATTATACATCATGAGTAAAATACAACAAGCACTACGCAATAGATCAGTTAATGGAATGATTACCCAGGAGAAAGCCCTGGAGGTAGCACAATATTACGACGGTTTACTGGCAGAATCGGTAGCTATAGTCAAAGCTTTTCAAAAAGAAACCGGGATGGTCTGGGGAGAACGAATTGGTGTTTACCTGGGAGATGTAACGGGAACACATTTTAGTTCGGTTGCCTACAATTACGAGAAACCTGTAGGGGAACAATAGCTATGGATATCCGTATCAAAATCATATGGGGGATAGCTGTTATCTTCTGTATCCTCCTGATTGGTAATAGCTGCCTTTATAAAGGATCGCCGAACAGCCGGTATAAAGCCGGCCTGGCTAAATCTGTGGAGTCTTTTCCTGATCACTCCCGTATACCTGACCATAACTTTAAATAGAAAAATATGAATTTAACATCCGAGGCTATTGACGCCTATAAACAAGTCATGCATCATCCCGAAAGGTTTGGATTAGATTTTAAATCCCTTTCAGAAATTTTTATGGAAACCAGTCGCGCTACTCCAAAACATGTTTTGTACCAGCAATATGTAGATTGTATTGGGAAGCCAATTCCAAAATTTATGTTTTATGTAATTATGGATGAGACTTATGGGCACCTGATTGATGAAACAGCAGATAAGCCAGATCAGCCAGGTTATAAATTAATGATAAACCCTAAATCCTAATCTAATGGACCCGAGAAATATATCAAGTGAGGTACTGATCGCATTTGCTATCATTGTTGCTATCCTGTGCTGCTTCCTGTTTATGACATTTATTTTTAGAAAGATCCTTAACGACAGTGTTCAGAAAGACATTGATGAAGTATTGGAAAAGAAAGAAACTGATGTTCTTTCCAACGATCAGTAATAGAGGAGGATGTGATTTGCAGAGAAGATTATCTGCCGTGATGGTCTATTAACCGGCCTATCATATTAACCAGGCTGGAATCCATAGGATCGTCCGTTCTCCAGGCGACCCCTGTATGATCGTCTGTATATGGAGTTAACAACCCGTGATTTTTTCCCGCTATTGAGATCTGATAGCTAATAGCTGTGCCGTTTAAATGAACTGGAGTCACCGTAAATTCAATGTTATCTGCGAGGGTAATATTAAATGGGGCCATATGATTTTATTTGATACAATAATACTATTTTATTTAGTATCCTGCTATAGCTATTTCGATTTAGGTTGCTTGCATGGATAAGGCTAGGCAGAAAATATTATGTAAAATTTCCTGGAAAAAAAAGGGTGACTTATTATCGTTGCAAGGTAAACCCGGACGTTTTAGAAGGCCATTTTACAAGCGTACTTTTGGATTCAGATAGCGGGAAGTAAATGGAATGCTTATCGGTTTCAATTCAAAAAAATTAAATTATTAGGATTATGAAAGACGGATTTGACGTTGCTGCAGATATTATATCACTGATCAATATTCCCGAAATTACCGGGCTGATTGATGGAAAGATATATGCTGATGTGCGTCCTAGTAAAAGCAATAAGATAGACATTGTGGTAAAAAGCCTTGGGATAACTAATGCGTGGAATCAGGCGGGCTCCGGAACCGTGAATGTATATGTGCCGGCACTAAGCGAAACACAGCCTGATGGTAGTGTGCAGCTGTTGCCTGACCAGGATACGCTAAGTTCTCTTTGCAAAGCCATTACACCTTATCTGGATACCCAATACAAACCGTCATTTAATACCCAGGTTACTGCAGCAGGAAATTTAGTGCAGGATACCGATGGCAGCTGGTTCGTATCCATCACATTTAGCTATTATTCAATACAAACAAACTTTAAAAATTTATAATTATGGCAACACAAACATTCGCACTTGGAGGAATTGAAGGTATTAGATGGGCACCGGCGAGTAACGCTGGAGTAATCGCACCTGCTGATTGGCAGAGCATGCCGAAAATTGCTCCCGGTACCGTTAAGTTTACAAAAACTGTAGGTACTAAAACAAGTATTACCCCTGAAGGTGACAGCGCTCCCTTCGTTAGTTTTTATGCACCTGGTGATGGCGATACCTTTGAGGTAGGACTTTTGGAACAAACCCCAACTATTGTACAGGCTTTATTTAATGTTGATTATGTAGCTGCTACTACCATGTTAACTTATGGAGCTACTGAGAAGATTGCAAATCTTGCATTCGAAATCACTTGTCAGCCGGTTAAAGACGGTCGTAAAGCGATCATTACCATTTACAACACTACTGTTGTGACTACTTATGCCAATAACCTGACCACTGGTGCTGTTGAACAATTACTGCTGACTGCAACTTTGAGTTCTTACACACTGGCTGGTACAACTAAAGCATTGGTTTACACTAAACAATGGGTAAATGAAGACGGAACTGCAATCAACTCAACAGTTGCCTAATGCAGTACCGGATAGTTGAAGAATTTTCTGACGCCAAAACTGGCCGAAAATACAGACCTGATGACGAGGTAGTGTTTTCTGAAGAACGGGCGGAGGAAATTCTAAAGGTAGGACTATTGATTCAGCTGGTTCCGCAAGATACGGAAAAGCAGGTAAAAAAAAGTAAATAATAAGAAGCCGCATGCATATCACATGCGGCTTTTTTGATTAGAATAACCATACAATTAATAATGGAAGAAGCTGAAATATTAAAGCGGGTTGCGGACCTGACCATTGGCCGGAAAATTCGGGACCTTGTTATTCCCATCCGCTATTACACCAGGAAGGAAAAGTTTGTGCACTGGATCACCAGGAATAAAAAGAAATACAGGGTTTTTGAGCTGTACCCTTCTGTTACCGGCAATATGATCAGAATTGCCGACAAGGCGATGTTATTACCTGATGAATTAATTGGCAACACTCTTTATGAGCTGGCCATACCACTGATCAGCAAATACGGTGATCATATCGTCTATATTGTAGCTGCAGGTATTCAGAATAATAAACTTGAACCATCCAGGCAATTGTTAGCCTTTGTGAGGGATAATTTTACCAGTGAACTGCTGTATGATGCCCTGTACCCGATTTTGGAAGGTGCCGGTATGCAGGCTTTTACCAGTTCTACGATCTTAATAAAGGGGACGGACAGCATTCTGAAACCTCGGATCGATCCAATAGACGGGAGCGAGTAGATAGCCTCCCACAGCGAATGTTAGGCAGTGCCTGTAAGTATTTTCATTGGCCGGATCCGGAAAAGATCAAATGGGAAATGTCGTGGAATGAGTTTATGCTTTACCTGTCGTCCATCCCATCTTACAGTGACAAGAAAGAAAAAAAAGAAATTAAGAACGCAAGTGATATATTTTAAATTATGGAAGAAACATCAGGTAGTAACTCACTAAGCTATACCGTTAATCTGGATATAAGTGAAGCAAAAAAAAATGCAGAAGAACTTGCCAAGGCATATGCAAATTTACAGGTTCAGGCTACGGGTATAGTAGTTACTATTGATGTAGATTCTGCCCTGGAACAAGTTAAGTCATTAACTGAGCAGTTAAAGGAACTGCAGGGTGTATTAGAAAGTAATAAGGATAGTACATCGGCTTATAAAAGCGTTTTAAGCGATTTGTCGGACGGTTTCAATACAGTAACAAAAGTAGTTGAAGACTACGATACAGCAATGAAGACCATAGATGAGGTGATAAAAGGTATATCAGACTTGTATACGGATTTTTTAACTATTTTGACTTCAATAACTACTGCTCAGGATATAGCGACACTATCTGCAGGGGATGCTGTACTTGCGCAAGAATTATTGTCGGAAGGGCTTATGACTGCTGCTGAGGCAGAAGAAGCTTTTGTTATTGCCCTGGAAGCATCAGCAGCAGCAACTGAGGCTGTAACTACAGGGATGGAGTTGTTTAGAGTAGCTTTAGCTTCTACCGGGGTTGGTGTACTGCTTGTTGGTTTAGGTTCTTTGGTTGCTTATTTCACTCAAACCCAGGAGGGGATTGATGAAGTGAGCAGTGCTTTAGAACCTTTAAAAATTGGCTTCAATTTGCTTACAAATGCAGCCATTAGTTTTGGAAAAGGAATTGCCAATATATTTTCGGCAGAGGGTTTAAAAAATTTCGGTCAGATTCTGGAAAACCAGGTGATCAACAGGTTTAAGGCGCTGGGCGTGATCATGGATGGTTTGATTCATCTTGATCTGGCAAAAGTTTTGGATGGCGTTGCGCAGAGTGTTACCGGAGTAGTAGATCCCATAGGAAAAGTAAAAGCAGGAGTAAGTGATATTCTCAGTACGTCTTCAGATGTTTCTGCATTAAGGAAACAGCAGGGAATACAAGCGTCAACGCAGGATTCAAATCTTCAGGCGCAAGAAACTATTGTTACACAGAGTAAGAAAACTGCAAGCGATTCGACTAAAGATAGGGCTACACGTGAAGCTGCAGTTCAAGCGGGGCTTGCAGCTATTAAGGAAGAACTGCGGCTCAAAAATAGTCTTCTTGAATTAAATAAGAAGATTGCTGACGCAGAAAGTGCTGGCAAGCCCACTACTAATGCATCAACGCGGGCTGCGCTGGCTAATGCCGATCAGAAAAAAAAGAATACAGAGAAGGCAAATTCAGACAGTGAAGCCTTAGAGGCAACTTTGAAAGTACCAAAGGTTGCAAAAGTGAGGAAAACATCAACCGTATCTCAAGTCGAATCTGACACACCGGATAAACCTGACAAAGCAGATTTACAGGATGCTGCTGATTTAAGTAAAAAATTACAGGAATATAGAGATGATGCCGTAAAATCTCAACAAAATCAGGATTCTGCTGAGGTTAAGTCAGTAAATGATAAGTATCTAAAATTGAATCAATCTATTAATGATTTTTACGATAAAGCAGAGCAAGATAAAAGTGGAAAAACGTTAACATTAGATAATACACCTGTAACTAGAAAAGAAGCCTTGGATTCGTCCGATGCTAGTAAAAAAACTGATTTAGATACGATTAGTGCGAATGTTGAAATTGAAAAAGATAAAAAGACTTACGCGGCTAAAAAGGCCCTGTTTGATGAATATAATGCATACAAATTAAAGGTAGGCGAAAAAACAGCTGACGAAGCATTCGGTGAGGATATCACAAAGTATAAGACCTATCAGGCATATCTGGATGACCAGGTTCCTGACGATGATGACCACACTATTTTAGGTAATAAGCAACGCGATTTATTAAATAATACAACTATACCTGCTGCTGATAATGATCAATCAAAGGATGATAGCAAAGAACTTCAACAAGCACTTGCTGATACTGAAAGTATCAATGAAAAAAGATTGGTGCTTCAACAAAAATATCAGGATCAGGTAAAGATTCTAGAGGATAATGGAGATACTGAGAATGCGGCGCAGGCAAAAAAGAATGGTGATGCAGCTCTAAAGGCATTTGATGTTGCAAATGGTAAACTAAATGTGTCTGACGAGTTTCAAAAAACTTCTGATGCATTTAAAAGTCTGGCAGATTCTACAAAAGGATTGGATGGTGGTTTAAGTAATGTTTTTAAGGCCCTATCTGGAATTACAGGTGCAACAGCTGCTACCATAAAGGGAATCGATGGTGTTAATAGTGGATTTAAAAACTTTAATGCAACGTCAACTGATGCCGGAGGCGGTCTTAAAGGTGATATTGCCGGGGGATTAGCGATCGCGGGTCCCGCAAGTGCAGCCGTCAGTGCCGTATTAGGTGTTACCAAAAGTGTTATTGGTTTTTTTAAAGCCTCTAAACAAAGCGCTATCGACTCTGCAAAAGCTTTGCAGACCTATCAAAACTCACTGGTGCTTGGTCAGGTTTCTTATAATGAATTACTAAGATCTCAGGCATTAACTGCCGCTTCAGTGACAGATGCGACCTTAGCACAGTTAGATGCTAAAGAAAAATTATTAGTGGCTCAAAAAAGTTCAAATGCAGCGGATGAAGCTACGCTATTAGCCCAGATACAATCACAAGGACAACAGGTCACCGGGGAGCATACCGTAAAGTCAGGGGGATTTCTTGGCGTTGGAAAAAAAACATCGGTAGTTCAGGATACATCCGGAGTTTCTACTGCGGATTATGATACACTGCTCAAATTGTATACGGAGGGAAAATTAACTGATACTACTAAAACCTGGTTTGAGGCACTTCAAAAAGTTCATGATGAATCAACATCCATTGCTACCGAAACCCAGGCCACACAGGATGCCATTAATCAGTCGGTAACCGGTACAACGGCTTCCAGTATCTCGGATTCAATTATCCAGGGTTTTAAAGATGGAAAACGATCTGCTACAGATTTTGCAGGGGATTTTAAAACCCTGATGAGCAATGCCATGTACAGTGCGATTGAAAGCAATTACCTCACGCCTGCTATCGATGCTTTTTATAAAAAGTTCGCTGATGCATCAAAAGATGGATTAACAGCAGACGAAGAAGCTTCGTTAAAAGATGAATACAATGGAATTATAGCCAATGCCTCTGCACAAAGCGCTGAAGTAGATAAAATAACAGGAGGTACGGCACCAACCACGGCTGTATCCGGAACCATAGTTGGCCAGGCAATTACCGAAGATACGGCTAACCGTGCACTGGGTATCTGGATTGGACAGTATGATACCGTCAAATCAATGAGCGGCACTATTGGAGATATGTATGTGTTGGCTACTCAAAACTTCAGTACAACGATCGCTATTGCCGAAAACACGTTGAGAACGGCGAACAATACGGACGGGATTGGCGACAAGCTGGATAAGATTGTCAGCAATACAAGTCCTGTTGCCACAACAAGTATAGACCAGACTTTGAGGAACGCAGGGATTAAGGCTTAAACTTTACCACAAAGGGGATAGTAAGTGCGTTTCGCCTGTACCCGCTTTCCCTTTATTTAATTTCGTATGATGTATAATTTAGGTAACACAGACTTAGCTTCTATTGGATTTACGGCTTCCCGTCAGGATGGTTCGGATATAGCATTATCGGGTTTTTTAGATATGCCGGCAAGGTTAGGTAAGACTTTCCAGGACTGGGCAGATGAAGATGGAATTGAACCTTATGTTTCTGCCTCGGAAATATTCTTTGGTGGGCGTGATTTGAAACTAACCGGCTTCATCACAGGTAAAAATCAGTATGATTATATGACTAAAGTTAATTCTCTTTATAGTCTTATTGACAGTTTTACCGGATTAGTTCCATTGGTAACAGACTGGGGGACTTTTAATGTTGGTGTAAGCGCAGCTGTCACTGGAGATTATCTTTCTGACAAGGGAATTAAAATTACCATTCCCTTTCGGGAGCCTATTGTAACTATGAATGGGGTATTGCCAGTAGGGACCAGCTCAGAGTTCGGCATTGACGGCGTTAGTTTTGCTTCTTTAGGAGGTGCCTTCATAGAACTTTCCGGTGACCGGAGAAACAGGACCGCACCGAAGAAAATGGATGTGACTGCCTATGGCAAGGAAGGCTATGTTGTCACAAAAAAAGAGGTTCCTTCATTAACGTTTAAGCTGGTGATCAAACAGGCAAGCTATTCGTTACTGAAAGCAAAAATTCTGGCTTTGATGGCACTGTTCTCCACACCTGGGATGAGAAACCTTACGGTAAATAATGATAAGATCAGGGCTTTCTTTGTTAAAGACGGCTTTACAGTATCTAACATTTATGCGCATGGCTCTTCCTGTTATGCCCTGGTAGAATGTAAACTGACAGAATCGGGTGTAGGTGGTACAATAATCAACCTTATGGATAGCCTCGGAGATTTGGTGACTGATTCTAACAGTAACCAAATTACTGTTAGAATATGACAAAATTAAATGAATACCCTAATTGCCTTATAAATAGGGCCGGGGATTTAATCACAGATAATAACTACAATTTAATTCTAATAAAATGAGTTTAATATTCCCGGATGGATATACCGCCCTCAATCCAGTAACAGGTACAGAAAAAATCATGGCCGCGAGGTTAAGTGATGGAAAGATGTTTTATATTAATTTATCAGATATCACGGCATCATTTGCAACAGTTGCTCAATTGTCAGCCGAGACTGCCGCAAGAACGGCTCAATCAAGTTTGCCATGGGTAGCGCAGGTTTATCCAATTGGTTCACAGGTGACTTATTTGGGTAAAGATTACGTTAATGCTACCGTAGCAACCCTTGCTGCTGATGTTCCGGGAACAAGCGGTAAATGGACAAATAGATTGTCAGCTTATGATGGTATCAGAACTGTTAAAACTGCCAATTTAATAAATCCATTTACCTGGTCTGTTGGTTTTATCATCTCAAATGGAGGAGTAGTTGTTGCTCAATCTACTTATACTACTACAGATTTTTTTAAAGTAAATCAAGGGTCTCAATATGGAATATACTACGGGTCTGCTTTCACTCCTTTAACTGGGGGACGTTATTACTGGTACACCATAGATAAAGTGCCCATAGGATCTATTTTCTCCACTACAGATGCAACTACAGGGCTAACAACCGTTCCGCCTACTAATGCTGCATATATGCGGTTTTCTATATTTACATCATTTATTACGAATACTGCTATAGCAGTTGAAGGCACCGCTGTTCCTACTACCTGGGTAAAGTATGGTTATATACTTGGTAATACCGTTGATTCACCAGTATTTGCGGCACCGAGCTTTCTCATAGATGCCATGTCAGATCAAACTGTGAAAGACGTGATAGCAGCTGTGGTTGCTGGTAAAAAAGCATTTATTACACCAGATAGTACAAACTTTCTAATTAAAACTGCCAATTTAATAAACCCATTTACGTGGTCTGCTGGTTTTATCATTTCAAATGGAGGAGTAGCTGTTGCTCAATCTACTTATACAACTACAGATTTTTTTAAAGTAAATCAAGGATCTCAATATGGAATATACTATGGATCTGCTTTCACTCCTTTAACCGGGGGGCGTTATTATTGGTACAGCATAGATAAAGTGGCTATAGGGAGTACTTTCTCTACTACAGATGCAACTACAGGGCTAACAACGGTTCCACCCGTAAATGCTGCATATATGCGGTTTTCTATATCCACATTATTTTCGACAACTGCTATAGCAGTTGAAGGTACTGCTGTTCCAACTACCTGGGTAAAGTATGGTTATGTACTTGGTAATACCGTTGATTCACCAATATTTGCGGCACCGAGCTTATTCATAGATGCCATGTCAGATCAAAGCGTGAAAGATGCGGTCACATCAGCGGTTTCTGCTAAAAAAGCATTCCTTACACCAGATAATACAAATTTTCTAAATTTAGGAATCAACAGGCTGGATACTAACGCAATTGATTTTCTGTCCGGCTATTCAATGGATAAAAATACTGGTGCGACTATTGTAAATGCCGGTTTTTCTACTACTGGCTTTATGCCGGTAACCGCTGGTAAGTCTTACACATACAGCTTAGACGGCTTAGTAATGGTAGGTCTTACGTTGACTGCATGGTTTGACGTAAATAAAAAATGGTTGGCAGCTGCAACCTATACAAATAATATAACCGTTGCGCCTGCAGGTGCAGTATATCACAGAGGTTGTGTTCAGATAGCTTCTTTTGCTAATCTTATGTTCATTGAAGAAACCAGTCCGGGGGTTATTAGTATGCCTGGAAGACATATCGTCTTCGGATATGTATTTGATCAGAAGAAAGTTGCAGCAGGTACAAGCTTAGGAAATTGGGATGGTAAAAATTGGGTTGCATTGGGTGACTCTATCACATTTCAAGGGCAATGGTTCTCGTCCTTCATTGCTGCTACTGGTTTAAAAAACACATACAATTTAGGAAGTACCGGAGCGTTGTTGGGGACACGTGCTGATGCACTTACAGCCGACATGCTTACTAATTGTGATATTCTAACTGTATTAGGTGGAACTAATGATTATGGGCATGGTGGTGATACGTTAGGTAACGTAACCGATGATAAAACGATGAATACTATTGCGGGTGCTGTTGCCAATGTGGTAGATAAAATTTTAACATTGAAACCGTCTCAAAGAATTGTATTTATGACACCTACCAATAGGGGTTACTATGCAACAGAGCCTAATTACACCCCGCCGGCTGCTAATATCAATGGTTTGACTATGGAAGGGATTGCGAAAATGATTCAGGATAAATGCCGGTACATGGGTATCCCCTGCTGGGATGCGTTCGGACAAAGCGGGATAAACTCGTACACTTTTTCTACAATGACAGTGGATGGATTACATCCTTCTGGTGTAGGTGCTAACCGAATAGGAACCGGTTTTGGTCAATTCGTAAATAGAGTAGGCCTTTAGAATTTAATCTCTTATAAACCTTCAAACCGACATTGAAATTACCATTTCAAATTAATCTTAAAATTTCATATCAGCTTTTGATAAAGCTAGAGCTATAATATCAAATGCAACAGATGTCATTAGGGCAATAAAAATATTAATAATCTAATTACAGTAAAATGAGTTTAACATTCCCAGATGGATATACCGCTCTCACGCCTTTATTAGGTACAGAGAAAATAATGGCCGCCAGGTTAAGTGATGGAAAGATGTTTTACATCAATTTATCAGATATTACTGCGGCCTTTGTAAGTCCGGGCACATTAACGAGTACCCTTGCCAATTATATTACTGGGGCAGTACTTACCAGTACGCTTACAAATTATATAACCTCCTCGGCAGTTGCCCAGGCGATTACAGCAGGTGTTGCATCTAAAGCTGATGTTTCGGCTTTGGCACCAATCCTTACTAATGTAAAAATTGATGCTACCGGAAATCTAAATTTTTCTGATGTAAATGGTAATGTAGGAGCTGTCCTAAAATCTAATGGGACACTTCAGATTGCCGATATTTCTATTAAAAACCAGACATCCCCCTTTGCTTTAAATGTGCTTACTGTAAATTCCCTCGTTACGGGATTGCTGAACGGTAATACGATCATAAAGAATGATAAATATGCATTGGTACTCACAGATGTAAATGGATATATAGGATATGGGATCAATCTTGACGGATCAGTTATTGGTTCGGGAGCTGAAACCAAAAGGATATCCGGATTCATGGCAGATGTAAATCATTATATTCCATATGGCCAGTCTTTGTCTATTGGCGCTTATGGAACCCCAATAGTTACCACTACGGCAGAAAATAGTATATATACATTTTTTAAAGGCCCAGCCATGCTGCAGTATGATAGTGATGCAACAAGATACAGTTCACTGGTCTTAGAGGTAGAAAGTGGAACAGAAACAGTTTGCGGTGCTATGGGACGTATGATTAAGCAGCAGGTAATTGCAGATGGCTTTGCTATGGATGGAGTAACAAATATTTATGACCTGTTGGTTAGTGCTCCAGGAATGGGGAGCCAGACTATTGCCCAGTTATCAAAAGGAACTACGAATTATCAAAGGTTTATTGATGGGGTAACAAATGGTAAGTCCCTGGCTAATGCAGCTGGTAAAAGTTATAACCTTCCTGCTGTTTTCTGGATGCAGGGAGAAGCAGATCAGGGTAGTGATAAAACGACTTATAAAAATGCGCTGATTAAACTTAAATTAAATATCAATACAGACGTAAAAGCAATAACGGGGCAAAAGAATGATGTTGTTTTCCTGAATTATCAAATGGCTTCCCAAAACTGGAATAACGGTGCTGCCCCAACAATTGCGTTATCATTATATGAGTTGACACAAACTTCATCCGGATTCTACCAGGGGCCATGCTTATACCCTTATACCCACTCTACAGATCAGTTGCACTTAATAGGTAATTCTTATGCTATGGTTGGCGCATTGGCGGGATATATCATGAAAAGAATTGTGGTGGACGGGATAGATTGGAAGCCTATTTCTATTACAGATTATTCAATGGATACAAGTGTGCTGAATTTAAGATTTTACACCCCTGTATCTCCCCTTGTAATAGATACCACCATAGTAACTGACCCTGGTAATTTAGGATTCAAGATATATGACTTAACCGGCACAGAGATCACTATTACCAGCGTAAGCCAGCCGCGGCCCAATACAATAAAAATTGTTTTACCTGTTCCAGTCGTTTCAGGAATGAGACTTACTTATGGACTGAACGGAACAATTGGTAAATCCGGGCCTGTTGCTGGTGCCCGGGGTTGCCTTCGCGACAGCCAGGGTACAACGTTGAAATATCAGCCGGCCGGTCTTAACTATCCCTTGCACAATTGGTGTCCAATGTTTGAAAAATATTTATAACAGATAAAAGAAATAAAATGGAAATAGTAGTAACAGGTGCAGATTTCAGCGCGTTAGGTCTAGGAAATACGAGATGGATTGAGCAGTATATCAGTGCTGCTAATATTACAAATACAACTTATAAAGGCGCATTAAGAACTTTATATAATTCAATGTCTGCAGGCGGTCTGGATAAGAAATTAGAAGTACTAAGGCTTTTTTTTACGGGTAATTCAGCAGTGGATTCATTAAATGTACTGAACTACCAGGCATATAATGTTGCTTTCCTGGCAGACACGGCAGCAGCGCATACTGCCAGTGGTTATCAGCCTTCTTCAACTCAATGGGGTATTTCAACGTATTTGATTAAAGATCTGTCAAACTTTCATCTACATGCCTGGAACAGCACACCTGAAACCAGTGGTGCTGGTTATATTCTTGGACGACATGCCCCCCCAACAAGTACAAATAGCTTTTCGGCAGTGTTACTTAGAGGTAGCGGAACAGCCGGTCAGATTGCTGCCCCAAAAGGAACTATCAATGTTAACGCAGGACAAGGAATTACCTTAGCCGGATATGATGGATCTAAAACAGGTCTTCTATCCACATCAAGGAATGGGACAACCATGAGACTTTATGATGGCGGTGTACCGATCGCTACTTCAACGGTACCCTATACCGGATTTTCAGATGGAACATTGCCAATGTTGGAGGGAAACAGTCTTGACGGAAATGGATCTTTTTATTCAAGGGCCAAGATTTTCTCTCTGGCTTATGGTGCCTCCGCCTGGACTGATGCTGATGAGCTATTACTTTTTAACACGCTCAATACTTTTAAAACAACGTTGGGAGTATAACCAATAAAAAATATAAGAATGCTATTATTAATTTCATTTAGCCTGAGGGCTCTTAAAGTAATTGTATACCAATGATAAATTCACTGATCATTTATAGGGCAGGGGCTGTATTAACATCTATTGATATAGATGAGAATACTGTTTATAATGAAAAAATACCTGGCACTAAGCTAATTACCTGTCCTGTGACTGCGCAAACAGCACTTTCCATTCAACAGGGAGATTATATTACCTGGAAATCGGAAAATTATGTGATCCATATCCTGCCGGATTTCGATAAAAGTAATGATTCAAATACGAAGAAGTATAATATTACTTTCGAGGCTGAATTTTATCAATTCCTGGATGAGTTTGTAATCAGTTCAACGGGATTGAAAGACTTTCCGTATTATGGGAATGCTGCTTCCCAACTGCAACTAATTGTCAATAATGCCAACAGGGACAGCTCTGGCTGGTCGGTTGGGACGGTTGACCCCACTGTAGCACAAATCGTAAATTACAGCTGGACTTACTGCCGAGAGGCGCTTGACATTGTTGCAGAAGCATTTGGTTTAGAATACCAGTTTACTGGCAGGGTAGTGAGTATGGTTGCTACTGTAGGCAGGGATACCACTGTTAACATCCAGATGGGCCGGGGAAAAGGCCTGCAGGGGATTTCCAGGAAGCCCGACACCAGTAAGAATATTATTAACAGGGTGTATGCAATAGGCGGTACCCGTAACATTGATTCAACTTATAGGGATGGTCTCCAAAAGAACCTGATCATAGAAGGTGAATATATTCAAACGCCTGGTGTGACGGCTAAAACAGAATCTGTAAAAGAAGCAAAATATTCGAACGATCTGATTTTTCCGCATTATAAAGGGGTAGTTACGTCGAGAACGGTAGTCAGTGCTGCCGATGGATCGGTATCGTATGTTACAATCACTGATAAGGCTATCGATTTTGATGTGATGGCCTATCTCCAATCCGGAGTAAACGCTACTGTAGGATTTCTGACAGGTGAGCTTACCGGGATCGAGTTTCAGGTGGCAGGATTTGATTTCGCAACTAAAATAGTTACGCTGATTAACAATACCGATGCAAATGGGTATATTACCCCTAATACCCTTAATTTGCCGGCTGTTGGAGATAGTTTTACTTTCTATGATATCCGTATGCCAGATGCATACGTTACAAAAGCGGAAGCCGACCTGCTTGCAGCTGCTACAGTTTATCTGAATGAAAACAAATCTCAAATACTTGTTTTTACTGTCAAAACTGATGAAAAGTATTTAAGGGATAACCTCATTTCTATTAAGTGCGGAGATAGGATCACTGTAACAGATAGTGATTTGAATTTGGCAAACCAAATACTTCGTTTTACGGAGATTAGTTATCCCCTGGTTAATGAGTATGCTATTACCGGTGTAATTGGTAATCAAATTACTTACGATAAGATAGTGAAATTGTTTGCTGATGTAGATAAAAGTACAGATCAGATACAAAATATCAGTTTAAGTAATATAAAGTCTGCAAGGCAGAATTCGATTAACCTGAATAATCTTGCCGGACGTGTTTTTGATCCTGATGGAAGTTTGGCTGAGGGGGCGGCTACATTATTTGCTGCCATGACCAAAGTGGGTTTCGATTCACAAAATTTTGGATTAATAGATGTAGTGATCAGCACAAATATCGCCGGTAATGAAAATAGCTTGTCTATTAGTGCCGGGCAATTGGTCCATCGGATTTATAAGATTGATGGGGTAGGGTATGATTGGATCATGACGGCTAAAAGTATAACAGGTTTAACCCCTGCCAAATATTATTATGTATATGCTAAATGTTCGACAACTACATTAACAGGTACCTGGGAAATCAGCGAAACGCCTGTTACAGTTGGAAGTTTTGCCGGTTTCTGGTGTTTTAATTTAGGGCAATTATTTGAGGTAAATACTGATGGATACAGAAACTTTGAATTTACTAAAGGGATAACCTATACTGTCGGGAATACTATTACTTCGGGCAGGCTTCAGGATATAACTAAACAAAATTATTTTGATGTTGAAACAGCTCAGTTTAATCTTGGTGCTCCTGGTGCCTCAGGAATGGATTACGGTGTTACAACTCCAAAAACACTGACCTTACGTGGAGCTCTGATGCAAAGTGGATCCGGAATAGTTTCTCCATTACCTGCGTACAGAGGGGACTATGATGCTGGGTCGACCTATTATAAAGGTGATACAGTTTTATACAACGGATCGCAATGGATATTTATCAATGCGGTTGCAACTGCCGGGCAAACTCCTCTTGCTGGTATTTATTGGGCTGTGTATGCATCACAAGGTAATGGTTCTATAGGTGTGAGTGCTGCTTTTACTCAATTCAGATATCAAAAGAATGGCAGTTCTACCGTTGCACCGGCTCTGACTGTTACGGATGTTAATCCTTCATTATGGACTTTGGCACAGCCTACGCTCGGAACAGGTGAGTATCTCTGGATGACAAGTGCTATTAAAAACCCACAAGATGGGGCAAGAAATTATTTTAGTAAAAACTCCGTCCTAACACTTACAAATGTCGGATCAGCTGCACATAATGGAACTACAAATAACGGGATAACTATTATTGGTCAGTCTGGAGGTGGAGGTAATATAAGGATTCAAAATGTTATAAATTCTAATGGATTGTGGACAATTTCATTTATTGCCTCAGCTAATCAGAGATCCAGCATTCCTATTGATATCTGCAATGGAACACCCCAATATGTACTTGTAGCAGCATCAAACGTAGAAAACACTTATTCGTTGACATTTAACGTGACAACTTATCTTAATGGAGGTGACACGACTTTTCAATTCGTTGATTTTGGAGGCATAGAAAATAAGTCTTATGTAATCAGGAATTTAAAAATTCAAAAAGGTAACGTCGCTGATCAGTGGACACCAGCCCCTGAAGATATAGAATATCAGGATCAATCTACCTTAGTAGGTACCTGGGGAGTGCCGGTAAGAACGAGTGGTACATCTGGTGTGCAGGGCGCCTATTTAACAAATTCTGGTAAATGGCTCGCTACTACGGTTTATGTTGGCACGGCTATCAGGATACAGGCAGTTCAGTACCCGTCAAACAACCTGTGGTATACAACAAGGACAGATGCAGGTAATATTCCAGCAGGTACACTCCCTACAAATACAGCTTACTATAATCCTTTCGGGGCACAGTTTGATAGTGTAGCTACTGGACTATTATTAGCAAATGCGATTACTGCAGAAAATCTAACAGTAAGAAACGTTAAAACTGCTGAGGCTGGTGTTAAACACATAGAGATCAATGGAGTTGACAATAATCTAAAAGTACTTAATGCCGCGGGTGCTGTTCTTGCTCTTTTAGATGACGATAGCGCATATGAAACTGTGCGTAGTTCCGATATACCGCCCGTACAGTTTTCAGACGGAACCTATCAATCAGATTATTTATATCGTAGAGTAGGAGCAAATGGAGTGTTAATGTATTATTATGCTGTCAATGGTCCAGGTATGTCAATAGGAATAAGCCCGACAGATGCAAATGGATTTAGTTCAGTGGGTAGGAAAGAGATATATACTAATGGCCGTTTAAGAGTTAGTAATGCGGATGAAACAAATGAAACTGTAATTGATAAAACTGGAATTAATACTACAGGTACAATGTCTGTAACAGGTCAAACAACACTTGCAGGACCGATAGCTTTGGCAAATGGTTTGGTGCCTTTTACAGGTTATGAACTTGTCAGTTCAAGCGGGCCACAAACAAGAAAGTATATCAATGGATTTTACATTGGTATTGGCGATGGAAATTCATGGTAATGAGCCGTTATTTTAAATGTCTACAGGGAGAAATAAATATGCTCTGTTCATTGTTTAGAGCGATTAAAGGAAGTAAAGACTAAAATTAAAATAAAAACTTATCATCACCTGCTGAAAAGCTGTAAAAGGCGATAGCCCGACATCCCTTTGGTAAATTTGTGATACATCTATTAATCAATGTATCACATGGCAGATTACAAAATTGCAGCAGCAGAAACAGGAGAGAATGAAGGGTTATACGCCAACAATCCAAATGATCGGGGCGGTGAAACCTGGGCAGGAATTGCGCGTAATTTCTGGCCGGGTTCCAAAATCTTTACCTTGATCGACCAGATTAAGAAAGATCATCTACCTGCAGGAGCAAACGTCCATTTAAGGTCATCCTGGCTCATCATTAACAAATATGCGCAGGCAGATCCTGAACTCAAAGGTTTAGTTGCTGCTTTTTATAAAATAAACTTCTGGAATGTAAATAGTCTGGATTATGTTAATGACCAGCAACTGGCCAATTCTGTTTACGATTTTGGCGTAAATTCCGGAACACATGCTGCGGGGGATAAATTGCAGGATGCCTATAATAATGTAAGAGGGAACCTTCCGGCATTAATCAATGACGGGGACATAGGTAGCAAAACGCTGTTTGCTGTAAATTCATTTCCTGCAGCTGTTTTATACGCAGAATACAATAGGTTAAGAGAAACATATTATAGGTCTTTGGCGCAAAACCCCACTCAAAAACAATTTCTTTCCAGCTGGCTGTCCAGACTAAAACCTTACCGTTCAGCTTATGCTTAATGAAAATACAACTCCCCGGGCATTGCTTGCTTTTTATTGGAGCGTAATCGCTTCTATTATGCTTGGCTATATTTTATACAGGTGGGGAGACCAAAAAGAAATATTAACCTTAATCATCGGATTGATAGGCGGTACGGTTATCGGCGGTATTTTCGGGGTTTATTTCGGAGCTGCACATAAACTGCCTCCGGGAGATCAGAAGACAACTACTGAAGTGTCTCCGGATGGCTCTGCTACCGTTACCACCGAACCGGCCAAACCAATTCAGGACGTAAAATAACCATCGTTTTAATGGAAGAGAAAGAGATTCCCGGATTGGGGAATAACCAGGATATGGTAGACCGAAAAGCCGCCTGGGTAGAGCGGATGTTTGATAAATTATTTGCAGCGATAGAAAAGGACCCAAAGGCTGCTTTACTGGTATTGTCGGTGGTTTTAAATTTTTGGATGTTCAGCATCATTACAGATTTAAATAAACTCAGGATCGCTGATATCACATTGCTTAATGAAAAAATCAATATCGCCGTGGAAAGGAGCGTGAAAAATGAACTGCCTAAGCAACTGGCACCTTATAAAGAACAGCAGGATAGTAACAGTAAGAAACTGGATAGTTCACTAATCAACCTCGACGGAACAGTAGAAAAAGTTAAACAATATTATAAAAAGAACAAATGAGAAAGTTATTGATCCTATTCCCTATGCTCTTAGTCGTGTCGGGAACGTCCTCGGGCAGAGCTGTATCTAAACTGCCGGCAGTCTATTACCTGGCTTATCCTATCAGTTCTAAGGTAGATCTTATCAGCAGGAAAACTGCTGAATTAATACCCTTAAAAAGATGAATATGAAACCTGCATGAGATTACATCTTACAAAAAGTAATGGACCGGGTTTATGATCTCTTAAACACAAAAAGAACAATAAAAACGGGTGAAAAATAATCTTAAATAAGCTTCATAACCGATAAAACCACCAGAGGCACTGGAAGACAATTAAAAAACAATAGGAACTATTGATAAAACAATAAAAACTAAGATAAAACAAATATATTCTGATGAAAAAATTAATATTGTTCTCCCTGGTGCTGGTTTTATCCGGCTGCGGTCTGTTTAAACAGGTGCATAAAGAAAAAACAACTTTAAAAACTGAAGCCAGTCAGGAAGTTAAAAGAGACAGCTCAAGTTTAATGATCAATCATTCTATTATTACAGTGAAAGAAAAAGTTGATACTGTTTTGCTTGTGCCTGAGAAGACTGTCAGACAGGAAACCATTTTGAATATGGATAGCCTGATCAGTGGCATGACCGCTGTAAAGAATGACCTGGTAAACGTAAGTCTGGTTTTGAATCCGGTCACGCATGTGCTTTCTGCAGTAGCCACATTGAAAAGCCAGCTGATCCCACTAAAAATTGACAAACAAACCATCACTCAAAATAACATTGTCCAGACCGGCAATCAATCAACGAATTTTAAGGTAAAAACTAAATCAGCTGCAACACGTTCCATTGTAGATAAAAAACCTGTTAACCTAGCTATGTGGCTGATGATCGCATTTATTTGTGTACTGGCCATAGGTCTTGTTTACTGGCTGGTAAAAGAGAAATTAAAATTATTCTAGTACTATTTGCTACAAGTGCTACGGAATAAATACATGTTTTTTGTAAGTAATTATTTGTTGAGTTATTGTAACTGATTTATTATTTGTCTGGCAGGCGAGGGGTTACTAGAGACTTGCCTGCCATGCAAGCGCTCTAGTCAATGTGATTAATGATCATCCCCCTGGTATATCCACATCGACTTTGTCTCTCCTGCGGTTTTGAAACCACATTTTTCATAGAAATTCACTGCCTTTCCGTCGGCAACTAAGATCTGCTGATGAAACCCACTGTATTTTTCCTGGAACCTGTCCAGTATCAGCTTGCCGATTCCCTTTCCCTGGTAGGCTGGATGAACGAGGAGATGGGGGTAATAAACCACCAGGAATCCATCAGATAATGCATTGCCCAATCCAACCAGTTTCTCCTGCTCCCACGCGGTAATCAATGTATGAGAGTTCATCAATGCTTTATATAATAGGTCCGGCTTTTCTGCGGATGACCATTGGTTGGCTTGATATAATTCAATGATCGCGGCTGGTTCAATGTCCTTAGTTTCTTTTATGATGATATTCATATCGTTATGCTGTGATCTGCCTGATGTGATGCTGTAAGTGGGAAAGATAATCTTCAACTAAATATTGTAAAGAGCGCGGCTCTCCATTTTTCATGAGGCAGGTTCTGCTAAGGTCCGTATCAGGTATACGGTTTACAAGATAGGCCAGATGACGGTTTAGTGATTCCCACAGGGTGATTAATTTTTCATCATCATATTCCTGGTATCCCTGAACGGATACCCACTCATCCTGTTCGTAATAAATTGAGGGGTTATCCTCAATTTGACCTCTGATGAACCGTTGAATATTAACGTTTGCAGAATCTACTAAATGCCCAAGTATTTCCTTCTTTGACCATTTATTTAAGGGTTTAGTACAAAACTGGTCGGCTGTTATTGTTCTCAGCTGATCAGGAAAAGAATCACAAAGCAATGATATATTATTTAGTATATCTTTAATCATATACCGAACAATATAAGCAGTATTACTGAAATGATAGTCCTTTTTAGGAAAATGTAAGCCAAATTTGTTCGGGCAGGATAAAACAAGTTTTAATATTGCCGTAACGTCATTTAAATCGTGATCTTTGGATCATGAATTCACTTCCTGATGAGCTTAATGGCCTTTTACACTATTGTCATTCTCTGGCTAAATTATTATTGGATGAACAGGGCGAATTTTATCCTTTTGGTACTTATCTGAATAATGAACTGACCATTACCCAGCGTATGTTTCATGATGGAGATGACTTTCCACTGAGTACCGGTTTGATTAACATCATTCAGCATGATTTTGATCAGCAACTGGCAGCAGGACTGCTAAGGGCGTCTGCTATTACATATGAGGCCAGGGTAACGAATGAACATTATAATGAACCAGTGGAAGTGATTGCGGTGAGATTTAATGCGGTATACCTTGAATCACCAATTGTTTACTATCTGCCTTTTAAGGTTACGGCTGACAAAGTAGAATATCTGGTCAGCTGGATAGAGCTTGAATAATTTAATCCTGGCTGTAAATAATACTCCTTAGTATCTGGATCAGACTTGCTCTGGCAGGTAATTTTTTACATAAGTGATCGTGATGTCAATGGAATAAGTAAGGTAATCCCAGTAATCTTTATAGTGACCGGTTTTTTCCTGCAGATCTTTAGCTGCTTCTGTCAGATTGGAACGGTTGATCAGGTCGATTACACCGTTAGTAGCTATATTATTAAATATGCTGGGGGCAATTCCATTCAGCTGTTTTACAATCAGCCAGTACTGGCGCATCACATTGTCCAATATATTGAAATTAGCATCACTTAATACTTCAACCTTTTTCGCTTGATTGAGTAAATTTTCGAGTTTTTCCAGGATTAGATCGTCTTCCATATTGATGTACAAGTTAATGATTCTCTAATAAATTAAAAAGAAACATGTATTATTTTTTTAAACCTAAATACAGGCTAAATTTTGCGCTGTTTTTATAGCTATTCAAAGATAGTTTTCTTTAAATAATAGGTGTCCCGGTCAACCACTGGCAATAACTTACTCTCTATTGTTATGCCTTTTTTATCTAAAATCATCTTTTTAGTACCTGTATCTGTGGTTATCTCCATTGGCAGCGGGATATCAATGTTGTCAAGCTGAATGAGGTATTTATCATTTTTAAGCTGTTTAATATGAACTTCAAGTTTGTTAATGCTTCGTATATATAGGTCAAATAATGGTTTTAAATCCCTGCCTGATTCTTTACTGAAAAATTGCTCTACATCATCGGTATTCACCAGATTACTGTAAGTGTAGCGCGGAGAGGTAACGAATTTTTTTATGGCTGGAAAAAATAAGCTATCACCCATCACATAACGGATGGTATGAATAAAGAAAGCACCTTTTCCATAAATATCACCATTATAAGCTGCCTCTTCATCAATATCTTTTCCTATTACAATAGGAATTTTATTGCCAAAGCTTAGTGCAGATTGCTGAAAAAGTTTGATATAGGCATTTTCCCCTTCAAATTCGCGGACATATAAGGCATCTCCAAAAGTGTTTATTCCCTCATGTATCCAGTAATCAGCCCAGTCTTTGGCCGTAACCTTATTTCCCCACCACTCATGTCCAAACTCATGATGCATTAAACCATCATAATCTTCACCTCCAACTTTGGTATAGCGAAATTTATTGCCATAGGCATTCATGGTCTGGTGTTCCATGCCGAGATGCGGAGTTTCGGCTATGGCTATCTTTTCTTTGGCCCAGGGATATTCGCCAAAGTATTTCTCCTGCTCGTGGATGGTTTTTTCAAAGACATCAAGATGATGGGCTGCTTTGGATTCATGTTCCCGAAGTACATAAAACTGCAGGGGAACAATATGGCCGTCTACAGTTTTATATTTCCTGCTCACTACAGCATAGTCGCCTACATTAAATAAAATGCTATAGTTGTTAATTGTATAATTTGTTTTCCAGTGATAGGTAGCTGTTGTATCATGCCGGGTAACTTTTTGCAGTAATCCGGGGCCTGCTACAACAAGATTTTTCGGAACGGTAATCAAGAGATCTACCCCTTCATTAGGCTCATCAGACGGATGATCTTTGCTTGGGAAGTAAAGCTTACCACCCATTGCTTCGGCAGTAATTGCCATCCATGCATGACCGGTAGAATCTTTGGTCCATGTAAAACCATCATCCCATGGTGGCCTGCGCGCTACATGTGGTTTCCCGCCATATACGATTTTAACACTTGCTTTTCCTGCTGCAAGCTCTTTGCTGAGGTTAATCTTAATCAGGTTATTTTTATAAATAAAGGGTTCTTTCTGATGATTAACCCATACCTGGCTTATCACAAAGGAGTCCAGCAAATTAAAAACCAATAGATTTGTTGGTTTTGCCATGATCACGTCAATGACCGTATATCCATTAATAGATTTTTTATTAAAATCTACGTTTAAAGCAATAGTATAATGTCTTACATCCATTATGGCCTGATCGGGATTCAGTTTACCGCCAGAGGTCAAAGGATTGGCCAATTTTTCGACCGTTTTATCATGATTTGTTTGAGCTTTACCTGTCAGGACGATCGTTAATAAGACAGCTAAAAGGATTATTCTCTTCATGTTTTAAATATAGCAGATTATCATTCAATACCAGTTTCAAAACAAAATATATTCATCTTTTGCTCGGGCAATTTTGCCGTTTTAAAGGTTGATAGGAGGGCTTGACTCCTTTTATGATGATAATTTACTATTTTCAGCTTTTTATAGAACCTAATGAAGCTTAGCTTAATTCCTGTTTTTCTCCTGATCACATTTTCCGCTTTTTGTCAACATACCGAACAGGCTTCCATAAAAGTTGATGCCCGACAGAAAATTGCAGAGATAAATCCTTTCCAATATGGACAGTTTATTGAACATTTGGGCCGTGCAGTGAACGGCGGGATTTATGATGAACATTCAAAATTATCTGATAAAGATGGTTTTAGAAAAGATGTGCTGGAGAAGGTAAAGGAGCTGCGTACACCCTTACTAAGGTATCCCGGTGGAACCTTCACTAAGATCTACCATTGGGAAGACGGAATAGGGCCTAAAGCATTGAGAAAAAAACGTAAGAACCTGATCTGGGGAGGTCTGGAAGACAATCATTTTGGTACCGCGGAATTTGTTACTTATTGCAGGAAAATAGGAGCAGAGCCTTTCCTGGTAGTGAACATGGCAACAGGAACACCGGAAGAAGCCGCCAATTGGGTGGAATACTGTAATGGGACAGGTGATACGTATTATGCTAATTTAAGGCGTGCGGATGGATTTGATGCGCCTTTTAACGTAAAGTATTGGGGCATTGGAAATGAAGAATATGCAGAGACAGATGCCGGCCGTCATCAGGATGTAAATCAATATATTAAAGATACCTGGCAGTTTGTGAAGCTGATGAAACTGCAGGATAACAGTTTAAAGTTAATACTGGTTGGCAATTCTGAAGACATGGTGTGGAGCACTAAGGTCTTAGAGCAGCTTGGGCCTGTATGTGATCTTCTATCTGTACATTTATATGCTATCCCACCGGATACGAGTTTCACTTCGTTAATCCATTCTATTGATCAGCTGGAAAAACCACTGGTACAAATGGAATCCCTTTTAGATAAAACGCCCGCTAAAGTGGAGCACTTTAATGCCTGGTATCGTTTTCCGTCGAGAAAAGAGCCTGTAAAACTAGCTGTAGATGAGTGGGGGATCTGGGATATCAGCTCCGGAAAAGGTAAAGGGGCTTATCAGATGGAATATCAGTATAATTGGTCGCACGCATTGGGCGTAGCCACATTTTTAAATCTTTTCCAGCGTCATAGTGCATCCATAGGAATGGCTACCTGGGCACAAACAGTAAATGTGCTCGCCCCAATCATGACTGATGCCGAAGGATCTTACAGGCAAACTGTTTTTACACCGCTTAAAGCTTTCCGCGATTATGCAGGGAAATATGTTTTAAAAGCAGACGTGGCTGGTCCGGATGTTGCACCTGGAATTAAGGCTTTGGATATAACTTCCAGTTTATCAGAAAACGGAAAGCAGATCATTTTAACAATCGTAAATCGGGATACCCTTCATATGATAAAAACAGCGGTTGAAATTGACCATCTTCCTGCCGCTTTCGGTATCGCTACGCTAAAGCAAATCTCTTTTACCGGCGAAAGTTTGTATGCAGTTAATTCTTTTAAACAAGAGAATGCGGTTAAAAAAACGGAGGTCATAAAGAAAATTAATTCGAATAAAATGGAGGTAATTTTAAGTCCTGCTTCCTTAACAATACTGATACTGGATTGAAACCGTAGATTCAGAATACGTTATAACCAATAAATATGATTAATATTGGCTATGATTATTAAAAACCCGTTAAATAAAGAGCAGAAAGACTTTATGAAAAAACATCAAATTCCGGAAGATTTGCTGTTTGACGCTAATGGAGAAGGTTTTTCGGAAGAATTGAAGCAAAATATGTCTGAAGCAAATAAAGTGCTGGCATACAATGCTGTGGGTTGCGAAACAAATGCGGACTATAATTTTATAAATATTGAAGGTGATTTTGTGCAGGCAGATACAGACAAAATTCCTTTTGCATTAAGGACTTATAAGACTGGTTATATCTACATCGCAGGATCTATCAAAGCGCACTTAATCAAGGTGGGTTCTTCCAATGAAGTTAAAGACAGAATCAAATCATTGAATATTTCTACAGCTAAAAGTGGGGGTTATGACGATTGGGAATTGTTGCTTCAGGCTAAGACAACTACGCTTGGAAAAGTTGAACGTCTTTTTCAGCAGAAATTAGCTGATTATAAGTCGTCTGCCCAGTATGAGAAACATGGGAAGATACAAAATGGCGGAGAGTTATACAGATGTTCTTATAACAAAGCTAAAGAAGTATTGACCGCTTTAGAAGAGGAAGAAAAAATAGAATTTACTCAGATCAACGAAAAAAGACATCTTCTTTCTGAATATCAATTTAAAAATTTAAAAGTGAAATCGGCTGCTTCAGCGGTGTAGATTTTTTTTGCAGTAGATAGTTTCTATCTTATTGTATTTTTCATTATCTCTAAAAGCCCTGCAAAAATGGAATCAATTCCATTTTTGCAGGGCTTTTGTTTAAGTTAATTTTTTGATGGGTAACCCTGAACAGTAATGGGTTCAAGAGGATCAATAACTTTAGCAGTTGGATCTACTTTGCCTGATTTAGATTGCGTTTCTGACAATTTTAATTCAATTTCTTTTATGGCAGCTGCGTTTGCTTTTTGATCACGATCTGCTGAAGAGGAGAATTCTGTTGTGGTGTTTTTCCCATCCGCGGCTGTTGGTTTTGCTATAAATGTAAAACTTAAAGGTTGTTTCTGGTCTTTCATTGCTGGTATTGCTTGTGCAAGCTCAGGTTGTTTCATTGTTACTGTTATCGTTTTTGGCGCAGGCGCGGAAGTTTGATCGTTGGCAGGCTGTGGTTTGGGCTGAGTTGGTGTTGCTGTGGGAGGTTGCATTTCTACTACGGTAGCCTTAGTCGGCTTTTCTCCTGGTAATCTTTCAAATATTTGGATAGTTGCTGGGGGAACCGCTGGTTTTCCAGGCGTGGCAGGGGGCATTGGACTGGTTGTTACCACTCTAGTTGATGGTCCTGACAATTCAACTGCGCCAAATTTTCCTTTCTCACCATATTTTGTTAAGGCTTCCTCAGGACTTAATTCTTTTTTATGATCAAAATCTTCTACTACATCAAAGTTGTCGTTATTTATAATTACCCTTCCATTAACTACCACGGCTCTTTTCTCCGTTGATTTTCTATCTTTCCCATTTTCATAAGATATGCCTTTGTGGGAATAAAAAATAGTCCTTCCCCGGCTGGTATCCTGCAGTTGTAAGGTAGTTTTCTGCGGAAACAGATCCACAAGTGCATAATCTTTTGTAAAGGCCATGGTAGAGGCGCAAAGCAGGCAGGTCGCCACGGGTACCATTAGGAGGAGCCTGAACTTTGCCAGTCCCCCGGATTTTTGTTTGTTTAACATCTTAATTCTCCTTTTTAATAATGATTCGTTAAATATTTGATTGGAAAGTGTGTTTGAGATTGGTCCAAAAGAATGCTGAATTAAAAAAAGTGCATACTCATGTTTTTGAACGCCGGCAGCAGTAGTCTGTTCATCGGCCAGATATTCATGCAATAGTTTAATATCCCTTTTCAGAAAGTACACAATTGGGTTAAACCAGGAGATGATCTGAATAATTTCAAAAAAGAGTACATCCGCGCTATGGTTCTGTTTAATATGCACCATTTCGTGTTTAAGAATAGTGTCTTTCTGTTTTAGATTGGGGTTGATGAACAGGATATTGAAAAATGAAAATGCAGCATGTTGTCCTTTGAGTTCGATGAATGTTACATTATCGATGGTATGGCGCTTGGATTTGAAATAAATACTGAATATCTGAGTCAAAGTAAACAGCGTTTTTACCAGAAAGCCTATGGCAATGCTGAGGTATATACCATACAGCAGACTTGATAATTCCAGCTGAGCTGAAATAGCGGCTGGTACCGCAGGCTTTTGGTAAACCACAGAATTCACTATCCTCATAGTTTCCTGGGGAGCAGCGAATAGGGTATTCAGATAACCTACCTGAAGCAAAGGCAGTACGAATGAAAGGATAGTTGCTGTGATCAGGTAATACCTGTTCAGCGAATAAAAAGTTTCCTCATGAAGAAACAGCCTGTAACAGCCATAGAATACAGCTAAATATAAGTTAGCTTCCAGTAAATAATACAACCAATTCATGATTTCTTGTTTTTAAGTTCTTCAGCCAGTTTGATTAATTCATCCAGTTTCTCTATGTCCATATTCTTTTCTTTGACCAGGAAAGAAACCAGGCTTTGATAAGAGTTTTCGAAATAATTGCTCATTACTTTATCAAAAGCAAAGTGTTTGTATTCTTCTTCAGTAATTAATGGGAAATAGATATGGGTATTGCCCACAGCTTTGTGATCGATAAAACCCTTTCCCTCCAATACCCTGATTACTGTTGATACCGTATTATATGCTGGCTTTGGGGGATCTATTTTGTCGATCACTTCTTTGACTAGACCTTCTTTTATCTCCCAGAGGATCAGCATGATCTGTTCTTCTGCTTTTGTTAATTCTCTCATATTTATAAAGCTTAATTAAATGTACAACTATTTTTATAGTTTACAAACTATAAAAATAGTTTACTTGTATTATGCTGTAAATCAGCGTAATAATTTTTATTCTTGATGTGACTATTCCGATATCAGGCTTTTGATCTAATTCTGGTCAGGCATCAACAAGGGATTCATTTAATTTTAAGAGCAAGAGCTAATATTATTCATTTATTTGTACCAAATCTAAATAACGTTATATTTGTTGACCACTCGGATGATAAAATGACTAAGAAATTCAAGGATACGATCAGACAGATACATTTATGGCTGGGTTTGGGTACAGGCCTGGTAGTATTTATAGTAAGCGTTACGGGTTGCCTGTATGTTTTTGAGAAAGAGATCAGGGAATATATTCAAAAAGATTACGCCTATGTACCGCTGGAGAACAAGGCATTTGTTGGTCTGGATAGCATTTCAAAAAGTTTTGTGAAGATTGCACCGAAAGAAAAAATCACTAGTGTTAAAGTGACAAATGTGCCAAATGCAACAGTCTCCATCACTACTCCTAAAAAACATGTTTATTACTTTGACCCTTACACCGGTAAACTGGTAAAAAAAACAAGCACTGATTGGTTAGTTACGGTAAAGAATATTCATACGTCATTATTATTGGGAGAACCGGGCGAATTTATCATGCATTGGTCTGTGGTTATCTTTGTGCTGATGCTGATCAGTGGATGGATTTTATGGTTTCCTAATCAAATGAGATTATTAAAGCAATCCTTAACTATCAAATGGAATGCTTCTGCTAAAAGGATTAACTATGATCTTCATAATGTTTTAGGTTTTTATGCTTCGGGATTTTTGATTGTGATTTCGTTATCGGGCTTATATATGGCATTTGACAGTGTTAAATCAGCAGCTAATTTTTTAACCGGGACTGAATTGTCTGATGTAAAGGTGAAAGGGCATAAGGACAAAGGCGCTAAAATTAAAGGAATAAAAAAAGAAGGTCATAAAATTAAAGCCGAAGCAAAAGGCGATTCCGTTATACGGTATGATGAAATTTATAGCGATCTGGCAGCCAAATATCCGGGTGCAATTTCTACCCAGCTCACTACAAGGAAAACAGGAGACCTGCGTGTGAGAATGACCTATCCATCTAACTGGGTGAGAAATATCAGTACATTTATCTATAAACCAGGTACGGGCAAACTATCAAAGTATAAACTTTATCAAAACTTTACTGCCGCTGATATCATGGAGTCTACTGATCTTGATCTGCATACTGGTCAGCTATTTGGTCTGTTCGGTAAAATTATGGCCTGTACGGCGAGTCTGATCTCTGCCAGTTTACCGGTTACCGGTTTTATCATCTGGTTGAAAAAGAAGAAAAAAGGGAAAAAGAGAGAGAAAAAGAAACTGGTGTTTTTTACCCGGCGGACAACCGCACATGCAGCCACAGAGGTGACTGTTTAAATCTCTTTATCAAGAGAGTTTAGGTTTCTTCTTTACTGCCTTTGCGGGATGTATTTTTCCAGGTTAAGATGGTAAAGCTATCTGGATAAGTAATGATCAGCTAAAGAAATTTTAGCTGATCAACTATATAATAAAATCAGGATAACCATCAATGGTGAGATCACCTCAGCGGATCTTAAGATTTACTTTGTTTCAGGGGTGGTTACCGCTTCTTTAACTGTACTGGCTGTGGATTTTTTTGTGAGCGCAGCTTTTGGTACTTCAACTATCGGTTTCAATACCGTTTTACTTTCTCCATCAGACTCGACGGTTGTAGAGTTATAAATCTTAATATCTTTTGCTAATTTTTTTGCCAGTAATCTGGCTCCCTTTTCAATATCTTTAGTCAGTTTTTTAGAACCTTCTCCAAATTTGCTGGCTATTTCATTTAGTCCTTTAACTAAATCTGCCCTGATATCTTTTTCAGCTGTTTTACGGGCCGATTTTACAAGTGATTTTAATTGTTTCTTTTTCATGACGTTACTATGTATGACAAATATATATGATATTAATATTGATTAAATATTATTATTATGTTAAACAGTAGTTTCCAGTTAACGTTTTGTTTATTATTTATTCATGCAATTGAAGCATTGATAAACATTCAGCTCCTTATCTTTGACTTAAGTTAAGTAGTTAATTAACCAGGTAGAGCGCTGATAGGGCAGCATGCTGAGGGTTCGATTCCTTCCTCTACAACAAGATTCACACGATGGACATTAATTATCCTATAGTAGGTGCTGTTTTACTGTTCATGATCTTACTGATCATATTTATTATCCGCAGAAACCTTAAGGACGAACGTGAGTTTGAAGAGGAATTAAACCAGCCTGATCCTGAAGATCCCAATGAAAAATCAGAATAATTAGCTTCTGCCGGACTGAGTAGCAGCTTCTGATAAAGTTTCCAGCAGACTTTCTATGTGAATGGGTTTCGACAGATAGTCATTCATTCCGATCCGTAAACATTCATCTTTATCTTCCTGCATAGCATTAGCGGTCATCGCAACAATATAAGGCTGTTTCATATTTGTATTGCGTATCGCTAATGTAGCTTCGAGACCATCCATTTCAGGCATTTGAATATCCATCAAAATAACGTCAATTGTATGCAGCTGGATCAAAGAAATGACTTCCAGACCGTTTACTGCCAGGATGGGTTCATAACCGAGCTTATGGAGTATTCTGATGATCAATTTCTGATTGATGATGTTGTCTTCTGCAACTAATATTCTGAGCGGATATCTTTCTCCGAAACTTTCCTGTAATAATCCCGGGGTTACTTTTTCTGAAGAAATAAGACTCATGTTTTCCGCCGGGATAAGCTGTTGGTTAACTGTTGTCTGTATCGTAAAATAGAATGAAGTTCCCATACCTACCTTACTTTTGGCTGTGATGTTACCGTCCATTAAATGAACAAGACGTTCACAGATGGCTAAACCTAATCCTGTACCTCCATAACGCCGGGTTGTGGAAGAGTCTACCTGAGAGAATGCTTTAAAGAGCCAGGTTAGTCTTTCTGTAGGAATACCAATTCCGCTATCCTTTACTTCAAAACCTAAAGTGAGGACATCACCAATCTTTTTGATCAGATTAACGCCCAAAAATACTTCGCCCTGAGCGGTGAATTTCATGGCATTCCCCAGCAGGTTAATTAAAACCTGTTTGAGGCGAAGACTGTCGGCTGTTAACTGTAATGGGATTTGCGCATCTATTTCATAGCTGAGTTTAAGACCGGATTGCATTGCTTTTCCGGAAAACATATGAATGACTTCTTTCATACATTGTTGCAGATTGAAATCATGAGGGTCAAGATCCAATTTTCCGGATTCTATTTTAGAAAAGTCAAGTACATCATTGATTACATTTAATAGTGTTTCTCCGCTGATCTTAATGGTTTCCACATATTCTGATTGTTCGGGATTTAATGAAGTATGATAGAGTAATGAAGCCATGCCCAATACGCCATTCAGCGGTGTCCGGATTTCATGGCTCATCGTAGCCAGAAATATACTTTTCGCCTGATTGGCTTTTTCTGCTTCTTCCCGTGCTGCCGCTTCCTGCTCCTTCTGGCCATGAAGTTCTTCATTGACTACTTTTAGTTCTTCTGATTGAACCTGTAACTCTTCAGATTGCATTTGCAACTCTTCCGATTGAACCTGTAATTCTTCATTCAGGTCCTGTAGTTTTATAGACTGAATCTGCAGCTGCTCAGTGTGGCGGTTCAGGTTATTGATGTATTTTCTTAGGGTAGTCTTCAGTAAAGTGAAGTCATAATAAAGCTTTTCAGTTTCAATGCTGCTTGGAACGACTTCTTTTCCAGTTTCACCAGCGTCAATATCTGTAAAATCAGAATTAATGAAAGTTCCCATTCTTTGATTTAATTCCCGGATATCGAAGGTGAGATAACTGGAAAGTTTTAAGCTGAGTATGATTACAAGGCCTAATACGGCAATAGAAACAGCTACTAAAATGTAGTTAAATTGTTCCTGTAATTGATGGATTCCCTCATTTGCTAATCTATCCGTAATTGCATATTGCCGATCAAATTGACCAATTTGAGATTGCATTTGGGGTACAATTCCTTTTTCGTTGTATATGCCCAGCTTTTCGGTATAGTTGACATACACGCTAAAATATTGTTTGTAATTATTTAAGGCATTGTAATTGGCATTTTTGGGCATATTGAGCATTAACGAATCAGTTTCATGAAAGAACTGATGCACATATTCCATTTTGCCCCTCAGCATATAATCCTTTTCGTGTCGTCTTAATTGTAAGAGCGCAGTTCTGGGTACTTTATTCGAGTTTTCAATCCAGTGCGCATATTGTCTCATGGTTCCCTCCAATCCGAAATCCTGGAAACCCCTGATGAAATAGAGCCTTTTCAATGACCTGCCTAGAACCGGTGTTTGCCTGCTCAAACTAATGAGATTGTTCAGGGGTTTGTCTATGTCAAGGTGATTATGTAACGCCTGTGCTTTTAGCCGTGTTAAATGATTACTAATCCTATTTTGGAGCAGGAGAAACTGATCGATGTCACTTTGTTTTCCCGTTTTGTAAAACTTCTCTTCATGGAAACCTGAAAGCATGAATTTTTGCAGCTGGCTGGTGCTTTCCAGGTACTGGATCTGCACACTGGATAAACTGGAAGCAAATGATCTTAATTCTTTTTGTTTGTAGTTGATAAACAGATAAGTAATCAGCCAGATAAGTACTACGGGGATAAATGAAAAAAAACTTAGCAGGAGCCTGGCCCTGAAAGATTTTAGAAAAGGAATATTTAGAAAACGCACAGACAATGTTACTAAAGGCCTGCAACGTTGCTGTTAATATAATGTTAAGTTCTGTATTGTTTACGTTATGGATAATTGGATTTAATATGAGCAGCGGGTGACAGATTTTATTCAACAGTCACCTACCTGCCGTATTAAGTTAGAGAAAAGGAAATAGGAATAGAATAATACACACGAACTTTTCTGCCTCTTTTAATTCCCGAAGTCCATGATGGTGCTGTTTTAAGTACCCTTATGGCTTCTGCTGCAAGATCTGGATGCACATCATTCACTACCCTAATGTCACTCAGTGAACCATCTTCGTTCACGGCAAATCTCATAATTGCTTTTCCCTGTATGCCATTGTCTTTACAGTTTTTTGGATAAATGATATGTAATGCCAGGTATTTATACAGTTCTTTCATACCTCCTTTGAATTGTGGATGTATAAATTCCCTGGTATAATGAACTACTTTACCTTTTTCATCGGTGCTTTCTCCTGAAATCAATTTTCCAATCTCATAAGTTTGCGTATAGATAACTCCTGCATCTTTATCTTTTCCAGTCCATATCCCATCTTGCCAGCCATTTTTAACAATTCCCTTTTCTGCAATTTCCTTAAAGTCATCGCTATATAAAATGCATGGCCCGTTTCCATCGATGACCATGGCTTTTCCTGTAGAATCGTTTGTACTTTTCAGGCTGCGGACTAAATGATGGTCTGGCTGTTCAATAAAGAAGAAAAAGGTATATAATCGGCCATTCGGATAATAATCATAGAGGCTGTCAACCAGATGCCCTTTACTATAAGTAGCTACCTGCTTTTTATTTCCATTGGGATAAAAGGATAAATACGTACCATCATATTTAGGCGGATCTATTGTACCGGACATGCCAATACTTTTTCTTTTACCATTGGTATAGAATTCTTTAACTGTGAATAATTTACTGTCTTTTGCTTTTTCCAGAACAATTCTGATATAGTCTGCACTGTCCCGCTGATGAACATATTGCCCGTTATTTTTTATATAATAAACGTTTTGCTTTTGTGCAGATGCGCTTGTAAAAAGGAAAAGGATCGAAGATAGAATGTAAATGTATTTATTCATTTTGTGGAATGATTATCACGCAAGGTATCTATATGTAAATTAAGATGAAATTAAATTTTCGTCATTCAACTGACCGGTTAATATCCGGGAATAACTCACTAATTATCGAAAGGATATTGAGCAGTCAGCGGGTTATATTTGTTGATATGGTCAACATTACCGCTTTCCGCTTCATGTCAGCCCTGGCTGCAGCATTCAGTTTTTCTGCTGTGCTGGCACAAACTGTTCCTTCGTCTTTACCAATCGTTAAACAGCTTCAAAATAAGGAGTTCAGTTTACAGTTTTCGCCACAAGGCATATCCGCCTTGCGGAAAACAGAAGATCTTTATCCTACAGATTATGTACAGCAGGGGAAAGCTTTTAGTGGGATCGTTATTCGGTACCAATTAAAGAACCGGCAATGGGATTCGCTAAAAACTACAGCAACTAGCCGAAAGATGGTGGTCAAAAATGATCATCAGCTAGAGTATATTACTGAATCTGGGCACTCTGCTTTACGCTTAACAGAAGATTATACCTTAACGGATAAGGGATTGATCTGGACGATGAAACTGGATAATTTATCGGGCAGCCCTCTAAAAATAGGAGATTTGGAAATTCCTATTCACTATAACAATCAGGGTGGTGAAAATGAGCAGGAGATCTTTGAACAGCGGGTAATTAAACACCATTCTATTGCGGGAAATAATTCGTTCCTTTTTTGGCAGCGGCCTACCGGTTTAGGCCCTTACCTGCTGATGCTTCCTTTACAGGGCACTGCCCTTGAATATTTTTCTACCAAAACAGTGGGAGAGGACGATCAGCAGTTCCAGACTTTCATTCATTCTGCGTACAGCGGAAATAAAGAAACCCGCGGAACCTGGAGACAGGCTCATACTGCTGCTGTTATTCCGGCAAAAGGAAGTCTGTCTTATGGCTTTAAATGGAGATGGGCAGATAGTTATACAGACATCAGGAATATCATGGTAGCTGAGGGAATGATAGATATACAGGTAATGCCGGGGATGACCGTTCCTGATGATCTGGATGTAAGGGTAGCCCTGAGAACAAAACAAAAAAACCTGAAGGTTATTCCTGAGTTTCCCAAAGAAACAGCGGTGAAAGTGATGGCCGGAAAACAAGCTGGAACAGCTTTGTACCAGATTAAATTTTCGCACCTGGGAGAAAATAAGATTACGCTGGAGTATGGCGATCACCTCAAAACACTAATGGAGTTTTTTGTAACGGAGCCACTGGAAGTACTTTATAAAAAACGTGCAGCATTTATTGTAGACCATCAGCAGCAGCGCGATTCTACAAAATGGTACAATGGCCTATTCTCTATTTATGATATGAAACACAAAGCGTTGCGGGGGCCGGATAACGCAGATGGATTTGATAAAAGCAGACTGGTTTATGCCCTGGCCTCTGATGATCCGGTATTGGGCAAAGCCCCTTTTTTAGCGGCAAAAAATGTTTTTTATCCCGATCAGCACGAAATTGATGCAATTGAATACTATGTGAAACACTTTGTTTGGGGCGGCTTACAGCGTACAGATCAGGAGAAGCCCAATTCTTATGGATTGTACGGCACACCAAGCTGGAAGATTGACCGCGATTCAGTAAAGCGAAGCCAGAATACACATGATGTAAACAAAGATAAAATGCATATCTGGCGTTCTTATGATTATCCGCATATCACGATGCTTTATTTTGAGCTGTATAAGATTGCAAAGTTACACCCGGGAATGACACATTATCTGTATGGAGCAGGTTACCTGAACAGAGCTAAAGAAACCGCTAAAGCTTATTTCAAATATCCGTACCAGATCCTGCCCTGGTATGATACCTATAAATGGGGCTGTTACAATGAACTGGTATTGGTAGACCTGATTGCCGAACTGGAGAAGAAAGGCTTTCAAAAAGATGCTGATGAGCTGCGGGCCGAGTGGGAGAAAAAGGTGAAATACTTTATCTATGATGATCCTTATCCTTTCCGGTCGGAATATGCCGTTGATGCTACAGCTTATGAATCTACCCATGCTTTTGCAAAATATGCCGCTTTACATCCCCTGATGCCGGATAGTAACCTCTGGTTTGATAAAAACCTGAAGAAGTGGTATTCTCATCCGGTGATTAAAGCTGATGATGCCAGAAAATTCATGAAACGCGAAATTGCAGCAAATATGGCCAGCAGGGGATGGCTGGAAACTTCTTTTTATTATTATGGAAGTGACTTCAGGGGGAAGAGTGATAATTTTACGCTGAGTTATATGTCGCAAATGGGCGGAGGTGCCATTTTGGATGATGCACTGAATTTTAGCGATCATCCATCAGAAGAGTTGCGTTTAGGTTATGGTGCTTATCTGAGTTCTTTTGCGCTGATCAATTCGGGAACAGCGAAAACTAATTATGGATACTGGTATCCGGGTAAAGAAAATGATGGCGCTTCAGGCTGGGCTTTTGAACCTCAGAAACATGCCGATACCTGGATAGAGAAACCGCAGGGCAGAGGCCCATGGTATTATGATGGTGAGATCGACCTGGGTTTTGGCGGCGCTACCCGTTCTGCAGCTACGATTATCACTGAAGACCCCGTTTTTGGAATGATCGCCTATGGAGGAAATCTGCAGACCGCCGGAAAAGTGTTCTCTGTTGTTCCGGAAGATGGTTTAAGAGCAAGGTTTTACTATCGTGTACCGCAAGAAAGAATAGATCTGGTGTTTAATCAGGATGGTTTTGCCAGGGATAAAATGATCTCTGTAGACAAACAGGCAGATGCCATCAGTTTTATAGTGGAAAACAGGACAGGAAACAAACATACAGCAGCATTGCAGGTTAAAGGGCTGGAGGGAGATTACCTGCTGAAGGTAGAAGGGCAAAAGGACGTGAGACTGAAGTTTGTTAAAAATGAGGTACAACTTCTCCTGATCCCGCAAAACAATTTACTCACCGGAGTAACCATAAAAAAAGCTATCTGATGGTGTATCAGATAGCTTCCTGGTTGATTAATGTTTTTTATGTTACTTCCATTTAAACTCATAAGTTCCTGAAACCAGGGATATGCTTTTCTCAGCAATGGTTTTTCCGTTAAGTTCTACCTGCTGTGCGGCTACTTGTGGCAGGATAACCGTGGCGGTAGAATTTGCAGGAATGGTTACGGTATAAAGAACACCTTTTCCTTTTCTTTTCCATGAAGAAACGATTTCTCCGAAAGGCCCGTTATGACTGGCTTCGAAATGCTCCAATCCGGTTACGAAATGAGGTTCAAGAATTACATTTTTAAAGCCCGGTTTTGCTGCATCAGGTTTGATACCACCCAGTCCTTTATAGATCCAGGCACCAATTTCGCCAAACATAATGTGGTTTAAAGAAATATCACTGGCGGAACCGATATTCCAGTTTTCATACAAAGTGGTAGCCCCGTTTTCTATCCACCATCCCCATGAAGGGAAATCTTTTTGGGCAGCTACCCGGTAAGCAATATCTGCATAACCATTTTCACTCAATGCGTTCAGAATGGCTTTTTGTCCCAACAAACCCACATCCAAATGGAAGTTATCTGCTGCTACACGATGTGCAAGGTTGGCTGCAACTTTAGTTTTCATGTTTTCGGGAACCAGTCCCCAATAAAGTGGTACGCTAAGTTCTGTTTGTACACCATCGGCATAAATGCCTGTTTCATTATTCAGATATTTGGCATTAAATGCATTTTTTATTTTTTCTGCCAGGGCAGTATAAGTATTAAACTCTTCTTCTTTGCCTAATATTTTAGCTGCTTTTGCCAGGATAACCGCATCTGCATAATAGTAACAGGTAGAGGTAAGCTCAACAGGGGATTTAGATTTTACCGGTACCCAGTCACCCAACCCCCAGGTAGTTAATCCTGTCGGGTAAACATCATTGATATGGTCTACGTAACGTTTGATATTCGGATAACAATCATTCAGCAATTTGGAATCACCATAAAAAAGATAAATATTCCATGGAATAATAGCGATGGTGCTGGTCCAGTCGGGCCCGTTACCCCATTCATAACCCCATCCATCGGTAGGGATAATAGAAGGCAAAACTCCGTTTGGCTGTTGTTCATCACGGTGATCGGCCATCCATTTTTCATAGACTGTAATTCCGTCGAAGCTGTACAGTCCTGTTTCAATGGCAATTTGCGCATCTCCGGTCCATCCGTTTTTCTCCCGCTGCGGACAATCTGTTGGGTAGCCAAAAAGATTGGACAGGTAAGAATTGTTAGTAGCCTGCCAGATCTTATCGATAATAGGATTAGATGAACTTACTGATCCTGTTGCTGGTACATCGCTGTGCATAAATTCTCCTTTAAGATCTTCCTTTTGCAGGTGGAGAGGTTTGCTGCTGGTTACTTCTACATATTGGAAACCTTTATAATCAAAATGCGGCATAAAGGTTTCTTTGCCTTTTCCGTTTAGGGTTACAATGTCCGTTTGAAAAGGATCCTGGTTGTCTGTTGGACGATAATGGGCGTCGATATTAGAAAGGTCTACATGACCGGTTTTGTATAGACGCTCGCCATGTTTCAGTCTGATCACAGTTCCTTCAGGGCCATCAACAGTAAATTTACTTACACCAGAGATGTTTCTTCCCAGGTTAAATACATAAGTAGTATCATCCAGTTTCGTGCAGCTGACAGCAGGGATCTCCTGTACATTACGAATTGGGTGCATGGCCTGGGCCACGATGTTGGAAGATGGAGCAGAACGGTAATAAACATCTTTCCATTTGGAATCGTCAAAATCAGGAGTGTTCCACCCTGTTTGTTCCAGTCGGGCATCGTAATGTTCTGCAGTATAGATGCTGTTAAAAATAACAGGGCTTAAAGAAGTTTTCCAGTCTTTTCCAGAACTGATAATGGCTGTAGTGCCATCTTCATAAGTGATCCTCAGATCCAGGCAGAAGGCAGGGCGGTTACGCCAGTTGGCTTTATGGAAATCCCACACAGCGGTTGACTGATGGTTATACCAGCCGTTTCCTAACAATACGCCAATTGCATTTTTACCATCCTTCAGGTTTGCTGTTACATCATAGGTGACGTATAAAGTTCTTCTGTCAAAACGGGTATACATAGGGTCTAAGCGGTGATTACCGATCTTTTCTCCATTGATATATAATTCATACAAACCTGCGGCGGCGATATAGGCCCTCGCACTTTTTATTTTTTTATGCTCTTCAAAAGTTTTTCTGAAATAGGGGGCGGGTTTGAGATTGATATTGGATACATCAGAGATCCAGGCACCATTCCAGTTTTTCATGACCATCATACCGGTTTCAAAACTGGCTATAGGACTGGCGGCAGATTTATGCTGTTGCTGATCTGCGATGGCTACGCGCCAGAAGTACTTAGTGAAAGGTTTTAAAGGCTCACCACTATAGGTAACTAAGCTGGATGAAGAGGTTTGCCAGTCTGAATTCCACAGGACCTGACTTTCATTTGAGAGCGCTGCTGAATCTGTGGCGACTAAGATCTGGTAAGCAGTTTGTGCTGCGCCATTTCTCTGGTCGGCCATTTTCCAGCTAAACCTTGGTTTTGACACATCGAGTCCGATAGGGTTAACCAGGTATTCCGTTTGCAGGTTAACCGGATGAAAAGATGTTTGCGCATAACTGCTGATTGTGGTAAAAAGAATAAATAATGCAGCTGAAAGCGTTTTTTTAGATTTAAAATCAAATTTGAACATGAAAAGTAAAATTTACAATAAGCTAATATAATTCATTTGTGTAATGCTAATACCATTTAGTATAATATTTGTCTCGTTATCATAAGCTTGTTACTTAAAATAGCGACATATCATAACGATCCCAGATCATATATGCGGGTAAGATAGAGACTATTATGATAACAGATAGAAATTAAATTCATTGACTAAAGTTCCGGCAGTACGCGCGCATGTTTTGCAGGCTGTCGCACGCAAAAAAAAACACTTTCAATAAAGGGGTTCGAAACTTAATTTAATCTGGCATTGTGACCCGGATTAATAGGGTACAATACCTCCTTATATATGCTCCCCACTGTTGTTCATAGATAGGATAGTGTATTTTATTGGAAAAGTAACCAACATTTTATTACCTTTATCGGCTAAATTGATATAGCTTCATATTTATTTTAAATTTCAGCTAAACATCAGATAATGAATACTTAGTGTATGAATTACGGTATGTTCCTTTTGTTCATTTTTCGGGAAAATATAATTCTGTTTAATTGGTCTGTTAGTGTAATAAGACAAATTTTTATTCTGTGTAATTTCAGATAATCAGTTTAATTGTCTTTAATCTGCAACTGATAGTAATATCAAATAATCTCTTGTGAAATTTGTATAAACCTAATCAATCTGAGAACTACTGTCAGTAAGACGTAAAACAGTAAGATCAGGGATTTCACAAAGATAATTTAACAGTTTATGGCAACAATTAGACCTTTCATGGCTTTAAGGCCTCAAGAAGTGTATGTAGATAAAATGTTATCGCTGCGTCCTTCATCCAGTTCTGTAAACAGCATAGGGGTGATCGCGCAGAAACTGGATAATGGGCACGACGGAAATAAGGGATTGACCAATGATTGTATCATTGTTAATCTTAAAAAGATGATGAGTGAGGGCGACTTCTATCAGGAGGAAAACCCATGTATCTTTATCTATGAGATCACCGAAGGAAATACAGTACAGACTGGTGTCTGGGCTGTTACTGACCTGGATGATTTTGAGAATGGACATATTAAAACGCATGAATCTACCCTTGATTGTAATGCGCTGGGACTGATCAATTACAGGGATGAAGTAGGATTAGAAGGAGGACCTTTGTTAATTACCCACAAGCCAACCCCGGCAATCAAGTCGCTCCTTAACCAGATCAAACAGGCCGAAGCCAATTCCGTATATTATTCCAATAAGGTTTTTCACAGGATATGGACCATTTATGATATGAAAACAATCCGTCTGTTGAGCTCCTGCTTTTCAGAACTGCAAAACGTATACCTGGCAGACGGACATCACCGTTTGGCAGCAGCTGTGAAATACCGGGAAATGAAGCGTCAAAAAGAAATTAAGTCTGGTGATTTTAATTATATCTCTTCCTTTTACCTGGCCAGTGACCAGCTAAAAGTTAAAGAATACCATAGGGTGATTATCCCTTCTGAGGAGATTTATATCGATCAGGTCTTCAGGGATTTAAAAAGAACTTTTTCGGTAACCAAATCACCGCGCAATGAACCGGTTATGCCGATGAAAAAACATGAATTTGGATTGTTCATTGCTGGCAGATGGTACAATATGGCTTGTAAATTAAAAGATATCACTGGTTTGCCGGATGCCTGTATGCTGCAGGAAATGGTCTTCAAGCCATTTTTTAAAATAGAACAGCCGGCTACAGACCAGCGGCTGATCCCGGTAGGCGGGGCTGAAGCTATTCATGAACTGCAGAAAATTTTGGAAGCCCATCCTGATGCGATAGCCTTTACTATGGCAGCCATGAATGCCGATCAGTTGATTGAAATTGCCCATCAGGGCATTGTTCTGCCTCCTAAATCTACCTGGATAGAACCTAAAATACCCTTTGGCATGCTGCTAAGGAAATTAAAAGTAAGTTGCTAGATAGCAACTTACTTTTTCTCAGGATACTGATCTTTCTTTTTATCCTTATTAAAGGAGAACCTTCTGGAAATACTAAAACCCCAGCGGTACTGGCCCTTTAACCAGGAAGTGGTAGTTGAAGGGATAAACTGCATTTCGTCTATCGCTGTAGCATTGGTGAAGTTGATATCAAATACGTGACCACCTGTTTCGATCTCCAGGCCTACACCCAGCGGATTATAAAATTTAGTACCATTGAGTTGTTGTATATAATCTTTATCCCCGCTATTGCGGAAAGAAAGGAAATAATCTACAATCAGGGACATATGGTTGGTTAGCTTGGCCCTGGCGCCGGCACCCATGGCAAACAGATCGTTTTGATCCCTGAAAGCGGTAAAATTGCGGTGAACGTAGGTAGGCGTTAGGGTGACAGATAAACTTGGGCTGAACTTCCGGGCAAAGATGATCTGGCTCACGTAGTTTAGCCTGCTGTTAAAGTCGGTATAGGCAATATCTGATGTTAAATCTGTGCTGGCCTGTACACCGGCAGCGGTGGCACTCCCGAACAAGGTAACGGCAAAGGGAATATAATTATCCGTAGTTTGTTCCAGCAGTCTGTATTTTAAATTCAGCTCATACAACTGCCTTACATCTGTTGCTCCCTTATCCCTGGCGAAACCAACAGTTAAGCGGTCGCTCAGTCCGTATTGAAAACCTATGCGGACATCGGAAGCATTATCTAATCCGAAGAAAGGCCTTATTCCCCCATTAGAACCTGCAATGTCTCCAAAACGGTGATCCACTCTAAAATCCAATTCGTTTTTATAAATGGTTTCGTTGGTTTGTCCGTTAACCAATTTGGTGGATTTAAAAGTAGATTTCACTTTTTCATGGCCTTTGGGTTTAGCATTGTCCAATTCTTTTTCCAGATCTGTTTGCCCAAAGCTTTTTAGGGTGAACAGCAGCAGGACAAGTAATACTATATTTTTAACTGATGTTAATTGTTTCTTCATGATTTTTTTGGTTGATAGTCAGCAGCTACACGGACATCAACAGATTCCGCAATGTGTTTAAATACGATGGAGGGTACCTTGATGTCATGGTCGGCAATTTTTACCCTGAAAGTAGCTTTTGCACTGATTGACCCATTGTTCACTATTAGGGTGGCTTTTGTTTCATAAGGTTTGGTTACCCCATGCAAATTGAGCGTTCCTGCAACGGTTACCGTATAAGTTCCATTTTTGCTCAGGTCAACCTCATCTTTAATCTTTCCTTTGAACTCTGAATAGGGAAACTTGTCACTTTCTATGTATTCTTCGTTAAAGTGTTCCTGCATCAGCTTTTTTGGAAATTCAAAAGTTGTATTGCTCACTTTGAATATAATATCACGCGTTTTTGGATCCAATACTGAAGTTGCCTGGTTGCTTTTTGCCTCAATATCTTCTACGGGCGTACTGGAAAAGAACGAAAGGGAAGCGTTCCTGCTGATCAGAATACCTTGTGCCTGGGCAGAATAGCCGATTAATGTGGCGTAAAGAATAAATAGTAATTTTTTCATGATTGGGGTTTTTAAGTTTTTAATGATTATTGCGGTGTGCCCTGATCAAACCAGGCTTGCAGGGATTGGAGTTCTGCTGATGACAAGCTGCCTGTTAGCGGCATTGTTTTATTGACCAGTACGGCCTGTTTGACTTCGGCAGCTATGCTGGTAATGGAGCTGTAGCCATTATACGTCCATGCGGCGGTAGCGGTAGTATTGGTTCCCGGCGAATGGCAAAAGGCACATTTTGTTTGGAACAGGGCCTGTACAAAATTGGTGTAAGTGACTGCAGTGCCTACAGGTACTGCTCCTCCAGGAACAATTTCTTCTGCTTGTTTTTTGGAGCAGGCGGCTAAGAGCAGATAGACCGTAGTTATTCCTGCTAAGATGATTCGGTTTTTTGACATAAATAATTTTAATTACCAAAGGATATGGGGTGTTCTACTGGACAATTCAAGAGGAGAGAAGAAAGCGTTGGCACCATGAGCGTTGTTGATTAGAATATTATTATTTTTAAACTACAGCGATTACGGCCGAACAACATTGAAGGTTGTGTGGAGAGGTGAAAAAATGAGCTATTGTAAAATAAATAATTGAAATAGAGTAAATTAGTAGATGAAATAAAGTTTCTTAGTATTTTAGGCAACCTATTGAAGGTTACTCCCGTATTGGGGTAAAAATGAGGCAGGTTAAATCAGAAAGTTAGGTGCAAGGAATCATCAACGGATGCATCAGGAAGGACAGGTCCAGTCAGCAATTGCTCTATAAAGAATTTTATAGTTATGGGATGGCTATATGCAGACGTTACTCCCTGAATGACTATGATGCTGCAGATGTTTTGAATGATGGTTTCATGAAGGTATTCACGCATATTGAAAAATATGATCCGTCTAAACCTTTTAAATCCTGGCTTGCAAGGATAATTACCAATACCGCCATAGATTATTATCGGATGAACCTTAAGTTCTCAGGTCATGATGATGTGAGCGAGTATGAAAATATTGGCGATTCTGCTAAGGTTTACGATGAGCTTGCTTATAAGGATCTACTGGTTTTGGTGCAGGGACTTTCGCCTGCTTACCGGACCGTATTTAACCTGTTTGCGATAGATGGTTATTCACATGATGAGATTGCGGATATGCTAAAGATTTCCGTAGGTACATCAAAGTCTAACCTGTTTAAGGCCAGACAAAAATTACAAGAGAAACTGCTGACTTTAGGAGGGAACAATCCTGTAGCCAGCACTGTTAAATTAAATACTGATGCAAATGTGTCGAAGCCATGATTTGCTCTATGAGGTTAAGGAGCAGATTTGTGATGAGGGAATTTATAGCGCATTATATGACAATGAAATATAGGAACTGATGGAAGACGAGAACGAAATAGATCAGTTATTTAAACGTGGACTAAGCGATCCTGAAATTCCTTTCAATGAATTGGACTGGGAGAAAATGGAACGCAAACTGGATGCGCAGGAGAAAAAAAGAATCCTGCCCTTATGGATATTTATGGCCGGAGGAATCGCAGCTGCATTACTGATTTTTCTTTCGCTGTTTTTCCTTACACCTGTATTTAAAGGTCAGCCAGATACAAAAACATCCTTAGCGAACCATACCGTAAAACAAAAACGTCAAAATGAACTGCCGCTTACAGTAAAAGAAAATGATACGCTGAATAAAATGGGGCAGCCACGTTTTTCTGATGAAGAAAATGCTGCTGTACTTTCTGCCCCATCGCAGATTACGCCTTCAGGGCAGCCTGCAGTTAACCCTTCTGCAAATGTGTTTGCTGGGATAAAACCTCTTCAACCAACTGAAGTAAAAATAAATAGAACTGATGCCTTTTCTGCTCCTGTAAATACAAATGCGCCTCAGACTGCGGTTGTTTATCCAAAAGTTCAACAACTGCTTCCTGAAACAGTGAAGGAACGTAAAGATCCTGTCATTTCAATTCCTGCAATTGCTCCGCAAACGGCATCTGTCGACTCCAAACCTCACCAGGTTATACCAGAGACAGATAGTGCAAGGGTAGTGAGAACAGCCAATGCACTGGCACAAAGTAAAGATCCTTTTGAAAAGATAGATAAAACTGAGATTGAGCGAAGTATAAAGAAAAAGATGGATGCTGCTTTACAACAGCAGGGACATAACCTGGTACTTACCGCTATGGCTGCCCCTGACATTTCTACTGCTAACTCCAGCAAATCTTCAAAGGTAAGTTCTGATTTGGGTATGGTAGCCAGTTATGCGGTCTGGGATAAAGTAAGTGTAAGTTCCGGGGCAATCTACGCCAAAAAATATTACAATTATTCCAATAATTACGACGCTACGAACCAGGTAAATGCAGATTGTAATGTACTGGATATTCCGCTGAATGTGAATTACAAACTGATGAATAAAAAGCAATTGGCTATCAGCATGACTGCCGGGGTTTCCAGCTATTTCATGCTCAAGGAAAAGTATGAGTATATTAATGGAAGCGGGGCCTCTCAAACAACCACTACCCAGGTAATAGATAATCAAAACCAGCACATCTTTGGCGTTGCCAATTTAGGTGTTAATTTTAATCATCAGATTACTCAGTCGATGAGTATAGGGGTGCAGCCTTTTGCTAAGTTGCCGCTTACGGGTATAGGGGAGCACGACGCGAATTTAAAATCTATTGGTATGTTCTTCTCTCTAAATATAGGGTTGTTTGGGCCTAAAAAACCGGGTAAATACGCTTCTACCTGGAAATAGTTTTTCGATGCCTCTTATCTCCGTATTTGTATTTTAAACAGGAAGATTCAGTTATATTCGTTTAATCGTTTGGACGGAGGTTAAAATAGCTTAATAACTGGATAACCTCGTGTTGCTTTTTTAAGCAATTATGTCCTTTCTTTAAAAAACCAATGTAAACCCTTAAACCTGTATACAAACGAAGTTAAAATGAGAAAAAATCATTTCGCTGTGGTGCTGATCGTCTCCCTGTTCTTTTTATGGGGATTTGCACTCAATCTAAATCCTATCCTGATCCCGCATTTAAAGAAAGCCTGTCAGCTTTCAGATACCCAGTCTGCTTTTATTGATTCTGCTTCTTATATCGCTTATTTTTTACTGGCCTTGCCAGCTGGAAGGTTTATGAAAAAATTCGGTTATAAAGGAGGGATTGTATTTGGATTAATCCTTTTTGCTACCGGAGCATTCCTGTTTTTTCCTGCGGCGCAGGAACGATCGTTTTTATTCTTTTTAGGGGCGTTATTCATTATCGCCTGCGGGCTTACTTTCCTGGAAACAGCGGCCAATCCTTATATCACCGTATTGGGAGATCCTGAAGGTGCCACACAACGCTTAAATTTTGCACAGTCTTTTAACGGCCTTGCGGCTACTACGGCTCCCTTTCTGGGGGGGGTGTTCATCCTTTCCGGACATAAATTGAGTCCTGAAGTACAAAATGCAATGAGTCCTGAGAAATTAAATATCTATCTTAATCATGAAGCTGCTGCGGTTCAGGTTCCATTTCTGATTATCGGAGCTGTAGTTTTACTGATTGCCATTTTTCTGATCTTTACCCCCTTACCAGAAATTCAGGATGAAACGGGACATACAGAGCATAAAGGCTCGTTGCTGACCGAAAAAAATCTAATGTTGGGTGTTGTTGCCCAATTCTTTTATGTAGGCGCACAGGTTTGTGTAAGCAGTTTCTTTATCCGTTTCTCCGGTCATGTAGCCGGTATAGAGGAGAAATCTGCTGCTATGTTTCTTTCAGGTGCCCTGCTTGGTTTTATGGCCGGCAGGTTTATTGGTACTTTCCTGATGAAATATATTGCCCCTTCAAAATTACTGGCTGTATATAGCATGATCAATATTATCCTGGTTATCGCGGCAGTGCTTCTTCATGGTAAAGCTTCAGTTTATGCGTTGATAGGGGTACAATTTTTTATGTCTATTATGTTCCCTACTATATTTTCTTTAAGTATAAGAGGGTTGGGTTCGAGAATGAAAGAAGGGTCTTCCCTGTTAATTATGGCTATTGTAGGCGGAGCTGTATTTCCAGTATTGATGGGCAGGCTGTCTGACAGGACGAATATTCAAACGGCTTATCTGATCCCTGCCGTTTGTTTTGCTGTCATCTTTTATTTCGCCATGGCTAATTTGAAAGTTAAAAAAATAAAACTGAGCATGGCCCATTAAATTTTATTATCATGATTGATTCACATCAGCATTTCTGGAAATATGATCCATTAATCCATAACTGGATCAATGATGATATGGCGGTTATCCGTCGTGATTTTTTACCTGAGCACCTTGCTGCGGTATTCAAGGAAAATCAGGTAGATGGCTGTGTGGCAGTCCAGGCAGAACATACAGCGGGTGATAATGATTTCCTGCTGGACATGAGTTTTGCGAATGATTTTGTAAAGGGAATTGTGGGCTGGGTCGACCTGCAGTCGCCGGATATAGCCAGCGACTTATATAAACTGGCAAATTTCCCGAAAATAAAAGGTGTCCGCCATATTTTACAGGGTGAAACACAAAGGGATTTGATGCTGACAAAATCCTTTCTCAATGGAATCCGGCATCTGGAAGAAGTAGGTTTCACCTATGATATTCTGGTTTCGGCAGATCAGCTGCAGTTTATACCACAATTCGTGTCGCATCTTCCGAATCAGCTTTTTGTGCTCGACCATATGGGAAAACCAGGTATTAAACAAGGGGAGATACAAAACTGGAAGAAAAATATAGAGTTGCTTGCCCGGCATGAACAGGTACATTGTAAAGTTTCGGGAATGCTTACCGAAGCCGACCTTCAGGGATGGAAAAAGGAAGACTTTAGGCCCTATCTGGATGTGGTAGTGGAAGCCTTCGGGGTAGAGCGGTTAATGTATGGCTCTGACTGGCCTGTATGCCTCGCAGCCGCTGATTATAAGCAGTCGCTTGATGTGGTAAAATCTTATTTCAGCTCATTTTCATCACTTGAACAGCAGCTTTTTTTTGATGAAAATGCGCGTGATTTTTATCGCTTAGCCTAATCAAGGATTGACAGTAACCTGATAATGTTTAACTTTGATTTCATTATCATTGAGTCATGGTAAATCCTGCAATAATTAACCTTGAAATTGAAACTTCTCTGTCAGATTCGTTTTCAATTGAACGTTTAACATCGTCTACTTTTCCGTTAAATCATTTTTTCAGGGTGAGTTTTAATCAGTTCATTTTCCTCGAAAAGGGAAGGGGGACTATTCAGATTGATGGTGCTGATTATACTGTTGCGGCCAATAGCCTGATCTTGCTGGCCAAAAATCAGGTTTATTCTTTTAGTCGTACAACTGATTTTGCAGGATACAGCCTTTGTTTTGGCGACTGCTTCTGGGATAAAACACCGGTAAGCGCAAATAATTGCAAGGCTGCTTTATTTAATGATATTACCGCCAACCAGCATATTCAATTGAGTCTAAAGGATAGGTCTTCTTTATCAGGATTGTTTGAAGATACATTTACAGAGTATGAGGCAGCACCTTATGTGAATAAAGGTGATGTACTGGCTGCATTTCTGAAGATCCTGATGATTAAAATTGCGAATATTAATTCGCTGCTGCTCAAAGTTAACGGTCAGCAGGATGATAAAATCTATCATGATTTCATTACTTTGCTGGAACATCAGTATGAAATTTCGCATGATGTAACCTATTTCGCAGAAAAACTCCATATTTCTGCAAGGAAACTGACTGAGCTATGCAGAAAATATGCAGGTAAAGGTGCTAAGGATATCATTCAGGATCACTTGATTGCTGAAGCTAAAAGATCCTTGCAGTTTTCGTCGGGTTCTATTAAAGAAATAGCTTTTAAGCTCAATTTCTCTCCTTATCAATTCAGTCACTTCTTTAAAAAGAACACCTCTCTTTCTCCTGAAAGCTATAGGAAGCAGACTGTTGAAATTGACATGTGATCTGCAGATAATGGCATTTTCAGCGCTATTTATATGCCTTACTTTTGGTATATAAAAAAAAGATTATGTCTATAGCTAAACCTAAATCTGTTGCAGGGATTGTTATTCCCGACAGTAAAATTGCATCCGAAGCCAGAGAGCTGCTTCTTGAATACGGTACTGAATTTATTTACAACCACTCTTTAAGGGTATTTCTTTTCTCTTCATTGAAAGGTAACCGTGAGGGATTTAAATACGATCCGGAATTGTTATATGTAAGTTCTGTTTTCCATGACCTCGGCTTAACAAAAAAATATTCAAGTCCTGATCTGCGTTTTGAAGTAGATGGCGCCAATGCTGCCAGGGACTTTTTGAAAAGCCATGGCATGCCAAAAGAATCATTACAATTGGTTTGGGATGCTATCGCACTGCATACTTCTATCGGCATAGCAGAACATAAAGAACCAGAAGTAGCGCTAATGTACTCTGGTGTAGGGCTTGACGTAATGGGTGAAGGTTATGAGCAACTCAGTCAGGCAAACCGTGAGGAGATCGTTGGTGTTTTCCCAAGAACTGATTTTAAAAAGAAAATTATTCCTACGTTCTTTTCTGGTTTTGAGCATAAAACAGAAACTACCTTCGGTAATATCAAAGCGGATGTTTGCGCTTATATGATTCCTAATTTTCAGAGAAAGAATTTCTGCGACTGCATTTTGTGTTCTCCATGGAGTGAATAGGTTATCGTTTGTTTCATGCTGATAATCTAGATTTTTTATAATATATTGAAGGAAATTTAACGTTATCAGCATGAACCGAACTATTCTTTGCCTTGCTGCTGCCGGTCTTTGTTTTGCCTCCTGTAAACCCAGGAGTACGGGTGAAACAACAGGTACAGCAGATTCCGCAGCTATTAAAATGATCAATGATTCCAGTTTTGCAAAACATATCAGTGTACTGGCATCGGATGAATTTCAGGGCCGCAAGCCTTTTACGATTGGGGAAACGAAATCAATCAATTACCTGAAAGAACAGTTTAGCCGGCTGGGGCTTAAACCGGGAAATGGAGACAGCTATTTTCAGCAGGTACCTATGGTAGAAATCAGGTCTACGCCCGATCAGAAAATGATATTCAAAGGTGCTTCAGGGAATGTAACTGCTAAATACCTGACTGATTTTGTAGCGGCTACCAAGCGGGTTCTTCCCAAAGTAAGCCTGGAAAATTCTCCCGTTGTTTTTGCCGGTTATGGAATTGTTGCCCCTGAATATAAATGGAACGATTATGCAGGCCTGGATGTAAAAGGAAAAACTGTAGTCGTGATGGTTAATGATCCCGGTTTTTCTGATTCTACGCTTTTTAAAGGTAAGAACATGACCTATTACGGGCGCTGGACCTACAAATTTGAAGAAGCAGCACGTCAGGGAGCAGCAGCGATATTGATCATTCATGATACTGCCCCGGCAGCTTACCCATGGTCTGTGGTGCGCAGCGGCTGGTCTAAGTCTAAGTTGCAGCTGGAAGAAAAAGATAATAATATGTCGAGGGCCATCGTAGAAGGATGGATCACATTGGATATGGCAAAGCAACTCTTTAAACTTGGCGGGCAGTCGGCCGATGCCCTGTTTGCAGCCGCCCTTAAGCCAGGGTTTAAAGCTGTGGATTTAAAAATAAGTACTGCACTAACGATTACCAATACGATTAAGAAATCGATATCCAATAATGTGGTGGCTATTGTTCCCGGCACAAAGAGGCCTGATGAAAATATTATTTATTCTGCCCACTGGGACCATTTAGGAATTGGAGAACCCGTAAAAGGAGATTCTATTTATAACGGTGCTGTAGATAATGCCAGTGGGGTAGCTGCTTTACTGGAAATTGCTGCGGCATTTGAAAAATTACCGCAAAAACCGGAACGTTCAATTGTCTTTGTATCCTTTACAGGAGAAGAGCAGGGGCTGATCGGTTCAGAATATTATGCTAAACATCCTGTATTTCCTATCAAAAAGACCGTAGCAGACATCAATATGGATATGATGGGCATGGCCGGACTGACTAAAGATATTATGATTTATGGATTTGGCCAGTCAGATCTGGAAGACTATGCCGCTGTTTCAGCAAAAAAACAGGGAAGGGTGGCCGTTGAAGATCCTACCCCGGCTAAAGGTTTATACTACCGTTCTGATCACTTTAACTTTGCTAAAGTGGGTATTCCATCGCTTTTTACCGGTTCTGGTGTAGATAACCTAGAACATGGCAGGGAATGGGGATTAAAACATACGGCCGAATTTTATAAATCACAATACCATTCTCCACAGGATAATTTTGACCCTGCTGCAGACAGAAGGGGGATGGTAATGGATGTCCGTTTGTTATTTGATATGGGCTACCGTTTAAGTAAGGAGACTACTTTCCCTCAATGGAAAAAAGGTTCAGAATTTAAAGCCCTGCGTGATAAAATGTAGGTTCTCTTAAAGCTAGATCAACCTCATTTGAATGCCCCTAAAATTTAGACATGCAAAGCCCTCAGAATTTGTACAATTTTGAGGGCTTTTTTATGAATAGAAAAACAAAATCAGGTAGTTTTTGGATTACTTTCTTCAATCAAACCTTCATCCGACTGATCACCGCTGCCATGTGTGGCAGAATAATCGCGGGCTTTCTCATCGGCCTCTAAATTGCCTGTTTTTTCGCTTTCCAGATTTTCATCTAATCTGTCATTCCACTTATTAATTCCTTCTGGATGAGGGGTAGTTGTCTCGTTGTTTGGTGTATTTTTTTGATTTTCCATGTTCATTTAGTTTAAATTGTTTTTACCCTTTTTGCAAAAGGGGCTGTTGCACGGTTTTGATACCCATGTACCGATGCGTTAATAAAAATTATAATAGCCAGGGCAAGCGCTATCCAGGCGACGGTAGGGTGGGTATTCCAGTTTTTTACCGCTATAGCTACGATTCCCCAGACACCTACATTGGCATATTCCCGCATGTTGCGCTTCCACGTCATTGTAATAAAGATAATGGCCGCGATAAATAGTATGATTATAGTCCATAGTTCAGGACTAAGCGGCCCGCCGTTCCATCCTAAAGCGGTTAAGTAAGCAGCTGCATTAACCATCAGGGCAACATTGATCCATCCAAAATAGAAACTAAAGGGCCACCATATAAAAGCAATAATGGGTACTGGGGCATCCCATCTTTCCATATTGATATTCAGTACAATTTTTAGGAGGGCAAAGAAAATAATACAGATGAGGATTAAGGACAAGCCTATCTGGTTGCTGGTAAAAGCAAATATCCAGGCCGCATTAGCCAGGTTAGCAATAATAAACCACCAGCCAATCTTTAACACGAAGTCTGTATTTATATTTTTCTTAACCAGATCCCAAAGCTGGTAAACGGCGAAAATGATTAAGCCCAGATAAATTAATCCCCATATACCAAAAGCATAACCGGCAGGGGTTAACAGTGTATCATACTTTGCAGATATCTCTTTAACAGATGCCCTTCCATCCTGCGGGGCATTAAAAAAATAATTGATCCCAATGGTAAACAATAAGGTAAGCAGGTTTAGAAATTGTAGGATCCTTTTCATATGGTGATTATACTCTCTTTTAAACAGTTACTGCCCGACAAGGTTTTGGGAATACGAAGTATTTGTTATATTTACCGGATATATCGCTAATCTTATTACCAAATGCAAACGGAATCCAATCAAAATCCAGGAGAGTCGGCAACAAATAAGGATGATCAGCCTTATGTTCCATTTGATGGTTTTGTTAATGTCAACGATATCATCAAAAAAAGGCGGCAGTTAAGAAATGCCGAATTTAATGTTTCAGATGATAGCTGGGATGCAGATCTGAATTTGCAGCCTAACATCAATCCTACAGAAGGGCCTTCCGAGGATAAATAGCCATATCCTTCTCTTCATTATATTTTCCTTATTTAATTTCTATTTACTGCGCTGCGGATATTTATGCCTCTCGATCATGTGACAAGCTTAAGTGGGAATATTGGGTTTCACCACGGTTATATCTTTGTTCGTGTAAAAAAGTTCAGTTATAAGGGTACCCTTTATAACTTGTAAGCTCTTTTAAGAAAATTAAACATCAGTACTCATCACTATGCCAAATATACAACCTATAGAGGACGAAGATAAAAATGAAGAATTTGATAACGAGATGCCATTTGATGGCTTCGTTAATGTAAATGATATCGTAAAAAGGCGACGTAATTTAAGGGATGCCGATTTTATCCGCAATGAAGGTAAGGATCCGGACGCTGCCGAAAATTCAGAAGATAATTAGTATTCTCTCTCTCGCCGGCCTGGCTCTCCTGAATTGAGGAGAGCCCCGAGCTGGCTGTGTTACTTATTTTTCCAGTCTTATATTTTTGATCGTAATCGCTTCCTCTGTATTTTCCTTTACTTCATAGCTGAACTGAAACTTTTCTATGTTTTGCAGTTGGAAAGGTTGTGAATTATCTGATTTAAAATATAGCGGTTGAAAACCCGGGTAGGGTCTGGGTAAGAGCAATAACTGGGAAGGTTTAAAGGCTGAAAGAGGGATTTTGATATCCTTAGTTTGTTGATCCAGTTTGGCGATATCACTATAAGAGACAGCTGATCCGCTGATCAGGCTTAGGTGAACATTCAATCCATGGTTTACACTGGCTGTAAACACCAGGTAATGGTAAGCTGTTAAATCCCCGGCATGACGAAGTATCTCCCCGATGTAAATTTCGAGTCCGCCGTTTCTTTTTACAGGCGAAGCGAGGTGTTTAATGTTCAGTGCTGCATTTTTATCCTGGTCGGCCGTTGTAAAGGCATAGCTGTTTTTGCTCCATTCTTCCAGGTAAAAGTTAATATTACGGGGAGGCTTTGCCGCGTCAAATAAAACGATAGGTAATCCTGGTCCGCTGAAAAAGAATCCATCCGGGTCAGGTTTCTGTATTGTAGGGTTTTTTATGACCACAGGCATTGGGGCTACAAATTCGCGCAAGCCTATTTTTCCGGTGCTCCTTAGGGGAAGCTCCTTTTCGTTGAGCTGTTTGTCGCTCAGTAAATAGGTTCCGGGTGTAACCAGAAAAGAGTTTTTGCTGGCCTTTGCCTGGAAGGTATTGCCCTTATTTAAACCGAGGATGTAAAACGCTGCATTTAGATCAGGCAATATGATGCTGATCGGATTTGCTGCCCATCTAATTTTGTTAACTTCTTTATCGGGCGAAGCTGTCGCAAATGGATCACTGATCCGTTGTACATCGGGCATCACTTCCAGCCGCCAGTTTCCATCCGCCAGTTTATCCAGGAAATAAGCCCCTGTACCTTTATACTTAACCATAACAGATGAACCTACTCCGGCAATATGTTCCAGTGTTTTTAGGTTAGCAGGTCGGGTAGGGGTAGTGTTGGAGTAATAAAAAGTCTTTTTACCATTCATTTCACTCAGGTTTTCTTTATAGCTTAACCTGAAGTCTGAAAATAAAGTATCAGCCGGGTAGCTGCCAAAAGACTTGAACAAAGGCGTGGTCCTAAAAACCTCTCCTGCGATCAGCAGGCTGATTGCTTTAGATGGGGTATAGGCCAGGTTAAGGTAATGCGTTTGGTATTCCGTATTGGCATAAGCAGTAGCCATAGGGTCGTAGGCAAATTGTGTGGCCCATTGAAAACCTGCAGTACGGAAACTTCTGGCCATTGCCGGGTAAAGGAAGGACTGTAATACATCCGCAGCATCAAATTCATAGATAATCCTGGGTTTATTCAGAAAAGCAGGGATAGTGTCAAAAGGAATCACATAACGGTCTACATTGGGCAGAAAGTTCCCTTTTTGTTCATGCCCGGCCACCAGGCCTATCGGATACCATTGGAAACTAAATCCATCAACCTTCGCCGCTGCAACCGCATCTGCATAACGCGGGGATTCGCTGATGTTATAAAATACCGGTTTTGTCCATCCCGTACTTCTCAGCGCCACGGCCAGCCGGTTGATATAAGCGGTAGCTAAACTTTTAGGGCCGCTATGTTTGGGTTCATTGTTTAGCTCGGCGGCTACCACAAAGGGATCGATACCATACGTTTTTTTGGTGTAGGGATTTACATGGCTGAAAAGCTGCTGGAGATAACGTTCCTGTGCCTGGATCGCTTTCTCATTCACTACAGACTGTTCTTTTCCATAAACATTGCTGAAGCTGCCTGTTTTTTCATCTTTTTCGGGATAACCGTTTCCCCAGAAGGCAATAGGCGTAATCAGGATATGGATTCCCCTTTCCTCCAGTTTGGAAAGCAGGTAGTCAAATAAACGCAGATGTTCATTGTTGATCAGGTTTCCTTCTACATCACTGATCTCTGTATCCCATACATGTACCCTGAAAGCATTGATGCCCAGCCTCGCCATATGGTAAACATCATTGTCTATAGCCAGCTCTGGATTTACACCCAGGGCCTTGTGCGACCGGTAACCATAGGCAAAAGGAACGGTATAATTTACCCCAAAAAATGAAGCTTCGGTGCCGGTCTTCTTCCATCTCAATATTCCTTTCGTATCAACCGTCAAATCACCTTCCGACTGTGCTTTTAAGGTAAAAGGCAAGATCATACCTAAAAAAAGTACATATACGGTAAGAAATAGTGATTTTTTCATTTGTTAGATTCAAATAATAGTTATAGGTGTAGGAATAAAATTACTTAATATAATGATAAAGTTTTGTATTTGTTATCAAAATCACAAGAACGATACCGGGTTTTAACAATTTCATAACCTGAATGCGGGATTGCCGTAAAGTCGGAGCGACATCTTTGTCGAAATTATTAAAGATAACTAAAACGTTTTATGAGACAAAACTACAATGTAATTTTTCGGGTGTCACATCGTATAAAGTGGAGGGCGGTAACTGCTTTCTTACTTTTATTGATATCTATCAGCACCTTTGCCCAACAATCGGGCCGGATTATAAAAGGTAAGGTAACAGATGGAAGCCATGCTGGTTTACCTGGGGTTACTGTAAAAGTTAAAGGAACTACCATTGCTTCATCTACCAATCAGGATGGTAACTTTACGATCCGGATCAACGGACCAGAAGATGTCCTGGTGTTTGGCATGATCGGAATGGTAAACACAGAGGTACCTGTTGGGAATAAACCAACAGTAAACGTCACCTTAACAGATGACAGCAAAACATTAAATGATGTAGTGGTAATAGGTTATGGTACTTCGAGTAAAAAAAACCTGACCGGATCAATTACCTCCGTTACTTCTGAAGAATTTAATCCTGGTGTTACTGTAAACCCCGCTCAATTGTTACAGGGTAAAGTTGCCGGGTTAAATATTACGGTAAGCAGTGATCCGAATGCAAAACCTTCAACTTCTTTAAGGGGCCCTTCTACTTTTCGTGAAGGTGCAGCAATGGAGCCGTTTTATGTAATTGATGGTGTTCCCGGTATGTCTATTGACCTGATCGCGCCAGCTGATATTGAATCGATAGATGTCTTAAAAGATGCTTCGGCAACTTCTATCTATGGTTCAAGAGCTGCAAACGGGGTAATCATTGTAACGACTAAAAAATCAAAAGAAGGTCAGTCGAGATTAACTTACAGCGGTTATGGAGCAGTACAAAAGATATCTAAACAATATGATATGCTGAGTGCCCCTGAATTGCGCGATTACCTGAAAGCAAATGGCAAAACACTAAATACTGTTGATGACGATGGTTCAAATACCAACTGGCAGGACCTGATTGAAAAAACAGGTTATTCACAAAATCATAACGTGTCTTACAGTGGTTCACAAAATGGTGCCGATTATGGTGCTAGTGTCAATTACCTTGATAATCAGGGAGTGTTGAAAAATACATCTTTACAAAGAACAATCGTAAGGGGGTATATCAATCAGAAATTCTTCGACGATAGATTGAAACTAGGTTTGTCAATGACCAATAGTGTTTCGGCCAGCGAAAACGTTTACCAGGGTACTGCATTATACAACATGCTTTTCTTTTTACCTACTGTAAGTCCTTTTAACCCGGATGGCTCTTATAAAGAAAACTACCTGAGAACAGGAAATGGAACACGTAACCCTTTATCTGTTATTGATAACAACTCCATCAATCAGCAAAATAATAAAACACTGATCAATGGAATTGCACAGGTTAACATCCTGTCGGGCTTGAAATTTACAGGAAGTATCTCTACTCAAAAAGATCAGAATAACTACAGTTCCTATTTGAACAGTCAGTCTGGACTGGCAAGGGGCGATAATGGTCAGGCGATTAAAATAGATTCACTAAATAAAACTACTGTACTGGAAGGATATTTTAACTATGATAAACAGTTTGGTAAACATAGCCTGAAATTATTAGCAGGTTATTCATGGGAAGAAGATAAAACCAATGATGGTTTTGGTTTAACCACGCAGAATTTTTCTAATGATGCATTGGGTGCTAACAATCTTTTCCTTTCTAATCCTGCTTCGTTATCGCAGCTGGTAATTAACAACAATCCAATGTCTACCCTTAGGTTAATCTCTTTTTATGGAAGGGCACAGTATAACTTTGATGAAAAGTACCTGTTCCAGGCTTCCTTAAGGGATGATGGCTCTTCTGCTTTTGGTGCGAACAAACAATGGGGATTATTTCCATCGGTATCAGGTGGATGGAGAATCATAAAAGAAGATTTCATGCAGAACATCCCGGTGATCAGTGACCTGAAATTAAGGGTAGGTTATGGCGTTTCAGGAAATAGTTTAGGTTTTAACGCCTATTCGGCCTTGTTGTTATATGGCACACCGCTAACAGGTGGGAAATACCTGAATAGCACTGGTACCATCAGTAATTCCATTGGTACCACACAAAACCCTAATCCTGATTTAAGATGGGAGACTACAGCAACTACAAACATCGGTTTAGACTTTGGTTTGCTGAAAAACAGGATCACGGGTTCGGTAGATTATTATATCAAGAAAACATCTAACCTGATCTATTCACAGTATGCTGTTTCTACTACGCAATATGCTTATCCAACAATTACCGCAAATGTGGGTGAGATCAAAAATACGGGTATAGAGCTTTCATTGAATGCGCTGGTTGTCAAAACATCCGACTTCTCCTGGAATTCATCACCTAATTTCTCACACAATAAAAACGTAGTAGTAAGTTTATCAAATGATTTGTATAAACTGAATTATATCCAGACTGCTTTATTAGGCGGTAAGGGACAATCAGGAATATACAGTCAGATCATACAGCCTGGCGAAGCTTTAGGTACCTATAACTTATGGCAATATGCTGGTAAAAACGCTGCTGGAGTTAGTACTTATTACAATGCAGCGGGAAAAATTATCGATACTCAGCCTTTGAGTACTGATGCGAGACCTTCCGGAAGTGCACAACCTAAATTTACCTATGGATGGAGCAACAGTTTCACCTATAGAAAATGGGATTTCAACTTCCTGATCCGCGGCGTTTATGGAAACAAAATCCTGAACGCAACGGCAGCAACGCTGAATGACCCTGCAGATGCCAACTTACAGAATATCCCAAGAACAACATTAGGAGAATCTGCTAATGATGTAAATGATTACCTGATTTCTACGAGGTACCTGGAAAGCGGATCTTACCTGAGACTGGATAATGCTACGCTGGGTTATACCATTAAACCTAAATTAAAGAACGTCAGATCTATACGTATCTATGCTAGTGGAAGCAACATCTTCATCATCACCAAATATACAGGTGTAGATCCAGAGGTTAGTATGGGTGGTATCACACCAGGTATTGACAATAACAATTTTTATCCAAAAACCCGTACTGTTAGTTTGGGTGTAAACGCTACCTTTTAATCATTAGTACAATGAAAAAGATATTTTTATTAGCAGCCCTAAGTGCTGTCATACTTTCAGCCACATCCTGCAAGAAGCTGGATGTACCTATAAATTCAGAATATACGAGCAGTAATTTTCCAAGTACTACTGCAGACTATGCGGCACTTTATGGAACAATGTATTCCAATCTATCCTCACAATTTGGTGTTCCTTATTTCAGGATGCAGGAATTGTCTACAGATGCCGCTATCCTGCCAGCCAGGGATGGTAACTTTGATGATGGCGGCCAGTACAGACAATTGCATTACCATACCTGGACAGCTGACCATCCCAATGTGATCACCATCTGGCAATGGGGTTTTGGAGGGATTAACAATTGTAACCGCCTGATCAACGTAACCACTGGTTCAAATTCTACTGCTGCTGTTAAAGCGGCGGGCGTAACCGAAATTAAGGCCATGCGTGCCCTTTATTATTTCTTTATGATGGACCTTTTTGGTAATGTGCCTCTTATACAAACATTCCCTGTAGTAGGTTCGCCTGCTACTCAGCCAAGGGCTGCTATCTTTTCTTTTGTGGAGAAAGAACTGCTTGCTGTTAGTCAGCAATTGCCTGCAAAAACCAGTACTAACCAGGTTGCAACCTATGGTAAACCAACTAAGGCTATGGCTTTCGCCCTGCTGGAAAAATTATACCTCAATTCTGTTGTATACACCGGAACCCCAAGATATACTGATGCAGTTGCTATGGCTGATAGTGTGCTGAAGAACACAAATTATGCTTTAGATGCTAAATATTCTGATATTTTTGATGTGAACAACGGACCTCAGATCACGGAAACCATTTTTGCTATCCCTTATGATCAGCAGATCCCGGGTAATCAGATCACCCGCTTTGGATTTTTCCCGGCACTGGCGCCAGCTTATGGTATGCCAAACGTAGGTTTCAGTATCTCTATGAGTACTACACACGAATATTGGAACAGGTTTAATCTGGCTGGCGACGTAAGAAATACTTTCTGGTTAGAAGGGCCTCAATATAAACCTGATGCCAACCGTAAACCAGATTTAACACAACCAGTTTATAATTCAGGAACAAACATACAGATTAACCTTACGCCGGATATTATCCTGGTACCTGGAAAACCTATGGATGTTGGTAATACCATTTATTCTCAGGCCGAAGGTGTACGTTCCGTTAAATACTGGCCGGATGTAAATGCGATTCAGGCTACCCGTTTAAATGGTAATGATATGCCGGTATTACGCCTTGCTGATGTGATGCTGATGAAAGCAGAAGCCATTCTGCGCGGAGCAACTGCTACAGTAGTGAATGGTGAAATGCAAACACCTTTAGTATTGGTGAACAAGATCAGAGCAAGGGCCGGAGCGGTTGCTGCTACCGAAGTTACTTTAGACACTTTGCTGGATGAGCGTGCCAGAGAGCTGAGCTGGGAATGCTGGAGAAGAAATGACCTGATCCGTTTTGGTGAGTTTGAAAAGGAATATCCTTTAGCCAACGACGTTTTATCAATGGATAAAGACCTTACCAGAAGAATCTATCCTGTTCCAAATACTGAACTGAAATTGAATTCAAGCCTGGTACAAAATCCAGGTTACTAATAATTTCTAATTAAACAGCCGGTTTTATACCGGCTGTTTTTATTTTATATATATGATGAAATTTGTTTCCTGCGCCGTTTTACTACTGGCGCTTCCTTTGGTTAAAAAACAGGATGGTGATGACCTTCCTATCAATAAGATCCAGGTGATCGGATCACACAACAGTTATAAAAAAGCAATCGACCCTTTGTTGTTTGCCACGTTTGCGAAAAAAGATTCAGTATCTGCCAGTAGGATCGATTATGAACATATTGGTATTACCGAACAGCTGGACATGGGATTGAGAAACCTGGAGATCGATTCTTACGCAGATTCAAAAGGTGGGAAATATGCACATCCAAGAGGGCTCGACTGGGCAAAGGGGCAACCTGCGTATGATGTGAATAAGGAGATGGATGCACCGGGTTTCAAAGTGTTTCATATTCAGGACCTGGATTACCGCAGTGATTTTCTAACACTTAAAGGGGGACTGGAAAAGTTAAGAAAATGGTCTTTAGCGCATCCTGATCACACACCGATATTTATTACCATGGAAGCTAAAGACAATCAGCTGAAAGGTGAGGGTTTTAGTGCACCGGAAAAATACACACCAGAAATATTTGATCAGTTTGACCAGGTGATCCTGAATACTTTGGGTAAAGACCAGATCATTACCCCGGATGTGGTACGCGGAAAATATAAAACATTAGAAGACGCCGTATTACATGATAACTGGCCTACCCTGAAAGCCGCAAGAGGAAAATTCCTTTTACTGCTGGATCAAAAAGGAGAGAAAATGGAAATGTACATTAAAGGACACCCTTCATTAAAAGGAAGAACACTGTTTGTGAATGCAGAAGCAGGAAGGCCTGAAGCGGGTATGATGATCATCAATGATGCTAAGAACCCGGCTATCCCACAGCTGATTAAAAAAGGATATATTATCCGTACCCGTGCAGATTCAGATACTGAAGAAGCAAGACGTAATGATTATTCTAATTTCGAGGCTGCCTGTGCTTCAGGAGCGCAAATCATCACTACAGATTATTACCAGAAAAGCACCCATTTTAAATCTGATTATGTGATCAGTTTTGAAGGCGGTAAATATTTTAGATTGAACCCATTCTTTAAAAATTAATCAGTGAAATATCAATTTTTAAGTTTATTGCTGTCGGCTACTTTATTGGGATCTACTGTGAAATCGCAGGAAAAACATTTCCCTTTTGTAGATCCTATGATAGGGTCTGAAGGTTTAGGCAGGGTATTTATCGGCCCCGCCTATCCCTTTGGGATGGTTAAACCTTCACCCGATTGCGGCAGCGGTCCAAACAGCGGCTGGTTGCCCGATGTACCTGTAACAGGTTTTAGTCAGCTGCATGTGAGCGGTACTGGTGGCGGGCCAAAATATGGTAACATCCTCGTGATGCCATTTACCGGCCCGCTGGATTTGCAGGATCAATCTTCCCTTCGTGAAAATGAAACCGTAAAACTGGGTTATTACAGTGTGATCCTTAAAAAAAGCCAGGTTAAAACAGAAATCACTACGGCCGATAAAGTATCATTTTATCAATTCAGTTATCCCTCTGCAGAAAATAAATCACTCAAAATAGATGCTGGTTTTTTTCTCGGAGAGCAGCCTGTTCCGGATTCAAGGGAAGCACAGCAGTTTGTAGGTTCGGAGATTGAACTGGTTTCCCCAACAGAAATCAGGGGCTATAGCCGCATCAGGGGTGGCTGGAACAATGGCCGTGCATATACTGTTTATTTTTATGCAGTGCTCGATCAACCGGTAACCGGTTATGCGAGCTGGAAAGGAACTCATTTATATCCAGGGGCCAGTACACAATTTGACAGTGGCAAGAAAACAGGAATGCTGCTTAAACTGGGTGGCAACACTGCTGCGGTACATATGAAGATCGGTATCTCTTTCCTTAGTTCTTTAAAAGCTAAAGCCAACATAGAAGAAGAAATACCACACTGGGATTTTGACAAGGTGTTAAACCAGCTGCAGGACAAATGGGAGACTTTATTTAGCCGTATAGAAATAGATCCAACTTCTTCTGTTACTGAAAAGGCATTGTTTTATACAGGGCTTTATCATACCATGCTGATGCCTGTGAACCGTACCGGGGAAAATCCTTTATGGACAGACGATCAGCCTTATTACGATGATTTTTATACCCTTTGGGATACTTTCCGTACTTCCAATCCGCTAATTACCCTCATTTCTCCAAAAAGAGAAGTTGAAATTGTAAATGCACTGCTGGATATTTATAAACATGATGGCTTTTTGCCTGATGGCAGGAGCGGAAATGCCAATGGAAGAACGCAGGGCGGTTCTCACGCAGAAACAGTAATTGCCGATGCTTACGTTAAAGGGCTAAAAGGTATTGATTATGAGATGGGCCTGGAAGCGATGTTAAAAGATGCTACTGTTGCTCCCGGAGGCAATGAAGAACAGGAGGGAAGAGGCGGTCTTACGGAATACAACCGTTTAGGTTATGTTCCTTTTTCTGTAGTTCGCTCGGGCAACCGGACAGTAGATTATGCCTACAACGATTACAATATTGCTACCCTCGCTAAAGGACTTAACCATCAGAAAACCTATGAACGTTTTATTGCGCAATCCGGAAACTGGAAAAATCTATGGCGCGATGATTACGTGCATGAAGGTGCCAGAGGGTTTATCATGCCCAAAAATGAAGCAGGTAAATGGCTGGATAGTATTCCTTACGGAAAATCGGAACGGCAGCACCCCACTTATATTTATACTCCTTTAACTCATGAAACACCCTGGTATGCCTGCCACTGGTGCGGCTTTTTTTATGAAGGAACTTCCTGGGAGTATTCTTTAAGCATCCCTCACGAGATCCCGGTATTGATTCAAAAATCGGGGGGTAACGAGGCCTTCAGAATGCGGCTGGATACTTTTTTTGATAAACACTTCTTTAATGTAGCCAACGAGCCCTCTTTTTTAGTCCCTACACTTTATCACTGGATCGGCAGACCTGATTTGAGTAGTCAGCGTATCCGTCAGATTATCGCTGCCAGTTATAATACAGGACACAGAGGATTGCCTGGGAATGATGATTCGGGTGCAATGTCTTCCTGGCTGGCCTTTCACCTAATGGGCCTTTATCCCAATGCTGGCCAGAATTATTACCTGCTAAATTCTCCATTATTAAAACAAACCATATTTCACCAGGAGAACGGGAAAGACTTTAAGATCGTTGCACATGGCTTATCTGCACAGCATGTTTATATCAAATCTGCCACATTAAATGGCAGGAACTTTAACCAGGCCTGGATTAGCCACGATGATATCCTTAAAGGAGGAGAGCTTGTTTTTGAAATGGATTCCCAGCCATCCACTTGGGGCAATACAATTTTACCACCGTTAAGCTTAAAACAATGATGAAGAAATTAATGGTGCTTTTCCTATTAGGTTTAATTGCCAGACAGTCGGAAGCGCAGCAAGCACAAACAGTACCTGTCATCAAAGCGGGTACTAAAATAGAAGAACGTTTTTCATTGTACGGGCAAACTGTTCCAATCAGTATTACCGTGAATGCTTTAACTGACAGCGTGCTGCTCAACTGGACCATCAGGGGGCTCTCTTCCGGCAGTTACCAGATTTCTGCCGCCGGATTTGAAAAAGGAACGAGAATTAATTTTGTACAGCCAGTTCCTTTATCGGTAGTAAAACTCGGCCCGGAAGAAACTTTTGCCATCATTTCCAAAGCTGCTTTTAGAGCCCTGAAAAAAACGCGGAAACTGATGTATAACAATACTACTTATGTATTGAAGGAAAATAATAAAGAAAAACCTTTTACCATTGGCAGCCAGGAGCTGGATGTATTACATGTAACTGGTGTGGAAGAAGCAGGGGATTTATGGATATTGAATGATCCTGAGTTCCCGCTGATCTGCCAGTTTAAAAATAATCCATTGGGTATTGATTTTACGGTTACTGCCATCAAATAGATCGTAACCTATTGCTGATCGTTTACTTCCAGCCAGTGGCCGTCCGGATCCTGGAAATAGATTTGTTTTACGCCATCAGGCCTGATGGTAGGCGCTTTAGCTGTACCTGGCCAGTTGGCGTATTCAATTTTTTCTTTATCCAGTTTGGCGATAAAGGCTGTGATCGAACTCACGCTGAAGCATAGGTGTTCATTTTTATCATAATGGACACCTGCCTGGGCGCCTTTAATTAAATGCAGTTGTCCGGCAGGGCCTAACGATAACCATACATGTTTACCGTCTTTAAAAGGTTCTTCCATTTTTGGTAAATTAAACAGGCCTTCATAAAAAGCAGCGCTTTTATCTAGGTTGGTTACATATACAGCAATATGATTTAATACAGCAGCGGTCTGTTTACCCGAAACGTTTTGTGCGGCAGACTGCTTCATAGAAAGGATAATAATAGTAAATGCGAGTAGGGATGTAATTCGTTTCATACGGATATATTTGGTTTTTTTCTGTTTATAAGAATATCATTCAATATGAGGGTAGTTTATAGCCCTGCATAAGTAATAGTTTCCTGATGTAATTTAATCAAAAAAGCCGTCACCAATAGTATGATGACGGCTTTTTTTTAATGAATTGTTTTACTTAGAACTTATCAAAGAATAATTTGGTACCTGGTACATCGCCGCCTATAGCAGCGCTTGCAGCAGCGTAATTTGCACCATTGATGTTTTGTTCTGCAGCAGGATATCTTAAACGTTCAGGAAAAACAGTTAAAGCAGTAGCAGGAGCTACTAATGCCGGGTAGTCTAATCTTCTTGTTTCTATCCAGGCATCCCATCCGCGGTTGTAAAGGGCAAACCATTTTTGAATACCAATTTTTTGCTTGTAAGTACCGGTAGCAGTGCCATAAGCAACGTTAGGCTGTGCAAGATAAGCTGAAGCTTGTGCTGCAGTTCCGCCCCAATAAGTGATAGAAGCGGTTATAGCGTTGTTATAGTAAGTGGCAGCAGAAGTACCTGTAGCAATCAATTGTCTTTCAGTAGCTTCAGCAAGGTTGAATGCTGTTTCAGAATAATCTAATAACAGGCCCGGAAAGTCCGGTGCTTCAACTTTGTCGCTTACATGTGAAAAATCACCGAAGTTACTGCTCGCTCCCGGAGCACTACCGGAATAAGTATTATTAGGATCTAATGTAAAATAGATCGCTAACCTTGGATCAGTATAGGCCTGCAAATTGGTAACGTATGTAGAACAGGCAACAAAGTCATTTCTTCCGCTTTGTACCAGGTCAACCCATATCGGATTTGTATTCGGTGTAGCACCCAGAAATGCAAATTTAGCATTGTCATCATTTGAAGTGAAAACCCCGGCAGTAACTGCTGCGGTGATGACAGTTTTTGCAGTTGCAGGATCTGAATCAGCAATGGTAATACCCATTTTCAGTTTCAGCGTGTTTGCAAACTTGATCCAGCTTGGTACATCTCCATTATAAATAATATCTCCGGCACCGTAACTTGCAGCGGTAGGTACCATAGCTGCAATATCTGCATCTAATCTGGCTAGGAGATCTTTATATACTGTAGCTGCATCATCGTATTTTGGGAAAAGATTGGTTGGATCTGAGGCCTCTGAATAAGGGGCGTTTCCAAAAGTAGTTAACACATAATAATAGGTGTAAACCTGCAGGATATCAGCAATAGCAATATCATTGGCTTTAACTTTGGCATCCGGAACAGACTGGTCGGTTGGAACAATACCTTTAGCCAGTTTCAGGTTGTAAATGATGTCACGATAAAATGCATTCCAGTCGTTATCCGGGATAGGCCTGGTAATGAAGTTATAGTTACTTTCATCTGTATAAGTAGTTTCCTGCCACATCTGTTCAACCAGACGGAAGTTATTTAAGTTAACATTCGCTGATGTTAGCGTATTAGCTAATGTATGTTCTGCCTGTGTTACCAAAGCGGCTGCCGGAACTGCGGTCGGCGTTTTAGGGTTTACATTGATGGACGTAATATCCTTTTTGCAAGCTCCCAATAGTAAAATTGAAAGGGCTGCTGTTATAATTCTTTTCATTTGTAATTTCTTCTTAGTAGCGATTAAACTTGTTTAATTAATCTTATTTTGATCAGATTAATCTGTTAAAAAGTGAATTTAGCATTCAGTGTAAATGATCTTACAGTAGGGAAAGATCCACTTTGATAACCCTGAACAGTTCCGGAGCTTAAAGATTCTTCAGGATCTGAGTAAGGGATGTTTTTGTGGATAATCCAAAGGTTTTTTCCTACAACTGAGAAGTCTACACTTTTAACCCCACCAATTTGGGTTAACAAGCGCTTAGGTACAGAATAGCTGATCAATGCTTGTCTTAATTTAATATAACCGCCGTCATAAATGAAAGCTGCAGCTGGGTTATGCTCATAGCCGTATAATCCTGTAGAGGTATTGTCAGCACGGATGGTATTTGGTTTTCCATTTGCAGTTACACCTGGTAAAACCACACCTCCGCCATTAGCCAATGAATTTCTGGAAGGGTTACCCAAATCATTAGTACCGGCAGTTTCAGGATATAAACCTGTATCCATACCATAGTAAAGATCCAGTGAGAAGATATCCCCGCCTTTTCTTACATCAATTAAGAAGCTTAAAGTGAAGTCTTTGTATTTGAATGTGTTGGTAATACCACCAGTGTATTTTGGATTTACATTTCCAATAACGTTGTTTGCAGAGTTTGAAATTTCGTAATAACCATCAGCGCCAACTGTTTTTTGCATATTACCGTTTGCGTCTTTAGTGTAAACATAATCAGTTCCGCGAATGGTACCCATTGGTTGGTTTAATGTAGCGTTATAAGTTACACCGCCCTGATAAGCTGCCAATTGGAGATTTGTTGCCTGATTACCGGTTGCATCAGAGTATAAGGCCAGTACCTGACTTCTGTTTCTTGCCCAGTTCACATCCACTCTCCAGGAGAAATCACGGCTTTTAACTGGTGTTGCATTTAAAGCTATTTCGACCCCTCTATTTCTAACAGATGCGGCATTTAAGTAAATAGTACTGTAACCTGTGGCTGTAGATACCGGAACAGGGATTAACTGGTTGTAAGTTCTGCCAGTGTAATAGGTTCCATCTAAGCCTAACCTGTTTTTGAAGAAAGCGAGTTCTGCACCAACCTCATAACTTTTAGTCAGCTCTGGTTTAAGATCTGTACTGAATTTAGTGGTACTGGTAGCAGCTGTAGCAGACGATCCGAATTGTGTATTAAAATTGTAGGTGTCAAAGATGTTATATGGATTGGTATCATTACCAACCTGCGCATAACCACCTCTTAATTTACCATAAGACAACCAGGTGTAGTTTTTCAGTAATTCAGAGAATATAAATCCACCATTAACAGAAGGGTAATAATAAGAGTTACTACCTTTAGGAAGGGTAGATGATTCGTCACGTCTGATGGTTCCGTCTAATACAAACGTATTTTTCCAGCTTAGAGTGGCTCCGGCGAAAAGACCGTCAACTTCTCTTCTTGCATTTGTCTCAGTAGGCGCTGCAGGAGTAGCAACTGAGTTAGAGATCGCGTAAACACCTGGTACAACCAAACCACCGTTAGTTGTGCTGATAATTGACGTTGAAGTTGATTTTCTAATGTTTGTTCCCAGAACACCTTTAATGTTAAAGTCAGCTCCCAGGTTTTTATCGGCAGTAGCTAAGAAATCAAAATTTGTTTCGTTCCAGCCTAAGTTTCTTCTGGTATATCCTGAAACCCCGGTTGTACCTACAGCTCTTCTTTCTTCCTCTAACTGGTTCCAGTTATCAACTGTTACGCGGCCCAAAAGGTTTAGCCAGTCGGTAGCTTTATAATTTAAACTTGCATTACCGAAATACCTGTTGCGGGAGTCAGATTCGTAGTTTTGATATCTGATAAAATAAGGGTTGTCCCAGTAAATTGGAGCCGGATTAGTCACACTGGTTTGATTCCATGTTCTGTTTAGGCCTCCTGAATTAAAATAGGCGTCTTTTTGTTCCTGTATGTCAACGTTGGTCTCGAACCATTGTCTGAATGAATTCAGGATGTTATCCGATTGATAACCACTACCATATCTTCCCAATCCATCAGTTCTGGTGTAATCAATGGAACCTGATGCCGTTAATCTTTTAGTAATGTTATGTGAAGCAGAAAGGTTCATGCTGTTTTTTAATACATTACTATTAGGTTCGATACCAGTTTCGTTATTACGGGTATAACCTAATTTAAATGATCCGTTATCATCAGCACTAGTGATAAATATACTTTGGTTATTGGTAACCGGGTGGGTAAAAAATGTAGCAGGACCATTAGCTGCATTTACCCATGGGGTAGCTTTGCCATAGTTGGCATTGGTCGGGTCAAATGCATCCCATTGGTATACCATCAGTTTTGGATCAAATGGTGCACCATAAGAAGCGTCTTCAGTTAATGGTGTAACCAGATCTTTTTGACCGTCGCCATTGATATCTGCGTAGAAAAATCTTTTGGTTGGATCCTGGTAAATAGCTCCGTAACCTGCGCCATATTGATTTTGGTATTTAGCAAAAGTAGATTTATCAATTGCACCAACGCCAACACCGGCATTAACTGTAATGCCTAAACCTCTTGCCGCTTTTTTAGTGGTGATGATAATTACACCATTGTTACCGCGTGAGCCATATAAAGCAGCTCCTGCTGGTCCTTTTAATACTGTAACCGATTCAATGTCATCAGGGTTAATATCCGATGCAGGGCTACCATAATCATAGCCGCCTGTACCATTGTGTTGTCCTGATGTATTAATAGGATCATTATTAAATGGAACACCATCTACCACAAATAGGGCCTGGTTATTACTGAATAGGGATTTGTTACCACGGATAACCGCATTGGTAGATCCGCCGATGCCGCCGGTTTGTTTAATCTCTAAACCAGCAACCCTGCCGGCCAGCTCAGTTACAAAGTTGCCTGTACGACCCTTACTTACGTCGTCACCTCCAACCTGCTGTGCAGCATATGACTGCTGATTACGTGTTCTTGTGATACCCAACGCACCAACTACCTGTACTTCACCTAATTGGTTAGCAGTGGAGTTAAGAACTACACTTAATACTTCCTGTGAAGTAACTGTTCTTGATAGGGTTGCATAACTGATGGAAGAGAAAACTATTGTTTTGGTTCCTGACTCAGGGACTTTAATGAAGTATTTTCCGTCGGCTCCTGTGATAGCGCCAACTTTTGACCCTTGTAGTTTTACACTTACACCTGGAATGGGAAGGCCATCCTCTTTAGACGTAACAACACCGGTAATTGTCCGGGTTTGTGCGTACACACTTGTTCCGAAGAAAAGTAATAGGCACATGGTTAATTGTAGAATTTTTTTCATTCTAATAATCATTTAGGTTTTATAATAAATAGTTAATGTAAATGTGTTGCCGTTGTTAATTTTGGATTAACCGAATGGACTCATTTACTGATTTTTAAATTTGAGTATTTTTTTTAAGTTTTTCTACTATTATTGAAAATAAATTATTGATGTTATAATTATAGGCGCTTTTTTAGTGATTGTATTATTGTTATTTGTAAAAAAAGATGCGTTTATATGTTTATATGGCAACAATTGCAGTTTTCTATGTATTTGTTGCTATTAATAATTAAAATTGGCTTTTTAAATATCCTATAAACGGTTAATAAAGCGATTTATACCCTTTTTATTAAATATTACCGGTAATAATATCATTTTAATTGCGTAATTATTTAATAAAATGATATTATATATTATTATTTTATGTTTTGTTGTAATATTTTGAGAATTATATCAGAAGTTTTTGTACCATATTAGTGTGTTGTGATCGCACTAAACTTTAATATTATGTCTAATTAGTTGTATTGAATATCTTTTTGTGTTTATAATTATTTATATAAATTAAAATGTATTTTAATTTATATAAATAACATTGTGTATAGTAATATTAAGGTTATAATATAAAAATTTTTACAATAATTTCGTTTATTGAAAGTTGTCAATTTGAGACTGGTAACATTGCTTTAAGGATTGATTTCCGTGATTAAAGGCCTGTTTGATTTTTTATGATCAATTATAAGACCTGATGTTAAATGGCTAAAACTGTCTTCGTAAAAGATTGTTACAGATAAGTATTGACCAGATCAATAAATAACCTGTTTTAAAATAATCACTATGGAAAGCAAGAATGAATATCAGAAAAATGAAGCCATGGGAGGCAGCGATAACAAATCGATCCCTAAAGAAGAAGAGGATGTTCAATTTGAAAATCCAAGCGTAGACCCTGGATTTGAGAAGGGAGATGAGTTGGAAGGATTAGAAGATGAACGGGATGGTGATATCGATTCCAATACAAATATCAGTGAAATGCAAAACGATAAAGAGAACGATGCCCTGAATTATAAAAATGACCGTGAGCACGGTGCTTATAATCCCAAGAACATTTAAGTTGATCTCTATAAATAAAAAAGGCGTCTCAATTTTCATTGAAACGCCTTTTTTATTTTAATTAATCGTCTGACTTAGAACTTATCAAAGAACAATTTAGTACCAGGAACATCACCGCCTATGGCAGCACTTGCAGTAGCATAATTTGCACCATTGATATTTTGCTCAGCAGCAGGATATCTTAAGCGTTCAGGAAAAACAGTTAAGGCAGTAGGAGGAGCTACCAATACCGGGTAGTCTAATCTTCTTGTCTCTATCCAGGCATCCCATCCGCGGTTATAAAGGGCAAACCATTTTTGGGTACCAATTTTTTGCTTATAAGTACCGGCAGCTGTAGCATAGTTAACTGTAGGCTGTGCAAGGTAAGTTGTAGCTTGTGTTGCAGTTCCGCCCCAATAAATGATAGAAGCGGTTACAGCGTCGTTATAATAAGTAGCAGCTGATGTACCTGTAGCGATAAACCCTCTTTCAGTAGCTTCAGCAAGGTTAAATGCAGTTTCAGAATAATCTAATAAGAGACCAGGGAAATCTGCGGCTTCAATTTTAGCACTTGGATGTGAAAAAGTATTGAAGTCACTACTTGCACCTGGAATACCACCAGAGTAACTTCCAGCAGCGTCAGTGGTAAAGAAGAGCGGTAACCTTGGATCAGTATATGACAGTAGATTAGTTGTATAGGTAGTACAAGCAACAAAGTCATTTCTTCCGCTTTGTACCAAATCAACCCATACTGGGTTTGTATTTGGAGTAGCACCTAAATAAGTAAATTTGGCGTTATCGTCATTTGAAGCGAAAACTCCGGCAGTTACTGCTGCGGTAATAACAGTTTTTGCAGTTGCAGGATCTGAATCGGCAATGGTAATACCCATTTTAAGTTTCAACGTGTTTGCAAATTTTATCCAGCTTGGAACATCTCCGGAATAGATGATATCAGCAGCACCATAACTTGCTGAAGTAGCAGTCATTGATGCCACATCTGCATCTAATTTTTTCAGCAGATCTGCATACACTGTAGCTGCATCATCATATTTAGGGAAAAGGTTAGTTGGATCTAAAGCATCAGTATAAGGGGCGTTTCCAAAAGTAGTTAACACATAATAATAGGTGTAAACCTGCATGATGTCAGCAATAGCAATATCATTGGCTTTAACTTTTGCATCTGTGATAGATATGTCAGTTGGAATAATTCCTTTTGCCAGTTTCAGGTTGTAAAGGATGTCACGATAAAATGCATTCCAGTCATTATCAGGGATCGGCCTGGTGATGAAGTTATAATTACTTTCATCTGTGTACGTTGTTTCCTGCCACATCTGTTCAACCAAACGGAAGTTATTTAAGTTAACGTTCGCTGAAGTCAGCGTATTGGCTAATGTATGCTGTGCCTGTGTAAATAACGAAGCTGCCGGAACTGTAGTAGGCGTCTTCGGATTTACATTTAAGGAAGTGATATCCTTTTTGCAAGCTCCCAATAGTAAAATTGAAAGGGCTGCTGTTATAATTTTTTTCATTTATAATTTCTTCTTAATAGCGATTAAACTTGTTTAATTACTTCTTGTTTTATAGATAACTCGTTAAAAAGTGAATTTCGCGTTGAACGTAAATGCTCTTACAGTAGGGAAAGATCCGCTTTGGTATCCCTGAACAGTTCCAGAACTCAAAGATTCTTCAGGATCTGAATAAGGGATGTTTTTGTGGATGATCCAGAGGTTTCTTCCAACAATAGAAAGATCTACACCTTTAACACCACCGATTTGGTTTAACAGGCGTTTAGGTAAAGCATAGCTGATTAAGGCTTGTCTTAATTTGATAAAACCACCATCATACACAAATGCTGCATTAGGATTATGCTCATATCCGTACAATCCTGAGCCAGTATTGTCAGCACGAAGCGTGTTTACTTTGCCATTTGCAGTTACACCTGGTAAAACAACACCACCGCCATTAGCGATTGTATTTCTTGAAGGGTTACCCAAATCATTAGTACCGGCAGTTTCAGGATACAAACCAGTATCCATACCGTAATAAAGATCTAGTGAGAAGATATCTCCACCTTTTCTTACATCGATTAAGAAACTTAAGGTAAAGTCTTTGTATTTGAATGTGTTGGTAATACCACCAGTGTATTTTGCATTAACATTTCCAATTACATTGTTACCACTGTTTGAAATTTCGTAATAACCATCGGCACCAACTGTTTTTTGCATATTACCATTAGCGTCTTTAGTATATACATAATCGGTTCCGCGAATGGTACCCATTGGCTGGTTTAATGTAGCATTATAAGTTACACCACCTTGGTAAGAAGCCAACTGAAGATTTGTTGCCTGCTGACCAGTTGCGTCAGAGAATAAGCCCAATACCTGGTTTCTGTTTCTTGCCCAGTTTACGTCAACTCTCCAGGAGAAGTCTCTTGTTTTAATTGGCGTTGCGTTTAAGGCTATTTCGACACCTTTATTTCTAACAGATGCAGCATTTAAATAAATGGTACTGTAACCTGTAGAAGTAGATACCGGAACAGGAATTAACTGGTTAAAAGTTCTTCCAGTGTAGTAAGTCGCATCTAAGCCTAATCTGTTTTTGAAGAAGGCTAATTCTGCACCAACCTCATAACTTTTAGTCAGCTCAGGTTTAAGGTCAGTACTGAATTTAGTTGTACTGGCAGAAGCTGTAGCAGCCGATCCGTATTGTGTACCAAAATTGTAAGTATCAAAGATGTTATATGGATTGGTATCATTACCAACCTGTGCATAACCACCTCTTAATTTACCATAAGATAACCAGGTGTAGTTTTTAAGTAGTTCAGAGAAAATAAATCCTGCATTTGCAGAAGGGTAATAGTAAGAGTTATTACCTTCTGGAAGGGTAGAAGATTCGTCACGTCTGATTGTTCCGTCTAATACAAACATGTTTTTCCAGCTTAAAGTAGCTCCGGCGAAAACACCGTCAACTTCTCTTCTTAGATTTTGCTCAACAGGTGCTGCAGGCGCAGACACTGAGTTAGAGATCGCGTAAACATTAGGTACAATCAGACCGCCGTTAGTTGTTGCGCTAATCGTTTGGTAAGTTGATTTTCGAATGTTTGTTCCCAGAACACCTTTGATGTTAAAGTCTGAACCAAGGTTTTTATCGGCAGTAGCCAAGAAGTCAAAATTGGTTTCGTTCCAGCTTAAATTTCTTCTGGTATATCCTGATACACCAACACTACCTACTGCTCTTCTCTCTTCTTCTAATTGGTTCCAGTTATCTACTGTTACACGACCCAAAAGGTTTAACCAGTCGGTCGCTTTATAGTTTAAACTTGCGTTACCGAAATACCTGTTACGGTTATCAGACTCGTAGTTCTGGTACCTGATGAAATAAGGATTATCCCAATAGATTGGAGCTGGGTTAGTTACGCTTGTTTGATTCCATGTTCTGTTTAAACCACCAGAATTAAAATAAGCACTTTTCAGTTCCTGAACATCATTGTTCACCTGGAACCATTGTCTGAATGAATTCAGGATGTTATCCGATTGATAACCGCTGCCATATCTTCCTATTCCGTCAGTACGGGTGTAGTCGATAGAGCCTGATGCAGTTAATCTTTTAGTAATATTGTGTGAAGCAGAAAGGTTGATGCTGTTTTTTAATACATCACTATTAGGTTCGATACCAGTTTCATTGTTACGGGTGTAGCCTAATTTAAATGATCCGTTATCATCAGCACTAGTGATAAAGATACTTTGGTTATTGGTAACCGGGTGCGTGAAAAATGTAGCGGGACCGTTTGTTGCAGCTACCCATGGAGTCGCTTTACCATAGTTTGCATTAGTCGGGTCAAAAGCATCCCATTGGTATACTTTTAAACTTGGATTAAATGCCGCTCCATAAGAAGCATCTTCAGTTAATGGATCAACGAGGTCTTTAACACCGTCGCCATTTACATCCGAGTAGAAAAATCTTTTAGTTGGATCTGAATAATAAGCTCCGTAACCACCACCATATTGGTTTTGGTATTTAGCAAAGGTAGATTTATCGATTGCACCAAGGCTAAGGCCTGCATTTACAGTGATGCCTAAACCTCTTGCTGCTTTTTTAGTAGTAATGATAATTACACCATTGTTACCGCGTGAGCCATACAATGCAGCTCCCGCTGGTCCTTTTAATACTGTAACTGATTCAATATCATCTGGGTTGATGTCTGATGCCGGACTTCCGTAATCATAACCACCTGTACCGCTATGTTGTCCTGATGTATTGATAGGGTCATTGTTAAATGGAACACCATCTACCACAAATAATGCCTGGTTAGAGCTGAAAAGAGATTTGTTACCACGGATAACCGCATTGGTAGATCCGCCGATACCGCCGGATTGTTTGATCTCTAAACCAGCAACCCTGCCGGCAAGCTCAGTAACAAAGTTTCCGGTACGACCTTTACTTACCTCGTCACCTTTAACTTCCTGTGCAGCATATGACTGCTGATTACGTGTTCTTGTGATACCCAATGCACCAACTACCTGCACTTCACCCAATTGGTTGGCAGTAGAATTAAGAACTACGTTAACCACTCCCTGAGAAGTGACTGTTCTTTCTATAGTGGCATAACTAATGGAAGAGAAAACCAATGTTTTAGGTCCTGATTCAGAAACCTTGATGAAGAATTTTCCATCTGCACCGGTTACGGACCCTACTTTAGATCCTTTTAATTTTACGCTAACTCCTGGAATGGGAAGGCCATCCTCTTTAGCTGAAACCGTACCCGTAATGGTAGTGGTTTGGGCGTAACTCTGCATAATAAATAGCAGAAAACAGAAACAACTTAGTAAAGTTTTTTTCATTTGTTCAGTTTTGAATGTTTAGATAATTTAGTTAATAGTGTAGTTAAGGCCAGCAGAATTAAGATTGCTGTGGTATGTTCCGGTATTAAATGCCGGGATGCCTTTTGTGAATACCAGTTTTTTGTGAATTTAACGACGTGCAACTTTTTAGGTTCGACGGTGCACATCGAATCAAAGAATCCGTAAGGATTCCTCTCTTTTAAGATAAGTTTAGGTTTAGTTAATAAATGTTAATAATACCAAAGCTAACGAAAAATACTTATGAGTTTGACAAAAAATCAATATAAATAATATTTTTTTGAGATTCTAATTGTGAATTTTATATAAAACATGCGTTATACAGTGATTAAACGCAAAAAATCATACTATTTATAATGTTTTTTGGTGAATTTGTAAAAACTATGATTTTACCTTTACAAGGTGCTGTGAGGGTGTATTTTATGATATTATTAACCAATGGTCATCAGGAATACTATTTTAATAAAAGAATATTAATATATTTCCGGCTCCATTTGGTGGTATTCAAATTTCAGCGTGAAATGTATAATAAATATAAAGTTTGGCTATGGGCAGCGGTAATTGTGCTGGCATCCTGTAAAAATAAAAAAGAGGAAACACAAGCAGCGGTGAGCGCGGTAGATTCTACCACAGTAAAGGCACCGGAAGTTCTTGCCTATAAGGTTGCGGGTACTTTAAAACATGATACTGCAGCTTATACAGAAGGGTTTGAACTCTATGGCAATAAACTTTATGAGGGAACAGGAACTTTTGAAAATTCATTTATATCTATCGCAGATACGAGCACTGGTAAAATTGAGAAAAAGTTCCCGCTGAAAGATAAGAGCTTATATGGTGAGGGAATTTCTATCCTGAACAATCAGCTTTTTCGACTGACCTATCAAAACCACATCGCTTATGTGTATGATTTAAAAGACCTGACTAAGCCTACCGGTACATTCAAATGGCCTTATGAAGGATGGGGGATGACAAATGATGGGAAAAACCTGTACGTAAGTGTGGGTAGTTCTTTTATTTACAAGCTGGACCCTAAGTCATTCGCTGTAATCGGCCAGATCCAGGTAACGGATGATTTAGGTACTGTAGATAACCTGAATGAACTGGAATATGTTAATGGATTTATATATGTGAATAAATGGCAAACCACTAAGATATTAAAAGTAGATGTTTCAACCGGGCATGTAGTAGGTACTATTGATTGTTTTGGTTTGCTTTCACAATACGCACCTAATTATACGCCTACTTCCAGTGATAGTGTACTTAATGGGGTAGCCTGGGACAAAACACATCAGCTGTTATACGTTACAGGTAAAAACTGGCCACTGATCTTCAAGTTAAAATTACCTTAAGGATCAGCTCTGTCAATTTACAGACCAGTGAGTAAAGATTGATTACTTTGTAGCAGTTTGTTTATAAACCCTTACATAGTCTACTAACATTTGGGCCGGCAGTTTTGTATCGTCAATTTTATTGCCTGGAAACTGACCGCCTACTGCCATGTTTAGAATGATATAGAAGGGTTTTTGAAAGGCCCCGGTATTGTTGATGTTATTGGCAATATTAGCAGTTACATATAAAGTGCTGTCCACATACCATCTGATACTATTTGCATTCCACTCAACGGCATATACATGGTAATCTGCAGGCGTGGTAGTTGTTGTCAATCCGTAATTGGCCCCATTGTCCCAATGTATAGTTCCGTAAATCAGGTTATCGGCATTTACATGTTCCATAATATCAATCTCACCGCAATCGGGCCAGCCAACTTTAGGGAAATCAGTACCCAGCATCCAAAATGCAGGCCATAATCCCTGTCCCAAAGGCATTTTGATACGGGCCTCAATCCTGCCATATAGGGAGCTTACCTTATTCAGGGTATTCATGCGGGCTGAAGTGTAAGCCATACCGCCTGCATTTTCTTTTTTTGCAGTAATCACAAGGTTACCGTTACTCACTGTAGCGTTTGCAGCCTGGTAGTACTCCAGTTCACCGTTTTGTCCCGCTCCGGGATCAAACGCCCAGTTAGCTGAATTTACTGCGGTCCCGGTAAATTCATCAGCCCATACCTGGGTATAAGTGGTGCCTGAAGCAGTAGTAATTTGACTGGTAGGAGAAACTGCAGGCTTATTATTTTGCTGTGCATCCCCTTTTTTGCTGCAGGAAACCATTAAGAGTGTAATTGAAAATATTCCTGATGCAATCAGGCGACAGGTAAAGTTGTTTTTCATGGGATAAGATTTGCCGGAACTAATATCGGAAATTAATAAATGACAAATCAATACTTATTTAATATGAGTGCAATGATATTGTTTTTATATTTTAATGAAAAGAAATAAATATAGGTTCAAACTTTAAATAAGTCTGTTTATCCTTTGCTTTTTGAATAATTGCTTAAGGCAATTTCATGGATATTACAGGAAATGGTTTACCTATTGCGTCAATTTCAGAGCGTTCGGTGATCACAAATCCTAAATAATTATAAAAGTCGCAGGCTTGTTTATTCTGTTCATTGACATCGACTTCATTAACCCCCAGGTGCTGGTAAACATAATTGATCAGCGCAATTCCTATTCCTGTACCTCTGACTTCAGGCAAGATAAATAACAAACGAATTTGCTTGCGGTTAATTGCTATGAATCCTAGAATATGTTGATCTGTTCTTACCCCATATAGCTTTAGCTGGTCGAGATACTCAGTGCTGATCAGTAATTTGTAAACCTGGATATCGGCCTCTGATAAAAAATGATGTGTTGCCCTAACAGAAGATTCCCAAAGGTTTAGAATTTCGGGGTAGTCTGAAACGGTAAGTTTATCTACTAAATGGTTTTTGAACATGAATAAAGCATTGCCCAAAAGTTATGCCTAAGTTATATAAACCTGAGAATTACTGCATATCTTTATTGATATCCATTTTTTTAAAAATGCTTTTACAGAGACGCTGAAGTAATGTTGCGTCCTGGGTGATGATTTCTGCATCCGCGAGCATTCCGTTTCTGAGATGAACATGCTTTAATATGGGCGATAATCCGGGGTTAAATTCAACTTTTGAAGTAAAGCGGTTTCCGTTGTCGGAAATATCATTTATCATGCTGATTTTTCCTTTAATCAACCCGTATTCTTGTGATGGGTACCTTTTTAATTTAATTAAAACGTCCTGCCCCTCTTTAACTTTAATCAATTGGTCCTGTTGGATTTTCATTTCTCCATAAAACTGATTGTTTCCTGAAGAACTGATCTTTAATGTTGTTTTCACGATATCGGGATAACTGATGAAAACAGAAAGAGAAAGCATCATCACCAGTAGTATAAAAAATAGCAGTACGCCCCATCGAAGTAACCAGGGAGGTATAGTAGTAATGATTTGCTGAATTTCATCGCTATGCACATTATCTTCAGTTTTTGCGTTGTATGGGGATAGCATTTTTTATGGTAGCTGATTATTTTCCTAATTCCAGTTGATTTTTAACCAAATGATAATAATTGCCTTTCAGGTCTGTCAGTTCCTGATGTGTGCCCTGCTCGATGATACGTCCTTTATCAAGCATAATAATATTATCAGCATGGCTAACGGTACTCAGACGATGAGCGACTACAATTACTGTACGGCCTACAAAAAAATGCGATAGGTTTGTGGTAATCACTCCTTCGTTATTGGCATCCAGAGAATTGGTTGCTTCATCAAAAAAAAGGTATTCCGGATCTTTATATATCGCTCTGGCAATCAGGATACGCTGCCTTTGTCCCTGGCTAATTCCGATGCCTTCCGCACCAATTTTTGTATTCAGGCCTAGTGGTAGCTTACTGATAAGATCCTGGATATTGGCAATATGTATGGCGTTTTTTAGTTTGGTAAGATCAACGTGATCCTCGCCTACAGCTATATTTCGTTCTATGGTGTCAGAAAAAATAAAGCCGTCCTGCATCACCACCCCGCACTGGCTTCTCCACGTTTTAAAGCCAATACTATTTAACGACTTTTCCCCTACATTAATTTCGCCCGTTTCCTGTTTATAAAAACGAAGTAATAATTTCAGGATAGTGGTTTTTCCACTGCCGCTCATGCCCACAATAGCTGTTATTTTACCCTGTGGCACAAATAAATTAATCTGGTCCAGTACGGGTTCGTTTCCTGCACCCGGGTATCGAAAGGTAAGGTTGTTTAGACTGAGACTCTTGTTTGCAGGTAATTCAGTACTGAATTCTTTCTCCGGAGGTTCTTCTTCCTCCAGCTGATGGATTTCATTTAGCCGCTCCAGACTGATTTTGGCATTCTGAAATCCCTGGATAAAACCTAAAAATTGTTGTATAGGATTATTTAACTGACCAACAATATATTGAACAGCGATCATTCCGCCTAAAGTTAACTGTCCTTCGATAACTGCTTTTGCACTTAGAAAAGTGATAATTAAATTGGTAGATTCATTGATAAACGTTGATCCGCCCTGCTGGTATTGTGTTAAGGCGAGATCTTTTACCTTCAACTTAAACCGGTTTGCCTGGAGGTGTTCCCATTCCCACCTTTTTTGGCGTTCAGAGTTGTTAAGTTTGATCTCCTGCATGCCATTGATGAGTTGTACCATACTGCTTTGATTTTTTGAAGCGATATCAAAATTCCTGTAATCGAGCGAGCGGCGCCTTTTAAGAAAGGCCAGTATCCAGGTGATATATAAAACCATACTGCCAATAAAGACAAAGAGGATGGTTGTGTTGTAATAAGCCAGCACGATAGAAAATATGATCAGGTTAAATGCAGAAAATAATGTGCTTAAAGCGGAGCCTGTGAGGAAACTTTCTATGCGCTGCTGATCGTTCATTCGCTGCATAATATCACCAGTCATTTTGGTATCAAAAAAACTGATAGGCAGTTTCATCAATTTGATTAGAAAATCAGTCAGGATGGAAATATTTATTCGGGTGCTCATATGTAATAAAATCCAGGAGCGTAAGAATTCTATGCTTACGCGACCTACAATTAACATGGCCTGTGCAATCAGGATAATGTATACAAAATTCAGGTTGCTGGTGTTAATCCCTATATCTACAATAGATTGGGTAAGAAAAGGAACCACCAGCTGAACCAGGCTTCCTATACCCAGGGCAAACAGCAATTGAATGACCAGTTGCCGGTAAATAATTAGATAACGTAATACGGGAGAAAGCATCAGGTCATTTTCTTTTTCATTCTTCTGTTCAAAAAACAAGGGGGTAGGAGAAAGTAATAATGCTATTCCTTCAGCTCTTTCCTGCTGAGGATGATCTTTGCCCAGCCAGTTTTTTTGAAAACTCGCCTGATCAAGCACGATGAAGCCAGCACCAGGATCGGCCAGATAATAGTTATTTCTTTTTATTTTATAGAGAACAATAAAATGATTTTGCCGCCAGTGTAATATACAAGGTAATTTGACCTCTTTAAGTTCTTGAATATTGATATGAACAGCTGAAGAATCAAAACCGATTTTTTCAGCAGCATCATTGATCCCTAAAAGGTTAACCCCTTCTTTGTTTATACCGCACAACTGTCTTAATGTTTGCAATTTGAAATTGCGACCGAAGTATTTAGCAACCATTCGCAAAGAAGTTGGCCCGCAGTCCATCAGGTCGGGTTGCCGGTAAAAGGGAAATGACATAGTTTGATTGAAAATGTAATACAACTGGCTGTCTTTTTTATTGACAACCAGTTGATTTAAGATTGATTAACAATTAATAAGCAATTTATTAACCGAAAAAAATTAGCAATTGCCAGGACTAACGCTTACGAAATCACCTGTTTTACATTCATTGTCGCCACATGGGTGAAGTTCCATATGTGTAACACCATCAACACTGCAAAATACCCACTGATCACCTACAGGGATACCACCAGTTACATTTTTCATTTCTTCTCTGCTTAATTTTTTTTGAGTTTTCATATTACTAAGTTTAGTTGAATTCCATAATCGCTATGGGCACGGCATGCAGGATAAAAGGGCATGCTCCTCTACTTTTGGCCAAAGAGTTTCTTTTTGCTTATAAAAGCATATATTTTAGATTTAGAGACGTGTATAAATCAGGTATTTGTCTGCCGTTGATCAGCATGGTGGGCGTGTGTTTTACATTGATCATTTTACACCATTCATGCTGCTTTTCCAGTTTACAATAATTTGCGGGATCTAAATTAACCGGGTAAGCTTTTGACCAGTCGGCATAATTTTTTTTCTTTCCGGAATGCCAGTCCCGCAGTGCATTTGCGATTATACTTTTGTCTTCCAGTTCATTTAATGCCATTAAGTGACGGACAATGGATGTATTGAGGTTATTGTCATTGTTCTTTGAAGTAAATACAATGCGAACCTGTAGGTCGTCCCTATAACTTAGCCATTCCTCCAGTTGACGGTGCATTTTGCTGCAGGGATTACATTGCGGGTTACTTACCATCGTAATGATCTCCTCTGCGTCCATATTTCCCAGTACTATAGACCATTCCTGATCAGGCAAGGCATATTTTGGCTGTTTTTTTAAGGCGTTGTTGAATAATTCTGAATTATACCTGAATTTCCTCAATTGTGATTTGATTTCCGGTAGTTCCTGTAATTTTTTGAAAAGAGGTTTTGTAATTTGCCAAATTGTGGCGGGAAGCAACAGGCAGGTCAGGAGGTTAATCACAGTGATACTACCGGGAAAATGAAGTGGCAATTGGAAATAAGAAACTAAAGGAATAAACTCCAGCCATAACAATGCTTGAATGGTACAACACAAAATGCACCATTCTCTAGCTATCCTTGCCTGATAATATATGGAGTAGATGGTGTAAGGTAAGCTCAGTATATTTAATATTGCCAGGCATTGCAGTATATTTATGGACTGGCTGTTGAAAAGCAATGCGAGCCAGGTCCCGGCGAAATAAAAAAAGCCGACTTCACTCCAGGTTAATCCCAGAAAAGCCTGTGCTGCTTGAGAAGATAAGATTGCATTACAATTGGTTTTTCCACCTGCAGCACACACTGCTTTTACCAGTAGGTTATCACTATCTAAACTTTGTATAAGCAGTAATACAGCAGTAGTGAGGCCCGCTGTTTTTAATAATATTAATGAAACAATTTGCCAGGATAGGGTGTGACTATAATTGGTGTTGGTAATGATTTGGGCGATAAAGATAACTGCAAGTAGTACCAAAAAGGCGGGGTTGCTGACTGAATTTTGGAAAGAAGGTTTTATCGGTGTTTTTTTTGAAACCACCTCATCGCCATCCTCAATGGTAAGTACAATGTTATCAAATAACTTGCTGAATTCTGATATGGAAAGTCTTTTAGATTTATAATTCTCATTGGAAATCGTTACAGTCTGTTCGTTAACAGTTTCTACAACTAAGAACTCACTGCCTGCAGTTTTTGTATAAGCAATAAAAGGTACGGAAACTTCCTGTATTTCGTTGCTGTTTATCTGATAAGCAGAATTTTTAATTTTCAAATAGGTGAAAACATCACTTAATGCAAGCAAACTCGGATAATCAGGATGTATATCCAGCTCATGGACTATCTGATTGGCTGAGATGGGTAATTTTAGAAGGTTGATAAGGAGTAACGCACAGGATTCGATATTTTTAGGCATCTATTTTACGTTTGGTAAATACAAATTCGATAAGATTATTAACAATTGCAAATATTTTGCGATAAATATTAAATTATTTTTAATAAATACAATATATGTAACATTATTATTGATATAAAAATTAAAAAATGGATAATATTTGTTAATTGTATATTTAATTCGTATTAGTTAATGATGGTTTCCCATTATTCTTAACGATTGTGCAAAACGGCTGTCGTTAGGATCCTTTTTTACTATTTCATGAATTCACAATGCCGCTTTCTATCCATCGATTTCTGACGTGTTGCAGATCCCGGGTCTGCCGGAAAACGGACGGTAGAAAACCCAGTGAAAACCCAATGAAAACCCAGTGAAAACGCACACAAAACCCACTAAATGTGTGCATTTTCTGTGCGTTTTCACTGGGTTTTTTCTTTGTTTAATTTGTGTTTTTATCCGTCCGCCTCTGGAAGTGCTTCATTCCATCAAAGCTATTGTAACAGTTTAATGAAACTTTGTCAAATAATTTCCAAACAAGGGCAGGACAACGCTGTTTAATCTATATTTACAAAAAACAAATAATTATGATCACTCCAGAAGATATTACCCCATTTAACGAAGATGAAGCAGACGATCAGGTGAGTCAGCAAGATGTACAATCTGATGGAATAGATCCTATTCCTGCATCTGAAGATGATAAAGAAGCATCTGATTTGGACAATTTATCTCAGGCAGACAAAGCGTCTGAATCTTCTTTTACGCTTAATGTAGATAAAGGTATTGCACCAGGAAAACCAGACAGACAATAGTAGCCTGATCTGCTTTTTAGATAATGAATATCAATACTTTCAACGCATTTAAAAGTCGGAATTACAGACTGTATTTTAGTGGACAGTCAATTTCACTGATTGGGACATGGATGCAGAAAACTGCAGTAAGCTGGGTAATTTATTCAGAGACACACTCTAAATTTATGCTCGGTCTTACGCTGTTTGCCAGTATGTTCCCTTCTTTTATTTTTTCTTTTCTGGGTGGTGTAGTTTCCGACCGCTATAACCGTTATAAGGTGCTGCTGATTACCCAGATGGCCTCTATGGTACAGGCTGTATTGCTCACCCTGCTGATTTTTTTTAAACACTATTCTGTCTGGGAAATTATTGCATTAAGTGCATTGTTAGGTTTAATCAATGCCTTTGATGTACCTGCAAGGCAGTCATTGGTTTATGAAATGGTTGATGATAAAGCTGATCTGCCCAATGCACTGGCACTCAATTCATCGATGGTTAACCTTTCCAGGCTGATAGGGCCGGGGCTTGCTGGTCTTGCGCTAGAGACTTTTGGTGATGATATTTGTTTTGGGCTAAATGCGGTTAGTTTTATCGCAGTGATCGGTTCCCTGCTGATGATGCGTCTGCCAAAATTTGTAGATAAAAAGATTACCAAAAATGTACTGGATGAATTGAAGGACGGTTTTGCCTATATCAAAAGGACTCCTTCCATCGCTTTTGTTTTATTAAATTTAGGCTTGATCAGTCTTTTGGTCCTGCCTTTTAATACCCTGATCCCGGTATATGCAAAAGATATTTTCAAAGGTACAGCTTCTACTTTTGGCGTAATTGACAGCATGATTGGTCTTGGCGCTTTTTGCGGGGCCATTTTCCTGGCTTCTTTAAAACCAGGACATAATTTGAGAAGGATACTGGCTATCAATACCCTGATTTTTGGTGTAGGACTAGTACTTTTTTCGCATAGCACTTATTACCCGATAGCATTATTATTTGCTGTTATCTCCGGTTTTGGAATGATGTCGCAAATTACCATTAGTAATACGCTTATCCAGACAACTGTAGATCCCAGTATGCGCGGAAGGGTGATTAGTTTTTATGCCATGGCTTTTTTTGGAATGCAACCATTGGGCGGACTGCTTATTGGTGCAGTATCTCAAAAAATTGGTACGCCTGATACTGTTATGATTGAGGGGATCATTACCTTAGTTATTGGCCTTACCCTCTTCCGGGTGCTGAGAATCAATGCAGCTAAAAAGCTCCATGATGCCCAGGTAGTAGTACCTGTTGAGCCACAACAATAAAATATTTATTTTTTACTGTAGCGTTTTCCTTTTGACATGCGTTTAACTGTCAATTGGGTTAATTTTCAAAGCGACTGCACATTCATATCAGCTTCTTACCGGAGTTTTCCATAGGTGTGTTTTTGTTTTTCTCTCCTGGTGACCATCATCAGGTAGATTGATCTCCGGTCTGTATCCTCTGGGTGTGCAGCTCGTTTTGAATGATAAAAAACTACCATTACACACAAATGGACGCAAATGCCTCTCAGTTTTCGAACTGAGGGGCTTTGTTATTTAACAGGTTTTATTTGATCACCGGACTTTCTGGCGGGCCGAGATAACTTTCCGGGATCTGCCTGGTTTCCACTACTATTTTTTGTAAAACTACACCCGGATTGACCATCCGGAATTTTAAGGTGTGAACACCCTGGTTTTTGACCAGATGTGTAGAGGTGACTATGTTAATGTTTTCACTCACATCTGTTTTCCAGTCCCTTCCTTTAGTGTCGCTCATATTCATCAGCTGTGGTGTTTCATCATCTATAGAAATCGCATAGAACAAACCTTTGGTATTGCTGAAATCCAGGGAGGGAGAAAGATAGGTGCTGATCTTAACCTTTCCGGCCTGGAGCAGGTTAATCTGGTATTCCAGGTGCGGACTTTCAGCATGAGGCGTTTGAATAGCCGCAGTTACAGGATATGGTGCTACGGCAGATAACGTCCTTCCATGATCGGGCAGGATTTTCCACGATATTGTTTTGGAGGAAACCGCTTTCGAAAAATGTGCTGCCTCCATTGAAATATAACCATTTTCTTCCTGAAATCCTTTTTTAGCGAAGCTGTGCAAGGAATTTACAATCTCTGCCAGTATTTTAACGCTAGTTCCATTGTCTGATTTAATGATGATCGGCACAGCGGTTTTCCCGGCTGGTGCTTTAGAAAAATCCACGCTCACCAGTAATCTTTCTTCAGTAGTAATATTTCCTTGTATGCTGCTCACCCTTACCCAGGGCTGTGCAGTGTTAACGGTATAATGGAAAGGTTTTTTACCCCTGTTAAAGACTTCTATATAGGTTGTTTTTGGATCTTCGCTGTAGAAAGCAGGCAGCAGCGCTGCTATTTTTGATTCTGGCCACCAGGAAGCTGAGCCCTCAATGGCCACCCCCATATCAGCATTTTCAGGCAATACAATTTCCTTTAATTCTGGTAGTTTATTGCTTTTTGGTTCCTGCCAATAGGTATAACCAATATGTGTCTGATCCATCATATGGTTCCATTTTCCTCCTGATAGTTTCGTATTATAATAGGTGGTTATAGCAGCATCATTCTCGAATAAAGCTTTAGCTTGTGCTGCCATTAGTGGGGTCGCAGCACGTCCCTGGGTAGCATAGAGTTTGTTTTTTGCAACAGCGTAGTACAATGCATTCAGGTTGGCATAAGCAAGAACCGGATGCAGTATAAGCTGGTAATAAGCGTCCCTGGCATTGGCCGGTATTTCTTGATATACCGTTTCGGCATCTTTTTTTAATTGATCGTACTGTACAATGATATGATCAAATTCCCTGTAATTGGTCAGGCTATAGGTGTTTTCATTCAATAGCTCCGGTTTTCTCCTGGAGCTGTATTTTCCATATCTGGAAAGGATAGACGCAATTTGTGCCGCGTGAGTTTTTCCGAACTGTTTTTCTGCCCACAAAACGGTATAGTTTTCCAGTTGATCAGCAGGCCATTTTTTTGGTGACCAGGCATAGTCGAGGAAAAATTCGATAGGAAATTCCATCGGCTTCAGATCGCCTACATTAACGATCCATATTTGTTTGGCACCATACTCATAAGCCAGGTTCATCTGTTCCCATACCCTTGGAAGCGGGTTTGTATTCAGCCATTTGTAATTTCTTGGGTCGCCTACATAATCAAAATGATAGTATATGCCATAACCTCCGCTTCTGGGTTTTTCTGCTAATTTTGGCAGCTTCCTGATGTTTCCCCAGTTGTCATCGCACAGCAGCAGGGTAACATCATCCGGTACGCGCATGCCTTTATCATAGTAATCCTGTACTTCTTTATACAGCGCCCAAACCTGAGGTGTGGCTGCTGTATCTTTTTGTGTAACATCTGCTATGATCTTTCGCTGGTCTTTCACGATCTTTTCCAGCAGGGCGATATTACTGCCTTCAGACATGGGTTCATCTCCATCACCACGCATTCCTATGGTGACGATACTTTCATTCTGGCCCATTCTGCTGATCCCTGTAGTCCAGAAGTTTCTTAGTGATTCTGCATTGGTGCTATAATTCCATGCCCCTTTATTCCCATATCTCCGCCATTCATCATGGGCACGCATCAACGGCTCATGGTGCGAGGTGCCAATGACTACGCCGTATTCATCAGCCAGCTGCGCATTCATGGGATCGTCATCATAAAATGCACTTCCCCACATAGCGGGCCATAAGTAATTGCCTTTTAATCTCAAGATCAATTCAAAAACGTGGGCATAAAATGTATGGTTAAAACCGCCAAATTTTTCTTTGGTCCAGCCGGAGAGGGCGGGAGCCTCATCATTTAAAAATATTCCCCTGTATTTTACCGCGGGTGTACCCAGGCTATGTTTACCCGGAAGGATATACAATTCTTTTTGTTTTACCACTGGAACATCTGCCCACCAGTACCACGGAGATACGCCTATTTTAGCTGATAAATCGTAAATCCCGAATATTGTTCCTCTTTTATCACTGCCGGCAATTACCAATGCCTGATCTATTCCGGGAGAAGGATGATCCACTACCTGGATCAGGAAAGTCTCCCATTTTCCTTCGATACCTGAAACTAAAAGCTTTTTATCTTTCACCAGCTGATCAATTTCAGGGTTCTTTCCCAACGTACCGACAATGACTACCCTTCTTCCTTTAGGTGAAGCACTGGTAAAAAACTGCGGAGATAGCCCTGTCACCATTTTTATATCGGACTGCAGGTTTTTTGCCGCTAAGATCACTCCCGGAAAATCCAGACTGCTCACCTGTAAAGGCGCAACGCTGTTTCTGCTGGCTAAAGCAAATTTCCCTTTCCCGTTTTTTGATGACACATAAGTTTCTCTGTCTACTGCCAAACAATGCTGGTCGGCTGCAAACAATAAAAATAGGGTGAAAAATAAAGTAAATGCTTTCATTGGTTTAAAATTTTATCACTTCCTGGTAAGCCTTTTTTGGCTGAAGTTGCTGGTTAAACAATAATGGATAATTTTTTCGCCCGCTAACCGGGTACTCATCCAGCCAGCTGTGTCGATCAGATACATTCCAGAAGGTTACTCCGGTGATCTCTTTTTTGTGATCTCTGAGTACCTTAAAGATGGCTGCATATTTTTCGGCTTGTTTTTGTTCGAGCGCCGGGGTAAAACGGTCAGACTCGCCAGGGCGGAGCTCTCTTTTATTCTTTTCCCATGGATAAACGGAAACATCAAGTTCTGTAACCTGCACCTGCAATCCTAATGAAGCATATTTGGTAATTGCGTCAGACAAATCTGTGGCGCTGGGCTCGTAGATAGACCAATGGCCCTGCAAACCAATACCATCAATAGGTACGCCTTCTGCTTTGAGTTTTTTTAGCAATTTGTAAATCCGGTCTCTTTTATCAGGGCGTTCCGTATTGTAATCATTATAGAATAACAAGGCTTTGGGATCTGCTTCATGTGCATATCTGAAAGCGCTGGTAATGAAATCTTCTCCGCAGATCTGATACCAGGGTGAATTGCGTAGAAATTTACTGCTATCATCATCAACAGCTTCATTAACCACATCCCAGGCATATATTTTCCCTTTATATCGCTGCATAACAGTAAATATGTGCGACCGAAGCCTGGCGAGAAGAACTTCTTTTGTTACCCTTTTACCATTAGCATCCACAAAAAGCCAGGGCGGTGTCTGTTCATGCCAGCATAAGTTATGTCCTCTAATTCTTAGTCCGTTTGACTGTGCGAAATTGACGATGGAATCCGCATCTGTCCAGTTATAACGATTCTCTTCGGGATGGATAGGTTCCATTTTCATGGCATTCTCAGGAGTTAAGCTATTGTACTGCTGGTTAATTAATACAGCCTCCTGACCCGAGAGGGATTGGGGCGATACTGCTACTCCCATGTAAAAATAAGAACCGTATACATCTTTTAATCCTCGTTTTGGTGCGCAGCCTGTAATCAATATCAGGGCTGTTGCTGTAAAGCATAAAACCAGGCTTGGTAATGCAACCGATTTCATGCCGAAATTTTCATTTCTCTTGTTATAAATTTTACTCATACGGTATTTATAATTGGTTTTTATTCGAGGTACATGATTACTTCATCATGCAATTAATCGTTCTTAATTTACTATTGGTGAATGAATAACCTCACAACAGCTAATATACAACAGATAATCTTTTAAAATAATTTGTGTTCTATAGTGCTGAAGCCATTATAGCTTACAAAAAATAAATTTATGAAAAAAAATTACAATCGATTGCAATATTGAAAATTCTTTCTACATTTATCTCGATAACCAAATATATTACCCTGTGCTTCAAGATTACCCGTGACTAATTCCGAATTAAGCAGTAAAGCGCACAGGTCTAAAAAAGACTATTTGTAAGAATATTTTGTGTCAAAAATTATGCAATAATCTCTACACGCCTAAAAAACCAAAACCAAATATTAAACCAAGATTATGGAAAAAATCAAACTCATTAAATTGTTAAAGACAATATTTATACTGTTGTTTTTAACTTTTTTATCAGCAAACACATTTGCCCAGAATTTCACTTTGAAGGGGAAAGTGACAGATGAAAAGGGTGCTCCGCTTCCGGGAGCAATTGTCAGGGTAAAATCAGGAACAGGGAGCACGTCAACAGACACCAGGGGTTTATTCTCACTGACTATCCCGGGGAAAGAGGCCACTATCGTAATCTCTTATATCGGTTATTCCTCCAAAGAGATACCGGCTACTTCAGCGCAAAACATCAATGTTTCCTTAGCTCCGGAAGCCAATAGCCTCAATGAGCTGGTAGTAGTGGGGTATGGTACCCAGCGTAAGCGCGATGTAACAGGTGCCGTAGCCTCTATCAGCGCAAGCGCACTTGCCGAAGTACCCGCTACCAATGTGATCAACCAGTTAGAGGGACGCGTAGCAGGGGTAGATATCCAGTCGAGCAGTACACAGCCCGGCGCAGCCGGCCAGATCCGCATCCGCGGAGAGCGTTCATTAGGTGCTACAGGGAGCCAGGCCAACGCACAGAACGGGCCATTGATTATATTAGATGGTATTCCTTTTGTTGGTGGCAGCATCAATGACATTAATCCAGATGATATTGCTACGCTGGATATCTTAAAAGATGCGTCTGCTACAGCTATTTATGGATCAAGAGGTGCAAGCGGTGTAATCATTATCACCACTAACAGGGGCAGGACAGGTAAAGCCGTAATCAGTTATAATGCTTATTACGGGGTAAGCGACAGAACTGAAAGTTTTAATTTTATGAATGGCCAGCAGTACGCTGCTTTTAAACAAACTGCGGCCACATTAAACAGTGTAAATCCTGGCGTAACCGCTTATCCTTTAACAACTGCGGAACAAACAGGCTTGGCCAATGGTACCAATACCGACTGGCAGAAGATCATCTTTCGCACAGGATATGTTAACAACCAGAACCTTAGTATTACAGGAGGAACAGAAGCTACTCAGTTCTCCCTCAGCACGGGTTACCGAAAGGAAGAAGGAATAGTTTACGGTCAGGATTTTACCCGTTATACGTTACGTGCTACAGTAGATCACCAGGTGAGCAACAGAATTAAAATCGGCGGATCAGTATCTGCGGAACTCGGGGTAACCAATGGTGCCGACAGGTTCCCTGTAGGCGGTTCGCTTCGGATAAGCCCCCTGGTTTCTCCTTATAATGCAGATGGTTCTGTTAACCTGCTTCCTTCACTGGGTTCTATAGATGCCGTTACTGTTAGCCCCTTAACCATCAGGGATAAAAGTGCAAATACCGACCAAAGCAGAAGGCTGAGTACGGTGAATACTTTATATGGTGAATTAAAAATCATTGATGGTTTAAAGTACAGGGCTAATGTTGGCCTGGGATATTATAACACCAATGGTGGTATGTATACCGGTCCTAATAATTTTTATAATACGGCCACATCTTTTAGCCAGTCCACTGAATCGGTAAACGCCAGTGAAAATTATAGTTATACCATTGAAAACATGCTTACCTATGATAAAACCTTTAACCAAAAGCATCACCTAACGGTAACAGGTTTGTATAGTGTTGAGCAGGACCGTTTCCAGAGTAATAGTTTTAATGGCATCGGCATACCCGCAGATTATATCCAGAATTATAACCTGCAGCAGGCGGCCAGCGTAACGGCAGGTCCTGGTGGATATTCGCAAACTGCATTGATCTCTTATATGGCCCGTGTAAATTATGTGTTCAATGGTAAATATTCGTTGACGGCAACTGTCAGGGATGATGGCTCATCTGTATTTCCGAACAAAAAATATTTTGTTTACCCGGCTTTTGGAGCTGCCTGGAATGTAGATAGTGAAGATTTCATGAAAAGCATTAACAATGTGGTATCTGCTTTGAAAATACGCGGCGGTTATGGTAAGACATCCAATCAGTCGGTGAGTGCTTACTCTTCGGCCGGTAACCTGGCCAGTAACTTCTATAATTTCGGCCCCGTAGGAAGTCCTGGTTCTGCAGCTAACGGTTATTATTTGAATAACCTCGCCAACCAAAACCTGACCTGGGAGTTTACCAATCAGGTGGATATAGGTTTGGATTTTGGGTTGTTTAAAAACCGTATTACAGGTACTATTGATGTTTACAGCCAGAAAACAAGCGATATTTTGCAAACAGTAAATCTACCCTATACCAATGGCGCCACGCAATATACTGCCAATGACGGCAAGACCCAGGGCAAAGGGTTAGAGATCTCTATCAGTTCAGCCAATATAAAAAGTCAGAACGGCTTTAACTGGTCGACAGATTTTAATATCTCCTTTAACAGGAACAAAATTGTTTCCCTCCATGATGGAATCCAGGAAGATATAGGAAATAACTGGTTTGTAGGACAGCCTTTTAATGTGATCTACGACCTGAAAAAAATTGGCATCTGGCAAACCAATGAAGCTGCCCAGGCTGCTGTTTACGGAGAGAAACCAGGACAGATTAAGGTAGAAGATGTAAACCATGATGGTAAAATCAACGCCAGTGATTTACAGATCATCGGTAATTTCCAGCCTGATTTTACAGGTGGTATTACCAATAGATTCAGTTATAAGCATTTTGATCTGTCTTTTGTTACCACAGCCCGGATAGGACAGAAGATCCTGGTTCCTTACCTTTCAGCCGATGGTAGTGCCCAGGGGTATCCGTTTTTCGGGAATGGCCGTGTGAACCAGTGGAATGTAAACTATTGGACACCAACCAACCCAACCAATGCTTTCCCTGCACCCGATGCAGCGAATGATAAACAGATTTATGCCTCTACTTTAGCTGTACAGGATGGCTCATTTATCAGGGTGAAAAGTATCAACCTGGGTTATACCTTCGCTCAAAAACTGTTAAAATGTTCTGGCATCAGTTCCTTAAGGGTATATGCTACCTGTACCAACCCTTTCTTTATCTGGTCGCCGCTAATCAACAGTGGTTTGGGTATCGATCCCGAGGGTAACTCTACCGGAGGCGCTGTTTCTTCGACAGTAGCTACAACTACTCCTGTAGCCGGTGGCGGGGCTGCAGGTACTACAACCAGCCGTGCGATTACATCTAATTTAAACACTCCGCCGATACGTACTTTTCAGTTAGGCGTAAGCGTGAAATTTTAAAAATATACAGATATGAAATTACATTATAACATTTCTTTTATCATCGCAGCTGCGGTACTATTAAGTACGGGGAGCTGTAAAAAGAGCTTCCTGGACGAACAGCAGCATACTGCTTTAACACAACAGTCTTTTAGTACACCGGTAGGGGTAATTGGCAGTATAACTGGTGTGTATGGTACTTTACGAGGGCTTTGGGGAACTGAAGGATTTACCAATCAGCTGGTTGGCGGTACTGATGAAACACTGGCAGGGGGCAGCACAAGTTCAATTTCTACCTTTACTTATCAGAATTTAGGTCTTGACGATTATAAATACCTTGTGCAGAATGCCTATCAGGATATCAATACCCTAAATGGCGTGTTGTTATACGGCACAGCGATTACAGATGCTACCCAGCGTACGCAATATCTGGCACAGGCAAAGTTTTTACGTGCCATGTTCTACTATTATATGGTGGTGAATTTTGGATCGATGCCGCTGCATACCAGCTATATCACTGATCCGACAACTTCTGATACACGTGCACCGATAGCCGATATGTATACGCAGATCATTAAAGACTTTACGGAAGCATCTAAAGAATTGCAGGTTACACCAGGACAGCCTTTTGGCGGTAAAGCAGCCACACAATCTACAGCACTCTACTTTTTAGGGAAAACTTACTTAACCAGGGGATGGTCTAAAGCTGCTCAGCCCAGCGATTTTGCTACTGCCGCTTCAACCTTGCAAAACCTGATTGATAACAGGGCAACTTATGGGGTAGATTTATGGCAGGATTTCGGCGATGCCTTTAAACCGGCCAACGATTACGGTAAGGAGACTTTGTTTGTGATCGATGAAAGCAATGATCCTAAATATGGTAACTACGTGCCGGGTGCTTCGGGAGGGAATTTGAATGTGACAAATTTTCTTTTCCGTCCTAATTACCCATCTGTACTGGCTAACTTTCCTGCTGCCGGAGGATCTGCCTTAATGGTACGTGACCTTCCCAATGGCCGTCCTTTTATCCGGATCAGGCCAAATACAGATTATATGCTGCACGTATTTGCTGAAAGAAGTAATGACAGCAGGTTTGATAAAACTTTTCAAACTACCTGGATAGCGAATACAGCTGGTGTGGTTACGCCAAGAGGAGCATTGACCGTTAGTGTGGATACCGCGATATGGACACCGCCATTTGATCCCGGCGCAGCCAAAAGAGCATCTTTTAAGGGTGTTATTTTCCTGCCACCGTCAATTGCGGGTACAACGGCAAATGCCTATACCCCAATCATATTTCCATCGATGAAAAAATATGACGACCCTAACCGGGCTGCTGTGAATGATCCTTCAACACGCCCTTTTGTGCTGGCCAGATTTGCCGATGTATATCTGTTGGCTGCTGAGGCTTACTTTAAGGCTGGTGATTCTCAGAAAGCGGCAGACATGCTCAACATATTACGGTCGAGGGCTGCTTATAAAACAACCAATACTGCGGCCCAGAATACGGCAGCAGTGACGGCGATGCAGGTCAATGCCGGTCAGATAACAATTGATTTTATACTGGATGAGCGTTCTAGGGAAATGTATGAAGAATGTACCCGCTGGTGGGATTTAACACGTACACAATCTTTAGGACACAGATTGCAGTTGTATAATTCGGAAGCTTACCCGGGTTATTCGGCATCTAGTCCACCGGATGCTTATTCGCTTCGGCCAATACCTGTTTCATTGATCAACCTGGTCACCACAGGCCCGGCCTTCCCTCAAAATCCGGGATATTAATAAATTTATAAAACATCAGCAGGTATAAACCTGCTGATGTTTTGTTTTCGTGGTTTAACCTTATAGCTGATTCCTATGAAATCAAATTTTAAAGGTATTGCTTTTTTATGTACAGCTTTTTTATCTATAGTACAGTTTAGCAATACCGGGGGCAGGCTTAATCCAAAAGGGCGAGTCTTTACCATAAGGAGGGGCGTCCGGCCTTATCATTTACAACCGATAATCATTAACCAAATCAGATGAAATATGAAAAAAATCTTTTTCTGTTATCTGCTCTCTTTTCCTATAGCTGCCCTTGCGCAGAACGGAGCAGCCGTATCCGGAAACTATCCGCCGCCAGTTAATTTTACAGCGGCACAAGACCATCAGAACATGATGGATCAATTGGGAATAAAGGCTTTAAGACCTGGTCCTAGTGGTGACAATTCTGCACCAAACCATGCCAATTATGATGAATCTCTGGCTAATCCCTATCCAAATCTGCCTGAAGTACTGATTTTAAAGAATGGTAAAAAGGTAAGTACAGCTGCGGTATGGACCAATCAGCGGCGTCCTGAAATCCTGGAGGATATGGAAAGGGAGATATATGGGCGTATCCCCAAAAATGTGCCCAAAGTAAGCTGGCTGGTTCAAATAAAAGAAAAAGAAATGCTGGGTTTTACACCGGTTATCGCTACCCAGCTGGTTGGACATGTAGATAATTCAGCTTACCCCCTGATCGATGTAAATATAAAGATGACCCTGGTTGTCCCTGCCAATGCAAAAGGCCCTGTTCCGGTATTGATTATGTTTGGACATAGTGCCCTTCCGGCACCGGCGCAACCCACAGAAGAAAACCTGGAGCGGATCAACACGGCAATGAAAGAATTGCTGGTTAAAAATGATCCGGGGTTAAAGGCTGTTTTTGAGCAGTATCCAGCTTACCATCCTATCCCTTTGCAAGTGCCCGCTTTTGGAAGTTTTTCTGCGCCGAAAGGGCCGGCAGGAGATCCGCCATCCACACAGCAGCTGATTGCTGATGGCTGGGGATATGTACTCATTGACCCTGCCAGTATACAGGCCGACAATGGAGCTGGTTTAACCAGGGGGATCATTGGGCTGGTTAAAAAAGGGCAGCCGCGTAAGCCAGACGCCTGGGGGGCTTTGCGTGCCTGGGCATGGGGAGCTGCAAGGGCTTTGGATTATTTGGAAACCGATCCTGCAACAGATGCAAAACATATAGGCATTGAAGGTGTTTCACGTTATGGAAAAGCTGCATTGGTGACGCTTGCTTTTGAACCACGTTTCGCTATGGGCCTTATTGGTTCATCCGGTGAGGGAGGGGCTAAGCTAAACCGGCGTAACTGGGGCGAGGCTTTGGAAACGTTAACGGATTTTGAATATTACTGGATGGATGGTAACTTTATGAAATATGGTGCTTCTGATGCCGTTTTTGGCAGCAGGACGGCTAATGACCTGCCGGTAGATGCGCATGAGCTGATAGCTTTGTGTGCACCACGCCTTACGTTTATCAGTTATGGTTCGCCCGGTAACGGAGATCCCAAATGGCTGGACCATCAGGGAAGTTATATGGCTGCTGTAGCTGCCGGTCCGGTATTTAAATTGCTTGGGGCAAAAGATCTGGGGGTATCCAATGATTACCATACGGAGAAAATGCCTCCCGTAAATGTGGGTTTACTGGATGGTCAGCTGGCGTGGCGGCAACATGATGGCGGACATACCGATGCACCGAATATGAAGTATTTTATCCAATGGGCCGATCAATTTATTGGGCATAAGAAATAGCATGAATTAAAACCTATGAATTTTAAATACCTGATTTTTCCTGTTCTTTTGATTTCTTCCTTCCTCACGAAAGCGCAGGAAACACATGTATTGACCAATCCTGTTCTCTCGGGCTTTTACCCTGATCCCAGCATTTGTAAGACAGGAACTGATTATTATTTAGTGAACTCAACATTTGCTTATTTTCCCGGTATCCCTGTTTTTCATAGTAAAGATCTCAGTCACTGGAAACAGGTGGGCAATGTGATCAGCAGGCCTTCACAAATGAATTTTCTGGGTGACGGTGTGTCTCGCGGATTATTTGCCCCGTCTATCAGTTATGATAAAGGAACTTATTATGTAGTTTGTACACTGGTAGATCACAAGGGGAATTTTGTGGTAACAGCAACAAATCCTGCCGGGCCATGGTCAAATCCGAAATGGATACCAGAAGTAAATGGGATAGACCCTTCCTTGTTTTTTGAGGGCGATAAAGCTTATATCGTTTACAATAGCGACGCTCCCGATCGTAAACCTTTATATGAAGGTCACCGAACCTTGCGGTTATATGAACTTAACCGGAAAACACTGAAAGTTAAAGGTAAAGAGATCTTGCTGGTAAATGGCGGGGTAGATATCACCAAAAAACCGGTATGGATTGAAGGGCCTCATCTTTTTAAACATGAGGGTTATTATTACCTAATCGCTGCAGAAGGAGGAACGGGAATGGATCATTCTGAAGTTGTGTTTAGAAGTAAAAACGTTAAAGGGCCTTTTCTTCCCTATGATAAAAATCCGATCCTTACCCAGCGCGATCTAAGCCCAGGACGTGAGCATCCCGTAACGTCTACCGGTCATGCTGATTTTGTAACCGGGCCTGATGGTAAAACCTATGCCGTTTTCCTGGGGACAAGGCCTTATAAAGGTGATTATTATAACACAGGGCGGGAGACCTTCATTTCACCGGTAAAATGGCTGAATGGATGGCCGGTAATTACTCCTGAACATACCGCTATTAAAGACAGCTATCCGGTTACTTTTCCTGCTGTACCTCAAAAAGGTGCTTTGCCGATGAATGGTAGTTTTGCCTATACCATCTATTTTAAAAAAGTACTGAGTTCTCAGCTACTATTTTTAAGGACCAATAACGAATCCTGGTATAGCTTAGCCGAAAAGAAGAACCAACTTACCATGAAATTATTACCGGCCACCTGCATGGGTACCGGAAACCCTGCATTTATTGGTAAGCGGCAGCAGCACGCCATTGCATCGGCCACTGCGGAAATGGATTTTAAAACGCTTAAAGAAAATGAAAAAGCCGGTTTACTGATCTTTCAAAATGAATATCATTTTTACTACCTCTGCAAATCAATTGATAAGGGGAAAACTGTAATCCAGCTGTACAAAGGAAATGAAGCCGGTAAAAACATGGAATTGATTACACAATCATCATTGAACGGAGGAAAAGATAAAATTGAGTTGCGTATAGATATCAATAAGGACCGCTGCAGTTTCTTTTATGCAGAGCAGCAAGAAGATTGGAAATTGTTAAAACGTAAGCTGGATGGTAAGTATCTGAGCACGAAAGAGGCAGGCGGATTTGTAGGTTCGTTATTTGCACTGTATGCTACATCTTCGGGCGAAACTACCAAAAATAAAGCCGGATTTAGCTGGCTGAAATACAGCGGACAAGACGATTTGTAAAAGTATAATCCATAAAAAAGAACCGTTCTCTATATTAGAAAACGGCCCTTTTTTGTAGTTGTGACTACCAGAATATACTGTAAAGTGCTACAATCACACCTACGATCAATAAAGCACCAACCGCAAAGCCGGGGCTGGTTTTGAACATACTCCTGTCGATTTCCAGTCCTTTAGGGTTAGGGCTGTTTCTGTTTTCAAACAGACTGATCACGATCATCGAAACGATACAGATACCAAACACAAAACCCATCCTGTCAAGGAAAGGTATTTCATATAACATACTCCCATCTTTTTGCTCTACCAATTTAGAAAACCCGGAAGCGCTTAGCCATTGTAAATTGGCAAAAGAAGGCAGGATTTTAAAGCCTACAGACATCAGGAAACCGCCAATTGTAGCAAATAATGCTGCATTTGAAGTTGTTCTTTTCCAGAAGAACCCTAAAATAAACATGGCGAAGATACCCGGCGAAACGAAACCGGTATATTCCTGAATAAACTGGAAACCTCCTTTTTTGTCAATCCCCAGCTGCGGGGCAATAATAATACCCAGGATCATAGCAACAATTACCGTAATCCTTCCCACAATCACCTGTTTGTTTTCGTCCGCATCTTTGTTGATCACTTTTTTATAAACATCCAGCGTAAAGATGGTAGCAATACTATTTGCTTTACCAGCTAATGAAGCTACTATGGCTGCGGTTAAAGCGGCAAAAGAAAGGCCTTTTAAACCGGCCGGCAGTAGGTTCAGCAATACCGGATAAGCCGAATCTGCATTCAGGGAACCATCTTTCATCATATCCAGACGGAAAGAGCCGGCTCCTTCTTTGTACAATACATAAGCGGCAATACCAGGTAAAACAACGATGACAGGCATCAGTAATTTCAATGCGGCGGCGAATAACAAGCCGCCCCTGGCAGTTTTGAGGTCTGCACCCAACGCCCTTTGTGTGATGTACTGGTTACAGCCCCAGTAGTTTAAGTTGACGATCCACATCCCGCCGATCAGTACCGATAATCCGGGAAGATCCATATAATGCGGATTTTCTTTGTGGAAGATCATATGGAAATGGTCTACAGCTTTCTCTTTCAGCAGACCCAAACCATTTAATACACCGGACGAACCAAAGTGCGTGGCCACCAGCTCCAAAGCCAGATAGGTAGTTGCCAATCCTCCAAGGATGAGGAAGAACACCTGGATCACGTCTGTATAACCAATAACTTTCATTCCGCCCAGGGTGATAATTACCGCAAAAACGGATAGGATATACATACAGGCCGTGGTGTTGATTCCTGAAATACTATTGATAGCCAGCGCACCAAGATATAAAATAGAGGTTAGGTTAACCACCACATAAAGCAACAGCCAGAAGATAGCCATGATCATGGCTACCGTGCTGTTGTACCTCTGACCCAAAAACTGGGGCATGGTGTATATCTTATTCTTTATATATACCGGAATGAAAAACGTAGCTACAATGATCAGGGTAGCCGCGGCCATCCATTCGTAAGTAGCAATAGCCAGACCCATGGTAAAACCAGAGCCGCTCATCCCGATAAACTGCTCTGCAGAGATATTGGAAGCGATCAGGGAGGCACCAATGGCCCACCAGGTTAATGAATCTTTTGCCAGGAAGAAATCTTTTGAATTTTCTTTCTGCGCCTGCTTTTTACGGTACACCGTCCAGCCGTAGAGGGCTACGATCAGGAAATAAACCAGGAAAACGACATAGTCATACTTGCCTAATGAATTCATAAGCTAAGGTTTAAATATATCTGTTAACGATGTTTTCCAGAAGTTCCTGTTTGCCGCTTAAAGTTTCAGGCTCACCTTTTTCAATTGCATAATTGGCCAGATCTTCAAGGCTCAATTTACCATTTTCAAAATCTTTACCTGCACCGCTGTCATAAGAAGCATACCTCTCTGTTCTTATTTTTTTATAATCAGATTTCTGCAAAATGTTATCCGCAGTGATCAATGCCCTTGCAAAAGTATCCATACCGCCGATATGTGCATGAAAAAGATCGGCTGCATCGGTTGAGTTTCTTCTGATTTTTGCATCAAAGTTGATCCCACCGCCTTTTAAACCACCGGCTTCTAAAAAGATTAGCATGGTTTCTGCCAGTTCATTGATGTTATTCGGGAACTGGTCGGTATCCCAGCCATTCTGATAATCCCCTCTGTTGGCATCCATAGAACCTAAAAGCCCTGCATCGGCAGCTACCTGTACTTCATGCTGGAAAGTGTGACCAGCCAGTGTAGCATGGTTTACTTCCAGGTTAAGTTTAAAGTCGTCCATCAGATCGTATTTACGCATAAAGCTGATTACTGTGGCTGCATCATAATCGTACTGGTGTTTAGTAGGCTCACATGGTTTTGGTTCAATTAAGAACGTACCTTTAAATCCTTGTTTACGTGCATAATCTTTTGAAGCATGTAAAAATTTTGCCAGGTGTTCCTGCTCGCGTTTCATATCTGTATTCAGCAAGCTCATATAACCTTCACGGCCGCCCCAGAATACGTAATTTTCTCCGCCAAGGGCGATCGTTGCATCTACTGCAAATTTAACCTGTGCAGCACCATGTGCCAGTACGTGGAAATTAGGATTGGTAGAAGCACCATTCATATACCTGCGGTGAGAGAAAAGATTGGCTGTTCCCCATAATAGCTTTACGCCGCTGGCTTCCTGTTTTTGTTTGGCATATTCCACCAAAGTCTGCAGGCGTTTCTCATTATCTTTTACATCATTGGTATAATCTACCACATCTACGTCGTGAAAACAGTAAAAAGGAAGGTTCATCTTAGTTAGAAACTCAAAGGCGGCATCCATTTTATCTTTTGCCCTTTCTATGGCATCAGATTTTTCATTCCATGGGTGGATAATGGTTGGCTCTCCGAAGGGATCTCCTCCTGTAGCCACAAAAGAGTGCCAGTAAGCACCTGCAAAACGCAAGTGGTCTTTTAATGTTTTTCCCGCAACAATTCTGTTCTCATCATACCAGCGGAAAGCCAGTGGATTATCTGAATCTGCACCTTCGAATTTTACTTGTCCGATTCCTTTGAAGAATTCTTTTTCTCCTGTAATTACATTTGTCATATCAGCTATATTATATTTTGGATTAATCTTGTTTGTTTAAAAAACTGAGCCAGTCCTGGTAAACTGTTTCATAGGTTTCTGTATCTGTTGGTTCTACCAATTGCAGGGGTTTGATATTGCTGAAAGCTTCAGCAGGTGTTGAAAATGTTCCGGCACCAATACCAGAACCTAAAGCGGCGCCAACGCTGCCGTCATTCTGATACAATTCTACGGGTACGCCCGTGCTGTTCACAAAAGCTTCCAGGAACAGGTCGCTTAAAAAGAGATTGGCTTTTCCTGCACGGATTACACTGGGGTTAAGACCGTTGGAGCGCATGATGTCAAATCCGTAGCGGAAGGCAAAAGCAATACCTTCCTGTACACCGCGAAAAAGATGCGCTTGCGTATGCAAGTTAAGATCGAGGTTCTGAAAATGGGCGCCAACGATCTTATTGTTGAGCATACGCTCGGCGCCATTGCCAAAAGGCAATACACGCAGGCCTTCGGCTCCTGTTTTTATCTTCCCGGCTTCGGTGTTCATAGCCTCATAGGTCATGGACGAACCAATTAAATTCTTTGTCCAGCGGTTTAGACTGCCCGTTCCATTGATACAGAGCAATACACCGAGGCGTTTCTCTTCTTCTGTATAGTTCACATGCGCAAAGGTGTTAACCCGTGATTGTGGGTCATAAGTCAGCTGATCGCTAACGCCGTAGATCACACCAGATGTGCCTGCTGTTGCGGCAACTTCTCCGGGCTGCAGCACATTTAATGACAGCGCATTATTCGGCTGATCACCTGCTTTATACGTAACGGGTGTTCCCTGCGCCAAACCTGTCAGCTGTGCAACCTGTGCGGTTACCCTGCCATGTTCGGCAAAAACAGGTTTTATTTCCGGAATAATCGCATAGTCAAAACCATAATAGGTCATGAGTTCAGCAGATAAACTGTTGGTCTGGAAATCCCAGAAGATGCCCTCCGACAGTGCAGAAATACTTGTTGTAATAGCAGAAGTTAACTTCATGGCAATGAAATCCCCGGGCAGCATGATCTTGTCGATCTTTGCAAACAGTTCGGGCTCGTTATTTTTTACCCAGGCCAGCTTGGAAGCCGTAAAATTACCGGGTGAATTGAGCAGGTGGGAGAGACAGAAGTCATGTCCCAATATTTCGAAAGCATCATTTCCTAGTTCTACAGCACGGCTGTCACACCAGATAATACTATCTCTCAATAGCTGTTGATCTTTATCTACCAGTACCAATCCATGCATCTGGTAAGCAATGCCTATAGAAGTAATATCATGGGGATTAAAAGTTCCTGTTTTTTTGCAGCGTTCAAATGCGTGCAGCACATGATCCCACCACATCTCTGGTGACTGTTCGGCCCAGCCGGGATGTTTTGCAGTGATCAGGCTTTCTTCGTCGGGATACTGTGCTGAGGTGATTACCTGCTGTGTTTGCGCGTCCACTACAGCTACTTTTATCGAAGAAGTGCCGATGTCTATTCCTAGTAATAACATATTTATTTTTTTTGTTATTGCAATTGTTAAGTTTATACTGGTTATCGGCAACTAATTTAGCTTAATAATTTTAGTATGCAATCGATTGCCTGATTATTTTTTTGCATTTTTGTATTTATAATGAAACGTCAGAAAAGAACTACCATCTACGATATTGCCCAGCGGCTTAATTTAGCGGCCTCATCTGTGTCCAGGGCATTGAGTGACAGCCCCAAAGTTAATGCCGCGACCAAAGCCCTGGTATTAAAAACTGCCCTGGAAATGAACTATCAGCAAAATGCGATGGCTTCAAATTTAAGAAAAGGCAATAATCCAACCATCGGCGTAGTGGTACCGCGTATCAATCAGAATTTTTTTTCCAATATCATTGCCGGGTTGGAAGAGGTGACTTATAAAAAAGGATATAACCTGATCATCTGCCAGTCGAACGAATTGCATGCCCGCGAAGTAGATTGTGTAAACGCACTGATTAACCAGCATGTAAGTTGTATCATTATTTCTATTGCTGCCGAAACAGGAGATCACAACCACCTGCAGCAGGTGCTCGATCATCATATCCGGCTGATCCAGTTTGACAGGGTAGTAGAAGAACTCGATACTTTTAAAGTGATCAATGATAATGAACGTGCTTCTTTTGAAGCCGTTACCCACCTGATAGAACAAGGATACAAAAGAATCGCCTTACTGGAAGGGCCGCAGGATATCAATATCTTTCGCCAGCGTAAAGAAGGATATCTCGCCGCGCTGAAAAATAATGGCTTTCCGATACTGGAAGAACTGATGTGTGAAAATGCCTGGACGAAGGAGTTGGGGGCGGTCGCTACTGTTCAGTTACTGAATTTGCCCGAACCTCCTGATGCCATATTTGCTTCTACTTCTGATTTTTCTGCTTTGGGTGTGCTGGAAGTAGCTACCGATAAGGGGATCTCTGTCCCTGACGCTTTGGGGATCTGCGGTTATTCCAATGAACCTTTCACAGAAATTACCAGTCCTTCTATTACTACGGTAGATCAGTACAGCGTGAGCATGGGTAAAACTATCGCTAATCTTTTCTTCCAGGAAATGGAAGTTTTTGAACACAGCGTAGAACCTAAGATCGTGAGCATAAAACCCAAATTAATTGTTCGTAAGTCTACGCAGAGAAAGATATCGTCCTAATTTTCTAAGACCTGTTATCCGCTGTTTTAAATAATGCAACGGATTGCATTTTATTAAAATTTTACTACTTTAGACCAGTTTAAGGTTTGGCCTACATGAAAACAGATAAAATTATTACGATTTATGATATTGCTGAGAAGCTAAAACTGGCGCCATCAACCATTAGCAGGGGTTTACAGGATAATCCTGCCATTAATCCGAAAACAAGGAAAAAGATATTTGATACTGCAAATGAAATGGGTTACCGTTTCAATACGTTTGCCCGTAACCTGCGCAATCAGAAGACCAATATGATTGGGGTGATCGTGCCGAGATTAAACAGTTATTTTATTTCGGCCATGCTGGCTGGAATAGAAAAAGAGCTGAACAGCGCCGGTTATAACATGCTGATCAGCCAGTCGCTGGAATTGGAAGAAAATGAAGTGAAGTATGCAAAGGCCATGATGCATAACCGGGTAGATGGATTAATTGTTGCCCTGGCAGCAAATACAAGTAACCTGGATCATTTTGATGAATATATCCGTCACCAAATCCCTCTTCTTTTTGTAGACAGGGTGATAGAAAATGAGGATTTCAATAAGGTAGTGATCAATAATTTAAAAGCGGGTTATGATATGACTTCCCACCTTATTGGCCAGGGATGCAAGAGCATTGTCCACCTAACAGGTAACCTGATGCGGAATGTATACCAGGACAGGAAAGCTGGTTATCAGAAAGCCCTTGCAGAACATGAAATTCCTTATGAGGAAAAGCTGGTGCTGGAAACTGACCTGACGGAAGAATCTTCTATTAAAGCGGCTAAGCAGATCTTAAATATGAAAATCAGGCCGGATGCACTTTTTGTAGCCAACGATTTGTCGGCTGTGATTTGTATGAAAGTTTTTAAAGATGCAGGCCTGCAGATTCCACAAGATATTGCGGTAGCTGGGTTTAACAACGATATCAGTTCGCGGATCTCTGAACCTATGCTAACTACAATCAATTATCCCGGTGAAGAAATGGGGAAAATTGCTGCCAGGCACCTGATCTCTCAGATCAATGGAGATAGCGACCTGACATTGACCAATACTATTATTTTGAAATCTCAACTGGTGATCAGGGCATCATCACTAAAAAATAACATTTAATGGATACACAAAAGAAAGTCGCCATTGTTACTGGCGGTGCAGCGGGACTTGGATTGGCTATCACACAAAAGCTAGTGAAAGAGCAGATTCAAACCATCATGATCGGAAGAAATGAGCAACAGCTTCAGGAAGCAGCTTCAACACTAGGTGATTTATGCAGTTATAAGGTGCTTGACCTGCAGCATCTGGCACAGATCCCATCCTGCGTTGAAGAAATTGTCAATGAATTTGGGCAGATCGATATTCTGGTGAATAATGCAGGGATCAATCAGAAGAAAGCTTTTACAGAAGTAACAGATGAAGAGTTTTTACGGGTGATACAAACTAATGTACTCTCTGTATTTTCGTTAAGCAGGGAAGTGAGTAAGGTCATGATTGCCGCAGGCGGTGGGGTGATGGTAAATATAAGTTCTATGGCTGCTCAATATGGCATTCCAAAGGTGATTGCTTATACTGCCGCTAAGTCGGCCATAGAAGGGATGACCAGGGCGATGGCGGTAGAATTATCACCAGTGGGTATCCGGGTAAACTGTGTGGCCCCGGGTTTTATTAAAACGGCTATGTCTTCCAAAGCCTTGGATGATGATCCCGAAAGGAAAAATAAAGTGCTTTCCAGAACCCCAATTGGACATTTAGGATTGCCAGAGGATGTAGCTGATGCGGTATATTACCTGAGTACGGCAGGGGCTAAATATGTAACAGGAATTATTATGCCTGTAGACGGCGGTAATTCAATAGGTTTTTAATTAAAAGACAATCGATTGCAATAGCTTATGATAAACTTTGAACAAAGCATGCGCTGGTTTGGTCCTCATGATCCGGTTAGCTTAAGTGATATCCGCCAGGCGGGCTGCACTGCGGTAGTGACGGCATTACACCATATTCCTGTTGGGGAAATATGGACTATCGAGGAAATTCTGGAAAGGAAAGCGCTGATCAATGATGCAGGAATGTTATGGCATGTGGTGGAGAGCCTGCCCGTGCATGAGTCCATAAAAACGCACAGCGGAAATTACCCCGGGCTCATTTCTAATTATATTTTAAGTCTTGAAAACCTGGCTTCCTGTGGGTTAAAAGTAATAACCTATAATTTTATGCCTGTGCTGGACTGGATGAGGACAGATCCGTTTTATACACTGCCTGATGGGAGCAAAGCTTTACGTTTTGAACGGTCAGCTTTTATCGCTTTTGACCTGTTCCTGCTGCAAAGACCGGGAGCAGAAAAGGAGTACAGCGAAGCAGAGATTGCCCAGGCTAAAGCTAAATTTGAAAGTATGGATAACGCAGAAAGAGATTACCTCTTTAACAGTGTTTTATTGGGATTGCCAGGTGCTGATGACCAGTTTACTCCTGAACAGATCCTGGAAGCCCTGCAAAGTTATGCTGATATTGATGCCGTAATATTAAAAGATAACCTCAGCTTTTTTCTCCGGGAAATTATTCCTGCGGCAGAAAGTGCGGGGATAAAAATGGCCATTCATCCTGATGATCCTCCATATGCTATCTTGGGCTTGCCCCGGATAGTGAGTACCGAAGAGGATCTTGCTTTTATCGCAGCGGCCTGCCCTTCTGTAGCCAATGGGATTTGTTATTGCACCGGTTCTTTAAGCGTAAGGCCAGAAAACGATCTCTGTAATATCATATCCAGGTTTGGAGAACTGATCCACTTTGTGCATTTGCGAAATACACAGAGTGACCAGTATGGCAATTTTTATGAAGCTGCCCATCTTGATGGTGATGTAGATATGTATGCCGTGATGAAAAAGCTGATCCTGCTGATGCAGGAGACAGGAGTTACCTTACCGCTCAGACCAGACCATGGGCACCAGATGCTGGACGACCTGCATAAAAAAACATATCCGGGTTATTTTGCAATTGGACGTCTGAAAGGACTGGCTGAATTGAGAGGCCTCGAAATGGGAATAGCGAGATCTATTTAATTATACAATTTAATCATAACCAAATATGAACAGACTGATGAACAGGGAATTGATCCTGCTGCTAAGCGTGCCCTTATTTTTGCTGGGCGGTTGTAACGGGCAACAAAAAAGCAAAGAGATGGAGACGGTTAAAGCCGATCCTTTTAAGGGGGCTATTTCTAAACCTTTAATTACCAAAATATATACCGCAGATCCGTCTGCGCATGTTTTTGAAGGTAAGCTCTATATTTATCCTTCCCATGATATCGATGCGGGGATACCCGAAAATGATAACGGTGATCATTTTGCCATGAAGGATTACCACATTTTTTCCCTTGACAGTATCGGAGGCCCGGTAACAGATCATGGCGTAGCTTTAACCGTGAAGGATATTCCCTGGGGCGGCCGCCAGTTGTGGGCGCCTGATGCCGCTTTTAAAAATGGAACTTATTACCTGTATTTTCCGCTGAAGGATAAAAAGGATGTGTTTAAGATTGGAGTAGCTACTTCTATATCTCCTTCAGGGCCTTTTGCTGCGGAGAAGGAACCGATAAAAGGAAGTTTTAGTATTGATCCCGCCGTTTTTACGGATACTGATGGCAGTACCTATCTATATTTTGGGGGAATCTGGGGAGGACAGTTGCAGCGATGGAATAAAGGCGTATATGATGCAAATGGTTCCAAGACCGATCTTAAAAACGATACTGCACCGGCATTAACGGCAAAGGTGGCTAAACTGGGTCCTGATATGAAACAGTTTGCAGAGCAAGTTAAAGATGTAGTGATCCTTGATGAAAAAGGAAAGCCTTTGCTGGGAGGAGATCACGACAGGCGCTTTTTTGAAGGTTCATGGATGCATAAGTATAATGGAAAGTATTATTTTTCTTATTCTACAGGTGATACCCATAAACTAGTTTATGCCATTGGTGATACCCCTTATGGGCCATTTACCTATAAAGGGGTCATTATGCTGCCTGTAATGGGCTGGACCACTCATCATTCTATTGTGGAGTATAAAGGAAAGTGGCTCATCTTTTATCATGATACGGAGTTGTCTAAAGGGAAAACCCATTTAAGGAATGTTAAAGTCACTGGGCTGGAACATGAAGCCGACGGCACGATAAAAACTATCCATCCCTATCAACAATAAGTTTTATTATTAAAATACCATTCGGTACATTTGACGTATGGAGAAGGGTATATCTAAAGCAGAACGTACCCGGCAGTTTATTATTGAATCTACTGCCGGGATCTTTAATAAGAAGGGTTATGTAGGTACTTCAATGGCCGATATGACCGAGGCTACCCGCTTGACAAAAGGCAGTATTTACGGGAATTTTGAGAATAAGGAAGAAGTGGCAATCGCTGCATTCGACTACAATTTATCCAAAGTACATCAGGCCGTTGAACAACGCTTTAAAAAAGCAATTACCTATCATGATAAACTAATGGTTTATGCAATGGTGTACCATAGTTTTATGGGAGGCACTTTCCCCGAGGGAGGCTGCCCCATTCTGAATACAGCAATTGAAGCTGATGACACCCATACCCCGCTCAAAGAAAAAGCTGCAGCAGCGGTAATTCAATGGAAAAAGAAGCTGATCACACTGATGGAGGAAGGTGTGAAGGCCGGGGAGTTTAAATCCGTTGTGGATAACGATCAGCTGGCACTTTCTATTATTGCTTTGGTAGAGGGAGGGATGATGATTGCCAAGGTTACGGATAGTCCTGCAAATCTTGATAAAGTATTGAAGACTGTGGAGCTGTTGATTTCGCAGTTAAAGGCTTAATCGTCCTGAGATGATCTAAGTTTAAAAATCGATATACTGTATTCCGGCTGAAACCTTTGTTCGCTGCGCTCTCAAAATTTCTAGGCCGTCATACAGCATATCGATTTTTTGACAGGTTATCCAAAGGGATTTCTCTACAGCAAGCGCTAATACATTCTTCCGGAAAATCTATTGAAAACATCCATTCAGTTGTACAACTCGTTCTCCAAATAGCTTTTTTAGTGATTTTCTTAGACCAATCAGCTACAAAGCCCAGTCAGTAGTAGTACAAATTTTCTGTAAGCCAACTTGTTAGTCATTCTTTAAGGCCGATCAGCTACAAAGCTTAAGCAATGGTGCTACACGTTTTTCTATAAGCAACTCTATTTTCCATCCTGCTATCTGCACCCTGCAATGGATGAACCCCAAAAAAAAGGAGTGTGCTGTTTGATTGCCTAGGACTCTTGCAAGCGTAGCGCAGCAATATTCCAGCAATCAAACAGCACACTCCTTTTTACAGCGAAGCAGGGTGATCTTATATAGCTTTGAAAACTACAATTCCATTATGGCCGCCAAAGCCAAAAGTATTACTCATGGATACTTTAACTTTAGCCTGGATAGCTTCTTTAAAAATAATATTCAGGTTACCCGGAATAGCAGGGTCCAGTTCCTGGGTGTTAATGGTAGGCGCGATTACGCTGTCTCTCATCGATAATAAACAGATAATTGCTTCAATAGCACCGGCAGCACCTAATAAATGGCCTGTCATCGATTTTGTAGCACTAATTTTCATGTTATTTTTTCCTGTGCCCAGTAATTTAATCACAGCATTTACTTCAGAAAGGTCGCCTACTGGCGTAGAGGTAGCATGTGTATTTAAGTAATCTACATCATGAATGCTTAAGCCAGCTTCTTCCAAAGCTTGTTTCATTGCATGTGAAGCACCTAAGCCTTCAGGATGTGTTGCTGTCATATGGTAAGCATCAGCAGTCATTGCTGCGCCGCCAATTTCTCCATAAATATGTGCACCACGTTTTACTGCATGTTCATATTCTTCCAGTACCAGGGCACCGGCACCTTCACCCATTACAAATCCGTCACGGTTTACGTCAAAGGGTTTTGAAGCGGTTTCAGGAGAGTCATTCTGTGCAGACATGGCTTTCATAGCACAAAAACCACCTACAGAAGAAGCCGATATTGGTGCTTCCGAACCACCAGTCACAATGATCTTGGCTTTACCCATACGGATATAAGTGAAGGCATCCATGATGGCTGTATTGGAAGTAGCACAGGCAGAAACAGTAGTATAATTGATCCCCATATAACCATTACGGATGGAAATCATCCCTGAAGCCATATTGGTAATAAGTTTAGGCACAAAGAACGGGCTGTAACGCGGAGTGCCGTTGCCTAAAGCAAATTCAGCGGACTGCTGCTCAAAGGTATCCATTCCGCCTTGTCCCGAACCCCAGATCACACCTACATCAAAAGGATCCATTTTTTCAAATTCAAAACCAGAATCTTTGATGGCTTCATCAGAAGCTACCAGGGCATATTGTGTAAAACGGTCTGTTCTTTTAACATCAGACCTGTCTAAAAATTTAGTAATATCAAAATCCTTGAGTTCGCAGGCAAATTGTGTGCGGAATAGGGTAGCATCGAAGCGGGTGATTTTTGCAGCGCCGCTTTTACCTGCTAAGGTATTGCTCCAGAAAGTATTTACATCATTTCCTAAAGGGGTTAATGCCCCAATCCCAGTGATAACAACTCTTTTTAACATACGTTTTTTTATAATTAATAATTGAGCTTGCTTTTAAGGCAGCTGATTAAAGGGTCAAAAGTAAGATTATATTTAATACCAAATGGTATAATATAGTGATATTTTTGTCAGATCCTTCTATCCGGATGCGAAAATACAAATATTACGGTGCAATTAGCTGAATTCTTGTTCGGCAAGCAGATTGCCTGCTGATATTTTTTCACAGATTGCTGCAAGGGGAAGGTATTTAAGCTGATATGATTATATTTGAAGATTAAAATATTAAAAATAATGTCAGATCAGAAAAAAGAAATATTCGACAGTGTTGCTCAGCGACTCAAAAGTGAAGGTTTTAATGTAGTTAACCGTGATGAGACCCGTCCATGGGGAGGTTTTTTTGTTATCGATGAAGACCAGGCACAACAGTTTGCCAACGTTTATTTTGACGGATTGAATGTAGAAGAACTTAAAATTTCAGGTAAGTTGAGCCCTAAAATTTTAGTTGTAGCCCCTAACACTCGTCTTTCGTGGCAATATCATCACCGTCGTGCCGAAATATGGCGCGTGGTAAGCGGTAACGTAGGTGTAATTACCAGCGATACTGATGAGCAGGGACCTGTTCAGCAATTGGTACCAGGACAAACCATTAAATTGAAACAGGGAGAAAGACATCGCCTGGTAGGTTTGGACGACTGGGGAATTGTTTCCGAAATCTGGCAACATACTGATCCTTCTAATCCATCTGATGAATCTGATATCGTGCGTGTATCAGACGATTTCGGAAGATAATTTATTTTATAGATGTACCCTGCTTAATCCGGGTACATCTATTTTCTCTATTTTTGTGATTTAAACATCCGGGTGGATGTTTTTTTTCGTTTGTATACCCATCATTATGATTATTCTACTATTTTTTCTGTTACACTGGTTTTTATCATTATTCTCACAAACTTTCTTTTTGCACCGCTATGCTTCGCATAAAATGTTTAAAATGAATCGTTTCTGGGAAAAGTTTTTTTATACCATTACCTTTTTATCGCAAGGGTCTTCTTTTTTAAACCCTCGTGCCTATGCTATCCTGCACCGCATGCACCATGCTTTCAGTGATACAGAAAAGGATCCGCATTCACCGCATTTTGTAAAAGATGTATGGGGAATGATGATACAGACAAAAAATATTTATCTGAATTATGCCAAGTACAACGAAGAGCCTGAAGAGCAATTCCGCGATAAATATCCATCCTGGCCAATTGTAGATAAAATTGGGAATTCCTGGATGATGCGTGTTGTATTTATCAGTTTCTATGTATGGTTTTATGTCACTTTTGCCACTGCGTGGTGGATGTTCCTCTTATTGCCGGTACATTTCCTGATGGGGCCATTACATGGTGCTATCGTTAACTGGTGCGGGCATAAATATGGTTATTCCAACCATGATAACAACGACCATAGCAAAAACTCATTGCCGCTGGATTTTCTGATGATGGGGGAACTGTTTCAGAATAATCATCATAAAAAACCTAATAACCCAAATTTTGCATCCCGATGGTTTGAATTTGATCCTACGTATCCCCTGATGAAGGTGATGCACTGGCTCCATATCATTCGGATCAGAAAAGTATAGCCTATGAATAACATCTCATTTTTAAAAATTATATTTTCCCTACTGCTGGTGTGGATGTGCTACAAAGTGATCGGCACCAGTATCGAAAGTAATTTATTTAAAGAATGGGATTTTCTGGGCGGCATTCCATGGATGCGTGCTACACTTTGGGATTTTTATGCCAATATCTTTGTGATCTATCTATGGATCCTCTATAAAGAGCGTTTTATCGGATTAAAAATTATATGGCTGATCTTATTGATCTGCCTTGGCAGCATTGCCACCTGTATATATGTTTTGATACAATTGTTTAAACTAAAACCAGGTGAGGGCATTGCTGAATTAATTGGCCGCAAAAACTAAACGCTTATTTATTATATATGACTCCTTACTGGTTAATATTAATCTGTCTGCTGACTTGCTGCCTGATTATGTCTGCTGTATGGCTTTGGGCCAGGAAAATTGAGAATGCCGGGGTGGTAGATGTTTTTTGGTCGTTCAATTTTCCGGTAATCGCCATTATCATTTTTTTTCTGGGAACAGGTTTGCAAGCGCGTAAGCTGATGATCTGTTCTATGGTCGTGCTGGCAGGTATCAGGCTGGGTGTCCATTTATGGAACCGTGTGATTGGCCATTTGGAAGAAGAGGAGGGCAGATATAAACAGCTGCGTAAAGAATGGGCACCAAAAGCCAATCAGAAGTTCTTCTTTTTCTTTCAGTTCCAGGCGATATCCAATGTAATCCTGGCTGTACCTTTTTTCCTGATCGGACTTAATCCTGCGCCGCAGATCAACGCTTTGGAATATACAGGGCTTGGTTTATGGGTAATTGCAGTTGTAGGGGAGGCCATGGCCGACTGGCAGCTGCAGCAGTTTAAAAAGGATCCGGCAAATAAGGGAGAGGTTTGTGCTGCGGGTTTATGGTATTACTCCCGCCATCCGAATTATTTCTTTCAGTCGCTGATGTGGATTGCTTATTTCGTCTTTGCCTTATCAGCTCCGCTGGGATGGATTGCAATGATTAGTCCCGCTATCATTTTATACTTACTGTTCAATGTAACGGGTATCCCGGCAACCGAAGAACAATCTTTACGGTCGAGAGGAGATAAATACCGTCAATACCAGCAAACTACCAGTGCCTTTTTTCCCTGGTTCAAACTCAAAAAATCCTGATCAACGCTTCATATGTGGTACGATAGCTTAATACAACAAAACAAACTGCCTGATTTTATCCTGAGAAAAGGAGTACGTAATTTGGTAAAACAACGTCTTAATGATGAAATTGCCGGTGATGCTGAAATTCAACAGCAACGATTCAATGCACTGCTGGAGGAATTGAGAAATTCCCCGATTGCGATCAATACAGCAGATGCCAATCAGCAGCATTATGAAGTGCCTACAGAATTTTATCAGTACTGCCTGGGCAAACACCTGAAATATTCTTCAGGATACTGGAAGGATGGAGTAACAGCTATTGATACTTCAGAAGAAGATATGCTGGAGATCACCTGCCAGCGTGCCGATTTGCAAAGCGGGCAAAACGTTTTAGAGCTGGGATGCGGATGGGGTTCGCTGTCATTATATATGTCGGCCAAATACCCTGACAGTAAATTCACTGTAGTATCCAATTCAAGTACCCAAAAAGCCCACATTGATCAGGCTGCTAAAGATAGAAATATTAAAAACCTGACGGTAATCACGGCAGATATGAACACTTTCCAGATCGACCAAACCTTTGACAGGGTGGTTTCTGTAGAAATGTTCGAGCATATGCGTAATTATCAATTGCTGCTTCAAAAAGTAGATGGATTTCTAAAAGCGGACGGTAAACTGTTCGTGCATATTTTTACGCATGAAACCCTGGCCTATAAATTTGAGGTAAAAGATGAAACCGACTGGATGAGCAAGTATTTCTTTACCGGCGGTATCATGCCTTCCAATCATCTGCTGACTTATTTTAATGATGACCTCACGATAGAGAATCTTTGGGTAGTGAATGGAATGCATTATTCCAAAACTTCAGAAGCCTGGTTGAGCAATATGGATCGGCATAAAAAAGAGATCATGCCTATTTTTGAAAAGACTTATGGTAAAGATCAGGCTTTAAAATGGTGGGTATACTGGCGTTTATTTTACATCGCCTGTGCGGAATTATTTGGCTACAGGAATGGTAATGAATGGATGGTATGTCATTATTTATTTAAGAAAAACGCTTAGATGGAAAAAATTGCCATTATAGGAACAGGTATAGCCGGAATGGGCTGCGGACATTTTCTCCATAAAAAGTATGACCTTACTTTTTTTGAAGAACTGAATTATGTGGGTGGCCATACCAATACAGTTACCATAGATGAAAATGGAAAACCGGTTTATATTGATACCGGGTTTATGGTTTTCAATTATCAGACCTACCCAAACCTGTGTGCGCTGTTTGAAGAGATCAAGGCTCCTGTAAAAAAAACAGATATGTCTTTTAGTGTGCAATATTTACCTGCCAAACTGGAATACAGCGGGTCGAGTTTAAATCATCTGTTTGCACAGCGAAGGAATATATTTGATCCGTCCTTTTTAAAGATGCTGATGCAGATTAATCGTTTTAATAAAGAAAGTGTAGAGATCCTTGATCAGCCCAAGTATGCGGATTATTCCATTGGGCGTTATATTGAGGAATTTGGCTACAGCCAGGATATGGTATGGAAATACCTGATCCCGATGAGTTCCGCAGTTTGGTCTACGCCAATGGAAGATATTCTTGATTTTCCTGCAGTTTCTTTGATCCGGTTTTTTAAGAACCATGGTTTTCTGGGTTTGGATACACAACATCAGTGGTATACGCTTCATAATGGTAGTCAGGCTTACCGTAAGTTACTGATTGCACCTTTTCGCGACCGTATTCAGCTGAATAAAAAGATCAAAACAGTGGAACGCCTGGAAGATGGCAAAGTGAAAGTAACAGCTGCTGATGGCACTGAAGGTATATTTGACAAAGTAATTATGGCTTGTCATGCTGATCAGTCTTATCGGATTGTTGCCAACAAAACTGCTGATGAAGAGCGTCTGTTAGCTAAATTTAAATACCAGCCTAACAAAGCTGTTCTGCATACTGACAGGAAACTCATGCCCAAAAAGAAACTGGCATGGAGCAGCTGGAATTACAGGGTAGAAGAGAAAAATGGGAAGTTGATACCAAGTACCATTTATTGGATGAACCAGTTGCAGCAGGTTTCAGATCAGCAGGATTATTTTGTATCTATCAATCCCTCTGCACAGCTGGATCCTGAAAAGATCCTGAAAGAAATTGATTATGAGCACCCCCTGTTTGATGTAGCGGCCATGCAGGCGCAGCAGGAATTGTATCTGCTGAACCAGAAAGGTCCGGTTTACTATTGCGGAAGTTATTTTAAATATGGCTTTCATGAAGATGCTTATGCCAGTGCAGTAGAGCTGTGCCAACTTATTCCCTGATTAGCATGAACTCATCCATTTATACCTGTAAGGTAATGCACAATAGATTGTCGCCCAAAAAGCATAGCTTTTGGTACAATGTATATCTATTTTACCTGGATCTGGATGAAATTCCATTGTTGGCAAAAAAGCATTTTTTCTTTGGTTTTCATCGTTTTAACCTTTTTAATTTCCGGGATAAAGACCATTTGCAGCTACCGCGTGAAAATCCTGATAACACTAAAAGTGTAAGGGAACACCTTACACATTATATCGCTGAACACGGTGTTAGCCTGGGGAGGGGCAAGGTGATGTTGTTGACCAATCTGGCGGTATTGGGTTATAATTTTAATCCTGTATGTTTTTATTTCTGTTATGATGAGGGAGGGGAACCGCTTTGCGCAGTAGTAGAAATTACGAACACTTACCACGAGAAGAAACTGTTTTTCCTCAGTTCTTCGGAGTTGGAAGGGAACAGCTTCAGGCAGCAGGCAGAAAAATATTTTTATGTTTCCCCATTTACGGACCTGGATACAACTTTTGATTTTAACCTTGTCATCCCCGGAGAAAATCTGGATATCAGGATTGATGATTATGATAAGGAAGGAAGGCATTTTTTTATCAGTACGTTAACAGGTAAGCGAAAAGCATTGACTAATATCGCCTTGCTCAGACATTTTTGCTCCATTCCTTTGATCCCTTTATGGGTAATGGGAATGATCCACTGGCAGGCCTTTTTGTTATGGAGAAAAAAGATAGCTTTTCATCCGAAGGCTGCAAACCAGACCTTACAAAAGGACGTATATAAACCAAATAACAAATAAATAGGACTATGCCGGTGCTCTCTGTTGCTCAAAATAAAACTGGATTTTATGAAAATGCAGTGTTGAACCTGATCAGTAAAATGAATAAGGGCAGTCTTTCTTTATCTCTTCCCTGCGGGCAGCAACTGGAGATTGGAGACGGTAAGGGAGGAGTGAAAGCGACTATTATTATCAAGGACCAGGCTTTTTACAAGAACTTGGTATTGTATGGCGATATAGGCTTTGGAGAAGGATTTGTCAATGGACTTTGGGATACAGATAACATCACCAATGTGATCAAATGGGTATTGTTGAACATAGAAAATGCCCCATCAGTTTCCGGAAGCAAGACTAAAACGGTTGCGCTAAATATTTTCAAGTGGTTTAACCGAATTTACCATAACAGCCGGTCTAACACTATTGCCGGTTCTCAGAAAAATATTTCGGAACATTATGATCTGAACAACGATTTCTTTGCCACATTCCTTGATCCTACCATGACCTATTCCAGCGGTTATTTCCTGGATGAAAAAACATCTTTACTGGATTCGCAATATGCCAAATACGAACGTCTGGCTAAACAGATGAATTTGCAGCCTACCGACCATGTACTGGAAATTGGCAGTGGCTGGGGCGGTAATGCGATCTATATGGCTGGTACTTATGGTTGCAAGGTGACTTCAGTTACCATTTCTGTAGAACAGCAAAAGCTGGCTACAGCACGTGTGGCAGCTGCCGGCCTTACTGATAAAGTAGAGGTTATTATCTGCGATTACCGTGATATAGAAGGAGAATTTGATAAGATTGTTTCTATAGAAATGCTGGAGGCTGTAGGGCACAAATACTATGACGAATATTTTGCCAAGTGTAATGAAGTGCTTAAACCTAACGGGATACTGGCTTTCCAGGTGATTACCAGTCCTGATTCGAGATATATGAGTCTGCGTAAAGGGGTAGACTGGATACAAAAACATATTTTTCCGGGTTCGCTATTGCCTTCAGTAGCCAAGCTAAATGAGTCGATCAATAAAACAAGTGATTTGACTATGGTAGACCTGAAAGATATGGGATTGGATTATGCGCGAACACTGAATTTATGGTGTGAACGTTTTAATAAAAACATTACGGAAGTTAAAGCTTTGGGCTTTGATGATACTTTTATCCGTAAGTGGCAGTACTATCTTAATTATTGTGAGGCTGCCTTTGCCATGCGTAATATCAACGTAATGCAAATGGTATATACCAGGCCAAACAATACCAAACGTTAAAACACACACCAATAATTTCTTAGAAAGCTCCCATAGGAGCTTTCTTTGTGTAATAGCCTATGATGCGGTAGGTAGTTTTGCGCATAAAAAAGCCCCGGTTAAAACCAGGGCTCCTATAAATGATTTAAATAGCTATTAATCTGTTTTTGCTTTTGGTCTTGAACCGCTAAATCTTCGGTTACCGCCATTGCCACCACCCGCTGGTTTTCTTGCACCGCTCAGGTTGGGTTTATGTTCGGTTCTCTCCGGGCGTCCGCCTCTCGCAGGTTTAGCTTTTCCCTTTGCTTTTGCAGCTGCTGCGCCAGACATCAGGCTTTGCCAACTCATTGCATAAGGATGGTCTTCCTGAACAGGGATCTTAATGGCGATTAACTTTTCGATATCATCCAGGAATTCCTTTTCTTCTCCATCACAGAAAGAGAAAGATATACCGCTGTTTCCTGCACGGCCGGTACGGCCAATACGGTGAACATAAGTTTCAGGAACGTTAGGTAATTCATAGTTGATAACGTGGGTCAGCTCGTCTACATCAATACCGCGTGCGGCAATGTCAGTAGCTACCAGGATACGCGTAATTTTTGCTTTGAAGTTTGTTAAAGCTCTTTGTCTCGCGTTTTGCGATTTATTTCCGTGGATAGCTTCTGCTTTCACGCCAACTTTAATCAGGTCTTTAACAATACGGTCTGCACCATGTTTAGTACGGGTAAATACAAGTGCTGTAGCAATTGATTTATCTTTTAAAATGTGCAGCAGCAGATTTTTCTTATCGTTTTTATCTACATAATAGATAGACTGCTCAATTTTTTCTGCGGTCGAAGAAACAGGAGTTACTTCAACTTTTAAAGGATTGGTTAAGATCGTATCTGCCAGTTTCTGAATTTCTGCAGGCATTGTTGCCGAGAAAAACAAGGTCTGTCTTTTAGAAGGCAGTTTAGCGATAGTTTTCTTTACGTCATGGATAAAGCCCATGTCCAGCATCCTGTCGGCTTCATCCAATACAAAGATTTCTACGTCTTTCAGGTTGATAAAGCCCTGGTTCATCAGGTCTAATAGTCTTCCCGGAGTAGCGATCAGGATATCTACACCGCGGTGCAGGGCATCAGTTTGTGCTTTCTGACCAACACCACCAAATATAACCAGGTGACGAAGGGAAAGGTTTTTGCCATATGCCTTGAAACTTTCTTCAATTTGTATGGCAAGCTCACGTGTTGGCGTTAATACCAAAGCTTTGATTGGTCTTGGGCCTTTAACATTTTGGTGCTCGTTGTTCAACAGTTGAAGCATAGGAATTGCAAATGCCGCCGTTTTACCGGTTCCGGTTTGTGCACAACCTAATAAATCTCTTTTCGTTAATATAGTTGGAATAGACTGTTCTTGTATAGGGGTTGGGTTAGTGTAACCCTCTGCTTGCAGCGCTTTTAAAATAGGCTCAATCAGGTTTAAATCTTCGAATAACAATGTGTATGAATTTTAGTGAATATAATCATGAAGAAACGCTAACAATCAGCAGGTGTTTAGTTTAACGGATTGTATTTTGTACAAACAATTACGTTTCGCTACAAATATACACATAAGTTCTGTAAAATTATTCTTCTTTAAAACGGCTGAAGAACAGCAATGCCAGTATACAGAGTACGAAACCAACAACGCCGTTCAAACGCAGCCCGAAGTCATTCCCAGGATCTTTTCCATAAATAGTAAGCATGGCAAATACAGCAATACCTACTGTTTGGCCTAGTTTTACAAATAAATATTTAACTGCAAAGAACATCCCTTCGTGGTTTTCTCCCGTTTCCAGGGTGTCATTTTGGGCAATATCGGCCAATATAGCATTGGGCAATATACCCAGTGCGGCAAGCGGAAAAGAAGCGCAAACCACCAGGATAAACATTTGCATGATAGGCGTAAAGGGAAGGTGCCCCAGGAAATAAATGGTTACAAAGATGAGGCTCAGTACCGCAAAGGCGGCTAAAACCAGTGGTTTCCGTCCAAAACGTTTTGCCCCGTAATTGATAAAAGGATAAAAAAACAAGGAAAGTACCACCATGATTCCCATAAACATACCCCCGTTGGATTCGGGAAGATGGAGCAGGACAGTAACAAAGTAAAGCAGTCCGCTGGAGATAATGCTTAATGCGGTGTAATAAGAAAAATCTGAGATCAGGTAATATTTAAAGTTTGTATTCCTGAAGGTATTTCGGATAGCGGGCAGTAGTGCAATATGCGTTGGTTTCCCTTCGCTGTAATCCTTCTCACGGATAAACAGTATAGGCATGATCATTACAAATCCGGAAAAAATAGCTAATCCATAAATGGCATCCTGAAGCGCTTCCATTCGGTTAAGGATATGAAAATTGCGCTGGATGAGGTCTGCGAAATTATTGGTGAGCGCAGAGAGGATCATTCCCATTACAAAACCTACCTGCTGGAAAGTAGATAATTTTACTTTTTTTTCTGTAGTATGGGCCATTTCGGCCAGCAGTGCATTATAAGGAATAATATAGGTAGTTACTGACATGAAAAAACCGATCAGCATAAAGGTAAGCCACCATGCATTGGCCGTTGATTCTGAATGTTTGAGGGGATGAAAGATCAGTCCGCAAAAGATAACCGCGGGAATAATCGCATACCGCATAATTGGAATCCTTCTTCCATTGGGATTTTCACTGGCGTCACTTATCGAAGCAATAAAGGGATCATAAAAAGCATCGAACAACCTTCCTGATGCCGCTATTAGGGAAAGAATATTAAATGCCCCAAAGACAAGTAATTGCGGGACAAGAGGAGTTAAGCCAGAGTTGTTGGGCGGCAAATAAAAATAGGGAAGCATTACAATAATGGTGTTGGTCATGATACTCCATCCCATCATCCCTGCGGCATAAGCAATCTCCTTTCTTAACGGCAATTCTTTAACTGGCATCGGCTATTGTTTCTTTTTTGTTGAATAACGTTGAAATAAAATAAATCAGGATAAATGCAGCAAAAATATACAAGCCGTTTAGTGCTGCGGTTGGATCTTCCTGATAGATACTGGCACCTACAAAAAGGAAGAAGGAGATAAACAGGATCGGGATCAAAGGATACCATTTTACGGTGTAAATACTATTTTTATCAATATGAGCGGTGGTTTTCCGAAGGATGAAGATAGTTGCAGCAGAACTTGCTGTTCCGATACATTCCAGAATGATCGTATAATTCAATATTTTGTCGAAGGTCTGTGCGAAGAACAGGGTAATGAGCACCAATGCTGTAAAAGTAGTAAGGCTCACTACCATCACATCGGTTTTTTTATTTTTCCTGGCAAATACAGCGGGTAATGCTTTTTCTTCGCCCATGGCATACATTGCCCTGGGGTTACTGAGCAGGTTTACATTGACATAACCCAGTACGGAGAGAAAGATTACTGCCGAGAGGACCGTGTAACCGGCGGGGCCAAATATTTTTCCCGCTAATATAGATGCAATACTCTGGGCAGTTTTGAGCTGTTCAAAGCCTATCACTTTAACATACGCATAATTGATCAGCAGATAAAGGGTAATGATGATGAACAGACCTAGTTTTATCCCTTTGGGGATAATCTTTTTTGCATCCTTCACTTCGCCGCCCAGGTTAATGGTTTGCGTATATCCTGCAAAAGAAAAGGTAATGGCAATCAGGCATAATCCAAGTGCTTTTCCATAATCTGCCCATGTAGGAAGGCTTCCGGAAGCTGTTTTAAACACAGGCGTTTGTGCAGAAGCGTGGCCTCCAAAGAATATGGCACAGATTAGCGTTAGTATTAAGGTGATTTTGATAATGGTCAGTACGTTTTGCGTTTTCGAACTGGCTCTTAAGCCGAGCAGGTTAATGCCATAAAAGATCAGAACCGTTATACCGGCTATCAGCAAACGGGAAAGATCTGTTTGCATTGCTGGTGGAAAAATAACGCTGCTCAGGTATTCAGATCCGATCAGGGTGACTCCCGCCATAGATCCTGCATTGGTGAGTACCACGATACCATTGATGGCAAAAGCGATGGAAGGATGATAACAGGCGGAGAAGATTTTGTAATATCCGCCGGTTACGGGGAATCGGGAGCCGATTTCTGCGTAGATTAATGCGCCACAATAAGCAACTACACCGCCAATAATCCAGGCTAAAAAGAAGAGTTCGGGGATTTGGGCCTTAGCAGCAACATTGACCGGAGTACGAAAGATGCCCATGCCGATCACCAGGCTAACAACGATCATAGATAGGTCAAAAAGAGAGAGCTGTTTTTTAGACTGCATGCATTTCAGTAATATTTCAGTAAGGTAGTCAAAATGTATATTTGTTGAAAACAGGATCGCAATAAAGAAGGGTATTTAACTATTTTTGTGATATTAGTGACAATCAGAGGCATCGCCAATGTCGTTTTAGTGATTCAATAATATCACTTTTTCTTATTATCTGGTATCGTAAATTTCTTTAATAGTTTTCAAGTTTTTTATTCTCTTTTAAAATATGATTTTAAATAAAATAAGTTTTGTTTTAAGATAATTTATGGTTTTAATGGCTATCTTTGTGTTGTGGCAGGTGGTTGAAACGCTGCTATCGACAGAGATAATTTAAACTAGTAAAACTAAGGTTATGAATGTTACACTTGAAAGTATTGGGGAACTATTAGATGTTAAACTGGAACCCATTAAAAAAGATATTGAGAGTCTAAAGAACGACATGGTATCTGTAAAGAATGATGTTGCTTCTTTGAAAAACGATGTTGAGAGTCTAAAGAATGACATGGTATTAGTAAAGAACGATGTTGCATCTTTGAAAAACGATGTTGAGTGCTTAAAGAATGATGTTGCGTCTTTGAAGAACGATGTTGAGGGATTAAAGAAAGATGTTGCATCTTTGAAAAATGATGTTGAGGGTCTAAAGAAAGATGTTGAGGGACTAAAGAAAGATGTTGTATCTTTGAAAAATGATGTTGAGGGTCTAAAGAAAGATGTTGAGGGACTAAAGAAAGATGTTGCATCTTTGAAAAATGATGTTGAGGGTCTAAAGAAAGATGTTGAGGGACTAAAGAATGACATGATATCTGTAAAGAAAGACATTATCTCTCTTAAGGACGAGGTTGAGTCTGTTAAAAAAGATATATCGGGAGTGAAAGGGCATATACGTCACCTTGAAAAGGTATTTGTTGGTAAATTGGACTGTATTAAAAATGATATCTCGGCCATAAGATTAGATTTACATGCTACCAGACTCCATGTAGAATCAATTAATAACAGATTATTCAAAATAGAAGACAGAATGATCAACGTAGAGTTAAAGGTTGATCAGGCCAATAAAAAGAGTGACCTGGTTTTACATTCTTATTTAGCAACTGCGATATAGTTGCTAAATAAGTTCATTTTGCTGAACACAGACTGTCTGTCCTCGTTGTTTAATTGTTGATAATTCTATCGCGAAAAACACACATATTTAGCTAAATTTGTGATATTACTAAGAATTATGGCAGAACCTATTTATAACGATGACAGTATACGGTCACTCGACTGGAAAGAACACATCAGGTTACGTCCCGGAATGTACATCGGGAAATTGGGCGATGGCTCTGCACAGGATGACGGGATCTATGTACTGCTGAAAGAAATCATGGACAACTCTATTGATGAGTTTGTTATGGGTGCCGGACGTACTATTGATATTACTGTTTCTGATTCTAAAGTGAATGTACGTGATTACGGACGCGGTATTCCGTTAGGAAAAGTGATTGACTGTGTATCCAAGATCAATACCGGTGGTAAATACGATAGTAATGCCTTTCAGAAATCCGTAGGATTGAATGGGGTAGGTACAAAAGCGGTAAACGCATTATCTACTAATTTTGTGGTACAGTCATATCGTGATGGAAAAACTAAAAAGGTAGAATTTTCAAGAGGAGAGATTGTTTTGGATCATCCTATTATCGATACTACACAACGTAACGGAACAGCCATTACATTTTATCCGGATGAAAGCATTTTCAGAAACTACCATTATATTCCTGACTTTGCTGAAAGCATGATCTGGAATTATGTATTCCTGAACACGGGTTTAACTATAAACTTTAATAACCAGAAATATCTTTCTGAACGAGGATTATATGATCTGCTGCATAAAGTAGCCGATGTAGAAAATATTCGTTACCCTATCATTCACCTGAAGGGAAATGATATCGAGATTGCAATGACCCACGGGCAGCAGTATGGAGAAGATTACCATTCTTTTGTGAATGGCCAGCATACTACCCAGGGTGGTACCCATCAGGCTTCTTTCAGGGAAGCAGTGGTGAAAACTATTCGTGAGTTCTATAAAAAAGAATATGAAGCTTCGGATATCCGGGCTTCGATTATAGCGGCCATTTCGGTACGTGTGCAGGAGCCGGTATTTGAGTCACAGACCAAGACTAAGCTGGGTTCACAGAATATGGGACCTGAAGGGCCATCTGTAAGAACTTTCATTAACGATTTCGTAAAGAAAGAACTGGATGATTACCTGCATAAACATACCGATGTAGCTGATGCATTATTGAAACGTATTTTACAATCGGAACGTGAACGTAAAGACATTGCCGGGATTAAAAAACTGGCTAATGACCGCGCTAAAAAAGCATCCCTGCACAATAAGAAACTGAGGGACTGTAAAGTACATTTTAATACTACACACGATAAACGATATGAAACTACTTTGTTTATCACTGAGGGAGATTCTGCATCAGGTTCTATTACCAAATCAAGAGATGTAGATTGCCAGGCTGTATTTAGTTTAAAAGGTAAACCTTTGAACTGTTATGAGCTGACCAAGAAGGTGGTTTATGAAAATGAGGAATTTAATTTATTGCAGCATGCGCTGAATATTGAGGATGGATTGGATGGATTGCATTATAACAATATTGTAATTGCTACCGATGCGGATGTAGATGGAATGCACATCAGATTGCTAATGATGACTTTCTTCCTGCAGTTCTTTCCTGATCTGGTAAGGGCCGGGCACGTATATATTTTACAGACACCTTTATTCAGGGTACGTAATAAAAAGGAAACCATCTATTGTTACAGTGATGAGGAACGCAGGGCTGCTATTGCTAAATTGGGCAGCAAACCTGAGATCACCCGATTTAAAGGGCTGGGAGAGATTTCTCCTGACGAATTTGGATTGTTTATCGGAAAAGATATCCGCCTCGATCCGGTAATTCTAAAAGACCAGACCATTAAAAACCTGCTTGAATATTATATGGGTAAAAATACTCCCGACAGGCAACAGCATATTATCCGTAATTTAAGGATAGAAAAGGATACGATAGAAGAACTGATCTCTGCTGACGCAGATGCAGCCACGGCTGCAGTTTCTGAAGATATTGTAGAAATCGCTGAATCGGCTTAAGCCGGTTCAGCTTTTGTTTGTTCCGGATGCTGGGGAGGCAGTATGTCTACTTTCTCTTCCACCACAGTGATTTGTGTATGTACGGCATACTTGCTCGGCCGTATTCCCCCATCATATTTCTCGGCATAGGCCTGTGTAAATTCTGCACCAAAATATAAGATAATAGAGGTGTAGTAGATCCATAACAGGATCACAATGATAGAACTGGCTGCACCAAATGCGGAAGCCGGGTTACCTTTTTCTATATAGATCCCTATCAGGTATTTTCCAAGGATAAATAGCAATGCCGTAAATAATGACCCCATCAATGCCGATTTCCATCTCAGGTTAACATCAGGTAATACTTTAAATATGATCGTGAATACTGAGGTAACGGCAGCTATAGTAATGGCATTGTTCAGCACATAAATCAATAGGGTAGTCGTGGTACTCGCTAAGGGGATCATATGACCTACTTTGGTGTGGGTAATGATATAGCCAAGCTTAGAGCCCAAGCTGATCACTACACTGTTAATCACCAGCGAAACCAGTAAGAGAAATCCCATAGAAACGATTAGTGAAAAAGATAAGAGCCTATTGGTAATCATTTTTACCCATCCTTGTTTGGGAATAGCCTTTACTTTCCAGATCATGTTGATACTGTCCTGTATCTCAATAAAAATGGCTGTCGCACCAACGATTAGCGTGACTACACCAATAATTAAACCAAAAGTACTTTTTCCGCTTAAGTTGGCATTCTGCACAAAACCCTGTAATTGTTTGGCTGCATCAGTGCCAACCATATCGCTGATCTGGGAAAAAAGTTCCGTACCCGGATTGATCTTATTGCCGAAAAATATACTCGCAGCTGATATGATAATGATGATCAAGGGGGTTAAAGCAAATATGGTATAGTAAGCTAATGCCGCACTTAATTTCATAATCCTATCTTCTATAAAGCCTTTTCCGGCTGCTACAAACAGATGGTAAAGTGCAATAAAGAAATGCTTGATTTTATGTAATGCTACTGATTTCATGCTGCTGATTAAAATGGATATCCAATCCCTATGTTATAAACTAAATTGTTACTTCTCCAGCTGGAACTGCCAAAGTCGATCTTGTCAATCACCCATCTTTGTCCTTCAGGCTGGTAAGGTTCCCTGATCGGGAAGGCTACATCCAAACGGATTACGAAAATTTTAGCGTCGACCCTTAAACCCGCGCCAGTACCTACGGCCATCTGGCTGAGTGCCTTATTAAATTCAAAACCAGAACCCGGTCTAAGCGGATCTTCTTTCCTTAACCAAATATTACCAGCATCGGCAAACACCGCACCGTAGAGAATGCTGACAATTTTGAAGCGAAGCTCTGTATTGAGCATGATCTTGATGTCACCACTTTCGTCTGCAATTGATGAAGTATCGCGATATGTTCCGGGACCTAATGATCTTGCAGCAAATGCACGGATATCATTACTTCCGCCGGCGAAAAACTGTCTTACAAATGGAAGAGAAGTACTGTTTCCATAGGCATATCCGTAACCCAGGTCAATCCTGTTGGCCCAGATCGTATTTCGTGTAATCTTATAATAATCTCTAAAATCTGCTTCTAATCTTACAAATTGCGTGAGTGGAGTACTTAAAAGACTTTTATCGCCATTCGCATCTTTGGATACAAATAAACCCCATAAATTACCGCCAGTCTGCACATTTCCATTGAAATAAATATTATTTCTACGGTAGTCTTCCATTTGGTTGGTATATGTAAAGGTGTAGTTACTACCAATGATGAATTGTTTTTGCAGGGAATTTCTCAAACCAGGAATAGCCCTGAATAAACTATCTTGTTTGATCTGATTTACATCAGGCTTAACGTAGGTTATTGAAATAGGGTTAAAAGTATGTTCCTTGTGAATATTCTCTTTCCAGTTATAGCCATATTCTCCGGTAAATGAACTTAAAGCATACAATGAGCCTCTGTCTACCAATTGATAGGAAAGAGAGGTTACTGTTTTTGGAATAAATGCAGTTGTACTGGATGGTTTATAAAAAGGTACAATGAACTGCGGGAAAGTTAACTTGGCCTGTGTAGTGAAAGAATAAGAATTTAAGTTCTGTGCCTGTCCGCTCACCTGAGTTTCAAAACCACCACTTGCACTCACATCCAGTTGCTCTGCACCATGAAACAAGTTCCTGGTTGTTTGTGTAACCTTTACTTCTGATCCTACAAAGTTGTTCGATTTACTGGTTCCTGTAACACTAAAGGTGAGTGAGTTTTTCTTAAGGGGTGTAAGGTAAATATTCAGGTCCAGCTGATCATTTTTAAAACTGTCCAGAGGAAGAAACTCGGCTCTAATGTCTTGAAAGGCATTGATGTTAACCAATCGGTTTAGCGTTAAACTATGATCTGCACGGTTATAAGTTTCATCTTTTTTAAAGAAGATCAATCTGTCAAATAAACGGGGTTTAAATGTTTTTCTATCATCATAGATTCTAAAATCATGATATTCCAAAGGAGTTAATTTTCTCAGCGTACTATCTCTTCTTAAAGAATAGGCAGGATAGACATTGATATCTTTTATTGTATAAGGTTTTAACGCGGCATCAGGCGCAATGTCTTTTATCTTTACTGTAACATTGACCAGGTTTTTTCCAATGGTGCTATCTACCTGTAAAAGGATATAATCAGGATTAAAATAGAAATAACCCTTTTCCTTAAGGTCGTTATCTATACGTACCCTTTCATTGATAAATACATCCAGATTATAGAAGTTACCCACTTTCAATAGAGATTTGTCTTTATTGTCATTGATGATCTTGGTGAGTGCGCCAGTGTCTTTAGGAAAGGTGATCTTACTGATCTTATATCTTATCCCTGTATTTGCTTTATAAACTACTTTGGCGGTCTTATTTTTAATTAAAGAATCCCCGATTACCTTAGATTGTAAATATCCCTGGCTGATCAGGTAACTGGTGAGTACATCATCATTGTATTTAATTTTTACCTGGCTTAGCAATACAGGAGGTTCGCCTACTTTAGTTCTAATCCAATGACGGATGCCTTTAGGTTTTTTGGGTTCACCGGCCAGATTATAAATGTATAGTTTGGGTCTTAAACCAAGGATGGATTTATTAGGCCTGGGACGTGTTTTAGTTTCCAGCGTGCTTTTAACATCCTTTTGATTTTCTATTCTAACTGAAGAGTCGGGATTAATCAATACCTCAGCACCTGTGTACAATTTCTGACCAGGTTTTAAATATTTAGTATTGCTGCAGGCAGCCCATATTAAACATATAAATACAAATAAGCTGAGGTTAATTAGTCTTTTCATCCTTTGGTTTCTGTTCTTTTTTTACTTTATTCTTTTTTCTGTGAAGGATTTCCCTGAATTTATTATAGTCTACCACAAGGGCAAAGCCAAGGCCTGTTTCAATTACTTGTCCCTCGATTACTTCATCAGTTTGGTTACGTCGGTAAGCACGCAGGCGGTACCTTCCATCAGCAGAGAGGGCATATTGTATATTTACGTCGCCTGCAATATTAGTAGAGCTCTGTCCTGCAGGCTGCGGGCCTTCCAAACCAAATGAGCTACCAACGGTAACCGTAAGCCTGTCATTCAATAGTTTTTTGGATAAGCCGACCTCCAAATCTGTTTTTTGCTGTAGTGAACCAGTTGAATAATCTTCTGAACTGTTCACGCCGAAATTGATATCCACACCCTTGATGAGATCTGATGCAAGATTGTTTAATTGTTCTGTTAACAAATTACTCACACTTGATCTCGCCAGGGTAGAGGCGCCACCACCACCACCTACTAAACTTTGGAATGGATTATCAGCGATAAATCTATTCAGGGCCAGTAAAGCAAAAACCTGTTTGTTTAGTTCCGCTTCGTCCCGGTTCACGTTCAGTACCTTGGTGTAAACCGTTCCGCTTAAAGCATCGCGATCTGCTTCCGGAAGATCCAGACGGAAAGATATTGTTGGCTTTAATAATTCGCCTTTCATCATCAGGTAAACCTGGAACGGCAGTTTAGTCTTGGCTTCAATATTATCCGCTTCGTTTAACAAATCGATCGGCGCAGCTTTAACTTCATATAAAGCAGTTAAATCTACATTGGCAGACATCGGATCTCCTGTCCATACGATAGTACTTCCATTCACCAGTTTGAAAGTCTTTTTACCTATAGCACTGATAGTTAAATTATAGGAACCATCAGATATTTGATAACGGCCTGTTAAACTTGTTCTTCCGCTTGGGTCCATGGTAGCCGTCAGGTCTGCATAACCTCTAACCTTCAGCGCATCGCCATTGGCAGGGTCAACAATCACGTTCATCTCAGCGGCAGAATCGATCTCCACTTTAGCCGTCAGGTTAATTCCTTTGATCGGAGATTTTTTTACGACATCTTGCTTAAGTGCTTTTTGTCCATTATAAGGCGCTGCGTCGGCATCAATAAACTCCACAATACCTTTTTGGTTAATTACTGTTGGGTCATCAGCCGGCAGGGCAAAGAAGAATTTAGTTCCTTTCTCCACCTTGACGTTCATGGTTACGTTAGGCTGGTTCATGTCACCTCTAACCTTGATATTACTACTTAGGAATACTGTTCCATAGATCATATCGTTATCGGCAGCGGTAGAATGAATAGCACGGAAATTATCTGTCTTGATATCCATATTAAATTTGAAATTCTGGAAATCAGTGGTCAGGATTCCCCCATTAATGGTGGCCTGTTTATTTAAAGAATCGATGACGGTGAAATTGTTAAAATTGATACCCTGATCGGTAAAGCTGATCGTTTCATTTGGCATTCTGAAATAAGATCCCACATAGGTTGCTGTAAATGCTGCCTGGTTAAATTTAACATCTCCCAGAACTTTCGGTGCACTGGTTGATCCTTTAATGGTCATCTGTGCGGTAATAGTGCCTGATCCATTTTTTATCTGTCCCATGGAAACACTCTCCAATGATTTTAAATCAATCTTATCTATGTTTAAATTGAAATCCAGCGCGTTTTCCGTATTGGTATAATAGAATCCGTCCAAACGTACTTCATGTACACCTGTTAAGGCTATATTGGTTTCAAAAGCATTTGGTGTATTGTTATTTACTGCAATGCGAAGTGTGCCCAGCTGATCTTTCTGATAACGCAGTTTTTCAACGGTCAGGTTAGCCGTAAATTTAGGGCTGGCCGTAAGATCTTTTACATCTACTGTACCATTGATCAGCCCACCTGCCATAGCTGAATCCTGCTCTGCAAATTTGGCCAATGTTTCTATTCTGAAATCTTTAAATTCTACTTTTATTGGAGAATTAGGGGTTGCATTCACGCTATTCACACTCAATAACTGTGTTCCCTGGCTCAGGTTAAACTGATTGGCCAGTATACCCGAAGCCCCAAACTGGATATAGTTTTGCGGGGAAACAGCCCATCGCTGATAATCCAGTAATATCCTGGTAGGGTCGAAGCTAAACCTATAGTCTTTGTTGATAGATTGAAAGGAACCTCCTAATACATATCTGTCATTTAGCTTACTATCTCTTAAAATAATATCTATTCCTAATTTATTGTTAGCTACAATCCCACTTACTTCAGGGCTGAATAAACTTAAGGAAGGACTGCCAACGTGTTTAACCAATAACTTATAGAATAGCCGCTTATCAGCATTGTTAACCGTTAATCTGGTGCTATCTACCCGGTAATCGCCATATACAATCTGCGGAAACCAGGCATTCATCACCAGGCTATCTTTTTTTGTATCAATCAGGCCGCTCATTTGTGAAGGAGCGAAAGTGGTTAACTGAGGCACGATATTCTGAATGAACTTAGGATTATAAATATTTAAAGAGAACCTGAAACGCTGATCGGGAACGGTGGTTACCTGTCCGAAAGCGTAATACTTGTTGATCTGATTGATGATGGCTCCACTGATATTGGTGAGCTGGTATTTACCATCAATACGGGCACTCATCAATTCTGATTTGAGGGTAAGCAGGTTATGATCTGCCGTGGCTTCAGAATGAACATCAATGGTGTCTAAGTTAAACTTCTGACCTTCTTTTACTACCTGCAGGCTCCTGATGCTTACGTCTCCGTTCAGGTAATTGGGGTCGGCAGTTTTAATATCTGCTTTTACCAGCCCCGCTACTTTAAATCCTGTCGTGCTAAAGTTTAATTTCTGAAGATCCACCTGTTTCAGATTAAGATCTGCTTTGACTGCAGGATACTTTCCGGCCATGTTTACAAAAGCAGTTAAGCTGAAGTTCAGGTTACTATCGACCATTTCACTCTTGATATTCAGTTTCTTTTGGGAATATGTTCCGCTTAGCAATAAGTTTTTGTAAGTATATTTATTATAAGAAGCACTTATTAGTTGTCCGTTTAATTTGGCAGCAGCAGTTTTTGCATCCAATCCGGTACCTGTTACATTCGCTTTAACGGTGATCCTGCCCAGCGTTTTCTGCATCTTTAATAAGCGGCCAACGTTAAAGTTATTGAGGCTGAGGTTTGCGGTATAACTTTCTTTGCCCTTAGGTCCCTTCATAGTGGCCATTAGTTTTGCAGATCCCATATCGGTGTTGATATTAAAACCTGTGTTAAAATTGGTCATGGAGCCTTTGAATTTTCCGTTGGCAACAATCTTATTAGGTAGTTCGATATTGGTTGGTAAAGTCTTTTTAGGAATAACTACGAGTAAATCGCTTTTTGTCAAAGAGAACTGTTTGATATTCAGGTCGAGGAAGGTTTTATTCACGTCAGGTAAACCTTTCACTGTTCCGGTGACATCAATATGGGTACTTTTTAAGCCATTAATCTGTAACTGGGGGATGGAAAGATTATTCATATAACCATTAACTTTTGCGGTTACCCTGATCTTTTCGTTCCTGTAGTTAGCGGGGATAGCATCACTGAAATAAGTTCCGTCTTTCAAACCCAGTGTAGAGTTTTTGACTTGCAGGGCAAGCTTTACTCTTTCAGGATGTTTGGTCAGATCATCCATGGAAGTGAAATTCAGTTCCGTGTTGTTCTCTATTTTGGTATTGGGCGTTTTAAAGATAAAATTGCTGAGTTTAATCTGTTTGTCATTATAGACCACATCTCCCTGCAATTTGGATAACTCAAATCCGCTTTTTTCTTTTAGCGTGCCGCTTTTGACATTTACCTTAATACCGGCGGCACTATAAGAAAGATTTTCAGCACCTAAACCAAGACTTTTGATTTTAAGGTGGTTAAAGTCCATTCCTTTGGCTGTAGGTTTTACCGCAAGATTATCAAATTGTATCGTGTTATCAGCCAGGTTTAACTGGTTAACCAATACCGCCATTGCAGACGCTTTGGCCAGGACGGTATCTGTTGTTTTTGACGTTTTAACTTGTGCCGCAGGTTTAAAAGCAAACAAAATATTTGATTTATTCAGTGTGGCTTCATCCAGTTTATAATTGCTTTTATTGAGGTCGGCAAATAATTTGGTCAGCGTTAATTCATTCAAGTTCAGATCTGCATGTGTGTCTGCGATCATATCGTCGTAATTGAGCTTCACATTGTTGAAAGCAATATCCTGCACCTCTACAGTAGGAAGTGCCCCTGTTACTGTTTTGGTAGAGTCAATGCTTTTTTGTACCTGTGCAACCAATTGATTAAGCGGCTTCTGTTGTAAATATTTTAAGGTGGTGTTTTTTAAGGACAGATTTTTAATCACATAATGCTGGTGGTCCATATCAAAATCTTTGATATTGGTTTCAAATTCTCCTAACCTTATACTTACATCATTGCCGGCTACATCATCACGGTAAACGATACCGATATCCTTTAGGCTGACCTTATTGATAGAGAACTTCATGGTAGATGTAGTGTCTTTATCTACTTCTGTATCAGGCTTTTTTTGTTCAGACATAAAAGCATCCAGAAGGAAGGAGAAGTTAAAAGTGGTATCCGGATTGATCCGGGTTACATTAGCCCTGATCTTATCCATTTCAATATTATTGATCTCCACTTTTTTGTGGATCAGTTTGAGAAGGCTGATGTCAACGGCTAGTTTTTCAGCGTATAATAAAGTGTCTCCTTTTTTATCAGCCATGTAAAACTTATTCAGTACCACATCTTTAGGTAAGGCAATTTTTATGCTTTCCAGACTAACTTCTGTGTGGGTTTTATTTTTCAGGTAGTTGATTGCTTTGTCTTTAACAGAGTTCTGAACAGAAGGTATGTTTAAAGCGACAGCAATGAGCACAACCAGCATGATCACGCTGGCGATTACCCATAAAACTACTTTTAAACTGATGCGTATGTATTTATTCAATGGAGGATGATTTGAGAGATTTACATTATTTAGACAATCACCAAAACCATGCCATAGGTATTATCTGAGATACATTACAATATACTTTATAGTTTGTTTAGAGAATTTAAAGTTTAAAATATTTTTGTGTGTGTGGTTATATTTTTTGCTTTTGAGGTTATTCTGATCAGATGATTTACGCTGATGGTTTTTGATAGTTTCTTCCAGGATTAGTTTTGTTTTGCAAAGGGATTGAGTAAGCATTGGGTAGGCATTGAGTAGGGGTTGCTATAGCCCCTGGTTATAGAAATGCCTTCCCAATACTATAGCAAGGCCGGTTCAGAATTAGTTTAATCTGCTCTTAAACTAGCAGCAAACTCGAAGCGCATAGCTATACCAGTAAAATCGTTGAATCAGTAGTGAAAGTCGCCATTAGTCATGTAATAAATGATAATATTATAGTATATTTATATCCCTCAGTTGATAAATCGGCTGATTGGCTTCCCTAATTAGCTATTACATGATAAATAAATTAAGTTTTTCCATTTCTTACGAAGCATATGATCATCTGCAGGAATTATCTGCTGAGGACCAGTCTTTATGTTTGAAGGCAGAAGAGGCGCTAAGTACTTCCTATTCTCCTTATTCTAATTTTAAGGTAGCGGCTGCCGTTCTTTTAAGTGATGGAAAAATTATAACAGGCAGTAACCAGGAAAACATGGCTTACCCTTCCGGACTCTGTGCAGAGCGCGTTGCCTTATTTACTGTTGGCGCCACACATCCTGATGCAATTATAGCAAGTATAGTGATCACCGCACATACTCCTAATTTTAAAATTGAACAGCCCATTACCTGCTGCGGTGCCTGTTTGCAGGTGATGTCAGAATTTGAGCGTAAGCAAAATAAAGAGCTGACGGTTATATTTTATTGTCTTGACGGTCAGATCTTAAAAATAAAAGGAATGCGCAATTTGTTGCCTTTTGGTTTTGTAGAAGACAGGCTACTGGCTGATCCGGTACGTTTAAAACAATTATAGGGAATTTCTAAAATTGTTAGCAATTTGTATTCCCGAAATATAAGCGGATGCATTATCTTTACGGCACCCAATCCCTTTTTTAATGAGCGACGAATTAGATAATAATATAAACGAAGAGACAAAACATACCGTAATCCCTATCAACGGACTTTACGAAAACTGGTTCCTCGATTATGCTTCTTATGTAATTTTAGACCGGGCGGTGCCCCATATTAATGATGGTTTAAAACCTGTACAGCGGAGGATCATGCATTCGCTGAAGGAAATGGACGACGGACGTTTTAATAAAGCGGCCAACGTTATTGGAAATACCATGAAGTACCACCCCCATGGTGATGCTTCGATTGGGGATGCAATGGTACAGATTGGGCAGAAAGACCTGCTGATTGATTGCCAGGGAAACTGGGGAGATCCGGTAACCGGCGATAGTGCTGCTGCACCCCGTTATATAGAAGCCCGCTTATCTAAATTTGCAAATGAAGTAGTGTTCAACTCGGATACTACCATCTGGCAGTTAAGTTATGATGGACGTAACAACGAACCACTTACTTTACCTGTTAAATTCCCTTTGCTGCTGGCACAGGGTGCAGAAGGTATTGCAGTAGGTTTGGCCACTAAAGTAATGCCGCATAATTTTATCGAACTGCTTGATGCTTCGATAGATATTTTACAGGGTGGCAGGCCGAATATCCTTCCCGATTTTTTTACCGGTGGAATGGCAGATTTCTCTGCTTATAATGAAGGTATGCGCGGCGGAAAAGTTCGTGTGCGTGCAAAGATCACAGAGAAGGACAAGAAAACCCTGGTGATTACCGAAATCCCTTACAGCACGACTACAGGATCGGTGATCGACAGTATTCTTTCGGCAAATGATAAAGGAAAGATCAAGATCAAAAAGATCGAAGACAATACTGCGGCTAACGTAGAGATTGTGATCCAGCTTGCACCTGGGATTTCACCTGATGTAACGATAGATGCCTTATATGCTTTTACATCCTGCGAAGTTTCTATTTCTCCCAATACCTGTATTATTAAAGATGATAAACCACAGTTTTTAAGTGTAAATGCTATTCTTACCGAGAATACGCAAAATACCAAAGATCTGCTGAAACAGGAATTGGAGATTAAACTGCATGAACTTCAGGAGAAGATCTTTTTTAGTTCTTTACTGAAGATCTTTATACAGGAAGGAATGTATAAGAATGCCGACTACGAAAATTCAAATAATTTTGATATGGTAGTAGGTGTATTGAATAAATTATTTGCCCCTTTCAGGGAACAATTATACCGGGATATTTTACCTGAAGATTTCAAAAAGCTGATCGATAAACCAATGAGCAGCATCACCCGCTTTGACGTTAAAAAAGCGGACGATCAGATGAAAGCATTGTCGGATGAAATCAAAGTGGTGAAAAATCACTTAAAACACTTGACAGATTATGCAATTGCCTGGTATCAGCGGTTAAAAGATAAATATGGCAAAGGCAGGGAACGTAAAACAGAGATCCGCCTGTTCGATAGGGTGGAGGCTTCTAAAGTTGCACTGGCCAATGTTAAGTTGTACCTGAACCGTGAAGATGGTTTTATCGGTACAGGATTAAAAAAAGATGAGTTTGTTGCCGACTGTTCTGATCTGGACGAGATTATCGTTTTCAGGGAAGATGGTAAGTGTATCATCACTAAGGTCGCTGATAAAACCTTTGTAGGTAAGGGAATCATTTACGCACACGTATTCAAAAAGAATGATGAGCGTACAATTTATAATCTGATCTATAAAGATGGCGCAAGCGGCGTTTCTTATATCAAACGTTTTGCTGTAATGGGCGTTACGCGAGATAAGGAATATGACCTGACCAAAGGCAGTAAAGGTTCTAAAATATTGTATTTCACGCCAAATCCTAATGGAGAAGCTGAAATCATTACGATCATGTTAAAGCCCCATACCAAACTGAAGAAATTGCAGTTTGATGTAGACTTTGCTGATATCGCTATTAAAGGCCGTGCTTCGCAAGGAAATATCGTTTCCAAATACCCGGTGAAAAAGATTCTGCTGAAAAGCAAAGGGATATCTACTTTATCAGGATTGAAAATCTGGTATGACGATTTGCTGAGACGCCTGAATGTTGATGGCAGGGGCAAGTACTTGGGTGAGTTTGATGGAGACGATAAGATCCTGCAGGTACATAAAGATGGCTGGTACGAGCTGAGTTCTTTTGAATTGAGCAATCACTTTGATGCTGATCTGCTGCTGATACAGAAGTTTGATCCGGAGAAACCTTTTGCTGTAGTTCAGTTTGAAGGAAAAGCCAAGAATTATTTTGTGAAGCGGTTTGTTTTTGAACCTATTGCGGTAGGTAAAAAACAAAGCCTGATCAGTGAGGAAACAGGTTCTAAATTTCTTTATCTAACCAGTAACCCGGCAGCCACTTTAACCGTAGATATTTTAAAAGGTAAAACACAGATCCCGGAAACAATAGCAATTTTATTGGCTGAGTTTATAGATCTGAAAGGTATCAAAGCAAATGGTAACAGGTTGAGTCAGCATGACGTGAAACAGGTTACAATTAGCAACCATGAAGAGATTGAATCCGGGCCAGAGGAGCCTTCAAAAGAGGATGAAATTGTCCAGGATGATGAGGCTGTAGAAAATATCGACGGTGAAGTAACCAGTGAGGCTGAACTGGCCGACGAAGAAGAAAGTGATGTGTTTGAGCCAGAAGTTTCCAGTAAGGATGATTCATTAACTTCATTTGATGAAGAGGGAGAAGAAGAGTCCTTTCAGGAAGAATCTGATGTTTCAGCAGATCAACCTGAACCTTTAGAAGAGGAACTTGAAGTAGTGGAAGAGGAAGTAATACCTGGTAACCCTGTTGAAGAGCCTGCAGCAGATGATTTGCCTGCTGAAGTTCCGGAGGAAGAAGTAACGCCTGCTAAAAAAGAAAAGGATGTTATCGGTGGAAAAACTGTTGACAAAGCTGAAAAGCCTGCTAAGCAAAAGAAGGCTGATGATGCAAAAAGCAAGGTAACAAAAGAGACGAAAACTAGTCAGGATATTAAGCTGGAAATCACTAATCCTGATGATGTGGACATAGATGACAAAGGACAGCTCGGATTGTTTTAATTATTTTTAATTATTTTTTGGAATAGTATGAATAGTATATAAAAAGCTATATATTAGATCTCCTAACCAAATATAAATCATCATGATCGCAATCGTATTAGCTTCAGTTGCCCTGACAATTTTACTAACCCGTTATCAACATAGTAACATTAATAAGGACCATTAAAATTTTAACCTCTGTCTTTAAGATGGGGGTTTTTTTATGTGTTTTAGCTAAATAAATTAGGCCATCTTTCGGCAGCCATCACTAGTGAAATTCCGAAGATTGCGGAAGACAAAAAGAAAGTCCAATCCCATTTTTTGACTTTAAAAAGGTTGATCAGTATAAAGGAGATCAACAGTGTTACCAGGACAATGATTACCTGGCCAAATTCCAGGCCTATGTTGAAAGCGAAAAGTTGCGCTACAATGCTTTTGCTCTTGCCCAGTAAGGCATTCAGGTAGTTGGAAAAGCCTAATCCATGGATCAATCCGAAGAATAAAGCCAGCAGGTATTTGAAGTTGATATTCCGGGGTCTTGATTTTCCGGCGAGGATGTTTGATGCTGCAGTGATCAGGATGGTGACCGGGATGAGAAATTCAACGAGATCGGTTTTAATGTGAATGATCTTTAATACGCTTAATGCAAGGGTGATGCTGTGACCGATTGTAAACGCAGTAACGAGTACCAAGACCCTTCGCCAATCTGCTAACATATAAGTGCCGCATAAGACCATTACGAAGAGAATGTGGTCATATCCCCTCCAGTTCAATATATGTTGCCAGCCCAGTTCAAAGTATAAGGAGAAATCCTGCATCGGGCTAAATTATTTAATTTTTATGGATTAGCCCAATCGCCAGACAAATATTACTCAATAGTCAGGCTTTTGATTTCCTCTAAGTATCCTTTAGCTGTTTTGGCAACAGCTCCATCTATATGATAACTTCTATACCTTGCATTATAACATTCTTTGAACAGCCAATTGTATTTAGAAGAGATGACAAATAAATATTCAAATACCAGATCTTTAGTGACCGTATGCTTTGGCAATTCCTGCTCTGGATATTGATTGTTATAATAAGAATCAAAAGTTTTGTACATCCTTCTGAATACCAGTAGTGGAAAAAGGTGATGGTGAACAAGATGAAGAGCAGAATAAAAGGCCGTAGTAACTACCCAATCGTTAAATTCTCCATCGCCTGATTGGATGAGCAATTCACAAGCCTTGCTGTTATGAAGTCCATGAAGTTTTTTATTGTACATGTAGCATTTTACTTTTGAATTTATAACCATCAGAATTTAAGCATTCGAGATCCAGATGTTCATCTCCATGCATAAAACTCAAATCAATAGTGTAATTTTTAGTTCTGGTTTCTTTTTCTGTATGATTAACCCAATCATATGCTTTTAGCAATTGGCTGGAGATATAATCCTCAAGGCCAACTGTGACAATAATGCTATAGCTGTATATATTGTCTATTTTTAAGTAAGCAGCTATTGGCTGGATATTTAGTTCTTTTAAATATGCCAATAGTTTCTCAGTGATCTGGTTAGTCTGTAATATATTCATATCGAAGATTACTCTTAATTTAGATTTTGTTTCTTCATCCTTAGCGTCATAACCGCTCTTATAACTTTCGTCTATAAATTTTTCCACTTCTGAAAGGGAGAACCAGGAATCTTTCAAGGTCTCTTCCCAATTTTCTGAATCTATTGCTCTGTTTAAAACGTTCATATTGTTTAATATTTGGGTTAATACTAAGACGGCTTTAATGTTGTTTTTAATTAATTATAAAACAAATATAGTATTTAAAAATATAAATCCAAATAAATTATTAATTTAAAATATAAATTCAACCGTTTAAAGATTTTTAATCGGTTGTTCGATATGAAGTTTTTAATTTCTTTTTACCAATCAAAGAGTCCTGATGGTAAATCCCTGTAAACGAAAGAAGCCGCTCATCGAAATGAAGCGGCTTCTCGTTGGCTTTAGCCATTTATATTTATACTATTGATATTGTATGTAGATCGGGGCAGGTTTTAATTTCATCAACTCTTCAGGTGTCATCATACGGTGAGGAGCTTTTTTAATATCATTTTTGTAGAACAGTTTGAAACCGGTAAACTGAACAGGTTCATTTTGTATAAAGTAACGATAAGTACCAATTTTAAGATCCGGCTCACCCCATCCGTCCATGTGCATCACTAATTGTACTTCTGGATGTAATTTGATGTTCTGGTAATTCGTTACCATTTTTTTAGTGAAACGGTGGACAGTGAAGATTTTTGGAGGCAGGTTGTATTTCTTAACCAGGTTAACCAGGTATTGCGAGCAGTAGTTGATATCATCAGCATCGTAAGTTCCGATCTTGGTACCAGGCCTTGCTCCGTTTTTCATAGAGAACTCAGGGTCGATACCTAAATTCACGTTAGGCATGATCAGGTATTTTTCTATTCTTGGCAATTCAGCCCTGATGGTACTTAAGGCTACCTGAAGATCTAAGAATACAATACCGTTGTGCATTTTTGCAATCTTGATCACAGAGTCGATTTGTTTATCGGGCATTCTGTTGATATATTTTCCGTCTTTTCCCGGTGTTCCGCTTGCTACAGCAGCAATATAATGTACACCAGCTTTAACAGGGGTAGTTGGGTCTACCTTTTCCCATTTCTTTACTTCAACATTTAAGCGTGCCCACATTTCTTTTGGAGGATATTCTCCAAGGGCACCCATTTTTTTAGAGTGTAAGTTTCCGTAATAAACAACCACACGATAAAAAGGAAGAATAGCACCAGCTAATGGATAAGGCTGTTTTTTTACCGGCCATCTCCCCGTAGTATCACCATTGGCCAGTTTTTTCATTCCGGCATTATATTTTGCGGTATCTAAAGGTTTGCGGGTAGTATCAACAGGAGCAACTGTAGTGGAATCACCGGATGCACTTGCTATTGTTTTTGTTTTTGAGTCGCTTTTTTTTGCGTTGGATGAACAATCTGCAAATAAGGCGATGGAAGTAAATGCAATTAATAGTGTTCCTGCTAGTTGAGGTATTTTCATAGGTTAGGATAAATGTTTGAACGTAGATTTAATGTTCTGCAAAACTACACATTCAGCAGACAAATCTTTGTACAAGTATAAGATTCTTCGAAGTAATAAAATTTTATTTATCGTTTTTATCAGTCAATCTATGATTCAGGAATTGAATTTTTGTATAATTCATGTACAGGAGTATTATCTTTACAGATAATAAGGCGTTCTGCTAAACGTTTCAGAGATTAGCACTAATTAACTGAACATGTTGAAAGGCTTTAGAAAGTTGTATTACCTTGTTAAAGGACAATAATGAATGAAAAACAAATGAGAAATATAGGTAAGTATGTTGTAGGAGCTGTTTTATGTTATCTATGCTTTTCTTTTTTAGGCTGTTCGAAAGATTCGTATCATTTTAACGATGTTGCCGCTTCTGTTGGAGATACAACTACTTTATTAGGGGTTTATAATACAGAGAGAGGGGATAGTGCATATAATAGTGTATTCTTACATTTGAGTACAAATACACAAACTACAGTTTTGAGAACTGCCTGGGATTTAGGTTTATATTCTGGTGCTGATAATAAGGTCATTATTAATCATTCTACTGGAGCTACTGTTATAGATGCTGGTAAAACGGATTGGTTAGACAATAGTCTTACTGTTGATCAAGATTCAACTCGTAGTCCTACTAATATTGCTACTTTACTACTAAATAATTCTGATGGGCTGACTTCTGCACCTTTAACTGCTGTTGATCCGGTAGTTGGTAATAGTACTACCTATTTAAGTGGAACAGTAATTAAACTTGGTGAAGTTTACATTTTGAATCGCGGGACGATGACAAATTTAGGTAAGCGTAAGTGGATGAAGATAAAAGTTACCGCAATAACGAATGGATATAATGTTGAATATGGAGCGTTATCAGATCCGGTCTCTAATACTGTTCAGGTAGTTAAGAATGCTTCTTATAATTTTAATTATATATCTTTTTCAAGTTCAACGGTTACTGTTGAACCAGGATCTGCATATTGGGATTTGGAATATACAACAACAACATACTTAAACCCTGCTGATAATACGAAGCCAATCGGCACCACCGATTTTATGATGATTAACTTTATGGGCGGGGTTACAGCAGCACAGGTTAATGCTACTTCAACACTTAGTTATGCAAATTGTAAATTACAGGATACTGCAGGAGTTACGTTTTTAGGCACGAGAGATATAATAGGGACAAACTGGAGAGCCATTGTTCCAAACAGTCCTTCTTATATAAATATTAATAATAATTATTTTTATATGATTAAGGATAAGACAGGGAACATATATAAAGTGAGTTTTGCTGGGGGAGGGTCACGTGGTAAACCAATTATTGAATATACACTCTTAAATCATATCACGGTTATTCATCCAGTAAGGTAAGTTTAATACGTTCGCTTCTTAAGAAGCGAACGTATTAAACTTACCAAATACCCCTAAAGGCAATTTTATCCCAGAAGTAGCCTGCAAATAAAGTTCTCCTGTTTCCAGGTTTTGTACCTGTGGAAAAGAAGTTTTAATCAGGTTCTCTACAATTACAGAAGAGAACCCTAATGAATAAGTATTCAGAATCAGGAAATGTTCTTCCTCATCCAGTAACTGTACCACATCCTGCATCATTTCCTGAATATGGTCTTCCAGTTTCCATTTCTCACCATTCGGGCCATGTCCAAATGCAGGAGGATCTAAAATAATACCATTATATTTCTTACCACGTTTCAATTCGCGCTTTACAAACTTTAGCGCATCCTCAACTACCCACCTTACATCTTTCAATCCGGAAAGCTCCTGGTTCTCGTTTGCCCAGTTCACTACCTGTTTAATCGAATCCACATGGGTAGTATCTGCGCCTGATGCCTGAGCGATCAGTGATGCAGCACCGGTATAAGCAAAAAGGTTAAGTACCTTAGGTTTCGGTGTTTTAAATTTTTTGATCGAAGAAGATATATAATCCCAGTTTACTGCCTGCTCAGGGAAAACGCCAACATGTTTAAAAGAAGTTAAGCCTAAGCGCAGGCTGATCTTCACATCATCATTTTTATACTCCACATTCCAGCGATCTGGTAAATGTGCTGATGATTTGATCCATTCTCCGGAATTTGCAGAACGTCCTTTAAAGCGGATATGCGTCATTTTCTTCCATTCCTGTTCAGGAAGCGTTTTTTTCCATACGGCCTGGGGCTCTGGTCTCGATAAAATCAGGTTACCAAAGCGTTCCAGTTTTTCAAAATCGCCACAGTCAATCAACTCATAATCTTTCCAGTGTGTGGGCGTTAATAGGCTTATCATAAAATGGGGGTTGTACTAATTTATTAAAAGTTTTTCCTGGCAGCTTTCATAAAGCGGCTGGCAAAAACGAAATCATTCAATTCTTCAATATCTGTATGGGCAATTTCCTTATTAGAACCTTCCCAGAACTTCTTGCCTTCATGTAAAAAGAGGATATAATCACCAATTCCCATTACAGAGTTCATATCGTGGGTAACCACGATGGTAGTCGTTTTATACTCTTCCGTGATCTCTTTGATCAGTTCATCAATGACAATAGATGTTTTTGGGTCGAGACCGGAGTTGGGTTCATCACAAAAAAGATATTTCGGATTCATGGCTATCGCCCTGGCAATACCCACACGTTTTTTCATCCCTCCGGAAAGTTCTGTAGGGAAGAGTTTATTCTTACCTTCCAGGTTTACCCGTTTCAGACAAAAATTAGCACGATCCAGTTTCTCTTCATGCGACTGGTCGGTAAACATGTTCAAAGGAAACATGATATTATCTTCCACAGTCATTGAATCAAACAGGGCAGAACCTTGAAAAAGCATACCTATTTCTTTACGTACCTCAATGCGTTCATCAAAATTCATTTCCAGGAACTCTCTTCCATCGTACAGTACACTTCCTTTTTCAGGTATTTGCAAACCCACCATACATTTGAGCAGGGTAGTTTTTCCTGAGCCCGAGCCGCCGATGATCAGATTGGTTACACCCTCTTCAAATTTAGCGGATATACCTTTAAGTACAATGTTTGATCCGAAAGCCTTTTCGATATCTTTAATCTCGATCATAGTAATAACTGGGTTATAATGTAATCACAGGCAAGGATGCTGATACAAGCTATTACTACAGCCCTTGTACTGGCCTGTGCAACTTCCAGTGCGCCACCTTTAACGTAAAAACCTTCGTAAGCAGGAACAGTAGTAATGATAAAGCCAAACACAAAAGCTTTAACCAGGGCTACGGTAATAGTATAGGGATTAAAATCAGTAGTAATACCCTGAATATATTCAGCAGGAGAAACGGCTCCGGATAAAGTACCGCCCAGGAAACCTCCTGTGATGCTTAAAAACATTGAGCAGATTACCAGTACGGGAACCATAGTAATACCTGCAATTAGTTTAGGCAGGATCAGGTAACCCGGAGAATTGATCCCCATAATCTCAAGGGCATCAATCTGTTCACTCACCCTCATGGTACCGATCTCTGAAGATATAGCAGAGCCGATTTTACCAGCCAGTACAATAGCTGTAATGGTTGGGCTCAGTTCAAGGATACTGGAGTCGCGATTTACAGAACCGATAATAGTTTTAGGGATGAAATCACTAACCAGCTGGAAGGCGATCTGTAAGGTCATTACTGCGCCAATAAAGGTAGAAATAATGGCAATTAACCCAAGAGAGCCAACTCCGATAAAATCCATCTGCTGAAAGATGGCCTTCATATATATTTTAATTTTTTCGGGCTTTCTGAAAACTGCTTTTAACAGCAACAGGTACTTACCAAAATTGGTGAAATTCATTCAGTGAGAAATTAGCTAATGTATCAATACCTTAATAATACAAAGAAACAATAAAAATTGTTGTGCCTTTCTTTATTTATTAAAAATATTCTGCCATTTAGAAGGAAACAGGATTTTTGTCCTGTAAATTTTGAGTGACTTTATTCATATTTATGTATGTTCAGCCGCTGAAAATTATCCCAAAAAAATGCTTGCAATTTTGGTGTAACTAAATCAGCTTTGCGAAGTCTATATCATATACATTGCAAAAGAGATATCAAAATTGATAACTGCTGAACTTAAGCAGCAGCTGAATGTTAAAGAGATTAATTTTAAGGCCTTTGTATATTTTAACGCTAAATAATAGGAGAGAGATATTATGGAAAATAGATTATTAAGAAACGAACACGACAAAGTAATTGCTGGCGTTTCATCGGGGTTAGCAACCTATATGCAGGTTGACGTAACGATTATCAGGTTATTGTTTGTATTGTCGACCATCTTTTTGGTAGGTACCGGTATATTGGTTTATTTGGTGATGTGGATTGTTGTACCTGTAAATAGAGATCCTGCAGCACGGTTTTCACAATTCAACGATTACTTCAAAAAACAGGGTGGCAATCCGGGATTCACCTCCCCGCCGCCTTTTTCACAGCCGAACCCTTTTACTGCAGAGCCAAATGCGGAGACAAAAACAAACACTACTGGCGACTGGCAGAATCCGGTAGATTTTAAAACCCTGCCTAAGAATAGTGATACCGGAAGAACAATAGGCGGTTTATTTCTGCTGGTGATAGGATTGTACTTCCTGATGAATGAGTTTGATATTATACCTTACTGGTTCAGGTTAAGTAAATTATGGCCATTGGTATTTGTAGCGATCGGGTTAAGCTTTATCCTTAAAGCTAAACGTAAAAATAACTGGGAAGATTGGAAAAATCAGCAGGAAGCAAGTGCTCCTTTTACAGAGAAAACACCAGCCGATTTTACTGAAGAAGCTAAAGAAGTACCCAAAGATCAGTTGTAATCGTATAAATGAAATAAGGGAAGCCTGCGGATGGTATTTAATCCGACTGGCATCACGAATTAAAAGAAATTGTTATGAAACTAAATAGAGTAATGTGGGGCGTTATCCTACTGTTTGTAGGACTGGTCCTGTTGTTGGAAAACTTCAATGTAATTGATTTTTACTGGAGAAATGTATGGGCCTTCTGGCCGGTATTCCTGATCATCTCGGGCGTGAACATCCTGTTCAACAGAAATAAATCACAAACCGGAAACATGATCATTATTGGGGTACTGGTAGTGATGCTGGGGATGGTGTTCTACAAAGGACAACAGCCTCCCGTAAATAAAAACTGGATAGGCGATAATTTTCCCAAAGGTTTTGACAAAGGCTTTGATGTGGATATCGATGACGATAATGACGATGACGTACAGAAAATGAGTTTCTCTGAGCCTTTGGCTGCAGGTGATGCCGAGAAAAAAACGGTATTGAATATCTCAGGAGGGGGTACTTCGTTTAAACTAAAAGGTGAAACGGATAGTTTGATTGTCGCTAATGTGGAACGCAGGAAAGGCAATTTCATCCTCCAAAAAGAAAGTACAGATTCGGTAACTACGCTTACCTTTAAAATGAAAGACCAGAAAAATAAATGGTCGATGGGTGATGGTGGAAATGATGTAGATCTGAGCCTGAACAAAAAAACGGAATGGACAGTGAACATGAATATGGGTGCAGGTGAAGTGAATTTCGATTTCTCAGACTATAAAGTAAGGACATTTAAATTTGATGGTGGTGCAGCTGCACTGGATATCAGGATAGGGCAGTTGCTGCCGATCACGGATGTAGTAGTTAAAACCGGAGTAGCAGATGTAAAACTGAGCATTCCTCAGGGATCTGGCTGCAGGATTGTAACCAAAACAGGCTTATCTGCCCGTGATTTTACAGGTTTCATTAAAATTGATAATACCAATTATGAAACACCTAATTATAAAACAGCATCAAAAAAGGTTTTTATCAATCTGGATGGCGGATTGAGTAACTTTGAAGTAAACAGATATTAATTACTTGGAAGATCAATCAGCCGCTATATATACAATTGTAATCAATGGAAAGCCGGAAGGCCCCTATACTATAGCCTATTTAAAAAACATCAATGTGCAGCCGGGCACATTTATCAGAAAGCCCGGTATGGACGATTATAAAGAAGCGCACGAGTTCCCTGAACTCCGTGCGCTTTTTGGTTTTAGTTATGAGCAAACTGCTCCACAATATTTTGCTTCTTTTGATCAACGCCTGCTGGCAGCTGTTATCGATTATTTTATACTAACATTGGTTTATATTGCTGTACTGCTTGTCGGTTTTATGTTTATTACCGATAAAGAACAACGGCTGCTGATCGGGGTGTCATTTATTCCATTGATTCCTGTGTTTAAATTGATCTATGGATCTTTTGCTGATGCTACCACCCATCAGGGGAGTGTTGGAAAGCGGTTATTGAGTATAAGGGTGACCGATCAGAAAGGTCAGCGCATTAGCTTCTCCATTTCATTGCTAAGGAATGTGGCTAAAATTCTTTCTGTATTGCCTTTGTTTTTTGGCTACCTCTACATCTTTCTCAATAAAAAAAGCCAAAGCTGGCACGATATTGCAGCAAATACATTAGTTATTAAAGATAGATTGATTTAATCTTTATCTTTGCAGAGCATGGAAAACGTATCAGCACAAAAGGATTTAGCCGGGAAATACTGTGATAATTTAAACCAGTATTCAAGGTTCTTAACGCGGGAAGTTCATATAGGGGATATTCCTATGGGTGGGTTCAATCCAATCAGGATTCAGTCGATGACAACTACTGATACGATGGACACCAAAGGCACCGTAGAACAGACCATCAGAATGGTAGAATCTGGGTGTGAATATGTGCGGATCACCGCCCCGAGTATGAAGGAAGCGGAAAATCTTGCACAGATTAAAAAAGAACTGCGGCTGCGCGGTTATACTGTTCCCCTGGTTGCTGATATCCATTTTACCCCTAACGCTGCCGAAGCAGCAGCCCGTATCGTTGAAAAAGTAAGGATCAATCCGGGTAATTATGCCGATAAGAAACGCTTTGAAAATATAGAATATACCCATCTGGCTTACCAGGCTGAGCTGGAAAGGATCAACAAAAAGTTTTCGCCCCTGGTGAAAATTTGTAAAGAATATGGTACCGCTATGCGTATCGGTACAAACCATGGTTCTTTATCAGATCGTATCATGAGCCAGTACGGAGATACCCCCCGCGGAATGGTAGAGTCTGCCATGGAGTTTATCCGCATGTGTGAAGACCTGAATTATTATAACCTGGTGATTTCCATGAAAGCGAGTAATACGCAGGTAATGGTACAGGCCTATCGTTTATTAGTGGAAACGATGGTAAAAGAGGGGATGAACTATCCGTTACACCTGGGTGTAACGGAAGCCGGTGATGGTGACGATGGAAGGATTAAATCTGCTGTTGGGATTGGTACTTTGCTGGAAGACGGGCTGGGTGATACGATCAGGGTTTCCCTGACTGAAGATCCTGAGTTTGAAGCGCCGGTAGCAAAAGCTTTGGCCGACCGCTATTCAAAACGTAGTACTGTTGGTATCCCGGAAATTGAGCAGATCAATGTGAAAACGCTGCCTTATGATCCTTATGTTTATAACCGCAGGGTTACGCAACCGGTACAGCAAATCGGCGGACATCATCCTCCGATAGTAATGATGGATGTTTCTTCAAAAAATCTAAAAGACCCTTATTTCTTAATGGAAGCAGGTTATCAATATAGTGCCGGTTTAGATAAGTATAATATAGCTGATCAGGCATGTGACCTGGTTTACCTTGGTGATGCTTTGCCTTCTTTTTCTTTCCCCGGAAATCTGCGTCAGATCTATAACCATGCAACCTGGCTGGGGCTGAAAGATAAAAGTAATTGCCATCCGCTGTTCAAACTGGAAGATTATCCTGCTGTTGCAGTAAAAGATCATGTATTGAACCTGATCAGTGTAAATGCAAAAAACTATGATATTTCTTTGTTGAAGTCGCTGGATCAAACTTCAGTTTTGGTACTGGAAACTGTTGCAGAACATGGCATGGCAGAACAACGTGCATTTTTTGTGGCACTGCTGGAAAATGATATTCAACTACCGGTAATTATTAAAAGAACATATACCGATATCAACACTGACGATTTAACATTATTCGCGGCAACCGATCTGGGAGCTTTATTAACAGATGGTTTTGGTGATGGCGTGTGGATAGATGCACCAAAAAATGTAGAGCTTCCTGCATTGAATTCAATGAGTTTTATTATTCTTCAGGCCACGCGAACAAGGATTTCTAAAGCGGAATACATCTCTTGCCCAAGCTGCGGAAGAACACTGTTCGATTTGCAGGAAACCACGCAATTGATACGGTCAAGGACAGATCACCTGAAAGGGATCAAGATTGCCATTATGGGTTGTATTGTAAATGGCCCGGGTGAAATGGCCGATGCTGATTACGGATATGTAGGTGCCGGCCCTGATAAGATCACTTTGTACCGCGGTAAGGAAGTAGTGAAAAAGAATTTGAGTGCTACTTTTGCATTGGATGAACTGATCGAACTGATCAGGGAAGACGGTAACTGGACAGAAGTTAAATAACATAAAAGGCTTTGAGGTTGTTAGGAATGACATCAAAGCCTTTTTTATATTATTCTTTTAAAAAATCTAATGTTTTATTAAAAACATCCTGTAAATGCGCAGGCAGGGCTGTTTCCGTATAAGGATGTGTAGCTCCATATACATGATTGGCACCTGGTATTTTCTGTAATTTAGCTCTGGGCTGTGCCTGCGCCAATTGCTGTGCAACACTAAACTGTACATTTACATCATCATCTCCATGAAGAATTAACCAGGGAATTGGAATAGCCGATGCGGCAGCCAGGATATTAAATTCTTCAAGATGTGCATTATAGTCTTCCAGTAATGTAACATCTAAAGGCATCTTCTCCTTTGTCCTTGCGTTTTCAACAAAGATGCGCCCGTTGCTTAACCATTCCTCTTCCTGCTCTTTCTTCCATAAAGAACTGAAATCCGCAATGGCCGACCAGGTAACAATTTTATTAACCCGTTCGTCATAAGCACCTTTGATAATGGTTAGTCCGCCTCCTTTACTGTGTCCTATCAGGTAAAGTGGACTTAAAGGATAGGTATGGACAATATAATTGATCACGGTATCCAGATCTTTTAACTCCATACTTACTGTGTTGGCCGCAAAGGCATCCAGATCGGTAACCTCATTTGGATGTGCTGCGGTAACTCCGTTATGACTCAGGTTAAATTTAAAATACCGGTATCCTGCACTGGCAAAATTAGAAGCCACTAAATTGTGCGCACCCCAGTCCTTAAAACCTTTAAAACCATGGACAAACAGGATGTTGGGCTGGTTTGTATAAGTTTCGTCATATGTAACGTCACCGGAAATTGTTTTATCCCCTGAACCGGATAAAATAAATTGCTCGTTTTTTATCATATCTGTGTCTGTATAGGTTCTTTAGCTATATAAACAAACATCAGGCCTGCTTGTTTAGTGTATTTCCTGTTTAATTTAAAACCGTTCTAAATTGCTCTTAATTACAGCATAATGACAGACAATAATAGCTGGCTTGTTACTTTTGTTGGCACTGAAAAATTAACTAACCCACATTGGAATATTTAAAGATACTCGCTTTCACACATAAACAGATTGACCTGAAATCATTAGGGAAATTGGTGATATGCGATGAGACTCTGGATGACAGAATGAAGAATATCCAAAAGGAACTTGATGTAAAAGAGATCTTTTACATTGGAACCTGTAACCGTGTTGAATTTGTTTTCACAACGGGAAAGGAGTTAGACCGTGAGTTTATCCTTCGCTTTCTTACCGTTCTCAATATGGGACTGCCTGAAGAGTACATGGATAAGTTCATTGAGAATGTTTCCGTGTATGAACAAGTAGAAGCTTTTAATCACTTGCTGCGCACTTCCTGTTCGCTGGAAAGCCTGGTAGTTGGAGAAAAAGAAATCCTTGCTCAGGTGAGAAGGGCTTATGAAGCTTGTCGCCATTCAGGTTTTACCGCAGATTATATGCGGATGATCATGAACCGCGTAGTTAAAACAGCAAAAGAAGTTTATACCCATACCAATATCTCCAAAAATCCTGTTTCTGTTGTTTCCTTAGCTTATCGCAAGTTACGGGACCTAACGATCACTGCCAATTCTAGGTTATTGATCATTGGTGCAGGTGAAACCAATAAAAATCTAGCCCAGTATCTTAAAAAACATAAGTATTCTAATTTTTCTATTTTCAACAGAACGGTAGAAAATGCAGAAAGCCTGGCAAAAGACCTGAATGGTATCGCTTACCCTCTTTCGGAGCTGGAAAACTTTAACAAGGGTTTTGATGTGATCATCACTTGTACAGGCGCTACAGAACCTATTATCACTGAAGAACTTTACCGTAAGTTACTGAATGGTGATACCGGTAAAAAAGTGATTGTCGATCTGGCTATACCTAATGACGTTGCCCCATCTGTCATTAAAAATTTCCCCGTTCATTATATTGAGGTAGAATCCTTAAAGGAAATCGCCCGTAAAAATATCCAGGAGCGTTATGATGAACTGATCAATGCAGAACAGATCATCGATCAGAATATCAAAGAATTTGACCTCGATCTTCGTCAGCGCAAGATAGAGATCGCCATGAGTGAGGTTCCTCAAAAGATAAAAGCCATTAAAAGCAAAGCGCTGGATATTGTTTTTGCCGAAGAGATCAACACGCTTGACGAAAATTCAAGACTGGTACTGGAACGCGTAATGGATTATATGGAGAAAAAATATATCAGCGTGCCTATGGTTATGGCCAAAGAGATTCTCGTTAACAACAGCTAAGCTTTCCGCTTAGTTTAGTCACTATAAATACATTATTTGTTTATTCTTTAAGACTATAACTCTTTTAGGTTAAATTTGCGCAAATCTAAATACGCGATACCTGCATGAAAAAACTTATTATCGGCACAAGAGGAAGTGATCTGGCATTATGGCAAGCTAATTACACCAAGGATAAACTGGCTGAAATCGGCGTTGAATCTGAACTAAAGATCATCAAGACACAAGGGGATAAAATTCTTAACTTAAGGCTGGATAAGCTGGAAGGAAAAGGTTTTTTTACTAAGGAGCTGGAAGAAGAGTTATTAAGCGGCGGTATCGATATTGCTGTCCATTCCCATAAAGATCTGCCTACAACACATCCTGCAGGTCTAATTATTGCCGCGGTTTCTGATAGGGAAGACCCATCAGAGTTATTGCTGATTTTAAAGGATTGCGTGGATGTTACCCAAAAACTGTCGCTAAAAACAGGTGCACAGGTAGGTACTTCTTCTAACCGCCGTAAAGCGCAATTGCTTGCCCAGCGGACAGATTTAAATATTGAAGACCTGCGTGGTAATATCAACACCCGCATCCAAAAGTTACGGGATGAAAATTATGATGCTATCCTGCTGGCCAAGGCTGGAGTTGCACGGTTGAACTTAAATTTAAGCGAGTTTCACCAGGAGATCATTGAGCCCACAGAATTAGTTCCTGCTCCTGCACAGGGCGTACTGGCTATACAGATCAGGGAGAATGACCATGAGTTGTTTGATTTGCTTCAGCAGATTAATGATACCGCTGTGGCAGAAGAGATTGCTGTAGAGCGTAAGGTACTAAACCTGTTTGAAGGAGGCTGTCACATGCCTTTGGGCTGTTATTGCAAAAAAGAAAACGGAAAGTATGAAATATGGACCTCTAAAGCTTTAACAGGTGATGATTTTCCAGATCGTTTATTTTTAAGGGTAGATAGCCTGGAAGGAATAGCTGAAAAAATAGTTGCTAAGTTTGATGTGAACAGAAAGCTGCCTGCAAGAGTGTTCATTTCCCGCGAAATCGGGGAGCACAATTATTTCAGAAGGGCTTTGGAAAAAAATAAAATAGAAATCGAAGGTAGGTCGCTGATCCGTACTTTTCCTATAGTGAATATCCTGGATCCGTTTTACCTGAAACATATCGACTGGATATTTTTTAGCAGCCGTAATGGAGTAGAATACTTTTTTAAGTTAAAACCTGTTTTACCAAAACACGTGAAGTTTGGTGTGGTAGGAAGAGGCTCTGAAGATGCCCTGCGTAAATATGGCCATCTGGCTGATTATGTAGGTGAAAGCGGAGATATTACAGAAGTTGCCGAAGGTTTTGCCCTGCTGGTAAAAGGCCAAACAGTTCTTTTCCCAAGAGCGCAGGATTCTTTGCTCACGATACAAAAATCTTTATCGGCAGATACCAAAGTGGTAGATCTGCCAATTTATGAAACAGTAATTGAAGACGATATAGATCAGACGCATGCTGATATATTGATTTTTACCAGCCCTTCGAATGTAGAGGCATATTTTGCCGATAATCTGCTGGAACCCGAACAAAAGGTAATTGCAATAGGAAAATCAACAGGAATGAAATTTGACGAAATGGGTGTGCAGTATACGCTGCCTTATTCACCTGATGAAATCGGTTTGGCTGAAGCTGTATTCGGAATTGATATTAAATAAAAGGAGAGAGAGATTTATTATGTTACACCGTCCACGTAGATTAAGAAAGAACCCAGTTGTAAGAGAAATGATGGCTGAAACAAAGCTGTCTAAAGACATGTTCATGTACCCGTACTTTGTTGTGCCGGGGCAGGGTGTCACGCATCCGATCGATTCAATGCCTGGTGTAAACCATTTTTCTGAAGATACCCTGATCAAAGATGTTGAAAAGGGATTGAAACTTGGGGTAAATAAGATTATGCTGTTTGGTGTAGGTGATGAAAAAAGTGAAGATGCACATTCTGCTTACCATGATCATTCACTGGTTCCTTCGGCAGTACGTGCCTTAAAGAAAAACTTTGGGGATGACTTGTATGTAGTTACCGACGTTTGCGTTTGTTCTTATACTACCCACGGACATTGCGGTATTCTGAAAGATGATTATGTGCAAAACGATGAAACCGTAGAAGTGATTGCAAAGATGGCTTTAACACATGCTCAGGCAGGTGCCGATATGCTGGCTCCTTCAGATATGATGGACGGGCGCATTGGAGCGATCAGGGAATTACTGGATCAAAATAAATATGTAAATACGGCTATTATGGCCCACGCTACAAAATTTGCTTCTGCTTATTATGGCCCTTTCAGGGAGGCGGCCGATTGTGCGCCAAGTAAAGGCGACAGAAAAGCTTATCAAATGGATTTCAGAAATCCCAATGAAGCTTTAAGGGAAGCCCTGCTGGATGAACAGGAAGGTGCCGATGTGCTGATGGTAAAACCTGCCTTGGCTTACCTCGATGTAATGCATAATTTGAAACAACATACCAATGTACCTATTGCCTGTTATAATGTTTCCGGAGAGTATGCGATGGTGAAAGCCGCTGCAGAAAGAGGCTGGATCGATGAGCAAAAGATAGTTATGGAAACCATGTATGCCTTTGCACGTGCGGGCGCAAGTATTATCACTACTTATCATATCAGGGATATGGTAGAAAAGAACTGGATATAATATGTTAGAATCATTAAAAAAAATGTTCTCCGGTAACGAGGAAGACATGCCCGTAAATACCGGGAGTAAACCTGATATTTCAAGAGAGAAATCGGCAGAATTGTATGCAAAGGCAAAAACATATTTCCCGGGCGGTGTAAATTCACCGGTTAGGGCATTTAAGTCCGTTTATGGAACACCGCTGTTTATTCAAAAAGGAGATGGTTGTTATGTATGGGATGCTGATGGAAATCAGTTTATTGATTTTTGCGGCAGCTGGGGACCATTGATCTTAGGACATAACCCGCAGAAAGTTAGAGAAAAAGTAACTGAAGTGATGCAGAACGGTATGAGCTTCGGTGCCCCTACGGCATTGGAGAATGAACTGGCCGAATTGATCATTAAGAATAATAAACACGTAGAAAAGATCCGTTTTACAAGCTCCGGTACAGAAGCGGTAATGTCTGCTATCCGTTTGGCAAGAGGCTACACTGCTAAAGATAAAATCCTGAAATTTGAAGGCTGTTATCATGGTCACAGTGATTCCCTGCTGGTGAAAGCTGGCTCGGGACTGGTTACTTTTGGTGAAACATCTTCTTTGGGCGTACCTAAGTCTTTCGCAGAAGAGACTATTGTAGTGCCTTTGAATGATAAAGAAGCTTTAAAACTGGCATTTGCTGAGTTTAAAGATCAGATTGCAGCAGTGATTATTGAAGGTGTCCCTGCTAATAATGGCTTGCTGATCCAGGATGCAGATTATATTGAGTTTTTACAGCAGATCTGTAAAGAAAACGGAGCCCTGTTAATCTTTGATGAGGTGATCACCGGCTTCAGGTTAGGATTTGAAGGAGCCGCAGGATATTATGGCGCTAAACCTGATATTGTTACTTATGGTAAAATCTTAGGCGGTGGTTTACCCGTAGGTATGTATGGAGCTTCTGCTGAAATCATGAGTTGCATTTCTCCTGATGGAGGAGTTTATCAGGCCGGTACTTTATCAGGCAATCCGGTTGCCATGGCAGCCGGTATTGCTCAGTTAACCGAACTATTGCGCTCTGGTTTCTACAAAGAACTGAACAATAAGGCTGCGGAGTTTGCAGAAAGTATTCAGCGTTTTGCTACGGCAAGAAATTATAAATTCAAAGTCTTTAATATAGGATCTATCTTTTGGTTTGCTTTTACAGATAAAGATAAGATACAGAGTGCTGCGGATATCGATCCTGCAAGTATGGAGAAATTTAAAGTGATGCACAGAGAGCTGTTGAACAGGGGAATTTACCTGGGACCTTCAGGATATGAAGTCGGCTTTGTTTCAGCAGCGCACACGAAAATTGAGCTGGAGAAGGCAAAAAGGGCTATTCTAGAAGCCCTGGACATTGTTTTTAGGAATAAGTAAATTAACACTATATTTAAGCAGTTTAAAAAGAATTTTGAAGAAATCGATCATTATATTTTACTTCATGCTAATGTACTCTCTGGTACAATTGGTATCCTGGGGAACGCTTGTCGTAAAATTACAGCCTTCGAGGATGGCAATGGTGATGGGAGAGGGATCTGTATTTTTATTTCTGTTATGTACTGGTGCTTATTTCCTGCATCAGTCGATAAAAAAAGAAGATAAATTACGTGAACAGCAGCAAAATTTCCTATTGTCTGTTACCCATGAGCTAAAATCGCCTTTGGCGGCTATAAAGTTATCATTACAGACAATTGTAAAGCGCGATCTGGATAAAGCCCGTCAGACTTCACTGCTAAATAATTCATTGAAAGATATTGAACGCCTGGATGACCTGGTAGAAAATATGCTGCTGGCCACCAAGATTGAAAATCGTTCTTACTCTTTTCCACAGGAAGAGTTTGATTTTTCTGAGCTGGTCACTAAGATCACCGACAGGCTGCAGATCCATTCCTGCGGTGGTGAACAGGTAATTAAGCTCGACGTTGAGCCTAAGATTAAGATTACAGGTGATCCTTTTACACTTTCTTCCGTTGTCACCAACCTGGTGGAAAACGCCGTAAAGTATTCTGGTCCCTGTGCTGAAATCAGTGTAGATCTGGAAATGCAGGATGGACATCCCTTCCTGAGAGTTTCAGATAAAGGCCCGGGTATTCCAGATGCGGAAAAAATGCTCATATTTGATAAGTTTTACCGCGTTGGTGAAGAAAATACAAGGAAAGCAAAAGGAACAGGCCTTGGCTTGTTTATTGTGAAAGAAGTTTTGCAAAGACATGATGCTGATATCAGCGTCAAAGACAATGTACCGCAGGGTACGATTTTTGAAATCACATTTAGTTGATCATTATGCAACAGAAATTAAGAATATTATTGGTCGAAGATGAAGACCATTTATTAGATGCTATAAAATTAAACCTGGAACTTGAAGGTTACAAGGTTCATGCAGTGAAAGATGGTAAAACGGCCTTGAAAATTTTCAAGGAAGAGCGTTTTAACCTGATCATCCTGGATGTAATGCTTCCTGAAATGGATGGTTTCCAGGTTTGTGAAACCATACGTTTAGAAAATACAGAAGTTCCAATCTTATTCTTAACCGCTAAGAACACCAGTGAAGACCGCGTTATGGGTCTTAAAAAAGGTGCTGATGATTATCTGGTTAAACCTTTTAACCTGGAAGAACTGATCCTTAGGGTAGGTATTCTGGTGAAACGCAGTATGAAGTCTGATGACCTGAAAGAATTAAATTCTTATAAGATCGGTGAGAAAACTATCTATTTCAATTCATTCGAACTGAAACAGGATGACGGCGTAATCGTTCCTTTAACTAAAAAAGAAACGATGCTGCTGAAATTACTGATCGAAAGAAAGAATGAAGCAGTTTCAAGAGAGCAGATCCTGGAAACCGTATGGAATTATGATGTTTATCCTTCTACACGTACCATCGATAACTTTATCCTTACTTTCCGTAAGTATTTTGAGCCAGATCAGAAAAATCCGGTTTATTTTCACTCTATCAGAGGTGTAGGTTATAAATTTACGGATATCCATAGCTAATGTTCAACGCTTTAGGCAGGTATATCCTGATGGCAGTTTTTGCTATCGGAGCAGGGGTATGCCTTTTTTATGATCAGCACCAGATGGCTGCAGTTGCAGGTGTGATGTGTGCTTTTGTCCTTTGGGCCCATTTTAAAAGCAGTTCCATCTTAATGGCCTCTAAATCTTTTAGAAGCGGCGATTATGACAGGGCTGCTAAATTATTGAAAGAGGTTCCCAATCCGGACAGACTGGCAAAGAACAGAAGGGGCTATTATGAGTTCATGACGGCTAATATTGCGTTGAAGAACGAAGATTATGCAGCTGCTGAATATCATTTCCAGATTGCCAGTCGTTTTCCTTTGGGTTCTAAAAGCGATAAATCTTTTGTATTGGTCCACCTCGCTAACCTGGCTTTGCGTAAGAGAGATCCTGTAAGGGCTCTGGCTTATGCTGAAAAGGCAAAGGAGTTGGCGGCTACAGACAGGGCAAAAGAAATAATAAGAAAAATAATTAAGGAAGCGAATAGCTTGCCAAAATAGATTACTAACAAAAATTGGCTACATATATGCTGTAGTGGTATAATTACAGATTAGCTCAATACTTACACAAATTAAAATCAGATGAATACTTTATTTTTAGATGCAGCATGGTCCAAACAAACAGAACGTCCACCCGTATGGATGATGCGCCAGGCCGGTCGTTTTATGCCCGAATATTGGGAGATTAAAAACAAGTATTCATTTCTTGAAATGTGCAAAACTCCTGAAATCGCTGCGGATGTAACGATGTTACCCGTAGAGCTATTGGGTATTGATGCCGCTATTTTATTTTGCGATATATTGGTTACTGCTGAAGCAATGGGTGGCGACCTGAGTTTTACCCAGGGAGTGGGCCCACGTTTTTCAAATCCTGTGCGTACAATGCAGGATGTAGATAACCTGAATGTAGATTGTCTGGATAAATTAGAATATGTAGCGGATGCGATTAAAGTGATACAACAACGCTTAAATGGCAGTATCCCATTGATCGGTTTTGCCGGAGCACCTTTTACAGTGATGAGTTACCTGGTTGAAGGAGCTTCTTCAAAAGATTTTAAAACGACTAAGTTGTTGATGCACAATCACCCGGAGATCGCGCATAAATTACTGGCTAAGATTGCAAAGGTTACGGCGGATTACCTGAACCTTCAAATTGCAGCAGGTGTAAATGCCATTCAGATCTTTGATAGCTGGGCAATGGCCTTATCATGGAATGACTACGAAGAGTTCTCACATCGTTATATTAAAGAAATTATTGCCAACCTGAACAGGAAAGACATCCCGGTGATTTCTTTTTGTAAAGGAAGTTCTGTTTTTGCACCAATGATGGCTACAGCACAGCCTGATGTAATTTCAATAGACTGGAATGCAGACCTGCTAAACATAAAAAAGATTCTTCCTTCAGGCATTGCTGTTCAGGGTAATCTTGATCCGCATATCCTATACGCAGAAAGACCTGCAATTAAAAGAGCCATCCTTCAATTATTCGAACGCATGCGCGGAGAAAATGGGTTTATCTTTAATTTAGGTCATGGTATCATGCCTGATATCCCTTTCGATAATGTGAAATATGCAATTGACATCATCAAAGAATTCCGCTATTAATGGATAAATACTATCTATATGTTCTCTCTGTCCACATTATTTTTGTGGTAAGCTGGATGGCGGGATTGTTTTATAGCGTGCGTTTGTTTATTTATCATACCGAGGCTAACGACCGCCCGGAGCTGGAAAGAGAAATCCTTCAGAAAGAATTTATAAAGATAGAGCATAAGCTCTGGAATATTATCACTACACCTGCCATGGTACTTACGGTACTGGCAGGTATCAGTATGATCTGCATCCGCCCGGGATTACTCCTTACCCCCTGGCTGCATGTTAAACTTACTTTTGTAGTGCTGCTGCTGGTTTATCATTTTATTTGCCAGCGGATCATGAACCAATTGAAGAAGGGCGTGTTTAAGCTGAGCTCTTTTAAATTGAGATTATGGAATGAAGTCGCTACTGTTCTGTTGGTCGCTATTGTGTTTACTGTGGTGCTTAAAAGTGCGGTCGACTGGCTTTATGGCTTGATAGGCCTGATTATTTTCTCCGGCGTGATCATGACGGCCGTGAAGTTGTATAAAAACTACAGGCAAAAACACGAATAATCCCTGGTTGTTACCCCTGTAATTTATTTTTCTTTTTGCGTGCAACCTTATGTTGTTTATATTCATCTTGTCTATATAAACAAAAATAAATTGACGCCATCTCATCACATAGACGATTTATTGGAAGGCTGCAAAGCTGGCAACCGGAAAATGCAGGAATTGCTTTACAGGCATACTTCATCAAAAATGCTGGCTGTTTGTATGCGTTATACCCGCAATAGAATGGAGGCTGAAGATGTGCTGCAAATGGCGTATATAAAGATTTTCCAGAAGATAAATGAATATCGTGGTAACGGATCATTTGAAGGCTGGATAAGGAGGGTAATGGTAAACACAGCTATTGAAAGTTACCGTAAGAATTTGCGTTCCCTGCATGTGGTATCACTGGATGAAGGTTATGACCAGCCGGCAGCAAATTTTGATTTCAGCAGTCTCGCAATGAAAGATTTGCTGGGCCTGATACAAAAACTATCTGACGGTTACCGTATTGTTTTTAATATGTACATCATCGAGGGCTATTCCCACAGGGAAATTGCTGATGTATTGGGAATTTCTGAAGGAACAAGCAAATCACAATTGTCCAGGGCAAGGACAATTTTAAAAGAGGAGATCATTAAAATGGAGGGCATAAATTATGCAAAACATACAGGATAAGGAATTTGACCAGTTCATTAAAAATCAGTTTGAGGATGTAGAGATGGAGCCGTCAGGAGATTTGTGGGGAGCAATTGAAACTAAACTGGAGGGTAAGCGGAAACGTAGTATCCCTTTTTACTGGATTGCAGCTGCTATTGCGATAATAGGTTTAAGCATTGGATTAATGTTCATGTCTAAAGACCGAAATCATGTAGTTACTGCACTGGCGGTTAATCATCGCCATACCAGAACTGAAAATAAAGAAGCAGGAACTGTTTTACCTCAAACCGTTCGTGTTTCTGCAGTAAATCAGATCACAGCATCACCTGTGAATACTGCAGCAGAAAACTTTGCGGTGATTAAAGATCATAAACAAAGTTTTGTTGCAGATACAGCTGCTGATGATACTAAAAAAAATCTGCTGGCAATGCAACCTTTAAAGCAGATTGTTCGTCCTGATCATCAATCTATCGCTGTGAAACAGGATAAAATGGAACTGCCACCAGATATTGTATTAGCCAGTGCAGATGTTCCTGAAGTCAAAGATGAAGTGATCAATGAGAACGATCAGAAAGAGAATAAAGGGATCAGAAATGTAGGTGACCTGGTCAATTATGTAGTAGGTAAATTAGATAAAAGAGAAGAAAAGGCCATAAAATTTCAAACTGATGATGATGATAATTCATCGCTTGTAGGCATCAATATAGGGATGCTTAGGTTCGGCCAGAAAAAACAAAAATAATGACACACCAACAAACCATCATATGAAAAGAATTCTATTTACCCTACTGATCATTGGGATGGTCAGTACGATTTCTCAGAAAGGGAATGCACAGCAAGACACAACTGCAGTTAAGAAAAAGCGGCATAATTTAAATTTGCATACCACATTTGGTGATAATGAAGAAAAGAAAATTAGTCATCAGGATACGACAAAACATCCCTCAGCGCCCAAAGGACGTTTTCTGGGCGGCATTACTTTTACCAGACTGGATATTGGTTATTCAAGACTGATAGATAATGGCAGTTTTACTTTATCTCCAAAAAATTCCTTTCTGGATTACAGAGGGGCAAAGACCAGTACGGTATCCTTTGATGTGCTCTATTTTGGCTATCGCTTTAACCCTAATTTTAAGGTATACCTGGCGGGAGGTTTTGACTGGACACTGATCAGGTTAAAGAATAATATTACAATACAGGAGAATACCCCTGACCTTACTTATGTGGAATCTCCGGTAGCCTTTAGCAAGAACCGTTTTTCCAGCAGTTACGTGCATATTCCGTTAAACTTTGAGTTCCGCTCAAAAGAAAATGCCAAAGGAAAGCGATTCTACTTTGTACTTGGGCCAGAAGTAAGTTTCCTGCTAAACGGAAAGGTTAAACAGATCAGTGATGAAAATGGAAAACAAAAATTTACGGATGACTATGATTTTCAGCCGGTACGTATAGGTGGTACGGTACGTATCGGTTATGGTGGAATTGGTTTGTTTACCAAGTATTATTTCAACAATATGTTTAACAGTGCCCCACAGAGCGGACTTAAAAATATGGCATTTGGGATCACTTTTGGCCTGAATTAAAAATAATTACACACAATAAAACCAACCTCAGGCTTTAAGCCCTGAGGTTTTTTTATGTCATTTCCTGTTCAATTCTTTCGCTGACACTGGAAATTTGCTGTTGAAATGTATCTTTACCCCGTGGACGAAAATATTATCAGCGTAAAGAACTTAAGCAAGCAATACCAGACGGAACAATTTTCAGGCATTAGCAATATCTCTTTTGATATTAAAAGAGGCGATATTGTTGCCGTTATTGGAGAAAGCGGCAGCGGAAAATCAACCTTGCTGAAGTCGATATTTGGATTGCTCAAAGTAGATGAAGGCGAGATATTGTTCAATGGCAAGCGGGTTTTGGGTCCGGATGAACAACTGATCCCCGGGCATAAAGATATGAAAATTGTCACTCAGGATTTTTCTCTCAATATTTACGCAAAGGTATATGATAATATAGCCTCTATGTTATCCAATAGGGATGTGAAATCCAAGGAGGAAAAAACGGAGAAAATGATGCAGCACCTGCGTATCGAACACCTTAGAAATAAAAAGATTACAGAACTAAGCGGAGGGGAGCAGCAGCGTGTAGCTATAGCAAAGGCATTAGTAACGGATACCAGTCTGTTACTGCTGGACGAACCCTTTAGCCAGGTAGATGCCTTGTTAAAGAACCAGTTGCGTGCGGATATTAAACGCATAGCAGCAGAAACAGGTGTTACGGTGGTCATCGTTTCACATGATCCGGCTGATGGCCTATTCCTTGGTGATCAATTGCTGCTGATCAAAGACGGAAAACTGATTCAACAGGGAAAACCTTCATTTGTATACAACCATCCGGAACACACTTATACAGCACAGTTATTGGGAAATGCTGTGGTTTTACTTTCGGAAGAAGCTATGAAATTAGGGATAACCGCTAAAGGAGAATCGGTAGTTTTTTATCCGGAATGGGTGGAGCTGAAGAGCGGATGGAACAGTAAGCGATATGAGGTGAAGGACGTTTATTATAAAGGTTTTTACGAAGAATTACTGCTGGAAAGAAATGGTGTGACCATCAGGGCGATACAATTAAACAGGGAAGAGCATAAAAAAAACGACCATGTTCAGGCGAACATTAGTCGTTTTTTAGAATTTTAATATGATGTTTGATTATACCAGGTATTCAAAAAGCGTCTGATCATTATTCAGCTCAATCACCTCAAATTTGAACTCATCCATACGCTGTTTTAGAGAAGCGTAATCAGCACTGTCCTGTAATTCTATACCTACAAGTGCAGGTCCATTTTCACGGTTTGTTTTTTTGATAAATTCAAAACGGGTAATATCATCATTGGGTCCCAATACGTTATTTACAAAGGCTTTTAATGCTCCCGGACGCTGAGGAAAGCGAACAATGAAATAATGTTTCAGACCTTCAAAAAGCAGCGATTTTTCTTTAATCTCCTGCATTCTCTCAATATCATTGTTTCCTCCGCTTACAATACAAACTACGTTTTTGCCTGCTATGGTATCCTTTAGTTGATCTAAAGCTGCAACCGCCAGTGCGCCCGCAGGTTCCACTACAATAGCATCTTCATTGTATAACTTTAAGATGGTCGTACAAATTTTGCCCTCAGGGATCAACAGCATTTGATCCAGCAGTTCACTGCAGTATTCAAACGTCAGGTTACCCACGCGTTTTACCGCAGCTCCGTCTACAAATTTATCTATATAATCCAGAGTGACAGGGCTACCATTTTGTAAAGCCTGATTCATGGATGGTGCTCCTTCCGGTTCTACACCAATCAATTTAATTTCAGGATTGATGTTTTTGAAAAAACTGCCTAGTCCTGAAGCCAAGCCACCACCACCAATGGGTACAATAACCACATCTGTTTCAGGAAGGTCCTCATATACTTCTACACCTACCGTACCCTGGCCTTCGATAATTTTTGCGTTATCAAAAGGTGGAATAAAGATCATCCTGTGCTGGGCAGTATAAGCAAGGGCTTCCTTCATGCAATCATCAAAAGTATCTCCTACAAGAATGATCTTGATGTTATTACCGCCAAACATTTCTGTCTGTTTGATCTTTTGCCTCGGGGTAATTTCCGGCATAAATATAACGCCCTGAATATTCAGTTTTTTGCAGGAATAGGCTACGCCCTGTGCATGATTTCCCGCACTGGCACAAACTACTCCCTGACTCATTTGAGCTGGATTAAGCGTACTAATCATATTGTAAGCTCCGCGTAACTTATAGGAACGTACAATCTGTAAGTCTTCTCTTTTTAAGTAGATCTTCGCATTGTATTTCAGCGAAAGACCTTCGTTATATTCCAGCGGAGTGCGCTTTACGGTATCCGCAAGGCGTGTTGCTGCCGCGTAAAAATCCAGTTCTATTTCTTTTTCAACGCTCATTTTACAAAAATTTATTCAGTGCGTCCAGGTAGGCGTCGGCCGAAGCTTTTACAATGTCTGTACTGAATCCGTATCCCAAGTAAGATTTATCTTCATAAGATACTCTCATATTTACCTTGCTCACATCATCACTACCACCATGTATGGCCTGAATAGTCAGTTCTTTTAACTGGATATCTTTACCAATTACACTTTCAATAGCTTTGATTGTTGCATTGACAGGGCCATTACCTTCAGCTTTAGCTTCATGTTCTACACCTTCGTATTCCAATTTAACGGTAGCAGTAGGGTTTACAGTATCGCCGCATTCTACTTGTAATGAATTTAGTTTGTAACCGTTTTTATACGTGTGTTCTTCACCTTCGCTCATTAAAGAAAGGAGATCATTATCTGAAATTTCTTTCTTCTGATCGGCTACGGTAAGGAATTTTTCATATACCTGATCCAAATTGATCTTGTCAGTTACATAACCCAGTCTCTCCAAATGGTGTTTCAATGCATGACGGCCACTGCGTGCTGTCAGGATAATATCTGATTCATCAATTCCTACATCTTCAGGATTCATGATCTCATAATTTTCCCTGTGTTTCAAGAAACCATCCTGATGGATACCCGAGCTATGTGCAAAAGCATTTTTTCCAATGATTGCTTTATTGGGCTGTACCGGCATCCGCATCATACGGCTTACCTGTGCACTTAGCTTACTGAAATGTTTGCTGTTGATATTTGTTTTCAGGTTTAACTCATGGTGCGTTTTTAACACCATTACGATCTCTTCCAGTGCAGTGTTCCCTGCGCGCTCTCCGATGCCGTTAATGGTACATTCTACTTGTCTGGCGCCATTGATCACTCCAGCCAAAGTATTGGCTGTAGCAAGCCCTAAATCGTTGTGGCAATGCACAGAAATAATCGCTTGATCTATGTTTTGTACATTTTCTTTTAAATACAGGATTTTAGCCCCATAATCTGAAGGTAAGCAATAGCCATTGGTGTCAGGTATATTGACTACAGTTGCTCCGGCGGCAATAACAGCCTCAATCATTTGTGCTAAAAATGCATTATCCGCACGGCCTGCGTCTTCTGCATAAAACTCAATATCTTCTACAAATTGTTTGGCATATTTAACAGCATCAACTGCACGGGCAAGAATATCTTCACGGGTACTGTTGAACTTGTATTTGATGTGCATATCAGACGAACCTATACCCGTATGTATACGCGGACGTTTTGCATATTTTAAAGCGGCAACTGCTGCATCAATGTCTCCTCTGTTTGCTCTTGTTAAAGCGCAAATAATAGGATCATTAACTGCTTTTGATAATTCTACCACACTCTGGAAATCACCAGGACTAGAAATAGGAAAACCTGCTTCAATTACGTCTACTCCCAGCGCTTCCAGTTCTTTTGCAATTTCTACCTTTTCAGGTGTTGACAACTGGCAGCCCGGTACCTGCTCTCCATCGCGAAGGGTGGTATCAAATACGTAAACTCTATTAGGATCGTGTAACATAGTATGTTCTAGTTAGTGTAAGTTTTTTGTGTGATAAATTTTAAAACAAGTTTGCCCATTTCTTCAGTACCCAATACTTTGTAAGGGCTGGTCGTATCATCTGCAATGTCACCTGTCCTGAAACCTTCTTTCAGTACCTGGTCTATTGCCGAAATGATCAATTCTGCCTCTTCTTTTAATCCGAAGCTGATTTCCAGCATCAGGGCTACGGATAGAATAGATGCCAGGGGGTTAGCCAGGTTCTTACCGGTAATGTCATGTGCTGAACCATGTATCGGTTCAAAAAATCCTGTGCCGTCTCCAACAGATGCGGAGGCCAGCATACCCATTGAACCTGCAATCTGCGAAGCTTCATCAGTAAGGATGTCTCCAAACAGATTGGCTGTTAATACCACATCAAACTGTTTAGGATCTTTGATCAGCTGCATAGCTGCATTGTCTACAAACATATGTGTAGTTTCCACTTCAGGATATTGTTTAGCGATTTCCTGAACAGTTTCTCTCCACAATCTTGAGCTTTCCAATACGTTAGCTTTATCAACAGAACATAATTTTCTGCCGCGCTGCATAGCTGCTTCGTAAGCTTTATGTGCAATTCTTTCTACTTCATATTTATGATAGATCATCAGGTCGGAAGCTGTATGTCTGTCTTCAGACCTTAGTTTTTCTCCGAAATAAACATCACCTGTCAGCTCCCTGAAGAACAGAATGTCAGTTCCTTTCAAAATACTGGCTTTAATACTGGAAGCGTTTAGTAATTCATCAAACAATAAGATCGGACGCAGGTTGGCATACAAGCCTAGCTCTTTCCGGATCTTTAATAATCCCTGTTCAGGACGTACTTTTAGCGAAGGGTCGTTATCATATTTCGCATGACCAACAGCTCCAAACAAAATGGCATCACTTTTCTTCGCTTTTTCCAAGGTTTCATCCGGCAGGGGATTGCCTGTCGCTTCAATCGCAGCATGTCCCATCAGGGCTTCATCATAGGTAAATTCATGATTAAAGCTGGTTGCAATTTGTTCCAATACGGCTTTACCCCAGGTGGTAACTTCCGGTCCTATCCCGTCACCGGGAATTACTAATATATGTTTCTTCATTGTGATACGCTTTCTAATATATTTTCGACGGATTTTACTTCGCCGTTTTCCAATAAAATTCTTTTCTCTATACAGGCAGGTAATTGCGATTCAAAGTGTCCTACATAAATAAGTGTAGTTCCATTCTTGCACAATTCGTCAACCAGCCTGTTAAAATATTGTGTTTGTTGTTGATCTAAACCCTGGCAGGGTTCATCCAGTATCAGCAGCTCTGGATTCTTTACAATGGTACGGCCTAACAAGGCTAACCTCTGCTTACCTAATGGAAGCTGGTTTACCAGCACATCTTTATACTCATCCAGTCCCAAATAGCTGATTAATTCATCCGCCTGGGTTTTTTTTGTGTAATCAGGCTCACAAAATAAACCTGAACTATCAAAAAATCCGGATAGGATAGTTTGCCTTACTGTCGCCGAGGCATCAAAATACCAGTGTAATTCTGGCGATATTAAACCCATACGTTTCTTAATATCCCAGATACTCTCTCCGCTTCCTCTTTTATTGCCAAACAGATAAAAATTATTGGCATATGCCTGAGGATGGTCGCCGGTAATTAAGCTCAACAAAGTCGATTTGCCGGAACCATTATGCCCCTGCAACAGCCATTTTTCTCCTGCTTTAACTTCCCAGTTGATATTTTTTAATACCTTCTTATCGCCATAGCTGATGTTCACATCAACCATTTTGATCACACTGTCACCAGAAATAGCTGGAGTCTCATTTAAAAATGAAGGAATTGGCCTGTTCACTGTTTCATCTAAATGTGAAACATGTTTATCAGCGGCTATTTCATAAAGCTGACCATCTTTGATTTCTGCAAAGCGATGAATAGATGGAGGTAATTCCCTGTCATTGCTAATTAAAATCAACTGGGTTCCAGCTGCAGAAATTTCTTCCAGTAAAGTATTTAAATGATGGCGTGAAAGTTTATCCAGCCCATTATAAGGCTGGTCTATGATCAGCAGCTGAGGCCTGAGCCATAACGCCCTGACCAATTGTAATTTTTTATGTTCCCCGCTTGATAGCTGGATCAATGTGGAATGGAGCAATTCTGAAAACCCTAATGCAGCAACCAGTTTCTCAGCATCACTGAACTGAAGCTGATGTTTTTTACCATAGTCTTCTAATTCTGCTTTTACGGTAGCCGTAGTTTCTGTTGCCTGTTTATTGTAACGCTGCTGGTAATAAAAATTAGACTGACCTTCTAAATCTGTAAACTGAAACCAGTTGGCCACATAATGTGCAACGGCAGGCAACTTACTTTGCTCATCAAAATGCATTGAAAGCGTACCCTGAAAGGGGACGAGCCCTGCAATTGCTTTCGCTAATGATGTTTTACCACTTCCACTGGTCCCGCGTAACAACCAGTTTTCCCCTGGGTTTATAATCCAGTTCAGATCCTGTAGTACCGGTTTGTGATGGTACTTTAGGATTAGGTTAGTGATATGGACGACGGGCTGTGACATTATTTTGCTTGTTCGAATTCTTGTATTAAATGTTTTTGGTTCAGGATGAAATCAATGTCATCATAACCATGAATCAGGCATGATCTTTTGTAAGCATTGATTTCGAAACCAGTACTTTCTCCTGTATCTGCAATGGTAACGGTTTGATTTTCTAAGTCAACATTTAGCTGTGCTTTGTGATTCGCAGCTACAGCAGCAAAAATGGCCGATAAGAAATCGTCACTTACCTGTACCGGAAGCAGGCCATTGTTCAATGCATTCCCTTTAAAGATGTCGGCAAAAAAACTGCTGATCACTACGTCAAAGCCTGCATCCTGAATAGCCCAGGCGGCATGCTCACGGCTACTGCCACAACCGAAGTTTTTTCCTGCTACCAGGATCTGGCCGCTATAGGTGGGGTCGTTCAGTACAAAATCAAGCTTAAGTGTATTGTCGCCGTTATAGCGCCAGTCACGAAACAGGTTCTCACCAAAACCTTCGCGGGTTGTTGCTTTTAGAAACCTGGCCGGAATGATCTGGTCGGTATCAATATTTTCTATATTTAAAGGCACAATTGCCGATGTTAATTTTTCGAATTTTTTCATTGTAATGATTGTTCTAGCGGTTATGAAATTAAGCCTCAGCCAGCATTTCCCTTACATCAGTAATCCTTCCGGTGATTGCAGCTGCTGCTGCGGTTAGCGGACTTACCAGTAAAGTTCTTGAGTTAGGACCCTGACGGCCTTCAAAATTTCTGTTTGAAGTAGAAACACAATATTTTCCGGCAGGAATTTTATCTTCATTCATCCCCAGACAGGCACTGCAACCTGGTTCACGAAGCTGAAATCCCGCATGTTCAAATATTTTATCCAAACCTTCGTTTTTAGCTTGCTGTTCTACTTGTTTTGAACCCGGAACAATCCATACAGTTACATTTTCGGCTTTTTGTCTGTCTTTTACAAACTCCGCTACTTCACGCAAATCTTCAATACGGGAGTTGGTACAGCTACCAATAAATACATAGTCAACAGGTTTTCCGATCAAAGAAGAATCATCATCAAAACCCATATAATCCAGTGCTTTTTGAAAAGACAATTGCTCTTTATCAGGCTGCGCATTGGTGGCTGGGATATTTTCCTGAATGCCCATACCCATACCCGGATTGGTTCCGTAGGTAATCATCGGTGTTATATCTTTAGCCTCAAAAGTTAAAACTTTATCAAATTCTGCATCAGCATCGCTGAACAAAGTTTTCCAGTAAGCCAGGGCTTTGTCCCACTCAGCACCTGCAGGGGCAAATTCCCTTCCTTTGATATAATCGAAGGTAGTCTGATCAGGGGCAATTAATCCGCCTCTGGCACCCATCTCGATACTCATATTGCAGATTGTCATCCGGGCTTCCATACTTAAAGCCTCAATTGCCGAACCTGCATATTCGATAAAATAACCTGTACCACCGGCAGCAGATATTTGAGAAATAATATATAAAATAATGTCTTTAGCGCCAACGCCTTTTCCTAAAGTACCGTTAACCTCAATTTTCATGGTCTTTGGTTTTTGCTGCAATAAACATTGCGTAGCGAAAACCTGCTCTACCTGTGAAGTACCGATACCAAATGCGATTGCACCAAAAGCTCCATGGGTAGAGGTATGACTATCACCGCAAACCATAGTTTTTCCCGGAAGGGTTATGCCCAACTCAGGACCAATAACATGGACAATTCCTTGAAATGGATGCCCTAGCCCGTACAGTTCAATACCGAATTCCGCACAGTTTTTAGTCAGCATGTCTACCTGGTAACGTGAAAGTTCTTCTTTGATCGGTTTCAGCTGATCAATCGTAGGCACGTTGTGGTCGGCAGTAGCAACAGTTTGCTGCGGACGGAAAACTGGTAAGCCTCTTTTACGTAAGCCATCAAAAGCTTGTGGAGAGGTAACCTCGTGGATTAAGTGCGTATCAATATATAGAATATCGGGAAATCCTGCTTCGCTTTTTACAACGTGTGCATCCCATATCTTTTCTACTAATGTTTTTGACATCTTTCTTTTGTTTTGTGAACCTCTTAGACTTAAAAAAGCCCAAGAGGTTTATGTTTTCTTATACTGTTTTAATTGACTTCATAGCAGTCATTGCTTTTCTCAATTCAGCTCCGATCTGTTCAACTTCATGAGAGCGAATTACTTCATTTACTGCAATTAGTGCTCTGTTATCTACTGAACCATCTTTACCTTCATTAAAGTTTTTACCGATCAGGTCAGTATCAACTCTGGTCATGAAATCTGCTAATAATGGTTTACAAGCATGATCAAATAAATAACAGCCATATTCTGCTGTATCAGAGATCACCCTGTTCATTTCAAATAATTTCTTACGTGCAATAGTATTGGCAATCAGTGGTGTTTCGTGTAATGATTCATAGTAAGCAGATTCAGGTTTAATACCTGCTTCTACCATAGTTTCAAAAGCAAGCTCAACACCTGCTCTGATAAAGGCAACCATTAATAAAGCGTTATCAAAATATTCCTGCTCGCCGATTTTTACATTACCTGCGGGAGTTTTCTCAAAAGCAGTCTCGCCTGTAGCAGCACGCCATGCCAATAGGTTTTTATCACCTGCTGCCCAATCTTCCATCATGGTACGGCTAAACTCGCCGCTCATGATGTCATCCTGATGTTTCTGGAACAACGGACGCATAATTGTTTTTAATTCCTGTGAAATTTCAAAAGCTTTGATTTTAGCAACATTGCTCAATCTATCCATCATAGCAGTTATTCCGCCTTGTTTTAAAGCTTCAGTAATTACTTCTACGCCATATTGAACCAATTTAGATGCATAACCGGCATCAATTCCTTTTTCAATCATTTTATCAAAAGAAAGGATAGAACCTGTTTGCAGTAAACCGCAAAGTATAGTTTGCTCGCCCATCAGATCTGATTTCACTTCTGCAACGAAAGATGATTTTAATACTCCTGCTCTGTGTCCGCCTGTTCCAACGCAATATGCTTTAGCCTGTACCAAACCTTTTCCTTCAGGATCGTTTTCCGGGTGTACGGCAATTAAGGTAGGCACACCAAAACCTCTTACATATTCAGCTCTTACTTCACTTCCAGGGCATTTTGGAGCGACCATGATTACCGTAATATCTTTACGGATCTGCATACCTTCTTCCACAATATTAAAACCATGTGAATATAATAAAGTAGCACCTTTTTTCATCAGGGGCATGATGGCATTGACTACGGCAGTATGTTGTTTATCTGGTGTAAGGTTGATGACTACATCAGCATCCGGAATTAACTCTTCATACGTACCAACAGTAAAGTTGTTTTCTGTAGCATTTTTCCAGGAATCTCTTTTACCTTCAATAGCTTCCTTACGCAAAGTGTAAGAAATATTCAAACCACTATCTCTTAAGTTTAAACCCTGGTTCAGGCCTTGTGCCCCGCAGCCTACAATAACCAGTTTTTTTCCTTTTAATGCATTTACACCATCCAGAAATTCAGAACTGTCCATGAAATCGCAGACACCTAGTTGGTTTAGTTTTTCTCTAAGAGGTAGTGTGTTAAAATAATTTGACATCGTTTTATTGTTTTTTTGAGTATTAAGGTTGGTTTAATTATTTGTTTTTTGATTTAGCTTAAACAGCTATTACATGGTAAATACATTTTTTTCCTGGTCAAGGAATTCATTTTCAATGACTTCCTTTCCTGGTTCAAGACGCTCGAAATCTCTCAGTTTACTGTTAAATCCTTCACTGTCTTTAATGATCGCTACTCTTGCACTGCGTACAAATTCTATCAGGCCATAAGGCTGCAGTACTTCTATCAGTTTGTCTGTTTCTGAACGGTGACCGGTGGCTTCAAATACCGTGTAATCTTTACGGATCACAACTACCCTGGCGCCATTTTCACGCAACAGGCGTTCTACCAATACTTTTTCTGCCACAATATCTGTAGGAAGTTTGTATAAGGCCATTTCCTGCCAGATGATATCTTCGTTTGTATTGTGATATACTTTTAGTACCTCTACCTGTTTTTCAATCTGTTTGGCCAGTTTACGTACTACTTCTTCAGTTTCTGTAATCAGGATATTGAAACGGTGAATGTGTTCGATTTCAGAAGGGGAAACGTTCAGACTTTCAATATTTATCTTTCTTCTTGAAAATATGATGGCAATACGGTTAAGTATGCCGATCTGATTTTCGGTATATACCGTGATGGTAAATTCCTGTTTAGCATTTGCTAATTCTATATCCGGGGAATTGCTCATGTTTGTTAATTATTTAAGTCTGATTTCACTTACACTACAGCCCTGAGGAACCATAGGGAATACATTATGTTCTTTAGCAACCATTACCTCTAAAAGGAATGATCCCGGATTGTTTAGCATTTCTTCCAGGGAACCAACCAGGTTTTCGCGTTCTGTTACCCTTTTACCTTTGATGGAATAGGAATCAGCCAGTTTCACGAAATCAGGACTGGTAATATCAACGAAAGAGTAACGCTTCTCGTTAAACAACTGCTGCCATTGACGAACCATACCTAAAAACTGATTGTTAAGAATCAGAATTTTAACATCAACGCCAAACTGCATGATTGTTCCCAGCTCCTGTAAAGTCATCTGGAATCCGCCATCACCAATTACCGCAATTACTGTACGGTTTGGTGCGCCTAATTTAGCACCAATAGCTGCTGGTAAGCCGAAGCCCATTGTTCCCAATCCACCACTGGTTACGCTTAAGCGGGTGGTGTTTAATTTTCCATATCTGCAGGCTACCATTTGATGCTGACCCACGTCACTCACAATAATAGCTTCACCTTTAGTGAGGATGTTTAACTGGTTGATCACTTCGCCCATGGTCAATTCACCACGTTGAGGGTTCAGTTCTTTCTGGATCAGTTCTTCCTGTTCTATTTTTTCAAAAGCTTTAAATTCAGCCAGCCATGTTTCATGTGTTTTTTCAGTGATCAGGCTGGTGAGCAGCGGTAAAGTTTCTTTACAATCCCCCCAAACCGGAACATCAGCTTTAACATTTTTATCGATTTCTGCAGGGTCAATATCCAGATGGACAACCTTGGCCTGTTTAGCATATTTATCCAGTCTTCCTGTTACGCGGTCGTCAAAACGCATTCCAATGGCAATCAGTACATCACAAGAGTTAGTTTGTACATTCGGACCATAATTTCCGTGCATGCCGAGCATGCCTACGTTCAATGGATGATCTGTTGGGATTGCACCGGCACCCAGGATTGTCCAGGCTGCAGGGATACCACTTTTTTCTACAAAAGCTTTAAACTCTTGCTCTGCATTTCCCAATAAAACGCCCTGTCCAAATAAGATAAATGGTTTTTGGGCACTGTTAATTAATGCTGCTGCCTGTTCTATATATTCGTTTCTTACAATCGGTTTTGGACGGTAACTGCGGATATGGTTACATGGTGTATAACCTTCATAATCGAAAAGCTGCATTTGTGCATTTTTGGTAATGTCGATTAAAACAGGACCTGGTCTGCCGCTGCGCGCGATGTAAAAAGCCTTAGCCAGTACTGCAGGGATCTCACTGGCATCAGTTACCTGGTAGTTCCATTTGGTCACTGGTGCGCTGATATTGATCACGTCTGTTTCCTGGAAGGCATCCGTGCCCAAAAGGGCAGCGAAAACTTGTCCGGTGATACAAACCAGAGGTGTACTGTCAATTTGTGCGTCAGCTAATCCTGTAATGAGGTTGGTTGCTCCAGGGCCGCTGGTGGCAAATACCACGCCTACTTTACCGGAGGCACGTGCAAATCCCTGCGCCGCATGTGCCGCACATTGCTCATGTCTAACTAATATGTGGTTCAATTTTTCTTTATAATCATAGATGGCATCATAGATCGGCATGATGGCACCTCCGGGATAACCAAAGATCGTTTCCGTTCCTTCGGCAATTAATCCCTCCAGCAATGCAACGGAGCCAGTAACCTGAATTGTCTTTTTAGGTTCTGTTAATGTAGCTGGTTGCTCTTGTACTATTTCCATTTTCGTAGTTTTAATGTTGGCCTTTGTTAATTAATCTGTGTAGGCATCGGTTACACAACCTTCACTGGCATTACTTACTAATTTCAAATATTTATACAATACACCGCTTTTGACGGGTGGAGGTAGTTGTTTCCAGGCTGCCCTGCGTGAAGCCAGCTCTTCATCAGAAATGTTTAAATGCAGCGTGTTTTTTGTGGCATCAATAGTAATGATATCATCGTCTTTTACCAGGCCAATGTTCCCGCCGTCCCAGGCTTCAGGGGTAATGTGTCCTACTACAAACCCGTGTGTACCACCAGAAAAACGTCCGTCTGTAATGAGGGCCACAGATTTACCTAAACCAGCGCCAATGATTGCAGAGGTTGGCTTAAGCATTTCAGGCATTCCAGGAGCTCCTCTTGGGCCGGCATGGGTAATCACTACCACATCACCTCTCTTTACTTTTCCGCTTTGAATACCAGCGATTAGTTTTTGTTCCCCTTCAAATACACGTGCAGGGCCTTCAAATCTTTCCCCTTCTTTACCGCTGATTTTTGCTACCGCGCCTTTTTCAGCAAGATTACCGTACAGCATTTGCAAGTGACCTGTAGTTTTTAAAGCGTATTCTATCGGGTAAATAACTTTTTGAGCATCAAAATCAAGATCTATTGCGTCAGCTACATTTTCTGCTAAAGTTTTTCCGGTTACGGTCAGGCAGTCGCCATGAATTAATCCTACTTTTAACAGATATTTCAAAACTGCCGGAATACCACCAATATTGTGAACATCTTCCATTAAGTACTGTCCGCTTGGTTTTAGATCGGCCAAAACAGGAGTGTTGTCACTGATGCGTTGAAAATCTTCCAGGTTTAAATCAAGTTTTACCGATTTGGCCATAGCAATTAAATGCAATACCGCATTGGTTGAACCTCCCAATACCATTACCGTTACAATTGCATTGTGAAATGCTTTTTCAGTCATGATATCTGAAGGAAGAATATTTCTTTCCAGTAATATCCTAATCGCTTTACCAGCTTCACGACATTCCTTTTGTTTTTCTTCACTTAATGCAGGATATGATGAACTGTATGGTAAACTCATTCCCAAAGCCTCAATAGCAGAAGCCATGGTGTTGGCAGTATACATACCACCACAAGCACCTGCGCCTGGGCAAGTATGGCGGATAATTCCCTGATAATCTTCTTCTGATAAGTTGCCGGCTAATTTTTCGCCCAGCGCTTCAAAAGCAGATACCATATTTAGTTTTTTTCCTTTATAAATTCCAGAATGGATGCTACCTCCATATACCATAATCGAAGGTCTGTTTAAACGTCCCATCGCCATGATAGAGCCCGGCATGTTTTTATCACAGCCAGGAATAGTAATCAGGCCATCATAATACTGACCGCCGCAGATCGTTTCAATGGAATCGGCAATTACATCTCTTGAAACCAAAGAATAACGCATGCCGTCAGTTCCGTTAGACATACCATCACTCACACCAATGGTACCAAAGGTCAAACCGACCATATCATTTTTCCACACTCCCTCTTTAACAACCTTTGCAAGGTCGTTCAGGTGCATGTTACAAGTATTTCCATCATAACCCATGCTGGCAATACCGACTTGTGCTTTTGAAAAATCTTCATCTGTCAGGCCAATTCCATATAACATGGCTTGTGCACCTGGTTGGGTAGGATCTTGTGTAAAAGTTTTACTGTAGCGGTTTAATTCTGGTGTTTCTGACATTTTCGTTTACTGTTATATGATTACTTCGTAATTCTGTTTTTCTAATACTAATGCTTTATAGGTGCGTTGTATGGTAGCGCCTAATGTTTCTGTCCAGGTTGCTGGAAAAATGGTGTCATCTATACAAGCGATACCTATAATTTCTGCTGCTGTTCCGCAGAAAAAGGCACTGTCTGCGTTTTTCAATTCCTCAACGGATATTTTCTTTTCGATACAGTCGATATCCAGTGTTTTACATAATTTGATTACCGTAGCCCTCGTAATCCCGGGTAAAATGCTTCCCAGTGAAGGGGTATATAATTTACCGCCTTTTTCAATAAATATATTGGCGCCGGATGCCTCAGCAACGTTGTTGTCAATGTCAAGAAGCAATGCTTCATCAAAACCTTTATTTTTTGCTTCAGTAGTGGCAAGGATAGAATTGATATAATTCCCGCTGGCTTTAGCTTCGATGTGAATTGATTTAGGGTTAGGCCGCTGATAACTTGAAATGCAAACTCTTTGTAATTTACAGCCAAGGTAGGCGCCCCATTCCCATGCCATAATCACAATAGAAGATTCAGTTGCCTGTGATAAAGACATGTTGGTACCGCAATAAACCAGTGGACGGATATAGGCATCTTTTAGATTATTTTTCTCTAATAACTTATAGGTCTGTTTAATCAGCTCATTTTTATCAAATGGAAAAGGGATATGCATCAATTCGGCAGAGCGCTGCAAACGGTCATAATGTTCCTTTGCTTTAAATATCCTGGTGCCGTTGTGTGTATGATAGGATTTGATGCCTTCAAATACAGCGTATCCATAATGCATCGACTGACCATACAAATCAGTTTTAGCTTCAGCCGATTTGATGAACTGTCCATTAAGGTAAAGCACTGTGCTTGAATCGTAGTATTCCATTTTGGTTTCAGTATTTGTTTGAGTTTATTAAAAAAGCGCCTCTTTTGGAGGCGCTTTCAGATATTTTATTTAAAAATTCATTTACAGCGCCATAGTATCCTGAAGAATCAGGAGGTCAGTCAGGTTAATAATGACATTAAGGTTAGCTGAGAATGAACCGTACATTTTGTTTCTGTTTTAGTTATCTTTATATAAATCCAATTTAGTTCTTGCTTTACAAACTGTCAATAGCAGAATGAAAATAAATGAAAAAAAATATTATATAGTATATTTTGTTTATTTCAGAACAATGTTCTGTATTTGTGGCTAATCACCTTTCTAAAAGTGGAGTCAACTATACCAAATATGATTTCGGTATTCGGTATAGGTATTATGCCTGCATTATAATTTCCCCTGTTTTCTTCTTAAAAATGCTTAACCGGCTGATTTTTTTTAAAAATATGTATAAAAAATCAATGGAAGATAGGCATAAAAAAAGGGGCCTGTCTGTTAAGATGGCCCCTTTTTTTTAGATTAAAATATTAGGCCACACCTTCAGCTAAAACAATAATTTTATTTTTTAAAACTTCTACTACGCCACCTTTAATATTAAAGATCACTTCATCCGTTTTATTTTTAACAATTACTGGTCCGTCTTCCAGAGTGGAAATAATCGGCGCGTGGTCTCTTAGTATTTGAAAAGATCCCATAGTGCCGGGTACAGTAACTGCTGTTACTTCACCTTCGTAGACTTTTTTATCTGGTGTTAATATTTCTAATGTCATATATTAAGCGTTAGCTTCAGCTAGTATTTTTTTACCTTTTTCAATTGCATCTTCAATGCTACCAACTAAGTTAAATGCTGCTTCAGGATATTCATCAACTTCACCATCCATAATCATGTTGAATGCTTTGATGGTTTCTTTAATGTCAACCAATACACCTTTTAAGCCGGTAAATTGTTCAGCTACGTGGAAAGGTTGTGATAAGAAACGCTGAACACGACGTGCGCGGTGTACAACCAGTTTATCTTCTTCAGATAATTCATCCATACCCAAAATTGCAATAATATCCTGCAATTCTTTGTAACGTTGAAGGATCTCTTTAACACGTTGAGCAGTATTGTAATGTTCATCGCCTAAAATAGCAGGAGAAAGGATACGTGAAGTAGAATCCAATGGATCTACAGCAGGATAGATACCTAACTCAGCAATTTTACGGGATAATAAAGTTGTGGCGTCAAGGTGGGCAAATGTAGTTGCCGGAGCAGGGTCGGTAACGTCATCCGCAGGTACATAAACAGCCTGTACAGATGTAATTGAACCGCGTTTAGTAGAGGTAATACGTTCCTGCATTAAGCCCATTTCTGTAGCCAGTGTAGGCTGATAACCTACCGCTGATGGCATACGTCCTAATAGTGCTGATACTTCAGAACCTGCCTGAGTGAAACGGAAGATGTTATCTACGAAGAAAAGGATGTCTTTTCCTGCGCCTTCACCATCGCCATCACGGAAATATTCGGCAACTGTTAATCCTGATAACGCTACACGTGCACGTGCCCCAGGAGGCTCGTTCATCTGACCAAAAACCAGTGTTGCTTTAGATTCTTTTAATTTTTCTGTGTCAACTTTGCTTAAGTCCCATCCACCTTTTTCCATGGATTCAAGGAACTCTTCACCGTAGTTGATTACACCAGATTCGATGAATTCACGTAAAAGGTCATTTCCTTCACGTGTTCTTTCACCTACACCTGCAAATACAGATAAACCTGCGTATGCTTTTGCAATGTTATTTACCAGCTCCATAATCAGTACTGTTTTACCCACACCAGCACCGCCAAATAAACCGATCTTACCGCCTTTAACATAAGGCTCTAATAAATCGATCACTTTGATACCTGTGTAAAGTACTTCTGATTCTGTTGAGAGTTCGTCGAAACGTGGAGGCGCATTGTGGATTGACTTACCACCAGTTTTGTCAACTGAGTTGATACCGTCAATAGCTTCACCTATAACATTGAATAAACGACCTTTGATTTGATCTCCAATTGGCATTCTGATAGGAGATCCGGTATCTACTGCAGCCATGCCGCGTACCAGACCATCGGTCGAGTCCATTGCAATGGCACGTACACGGTCCTCACCAAGATGTTGTTGAACTTCTAAAACGATCTTCTGTCCGTTTTCTTTTTCAATCTCTAATGCAGAGAAGATTTGAGGTAAATGAGCATCGTCAGCAAAACTCACGTCTACTACCGGTCCTATAATCTGCGCTATTTTTCCAATGTTAGGCATATATTGTTTTTGGTAAAATTATAAATATCAAATTGTTAAAGCCCCTTTTAAAGCCTGCAATTCGGTTTGCAAAGCTAAGATTTTCCTATATATTATTTATATATAAATAAAAAGTTTTTCCACAGTTTTTTTATCGATACTTTAGCCTCTATGAAAACGATATTGGTTACTGGCAGCAATGGACTGCTCGGACAAAAAATCACATCGGCTATATTGGATAAAAAGCAGTTTAACCTGGTCGCAACGTCTAAGGGGCTAAATCGTTTTGAGGTTACTGATGGTTATAACTATGCAGAGATGGATATCCTGGATCCTGTGCAGGTAAGAGAAGTGATCGTCAACTATAAACCAGATGCCATCATCCACACTGCCGCATTAACCAATGTGGATAAGTGCGAAAAAGAACATGCCCTTGCCCATCAGCTAAATGTAGATGCGGTGAATACGCTGGTTTCTATTTGTGAAGAATTTAATATACAACTCGTTCATTTATCTACAGATTTTATTTTTGACGGGGCAAATGGTCCTTACAGCGAGCTGGATGCTCCCAATCCTTTAAGTTATTACGGGGAAACAAAACTGGAAGCCGAAGAAATCATTAAGAACTCTCCCTGTAAATGGGCTATTCTGCGTACCATTATTGTATATGGTATCATTGGCGACAGGAATAGAAGTAATATCGTGCTCTGGGCTAAAAATGCATTGGAGAAAGGAGAGCCAATCAATGTAGTAAACGATCAGTGGCGTATGCCTACACTGGCTGATGATCTTGCAGATTGCTGTCTGCTGGCGGTTGAAAAGGATGCTTATGGTGTTTTTAATGCATCGGGCAACGAAATGATGAGTATTTCAGAGCTGGTTTATCGTGTAGCAGATCATTGGAACCTAGATAAAACACTGATCAGGGAAGTGAGTTCCGGTTCTATTCCCTATGCGGCGAACCGCCCGGTAAAGACGGGGTTTATCTTAGATAAAGCAATTAAAGAACTGGGTTATGCACCGCATACTTTTGAAGAAGGCCTGATCATAGTTGAGCGTCAGTTGATCGAAAGAGAATTATAAACAATTAATTATATTATATAATGGGATTACAAGCAGGCGACAAAGCCCCGGATTTTAAATTATTCAGTTCCGAATTAAAAGAACATACGTTAGCTGATTTCAAAGGACAAAAAGTAGTGATCCAATTTTTTCCAATGGCATTTACAGGTACCTGCACCACACAGCTTTGTACCATGAGGGATAGTTTTGGTTTTTATGAAGGAATGAATGCTGCGGTACTGGGTATCTCTGTTGATTCACCTTTTACACTGGCCAAGTTCAAAGAAGAACAGTTTTATCAGTTTCCTTTATTATCCGATTTCAATAAAGAAGCTTCTCCTGCTTATGGCGCATTTTATGAAGAATTTGTCTATAATTTAAAAGGAGTATCAAAAAGAGCGGCATTTGTGATCGATGAAGAAGGAACTATTATCTATGCTGAAGTTTTAGAATCGGCGGGTGATCTTCCTGATTTTAATGCAATTAAGAAAGTTCTGGAAGGATAGGGGAACTGGGATAAGTTTCGGATTGAATTTTTATTCGAGAAAAAGTTTTGAAATCCAATTCCAAATGCTACTTTTGCAATCCCGAAACAAACGGAAATGCATTTGTAGCTCAATTGGATAGAGCATCTCACTACGGATGAGAAGGTTTGGGGTTCGAATCCCTACAAGTGCACAATCAATTGAGAAAGCCTTGCTGCCATAGGCAGCAAGGCTTTTAAACTTTTAAAGACAACCCAAATGCTTAATTTTGTTCTCTTTGGCCCACCGGGTGCAGGCAAAGGCACCCAATCGCAGAAATTGATTGATCGTTATCAATTGATTCACATCTCTACAGGAGATCTTTTCAGAGATCATATCAGCAAACAAACTTCATTGGGGAAACAGGTAAGTGCGCTTATAGCGGATGGACAGTTGGTTCCTGATGCAATTACCATTGCCATGCTGGAAGAGGAAGTGGAAAAAAATCCTGGTACCAAAGGGTTTATTTTTGACGGTTTCCCAAGAACAGTGGCTCAGGCAGCTGCATTGGATACATTTCTGGAAAGCAAGGGAAGTGCGATCACTGCGGTAATTGCGCTTGATGTTGATCAGGAAGAACTGACAAAAAGAATTGCCGAACGTCAGAAATTAACAAACAGGGTTGATGACCAGGCAGATAAATTACAAAAACGTATTGAAGAATACTTCAATAAAACTATCCATGTTTTGCCTTATTATGAGGCACAGCATAAATTAAGCAAAGTCAACGGAATTGGTGATATCGATGCCATTTTTGCTGAGTTATGCAAAGTAGTTGATCAATTTTAATTAAAAAAACATATAGATAGCGGGACGAATGTAAGTTCTTCCCGCTATTTTATTGAAAAAATAACAGGTTATGTCACAGGGGTCAAATTTCGTAGATTATGTTAAAATATGCTGTCGTTCCGGAAAAGGTGGGCCAGGGTCTTCGCATTTGCACCGTGATAAAATGACCTCTACAGGTGGACCTGATGGTGGCGATGGCGGAAGGGGAGGGCATATCATCCTTAGGGGGAATGCGCAATTCTGGACGTTACTTCACTTAAAATACCGTAAGCATATTCTGGCTACAGATGGTGGCCCGGGGTCTAGTTCTACCAGTACCGGTAAATCCGGTAAAGACGAATTTCTGGATGTTCCTCTCGGGACTATAGCAAAGGACGCTGAAACAGGAGAAACTTTGTTTGAAATTACTGAAGACGGACAAATAGAAATCATGACTGCCGGCGGAAGAGGAGGGTTAGGAAACTGGCATTTCAAAACATCTACACTGCAAACGCCGCGTTTCGCTCAGCCGGGTGAATCTGGTACCGAACAATGGGTGGTACTTGAACTAAAAGTTTTGGCCGATGTAGGCCTGGTTGGTTTTCCTAATGCCGGTAAATCTACCTTATTGTCGGTAGTTACTGCGGCGAAACCCGAAATAGCTGATTATGCCTTTACCACTTTGGTTCCAAACCTTGGGATCGTTTCTTACCGCGGCAATCAATCATTTGTAATGGCCGATATTCCTGGTATCATTGAAGGTGCATCTAAAGGTAAAGGATTAGGTTATCGTTTTCTGCGACATATTGAACGTAACTCCGTACTTTTATTTATGGTGCCTGCCGATACTCAAAGAACAATTACCGAAGAATATGAGATTCTGAAGCACGAATTAATGGAGTATAATCCGGAGCTGATGCAGAAACCTCATTTACTGGCTATCACTAAATCTGATATGCTGGATGATGAGCTGATGGCAGAAATGGCTGAAGATCTGCCTGCAAATATTCCTTCTGTATTTATTTCTTCCGTTGCGCAAAAAGGATTGACTTTATTAAAAGATATGATCTGGCAGGCTATAGTTGCAGATGACTCAGCTCCGCTTCAAAAATAACCATCAATTTCTGTTAAATTATTTGTAAATAATTCTAATTTATTTTATATTAGAGTTAATAATCAATGCATTGCTGTTATCAGTCCGGCTATTTTTATCAATAGCACTTCTTAAGTCAGAATTTCTTCTGCACGGGTCCGGTACATCAGATGATTTGTATATAATTTAAATAAATATATGGATAAGAGATCGTTTAACTTCCTTTTTACAATCGTGGCCGCATCTATGGTAATTTTTGGTACTTATAAAATATCAAAGAAAAAAAATCATCAGGCAAATACACATATACCTGTCATTGCAAGGGGCAATAAATAAAAGCTATATATTAATGAATTGCAGGTTTTATCTATAGAATTTTACTATTCACCGATAGATGATATCATGTTTCATTAAATAGCCGTTAATTTATACATGTTCCGTCTGAAAGCATTTTCTATAATCCTGCATATCGCTGGCTGGTCGCTATTCCTGATGTTTCCGTTGCTGATCATGGAAAATAGTCAGGAAGTAAGAAGGATAACGGAAGTGTATACCTGGCCTTATTTTCAGTTCTGCCTGTGTTATATTTTATTGTTCTATATCAACTGTTATTTTTTGATTCCAAAATTCTTTTTGGTCAAGAAGTATCTGTATTATTTTCTTTGTCTGCTTTTACTCTATGTTGGAGTTTTCTTTTTAAGGCCCTTTGATCATTTGATGAATAGCAGAAGGGCATTTCGTCAGAGATTTGAAATGTCTGATGTTCCTCCGCCATTTAATAATAACCGTCCCGATTTTAACAGGATGCCTCCTCCCGGTTACGTCCCGGGTGATTTTGAGCACAGGCATTGGCGTGGCGGTCCTAGACAATGGGGTAAATTTCACCGAATAGATGTAACCAGTCTTCTTATTTTTATTTTGATTATGGCTTTTGGTATGGCACTAAGATCTGTTAAACAATGGCAGATTACCGAGAAAAGGGCTATTCTTGCAGAAGCAGAAAAAGCAATTGCAGAGCTTTCTTTTCTTAAGGCACAGATTAATCCTCATTTTCTATATAACACCCTAAATAATATTTATACGCTTTCTGTTATAGGAAGTGAAAAAACTTCGGAGAGTATTATGAAATTGTCCAATATCATGCGTTATGTAACAGATGAGGCTGAAGCAGACTTCGTTACTTTAATCAGTGAATTAAATTGTATTGGCAACTTTATCGATCTGCAAAAATTACGTTTAGGTAAGACGGTTACACTGGATTATAGAGTAACCGGCGATCCAAGGGGATATCAGATATCCCCGCTGCTGTTAATGACATTTATAGAAAATGTATTCAAATATGGATTGAGTAACCATGAGCAGGCAGATATTCACATTCATATCAGTGTTGGCGAAGACCAGATTTTATTTCATAGTCAGAATACGATATTTAATCATCAGCAGCCCACGGAACGTTCGGGAATAGGTATCATGAATACGAGAAAAAGGCTGGACTATCTTTATCCTGATAAATATGTGCTGAAGATTGATAAGGATGACCATCTGTTTACAGTTGATTTGGTACTCCATTCTTAATCTCTATCTTTAAGGCTTATATCATTTTATGGTTTTAAAATGCGTTGCTATAGATGATGAGCCTCTGGCTACTGAGCTCATCCGGACTTATATCTCCCGTTTTCCGGATCTGGAACTGCTGCAAACATTTGAAGATGCTGTCTCTGGTGCTGAATATCTTCAGAAAACAACTGTAGATATTCTTTTTCTGGATATAAATATGCCAGATATCTCGGGTATAGACCTTGCCAGGTCACTGGATAGAAAACCAATGATCATTTTTACTACAGCTTACAGGCAATTTGCTTTTGAAGGATTTGAGCTGGAAGCTATCGATTATTTGCTTAAACCAATTGATTTCGAAAAGTTTTCAAAAGCTGTAAATAAAGCTGTCGACTATCACCGGTATGCCAACAATAAACAATCCCTTAGTGAAGAAGCAAGCATCTATGTTCATTCAGAATACAGGATGGTTAAGATTGTACTAAAAGACATTGAATACCTGGAAAGCATGGAAGACTATGTCAAAATTCATCTGGATAATCTCCCTGCGGTACTTACTTTAATGCCTCTAAAAAAAATGCTGGAGAAACTCCCTGCACATGAATTTAAAAGAATTCATCGCAGCTTTATCGTTCCTGTGAAAAAGGTGAGGTCAGTTCAGAATAGGAAAGTAAAATTAACCTCTGCCGAACTTCCTATCAGCAGCAGCTATGTGGATGAGGTTAAGGAATGGTTAAAGTAGTAATCGGAAAAAAAACCATAATAATTTTAAGGAAGAAGCGTTTAATCTATTGAATGTAGATGTATTCCATGTGGTAGTGTTAAAATTTATTAATATTCTAGGAATTATGATTGAATTTTAGCATTTTTGAGCAAAATAACTGGTGAATATTTGTTAGTAAGCATGAATACTCATTAAATCAATTATTTATATTGAGTTTAAGTCTGTTTTTTGGCTAAAATTCATAAATAATATTGTTTTATTGAGTTCATTTAAGAAAAAACCCGTTCATACAGGTTTATATTTGGTTAGAAAAGGGATGTGTCTGGATGGAACATCCCTTTCTTGTTAATATTCTTTTGGAAATTAACTCATTAGAGTTGATTTCTGGTAATTTTCCCTTTAACAATAAATAACCTCTTAATCGCATCTTTGTCCAAAATCGTATCTCCTTTATAATTGGGATTTGAAACGCGGAGAATAATCTTACTATCTAAATTATGTTCGAACAATAATTTCACCGTGGTAATATTGTTTGCATATTCATCTGCAATTACCAAATAAGCTTCACCCCATTGAATAATGTCCTTATTTGCCACTTCCCTTACTGCAATAATTTCTCCGCTTGCATACTTCGGGTACATGCTGTCACCATAAATAGGTAAATAAGCATCACAATCGTTAAATGGTCTGAAATTTACATAATACTCAGGTTTTTCCCTAAGCAGGTTAAATTCTCCTGAAGAGAGGTCTGTTGGATTGATGTTAATGAACGGGACTCCTTCAGCAATTTCATAATTATCTGGCTCATGGTATGTACGCAGTTCTTTCTCTGTATAAATATTTCCTGTACCGGTAGCAAGCCATACTTCATTGATATGATAATATTGAATCACATCCTCTGAAAGCCTTTTACCTATCTTTCTTGCTCCGTTTTCTATAGGTGAGAAGTTATTCACGTGTTTTGCTATAGGGCTGTAGAATTCCTGGAGCGTCATTTTCTTCGATAACCGGATTTCTTTTAATCTAGGTCCGAAATTTTCTCTTTGATTATCAGTCATTTATCTAAATACGAAAATTAAATATTAATATATATCCTTTTTAAATAAAGACGAGTTATCTTTATTTAATAATTTATTGCAATATAGGAAATATATATAATTACTTGTATGAGTATTGAATTATTTTTTAGTCATCCCTGTTAATTTACTAAACAAAACTGTTGGGAGAACATCAGTTTCGAATTTGAAAAGTGAATACCAGATGTTTTACATCATTTGTTATGGTTGCCATTCAAGTCTTATTTTTCAAATTCCCGTATTCTTCAACTCCGGAGTGGGGAAATGAAACTGTTCAATGTTTGATGTTTTATCTGGTGTGCAGCGTAAACTCAACGGGTTATTGCCCGCTGAGTAATAATAAGAGCAAGTTTTAAAAAGCAATTCGAATAGTTTGGTACCATAAGATGATATTTTTATAACTTTGGCGGCATCAATATTCATATATTATGTATAAAACATTACAGCCTGTTCTTCAGCAGGAATTGGAACAAATTGAAAAAGACGGTTTATATAAACGTGAGCGGGTTATTGTTACCCCTCAGGGAGCCGATATAAAAGTAAGTACTGGTCAGGAAGTGGTAAACTTTTGTGCCAATAACTACCTCGGACTATCATCTGATCCAAGGGTAACTGCTGCTGCAAAAAAAGCCATTGATCAGTATGGTTATGGAATGTCTTCTGTGAGGTTCATTTGTGGAACCCAGGATGTGCATAAAGAACTGGAAAAAAAGCTATCTGATTTTTTGGGTACGGAAGATACTATTTTATATGCCGCTGCCTTTGATGCTAACGGAGGGGTGTTTGAGCCTCTTTTTAATGATCAGGATGCGATTATATCAGATGAGTTAAATCACGCTTCGATAATTGACGGCGTAAGGTTATGTAAGGCTAAACGCTTTCGCTACAAACACAGTGATATGGCAGATCTGGAAGAGCAATTAAAAGCTTCATCAGATTGTCGTCACAGAATCATTGTTACTGATGGTGCTTTCTCTATGGATGGAACCATTGCACAATTAGATAAAATTTGCGATCTGGCAGATAAATATAGCGCCCTGGTGATGATTGATGAATCACATTGCTCAGGATTTATGGGTAAAACTGGGAGAGGAACGCATGAGCATTGTGGTGTAATGGACAGAATAGACATTATTACCGGAACATTGGGTAAAGCCTTAGGTGGAGCTTCAGGTGGTTTTACGGCGGG
>NZ_LMUP01000006.1:323406-365388 GCF_009765875.1 Pedobacter sp. L105
CTACTGAACTCAGAGATAAATTGGAACAAAATACAATGTATTTCAGGGAAAAAATGACTGCTGCTGGTTTCGATATCAAAGAAGGGATTCATCCTATTGTACCAGTGATGTTATATGATGCTAAGTTAGCCCAGGAATTTGCTGCAAAAATGCTTGATGAAGGAATTTACGTAATTGGATTTTACTATCCTGTAGTTCCACAGGGAAAGGCGCGCATTCGTGTGCAGCTGTCTGCAGCCCATGAGCAGCATCATCTTGACAAAGCTATTGCTGCATTTATAAAAGTTGGTAAAGAATTGAAGGTTATTTCTTAATTCTGAACGCTGGCTTGTCGGAAACCGCCTTCACCTTAAAAAGGGGGCGGTTTCTTTGTGTAAAGATATTAATGAAATAGCTGTATATTTGGCATTATGTTGCAAGATAAAATTACACAGTATACTACTGAAATAAATGACTTTTCTACAGAAAATGTAGAAGAACTGGAGCAGTTTAGAATAAAGTTCCTGGGTACAAAAGGAATTATAAAAGATATTTTTGATGAATTTAAAGCAGTCTCTCCTGAGGAAAAGAAGACGCTTGGCAAGGTTTTAAATGAATTTAAACAGCTTGCAGAAAATAAATATCAAACACTTAAAGAACAGGATAAAAGTGAACTGATCGGAAAAGATGCGGGTTTAGACCTCACACTTCCCGGATCAGGCTTTGAAGTAGGTGCAAGGCATCCGCTGGCCCTGGTGAGAAGAGAAATTGTGGATATATTCAGTAAATTGGGATTTGTTGTAGCTGAAGGGCCGGAAATTGAAGATGACTGGCATAACTTCTCTGCATTGAATTTCCCTGAAGAACATCCGGCAAGAGATATGCAGGATACCTTTTTTATCAAAAAAGGCGGTGAACATGGCGATATTGCATTGAGAACCCACACATCCTCCGTGCAGGTAAGAATGATGGAAGCAGGAAAACCTCCTTTCAGGGCCTTAATGCCAGGGCGTGTTTACCGTAATGAAGCCATCTCGGCCAGGGCACATTGTTTCTTTCACCAGGTTGAAGGATTATATGTAGATGAAAATGTATCCTTTGCAGATCTAAAGCAAACATTATTCTATTTTGTACAGGAGCTTTATGGAGAGGGTACTAAAGTGCGTTTTCGCCCCTCTTATTTCCCTTTTACAGAACCTTCTGCAGAAATGGATATTTCCTGCACCATTTGTAAGGGAGAGGGATGCCAGTTTTGCAAATTTAGCGGTTGGGTAGAAATTCTGGGCTGTGGAATGGTAGACCCTAATGTGCTGGAAAATTGTGGCATAGATAGTAAAAAATATAGCGGATTTGCTTTTGGGATGGGAATCGAAAGAATTGCTAACCTCAAGTTTGTGATCAAAGATCTGCGTTTGTTCTCGGAAAATGATGCGCGTTTTCTAAAGCAGTATAAAACATCATTAATTTAATATGGGTAAGGCAACATGGTTTGTGATGCTGGTAGTAATACTGGTAAGTTGTGGTAAGTCGAGTAATGTTGTGCCTGATGTTCCAGTAAATTTAACTTTGCCATTAACAGATCCAAGGCTGCTGAATTTAAACAGCCCCGGAGGTGCAGTTACCATTAGTGGTTATGGAGTTGCCGGATTGATTATATACAGAACACTCACAGGAGGGTATGTAGCTTTTGATCGCTGCAGTACCGTAAATCCTGAAAAAAGATGTGCAGTGGTTTTAGATCCTGGAGCCTTTACGGCTACAGATCCCTGTTCGGGAGGGAAATTCCTGCTGGAAGACGGAAGCCCGGCAAAGGCCCCTGCTACGATTTCGTTAAAACAATACAGTGTGTTCCAGACCATAAACTCAATACAAATATCTAATTGATGGAACCAGAAAAGATTAAAGAGAGCATCATTAGGGCTGCAAAGGAGTTATTTCGAAAATATGGTTATCATAAGACCAGTGTAAATGAAATCGCTAAAAAAGCGAAGATTGCTAAGGCCACTATCTATAAATACTTCGAAAGCAAAGAACAGGTGTTGGATGCTATTTTAATGGATTATCTGGACCTGAACTTAAAAGAGATCCTGAAAAACAAAGCGCAGTTTACCGATGAAGAGGAGCACCTTAAAGCACTGGTAATGAAAACCTGCAGGCTTACTTTTACAGTTTGCAATGAATTTATAGGCTGGGATTTCGTCAGGGAAAATGCAAATTCACAGGAATTTTTGAAACACCTTTCAGACCAGCTTGAATCTTTACTGCTTTCGGCCTATTTAGGCCTGGATAGCTTTAAAAATAATCCTTCCAGAAGAGAAGGGCTGGCGTTTTTATTAAAGGCCAGCAAAAGTATTGTGTTTTCTTTTGCCTTTACCTCGGTTAGCGATTCTGATGTACGCAAGAATTTCGTAAGCTTTCAAAAAGAAATATTGCCCTTTCTGGTTAAAGCCGCATTGTAAACTTCCTTTGAAATTTGTTCATTTTATGACGAATATCACAGTATACTAGTTTGGTTTCCGGTATATAATCATCTATATTTACTTTGTAACATCGTTTATCATGAGCAAAGAGATATTAGAGATTTCGATATCAGTAGAGGAGAAATTTGATGTAAGCTTTAATCTTGTTGAAGGCATTTTTGGTTTAATCCTTAAAGTTTTTGGTAAGTAATTGTTAGTTGGCATATTTTTTCATTACAGGATATAGTTTATATCCTGGTAAGCCGGCATGAGGTCGCAGCTTTGATATGGCAAAAAAGTTGGCTCCAGCTTTCATGGCCTGTAAAAAACAATTATATTCTCATGAAATACCTGTCCTTAAAAACTAGGAACTGTTAAATACAAGCTTTAGCTTTGCAGCAGAATGAGTAGAAATAAAAAAGCGGGTACAGTTACTATCCTTCCTAACTTGAGTATTATTGATATTGCTGAAGAAGGTAAAGGAGTGGCTAAAGCCGATGAGCTGGTTGTGTTTGTTGATAAAGCCGTTCCAGGTGATATCGTTGATGTCAAAATCGTAAAAAAGAAAAAGAATTTTGCTGAGGCTATTATTGAAACGCTTCATACTGCATCAGAATTAAGGACTGATCCTTTTTGTCAGCATTTTGGTGTTTGCGGAGGATGTAAGTGGCAACATATGCAATATGATGCACAATTGCATTTTAAACAAAAAAATGTAGAGGCTGCATTGCAGCGATTGGCAAAAATTGATATTTCTTCTATAGAACCCATTCTGGGCTCAGCTGAAAATAAATATTACCGTAATAAACTGGAATATACTTTTTCCAATAAGCGCTGGCTAAATTCGCAGGATATGGCCGATCGCGATGATCTGGAAATGAATGCCCTGGGTTTTCATGTTCCATTGCGCTTTGATAAAATTCTGGATATACAACACTGTTATTTGCAGGCTGAGCCCTCCAACACGCTTCGAAACCAGGTGCGGGATTACGCCCTTAGAACTGGCTTAAGTTTTTACGACCTTCGTAACCATGAAGGAAATCTGAGAAATTTAATTATTAGAACCTCCTCTACAGGAGAAGTAATGGTAGTTGTGGTTTTTGCCTATGTAGAACAGGAGCAGGTTGATGGGTTGATGGAATATCTAAAAGTGAATTTCCCTGAAATTACTTCACTGCTTTATATAATCAATCAGAAAAAGAACGATACTATATTTGATCAGGATGTGATTACCTATGCGGGAAGGGATCATATTTTTGAAGAAATGAACGGACTCAAATTTAAGGTTGGGGCAAAGTCATTTTATCAGACCAATTCATTGCAGGCACATGAACTGTATAAGATTACCAAAGACTTTGCAGGTTTTAAAGGAGATGAGCTGGTTTATGACCTGTATACAGGCGCTGGAACTATTGCCAATTTTATTGCAGGCAGCGTAAAACAGGTAATTGGTGTAGAATATGTTCCCACAGCTATAGAAGATGCAAAATTTAATTCAGCATTGAATGGTATAGATAATACTGTTTTTTATGCAGGTGATATGAAAGACATACTCACTACAGAATTTATTGCTGAACATGGAAAGCCGGATGTGGTGATTACAGATCCACCAAGGGCTGGTATGCATACTGATGTTGTAGAACGTTTACTGGAGATGGAAGCAGATAAAATTGTGTATGTAAGCTGTAACGCAGCTACCCAGGCAAGAGATCTGGCCTTATTGAAGGAGAAATACCAGGTTAGCAGAATCAGGCCGGTGGATATGTTTCCGCATACACAACATGTAGAAAATGTTGTTTTATTAAATCTGATCAAATAATTATACCAATTAAGAAAAACAGAGATGGATATAGAAGAATTATTGCCACAACAGCCGGAGGGAGGAAAAGACGATAAAAAAGTTAGCCCGCTGGTGAGCCTGGAAAAAGATCTGGAATTATATAAAGAATCCATAAAAGAGATCGCTATAGAGATCATTGCTGAAGGAATTTCCAAACATCCTATATTTGTTGCACATCAGCATGAAGTATCCATTGGAGAGATAATCCTGAATAAAGATGAACTCAATACCAACTGGACTATTCAGGCTTCTATGGTAGAAGAATTTGTGGAGAAAGGCATCATTAAACCTGATTTACAGGAGTTGTTTTTGAGAGCTTATAAAAAGCCGGAAGAATTTATGTGCGTATTTGTAATCGTTCCTGAAGGGGCTAATTTTATTTACTATCCTTATCAAACAAGACGATAAGACCTAATGGATAACCCTACCCAATAACGATAGGTAGGGTTACTTTTTTAATCAATTTTCTTTACGTTTCCTTTTTTGGATCCGGATAAATCCTGCAAAGTGGCACTGCCTTTATATCCAATGCTGCCACCACTACTGGTTATACCCTGCAGTTCTTTAGTTACATTGAGCTTAACCGCTGCACCAGAGCTGGCCGTTACATTGGCATAATCCGTAGTCAGGCCCAGGGTATTTACCAGGCTCCCTGAACTGGAATCCAGTTTTAACTTTTCAGCTTTCCCGCTAAATGTTGCTGAGGCACCACTGCTGGCCTGTAACTGCAATTCTCCGCATGTGATGTTAGCATCTATAATGGCTCCTGAAGATACAGCTGCGTCTAAATGTTCTGCTGTTAGTGTGTTTTCTGTTTTTAACGAACTTCCACTGCTGGCAGTAATGTGGTTAAGGTTTTTATAAGTAATGTAAACCTTTGCAGTTCGGTTTCTCCAAACTTTTTTACTTCCAATATGGTTTATCCATTTTATATCTACATTGGTTCCAATCTGTTCAACCGATACTTCATCTATCAGCTTGTCTGTCGCAAGGATCTTTGCCGATTCAGAATCTCCGTGTGTAATGATCAACTCTATCCCTGCATTAACTGAAACAGAAGTAAAGTCGTTTACAGCTACATTTCTGATCTCCTGGGCGTTGACTGAAGGAATAGTAAAACACAGCGTGATCATAAGGAGCAAAGCTGTCTTAATTAGATTTAATGATTTCATGTGAATGGTTTTCGGATAATTGATTTAAACGCAAAAATCCCTATTTCTGTACAAAATAGGGATTTATATAATAATAAAAGCTGTTTATTCACCGATTCTTTGCACGTCACCTGTTCTTCTTGAAGAATTATCCTTTAATGACGGATTGCCACTATAACGGATTGTACCGCCGCTGCTTGTAGTTGTTTCCAGTGCTTTCGAAACGTGTACCTCTATATTTCCACCAGAGCTTGCAGTAGTTCTTGCATTTTCTGATGAAACTTTAAGGGCATTTACCGTACCACCAGAGCTGGACTCCAATACCATTTGACGGGCTATTCCTGTTAATGAAACAGATCCACCACTGCTAGCCTCTAATTCCAGTTCTCCACAGGCTATTTTAGCATCTATATTGGCACCGGAAGAAACACTCAGATCCAGATGGTTAGTTTTTACTGCATTTTCGGTTTTTAGAAAACTTCCGCTGCTCGCTGCAATCGCATTTAAGTTTTTATAAGTGATGTATACTTTTGCTTTTCTGTTGTTATGGTGTTTGCCAAATCCCCAATTATCTTTCCAGCCCACATTAATGCGGTTTCCACTTTTTTCTACCACTACCTCATCAATTACATCGGCATTGGCTACAATTTTTGCAGATTCAGAGGCTGCCTGTAAAATATGCAGCTCAATTCCGGCACTTACAGAAATCTCAGAAAAATATTTTACACTTACATTTCTCGTTTCCTGTGCTTTTAGTGACATACTAAAGGTTACAGCAATCAGGAATAAATATATAAATTTGATAGGTTGAAATGATTTCATAAACTTTTTCTTTAAAATTATAGGTAAGACGCTGACCCGGGAGAAATGTTACAAGTGTCAATCTGTTTGTTGCTGCCTTAATTAAATTCTGCTCACATTAGATCTTTTTGGATCAGAATTGTCCTTCAACATTGGATCTCCTTTATAACGTATACTGCTTCCGCTGCTGGTGTTGGTCTCCAACGACTTGCTAACGTTGACTTTAATGCTTGCACCAGAACTAGTGATCACTCTTCCATATTGTGCGGTTAAGCCTAGGGCATCTACAGAACTTCCTGAGCTCGCTTGTAAGGTGAGGTTCTTGATAGCACCGTTTAAATCGGCAGACGCACCGCTGCTGGTTCTCAAATCAAAATCTTCGCAGGCTATTTGTCCATCTATGCTCGCACCAGAAGATACCTCAGCATTTAAACGGTCAGTCTTTAAGATATTTTCAGTTTTTATAGAACTTCCGCTGCTGGCAGCGATATCATGTAATCTTTTATAAGTGATATATACTTTTACAGTAGTATTGTTAGTTCTGTTGTCTCTATGGAAATTTTCTCTCCAGCCAACTTTTACCCTATCTCCGGTCTTTTCTACTACTACTTCATTCACCAGGTCCTGGTCAGCTACAATTTTAGCAGATTCGGTTGTACCTTGTTTAATAATTAGTTCTATTCCTGCGCTTACGGAAACTTCAGAAAAATTATTTACAGCTACATTTTTAGTGACCTGGGCTTTTAACGACAGGGCAGTAAAGCATAAGGTAACCAGGACAAGAAAAGCAGGCTTAATTAAATTCAATGATTTCATATCAATATTTTCTTTAAGATTATACAAATAAGACGCAGTAGCTAGTTAAACGTTGCAACGTTTTGAAATTATTTTTCGGATATTTGATTAAGAAGCTTAAAATTCTTCTTTTTGTATCCTAACAAACATTACAAATGGCCGATTCGCAATTACTTATTTTAGATAAAAAACAAATCCAGCAGAAAATCAACCGTATAGCTTATCAAATACTGGAAGATAATTTAAATGAAAAAGAGATTGTGCTGGCAGGTATCTGGGACAGAGGATATAAACTGGCATTGAGGCTCAAGGAAATCTTATTGGAAATATCTGATCTGAAAATAACGATGTTTAAGATTGAGTTGGAGAAGGATACCAGTAAGCTGTCTGCGACAACAGATCTTGAACCTGTTAAGGTGAAGAATAAAGTAATCATCCTGGTTGATGATGTCCTCAATAGCGGTAAAACACTGGCCTATGGTTTTGGCGTTTTCTTAAATACACCACATAAAAAGATCCGTACTGTAGTACTGGTAGACAGAAGTCATAAGATTTTCCCTATTGCAACAGATTATGTAGGGCTTCAGATGGCTACTGTACTTAAAGAACATGTAGATGTGGTGCTTGATGTAGAAGGTCAGGAGGATGGTGTTTATTTAAGCTGATTATGCTTAATCTCATCATTGTATATGTTGTTCTTATATTCCTGATATTACGCTTTTCCGTAACGGTATTTAATTTTTTGTCAAATCCAAAACTGGGAAATTACGGAAAGCATTTTACGGATAAGGTTTCCATATTGGTGGATGCAACTGCAGATAACGATGGTTTGCTGAAATTGCTGACTGCCTTGCAAAAACAGGATTATCAGCGCATAGAAGTTTTCATTGATCATTCTAAACCGGAAGAAATTAATATTGATATCAATGACCTGTGCAAAAAAGATCAGCGTTTTAGGGTGAGGAAAAAGAGCTCAGGTAATATCAATCCGGCCGAAGAAACTACAGGGGCCTATCTTCTTTTTCTTGGCGTAAATACAATAGTTAAAAAAGGGCTGATCAATAGCTTAATCTATAGGACCAGGGTTTTTAACCTGGCATTGCTGAGTATTATTCCTACGCAATCGTTCTCCGGATTTATCAATTATTGCCTTGTTCCGCTCAACAACTTTGTACTACTTAATTTAACCCCTTTAAGGCTGGTACGTTTATTTTCAAGTCCTGTATTTTCGGCAGGCAGTAATCAATGCATGTTCTTTGACTCCGCTTTATATAGAAAATATGAATGGGAGCAGCGGTTTAATGGTAAACTGCCAGAGGCACTTGAAGTGGTTAAATCTGTAAAACAGGAAGGATTTAAGGCGGAGACCTTACTGGGAAATAAATTAATCTATACGTTTATCCCGTCTCATGGTTTTGTGTCTTTTCAAAAAATAGGTCAGCTGCTGCTGAGGAAATTTGGCAATAATATTTTTGCGGCCTTATTATATATCCTGCTGGTCGTAACAGGGCCGTTATTTATGCTGTTCAACTATGAATATAGCCTGCTTATACTTCCTGTGGGATTGATTTTCCTCACCAGGATGATGATCTCCTTTTTGTCGGGGCAGCATCCGTTATGGAATATCCTGCTGCATCCGCTGCAAATGTTGATGCTGTTGATATCCTTACTCACTGCAATTTTTGATAAAAGCATTCAGCTGATAAAAAGCAGAAATTAAGAATTTAATAAGCTTAGGGATATGAAACTCTTTTTGCGTAATTTTGTAGTACCAAGCATCTGCAGTATTTAAACAAAAACTTATGACCTACAATCTAGCCGTAACGATAGATAAAGCCTCAGGCTTTTGCTTCGGTGTAGTTTATGCAATAGAAATGGCTGAAGATATTCTGGCCGAAGAAGACTATTTGTATTGTCTGGGTGATATTGTTCACAATGATGAAGAAGTAAAACGTCTAACAGATAAAGGACTGCGTATTATTGATCACGAACAGTTACATCAGCTTTATGATGAAAAGGTACTGATCCGGGCGCATGGCGAAGCGCCTTCAACTTATCAGCTGGCATTAGAAAATAACCTGATTTTAATTGATGCTTCTTGTCCGGTAGTATTAAAACTGCAGAATCGGATAAAAAATTCTTATGATGATAAAGAGCAGATCCTGATCTTCGGAAAACATGGTCATGCTGAAGTAATTGGTCTTCAGGGACAGACTGATGGAAATGCCATTGTATTTCAGGACCTGGCAGAACTGGATCATATGGATCTTCCAAATAAGTTTACCTTATACAGTCAGACAACCAAAAGCACAGAAAAGTTCTACCACATCAAAGATCAGTTGCTCAGCAGGGGATATGAAGTGAAGGCCAACGATACCATTTGCAGGCAGGTTTCTAACCGTTACGAAGACCTCGAACAGTTTGTTGTAAATTATGACAGGATCATTTTTGTGTCGGGCAAGAAATCCTCCAATGGAAAAGTACTTTATGATGTCTGTAAAAAATACAATGATGAATCTTATTTCATTTCCAGTACAGATGAATTGGATCTGAACTGGTTCAATCCAAATGATAAAATTGGTATTTGCGGGGCTACTTCCACACCAATGTGGCTAATGGAGCAGGTAAAAGCCAAGCTAGAGTCGTTCTAACCGGTTTTGTTCATCATTAAAAAGTAATTATTCCACAGCCGTTTTTTAGCGGGTTTAGCTTAATGTATATTTGCGTCGAAACCTGATCTGTGATGTCATTTATGAGGAAATTTGTTTAAATAGATGATTTTATTCATTCATTTTTAGCATTAAACTTCCCTGGGTAATCTGGATAAGTTTCAATATAAAACTATGGGAAAAAAGGGTGTATTATTAGTGAATTTAGGAACCCCGGACAGCCCGGAGGTAAGTGATGTAAAAAAATATCTGGATGAATTTCTGATGGATGAACGTGTAATAGACGTGAATGCGTTCAGCAGAACATTATTGGTAAAAGGAGTAATCGTTCCTTTTCGAAGTCCTAAAACAGCAAAATTGTATAAAGAGATCTGGGATGAAAATGGCTCACCTCTGTTGTATTATAGTAAAATACAGGCAGCCCTTTTGCAGGAAGAACTTGGTGACGATTACCATGTAGAATTAGCGATGCGCTATCAGACCCCGTCTATTGCTTCGGCATTGGAAAATATGAAAGCTGGCCTGGTAGAAAGTATCCAGGTAATTCCCATGTTTCCTCAGTATGCTTCGGCAAGTACAGGTTCTGTGATTCAAAAGGTAATGGAAATTGTGGGGAAATGGCAAACTATTCCACCTGTATCTTTTGTAAATTCATTTCACGATAATGAACTGATGATTGGTGCATTCGCTGATAATGCCAGAAAATACCACCCTGAAACATATGATCAGATCTTATTTAGCTTTCATGGATTACCGGAGCGCCAGCTGAAAAAATGCGACCATTCCGGTCAGCATTGTCTAAAGGCAGACAACTGCTGTAATACATTAACCGATGTAAATAAATTTTGTTATTCGGCACAATGTCATGATACAGCGAGGCTGATTGCCGAAAGATTAAATATTCCTGCTGATCAATATTCGGTTTGTTTTCAATCCAGATTAGGTAAAGATCCCTGGGTACAGCCCTACACTAGTGAAGTACTAAAAGAGCTGGCTGCAAAAGGAAAAAAGAAACTGCTTGTTTTTTGTCCTGCTTTTGTGGCTGACTGCCTGGAAACACTATATGAGGTTACTGTAGAATATGGAGAAGATTTTAAAAAACTGGGTGGTGAAGAAGTTCAGTTGGTTTCCAGTTTAAATGAACATCCTCAGTGGATCGCTGCATTAGTAAAGATGGTGAAAGATCAGCATAGCGTTTAAATATAAGACTCCAGGTAATTGGTGATCTGTAAAGTTGATCCCGTTTTGTCCTGCACATACTTTTTAGCAGTAACTCCTGCATTTTTATCTGTCTGCAGTGTCTTAAACGCTGCAGACAGCTCTTCAATAGAGCTGATACTGATCGCGGCGCCAAAACTGATCAGGTCTTTCGCCTCCTGGAATTTATCATATTTTGGCCCAAAAATTACCGGCAGCCCAAATGCAGCGGCTTCCAGCGTATTGTGAATACCTGTGCCGAAACCTCCGCCAATATAAGCTATCAGACCATATTGATAAATAGAAGACAGCAGCCCGATGTTATCTATTAAAAGAACCTGCTTGTCCCTAAAATCAATCGTGTTTTCATTAAATTGTGAATATCGCAATCCATCCGGTATCAATTTAAGTAGCTGCTCTAAATGGCCCGCATCGATCTCATGCGGTGCAATAATAAATTTCCAACCCGGGAACTGATCAATTAATCCCGCAAGGAGTAGCTCATCCTGAGGCCAGGTGCTGCCGGCAACTAAAACAGGAGAAACCCCGCAGAATTTTTCTATCAGGGCAAGTTGCCTGGGGTTCTTTGCATTTTCTGATACCCTGTCAAAACGGGTATCGCCACTAAGGCTTATCTGTTCAAGCTTAATGCCTTTTAAGAGTTTTACACTCTCTTCATTCTGAACAAAAAAATGGGTAACCAGGCTCAGCATATGACGGTAAAAACCACCGTACCATTTAAAGAAAATCTGGTTAGGTCTAAAGATCCCGGAAATAATAATCAGTGGGATGCCTTTATCTTTTAGCGCTTTAAAATAGTGGAACCAGAACTCATATTTTGTGAAAATAACTATTTCAGGATTAATCAGGCTAACAAATTCTTTGGCGTTTTTGCTGGTATCCAGGGGAAGATAGAATACCCCATCCGCCAGGTCATAATTTTTACGTATTTCATAGCCAGAGGGGGAGAAGAAAGTAATAATAATCGATTTATGGGGATATTTATTTTTTAACTCTTCTAAAACTGGTCTTCCCTGCTCAAATTCTCCAAGAGAAGCAAAATGAAACCAAATATGTTTTTTTGTGAGATCTACCTTATTTGCTATAGTTTTAAAAATATTCTCTCTGCCTTTTATAAATAATTTAGCTTTAACGTTAAAGGGTGAAACGGTGTACAAGACTATTCTGTACAAAAAAATACCAAAATTATAAAGCCAAAGCATTTTGTAGGTTTATTTATTATCTTAGCCGAAGATACTCGATTAAAATTAAAATTTTCCGTATTATATGTTAAATCAATCTGTTTTTAGTGTGATGAAAACATATAGTTTTATGCTAGCTACTTAATAATTAAAAATATATTCATATGAAAATCGCCGTAATCGGAACAGGGTATGTTGGACTCGTAACAGGAACTTGTCTTGCAGAAACAGGTAACAACGTAATTTGTGTTGATATTGATAAAGCAAAAGTGCTCAAAATGCAGAATGGTGAAATACCTATCTATGAGCCAGGTTTGGATGTATTGTTTTTGAGAAACATTGAACAAAAAAGATTAACTTTTACTACTGATCTGGCGCTGGCTGTTAAAGACGCACAAATCATATTTATGGCATTGCCAACTCCTCCGGGAGGAGACGGAGCTGCAGATCTTTCCTATATTTTAGGTGCTGCAAAAGATATCTCTAAACTGGTTACAGAATATAAAGTTATAGTGAATAAATCTACTGTTCCTGTGGGTACAGCAGATAAAGTACAGGCTGTTTTCACCGAGAACACTGATGTTCAGATTGACGTGGTTTCAAACCCTGAATTTTTACGTGAAGGTGTAGCTGTTGACGATTTTATGAAACCAGACCGTGTGGTTATCGGTACACGCAGTGAGCGCGCACAAAAACTAATGGCTGAGTTATACGGGCCATATGTTCGTCAGGGTAATCCTATCCTGTTTATGGATGAGCGTTCTTCAGAGTTGACAAAATATGCAGCAAACTCGTTCCTGGCTACTAAAATCACTTTCATGAATGAAGTGGCTAATTTATGTGAACTGGTTGGTGCTGACGTTGATGCTGTCCGCAAAGGTATAGGTTCTGATGAAAGGATCGGTAAACGTTTCTTATTTCCAGGTATAGGTTATGGCGGATCTTGTTTCCCTAAGGATGTTCAGGCACTGGCTAAATCTGCTGAAGAGAATAAGTATGACTTTGCTATCCTTAAAGCCGTAATGGAAATCAATGAAAAACAAAAAACAGTTATCGTTGATAAAGTACTGAAATATTATAAAGATGGCATCAAAGGCAAACATTTTGCACTTTGGGGATTAGCCTTCAAACCTGAAACAGATGATATCCGTGAAGCACCAGCTTTGTATATCATCGATAAACTGGTAAACGAAGGAGCAACTGTTACTGTTTTCGATCCTGAAGGAATGCCAAATGTGAAAAAAGTCATTGGTGATAAAGTGAAATTTGCTGATAACCAATATGATGCTTTAGAAGGTGCTGATGCACTGCTGATCGCTACTGAATGGTCGGTATTCCGTAATCCTGATTTCGAGAAAATCGAAGAGAAACTTACCAACAAAGTTATTTTTGACGGACGTAACTTATACGACCTGCAGAAAATGATCGATTTGGGATATTATTATAACAGTATTGGCCGTAAATTGGTAGACTAATGGAACGCAAAAGAGTATTAATTACCGGTGCTGCCGGATTTCTGGGTTCGCATCTTTGCGACAGGTTTATCAAAGAAGATTATCATGTTATAGCAATGGATAACCTGATCACAGGCGACCTGCAAAACATTGAACATCTTTTTGCTTTAGAGAATTTTGAGTTTTCTCACCATGACGTCTCTAAATATGTTTATGTACCGGGCAAACTGGATTATATCCTTCATTTTGCATCTCCTGCAAGCCCTATAGATTATTTAAAAATCCCCATCCAAACATTAAAAGTGGGTTCATTGGGAACACACAACCTGCTTGGATTAGCTAAAAACAAAGGTGCCAGGATGATCATTGCTTCTACTTCTGAAGTATATGGTGATCCAAACGTAAATCCACAGCCGGAAGAATATTGGGGAAATGTTAATCCTGTAGGCCCACGTGGTGTATATGATGAAGCTAAACGTTTCCAGGAGGCCATCACGATGGCTTACCATACTTTCCATGGCCTGGAAACACGTATCGTACGTATTTTTAATACTTATGGTCCGAGAATGCGTCTTAACGACGGCCGCGTATTGCCTGCTTTTATCGGACAGGCATTAAGAGGCGAGGATCTGACTATTTTTGGGGATGGGTCACAAACACGTTCTTTCTGTTACGTTGATGATCTGGTTGAAGGTATTTATCGTTTATTATTAAGTGATTATGCACAGCCGGTAAATATTGGTAATCCTGATGAGATCACAATCAGTCAATTTGCTGAAGAGATCATCAAACTTACGGGAACTACACAAAAGGTAATTTATAAAGACCTGCCGATTGATGATCCAAAACAGCGTCAGCCGGATATTACTAAAGCCCGTGCATTGCTGAACTGGGAACCTAAGGTTGCCCGTGCAGAAGGACTTAAAATTACTTATGAGTATTTCAAAAGTTTACCTGCTGAAGCACTCGTTAATAACGATCATAAAGATTTTACAACTTATAACCGCTAATTATAAATGGGAAAAATATTGGTTACAGGAGGCACCGGATTTATTGGTTCTCATACAGCAGTAGAATTGATCAGTGCTGGTTATGATGTAATTCTTGCGGATGATTTTTCAAATTCTAATCCGAAGATTCTTACACAGCTGGAAACAATTACTGGTAAAAAACCTGAATTTATTGAGATAGATCTTTGTGATGAAGCTAAGGTAAAAGAACTGGTAGCACAGCATCCGGAAATTACCGGAGTGATCCATTTTGCAGCATTTAAGGCTGTAGGTGAGTCGGTACAGCAACCATTAAAGTATTACAGAAATAATTTCTATTCCTTAATTAACCTGATCACTGCTTTTAAAGGCAAGATCGATCTGGTATTCTCTTCTTCCTGTACAGTTTACGGTCAGCCGGATAAACTGCCTGTTACAGAGGATGCCCCTGTTAAAAAAGCGGAATCACCTTATGGAAATACGAAACAGATTGCGGAAGAGATGCTTACAGATACTTGTGCGGTTACGCCTGATCTAAAAGTGATTTCACTTCGTTATTTTAACCCGGTTGGCGCACATGCCTCTTCATTGATTGGCGAGCTGCCGATTGGTGTACCACAAAATCTGGTGCCTTTTATCACACAATCGGCAATTGGTAAACGCGGTCCGATTACAGTATACGGAAACGATTACAATACGCCCGATGGAAGTGCAATCAGGGATTATATCCATGTGGTAGATTTAGCTAAAGCGCATGTGGCAGCTATAAAACGTCTGGAAACTAAAAAAGCAGAAGGTAATTATGAAGTTTTTAACCTGGGTACAGGTAAAGGTTCTTCTGTACTGGAGATTATTCAGGCTTTTGAATCTTCTACAGGAGAAAAACTAAACTATACCATAGGCGCAAGAAGAGAAGGTGATGTAGAGCAGGTATGGGGTGATGTAACCAAATCCTCTGCACAGCTTGGCTGGACAGCAGAACTGGACGTCAACGAAATGATGTTGTCTGCATGGAACTGGGAAAAGTATTTGAAAGATAACCCATTTTAAATGCTGTTAAAGGATCATAAAGATCTTAAGGCTGCAATTACAGCTATACCTCCTAAAGAGAAGGATAAACTATTGTTGCGTCTGATTGCAAAAGATAAGGTGCTCACTGAGCACCTTCATTTTAAATTGCTGGAAGATGAAGCAGATCTGGCAGAAAGGTATCAGTCACTACTGGAAGAGATTGATGAAGCTGCGGAAATTTTGAACGGGATGAAAAAGTCCACTTCTAAAGATGTACTCCTGGTGCTGAGGAAACTGAACGGTAGGGTTAATCATCATTTCAAAGTAACTAAAGACCCGGATACAGAAGTTGAACTTCGCCTGCATTTATTAATAAATATGCCTATAGGATATAATGAAAGTGTTTTTTCACCTATGGCAAAGTTTAATGAAAGACTAAAAACATATTTTTTAAGAACTACGCTGGCCCTCTATAAAAAATACCAGAAACTGCATGAAGATCTGCAGTATGACTTAAAAGATAAATTTAATCAGATATTAGACAAGCTGCATCAGCACCAATTAACAAAGGCTGCCCGTGAAGTAGGGCTTCCGGAAGAATTATAAGCATAGGCTGATTAAAAAGCCTGAAAATAAGAAAATAAGATGAAGAAGATTTTAATTACAGGAGGTGCGGGGTTTATTGGTTCTCACGTAGTGCGTAGGTTCGTTAATAAATATCCCGACTATGAAATCGTAAACCTGGATAAATTAACTTATGCCGGCAATCTGGCTAATTTAACTGATATTGAAGCTAAGCCAAATTATAGGTTTGTTAAAGCTGATATTACAGATGCGGCAGAAATCAATAGCCTGTTCGAAAAAGAAAATTTTGATGCAGTAGTCCATCTTGCCGCAGAATCACATGTTGACCGTTCTATTATTGATCCGTCGGCATTTGTGATGACCAATGTAATCGGTACTGTAAACCTGCTTAATGCAGCGCGCGAATACTGGAAAGGTGATTACAACACAAAAAGGTTTTATCATGTTTCTACGGATGAAGTTTATGGCGCACTAGGTGATACCGGTATGTTCACAGAAAGTACCGCTTATGATCCGCATAGTCCATATTCGGCATCTAAAGCTTCTTCAGATCACTTTGTAAGAGCTTATCATGATACTTATGGCTTAGATGTAGTGATCTCTAATTGTTCTAACAATTATGGATCACATCATTTTCCTGAGAAACTGATCCCGCTGGCTATCAACAATATCAAGAATAATCTTCCGGTGCCAGTTTATGGTAAAGGAGAGAATATTCGCGACTGGTTATGGGTAGAGGATCACGCCCGTGCAATTGATGTGATTTTCCATGAAGCAAAAACTGGCGAGACTTATAATATCGGTGGCCATAATGAATGGAAAAATATTGATCTGATCAACCTGTTGTGTAAGATCATGGATAAAAAACTGGGACGTACAGCAGGTGAATCGGCTAAACTGATCACTTATGTAACAGACCGTGCCGGACATGATCTGCGTTATGCAATAGATTCTACTAAACTACAGGAAAAACTGAACTGGGTGCCTAGCTTACAATTTGAAGAAGGGCTGGAGAAAACAGTAGAATGGTATCTGGAAAATGAAGAATGGCTGACTAACGTTACTTCAGGGAACTATCAGAAATACTACGAGACTCAGTATAGCGCAAGATAGATCGTCTTGCCTGGTGCTCGCTTAAGAGTGCTTTCTGGCTTCGCTTAAAAAGGGACCCCCCTGTTTCAAGACTGCCTAGCGCTGAAACGCGCTAGAAGGCCTTGAAACAGGGGGGGGCCTTTTTTTAAGATGATCCTGTAGCGAGGTGGCATAGAAGATCCCTTAGAATAATCTATAAAAAAACGGGTATGGTATTTCGATGCCTTCTAGCGCGTTTCAGCGCTAGGCAGCATTGAAATACCATATCCGTTTTTTTAAAATATGACGATCTCCGAGAATAATCCACTTAGGCGTATCTTAGAAATAGAAATCCACTATTCGTAACGTAATGCTTCCACAGGATCTAACTTAGACGCTTTCCTTGCCGGGTAATATCCGGATAGGATACCAACCAATACACATAAGGCAAAACCCCCAAAGATGAAAAGCCAGGGAATAATGAATGATCCACCCATAGCTAATGAAATGGCATTTCCAAGCAGGATACCGAATAAGATCCCCATGGCTCCTCCCATCAGGCAGATTACTACGGCTTCTATCAGAAACTGCTTCCGGATCACTGAAGGATTAGCCCCAATTGCCTTTCTGATACCTATTTCCCGTGTTCTTTCCGTTACCGATACGAGCATGATATTCATTAACCCTATGGAGGCTCCGATCAGGGTAATTACACCAATAGCTACGCCTCCAATAGCGATATATTTCAGGTTTTCAAAAAGGGTTTGTGCTACGGCGTCACTTTTAGTGATCTCAAAATTATTGGGCTCAGTGATCTTGATCTTACGTACATTTCTAAATTCGGCAGTTGCCTCTCCAATTACATTATCCATCTGATCATTATTTGCTACGGTGATGGTGAGGGTATAGGAGGGGTTAGCATTGGAATTGATCACTTTAGCCTTATGCAAGGGAATAAATACGGCACGGTCTGTATTGTTCCCCAGGCTTGATCCTTTACTGCCGAGTACGCCAATAACTTTTAGCCGGCTGCTGCCTACGGTGATGATCTTATCTGTAGGGGATTCATGCTTAAACAGGGAATTACTAAGTTCGTTTCCTATGATACAAACATCTGTGCCCTGTTCGGCTTCCGCCTTGCTGAAATTTCTTCCAAGGGTCAGGTCGAGTCCCTGGGCTTTTAAACCATTCTCATCAATTCCCTGTACAACGATATTAGGGTTTGTTTTCTCTTTATTATATTTAGCTGTTGATGCCCTGGAGGCAATTACGCTAATGGTGACATCGGCAGGAACGGCCAGTCTGTTTTTAAAAGCTACAGCATCTTCATAGCGGATAGATTTAAACGGCTTTGCATCCTGTCCGGGGCCGCCAATACGAATACCTGTTCCCCGGTTCCTGATCGTAAATGAATTGGCCCCCATATTTGAAAAGGCTTCTGTCATACTTTTCTTTACTGCATCGAGCGTGGTTAAAATGCCGACCAGTGCTGATAAACCAATGGCAATAATCAAAGCGGTAAGCATTGTACGCAAGCGGTTACTTTTTATCGCCTGCAGTGCAAGTCTTATATTTTCTGTGTAGGTCATTGATCAGGTTAATTTAGCGGGGAACTAAAAAGTCCCGCTGTTAGGACAACGGGACCTGTAAAATGTTACACGGAAATGGAAAAAAGCTTAGACTGAAAAACTTGTTCCGCATCCGCAGGTACTTTCTGCATTAGGATTACTAAAAGTAAAACCTCTTGAGTTTAAGCCATCCTGCCAGTCTACCTGCATACCTATCAGGTACATCTGGTGTGCTTTATTCATAAAAATCTTCATTCCATCGATGATAAACTCCTGGTCGCCTTCTTTCTTCTGGTCAAAACCCAGCAAATAGCTCATTCCTGAACATCCGCCGCCATCAACACCAACACGCAAACCAAAGTCATCCGCAATTTCCTGCTGATCTTTTAATTTTATAAGTTCTTTTACAGCAGTTTCAGTAAAAGAAACTGGTGCAAACGCTGTCTCAACTGTACTCATGATATTTCTGATAAGGTTTAAACAAAGATAATAACAATTGGTTTAAGCTGTATGGGATCAAAATATACAAATAGTCAATTTGAGGTCAAGATTAAATTTATTCATAATAAAAATACATTTTTGTGAGCAATTAACATTTATAAAATGAATCTACAATACTTCGTTGAACAAGTTCTTATTCTGGCAGCCGGTGGTTTGATAGCCTTATTGGTTGGCTGGTCTTTTATAAAAAGTGATATCCAAAAATATCTGCGACCGGACGCTGTAGCACCGGTAAAAGACGAAAATGATCAATTGCTGCAACTTCGCTTGCAGGCGCACGAAAGACTGATCATTTTTACCGAGCGGCTTAATCCTTCCAATCTTTTTATCCGGTTAAACCAGCAGGGCTTTTCTGCAAGAGAACTGCAATCGGTCATTTTACACGAAATAAGATCAGAGTACCAGCACAATGTAAGTCAGCAGCTCTATATTAATTCTGCAAGCTGGAATATATTGCTTAAATTAAAAGAAGATACTATTGCCCTGATCAATAATGCAATGGCCGCGCTGCCTCAGGATGCATCGGGTACAGATCTGAGCAAAAAAGTACTGGAACATTTAGCTGAAATACAGGAAAGTCCTTATGCGTTGATGCTCGAAATGCTGAAACAGGATATTCACCATTTATTTTAACATGGAAGATAAAAAAAATGTCACCAGCTCCGGTATAGAGGTAAAAGCCCTTTATACCACAGCGCCGCCGATGACTGAGAAACCTGGTGAATTTCCCTATACCAGGGGTATTCAGAAAGATATGTACCGTGGCCGTTTGTGGACTATGCGTCAATACGCGGGCTTCAGCACAGCTGAAGAATCCAATAAGCGGTATCATTACCTGCTGCAGCAGGGAACAACAGGGCTGTCTGTAGCCTTTGATCTTCCTACGCAAATAGGCTACGACTCAGATCATGAAATGTCTGAAGGGGAAGTCGGTAAAGTAGGTGTAGCTATCGACTCGTTGCAGGACATGGAAATACTTTTTGATGGAATTGAGCTGGAGAAGATCACCACATCGATGACCATCAACGCCACTGCTGCCATTCTGCTGGCGATGTACATTGCACTTGCAAAAAAGCAGGGAGCTGATATCAGACAGATATCAGGTACCATACAGAATGATATTTTGAAAGAATATGCGGCAAGAGGTACCTATATCTATCCGCCAAAACCATCTATGCGGATCATTACCGATATTTTTGAATACTGCAGCAATGAAGTTCCCAAATGGAATACGATTTCCATTTCCGGTTATCATATCAGAGAGGCTGGTTCTACCGCAGTGCAGGAGTTGGCATTCACACTGGCCAATGGTAAAGCTTATTTAAATGCTGCGCTGGAAAAAGGTCTGGATATCAATATTTTTGCACGCCGGCTTTCTTTTTTCTTCAATTGCCATAATAATTTTTTTGAGGAGATCGCGAAATTCCGTGCCGCAAGAAGAATGTGGGCAAATATTACAAAATCGCTGGGGGCCACTGATGAGAAAGCGCAGATGCTGCGGTTCCATACACAAACGGGCGGCTCTACGCTTACTGCGCAGCAGCCGATGAACAATATCATACGCGTAACCAATCAGGCTATGGCGGCGGTGCTTGGTGGCACGCAGTCGCTGCATACCAATGGTTATGATGAGGCATTGTCGTTACCAACAGAAGCTGCTGCAAAAATTGCCCTGCGCACGCAGCAGGTGATCGCTTTTGAGAGTGGTGTAACCGATACTGTTGATCCATTGGCCGGTTCCTTTTTTGTAGAGAATTTAACCAATGAAATTGAAGCTGCGGCCCAATTGTACATCGATAAAATTGATGCCATGGGAGGGTCGGTAAATGCAATTGAAAATGGATATATCCAAAATGAAATTGCTGCCTCGGCTTATCAGTATCAACTGGAAGTAGAAGGGGTTGGCAAAATAATTGTAGGTGTAAATAAATTTGCCCAGAAAGAGGAAGGAATTACCGATACGCTGACTATTGATGAATCGGTCAGAAATATACAAACTGAGAAGATAAAACGATTGAGGATAACCAGAAGCACACCTGAAGTGAGTTCAGCGCTGTTTGATTTGAGAAATGCAGCAAAATCAACAGAAAATTTAATGCCATTTATTTTGACTGCTGTGGAAGCCTATGCAACACTGGGAGAAATTGCAGATGTACTGCGGGAAGTTTTTGGAGAGTACTAATTTAGGGTTAATAAATAGTTATCCACACAAAAAATTTAGGTTAAGGGGGATATGCTACTGCTGACTAAGTACTTACTAAATAAATGAAATTTTAGTTTTTTTTGTTGATAATTTTTTGAATCTTCGATCTCTCGAAAAGCTATTTTTTTAATGCTGTTTAGGTCATCTAAAATCAACATTTATAGAATCTATGGAAAAAACTAGTACCGAAGTATGGAAAAACTGTCTACAGATTATTAAGGACAATATCCCGAGTCAAAGTTTCAAAACTTGGTTCGAACCGATTTCTGCCCTTAAACTGGATGGCAAGGTTTTAACCATACAGGTCCCCAGTTTATTTTTCTATGAATGGCTGGAGGAACATTATGTTGGCCTCCTGCGCAAAACAGTTAAAAAGCAATTAGGCGAAGAAGGAAGGCTTGAATATAATATCGTTGTCGACAAATCTTCCAATAGCGGTTCTCCTTATACCACAAACATGCCCTCGAACGGGAATGGTGCAGAAGCAAAAATGCAATCTATGCCCATACCTGTTTCTATCAACAAGGATATAAAAAATCCTTTTATCATTCCGGGACTAAAGAAACTAAATGTAGACCCTCAGCTAAACTCAAATTATACTTTCGAGAACTATATTGAGGGCGATTGTAATCGTCTGGCACGTTCGGCAGGTTATGCTGTTGCGGCAAAACCAGGCGGGACTTCATTTAATCCCCTGATGATTTATGGGGGTGTAGGTTTAGGTAAAACACACCTGGCCCAGGCGATCGGAAATGAGATCAAAAGAACAATGTCCGATAAGCTGGTGATCTATGTATCCTGCGAGAAATTCTGTCAGCAGTTTGTAGACTCCCTGAAAAATAATACCATTAACGATTTTGTGAATTTCTACCAGGCAATGGATGTGATCATTATGGATGATGTACACAACTTTGCAGGGAAAGAGAAAACACAGGATATCTTTTTCCATATTTTTAACCACCTGCACCAGTCGGGCAAACAGGTAATTCTTACTTCAGATAAAGCGCCTAAAGACTTAGCAGGTTTAGAAGAGCGGCTACTAAGCCGGTTTAAATGGGGTCTTTCTGCAGATCTTCAAATCCCGGATCTCGAAACCCGGATCGCTATCCTCAGAAAAAAAATGTATGCAGATGGAATTGAACTTCCTCAGGAAGTTGTAGAATATGTAGCTAACAATATTGATAACAACGTAAGGGAACTGGAAGGTGCTATGGTTTCTCTGCTGGCACAATCAACCTTAAATAAAAAAGACATAGATCTTTCTTTGGCTAAACAGATGTTAAAGAACTTTATTAAAAACACCACCAAGGAAATTTCCATGGAATACATTCAAAAATTAGTCTGTGAGTATTTCGAGGTTCCTGTTGATATGGTAAAATCTCCTACAAGGAAACGTGAAATTGTACAGGCCCGTCAGATTTCGATGTACCTTTCCAAGAGCCATACTAAATCCTCCCTCAAAACTATCGGTGCTTTTTTTGGTGGTAGGGACCACTCTACGGTAATCTATGCCTGTCAAACGGTAGAAGACCTGATCGATACAGATAAGAAGTTTAAGGGATATGTACATGATATACAGAAGAAGCTTAAAATGAGCTAATCTGAATAAAATCTTAATAAAAAGCCCAGGTCATTTTAGATGTCTGGGCTTTTTAATGCACTGTCTTCCGGGAAACAGACAAATTATTTGTAATCCGGTTTATGTGATTGCTTCCAGCTTTAGCAGTCCATAGAAAAGTGCAGCTGCATGCAGCGCCTGGTCTATCTGGTTATCAGCTAAAAGTTGTTTAACCTCATCAATCGTGTATTCTTCCACATTTAAGATCTCATGTTCATCCAGATGCTGGTCCTGAATTTTAACCCCGCCCTTCATCAGGTAAGTGAATGTACGGTTGGTGGAAGTAGCCGGATTTGGATAAAGTGTAGCGATCAGCTCACAGCTGTCAAACGCATATCCCGTTTCTTCCAGCAGTTCTCTTCTAACGCCGGCTTCGGGGTCTTCTCCCGGTTCAACTACTCCGCCTGGTACTTCCAGTGAAATAATATCTGCTGCGTGACGGTACTGTCTTACCAGCACCAGTTTATTCTCTTTAGTCAGTGCGATTGCATTTGCCCAGTCAGGGTATTCAAGCACATAATAATCGTCCTTTATTGTTCCGTTTTGTAGTTTGCAGGTATCTACGCGTAAAGTTGCCCACTTTTCTTTAACCAGGTATCTGGAAGAAAGCTTTTGCCATTTGAGGATTTCCATTCGTATCTGTTGTATTTCGTATGCTATAGCTAATAAAGCCTTAAATGTTGTTTTACCGATTTTTGTCTGCCCAGGTTGATCATATTGATCACATGGTGTTTTACCTCCAGGATCTGATAGATTGCCTGCAGTTTTTCTGCGAGCGACTTATTTTTATCTGCAGCCTCTGCAGGCTCAAATTTTAAATAAAGGAGCTGTGAAAAAAGGTCCAGCTTTTCGGGAGAAAAATCTTTTTTAGCCAGAAAGGCGAGGAAATCTTCCAGGCTGCTGGCCAAAAGATCGGGCAGGAAAATCCCGAATTCCTCTTCCAGCGTATGCTCCAGCTCATTATCTGCTTCTTCCAGCTTGCCTTCCAGCTGTAATCCCATAATTCTGGCCAGTGCCTGTGCCAGTTTTTGTATCTCTGCGGTTAATAAATCTCTTCTATACATAATTCCTCCTTACCAGCTTCCGCTGCTACCACCACCACCAAAACTACCACCGCCGAATCCACCGAACCCGCCGCCGCCGCTATCTCCGCTTCCGCCACCCCAGTTACTACCAGAAGATCCTCTGCCCAGGCCGCCGCCAAGTAACATTCCCAGTAAGAAGCCATTGCCTGCGCCGCGGCCTCCTAAAACCTGGCTGCCACCGCTGCCGCCGCCTCTGCTAATAATGACCACAATAATAATGATGATGACCAAAACGATAAATATAGCATTCCCATGATCCTGTTTGGCAACCTTAGGATTGTCATTTTTATATTCACCTTTCGCGTATTTGATCAGGGCAGTTGTGCCCGCATCTAATCCGCCATAATAATCTCCTGCTTTAAAAGAAGGCTTGATCTCATTTTCAATAACCCTTTTGGTAATGATATCTGGTATGGCCCCTTCCAGTCCGTAGCCGGTTTGAATAGAAATCTTACGGTCGCCCAGCGCTACCACGATCATGATTCCATTGTTCTTCTTGCCGCCGCCAACACCCCAGCTTCTGCCCAGGCCCAATGCATATTCATTGATATCGTATTCTCCAACACTTTTTAAAATAGCTATAGAGATCTGTGTGGAAGTAGAATCATCATAAGCAACCAATTTGTTTTCCAGCTGCTGTTTCTGTGTTTCGGAAAGCGTACCCGTATAATCATTTACCAGGGTGCTGGGTTTAGCAGGATAGGTTTGCGCAAATCCGCTTATATATAATAATGCAAGGAATAATGCTAAGATTAGTTTCTTCATTTGTCCTTAGTTTGATTCCTTTTGGTCCATAAATATAATACTATTGGGCAGTTCATTAATATCGCCATCGCGGTGAGGGAAATAAATGGATAGTTTTTCACCGGTAAGTTTAATGCCTGCAATCAGTCCGTTTACAATACTGCCGCTGGCAAAATGAGCCTGCATAGCGATCTTTGTAGTTTCCCAAAAATCATCTGTAACTACCTTATGGATGCCCTTGTCACCAATAATCGCAAACTTACGGTCGCCATAAGCCAGATAGATCAATACATTGTGGTGCAATGATGTTTTATCCATACCCAGTTTATCAAAATAAGCAGTCGCCCGGTCAAAAGCTTCTCCTTTACAATGCTTTTCTACAGCAACTCTAATCTCGCCCGATGTAAGTTTCTCCGCATCAGCGATGGCGGTTGTAATCAGGTCTTGTTCGTGTTCATTCAGGAATGACATATAACATTATAGATTAAACAGATAAAGGGTAATGTGTATTTTATTAAAAAACACAGATTACCCTTAACTATTATACGGTGAATTAAAATTGTACTTTTGGTGCATTCTCCGCACCTGCGTCAGCCTGGAAGCCCGCTTTTTGCTTAAAGCCAAACATTCCGGCAGTCAGGTTATTGGGGAAAGATCTTACTTTAATATTGTAATCCTGAACTGCGTCGTTAAAATCTTTACGGGCAACGGCAATCCTGTTTTCTGTTCCTTCCAGTTGTACAGAAAGGTCGCTGAACTGTTGGGTAGCCTTTAATTCAGGATAATTTTCTGTAAGTACCATCAGTTTACCTAAAGCCTGGCTTACCTGACCTTGCGCAGCCTGAAATTTCTCCAGCTTTTCTGGTGTAAGGTCATCCGCACTTACCTTAACCTGTGTAGCCTTTGCACGTGCGTCAACTACAGCCGTCAATGTACTTTGTTCAAATTTCGCTGCACCTTTTACAGTGCTTACCAGATTAGGTATCAAATCAGAACGGCGTTGGTATTGGGTTTCTACCTGGTTCCACTTAGTTTTTACATTTTCATCAAGCTGAACCATTGAATTATAGCCACAACTGCTAAGCAGGGTAGTGAAGAACAAGGCTGCAATTATTCCTAGTACTGTCTTTTTCATTTTTATGAGTTTTGGTTTAACCAATGTTAATTTACACAATAGGACTCAATTTCCATACCCATGTTCTTATTCAAGAACAAAAACTGACAGGATCAGGTTAAATATAAAATAAACGCTTGTTTATTTCTGTAAAGTGGACTTTTTGACAGGGTAGTTGAAAATTTAAATATAATTTAAAAGTTTCTGTTAAAACCCAAATTGGGGACTGATCAATAAAAGCTTCATTTTATTTTAATTTTTTAAAAAATTGTGTGTTTGTAACAAAAATAATATATTTAGAATGTATAGCGGTAAACGCCTTATTAACACCTGAAATTTATTTATCTAATTTACTAAAACTCTCGTATGATTAAAAATCTACCCTCTCCATTTTGTGCTGTCCTGTTGTTATTAACCTGCTTTTGCGCGTTTAATGCTTCTGCCCAGCTTTCTTTTACCGGACAGCTGCGCGACAGGGCGGAACTCCGCGACGGTTATGGTACTTTAGAGTCCAGCGCCAATAAAAATGCTGCATTTATCTCACAGCGAACAAGGCTTATCCTGGATTACAAAAACAGCAGGCTTATTTTTCATACGTCTATTCAGGATGTGAGGTTATGGGGCCAGGATGCGTCAACAATCAGCAATGCCGACGGAAGCCGTTTAGGTGTTCATGAAGCCTGGGCAGAACTGATCCTTTCTAATAAAAAAGATACTTCATTCAAAAAATCACCTTTTGATTATTTTGCCGTAAAAATTGGTCGCCAGGAACTGGTATATGATGACGAACGTTTGCTGGGTAATGCCGACTGGCTGCAGCAGGGCAGAAGACACGATGCCGTTGTTTTTAAGCTAATAGAGAAAGGCTGGCAGGTAGATCTTGGCGGTGCTTTTAACCAAAATTCTGATGCCATCAATTACAATGGTACCTATTACACACCGGCCAACATTCCTGCAACGATAAAAGACAGTAAAGGAAACCTGGTGAACACCCCGGCTGGCTTTATACCATTTATAAACAGCGCAGGTGTCAGTGCAAAAAACGGAAGCCCTGCATTCCTCAATATACCGGGTACCAATACCATTAACCAGGACTACAAAGCCATGCAATTTCTTTACATCGGTAAAAAGTTTGATAAAACCCTGGTATCGGCCTTGTTTCTAACTGATCAGTTTGCAAAATACAAGCTGGATTCAGTAAAAAATACTGCTGGTACTGATGTTGGTTATGTATATGGAAGAAGGTTCAACATTCCGGGAGTGAATTTGCGTTATACCACTGGATTGTTTATTAAACCTGTTTTTGGCGATCATGAACAATGGAATTTAAATGGAAGTTTTTATTACCAGGGCGGGCATGATAAAGATGGAAACAGCCTAAGTGCCTATTCATACACGGCATCGGTAAATTACAAAACTGCTGTGATGAGCTACATGGCAGGGTGGGATTACCTATCCGGAAATAATTCATTTTCTACATCTACTACCAGTCACCGCTTTGATCCCTTATATGGAAGTCCTCATAGATTCTGGGGTACAATGGACTATTTTTATGCAACCAGTGGTTCACCAACAGGTGGTTTAAATAATCCATATCTTAAGGTTAAATTTACTTCAGTTAATAAAAGATTTACTACAGAGCTGGCCAACCATTATTTTTTCCTTGCTGATAATCAAAAAGACCTGACTGGTAATGCTGTAAGTAAATATTTGGGTACAGAGTTTGATTTAACCAATAGCTATAAACTGAACAAGTTTACCAATGTAGATTTGGGTCTTTCGTATATGGCTGCCACCCATAGTATGGAATATGCCAAAGGTATCACACCGGGCACTGCCAGATTGAGCCCTTTTTGGGCTTACCTGCAATTAAACATTAAACCAGAATTTCTCAATAAATAGCAGGTTAAATGCTGTTATTGAAATAATAAAACCATAAGTTCGTTTTAACGTCATTCTTATCACTAAACTTATGGTTTTAAAATTTAAATCAATGATCAGCTTCAGGCTGAAATATTTCATGATCCTATTGGCTGGAATGACCATCCTGGTAAGTCAGTCCTCTTACGCTCAATTCTCTTACCGGCCAGGAAGGCAAGGCAGACAGGAAAGGCGGGAAGATGCCGACGCATCAAATGGTTCTGATGAAATCCCGCTTTGGCGTGGCGTTCCTCCTGATGGTCCCGGGCCACGGGGAAGGGAAAGGGTTTCAGATAAAGGATCTTACACCCATATTTCTCAGGCCCGTTTAATTGTGCACAGGCCAAAACATCCAAACGGAATGGCTGTACTGATTATCAGTGGCGGAGGATATGCCCATATCGAAATAGGTAAGGAAAGTAATCCTGCTGCCGTTTGGCTGCAATCGCAGGGAATAACTGCTTTTGAACTCATTTACAGATTACCCGGAGAAGGATGGGGAAGTACTGATGTGCCTTTCCAAGATGGACAGCGGGCAATGCGACTGATTCGCAGTATGTCCGAAAGGTTCGGAATAGATTCTCATAAAGTAGGTATCATGGGATTTTCGGCCGGAGGTCATTTGGCTGCAATGACAGAAACTGAGCCTGATAAAGATTTATATCCTTCTACAGACAGGGCTGACCGTATTTCTGCCCGTCCTGATTTTGTGGCCCTTCTTTATCCGGTGATCACGATGCTTCCGCCATACAATACCACGCATTCGGAAAAAGAATTGATTGGAAAAAACCCCACTCGTTCAGAGCAAAAGGCCTATTCAGCACAATTGCTGGTTAATGAACAAACACCGCCAACTTTCCTGGCACAGGCGGCCGATGATCCGATTTCAAATATCGAGAATAGCCGTTCGATGTACAGCGCACTGCAAAAATTTAATATACCTTCAGAGTTGCATGTTTTTCCTGCCGGAGGACATGGCTGGGGAATGGGCGCTCCGGGTTCACCGGAAAGTACATGGCCTGAGCTATTTAAAACCTGGGCAAAGAAAAATAGAATCTGGCAATAAGTGAGCTTATTTATACATACGCCCGGCATCTCATCTAAAAGATGCCGGACGTGCGTATATCAATTAATCTTTATGCTGTATGCCCGATGCTAACAAAGTGGTGCTAAAGCCTAATAAGGCGATCAATGCAAACGACCAGCGCAGGCTGGTAAGCTGGGCGATAAAACCAATCAAAGGCGGTCCTATCAGGAAACCCAGGAAACCCACTGTTGAAACCGCCGCGATGGCAACTCCTGGCGGCAGGGTTTTTGACTTTCCTGCAAGGGCAAGCACCAGTGGTACTACCGAAGAAACGCCGATACCCACCAGCAAAAAGCCTAATGTCGCAATGTAAATATTTGGAAAAATGATAGACAGCAACAAGCCCGTTGTACTGATGATACCACTGCATTGCAATACCCGTTTCATTCCAAAACGGGTAACCAGACGGTCGGCAGTAAAGCGCCCGCCCGCCATAGTGCCCATAAATGCAATATAACCTACTGTAGTTAAAGACGCTTGTACTGCAACTACCTTTTGAAAATATACACCACTCCAGTCAAATAATGTACCTTCTGTAATCAGGCTTGCAAAGGCAATTAATCCCAGCTTAAGGATAGTTTTATCCGGTTTTGCAAAAAGGGGCTGTGTTTCATGAATGGCGTCTGCCGGCAACAGAAACTTCGAAAAAATGAAAACTAATATCCAGCACAAGAAAGCAATAAAGAAAAAGTGAAGCCATACAGGACAGTTTAGTGCGATTGCGAGCGTTCCCAGGGCAACACCTGTAAATCCTGCCAGGCTCCATAGTCCATGGAAAGAAGCCATGATAGATCTTTTATAGAGCGCTTCTATGCCTACCGCCTGTGTATTCATCGCTATTTCAAATACATTGTTCAGGAAACCGAAAAGGAACAAAACAATTATTAATTGCCAGATATGCGAACTAAAGCCAATACAACAAAGGATGAACGGGAAAAGCACTGCCGCTATAACCAGCATTTTACGACTGCCATAGCGGGTCACCATCCAGCCCGAAACAGGCAGGCTGATCATTAAACCTACAGGAAGGGAAAATAATATGCTTCCCAATTCTGCATTGTTTAAACTGAAATGTGCTTTCAGTTCATGAATGCGGCATGCCCAGCTGGAATAAGTAAGACCGGCAATGAAAAAAAAAGCACTGGCTGCTATGCGAAAGTTCCGTTTATTATCTTTCATCTTACGCATACCATCCAAGATGCTCGCTTAAATCATTATAATCAATAATCTTGATGATTTTATTTAAGTGGGCGATCCGCTTATTTTCTATACCGATGAACTGAATGCCTAACTTTTTTGTTGCTTCATAATCCCAGTTTCCATCACCTATATAAACAATATCTGATAGTGCTGTTTCCTGCTGATGTTTTTCGTCCATCTTCCTGATGGTATGGGCGATAATATCATGTCTGGCCATCGCATCCTGTGCAAAAGATGCAGCCGCGCAGCCTTCAATATTGATGCCGGCACAGCGCAGCTTAAACTGTGCCGATTCCCGCCATCCACCAGTAGCCAGTCCAACACTAATATGTTCTTGTTGATACAAGGTTTCGAGTGTTTTTCCTGCGCGGCTGATCTCCCGCATACAATCAGGCTGTTTTTGGTGCTCCTGTTCTAACAGTGAGCAAAAATGGCTGATAAATTTGTCTCTCTCTTCCTCAGTACAGGCCCGCCCCAAATTTTCTATAAACAACTGATTAATGATACCTGAATCAGTAGTATGTTCATAATGGCCGTAGTCTGTATTAAAATTCCTGAAGTTAAAAATATCTTCTATTGCCCGGGTAAAGCAATAATCATCAATCGTGGTGGTGTCGGTTAAAGTACCGTCTATATCAAATATAATATATTTCATAATTTTTTTCTGTTAAACTATAACGTGATCATTGACTTCAAACTGGAGATTACATTAGTCCGGCTTTTGGTTTCCAGGTTGCAACCCAGGTCTTTCAGCGCATCACTAAAATCATCCAGGCTGTAGCTATTGGTGATGAGTTTTTCCAAACCAAGATCTCCGCTGTTGATCAGGTCAACCGCATGTTTAAACGTATCCTGGGAATCAATAGAACCGATGATAGAAATGCTGCGGTCGGCGATCTCCCTTGGATTGATCGTTTGCAGGTTATTTCGTAAACCCATCATTGATATTTTTCCTCCATCTGCAATGGCCTGCATTGATTTTTCCAGCAGACTGCCTGTAGTATCTATGATCAGGTCATACTGATTTTTTTCCGGAATAAACTCAGTAGCTAGTTTCCAGCCTTTGGCTAATATATTTTGCTGTTCTATTAGTTTTATCCTGCTTTCCGAAGATTCATAGATTACCCCTTCTTTTATACCGTGTTCCTTAAGGGCGATATAAAAAAGCAAACCTATAGGGCCTCCTCCCAATATTGCAGTGCGCATGAAGGGGCTAACGGCAAGTTTTTTTACAGCAGTAAGTACGCAGCTTAGTGGCTCTGACATCGCTCCCTGCTCAAAAGGTATATGATCCTTCAGCGGATAGATAAAACGGCTGGTGGTTTTAAATAATTTGGTAAATGTGCCATCAATAGAAACACCGGCTTCAGTATTTGCTTTGGCTAAGCAATGGTTACGCAGTCCTTTTCTGCAGTGATCGCAATTGCCACAATAAAAAGTCGGGTCAATAATCACCCGGTCGCCTATCTGATGATTTTCAACATTGCTGCCTTTCGCTACAATTATCCCTGCAGATTCATGGCCGATAATGACTTGTGGACGGGCCATATACTCGCCTGAAATAATACTGAGATCTGTGCCGCAGATGCCTGTAGCACAGATTTCCACAATTACGTCGTCGGCGTGGTTGATAACTGGTTCTTCTCTTTCTTCTATCCTGATCTCCCAGGGTTTATGATATACGATTGCTTTCATGAAATTCGGGTTGTAGTTGACGGAATAATTTATTTAATCTGTAGCAGATCTCTTCTATGTCATCCTGCGTAGCAGTCAACGTAGGACGTACTTTGAGTACATTGCCGAATCCATATCTGGACCCCCTTAATATCATTTTATGATCTTGCAGGGCCAGTTCAATCAGGCGGTTGGTCATATCTGTATCAGGCAAACCATCTTTATCTACAATTTCCAGCCCCCACATATAACCTATACCTCTTACATCTCCAATGATATAGCCGTAGTCTTCTTTGAGCTGATGCAGTAGTTTGCCCAAAATCTTCCCGTTTTCCCGAACATTCTGCAGAAAACCTTCCCTTGAAACGATCTCCATAGTTTTTTTCGAAGCAGCGAGTGATAATAAATTGCCTCCAGAGGTATATGAATGTTCAAATTTCTCCAACACAGCAAATTGCGAGCGAAAAAGTATGGCTGCGGCGGGAATACCAATGCCGCCCAATCCTTTTGCCAGTGTGATGATGTCTGGTTGTATGTCGTAATGTTCACTCGCAAACATGTAACCTGTTCTGCCGATGCCAGTTTGTACTTCATCAGCAATCAGCACAATTTCCAGTTCCTCACAAATCTTCTTAATCCGTTCAAAATATCCCTCTGGTGGAATGATATTCCCCCCATTTCCGAGCACAGGTTCAATGATCATGCAGGATACATTGTCAGAACTTCCATATTTTGCATAGTCGTAAATAGCTTCCGCACATAAAAACCCACAGGCAGGGGCTCCCTTTGCACCATAAGGGCAACGATAGCAATAAGGTGCAGGAACTACACCATTCTGGATGGTAATGGTGTGTGGAAAAGACTTTCGGCGAAATGCATTTCCTGAAATGGCTGTGGTGAAAAGGGTTTGGCCATGGTGCGACAAAGCGAGGCTTACCACTTCGCTTTTTCCATTGTACTTGTTGGCGATCTTTATGGCGCCTTCATTGGCTGTGGAGCCAATGATATCCCGCATCCATCCATCTGTAATGTATTCCGGGGCCTGTTCCAGAATATCATCCAGTACATCCTGTGCAATGTCACCTGTGAATGATGACGAAGCGTGAATAAGATCTTCAACTTGTTTCTTAAGGACTTCCACCAGTTCCGGGTGACTGTAGCCCAGAGAGATATTAAAGGTACCTGACACCGCATCGATATATTCTTCCTGCTGATCTGTGTAGAGGTGAATACCGCGTCCTTTTACAAAATTAATGTTGTCTGACATAATTAATACTTTTGCTCGTTTATATTTAGTTTTTTAATCAAAAAATATTTTACAATTCGTATTTATTGTAAATATTTTAATTTTAATGATCTTTGAAACTGAATTTATTAGTATTAATGAGCTAATTAAATAATTTTATATCAATGGGTAGTTCATTTATATGAAATCGATTGTTTAAATATGTTACCACTTGTTAATTTTTAGTAAAAAAATAAATATTTTTATTATAAAAATTGTTAAAATATTCTTTTACAGTGCTTTGAGGTCAGGGCATAAAAAAAGGGCAAATTGCCCTGTTAAAATGGAATAGCTATAATAGATGCTGAAGATTAAAATTTATTTTACAGCCTCTACTTTAAAGTCTTCAAAAGTTACGGGAAAGCTTTGTTTGCCTGGGGCAGCAGCTACCACTCCAATTTGTACTTTAACTCCGGGAGGGAAATAAGCGAGTCTCAGCATATCGTAATTCTTTTGATCAAAGGAATATTTGATTTCTACGTAATCTCCTTTTCTGAGTAGTTTTAACCAAACAGATGGCGGGCTATCATGACGTGGGACTACAGACCAGTCTGATACTTCCCTGGTTACCACAGCACTTACGTTCTGAACGCCATTTACATATTCAATACCGCTCTTGATCCAGTTTTTCTCATCTATCCTGATCATCAAGCCGGCCTGGTGAAAAAGTTCTTTGTAATTACCTGTAATTTTTACACTGGCTTCAAAATTACCTTCCATTTCCTGGTAATAAAATGGACCATTATCACGCTTGAAACCGTAATGGGTTACCTGCCAGTAATCTGTGTTCGGATCAACAGTGAAAGTTAGTTTGCCAGCATTTCCTTCCCATTTTATGGGTTGGTTAAACCATTTCATTGCTGGCTGCTGGTTCTGGGCAAAGCTGCCCGTTGCCGAAAATAAAAGAATAATCATGCTCATTTTACAGATTTTGTAAATAATTCTTGTTTCTGTTTTCATACTGATTTATAAAAATTTAAAGGCTTAAGTTAATGTTTCTAAAAGAATTAATCTATCTTTTATTTTATATTTTTTACATTTTTGTGTAAAAAGCCTCTATTTTGGCTTTTAAAAGCCATTGTTTTCATGCTTTCTGATGGTTTGATGATCCTTTTATCCCTGATCTGGCTATATAGAATTTACAGGTGTTTATATTAAATACCATCAAAAATTCTCATCTTACTTTTTTTATAGGTTAAAAGCCTGTTAACAATTATATAAAGGCATACATCATTTTTTTATTTACATCACTATTGATAATGTTTACATTCTATCATTCATTTGTCCACCTGCTTTTTATAGGTATTATCGCTTTATTCCCGGTTGTAAACCCAATTGGCTCTGCATTTATTATCAGTCCTTATCTAACAAATCTAAATTCGGCCGAAAAAAGAATGGCTGTAAACAGAATTACATTGTATGCTTTCTCAATTTGTACAGTTTCTTTATTTGCCGGACAGTGGATATTGGAGCTGTTTGGTATTTCTATTCCGGTGATCCAACTGGCCGGAGGGATCATGATCTGTAAAATGGGATGGGACAACCTGTCTTCAGATAAAAAAGAAGGTACCGCTAAAGCGGGTGATGGGGCAGCAGCTAAGCTATCCGGTTATAGTGATATAGAAGATAAATTATTTTATCCTATCACTTTCCCGGTAACTACAGGTGCAGGTACTATCTCTGTATTATTCACCTTAAGCGCACACAGTGCTTCCACTAACCGGACAGATTATCTCATCAATACCGGGGCTATATTTTTATCTGTCATTGTGATGTGCATATTGATTTATATATTTTATCTAAACACAAAAAAGATAATAAATTATATGGGGTCTAATGCAGAAATGATGTTCAATCGGATCTCCGCATTCCTGATATTTTGTGTGGGTCTTCAAATTGCTATCACAGGGATTAGAAGTTTGTTCAAAATGTAACCGGATACTACGATCAGCACGCTCTCTTTTTATCATTTTTAAGCAACACTCTCAATGTCATTGAGCGGTGGGCTTTTCAAAAGATAAGATCATTCCTGCGATTTCTGTACCTTTGCCCCGATTCAGGATAAAAACCTGACAGAATTATGCAAAAAGAAATAGAAATTACTGTTGCCCCTGAGGACGCTGAGCAGGAAGAACAAATTATCAGTCAGCTTTCTGCTGTTTTAAAAATAGAAAAATCCCATATTCACGGGTATAAAATTCTGAAAAGATCCATTGATGCACGCTCCAGGAAAGTGATTTTCAGGATGCAGGTAAAGGTATTTGTAGATGAAACCCCGGTGCCTGAAGTATTTAGTCTCGATTATCCGAACGTAAGCGACAAAAAGCGGGTGATCATTGTAGGTGCTGGTCCTGCGGGACTTTTTGCTGCATTGCAATGCATCGAGAATGGGATGAAGCCTGTTGTGCTGGAACGTGGAAAAGATGTAAAACAGCGCAGAAGAGACCTCGCATTGATTAATAAAGAAGGGATTGTGAATACAGAATCCAATTATTGTTACGGAGAAGGTGGTGCGGGAACTTACTCTGACGGAAAGTTATATACCCGTTCCAATAAACGCGGTGATATCAACAAGGTGCTCCAGATTTTTGTACAGCACGGCGCAGCAGAAGATATATTGATCGATGCCCGCCCCCATATCGGAACCAACAAACTGCCTCATATTATTACAGCCATCAGGGAAACTATATTAAATGCTGGGGGAGAAGTTCACTTCGATCAGAAAGTCACAGATTTTATCATTGAGTTTGGAAAAATAAAAGGGGTGGTGATTAATAATGAGCATACCCTGACAGCAGATGCTGTTATATTAGCTACAGGACATTCCGCAAGAGATATTTATACTTTATTACATACAAAGGGCATTCTGGTAGAGGCTAAACCTTTCGCCTTAGGCGTAAGAATTGAACATCCGCAATCGATTATTGATGCAGCACAATACCACTGTCCGGTAAGGAGTGAATTTTTACCTCCTGCCTATTACAGCCTGGTGGAACAGGTAGGGAGCAGGGGGGTGTTTTCCTTTTGCATGTGTCCCGGTGGAATTATAGCCCCCTGTGCCACCCATGAAAATGAAATTGTGGTCAATGGCTGGTCGCCTTCAAAGAGAAATAATCCCTTCGCCAATTCGGGAACAGTAGTTCAGGTTACCCTCGAAGATGTTCCGGGAGATGACCCGCTGCGGATGATGAACTTCCAGACGGAAATTGAAAGAACAGCTTTTGCTTTGGGCGGAGGCAATTTAGTTGCCCCTGGTCAGCGAATGGTAGACTTTGTGGAAAGCAGGATCTCCGCAGATCTGCCAAAAAATTCATACCTGCCGGGCACAAGAAGTGTGATGCTCAAAGAGACGCTTCCTGATTTTATCGCTTCCAGTTTAAAGAATGCGTTACCGCTTTTCGGAAAAAAAATGAAAGGTTATTATACCAATGAAGCGATATTGGTAGGTGTAGAAAGCAGAAGCTCTTCACCTGTGCGTATCCCCCGCGACCGGGAAACATTTCAGCACCCTGAAGTGGTGGGATTATATCCTTGTGCTGAGGGCGCTGGTTATGCCGGAGGAATTGTATCGGCTGCAATAGATGGCGTTAACTGTGCAAATGCTGTCCTGAAGTTTAATTAAACATTTTATTGGACGAAACTGTTGTTGGATTATTACGGTCATCATAACAGCTCACAGCTCATACTGCTGAATTACTGAATAAACAATGAAACCTGCATGAGCTTACAGCTCTCAAAAAGAAACGCATAAGCTCATGCAAGCTTCATAACCAATGAAAAAACAAATATATTCTGATGAAAAACACACTCATTATAGGTGCAACTCCAAATCCTGCAAGATATGCTTATCGTGCAGCAAACCTATTAAAGTCAAAAGGTCATTCAATTATCAATGTAGGTATTAAAAGTGGCGAAGTTGCCGGCGTAACTATAGAAAAACCGGGAGAAATCCATACTGAAGTGGACACCATTACTTTATATATTGGTCCGCATCTGCAATCCGAATATGTTGATTATATTCTTCAAACCAATCCTAAACGTGTAATTTTTAACCCGGGAACAGAAAATGACGAACTCGAAAAGCTGCTTAGAAAAAACAATATAGAACCTGTTGAGGCCTGTACATTGGTTTTATTAGCTACAGGACAATACTAAGGGATTTGTTTTTTCAGCCATAAGGCGAGATCAGCTGCCGCTTTATCATTTTCAAAACCGGTTGTTAATCTTCCATTTACATATTCGTTATACAGCCAGGGATCTCCTACGGCAAATACAGTACCTTTACCATATCGCGTTTTGCAGGCGATCACAGCTCCGTTCGCAGATTTCAGGACAGCTTTTGCCTCCCCTGTAAGTTGAATACTGCATACATCTTTCAGAAATACCTTTGTAGCGGTTTTAAAAATTCCCATATCTGTAATGATAGCAGTACCATCATTAAAATGGGCATCGTCTATGACATGATTTTGAAGATCGTTATTAAAGTGAAGTCCGAATTTTCCTGCCAGGATGTTCAAATGCGGAAGTTCTACATTGGCGCTGTCGTTAGCCATCATAACCAATATGCCTCCGGCTTTAACCCATTTTGAAATGTTGACGGCATCTTTTTCAAGAATATAGTTTGGCTGAGGACTTTCTTTGCTGTTATCCGGGTCTACAATGATGTAAATGGATGTTCCCTTTAAATTAACTTCGGTTGGTGCAGTTTCAAGTGTCCTTAAGGTCATGCCTAATTGTTTAAAACTATTTCCCCAGATAGAAAAGCCTGTATTGGCATGATCTTCCCATAAGTAATGATACCGCTGATCTCCATCTGCGGTATGATGGGATTCATGATTAAAATAGTAATCGAGGGTAACTGTCTGGCCTTGGGCAACACCCGCTATAGCTAAGAGGAGGATAAGAATGCCAGCAAAACCTGGGTATATGACTTTGTACATACTGATAGATTTGGAGTTAATCATTTGATATATTTGGTGATCGCCTTGCATAAAACTAAGGCTTTAAATAAAAATAAGATTACTAAAACGTTTACAATTTAAACATTTGTTGCTCTCATCTGCGTATTATAATTTAGCTCAAAGCTTTATTGCGCAGGCAGCATCTTAAAACGGAGAGGTGGTAATGATTCGTGCTCCATTATAGTTTACTGTGATCATAAAGGTAGCGGTGGTAAATTAAACTCCCTATCAGGATCAGCAGGCTGAATATTAAAAATTGATGCGATAAGATAGAAAACATACTCAGGATGGCAAAAATGAAAAGGAACTTCAGGTAATTTTCCATGTTGTCGTCCAGTAGGTACAAGATCATAAACATGGTAAGTAAACCGGCTGTGGCAAAGAAAATCCCTGACAATATAAAACCGGCAGAAAAATTTGCGGTGAAGCTGTAAAGGAGTAATTCTGGTAAAAAAAGCGTAACCAAAGAAAGTAATGTATACAAGGTTTTTTTTGAATTACTGACTGGCAGGCTGTTGGTAAACCTGAGATTTGATTTTTCAAATCTTAATAGGGCAGCAATAAGCATACTATGTGATAAAATAGCAGCAAGCAAGGCGATCAGATATACCCGTATATCAAGGCCAACATCAGCAAACATCCAAAGTATCCCTTTAAACAGCACAAAAGATAAAACCTTACAGATCACAAACATTAGTGTCTGCATTTCTAAAACATAATATATCAGCCATGTCCAGTATGGTTTTCTTAAACCGATTTTTGGAAACACAATCAATTGCCTGGCGGGATTAAAAGTATAATTAATGCTATAATAGGTATAGGCTGCTAATCCATACAGGATAATTGTGATGTACAAAGAAATTATTATAGCCGTGTAATAGTAACCATGAAAAATAGCCATGGCGAAGACTATTATGGTATATAATAATACGGGACATAATACGATGGCATATAATCCTATCCAGCTTTGCAGCTGATTTTTCTTTGTTGACATCGCGCTGACCTGTACAAAATTATAGGAGGGATGAGCTATTCTCTGTTTCATAAAGAACAGACTTTTTATCGCGTAAGCCATTATGAGTCCAAAAAAGACGCTTATAGTAAGAGGGGAAGAGCAGATTGCCAGTGTCAGTGTAATATGGTAGTTTAGTAGTTGTCCGGGTGGTACAGCACCAAATAATAAATAAAAAATGAAAAGAAGGAATCCAGCATGCTGTGCATAGAATTCCCTTCCAAAAGTATTTATCCATAATTTTAGCATACAGCCAGCTGGTGATTGCGGATTTCAAAAATACCATTTAATGGGATTTTATGCTGATCGATTTCCTGATGTGAGGAGATCAGAAATGTTTTCCCCTGCTGATGAAAGGTTTTTATCAGGTTATATAGTACTTCTGCCGATGCGGTATCTATAGTAATTAATGGTTCATCTAATATATATAGCTGCACTTCTCCAATAAATGCGGCTATCAAGGACAGTTTCTTCAGCATCCCGCTGGAATAACTGCTGATTTTATTTCCCATGAAATCTTCCATTTTAAATTGCCCGACAAGTTTATCAGCAATTTTATGATCCGCTTTTCTTACTGCAATGTAATAATCTAATAATTCCTGCCCGGTAAGAAAAGGGGGATATTGAGGTTCTGCTTCTGCATAACTGATCATAGCGCGGTAAGCTACAGGTTGCTGTCGCAGATAGATTTGATCAATAGCTGTTTCGCCCTTGAATGGCGTCTGACCTGCAATAGTTTTAAATAAGGTAGTTTTTCCTGTTCCGTTACCGCCTTTAATCCAGTAAATCCCGGTAGAGATTTTCCACTCGGCAAATTCCAGTATGGTATGGCTACCGTAGGTTTTGGTCAGGTTGGTGAGATGGAGTGCTGCCATATTAAATTATCAGACGTTAAAGCAGACGGAATGTTACAGCTATAGAATCCCCAAAAGAAGGTAAACGTTCTTGTTCTACCGATAGTCGCTTTTTGGCTATCATTTCAACATATTCAGATCCTATGCAAGCTTTTTCCGCAACCATTTGCGAACTGGCTCATCATACCATTTCAATGTAGCATAGGCCAAAACGACCCCGCCTATTAAAATAAGTAACGCATAGGGCCATGCCTGTACAATCGTTACGCCTTTATGATTGCTGATCCAGGCAACGTAAAAATAAACCAGCGGGTAATGTACCATGTAAAGCGGATAGGAGATATCACCTAAAAATTTACATATCCTGTTCTCTCTTTGAGTTTGCATCACGCCGCTGGCGCCAAGGTATACTATAAGCGGGAAAACGATGATAATGCAAACAGATTCATAGATCCCGTTCATCCAGGCATGCTCAGCTCCGCCAATGCGCGGCATGTAAAGTATGATGGCTACTAAAAGGCTGCAGTATAAAAAGGCATTTTTAATTTGAGTCGGCTTCGCTACACGTGAAAGTAACAGACCGGAAAAGAAAGGGTATAGGGTACGGGTTAGCCCAATGCTTACCTGTTCCACATTTAATGTCCAGCCACCAGCAACATCTCCGTTTGTGATTGCCAGGTGTGCGAGTGCGATAGCGGCGATGCCTACTAAGATACTTAATGCTGTTTTGGAAAATTTCCTGATCCAGACAGCATAAAGAATGTTGGCAATATATTCAAAGAACAATGACCATCCCACGCTATTCAGGGGGTGCATCTCTTGCCAGCCACGTATATCAAGCGATAAAGGTACGGGCAGGATAGTATAACCGATTAGCATCACCAGCAACATCTTCCACATAGGAATAGTATGAATGAGCGGCCATAACGTAGAGTCCGTAAAATAGAATCCGATAGCGCCGAGGGTCATTCCCAAAATCACCATTGGCTGAAGACGTTCGATACGGCGTTTGAAAAAATTGCCAACGGTCATTTTATGCCAGCGATCGTCGTAAGCATAGCCGATCACGAAACCTGATAATAAAAAGAAAAGGTCGACAGCCAGATAACCGTGATTGACGAGATTGTCTAAATGACCGGTTGATAATGGCTCGGCCAGGTGAAATGTTACAACAATTATGGCTGCGACACCGCGGAGACCGTCTAATATGGGATAGTGTGGCTTGGGAGCCAGCTCGTTGTTCAGGTTAGTTCTCATGTAATCGATTGTAAAAATTGCAATTTGTAAAAAATAGATAACATTTAGTTATCCGACTGAATGTTAATTCCAGGTTGACATTATCTAAAAATTTCGTTGTTCTACCTGATTTGACACTACACAGCTAATCTAACTCTTTGAAACTCCACGATATTTATTGGTTTTGATTATGAATTTTTCAAATTGTGCCAATCATTAAATTAGGCAGAACCGCGTAAATTGTAAAACTGAACAATTTTCCTAACTGTACTGATCTTATGAATCCGCAATAACTAAGATGTTAGCTGATCAGTTTGCATTCTGATCAATTGCTTAAAATAAGAAAGTGTTTCAGATTCAATTGGGTGATATTGGACTGGGCTTTGTTTGTGCTGTATGACACGCGTCAGGCTAAATCGGGAAAGAAAAAGCGACGTGTCAGGTGAATCCCGGAAAATAAATAATTAGTAACACTAAAATGGCAAGGTTTTCCAGGAGGTAAACCCTATTCAGTAATTAAATTTATCATAGTAAACCATAGGCAGTAAAAACAAATTTCATTGTAAACCCAAATTAGTAATTTACTTTCTTAATGTAAACTTATGTCAGTATAGTATAAGGAAAAGGACATTTTGAGATGGTTTTGACTTCGGTTTGGGTTGGTAGGGGATTGGTAGGGTGTTGGTAGGGTGTTGGTTCGGGGTTGGTTCGGGTAAG
>NZ_LMUP01000008.1:0-105429 GCF_009765875.1 Pedobacter sp. L105
CACTGTTTCCCTTCCTCCGAAGCGGGATGCAAAAGTAGGAAAAATATAGGTTCCACCAAACAATAATACCAATATAATTGTATCACACCCCTAACCCATTGTTTTTCAAGCATAAAAACTTCCGGACAGATTTAAAAAGATCAGGCAAAGCGATGTGACAACATTCCAAAATCTTTCCTACTGTTGATCATACAACGCTGTAAATATTTGGTTAACCCTTAACTTTGCCTTGAAAGCCCATTGAATCGGCTATTTTAGGGGGTTGGTTCGGCTCTTACCCGAACCAACCCCCTACCAATCCCCTACCAACACCCTACCAATACCCTACCAACCCAAACCGAAGTCAAAACCATCTCAAAGTTTCAATCCTGTTCGTCCGTATATAACTATACATTTATGATCGCTAATCCTGGATTAGTTATACACCTAGTGTATAAAATCCTAAAGTAACTATACAGGCTTCAAAATTTAATTACTGAATAGAGTTTACACTAAATTTGTTATTTTACTAAAATAGGTTTACACTAATTCTAACACTTGTGATTTTTGGGTTGTGGATGTCCTATACTGACATAAGTTTAAAAGCAAGATCCGGTTGGGTTAAGTTAATGGCTCAATCAAGCTGGTATTCTATTAAATAGTATCTAAAGGTTAATTCTAATTAGACTACACTCATTGTAATTAATGAAAAAGCCTTCAACTTCCTCCGACGGAAATACATAATAGCTGAACGATACGACTAAATTTCTCATTAACTATAAATTGAAATTATATTATTGAAGTTAGATCAGCTAGCAGACAAATTTCTGGTTATTCATATGGTAAAATAAAAAGTTAGGTGATTTCCTATATACCTTCCTTAAAAATGATATTCGTCATTTATAGAATCTCCATAGAACCACACCTTTGCGGACAAATTCATCAAATGATTATTTACAAGGTCTTCCGTTTCGATTCAGCGCATTACCTGCCCAATGTGCCAAAAGGCCATAAATGCGGTGGTATGCACGGCCACACCTATACAGCAAAAATATTTATCTCAGGACAGCCTGGAATATATACAGGCTGGATCATGGATTATACAGAAATAAAAAACAAGATTAAACCCTGGATAATGCTCCTGGATCATCAGGTACTCAATACCATACCCGGACTGGAAAATCCGACAAGCGAAAACCTATGTTTATGGTTATGGGAAAAGATCAAACCGGAAATCCCGGATCTTTGCAGAATAGAATTAAATGAGACACCCGATTCCGGAGTAATATATGAAGGATAAAGATAACCGGCAGCTTGCAATATGGCTCTATACCGGTGCATTTTGTATTTTCATACAAATTATACTGGGAGGAATTACCCGTTTAACCGGCTCAGGACTATCTATTACGGAATGGCAGCCTTTGCTGGGCTTCCTTCCTCCTATGAATATAGCTGCATGGCAGCATAGTTTTGAGCAGTACCAGCAGATCGCACAATTTAAAGTGATCAATTCTCAGTTTATACTGGCAGATTATCAATCCATATTTTTCTGGGAATGGCTGCACAGGAACTGGGCAAGAATGCTGGGATTCATATTTTTAATACCCTTTATTTTTTTTGTAATCAAAAAGAAGCTCACACGTAACCTGTTTATTCAACTGAGTATATTATTTTGCCTGGGTTTATTACAAGCTATTATTGGATGGCTAATGGTTAAAAGCGGTTTAAATGATACTGCGGTAAGAGTTGATGACCTGCGACTGGCTGTACATTTTATTGCCGCAGTTATACTCTTATGTTATACGTTATGGATGGCATTTGGACTCAGCATTATAGTTAAACCGGTAGACAGTTCTCCTATCCCGAAAAACATTGCAGGTATTACTTTTGCATTACTCCTGCTACAGCTCTTTTATGGTGCGTTAATGGCAGGTTCCCATGCTGCGTTGACAGCACCAACCTGGCCGGATATAAATGGGTATCTGATTCCACCAGAGTTAATGCACCCTATCCCAGGATCTGCAAACACCTACTTATTAACCATACAGTTTATACATAGGCTTATCGCCTATATGATTTTTATCCTGGTCTTGATCATGTATAGCAAAACGTCCGGATGGAAATTAAATCGTGTATTGTCCCGCTTTCGTCTTTTACCATTAATCCTTGTTGTTATCCAGGTAGTTTTAGGAATAGTTACCCTGCTCAATAGTTTTAATCCCAGGTACCGGTATTACGCATTACTGCACCAGTGTACAGGATTGCTTTTATTAAGTAGCGTATTACTTGTTTTTTATACAATTACAATCCGTGTACCCTTCAAAAAAACAGATCATTCTTAAATTTTAGAATTAATTATTAAATTTGCAGTTATTAAACGCCGTTTGCAGCGGTATCAATTTTATGAAAAAATTCCAGACTTTACTTTACTATTGCTATAGTCCAATAGCAGAGGCAGAACAATTTGCTGCCGATCATCTTAAATTTTGTAAATCCTTAAACCTTGTAGGACGTATTATCGTTGCCGACGAGGGACTTAACGGAACTGTTTCAGGAGCAAAAGATGACTGTGCAGCTTACATGGACGCTATTCATGCCGACGAACGTTTTGCAAAAACAGAGTTTAAGATCGATGACGTAGAAGAACCAACTTTCATCAAAATGCATTGCCGCTATAAATCGGAGATCGTGCATTCGGGATTAAGGGATACCAGCATCATCAACCCTAACGAAAGAACAGGTAAACATCTTGAACCGGCCGACTTTAAAGAAATGATAGATCAGGAAGATGTAATTATCCTTGATGTACGCTCTAACTATGAGCATAGCCTCGGCAGGTTCAAAAACGCTATCACCTTAGATATTGAGAATTTCAGGGATTTCCCGGAAAAAATAGCTGAACTGGAACAATACAAAGATAAAAAAGTACTGACTTACTGTACTGGCGGCATTAAATGTGAAAAAGCTTCCGCCTTATTGTTGCACCATGGTTTTAATGATGTCTATCAGTTACATGGAGGAATTATCAAATATGGTAAAGAAGCCGGAGGAGAAGATTTTGAAGGAAAATGTTATGTATTTGATAACCGTATTGCTGTAGATGTTAACACTATCAATCCAAGCATAGTTTCCAAATGTTATAACTGTGGAACAGTGAGCGCAAAAATGATCAATTGTGCCAATCCGGAATGTAATGAGCACATTACCCAATGTGATGATTGCGGGAGTGAATTACAGGGCTGTTGCTCTTCAGCCTGTATGGACCATCCAAGGAAAAGGCCATACAATGGAAGTGGTTATTATGTAAAGGTTCCACAGCCTGTAAACCTATCAATTAAATAGCCGAAATTACTTACCATTTTGATTGATAGTTCTTAGTGCAGCTGGCTGTAATAGCGAGCAAATTAGGAACCATCTAATTACTGATCTATCATTAATCCATTGATTACCTTTCATTTTTTTGGGGTTATTGATATAATTTCTGATACAATGATAATTATATTTTAACGTTGTTTTATTTTTCGTTAGTTTTGAACGTAAGAACCAGGGTAAAATTATCTTTCTGAAAAATATAAATTGTCAATTAACCGGGGTAATAGTGAGAGAGACCTTTTGCAACAGCTTATTGCAGGAGATGAAGGCGGTTTCGTAGGTTTATACGAACTCTATAACCGCTCTATGTATACTTTTATCCTCAAATACGTAAGCTCCGCCCCCCTGGCTGAAGATCTTACCCAGGAAGTTTTCATTAAGATCTGGGAAAGCAGATCAAATCTAACCGAAGTAAAATCATTTAAAGCCTATCTTTTTGTTACCGCACGCAACCATACTTTAAATAGCCTAAAAGTTGTTTTTCGTTCGGAAGCTGCTATTGGTGAATTGATCTCTGGCTTTGTGAGTCTGAGAAATGCCACGGAAGACGAAATCCTGGATAAAGACTATCTTCTTTTTTTAAAAAAAACATTAAATAGCCTTCCCCCAAGAACGAGAGAAATATTCAAACTTTGCCGCGAAGAACAAAAAACTTACGAAGAAGTGGCTCAATCACTCAACATTTCCAGAAATGCAGTGAAAAATCACATGGTTCAGTCAATGAAAGTACTCAGTTCTTCCATAAAAAAAGAATTTGGCATTTCTTTAAGCCTCATAATTGCTGTTTTATCTATGTTTCGTTAGTAAAACAATTTAGCTAAGCATTAAACTCAATTTTTTTTCAATATCAGCTACCCTACCTGCCTTTTTTATTGTCTTTATAGGTACAAGCAGACGTATGGAAGAAGACTACCTCAAAAAATTAGTTAAAAGATATCTCGATAAAAAATCAACAGACGATGAACTGGAGATTTTTGTATCCCTAATGCGTGCAGGAAAACTGGATCAATATATCCAGGAAGCAATGGATCAGGATATCGAACCAGATCTTCAAAAAACACATACCATCCAAAGAAAAAATATTTTCACCAGGCTACGATGGCCTGCAGCTGCTACAATAGCCCTTATCCTAAGTTTGTATAATTACATTTCTTATCGAAAAAATCAACCGGATACAATAGCCAAAATAAATATTATAAATTTCCGTAACCATACAGCTAACGTTGCAAAGCAAATTCTGCCCGATGGCAGCAAGGTTTGGTTAAATCCGAATACTTTATTAAGTTATCCAACCAAATTTGGAAAATTGCGTGAAGTAAGCATGGAAGGTGAGGCTTTTTTTGAAGTCACTAAAGACCATTCACATCCTTTTCAGATCACGAGCGGGAAAATACTGACCACAGTTTGGGGTACAAGTTTTCGGATCCGGTCAATGCCCGACGGATATGCTAAAGTATCGGTATTAACAGGAAAAGTATCCGTGAGCATACCTGAAAAAGGCAGATTAAAAACTTATGATGTTACTTCACATGAAGAAGTGATGCTGCTTCCCCAGGAAGAAGTTACTTACCAGCAGTCAGATCGTCATTTAGTAAAGGCGCCTATACCTGCAGTTTCAGACATGCAGATATGGCATAAGGCTAATCTTTCCTTTGAAAATACGCCACTGAATGCTGTTGCGGTTCAATTGAGCAAATATTACCATGTTAAAATAGATGTTGAAGGTGAAAAATTAGGTCAGTATCAGCTAACGGCCGACTTTACAGATAAAAACCTGGCAGATATTCTAATACTGATTTCTAAATCAGTACATACCACTTATGCAAGAAATGATAATACAATCATATTAAGAACCACAATTAAACAAGCTTTATCAACCAATTAACCAAAATCATCCATATGAAGAAATAAATACATCCAGCAAATTTCACGGAAAAAAGGGATAGAAGTGCTACGAACACTCCCATCCTTAAAAAATCATCCCTATTGTAATAGAACGTCTTGGCCGTCCTACAGGGAATCTATTGTCTCATTATTTCAAAAGAAACGATCCAATTTATGAATTTATTTTTACAAGAACGCATTGGCTTATTTAAAATTATGAAAGTCACATTAAGTCAGTTAGCTATTGCTCTCGCAATTACTGGCGTTTCTTATGCCAGTGATACTACAGCGCAGAACGTTGTACTTGACCGGTATATTAACCTTTCAGTGAAGAGCACCAGCCTGGAATCTGTACTGAAGAAGGTATCATCAATGACCTCACTGAAATTTGTATACAGTAAGAATTTCATTGATGCTAACCAGCTCATCACTATAGATGCAGAAAAAGAGAGTCTGAGGACTGTTTTAAACAGCATCCTGACTAAACACAATATCCATTATGAAGTAATTAATGGTGATGTAGTATTAGATATGCTGCCTACTCCTCCTTCAACAAGAGAAGAAGCAGAACAGCAAATTGTAGTTTCCGGAACAGTAACCAGCAATACAGGAGACCCTTTACCAGGTGTAAGCGTATTTGTTAAAGGTACTAAACTGGGAACCACTACAGATGGTGGCGGAAAGTACGCGCTAAAAGTGCCTGACGCTAATGGAACTTTGGTTTTTGCCTATATTGGTTATACGAGTAAGGAAATTCCAATCGCTTCAAAAACAGTATTAAATGCAGTACTGGTGGAAGATGCAGCTCAGTTGGGTGAAGTAGTAGTAACTGCACTAGGTATCAAACGTGCCTCTAAAGAACTGGGATACTCTACACAGCAGGTGAATGCAAAAGAGCTTACCCAAAGCAGACCTACCAATCTTGCAGCAGGTTTATCCGGTAAAGTTGCAGGTTTACAGATTGTACAGACCAATAACCAGATTGACGCTGGTGATCAGGTAAGGGTTGTACTTCGTGGAAACAGATCCTTCGTAGGAAACAACCAAGCTTTACTGGTATTGGATGGAGTAGTTGTTCCTCTGACTTACCTGAACTCTATCAATCCTAATGATGTTGAAAGTGTAAATATTCTAAAGGGTGCAAACGCTGCTGCCTTATATGGTTCTGAGGCTTCGAACGGTGTAATGATCATTACCACTAAAAAAGGAACTAAAGATGTAATGGATATTACATACACTAACACTACACAGCTTGACGTTTTGGCTTATTTTCCAAAAATGCAAACGCAGTTTGGTGGCGGATCAGGACAGGACATTTACGGATTTCCGCAATATACCCCTATAGAAAACCAGAACTTCGGTGACCGCTTTGATGGCAGCCTTCGCCCTATCGGCAGAACGCTTCCTGACGGAAGTATTCAGATGGTTCCTTATTCTAATCAGTCAAATGAAAAAGAGAATTTCTTCAGAACAGGTATCGATGAGCAGAATGACCTGACATTGAGTACAGGTAATGCTAAAGGATCTACTTACATTAACGTTCAACGGTTAAATAACAAAGGGTATGTACCTGGTGACAATGCTAATCGTACAGCAGCCCGATTTAATGGATCACATAACTTTAACAAACTTAAAGTTGATTATACTTTAGATTATACACAAAAAAATATAGACAAGTCTAATTATCAGGTTTTCAATAATATCATCAATACACCTGCAAACATTCCATTAACGCAGTATAGCGATGTTAATTCTACTTATGGAAACCTAAATAACTATTTTAACGATTATGGTTTAAACCCTTATTATGCATTGCAGCAATCACGCAATACACAACGCAGGGATGATTTCTTAGGAAGTCTTGCGGCATCTTACGATGTAACACCATGGTTAAATCTTACGGTTAGAGGTGGTATAACTACCTACACTATAAACGGCAAAAATATTGGTCAGGCAATCAGTTATTCTGATTTTGCCACTGCAAGCGGTAAAGCAATTGCTAACCCACAAAACAGACCTGGAACTGAAGATGATTATTCTAATTTCAACAGCCGTGAAGAAGGAAATTTTTTGGCTACTTTTAAAAAGAAATTCAATAATATCAGTGTAAATCTTGTTGCTGGTGCACAAACCATTCAGCAATCTACCAGAAACCTGGATGCTGGAACAAATTTCCTGGTAATTCCTGATTTTTACAATATCAGTTACCGTTCTGGTGATGCAAACGTAACTGAAAACAATTCGAAATACAGACGCCTTGGTGCTTTTGGAGACTTAACCTTAGGCTATAAAGATTATTTATTCTTCCATGCATCAGGACGTAACGATTGGGATTCAAGATTATCTGAAGCTAACCGCTCTTTCTTCTATCCATCAGCGGATGTTTCATTCATCTTTACTGAAGCATTTAAATCCCTTAAAGACAATGACGTTCTGTCTTATGGTAAAATCCGGGCAGGATCAGCCAAAGTTTATGCGGTACAGTTCAATCCTTACCAGTTGGCATCAACATTTGGCGTAGGCGGTGGTTTTCCTTATGGAAGTACAGCTGGTTATAGTGTAGGTAACGTTGTTTATGATCCGAATTTAAAACCGGAACAAACTTTGTCGAATGAAATCGGACTGGATCTGGGTTTTTTCCATAACAGACTATCACTGGAATCTTCTGCTTATTGGGAAACTACTAAAGATCAGGAGATCACTACTGGGATAAACATTTCAAATGCGACAGGTTTTACCAATGCAGTAATTAATAGTGGATCAGGTAAAAACTATGGTTTTGAATTGTCTATGAGAGGTACGCCAATCGTAAGTAAAGATGGCCGTGGAGTGACCTGGAATTTAGGTGTTAACTACTCTTTCAACAACAATAAAGCTACCTCTCTTTATCAGGGCTTACCTAACCTGAGCATTGGAAATAATAACTATATCGTAACAGGTCAGTCTTACCCTCAATTGATGGGTAACGGATTCCAGAAAGACCCTCAGGGAAGAACTATTGTAGATCCTACTACGGGTTATCCTTTATTGAGCTCTACTAATATTGATTTCGGACAAACTACACCAAAGAACATTCTTGGTTTGAGTACCAGTGTAAACTACCGTAATTTCACTTTATCAGGTACGATGGAATACCGCAGCGGAAGTGTAGTTTACAGCGGTGCAGGTAGTACAATGGATTTCTCCGGTATCAGCTACGGATCAGCAACAAATGGACGTGAACGTTTTGTTTACCCTAATTCTGTGATTCAAACTTCACCGGGAGTTTTTGTTCCCAATACCAATATCACCACCAATTCAGGAGGAATTGATTACTGGGCCGGCTCAACTACCCGTTATGGTGTAATGCAAAATTATGTAACCAGTGCAGCGTTCTGGAAATTGCGCGAGCTGTCTTTAGGTTATGAAATCCCTGCGAAATATTTACAACGCACTAAATTCATCAAACGTGCAAATTTCGCATTGGTAGGACGTAATTTATTAATGTTCAGACCAAAAGACAGTGTATACTCAGATCCTGAATTTAATGCAACTACTGATAATGCACAGGGTTCAAACAATCTGAACCAAACTCCTGCAACACGTATTTATGGTTTTACAGCTTCTATCACTCTATAATTATGCACACGAAGATGAAAAATACTTTAACAGCACTTTGCCTTGCATCCACCCTTTTATTAGGCGCATGTAAGAAAGACTATCTTAATATCAATACCAGCCCGAATAACCCAACATCTGTAACTCCGGGACTGGTATTAACCAATGCGCTAAACACTACTGCCACCAGTACGACAGGATCTTCAAACTTTTATCAATTTGCTGCCGCATGGATCGGCTACTGGGATTTTAGTGGTGCTGTTGCAGCTTTTGCTGAAGAACGCAGTTATCAGTTTACAACAAACTATGGCCCCGTTGGAAGTATATGGGCAAGTTTATACGACAACCTGGAAGACTATGATTATGTAGAAAAACAAGGCGTAATTTTGAATAATCAATTCTATCTGGCCGTAGCTAAAACCATGAAAGTTTATGATTTTCAAAATCTGGTTGATATTTATGGAAACGTACCTTATAGCCAGGCTTTAAAATCAACTGCGGCGATTAGACCTAGTTATGATAAGGCACAGGATATCTATGAGGATCTTGCAAAAAAGTTGGATACTGCAGCTAACATATTTAAAAGTAATGTTGGAAAAGTAGCAAGTGCAGATGCAGCTTATGATATCATGTATGCTGGAGACGCTGCCAAATGGGCCAGGTTTGCCAATACTTTAAAACTGCGTATTTTATTACGTCAGTCTGAAATATCAGGAAGACAGGCTTACATTCAGAGCGAAATTGCAAAGATCACTGCCAATGGCATGGGTTATATGGCCGCTAATGAAGGCGCAGGGGTTAACCCTGGTTATAATAACTCAGCGGGAAAACAGAATCCATTCTATGGTACTTTCGGTTACTCTCCGGTTGGAAAAACTGCACCAACAGATAATCACCGTTATTTTATCGCCAGCACCTACGGACTTAACTTTTACCAGGGCAATAGCGATCCGAGGTTAGGACAATTATATACTACGATCAATGATGGTGCGGGAACAGGTTATTCAGGCAGTCCTTTCGGACCAACTGCAACAACTGATGACAGTCCTCAATTTAAATCGCAAATCGGAGTAGGATTATTACAGTCAGCAGCGCAGACACAATACCTGTTAACTGACTTTGAAGGTTTGTTCTTACAGGCAGAAGCGGCTCAGCGTAATTTCATTACTGCAGATGCACGTGGTTTATATGAATCGGCAGTACAACAGAACTTTACTTATTTAGGTGCAGGAAGTGCGGCAGATTATCTAACCGCAAGCCCGATCAGCAGCTGGGATTTAGCGACTACAGATAAAATTACTTTTATCATGACGCAGAAATGGGCAGCCATGAACGGAATCAATGATATTGAAGCATGGTCGGATTACAGAAGACTGAACATTCCAGCCGATGTACCTATATCTAATAACCCAGCTGCTACAGTACGTAAAATACCGGTGCGTTTACTTTATCCGCAAAGCGAGTATAACTATAACCCGGACAATGTACTAGCACAGGGAACGATCAGCCAGTTTACTTCCAGGATTTTCTGGGATGTAAACTAACCTTACATGAACAAGAGTCTTAAAAGCAAATACATTCAATTGAAACCATCATCAGCCTACCGCTTACAAATCGTGATCAATAAGCTGATGATAGCTTCATAACCATTAAAATAAATATATTATAATGAAAAAAATATCTTTATATACCTTTATTTCAGGTATGGCCTTGATCAGCTGCCTTGCTTCTTGTCTTAAAGACAATACGCAGCCAGATTTCACCCAGAATAAACCTGTTATTGAATTACCTATCGGTTCATCTGCAGGTAACGGAGGTGGAAACTCAATAGCAGCATCTTTCACTGTTGGTACTACACCTTCAGATTATTTTGTATGGGTAAATTATGCTGCGCCTAACGCACCTTCACAAGATGTGGTAGTAACCCTGGCTGTAGATACAGCTGCGGTAACCAAATTCAACCAGGTAAACAGCACTACTTATTCGCAGTTACCTGCAAACGGATACACACTGACATCGAATAAAATAACCATACCTAAAGGAACCAATAAGGTTAAATTCCCGATTAAGATTAACACCATTAATCTCGATCCTACTAAAACCTATGCCTTACCAATTTCGATTGTTGATGGCGGCGGTTTTACAGTGAGCGGTAATTTCGGCCTGTTAATTTCTATCATCACCCTGAAAAACAAATGGGATGGTGTGTATACGGTAACAGGAAGTATGCTTGACAATACTAGCACCACCCTATCAGGATCTTATCCAAGAACATTGAAATTCGTAACACAGGGTACAAATTCTGTGGCTGTTTATGACGACAATGCTAACGGAGGTTCTTATGGTCATACGATTGCCAGTGGTACCGGCACAAGTTATTATGGTAGCTTCAGTCCTTTATTCACCATTGACCCTACTACCAATATCATTACTAGTGCGGTGAACTATTATGGACAGCCATCTGCAAACGGACGTTCGGCAAGATTAGATGCAACCGGAGAAAATAAATTCACCATGTCTGCCGATGGAACAACTCCAGTAAGCTTAAAAGTGAAATACATCATGGTACAGGCTGGTGCTGACAGATCTTTCTTTGACGAGACCTGGACTTATACCGGCTCGAGATAGCGTTTTTTAGTTTTTAATAAATAAGTGTTGTTTTTGCAAAACCGGGGAATTATATTCCCCGGTTTGCGTTATATTAAATTAGTATTATCCAATTCATTCATGAAAAAATCCCTGCTCGCTGCACTGTTGCTGTTTACTGCAACAGTAAATGCGCAACAAAAAGAGACCAAGCTGATCAGTTATGTGAACCCCTTTATTGGCACAGGAGCCACAGACAAGAACAGTCTTTCCGGCAGTAACTTTCCGGGCCCGACTACTCCCTTTGGCTTTGTACAGTTAAGTCCGGATACCGAAGACAGTCCTGATGATCCGGCTTCTGGTTATGATTATAACAAACAGACCATCGTGGGTTTTAGCCATACGCATTTAAGCGGAACCGGAGTAGCCGATCTGTTTGATATTTTAATGATGCCTACTACAGGAGAGATCAGGTCAGTAGCCGGAGATGAAAAAAAACCGGGCAGTGGGTTCCGCTCCCGTTTTTCACATAAAGAGGAAACTGCCAGTCCTGGATACTACCAGGTAAAACTGCAGGACTATGATATCAATGCAGAGCTAACGGCTACAGAACATGTAGGTTTTCACCGTTATACTTTCCCTGCTTCAAAAAACAATGCTCATGTGATCCTTGATCTGGATCATTCGCTGGATAAAAAGAGGAGTTACTGGGCTTGTAAAATCATTGGCGCAGAGATCAGGATTGTTAACGACCATACCGTTGAAGGTTACAGGATCCTTACCGGATGGGCAAAATTAAGAAAAGTGTATTTCCATGCGGAATTTTCACAGCCAATTGTTAGCTCTACCCTATTTACCGGTAGAAAAGCATTGGAAAACACCAGTATTGTGAACGGCAGCAGTGTAAAAGCGGCGCTGAACTTTGACACACAATCTCAAACGCAGTTACTGGTAAAGGTTGCACTTTCACCAGTGAGTGTGGAGAATGCAAGGGAAAACATGAAAGCTGAATTGTCAGGATGGGATTTCAATAAAGTAGTGAGCCAAACCGCTGATAAATGGGAGAAAGAGCTGGGCAAGATGACTATTGAAGGTACACCTGTTCAAAAACAAATTTTTTATACAGGTTTATATCATGCCTTTACACAGCCAAATAACATGGCAGACGTAAACGGCGACTACCAGGCCAGCGACCTGACCATCAAAAATGCGGGCAATAAAAAACAATATTCTACTTTCTCTTTATGGGATACTTTTAGGGCTGCACATCCGCTGTATACATTGACACAGCCTGAACGTACAGCAGATTTTGTAAACAGTATGCTGAGCCAGTACGACTCTTATGGTTACCTGCCGATCTGGCAATTATGGGGTGATGAAAATTACTGTATGATCGGTAACCATGCCATCCCCGTTATCGTAGACGCCGCACTAAAAGGAATCAAAGGATTTGATGTAGATAAAGCTTATGAAGCCGTTAAAGGATCTTCTACTTTAAATCACCCGGGATCACCTTTTGCTGCCTGGGAAAAATACAACTACATTCCTGAAGATATAGAATCACAGTCGGTTTCTATCACTTTGGAAATGGCCTATGACGACTGGTGTGTAGCGCAATTAGCTAAAAAACTGGGTAAAACTGACGATTATGATCATTTCATGAAACGTTCTACTTTTTATGAAAATCTATACGATAAGAAAACAGGATTTTTCAGGGCAAAAAACAAAAATGGTGAATGGCTGAGTCCTTTTAACCCACTTAAATATGGCGGCAACGGTGGCAACCCATATACTGAAGCTAATGCATGGCAATATTTCTGGTATGTTCCACAAAATGTACCTCATTTAATTGAAATGGTGGGCGGTAATAAATTGTTCACTGAAAAACTGGATACGTTCTTTTCTCTAAAAGACCTTCCTGGAGAAGTGAATGGAAATGCTTCCGGTTTTATCGGTCAGTATGCTCATGGAAACGAGCCAAGTCACCATATCGCTTACTTGTATGATTTTGCAGGCCAGCCCTGGAAAACGCAGTTTTATGTAGCGAAAATCTTAAACGAACTGTACAATAACTCATTCTCTGGTTACGCCGGAAATGAAGATTGCGGTCAGATGTCTTCCTGGTATGTATTTAGCTCAATGGGCTTCTACCCTGTTAATCCTGCCAGTGGAATTTATATGTTAGGTTCACCTGTATTAAAAGAAGCAGTGTTGAAATTAGGTAAAGGACGTGAGTTTGCAGTTACGACAAAAAACACCGCAAAAGAAAATGTCTATATTCAGTCGGTAAAACTGAATGGAAAAGTTTATGATAAAACATACATCACACAAAAGGATATCGCTGAAGGCGGTAAACTGGAATTTACAATGGGTAAAAAACCTAATTATAAATGGGGTGTAGGTAAAAATTCAACTCCTCCACTCGAAGCATTTTCTGTAAACTAATTTTTCTGTTCTATAGATACAAAATCGCCTTAGACTAATATCTAAGGCGATTTTTTAATTTATATATCCCTGTATAAAATTAAAGCCCCAATTAAGGAGCTTTAAATGAGACTGACCAAATAAAACTTCTACCTTCCTGGGGCGGACCAAATTTTCCATTTATCTCTAGTGCCAATACAAATGGCAGCACCCTGAATTTTAAATAAAAATTTAGTTTATTATTTCTTACAACCACAAGTATCTACATTAATTATATTTCTACCGTCATACTTTTTAAAATTTAGTTCAGCACTCTTGGTCCGGCCCATTTACATTATGTTAGAATTATTGGCTAATTTGCAGCCCTAATCAAACATTTGCGTACCCAATTTAGATGAAAACCCGCTTTCTCCGCTGTCTTTTATTTTCCTTCAGCTTTAGCCTGCTTTGTAATACGGTAAAAGCAGATTATATAAAAAGTATAGGTGTTCCTTACGTTCAGAATTTCCCTAAATCTATTTATCTGTCGGGCAACCAGAATTGGGCTATAGCCAAAGATAACAAGGGGATTATGTACTTTGGCAATGCCCAGGGATTGTTAACCTATGATGGGAAATACTGGCAACAGTACCTAATGCCCAACCGCCAGATCGTTCGTGCGGTGGCTACGGGAAGTGACGGCATGATCTATACCGGGAGTTTCGGTGAGTTTGGATACTGGTCGGCCAAAAACAGAAAATTAAGTTATACCTCATTAACCAGTCTTGTCCCAAAATCTCATCCTATCACAGATGAGATCTGGAAGATTTATAACGATGGAAACAGGACCATTTTTCAGTCTTTCAGCTCCATCTACATTTACCAGAACCATAAAATCACTGTACTCAACAGTCCGGGTACTTTTCTCTTTCTGCAGCATGTGGGCAAGCGCTTTTTTATTGAAGTACTGAACAAAGGATTATTTGAGCTAAAAGGAAATTCGCTGCTGGCCCTACCACATCCCAATAGCAGTTCTCCGGCAAACATCCTTACCATTTTGCCTTATAAAAATGGAAGCTTGTTGATTGGAACCAGTAAAGATGGCCTCTATACTTATGACGGTTCTACATTTGCCCCTTTTAACACTCCGGCAAATGCCTTTTTGAAAACTTACCAGCTAAACAATGGTGCCCTGATCAATCATAAATATTATGCTTTCGGGACTATTCTGAATGGCTTGATCCTTATCGATGAAAATGGTAACGTCTTGCAGCAGATCAATAAAACCGGAGGACTACAAAACAATACGGTACTGAGTCTTTTCAGCGATGAAGAACAGAACTTATGGACTGGTCTGGACAATGGAATAGATCGCGTAGAGCTTAACTCTCCACTGTATTTCTATCTCGATAAGGCAGGACAGTTTGGAACAGTATATTCCAGCCTGATCTATAAGAACAATATCTATCTGGGCACCAACCAGGGCTTATATTACAGTCCCTGGTCGGCCGATAACGAAAAAAGGATCAATACCTTTGATTTTAAGCTGATCCCTAATTCCCAGGGACAGGTATGGGACCTGAGCCTGATTGACGGGCAATTGCTTTGCGGACATAATGAAGGCACCTTCAGTGTAAATGGCAACCAGCTGGAAAAGATATCTGCCATGAGCGGGGGCTGGACGATAAAAAAGCTAAACAATACTCCTGATTACTTAATCCAGGGAACATACAACGGTTTGGTGCTGTTTAAAAAAGACAGCAAAGGGTTATGGAAGTATTTCAAGAAGATTGAAAACTTTGTACAGCCATCCCGCAATGTAGAACAGGATGCGCATGGCGACATCTGGGTGAGCCACGCGTACAAGGGCTTATACAAACTGACCTTAAGTCCCGATTTTCAGCGGGTAATTAAGATAAGGCGTTATGATGAAAAGAACGGGCTAAGTAGTGATTATAACATTAACATCTATACCCTGGAGAACAGGCTTGTCTTTTCTTCCAATGCAGGTTTCATGTTATATGATGAGATCAGTAACCGGTTTAGTCCTTATAAAGAATTAAACCAGGGCCTGGGGAGCTTTTCGACATCTAACAAGATCATTAGTGCCGGAGTAAAAAAATATTGGTTCATCAACCACGGTAAAACAGCATTGGTAGATTTCCGGGAACCCGGAAAATTAGCGATCGATTCTAACCGGTTTAGCCTGCTGGATGGAAGGATGGTGCAGTATTATGAAAACATCAGTCAGATCAGCAACAACATGTACCTGGTTAGTGTGGATGATGGCTTTGTCATTTATGATGCTGCAGGCGATAGTCCGGCAGACAGTAAAACTAAATTACCTTCAGTACTGATCAGGAAGGTAGAAGATGTTACAGATACTTTTCACCTGATTAGTGAAAATGGAAATATCGGATCTGACATCGAAATTCCTTTTAACAGGAATAACCTTAGGATTTCCTTTGCTTTGCCCTATTACAGACAGGCAAAAATTAAATTCCAGTTCTATCTGGAGGGATATTCCAGCCAATGGTCTGAATGGAGCGCTTCAACCCAGAAAGACTTTACTAACCTGCCCAAAGGAAAGTACAGGTTCCTCGTCCGCGCCAAGATCAATGACTCCCTGGTCAGTAAAACAAGTGTATTTGAATTTATCGTACTTCCTCCGTTTTATGCGAGTAAGTGGGCTATAACATGTTATATAGTTCTGATCATCTTTTTACTGTTTAAAGCCAAAAAACAATATGAATCCCGGCTGCAGCACGACCGCCAGAAGATCTTAGCCAAAGTACAACTGGAAAAAGAGATCTTCCTGAAAAAAGAAGCAGAGGCCACCGAAAAGCAGATCATTAAAATACAAACGGAAAAACTACAGGCAGAACTCAGCAGCAAAAACCGAGAGCTGGCTAACTCTGCCATGAGCCTGGTTTACAAAAATGAGCTGCTGCAAAAACTAAGCGAGGAGATGCTGAAGATCAAAGATGAAAACGGCAGGAAGATCGCTGAAGAATCTTTACGCAAAATTCACAAGATCATTGATGAAGGAATGAATGACGAGCGGGACTGGAATTTATTCGAGACCAGCTTTAATGAAGCCCATGGAAGTTTCTTCAAAAAGTTAAAGTCCAGCCATCCCGACCTGGTGCCGAACGATCTTAAACTATGTGCATATCTGCATATGAACATGAGCAGTAAAGAGATGGCTTCCCTGCTCAATATTTCCCTGAGAGGGGTCGAAATCAGGAGATACAGGCTCAGGAAAAAGCTGAATATCCCCCACGACAAGAACCTTGCAGAGTTCTTTATGGAGCTTTAGCACTACATCATTACTACACAAAGCGTTTAAACATTAAATTATTATTAAGGAAAGATCTGTGCAATTTTCACCTGCATATCCAGCTTTGTTGACTAATAAAGTCACTTTTTCTCCCTACATCAGCTTATTGTACTTTATACACAAAGCTATATTGATGTATTAATGTAGAAGTCCATTCTTTGTTTATCATCTGAATGTAACGGAGATTTAACCTGCAATTAAACACAAAACCAAATACGAGCATGAAAAGAATCTTTACAAAATTTTCTGTTTTATCTTTTCTTTGTTTGTTGTTTTTTAACGTAGCATCTGCCCAGAACATCACTGTTAAGGGTACCGTTTCAGATGGCAAGGACAATACTACCCTGCCTTCAGTAAGTGTTACAGTAAAAGGAACAACTACAGGAATTCAAACAGACATTAACGGGAAATACTCCATTAGCGTTCCCGCAGCAGGCACATTGGTATTTACCTATATTGGTTATACCACACAGGAAATACCCGTAAATAACCGGACTACCATTAATGTACCCTTAGCTTCCGCTTCACAGCAACTGGAGCAGGTGGTAGTGGTAGGTTATGGTACACAGCGCAAGATCGATGTTACAGGATCTGTGGCTACAGTAAAAGGGGAAGATATCTCTAAACAAGCATCTAATAATGCGGTAAGTGCATTACAGGGTAAAGTTGCCGGGGTATCTATTAGTAATGCAGGTACACCTGGAGCCTCTCCACAAATTACCATTCGCGGTACCGGAACAATTTATGGTAATACTGGAGTATTGTATGTAGTAGATGGTGTTTGGTATGACGATATCAGCTTCTTAAATCCGGCAGATATTGCCAACATCAGTATTTTAAAAGATGCATCAAGTCAGTCTATCTATGGGATCAGGGCAGCAAATGGCGTAGTACTGGTTACAACAGTACATGGTAAACAAGGAGATCCAACGATTAACTATAATGGGTCTATTGGAGTTCAGCATGTAACTAACGCTGTAAAAATGGCTAATGCTACAGAATATGCTACAGCTGTCAATGAATTATATAGTCTTGAGGGAGCCACTCCCCTTTTTTCTAATACGAATTTAGGACAAGGCACAGACTGGTATAAACAAGTTTTAAGAAGTGCCATGGTCACCAACCACCAGGTTTCAATTAATGGCGGAACGGAAAAATCCAGCTATAACTTTTCGCTGGGGTACTTAAACCAGGACGGGATTATTGAAAAGAACAATTATAAAAGATATACTGCCCGCCTTTCCAACGATTTCCAATTGTTTAAAAATCTAAAAATAGGTTATAATGTTACTGGTATATCCAGTACATCGGCTGACACTCCTCCAACAATTTTCCATGCCTTATTTGCCGCATCACCAGTTGTCCCGGTTTTTAACGCTGATGGTAGTTATGGAGATCCAAACACCTATAATTTAGGAAATGGAAGTGCAGTAAATCCTCAGGCAATTTTAGATTTCTACCACCAATCCACTAAAATATATAAAGCCACAGGTAATGTTTATGCAGAACTTAAATTTGCAAAGCATTTCACTTTTAAAACCAGTGCCGGTGGTGATTTTGGTCAAACGGAAGTAAGAAACTATACTCCTGAATACTATGCAACGACAGCACAAAATTCGAATATCAGCAGTTTATCTGTAAACAGGATCGAGACCAGGAATTACATCCTGGAGAATACGCTGAACTATGACAACAAATGGGGAGATCACAGTCTGACCGTTCTGGCAGGACAAACTGCACAACGTTACAAAACTTACAACCTCAATGCTTCGGCACAAAATGTACCTGATGGCGATGGCAATGATTACCTCAGCTTAGGTAATGCAGACAGCAGAATCGTTAATGATTCAGGAACGATCAATACTGCTACCTCCTATTTTGGCAGAATAAACTATTCATATAAAAACAAATACCTGTTAAATGCTTCTATGAGAGCAGATGCTGCTTCTCAGTTTTTCGGCGGTAGTGATCTTTGGGGTTATTTTCCATCTGTTGGAGCAGGTTGGGTGATTAGTAATGAAGATTTCATGAAGAACCAGAACATCTTCAGCAACCTGAAACTTCGCGGAAGCTGGGGTAAAGTTGGAAATGCAGGCGTACCTATCAACCCTACTACATTAACAGTAGATCAAACGGCAGCATTAATAGCATTTTACAATGGAATTGCCAATACAGGAGCAAGTGTAACGACTATTGTGCCTCCTGCCCTTTTCTGGGAACGCAGTGCAGGAACAGACATTGGTTTAGAAATGGGTTTTCTAAAAAACCGTTTAAATTTTGAAGCTGATTATTACAGCAGAAAAACTGAGCAGGCCATCTTCGATATTCCAATTTTAGGTTCATTGGGAACAAGCAACAGCTCAATTATTGGAAACCAGGCCGACTTCAGAAACCGGGGATTCGAATTTGTAGCCAGCTGGTCTGATAAAACTGCAAGTGGTCTAAGTTATACCATTAGTGGAAACGTAGGTACCAACAGTAATAAAGTGCTAAACGTTATTTCAGGTGCTAATCCAATTTATGCCGGTGGTGAAGGATTAACAGGTGGTGGATTAGCAACCAGAACAGTAGAAGGAAGTCCAATTGGAGAGTTTTTCGGTTATAAAGTTGCAGGAATATTCCAAACTAACGCAGAAGCTGCATCTTCCGGCCAAAGTGGAGCCAAAGCCGGTGATTTTAAATATGTTGATGAGAATCATGATGGAATAATTGATGGTAAAGACCGCGTTGAACTGGGTAATCCTAATCCCAAAATCACTTATGGATTAAATACAACTTTCAATTATAAGAACTTCGACCTGACTATAGATATCCAGGGTGTAGCAGGAGTAGATATCTACAATGCTAATTTGGGTGACCGCTTTGGTAATGAAAACTTCACGCAGAAGTTTTATGATAACAGATGGACAGGTGCCGGCTCTACAAATGCTTATCCATCAACAAACCTTGCAGGTGGTATGAACAATGCGCCAAACTCTTTTTATGTAGAAAGCGGAGCCTATATCAGATTGAGAAACTTCCAGTTAGGCTATACATTACCTGAGGAGATCACCAAAAAATGGAAAATGAAAAAACTAAGGGTTTTTGCTAATGCACAAAATGCACTGAATTTCTTCGGTTACAGAGGCTTTAGTCCTGAAGTGAACAGTATACCTCCGGCAGGTACCTCTACAGTTTCACCAACCAGTGCAGGTATTGATACAAATGTATACCCACTTTATGCAACCTATAACATCGGTGTGAACCTTACTTTTTAATCGATCTGAACATGAAAACATATATAAATACACAAAAATGGTGTGCGATAGGTCTTTTATCGATCTTGCTGACCACCGTTTCATCCTGTAAAAAAAGCTTTTTGGATGTTGCTCCTCAAGGCCAGCAGGCAGCCACCCAGTTCTGGAAAACGGAAGTTGATGCTACAAAAGCTGTCAATGCCATTTATGCTCACCTGCGTACCTGGGAAAATGTAGCCTTCCCTGCTTTGGTAATTGAAAGTGTAGCTTCTGATGAAGCTGATAAAGGAAGTACACCTTCTGATGCTTCCTTCTGGAACCTTTACGATACTTTCACCGTAACATCAACCGAAGGTTCACTGCAATCCTTTTGGACAGGCCAGTACCAAAATATCAATTTGTGCAACCAGGTGCTGGATAATATTCCTGGAATTACGATGGATGCTGCATTAAAAACCCGTTACCTGGCAGAAGCCAAATTTGTTCGTGCTTATTCTTATTTCAGACTGGTAAGGGCTTATGGCGATGTGCCATTGAGATTAAAAGTACCTGCAAATTCGACAGAATATAACATTGCACGTACCGCAAAAGCTACTGTTTACGCACAGATCGAACAAGATTTGACAGAAGCAGCTGCAGCTTTACCCGCAACTTATGGATCAGCAGATATTGGTCGCGCTACACAAGGTGCAGCTTTAGGTATGCATGCTAAAGTTGCCCTATATCAGAAAAAATGGGCAGATGTATTAACCTATACCAACCAGGTAATTGCATTAGGCTATGGGTTGGTTCCGAATTTCGAACAGGAATTCCGTTTGGCCAATGAAAACAGTACGGAGTCAATTTTTGAAGTTCAGTGTGAACTGGTTCCAGGTAACGTAGATGCTTCGAACTCACAATACAGTCAGGTACAGGGTGTGGCTGGTGTAACCGCCGGCGGATGGGGATTTAATGTCCCTTCAGAAGCTTTGGCTGCTGCATTTGAAACTGGCGATCCAAGAAGGGACGGAACGATCCTCTTTAGGGGAGAAACTACTCCTGAAGGCGACCTAATCCCCACTTCAGTAGTGAATCCATATTACAATCAGAAATCTTATGTTCCTTTTGCGCTTTATGTATCCGGATTCAATCAGGGTGCACAGCAAAACGTTAGGGTACTGCGCTTTTCTGATGTGTTGCTGATGAACGCAGAAGCAGCCAATGAAATGGGTAACCCAACCTTAGCTTTAACATCCCTGAATAAAGTACGGGCGAGGGCAAGAAATGGAAACGCCGCTATCCTGCCGGATGTGACTACAACCGACCAGGCTGCATTGCGTACTGCGATTTACAAAGAAAGACAAGTGGAGCTGGCCATGGAAAGCGATCGTTATTTCGACGTTGTCCGTCAGGGCAGAGGAGCTGAAGTTTTCGGCGTAAAAGGATGGAAAGCCAATAAAAATGAAGTCTGGCCTGTTCCGCAGACAGAGATTGACCTGAGCGGCGGACTGTTAACACAAAATCCAGGATATTAATATACCTTTTCTAACCAGATACCAGAGGTTGCCGGTTTAGGCCGGCAACCTTTTTTAATCCCCTATCAGATGTTAAAACCGAGATTTCATATTATTTTGCTGGCACTGATTTTCAGCGCAGGCTGCATCCCGAAAAATTCAGTGGCGCAAACCAATGATCATATCGCCTCTCAGCTAAAGATAAATAAAAATCTCACCGATGATCAGCTGCTTGATCTGGTGCAAAAACAAACTTTCCGGTATTTCTGGGACTTTGCCCATCCGGTAAGTGGCATGGCCCGTGAGCGAAGCAACGAAGCTTTTGATTATGGCAACGAAGTGGTAACCACCGGTGGTACCGGATTTGGCATTATGGCAACGATTGTAGCCTCAGAGCGTAAGTTCATTACCCATGAACAGGCCGCAGCCCGTACCAAAAAGATCGTTGACTTTTTATGGAAAGCAGATATGTTCCATGGTGCATTTCCACACTGGATGAACGGTTCTACAGGTAAAGTAATCCGCTTTAGTCCTAAAGATGATGGTGCCGATATTGTGGAAACCTCTTTCCTCTTTCAGGGATTGCTCACCGCCCGTCAGTATTATACAGCCGACAATGCCGTGGAAAGTGACATCCGTAATAAGATCCTCTGGATGTGGGAAGGTATCGAATGGAACTGGTTTACCCAGCAGCAGAATGTACTTTACTGGCACTGGAGCCCCAATAATGGCTGGAGCATGAACCACCAGATCAAAGGTTACAACGAATGTTTTATTACCTACATCCTTGCCGCCTCTTCCCCTAAATTTGCCATTGATAAAAGAGTTTATGAGGATGGATGGGCAAACAGCAATACTTTTTTTAACGGAAAAAAATACTTCGGGATCACCCTGCCTTTAGGGTTTGATTTCGGAGGGCCTTTATTCTTTACCCATTATTCTTTCCTGGGGCTGGATCCCCGCGGATTGAAGGATCAGTATGCAGATTATTATGAACAGAACAAGAACCATACGCTGATTAATCACGCTTATTGCATAGAAAATCCAAAACACTATAAAGGTTATGGCGAAAACACCTGGGGTTTAACGGCGAGCGACAGCTGGCAGGGTTATGCTGCGCATTCCCCTTCAGAAGATCTGGGGGTGATCAGTCCTACCGCAGCGCTATCGGCCTTTCCTTATACCCCAGAATATTCCATGAAAGCGCTGAAACATTTCTACTTCGATCTGGGAGGGAAATTATGGGGCGAGTATGGTTTTATAGATGGGTTTAGCGAAGAGCACAACTGGTATGCGCCATCTTACCTGGCCATTGACCAGGGCCCGATCATCTGTATGATAGAAAATTACCGTTCAGGATTATTATGGAAATTATTTATGAGCAGCCCTTATGTTAAAAGGGGATTGAATAATTTAGGATTTCAAAGTCCTGCATTGAAATAGAAAAACCACACACCAATATATTCATGATTTATCGTGGGTTTACAGCAATAAACACGCCCACGATATTTCATTACCTACTATTATTTATACGCTATGAACCCTGCATAAGATTCAATCATAAATCAATAATCCTACGCAAGACTCATAAGCTTAAAAAAAATATCTGATGAAAAAATCTACTTCCTTATTTTTCCTGGCAGCTATTTTCAGTGCAAATTCGTTATGTGCACAACAGAAAAAAGCTGTAACAGCGACCGACCAAAAGATGAATACCTTCATCAACCAGCTGATGTCAAAAATGACACTGGAGGAAAAGATCGGTCAATTGAACCTTGCCGCGGTAGGTTTTGATGTCACCGGACCTATTCTGAGCCAGGGTGTGAATGAAAAGATTGAAAAAGGCTTGATGGGCGGTGTTTTTAACACCTTCACCCCACAGGCCGTACGTAAATTGCAGGAACTTGCGATCACTAAATCGCGTTTAAAGATTCCTTTGTTATTTGGTTATGATGTGATTCACGGGCATAAAACTATTTTCCCTATTCCATTGGGTTTAAGTACCAGCTGGGATCTGGATTTAATAGAAAAAAGTGCCCGTATTGCCGCCAGGGAAGCAAGTGCTGATGGTTTAAACTGGACCTTCTCCCCTATGGTTGATATTGCAAGAGATCCGAGATGGGGCAGAATAGCCGAAAGTTCCGGTGAAGACCCTTACCTGGGTTCACTGATCGGCGTTGCTATGGTAAAAGGGTATCAAACCAATAGTTTTTCCAATAAAGACGCCATCTTGGCCTGTGTAAAACATTTTGCTTTATATGGCGCAGCCGAGGCAGGAAGGGATTACAATACCACAGATATGAGCCTGATTAAAATGTACAATGAATACCTTCCACCTTACAAAGCAGCGGTAGATGCAGGTGCAGGCTCGGTAATGGCTTCTTTTAATGATATCAACGGAACCCCTGCTACAGGTAATCATTGGCTTTTAACAGATCTTTTACGCAATCAGTGGGGCTTTAAAGGTTTTGTAGTTAGTGATTATACTGGTATCAATGAGCTTGAAGCGCATGGTCTTGGAGATCTGCAAACCGTAAGTGCCAAAGCATTAAATGCAGGGACTGATATGGATATGGTTGGAGAGGGTTTCCTCACTACTTTAAAAAAATCCCTTCAGGAAAAAAAAATCAGTCAGGCAACAATTGATCAGGCCTGTCGCAGGATACTGGAAGCGAAATATAAACTGGGTCTTTTTGCTGATCCTTACAAATATATTGATGAAGAAAGGGCGAAAACAGAAATACTTTCACAAAAAAACAGGGCTGATGCAAAAACTATCGCTGAAGCTTCAATGGTATTGCTAAAAAACAACAATCAGTTACTGCCCTTAAAAAAGAATGCTAAGATAGCCCTGATTGGGCCGCTGGCGAATAATAAACGCGATATGATCGGCAACTGGAGCGCAGCAGGCGAATGGAGCCAGGCGATCAGTGTAATGCAGGGATTGAAAAACGTGGCTCCGGATATGGATATCACCTATGCAAAAGGTGCAAACCTGGTAGATGATCCGGGTATCCTGAAATTGATCAACGCCAATGGCGCAGACATTGTTGCAGATGAAAAATCGCCCGAAAAATTAATCAGCGAAGCTGTTTCTGTTGCCAAAAATGCAGATGTAGCGGTAGTGGTATTAGGAGAAAGTGCGTTAATGGGTGGCGAAGCTACCAGCCGTACTGAACTCGACCTGCTACCCAATCAGAAAGATTTATTAAAAGCATTGGCTGCTACAGGTAAACCTATCATATTGGTGCTGATGAACAGCCATCCTTTAACCTTGGTTTGGGAAGACGCCAATGTTCCTGCTATCCTGGAAACCTGGTTTGGCGGAACTGAAGCTGGAAATGCTATTGCTGATGTTTTAGTAGGCAATTATAATCCTGCCGGTAAACTGACCACTACCTTTCCAAGAAATGTAGGACAGATACCACTGTACTACAACCATAAAAGTACCGGCCGCCCTTATGATGGCGTATCTAATGAAAAATACAAGTCCCGTTATATTGACAGTTCCAATGATCCGCTTTATCCTTTTGGTTATGGCTTAAGTTATACCAGCTTTGCGATCTCTCCTGTTCAATTGAACAAAGTTTCGATGAAAGCCGGACAAACGATACAGGCAACAGTGGATGTGCAGAACACAGGTGATTTTGACGGACAGGAAGTGGTGCAGTTATACATTCAGGACATTTATGGATCTGTTACCCGCCCTGTTAAAGAACTGAAAGGTTTCCAAAAGATATTCCTTAAAAAAGGGGAAACCAAACACGTAACGTTTACCATCAGTACAGAGATGCTTAAATTCTATAATGCAGATTTAAAGTTTGCTGCTGAACCCGGCGATTTTAATGTATTTACCGGCTCTAATTCGAGAGATGTCTCTTCAGCAAAATTCAGTCTGCTGAACTAATTATTTTTTCAAATCCACCAGCTTAAAAAGGCTGTGCCAAAAATTTGGTACAGCCTTTTTTTATTTCATTTAGGGTCAAATGTCCCAAAATATTAACATATAGCTAAATAAATGTCACAATTATACTGTTTAAGACTTCTCCTGATTATCTTAGCTCAATAGTAAGCCCTAACCCCTATTCCTGAATATGTAGAAAAAACTTTGATTAATTACCTAACCAAATATTCACTTATGCAACGAAAACTACCCATTCTCAAAAGGACTGCCATCCTTTTGATGATGAGCCTGTGCTTTGCTCTTGAAGCATGGGCTCAAACTAAAATCACCGGTAAGGTCATCGGAAGTGATGATAAAATGCCCGTTATCGGTGCCTCCATAAAAATTAAAAATTCTCCCGGCGGTACAATTACCGATGAAAAGGGTGCCTTTGCACTGGAGGCAAAACCTACAGATGTGCTCATCGTTTCTTTTGTGGGCTATACGGCAAAAGAGGTAACCGTGGGACGCCAGACCGTTCTTAACATCCTCCTTCAGCCTAACAACAATAACCTGACGGAAGTGGTGGTAACGGGTTACACTACTCAGCGAAAAAAGGACCTTACAGGTGCTGTATCCGTTGTTGATGTAGTGCAGCTGAAAGCCCAGCCTGCCGCCAGCGCGGTAGAGGCACTGCAGGGGAAAGCCCCCGGGGTGCAGATCGTTAATGATGGTGCGCCCGGATCAACACCGCAGATCAGGGTGCGGGGTTTTAGCACCATAAATGATAACGACCCCCTCTATGTAATTGATGGTGTTCCTTATGAGGGTAAACTCTCCTGGCTTAACCAGAATGATATTGAAAGCCTGCAGGTGCTGAAAGATGCTTCTTCTGCTTCCATTTACGGGGCCAGGGCCAATAACGGTGTAGTGATCATTACCACGAAAAAAGGGGTGGCCGGTCCGCCGAAGATCACGCTGGACACCTATTACGGAGTGCAGGTACCCAGAAGGGGAAGCTTTCCTCAAATGATGAGCCCGATGCAATATGCAGATTATCTGTATACTTCTTACTACAATGCCGGATTGCCGGTTTCCACCGGTACAAACTATGGAACAGGCCCTACACCTACCTTACCTGAATACTTAGTGGCCGGTGCTGCAACAGGACAGAATATCACCGCTGCAGATGCCGACCCATCAAAATACAATTATAGCCGCGATCCTGCAACTTTCTACCAGATTACCAAGGCCAATCAGCAGGGTACCAACTGGTTTGATGCCATGACCCGGAATGCTCCGGTTCAGAATTATCAGCTGAGCGCTACGGGCGGCAGTGAAAATGCCACCTATACTTTTGCCGGCGGATACCTTGACCAGCAGGGTACCTTAAAATTCACTGGTTTTAAACGATACAATTTCAGGTCCAACACAGCGATCTCGGCTTTTAACAAGAAGGTCCGTTTTGGGGAGAATGCACAATACAGTTATTCTGAAGGCCACGGACTGGGTGTAAACCCAAATGTGTCTGGAGAATACCAGGATGAAGGCAGCGCTATTGGATGGGCATACCGTATTCCTACCATTATACCCGTTTATGATATCGAGGGTAACTATGCTGGCAGCCGCGGCAGCGGGCTTGGAAATGCCCAAAACCCGGTTGCCTTTCTAGACCGTGCGAAAGACAACGTGAACAAAAGTAATTTCTTTTTCGGAAATGCCTATGCAGAAGCAGACATTATTGATGGCCTGGTGGCCAGAACCAGTTTTGGTTTACGCTATGAGAACTATGACGGCGTGGCCCTGGTTTATCCTAACCTTGAGTTTTCTGAAGGCAGCAATACCAATAGCCTGAATGAAGACATGGGTTACAATACAGAATGGACCTGGACAAACACGCTGACCTATAAAAAGGTTTTCCATGAAAAACACAGACTAACCATCCTGGCGGGTAGTGAATCTATATCAAACAGGTCCCGCGAACTGGACGGGGGAAGGAATGATTATTTTGTGCTGGGCAGCCCTGATTATAGTTACCTGAATACAGGATCTTCAAATATCAGTAACGGAAGTTTTGGTAGTGTAGGATCACTTTTTTCCCTCTTTGGAAGGGCAGATTATTCTTATAACGACCGTTACCTGGCCAGTATTACCATGCGGCGGGATGGATCGTCCAACTTCGGACCGGCAAACAAATACGGTTATTTTCCTGCGGCAAGCGTAGCCTGGAGGATGTCTGAAGAATCTTTTATGAAAAGCCTGAAATGGATAACCGATTTTAAACTGCGTGCCGGCTATGGAAAAACAGGTAACCAGCGAATCCCCGGTTTCCAGTACCTGAACAGATACCAGAGTTCTATTATTAATTCTGCCTATGCTACCGGCGGAGGAAATAGCGTGATTACCGGTGTATGGCAGAATGCCTATACCAATCCTGATGTAAAATGGGAATCGTTGAGTTCTATCAATCTAGGTGCTGATTTTACTTTATTGGACGGTCAGTTTGATGGGTCGTTTGACTGGTATAACCGGAAAACCAAGGATATGCTTTACCCTGTACCATTGCCGGCAACTGCTGTAGGATTGGCGAGTTCTCCCTATGTGAATGTTGGGGATATGGACAATAAAGGTTTTGAAATTTCACTGGGTTATCACTACGGACGTAAAAACGACCACGCCGTAAAATTTGATGTGGGTTTAAATTTTTCCAGGAACATCAATGAGATCACCAAACTTGCACCTACCGTTTCCAATCAGCCATATGGTGTTTTTCGAAGCCTGACAACGAGTATACTGGAAACAGGTGAACCATTTGGTTCGTTTTTCGGATATAAAGTGCAGGGAATCTACCAGAATCAGGCAGAGATCACTAACAGCGCTTCCTATACAGGCGCCAGGGTTGGTGGATTTCGCTATGAGGATATCAATGGTGACGGAGCCATTACGCCGGCCGACCGTACCATTATAGGGAATCCAAATCCGGCTTTCCTCTATTCCATCAGCCTCAATGTGTCTTACAAAAACTTTGATCTTGCAGCATTTTTTAATGGGGTTCAGGGCAACGACCTGTATGAAGCAACAAGGTATTTTACCGACTTCCCTACCTTTGATGGGGCAAGGAGTACCCGCCTGCTCAACGCATGGAGCCCTACCAACACTTCGAGTATGATTCCTTCCCCCTATGTAGGGGTATCTGATATGGAATATGCTTCATCCAGTTATTATGTGCAGAATGGCAGTTTCCTGCGGTTTAAAAATCTGCAGATCGGGTATACCGTACCAGCAAAAAAACTGTTTGGCGCAAACTCAGGCTTCAGTAAGCTGAGGGTGTATGTAAGTGCGACCAACCTTTTCACGATCACCAAATACACCGGCCTTGATCCGGAAGTAAGTCAGGAGACGGATACGTTTTCCGCTCCCGGAGTGGACAGGGGTATTTATCCTTCGCCACGCCAGTATCTGTTAGGTATTAATGCTGCTTTTTAATTAAATCATATTCCGATGAAACACTTAAAATATATATTTCTGGCATTTTTCATTTGCAGTACATTTTCCTGCAAGAAAGATTTTCTAGACAAAAACCCGCAGGGAGAACTCACCACCGAACAGCTAACCACACAGGATGGCGTAGAAGCTTTGCTGATTGGTGCTTACGGACTGCTCAATGGCAATGTAAATGGTCAGTATGGAACCTATGGTGCCGCTCCCAGCCAATGGCTGCTTGGTGAAGTGGATTCTGATAATGCCCACAAGGGCAGCAGCAATGGAGACCAGCCAAATATGAACCTGATTGAACAGCATGCCCCCACCAGTACCAATGATAACCTGTCCAATTTATGGAACAATTGTTTTGAAGGTGTAGCACGCTGCAATAATACCCTCAAATTTCTGGCTTTGGTACAGGCAGGCCCCTCCTCAGGCAGGTTTTCTACCTCCCGCGCTACAGAAATTCAGGGCGAAGCCAAAATATTACGCGCCCACTATTACTTTTTTCTGGTCAGGGTGTTTAAAAACGTGCCGTATATTACCGAGGCAACCACTACTGCAACGGTAGCGAATGATAAAGACATTTATCCAAATATCATTACCGATCTGCAGGCTGCGGTAAGCGACCTGCCTACCTCCAAACCAAAAGGAGAAGTAGGACGGATGGATAAATACGCCGCACAAGCCTATTTAGGAAAAGTATACCTCTATCAAAAAAAATATGCAGATGCTTTTACGCTTTTAAATGCAGTAATCATTGCCAAGCCCGACCTGGTTTCTTTGCCCTACACGGATAACTTTGATGTCACAAAAGAAAACGGACCAGAATCGATTATGGCAGTACAACACGCTGTGGGGGCAGATGGTACCCCTGGTGATAATGGTAATGTGGGTGATGTGCTTAACTTCCCTTATGGAACGGGTTTACCGATCACCTGCTGCGGATTTTTCCAGCCTTCGATCGATCTGGCCAATTCATTTAAAGTAGATGCAAACGGATTGCCTTTACTTGACGGATCGTACCGTAACAATCCTTACCAGTCTGACTTTGGCCTGGCAGCAGCACAAAAAGCCGCTTACCAGGTAGATCAGACCATCGCCTTTGATCCACGGATTGATTACACCATCGGCAGAAGGGGTGTTCCCTATCACGACTGGGGCATTATGGCTGGCGACACCTGGATCAGGGATGTGGGTAACGGCGGACCATTTGTACCTTATAAAAACGTAATCGATGCCTCGCAGGTAGCCAGCAATAGTGCACCGGGAAATACCAATATCACCGGTTTAAATGTGAACTTCATTCGCCTTGCTGATGTATACCTGATGGCTGCAGAATGTGATGTAGAGCTGGGAAACCTAACGGGAGCGATGACATTGGTGAATAAGGTAAGACAGCGTGCTGCCCTGCTGCCACCAAAAACAGTGAACGGAATACCTGTAGCAGCCTATAAAGTTGGCCTCTACCCTTCCTTTCCGGGTTCGGATTATGCAAGAAATGCCGTTCGCTTTGAACGCCGGCTGGAATTATCAATGGAAGGACACCGTTTTTACGATCTGGTGCGCTGGGGTTTAACCAAGCAGACACTGGAAAGTTATTTCAATTTCGAGGGCAATTACTTCAGTTACCTTAAGGGGGTGATGATTGAACCTCGTGACGACTACTTCCCTTTACCGCAAGATCAGATCGACAGGAGTCAGGGAGTTTTGAAACAAAGTCCGGGTTATTAACAGTCTGTAATACAGATTTATTATATCAGATTAATTTTTCCAAAATCCGCCTTTTATACAGGCGGGTTTTTTAATTTAGCGCCATGAAATATTTTAAGTTAATTCTCTGTTTTACCATTTTACTATCCACCATTCAGCTCAGTGCCCAGGATTTTAAGGCATACGACAAGGGCAGCTTCAATAATGGAAAAGACAGTATAACTTACAGGATCCTGTATCCTGAACATTTCGACCCTAAACAAATCTATCCCATTGTATTTTTTCTTCATGGCAGCGGAGAGCGCGGAAGTGATAATGACAAGCAGCTGTTTCATGGTGGCAAGCTATTCCTTGAGGCAGCAAACCGTTCAAAATTCCCTGCTATTATCGTTTTCCCCCAGTGTCCTGAGAACGGCTTCTGGTCAAACGTAAAGTTTACCCCTGATTCATCAGGCAAAAGAAGCTTCCACTTTCAAACGGAAGGCGAACCCACTCCTGCCATGAGGGCCCTGCTGGGATTGGTAGATAACTTTTTAGAAAAGCCTTATGTTAACCATCAGCAGGTATATGTTGGCGGCCTATCTATGGGGGGTATGGGCACCTATGAAATATTAAGGCGCAAGCCGCAGACATTTGCAGCTGCCTTTGCCATTTGCGGAGGAGATACCTTAGCCAATGTAAATAAATACAAAAACACTCCTTTATGGATCTTTCATGGCGGAAAAGACGATACCGTAAACCCGGCCTTCTCCATCGCCATTGCAAACCAATTAAAAATAGTAGGCAAAGAAGTCAAGTTCAGTTACTATCCTGATGACAACCATAATAGCTGGGATTCGGCCTTTGCAGAGCCTCAGTTTCTGCCCTGGTTATTCAGTCACCATCTGGAAAAAAGAAAAGGGTTTTTCTATCGGTTGTTCCACCCGTCTTCTCATTAATTTATGAGCGGCTTGCATAAACGATAAAAATAGATCGCACATCTTGTTTATAAACCCAATTTTTGCAATTGGCTTATCCCCCGGTCTCCCCCCCTGTCCGGCCAGGAAAATCTAAAATAAAAAAAGACTATATCATTTGATGACATTGGCCCTTTCCTTCAAAGGGGCGCAGTCTGCAAATTCGGATTATCCCCCGGTCTTTCTCCCCCTGTCCGGCCAGGAAAATCTAAAATAAAAAAAGACTATATCATTTGATGACATTGGCCCTTTCCTTCAAAGGGGCGCAGTCTGCAAATTCGGATTATCCCCCGGTCTTTCTCCCCCTGTCCGGCTAGGAAAATCTAAAATAAAAAAAGACTATATCATTTGATGACATTGGCCCTTTCCTTCAAAGGGGCGCAGTCATCAAATTCGGATTATCCCCCGGTCTTTCTCCCCCTGTCCGGCTAGGAAAATCTAAAATAAAAAAAGACTATATCATTTGATGACATTGGCCCTTTCCTTCAAAGGGGCGCAGTCATCAAATGATATAGTCTTTTTTTATAAGATGTAACTATCGGACTACTACTCCGCCATGTTATGATATACGGCTTGTACATCATCATCTTCTTCCAGCTTATCGATCAGCTTCAGCACATCTACAGCCTGTTCTTCAGAAATCGGTACGGTAGTCAAAGAAATACGTTCCAGTTTTGCACTTTTCATTTCAAATCCTAAATCTTCCAGTGCCTTTTGCATCCTGCCGAAATCTTCAAATGCGGTCTGTACTACAGCAACATCAGTTCCTTCTTCGTCAGCTTCAAGATATAACTCTTCCAAACCGGCGTCGATCAATTCAAACTCCAGTTCTTCCAGATCCTTCTCTCCCGGTAAAAATCTAAAAATCGACTTGCGGTTAAAAATAAAATCCAGGGAACCTGTTTTACCCAAAGCACCGCCTGTTTTACTAAAATAACTGCGGATATTAGCCACTGTTCTATTGGTATTATCTGTAGCGGTTTCAATCAGGATAGCTACGCCATGCTGGGCATAACCTTCATATACATGCTCTTCGTAACCATTTTCATCTTTATTAGACGCCCTTTTTATAGCCGCATCCACCGTATGCTTTGGCATATTTACGGCCTTGGAATTTTGAATAGCTGTACGTAAGCGGGAGTTGGTATCCGGATTTGGGCCGTTATCTTTTACCGCCATTACAATTTCTTTCCCTATACGGGTGAACTGTACGGCCATTTTAGCCCAACGTTTAAACTTTCTTTCTTTTCTGAACTCAAATGCTCTTCCCATTGTATCTCTAATTGAGGGGTTAACCTATTTACTACTTTTTAAATTATCTAACATATCGGCAGTTAGTTTTGCCAGATCAAACTCTGGTTTCCAGCCCCAGTCGCGCTGTGCAAACTGATCATCAACCGAACGCGGCCAGCTGGCAGCAATTTGCTGACGCGGATCGTTGGCTGTGTAAGTTAGCTTAAAATCCGGAATGTGGTTCCTGATTTCTGCCGCCAGCACTTCAGGGGTAAAGCTCATTCCTGCAAAATTATAACTGGAGCGGATAGAAATCCGGTCTGACGGAGCATCCATTAGCTCTATCGTTCCGCGGATCGCATCATCCATATACATCATTGGCAACTCAGTCTCCGCAGAAAGGAAAGAAGCATAACTTCCTTTTTTCAGCGCATCATGAAAAATATGTATGGCATAATCTGTAGTTCCGCCACCAGGAGCAGCCTTCCAGCTGATCAGTCCCGGGTAACGAATACTGCGTACATCCAGCCCAAACTTCTGGTGGTAATACTCACACCATCTTTCGCCCGCTAATTTACTAATCCCATACACAGTATTTGGGTCCATCACACAAAATTGGGACGTTTGGTCTTTTGGGGAATTGGGTCCGAAAACGGCAATGGAACTTGGCCAGTATACCTTGGCTGTTTTATAAATGATAGCCAGGTCCAAAATATTCAGCAGGCCGTTCATATTCAGGTCCCAGGCCAATTTTGGATTCTGCTCACCGGTTGCAGATAACAAAGCTGCCAGCAGGTAGACCTGAGTAGGTTTATATTTATTAAAGATGGTATTTAAAATATCCTTCTCCAGTACATTGACAAACTCAAAAGGACCAGAATTTTTGATGTCATAATCAGGCCGGCGGATATCACAGGCAACTACATTATTTTCTCCGTAGGTTTTGCGTAAAGCGGTAACCAGCTCGGTACCTATCTGTCCGTTAGAACCTAATACTACTATTTTTTCACTCATTAAAATACAGATTTTGGCAAAGGTAAAAAAACGGGACAAACTAATTAAAAATGTTGCTAATTATAATTAGCCGTGAAAAGCATAACTGGCAGAAGATTCGATTCTCTCAAAAAGATTATGAAAATTAAAGTAACAATAATGGGATACAACCTGCAAAACCTTACACTTTCTTAACAATTTTTCCTATTTTAGGATGATCATACCACAACAGTACAAACAAAACCAAATTTAAATTACTATGGATAGAAGAGACGCAGTTAAGAGTGTTGCTTTTTTACTTGGAGGAGCGCTTTCTGCAACCACTATAGCCGTCTTTGTTGACGGATGTACTAGCCCTTCTGCCAACAAGGGATCGAACTTGTTTTCTGCAGACCAGGAACAAATGATCACAGAGATGGCAGATATTATCATTCCGGATACCAAAACGCCGGGTGCAAAAGCTGCGGGCGTAGGCCCATGGATGGCAATGATGATTAAAGAATGTTATCCTAAAGAAGCCCAGGAAGCATTTGTAAAAGGACTTGAAGACCTGGACAAACGTTCTAAAAAAGAATTTGACAATTCCTTCCTGAAGATTACTGTGAAACAACGCGGAGAGCTGCTTGGAAAAGTACGCGATGAAACCATTGTTGCCCAAAAAGCCGAAAAAGCCAAAAGTGACGCTGAGGAAAAAGCGCATCCGGGAAAAGCAGCAGCCGATAAACCATTGGAAGCTAAAGACAAATACCCAAAATCCACACCTTATTTCTTTGCCCTGACCAGAGACCTTACCTTACTGGGTTACTTCAGTTCAGAAATAGGTGCCAGCCAGGCGCTGGAATACATCGCTATTCCTGGCCGCTATGACGGATGTGTAGACCTGAAACCTGGTCAAAGAGTTTATTCTTCATAAATCTATTCAACAAAACAAGCAATGAATTTAAATACTAAAGCAACTGCTCAAAATACCTATGATGCCATAGTAGTGGGATCTGGAATTAGCGGGGGATGGGCGGCTAAAGAGCTTACAGAAAAAGGACTGAAGGTATTGATGCTGGAAAGAGGCAGAAATATTGAACATATAAAGGACTATACTACAGCCATGATGAAGCCATGGGAATTTAAACACCGCGGCTCACTGACTGAAGAACAAAAAAGGACACATCCTGTTCAGAAAAGGGATTATCCTTACCAGGAATTTAATGAGAGCTACTGGGTAAACGACCTGGAATGCCCTTATACAGAGGTAAAACGTTTTGACTGGTACCGTGGTTTCCACGTGGGCGGTAAATCGCTGATGTGGGGAAGACAAAGTTACCGTTTCAGCGACATGAACTTTGAAGACAATAAAAAGGACGGCCACGGGGTTGACTGGCCGATAAGATATAAAGACCTGACCAAATGGTACGACTATGTGGAGCGTTTTGCAGGTATCAGTGGTCAGGCAGAAAACTGGCCTGCTTTACCAGACGGACAGTTTCTTCCTCCAATGGAAATGAACTGTGTAGAAAAGTCGGTAAAAAAACGGATTGAAGATCATTATAAAAAAGAGCGGATCATGACTATTGGCCGTACAGCCAATTTAACGGTACCGCATGGTGGAAGAGGCAGTTGCCAATACCGTAACCTTTGCAGCAGGGGATGTCCTTTCGGCGCTTACTTCAGCACCCAATCCTCTACATTGCCTGCTGCTGTGGCCACAGGAAACCTTACTTTAAGACCTTTCTCGCTGGTGGATCATATCGTTTATGATAAAGAGACACAAAAAGCGACAGGCGTAGTGATCATCGATTCGGAAACCAAAGAGCATATGGAGTTCTTTGCCAAGATCATCTTTGTGAACGGCTCTACTTTAGGCAGTACATTTTTACTGCTCAATTCAACTTCTGCAGAACATCCAAATGGATTAGGCAACAAAAGCGGTGAGCTGGGACATAATTTAATGGACCACCATTTCCGCTGCGGTGCTTCTGGAGAAGCCGAAGGTTTTGAAGATAAATATACCTATGGCAGAAGGGCTAATGGCATCTATGTGCCAAGGTACCAGAACATGGGTAACGACAAACGTGATTATTTAAGAGGTTTTGGTTATCAGGGCGGTGCAAGCCGTACAGGATGGCACAAAGATGTTGCAGAACTGGCCTTTGGCGGTGACTTTAAAGATCAGATGACACAACCAGGCATGTGGACCATGGGACTGGGAGGTTTCGGTGAATCTCTTCCTTACCACGAAAACAGGGTTTATATTGATAAAACAAAAAAAGACGCCTGGGGAATGCCTGTTCTGGCGATCGACTGCGAGTTCAAAGAGAATGAAGCAAAGATGCGCGTAGCCATGATGAACGATGCAGCAGAAATGCTGGAAGCGGCAGGTATGAAAAATATTCAAACCTACGATAATGGTTCTTCACCAGGTATGGCTATTCATGAACAGGGAACAGCCCGTATGGGAAATGACCCTAAAACATCTGTACTGAATAAATGGAACCAGATGCATGAAGTAAAAAATGTATTTGTGACTGACGGATCATGCATGCCTTCCATCGCCTGCCAGAATCCATCGCTTACGTTTATGGCTTTAACAGCCAGAGCGGCAGATTATGCAGTTACTGAACTTAAAAAAGGAAATATTTAATGGCAGCAGGAAAAATTAGAATGGGCATGATTGGAGGCGGTAAAAACGCTTTCATTGGTGCCGTTCACCGTATTGCCGCAAATATAGACGGACAAATTGAACTGGTTTGCGGTGCTTTGAGCTCCGATCCGGAAACGGCAAAGGAGTCTGGAAAGGTTTTATTCTTAGCAGAAGATAGAAATTACGGCACTTATCAGGAGATGATTGAAAAAGAGAGTCTCCTTCCTGCCGACAGCAGAATGCACTTTGTAGTGATCGTTACGCCAAATTTCGCACATTTTGCCCCGGCCATGCTAGCCTTGGAGAACGGCTTTCACGTGGTAATTGATAAACCCATCAGTTTTACGCTGGCCGAAGCCAAACAGCTGGAAGAAAAAGTAAAGGAAACAGGGCTTACCTTATGTCTTACCTATACCTATTCCGGTTATCCAATGGTTAAACAAGCCCGGCAGATGGTTAAGGATGGTGCTTTCGGAAAGATCCGGAAGATCCTGGTAGAATATCCGCAGGGCTGGCTAAGCCTACCCTCCGAACGTGATGGCAATAAACAATCTTCATGGAGAACTGACCCTTCGAAAAGCGGGATCAGCGGCTGTATGGGTGATATTGGTACGCATGCGGCACAGCTGGCAGAGTATATTTCGGGTCTGGAAATCACGCAGCTTTGTGCCGACCTGAATATTATGGTGGATGGACGTGCGCTTGATGATGATGGGAATGTGTTGCTAAAGTTCAACAATGGCGCCAATGGTGTGCTCGTTGCTTCACAGATTGCTGCCGGAGAGGAAAATGCACTGAAAATAAAAGTTTACGGAGAAAAGGGCAGCCTGGAATGGCATCAGGAAGAGCCCAATACGCTGAAAGTAAAATGGCTTGACGCACCCAGCCAATTGTACAGAACCGGTCAGGGATATTTATCAGCCGCAGCACAATACAATGCCAGAACACCTGCAGGACACCCTGAGGGATATCTGGAAGCTTTCGCTAATATTTACAGAAACTTTGCCGCTACGATAAAAGCAAAAATGGAGGGAACTGTTCCTACAGCAGAGATGCTCGACTTCCCCGGTGTGGAGGAAGGCGTAAGGGGAATGGCCTTTATAGAAAATGTAGTGGCTTCAAGCCAGTCAGATCAGAAATGGTTCGATTTTAAAATCTAAAGCATGACAACAATTAAAGGACCAGCAGTTTTTCTGGCACAATTTATTGGAAATGAAGAACCTTTTAATTCCCTGGACGGGATCTGCAAATGGGCAGCCGACCTTGGATTTAAAGGTATACAAATGCCTACACTCGATAACCGGTTTATCGACCTGCAAAAAGCAGCAGAGAGTAAGACCTATGCGGATGAGCTAAAAGGTAAAATTGAATTTTATGGACTAGAGATCACCGAATTATCTACTCATATTCAGGGTCAGCTGGTAGCAGTAAACCCTGCATACGACCAGGTTTTTGATGGTTTTGCACCAGAAAAATACAGGAATAACCCTAAGGCCAGAACGGAATGGGCTGTGCAGCAATTGAAATATGCGGCCAAAGCTTCCCAAAACCTGGGTTTAAATGCACATGCTACCTTTAGCGGATCTCTTTTATGGCATATGTTCCATCCCTGGCCACAGCGTCCGGAAGGGCTGGTAGAAGAAGGATTTAAAGAACTGGCGCGCCGCTGGCTGCCTATTTTAAATGAATTTGATGCCTGCGGTGTGGATGTTTGTTATGAAATCCATCCGGGTGAAGATCTTTTTGACGGGGCAACCTACGAGATGTTCCTTGAAAAAGTGAACAACCACCCCCGCGCCTGCCTGTTATATGATCCTTCACATTTTGTATTACAGCAGCTGGATTATATCCAATATATTGATTTTTATCATGAACGCATTAAAGCTTTCCACGTAAAAGATGCCGAATTTAACCCCACAGGCAGACAGGGAACCTTTGGCGGTTATCAAAGCTGGGCAAACCGGGCCGGGCGCTATCGCTCTCCCGGAGACGGACAGGTTGATTTTAAAACTATATTTAGTAAACTTGCCCAATATGATTTTAAAGGCTGGGCTGTAATGGAGTGGGAATGCTGCATTAAAGATTCGGAAACCGGCGCTAGAGAAGGTGTTGAATTTATAAAAAACCACATCATTCCGGTAACCACCAGGGCATTTGATGATTTCGCCGCTACAGGTGCAGATCTGGCTTTTAACCATCAGATTTTAGGTATAAAATAATTATGAAAAAGAAACACACACCACTACTAATTTTAGGCTGCCTGGCAATAGCCATCGCCTCATGCACAAGTCCCGGTTCTAAAGAAGAAAAAAAAGAATCTACAGAAACTGCAGTAACCAAGACTGACACTTCTGCAACAGTAAGCGCTCAGACACCCTCAGCATCACTTCCGGGAGAAAGCTTAATTGCCAAATCTGATTGTTCAGGCTGTCACAACAAAACCCAGAAAATAATAGGGCCTGCATTTGTAGACATTGCAGCGAAATATCCTTCCAATGACGCCAATATCAGCCATCTGGCAGATGTGATCATCAAAGGTGGTAAAGGTACCTGGGGCGACCTTCCAATGACCCCTCACCCTAACCTGAGTAAAGATGATGCCAAAACAATGGTAACCTGGATCTTATCACTTAAAAAATAATACAGCCGTTCCTTTTCTAACCAAATTAAACAAGCATGGAAAAAATTGATAAAGATATAAATGCCACCAGCAGACGTGCATTTTTAAAAACAACAGCTATTGCCAGTGCGGCATTTATGATCGTGCCCCGCCACGTTTTAGGGGGTAAGGGTTTTATTGCACCAAGTGACAGATTAATTATTGCCAGTATAGGTGCAGGTGGAAAAGGTGCTTCTGATATTGCCGCTTTTCACAAAAGCGGGAAAGCAGATATCGCTTTTCTTTGTGATGTAGATACCAACAGGGCCGCCGGCACAGTGAAGAATTTCCCTAAAGCGAAATTCTATAAAGACTGGCGGGAAATGCTCGATAAAGAGCACAAGAACTTTGATGCGGTGAGCGTATCAACTCCTGATCACAGTCACGCGATCATTACCGTAGCTGCTATGCAGCTTGGAAAACATGTGTATGTCCAAAAACCACTAACGCATGATATTTATGAAGCGAGGAAATTAACCGAAGCTGCTAAAAAGTATAAAGTAGTTACGCAGATGGGTAACCAGGGTGCATCAAATGATGGGCCCCGCCAAATGAAAGAGTGGTATGATGCCGGACTAATTGGCGATGTGCATACTGTCTATGCATGGACAGACAGACCGGTATGGCCTCAGGGTATTCCATGGTCGGCCAATAAAGCTGAAGTTCCGGCAAACCTTGACTGGGATCTATGGCTAAACACAGCACCTTATAAAGATTATGTAGAAAAACTGGTTCCTTTTAACTGGAGAGGCTGGTGGGATTATGGTACTGGTGCCCTTGGTGATATGGGATGCCACCTGATTGAAGCTCCTTTTAGTATGTTAGGCTTGAAATATGCTACTGATGTGCAGGCAAGTGTAGGCTCAGTTTATGTAGATGAGTTCAAACGCGGATATTTCCCTGATAGCTGTCCTCCTTCAAGCCATGTGACATTAACTTTCCCTAAAACACCAAAAACACAGGGAGAAGTAACCCTGCACTGGATGGATGGCGGAATACAGCCTACGCGACCTGATGAGCTGGAAGCAAATGAGCTTTTTGGTGATGGTGCTAACGGAACCTTGTTTATTGGTACCAAAGGAAAGATGATGAGTAGCACGTATAGCGCTAATCCAAGATTACTTCCATTAAGCCGCAATAAAGACATTAAGGTTCCGGAAAGATTTGCCCGCGTACCGCATGGTGCAGACGGACATTATGCACAATGGGTAGAAGCTTGTATTGCCGGTTATGGTAAAAAAGAACTGAGCTCTCCGTTTGAAATTGCAGGCCCATTAACTGAAGCTTTGTTAATGGCCAACCTGGCCATCAGGGGAAATGATGTACGTCGTACTTCAGCAGATGGCAGGGTAAGTTATCCAGGCAGAAATATTAAACTGCTGTGGGATAACGAGAATATGAGGGTAACAAATTTTGATGATGTCAATCAATATGTAAAACGAGAATACCGTAAAGGCTGGTCACTCGGTATATAATTTAATTTAACAATCAATTATGAGATCTTATTATTTTTCAGCACTCTTTATCATCAGTATAATGAGCATTGGCAGTACTAAAGCACAGCATACCGACAAGGGATTTACTCCCTTGTTTGACGGAAAAACAACTCAGGGCTGGCACACTTATGGAAAAAACTTCACCGGAAAAGGCTGGAAAGTTGAAGATGGGGTAATCCATTTTGACCCGGCAGCCAAACAGGGGGATGCAGGTGACCTGGTGACAGACAAAGAATACACCAATTTCCATTTGAAAGTGGATTGGAAAGTGGCTCCGGGTTCTAACAGCGGAATACTTTTCCATATCCATGAAGACCCTGCTAAATACAACCAAACCTATAGCACCGGACCAGAAATGCAGGTGATCGATAACGACGGCCATCCGGATGGCAAGATCATCAAACATCGTGCAGGCGATTTGTACGACCTGGTGAAAAGCAGCTCAGAACCCGTAAAACCAGTAGGACAATGGAACACTGCCGAAATTATCAGTAACCACGGCAAATTGAAACTCATCCTGAACGGGGTGGAGATTGTTTCCACAACAGAGTTTGATGACAATTGGAAAAGCCTCATCGCGGGCAGCAAGTTTGCAAAATGGGAAGGATTTGGAACATTTAAAACCGGAAAAATATCATTGCAGGACCATGGAGAAGAAGTTTGGTTCCGTAATATCATGATTAAAGAACTCTAACCAAACAACCAAAACAAACCAAAATGATGAACGTAAACATACGTATCAAGTTATCAGTCATGATGTTCCTGGAATTTTTTATCTGGGGCTCATGGTTTGTTACACTCGGTACATTTCTATTTAACAATCTCAAAGCTACGGGTTCTGAAACAGCCGCAGTGTTTTCTACACAATCATGGGGAGCAATCATTGCCCCTTTTATTATTGGTTTGATTGCCGACCGTTTTTTTAACGCGGAAAAAATCCTGGGTATCTTACACCTTATCGGGGCAGTGCTGATGTATCAAATGTACCAGGCTACAGAAGTCAGTGTATTTTATCCTTATGTACTGGCCTACATGATCTTGTTTATGCCTACCCTTGCGCTGGTCAATTCAGTTTCATTTAACCAGATGAAAGATGCGGAAAAAGAGTTTGCCAACATCAGGTTCTGGGGAACTTTCGGATGGATCGTTGCCGGGTTATTTATCAGTTATCTGTTCTTATGGGATTCTGCAGACGGACAAAAAGCAGGGTTGTTAAAAAACACTTTCCTGATGGCCGGAATAGCTTCCCTGGTGTTAGGGCTGTTTAGCTTTGCCTTACCTAAAACACCGCCGAAAGTAGTGAAAGGCGAAAAGGTGAAACTGTCAGATGTACTGGGACTGGATGCACTAAGAATGTTGAAGGATAAGAACTTCGCTATTTTCTTCGTATCGGCTATCCTGATCTGTATTCCATTGGCTTTTTATTATCAGAATGCAAATCTGTTTTTGTCTAGCATTGGTGTGGCAGGACCGACAGGAAAAATGGCCATCGGGCAAGTTTCCGAAGCCCTATTTTTATTGATGATCCCCGTATTTTTTACCAAGTTCGGATTCAAAAAGACTATCCTGGTTGGAATGCTGGCCTGGGCAGTAAGATATGCCCTGTTCGCTTATGGTAATGCAGGTGAACTGAGTTTTATGCTGATCATAGGAATTGCACTACACGGTGTTTGTTATGATTTCTTTTTTGTTTCAGGACAGATCTATACCAATTCCAGGGCAGGCGAGAAATATAAAAGCGCAGCACAGGGGCTGATTACTTTGGCTACCTATGGTGTAGGCATGCTGATTGGTTTTGAAGTTGCGGGATTAATTACAGACAGCTACAAACTGGCTAATGGAACAGTAGACTGGAAGATGGTATGGATCATCCCTGCTGGAATTGCATTGGTTGTTTTCTTGCTGTTTTCCGTATTCTTTACCGATAAAAACAAAGAAGCCGATGTTAACCAATTAAATAACGCATAACCATGGGATCAGAACAGAGCCGTAGAAAAATGTTGAAAACATTAGTAGCCGGAACGGCTGTATTGGGAGCGTCAAGAGCTTTACCAGATTTTGCTATGGAAAAAACAAAAATTGAACCCGCAGCATTAAAAGGTAATGTGAACCATTCCGTTTGCCGCTGGTGTTATAGCAGCATGTCATTAGATGAACTCTGCGTGGCTGCGAAAGAAATGGGCATTAAAGGAATCGATCTGATAGGCCCTGAAGAGTGGCATATATTGAAAAAATATGATCTCTATTCTCCCATGTGTAATGGAGCAGAAATTAATCTGACCGACGGTTGGAATGACCCTGCTTTTCATGCAACGCTAATAGACAATTACACCAGAATGATTCCTTTGGTAGCCAAAGCAGGTTATAAAAATCTAATCTGCTTTAGCGGAAGCCGCAGAGGGAAAGATGATGAAACCGGCTGGAACAATTGCGTGGAAGGATTGAAAAAAGTTATACCTCTTGCCGAAAAGCATAATGTGGTATTGGTGATGGAACTACTAAACAGTAAGGTAAACCATAAGGATTATCAGTGTGATCGTACCTCCTGGGGTGCTGAACTGGCCAAAAGACTGGGCTCAGAAAATTTTAAGCTGCTTTATGATATTTATCATATGCAGATTGATGAAGGTGATGTAATACGTAATATTCAAACTTATCATCCTTATATTGCACATTACCATACCGGGGGTGTTCCTGGCAGAAATGAAATAGACGAAACACAGGAACTCTATTATCCTGCCATCGTTAAAGCAATACTGGCAACAGGATTTAAAGGGTATATTGCACAGGAGTTTGTCCCTAAACAGGAAGATAAACTTCTTTCCTTAAGAAAAGCAATAAGTATTTGTGACCAATAAACTGACTAAGATGAATTCAAGAAGAACTTTTATAAAACAAGCCGGTCTTGCCGCAGCAGGGGCATTGATCTTACCATCACTGGCTTCCGCAGCAGCTCCTTCAAAAACTGTTGGTTTGCAGCTTTATTCACTGAGAGAACAATTGCCAAAAGACCTGCGTGGTACAATTGCAAAGGTTGCCCAGGCAGGATACAAACAGGTAGAAACTTTCGGCTATTCAGTGAAAGACAATTATTGGGGCATGGACCCTAAAAATTTCAATAATTTATTGATAGAGAATGGCCTTACCGCAATAAGCGGGCATTATGGCATGGATAAGTTTCTGACTGACGGAAATTCGGAAGAATTGAAAACCTATATTCAGGCAGCAAACAGCATCGGCAGTGAGTATATTGTTGTTCCTTATATTGGTGAAAACTTAAGAAAAGACCAGGATGGCTGGAAAAAAGTTTCCGCAAGACTAAACGAAGCTGGAGAGATCTGTAAAGCAGGCGGTATAAAACTGGGGTACCACAACCATAACTTTGAGTTTGTGAAGTATGGTGATATAACGGGTTATGATATCATGCTGAAAGAAACCGATCCAAAACTCGTAGCTTTCGAAATGGACCTTTATTGGGTAGTTAGATCAGGAAATGATCCTTTAAAATTATTCACTGCCTATCCTGGACGTTTCCCTATGTGGCATGTAAAAGATATGGACAAGGCTGACAACACTATCAATACCGAAGTAGGCAACGGAACAATAGACTTTAAAGCAATCTATAAACATGCTAAGCTGGCCGGACTAAAACGTTTAATAGTAGAGCAGGAAAATTACTCCAGTGGTATGGATCCCTTTGTGAGTATCAAACAAAGCGCTGATTATATCAAAAAAGAAATCTTGTAAAAACCTTCAACCGGCAGGCTATTTCTTTTAACCTGCCGGTTAATATCATTCCTGTAACGCTTTCCTCCCGGAACCCCGCTCTTGTTACACTGTCATAATTAGACTTTTAAAACGCATTTTAGTCAAAACTGACTAAAAAAACGCAAAGTTTTTCCCATATTTGGAATTGATATTAGTTGAAACCCCATCATCAGCCATGGCTTATCCATAATAGCACCGTTGATGATAGTTTCATATCCATTAAACAACAATATATAAAACATGAAAATCGCAGTTGTAGGTGCTACTGGTTTAGTAGGCACTGTAATGTTAAAAGTACTGGAAGAACGTAATTTCCCGCTAACCGAATTAATTCCGGTGGCTTCAGAAAAAAGTGTAGGTAAAGAAATCACTTTTAAGGGTAAGCAGTTCAAGGTGGTTAACATGGAAACTGCAATTGCTATGAGACCGGATATTGCTTTATTTTCGGCCGGAGGAAGTACTTCTTTAAAATATGCCCCGCTTTTTGCCGAAGCTGGCACCACAGTAATAGACAATTCATCCGCATGGCGTATGGATCCCTCTAAGAAACTGATCGTACCGGAAGTAAATGCCTATGTTTTATCTATAGATGATAAGATCATTGCCAATCCTAATTGTTCTACTATACAAATGGTAGTGGCTTTAAAACCATTACATGATAAATACAGGATCAAACGCGTAGTTGTTTCTACTTACCAGTCCGTTACCGGTACAGGTGTTAAAGCTGTGGAGCAAATGATGAATGAACGTAAAGGTATACTGGATGGCCCTATGGCCTATCCATACCAGATTGATCTGAATGTAATTCCACAAATTGACGTTTTCGAGAGTAACGGTTATACCAAGGAAGAGATGAAGATGATTAAGGAAACCCGGAAAATCATGGGCGACGAGAGCATCCGCGTTACAGCGACTACAGTACGTATCCCGGTAATGGGCGGCCACTCGGAATCAGTAAACATTGAATTTGAAAATGATTTTGATGTTGCTGATGTAAAAGCTTTAATGGCCAGTACCCCTGGTATTATTCTGGAAGATGACATCGATAACCTTAAATATCCAATGCCTAAAGATGCACATGAAAAAGATGAAGTATTTGTAGGCAGGATCAGAAGAGATGAATCGATGCCAAATACCCTGAATATGTGGATCGTAGCAGATAACCTGCGTAAAGGTGCAGCAACAAATGCAGTACAGATTGCAGAGTTTCTGGTTAAAAAAGAACTGATTTAAAAATATAACTTGATATAGATGTGGCGTTATTGTAGGTTTTACCTATGATAACGCCACATTTTTTGTAACCCGATTTATCATTACATGAAAAAATTCTTCGTTTTCATTTTCCTTCTTTCCTGCCACCTTTCTTATGCACAGGCTCCGGTACAAAGGCTGGTTTCCTCCTTCGACAGGTTGCTGGGAGACGAGCAGGCAAAATATGCAGTTACTTCGATCTGTGTTCTGGATGCAAAAACAGGGAAACAGCTATTTGGAAAAAACGAAAATACCGGCTTGGCTACCGCTTCAACCTTGAAAACCATCACCGCGGTTACTGCCTTTTCCCTTTTGGGTAAAGATTTCCATTACCAGACTATTGTAGGGTATAGCGGAAGTATAGGCAGTGATGGCATTCTTAAAGGTGACGTGATCATTAGCGGCGGCGGCGATCCTACACTAGGTTCATGGCGTTATGAAAGCAGTAAAGAAGGATTGATTTTAAATCAATGGGTTACTGCAATTAAAGCCGCTGGTATAAAGAAAATTGAAGGCAGAGTAATTGGCGATGATCATCTATGGGGAGCACAAAGTACGCCTGACGGATGGACATGGCAGGATATGGGGAATTATTTTGGCGCCGGACCATCAGCGTTGACCTGGAGAGAAAATCAGTTCAGCATTAAGCTGCGTGCAGGCAATAGCGTTTCTGTAATCAAAACAGTACCTGTTATGCCCTATCTTACGATTGTTAATGAATTAAAATCTGGTTCTGCCGGCAGCGGCGATAATGCCTACGCTTATGTATCTCCCCTGGGTAATATTGCTTATCTGAGAGGAAGCTGGGCAACAGACATACAAAAAGCAGGCATCGCGGTAGCACTGCCAGATCCGGCTTTCGAAGCCGCTTTCCGTTTACAGGATACCCTGGAAAAAGCAGGCATTAGCATCAGTGCCACTCCCACAACTTCAAGGCAGCTATCAGCTGCTAAACTGCCGGTACCGGAAATACAGCAAAAGTTAAGTACGGTAACCTCCCCTTCCCTAAGTGAGATCATTTACTGGATGAATAAAAAGAGTATCAATTTATATGCAGAGCACTTGTTAAAAACAATTGCCTGGAAATCGGGCGTGGCAGCTACCACAAGTAATGGTGCCAATGCTGAGATCAATTATTGGGCGGCAAAAGGTATAGATAAACATGCAATGAACATTATTGATGGAAGCGGACTTTCACCAGCTACCAGGGTTACCACCTATGCGATGGCCAGCATCCTTTTTCAGGCACAACATGAAGACTGGTTCAGTGATTTTTACAATTCCCTGCCAGAACACAACGGAATGAGATTAAAAAGCGGTACTATTAACGATGTGTCTGCCTTCGCGGGTTATTATACAGCAGATAATGGAAGTAAATATATCATCGTGATCAATATTAACAATTATTCTGGCGACAAAATCAATCCAAAGTTGTTTCGCGTGCTTGATGCGCTGAAATAAACTTAAAAAGAACACAAGAATTTGTGTTTAATTACAAATTACTAAATTGCAACATTATACCTGCCTAAATAGCAAAACCCTTTTTTATTTTATGAATAAATTCGTACCTTTTATATGCTGTTTTCTTTTTTACACTAACACATATAGTCAACAAATGGGATCTGGGAATGCCAATTCTTCTGTAACGGATAGTAGCGCGGCTTTTAGCAACAGGCCCCCTGAATTTGCTATTATTCCTGAACCGGTATCATTGATGAAAACCAGCGGTTCTTATATCCTGCCAGATAATGTACTGATCCTTGCTTCAGCAGATATGAAGCAGGTGGTTGATTATTTGCAGGAAAAAATATCTGTTTCAACCGGCAAATTTATCTCTGCCTATGGTAATACTCCTGCTGCGGGAATGATTAAACTGATCCTTAATTCTAAGGCTAATCCCGCAATTGGAAATGAAGGTTACCAGCTTTCGGTAACCCCGGCGGTCATCACCATCAGAGCCAACAAAATGTCTGGGCTTTTTTATGGGGTGCAGACCTTACTGCAATTGTTTCCAAAAGAGATCGAATCAACTGAACTGGTAAAAGACATCGATTGGAAAATACCATGCGTGGAGATCACGGATTACCCTCGTGTAGCCTGGAGGGGGTTAATGTTTGACGTAGCACGTCACTTTTTTACCAAACAGGAAGTAAAACAATACATTGACGGCATGGTGCGCTATAAATATAATATACTGCATTTGCACCTTACCGATGATGAAGGATGGAGAATAGAAATAAAAGGTTTACCAAAACTAACCGAAGTAGGTGCCTGGAATGTTAAAAAAACTGGTGAATTTGGTTACTTCAGCACTCCGGGACCCGATGAGCCGCGTACCTACGGCGGCTTTTATACACAGGACGATATCCGGGAGCTGGTTAAATACGCAAAGGACAGATTTGTAGATATCCTTCCTGAAATAGATGTTCCGGGCCATAGTTTAGCAGTGATCGCTTCTTACCCTGAGTTGTCCTGCACACCAGGAGCAGAAAATTACCGGGTACGTTCCGGAGAAAAAATCATGGACTGGTCGCACGGGGCCCCTCCCATTGCCATGGTAGACAATACACTTTGCCCGGCTAGTGAAAAGGTGTACAGCTTTCTGGATACCGTTATCACACAAGTTGCCGCCTTATTCCCTTTTGAATATATCCATATGGGCGGCGATGAAGCCCCAGAAAATTTCTGGCAGAAAAGTGATGCCGTTAAAGCTTTGATGCAACGGGAAAAACTGACAGATATGCACCAGGTACAAGGATATTTTGAAAAAAGGGTGTTGCAGATCGTAGAATCAAAAGGCAAGAAGTTCATGGGCTGGGATGAGATCTTAAACGGCGACATTCCTACAAGTGCAGCGATTATGAGCTGGAGAAGCAGTAATTTCGGGATCGACGCATCCCGTGAAAAACATGAAGTAGTGATGACCCCTCAGACTAACGTTTACCTGGACCTGATGCAGGGCGATCCTGTTACCGAACCTAAAGTTTACAATACTGTATTGCTGGGCAAAGCATATGAATTTGATCCTATACCTGCTGGTGCAGACCCTAAATACATCAAGGGCGGACAGGCCAACTTATGGACAGAGCAGGTTTACAATATACGCCAGGCAGAATATATGACCTGGCCAAGAGGTTTTGCCATTGCTGAAGACTTATGGTCGCCTAAAGAAAAGAAAAACTGGACGAACTTTATTGGTAAAATGGAGTTACACTTTAAACGTCTGGAACAGGCAGAAATAAAGTATGCACCAAGTGTGTATGACCCCATGTTTAAAGCAAGCAGGGCTGCCGACAGGCAGCTGATGGTTGAACTAACTACACAAATTGACGGCCTGGATATTTATTACAGTTTTGACAATTCCTTCCCGGATAGATTTTACCCTAAGTACACGGATAAACTGGCAGTTCCTAAGGATGCCAGCCAGATGCGTGTCATTACTTATAGAGGTAAGAATCCAATCGGAAGAATGATCACCATTTCTGTTGATGAACTGAACAGAAGAGCAGGAAAAAGATAAGCCATTGAGATACTTTGTTCATATCAGCTATAACGGCCTTTCATATAATGGCTGGCAGCGACAACCCAATGTAATGAACGTACAGGGAGTGATAGAAAAAGGATTGAGTTCTATTTTTAAAACCTCTGTGGCCATCAATGGTTGCGGAAGGACAGATGCACAGGTTCACGCCAGTCAGTTCTTCTTCCATATGGACCTGGAACAGGAGTGGGATTTTGATTTGGTTTTCAGGCTCAATAAGCTGCTGCCGATGAATATCGCTGTATATGATATTATCCCTATGGAAGGCACCCCACATGCAAGGTTTGATGCTGTACAGCGTTCATACGACTATTTCCTGCATACCTATAAAGATCCTTTCCTCAATGGACTAAGCTCCTTTTACCTGCTGAAAGATCTTAAGCTGGAAAATATGAAAGCCGCGGTGGCGTTATTGCCCCTATACAAGGATTATCGTGCTTTTTGCACCCATCCGGATAAATATGAGCATACCTTGTGTTATGTACGTTCTGCCAGCTTGATGGTGGATGCAAAAGAAGAAAAACTAAGGTTTCAGATTTCGTCTAATCGTTTCCTTGGAAAAATGATCCGTATTTTGATGGGACAGTTGTTAAAGATTGGCCAGGGTGAACTGAGTGTAGAAGAATTTGAGGGCCATCTGATCAGCAGACAGACCCCTGCCCTGATTACCCCTGCCCATCCACAGGGATTGTATCTTTCGAAGGTTACTTACCCCTATCTCAATTTGCCGCCAAGGGTAGATTTTTCTGCTGTGCTTCAGAAGCAGGCCGATAGTAACTGGATCAGTTATTAGCTTTATTGACGCTCAGGTGAGATTATCGCTATCCGAATTGAGTAATTTTGGAGCAAATTAATAAACGATGAATTTCCACACCAGAAAATGGATAAAACCTGAAGATTTAAATCCAAACGGGAGCTTATTTGGAGGCAGTTTACTTAGATGGATAGATGAAGAAGCGGCAATTTATGCCATCGTGCAGTTGGGTAATCCCCTGGTAGTTACCAAATATATCTCAGAGATCAACTTTGTAAGTTCTGCCAAACAGGGGGATATTATTGAGATGGGCATTACTGCCATTGCATTTGGGAATACCTCTATTACGATGCGCTCTGAAGTCCGCAATAAGATCACCAGGAAAAGCATCCTGACCATCGATAAAATGGTGTTTGTAAATGTTGATGAATACGGAATACCTGTACCTCACGGCAGAACGCAGATCAAATTTATTGAAGAGCAGTTCGCTGCAGAAGATAACTAACCTCTGGCCAAAAGCTCTGCACGGATAATATCAGCTGTCAAATTCACCCCGTTGAGGGTAATGGTAGCTTGATGATAAAAGCCCTCGCGTTCTTCCAGCTTGTTGTGAATAAAATGCACCAGGCTTTCTTCTGAGAGGCTGCTCAGCAACGGGCGTTTAGCAATTCCTTTTTCCAGTCTTTTTGCCAGTGCCAGCGGAGACATTTCAATATAAACTGAAGTACCGTTTTTGTTGATCCAGTCCATATTATCAAAATAACATGGTGTACCGCCACCGGTAGCAATTACGCAATTTTTGGGATAGTCAAACCCCTTGAGCGTATCACTTTCCAATTTTCTGAATACCTCTTCTCCGTTAACAGCAAAATAATCAGCCACTGAGCCGCCGGTTATCACTTCAATCTGGTGATCCAGATCAATCAGATCATAGCCCAGCTTTGTTGCCAGCTTTCTTCCCAGCGTACTCTTGCCGCATCCCATAAAACCAATCAGAAATATCTTCATTATACTAAGCTAATTTTACCCTTGGATCTGCAAAGGCATACAAAACGTCCACTAAAATATTAATTATTATAAACACAAAGGCTATAAATAAAATAGATCCCATCACTACTGGAAAATCTGACATTTCCAGTGCTTTTACCGTAGCCCTGCCCAATCCATTATAGCCAAAAATATATTCCACAAAAAAGGAACCGGCAAGCAGCGAAGCAAACCAGCCGGAAATTGCTGTAATTATCGGGTTCATTGCATTTTTCAGCGCATGTTTATAGACCACGGCATGATGTCCCAATCCTTTTGCTTTTGCCGTACGGATATAGTCCTGCCCCAGGATATCCAGCATCGCAGATCTGGTTAACTGTACAATAATTGCCAGAGGGCGAAGACCCAGGGTAATAACTGGCAGCACCAGGTTTTTTAAAGTAAGCACTTCACCTTTAAATGGATCGTAGCTATATAGACTTCCCGACATGTTAAGCCCGGTATAAGGTCCGAGAACAAAGCCGAAAAACCAGGCGATGATAATTCCGGCAAAAAAAGAAGGTGCGGAAATTCCAAGGATAGCAAAAGCATTTGCACTATGGTCTATCCAGGTATTTTTATAGACAGCGGATAGTACGCCAAAAAAAACGCCAATTACGGTCGCAAAAATCATAGCTGTTGCTGCCAGGACAAATGTATTCGGGACGGTTTCCGACAAGATGGTGGAGACCTCACGTTTGGTTTGGTAAGAACGCCGCAGGTAAGGCCATTTCAGAACTATCACATGAGATTGAACGGCAATCAGCGGGAAATAATGGTATTTCTGCTGCTCCTCAGGCTGCCTATCGTGATAGCTAAGTGGTGAAAGATCGTTGATAAATAACAGGAACTGCATGGGTTTAGATTGATCCAGTCCAAATTCCTTACGTACAGCTTCCAGCGACTGTACGTCGGCGCGCTGGCCCAGGGTCATTCTTGCAGGATCTCCCGGAAGAATATTAAACAGGACGAATACAACGCTTACCACACCCGCCATTACAACGAGCCCGTAACCGAATTTCCTGAGTGCATACCACCACATGTTAGTTATCGAAGTAGGCTGCTTTTAGTTTATCAAAAGAAGGCATCGACTGATAACTCCATTTATTGATCACCACACCATTTTTTAGCAGTAATACACCGGGGTTAGCCCTAACCATACTTTTCAGCGGTACGGCATCAGCATAAAAGATTTCTGCTAAAAACTTATTCTTTTTGCTGAAGGCAGCGGCATCCTGTGCAGAATTAGAGGTAAGCATTACTACACGGGTGTTGTATTGTTCCGTTACGTCCAGTGTTAACGCATTGAGCCTGCCAATAGCCTCTTCATTGGTATCATTGAGGTTATATGCAACGATAACCAGATTATAATAAGGGTTTTCTATCAGTTCTTTGGTATAGTTTGTTCCCGAAGCATCACTGATCACCAGGTCTTTGATCTTTGGTTCGTAGCCTTTTTTCAGGAGTGTTTGTACCGGTTCGCCAATGATTTCCCATTTACTATCCTTCCAGATCCCTGATTTCAGGTATTCTTTATCACTCATGTCTTTAGTAGCGCCGGTGGTTTTATTCTTTAGCTTGTACATGATCTGGTACTGATCGGGTGCAGCACCATCAGGGATTTTCATGGCATCGGGCAGGCTCACCCCTACTTTATAAGGCAGAAAATCAAGTATCGGCAGATAAGTATAGGTATAGAGGCTGAACAGGGATGAAAGCACCACCAGGGCGATGAGTGCAATTTTTTGTATAGGCGCATGTGTTGTCACCGGCCGTATTTCGGTACGATGAATGAATAAATAAATAATCAGTAGCAGCAGGACGAGATCTTTTGAAAAAGACTGCCATGGCGTAAGCGGGATGGCATCACCAAAACAGCCGCAAGAGGTAACGACTTTAAAAGCTGCGGAAACAAAAGTTAAAAAGGTAAAGAAAATGATAATGGCCAGCAGGCCTGTGGCCACTTTTTTATTCCAGAAGCCAAATAACAGCAATGCCCCCAGTACAATTTCCAGGGTACAGAGCAGCATCGCTATTCCGGTAGCAAAAGGGCTGAAGAAAGAAATATGAAATACATCAAAATATTCCTGTAGTTTATATCCAAATCCGAGTGTATCATTAGCCTTGATCAGACCGGAGAAGATAAAAAGTATACCTACAAATATTCTGGAGAAAATTAACGCAGCTTTGTTCATCTTTCAAATTTATTTTTAACCGGCTTTTACTTTACCGCTAACTTAATCAACGCAAAAACTGCGTAGTTCAACATATCCTGATAATTGGCAATTACTCCTTCAGACGCGACCGTTTCACCAAGGTTATCTTCAATTTGTTTCACCCGGAAGATCTTCATCAGAATAAGATCTGTCAAAGAGCTGATCCTCATATCCCGCCAGGCTTCTCCATAATCATGGTTTTTTGCCATCATCAGTTCTTTGGCTTCGCGAGTTTTTTCATCAAATAATGCTTCTACCACATCAACATTCAGTTCCATGGGATCTTCTTCACTCATATCCTGTTGCATCATGGCAATCACACAGTAGTTAATGATCCCGATATATTCCGGGATGATGCCCTCTCCAACTTTAGATACCTTTTTCTCTTCCAGCGTGCGTATACGTTGAGCTTTGATAAACAACTGATCTGTAATAGAGGATAAACGCAGAATGCGCCAGGCAGTTCCGTAGTCTTTGGTTTTTTTTAAAAAAAGCGATTTACAAACCGCAATTACTGAATCGAATTCTTGTGAGGTGTTTGCTGCCAAAACAATTAAAATATTTAGTTTAAAGCTGTTTTAATACTGTATTTTTGTATTAAATCATGGCTAAAGATACGTTTTTAAACCGAAAAGCAACACTAAACCTCAAAGGCGAACTGATCGATTTGAGCCGCCCCTGCGTGATGGGTATCCTGAATTTAACACCAGATTCTTTCTATAGCAGCAGCAGGATCAGCTCGATTGATGCTGCCCTGGAAAGAGTAGAAACCTGCTTAACAGAAGGCGCTTTATTTATTGATATAGGCGCTTATTCTTCCCGTCCCGGAGCAGATGAGATCAGTACGGATGAAGAATTAAAAAGAATTGTACCGGTAATTGCCGCGATCAGCAAACGATATCCCGAAGCCAGGCTCTCCATAGATACTTTCCGCGCTAAAGTGGCCAGGGAAACAATTGAAGCGGGCGCACATCTTGTCAATGATATTTCAGGTGGGACGCTGGATGAAGAACTATTTGAAACAGTAGCTGCTTTGAATGTACCTTATATCCTGATGCACATGAAGGGTAATCCAAAGACCATGCAAAAAGATCCGGTGTATGAAAATATTGGATTGGAAGTAGTGGATTATTTTGCAGAGAAAGTGGCAAGGTTAAAAAAATTAGGCGTTAAAGACATCATTCTTGACCCGGGATTTGGCTTTGCCAAGACTATCAACCACAATTACCAGTTATTAAACCAGCTGGAAAACCTAAATTTATTTGAGCTGCCTGTACTGGTTGGCTTTTCCAGAAAATCCATGATCTATAATTTTTTAGGTATTAAACCAGAAACAGCTTTAAACGGCACTACAGTGCTTAATACCCTTGCCCTGCAGAAAGGCGCATCCATTTTGAGGGTACATGATGTAAAAGCAGCCACAGAATGCATTGCCCTGGTTGAAAAGATGCAGGAGCAATAATATTTCCGTAAATTAACTAACTTGGCAATAATGAAAGGCTTCGACTTTGATTTTCTAACCATAACTGTTACGGATGTAGTGGACATTTTGTTCGTTGCCTTCCTGATTTATTATACTTATAACCTGATCAAGAACACATTGGCAGTAAACTTACTGCTGGGTATGTTTATCATCCTGATCCTATGGTTTGTGGTAGATGCATTAAATATGCGTCTCCTGTCTACCATTATCAACAAGTTTATGAGCGTAGGGATCATTGCACTGATCGTTATCTTTCAACCCGAGATAAGGCGGTTTTTACTGCTCATAGGAAAAAACACTTTTCTGCAGAAGAATAAAGCATGGTGGGGATACTTATTTGGGAGTAAAGATATTGAACGGGATAACCTGGTGAGGATTAAACCTATTATTGATGCCTGCAAAAGCATGAAAAAATCAAGAACGGGTGCCCTGATTGTATTTGTGAAGTTTTATGATGACCAGCTGTTTGCCAATAGTTGCGAGCTGATTGATTCAAAAATATCAAAACGTTTATTGGAGAGTATTTTTCAAAAATATAGCCCGCTGCATGATGGCGCCGTAGTGATTTCAGAAAATAAGATCAAGAGTGCCAGCTGTATCCTTCCCCTTACTGATAATGACAAGTTGCCCCCCCAGTTTGGATTACGTCACCGCGCAGGAATAGGGATATCTGAAACAACCGATGCCGTAGCGGTCATTGTATCTGAAGAAACGGGAGAGATTGCTTATGCCAAACAGGGCCGCGTAAGGATGAATGTTTCTTTTGGAGAGCTGGAAAAATTACTGAATAAGGATTTTTAGATCTTTTGTTCTTTCTTTCAGCATAAGTTCAAAATATTGCTAAAACGAAAAATCCGGTACAAGACCGGATTTCTTTACCGGTGTTCACCGGAGAATAAGTTAAAGTAGCTGACTAGCAGAACTGGTCAAAAGCACCCATCAGGTTGTCTGCGATCATTTGAGCAGGACGTCCTTCAATTTGATGGCGCTCGATCATATGAACCAGTTTACCATCTTTGAATAATGCCATTGCAGGCGAAGACGGAGGGAAAGGCATCATGTAACTTCTGGCCCTGTTTACAGCGTCAGTTTCCATACCTGCAAAAACAGTGATCATTTTATCAGGATGTTTTTCATTGGCTGCAGCCATTCTTGCTGCCGGACGTGCATTTGCAGCTGCACAGCCGCAAACAGAGTTCACTACAACAAAGACAGTTCCTTCAGCAGTGATGGCATTATCTACCTCTTCTGCAGTTTTCATTTCTTCAAAACCTACGTTGGTGAGTTCAGCACGCATAGGTTCTACTAAATATTCAGGATACATATATTAAGCTTTAATTTTATAATTCTATTTTATTTATACAAATGTACAGTACCATTGTATAGCATCAAAGCTTTACCATTTGAAGGGATTGTTTTTTACCTTCAAATTACTTTGATAGAAGATCATCGATTTATTATCAAGTCAGCTTTTATACTATAAATCATATAGCAAACACTTACCTATTGAAAAAAAACTAATTCTACTATTGGATAATTAAAATACAGTATTTATCTTTGAAAGAAATTAAATATGTAAAATAAAACTTAAACAAAAATTTGTGAACTAAAATAGAAATATAATTAGTTTTTGAATACCAGTGTCTTTATACGTTATAAAAATTAAAATAATAGATGGGTCAGTCATTTCATTACATATTAAAATCTGCCAGATGGCTTGTTTTTATAGCGGGTGTTGGTTTGAGCCAATTATTAATCATATTTCTCTTCAAATTCCTCGATACACAAAAATTGGATATTCACGACTTTATATTTAATGGCTTCTTTTTATTTTTATGTGTTTCCAGCGTATCATCCATCTGTTATGAATTTTATGCGGAAAACAATATACCGATCAATAAATCTGTGAATGACTGGTTATTCATTTTTAGTGTTTTAATTATCTTATCATCAATGATAATTTATTCCAATATCTACTTTAAGCACTTAGATGTCAATTATAAGAGTCAACATTTACCAAACAATATACAAAATGCCTATGTTCTTACACATACCATATTAGTAGGCTGTTCAGCAATTATAGCACTAGTATTAAAATCAATTGTTTATTACCACCACGATAAAGTAAGTGAAAATGGAAAATAGTTTAATTATACCACTAATAACTCTGGGAGTTTCTATGGTTGGGTTTATAATTTTCGCCGTGAAAGCCTTTAAGCAAATTTTTGGGTTAGAAAGCGGAAAGAATAGCAGAATAGCAGGGCTCAACGAAATAAATGGATATACAGCGCCTGAAAATCATAGCATCTACGGATTTAGATCTGGGAGAGAAGTTTCGAAGAAACTAACATGCGCTCCCAATAAATACCAAATGAGCAAACGGAATGTTTAAGTATCCTCAATTAGCCCATATAAGTCATAATCATATGGCTTTTTGATTTTGGCTAAACTATTGTGTAATTTTGTAGAAGAATAAAATGGAGTTTAAAAATTGCTGTGCAAACAGTAGGCAAAGCATTCTGAAAAACTCAAACAACTAACTAACAATCAGAAACTTAATTAATAATAATATGTCATCAGTAGAGACTACTTATATCCCTTATAAAGTAAAGGATATTTCACTGGCAGAATGGGGCCGTAAAGAAATTGGATTAGCAGAAGCAGAAATGCCTGGCCTAATGTCTTTACGCGAAGAATTTGGTCCGTCGAAGCCCTTAAAAGGCGCACGTATTGCAGGTTGTCTGCATATGACCATCCAGACTGCAGTTTTAATTGAAACTTTGGTTGAACTGGGTGCTGAAGTTACCTGGTCATCATGTAATATTTTCTCTACGCAGGATCACGCTGCTGCTGCAATTGCTGCTGCGGGTATCCAGGTTTATGCCTGGAAAGGCTTAAACGAAGAAGAATTTGACTGGTGTATTGAGCAAACTTTACATTTTGGTGCTGAGCAACAACCTTTAAACATGATCTTAGACGATGGTGGTGATTTAACCAACATGGTTTTTGACAGGTACCCAGAGCTGATCGCTGCGATCAAAGGTTTGTCTGAAGAAACCACTACCGGTGTTCACCGTTTGTACGAACGCATGAAAAACGGAACATTACATTTACCTGCAATCAACGTAAACGACTCTGTTACAAAATCTAAATTTGACAACAAATATGGCTGCCGTGAGTCATTGGTAGATGCGATCCGTCGTGCTACTGATGTAATGATGGCAGGTAAAGTTGCTGTTGTAGCAGGTTACGGTGATGTAGGTAAAGGTTCTGCTGAATCTTTAAGCTCACAAGGTGTTCGTGTAATCGTTTCTGAGATAGATCCTATCTGTGCGCTACAGGCTGCAATGGAAGGTTATGAAGTGAAAAAATTCGTTAACGCGGTTAAAGAAGCTGATATCGTAGTAACTACTACAGGTAACTGTGACATCGTTCGTGCAGAACACTTCAAAACAATGAAAGATAAAGTTATCGTTTGTAACATTGGTCACTTTGACAATGAGATCGACGTTGCCTGGTTAAACACAAACTATGGGCATACTAAAGTTGAGATCAAACCTCAGGTTGATAAATATACTATCGACGGTAAAGATGTGATCTTACTGGCGGAAGGACGTTTGGTTAACTTAGGTTGCGCCACTGGTCACCCAAGTTTTGTAATGTCTGCTTCTTTCACCAACCAAACTTTAGCACAATTAGAGTTATGGATGAACCCTGGTAAATACGAGAACAAAGTTTACGTTCTTCCAAAATATCTGGATGAAAAAGTGGCACGTTTACACTTAGCTAAAATCGGCGTTGAATTAGATGAACTGGATCAGCACCAGGCTGATTATATTGGCGTACCTGTTGCAGGTCCTTTCAAAGGAGATGCTTACAGATACTAAGCTCAAGTAATATTTTAAAAGGGGATGCCGCTAACCAGCAGCATTCCCTTTTTTTGTGGCTCATTAATTCTTTACCTGTGATTTATTGGGTAGAAAACTCATCCTCAACACTTTCTGAGAGATCATACATCATCCATTGCTTACCCATAATATCAGCAGATTTACTTTTTAACAGTTTGATGAAATCGTTCACCCCTATCTCCTCATTTCCATTTCCATGGATCAGGACGATACTACCTGGCGCCGCTTGCTGCCCTTTAGCCAGCCAGGCATCACTCCCTATAGGGATAATACCATAAGACAATACTTTATCTACTACCCGCTGATCTGAAACCAATCCCGGGAAACGGAAAAACACTGAAGGCAGCAAGCCATGCTGCAACATAGCCAGTTCAGTACCCAATATCTCAAAATTCAAATCTGTGCCGGGCTCCAGCAGGAAATTGGTTTTCAGTGGGGCAGTGAGGCTAAAGTGATGATTAAAAGTATGGTCAGTCCAGGTAATATCGATTTCCTTTTTTGCCACCAGTTCTTTCAGCCAGTTAAGATCGTCGGTATGTGTTAACATCCATCTTCCTGTGATAGAAATTGCAACCGGGACGGGCTGCTCTATTTTTTTAAACTCTGCGATCAGTGAAGTAAAAATGATCCGGTCGAGCGGTTTATGCGAAGGACAAAGATCAATAGTTAGCGTTATTCCTTTTTCTTTTGGATACCCCCGCGTGATACCGGCATCCTGTAAGGCCAGGGATTGTTTACCGGCGGCAGACAAAGCCCTGAAATAAGGGGTATTTTGAAAGTAAGTTTGAGTAGCTACCCAATTCATTTGTTTCACCGCTACAGCAACTGAGGCGGGAAGAAGTTGTGTTGATAATGTTTGTGGATCTACTGCCAGGTAAGTCAGCTGACCTGATTTTTCCATTTTCCGGAGCAGTAGTAACTCTTTACCTTGGACTTTGGCCACTCCAGTATAAATACTATAGTTTTTAACTACTTCCTGTGCTGTACAAAAAGTAGATATAAAAAATAGCAGAAAGCAACTTAATATACCTGCTGACAACCTGTTTACAATAATATTATACCTGTTCATATTTAATAAATTACCTTTGTATATGGCAAAACTATCCGTAAATATCAATAAAATAGCCACGCTACGCAACAGCCGTGGTGGAAACAACCCAGATCTGGTTAAAGTAGCACTGGATTGTGAGCGCTTTGGTGCACAGGGAATCACTGTACATCCCAGGCCCGATGAACGTCATATCCGTTATCAGGATGTGTTTGACCTGAAAGCTTCAATTTCTACTGAATTTAATATTGAAGGAAACTGCAGGGAGCAAAAATTTGTAGACCTGGTATTGGCCAATACCCCTGCACAGGTTACACTTGTACCGGATGCTGAAGGGCAGATTACCTCCAATCATGGATGGGATACGATAAAAAATCAGGATTACCTTAAAGAGATGGTGAGCCTTTTTCAGGATAAAGGGATCAGGGTATCCATTTTTATCGACCCAGTCAGGGAAATGATAGAAGCTGCAAAAACAACTGGTACTGACAGAATTGAATTATACACTGAATCTTACGCCGGCCTTTATCCAACTGACCCTGTAAAAGCAATTGCACCTTATATACAGGCCGCACATATTGCCAATAAACTGGGCCTTGGAATTAATGCAGGGCATGATCTGGACTTGCAGAACCTTAAATATTTTGCACAGAACATCCCTAATTTACTGGAAGTATCCATCGGCCATGCCTTAATCAGCAGTGCCTTATATATGGGTTTGGAGAATACCATACAGCTCTATCTGAAACAACTTGCAGACTAGATTTTGTTAGGGTTAGGATATTCGTTATAAACTGAAATTTTAGTACCTTTGCGCAACTTTTATTGTTATACTTCATGAGTTTAAATATCCATTACAAAGAAGACTTTAAAGACCGTCATATTGCTCCTGATTCGGAGGATACCGACGCCATGTTAAGCACCCTTGGTCTGAGTTCTGTTGATGAGTTAATCCAACAAACCGTACCTCAAAAAATCAGGTTAAAACAGCCATTAAATCTGCCGGAAGCAAAATCTGAGAAAGAATATCTGGAAAGCCTTAAACAAACGGCTTCTCTGAATAAGGTTTTCAAATCTTATATCGGACAGGGATATTACGATACCATTACTCCGGGAGTGATTCTTAGGAATGTAATGGAAAACCCGGGATGGTATACACAATATACGCCTTACCAGGCTGAAATTGCACAGGGCCGTTTACAGGCGCTGTTAAATTTCCAGACCATGGTAATTGACCTAACCGGTATGGAGATTGCAAATGCATCTTTGTTGGATGAAGGTACGGCGGCTGCAGAAGCGATGTTTATGCAGTACAGCTTACGTAAAAATCAACAGGCTACAAAATTCTTCGTTTCAGAATTACTGTTCCCCCAAACTATAGATATTTTAAAAACCCGCGCAAATCCTTTCGGAATTGAGCTGGTTATTGGTGACCACCGTTCACTGGAAGTAACCGAAGAATTTTTTGGTGCTATCGTACAGTATCCGGCAGGAAATGGTGAAGTATTCGATTATAGTTCATTTGCGGAACAGACGCATGCTAAAAATGTTAAACTAACTGTAGTAGCAGATTTATTAAGTCTTACCCTGCTTACTCCTCCGGGAGAATGGGGCGCTGATATTGTGGTAGGTACTACACAGCGTTTTGGCGTACCTATGGGTGCAGGCGGACCACATGCTGCTTTTTTTGCGACAAAAGACGAATACAAACGTTCTATTCCGGGAAGGATTATTGGCGTTACTATCGATAGCCATAACAACTATGCTTTAAGGATGGCTTTACAGACCAGGGAACAACATATCCGCAGGGATAAAGCAACTTCCAATATCTGTACAGCACAAGCACTATTGGCTATCATGGCTGGTTTCTATGCCGTATATCATGGCCCTAAAGGATTAAAACTGATTGCAGAAAGAACACATGGTTTGGCTATTGCCCTTTCTCAGTCGTTAAATAAAATAGGTTACCAGACTTTAACTGACGTTTACTTTGATACCATTCAGGTGGAACTGGGCAGCTTAAAGGATTCTATCCACAAAGAGTGCATAGATAATGAGATCAACCTGAATTATAAAGGAACAGTTGCAACGATCGCACTGGATGAAACAACATCTATTAACGATATTAAACTGCTCAACAAAATATTTTCTAAAGTAAAAGCCATCTCTGCTGACAGTGTGGAACTTGCTGAAGAAAATAATATTGAGACTGTTATCCCCGCATCTTTACAGCGTACGTCAGCTTATTTGACGCATCCCCTGTTTAACTCGCACCATTCAGAACATGAGATGCTGCGTTATATCAAATCGCTGGAAGCAAAAGACCTTTCTCTTTGCCATTCTATGATTGCCCTGGGTTCATGTACCATGAAACTAAATGCAACCACTGAGATGATCCCGGTTACCTGGGCAGAATTTAGTAAAATCCATCCGTTTGCCCCGGCAGATCAGGTGGCAGGTTATTACACTGTTTTTAACGAACTGGACAAATGGTTAAGTGAGATCACTGGTTTTGCAGCAATGAGTTTACAGCCTAATGCAGGTGCTCAGGGTGAATACGCAGGATTAATGGTGATCAGGGCTTACCATCAGGACCGTGGCGATTATCAGCGTAACATTGCTTTGATCCCATCTTCTGCACACGGTACCAACCCTGCTTCTGCAGCGATGGCCGGTATGAAGATTGTAATTGTGAAATGTGATGATCAGGGTAATATTGATGTAGCTGATTTAAAAGCAAAAGCAGAAGAACATTCCGCTAACCTTTCCTGCTTCATGGTTACTTATCCTTCTACACACGGTGTATTTGAAGAAAGCATCATTGAAATCTGCGAAGTGATACATGCACATGGCGGACAAGTATATATGGATGGTGCTAACATGAATGCCCAGGTAGGCTTAACAAGTCCTGCAAATATTGGTGCTGACGTATGTCACCTGAACTTACACAAGACCTTCTGTATTCCGCATGGCGGAGGAGGTCCGGGTATGGGTCCGATTGGTGTTGGCGCACACCTGGTTAAATATTTACCAGGACATGCTGTTGTAGACATCAACAATGAAAAATCTATTCATGCCGTGTCTTCGGCACCATGGGGTTCAGCCTCTATACTGATCATTTCTCATGCTTACATTGCAATGATGGGTGGAGAAGGATTAAAAAAAGCTACTGAATACGCAATTTTAAATGCGAACTATATGAAAGCACGCCTGGAAAAACATTATCCGGTGTTGTATTCAGGAAGCCAGGGACGTTGTGCACACGAAATGATCCTGGATTGCAGGGAATTCAAAAACTTCGGTATTGAAGTAGTTGATATTGCAAAAAGGTTGATGGATTATGGATTCCATGCACCAACAGTATCTTTCCCTGTAGCAGGTACCTTAATGGTTGAGCCAACAGAAAGCGAGCCTAAACATGAACTGGATCGTTTCTGCGATGCGCTGATCGCGATCAGAAATGAGATCAGCCAGGTACAGAACGGTTCACTGGATAAAACGGATAACCCTTTGAAGAATGCACCTCATACTGCTGCAACAGTAACAGGAGACGAGTGGTCGCATACCTATAGTAGAAAAACCGCAGCATTTCCACTGGCTTATGTGGCAGAACATAAATTCTGGCCGTCTGTTGGAAGAGTTAATGATTCATTCGGTGACAGGTCGTTGGTTTGTGCCTGCCCGCCGATAGAAAGTTACATGGAAGAAGAAGCAACTGTATAATAAACAGTTGTAAGATTTTTTTGATACAATTTATATGATCAAAAAATAAAATAATCTCCATTTTACATAAAAAGAGGGCCATTAATATATAGTGGTCCTCTTTTTGTTAATGTTATAATGATAATTAACTTTACACTTCTTTTTCTTATCTTTATCTAATACCCCAATTTATTAACTTCAAATCCGATGAACGAAAAAATTAATCTACTGGTAATTGACGATGATGATATCAATATTTTCATTATTAAAAAAATTGTAGAAAAAACAGGATATGAAGCTAAAATGATTGCTAAAACTAATGGGCAGCTGGCAATCGATTACCTGAATGAATTACTTCAGACACAGCAGCCTTTTCCACAGCTCATCTTGATAGATATTAACATGCCTGTTTTAAATGGGTGGGAGTTTTTGGAAGCTTATGAGAAAATGGGTATAGAAAAAAATGTAGATATGTACATGCTGTCATCTTCTGTGTATGAAAATGATATTGAAAAAGCAAAAACCTATAAAACAGTAAAAGGGTTTATTTCTAAACCCCTTTCTATTGAACGTTTGATCGAATTGTTTGAAGGTAAAAATATAGAACCTATAAAATCTTAAACTGCCCTTCAGGATTCAGTTCTATAAATCCAGTAGCTTTTGTTTTTCCATGGTAAAACAGGCAGTTCCAGTTTTCTGCAGCTGCTCTCTTACCAAATTCCTCTCTCAATTCCATTGCTTTACGGCCATCATAATCATACTTGGCGATGAACTTCCTAAGTAGCTCTTCAGGTTCGGGCAAAACATCCCCTCCAAAGAAAACTTTGTCTTTTCCATCATCTAATAACCAGGCCTGATGCCATGGCGTATGGGCACCCGTAAGCTCATGCTTAATTTGCGGTGTAAAAAAACCGGTATCATCAACGAAAGTTAATTGTGCATTTCGCTGTAAAAAGTCAAAGATTTCTGTTCTGTAAGAAGAAGAACTGTTGGCAAATGCCCCTTCCCACTCCCCGCGTTGGATCACATAAGTAGCATTTGGAAAACTCAGTTCCATCCCATTGTTCTCTTTATGCACCATTCCACCTGAATGGTCAAAATGTAAATGGGACATGAGTACATAATCAACATCTTCGGGATTAAACCCTGCTTTTCTGATGTTCTCATGCAGGATCAATTCACCATTGGTATTACTATAGCCTAAGCCGGTATCCAGCAATAAAAGCTGATCATCCAGTTTAACCAGGAAAGGCTGAACATGTATAAATAAAGATCCGGGTCTGTCTTTCGGGTTATCTGTCTGAGGATTGAAAGGAACAAACTTTTTATCGGCAGCTACAGAATAAGACCCTTCATATAAAGTGAAAACTTGCAATGGCGTAGGTGTTAGTCAAAAGAATAATTAATGATATATTTACAATCAATTGCAAAGATATGGAACCTGCATGATATGCAGGCTTCATTACCAATAATAACAACACGAGTACATGGAGAAAAGATGGGTGCAGGCAGCAGGGGCTGATCAGAAGACCATAAACCTGCTTGCACAGGAACTAAATATAGACCAAAGCTTAGCGGGAATTTTAGCACAAAGAGGAATTACTTCTTTTCAGGAAGCAAAAGATTTCTTCAGGCCGCAATTGTCGCAGTTGCATGATCCTTTCCTGATGAAAGATATGGATAAAGCCATAAACAGGATTGATACCGCATTAGCTGCAGGCGAAAAAATATTGATATACGGAGATTACGATGTGGATGGCACTACTTCTGTAGCGCTGGCATTCAGCTTTTTCAGTCAGTTTACCCCACATATTGAATATTATATACCAGACAGGCACAAGGAAGGATATGGAATTTCTACAGCAGGGATTGACTATGCAAAGGATAAAGGAATTACTTTAATTATCGCACTGGATTGCGGTATTAAATCTAATGATAAGATCAGCTATGCCAATTCCCTGAAGATAGATTTTATTATCTGTGACCATCACCTGCCGGGTGATGAATTACCGGAAGCCGTGGCCGTACTCGATCCAAAGCGCAACGATTGTTCTTACCCTTTTAAAGAACTCGCAGGATGTGGCATAGGCTTTAAGCTTGCCCAGGCCTATTGCATTCAGCATCATTTGCCTGCAGAAAACTATGAGCAGTACCTGGATATGGTGATGGTTTCCATTGCTGCAGACATTGTACCTATCGTAGATGAAAACCGCACGCTCGCCTATTTTGGCCTGATCAAATTGAACGAAAAACCCTGTACCGGCCTCAAAGCATTAATGGACAGTTGCGGTAAAAATAAAGATTTTACGATTACCGATGTTGTTTTTACACTGGCCCCAAGAATCAATGCTGCCGGACGTATGGACCATGGCAACCAGGCTGTTAAAATGTTATTGTGCACCGAAGATGAGCTGGCAAAAGAACAAAGTCTGTTTATTAATATCCAAAACTCTGACCGTAAAACATCAGATCAGAACATTACGGCAGAAGCCCTGGCACTGATTGATGAATCGGAGATCCTGATCAATAAAAAGACTACCGTGGTGTACAATGAAAGCTGGAATAAAGGTGTTATTGGAATTGTAGCATCGCGGCTGACGGAAAAGTATTACAGGCCTACTATTGTGCTTACCCTTTCCAACGGCCTCCTTACCGGATCTGCACGTTCCGTACCAGGTTATGATCTCTATGAGGCCTTATTGAGCTGCGCAGATCTATTGGAACAGTTTGGCGGACACAAATTTGCAGCAGGGCTGACGATGAAACAGGAAAACATCGAAGCCTTTTCTGAGCGTTTTGAACAGGTAGTTTCTGCTACAATTACAGAAGATCTGCTCTGTCCTGAAATTTTTATTGACAGTGAAATTGCCTTGTCACAGATTGACGGGAAGTTTCAGCGTATTATTGCACAGATGGCACCCTTCGGACCAATGAACCCGGCCCCGGTTTTTGTGAGTAAAGAGGTCGTTTATGTAGGCAATCCATACGTTGTTGGGACAAAACATTTAAAGTTGAGTATTAAACAACAAAATTCAGCTATTTTTGAGGCCATTGGATTTGGTCTCGCAGAATTTGAAAATCTTTTGCAACCTAATGTTCCTTTCTCTGTTTGTTACACAATAGAAGAAAATGTATGGAAGGAGCAAAAGCGTTTACAATTGAACATTAAAGCGATAAAAATTCACAATTAACCACACAATGATATTAAGAGCTGATAATCTTATAAAAAAATATAAACAACGGACGGTAGTGAACGATGTTTCATTCAGTGTAAGCCAGGGTGAAATTGTAGGTTTACTTGGCCCGAACGGAGCAGGAAAAACAACCTCTTTTTATATGATTGTAGGGCTCATTAAACCCAATGAGGGCAATATTTTCCTGGATGACGTTGATATCACGAAGGATGCAATGTACCGCCGGGCGCAGAAGGGGATCGGCTATCTTGCACAGGAAGCTTCTGTATTCAGAAAGTTATCCGTAGAAGATAATATATTGTCTATCTTAGAGATGACTACGATGACCAAGGATGAACGAAATGAAAAGCTGGAAGAGTTAATTGACGAATTTAGTTTGCATAAAGTAAGAAGAAACAGGGGCGACTTATTGTCGGGCGGCGAGCGGCGCAGAACCGAAATTGCGAGAGCATTAGCAGCCAGTCCTAATTTCATCTTGCTGGATGAACCCTTTGCAGGAGTAGATCCGATTGCTGTAGAGGAAATCCAGACCATAGTTGCAAAGCTTAGAAATAAAAATATAGGGATACTGATTACAGATCATAATGTTCAGGAAACACTTTCCATCACAGACAGGGCATATCTGCTGTTTGAAGGTAAGATCCTCGAATCAGGAACCCCCGAAGTGCTTGCAGCCAATGAAATGGTAAGAAAGGTATATTTAGGATCAAACTTCGTACTTCGCAGTAAAAACTTATAAATCTATACTAACCAAATATGGCAATCGTAAATTCAATTTTTTCCTGGTATATGAAAAAGCGCGTCCACCAGATAGAGCTTTTCATGAAATACCCGATAGATGTCCAGGAAGAATGGTTCCATACCCTGATCTCAAGTGCTGAAAACACGGAATGGGGGAAGTTGTATGATTATAAGTCCATCGAAACTTCTAAACAGTATAAGGAACGCGTTCCGCTTCAGAACTACGATTCCCTTAAACCCTATATCGAGCGTATGCTCAAAGGCGAACAGAACATTCTCTGGCCTTCAGAAATTAAGTGGTTTGCTAAATCGTCAGGTACAACCAGCGACCGGAGTAAATTTATCCCTGTATCTCCTGAAGCTTTGGAAGAGTGCCATTTTAAAGGCGGAAAGGATATGATTTCTATCTTCTGTAACAACAAGCCCGGTAACCAGATATTAACCGGCAAGGCGCTGGTACTTGGAGGAAGTCACCAGATCAATCAGTTAAATGAAGCTTCTTATTACGGAGACCTGTCTGCTGTGCTGATAAAGAACCTTCCGATGTGGGCAGAATACTACCGCACACCCAATATATCCATTGCGCTGATGGATGATTACGAACAGAAAATGGATAAAATGGCGGAAGCCACCATTAAAGAAAACGTAACCAATATATCAGGCGTACCTACCTGGACCATTGTTCTTGCAAAAAAAATACTGGAAATTACCGGCAAAAAGAACCTGCTTGAAGTGTGGCCAAACCTGGAATTGTACTTCCATGGTGCGGTAAATTTTGGCCCCTACAGAGAGCAATTTAAAGAATTGATCCCATTTGATGACATGTATTATCTGGAAACCTATAATGCCTCTGAGGGCTTCTTTGGCATACAGGATCAGGTTAAATCTGAAGAAATGTTGCTGATGCTGGATTACGGAATTTATTACGAATTTATACCTCTTGATCAGCTTTGCGAAGATAACCCGATAACACTCTGCCTGGGAGAAGTAGAACTAAATAAAAATTATGCAATTGTCATTTCTACTAATGCAGGACTATGGCGTTATGTAATAGGAGATACAGTACAATTTACCTCCCTTTCTCCTTACAGGATAAAAATTACCGGCCGTACCAAACATTTTATCAATGCTTTTGGAGAGGAAGTGATTATTGATAATGCAGAGCAGGCAATCAGTAAAGCATGCAGGGAAACAGGTGCCGCATTCAAAGATTATACTGCCTGCCCTATTTACTTTAAAGGAGATAAAGCCGGGGGCCATGAATGGATCATCGAATTTGATCAGCAACCTGATGATTTTGAAAAATTTGTTGACATTCTGGATCAGACCCTGCGTGATATCAATTCCGATTATGATGCCAAGCGTTTTAACAACATGGCACTTTGCAGGCCTATGGTTCATAATGCACCATATAACACTTTTTATAACTGGTTAAAATCAAAAGGTAAATTGGGAGGACAGCATAAGGTACCAAGATTAGCCAATGAGAGAAAATATGTTGATGAAATTTTACCGATGATACAACCTCAGGTCAATGTTACTACCATGGCCGGAAAAATGTAGTTTATACTAAACGACTGTATAGCTTTTGATGCGCCATTTTACTGTATATACAATATATGTTATATCTTAAACATACACAAAAGCCCCAGAAGAAAATTAAGACCCTGATAATGTAGTATTTATATAGTAACCCTACCCTATATCTGAGATATAAGAAACTTGATAAATCCGAAGCAAAATTTAATTAAACTCATATTTTAAATTAATGAATAAAAGTATTGATGGAAAAACCATCATTTCTTGCATTTAATCACAACTATTCTGTAAAAGCTATATTTTAACAACAATCAATCCAATTTTTTGTTTAATCGTATAAAAGTAGTTACAGAAAAATAATTTGAATCAGTTCCAAGCAAATAGAGATTAATGATACCTTCCGAAAATCAGCTACAGACTATTCCCGACAATGAAGAGAATAGATTAAAAAAGATATATCAGTATGAAATTATAGATACTCCTTCGGAGACCGATTTCGACACTATCGCCTTGCTGGCAGCAGAGATATTTGCAACAAAATATGCTGGTATCTGCTTTATAGATAAGGAACATGTCTTTTTCAAAACTAATCTGAACACGATGGAAAGTCCTCAGCTATCAAGGGAAAATACTTTATATGAGCAAGTGGTCCTTAAAAAAGAACCACTGGTAATTTATGAACCTTTAGCACAACACAATATTAAATTTTTCGCAGCGGCCCCTATCGTTACTGCAGATGCTTTTATCCTTGGAGCAGTTTATGTCACTGATCCAAATCCGCAACCTCAAGTAAGCGGCAGCCAATTAAGAATGCTTCATCTTTTATCAGAGTTGGTTATGGATAAACTGGAATCCAGGCTGCAGGACAAAAAATTGGTACAGGCACACCACGAACGTTTCCATCGTTTATCGCATGATATAAAAAATCCTGTTACTTCTATTTCTCTATATGCCCAGTTGTTAGGCAGCCGGGAAATGAGCAGGGAGAAAGTATTTTCCATGGCTGAGAAAATAGAAAAATCATGCCGGGGCATTGAAAAGAACCTTCATGAATTAACACATTAAACTTCAGCCAGGTACTTATGCACAAAACTAATAGCCATTGACCCTTCCCCCACTGCAGAAGCTACCCTGTTCATTGCACCTGCACGAACATCTCCTGCAGCAAAAATACCCGCACAGCTGGTTTCCAGCAGATATGGATCGCGCTTCAGTTTCCATGTTTTGCTAAAATTCTCATAACTTCTTAACTCACGCCCAGTCTCAATAAAATCTTTATCATTTTTAATAATATCCAGTTTAAGCCAGTCGGTATAAGGTCTGGCACCAATAAAAATATACAAGGCGCTCGCTTTATTGACTGTTGTTTCTTTTGTTTTAACATTGATCAGTGTTAACTCTTCCAGGTGCTGATCTCCAGCTGCTTCAACAATTTCTGTAGCCGGAAGTATGCGAATATTTGGGGTATGATTGATCTGATCGATCAAATAAGAAGACATGGTTGATGAAAGATCATCCTTACGGATGATAATACCTACATTTTTGGCAAATTTAGAAAGATACATAGCTGCCTGCCCTGCTGAATTACCACCACCAATAACAAACACCTCTTTATCTTTACATGCAGTGGCCTCGGTTGTAGCTGCGCCATAATAAATACCTGCCCCTGTAAAGCTCTCTATCCCCCTCACATCAAGTTTACGATAGTCTACACCTGTTGTAATTACTACTGAACGTGTAAATATCTCAGGGCCGTCATCCAGAATAATAGTTTTATAACCATCCTTTTGTTTGATATCATTTACTGATTGCGGCGATAAAAATCCGGCTCCCAATCTTACGGCCTGGCTCATAGCACGCCTGGTCAGGTCTGCACCACTCAATCCGGTAGGAAAACCAAGATAATTCTCAATTCTGGAACTGGTCCCTGCCTGTCCGCCCGGAGCTTTACGCTCAATCATCAGGGTTTTTAAACCTTCTGAAGCCCCATAAACCGCAGCAGCCATACCTGCAGGACCTGCACCTATAATCACGACATCATAAATATCATGTATCAGCTCCGGATTCTTCCCAATTTTTGCAGCAATATCTTTAATAGAAGGTTTTCTTAAAAAAGAACCATCGTCAAAAAAGAGCAATGGAAGATCATCATTACTTAATTGATTAATGGTAAGCAAAGTAATGGCATCCGGATGTGTTTGTATATCGAGCCAGCGATAAGGAATAAGGTTACTTCCTAAATAGTCTTTTACCAGATGAGAAAGCGGAGAGAACTGGAAGCCAACCAGTTTTATTCCCTTAAATTCAGGGATATAATCATTTTGCCAATCGTCCAGCAAATCATCAATCACCGGATAAAGCTTCTCTTCTGGCGGATCCCAGGGTTTAATCAGGTAATAATCCAGTTTTACATCATTGATTGCTTTAATCGCGGCTTCTGTATCGGAATAGGCAGTAAGCAGTACCCGTTTTGCCTCCGGAAATATCTGGATTGCTTTTTCTAAAAATGCAACTCCTTCCATTTCCGGCATTCGCTGGTCACATAAAAATAAGGCTATGACATCTGAACTATTTTTAAGATCGGTAAGGCTTTCCAGCGCTTCGTTTGCCGATGTAGTACTTATAATTTTGTATTCTTTGCCATAATGCGCTTTCAGGTCACGGCTAATTGCCCTTAAAACCTGAGGATCGTCATCAATAGAAAAAATTATAGGAAGGTTCATAGTGATCTATTGTAAGAAATGTAAATATTGATATAAAAAATATACGTTATACCGGCTAATTATCCAGTGGAAAACAAACCATAAACTCTGTTTTTCCAGGAACAGATTTGACCTTTACAGAGCCATTATGCTGATGGATGATACGCTGTACCACTTCAAGTCCCATCCCTGTTCCTTTACCCATTGGCTTAGTTGTAAAAAACGGATCAAATATATTGGGCAGTGTATCACGAGAAATTCCAGGACCATCGTCCAGAATAAACACCCGTACAAAATCCCCATCTTTCATAGTTTTTATGGTAAGCGTACCTTTAGTATTTATTTCCATCGCGTCAATGGCATTATCTATCAGGTTTGTCCATACCTGGTTCAATTCACCTATCAGCCCTTTAACAGGAGGTAATGCCTGGTCATAATCTTCAACTATGGTGATATTATTCCTTCTGAGCTTATATCCCAGCATGGTCAGCGTATTGCGTATTCCAACGTGAATGTCGGCAAACTGCTTATCCTGTGCACGATCCATATGTGTAAAGTTTTTTATAGAACTCACCAGGTCGGCTATGCGTCTGGAAGATTGCTGTATATCTTCTACCATCCTTTCTGTCACGAGTAAATTACTGATCCAGTTAAACACCGGAGAAAGATTGTCTGCCTCTACAGTTCCTGCACACGCCGTTAAATTATCGATGTTAAAATTAAAATCCGCAAAACTTTCTGCAATGGAAGAAGCGTTCTCTATTCCCTGTTCTTCAAACCAGTCAGTGAGTTCGTCTTCCAGTGCCATACGTTGTTTTAGTGTTAAACGCGGTTGATCAGTAACCGACAAAACGTCAAACAATTCTTTAATCAATGCATCGATCTGTTTTTCATCAATATGGATCATCACCATATCTTTAAAAATTTTTGGCTCCAATTTCAAATGCTCTTTAAGGGAGACAGAATCACGCACAATAGCGGATGCCGGATTGTTCAGTTCATGTGCTAATCCTGCGGAGAGTTTACCCAATGCCATCATTTTTTCATTTTGTTGCTGCAGGGCAGTAAACTCTCTCACCCTGTTGCTCATCACGTGCACTAGTGCCTGGGTGAGCTCAAAATGATTCTTTATCATTTCCTGAATGCGGGCCGTAGGATAGCTCATCAGCTGTAATTCTCCAATTGCCCTGGCATAACCACCAGCAGCCACTCCCCGTGAAAAAGGTAAATATCCGGTTACATCACCTTTTTGAAATGTAGTGTATTCACGTCGCGAACCGTTCTGGATCATATAAAACTGTATCCCTCCTGCTACAATAAGGTGAGGGCCAGTAAGTGGCATACCTGGTTCAAATAAAATCTCACCGTCATTAATGAGGCGATTTTCACTATTATCCATCAGCCATTGTAATTGGTCATCGGGAACATTATTGAAAATTTCAAGCGATTTAAGCCAGGTCAGTGTAACTGTTTGCATGGTTTAAAATTAGTTAAATTACAGATTAAAACAATTTAGGTGCCCATATTTTACATATTCAGTAAAAAATGAATGCTATTATATACAGTTTACCAATAATATTCAGACATTCTAAATAAATCTTTCTTTTTATTATTAATACAGATTTTAAATCGCTCCATTGGTCGATACAATATCGGTATTCATCGATACAACGTCTTTTAGGAATAATTTATGCAGTGTACTAACGTTAGAAAGACATTAAGAAATGTAATCAATTAATTACATTCTCTATTTTAATCCTTTTTTCAGGAAAGAAGTCAGGTAGAGTATAACAAAACTAATTTTAATAAATAACGTATTTCATGGTACTACTATTATGCGGTTTATCTGGCGCAGGAAAAACAACTTTAGCTAACAGTGTTAAAAAAAAGCTAGATGAATCAGGCGTCCATACTGAAATAATTGACGGAGATGAATATAGGCGCATGCTATTTAAAGAACTGGGGTTTTCCAAAATTGACCGCTTTGAAAATGTCCGGAGACTTGGATTTATTGCAAGTAAGTTTTCTGCCCGCGGCATTGTTACCTTAATAAGTGCAATTAATCCATATGCCGAAATCAGGAACGAATTAAAAGAAACCTACCCTAATGTTAAAACTGTATTTATTGATTGTTCGGTTGAAAAATTAATAAACAGAGATACTAAGGGCTTATATAAAAGGGCATTATTACCTGAAGGCCACCCTGACAAACTGCTTAACCTGACAGGGATTAATGACCAGTTCGATATACCTGTAGAACCGGATCTATATCTTAATACCGGAACAAAAGACATCAATGAATGCACTTCAATGCTTTTTGATTTTATTATTAATAATAAACCCTCCTTATAATGGACAGAAAAATTTTAGTAATTGCAGGAATGCACCGTTCAGGAACCTCATTGATTAGTCAGTGGCTTTACCGCTGCGGCTTAAATCTAGGTGACAGTTTGCTGGGAGCAGCTATAGGAAATATTGAAGGCCATTTTGAAGACACGGACTTTTTAAGATTTCATGAAGATACCCTGGCTGAAAATAATTCTTCAACCTATGGCTTTATTCATGAATCCATATCTAATCTTTCACGGTACCAAAAAGAGAAGCTCAAAGGATTAGTTGGCTTTAAAAGTGAAATGCGTGAACAATGGGGATGGAAAGAACCTAGAACATGCTTATTTCTGGAGCATTACAGGGAAATCATACCAGATGCTTATTACCTGATCATTGTAAGAGACTTTAATGCAACGGTAAGCTCGCTGATACATAGAGATTTCAAAAACATGGAAACTAAATACCTTGCAAGGAATTGGTTTTCCAGACAGATCTGGAAAAATATACGCAGTGCAAGAAAAGAAAGAAAGCTTTATGAAAATCAGTCTGAATTTTATTTAAATGTCTGGATCACCTATAATGAAGCTATTCTAAAGAATATTCAAACTTTATCTAAAAGCCAATACATTGTAACTGAACACAATTCATTGTGTGATATAGATACAAAACTATTTGACAAATTGGTTAATAAATGGCATTTCTCCTTAAAATACGTAGACTTCAAAAAGGTTTATAAAAGAAAGTTATTGAGCGATGTTACAAATATTGAACCTTTTGTGAATGATAAAGCACTTTTAGAAAAAGCCAAAAACCTGCAAATGGAGTTAAAAACGTACTTAACTAACTCGTAGCTCTTACCTTTCTCTAGACATGGATTTATACTGACCTGAAAAATTACTTTGATCTACTGGCTGTCAAAAAGCTGGCCACTCGTCAATGAGTGGCCGGAGGATGCGGCTTTTTATTGTACATTTATGAGCAACAGTATTTTTTCACATGACAGCTTTATTATTCAGTAATTTCAACAGGCATGCCCAATTCACTGATGATGAATATCAAAAGATAAAGGAAGTTTTTACTAAAAGTTATATCAGGAAAAAGAAAAACCTGGTGAACGAGGGTGACATCAGCAAGTACATTTTTTTTGTGGAGAAAGGATGTTTACGCTCTTTCACCGTTAATAAAGATGGAAGTGAACATGTTGTACAGCTTGCTATCGAAGATCACTGGATTGCAGATCTCTCCAGTTTTATCACACAAATGCCCGGTACAATTAATATCGAAGCTATTGAAGACAGTGAAGTATTGCTTTTACCGCACCAGGATCTCGAAAGATTGTATCATCAAGTCCCTTCTCTGGAAAAATATTTCCGTCAATTGTACCAGAGGGCCTATGTTGGTTTGCAGCAGCGGTTAAATTCCAGACACAGCAGCAGTGCTGAAGAACGTTACCGGGAACTGATCAAACTTCAGCCACATTTAACCCAGCGGGTTCCGCTGATTTATATTGCCTCTTATCTGGGCATTACGCCCGAAAGTTTAAGCCGCATCAGGAAGCAGATGCATATCAAAGTTGAAAATACTGCCTGACCTGTCTTTCATCGGCTGCCATATATAATCTGTGCGTTCTTATCCCATGATTTTGACCGATGGCCTTTGTGGTATCGGGAATCTTCAAGTGTATATTTACAGGCATATAGAAAAGATGCCACGGCCATTATAATAATCAGTATAGAACATATTTTGTATAAATCCTGCTTCATAATTATCGTTTTCATTCTTAAACGACCGCATTAGCTAAAACGCTACAGCATTGCTTACATTACTATTTGAACTGCAACAATAAAATAGATATTTGGCCAAGTTCAATATTTGTTTGTTTAAGTTTCTGATCAACCAGAATATGATCCAGGAGATATTTAATATAGAACGGAACTCACGATTTAACACCTCCTTTAAGCTATGTTGCTTTCATTTGTACTCCTATTTTTAATGGTGAGTTCCGTTCTCGTACTTACTTCAACTTCATTTCTAACACCTCATCATTATCCTTGATTTCCACAATGGTATTTAACAAGTCTGCATGCGCAACATCATAATATTTTCTATCATAATAGTCTACTCTGCCGCCATAACTTCCATATCCAGAACCAGTATACTGATTGTAGGAACCAGTTGATGTCCAATTTAATAAACCTTCTACGTAATACTTACCCGGCTTCAGATTTGGAAATGTAAATTGACCCTCGCTATTTGTGATCGCATAGTAATGGATGTTCCAGGCTTCATTAGACATATAAGCAAACTTTAGTTTTTTATAATTAACCTGTTTCCTTAAATCCAGGTATTCCAATAGATAAGGGGTAACCGGAAATAATAATACTTTAATTTTATTAGCATAAATACGCGGACCAAATGGAGCATTATAGCCAAATTTTGTTTTAGGTTTGGTAAAGGCAACACCTTTTATGGTGGCTTTACCTGGAGCGAGTGCACTTTTTGCTTTGGCAATATCAAAAGTTGTCTGTGGCATCAACTTAATTGTATCGATTTTTTTCTCTGGCTGAACATATTGTGCTTTGCTAAAATAATGCGTACACATTAGCGGAAGTATCAGAATAAGGTGTTTAAGTTTTTTCATAGTTTTATATTTAATTTTTAATAGAAATATTCACACAATTAGCATTTATTTAGCTATAAGATAAATTGTTCGTATGCCACCTTGATTAGTTCGGCCATGTTTTTAACTTCAAATTTTTGAATAAGATTTTTGCGGTGTGTATCAACAGTGAGCGGGCTTAAAAAAAGATCATTTGCAATAGTTTGGCTAGTTTTACCTTCTGCTATCAGGATAAGGATCTGCTTTTCCCGGCGCGTAAGCCGCGGTCTTCCTTGAAGCTCATTTTTTGAAGGGCGGCTGATAATATCAATAACTTCTTTAGAAAAACAAATATTTCCCTTTGCAACTTCAGCAATACAATTACGTAATTCGTCTATTGAGCTGTTTTTAAGTAAATAGCCACTTGCTCCATTTTGGATTGTTTGCATAATAATGCTTCGCTCGGTACGGTTGCTTAATATCAATATAACGGTACTAAGCGATTCTTTTTTGATCATCTGGCAAAGATCCATTCCATTAATATCCGGCAAAGTAACATCAAGCAGGATCAGGTCTACCTGATTGGATTTCATGTAAAAAAGTATACTCTCTCCATCGCCAAACCCGCCAACAATCTGCACATTCTCCTCGTTTTGCAGCATCGTTTTTAACCCCTCAATTACAATAGGGTGGTCATCAACGATAGCTGTCAATAATTTATCCATCAGCACTTGTATTTAGTTCAATATTAATGGTTGTCCCTTCCCTCAGGGTTGATTGTATTTCAAATTTTCCTTTTAAAAATGCGATCCTGTTTTTAAGATTATCAAGCCCCATACCTTTTTTATTGCCTGAAACGGAGACATCAAATCCTACGCCATCGTCTTCAAGGGTAATAAAAAAGATATGCCCATTTTGGCTGCATTGCAACATAATATAAGTTGCATTGGCGTGTTTGATAGTATTTGAAAGAAGCTCCTGCACAATCCGGTAAATATGTAACTGCACAGCTAACGCAATATTTTTTTCAATATCAAAACTCTGAAACTCAATATGTAATCCCTCCCGCATATAAAATTCGGTAAGGTCCTTCAAGGCTACTTCAAGACCGAATTTCAATAAAGTTTCAGGAACCATATTACGGGCAATACGGCGCAATTCGCTAACAGAACTATCCAGCTGATGAATAATGCGGTGAAGCCCCTGATCGTTAGATACCTCTGCATTATTACTTGTCCAGCCTGATAAGCCAATTTTCACTCCAGACAACATACCGCCTAAACCATCATGCAGATCGCGGGCAATACGTTCTCGTTCATGCTCTTCACCATCCAATATTGCCTTGGCAACTTTTAGCTGCTGCTTTTGTTCCAGCTCTTTTAGCTGCTGCTGATAGTTGATTTCTTTTTGAAGACTAAACTTATGTTTGATCTTCGTATTGATGATTACAAAAACAAGAATTACTAATAGAAAGAGGCATCCTAAACCAAACATCCAGTTGTACCAGCGCTCATATTTCTCCTTTAAAGAAGCCTGTTTATTTTGCGCTTGCAAAGCATTTATTTTCTCCTGGTTTTTCAAGCCTCTATACTTGGTTTCCAATTCGTTTATCTTAACCTTGGTTTGGCTATTGTTGATACTATCAGTTACCTGGCGCTGTTTGGTTAACCAACCGAAGGCCTCTTTATACTTTTGCAGGTGCTCGGTTGTTTTGGCTAATTCTGCATATAACTCCGCCCGATCGTTAACATTTGCAGTAAGTGTGCCTTCGGCGATGATATCAAGCAAAGTCTGTCTTGCTTTTGCGTAAGCTTTCTGCTGACTAAAAATTTCATATTTCCTGAAAAAGAACTGTGCATATAACTGCTGCTGATGATATTTTTTTGCCAACACCAGCCCTTCACCTGCACTCTTTAAAGCGTTATCTAGTTGCTTAACCGTAGTATAATATAATGACTCATTATAATAATATAAGGGATAATTTACCGATTGGGGGAAAGGAGCCAGTAATATTGCGGCTTTTTTTAATAATGGGAGGGCTTTCTCCGGGTGATTATCATAGCAGTAAATACCCACACCGCTAAGGTACGCAAATACTAAAGTAGCCGATTTCGGACTTACTTTGTCGAGTAATATAATCGCTTTTTGATCATAAACCGCTGCTTTAGCAAATTGATAATTATTCATGAAAATAGTAGAAAGCTGCGTGTAGTAATGGGCCAGCATCACCATATTCCCCGCTTTCTCGGCATTTGGAATGGCCTTATCAAGTGTAATTTTTGTGATAAATTCATACCCCTTTTTATCCTTGATCATTAAAGCATAGTTAAACCAGGCCGCAGCACGGTTACCGTATGCTCTCTTAGTAGTAAAGGGCGCGAGTGCCTCTTCCGCTTTTTTAAATGCCAGCGATGCTTTATCAGGATTGATGTTGAAATAGTACTGGCCTTCGTAAAAGAATGATAAGGCTTTATAGTATGGATAATGCTGAGCAAGTTTTTTCCCCCTTAACAGATAAGTCTTACTTTTTATAGTGTCTTTAAATTTCCAGTAATCAACCAAAAGGAAGTCGGCATTGGCTTTAGAACTATCAGCGATGTTTTTTCTGAGAATAGTCTCTAAACTATCTACGTATTTCCTCTCGTTAAGCGGAATCTGCTGTTGAGGGAAAGCCGTTATATGAAGTAGCAAAGAAAGTAGTAGCAGGTATATTATTTTCATCAGGTATCGGCATCTTAACCTATACAGGCATTTAAGCCATCTGCAGGTCTAATCAACTTTAAATATCTGCCTAAAAATCAAATAATGTATAATTTATTTTCTGTTAGTTATAAAAATACCTAAAAATCAGGAGAAAAAAACAATAAAATAAAGGTATTTCATTTCGTTTAGACAAGAAATAGCTTTGCCATCAGTAAACAGTTAGGATGGAAGCACTGCTTCTCAAAATTCCAGTTACACCAATCATCCTTCTATAAAAATTGAAATTGATCAGCTTAAAACCAATTAGTAAATCCAAAATAACATATCCATATATATTTATTTAATCTATAATTTCAATTCATTTAAAACACTATGAAAACATCTTTTTTTAAAAAAAAATCAGTCGCAATCATCTGTATCGCTCTTTTTACAATCTTATCATCATGCAGCAAAAAGAACGACGACGGAGGTACCCCACAGACAACCAAGGGAAAAAATGCCAAATTTACTATAACTGTTACCGGAGCTTCTCAATCCTCCTATGTCTCTTTTGTGATGGCTGGCATAGGAACAGATATATCAAATTCTACGGTTTGGAAAATAAACAACCTTACCCAGAGTAATGAGCAGGCTGTTACCCTTGGACAGAACGATTTTAGTGGCAATACAAAAACATATGTTATTGAATCGGTAATACCTTTACAAACCATTAGTGTAGGTGTACAATGCCTTAGCCCAGGTGATGCACCTTATACAATTAGCTATAAAGCAGAGATCAATGGTGAAGTGAAAAATAATATTGAGAACGTACAGGTTACCAAAACTAGCGACTTTACGCACGATTACACTTATTAAAAAGAATACCTCAAGTCGATCACTTGCTCATAACAAACTTTGCATTTTCTAATGTAAAACTTGTTAAAAAACGGTAATTGATATCTGTCCGATTTAGGAGAATTTCCTATTTTGAAAATTGAAAACCCCATTTCTATCGTTAGAAGTGGGGTTTTTAAGTGACTTTCGGTCTTGAAAATCTTGGCTCCCTCTGCTGGGCTCGAACCAGCGACCCTCTGATTAACAGTCAGATGATCAAGGCTATATTTTCATACATAATCGTCTAAATTACAGATGATTACAACTTCTTTAAAATCTCTCTGTGACGTATTTGTAACCAGTATGGTTTTCATCTAATCGCAGGTCAATACGTGTCAAACAACTTGTCGCAGCTAAAGTCTACGTTCTTGAACTTTGCTCCATTACAAGTTACACATTTAAGAATTTAAAAAAGTGCTTTTGATTCTAATTAGCAATGTATTCATCAAAATTAGATGGTTTCGACCTATTAAAAAAAGTTGATCATCACTACACATTGAAATTTTTCACAATACACATTGATTTTATTCACAACAAACATCACATTGGATAAAAGTTGACTTATATCAATGATACAAACTGATTAACACAGCATGACATCATGAAGAATAACCATAACATTCCTTTTGTTTGATAAACTACATAACTTAATAAACTATCCTTTTATTGTTTCTATTACGATAAAGTATCTCTTAACTATGGCCTAGCAGTGCACCAAATTGAAATTGTGAGTTAGACACTCTCATTTCACGTACTTCTATATGCGAGTGGATAATTCCTTGACGGATTTGATCAAGGACTTGCTCATTTAAGTTACCATCTTTATAAGCGAGCAGAACAACATCAGGCCGGATCTCATTTCCTATCCATATTAACTGCTTGATCTGTTTGTTATCAAAATCCGATGCACTCATCTTTGCTTCGCCAACGATCAATTTACCATCCTGAATTGCAATAATATCGAGATCAGTTTGACGGAAATTCCCCTGATCTAAATAAATGTCTAGGCTGGCACAGTAACCGAAGGCAGTAGGCATCTGGTCTAGATGCGGGTCACGCAGCTGGTCGAGCACTTTCAAAACTGCGTAATTTCCTCCATAAGCCTTTTTCCGCCTTATTGGATCACTCATCAAATTATTGAGTATAGTGTCGTTAACTTTATAATAGAATGGACTTTCTGCCTCCGGTGTGATTCCAAAAGAACATCCCCGGCAAGTCGTCTGGTGATTAAGTTCTTTCAGTGGATACCAAAGATTCGATCCGCAGTTTTTACATTTAACCTTCAGGCCGATGAAGATTGCTTCTGAATTCACAAAGTTATCGATTGCTTCTAAAAGTGATTTGATATCATTCTGATAATTATCTCGGACATTCATACCGCTAATCGAAAGAAATTAAAAGTGAAAAAAAAGTGACAAGGGTTACACCAAAAAGTGCAATGATGAAAACAATTACAGTCTTGGAGCATTAAAAAAGAACTTTTCATATGACAATTTTAAAGAAAAATTAGGGCAACATTTTTGTTAGCACCCGAATTTTTAACCAGAGTAAAATCTATAACTGGAACTTCCATCAAGTTTAGATATTATACTTTTATTAGTATATTCAATGAAATTTATGATTAAATCACCGTTTTTCGGTAATAAGCCATTGCTGGAATTGGTTGTAAAATGGATTTGTTGAAGAGAAAGCCTGAGCAAAAATTAGTTATTATAGTCGTAAACTATTATGTCATAGAAAAAACAAATCCAATCTCACTATACAGCGATTTTTGATGCATTGATAGCTGTACCTTAATGACGGCAACTTCATTGGGGAATTTTAATGTAATAGTTAATCCATTATAATTTCGATAGAAAATGTACTTTTTAGCTGTGCTCTAAGTCCCTTTAAAAGTGTGATTCCTAATTTAGGTGTACTTGCTAAACTGAGATTTGCGGGCAAACCTGCTCCATTATCGCTGACCTGCATCTATATAAAGTTTGCAATTCGTTTAACAAGTACGTGGATTGTTCCAATTTCATTATTTGGAAACGCATATTTCAATGAATTTGTCACAATTTCATTCAAAATTATACCCACCGTTATAGCCTAGGCTACATCAATGGAATAACATCAATGTCCCACTGTAACGCGAAATAAAAAAACACTGCACAACAAGTTGACAAAGATTTCGCCAGGCCGGGCTGTGCTGTTTAAGGGGCACGGAAAGCCCTTTGAAATGATTAGCCGTGAGGTGCCATTACTCAGATCAGAGGAAGTACTGGTCAGAAATTGTTATACACACTCTGCGGCAGTGATATCCACACCTATTGTGGTCATCGCACAGAGCCAGAACCTGTAGTGCTTGGCCACGAAATTGTTGGTGAAGTATTGTGGTTTGATCCTCAGCAACCCTTAAAGGATTTAAATGGGGAGACGGTACAAATTGGAGACACAATTGTATGGTTAATTTTTGCTGTGCCGACTGATGTGGCAGCACCGAGAGCAGATATGCCGCAAAAGAGCGGGCAGCTGTTTAAATACGGGCATGCGTTAGCTACTGAAAGTGATATTTTTAGCGGCGGTATGGCCGATTATTGTCTCTTGAAACCCAATATGGCTTTCCTTAAAATATCAAACGATATCTCTTTAAAAGTTGCAGCAACAATCAGTTGTGCACATTCAACCGTAATGGGCGCATTGAGGGTAGCTGGAAACATAAAAGGGAAAAAGTGCTGGTATTTGGCGCGGGATTATTGGGTATTTCCTATGTTGCCATGTGCAAAGAGGCCGGAGCAGAATGGATCGGATTAATTGACACAGAATCATCGCGCTTGCATTGGGGGCCAACATTCGGAGCCAATGAAACTTACATTTTCCCCGAAGATACAAGTGGTGAATTACCCTGGCCCGAAGTAGATATGGTTTTTGATATGACGGGAAGTCCGCCGGCGATGAAAACCGGTATTGACTCACTCGCTCTAGGTGGCACTGCTATTTGGATAGGCGCTGTGTTCCCTGCAAGTTCAGTACCTGTAGATGCGCAAAAAATAGTGCGTAAGATTTTGGAAATAAAAGGGCTGCACAACTACAATTATGAGGACTTCATCAAGGCTACAGCCTTTATTGAGAAAAACCATATGAAATATCCATTTGATCAACTGATTGAAAAAGAATATCAGCTTGCTGATGAGGAAGAGGCTTTCAGGTTTGCAAATGAAGAGAAACCGGTTCGGGTAGGTATCCAAATCTGTTAAAAAATTAATATATTAACTCAATCACATACAATGGAGAAACAACTAAAAATGGTCGTATTTGATATGGCCGGAACTACTGTCAATGAAAATAATGTAGTCTATAAAACGCTCAGGAATGCAATAAATGAAGCCGGACATAATTTTAGTCTGGACGAAGTACTTGCAGAAGGTGCTGGTAAAGAGAAAAAACAAGCGATCCGTTCTGTTTTAAAAACCTATGGAAACATTGAGGATGAAGAATTGACGCAACAGATCTACGGTAATTTTATCACTCAGCTTACAGCTGCTTACGCCATTGAAGATATTCTGCCACAGCCCAACGCAATTGAACTTTTTACAGCATTGAAAGAAAGAGAAATTTTAACAGTGTTGAATACAGGTTATGACAGGGCAACTGCACAATCTATTATTGACAAATTAGGATGGAAAGAAGGAGTTGATTTTGATGGTTTGGTAACAGCATCGGATGTATCACTTAACCGCCCTGATCCAGCAATGATCCACTTTGCCATGAAACGTTTCAATATTACAGATAGCGCAGAAGTAGTGAAGGTTGGTGATTCAATTATTGATATTGAAGAGGGGCAGAATGCAGGATGTTCCCTGAGTATCGGTATAACTACAGGTGCACATACGGCAACTCAGCTGGAATCAGCTCATCCGGATATGATTATAGGTAACCTGATTGATCTGCTTTTATTGATTAATCCTAAAAACTAGTGAGTAAATTTAAAAGAAGAAAACTAAGGGCAAGCACAATTGGCAGCCCTTAGTTTTTAAAGTGGAGTCTTATTTTTGCTACCTATTTCTATTGTTAATTAACTTATTTTTTGGTGATTTTAAACTCTGTTCTTCTATTCATTTGATGTTGTGATTCTGTACAATTCACCCCATCGGAACATTTGTTCAATAATTGTGACTCTCCATAACCTTTAGCTATGATTCTGTTTTTGCTGATTCCTCTTTGAATGATGTAATCAACAGCAGATTGCGCTCTTTTCTGAGATAACCATTGGTTATACACCACTTTACCACGACTATCGGTATGGGAGCCCAATTCGATCCAGATACCCGGATTTTCCTTCATAACCGTAACCAGTTTATCCAGTTCTACCGCAGCGTCCGGACGAATATTCCATTTATCAAAATTATAATAAATATTCTCCAGGCGGATCGCTTTGTCGATTTCTATAAGGTCAATAAACAAATCTCTTTTAAGCGTAGCGGAATCTCGTAAGCTTTTAGTACTAACCGTGGCCGTATAAGATCTATAATTTGTTTTTTCACCAGTCAGCCCGTAATCCATTTCTTGTTCCAGGTCAAAACTATAACGTCCTGAGGCATCCGTCTCTATCCTTTTTGCAGTACCATCCAATTTTTGAAGCGTCACCATTGCATTGCCCACAGGCTTATCGGTCTTGCTGTTAAAGACTGTTCCAACCAGTTTAAAGGCAAAAACCCTTTGTTCGTTCATCGCATAAATATCATCGCTTCCCAATCCACCATATCTATTAGAAGAAAGATAAGCCAGACCCTTTGTTCCGACCACATTGAAGGCAAAATCATCCTGTGGAGAATTGATAGGATAACCCATATTCTGAATAGGGTTTACCGAATTTGCTGTGTACTGATAAATATCCAGTCCACCCATCCCCACTCGTCCATCGGAAGCAAAATAAAAGTGGTTCTTCTGCCCAGGATAAGGACTTCTTTCATTGCCTGCGGAGTTTACCTCTTTTAGGTTAGCGGCCATACCCCATACCCCCTGTTCGTCCTTTTGTATAGTATAAATATCTATTCCGCCCATTCCGCCTGGCATATCTGATACAAAATATAATTTCTTTCCATCAGGGGAAATATAAGGATCACCCACAGAATAAACACCTGGTTTATTATAAGCGAATGCGACTGGTTTTGTCCAATTCCCTGTAGAATCTTTTGTACTGCTGTAAATTTCCAGATAAATAGTCGTTAACTTCCCTTTAAGCCGTTCTGGAATTTTAGTCAGAGTGTAGTATATTGTTTTCCCATCAGCGGTAAAGCTGGCAGGACCAATATGATAGCCTGTTTTCACTGGTAAAGGAAACAGTTTAACACTATCCACTCCTATTTTCATATAAAGCTTCAGGTAGCTGTTCCCTGTCCATCCATATATTTTTTTACTGGGCAACCGGGCACCATCAAATTTTAAAAACGGTCTTATGGTATGGGTTTTACTAACTCTTGTTGCCCTGTCTGATGTAAAAACAATTCCATTTTGATAAGGGAAACTCCCCCAATCCGACTGCGCACTGTTTATCCTATTCAGATTATTCAGCTGAAACGGTTTTGGATGTTTCATCCAGGAAAGCGCAGAATCGCAGGAAGCGATCATCCTGGATCTCAACTCCTGTGGAGCATCTTTTTTCTGATCAAAATAGCTCAGGTACTGAACTTTTGCCTCACTATATTTTGAGTTCTGCTGCAATGTTTTGCCATAACTTAAGATGTTCTCCAACTTGCTGCCCGGCAGGGTCACAACAAGTGCATACCAGCTTTCTGCCTGAATATAATCTTCTGTCAATTGATTTGCTTCTGCTAAGCGCTCTGCCGTCCGCAGGGTAGGTTTTTTCCTATAGGCCTGCTCATAAAGATCTATGGCCTTGCTGTAATTAAACAATTCATATTGCTGATCAGCTGCTTTTAAAATGTACTGTGCTTTTGCACTGTGATGAAACAGTATAAGCAGAGAGAATAGGATGAGGCATAGTAAACTTTTCTTCATGACTGAATGATTAAGCTTGTGATATATTTTTTTGTTAATTGATAGATAAAAGTCTTATTATAAGGGGCAAAGGTTAAAAATATCTTGGCGAAACCATTCTTGCATTTCTTCTGTTGAACATGTATCCGATAGAAATTTCATGACTCCCGCCAGAGTTTCCTTTCAATGGACCTACAGAAAAATCGTAGGCATACCCAATACGAAGGTTGCTGGTTGGAAAAACCTGAAAGGTGGCTACTACTGCATCCGAGTTACTCAAATCATCCTGCAGGTTACTCTTTTTCCAAAGCTTGATCCCGCTTCTGTAAGTAGCACCCAGCCATAATTTTTCGCCAAATAAGATAAAGGCATTCAGATCTAAATTTGTAGGGCCTTTAAAATCCTCCTTCACTAGGAATGAAGGCTTCAGCTGGATTCCCTCGCTCAACGGCACGAGCATACCTGCAGTCAGGTAGCTATGTATGGCTGGTTTTGGGATCCCCGTAAAACGGTTATCACTGGATTGAGAGGCCAGTAAGTTATCAGCTGATAAACCCACAAAGAACTGGTTATTGGAGAAGAAAGCCCCCACCCTTGCATCAGGCAGCAGTATGTTATTGTCGGTGTTGGTGATGTTGGGTTCGGGATCATTAGGGTTTAACTTGGTCGCATCCAGGCCAAACTGGGCAATCCCCAGACTCACCCCGAAGGCAAGTCTGGAACTTCCGTCTGCATTGAAACGTATTCTATAGGCATAACTGGCATAGGCCGAAGTATTACTTTGAGCCCCAAGCTGGTCGTTCACTACCTGAAACGCCAGGCCCACATTCCCGTCATTGGCAATTGCGTCTACCGCAAGGTTCATTGTTTTAGGGGCTCCTTTTACCCCTGTCCATTGGTTTCGGTAATAACTATGCAGGTTCAGCACTTCTTTATAACCTGCATAAGCAGGATTGATGTAAATACCATTGAAAATGTACTGACTGTACTGTGCGTCCTGCTGCCCGTAGGCGATTTGGCACATGATGGTTAACAGTACAGCTAGGGTGAATAAGCGCTTTTTCATCTTGATCGTTTTTTACAGTTCAATTAATTTTTTCTCATCAGGGTAACATAGCCTTTCAGTGTTTTCCAGTCGGTTGAAGCGTCTTTTTTGACTCTCAACAAATAGTAGTATGTTCCTTCATTCAGTCCGTTACCATCCCAGTTGTTCTGGTAGTTTTTCATCTTGTACACTTCATTTCCCCAACGGTTAACGATAACCAGTTCATTCTGCTGGTATTGGTTCAGCCCTCTAATTTCAAAGAGGTCATTGGTGCCGTCACCATTTGGAGTAAATAAGTTAGGTGGAGATAAAACTTCGCCATTGAAGAGCAAGACCACTGTTGGTGTATCGTTGTTTTCTTCCGTTCCGGAGATGTCATTCACCAGGATACTACCAGTACTTTTACCGGATACATTAGCGGTATTGCTGACCGAATTTGCGCTCCTGTCGGCCGCGGTGGTATTGTACTTTATGCTGATGGATGTAGTTTCTCCCGGAGCAAGCGTCAGGGCGATGACCTGGTTACTGGTCCCCAGTCTGGCATCAGAAAGTAAAATACTGCTTAGCGTAACGTTACCAGTGTTTTTAACCATAAACTGGTAGTTGATACTCATTCCATCAGCAGCCGCCACCGCTGTTTTCACCAGCGTTACTGCCGGTAGCTGTTTAATGGAAATCACTGTTGGCGTATTGTTATCGGCCCCAGTACCGGAAACATCCGTAATGGTTTTCCCACCCGGGGTATTGGCCTTAACCGTTGCCGTATTGGTCACCAGACCTGCATCAAAATCTGCCAGTGTTGGCGTGTAGTTTGCCGTTACTGTGGTGCTTGCACCTGGTGCCAGTGAACCTGGAACTACCTGATTGGTGATGCCTAGCTTGGCATCAGTGACCAGGATATTGCTTAAGGTTACATTTCCTGTATTGGTGATGAGAAACCGGTAAGTAATGATACTGCTACCTGTTTGTTGTGTTGCTATTTTAACCAGGGTCATAGAAGAAACAGGAACAATAGTAACTACCGTTGGATCTGTCAGCCCGGGCTTATTTGGATCATCAGAATGGGCTACGGTAATGACATTGCCGTTCTCATCTTTCCCTGCTGCACCGGCCTGGTTACTAAAGGTACCCGCGTCCACATCAGCCTGTGTTAAGGTATGTTTAGCAGTAACAGTGGCACTTTCCCCAAGCGCTAAACTGGCGATAGTGGATGGCGTCATCGAGCCAGCATCTGCACCTGCATCAGTAACGATGATGTTATTCAGTACAGACTGCCCGGTATTGGTAGCTACAATGTTATAGTTCACCACATCCCCTGCCTTGGTACCTATATTCAAGGCCGTTTTAGTTAAGGTGAAGATGGCATTATAAACGGTTACCGTCACCGTAATTGGATCAGATAGAATACCCTCAGGACTCTGTAACTGATAGGTAAAAGTATCCACACCGGTGAAGCCAGGAGCTGGCGTATAGGTAATGGATCCGTCACCATTAACGATTAGTGAACCACTGGAAGGAGAAGTACCCGCAACTACAGTCTCGTTAGTTGAATTTGGATCATTAGTTTTTACGGGAATATTAACTGGGGTACCTGTCAAGGTGCGTGCTTCATCCGGGGTACCCAAGCCTTTGATGGCCGTCTGTACCGGATTGGAGCCTTTAGGTTGTATCACCGGTTCCGATGGTGTGGCGAAAGCTGTATTGTTAATATAGCCTGATGCCGTGGCGCTGATCGTGCCGGCAACATTCACCGTGATGATATTGGCTGGACCCGCAGGAATAGTTATATTACTGCTTACCGCATTTCCTGTCCCTGTAGCACCATCATTTACAATGGCCCTGCCTGCAGCACTTACTGTCCAGCTTACATTTTCTATGCCCGCAGGTACCATATCGCTTACCACCGTGTTAATGGCATCTCCGGTACCAGTATTGGTAACTGTAATCACATAATTAACTGCTGAACTTGCATTTGCTGTTTCCTGTCCTGTTTTTACCACTTGCAGGGAAGGAACCCTGCTCACATCGGTGGTCACACTTGTTGTAGCAGGTGTAGAACCTTGTTCTGCCGGAGTCACGGCCGCAGTATTCACAATAGTGCCAGCATATGATGGGTCTATTGTGCCTGTGATATTAATGACTACCTCACCTGTTAACGCTGGTATATTGGAGGTGATACTAATGTTATTACTGTTTCCGTTGGCTGCACTCACCGTTGCAGACCCGCTTACTGTGGCCGTCCAGCTTACATTTTGTATAGCTGATGGCACCACATCCGTGATCACACTATTTGTAGCATCACTAGGCCCGTCATTTCTTACCTTAATCTGGTAATTAACCACCTCTCCTGCATTTGATTGGGAAGGGGCAGATTTGACAATAACCATACTTACTTTAGGAGTTACCCTGGTGCTGGTAGAAGATGTTACTGTAGCAGCTCCTGTTTCTGTTGGGGTGGCTGTAGCAGTATTAACCAGTGTTCCATTGTATGTAGGTGGAACAGTGCCAGTAATATCAATTTCTACACGTGCACCTGCCGGGATATTAACCACCGTATTTAGGGTGTTTCCAGTACCGGTTCCACCGCTTACTATCGACGCACCGCCACTCACCTTGCTTACCCATGTTGGGTTTAACACCTGGCTTGGGATGATATCGGCAATGGACGTATTTAAGGCATTTGATGGTCCGTCATTGGTTAAGATCAAACTATAATTGATCTGCTCACCAGAGGATATCGCTGTGGGTGCGATTTTTATTAAACCTAGATTAGGAATGCTTTGAATCGTTGTAACTGACGGATCAGAGGTAACCGGTGGTATTCCAGTTTCCTCCGGTGTCACTGTAGCCGTATTGTTCAGTGTACCTGTAGCATCAGGTGGCACAGATCCGGTAATCGTAACTATCACACCTCCACCTGCTGGTAAGTTAGCAGTTAGATTCATTTGGTTACCCGTACCCGATGCACCGGTTAATAAGCTAGCTCCGTTCGTGCCCGTTGCCGTCCACCTTACATTGCTTAACAATGCTGGTACTGCATCAGCTATAGTTGTGTTCAGCAGATTACTCGGACCAGCATTATCTGCCTGAATGATATAGGTAAGCGTCTGGCCTGCAATCACTGTTGCTGGCGCATGTTTAATGATGCTCAGGTTGGCCATCGGCGTTACTTCAGTAGTGATCGTTGGTGAATTAACCGGAGTATCATTTCCTATAGCGGCCTGGCCAGTATTATTGATCACCCCTCTAAAATCAGGGTTGATTGTTCCACTAATTGTCACTACCACTGCATTACCGGCACCTGCCGCCACATTGGCTAACATAGCAACCGCATTGCCAGTGCCTGTGGTCCCGCTAATGATCCTAGCTGTGCCCTGTGTGGTTGCGGACCAGGTTACATTGCTTAATTGGGTAGCTATCCTGTCTGATATATTTACACCTACGGCGTCACTTAGTCCTGTATTGGTTACTCTTACATTATAAGTAATGGCTTCACCTGATCCGGCAGCATTCGGACCGGATTTCTGAACCACCAGCTGTGGAGTTACTACAATGCTTGTTTTCACTGTAGAACTGTTGTTACTGCTATTAAAGTCCTGCACTGATCCGGGAGGCGTAATGGTCGCCGTATTTTCGATATCAGTAGCTGATGCATCAGAAGGGATCTTACCTGTTACTACAATGGTGATAAAATTAGCATCACCAGGTTCAATGCTGGCATTGACAGCAATGGTAGAAGAAGTACCGGTAGCAGCGCTATTAACGGTAGCTGCACCAGAGGCAGTTGCAGTCCAGCTCACATTGTGTATTGTAGATGGCACTACATCATTAATGCTCAAACCATTTACATTGATCGGCCCGTTATTGCCCGCTTTGATGGTGTAAGAAATCTGTCCGCCCGCAGTATCACTTGTAGGACCCGTTTTTACAACAAACAGGTCTGTACTTGTATTTACAGCGGTAGTTACGGCATCAACGGCCGATTCATTGGAAGAAGGAACTACTACCTGTACGGTATTGGTAAAGGTTGCACTCGCCTCAGGTTTCACCGTTCCATTGATGGTTAACGTAATTTTACCAGCAGGCAGAGGACTTGCCGCAGGATTAAGAGTTGCGACGATATTTACATCCTGACTGGTGCCAGATAGTGCAGTAGTAGGTATACCATTAGTTACCGTGGCAGACCAGGAAGTAACAGTAAGATCGGTTGGTACATTATCCGTTAGCGTAGTATTTGTAGCAACTGAAGTGCCCATATTCTCTACAATAATCGTATAAGTAACCTCATCTCCTACTTTCACATCACTCGGGCCGGATTTAGAAACTCTTAGTGTTGGGTTATTGTTAATTGTTGTGGTAATGCTTGATTGGTTATCTGCAGCATTTACATCTACAATAGAAGGATCTATTGTTGCAGAGGCAGAGTTGGTAATCTTACTGCCATTGGCCGCAGCCGGATCAACCTGTCCGTTGATCGTGATAAAAATCACCCCTCCTTTAGGGATGCTGGCAATCAAACTCACATTTCCCGATCCATTAGTTGTAGGAGTTGTTGCCCCACTACTTGCTAAGACCGTCCAGGTAGGATTTAAAATAGTAGCAGGGATATTATCTGTAATCTGTGTGTTTACTGCAGTGGTATAGCCTTCGTTTGTTACCCTTACGGTATAGGTCATGGTTTCCCCTGCACCTCTTGTGCCCGGGCCGGATTTAGTGACCCTTACATCCGCCTCTTTAGCAATTTGCGTAGTAACAGTGGATGTAGCAGGACTAGGATCTGTTACTCCTGTTGGCGGAGTTGCACTGGCACTGTTTACGATCTGTGCACCGGTATAAGTAGGATCAACTGTTCCACTGACCGTAACAATTACCTGATCGGCCGCAGTTGCAGTGAGGTTAGCAGTTAAGCTTACATTGCCCGTACCAGAACTCACACTTGCCGTAGCCGCTCCCTGTACCGCCACGGTCCAGCTTGGATTTAAAATCCCCGCAGGAATATTATCTATAAGGATTGCACCCGTCACATTGGAAGGACCGGCATTGCTGAGATTTAAGGTATAAGTGATATGCTGACCCGCTGCCAGACTTTGCGGACCTGATTTTACAAGCTTCAAGTCTGCTTCTTTTTTGACCTGCGTGGTCATTGTATTGGAATTTGATGAGCCACCACCTGGTATGGTCGCGCTGGCTACATTCTGAAGTGAAGCAGCCGTACTTGCGGCACTTAAAGTTCCGGTAATAGTGATGGTGACTTTATTGGCAGCACCTGCAGGTATGTTTGCAGTAACACTCACTGCATTGCCTGTTCCGCTGCCAGTAGCCGTTACCGCCGCAGTACCTGTTACAGCAGTTGTCCAGCTTACAGCAGTAAAATCTGCAGGAATCTCATCTGCGATCAGTGCTCCAAGTGCATTGCTCGGCCCGTTGTTGGTAACTGTCAGCACATAGGTTCCCTGCTCACCGGCATTCATTGCCGAGGGACCAGATTTCACTACAGACAGACTGCTCTGTGTAGTGATATTGGTAGTCACCGTATTTGAATTGACCGGATTAATACCAGGTTCCGTTGGCGTACCTGTAGCCACGTTAGTGATGGTATTCGGGGCCTGGTCTGCCGGTACATCTGCGCTGACCGTTATACTGATTTTGTTGGCATTACCAGCATTTAAATTCGCTGCTAAACTTAAGCTATTGCCAGTTCCAGTACCACCGCTGATTATTGTGGAAGTGCCGCTACTGGTTGCTGTCCAGCTTACATTGACCAACCCAGATGGTATCGCATCGGTAATGGTTAAATTGCTTGCATTGGATGGCCCGTTATTAATGGCATCAATCTGGTAGGTGATGTGCTGACCTGCAGCCACATTTGCCGGTCCACTTTTTGCCAGCGTAACGGAAGGTTTTCTGTTTACGGTGGTGGTTACAGGATTACTGGTTTGGGCAACTGCCCCGGGCTCTGAGGGTTGAAGTGATGCTGTATTCACCAGGTTACTGGATGAAGCAGGATCTACCGTTCCAACAACTGTAATCACTATCGAATTACCGGTTCCGCCCGGAATGTTGCCAGTTACGCTAACCGTACTGTTGTTCCCAGATGCACCCGCTGATACTGTAGCCGTACCTGTGGTAGTAGAGGTCCAGCTTGGATTTAATATTCCGGCAGGTAAAACATCCGAAATAATTGCATTTAAGGCATCAGCTGTACTTGTGTTTTTGGCGATGAGGGTATAGGTAATCTGCTCTCCTGCATTGAGGGAAGCCGGACCTGATTTCTGAATAGATAATACTGGAACACGGGTAACCGCGGTGGTGACCGAAGCCGGTTTTGCTGGTACGTTAGGTTCTGACGGAGTTAATGTTGCTGTATTGACTAAGCTTCCTGAATAACCTGCAGCCACTACTCCGTTTACTATAACTGATATTTTTGCACCGGGAGAAAGGTTGCTGGTTACGCTGATTGCATTACCTGTTCCGCTGCCCCCAGCGGTAATGGTACCGGTACCGGAGGTTATCGAGGCTGTCCAGCTTACATTAGACACTTGTGAGGGCACATTATCAGTGATCACAGTAGCGCTGCTGCTGGATGGGCCATTGTTGATTCCTATAAGGGTGTAGCTGATATTACTTCCCGCAAGCAGGCTGTTTGGTCCTGATTTTGAAAAGGTAAAATCAGGCGTAGCCGTCACCGCTGTATTGGCTGCAGATTGGGCCGGAGTGGCGCCCGACTCTGAAGGGGTAGCAACCACAGTATTGGTCAGCTGCCCGGTAAAGGTGCTGCTTACTATACCTGTTATGGTGACCGTTACTTTATTACTGGCACCCGCAGGCACATTTGCTGTTAAATTCACTGCATTACCAGATCCGCTGCTTGCTCCAATAATGGTGGAGCTTCCTGCTGTGGCGGCCGACCAGGTTACGTTAGTAACCGATGACGGAACAGCATCAGTAATACTGGTATTTACGGCGTTACTAGGGCCATTGTTCCCCACTACAATAGAGTAAGTAATGGAATTACCTGCAGCTAAATTGGCCGGAGCACTCTTAGCTATAGTTATCCCTGGGCTACTGGTAATGCTGGACGTATGTGTAGCCGTAGAAGATGTTCCTGCGGGTTCGGCAGGTGTGGCAGTTGCCGTATTACTTACATTTCCTGTTGCGGCAGCACTAAGTGTAGCCGTGATGGTTACCAGTACTTTATTAGTTGCACCAGCGGGAATACTTGCAGTAAGGTTTACATTATTTCCTGTTCCGCTAGCTCCTGCACCCACACTGGCAGCACCTTGTATACTGCTTGTCCAGCTCACATTGCTGTACGTATTAGGTACTATATCGCTAATGCTGGCTGCAACAGCATCACTTGATCCACTGTTGGTTACAATTAGGTTATAGGTTACAATATTACCAGCATTAAGACTCGAAGGTCCTGTTTTACTTATATTTAATACTGGCTTGGGTGTTAAATCTGTATTGTCCGTAGCCGTGTTATTGCTTGTTGCAGGATCTGCTGCACCTGGCGGCGGAACCATGGTAACAGTGTTACTTAGGGTACCGGTTGCAGAGGCAGCTATATTTCCTGCAATGGTCAGTACTGCGGTTTCTCCGGTATTGAGCATTAGCCCTGTCCATTGACCATTACTGCTGGTATAAGAACCTTTATTTACCGCATAAGTGGAAGCAGTGAAACCAGTTGGCAGTGGATCCTGGATAGTGGTAATATCTGTGCTCAGCAAGCTGCCCGGACCGTTATTGGTTAAGGTAAGCGTATACGTTAAAGCCTGACCGGGGATACCCGGTTTAGGACTTGCTGTTTTGGCTATGCTTAAATCAGCCACTGGCCTAACAACACTTAAAGTGTAAGTAGCTGGTGTGCTATCTACAAAGCCATCATTATCTGTGGCCGTGTAGGTAAAACTAGCAGGGCCTGTATAATTGGGCGTTGCCGTAAAGGTAAGTCCTGCGGCCTGCGCGGGAGTGATCACCTGTCCGGCAGTCACCGCAGAACCGTTAGCGAGCCTCAGTATACCTTCCGCAGCTGTTGGCAGCGTACTAATGGTATAACTGGCAATCGTACCATCAACATCTGTAGCACTCAAACCAGGGATGGTAGTAGCTGTTGCCTGGTTGGATATTGGTGTGGTATAATTTACATTGTTGGCTATAGGAGGTGAGCCCAGCTTAAGGGTGTAAACTGCAGGTGTGTTACTGGTTAGGCCATCATTATCTGTCACGTTGTAATTAAAAGTGACAGGACCATAATAGCTTGAGCTTGGTACAAATACCAGTGATGAAGCCTGAGCTGGGGTTAACACCGTATTAGCTGTCACTACTGTGCCATCTGCAAGTTTTAAAACACCCTGTGATGCAGGTGGCAAAGTGGTGATGGTGTAACTGGCTATGGTACCATCCTGATCGGTACCCGCTAAGGCGGGGATAGTGGTACCGGTCGACTGATTCGAAATTATCGTTGGATCAGTAACCGCAGTAGCAGCAGGTCTGGATTTTACGCTTACAGTACCGCTAATATTACAGCCATTTGCATCCGTTACCGTATAGGTATAGGTGCCTGCTGCTACATTAGTGAGATCCTCAGTAGTCGTACTGTTTGACCATGCATAAGCGTAAGGAGCAGTACCACCAGTTACTGTTAAGTCTACAGCCCCATCATGTTGGTTAGGTGCAGAAGCTGGTGTAGTGGTAAAGGTGGAAGCCAGTGCTGTTGGCTGGGTTATAGTTACTATAGCCGACCGTACTTCCGGAGAATTTTGATCGGTCACCGTCAAAGTATAAGTTCCCGGAGCAAGCCCCGTGGCCGTACTGGTCGTTTGTATCGGTGTAGTGCTCCAGGAGTATCTATAACTCCCACTCCCCCCAGTTACAGTGGCAACCGCTTGTCCATTGTTCTGACCAAAACAGGTAACATTACTTGGCGCAATTGCAATAGTTATGGGTGGAGTATCAATAATGGTATAGTTGAAATTTCCTGCTGTTGGCGAAACCGTACAGGCATTAGGATCTGCAATTAGCATGGTCCCGGTAGCACCTTCCAGATTCCCAATGATAGTCTCATTAGGCTCAGGACTCACATCATCTTGTAAAATTTTTATATAGGATGCTAAGCTTAAAGCTGTTGCATCTGTACCATCATAATTTCCTGCAGGTATCGGGATATTGATCACACCGGTAAGCGCAGTTGGTGTAGCGTAATCCACGCCCCTGGTAGCCGTACCACCAGTGATATTCAGGTTAACAGAAGAATTGGCAGGTATATTTCCTGCAATTCTTAACTTAGGAAGGTTCGCTGTACTCACATATTCTGGTCCTGAGGCTGTTCCCCCTCCAGTTAAAGAAAGAAGTGGAGATAAAGAAAGAAGGGTTACATCATCCAGAAAATTCCCAACGCCGGTATTTGAGGTAGAACCGTCTGAAGAAACAGCTCTAAAGCCAAAAGCAACAGACTGACTTGTTCCGGTAGTATTTTGCCAGGTTCCTCTCCAAACTGTCCAACCATTAGCATCCGCTGTAGCAGGGCTGGCCGTTGTTAATCTGGTAGAAGTTCCTGCAGGTAAAATCACTCCAGTATGTGGTCCAGCCACTGCATTATTATCTGTAAATTCTCCTACATCTACGTCGTTAATCCGCAAGCGCATAACGTCTATTCCGGTCCTGCCGCGATGTGCGAAAGACCAGGTAAAAGTTTCACCTGGCAACACACATATTGGCTGTTGCTCAAGCATCCCGGCCGTGTAGGCATTCAATTCAGCAAAACGACTTCCTGAATGTGCAGTAACCCCATTAAAACCACTTTGCCAAATTTCTATAAAACCTCCATTTACAGGTTGACTTTGATCTGTATTTCCTATGGCTTCAGTAGCACTCCATCCCGCCATGGTTCCTTCGGGTGTATAGACTAGGGCGCCACCTGTTTGCAACTCAAAACCACCATTTGTAAATTGTCTTACGGGAGCACTTTGTGTTTGAAATACCTGAAGTTCTGACAAATTAAAGGTAGAGCGCTGCAAGTTAAGTACCATGACATACCTTGCTTTATGCAATCCGAAATCAAAAGAAAACCTGTTGTTAGTGAAATTCGGGCCCAGGTAAGTGGGGTCATTGCCGATACCTGCATTTACATTAGCATTTAATTTACCCGCTTGATAAAGCAATCTGTTATACAAAGAGATGTCAGCATTTCCTCTTAAATAATTTTGGGCGATGATGCCTAATCCACCAGGAGGGCCTGCGCTACTTGGCCAGGAAATGATCATAAACCTTTTACTCGCAACCGGATTTGTAACATCCTCCCCAATGGTTACATTTTGTATAAAATAATCTGCACCCAGATCCACCAAAAACCATTCTGAATTTTGGCCGGTTTGCGTATTGCCTGTCGCAGCTTCGGTGGTAAAATCACCATCCACCAAATTACTGTTAGGCGCTGTGGCCGCGTTTGGATTACTGGATGAGGTGACTACCTTTCCCAATGCCAGGTTGGTTTGGCTAAAAGCATTATTGCCGATAAGGAATAAGGTAAAAAACAAGATGATGCCCAGGAAAGCATCAACGAATGTAGATTTTTTGGAGGTAAGTTTTAAACTGATCATAAGAACGTTTAATTAGAAATATGAAGGGAATATGCTTTTCGAAATGTTACTTAGCAGATGTCAGATTCGATATCGACATTCACATTTAATCACAAATATTTTAATCAGATGCCGCTCTTCTAACTTTAAGGTCATATTCTGATAAACGCAAATAAATTGGAACAGGTAGTGAACCAAGTGATGGGTTGCCCTGCACATTAGCTGAATCAATATTACCGGATTTGCATTTAATAAAAATATTATACAGTTGCTGACTAACACAGTTCAATGCTTGCAGGAAGGATCTCCTACAAGTTGATAAAGTGAAAGAAATATGCGATAAAAGTAATAGTAGATTCTTCAGACAAGGATTAAGGACTATAAAGGACTTACTTGATCTTGCCATATGCTGTCTTAAAGCTTGTGGCGAAAGCGTGAAAAAGAGAATGAAATAGGCAGCACATTGCAGTGCATTAGTTGAGAGTACAGATTTTATCATAGGAGAAGGTTAAAATAATGTAGTTTGATCAATTGATATTTACGAGTGCAGCAGCAACCACTATTAACAGTAAAGTTATATTGCAAAGAACACCATATACTATAATTCCATACGCACATATACTTCAGGCCACTCCTTACATATACTTCACACTCCTACTCATATGTACACATAGTGGGCAAAACAGTGCCCAAACAGCGACTATATCAACCAATAAGAAAAAGTTTAAATGATAAGAAAGTCGGAACATCCTTCAGCATATGCTCATATGAGGCGTATATAAGCCCTAAAAAGAATAAAAGCCTTAAAGACAAAATGCCGGCATGATAATCGTCATGTATATATCCAGTGGCCAGCAAGAATGAAAGGTGATATTAGTTATGAATAGGGCATAACTGATTAGCATACAGACCAGAGGTGCAGTAAAAGCTAAAAAAACTAGAAGGCAGATACAATATTCAATCTACATGCGGCTTTACTAGGTAGATGAGCAGCTCAAATGGAATTTGTATCCTGTGGAGAATATTTATTATCCAAGGTGACGAGGTAAAGGTACTTAGTTAAACGTTCACCATAAAGATGTTTATATCTTCTTTGGAACCAATGTTTAACTTTTTACGGATTCTGTATTTTTTTCCTTCAACAGCCCTAACGGAAATAGCTGTAAATCGGGCAATCTCTTTGGTATCAAAATTCAGTTTCAATAAGGCGCAAAACTCCAGTTCAGTTGACACCAGGTCGGGAGCAATCTTCAACAGGCTTTTACGAAAGTCGGAATCAAATTCATTGAATTTAAGAAAAAAAGCATCATCATTTTTAAGTGCCAACTGGATGATTGCATGCAATTTCTCCGCGTTCTGCTCTTGAAGCAGACCATAGCCAGATGCAATGACCTGATCTGGTATAGCGGTAATTACATCAACGACAACTACTTCAGCGGCAACAATCATTTGCGAGACGGTAATTTGATCATGCCTAAATTTTTTAAATAATGTAATGCCGTAATCGGTCATTACTGTAATGATTATTACAAAGAGCAGGGCGACGATAAAAATAAATTTGTGATTGCTTAATAAGTCGGTATAATCAGTATCCATCTTTTCTCATTTTAGTATAGCATTTTCAAATTCCCATTGACTATTCAATCGGGACAATTATACACTGTAACGTGTATATATGTAAGTGAAATTAAAATTCAGGTAGAGTATATATCGTCCTGAAGATAAATATAGAATTGACGCCAAGTTTTTCATTAGCTGACAGAACCATGAATAAATGATAATCATTTTCAGGCGATTACTATTCCATAGAAGGTCTTTAATAAAGCTTTAAATTAACTTTAGTTTAACATCAAACTAATTTGTATGACACCAAAAATTCCTAATGCAAAAAATTGGGAGGAGGATATACCTTTATCCTATTTAAGTATATAACATAAGTTTTGACCTGGCGAACACAAAATAGTGTTGCAACTAGTCTGTCGGCTAATAAGGAGAGGGTGTTCATATTTGGTGGTTAAGGATAAAATCATGGAGTCTTCGAATAGCTTTATTCAAAATTGAACTACATTATACCTGCTCAATGATATAATTACATAATTTCTGGCGTACATAAGGGATGCGTACGGTAGGGCCGATTGTTGGATTAGGAACAGCAATAAAATCAAAACTTGCAGCTACATGCTTTCACAAATAGATGATCAGAATAAATTAGCGTTGCCGAAGTTATATAGTTAATTGGATTAAGTACACATGACTACCGTTTTAAGAGCAATAAAAAATTATTATATGCTTATGGCTGACATGAAATATTTATGAAATATATAACAATAATTTAATTAAACGTAATTATTTTTAATATAGTATTTTTAGGAATAAAAAAATGATGTTCGTCACGTTTATCATACATATCATAGTTTTTCATTAAAACAATGCTTGTAACACCTTTGCGACATTCCAAATTCTACAAAAAAAAAAGAATAACCACTTATTGTAGAGCATTTTACATAAAATTTAAAAATACAAAAATCGCACCACCTTAAGCTTAACTTTAAAAAATACTTTTATTAGAAAAAGATAATACTTCAATGAAAGTAAAAATCACTAAGCAATTATAGCTTTAACATAAATATCGAATTATAATGGGAATACAAAACAGCAAATTGTTTAACTAATATATTAATGTAGATTGTATATAGTAGAAGAGTGCTAAAATTGACACTCCTTCAGTTTTGACAAAGAAACCAATATACTATAAACAACAATAATATGAACAGTTTAATCATAGTACTGCTTTTTTGTAGCATTATACTTTGCTTTCCAATTAGCCTCATCCTATTCTTTAAGCATAAAACTCAAAGAACCAATACTCTTGTAGCACTTACGTTTTTCTCCATAGGGTGTTACGCCACCTGCCATTTTCTATTTTTAACAGAATTCATTATTGGTTTCCCTATTTTCTATAAATTGGTAAAACCACTTTATTTTTTTGTTCCGCCATGCATCTATTTATATATCGAAACCATATTAAGCACTGAAAAAAAATGGAACCACCGCTACTGGCTTCATTTTTTACCAGCCGCATTAACTTTAATAGATGTTATACCCTGGTTAGGAATGAGTAGCTATGCTCGGGTCGCAATCGTATCGTCTATTATTAAAGATCACAGTTATATTTTTAAAGACACACCTGGAGCTATACCCATGTGGTTATATTACGCTTTAATGCCAATTCAAGGAATTGGTTACCTCTGTTATCTGGTCATTTCGTTAAGGTTGTATAAGGAGAACAACAGTATCAATCTTAAATCGGAACCTTACAAAAATTATTATCAATGGTCTTTAATCCTTGTCATGATGCAAGGAACTATCTACATATGTATGACTGGTTACACAGCTATTTTAATAACGAACTTTTCAGATGGGATATACCTCATTCATGCGATATACTTTCCAGCAGTACTCATGTGTTCATCACTGATTTTTACCGCCGTTTATGTTTACCTAAATCCCAGGATATTGTTTGGTTATGATATGAAAACTGAAGAGCATTTGCTGAAGGATGGAAAAACTAAGCCGCCTCAATTAGTCACCGTGGCTAACATAGCCAATCAGGAAATTGGTGATTTAAGCACAGCTATCTCCACAGATAATAATAGCCCACTATTTTCTACAAGTACTTTGTTGATATATCAGAAATTACTGGAGGCGGAACTCGCTGAACAAGAATTATACAGGCAACAAGGGCTCACTATACGGCAATTGGCTACACAATGTAAAGTCCCGGTCCGTGCACTTTCTTTTATGCTGCGGCACATTTACAATAAACACTTCAATGATTTTATCAATGAATACAGAATACTTTATGTAATCAGAAGGTTGACTGCGCTGGATTGGGAAGAATTAACTTTTGAAGGATTGGCATATGAAGCAGGCTTTTCTTCAAGAACAACCTTTTTTATGGCATTTAAGAAAAAACAAGGTATGAGTCCGACCATTTTTCTACAAAGTCTCAGGAATAATAACATTAAAAACAGTTAGTACACGCTTCTTCCCCTATCGTAAAAAGCACATATTTGTTCAGAATACATGCAATCAGTTCTAATATCTGTTATATGAACACACGTATATACTCACTAAGAACGATTACCTATTTTATTGCTCATCTTTCCTATAAGTTATCACATTGAACATTTCGCCATTCAATTGTGGGAGTCTAATTATCACTCGATTTAAAAGAAAAAAGCTATGACCTATGCTATTCAACTCACAGAAATAAAACGACTATTGCTATTAAAAGTTAATATTAAGAATGTTACACCTAAAGATTGCGAAAGCATCTCCTTACAAATAAATAAAGAGGTTAGTAAGCATATTAGTGTGACCACACTCAAGAGGTTGTTTGGCTTGGCAGTACAACGGTATAAGTTCTCAACATTTACACTTTTAACATTATCAGATTTCCTAAATATAGAATATACCAAATACGAAACGATAGATGAAGATGCCCTGCAAAAAGTAGATGAGTGGAAAGCTATTAAAGCTATATCAAATAACATTACCGACCGAACTTTACAGAAAATTAGTGATAGCTGCGGTATCCCTCATGGTATGACAGTTGCCAGAAATTTTGCAGAAGAAGATTTTATGCAATTCTATACGAGTACTTCTATATTCACAAGTTTTGTTTCTTTAGCAGGTGATGGGAAATCTGTCCTAATCAGCAATTTGGCGCAAAAACTATTCAAGACCTCTAAATCCACCTATAATAATTCCACGCTCTTGTACATGACTGCAGGTGACTTTTTCCATGAGGGGGAGGCGAACTTTGACGCCGATCTCCGACTAAAACAGCTTCTCGGCATGGAAATTAGAGGAGATATGTTCGAATACTTAGATCATGGCCATATTACTAATGGAGGGAAGTTCGTTATTATTCTGGATGATTTCACAGATCACTTTTTATCCAGATGGAGCTGCGATCAACTATTTAGTACCCTTAGAAACCTAATTTTAACGCTAAAATACTTTGGAAATATAAAATTGGTCATCAGTATGAGAACAATTATGTGGTCCAAATTCTACCTATGTATTCAGCAATCCGATTATTTAAAATCCATGTGGTTTCCTGGTAGTCATTACCGCTTGGAAGACCATACGAATATACCAAAACTGTCTAATGAAGAAACCGAATTGCTACTATTAAACATCAATTCAGCCTTAAATAACATCATCAGTCCCACGTTAAAAGACCAACTTAAATCGACGGATTTTATCAAATTATATTTTGATTTCCACCAAAAAAACACCAACCTAAATTGTTATTGTGACACTGTTTCGAATGAATTGGTATCGATGCTAATTCAACGAAGCATATACAATACCAAAAACTGTAGCGAAAAAATCCCGCTTCTAAAAAAAATAGCCCAACTGACTAAAGTTGGAGTTGAGCATCCTTTTGTACCAATAACAAATGTGCCGGGCATTACCTCCATCTATAAAACAGCTTACGACGAGTTGCTTGATACTGATATCCTGATCAAGGAGACCAAATATGTGGAAGAAAGCAGAGTGGAAACGATAAGGTTTAAACACGATTGCGTATTTGAATACTTTCTCTTTGTTCAGCTTATTGAAAAATTCAGTTTAACTATAAATGAGGACTTCTTTAAACATGTCAAATCAAAATACAAAAATAGTCCGGTTGAGATTCGATTACTACAGTGGACGATAAGATTTTTATTAAAAACAGGCAATTTTAAACCACTGACTTTAATTTTCTCTGTCAATTTCGAGCCTCTTATTGTGACTAAACTAGTGCTGTATATGGCAGAAGAAATTAAATACAGATCTCAATACAATTCATCTTTCATCAGCCTATTAGATGAAGGTAAATTCCATGAAACCATCGTTTCTGAAATAGATAAGTTTGACAGCTACGATCCGTATTTTGAGTTCGCTATTTCTGCTCTGATAGAGATAACTAACAACATTGAACAGGTTGATACTTATAAAATGTTACTGCTGAATTTTTTCAACCCTAGTTTTAAAGTTAAAAAGAATCGGACAATAAAAAAAACGTCAGCTATTGCAGTGTCCATTGTTATGGGAAAACTTGCATCCTAAAAAAGGCTGAATGGCAATTCTTTTCGTCACTAATCATATGATCTATGAATAATGCAAAAATTAAACAAAATCAGTTGGTAGAGAAATTTAACCTCTTAAATTTCTCTACCAATAAAGAGTTGAATGATCTCGTTATTCTGACCGTAGAGATATGCAAAATACCTGTGGTGCTACTGACATTGAATCAGGGAAACAATCAGACGATCAGATATAAGTTTGGTCTGGATCTGGAAGAAGCTCAAGTGGAGACCCTCCTCTCTGAATATTTTAAATCAGATACGACGAAGGTAGTTAGTCATGCAGTTCATGATCTGCATTGTCAAGAAAATACAGCTGCTACGGAAGACTTAACTATTCGTTTTTATACCAGCGTACCACTTGTTTCTTCTTCTGGGATTCAAATCGGATCTTATTGTATAGCTGATTTTAACCGGCATCATTTTACCGATCATCAGGAAGAGATGTTAGCTATACTTTCAAGGCAAGTGATGTATGTGACGGAGTTGCAATTAGGTCTTGATTTAATAAAAGATAAAAATATCGCCTTGAAAGCGCAGAAGACAAAAAAACAGTACAATCTGAAAGGAAATTGAGAGGTTTTTTCAATAGTTCGCCCGCATGCCATATCTTAATTGACACCTATTATAGAATCCTCGATTATAACAAAGAGACTGAAACATTCTTTAATGAATTTTACGGTAAGCAGATTAAAAATGGAAAGTGGATTATTCCTTATATCGATCAAACGTATCAAAAAAAGTTTATTAATAATTTCCAACTGGCATTAAAAGGAAATAGGGTAGACAAGGAGTTTCTACTAAAAACAAACAATTATGAGGTATGGTGGTCACTATCGTTTCAACCGATATCGGACGATAAAAACAAGGTTATCAGTGTTGCTTTTACTGCTTCAAATGTGAATGAGCGCAAAAACAAATGGCAGAAATCATCAGTCAAAACCAATCACTTTTAGAAATAGCAAACAATCTATCACACGAATACAGGAAACCGGTTGCCTCTATTTTAGGGTTGATGAACCTTATTAAACATGATGACTATAAATCCGATAAAGAGTCTTTGATAATGATGGAATCTGCGACTAAAGAACTGGATGTGAAATTGAGAAAAATCATCAGTTATATCGAAGTGCTTTAATTAAAATATCAAGAATAATTCAGAGGTCTTAAGCTAAAACATTACTGTATGGAAAATTTGTTACTGATTATACAACGATTGGATTTGCAACATTAAAGTGGACATTTAGTTAAGCGGCAATATTTTGTTTATTTAAGTTTCTACCAAATTCTTCCGGGGACAAGTACCCCAGTGTAGAATGTAGTCTTTTACGGTTGTACCAAGTCTCTATATATTCAAAAACG
>NZ_LMUP01000008.1:105439-107880 GCF_009765875.1 Pedobacter sp. L105
AATTGTGACCTCAAATCATTAAGACCCTTTTTTCATTTCCATTACACAGTAAAGTTATACTGGAAGTTAAATGAAAATAAGTTGAAGGACTTTATAACGTTTTTTATTACCTTACGGTAAATTAAAACTCTTTATTATGGATTATAACTCTTCATCCTTTTCAGGGATCTTTGCATTAATTGGGGCTATAGGTATTGGTACCTATTTGATTTTTCTTGTTCTGATGATTGCCTCTATGTGGAGACTATTTGAGAAAGCGGGGAAACCTGGCTGGGCATCTATCATTCCTATTTATAATTTGATTATTATGATAGAAATCGTTGGCAAACCAACCATTTGGATTCTTTGGCTGATTATTCCTTGTGTAAACTTTGTATTCGGCATATGGCTGACGAATCTCTTTGTTAAAAGTTTTGGTAAATCTGAAGCTTATACGATAGGCATGTTTATACTTCCGTTTATATTTTATCCGTTGCTGGCTTTTGGTAATAACCCTTACCTCGGCCCATCAGCAGCGGAAGCAAAAGGTTATGGCCCTTATAATGGTTATGGCAGCAACAATCCTTTGAACCAGCCGCCAACGCCACCAGAAGTTTAATCAATGAACCTGCTATTCATACTATCCGCTTTCTCTTTTTTACCAGGGAAAGCGGAAGTATATCTTTTACCCTGTCCTTTTAAATATCTTACCGGATATGACTGTCCGGGATGCGGATTTCAGCGTGCGCTTCTCGCGCTGTTCAAAGGAAACTTTCAGGAGAGTTTTCATTTCTATCCGCCTGCCGTTCCTATATTACTGACCATTGTGATCAGCCTTGCGGCAAATTACTGGTGGGGAGCCAGAAGCAAAAGACTGATTAATGTATTGTTCCTGATTACCGGAGCAGTGGTGATGGTTAGTTATGTTTACAAGTTTTTTTTTAAAAACTGATTTCATCTGGGTAAACGATTGTTTAAGCCTCTTCAGTCATTTAAATTGATTTCTTAATTAATTCCTGGGGATGTTTTAATTTTTCATAAATGTAAACGCATTCTTCCTCTTCAGATTAGAATGTTTTTCATCATAACGGTCGCCTCTTTCCAATTGAAAGACATTCCATACATATATTTTTCTCAGATGAGAAATGGTTATATGATTAGTCTAAACTTTTTATTAGTTCTTGTTTATTCAAAATTAGAGTATCTATGTTTTGAATATCGCCTCTCCATCATTAGTACTTTTTGTAAGTTATTGTCTTTGAAATTTTTACTGGTGGTGAGAATGCTTTGCTTTCTCACGAACTATCGGAGTGCATGGCAGGGTGTTATATGCACCATCCATGTTTTCGATCAATAGCAAGATTAGTGAATTAACAAATCTGAATTTGCATGATATGAATTTACTTTGATTTCCGATCCATTTTGCTTTTTAAAGCCAATGATCTCATCAATTATGCCTTTATCATATGTTACCTTTAATTTGTAGTTATAAGAGATTTGATTATTATCGCCTGTAACGCATCGGGTATAGTGGTCATCTATAGTATAACTTTTATAATTACCTACCTTATTATTGATGAATTTCACCGTTTTACTTATCCCATTAGCTCCAGATAATTGTTTTATACTATCTCCAACCATGCTATCTACGGTTTCGAACTTCTTATTAGCAATTTTCTTATAAAATTTGTTTAATAAAATTTTACCCTGTTTGTTATCTGATTCTCGATTTATGTAGACGCTGTTCGATGTACAAGAATATATAAAAATAGGTATTCTAAGTAAGATAAATTTTTTCATTGTTACTTTTACTTAGAGAAAATCACCTCTCCCGTTTTAAATTTAATTAGCTTATAGACTCTTGAATTTTTTTCCTTTATTAAAGAATCTCCAACTGGAATTGCAACATTAAAGTGGACATTTAGTTAAGCGGCAATATTTTGTTTATTTAAGCTTCTACCAAATTCTTCCGGGGACAAGTACCCCAGTGTAGAATGTAGTCTTTTACGGTTGTACCAAGTCTCTATATATTCAAAAACGATGAGCGCTGCCTGCTCTTTGTCTGTGAACTTATGCTGATATACGCATTCTGCTTTGAGCGTCTTGAAAAAGCTCTCCGCTACTGCGTTATCCCAGCAATTTCCTTTTCTGCTCATACTCCTAATGATCAAAGGATTTTTTTCCAGTAAGCATCTGAATTCGTTGCAAGCGTATTGAACTCCGCGGTCAGAATGAAAAATCAATTTTTGGATAATCGCCCGTCTACCTTGCGCCATTTTAAAGGCAGGTATCACTGTATCAGCTGCTTTCATTGTTGAACTTAATGCCCATCCTATAATTTTTCGATCCCCAAGGTCAATTACGGTAGTCAAATAGAGCCATCCTTTTTTAGTTCGGATATAAGTAATATCAGATACCCATACCGCACCTAATACGCCTGGTTTAAAATCTCTATCCAATAC
>NZ_LMUP01000008.1:107890-108102 GCF_009765875.1 Pedobacter sp. L105
GCTTCTCAGTTTCGCTTTTCTCATCATTCTGGCTACTCTTGGCCTGGAGATTTTAATATCTTTTTTACGGAGTTCCAGAGTAATTCTAGGGCTGCCATATATTCTTTTACTGTTTTCAAAAGCCTCCAGTACCTCGGTTTCAAGAATTTGATTTTCAATACTCCTTTTCGAAGGACTACTGATGGTCCATTTGTAAAACCCGCCTCTGCTTA
>NZ_LMUP01000008.1:108112-108927 GCF_009765875.1 Pedobacter sp. L105
GAAGCTTTCCGCTACTGCGTTATCCCAGCAATTTCCTTTTCTGCTCATACTCCTAATGATCAAAGGATTCTTTTCCAGTATGCATCTGAATTCGTTGCAAGCGTATTGAACTCCGCGGTCAGAATGAAAAATCAATTTTTGGATAATTGGCCGTCTACCTTGCGCCATTTTAAAGGCAGGTATCACTGTATCAGCGGCTTTCATTGTTAAACTTAATGCCCATCCTATAATTTTTCGATCCCCAAGGTCAATTACGGTAGTCAAATAAAGCCATCCTTTTTTAGTTCGGATATAAGTAATATCAGATACCCATACCGCACCTAATACGCCTGGTTTAAAATCTCTATCCAATACATTTTCTGGTACAGGAAACTTATGGCTGGAGTCTGTGGTAATCTTGAATTTCTTTTTTACAATACTTCTCAGTTTCGCTTTTCTCATCATTCTGGCTACTCTTGGTCTGGAGATTTTAATATCTTTTTTACGGAGTTCCAGGGTAATTCTAGGACTGCCATATATTCTTTTACTGTTTTCAAAAGCCTGCAGTACCTCGGTTTCAAGAATTTGATTTTCAATACTCCTTTTCGAAGGACTACTGATGGTCCATTTGTAAAACCCGCCTCTGCTTACCTTGAATACTGAACACATCTTCTCGACTAAAAATATCCTGCTATGATCCCTTATGAACCTGAATATTTGTTGTCGCTCTTGGAGAAAATGCTGATGGCCTTTTCTGTACAACCAAATATTAAACGGCTGGTAAAGAGCTTTTTAAAAACATCTTTTCTAGTTCTTCCTTACTCAGTCCAAGTGCG
>NZ_LMUP01000008.1:108937-301765 GCF_009765875.1 Pedobacter sp. L105
TTTATGAACCTGAATATTTGTTGTCGCTCTTGGAGAAAATGCTGATGGCCTTTTTCTGTACAACCAAATATTAAACGGCTGGTAAAGAGCTTTTTAAAAACATCTTTTCTAGTTCTTCCTTACTCAGTCCAAGTGCGGATATTTTCTTTTCTATTTGTTTAATCTTAAGTGTTTTCTGCCGAGCGCTGTTGGTCTCTACCAGCTCCCTGTTATAAGGTGCTTGTTTGATGATCATGTTCCAGATAATGATGGCTAATTTCCTTGCAGTGGCTATGATGGCGGCTATTCGGCCTTTCCTAAATGCGATTCGTTTGAAGAACGGTGTCAATTCATGGTCCTTTTGGTTTCCTATAGAATTTGCTGCATGCCGGAGTGATTTTGCAATATAGTTTTTTCCCGAAGCTGTACGGTTACTGATAATCCGACCTCCGCTTATCTTATTGTTGGGTACTAGACCCAGCCAACATGCAAAGCTTTTAGCCGTGGGGAACTTGTTTAGGTCATGGCCCATATTTGTTAAGAGGCAGAGAACGGTATTATAGCTTATCCCATTGATGGCAAACAGATCTGTGTTGAAATAATTAAAGGCAAGGTGAGATAGATTAAATGATGGTGCATGTTTATCCCGTCTCTTTTTATTGGCATTGAGCTGTTTTTGTTCTATTTCCGATACGTCCCTTTTGGGTGCGAATTTGGTGAGTAGCTCCTCAATCACCTGGTCGCATTCCTTGATCTTATGCTCATACAGTTTGTAGAACTCCAAACAGGCCTGCAGTTCGAACAGGAGCTCATCCCTCCACCAACCATGAAGTGCGTCTGTAATCTCCTGACGGGATCTTTTAACACGGGTACTGACCAATGATGCGAGGCGTTCTGGATCCCTGACCCCTGAGAGTATAGCCTCAATAACGGCCATCCCGGACTCCCCGGTAATGTCTCTTATCGCAACATCAAGTCGAACATTCATTAACCGAAGGCTTTTCTGCATCTTGCTGCTATAGCGGGCGGACTGTTCCACCAAGTGCGAACGATGATAGTAATAGGTACGCAGCTGCTGAAATGTGTCGCTCAACAGTAAACTTCCTGAAAGGAGTCCCAGCGAATGGAGCTTCTGTATCCACATACAGTCAACAACGTCAGTTTTACGACCCTTCACGTTCTTGGTTTGGGTTCCTGGCACAAGCAGAACTTCAAACCCTGCAGCCTGCAGTGCAGAAAACAATGTTTGCCAATAGCTTCCAGTGCTTTCCATTGCTATTGTCATAATTCCTTGTGCGTAGAGATAGATGATGAGCTCTTCGTGGTCTTTCGTGTAAATACCAAATTCCCTGACATTTTCTTTCAACTGGTCCACGGCAACCATATGGCTGCGAGATCCAACATCAATGCCAGCGGCATTGGGATGGATAATTTTAAATGAATTGTCCTGTTTTTCCATACCTTGAAAAAATTAATGACCTCAGGAATGCTATGAATAGTTAAAATTTTTCTGTACGGGATTCTTTTTCAAGATCACCATTTCATTCATCAAATGTTCATCTATAATAATGAACATACAGCATCCGGCCCAGATTTTAAGAAGGACTTAGCCAGTACCATTAAAAGCCCGGGGCTCGCTGAGAGTCAAGACAATTTACGAAAATTTAGCCTATTTATGTTGTATTGGTAATTCCACAGATTGGGCGCCGTAGAACGATTTTAATATATCCCGCTCCATCTGCGTTTCACGCAGTTCTTTTTTCAAATTAGCCAGCTCTTGCTCAGCTGCGCTGAGAATAACTTTCCCATTCCCAGGAAAACTGCTCTCCTGCTTGCTAGAGAATTCCTTTCGCCATCTATATAGCAAAGTCACATTGATATCCAGTTCTTTCGCAAGGGCAATCAGATCTGTACGGGTATTACTGAGTTCAACGCTCATCAGCTTGAACTCCTTCGGGTATGCTTTTCTCTCTCGTGACATAATTTCTGTTAAGATAAGTAATCCTCTTAACTCTGTGTCTACTCAAATATAGCATCTCCAGACCGTTTAAAAGGAATTGAAGATTGCTTACAGGATTTAATTGATAAAGTCAAAAAGAATGATTCTGATAAACAAGACAATAGCCCATCAGAAGATATTTCATATACAATTAAAGAACTTGCTGTTTATCTTGAATGCTCTAAATCAACGGTTCATAGGTATAAGGATAATAAAGCTATTCCATACTATCAAGTTGGTAGAAAAGTATCATTTAAGAAAAGTGAAGTTGATAAGGCTAGATCATCGCTAAAAAAAAGAAGGTGAATTAAATAAAATCCAACATTACTTTAAATGATTTCAATAAATATTTATTGAAAGCTAATTTTCAATAAGTTATAACGACCGAGATACAAATGAGTTACAAAAAAACATTTATGAAATTGTACTGAGACGACTTAGATACTTTTTTTTCAAGAAGCGATATCGCCTGATTTAACACGCAGTTAGTAAACATAATTTTCGCAAAGAAGCATCCTCTACAATTCTTTATAAAACGGATAGTCAGTGTAGCCGTGTTCACCGCCTTCAATAAATGTTTTGCGATCATACTCATTAAGAGAAAATCCATTCCTCATTCGTTCAATTAGGTCTGGATTGGCAATAAAGTTACGACCAAAAGCCACGAGGTCAGCATCACCATCTTCTAAAATTTCTTCTGCATCTTTCTGGCTAAATCCACCAGCAACTATGATATTCCCTTTATATATATTCCGTAGACGATTAGCAGCAACTGGCTTTAAGCCAATTTCTTTAATATCAGTACCATCCATACGCGGTTCAATCAGATGCAAATAGGCAAGGTTAAACTGATTAAGCATTTGTGCAACATAGCTAAAAAGAGTGATGGGATCACTATCGTAAACTCCGCCATATGTGCCGCTAGGCGAAAGCCGAACCCCAACTCTCCCATTTCCCCAAACATCTATTAGTGCCTGTGTAACTTCTAAAAGAAATCTTGTACGATTTTCTAAAGATCCACCATATTGATCTGTACGTCTATTGGTACCGTCTTGAAGAAACAAGTCTACAAGATAACCATTAGCGCCATGAAGTTCAACACCATCAAAACCTGCTTCTTTTGCAAGTTTAGAAGCTTCACGATAATCTTCAATAATCTGAGCTATTTCATTATTCTCTAGTGCACGATTTGGACTTGCAGGAACGAGTCCATTTTTAGTACGAGCTAAACCAAAATAATTAATTTTTGAAGGACCAACGGGTAAAGTACCCGTTGGTAAAAGATCAATATGCGACTTCAGTCCTACATGCCATAATTGCAAAAATATAACGCTTCCTTTAGCATGAACAGCCGAAGTAATTTTCTGCCATTCTGCAACCTGTAGCTGATTATAAATACCAGGTGCATTTAGAAATCCCCGCGCAGCCCTAGAAATAATAGCCCCTTCAGTAATAATCAGCGCGCCTTTGGTCGCGCGCTGACTATAATATTCTCGCATTAAAGCTGTCGGCACATCGTTTTCATCAGCACGCAATCTAGTTAAAGGAGCCATAACAATACGGTTGAATAATGTAAACTTCCCCATATTAAATGGAGAAAACAGCATAGATCTTTTTTTATCATTCATTGCTACGAGTTAAATACCGGTATATGGGATATAAAAGGATAATCAGTATATCCCTCAGGAGATGATCCATAATATCCTTCAGGGCGCTGCGGATTTAATGATGCACCTATTAAAAGCCTTTCAACGAGATCGGGGTTGGCTATATATTCCCTTCCAAAGGCAATGGCATCCACCTCTTCACTGGAAACAAGATTTTCAGCATGATCCGGCTCAATATCAACGTTTAGTATTATTTTTCCAAAATAATGCTTGCGCGCATGATTTAGTACATCATCTCCCTGTAATGCAACTAACGGAGTTCCGTTTAGATCTGCCAACTGGCGCATTAGTAACAAATGAGATAATTTATACTGGTTCAACTTATTATAAACGTATTCTAACGTCTTGAGTGTTGATGGAACAGCTTTAAAGATACCCTGTTCATTCAGCATAGGACCGGTTTTTATGCTCACTCTTTCTGCTGGCCAAATTGTAAGTACTGCATCAAGAACTTCGAATAAAAATCTCGCCCGATTTTCAATATTACCACCGTATAAGTCAGTTCTTTGATTAGTTGACTCATGCAGGAATTGCATAATCAAATAAATATAACCAGCTTGTAATTGAACTCCATCAAATCCAGCATCTTTAGCAAATTGCGCAGATTTACGAAAGTCCTCTACCGCTTGTTGAATATCACTTAACGTCATTTCCTGGGGAACTTCACTCATTTTAAGTCCGTCCTTAACATGCACCATCTGCAATGGATTTATAGCAGAAGGGGCTAGGGGCAAACGCCCATCTTCGAAGAACTCTGATAGCGATATTGATCCCTGATGCCAGAGCTGCGCAAAAATGAGACCGCCCTTTGCATGCACCGCACTGGTAATATGTTCCCACGCTCTGGATTGTTCAATATTATAAAGTCCTGGAGCGCCATACCATCCTTGTCCTCTTTCGCTTACCCAAGTACCTTCACTAATAATCAGTCCAGCTGTAGCCCGCTGCTCATAATATTCACGCATAAGATCTGTAGGAACATGTCCCGGATTGTTTGCGCGTGTCCGGGTTAATGGAGCCATTATTATTCGATTCTTTAAGTGTAAGTCTCCTAAAATTAACGGCGAGTGTAACGTATTTATTTGCTTATCCATTATGTTAATTATACCGTTGGTTTCGATAAGATGTTAATTACTATTCATAATTGCTAACGCATTTTCTGGAGAGGCCAATAGCGCGCGGTACATATCTTCAGTGACACCGCTTCTGACAGAGAAATTGTCGCCAAGCAACGCCTTAATCAGGTCTTTTGCAATAACTTCTGGAGCTATTTTAGGTGTATCTAAACCAGCAGTCATTTCGGTATCCACCAGTGGCGGGAAAACCTCGAAGACTTTTACGTCTGCATCTTCTCTTTCCAGATGTAATCTAAGAGATTGAGAATAAGAATGCAAGGCTGCTTTAGATGCAGAATAGGTAACTGCATAAATAGATGGTACATAAGCCAATACAGAAGCGACATTCACTATCGCAGCATCACCTCTATCTCTAAGATCTGGCAGGAACTGGTTGATCAGATTTACTACAGCGTGAAAATTAATATCCATTTCCTGTTTTGTCTTTTCTTTAAATTCCTCTGAGAATACTGCTGGAACATAAAATGAAACACCAGCATTGTTGATCAGTATATCAATGCCACCATGATCAAATTTTACAGTTTCAACCAGAAGTTTAACGTCTGCATCACTGCTGACATCAGCAACTATATATTCTGCATTTTTTAGAGACCCGACAGCGCTCTTCAGTTTTTCTTCATTACGACCAACGAGAATTACGTGCGCTCCACCTTCTGTAAACGTTTTTGCAATGCTAAACCCGATGCCCGAACCTCCGCCGGTTATCAGCGCTTTTTTGTTTTGAATATTCATTTTTTTTAATTTTTGTTATGTTAGATATTTATTTTAAAACACTACAATTAACCTACTTACTAATAGGTAGGTTTGCTGGGCAAATTTTTTTATTTGATTTTTAATGACCTTCTCAACTGTTCTATAACCTCACGAAAATAACTTTCGCCTGCAAGACGCCCCATTTGTAACGAACCAGGTAATGATACGAACCAACTGGTGACCATGTCATCAACCGAAGAGTCAAAATGAAAGTTGCCTGTATCAATACCTTCTTTAAACACTTGAGTTAGCCAGCTTTTTATACTAGCAGCATATTGCCGGATGGCCTCCTGAATTTTTTCTGGAATATTATTATATATAGATCCGAAGGTGCTGATCATACAAAGTTTACGTCCTTGGTTAAAATAGTTAACGTAATTGTTGAGAACGGCTTCAAGTTTATCAGCAGGATCAGATGTGTCTAAATATTTCACCATCGCTGCAAAATCACTTTTGTCTTTTTCAATAACAGCAATAGCAAGATCCTCCTTTGAGGGAAAGTAATGATGTATAGAAGCATTTTGGATATTTAACTGTTCAGAAACCTGCTTGTAGCTGAAAGAATGATATCCAATTTGCTGGATAAGGTCTCTGCTCAATTCAACTATTTTTTCCCTTGTATTATTCATTGTTTGACTAATAATATCCAAATATACCTACTTGTAGGTAGGTTGCAAGAAAAAAGAAATAATGCCGTTAAAGATTACAATAGAAAGACAGGATGAGTCCCTGCAAACTATCGTGTCTTTTTGAAGTTAAATAAAAATTAAGCCTGCGTTCCTCCGTCTATATTAATGGTAGCACCGGTTATAAAACCTGCCTCTGCACTAACGAGAAAATTTACCAATGCTGCAATCTCTTCTACTGTTCCATAGCGTTTCAAGGCATTCTTTGATTTAAAATAATCAGCTAAAGGTCCTTCATCGGGGTTCATATCCGTAGCAACAGGTCCAGGCTGAATAACATTTACAGTAATTCCCTTTGCTCCTAAATCCCATGCATACCCACGTGCATAGGCTGCGGCTGCAGCTTTTGTAGCGCCATAATCAGTTGCGGTTGGTGAACCGACACTTGAGCCAGATGTTGACCCAATGATCACTATACGACCACCGTCTCCCATAATTTTTGAAGCTGCACGTACGGCTGCCGGTATGGCTCGAACGTTGATATCAAGCTGTCTATCATACTGCTCTTCCAATTCATCGGCTTGTTCGATAGGCCCTAAAACAATTATTCCCGCGTTGCTAACTAGAATATCCAGTTTTCCGAAGCTATCAGCTGCCTTTTTTACCGCTGCTGCAATTGACTTTGGATTACCACTGTCTGCGTAAATCGCCAAAGCTTTTGTTCCATTTTTAACAAGTTCAGCAACAATTGCATCCGCTTTTTCTGCTGATGATTCACTTACATAGGTAAATGCAACATCTGCACCTTCAGCAGCAAGCTTCTTAACGATTCCTGCGCCTATTCCACGACTTCCACCTGTAACGAGTGCAGCCTTTCCAATTAATTTTGACATTTTTATTTTTTTAATGATGAATAATCTAGCTTATTAGCATTTTGTTTAATTATCCGGACCTAGCCGGCAATAATTACCAGAATGTGTCATTTTCGTTTGGTCTCGCTTTTTCCAATAGGACAGACTGATTTTTTATTTTATCCTCCTGCTCATTATCCATTTTAAAAACCTAATTATTTGACTTTACAAAAGTATACTAAATTGACTTATTTATAGAAAAATAATTATAATATGACCGTTAAAATCAAATTTTAAATATATATTTATCTATCTATCAATATTTTAAAAATATAATAAATTATAAGATTACAATAAAATGAATTAAATAGTCATTATGTCCTATTTTAAATAACAATTACATAACCATAAAAAAAATGAAAATTTTGTATTTCAGGCACTTTGTCCTACTTTTACAAAAAAAAATCGATTTTGGGAAAAGCAGAAAAAACGAAGCAACTCATCATTGAAAGAGCTGCACCTATATTTAATGTCAGGGGAATTGCCGGTACATCGGTTGACGATGTAATCAAGGCTTCAGGCGTAACTAGAGGTTGTCTCTATGGACACTTTAAGACGAAGGATGCTTTGGCTTCGGCTTATGTAGATTTTGTGCTGGAGATGCAAAAAGAACAACGTGATTTGCGTATGAACGCTGAATCCTCGTCTAAAGGAAAGTTAATTGCTTTTATAAATATTTGGAAAAATCCGCTGTTTTCAATTATTGATGGGGGCTGTGCCCTTGTAAATCTCGCCACAGAAGTTGACGATACAATTCCCAGTTTAAGAAAAAAGGTTAAGGAGCAATTAGTAGAAAACATCAATTTATTTACTTCGCTGCTCAAGCAAGGCATTGCGAGGGGAGAATTTTTGGATACTCTTATTCCTGAACACTTTGGCATTAAAATGTTTACTTCAATAGAAGGTGCTATGGTGATTTCCCGCGCCATGAATGACGCAAAACCTATGCAAACACTTATAAAGGCACTCAAGGCAGAATTAAGCTCATATAGCATTAATAATAGTTTGGACCCTGAAATCTAAAGTCAAAACCTTCGCCATCATTATCTAATAATTTTGGCTAAGAGCTGTTAATATATATTTTTTCCCAGATCTCAATAATCCTCCTTTTCTAAGGAAGTTTGCTATTTAATAGCATCATTTCATTTGTCACCGCCAAGTCAACATAAAGCAAATAGCGAACAAACCAGTCTATCTATACAAATATGAATGATCGTTCATTTATATTTGTCCGGTACAATATAAATAAACACCGGGCCGCTTCATGCATCCCATAATTCAATATAAATGGAAAGAAAAGATTTTATCAAGTTGGGATCAATTGCAGCAACTGGTCTTGCATTATTCCCAAGAAGCTCAGCATTGGCCTCGCAGGTAAATGCTGACAGCGCTCTCACAGCTGTAACTAAGTTTATAGAAGTGAAGGGAATCAAATTTGCATATCGCCGCTTTGGTAAAAAAAACGGACTACCACTGATATTCGCTAATTATTTAACTGGAACAATGGACAATTGGGACCCAATAATCCTTGACGGTTTCGCAAAAGATAGGGAAGTCATTATTTTCGATAATGCTGGCGTATCGGCCTCTGGAGGTAATACGCCGGATAATATAGAAGCAATGGCGCTGGATACTGAAGGCTTCATCGATTCGCTCGGATTAAAGCAGATCGATCTTTTTGGTTTCTCTATAGGAGGAATGGTAGCGCAGCAACTGGTCATGAACCGACCGGAACTGGTTCGCCGCTTAATATTAAGCGGAACAGGTCCGCGGGGAGGTGAAAAAATGACCGACTATCCTGCAGAGATTTGGGGATATTTTAAAAAACATTACCCCCACCCTGATGAGCTGTTACTTGATACATTTTTTACCCAAAGTAAATCGAGCCAGGATGCGGGCTGGGCATACCTTAAACGTATCAGAGCAAGGACACAACGTGATCCAAATATCGGTGATAAAGTTGTTCCCAACCAGTTAAAAGCAATTTTCACTTGGGGCAAGCCTTTTCAGGGAAGTTATGATTATCTAAGAGATATCAAGCAACCAACGTTGATCATTCAGGCTGATAAAGATCTAATCATGCCTCCCATAAATGCTTTTATCTTAAAGCAAAATTTACCAAATTCCTTCCTTATAATGTATCCGGACACCAATCACGGACTACAATATCAATACCCAGAACTTTTTTTGAAACAAGCTGCAATGTTTCTAAATGACCTATCATAAAAGAACAAAATAAATTTATGGCAGAAATTAGTAGACAGCCGGAAGAAGATTTCAAATACCTTTAAGTTTTTAAATAAAAATAAGGCTCTAAACCAGGATATTAATTTGTTTATAGATTTATTTAGTTAGGACCCTATATTGAGTGCTCGTTAATCTCTTCTTTCAGAAGCCTAACGAGCATTTTCATTTTGCTGATATCACGTGAAACGCGGGATATCAGGATTCCACCCTCTATCATAGCGTACGATTTGGTGGCGAATTCACCTGCATCCCATTCTTTTTGAAATTCCCCGTCGTTAATGCCTTTTTGTATAATGTTTTCCATGGCCTGCTGAACACCGCAAACAACTTCATTCACTTTTTCTCTGATCACAGGATTGGTATCATCGGCTTCCATTCCAAAGTTCATCATTGGGCATCCACCTTGTACCGGAGGATTAAGCGGATCACTGAGGTAATCCAGCAAAGCAAAGAACTTATTTTTTGCCGATTCATGCTGATCAGAAACGGCGGTTGTTCTCTCGACGAACATCTTAAGATTATAATCTACAACACAATTGACCAGCTCATCTATATTCTGAAAATGAACATATAGACTTCCTCTAGCCATTTTGGTAGCAGCCATTATATCGCTTACTGCAGTTCCTGCAACACCATTCGTGTTAAACAACGGAGCTGTTTTTTCAATAATAAACTGCCTGGTCTTTTCTGCCTTATTCATCATTTTCTAATTAACAAAGCAAATATATAATGAACAATAGTTCATTATGTCATTTTATAGTAAGCTTATTTAATACGAACAAATATGAACATTCGTTCATTTATATTTGTCAAGTAGTTCAATAATAACTTAATTAAAAAATTATGGATCAGTTAACACACGCTAATGCACCTACGCAATTTATACATGCCAACGGGATAAAATACGCTTACCGCCGGTTTGGTAAATCCGGAGGAACTCCATTAGTGTTTACTCAACACTTTACTGGAACACTGGATAATTGGGATCCTGCCATAACAAGTGCACTGGCGGCTGACCGTGAAATTATTCTTTTTGATAATGCAGGTGTCGCAAGTTCCACTGGGGAAGTAGCAACCACTATTAAAGGTATAGCAGTAACAGCACTTGCTTTCATAGATGCATTAGACCTTAAAAAGATCGATATTTTTGGGTTTTCTATGGGAAGCTTCGTTGCACAGGAGATTTCCCTGGCACGTCCTGAGCTTGTTCGCCGCCTTATTCTCATTGGCTCCGGTCCGAGAGGGGGAGAAAACCTGGAAACATTTTCCCCTGAAGTTTGGGCTATGCTTGGAAAAGAATATTCTCCGGCAGACGAACTGCTGCTTGATACCTTTTTTTCACCTACACCATCGAGCCAGGCGGCCGGTAGGAAGTTCCTCGATCGCATCAGAGAAAGAGTAAAGGATCGTGACATAGCGATTAACGACAAAGTTGTTCCTAATCAGCTTGCAGCGATTGCCGAGTGGGGTGCGCCAAAAGAAGGCTCTTATGAATACCTTAGAGAATTAAAGCTTCCTGTACTGGTTGTTAACGGCAAGAATGATCTGCTTTTCCACACGATCAATTCTTATATACTTCAGCAGCATTTGCCCGATGCACAGCTCATAATTTACCCTGATTCAAACCATGCGGCTCAATATCAGTTTCCAGAATTATTTGTTAAGCAGGTAAACCTATTTTTAGAAGGAGTTCAATAATTAATAATTGCGTAATTGACACGGCTTTTCCTTGCCTTCACAATTGATATATTTAAGCAATCAAAAATAAGGTTCAAAAAAATGACGACAAGTAAATTTCGTTAAAACCGTAATGAGAAAAGGGAGTAAGCTTTAGCTTACTCCCTTTTCTCATTACGGTTAATTGATGTTAAAAACCGTATTCCGACATCCAACGGGTTTTAAGGTCATTGGTAGTATTATTATATTCAATGTCAAGTCCGTGTGCACTCGGATCGACTGGAGTCCGTAAAGGACGTTTCCCTTTTTCAGTATTTACAAGAGTAAATGCAGCATCTGCAACTAATTGTGGATCTGGCGCAGCCTCTGCAAAGATCTTCATAAATCCTTGCTGAATAAATTGTGACATAGCGGCTGTTTCTTCTCCGTAAGATTCCTGAACACCTTCACGATCTGCGTTGGTACCAGGTTTACCCATGATCTCAGTCAGGAAAGCACCAGGCTCTATCAGTACGGTTTCAACGCCGTGACCTATTAGCTCAGCGTAAGAGCCTTCAATAAATCCCTCCAAAGCAAACTTAGTTGAATTATAAGCAACTTGAAATGGTGGTGATATACGTCCGACCGCACTTGAGATTGTAATGATTAAGCCATCCTTAACGGCGCGCATTGCCGGCAAAACTTCATTATTCACACGCAATACTCCCCATACATTCACCTCATACAATTTCTGGATCTGGGGAATACTAAATGCTTCCAGCACTCCTCCCCCATATATGCCGGCGTTATTAATCAGCACATCAATTTTTCCATACTTTTCATAGATACCTGCGACAGCTGTTTTAACAGATTCATCACTTGTCACATCAAGATCCATAACTTCCGTATTCGGCAGTGCGTTTAATTTCGCAGCAAATTCGGCATTCTTATCTTTCACATTACGCATTGTAGCAATAACAGTATGACCTGCATTGTCAAACGTTTTGACCATTAATGCACCAAAACCGGTACTTGATCCTGTAATTACAATTACTTTTTTCATTCTGATTTCAATTAGTATTATAGTATATTTTTTTGTTTTGCAGGTCATTCAACTAATAGTTGGATCACAGTTTACAGCAACAGACCTGCTTCAACATGACAATCAATGGTGATCTAATCACTGTTGTTTCCTGCGATCAAATGCATTAGCTGAGCATCCTTTGATATATTGGAATTTATGAACTGGAGCTAAACAAGTAAAGGGGTAATCTTTTTTTTCGGATTAAGTATTCCGAAAGCAGTTCCTGGCAACAAGCGGTTTATGGTGTAAAGCAATTTTGCTCCTCCCACCCTTATGGTGTATTGGTCTCTCTTAATACCTGCAATCAATTCTTTTACAACAGCTTCTGGAGTCATCATTTTTTCTTCAAGCCCTGCGGTCAAATCAGTTTCAACCAGCGGGGGTAAAAGTTCAAAAACTTTAACAGTGCTGTTAATAACACCCAGGTGAACCCTCAAAGATTCTGTGTAAAAACGGGCTGCCGCCTTTGAAGCTGAATAGGTAGGCGCCAAAACCGCAGGGAGATAACTCAAAACTGATGTAGTGTTTATAATCGCTGCTTCTTTGCGGGATTTAAGCATATCCATAAACAGATCGGTAATTCTGATCATCCCAAGATAGTTTACATTCATTTCATAACTGGCATCAACAAAATGCTGACTATCCTTCATTCCCAGATTCAAGGGTCTTGTACCAACGCCTGCATTGTTGTACAATACATCAATCCCGCCTAACCATACAATTTCCTTGTAAAGTTCTTTCAGGTTATTTTCGTCCTGTACATCGCATTTAATAGCAGTAACCTGTGTCAGCACTTTAGTTACAGCATCCAATTTATCCTGATTACGGCCGCATATGATTACATGTGCACCCAGGGCAAGAAATTGTTTTACAGATTCCAGACCAATCCCTGATGCACCGCCGGTAATTAGAATCCTTTTTCCTTTTAATTCCATGATATTTATTTTAATTGTTTGGTTATCAATTTTTAAAACCGTCTTAAAACATCCATAACATTCATCACCTTTCTAAATTTGAATAATTGTCGTATGTCACTTGCAAAGCTGAACAAAATACTTTACCTTTGAAAGTACTTTCCTTTTAGAAAGTACTTACTTTTGAGAAACTATTAAATCATGAAAAAAGGAGAAGAATTTTCGGAACACTGCAAAACCCAAATGCTTTCAATACAGGATACCCTAGACGTGATGGGTGGAAAATGGAAGATCAAGATCCTGACCATCCTATATTTTGGGGAAACCCATTTCATGGAGCTTCAGCGCAGGGTTAATGGTATCGGCTCAAAAATGCTTTCCCAGGAACTAAGAGATCTGGAAACCAATGGTCTTGTAAAAAGAACCGTATTAGATACCCGGCCTATAACGGTGGAATATGAACTTACACCCTACGGTACCACCCTTAAGGATATCATCGAGGATATGGCCATATGGGGTGCCAAGCACAGAACAAAAATCATACAGGAAGAAAAGCAAAAGGATCATCCTCAAAAAGTGTACGCCTGATCTTAACTTCTGCGCTGGATTAATTGAATATCCTGGATTAAAATATTCAGGGTATGTCGCTGTGATTATCCTTTTGGCCTGCGTCAATAAAAATGCCAGTGTCAAGCTCAATTTTTTTCAGCTTTTTTAAAGTGTTGATACTGATAAGAACTTGTTTCTGATCTCCCTGCCAAACGGCTGGATTCATATGTATTATCCGGGCTGATCCATCCTTAAAATGAAGTTTTACATCAAATGGAATGGCAAAACCACCCGTATTTATTACTATGAGCTTATAACCGGCAGATGTTTTGATAATTTTGGCTATACCGATATCGATATAATTATTAGAAAAAAACCAGTTTTTAAAAAACCAATTAAGATTTTTGCCCGCTCCCACGCGCATGGAATTAAAATAATCCCATGGTATAGGGTGCTTACCATGCCAATTAGCCATATAGTCAAGTAATGCTTTTTTAAAAATCTTTGCCCCTAACATATCCTTTAAGGCGAGATAACTCAAAGCGGGTTTTGTATAAGAATTAAACCATTGCCCGCCATTTTGAGCGGAACTCAGTTCACTTGTTGGCGTTATAATGGGGAGGTCAATGCCTGATGAGGAATTTTCCGAATATTCCTTTACCCGAAAACCTTTAAACAAGGCCTCCGCCTGATCCGGACCGTTCTCGTCCGTCGCCATCAGTAGTTCCAAAACAGTTGCCCACCCTTCATCCATAAAAGCATACCTGCTTTCATTTGTTCCCATGTAGAATGGAAAATAGCTATGCGCAATTTCATGATCCTGAGTAAACTGCTGACTAAACCTTGTATCATCCGCATGATCATTGATCATCATAGGATATTCCTGGTCAGAATAACCCTGAAAAGATGTCATCTTCGGAAACGGAAAAGGAATTCCCGGCAAATTATTCGATAACCAGCTAATGGAATGCTGGCCAAGTTGTACAGATTTTTTATAGTCAATCGCATTTGTATTATAAGCAGCTTGCATACTTACCCTCCGTCCAGTGACTTCATCAATTGGAACACTTGCAGCGTCCCAGAGGTAATGGTCACTCACTCCAAATGCCATGTCAGAAATTTCATTTGCCGTCCAGATCCATGTATTCATATTATTCACTTGCGTTATATGATGGCCAGCAAGATCAGACTCTTTAACAATATGAATTGTTGAATCACTGATGAATGACCGTCTAAGTTGTTTTGCATATTCCGGCTGCAATACCTGATCTATATTTTGAAGCGTTCCCGTAGACCACACGATAAAATTTGAAGGTACCTTTATATTTAAGGTATAATCGTTAAAATCATTATAGAACTCTGCTGCATCTAGGAATTCTAGTTTATCCCACCCATTATAATCATCGTAAACCGCTATTCGTGGATAAAAATAAGCCATGAAATAAGTTGTAGAATCTATCATTCCTTCACGGTTGCCTTTCAATGCGATCTGATATTGCCAAGTTATTTCAATATTCAAGGAATCATTAGGCAACAATGGCTTGCGAAGGGTAATTGGCTTATTGGTAAATGCGGCATCTGTATTTAAGGCTTCCAATCTCCCGTTTACTTTAAATTCATCAATTTGAATCCCGCCGGAAAGATAGTTCTGATCAACTCCCGCAAATCTCGGCGCTCCCGCTTTATGAATGTTTAATAGCAATTTAAGATTGAGCTTCTTTAAGGTGTCTGGACTTTTATTGTAATACTTTATAATTTCACTTCCTTTTATCGTGCGCTCAGGCGGCTGTATTGTAACTATAATATTATAAACCCCGCTGTTCTGCCAGTAATTTTTACCAGGCCGGCCATCTTCAGAGCGGGTGTGATTTGCATAGGCTTTTTTAATGTCTCTTGGCTGATATAAGCCTTGAGCCTTCATTTCCTGAAATATCACTAAAATAAACAGGACAAATAACGCATATTTTCCCATGAGTAATAATTTTAATATTCCTTTTCGCTGCTTAAACTCGATTGGTTCCTATGTCCATAAAGTTCTTTTGTAAGACTTCTGATTGACACCTGCGTTGGCATAGAATTATTCATGACCCTGCTGAATGCGCCTGCACAACAAACGGAGGTGAACATTTTGACAGCAAATTCTTCAGGATGAATGTCTCCAGTTAACTCCCCGGATTCAACTCCATCATTTATAATACGAGTAAATTTTTGAAACTGCAGTTTCAAAAATTTTTTTATGATTTTATTAATTTCCGGATTAGTATCATCTGCCTCTACAGAAAAATTAATAATCGGACATCCGCCATCAAACATAGACTGGAGGGGATTTTCACTCATTTTAAAAAATGCTTCTATTTTTCCAACAACTGTATTCTCTCTGGCGAGCAATTCATCTATTTTTCCGGTACAATGCTTGATCATGTATGTGACGCTTTGTGTTGCGAGCTCCGACTTATTTTGAAAATGGCCGTATAAACAGCCTTTTGAAATCCCTGCAGCGCGGACCACCTCGTCTAAAGATGTACTAGCAACGCCTTTTTGATTGAAAAGAACCGCTGCCTTTTCTATGATTGTCTGTCTGTTGATTTTTGATTGATTCATATTGCAATTATTTATTAGGTGTAATATGTATGATTATTTGTTACCGATTTAGCATTCAATTCGTTATTGTCGATATGAACCTGCTGTAATTTCCAGCTGAACTACAGCAATACGGTAAGTCAATTGAGCAGAAAAATAGTCAGCCTCTGCTTGTGCCAGATTATTCATTGAAACTAACACGTCCTGTTTTAAAGCTTTACCCGCCAGCTTCGCATTTTGTCTGATCAGAACCTCACGTTGGCGGAACCTTACGATTTTTTCAGCCGCTGTAATTAGGAGCAGGCTTTGGGCAGCATTGCGATAGCTTTTTTCAAGTGAAGATCTGGTAAACTCTTTGGTGTAACTTAAATTAGCAGCCGCCTCCCTGACCTGCGTCTGGCGTTGGTGTACAATCGAACTTCTTGCCCCCCAGTCAAGAATCGTCCAGGAAAGCGTTACCCCTGCATTGAAATTATTGTGGCCGATAAAATCTATCACATCCTGTCTGCTATAGCCTGCAAAAGCACTCAGATTGGGTATAAATTCCTTTTTTGCGGCGCTGACGGCGAGCGCAGCCTTTTGTTCCGTTAGACCGGCTATTTTGATGTCGGGATTTCCCTTAACCGCCTGTTCCTGATAATAACCAATTGGCTGAAGTACTACCTGGGAATCTATAGAATCTGATAGAGCTAATGACGCATCTGCACTTCTTCCAAGCAAAACATTAAGGTCAGCTTTGTAATTATCAATCTGGTTTTGCGTGAGAAGTACCTTTTGTTGTTGAGAGGCCAATTGAGCTTCAAGATTATAAAAATTGACAGAATCTGTTTTTCCGGCAATTAAGGCGCTCTGTATATCATAAAGCTGCTCTTTAAGCATATCCAAGTTAACATTGGCCTGAACAAGCTGTTTCTGACTGATAAGAATATTATAAAAGTTAGTCTCTGCTGTTTCTCCGATCTGCCATTCTGCTTTCGTATTGGCTTGTTTGGACAATTCTACATTTGTTTTGGCGATCTTTACACCTGTACTTATCCTAGTAAGCTGCGTCAATGGCTGCTGAGCCTGTAGTTGTCCTGCAAATATATTGTGTTTCGAGCTGAAACCGTTGTTAACGGGCGCCCCTGATAAACCAAGTCCGTTGAGATTTATATTTGTCTTAGCACTATACAAATCCAAGGCGTTAGCTGCAATTTTAGGATACAAATTACTGCTAATATTGGTAACGCTGTCGGTCATTTCAGAAACCCTTAATCTGCTGATATGAAGCTGCTGATTATTCAGCTGGACCATTGCTTTAACCTCTTTTAAGGACATGGGAGCCTGTTGGCTGTAAGCCTGAGTGGCGATCTCTGAAAAAATGATAATCAATAGGGATATCCTGAACGTTTTCCTGATATCCATTTTATAAGCGGTGATGTTCATGGCTATAATTTTTCCTGTGATTTATTAAGACCTTCTTTATCTTCGGGCTTGATGATCATAACAAAGAGCACCGGGGTTACAAGAAGTGCCATGACCATAGAAAATACAACTCCAAAAGCGATTACACTGGCTAATGGACTCCAGAGTGGCGACCCCGAAACGATCATTGGCACGACACCGATTGCCGCTGCCATTGCTGTGAGAAATATCGGACGCAAACGCCGTTTTCCAGATTCAAGCGCCGCAGTAAAAATATCATTGCCTTCTGCGATGAGTTCGTTAGTATGATCAATAAGAATAATTGCATTTCTAACAACAATCCCGGAGAGTGCAATAATTCCAAGAAAAGCTGTAAAGCCAAAGGGATTATGCGTAATCAATACACCGGAAATAGCGCCGAAAAGACTCAATGGAATTGCTGTCATCACGACAAACACCTCTTTCAGATTTTTAAATTGAAATAATAGGATGAGAAAGATCAGAACAATACTGATACCCAAAGACAAATTCATTTGTCCTGCAGTTTCAAGCTGGTTTTCTATCTCCCCACCATAGGCTATACTATAACCTGACGGCAACGGTATTTTCGCGATTTTGTCCTGTGTCGCTTTCAATATCTGAGACGCCAAAGCACCTTCAGAAACCTCGCAAAGTACCGTTAACGTTCGGGAACCATTTCTATGCATGATTCTGCCGGTCTGCCATTCCGGAACAATCTCACTAACTTGTCTTAGCGGCGAGTTTATACCAGTAGAAGGCGATGTAACATACGTATTGGCCAGATCGTTGAAATCCCTCCTGTCCTTTGCTTCCATTCTCAGCACAATGTTGATGGGATGATTGCTTTCGTAAATTGGTGTTACAGAAGTCCCGGTAAACCCGGCATGAATTGAAGAACCAATACTTTGAGAGGTAAATCCGAGTTTTTGGCCGTCTTCCTTTATTTTGATACCAAGCCCATAATAATCTTCATGAAAATTACTCCTCACTAACTTGCTGCCTGGCGCGTTACTTACGATATCTGATATTTGTTTTCCGAGTATCTTTAATTCGCCGAGTTCTGGGCCTGTAATGCGAACTTCTATTGGTGATACCGTACTTGCCCCCTGCTGCATCAATCTTACGTAGGGACGGCCTTCCGGCATTAACGAATTAACCCTATCATTGAGATTATGAGCAAGTTCTTCAGTTTCTTTGTCTGTATGTGTAGTCACGAGAACCTGCGCATAATTGGTCACGGGCGGTTCCGGAGAAAAGTTATAGTAGAAACGAGGGGCGCTTGTACCCGAAAAAGTGGCATAAGTGACGACCCTGGAATCCTTGTTCAGCAGATTTTCTACACGTTTGATGACTTCGGTTGTCTTATCCAATTTAGTTCCAGTAGGCATCCATAGTTCGATCACAAACATATTCCGTTCAGCTGCCGGAAAAAACTTCTGCTTAAGCTCGCTGGATAATAGAACCGCAAATACAATGGTCATGACACTCGCCAGAATTGTAGTCTTACGATGGTTCATGCACCAGGTCAATAACAAATTATAACCACTTTGCATATAATCCAGCAGTGATTTCCTCTTTGTTTTTTGATCTTTAGGTAAATTGTGATCATGAAGACCCTTTTTAATAAATACAAAGCATAAATAAGGTGTAAGTAACATTGCTACCACAAATGATGATGTTAAGGCAATGGCAACAGTAATAGGTAGTGCAAATATAAATTCGCCCGTTGTTCCAGTGATAATTATGAATGGTAGAAAAGAGCATATGATAGTGATTGTAGCGGTAAAAACCGGTACAACAAGATCACTTGCGGAGCGCCAAGCGGCCGTCTTACGGTCGATCCCATGATCTAATAGTTCGACATAATTATCAGCAATGACAATTGCGTCGTCAACAACCATTCCTAAAACAATAATTAACGCAGCCAGGGAAACTTGATGCAACTCAATACCGAAGAAATTTAATAAGCTAAAAGTAACCGCAATGGTAACCGGAATTGCCATTGCTGCAACTAATGCGATTCTAAATGGAAGCAATAATAAAATCACTATTAGTACGGACACAATAGCAATGAGGAATTCCCTGATAAAGTCATTTACACTGTTGTGTACGATTTCCGGCTGATTTACGATTGTTCCGAATTTTAATGAAGGAGGCATCTGCTTTTTAAGTGCTGCTAGCTTGGCAGTGATTGCATTTCCAAAATCAACAATATTATTCCCTTCAAGCATTTCGAGGGATAGTAATAGAGCTCTGTGCCCTTTTACGGTCGTTCTAGTAATTCTTTCAGCAGGCTCGCGTTTGATATCTGCAACCTCGCCGAGTTTTATTACCTCACCATTGCTTTTGGAATAACCAACCACCTGCTCGGAGACATTTTTTTCTGTAATGAAATATCCCTGAGCGTACAACGGCACTTGGTTATTAGATGTTTTTATATCTCCGGTAGAGGCAATAGCATTCTGAGCCTGAAGTATTTGCGTAATCTGTTGTAAATTGACGCCATATTGTGCCAGTTTTTCAGACTTAACAGATACTGTTATCTGGTCGGTCTGCTCGCCAATGTGTTTGATTTTCGATAGACCCGGAACGGTCCGAAGCCCGTCATCTACCTTTTGTAAATAATCTTTCAGCTGATTATCGTCAAGACTGTCATCTTCCAGAGAAATCAGCATCGCAATAGTATCACCAAAATCACTATTTACAAAAGGGCCAACAACGCCTTTTGGAAGATCGATTGGTTTATTCTGGTTGAGGTCAAGACGAAGCTTTGACCAAAAAACGTCCGGTGTTTTGACATTCTCAGCAAGTTCAATATAAACAACAACCTGACCGTCGGTTGTTGAGGAATAAGTCTTTGCTTTACGTACTTCAGAATATGTAAAAAGATATTGTTCGATTTTTTTTGTTACCTGTTCTTCCACCTGCGCGGAAGTAGCGCCCGGAAAGTTGGCCACCACTAGACCCTGCCTGATGGTGATTTTGGGATCTTCCCTCCTAGGCATAGTAAAAAGCGCATGCACACCCATAAGGACCGCAAGTAATAATATCGTTAGTGTTATCTGATGATACCTGAGTGAAAATTTTATAATATTCATTATACTATTTTTTGATTGTGACCAGTAAACCGTCCTGAACTTTTTGCTGCCCGCCAACAATAACTTTTTCGTTCTCTTTGAGACCAGAGGTAATTTCAAGCACATCTCCAATGACGCTGCCAACCGATACTTTACGCTTGTAGGCTTTTTTGTTTGAAGGATTAACCACGAAGACATACGATGTCTGAGTTTCATCATGCAAAACGGCTTCAGCTGGGAGCGTAAGAAGCTTTTGCTTTTGTTTTGAAGGTAGCATTACATCAGCGATCATCCCAGGACGAATCTTTCGATTTTTATTCAATAGATTGATCTTTACGGTGTAGGCCCTGATCGCGGGATCTGCAATTGCTCCTATGAGCGATATAGAACCAAAATACGTAGAATCAAGAGCTTCAATATGTATCCGAGCCCTATCACCTGTCTTAATGTGTGCTATTTCACTTTCGGGAACTGATGCTGTTATTTTAATCGGCTCGACATTTACAATGCTGAAAGCAATGCTTCCCTCACTAACAATAGCACCGGGCTCGACTGTTCTTTTTGAAAGAAGCCCACTTAGAGGTGCGTATAAATGTGTATCCCGGAGACGTTTAGCCTGAATTTCCTGCTGAGCTTTAGATTGCAGCTGCATCTTAATGGCTGTCTGATAATCCGATTCCGTTATACTTCCGCGATCATACATGATCTTAACACGCTTAAGTTCGTCATTGGCCTTTTGAAGATCGGCATTAGCAGAATTTAGATTGGAATTAAAATCCGTTGGATCAATGGTCGCAATAAGTTGTCCTTTGGATATATATTGTCCTTCTTCGAAATTGACTTTAACAATTCTGCCAGGCACCATAAAACCAAGATCGGCAGTGTGATCAGCTTCTGTATTAGCACTTAGCGTAAGAACTTTATCTTCTATGTGATAGGCTACAGAGGTTACTACCACCTCCATACCCGCAAGGTCATCATTTTCGCTTTTTGCTGGTTTTTGTTTACATGAGCCCATAATAGCTATGTATGGGATTAAAAGAATGAAAGTTTTCATTTTCATGGCTTATTGATATTGATTTACAGAACTTATAGTGAAAATTATTTTGAGTTTTGGGTTACTCACATGAATATGAATATACCGATTGGTATATTCATATTCATGTGAGTAACCCAGTTTTATTTTTACACAGCTAAGGTCTGTGTTATAGTTTAGATTTCATACTAGGCACCAAAAGGGAAGTAGTTTCATTTGAGAAACTATTAATAAACGCAATGAAAATGTTTTTTATCAATTTAATTGACTATGAAACAATTCAGATTCATATTTTCATAATTTAACACAATATCATTTTATCCTACAGGGAAATATAAAATCTATTATTATTTAATTGATGTCCGAAGTAAAATTTAAAAGATGTAAATCTTCTTGAACTCTTTGCTGTTTTAAGAACCGAACAGCTTAATTTCGGGACAACCGGCCGAGATTTGGCCTTCTATTACCCTTAAGCTATTGCCGGAGAAAAACATAAGCAGTGCGATAAGGGCGATCATACAAGCGATCTTTGCATGAGTACTATGATTAGTAAGTAGCCTCGGCTCAGAACAAACTTGGCTTAATTATAAAAAGGAAAGTCGTCTAATTATACTCATTCCGAGTACCGAGAGAGTTTCTTGAAATGTGTTGTAAAAACCAGCTGTGCCGCTGGAAAATTAAAGTAGTACATTTTTCTATTAATATTCACCAATGAAAGCAATGCCAGCTTATCAACAAGCTGCGTGATCCCATTGGCCGAATCATATTTTAAAGACTCCGGTCTTAATGACAGTATCGCTCCATCAAAATAAAACATCTATAACAGATAACAAAGTTGCCGAAACACCAATACTCAGCACGATCCAGGACAATATTCTCTTAAGAAACCCTTTTCAAATCGTAGTCAATTACTATATAGCAGGCCTCCGGATTCACTCTATAAAGTAACTTATCGAAGATGTATACGACAACCCTGTCATCTGTTAAAACTGTAAAGGTTCGGTTAAAGCTCCACCTGCTGTAAATGCCACATATCTTCCGGTATGATATTTTTAAGCTGTTTATACATAGCGGTTCTGAAAAGCTCTACAACAGGGAACGGTTTAAATGCTACAGATCTGTACTTGATCTTTCCCTGTTCGTCATTGATCAAAAGTTCAAAACTGATCAATTTGTGCCCGTCAATGATACCTTCCCATATCAAAACGGTTTCATTATCCTGTTGGAACTCATGGGTAAACTTTCCGTTTCTGACACTTGAAGAGGTCATCATTACTTCTGCGACCAAATCTTTTCCTTCCACAGGTTTAGTAAAAATTGGACTGGAAAAGACTACATCCTCAGATAATAAGTTCTTTAGTTCGTTAATGTTACCCGAACTCTCTTTGAAAATTCTTAAAGCATGCTTATTCATAATTGTAAATTTATATATAGACAAATCTATCTATTTTATATACTATTTTATACCTTTTAAAGTCATAAACAAGGTTTATGTGAAAAAAATTATTAAATCAATAGGCATTGTCATTGGAAAAAGGAAACTGACCATTCTTTATAGTTAATTCCCCTTTTAACAGGCAGAAAATCAATTTTTTAGAAAAACCATTTTGATCGCTTTATCAGCCAATTATGACATTTAAAATCAGGTATAAACGCCAACAGTCACCAGGCCACCAATATGACGCTCATAGAAACACCAACATGGAATGGTTATAATAAATTCTGTTCCCACTCAGATTTGTAAATCATTGGTCCTAAAGGCCATCTAAACATTAAGGATTGAAATCAGGACTATTTTTTATTCTTAAAAATATGAATCTATTCAATTAGGTATTGGAATAACAATATCGGATGCTAATTTCCATGCATAACTTTCCTTCACCCACATTATGATCATTAAGAATGGTTTGGGAACGGGAACCTGTCCGGCATAAGATACACTGATCTTTACAGGAACATAGGTTTCCGCTACTTCTGGTTTTAGAAAAACGGTCTTTATTTTATCATATTCAGGAAAAATGTGAAATGTCGACCCCGTTAGGATATCATGAAAGTGCTGCATGACAACATCATTTCCCCAAAAACCTGCCCAGCCACCTTCCTCCGTCCTTTTTGTTTTTGCGACAAATAAGGTAGATGTCGAATTCCAAACAAAAAGCCGGACGCTATCAACATTATGCTGATTCTCAGCATCGATCAGCTGGTGATACTGGCTATTAATAATAGCTTTATCACTTTCCTGTGCGCCGGCAATGTGCGATAGCAAAAGAAGAACAGCAATATTTGCAGATTTCCTGAGATTGGAATAGAAATACAGACTAATCTGTTTCATATGTAAAGGGTTAAATAAAAGAAAAAGACGATATTTTAAGACCCTATTACATTATCATCGGTCTTGGCTTGGTTAATTCGTTCTTAAAAACTCAAGCATTTTTTTTGAATGCGCATCTCCGCTTAAAAACGCTCGGTATGTAAATTCAATCTTTCCATCCTGGCCCACTAAAAATGTCTCTCGGCCAGTCATGAACAAAACGTCCTTGATACCAAACTGCTTCAAAACTTTATTACCAGGATCACTCAACAAGTAGTACGGCAGCTTATTTTTACTTGAAAAGTTTATGTGGCTTTGAACGGTCCCTGAGTTGATTCCAATTACGACGGCTCCTTCATCAGAAAATTCAATAAAACTGTCTCTAAAAGTACAAGCTTCCTTAGTACAAACTGCACTTTCATCTTTGGGATAGAAGAAAATAACAAGTTTTCTTCCTTTAAATGCTATGCTGCTGAAAATTTCGCCATACTGGTCAAAGAGACTAAACGACGGCATTGAATCTCCTGCTATTAATGTTTTCATTTTATTAATTTTTTAATAATGGTTGAAGTATTTAGTACAACAGGATGAATCACGCATAATGATCCATCCTATTTTTTCATTTTGAAATATTTGTAAGCAATATTGCTACTGAATCCGGTTTTGAAAGGAAAGGGCTGTGACTGGTATTGAGCTGGTAGATAGATTTGAGACCACTTGCGGCTATCATGCGTATTTGTAATTTCGGGGTAACGGCATGATCCTGAAGGGTTTTTATATAGAATTTAGGAACAGAACCGTAGTTAGCCTCAGTCAATGTCACCTTGTTTCCAAACGGAATTGCCGGTTCGACACGAAAATTAGAAAGTACAAGATTTTGAATTTCGGTCGATCCATCACCTATGAAACTGTCAATGATCTTGTCACGTAGAACATCCAAGGTTAACATATCAACTGAAGGTCTCAAAGACTGTCCTAAAACTGAAGTAGTATCCGTACTGGCAAGGTCGAGTAAAGATTGTCCTGCCAAGGGAACATAAGCAGCAATATAAATTAATTTTTCTATCCTGGCAGGAATTTTTTCTGCAACTTCTGAAATCACAACGCCGCCTAAACTATGGCCTACAAGGATGACTTTACCGCTTATCCCATTTATGGCGCTGATGACTTTATCTCGATAAACATCCATTGTTAATGTTTGCGGTAAGGTTTGGTCAGCTCCATGGCCCGGCAGTTCAATAACGATGACGTGGTTTCCAGATTTTTCAAGATTTGCTTTTACAAATTGCCAGGCATAAGGCGCCTGCCATGCGCCAGGAACTATCACATATGTTTTAGCTGCCGAAGCGATCGGATTATCATTATTTTTTGTGCAGGAAAATAAAACAGCTAATGATGCTGCTAGCATTAATGTTAAAATTATTTTTTTCATGACGTGTTATCTAATTGTTTAGACGGGTCAAAATTAACTACTAGTTTCTTTGGTAATTTTAACCTCGGTTAATATTGCATGATTACTTAATGCTTTACTGTCATTTTAAAGTAATGAATAGACCAATCTGTTTTTCTTTATAAAAAGACATTAGGTACAATAAATCGATTTTTAACCTATACTGTAACAGGTTTGTACACAGTACCCCTTATCGGAATGAATGTTATCAGAATTGCCACTACTGCTATTACTGCACCAGCAAAGCCAAGATAGGATAATCCTGACGACGAGATAACTATCCCTCCAAACGCTGCGCCGCATCCCTGACCGAGAAAAATCATCGATCCGTTAAGTGCCAGTACAACATTACGGTTATTTGGAGTGGCCTCTATTAGACGGTCCTGTACTATCGGCGCTAACGCAAATTGTGCAATTGTACCAATCCAAAAGATAAAACCCAGAAATATTCCGTTACCAGTATTACCTAACGAAATTGTCCTGAACATTAAAAGGGACGCACAAAACAAAGTGATGCTGAGCACAGAGTATCCCGCTTTCATCATCAGGGGGGTGTATTTATGATTGGTCAACTTTCCCCCTATGATCACACCAATAATACTTCCTATTCCGATTGCAAATTGTAATAAACTAACTTTGCTTCCTTCAATTCCTGCCACTTGTTTAGCAACCGGGCTCAGGTAAGCGGTAAGTGTGAATGTTGCTAAAAAACCGATTAAAGTAAGTAAAAGATTGATATAGACACTCTTTATCTTCACTATTGCTAATGATTTAATTCCGCGCTGATCAGTGTTAGGAACATTTGGCAATATAAAACCTACGCCCATTGCAGCTAGTATGATCAACAAGCCTGAGAACAAGAAGGTAGCGCGCCAATTGAAGACGCTTCCAATCAGGCTGCCAATTGGAATGCCGAGAATTAGTGATAAAGTAAGCCCACTAAATACAATTGCCAAAGCTTTACCACGGCTCTTTTCATCTGTTAGTGCTGAAGCTGACGCCGCTGCGACCGGTGTAATGAGCGATGCGATGATCCCGCCTATTATGCGAACGACCAACAGGCTTTCAAAACTCGGCATAGCTGCTGCTATCAAATTAATAAGGGCCAACCCGGCTAAAGCCGTAATTAATACCTTTTTCCTTTCAAACCGGGCAGAAAAATTTGCCATAAAAGGTGCGGAAAGGGCATACGCTATTGCGAAAGAAGAAGATAGCTGCCCGGCTGTCGCGACAGATACATTTAGATCTCTAGCAAGTTGCACAAGGAGCCCAGAAAAGACGTAGGTTTCCGTTCCTACTGCGAACGTAACCAGCATGAGAATATAGATTTGAGGATTGAATTTTGATTGTTCCATTTGATATTCAATTAAGTATCAAAGGTCGATAGAATGAATTGATAACGAAACTGATATACTTTTGGGAAGTAGTTTCTCTTGCGAAACTATCACAGGTAGCAAATAGAATAATTCTAAAAAAATCAGCGAAATTTTTAAAAGTCTATTTAGGGAATTAACAAAAGTCAATCATACCGATCTCCTTAATTGAACTAGGATCTAAGACTAAAAGAGGTTTTTATAAAAGCCGTGTAGACGAATTTTAAACTTCTTTAAAACTATTCTTTATCATCTATATTGTCTCTAAAAAAGATCAAGCTATCAAAGGTTAATTGATAAATGAATTCTTAACCACATAATAAAGCAGTAAGCCTTTGATTATCCGATATACGCAAAGCAGCTATACTTAGAAAGATACAAGTTTAAAAACGGTCCTGTAAATGCAGATATTACATAACAAGGAGAAAGTAAATTGTTTAATCAGCTAATTAAAATTATGTTTGATAGTAAATATCAAAAGAGAGGTAATTTCCTTCTGGAAACTATTAATATTATGAACAATAGAGCCATCACAAAAAAATTTTCTGCGCATTGCAAATCCCGTCGGGACGCTACTCAATACACAATCAATCTGCTCGCCGGTAAGTGGAAACTTAACATTCTCATTTCCCTTGACGAATCTCCAAAGCATTTTATGGAATTACAGCGGAGTGTTTCAGGAATAGGGCCGAAAATGCTTTCGCAGGAACTCCGTATTCTAGAAGAAAATGAATTAGTTGATCGAACCGTGCTGGACACAAGCCCCGTCAGCGTAAAGTATGAACTCACAGCTTATGGTGAGACCCTTCGCGGCCTGATCATGGGTCTTCAGGAATGGGGCTTTAAGCACCAGGATAGGGTAAAACGCTCATTTAATCAACTTAGTATCCTGGAAAAAGTCTCCTGAAAAAAATTTTAGACTATCGCCACTAATTCAGGTGCTGTTTGTTCACAATCATTGCCATCTATTCTCCAATTAATTTCTGGGACATCCGTTTTCTTATCCTGCTCAACGACGGGCCCTCAATCCCAAGATAAGAAGCTATGTGATATAACGGCACTGATCTGAAAATGTCAGGATGAATATCCAAAAGTTCTGTATATCGCTCTTCCGGGTTCTTAAATAACACAGCTTCCGTGTTAGTCATCACTGCATGTAATGCCGATTCTGCAAAAATCCTTCCGAATCTTTCCCAAGCAGGAGAAGTGTTATATAATATCTGCAAGTGATCGTAATGAATGTATAATATATCCGAATCGGTCATAGATTCTGAGTAATATTCACAGGTCATCTGACTAAAAAAGCTTTTGAATGAACTCATGAACTGATCGTTTGTAAAGAACAGCATATTGCGCTCATTTCCAGATTTTTCATTGAATTTATAGATCCGGAACACCCCTGATAGCACAAAACCCAGGTGAGTACAAATACTTTTGTATTCATTATAGTATTCACCTTTACTATATGACCTCTCATGCCAGTAAGGTAGAGAAAGATCGAAATCCCTATCATTCATTCCTGATATAGTGTTTACGATTTTTCGAAGTCTGTTTAGATATTCCATGCTTTAGTCTAGTATTTCACGGCAATCGCCTTTATTTAGGTAACGGCCTCAATCAGTTTAACGAATAACAAAATAAAACAACAGCAAAGGTTTAGCTTAACTATAATCACACCTCAAAGCAACATTTAATTTTATCAGCAAATGTAATTTGAAAATCAAATTATTGAACAGATTTGTCTAGTCAAATTAAAAGTCTGCCTTTGTAGCATAATTAGATGAATCATTTAATAAATCAGGATATAATACTGTACAAAACATTATCCATTAAATAACTGGCAAGATATAATTGAAAAAGTTATAAGGAATTTATACAGACCTATATACCTAATAAATAAATAAAAGCTAATCGATCTTAACAAGTTTAAAATAGCGGAATTTTTCAAAAAAATAGATAAACGTAACTCAAATTGAGCAGTCACTTTAAAAATTAGCTCATTGGACAAATACAATCTTATAGGATCAACGACATAAAGAATGTCTATGGTCATCCTGAAATTGATAGTGCTGGGAGCAGCTTACAAATGTAGTTTATAGTAGGACGAATAATGGAGGAATTTGTTCTTGCAGGAAATTCAATATTTATAATTAATAGCTACAGGTCTTGCATGCTAATAATAAAAAAGGAACAAAAATTTCATTATTCACCTTAGTTTGGCGACTCAAATAATTGGTTCTATAAAAGCTTCTCTGTAATTCTTTTAGCGTCAAGTATCGCTTTATTATTTTTATAAACATTGGCAGAAACCGTCGCACCCTCCAGCATCAGGAAAATAGCTTCGGCCAGCATTTCCTCTTTCATTAACTGGGGCTTATTGAGTGTAATTTCCTTGATCATCTCACTGATATAAACTTTAAGCCTGCTCTTCTGATGGCTCACTAGTTCAAAAGCCTGCAGATCTTCACGAGATACTTCGGCACTGACTTTTGTAAACTGACAGCCACCAAAATTATACTTAACCTGCCTTTCAGCTCTGTAATCAAATAAAGCAAGCAGCCTTTTCTTTGGATCCTTAATTTTGTGCACAAAAAGATCAAATTCAGCAAACCAGATCTCTTCAGCCTGTCTAATATAAGCGGTTAGCAGATCTCTCTTGGAAGGGAAGTGATTGTATAGAGATGCCCGCGCAATTTCAGCTTCATCAATAATCTGATTGATACCTGTCGAGTTATATCCCTGATTGTAGAATAATCTTGATGCTACATCAAGTATCCTTTCTCTTGCTGCTGATTCCTTCATGAACAAAGATAATAATTAAATAGACATATCTATCTGTATTTTGTTATTTTTTCTTTGTTTAAATGTATCCCAACAAATAAATTGGCTTTATCATCTCAATGTATAAAACAAATACCGATCGGTATTTACATGTGTTTATTATTTATCTTTGACCATTACATTTAATAAAATTATACTTTACATGGAAAATTTATACGTCAATACGGCAATAACGATTTGGGAAAATCAGGTTATAAGAGCTGAAAATCTGTTTCAAAAATTTACAAATGAAGAATGGTTGAGCGAAATATGTCCGGGTAAAAACCGGGTGATATATATCATAGGTCACCTTATTGCCTCAGCTGACCATATATCTCCGATTATTGGTACAGGAACGGCCGCCTATCCGGAATTACTTGACATTTTTATTAAGAACCCGGACAAGGCAATTTCAGATCTTCCACCAGTTGAACAATTAAAAAAACTATGGCATAAAACAAATTCCAGGATCAGCGTGGAATTAAAAACATTGACCAATGAAGACTGGCTTCAAAAACATAAAACAGTTTCAATAGAAGACTTTGCTAAAGAACCACATCGTAACAAACTAAGTATTTTACTTAACCGCACCAACCATCTTACTTATCATATTGGGCAACTTACATTACTGAAAAAGTAGAAGTCAAAGCAGACCAGTCAAAAATGTTTAAATCTCTGATCATGAATCAAAAATCACAATATATGATAGCACTTAGGAACGACACAGATGATATTGTTGAAAGGGTAAGAAGTTTAGCAATGTCCTATGGAATATCCCCTTATTCTGTAGCGTCTTTTATTGTTGATGAACTTAAGATTACCGACCCTGCTTTAAATTCGGGATTGGCAGGGTGCTTAAGCATTATATGTATCATTGAGTGTTTGGATTATGATAAAAAAGATTTTAATGATTATTTAGAAAATTCAATCGAAAGCTTAGGCCATTCAGCAGTTGAACGGATTCATTTTATTGAAAGCAAATTGTCAATGAGCCGGGACGAAAAATCTTTTTCGCTATGGAGAAACAACCAAGCCGGATTTGCAATAGGAATAACTCTCTCTCTTGCCGCTAATAAGAATTACAATGCAGTTATGCTGAACGAAATATTCAATGATTCGCTTGCCAGTTTCGTAACTATTTTGCCAAATCAAAAAATAAATCAGATCATAGGTCTTAGCGCTCATAATCAACAGCTTTAACTACTAATTGTCCTTTTCTGCTAAAACACTATCCAATAAATCATCATAAAATGTGGAAAATTGAACGAGAAAAGCAGATTGGAACACAAACTTTATAATGGAATGCACTATTTAAATATTCTATAAAAATTATTCGCTGGAACATTCTTGATAGATATGAGAAATGCAGTTGATCGGTATAATGATTTCACGAGATTCGAACAATCCAAGCTAGTTAGACGTGTTATTAAGCGTCGAAAAACCTGTCAAGATCGCTTATATCTAATTGGCGATAATTCTTCCAATTTTACTAGAAGGGATTGATAAATATCAAATTATAATAATAAATAATCTATTGAAAATTATTTGTAGCATTAATGAATACCCACACGTTCTAACATAAAAATAATTTTAAAAACATGAAAAAAATTTTAGCACCAATTTTACTGTTTAATCTGGCATTTATGATGAGTTGTAAAAAAGACAAAAGTATTGCCACAGATCACCTCAATAACGTGAATGGCTCCTGGACCTTAAAAAGTGAAAAACGAATACTCACGACAGGCACCATTGACACTGCAATTGTAAAACCTGGTACCATAGTAAAATTTACAGATTCGCTCTATGAAAATTACAGTAACTATGCTTTGGTTTCAAAAGGGACTTTTAAGCTTTCTATCGCATTGAGTCCAAAAACAAACACCAAAAAGCAAGTAATTATTTTTGACAAAAACCCAGCAACAGAAGTTTTTTTTGATGTAGTTGACGACAAATTAGTTTATTATAACAATGAACTTAATGCTGATGCTGGTGTACTAACTTTCCAAAAAACAACCTTAAATAATTAAAGTTAATACTTACTAACAACCTACTTCCAAAGGTTAGGACGGAAATTAGTATAATATTGATTATTTAATTTGATTACAGTTATTCAAGGGTGTGTAAATATGGAAAACTCTTAGGAGAGCAGTCAGTATTACACACCCTTTTTATTAAGCTTATTCTGCCGATTTATTCAGAAGAGCATCATAAATCTGTTAATATCTACTATATACATAATCGTTATGTTTAGGAGAGAACGGATTGAACTTCTTAACGCAGCTTTAGCAAAGCTGGCTGTTTCTTGACTAAAAGCGAAAGATAAGCCACAGCATAGCATATTTTATAACGTGATATGTCAAATAGGCGGGTTCCTTGATTCAACCAATACAAACCATTACATGTCAAAAAGGATTGCACCCTAATTGCCTAGACCTATTCACTCTATTAACCTGAAATAACTCATTAATACAGCTAATTTCAAAGTTATGGCCCGTTATTTAATAAAAAGATTTAATTTTCCAGGTGCCAAGCAGAAAATCGTGCACAGGTTTAGTTGGTGGATGAGAAACCAGTCTTTCTCTACAGGCCATCTCGATGGGTAATTCCTCATGGGTTTGTTTGTTAACATTGTTGCCCAATTCCTTCTAGTGGTTACAAAAGGTATAAAACCAAACTGATAATAGTCCTTTTAAATGTTCATTAAACAATTACATTTGAAACACTCGTTTCTTATGGACGATGTCCCATTGGGGATACTTGGGTCATTAGGCTGTGGTTTGCTAACAGGGGAAGGTGCGGTGCTGAACGTTTTAAAACTCTCAGCAGGCCAAGCATATTGATCTCAATTGTTGGACCTGTTGGAACTGCTATTAACATGGCTGTAAGGCTGCTGGCTTGACTACAATCCTATCCGTAGTTACTCATGAAAACAGGCTTTCACGTGCAGCCGACTTGGCTGTGACCGATAAAATTAACATCAGGAGTCTCAAAATATCTGAAGAAGTTAATAAGATCTTTCTAATTTCATACAGCTTATCAGTATTGTTGCACAGGACTGCAGAGACAGCAAATATGCCGTAACAAACGATTTCGTGGACAAATTACTGGCCCCAAGTCCATGAGAACGCTTGAGATTATTATTAAATACCATTCAGAATTTTCATACGCTGGGCATTGGTAAATGGTTTAAATAAACAGGAGAGGTCCTTAAAATGCTGGCCTCTCTTGTTCAATTTAATCCTACCACGACTTATTAGGCAACAGGATGCTTCAATTCGATAAGTTGGCTTGCCTGGCCAAACATATTAAGTTGGGACGCTGCTATAATTTCGTGAGGCGATCCGAGAACAATTTGACTAACTTCATTAAGCCGGGTTATTTCATCAATGGTAAGCGTCAGATTAAGTGATAATAGATTATCATTGAGTTGCTGTAAGTTTCTCGGCCCTATTATGGTAACAGTTGACAGGCTTGACTGGTCATATTTTTGGCGGATCCAAGCTAAAGCTACATTGATTATTTTTGTATCGTTATCCTTAGCGATAGCCGCCAGCAAATCGATGATGGCTGTTTCGCGCAACCCTTTTTCATTCTTAACCAGCAATCCATTTGCAAGTGCTCGCCGAGTATTGGGATCTACTTCTTTAGCACGGTATTTTCCTGTAAGTGTGCCCCCTGCCAGAGGTGACCAAAAAGCTGCACCCAAACCCAATGCCTCAGCCATTGGAAGTAATTCGCGCTCTGCGGTTCTTTCAATTAAATTATATTCAAGCTGGATTCCTACTATCGGTGACCAGCCACGAAGATCAGCAAGCAACGAGGCATTTGCGATCCTCCATGCCGGAAAGTTGGAAAATCCTGCATAATTTATTTTCCCATCTTTTACCAAATCATCTAAGCCGCGGACAATTTCTTCAATTGGTGTCTGTCCGTCAGATAAATGAACCCAATAGAGATCCAGCCTGTCTGTTTTCAGCCTTTTTAAACTCGCTTCCACAGCTAGACGCATGGTCTTTCTGCTATTGCCGGAGGTCTGCATTTTCCGCGTTCCCATACTAAACTTTGAAGCCAGAACAAAATTATCTCTTTCACTTGCAAGGAAATCGCCAAGAAACTCCTCTGATTCGCCAATTTGATAGCCGTCCGCAGTATCAATAAAATTACCTCCGGCCTCGGCATAATGGTCAAAAACGAGCTTTGATTCTTCTTTCGTTGCCCCGAATGGCCATTTTGTTCCAAAATTACCGGTTCCCAGCGCCAAGTTTGATACTCTCAAGCCCGACTTTTTTCCAAAAATTTGATATTTCATAATTGTTTATTGATTATTACGATCATTAATTAATAGTATTCAGTTTAAATAGTGGAGAATCTTGACTCCCCCCGGTAGCAGTTTGAGCGTTCTACAGCCCCACAAAGGAAGGTCGCCGAGCATAACCGCCTGCTGCACTTTCGTTTCAGCCAGCAGTTTCACAGTAATCTTATCCCCCGTCGGATTGCATATCCGGACATCGACAGAGCGCTTCGAGTGCCTGATGATTTTTGCGCTGACATGGTCTATTGCAACCAGTTCATTATCATCCAGATTAACATATAAGCCTGGAATTTCAACCTCAGTTAAGAGCATCGCTGTTTCTGACCAGGTAGAGCCGGAAAAAATGTTTCCGATCCCTTCAAGCCAATCTGTAAGGCTCACGCGTTCATTAATCCAGCCATTGCCAAGATTAGCAATGGGTCTGTCCGGTGTAGACATGTACTGCGGAATAGTATGGGCAATATCTTTCAGCAATTCAAGATAAAAGGGATTTCCAGTTGCCCTGTAAAGCTTTAGCAAAGCTACTCCGGAATGAGTGCAAATACCAGGTGCAGCGTGCTTATTCTGCGTATTTGCCCAAACAGTACCCGTAGTATGTGCATCAATCCTGCCGAGATCAGAAGATGGAGGAAATACATAGTTATAACTGGTGATCCAGGTAGTGAACTGCAGGGCAACATCCTCTGCGGCCTGCAACCAGTATTTTTCGTGAGTTGCCTCATAAAGCACCGTGAAGCTTTCCAATAATCCATACGTAGACTCGCTGTCGAAATTCTGCATAGCTTCTCCTGGACCGCCGTAGCTAACCCCTTTCTTTACAAAATTTTCGTAATAGTCTCTTGCTGCTGCTTTGGCCACTGTCTGATATGAACTGTCTTTATAATAGCGGGAGGCAAGAACGAGTGCCGCAGGAATAATACCTCCGCTGGTAGACCCACCAATCACGATATCGCCTGTTTTATTATTGACAAATTGTCCAAACTGATGGTACTTTTTCCAGGTCCTTACCAATGTATTTGCAACCTTCCTACAGCCGTCTTGCCAAGGCGGTTTTACTGTCATATGCATCCTGTTCATCAATTCAAACTGCTTTAAACAGTAATACAGGCCGTCCCCCGATTTTCTAATCAGATGAAGATCTTTACCCAAAGGTATGTTTTGGAAAATACCCATCCAACGATCTCCTTTCTCACCTGTATCCCAGAAGAAGCCACTGGGTGCAATTCCTTTTGGAAAAAGCCAGTCAAAATTCCGGATAACATTATCTACTGAAGTTTTATTACCCTGATAGAGCAACGGGTAGGTGGAGATCATTCCTCCCACCCATCCGATCTGCCAGTCCTGGCTCGCATTTTCCCTTAAGCCAACGGAATAGTAGCCAAATTTCGGTTCAAAATTGCATCTGTTAAATTTTTCCTGCTGAATGCCGAAAGTGGTAGAAAAGCTTCTGAAGGACGGTTCTTCTTTACTATGCGGAATAACATCATTTCTAATTTTAGCGAACTGGCGAAATAAGTCAGGTATACTTGCACAGCTATCATGATAAACACGAACCATTAATACAACTGAATCACCTGTATTAAATGAAGCTCCCTGATCTCTGGATGGAGCATGGCTATCCGATATATAGTAACGGTATTTCTCCCGTACAACGGGGGCAGTATAGGTAATTTCCGCATGCGTCCTGCTGCTGTCTTCGGCGACACCAATTCCAGAATCTCCTAATTTGGTTCCTTGTGGCGTAAGCATCCAGAAAGCACATTTTGCCGCGGGATCATAAAAACCAATCGCGGGGGTAGACATATCTCCCGTACGAAGCTGGATACGCGATGGCTTATAATTCTTGTCTAATCTCGGAACATCAGAGATCATTTGTGGTTTGTTAATCCCTGTGTCCCTTGGATCATTAATGAATGAAGGATAAGGAATGTTTCTTGCCACAACCCGGTTCCCATTATAAACAGCTGCAGGCATCAATACATAATTATTAACTGACCAGTTATCGAAGCTGAAATTTACAGATACCGACGCGTCATCCAAATGACCGCTCTGGCATAAAAAGGTCACAAGTATATCCATGGCCTTATCATTTCCCTTGACTGGTTTGACCGTTGTTTTTACATTCCATACCGAGGACCGGAAAACTAGCTGCTTAACTATTTGACTGGTTTCCTGAACCTGATCATCAAGAACATGCTGATCGTGGTTATAATGATTGATGTTCACATACATCACCGGCGTAGTTTGACATTTTGCCGTTTGAAAAAAAACAGCAAAAAATAGATATGTCCATAAAAAAAAGTAAAATACTGGTCTGGAGCTAAAATTCATAGATGTTTATTTGACGCTAATGAAAGTGATTTTTATTTTGATTCCTATGACCTGATTTACAAACCTCCAGCTATTTGCTGATCCTAGTTTATAAGCCTTTTTTTAAAGATTTGATATGTTTAACAAGTGTAAAATATAATGACCGTAATTCTTAACGTAAAAATTTATTTTATCAAGATACTTGTTTGGATGTACTCTGTGGCTATGTCGAGGATCTTGTCAACCTCTTTCCTATCTTTTGTTGCGCTCGCAATTAAAAAACCAAACTCTATAAGTGCAATTATATGCGCTGCGCTTTTTCCTGGATCGACAGTCAGCTGGAATTCGCCACTACCTTTACCTTTCTTTAGAAGAGTGGTTATTTCGTCCATCCAATTTAATAAACCTTTTGCTGCACGCTTACGCAACAATTCATAATTATCATCTGCATCAGTTAATGTATTCTGCATCGGGCATCCTCCCCCAGGAAATTTTAGGTTCATTGAACTATGATAGACGCTAACAACCATCAGCAGCTTTTCTCTAAAAGAATTGCATTTATCTAGTTTATCGTGTTCAATTGCCCTATATTTTTCAAGATTATAATCAAATGCAGCAAGAGCTACTTCTTCCTTATTTTGAAAGTTCCCGTAAATACTTCCGCTCGTTAGATTGGTAGCTTTGGTAATATCTGTTATTGAAGTGCCTGCGTATCCTTTTTTATTAAAGAGAACCGCAGTTGATTCAATAATATGCTTTCTTGTTTTTTCTGTTTTACTAAATTTCACAATGCAAATATAATGATCGTTATATTTTTATTATCATCATTATATATTTTTTGTAGATTTATATTTTGAAATCCCTAGCCAATTATGGATAATGAGGTAATGTTAAAATTATCTGTGGTATTATGAATCTTTTAATGATAAGATGATCGCTAAGCACCTAATATTTAATGAAAAATTACCTTTCGGTTTTGATATGCTAGATATTGATCAGTATGATGCCAAAACCCAAAGAAACCTCACTTCTCCAAGAAGGGCAGCATTCTATTGTATTATTTGGTTTAAAGAGGGCGCCCCTGTTCACACAATAGATTATACCCAGATAGAGGTTAAAGCGAATACATTTTTGTTCATCAGGCAGGATGCCGTTCAATTCTTTGATCAAAAGAATAAATACAGCTCACAATTAATCCTCTTTACAGATACCTTTTTTGCAAAAAATCAAACTGAACTTCAATTTCTAAAAAACTCCCCGATATTTAATAACACTTTAATCCAAGCTATCCCTGCTCTCGACGACCTTCAGCATATTTGGAGAAGTATGGTCAATGAGTTCAATGATAGTGATAAAAAATATAAGCCTAAACTTTTACGAAATTATCTTCATAATTTTTTACTCACCGCGGAAAGAGCAGTATTTACTGGCAATGATTCTTTTGATAATCGAAGTGTAGAACAAAATCATCTCGCTTCATTCAGGGAGCATCTGGAAAGCCATTTCCGGCAATGCCATAGCGTCGCATTTTACGCACAAAAATTATTCATTACTCCAAAGTCATTGAATAATGCGACCCAAAAACTTACTGGAAAAACAGCAAAACAAATTACTGATGAACGAATAATTCTAGAAGCTAAAAGGGAGCTCCTTTATAGTAAAGAGTCTGGAAAAATAATTGCATTTTCATTGGGATTTGATGAACCTACTAATTTTTTCAAGTTCTTTAAAAAGCAGACAGGTCATACCCCTGCATCTTTTCGCTTGTTTTACCTCGGCTGATCAGTGAGGGCCCTGGGACAACTGGATAGCCTAAAGTAATGAAGACATTATATGCTATAGAGGAAAATTAAAAAACAACCTCGAATTCAATATCATGATTTTTATGGCCGGAATAATTCCGGCCATGAAATGGTCACCGATGACCCTGATTTAACACACCTCTCCGATATACTTTTCCATGCACAGAAGTAGACCAACAACAGGATACCTGCTTGTATTTGTTAATGTCAACTTCCCGTTCACAGTAATGACTCCTAAAGCCTGGCCTTTTCCTGCTCCGGGCATAATCATTGGGCCATAAATCGTTTTAATATTCAGCAAACCATAATTTGAAGGAAATGGATATCTGCCAAGGTTAGATAGCATAACATCGAAACCCAGGGATTGATCGATAAAATCATTAAGGTCGTCTGTCGAACCAACCAGCCGGCGAACCTGTTCCATATAAGTTATTAAATAATCAATATTAGATGAAGATGCCATATTCTCCTTGTTGCTTCTTGCCAACTCCCAAAAATTTAAAATGTCGCCTAACGCAATATTTGTTATATTCGATATGGAATACATTCCGATGTCATCACTGATATTTAATAGCGTCCTCGCCGATATAGGAGACATGATAACTAATTCGCTGTCAGCCTTTGATGAAAGATGAAACATGGCAACTGCGGCAGCGGCCTGGAGTACCCCATGCACAGACGTTTTTTCCTTTTTTGCCTTTTTTATTAATTTTCTGGTTAGCGCTTCTGAAAACTGGACAATCTGGATTTGAGCAGGCGGCACTAATTTCCTTTTGCTTATTAACTCACTAATATATTCTGGAGTAAGCTTTTTTATAAGTTTTTCTCCGATTGACTTATTATCAAACCCAAGCATAGCATCAATTGATGGCGATAATGATGGTTCTTTTAGTATTCCGCCGCTAACAGCAGTTAACGAGTCATTAATCAGAAAAATCACGGACATACCGTCAGCGGCAGGATGATAGGCAGCAACAATGATCGTGCAATTTTCTGCCTCATGATTTAATGTTATTCTTATTAAAGGATCGTTTATCGGATCTATTTTTTTGACCAGTTCTTTTTCCAGTTCTAGTATAATGGATTTAGAAGACTTAGTGCCAAATTTTAAAGGTATTTTGAAGTCCTTCTGTGCATCAAAGTATATTTCCGAACCATCAATCTTTCCTAACTTAAATGTTAATATGGGATGCCTTTGCTGAAGTGCAGCTACAGCTTCCGACCAGCTATCAGCGGTACTCTTCCCTTCAATTTCTGCTGTTATTACAAAGTGCTTTGGATCACTGTAATCCCATGAAAGGAATAAAGCCTCCAATGCACCGATAGATCTTCTTTCTTCAATATCCATTATTATATAAGTTTAAAAGCTGTGTATTCAGCACCCAAACCTACAGCTACTATTAGGAACTAATTTTAACCTCGGTTAAAGTTAGATTGTTTTAATTCCTTTTCACCTGTATTTCAATTCAGAAAAACTCATCTTTAAATGTATTAGGCTAAAAAGCTGCGTAGGAAGAAAATTACCATAAAATGGCATATTATTACCTTTGAAAAACAACGTGCGTTAAGGACATTTACTTATCACAACAACAATCATACGGTAGCGGTTGAAAAGCACTCACTTCAGCAATTAGATTACTATTTAAAATGAAAAAAATGTCAGTTATTAGATCCAATACAATAGTTTTTCTGCATGGTCTTTTTGTGAATGCAAAATGCTGGGATGAATGGAAATTGTTCTTTGAAGAAAAAGGGTTTACCTGTTATGCCCCTTCTAACCCGTACCATGACGCGGAACCTGATCAGCTTCGAACCTACACGGACCCGAAATTTCGCAAACTAAACTTTAAAGACTTGGTGAACAATGCGGCTGATTTTATTGACAATCTGCCCGAAAAACCAATTCTTATCGGGCATTCCCTAGGAGGTTTAGTAGTTCAAAAACTATTATCGATGAACAAGGGAATTGCCGGAATTTGTATATCAACCGCCCCCCCACTAGGTATTATCACCTTTAAATGGAGTTTTTGGAGATCAAACTTTCCGGTGATCAATTATTTTATGGGAAACTCTCTTTTTAAGCCATCCAAAAAATGGTTCCATTACGCGATGACCAATACGATGACGTCCTTGGAGGCGGATCAGGTCTATGAAGATTACTGGATACCAGAAAGCCGCAACATTCCACGTGGCACACTTGGATTGTTCGCCTTCATTAGTTTCAAGAAGACTAGGTCGCCTTTATTATTTCTAAGCGGAGAGCTAGATCATATTATTCCGTCCTCATTGGTAGAAAAGAATTTTAAGGCTTATAAAAATAATACAGCTCTTAATGTTTATAAAGAATTCCCAAACAGAGACCATTTTATTTTAGGAGAGACCGGCTGGCAGGAAGTGGCCGAATATGCAGCGGATTGGATTAAATCGTTAAGTACTAATTTTTATGGAAGAACAATGTAGTAGGCAAATCTTTCAAAGTCAGCCGGATAGCTGTTCATATAACCTTGATAGATTTCCTACTTTTTTATCTTGACAATTCTTTTTGTATAGGCTATATTTTAGATTTGCACGCCTTGTCCTACATTCTTATCCCCTAAAACCTTTCTAATGCCGTATTTAAAATAATGATAGGGTTCCGTTTAACTCGGTAAGTATTAAAATAATTTTCGCTCTATACTAAAGTAGATAAGATCTCGATGGTTATATGTATACTCAAATCAGTAGAATTGAGCATACACTTGGAAACTCTATGTATTCAAATATTGCACTTTTTATTAATAATATATTAAAGCTGACAATTTTTCTCATAAACAAAATCAAGTTAAATTAGATCATCCTCAAATACTAGCATTGACGGGATTTCATATATCAAAAAAGAAAGGCTAAGCCGAAGAAATAAGCAACTTTTATATAGAAAAGGACTAAATTCGACTTTTCAATTGTCATTAAAATGTAACATAAAGCATTATTGAAAAACAATTTCGAACACTTTTAAGACTACATGATTCTTAATGATACTCTATGATTATTCATTGTGACAATCCCTAAAAGTGTATTCAAACAAAAATAACCAACCACAATCTATTGACTGTCAATTGGTTATCCTGAATTATTGTACCCGAGAGCAGGATAACCCCGATTCAGCAGAAGCACCCAAAATATTAGGTAATGACGGCGCGGGCGATTACAAGGCTGCTAAAGCCCAGTCGCCATGTACTCCGGACACTGCTCTTACGCTTATTGACCCGGCGATTGCAAATTATCGGTCAGATCATATCACAGTTAGCATGGCCATCGGTTTTAACCATGAGGAATTCATGCACAAATTGAGCGATACCATCGCTGTCGAAAAGCTGAAATTGGCAAAAGGCCTGCCTTTACTCAGCGAAATAAAACTTGACCCGAAAAGTGCTTATAACAAGCTTAATATGAATATCAGTTCAGCCTTTTGGCCTTGAATTCGGCGGTTTTCAGTTATTTAAGGATTCCTGTAGATTCCGATTCTCTATCATTGCTTCTTCACATTTGAATCCTAAAAAGGTCTCGGGAATTACCCCCATAAGAGCCGTAACAAATGCACTTGATGCTGCAGGCGATCATTTTATTCGGCGTATCCGCACCGGGTAAGGCGGATCAGGGAATGAAAAGGTTTTATCGCATCGGTCATTCTTATCAAGTCGTTTTCAAGGTTGATATCTGCGTTCAGCAAGTTAATTCACTTTACCTGTTAACGCCGATGTTGGATAAAGAAAACGCGAAATTACTGGAGGATGAGATCCTGCTGGAGCGTTTGCACAACCTATATGGGGATAACACAACGACAGAAGCTAAAAAAAAGATATCCTAGAATATTAAAAAGACGGAAGAGAATGTCGAGATCTTCGGTTTTTCTATTTCAAGTATTGCTTTTCCATTCGTAGTTTTTGTTTCAGAAGCCTTACTTGCTATTCTGCTAATATTCTTTGTCCGTTATCAGATACAGGAAGAACATGAGTTTCTGATAAAAGCGGATGATGAAAAAGATTGGATATTGCCGCTTATACATCACCGTTGGCTAAGAGGCATTCTTTGGATTTTCCTACCTACATTGACCATATACCTGGCTTATCCGTTCTACGCCTTACCTTTTTATCTGACGCTGCTTTTTTGGGGCTTGATCATCTTGAGCCTTAGTCTGAATTTTATTTCCTTTAGAGAGACAACTTTTTATTATTTCCGTAAGGGTGAGGCTAATTCTGGTTTTGGCGGATTGTCTGACAGCCACCGGAAATCATTGTTTTCTTAATATGCTCTTTTGTATCTCCTTTGGGCCGCGCTTCCCGCTTTATCTTTCGGGGAAAGGATACCGCTGCAATCGGACTTAGTCAATTTCAGACCAGTCAACTATGAATCTTTGTAATTAGACATGTTGTAATTTTCATTCAACCAATTCAACATAGAAATAAGATTTCCCTTTAGCTTCTGGGCCGTACTAAAATCTACATTTGTTGATTTTTTTCTTAAACTTTCAGCGGATATAAAAGTTGTTTGATGGGTGTAAAAGTGGTTAGCGAAAAAACTAAATTGCTCTCCAATGTTTTCTTTTTGCAATAGACCTTTTTCCATTTGCATCCTGATAAACAATGCGAATTGTGCTACTGAAAGATTTACTTTTACCTTACCAGTTGATTTATCTGCCTTTTCATCTTGAAGGATAACTCTCTGGATTTTGAGCATTTTAAGAAGAAAATGTTCTTTTTCTGAAATAAAGTTAATAAGTTGATCGACTGTATTGTTAAGTTGAGGCAACATAAGAAGCTCTCCTAATTGTGGCAAGCAAATTAATTTGTCCCTTTCTTTAAGCAGCAGAACTAATTGTTCATGTAACCCATCGAGATTGTCTAGACAACTATTGTATTTGGTAACGCAGTAAAAATAAAATTCTGGAAGATTAAATCCATTTAAATAAAGAATTTCTATTAATCCCTCCGTATCTAAATATACTTGTCTGTTAATAACACTCATCAAGCTATTGCAATATTCAACATTTGAAGCATTAATTCCATTTTTCTGGATCATTTGATAAATTCCTCTTTGAACTACTGTCCTGAGGTTAAGATCAATATTACTTTTATCCAATTGAGACAAAAATATTGCATAATGTTCTTTTAGTGCCATCACTAAATTTGGCCGCGCAAAAAGCGTAGCAGGCATGAGTTTACTAATTTGTGGCGACAGCTTACCAACTTTCTCTAGTGAGTCCTCTAAAATAAGTAAAGCATTCAGGTAAAATGATTTAATTGAAGGACCTACATTTTTCTGATTCCATGTTAAAGCTAAATGATGAAGATAGTTATAAATTGTGTTACTTATATCAACAAGGCATTTCAAGATGGATCTGATTTGTTTCTTATTGATTAGTCCTTGTTGAATAAATGTGTTTTTCAGGATTTTTAAATTGGTTGTCAATTCCTCAGTTAATGAGAAAAGCTGCCCATCAGCACAAGAATAGTTGATAAGTTGTAGTGGATGGATAGCAAACTCCACCCAGTTGGCTAAAAAAATAAGCTGTTCATTCATAGGTAGGTCATTAAAACAATAGTTTTGATAAGATGTATATCAAAAATCAGGACGATAACTGTGAAATCAAATACGTAAACAGGAGATTTTACTACGTAATTCTACTTAGATCAAAATTTTAGGACACATTTTTTATATCCAGAATGCCAAATTCGAGTTTCCGCAGTAATTCCAGGCGCTTATGAGTATGAGTTTTGAGCATCATATTCTGAATGTGCGTAGTGACGGTCCGTTCAGAAATAAATAATCTGGCTGCTATTTCACCGGTCGTATAACCTTCGTGTAGAAGCCTAATAACTTCAGTCTCTCTGGTAGTAAACTCATAATACATACAATTTTGTCCAAACACCTCCGGTCTTAAACCATTCAATGAGATATCCTGAAGTTTATTAATAGCATCCCTATCCTGCCTAATAAATTTAACGATAAATATTCCGGTAACAACCAGAAAACCGGTATTTGTAGAAAGAGCTTCTGCCTGTTGTCCAAAGTCAAAGTATGCAATTATTGTCATAGCCCCCCAGGGAACAAGGGCTGCGTAAACTATTATCTCTTCCAAAAAGTATCCCTGTGATCAGCGTTCTTTATAAACAGAGCGGATAGCCTTGAATATTGCCCATAGCAATACGAATGAGTAAAAAAATGGAATTACAATACCATCATGAATAGCAAAGGACAAATCGCGATTCAAAGAATATGATATCACAAAAAACAAAAGATAAGGTAACATTAGGAATAAAGGAACTCCATAGAGGGCGTGAAACCGTAAAGACCTAAGATTAAAAGCTTTATAAAAGTAAAAAGGGAAATAAGAGGCCATTAAAAATCCAGTTCCATAGGCTATGATATTTTGCACATATATTGGAATGGAATAATTAGGATCTGGAAGAAGCCCACCTGTGATATTATACAGAATCAGCAAAGAAAGAAGTATTAAATACAACTTGCGTTGTTTATCCCGGAGTCTGGTTAAATACCCTGCAAGCAGGAAAATCAACATCAAGACTTCAATTACGACAAAAATAAATGTAACCAGAAGCATCTCAGTTCCAAATACCAGCATTGCATTATTATTAAACGATGATATTTCGCAGAAAAAATAAAGTGTAATCTAGGTTGAGCTCATTGTAAATCTCAAAACCAAATCGCTCATACCAGGGTATGTTTTTTAAAGTGGATGTTTCCAGGTAAATTGGTAGATTTTCGTCGATTGCTTTTAAAACAATCTCCTGTAATAACGAGCTTCCAATACCTTGATGCTGGTACAAGGTGTCAACTCCAATGAACCATAGATATGCCATTGGTTGTTTAGGCTGTAAATTTTTGATTAAACTTTCCCGTTTCATGGTCTTGATAATTCCACCTACTCCAATTGCGGAAGCTATTAGCTTCGCATCAAGCCAGATCGACTTCCATGTTGTTTTTTTTTGTTGAGGATATAAAATCAGCGCACAACTTTTATTGTCATCAGAGAGAAAGACGTCACCAAACATCCAGCATACATCAATTGAGTATTCCATTAATGCCTGGATACACTTTATGCGGCTATTGTCTTGTTTGACAATGTAATTCACACTTAAGTTACTATCGAAAGATTTCGTTAGAAGATCTATTATTAAGTTTTTGTCTTCAGGATTGGCCCTTTTCATAAATCAAGACTTGAAATTACAAAACTAATATACAACTTATAGGAATATAACCTTATTTTAATTCTTTTATATCAAAATAGTTACCTTTATGGATATTTATTGTTATAACTTATAAAAGTTTTGAAGTTTGTAAAAGCGGATGGAAAATCATTTTTTACTAATCCGGTACAAAAAAAGGATCCAAATTCCAAAGCCAACAATGAATGCCGGTAATGGATTTTTCATCGTCAAACCAGACAATAGGGCACCAGTCGCAATTATGCAGGTCAAGAAAAATAGAATTAGGTTTTTCATGATACTCAAATTTAATATTTTTTTAATTATTTATTAATCATAGAAATTTATGATAACCAACTGCGCCAGAAGCCTAGGATCATGCTGAGTCGTCGACGGGGCATGATCCTTATGCTTTAAGCAAATTTCATAATGATACCATTATCTATTAATTCGTTAAATTTTTCTTCACTTAATAGTTTAATAACCTTTTCTTGTAGTTCATCAACAATACTCCAATCCTTATCAACATAAATGTCAGTCGTTTTTCTTCCGTGATCCACGTGATTCAATGCCAGCGCCACATCATCCTTACTCATTCGACACTTGTTCCTCGCGAGATTGCCAACGGTATGACGAGCCCAGTAATAGGTAATCCCATTAATAGAAAGCATATTGCAAACTTCCCTCATTCCCTTGCTCAATGCTTTGTTTAGGCCGTTTATATTGGAGTACCTTTGACCTAGATTTCCAATATATTTTTCTAGCAAAGGCTTGGCTTCCTCTACTATTTTAATACTGATAAAGGCATTGTCCTTCCTTTTATTCCGGGTTTTTGATCTATTATAGCTTAGTCTTCCTTCACCAATATTCGATTCGTTAATTTTATAAAGATCAACCGCATTGATACCACACATATAAAACGAAAGCATAAATAGATCTCTTGCCAACTCCGCCCGGCTGTTACACTTTGGTTTGCAATCCCTGATATCTTTAAGGGTTTCTACATTCGTATTTCGCTTCCTTGTTATTGGCGCTTCAATAATTTTATATTCATCAAAAGGGTAATGCTCGATCTTAATTATCCCTAAGCTCTTTCTATTATACTTTTTGCGTGCATGGTTAAACAAGGACCTAAGGTCTCGCATATAAATATGAATACTAGCATCGGTCAATGGTGGCTGTATGGTTGTAACTGTTTCATTAAATTGGTTAGGCCTTGTCATCGTTCTTTCCTTCCTCAGATAACGCTCCCAATCTGAAAGCATATCGATATTGATTTCATTAACAGATACAATCTTTCGATTGAAAAAGTCCACAAGACTATTTTTCACAGTGTTGAAATTAGCGGCACTTTTATCTATACCCATCTCTTTAAGATCATCAACAAATTCTTCACAAAACTTAATGAAATCAATGTTTTGTTGAGACTGCATCAGAAAGTCTTTTAAATCTTCAGAACTGAATAATTTCAGTTTTGGACCAAGATTACTGATTGCGAGCCTATACTGTTCAAGTTCTGCATTGACAAGGTTTTTAACAAAGGGGTCTTTGATCAAAAATTCTCTCTTATTGTAGGGATGATCTTTTAGCTGTTTACTGCTAAGGTAATGTGGTGTATCGATATACCTTTGCTCATCTTTGTGATAAACCCTGATTTTTACATTGCAAGTGCCATCATTTTTGTAATGGTGTTTGTAAATTTTTGCTTCTACTGTTGCCATTGTTTAAGTTGAAAAATTGCGTTTACGGATACCGGAAGCCCTAAGTCGCGGGATTTTTCTTGTCAAATATTTGTAACGGTTTTTCGTTAAGTTCTACAATTTAAGCTGTAAAACTTGAAGAAAGTTGGCAATTGAAAATTGTCTGGAGTTAGGATAACTTCCTATTATGGAAATAAAAAACCCCATCCTATACGCTAGAAATGGGGTTTTATGTGATTTTCGGTCTGAAAATCTTGGCTCCCTCTGCTGGGCTCGAACCAGCGACCCTCTGATTAACAGTCAGATGCTCTAACCAGCTGAGCTAAGAAGGAGTACTCTGGTTATTTAATTTGAAAACACAAGGTCTTCTATATAACAGAAAAAGCCTTTCAGTAAAAACTGAAAGGCTTTAAATCTGCTCCCTCTGCTGGGCTCGAACCAGCGACCCTCTGATTAACAGTCAGATGCTCTAACCAGCTGAGCTAAGAAGGAGTATTCTGGTTATCCTGAAAACGCTTTCTGGCTTTAATAAAGAACATAAAGCCTCGTTCGTTTTGGGAATGCAATATTAGGGCTTTTAAATTATTTATGCAATATTTGCAGACAAATAATTGAAAATAATTTAAAATAAAACATATGAGCCTGATAATCATAGGGAGTGTAGCATTCGATGCTATCGAAACTCCCTTCGGAAAAACTGATAAGATCGTAGGTGGTGCTGCTACCTATGCAAGTTTAGCCGCTTCTTACTTCTATAACAAGGTGAAAATAGTTGGTGTTGTAGGAGATGACTTTCATCAGGAAGACATCGATACTTTTACCAAACACGGTATCGATACAGAAGGCTTACAGATCAAAGCAGGTGAAAAATCATTTTTCTGGTCGGGCAAGTACCACAATGACATGAACAGCAGGGATACGCTAATCACAGAACTAAACGTATTGGCAGACTTTGACCCGATTATCCCTGAGAGCTATCAGGACTGCGAATATCTGATGTTAGGCAATCTTTCCCCGCAAGTACAGCAAACTATCATTAAACGTCTTAAAAACAAGCCTAAATTAATCGTTTTGGATACGATGAACTTCTGGATGGACGTAGCAATGGAAGATTTGCTGGAAACGATTAAATTAGTAGATGTATTAACCATCAATGACGAGGAGGCAAGACAACTCTCAGGAGAATATTCTCTGGTTAAAGCGTCGAAAAAAATCCTGGCGATGGGACCAAAATATCTGATCATAAAAAAAGGTGAGCACGGTGCATTGCTTTTCCATGAAGATAAAATATTCTCCACCCCTGCACTGCCCTTAGCTGAAGTATTTGATCCCACAGGAGCCGGAGATACCTTTGCCGGAGGATTTATCGGTTACCTTGCAAAAACAGATACAGTAAATTTTGAAACGATGAAAAATGCTATTATTTATGGTTCCGCATTGGCCTCTTTCTGCGTAGAGAAATTTGGTACTGAAAAGATTATCAATCTTACCCAGCAGGATATTACTTCACGTATAAAAGAATTTATTGCCCTGAGTGCTCATACCATTGAAGCTTAGTGATCAAAACATAAGAAAAAAAACGTCAGTCTAAACAACTGGCGTTTTTTATGCTTTCAATTTACCAATTGCTACAAATTTTTCAAAAACGGTATGCGTATGTGGTGCATCTGCAAGTTCGGCGGTGAGGTCCTGCCCTGCCCAATGTTCGTAATGTTTTCCATTTCTCCATAACCTGCTTTCTCCAACATCATAGATCATGCCCTGGAAAGCTACCCATATTTGCGGTTTATCCTGGCCATTTCGCAGGGCGAGTTGCTGTCTGGTATATTCCGGCAGATCCATTACCGCTGCGATCTACTTTTAAACAATTCGAAAAGGTAAACACTTAGCAGCAGCATCGCCATAAAATAAAAATGGCTCTCAAAAGGAATATGTCCCAGGTTAAAATTAAGGGTTTCCAGTTGATTGTACTGAACAGCAGGTAAAGTGGTTAAAATACCGTAAACAAGGTAAAAGGGAACTAAGGAAATGATAAAGGCCCGGTAAAACCGGTACATAAACCTGATCTTATTTACATATTCGATATACAGCATAAATGCCAGCAGTATAGAAAAGGTAAATAAAGGATAAAACTTCCTGTGGCCAAAATATAACATGGCAATGCATATTCCCATGATGATATGACTCAACGCAAGGCTGTATTTCTCCAGATTATTATCTGGAAAACGTATATTCAGAAAAAGGTAAACAGCCAATCCGGAAAGAGGTAAAACCAACAGCAGCAGCAGTTCTTCGATTGGCAACTCCCACAGGGTCATCCCTGTTAAATAAGGCGGGTTAAAAACAACCACTTTGAACTGGGTAAGGAACTCTGTAGGAACAGAAAAGGTAAAAACATTAATTAAAACAGCCAGAATAATAAATTTGCTATCATTCGTAAAATTCAGTTGTTTAATGGAAAATAATAAAACCGGGATCAATAAGAGTCCAAGATCGATTAATAAGTAGGTATAGTTCATCTATGATGCTGAGCTGGACCTCAAATATAAAACAAAAAGCGCTTAAAAATAATTTAAGCGCTTTTCAAAAGGAAGATGATGTTTTTAAGCGATCTCTGTTCCTAAAATTTCTTTAGAATAAGTCTTCAGGTATTTTTTCAATATCTGACGGGCCACGTGAATCCTGGTTTTTACTGTTCCGATAGGAATTTCCAACATGTCTGCAATCTCATGATATTTATATCCTTCAAAGTACTTAATGAAAGGTACATAATATTCAGGCTGCAAAGTTGCCAGGGCCTTGTTGATATCACCGATAACGAACTTGCTGTCGATGGTATTTTTAGTTGCACTGTAATGAAGGTTAGCAGACGATATATCTTCAGATTTTGTGATCAGGGCATTGGTTTTAACCAGACGTCTGTAATTATTGATAAAGGTATTTTTCATGATGGTGAATAACCATCCTTTCAAATTTGTACCTTCTTTAAATTTGCTGTAATAAGTAACTGCCTTAAGCATGGTATCCTGAACAAGATCGTTTGCGTCTTCAATATCTTTAGTAAAATTTAAAGCGAATGACTGCAAAGAAACCGAGTGGTTATGGAGCTGGAGGTTAAATTCATTTTTTGTCATAATGTTTTAAGTTTTAAGGTTAAAGAGCAAACAAACAGGATTTTAAAGAGTGGCGCTGTCAGGTTTGTTTAATCTTGTATATTAACACTTATACAACATATGTACCAAAAAATCAATTCAAAGGCATATGGTAATATTTATCGGATAATGTTTAAAAATCACTTGTTTTTTACAATATATTGACCTCACGTTCCAGTTTAACCCCAAATCTGGCCTGCACAGTGTCTATAATCTTTTCTGAAAAACTATACACTTCTTTGCCGCTTGCACCACCATGGTTCACCAAAACCAGCGCCTGATTTTTCCAGGTTCCGGTATGTCCATCAACTATTCCTTTAAAACCACATTGTTCAATTAGCCAGCCAGCTGCCAGTTTCATGTGTTCTTTACCGGCAGGATAACTAATCAGTGCCGGAAAAGCGTCTTTTAATTTCAGGTATTCTGCTTTTTCAATGATGGGATTCTTGAAAAAGCTCCCTGCATTACCTATCGTTGAGGGATCGGGTAGTTTACTAACCCTGATCTCTGATACAACCCTGGAAATATCGTCTATCGTAGGCTGGCTTATATTTCTTTCTGCAAGCACTGCTTGTATCGCACCATATTGAGAATTGATTTTAGCATCCGCACTCAATTTAAAAGTTACAGTAGTGATGATATACTGTCCCTTAAGTTCATTTTTAAAAGCACTGTCCCTGTAGGCAAAGCGACAATCTGAATAATCAAACTTCCTGATTTTTCCCGTCTCTATATGAAATGCTGTACAGCATTCAAATATATCTTTTAGCTCTACACCATAAGCGCCTATGTTTTGCACCGGAGATGCCCCTACTGTACCGGGAATAAGGCTTAAATTTTCCATTCCTGCAAAAGCCTGCTGTACACAGGATTTAACCAGGTCATTCCATATTACCCCGGCTCCCGCAGTAACCATCACTTTATCACCAAAAACGTCAGACTCAATACCCGGGATACTGATCTTCAGTACAAGCCCATCAAAATCTTCTGTAAATAGCAGGTTACTGCCTCCGCCAAGTACTAGTAATTTGTGGTCTTTAAATAACGCCTGCTCTTTTAACTCATGTAAATCATTCTCGCTGAAAATCTCAGCAAAAAAACGAGCCTTTACATCGATGCCAAAAGTGTTAAAAGGTTTAAGGGATATATTTTCTTGTATCAGATGCATATAGAGGAAATGGATATTTGCTGCAAAGGTAGATAATGTCCCGATATATGCGACCTTTAACAGAGATTCATCTGCAAACCCGGAAGCATTGACAAAAGTTCGATACATGTAATAAACATGTTAAATACAAGATGTAATAATTTTGCATATTTTACGGTCGATTATAACCGAATTTAAGCCGACATCCCTAACAGAAAAAAAGCCTTGCTCAGAAAATGGAAAATCAGGATAAAAAAAGATTATTGATCATAGACGCGGCGTTAAAACGTTTTGCGCACTATGGTCTCGCAAAAACCACGATGACGGAGATTGCGAAGGATATTTCTTTTTCAAAAGCCCTGCTTTATTATTATTTTCCAGATAAACTAAGTCTCTATGTAAGTGTAATAGAACATATGATGCATACCTTAAGCAGGGACTTGATTAAGTCGGTAGAAAAAACCTCAACAGCAACAGAAGGAATTTTAATACTGCTACAAAAGAGACAGGCCTTTATCCAAAAATATTACAAACTGATAGAATATACTCAGATGATTGGTCCGGAGCTACCGGAAGCTCTATATGAAAAATTTACCCGCGCAAGGGCATTCGAATTAAAAATCATTACAGAACTGCTTACCAAAGGAAATACAACCAACGAGTTCTTTATAGAAAATGTTCCGTTTACAACAGAAATATTTGTGGAAGCAGTATCTGGGATTCATTTTAACATTCTTAAAAGGGCTAAAAATATTTTCCCGGGTAAAGAAGAATTTAAATTGATCTTTCTAAAAGAAAAAAGATTTGCAGAAATCTTCCTAGCGGGATTAAAACCAGTTAAATAGGTCACAAAAATGTCATTTATTTCATAAGTTATATAGAATCAGTCTATCGGCTTCTTTATTAAAAAAGGTTGCTTTATTTTTGACTATAACATCTATATAGTCAGAAGGTAAAAAAGTATAATGGCAGAAACTGATAAAAAGCGGGAACTAATTATAGACGGTGCAATCAAGCGTTTTATTCACTATGGTATTAATAAGACCACGATGAATGAAATTGCAGAAGACCTGTCTGTATCCAAACCCTCCCTGTATTATTACTTTCCAGATAAAACAAGTTTAACCCTTGGGGTGTTTGAAAAGATCTTTGATGATTATTTTCAACTACTGGACAAAGACCAAAAGTCCGGATCAGGAATTGAAAGTATATTATTAAATATTATTGAAGTCAAATACCGCTTTTTTCTCCGTTATTACATGCTGCACTTATCTTACGGCAATCCTGATTCTTCAATAAGCTCTGTGGAACTAAGATCTTTTTTAGAAAAAGCCTTTGAAAGAAACTGCAAATACCATGAGCATATTTTTGAGCAGGCGATGGCTAATGGAGAAATAGCTCCCCAGGAAGATATCGCCAAAATTGCAGAACTTTACCTTTCGTGTCAATCGGGACTTACTTCATTGTGCATCATACATGGGAACAAAGAACTCCTGCCCGGAAAAAAAGAGGTTAAATTAATGAGGGAAAAACAAATTAACTTATCTAAAATATTCATCAAAGGATTGATCAAATAGATCGCTTTCATTTTCCGTCCGAGATCAGCATTAAATTGATGTAAATAAAAAACCTGCAGGGATCTCTGCAGGTTTTTATTTAAATATGGTTCAGAAGTTTAAAATTAAATATGAATAGCCCTGTTAGCGGTTGCAGCCATAGCTGCTTCTTTTAACGCTTCTGTATAAGTTGGGTGAGCATGACAAATCCTTGCAATATCTTCTGCTGACGCACGATATTCCATAGCTACCACAGCTTCTGCGATCATATCGGCAGCACGCGGGCCAATCATGTGAACGCCTAAAACTTCGTCAGTAACTTCATCTGCAAGCACCTTCACAAAACCGTCAGTATCCATACTGGCTTTGGCACGTCCGCTGGCTTTGAACGGGAATGAACCTGTTTTATATTTAACACCTTTTTCTTTCAGCTGTTCTTCAGTAGCACCTACCGAAGCTACTTCAGGCCAGGTATAAACTACGCCAGGAATCAGGTTATAATTGATATGTGGTTTTTGCCCCGCAATGGTTTCAGCAACATAAACGCCTTCATCTTCTGCTTTATGAGCAAGCATTACACCACTGATTACATCACCAATAGCATATACTCCCGGAACAGATGTTTCCAGATGTGCATTTACAGGAACTTTATTTCCGCGTTCTTCAGTTTTAAGACCAATATTCTCTAATCCTAATCCTTCTGTATAAGCAGTACGGCCAACAGCAACAATACAATAATCAGCTTCCATTTTCACGTCTTCACCCTTTGCATTCTGTGCAGTAACTGTTACAGTTTTACCTTTAGCAGTTGCACCTGTAACCTTATGTCCCATGAAAAACTCCATGTTCAATGATTTTTTCAGCACACGCTGCAGTTCTTTACCCAATCCGCCATCCATCGTAGCAATCAGGGAAGGAAGATATTCTATAACAGAAACCTTAGTACCCAGACGGGCATATACAGAACCCAATTCCAAACCAATTACGCCGCCACCAATAACGATCATCGTTTTAGGTACTTCTGTAATATTCAGGGCTTCTGTTGAAGTAATGATACGTTTTTTATCGATCGGCAAAAATGGTAAAGCAGTTGGTTTAGATCCTGTAGCAATTACCACATTTGTTGAAGTGATCGTCTCTGTACTTCCGTCAGTTTTGACGATTTTGATCGTATTTTTATCAACGAAAGACCCTACTCCTTCAAAACTATCTATTTTATTTTTCTTAAACAGGTAGGTGATACCAGCCGTATTCTGCGCAACCACATCATTTTTACGTGCAATCATTTGCGGCATATTTACTTTAAGATCTTTCAGATCAATACCATGGGTAGTAAAAGTATGTGCAGCATTATGATAATGCTCAGAAGAATCCAGCAATGCTTTTGAAGGAATACAGCCTACATTTAAGCAGGTACCGCCAAAAGTTTTATATTTTTCTATAACTGCTGTTTTTAAGCCTAATTGTGCACATCTTATTGCGCTAACATAACCACCAGGACCAGAACCAATAATAACGACGTCGTATTGCATAATGATAAATTTTGTGGTGCAAAGTTAAGCATAAACCCCGAAAGAAATAAATTCCCGGCAAAGCGGTTTATGCTTATTCTGTCAATTTATCAGTACAACTTCTGTGGTGCTTAATGTTTCTTTACGGGTGGCGTGATTTAAAAATTTTCCGCTGAGCCTGGTGATCCTGAAACTATCAAAAGATTTAAGCCTTTTTAGGGATACACCCTGCTTTACATACTGGTCTATGAGGTCTGCATCAGCATACAGCAGATATGGCTTTGGAGGCAATAGTGACTCTTCACCGCTCCTGCTATAATAAACCGGCGCATCGGTATAAAAGTCCAGCGCAAAACCGAAACCGATCCGGCTTTGCACTACAGCCAGGTTTTTTGGATTGTGATCATTGATCCAAAAAGCAGCTTCACTATCAGCCTGATAAGTGAGCAACTTAGGATAATAGGCCAGGTTAAAATAAAGGTTTACAAAGAATACTGCTGTACAAACCTGGTAAAAAACCTTAAATCGTCCATTAGCAGAGGAACGGGTAACAGCAACAAATAAAACTAAGGTTAGCAATAACAGTAAATCCGTTAAAAGCGTCATATTTCCCGGACGGAAAAAATAATGTATAACCAGGATCAGGACCACCATGACAGTGCCAACAAAGGTCTGGGCTATCCGGATTGCTTTCACAGAACTTTCTAACTGAAGGTTACACAGGTACTGCGCACAAATAGTAGAGAAGAAAGGAAATACGATAGTGATGTAAAACGGCAGCTGAAATTTAGATAGGGAAAAGACCAGAAAAGTGAGCAGCGAACCACAGATGCAATACCACTCAACCTGGGCCGGTTTTTTAAAATGCCGGCGAAAAAACTGGAATATAGCTGTATAAAGCAACAAACTCCAGGGCAGGAAGGCCCACAAAGTAGTGTGCAGAAAAAAGGTGGGGTCGCCTTTTGATTTTTTTATCGGCCCATTATTAAAGAAACGACCAAACTGGCTATCCCAGAAGAAAAACTTAATCCCCGATACCTGCTGATGACCAAAAATAACTTTCTCAGGATGCAGATCAAACTGGATATATAAGGTATAGAGTTCAGGGATAATAAAAATGAGGATCAGGATCACCGCTAATGGCCATCTAAAGTTGAACACCATTTTCCAGTTCTTCTTAATCAGCAGCTCTCCCCCTATTGCTCCGCCTATAGGGATCAGCGCAAATACACCCTTTGTCATCACAGCACAGGCAGCAAAAAAACAGGCGATAACCAAGTGAAGAAACCATTTTTTACCCAGAGATTTGTAGAAGTGATAAACACTTGCTATAATCAGCCCTGTTAAATAAGGTTCCGCCCTAACATCCATCGTGCAGATGATAATATGCTGTGACGTTAATAATATCAAAACTGACCATAGCGCCACTTGCTCAGTATATAAAGCTTTGGCTAATTTATACGTATAGGCAGCCGCCAAAAGAACAAACAAAATACCGGGAAGCTTGTACGACCAGCCAGCGACACCAAAAAACTTAAAGAAAACAGCAGACACCCAAAATGGAAAATGGGGTTTGTCCAGCCAGTCTTTTCCCTCCACAAATAAGTCAGAAAAATTATTGTGCTGCGCCATGTTTTTAGCAATTGACGCATATAAAGCACCATCAGGTCCCATTACAGGAACAAATAAACCGGTAAAATTCAGAAACACGGCAAACCCAATGAAAAGGTAAAGCCACTTTTTTGTCTGATCAGAAAGTTCTTCCTGCATAGATTTTTAAATTGAATTTTCTTTTTTCTGTGCCTTAAAAACAAAGAAATAATTTGCACTGAAGTTCCAGAAAAACACGATGATAATGGCTGCAGCTTTACTCACATAAAAATTAAGGTAAAGCAGGTTATCCAGTGAAAAGATAATCGCAGAATTGAGCAGCAGGCCAATAACAGAAACGCCAACAAAAGCAGTAAATTGTAAACCCGATTTTGCCTGGGTATCCTTAAATGTCCAGTTTCGGTTGATGAAATAATTACTGATCACAGCTGCTGTAAAACCTATCCCGTTGGCCAGGAATTTATTGAAATTCAACTCATCTTTAAAAGTCCAGGTGAGTGCAAAATCGATGATCAGGCCGGATACCCCTGTAATTCCAAATTTAATAAAAGCAAGAAATTTTGGCGTAAAGTACGATGGAACAGAAGATAAACTGAATTTATTACGCGGCATGAAGGGAACTTTTATCTCAGCTAAAGGTACAATCATTTTAATTGTAATAAAATTGTTTTTAAAATGGGTTAGCGGTGCACAGTGCATATCCTATATTTGAACTTAAATTATTAATTATTAAAAGATGAAAAGCTTCTTTTCCGCCATTATCCTTATATTCTTTATTACGCTCGGCGCCAGTGCGCAGCTCATGAGCAAGCGGGAAACCTTTTCCCGCGCTGATAGCTTAAGGGGACAGCTTACCCCGCTGCGCACCTGTTATGATATTAACTATTACCACTTAAACGTAAAGATCGATATCGACAGGAAATTCATCAGCGGCAGCAATGAATTTAACTTTACAGCCGTAACAGATTTTACCAGGCTTCAGTTTGATCTGTTCAGTAACCTGGAAATTTCAAAAATCATATATAAAGGACAGGAACTTGCTTATAAAAGAGAATTTAACGCCGTATTTGTTACTTTTCCCAAAGCCATAAAAAAAGGAACCAAAGACAAATTCGAAGTTTTTTATTCAGGAAATCCGGTGATCGCCCGTAACCCACCATGGGATGGCGGTTTTATTTTCACTAAAGACAAAACAGGAAACCCATGGGTTTCTGTTGCCTGTCAGGGCTTTGGAGCAAGTTCATGGTGGCCAAATAAAGATCACCAAAGCGACGAGGTTGATAGCGTGCTAATCAGCATCAGCATACCTAAAGGAGAATTGAAGGAAATATCCAATGGTCGTTTGCGCAGCATTGTTGATCAGGGTGATGGTTATCAGCAATACAACTGGTTTGTAGCAAACCCGATCAATAATTATGATATCACCTTCTATATTGGAAACTACGCACACTGGACCGACAATTATCAGGGTGAAAATGGAAATCTCAGCATAGACTTCTGGTCATTGAAAGAAGATAGCCTTTTAGCAAAACCGCATTGGGATGCTGATGTAAAACCAATGCTAAAATCCTTTGAACACTGGTTTGGACCTTATCCCTTTTATAAAGATGGCTACAAACTGGTAGAAGCACCTCACCTGGGCATGGAACATCAAAGTGCTGTGGCTTATGGAAATCAATTTAAGATGGGCTACCTCGGAAAAGACTTATCCCATACAGGATGGGGACTAAAATTTGATTTTATTACTGTCCATGAAAGCGGGCACGAATGGTTTGGAAACAACATTACTGCCAAAGATATCGCCGATATGTGGGTCCATGAAAGTTTCACCAACTATTCTGAATCACTATTTCTCGAATCACAATACGGAAAAGAAGCAAGTACAGCCTATGTAGTAGGCATCAGGAAAAACATCCGAAATGACAGTCCAATCATCGGTACTTATGGGGTGAATAAAGAAGGTTCCGGAGATATGTATTATAAAGGGGCCAATATGATCCATACGATCAGACAGCTTATCCAGAATGATGAGAAATTCAGAAATATATTGAGAGGGCTCAACAAAACATTTTATCATCAAACAGTTACCTCAGCACAGATTGAAAATTATATATCCAAAGAAAGCGGTTTAAAACTGAATAAGATATTCGACCAATATTTAAGAACCGTGCAGGTTCCGGTACTCGAATATCATGTCACTAACGGGAAGCTTTTCTACCGCTGGACGGCTAGTGTGCAAGGCTTTGACATGCCGGTTAAGGTAACACTTCAACCAGATGTTTTTAAATTGATCTATCCTACTGCGCAGTGGAAAGAAGTTAATGTAACAGACATCAATGATACCAACTTTAAAGTAGATCCAAATTTTTATGTTTTTTTGAAGAAGGGAGAATAATATTTTTAAATTCATGCAACTAATCAAATTAACTAACGCCTTATAAAAAAATAACACGATGAGAAAATTGAACATGTTGCTACTGCTAACTGCATTAACATTCAGCTTTGGTGCTAACGCCCGCAATCCTGTATTAAGGAAAATGAACCTCCGTCAGGAAAGGACTATAGGTGAATTTAAGGGCATTGCCGCAGGCGGACCCTTACTCATAAAGGTTACCATGGGCAGTAAAGAATCTATCCGAATGGAGGGAGACCAGGCTGCAATTGCGGATTTAACTACAGAAGTAGAGAAAGGTATACTGACGATTAAACCTAAAACGAAATGGAACGACTGGTCAAGAAAATACAATAGATCTACGGTAACTGTTTATATTACCGCAAGAAGAATTACTTCTTTAACCATGAGTGGATCAGGAAGTTTAGAAACACTAAACGCAATTAATAGTTCGTCAGAACTGGTAACCACCCTTAGCGGATCAGGAAGCATGACAGCGATAGCTAATGTAAAGTCATTCACCGGGGTAGTCAGTGGTTCAGGAACATTAGCTCTTAAAGGTAAAGCAGGCGACTCAAATCTTACCTTAAGCGGTTCTGGAAATTTCCAGGGCAAGAATTTTTCAGTTGATCAGGTAAGTGTGCAAATCAGCGGTTCGGCCGATGTATATATCCATGCCGATCAAAAACTGGAAGCCGTGATCAGTGGTTCGGGTAGCATTCGTTACAGTGGTAATGCAGTGGTTAAGAAAACCATTATCGGCTCTGGCAGCATTTCAAAATTATAATTCAGTATCTCATATAAAAAAGCGTCTTATAAACTAATAAGACGCTTTTTTTTGCAGTTAACTTTTAGCAGCAGGATTTACTATGCCGATATTTCAGGAGAAAAAAAATACCTAAATAATATAATAAAGCAACAAAATAACAAAAAAGATACAAAAAACATATACAAACACCAGAATTAACATGTTTTTAATAAAAAAATCATATTAAAATTAAATTAAAATATTTTAATGATAAAAATTAAAAAAATATTTACCAAAATATTCATCAACGAATTTTAGTATATCTGAAATATAAACTAGGAGATATTGAAAATAAGCAGAATTTAACTTAGATAAATCGTTAAATCAACAATATTAAAGCAATTTAGAGTAGAACATCAATATTCAGGAATATCTCACAGAAATTTGGATTTGAATAAATAAAATATTCATATTTAAAACTTAGTTAAACAAGATGTCATTAGTTAATATTAAATTAACAATGAATGAGTAAAATTAATTTGAATAATTATTTAAATCAAAAATCATTAGGGTGAAAAGAATTCTACAATTAACCATGTGCCTGTTGCTTTTCTTCGGAACAAGCCTGTATGCGCAAAACACAACCTTAACAGGAACTGTTAAAGGAAAAGATGATGGCCAGCCTATCCCGGGTGTAAGTGTAAGGGTAACGGGCACAACAATTGGCGCAGTAACAGGAGAAAATGGTAAATTTACTATCGCTGTACCATCAAAAAACAAAACATTAACCTTTACCTACATTGGTTATTTACCACAGGAGATTCCAGTCAGCGGAATGACCAGCTTAAATGTATTATTAATCCCTGATAGCCATCAGTTGGGAGAAGTGGTGATAACTGGTGCGCTTGGCATTAAACGTCAGGCAAAGGAACTAGGCTTTGCAGCTACCAACATTGATAGCAAAAGTTTAACAGAAAGTCATCCAACTAATTTTACCAATGGCTTAACAGCAAAGGTAGCCGGACTAGTAGTAAACACAGTCAATAACGGGATTAATCCCACTACCCGCTTTACCTTACGCGGAAGTCGCCATATTACGGGAAACAACTATGCACTGGTAGTTCTGAATGGTGTACCTATCTCGCCAGATGCGGTAAACACTATTAGTCCCGACGATATTGAAAGTGTGAACGTCCTCAATGGAGCTGGTGCCGCGGCCCTCTATGGTTCTGAGGCATCCAATGGTGCATTGGTAATTACTACAAAAAAAGGCAGTGGCAGCGTAACCCCTACTATTACTTATTCACAGAATTTTCAGATGGAGAATATTTCGTACTTTCCTAAATTACAACATGAGTTTGGAAGTTATGGAGGTGAAAGCCAGTCTACCTATGTAGATCCGGTAACAGGCTTTATTACCGCCCCTGTTGTTTATGAAAATCAATCTTACGGGCCGGCCTATACTGGCGCACCGACACAATTGGGTATACCTCTGCAAGATGGCACTGTTCAAACTGTACCATATGCAGATCAGGCAAAAGATCAGCGCAAGGCATTCTTTCAAACAGGCTTTGCTGAACAAAACAATCTTAGCTACGCTTCTGGTGATGCCGATAACAGTTTCAACTTATCTGCAAACAGATTGGACAGAACAGGCGTAGTACTCAATGACAAGTACAACAGAACGGCAATCAGGGTTGGGGGAACCAAATCGTCAGGAATCTTTAAAGCAGACTTCAACGCAGGTTTTACCCAGCAAAATACCAGTACTTATGGCCATAGTTACACAAGCAATAGCCTGGATGGAGGAAGTACTTTATATTCTACTTTACTAAATACACCATCCTGGGTACCGCTAACAAGCTACAAGAATATCAATGCTCCTTTCAGTGATGTGAATACCTATTACAATTCTTATGCAATTAACCCCTACTGGATTGTTGACAATTCGAGATATAATACAGTATCCAATACATTCAACGGCAACATCAACGGAACGTTAACTCCAACCGACTGGTTTAATGTGTCTTATCGCCTATCAAATAACTCAGGCACAGCGAATCAGCAATTTACACGTTCACAGGTAAATTATAGTGCATATGCCATAAGCGACCCAACACACGAAGGCGGCACAATTGCCTCAAGTTATGGAAAGTCAACCGTTCCTGGCCAGGTACAAAATATCACTCAAACAGGTGATGGTTCCATTTCTTCACTCAATGCCGATGGGTCAGCTTTAGCAGGTCCTCAGGGTTATGCCCGTACACAACAGGACATCGTCATGAATTTTCACAGAACTTTTTTCGATGATTTCAAAACAAACCTGTTATTAGGAAATACAATTTGGCAGGAGAATTACAAATACATTCAGAATAACAGTACAAGTTTACTGATAGATGGTTTTTACAACGTCGGAAGTATTGTTGGGGTGCCAGCTACAAGTACGCAGGAAGGAAAAATAAGACAGGTAGATTATTATGCTGATGGAAATATTGGTTATAAAGATTATGCTTTTTTAGAAGGTACACTTCGTAATGACCATGATTCGAGACTTTCTGCTGCTAACCGGTCATTCTTCTATCCATCAGTAAAAGGATCGTTCATCTTTACCCAGGCTGTATCATCTTTAAAAGACAGTAAAGTTATATCCTTCGGTAAATTAAGGGCAAGTTACAGCCAGGTGGGCTCAGTAACCAGCAGTCCTTATAGCATTAATAATACCTATACTGCTGCCCCAGGTTTTCCTTACGGAAGTTCAGCTGCATTAGGCCTGAGTACTACACTAAACAACGCTAACCTTAAACCTGAATTGAGTAAAGAGTTAGAGTTTGGTGCGGATCTTGGGTTCTTCAACAATAGGATAAATTTAAGTGCCACCTACTACAATAGCCACACAACTAACCAAACTATCCCTATTTCTACATCAGCATCAACTGGTTACAGCACTACTTTGGTAAACATCGGAGAAGTACAAAATACAGGTTATGAATTTAAGGCTGATTTCCAGGTGCTGCCGGTAACAAAAAACGGAGTGAGTTTAAATCTGGCTGGTAACCTTGCTATTCAGGATTCAAAAGTGATTTCACTCACTAACGGATTATCTTCAGTTGTTCTTCCAGGCGGCTACTCTAACGTATACACCGCTGCAGTGGTAGGTCAGTCTTTCCCTTCCTTATATGGAACAGATATCATCCGTGATCCACAGGGACGGCCGGTAGTTGATGCAAAAACTGGCGCTACGACTTTAAATCCCTCTTTGGTAGACCTCGGTCGTACTACACCAAAATATATTATGGGCTTAACACAAACAGTGAACTACAAAACTGTAACCCTAACATTAGTGGAAGAATACAGGGGTGACTATGTAGAGTTCAACCAAGGCTTACAGTCTGCCACAGGAGATGGCGTATCGGATCTTTCTACACAGGCAGGACGGTCGCGTTTTATATTCCCCAATTCGGTCATACAAACTTCACCCGGAGTATATGTCCCAAACACAAACGTAGCTGTAGCTAATGGTAATTTGGGCTTCTGGACTTCCGGTGGATATTCTTTAGCAGCAAGTTCTTATGTATCGAGCGGAGCATTCTGGAAATTACGTGAAGCCAATCTGAATTTTGATTTGTCTTCTTATATTAAAAAGTACAAGTTTATTAAAAGGGCATCCTTTGCTTTATTTGGCAGAAACCTGCTGATGTGGAGACCTAAAACAAATACATGGACAGATCCCGAATACTCACGTACCACAGGCAACAGTGTTGGTATAAATGATCAGGATCAACTTCCTCCAACCAGAATTTTCGGAGCCAATCTTAATGTAACATTTTAATGGAATCATCATGATCTTTCAAAACCTGCTTCACGCTAGGAAGGGACCGGTAAGCTCTTGAATTCAAATAAACAATAAGAGTTAACGATCATGATAGTTTCAACACCCATAAATAAATAATCATTGATATTCTAATGAAAAAAAACATGAAAAAATATATATCCGTCTTATTCATTGTATTCGCCATAACTTCAAGTGGTTGCAAGAAGAATTATCTGGAATTGTCTACTAACCCGAATTTGCCAATTGCTGTTACTCCCGGACTTTTATTATCCGGAGCTTTAGCAGGTACAGCATCTGTGCTCAATGGATATACAAAAGCAAACAGCGGAAACTATTATACCAGTTATACCATGTATGCCTGCTGGATAGGATATCTGTCAAATAGTCCTGGCGGTGGGGCTTTACAACTTGTTCAATATGCGTTTATCAGTTCTAATTTTGATATGTGGACTAAGATCTATCTGAATTTATCAAATTACAATGCATTGGGCAAATCAACTACAGAGCCCTATTACCTCGCCATTGACAAAATTATGCTTGCCTTTAATTTCGAACAACTGGTTGACAACTATAATGATGTTCCTTATACGGAAGCATTTTCAGCAAGCCTGACACCTAAATATGATAAAGGCTCGGCGATCTATGACGACCTGCTTAAACAACTTGATGCTGCCATGGTTATGATTCAGAATGCTCCTGCATCTGCTACCAATCCAGGCACATCAGACATTATGTATGGTGGCAATATGCAAAACTGGCTAAAGTTTGCCAACACCCTGAAATTAAGAATCGCCATCAGACAATCTAACTTAACTGCTAAAGCGGCCATTTTAAAAAGTGCTGTCGCTGCTACCTCGGCGATAGGATACCTGGATTCAACGAATCCTGCAACAGTTAATCCAGGCTATTTAGATAGCGATGCGAATGGCGGTGAACAAAGCCCGCTTTGGATGAACTATGGATACACACAGTCAGGAAGTGCACAGACTAACAATTCCAGTTACATGGCTAACTCTTACGGAGTGAATTTCTATTTAAACCACAATGATCCGCGTGCCAAACAAGTTTATGCTGTCAATCCTTCAGGAAATCTGGTTGCTGATCCATTTGGTGCAACAGTTACCACTCCTGCCGGATTAACTCCAAGCCGTGTAGGTCCGGGTGTTTTACAAAGTCCTACTATGAATGCTATCATCATGTCAGCGCCGGAAGCATTATTTTTGCAAGCTGAGGCAGCAAGCACAGGCTTGATCAGCGGTAATGCACAAACCTTATACAATGCAGGTATCACCGCTTCATTTGAAAACCTCCTGGTTACCAACCCTGATGCAGCAGCTCTTGCATATTATACACAGCCCAACATTGCCTTCCCGGTAGCAGGAACACCTGCTCAGCAACAAAAAGCAATTATCGTGCAAAAATGGGCTGCCCTCAATCCTTATGGCGCACTGGAAGCTTTTAACGAATTCCGCAGAACAGGTTATCCTGATGATATTCCCTTATCGGTTTATCCGGGAGCAAATGCCCCCAATCAGATTACCCGTTTGTATTACCCTGCCAGCGAATACCAGACAAATGCAGCTAACGTTGGTGCCGAAGGAACTATTGATAAATTCTCTTCAAAGATATTTTGGGCTAAATAAAATTTAAAAAATTAAAAGATGAAATACAAAAATCATATCAAAACAGTCGCTCTTTGTTTATTAACAATGACTGTCTTCAGTTCCTGTCTAAAAGACAAAACCTACGTAGACTTTAAAGATGCAGGTGCAACTATTGATTTTCCTGCAGTGGCTTATCACGGAGAATTTAATGATATCAGCCTGGCTGCTTCGCCTACACTTACAGCCTATCCCGTACTGGTTAATGTTTCCGTACCAAAAGCCTTGTCTACAGCAGTACATATTGTCCTGAAAGTTGATCCGGCAGCATTAACAGCTTACAATACGGCACAGGCCGCTGCAGGACTACCAGTTTATACATTAATGTCTACCAACAATTACACAATTCCTGATCTAACTGCCACAGTTCCGGCAAATCAAACTAGCGGTTCTGTGACGGTAAATTTCAATACCAGTGCGATCCTAACTACAGATGTCCTTCCTTTAACAATTATAAGCACTGATGCAGGTGTCATCAATCAATACAATACCATACTCTACCATGTTACTGTAAAATAACCCAGGTAAACGTAAAAAGCCGCCTCATCTTAAAAGATGTCAGGCGGCTTTTTTACATTTTAAAATTACATGCAAGCATGCTGATTTATTTAAACTCGTATCCTATAGCAAATAGGTTTTCTACAAAATTGATCTTCTGGCTGGCTTTATCTATATTATCTCTTCCTGTGGTATGTACATTTTTTAAGTTAACGTATCCAACCTTCGTTGTATTCTGGAAATAAAGGTGTTTACTGACATAGAATTTCAACCCCATTTCAGCCGACACGCCGAAACCAGCAACATTCCAGTGGTTATTACGTCCCTGATCAAACAAATGTGCATCTGTTCTTGGGATCATTGGCCCACCACCTATACCTGTTTCAAGGGTCAGCGAAGTTTCATGCGAAGGTGCTACCCAGATATCATCATAACGTTCAATTTGCGCATTCAGATAATTAAATCCATCCGTATGCTCATAACGTAACTGATCGCTGGTCCAGTTAAGCTTTTGTCCGTTATAAGTGCCCGCAAAACTTCCTGTAGGAACAGAAGGAGTAGAGATCTCAGAACCTATAGTACCATAAGTGGCTATACTTTGAGGAATATCCACTACATATTTCATGTGGTCCCATCCTATGGAAACACTGTAATTATCTTTAATAAAATAGCCTACACGAAGATTATATTGGGGTTCAGTGATCAGTCCGGGATTCAAATAATTCCAGGCCAATGGAGATTGTCTGTCATGTGCAACCACACTTTTTAAAGTGAAGTCATAACCAGGCCCTTTAAAATTGATATCACTCTTATCATAGTAAGAGTGATTATATCCCCAGTGAACATAAAAATCCCCTTTTCTGGAGAAATCCCGCTTAACTTCATTAGAGAAGAGGCTCTTGCCGATAACTACATCGCCATCTGGCATATTTGTATTTTCTTGTGCTTTAATCTTTTGACCAACAAAGAGTAACAGCACCAATATGTAACGTTTTTTCACAAAACAAACATACGAATAACCGTTAAAATATGTTAAAACAATAATTGAATATTAAGAATTTTAATCTACATTTAATACAAATGTCATAAAAAAAGCCTGTTGAATAATCAACAGGCTTTTCCCATTTATTTTTTTATACTATACCCCTAATAATAGACGGGCTGGATCTTCCAGTAATTGTTTTACCCTTACCAAAAAGCCAACAGACTCTCTGCCATCGATGATACGGTGATCATAAGACAAGGCCAGGTACATCATCGGACGAATAACTACTTCGCCTTTCTCTGCAATAGGACGCTCAATGATATTGTGCATACCTAAAATTGCAGACTGCGGAGCATTAATGATCGGGGTTGACATCATGGAGCCAAATACACCACCATTAGTAATTGTAAACGTTCCGCCGGTCATCTCTTCAATAGTCAATTTGCTGTCACGTGCTTTAGTAGCCAGTTCAATTACCGATTTCTCGATCTGGGCAAGGGTCATGCTTTCCGCGTTTCTAATGATTGGCACTACCAATCCTTTAGGTGCAGAAACTGCAATAGAAATATCAACAAAATCATTAAAAATTACCGCATCACCATCAATACGCGCATTAACGGCCGGGAAATCTTTCATTGCTTCGCAAACAGCTTTTGTAAAGAAACTCATGAAGCCTAAGCCTACACCATATTTTTCCTTAAACTGATCTTTATATTTTCCGCGCAGGTCCATGATCGGTTTCATGTTCACCTCGTTAAACGTGGTTAACATTGCTGTTTCATTTTTAACGGCCACTAAACGTTTAGCCACTGTTTTGCGCAATGGAGACATTTTTTCCCTGCGTTCATTTCTTGCACCAGCAACTGCAACCGGGGCAGCCGTTACTGCTGGTTTTGATGCAGGAGCAGGGGCTGCTGCTGGTTTAGCAGCATTCAGTGCATCCTCTTTAGTAATCCTTCCATCAACGCCAGATCCTTTAACAGTTCCGGCATCAACGCCTTTTTCTGCTAAAATCTTTCCTGCTGCAGGTGAAGGGGTTCCTGTTGCATAGCTGTCACCAGATTTTTCAGCTACCGGGGCAGCCTGTTTATCCGCTGCAACGAGCGCTTTCTCTTCAACAGGTGCCGCTGCTACTATTGGGGCGGCAGCTCCGCCTTCTTCAATACTACAAACTACTGCTCCTATAGCTAAAGTATCACCTTCATTTGCTATAGTTTTTAAAGTTCCGGCTTTCTCAGCGGTTAACTCAAAAGTTGCTTTATCAGATTCCAGTTCCGCTATTACTTCATCCATTTCCACTGTATCACCGTCGTGCTTTAGCCATTGCGACAAAACAACTTCGGTAATTGACTCTCCTACTGGTGGAACTTTTATTTCTAGACTCATAATTGATGTATTATATTTTCTAATCTACGTTATATACTTTATTCACTGATTTCTTAGCTATTTTCTTGTCTGTTTCCGAAACAGACGTTTCGAAAGCCTTAGCCAGAATATAAGCCTGCTGATCTGCATGCTGTTTAGCAAAACCAGATGCAGTACTGCTACTTTCTTTTCTTGAAATTACTTCAATAGCTGCAAATACCGTTTTTCTTGTTTTACGCAGCAGGTAAGGCCATGCTCCCATATTCTCAGGTTCTTCCTGAACCCAGATGGCTTCCTTAGCATTTTTATAGCCTTTGTAAACAGTCTCCATCTGCGCCAGCGGCGTAGGATACAACTGTTCTACACGAACGATTGCTACATTTTTGATCTGCTCACGCTGTTGTTTTTCCAGCAATTCATAATAGATCTTGCCACTGCAGAAAAGCACCCTGTTTACTTCATTCGCTTTCACATTGGCATCATCAATCACTTCTTTGAATTTACCTTCAGTAAAATCTTCCAGTGGTGAAACACACATTGGATGACGCAACAAGCTTTTAGGAGTAAAAACGATTAATGGCTTTCTGAAATCACGTTTAAACTGACGGCGGATGGCATGGAAAAAGTTAGCTGGAGTAGAACAATTGGTTACCTGCATATTGTAATCAGCACATAGTTCCATAAAACGCTCAATCCTTGCAGATGAATGTTCGGGTCCCTGGCCTTCATAACCATGTGGTAATAACATCACTAATCCGTTTTCACGCTGCCATTTAGTTTCAGCACTGGCAATATACTGGTCAACCACAATCTGTGCACCATTAAAGAAATCACCAAACTGTGCTTCCCAAATAGTTAATGCATTTGGATTGGCCATTGCATAACCGTACTCAAAACCTAAAACACCATATTCAGATAAATGAGAATTATAAATATCAAAAGGAGCCTGCTGATCTGAAAGATTTGCTAACGGGATATATTCCTCTTCAGAATCTTCCAGGGTTAACACAGCATGACGGTGAGAAAAAGTACCACGTTCTACATCCTGACCACTCAGGCGAACTCTCTTGCCTTCAGTCAGTATAGTTGCATACGCCAATTGCTCGCCCATTGCCCAATCAAAAACATGTGTTTCAGTAGCCATCTTATTACGGTCGGCAAACAACTTCTCAATCTTCTTGAAGAACTTTTTATCTGCTGGCAAAGTGCTGATTCGTTTTGCTATCTCCAGCAGCGTACTTTTCTTAACGGATGTATCAGGTGAAACCACAAAATCTTCTGCACTGGCAATACGCATATCAGACCAGGCACCGGCAAATTTCACTGCCTGATAAGTAGAGGTCAGCTCTTTCGCTTCATTCAACCGTTCCTGTAAAATTCCGCGAAACTCAGCTTCCATTTCTTTGGCCAGACTGGCTTCCAGTTTACCTTCTCCAATCAGCTGTTTAATATAAATATCCCTTGGATTAGCATGCTGCTCAATCAGTTTATACAATAAAGGCTGAGTAAACTTAGGCTCATCTGCCTCATTATGTCCAAATCTGCGGTAACACAGGATATCAATGAATACATCATTTTTATATTTCTGACGGTATTCCATAGCCAGGTTGATGGCATATACCAAAGCCTCTACATCATCCCCGTTCACATGGAACACAGGAGAAAGGGTAACTTTAGCAATATCAGTACAATAAGTACTGGTACGTCCGTCTTTATAATTTGTGGTAAATCCAATCTGGTTATTGATCACCAGGTGAATAGTTCCACCGGTTTTATAACCATCCAAACCAGCCATCTGGATCACTTCATATACAATACCCTGACCAGCAACAGAAGCGTCACCATGGATAAGGATCGGTGCGATACGTGAATCATCACCTCCGTATTTAAAGTCGATCTTTGAACGTGTCATTCCTTCAACCACACCATTTACTGTTTCCAGGTGGGATGGATTAGGACAAAGGCTCAGGTGAACATTTTTCCCTTCGTTAGTGGTTACATCTGTAGAGTAACCGAGGTGATACTTCACATCACCACCGAAAGGAGATTCTGCACTATAACCTTTACCTTCAAATTCAGCAAAAATATCTTTATAGGTTTTTTGCATGATATTGGCCAGAACGTTTAAACGTCCCCTGTGCGCCATACCAATTACAAATTCTTCAATCCCCATATTAGAGCCTTTTTCGATCACTGAATCCAGCGCCGGAATTAAAGCTTCAGCACCTTCTAATGAAAAGCGCTTCTGTCCAAGAAACTTGGTGCCTAAAAAGTTCTCAAAACTAACTGCCTCGTTTAATTTTTTCAGGATTCTTCTTTTTTCCTCAATGGAGAAATTTGGTGTATTCTGCACACTCTCCATTTTATTTTCAATCCAGCTTAAAACCTCAGGCGTACGCACAAATTTGTACTCCGCACCGATAGACCTGCAATAGGTTTTGGTCAGGAAAGCAACAATATCACTTAGTTTTGCCGCACCAATGCCCAGTTCAACGCCGGAATTAAAAACAGTATCCAGATCAGCCGCACTCAGTCCAAAATTCTCAATATCAAGAGTGGGTAAATGATGGCGTCTCTCCCTTACAGGGTTAGTATGTGTAAAAAGATGCCCGCGCTGACGATATCCGTTGATAAGGTTTAAAACATTGACTTCTTTTAAAAATTGTTCAGGGGTCACTTCGCTGACTGCGCCAGCATCCGCTCCTCTTCCAAAATCAAATCCTTCAAAAAATTTCTGCCAGCCGAATTCAACTGCATTTGCATCTTGTTTATAAGTTTGATAGATGGAATCGATGTATTCGGCATTTGCGCCGTTGAGATAAGATAAATTATCCATTGTGTATGAGTTGATATAAGTACGGCAAAATTAGGATTTTACCTTTAAAAACAGTTATAATTCTTCAAGAAAATCAACGATATCGCAAACGTTTTTAAGCGGCTTAAGCTGATTATGAACCAATATATCGAATTCCGAGATTAAACTACCGGCAACCAATAAGGGAATATCCAGATGATCCATTACTTTGGTAATTATTTTATTGATATCCTTCCCCAGATTAAGCGACGTTAAGACCACAAAGGCATAATCAGGCCGATAAGCCGTAACTACTTTTTTAACGTCGGCATAAGGAATTTCCTGCCCCAGGTAAAGTGTATCCATCCCGCATTTCTTCAATAGGTAACGTGCAAAAAGAAGGCCAGTCTCATGCATTTCCATTTCAGGAAGAAACAACAAAAATCTTTTAGGCTTATCTTTCACCGGTTTCACCACCTTATCGATCTCTACAATCAACTTATCCCTGATCAGATTGGAAGCAAAATGTTCATGTGATGGATCAATAGCACCGGTTTGCCATAACATCCCCGTTTTTTTCATCAGCGGAAAAAGCACCAGGTCCATTGTTTTAATCAATCCCATCTCCTCGATACAACCTGAAAGTATTTCTGAGAATGCAATTTCATCGTATTTGAGTATGGCGTCAGACAAATGAAGAACCTGTACAGTATCGTTATTCCAATCGGCCTGAAACTGTAAAACCAAATCGGCAATCTGCTTTTTGTCCATCTTCGCGATCCGGCTGATCTTATAGCCCTTTTCATTCAGCGTTACAATATTCAACAGCAGCTTCAAATCATCTTCATCATAAAACCTGATATTGGTAGGCGTTCTTTTAGGAGGTACCAGATTATACCTTGCCTCCCATGCCCTGATGGTATGTGCTTTTATACCTATCAAGTTTTCGATATCACTGATTGAAAATTTCTTCACGTTAATCTGACAACAATAGTTAAACAAAATTGTTCTTAAATACCTCTCTGTTCAACTCTATAAAAAACAATATTTTTTTTCTTAAACTACCTTATGCAGAGGCTGATGAAGGATCATAAATTTCCTGGTCAAGCAGTTTAATGTGTTTATCCAGATCGAATGCATTTTTAAAACGTGGATCTTTACCGCCATTGGCTACATTGGCCCAATTGCCCCAGTTACTCGCGGGAGAATAGTCAATTAATTTCTGCTCAAAATAAATTGCTCCGTCTATCCAGTTCAGTTTTGCTACGTGAACCAGGAAAGTAGCAACCAGCAAACGGCTTGCATGAGAAATAAAACCAGATTGATTGAGTTCAGCCATATGCTGATCTACCAAACGATGTCCGGTATTTCCGTCTTTCCATTGTTTTAGCTGATGATCATAAGCCTCTGCGCTCAGCGAATGCTGAACATCGCTTATCATATCTGTAAAGAAATTGACATGATGTTTTTTAAACATGAATCTAAAATAATCCCGCCAGAGTAAACCCAGAATCAGATGGGTAAAATTAGGATTTGTGCCAAATTTTCGCTCTGCATTCTTTACTGCCCAATATACTTTCCTCGGCGACAAACAACCTAAAGCAAGCCAGGGTGATAGTTTTGAAGAAAAAACATATTTATCAGCATTTGCTGCTCTGCTGTTATGTCTGGCATATATCTCTGCGCCTTCTTCAAATAATCCATTCAAATGCCTGATCCCTTCTTCTTCCCCACCAATCAGATCGGGTGAAATCAATGAAGAGTGGTCCGGAAATTCACCCCAGTCTTCAATATCGACCAGATTAATTGTCTCCGGGGATAAGAAACAGCCTTTTACGATGGCATCGCGCTCTGTTTTCTTTTTAAACTGCGCAAAAACATCAGGAATATCTTTAATAGGAAAAGGAAGGTCCTCTTTATTGTATAAAGTATGACCGATAAAATGTTTCAGGTTGATCCTTAGTTTCCATAACAGATCTTCCACATTAGATGATACTGTTGTTTCTTTAGTTGCCACCTCTCTGTGGTGATAAACTTCAGAAATTTCATACTGCTCTACCAGGGCGGGCATACGATCTTCAGGACTGCCATTAATAATTAACAGATTTCCGCCAATGCGCTGAAGGGAATTACGTAACGCAGCCACACTTTGTATTAAGAACTGAACGCTATTATTTTCTGCGTTTATTTTTCCCTCTTCCGTATACTCAAAATGGCTGGGATCAAAAAAATAAACAGGCAGGATACTGTCCGACTTAGCGATCGCCTCTACCAACATCTCATTGTCGTGTAAACGAAGATCATTTCTGAACCAGACTAGTATTTTCTTCGATTTCATTCAATTAAAACTAAATTATTCAGATAAACATCAAAAATATAGCATTTTTTTACCAACAACTAATCAACAAAGCAATATTTACATAACCGAAACAAATGTTTATCCAAAAAAGGATATTAAAACTAAAATAGGTTATTTAGGGTTTATGAATAAATGAACCAGCATATTTTAATCACAGGTGCCACAGGCATGTTAGGCAAAGAATTAATTCAGGCCCTTTTAAAACAAGGCGATCGGGTTTCTATTCTCTCCAGAAAACACGAACAGATCAATCAGGTAAATGTTTTCTTATGGGACGTTTATAAACAGGAAATTGATATTAACTGTCTGAATGGGGTAGATTCCATTATACATCTTGCCGGTGAAAGCATCGCCAGTGAAAAATGGTCAGAAAAGCGAAAAAAGGAAATTATCGATAGCAGGGTTTTATCAGCCGGGTTATTGTTCAAAACTCTAGCCGGGCATAAAAACCAGGTGAAGCATTTTATCTCTGCTGCTGCAGTAGGTATTTATGGGAACCGCGGGGATGAAATACTAACAGAAGAAAGTCCTGTCGGGAAAGATTTCCTTGCTGACTGCTGTGTAGCCTGGGAAAAAGCGGTAAATCAGGGCGAAATGCTGGGATTAAGGGTAGTAAAATTAAGAACCGGTGTGGTGCTCAGCAAAAATGATGGTGCGCTACCCCAAATGGCAAAACCGATACAGTTATTGGTAGGTGCGCCACTCGGAACAGGAAAACAATGGGTACCCTGGGTTCATTATAGAGATATGACTCAGATTTATCTTCAGGCATTGGCAGATCAGCATATGAGCGGCGTATATAATGCCTGCGCACCATTTCCTGTAACCAATAAAACAATCACAAAAGCCATAGCAAAGCAGTTGCACCGGCCCGTATGGCCTTTTAGCATACCAGAAAAAGTCATGAAACTAATTCTCGGAGAAATGAGCGTCATTGTATTGAATAGTACCAATACCTCCGCACAAAAATTGCTCGATACCGGATTTATTTTTAAATATATTTATGTTGAAGATGCTTTAGCAGATATTTACAGCGTATGAAAAAAAACATCAACATTTGCTGGTTACGAAGGGATTTGAGATTAAACGATCACGCTGCACTGTATCACGCCTTAAAAGGGGAATTGCCTGTTCTGCTGCTTTTTATATTCGACCGGAAAATCCTGGACGATCTGAATGACAAAAAAGATGCAAGGGTTACCTTTATCTACCAGCAGCTGCAGCAAATGGAGAAAGAACTGCAGCAAAAAGGTTCTTCCCTGCTCATCAAATATGGTACCCCTGAGGAAGTATGGCCAGAGATTATTGAAACTTATGCGGTAAAGGAAGTCTATACAAACCACGATTATGAGCCATATGCCCTGGAACGGGATGATTCCTTATCAGAATTTCTGCGTACTGAAACCATTTCTTTCAAAACCTATAAAGACCAGGTGATCTTCGAAAAAGATGAAATCACTAAGGCTGATGGAAAACCATATACCGTTTTTACGCCCTATTTCCGCCAGTGGCATAAAAAACTGAACGACTTCTACCTCAAAGCCTATCCTGTAGAAAAATATCTTAGTAACTTATTTCAAACCAAACCTTTTGCCTTCCCTAAATTATCATCATTAGGATTTGAAAAATCAGATCAGAACTTCCCTTCAGCAAATTTTGAGCGTAAACTGGCAGCTTACGAAGAAAGAAGGGACTTCCCTTTTGATGACGCGACCACACACATAGGATTGCACTTTAGATTTGGCACAGTAAGTATCCGCGAGGCTGCAGCAAAAGCCATTTCAGCAAAAGCGGATAAATGGCTCTCAGAATTGGCCTGGAGGGATTTTTATATGATGATTTTATCTCATTTCCCTCAGATCACCACACAATCATTTAAACCCGCCTACGATAATATCCGATGGATCAATAATGAAAAAGATTTTGAAGCCTGGAAAAATGGCAAAACCGGCTATCCTATTGTCGATGCAGGGATGAACCAGCTAAACCAGACAGGCTATATGCACAACCGCGTAAGGATGATTGTAGGTAGCTTCTTAACCAAACACCTGCTAATTGACTGGCGATGGGGCGAAGCTTATTTTGCGGAAAAATTACTGGATTATGAAATGGCCAGTAATGTAGGCGGCTGGCAGTGGGCATGTGGATGCGGTAATGATGCGGCCCCCTACTTCAGGGTATTTAACCCTGAACTTCAGGCTAAGAAGTTTGACCCCGAAAATAAATACATCTACAAATGGGCGCCAGAATATAAACACCCACAGCATACTCAACCAATCGTAGAGCATACTTTCGCCAGGGATAGAATCCTCAAGGTATTTAAAGAAGCACTAAACAGTTAACAAGTAAATACAAATTTCCTTTATTTACCTGACTAACTGACAGATCTTCTCTATTCAAACCAGAGAAACTGTGATTAAAACAAAAAGCATATCCAAAGATAATTGGATATGCTTTTAACAGGGAGAAATCCCTTTCTTTAACATGCCTGACTTATTGTAAAACGCTCACAATAGTAAAGTTGTAATCTATGATCTCATTCGGATTGATAAGCCCGCTGGTAGTTGTTCCATAACCAAGACCAGAAGGAAGAATCATACGAATAACACCATCCCTTTGAACCTTACCAGGAAGAACATCCGTCCAACCCTTCAGGCCACCTGAACCAAGTGTAAAAGAAGTATTACCTGTAGTATCACTATCTACAACAAGTCCATCTCTTGTCATCCCAGTATATTTGACATAAATCGTTGAATTATCCGTAATCGGATAAGTGCCGCTTCCGGGTTTAGCCACGTTATAATAAACTCCCGAAGGATCTTTTGTCATCGTTAAACCTTTAGCAGCAACATATTCACGTATGAGCCTATCATCCAACAAAGCCTGATTAGTTTCAGGATATACTGTAATTGTTAAATCTATATTTTCATTTCCAGGAATACTTCCTACTCCATTTTTACCAAAAGCCTGATAAGAAGGAACTAGTATCCTGGCAACCCCGCCCGGTTTCAATTTGTTCATCACATCCCTTACTGCTAATATAGGATAAGAAACACTCTGATAAGCAATATTGTAGGTATAGCCAACAAAAGAATTATAATTACCATTCGGACGATTGTCCAGGTAAAGCGTTCCATTGTCCAAGCCCTTAATGCTGTAATTGTACAGCACAGAATCTGAATTCACAAAAGTTTTCCCCGTTCCCGGAGAAACGATCTGGTAATAATAACCGGTTTTAGCAGAATCTTCCACCATGCTGGTCAAATTATTTTGTTTAATATAGGTCGAGATTTTTGTGGAATCTACACTATTAATTCCTTCATACGACTTCGTACATGAACTCGTGAAAAAGGCAGTGATGCCGATTAGGGCAAGGGCAAATCCTGATAACTTTTTAAGCATTATTAATTTGTTGGTTTTTTTATTGGTTTGAATTGTGTAGAATCTATGGCAGAGATCAACCTGATATCAAAATCTAAAATAGAATTAGGAATTAATAAAGAATCAATCTGCCTGTTCTGGTAAGCCAGTGGTGAGGGTACAATTAAACGGATGCGACCGCCGGCTCTGATCAAAGGAATACCTAATTCCCATCCTTGAATAGCATCTTTGAGCTGAAATAAGGTAGTATCTACATTGCTGATAGTGGAATCTAAAAATCTCTGGTTCAACAGCAATCTTTCCACATAATGTATCCTGAGAGAGTCGCTCAATGCAATTATTTTAGTACCTGTATCATTCTGATTTATAATCTGATAATATAAGCCCTGAGCAGTTTTAGTGAAAGTAAGGTTATTATCTTTTAAATATTTCGCAATAATATCATCGTCAATTTTCAGTTGCGTTGCCTTGTCGTAAACCGGTGTTTTTTCACAGGCGACAAAAAAACAGACAACCAAAATAAACAATAATAGAATTTTGCTATTTGACATATTGCACAAAAATAGTCTTTTATTGGCTATGGCACAATATTTAACCAATTTTAACAAATTCGACCAGCGCTGTCAGGTAAATAACAGCACTGGTTGAAAATAAAACCGCTATTAGAAGCAATATTTATTGGCTGCGATCAGCTGCTGTGCTACTTTCTGACGCGCATCTTTTACATTAAAAGCGTCCATTTTTGTAAAACGCTTCAATCCTACCAGCATCATGCGTTGCTCATCTCCTTCTGCGAAAGCCCATAACGCTTCTTTACCTGCTTTTTGAAGAGCATCAACAGCCTCCACAAAATAGATCTTCATCATATTCAGCTGGCCTTCACAAGCCCCGGCACCTTTAATACTCACCAGCTTTTCCGTTCTTAACAAAACAGACTCTGCGACATATACATAACTGGCCATATCTGCAATGTTCATCAGGATCTCCTGCTCTTTAGATAAGCTCATCATTAGCTTCTGTACCGCAGCCCCGGCAACCATCAGCGTGGCTTTTTTCAGGTTTTGAATAATCTTCTTTTCCGCGGCAAATAAAGTATCGTCTTCTTCACCAAAATCAGGAATAGACATCAATTCTGCAGCTACGGCAGTAGCAGGTGTCATCAGGTCCAGCTCACCCTTCATTGCCCTTTTTAACATCATATCAACAGTTAACAGCCTGTTGATTTCATTTGTTCCTTCAAATATTCTATTGATCCTGGCATCCCGGTAAGCCCTGTCCATAGGGGCATCGGCAGAAAAGCCCATCCCTCCATAGATTTGAACACCCTCGTCAACCACGTAATCCAATACTTCTGAACCCCATACCTTAAGTATAGCGCACTCTACGGCAAATTGTTCTGTAGACTTTAGTTTGGCTTTACTCTGATCCATTCCACCTGCAACCAGCGCATCGTAAGCATCATCAATATTTTGCCCCGCACGGTAATTTGCTGATTCTACAGCATATACTTTTGTGGCCATTTCTGCCAATTTATAACGTATAGCACCATATTTTGAAATCGGACGCTCAAACTGGATCCGCTCATTGGAATAATTAACGGCAGTATTGATTACACTTCTTGAAGCGCCAATAGCAGCTGCAGCCAGTTTAATCCTTCCGATATTTAAAATATTCACCGCAATTTTAAACCCGTTTTCCCGCTCCGAAAGCATATTTTCTACCGGTACCGGGCAATCGTTGAAAAACACTTGGCGCGTGGAAGAACCTTTAATTCCCATTTTATGTTCTTCAGGATTCATTGATATCCCCCCAAAATCACGCTCTACGATAAATGCGGTCAGGTTTTTATCGTCATCAATTTTAGCAAACACAATAAAAATATCTGCAAAACCACCATTGGTAATCCACATCTTTTGTCCGGTAATCACATAGTGTTTACCGTCTTCTGATAATTTAGCCTTAGTTTTGCCCGAGTTCGCATCTGACCCTGAATTAGGCTCAGTCAAACAATAAGAAGCCTTCCATTCTCCTGTTCCCAGTTTAGGCACATATTTTTCTTTTTGTGCTTCACTACCATAATACAAGATAGGTAAAGTTCCAATGCCGGTATGTGCAGAAAGTGCTACGGCAAAAGAATGACCGGCACCAATAACATCGGCAACCAGCATAGAAGTATTAAAATTCTTGCCAAAGCCACCATAGGCTTCAGGGATGGAAACCCCAAGGATACCCAGTTCTCCTGCTTTAGTGAGCAATGAAGGCATTAACCCTTCTTCCAGTTTATCTATACGATCCAGATTTGGATACACCTCCGAAGCCAGGAAATCCCGGCAGGTCTGTGCAATCATCTGTTGTTCTTCGTCAAATTCTTCAGGAATAAATACATCCTGAAAAGCGGTTTCCTTAATCAGGAACTCTCCACCCTTTACTGTTGTTTTGTCTGTAGTTTCCATATTTTTAGCAGATTAAAGCATTTCAAAAATTCCGGCAGCACCCTGCCCGCTTCCAACACACATAGTGACCATTCCATATTTGCCCTGGCGGCGTTTGAGCTCATTGAACAGCTGCACAGAAAGTTTTGCTCCTGTACATCCAAGCGGGTGGCCCAATGAAATAGCACCTCCATTCACGTTCAGTTTTTCCGTATCGAGCCCAAGTGTTCTGATCACTGCCAGTGACTGTGATGCAAAAGCCTCATTTAATTCAATCAGGTCTAACTGTTCCAGCTTCAGACCAGCTCTTTTCAGAGCCAGCGGGATCGCATTAATCGGTCCGATACCCATAATCCTTGGCGGTACGCCAACCAATCCATATCCCACAAGCCTGGCAATCGGGTCTACACCCAATTCCTTTAATTTACTTTCAGATACCACCAATACAAAAGCTGCCCCATCCGAGGTCTGGGAAGAATTTCCGGCAGTGACACAGCCATCAGCCGCAAAAACAGGCTTTAGCTTAGCCAGTTTATCCAGTGTAGTATCCGCACGCGGCCCTTCATCTGTATCTACTACATAAGTTCGCGTTTTCTTTTTCATCTGGCCGTCCAGGTAATTCTCTGTCACGGTTATCGGAGCAACACCTGCCTTAAGATGGCCATTCTTTATTGCCTCAATAGCTTTCATATGGGAATTAAAAGCAAACTCATCCTGGTCTTCCCGGCTGATCTTGTATTCCCTGGCTACAGCTTCGCCGGTAAGTCCCATTCCCCAGTACCAGTCCGGGTTCTTCCGGGCTACTTCGGCATTGGGCACTACTTTCCAGCCGCCAAAAGGCATGCCCGACATCACCTCTACTCCTCCGGCAATGATACAGTCGGCCATTCCGCTCCTGATCTTAGCCACCGCAGTAGCTATGGTATCCAGGCCTGAGGCACAATACCTGTTCACTGTTACGCCCGGTACTTTATCTGTATCCAGTCCCATCAGGGAAACCATACGTCCTATATTTAATCCCTGCTCCGCTTCCGGCGTAGCATTGCCTACAATCACATCATCTATTTGTTCTTTATCCAGATTGGGAACCGAGGCTACCAATTGTCTGATCACTTCAGCAGCCAGGTCATCAGCCCTGGTAAAACGAAATACCCCGCGCGGTGCTTTGCCTACTGCGGTACGTAATCCTGCTATGATATATGCTTCCTGCATGTTAATTCTATTTTAAGCCTGTTGATTTTATATTTGAATTTAAATCCTGCCGGTTAATTACGGAGGGGTTTACCTTTAGTTACAATACTCTGAATACGTTCCAGTGTTTTTCTTTCCCCGCAAAGCGATAGAAAAACTTCTCTCTCCAGATCCAGCAAATACTGTTCTGTAACTTCAGTAGGAGAAGACAGATCTCCGCCGCACATGACGTAACCCAGTTTCTCTGAGATTTTTTTATCATGTTCCGAAATGTAATGTCCTGAAAACATCGTATTGGCCCCTGCATATACAATTCCCAGGCCTTGTTTACCCAATACCCTGATATCTTTTCTCCGTACCGGCTGGGTATAACCGGCATCTGCCAGTTCAATGGCTTTGGCTTTTGCGTCGGCAATCAGCCTGCTCCTGTTTATAGAGATTGCATATTTATCTTTTTGCAAATAGCCCAGCTCAAATGCCTCGGCTGCAGAAGTGGATACTTTTGCCATGGCTACCGTAAGAAAACGGTCTTTTAATACATTTTGAACAATCTGATCGGCTTTATACTCATCCGAAGCACGTAAAGCAAACTCTTTACTCCCGCCGCCGCCGGGGATAAGGCCTACCCCAAACTCTACCAGCCCCATATAAGTTTCGGCATTCAGCTGTACATGATCAGCATGGAGGCTAAACTCACATCCACCGCCTAAAGCAAGGTTATGAGGAGCCACCACTACCGGAATAGAAGAATACCTGATCCGCATAGATGTATTCTGAAATGCCCTGACCGCCATGTTTAACTCATCCCAATCCTGTTCCACTGCCATCATAAAGATCATCCCTACATTGGCCCCTGCAGAAAAATTAGCTCCGTCATTTCCAATAACCAGACCTCTGTAATCTTTCTCTGCAAGATCGATCGCCTTATTAATTGCCTGTAGTGTGTCTCCACCAATAGTATTCATCTTGGAATGGAACTCAACATTCAGGATTCCATCACCCAGATCAATAATAGAAGCCCCGGAGTTTTTCCAGATGGTTTTATTGCCGCGGATATTGTCCAGGATAATAAACTCATCTGCACCTGGCAATGATTGATAACTTTTGGAAGGAATATCATAATACTTTTTAATCCCATCTTCTACTTTATAAAAGGACGTATGGCCGGCAGCAAGCATATCATGTACCCATCCGGCAGCTTCATGTCCATACTTTTTCATGCCTTCCAGCGATTCTGTTATACCTACAGCATCCCAGATTTCAAAAGGACCAAGGTCCCATCCAAAACCGGCACGCATGGCATCATCAATTCTGTACAATTCATCAGAAATCTCAGGAATACGGTCAGATACATACTCAAATAGTCCAAATGAAGAAGACCTGAAAACTTCAGCAGCTTTATCCTTGCCAGCTGCAAAAACCTTCATCCGGTCTTTAACATTTTCAATAGACTTGGTCAGATCGAGCGTAGCCGACTTCACTTTTTCCTGCGGACGGTATTCCAGTGTTTTTAAATCAAGCGCCAGTATTTCAGTTTTACCTTCCGCAGTTTTTATTTTTTTATAGAAACCCTGTTTAGTTTTATCGCCCAGCCATTTGTTTTCTTCCATCTTCACCACATATCCGGGAAGCTGGAATAAATCATGGGCTTTATCATTGGGAACATTATCATATAATCCTTTGGCTACTTTGATCATGGTATCTAAACCAACCACGTCAGAGGTTCGGAAAGTTGCAGATTTAGGCCTTCCCAGAGCAGGGCCCGTAAACTTATCTACCTCCTCTACCGTAAGGTCTAACTTTTCAACCAGGTGCAACAATGCCATGATTGCATAAACGCCCACCCTATTAGCAATAAAGGCAGGAGTATCTTTACATAAAACAGTAGTTTTACCCAGGAACTTATCTCCATAGAACAGGAGAAAATCTACAATTTCCGGTTTTGTATCTGGTGTTGGAATAATTTCCAGCAAACGCAGGTAACGTGGAGGGTTAAAAAAGTGTGTTCCGCAGAAACAGGCTTTAAAATCTTCGCTTCTTCCCTCTGCCATCAGGTGGATAGGAATACCGGAAGTATTAGAAGTGACCAGTGTTCCGGCTTTACGAAACTGTTCAACCTGTTTGAATACCTTTTTCTTGATATCCAGGTTCTCTACTACCACCTCAATGATCCAGTCGACACCTGCAATCTTTGGCATGTCATCTTCAAAATTACCTGTGGCAATCCTGTTTACTACCTCTTTGGTATATACCGGTGAAGGATTAGTTTTAATGGCATTTTGCAAAGCCGCATTTACAATACGGTTTTTTACTGCAGGATGATCAGCAGTTAACCCTTTCGCTGTTTCTTCGGGAAGAAGCTCTTTGGACGCTATATCTAACAACAATACTTCTACACCTATATTCGCAAAGTGACAAGCAATGCGTGAACCCATGATACCAGAGCCCAAAACCGCTACTTTATTTATCTTTTTGTTCATTGTTTTCTGTACTTACTGTATACGCTAAAGTGAGTTTATTTAATTTCTGTAAACCGTTAACCAAATGGTTCTTCTCCTGTATGGTCAGGTTATTACCCAGGTATTCATTAAACGACCTTACCACCGCTTTTGCCAGCTGTCGCTTTTCCCGTCCGTAATCGGTAAGGAATACCTTTACCGATCTTTTATCTCCGGATGCCGCCTCCCGGTAAATCAATCCTGATTCTTCCATATTACTCAGCATTCTGGACAAGCTGGTTGCTTTTACGCCCAGTAAGCCGGCAAGCTGCGATACGGCAGTCCCGTCTTTATCAATATTAATCAGCACATAACCAATGGCTTGTGTAATTCCAAAACCAGAGGCAACCTGATTATACGTATTGGCAACATTCTGCCAGGTCACCTTTAATAAATAATCTATAGTCTCCTGTTGTTTCATTAATTACTATGCTTGCATAACAAAGCTAATTAATATATTCTGCCGATGCAAGTAAAAAAAAGCAAAAAAAAAGAGCCGCCGGAACTGAATCCGGCGGCTCTTTTAAGTGTTGTTTTAAGACTAGTAGATAGTAAATTCTACACGTCTGTTTTTCTGACGTCCAGCTGCAGTTTTGTTACTTGCAATTGGTTGATTCATACCATAACCTGTAGCTTCAATTCTTGATCCATTTGCACCTTTACTAACCAGGTAAGCTTTGATCGACTCAGCTCTGGCTTTAGATAATCTCATGTTCAGATCTTTTGAACCTGTGTTATCTGTGTGACCAGCTAATTTCAGACTGATATTTTTAGTAGACAATAAGTTTGCTACGCGATCCAATGTAGGGAAAGAGTGAGCTCTGATTGTAGCTTTACCTAAATCAAATTCTAAGTTTCTAATCGCTTCTCTAACTACACGACGATCTTCTTCAGTAATGATTACTTTTTCGTTAGTTACAGGAGCAGGAACTACTAATGGACATCCAGATCCGTCAACTACAGTATTTGCAGGAGTACCAGGACATTTATCCAATTTATCTGCAACACCGTCACCGTCTGAATCTTTCAACAGATCATCCATATCAGATCTCAATTTAGCATTTTCAGCTTTTTGCTGATCTAAATCACTTTTCAATGAACCTGCTAATGCTTTAGCTTGTAACGCTTCTTCATAAGTAGCAGCTACCGGGTTGCTGAAAGCTAATTGTTTTCCTTTACCCAAAGCAAATTCTAAACCTGCATGTGCATAGTTGAATTTGTCACTATTTCCATTACGGTAAGTACCATCAAGGTTATCACCATCAACAAAATAAACTGACCATCCTAAATCCAGATTGATTTTTTCAGACAATTTAACTTTAGCACCAATTCCAACAGGAATAACTAATTCACTGATGTCTTTACCACCACCAAAATCACTTACTGTTCCATTAGCAGCAGTAACTGTTGGTTTGTAACCAGATAAACCAGCACCACCTGTTACATACAATTGCAGGATGTTCTGTTTTTTAAACATATCGATGTTAAAAAGATTCACCTCTGCATTTAAACTGGCAGCATAGTTTAATTTAGTTTTGAAAGCAGTATTGTTTCCATCATTAGGCGTAAAACCACTTTTGTAAGCAGAAGAATTGTCAGCTTTTAACGTTCCTCTGATTCCATCTAATCTCAGGGAGAAGTATGAAGTGAATTGTTTTTTAATATATACACCATATCCGAAGTCCGATTTCCAATCAGAAAAATCATTCTTACCTCCCAGAGGAGATATTGGAGAAAGAATTCCTGCATTTACGCCGAAAGACCAGGTACTGAACTGCTCAGCAGGTGTAGTTGTACTCATTGGTGTTGTCTGTGCATTTGCAGCTCCTCCAATAAATAGTGCCGCTATTGCTACCGGCAAGCTTTTGAATAATTTGTGTTTCATAATATGGGTTTAATAAAAATTTAGTTCCATTTTCCTTACCGAGCAATATTTGTACCAAAAGGATTATATATCATATAAATACCTTCTGTTCCTATTTTAACCCATAAATTGTACCTTTAAACAATCAAAAAAAAAGGATCTGATTGCTTAAAATCAAATACATCTATTTGTGTGGTTTAGCTACTATATTCCCTAAGCTTTATAATCTTCTGCTTCCTTGTACAACCTTTCTATCAGGGCCATATTTTTTTCCAGGATTACTTTTCTTTTGAGGCTCAGCTTAGGAGATAATTCACCATCTTCAATATTCCATTCTTTAGTGAGTAAAACAAAACGTTTCACCTGTTCCCATTTACCGAATTCTACTGAACCACGGGCAATCTCCTGATGATACTTTTCGAGAACCAGAGGATTTTTAATCATCTCTTCATTAGTAGAATAGCTAATTTCTTTCTTTTCGCACCAGGCTTTTAGTGCGGTGAAATTAGGCACAATCAATGCCGATGGAAATTTGCGATTTTCCCCCAGCACCATGATCTGTTCAATTAATACCGATTCCTTATATTTATTTTCCAATAGCTGCGGAGCAACATATTTACCGCCTGCTGTTTTAAAGATCTCTTTCTTCCGGTCTGTAATTTTCAGAAATTTCCCCTGTATCAACTCGCCAATATCCCCGGTATGAAACCATCCGCCGGCATCTATTGTTTCTGCCGTAAGGTCGTCTCTTTTATAATACCCTTTCATGACATGATGTCCCCTTGTCAGTACTTCTCCATCTTCGGCAATCTTAATCTCCACCCCATTAATCGCCGCCCCTACTGTTCCGAACATAGTTTCACCCGGGTGATTCGTAGCAATGACCGGAGAAGTCTCAGTTAAACCATACCCTTCATAGACAGGTATCCCTGCTGCCCGGAATATCCGGTTTAAACGTGGATTTAATGCAGCTCCGCCTGAAATGATAGCAAGGATATCCCCACCAAGTGCCTCTCTCCACTTTTGAAAGACCAGCTTACTGGCAATTCCTAACTGTAAACGGTAAAACCAGCTGCTTTGAATTTCATATTTCTCTCCCAAAGCTACCGACCAAAAGAAAATATTTCTTTTTATACCTGTAAGCGCTTTTCCCCTTTCCATGATCTTATCATAAACTTTCTCCAGTAACCTTGGAACAGTACAAAAAATATTAGGTTTTACAAACTGGATATCAGCTACTATCGTATCCATACTCTCTGCATAATAAACAGATACATCGCTATAGAGGTACAGGTAAAACAGCATCCGCTCAAAAATATGCGACAGCGGCAAAAAACTCACCGCTTTCTTGATATCATGTGGTACCACTGCAGCAGAATTTTTAAAATTCTGAACCAGGTTATTGTGCGTCAGCATGACGCCTTTTGGCGTACCTGTAGTACCGGAGGTATAGATCAGTGTTAGTGTATCTTCGGGCATAACCGCGTCACGATATGGATCCAGATCAATACTTTCCAGACCAGCACCTGCATCAACCAGGGCCATCCAGTTGATCGCCCCTTCCACCTGATCAAAGGTATAGAGTTTAACAGAAAGATGAGCTGCTTCGGTTACTGCCTTTACTTTTTTATACAGGATTTCATCCGCCAAAAATATGATACTTACTTCTGCGTTCTCCAGAATAAATTTAATATCATGCTCGGCTAAGGTAGGATAGAGCGGCACCTGCAGTGCACCGATCTGCGTGATCGCAAAATCTGTAACATTCCACTCCGGCCTGTTATGAGACATTACAGCTATTTTAGAGCCTTTAGTTATTCCCAAACCAATAAAACTTCTGCTCAGGGAGTCTGCAGTATCAGAAAGCTTTTGAGTACTGTACTTTTCCCACACTCCATTTACCTTGCTATTGAGCAGGTTATCTTTTGGAAACTTCTCCAGATTATATTTGAGGAGATCAAATACTCTTGTGACAGTTACTGGCATATACTTGGTTATTTAATTATAATTGCTTTTCTAATTTATAACAAAATTAGTTACGGATGAAATAGCATATTCCAAATCTAACAAATTATTTTTCTGCGCAAAGCGAATTTGTCTTATACACAATTACGATTGACAAAGGCCCATTTTTGCTAATTATTTATAAAAGCCTTAATTTTTCTACAAAAAACATCAACAAAAACTCAAACGGCATAATAATTGTTCAACCGAAATTTATAATTAATCTTATCCAATTACTATGAAACTAGTATAAGCTTATCACATATACATTAATGAAAGGCTTATAATTGCTTCATAATCACTAACAAACAAATAATCATATGAAAAAAGTATTTACTATACTTTGTTTAACAATTATCGCGGCTTTTGCGATACAAACGTCTTCAAAAGCACAAGGCTATGACAATGCTATCGGCGGACGTTTTGGTGAAGCTAACGGGGTTACTTTTAAAACTACGCTTGGAGAAAATAAAATGCTGGACCTGATCGCCAACTTCAGGTCCCATGACGGTTACAGATATTTCAGGGTAACCGGCCTGTATGAGATCTACAATCCTATTACCAATGCGCCCGGCTTAAACTGGTACTATGGAGTTGGTGGAAGTATAGGTTCGGCAAAATACATCTATACAGACAATACAGATCTCTATCTCTCTGTTGACGGCGTTTTAGGTCTGGATTATAAATTTGCAGATGCACCTATTAATATCTCGCTGGACTGGAAACCAGCCATACAGTTATCACCAGATTCAAATTTTGATGCTTCAGGTTTAGGGCTATCAGTTCGTTTCACTTTCTAACAAAACATACTTTAATAAAAAAAGGCGCAGGTTAAATCCTGCGCCTTTTTTATTAACCTGCAGGCTTAAATCCCCATCCACTTTCTTAATATCTTTTTCTGAATCTCACTCGGCGGGGTATCCATCGAAGGTTCGAGTTTCACGTTTGGATTAGCCTTTATGGTCACCTTTATAACCATTTCTGATTCATCCCTTTTGATTTTTACGGAAATGACATCACCTACTTTTTTACTCAGTAGCGCAGCCATTCTTTCTACCGGTGCCTCTGCCGGTAAATCACCAATACTGATCACTTCATCCCCTACATTGAGTCCATCTACCCAGGCACTGGAATTGCGGGAAACAGCAATAATGTAAATGTGCCCATCAGTTTTTCTGCTTGCCAGCCCCAGGTAAGGGATACTTTTACCTTCATTGGCATCCACCACCTTTATACCTGCATAACCAAAATATTTAGCGTATTCAACAGTAGCGGTGCCATCTACATATTTTGCCCAGAAATCAGTAAAACTAATTCCACTGATTTTCTCTGCCATAGCCTTGAACTCTTCATCGCTATAGCCTTTTCCTGTCAGCTTACATTGTGTATACATCGCTTTCATTACATCATCCAGGCTCCGGGTACCACCTGTTGCATGTGAAATTTCCAGGTCCATCAGCATTCCTGCTATCTCACCTTTATTATAATAGGATACACTTGAATTATTTGAATTTTCATTCGGCCTGTAATATTTTATCCAGGCATCAAAACTGGCTTCCGCCATAGACTGTACTTTTGCGCCCGGGGTATTCATTACGGCAGAAAGCGCATTGATAAGGGTAGACAAATATTCATCAGGACTCAAAAAGCCCGCGCGCAGCATGATCTTATTCTCATAATAGGCAGTAAATCCCTCAGCAATCCAGAGATCAGTTGTATAATTTTCATTTTCATAATCAAATGGGCCCAGTGCAATGGGACGCAAACGTTTCACATTCCATAAATGATGATACTCATGTGCCACTAAACTCAAAAATCCTTTATACCCCTCCTCACTCCCATAAGTATCTCTGCCTACACCTAGTACAGCAGAATTGGAATGTTCCAGTCCACCCCCTCCCCTTGATAAATTATGAACAATGAAGGTATAATTCTCATTCGGGTTTTCTCCATAAATTGCCGTTAGCTGCTCAATGATCCTGGCCATATCCAGCTTCAGCTTTTCCGCATCATAGTTTCCACCGCCATACATCGCTACTTCATGTTTCACCCCTGCGGCATTAAATCGAATGACTTCCTGATTACCTACCTCAATCGGGCTGTCATATAAAATATCAAAGTTTTTAGCGACATAGGTGAAATCCTTTCCCGGTATAGCTTTTAATCCGGTGGAGACTTTACTCCACCCGGCAAATGGAATTATTTTCACGGTGCTTTCCAGTGATAATCCTTTATCCGGATACATAAAAATTCCCGTAGGCGATAAAAAAGCATGACTGCCATCTATAAATGGGGTACGAACGGAAACTTCAAAAGCATACACCCTATATTTTAACTGTATAGAACTGCTGTTCCCCTTATACACACGCCAGGTATTCTTCTTAAGTTTTTGAAATGAAAGTACATGCACTCCATCTGCCGCTGCAAAACCCTCAACATTTTTAGAAAACTCACGGATCAGGTAAGACCCTGGTGCCCATACCGGCATTTTAACATCAATATAGTCTTTAGCCAGACCAGAAATATTCATCTGCACTTCTACATAATGCGCCTGGGGCTCTTTAAAAGAAACTTCAAAATCAATTTTTAGTCCGGCTTGTGCCCTTATACTCCAAATCAGGATTAAAACTAACCCCAAAAACGATCTCTTATTACACATAATACAGTTATTACTAGCCGCAAATCTAAAAAAATAGCCGGATGCACAATTAAAATATCATGCATTGTCAACAATATCCTCTCGATCTTGTCAACAGACTTGAATAAAAATATTGAATCTCTATATTCAGGCTTAAAAAGCAGGATTGTTTTTTAAACAATGATAAAAATCAAGTTTTAAGCATCTTAAGCTAACAATTATTCAGGAAGATGATTACTTTTGTGTATGATTTTAGTAGCAGACAGCGGGTCGACGAAGACAGATTGGTTAGGATATCACTCAGGAAAAACAATTAGTTTTCATACTCAGGGTATTAATCCATACTTCTTAAACGCGCAGGATATACACAAAGTGCTGTCTAAAGTACAAATGCTGGAAGAATTTGCGACAGATGTGAAAGAGATCTATTTTTATGGCGCGGGCTGCTCTTCACCAGACAAACATGAAATTATTTCAAACGGTTTATCCCTGTTTTTTTCAAACGCATACATTAGTGTAGAGAACGATTTGATTGGTTCAGGTTATGCCACCTGCGGGGATGAAAAAGGACTGGTCTGTATTTTGGGTACAGGCTCCAATGTTTCTTACTGGGATGGGTCAATGACTTACGACAGTAACTATGGCTTAGGTTACATACTCGGTGATGAAGGCTCAGGAACATTTTTCGGAAGAAAAATGATCACCTCCTATCTGTATCAGCAAATGCCCGAAGACCTGCGCTTAGAATTTACAGCGCAATTTGATGCCGATAAAGAAACGATCATCACCAACGTATACCAGAAAGTATTGCCCAATACCTATCTTGCCAGTTTTAGCCGTTTTATGTATGAGCGCAGAGACCATCCTTTCATTTACAAAGTACTGGTTGACGGCTTTCAGGAATTTATTGATACTAACATTAAAGACTTTAAAGATTATAAAATAATCGACTGCCACTTTGTGGGTTCAATTGCATTTTATTATCAGGATATCCTCAAATACGTATGTGAAAATAACGGCATCCATGTAGGAAAAATCCTTCAAAAACCTATTGAAGGAATTTTTAACTACATTTTAAAAAAAGAGGGAATTACAATTAATTCCCCCATTTCTTAAGCTATATTTATCCTTTTTTGTATTTCCTGCTGTATCAGCTTAGCCAGGGATTCCAGGTTTAACTGATCCTCACTGGTAAATTGACGTGCTACGGTATCTGCTACGCAGACTACGCCAATATTAAAGCCTTCGGCTGTAGTAATTGGTGCTCCGGCATAAAACCTGAGTCCGTATTCACCTGCCACCATGGGGTTAGTTAACAAAAAAGGTTCTGTCAATATATTCTCAAAAACAGTAACACTATCTTTTAAAATAGCCAGGGAGCATAAACTGCTTCCTCTTTCCACTTCACCGCCATTTTCTCCCTCCTGATTGGCCTTCGTCCAAACCAGGTCTTTATCAACAAAGTTGATCATAGCCAGTGGTACCTTAAACATTGTAGCGGCAACAGCTGCCAGCTGATCAAAAATTGGCTCCGATTTAGTATACAGAATCTTATACTCTTTAAGGTTCTTTAAACGTGCCTCTTCATCCTGCGGAATTATATTCCTTCCAAATGTATTCTCCAAAGTATTGCAATAATTATAGTTTATAAATGCTTGAACAGAATTATACAATTTCTATACCCCTTTAAAACGTTAAAATAAAAATCATACACCATACAGGAATAGCTCATATAAGGCTTCGCTGTATCGTATTAGTATCCAACCGTTTTGATAAGCTTAATATCTTCCAGTTTGCACCACTGTATGTGTCCTTACACATAAAAACCAATATTGGGTAAAACGTTCCTCTATTTCCTGCACAATTCCCCTATGATAATTGTAAAACCTTGAATGAGCATGAATGGGGAACTATCTAATGTTTCTGCTGTACTGGTTTCTGCTTTTTAATACATTCCTGCCCGGCATCATTAACGCACTGCCTCTTCGAAACGAATAAACTGCCATTTTGATTGGGCATCTTTTTCAAAAAAAACTTTGTAGCTGGAATCGGGAGGCAGGGTAAAATGAAAAGACAAATTTGATTCCTTACTATCTTTAGGTATAAAACTGGGAAGTAGGGTATTAGCTATTGCTTTGATCTGATCGTCTAACTGCATAAGATTGATTATAATAAAAGAAACAAAAGTATCGATTCTTTCCGCCATTTCATGGCATCAAAGTTGTTCAGCACAGTTTTTTAAATCAATGAATAGAATACTTGTAGTTGAAGACGATCCGGATTTACTGGAGGTCATCCAGTTAGTTTTAGAAGAGAATAAATATAAAGTCTTCCCGCTGATGACAGGAAGACCAATTTTCAAAATTATAGATGAATTTAAACCCAATTTGATACTGATGGATATCAGACTGGATGGAATGGACGGCAGAGCCATATTTAAAGAGATCCGTACCAGGGAAAGCACCGCTCATTTGCCGGTTATTCTGACTTCCGGTGGTTTTTCCGAGGATTACATCAGGAGGAGTCATTTACCCACAGATGATTACCTGGAAAAACCATTCCAAATGGCAGAGATGCTAAAGAAGATTAAAAACCTGATTTAGCAATGCTACATTTTAGTGATCTTAAATTCTGTCCTCCTGTTTTGCTGACGGCCCAGAAAATTATCTTCTCCATTAGGAAATTGATTAGGTGCAACAGGTTTACTAAAGCCATAACCCTTACTGGTCATTCTTGCAGCAGCTATCCCTTTCATCATCAGGTAATCTACACAAGACTTAGCCCTTCGTTCTGATAAATCAAGATTGTAAGTCTTTTTTCCAATGTTATCCGTGTGTGCACTGAGTTCAACTTCCATAGAGGGGTTATCAGCCAATAATTTATATAACTGATCCAATGTGGCGGTTGATCCTGGATTCAGGTCCGCACTGTTAAAATCATATAAAATATCTTTCAGCACAATCGGTTTATTGATCTCATAGGCAGTTAGACATAACCTGGGATTAACCAAAGTATCTATTTTGGCCAATTCATCATAAGAGTAATTGATACCTTTTTTGAGATAGCTTTGTTTCTCTGCAACTAACCTGAAGCCACGGTTAGAATTGATCCTGAACCTGTATTTCCCGTCATGTCCGGCTATTACCCTCATTTGTTGAAGAGAATCTATCATCGTTACGGCTGCGCCGGATAAAGGCATTCCCGTTTGACAGTCCAGTACAGTACCCTCCACAGTAATAAATTGTTTTTTGGCATAAAAAATTTCCAGGCAGCAAACAGATTCCCTGTCAGAACTAATATATCCTTCCGTGTCATTGTCATCCATTGGCGTAAAATAAACATCATCCTTTGATGAATTGAAAGGATAGCCAAGGTTCCTGGGTTCAGACCAGCCTGCAAAATCACCATTGCTTTCATAGAAATCCAGGCCTCCCAAACCTACTTTCCCCGCACTGCTGTATAATAGTTTCTTTGTTTTACTATTGTAATAAGGGGCTTCTTCGTCCTCTTTTGTATTGATCAGCTTTCCCATATTGACAGCATTCCCCATCGACCCGTCGGACCGCAGTAAACAATACCAAAGATCATATTTCCCCAGTCCGCCAGGACGGTCGGAAGAAAAAACAAGGTATTTCCCATCTTTGGTAATAAAAGGCTGCATTGAATTGAAACCTTCTACGTTTACTTCTGTACCCAGTTCTTTGGGTGCAGACCAGGTAGCCCCGTTTCCTTCAGCGATGTTCACCTCATAGATCTTCCTGGTTCCTTTAGCCGTCCAGCTGGTTAAATACATGACCTTACCATTTGGATTAAATGCAGGGGCTGCAAATTCTCGCCCCTTCTCTACTACGCCTACCCTTTTTACCGTTGTGCCTTCTTCCTGCGGATTGCCGGATGCTTCATAGATCGCATTGATAAATGGGTTTTCCTTTTGTATTACTTTTGACTTATTCTTTTTATCTACATATACCCCCGACCCCTTACCTACCGGAACAGGTCTCGACGATGTAAAATAGAAATTGTCATTGATCAGGAACGGTGTATAATTAGATCCTTTTGAGTTGATCTGGTTAAAGATCTTGCTAAACTTATACAGCCTTGGATAACGCATTTCATACAGGGCAAAATTACAGGAAGCGATCTCTGTTTTTGCTTTCTCCGCATAGAGATCACCCGATTTATCCTTGTTCAGGAAATACTTAAAGGAAACAATTGCATCCAGGAATTTCTGATTGGACCGCAGGCACTCTCCATAAAAAAAAGAACTTAAGGAATACTTCGGATCGCTGAAATTTCTGGCCAGTGCGTACCACGCTTCTGCTGCCCTGAAGTCCTTATATAACCGGAGTGAAGTTGCCAGTTGATAAACACAATATTCATAATCCGAACGTTTAGTGGTTTCTTTTTTACCGGACTTATCAAATGCATAGGGTACTACAAAACCAATACTGTCATTAGTGATCTGTAAAGATTTTTTATAATATTCCGCAGCCGCGTAATATTCCTTATTCTGGAAATAAACGTCTGCAATTTTTTTATTATTAGATACATACTGAGCCTGGACCAACGGAGTAAACAGGCACATCATCAGCAATATTTTAAGCGCTTTCATAGGGTATATTATAATCGTGGACAGTAAAAATTAGGACCTGAAATACCTCTGCGGCTGGTAAAAGAAACTGATAATTCTAACCCGCCCTGACTACCTGTGGCACGGCTCAGGTTAGAGGTATTAAAGTCATAGCTCACCCCAATGGCTATATTTTTTATATGTACGCCGAAGTAAGCAATAGCCGCATCATCCTTCCTGTAGTTGGAACCAAACATCAGGTCCGTTTCACGGTTAATAAAGTAGTTGGCATAAGCACCCAGGGATGTTTCCCTGGCTGTACCCTGTCTCATATACAAGCCGTTTGGTGTAATATCCAATGCGTCACTGATCTTAATCCGGGCCCCGCCATGTACAGAAAGCCTGATCGGTATCCTGACATCATCACCCACAAAACGGTCAATCGGCCTGGTCAGGTGATTGGCGCTCACGCCAAGAAATGTGTTGACCGTTTTGTCTCCGTTTCCGTCAAAATACATTACCCCGAAATTAACATCCGGCACCAGCGTATTGGAAGAGGTAAATGTCTCATTGACTGGAAGTCCGCCACCAAAACCAGTATCGCCATTAAACTGACTGCCTGTAGTTACTTTAGTAGGGTCAAAACTTTTGTTTAAAATCCCGGCCTGGATCCCAAAGTTGATCATATTCAGACCTGCACTGCCAAACCTGATCCGATAGGCAGCAGAGGCAAGGGCATTGAGATAGTTATAGCTCACAGCACCCGCGCTTTGATTAAGGATCATTGCTCCAAAAGCAAGGTTTTTTGTAGGTGCCACATCAAATGAGGCACCGGTGGTCAGGTAAGCGTTGGAGATAGAACTCCATTGCTGCTTAGCATTTACATTCACCCTGTAGTCCCCGTCCATCACGCCGGTCAGCGCAGGGTTAAGCCATAGCGGATTAGCATAATATTGTGAGAAGTGCGGGTCTATCTGTGCATTAACCCTGGAAGTTGCGAACATACACAACAAGCTCAAACTGATGATCTTTAGAAGTTTCTTCATATTATTTATTTGTCAGGTTAATGGTATTATCTTAAAAGTGTTACTGTTCCTTTTTTCAATGTTTTGGTGCCGTCTGTCATGATCAGGTCTATCACATAAACATATACGCCATTTGGCTGTAAAGTGCCCCTGTAGGTTCCATCCCATCCGTTCTGAATTTGTGATGCCTGGTAAATTAAATGGCCCCACTGGTCGTATATCCTCATTTTCATACTGGCAATTGAATTTCCGTATACATAGAAGATATCGTTGTTACCATCGCCGTTAGGGGTAAATGTGTTCGGGATAAAGACTGCTTTACCCGCCTCATCACCACCGCCATGATTATCAGCTTTTCCGGTGAAACTTCCCGCACTGCTGGTTTGACAGTCAGTAGCTCCTTTGGCTCTCACCATCAGGGTTACACTTTCATTTTTCTGCAATCCGGAAACCAGATGGGTAGTACCTGACGTACCTGAACTAGGGTTTTGCCATGTGTTGCCTCCATCAGTAGATACTTCATAACTGCTGGCTCCGGGAACAGCTGCCCAGGTAAAGGTGATACTCGTAAAGGTGCTTGCCGGAGATGTCACTACCGGAGCTGCCAGAACAGGTGAGATCACTACATTTACAGCGGTTCTGCTGCTCACCGCAGTACCCGAAGTTCCTTCAGCATAATAAGCGGTAGTACTGTTGATTACCGGAGTTTCAAAAGAAGTACCACTAAACAGGATACTTCCCCCTGATGGGGAGGCATACCAGTTATAAGTTACACCAGTTACAGGGTTCGATACGGTTAATACTGCACTGCTTCCGCTGCAGCTCGCTGCATTGGCAATTGCCGGTGCCGGTACAGTAACGTTAATTACATAAGTGCCTGTGGCTGTTGAACCATTTGCATCCGTTACCGTAACGGTTACAGGGAAAGTACCGCCAAGTGTAGGTGTACCGTTGATCTGCCTTGTTGAAGGATCAAAAGTTAATCCAGGAGGCAAACCATTGGCTGCATAAGTGAAAGGGCCTGTTCCGCCGACTGCCGCTGGCAGTGTTTGAGGAACATACACCGAGCCAATCACCCCATCAGGCAAGACAGCCGGAGGCAGGCTTATTGCTGTCGGAGCTACTGTTCCTATACTGATAGAGAAGGTGCCTGTTGCAGAACAGCCTTTACTATCTATAGCAATAACAGAGAAAGTATAAACGCCGGCTACCGCAGGTGTTCCTGAAATTACTCCCGAAGCAGATAAGGTTAAATCTGCAGGCAGGCTACTTCCCGAGGCGAGACCATAAGTATAACCAGGAGTACCGCCTGTTGCAGGATCAAGCTGTACCGTATAAGCACTACCTATAGTAGCACTTAAAGAGTTACCGGTAAAGCTCAGGGCAGGATTCACGGCCAGGGCAACAACGTAACCCGAACCAGATACATTTGCACATTTGTTGTCACCGCTTACGCTCACATAATAGTTTGTGCTGGCAGTTAAAGCAGGGATGTTATACACTGCCCCCGTAAATACGGCATTAGTTAATGCAGCATCAGTAAACCAGGTAAATACCGGGTTAACAACAGTTGTACTGCCGGCAGTGAGGGTAACACCCGATCCTGAGCAAATGCTGTTAGGTATACCCGCAACAGTTATATCAGCCGACGTGGCATTAGGTTTTACGGTTACAGTAACCGGTGTTCTGGTACTGACTGCCGTACCTGAAATCCCTTCAGCATAATAAGTAGTAGTTGCTGTAATGACAGGGGTTTGGAAGCTGGTACCTGTAGCCAGGGCCGTTCCGCCAGAAGCCGCAGCATACCAGTTGTATGTTACACCCGCTACCGGATTTGATACCGTTAAGGTAACAGGAGTGCCTGAACAGCTTGTTGCCCCTGCAACCGCTGGTCCCGGAACAGTAACATTAATCACATAACTTGCTGTAGCTGTTACACCATTAGCATCGGTAACTGTTTCCTGTACAGTAAAGGTTCCGCCAAGCGTTGGTGTTCCGCTGATCTGACGGGTTGCAGGATCAAAAGCTAATCCTGGAGGAAGTCCTGTAGCTATATAAGTATAAGGGCCTGTTCCTCCAGTTGCAGCAGGTAATGTTTGCGTAGCATATACGGAACCAACACTACCATCAGGCAACGTAGCCGGCGGCAGGTTTAGCGGATTAGGAGCAGTGCCAACGGTTACGGTAAAGGTAGCCGTTGCATTACAGCCTTTGCTGTCTGTAGCTGTTACAGAGAAAGTATAATTTCCTGTTGTGCCTGGTGTTCCAGAAATTATTCCTCCTGCTGATAGAGACAAACCAGCTGGTAAAGTACTTCCCGAAGCAAGTGTGTAAGTATATGCTGGTGTTCCTCCTGTTGCTGTATTGACAGACGCAGAATAAGTACTGGATGTACTGGCATTATTTAATGCTGTACCAGCATAACTGATTGCAGGATTGACAGATAACACAACATTGTAACCTGTACCAGATGCATTTGTACATTTGTTATCTCCACTTACACTCACATAATAATTTGTACTGGCGTTTAGCGCGGGGATAGTATAAATGGCACCTGTAAATACTGCATTAGTTAAAGCAGGATCAGTATACCAGGTAAATATAGGGTTATTCACCGTACTGCTGCTGGCGGTTAACGTTACGCCTGATCCTGAACAGATACTGGCCGGAATGCCCGCAACAGTAATATCGGCGGCAGTTGCGTTAGGTTTTAAGGTTACAGTAACCGGTGTGCGGGTACTGCTTGCCGTACCTGAAACTCCTTCCGCATAATAAGTAGTACTTGCAGTGATGACTGGTGTCTGGAAGGTAGTTCCTGTAGAGAGGGCGTTGCCTCCGGAAGCTGCCGCATACCAATTGTACGTTACTCCCGCTACCGGATTTGATACGGTTAAAGTTACAGGAGTTCCAGAGCAGGTCACCGCACCAGCAACTGCCGGAGCAGGAACGGTAACGTTAACCACATAATTTGTGCTGGTTGTTAATCCGTTAGCATCGGTTACAGTTTCATTTACAGTAAAAGTACCGCCAAGCGTTGGTGTTCCGCTGATCTGACGGGTTACCGGATCAAAGATTAAGCCCGGAGGCAATCCTGTAGCCACATAAGTATAAGGCCCTGTTCCGCCAACCGCTGCTGGTAAGGTTTGAGTTACATATACTGTACCTACAATACCATCAGGCAAAGTAGCGGGTGGCAGGCTAATTACGCCGGTGCTGCTCACATTTAAAGTAAATGTAGCTGTGGCATTACAGCCTTTACTATCAGTGGCCGTTACTGCAAAGCTATAATTGCCTGCAACGGTTGGTGTTCCTGAAAGTAAACCTGTTGACGACAAGGTTAAACCTGCAGGCAGGGTACTGCCAGAAGCAGCTACATAAGTATAACCTGGTGTACCTCCTGTTGCAGCATTCAGCTGTGCGTTATAAGCAGTAGATACTGTTGCATTGTTTAATGTAGTACCGGTAAAGCTCATTGCAGGATTTACACTTAGCGTAACTATGTTCGCCGTGCCGGCAATGTTTTCACATTTATTATCACCCTGTACCGTTACATAATAAGTAGCATTTGCAGTAAGCGAAGGAATAGTAAATACAACTCCGGTGAATACGGCATTACTTAAAGCAGCATCATTATACCACGTAAATACCGGGTTAGTAACTGTAGTGCTGCTGGCAGTTAAAGTCACACCTGATCCTGAACAAACAACAGATGGCACACCAGAAACGGTAATATCAGCAGCATTTGCATTTGGTTTAAGTGTTACAGCTGCAGCTGTTCTGCTGCTGAAAGCTGTTCCCGAAACTCCTTCTGCATAATAAGTAGTTGCTGCAATGATCGCCGGGGTCTGGAAGCTGGTGCCGCTGGTAAGGATCGCTCCTCCTGAAGCCGAAGCATACCAATTATAGGTTACTCCCGTTACCGGATTAGATACGGTTAAGGTTGCGCTACTTCCCGGACAGGTTGCCACACCTGCAACTGCAGGGGCAGGAACCGTAACGTTGATCATATAATTTGTTGCAGCGGTTAAGCCGTTCGCATCGGTTACCGTTACAGTGAATGTAAATGTACCACCCAGCGTTGGTGTTCCGCTAACCTGTCTTGTTGTTGGATCAAAAGTTAATCCCGGAGGCAGTACACCCGTAGCCACATACGTATATGGGCCGGTTCCACCTACCGCCGCAGGTAAGGTCTGCGTAGTATATACAGTACCCACAACTCCATCAGGCACGGTTGCCGGCGGTAAGGTGATGATACCTATACTGCCGATACTCACCGTGAAAGTAGCTGTTGCATTACATCCTTTGCTGTCTGATGCAGTGACTGCAAATGTATAATTGCCAGCAATAGTTGGTATTCCTGACAGCAGGCCTCCTGATGATAAGTTCAATCCGGCAGGTGCCGTATTTCCCGAAGCAACCACATAAGTATATCCCGGAGTACCTCCTGTCGCGGCACCTAATTGTGCAACATAAGGAAGAGGTACGATTCCATTGGCCAGTGCCCCACCGGTGAAGCTCACCGCAGGATTAATATTTAAGGCAACAATACTTGCATTACCAGCTGTATTCTCACATTTATTATCGCCATGTACCGTTACATAATAGGTTGTATTTGCAGTCAATGCCGGCGTATTAAATACAGCACCTGTAAAAACAGCGTTGCTTAGTGCAGCATCCGTATACCATGTAAATACCGGATTAGTAACTGTTGTACTGCTGGCTGTTAAGCTCACTCCCGATCCTGAACATACCGTAGGTGGTATACCGTTCACATTGATATCTGCAGCTGTAGCCGGAGGGTTCACATTCAGTAAAATCACTTTGGCATTAGCAGGTGTGTTCGGACATCTGTTAGCTCCCTGTACAGTTACATAATAATTTGTATTCCCTGTTAAAGGTGGAGTAGCAAACGTAACACCTGTAAATACTGCATTGGTTAAGGCAGCATCGCTGTACCAGGTAAATACAGGATTAGTTACAGTAGTACTGCTGGCAGTTAAAGTAACAGCAGTTCCGGCACATAAACTGGCAGGTATACCACTAACTGTAATATCAGCAGCTACTGCCGGAGGATTTACCTGTATACTAACCGGTAAAGCGTTACCAGCTGTATTTTCACATTTGTTATCGCCATGTACTGTAACATAATACGTAGCACCTGCTGTTATTGAAGTCAGGTTAAAAGTTGCCCCGGTAAATACCGGATTGGCTAATGCCGCATCAGCATACCAGGTAAATACAGGGTTGGTTACTGTAGTACTGCTGGCAGTTAAACTCACATTTGATCCCGCACAGAATGATGCGGCTGCACCAGCTACCGACAGATCGCCGGTCGTAGCAGCCGGATTAATCGTAATCGATACTTTTGTTCTCGGAGCCTGACTTGCACAAGAATTGCTGTTTACTGCTTCTACATAAAAATCAGTAGTACCTACTGCTAAACCTGCAGGTGTAGTCAGCGCATTAGTATTTGCAGCCAGCAGATTTCCACCGGTTAAAGCATCATACCAGTTATAAGTAACATCTGTCATCTGGTCTACATGCAGGGTGACCGGTGTATTTAAACAAGTAGAAAGCGGATTATCTGCACTCGGAACAGCCGGAGGAGCAGTAGCAGTCACTGTTAATACAACTGGTGTTTTTGCACTTTCACAGCCGTTACGGTTAGCAGAGACAAAATAATTATAGGTGCCGGCTATTAAAGTGGTTGGCGTTGCAAAGCTATTTGCAGCGGTGGCCGCCAGGGTAGTACCCTGATACCAGTTGTAAGTAATGCCGGCTGCTGGATTGGATACAGCAAGAGTAGCCGAGCTGCCTGCACAAACAGTTACAGCAGCAGACGATACAGATGGTGCCAGCAAAATTCGCTGTGCATAATTAAAGTTTACACCTGTTAATGCCCCAGCCAATCCAGAGTTGAGTTTAAGTTCAACACCGTCAAATGTTTGTCCGGGTGTAAATTGGATAGTTGCACTTTGTCCTCCAGGGAGCAACACCAGGTTAATTCCGGAGCTGCTGATAGGCATTTCATCATTATTGCTGGTTGTACCATTATAGGTTGTTACCGTAATACTTGAAGCTACATTCAGTGAAAGTAGCCCTGCCGGAGAAGAAATCCCCAGTTTAACCATATCCCCTACCAGCGACACGCCGTTGAAGTTTACTTTTTGAGCTACAAAACTATTTACGCCAAATGGAATAAATAAAGAAGATCCGGTCGCAATCTCGTTGTCTACAGCAAATCCTGGATTACTAACAGTTGATAATGAAACTGTACCTCCGGTACGTATCGACTGACTAATAGCCGGCTCACAAGGAACGGTGCCCTGATCCGGTGGCGTGGTTACCGTAACCGTTACCGTAGCCGCAGGAGATAAACATCCATTCACAGCACTGCTCTGTGCCGTAACATAATAGCTAGTGGTAGCACTTAATGCTGGTGTAACAAAAGTTCCGTTTATACCATTTGTTGGTGTAGATACAACATTGGTTAATGCGGCATCACTATACCAGGTATAGGTTAAATCAGACGTAGATGAGCTTGCAGTCAGCACTGTCTGCTCACCAGAATTAATGGCAACTGATGAAGGTGTCAGCACAGGTGCGGTTAATGAACCAACGGTCACAGTAACGGTTGCTCTTGCAGACACAGCACCGCAGCTATTGATTGCTTCAACAGCATATACAGCACTTGCCTGTATATTGGTAACGCTTAATGTTGACGTGGTCGCACCTGTAATAGCGGTACTACCGTTATACCATTGATAAGTAACTCCCGTTTGCGGATTTTGTACTTTCAGCACGAGGTTAGCATTCTGACAGGTTTGTTCTGTTGGGGAAAGCAGTGCAGGAACCAGAGGTGCAGGAACAACACCCACTTTTACCACAGTTCTTGAACCACCGCATCCGTTCCTGTTGGCTTCAACAAAGAATTTCGTTGATGCAGTAACCACAGGCGTAACAAAGGTTGCCCCGTCGTTACCCTGATATACTCCCGCTGCGTCATACCATTTGTAAGTTATTCCGGGCTGTGGATTGGTCACCGTTAAAGTAGCCGTAGTATTGGTACAGGTAGTTACTGAATCTGCTGCCACAACCGGAGCGGTAGTTATTCTTCTTGCATAATTAAAGTTGATAGCAGATAAGGCACCCACTATTCCTGAATTTAGTCTTACTTCCAGTCCGTCAAATTGAGCTGTTGGAACCAGACTGATCAGGGCCTGCGCGCCTCCGTTTAATAATTGAAGATTAATGAGCGAATTATTGACTGCTGTGCCATCATTATTACTTGTTGCCCCCTGATAAGTAGTTAACATTACTCCGGAAAGTACTGAAAGAGATAACAACTGATTTGGAGAAGTTAATAACACACGTACTGTATCTCCAACATTTGATAAACCTGTAAAATTAACCTTCTGAAATACAGAAGCATTAATTCCTACCGGAATTGAAAGGGTAGATCCGGTTTGCTGATCCCCATCTATCGCTAGTGTTGGGTTATCTACCCTGGCCAAAATAGAAAGTGTTCCGGCAATGCCGTTAGTCTGGCTAACCGGGGTTTCACATATAACTGGTACCGGGCTGCCGCTTCCGTTTACGGTAATCGTTTGCTGCACTCTCATTGGAGCAGTACATCCTGTAACGGTTGAAGCAGCCTCCAGGTAAAAAGTTGTTGTTGCCGTAAGCGGCGGTGTTACATAAGTTGGCCCTGTAAATACAGGTGTAGTACCATCAATAGTCGTATACCAATTAAAGACAACATTGTTATCAGTTGAAGTTCCTGTAAGGCTAACCGTTTGTCCCTGGTTTACCGTAGTGGCAGACGCAGAGATCTGAGGCAATACGGGACGTGGATTAACCACGATATTTGCTGCTACACGACTGGCAGCGACACAATTTCCATTTGAAGCTTCTAAATAATAAGTTGCATTGGCCGTTAGTACTGGTGTAGTGAAAACGGGATCGGTAGCTAAAGCTGTACCACCAACTGCATCAGCATACCATTTATAAGTTATTCCTGCCACGGGATGATCCACCGTCAGCACTGCTGCAGAGCCCGAACAAACAGGAGCTACTGTAGCTAGTACCGGCAAGGCTACAACCGGTGTAACAGTTACGGTATCTGCAACACGCGTTGGATTGGCGCAACCATTGCTGCTTACTTCGATAAAATAGATAGCGGTGGCAGTAAGTGCAGGCGTGGTATAGGTGCCTCCTGTAGCCAGCACACTTCCGCCTGTTGCACTGCTATACCAGGTTAAAGTTGTGCCTCCCTGGGCAGTGGCGCTTAAACTTGCTGTAGATCCAGAACATATGGTCTGGTTTTTAGAAAGCAGTGTAGGATTAGGTAAAATAACCTGTGCGCCATAAATATTCAAACTGCTGATAGCCGTAACCAGTGGATTAAGGCTTACCTGTACCCTATCATAGGCAGCACCTGCCAGAACCGTAGCTTTAAACCTGTTACCAGATAATAAACTAAGGCCTACCAGTGAATTGGTTACTGCATAACTTCCTACGATTGTATTACCATTCATAATATTGATGGTGATACCGCCGAGAGCAGAGAGGTCTGCTAAACCTGTAGGCGTTTCCAAATCCAGGCGGATACTATCTGTAGCCGCACCAGGTCTTTGGAAAATTAAAGTCTGAAAGCCGGTAGCTCCTACACCAACAGTTAACCTGATCTGAGTAAAATTAGCAGGATCTGCATCAGTAGAATTTCCAGGATTTTGTATGCTACAACCTACGCATAACAGGCCAGTAATGCCGCTTTGCTGTGTTGCAGCGGCATTACAATTAGGATTAGCTGCAACGCCCAGCACATTTACCAATACAGGCACCCTGGTTAAACTAGGGCAACCTGTAGTGTTAACTGTTGCTGCATAATAGGTAGTGCTTACGGTCAGTGCTGGAGTAGTGAAGCTGCCACCGGTTGTCAAGGCAACGCCACCTGTTGCTGCGGCATACCATTCAATAGTAGAACCTGAAGCAGCAGTTGCCTGTAAGGTTGCAGTTTGTCCACTGCTGATGGTTGCATTATTAGTAATTACGGTCGGTGTATCTGGTGAGGGGTTTACCGTTACGGTAACCGCAACACGGTTACTAACAGCAGTTCCAGAAACAGCCTGAACATAAAAGGTAGAAGTTTGGGTTAATACTGCCGTAGTATAATTGGCGCCGGTAAACAATGGCGTATTACCAGTAGCAGAATAGAAATTATAAGTCACCCCATTTACAGGATTTGACACACTTAAGGTAGCAGCGTTGCCACTGCAGATGGTCATTCCTGCAACAGCAGGATCACCTACATTCACATTCAGCGTATAATCTGTACTGGTACTTAGCCCTCCGCTGTCAGTTGCGGTCATAGTTAAAGTGAAACTACCGCCAACAGCTGGTGTTCCTGAGATTACTCTCGTAGCCGGATTAAAAGTTAAACCCGCTGGCAGATTAGCCATTGTATAAGTGTATGGACTAGTTCCCCCTGTTACTCCAGGTAAAGCAGGTGAAGTATAAGCAGTACCTACTGTTCCATCAGGTAAAGTGGCTTGTCCAAGTGCCAGCGTTCCATTTACGGTTAATGTATAAGGTAGAGTTGTAGAAGTGCCATTACTATCAGTTACGGTTACAGAGATCGTAAACGTTCCTGACTGCGTAGGTGTTCCACTGATCTGCCGGGTAACGGGATCAAAAGTTAAACCCGGGGGAACATTGGTTGCTGCATAGGTATAAGGACCCGTGCCTCCTGTTGCCGCCGGAATAGTTTGCGCAGGATAATTTACGCCCACTGTACCATTAGGCAGGGTTATAGTACCAAGCAGCAGCGGATCTTTAACTACAATGGTATAATTTGAAGAAGCCGTGCGGCCTTCACTGTCGCTCACATTTACAGGAAAAGTAAAAGTACCGGATTGTGAAGGTGTCCCTGTAACTTCCCTGGTAACAGGATTAAAGGTTAAGCCCGGAGGCAGGTTGGTTGCGGTATACGTATAAACTCCGCTTCCCCCCGTGGCCGAAGGAATAATCTGTGTTGGATAAACAACACCTGTAGTTCCTGCCGATAGTGTAGCGGATGGTAAAGCCAGCGGATCTCTAACGATAATCGTGAAATTAGAGGTTACGGTGTTTCCATCTGCATCGGTTACTGTTACCGGCACAACAAAAGTTCCTGAAACTGTAGGTGTTCCCGTGATCTGACCAGTAGCCGGATCTAGTACTAAGCCTGCGGGCATATTTACCGCAGCATAAGTATATGGTGTACTTCCACCTGTAGGCGCAGGAAGCGATGTTGAAGGATAAGCCGTCCCTACTGTACCAATAGGTAAAACGGCCGTTGGCAATGTCAGGGTCGCTGTTATAATGAAAGTATAACTGGCAGTTTTTATACAACCAAAACTATCAGTAGCTGTCAGGTTGAAATTAAACGTACCAGCTGCAGAAGGCGTTCCGCTGATTAAACCCGCAGGGGATATAGTTAATCCGCCAGGCAGGACACTTCCGGCTGCCAGCCCATAAGTATAACCTGGGATACCGCCGCTTGCCGGTGTAATTTGTTTGGAATAAATTTTACCTGCTGAGCCATTAGTTAATGTAGTAGCAGCAAATACAAGGGTAGGATTAACAGTGACTAACACACTGTCCCTGTCAGATTCACCCGCACAGCCAGATTTCTGTGCCGATATATAATAGGTATAGGTACCGGCAGCCAGCCCTGTTTCTGTATAGGTGCTTGCTGTTGCCGCGGCAACCTGCGTAGTTACATTATTTGTTTTTTTATAAAAGTTATAAGTATAAGCCGGATTTGAGCTTAAAGCGGAAAGTGTAAGCGTGCTTCCACCGCAAATGCTTAAAGCGCCGTTTGTTTTTCCGGCAAGGATAGGAGCCGTTACTGTACGCTGTACTTCGTTTATGTTCAATCCACCGGAAAGAATATTCCCCCCAACAGACAGTGTATTGTCAATGGAAATCTTTATCCTGTCAAATGGTGCCCCGGGAGTAAAAAAGACGGGTACCGGATTATTGTTTGTTAAGCTGAGTAATTGCAAATTGAGCAATCCACTTGCAGCCTGTACGCCCCCCACAGGCGTACTTCCATTGTATGCCTGTAAAGTAACTGTTTGTAAAACATTAACACTTAATACTGTGCCAGGCTGTGAAAGATATACTTTCGCAACGTCGCCTGCACCAGAAAGGCCATTCAGATAAATTGTTTGTGAAACTGAAGAACCCAAACCAATCAGTCCGGGTTGTATCTGTGAGAAAGTTGCTGTATTACCATCTATCGCACGTTCGGGATTGGTAACCAGTGAGGTTAATGAAACATTTAAATTAGACGATGCACCAAGATCTGTAAAAATAGAAGTTCCGCAATTATCTGTGTTTACATTAAATGCGGTATACACATTCATATTAATAGCAGAACCTAATGCCAGGCCTAAAAGATTGCTTTTGAACCTCAATCGTACCCTTACCGCATTATATGCACTTGAAGAGGTTACGGCAAAGTAATTGAGCCCTGCAGCATCCCTTACTATAGTAGTAGTTACATTTGCGGCAGGGATCATTGTACCATCCACACCTGCTGAAGCCCCTGTATAGGCATCAACTTCTACCAGGTTATTTTTAAAAAGCCCTGTAAGGCCCCCAATAGTATTTAGCAGGTCCAGGCTTATTCCTGTAATGGTAGGCTGATCAAAACGTACATAAGTAGTTTTGCCGGCCGCGACAGGAGCTGCATACTTTAACTCAATGTAGGCCTCTCCCTCTGCGCTCACCAATCCAAGAACATTGAGATAATTTGCAGACAGCACTGCCGGACTAACCGACGGATTGGCGCTGGCATTCCCAGGGTTGGTTACCGAACCCGCATTGGGCGTGGCCTGCTGGTTAGCAACTCCAAGTACGTTATAGTAAGCTATTGCTCCTGTAGATGGAGTAACAGTAGCATAATTTTTAGTCTGACCATACGATGGCAGCTTAAATAACGTTAGAGTTATGAGAACAAGTAAGTAAAGGTAGTTTTTAAATTCTTTAGGAGTAGAAATCCATTTCATACAGGGCGCGTTAGAGTTTACAGCAATATTTACGGCAATTTTAAGTATAGCAGACAGCTATTTAAGCGTTCAAATCATTCATTACACCAAAAGGAAATCAGCCCCGATTTCATTCATTTTGTTCACTTTCTTTTTTCTCTTGCAGAAAATATACGCTATAAGGGTTTAGTGACCAATAGAAGGCGTTACCCTATTCAGACTTAAAATTTTTAATGTTTTTATTTGAAACCTTTCTGTTCACTTAGCACGTATATGTGTATATTGGTTCCAAATCGGCACCGATTAGCTATTATTTACCAACTGACTTACCGAACCATGGAATACAATACCCGGCTCAATGAACTCAAAAGCCTGATTCTGTCAAAATGTGGCATCAGATTCATTACCCCTGCAGATTGTAAGAGAATTTCGATCGAGATCAGCCGGCATTTAAATAAAAATGTAAGTGAAACAACAATTAAAAGATTATTCGGCTTTGCCGTAGTTAAACATAAATTTTCCACGTTCACTTTAACCACTCTTGCTGAATATGTTGATTTTGCTGGTATCGGTCCGGAGGATAGCGCAGACACCGATGAGCTGGCTGATGAATGGGAAATACTAAAAGAAAAGGCCGATAAGATTACTCATTTTACGCTGAAAACCATCAGGAACCGCTCCGGCATTCCTTATGAAATGACCATCGGCCGGAAATTCGCAGAGCACGACTTTGATGATTTCTACAATGGTGATTATATTTTCACCAGTCTCGTTTCACAGCCCGGTTACGGAAAAACAATTCTGCTGAGTCATTTAACAGAAAATTTATTTTACAGACCTGATGCTACCTATGAAAATTCGGGTGTATTATTTATTAAAGCTTACAATTTTTTCAATTCAGAAGTCAATAGTTTCAACCTGGAGGAACAGCTTAAAATTCAGCTGCAGATAGATCCTAAAGAAAATACGCTGGAATATATTAATACCCTTCAGTCTATACATGGAGGTAAATTCATCATCATCATAGATGGCTTTGCAGAGCTCGTTTTAAGGAAAGAAGAAAAGACCCTTTTATTTGATAATATCATCAACCTGATCTGTTCACTGGAAGATTACAAAAATATAAAACTGATCCTGAGCATGCGCTCAACTACCTGGACAAGGTTTTATGAACGAATGCGCCATTCCTCTTTTCTGAAATCCAAGTGGTTCCCTGGAAATTACTTCAACCTCCATGAATTGTCAAATGTTCCTCCCCTTTCCGAAAAAGAAGTAGATATCATTATTTCCAGAATCAATTATCTGGATAAAAAAGAGATTAACCCGCGACTAAAGTCGCAGCTTAAATTTCCCTTCCATATTCAGCTTTACTATCAGCTGAAAGAAGAAGATCCTGATTTTAATTATTATACCAATATTACATTTTACGAACTCGTTTCCCGGTTCATCCAGGAAAAAATATACCGGTCTAACTATTACACAGAAAAAATCCTATTTCTAAAAAAAGTCATACAGCTTACCGGCTATGGTAAGCACTCCAATTCTGTGCCCAAAGACTCCCTGATCGCAGAACTTTCGGCTTTCAGAAATGCTTACATGGAATTACTTGCGGATGGCATCTTAATGGAGGAAAAACGATCAGAAAATTCACATCCAAAAGAGTTTGTGCGCTTCCTGCACCCCCATATGTTTGAATACTTTCTCTTTGTGGAAATACTGGAGAAATTTCATCTTCAGGTAAATAAAGATTTTTTCAACTATATCAATACAGAGTACGACTACAACCAGGTCAGGTTCCAGCTATTGCAGTGGGCAACCCGGTTTTTAATTAAAACAGGGAATTTCCATTCCCTCAAAGCCTTCTTCAAATTAAATCTGAGCAGCTTTGAAACCAATTACCTGATCCTGTTCATTGCAGAAGAAATTAAATACAGATCAAAATTTAATACAGATATTATCAGGATACTGGAGGAAGATAAATTCCATGAGATCATCATCTCTAAATTACTCAATTTTGATTTTATCGATTCCTGTTACAATGAAGCAGTACTTGCCCTGATTGATATTGCAAAAAATGATGAACACCTGCTTATTTATCACTCTATACTGGGTATTTTGGAAGTGATCAGACTGAATAAAGAAGGGATTAAAAAATCTATTGATAAATTACGTACACTGGATAACCATAAATGGATTATCAGCCCAGTTCAGGCACTGGAAATCATGTATGCGAAGATTAGTGCTAAACCGCCCGTACATTCAGAACTGCTTCAGCAGATAGAACAATTTAAAAATGGAGAAAATCCATTTGATATTCACTCCAGCCATCCAATGAGTGCCAGTACAGGAATTTCCTTTGTACTGATGATCCTGGTGAATACTTTTTCCGGCGACAGCCGTTCTGGCAACCAGATCATTCAAAGTATGGTGACGCATCACCCAAAAGAATTTCTGAAAAGAAATAACCTCACACTCTATGCATTAGCTTTACACGGCATATTTGTTTCCAGGGTCTTTCCTGGAAAAAAAGCAGATCAGATTGAAAAAATCACCCGTCATTTAGTCAGCACAAATCATTCGCAGCTCACTAAATATCTCGAATCCCTGATTATGATGCTGCAGGCGCAGCAAGCCTATAACAGAAAAGAATATGAGATTGCCATTGACCATGCACAGGAATGCCTGGTCCTTTTCAAAAGAAACAAAGTAGTATTGAGTGCCTTACCGATGTTTAGCCTGCTGATTAAGATTTATATGGAACTGGAAAATTACGATCTGATGAATGAGTATAAGTATGAGATGCTGTGTTTATTGGATGAACATCAGGTTTCCAGACAATTATTTTAACAATAGATCAGTACTGATCCTGCTTTAAGGAGTTTTATCTGCAATATTAATGATGATAGCGTCCAGCTCTTTAGCAGAATTGACCAGGTGAAGCAAAATTTCGTCCTTATTGTCGCCGGGAACGAAATTTCTCAGCAGATCAACCAGTCCCATTACCCTGGCTAAAGGTGCGCGGACCAGGTGTGATTGTATCCAGGCAATTTCTTTGAACTTTTTGTTTTGTGCTTCAATTTCTTGTAAATGTAAAGATGCCTGCAGCCTGGATAATTGCTCTTCTTCTTTACGTTTAGAGATATCCTGTATACTGCCAATGATACGTGTAGAAATACCGTTTTCATCGAAAACCATAAATCTTCTGTCCTGTACGTATTTATAAGAATCGTCAGCACAGCAGAAACGGTATTCTTCCTGCCATCGCTCTACTTTATCACGGACATGTTTTTTAATGTTTCCGGTTATCCTTTCCCTGTCATCCGGATGAACCCTCATCTCCCACCAACTGTCTGTTGTGGTATTATCTAACAAATTTTTGTAGCCAAATATGCCCTTTATACCTTTATTCCATACAATTTTATTAGTTTTCAGGTCCCAGTCCCATACCGTATCGCTGGTTGCCTTAGAGATAATATTGTAACGATCTTCAGCTTCCTGTTCAGCTTTTACCCTTGAGGTAATATCCGCAGCAGCAACCAGTACGGCAGAGGTGCCTTCGTACTCAATAGTATTGCTGTTGATGCTTACCAGGATAACTTCCCCATTCTTTTTGATATGCTGAACATGCTCTTTATTGTAATCAGCTTCAGGCTGGAGCATCAGTGCGCTCATGATTAAAAATTCATGTCTGGAGTAACCATAAGTCTTGACAGCTTCTTGATTTACGGCTAAAAAATTAAAGGTTTTAGCATCGTAAACCCACATGGGAACAGGAGAGAATTGAAAAAGGTCATCGAGAGCAGTCATTCGTACCAGCAGGTTATTTTTAAGGTAGGTAATATCAGTAATTTTTATAAAAAAGCAAGCCTTTCTTACGGAAAGGCTTGCTTTTTTATAAAAATTACGATGAGGCTTTTTTATTTGTATTCAGCAGCCATTTTCAATGCATTATAAGCATTTACAATACCACCTGTAACGCAAAGGTCAGCAAAAGGTACAGATTTAGAATTTGTACCTTCTTCGTCAAGTTCCACATCTACATTGTGATTAACTTTAACAACCGACTTTAAAATGATCTCTTTGACCTGTACAGCAGTTAATTTTGGATAGTATGATCTGATCAGTGCCGCCAGTCCCACTACTACCGGTGAGGCCATACTGGTACCATCATAAGCTTCATATTTAGATCCCGGTACGGTAGAATAAATTTGTACACCAGGGGCAAATACATCTACCGCTGTTTTGCCATAATTAGAAAAACTTGCCTTCAAAGTTTTGTCGTCTGTGGGCCCGGAAGCACCCACTACAATATAAGAAGATGCAACACCTCCGTCAAGGTACTGACGATTAGGGAAATTTTTCGACTGATCAATATTTTGATTGTCATTACCCGCCGCCTGAACCAGCAATACATCTTTAGACATCGCATACTTAACTGCTTCGTCCACTGCTTTTTTATCCCATGAATAAGCTTTTCCAAAACTCATATTCAATACTTTTGCGCCATTTGCTACTGCATAACGAATAGCATTTGCAACATCCTTATCACGTTCATCACCATCAGGTACGCTGCGTACGCTCATGATCATTACATTATCGGCAACACCTTTGATACCCAAATTATTGGTACGGTCTGCAGCTATAATTCCCGATACATGGGTTCCATGACTTGCATCCGGGCCAGTTACATCATTATTTCCATAATCCCTTTGCTGATCATCCGCATAATTATCTCCAACCAGCTCTGGTCTTGGATCAAAATCCAGATTCAAATTATATTTCAGCTGGTCGTTATAGTGGTCCAGACCTTTCACGATCTGAGACTCATAGAAGTTTTCATAAGTGCTGTGCTGCAACTGTGAAACCATAATCTTCTTTAAGCGTTCTTCCAGATCGGTTTCGGTTTTATAATTTTGAAAATCAACCAACTCTGGTTTTTCCTTACCCATTTTTTTAACCATTGCATCTAAAACATTTTTCAGACCGCCAATATTTTCTACAGCATTTTTAGCCTCTGCAGTTTGTTTATCGAAATCTGCCTGTGCCCTCAGGTATTGTGTATAATCAGCTGAATCTGCCGGTTTTACCGTTGCAGCAGTCACATTGGCAAACCTGTCCTTATCCCTGCGCAAAATACGGGTTAGCTCTAATGCTTCATGATTTACCGAACCCTTGGCCGAGCCTAAGAAGTTCCATCCATGTATATCATCTACATATCCATTTTTGTCGTCATCTTTACCGTTACCAGGTTTCTCTTTTTTGTTCAACCATATCACACTTTTCAGATCTTCATGATTAACATCTACACCCCCGTCTAAAACGCCTACCAGAACAGGAGTTGATTTTTTACCCTTTAACAATTCTGCATATGCTTTTTCAGTGCTGATCCCAAACACCGTATCCGTTTTCAAATCAAGATTCTGCCAGTTGGCCTTTTGTGCAAAAGAACTTAACCCAAGGCACGCGATAAAAATGAAACTTAATATCCCCCTTAATGCAATTTTATTTTTTACTCTATTCATATTTTGTTAGTTAATTTATTAGTTTTCAAACGTTATTATTAAAAAATAGTTGTTGATTATTCATATTTTCCTTTCAGTGTAAAAAAGAATTCTGACCCCTCCCCCGCTTTGCTTTCCATCCAGATCTTTCCTTCATTGGCCACAATGAACTCTTTACACATCACCAGGCCCAGGCTTGTTCCTTTTTCGTTATTTGTTCCTACAGTGCTTATCACATTGGCACTAAAAATAGAACTTTGCCTTTCGGGCTCAATGCCTACTCCATTATCCTTTACCGAAAAAAGAACCTCCTGATCAGCATATTGGCTGATGGAGATCAGTATATGTCCTTCCAAAGGGGTAAACTTAATCGCATTGGATAATATATTCCTGATCAGAAAGTCTAAATGGTCTGCATCACAAAACACCCGCAGGTTGGCTGCGATATTTTTTTCTACGGTTATTGATTTTTGTGCAGCTGCATCTGCAAGCAGGGATATGTTCCTGTTAATAATAGTTTTCGGCAACAGATTCACCTGGTTAATCATTATTCCCTTCAGCTGCATTTGTCCCCAGCTCAACAACAGATTAAGCGTTTCCATCGAAGCATTACACTGAACAGCCAGCTTCCCCATCATTAGCGTTCGCTCTTCTTCGGTAAGCCAGCCCCTGTTGATCATATCGATCATATTGATTACGGAGGCGAGAGGGCCTCTCAGATCGTGGCCGACAACAGAAAACAACTTATCCTTTACCTGACTGGATTCCACCAGGTCTGCATTAGATTTATTCAGCAACCGGTTCAGGTTTCTCATCTTAAAAAAATAAAAACCCAAACCCAATAACAAGGCTACACTTCCGGCCGTAATTCCCAGCATAACTTTCTGCCCCAGCACCTGCCTGCTATTGATAAATTTGAGTTCCTGGATTTTACCATGCGTTTGATTGAGTTCATACTGTGCCTGCAGATTAGCGATCTTCAAAGACATCTCTTTAAAATAAACACTATCGGCGATACTATACTGCTGTGATTTGGCCAGATAAGCCGCTTCGAAATTTCCCTGATCAGCCTGTAGGGTTGCTATCTTTGACAAGATATCCAACAACTGTTTATTAGCTTTTTTACTTCTCGCCAAAGCCAGGGCCTCCTGAAAATAGGTCAAAGAAATACCAGGGTTTATGGGTTTGTAGCTTTCTGCCAGCGCATTCAAACTTACAAATTCACGTATCACGTTCTTGATCTTCCTTGATTTTTGCAGGGCCCCTTGTTCCAGCTCAATAGCCTTTCCGGTAGCGCCAGATTTTGCATAAACTGCCGCCAGGCCATTGGTCAGCGAAATATTTAGACCCATCATTTCAGGAAAGTTACTTTGCGCAATTCCTTTTTCATAATAGGAAGTTGCTTTTGCCAGATCGCCTTTTTCATCATAAGCTAATCCCAGATCAGCATACAGGTTGAGTTTTACACTTGAAAAAGGTAAAGACCCGCTAATGGCTTCAGCTTTGTGATAATAAATAAGGGCTTTATTTAAATTATGCTGAGTAGCATACACGCGACCTAAGTAAACGTATGACTCCATAATACCGAACTGGTCTCCGGTTTTTTCACTGAGCTTTAACGCATATAAAAAGTAGCCGATTGCCCTGTCATAATTACCAACCGCATGCTCTACAGAACCCAATCTTATATTTTCCTCAATAATTCCTTTTTTGTTGTTCAATAACTGATAGATGCCCAACGCTTTCAGGTATTTCATTCTTGAAAATTCAGATTTTGCAGCATTATCTTCCATCATTCCCAGCTGATTAAGCATTCTGGCTAATCCTTCCTGATCATTGTTTTTTTTAGCGAGTTTCAATCCTAACCCAACAAAAAACAGTGCAGAATCCGGCTTATCATACCGGTAATGAATGATCAGTTTCTCGTAATAGGGAATACTGAAATGAGGTTGAATATGCTGCACACCAGGCGAACTGTACAGCGCCAAAAAACTGAATACCAGAATAACAGAAAATAGTGTTCGGAACAAGAGCATACTTTGGTCTTTGCTACATCATGAGCGGCCCACTAAGGTAATGTTTTAACGTAACTATAAATTAAAAAAGCCAGGAATTTCCTCCTGGCTTTAATTCATATCCTGATATAAACCTGTTTTTTTTATTTCGAAAATTACCCTTCAGCTAATACCGCATAAAAATCCCTGATCCTGTCAAAAGCAGGATGAACAGAAACCACATTTCCAAAAACAAGCAGGGCAGGTGACGTAATTTCATGATCCTCAATCAATTCAGCTATGGTATCTACAATGCCTACAATAATATTCTCCTCATGGGTTGAACCGTTTTCTATCACTGCAACAGGCAATCTTTCTTTTCCTTCTGATTTAAAAATGGCTGCAATTTCCGAGATCTTTTCAATCCCCATTAATACAACTATCGTTGCATTCGATTTCGCCGCACCCCTAAGATCAGCAGAAATTTCACCTTTTGCATTTGTTCCTGAAAGAACCCAGAAACTTTCACTCAGGTCACCATAGATCATTGGTATTTTATGTAATCCCGGTACTCCGGTAGCACTAGATATACCCGGAACAATCTCTGTTTGGATATTATAAGAATCTGCAAAATTTATTTCTTCAAAGCCGCGGGCGAAGACAAATGGATCACCACTTTTCAAACGAACCACATGTCCGTAGTTCAGCGCATAATCAATCATTAATTTATTTACAGCATCCTGAGAGAATGATTCATCATCAGATTGTTTTCCTACAAATATTTTGATGGCATGCTCCGGGGCATGATTGAGCAGCGCTCCATTAACCAGGGCATCATAAAGTACCACATCGGCTGTGTTCAGTGCCTTTACACCTTTTAAACTAATTAAATCAGGATCACCAGGTCCAGCTCCAACTAAGGTAATACGGGGCTCCTGTATGCTGCTTTTTATTTTATTTAAAATCATAACCGACTATTTAAAGGTTTATATAATTGTATAACAATACAAATATATAAAAGTCTATCGAAATAGTAGTCTTTATTTTAAAATAATTTTAATTGATAATCTCATCCAGGTTTTCACGTGCGATTACATCAGCCACTGAAGTCTTTGAAAGCACTTCCAGCGTGGCATCCCTTACATCAATAAATGTTTTTCTGATACCACAGGTCTTTTCATCATGGCATTCATCACATTTACGATAAAATTTGATACTCGCACAAGGAACCATGGCAATCGGTCCGTCAGTGATCCTGAGAATATCGGTCAGATAAATATCTGCCGCATTTTTATTCAGGCTATAACCTCCGCCTGCCCCCTTTTTACTGTACAGATAACCCGCATTACGCAGGTCAAGTAAAATCTGTTCCAGAAATTTCCTGGGAATCATCTCCTGTTCTGCTAATCGCACGATTTGCATAGGAGGATTTTCTACGTTTTTGCCCAAAGCCACCAGTGCTTTAATGGCATATTTTGTTTTCTTAGACAACATATTAAGCACAAAGCTAAGAAAAGATTTAGGTATTGATAAATCCTAAATATTTACTGGTCAAATCTTATAACTTTTAGATCCTGTAAAAGATCTTATTTGATAAAATCGGCTAAGAAATTATCAGGTACCTCTGCATGGATAGCATCATCATTCTTTACAATAGCCAGCAATGCCACCAGCTTTTTTTCCAGTTTATCATATTCTGCCCTGTACTGTTCAGTCTGATCATGAAAAAAACCATCAGTACTATCAAGGGTTGCGATCTTGGATTCCAGATAGCGTTTATAGGTATCGGCAGTATGATCAACAAGTGTGTTTAAAATGTCTTTATAAGTCATGGCTTTCCAATTAAATGTTATGATAGCCTTATAACGTATCCCAACCAGTTTTGTTCTTTAAAATGCAGTTATATGGGGCATACTGTAGAGAAAGTAAGCAATCTTTTTCGCACTAGTTATCCTCAACCAACTGATTTAAAGTACAATGCTCCATCTTTGGCATAACGGCATCATTTTAAGCCTTCGTTAGTAGAATTACTGAATACAAATTTTCACTTAAAACAAGAACAACATGAAAAATTTCATCTTATCAGCAGCTATATTAGCCTTCGCAGGAGTATCAACAGTAAAAGCAAATGAAATTAGAACCCCAATCGCTATAGTTATTCAACAGGATAGTTCTGCAAAGGTTCCTGTTAAACTGGAAGCTTTGCCAGCGCCGGTACAAACTACGTTAAAAGCAGATGCTTATAAAGAGTGGACGCCAACAACAGCCTTCCTGATCACCGAAGCAGATAAAACCGCCTATTACCAGGTAAATGTTAAAAAAGGACAGGAAGTTGCCTTTTTGAAAGTTGGTAAAGACGGTACTGTATTGCAATAATTGATAACCATAAGTAAAATATAAAGATATAAAAGCCGGAAGTCCTCCGGCTTTTGTATTTTTGCCATTATATCAATTCAGATACATATGGCGAAAATACTTATTATTGAAGATGATCTAACATTCTCAACCTTGTTAGAAGGCTTTCTTAAAAAGCATGGCTATGAACCTATTATCGTCCACGATGTAAAAAATTCCTTCAAAGTTCTGGCACAGGAAACTTTTGACCTGCTGCTGATAGATTACCGCCTTCCTGACGGCACGGGGCTGGATATTCTTGCTCATTTGCGCGAAAATGGATCGACATGTCCCGTTGTGATCATGACCAGCTTTAACGATGTCCGTACTGCCGTGAAATCTATACAGCTCGGGGCTATCGATTATATCACAAAACCGGTTAATCCCGACGAATTACTGATGATCATCACTGGTTCACTGGAAAAAAAACCAGAGAACAGCAAGGTGGTTTCTATAGAACATGAAGATTTTATCAAAGGAAAAAGTGCTACGGCAGACAAACTTTATGCACATATAGACCTGGTTGCGCCTACAGATATGTCTGTTATTATCCAGGGAGAAAGCGGAACCGGTAAAGAATATGCCGCCAGAACCCTCCATACACAAAGTAAACGCAGTGCAAAGCCCTTTGTAGCGATTGATTGCGGTGCCCTTTCTAAAGACCTGGCTGCCAGTGAACTATTTGGCCATGTAAAAGGAGCCTTTACCGGTGCTGTAAATGACAAAAAAGGACAGTTTGAAACTGCCGAAGGCGGAACACTGTTTCTGGATGAAGTAGGAAACCTCAGTTATGAAGTACAGGTTAAATTACTCAGGGCCTTACAGGAACGGGTGATACAACCTTTGGGAAGTACAAAAAAAATCCCCGTTAATGTCCGTATTATCACGGCTACCAATGACGATCTGCTAAACAGCATACAAAATGGAGAATTTCGTGAAGACCTGTACCACCGTCTAAATGAATTTAAAATTTTGCTGCCTGCTTTACGCGACCGTGGTAAAGACCTGGAATTATTTATTGATCATTTCATTAAACTCTCCAATGCGGAACTGGGCAGAAATGTACAGCATCTTTCTGCTCCTGTAAGAGAATTGTTATTGCAATACGACTGGCCCGGTAATTTGCGCGAATTAAAAAATGTGATTAAAAGAATGGTTTTATTAACGCCTACGGATACCGCAGCACCTGAATCTCTTCCTGACGAAATGATCCTGGCAATTAAACAAGCCCCTAAACATAACGGATCAGACCTTAAAGCCATCAATGAAAGTAATGAAAAAAGCCTGATCATTGAAACACTGATCAAGGTAAAATACAATAAATCAAAAGCTGCAAAATTGCTAAACATCGACAGAAAGACGTTGTACAGCAAGATGGAACGTTATGAAATTGATTAAGATCAGTTAATTTTCAGGTCCACCAGTTTCATGAGTGAATCCAGCTTTACGATTAACACAGCTGCTTTTTCTTTCAGTTCCTGATCCATTTCTTCTGCCTCAGCAAATTCCTGTTCTGCTGTCCTGAACTCTGCCGCCAGCTGACCTGAACCCATTTGTGCTGTCCTTCCGGCTACCCGGTGAACAATCAGCCGGGATAAAGGCAGATCGCCTGCGAATACACTTTGCTCAAGCTCTGCCATATCGTTCTGGCTGTCTTCTTTAAACCTGCCCAATATTTTTAATAAGAGCTCTTCGTCCCCAAAGGTCATTTTTTCAACGGCTGAGGTGTCCAGTTCTACTGCGGAAACAACAGGGCCTTCCTGTTTAATTACTTCCATGCTGAATATCGACAACAGATCGTTTTCACGGAAAGGTTTCATGATCAGCCCGTCAAATCCTTGTTCAAGAACAGCTTCAAGCTCCTCAGGAAGAACTTGCGCCGTCATGGCGTATAATTTCACATCTGCAGGTACCCTCTCCCTCATCAGCTGACAAAGCTGCAGTCCTGAAATTTCGGGCATTCTCATATCGATCAGCATATATTTAACCTCCGGATCCCAGGTAGCAGCCAATACATCTGCCGGGGCATTAAAACATACATAAGGAATATCATTTTTATGGAATATGATCTCGCATAAATCAAGTATCAGCCGGTCGTCATCTACTACCCATACTTTATCTTTTGTATTTAATTGTCTGACCTCCGGTTTCAACTTTTCGGCCAGCTGAATTTCTGCAGCTTTAAAGGTGAGGTAAACAGTGAATATACTACCGGCACCCGGCCTGCTCTTTACATAAATACGGCCATCCTGATTTTCTACCAGTGACTTAATTATGGTAAGCCCTAATCCGGCACCCGCTTTATTGATCACTTCTTTGTCGGCAGAGTCGATCTGTTCAAATTCATTGAAGATCCGGTTACTTTCTTCTTCTGTAAACCCTATTCCAGTATCCTTAACCATAAAGGTAAAATGCAGATTGTCCTGTTGCTTTTTGTAAAAAACGGTTAAGGTCACTTCCCCCTTTTGCGTAAATTTAATGGCATTGCTGAGCAGGTTGTATAAGATCTGCTTTAACCGGAATGGATCTCCTTCAACAAAGTCTATATCATGAAGCTCTATTGCAGTTGACATCCGTAAATCTTTCTGTTCTGCCTGTGGTTTCATCACAAAGACCACTTCCTCCAGTAATTCTCTGATGTTAAAAGGCCTTTGCTGAAAAGTGAATTTTCCGGAGATGATCCTGTTATAATCCAGTATTTCATTGACAATCTGCAATAAATGTTCAGAAGAGCGGTAGATGGCCTCAATGTCTTTCGACTGAGGGTGCTCCTGGTTCCTGATGATCTCCGCATAGCCGATGATAGACTGCAACGGTGTTCTGATTTCGTGGCTCATATTAGAAAGAAATCGCTGTTTTGCCATTCCATGGTATTCAGCCTCATCCCTTGCAGCCTCCAGTTCCTTCCGGTAAAGGTTACTTCTCGTAATATCTGTCAGTATAAGGTACAATAAGATAACGGTTAGCAGAAAAAAGCCAATCATAATAAAACTAATCCTGGTAATACCCGTATTTACTACCGCTTTTGCCTGTATGCCATTATGCTCGATCTGTGCAACAGCTTCACTTTCCACTTTTCTCAGGATATCCAGCATCTGGCGGATCAATGCATCATTTGCATTGGCCAGTACAGCCTCCCTGTTCAGAAAACGTGCGCTTTTAAGCTGCTGTTCCTTTGCTATGCTGCGTAAAGACTCCTCCAGTCCCTGTGCCATTTTCGTTCCTTCAGCTAAGGCTATCGTATCTCTTTTTACCTTTTCCTCATTGGTAACCTGGTAGGATTGGTTTGCTTTTTCTTCCTCGTTTTTCTTGCCGAACAGCCTGCTCAAAAAGCCTTTTGGTTTTGTTTCATCCACAGGAAGGATTGTTACCGTAGAAGTCTTTTTTTCTGTGGTCACGATCGTACTGTCCTGCTGCGGCCCTTTATCTACCAGGTCATTTAGCTTCTGCACTTCCTGATCAAAGGATTTGTTGTTCACCAGCCCTTCCCTCACTTTGAGATAGTTGATAAATTGTTTATCCCTTTCTACCAGCAACTGTCCTATCGATTTTATCCGTTTATGCTGTACAGGATCGCTATGGTACATATCCCCTAAAGAATCCAGCAATAACCTGAGTTGCCTGGAATCTTTAAAAAACTGCTTGTATTTACCCGGAGAACTGAAAGCAATATTTTTCTGCTGCTGGTCAAGACTGGCAACCTTTCTGGAAACCTGGTTAACCAGCCGTAATTTTACATTGGGCGTTGAAATTGCATCCACTGTCGCCAACATCTCATTAAACGCAATTTTACTGACTCCCCATGCCAAAAACATGGCAAAGAAAGCAAGCAAAAAGCCAATGATGATCTTGCCTTTAGCCGCACCTAAAAAACTCTTTTCGGGAACTTCTGTCATTTGGTAAACCGCATTTTTAAAGTAAAGATAACAATGATAGAAAGAGTTTGTGTCATATCAGGTTGAAGAAGTCGTATAACCTGGTTTTTCCTGATGTTATGAATACAACAAGATAATAGGGATAATCAGATCTTTTGTTAAAAACGGTACAGCGATCAGGTAAAATCGGCACCAGACACAATCAGGATCCATTCGGTGTAAAGCAATAAAACAGTTAGGATAAAGCGCCGGTAAAACGACATGTGGGTACGGGTTGGTAAGGGGCTGGTAAGGGATTGATAAGGATAAACAGCCAAATATCCTTACCAACCCCTTACCAACTTCTACACAATTCCTCATCACCAGTCGCTTTAAAGCCTGTTTATCAGCTATTTACTATTATTTATCGCAGACTAAAACCAGACGACAAAGGAGTCTTAATTATTCTTTTCATCGTGCCCTGATTAATTTATATTTGATTTATGAACATAGCCATCATTTCCGGAAGTGCAAGACCCGAAAGACAGTCTCATCAGGTAGCCCTTGAAGTACAGCAGCGGATCACCATATTAGGTATAGAAAACTGGTTATGGGATATCAAAGAAACAAATCTTCCTTTACTGGATTATACCTTTGATGTGCATCCCAACCCAGGCGATACTTTAAAACAACTTAAAGTTAAGCTCGACCAGACCGATGCTTTTGTCATTGTTTCTCCCGAACATAACGGAAGTTATCCCGGAGCGCTCAAAAATACAATGGATTACTTTTATAAAGAATATGTGCATAAGGTTTTTGCTATGGTAACCGTATCAAACGGAGTTTTAGGCGGCATCAATGCGTTGAAAAACCTCCAGCATTATGCATTAAAGATCAACGGCATTGTTTCTCCGGAATTTGTGATTACCCCGCAGGTACAGAATTTATTTAAAGATGGAGTACTTACAGATGAGAAATACGGACATAGAATAGATGTATTACTGAAACATTTTCTTGAATTGGCCGAAGCAGTGAAACTCATTCAAAATAAATAGTCTATTGCTGCATAATTGTTAGCTTCGCTGAAAATGAAACCTCAATTTTTAATTGCAGCTCCCCATAGTGGTGCCGGTAAAACAACCGTTACTTTAGGTATTTTAAGGGCTTTAAAAAATAAAGGCCTGCATGTTCAGCCTTATAAATGCGGTCCGGATTATCTTGACCCCAGGTTACACACCATTGCTTCCGGAGCACAAAGCATTAACCTCGACCGTTTTATGATGGATGATGAACATATCAATCATCTGTATACAAGTTATGGAAGCGAAGCCGACGTATTGGTAACTGAAGGTGTAATGGGTCTTTTTGATGGTGCCGTTAAAATGGAAGGAAGCAGTGCTGAACTGGCCCTGTTGCTTCAGATACCCGTCATCCTGGTGATCAACGCCAAAGCAATGGCCTATTCCGCGGCAGCACTTTTACTGGGTTTTAAAATGTTAATCCCCGGATTAAATATTACCGGAGTGATCTTCAATTTTGTTGAACATGAATCGCATTATAAAATACTCAAAGAGGCCGCAGAAGATGTTGGCCTTGTACCTTTGGGATTTTTACCCAATCGTGCGGATATACAAATTCCATCCAGACACCTGGGATTAAAAACAGGTGTTGAAATTGATCATGAAGGCATTATTGAAAGGGCTGCCAGCCATATTGAAAAATATATCGATCTGGATCAGCTGCTTCATATGACTACAAACACATTAAGCCCTGTTAATTTACCGAAGCAGGCACCACTTAAAAATTCAAGAAAAATATTGGTTGCCCGTGATGAAGCTTTTAATTTCATCTATCCGCAAAGCATCACCGCCTTATCTGCCCTGGGCGAAGTTAGTTATTTCAGCCCCTTAAATGATACAATCCTTCCTCCAGCCGACCTGGTCTATTTGCCAGGAGGTTATCCGGAGTTACACCTCGAAGCTTTAGCTGCCAATAAAATTTTATTGGATCAATTGGTCAGTTATGAAAAAAAAGGAGGCCGTATTTTAGCAGAATGCGGCGGCATGATGTACCTGGGCAACTACATTGCTGATGAGAATGGCAGGGAATTTCCCATGGCAGGAATTTTAAATATTGCCACCGGAATGCAGCAAAAGAAATTGTCATTAGGTTATAAACGCGTTAATATTGAGGGTATAGAATTGAAAGGACACGAATTTCATTATTCCAAATTTATAGGCACTCCGGTAACGGATACAGAGATCCAGGTGTGGAATGCCCGTAATGAATTACTTCAATTACCTGTTTTCAGAACCAAAAATATACTGGCCAGCTATTTTCATTTTTATTTTGGAGATAACATTCAGGCCATTGAAAAACTGTTATTCGGCTAAAACTTATATGTTGTTTACATCTGCATCCTCAAAACTGGCCATATCGTTCAAAAATGTAACAGCACTTTGGATCAGCGGAAATGCAACAGCACAACCTGTCCCCTCGCCTAATCGCATGTTCAATTGCAATAGTGGTTTTGCATCCAGCTGATTTAATAAAAGCTGGTGCCCCTGTTCATCCGACTGATGGCAAAATACAGCATTATTTTTTACAGTAGCATCTATTTTAAAAGCACACAGGTAAGCCACGGTACAGATAAACCCGTCAATCAGGATCAGCATATTCCTTCTTTTCGCTTCCAATATCCCTCCTGCCATTTGCATGATTTCAAAGCCACCGAAATAGGCCATTAACTGATAAATATCCTCTTCACCTTTATATCGGCTTAATGCCAGTTGTAAAATCTCCCTCTTTTTAAGCAACTGTTCTTTCTTCACGCCTGTGCCCATGCCAATGCAGTCATCCAGCGGAAGTTTTAATAAAACACTCATCAATACCGCCGCACTGGAAGTATTTCCAATACCCATTTCACCAAAACCGATGCTATTACAGCCAGCGTTAGAACTATTGGCCACTACCTCTGCTCCTTTCGCCAGACAAAGGTCCAGTTCATCCATTGACATGGCCGCAGTATGTAAAAAGGATTGTGTGCCTTTAGCTATTTTATTGTTCACCATATTTTCATGGGGCGCAAAATCATAGTTCACCCCTGCATCCACAATCTGGAGACCCAACTGGTGCTGTTTACAAAATACATTGATCGCCGCCCCGCCTTCCAGGAAATTCCCAACCATTTGATGGGTAACTTCCTGCGGATAGGCACTTACCCCGTGCTGCGCAATTCCATGGTCGGCTGCAAAAACCAACAGCTGAGGTTTAATCAGCTTGGGGTTTACTGTTTGAAAAATTTCACCAATTTGCTGAGCCAACTCTTCCAGCTTACCTAAAGCACCAAAGGGTTTAGTTTTACCGTCGATAGCAGTCTTTAGCTGTGCTGAGATATCCTCTTTATCATTGGTATTGATTACTGCTTTTTTTACAGGAGCAGGCTTAAATAATGTTTCAATTTCTTTTACCTCTGGCATAGCCGATTTGGTCTTCCAGCCCAGCTGCTGCAGCATGGGTTGTTTTTCATAATCAGTAGCCGGTTTACCTACACAGAAATAGCCCAATGGTTCCATTTCATCCGGTAAATTCAGTATTTTTTTAAACCGGTAATAGTTCAGGATAGAAACCCAGCCCATTGAATATCCCTGTTCGGTTAAAGAGAGCCAGATATTCTGAATAGCGCATACTGCACTGAATTTCAGCGTATCGTTACTGGCAACGGTCCCTATAGTGAAGTTATTTAAAACAGACCTGTCATAACAGATCACCAGGCCCAACGGGGCATCAACAATCGCTTCCAGTTTTAATGCCTGATAAACTGTTTTTTGTGCATCCGTTTCAATTTGCTGGTATGCTTTGTGGTTATACTGATCAAAGAGTTTTTTTATCTCTTGTTTAATTTCGGCCGAGTGAATGGTAAAATACCGTGTAGCATCTGTTAACCCGACACTTGGCGCCATATGCCCAGCTTGTAATGCTTTTTTCAGCACTTCATCAGGAACGGGATCATTGGTGAAATGCCGGGTATCGCGCCTTATTTTTAACAGCTCTTCTAACATTGTATCTTTGTATTTACAGTAGCCGTAAAACTAAGAAGAAATAGTTTATTCAGGGGGCTTGTCTAGGTTATGTACAATAATTAAGTAATTTTACGAGATTCAAATGATGGAGATCCATTATAGATTACAGGAGAAACAATCAGCAGCATTAGGTGAATAAAATTTACGGTATTTCGTTAGGCCCCGGAGATCCGGAGCTGATCACAGTAAAGGGGCTTAAAATCCTACAGGAATCAGACATCATCTTCTATCCGGGATCCCTTTTCGAAGATGGAAGAAAAGAAAGTTATGTATTGCCCATGCTGGAAAGTTATCACCTTGATCCTGCCAGGTTGCAGGGTTTCTTTTTGCGTATGGGCCTGGACAGAACTGCGGCCGAAGAAACTTATGATCAGACAGCGGCTCAATTGCACAGCGCCTGGCAGGAAGGCAAAAAAGTAAGTATCGTTTGCGAAGGCGATCTGAGTTTTTATGCTTCTTTTTCTTATTTATTAGAACGGCTTAAAGCCGAAAATATAACTATAGACCTGGTTCCAGGCATTAATTCCTTTTCTTTGGGTGCAGCAAAACATCAGGTTCCTTTATGTTTGCAGCAGGAGAAACTGGCTGTCCTTCCCCTAACTGCCAGCATAGAAAAAATAGAACAGACTTTTGAAGAATTTGATACGATCATTCTGATGAAGATCAGGATGGGCTGGAAAGAACTGTTTCCGGCTTTGCTGACAAAAAAATGGACTTATTATTACTGTGAACGTTTAGGTACGGCAGTAGAATATATTACTGCTGATATCACTTCCTTACAAAACAGGGAAATTCCCTATTTCTCTTTATTAATTATTAAAAAATGATCAAAGTTGTTGGCATTGGCCCGGGAGGCAGAGAGTATCTCCTTCCTATTGCTCAAAAAGCTATACAGGAAGCCGATGTAATTATCGGTTACCATTATTACTTCCAGTTTATTGCAGATATTATCCGCGAAGGAACCCTTTGCATAGGCAAAGAGTTAAGTGAAGAGGAAAAAAGAGCGGAGATTGCCATTGAAAAAGCCATTGAAGGTTATAATGTAGTGGTTATAGGTTCCGGAGATGCCGGAATTTATTCCATGGCTTCTATTGTTTACCAGAAAGTTGCACAATCCGGAGAAGATATCGAACTGGAAACTATTCCCGGAATTTCCGCTTTTGTTGCTGCAGGAAGTAAACTGGGTGCTGTTTTAGGCCATGATTTTTGCTGCATTTCCCTGTCTGATCTGATGACACCCTGGAAAACTATTCAAAAGCGCATAGAAGGGGCTGCACTGGGAGATTTCGTGACTTCAATTTATAACCCTAAAAGTATCAAAAGATACTGGCAACTGAATAAGCTGAAATCAATTTTTCTACTGCACAGGAGCCCTGAAACACCAGTTGCGATCTGCTATCAGCTGGGAAGACCAGAGGAAAAGATCACATTCACCACTTTAGCAGCACTAAATATCGATGACGTAGATATGTTTAGCCTGGTGGTGATTGGCAACAGCCAGACATTTCAATATAAAAATCACCTGATTACCCCAAGAGGATACCTCAACAGGAAACCCGAAACAGGCCCCGAGATACAGGAAGCAAGTTTCCAGGAGATCATTGCACAGCTGGAAACAGAAAAATATCCTAAAGATTTTCTTTGGGCAGCCATCCGCTGTATCCACACTTCGGGCGATCTGGATTATATCAACTATGTAAACGCGTCAGCTAATGCCATATCCATTATACACGATTATCTGATAAAAGGGGGAACTATAGTGACTGATGTAACGATGGTACAGGCAGGTATAACCAAAGCTTTTACAGAAAAATATGGAAATCAGATCGTTTGCCTGTTAAATACAGAAGAAACGCTTTTACTGGCTAAAAACGAGAACTTAACACGTTCACAGGCAGGAATTAAACTGGCCGCAAAACAATATCCAGAAGCACTTTTTGTGATTGGAAATGCACCTACGGCATTAATTGAAATTGCCGACCAGGTAAAACAGGGCCTCCTTCATCCGGCAGGAATTATTGGGGCGCCTGTTGGTTTTGTCAATGTGATAGAATCAAAAGAACGCCTTAAATTGCTTTCTTTACCCTATGTGATCATTGAAGAAAAACGTGGCGGAAGTAACTTTGCAGCTGCAATAGTAAATGCCGCTTTTACACTGGATACTGCTGGTATATATTTAAACTAATGAACTAAACAGATGATCTTCCACGTCATAGGCATAGGCAATAAAGAACCTGATTTCCCTGAACAATTGATGTCTTTAATTCAAAGACATCAATTGTTCAGCGGGGGACAGCGTCATTATGATCTGGTGAGACATCTATTACCTGATACGCACCGCTGGATAGGGATTAAATCTCCGATGGATCATCTATTTGAGCTTTACCAGCAAGCGAACCAGCCTATCGTGGTATTTGCAAGCGGCGATCCTCTTTTTTATGGCATGGCAAATACACTCCGCACAAAATATCCGGAGGCAGAGATCCATACTTACCCATATTTCAGTTCCATTCAATTACTGGCCCACCGTGCAAGTATCAGTAACAATCTCCTTCGCACAGTAAGTGTGCATGGAAGGACATGGGCTGCTCTTGACGAGGTTGTTATCCGGCAGGAACCTTTAATTGGAGTATTAACCGATGTGGAAAAATCCCCTTCAGCCATTGCTAAAAGGTTATTGAATTATGGTTATACCAATTATTCCATCTGGATTGGTGAAGATCTGGAAGGGGAACATGAACAGGTTAGACATTTCTCCCTGGAAGAAGCTGTTAAAGAAAATTTTCATTCCCTGAACTGTGTGATTTTACAAAAAGAGATACATAGGGATATTCCTTTTGGTATTGAAGATACTGCTTTTGAAGGATTAGAAGGACGCCCGAACATGATCACAAAAATGCCTGTTCGTTTATGTTCATTGCATGCATTGGATCTGGGATCGAAAACTGTTTTATGGGATATAGGTTTCTGCACAGGTTCTTTGAGTATAGAAGCAAAGCTCCGTTTCCCCGGACTGGCTATTCACGCCTTTGAAAAAAGAAAAGAATGTCTGGAGATCATTGAAAATAACCGGTTTAAACATGGAACCCCTGGAATTAACGTTTATATGGGTGATATATTTGAAACAAATTTTACGCAGATCAGTCAGCCACAAGCCGTATTTATAGGCGGCCATGGAGGCCGGTTAAATGAACTGCTGCAGAAAGTCAATTCCTGCCTGATTGCAGGTGCTGTCATTGTGATGAATGCAGTGCAGGAAGATTCCATTACAGACTTTATAGCTTTTTCCGGTCAGGTGAACTGGAAATTAGAACAACCCTTAAAACTCAGGGTAGATCAGCACAATGAAATCACCATTTTGAAAGCGATAAAAGAAACTTGATCATGTTAAAAGAGGAAAAAGTGTGCATTGTAACTTTTACGGATAGCGGATTAGCCATCGGTAAGGTGATACAGAAAGAATTTCAGCGCAGCAAATTATACACTACCCGTCAAACGGAATATTCAAAAAATATACTCAAATTAGAGGACCTGGATGTTTTACTGCAGGCACAATTCCAGCGTTATGATGTATGGGTCTTTGTGGGTGCACTGGGAATCTGTGTACGAAGCATTGCCCCTTATATTAAAAGTAAAACCACAGATCCTGCGGTGATCAACATCGACGACCAGGGAACTTTTGTGCAGTCGGTGCTCAGCGGACATATGGGAGGTGCTAATGAACTGACAAGAAAGTTAAGTCGTGTGCTACAGGCTCAACCTGTGATCACTACTTCAAGCGATCTTCAGGAGTTATGGGCACTGGACTTATTGGCGGAAAAGTTTAGCTGGTCGGCAACCCCCGGCGAATCCCTCAACCAGATTATTTCGCTGTTTGTGAACAACAGGCCCACTGCTCTTGTTCTCAAAGTAAAAGATGCAGGAACCGGTTATCTGGAAAAAACAAAACCAGCCTTTACAGATATCTATTATGATCTTTCCGAATTGGATCAGAACAATTATGAATTGCTGATCTATGTAGGTTATGAGCTTTTTGAAAGTTCTATACCTGCCCTGTCCTTTTATCCAAAATGTTTAAGCTTAGGCAGCGGCTGTTCAAAAGACATAGAACCAGAGTTGTTTGAAGAACGCTTATTGAAACAGCTGGCTGAGGAAAACATAGCTTATCAAAGTATAGCTGTTTTAACTTCCGTTGATATCAAATCAAAAGAAGAAGCTTATTTAAGGGTTTCCGATAGGTATAACTGGGATTTCATTACCTATTCTGTTGAAGATTTAGAAAAAGTAACACTGGCCAATCCATCTGAAATGGTGATGGAAAAAATAGGCGTACAGGGAGTGTCTGAAAGTTCGTCGGCTTTAGCAGCTGATGCAACTTCCTGGCTCATAGAAAAAACAAAAGCAGAGGTTTCCTCAGGAAAAATGTTTACCCATGCCGTTTGCCTGGTTAAATCTTTTGAGCGGGGCGGAATGATTGCTATCGTAGGTGCAGGTCCGGGAGCTCCCGAGCTGATCACCCTAAAAGGCAAGGAACTGCTTGAAGCGGCCGACTGCATTTTATACGCAGGAAGTCTTGTCCCTGAAGAACTAACGCAGTTTGCCAAACCTACTGCCCTGGTGAGAAATTCGGCCTCTATGACCCTGGAAGAACAGGTAGAGCTGATGGACCTCATGTACAAACAGGGGAAACTGATTGTGCGTTTACATTCTGGCGATCCGTCCATCTATGGGGCGATACAGGAACAAATGACCATCTTCGATGAAAGAAATTATAACTATTTCATTGTCCCCGGTATCTCCTCCTTCCAGGCCGCAGCAGCCTATTTAAGGTCGGAATTTACCATTCCTGAAGTAGCCCAAACCATTATCCTTACCCGCGGGGAAGGAAATACCCCGATGCCCGAACACGAGAAACTGGAAGAGATGGCAAAACTGCGGGCTACCATGTGTATCTTCCTCAGTGCCGGCATTGTTAAAAAAGTGGAAGGACAACTCTTACAGCATTACCCACCTGAAACCCCTCTGGCGGTACTTTACCGTGTAAGCTGGAAAGATGAGAAAGTATGGACAGGAAAGCTGGATGAGCTGAGCGAGATCATCAAGGACAATAAGTTAACCCGTACCGTGTTGATCATCGTAGGCGAAGCCATAGGTGCACGTAAAAACCGCTCCTGGCTGTATGGCGATAACTGGTATCATATTTTCAGAAAAAAAGACGGTATAAAATCTATTTAAATGATTCTATTACTTGGTGGAACAACAGAAGCGAAACAAGCTGCCGCCTGGTTAGAGGAGGCGGGGCTGGAGTATATCTATTCTACCCGGACAGAGGTGAAGTCTGAAGGTAAAGGAAAATACAGGTACGGAAGCTTAACCGTAGAGGGAATAAAAGAATTCTGCGGGGTAAATGGAATCTCTTATATTATTGATGCCTGCCACCCTTTTGCAAAAGAGTTACATGCCACGGCTGCTAGTTTAGCTAGTGAAATTCCTGTGATCCGCTTTGAAAGAGAGTTTTCAAAGCGGATTAAAGATCCATTGGTTCATTATGTAGATGATTATGCGGCAGCTTTAATCCAGATTAAACAGCTGGGCTATCAGTCTATGCTGGCCTTGACAGGTGTACAGTCTATCCCCCACCTCAGCAGCTTCTGGCAAGATTATCCCTGCTGGTTCCGTATCCTTGACAGGGAATATTCGATAGATTTTGCAGCACGGTACCATTTTCCTGAAAAAAATCTTCTCTTTGGACTTCCACAGGAAAAAAGTGAAGAAATTGAGCTGTTTAACCGCTTAAAACCTGAGGTGATCATCACCAAGGAAAGTGGATTAAATGGTAGGCTGAATGCAAAAACCGAAGCCGCAATTGCCTGCCATATTCCTATATTTATCCTCATTAAGCCCGAGCTGTCTGCTTTATTTAAAGTTGTGCACAACAGGCAGGAGCTACTAAACAGTATCCAATGAGTGAACTGCAACCCATACCGGACGGTCCTTTAAGAACAGGGTTCACCACAGGTGCCTGCGCTACAGCCTGTACAAAGGCTGCTTTACAGGCACTGATCCTGCAGCAAAAGGTGGAAGACATTACTATTTTGCTGCCCATCGGACAGGAACAGTCTTTTCACCTGAGTACCTGTGAGTTTACTGAAGATCAATGTACGTGTACCACAAAAAAAGATGCCGGAGATGACCCCGATGTAACACATGGGGCAATCATTGGTTCAATGGTTAGTTTAAATGACTCCGGCAAAATCATCTTTTTACAGGGAACAGGTGTGGGGAAAGTGACCTTACCCGGTCTGGACATTGGCGTAGGAGAACCTGCCATTAACCCCGTTCCGCGGCAAATGATCACTAACGCCTGTAAAAAGCTGCTGTCTGATCATCAGCTGGATCATAAAGGCATCGCGATAACTATTTTTGTAGAGGATGGCGCAGTCATTGCCAAAAGAACATTAAATGAACGCCTGGGAATTATTGGCGGAATCTCCATCTTAGGCACAACAGGTATCGTTACCCCCTTTTCTGCATCTTCCTATATTGCCAGTATCACACAGGGTATAGATGTAGCCGTGGCAAATGGCTCAGATGAGCTGGTAATCAATTCCGGTGCAAGGAGTGAAAAGAACCTGAAACTTTTATTCCCCTCATTACCAGATTTTGCTTTCATACATTATGGCAACTGGATCGGAGAAACATTGGAAAAAATAGCCATCAGTCCCATTAAAAAGGTTAACCTTGGTATTATGCTGGGAAAGTCCGTTAAGCTGGCAGAAGGTATGCTGGATACCCACAGCGGCAAGAATACCTGGAACAAGGAGTTTGTCTGGCAGCTGGCTAAAGATGCCGGTTATCCTGATGAATTACTATCCGAAATTTTACTGTTTAACATGGCGGGGCGATTAACCGAATTGTTTAGCTTTGCCGCCGCTGAACCATTTTACCAGGCGCTGCTAAAAGCCTGTTATGAAAATTGTTCGGCCTTAATTCCATCTGCTGAACTGGTGTTATTCCTGATCAGTAAAGACGGAGCCTATATAAAATATCCGAATGAGTTTTCTTAGCATAAGCCGCCCGCTGATCGCAGGCATTTTACATTCTTTTGAACCCGACCATGTAACAGCCGTGTCGGTATTAGCCTCTGAACAAGCTGTAAACAAAAAAAGAATATCCTGGTCGGTAATTTTCAGGGCCTCCCAGTGGGCATTGGGACACTCTGTTACATTGATTATTTTTGGGGTAATTGCGCTGATCTTCAAAGCGTCTCTGCATCGTTATGTTACTCATATTTCTGAATGGGCGGAGATCTGCGTAGGGCCTATCATGATTATCTTAGGTATCAGGGCCATCAGGAGTAATTATAAGATCAATGAAATGATCCAGGATAACAAAAAGATCGAAGCCCATGATCACCTGCCATCTAATCCTATTCACCTGCATGGAAAAAAAGGAGAGGAAATTGCCATGAACCCTTTAACAAGGTCGTTCTGGGTAGGTATGCTTCACGGACTGGCAGGAACAGGCGGCGCATTAACTACAGCACTGGTAATCAGTGCACCTACAATTGCAGCTTCTATCTGGGTGTTGATCATCGAATCGGCAGGGATCATCCTGGCAATGGGTGTTTACAGTTACGTGCTGATCCATACCATGAGCAGGTTTTTAGAAAAAAATACTGCCGTATTCAAATGGATGAACGGAATTGCAGGTTTAGGATCGATTACGATTGGCTGTATCTGGATTTACAACCTGATTTTAACACCGCTGATTTAATAATTTACTATCTCAAAACAGCCCTCGTGAATTACAGCGGTCTTTTTTTCTGATTTTTTAAATTCCCAGCAGTTTTTTAAACTGACTGCCGATTGAATTCTTTTTTTCGCCTACTTTTTCGTCTTCTTCATACAACACACCTTTTACATTGAGGTGGTGGCCGATTTGTTCTTTTCCAACTTCATCCTCGAAACCAATGATCTGCCTGCGGTATTTGCAAAGCTGACAGTTCATGTTTCCCTCGCCGTTTATGGCCTGTTCCAAACGGCTGTCAAATGCTTTTAGCATCAGTTCATCTGTTCCAAAAGGAGCTGTATAGATAAATTCCTGGGAGGAAAGACTGTTCTTTTCTTCCAGCGCAGCATATATCCTGTCCAGTAAAATACCGGTAAAGAAAAAGAAGGGAATAACAATAGTTCTTTTGAAACCCAGTTTTTCTACCATAGCCAAAGACTGTTCTACAGAAGGATAAGCGGTACCGCTAAATGCAGTAGTGGCAAAGCCGAAACCCATTCCTTCCCATAACATGCCCATGAGTTTAGTAACATCACTATTGGCATCGGGATCGGTAGTTCCCCTTCCCACTACCACCAGGCAGGTTTCCTTACGATCTAAGGGACTTAAGTTAAGTTCTGTTTCTTCAATTCTCTTTTTTGCAAGGTCTAAAACAAAAGAGTTTACACCTATCGGGCTGGCCATTTTTATTTCCAGATCAGGATAGTAAGACTGGATGGTGTTCAGTTCGTAGGGAATATCATTTTTGGCATGGGAACCGGCAAAAAGAATAACGGGCAGTGCATAGATTTTACGTATTCCCTTGCTGTATAAACGTTCTACGGAAGCTTCGTATAAGGGGTGGTTAAATTCTAAAAAACCATAATCCACTTCATAGTTATCTTTGTAGCGGTCTTTTAAGATCTCTACTAATTTTTTAAATTCGTCTACACCGGCAGTTTTTCTGGTACCGTGACCGCAAAGTAATATTCCTTCTTTCATCAGCATGGTAAATTTGAACAATGAAATATTAATTAACTAATCATCATTGATCGATCAAATATAGATCATAATGTTAAAATTATAACCACCAGATATTTTAAATTGAATTTGATTGTTTAAGCATCTCAATGTATTCGTTTTGCGTCATAGGGCAATCCAGGAACCTTTCAGCAGATCTGGTATTATTAAACCGAAGTTGTTGTTTTATTTTTTGCATGAGATTGGTCCCATAATCTTCGGTTCTTTTACTATGACTTAAATAGGTATATATATCTGTCTTTTTACCATCATAATGCAGAATATAATATTTATGATGACTTTCTTCATTGGAGATAAATCCCTTTTTCAACAAAGCTTTTTCAATGTCTTTTGGTTTTCGTGCCCTCATAATTTATGATATGATAAGTTTAGACAGGTTCTCTTTAATAACCTGGGCTTTTGGCATTAGATTTTCATTCTTTTCCAGATAGATATTTGTGATAGTCTGTTTTAGCATAAAGTCAAAAGCTGCTTCTGCTTCTTCCCTATCTTTACCCCATACCTCAATATTTAAATTGAGATATTTTATATAAAACAGATCATCCTCATAACTTACATCAGCACTCAACTTATTATTGAATAAGTAGTTATGGTGATCAACTTTAATTTTACTGAGCTGGTAAGGATACACCGCTAATTCTAATTTTTCTGTTGCAAGAACTTTTGAATATTGTTTTTTACCTGTTATATCATTTTCATCACTTGCAGTAACGTACATGGCATGTACCGATTCTCTTAAATCCATATCTTTTGTTTGCTTTATTTTTGGAATCAATTGATTAACAACTTTTTTGCTTAGACCGTCTGATATTTTTTTTAGGTTATTCTTATTAGATCCGCAGTAAAAGTCAAAATGTTTATTTTTATATATATTGGTTAAAAAAGGTTTATAGATCTCATTACGTTCTTCACCAGAATATGTCTTAGAAATGCGTTCTACAAATTTTTCGTCACTAAAATCTGCATAAATTACATCGTTCTTAAAATCATTGAAAATCTGCTTTTTTTTCTCTGAACTGATTTTACGGCCCGTATAATCAAGTACCGTTAAAGTATCAGGAATAACAGCCGCTCCAAAACTTGAAAAATCCAGATCAACAATCAATAACTCATTGTCTCTGATAAAAGGTATTGGTTCTTTCAGCTGGTTGGACTGAGCATATGCAGAATCTTTATTTAACTGAATTTCAAGAAAATTCTTATAAGATTGGTTAATACAATTCAGCACTTTTATCAAACCATGGACATTAATTGCCCTTGCAATTTTTTCTTTTGCTTCAAGCCTGACGTAAACGGCTTCTTTCTTTAATCGATTGATATATTCTTTCATGGAAATTACATTACAAATTAAACACAAATTTAATTAATAAAATAATTTATTTTCCTTTTTATTTCAACTAAAGTTAATTTCCTCGTTTTAAGCCTAAAATAGCATTATAATAGGTGACTGATCAGCGGGGTTAAATGTTCTTCCGAAATATCATCCAGGGATTGGTATTGTCCGCCTAGTGCAACTGCCAGTTCTGCGGCCTTGTCCAGGTTAAAGTAATTGGATTCCGTATTTAATACCAAAGATTTAATATTCATTTTTTTCAATTGAGCGGCCAATACCAGGCTCTGGTGCCATGGATCGCTTTCCCCTCCCAGGGCTACATTAGCTTTACCGTCGGTTAGCATTACCACTATAGGATGGTAACCCTTTTGATCATATTGCTGTAACAGCTGGATGGTAGTTTGCAGGGCATGGGGTAAAGGGGTGCGCCCTCCTGTAGGCAGGGTTCTCATTGCCTCTTCTGCCCTTTCAATGCTTTGTGTGGGCTGAAGCAATACCTGTGCTGCTATTCCTCTGAAAGCAATAACCCCTACGGTATCACGTTTCTGATAAGCATCTTGCAACAAGCTGAAAACTGTTCCTTTCACGGCTTCCATTCGTTTACTTGCCGCCATTGACCCAGAGGCATCTACCACAAACAAAATGAGATTGCTGATCTTGCTGCTTCGTTTTTTTTGATGGAGATCATTGATGGTAATATTCAGTTCTTCCGGATTTCTTAAAATAGCATGAAGCACAGTTGCTTCTATTGCGATATCCTTAGCGTTTTTGGCAGGTTCAGCCCCGATAGACTTGCCCCTTGTTAAATTTAATGCGCTGCTGCGTCTGCCTGTTAACGGAGCCTGTTCTGATTTGCTTATGTAACCTTCTATTTTTGGTAAAGTGACCGGATTAATTACGCCAAATAATCGCTCTGCTATATTTCCTCCCTGGTTTTGTTCTTTACCGTTGACATCTTCATCAGTGTCTATTTGATCTCCACCAGGGTCTTCATCATTGGATGTTTCGTTAGGATGATCTTTAGATTTATCTGGCCGATCTTCAGCTTTATCCTCCCTGCCTGAATAGGAAGTCTGATTTTGTTGGGGTGCCTGGTTTTTCTTCAGGGGTTCATTATTTTCATTCTTCCCTGGTTCTTTCTTTCCGGCTTCCTTTGACTGCTGAGGTTTTGGCGAAGCCGGTGGTTCTGCAAATGGATTTTTCCTGCTGCGATGAGCCAGGGCCAGTTCCGCAGCCTCATTAATATCAGCTTCATTAACCTCGCTACGCTGATCTAGCGCAGCAATGGTAATAGCCGTTTTATACATCACAATATCTGCACGAAGACTTTTCACCTGTAAGCTGGTAGTCAGCTGGCTAATCATCGTAAGCAGGTCATCATTCAGCTGAACAGCAGGCAGCAATTCTTTGGCCTTAAAAACCTGCTGTTGCAATACCTGCTGTGCGGCTTCCCATTGTTTTATAAAAGCAACAGGATCGTTTTCAAAGGCAATCCTGTGACGCACTACTTCCGTTCTTTCTGCTACCTCAACAGGGGCTTCTACATGAAACATCAGGCCAAAGCGGTCTAAGAACTGCGGCCTGAGCTGTCCTTCTTCGGGGTTCATTGTTCCGATCAGGGTGAACCTTGAAGCGTGACTAAAAGATAAGCCATCACGCTCTATGATATTTTCTCCGGAGGCCGCTACATCCAGTAGCACATCTACCAAATGATCGGACAATAGATTTACTTCATCGATATATAAGATCCCTCCATGAACTGCAGACAACAATCCAGGCTGGAATTTCTTTTTCTTTTCTACCAGTACAGCTTCCAGGTCGATGCTGCCCAAAACCCTTTCTTCAGTAGCTCCAAGCGGCAAATTAACAAAGGGAGCCGCTATGACTTCAGCCAGGGCGCGGGCAGCAGTGCTTTTTGCTGTTCCTTTATCACCCTGTATCAGCAGACCGCCGATGCCCGGGTTAATGGCACATAACAGCAAAGCTTTTTTAAGCCGTTCCTGTCCTACGATCGCTGTAAAGGGATAATTAGATTTCATTTTTCGCTTCTAATAAAGTTTCACTTTCTAAATATAACTCCTGCAGCGCCTGTGTGGTTGTTGCCGGGGCCGACCACATTTCACGTTGTATCGCTTCCAGCAGCCTTTCGGTAATTGCATGTAATGCCCATGGGTTATTCTCCGCAAAAAAATCCTGCATATCCTTATTCAATGCATAGTTTTCTGCTATTTCCTGGTACATCCAATCGTCAACTACCTGCGCTGTGGCATCGTAGCCAAATATATAATCTACTGTGGTAGTTAATTCCAATCCACCTTTATAACCATGTTTTTTTATACTGTCCAGCCATTTAGGGTTAACAACCCTGGAGCGGAAAACGCGCAGTACTTCTTCTTTCAAATCCCTCACCGCTGCGCGGTCGGGATTTTGCGTATCCCCAAAATAACTTTTAGGCTGCTGCCCCGTTAAGCTGCGGATTGAAGCGATCATACCACCATGGAACTGCAGATAATCGTCACTATCAAAAATATCATGTTCCCTGTTATCCTGGTTATGCAAAGCTACTTCTACCACCGACAATCGTTTTTTAAATTCCTCCCGCGCATCTACTCCGCTAACGCCCCTGGTATAAGCATAACCTCCCCAATTGATATAAGCAGATGCAAAATCAGCATCAGAACTCCAGTTTCTTTCCTGGATCAGCGGTAAAATACCTGCCCCATAACTTCCCGGAGGAGAACCAAAAATGCGGTAGGATGCTTTCTCTTCGGCTTCTTCAATAGACAGGTCTTCAGCTTTAAATCCTTCAAGGTCTTTTAAATAATGCTTGCGCACAAAGTTTCCCTCTTCGGGTTCTTCAGCGGAGATCACCAGTTGTACGGCCTCATCAATCAGTTCTATCAAATGCGGAAAAGCATCACGGAAAAATCCGCTGATGCGGGTAGTGACATCAATTCTGGGATGTTTAAGTTCATCCAGGGTAATCAGTTCCAAACCTACTACCCTTCTGCTTTCTGCCTGCCAGAGTGGCCTAACACCCATCAAGGCCAGGATTTCAGCTACGTCATCCCCCTGTGTGCGCATGGCACTGGTCCCCCAGATACTGATCGCCACATTTTCCGGGTAAAAACCTTTTTCTTTTAGATGGCGCGACAATACCTCACGCGCTAGTTGCTGTCCAACCTTCCAGGCTGCCTGCGAAGGCAAAGCCCTTGGGTCTACACTATAAAAATTACGTCCTGTAGGTAAGATATGTGCCATTCCGCGAGTAGGTGCACCACTTGGACCTGCAGGAATATATCCTCCTGATAAACCATGTAAAAGATTACTGATCTCATCATAGGTTTGCGCCAGGTTAGGGATTAAAGATTCGCAGATATAGGTCATTACTTTAATCACCTCTGCTCCTTTATCAGCCTTAAGGCTAAAAGTTTCTTCAAAGGTTTGCGGAACGGCTGCTGGTTTAAAATGATATTGATGAAGTAATTGAATCAGGTGATTACCCAATTCATCGATCACTTCCAAAGCATCGGCAGCGGTAATAACAGGCCGGCCGGCTAGCCTGATAAAATCTTCAGGGACAGCATCCAAACGCTGTCCTTTATGATCAAGGAGTGCATTGATATCAAATTCAAAAAGAGCAGCAAGCTGAGTAGTTAACCCAGGTACGCCAATATTGGATAATCGGGTGAGCGACTGCAGCATATCTATCAATGCTTTACCTTCAGGTGCCTGCCCTAAAGTATGCAGGCCGTTCCGAATCTGGGCAGCACCCAGTTCACAGAGGTAACCATCAATATCTTCAATTAAATGCGCCACATCCTTACCATCCATTTCAGCGATGCTGACCGGCACTCCTTCCGGCGTCATTTCATCGTCCCACTCATGAACATGGTCGCCATGATCACGTTTAAGCATTACCGACAGGTCTTTATCCAAGTTAGTCTTTTTAATCAGCTCCCAGATCTCCTGCTGCAGCAGCGGAAGTTTTGAAGGGTCTAAAGTTTCCACCTGGTAATACTCATCTACCAGCTGGGTGAGCAGGGCTAGTTCGCCGTAACTATCTGCAGAGGTCATTGCCGGAGTCAAATGGTCTACCACTACGGCATGTGCGCGACGTTTAGCCTGTGAACCTTCGCCCGGATCATTAATAATAAAAGGATAAAAAAGCGGCATATCTGCCAAAAAAGCATCCGGAAAACAGTTTTCCGAAAGACCTATTCCTTTTCCGGGCAGCCATTCCAGCGTACCATGTTTACCCACATGTACAATCGCATCAGCGCCCCAGTCGTTACGCAGCCATTGATAAAAGGCATAATAATGATGTGTTGGCGGCAAGTCTGGCTGATGATAAATGGCATCGGGATCCATACCATAACCGCGGGGCGGCTGCAAGGCTACAATCACATTTCCCAGATCAAGACCTGCAAAAGAAATATGTCCGTCATGTATATAGGTTTCTCCGGGGGCTGCGCCCCATTGTTTTTCTATTTTTTTCTGTAAGGTTTCAGGGAGTTCCTTAAACCAGCCGGCATACCGTTCAAATGACACCCGGCCTGCCGCATTGGCCAGCTGCTGTGAACTGAGGTAAGTTTCATCATAGGAACAGCGGTTGATCAGCTCATGAATTAGCTGGGTACCAGAAGCAGGAAGTTCATTGAGCTGGTAACCTTCTGCCTGCATGGCCTGTAAAATAGCCATCAGAGATTCCGGGGCATCCAGCCCAACAGCGTTGCCTATCTGTGAGGCCTTGCTGCTTGAATTGGTAAAAATAAAGGCTATCTTTTTTTTAGGATTAGGCAAATGGTGTAAACGGGCAAATCGGGCAGCCAAACCGGCAACACGTTCTATCCGGTCTTCCAGAAATTCATATCCTTTAGCTTCCCTTCCCTTCTCTTTAAAGGAGATGGGTACGGTAATGATACGTCCGTCAAATTCCGGGATCGCCACATTCATTGCGGTATCCAGTGGATTTAGCCCTCGGCTGGAAGATTCCCATGCTCCGCGGGACATGCCACTGGTAATGGCCTGTAAAATGGGCACATCGAGTTTACTCAATATATTTTCACCGATATCGCCCGAATTGCTGTCCTGCATAGCAAAAGAAACCGTATTGACCAATACATCAATGCGGCCATCTTTAAAAAATTCAAATGCGGAGGGCCATCCCGATATCGGGTCTGTAGCTTTTAAAGAAGCTGTAAATATGGGCAGCACATTCAGGTCCCTGTCTTCCAGTGATCTGATCAGTGCATCTATAAAAGTGGTATTGCCGCTGATATAATGGGCACGATAAAAAGTAATACCTACACTGGCCCAGGAAGGATTTCGTCTTTGTTCCCAATCCTGTAAAGTAGCATTTTCAGGAAGATCAGGGTGATAAATACCATGTTGCGGCAAAATAACCGGGGCATCGAAGCCAAAGCCGGTCATCAATAGCCTGTCTGACAGGAAATGCAGCAATGAAGCCATATTGATATGGCCCCCTGCGTCCAGGTAACTTAAAGTTTCCTGTAAAATATCAGGTGAAACGGTAGATGCCGCCGCATATTCGGGATTAAAATCACCGGTTCCGCTAACAATGATCAAATGCTGGCCTTGCTGCTGAACCCTTTGAACGAGCTCACTGAAACCGGGAATACTGCTTGGACGTCCGAGTATCCGCAGCACAATAATTTTTGCACTGCCAATCTCCCTGTCCAGCAATTGTGCCATATGGGCTTCACTTTTTACAGCCTGCAGGTTGATGCCTGTTGTTTGAGGAAACTCTTCCGGCAGGGCTTGCAGTGCCCGGTGTAAAGTAAGCAGGTCGGTATCTGCATGAGTAAGAAAAACTACACCGTTCTTTTCCGTTGGTTGATTAAACTGATCTGCCTGTGCAGGGTTCTCTGAACCTTTCCAGGTATAAAACTGGAAAACATATTCATTGAGTTCTGCCGGCGGCACCAGAAAACCATCTGCAGCTACCATCGTATCGATGTAATCAAATATGGCCGTTACCTGCCAGTCGCTGTTAATAGAATGAAACCAGACCGAATGTCCGTCAAAAAGCAAAGTAACCACATTAGCCAGTGTACAGGGGCCTAAACAGCCGCCTTTTGTCATGTGTACCACATTACGCAACTTACGCCGCAGCCATTCACTTTTGTAGAGATCTACCGGTACTGCACTAAACCCGCGGTCAGTCCTTCCACAGCAGCAGGCATTATAACAATAGGATAAATGCCCTCTTCTTTGAACAAGATTGATTGCCTTTCCATCTGCCCTGGTTACCCGCTGCCGTTTAATTTCACCCATGGTTAATCTTTGTTTGATAAATTTACTACTGCTCCAATAATGATAATAGCCGGATAAGTTAACTGTGCGGAAGCTGCCATTTCGGGAAGATCCTGCACCAATCCTTTAACAGATTTTTGTATGGGTAAGGAAGCGTGCTGGATAATGGATGCGGGTGTAAGCCCTTTATCCGCTTCCCTATAAGTATTCGCAATTGCTTCCAATTGTTTCATCCCCATATAGATCACTACGGTGGCATTACTTTGCATCGCTAAACGCAGGTCTGCCGAAAGCGTTCCATCCTTTTTTGTTCCTGTAACTACCCATATGCTTTCACTGATATTCCTGTGGGTTAGTGGAATATCGTCAAAACCGGAAGCCTGCATACTGGAAATACCCGGTACAAAATGTGTTTTAATACCTTGCTCCCTGGCGTATAAAATCTCTTCAAATCCTCTTCCAAAAATAAAGGGGTCTCCTCCTTTTAACCTCACCACCTTGCCTTTGGTAAAGGCATAATGTTTAATCATTTCATGGATCGTTTCCTGCGGCGTATAGGCACCATAAGGCTGCTTGCCCACGTATATTTTTTCACAGTCTTCCCTGGCAATGTCAAGTAATTCTTTATTAGCCAGGTTATCATATAGAATAACATTCGCCTGCTGCAAAATCTTATACCCTTTAATTGTCATTAACTCTATATCTCCGGGCCCTGCGCCAACTACAAACAATTCAGGGATCTCGTTATTCTCTATCATTCAATATTTAAAAAATCGACTAAAATTAATGTTTATATTGGTCTTACCTCATTTTTAATCTGCATTGACGTAAACATTACACCCTGCAATTGAGTAACAAATTTGTATTTCCTACCATTATAAGCTCCTTTTAAGCTATTTTCAGCGTATTAAAATACACTAATGAAGAAAATTATTCCGTGCTTAATTTTTCTGTTTTTTACAGCAATCCTACATGCACAAACTAAACCTTCTGTTTCCAATTTCAAAATTTTTAGCCGGTACAACTATTACCTGCCCAAAGATGAAGGGGCTGTAATCGCCGTGTTACCAGACAGTATCCAACCTGTCGACTGCCAGTTTACCCTTACCTACGAAGGAAAACAGCTAAAAGCTGCCTTTGAACACAATAGTCATCAGATTAAAGCTGTTCTGAATATTCAGGCCATGCCTTTTGGCACCCTTCCTTTAACTTACCGTTTGTTACATGGGAAACAGTTATTAGCCAGCGGCACAGTTAACCTGATCAAAAGGGAATACCGCTCAAATGCCACACAAATTGATTTGCTTACAGGCGGTCTGATTGCAGACGGACTTCCTTTTCTGCCTTTTGGTTTTTACTGCGGTCCGGTTGGCGACCTCCCGGAAAGAGAAGTAGTCCACGGATTTAACATGGTAGGCCCTTACCAGGATAATCTGCCATCAAGTTACGCCTCCCGGAAGAAGTATATGGACCGCTGTGCACAATTGGGTGTAAAAGTGCAATACGGAGTTAATTCGCTGGTTGGCAGCGGCCACAACGGAGAAAAGGGATTGGACAAATCAGACCAGGAAAAACTGGCCTTACTGAAACAGGAAGTTCTGGCCTTCCGGGATCATCCCGCCTTATTATCATGGTATATTAATGATGAACCGGATGGGCAGGGCCGCCCGCCAAAAGTGCTGGAAGAAGCTTATCAGCTGATCCATGAACTGGATCCGTACCACCCTGTGTCTATCGTTTTCATGATGCCTTCAAAGGCTGCCGACTTCAGGAATACCATGGATATTGCCATGACAGATCCTTATCCTATTCCAGGACCAGCAGATAAGATCATGGAAGATTTGAAACAATACAATGAAGCCTATCGGTATGAAAAATCTGTCTGGCTGGTACCACAAGCTTTTGGAGGTCAGGAAATGTGGCCCCGCGAACCTACAGGACAGGAAATGAGATTGATGACCTATATGGGATTGATAAGTGGTGTAAAGGGTATTCAGTATTATGTTCATGCTGCCGGAAACCTAAATCCACAATCGGTATCCGCGTGGTCGGCCTGCAGTGACGTTGCTGTAGAAACTGCACAGATGACTTCCTTTTTATTGTCAGGAGATGAAGCCCCGGCAATAAAAACCAACGACCCGAAGATCCTTACCCGTACCTTTCTTTACAAAGGTAACCTGCTGATCATAGCGGTGAACAACGAAAATAAACCAAAACTATTTACACTGGATGTAGCTGTAAAAGATAGCAGCCTAAACCATCAGGCTGAGTTGTGGTTTGAGAACCGTACTGTACCATTTGAAAAAGGCCATATCAACGATATCATTGATGCTTATGGTACACGGGTATACCTGGTTCGCAGTTCTATAACAAACGCCTTACTACCGGAAAATAACCTGACGCTTAACCCCAGCTTTGAAAAGATTGTTAGTCCGGGATTGGCTATCGGGGCTAATGTAACGGTTACCAGTGAACAGAAATCAGATCCGGGAGCCACTTTTTTTACTGATCCCACACAACATAAAGAAGGACTATTTAGCCTTCGGCTGATTACACCGACAGACAGCGGAGGCAAAAAAATAAGGTTATTGCCCCTGGTAATGAGCAAAGGCAACAGTTATACCGTATCGGTATGGGCCAAAGCGAAAGAGCAGGATAAACTTCCTTCTTTCCGTCTGGCTATGGATGCCATGCAGCAGGATCATACCTTTCCACTGACCAGGGAGTGGAAAAAATATACTTTCACTTACCGTGCAGGCACTTCATCTACCACTTCTATCCTAAGCCTTGAATTATTGCAGCATGGAACAGCCTGGTTCGACTTGCTGGAAGTTTCTCCAGATCCGGTAATCACTTATCATATCAATCCAGACTATACCGCGGCTGTTTCTTTATCGAGCAGTACCAGTACTGCCGTATTGAGATATGCACTGGACAAAGAGCCAGACCAGCAATCCTCCGTTTATAAACAGCCTATTCAGGTAAAGGAAGCCAGCACCTTCTATGCGGCTTTATTTGAAGGAAATAAGGTAATTGCTGCTTCAAAAAGTTTTATACCTGTGAATAAGGCATTGGGGAAACCAGTAAGCTTTACCAGCACTTATAATACGCAGTATGCCGCATCTGGAGCGGGCAGTCTCACTGACGGTGTAATGGGAACCACAGCTTTCAAAGATGGAAAATGGCTGGGCTTCCTGGCCAAAGACCTCGAAGTAGTATTGGATATGTTAGCTCCATCTTCATTATCTTCCGTTTCAGCCAGCTTCCTCTGCGATCCGAACAGTGGCATTTTCTTACCGGAAGAAATGGAAGTTTATACTTCCCCTGATGGGATTACTTATTCTTTGGCAGGTAATTTAAAAAATCAGAAAGGATCTGTTAGAGGAGAACCTTATCTGCAGCAATTTAGTGTTCCGCTGCAAAAGAACCCTGTGCGTTACATTAAGGTCACCGCGAAGAATATTGGACTTATTCCCGACGGATATTTATTCAAGGGAAGCAGCACCTGGATGTTTGCCGATGAAATTTTAGTTCAATAGTAAGGTAGAACTAAAACTATTGCCCGGAAACGGAAAGCAATTCCTTTAGATAATTATCCCAGATTGCAGGCAGAGAATTAGTGCCATGCCCTCGTGTCTGATCAGTTATTGGCAGTAAGATGTACCTGCCTTTCGCTACTTTTTTAATCTCACGTTCCATGATACCCAACTCTGGTGGATTGATCTGGTCATCGGCAGAGTTAATGGCAAACAGCGGAGCCTTTATTTGATCAAGATAAGGTGATGGGTCATAATTCCTGGAGGCATCCAACTGATAGATCAGATCATTGGCATCCATTTTAGTATAACCCTTTTGCATTTCATACGCCATCATATCCGACTGCTGACGGCTTGGCGATTCCTTTTGCAGTTGCAGCGGACTGCTACCCATAAAAAACAAGGAAGAGCCCGCTCCCATTAAGCCCTGTGCCGGAGGCGAGGTATAATCACCACCTTTCCACTCAGGATCGGCCTCGATCAGATTAATGGCCATTTTGCGCATCATACGGTTTCTTCCGGCAATAGGCACCGGCAGACTTGCCAAAGGCAGCAAAGCATCCGAGAACCCGGGATACAAATAGCCAAACATCCAGGTCTGCATACCTCCCATGGAAGTGCCCATCGTTAAGCGCAGGTGATTAACCCCTAAATGCTCAGTAAGCAAACGGTAATAAACGGCCACCATATCATCATAAGTATATTTCGGAAACTTCATGTGCAGGCCATCACTTGGCTTACTTGATTTCCCATGGCCTATCCCATCAGGCAGGATAATATAATATTTAGCAGTATCCAGCAACTGTCCTGATCCGAAGAGTATCCCTGCAAATTGCTGAGTTAAAAAGCCCCTGTTGCTGCTGCCTGTACCATGCATAATCAGCACTGCATTGGTTACCTTTCCACTTTTATCTTTGATGGGTTTGCCCAAAGTAGTGTAGTGGATCTTTAACAAAGGCAGTGCTGTTTCATGACTTTGAAAGGGAAAATTATGAATTGTAAAATAACCGTCAACGGCATTGGAGTAATCATGATTAGCCTGTGCAAATGCAGTTAAACCTGCAAAAAGTATGATGAATATTAGGCATATCTTATGGCGCATAATCAAATATACAAAAACGAAGATGTCCTTAAAGTAACGATAAGGATAGATCAGGTTTTATTGAACATGCTGCTGTGAAGTGAGTTTAGCAACATCATAACCTTTTTTACGGCACCTCTCTACAATTTCTTCATATGTTTTTTTAGGCATCTGAGTATTTCTGCTCATGATAAACAAAAACTTATGGTCGGGGTGACCTACCACAACATAAGAATAATCGTCGGCCAGTTCGATCACCCAATAATCTACCTTAATTGGCCAGATGAATTGTGCTTTCATCATCGCACTTTCCTGTTTGTCATTAGGAAAGATCTTCGACGCAACGGTATGCACTTTTTCATCACCCGGTTTCTTATAAGAAGTTAATACATCATAATACCCTTCCTTGTTAAGCGTATACCTTGTTGTGGTTTCCCTGCTGCCTTTATCAAATAAAGTTGGAATAGAATATAAAGAATACCAGGTTCCAGAGAATTTTTTGAGGTCAACTTTAGCTACAGGGATGTTTTTGTCGGCCATAAAAAAGGCCGACATTACCACAAGGAAGGTGCATAATAACTTCATAACCGCGTTTTTAGATCTTTAAAACGTTAAACTGATGTTTACTTACGGCATTTGAAGGAAAAGGGTTTTTACAGCGTTTTTTTCTCTTTTTAGGAATACATATCGGAAGCCATAAGCCTATTCAAAATGGCTCAGGATTGCCTTTTCACCATTCTCAGGCGAATATAACAGCGCCTCATTAATTTCCTCCAATTTAAATTTCTTCCCTATTTTGGTTTTAAAATGTGGCAGATGTATCAGCTCCCCAATAGCTGCCAGTGCAGCTGCTAAATTTTGCGGATTTTGTACCGTTTCAGTTCTAAAATTACCAAAAGGTTTTATAGTAATGCCTTTAGACGTTAATGTACGCGTATGAACAGTTAAAGGGATAGCATCACCAAGATAACCATAGGAGTAGATCGTCGAATTATTTGGTATTACCTCAATTATTTTATTCAACACCTCTCCCCCTACTCCATCAAAAACAGCAGTTGTTTCCGCTTTCTGTGACATTTCCTTCAAGTGCTGTGCAAAGTCATAATCATCCTGAACGGCAATATTTTTGGCGCCCAGCGCTTCCAGTTCTTTTCTACCCTTTTCATTTCTGACAATAGAGACCAGTGGAAAATCATATGCCTGACAAATACCCACCATAGCAATTCCTGTTGCTGAAGTACCGGCAGTACTGATTATACCTCTGTGTCCTTCCTTCGTAATTTGTTTTTGAAATGCATAGGGCGTAATCATATTTACTACTGAGCCGGAATATTCCTTAGGGTTGACATCATCAGGCAGGATTACACAATCCAAAAAGTGCATATGGGAATATTCACACCATGTCCCTATCATGCTTTCACTAAATTTTAAGGAGCGGTACATGGTCACATTCTTCCCTCTGTAAGCTTCAGGAACCCCTGCGCCAATCTCAAGCACCTTTCCTACACCCGAGACACCATAAACATGATAAAGACTGACCACTGATCCCGGAGGAAGTGCACGGTTTATAAAAGCTTTATCTCCCGGATTTATTGCAGAGGAAATCATTTTAATCAACAAATGTCCAGGTTCGGCTTTTTCAGGTTTATTAACATCTTGCAGCTTAACACCCTCGTTGGGTATCAAACAAATTGCTCTCATTAGGTCGCTCATATTTTTTCTTATTTATTTTCAAATGTAGATCCAGCACTATACTTTTACAAGTAGTACACGAAAACTGTATTAGTCAAAAAAACTATAGTAACCTGAATATGAATGAGAATAAATTTGATAAAAGACAAAAAATTTTATGTCCGATTGAATATGCAGTAAGTTTATTGAGCGGAAAATATAAATTACGCCTACTCCATGCACTTATAAAAGAAAGCCCGAAGCGGTTTAAAGTTTTAGAAAGGGAAATCGCCGGCATTTCACCTACCATGCTCACCTCACAACTCCGTGAACTGGAAGCAGACGGTTTAATTAGCAGGGCAATTTTTGCTACAGTACCACCAACTGTAGAATATAGCTTAACAGCATTCGGACAAACTACACTGCCTATGATGCAGAGTATTAAAGAATGGGGATTGCTGTATAAGGGACGTAACAATCCTGCTGAAGTTTCTTAATTTAATCTATTTGTCTGTTGGCTGTTGAGGTATAGCATTTTCATCCTCCGGTTTTTTCTTAAATTCCAGCTTGCCAAATTTATAGCTCAGGGTAATCCCGAATGAACGGAGAGGGATCTGCCTTAAATTTGTCTGGTTAAAGTTCGACCCAAAAGTGGTTCCTTTCTGACTAACATATTGGCTAAAAGGATTTGCCGCTGTAAGCCCGATACTGGCATTCTTTTTCAGAAACTGTTTCCTTACGGCGAAGTTATAGAAGTAAAAAGACGGGCGGGTGCTCTGAATATTCTTTTGTGAAGAATTGTAATTGCCAAACACCTCTGCCGTTAAATCGTGGGCGAACTGGTAACTGACATTTGAATTGACACGGTAAGAAAATCCGCTAACTGTGGCTAATCCAGGTGTACTATTCGTTCTTTCCCCTATCTGTATATTAGAACGAAGGTTTAGTTTTTTAGTTAACGGTACGGATCCAAAAATATTTGCACCAACCCCTGTTTGTGAACCGATATTAAACCTTTGCGTTAAAGCCACACTGGTATAATTAGTTCCATTTACATTAAGCACATCGTAGTAAGTAGTTAATGACTGTATATCTTCCGTATTGTGACGGTAAAAACCTGCGAAATAAATATTTGCCCCGCTTTTAAAGGTTTTACTATAACCCAATTCATAATTATGTCCTATCTCAGGTTTCAGCAAAGGATTACCTGTACTGATATTGTGCGGATCGCTGATATTGTAAAAAGGGTTAAGATCGCCATAATCAGGTCTTTCAATACGGTAGCTATAGGCAAATTTAATGGACTGACTATCATCCAGCTTATGCTGTACCGTAAAAGATGGGGCAAAGGTATTATATCCGGGAATTCCCGCTCCTGCGAAATCGGCAGTGGTGCTGGTTCGTTCATAACGCAGGCCAGCCTTACCTTCCAGAAAGTCGTTAAACAGCAAAAAGGAAGTGGAAAGATAAGCCGCGTAAACATCTCGCTTGTATTTAAAACCATAGGTCTGGCCATCATTTGGCCCGTATGTGCCATCATTGAGCAGGGAATCCGTAACCACATTATTATTTAGGTTTTCAAGCACTAACTTACCGCCGGCTTCTATCGTAAAACCTTTGCTTATAGGCTGCGTGTAATCCACCGATATATCCGTTTCATGATCTTTACCGGGATTATTACTTTGCAGGCCGGATGAGGGATAATCCCCGTTCAGGTAATCAGATTGCTGTGATGCATTCACCGTATTTTTCCCATAACTGGAGGAATATAGAAAATCCAGCTCCTGCCCTTCCTTTTTAAAGGTCTTTTTGTAACCAAGGCTCATATCTGTGGTATTGGAGTTAAACCTGCTGGCAGAATTTCTGATACTCATTATATCAGATAAGGTATTACCCGTTGATAATAGCGATTGCTGATCCTGTGTCGTCACTGCCGCACCCCGGTTACCAAAATGATTAAAGCCTGCCGTAGCTGTCAGTTCGTCTTTCGGAGTAATGCTCCAGTTAAAATTGATCCCCGACTGGTAACTGCTTCTTTTTATCGGGCTGCTGCCCTGCTGGTAGAGACGGTTGATGGTATCTCGGCTGTTATTGTAAGAAAGCCGGTTGCTTGTATTTTTAGTCGTTGTATTTAATTGTTCATTTCCACTAAAAAAAACGCCGAAACCAACGTTGCCTTTACGGGCATTTAAATTAACAGAGCTATTTTCCAAACGTGTACCGGCAGAGAGGTTTACACTGCCATTAATTCCCTGAACCTTATTATCTTTTAATACGATATTGATAATACCGCCTGTACCTGTTGCATCATATTTTGCCCCCGGACTGGTAATTACTTCAATGCTTTTGATCTGACTGGCCGGAATAGACTGTAAGGCATCCGCCAGGCTGGCACCAAATATACTGGAAGGTTTTCCATTGATCAGGAAGCGCACGTTGGCATTTCCCTGCAATTCTACGTTACCATCTATATCTACACTCACCATAGGCACTTTTTTCAACACATCTAACGCAACACCTCCCTGTGCAGTGAGATCATTGGCCGTGTTATAAACCATTTTATCAATTTTATTTTCTACGATAGGCGCACTTCCGGTGATGGTAACTCCTTTTAGCTGGTTTTCAACAGTTACCATCATTAAATTCCCTAAAGCTATATTTAGTGCCGTATTGGAAATGGTGATATTGTTAACAGTTATAGGTCTGTATCCAAAATAATTTACCACTAAGCGGTATTGTCCGGCGGGCAGGTTACTCAATGCAAAATTCCCATTAGGATCGGTACTCATGCCATCAAAGGGAGTGGTTGCTCCAGCTTTAAACAAGCTGACAGTAGCAAAATCAACTGCTGTTTTTGAAACGGAATCAATCACCTTACCGGTAATTTTACCTTTACCAGGGGCAGTTTGTGCAAATGAACTGACGAAATAAAAAAGAAGGGTAATAGCAATTAAAATACGGCGCATAAAAGAGTTAACAGATTGATGACCCGCAAAATCGACATTAAATCTGTATTAATTTTGAAGCATAGCTATATTGATGTGCGTTAAATACAAATCATGAAGCAGTTTGGTCCTGTTTAATCAATTCATTTGTATTTTTTTTGTTATATAAAGCTATCTTTTGATTTTAATGAGTCACTTTAATTACCAGGTTCTACATGAACAGCAGAATTAAACAGGTCAGTTATCAAAAAATATGAAAAGAAACCTACTAACAGCAGGAATATTGCTATTCGCCCTAGGTGCCAGTGCGCAGAAGGCCGACCAATTGCATGTGGACTGGGCAAACATCAAAAGATATGAACAGGCAAACAGCGAAGTAAAACCATCGGCAGGCGGTAAAAAGAGTGTGGTCTATATGGGCGATTCTATTACTGATTTCTGGATTACCACCGATTCTGCTTTTTTTGCCGGAAAACCTTATTTTGATCGTGGAATCAGCGGACAGACCACAGGACAAATGCTGGTACGTTTCCGTGAGGATGTAATTAATCTACATCCGGCAGTTGTGGTTATTTTAGCCGGTATAAATGACATTGCAGAAAATAATGGTCCTTCGAAACCGGAAGATGTTTTTGGTAATCTGGTATCTATGGCCGAATTGGCAAAAGCAAACCATATTAAAGTGGTTCTTTCTTCTGTATTGCCTGCTTTTGCTTTTCCATGGCGCCCGGCTATTGATCCGGTTCCAAAAGTCAGAGAATTAAATGATCAAATAAAAGCGTACGCCGACAAAAATCACATCACATACCTTGACTACTTTACGGCCATGGCCGATGACAGAAGAGGCTTGCCTTCCACCTTATCGAAAGACGGAGTGCACCCAAATCTGGCAGGATATAAAATGATGGAACCTTTAGCTGAGCAGGCTATTGAAAAGGCTTTGAAAAATTAAGCCAAAAGACAATCGGCCAGATAAGGGGCTAAATAAAGTAATCTTGCTACATTTTCGATATGCCAGAAATGTATTCTATCATTCATGTTCCCTCCTAACAAAGGACCAATGATATACAAGTTTTTGGCTGCTTCAAATTGATCGTTGACTACAAAACCTTTACCAGACAGGTTAACCTGGCAGATATCTTTTTCAATCATATTTCGGATTAACCGCGAATCTGATTGTTCAAGATCATCAGATCCGGTACAGTTAATGACGAATTGGAATGGCAGATCATATAATTCTGGTTTTCCTGTCTCTGTGTTTATATAAGAGAGTTTTCCACCTTCAGGATACGGAACCACCGAATTAAATTCACCTGTCAGCAATTCAATCTGATGGGCTTGCAGCAACTCATCGGCAGACCGCTTATATTCCGGTCCTGATCGCCGGATTAGCCTGGTAAATTGCATTCCATGCTTAGCGAAAAATATTTTTTTGGCATCATCACCCAAACTTTGCATTAGTTCGAGTGCATAGCTAATCACGCGATCAACATGATGCGTGCTGATCTTACCCAACTGCACTGTTGTTCTCAAATCCCTTTTTGCAGCTTCAACAAGTGTTTCCAGATTGTAATCTCCTGCCTGCTTCACCTGATCTAAATTAGAACAGCTATAGTTCTCTAAGTGTGTATCGTTGATATGGTAGGGCAAATTTCCGGCGCGGGAAACAATCACTATTTTATTGACCGAACTTTTTAATTGAGGCAGGTTATTCAACAAATACACCAGTTCGATACTGCTTGCATTTGAACCAACAACTAAAATATTGATCCGCTTAGTACCAGCTGCGTGCGTTAGCAAATCTGTAGTATGGCTTATTGATGGTTCGTAAACATCGTTGATATATATATAGGTTTCATCAGGTGCAGGAACGATATTCCTTACAGGTGGTGAACCTATGGCAACGACTAATTTTTTAACAGAAATCGTTTGGTGACTGTGATCGGCAACTTCTAATAAGACAGAATAATGCTCTGGGTGCTGTTCTATCTGGATAGCTTCGCCATGTATTGACGTAATTTGAACAAGTTCTGCCATTTCGGCTTTCTCCTTCAATGACAATAGTCTTTCACGCATGTAAATTCCCCAGATATATCTCGGAAGATAAATTTTATCCCACTCTTGTTTTGCTATTTTTAATTGGTTTTCAGCAATCCAGGTTGCTGCATTTTCACCGCCCATCGATGCATAATGCGCAAGAAGATTTTCACTATTTAAGGTAAACCACGAAAAAAATAACGTTTGTTCGTTTCCGGACGGGATAAAATCACTGATTACAGTGATCGTTAATGAATTGACAGAAGATCGGTTTCCATAGGGAATACCTTTCCAAAACTCATTATGTTTATCAACAACAAGAATATGCAGTTTCTTTAAAGGATCGTTTTGATGTAATACCTTTTCTAACAACTGAGTCAATGCAGTCGTAGATGCAGCACCACTGCCAATAATGCCTATATCGACCGTTTCCCCTATCATTTAATTAAATTTATTCATAACGTCTACTATATATTCAACATCTTCAGTGGTGTGGAAATATGAGCAGGGCAGGCTTAAAGTAGTAGCATGAATTTCCTCCGAAACAGGAAAGTTCTGTCCCTCAAATATATGCTTCATTGCATTTTGTTTGTGCGGAGGAACCGGATAATGTATGGCGGTTTGTATCACATGGGCTTCCAGATAATCTTTTAATTCATCGCGGCGCGGATGACGGATATTGAATATATGATAGACATCATGATAATCTGCATGTTTTACCGGCAAAACAAAATTATCATTTAAGCTCTTCAGATAGATATCAGCCAACTTGTTTTTATGTGCAATAATTTCATTTAAATAAGGAAGCTTTACACGTAAAAATGCAGCCTGCATTTCATCTAGCCTGCAATTGTAACCAATGATTTCATTGTAATATTTTTTGTCTGAGCCATAATTCCGCAGCTGAAGTAGTTTCGATTGATGAGCTTCATCACTGAAAATTATTGCCCCGCCATCACCCAAAGCGCCCAAATTTTTTGTTGGATAAAAGCTAAAAGCGCCAAAGTCTCCAAATGTACCGGCCATCTTACCTTTAAAGGTTGCGCCATGCGCCTGGGCGGAATCTTCGATGAGGTATAAATTATGTTTATTTTTAATTGACATAATTTGATCCATGTCACAACATTTCCCATATAAATGAACCACAATGATCGCTTTTGTATCCGGCGTAATAGCAGCTTCAATTTTTGAAGGGTCAATCGTATACGTATCTATTCTGGGTTCAACAAGAACTACCTTTAAATTACAATGTAATACAGACAACACAGTTGCTATAAACGTGTTTGCAGGAACAATGACTTCGCTATCCGCTGGTAAATCAAGGGCTTTAAGAGAGAGTGTGATGGCCTCCAGTCCATTGGCAACGCCTACGCAATAGGGTATCGAATTATATGCTGCAAATTCTTTTTCAAAGGCTGCAACTTCTTCTCCCAATATATAATGTCCCTTTTCAATTACTTTATTAAATTGGGTGCTAAACTGAGCTGTGAAAGGGGCATTTAACTGTTTAAGATCTTCGTATGCTATCATTCGTTTCAATCGTAAGGCTCGTAAATATAATCGGTTTTGTCATAATGGGTTGAGGCCAGGGACAATAATACAGACCCCGGTGAAAAATTATAGAACTTATGCCATTCCCCAACTTCAATGATCAAACATTTATGTGGACTATCCAACAGGATCTCCTGTTTATTGGTGCCGTCATCAACAGTAGCGATGAAACTTCCACTTAAGCAGATGATAGCTTCTACCAGCACCAGATGGCGGTGTCCGCCGCGATCTAATTGATTAACATTCGTAATGTAATACGATCTTTTAATTTCAAAGGGTAAAACATGGTCGATCACTGTCAGGCTCCCCCTTAAATCGTCATAATGTTCCAGGTCTATAATATAAGCCATAATTAGTCTTGATTTTTTTTACACCATTCATCGATCTTATCTAAAATATCACTATCAATGTCGATATTGAACTTACGGCCAAAAAAAGCATCAGATGCAATGATCTTTTCAAAATCTTCCGATTTCAAAAACTTTGGCCTTGCCCCGCCGGCAGACCAGTCGACATATCTATAATTATTATTTACAATGACATCTTTATAAGGTGAATTCATGAGTACGGTTTGAAAAATAAATTCGTCACTTCCCCAGGTATATTTAAGAAAACTTTTTAAAGCGCTATTTTTCTCAACATAGTTGACCACATATAATGCACATTCAGGGCTTAACGTCCAAAAAGTTGAAACTCCGTAAAAATTCAACTTTATGGGCGGCTTTCTTTTCCCGGTAAAAAAATTCACCACTTTTTCGAGCCGATGTTTGCCTACGAGATGCAAATTTGTAAAGTGGTACTTCTCTATTCTGGCTTTAGCTTCTTCCCAGTCTGTGTCAAAATTTTTATACTCAATAAATTGTTTTCCGATGTTTGCTGATAAAAAGTTTTGTATGTAAGCTGCAGATTTAATGGGATAATCCTGTCCGGTTATCAAATTGATATAATCATAAGTGATATTAGACGCTATAATTTGCTTAATACCGTTAAAAGCTGCCTGAACCGTACTATAAGCAGCCCATTGAACATCTACACGATCGGTAATAAAGTATACATTAGGTATGTTAAAAAGATCTTTATGGGTAGCAATATCAACTTTCTTGTCTAAGTGAATATAAAAATCGAACTGCCCATTGTTGAGCATCTCAATCATCCGTCTGGTTTGTGCAGCCGAAGTGTAGGTAACAATAAGACACGCTATTTTCATAAAATCTCAATCATCATTCACGATTCTCCAAATCTAATCGATATTATGAGAAATCAAATATATTCCTTGATATATTACTATCATTTAATGATACTCGAATATTTGGAAAATATGTTATCTGAAACATTTAAACAGCTTTTTACCTCACAAAATCCCCGTTTGATCAGCGGTAACATGTGGTGATATCGGCAGGGAAATGCATATATGATGGTATGCAATATAACGTTTAAAGGCTGCAATTTAGATTTGCAGCCTTTAAATATTATTCTACAGCATATAATCTCTAAGGGAAATTAATTTTAGTCGTAATCAATTACTTATCAATACCTTTTAAGATACGAGCTATCTCGTCCGGCTTTGAGACAAAGGCAAACGACCTGTGTTAATTTGCTACACATAACTAATTTCAGCCGCTTTTATCATACGCTTTTGCAGGTCATTTCCTATTCCACCTTCTAAAAGTTGATTTTCTCTTATTCATTTTAAAGTTTAATGATGACTGACCGATTGCTTCCGTTTATCGGAAATCCTAAAATAGAGGTCAAAAGCTGTACATCACATTATAGTGCTATAAACATCTCCATATAGTATTTATAAATTAACAATGCGTTAACAATACGCCTGTTTATTTGCAGATATTTTATTATTAAAACTTTCTTATGAAAAAACTACTACTCATTTCTCTAATCTCAGCAACCGCTGTAATCTCCGGCTGTAAAAAAAATAACGATAATACACTGCCCGCCCTCGCTTATCCCAACGTTGCGGATGCAGCGGATCCGGCAGTGCTAACCACGCTTCCCAGTGGCGTAAAGGTTTACAATGGTGGTTTTGGTTCAGCAATAGCGGCAGACCCTAATGATCCTAATGTTTTTTACCTCATGACAGACCGTGGCCCCAATGTAGCCGGCCAGATCACCAATTCAATTATTATCGGAATTCCAAATTTCACCCCCGAGATCGGGAAGTTCCGGTTAACGAATGGCAAACTGGTATTAGAGTCTACCATTCAATTCAAAAATGCAGACGGCGGGTTATTAAATGGCTTACCTAACCCTATCGGTCAAGGTAATACCGGCGAGATTCCTTATGATCTGAATGGAAATTTGCTGGCCACCAGTGCTGATGGTGTAGATTCTGAAGGGATGGTACGTATGGCCGATGGTTCTTTCTGGGTTAGCGATGAATACGGTCCGCATATTATACATTTTGATGCAACCGGCAAAACCATCGAGCGCATTAATCCTTTTGGAACAGGTACAGGTGGCCGTAAAATACCTTTGGTATTTGCTACCCGAAAACCAAACCGGGGTATGGAAGGCCTGGCAATCACACCGGACGGAAAAACATTGGTAGGCATGATGCAGTCACCAATGCTTAATCCGACCAAAGCAGATGGCGCTACTTCCCTGGTATTGCGTATCCTTACTTTTGATATTGCTTCAGGCGCTACCAAACAATATGCTTACCTGATGGATAATGTAACGCTAACAGGTGTAAGCGAGATTGTTGCTGTTAATGCTACGACATTTTTAACTGTTGAACGTGATGCTGGCTTTGCAGGTTCAACAACTGCTCCTGCAGCATTTAAAAAGATCTTTAAAATAGATATAAGCAACGCTACAGATATCTCTGACCCGGCAAACGGTGCAAATGGTAAATTGTATGGTGGTAAAACTGTGGAACAACTGACCAACCTTACAGGACTACAGGCTGCGGGTATAACACCAGTCACCAAAACCCAGGTTTTAGATCTGTTAAAAGATTTGCCAACGCCTTATCCGCATGATAAATGCGAAGGATTAGCTTTGCTGCCAGGTAATATACTGGCTATTTCAAACGATGATGATTTCGGCGTTTTAGATAATGGTGCTAACGGTTTTGCAGCCAAAATATTACCAGCAACGGGTTTAGTCGACCACAACAGTATTTATTTTGTTAAAATAAAATTGTAGTACGATTACTTAGCCTATAAAAGGCGATTACATGGCATTACAAAAAGGATAAAGCTGTTTTCAACACCTTTATCCTTTTTTTACTCCCTAGTGGACCTATATCAACTCGATTTTTCGAAGATTAACTCGTTTGGCTAGTTAAAGACAGGGTTCCGAACCCTTCAAGGGACGCTGATAAATTTATAACATAACCCCCTGAATTTATTAATATCAGAAATATAATTTCAAAAAAAATAAATGAAGATCAATTAGTTAAGTAACTTTAGTAGGATTAAGACAAACCTATGCCATACTCAAATTTTTATTGTCGTTTTTTGATGATAGCTGGTTGCCTGTTTTTTTCAGGCTGTGCACATCGATCTTCACCCCAGGTTATTCATACTCCGAAAAAAGAAACCCGGCAACAAATGTTTGTGATCAAAAATGTCAACGTTATCCCAATGACTTTGGGAGATGAAATAATTGTCGATGCTAATGTTTTAATTACAAATGAACGAATTACGTCGATCAACGGATCCATACCTCCGGGAGCTACAATTATTGATGGGAAAGGAAAATGGCTTATCCCCGGCTTGATCGACATGCATGTCCATGTCCCGACAGATATTCATTTCGGCTCAAGATACATCACCCAGGGTGCTACCATATTTTTCGATACGCAAGATATCATGACACTTTACATTGCAAATAGGGTCACTACTATTTTTGATCTGAATTCCAAAGCAGAACATTTCGGTCAGAGAAACGAAATTGGAAAAGGGAAAGTTATCAGGCCAAGAATGGCATTAGCCGCTCTTATTAATGGCGGAAGCGGACCGGGAAGAATCGTAAATACCGACTATGACGGACGCCAGGCTGTTCGCAGCGCAAAAGCAGAAGGTTACGATTGCATCAAACTCTATTCCCAGCTTAATATCGAAACCTTTAAAGCCATTGTAGACGAAGCCAGGAAGCAGGGAATGAAAACTGTAGGCCATATCCCCGACGCGTTTCAGGGTAAATTGGAACAAGCTTTTGTACCTAATTTCGATTTGGTTGCACATGCAGAAGAATTTTCTAAACAAACAACTGAATATAGTGACGAGGACGCGAAACGCTTCGCAAAACTGATGAAAGATAACGGCACCTGGCTATCCCCTACTTTAATAACTATGGTAGATATCTTAAGTCAAAGCAGGTCGCTCGATGAACTTAGAACATCTCCTACTTTACAATATGTTCATCCGCTATTGCAAAGTAAATGGCTGACAGCAAATAATTATAATAAAAATACCAGTGCATACCGGGTGGCCCATTTCGAAAAAATGGTTGCTTTTCACAATCGATTGGTACGTGCCTGTAAAGCAGCTGGCGTTCCGATAGTCGCAGGGACAGATACAGGCGTCTCAGGTGTTGTTGCAGGATTTGCTTTACATGATGAGATTGAGCTTTTAGTGGCAGCCGGATTAACACCTAAAGAAGCAATCACATCCGCCACCCGCCTTTCCGCTACATGGTTGGGAATTGATAGCCTGACTGGAACCGTGGAAGCCGGAAAATTTGCAGACCTCATTCTGCTCGATGCCAATCCACTCAGCGATGTGAAAAATCTTCGAAGAATCTCAGGTATTTTTGTAAATGGCAGGTGGGTTAACCGTTTCACAATCGACACCATGTTAGCTGATCTTTCAAAGCGCAACACTGCTGCAGAAGATGACTATGATTGGAAGAAAATGACAGGATCAAAGTAACCGCCCTTAATAAGGAAATTGCCAGATCTCTTCACACCGCCGATACAGGCTGAAGCATTTCCAATGTAATCAACAACTGAAGATCAGGGAATACCTGGCGATTTCTTATTGGAAAAAAAGAGACCCGGAAGGCAATCTGTACTGATATGCCAAAAAGAACGAGAGGAAATTTTATTAATAAAACATTTACATGACACAATAAATAGATGACACATCAACTATTCCTTATGTTTGTGCCATGAATACGATAGCTGATAGTTTCTTCTTCCAGGTGATGCGGATGCGGAAGTCAATCTTTCGGAAAACCAACCTGCTATTGACAGAAGCAGGCATTAACCTTCAAATGGAACAGCTTCCAATATTGGTTATCCTTCAAAAACGCGGCACGCTATCCCAGCGCGAACTTTCTGATATTACGCTTCGGGATAAATCCTCAATTTTAAGAAGTGTAAGTGCCTTACAAAAGAAGAAGCTGCTGGTAGTTGAACAGGATAGTATTGACAGAAGAAAAAACAATATCGACTTAAGTCCCGAAGGAAAAAGGCTGGCTACCCAAATTGCAGAAATAATGCAAAAAGCAGAGGATGATGCACTATCCGTTTTTTCAGATGCAGAGCGTAAAACAGCTTATCAGACAGTGAAGGGTTATGCTGATAAACTGGAAGGAATTTAACCTTTTTTTTGAATAAATAGTTGATATATCAATGATTATAAGATATGAAAAATAAACAAATGTTATTGGAAGGGCCTATCCTTTCATCACTTTTAAAATTAGCGATACCCATCATGATGGCTAATATATTGCAGGCCGCCTATCAGTTGGTTGATGCTTTTTGGGTGGGCCGCCTGGGCGGATCGGCGGTTGCTGCGGTATCCGTTAGTACGCCTGTTATTTTCCTCACGATGGCTATAGGCATCGGATTGGCCATAGCGGGCTCTATCCTGATTGCGCAATTTTTTGGCGCGGGCAACCAAAAAATGGTGAACCATGTTGCCGCTCAAACCCTGCTGATGGTTATTTCAATATCGGTCATCTTAGCCGTTATAGGCTGGTTACTGAGTCCGCTTTTTTTGACCTCGCTTAATGTAGCTCCTAATGTATACAAAGGGGCGCTTGGCTTTATGCAGATCTCCTTCATCGGGCTGGTATTCAACTTTAGCTTTATGGTGTTCCAGTCGATAATGCGTGGTGTAGGCCGCGCGGTTTTACCGGTATTCATCGTGCTCGGCACCGTGATCCTCAATTTTGCGCTCGATCCCTTATTTATCTTCGGCTGGCATTTTATTCCGGCAATGGGGGTAAAAGGTGCGGCAATGGCAACAGTATCCACCCAAAGTCTGGCACTCATTATCGGATTTGTGATCCTCTTCCGCGGCAAACACGATGTTCATTTGCAGCTAGCTGATTTTAAACCTGATTATGTCCACATCAAACGGGCATTTAAAATCGGTTTCCCATCATCTATAGAACAGTCCATGCGGGCTATCGGTATGACGGCCATGACCTTCCTGGTTGTCCGCTTTGGTACCAATACGGTGGCTTCCTATGGTGCAGGATCTAATATCATGCAACTTATTATGATTCCCGCCCTCGGTTTATCCATGTCGATATCTACCCTCGTGGGGCAAAATATAGGCGCAGGTAATATGCTCCGCGCTACTAACATCGCCAAGCTGGGTGCATTTCTGGGCTTCGCCCTGTTGGCAGTATTCGGATTGATCGCTTTTCTTTTTGCTTCGCAGATCATCGCTTTCTTTGTACCTGGCGATATCGAGATTATCAGGAGCGGCACTATTTTCCTGCGTACTACCTCTGTAGCCTGGGGATTTCTGGGCTTGCAGATGTGTTTAATCGGCGCTTTACGCGCTAACGGCAACACCGTCATCCCCATGATCCTGGCGCTGGTTTCGCAATGGGTGTTGCAATTCCCTATTGCTTACTTCCTGTCGCATTACACCGCTATGGCTGAACATGGGATATGGCTATCTTTCCCGGTTTCCACTATCATAACCGCGCTCATCACACTGGCCATCTATGCCAAAGGCGACTGGAAAAAGAAACAGATCATCACCAAAACCGTCGATATCAAAATAAAAGCAGAGGACGAAATGATGATGGATGGTATAGAAGCACTCAAGTAATGGCTCTTACCCGGTGACAACACCAATTTGAAGCTCAGCGTTGGACAACATGATTAACATATATATATGAAAGCAATGTCAATCGATAAAGGATATATAATTTATATTGCTAAAAATAAACTATAACATACTGAAAAATTAGTAGGTTATAGCTTATATAGCCAAGTAAGACAAGGGAAACCCTATTTATTTTTAATAAAAGGAATCAGAACTTTGTTTTAGGATTCCAATAAACATATTTTTTTGCACTTAAGCCCAATTTTTCTTTTTTTGCTATTAAATACTGACGAATAGGCCATAAAAACCTAAAGTTTTTCTTTTTAATGTGTTCACTAAAAATATTCTACACTTAACACTGAATTAATATTCATTTTATTGTGTAAATTCGGTTCAGTTATTAAGATGAACCACCTCGACACCCTTTCCGAAGTAGAATTACTTGGTTTGCTCAAGCTCGGCGATAAACGGGTATTCGATCATTTTTATAAAAGCTATAGTTTACCTATATACCGTAAATTATTAAAAATGACAAAGGTTGATATATTGGCGGAAGAATTAATGCAGGATGTATTCGTCCGGTTATGGGATAAACGGCACCTGATCGAATCCGGACAGCCTTTTAAGTCCTATTTATATACTATCGCTCAAAATATTGTTTACGACTTTTACCGTAAAGCAGCCAGAGAAGAACGTTTACAATCGGAAGTAAAAGCTTTCAGTACAGAGTTATACCATCATACTGAAGAAAAGATATTTTTTAAAGAAACGAGGGAAATTCTTGATAAAGCTATCAATCAGTTGCCTGCCCAGCAAAAATTAGTGTTCACCTTGTGCAAAATGGAGGGTAAAAGCTATGAAGAGGTCAGCAAGACATTGGGCATCTCTACCTCCACTATCAACGGGCACATTGTTAAGGCAACAAAGAATATTAAAGAATATATGTTCAACTATGAGCATATCACTTTGGCTTTTTCTATCGCGGTTATGATGGCGGTAAACAAAATTTAAAATTTATTTTCAACCAGGATAGATGACACTCGTTTTCAAGGCGTAATAGCACATAAAGACTATTACTTTGAAAAACCAGGAGCGTTTAAAATTCTTATACCAGCAATTTCTTGCAAATAATCTGACGGAACAGGAAATCGAAGAGTTATTCGTGCATTTTCAAACTCCGGATGAAAAGGAACTCAACTTTTTAATCAGACAGGAATTTGAACAAACTGAAGCGGAAACAAATGCTTCGCCAATGGAAGAAATCTTATTGGATCGTGTACACGCCCATCTAAAAGACCATATTCATTCAGGAGATGAAAAGAATACCAATAAAAGACGCTTGTTGATCTATGGTATTGCCGCAGCCGCATCCATCTTATTATGTATTTCAATAGGTACAACTTACTATTTGATGTCTAAGCAGCAACCCGGACAACAAATTGTCCAGCATGAACTGATAGATATTAAACCGGGTAGCAAAAAGGCAACTCTTATATTGAGCAATGGCAAAATGATTAGTTTAAATGATGTCCGGACGGGTATGCTTGCGCAACAGGGGAATACAACTGTAACGAAAAGTGCCGACGGCCGGGTAGTTTATCATCAAAATAAATCTGATGAATCGGGGGCCATTGTTTACAACACCATAACTACCCCCCGTGCCGGTTATTACCCCCTTACCATGGCCGATGGAACTGTGGCCATATTAGACGCGGAATCATCAATCAAATACCCGGTTAGTTTTAACAAGACTGAACGAATGGTGGAGGTGACCGGACAAGTTTACTTCGAAGTAAAGTATAACAGTGCCCAGCCTTTCAGAATTAAGGTTAAGGGACAGACCATAGAGGATTTGGGTACCAAATTTAATGTGAATGCTTATGATGATGAACCCTCCATGAAAACAACTTTGATTGAAGGCAGTGTCAGGATAACAAAAGAAAAACAAACCGTTGTATTGAAACCCGGTCAGCAGGCCACAACCGAATTAAATAAAAACACCATTCAAGTACAGGCAGTTGATACGGAAGATGCCATTGCCTGGAAAAACGGACAGACTTCCTTTAAAAACGAGAATATAGAAGAAATTATGCGGCAGGCAGGCCGCTGGTATAATCTGGATGTCCGCTATCAGGGCCAGCCATCTAAACGGCAATTTATTGGCGGTATCTCAAGGACAGCTAATCTGTCAGATCTACTTAAAATCCTGGAATTTAATAATGTACATTATAAAATTAGTGGGAATACAATCACAATCACACCCTAATTAAATAAACTATGATCATCCAAAAATGTGCCTATGATAATATAAAGACTTAAAAACATTGGTTGATCCATAAAAAAGCCGGTAGTGCTTCTAACACCACCGGCAAATATTTGGGTTAACCTTTTCTTCCCGAAAAATCGGAAAGCATAAAAAATCCTCTGACAGATTTAATTACGAAACCCAAACAATCAAAAGTATGAATTTTTATACGCCCTTTACCCTCGTGCGTAAAAAACGAGGTATATTCTATAAGACCCTTATGGTTATGAAAATAGTAACCTTTATCATCCTCGTAGCCTGCCTTCACGTTTCTGCGGGATCTTTTGCGCAAAAAATAACACTGAATGAAAGAGATGCTTCTCTGGAAAAGGTATTCAGTGATATCAAAAAGCAAACAGGTTATATATTCTTTTATGAGAACAATGTCTTAAATGGTACGACAAAAATAAGTATCAATATAAGAGATGCCAATTTACAGGATGTATTAAACGAGTGTCTGAAGGGCCAGCGTTTGGATTATACTATAGCGGGAAACATTATCGGTTTAAAAAAACAAGATCCCTCCCTGTTAGACAACCTGAAAGACAGGGCAGCTAAACTTCTAGCCCTCTCCTCAGCTATTAACGGAAGAGTAATTGATAGCATTGGCCAACCCTTAGCCGGCGCATCGGTTATTCTTAAGGGTACCCGCTACCATACTTTAACAGATAGCAAAGGAAATTTCAGCTTCCCTTCCGTACCGGAAGGGAAATATACTTTGATAGTCGATTATATAGGTTATGCCAGATTGGAAAAAAGTATAGAAACAGAAGGTAAAGATTTAAAGTTATCCCTGATCGCACATCTGTCTACTTCTTCGCTCGACCAAATACAGGTGATCGCTTACGGTGCAGAATCCAAACGCTTTAGTGTTGGATCTGTATCAACGGTTACGGCGGATCAAATTGAGAAGCAACCTGTAACTAACGTTTTACTGGCTCTGGAGGGACAGGTTCCCGGACTCGCTGTGAATGCCACGAGTGGTGCACCCGGCTCCCAGGTACTGGTGCAGGTGCGGGGCCAAAATACAGCAGGCGGCTTTAATCCTACGCTTTCCACACGAAAATCCTACGACCAGCCATTATTTATCATTGACGGTGTGCCTTTCGCTTCGCAAAACAATAATGTAAATCAAATCAGCAATCTTGCCAGCCAAAGATTGTATGACGGAGGAATAAGCCAGGCTGGAGGAATAAGCCCTTTTAACAATATTAACCCTAATGATATTGAAAGTATAAGTATACTCAAAGATGCGGATGCTACTTCCATCTATGGAACACAAGGCTCAAATGGCGTAATCATAATTACAACGAAGAAAGGGAAACCGGGTAAAACTACAGTGGATCTCAGTGTCAATACCGGAATTAATTCGGATGCCAGGCCAGTACAGTACATGAACACGCAGCAGTACACCCAGTTAAGGAAAGATGCTTTTGCTGCAGATGGTGTTACACCTACTAATAATCCAAATGACTATTTAGGCTACGCGCCTGATCTGACAATTTTTGATCAAAATAAATACACGAACTGGGGAAAAACTATTACCGGAAATACAACGAGTAATACAGATATCCATACCAGCGTATCCGGCGGTTCAGCCAATAGTACTTACATGGTTTCTGCAGGTTATTCCAGGTCAGAATATAATTTCCCCGGTGATTTTGCCGACGAAAGATATACCCTGCATAGCGCTTTACACAGTACCTCAGCAGATAAACGCTTTACCCTCGACCTGGTTACTGACTATGGATATGATCAAAATAATTCCGCTGCTTTTGGTGGCAGTCAGGATGTCCTTTTACCACCTAATACCCCGAATTTATTTGCTCCTGACGGAAGTTTAGCCTGGAGTTACAAGGGAGTTGATTTATCCAATTATCAATTCTACAGCTATTTAAAACAGCCTGCCAATCTGGAGAACTATAATTTTAACACCTCCCTACACCTATCCTATCAAATATTGAAGGGCTTATCAATCAGCGCTAATCTGGGTTATAACCGTAATACATCTTCCGAGCATTCTGAAGATCCGGCTGCTGCCCAAAGTCCATCGTATCCTTACGTTTATGCAACCTTTGCCAGTAATATTTATCAGACGATCAATATTGAGCCGCAAATCAATTATACAAAGTCTATTGGGAAAGGGGTATTCAGTGCTTTGATTGGTTCCACCTATAAAAAGAATACAAACAGTTCCACCACCACCCAGGGGTCTGGCTATGCAAATGACAACTTTCTTGAGTCAATTAACGGAGCCGCAACAGTAACTGCTTCGGACAATTCTAATATCTATAGATACAGCGCTGGCTTTGCCCGTCTTAAATATATCTATGATCAAAAATATATTTTTGATGTAACTGGTAGAAGAGATGGCTCCAGTGATTTCGGCCCCGGTCACCGGTTCGGCAATTTTGGTTCCATAGGAGCAGGCTGGATATTTTCTGATGAGAAAGCATTTAAAGAAGCCCTTCCTTTTTTTAGTTATGGCAAGCTTTCGGCAAGTTATGGAACAACAGGATCAGATAATATCCAGGCGTACCAATACCAGGCATTATATAACCCGGTCCCTAGAACTCCTGCTTTCCAGGGTATTCAACCAAGTACTGCAACTAATCTTTATAATCCCGATTATAGCTGGGCCTTAAAAAAATCATTGAATGTAGCGTTAGATTTTGGCTTCTTTAATAACCGCCTGATATTAAATGCCAACTACTACAGGGATCGGGAAAACGACCAGCTGGTCAACTACCCATTGCCTGTACAAACAGGTTTTAATAGCGTTTTGGGAAACCTGGATGCCACTGTTCAAAATAGGGGATTCGAATTTTCGGTAACTTCAACTAATATAAAAACCAGAAATTTCTCCTGGAAAACTAATTTCAACCTAACTTTCAACCGCAATAAATTGCTTTCCTTCCCAGGCCTGGAATCGTCTACCTATAATAACGAGTATGTAATAGGGCAGCCTACTTCTATCATCTACGGCTTTAAATATAAGGATGTAAATCCTACCACGGGGCTGTTTGAATTTTATGATAAAAACGGGGGCGTTACTTCTAACCCTAACGGTGAATTAGCCTCGCAAGGTGGCGATTTAGTACCAATAGCTAATAGGGAAATTAATTACATGGGAGGATTTGGCAATAATTTCTCCTATAAACATTTCGGTCTTTATATTTTCTGCCAGTTCTCCAGTGGGAATGCCCCTAATTACCTGTATCAGGCTTACGGAGATAACTCTCCCGGTTTATTAACCAATGAACCATCAGCAATTGCGAATAATTATTGGAAAAACCCAGGCGATAATGCACAGCTTCAGCGATTGTCGAGCAGCTATTATTCAGCGTCTTATGAGTCCGCAATAGATTTTGCGCAATCCAGTGGTGTATATAGTAAGGATACTTATCTACGTGTAAAAACAATTGCATTATCCTATGCCTTACCTGATGCTTTTCTCAAAAAAGTTCATGTTCAGGGATGCAGCATTTATGTGAATGCACAAAACATGTTCACGATTACAAATTATAAGGTAGGCGATCCCGAACAACCTGGCAATTATACCGCTGTTCCATTGCAGCGCATCATCGCATTTGGCTTAAATCTTAAATTTTAGACAATATTCTCATGAAAATACTTTTTTCTAATAAATATAAAATGGTGGCAGGTTTGTGTTTAGTTGCTTTCAGTACATTTTTTTCCTGCAAAAAATTAACTGAAGTACCTGACAATCCGCCGTCGTCAATCACGCAGGCACAAGAATTTTCGGATAGTACCACAACAATGACTGCCGTTGCAGGGATATATTCTTATAATTCTACCGCCGGGAATGGTTTTGCCTATAGCGATGGTAGATTTACCATGAGCACCGCACCATCCTCTGATGAAGTATCCTACACCTCCAATTCAGACCAGCAGCAATTTTACAGCTACACCTTAGTCCCGTCGAACAGTACTTTAACCTCCTTATGGGGATCGCCTTATCAAAGTATGTATCAGGTAAATAATATACTGACTGGCATCACCAACAACAGTAAATTATCAGCTTCCTTCGTTAAACAAATTACCGGAGAAATGAAGGTGGTACGGGCCTTGTATTATTTTAACCTGGTAAACCTGTTCGGCGGCGTACCTCTGGTAACATCAACTGATTATAATGCTACAGCTCATATTCCAAAGGCTTCATTAACAGCTGTTTACCAACAAATCATCACAGACCTAAATGATGCCGTAAAAAAACTACCGGTTAGTTATCCCTCGGATGGACGGGCGCGCCCAAATCTATATACCGCGCAGGCATTGCTTGCAAAAGTTCATTTATACCAGGGTCAATGGCAGGCTGCCTATAATGAAGCTGATTCGATTATTAAATCCGGCATCTATGACGTTACTAATACCCCTTTAAAGGGTGTATTTCTTCATGGAAGCATGGAAGCGATATGGCAAATACCGGCCTTAGGAACTAACCAGGCAACGGCTGAGGCAGGAAATTTCATTCCTTCTTACACCGGTGCAACGCCAGTCTTTTTAGTAACGCCCTTTTTATTAAATGCTTTTGAAACGGGAGATCAGCGCGTTCAAAACTGGCTTGGCAAAACTGTTGTCAATCAACAGAATCTTTATTACCCTTATAAATATAAGAACAAACGGCCAACGGATACCCCGCTTGAAGATTATATGATCTTTAGATTAGGTGAAATGTATCTGATCAGGGCTGAAGCAGCTGCCGAACTTAATAATCTCAGCGGGGCTTTGGCAGACGTAAATATTATACGCAGCAGGGCTGGGTTACCGTCCAGCACAGCTGAAGCAACATCGCAAACTGCTGTCTTAGCTGCCATTATGCACGAAAGACAAACAGAGCTTTGTTTTGAATGGGGAAACCGCTGGTTTGATCTGAAGCGGACAGGTACAGCAGGAACTGTTTTGAGCGCCGAAAAAACCGGCTGGAAGAGTACTGCGGAACTATACCCAATACCACAAGCGCAGATACAATTAGATAACATGCTCACACAAAATCCAGGTTATCATTAAGCAATAGCGTTCTCGTGGAAAACACCTTCAGATCAACCCCAGGATACAATTATATCCTGGGGGTATTCATCTACACACCTCCAATATGCCCTAACTGGCTTAAGTGCATCATTCTATAAAAATCTATAATTAATTAAATTATGAAAAATATCATTGTATGGTTAATGGCCTTAGTGTCCCTAACAACCTTTGCACAAAATAATAACAATGAGAATTACCAGGTGGTGATTAAAGTTGCCCAATTAACAAAACCCGCAAAGGCGTTTTTATTTTATCGAATCAACAAAACCACATTCAGTGATTCTTCGGAGATCGTAGATGGCAAAATTTCATTTAAAGGCTCAATAGCCGAACCTGCGCTTGCAGAAGTAGTTATTGATCATCATGGCTTAGGGATTACGAAACTTCCTAAAAGTTCTGCTACCAGGGATGGACTGGAATTGTTTCTTGAAAATGGAACAATAACCCTGACTGCAAAAGATTCCGTTAAGCATGCTACCATAACAGGTTCCAGACTCACTGATGATTATTTGTTGTATTTAAAACAATGTTCGGCGCCAATAGCAATGCAACAGGCTATGTATGTTGAATACGCTAAAGCCTCTGCTGAAATGAAAAAGGACACAGCCTTTCAGCATGACATGAAAAAAAGATGGGATGTAGTATCGAAAAAAAGAGAACTTTCAACCGAGGAGTTCATTAAAGCTCATCCGGATTCATATATCGATATCATGCTGACCAATTACATCATGGGAAATAATTTCAAACTTGAAAAGATTGAAACGATTTTTAATAGTTTATCGCCACGTATTCAGCATACATCTGGAGGCCAGGAAATTGCAAAAAAAATAACCAGTGCCCGCTCCATATTGATTGGTGCCATTGCCCCCGTTTTCACACAGCTTGACACAACAGGCAAACCTGTAAGTTTAGCAGATTTTCGTGGTAAATATGTTTTACTAGACTTTTGGGCAAGCTGGTGTGGCCCCTGCCGTAGGGAAAATCCTAACGTTATAGTAGCTTACAACAAATTTAAGGATAAAAACTTCACTGTGTTGGGTTTTTCATTAGATGGTGGCAGAAAAGCTAAACAACTTTGGACGGACGCCATAAAAAAAGATGGACTACCATGGGAGCAGCTTTCAGATCTAAAAGGATGGTCAAGCCCGGTAGTAAGCATGTATATGATCAATGCTATACCTACAAATTTTTTAATCGATCCATCGGGTAAGATCATTGCTAAAGACCTTCGCGGAGACGAGCTGGAGAAAAAGCTCTCAGCGCTTTTTGGAAAGAAGTAATCCATATTCAACTGCAATTAGGCGATTATTGGCTAAAGCTATTGATCGATGCCCATTTATCTAAGCGGGACAACATAAGTTAACATACAGACTAAAGGCTAAGATACAGCACATAAAAAAGGGTCAAAGTTATCTTTCAATAACTTTGACCCTTTTTTATGTGCTTAGAAAAGAACTACTGAGTAACAACAATTGGTTTGAGGCCCCATAAAAAGCAGGTCACTGCTTAAGTTAATTGTAAAGCTATTGAGTAGTAATCGTTAAGGTTTTACCCTGCTTCAAATCTTTATCGGCAATAAAATAACCATTCACTTTTTTATCATCCCAAGATATACCTGTTATCTTTCGGCCTCTACCTTTTTTAATAATCGTGGTAGGTTTTGTACCCAATTTCAAAGTTACCTTATCGAATAACGGTACCGAAACGATATAATTCGGATCAGCAGGAGAAAAAGTATAGAACCCCATAGCATTAAATACAAACCAGGATGACATTTCACCTGCATCATCCATACCTGCGTAAGCCAGTTTATCTTTACCCATATCGTAATAATGGTTCATGATACTGTCCAGGTACATTTGTGCCTTTGGCTGCTTATCTACAAAATAATAGTAGTAAGTGGTACTATGATCGGGCTGGTTACCCTGGCAGTAATTACCAATAAAGCCCGACATATTAGCGGCTTCGCGTCCATCATAAGGGGTCGTATATATGGCATCGAGCTTTTTCTCTGCCAGGGCTTTGCTGCCAAACAATGAGATCAAACCCTGAGGATCCTGCGGTGCAAAGAAGGTAGACTCCCAGGCATTTGCTTCGCGGTACATGTATTCATAATACACAAAACCAGGATCGAAATTTTTCACCCAGCTGCCATCGGCCAAACGACCCTGCATAAATCCGGTTTTCGGGTTAAAAACATTTTTATAGTTGCTGGTACGCTTCATCAGCATATCATAGTCTTTTTTATCACCCAGCTCTTTAGCTAATAAGGCTGTGGCATAATCGTCATACGCATACTCTAAAGTTTTGGTAACCGCAGCTTTGTGCACTTCGCCAAGAGTAGGTTTTTCTACTGGATCCTCAGCGATATAACCTTTGGTATTGTACTCGTCTACATATTTACGGGTGCCCTCTACAGTAGCATTTTTCAACATCAGGTCATAGGCCCCTTTTACGTCATAACCCTTTAATCCTCTTAAATAAGAGCCCGCAATAATTACCGACGCATGGTCGCCATGGAAAAATGTCGGCATAAAGCCAGTTATTTTGCCTTTATCAACCAACGATTGTATCACATCATTTAATACTTTTGGAGATAACATACCCAACAATACATCTTTATTGCGATAGTCATCCCATATTGACGGCTCTGTATAATAATTAAAGCCTTTGTTTACCACCTTCCCACTCATATCGGTAAAGTCGCCATTGGCATCACTGCGTAAAGCAGGCCATAGGAATGAACGGTACAAGCATGAATAAAACAAGCCTTTCTGACGATCTGTACCACCTGCAACTTCTATTTTTCCTAACAAGTTGTTCCAGGTAATAGTAGCTTCTGTCCTAACCTGCGTAAAAGTTTTGCCAAGCATTTCTTTTTGCAAATTCGATTTAGCATTTTCAACCGATACATAAGAAAAACCGATCTGCAATTCCAAAGGTTTTTCTTCATCAGCAAAACTGACCACCGGTGTTTTTTTCGGTCCGGATGGTCTGCCTCGCCCACCACTTACCTGAGTCACGGGGGCAGTTGACGTAAGTGTATCAATTCCTGTAATCTTATGATTGGACACTGCATAGAAATACATTTTTTCGCCGGTCTGTTGGAAGCCGGTTAGTACATTATTACCTTCCTGGTCAATTTTCCAGGCACGTACGCCTTCATTGGCCATTGACAGATCGGCGATGAGTTTTTTGTTGATATTGGACTTATAGGTGTACCTATGGAATGCGCAACGCAAAGTTGAGGTGAGTTCGGCATTGATACCATAACGTGGCAAATAAACCTGGTAATAGCCAGGATGAGCCGATTCCTTTTTATGGCTGAAGGACGACTTATAATCGTCGGCAGTAAAACTGCTCCCCGATGCGGGCATCAGCGGGATATTACATAAGTTCCAATGACCTTTGCTGGTATGGGCAAATCCATAGATTACAGTATCTTCATACTGGTACCCCGAACCGCTATGAAATTGCGTTACCGGAGTTAATTGCACCATCGCATTAGGCAAAGATGAGCCTGGAAACACTTCGGCACCCCAGCTGCGGTGCGTAGGCACGAAGCCAAGGTCCTTTGGATCCCATAAGGTAGCGGTACCCAATAAAGGGTTTACATAAGCGGTCGCCGGTTTTGGCGACACCATTTTTTGAGCTTGAGCATAAGCTGTTACCAGCAAAAACAAAGCGATCAGTAAGGTATTTCTGTTCATATGATTATAATTTGGTACTTGTCATTTATGTCGTCCTGAACACAGGCATCAACCTGCCCGCCACCCATCAGGGTATCGTCGGCTGGATTCAAAACTAAAATATAAGCTGATATAAAGATACAAAAGAAAAAATTTATTCCCTTTCCTCCAAGATTCTGCTTGATCCGCTATTAATGCAATTATCAGCTTAATGCATACCTTAACCAAACAAACAAAGTGAATGTTTTCTGCATGCTTTTCAACTATAATTTAGCTTTACAACACTCATCGTTTTACTCAATTTTAAAAAAAAACAAGTCCGATTTAAGCATATGAATGGATGAAAAATACCGCAATATATTAATTATGAAGGATTGAAATTGCGGAAATATTTAGGTTGATATCCCTTAAAATTGAGTAGGAAGGGGATTATTTTTCTTACTGTACATTTTAAAACAATATTTGCAACTCATTTTCATTAACAAAAAAAATAGCTTGCTGCATTGGTTCACTCCCATCAAACACCTTTGGCAGAAGAGGATCTTTACGGTGAGTTATTTTTTAAGGGTAGCCGGACGGATACGATCAAGGCTTACGATAATGATGGATGGTAATGTATCATAATTCTTACTAAGGGGACAATCTGTTACATTCAATTATTCAAAAACTGTATCTGTTATATTATTGAGTATTTATTCAAGTTTGTAAGATTAATTTAATCCTGCATGTGATGAAAAATACATCATTACCCTCCTTCTTTTATCAATAATGGACTTAAACAGTAACGCACAAAATACACTTATGAAAATTACAACATCAGCGGGAAAAACAGTCGTGGAATTCCTTGAAGTCGTACGTTCCGGAAAATCACCGGAAAGAGCTCCCGAATTTTTGGCAGATTCGGTAAAAGCCCATCAACTTAACGCCGAAAATCCGCAAACCGTGGTTAGAACGCCTGAAAATTTCACCCAGAATATTAAAGATTTCATCCAGGCCTGTGGCCACTACCAGTTTGAGATCACTGAACTTATCGCCAGTGGCGACAAGGTTTATGCCCGCTGGAAACAAACCGGCAACCAAATTGGTGATGTCAATGAGTTTAAAGCTTCCCGATTACCAGTAACCGAGATCGGAAGCGCGGTCTACAGGGTGTCTGACGGAAAGATCATTGAATACTGGGTTCAGATTGACCGCAAGGGTACAGAGATACAACAGCAACATAACGTCTGTTCCCGATAAAACCAACTAACAGCAAAATACATTATAAAGACCTGAGTTGTTGCCGGGTTCAATTGATAAAAATATAAATACGACCATGAAAAAAATTCCATATTACCATGTTGATGTATTCACTGATGTTCCCCTAAGCGGGAACGGGCTGACTGTATTTACCGAGGCAGATGGCCTCAGTAATGCCATAATGCTTAAATTAACACAGGAGATGCGGCAGTTTGAAAGTATCTTCCTTCAGAAAGTTAGTGAAAATAGTGTACGCGCAAATATTTTCACCTGTGAGGAAGAACTGGATTTCGCCGGTCATCCTATTTTAGGTGCAGCTGCCACTTTGCATGATCTTCAAAGCAAAGGCTTGGAGCAATCTGAATGGTTATTTATTTTGAATAAGAAAACCGTAGCAGTAACTGTTGTGAAGCGTGACTATTTTTATCACGTTTCAATGAACCAGGGTCCCGCCGAATTTGGAGAGACTTTAAATGAGGAAGAAACCGCCTGGCTTTTGGATAGTATAAGCCTCACTGAAGGCGATCTTTATCCCGGACTAAAACCAGTAGTCGTATCGACGGGATTGCCATACCTGATCATCCCATTACAAAAAAATGGTTTTGGGGCCAAAATCAGGATTAACGACCTGAGCGAAAAAATAAGTGCATTTGGTGCTAAATTTATAGGGATACTTGAAATACCCTCCAGGCGGATTAGAAGCGGCGATAATTTGGGACAGGTGGAGGATATTGCTACAGGCAGCCTTGCCGGCCCGGCAGGTGCGTATCTGGTAAAGTATGGTTTTCAGAAAGCAAATACACTGATACAAATCAATCAGGGCGAAAATCTGGGCAGGCCCAGCCAGCTTTTTGTGGAAGTAAAGGAAAAAGATGGTAAACCAGGCGATATCCAGGTTAGTGGCCATGTTGTTAAAGTGTCCCAGAGTCTTTTAGATTCCGCCATATTTTCTTATCTGGCTGAAACCAGCACAGAACAATAGTGCTTCTTGAATAAAATCGCTCTCTCTTATGATCCGTTCGTACCGATTTTAAAAGATTAACCAAAGCTAATAATTATAATACAACACCCATTTATGTATACCAATAATAAAATCCTTTTAAACGCTTCCAACTTGGTGACCTGGAATTAACTATTGTTAGTGACGGACATCAACGCATGCAACCCGCACACCCAATCTTTGCACCATTTATTAATCAGCAGACCGTTAAAAAAATGCTATTTACCCTGGCCGGGATTAGGACGCGTGACGCAAAAAGCAACGGGCTTTGAATGGATGCCCGATGCTAATTATTAAAATACTTTATCCCAGGAAACTTAAAAATTTGTCTGTTAGCTGTGTGTATACCTCCGTATTTGAAAGCCCTGTCGTGTCAATACCATAGACGTATTTTGCAAAGCCAACCTTCTTTAAATCGGCGTGGAAATCTTGTATTTCAGACGGAGGATAAATCTTAAGAGGATTGCCGAATCCAATATGGTTTATTGGTATAAAAGTATTAACAGGGCAATGCGTAGCAATATGAATAATACCATTAACTGCCAATACGGTACCGGTTTCTAAATACGAGCCATGAAAAATTGTTGCGCCTGTAGCAATAAAGCAGGCATTTTCAATTGTTGCTCCCGTTACGCTGGCTTTTGGCCCTATTAAAGTATGGTCGCCGATGACGCAATTGAAATGTTTGGAACTGCGGATGATCGCATTTTCTAAAATCACCGCATTGGCGCCAATGGAAATTTTTCCACCAACGGCTGAGATGATTGCCCCAGGCGCTATATAAGTGCCGGCTCCAATTTCAACGTCGCCATCGATAATTACTGAAGGATGAATTTTTGCAGTAGGATGAATCATATAAATTTAATTTGAGTTGTTTAATTAATTGTCAATTCGTTTCTCCTTCGGCATTAACCAAAGGAAAAACGCCACGGCCATCAAAAAGAAAATATTACAGGCTGTGGCAATACGATAAGCATGCAGGTAATTGGCCAGGGTTTTAATGCCCCCTATTTCATTAAAAAACAAGCCGACAACCACACCAACACCAATAGCAATAGCGGTTTGTTGTACTGTAGAATAAGTGCCTGACGCAGCTCCGGCAAAATGGGTGGGAATATTTCTCAATGTAATAGTAAGCAAAGACGGCAATACCGAACCGCAGCCCAAACCGTAGAAGAATAAAACTGCCATTAACATCAATGGGTTAACCGGCCTGGTTTCTAATACAAGGATGTGAAATACAAGTCCAATAATCATGATTATAATTCCAACTTGCAGCACCTTTTTATCGAAAACACCTACCAGATGAATTGATAACAAAGAAGCAATCACATATCCTACACCCTGGCAAGCAAAGAATATCCCGGTTTTGGATGAGCTTATGCCCATCCCGGTTTGCAATAGTACCGTATTTACAAAAAAGTAAGATTCCTGTACCATGTAATAGAAGAAAACTGCCAGCAAACCAATATTGAAATCCCTGTAGCTGAATAGTTTGACATTGATCAGTGGCTCATTGCCCGCCCTTAATTTTCTCTTCTGGTCTTTGATGAATAACCATATCAACAAAAGGGCAGCCAATAACAGCAGAAGAGTCCACAATGGCCAGCCTATTTCCCGTCCGCGTATCAGCGGATAGGTCAGGCTGATTAGTGCAATGGTTAAAATAGCGATCCCGGAATAGTCGAATTTAACTGATCTTATCAGCACACTTTCTTTTAAAAACTTCGCAGACAATGCGGCTGCAAGTAAACCTACAGGAAGGTTGATCAGAAAAATCAACCGCCATCCCGGAATAATAAAAGCCACATCAGGCAGCAAGCCACCTAAAAACATCCCGATTACAGAGGCCGTACCCGCAATACTTCCATAAATACCTAAGGCTTTAACTCTCAAATGGTGTTCAGGAAATAGGATCTGGATCAAAGCGATGCCCTGGGGCACCATAAAAGCGGCACCTATACCCTGAATAAACCGGGCTGTGATCAGCTGAAGCGGGGTTTGCGCTATCCCGCAAAAAACCGATGCCGTAGTAAATACCAACATCGCGGTGATGAAAACTTTCTTCCTGCCGAAATGATCCCCCGTTCGCCCACCGGTAATCAGAAAACAGGCATAACCTATCAGATACAATGCAATGAACAGCTGACTGTCGCCGTCGCTTCCATGAATTCCTGCTTTAATTGATGGGATAGCCACATTAACAATGAAGATATCGATAACCGATAAGAAAACACCCGAAGATACAAGCATGAGTGCCCACCACCTGTAATTTGTATTATAATCTGACATAACAATTTGCTTACCCGCAAACATCAGCAAACTATGGACAAGAGAACAGATACACTTTCTTATTTTATTACCGTAACAGTTTACGGTGACCAATCATATGAATGATAAAATATTTGGTTTTTCAAAAAAAATGCCTGTAAATCAAAGATTTGCCGGCATTTAAAAAATTTAACATAAGACCGTTAATGGGAAATAAAGGTTATACGGAGATGCTGAATCGATTTGTAAATGGCTTGAGTAGTGTCATTAATAGCATTTGATATACCGGTTCTTTATATATCAGTTTATTATTTAATTAATTCTGCTATATTTTCGGTAACGTTTTCACCCCGCAGATTTTTTGCTATAATCACTCCCTGAGGGTTAATCAGCACATTTTGAGGAATGGCGTTAATACCTAATCTAACAGCAATATCCGCTTTAAAGCCTTTCAGATCGCTTACCTGTATCCATGGCATTTTGTCGTGTTCAACTGCCTCAAGCCAAGACGCCCTTTTGTCGTCCAAAGAAACACTTACTATCTCGAAATTCTTTTGTTTCAACGCATTATATGCTTTCAGCAAATTCGGATTTTCTGCACGGCAGGGTACACACCAACTAGCCCAAAAATCAACCAATATGTATTTACCCTTTAGAGACGATAGTTTGAATTCATGGCCCTGGGCGTCGGACATAGTAAAATCAATTGTTTTACCCAAAGCGAATAGCTTGGCTTTGTTGTATCTTTCTGTTATTTTTTGCCCGGTAAAGCTCGAAAGTACCCTTTTGCTTAATGAGTTGTAAACGTGGTCAAATTTATCATCGATCACCATCATCTTGTTGTCCAGTACTGCAACAGCTGTATAATAGGAGTCAGGATGATTTAGGATAAAGTTATCCAGGGTTGACGTCATTTTGGCCACTAACGGTCCGCCATCTATCGATACCTGTTTAATTGCAGCGGAATCTTTTGCTGCTACCGCTTTGTGATAGCGATCTGCAAGCTGTAAATATTGCGCTCGTAAAGGGTCGATTTGAGCGTGATATTCAAGGTAATCGCTTTGCGCTTTAGTGCCGGAAATAGAGGCGGTAGATAAACTATCCTTTCCGTTTACAATGGTTGTTCCTTTTTCTAAATAAAACTCCTGATAATCGGAGTTTCTTGTCTTTGTGCTATCTTTCTTAAGGGGGCTAAGTTCAAGTCCGGCTATGTTGGCAAAGGCCGTTATACCTCTAAATGTAAATTTGCCATCTTTAATTGCGGAACTGTCCCTTACATTTTTGCCTTCGCTGTTGATGTAGTTAAGTAATACAACTTTGTTACTGCCTGCTGAGGATAGGTTTCCTGATATCTTGAATTTATCCTGTGCCTGTACCATAAATGGTAACAGACACAGGATCGCTGAAATTACTCTTTTCATAATTAGATGAAATTTGGTTAGATTATTTAAGTAATGCCGTTAATTTTTCTGTAAGATTGTCCCCCCTGATATCCCGGGCGATGATCAGGCCATTTGGATCGATCAAAAAGTTTTGGGGTACTGAAGTAACACCATATAGTATCGCTACGTCATTTTTCCATCCTTTAAAATCACAAACATTAATCCAGGGCATTTCGTCTTTTTCGATAGCAGCAAGCCATTGAGGCTTGGCAGCATCCAGCGATACGCTTACTATTTCCAAATTCTTATTTTTCAGTTGCTGGTACGCCTTTCTAACATTAGGGTTTTCAGCCCGGCAGGGAGCGCACCAGCTTGCCCAGAAATCGACTAACACATATTTGCCTCTCAATGAAGAAAGCGTAAAAGGTTTCCCTTTAATATCATTCTGCGTAAAATCAGTGACTTTAACACCGGCCTGCCCTCTTTTGGCTATCATTATTCTTTCCTGAATTTGCTTTCCTAATTTAGACGACTGCATTTCGGAAGAAAACCTATGAAACATAGTTTCGGTCGATGCAGCGTCGAATTTACTACCCATAATGAAAACATTAAAAGTATAAAGCCCCATGAACGAATCATGGTGTGATTCAACAAATTTCATGTTAATGTTCCTGATAGCTGCTGAATAAACCCTGATACTGTCGCCCGCTTGTTTACGTTCTTCTACAGTTTTATTCGCTGAACTGGCACTATGTGCAGAAAACTCATCTTGAATTTTTGTGATTTTAGTGATGAGAGGCTCAATTTCCGCCGTTTGTTCCTCTTGCTCCCGGTTAACTTCAGACCCAGTTATTTTTGCGTGGATCATAGAGTCGGGCGTGCTAATCTTAATATCCGAGTTTTCTAGAAAAAAGTTGAGGTAATCTTTTTGATTACCCGATGTTGATGCACCATCCAATTTCACGGCAAGTGTAACCATCTCCGGATCTTGCACATGTCCTTTAAACTGGAACTTTCCATTTATAACCGCTGTTGAATCTGTTTCCTTATAAGAATCCCCCTGCAGTCTGGCGATGTACGCCTTAGCAGGTTGCTTTAAATTTTCTATTGTACCAGATATAGTGTATCCGCTCTGCGCTATTCCCGCAATCGGAAATAGGCAGGCTAACGCTAAAATTATTTTTTTCATTGTATTGATTTTTTAGATTATGGATTATTTACCATGTTCGGATTTTGGTTCATCAGTTTTGGCGGGATTTGCAAAGTGAAGCGATCCGGCGAGAGCTGGAAGGTTGTTGCGGAACCTGTGGCAGAATACAAAGTATGAGTGTAAGTGACACCCTGAAAGAGAGGATCAACCGATAGCCTTCTCATGTCAAACCATCTGTAACCCTGAACTGCAAATTCGCGGATACGTTCGTTCAATATAAATTTTAGTAAAGGCAATTGCTGGCTGGCTGTTGCAGCAGGAACTACTGCATCTGCAGCAGGCATTCTTTTTGCACGCAATGTTTGTACGTCAGAAACAGCATCGGTCAGGTCATTACCCCGGCATTCACATTCAGCCTTCAATAAATAAAGATCCGGAAGGACCACACCGAACTGCGCCTGGCTATAACCCCAATGCCTTAATACACCGGCTACAGGATAAGGTGTTTGAGTAAATGCAGTCGTATTGGTATAAAACTTTAAACGCAGATCTGTTGGGCCAAATAATGCCGCGGCTTGAGGATTGAGAACTAATTCATTATAAATAAACGTCCAGGAATCCGAAGTTGACCTGCCATAAACATTTTCGTAGTTATTGGGAAGCAGCGGATAAGAAGGACCAAAATCAACGTCGTCCGGAGTAAATACTCCGCCGTCGTCAAACTCCACATTATAATCATAAAGCCTTACAGGGATAGGCTGGTTAGCCAGATCAGCAATAGAAGTATTTAATTGAGTAAGCGCGTCATTGTATCTTCCCATAAAAGTGTAAACTTTACCCAGAAGACCTTCAGCTGCTGCTTTGGACATGCGGGTACGGTAGCTTATCTGCGAAGGCAGGTTTGGAATGGCTGTTGTCAGGTCCTGGATAATAAAATCATAGACCTGCTGAACGGTAGCCCTGCTAAAATTAGTTGTAGTAACATCCGCATTTTTTATGATCGGGAAGCCCGGATCTGTTGCCGCAGTTTTTGCGTTATACGGTTTGCCATAATAATTGATCAGCAAAAAGTAGGTCCATGCCCTACCTGCCATGGCTTCAGCTGCTATGGAAAGCTTTTGCTGGTCGGTGCCATCTGTAGCGTGAGGTACCTCATTAATTATTTTGTTATATAAATAAATGTTTTTCAAAGGTAAAACTGTTTCACCGGCATCATCTGACGGTTGATAGAGCACCGCTTCCCATCGGAAACCTGCTTGTGTTTTTAAGACTGCTGCGGTAAAGTATGGATCAACTGCCGCAACTTCATCGCCCATTTGTATCTGGGCATTGGCACTAAAAGTTAGCAGGTTCGAACTGTTTAACAATCCATCATAATCAGATGTTGTCTGGGCTACCAATTCACCTTTTGGAACGATCTCTAAAAAACTCTTTTTACAAGCGGTTAAAACACCCGCCATCAATATTAAAATGAGTGCCGCTTTACTATATATGTGTTTCATTTTCAATTCTTTTAAAGTCTTACATTTATACCCAACGATATTGTCTTTTGGCCGGTTGGCAAGGACCTCGTACCGCCCTCTGCATATTGAAATTCGGGATCGATACCATATTTGTTCGCTTCCCAAAGCATAAGGTTAGATACCTGCGCACGAAGTGTAACCGCATCCGCACTGATCTTTTTAGCCCAGAGTGCCGGCAGGCTATAAGTAAAAGTGATGTCACGCATTTTTATATATGACGCGCTAACTACATTAATATCAGCATAAGTGTAATAATCCGTCTCCCGACGTGAAAGACTTGTTGTTTGGTTGGCTACGAAAGAAGGTACATTTGTAGTAAGCTCATCTCCGGATTTTTGCCACCGGTTAAGAAATTCAGAATTCACATTTCCACTCGTATAGTTGAACGTATTTTGTGTTAATTGGCCAGTGAAGAAATTATCAACATCCCTCCTCATCACAGCGCCAAAATGGAAAACAGCATTAAAGGTAAGCCCAAAAGATCCGTAATTAAAGCTATTGGTTAAACCGCCGCTCCATGGTGGTTGTGTAGTACCCATGTATTTAATATCTCCCGGCTTGCTTACATTAGGCGTTTTAGTAATTGTGCCATTTGCCAAATGGATCTGCGGATCACCCATATTATCCAGGCCGGCATACTTATAAGCAAATAATGCATAGGCGTTGTAACCCGTCAAAAATTGTTGGGCTACCATTTGTTCGCCCGTAGTTACCGGAGCGGTAGCAATATTTAAGCTGGTAATCTTGTTTTGGTTATATGCGCCGCTAAGCATTGTGCTCCAGCGAAATTTATTGGCATGTATATTTAAAGAGATCAGGCTAAGTTCAATGCCTTTATTTTGAAGACTGCCTAAATTGCCAAAAATAGTGGGATATCCTGTGAAACCGTTGGTAGTCAGGTTACCCAATAAATTAGTAGTTTTCTTTTGGTAGACATCAAATGATCCGCTTAACCGATTTTTCAACACTGTAAAATCAAGCCCCAAGTTTATAGTTTTTGTACTTTCCCAGGTTAATTTCTGGTTTGCCGGTGTGAGAATGTTAAGCCCCTGCCCATTTGGCAAAAAAGAACTGAATGCAGTTGTAATAATATCGTAAGAAGCTGCAGTTCCGGGCCTTGGCGCATTACCTGTTAAACCATACGTCGCACGGAGATCCAATTGATTTATCCAGGTTACATCTTTCATAAAAGATTCATCACTGATGCCCCATTTACCACCTGCGCTCCAAACGGGTTTGTTTTGCGCCGCTTTATCAATACCAAAATTATTACTTTGATCTATACGGTAACTGCCATTAATTGTATATTTATGGTCGAAGGTATAAGCAGCGTTTGAGTAATAAGAGTAAAAACGGCTTTGTATTTCTGACTGAGCAAAAGTATAGGGATTGGCTAATTGGCTGTAAGTAGCTACATAATTGGGCCAAACTACTCCATCAACGAACGATGACAATGTTTTATAATCAACAAGGGCACTAGTTTGCAGCGTAGGGTTCCAGCCATAAGCTGTGTTTATATTGTTTATATTATATTGTTCCTGCACTTCCTGGCCAACTAATAGCGTGAGCTGGTGCATGCCGTTATTCCAGTCTTTATTATAATCTAATTGATTCCTTACGGTCCAGTCGCGTTCATTCGCTTCTGATACGGCGTAATTACCGCCAGTTGCCGGCATATCATAAATTGGCGCAGACGCCGCGGTTGGTGCAATGGTAAATTGCACCGTCTGTTCCCTTACTTTATAACTTTGAGGACCATCATAGCTGCGTGTGGTTGTAGCATTTTTTATGAATCCATAAGTGCCTTCAAAATTTAAACCGTCTAATAGCTTTACAGTAGCGCCGAATATATTACGACTTTGCAAAAGATCAGTTTTGGTATAACCGTAATTTACTTCATTAAGAGGGTCATAATCCAGATTGATCTGGCTTCGGGTTTGGAAATCAATTCGCTGAGCATCAGGCAACGGCGCCATCCAGGGCATTGAAAGGTTATTGCCCGAGTTATCCTGAAATAATTGGTAAGGCAAATACTGGTCTGTTGGACTGATATTACGAGGCGTATTGGTGACATTATTGGTAAGGTCGGTAATTAAGTAAAGCTGAATACGTTTGCCCACATTAAAATCCTGACGCAAGTTAATCTTATAAGTATCATTGGTTTGGCCTGGCGAACTGTTTTGGTTGTCGGTATAAGCCATTGACCCGTAAACGGAATAATTTTTCTGGCCGCCTGAAACAGATAATGTGTGGTTCATTAGCATCGCGTTGCGATAAAACAGGTTTTTTATTTGACTGTTATTGCTGGTAGCCGCTAAGCTATCTAAACTTGCATTAGCCTGGGCCGAGCTGATCTTGCCCAGATACTGATTATACAGAATAGATTCATGAGGCGCCAAGCCACCATCTGCTGACGGGAACGCTATTGCATTTGCATAAGGATAGGATACCGGATCAAACGTTTGTTTAGCTGCCTGGATATATTGTTGACTGTTTAATACAGGGAAATAATTGATGTTAGGTTTTCCCTGGAAGTTAACAAATGCATCATAATTTATTTTAATTTTATCGCCCCTGGTTCCTTTTTTGGTGTTGATAACAATTACTCCGTTGGCAGCCCTTGATCCCCAGATAGAAGCCGCCGTTGCATCCTTTAGCACCGTTATATTAGCTATGTCCTGCGGGTTTATGTTAGAAACATCCGTAATCGGGATACCATCAACTACATACAAAGGAGAGGGATCAATCGAAACACTGGTTACCCCCCTTATCAAATACGGGCTTTCTCCAGGTGCATTATTTATTGTTAAACCGGGGATCAGTCCATCCAAACGTTGCAAAATATTCATACTGGTAGACCGGTTATCCACGATAGTCATATCCGGTTTAGCAAATGAACCGGCACTTCGTTCTTTAGAAAGCGTTTGGTAGCCATTTGAAACGATGTTAATTTCCTGCAATTTGTTAATGTCAGGTTTAATCACAACTTTTAAATCGGCAGCATTCGCACGTGTTATGGTTACTTGCTGAGTAACATATCCAATATAAAACACATCCAACACAGCACCGATAGCCTCATTGGGTAAGTTAAACATACCATTGACGTCAGTAATTGCCGTGTGCTTAGTTCCTTCTACCCTTACTGTAGCACCTGCAAGCGGAAAATTGGTTGAATCACTGACCACTTGCCCATGAATATTTACAGGCAAAGAAAGGAGATCACTAATTTTGTTAAAAATTCCACCTTTTTTTTGAGCTACAACAACTGTTTTATCGTCAATTGAATATACTAATGGTTGTCCTTCAAATATTTTGTCAAGTACAGACTTTAATTCTTCGTTACTCGCAGTAACTGTAACCGTTTTGGCATCTTCAAGCGTTTTACCTGTATAGGCGAAATCGTAACCTGTTTGGTTGCGTATTTGTTGAAATACAGTAGTAAGTGCCGCGTTTCGCACTTTTAAGGTCACTTTTTGTGCAAGGGAAGCGGCGCTAACCTGCATTATTACGACAATCATGAATAGGGTGATCAGTTTCATAACCAGCAGGATTTTAGGTGTACAGCAATGCCGTACAGATCGTTTGTAAAAATCGTACATTTGTGAAGATTGGGTTTTAGCCTGCTACCGGAAGTTTTCCAGACGAGTCGGCGCAGGCGGTTCATAAATTCATTCGTAGTCATCCGGCATTCTCGCGGGATGACTTTTTTGTTTAGATGCGAAGTTTTAACGTATTAGTCTATCTCGATACTATAACCCTCCTTCCTTCAACTTTAAAGTGAACGCCTTCCGTTTTCTCCAGTATTTTCAGCACCTTGGTGATGGGATGCTGCATGGTCAGTGTAGCGTAAAATACATTATCAGTTACCGGTCCATCCCATACTACTTCTATATTATACCATCGGCTCAGCTGGCGCATAACTGCTTCAATTCGGTCGCCCTCAAAATCAAAATCATTATTTTTCCAGGCTATGAACTGGCCAGTATTAACCCGGCTAATCTTATCTCCATCGGTCTGTTCATTTGGCTTTAAGATTGCGTTATTTACTTTAACGCTTCCTTCTATGAGTGTGGTGACTGATTTTGGCTCATCAGCGTAAGCATTAACATTAAAGCTAGTTCCGATGTCTTCTATAGTCTGTTTGTTAGTTTGGACTTTAAAAGGCTGCATGGCATTATGTTCAACTTCAAAATAGGCTTCACCGGTCAATCTCACTAAACGTTCCCTGCCACTAAAGGCGACAGGAAAACTTAGGCTCGATTCAGCATTCAGCCAAACTTTAGTGCCATCTGCAAGTACAAGCGGATAAGGTGATTTTTCACCTCGCGCGGTGGTCAATGTATTATAAAAGTTTTTTGTTTCCTGCTGTTGACCTGCAGAATAGACAATACGTTCATTGTTCGCGGTAATACTTGTTTGTCCCTGCTGCGCTAAAGCACCATTTAACCCTTGTTTAAGAATGATTTTTTTGCCGTTTGCCAATATAAGCGTTGCCTGATTACGACCTTGTTCAATATTACTGACCTGTTGCGGCTGAGTTGCCGGCTTCCTCTGTATAAAATAGGTTCCTGCAGAAATTGCTATAAGAATACTTGCAGCAATAGCTAAACGTTTTACAATCGGGAAACGACGCACTTTGGTAACTTCCTGATGAGGCAACTTTGCCCAAACTTCCTGAGAGATCTTTTCAAGATGCTCGTCAGAAAATTCCACAGGTTCTTCGTTGAAGTTGATCAGCCATTTTTCGACCAGAGCTTTTTCCTCCTCGGTGGCAGCGCCATTTTTGTATCTATCAAAAAGTGAATTTTCTTTCTTCTGTGACATAGCCGTTAAGGAAATATTAACATTAATTGAAGCTATGACAGATTACTTTAAGCAAACACGTAGATAAAATTAAAAAAAAGTGAGAATTACATCAATTTTATTAGGTACAAGGCTTTTTTTTACTTGAGATTACCGAATCAACCTAACAATAAGGTCTAAGCGAACCCAAAAAGGAGATTTTTAAGCCTTAGATTAAAAATAACGATGGCGTTTAAGAGGTTTCTCAGGCTTTCTTAAGGTCTATATTGGTTACAGAAATTATTTAAGGAAATATCTTAGCTTAACATCTTTAATGTAAGAAATATGCAGAAAAGATTTATTAATGCCAGAAATAGAAAAGGAATACAACTAAACCCAGTTTGGTACGAAGTCGGTATAAGGCGTTAGAAACTTGTGTTTCTACAGTCCGTTCCGAAATATCTAAAGTTTGTGCTATTTCTTTATTCGACAGATGCTCTTTACGGCTCATTTCAAAAACCTGACGCATTTTAGCAGGTAACGCCTGGATCTCTCTCTCTATTAATCCAAGCAGTTGCTTTTCGCGGACAAGGTGATCAGTTGTATCTGTTTCAGAGGAAAGGAAATTTTCAAACGAAGCAATATATTTTGACTTGACTGATTCCCGTGAGAAATGATTTATAATCCGGTTGTGAATTGCAGAATAGAAATAGCCGGCAATATTAGCGTTAAAAAAAAATGACGTTCGTTTGTACCAAAGCTCAGTAAAGAACTCTTGTATGATATCTTTAGCCTGCTCTTCGTCACGAAGCTTCTTATAAGCGTAGGTGTATAATAACCGAAAATAGCGTTGATACAATTGTTCATAAGCTTTGTGGTCCCCGTTGATTAACAGAGTTGATAATTCGTTATCACTTAGGGGTAAATAATCCATTATGACCAGGCAGAGCTAAAACGAATATACAAAAAATATTTAATGGTTTTTCGAAAAACGCCTAACTGCATAGAATTTAAATTAAAGAAGGCCATAATAGATCTTTCTGGGGAGGGAAATTTTACGTTAAGGGATATTATCGACTACCACTTTTTTATTAATACTTCATCTGAATCTGGTTTAATAGCCGCAATCTTATCTGCCTCGTGGAATTTCGGTAATTGTTTAATAGTTGTGATATAATTAGCCGATGCCTGTCTAATGTAGATGACATCGGCTTATCATTATCATTGAATAAAATCCATAACAGCGTCAATCACCTTTTCAGGCGCTTCTTCGTTCATATAATGCCCGCTATCCAGCAGTCCTACCACTTCGCAATCTTTGGCAACATAAGGCAAGCCCATTTTCATGTATGTATAGCTAACATTGCTTGCAATACCTAAAACCGGCATGGTGAGTTGCTGATAAGTTTTCCCGTCCTCAATATCTTGTGTAAAAGTTTGGTACCAGCCATTGGAAGCGCGAATGCTGTCGGCTTTGTTATAGGCGGCTGCGTAAACCTCTTTTTCAAAGGCCGAGATCTTTGTTTCGTCAATCATCACAAAATCAAATAGCCAGTCCAATAAGTAATTGAAGCGTCCTTCCAATAATTTTTCTGGCAGCCCCCTGACCTGATTAAAACTCATCCACCATGCATATGGAGCATCGACGGTCATTTTATTGGTAAAAGTGCCTAAAGGCGGTATCAATGGCATTCGCATCATGCCTTCGCCCGGATGCGCGCCATCCATCACAATAAGTTTCTGCACCACATCGGAAAAGTTGAAAGCCACACTCATGGCCACCATACCACCTATATCATGGCCTAGGAGGTGTACTTTTGGAAATTTCAAATACCTGATCAAATGGTATATATCTGTAGCCATTGTTTTTTTATCGTAGCCTGCTTCAGGTTTGGCCGATGTACCCATACCGCGGATGTCTACAATGATCACACGATATTTTTCTGCCAGTTTAGTAGCTACATTTTTAAAAGAGTACCAGGTTTGCGGCCAGCCCGGAAGACAAATTAAAGGTGCGCCTGCCCCCCCATCCACATAGTGTAACTCCACACCGTTAACAGTTGCATATTTATTTTCAAAACCCGGCCATTGTTTGATAAGTTCACTATCCGAGTATGGATCGGTCGTATTTCTTTTTTCGTTTTCCATTATCTTATTTTAAATATTATGCTCCACCGGTAACCAATTTATGCCTTCGTATCTATCATTATCTAATGCGGGGTGATGCACCAAAAACATACTGTACAGGTATTGTGCCTGCTGCCATTTAGGGTATAATTGATTTTCACCTTCTGGATTTTCGGCCCGTTGCGCTTTGTTATAAGCCGAGAAGTTTTCCATAGAGCCCATGTGAACCAATTGAAACTTTGCCCCTTTATGTTCTTCGCTTAACCTGACCAGATCATTAGGGCTGACCTGAAAGCTGGCAACCCTTAAATACCTCGGGGTGGCATCATCCATTGCCGCCCTTGCTGTAAAGGCCGCGGTATCATCCATTGTTGTAAAATCGATTTTCCAGTCGGTTTTATCGTCGTAATAGGCAATGGTTTTTTCGTTCGTATTAAAGAGGGGTATATTATAACGCAGAATATGAGCGAAAGCACCATTAAAGATGGATGTTGCCTTAATCGGCGCTCTATACAGTATTTCTTCAAATTCTTTCCGCAGATCAAAATTCCTATTAGCTCCAACAGGCATTTTCGTAAAGTCTGTTGAAAAATCAGACGGTATAAATCGGGGAACTCCCGCAGCAACCGCGGCACTCAAGAGGTTGGTTTGCATACCGACGATCACCTCATGCAGTCCCGCAAGAGCGGACACTACGCAGGAAACGCCATTGCAAGCGCCGATCAATTCCTGCTCATTAGACAGATCAACCCTAAAAACATCTGCACCTAACTGTTCAAGTGCCTGTATTTTTTCAGGATCGCTTCCTTCACGAACAATCGCCCGGACGGGAACGTTTAGTTTAGTCAATTCCCGGCATATTTTATAGCCGAGATTGCCTGTAGCTCCTGCTACCAATATTAAATTTTTCATTTGCATCGTTTGTTGATGATGCAAAACTATAGACGAAAGCAGCTGTAAAAACTACCAATTGGTAGATAATCAAATTACCTGATATTTTTTCTTATTCTGCTTAGCGCATTGGGTGTGATGCCCAAATAAGAGGCGATCTGTTTAACAGGAACCCTTTTGATCAGTTCCGATTTTGCCATAAACTCTAGGTAGCGTTCTTCGGCAGATAAGGTTTGAAAACTGATGATCTGATCTATCATGCGCACTGCCATCGCTTCCCAGGTTACCCGGCCAAATTCCTGCCAGGCGGGAAATTCCCTGTAAAGTTTTTCCATATCCGGTTTATCTATGTAAAGCAATTCGGTATCTTCTATAGCCTCAATATTGAACCTGGTTGGCTTTTGCGGATTGAGGCTTGAAATCTCGGTAAAAAATTCATCCTGGAAAACCACCCATGCAGTTAACTGCTCGTTAAATTCACCAAAAAAGAAACGGAGCGCACCCGATTTTATATAAAAATATTGATAAGCGATTTGCCCCCGCTTTAAAATAAGCTGGCCTTTCTTAACCTGTTTGAATTTGAAACAGGTAACAATTAAATCCAGGTCAGCACCATTAATGGTAACCCTAGATTCTATAAAATCTGACAGTTCTTTCATTTGATCGTTTAGCAATTATAGCAAATTTGAACAACTGTTTTTTAGATTGAGGAAAACGAGCGCAAACTATAATTGCGTTACTTATAAATCAGTGACTTTCACATTGGTCAACGACTCCATAATTCATCGCCATAATCAGAGGCACCATCCCCTTATTAAAGCATTTTGTAGAGGAATCAAGCACAAACTAAGCAACTCGCAATTCGTTTAAAACCTTCAGTTGCCTCGGCACGACTTCGATCGGCAAAACTGAAGAAGAATATGCAAAGCTAACGCATGATCTGACCTTGAAGATTGCAGCGTCTTTGTTGAAATTTAATCCCGAAATGACTTTTTGCTATGTAACCGCTAAAGGGACCGACAATACGGAACAAGGAAAGACCATGTGGGCGAGGGTCAAAGGGAAAACAGAAAACGAACTGGCTAACATGGGATTCCAATTTTTTTTTGCTTTCAGGCCATTTATGCTGACGCCGACAAAAGGATTGCTGCATACCCACAGTTTCTATAATATATATCAGCTGGTTGTTCCCGATTGGAAGGCTGGTTTACCCCGAAGGATTCTGCACCTTAAAAGAACTTGCCCTATCAATGATCAGGGTCGGTTATCAGGGATTTAGTAAAAAAATAATTACGCCTACTGATATGGTAAAACTTGCCAGGTCATAAAACGGATGGTTAATTAAAGTTCAAAGCACAGCTTAATCCCGTGCTTTTTTTATTTTACGCCCTTCAAAATTTATCAGGGCCATTTACGTAAAAATGTCCTAATGATACCCACTTCTGTACTAACCGCAGGGCTGCTAACCGAGTTAAATTTGTTTAACATTTAAAAGTTTAAAACAATGTCAAAAACAATTTTTATTACCGGTGCCTCACGTGGTTTCGGGAAATTATGGGCCGAAGCATTATTGCAGAGGGGCGATAAAGTAGTAGCAACAGCACGCGATATTAGTGCATTGGATGATCTGGTAGCTAAATATGGCAGGAATATTTTACCGCTAAAACTGGACGTTAATGAAAGGCGGGCTGGTTTTAATGCTATAGCAAGGGCTAAAGAACATTTCGGCGGCATTGACGTACTGATCAATAATGCCGGCTATGGGTTATTCGGCACGATAGAAGAAATGTCTGAGCGTGATGCGCGTGATCAAATGGAAACCAATTTTTTTGGCTTGCTTTGGTTATCACAGGCCGTATTGCCGATCATGCGTGAGCAGGGTCACGGTCGTATTATACAGCTTTCAAGCGTGTTGGGCTTAATCAGCCGCCCGGTCTTGGGTTTATATGCTGCCTCTAAATTCGCCGTTGAGGGCTTAAGCGAATCGCTTGCCGCAGAAGTAAAAGACTTTGGCATTAAGGTTTCGATTATCGAGCCGGCAGGTTTTGATACCGAATGGGGAAGTTCTTCTGCTGCCCGCACGGTTGCAATGCCCGAGTATAATGAAGTGAAGGCCAGTCACCAGGCAGGTATCCCTCCGGATTTCCGGGGTTCTGCAAGCGGCACCATAGACGCGGTGCTAAAGCTTATAGATAGCGAAAACCCACCATTGCGTTTATTGCTGGGTAAGTACGCCAATATGTTAGTTAAAAAAGAATATGCTAACCGAAGTGCCGAATGGGATAGCTGGCTGGAGGTAACATTAGCATCACAAGGTAAATAATCACGATATTGCACTGACGGGATCTGCGCCTGGATATGGCGCAGGTCTTTTTTAATTTTTTAATTTTTTTAATCATGCAACACTTTAGTAGTTTGGCCGATTTACACCGCTTTAATGGCCTGTCTATGCCGGAGAACCCACTATTCAGCGTTTACCGGTGTCCGAAAAATACCACGCTTGGTGAGCAGCCATTTACTTCAGACTTTTATATTATTGGGTTTAAAAAGCTGGAGTCGGGTGTGATCATGTATGGGCGTACGAAATATGACCATGACAACGGTTGTATGCTGTTTGCCAAGCCACGGCAAATCATCGAGTTTAAAAATCTCGAATACCATGAAGATTCTTTTATCGTATTCATACATGAGGATTTTTTGAATGGCCACTTTCTGCATAAGGAGATCAATAAATATGCATTTTTCGATTACGAGGCTAACGAGGCCCTGCATCTTTCTCCACGTGAAGAACAGGTGATGTGGGATCTTTTTTTCAAGATAGATGCCGAATATCAAACCAATAATGATGAGTATAGCCGTAATATCATGCTTTCGCATGTTGACTCCATGTTAAGGTATTCGCAGCGTTTTTATAAACGGCAGTTTATTGACCGAACCCAGTTATCAGGTAAAACCGTATCGAAATTCAACCATGCACTCGAAGCCTATTTAATAAATAGGGCACTACTCGATCATGGTTTGCCTAATGTAAGTACCTTGGCAGCACAACTGAACTTATCTCCCCGCTACCTGAGTGACATGTTAAAGCAGGAAACAGGCAAAACAGCGATAGAGTTGATCCATATCTTCCTGATCAATGAGGCAAAGAACCGGTTGCGAGATGATGATCAGCGTGTTTCTGAAATTGCGTATGCGCTTGGTTTTGAAGACCTGTCCTATTTTTCAAGGCTTTTTAAAAAGGAAACTGGGATAACACCTAATCAGTTTAAAAAACATTTAATTAACTGATCAAGCGTCACCATCTATTTTAAGTCATGATAACATTTCAATTACTGATTATAAGCGCCCACGTGAAAATGTCATAATGTTCCGCACTTCTGTCCTAATTGTATTTTGAATGCTGTGATAGTTTTGCACTAAACAAAATATAATAAATACAGAATTATGAATACCGAACAAGTAGCACAGGAAGTAGTAAAATTGATCCGCGCAGGTAAAAACGGCGAAGTAAAAGACGCCTTTTACGCCGATCATATCGTGAGCATAGAGGGGAATGGGGATACGCTTGAAGGCATTGATGCGATACAAAAAAAGAACGCCGAATGGGGCGTGCAGATTGCTGAAGTACATTCCGCTTCATGTTCCGATCCCCTGGTTGCAGCCGACCATTTTTCCTTACATATCAAAATGGATATTACGTATAAAAATGGTTACCGAGGAGTAAGGGACGAAATCGCTGTTTACGAGGTAAAAGATGGAAAAATAGCTGCTGAACAATTTTTCTTTAAATCATAGATCGACGCCTAATGGAACACAAAGCACATCAATACCAGTTAACCTTGCAATACCTGGAAAATAACCACGGTAAAGCAATGTCCGAAGAAATGTTAACACTTAATTTTGAAAGTCATGATGATATCTTCTCGATCATTACCATGTTGAAAACCAAAGGTATATTTGGTGAGGAGAAATAAGCGACTCAGCTTGCTTTAGGTAGAAAGCTTTTTGGCGAAGTGACGATCAGGCATCGTTTTTAGTCAGTATAAATGCGTCGCTATCTTAATTAATTGACTCACTAAATGGTTCGAGTTAAAGTGGTAGCTTAATTTAAAAAAATCACGTTCACAAGCCAGACGGCTTAACATTGACAGTTTATAAGGTAAACTGGCCATTATTTAAACGTTGGTTAACCTTATGCTTAACAAATAGTATGTGAATAAGTTGGCCGGCAGATTTCTCTATGTATTTTTGTTAAACACTGTAAGCAAAGAGTTTGATGCCTTTTCCTTTGGGGATTTAAAATAGCAAGCAAAAAGCAAAGTTATGTCTTTAAAACCTGCCCCACGATATTTGGTGTTGATACGTCATTTGCTTGACTTTTCCGACTCAGTGGATATATACGATGTAGTGAATAATAAGCGGTTTTGCCGAAAAAAAGAAAGCTGTAAATCAGAGATCTACAGCTTTTTGAACGATTTAACATCGATTTTTGTAGCCCGTAGGGGAATCGAACCCCTATTTCCAGAATGAAAATCTGGCGTCCTAACCGGTAGACGAACGGGCCATTTCAAAGCGACTTACCTTTACAGATAATGCTTCTCCAGGTAGCGGGGACCAGACTCGAACTGATGACCTTCGGGTTATGAGCCCGACGAGCTACCAACTGCTCCACCCCGCACTATATTTTAATTTCAAGCTACCGTTACCTTATCGGTCTTCCAGTAGCCCGTAAGGGAATCGAACCCCTGTTACCAGACAGAAAATCTGGCGTCCTCACCCCTAGACGAACGGGCCATTTTATTATTTTTATTTAGCGATTAACAATCCTGTTAAAAGCTTCCAGGTAGCGGGGACCAGACTCGAACTGATGACCTTCGGGTTATGAGCCCGACGAGCTACCAACTGCTCCACCCCGCACTATGTTTTTAATGAAAAACGCTAGCGTGCAACTAGCGTTTTTTTGTAGCCCGTAGGGGAATCGAACCCCTATTTCCAGAATGAAAATCTGGCGTCCTAACCGGTAGACGAACGGGCCATTTCAAAGCGACTCTCCTTTGCAGGTTATGCTTCTCCAGGTAGCGGGGACCAGACTCGAACTGATGACCTTCGGGTTATGAGCCCGACGAGCTACCAACTGCTCCACCCCGCA
>NZ_LMUP01000008.1:301775-712365 GCF_009765875.1 Pedobacter sp. L105
TTATATCAGCTTAAAACGATTAAAGAATCAATCTTCCTTTGTTTTAAATTGGTCTGCAAAGATATATTTCGTTTCTTTGCAATGCAAATTTATTTTAAAAAATATTCAATGTCGCATAAAGCAGGTTTTGTAAGCATTATTGGTAAACCAAATGTGGGTAAATCCACGTTAATGAATGCCCTGGTAGGGGAAAAGCTATCGATCATCACGCCGAAGGCCCAAACCACACGTCACCGTATTTTGGGAATTGTGAATGAAGAAAATTATCAGATCGTTTTTTCCGACACTCCGGGCATCATAAAACCGCGTTACGGACTGCAGGATTCTATGATGAATTTTGTGAAAGGCGCATTGAGTGATGCCGATTTAATTCTGTTTGTAACAGACGTGAATGAAACACATGATGAAAACGATGTACTGGAGAAGATCATCAATACCACTATCCCAATGATCGTCCTGATCAACAAGATCGATGGTGCCACACAGGAAGAAGTAGATGAGAAACAGGCTTACTGGCAGGACCTTTTAAAACCCAAATATATTTACGCCATTTCTGCCCTCCACCGATATAACCTGGAAGGGATCATGGAAAGAATATTGGACGAACTTCCTGAACATCCTGCTTATTATGACAAGGGAGAACTCACCGATAAAAGCCAGCGCTTCTTTGTTTCTGAAATCATCAGGGAGAAGATCTTTAACAACTACCAGAAAGAAATCCCTTATAGTACAGAAGTAGTGATCACTGCTTTTAAAGAAGAAGAAAAGATCACCAGGATCAGTGCAGAAATCATTGTTGAACGCGAATCACAAAAAAATATCCTGATTGGCAAGGGAGGTTCTATGCTGAAGAAGGTTGGTACTGAAGCACGTAAGGATATAGAGAAGTTCTTAGATCAGAAAGTGTTCCTGGAAACCTTCGTAAAAGTGCTTCCCGACTGGCGCAGTAAAAAGAACTATTTAAAAAGTTTCGGGTACGAAAATTAAACCTACCTTTGCAACCCCTTAAGAATTAATACAATTACAACACATGGCTAATATTATTGCAATCGTCGGAAGACCAAATGTAGGCAAATCTACCCTTTTTAACCGCTTAACTGAAAGTCGTAAAGCTATTGTTGATGATTTCAGCGGTGTAACGCGCGATCGTCACTACGGCGTTGCCGAGTGGACACACAAACAGTTTACTGTTATTGATACAGGTGGTTACGTAGCCAATTCTGAAGATGTTTTTGAAGCAGCTATCCGCGAACAGGTAGTCATTGCGATCGAAGAAGCTTCAGTGATCCTGTTTATGGTAGACGTAATTACCGGAATTACTGATCTGGATGATGAAATCGCACAATTATTGCGCAGAAGCAAAAAACCGGTTTTCATCGTCGTAAATAAAGTAGACAATACCCAGTTAGAAAATGATGCCGCTGTATTTTACGGCTTTGGCCTTGGAGAGATCTATACAATTTCTTCCATGACAGGTTCTGGTACAGGTGATTTACTGGATGAAGTGATCACCCACTTTGAAGATGACGTGATCGAAGAAAACGGACTACCTAAACTAACTATCGTTGGTCGTCCTAACGTAGGTAAATCATCTCTGATCAATGCGTTGATGGGAAAGGAAAGAAATATCGTTACACCAATCGCTGGTACTACGCGTGACTCTATCCATATCCACTATAACCAATTCGGACATGAATTTATGTTCATCGATACTGCTGGTTTGCGTAAGAAGACAAAAGTAAAAGAGAACATCGAATTTTATTCGGTAATGCGTACCATTAAAGCCCTTGAAGAGGCTGATGTAGTGATCCTGATGATAGATGCCGTAGACGGTTTAGAATCGCAGGACGTGAACATTTTCCACCTTGCAGAGAAAAACAAAAAAGGTATCGTAATCCTGGTTAACAAATGGGACCTGGTAGAGAAGGATAATAAAACAATGAAGGCATTTGAAGATCAGATCCGCACGAAACTACAACCTTTTACTGATGTGCCTATCGTCTTTACTTCTGTATTGAACAAACAGCGTATCTTTAAAGCTATAGAAACAGCATTGGAAGTATTCAAGAACAGGGGCAAAAAAGTTCCTACCTCGAAACTGAACGATGTGATGCTGCCGATCATTGAGAACTATCCGCCGCCGGCATTAAAAGGAAAATACATCAAAGTGAAATACGTAACGCAGATTAATGCAACATCTCCAATGTTTGCTTTCTTCTGTAACCTGCCGCAATACATTAAAGAACCCTATAAACGTTTTATAGAGAACAAGCTGCGTGAGCACTTTGATTTCAATGGAGTTCCTATCCAGATCTACTTCAGACAGAAATAAGAATTAAACAGATAAGATTATTGCAGGCTCGAAAGAGCTTGCTTAATCATATTGTCGTTGAGGTTCATCGCTTTATAATAGCCCTCATCTCCCATATAATATTTATACAGCAAGGCTTTAAGGTCATTGTAAACAACCTGCTTTGAAGCCATCAACTGTTTATTGTCAATGAGTATATTTTTTGCCAGGATATATCTCACGAAATCTTTATAATCTGTATCGCTGATTGCAAAATTAGCCAGATTCTGTTCCAGATAGGTTTCTGTATACCGGTTTGCCAGCACATCCAGTACAAAATCAAACAACACTTTTTTCTCTACCAGCGTCGAATAAAATTTATTTACACCTATTGTATCCATTTTCACATAGATATCGGGCTGTATACCGCCACCGGCGAAAACTTTTTTGCCGGAACCAGTAACAAAAGCTTCATTTTTATTTACACTGTCTTTTGCGACAACAGGGTCCGCAGTGAGCTCTCCATCATTAAACCGCTGTTCAATTTCATTCTGATAAGCCGTATAACCTCTTTTATAAGACTTCTGGATGCTTCTTCCCAATGGGGTATAATATCTTGCAATAGTTAAATTTAAAGCAGAGCCATCTCCAAAAGGAAACTGTTCCTGCACCAATCCCTTACCAAAAGACCGGCGTCCAATAATCACGCCCCTGTCCAGGTCCTGTACAGCACCCGCCAGTATTTCACTTGCGGAAGCGGAATTTTCATTGATCAGCACGACGAGTTTACCCTCTTCAAATTCACCGCCGCCAGTAGCGACATAATCAGTTCTCGGCTCATGTTTGCCTTCAGTATATACAATCAGTTTATTTTCCGGAAGGATCTGATTTGCCAGACCAGTAGCTGCGGTAAGATAGCCGCCCCCATTATCACGCAAGTCGAGGATCAGTTTTTTCATTCCTTCGGTCTTGAGCGCTTTTACCGACTCTACAAAATCCTGATCTGTATTGGCCCCGAACTGACTGATACGGATATATCCGGCATCTGCATTGATCATATAAGATGCATCGATGCTGGATACCACTACCCTATCCCGTTTTACGGAGAGCGAAACAGGATGGCTGGCACCTGAATGCAAAATCACCAGCTGTACAGAAGTTCCCTTTTTCCCCTTAATCCTGCCAATCATCTGGGAACGCAGCAGGTGTTTTCCACTCACATTAAGCGTATCAATTTTTAAAATCTTATCGCCCAGCTTTAGTCCTGCCATAGCCGCAGGCCCATCCTTAAATACATGGGTAACCAGCAGGGTATCATTTAAGAGGTAATAATCTATACCTATACCTGCGAAATTACCGTCCAGCCGGTCAATTTGTTCACTTGCTTTAACAGGGGGAAGATATACGCTGTGCGGATCAAGCCGGTGCAAAAGGCTATCGATCTGAAGGTGACTTAAAGTATCTGCATCAATTTCATCCACATAGTTTCTGTTGATCAGATTAATGATCTCATCCACTTTCTCAGAACTGTTATCTGCAAACTGCAGGTCGCGCTGAAAATTGAAACCTTGATCCTTTAAAAACTTGTAACCCAGGAACATCCCACCTATTAGTGTTACAGAATAAGTAAGCGCAATAAATAGATTTTTACGGGTAGTTGGTTTCATGGATGAGCTGTTGCACAAAGCTATAAAATTACGCTGTCAATTAAGTATTTAACGGGTTATGATTTATAATTGTTTAAAAATTTGTTACAAATTCCGTTCTTTATAAATAATTGGTAAGTACTTAAAGAGGATATATCCATTATAAAAAACGAAATTTAACTATGATACGTATAACCGAACAGGAATCGAACTACAATGATATTGATCAGATGGAAGTATCCGCTATTCTAAAAGGAATAAATAATGAAGATCAGACAGTTCCCCTGGCGGTAGAAAAATGTATCCCTCAAATTGAGAAACTCGTTCTGGCGGTTACCGAAAGAATGAAAGCTGGCGGCAGGTTATTTTATATTGGTGCCGGAACAAGCGGCAGGCTGGGCGTAGTAGACGCTTCAGAATGCCCGCCAACCTTCGGCGTTCCTTTTGATGAGGTGGTTGGAATTATTGCCGGTGGCGATAAAGCCATTAGAAGGGCTGTTGAAAATGCGGAAGATGATATCGAACAAGCCTGGCTCGACCTGGAGCAATTTAACATCAATGCAAAGGATAGCCTGATTGGTATTGCCGCCTCGGGAACCACTCCTTATGTAGTTGGGGGATTAACACAGGCCAGGGAAAATGGCATTTTAACGGGCTGTATCATCTGCAACCAGGGCGGCCCGGTAGTTGCAGTAAGTGATTTCCCTGTTGAAGTAGTGGTGGGGCCAGAATTTTTAACCGGCTCTACCCGCATGAAATCCGGCACGGCACAAAAGCTGGTACTCAATATGCTGAGCACCACGGTCATGATTAAATTGGGCCGCGTTAAAGGCAATAAAATGGTAGATATGCAGTTAACCAATCACAAGCTGGTAGACAGAGGAACCCAGATGGTGATGAACGAACTGAAGATTGATTACAAGGAAGCTGAAGACCTGCTGATCCGCTACGGAAGTGTGAGAAAAGCGGTTGAAGCCTATAAAAATTAAGAATCAAATGCACGAAATAGAACCTTATTACCGCTGGCGTGACGATTATATCGCTGCGGAAGACCCGCGCTCCCCCTTTTTTAACACAGAATACTCAGAATTCTATTTTGATAAACAGTTATATAATTTCCTGATCCACCCCCAATGGGATGATTTCGGTTCTACAACATTATATATCAAGGTATTATTTGTAGACTATGAATACAATTATGCAATTATTGAGCTGATCGGTGAATGGAACGATGCCATCAATAATGACATCATGCTCCTCAAAAGGGAAATCCTGGAACTGATGATAGATGAAGGCATCAATAAATTTATTCTCATTGGTGAGAATGTCCTGAACTTCCACTCTTCAGAAGATTCTTATTATGAAGAATGGTTCCAGGATGTAGAAGACGGATGGATAACCGGCATCAATTTTAACCAGCATGTGATCGATGAATTCAGAAGCAGTAACATTGATTATTACATAAATTTTGGCGGAGAGCTTGACGATTTGGCATGGCGGACGCTTAAACCCCTGCAATTTTTCAATAAAGTTGAAGGTATCCTGACAAAAAGACTAGGGGCATAAATTTTGCATGAAGCATAACATTCGTATATTTATATAAATTTTAATAAAAATGGACAACAATAATTTCAACTGGTCAGAAAAATCAGTTTTTGTAGAGAAGCAAACAGGTACTGTTGCAAAGAAATTCTTTGCAAGCGTATTCTTGTGGATGTTCGTAGCGCTGGGTATCTCTACCGCTGCTGCAGTTTATATGGCGAATACCCCTCAAATGTTAAGTTACTTAATCAATCCGGAAACGCATGGTCTATCTATCTTAGGTTACGTGGCCATGTTTGCCCCGGTAGGACTGGTATTACTCATGAGTGCAGGTTTAAGTAAACTTTCTTATGGCGCATTACTGGGAACGTTTATCGTATATTCCTTATTAACAGGGATCAGCTTAAGCTTTATTTTACTGATCTATGCTTCGGGTTCTGTAGTTGGATGTTTTGCTGCTGCAGCCGGAATATTCGGTTTAATGGCCATCCTGGGCTACACCACAGATACTGACTTAAGCAAATTCGGACCAATCTTAATGGTTGGCGTAGTTGGCTTAGTGATTGCAATGGTAGTAAATATGTTCCTTCACAGTTCTGGTTTAGACTATATCATGAGTTTCTTCGGTGTAGCGATTTTCACTGCATTAACAGCATATGATGTACAAAAACTAAAACGTATCGGTGCAGGTATTGAAGCAAATGGCGAGACCATAGCTACTGACGATACTAAAAAATTAGCGATCATGGGTGCTTTATCCCTGTATCTTGACTTCATCAATATCTTCCTTTTCCTGCTAAGAATATTTGGCGGAAGAAAGTAAGCTATCCATTCAAATTCAGAATATTATATCGAAGGCCATGCAGATTTGCGTGGCCTTTGCAATTTTATTGTGTTTAGTATCACATTTCTTGGAATTGATTTTTCTTTATTGCACTTTTGCAGTGCTTATAAAGAAAGACGGAGGGATTAGACCCAACGATGTCTTAGCAACCTGTGCTTACAAGGTGCTACATTCTACTCGAACGGCTTTGGCTGCTCCTGAAAGATAAGTAATTCGATCCGGTACCGGAATTCTGATTAAGCCCTGTTTATTAAATTTTCCATCCTGATTTATCTGCAGAACAGATAACAGACGGACAAATGGCGATGCATTAACCCAGATAATGAGCATTAGAGAAGAGCTAGAAAAACGAATATTAATTATAGATGGTGCAATGGGTACCATGATCCAGCGTTATGTGCTCACTGAAGAAGATTTCAGAGGGGAGCGCTTTAAGGATCACCCATGCGATGTAAAAGGTAATAATGACCTGCTGAACATTACACGTCCGGACATTATTAAGGCCATCCATACAGAATACCTGAAAGCAGGAACTGACATCATCGAAACCAACACTTTTAGTACGCAGCGGATATCCCTTGCAGATTACAAAATGGAAGAGCTGGACTATGAGATGAGTTTCGAAGGCGCAAAAATTGCGAAAGAGGCGATAAACGAATTTATGGCTGCCCATCCCGACCGTACCTGTTTTGTAGCCGGTGCCGTAGGGCCTACCAACCGTACTTTATCTATTTCACCAGATGTAAATGACCCTGGTTACAGGGCCTTAACTTTTGATGAACTAGTTGATGCCTATTACCAGCAGGTGAGAGGTTTAGTAGATGGTGGTGCTGATCTGCTGCTGATCGAAACCATATTTGATACACTGAACGCTAAAGCAGCTATTTTTGCGATAAAAAAATACGAAGAGGTCATTGGTCGTAAAATTGAGATCATGATCTCAGGCACAATCACTGATGCCTCAGGAAGAACTTTATCAGGCCAGACCGTAGAAGCCTTTTTAAATTCAATTGTCCATGCAAAACCTTTAAGTATAGGTTTTAACTGTGCTTTGGGTGCCAAAGATATGAGGCCCCATATTGAAGAACTTTCATCAAAAGCCGCCTGTTATGTTTCTGCTTACCCCAATGCGGGTTTGCCGAATGAATTTGGTGCCTATGATGAAATGCCCAATGAAACGGCTTTACTGGTAGGAGATTTTATAGAACACGGCTTTGTAAATATTGTGGGTGGTTGTTGTGGCACCACGCCAGAGCATATTGCTGCCATTGCAGCTAAAGCTAAAAACGTAAGACCAAGAAAAATACCTACACTGGAACGTTACATGCGCCTAAGCGGATTAGAACCCGTAACCATCACTCCAGAAACAATGTTCGTCAATATTGGTGAAAGAACCAATATCACAGGATCCCCAAAATTCTCCAAGTTAATTTTAAGCGGTGATTATGAAGCAGCGCTAACTGTTGCACGGCAGCAGGTAGAAGGCGGTGCCCAGGTGATCGACGTGAATATGGATGAGGGTATGCTGGATTCGGAAGCAGCGATGACAAAATTCCTGAACCTGATTGCCTCAGAACCCGATATCTCAAAATTACCGATCATGGTAGACTCTTCTAAATGGAGCGTGATTGAGAACGGACTGAAATGTTTGCAGGGCAAAGGGATTGTCAACTCCATTTCCCTGAAAGAAGGGGAAGATAAATTCCGCGAAAGCGCCCGTAAGATCATGAACTATGGTGCAGCTATCGTTGTGATGGCCTTTGATGAAAAGGGACAGGCAGATAGTTTTGAGCGCCGTAAAGAAATCTGTAAAAGATCATATGATATCCTGGTAGGTGAAATTGGATTACCTGCAGAAGATATTATTTTTGACCCTAATATATTAACCGTTGCCACAGGACTGGAAGAGCATAATAATTATGCTGTTGATTTTATCAATTCGGCCAGATGGATTAAAGAAAACCTTCCCTATGCCAAGGTGAGTGGTGGTGTTTCCAATATCTCTTTCTCTTTCAGGGGTAATAATACCGTACGTGAAGCCATGCATTCTGCATTTTTATACCATGCCATCAGGGCTGGTTTAGACATGGGGATTGTGAATGCCGGTATGCTGGAAGTGTACGAAGCCATTCCCGCAGATCTGCTGGAACGCGTGGAAGACGTACTACTTAACCGCAGGGATGATGCTACAGAACGCCTGGTAGATTTTGCAGAAACCGTAAAATCCAAAGGGAAAGAACTGGTAAAGGATGAAGAATGGAGAAAAGAATCTGTTGAATCCCGTCTCTCCCACTCCCTGGTTAAAGGAATTATAGAATACCTGGATGCCGATGTGGAAGAAGCAAGACAACAATATGACCGACCTATACATGTAATTGAAGGTCCTTTAATGGACGGAATGAACATCGTAGGTGATCTTTTTGGCGCTGGGAAGATGTTCCTGCCCCAGGTGGTAAAATCGGCCAGGGTAATGAAAAAGGCAGTGGCTTATCTGCTTCCCTTTATTGAACAGGAAAAACTGGACAATCCAGACGGCGACCAAAGTTCTTCTGCCGGAAGGGTATTGATGGCTACCGTAAAGGGTGATGTGCACGATATCGGTAAAAACATTGTCGGTGTGGTTTTAGCCTGTAATAACTTTGAAATTATAGACATGGGCGTGATGGTACCCGCACAGGAGATCATCAAAAAAGCAAAAGAGATCAATGCTGATATTATTGGGTTAAGTGGTTTAATTACCCCGTCATTGGATGAAATGGTACATTTTGCCAAAGAAATGGAGCGTGAAGGTTTTACCATTCCGCTGCTGATCGGCGGTGCTACAACTTCCAGGATCCATGCCGCGGTAAAAGTGGCACCGCATTATTCCGGCCCGGCCATCCATGTGCTGGATGCTTCCAGAAGTGTGACAGTTTGCAGTACGTTGATGAATACAGATACACGTGGTGCTTATATTGATAACATCAGACAGGAATATGATAAAGCGCGGGAAGCGCATTTAAATAAACGTTCTGACAAAAGGTACAAAACGATAGAAGAAGCGCGAACTGATCAATTCCAGATCGATCTGTCGAAGGTAGCTCCGGCACCAGCCTTTACAGGAACGAAAACTTTTGAAAGTTACCCCCTGGAAATCCTGGTACCTTATATTGACTGGACGCCATTTTTCCAAACCTGGGAATTAAGGGGCAGCTACCCTAAAATATTGAATGATAAAGTGGTTGGCGCCGAGGCACAAAAACTGTTTGATGATGCGCAGGCCTTGTTAAAAAGAATTGTGGATGAAAAACTGCTTACCGCAAATGCAGTTATTGGATTCTGGCCCGCCAACTCCAAAGGGGATGATATTGTTCTGGAGGCAGATGGAAAAGAAGTGACCATCCATACGCTCCGCCAACAGGCAGAGAAGATGGCCGGAGAACCTTATTATGCGCTGTCTGACTTTGTTGCTCCGGCAGCATCAGGCGTACAGGATTACTTTGGAGGTTTTGCCGTCACTACCGGTATTGGCTGTGATGAACTGGTTGCTGAGTTTGAAGCCAATTATGATGATTACAACAGCATCATGGCAAAAGCCCTGGCAGACCGTTTGGCTGAGGCTTTTGCAGAAAGAATGCATGAACTGGTACGTAAAGAATATTGGGGTTATGCGCAGGATGAACACCTGAGTGCCGAAGACCTGATCAAAGAAGAATATGCAGGAATACGTCCCGCTCCGGGATATCCGGCTTGTCCCGACCATACAGAAAAAGGAATATTATTTGATCTGCTGGACGCAGAAAACCAAACAGGAATACGCCTTACAGAAAGTTTTGCCATGTATCCTACTGCTGCCGTAAGCGGTTTTTATTTTGCACATCCTCAATCGAGATATTTTGGACTGGGCAAAATCACCAAAGACCAGGTAGAAGAATATGCCCTGCGAAAAGACCTTTCACTGGAAGATACAGAAAGATGGCTTAGCCCAAATTTAGCTTACTAATACAACGAATGAAGATCACCGAACACATCAACAATGCTAAGGGTAAAACCCTGTTTTCTTTTGAATTGCTGCCACCTGTAAAAGGAAAGAGCATTAACGATATCTATAATGCTATAGATCCGCTGATGGAATTTAACCCTCCTTTTATTGATGTCACTTATCACAGGGAAGATTATATCTACAAACAGCATGACAATGGCCTGCTGGAAAAAGTTTCTTATCGTAAACGCCCCGGAACGGTAGCCATCTGTGCGGCAATCATGAACAGGTATAAAGTTGATGCTGTCCCTCACCTGATTTGCGGTGGTTTTACAAAAGAAGAAACTGAAAACGCTTTGATCGATCTTCAGTTTTTAGGTATTGACAATGTATTGGTGCTCCGTGGTGACGCAAGGCATGCAGATTCCGGTTTTATTCCTACACCAGACGGACATGCCTATGCTACCGACCTGTTAGAACAGGTAGTAAATATGAATAAAGGCAAGTACCTGTTTGAAGATCACGATGCTTTCCAAACAGATTTCTGCGTTGGTGTTGCGGGTTATCCGGAAAAACATTTCGAAGCCCCGAATATGAAAACTGACTTTAAATATTTAAAGCAGAAGGTAGATATGGGTGCTGAGTTCATCGTTACACAAATGTTTTTTGATAACAGTAAATATTCAGAGTTTGTAGAGAACTGCAGGGCAAACGGGATCAATGTGCCCATTATTCCCGGCCTTAAGCCAATCACTTCTTCCAAACAGCTGATCACTTTGCCAAAAATCTTCCATATTGATCTGCCGGAAGATATGACAGAAGCCATTCAGGCCTGTAAAAATGAAAAGGAAGTGAAAGAAGTGGGCATAGAGTGGATGATACAGCAATGTAAAGAATTGGTTAAAATAGGTGCTCCCGTTTTGCATTTTTATACCATGAGTAATCCTGAGCCCACTAAAAGAATTGCACAGGCTGTATTTTAATCCATACGGCTTAACCGTCATGAGCTTATTGTCCCAAAAAGCACTAAATAAGCTCATGACTGCCTTATAAGCAATAAATCTCAATTAAATTCTCCTGATAATTGGCAGATTCTTTGTACATTTCGTTCTTTACAAACCGGAACGTTATGAGAAAGACGACACTAATGTTATTTACCGCTATAGTTACCTTATCAGCGTGTAATACGTTAAAAAATACTGTAGATGCCAGTTCCGATTTATCAAAACTGGGGGGAACATGGGAATTAAACTATATCTCCGGACCAAGGATAGCCTTTAACGGGCTTTATCCGGGCAAAAAACCAGAATTGATATTTAATCTGACAGAAAAAAGGTTCAGCGGCAACAGCGGCTGTAATTCTTTTACAGGCAAGCTGGAGGCTGATGACAGCTCCATCAATTTAAATGAACCTACTGTAATGACAAAAATGGCCTGCCCTGGTGAAGGAGAGACCATCTTTTTTGAAATGCTTAAAAAAGTAAATAAGTATACGATCAACGGGGATACCACCCTAAATTTTATGATGGGTGATATTGATATTATGAGGTTTACTAAAACAAAATAACATCAGCCCTATTGAGCAGCTGATGTTAGTAAAAATGTTTTAAAAGCTTCAAAGTCCACTTGCATCGCGGTAGCCGATTTGCCTCTTCTTTTTAATTCTTCGACCTGCTCCGGCGACTGGATCTTGGCAAAGATCTCCTCTGAAAACACGTCCGGGAATTTACAGGCATGTGCAGTAGATAAAAACACAAAAGTGTCTTCGGCAGACGGATAATGCAACTGGTATTCTTTCACCGCCAGCCAGGCTATCGCTGTATGCGGACATGCCACATAGTTAAATTGCTCATGTATGGCCGAGATTGCTTCTACAGTTTGTGCATCTGTATAACGATAGCTCTTCACCATTTCTTTAAGTTTCTCCCTATCCTGGCTAAACAGCTCCATGATCCTTACCCAGTTACTTGGTGCACCTACATCCATTGCATTGGCATAGGTTTGTACAGATGGCCTGGTTTCATAGACCCCTGTTTCCAGGAAACGTGGAACCGTATCGTTGGCATTGGTAGCCGCAATAAACTGTTTTACCGGTAAGCCCATTTTATAAGCCAGTAAACCCGCAGCAATATTTCCGAAATTACCGCTCGGAACAGAAAACACCACCTCTCTTTTTCCTGCTCTGTACAATTGCGCCACTGCATTGAAATAATAGAAGGTTTGCGGGATCAGTCTGGATATATTGATAGAATTGGCCGAAGTTAACCTTAACTGCCGGTTTAGTGATTCATCTGCAAAAGCCTGTTTAACCAGCGCCTGGCAATCATCAAAGGTACCATCAATTTCTATAGCGCGGATATTCTGTCCATTGCTGCACAATTGCAGTTCCTGGATTTCACTCACTTTACCTTTTGGATATAGAATGGTTACCCTTGTATTTGGCACGCCTAAAAAGCCCAGGGCCACTGCCCCGCCTGTATCGCCGGAAGTAGCGACCAGTACATCCAGCAGCTGTTCTCCGTCTTTAAGGAAATAGGCCATGATCCTGCTCATGAACCTGGCACCAAAATCTTTAAAAGCCAGTGAAGGGCCATGGAACAGCTCCAATACATACGTATCTTCATTCAGCTTTACCACAGGGGCTTCAAAATTGATCGCATCGTCGATCAGTGCCTTCAGATCTGCCGCCGGTATATCTTCATGTAATAAGACAGAAGCTATCTTGTAGGCTATTTCAGGTAAAGTATACTGATCCAGGTTTTGCAAAAAGTCTGCATCCAGCACAGGTATCTCTGCCGGCATATATAATCCTTTATCCAAAGGCATGCTGTTAAATACGGCAGATTGAAAATCTACACTGAGGTCGTGGTTATTAGTGCTATAAAATTTCATTAGTTTATATATTAATCAAGTATAACCGGTCCTTTTTTATTGACCGATGATACAAATGAAAGACTGTTGATCTGAATAGATTTTAATTGTTTTTGCAGCGCTGCTGTAATGCGATGTGCCGTATCCGGATCTTTGGTTAAAGCAAATACTGATGGCCCTGAACCAGAGATACCAAAACTGATCGCACCCAATTCTATTGCCAGACTCCTCATTTTATAAAAATCAGGAATCAGGATAGAACGTGTAGGTTCTACCAGTACATCTACCATACTGCGGCCGATCAGGTCGTAGTCTTTCATAAATAAGCCCGTTACCAATCCTGCTACATTACCCCATTGTTTTACCGCGTCTTTCAGTAAAACCTTTGAACGGATCATTTGGCGTGCATCTTTTGTCGGTACGTCTACCTCGGGGTACACAATTGCAGCATACAATTCTTCGGGAAAAGGCAGGCTGATCACATCAAGTGGCTCATAACTTCTGATCAGCACAAAACCACCCAGAATAGCCGGGGCCACATTATCTGCATGTCCATAACCACAGGCCAGCTCCTCCCCTTTCATCGCAAAAGGAACAAGCTCCTGTGCAGTAAGCAAATTATCCATCAACGTATTGATGGCAAATAAACCAGCTACCGTACTTGCAGAGCTGGAACCCAGTCCGCTGCCTATAGGCATTTTCTTATGGAGTTCAATGTCAATTCCTATATCTGTACGCCCTATATGTTTCAGGTAATCCTGCACACTGGCACTTACCGTGTTCTTTGCCGGGTTGAGCGGTAAACGCCCCTCGTCACCCGTAATTTTGGAGATGATCACGCCAGGATTATCTGTGATCCGCATGATCACTTCATCTCCGGGTTCATTCACTGCAAAACCCAACACATCAAATCCACAAACCACATTTGCAACAGTGGCGGGAGCAAAAACTTTTACTGACTCTCTCATTATCTCTTACCTACATTTATAATATCTGCAAATACACCAGCTGCAGTTACTTCTGCACCGGCGCCTGGTCCTTTGATCACCAATGGACGGTCTTTATACCGGTCCGTTGTAAAAGAAATGATGTTATCACTACCCGAAAGCATAAAGAAGGGATGAAACTCATCTACCATCTGCAAAGTGATCGCTACTTTTCCTGCTTCCAATTTCCCGATATACCTTAAAACCTTACCACTTGCAGCGGCATCAGATTTCAGTTTTTCAAAATAAGCGGCGTTATTTTCCAACTCCTGATAAAACTCTTCCACACTTTCCGCAGCCAGACAGGCCGGCGGCAGCATACTTTCAATCTCCACATCAGCGGCTTCCAATGGATAACCTGCATCTCTGGCGAGGATTAGCATTTTGCGCATAAAATCCTTTCCATTCAGGTCATCACGCGGATCTGGTTCTGTATAACCTAGTTCCTGAGCGGTTTTCACTACTTCATGAAAGAGTTTATCCTCTTTAAAATTATTGAAGATATAAGAGATCGTACCGGATAAGATCGCTTCAATGCTGGCGATATTGTCACCACTCATCATCAGGTCTTTTAAGGTACGGATGATCGGAAGACCAGCACCTACGTTAGTTTCATAATGGAAATCCACACCGAATGTACGTGCTGCCTTTTTAAAGGCTGCATATTGACTGTATTCGGCCGAATTACCGATCTTATTACAAGTGACTACTGATATACTGGATTCCAGAATTTCCTGATAATAATTTACCGGATTGCCGCTGGCAGTGTTATCCACAAATACACAGTTAGGCAGGTTCATTGCTTTCATTTTGTGAATAAATGCACCCAGATCTGCTTTTTCTTCGAAGGTATTCAATTCATCTTCCCAATCTGCAAGGTTAAGACCTTTGTCGCTCAGGTACATCTGCCGTGAATTGCTCACCCCCATCAGTTTCACTTCCAGATCATTGTTCTTTGCCAGGAAAGGGCTTTGGTTCAGCAACTGACGGAACAACGTTTTGCCGATATTTCCTGTACCCAGGCAAAAGATATGCAACGTTTTTTTCAGGTCGGCAAAAAATGCATCATGTACTGCATTAACCGCTTTTGACAGATCTGTTTTTGATAAAATAACCGATATGTTATACTCTGAGGAACCCTGTGCAATGGCACGAACGTTTACCCCGTTTCTTCCCAGTGCATAAAATAACTTGCCAGACATGCCTGGCGTATGTTTCATATTCTCCCCTACGATTGCCAGGATGGATAAGCCTGTTTCTACCTGCGGATATTCCAGTTTTTTTGCCTGCAATTCCAGTTCAAACTCTTTGCTGATAATGGCCAGTGCTTTTAACGCATCCGCCGGTTTTACCGCGAAAGTAATGCTATGTTCTGAGGACGACTGTGTGATCAGTACCACATTGATCTGCTCGCGCGAAAGCAGGGAAAATAACCTACCGCTAAAACCTGCTTTACCAACCATCCCACTTCCGGATAGGTTAAGGATACTGATTTCATCTATAGAAGAGATTCCTTTAATCGGCAGCTCTGAGGTATGCACCCCATGGCGGATAAAGGTTCCTTCAAAATCCAGGTTGAATGTGTTTTTGATGACGATGGGAATCCTTTTTAAGAAAGCAGGGATCATCGTTGGCGGATAGATCACCTTCGCTCCGAAATAGGATAACTCCATTGCTTCGGTATAACTGAGTTCAGCCAATGAAAATGCTTTTTCTACGATCCTTGGATCAGCGGTCAGCATACCATCTACGTCTGTCCAGATCTCTATTTCTTCTGCATTTAAAGCAGAACCCCATATGGCAGCGGTAAAATCACTTCCGCCACGTCCTAAAGTGGTAAAGCGCCCTTCGGCATTACTGGCAATAAAGCCGGTGACAAATAGTAATTTTCCTTCATTTGCTTCATAATATTCCTGTATTAATAATTCGGTTACTTCGGTATCAACCTTTGCCTGACCGAAATTGCTATCTGTTTTAATCAGCGCCGCACCTTCTACCGGCACCGCATTCGGAAAATCCTGTTTTGCAATATGGCTGATCATAAAAGTAGAACAGCGTTCACCAAAGCTTAAGATCAGGTCTTTGGTTTGAGGGCTCAGTTCTCTCAGGTTATAAACCGATTGCAGAATATCCTCCAGTTCGTTGAAGTATATTTTTAATTTGGTGAATACCGGGTTTTGTGCCGCAGCGGGCAATAAGCTGCGTACTACTTCAAAATGTTTTTCTTCAATCTGTTTCAGCTCTGCATCATACTCTTCGGCCAGCAGCGCTTTCTCCGCCATGGCCTGCAGCAGGTTGGTCACACCGCTCATTGCCGATAGCACTACCACCGGATAATTGTCCTGATCACGTTTCATGAGTATACTGATCAGGGTACGGATGCCCTCTGATGAACCTACTGAAGTGCCTCCGAATTTTAAAATATTCATAGTAATTGGGTTAAAAAAAAACGCCTTCCGTTTTAAGGGAAGGCGCTTTTAATGGTTTTTTATTTTTCTATTTATGCCATTATCTCACCTTCCCCGGGTTCCCGGTGGTAGTAATAATAATGGATGTAATAATTGATTGATTGATCATAATTTAAGTACAGCCAGTACTTCGTTTTAGCTGTGCTATAAAGTAAAGTTATATTTTTATCATTCGCAAGCCTTTGCCTAAAAAAATTGCTTTTCATCCCTTCTCCGTATTTTATTTTTTCATTAGTAAATAATTGTTCTTTTTAAAGGTGATGAAGCTTTTTAACCGAACCTATGATTTCAAAGGTAGCTGATCAATGCTAACCCAATACCCATTTTTCCTTACCTTTATGGCATAATATGCAAGGACTAGTAATAAAATCAACAGGAAGCTGGTATCAGGTACATGGAGCAGATGGCCAGAGTTACGACTGCAGGATCAAAGGAAAGTTCCGTATCAAGGGAATTCAAACCACCAACCCTATTGCCGTTGGCGACCAGGTAGAGTTTGAAATGGAACCCAATTCTGAAAACGGAGTGATCTATAAACTCCATGAAAGAAGGAACTACATTATCAGGAAATCCATTAACCTGTCCAAACAGGCGCAGATCATTGCTGCCAATTTAGATCAGGCCTTCCTGGTGGTCACCTTAGCCTCTCCGCGTACCTCACTGGGTTTTATCGACCGCTTTTTAGTCACTGCCGAAGCTTATCGTATTCCATCTACATTGATATTCAACAAACTGGATTTATACAATGAAGACGGACTGGAAGTACTGGCCGAATACAAAAACATCTATGAACATTTAGGTTACCCCTGTTATGAGGTTTCTGCATTAGAAGGTACCCATATCGAGAGAATTGAAAACTTATTAAAAGATAAAACTACTTTGTTTTCCGGACATTCCGGAGTAGGCAAATCAAGCCTGATCAATATCCTCCATCCCGAAAGGGCCATAAAAACAGGTGAAATTTCCGAATCAAGTGATAAGGGACAGCATACCACTACCTTTGCAGAAATGCACCTGTTGCCCTTTGGCGGATACCTGATAGACACACCGGGAATCAGGGAGCTGGGCATTTACGACATCCGCCCGGAAGAACTGGGCCATTATTTCCGTGAAATGCGCGACCTGATGCACCTCTGCAAATTCCACAACTGCCGGCACATCAATGAGCCGGGATGCGCTGTTCTAGCAGCAGTGGAAAACGGGGAGATAGAAGTTAGCCGGTATGAAAGTTATCTGAGTATTTTCCATGGCAATGAAACCAGAGCATAATTTATATGAGAGCAGTTTTACAAAGAGTTACTGAAGCCAGCTGTAAAGTTGACGGGCAGCTTACCGGTGAAATTGAAGGCGGACTAATGATTCTACTGGGTATTGAAGATACCGATGGACAGGAAGATGTAGAATGGCTGGCTGCAAAGCTGGTGAACATGCGGATCTTTGGTGACGAACAGGGATTAATGAACAGATCGCTGACAGATACCGGAGGAAATATTTTACTGATCAGCCAGTTCACGTTATATGCTGCTACTAAAAAAGGAAACAGGCCTGGTTTTACCAGGGCAGCAAGGCCGGAAAAAGCAATCCCTTTATATGAGGCCATGATCAGACAATTGGAAGTATTGTTAAACAAACCTGTACAAATGGGGATATTTGGCGCCGACATGAAGATCAGCCTGGTGAATGACGGCCCGGTCACCATTATCATAGACACAAAAAACAAAGAATAATGACTTTACAGGAAGCACAGGAATCAGTTGATCAATGGATTACCACTACTGGTGTCCGTTATTTCAATGAATTGACCAACACCGCTATATTAATGGAAGAAGTGGGTGAAGTAGCCCGTATCATGTCGCGCAAATATGGCGAGCAGTCTTTTAAAAAAAGTGATGAAGCGGTAGATCTGGGTGAGGAAATGGCGGATGTATTATTTGTACTGATCTGCCTGGCCAATCAGACCGGCATCAACCTGACCGAAGCACTGGAAAAGAATATGGTTAAAAAGAGTATCAGAGATGCCGACAGGCATAAGAATAACGAGAAGTTAAAATAGCACAGTTAGATTATAACTGTGCTTTGATTTTTAAGGCAGCTTCTGCAAGCTCTTCATTTGAAGGGCTCAATTTGGGTTTGCTAAAGTTCATGTCACTTACATTATTCATCGGAATCAGGTGAATATGCACGTGAGGTACTTCCAAACCAATCACTGCCATCCCTACTTTAATACAGGGAAATGCTTTTTTAAGTCCTGTGGCAACAATCTTGGCAAATAAAGTCAGTCCGAAATAACTTTCTTCATCCATATCAAAAATATAATCAATTTCCTTTTTGGGAATCACCAGTACGTGGCCCATCGTTAGCGGGCTAACATCTAAAAAAGCAAGAAATTCTGTGGTTTCGGCAACTATATGTGCGGGAATTTCTCCGGCTACGATCTTTGAAAATATACTTGACATGCTTTCTTTATTATCTGCTGATTTCCAATATTTCAAATTCAATTTTGCCGGCAGGAACTTCGATCTCTGCTTTATCTCCTACAGATTTACCCAGTAAACCCTGTGCTATAGGTGATTTAACTGAAATCTTGCCGGTTTTCATATCAGCCTCTGTTTCTGCAACCAACTGATAGGTCATGGTAGCGCCGTTCTTGATATTTTTGATTTTCACAATAGACAAGGCCAGTACTTTTGTTAAATCCAATTTAGATTCATCAATCAGCCTTGCCGAAGCTAAAGTACCTTTCAATTTTGATATTTTTGCTTCGTGTAGTCCCTGTGCCTCTTTTGCTGCATCGTACTCAGCATTTTCAGATAGATCACCTTTATCTCTTGCTTCAGCTATAGCTTTGGAGATCAATTGTCTGCCTGTAGTGGTTAAGTAATGTACCTCTTCCTTTAGTTTATCTAATCCTTCCTGAGTATAGTATGTTACTTCTGTCATAGCTTATTTTTTATTTATAAATCCTCCAAAATACAAACAAGACTATACGGGCCTATTAAGCCTACATAGTCTTGCTTGAATTAAAACGAAGATAACAGGCTATTCTTACAAAAGCAAATCTTTTAATTTGAATTGTTTTGGAAAGAACTTAAAACCTTTACTTTTACGGTAAACATAGCCCACTCATATGCAAAAAAACCTTTTTAGAATACTAACGCTCATTTCCTTCGTTAGCCTTACAGCAAGCGCACAGGAGCTCTACATGCCAAGAAATATTAAAAAGGCATATGAAAACGGTACCCGTTCCTTAGACGGAAAACCTGGAAAAAATTACTGGCAGAACAAAGGGAAATATGATATGACCCTTACTGTTACACCGGCAGATAAGATGGTAAATGGTACAGAAACTATTGCCTATACAAATAACAGCCCCGATACGCTGAAACAACTCGCTATTCGCTTTGTCAATAATCTGCACAAGCCTGAAGCACCGAGAGCGGGATATGTAAGCCCCGATTTTTTAAGCAGCGGATTAAACATCCATGCATTTACCGTTAATGGTGAGAGTTATACTGTCGACAGTAAAAACTGGGGCACTGTAGCCGGGGTAAAATTAAAGAGTGCAATTAACCCAGGACAAACGGCCAGTTTAACCATTGAATGGAGTTATCCGCTATCTAAAGAAAGCGGCAGGGAAGGACAGCTGGACAGCACTACATTTTTTGTGGCCTATTCTTTCCCAAGGATTTCAGTGTATGACGATTATGACGGATGGGATAGAATCCCGCATATGGACAGGGCAGAATTTTACAACGATTTCAATGACTACCAGCTAAATGTAAAAGCACCAAAAAACTATGTGGTGTGGGCTACAGGTGATCTAAAAAATCCTGATGAAGTATTACAGCCTAAGTTTGCCGAAAAATTGAAAAGATCGTTAACCAGCGATGAAGTGATCAGCATGGCGAATGCCGATGAAATGGCTAAAGGTGAAGTGACCAAACAAAATGCCTGGAACACCTGGAAATTTACGGCCGACCATATTACCGATGTAACCTTTGCCCTGAGTAACCATTATATATGGGATGCAGGAAGTGTGATTGTGGACAATAAAACCAAAAGAAGGGCAAGTGTACAATCGGCTTACGATTCAAAAGCTGTAGATTTTAGTCATGGTGTAGCCTGGTCTAAACTGGCACTTGGCTGGTTTTCCAATAACTGGCCTGGTGTTGCTTATCCCTTTTCAAAAATGACCGTTGTACAGGGGTTTGCCGACATGGAATACCCGATGATGGTGAATGATGGTACTACCAATGATATGGAGTTCAGCCAGTTTGTAATGAACCATGAGATTGCGCATACCTATTTTCCTTTTTATATGGGGATCAATGAAACCCGCTATGCTTATATGGATGAAGGCTGGGCAACAACACTGGAATACCTGATTGCTACTGATCAGCTGGGAAAAGCAAAGGCTGATGAAAATTACAAGAACTTCAGGGTAAAACGTTATATCAATGATCCTGCTACGGAAGAAGATCTTCCTGTAATTACGCCAACTATACTGGCAGGAGGTAATAACGCATACGTAAAACCATCTTTATCCTATATTGGATTAAAAGATATGCTGGGCGATGAAATTTTCAAAAAAGCTTTGCATGTATACATGGAAAGATGGAACGGTAAACATCCTATTCCATGGGATTTTTTCAATAGTATCAGTAATGCTTCAGGACAGGATTTAAACTGGTACTGGAACAATTGGTTTTTCAGTTATAACTATATCGACCTGAAAATCGATAAAGTATCTATAAAAGGTTCTAACTACAGCGTTGCGTTAAAAAATGTAGGTGGGTTTGCTATTCCATTTGATTTAAAGGTTACCTATGCCGATGGTACTATACAGGCCATTCATCAAACACCACTGATCTGGAAAGCCAATCAAAAAAATATTACCGTTCAATTTAATGCTTTAAAAGCAGTTGCAGCTATTCAGATAGACGGAGGCATTTATATGGATGCTACACCGGCAGATAACAACTGGAAAAAATAGGTGTATGAATAAAGCCTGCTTTTAAAGAAGAAAATTCTCAGTTCAAAAACAATAGAGCAGAACCCCGGATGTTAAACATCCGGGGTTCTTTAAATACCAATTAACTTATTTTCCGAACAATCTCAGTTTAAATCCAATTTCAAAGGTTCCGTTGGTATAAGTGGTTAACTGACCGGTTTCCAGGTTATAGGAGAAACTAAAGGCATATGTTTTCTGGTCCAGGCCAAATCCTAAACCCAGGCTACTGCTGCTATGGTAGATACTCTGAAAATATAATCCGTAGCGCTCCATATCAAAATTAAATCCCGCGTCTACAATATCAGTATATCCTTTTACAATACGCAGCCCGGCCAAAGGCTCTAGTTTAAATGCACCTCCGTCACCCACAGGAAATTTGTAACTGGCTATACCCACAAACAATACCCTGTCGGCATCGTACCTCTGATCGGAGCTTTGGGATAAGGTTGTTTTAAGGTTTGGAAGTGCGGCGCCGAGATAGAAGTTATTACTGGTATAGGCCACACCAAAATCACCATCCAGGTAAGGCTTTAATTCACTGTAACGGTTTAGTTCTACATCAGAAATATCACCATTAATGTTGCTATAGTCTATTCTTGAATCATTTACGCCTAATGACAAACCGAAACTCAGGTGCTGGTTATCACCTTCCAGCTGTATATGATATGCGTAAGAAGCTACTACCCTGGTACTTTTAATCAGTCCGGTCTGGTCGTCAGTGACATTCAGACCCAGCCCTACCTTATCTGTCGGCTGAAAATCTGCTGTCAGGTACCCTGTTCTCGGTGTTCCGGGGAAATTGCTCCATTGCTTGCGGTACCCCGCATTGATATCTAATGCATGATCCATGCCTGCCATTGCCGGGTTATAAATGTATTTGTTCTGAAAATACATCGCCTGAAACGGGCTTAACTGAGCCTTACTACATAAGGTCATGCCCATCAGGAATACTGTTGCGAGCAGGTTTTTTGTAATTTTAAGGAATGATATTTTAGATGGGGCCTGATTCTTCATATGAACATTAATTCTTTTCTATATTTCGCTGTATAATCTGTTTTATTTGCTTCGAAGCAGGGTAATAAATCCGTTGAACTTAGTTAAACCCGGACCAAGGTCTACTGTATAATAGTAAGTGCCTTCAGCCAGGGGAGCTCCCCTTAAAGTACCATCCCAATCATTCATATATCCATTTTTAGCATATACTGTCCTGCCCGCACGATCAAATACCTTTACTGAGTTTTTAGGATAAAGCTGGATATCCTGAATTACCCAGGTATCATTCTTTCCATCGCCATTTGGCGTAAGGATATTGGTAGCTGTAACAGATGCAGCTGCTTCACCCCTGTATATGGTTAGGGTATAGGTGTTCTTTGTTACGCCGTCCTGAGCGGTTACCACCACAAGAATTGTGTTGTTACCCACATTTAGTGAAACGGTAGCTAAAGGATCGCTATTGGTAACTGGTGAACCGTCTATTTTTGCCGTTGCCGTTGGGTCAAATGTTAATTTAAGTGTGATGTTGCTTACCGTATTATCAACTGAAGCCGTATACCCATGCGTTGCAGCAGTAAAAGATGGGGACAAAGTGCCTGAACTAATTGTCAGACCGGATACGCTGTTCACTGTTAATGGTGTAATATTCAATGTCCCATTAACATAGTTAAAGGTATAATCAGAAGATGATGCCCCATTTACCATGATTGGATAATTTCCTGGTGCAGTGGTGCTCACAGCTGCTGTAGTGGCAACTGCCTGGCTGGATAATTTTGTTACATCATCGCCATTCACAAAACCGCTGTAAGTAAGGGTCAGTTCAGGATTATCAGTACCATAAATCCTGCTTTTGTTATCTGCCGTAATGGTCAGCGCTGCCGGTGTAACAGTTAAACTGCCCGGCACATACACCAGGTTATAACCGGCTATACTACCTCCGCTCACTGTGACAGGATACACCCCTGCTGCTGATCCGGTCGTTGCCGTAGTGCTGACAACAGGTTTAGTAGTGAAACTGGCTTCACTGTCCCCGTTTATAAAACCACTATAAGAAACGGTCAGGTCAGGGTTAGTCGAGCCATACACTTTACTCTGGTTATTAACAGTGACAGTCAGCACAGAGCCGGTTACGGTTAAAATACCAGGAACGTAGTTAATGGTATAGTTGGTTGAAGCCGCGCCATTTACTGTAATCGGATAAGTGTTAGCCGAAGAACTGAGGACGGCTGTTGTGCTTAGATTTGGCTGAGTAGTTAGTTGATCGTTCGTATCACCATTTACAAATCCACTGTAGCTTGCTGTTAAGGGCGGATTAGCTGTCCCCTGAATTTTGGTCTTGTTATCAGCTGTAATCGTTAGTGCTCTTTTAACAATTGATAGGTTAGCGCCAGCATAGGTTAACACATAATTGCTGTTTAGTGCCAGGCTACCCTGGGTAATTGCATAGGTGTTTACGTTCTCACCGGCAGTTCTTGTTAATGTACCGGTAAAGGTATCTGCACTGGCAAGCGCTCCGCTTGTGATCACATAAGTGAGTGCAGGATCTGCATCACCATAAGTTTTGCTTTTTTCATCTGCAGTTACAGTAATAGCACTTGTACTAACTGAAAGGTTACCTGCTGTGTAACTGATGTTATAATTTGGATCTGCTGCTCCGCTAACCGTAATCGGATAAGGACTTCCTGCTACTGACGATGTTGGTGTAGCAGTAGTCGTTAAAGTGGGCTGTGTGGTTAAACTAGCCTGCGTGTCTCCATTTACAAAACCGCTGTAACTTGCTGTTAAAGTAGGCACTGCTGCACCATATGTTTTAGTCTGGTTATCAGCAGTGATAGTCAATGTCGCAGTGGTGACTGATAAATTACCAGGGGTGTAAGTGACCGTGTAATTAGAACTTACCGCTCCACTTGCGGTAATCGCATAAGGACTTCCCGCCACGGAGGATGTTGGTGTTGCATTAGTTGTTAACGTAGGCTGTGTAGTTAAACTGGCCTGCGTATCTCCATTTACAAAACCGCTGTAACTTGCTGTTAAAGTAGGTACCGCTGCTCCGTATATTTTAGTCTGGTTATCAGCAGTGATAGTCAATGCCGCAGTGGTGACTGATAAATTACCAGGGGTATAAGTGATCGTATAATTAGGACTAACCGCTCCGCTTGCAGTAATCGGATAAGGACTGCCTGCTACTGACGATGTTGCCGTGGCAGTAGTTGTCAATGTAGGCTGTGTAGTTAAACTGGCCTGAGTATCTCCACTTACAAAACCACTGTAACTTGCTGTTAAAGTAGGTACCGCTGCACCATATGTTTTAGTTTGGTTATCAGCAGTAATAGTCAATGCCGCAGTGGTGACTGATAAATTACCAGGGGTGTAAGTGATCGTGTAATTAGGACTTACCGCTCCGCTTGCAGTAATCGGATAAGGACTGCCTGATACGGAAGAGGTTGCCGTAGCAGTAGTTGTCAACGTAGGTTGTGTGGTTAAACTGGCCTGCGTGTCTCCATTTACAAAACCGCTGTAACTTGCTGTTAAAGTAGGTACTGCTGCACCATAGGTTTTAGTCTGGTTATCTGCAGTGATAGTCAATGCCGCAGTGGTGACTGATAAATTACCATGGGTGTAAGTGATCGTATAATTAGGACTTACCGCTCCACTTGCGGTAATCGTATAAGGACTGCCTGCTACTGATGATGTTGGCGTAGCAGTAGTTGTCAACGTAGGCTGTGTAGTTAAACTGGCCTGCGTGTCTCCATTTACAAAACCACTGTAACTGGCTGTTAAGGCTGGTAGTGCCGCTCCATAGCCTTTGGTCTGGTTATCCGCAGTAATGGTCAGGGCCGCTGCACTGACACTTAAATTACCGGCTACATAACTGATCGTATAGTTTAGATCCACTGCCCCACTTGCTGTAATTGGATAAGGACTGCCTGTTACAGATGAAGTTGCAGTCGCGGTAGTGGTCAAAGTAGGTAGTGTTGTTAAACTGGCTTGGGTATCACCATTTACAAAGCCAGTATAACTAGCTGTCAAAGTTGGCAATGCCTCGCCATATACTTTAGTTTGGCTATTTGCAGTAATCGTTAGTGGCGCAGAAGTCACCGACAAATTACCCGGAACATAGCTGATCGTATAATTTGGATCAACCGCTCCGCTTGCAGTGATCGCATAAGGACTGCCGGCAACCGATGAAGTTACAGTCGCAGTAGTCGTTAAAGTAGGCTGTGTAGTTAAACTTGCCTGCGTGTCTCCATTTACAAAACCACTGTAACTGGCTGTTAAAGCAGGTACCGCTGCACCATATGTTTTGGTCTGGTTATCCGCGGTAATATTCAATGTCGCAGCCGTGACTGATAAATTACCAGGGGTGTAAGTGATCGTGTAATTAGTACTTACCGCTCCACTTGCGGTAATCGGATAAGGACTACCTGCTACAGACGATGTTGCCGTAGCAGTAGTTGTCAACGTAGGCTGTGTAGTTAAACTGGCCTGCGTGTCTCCATTTACAAAACCGCTGTAACTTGCTGTTAAAGTAGGTACCGCTGCACCATAGGTTTTAGTCTGGTTATCCGCAGTGATAGTCAATGTCGCAGCCGTGACTGATAAATTACCAGGGGTGTAAGTGATCGTATAGTTAGAATTTACCGCTCCGCTTGCAGTAATCGGATAAGGACTTCCTGCTACAGAAGAGGTTCCCGTAGCAGTAGTTGTCAACGTAGGCTGTGTAGTTAAACTGGCCTGAGTGTCTCCATTTACAAAACCGTTGTAACTGGCTGTTAAAGTAGGTACTGCTGCCCCATAGGCTTTGGTCTGATTATCCGCAGTGATAGTCAATGCCGCAGTGGTGACTGATAAATTACCAGGGGTGTAAGTGATCGTATAATTAGGACTAACCGCTCCGCTTGCAGTAATCGGATAAGGACTGCCTGATACGGAAGAGGTTGCCGTAGCAGTAGTTGTCAACGTAGGTTGTGTAGTTAAACTGGCCTGAGTGTCTCCATTTACAAAACCGCTGTAACTGGCTGTCAAAGTTGGCAATGCCGCACCATATATTTTAGTCTGGTTATTAGCAGTAATTGTTAGTGGCGCAGGAGTCACCGACAAATTACCCGGAACATAGCTGATCGTATAATTTGGATCTACCGCTCCGCTTGCGGTGATCGCATAAGGACTGCCGGCTACGGATGAAGCGGCAGATGCCGTAGTGGCCAACGTAGCTAATGTAGTTAAACTGGCCTGCGTGTCTCCATTTACAAAACCGTTGTAACTGGCTGTCAAAGTTGGCAATGCCGCGCCGTATACTTTAGTCTGGTTATTAGCAGTAATAGTTAATGGTGCAGAAGTCACCGACAAACTTCCGGCAACATAGCTGATCGTATAATTTGGATCAACCGCTCCGCTTGCGGTGATCGCATAAGGGCTGCCGGCTACGGATGAAGCGGCAGATGCCGTAGTGGTCAATGTAGCTAATGTAGTTAAACTGGCCGGGTTATCGCCGTTCACAAAACCTGTATAACTGGCTGTCAAAGTTGGCAATGCTGCGCCATAAACTTTGGTCTGGCTGTTTGCTGTGATTGTTAAGGGAGCTGGCAAAACTGTGCTGCTAGTTGTAGGTACATTAACAGCAGTGGCACCACTACTGCTTAGTACAATATTTCCAGAATGGCTGCCCACAGTTGCTGTTGCTGCTAACCGTACCAATATAGTTGTAGTTGTAACAGTGCCTGATACCGGGGGGGTTAAGCTAAGTGTAGACGAATAGGTGGTACCATTGTCCTTGCTGATCTCAAAAGCTATATTAGGAGGAGTGATCACCAGGCCCGCAGTTAAATTGGCTCCCGAAACAGTAAAACTTTGTGCAGGAGCAGATGCTGTACCATAAGTAGCAGACATGGTAGTCAGCGGTCCGCCTCCGGAAGTAATTGTTGGCCCGTTAACAGTAAGTGAATAGGATCTCGATCCAAAATACGGACCGGTTCCGGTTGAATTATCTGTAGCCCTAACCGTGATATTAAAAGTTCCGCTTAGTGTTGTTGTACCAGAAAGCACACCAGCGGGGGAAAGTGTGAGTCCCGTTGGTAATGTACCAGAGGTAATCGCAAAGGTATAAGGTGCTGTACCGCCAGAAGCGGTGATAGTTTGACTGTAGGCTGTGCCTGCCGTAGCCGCCGGTAAAGTTACTGGCGTAACGGCAATGGTTGGTGCGGATACAGTAAATGAATATACTCGTGTTCCGGTTGAGGAAGATGCATCTGTAGTCGTCACTGTAAAATTAAAAGTCCCTCCTGCTGTTGGTATGCCTGAAAGCACACCAGAGGGGGTAAGTATGAGTCCAGCGGGCAATGCGCCCGCGGAGATCGCAAAAGTATAGGGCGCAATACCGCCTGAAGAAGTTAAAGTACTACTGTAGGCTACTCCTGTCGTGGGTGCAGGTAAAGTTGCCGGTGCAATAACGATAATTGGAGCTGGTGTAGTAAAACTAAGGATACTGCCTGTTGTTGTGCCCGAGCTGTTCACTCCTTTCACCCTGTAATAATAAGTAGTTGCCCCGGTGGTGCTGAGATTGTAAGTTACATTGGTATTGCCGGCACCACCAGCAACTGAAGCTGGTGAGGCTGCTACTGAAGTGACCCCGCTACTCAATGTAGCGCTTGTAGTGCTATATTCAAAAGTTGCCGTAGTTGTGGCGCCATTAGCATTCAGACTACCATTTAATATTGCCGAAGTGGATAAGATACTACTAGCGGCAACTGTGGTTGCAGTTGGCGCAGTTATTCCTCCTGCAACGGTGAGATTCAAGGCACCTGGCGTAGAGCCATTCATTACTTGCCATCCACCACCCCCGTGAACGGAAGTTGGAGGCGTTGTCGAATTGGTACTTACATTGTAGTAAAATGCCTGTCCTCCGTCATTGCAGGTAATTGTATTCACTTCACCCAATACCCAAGTACCTCCGGTATGTAATCCACCACCGGAATCACCCAGATTAACAGATGAGCACCAGAATATTATATACCCTCCACCACTATACGAATTACCACCACCAGTACTTACGACATCTTTAGTGAGCGTAATATTTCCTCCGGTGAAATCATCAGAATAGGTGATGGTCTGACCAAAGGCAAGACCATATAAAAACAAAAAAGGCAGAATTAAGTAGAATTTTAGTCTCATATGATAGAATTAAACTCAGGAAAACAGTATAAAGGCAAACAGCAGTACTCAGAAACAAAACATTAAAAGCTATCCCAGAACAGGATAGCTCAAACCATATAGAATTACTAAAGATTAAATTTTATGGTCTTGGCGGAAAATTTCCGTAAAGACAGATAATAAAATTTAAAGTCAAATAAGGTTGCAAGTTGGACACAGCCAAAGGTGATGCACTACCCGCTGGTGCAATACTTGACGGATCTGCAACATCAGCAGGACTGGGAGTTGGATTAACGCCATACTTTGGGGCTCTGGATGAAGTGCCACCCAGATATCCATTGGTAGCCGTTAATGTACCACCGCCAGCACTTGTACCGTTTAAAACATGTGTATGTGCAGGTAGGGTATTATTGTCCAGCGTATAGGCTGCTGAATTTTCGGTCTCTCCAATGTTATACGAACTAAGGCCCGGACCAGATCCGATACCTAAAGGCGCCATTCCCTGCAAATTAGGCAAGAGAAAAGTTGTGGTGCCATTGCCGCCATATAGTGTTCCTATGACTGCATATAACGTTGTATTCTGTTGAATATTTATCGTTTGTCCGTTACAAAATGCCCAATCCAAAGGGGCAAAGGTTCCTGCAAACATTCTTATTTCTCCGACATAAGGATCCATGAGTTATTGAGATTTTAGTTAAATAATATTTTTAATTAAGACCGTTGCGGGTAAACTCCCACCACAGCAATACAAATCGACAAACCCAGATAAGGCTGCATATTACTTACAGGCACCGAATTTCCCGTAACACCTATTGCAGGTAATGCCATTATGGCGATGGGATTACTCCCCTTAACAGCAAATTCATTATCTGTTGTAGTGGCCAATAAATTACCTGCCACAGCACCCTGATTTGCCGCTGTAGGGGTAATGGATAACCGATGAGTGTGAGCAGGCATATTAACTGCCGTGAGCGTAGTGTTGTTCACGCCGCCTGGCTGTCCTACTAAATTTGGTGATGCTGCATGCACCGGAACACGGCCACGCAGATCCGGCAGGGCGAAGCTGGTAGTACCATTGCCTCCAAACTGTGTACCTAATATTGAAAATAAGGCAGCATTCTGCTGAACGGGCAGGATGGTACCGTCGCATAATGCCCAGCCTCTTGGCACAATGCCAAAAGCAAACACTCTTAATTCTCCGATTAAAGGGTCCATATTATCTTTTTTAGTTTTGTGATGGGAAAATACCTACAGTTGCAATAATAAAATTCACAGCCAGATAGGGCTGAATAAGGGATACGGGAGTTGAACCTCCAGCTGAAGCGATAGCCGTTGGGCCCATGGCTACAGGAGGCGGTAGGGTCGTTTCCGGTGGCGTAACTACATTGGTCACATACACATTCCTGCTGGTTTTTGCCATCATCATATTTGTTGGATTTCCTGTAGTTGCCAAAACATCTACAGCAACTAAAGCATGAGTGTGGACCGGAAGGTTAGCTGCTGTCAGAACAACAGTTTCCGCTCCGGCTTTTTGTCCCAGCACTACCGGCGCTAACCCAGGACCTGTTCCCTTGTGTAATGGTATGCGGCCACGCAGATCGGGAACTGCAAATGTGTTTATTCCATCCCCTCCATAAACTGTACCCAGTAGAGTGAAAAGCGCTTCATTCTGGCTGATGGGCAACAATGCGCCATTACATAGCGCCCAGTTCTGAGGTGCATAATCTCCGGCGAATATTCTAATCTCACCAATGTAATTTTCCATAATTATTTAATTTATTATATAGTTGATAAATTTTTCACAACAACGTTTTCAAAGCAATCTCCCCTGCTGACACCCAATGCCGCCAGCTTAAAACCGGTCATAAAACCTTCTTTAAGCCTTAAAATATTTATTCTTAAAAGTTTTTGATCTGCACACTGCACATACAATCCGCTGCTATCGGCATGTACAATGCTTCCTCCCGATACAGATGGATCTCCCGTTCCATCTACTGGGGAAACTTCCAGTATCCTGACCATCTGCTGTTTAAAAACAGTGATTGCACCATTTGCACCGGGATTACAGGCATTAACTAACTGCTCTATCTGCTCTGAGGTTTGTATATCCCATTCGAGAGCCAGATCCTCAACTCCGGGTTTTGGATAATAACTGCCTGCAACATGATCGGTAGGAACTAGTGGAATACGATCTCCCACCATCAGCTTTTCGGCAAGCTGTTTAATCATATTAAAAGCGATGGGTATGTAACGGCTATTGCAGATGCCCCAATTTTCTCCTGGTATAAAAGGTATTTCCTGCTGTGCCACCACTTCCCCGGCATCAAAACCAGCATTAACTTTGTGAATACTGATTCCACCTGTTTGCTCCCCATTTTTTAATTGCCAAAAAATAGGGTCAGGACCTCTGTAAGCGGGTAGTAAACTAAAATGTATATTATAAAAACCTAGAAATGGAATAGAAAACACCTCACCGGGTATCCGGTAGCTAAAGCCGCACATAAAAACTAAATCGGGCTCAATTTGATGAAGAAGGCTTAAAACTGTCGTTTTTAATTCTTCCCGTATAACCTTGCAGAATGGAATAGCCTGTTGATTACAAAAGTCTTCTATCTGAAGATTTTCACCATGTAACTTGTCTGTAGAAACCACAGCACTTAACCATCCACGGGAATAAAAATAATTGATAACAGGAAGTATCGCCAGGTGATTGGCAAATAGCACTATTTTCATTGGAGAGCGTTCAAGTAGTAAAAAAAATATAACTTTTACATTGTTACCTGCAACTTAATTAAAGTTTAACTAAAATATTGACGTTTTAGCACGATGACACATCAACATGTGTCATATTCCAGATCATTTATAAAACATTCTCCATAAAAGAATATGATTACGTTTATATTAAATGCACATTATTATATTTCCCACATTTTATCCGGTAGAATTATAATTAATAAAAGAATAATTATAATTACTCTCTTAATATTAATCCATCCGACTAAACCAAATAGCTATAATTCAATAATCAACTGTTTTTCCACACTAAAATCCGGCGATATGAAATACCCATTTACAGGAATAGATCTTTGCTGGGTTGAAATGAAAGTTAAGATGGATAAAACCAGATTGGCAATAAGAATAAGGCCATACATCCCTGGCTAATGGAGGGTAATGAAAAACAAATAGCTAATGCGCAGTGGCCTGAGCATTAGCTATCCTATATATAACAGCAAAAAATGTACTGATTACAGTTGCGCTAATTTATCGCCAAGTACTTCAGAGATCTTACGGTAAGAATCAAAAGTCCAGCCGCCAACATGTGGAGTTAGTAAAACTTTTGGAGAAGCAGCTAATTCCCGATACCAGGATTGCTCACTTAAATTAGGAAACTTTTCTGCTTCCAGTACATCTAAGCCTGCGCCAATAATCTTTCCTGTTTCCAATGCGGCCAGCACCGCTTTAGTGTTAACGATCTCTCCTCTTGCCGTATTGATAAAAAATATGTTCTTCTTAAAATGGCGTAAATACTCTTCATCTACCATTTGTCTGGTTTCTGCTGTTAACGGAATATGAAAGCTCAGTATATCACTGTGTTTCACAATCTCTTCCATGCTGCACTCCTGGGCATAAGCATCAGAAAATCCTGTTTTATATTTATCGTAAGCGATTACTTTCACTTCAAAACCTGAAAGCTTACGGGCAAAGCTGCTGCCCATAAAACCATAACCGATAATACCTACAGTTTTACCTTTCAGCTCCCAGCCCCTGCTCCCTTCACGGTCCCAAACACCGTTTCTGATCTCAATATCTGCCTTACGGAAATTATTCATGATGGAAAGCAATAAGCCTACCGCAAGTTCACCCAGTGCATCGCGGTTTCCTTCCGGTGCATTGATCAGCTGGATATTCTTTTCCTTTGCATAAGCCTCATCAATATTATCCAGCCCTGCACCTGCCCTTGCCACGAATTTAAGTCCTGGCGCAGCGTCCATCAGCTCCCTGTCTATCTTAAATTTTGTACGTACTGCTATTCCTTCGTAACCTGCAATGACAGCCATAGTTTCTGCCCTGGTGATTTTAGGGAGATCATCTACATGATAACCTAACTCTTCGGCCTTCTGTTTAAATGCAGGATGTAAATCGTCAATAATTAAAATTTTACCGCTCATTTGATTTGTATTTATTGTGAAAGCTTAGCTACCAGTTGTGTTAGTGTGATAAAATCTTCCACACTCAGTTGCTCAGCGCGCTTTTCGAAAAAGATGTTATCGTCCATTTTTACTTTAGGCAATACGCCGGATAGGGCATTACGTAAAGTCTTTCTCCGCTGGTTAAAACCTGATTTCACCACCGACCAGAATAATTTCTCATCGCAGGGCAAAGAAACCACGTCATTACGGCTCAACCGGATCACACCCGAATTTACTTTAGGCGGCGGGTTAAATGTCCCCGGTTTTACCGTGAACAGGTAATCAATATTGTAATAGGCCTGGATCAGTACACTTAAAATCCCGTAATCCTTGGTTCCGCTTTTAGAAGCGCAGCGCTCTGCTACTTCTTTTTGAAACATGCCTACCATTTCTACAACATTATCCCGGTGTTCCAGTACCTTAAATAAAATTTGTGAAGAGATGTTGTAAGGGAAATTACCAATGATGGCAAACTTACCGGGAAAAACAGCGGTCAGGTTCATCTTTAGAAAATCCCCATTGATCAGCCTGCTGCCCATTTGAGGATATTTATCCTTTAAAAAATTATAGGATTCTACATCAATATCGATCATATAAGTTTCCAGATCTTCCCTTTCCAGCAGGATATCTGAAAGGATTCCCATACCAGGCCCTACTTCCAGTACCTGGCGGTACTGATCGGTATGGACAAGACCGTTCACAATTTTAGCCGCAATCTTCTTATCGGTTAAAAAATGCTGTCCCAAATGTTTTTTCGCCCTTACCAAACTCATATGTTCATTCCTCTTATATTCCACACCTTAAAGAAGACCATTCTTCTAAAAGCTGCAAAATAACTAAACTTTTATGAGTTAAGCTTAAGATGACGCCGGAAAGCGGAATAAGCTTGCAGAATAACAACAAAAAGGTCTTTTACAACTATTGTCTGATCAAATTTATCAGGAAGACCAATCTGGTTTTTGTTTGATGTGAGTTTAGTTTGATATCGATTTGTTATAATCCACGTATAGTCCACGCATAGTCCACTCATCTTCTACTGATAGAACTAATTTAGTAGATAATGAGTGGACTATGCGTGGACTATGAGTGGTAAAAAACAAACTAATCTCAAACCCGTGACATATTAAATAAACAATTCAAAAGCCTTTGATAAGCGAGCAAACCGCAACCAGGTTATGCCTAAATTCCTTAGACCACGATCTAATTATCTATAAGCATCATTTGTTCACCCGATAAAAAGAACTGGTTACTAATGAAAATTCTGTATTTTCGCTAAATTTTCAGTCAAAATGAGCCATAAAATTAAAATAGGTATCAGTATAGGTGATGTAAATGGGATTGGTTTAGAAGTCATTCTAAAATCATTAGCTCATGTCAGTATACTTGATTATTGTACACTTATCGTTTACGGACATACCAAAGTTGCATCTTACCATAGAAAAGCACTGGGTTTGGGAGATTTTAGTTTCAACGTGATCAACGGAGCTGCGGATGCAAATCCTAAAAAAGCTAACATGATCAATTGCTGGGAAGAGGATGTAAAAATTGAACTGGGTTTATCCACAGAAATTGGTGGAAAATATGCCCTGCTTTCTTTAGAAAAAGCAACGGACGACCTGATCAAAGGAAATATCGACGCTTTGGTTACAGCACCGATCAACAAACACAACATACAATCCGAAACTTTTAAATTTCCTGGTCATACAGAATATCTTCAGGAACGCAGCGGCAGTTCAGATGTGCTGATGTTCCTGGTAAGTGAGGATCTGCGCGTAGGCGTAGTAACCGGACATATTCCTGTATCACAGATCGCACAGAGCATCACCAAAGAGAAGATCGCTAAAAAGCTGGTCATGATCAATGAAAGTCTTAAAAAAGATTTCTGGATCGAAAAACCAAAAATTGCCGTATTGGGCTTAAATCCCCACGCTGGTGATAACGGACTATTGGGTACAGAAGAACTGGATATCATTATGCCAGCCATACAGGAAGCCTTTGATAAAGGGGTGATCTGCTTTGGCCCATATCCGGCTGATGGATTTTTTGGCAACGGCAGTTACAAACAATTTGATGCTGTACTGGCCATGTACCACGATCAGGGACTAATCCCTTTTAAAACCATTGCCTTTGGCAGCGGCGTGAATTATACAGCCGGAATGAAATATATCCGTACCTCTCCGGATCACGGAACAGGATACGATATTGCAGGCAAAAATGTGGCAGATCCATCCTCATTTATTGAGGCTATTTTTACCGCTACACACATCGTTAACCACAGGCGCGAACAGGAATCTCTGTTAAGCAACCAGTTAAGAACGGGTGGAAAAATCATTGAAACTGCTTCGGATGTAAAGGATGATGCAAATTAACCTTAATAATATTTCTAAAACATTTCAGATCTATCAAATTAATTCATACATTTGCGGGCTAAAATTTTGTTACAATTGAAACCTTTAAAACAATTTTCAATCCCGTTTACAGGCTTAAAAATTGGCAAGCATCAATTTGATTTTGAGATTGATAACAGCTTTTTTGACGCATTTGAGTACTCCCTTGTAAAAAAAGGAGACCTTAAAGTAGATGTAGAGCTGGACAAGCAGGAGACAATGCTGATCTTACAGATCCACATTGAGGGGACAATCAAATTGGATTGCGACAAATGTTTGGCTGAATTTGATGCACCACTTGACATTGCGGAAAGGCAGATCGTTAAGTTTGCTGAAGATGAGCTGGAAAGTGATGATCTGGAGATCATCGTATTGAGTAAAAAAGAGAATAGCATTGATATCGCAGAAATTCTTTATGAATTTATTACCGTATCAGTACCCTATATAAAAATCTGTGAGCAGAACGGCAATGGCGTTCAGTGCGACAGGGAAATGATTGAAAGACTGGAGAATTTATCCAATCCGGACCATCAGGAAGAAGAAAATACAACAGGTGACGACCCACGATGGGAAGCACTAAAAAAATTAAAATAATAATTAAAATAAATCAGCAATGGCACATCCTAAACGCAAGATCTCTAAAAGTAGAAGAGATAAAAGAAGAACACACTATAAAGCGGTAGCTCCTTCTTTAGCTACTTGTCAAACTACTGGTGCAATCCACATCCCACACCATGCATACAACGTTGACGGTAACTTGTACTACAACGGTAAATTGGTTATTGAAAACACATCAATAGGTTAATTTTACTGAGAAATTGTTTGTGTTTTCAACCTCTTTAAGTTTATCTTAGGCGCTTGGAAAAAAAGGCAATAACGCTTTACTCACAAACTGATTTTTTACTATGAAAATAGGTCTCGATATAATGGGCGGAGACTATGCTCCCAAATCAAATGTTTTGGGAGCAATAGCAGCTCATGAACTATTATCGCCCAATGAGCACTTAGTCCTTATTGGCGATACTCAGCAGATTAAGCCTTTACTTGCTGAACAGGGGTTCAATCCCGATCACTTTGAATTTGTTCATACCGACGAAGTAATTGGTATGGGCGAACATCCAACCCGGGCTATCACCCAAAAACCAAATTCAAGTATTTCTGTAGGTTTCTCCATGTTGAAAAAAGGAGAAATTGACGCCTTTGTTGGTGCCGGCAATTCGGGTGCCATGATGGTAGGTGCCGTTTTCAGTGTAAAATCTGTTCCGGGTATCATCAGGCCATCTTTGTGTACCTTTGTACCCAAACTGGATGGAGGAATAGGTTTGATGCTTGATGTTGGCGCTAATGCCGACTGCAAGCCGGATGTTTTGGTTCAATTTGGTATTGTAGGCAGTTTATATGCCGAAAATGTAATGCAAATCAGGAATCCAAAAGTTGGACTGATTAATATTGGCGAAGAAGATGAAAAAGGGAATATGCTTAGTCTGGCTACTTTCCCTTTAATGAAAGAATGTGAACAATTCAATTTTATTGGAAACATTGAAGGACGTGATTTGTTCAACGACAAAGCGGATGTGATTGTATGTGACGGCTTTACGGGCAATATCATGCTGAAACTCTCTGAATCGTTTTACATTATGACCATGAAAAGAGGTCTGAAAGATGAATTCTTTGACAGGTTCAATTATGAAAACTATGGCGGAAGCCCGGTACTTGGCGTAAATGCACCTGTAATTATAGGTCATGGTATATCAAGTCCTAAAGCCGTTAAAAATATGATATTCCAGGCGAGAGATATGATCACTACAGGCCTGGTAGAGAAGATACAGATTGCATTTAAATAAATATTATAAAAAATGAATAAAATTCACGCTGCTATTACTGCGGTTCAAGGTTATGTTCCAGATTACGTGCTCTCCAATAAGGAATTAGAAACAATTGTAGACACAACGGATGAATGGATCACCTCCCGAACGGGTATTAAAGAGCGAAGAATCTTAAAAGGTGAAGGTTTAGGAACATCTGATATGGCTGTGCATGCCGTTAATGGCTTATTGCAAAAGCGTGGTATCAGTGCCGATGAAATCGAGCTGATCATTTTCTGTACCACTACGCCCGACATGCCTTTTCCGGCCACGGCAAATATCCTTGCGGATAAGATCGGCGCCAAAAATGCATGGGGCTTTGACCTGCAGGCTGCCTGCTCGGGATTTATCTATGGCTTATCTACCGGCGCACAATTCATCGAATCAGGAAAACATAAAAAGGTACTGGTAGTTGGCGGCGATAAAATGTCTTCTATTATTGATTATACAGACAGAACTACCTGCATCATTTTTGGTGATGGCTGTGGTGCTGTATTATTAGAGCCTAATGAGGAAGGTTTTGGAATTATCGATTCTATCCTGAAATCTGACGGTCATGGAAGACAGTTCCTGCACCAGAAAGCCGGCGGATCGGCAAGGCCAGCATCTCATGAAACGATAGACAACAGGGAACATTATGTTTACCAGGAAGGTAAAGCTGTATTTAAATTTGCTGTAACCAACATGGCGGATGTTGCAGCCGAGATCATGGAAAGAAATGAACTCAGCTCTGAAGACGTTACCTGGTTAGTGCCGCATCAGGCAAATAAAAGAATTATTGATGCTACTGCCGCAAGAATGGGCGTAGGATCAGAAAAGGTAATGATCAATATTGAACGTTACGGTAATACCACCAACGGAACTATACCGCTTTGTTTGTGGGAATGGGAGAGTAAACTCAAAAAAGGCGACAATATTATTCTTGCTGCTTTTGGCGGAGGCTTTACCTGGGGCTCTGTTTTCTTAAAATGGGCTTACTGATTTTAATATAATAATAAATACTTAACTTAGAGTCTTTAAAAGACACACTATCTTTTCAACAAAACACCAAAAAATGGATATAAAACAAATTCAGGAACTCATTAAATTTGTTTCTCGTTCGGGCGTCAATGAAGTTGCAATTGAACAAAAAGACTTCAAAATTACGATTAAAACCAACCAGGCCCCAACAGTGATTACCGCTACTGTACCTGCTCAGCCAGTTTCACAGGCACTTCCTGCTGCTCCGGCTGCACAACCTGCTGCTGTTACTGCAAGTGCTCCTGTAGCTGATGAAAGTTCTAAATATATCACCATTAAATCTCCAATGATCGGTACTTTTTACCGTTCTTCAAGTCCTGATAAACCTTCTTTTGCTAATGTTGGTGACGAGATTGCTGAAGGTAAAATCATCTGTATCATTGAGGCAATGAAGTTATTCAACGAAATTGAAAGTGAAGTTTCTGGAAGAATAGTTAAAGTACTGGTAGATAATGCATCTCCTGTAGAATACGACCAACCGTTATTTTTAGTAGAACCTATGTAATATTTGCTTTTAGCAAATTATCATCTTATCAATTATATGTTTAAAAAAATATTAATTGCCAACAGGGGCGAGATTGCCTTGCGTATTATCCGCACCTGTAAAGAAATGGGCATAAAAACTGTTGCCGTATATTCTACAGCAGACAGAGAAAGTTTACATGTTCGTTTCGCGGATGAAGCTGTTTGTATAGGACCTCCTCCGAGTAAAGATTCTTATTTAAGTATTCCAAATATTATTTCTGCCGCAGAATTAACCAACGCAGATGCCATTCACCCAGGTTACGGGTTTTTATCAGAGAATGCCAAGTTCTCTTCTGTTTGCCGCGATTACGGGATCAAGTTTATTGGTGCCACTCCAGAGCAGATCAATTCTATGGGTGATAAAGCATCAGCCAAAGAAACAATGAAAAAGGCTGGCGTTCCTACAATTCCGGGTTCAATAGGATTACTGGAGAGTATTACAGAAGGCATTGCACTGGCTAATGAAGTAGGTTATCCCGTTATTCTGAAAGCTACTGCCGGTGGTGGTGGCCGCGGAATGCGCGTGGTATGGAAAGACGAAGAGTTTGAACATGCCTGGGATAGTGCAAGACAGGAATCTGGTGCTGCATTTGGCAACGATGGATTATATCTGGAAAAATATATTGAAGATCCACGCCACATTGAGATCCAGATTATTGGTGATCAGTATGGCAAAGCATGTCACTTGTCTGAGCGCGACTGCTCTATTCAGCGTCGTCACCAGAAATTGGTAGAAGAGTCACCCTCTCCTTTCATGACTCCCGAGCTGAGAGACCGTATGGGTGAAGCTGCCATCAAAGGTGCTACCGCTGTACAGTACGAAGGTGCCGGAACGATTGAATTTCTGGTTGACAAACACCGTAACTTTTATTTTATGGAGATGAATACCCGTATTCAGGTAGAACATCCCGTAACGGAAGAAGTTATCAATTACGACTTAATTAAAGAACAAATTAAAGTAGCCAGCGGTGTTCCCATCTCAGGAAAAAATTATCTGCCGGATATGCACGCAATTGAGTGCAGGATCAACGCTGAAGATCCTTTTAATAACTTCCGGCCTTGTCCGGGAAAGATCACTAATTTCCACTCACCAGGTGGGCATGGTGTAAGGGTTGATACGCATGTGTATGCAGGTTATCAAATCCCTTCCAACTACGACTCCATGATTGCAAAGCTGATCTGCGTGGCACAAACACGTGAAGAAGCCATCAGCACTATGGAAAGGGCACTGAGTGAATTTGTGATTGAGGGGATTAAAACTACTATACCTTTCCATTTAAAACTAATGAAAGATCCAAACTTCAGGGCAGGAAATTTCACCACCAAGTTTATGGAAACATTTGTTTTCTCAGAATAGAAATCTAATTCTTATATTTAAAACGTAGATACCATTCTAATCAAATAGAATGGTATTTTTGGTTACAAATAAGCTACATGAGTGAGAATAGAACAAGGGACCTAATCGGTGCTATTAAGAATAAAGGCAAGACCATGGAGGCAGAAATGTCTTTCTTTGACCATATTGACGTATTAAGGAAACACTTACTCAGATCGTTACTAGCAGTAGTTATATTTACCGGGGCAGCCTTCTGGTGGTATGACATCTTATTCAATACGATTATCATGGGACCGGATAAGCCAGATTTCTGGACTTATCGGATGATGTGTAAACTGGCTGCAAGGTTCCCTTCACTCGGGCCTGACTTCTGTATCACCCACATTAACGGTAAAATTATCAATACTGAAATGGCTGGTCAGTTTACTTTACAGATCAATTCCTGTATTATGACCGGAGTTGTTTTCGGTATACCTTACCTGCTTTTTGAATTATGGCTGTTTATCAAACCTGCACTGCATGAAAAAGAGAGAAAATCTGCCAGAGGATTTGTATTCTTCGCCTCAGTATTATTTTTTATAGGTATCCTGTTCGGCTATTTTATTGTATGCGCCTTATCTGTAAATTTCCTGACTGGCTTTTCTGTCAGCCCAACTATTGAAAATACATTCACGATCGATTCCTATTTATCGTCTATATCCACTTTAACGATTGGAACAGGCATTATATTCGAATTACCGGTAGTGATCTACATCCTGTCGATATTTGGTATCATGACACCTAAATTCATGCGGGCCAGTCGCCGGTATGCGATTGTAATCATCCTGGTAATCGCAGCGATTATTACCCCTACACCTGACATGATCACCATGATGGTGGTTGCTTTCCCGCTTTATCTCCTATTTGAACTGAGCATATTTATTTCGGCCTATATAGAACGTAAAAAGAATAAAGAACTGTACGGTACAAGCAAAGCACCTAAGATTTAATTCCTCAATTAAAAAAATAAATTAGAAACCTGCCACAACTGGCAGGTTTTTTTGTTTACCTGTTAACGTATTTATTTATATTTGAACATGACGAAAATTGCTGAGGAGTTTTTGATAAAGGCGGATGAGAAGGCATTTGATTTGGACCATCGTGACACGATTAACCATAACATTGGTAAGTACAACGAAGCGGTAGCCAGAGGATTAACAAAGTTTGAAAACCTGGAAAATTCTAAAAAGAAGGCCCATGTGATCAAATGGAGGGTGATGGAGAACCTGGACAAATACCTGCCCGAGTTTGAAGCCAATTTTCAGCGTCGCGGGGGAAAAGTGATCTGGGCAAATGATGCAGAAGAAGCCCAAAGGGAAATTCTGAACATCATTAACAAGAGTGGTGGCAAAACTGTGATCAAATCAAAGTCTATGACCACTGAAGAGATTCATTTGAACCAGTTCCTGGAAGAGAATGAGATTACTTCCCTGGAAAGTGACCTCGGTGAGTTTATCGTTCAGCTACTGGGACAAGCTCCCTATCATATTGTTACCCCGGCAATGCACCTCACCAAAGAAGACATTGCCAAGTTATTCCATGAGAAATTCGGCACACCTTTAGATTTTACCCCGCAGCAATTAACCCAAAAGGCAAGGGAATTGTTAAGGGAAAAATACCTGACGGCTGATATTGGTATCACCGGAGGGAATTTCCTGATTGCCGATACAGGAAGTATAGCGCTGACAGAAAATGAAGGAAATGCAAGGTTAAGCACTACCTTTCCTAAAATACATATTGCCATTGTTGGGATAGAAAAAATCATTCCTTCCATGGCAGACCTTGACTTGTTCTGGCCACTCCTGGCCAGTCACGGGACCGGCCAGAATTTAACCGTTTACAACACGATTTTAAGCGGCCCCAGACAAGCTAATGAAACAGATGGCCCGGAAGAAATGTACGTGATCCTGCTGGATAACGGACGTACCAATCTGCTGGCGCAGAAAGACCAGCGCCAGGGCTTATACTGTATCCGCTGTGGTGCCTGTTTAAATGCCTGTCCGGTTTACAAGAACATTGGTGGTCATACGTATAATACCACCTATAGCGGCCCTATAGGTTCTATCATTACCCCTCATCTGCAGGGTATGAAAGAGTTTAAACATCTGAGTTATGCTTCCAGTCTTTGCGGCAAATGCTCTGAAGTTTGCCCGGTGAAGATTGATATTCATAAAATGTTATTGCTGAACAGAAGGGATGCAGCAGAACAGCATGAGAATACAAAGGCTGAAGAAATAGGCTGGAAAGTATGGAATACCGGCATGTCTAAAAGATCAATGATGGATATGTTTGGCGGTAAGGTCAAAAACTTCCTGCTAAAGTTCCTCTTCAAAAAAATGTGGGGTAAATACCGCGCCATGCCAGAAATAGCCTCTAAATCTTTTGCTAAACAATGGCAGGAAAAAAATAAAAACAAACCCCAGGTTTAAATGATGCACTTCGACCGTAAGGATAAAGACGACAGTACCCTATTGGCATTGTACAAACAACTGCTTTATCCAAGGATGGTCGAAGATAAAATGCTCATCCTGCTGAGGCAGGGACGCATAGGGAAATGGTTTTCTGGCATAGGCCAGGAAGCTATTGCCGTAGGTGCTACTTTAGCCATGAATAAGGACGAGTATATTTTGCCTATGCACAGGAACCTTGGCGTTTTTACCAGTCGTGATATTCCATTGAAAAAATTAATGGCGCAGTGGCAGGGTAAAATCTCCGGCTTTACCAAAGGCAGGGACAGGTCTTTTCATTTCGGTACACAAGAACACAAGATCATCGGGATGATCTCTCATCTGGGCCCGCAGCTGGCACTTGCTGATGGAATTGCCCTGGCAGACCTGATTGCGGGAAAACAAAAAGCTACCCTGGTATTTACAGGTGAAGGCGCTACCAGTGAAGGTGATTTCCATGAAGCGCTGAATGTTGCCGCCGTATGGAACCTCCCTGTGATTTTCCTGATCGAAAACAACGGCTACGGACTCTCCACTCCCATTACCGAACAGTTTAATTGCGCGCATTTAAAGGACAAAGCCATTGGTTATGGGATGGAAGGTATTCAGATAAACGGCAATAACATCCTGGAAGTTTATGATACCATTACCCGTTTGGCCGAAAATATGCGCGTAAATCCCAAACCTGTGCTGCTGGAATGTTTAACTTTCAGAATGCGTGGACATGAAGAAGCCTCGGGAACAAAGTATGTTCCTTCGCAGCTCTTTGAAGAATGGCAACTGAAAGATCCTGTGAAAACCTTTGAAAACTACCTTTTTGAACAAGGAGTATTGACTGATGAATTACTTTATCAAATTAAAATAGCATTTAAGAAAGGGATCGAAGAGGAAGTTGAACTGGCCTTTCAGGAAGAGGAGCCAGTATCTGATTTGGCTGCTGAACTGGAAGATATGTATCATCCTTTTACGCCAAAGCTAATTCCCGCCAGTGGAGACACAACCGAACTACGGTATATTGATGCCATCAGTGATGGACTCCGGACAGGTATGCAACGCTACCCAAACTTGGTGATCATGGGTCAGGATATCGCCGAATATGGCGGTGCTTTTAAAATTACTGCTGGCTTTGTGGAAGAATTTGGCAAAGCAAGGGTACGCAATACGCCTATCTGTGAATCCGCGATCATTGGTGCAGGACTGGGACTCTCCATCAATGGTTATAAAGCGATAGTAGAAATGCAGTTTGCAGATTTCGTGACCTGTGGGTTTAACCAGATCGTGAATAACTTAGCCAAGACCTATTACAGATGGGGCGAGAAAGCTGATGTAGTGGTGCGTATGCCAACAGGGGCAGGGACTGGCGCAGGCCCTTTTCATTCCCAGAGCAATGAGGCCTGGTTTACCAAAACCCCGGGACTTAAAATTGTTTATCCAGCCTTCCCTTACGAGGCTAAGGGATTATTATTGGCAGCTATTGAAGATCCTAACCCGGTTCTCTATTTTGAACATAAATACCTGTACAGAAGTTTAAGCGGACAAGTGCCTGCAGGCTATTACACCCTGGAGATCGGCAAAGCCAACGTACTGAAACAGGGGGAACAACTCACTATTATTACCTATGGCTTGGGTGTACACTGGTCACTGTCCTATCTGGATGATCACCCTGAGCTGTCGGTAACACTGATAGATCTTTGCAGTTTACAGCCATGGGACAAAGCCACAGTAACTGAAGCCGTAAAGGCAACCGGAAGGGTAGTCATCCTGCATGAGGATACGCTGAGCAGCGGCTTCGGTGCTGAAATTGCGGCATGGATTGGCGAACACTTATTTCAACACCTGGATGCCCCGGTGATGCGCTGTGCAAGTCTGGATACGGCCATCCCGATGAGTAAAATACTGGAAGATCAGTTTCTGGCCAAAAGCCGCCTTCACGAAACGATACAGAAACTACTGGCTTATTAGCTTCATTGGCACGATAATGGCCTGCTCCATAACATCAACCATTCACGAAAATGTTATGAAGACCCTCCATTTACTAAATTTAGGCCTTTTACTGTTTACTATGGAGAGTTGTAATTACTTCAAGTCTACCCATCCGCAGGCAGAGATGTCTTCCGAACAGGGATCGACGGGGATGAACGAAAAAACTATACTTGAGTTTTCAGTAAACGCAGATAATAACCTTAAAAATTTCAAAAAAGAACTAAGCCTTGTTTACCAGTCCGGTGATTTTTCCATGTACGCAGAAAAGTACAGCGGAAATGATAGTACCCTGGTCTATAAAACCTACGCTGATAACGGAAACATCAGTAGCACCATCAAAAATTATTATTTTAAAAAAGACAGCCTGATCCTGGTTACGGAAAGCGATAAGGTTATGAATGCTGAAGGTGACGTTTTTAAAGATGTACGTACCTATATGCGAAATAATGTAGCTTTCAGGATGGACAGCCGAACGGCAAGTTCTTCAGCAGCGATACATACACTTCCCTACCTGCTGATCCAGCCGGTTGACAACAAATATCCCGATGCCAATTATGAAGATGATATCAAAGGCCTCAATGATGCCATTATGGGCAAGGATAAATTTGAAATGGTATTTGATAATATCACTACTTATCCCGAGGCACATTATATCAATCTAAAAAGCAAAAACAGGAGCAATTATAAGGCTAGCCTGCTGGTGAATACCAAAGATGCATTTATAGACAGCCTGTTAAATACCCCTCTGACTTTTAAAGATGAAAAGCTGCGATTGAACTGGAAAATTGTAGACAAAGAAGCAGTTTATGTGCCGGTAGCGGATACCACTACTTCGGCCAGCGGGCTAAACAAGTAAATATTACCATTATCCAGACATTCACACCTGAAACGTTTCCTCAGTTGATCTCCTTTTTTGAACCTGCGACCATCTTTAATGGTAAAAACCGTATTCCTTGGTAATTCCTCCAGCCTGGAATGATCTGGTGAAAAATCATATTGTTTCAACGCCCGGGACAACCTTAAATCAGTACAACTCGATGCAGAGGGATTGTTCAGATAGGTAATGATCACGGTCTGCAGTTCCTGCGGAAATACCTGCTGTTCCAGAAAGGGCGTCATCATTCTTTTAAAATTGCGCTTCCATTCCTCCCCATGCGGTTTTACCTTATTTTTATGGTCGTTCCAGGTGAGCAAATGCGCAAATTCATGAACGGTTGTCACCAGGAAAGCATATCTGTTCAGGTTATTGTTCACGGATATCTTGTGTCCCAGCTTCTGGAAAGGGTGCCGGTAATCACCCAGCTTAGTGGCCCTGCTTTTGGATATTTTAAATTCACATTGAAAATAGTCAATCCATTTAGCAATCACGGGGGCTGCTTCAGGAGGCATATACTGTGCTAAAATAGTAGATTTTTCCACAGCTCTAAGGTAAAGAATTTACTTCAACAATTGATAGGCAATTAAGCTGGCCACATAGGCGAGCCCGGTCATGTAAGCGAGCTGGATAGCCGGCCATTTCCAGGTTTTTGTTTCCCTGTAAACCACGGCTACAGTACTCATACATTGCATGGCAAAGGCATAGAAAAGCATCAGTGAAAAGCCGGTTGCAAAAGTAAACAGGGGAAGTCCTGTATGGGCATTGGTGGCTACGCTCATTTTCTGGCGTATAGTCCCTGTATTCTCTGCACCGTTGTCTACACTATAAATGGTAGCCATTGTTCCTACAAATGCTTCACGGGCCGCAAATGAAGTGATCAGGGCAATGCCTATCTTCCAGTCGTAACCCAAAGGCCTGATCACAGGTTCTATGGTGTGCCCTAAGATACCAGCATAGGAATTTTCCAGCTTTTCTGCGGCTTTGTCCCTTTCAATCGTACTTACCTGTGTACTGTCTTTTTTAATTTCCAGCTGTGTATATTTCTGTTCTATTTTCTGGAAACGATCAGACGGGCCATAGGAAGCCATTACCCACAATACAATGGAGATGGCAATGATCACCTTACCCGCTTCAAAAACAAAAGTTTTTGCCTTATCATACATGGTAAAAATTACATTCTTCCATCTTGGCATCCTGTACACAGGCAATTCCATGATAAAATAAGACTTCTCTTTGGCCTTGATCAGGAAGTTCATTACAAAAGCAACGGTCATAGCCGCCAATATGCTGATCAGGTACATACCCATTAAAGCCAGGGCCTGCATACTGATAAAACCAAATACTTTTTGGTTAGGGATGATCAGTGAAATCAGTAATGTATATACGGGAAGCCTTGCAGAGCAGCTTACCAGTGGAGAGATCATAATAGTGATGATCCTGTCTTTCCAGTTTTCAATGGTACGGGCACTCATAATGGAAGGCACGGCACAAGCCAGACTGCCGATCATCGGTACAACAGATCTGCCGCTCAGGCCAAACTTCCTCATGATCTTGTCCATCATAAAGGTAACCCTGGCCATATATCCTGTATCTTCCAATATGGAGATGAAGGCAAAAAGAATAGCAATCTGGGGAATAAATATCACGATACCACCTAAACCGGCAACCACACCGTCCAGCATCAGGTCGGTTAGCATCCCCGCAGGAAGGTGTGCATGTCCAAAGGCAGTCAGCCAAACAAATGATTCTTCAATCAGTTCCATTGGATAGGCTGCCCATGAAAATATAGCGTTAAAAACAAAAAGCAGGATGCCGAGGAAAATAAAAAATCCCCAGAAACGATTGGTTAAAACGGAGTCTATTTTGTCACTGAAGACAAATTTCTTTGCCGCACCGGTATCTTCTATAACCCCAGAAAGTACGGTACTTAAATATCTATAGCGGGCAATGGTCTCTGCTGCCTGTAATTTGGAAGATTCAAAATGATGTGACCTTTCAATATGCTCAAATTGTTCGTATTGATGGGTGTAACTTTCCAGATGTTCATGCTGGTGCAGCAGTTGCAGCGCCAGGTAATCGTTATCTGTATGAACAAGCTCTTTCACTTCATGAATAGCCTCAGCAGCAAGCATATTCATATCTGCGCCCTTTACCTGGGTAGCTAAAGTAGTGGTATTGGCAATAGCCTGTTTCAGCTGATCCAGCCCGGTTTTACTTCGCGCAGAAATGCCTACTACTTGTACACCCAAACGCTCAGAAAGTTTATCAATATTGACATTGATCCCCTCTTTTTTTGCCATGTCCATCATATTCAGGACCAGCAATACGGGAATCTGTAAATCTGCTACCTGAGAATACAGCAATAAATTTCTGCGAAGGTTTGTTGCGTCGGCAATAACCACAATGATATCAGGGTGACTTGAGTTATGGGTATCTGCAAGTACCTGGAAAACGATACTCTCATCCCTGCTCTTAGGGTATAAACTATAAGTGCCGGGAAGGTCAATGACTTCAGCTTGCAGCGTTGGGTTTAACTTGCAAAAGCCTACTTTTTTATCTACTGTAATACCCGGAAAATTACCAATCTTTTGATTTAACCCTGTAAGCAGGTTAAACAAGGTTGATTTCCCTGTATTAGGGTTACCGACCAACGCAATTTTAATAGGAGAAGCCAAGGTATTTTAAGAAATAATGATCACAGAAGCTTCGTTTTTACGTAAACAAAGCTGATAACCTGCCACACGGATAGCAATAGGATCGCCCAGTGGTGCAAAACGTTCTACTTCCACCATCTCCCCGGGAAGGCAACCCATTTCCATCAATTTCACCGACATTTCTAAATCTGTAAATGCTACAATAGTGCCACGTTCCCCTGGATTCAACTGCGAAAGTTTCATATCTTTAATTAGGCGGCAATTTAGACTTTATCAATAATAAATCCAAATAAAGAAGAGTTTATCCGCTATAGATATGATGTTGGCATTACATTCAGCCTGCTTCTTAGCCGCCGCCATTACCGCCGCCACCAAAACCGCCTCCGCCGCCACCACCATTTCCTCCACCACCAAAGCCTCCGCCGCCACCGCCGTTTCCACCACCGCCAAAACCGCCGCCTCTGCGTTCGCCCGGCTCTCTGTTTCCGCCTACATTCTTGCCGCCCATTTTATTCAGCGAATACGTGAAGGATAACAGGTAATATCTTTTCAGTACGTTATATCTTAAATCTGTAATTGCCGTATTGGTAGCTGTTCTGGTAATGCCCTGGTTCTGGTTGAGTAAATCGTTCACAGCTATTTTAAACATCCCTCTGTTGTTAAAAAACTGCTTACTGATAAAAGCATTCATAATGGTGTAATGCGTATCATAAGAAGGCCCCCCGCCTGTATTCTGATAATAATCTACATCTGTAGACACCCTGAAATTACCCGGGAACATATAACTGATATCAATGGTTGGGTTTAAAGTGTAATAAGTAGTATTGCTGCTTGCCTGTGCAGAATAAGTAGCCCTGTTAAATGATCCGGCTATGGCCGCTGTCATATCCAGCTTATCCATAGAGGAAACCAATCTGTATTTATTGGTCAGGGTTAAGTTATTGGTGATATTGCTGATATCATTGGTTTCGTTGGCCCCTCTTGCATAAGTACCTCCAAAATCAATGTTAAAGTTTAGTTTATTATCCTTTACAACCGGCACGCCTAAAGAGGTACCCAATGTACCTGAAAACACACCGTGAACATTGATCGGGGTAATCTCAAATTTACCTGAATTTGGGTTAGTTGGATCATCAATCAGCTTGCTGTCGTTTCCAAACCCATTAAAGGTCTGCGTTAAATTTCCGTATATAAATAAAGAACGGGAATGCGCGACATCAAAGTTATTGTATAAAAACGTCAGGTTGTTGTTAAATGAAGGTTTTAGGTTTGGGTTACCAATAGGAACGCTGACCGTATTGGTATTATCGGCAATGGGTTGAATCTGTGAAATAGATGGCTGTACAGTACTTCCGCGATACCTGATCACCAGACGTTTGGTCCTGCTGAAGCGATAGCGGTACACTGCACTTGGAATCACATTGGTAAAGTTCTGTGAAAACACAGCACCTGTGGTCAGGTTATCATTTGACCGGTCGGTATTTTGCACTGCTACACCTATGTTGAGGTTAGAGTTTTTAGTAGTATTGGTTAAACTGGCGCCCACTGCATTGGTAAAAGTTTTATTCTCGTAAGTATTGCTATACGTCAGATCCGGCACATCATATAAATTCGTGATCGGATTAAAATTATATGTAGCCCGGTCACTGTTATCGTAATTATACCCATTTTGATAATTCAGTTCCAGATTCAGTGCTTTAGACAGCGGTTCTGTATACACTAAACGGGCTGTATTACTGAAGGACTTGGCATTCTGGTTAAACAGCTGGTTGGTCAGTGCTGTTGATGATGAATCGGCATCTGTAGTGGTTAGGTTATTAATGTTGTTAAAATTCTTCGAATCACTATTGTTGATATTCGTATTCACATTCAGGGATATGGTACGGCCTCTTCTTTTGAACTTTTTCCGCAGGAGCAAAACATCAGCCAGTGTTGGCGCTGTAGTCCTGGTATTGAGGATCTGGCTTCCTATCGTTGTAGAATGCGCATAACTGTTTACATAACTGGTATTCTGGTTCAGGTCTGTTACAGAATAAGTAACCGTTGGCTGAATCCTGATGGAGGTGGTAGAATCGATCTTGGTATCCAGTAAAAAGTTAAAACGGTGGTTCGTTTTGTTGGTGGTACTGGTTAAATTCTGTTTGTTATTCGTTGTCACACCCTGACCCAGTAAATTTGTAATATCACTGGTCTGGTCATTAAACAGGGATGTTTTGTTAAAAAAGTAATTTGCAGAAAGTTTAGTTCCATTTTTGAACTCATTGGCATAATTTAAACCTGCAGCATCAGTAGTAGTAATTCCCTGTTGAGGGGCACCATTACTTGCCGCCTGGCTAAAACGGCCGCCACCGGCATTACCGGCACCACCACCAGCACCAAAGTTCTGCTTATTTACATTGTTAAACTGCCCGATTACCGACAGCTGCTGATTATCATTGAACTTATTTACATTCATGCTCACATCATAGCGGTTATCCGTTTCCGGGCCGTTATTGGTACCATAACCTGCACTGGTATTTCCAAAATACCCATTCTTCATGTTCTTCTTCGTCGTAATGTTGATGATCTTTTCCCTGTTTCCATCATCCACCCCGGTAAACTGCGCCTGATCTGACAGCAGGTCGATCACCTGCACTTTATCGATCATATCTGCGGGCAGGTTCTTGGTAGCCAGTAAAGGGTCGTTACCAAAGAAATCCTTACCGTCAATACGTACCCTGGTTACGGTTTCTCCCTGTGCTTTGATAGAACCATCTTTGGCTACATCTACACCAGGTAGTTTTTTCAACACATCTTCCACCACTGCATTTTCCTTCACTTTATAAGCCGCTGCATCATATTCAATAGTATCGGTTTTTACTGTTACAGGAATTACAGCGCCTTTGATTTCTACTGTTTTCAAATTGAGCCCGCTGTTATCCATGGCCAGGTTACCCAGGTTGGCAGCAGGAGCTGCAGCTGTAACCGTAAAGGTTTTATTAAAATTTTTTAAACCGAGGTAAGCCACTGTTAAGCGGTAAGAGCCTGGCGCCAATCCGCCGATTTGAAAAGTACCATCATGGTTGGTATTAACTGCGGTAGCACTTGAATCCTGAAGATTTTTTACACCTACGGAAGCAAAGTCTATAGGCGACTGGTCTTTGGCATTCACCACTTTCCCGGTTACCGACCCATTTTTAGTTTGTGCAAACGAAGCAACGCTGATAAACAGGGAAAGGATCAGCAAGAGGTATTTAGTCGAAATCTTCATGAAAAGTCAGGATATGTTTTAAATATATACATTCTCAGACTCCGTTCTATAGAAATAGTTTGTTTCAGACTGTTAAAAGAATAGTAACATTTTAAATACACCTCTTTTTTCGCCACAAACAGAAAGAAAAAAGGATGAAAATAAAAAAAGCAGAAATTCTAAGAATTTCTGCTGATATGATGTTGAGGATAAGTATTATAACTTACATGAGGGCAATGACATCCGCGTCTGAATATACCACAGCCACTCATCAGCCCTGCAAAAAGCAGGAAGAGTATACTAACTTTTAGTTTCATTATAGTTGGATTTATGTAAAAGTACATAATTGCAAACGCACATCATCACGCCGATCATGTCTGCACCCAAGTCCCACCATTCTGCCGAGCGGTAAGGGAAAAAGAACTTTTGGATGAGTTCAATTCCGCCACCCAGACAAAAAGTGACCAGAATAATTTTAAAAATGGTCAGTGCTTTAAAGCTGTAATTTCCTTGTCTTTGTATCCTGCCAAAAAAAATAAATGTAGTAAGGATATAGAAAAATCCCATATGCACCATTTTATCAAAGCCCTGAAAGAAAAACCCGGGAGAACCGCTCACATCCGGCATTCTCGCAGTACAAAGGATCAAAATGAAGATGGTCCATAAAAAAGACCAGACCTGAGATTTAATTATATCCATTCAATTATGCGCCTACTAAAGCCTGGTAAGCTGCTGCGTCTAGTAATTCATCAATTTGAGCTGCATCGCTAATGGTAACTTTAACCATCCAGCCTTTTCCATAAGCGTCAGAGTTAACCAGTTCAGGATTATCATTCAAAGCTGCATTAATTTCTAATACAGTCGCAGTTAAAGGCATATATAAATCTGAAACAGTTTTAACCGCTTCAACAGTACCAAAAACATTATCTTTAGTTACTTCTTCACCTACAGTATTAATATCAATATATACAATATCACCCAGTTCGCGTTGTGCAAAATCAGTTATACCAATATAGGCTTCATTACCTTCAACTTTAACCCATTCGTGGTCTTTAGTGTACTTTAGTTCTGATGGAAAATTCATTTTCTTATTCGATTTTAGATGTCAAAGGTAATTATTAAATATTTTATAGCAAGCCTAATTGAAGGTAATCCTTAAACTAAAGCCAAAGTTGCTGAACGACGTGGTATAGGTCTGCGAGGTATAAGGTTTAGTAATATTCGCATCATAGAATATCTTCAGATTAAACCGTTTGTTGAGCACGTAATTAACACTCGGACGATAAGTAATGTTTTTAGCGCCTGAGGAAATCTCGGCTTCGGCCACATCCGCTCTGTAGATCACCGTTTCATTATCCCTTACCGCAACATCCAGTTTAAAATCCATGTTGTTATCCATTTTCACTTGCTTGAACAAGCCAAAAGGGAACCTGAATTTCGCTGTACGGTAGCCTATTCCAAAGATCAGGTTATTCTCTGTCAACTGGGCCAGCTGGCTATTGGCAAGGCTTAAACCCAGCAGCCGTGTTTTATCCAGTTCCATATTTAGTGTCACATTGTTTTTTAGTCGGGTATCAATACCAATCAGCGGGGCAAACTGCTCAGCTATAGTTACCTGTGTGTATTGATAAAAAGGAAGGAAATTCTGGTTATCATCCCTGGCACTTACTGCACCATCCGTTTCCTGATAACCCAGCTGTGAATTAAAGCCGTTAATACTATAAATAGACCGGTAAGAATGTCTCAGGTCAATGGAACTAAAATTATCTTCCAGGAAACTTAGTCTGCCCAGTCCCCCGTAATTGATCCGCCAGTTAGGCAAAGGGATTTTCGGGAAAGCATTCAGGCTGATGGTGGAAGCATTTTTCCCAGAATAGGCAGCCATAAAAGCAGAGATGATCACGTCCTGTGAATTTTGGTTATAACCATCAGCATAACCATCTTTAACCCCTTTGGAATTTACGTTACCAGCGCCCAGGCGCTGAGAGATAATTTCCCGGTTAGCCATAAATTTATTGAACAACTTGGATACCGTAGCACCCGATTTGTCTGAAAATGCAGTACCAATGGTGATATAGGAAATACTATAATCACCGGTAGTGGAAGGACTCAGGTTAACGAAAGAACGGCTGTTGTTATCATACCTGAAATTGGTAGAATAATTAGTGGTTTTATTCTTATTTGCTGTTAAGGTGATCCTGAAATCTTTAAAAGGCTCCAGCACACTGGTAAAGCTTAAATCTTCTTTCAGGGTGTTCACATACAGCTGGGTTTGCAGCGTATCGGTAGTAATCCATCCATGATTGATGGCATCCTGCCTGATATCGGCCTGGCTTCCAAAAACAAAACCCAGTCCCGGAGCGCCATTGGCACTATTAATCCCCAGATAACTGGTGGTTGGCAGGTAACCTGGCAGGTAAATACCTTTGGTTTGCGTATAGGCTACGTTGATATTTTTAATACTTGTCAACAGGTTCAGCAGGATACCTGATCCGCTATTGTCATTTTTTATGTCTCTTAAAGCATCAAATTTATTGTACAGTCCATTAAAATTCAGGGTTGGATTCACCTGAATGGTTCTTGAGTTCTGAATGGTATTACCCAGGTTAATAGTGGGGTCCAGCAGGGTAGAAAGTGGTTCCGTTTGCCAGTCAAAGTTTGTTCCGTAGCGGGTAGCCACATTTACCCAGTCCAGCCCCGGAATTTTATTGATGGGCAGGTTATAGGTAATGTTCAGGTTATGGTTATAATCTGTGGTACGTCCCAGGCGCTTTAAATTTTGCCATAAAGTATCGCGCTGCAGCGGATTCAACTGTCCTCCCTGCGGCTCATCCACGATCGAATAGTTGGTGGCATCAAAATCTATGGTCATAGACTTAGTCAGGTTCCAGGATAACCCATATACCCTGGTGATCAGGAAGTTTTTACTATAAGTAGTATTAATTGGGGTATTATTTTCGGGATCCGGATTTCTAAGGCTGTTTTCAGAGCTTAAGCGGTCTACATCCATCCTGAAGTTAATGGCAGTTGGCATCAGGCTAAAATTAATATCCTTTAATATCGTCAGCAGGTTAGATTTAATCAATTTATCAAATGGCCGGTAATTCTTTGGCGGGGAAGAAAAACTATAGGCAAGAGAGCCGTGCCACGTTTTCTGGATAGTGCTCTGATTGATAAAATCGTGGTGCAGGTAACTGGTGTAGGCATAAGTTGCACTCCAGTTCTCTATGTCCCACACTTCAGCCTTTTGAGAAGGGTCTGTGCGTTCTTTGTGCACATTGGTAAAATTAATACTGTTACGTGTGGTCACATCCTGCGCATAGTTCAGAATTTCCTTTTTCTCCGTTTTTGTTTCTGCAGCAGCGAGCACTGTTTTCAGTTCAATATCAGGCATCATCGGGTCATACTCCGGTGTGCTTACCTGGCTTGAATAACTGATATACATCGGTATTCTTAAACCCGATTTTTTAGGAAAGAATTTTCCCAGTTCCAAGTTCGTAGAAATATCAAAAAGGGTATTATCGTCCCTGGAGCGGTCGCTTACTTTACTGTCCAGCGCACCAAAACCAATGGTAGATTTACTGCCCGAAACATTTACCTCTCCCAGGTCGGCAAGTTGTGCGTTCATCCTTGCAGTAGCCGCCCATCCGCCTTTTTCATCGTATTCAGTCAGCCTCAACTCATCAAACCAAACAATCGCACTTTTCTGCAAGCCATCGTCATTCTGCGTAGCGGTAGTTTTTAAAGGATTTTTTATTCCCAGCATATAAACCTTTATCTGGCTCATATCCGGCTGCCCCTTAATGGTTATGGTTTTGCCATCCTGTACATAAGTATAAGGCTTGGTTATGTCCCAGGCCAATCCATTTGCCCCACGGGCTTTATTTCTGGCCAGCTTGGCATTCTGGAAAAGCTCCAGCTGCACATCGATCACATTGGCTTCCGGCCAGATCTTATTGGGATCTTTGGTGTTGGGCAGCGTAACGGTTAAGGGCTGTGAATATTCGTAATAATTATCCTGGTAATCGGCCCCCACCCTGATAAAGGCGGTCAGGTCGCCATTGGCCAGCGTAGCTGTTGGCAATGCTTCCAGGTGGACAAACATTTTTAATCTTTTATAGGACCTGAAATCACTTAAGGTAGTCTTAAAAGCAGCACGGCCATATCCATCCCTTAAGGAATTAATGGTCAGTGCCAGCGACTGCTCATTTAATTTAGTATCTGTTTTATAGTTCGTATAATCTACATCCTGTACAATTCCCGGCGGCACCACATAAGGAATAGGAGAACGCTGACCATTTTCATTAACACTTACTGTACTGATGTCAATAGTGGAATTATCCGGAGTAACCGTTACCAGTGCCGGGTCGGTAATAACTTGTGTGCCTATATTATCTGTATTATATTTTCTCCACTCTCCCCTTACCAGCTGAATTTTACCAAACCTCAGTACGGTGGTATCTGCATAATTGGTTAGGAACATCCTTAAAAAGCGGATAGATTTAAAATCCTGGATATCCCCAACTTTTTGCTGATAATCTGATAATGGAATACGGATCTGGTACCAGGTAACCGGTGCAGTCTGACCATTTGCAAGTTTAACCTGGGTGGTAACGGCATCTGTCACATAATTTTTCCCGATCTGCAAATCGGCCTTACGCATGGATACTTTATATTGAAAATATTCATCAGACTGCGTCATGTTATTATCCCTGTTCACATCTTCACCATCCGGCAGGGAGGTAGAAGCAGAATTATCTATCCCAATCGCTGCGGTAGACTGCTGAGAGGTTTTTGAGTTTCCTTCTGTTCCATTATAGTTCTCATATCTTTTTAAGATACCTGCATTAGCCTGATCCAATTCTGGCCCCCTGTAATAAGTATAGTCATCAGAACTTGGGTCATTTACCAATTGGCTTGCCGCTGTTGAATTTAACTGTCCTTTGATCTGGTTAACTACCGGAGCAAACTTTCTGCGTTCATCTGCATCGGATAAACCATCCAAACCTACATCCTGTGCTTGTCTTGCTGATGGGTCATTGTCAAAAGCCTGTACTACTGGTTGTAATTTGGGTACCCTGCCCCAGTTGGTTTCATCATATTGCGTCGGGTCTTCCGTTGCAGGCAAGCCATTTTCCAGGGATTTCCTTCCATCCCGTAAGATATCTTCAGAAAGGTTTCCAAGGTTAAAATACAGATCTCCTCCTGCAGAATTAGGCTTATAGATATAAGGGTCCATCACCCATAGTTCTATATACTCGATATTCAGGGCTTCAAAATCATTGGTGTCAATCTTTCTGAAGATACCTCCCCAGCGGGATTTTGGATTTTGCAGCTCACCATTGGAGCCGAAACCAGTAGTTGCATAATTATAAGGCCCTCTTATGGTTGGATAAAAAGCCACGTTTAAGGTAGGTAAAGCTACGGCTTGTCCTGCGGGCGTTTGCTGTAAAGGAAAAACTTCCTGCGTAATGATTTCCCTAACATAGTGGTTAGACAACTCACTTCTGTTATTACGCAGACTGGACGGAAAAGCCGACGAAGTCTTATCGTAAAATGTAGGATCGATATTATAAAAAGCAATTTTTGCCCGGTTATAACCGTAAGCCAGGTTATCAATCAATTGTGATTCACTAAAAAACTGAGGTGTGGCAGACAATTGCCATGCTATGGAACTCTTCAAATCGATCACTGCACTGGCAGACTCAAAATCATCCAGATAACTTACGCCCCCTTTGTCGCCTTCACTATTGATCGCACTGGAATGACCTGGAATAAGCTTGGCAAATTCTGCTGCAAAAGTAACCTTTGAAGGAGCTTTGGTAGAGATAAAGGGCAGCTTATCTACCATCTTGGTTAAAAACCTGGAAGGCGAATTGTAATTCATATCCAATCCCCAGATACTATTGTTTACCGGTTCATCCCCAATATTCACTTTAGTGGTCAGTGGTTTTTCTGAAAGATTTAAAAAGGTTCCCCCCAAACTCAGTTTATTACTCACCCGGTAATCCAGTCGCGTACCAAACAACGACTTCTGCTGTAAACCAAACATCTCACTATCTTCCGTGGTGATCCGTATCGGCTGACCTGAAATCAGTATGCCTGTATTGATGATCGTTACCCTACCGCCCTGGTAATCTACAGTAAAGTCTACCCCCTCCTGTAAAGGAATAGTTCCCGAAAATACTTTTACAGATCCCTGCGGGACATTAATGGAATTTAAGCTGAATACAGAGGAGACATTAGATTGGTAAGTACCTTTGATGATATACCTGTTCTGCTTTAAAAAAAGCTGCTGGGCAATTACCTTGGTAGAATCGTAGAGTGCAGTGAAAGTATATTTATCAATCAAGGCCTGTTCACTGGTATTAAATTGGGCAGCAAGGTCTTTACCAAAAGGCTCTACTACCGGAAAAATGATACGCCCGTTGAGCGGATCTATGGTAATATATCCAGTATTGCTGTTTGAAATCAGACCGGCAGCGGTGATACTATTTGCAGCAGCTCCAATGCTCCCTATTGCTGAAGCCGCGGCCGTAGTGGTGGTTCCTGAAAAAGGTTTGTCCTCCGCCTCATAATCAAATATACCATCAGGTTTCTTTTCATTCTGCGGGTTTAACCTGTCGAGCCCGGTAAGATTGATCCACAGTTTATTGCTGGTTTTTAAACCTTCATTCATCACTGGAGACTCCGTACCGGTTTCATTATCCAGCCTGGTGATATCCAGTTTGAAATTCTGCGGGCTGATCTGGTAACCGCCAATGGAATAGATGTTTTTCATCATCAGGTTCCAGGTAGGCAGGTTTGTTTTAATCGTTTCGTTTTTCAGCAGTTTTACAAATAAAACTTTAGGCGTATTGGGATCAAAATTGATATCCGTAGAGAACTCTCCAACCTGATACTGCACCCCATTATAAGTATACTGATAAGCAACAGCCAGTACTTCATCCGAGTTCAGTGCATTATTTAAGGAAATATAACCCAGCTGGGAATGATAGGAATATTCTTTGTCGGTTAATTTACGGGCATAGGTAAGCTTGGCAAAATTATCTGTCGACCCGTTAGCCTGGAAATAGGAAATTACATCGTTTGAATTGGTTAGCCTGGCCCCTGCAGGCAGTTTGGCCAGTAAATTATTGGACTGTTTGCTTCCGCGCAATACAAAACCTGAAGGCAAAGCTGCATAACCCGCCCCGCCCGTTACCTGCGCCGTATTATATGGGATATTCTCTCCCAGATCGATCAATCCTAAAACATCCCTGGCATCTGTAGTGCTACCTGTTTTGTTGGTGATCCATACCTCCACTTTCGTGATGTTAATTCCGGAAAGAACAGTTGGGGGATTCGCCAGGTTCTTATTGTAGTTATCCCTGAAATACCTGGCTAAAAAGTAATGTTTGTTGGCTTCATAATTATCGCCGCCAAAGCGGTATTCATTTTGTTGCGCACCATTATTGATCTTCAGCTCTTTGGTTTGCGACTTCTGTTGGGAAATAATAGTGGTGACGTTTAGTTTCCCAAACTGCATTTGTGTTTTAACCCCAAACAATGCCTGGGTACCCTGAATCAGCGTAGTGTTCAAAGGCATACTCACATTTCCTACCTCTAACTTCTTGATGATGTCATCCTCACCACCTGTATAATCGAGCTTCACCTGATTCTCAAAATCAAATTGCGCTTCAGTATTATAATTCATGTTGATCTTCAGCTTGGTTCCTACGTCACCCACCACATCCATCTGGATACGCTGGTTAAAGTCGAAATTACTCTGTGATCTTTGCTGTTCATTGAACAAAGGATTTTCATTCGTGTTGATACGTCCCAGCAAAGTCAGCTCTGCTTCACCGCGGGGCTGTATATTGATCTGATTACCCCCAAAAAGCTTTTCAAATGATCTGTTGTTGACCTCCAGACTTGGAATAATCCCTGTGTTCCGTATTTCCTCTGTTTCGGCATTGGAGATTACCCGCCAGTTGTCGCGCTTGATCTCACTATTAATTAAACGCTGGTATTCTTCGATGGTCAGGTACTGAGGGGCACTAAAAAACCGGCCGCCGATCCTTTCCCTGATGATGTAACGTTTGTTTACCGCATCATATTCCACTTCCCTTTTAAAGTTATCCGGCAGCGGGTTAAACGAATCAAAAGGCTGCCGGATACCTAAAATAGACTTTTCTTTTAGCCCAAAGTTATTCCTGGTTGTATCCAAAAGGTTCACCCGGCTAACCTGTGAGAAAGCCCGGTTCCCGCACAAGAAAAAGATCAAGAAGAGGATTAGGGTAAAAGTCTTTCTCAAAGGCGGAAAATTATGGGTGATATTTTAACGGTTCTTTTTTATAAATTTTTTAAAGCAATTTTAATCATCTGTTCCACTGTCAAATCCACCCCGCCACTTTTCACCGCATTGTCTATTGACTTTTCGGCAGGTAGTTTTGCAAATCCAAGCATCATCAATGCAGATAAAGCTTCCTCTCTAACCGTATTGTTTAGCGGGGCAGCAATTAATGATCCTGTACCTTCTTTTTTTAACTTATCCTGCAGTTCTAACACCAGGCGTTGTGCCGACTTCACGCCTATCCCTTTAATCCGCTGGATCAGGGGCAGGTCTGCATTTACAATGGCAGTTTGAATTTCTGATGGTGTAATAGAAGAGAGCATCATACGTCCTGTATTAGGACCAATACCCGAAACCGATATCAGGTGCAGAAACAATCTTCGCTCTCCTTCATCCATAAACCCGTACAGGGTATGTGCATCTTCTTTTACATGCAGCCATACATATATTTTGCAGCGTTCTTTATCGCCCAGGCCACTATAGGTATTCAGGGAGATATTGATATGATATCCTATTCCACCAGCCTCAACCACGATATAAGCAGGACATTTAAAGGTTAGCCTGCCATCTATATAATCATACATATTTATAATTTTTAATCATTACGCCCAAAATTATCTCCAATTTTGCGCTAATCTACTAAAAGGAATTTACCTTTTAATGACCTAACATTTATCCTTAAACGCACTGTAAAGCACCACCAAACTATAATTCCCGAACCCATTCCAGACAATATTTCCATTGAATTTCATTCCATCCTGCATAAGAAAACATTATTCCACTCAAAGTTAAAATCTGAATATAAATTAGACCTTGACTGAATGTTAAATTTGAATATAAATCGGATTACATCTGATGAAACAGCTAATATTTTTCCGGAGATACCCACAAAGTGGACGCACAAGAAGGTTATGAATTTCATAGCATTAGCTCAGATTAAAGAATAGATAGTTTGGTTAAAGTACCTAAATACAAATACAGCATAAAACAGTATTTACAGCTATGATACTTTAACGAATATGGGGAAATATTTCAGCAAAAAAACCTGCCGGCAAGAAATGAACAAAAAGAACAGAATCTTAATTATAACCTTCCTGAAGTCTGTGAGTCAGACTTTTCATTGCTCCGGTAAGACATATATTTCTTTCCTGAATGGGCGTCTCCATGTTTACTGAGTCCCTGTGTTTTAGAAACAATTAATTTTTGTCCCGGAACAATACTATTCCCTTTCAATTTGTTCCACACTTTTAAGTCTTGTACTTCAACATGGTATTCATCCGCAATAGCAGTCAGGTTCTGTCCTGCTTTTACTTTATGATAAGCTAGGGAAGATTTGCGTTCGGACAGCTCAGCGTGTCTTTTATGTAACCTTCTGTCATCATTAGACGCCTGTATGATCTGCGTGTCCATATTTACCTCATGGGTATTGAGTACCTCATAGATATTGGCAAAGCTGGCAATGCTTACACTAGGCATAATAATCCGTTTAGGTGCTTCCGGAGATCCGTTAACAATCTTTTTCTTGTAAGAAGGATTTAACGTACAAAGGTCTTCTTCGTTCATGGTAAGGGCTTGTGCCAGTTCAGTAAGTGAAACAAACCTGTTTACCTGTATGGTATCCGTTTTGATAGCAAACAATGATTTCTGCGACGTGATCTGATGTTTTGAAGGATAGTTCATCACATAGATCGTAGCAATAAATGCAGGCACGTAATTACGGGTTTCGAGTGGTAAATATTGTCTTAACACCCAAAAATCCCTTGAATTGGCTTTAATAATGGCACGGTTCACGGCACCGGTTCCGCAATTGTAAGCCGCAATAGTTAATAGCCAGTCGCCCAGCTCTGCATAGGCATCTTTGAAATATTTCGCAGCCGCATAACTTGCCTGGATAGGATCTTTACGTTCATCAACAAAATTATCAATGTTCAATCCATAACCTTTAGCGGTGGAGAACATGAATTGCCATAGGCCCGTTGCACCTACCCTTGAAATGGCATGCGAGTTCATAGAAGATTCTATGATCGGCAGGTATTTTAGCTCCATAGGCACATTAAAAGCCTTTAGCGCGTTCTCAAAAATCGGGAAATAATATTCAGACAGGCCCAGCATTTTACCCATCTGGTCTTTTCTGCCGGTATAAATATCGATGTAACGCTGTACGGATTCATTGTAACTCAATGGGATCTGTTTCTGAATAGAATCCAGGCGCTTTTTATAGGTAAAATTATAATTGTAGAATAAGGAATTTTCCATGACCAGCGGAACTGCTGTAGTGTCACTGGCTAAACGGGTTGATAAGAAGCTGACAGGAGACACAGAATCAAGCTTGTTTATATTTTGCTGAGCGTATCCTGTAAGGGCAGAGAATGCAAACACGCAATAAGAAAGAATAAGTCTGTGTATTTTCATAGGCTGTCGTTTGCCATCTGCAACGAATAATTAATTGATAATTTGCTTAGGTGAAGCGATATGCGTAAAACTATTTGTCAGGGAAAGTAAAACATCCTCTTCAAAGTGTTTCGCCATTAATTGTAAACTTAACGGTAATCCAGCCAAATTATTGCCTAAAGGCAATGCAATTGCAGGTACGCCTGTTAATGAAGCCAGGACCGTAAAAATATCGGCCATGTACATCACCAGCGGATCTTCTATATTTTCCCCTATTTTAAACGCAGGAGTGGGTGCTACCGGAGTAAGGATCACATCGTAATCTTCAAAAAGTTTTTCTATTTTATTTCTGATTAACCGTCTAACCTGTTGTGCTTTTTGGTAATAAGCGTCATAATAACCTGCGCTCAATACAAATGTACCCAGCAGGATCCTTCTTTTCACTTCTTCTCCAAAACCTTCGGCCCTGGATTTTTTATACAGGTTATTCAGGTTTTCTGCCTGAAGGTTACGGTAACCGTAATGTACCCCATCATATCTGGAAAGGTTAGAAGAAGCCTCAGCAGCAGTTAATACATAATAAGCAGGCACCAGGTAATCCAGCAAATCGAAAGATACATAATCAACACTATGCCCCTGTGCTTTAAATTGTTCAATTGCCTGAAGAATGGCATTTTTAATTTCCGGATCCAGTGCTTCACTTTCCAGTGTTTCACGTAAAACGGCAATTTTCTTTGTACCTGTATTTTCTAATTTGGCTAAATATCCGGGAACGGGTAAACGGGATACTGTACTGTCGTGCTCATCAGCACCCGCCAGCACTTCCATTAACAGCGCAGCATCACTAACGGAAGAAGTCAGCGTACCCACCTGATCAAAAGAAGAAGCATAGGCAATTACCCCATACCGGGAAATACGTCCATAAGTAGGTTTTAAGCCAAAACAGCCACAGAAAGCAGCAGGCTGCCTTACCGAGCCGCCGGTATCCGTACCTAGGGCAGATAAACAGAGATCTGCCTGAACTGCCACAGCAGAACCGCCAGACGATCCGCCAGCTACCCTTTCCGTATCCGCAGCATTGCGTACCGGTCCGTAATAAGAAGTTTCATTGGAACCGCCCATAGCAAATTCATCGCAGTTTAACCTGCCGATGATAATAGCATCTTCAGCAAGCAAACGTTCTGTAACGGTAGAAGAATAAGGAGACACAAAACCTTCCAGCATTTTCGAAGACGCAGTGGTAGCATGATCCTTGTAAAGGATATTATCTTTAATACCAATCACCATACCGGCAAGTCTCCCTGCGGTACCTGTATCAATCTTATCCTGAACCTTAAGCGCTTGTTTTTTTGCGGAATCAAAAAAAACCTCATTGAATGCATTGAGGTTTTTATTTTTTTCAATCTGCGTAAAATAATAGGAAAGAAGATCGGGAAGGAGAATTTGTTTTTTTACGATAAGTGCTTGTATCTCTGATAAAGAGTTATATTTCTTCAAAACTATCAAACAGGAATTAAAAGGTTAGAAAATCAAGATTAAACCGTCTATGGCTTGCGCTGATCGTGATCTGCACCATCTTTACCGTCTTTAAATTCTTTTACTCCCTGGCCTAAACCTTTCATCAGTTCAGGTATTTTTTTACCGCCGAAAAGCAATAAAACAACCACTAAAATAATAAGAATCTCTGGTGTGCCTAAGGCTCCACATACAATTGCGTTTAACATAATCTTTTAGTTAAATTTTATTTTTTTCCGTTTCCGGTGTTTCTGAAGTTATTATTGCAGCAGTATGCTCAACAGGGACAGCTACAGCTGTGTGTTCTACAACTACCTCTTTCGTTAAGTTAATTGGTTCTTTAACTTCTGTTTTAGGATACATTTGCTCTTCCAGAGTAGGTTTTACCTCAGCTGCTGCTACCGGTGCATTAGGATCTTCTTCCAAACCAACAGCGTTGATATTGCGGTGAATCTCTCTTTTAACACCTTCTGAGGCGTCTTTGAAATCTCTGATTCCCTGTCCAAGGCCTCTGGCCAGTTCAGGTAATTTTTTACCTCCAAACAAAAGCAGCACTACCGCCAGGATCAGCATGATCTCTGAACCACCCATATTTAAAAATTCCAATACTATTCCTGTACTCATATCAATTCAAATTTATTAGCAAATATAAACATTTTAGATCCAATTATTTACTTTGCAATCCAAGCTTCCGGATTCAGCTTAGACTGTCCCCTCATGATCTCAAAATGCAGTAAAGGACCGTCCGATGTGGTAGCAACCGTACCGATAGACTGGCGGGTTTCTACTTTTTCTCCTTTTGACACACTGGAAGATCTCAGGTTCTGATAAATGGTGAAATAATCACCATGGCGTATTGCCACTACATAGATCCCCTGGATCACCCTTACAAATAATACTTCCCCGCCAAATACAGCCCTTACCGAAGCACCATCACTGGTCAGGATGTTTACCCCATCATTGGTATAACCAGCCTCCCCTTCTGTGTGCCTTCCAAAGCCTTCTGTAATTGACCCTTGTGCTACCGGCCACGGTAAGCGGCCCCTGTTATTTTCAAACCCGGCAGACAATTTCGCCGCCTCAGGCGTTGAAGTCAGGTAGTTTGTTGTTGTTTTTGCCCTTTCTACGGGAGCTGGCTTATTATCGGCCCTTGCTTTCGCGGCCGCTGCCCTGGCTTCATCCTCAGCCTTTTTCCTTGCTATGGCAATTTCCCTGGCAATGGCATTTCTAATCTCGCGGTCTATAGCAGCCTGCTGTTTTTTACCTTTTGCAATATCATGGCTATATTGCTTTTCCTGTTTACTAAACTGGTTCAGCACATTGGCCTGCTCGCTTTTATTTTTCGCCAGCTTGGTGCGTTCATTTTCCTGCTCACGCAACAGGTCATTCTTAGCTTTTAAACTCTTGTCCAGTACAACAATTTTATAGTTCAGGTTTTTTTCTGTTCCCTGTATATAATCAGCCTGTTTTTTACGGTACTGACCAAATTCCTGTAAATATTTTATTCTTTTATAAGCCTGGTTAAAGTCGCGGGCGGCAAAAATAAACATCATTTTATCATATGAGTTCCTGTTTCGCTGCGCAAACCTGATCATGGCTGCATATTCTTCTTTAAGCTGGCTAAGCTGTCCTTGCAACGAATGTACGGTATTCGTATTCTCGTGGATTTCACTATCCAGATTTTTTATTTCAGAATTGATCACGGTGATCTTATTCTGCATTAACCCAATTTTCGCACTTAAGGCGTGTATCTCACTCAAAGTAAGCTTTTTACTTTGAGACGCCTTGTCCAGATTCTTCTGTAAAAGTTCAATTTCCCGCTGTAGGGCTTCTTTTTTTCTTTTCAGCTGGGAGCTGCTTTGGGCAAAACCCGCAGAAGCGAACGTAACTAACAAAAGAAATAAAAGTAATTTGTGTGACTTCATTGCATCAAAAGTATAAAAAATTTAGTTTATTAATTCAAACCTTTTAGGAACAGTGAAGGGAAAATCAAGCGGAACATTCCGTTCTATTTTTGAAAAATCAAAGGTGAGATTGGTTTTCTTCTTGCCAGACATAGAATTGAGAGTCACTACCGAAGGGTAAAGGCCTTCAATAACCTGCTGATAATCGGAGTAGGTAACCTTCAATGCCTGCCCTGCTTTAGGATCATTTAGGTCGGCCTCCGAAGATTTAAGCAAACTATTGAACAATATCTTATAGGACAGATCTACTTTATTGCCACTCAGCACAAATATTCCTGCGTTTTGATGCAGTGCAGCCTGTTCGGTGGTAAAATCAGCAATCGTGTTTCCAGTAATTACTGATTGCAGCATTTTAAACGTAACCTGCTTGCTGGTAAAACTATTCAGGTAACTGAAAGGTTTTTTAACGCTTAATGCCTGAATGTTATTTCTTACCAGCACACTATCCGGAGTGATCAGCGCCCTTGCAACTTCAATTCCCGCGAAAGCGGTAATGCTTACCCAGATCTTTTCATCTTTCTTGATCCGGATAGTAATGTTTGCGTCCTGTGCGTTCCCGTTCATATCCACGTTTACCTTACCTTTTAGCGAAAGTGTATTAAAAGGAAGGTCTTTACTCTTCAGCAGCTTCAGGTTTTCTGCCTTTTTATCATTTACCACTACCGGGACTTTGGCCACGGGAGGAACAGCAACCACTGCTTTTTTGGTTTTACAGGCCATCACCAGTGTAAGCAGAACCAGGGCCAGCAGGCTATTTAAAGTATTTCTTTTCATTAATTTTTCGTTTTAACAGTGCCGAGTCATTTCCGGCGTCCCTCGATTTCTTCCACTGCAGCAATGCCTGATCGGTATCTCCGATAAAAAAAAGAATATCGCCATAATGCTCCAGATAAACACTGTTTTCTTCTTCATTGTTTTGTAAGGCCTTCTCTATCCATGTTCTGGCCATCACATACTTACCTCCCTTAAACAAGATGAGGGCATACGTATCGGCGATAGAAGCATCATCAGGTAAACCTCTGGCAGCAACATCAATTAAAGAAGCAGCCTTATTTAAATCTACATTCCTCAACGCCAGATAATAGGCATAATTGTTCATGATCAGGTAATTCTGAGGATCCAGTTGCAGTGCTTTTTCAAAAGCTACATCTGCAGCCTGGGTTTTATGCTCATCAATCAGGATTTCTGCCTGCAGGGCAAAGATCAGTGCCTGTAATTCTTTGTTATCACCATCGAGCTCCAATGCAGACTTGATATGTGCTAAAGCCAGGTTATTCTGATTTTCACGGTGCAGGGCAAAAGCCATATAATAATATAAAATAGCCTGGTTAGGGTATAAGGACAATGCCGTTTTACCTGTTTCTGCCATTTCTGCAAATTGCCCCAGTAAGATTTGAATGTTCAGGACCTTTTCCCAGATACTATACAGCTGGCTATTTATTTTTAAGGTCTTCTGATAACTGTTCAGCGCAGCGGGAAGATTTCCATTTTCATACAATACATCTCCGTAAAGTGCGAGGAAAAGAGGGTCATCCTGATGGGTTTTAGCTATACTTTCCAGTACAGTGCCAGCCGCTGTAAAGTTTTTCTTTGCTATATACAAAGTAGCAACAGCCATTGCGTCGGCAGGATGTTCAATGCTGTCCAGCCTTCCCATAGCCTTGTCTAGTGCCGGAGAAGAACCGAACTTTTTTTCTAAAACGGAATAGGCATCCTTAGCCTCTTCCTTTTTTCCTGCGATAGAAAATGCGTTTGCCTTATCAAAATAATAGTTTTGCTGGTCGGGCGCTAAACGGATCAGCTGATCAAAAATAGGGATAAGGCTATCCATATTTCCGGTGCTTTTATAAACTTCTGCAAGTAATTTCCAGTACCACAAATTATCCGGATCGATCTCAGTGGCTTTTTTTATGGCTTCTTCTGCTTCAGGCATTTTATTCTGGCGGAAGTTTAGCAGGGCAATTTCATACCAGGCAGGTGCATTTCCTGCGTCTATAGTAGTGATTTGGCTAAAGCTTTCATTGCTTTTGGCATAGTTAGCATTTAACTTATCCTTTAAGCCAGCAAAGAAAAGTTGTTTAATGAGTACGCTATCTGAACCGGATAGCTTTACCTGCTGGGCAGATAATTGCAGTCCTGCAAGCAGCATACAGCATAAAACAACGATCCTGTTCATGTTAATTTTTATTTACCCGTATGTCCGTAACCACCATGGCCACGTACGGTATCACTCAGTTCTTCCACACTTTCCCAGCTCACCGTTTCATGTTTTGCAATCACCATCTGTGCAATTCTGTCGCCATTATTTACCACAAAATCCGTATCCGAAAGGTTGATCAGCAATACTTTGATCTCCCCGCGGTAATCTGCATCAATGGTACCTGGTGAATTTACAATACTGATTCCATGTTTATAGGCCAGCCCGCTGCGCGGACGGATCTGCGCTTCATAACCCACGGGCAGCTCAATATGTAAACCTGTAGGTACCAGCATACGCTGCATAGGTTTGATCACCAGTTCTTCAGTGATAAAAGCCCTCATGTCCATACCAGCAGCATGGGCCGTTTCATATTGCGGCAATGCCAGTCCCGATTTGTTGATAATATTGATCTTCATTTTGTAATATATATTTATTTTATTTACCTCTTGCCAAAAGCACTTTTACTTCATCCTTTTCTATAACGAATATTCCTGCAAAAAATAACAGCAGCAATCCATTTCCAATATAAATATTTCTGTGAAATACCCAGAAAGATAAAACAACCATCACTAGAGAAGTTACCAGATAGAGCAGTATCCTGTTTAATTTATAAGGAATAGGATAATATTTTTGTCCCAATATGTAGGAAATTACCATCATCACAAAATAGGCCAGCATAGAAACCCATGCAGAACCCATGTAGCTATATTTTGGGATCAGGATAACATTAAATACAATGGTTATCACTGCCCCTACCATAGAAATGTAAAGTCCGAATTTGGTTTGATCTGACAGTCTGTACCAGATAGAAAGGTTCATATAAATCCCCAGGCAAACATAACCAAACAGCAGATAGGGAACTGCAGGCAATCCAATCCAATAGTGGCTATTAATAAAATGTTTCAGGATTTCGATATTCGCCACCAGTGCCACGAACAATACAGACAAGGCGATCACAAAATAATGCAGGATCGTGGCATAAGTATTCCGCGCATTGGCATGTTTGGCATGACTAAAGAAAAAAGGCTCTGCTCCCAAACGGAAAGCAGTAATGAAGATACTCAGGAAAATGGCAATCTTGCAAACAGCCCCATAAATTCCTACCTGAGCATCAGCGATAGATTTTGGGAGCAGCTGGCTCAGTACAATTTTATCCAGGTTCTCGTTCACGATAAATGACAAATTCGCAACCAGGATAGGCCAGCTGTAAGAAAGCATCTTAAAGAAAAGTTCTTTGTCAAATTTTAGCCTGATCTGCAAAAATTCCGGGAGCAGCATGGCTAAGGTAATGATACTGGCTATCAGGTTGGAAATAAACACATAACCTACCCATCCTGACCGATACCAGGATGCACACCATCCGGCTAGGGGCAACTGGTGGCTGATGATTACCGGAACCACATAAATAAAAATCAGGTTAAAGCCCACAAAGCTGCCAATATTTAAAAATTTGATCAGGCTGTATTTAAAAGCTTTTTCATCCGCACGGATCTTAGCAAATGGAATCACACAAATCGCGTCGATAAATAATATCCATACGAAAAAACGGATGTACTGCTGATAATCTGAAACCTGCAATTTGATCCCATTATTGATCCAGCCGGCAATGGAGTTGGCAAATACAGAACCTGTGATCAGGAACAGCACCGCAATAAAGGCGATGCAAATAAAGGAATTGTTGTATACCTCCTGCTTTTTATCTTCATGTTTGTTCAGGTACCTGAAAAAAGTACTCTCCATACCAAAAGCCAGCACGGCATTGATCAGGGAAGCATAACTGTACAGTTTGGTAAAAATACCATACACACTCGGTACATATACACTTGTAAACAGGGGGGTTAAGATAAAATTAAACAGCCTGGATAATACGGTACTCAAACCATATACTGCCGTCTGACCTATAAATTTTTTTAAAACTGACACTTGATGAGGTTAATGGATATTAATTCCAATCCGATTTTTTAATAATTTCAAAATTACGATAGTTTTTCAGTTCAGCTTCCGTAACCTCAACGTTTTCTATCTGCGACCTGTCTGGTCCTTCATTACACCATTCCAAAAAAACTTCCAGCAGCATTTCATCTGCTTCGGCTTCGAGGTATACGCTGCCGTCTTTCTCATTTTTGATCATGCCTCTCACACCCATCTGATCTGCCACTACTTTTGTGGTAAACCTGAAACCTACTCCCTGTACTTTCCCTGTTATTTTAATATTGATATGCTTCATCTATATTTTATTTAAAAATTGAGCTGTTTAAGCCGGTTTTTCTCCTGCAAAAATTCCTGCCAGATCTCTTCCAGGATCACCGCAGCGGGTTTAATTTCTTTTAACAGCGCCGAAACCTGACCGATTTCCAGCTCTCCTTCTTCCATATTTCCTTCAAACATACCTAATTTTGCTCTTGCATGCCCTAATAAGGCACTTAATGTTGTACGATTGGCACCTTCAGCTTCTGCCATGGCAATAGCCTCTTCAAAAGAATTTTTCAGCAGCCTTACGGGTACCAGCTTTTTCATTCTCAGTTTGGTATCACCTTCCACCGCATTAATAATCCTTTCTTTAAATGCAGGATGCGCAGAAGACTCTTCGGCAACAGCAAATGCTGATCCTACCTGCACACCTTCCGCTCCCAGGGCAAAAGCAGCCAGCATACTTCTTCCTGAAGCGATCCCTCCAGCAGCAATTACCGGAATATTAACCGCATCCACCACCATAGGCACCAGGCATAAAGTAGTCGTCTCTTCTCTCCCATTGTGTCCGCCAGCTTCAAAACCTTCGGCAACCACAGCGTCAACACCACAGCTTTCTGCTTTGACAGCAAATTTGGTATTCGAAACCACATGCACAACAGTCATACCTTTTTCTTTCAAAAAGCCTGTCCATAGGGCGGGATTCCCAGCAGAGGTAAAAACGATCTTCACCTCTTCTTCTGCCAGCAGCTGCATCACTTTTTCTGTGTCTGCGTATAACAGGGGTACATTTACCGCGAAAGGTTTTGTGGTAGAACTTTTTATTTTCCGGATATGTTCCCTCAATACTTCAGGATACATAGAACCGGCACCAATAATACCGAGGCCTCCTGCAGAAGATACTGCCGCCGCCAGACGCCACCCACTGCACCATACCATCCCTGCCTGTATGATTGGGTACTGAATATTAAATAAACTTGTGATACGGTTTGACATGACATTAAATTAAACGCTTAATGCTGCTTTCAGCAGTTAAACGATCACCATCCAGCTTCTCAATTAAATTGATTCCTGGTCTTTTCCCTTTCTCCAGGCTCCCGTATTGTGAGCTTATCCCCAAAAAAGCCGCTCCGTTAAGTGTTGCCCATAACAGTAATTCACTAAAAGAAACTGCTGCCTGCTCCTGCAGGGTAAACATCTCCGCCAATATACTTAACTGATGATTGCTGCCCAGACTGTCTGTACCCAGGGTAATCTTCAAACCAGAATTTTTTAACAAAGCAACATCCGGCAGCCTGTTTTCAATATACAGGTTTGCATTAGGACATAAACACCAGTACAAATTGGGATGCGTCTGCGCGGCAAATTCAAGATCTTCCCTGCTGGTAAAAGTATTGTGGACCAGTAAAGTTTTGGCAGCAGGAGATAAAAGCGGAAGATAACTTTGCAGCGAGCTCTTTCCCTTAGCGGTAAAGAATGAAATATCCAAACCTAAGAATTGGTATAACTTCAAAAAATGTCCCTCCTTCTTTTCAAAAAAAGCATTTTCATCCGGTGTTTCCTGGTTGTGGATAGAAACTGATTCTCCCTCTGCACCGGAGGTCCTGAAGATCTCATCAAATAGGGGCTCAGATACAGAATAAGGTGCGTGGGGAACAATAGTTGCTTTTAAGGGTGCAAAAGCATCCCTTGTTTCCTCAGCTTTTTTAATGATATCAGCTGCCTTTTCAGGATTAAAACCCATGGTTTCCACAAACGTATGGTAATACATCCTGCTTTTTAGCTTTACTCCTCTTGAGGAAAGCTGATTGGAAATATCACCCGTTGCCACAATACCATTTTCATACATCTCGGCATCTGCCTTTTCCATTGCTGCTTCAATTTCTTCAGCATCAGCAGCCCGCAACTGCATGATCTGCTGTACAAATCCAGATAATCCGGTATGTAAAGGGATTTTTCCAAAAAGGTGAGAAAGCTCCAGGTGGCAGTGTGTATTGATCAGGCCAGGTATAAGAATGCCCTGATACTGCCTGATGTTTTGTATATTTTTTGATTTCGCTGCCGCCGCCGTTAGTATTTCGAGAATGGTACCATCAGTATCGATGGCAATTACTCCGTTTTCTAATGGAGCAGAGCTGACAGGATAGATCCAGGATGCAGACAGATAAGACCTCATATTTACAAATTACGGTTATTCTGCCCAAAGCTTAAAAAGATAAAGCAGAATTATGCCGCTACTTTTACCCGTTGGAGAAGGATTTTACAAGGAAAGAGTGAAGTAACGATTACATGGTGTTTTTTATGCAGCGGTATCTGCAAATAACTTCCCGGCACCAGGTCAAAGGCCCCAGCATCTTCTATAGTAATTGTACAGGTACCTTCCAGGATCAGGAACCGTTCAAATTCATCATCATGCGTTTCCTGAGGGGCCATCTTTCTCAGGTACACAATAGCCGTCATCAGTCGGTCAGGGATGGCGCTGATAATTCTTGCATGGATTTCATCCACCTCATCATGAGCTACCGGAGCCATGCTGTCAATAAATCCCTGATATTCTGTTATGGTAGAAGACGCCGATAATTCAGGCGCCATCACAAAGGGTTCGCCTTTATTTAACCGGCCTATATAATCTGCCGTAGCAACTACAAATGGCCCGGTAAGTGAGTCAGGTATTCCGGCATGATCAAGTGCGTCCTTTTCCATCGCATCATATAAATCGCTGATTTTTTTATCGATATTAGAAAACATATCCGCCATGAGCCTGATTTCCGCATTTTGTTCGGCGGTTGTTTCATCCCTGACGTAAGCTTCCAATATTCCTGAGGCCATATATTCTTCGCAGCTTATCATGATACTACTGATCCCTTCAATTGTTAATTGTCTTAACTATTTTTCTGTATGAGCTGCAGACATTACAATTTATATGTCGCAGTAAATTACGCGGCTACCTTTTGCAGGATAGCTTTGCAGTGTATAGCAGAAGTAATGATCACATCATGATTCTTATGTAGTGGAATCTCCATGTAGTCGCCTCTTTTTAAATTATAAATTCCCTCATCTTCAACAACAATTGTACAGCTGCCTTCGAGGATCAGGAATCTTTCATGTATATCATCATGAACTTCAGATTCCAGCTCGGTTAACCAAACGATCATTGTTGTCATTTCCCGGGTATGACTGATGATTTTCACAAAATTATCTTCGTAATTTTCAGGCAATACCATATCCGGACGATCAATCCATTCCGCATAATCTTCTATTGTAGAAGATTCAGTTAAAAGAGGGACTACAGCAACAGGCTCTCCAGCCATTCTCCGCATCCTATAATCAATTTTAGTGATTAAAAGTGATTTACCTGATCTCCTGGGTTCAATAGCATTTTTCAGCGCATCGTTTTCAATTTCATCAAATAACTGATTGATTTTTGCTCTAACTTCAGGAAACAATTCTGCTGTTAAGTTCACCAGTTGATTTTCCTCTTTGGTAGTTTCATCTCTAACATAAGCTTCCAATATCCCGGATAAGATGAACTTTTCAGCTACTGTCATGATAGGACCGATCCTTTCAACTGTTTCAGCGTTTTCACCATTTCCCCACGCAAATTCTCTACAGACATATTCAGTTTTTCTGCGGCTGCAGCAAAACCATAGGACTCAAAATATATCAAACGTATAGCTTCGCGTAGTATTACATCTACACCTGCTGCAAATTGTTCACCTTCAGTGCGTTGTTTTTCCTGAAGATACTTTTTAAGATCACAGGCATAAACCAGGTCAAACCCTTCGCGTATCTCATCATCCAAAAATTTTTCTTTAGCCAGTGCCCCATATAACTTGCTTGTTTTCGCAATTTTCAGCATCCAGGTAAATAAACGTTCTTTGGAGGGATCGTAATTCAGCCGTTCAGACCATATCTTAAAAAACGCCTCATGCATACAGTCCTCCGCCAGTTTCTGGTCACCTATTGTCCTTGTTAATACACCCAAAACGGCAGGAGCATATTTATTATACAGCTTTAAATAATCATCTTCATTCCCCTGCTGAAACAGGGTAACCATATTTTTATCAATAACATCCAGAGAAGAAGGAGTTGCCATATTATATTCTTTGGTTATTTTTTTATAAATTTAGTAAAATTGAATCGTTTTTGCCAAAAAAATTACCTAACTAAATTTTCGCGAATCTAAATAGCCCTTATTATAATATTTCATAGCATATATATGGGTATAAATTGATTACTTTGTAAAAAGAAATCAATTTAATTAATTAGTATATGTCTGATTCTACTACCCGTTTAAATAAATACATTAGTGAAAGTGGCATGTGCTCCAGAAGAGCAGCAGATAGATATATTGAGCAGGGGAATGTATATATTAACGGTAGAAAGGCTAAAGTTGGCGATCAGGTTTTTTTTGGTGACCTTGTCACTGTAAACGGACAAACCATTGAACCCAAGGAAGTAGAAAATTCTATTTTACTGGCTTTCAACAAACCTGTAGGCGTTACCAGTACTACAGAAGCCGGCGTAAAGAGTAATATTGTTGATTATGTAAACCATAGTGAACGTGTATTTCCGATCGGAAGACTCGACAAAGATTCTCAGGGACTCATTTTTATGACCAATAACGGAGACCTGGTAAATAAGGTTCTTCGTGCAGGTAATAACCATGAAAAGGAATACCTGGTAACGGTCAACAAACCATTGACCGAACAGTTTATTACAAATATGGCCAAGGGTGTACCTGTTTTAGGGGTAATGACCAAAAAGTGTAAAGTAACGAAAGAAAGTCCTTTTGTTTTTAAAATCGTCCTGATACAGGGATTGAACAGACAAATCCGCCGTATGTGTGAGCACTTTGGCTTTGAAGTAACCAAGCTGGAGCGTATCCGTATCATGAATATCAGCCTGAAAGGCCTTCCTGTAGGTGAATGGAGGGAACTGACACCAGAAGAGCAAACAGAAATTTACAATATGGTTGCTAAATCAAGTTCTGCTGCGAGTTTAGCCCCTAAAAGGGTGGTTAAAAAAGTAAAAGAACAGCCTGATGCCGACCTGGTAAACGTAACCCCAAAAAAAACAGCCCGGGCAAGGCCAGCCGGGCCTTCAAAAGGAAAACCGAGAGTAGCTTCGGCAAGGGCAGGAAAATCTGACAAATCAGAAAGACCTGCTTCAGCTTCAGCCTTCAAGTCTGCCAGCGCTTCAACCGACTGGAATAAAAGTAACGGTCCCAGCAGAAGACCCGTAAAACCAAGCAAAGGAAGATCAGGCGCACCTGCAGGAAAAACAAAAAGTCCGAAACGATAATGCCATCTGTGAGTCAAGTCCTTATATATATTGGGCAGCTTACAATTTTTAGGTACCTTTGCATCAAATGCTTACAATAACTAAAACTGACATCCGCTCACTGAGTCTGCCTCAGCTTCAGCAGCACTTCACTGACATGAATGAACCCGCTTACCGGGCTAAACAGGTTTACCAGTGGTTATGGGAAAAATCTGCGCGTTCATTTGAGGAAATGAGCAATCTGTCTAAAGACCTGAGAAAAAAACTGGATGAAAATTATGCCATCAACGTGGTGGAAGTTAATAATTCACAGTTCAGTAATGATCAAACGATCAAGAGCAGTTTCAGGCTGTATGATGGGAATTTAGTAGAAGGGGTATTGATTCCCATGGAAGAAAGGATGACGGCCTGTGTAAGCTCTCAGGTAGGCTGCAGTTTAACCTGTAAGTTTTGTGCAACAGGTTATATGGACAGGAAACGTAACCTTAACGCTGATGAGATTTATGACCAGGTAGTACTAATCGATCAGCAGGCTAAGAAAAATTACAATTCTCCGCTAACCAATATTGTGTATATGGGCATGGGCGAGCCTTTATTAAATTATGCCAATGTAATGAAGTCCATAGAGCGGATCACTGCTCCTGATGGCTTAAACATGTCTTATAAAAGAATTACCGTGTCTACCGCGGGGATTTCTAAAATGATCAAGAAACTGGGTGATGATGGTGCTAAATTTAACCTGGCACTTTCCCTTCATGCTGCAGACGACAAAAAAAGAAATGAGATTATGCCTATCAATGAGCAGAACTCACTGAAAGCACTGGCAGAAGCCCTGAAATATTATTTTGCCAAAACAAAAAATCCAATCACCTACGAGTATATTGTATTTAATAATTTCAATGATGAAATTCAGGATGCAATGGACCTGGCTAAATTTTGTAAACATGTTCCCTGTAAGGTGAACCTGATTGAGTATAACCCCATACAATTTGCAGACTTTATCAATGCCGAAGGCGATAAGATCGATGCCTTTGCCAATTACCTGAAGAGCCAGGGCGTAAATACCAACATCAGGCGCAGCCGGGGCAAAGATATTGATGCCGCATGCGGACAATTAGCCATCAAAGAAGAACAAACAGCCCAATAATATTTTAACCATCTTTAGTAAGAACAGTAGTAAATTAGCAGATGCTACTGTTCAAACAATATTTCGGCGACTTTATCAGTCTCTTATTTCCCGACCTCTGCAATGCCTGCGGTACACAGCTTTTCCATGGGGAAGAGCAGATCTGCACTAAATGCCTGCATGATCTGCCTTATACGGATTTCCACCTCTATGCCGACAATGCAGTAGCCAAACTCTTTTGGGGCAGAATAGCCTGCCACGCAGCTATGGCCATGCTTTATTTCCGAAAGGGATCAAGGGTACAAAACCTCATCCACCGCTTAAAATATAATGACCAGATAAAGCTGGGTTTTGTTTTGGGTAGCCTGCTGGGTGAAAAATTAGCACAGTCAGATCTTTATCTGCAGGCCGACCTGATCATCCCTGTTCCGCTCCACCCCAGAAAAGAAAGAAGCCGCGGTTATAACCAGGCATTACAAATTGCATTGGGGGTAGCAGATAAACTCCGGCTCCCTGTTCCTGCCAGCCTGCTGGTCCGAAATAAAGCAACCAGCACACAAACAAAGAAAAACAGGTATAGCCGTTTTGAAAATATGAAAGCCGTATTTAGTGTTACCGATCCGGCCAGTTTATCGAACAAACATGTTTTACTGGTGGATGATGTGATTACTACCGGAGCAACGCTTGAAGCCTGCGCACAGGTATTATTAGATGCCGGGGTAGCTAAACTCAGTATCGTAGCCCTGGCCTTTGCAGAATAAAAAATAGTGCAGGCATAACATTCGTTAAATATCCTCGTTTATATATTCGAGAGCGTTAATTTAGATGATAAGGGTCGATATTTTTCCATAAAAATATCGGCCCTTTATCTTTATCTATCAAATGCGTCTTGCACCAATTGCAGCACTCAAATTAAAAAACCATTAAAGTTTATATAAACAAACGAATTTTAAAACAAATCGAACGGTCGTTCGTTTATATTACCGAGAGCGTTAATTTAGAAGGCTGGGATTCTTAATTGAATCCTGGCCTTTTTCTTTTAGCCCGTTTTTATTTATTCGGTTTAACAGACAGAAAGTCTGAAAGCAGTTTCTTGATTTCCTCAGGATTAAATGGTTTTAAGACATGACCATTCATCCCGCATTCCATGAATTTAAAATGGTCATTTTTTAACGTCGACGCCGTAAGCGCAATAATAGGCACATTTTTGTAATAAGGGTCGTTAATATCCCTCACAATACCAGTAGTCTCAAAGCCATCAATACCCGGCATTTTTATATCCATAAAAACCAGGTCATAACGTTCGGCCATAATTTTATCTATGGCCTCATAACCATTCGATGCAGAATCTATATCCAATCCCCATTTGCTTAAAATGCGTTTGGCAATCAGGATATTGATCTCGTTATCATCAACTACCAGTATCCGTTTTCCAATAAAAACACTCATCTCAGTATCCTTACCCAAAGCAACAGAAGGTTCAGTTGCCTGAGCAAACACTACATCAAAAGAAAAAGTGGTCCCCTCTCCTTCTATGCTGTTTACCGTAATCTCAGAATTGAACATGTTAAGCAGCTTTTTCGTAATGGCCAATCCCAGTCCCGTACCCCCGTACTTTCTTGAAATATCGGTCTTTGCCTGGGTAAAGGTTTCAAAAATATAGCCCTGCTTATCTTCAGGTATGCCAATACCATTATCCTCAATCTGAAACCTGATCACCGATTCTGTATCATCTTGCTTCAGCAGGGCGATTTTTAGGCTAACCAACCCGTTATCAGTAAATTTGATAGCATTCCCAAGAAAGTTCATCAGGATCTGATATAGCCTATTTTTATCACCCGAAAGCTGTGCCGGTATAGCAGGATCAAAGACCAGGTTAAGCGTATTGCCATTTTTCTTGACATTTACCTGCAATGAATTGATGATATCATTGGCTAAAGTTTTCAGGCTGAAGGGAAAGATCTCCAGTTGCATCTTACCAGTTTCCATTTTGGTGAAATCCAAAATATCGTTGATGATGTGCAGCAGGTTTTCACCAGAGAATTTTAGGATATTTAAGTCATCGATCTGAGAGATCTTAGGGTCGTTATCCAGCAATAAATGGGTCATTCCGATTACCGCGTTTAAAGGCGTACGGATTTCATGGCTCATTACCGAAAGGAACATTTCTTTGGCCTGGCTTAATTTTAAAGCCTGTTCTTTCGCCTCAATCATCTCCTTTTCCACCTGTTTACGCTGTGTAATGTCTGAGATAAGGTCTATCTGCCGCTCAACTTTGCCTTTACTGTTTAAGATTGGCGTGTTGGACACAGAAAGCCAGATGGGTTGCCCATCCTTTTTCTCTGCCAGCACTTCAATGGTATATGACTGGTTATTTCTGCTTTTGTCCCTGGAGGTGATGATCAGTTCCTGATCATGGAAATTTCCCGACAGGATATTCCCCAGCTGATGCCCGCGCAATTCCGGAAGGGAATAACCTGTTAACCGCTCCAGAGAATGGTTAACCCAGGTAGTAATTCCTTCTTTGTCCTGGATATTCACGCCTGTATTGGTCTTACTGGCTACCAGGGATAGGATCTGTAATTCTTCTTCCGCTCTTTTTTTATCTGTAATATCAATAATGATTTCAACCTCTGCATCTACATTACCTTTGTCATCCAGTACCACGGTATTATAAACGGAAATCCAGATTTCCCTTTTATCTTTCGTGTAGGCCACCATATCAATTGTAAAAGACTGCCGCTTAGCTGTTAACCGCCTTACTTCTTCAATGAGTTCCAGATCTGTTTTCGGCCCGATGATCATGTCGCCGAGACGTTTACCCTTTACATCATCCAGGGTAAAACCTGTAATTTTCTCAAATGCAGGGTTCACCCAGTTCACCAGATTGTCGGCGTCGTTAATGACCACGGCATTATTCACCTTACTGGCAACGAAGGATAATTTTGTTAATTCGCGTTCTACGTTGAGCAGCTCCTGGAAACGGGCAGCATTATATACCAATTCCTGATCTTTTTTCTTTAAAGCCAGGTGTATCATTACTTCCTTTGCCAAGTTATACAGGATATCCTTCTGAGCAGAAGATAATTCATTAGGGCGTCTGTCAAAGATACAAAGGCTGCCCAGTACAAAGCCTTCTCCATCAATTAAGGGCACACCGGCATAATAACGAAGATAAGGTTCGCCAATCACCACAGGGTTTTTGGCAAAACGCTCGTCAAGATGTGTATCAGGAATTTCAAAAACTGAATTTTCCAGGATTGTATACTCACAGAAAGAAATTTCCCGGGGAATCTCCTTTACATCAAAACCGATGGAGGATTTAAACCATTGCCTGTCTTTATCAATGAGGGAAATACAGGCAATGGGTACATTAAATATTTGTTTGGCCAGTGTTGCCAGGTTATCGAAACTTTGCTCTACAGGTGTATCCAGAATATTATAGGCATATAAAGCGCATAATCTTTCCTGCTCAATAAGTGATACAATTGCTGAACCTGCTGGCATATAATTTTTATCCCTAATTTGTTATTTATATAGCGGGAAACGGCCTACCAAATCCGTCACTTCTTTTCTTACTTCACTTAAATTAGCTTCATCTTCAGGATTAGCTATTACCTTATCAATCAACGCTACGATGGTTTCCATATCTGCTTCTTTTAATCCTCTTGATGTAATGGCTGCAGTTCCTACGCGGATACCTGAAGTTACAAAAGGAGATTTATCATCAAACGGAACCATATTTTTATTCACGGTAATATCCGCTTTTTCCAGCGCATGTTCTGCTAACTTTCCTGTAATATTTTTATTCCGAAGATCAATCAGCATCAGATGGTTGTCGGTACCACCAGAAATAAGGCTGTAACCCCTTGCCACTAAAGCTTTTGCCATTGCCTGTGCATTGGCCTGCACCTGTTTAATATAAACCAGGTACTCATCACTTAATGCTTCCCCGAATGCAATTGCTTTTGCGGCAATAATATGTTCTAACGGACCACCCTGTGTTCCCGGAAAAACAGCCATATCCAACACGGATGACATCATTCTGGTTTCACCTTTAGGCGTTTTTAAGCCAAATGGATTTTCAAAATCTTTCCCCATCATAATCATTCCTCCGCGTGGTCCGCGCAGTGTTTTGTGGGTAGTAGTGGTAACGATATGACAATGAGGAAGCGGATTTGCCAACAATCCTCTTGCAATCATTCCTGCAGGGTGGGAAATATCTGCTAAAACAAGAGCGCCGATTTTATCAGCTACACTGCGGATAAAAGCATAATCCCATTCTCTGGAATAAGCAGATGCACCGCAGATAATCAATTTTGGACGTTCAGCTAAAGCGATTTCTTCCAGTTTAGCATAATCGATAAGTCCATCTTCTTTTTTAACGCCATAAAAAAGAGGCTGATATAATTTCCCTGAAAAGTTAACAGGAGAACCGTGTGTTAAGTGTCCGCCATGCGACAGGTCAAAACCCAGGATTTTATCGCCCGGATGAATTACGGCGAGCATTACTGCAGCATTGGCCTGCGCTCCTGAATGTGGCTGAACATTTACCCATGCAGCACCAAACAATTCCTTTGCACGCTCTATTGCGATAGTCTCTACCTCATCGACTACCTGACAACCTCCATAATAACGTTTGCCCGGTAAACCTTCAGCATATTTGTTGGTTAACACGGAGCCCGCAGCTTCCATTACCTGTTTGCTTACAAAATTCTCTGAAGCAATCAGCTCAAGGCCATTTTCCTGACGGTCTAATTCCCTGTCAATCAAATCAAAAATTACAGTATCTCTTTTCATTTATCAATTAAAATTTCCGTAAAAATAATGATTTTCCTATTGAATTGAAGACACTAAATATATCATCTAATAATTAGATGATATAACTATACAGCTAATGACTAATAGTTTGCACTTATCTTAACAAAAATCACGTACTTTGTATATTGTTGTCTACTTAAAAATGCATGGAAAACTTTACCTCTCCATTACTACCGAACATAAATTACCCTGCCGATTTAAAGCAGTATAAAGAAGATGACCTGGAGCAGATCAGTCAGGAATTACGTCAGTATATTATTGACGTAGTGAGTGTTAATGGCGGCCATTTTGGCGCCAGCCTGGGTGTTGTTGAGCTTACTGTAGCTTTGCATTATGTACTTAACACCCCTTATGATAAGCTGGTATGGGATGTTGGTCATCAGGCTTATGGCCACAAAATCCTAACGGGAAGAAAATCCGTTTTTCATACCAACCGCGTTCTTCATGGTATCAGCGGCTTTCCTAAGATCAGTGAAAGCGAATATGATACTTTTGGCGTAGGTCACTCTTCAACTTCTATTTCTGCCGCACTGGGTATGGCCGTAGCCTCACATTATAAGGGTGAGAAAGACCGCCAGCACGTTGCCGTGATCGGTGACGGCGCAATGACCGCCGGGCTCGCATTTGAAGGCCTTAACCACGCCGGAATTGAAAATTCAAACCTGCTGGTTATCCTTAACGACAATTGCATGTCGATTGACCCAAATGTTGGTGCTTTAAAAGAGTATTTAACCAGTATTACCATCTCTAAATCTTATAACCGCTTTAGGGATGATATATCCAGTGTACTGCTTAAACTTTCAAGCCTTGGTCCTGATGCCCATAAGGTTGTAAAGAAGATTGAAAAAAGCATTAAAGGTACCCTGCTTAAACAAAGCAATTTGTTCGAAGCTTTAAATTTCAGGTATTTCGGACCCGTGGATGGCCACGATGTAAAAAAACTGGCTTCTATACTGAAAGACCTGAAAGATATTCCAGGACCCAAACTTTTACACTGTATAACGGTGAAAGGAAAGGGATTTGCCCTGGCTGAGAAAGATCAGACCAAATGGCATGCCCCGGGACTTTTTGATAAAATAACCGGAGAGATTAAAAAATCTGTTTCGGACAAACCGCAGCCGCCAAAATATCAGGATGTTTTTGGGCATACCCTGGTAGAACTCGCAGAAGCAAATAAAAAAATTGTTGGTATTACGCCGGCAATGCCATCAGGATCTTCTATGAACATCATGATGAAAGCTATGCCTACCCGTGCCTTTGACGTGGGTATTGCAGAGCAGCATGCCGTAACTTTTTCTGCCGGACTGGCCACACAGGGACTCGTGCCTTTTTGCAATATCTATTCCAGCTTTATGCAGCGGGCTTATGATCAGGTGATCCATGATGTAGCGATACAAAACTTAAATGTTGTTTTCTGTCTGGACCGTGCAGGTGTTGCCGGAGCAGATGGTGCTACGCATCACGGTGCCTATGACCTGGCTTTTATGCGCTGCATCCCCAACATGACCGTTGCCTCACCTATGAACGAGGAAGAACTGAGAAACCTCATGTACACTGCACAGCTTGAAAACAGTGGACCTTTCTCTATTCGTTATCCAAGAGGAAACGGAGTAATGACAGACTGGAAACGTCCATTCAAAGCCATTGAGATCGGTAAGGGAAGAAAAATCTGTGACGGTGAAGATGTTGCTATCCTAACCATCGGACATGTAGGTAATTTTGCAGTGGAAGCCTGTAAGGAATTGAACAGTGAAGGTATTCACCCGGCACATTATGATATGCGCTTTGTTAAACCTTTGGATGAAGCATTACTGCATGATGTATTTACCCGCTATAAAAAAGTAGTCACTGTTGAAGATGGATGCCTTCAGGGCGGAATGGGATCAGCAGTGCTTGAATTTATGGCCGATCATAACTATCAGGCACATGTTATTCGCCTGGGAATGCCTGATGAAGTGGTAGAACACGGTGAACAGGCTGAGTTATGGGCAATTTGCGGATATGATAAAAATTCAATCGTTGAAACCATAAGGAAGATTGCTATAACAAGAACTACGTCTACCATTGCTTCTTAACATATAGAGCCTAGGGGTTACTCCATGCTTCGCCTAAAAAGGACTATACTGTATTCCGGCTGGATATTGCGGCGCTACGCTTGCAAGACCCTAGGCCGTCATACAGCATAGTCCTTTTTTTTGAGATCATCCATTGCAGGATGTATACCTTTCTCTTGCCTTGCTTATTTTCTAACTGAGATATTCTTTATTTGACCATCCTTTCTCCGGATCTCCCAGCGAATATTCGTGTAAACCAAAAAGGGTCTATTTTAACGTCTTTAATTGCGTTTCAGCAATCAGTGACTTTGAAAACACAGGCCTTTCCTTCCGGATTCCCCAATGGATATTTCGTGTAAAACAGAAAGGGGTATATTTTCAAGGCCTTTAATTGCGTCTCAGCAATTAGCAGCCTTGAAAATACACCCCTTTCTGTTAAACTCCAGAAAAATCCCCCCCTTACTCTACTGTGACTGACTTTGCCAGATTTCTTGGCTGATCTACATTACAGCCTCTCAGCAACGCAATATGATAAGACAATAACTGTAAAGGAATAGTAGCCAGTAAAGGCAGAAATGCTTCACTTGCATCAGGTATTTCAATACAGTAATCAACCATACGACGCACTTCAGTATCACCCTCGGTTACAATAGCCAGAACAATCCCTTTTCTTGCCTTTACCTCCTGAATATTGCTAATCACCTTTTCATAAGAAGAATTTTTAGTGGCAATCACTACAACCGGCATTTCCTCATCAATAAGGGCAATCGGGCCATGTTTCATTTCCGCTGCAGGATAACCCTCTGCATGGATATAAGATATTTCTTTCAATTTCAGTGCACCTTCCAGAGCTACCGGAAAACCGCTTCCTCTGCCCAAAAACAGGCAATTTCTTGAATCTTTAAATTTATGCGCAATTTCCTTGATCAGGTCATTGGACTCCAGGGCTACCTGGATCTTCTCAGGAATACAATCCAGCTCAGTTAGTAACTCCACTAGTTTTGCCTGTGTTAAGGTTCCCTTTTGCTGGGCCATATAAAAAGCCATTAAGGTTAGTACCGTAACCTGTGCAGTAAATGCCTTAGTGGAAGCTACTCCTATTTCAGGTCCGGCATGTGTATAAACACCTGCATCGGTAAGCCTTGGAATAGAAGCCCCAACAACATTACATACGCCAAAAATAGTTGCACCCTTTTCCTTAGCCATTTCTATGGCAGCCATCGTATCGGCAGTTTCTCCCGACTGTGAGATGGCAATCACTACATCTTTTTCGGTGATGATCGGATTTCTGTAGCGGAACTCTGAAGCATACTCTACCTCAACCGGGATCCTTGCATATTCTTCAATTAAATATTCACCTACCAAACCGGCATGCCATGAAGTACCACAGGCCACAATGATGATACGATCTATATTTTTGAGTTTATCTGCATATTCCTTAATTCCGCCTAGCTGAACCCTTCCTTCATTTGGATAAATCCGTCCGCGTAAACAATCCCTGATAGACCGCGTTTGCTCAAATATCTCCTTTAACATGAAATGCTCATAACCGCCTTTTTCCAGCATCTCCAGTTTCAGCTCGAGCTCTTGAATATAAGGTGTCTGTACCACGTTATCCAACCGTTTGATCAGGAGGTTATCACGTTTAACCAGGGCAATTTCATTGTCATTCAAATAAATTACATTCTTGGTGTATTCAATGATCGGGGTTGCATCAGAAGCAATAAAATACTCCCCTGTACCTACGCCAATTACCATCGGACTTCCTTTTCTGGCGGCGATCAGTTGTTCCGGCTGGTCTTCGTCCATGATCACAATGGCATAAGCACCGTTTACCTGATGCAGGGCCAATCTCACGGCTTCCAGAAGATCTACATTTTCTTTTTTATAGATCTCTTCCACCAGATGGATCAGCACTTCAGTATCCGTATCACTGTTAAAAACGTGTCCTCTTGACAGCAATTCTTCTTTCAGCGTAGCATAATTTTCAATGATCCCATTATGAATGATGGTCAGTTTACCATCATTTGAGGTATGCGGATGTGAGTTTCTGTCAGACGGCTCTCCGTGGGTAGCCCATCTTGTATGGCCCATTCCGATCGTCCCGCTCAGATCTTTCCCAGCGCTAAACGCTTCCAGTTCCTGGACCTTACCCGCTTTTTTATAAATATTTAACCCGCCACCGTTAATCAATGCAATACCTGCACTGTCATATCCGCGGTATTCTAATCTTTTTAAGCCCTTTAATACAATTGGCCAGGCTTCTCTATGCCCTATATATCCTACTATTCCACACATTTTACTTGGTATAAAAATGTAAAGTTAGTCAATTACAGTATTAATTTACAGGAGACAAACGACCCTTATTAATTATCAGGATGACATTTGTAAGCTTTAAAAAACAATAATTTCATTAAAATACAATTTATAATTTCATCAAAGAGGGTAGCTAAAACGCATTTAAACCGTTTTAGCTACCCTCTTTACCAATCCTTACTAAAAGGAATACCGCTTAAATCCAGCACACTATCGAAAAATGTTAAAAAACATAATCATCTTATAATCAATGATTTATTTTTAACGAAATTACCCCTAATAAATTAAGATTTCCAGTTCTTCAGTAACCTGCGTACCACGATAATTTCTCCCAAATGATAGGAAGTATGATCAGCAAGCTGCAAAGCTTCATGTAGAAGGGATTGGCCATCACCATAAGGAAATTCGGCAAACAGATCGTTTTTCTCATCTTTTAACAAACCAATAAACTCTTCCCTGTCTGCCCTGACAGCGGCTAAAGTAGATTCCCATTTCTTCTGGTCAACTTTTTCATCGGCCGAAGGCCAGTATTCATCAGGCCACTTCGGCGACTGATGGCCTGGGCCTTTACAAAACTCCAGCATATCCCACTGTGTAATGCGGATATGCTCTGTCAGCTGCCAGATACTATAAGGTAAATTTTCAGGAATCTTTGTCAGGAGATCCATGGGAACTCCTTTAACCGTATCTTCAAATGAAGCATGTGCACTACCGTGACCAATCAAGTTAACCAATTCTGTAACAATTGTTGCTTTATCTTTACTCATAATACTATTATATTAAATCCTACCATATAACTTTACCATTGCTCTCAATTCTTTTTCAATAGACTTGCCGGGCTGTTCCTTCATTCTCCATGTCCAGTTTCCTTTTGATGACCCTGGTTCGTTCATTCTTGCCTGTCCGCCCAGGCCCAGCACATCCTGTATGGGCAAAATAACAATCCGCGCTACAGAGGCATAGGCGAGTCTAGCCAATACCAGGTGAACGTTTTTTTTCTTTACTGTTTTACCAACATAGGCCTTCAGGTTTTTCCGCTCCACTTTTTTTGTTTCTTTTTCATACCAGCCAATACTGGTATCATTATCATGCGTCCCGGTATAAACCACAAAATTATCTGTTTTGAAATTATGGGGAATATAATCTGAACTGCCGATATCATCGCCAAAAGCAAACTGAAGAACCTTCATTCCTGCTAGTTTAAACTGATCCCTGAGCTGATAAACAGCTTCACTGATCTTACCAAGGTCCTCTGCAATAAAAGGCAGACCGGGGAACTCTTCCTGCAGTGTTTTGAAGAAATCAGCTCCGGGACCATCTTTCCAGGTTCCGTTAACCGCCGTTTTTTCTCCAGCAGGCACCTCCCAGTAATCAGCAAAAGCCCTGAAGTGATCCAGCCGCAGTAAATCATACATTTCCATGTTTTTACGTATCCTGTTCAGCCACCATGCATATCCCTCTTCTTTCAGTTTATCCCAGCAATAAACCGGCATACCCCACAGCTGACCTTCAGCACTAAAATAATCAGGGGGTACACCTGCTACTCCAGTCAGGCGTCCTTCTGCATCCAGACTAAACAAATCCCTGTTAGACCAAACATCTGCGGAATCGTAACTGATATAGAAAGGTAAGTCGCCATAAAACCTAATCTCCTGTGCAGCAGCATAGTTTCTCAGTTTTGCCCATTGTTTAAAAAAAATAAACTGTTTCCATTTCACAAACCTCAATTCGTCTTTATGCAAAACGGCAAACTCCTGTAATGCCTGCAGCTCGCGGTTCCGGTAAGGAAGATCCCAATTGTACCATGGATCACCTCCCTGCTCGCCTTTCAGCACCACAAAAAGTGCAAAATCATCTAACCAGTCTGCTTCTTTTACGCAAAACCGGCTAAAATCTTCAGCGCGATCTCCGGATTCTTTCATAAACCTGTCGTAAGCCAATGAGAAAAGCTTGTTTTTCAACGTTTCGGCCTTTTCATAATCCAAACGATCCTTAACAGGAAGATAGGATTTTCTCACCTCATGTGCTTTCAGCCAGCCGGCATCTACCAGCTCATCCGGACTAATCAGCAGCACATTTCCTGCCATCGCAGATATAGAACTATAAGGAGAAAATGCCTGGTCAGCTCCAATAGGGTTTAAAGGGAGCAGCTGCCAGTATTTCTGACCTGAGGCAGATAAAAAATCGGCAAAATTTCTTGCCTCTATCCCCAGGTCGCCAATTCCATAAGGAGAAGGCAATGAAGTAATGTGCATTAAAACACCTGCAGCTCGTGGCTGGTCTAACTGTTCTATCACCAGGAAAGCCAGCGGCAGATGATCAAATAAACTCCCTGCTATTAATTTTTTCTCATTCCCAATATTCATCGTTCCTCTTAAAGGGTTACCCAGCTGATACGATCCTTCAAATGGCAGTACGATAAAAGTTTCTTCCCAGTTCAGCAACGTAAAATCAGGATGTTTTTCATTTACCAGACCGGCCAGGTGTAATGGAATTACAGTGATCATCCATTGTTTTCCATTTTTTCTTGCAAAAGCCAGCAGATGACCTGCATGTTTACCCTTAATGGTTAAAGGAATGTATTCACCATTTTGGCATTCTGCCACGGCTTTATCACTCAGTAATGCTTCCAGCAGGTTGAGTTTAATTTTTCCATTGTATCGTCCTTCCCACAACTCCTCTCCATCAGGAAAATGGTCCTTAATTTCCTCTAAAAATGCTTTACGCTGCTGATAATCCACAGGCCTGCGGTTATCCGGATCTACCAGGTTAAGATCCCAGAGTTCCGTACCCTGATAGGTATCTGGAATACCCGGACAGGTAAACTTTAATAACAGCTGACTCAGTGAATTTAAAATCCCAAAGTCAGCTACTTTTTGATGAAAGGGGCTAAAGCTCGACCAAAAATCACCTTTTCGATCCAGTATTCCCCCGATAAAATCCATTATCATTTCCTCGTATTCCAAATTAGGTTCTGCCCAATCTGAATTTACTTTAGCCTCTCTGAGGGCTTTCTGCAGGTAAGCCTGCAGACGCGCCGGATAATTATCTTCAGCCATCCCTGGCATAGGATAACTACCAATTAATGTCTGATAAATGAAATACTCATCATTAGGGTCTATACCCGATGATAAAATGGAATTAATCAACCGCCACTCTTTTACCTTCGCGAGCCATTCTTTAGAAATATCCGTCAAAACATTTAGTCGCGCCCGGACGTCTTCCCCCCTTTTTGTATCGTGGGTAGAGGTACCGTTCAAACTTAAAGGCCAGCTTTCCTGCCTTAATTTCATCTGTTCATGAAAAGTTTTACTTCCTTCTCCGAAGGCATCAGGGGCGTCTCCTACTTCGTTATGCCCAATGAAACGGTTATAGGTATACATCAGCGTATCTTCTACTCCCTTAGCCATCAGCGGGCCGCTAAACTGCATCAGCCGCAGGTAAAACACGGTAGCTCTGCTGTTATACTCTTCATCCCCCTGTTTAGGCTGCTCCAGCAATACTTTATACAATAGCGCAGCGGCATCTTTTAACGATTTTTGCTCAGCCACTTCATTCAGCAGTTTTTTCAATCCTTTATGATCATCTCCGGATAAAGGCAGCTGTTCTCCATAAAAACGGTAAACAGGACAGCAGATCAGTACCTGTCCTATGGCTTCCTTCAGGCTGCCATGTTTCAGTGCAGCCAGCTCTTCCTGATCTGCGAGATGCAAACCCATAAAAAGCGCGTATAAGTTATCCAGCTCACCAACCATATAGCCGCTCAAAATACCGGCTTTTTTTTCTAAAACCTGCTCAGCTACTCCTCTTGTATCACCAATCAACTCCTCGTAATATTCGGTAAAATCTTTCCGGGCTTCCTCATGGGTAAACAAATTGTTCACCTGGGCCAGGAAATCATAACCCGTAGTTCCCTGAATAGGCCATACCGCAGGTAGTTCTTCTCCTTTTTCCAGGATCTTCTCTACAACGATGTAAGTATCCTCTCCTGCCAGCTGGCGTAGCCTGTCCAGATAAGTCTCCGGATCATACAGGCCGTCGATATGGTCTACACGTAATCCCTGGAAAACATCTTCATCCAGCAGTGTTTTGATCAGCTGATGATAGACCTTAAAAGTTTCTTCATGCTGTATGTTAAGACAAATCAGGCTGTTTACTGTAAAAAACCTCCTGTAATTGATCCGTTCATTGGTTTCTTTCCAGTGACAGGGGCGGTAATACTGCAAAGCTATAGCGTCCTGTACTGGCATATTTACATTCTGTATACTGGCATTAACCGGCCATTCCTTATCAAAATATTGAAGTTTTATCTTTCCATCTTTTGTAATGAGCTTTAAATCTCCCTTTTCAACAGCTTCATCCACAGTACTGCCTAAAAAGGGAACCATCAGGGGCAGTTTTTTATCGCCCGACCAATTGATGTCAAAGAAGCCGGCATAAGCCGATTCCTGACCCTTTTCCAATACATCCATCAACCAGATATTATTGGGATGAAAGGCCATATGATTGGGAACGATATCCTGAATCCAGCGTATTCCCAGCCCAGCCATCTTTTCAGCAATCGCCCTCAGTTCTTCCAAAGTTCCAATTTCAGGGTTAATGCGATGCGGGTTTACGGTATCATAGCCATGCATGCTCCCCGGACTGGCCTCCAAAATGGGTGAAGCGTAAACAGTGCTTACACCCAGCTGATCAAGATAAGGAAGGATCTGGTCAAAATCTTTAAAAGTAAATTCCTTATGGAATTGGATACGATAGGTGGAATGTGGATTAAGCATATTTATTCGTATAAATTAAAATTGATTGAGGCTGCAGCGGTAAACTTTGAAGCGCATCAACAGATGAAGGTGCAGCAACGGGGCCTTTCCACTGGGGAGCCGCAGAATCAAGTATTTTTTTCCAGTGAGGTTTGTCATCAGGAATGGTCACATCCTGTATCTTGTTAGAAAAATTCATCAGGCATAACACCTGTACTTCCTGTTCCCAGCGTCTTAACGTCAGACAATTGGTGAGGACATTGGAAGATACAATAAGTTGATTCCGGTTTGTATTATTCAAACAGGCATACTGTTTTCTTAAGGCAATCATCGTTTTATAAAACTCCAGCAATTGTTTGTGCCCTTCCTCCTGCTGCAGGTCCCATTGTAATTTGGATTTAAGAAAGGTATCTTCCGACTGCGGATCAGGCGCATCTTCTCCTGTATGAAAATCTTTGAACTCCTCCTTCCTGCCCTTGCGGACAGCCTCAATTAATGCGGGATCACCGTGACTGGTAAAAAATTGAAAGGGATGTGTTTCGCCCCACTCTTCCCCCATAAACAGCATCGGTAAAAAAGGGCTGCATAATACCGCTCCTGCCATCAGCTTCTGCATTTCGTAACTCACTAATTCACTGGTACGCTCACCCAGCATGCGGTTGCCCACCTGATCATGGTTCTGCGAAAAAACAACAAACTGCCTGCCGGGGTTTCCTTCAGCTGTACCACCAAAGGTCCTTAAGCGCTGCGGAGAATAAATCCCGTCATATACATAAGCATCGCGGTAGGCTTTCTCCAGATGTTCGATGCCTTTAAAGTCGGCATAGTACCCCTGCGCAGGTTCACCGGCAGTCACCCGCAGTGCATGGTGGAACTCATCTATCCACTGTGCATCCATTCCATAACCCTTCTCCGCTACAGGATTGATGAACTTATTATCATTCAGATCAGACTCTACAATCAGGTAATGCCTGCGTTTGGTAACTTCCATCAGGCGGTCAACTTCCTGCCTCATCTGCAGCAGCAGGTGTTTTACCCCGAGATCCTTAATTGCATGTACTGCATCTAAACGCAATGCATCAATATGGAAATCCCTGAACCACATCAGTACATTTTCAATAAAATAATCGCGCACGCCATCAGACCAGGCATCATCGTAATTGATAGCACTGCCCCATGGCGTGTGATATTTATCTGTAAAATAGGGACCTGAAAGACCAAAATAATTGCCTTCCGGGCCAACATGGTTATACACCACATCCAGTATCACTGCCAATCCTTTTTCGTGACAGGCATTAACCAGTTGTTGCAAACCGGCCGCCGCTCCGTAAGAATATTGAACGGCAAAAGGAAAAACACCGTCATATCCCCAGTTGCGCTCTCCGGGGAACTGGGATACCGGCATGATCTCTATGGCAGTTATCCCCAGTTCAAGCAGGTAATCCAGTCTAGCGATAATACCTTTAAAAGTTCCTTCCTGCGTAAAAGTACCCGTATGGAGTTCGTAAAGCAGATAGTGCTCTAAAGCAGGATTTTTCCAGGACTGATCCGTCCATTCAAATGCATTTACATTAAAAGCTTCCGAAACACCGTGTACCCCTTCAGGCTGTATCAAACTTGCCGGATCAGGCACTGTTGTGTCTTCATTAATCACAAAATTATAACGGCTACCGGGCTTTAAAACGTCAGTCTCCAGTTCCCAGTATCCAAACTCTTTCTTTTCAAGAGGATACAAAGCATTGGTTAATTTTAATTCAACACACTTTGCTTCCGGCGCCCAAAACCTAATTTCAGCGGTTTGGGGATCCCTGAAATTTACCCCTATGTTTCTTTTTAACCGGTTTATCATATTCTTGATTACTTCTAATATGTTTTAATAAAATAATAGATCGTCCTTCTACTTTGATTGTATCACTTGTATAGTGAGTAGTAGGCGATTCATTAATGTCTTGTATAGCGGTATCCAGCACCTTTAGCCACTCTTTACCATAACGTTCATGTGGCAGGTTATAATCCATCGGTTCATCATGCGCATTGAACATCAGGTAAAAATTATCATCAGTAATTTTCTCCCCTTTAGCTCCAATGCTTCTCAATCCCTGCCCATTCAGATATATAGCAAGGGATTTGGCATAATCTTCATTCCAGTTATGCTCTTCCATTTCCATACCTTCCGGAAGGAACCAGGCCACATCTTCCAACCCGATACCTTTCATTGGTACGCCCTGAAACCAGCGCCTCCTGCAGAAAACCGGATGCCGTTTCCGTAAATGGATCAGTTGCTGAGTAAAAGTAAAAAGTTCTTTATCTGCGTTGAGCCAATTGAGCCACGAGATCTCATTGTCCTGGCAGTAAGCATTGTTATTACCATTTTGCGTCCTGCCGAACTCATCCCCAGCCACCATCATGGGTACACCCTGCGAAAGAAACAAGGTGGTGAGCAGATTACGTTTCTGCCTGGCACGCATTACATTGATCTCCTGGCTGTCCGTTTCACCTTCCACGCCATAATTATAGGAGCTATTGTGCTGCTCGCCATCCTGGTTATTTTCTCCATTGGCCTCATTGTGCTTTTCATTATACGTAACGAGGTCATGCAATGTAAAACCATCATGCGCGGTAATAAAATTTACGCTGGCAGTAGGGCTTCGCATGTCATCCTGATACAAATCAGGACTTCCCGTAAACCGTTGGGCAAACTCTCCCAGCATACTATTGGCACCCCTCCAGTAATCCCTTACGCAATCCCTGTACTTACCATTCCACTCTGCCCATTCAGGCGGAAAATTTCCCACCTGGTAACCTCCCTCACCAATATCCCAGGGTTCAGCAATCAGTTTTACCTGTGAAATCAGCGGGTCCTGATGGATGATATCAAAAAAAGCACTCAGCTTATTTACACTGTGCAGTTCCCTGGCCAATGCCGGGGCAAGATCAAAACGGAAACCATCAATATGCATGTCTGTGATCCAATAACGCAGGCTATCCATGAACAGCCGCAATACATTTGGCAGGTTAGCATTCAGGGTATTTCCGGTACCGGTATAATCCATATAATAACGCTGATTTTCGGTCAGGCGATAATAAGATGAATTATCAATTCCTTTAAATGACAGCGTGGGCCCCATGTGGTTCCCTTCAGCAGTGTGGTTATACACTACATCAAGAATAACCTCTATACCCGCTTTGTGCATTGCTTTCACCATATCTTTAAATTCCTTTACCTGTCCCCCTCTTTCAGAATTGGAGGCATACCTGATATCAGGGGCAAAAAATCCAATGGTATTGTATCCCCAGTAATTGGTCAATCCTTTTTCTGCAAGGTGCCTGTCGTTCACAAACTGATGTACAGGCATCAGTTCAATAGCCGTAATGCCCAGCTCCCGTAAATAATTTAAAGTAACGGGATGGGCGAGCGCAGCATAGGTACCCCTGATCTCTTCAGGGATATCAGGATGCAGTTTGGTAAAACCTTTTACATGAGTTTCATAAATAATCGATTGATGATATGGAATGTCAAGCGGCAGATCTCCCTCCCAGTCATAAGACTGGTCGATCACTACAGACTTTGGCATAAAAGGCGCACTATCCAGCTCGCTAAAGCTCAGATCTTCGCGTTCATCGCCTATAATGTATCCAAAAACAGCATCATGCCAGCCTATCAGACCTGCAATAGCCTTTGCATAAGGATCTATTAATAATTTGTTTGCGTTGTACCGGCATCCCTTCCCGGGCTCAAAAGGTCCGTGAACACGATAACCATATAACTGTCCGGGTTGAAGATCAGGAATATACCCATGCCAGATATGGTGGGTACGTTCTGCTAATTTTATTTTTCGGGTTTCCTGCTCATCAGTTTCCTCCCTGAAAAGACAAAGTTCTACTGCAGTGGCATGGTCAGCATAAATAGCGAAATTAACGCCCTTCCCATCCCATGTTGAACCAAGCGGATAAGGATTGCCGGGATATACTATTATGTTCTCCATCAGTTATATCAATAACTTTTAGAGGAAAAAGTTTTAATATTTTTATAAAAGGTGGAGTAAATGGCCAGATGACCGCTTCATTCTAGCGTAATAAAAAAACGGGCACCATGAATGGCACCCGTTTTTTCTGTTTTTCGTAGGTATAGATAGTGATGCAACAACAGTCGCCATCATTTGTTTGATTTATTTACCAAAAGCTTTTTTCAACTGATCTGCTGCGTAAGCCTGGGCTTCTTTAGCTTCAGGAACCACCGCTGCCATTCCAAAGAACTCATGGGTTACCCCTGCATAATTCTTACTGTCTACTGTTACCCCCGCAGCTTTTAACTTATCGGCAAGCATCATACCGTCACTATTTAAAGGATCAATTTCAGCAGTGACAATCGTAGTTGGAGGCAAGCCCTTCAAATTAGCGTTCACCAAAGAAATCCTTGGATCTTTAGCCTCTGCCATATTATTTACATATTTCGCAGTAAACCAGGCCATCATTGCTTTGTTTAAAGGGTGGGCATCGGCATAAGCCACATAAGACTTAGTGGTCATATCAGCCTGCGCAATTGGATAAACCAACACCTCATGTAATGGCACCATGATCTTTTTATCTCTGGCCATGATGCTCACATTCGCAGCCAGGTTACCACCGGCACTTTCGCCAACTACGGCAATCATTTTAGGATCAGCATTAATGGAAGCTGCATTTTTCAATACCCATTCATAAGCTGCAAAAGAATCATTATGTGCAATAGGGAATTTATGTTCCGGAGCCAAACGATAACCTACCGATACAACTACTGCACCAACCTGTTCTGCCAGTCCTTGTGCAGAAGCATTATATACGTCAATATTAGCAATTACAAATCCGCCTCCATGGTAATAAACAATCACCGGGAAAGGACCTTTACCTGCTTTAGGTGTATAGATTTTCAAATGGATTGTACCTCCGCTAACAGGAATATCTTTTCCAGCAGTATCCACACCTGGTGCAGGTACAGTGATTTTATTCTCTTTGATCAGATCCATCACTGCATCTGTGGGTGTATGGTTTTTCCTTGCATCTGCAGCACTCAGGCTTTCTGTAGGTTTATCACCATAACTCATTAATTTTTCCACCACAGCCTGCATTTCAGGATGTATCGTTTTACCCCATGCAGGCGCAGCACCTGTAGGTTTGATGGCAGTCATCACAGTAGTTTTCGTAGAGTCGGTCTTTGTGGTTGTACTGTCGGTAGTAACAGTTTTAGAAGAGTTGCTGGTACAGGAAGCAAAGAAAACAGCTCCCGCAAGCAATGTTAGTTTAGAGGTGATTAAAATCTTTTTCATAAATAGGTGTAAATTGTTAATATCCTGAGCAACAAAGGTTTTCTCCTTAATGTTTGATCCTACTCCTCTCTGGAATGCCAATTAATTTGATCTCTCCCTATGTAATTGATGCTTAAAACAATACATCTAAATGTGTTAATCCCGAAAAATTCATTTATTGAGCAAAACACTTAAACAAAAAAAGTGTTAGAGGAGTCACCTCCAATAATAACTATCACCATGAAAGACAAAAAAAACACCAGCCCACTGGAAAATAACAAGATTACCAAACTCGCCGATGATAAAGAAAACGGTAGTGGTGAATTCCTGACCACCAACCAGGGGCTAAAAATCAACGATAACCAAAATTCGCTGAAAGCCGGAGAAAGGGGTGCCACCCTGCTGGAGGATTTTATCCTGAGGGAAAAAATCACACATTTTGATCATGAACGTATACCGGAAAGAATTGTGCATGCGCGTGGTTCCGGTGCACATGGAGTTTTTGAACTTTATGAATCACAGGCAGAATTTACCAAAGCCGGTTTCCTGAATGACACCGCTGTTAAAACACCAGTTTTTGTTCGTTTCTCTACGGTGGCAGGCTCCCGGGGATCTGGCGACCTTGCCCGTGATGCCCGTGGTTTCTCTGTTAAATTTTACACCCAGGAAGGAAACTACGATCTTGTAGGAAATAATATACCCGTCTTTTTTATTCAGGATGCTATTAAATTCCCGGACCTGATTCATGCTGTAAAACCAGAACCACATAATGAAATCCCTCAGGCGGCTTCTGCACACGATACTTTTTGGGATTTTATCTCCCTCATGCCAGAATCAGCACACATGATCATGTGGGTAATGTCTGACAGGGGTATTCCACGCAGTTACCGTATGATGGAAGGATTTGGCGTACATACTTTCCGTTTAATCAATGCTGAAGGAAAATCCAGTTTTGTTAAATTCCATTGGAAACCATTGTTAGGTGTTCACTCTGTAGCCTGGGACGAAGCAAAAAAAATAAACGGTAATGACCCGGATTTCCATCGGAGAGATCTTTGGGATGCGATAGAAAGCGGTGCCTTTCCAGAATGGGAATTAGGCCTGCAGATCGTTCCCGAAGAAGATGAACATAAATTTGATTTTGATCTGCTTGACTCTACCAAACTTATTCCCGAAGAATTGGTACCCATCAAAAGAGTGGGTAAAATGACCCTGAATAGAAATCCGGATAACTTTTTTGCAGAGACTGAACAGGTTGCCTTTCACCTTGGTCATATTGTTCCCGGAATTGATTTCACCAACGACCCACTGCTTCAGGGAAGGTTATTCTCCTATACCGATACACAGCTGCTTCGTTTAGGAGGCCCTAATTTTCATGAAATTCCAATTAACAGGCCTATTTCCCCGGTTCACAATAACCAAAGGGACGGGCATATGCGTCAAACCATCAATACCTCCCGTACCAGTTATGAACCGAACAGTATTTCGGGGAACGATCCAAAACAGGCAACCATTGCTGAAGGCGGATTTAATTCTTACCATGAAAGAATTGATGCAAGAAAGATCCGCGACCGCAGCGAAAGCTTCTTTGATCACTTTAGCCAGGCTACCCTCTTTTTTAACAGCCAGTCTGAACCAGAAAAAAATCATATTGTAGATGCTTTACGTTTTGAATTAGGTAAAGTAGAACGCGAAGATATCCGTAAAAGGATGGTTGGCATTCTTACTTTAATTGATGCCTCACTGGCAATAAGAGTTGCCGATGGCCTGGGTCTGGAAGTTCCTGCACAACCGGAGCGCCCTATCAACCATGGTGTACCTGCAGATGCCGACAAAGAGAAATATGAATCAAAGATCATTAAGCCTTCAAAAAAATCGATTAATATATCGCCTGCTTTAAGTATGGCCAATACCATAAAAAATACTGCGAAAAGCCGTATGATCGCTATCCTGGCAACTGATGGCGTAAATGCCGCACAGCTGAATGCACTTAAAAAAGCTTTGATAGCCGCAGGTGCAGTGCCAAAAATTATAGCTACCCACAACGGATATATTAAAGATGATAAAGGCCTGGCCATTAAAGTAGATTTTACTTTTCTTACCGCAGCTTCCGTTTTATTTGATGCATTATACGTTCCGGGAGGAGCGGCAAGTGTAAATTCACTGTTAGCAGAGGCCGATGCCATTCATTTTGTGACCGAAGCTTTTAAACACTGTAAAGCAATTGGTGCCGATGCTGAAGGAGCAGATGTATTAAAAGCAGCTATTATACCGCTTAACAAAAATGAAAAAGCACCGGCAGGAGTGATCATCAATGGTAAATCAGCAGATTTTATCACCGCGGTAGCCGGTCACCGTTTCTGGGAAAGAGAGAAAAAACCAGACGTACCCGCTTAATCAAACATTAACTTATAAAATAACCTCCCGTAATATTTACAGGGAGGTTATTATTCACACCACTCCTATTTTTACCACTTATGGAAACTCAGCCTTTAATTATAAATGCCGCAAGAACCGGCGATCTCCCTTTTCTGGAAGTCTTAAAATCTTCAGGTGAAAACGTTAATTTTAATGATGAAAAGGGATATACACCACTAATCATTGCCTGTTATAACAACCGACTGGAAGCTGCCAGATTGTTACTTGAAGCGGGCGCAGATATTAACGCTGCCGACATCGGTGGCAATACGGCACTAATGGGCGTGTGTTTTAAAGGATACCTTGATATCGCTAAACTGCTGATAGAAAATGACGCCGATCTAAATATGCAGCACGGAAACGGGGGCACAGCACTCATGTTTGCTACTATGTTTGGCAGAAATGACCTGGTTAAACTAATGCTGGAAAATGGAGCAAATGCAACTATTACTGAATTCAGAGGCCTTACTGCCTTAGATCTGGCTATACAACAAGGCAATAAAGAAGCGGAAGAATTATTACAGTCAAACATAAATTAAAGTCCGATTGTTAAATTGATATAACATTGGTAATAAATGGCACAATTAGAAGTTCAACCAAAAAAATATAAGGGCTGGTTTAAATGGCTGGTGGCATTAATTGCATTGGGACTCATTCTATTTTACTTTATGAGCGATAAAATCATCTGATATGGAACGGAAAGAAAATGAGCATCAGATCAGAAATCTGAAAGAATTAAGCAGTAGCGACTTTGAGGTTAAAGATGGTCAGCCTGATATTATCAGCTGGAAGGTTCTTAATTCCGGAAGACAATATGTAGGAACCGTGTCTGAATTGCTTTTTGATGAACAGGAACAAAAAGTACGCTACCTGGTGCTAAACCTCGAAGGAAACAGCTGGAAAATTGAAGAACGGGAAGTTTTAATTCCCATAGGCGTGGCCGAATTGGATGTGCCGCATGATTTTGTCATTCTTCCAAATATTACTGCACAACAGATCAGTGTTCTTCCTGATTATACTAAAGGAAATGTGGTGATATCTGCAGATTCACAGCTTTATGGCCATAAAGATTTCGACGAATCCAATCTCTACGCAAAAAGACAAAGCGGCAGCTATCAGGAGCATATACCTTTCCAGGTGATCACCCGCATCTACCAGGAAGAAAATGAGGCCGAAAATGCTTTTAGTATGCTGATAGAAAATGGGATTGAGGAAAAAAGTATTAAAGTTACCCCCTATAATCCATTAAACAGTGTCACCGATCTGCAAGGAAATACCAATACAGAATTTATCGGTGATGGCTCCAGGGATGAGTATATACTTAGTATTGCTGCTCAATCTGTTACAGAAGCTGAACTGATATACCGCCTTTTAGGGCCAGAAACCACGTAAGCAGGTTAAAATATTCATTTTCAAATCATTACTTAATATTTCGTCGCACGAACGCACTCCTCCCAGGAATACCTAAATATAGGTAAAATTACTAACATCCGGGGCTGTGGCAAGGTGTTTGCCTATATCAGGTATCTAACGACCAAAGGTAAAACCATGTCAAATCAACTGAACAATAATATGATAAAAAACTCGGATATCAGTGCGCTTGCCGCCAATTTTCGGGAATATATTGCCCGCAATAAAACGTTAGAAGAAAGAGATCAGCTGATAGAAGATTTAACCTCCCGCAATCAGGATTTGAGTCAGTTTGCTTATATTACTTCGCATAACTTACGCGCACCATTATCTAATCTGATAGGATTAATAGACATTTTAAATTATGATCTGCTGGATGAATACAATAGAACAATTGTAGACATGTTCAGGGATTCTGCCAACAAATTAAATGAAACCATCTACGATCTGACGCAGATGCTGAGCCTTAAAACCAATAAAAATATTAAAGTAGAAAAAGTGAGTATCTCACGTGTGTTTAAGAAAGTATGCAATTCATTCACTAAGCAGATACACACAATGGGAATAAATTTACACATTGACTTTCAATGCGAAATGATTCCCTTCAATAAGAGTTACCTGGAAAGCGTTCTGATGAATCTCATGTCTAATTCTGTTAAGTACTGTGCAGAAAACCGGCCACTGAGAATTGAGGTGACTACCAAACTTGACGAACAGGGTAATATCATTCTTACTTTTTCAGATAATGGTATGGGAATAGACCTGCTGAAACATAAAGACAGAATATTCGGTTTAAACGAACGTTTTCATAGTCATGTAAATGGAAGCGGCGTTGGTTTGTTCATTACTAAAACGCAGATCACCTCATTGGGCGGCGAAATTTCCGTAGAAAGTGAAGTGGATAAAGGTTCTACCTTTACGGTGACAATCAAAAATGAATCTGTGGCTGTGTAACATCAATATGTGTCTTTCCTGAGCCTCGTTTTGAGTAGTTTATGCATAGTTTTGGCTTACACTTTAACTACAAGGCCATGAAAAAGAAACTACTTAGTATTGCGGCATTAATAGCCATTTTTACCATATCTAACTTTAAAGCGAATGCCCAGGCAGTTTCCAGTAATATTAACTTAACGCTAATTTTGGCTGATGCCTATTCAATTGTCCTGGGACCTACGCCTGATGTTTCTTTTACCTATTCCACTGCAGCTGATTATGCATCAGCTAAAACCCAGACTAAAACTGGCCAGTTTACGGTAATTAGCAACAAGCCATATAGTGTTGCTGTCAAAGCAAACGCAGCATTCAATACCATTTCTACTACAACGCCGCCTTTAAGCGCTGTTCATGTAAACGTTGATCCATCAACCGTAACAGGAGCAGCTTATACCAATGTTGCTTTGAGTCTCGCTAATCAGACTATTGCGTCTGCAGCCAGCCCAACAATCAGCACAGCTTATAATATTGTTTATAGTATTCCTACTGCAGCGCCATTATTGGCTATGTCGGCAGGTACATATACCACAACTATGGTTTATACGGTTACCCAACCATAAACCAACTGAATGAAATTCATAACTATTACTCTATTTACCTTATGCCTTGTCTCCATGCTCCTACACACAGCAGTGGGACAGGGCTTTTCAGTTTCTCCCTCGCGGATCACTTTTAGCGGAAACCCCGGCGAAACTGTCACCCAGACCATAACTTTTAGCAACAGTTCCGCAACCACGCTTTCATTTGTGAACAGGATACAGGACTGGGACCGGGATTCAGTAGGTAGAAAAGTATATTATGACAGCAACACAAGACCTTTATCTAACGCGGGCTGGATTAACCTATCCTCCAATAATACTGTACTCAACGCCGGTGAAACCAGGCAGGTAATAGTATCCATGACCATTCCTGCTGATGCAAATAAGCTAACGCGCAGTATCATCTTTTTTACCCAGGTAAAAAACCAGCAGCCCAAAGAGATACAAGGTATTTCCCTCGGGATTAATGTACTGATGGAAGTTGGCGTACAGGTATATTATGTACCTAAAGGGCTAAGTTCCGGAGAACTGAAATTCCTGTCCTTTGATGACCACGGAACAGTAGATAAAGATGGAAAGAAATTTCGCCAGGTTGTCTTAAAAATCCAGAATACCGGATCGGTAAATAAAGATGCGTATGTACGTTTTGAACTCACCAATAAAGAAACCGGCGAAGAAGTAAAAATTGAACCGCAAACAATTGCTATGTTGCCGGAGGCCACACAATGGGTTACCATAGATTTACCGGCCAGCCTTAAAGGAACCTTCCTGGCAGTAGCGATGATAGATGCAGGATCCTCTTATGATCTTAAAGTTGCAGAAAAAGAGATTATATATCGTCCTTAATATTTTTATCAGCTTTATAACAGCTGTGGATAGTTATGCCCAGGCGCCAACCATTAACATTCCGGCAGCCAATATCAATGCCCAAAGCAACTTCCTGACGAGTAATTTTGCCAGCGGAAATTTCCCTGCCGTTGGGCTTTTAACCTCAGCAACACTTCGTGCCACTACCGCCGGTTTTATCGCTTCCAGTCCCTCTGGTAATGCTGCCATCCCCCTTGGGGCAATGCTTTATAAGGTAAACAGTGTAAGCGGCACAGCACAGCCATCTGATCCAACTATCACACTCAGCGGAGCTGCTCAGAATGTTCATGCTGTTCTAATCAGTTTAAATCAGGTTGCCATTACATCAGATTACACCGTTGTTACCTCGGCAGCTGCCTGGCTGGCTGGCACTTATGCCGCCACCTTAGCTTATCAAAATGTAACACCTGCAACAGCAACATTAACCCTGGTTGTACCGGCTTATATTACCACGAATACCGTTGCCCCGGCTATTTCCACTCTTGCCGTTACCACGCTTGCGGCTTTCAGGAGCGGAGGAGGAGTGAGTGCCATACAAAATTACGACTATTACAGTACAGTGCCTACAAACGTCACACTACAGGCCGGCCAGAGTACTTTTTCCTTTAGCACTACAGAGAACTATAACACCCCTGTACCAGCTGTAGGAGCCAACTATCTGACTGCAACTTCCGCCGGAACTTATGCCGCAGTCTCTCCTATTACCCTGTCATCCACTATCAACAAACCATTTAGTGTTTCAACTGGTGTACCAGTAGTAGTAACCAATAAAACTTCATTCAGCAATACGCTGTCTATCGCAGCAGCTGATTTAAAGACTCAATTTGTTCAGGCCGGTACTTATACCCTGCCTATAGTTTATACGATTGCAAAAACTTCCAGTTACGCCATTGCCGCAACCAGCGCGACTATGAATAGCAGTATCCAGGTTACTGTACCTAAACTATCAGAATTAACTATTCCCGGAGGAACCACCGCAAGTCTTAATTTTAACACCGCTGCCAGTTATAACCAGGGGTTAACAGCAGCCATGTCCAATCCCTTAACACTCAGTAGTACCGTTCCCTATACGGTGACTGTAAAGGTGAGCGGCGACTTTACTTCAGGAAGTAATACCATTCCTGCCAGTGTGGCTACACTGGAAAGAACTGCAGCGGAAACTGCAGTGGTAAACCCAATAATACTATCTACCACTGCGCAAACACTCGTCGGTAATTCTAATCCTCAAATTGACAGGGCAATTAATCTCCAATTCCGCATTCCATCTACCCAAACGATCAACTTGTTAAATAAACCTGCGGGAACATATAATACCACGGTAACTTTTACCATCGTTGCGCCATAATCAGAAACGGCTAACATCCACCTTTCTATGTTGATCTTTATACAGAAAGGTTAACATGTTCACCGGCTTTCCTTCCAGGGTTACTTCTTCTTTACCATTTTCAATAGAAAAAGGCATACCTTCCGTCTCTACGTAAACAGTATATTTATTTCTCGGCAGATAAAAGCAAAAGTTCCCCTTGTCATCAGTTAAAGTCTGATGAATGCGTCCATTGGCATCCATTGCACTTACACTTATGCCCGACAGTTCTGGTCGACCGTTAAGATATTTTGACGCCACGGGCTTAATACAGCCATTTAAAGCCTGTGTTTGAACCAATCCAATCTCCAGCTTTTTATTCTTGTCCAAAAACACGTCTGTAGGTTCACCCAGGCTCCAGCCTTTGGTATTAGTAATAGAAACGGTATACGCTTCTTTTTTCATATCAGAAAAACTCACTTCCCCCTTGCTATTGGTTAATGCGGCATCATTATTAATTTTCACCAGCACACCCGCTACCGCATCTTCTCCCAAATCCCGTTTTCCATTACCATTTTTATCCTGGTAATAAGCGAGAATTAGTTTTTTAGATCCGCTATTTGCCTGTCTGCCAAATTGTTTTTCAAGGCCCAATCTAACTTGCCTGTTATTAGTAGACTGCCGTTCTCCAGTGTAAATTGTGCTCTGTAACTGGTTTTGGTTATTTGCATATAGTATGGACGTCAGTTTTTGTCTGTTCAGGTAATATTGAAAATCACCTGTTATTGCCCAGTTACCTTTTATCAGATATCTGAAACTTCCGTTTGCAGAATAGCTTGTGCTGTTACTAAAACCATAATAATTAAACATACCACCAAGTTGCAGGCTTAATGTGTTTTTAAGTGTGGTAATATGGGCATTCGGGCCAACAGAATATAAGCGGTAATTGCCCACTCCATTAGAAGATAACGCATCAGATAAGTAATATGGATTAAGCTGTGCATATCCTGTAACTCCCAGAAAAGGCATATTGTAGTTGGCTGTAACCTTTAAAGAATGAAAAGGGGCAGGTGGTAAATTTGAAGTACTGATATAAGTGTAACCGTAATCAGCAAGTACAGAAAAGCTGTTCTTAATACTATTATAACCTACATTCGTAGCGAAATGTACAGCAGATGATTTCCAGTCTACACGCGTAGGTAAAAGCTGTGAAAATCCATTGGATACCAGACGCTGATCCATTACATAGGGCGTAAAATTTAAATTTACTTCGCCTGCTTTGATATTGTAGCCCAATTCGTAGATGTTAACCGAATTCTTGTTTACACCCAAATTATAGATATTATTCAACCTGTCCTGGTATTTCGGACTATTGTTCTGCAAATTCACATGTGCAAAGAAGCTGCTTTCATCTGCAAGTTTATGTATTACCCTCATGTCTGTCAGTAATACTCCACGTCTGATGCCGGTAAAATAAGCACTGCTATAATAATAACTTCCAAGAAACTCATAATCGCCCGTATGCAAACTATAATTCAATCCACCAGAAAAGCCGGCCTTAGTTGCTGTAGTGTCAACAATCTGATTTTCCAGTGAAAATCCCCCTTCAAAACCAATCTTTTGATCGGAACCCAATTTAAATTCAGCTTTGCTGCTTACCTGGTTGGCAATTAAACCCGTTACCGTATCACGGCTATGTACAAAAGTTAATTTCCTGATTTCCCCCGCCTTTTGCAGATCGTAATCCAATGCAAAAATTTTACCACCAGACACTGAGTTGTTCAGCTGATTATATAAATAATAATTGTTCTGAATCCCATATAATGATACTACGCTCTGGTCATCTAATTTAGCACTGGCTTTAATTCCGTTTCCTGACAACTGAAAATCCAGGTTATCATAGATGCTTCCAACCTTAAGTCCCCATTTTTTCGCTTCATAATCCAGATAACTATTATATACATTCACTCCATTCGCACCTGTCTGATGATAATCATCCGCATTTAAGCGGTAGCTCAAAATAGAACCCTCCCCGGTATTAACTTTACCATTAGCCTGTAGCTGGTAATAAGAAGAATTACGGTTTAAACTGGCGTAATAAAGAGCAACCGTATTTGGAAGGTTTCCTTCAGGCTGAAAACCACTGGAAGACATCCTTCTGTTACTCGTTACATTTAAAACCCTGATCATCTTCGTTGCCAGCTGATGATTACTCGCATCCAAAGCCTGCATGGTAACCGTAAAATCCACAGCGGTATTAGTTGATTTATTTGTCGCCAGGAAAGGCAGCAGTTGCTGTGCTCCCGGCTGCAACGTCAGGTTCATCGTTTGCCCGGTGAACTCCAGTCCATCAGGAATACCGGTTATTAGTAACCTAAACGTTAAAGGCACAAAACCATTGTTTGCCACCCGCACCACTACCTGCGCCTGGTTATTGACCTGACTCAGATAAACTTCATCCTGCTCAGTACCTATGATCAGACCACTCACATCTCCCAGCAGCGTGATGAACCGGGCATAGGCTTGTACCTTAACACCCGGCTTCCCCGCGACAAGATTAACTTTAAATTCCTGGACATTGCTCCTGATCAGCTGGTGATCTACGATATACTTCACAGGAAAAACCCTGGTTTCTCCCGCTTTTAAAACCAAACTATCAGGCAAATTGATTAAGCCCTTCGGAAAATCTTTCATTACAGGCCTTAATACTACCTCTTCATCATAAGGGTTGCTTACCTTCAGAAAATTTGAAAATGTCTGTCCGCCCTTGATCGCAACAGTGTCTTTTGTAAAAGCATATTTTACCTGGGCGGAAGCTGTAAAGCCAGAAACCTGACTACAAATGAGCAAGCACCATAAGTAACGGAAAAGATCACCGAAGTGAATTTTATTTAAACTGGGCAAGCAATTCACCCTTACTGTTAATATTCAGTTTTTTATAGGTTCTTTTGATATACTGTCTTACGGTATCCAGGGAGATACCATATTTGTACCCGATCAGTTTATAGCTTAACCCATTTTTAAGTCCTTCTACAATCTGGCGCTCCCTGAAACTCAGGTTACTCTGGTAATCTACAGTTTGCTGCACCTGCTGAATGACGCTTCTGGATATCATCGGACTAAAAACAGATCCTCCTTTATGAGTGGTCACTATTGTAGAGATCACCTCATCCACACAGGTGTCCTTGGTCAGATAGCCCATTGCACCAGCTTTAACACAGGCAAGCACACTATTGTGATCCTGGATATGGCTATATACAACTACGTTGGTATTAGGAAATTTACGATAGATCTCCATGATCATATCAATACCATTATGTTCAATATCAAGTAAAGTAACATTTGGCTCCTGGGAAGACTGCACTTTTTTAATTTCCCCTAAAGAACCTGCTTCAAGGGTCACTTTTAAATTACAATCCTGGTGATGATCCAGCATCATACGCATCATTCCACGGCTCTGTTGATTTACATCAATAATTCCTACTTTGATCATAACATTATCCTCCTTTAGCCGCCATCCTGATAAAAATATTCGACGGCATAAATAAAGTTAATCAATCCCCTGCTCAGCCCCTCCATTCATTCCATTCATTACAATTGCATAAATGAACAGACAGTAAATCACAACGAAATAAGGATTATTTAACGGGCTCCTGAATAAGCGGAATAATAAAATGTGCATGTGGGTTTAGGAAATCATCCCTTAACTGCCGTCCTAATTTAACATGAGATGCAATATTTCCAGACCTGATCCTGTAATATTCGCTAAATGCTGCATTCTGATCCTTATACAGCAATAAACATTCACAAAGAATTTTAGCATCCATCATGGCGTTGGTTGTTCCCGCACTGGTAAAAGGCAGGGCAACATGAGCCGCATCACCAATAAGCACCACATTCTGATCATGAAAATCAGGCAAAAGGTCAAAATCCCTTGTTTTCCAGATATAGCTTGTCCTGAAATCATTCGCAGACAGAACAGCGGCTACCTCTGCCGGGAAGTCTTTCAGCAGGGATAAGCACAACCGTTTTAGTAAATGAGGGTAATTTTCGCTTTCACGTGCAGCAACACCTTCCGGAACGTCGCCTAACGCCGGATCGTATTGCATAAACCACACCAGCTCCTGTGCAGAAGTAGGAATCAATCCAAAAGATAATCCCTTATCACGATGCTGGAATTTTGTAAATTTACCCTGCAGGGAAAGTGCCAGTTCAGGATGTTTTACTACTCCTACCAGTTCCTTCACCTTGCCGGGTACAAATTTCACTGCTCCAAAAATCTGCTGGCGAACAGCTGAATTTGCTCCGTCAGCACCAATAAAAATATCTCCATATTCCAATTCGCCATTCAGAAAAGATGCGGCTACAATTTTTTCACCTTCATAAACAAAATGAGAGAAAACGCGGTCATTTTTCAAATGCTCCTGTGGCAACAATGCAGTTAAACACTCGAGCAAATCGGTGCGTTTAAAACACTGCCAGTCTTCCACTTTTTGTTCAATGATCACCTGTCCGTCCGGGTCTTTAAAAACAAAAGTATTTACCAGTTTACCAGGCAGAAAACAATCCGATCCCGCTGCAATTTCTTTCAATACCGCAGCCCCATCGTGATGCATCAAAAACGCGTGGCCGCCAACTGCAGTGTAGACCTGTTTTTCATTAACGGAAACGTCAATATTATTTTTATGCAGATAAATCCCTATACATAACCCGGCTATACCGCCCCCAATAACCACTACCTTCATAGAGAATTGATCGTACTTTTCACCCTATGTAATGCCTCTCCAAGAATGGCTTCCGAAGTGGCAAAACTCATTCTGATATATCCTTCTGCACCTTCACCAAACCACTCTTTTGCACCCGGAACTACAGCTACTTTGGCCTTTTCCAGCAAAAGCTGATAAATTTCCAGGCTGCTTTTACTTGTACCCCTGATATTGGTAAAGGCTACATAACAACCTTCCGGAGGAATACAATGAAATCCATGGATCGAATTTAGTTCCCGGTCACATAAATCCCTCATTTGCTGAAGGTGACACAGAAAATCATTCAGCCAGTAATCACACTCATTTAGCGCTGTTGTTGCAGCAATTTGCGAAAGGACATTGGCGCCATGTATCGTAGAGCCATGTAAAGAAACTTCGAAAAGGCGATCATAGTGCACCTGATTACCTGCCATGACAGCACCTATTCTTAATCCGGCCAACCCATACGATTTGCTGTAACCCGTTACTGTTACCGTAAGGTTACGGGCCTCCTCATTGAGGGAAGCGATACTGGTGTACAAATGAGGGGAATAAACAATGTCACTCCAAATCTCATCAGATAAAATAACCAGGTTATATTTACTGGCTAGTCCGGCAATTTTAAGGAGTTCTTCCCGGGTAAAAACCTTCCCTGTTGGGTTCAGCGGATTACACAGGCAAATCAATTTAGTTTTGTTTGAAATCAATTTTTCAAACCTTTCAAAATCAACTGGTGCGGGTCCCGGAGGAATTGCAAATGGAACAGCAATACCGTCAACTGCCTCAATGGAATATCTGAAAAGAAAATCTACGGGATCAAATATGATAGCTTCATCACCGGGGTTCAAAAAAGCTTTGCAGGTTAGATAAATACCAAAAGCGGCACTATCTACCGGGAAGATAAATTCAGGAACAGCAGGTATCAACCTTTTAACAGCAAAATACCGGGCTACACTTTCCTTGAACTCAGGCAGCCCCGCAGGTGGCCCATAGGAGAGATACCTGTCTTTGGTAAAACGAATAATAGCTTCCGCAATTTCGGGGGCACTCGGAAAATCAGGATCTGCCGCCGTCAGCGGAATTACCCCTTCCTGTACAGTAGCCCATCGTAGATTAAATGCCCTTTTTTTTAAAATATTAAGATTAACGGAATCCCTTTCAAACATTCCCTAAACTAAATATTTCGATGTGTTTTAAGAAATTTTTCTTTGAAATTTATTCCTTTTTAAAATTAAAAATAAAGCCCTAAAAACCAACAAGATACACCTTATAAATTTTCGAGTATCTCTATAAATTTTTCCTTAACCAAAGGCTTAATAATGAATTCGGAAACTTCAGGGATATTTTTAGCGCGTTCTATCTCATGGGGAGAGATGGAAGAAGAAACAATGTATAACTGGTTTTCCCTGGAAAAAGAAGATGATATAGCCGCATACTCTTCTAAAAACTCCCATCCGTCCATTACAGGCATATTCAGGTCCAGAAAGATAACGTCGGGCAATAACTCAGGCTGCTCCTTGATTTCCTTAAGATGGGTAATAGCTTGCAACCCATCAGAAAAAACTTCTACCTCTACGTCCTGTTTTACCCTTAAAATGGTTTTTTTAGTCAGGAACACATAAATATCATCGTCGTCAATCAAGTAAACTTTCTTCATGATCAATTCATATTTTGGTTAACAAATTCCACAGAGAATGTAGATCCCAGCCCAGGGAGACTATCTACCCAGATTCTCCCACCCATAGCCTCTACCTGTGTTTTAGTCATAAAAAGACCCAGGCCCTTTGCGTCAGGATGGCGGTGAAATACTTTCCCTATTTTAAAAATATTGTTTTTATGTTTAACCAGATCTATTCCCAATCCATTATCCTGTATGGTTAGTACAATATTCCCTTCTTTTATTTTTGAAGCCAGGTTAAGCGAAAGCCTTCTTTCAGGAGAATGATATTTAATCGCATTGCTAATCAGGTTATAAAATATACTGGCCAGGTATTTATGCGGATAAACTACTACGGGGGCATCTTCGAAATCAATAAAAATTTCAGCGCTTGATTTTTTAACTTCTTCATTCAACCCATCCAGCGCCTCCTGCAGGCAACTGTTAAAACTCAACTTGTCTGATTGTACACTGATATCCTGTCTGATCTGAATAGACTCTACCAATTCATTAAAAGTACTTTTCAGGTTTTCGATTACCGGTTCCAACTTGGAAACCAGCAATTTCTGTTCTTCTGCATCTTCAGCTTCCTGTATAAACTCGGTCAGCATAGCCATATTGATCAGCGGTCCTCTCAGATTATGTGAAACCACATTGCAAAAATCCATCAGCTGCGTATTCTGCATAGCCAGCTGCCCCATAATCCGGCTCTGCTTTTCTTCAAGCAGTTTACGTTCGGTAATATCTACCCCAAATCCAATAACCATGATAAACTTACCCTGTTCATCATGCATAGGAAACATTCTGCGCAGGAAAGTGATCACCTTACCTTCGGGATTGGTCATGCTCTCTTCCCAAACAATAGCTTTACCTGTATTTTTGACTTCCATGAACTGGGCACGTCTTTCTACTGCGATCTGCGGATCGCGGTTTCTATAGGCCGCATATTCAAAATCGTCCATACCAATGATATTTTTCCGGTATTCTTCATTTTTAATGGCCCCCGGATTAACAAAAAGATATCTGTGGTCTGAATCAAAAACCACAATGTCAGTTGGTATATTATTCAGGATACTTTCGTAAAACTCTTTGATACTGTTATTGATTACGGGCATTCTCAGCTGCAGCAGTGTAACAACCTGTTCTGCCAGCAGCACGAGTCCTTTGTGCTGATCGCTGGTCAATACAACAGAAGAGTGTCCGGCCACGCTTAAATGGCCAATAATCAAATTTTTGCCAACTATAATAGGTACAGCAACATAAAAAGGATATTGGTCAGCCGCAGGATTTTCCCGGCTTGTTTCATTTAGTCCAATGCCCAGTTTTGCTTTATACCATATCCTGTTTTGATCTATAAATGTAATAGCAGAAACAGGCGACTGGGTTAAGATGGAAGCCAGCTTAACAATGTTATCAAACTCTTCCTCTTCCCCTGTATCCAAAACTTCCAACACATATAGCGCCGCTATTCTTTCAGCTTCATTATTAAGTGATGGGGTATTAATCATAAGCTTTCTCTATCAATATTATTGACCGTACAAATCTAGGTATAAGATTGGTTCTTTTTGTAAAAAAGAAAACCATCTATAAAGCAATAATATACAATATCACGATTATATAGCAGAACATCGCTATCGATAAGATAAAAAGAATAAATTCTCCAAAAACGGATTAGCCGGCTAATCCGGAGCCATCTGCCTGCAATACGATTGATTTTATCGCAGCATTTAACTTTTGGGAAGAGTCTTTTAAAAAGTCGAGTGTTTCCTGGGTGTCCTCACCAGGATATTTGATCAGGAAATCTGTCAGACTCATAATATTAGCCAGTGGAGCCCTCACCATGTGACTTTGCATCCAGGCAATTTCTTTAAGATCCTGATTCTGACGTTCAATTTTTTGAATATAATTAATCCGTTCAGATACATCTGTTGCTAATACCAGCCTTGCTTCACGGTCTTTAAAACTGATTACATTGGTTTCTATCTCTACCGGAAAAACTTCATTATTCTTGTTTACATGGATCAGTACCCCTGTATAGTTCCTGTTCCGGATCATGCTGTTCATGTCCAGCAATTTACTGCTCTCCGTCTGGGGACGGATATCCCGGATATTCATTTGCAGAAATTCTTCTTTACTGTAGCCATATTTAGCACATGCAGCATCGTTAACATGTAAAAAACGACCGTCTTCCATATCAAATACATACATCGGTACCGGATTGGCTTCAAAAGTTGTGCGGTAATATTTCTCAGACGCATCCAGTTTGGAAACCAATGTAGCTTCCTTTTTTATAGTTTGCTCTAAACCACTCAATACTTTACTCACCAGCATTACACTGATCAGACTCACAAAAATAAAATTTCCTGAATAGGATGCCCACAACGGTAAATCATAACTTTCAACCAGCGGGCTATCAAATAACTTGTATTGGATCACAGCACCAAAACCTGCACAGATCAGTACGTTTAACCCAACAAGCCAATAGGCCGTAGGACGCGGGAAAAGCATGGCAGAGAAAATAGTAATAATAATCAAATACAATACGCCAGGGCCTTCAGAGCCCAATACGGCAATGTAGACGATCGCCAGTACGTATAAAAGAAACAAGGCCAGTATTTTTCTGGTTTGGATCATAATTTTTTTATTGAATATAATAGATAACAGCGCAAAAATGAAAACGATATTTAGCCACTGTACTACAGAGCTCCCTGCAAAAATACCAAAAGTCATGGAGGAACCAAAGCCTATGATACTAACGATAAAACCATAGCTGATCATATTTGTAAAAAGCTTTTTTCTCCAGAACACATGATCATCCTCAGAAGGATCTGCGTTCCTTAGTATAGCTCTTTCCATAAAGCCCTTAGCCTTCCACCAGTATTCTTTTAACGCCAGCATTTCTATTTCCAAAGGTTAACAGGATAAGCACCTTGAATAGTATTACCATTGCAACAGTTTGCCATTCCGGCAACCAAAATAACCACGGAAGGTTCGTTTCCAGCCATAAGGGTTTGAAGATTTTAATATAACTTAGCAAAAGTTACTCCATTTTTTTAGATTCAGGCCCAACCATTTACTAATTTTGTATTCCCGTACTCAGAAGAACAAACCTATGGAACTTCGTGAAAGATTTTTAAATGATGCAGCATTTGATGGTTTGTACTCTTTAAGGGCGCAACAGCTGTCATCCGTTCACTGGACTCCTATTGAGACCGCTAAAAAAGCTGCTGCGCATTTAACCGGCGGAGCCGGAAATCAAATCATGGACATCGGCAGCGGGGTAGGAAAATTCTGTCTGGTTGCAGCACATTTTTTTCCGGCACACATATTCAACGGTGTAGAACAGAGAAAATCGCTGGTAGACGAGGCATTAATTGCCCAAAATGCAACAAATTTGACCAATGCGAATTTTATTCATGCTAATTTTAATGAACTGGATATGAACGCATATGATCATTTTTATTTTTACAATTCCTTCAGTGAAAATATCTCTCATTACAAACCTATAGATAATCTCATACAGTCTTCAGCAGAGCTCTACGAAGAATATCTTTCACAATTTTACGAATTGCTGGAAGAGAGGACTGCGGGAACCCGTCTGGTCACGTTCCACTGCCCTGATAACTATGTACCTGCAACCTACAAAAAGGTAAAATACAGCCAGAGTGAAGCACTGAGTTTCTGGACCAAACAATAATCTAACCTATCTGGTGTTATCCGCAGCAAAATTGAACAAAATTATTACCGGAATTATTAATGAAAGCGAATAAAAAGACTGCTAAACCGTTAAATCATTAACGCTAAAGATTATTTGTCCCAAAAACAAAAAATTCGTCGAAAACATCGATCCGTGCTTGCTTTGATTACGTTTATTGCTTAACCTTATATCTCCAAATATTAAACATATGAACACCTTAAGGATTGAAGTGATGAGCCGGCATTATGTTGGCCCGTTGCTCGTAGAACCTACTAAAGAGGACTACTCGCAATTTTCGGTCTATCTTAACCACGAATTTCTGGGAAGGGCACAGCCCGTCAAAAAAGAAAATGAAGTTTTATGGTATTCCCACGAAATCACAGATAAAGAGCTGCTTCGCCAGATCGGGGAATGGATCGTTTTTCATTATCCTTTGACACCACAGAGTTTCAAACCTATTTATGACTTTAACTGGTCAATATTATTACCTGCAGCATCTATACTGTTATTGCTTTTAATTGGATAAAAAAAATCCGGACAACAATAAAGCTGCCCGGATTTTCCTTATTTTTTATCTTAAGCCCACAAATCTGCAGGATATACTTTACTATCTATTAAGTGCTGCAATTGTGCTTTTACTACAGGCGCATCTTCTTTAAAGGTAACGCCAAACCATACTGCTTCAGTTGGGATCATTTTGACAACGCCTTCGCCAGATTTAATCAGGATATCTGCCACTTCAGGGATCAGGAACTCTGCTTTTAATTCGGTAGCATTAGCATCACGGAACTTGTAATATTCTTCTTCAGACCAGTTTACAAAATCAGGTGTGAAACAGAAAAAGTTCATACTCACCTTTGTATCTAAAGGCAATTCTACATCAGTTTCTCCATCAGGTGTAAAAGCTTTACCATTCTTTTTGTAGATCTCTTTACGTTCGGTAATGCTTACAATATTTTTCTCCGCGTCTACATTGATCTCTCCCCTGGTTACAGAACCATTGTCACTCAATGTATTTTTCAGCTCATAACCTATACAGGCAAATTTACCTTTTTCAATGCCGTCAACCAAAAAATCATTCGCCTGTTTGAAAGCATCAAATCCATAAAAATCATCAGCGTTGATTACAGCAAATGGGGCATCTAATACATCTTTACAGCATAAAAGGGCATGCATGGTACCAAAAGGTTTAGTTCTGCCTTCCGGAACTGCACGTCCTCCGCTAAAACTTTCTAAAGATTGATAAACGTAGTCTGTAGCGATTTTTCCGGCCAATTTGGGCTCGATGATCGCTTTAAATGAATCAGCAAATTCTTCGCGTATGATAAAGATAACTTTACCAAAACCCGCTTTAATGGCATCATAGATAGAATATTCCATGATAGTCTCACCAGAAGGGCCAAAAGATTCAGTTTGTTTGTTTCCACCATACCGGCTGGCCATTCCAGCCGCCAGAATTACTAAAGAAGGTTTAATTTCAGACATATTTTATAATTAACGTAGTATAATTGCTAGGGCGTTCATTAATAAGCATTTTCCTCGCCATGGAAAACATTGATAATTGTCATAAATATAATTCTCACATCCAGCATACTGCTCCAGTGTTCAAGGTACCAGATATCATGTTCCACCCTTTTTTCCATTGCCGAATCATCTTTGGTCTCTCCCCTAAAACCATGTACCTGGGCCCATCCTGTAATACCAGGTTTCATAAACTGTCTTACCATATACTGGCTGATGATCTTTTTATACTCTTCTGTGTGGCGTAACATATGCGGCCTGGGCCCCACTACACTCATATTTCCTAAAAATACATTAAAAAACTGTGGCATTTCATCCAGACTGCTTTTACGTAAAAAACGGCCAACAGAAGTGATTCTGGAATCGCCTTTGGTAGCCTGCTTTTTATCACTGTCATTATTCATCCGCATACTTCTGAACTTATAACACCAGAATGGCTGATCATTGATCCCGCTTCTTTCCTGTTTAAACAAAACAGGGCCTTTACTCTGCATCTTAATTAACAAGGCAATAATTGGATATAGCCAGCTCAATACAAATACGATAACCAGCGAACTAAAGATTACATCAAATGCCCTTTTTTTGAAACGGTTGGGCATAGACTCCAATGGTTCATTTCGAAGCGTAATGATTGGAAACTCTCCTCCCATATAACTGATGGTATAAGGCGCGGCCAAAGCACCTGCAAGATCGGGAATGAATTTTAAACGCAACAGCTGTTTATCAGCCTCTAAGATAAGCGGGCCAATTTCATGCATTCTGGAAGGAGCAACAGACACGTATACATCTTTAACACCATAGGCAGCAGCTTCCTGTAATTTTTCGCAGGCGGAAAGCGAAATAGTTCCGTTACCATCTCCGTAAATACATTCATCATCACCAACAATACCATAGAAATCTACGTTCCTTTGTTTTTGAAGATAGTTAACAAGCCTTATGCCGGTATCATTATTCCCTAATACAGCAACTTTTCTGGTGCTATTAAATTTATTGATCAGCACATGCTGGATATAAGTTCCTATAAACCTGTTGGCCATAAAAGCCAGGAAAAGGAAAATATAGAAGAATAATAAAAAGCTTCTTGAAAATTCGTAGTCTTTTGCAAACAACAGATAAATGGAGAAAAGAACAAAATGTAACAATAAGCTCTTCACCGTACCCCGGTAAATACGCTCTATCTTTCTGGCATTATATTCCGAATATAATCCAAATACAGCCGTATTGAACAACCATAAAAGATTACATACAACCAGGTAATGTCTTTGCAATTCTTCATTTAACCCCTTCCCCAAATATGCTGTAAAATAATAGGCACTTATGTATACGATATTTAGCATTAATACATCTGTGATTGGCAGAATATACTTCAACAAATAAAGGTAACGGGTTTGTATTGGCATGGATAGAGCTTTTAGGAATTTACGCTTAAAAATACTAAATTATGTAACAAGAATTATACCAGTGAGGAGGAATAAAGTTTAACATAAAATATTATACATAATATTTTAAAAAACTCGCCAATTTTTGAAATATTTAAAAGTAAAGAACAAATAATTCATTAAATCATCAACCACTAATTAATATATTATTCATCATTCAGGACATTATCGAATATATAATATCCTGAATGTAGCATGAACTAGACGCTTATTTTCTAAACTGCCACTGAATACCGATCATTGACCCGAAATTCTGGGAAAGATCTCCTGCATCATAGGCAAAGCTGGCTTTTACAGATAATGGTGAATGCTTAAAGCTGTAGTTTAGTTCCTCTAAACTATAGAACTGTGCCTTATACTTGTCAAAATAAGTCACATTATAATTTCCATAATTTTGGGTATAAGTCAGCATAGTTTTACTGGTTAAATTTCTGGTCAAAGCTAAAACAGTTCCAACATGACCGCCAACCGTTCTATTACTTACAATATTACTAAATGGCAGTATCAAACTGGTAGGGCCATTCCAGTTAAATGGTTTTACATCAGGAAAATAATCCTGCGCTCTTACCCTGTTGATAAATAATGGCGTTCCGATGATGTGGTCATCATACTCCCATCCTGTACGGTATACACCGTTATTGTAATAACTTTCCCTGTACTGGAGGGCATAAAAATCATTCATCTGTTTCGTATAAATAAACTCCAGAACTAATTTCTTAAAGATTGCATCAGGTTGTTTATTATAGATATTCAAGCTCACCAAATGATCAATATTTCTGTAGGTTAAACCCTGACCGGTATCAAATGGCATTTGTGCATTCAGCTGAAATTTAACATTATCATTTTCCCATTCAGCACCGCCTTCTACTACACCTCTCTGGTCACCAGGTCTGTTAGTCAGTTTTTCACCATTTGTACTGCCATCATTAGCAGAAATACCAGATATTACCTGGAAAAATCCTTTTAATGATCTATCCAGATCATAGAATCCAGCTCTCTCACCTCCCCATACAGCATAGTGCTGTATGCCCAGATAAAGTTTCAGTTTATGTTTACCAAACCTTACATATAAATTATCTTCATGTAAAAAGGCATGTTGAAGAAACTGGTCATTTCCCATCCAGCCGTGTGTAAACATAAATTTAAATTGAAACCAGCCATTGGTAAATGGTATATCTGTGTAATCCAATGACAAATTGAGTTGTGGTATAGGGCGTGCATTACTACTTACTCCTAAAGACCCTGAAGATAAGTCATGGTCTACCTCACCAATAATCTGCTCAAACCTACCCATACTTAAGGTTAGTTTCCTATACTTAGCTTTTACAAAAGCCTGTTCGAAAAAAGTCTTTTGTAAGTGGTCGTTGTTATAGGCATCTAATCCATAGCTGATATATAAAGCATGGTCATCACCTTGATTATCATAAACAGTAGGTGCATTACCTATCCGGTTGGAATTGTACAAACTCAAATGCGTGGTAAAATCAGATTTTCGGTCAGCGACCGTACCGAATTGATTCGCTTGTAACCACAGTGGCAAATAATCCCTGCTGGCTATTGATGCCGAGGTTCCTGCTTTTATTTGTAAAGAATCTAAAAACTGCGCGTGGAGCCTGGATTGAAGCGAAAGTAAGAGTATAATAGTTAAAAATTTCTTCATGGCGGGTAGTTATGTAATCAAATTTCTATTTTTTCGTTTGGGATATATCAGCCAACATCTTAGGCAGGATATTACGTTTATCTAAGTATTGTTCTGCGTATTTCCTTGCATTTGCACGGAATTTTTCATGATCATTCTCTGCAATGTAAACAATTGCCTTAGCCAGAAGTTCCTCATCTTCTGCTTCAATTACCACTCCCATTTCATGGGCTCTGATCACATCATATAACGTGGTACCCGGGTTTGCTGTTACCAGGGCCAAGCCTCCCACAGCCAGTATAGAAGTTAGCTTAGAAGGCATTACTAAATCGCTTGCATTAGCTTTCTGCAAAACCAGGTGTACATCGGCCATATTCAAAAACTCGTTGAACACATCGTATCCCTGTAAAGGTAAAAATGCAATGTTTTTTAACATTTTCTCTTCTGCCATTCGCATCAATTCCTGCTTATACGGACCAGTACCACAGATTAAAAACTTAATGTTCTCTTTTTCTTTGAGATTATCAGCAATTCTTATTAAGCTGTCCAGCCCCTGTTTTTCACCTATACTACCAGAGTAAAGTACAATATGATCCTCTTGTTTATAGCCCCACTTCAATTTTAATAAATTCCTGTCAGGAAGCGGATAAAAGCTTTCCGTATCTACCCAGTTAGGAAAAAACATAATCTTTTTAGGTATCTTCTTTGCCAGCCTTGCCATCATTCCTTCAGAAATCGTGCTCACGAAATCCATTTTTCTCAAAATAAAAAACTCTATGGAAAACAGCCACTCAAACATCCAGGGCTTCAGCATATTTAATTCCCTTGCTGCCTCTATTTGCAAATCCTGAACATGGTAAACTACCCGCCCGCCCCTGAAAAAACGGTAAAACAGCGCTAAAATAGCCAGGTGAAATGGGGGGGCAATAGCGAAAATAATATCTTGTTTCTTCTTGAACAGCAAAGTGAATACAACAAAACCTGCAGAAATAAAAAATACTGATTCGTGGATCAATCTTTTAAGGCCTGAAGGATTTGCTGGAACATATAATGGGCATCTGTAAATGGTTAGGTTGTCTTCATGCAACTTTTCCTTTTTGTATCCCTTTCCAGTATAGGGCTTTTGCACCTTCCAGTTCGGATAATAGGGAAATCCAGTCACCATAGTTGTTTGATGGCCGTTTTCTGCCAGCCATGTAATCATTTCACCTGTATATTTGCCTATACCGGTAAGCTCCGGAAAGCAGTTGATGCCTAAAACTAATATCCTCTTCTTTACTTCCATCTTGGTTTAATATAAACTAAAGGATTTCCCTTATAAATTCCATTTGATTCTACACTTCCTGTTACTACAGAGCCGGCAGTAATTACACTGTCTGTACCAATGATTACCCCTGGTGAAACAAATACCGAAGCACCTATCCAGCTACCGTTCATCAACGTAATCGGACCATTTCTATAGGGCATCTCAGGTACCCGAAAATCATGGTTTCCACCACATAAAAAAGCTCTTTGAGAGATGCAAACATTATCCCCAATAATTAAAGGCTCGAAATTCAGCAAAAAGGCCTCTTCGCCTATCCATACATCATTGCCTGTTACCAGCTTCCAGGGAAAATGAATGTTTACCCTGGGTTTGATAATCACGCCGGAACCAACTTTGGCACCAAAAAGCCTTAGCAAACTGCACTTTAAGGAATTAGGCCATGGCATAGCAGATAAAAAGAAAATCATTTTAATAAAATACCAGCTGATCTCTTTTAATTTACCAGCACCACGATCTAAGCCTATTGCAGCATTAAAACCGGCCAGATTTACTTTTGAGCTATAAGATCCTGTCTCCATTTACCTATCCCTCCGTATCTTTTTTCAATTTTTCTTCTTCTATTAACCGCAGTGCAAGAATAATTTCCACCATCGTGCGCTGCAGCGTATAATGCCATCCTCTCCATCCATTAAAAATCAATCCTTTTACAAAAAGCGAATAAAAAAACACAATAAAAGGTGCAAATACTTTAGTCTTGCGGATTTTTGAACTTAAAGGCAAGCCTTCACCAGAACTGCTGATCAGCTTATTGCATTCTTTAATCGCATAACCATCCTGGTTACTCAGCCATCTGCTTAACGACTTTCTGTCATCGTGTAAGATCACTGCTTTATACATGCCGGTTTCTCCCCCAATCTGTAAACGCTGGGTATGTCCGTCATCAAAATAAGAGCATAAGGCTTTTTTAAACAAAACAGGTCTCGGGGTGGTATTGTCCTTCATTAAAGGTTTTCCAAAAACCAGAAACTTAAAATTAGTTTCATAGGCTGCTTTATTACCTCCCTTTACATACTTTTTTGTCTCCGCAATAAAATCGTCCGGCAATACATAATCAGCATCAAGGCTCAATACCCATTCACTATCCAATAGGGAAAGCCCAAAATTCCATTGTTTGCCATGCGTATCAAAAGGACGCTGAACAAGTGTAACATTAGGAAAACCAGCGGCTATTTCTAGTGTCGCATCTGTACTATGGCTATCCAGAATTACCACTTTTTCCAGCCAGGTCAATTTATCCAGTACCCTCTTCAGGTTTGGTTCTTCGTTCTTTGTTAAAATTAAGGCTTGTAAAACAGTAGAATTAAGCATAATTATTTTAATTTTTTTAATATCATTATTCAATCTTACCCTTAGCTATTAATAACCCGCTGGTATTCTTCCACATAATTATTCACCAGCTTAAGGGGCGAAAAATTTTCTTCAATCACTGCCCTGCCCGTTGCTCTGATCCGCTCCAGCTTCTCCCGGTCATTTTTCGCAATAGTCAGTTTTTCTACTACATCCACTACATCCAGCGATGAAACCCAGCCTACATCTTTACGTTGCACAAATGCAGAAAGGGCAACCTCTTCAGAAACAAGTACCGGCGTTCCCATATGCAGGGATTCTATCACTACATTGGCAAAGTTTTCATTGTGAGAAACCAGTGCAAATAGATCTGCATCCATTAAAGCTTTGAACTTATGGTCACGGTCTACCCATCCCATCCATTCTATCTTTTCAGTAATTTTCAGGTTTGCTGCCAGCTGTTTTAATTCTTCCATATAACTGTCTTCACCAGAACCTGCAATCTTTAAGGCCGCTTCAAAAGGAAGCCTGCTCAGGGCGTGCAATAAAATTTCGATACCCTTTTTCGGATGCACGCGTGACATGAAAATCAGCGTAAAAACATTATTTGCCTGCTTTACCAAAGGAATATCAGGTAAAGTGATAATATTCGGCTGCACAAATCCTTTCCAATCCTTAATGATCTTCCTGCATTCCTCATATTCAGCTTCTGCGGTAGCGTGGAACCAGCTCTTAGCCAAAGCAGACCTTCCAATAGTTGCATGAATGAGCTTTTTTGCTTTACTGCTTCCTGATTCAAAAATATATTCGCTCAGCATCCCTCTTGGCGTAACCACTACTTTAACTTTTTTCAGATGGCAGATACAGGCCGCAATAATCACCAGGATATTCCACCAGGATTGAATATTTACAATATCATAGTTTTTAACATTCGCATATAAGTGCTTCCACAGGTCGGGAGAAATGTGTGTAGGGTCTTTTGTAATTCTTTTAAAGTAAGTGACAGTCACACCATCCACCATTTGCGGAATGCCCGCTTCTACATCCAGTTCTGTTTCTCCATTGGCCGTAGTGGTAAAAACATCTACCTGATGGCCAGCTAGTGCCAGTCCCTCACATAACTTAGAGACAGACTCAATTGGCCCACCATAAATATATGCCGGTTTATAAGAAGGAACGATGTGTAATATCTTCATTGCTTAATTATCATTTAGTACTTTCTTATAGATCTTTTCTATCCGGTCAAGCGCATCTGTTAACTTAAATTTCTTTATCTGTTGAAAACCTTTCTTCAGCCATTCATTCCGTTGCGCTTCATTCAGTGTCAGGGCATCTTCCAGCACCGCTGCAGACTGTGCTGCCCAGTCTTCTTCCAGTTCTTCTTTAACCGGTTTGGCAGCAATCAAAAAAGCAGCCTCACCTGCCACTTCCAGCATCGGAGCTTCATTGGTTGTCACTACTACAGTACCAGAAGCCATTGCTTCAGCGATAGGCCAGCCAAATCCTTCAGCTATAGATGGAAATAGAAAAACTGATGCTCCCGCATAAGCCAGCCGTACAGACTCGTCATCCACACCAGAAAAGAAGTGAATATCATTTTTATAAAGTGAAGCCTCCCATTTTTTTAATAATGATGCGGAAGCCTTCTGCCCGATAAGCACTAAGGGCAGTTGCTTTCCATATTTCTTTCGCCATTGATCATAAATGGCAATTACGCCAGTCCTGTTTTTATACCACTGGTTACCTCCAACATGGAGAATGTAACCCTGTATCAGGTCTAAATTAAAAGCTTTGCCCAGTGCAAGCCGCGAAGAAGTTACAGGCAAAGCAACATAAGCAGGGTTTAATCCATTATAAACCACCTCAGATCTTTTAGCAGGATGATCAAGGTAGATGGCCAGGTCCGCTTTTGTTTTTTCAGAAACCGAAATAAAATTCCTGCCCTGATTGTAACCCTGATGTATATAGGACTGATATTTAATACCAGTGGCCGATGTTATATTCTGCGGGTAAACACCCTTAGCCGAAGCCTGTGCTAAAAAATCATGACAATGAATCACATGCGGACGGTTTGCGACCAACGGCACATATGGCCCAAGAGCGTGATCCGTCAACACATAGATAACGTCAGCGGTATGTTGTTTTATCTTTCGTTTTGCCTGCTGTGGGAATACCAGGTATTGGTCGATATATCCCAGCCATTTTTTTAAGCCATTTACCGGTACATTTCTAAACAATGGTTCTGGCCGCCAGACCTCCACCTCATGCCCACGACCCTGCATACCTTCCGCCAGCATATTGACAAAACGGGGCATGCTCTGTGAGCCAAGAAACAAAGGATGAGCAAAAAAGACAATTTTCATTGATAGAATGTGTTTATGGCTTATGCCGGTTTCAAATATTGTTTAACTGCTAAAGGCTGCGTATCGGTTAACTTCGTTTTATCCTCCGCTCCTTCAGCTATATCTCTTGTTTTTCCATTCATAGATGCAAAAATGAGCCCGCCGATCAGAATGCTAAAGCCCAGGTTAGTTGGTTGCGCCCATTGTCCCTGAGGAATTAATAACAAACCATAACTAACCAACATCCAGGGTAACATGTCCCCCTTCACCATCCGGAAATAACTGGCAATAAACATTTTTACGCTCAAAGCCACTCTGATAAAAATTACAGACAAGCCAATTAGAGTGCCCATTTCACCAATTACCCGACCCCATTCCTCTTCAGAAATCAGGAAAGTTCTGCTCCCTGTAAGCAGCATACTGCCCACATTGGTGCCCATTCCTAAACCATAACCAAAAAAAGGTTGCTCGGCAGAATTAGATACTGCCTTAACCATCAGGCCAATATAACGGTCACCCAGTGTTCCATTTAAACCGCCTTCACTATCGGCGGCATTTGTAAAGCGCTGAAAGAACGCATCCGTTGCAGTCTGAAAAAAGCTAACCTTACTCAATATGAGTAGTACAAGCGCAAACCCAACTATCGCAAAAATCATCCGCATTAAATTTGCGGGCTTGCGAACTACAGAAACCATCATAAAGATCAGGATCACGCCCAAAAAAAAGGTCAGACTTCTGCTGATGGATAGTGGTATAGCAGCAATCAACGCAATAGTTGCAGCGTACATCAGTAATTTATTAGTTCCTTTCGGATTTAACCAAAAATAGAACAGAAAACTACCCGTTAATGCAAAGAAAAGGTGTGTACCATTTGTAAAAGAGAACGTTCCAGGCGGCCGGAAAAATCCATTGGCACCGCTAAAGCCTCCACCAGCAAGGTCGCCACCAATTCCCCGATTTACAAAAGAAGTTTGAGGGCTGTAAAACTGCAAGGCTATTAATACAGCCATAGGCAAGGCCATCCACAATAAGGCCCGGCCCATATCAAGAACATCATCACGGTCAAATATCCGACCTATCACCCAAATCAACGGAAAATGGATCAGGAACACTCTTGCCCCAAACAAGGCTACTAACAGATTACCATGGCCAAATATCAAAGCTGTAAAAACAGAAATAATAGTTAGCCAGACCATTACTTTTAAGTAGGGAGAAGAAGGCAAATCACCCCGGTTCCAAATTTTATAGATCAACCAGATCGCAACCGGGTCTCGCACAATCAGCAAAGGAGTCGCAGCGGCTGGCAACACCCACTTTCTGAGGGCTCCTTCAAAAATAATCAGGAAAAAATATATCCATACCCCTCTCTTCAACCAGAGGTCCGGATCTGTTTTTACCTTTCTTTTATATATTGCTTTATTATTCTGCATTTAACCCGCTTAACTCTGCTACAATTTGATCTCCATAGCCTTTCCACGTATATTTTGCCGAATGAATCTTTGCTTTTTGCCCCATAATCTTCGTTGTTTCACGGTTATTGACATACCAGTTTAATTTTTCTGCGATAGCTTCCGGTGAACGGATGGGCACAAGAAAGCCTGTTTCTCCATCGATGATTAAATCCTCACCACCAGTATTTGGCGTGATCAGCAAGGGCAAACCCTGGCTCATGGCCTCCTGCATTACCAGCGCACGGCCTTCCACAATTGAAGGCAGACAAAAAACATCACAGCTTCTCATCAGTTCCAATACTTGCGCATTCGGACGGCCTCTTTCATAAGTAAAATTCGAAAGCTCACTTTTATAAAATTCAAGAGGGGCAATTAAAGAGCCCATTACTACCAATTCAATTTTTTTAGGATCTAACATCTTAACGGCTGCAAAAAGATCTCCTAAGCCCTTCCTCTGTCCCAGGGAACCAGCAAAGAGCACCCTCAAAGGGCGGCTGGTATCCAGATCTTCCGGTACTTCGGTCATGGACCTGGCTTCCGGCGATCCAAAGGGCGACATAATCAGCTGTTTTCCTTCAGCCCAGGCAGGTAGGGAATCCAAAACAAATTTCCCGGGTCCTACAACCACATCGGCCAGCTCCAGCTCTCGTGTTTTACGTTCCAATTTCTCTTTAGAATCGTTAATAGCCCCACCCAGCGTAGTCACCCAGGCAGGTAAACGTTCAGCCTCTTCAAACATTAAACCTCTCAGTGTTTCCCAATAAGCAATTGGCAGATCATATATACATTTTAACCCCAATGCTTTAGCTCGGGTAAATGTTTCTAACGCCCCGTCTTCATAAGCGTAAACGGCATCTACATCCTGCTGATGAAGTAAAACCGACAGGTATGCGGCTGTAGCCTTATCCAGGTCACCATATACTTTATCAACACTGGCAAAACCAGTTTCATGTGCAATTGCACCTTTAAATCCTATTTTAGGCAAAATATTGCGTGATAATTCCAGCAAAGGCCGGGTATGAATATTGGCGAAATTAACAGGATAAGACCTTCTGATAAATTCTTTACGCAATTTTTGCGGCAAGATGCTCACCAGAAAGCTATCCGGATCCATAGCCAGGGTGGTACAAAATTTAGCCAGTACTCCCGCCGCTTCAAATGACGAGATCACTGCTCTGACGTTTCGGTTCCCCGTAGGATGCGTTACAACAATTTTCATAATTTTCTATTATCTATCCAATTAACCATGCCCTGTTTGCCGCCAGGAATTCACATGGATCATAATTCAGTTCTTCAACCCTTTTTTTAGCAATCGGAACAGCAGGTACACCTACAACAATAGCTCCCGGTGCAACCGACTTACTCACTACAGCTCTGGCACCAACTACGGCACCTCTCCCAATCGTAACTCCCGGAAGGATCATTGATCCGGTTCCAATCCAGGCGTAATCTTCTATAATGACTTTCCCTTTTACGTGTTTCCACTCCGGATCAGAAACATCATGTGAAGCAGTAATAATCTCTACCCCATCGTTAATGCAAACCTTATCCCCAATAATAACTTCATCATGCAGGGCGATATTTACCCTGCCTAAAAAAGACTGGCTGCCAATAGTCAGGTTACTTTTATGCCCGTCTACTTTCACCTCGCCAATCTCTGCACGCTCATGTATCTTCGCGCCTTTTCTTACCAGCCCTGAACGCTTCCTGTTCCGCTTCGATAAAGAAGACAACAACATTATCCTTTTAGCCCAGGCCTTATAAAACTGTTTCGAAGTGACCGGAAATTTAGCCCTGTTTTTCCATAAAAATCCTAAACCTGCCATATCAATTAATTATCAATAAGTTATCAATAAACTGTTCTGATAGTGCTGAAAGCGTTGGCACATACGAAAAATCTGGCTTGGTACTAAAAAAGCTTTCCAGGTTCCCTTTTTTATATTCCATGATATGATAAGGGTTCTCTGCCAGTTTAATCTTTGGTGTCCATGGCCGGGAAACGCACAATAAATGAATCCCGTGATCACGCATAGCTGATACAGAGCCACTTTTTTCTACCAGGGCAATCGGGGTAGTAAAAACTCCAAACACCGCCTTTTCGAGTAATTCGGATACTTTCTCTGCCGGATGCTCCCCTAACTGTGTTACATTTAATCCCGCAGCTTCCCATTCCCTCACCCAATTTTCCTGCTCTTTACCGGCTCTGCCAATAATGACCAGGTTAATTTCAATTTGTTGACGGCTCGCATAATCAGCCACTTCCTGTGCAAATTCATGGATAGGCGTACCTATATGGATACCGCCAAAAATCACCAGGTCCATTTTTTTATCAATAACAATATCCCTGTTAATTTTTTCTTTGATAACCCCGGGATGAGAAACCAAAATATTTGAAAACAAAGGCAGTAAAGTTACTTTAGCGCCAAGTTTTTCTAATTGTTTTTTATAAAGGTCTGTATGTGTATGAACCACTGCCGGCTGTAATGCCTTTATCAAGTTTCCGGCAAGATAACGTTGTAAACCGCCCCAAATCAGTTCCTTTGTATTACTTTCCACCGTCATGCCAATCCACAGTTCGTGGAACATGATATGCCACTTTCTTCCTTTACCAATTCCCTTAAGCTTTTTAGCCAGGCCAAAGATCAGGCCCTTCGGGTCAAAGGAAAAAGGCACATATTGCAGACTTAACCAATCCGGGTTAAACTGATCAATACGTTCTTTGATCAATTGTGTTCCCTCAGCTTTATCTAAGCCTGCCGGTATTCTCAATATAGGAAGCAAACCATCATCTGGCTGGCCTCCTTCCGTTATTACCGCAGAAATATGACGGTCATTGATTGAAATTAAAGAAACAAGATGGCCATGGCGAAGCAGGTCAAGACTTAAACGCCTAACATAATCACCAACACCATCACGTCCCAGTTCTAAGGAACCGCATAAGAAAGTTATCCTCATCATTAATCAATCATACTAATTATTTTCTCTCTCCAATTTTTTTTGCCGGAACACCGCCCCAAATCTCATTGGGCAAAATAGATTTAGTCACCACAGCACCTGCAGCAACTACAGCACCGTCGCCAATGTCCACACCTTTCAAAATCACTACATTGCAGCCCAGCCACACATTACTGCCTATCCTGATTGCCTTTTCAGGCCCATGCTGGTTTCTCATCAGCGTTCCCTGCTCAATCCCATGGTCGTGGTCAATAAACCGGCAGCCCGCAGCAATTAAACTATCGGCGCCTACATCTATGCCAAGACGTATATTAAACTCACAGCCAGCGCCAATAAATACGTGATCTTCAATTCTGATACAGGGGCCCGGTTTTCTGATGCCGTCAAACTTAAAACTGATCATTTTCTCCAAAACACATTGACTGCCAATCCTCACCTGATGGGGCCAGGTTACATATAATTTGGGCAATACAGTTCCTTTCCCAACCTTCATTCCAAGAAAACTGAACCATATTTTACGGAACAGGCTGCAGAATTTTGCACCATAGCGGAATCTAATGACAAAAAGTGCTTGTTGAATAATGTATTTCATTTTTTATAAAACCTGTTCAATATAATGGCAAATGCCATTGCCATTTTTTTTCTTTTGATATATCCCCCAGAGTAGGCCTTTATTGGTCCTTCAGCACTTTTCCAATATTCACGATCAACCAAACGCGGTGATTTTCCGCCTATAGATTGTCGGATTATTTTCCAGTTCCATGGTTTGGGTTGTCCCAGGGCATGAGGCATAATCGTTAATCCCGCCCTAAAGCCCATTCCTTCCTGTGTAATTAAACTCGTTTCACCATCCCAGGCTTCTACAGTTGCGTTTAAAGCATCCTGATCTGTTTTACCGAATGGGGCAAAAGGACCCTGGGCATCTTCCGCTAACTGTGATCCAGTAGTAAATGCAGATTTACTAAGTCCTCCGATTGTGAGTGCCATGCCTTCCTGAACACGTTTCCACATCTCCAAAAAGCTGCGATCATTACGGCCAACTCCTGTAAACCCCCCATTTACATAAATTTGGTCTTTGAACTTCAAGGTGATATCAAGTGTAGCAAAATATTTTCTCCAGGCAATCCTCGTAGGGTGATTCTTTGTCAGGGGCGAATTAATATCCTCACATAAAGCAACTCCACTTTCGACCCATCTTTCAAAAAAGAACCACGGGGCAGTAATCACAATATCCGGATCAAAATAATATATGGCATCTGCTCTCGCAGCTAAACCATCCCATAATTTAAGCATAAAATCAGGCTTATAATTGGTGAGGTGATAATCTGTATCCAATGGGAGAAAATGTATGTTAAAGTCATTACTGATTTTCAAGGTTACAGCATCTTTCCAATCCAAAGCTACATCTGAATTCGCTGCTGAGGCCCATACAGGCAATTTCCCACGGTAACCAGCATATATGGAGCCTCGGAAACCCTGTTTAAACAGAGAATTTGCAAGAGAAGCGACACCAAAATGATAATTTCCTTCGAACAGTGTACAAACAGCTGAATTTTTAACAATCTCCATCAATAATTTTTTAATATATACTTGGGTAATATGCGCTCTTACGAATTAGCCTTCCGATATGATAATAAAGGGAAGATCCTTCTTTTGCTTTTAATAATCCGGAAAGCAACCAATCACTTTGGATAATATCCAATGCAGTTTGAAGAAAGTAATTAGATACTGCTGTATTTCCGGACAATCTTGGATAATAATTCTCTCTCTTTTGATAATCGTTAAGTAACCACGATAGCACCACTCCTTTTGCCCTTCTCCTGGCTTTTGCAGATTGTGGATCATTTAATAGCTTGAGCTGCTTTTCGATATCAATATACAGTAGTGGCCAACAATCTGTTGTGATAGCTTGTGAAGACTGAGCATCCTGATCAGGGTGCCGCCTCCAAAAATTAATAGGTTTATTCACCGAATGAAGATTCAATGCTGAGGCATTACTATAAATCCACAGCCAGTCATTGCCGCTATGGGGTTTTTCCACGAAAGGCATTTCTTGTACTTTGGATTTTTTAATAATAGAAAGCACAGAGAAGCCCGGACCATTTTCTATTGCATCTTTTATCAGAAAAACAGGATCCATTTTACCTGACGGAAAATCCCTCAGTGTCTTAGCACTCTCTTTGTCTGTGGTAAAAATAGAAAACGAACCAAAGAAAACATCCACTTCCGGGTTTTCCCGAAAAGCAGCAAGAAACAAAGTATAAGCATCTGGCTCGATAAGATCATCACTACACAATATCGATACAAATTCACTTGTTGATAAGGAGATTCCATGGTTCCAATTTCCAAAGAGCCCGATATTTGAAGAGTTTTTAAAATATTTTATCCTGGTATCCTGAAAGGTGTTACATATTTCCTGAAATTCGTCATGCGGTGAATTGTCATCAACCACAACCACCTCTCCACACCCAACTACGTTAAGTGCAGACAAAAGAGCCTCACGAAACCCAAAAATTCGTTTGTAAACTGGTATAATAATGGAATAAGTTGGATTGTCCATAGTCATTTAGATTTGTGGTAAAGCATTAGGCTTCAGTTTTATAATTCTATAGGCAAAATATACAAAGTACATACACAAGCCGAACGTCGCATTGATAATGGAATATATTAATACATTCGTTGTATTTGACAAGTCGAAGAAGGTGATCAATAAAACCTGAACCAATATACTCAGTGTAATACTGATCAACGGAGAAATAATCCATCCCCTTGAAACAAGAAGAGAGTAAATAATACCAACTACCATAGATATACATCCGGATAAAGTACTTAATACCACTTCCTTGTTTAAATTAGAATATCCTTTCCCTAAAATAAACAAGACCTGATGTGGAAATAAATAAACCATCCCAGAGATGACCGCACTCAATACAGCCAGAATAAAAAATACCTGTAAGAAACGCGTTAACAAAGGTTTTCTTTCCTCTGGCAAGCGTGCAAACCGGGGAATGATCAATGTAGCAAAGAGTGTAGTCAAAATGGTAAGCAACGTGGTCAGCCGTCCCAGTGCACCTATCTGAGCAATGGAAGATGTGCTCCCATATACAGAAATTAGCCATATCGTAATCTGACCTGAGATGCAATAATATATTGTACCTGGCAAGGTCCGCTTGACCATAAACAAAATATCTTTTTTTACGGCAGGATTTGGCGCGGCATTTAGGTTGGCAAATTTTCCGGTAATGATGCGCAGTTTTATGTTAGCCCAAATTCGTGGGATACCATTTGCCAATACAGCAATGGCAGTAAAAGGTAGAAAAAACAGTCCGCCGGCAATCATCACAAACCGCAATATATTTGCCCATATCTGATTTTTTTGCAGCGCAACTATATCCTGATTAAGTTTAACAGGCACCTCCAGTAAACTATCTGTCAACTGTGCATAAAAGGCTGGTATCAAAGCTACTGCAATTGTTAAGGCTGTAAGCCATCCTGCCTGATGTTTTATCAATAAATAGAACAATATTGGCAGGGAAATCGCCAGACTGCCCACCGCGAACTTTTGCCTCAGCGCTATGCCGGTAGCCACAACACTGCCCAATTCATCTTTATCCCGCCACACTTTAGCTCCACTGGATAATACGCCATTCGTAATTCCACCATCAGCTAAAGCAGTGATCGTTCCAAGCATTGTATTCGCTAGTGTATATAAAGCATATTCAGGAGTAGAAACCAGTCTGATAATAATTATCCCGCTGATCAATCCAAGTCCCTGCACGAGCATTTGTGCTGAACCTGTTACCGATATCAGTTTACCCCATTGATAAGCTCTGGCATATTTAGGATCGGTACTCAATTTGTTAATGAAGGCCCTCATGACTATTTATTAAAAATCCTGGCAAAAAATCCTTTTTTCTCAAGGTCTATACCGTAGCCGTAACCATAACCGTAAGCACTATCATTCTTGACGTCATTCATCAGAATAGCTATATTTTTCATTTTCTTATTACGGTAAATTTCCTGAGGAATATCCAATTGGTCTTTGATGGTAAAGCCTTGCCTTACCACATACAAAGTAAGGTCTGCATATTTACTCAACAGCTGCGCATCTGTAACCATCCCTATTGGTGGTGCATCTATGATAATATAGTCAAATTCATGCACCAGGCTATCCATTAACGTATCAGTGCGTGAATTCAGGATAATTTCTGTAGGATTGGGTGGTATATTACCTGAACTAATCAAAAATAAATTGCTATTCGTACCTGATGGTTTAATAATGTCAGCAATTTTAATCTCAGGAGAGACAATATAATTGGTAAACCCTACATCATTAGTGATCTTTAATTTATTTGAAAGATTTGGTTTCCGAAGGTCCATCTCCATCACCACTACCTTTTTACCGGAAATAGCAATTGCAGTGGCCAGGTTCAGCGCAATAAATGACTTTCCTTCTCCAGACATACTGGATGTCATTAATATGGTTTTCTCATTTCCGCTTAAAAAGAAAGCAAGGTTGGTCCTCAATGATCTGAACTGTTCAGAAATCGGCGTTCTGGATCCCTGAGAAACAACTATTGAACCATCTTCCATTGTGCCTTTCCCAAGTTCTCCAATAATTGCCACTTGTGTAAGACCGGCAACCTGTTCCTTAGAGCTGATTCTGGAATCCATTGAACTCCTCAGGAAAATAATTGCAAAAGGTAAAAACAACCCAAATATCACACCATAAGCCATTACATTTGTCCTGATGGGGCTTATTGGACCTTCGGATAAAGGCGGTTCAATAATCTTACAGCTAGAAATATTTGATGTCTTTGAAATTGCTGTTTCTTCTCTTTTTTGTAAGAGAAAAACATATAAAGTCTGCTTGATCTCCTGTTGCCGGGTTAAATCAAGGTATTTCCTCTCCACTGCAGGTACTTTGTGCACTTGTCCTGATAAGGCGCCAGAACGTGCATCTATCTTAGATTTTGTAATTGTTAAAGATTTTTTAAGGCTTCTTAAACTGGATAACATATCTTGTTTGGCGCCTGCAATTTGTCCATTGAGGCCTTGCATATATGGATTGTCCTCTGTTTGGCTCAGACTTGCTTTTTCTTTTGCTAAAACGATCGTATTGTACCTGTCTACCAGTGCAGCAAAAGAAGGATCTTCTAGTAAGGCGCCACTGGGAACTATTCTCTGATTTGGACCGGCATCCAACAAAAATTTCTCTATAGAATTCAGTACACTCAATTTGATGTCTGCCTGATCATGTTGTGTGTTGTAATCACCGGTTGAAGTGATCAACAGGGTTGATTGAGCAGCTATATCGGCTATTTTATTCTCTTGTTTAAAATTTTGTACATCTCCTTCAATATGACCAAGTTCCTGACTTACATAAATCAGACGGTTGTCTATAAAAGCAATGGTACTGTCTGCGATTTTATTTTTGTCGTCAATATTACTTTTTATATACTCGTCGATTAATTTACTCAAAACATCTTCCCCAAATTTTGGCAAAGGATTGGTGTAAGTCAGAGCGATAATATCTACCAGCTTCACAGGAATATTGACTTCTATATTTTTCATCAAAGCGCCGACAGACTGACCAATAGTAGAGACCTGAACGATGTAAGTTGCATTTTTATCAGCAACACCAATTCCAGGCTCAATTTCAACTTTGCCAAGATTTGGTAAAATAAATGGCTGATACAGACTTACATGTTTATTGATGACCTCGTTAAATACATTAACTTTAGCCCCGTCCATTTTGACCTGAACGGTATAAGGTTTAATGCTGTCAGGAGACCCAAATATTTTGAGTACGAATGGTGAGGATTTATAAAGGTTAACCGAAATTAATTGTCCTTTATGGGAATAACTGATATAAGACTTTAAATCTCTAGCCACTTTCTCCATCAAATGCTTCGTTTTTAATATCTCAGCTTCAGCTTCAACAGTATTAGCTGAGCCCTTACCTCCCAAAGCCTGAGTCAGTGCGTCCATTCCTGCCGTGGTGTTGCTTTGATCGCTGGCAATCAAAATTCTACTCGTTGACTTGTAAATAGGAGCCGTATAACGCAGGTATAAATAAGACATGAAAACGCAGATGATCAACGAGATGACGAACCAGTACCAATTGTTCAGCATTGTTGAACTCAGGACTTTGAAATTGATCTTATTCTTTTCAACAAAAATATCTTCTTGAGGAGGCATATGATTAAATATAGGTAAACACTGGTCTAATTAGCGAAGTATAGTAACAAGAAGAGTTGCAACAGCAACACCAATAGTAATGAGTTGATTACGTGCAGCATTGGTTACAGCGCCCTTTACTCTAATTGGTTCCACATAAATAACATCATTTTGTTTTAGATAATAGTAGGGAGATGAAATCAGTGTAGAAGAGGTAAGGTCAAGTCTTATCACATCTTTTTTATCACCGTCATCCCTTAAAAGTAAGATATTGTTCAACTTACCATAAACAGTAACATCGCCGGCAAGGGATATGGCGTCAAGAACGGTCACTTTTTCATTAGGCAAAAGATAAGAAGCAGGCTTAGCAACCTCTCCCATGATAGTTATTTTATAGGCCCCAAATCTTACTTGTACAGTGGGGTCTTTATAAAATTTAGCAGCTTTTGATTTAATAAGGTTTTTTGCTTCGGTGGTGTTTAGTCCTGCAACTTTCACTACACCCAATAATGGAATTTCCACATTTCCATCGTGGTCCACCAAAAAACCACTGATGGCAGAGGAGGATGCGCCGGCAGCGGCACCACTTGCATTTCCGGCGCCAGCAGACGCTGCAGCACCTGGCCCTGAAGAAGTCTGGTTCAGTGCTGAAGTAGCATCAACATCTAATGTCTGTATTGTGATGTTCAAAATATCATCAGTAACGATGACAGGCGGCACGTACACAGCCATAGGAATTTGTTTTACCTGGGTTGAATCCAGGTTAGCGAAGTAAACAATCTTTTTTTTGCTTGCGCACGAGGACAACATTAAAACGCCAAAACACAAAAGGATCAGGAATGGCTTAACTTTTTGGTATATATTATTCATAGACTGTACTTTGAAATTTAATGATTTATTATTTTTATTTAAAACCTTTTAGCAAGGCCCTTATATCACAATTTTACCGGGCAAAGAAAATACTTCATTATTTCTGAATTCATATTTCCCCAGCATTTTGTATAATGTGCCATTTCTTATTGCAGCGGTCAAGTTTATCATATGCTTTTCATGATGCAGATCGGTACCTGCAAATTCATATAATTTTTCTTTTAGAATTTCTTCTGCAGCAACCTTCACCCTTTTACCATAATAACCGAGTATTGCCAACAGATTAAGCTGCAAACCACAGCCAATTTCTTTAAACCGCTGATAACGTTGGATATTCCCATGATAATAATTATACCTTTCCGGATGTGCAAGAATCACTTTATACCCTCTAATCTGGAGGTCAAAAATTATCTCATCGATATTAGGAGTTTCTGAAAGATAAGACATCTCTATCAGGATATGCATTTGAGGAAGTGTAAGTAAATCTTCAACGGCTGTAAAGCTACCATCTGCCATATATTCAGCAGCAGCGTCAATTTCTATACTCCATCCTGCTTTCTTTACACCTAATCTTACTTCAGCCAGTACAGGTAAAATTGTCTCTTTGGTATTAGGATAAACATCACTATAAATATGTGGCGTACAGATTAACCTGGAGAAACCAAGTTCTTGTAATTGATGGATATAGTTTAATGATTGCATCATATTTTGAGCACCATCATCTATACCAGGTAAAAGATGAGAATGTACATCTACTCCCAACCATTCTATATCGCTTATATTATTTTTCTTATTAAAAAAAGAGAACATCAATATAATTATTAAGTAAAATTGAAATTCACTAATTTCAATATCCCATTTATCATTAACTGTGTTTTACTAAAATAAAGTATTTTTCTGCACTTCAATCAAACACTAAAACCTCTTATGGCATTATTTTTTGATTACCTTTCTGTTAAATCTCGTAAAAACAATTATTTAAAGGTATTTCCTCCTTACTTACACACTCTTTTCTTAAAATTCAACGCTTAATATCTGTAAAACGCAATTTTTAGGGTAAAAGTATATCAAATTCGTTACATTATCAAAATATCCAAATTAAATTCAGAGTAATCCGAATCATTTTTTGTCTTTTTTAAAATAAAAAATTCAAATAAACACGCCTCCATTTGCAATTAAGGACTGAACCAAAGATATAATTACTAAATTATTAATTAATATATACATAAAATATATTTAATTAATTAAAATACACCCTCAATTTCAGCCGGATATCCTGCCAATTTGCAGTTTCACTAACAATTATAATACCAAAGTCATTCCACACTATCTGTATTACTGAGGGCTTTATCAAACAAATACCTTTTAACTAATTAAATATAAGTCATTTACACATTAGTTAGTGTGTTTTATACGTTAAGCACTAATGATATTTAAGATAAATAATTCCAATTTATAGCTGATTTGCTCCTGGATTTGACCTAGAGTACATAATTAATCCTAATTTTTATAAATATTGCCCTGTTTTTGATTCAACAAACTGATGAATTATACAATTACATAATTAATCTATTCAGAGTTTAAACTATAAGGGAGTACACCCGCATCCCTGGCCCAACAACTTTTAAAAGCCAGGTTGTGAATTCAAAGATTTTGCAGAACTTAGCGATAAAATGCAAAAACCTGTTGCTATCCTGCTGCTCAACTGGAACACACCTTTATATACTTCCAACTGCATCTCTTCCTTGCTGGCAGTAGGTGACCACTCCTTATTTGATATTATCATAGCAGATAATGGATCTACCGACGGATCTTTACAAAAATTAAAAAGTCAGTTTCCTCAGTTAACCTTTCTGGACAATGAATACAATCTTGGCTTCGCCGAAGGTAATAACAGAGCTATAAATTATAGCATTAGCCAAGGATACATGTACTCACTGATCCTGAACAATGATACAGAAACCGAAGAAGACCTGGTAAAATTGCTTTTACAACATTTGCAGGAACACCCAAAAGCAGCGGCTGTACAGCCAGCAATCTACTGGCTGCATGATAAAACAAAATTATGGAATGGAAACGGTTGCTTTAACGCGGTTACCGGTAAAATTTATGCACGCAAAATACCTGCCGTCCATCCTGTAAAATATATTCGTGCAAAATGGCTAACCGGCTGCTGCATGCTGGTTAGAAATAGTGTACTGGCAAAAGAAGGCGCATTTAACAAACAGTTCTTTCTTTATTATGAAGATGTAGAGCTTTCATTCAGACTGCGGGCAGCAGGCCATGAGCTGCACTATCTTCCTACAGCAACAGTCTATCATGAAGCAGGGGCTTCCGGACAATTGACAAGCCGCGAAAAAGAAGGTACGCTTAGCCCTGTTATTCATTATTACGTCTCCAGGAACCACATTTGGTTTTTAGGGCGCTTTGGCAATCCTCTTTTTTATCCCTTCATGATACTTTTTAATGCTCCTTATTATCTGGGGCTACTTTGTTATTTTATGTTAAGGGGCAGACGTAAAAAAGCAAAATTTTTAATAAATGGCATAAAAGACGGCTTTTTTACATCAGAAAAGGTAATTTGGCCAAAATTAAACCGCAACACTACAATTCACCCATGATTATTTTTCCATTAATCTTTTTATGCTCTTTTATCATCGCTATCAGAGAGATTATAAAGGGAAATACCCAGGGTTTTCTGCTCTTCATTATTTTTGGACTTTCCATGTATACAACAGCAATGTCTGTTGCGTTTACTCTCGGTCTGAAAGATATCATTCCGGCTTTTCAGTTTTTCAAAGAACTGATCATTCTTTCAGTACTTACCATCAATATACTTTCGCTAAGAAAAAGGCCCAGATTTCATCTGATCGACTATCTCATTTTTATATTTTTTGCTTATACCCTCGCTTATGCCATATTACCTATTGGGGAACAATCCTTTTTCGACCGTCTGATTGCCTTTAAAAGCACCTCGTTTTTTGTAATGGTTTATTTTGCCGGTCGTTTTTTCGATCCTACTAAAATTTACATCAACAAATATTTTAATTATATCATGCTGCTCACTATTGCCGCCGGAGCTGTGATCTGCCTTGAAGTAGCATTTAATCAACACCTGCAAACCGTAACAGGCTACGCTGATTACAGTTATTATTTTTTCAACTTTGAACCTAGCGGAAACTATGGCCTAAGCTGGACCTTTGAGTCTGAAGGAGGATTTAAACGTTTTGCCAGCTTCTTCGCCAATCCCCTGGAGAATGCAGCAGCTACCCTGATTGCACTTGCTGTTATTGCAGCATTATACACTAGGGATGACAACAAGTTTAAGCCAGACCTAACCGGCCTCCTCGCTCTTGGCGCAAGTTTTATATGTATTGTATTCGCCATTTCCAGGGCACCATTTGCCAGTTATTTCCTGGTGATTTACATCTACGCACTGCTGACTAAAAAAAAATATATCACCCACACTATTCATTTGGCCTTAGCAGCAGTAGCACTTTATTTCATCTGGGTGATCACCAGCTTCGAAGACAAAGCAAATGGAATTGCGGAAGTAATTGTAAACACCTTAAACTTCAGTAACCCCTCCAGTGTAGGACACGTAGTAGAATGGATAGAAGGTGTTACTTCTATGCTCAGCAGTCCATTCGGACTTGGATTAGGTACATCAGGCAGGGTAGGTGGTTCATTGGGCGAAACTACCGGAGGAGAAAACCAGTTTATTATTATTGGGGTACAGGCAGGGGTACTTGCCCTATTATGTTATCTGGCCATCTATATTTCTTTTATAAGGACTGCCACCCGATGGCTCCCAAAACTAAAAGGCAGGGAAAGAAAAGTATGCATGATGGTATTATTGGTAAAAGTGGCCATATTTATACCTTTACTCACATCCGAAGTAGAATCCTCCTCCTATATATCTTATATGAATTGGTTTTTTTCCGGATTGCTGATCAGTATGATCATGCAGTACAGCAAAAATAAGGAGGCGAGTTATGTACATTGAAAAAATCATCCGGAAACTAAAAAACGATCCCAATTACAAATGGGAAAGCAACTATACATTGAGGGACCTTTTTATGATCAGCAGCCGGCGTTTCCTTCAACTCAGCAGGGGGTTTTTCCTGCGTCCCTTTCTTAAAAGTTCTTCAGGGCTATTGTTTCTTGGCTCCCGTGTCAAAATCAGTCATGCCTATCAGTTAAGCGCGGGTAAAAACATGATTATAGAAGATAATGTTTATATCAATGCATTGTCGGAAAATGGAATTGTAATTGGTGATAATGTATCTATCGCAAGAGACTCTATTCTAATTTGTACCGGCGTCATCGCTCAGAAGGGAACCGGAATTACCATTGGTCAGGGAACGGGAATTAACGCCCGTGCTTACTTTTCCGGTCAGGGCGGGATAAAAATAGGTACAGACGTGATTTTTGGCCCAGAGGTGAAGATCTTTTCAGAGAACCATAACTATTCACATCCCGAACAAACCATTAAAGCACAGGGAGTATCCAGAATAGGTGTTGTTATTGGGGATAACTGCTGGCTCGGCGCCGGGGTTACTGTTTTGGATGGAGTAATTATCGGTAACGGTTGTGTTATTGCTGCCGGCAGTGTAGTTAACAAATCAATTCCCGAGAATTCAATTGCAGCAGGTGTTCCAGCCAAAGTAATTAAATCCAGAACTAACCCATTCAATAAACCCTAAAAGCGAATTATTTTAAACTAGAATTTAATTTTTTAGTGAAGAAATTGAATTTCGATCTTTTAGCTTTCAATTGCGATAACCGGGAGAACTTACCAATTACTAAATGACGTTTCAATTTCATTGCAGGGCTTTCAATAAAATGCCAGGATAAATATGCGAATACCATAGTAATTGATGCAGCAATAAAAAAATGGGAATAAACATTCAATTCCGGTAATTCCAAAAAGAGAATTTGCTGAATTGGAAATGCATATATATACAGTCCATAAGAAAAATCTCCGTGTTTAGAAAAATTCTTGATGCTTGTTGTTTTCACAAAACCGATGAATAACAGAAAGTACCCAAGAGAGAACCCCGTAATGATATAAGCAGACAATTGATTCGTGTTAAAATAAAGGTTCATTATCAAAGCAACAAACGCAAAAAAGGCAAAAAATTTATTTACTGTTATCCTTGTCCGAAAAATATAAATTAATGACCCTAAGCCAAAATAGAAAACGTTTTGCGCATGTTCATAAAACAGCACACTTCTATATAAAAGAATAGTGATAAGGGCAACAATAATAAATTGAAAATATCGCTTAGTCAGCAAGAATCCAAATGCCGCTACTAAGAAATAGCAACCAATTTCTTGTGGCAAACTCCATAAACTAGCATTTACAATACCATGTAAAGGATTACCGATAAATAGTCCTGGTAAAGGATAATATATATGCACTGCCAGGATATTCCGTAAGTAGCGAAAGGTATTTAAGTTATGAATATATTCACTCATTGAAACCTTTGTAAAAAACGGACCAATGACAAAAACTGTTACTAATATAGTTACTATTAAAGCAGGGTAGATCCTGAGGACCCGTGATCTCGCAAAATTCAAAAAACTTGCAGATCTGTCAAAGCTCATTGAGATGAGCATTCCGCTAATTATGAAAAAAATTGCTACCGAGATACTGCCAAATGAAAATATACCATGACTAAAACTTTCAAGGGGCTCCTTAACCCCTGGCGTTACATCAAAGGAATGTGAGAATATTACAGCAAGAGCAGCTAAAAACCTTATAAAATCGAAATTATTATCTCGGTTTTTCAAATATTGATTTACAGTAAGATCCATATTAAATTAGTATCAAACACACAATCTATATAAAAAAAATAAATAACACAATAATTATATCTTTTATTTTAAAACAAATATACCTCCATGTTATGTGTATTTTTTGAAAATTGAACTTTCTGGAGTAAATATAAGAGGAGCAAAAAAAGCTTACTATAAAGAATACTTTTCATCAGCGTACGCCTATTTATAGCATTTTAATAATACTTTTACCGAATGCAAAAAAGGATATCTGACAGCATGAATAACCCATTGATTATTGGTATAGATATCCGGGATCTAAGTCTGGCAAAAACCGGAACAAAAACATACCTAGCGGAACTTTGCAGCGCATTCAAATTGCTGGAAAATGAACACTATCATTTCCACTTTCTTGATTCCGGCTCGCATGATAGTACCAGCAGCAAAGGTTCAACAAATAAATATGCAGAACACTTCAGGTACCATTTATGGAAGCAGGTGATCCTGCCTTATAAGGCCTGGCGCAATCATTGTGACATTCTATTTTGTACAGACAACTTTGTTCCCCTCCTCCATCTGGGGTACCAGACTGTACCTGTATTTCATGATGCATTTTTCTTTGAAAATCCGGAACATTATGGAAAACTCTGGCTCAAACTCTATCATCTTACCGCTATTCCTGCTGCAAAAAGATCCGCTTTTATTGTCACGCCTACACTATATGCACAACAGCAGATCCATCGGTATACCAGCATCCCGCTTGAAAAATTAAAAGTTATCTATGAAGGGCCAAAAACCATGGAGCCGCTATTAGAGAACCATTTTACAGAAAGGTTCAATCTAAAAGATAAAGATTACATTCTTCATGTGGGTTCTATGTTTAAAAGGAAAAATATTCCTGCTTTGATCCGTGCTTTTCGTCTGCTGAAGGATAAAACAGGCACCAAAATCAAATTGGTGCTTGCTGGCCCATCATCCGCCAGTAAAGATAGTAACGACTATAATTTGATACTGGAGGCAATTACCAGTTTACAGCTTCAAGATGAAGTTATTTTAACAGGCTATTTAAGTGATAATGAACTGGCCAGCATTTATAACCATGCGCTGTTATATGTATTTCCTTCAGTAAATGAAGGATTTGGCATTCCCATATTGGAAGCATTTAAATATCAACTACCAGTATTGGTAGCTAATAATTCCTGTCTGCCGGAAGTAGGCGGAGACGCTGTACTGACTTTTGATCCATTTAATCCCGAAGACATTTGTACTAAGATAATCATGGTCATAGAAAATGAAACCCTTAGAAAAGAGCTTATTCAAAAAGGAAAAATCAGGCTTAAAGACTTTTCCTGGCAAAAAACTGCCATACAATTGCTTGAATTATTTAAGACTCTAAAGACTGCCTAGACACAGAAATGTCCCTCAGATCAGGATCGCTAATGACTTTTAACATAAAAAAGCCAAACAACGATAATAATTGACTTAAAAAGCTAAAATCGATAGTTTTTATAATAAAAATATGAGCTCAAATCATACTATTATTTCCAATAAACAAATATTATTTATATAAATTTCTAAAAATGAAGATTATTAATCAAAAACAACTTAAATTAGCAGTCAGGTAGAAAAAGCCTACCATCAGGTATTGAAATTTCATCAATGCATAAAGCGCAATACATGAAACAAATAGGAAATACTATAAAAGAGTTGCGCCTTAAAAAAGGCATGACCCAAAAGCAGCTGGCCGCGGCAGTAAAAGTATCCAGTGCCAAAATTTGTGCCATAGAGAAGGCGTTAACACCCATTACTGCAGCAACTATATTAAAGCTATCCGCAGCCTTAAAAGTTTCACCAGGAAAATTTTTATTCGAAGAATGGGATGAATATACACCTGCAAAAACAGCCTGGAAGATCAGGGAACTCAATGAAGAACTAAAGGAACTGGATCAGAAGATCTATAGTCTTCGCCTAAAAATAATTGAACTTTATGAGCAGTTGCATCAAGTCCCTAAAATATGAGATCGTTGTTATGACTCAGCAAAAATCCTTACATGCTCGTCTGCTACATTTTCCCAATTAAACACGCTCAAAGCACGCTCCTGAGCAAGGACCGCTAATTTTTGCATTTCAGGATAATGAGCTTCCGCAAAGTTGATTTCTTCGGTAAGCGAGGCGATGTTTCCTTTTCTGAATTTCCTGGCCGTATCCAGCACTGCATACTCATTTTCTTCAATATCACTTACTATCAGCGGAACTCCCAGGCCCATAACGGTTAATACAATTGGGGATAATCCTTCAACATCAGACGGCTGGATATAACAATAAGCATTTTTAATCAGGGTATTTACCTCATCGCCATATACAAATCCAGGAAAAATAACATTTCCATTAGAAAGATCAATCAGCTGCTGTTCATAAGGCGAAGGATTCGGGGAGCCCCCTATTAATACCAACTTTTTAGACGTAACAGCCTGGTTAAAACCAGGGATCAGATAATGTAAGCCCTTATCAGGAATAAACCGGCCTACAAACAGGTAATATTCTTCTTTTTGCAAATTAAGCCTGGTCAGGATACTGTTATCCTCAGGCCATGCGGGAATTTCGCTTCCAAAAGGGATGAAAGCAAATTTTTTATTAAACCTGTCTTCAAATAACTTCCTCGCAATTACATTATCAAATATAACTTCATTGGGCAGATAGGCGGTCATGTAAGCTGAAAACTGCAAATAAAGCTTCGCATACCATGACCATTTGTCCCGTTTCCAATCCACTCCATCCTGACTAATAAACACTTTCTTTCCGCAAAGGCGCAAAGGTAAAGCCCAGATACTGTTTCCACCGTTCTGGATATGAACAATATCAGCAGTATTTCTAAAAATAATGTCGCAGGTAGATTTGAAAGAGTGCAGCAATGTATCGAATCCGCTACGTTTTATCGTTTTAATAGTTTTGATCTGTACACCTTTGTAGACTTTAACGTCCACAAAAACATCAGGGTACTGTCTGTTATAAGCAACAACATGATGTCCGCGGGCTACTAACCTGGGAAATAACTCCATAGCAAACTTATCCGCACCTGCAGCACCTTTAACAGGAGGAATAGTACGGAAACCGAAAGCGGCTATACGCATAGATAAAACTTAAACGTTTTCTTTAACGGCGAAGTTCTCTTTTACAAAATCCCCGAAATAATCATTTACGTATTCATCAAGTGCCACTTTCCAGTCGCGCATCAGGTTGATCTTCCTTAAGTCCAATTTTTTGTTGATCAGACGTTCAGAGGGTGGCCGTGGTGCAAAGTAAGTATCTTTGAAATAATCGGAAGTAACTTCATGGAACGTAACTTCATCTGTAAGACCCAGTATTTCAACCAGTTTCTCAGCAACTTCCCTTCTGCTGGTTTCTCCGTTACATACCAGGTTATATAAACCCCAGTATTCATTTTCGAAAAGCAGTTTTACATTTTTGGCAAAATCTACGGTAAAAGTAGGGGTACCGTCTTTATCATTTACAATATGCAGGTCGCGGGTTCCCGAGGCCAGTTGTTTGATAATTTTATTGATAAATTTCTTGTCTTTTTTTGGTCCGCCGCCCATCATCCAGCCCGCACGGCAGATAATTGACCTTTCAGCATGCTCGCGCACATAACGCTCGCCCATATATTTTGACCGCGCATAATGACCCAGTGGATTTGGTTCATCCCAGTCATCGTAAAAATCTTTGGTTCCGTCAAAGATACCGGCAGTGCTAATATATAATATTGGAATCTCTAACTCATTGGCAATCAGCACAGCATTTTCAACTGCTGTAGTATTGGTCAGGTACGTATCATCCAGGTTCAGCTCACAATATTCCAGATCCGTATATGCACCCAGGTGAAAAAGATAATCAGGCTTAAACGCAAAAACATCCGCTTTGTAGTTCTCAAAATCGCGGAAGTCCAGCAAACTCAACCAGTTTTCATTTACATCTTTATCTGTACACTTGATATCATACTCATCTTTAAAAACACGGTAAAAAGCTTCACCAAGCATTCCGCCTGCGCCAGCGATATAAATTTTTTTCTTCATTACGAAATTAAAGTCATTCGAATCAACAAATACCATGATTCAATGGCGAACCCAATAGTCTGAACCTGATCGTGAGCCCCAAAAATAGCTTTTTTTTCTTCAATCAAAAATGTTTTTTGATATTTGACCTTTATTAAAACTGTATTAATACCTATTATTCCTCTGATTAATTGATTAAATACAAGCATATTTGGAACTTAAATTCAACCACACAAGAATAAAAATTGTGCCATTTTTAAAAATTTAATAAATATTTACTCCCTTTATGAATATTCTTGTAGCAAACTGGACATGGTATCCGAGTGGTGGCGACTGGACCTACGTTGATCATGTAAGCAGTTTGTACCGGGAAAATGGACACACCGTCATTCCTTTTTCGATGAAGGATGACCGGAACTTTCCCGACCCTTACTCCCGTTATTTCATCGAAAATATTGATTATAAGAAAATTGATAAAAAAAGCATCCGCGCAGGTTTAAAAGTAGTAAAAAAGAGTATTTATTCTACCGAAGCACAACAAAACCTGGAGCGCCTGCTGGATGAAGTAAAAATTGATATGGCACATATCAATGTGATCCACCATTATATTACCCCCATCATTTTAAAAACGTTAAAAGAAAGAGGTATACCCATCCTCTGGACCCTGCATGAATATACACCTATATGTCCTGAAAGCACTTTTATCAGCCATGGTCAAATCTGCGAAAAATGCTTTGGGGGTGCCTTTTATCATTGTATAACTAACAAATGTAAAAAGGGATCCCTTCCGGCCAGTATCGTGGCAGCGGCAGAGAATTATGCACACCGTTACCTCAATTATTATGAATACGTAGACCATTACCTGTGTCCTTCAGTATTCTTATATGAAAAATTCAAATCCTTTAATTTTTTCCCCGAAAAACTCGTTCAGCTATACCATGGTTACAATTACGGGGAAGTTGAAGCCGTACAGGCAGTCACTGCCCCTACAACTGAGAAATATATCGTGTTTGTGGGGAGGCTTGAAAAAATAAAGGGGGCTCATACTTTGCTGGAAGCGATGAAAACCCTTCCAGATATCCGGCTTAAATTGATCGGTACAGGAACACAGGAAGAGGAACTTAAAAATTATGCCGCTGCCAGCCACTTAACTAATGTTGAATTTATAGGCAAACAAACGAAAACACAAACACTGGAGGCCATTAACGGATCTGCCTTTCTGGTTTGCCCATCAGAATGGTACGAGGTACTGGGTTTTACCGTTGTAGAAGCCATGGCAATGGCCAAACCTGTCATCGGCGCTTCCATTGGTGCTATCCCGGAAATGGTCATTAATGGAGAAACAGGTTACCTCTTCGAACCAGGCAATCCGCAGGAATTAGCTGAACGTATCAGACAGCTTTTCAATGACCAGAAAGCGATCAGTATCATGGGTGCAAAAGCTAAAAAACACATCCACTCCCTGATCAATACAGAAAAACATTTTGAAGGTTTACAGCAGCTAATACCCTCTCTGTAAAAGAAAATTGCTTTCATCTGCGATTATTGTCCTATACTTGCGTTTTTATTCTCTACTTTATCCTAGCTATCAATCAATGAAATCGATAAAAGGCTCACTAATACTGTTCTTCTGCCTTGTTTTAACAAGCTTTGCTGGTTTTTCACAAGTCATATTCGAAAACCCGACCAATCCAATATATAACTATTTATCCCGCCAGGCACAGAAAGGGAATATTGAATATAACGACCTGATCCAGCCGATCAGCCGCCGGGATATTCACGGTTACCTGACTACCTTACAGGCCGTGCAGGATAAGCTTTCTCCCACAGAAAAGAAAGAACTTGCCTTTTATCAGCAGGAATATTCTGAGTTTAATGATGATGTCAAAGACAGCACTACTTTTTTCAAAAAAGATCAGTATGGCAGAAGAAGGTTTCTCGCAGTAAAGGATAAAGATTTCTTTCTTCGCGGTGATCCTGCTTTAACTTTTGGAACAGTAAATGGAGGAGGTAAAAATGTCTTTACTACGGCTACTGGCTTAACATTTTACGGACAGGCCGGTAAACACTTTTCTTTCCAGGCTTACTTTCAGGATATCACGGCTAAAGGTAATGGCATAGATAGCAATAGAAGATTTACCCCGCAAACGGGGATCGTAAGAACAGCCAATATCAATCCGACTGCAAAATCGGTGAATTACAGCGACTTTAGAGGATACATTACCTACGCATGGAATAACGGGTCGATCAGCGTAGGACAAGACCAGATGTTATGGGGTTACGGACAGAACGGGCGGTTGGTCTTATCAGACAAGGCTCCATCCTATCCGCAAATCAGACTGGACTATGCACCCTTGAAATGGCTTCGCTTTAACTACATGTTCGCCTTCCTGAATTCTGCTGTGATCGATTCTGCCAAATCCTATTATAAAGGCAACAGCTTGTATGGCGATAACCGAGAACAATATGTACAGAAATATATGGCTACGCATACGCTGACTTTTCTTCCGGCCAAAGGGTTAACCCTAAGTGTTGGAGAGTCGATGGTCAGCAGCGATCAGCTGCAGGCAGGATATTTAATCCCAATCATGTTTTTCAAAGCTTATGACCAGGATCAAAGCCGCTATAAACTTTCTACAGGATCCAATGGGCAGTTCTTCTTTAACGTGAGCTCCAGGAATTTTATCCCTAAAACCCATTTGTATGCTACCTGGTTTATTGATGAGATCCGTACTGGTTCTATCTTCAACAGTAACGACAGCAGAAATCAGTTTGGCTTTAATGTTGGCGCTACCAGAACAGACGTCATCATTCCTTATCTTACCCTTGGATTGGAGTATACCAGGATCAATCCGTTTGTATACAATAACCTGATCTCTACGCAAACTTATGCCAATCAAACCTATTTACTGGGCGACTGGATCGGGCAAAATGCCGACCGTGTGACAGGATGGATCACTTACAACCCACTACCCCGTTTAACAACCACCCTTCAGTTTGATTATATCCGCAAAGGACAGGAAGGTTCTCTGGTAGACCAGTACATATCACAGCCAGAGCCTAAATTCCTGCAGCAGGGGCCTGTACAAACACAAAAACAATTTTTAGTTCAGGTAAATTATGAATTGGTGCATAAATTGTATTTGAAAGCGTTCTATCAGCACCAGAGCGGTGTTATTGAACCTGACATTCAAACCGGTGTAGTACCAAATGAAGTGAGTTTATCCGTATCCTACGGATTTTAAAAGAATGTTATTATTACCCTATATTTGCAATTATTCAATATCAAAAATATTTCATGCGTATTAAATTTCTACCTATCCTAATATTCTCTCTGCTGCTCTTCACATTCGGAGAAATCCACGCACAGGAAGTCTCTATGAGTAATATACAGAATATTAAGGTGAGTCAGCTGACAGATGAACAGATCACACAGGCATGGACTAAGTTACAGTCGACCGGCCTCTCGGCAGACCAGGCATATAAATTGATGGAGCAAAAAGGATTGCCCGCAGCAGAAGTAGAAGAATTTAAAAACCGTATTACCCTCCTTGGATTAGATAAAAAAGGCGGTTCAAAAACACCGCTTAAAGCTGCAAAAACCGAAAGTGACGATTCCCGTGATACCACCAATACCATTACCAAACCAAAAAAACGTGAAGTGATGCCTGCGCCAAAACCAATGCTGCAGGTATATGGCATGGATTTTTTCAATCAGACCGCTGTAAAATTTGAACCTAACTTTAGTGCGGCTACGCCTAAGAGTTATGTATTAGGCCCTGGTGATGAGGTGATCGTGCTGATTACCGGACTTAACGAAACGACTGTAAAAGCTAAAGTAAGCCCGGATGGTAATCTTCAGATCCCTTATGCAGGACTGGTTTATGTAAATGGTTTTACCATAGAGCAGGCAACGGCGTTGATCCGTTCTAAAATGATCAAGATCTATCCTGCTATCAATAGCGGACAAACACAAATTGCAGTAAACCTGGGTTCTACCAGAAGCATTAAAGTGACTTTGATCGGTGAAGTAAAAACCCCCGGTTCCTATACCCTTTCTTCTATCTCTACCCTGTTTAATGCGTTATACAATTCTGGCGGACCAAATCCGAACGGGTCGTTAAGAAATATAGAATTGATAAGAAATAATAAAGTTTATAAAACTGTCGATTTTTATACCTTTTTACAAAAAGGTATTATGGATGGAAATGTAAGCCTGCAGGACCAGGATGTGATCCGTATCCCGGTGTACAAAAAACACGTTGGTATATCCGGCGAAGTGAAAAGACCAGCCATTTATGAACTGAAAGCGAATGAAGAACTGGATATGCTGATCCAGTATGCAGGGGGATTTACTGATCTTGCTTATCGGGGAACAGCCAAGATCGACCAGATCAATGCTACCGAAAGAGAAGTAAAAGATGTTCCTGCCAATTTATTCAGTGATTATACACCCCGCAATGGAGACATGGTGGAAATTGGAGCGATTACAAATCGTTATGCCAATAGGGTCATTCTGGAAGGTGCAGTTAACCGTCCGGGCGTATATGAACTCACTGCAGGTTTTAGTCTTTCTATGCTGCTTAAAAACGCACAAGGATTGAAACCTGAAGCCTACATGGAACGCGGTTATATCAAAAGAACATTACCTAACCTGGAAAAAGAGTTCATCTCCTTCAATCCAACTGCGGTATTGAGTGGCAGTAATGATCTTCCTTTATTACGTGAAGACTCTGTCATGATCCAGGACCGTTCTGATTTTATCAAAGACCAGAAGGTAACCATCAATGGAAATGTAAGAACACCAGCGGTGTATATTTATCGTAAAGGCATTAAACTGGCAGATGTAATCGCCATGTCTGGTGGATTTACAGAAGAAGCTGCAGAACATCATGTGGAAATTTCCAGGATCATCGAAAATAAGGCAGATAGTGTGGCTAATAAACTGGTTAACACCTTCACTGTTGCTGTAGATCCTGCAACGGGAGCATTGCCTGATATCGAACTGCAACCAATGGATTATATTTACGTACCGCGCCTGGTTAACTATAGGGCACTGGGTAATATCGCCGTAACAGGAGAAGTATTATTCCCGGGAGAATATTCTGTACAGAGCCGTGATGAAACTGCACAGGACTTCCTGAGAAGAGCTGGTGGTTTAACGCCATATGGTGCGCTTGAGAATGCACAGACCTACCGGAAAGGTGTTCGGGTAAACCTTGACCTGACCAGCAAAAGCAATGACCCTATCATCCGTAAAAGTATGATCCTGCTGCCGGGTGATAGTATTCATATTCCCCGCAGCATTTCGTTTGTAGAAGTTTCGGGTGCGGTGAATAACCCTCAGTTTGTAAGTTACCACGGACACCGTTTTAAATACTATTTAAACGCTGCAGGCGGCAAAACAGAGAATGCCCGTTTAAAAGGCTCTTATGTAAAATATCCTGACGGGTTAAACAAACCAATTACGCACTTTTTATTCTTCAGAAATTACCCTGAAATTAAACCGGGCACCAAAATTATCATACCGGCAAAAACCCCGGGTAATTCATTCCTGAACATGGGACTTGCCCAGATCGGTGGAATTACTTCAGCAATAACGGCCTTAGTGAGTTTAATCGTTATTTTAACCAGATAAGATGAATAACGAACAGCCAAACTATCCATACGAACCGGAGTTTTCGATCAAACAATTACTCCTTGACCGTGGTAAAGACGTCAAATATGTATTCCAGTTTAAAAAATCGATGGCTTTGGTATTGGTCATTGCAGCTATCCTGGGATTCCTGTTTGCCTGGACATGGCCATATACTTACACGGCTAAACTTACTTTTGTCATAGACGATGCCAAATCCAGCGGTGGCGGCGGCGGCTTATCTTCCATAGCCAGTCAGTTTGGATTTAACCTCGACGGGATTGGCGGCGCCAGTGGTGTACTGGCGGGAGATAACGTACAGGAATTGCTAAAAAGCCAGCGCTTAATGAAAGGAACCTTACTTACTCCTTACGACAGCACTGGGAATTTTTCACTGGCCGACCAATATGCCAAGGTATACAAACTGAACAAAAAGTGGTTAAAATATAGTCCGGATGGAAAAATAATCCGTTTTCCTGTAGGTCTTAAAAGTTATAGCAGGATACAAGACAGTTTATTACATGAAATGTCTACCATGATCTTGGGCGGAGAGTTTGGCATCAGTAAAACAGATAAAAAATTAAGTTTTTTTGAAGTGAATACCACGATGAGAGATGAAAGGCTTGCAGAATTGTTCTGTGTCAGGGTGATCAAACAGGGAACAGATTTTTTCATCAAGACTAAAACAGGCAGGTTGCGGGATAATGTAAACCGCCTGCAGCACCGCGCAGATAGTATTGGGGTGATCCTCAATCATAAAACTTTTGCTGCTGCTGCAGGTAATCAGGCTTTATTGGATATTAACCCTGCTTATACCTCGGCCAATGCTGCTGTAGATATCAGGGAACGTGATAAGATCGTGCTCAGTACTATTTTCACAGAAACAGTGAAGAACCTGGAAGCAAGTAAGACCATGCTGGCACAGGAAACACCTACCGTACAGATCGTAGATGAACCGGAACTTCCCCTTAAAAAGAACAGGATGAAATATTCAGCTACTATGTTGCTGTTTATGATAGGTTTCGGAGCAGTATATGGCATTTTCTTAATCGCCACCAGGAAAAAGGAAGAAGCTTAAGGATTTACAAAATCCCATGTTCCCCAGAGGTTTGGCGTTAGCTCCGCTTCTGACGGAACGTCAGATACAATTCCTGTAGCTTTATTATTCCAGTATACCCTGGTCACAGTCTGCGCACCGTCGCCCCGTAAAATACCAACATCTCCCTTAATCGATTGACCAGCCACAGGTTTTAACTTCAGCAGTGAAAGCGGCACAGAAAACTCATAACTCCCATCCTGCCCGGCGCTAAATTCAAGTGAAGCAGAAATGTCTTCTACCTGATCAAAAGTAACCGTTCGCCAAGGTGACGAAAAAGGAACTTTATCCGTTTGCTTTGCTCCGGTTACTACCGCACGATATAATAAAGCATACGGTTTACCATTGCGTAAAGTCACCAGTATCCTCAAATCACCCATTACAGGGCTACTTCTTTTTGGATCAGCAGCCAGATCCGTTCCAATCATTAAATCCAGGGCACCTCCAGTTTTAAATGGAGCATTCGGCATTTCATTGCTATTTTTTAACAATGCAACATCACCCGTGCGATATCCGGCATATAAACGATCATTGGCAATGGTAACGGCAGCAGTCACATCATAAGGTTTAGAACCGGAACCTGTATAAGCCTTAATTCCCCTTTTATCGATATTTACCCAGTCAGCCTCCTTCCAACCGCCCCATTTAGTATCCATGGCAATGGGTGTATTTGACAATCTAACCTGTAAAGGAGAATTATTCAAGTTTTGCTGACGTAAAGATTCCGTCTTAATCTGGTAGGCACTACTTTTTTTAAGATCATCCAGGCTAACAACAATGGTTAGCGGAGCCAGCCTGCGGATGCTGTTCAAGCCGTCAACCTTCACGAGACTGGTACGGCCGCCATCTACCATATAAACATTACCATCCGCAGTCTGCGTAATGGTAGGCCAAAAATTTTCTTCATTTAAACTTATGCCTTTTAAGCTCATCCCTCTTTGGGCAACAGGCATTTTCCAAAGTTTACCAGCTCTCATTGGTTCAAAAAGTGTAGTTACAAATAAACCATCTGTAGTAAAAATATACACCATACCGTGGTTACTATTGATTGCCCATAATGCGCCGCCTTCGCTTCTGGCCGATCCAAAGATCCCGCCTAAAACCCTGGTGGTACCAATCAGCTCGCCGGGAAAATCAGGGAGCGGAGCTTCATGCGAAGCATGTAAGCCCGGCCAGGGATCTGGATAGCTCCACATGGCCTTACCATCCTTTACGCCACTTAAAGAATAGGGGTCAAAAGGGGTTACTCCTTGTGTAATGATAGACCAGCCATCATTACTCACCAATACCTGGTTGCCACCAGACGAGGCCGGGGGCAGCACACCGGTAGCCAAAATCTTTGCCTGCGCCATATCATAAACAGGGAGGCCATCGGCAGTAAAACTGCCAGGAGAAAATTGTACAGCCTTTCCATCAAACTGGGCAATACAAAAAGAAAGGTCGGCCATAACGGTAATACCGCCAGTCGCCCTTTTTTCAAACTTCACCTCATTTGGCTCTACCTTACCATTTAAATTAAGGTCCGTCCAGATAAAAAATACCGACCTATTTCTACTATTCGGACTAAAATCGGTGCCAGCAGGTAAAAGCGATTTAAACTCAGGATTCTTTAAAACGTCCCAGGTACTTACCTGTCCCATCGCCACTGCTGGCTGGATCAAACCATTATGCTCCATAAACAGATAGGTAGTCAATTGTCCGGAAACAGGATTAGAGTTATAACAATCTGTAAAATAACGTTTGCCTTTATAATAGATGGGTGTTTCCGGCACAGCACTCATATTTGCCAGGTCCAGGTCACCAGGTATTTTTCGGTATAAAACTTTAGCCAGTTTAAAGCTGCCCTGTTGCCAGTCCAGATTAAACTCCAGCATTCCCTTATTCTCTTCCGCATAATAAAACTTTGTTTTATCCACGGGATCCAGCGTACCGCCGCCGCCATATTTAGCAGGGCCGTAAAACGTCTTTAGTAATTTTCCATCCAGCGACCATACACTTACCCTTTTCGGCAGGTAATCATGCTCGGTAACCCAAAGCTGCTGCCTTGAATCTATCGTCATACCCATAGGGTTATTCATGTGCAGCGAATCATACACTCCGGCTTTGGGAACACCGGGATGTCCTATTGTACGTATTAAAGTCCCTTCTTTGGTAAATACTTTAACCTGGTTACTTGCACCAGCAGTACTTACATAAATATGATCTGCACTATCCGTAGTTAAACCTATGGGAGTGTCAAGTCCCTTATTGATAACTAGTTTACAATTTGCATCTAAATGGTCAATATTGCTATAATGGAATACCTGATTGCCAGATATTACCAGCAAACCGCCTTTGCTATCAAAAGCAAGACCCTGTGGTTTTGTAACAGGTATTGTGCCCACAGCCTTTTTCTCTTTTACATCAACCAGCATCAGCTCATTCTTTTCTACCAGGCTCACTACCGCAATTCCATTTCGTATGGCGAAGCCACCTATTTCCCCGGCCATGTCCCTTATCGGGTTAATTGCACCCAGTGGAAGAACCACCATAGGTTTTGTGGAATTCGGCAATGAGCTGATCCTTAATTCCACCTGTCCGCTTAATTTTGCCGTTTCCCAAACGGATGCCACATAAACTGATATATTAGCTGCAGCTTGTTCTCCTGCATCCCTTGCCATAAATGGGGCTACAGTCCATACTCCACCAATCCATGCCCTGCCACCCTGTTTGTTCCCATCCAGGTCTACCCAGGCTAAGCCATCACGGCCCTCAGTTACAAAGGTTCCTAAAAAAACTGCAGGCTTTCCTGTAGGGGATTGTTTGCCAGGTACAAACACAGCTGATTGCGGTTGACTATGATTTGCCAGCCAGCCCCCCTTATGGTCGTCCGTATCCCAGGTAGGGCTTCCGCTTGCATCTACAGAAAATTCGTAAGAAGTTTTTATTTCATCGTGGACTAAGGCCTTCACGGTATATTTCCCTGGCGCTACCAATTTAGATGGAATATGATAAACCCCATGGTGGGCAGCTTCCGGATCACGTCCAAGGTCATCAAGCCCATCCCATCCCACTTTATTTTCACCAGCTTTAAACCAGGTCTCAGAAATCAGGTTTCTCACCCGCATCCCGTTATGGTCTTCAATCACCATAGTAACGTATCCGGGTTCTTTGAGTGTAAAAGGAATTTCAATAGGCGGGTTTGCTAGCTGAGCTTTACATGCTGTAGCAATACATACAGCCAGGATAACAGTAAACACATATAATTTCCTCATTTCGCGGGATGATAGGGTTTGTATAACAACACCAGGTTGTAGTTCTTTGTTATAATTAATCAACATTAAATAAATCAGAGGCCTAAAAACACCATTGCCAACCCGCTGCATAACAACGTTATTCCTGCCAACAAATTGGAATACTTGTGTATAAATTTGCTGGATAACAATTGAAAGCCAAGATAACCAAGGGTTACCACAGATAACATTACTATTAGTGTAGTTAACGTAAAAACCAGGCTAATTTGTACAGTATGAATAAAAGAATGCTGAATAGCCGGATACAACAACAAAGGGATCAACGGCTCACAGGGCCCGCCTACAAAAACAATAAATAGTACCCAGGGGGTTACTTTAAACCTTTTTTCGGGGTTAACCCATCCTTCATGCTGGTGGCTGTATACATAAACTTCATCAGGATCATCCAGGTCAAAATGCCGGTGCGTTCTGTTTATCGCCAATAAATAAATACTCCAGAGGGTATAACCCAAGCCCAAGCAAACAAAAGCCCAGCTAGACCAGCTGGCCCTCAGATTTTCAAACAGATTGACCTTAGCCAGGTTCCATCCCAGAAACACCACCGCATAACCGATCAGCAGGGAACTTCCCACATGGCCAATACCGCAAATAAAAGTAATAAAAAGTGTTTTTGGCAGTTTCCATTTTTTAGCTTTTGCCAATACAATAAAAGGCAGGTAGTGATCCGGTCCGGAAAGCGTGTGGATCAGTGCAATGCTGATGGTAGTGAACAATAAAATAGAGTAATCATTCATAACTTTCGGCGCTTTTCTTCTGCAGCAGCATTTCTTTCAATTGATCCAGTAGTTTTACGAGTTCTTCGGCTTTTGTACCTAATAGCTTAACTATGGTACCATATTTATAAGAAGGTGTAACACCCCAGCTGAGCTCTGTTCCATTATATTCACTTAAAAAACCCGTTAGTTCTTTAGTCAGCGAAACATGATCCCATCGGTTATTGAATATATACAAACTGGCCTGATGGGTAAATTGAGCGTATAATCCTAATTGTTGCTGGCTGGCCGCCCCGGGTTCCAGGTGTTGCTTTTCTTTAAAAATCAATCCTTCTTCTTTAAACTCTATTTCGATATCCAATTTTAATAAACTGAAAGCAAAAGGCTCTTCCTGTTTTGTTCTTCCGCAAGTAATGATTTCACCAAGGATCAGCATGGCTTTATCTTCCAGATATACCTTTGTTTTGCTAATAAAATTTGCATCTCTATGTGGCACCAGCGGAGTGGCCAGATAGACTAATGTACTGTTCTCTCCTAGAGAAAGGACCTGCTGCTGCTTTGTTCCTGCAGAGGAGGGGTAAACAAGCTGGTAGGCCTGGTTAAACAAGTTCAGCCAGCAATCTTTTTCCAGGGTAATCTCTACCTGGTATTCATCCTGATCCAGGATTCCCGGAGAAGAACTCATCATCATCAGATCCAGTTTTACCGCTTTACGGGGACTGATGTTCATCACCTTAAAAGGAGCCGTAAAATAGAGATCAGCAATGGACGACCGATTGTCTTTATTAACGATATGAAGCTTCAGGCAACCTAACATTAGTCCAGCAGGGCATTATACTTGATCCATTCTATCACGTCATCCAGACCTTCCAGGTTCATCAGGTTAGTAAACAAAAAGGGTTTACCCTGACGCATCCTTGTGGAATCTGCTTTCATCATTTCCAGGTCGGCATGAACATAAGGGGCCAGATCGATTTTATTGATGATCAGCAGATCGGACCGGGTTATCCCAGGCCCGCCTTTACGCGGTATCTTATCCCCTTCGGCCACATCGATCACAAAGATGGTCAGATCGGCCAGGTCAGGGCTAAAAGTAGCGGAAAGATTATCACCTCCGCTTTCAATAAACAGCAGCTGAAGATCCGGGAATTTTGCTGCCATTTCATCCACAGCCTCCATATTCATCGATGCATCTTCCCTGATGGCCGTATGCGGACAGCCACCGGTTTCTACACCTACAATACGCTCCGGAGGCAGCAGACTGTTCTTTGTCAGGAACTCTGCATCTTCTTTGGTATAAATATCATTGGTGATCACAGCGATACTATAAGTTTGGATGAGGTTTCGGGTTAAGCGCTCTATCAAAGCTGTTTTCCCCGAACCTACCGGACCTGCTACACCTATTTTTACAAAATTATTCTTCATTGTCTAAGTTTTGAAAGTTGAATAAACCTATTCAGGTAATCAACTCATATATAACCGGCTATATAAATTCTGGTGCTGCATGGCCTTTATATCAAATTCTGGCGTACTGCGTCCTATTTCTTCCCTTAATAGGTTAATGGTTCCTCTAACTAGCTGTACAATCAAAGGCTGGATTTGAAACAGGATTTTTTGCCCTGTCATCTGGCTTAACGGTATCAGTTTAGCGCAATTGGTCACTATACTGGCTGCAGAATTATAATAAAAAGCAGTCAACGTATTTTCCAGGCTAATTCCTGTCTGCTGGCAATATAAACCAAAAACCAGGGCAAAATGCCCTTCAGTCTGTTTGTCGAAAATTGCTGTGGCATAGGCCGATAATACAGGATTGCTGATGGAGAAACTAGCTATCACTTTTAAAAACCGTGTGGCCAGCTTTTTACTAGCTGTTCTGATCTCTATAGCTGTTTTCAGCGCAGAAACTTCCCGATCCAATATCAATAAAGCCTTTTCATCCTGCTGTTCTCCATAACGATAAGCCCAGGCAACAAAAGCCGCATCGTTAAAAAAGGTATTATAGGTGAGTGTGTTTTCTAAAAACATCCTGCTGCTTTGCTCATCACAAACAATCCCCTGCTGAGTGTAAGTTTCTAACCCATAAGAATGAGAAAATGCCCCAATCGGAAAACTGGAATCTATCACTTGTAATAAATAGAATAAAGATGGATCGGTCACTGGGTTAATTTTATCAATTTATCAATTAAGGAATCTGACTGATGGCCATGCTGAGGAATATTGTGTCTCAATTGGTTACTGAAAATCCGGACTTCCGTCCTGATATCGAATCCATTTTTTTCCAGCAGGCAATAAGTAGGTTTATCAAAAGGTATTACGATCTCAGATTCTGTTAAGGATATTGGGATGTGTTTGTTTCCAATGTCATAACAGACCGTTCCTACTTCTAGTACATTCCGGGGAAGTATCACGATACATTCACAAGATTTCACAGCAATCAAAACGGCTGTTTTCTCGTCGCAAACCAAAATATCATTATCAAGCAGCGGCTGGAAAGGAATAGCTCTTTTAATGGCTATATCTATTCCCTTTCCCGTTTTTTTGCGTAATATCCTTTTGTCGCTTTCATACCATTCGATCTCAAAAAAATCCAGTTCTTTCCCTTCCAGCAGGGATTCATTGTAAGCAGCATATATCGAGGTGACTAACATAGTTAAAATAAAAAGTAACGCTGTGCCATTGGTAATACCGCCAGAGGCTCACAAGTAATATGCTCTCCTTCTATCGTTACGCGGTAAGTTTCAGGATCAACCTGTATATCTGCCAGGCTATCGTTGTGTATCATATCTTTTTTTGCAATGGCCCTGCAATTTTTCACTGGTTTAACTATTTTTTGCAAACCCAACCTGGCAATATTTCCCTGATCAATAGATACCTGGGAGACGAAAGTAAGACAGGTTTGTGCGAGTGCCCGACCATAACTGCCAAACATGGGCCTGTACATTACCGGCTGCGGTGTGGGGATCGAAGCATTTGCATCGCCCATTTTACTGGCGATGATCATTCCGCCTTTAATGATCAGTTCGGGTTTTACACCAAAGAATGCCGGTTTCCATAATACCAGATCTGCCAGTTTGCCCAGCTCCACAGAACCTACGTGCTCTGCAATTCCACTGGTTATCGCAGGATTGATCGTGTACTTTGCGATATAACGTTTCACCCTGAAGTTATCATTGCCCGTGTTTTCATCTTCAGGCAGTGCGCCACGCTGAACTTTCATTTTATGTGCTGTCTGCCATGTTCTCATGATCACCTCGCCTACCCTGCCCATCGCCTGTGAATCGGAACTCATCATCGAGAACAGCCCTTTATCATGTAAAATATCTTCGGCAGCAATAGTCTCCGGACGAATCCGGGAATCTGCAAAAGCTACATCTTCAGGAATACTTTTATCCAGGTGATGGCAAACCATCAGCATATCCAGGTGTTCATCAATCGTATTCACCGTAAAAGGGCGCGTTGGATTGGTAGACGAAGGCAAAACATTTGGAAAAGATGCCGCACGGATAATATCCGGCGCATGGCCGCCACCGGCACCTTCAGTATGAAAAGTATGGATTACCCTGCCGTTAATAGCTTTTAGCGTGTCTTCCAGAAAACCACCTTCATTCAATGTATCTGTATGAATAGCTACCTGGATATCATATCGGTCTGCCACCTGCAAAGCTGCATCAATCGTAGCCGGAGTAGAACCCCAGTCCTCATGGATCTTTAAGCCGAGGCTTCCGGCTTCAATCTGTTCTATCATCGGCGGCAGCGTAGAACAATTGCCTTTAGCCAGAAAACCCATATTCATAGGGAAAGCATCTGCTGCCAGCAGCATTTTTTCAATGAACCACTTTCCTGGTGTAACGGTAGTGGCATTGGTGCCATCTGCTGGTCCCGTCCCGCCACCAATCATGGTAGTTACCCCACTGTATAAAGCCGTTTCAATTTGCTGAGGGCAGATGAAATGAATATGTGTATCTACGCCTCCGGCAGTGAGCAGCATCCCCTGACCACCATGTACTTCTGTTGAAGCACCGATGATCATATTGGGAGAAACACCTTCCATCGTATCCGGATTGCCTGCTTTTCCAATACCAATGATATGGCCATCTTTAATACCGATATCAGCCTTAATTATCCCCCAATGGTCAATGATTATTACATTGGTGATTACAAAATCAAGTACCCCTTCATCACGCAATGCCGTAGCGGACTGTCCCATCCCATCACGAATAGTTTTACCGCCGCCAAATTTAGCTTCGTCTCCATAGGTTGTCAGGTCCTGCTCTATTTCAATGATCAGTTCAGTATCTGCCAGCCGGATCTGATCACCTGTGGTGGGGCCGAACATATCGGCATAACGTCCCTTTTCTATTTTTAATGACATCTGTTTCGATTTAAGGTAAAGGTTTATTCACCTGATTGTTAAACCCGGTTATTACCCGGTTACCGGCAAAAGCTACCAATTCTACTTTCTTTTCTTCACTGGGTTCAAAACGAACTCCTGTACCGGCTGGTACATTCAGGCGCATGCCATAAGCTAATGACCTGTCAAATTCCAATGCCTGGTTCACTTCAAAAAAATGATAATGAGAGCCTACCTGTATCGGTCTGTCGCCCAAATTGGTCACGGTAACTAATTGTGTTTTACGGCCAGCATTACAATCGATAAAACCTTCTTTGATAAAATACTCTCCTGGTATCATGGGCTTTTATTTAGGGTTTAGCGGATAGGATGATGAACAGTTACGAGTTTCGTTCCATCGGGGAATGTAGCTTCAATCTGCACTTCATGGATCATTTCCGGAATACCTTCCATCACATCTTCCCTGGTGAGTAAGGTACCGCCAAACTGCATCAATTCGGCTACTGTTTTTCCATCCCTGGCCGCTTCCATTAATTCAGCAGAGATCAGGGCTATCGCTTCCGGATAATTTAGTTTTAATCCTCTTGCTTTACGCTTATGAGCCAATTCTCCGGCAAAATGAAGCATTAGTTTTTCTGTTTCCCTTGGTGTTAAGTGCATTTTACTGAAATATATTGAGTTAAACCGCCTTCGAAACGATTTAACAGTTAAACTACATCAATATACGGGAAATCTTTCAGGAAAAAGTAAATGAATCAGTTCGAGGTTTCAAAAAACTCGACATTAGATCTATTGTAAACTCATTTCAGGAAATTGTGTGTCAATTTGATTCTTGCAGGACCCTAATCCCACTTTAAAACATAACTAACAGGGGTTTAACATAGGGTTGACATAGGTAGGGGGTATGTCAACCCTATGTTAAACCCCTGTTAGACCCCTGTAGACCTGGAGCAAGAATAGAACAAACCCAAAATAAACCTCAATTTTATCTTAAGGCTAAATCGTAAATTCCCCTTTAAAGCAGAAAGCTATTTAGCTGTCCATCAGAGTAAAAGAACAAAATAAAGAATATTTATTACCTAATTAAACAAAATAAAATTCTACGTAGTTAAAAATGAAAATTATTATGCTATAATTCTGTATTTTATCAGAATTAACCTAATATTAACAATTATTTCATGAAAGCCATGGCAAAAATCTACTTAGGTTTAATCTCATTATTATTGATCTGCGGCTGCAAAAAAGATAAATCTATTCCAACAACTGTCACTAATCTAACAGTAAATACAACAAGTCTCACTTCAGTTACGCTGGAAGCAAAAAACAATAAAGCGTTGACTGCTGATGTAGTTGCAACAATTAATGGTGATCAGGTAAATGCAGTAGTTCCGTACATGCAAAATGATAAAAAGCTGGTTCTTACTTTCACCGCCAAGGATGCCGCAAATGTAACCGTAAATGATACCGTACAAGTTAGCGGGACTACACTAACAGACTTTACTAAACCTGTTTCGTATAAACTAACCTCCGCACAAGGCAGCACGAAAACTTATACCATAACAATCAGAAACTTTACCGGATTACCTATTTTGTATCTGACTACAGCTGCTCCTGTAGTATCAAAAGATGATTATGTAACAGGAAGCCTCATCATCAACGCCAATAGCCAATTTGATCAGGTTAAACAAAATATAGCGCTAAGTATAAAAGGACATGGTAACTCCACCTGGCTAATGCCTAAAAAACCATATCGCTTAAAGTTTAACAGCAAAGGTGACCTGCTCGGGATGCCGGCAGCCAAAAACTGGGTTTTATTAGCCAATTATGATGACAAAACCCTGCTGCGTAACCGGTTTGCACTTGATCTTGGAACTAAGATTGGAGCTGACTTCACCCCTCAGAGCCGTTTTGTTGAAGTAGTCATGAATGGAGTATACCAGGGAAATTATTTGCTAACCAGTCTGGTTGAAGTTGACCCCAACAGGGTTAACATCTCAGAACTAAACAACGGGGATACCCCTGCAGATCAAATTTCAGGGGGTTATCTACTGGAAATTGATGTGAGTGCAACACCTGATGAATATGGATTCAGAACAGCGAAGAACCTTCTTTTTACTATTCAATCTCCAGACGTCCCTAATGCCGATCAGCAGACCTACATCCACAATTATGTACAACAAACAGAGGATGCCCTATTTTCAGCTAACTTCACTGATACAACAAGTGGATATGCCAAATACATCAATTCAGATTCATTCGTCAACTATTATTTAGTAGAAGAACTGATGAAGAATAATGATGCTGTCGACTGGAGCAGTATCTACTATTACAAAGACGTCAATGGTAAACTGGGCATGGGGCCAATCTGGGATTTTGACGTTGCCGCGGGTAACGTTAACTATTCTGATGCTAAAAATCCTACCGGTTGGTGGGTACAGAATGCGATATGGTTTAACCGCTTGTTCCAGGATCCCGCATTTAAACAAAAAGTAAAAACCAGATGGAAAGCCATTAAAAATAATCAAATTGTGGAGGTAATGAACTCAATTGATACCAATGCAACTTATTTAGACCTTTCTGAAAAACAAAATTTTACTACATGGCCTATTTTAAATGTTTATGTCTGGCCTAATCAATTTGTTTTAGGTACCTACCCTGCCGAAGTGGCAGAACTTAAAAAATGGCTGAATGAGAGGATAAGCTGGATGGATGGACAGATTAGTGCTTATTAGTTCCTCGGAAATTTCTTTACGATACTCCTATAGGCGAGTTTTTTTATTAAATAATGCCTTTGCTCTAATTGAAGAAATTGTTCAAAATAAGCACGTTTAAAAGGTGTCATTGCTTCGCTAAATCTTTCATAGAATCGGCGGACAGTTTCAAATTGCGCAGATAAGAAATCATCATTTCCTTTAACTGCGGTAATTACCTCGTTTAGCGTAGAACGATAGCGGTTTCTAGGTTTCGTATCTGCAGCTATGCTAACATTGCTTTCATGTTTACGGTATCTGACCAGGGGCAATGGGATTTCTTTGGCTTCTCCAAAAGTAAAAGCGGCTAAAGCGATCCAACCATCATGGTTTAATCTTACATCATTCGGTATTTCCCGAAAGTATTGCTTTAGCGCAGGGTTCATTAACATCGTACAACCGTTTACAAAGTTCCCAAATAATAAAGTCTGCAGGTTATGCCGATATTTATCTTGTCCCAATTCGTTCCGAAAAGAAGGATTAAGCACCTTATCATTTTCATCAACAAGTAACAAGTCTGTATATACCATAGCAGGAAGCTGCTGATCAAGTGTTTTAAGCAACTCAGCCGATCGTTCTAACTTATCAGGCAACCATAGATCATCCTGATCTGATAAGGCTACATAATTCATCTCTGTGGTAAGGGAAACAGCATTTTTAAAGTTATCAATTAATCCAAGCTGATGGTCATTGACTACGTAAGTTAGTAAGCCTTTTTGCTGATATTTTTTAAGAATAAGTACCGTACCGTCTGTTGAACAATCATCGCAAACAATCAATTCTGCAGGAAGTAATGTTTGAGACAAAATAGAATCTAATTGCTGCTCCAGGTATTTTTCCCCATTATAAGTGGTCATCACAACAGAGATTTTCATTAGCCTTCCCCCCTATTCAATTTCATCTTTATAAAATCCAGGATATCCACAACAAAATTATTTCTGAACAATAGCCACTGGATTCCGATATAGGTTATGCCGCAACCAGCAATAGAGAGAATCAAAGTATATACTAAGGGTAAAGACAACGCTCTGGCAAGCCAGATCACAGGGATAAAAATCAGTGCACTTAGTACTGCTTTAGCCAATAAGGACCAGTCGTAAGTAAATGAAAAATCTCTTTTGATAAAATAAAAATATAAAAGAGTCACTATAATTTCAGAACAAATGTTGGCAATAGATGAACCTACTTCCTGAAAATGAGGAATCAATAGTACATTTAAGATCAGGCTCATCACCAACCCGCCTAAAACGCAGAAAAACATTTCTCTGTTTCTACCAGAAGGTACTAATATCAGGAAAAGGAATAAATGTCCAAAACCTATAATCAATGGCAAAAGAGAGAGCAAACGCATGCTGCTCGTAGCAGGCAAAAACTCCTTACCTGAAAATAAAGCGATAAACTCAGGGGCTAATATGGCTAATCCAAAAACTATCGGAACGGCAAAAAAAATAAGGAACCTGAATGTCTGATCCAATGTTTTCTGCACCTCTAACATATTCTTTTCAGCAAAATCTTTTGCAATCTTAGGCATTAAGATCACTCCCATTGAAGTTACAAACGGCAAGGTAATTTTACTTAGCTTCACTGCTGCGGTATATAGTCCTACGGTTTTATCATTTGACAAAAACCCAAGCAATACAGTATCCATATCGGTATACATACTTGCGGCTAACGTAGTTCCGAGGATAAACAAGAGTGGCATCACATGCTTACGCAACTCTAATCCAGCAAATATTGGTTTTATTTTATCTTTAATTAGAAAAAAGCTCAGGATATTATTCCCCAAAAAAGAGAACATCATAATATAAAGATAAGCTCTGAAATCGCTTCGGTCTTTAATGAAAAGGTAAAGCAAAACCAAACCGATCAGCTTAAAGGCAACCGAACGCAGGGCGATCGATTTGAATTGTTCCATTCCAGTATATAACCATTCAATATACGAGAAACCCAATAACACCATTAAACCAGCTCCAAGATACATATCCCGGTTTGGACTAAAATAAGAAAAGGAATAAACTGTTGTAAGATAAAGTGAAGACAAAACCGCACTCGTCATCATATAAATGGCGATAAGCTCAGAGAAGACCTTAGAACGCCCTTCTTTATCATCTCTGTGACGGGCAATCTCTTTCATTCCATATATTGGAATGCCAATACTGGCGATTAATGCAAAATACTGTGCAAAAGAAAAAATGAATTGAACCTTACCAATTCCCTCAGGGCCTAAAACGCGGGAGACATAAGGAAAACTAAGTATGGGAAATAGAAGATTGGCTAATGACAGCAGTAAATTGTAAAAGTAGTTCTTAGCCATAGTTCAAAACTAGCTGCATCAGACTTTTGCGTCCAGTTCTTCGAAGATAGAGTTTTTACTTTTATATTCTTTCACCAGTTCTTTCATGTGAGTGACTACCAGCATGTCGTCACTATTCCTGGCATGAGCGATCAGCGAGTAAATTTGTTTCTGAATTTCATCAAATGCATACTCCCTTACTTTACCGATCATGATCTTTTCATGGTGTGTAGGCATGGTATTCTCATTGTCATTCAATAATTCTTCAAATAACTTTTCGCCTGGTCTCAATCCCGAGTATTCAATTTTGATATCTTCGTGAGGGATTAATCCTGCGAGTTGTATCATCTTCTTGGCTAAATCTACGATTTTAACCGATTTGCCCATATCAAATACAAAAATCTCTCCTCCTTCACCCATACAGCCAGCTTCCAAAACTAAGCGACAGGCTTCCGGAATGGTCATAAAATAGCGTGTAATTTCAGGATGGGTAACTGTTACAGGTCCACCTTTTTCTATTTGCTGTTTGAACCTTGGGATTACCGATCCGTTTGACCCCAATACATTTCCAAAACGTGTTGTAATGAATCGGGTGATTGGTTTAACTTCCAATTCGTTGATGTAACTTAGACCATTACTAAAGATATGATCTTTATGATGCAGAGAGTTATTTAGTGATTGTACATAAATCTCAGCAATACGTTTAGAAGCGCCCATTACGTTAGTAGGATTTACAGCTTTATCAGTAGAGATCATTACAAATTTTTGTACACCGTACTTCACAGCTTTATCAGCAATAGTCTTAGTACCTAATACATTCGTTTTAATTGCTTCAGAAGGATTATCTTCCATTAAAGGAACATGCTTATAAGCCCCCGCATGATAGACATAATGAGGCCTCAATGTACTAAACAGGTAATCCATACGCTTTTCATCTCTAACATCTCCTATGAAGGCATGAAAATTTTTATTTTTTGTTGTCTCCGTTAATTCCAGATACAATTCATGTAAGGCTGATTCCGCCTGATCACACAGAATAATCAATCCAACATCAAATTTAGTAAGTTGGCGCACGATCTCACTGCCGATTGAACCAGCAGCACCCGTTATTAAAATCCTTTTATTTTTAAGTTGTTCTCCTATTCCTTCAATATCAATGTGAATTGACTTACGATCTAAAAGCTCCTCAATATTTAATTTCTTGATCTGTGTAGGCTGCAATTTTCCATCAGTCCACACATTTGGTGGCGGAATATTTAATACCTTGATTCCATTTTCCAGGCAAACTTCAACTATCTCAGATTTACGTTCCTGGGGGATAGTGTAAGAAGCAAAAATGATTTCATCCAGTTCATGCTTGATAATCAATTCAACCAGATTTTTCGCGTCCAGTATTCTAATACCATCGATAGTTTTACCCATCTTACGTTGGTCATCATCTACAAACGCAACAATATTTTTATTGACGTGAGGGTCATGATCAAAAGTTCTCTTTGTAGCAACTCCTGCTTCTCCTGCACCATAAATCATTACCCTAATAGTATCTAGTTTTAGATTCTTAATATAAATAAAGAAATATTTCACCAATACTCTGTAGGTGATAAGCATAAGAAAACTTGCCAGCCCATTAATGACCAAAACGCTATTAGAGACCATTTGTGGCTTTCCAGTGGCCACAAAAATCATATTTAATAGAAAAAAAGTACTGTTAGAAACAATTACCGCATATAGAATCCTAAATGTATCCTGAGCACTGGTGTAGCGAATAATACCGGAATAAGTTCTTACATTAAGAAAAACTAACGTACTAATTACAGCAGTTATCAATACATTACGACTGAACTCAACATAGTTCAAATTTGATAGATCAAAATTATATTTAATTAAATAGGCAATCGTTAATGATACAAAACATATCGTTAGGTCAAGCGTAAAAATTATCCATCTGGGTACTATGTTGATTTGACTGAACAAAATATTATAGTTTAATATGCGCCAAATTTAATCAAAAAACTATACCAAGTCCAAATGGACTGCTATCATTTATTGAAATATATTATAAAATATCCTATTATTAATTATTAATTGAGCGAAATGGGTTAAGAAATACCATTGAAGCCTTGTAAATTTCTCATGACAATTAAAGGATTTGGACGGTTTTTATTTTTTCTTAAACTAAAAAAACCGTTCATAACTAGGAATGACCTAAATTATGAACGGTATGTATAGTAAAGCTTATTATTCGAAATTATTCAACGTCTTAAAACCACCCAATCTCAAATATTCGTCTTTCTTCATTAACTGCAAATCAGATTGAATCATATCTTTTACCAATAATGGTAAATCATATTTAGGAACCCAACCCAATTGGGTTTTAGATTTTGTTGGGTCTCCAAGTAACAGATCAACTTCAGTAGGACGGAAATAAGCAGGATCCACTTTTACGACTTCCATACCAATAGACAATTTGGCACCATTTAATCCTAATTCTGTAACTATTTGTTCATCAATGGCTGAAATTATACCATGTTCTGTAGCACCTTCCCCCTTAAATTCAACTGTAATACCCAATTCAGCAAAACTCATTTTAACAAAGTCTCTAACTGTGGTAGTTACTCCTGTAGCAATTACATAATCTTCAGCTTTGTCTTGTTGCAAAATCAACCACATGGCTTCTACATAATCCTTAGCATGTCCCCAGTCTCTTTGTGCAGATAGATTACCTAAATAAAGGCATTTTTGAAGTCCTAAGGCAATTTTGGATGCTGCTCTGGTGATTTTACGAGTAACAAAAGTTTCACCTCTTAAAGGACTTTCATGATTAAAAAGAATACCATTACAAGCATACATCTTATAAGCTTCTCTGTAATTTACCGTGATCCAGTAACCATATATTTTAGCTACGGCATAAGGTGAACGCGGATAAAAAGGAGTCGTTTCACTTTGAGGAACAGCTTGCACCAATCCATACAATTCAGAAGTCGAAGCCTGATAAATTCTCGTTTTTTCCTGTAAACCTAATATCCTTACTGCCTCTAGTAGCCTTAAAGTTCCGATACCATCTGCATTAGCGGTATATTCCGGGGTATCAAAACTCACTTTCACGTGACTCATTGCTGCCAGATTGTAAATTTCATCAGGCTGTGTCTCTTGTATGATCCGAATTAAATTTGTTGAATCTGTTAAATCACCAAAATGCAATTTAAAATTCACTCCGTTTTCATGCTGATCCTGATAAAGATGGTCTATCCGTTCTGTATTGAACATAGATGATCTTCTTTTAAGACCATGTACAAAATATCCTTTTTTCAATAAGAATTCGGCTAAGTAGGCGCCGTCCTGGCCTGTAACACCTGTTATTAGGGCAACTTTCATGTGATTCAATGTTTTTGAGTAGAAATAATTTATATTTATGATTGCGCTAAGCAAATTCCTCGCCGCATTTGGCAACTATCGCTTTAGATACTTCTTTAATTTCTTGTTCGTTGGCTTTTGGATAGATTAGTAAAACTTTACCATCATCTACCACGATATAATTATCCAGCCCCTTCACTACCGCAACTTTGTCTTTAGGGATTTGAATCATACAATTTGTTGTCTCTGAAAGATTAATAGTATAACCTGAAAAAACATTGTTATGCTCATCTTTTTCCACAACTTCATACAAAGATGCCCAGGTTCCTAAATCAGACCATCCGAAATCACCAGGAATTGTAAATACATTGTCTGCCTTTTCCATGATCGCATAATCTATAGATATGTTGTCCGACAATGGATAATTTTCCGAAATGAATGATTTTTCATCAGGTGTATTGTAGCAAGACACACCCTTTTCAAAAAGTTTAAAGATATCAGGTGAGTATTTTTCCAGTGCAGTTAGAATCGAACCAACGCTCCAGACAAAAATGCCCGCATTCCAAAGATAATCTCCACTAGCTACAAATTCTTTTGCTTTTTCCAAATTAGGTTTTTCTAGGAAACGTAAAACCTGGTGTACACCGTCAACTTCAATTTTATTGTAATTGATATAACCATAACCAGTATCTGGTCGTGTAGGGCTAATACCTAAAGTAACCAAAGCATCTTTTCCTTCTACATAACTAAGAGCTTGCTGGATCTTTTCCAGGAAAACAGCTTCATTCAAAATGAGATGATCTGATGGAGCGACTACAATTCTAGCATGAGTATTAAGTTGACTTATTTTAAAAGAGGCATAGGCAATACAGGGTGCGGTATTGTTACGGCTAGGTTCAGCGATAATGTTCTCCTTGGGTAAGCTTGGCAATTGCTCTGCCACTAAGCCAGAATATTGTTCATTAGATAAAATGAAAATATTTTCTGGAGGACAGATTTTCAGAAAACGTTCGTGGGTTAACTGCAAAAGTGATTTGCCAATGCCCAAAATATCAATAAACTGCTTAGGAAAATTATTCCGGCTCTTCGGCCAGAAACGGCTGCCAACACCGCCAGCCATAATCAAAACATAGGTGTCTTTCGTGGAAATGTTATTCATTCTTTATATTCATTAATTCCAATAAGTAAATGTAGCGAATACCAATATAATGGGATAATAACAAATTATTAACTACTCTTTAATATAACAATAAAAAATCAAAATTGTTAGTGTAAATTTTACACACATCTACAAATAACGTGTTATTGTAACAATTTTACATAATTTTTTTTAATTTAATCTTTCTTAACTATAATAAAGCAAGATAATTTCGATTATTCTTCATTTATAGATCGAAAATACTTTGGCCTTTATTTTGCCTTATCCTATTAGTCAAAAAAGGTTCATATAACAACCATCATTTTGAGTGAATAACAAAATTTAAATTGTATGATAGAAAATATAGGGGAAAAACTAAAAGCTCTACGTCTAACCCATTGTCTTAGCCAAAAAACTATTGCTGATCAATTAGAAATATCTGTACCTGCTTACTCAAAAATTGAGACCGGACTAACCGACATTTACTTCAGCAAGTTATTGCAAATAGCTGATATATACGGCATTTCGATTATTGACATCTTAAGAATCGGCGAAAAAGATTTAAAAGATGGACAATATCCTCAAATGAAAAAACAGCTAGATGAATTAACAGAACTATATAATACCCAACAAAAAAGAATTATAGACTTATACGAGACAATAAGGAAACAAAAGCAACCTTCATCTAAAATCTGAAGGTTACGCCTAACTCTCCATGCAAATTAAAAACATCATTATGGGGAACATAATACTCATCAGGGGTATAATCTTTCATTATCCATTCATAATTTAAAGATTTAACACCTTGTAATTTGGCTGTAAATATTAAATTTTTATAATTCCAAGCACCTTGAACGCCCATTGAAAAATCTACCCATCTTCGACTTTGCCCATTTAGATCACCAATAGCTGCATCATAAAAGTCAGCGTTATGTTCATATCGCTGAAAAATCAATCCCATTTTTTTTAAGCCCTTAACCCAGCTTACTTCTAAAGACTGTAAATCACCTCCGGAACCAGTTCCTGCGCCTAATATTTGACCAATATTCGTATATCCTTGTGTAACTTGATAATGCTGATAAAAACCACCTGATTGCCTTGTTAACCGATCAACAGATTGTGACAATTGATCAACCTCCGCATTGATTTGAATGAATTCACCTTTTTTAGCGGGTATAGGTATCATTTTGGTAAACCCGAATATATACGCTCTGGCATGATCAGGAGATCCCAAAAAGTCCCTGAAATTGTATGAGTTATCATTTAACCCATATTCAAAATATATTTCAGCACGAGCCTTTTGAAATACCCATCGAGCATACATCGATATTCTCTGGTCTCTTGAAAATGGGTCTCCTTGTAATCCAGCATCAACTTTTTGTACAGGAGTAAAAAAAGGAAAATACGATTTAAAACCCTTTAGGTCTTCTTCGTAAGAAGCAAAATCTCTGATAAATCCAAGGAATAAGCCAGGCACCCATTTAGGCTGATAACTGATATTGAATCCAGTTAGATAGCGCCAGTCATTATTGTATGGAACAAATAAATTTGTACCTGTTGAAGTTGTTGTTTGGGCCAATGGGGTAAGACCCGAATTTTCCAATTTACCAGCGATAATCTGTGCCTCAAAAGAGCCAATAGCTGTATGGATGGGTCTAACGGTATTTAAGGTGAAGTGCTTAAAGCCTGCTGCATTATTTGTCATAACTAATGCATTTTGTATACCAGGCCCCCACCACAGATTCTCGTTAGATAATCCGAAAGATATTGAACCAAATGTTAAACGAATACTACTTTGACCCCAATTTGCCTTTGAATAAGTGCCGTTTCCAAATCGCTCAGGATTGTCAATTATATTATAAAATGTATAGTAACCTGTTAATTCAGCATCTGATCTACCACTATAGGAAAACCCTTGAAAAGCCTTATTTTCAGCGTAGACAAATTCAGGCCTTAACTGTATACTTAGCGGTCCGTACTTGACAAAGAAACCACCGCTTAACATTGTTTGATAACCCCTAGAAGGTATCATAGCACCATCATTCCACCCATATGGATGATTTGAATCGTATTGTTGCTGCCAAGACAATGGCAAGATCTGAAATTCCCCCTGACCTTTAGCAAATCTAAGTGGTCCAGATGACTTAAAATATCCGTCCTGATTAAGAGTACTGTCAGGATCATATACATTTTTCACCTTAAAAGATGCAGCAGGAAAAAGTGGGCGAGCAGCGAACGAAACAGTAGAATCTAATTCGCCCAACAGCTGTTTTCTTCGATAATAGTCCTCTATCCCAGGAGTACCTACTGGTAAGGACTGAGCATCTGCATTCACTATTAAAAGATTGCAAAAAATAAACGTTATAATGGTAAAGTATATTTTCTTCATGGGTATGTTATTAAAAACGATAGGTTACTCCAGCCTGCAATTGTGTATTAAAAGCATTTGCTCCGTTTACCCAAACAATATCTGTAGGAGATTCATATAAATACCATTGATAATTAAGAGATTTTACTTCCATTAGCTTTGCACTAAAAATAAAGTTTTTATAGTTCCACTCTCCCGTAAAAGCAATACTCAAGTCTGTCCAATGCCTACGCGCGTCTTGATCTGCAGTATAAGCATAGAAATAAAAATCATTATTGTGTAAATAACGCTGTAGTTGAAAACCGAGTTTTTTTAACCCTTTAACCCAACTTACATCCAAAGTCTGAAGGTTTCCACCAGGTCCGATTCCAGCTCCTAATTCCTGCCCTGCGTTTGTATACCCTTGTCGTACATATTTATTTACATACCAGCTATCAGCATTGGCAATATCTGAAGCATTAGTTTCCTGTAATTGAGTAGCCTCAACACTGATCAAAATATTTTCATTTCTGCTTTTGTTGAAGGGAATCATTTTTCTTAGCCCAAAAATGTAAGCCCTGTTTCTCGCAGCTTCTAAAGCCTGATTACGTAAATCTCCGGAACTATTGTTCTTACCATATTCAAAATAAATTTCGGCGTTTTCCTCAGGCCATAACCAACGCATAAATAAGGAACTTCTATTATCACTTTTACTTGCTGCCTGATCGGCATTTACACTTGTTGTCGAAGAAAAGAATGGAAAATAGTCTCCAAATTTACTTTGATCTTTCGTGTAAAGCTGAGAACTACGTGTCAAACCTAAAAATAAACCTGGAATCCACTTAGGCTGCCAGCTGGCCACAATTCCAGAAATATATCTTGAATCATTTGGTTTCGCTACCAATAAAGGGTTAGAGAAATAATCAATTTCCGGTGTGAGAACACCATAACCCGAATTTTCTAAACGTCCTGCAATCAGTTGGCCTTCAAATGAACCAATGGCAGTTTTTATAGGCTTTCTGGTATTTAAGGTTAGGTGCTTGAATCCGGGTGCTGTATTACTCATTAATAAAGAATTTTGTATTCCAGGACCCCACCATAAATTTTCTGTGGAAAGTCCGAATGAAACAGCCTTATAATTTAGCAAAATACTGCTTTGCCCCCAGAAAACCTTCGAATATTGCTTTGTTCCGAAACGCGCAGGAAGATCGATATTGTTATAAAAATCATAATACTTTGCAGTAGTAATTCCATAAGTAGCAGGGTTCCAAGTGCTGAAATCACTATTAGTAGCATAGTCAAATTCGGGTTTTAATTGTATACTTAAAATACCATATTGTAAATAAAAACCGCCACTAACTAAAGTCTGAAGACCCTTTGCAGGTATCATGACTCCATCATTCCAGCCATAAGGATGGTCAGAATTCGTTTGAGCCTGTACACTGAAAGGTAATAAACTTATATTTAATTTACCATTTTTTGACCTATATAAATTCGGTGATATATCAATTGATTGACGACGTATCTCAGAACTATCAGGATAAAATACATCATTTTTTTTTAAACTCAATTTAGGATAAATTGGCCTGATCATGAAAGAAACTGAAGAATCAGCATCTCCCAATAGTTGAGCTCTCCGGTAATAATCTTCTATAGCTACCGTTCCTACCGGTAAACTTTGAGCAAATATTTTATTTTTAAACGTAAGTAATGTGATAAAAAGAAAAGTGAACTTTATAGTCTTCATCGCCAGATTTTTCATTAATTATATTTAATTACTTTAACAACTAAATTATCCACTGACCAACTTTCATCACATTTTTGATCTGTTACGTTCGTTTGCACGAGTTTGTCCAGACATTGGATTAATAACATCTTATCGGAATGGCTAACGCTTTTATGAATTTTATAAAGAGTGGTACCGTTGGGATTGCTGGCTTCACTACAGAAACCAGGTAAATCAGTGCGGGATGCACCCGTTTTAGGATTATTGCTCTGTGCCGGATAATCACCGGGATAAGATTGTGGGGGACAAAAATTACCTGCTACGCAATCAAAATTTGCAAATGTGGTATAAATGTAGCTCTTTCTATCAACATTCATAGCCCATATATCAGGACCGCTAACACTTCCAATTTGCTGAACTCCTTCCCAGCTATCATGGATATATAAATCAAATGATATATCTACCAAATCGTGTTTAGGCAGATCATTTATAGTTAGGTTGAACTCTCCTTTATTATAGTTTCCTAAAACTTTGGAACCATTGAAAGATGAAATAATACCACCAGTGATACCTGATAGATTGGCACTTTCAAAATCATTTGAGTATACCTGAACTTCATTTTGAACTGTTTTAGCACAGGAACTAAGTAAGATAATGAAAGTAAAACTGAGAAGTAAAAGTTTGTTCATATTAAATTTCAACAATAGTAACGAGGTGTAAAGTTACATATAAATATTAAACCAACATTTGTTTACCCAGCAGTTTTCCAGCCCCCTCTGTTGAAAATCTCATTATAATAAAAGCCGCAACACTTAAAAATATGAAGCAGCAAAGGTAAAATATAGAATTCGGGAGCCATAAAATGACTAACACATTTAAGATCAATTGGGTTATTGCATAAGCAGATGAAACTATTAAATGTGGCCATTTCCTTTCATTTGCCAAATATTGATAAAAATGACTTCTATGAGCATCAAATATATTTTCCTTTCTAAATAATCTAAATACAATAGTAGTTACAGCATCTAAACCGTATAACAGAAGAAGCAATAAATAATTAAAGTTTTGAGATTTAATGATTAATTCCAATAAAATAAAAAGAATAATAAAGGCTATGCTTACACTTCCTACGTCGCCAGCAAAACATTTCGCTTTTGTTCTAAAATTAAAAAAATTGAATACCATGACAGCCACAACTGAAACGAGTAGAAAATTAGCATTTATAAACTCTTGCACGAACATGTTAATATACAAGAATGATATGAATGCAATTAATGCATAAGATCCGGTAATGCCATTAATTCCATCCATAAAATTGATAGCATTAATACTACCAATTACAAAGAATAAAGCAAGAACCACCCAATACCATGGTAGGCTCCATAATTGCAATTGAAAAAACATTAAAGAAACTGCAGCCAGATGCATTACTATTCTTAATTTATTACTTACCGGTTTGATATCATCAGCAAAGCTAATGACAGATATAAGTGTCAGTCCGATAAGAAACCAACGATATTCATAACCAAAAAACAGTGGATATATTAATAATGCAATGGAAAAGATAACTCCCCCGCCTCTCAGCGTAACTTTACTGTGAGAACTTCTATGATTAGGTTTGTCAATTATACCGAAATAATCAGCGATTATAAAATAAAGAAGTTCAATTGTAAACAACAGAGGTAAAAAGGATAAGAGAAGTAAACTGGACATCTTATTAAATGATTTTAAAGCTATTTAAAACTTGACCCGGATTCCAGCTAAAGGTTTCTACAGCTTTTGTATCATCAAAAGTGAGATCACTGGTGATCTTTTTAAGCTTATTACTAGTAATAGGAAATTTTTGACCGAATAAATCACCAGCTTTAGCCATAACTACTGCCAGCCATAAAGGTATTTTTTTGGGAGTACTACGACCGAGTTGTCTGGCTATGAGCGACGATAACATATAAAATGATGGGTGCTCACGGTCAGTTAAATTATATATGCCTCCTATAGTAAAAACTTTTAATATCGCAATTGCAACATCTTCTGCAAGTACTATACTCTTTTTTGCTTTTCCATTATCGATATTGAAATAGTATCCCTTTTCAATACCCCGAATCATGCTTTTAAGATTTCCTGGAGGACAAGGTCCCGCAATTAGCGGTAACCTTAAAATTGTATAAATTACGGCATGTTCATCACACCACTTTTGCACGAGAATTTCTGCCTGTATTTTACTGAGTCCATAAGGATCTACGGCAAGTAAGGGGCTCGTTTCATCTATTAGTGTACCTTCTTCTTTTCCATAGACCGCAACTGTACTTATAAAAATAAAAAATTTGGGAATCTGGGGCGCCATACTAAGTCCATCCAATAACAATCTCGTTCCATCAACATTTACTTTAAAAAATTCCTCTGCATCGCTAGCAGATTTTGGTACACTATGCGCTTTACCCGCGCAATGAATTATTAAATCAAAAGATGACGTAATTGTTACAGGATTATCTAGCGCAAAATCAAATTTAATATTGTCCTGAATAGATCTTCCTAAAGTTTGTAGAGAGGGAAATCTTGTCTTTAAAGTATCACAAATAATCTTCCCTAAAAAACCTGAGCTCCCTGTTAATAATATGTTCATTATTTTTTATTTATTGCCATAGAAAACACCCTAAAAGTGCTATCATACATTTTAGTAGATGAGAAATTTTCAATAAGATTAATCCTGCCTCTTTCTCCCATCGAAATTCTTAGGTATTTATCATCTATTAATTTCATTAAACAATTTTTTAAAGATAATATATCCTTCCGGGCAACTACATAGCCTGTAAATCCCTCAATAACTGCTTCTTTAGCCCCGCCAGCATCGCTTACGACTACCGGAAGCGAGCAATTCATAGCCTCTAAAGTTGAAATTGGGAAACCTTCCCAGTTAGATATCAATAGAAATACATCTGAGTTTTGAAGCATCTGCTGAATTCCACTTTTATATCCATGAAATACAAATTTCTCTTTGACATTTAATCGTATTGTCAATTCCTGAATGTACTTAAGATTTGGTCCATCTCCAACAAAGTGGACATTGATATTATCCAAGTCTTTACAAGCCATTACTAAGGTCTCGTGATCTTTCTGCTTATCGAAGCGCGCAACCATAATAAAGTTAATGGTGTCATTAAGTGGCCTGCTCTGAATATCTGTATTGTCAAGGATATCAATACCGTTATGCACAACTTCTATTTTTTTTGACGAAGTTATATTGTATTTTACGGCTATTTGCTTATCAAAGTTTGACACTACAATTATCTTGTCTGCAAATACAGAAAGCTTCCGTTCAAGAAATTTATACAAAATAGAGCTTGATCGACTCACCCCTTCTGTAAATGCCCACCCATGGACGGTAAAAACAACCGGAATATTAAGTAAAACAGAACTTAGCCGACCTATTATACCAGCCTTACTAGAGTGTAATGATATAATATCCGGATTGAACTGCCGAATAATACTACGCAAATGAAAAATAGAACTAATATCATCAATGATTGAAATTTGCCGTTTTAGATTTGAAATGGTTACAAACTTTAAACCTTCTTCCAAAATTAAATTGTGAAACGGACCTTCAATCTTCCCACCATAACATATTAAAACATCATGTCCATCCTTTTTAAATAATTTAGCCAAAGATAACACGTGAGTTTGAGCACCTCCTATTGAATCTCCCCTTGTTATAACAATTAAAACTTTCAAAGCTTAAAGATTAAAAAGTATACGGACATTTTCCAACAACCCCCTTAAAACCATCTGAAAATCCTTTCATACTATATTTAAAGTATTTTTTCTTTTCTTTAGACAAAATCAGAAAAATAGATAATCTTAAAATATTGAATGTTACTTCGCGTAATTTATACCCAAAATCTATTGATTTGTTTTTTACCATGAAGATGCTATTTCTATATAAGTAATATCGACGTATAGGGCTATGAACTGATATAGTACGCCCGAGGATAGAAACACGATTATCACCGATGGTATGAGACATTACAATCTCCGGATCTGCATACACTAAATAACCTTTACTTTTCGCTCTAAAACACCACTCAACATCTACATAATCAATAAATAAATCCTCATTCATTAAACCTACATCTTCTAATACAGACATCCTTATAAAACAACCAGAAGCAATCAGAAAGGTTGCTTCAACAGGTTCGTGTTTAGGTTTAATTCTTTCAATAAACGGACCATAATACTTTGTAATCGGATATATTTCCCCTGAAACCTCATTAAAATAAACTGGTCCTATAGCGCCTACCGGGAGTTCTTTTGAAAGAAGTACTTTCTCAGACAATAACATCTTGGTTATAAACTCAGGAGAAGGAATAGAATCTTGATCAAGGATAATTATATGTGAGGAATTTGATTCTTTTGCCAGCTCGATTCCCCGGTTTTGTCCAAAACCCAATCCTTTATTTTCATCTAGTTTTTTTAGTTGAATAGAAAAACCTTGATTGACAAAATTTATCACCAAAAGCTCTATAGCATCGATATTTGCCGAGGCATTATCTATGATTATTAAATGCGATACTTGGTGTGCTAAAGACCCAATTTGTCTAGAAAGAAGATCTAGGTCAGGATTATATGTAACTGTTATCGAAGAGACAGCATTAGTCATAATTTTTTTTTAAAATTTTGGTTACAATATATCTTGCTTTTGAATACAGATATACATAAAAAGGATATTTGGATTTTAAGATATCAAATCGTCCGATACTATAAAAATTGTCTTTATTAAGTGTAGAGAACCCTGTTTCACTATAATTGCAGATAACTCTATTTAGAAACTGAAATTTAAAATCAATGTCGGAATAAAGAAGTAAATTTAATTGATAATCAGCGTGTACTTTGTTAGTCACATCAAACTTATACCTTTCAAAAACCGTTGCAGGATAAAAGATTGCTTGTTGACATATATTTTGGTGTGAAATTTTGAAGATATCAAACTTTCCGGCATAATTAATCTTGCTCCTTGTCATATATGCATTACCATAGTAGATGGTTGTAGTATCTATCAGATACTCATTCAAATTTCGAAGCACATTGTTTAAAGTGTCATCCGCTCCAAGAAATAAAACGAAATCACCTTTAATTTTTGAAACTCCTTTATTTAACGCATCATAGATCCCCTTATCAGGCTCGCTAATCCAATAACTTATTTTATCATCATACTTTTTGATAACATCAACTGTTCCATCAGAAGACTGCCCGTCAATAATGATATATTCTATATCATCGTTTTTTTGATCAATAACACTTTTTATAGTTTCTTCAATAGTATCCACTGCATTGAAAACCACAGTAACAATAGATATTAACATATTAATTTGATTTTATTTATCTCTTCATTGGCTTTAGTGAGTACGAGAATCGAAACAAATGAAGACAAAAAGTAAATGATAACAAGCATAAACAACGACCAAACAAAATTATTCATAAAGAGGTTAGCATCAGAAATTAAATCCGTAATTGAGTAAGTAATTAATGAAACAATAATAAAATAGATAAATTGCCTATTCTTTTTATCTGCGAAGATAAGGAAGTTCCTAACCCATGATATTAAGAATCCACATATAAAAGAAAATATAATTCCCCCATATCCCCAAAAAAGCATCCCAATAAAGTTATGGCGTGCATTAGGTCCGCTGTCTGTTTTTCCTGTATGATATTCGGTTATATCTACTCCAATAATATGCGGAGGTTCTATATTAGCAAATAGTTTCATAAACGTCCCAAGTCCAGGATAAAATATATATTTAAGTCCAGACTTCTCATGTATTGAATTGATAACATTTTCATTGTAGCCCAGAACAAATATATCACCGCTTCCTATAAAGCGATAATAAAGAGATACAACTGAATTTAAAAGCCCAGCATTGTTTTGTACCGAGATTATTAACACGGAGGAAAATATTAGAATAAATATAAAAACTTTACTTATTTTAAAAACCGGCAGTCCATTTCTTGTAGCATATATAAAGTTGACTATTACATATAATGCAAAAAATGTCAGTAAAGCAGACTTGGAGCCTTCTAACATAGTACATACCACTGTAAAAAAAATAAAGACCTTTTCTATAGTAGAGAATCGCCCTAGCAGATGTTTTTTATAAAAAACCGAAATTAAAAAAATTACTCTTGAATAATTTAAAAAAACTCTTAGCGTACTGTGTTCTTGAAAAGCAAATACATGGTTTGTATCATCCTTGAACAAAATAAACCCTATAATTTTAAAAGTTACCATTTGAGCGATGAAGTAAACAAAAGCAGAAGTGAAAATAAATATTTGCAGCTCTTTGAAGTTGAAATTTATTTCTGATGCAACACTACTTTTTCTATTTTTTACGTTTTTTACCACAAAGAATCCCAGTAAGAAACCAACCTCAGTTAAAAGAAAAGATAAGGAATATTCGCTTTTTATAAGTTGATAATATGTTAGTATGTATACACAATATGATGCACTTGCCATTGATATAGTTTGCATAAAAAGTGGGTCAACAATTGACCAGATTCGTTTACGAAACATAAAAAGATATACCAATATAAAAACCACATATATTAATATATTTACCCACAAGTTCGACAAAATCTTCTCCAGGAATAGTACAAAATCCATATAAAGTATTTATAAATACATTCTCTAATTTATTTCAACTTCTTTACGCTTACTTTTTAAGCTTTTCTGCAGGACGTTTCATCAATCATAATTTTTTCCAATTTTGAGCTATACATTTTATCCCATGTCATTTTCAAAGTGGAGTCAAATGCATTTCGGGTAATTAACTGATGTTTAGCAGCATTTTTTTGCAGATGATCGATCTCTATTGCAATTGCTTCCGCGTCGAGTGGATCTACTATCATTGAATCAACATCGTTATTTAGTAATTCCACTGCGCCGACTGATTGGGACACAAACGTAGGCAACCCAAAGTTCATCGCTTCAAATACGGCTAAACCCCAGCTTTGGTCGATATTTAGAAATAGAAAATAATCCGAATTGTTATAAATATCTATAAGCTCCTTTTCAGGGATGTCACCAGTTATGCGACAATTTAACTGCTTTTCTTTAATAAGGTCTGAGATTTTCTCAGTGTAACCAGGATTTAATGCCGTTGAACCAATTATTGCTGATTCAACAATATATCCCATTTTAGATAATTTTTCTTGAACATCTAAGAAAGTTTCATAATTTCTATAAGCTAGAAATACGCCAGTGGATAAGAGACGAATTTTTTCTCCGGAATTTGTTCTTCCATTAAAATTAGTATATCTTAAATCTACACCGCAGTGCAATACCTTAGCCTGAACACCAAGATATTCTTTTACCCGCAATGCATTTTTGGACACATTCACTGTAATCTGATTTACATTTTTAGCCATTCTAATATAAAATCTTTTACGCAAACCATAGGTCCAGTTCCCATGTTCACCTTTGCTATTTCCTAATGAAAATACAGGCGGTAAATCATTTATTTGCCAAAAAACAGGAAGTTTTTTCCTTTTTAATTTAATAAAATAAGAAATTAATCCAAAGCCGTTATCATGAATATTTATGCATTCTGCATCTTTTACAGCAGCCGTTGACATCTTGTACGAGCCTACTACCTTATTATAAATTTTTGATAATAAATTCATCTTCGAATAATCTTTAAAATATTTATCAAATGATAAGATATTAAATTTCTCTATTCCTGGATAGCACTTGTCCGGATCATATTGCTTGGTAACGATGGTCACATCATGATTTGCCCGGATTAGATATTCAACTAAGCGATGCATCTGTTTATGCGTACCACCTCTTATATTTAATTCATTTATTAAAATAGTAATTCTCATAATTTACGTTTCATTCTAACTATTACCAGAATACTTGCTATTTATCTTTGCTGCCAGATCTATACTTTGTTTGATGCACACATCCATGTTATAATATTGCCATTCTCCAAATCTTCCATGCGTGTAAATATTATCACGACTAGCAAGATATTGTTTAATCTTTTCCGTAGCAATTTCGTAATTCTCGTCAAATACAACATAAGCATGATCTGACACATTATAATCCAGAGGTTTAATTAAAAATGGGTCTTGCTTACCATTTTCCACCATTTCTTCATAAGTTTTAGTCCCGACAACTTCCGTAATAGACACGTTTTTTCGAGGATAATAAAAGCTGCCAATATGAATATATCTATGAAAAAAGTTTGCCTTATCAGGAACATATGTCCAGGTGCGCTCAGTGCCCTTAGTTTCCCACAACATAGTTGTCACTTTGTTATATTTTAAATTTCCGGCAGCTTCGATTATTTCCGAAGTGATATCGGCAATAAGAGAAGGTAAAATATTCATTGGTAAAGTACTTACTAAAATGTCATATTCTTTATCACCGTTAACAATCCAACATTTTTTATTTGAATTATAAACTATCTGATCGACGTTATAATTGCAAGTTATATTTAGTCCCTGAGCCAGGCTATCGATGAACGTATTTTGGTCATTAGAATCAGGATAATAAAATGTAGAATGAGGCATCTTATCTTCCTCATTACTTATGAGAGCATTGAAAAATGACATTTTATTAGGTATTGGTAATTTCCCCTCTACCCATGCCGGACTCATCTCATTAGGTGGCCTATTCCAAATCTTCTCATTATATGGAAGAAAGTAACTGTCGGCTAATGTATTTCCAAACTTCTTTCTAAACCAATCTTCCAAATCTGCATATTCAAAATCGTCGTTCGCATTCAGGAAGTCCTTCGTAATACTTAATGCAAGCTCCTTATCAAAGTTGTAGATCTCTTTTACAGCAAATTCAATAGGATAAGAAACCTCTTCATTTTTATATTTAATAACGGCATTTCTTTGAATATTATGCCATTTAGATTTACTTAAAACCTCTTTAAAAACAAAATCCAAAACATCATTGTATTTTGAATTAAAGCAATGTCCCCCAACTTTATGGTAAGCTATACCATTCACATTTTTGGTTCGCGCTATCCCACCATATATACTGCCCCTCTCAAGCAACTCAACTGTAAAGTCGTTTGATAATAATCTACCCAAGCTTAGACCTGAGATTCCTGCCCCTAATATGCCAATTCTCATATTTAATGTATTAAAAATTTATCTTATATAAATGTAAACTATATCTTATCGATTCCATAGCCCTCTGGCCGTATTATTAACAATTTTATAACATTGAACAGGTGCCCAAATTGCCGTGATCGATAAACATATACAATTAGAAAGTGCTATTGCCGAAACCCCTAAATTGGTATGCTTGGAAAGATAATATGATAAAGGAATATTTATCAATCCTACAAAAATTGCGCTAAATAATTGAAGCTTAATTTTACTAACTCCATTTAAAAAATAAGCGAAAATATTATTCCAATTGTATATTATCACATAAAACCCAAGGTACCAATTTAAGGCCATAGGAATATGAACACTGTCACCAACCCACATCTGATAAAATATTCTGGCTGTAAAAATTAATAACAATACACCGCCAACTTGCAGGAACCATATTGTTAATAATTTTTTAAAAGCACCTTTAATCCATAATGTATCGTTTTTTAAAAATGCAGTTGTAAAAGCAGACCAGTACGGGAGAACTACGATAGAAAACACGAGTGTAGAAATACTAAAATATTTGTAGGCAATATTAAACGACGAAACTTCTGCCGAAGAAAAAAGCTGCGTAATTAAAATATTATCAGTGGAAAATATAATTAATACTGCTAATTGAATTACAAAAAATTGCAGTCCTAGATTAAGCAAAGAATGAATGTGGATTTTACGGAAATATTTTATTGATGGAGATAAATAACTATATATGGATTTTTTATTAAATATAGAGTAGCTGAATATTATTAAAACAATAATTGGCATAATACATATGACAGATCCAAAAAGAACAAAAGATGGCGTACTGCTTTTTATTAAAATATATACACTTAAAAGACTCAGTGAGCTTATAGAAAAGTCAATCATAGCTTTTACAAAAGGTCTTTGTAGTGATATCATAATGATTCCAACAAGCTCAAGTACCAAACGGATACAAAAAGTTATAATTACTATGTAGGTCAACAAAATCAGGTTTTTATTGGGGATATTAATTTTCAATATACTATCCCAATTTAAAAAGGGATTTATTAATGAAAAAACTAATATGAGCGCTATCATAACCAATGAAAAAACGAAGTATGTAGTACTAATATACTGTTTAGCCAGCTCACGGTCATCTATAGCTATGGCTTCTGCCAGTTTATTTCTCAACCCATTACCTAATCCTACATCCATAAAAGATAGCCAAGAAATAATTGAGCTTAAAGTGAGCCATGCACCATAATTATCCTTATTTAAGTATCCCAATGTTAAAGGAACTATAAGGAAGCTACATAGGATACCTAAACCACGAAACAACATTGTTAAAATCGTGTTTATTTGAATAAGTTTGGACTTTTGATCCTTACTTAAAACAATACCTAGTAATTTATCAATTTTACTTTTTGCTCTAATCTGTTTGTCAGAATCGAAATTATCAGTCATTCAGCATTTTAGTTAGGGATTCTTTAACAACTAAAAAAATGACTGTTAATAGTCCGAACAATAAAATAGAAATAATGGCAGTTTTGACTTTACTAAGATGTACTTTTTCCAAAGGTAAAATTGGTTTGTCAATAATCTGAACTAAAGGAGTTTCTTTAAGTAAACTCATTTTTGATAATTCTAAGTTTTTCACTAGTTCAGTTAAAATTCCTTTATTCGTTTCAGCATTATACTGATATTTTTGCACAGGACCAGAACGCTGTACCTGATGCGTTAAATTAAGATTAGGAGTAGCGTCTGAAACAGCTGCAGCAGAATAAATCGCACCATTCATCACTGACCGAACGGAATCAGTTTTATGTTGCATTATATTAACGTTAGCTAAAGCCTTTTTTGTCTTCGTTTGAATGTAAAAATCATTGACGTTTTTCACTATTTCTTCATTAAATTCTTTAGCGAATAACTCATCTTTTGCTTTAACCTCCACCCTGATTATACTTAACTTTTTATCTGGTTTTTCAACGGTCAAATATTTTTTATTTATATCATCGACAACTGTTCCCAAAACGCTGTCTTGAAGACGGCTAAGCGAAATTTCTGATTGACCTTTTTTACTACTGTCTGAAGTAAATTCTATCTTACTAAGAAGCAAATTATCAGCCCATTTTTTTCGTAGCTCATTTATCAAGATATATTTATCAATTAAAAGCGGGGCATTATTGCTTTCATATTTCACTTTCGTCAAAAGTGTTTTTTGGATCATTGCCCTAGACTTATAAAGTTCAATGATATTATCTCCCTGAAAAATACCACTACCACCGCCTCCTAAATCTAATCCCACCATCGATGCCAAACCTGCATACTGTCCCATACCACTACCTTTGTCAGATTCTTCTAATACAAATGTTGTTGATGCAGTATAAGCCGGGTCTTTTAAGTAAGCATATAAAAAACCTGCTAGTCCACCAATAATACAAAATGATAGTATTACTAACTTCTTGGAACCAATAAATTTAGTCCATTTTAAAAGATTCAAAACCACTTCTTTCAAAGAAAGATCTTGCGCTTCGATCCTTTCTTGAACCACTTTCTCTTCCATAAACTCTTAAATAATATTTGTGTTATCTTAAAACACTAATTAAAACTGCTGCTACCGTTGCTAAACCAGAGAAAATACCAATTAATCCAGCAGCCCCTAATGGTGTTCTTGGAGCATGTTTCGGAACGAAAATTTCTGCTCCTGGTTTTACCTCGGGATAATTATTAAAAAACAAAAATTTCCTATTAGCATCAACAGATCCATTTGCATATTGAATATATGCACCTTTTTTATTAGCATTGTAGGTAAATCCACCAGCACCATTAATATAATCTTTCATACTCTTATTGTGACTATAAACAATATTAATCGGCTTGAGAACTTCACCGGAAACTTTAACAGTTTGTAATTCTTTAGGAACATTAATTACATCACCATCTTCCAATAGCAAGTCGTTTTTAGATTTAGGTTTTTTCAGAATATTTACCAAATCAATCCCAACCAGATCACTTCCCAGATTTTTAGCTTCCTGATCTAAATGTGTAGTATCTGTAACGCCATCACCACCTTGCAGTCTCTTTAGATTAGCTAATTTTTCTCTATCCTCTTCCTTTTTGACCTTTACATTTTTACCAGCACTTCCTGATCTATATCCTTTTTTAAGCTTACCATCTCTATCTAATGAATCTGTATCTTCAACTACTTCTGGTCCGGGGCGTTTTAAGGAAGCACCTTCGGCAAATGAAAGCACTGTTAATCCTCCAGCTCTTTTAATTACATCAGAAATACGTTCATCTTTATTCGTAATGGTATAAATTCCTGGATAAAGTACTTCTCCCTGCACTTTAACCTGCTGCTGAGTTTGATAACCTTCAGCACTTCGAATCGATACAATATCAAATGGCTGAAGTACAAAAGAAGAATCCTGTATAGTTAAATCTCTTGAAATACTAACATTAAGCACATCGGCAGTTTTAGCTGTAATCGAATTGGCATCCCCATCTTTTACTCTCCTGGCAATTTCAATACGGTTCGGCGTTGCACCTTCTTTAAAACCTCCAGCCATTTGAATTAATGACTGGATAGTCATTCCGTCTGCATAGTCAAAAGTGCCGGGTAATCTTACTTCCCCTTTGATATCTACTTTATACTCATCACGCAAATCAAATATGGAAGATATGGTTACCTTATCTTCTCTTCTTAAAGGGATATCCTGTTCTGTACCTTTTAAAATTTTATCTACATCGAATGATATCAATGCAAGGCTATTATCCGAGTTTAATCTTGATATATAGCCCCTATTTAAAAAAGCGTCCTCTTTTAATCCATCTGCTTTTAAAATCAGCTGTTTCAAAGTAAGCCCTTTATCAAGCTCATATTGTCCTGGTCGGAAAACAGCTCCTTTAATTTCAACCCGGTTAGCAAAGCGATCCAATATAGCTTCTACCACATATTTATCTCCATTTAAGGGAGTATATTTATCAAAATCATCAGCACTGACATCTGTAATACGTCTTTCTTTATTGGTATTCTGTAAGACTTTAATTTTTGCTGTGTAGGCCTTGTTTGAAAAACCTCCGGCAAAACCAATTACATCTTCCAACGATTCGGTATTCAATACTTCAAACAATGCTGGTCTTTTAACCTCTCCAGACATTTCTACACGCGTTTGATATACGGGGATGTTGATTATATCCTGATCCTGTAAACGGATGTTTCCAGTCTGCAGACCTTTCAAAAGAAAACTATAGACGTCTATAGTAGATACAATTTTATTGTTTCTTATAACCTGTATTTTTCTAAAAGATCCATTTTCATTTGGACCTCCAGAGGCACTTAGGGCATTGAAAACCGTAGACAGAGAAGACAAGGTGTAAGAACCAGGCTTAACTACCTCTCCCAATAAAGTAATTTTAATGCTTCTTATATTTCCCAGGTTGATAGCAACATTGGTACGGCCATTTTTTAAGCCACCGTATGTTTTACCCATGGCAGCACGAATCTTGGATGTTGCTTCCTCAATTGATAATCCGCCAACAGTAACTAGTCCAACATATTGCAAACGAATAGTTCCTTCTGCACTTACTGTTAATTTATAGTTTGCCTCATTATCACCCGTTAAATCAATCAATAACTGATCATCCGGGCCAATAATATAACTTTTAGGCGTAGCCATTCTTAAGTTTGGCTCAAAGGTTATATTATCATTTTTGAATAAGTCAGCACCAAACACCTTCGGAATAAGGTTCCCGAAGGCATCTTTCATTTGCTTCTTATCTCTGTCCGAATGATTTAGCCTTGAAGTTTTTGAAGTATCTGCCAGATTTCCTCTATCATAGTTTCTTCCTGATGATGACTTATTAGATTGACCCTGATCATCGTCATCACTTCCATCATCATTTTGATTTTTGATTTTGTTTTGAGAATTTCCGCCTTGCTTCCTCAATTGCTCCACACGAGTTGTTAATTTTTGAACCTCATCGGCCGGCATACCTTGTACGGCAGCCATTTGTTCCATCTGAGCATCACTATAACCAGCAGACTCTGCCTTTTGCATCAATTGGCGCACTTGTGCATCAGTTAAATCATCAACTTTAACATCAGCGTAACTAGTTTGCGCAAATGCATGTTGAGAAATAATTATGCTGCAAAAAAACAATAATACAGCAAAGATTTTTTTAAAATTCATAGATATTTTAGGTAGTAATATTTTATATATTATTCGAAGTAATTTAAGGTTCTAAAGCCACCTTTTTTCAAATATTCGTCTTTTTTCATTAGTTGCAAATCAGACTGAATCATATCTTTTACCAATAATGGTAAATCATATTTAGGATCCCAGCCCAATTGGGTTTTAGATTTTGTTGGATCGCCTAGTAAAAGGTCCACCTCTGTAGGTCTAAAATACTTAGCATCCACCCTAACAACATCCATTCCAAAATGGAGTGAATCTGTATTCAGCCCTAAGCTATTTGCAAGCTCGTAATCGATATCAATGATCACTCCTTTTTCATACTCGTCTTTACCACTAAATTCAACTTCGATACCTAATTCAGCAAAACTCATTTTTACAAAATCACGAACAGTAGTGGTAATACCCGTAGCAATCACAAAATCTTCAGCCTTTTCCTGCTGAAGAATCAGCCACATGGCTTCAATATAATCTTTAGCGTGGCCCCAGTCTCTCTGTGCAGAGAGGTTCCCCAGGTATAAACACTTTTGAAGACCTAAAGCAATTTTACAGGCAGCCCTGGTAATTTTACGGGTAACAAAAGTTTCACCTCTTAACGGGCTTTCATGGTTGAATAGGATACCGTTGCAGGCAAACATCCCATAAGCTTCCCTGTAATTCACAGTAATCCAGTAACCATAAATTTTAGCTACAGCATAAGGAGATCTTGGATAAAAGGGAGTGGTTTCACTTTGGGGAACGGCCTGGACCAGACCATATAACTCTGAAGTAGAGGCCTGATAAATTCTGGTCTTTTTTTCTAATCCTAAAATACGTACTGCTTCTAATAACCTTAAGGTACCTATACCATCTGCATTAGCAGTATATTCAGGCATTTCGAAACTCACCTGCACATGGCTCATCGCCGCCAGGTTATAAATTTCATCAGGTTGTGTTTCCTGAATAATCCGGATCAGGTTCGTAGAATCAGTCAGATCTCCAAAATGAAGCTTAAAATTAACTTCATTCTCATGCTGATCCTGATACAAATGATCAATGCGATCAGTATTAAACAAAGATGATCTTCTTTTTAGACCATGAACAAAATAACCTTTTTTCAAAAGAAATTCTGCCAGATATGCTCCATCTTGTCCTGTAATACCTGTAATTAAGGCAACTTTCATTCAGTAGGTAGGATTTTAATTTAAAAGTTCAAAGATAGGCGAATTATTTGATTCCTGAGAAATACTTGAATTTTCTCCTTGCTATAAATTTTGAACACATCGGTTCAGGCTCTCTCTCCAATAAGGAATTTCAATACCTAAAGCTGTTTTAATCTTAGTTTTATCTAAAACTGAGTAATGAGGCCGCTTAGCTTTAGTCACAAACGCAGATGAAGCTACCGGCAATACCTTCATATCTACCTCAGCAAATTCGAAAACCGCTTTAGCAAAATCATACCAGGAAGCCACTCCTTCATTACTATAATGATATAAACCATAGGCTTTAGGATCATGAGCTATAATCCCAATAATCACCTCTGCCAGATCCATAGCGTAAGTCGGCGTGCCAACCTGATCATAGATTACAGTCAGCTCGCTCCTGCTCTGTGCCAGCTTCAGCATTGTTTTAACAAAATTATTAGCTTTCTCAGAGTATAACCAGCTGGTACGGATAATATAATAAGCTTCCATTACTTCCTGAATCTCCTGCTCGCCTTTCAATTTAGACAAACCATAAACGTTTACAGGGCTGGTATGCAGTGTTTCAGTTAGGGGAATACTGGAATCGCCATTAAAAACGAAATCAGTAGAAATATGAATTAAGACAGTATGATAGATTAGACAGTTTTCTGCCAGTCTTTTAACAGCGAACTCATTGATCGAAAAAGCGCGGTCTAAATCTTCTTCTGCCTGATCAACCGCAGTATAGGCTGCGCAATTGATACAATACACCGGCTGGTACTTGTCAAATATTTCCCTGGTTTGCACATCACTGGTGATATCCAGATCAGCCGATCCTAAAAATATAAAATCATGATCTCCGCCAGACTTAATTTTTTCCTGCAGACACTGTCCAAGTTGTCCTTTACCGCCGATTACAATTACATTACCCATATATTTTTCAAAAGATGTTTAGAATGCCACAAAAATAGCATAAATCAGCTTAAAGCCTCGCATCTGCGAAACTTCTGTCGATAAAAGACTTGGTATCAAAAACGATGGCGCCCTGAGCCCGGTAACTGGCGTAATCTATAGTTAAAAATTCTTTGTGTGCTACGGCCAGAATAATAGCTTTATAAGGTTTTAAAGATAAAACAGGCTCTAAATCAATTTGATATTCCTTCTTCACCTCTTCTGTATTAGCCCAGGGATCATAAATATCAACCGACAAACCAAACTGTTCCAATTCCTTATAAATATCAATTACCCTGGTATTTCTGATATCCGGACAATTTTCTTTGAAGGCGAAGCCCAGAATAAGTACTTTATCTCCTTTGATTTTATCATCTCTGGCAATCATCATTTTAACCACTTTATTGGCAACAAAAATTCCCATGTTTTCGTTGACGCTCCTGCCCGACAGGATTACCTGAGGATTATACCCCAGGGCATTAGATTTATAAGCAAGATAATAAGGATCAACCCCGATACAATGCCCGCCTACCAATCCTGGTTTATATTTAAGAAAATTCCATTTAGTGGCTGCTGCTTCGATCACATCTGATGTATCAATACCTAATTTATCAAAAATTAGTGCCAGTTCATTAACAAAAGAGATATTTACATCACGCTGTGCATTTTCGATAGCTTTGGAAGCCTCAGCCACTTTGATGCTTGGTGCCTTATGAGTACCTGCAGTAATGATACTACCATACAACACATCTATAGCCTCTGCTACTTCAGGTGTAGAACCAGAAGTAACCTTCATAATCGTAGTCAGCGTATTTACCTTATCCCCCGGATTGATTCTTTCAGGAGAATAACCACAATAAAAATCAGTATTAAATATTAATCCCGAATATTTTTCCAGTACGGGCACACAATCTTCTTCCGTACAGCCAGGATAAACGGTAGATTCATAAATTACAGTATCACCTTTTTTGAGATAAATGGCAATCAACTGACTTGCAGCTAATAGCGGCTTCAAATCCGGCACTTTAAAATGGTCAATTGGTGTAGGCACAGTAACAATAAATATGGTATTTACAGCCAGGTCGTTCGGATCTGCTGATAAGCGTAATCCGGTTTCCGCGTCTTTCAATACATTTTTTAGTGCAGGGATATCTGCTTCACGGGTACTGTCCTGATAACTATTGAGTTCAGCAATACGATCAGCATTGATATCATAACCCAGCACCTTATACTTTTTCGCAAATTCAATTGCCAGAGGCAGACCTACGTAACCTAATCCAATAATCGCAATTTTTGCCGGAGGATGAATGTGCATTTTTAAAGTTTTTGGGTCTGCAAACATACTAATTATTGTCTGCTGCTGAAACGACTATACAAACGCATAACCTGTTTTCAAAGGATTATCAAATAAATATACAACATACAGTGATTTAGAAAAAACAAGATTTAGCTGAAGAATAAAATATATTTTATATCTTCAAATGCTATTGTTAAAAAAACTCACGTATACCCATAAAATAATTTTACCCTTCTTCAGTAATGCTGCACAACGAATTGGAACGTCTAAAGGCCGTGAACAGATTTCTAGCGCTAAAAATAAGCAGGGAGGAAGAGCTCAATGAAATCGTCCGGTATGCAGCTGAAATTTGCAATACCCCAATGGCAGCCATTGTGTTATTAGATGACGACACACAATATATTCTATTCAGCATAGGCATAAACATCAGGGAAACTCCCCGCAAAAACGCTTTATGTAATTATGTGATTGAGCAGGATGAAATATTTATGATACCCGATACGGAATCAGCCAGGCATTCTTTAGCAAATTCAGCATATAGTGAGTTAAATACCCGTTTTTTTGCAGGAGCCCCGCTGAAAACCCAGGAAGGATATAGCCTAGGTGGTTTATGTGTAATTGATAGCAAGCCTAATCATTTATCAGACATCCAGTTAAAAATGCTGGCCGTACTATCCAGGCAGGTGATTCATATCCTGAATTTCGATTTTAGTCTTGCCCTTTTACAGGAACAATATTTTGAAGCAAAAAAATCAGAAATAAAATTGCGTTCTTTTTTTGAAAGTTCGGTCTCCTGTCACCTTCTGGTAGGGAAAAACCTGGAAGTGTTAGCTTTTAACAAAACTTTCTCTGAAATCATGAGGGTCAACAATAACGTAGAAATGCGTATCGGAAACAGTGTGACTGAATATATTGATGATCTTTTTATGCCCGAATTTCTAGTATGCTTTAAGGAAGCCTTACTGGGTAAACATATCAAAAATGAAAGTGAGATGATCCGGGGAGATGTCAAGATCTGGTGGAACTATGATTATGTTCCCGCTTTTGACGCAGATGGTCAAATTATTGGTGTTTCTTATAATGCAGTGAATATTTCAGATTTAAAATTGAAAGAGACGCTGTCTGATGCAAAAGACGCTTCGTTAAAGGCCATAGCTTATATTCAATCACATGAGATCAGAAGCCCTGTTTCTTCCATTTTAGGATTAATGAATGTGTTTAAAACTGATGATTACCGTGCCTCAAAAGAGGAAATGATGATGATGGAACGTGCAGTAATGGATCTGGATGAAAAGATCCGTAAAATTGTTACCCACGCCGCATCCCATAAATAATTGTTTTTCTGTCATGGTTCTGTTTTCGCTTTGTGTTGATAGGGTGTTGGTAGGGGGTTGGTAGGGTGTTGATAGGGGGTTGGTTCGGGTAATCGCCGAACCAACCCCCACTTTTGGCCCTGACAATACCTTTTAAAGGCAAAACTAAGTCATAACCAAGTCAAACTGTCTTATACTGAGATTAGTTTACAGTAAAAAAGTAAATTACTGATTAGTGTTTACGATGAATTTTTGATTTACTGCCTGCTGTTTACAACAGCTTACAATAATAGTTTTAATTCCTGTTTGGTGTTTACATTATTTTTGGATTTTCCTGGCATATGTTTACATTTTTAAAAGTTTTAGATTTTTTGCGCTTTTGGGACTACATTTTCTAATAAATGGGTGTTTTGAGGTGTTTGAAAGTCACAACTCGTGTGCAATCGTACATTATTGTATTTATGTATTCCCAGTTCAACCCAAGCCTTTGCCTGGGCAATATTTTTAAAGGTTTTTTCCAGATCAAATTCCATCTTAAGAATTCCATTTACCCGTTCTGCAATTGCATTATCGTAAGGACTTCCTGATTGGGTCATGCTGATGAATATTTTATTTTCCCTGAGTAAGCAGATGTAGTCATCACAACAATATTGCGTACCTCTGTCTGAATGATGAATAAGTGGCCTTATAGGGTATAACCTTCCTTTTAAAGCCATTTTCAGGGCTTTAATGCAACCAATTGTTCTCAAATCGCTCGCCAGATGGTACCCCACAATTTTCCTGGAATAGGCATCAGTGACCAGTGAGAGGTAGATAAAACAAGTACTAGTACGTAAATAGGTAATATCACTTACCCATATTTCCTCCGCCTGTACCGCAGCCCTGCGCTGAACCAGATCTGGATGCACTTTGAACCGATGAAAAGAGTTCGTCGTACGTGCCCATTTCTTTTTTGTCTTAATCAACATTCCCTGGGATCGCATTAGATTAAATACGGCATCTCTGCCCATCGATATGCCATGTCCCTGTAAAAATCCGTTATTTAGTTCTTTGTAAAGCTTGATGCACCCAGTTTTAGGAAGCTCTTTTCTGATTTCTCCTATTCTTTCCAGCACAATCTCCTGCTCTATAAAATATAATCTTAAACTTCTTAAATGGCTATACCAAGCTTGCCTGGTATAGCCAAATGCCGCGCAAAGATGATCAATACTATAATGTTTGCGCGTCCCCCTAAGTTCCTGGATCACTTGGTAGCAGCTTTTTTTTTGAGATCAGTACCATACTCTTCATTTGCGATAGCAATCACCTTTTCCAAAACTGCTATTTTCATTTCTGCCAATGCAAGACGTTTTTCCAAATCTTGCTGTTCCTTTGGGCTTAGAGGGATTGATTCGGGTGAAACTGGTTCCTCTGGCATAAATTGATCTTGATTCTTTTTGTACCAAGATACAAATCCGGCGATCGTTTGTTCCGGTAATCCATACTTTCTTCCTACCTGTGGATAACTATAATCCCCGTTGATATATTCAAGGGCAACCTGTACCCTGAAGCTCTCTGAATGTGGTGAGATTCTGCCTCCTTTGCCTTTACTTGGACGTTCGTTTTCTTTACTCATTTTTCTGGCTTGAAAAACTTTCTTATGTAAACTCATTTCAGGAATGGACAAACGCAATTTAATGATAATTTCATTTATGTCCTATACTGACATAAGTTTACATTAAGAAAGTAAATTACTAATTTGGGTTTACAATGATAATCTAATTGCCTTAGCCCTAACCCTCCTGATTGCTGCTGCCTCTTACAGATCAAGACATCTGATTAACCCTGAAACACCTTTAACCATATTTCAAAGTCTATTTTATATGCATGCCCCTGCCGACAATCCAGTATTCTGGACGTTGCGCATCGAAGCTGAATATTATATTTTTATAGGCCTGTTTTTCGTATTGTTAACTCAATTCCCAAAGCTTTCCATTATCATCGGCGTTCCTGTATTGTTATTGCTAAGCCAGACCCTGGTAATCAATTACACCGGATTTTTCAATTTTATCGTCTATTTTCTCATCGGCACAATTGGATACCTGATTTACATTAAAGAAGAGAATACTATCCTGGAATATCTGGCACTTGCTGTGTCAATTGCGTTTTCCTTTGTTTTTTATGAACTGGCGGCAGGCATTGTAGCCACTTTAACTATCCTGGTTATCCTATATTTCAGAAAACCTGTAAGCCCTGTTTTAGAATTTCCAGGAGAAATATCTTATTCACTATACCTGCTTCATTTCCCATTGGGAACAAAACTGATTAATTTATTACAAAGACACATCAGCCCTTCATTAAACTGGGCGCTGTTCATCTTTGCAACGTTGGTTTGTTTTGGAGTGGCCTGGTTATTCTGGCAATTTATCGAGAAACCTTCTGCAAGGCTTTCCAGCGCAGTGAAATACGGAAATGCAAAAACAAAGTTCGAAAACTTTAGTTTAAAATCTTAAGCCTGATTTGGCGGAAGAGGAAAACGAATAGTGATTTTTGTACCTTTACCTAACTGGCTTTCTACCTCAATACTGCCGTTAAGCTCTTCAATTTGTGTTTTAACCATAAACATTCCCATACCCCGGCCTTCTATACTGGTATCAAAACGTTTGTAAAGGCCAAAAAGCTGTGCACCATTCTTTTCCATATCGATACCTTTGCAATTATCTTCAAAGGTGAGGAAGATCTGATCCATATTCACCATACTTTTAATACTGATGATTGGAGCTTCTTCTGGTCTGCGATACTTGATACTATTCAGCATCAAATTATAAAAAATACTGTAAAGGTATCCTCTAACAGTAAACAGGGATTGTTTCGCTTCAAAATCGCAATGAAGGCTCACTTCTTCAGAAATCATCAGGTTATTGATACTAAAAGTGATTTCTTCTACTAACTGACGGAAATGTACCTCTTCCTTCTTCTTATGAACCGCATCTTTCACCTGTAATGTCTGATTAAGATCCTTAATGATCGTATGCATAGTTTTAATAGAAGTCTGTAGGCCTTCTACCAGTTCTTCATGTTCTGACGCAGTTACATCCTTTAGCAATTCCGTTAAACTAACTATGTTGGCCACCGGTGCAAGCAGGTTATGTGAAACAATATAAGTGAATTGTTCCAGACTTTTGTTTCTTTTAGTCAGCTCTATATTGGTTTCGGCAAGGGTCATTTCAATAGTCTTGGATTTTGTAATATCCCTTACGGAAAGGATAAATCCCCAATGCTTGCGCTGATCATTACCTACTCCAATCCACTTGATGCTGTACCAGCGATCGTCGCCTTTGTGATCCGGAAAAGTAGAGTGATAAGACACACTTTCTCCATCCATTACCCGCTGGATAATATTTATAATTTCAGGTTTTCGCTGAGCAGGAAAAAAATCAAGGATATGACTTCCCACAGCTAATGTTGGCTGAGAAAATTCTTCGGTCATCCTTAGTGCAGGAAGATTATAAGAAATGACTTTAAAATCATCATTGACCATGAAATAAGCTGTATCTGTATGATCAAACAGCGTTCTTAGATTGGCTTTAGACTTCATCATCTGCTTCTCACTGATCTTAAGTGCGGTAGTATCGGCCAGATTCCGTTTATAAAGCCGCTCTTTTTCTCTTAAAGCCTGCTCCATATCACTAATGGCGCGCAGTCTGGCTACCTGGTTGAACAATACAAACAGCAATCGCTGGGGTTTTTCTTTAAGCACATAATCCACAGCTCCGGCTTTTAGAAATTCCAGCGCATAATCCTCCCTACTGGCAGAACTAATCAGAATAAAAGGAATATCTTTCTCCTGATGTCCAATCACATCTAGTGCTTCCCTCGTATTGAAGGTATTTATATCCTCATCAGCCATGATAATATCAGGCCTGAACTCCTGGAGACAATTGATATAGTCTTCCATCGTCTGGACAGCTAAATACTCATATGTTGGAGTTAACTCTTCCAATATCTCCAGTAAATGTTCCGCATCATGCGGAGGGTTCCGGAGATAAAGTATTTTTGGTCTTCTATTCATTACAACCTCATTGGTATTTTGGCTCGTCAAATATAAGATTTTCAGTACTTAGATTACACCTAAACTGCTAAGAAACACTAATATCCAAAGTGGAAATTTTTAATTACACCCATCAATTGTTTCCTGAAAATTGCTAAATTGTTTTACTGAACAATATATATACTCTTTACACCCGCAGGAAACCGTTTAGCACACCAGCCGGTTGTAAATTTCTTCAAAAAAAATTATTATTAAAACGATTAACCTGGATATACTGTGATCAATAAGCAGGCCAGTTAACATAAAAGGATAAGAAACAGTCACGGTTAACGCTACCTCCCCAATTTCCCGAAACAAACTTAACAGCAATCATTTTTTTTGTATTATTGATCTACATTAGATATTTATGAACACAATTCACCGGTTTCGGGATAAATATAATCAGCTATTAGCAGACACCCAGATTCCCCTTACGCAGTCCAGAATAAGGATTTTAACCTATGGACTGCTGTTACTGATTACATTGACACTGATTGTACTGATCAACTCTTTTACCAGGATAAACGCTATTGTAATCAGCAGATTGGTTATCTTAATGTTATCGCTCGTTGTAGCTCTATACGTCCTGATTGAAAAGGGAATGTGGCGGCAGTCGGGACACATTTTGTTATTGGCTCTTTGTATCTATATCTGGACAAATCTGATCTTTTTTAAATTCGGGATCAACCTCGTAACCATTCAACTTTCGCTTATCATCATCTCAGCAAGTTTTTATATTCTCGGGAAGAACTGGGGCATCATTTACTCGCTTGCCAATGTAATACCCGTACTAGCTTATATCATCAGTACCCGTATGCAGGGCGGAAAAGTGTCAATTACAGCTGTCCAGATACATAATAACTCGTTTATGCTGGCGCTCACGGTCAACTTTGGCATCCTGATTATCATGCACTATGAATTTTTTAAATCTTTTTATCAGAGCCATCATGCGGAAAGGGAACTCAATTCAAAACTAGAAAATGCACTTAAAGAAGCTCAGGAAGCCACCAAACTTAGATCAGACTTCCTTTCTTCCATGTCGCACGAACTCCGTACCCCTCTTCATGCCGTTATTGGGATGATCAATGTATTGAGCATAGAAAATCCAAGAAAAGACCAGGAAGAAAACCTGGCCATCCTGCGTTTCTCTGCAGAAAATCTACTGGCCCTGATCAATGACACGCTGGATTTCAGTAAAATGAATGAAGATAAGATCGTGCTCAATAACTCAGCTTTTAATTTAAATGCCCTGCTGCAGAATTTGCATGCTTCTTTTAAAGCCAGAGCAGAACAAAAAGGCGTCGATCTAAGACTCAGAACAGATTTTGAAAACATTATTGATGTCAATGGCGACCAGAATCGTCTTACCCAAATACTGAATAACCTGATATCCAACGCGGTAAAATTTACAGAAAGCAGTGGCCGTGTGGAGATCAATGTCATCACCGTAGCACGTTCTGAAAACCATATTGTACTCCTCTTTGCCGTTAAAGATTCGGGAATAGGCATCCCCAAAAACAAACAGGATATTATTTTCGAACCCTTTTTACAGGCCAACAATAACATCACGAAAAGATATGGCGGTACAGGACTGGGACTGGCTATTGCCAAAAGGCTGATCAGCATGCACGAAAGTGAGCTAAAGCTGGTTAGTGAGGAAAATGTAGGTTCTGTATTTTCTTTTGAAATCAGGTATGAACTGGCTGCTGCCGAAGAAATGACCGAACAAAAACCTGTGATCACAGCTGCACCTACGGATATCAGTAACCTGAGCATATTAATAGCAGAAGACAACATCATTAATATCATGCTGCTGAAAAAAATACTGGACCAGTGGAATTGCAGTTATTCACTTTCAAAAAATGGTCAGGAAGCACTGGAAATGGTAAAAACAGGCGAATTTGATGTGGTACTAATGGATATTCACATGCCTGTAATGGATGGCTTTGAAGCATCAAGACATATCAGGGAATTGCCTGATGCAACGATTTCCAAAATTAAGATCATTGCACTGACTGCCTCAAGCGATGTAGACATACAACAATCGTTCAACTTTACCTATCTTGATGATTATTTACTTAAACCTTTTTCACCTTCCCTATTAAAAGAAAAATTAGAAGCTGTGGTACAACAACTTACAACTAAATAATTGTATGTTTAGACTATAAAACTAAAGATGTAACCATCTGTATAATGCTCAACGCTCTCAAACCAAATAAAAACCCACATAGTACCCGGACGGTTCAGTTACTGATACTACTGATTATGAGTGCTGTAGTGATCAACGGATGCCTCTTTTTTCATTTAATGCGACAAAATAAAGAGAGCATGAGAAAAAAGGAGCTGAATGAAAACGCGATGGTACTGGTAAGAAAGATTCTGGGTACCATCAAAGATGCCGAAATGGGCCAGCGTGGTTATCTCCTTACCGGCAGATCAAAATATATTCTTCCCTATACAAAAGCACTTCGGATCATCTCCGGTTTTCAGTATTCCCTTACTTCTTTGATAAAGGCACACTTCGATAACCGCAGCATACAAACCAATGCGCGGCTGAACAGCCTGATCACAGCGAAATTGATTGAGCTCAAAAAGACAATTGACCTAAAAGACCAGAACAAAAATATTCAAGTGCTCCAGCTGATCAATTCGGATATGGGGGAGAATGACATGAACGCTATCAGAAAAATGTGCAATGATATGCTCGATGTTTTTTATGTGAACGTTCGTCAGGAAGACCAAAAGGTATCAGAAACACTGGCAATGACCGAAATCAGCATTTCTATTTTCAGTGTTTTAGTGATCATTGTCATTACTATAATGCGTGTAAAATTGTACAACAGAAGGAGAAAAAACATCCGGTTGTTTGAGGAATTAGCATTACAGAATTCCAAATTGATTACGCAGCAACAGGAGTTAAAAGGATTAAGCATAGATTTTTCTGCAAGAAATGCCGAACTGGAGCACTTTACCCATATTATCTCGCACGACCTGCGCGGTCCGCTAAGTAACATGATTTCCCTGATCCAGATTATGGAAGAAGATGGTCTGGCCGATGAAACAGACCCTGTATTTAAAATGCTGAAAAATGCTTCCCTGGGCTTATTCCGTAAGCTAGATGATCTCATTATATTACTTAGGCAAAGACAGGGCGGAATTTTACTGAAAGAAACGATTAGCCTTTCGCAGCTCCTTGGAGAGGTAAAGATCAGCCATAAAATGGAGATAGAAAGGTCAGGAACAATAATTGAAGCCGATTTTATTGAAGCTGATGAACTCCTCTTTGTGAAAATTTATATGCAGAGCATTCTGCAAAACCTGATCAGCAACGCCATTAAATACAGGGATCCCCTGCGCACTAACTGTATTATACTTAAAACTTATCAGGAAGGAGATACCCTCAGGCTAAACATTACAGATAACGGCAGGGGCATTGACATGGAGAAATATGGAAATGAAATGTTCGGTTTGTTTAAAACCTTCCATACTGGTCTGGACAGTCACGGTATAGGACTTTATCTCGTAAAAAAACAGGTTGTTGAAATGAATGGTAATATTACCGTGCAGAGCGAAACGGGTAAAGGAACTACCTTTAGTATTACAGTACCTACCTGAGCAGAAGACAAAGCTGGCAGGCTTTTTGGCCAATTACAGGTATGAGCGCAAAATTTGATATTCAAATAGATCTTAATGGATGGCTGGTGCCATTCCATATAGAAAGAAAAGGAAAAGGAATTTTTAAAATAGCTTACGAAGAATTAAGCTTAGGACACCTGTTGCTGGACGAATATTCCCGATGGATCTATAAAAAGAGCATGAATGCAGGTCAGTTGTTGAATGCTGGAACAACTGCAAAGATCACCAAAGCCATCATCAATTATTAACGACCTGAAAACTATACAATTACAATTTGGCATAAGCCTCTGAGAAATTTCCTGTAAGTGGCCAACCGTATTGTATTTAATTATATTTCGCTTCATCAGGTGATTGACAAGGCTACGCTTGACCGTAGCTTGCTGTAGTCTTGCCAGGGAATTTGGTATCATAACCTATTCTTGAACCGCTTCATCTTTTAGTTGATCCTCTAAACTTAAATTATATATATTTTATTCATCCGTATGGATTCGATATTTATTACCTTGCATTGTAATTAAATTTACAGGGATTATCTTTAGCGAACCAAGTATGAACAACAATATTATTAAAGAGATCACTCCCCTCACTCAGAATGACTGTTTTACTATCTTTTCCAGGGTTAAAAAAGCTTTCAATTTTCCGTTGCATTACCATGAGGCTTATGAATTGAACCTGATCCTGAACGCAAGAGGAGCTAAACGAATTGTAGGTGATCATATTGATTCGATTGATGATATTGAATTGGTACTGATTGGCCCTAATCAGTATCATGCGTGGTTTACCCACCAGTGTGAAAGTGATGAAATTACTGAGGTAACCATACAGTTTCACAGAGACCTGTTAGATGATAAATTACTAAAAAAAAATCAGCTTAGCTTTTTACGCAATATGCTGGACCGCTCCCAGCGGGGCATTCTCTTTTCTAAAAGTACGATTGAACGCCTGAAACCCCGCATTTTGGGATTAAGCCAGAAAAGTGGTTTCGACTCTGTATTGGAATTGTTTTCCATCCTTCATGACCTGTCTGTATCAAGGAACATGCAGAATCTTTCAGACGTTGCTTTTAACACCGAACATACCACTTACAACAGCCGCAGGATAGAAAAGGCATTTGAATTTATGAACGCGAACTTTAACCGGGAAATTAGCCTGGCTGAAGTAGCTAAAATTGCCAGTATGCCCGAAGTTTCTTTCAGCAGGTTTATAAAAAAACATACCGGGGTTACTTTTATCGATAGCCTGAATGAGATCAGGCTGGGGCACGCTTCACGGATGCTGATCGATACCTCCCAAACCATTGCCGAAATTGCCTATAAATGCGGATTTAATAACATCTCCCACTTTAACCGTATTTTCAAAAAGAAAAAGGTTTGTACGCCTAAAGAATTTAGGGCAAATTATTCTGGCAGCAGGATTTTTGTTTGACCTGAAAGAAAAATCCTATTAGCATGACGAATTTACTCCTGCTATATCATGCGATTTTAAAATGGATTTTACGCAGCTTTTAAAAGGCTTTTATTCGGGTTGTGCCTGGGTTGAACTTGAGTAGAACCCAGAATGAGAGCAGTCTCACTCCGGTCTCCCTCCAGTATGACTATAGTGTTTTTCAGAAAAAATACTATAGTCATACTGGAGAAAGTCTGTAAGCAATATGGTATCACTCTGGGTTCTTCCCAGGTTTAACTAAGGTTCTACCTGACTAATCAGGGCATAACCTCAATACAACTTGAATCAATCCTGATTATAGCTTGAATTTTCGTTTCGATCCACCAGCTGATAAATTGACTTTACCGTTGCAGCTGAGGTAAATCCATCCTCGGGTGTATGTATCACATAATCAACCAACTGATCAATTGTGCTGGTAGCTACATGCATTCTGGTATCTGATGAAGCATAATAAATAAAGACCTTTCCATCTTCATCTGCTATCCATCCATTGCTGAAAACCACGTTAGATACATCACCTATCCTTTCTTCGCCTTCGGGAGCGATAAAATAACCACCAGGCTTGTGTATAACTTTGGTCAGATCGTCTAAATCCGTCATAAACAAGTATAGGACATAACGTAAACCCGCAGCTGTATTACGCACGCCATGCGCCAGGTGAAGCCATCCCTGAGCTGTTTTAAGCGGTGCCGGGCCTAAGCCGTTTTTCGCTTCGTATACCGTATGATAAACTCTTCTGTCAACCACCACTTCGTGATATACCACAGCCGGATCCATTGATTCCGATAAACCATAACCAATACCGCCGCCACTTCCGGCTTCAATAAAACTATCCTGCGGACGGGTATAAAAAGCATATTTCCCTTCTACAAATTCAGGGTGTAAAACCACATTACGCTGTTGCGCTGAAGGTGTTTTCAGATCGGGAAGACGTTCCCAGGTTTTGAGGTCATGCGTTCGGGCTATCCCGCATTGTGCGATAGCAGCAGACTGATCACCAGCTGATGCGGAAGCATCACGGCGTTCTGTACAAAACAGACCATAAATCCAGCCGTCTTCGTGTTTCACCAACCGCATATCATAAATATTCGTGTCTTCAGGATTATTTCCCTGTGGCATCTCTATCGGGTAATCCCAGAAACGAAACTGATCGATCCCATTAGGACTTTCAGCAATAGCAAAGAACGACTTCCGGTCGGCACCTTCTACCCGAACCGCCAGCACATAGTGATCTTCAAATTTAATAGCACCTGCATTAAACGCTGCATTAAAACCTATTCTTTCCATCAAAAATGGATTAGTTTCAGGATTCAGGTCATACTTCCAGAAATATGGGATGTGTGCAGCCGTTAAAATAGGGAACTCGTAGCGGTTAAAAATCCCATTTCCCTGCTCGCTCCTGTTGTTGGCCTGTTCAATTAATTGTTCGTAGCTGCTTTTGATAGCAGTCAATCTCGTATCGTAATCTGTTCTCATATCAGCGTAATATTAAGGGTGTAATTTTAGTTCTCTAACTTATCCCACCAGGTTTTCCTGAGGATAAAGACAATAATGGCAATCAACACGACTGTGATGAGCAGGGGTAATTTCATCCATAAGATGATATACATCGGTAAGATGGTAAAGCAGGCTTGCGCAATGATCCCGATCACTACATTAAACATATCCAGCTTAAACCTTTTGTTGGCCCGGAAAGAAGGATCATCTGCCACAACCAATGCGTGGATCGGTTTCCAGAAACCCCAGGGCCTTACTGTACGATAGAATTTTTTCAGCACGGTTATATCTGTTGGCGGGGCGGCATAGGTACCTGCGATACAGCCGATAATGGAGATCACAAACAGCATAGGCCAGTTATACAGGTCCAGGCTAAAAAACACCGATGGAAACCATATTTTCACATAGGGCAGCAGCAGTGCCGCAGCAATACCGCTGGCCATTCCCCAGAAAAACCCATTGGCATTAAAGCGCCACCAGTACCACTTTAACACATTTGCAGCGATGTAACCGCCATATAAACCACCAACGATCCATTGCAGCACGCTATTCACATCTTTTGCAAAAAAACCTAAGGTCACACCCAGGATAACCACCACCACGCCCACCAGGTAATTCATGGAGATGATCATTTTGGTAGGCGCATCGGGATTGATATATTTCAGGTAAATATCATTCACCACATAAGCCTGAGCAGCATTCAGTGTGCCCGAAAAAGTTCCCATAAAAGCACCCAGCAATCCGGTTAAGACAATCCCAAGTATGCCGACAGGTAAAAAGCTATTGATAGCCCCCGGCAGGATCCTTTCAAAGTCTACACCACCGCCAGGCACGGTCAGGTTAAGCTGATGGTAATATAACAATGCCAGTACTGTCAAGCCGATCACCATAGAATACCGGATGGGCAGCAGCATGATAGAAACAAACCCTGTCATTTTAGACGCATCTTTTGGCGATTGGGTAGAAAGCATCTTCTGCATATCGTAATTTGGAGCCGGCCCCGCCCAACTGGCAAACACCCCTTTAAACAGCATCATCATAAAAAAAACACCAAATAGCCCAAAGCCATCATCAGCTATTTTTTTATTGGCTTCAGGAATTAGGTGCGACCAATTCAAATTGAGCCTCCAGCCAAAAAATGGATTGCTCCAGCCCTCCGGAACATGGAGTGCCTGTCCATGCAGATGGATCATCGCAATAATCGCGATTGCAATACAGCCTACCGTCATGATCGCATACTTGATCACATCCCCCAGCACAATACTGTGCATCCCGCCAAGGATGGAATAGAACATGGCAAAAAGCGTAAAAACGATACCATAAAAATGCGCTACATATTGTGGTGCAACGTGAAAAGGAACATATCCCTGTACCAGATCCCAGGGAACAAAGATCTCAATGAATTTTCCGAGCCCGATAAAACCATAGGCAAGGAAGCCTAAACAGCCAATCAGTGCAAAAGCAACCGTTACATTGTGTGAAGATTTTACACCTGTACCACTTACACCGAAACGTGTGGCTAGCCACTCTGCCCCGGTATTCGCATTGGAACGCCGCAGCCATTTGGCCAGGAACATCATGTTAAACACCTGGTTAAATACCGGCCATAACCAGGGGATCCAGATACTTTTTAGCCCGTAAACAAAACATAGGGCAACCATCCACATGGTACCACTGATATCAAACATATCTGAGGCATCACTTAAACCCAGCATGTACCAGGGCAGCTTTTTACCGCCCATCAGGTAACTTTCTTTATTCTGACTCGCCTTTTTCCGCATGTACCAGCCAATCATTAACATCAGTACCAGATAGGTAATGAGGATGAATACATCTATTAATCTTAATTTCATATGGTTACCATTTTTCCAGCTTCTCAATGTATGATGCCAATTCCTTAGCCATTACCTCATGTTCTGCCAGGTCGGGATGTCCGCCGCAGCCATGGTTAAATTGCCTGGAGAAAAAATAGCTGCTCACCATTTTATCTCCCGAAGCATTAATACTTTTTACAATCCCGGTTAAGTAATTTTTAAGCACCCTGGTTAAAGCAGCATCTGCCATTGGGCTGTTTAAGCAAACGATAGCAGCAGAGGGATAATGGCTACGGATAGTTTTAATAAAATCCAGGTAGCCGGCTGCATATTTCACCGAATCCTGAACGCCGTCGTTCTGCCCCAGACAAATCGTCACCACATCAGGCTGATACCGGTTAAAATCCCAGGGGACAGCATTTTCCCGTAAATTCATTTTATCAAAAACCTGGGGCATTAAGATCTTCATCTCACAGCAGCTATGGAGCAGGCCAATACCAGAAACTGCTGTCAGTTGCCATTGGGCTTGCAGCAGCCTTGCTGATGATGGCCCATAACTCAGGTAAGCATTGTGCTGATCATACCATGGCCCCTGGTTGCATGGGATTGACAGGTCGCTTCCTGTTCCGCAGGTGATAGAGTCTCCGATGTATTCTATTTGATGTTTAGGCTTCGCCGGAAGAGGAAGCAGTTGTTCACATTTGATCCCTTCAAATTCCAGATAACCACTTTCCGTATCCTTGCAAATCGTAAGGGTATGTTCAGTTCGGGTTAATCCTTTGGAAACAGTAATCGTATCCGTTGTTCCCCTGGTCTGAATGCGATAGGGCTGCTGATGGTCGACACTAATTTCAATATAGTTATACGTGTTATGGTATAACACTTCATCATGAATGATCAGCTGGCACCGATCACCTTTAAACTTAAGCTGGATATAAACGCCGGGCGACCAGAACCGGGGTAATTTTGGATTAGAAAAATCTATCCTGCCGGTATATTGAATATTGGGGTGATCTGCAGGGAAGAATTGGAGCTGAACTTTATTTTTTGCCTGTAAAGACGACAATAACATTAGTACTGCTATTGCCGTCAGGTGAACGAGTTTCTTTGTAATCATGCTGAGAGGTTAACGCTGTTGGTGTAAACGGAAGATCAGGACATCATGTGCAGGTACTACTCCCTTTAAGGGCGATTTCGTTGTACCTGCATTTTTCCCTGTCCATAAATTCTTTAAGGTATAAACCTGCTTTTGTGCATCTAATATAGCTTTTGACAGGCTATCCGTGATCACTTCTTTTTTCCAGTCAAAATTTACTGGCTGCACCCCGGTTCCCCGGTTAAGAAAGCAAACTGCCCAGTCGCCACCCTTCAACGGCTTAAGCCAGGTTTCCAAACTGTCTTTTACGGCATACTGGTATCCCTGCACTCCCAGGGAGTCCTGATCAAGGGCAATGACTTCTTTATTTTTGAGAATCGCTGCCGTTTGCGGCGACATGCTGCGCAGGTCGTTCCCCGCAATCAGCGGCGCAGCGATCATACACCATAAGGTGAAATGTGCACGGTCTTCATTTGTCACCATGCCATTACCTACTTCCAGCATATCAGGATCATTCCAGTGACCCGGACCAGCATACTGACGTAAGCCTTTTTGCATATCCAGGATTTTCATCACGCCATTGGCATGCCAGCTTCCATTGTCTTTGATACAATCAAAACAGTTGTAAATATCGCCGGTGGTCCGCCATAGGTGTCCTACCTGCGGCCCCCATTTCCAGGGCTGGTCTGTCCCCCATTCGCAAATACTCAATACCATCGGACGGCCTGCTTTTTTTAAGGCTGCCGCGATGGTTTTATAAGCGCCTTCACCATGTAAACCTTCAGTATTACACCAATCATATTTCAGGTAATCTATTCCCCATTTGGCATAGGTCAGCGCATCCTGAAATTCATACCCACGGCTTCCCGGACGTCCGCCACAGGTTTCTGAACCAGCATCAGAATAGATCCCCAGTTTTAACCCTTTGGCATGTACGTAATCGGCCAGTGCTTTCATCCCCGAAGGGAAACGTTTTGCATCCGGGTGAATAAAGCCCAGGCTGTCCCGGTCGCCATGCCAGCAGTCGTCAATGTTGATATAGGTATAACCGGCATCCTTCATTCCTGTAGATACCATCGCATCGGCCACCTGTTTGATCAGGTTTTCATCTACGTTGCAGGCAAATTTATTCCAGCTGTTCCAGCCCATTGGTGGCGTTAAAGCCAGGCCCTGGTACTTGGTATAATCTTGTGTATAATTGTTTCCCTGGCTGTAAACCGAGCCAGCCAGGCATAAGGCCGCAACGAGTAGTTTGATTCGTTTCATATCAATTGGTAGATTTTAGATAACACCCACATCATCCAGGTAGAATAAACTTGGATTGCCACTAAACTCCTGGAAAATCAGATCTGTCACTGTAACAGTAGCGCCAGTGCCAAAAGCAGACAGCGGAATATTATAGGTAGTCCAGGCACCTGCAACCAGCGTGATCGTTACATAATTATTGTAATTATCGTTGATTAACAGATGTATGAGTTTTCCGTCTGTTCCCGTACCGCCATAGATAGACAGTTTAACAGACGTTGCTGTTACAGGTGCACCTGCCTGTATCACAAAACCATCAAAACCACCACTGTATTGTACAGCTATAGCACTGGTTCCGCGTTTAACCACGGCTGTACTGCTATTGTTAGGGGTATTGCTCCATCCGGAATCAGACCATCCGTTTTTAAAGGCATCATCATAACCCAGGGTATTAAAGCCAAAAGGAGCTACAGTAGTTAAAGCTGCACCGCTCATATTGATACCGCCCGAAACCACTGGTCCCAGTACTGTACCTCCGCCTGTAATGGCAGTAGTGGTCAGGGAAATTGGAGCGGCCCCGGTTAAGCCTGTTGGTACAGTAACCACTGCAGAGGTAGCTGTGCTGGATACGATCGTAGCATTCACCGTACCAAATTTAACACTGCTCAATCCATTAAATGTGGTCCCCGTAAGGGTGATCTGATCTCCTGCATTGCCGGCAAGCTGGCTCGCGCTGGTAAATGTGGCTACCGGCTGCTGAATCACAAAATCAAAATCTGCCGAACCGTATAATGTGGTCACCGTTATTTTATTGGATGTGCTACTGCTGCTGTAAGGCACTGTTGCAGGCAGAGTAAAAATAATCGTATTGTCTGTGACCAGTGTTGGACTAAAATATACCGAAGCTCCATTGATAGTTAGTTTTGTTGTCGTTTTTAAATGCTGCCCTACAATAGCATATTGGGTATTTAACAAACCTGTTTTTGTAGTTGAATCCGCACTTACAATTTTGGCTGTGGTGACGGTATCATTGGTTGTTAAAGTAGCCGGCGTAATGGTAGTCACGGTTTTGGTGGTACTGATGGTGCGGATCCTGGTGATGACAGGTGCATCTCCGGAGTCGCTTTTTTTACAGGCAGAATAGCCGAACAACAGCAATACAGCGGCCAGTAAACCAATTATTTTTGAGGGTGTGTTCATGAGTTTCATCGTTAATTATTTAAAAGTGTAAGCTACAGGTGGCTCAGCCAGCAAAGGGTTGGCTGTAACTTCTGTTGCCGGAATAGGCAATAAGAAATCTGCATTTGTAGGGGTTAAATAACCATTTCCATAATGTACAGGAACAGTACTGTTATCGGCTGTTCCCCTGTCCTGCTGTTTGATCAGTGCAATCGCTTTTGGATGGGCAGTGGTATTGTAACCATCCAGGCGGCACAGGTCGTACCAGGTATCATGTTCAAAAGCAAACTCTCTCCTGCGTTCTTCTAAAATATCATCATGGATCAATGTTTGGGGCGCTGTTGGATTACTGACAGGATCATAAGCCGCATTAGGTGTGCTATACATCCTGTTGATTTCCGTTAAGCCGGGTAAACCTGCACGGTTGCGCACTTTATTGATCGCGGCTAAAGCCATCGGATCTGTACTGGTAGAGGCACCATTCATGATTGCTTCTGCTTCAATTAAATATACATCAGCATAACGCATCATGTACGTATTATTAGCGGTGGCCTGCGCTCCGCCCACACCCCCATTATCTGTTGGTGTCCCTACCACATATTTCTTTACTCCCGAATGTGTGCCTCCTGAATTCACGTCTGCACCTACGGTAAACCCGCCGGTAGACTGTAAAATTTCGGGATAAAAATCTCCTGGCAGCATCACCGTAGCGTGACGGCGGGTGTCGGTAGCACTATACAAATTCAACAGGTCGTAAGTTGGGGACAATACTCCATAACCATCTCCGGTACCAGTAATTGTAGTGGTATAAGCCAATAAAGACTGACAAGGATTACCCTGTCCGTATTGCCCGTTAGTTGCCCATTGCAGTGCAATAACTGATTCTTCATTGTTATTATTCGCTGTTTTAAACAGGTCGTTGAATGTTTTACCACCCACATCAGCACCATACAGTTTAAACTCACCGCTATTGATCACTTTTTCTGCTTCTGCCCTGGCATTGGGATAATCCTGCATATAGAGGTAAACTTTTGCCATCAACGCTGATGCAGAACCGCTGGATACATGCCCCTGGGCAGATGAAGATCCGCTTCTCACCATTTTGGTACAATTCGCTTCAGCAAATTTCAGGTCGAGCAGGATAAACTTGTAGATATCCGTGATCAGATTGGTATGCACCTTATAATTGGTGATATAATCTGAGTAATTCTCAATAATAGGTACATTCCCAAAAATCCGTACCAGATGGAAATAGGCCAGGGCACGCATCAAATGTGCCTCACCCAGGGCATTGTTTAATACGGATGGGGTAATAGATGCAGCGGCTTTGGTGGGTAAATTATTAATGACCCCATTGGCCTGCGCAACTACGGTGAACAGGGAATTCCAGGTGCCGACCAGTTGAAAATTCACATTGGTTACTGTCCAGTCCTGGAAATTGATCACGTCAGAAGAATAAGTACGTGCATTACCAGACGACAGTTCCGTAATGCCCAGTCCTGATTTTCCAACCCATCCAAACCAGGGTTCGGTATATAAGGCATTGGTACTGGCAGCTACCTGAGCATTGGTTTGATAAAAGCTATCTATTGTAATTCCATCTTTAGGTGTGCCATCGAAGAAACTTTTCTTGCAGCTGGTAGCAGTCAGGGCAATAACAGCGATGAGGGCAGCACTATATTTTTTATATGTAGTCATATGAATTTTATGATTTGTGGTTAGAATTCTGCGTTAATACCGAAAGTGATGGTCCTGGCAATAGGGTATCTGCCCATATCCACATTCGTTAAAAACACATTCTGGTTAAAAGCACCTACTTCAGGATCCAGACCGCTATATTTTGTAAATACATATAGGTTCTGTCCGCTTACATAAACTTTCAGGCGGTTTAATTTGATGCGCTTCACCCAGTCGGCCGGCAAAGTATAACCCAACTGTACATTCTGTATCCTCAGGAAAGAGCCGCTTTCAAGAAAGCGGTTAGAGTTGTATAAATTCGGGTTATCTCCAATTTTAGGGGCCGGGATATTGGAATTAGGGTTCGACGGCGTCCAGTAATTTGCAGCTTCAGCCAGCTGGTTGGTATACAAACCTGACAGTCCTTCTGTAGAATATTTTAAAGCATTAAATATCTTGGCACCATAAGAGCCATTCAGAAAGATGGACAGGTCGAAAGATTTGTAAGAGAAATTATTGGTGATCCCGTAGGTGAAAGTAGGGTTAGGACTACCTAAAGCAGTTTGATCGGCCGAAGTAATCTTCCCATCCCCGTTTACATCCACATATTGGACATCTCCTAACCAGGTTCCGCCGGAAGCATTTGCAACAGGCTGATCAAATTGCGTTGGTGCATTTTTCAGCTGATCGGTAGTTTTAAAAATATCTTTTACTTTATACCCATAAAACTCTCCTACAGGGCCTCCAACTACAGTACGGGTAACCGGAAGGGATAAATAACTTACAGTAATTGTTCCATCGATATAAGGTGTACCCGCAGCCAGAGAGTTCACCATATTTTTATAATGAGAAAAGACTACACTGGTGCTCCATTTAAAGTTTTTACCATCAATATTTTTGCTGTTGATGCTAAAATCAAATCCTTTGTTACTAATCTGTCCTCCATTGATGAAAGGAGAACCTACAACGCCTTGTGTAGAATACTCGGCGCTCCCGCCTAACAGATAAGCTGGTAAATTAGCCTGGAAAATGAAATTTTTGGAGGTCTTGTTAAAATAATCAAAGGTTGCACTAACACGCCCGTTCACGACACTAAAATCAGCACCGATATCCGTTTGTTTTGCAGATTCCCAGGTTAAGTTGGCATTGGCCACCTTATCCACCACAAAACCGGTTCCCAAACCTGTGCTTACAGCGGTAAGTGCAGTACCATATTTATAATTGGCTACATTCTGGTTACCTACCTCACCGTAACCGGCCCTTATTTTAATATTGTCAACATACTGTTTTACATCGGCCATAAAAGGTTCATCAGACAATTTCCAGCCTGCAGCGAAGGAAGGGAAATAACCTGTTTGATGGCCATCAGCAAATTTTGAGGAGCGGTCTGCCCTAATCGTAGCGGTTAAGCTATATTTATTGTTAAACGTATAGATGGCGCGGGCAAATGCAGATTCCAATTCCTGGTCGCCTTTATACTCCCCATTGGTTGCCGTAGAGGCAGTACCATTATTTAATGTTTGGTTATTGGGAGAATCCCCGGCGGTGAAACCGCTTACACCTGAAGTGACCCCACCCCAGGTAGACTTGCTCAGCTCATATCCCACCAAAGCAGTCAAAGCATGTTTTTCTGCGAACGTATGGTTATAGGTCAGGTATTCCTTCCAGCCTACATAAGAAGAGTTGGCCAGATACTCAGTTAACTTAGCCGTAGTATTGATATAAGCGCCCCAGGCATAGGTAGGGTTATACAATTTGGCTGTCGACTCATTAAAATCCCCGTTCAGCTCCGATCTTAAAGTCAGGTCTTTGATAAACTTAATTTCTGCATACACGCTTCCGTTCACATTGCTCCTCAACAGGTTATTCACCTGGTTACGTGCTTGTGCTACAGGATTGATCGTTCCCTGAGTAGTAGACTGAGGACCTGCAAAAGATCCATCGGCATTGTATACGGCCTGATCAGGTGCACTGAGCAGCGCATTGTAAATAATACCGGTATTATCACCCAGCGTAGCATTCTGATCAGAATGGCTTCCTGAAAGTGTTGTACCTACTTTAAACCAGTCTTTAACCTGGCTGTTCACGCTGGTGTGGAAAGAATAGCGCTGATAATCGGTGCCAATAATTGTTCCGTCCTGTTGTAAATAACCCCCGGAAATATAATAATCAGTACCGTCTTTACCGCCAGAAATGGAAACCTGATGGCTTTGCATACCCGCAGTACGGAAAATTGCTTTTTGCCAGTCGGTACCTGCACCGAGCAGGCTTGGATCGGCAAATTCACCTCTTCTGGCCACTCCCGACAGATCGGCAAGGGTATTTTCCAAACCCGCATACTGCTGCAGGTTCATCATGTCCAGAAACTTTCCTTGTTGCTGTATGCCATAATATCCATCATAGGCAATACGTGCAGTTCCATTTTTACCGTGTTTGGTGGTAATGATAATTACCCCGTTTGATGCCCTTGCTCCGTAAATAGCTGTAGCAGAAGCATCTTTTAGCACATCAATGGTTTCGATATCGCTGGGATTGATCATAGACAGCGGGCTCACCGCATTGGAACTGTTGTTCTGCGACAATTGTACAGACTGCCCGCTTGTACTTGAATTGGTGGCATCACCAGAAATAGGTACGCCATCGATGACATACAAGGGCTCATTGGACAAACTCAGTGAAGTTACCCCACGAATGTGTACCGAGGTCTGGCTTCCCGGCGACCCCGAGTTTTGAGTAACAGTAACACCGGCAACTTTGCCCTGCAACAGCTGATCTGCACTTACCTGCGGGATATTGGCAATGTCTGATGCTTTTACCGAAGATATGGAACCATTTACATCTCCTCTTTTTTGCGTTCCGTATCCAACAACAACTACTTCACTTAAATCATTTACTGAAGATTTCATGGTTACGTTAATGGTGGTTCTGGATCCAGTAACCACCTCCTGTTTCAGGCTTCCGATAAAGGAAAAAACAAGGGTAGAAGAACCCGCCGGGACAGCAATAGCGTATTTTCCGTTTACATCCGTACCTGCACTGATTTTCGAGCCTTTTACCGTTACGGATACACCGATAAGACTTACTCCTTTTTCATCGTATACAGTTCCCGTGATCGTTCTGCTCTGAGCAAAAACACTGGAAGAACTCATTACAATCATTGCAAAAAGCAGTGATACTGCTTGTAGAATTTTACCCATAATTATTATGCTTATATTTGGTATATAATTTTATTCAAAAGTATATAGCTAAGCAATCCACTTGTAATATTTTTTTATCAATTTCAAGCAGTAATTTACCGTTATGCTTATTTTTGTGACTTATAATAGGATTTCTCCTGACACTATTCAGTCAAAAAACAGATCTTTTTCAATTAACGCCCAATTAAGGAACGGTAAGTGCCGATTATGATGAAAAAATCGATATTATGCTTAAAGAAAGTTAAAAAACCATTATTATAGCGGTCGAATCTATGATAGCTTTGAAGGCTGGCAACAGTTTAACCAATATATCCTGAATAACATGAGCAAATCCCTGAAAGTGATCCTCTGCAGCTTATTTCTAATGGAAATGCTGACCGCTGCCCCCTTATATGCACAACATATCTTACCATCCGATCCTGCTGCCACTACAGAAACACGTTTTTTGTACGGAAACCTGCAACAGATGGCACAGACCAAAGTGATCTTCGGCCACCAGGACGACCTGGCTTATGGCGTAGGCTGGGTAAATGAAAAAGGACGATCTGATGTTAAAAGTGTGACGGGTTCTTACCCTGGGGTATATGGCTGGGACATGGGCCGTTTAGAGTTAGACCACCCCAACAACCTGGATGGCGTACCTTTTACAGCGATCATTTCACATGTCAAAGAAGTCTATAACCGTGGGGGCATTAACACTTTCAGCTGGCATTTTAATGATCCGGTTACGGATTCAACCGCGTGGAGCAAACCCCTGAATACAGTGAAACAGATTATTCCCGGTGGTAGCCACCACGAGGCCTATGTAAAATACCTGGATAAATTTGCCGTTTTTGCCAGTCAGCTGAAAGGGCCAAAGGGAGAAATGATCCCTGTAATTTTCCGTCCTTTTCACGAACATACCGGGAGCTGGTTCTGGTGGGGAAATAAAGAATGCAGCCCTGAAGATTTTATCGCCCTATGGCGTTTTACCGTTGATTATCTCCGAAATACTAAAAACATTCATCATCTCCTGATTGCTTATTCTGCAGCTGATTATGCAACGGAAAAGGATTACCTGGAACGTTATCCGGGAGACAATTATGTGGATATCATCGGCTTTGATGCCTATATGCAAAAAGATGCCGCCCATTTTACGAAAGACCTGAATAACCGCTACGAGATCCTGGAAAAAGTAGCACAGGAACACCATAAAATCCCTGCTTTGACAGAAACCGGTTATGTGCTGATCCCTGATCCGCAATGGTGGACCAATGTTTTGCTACCCGCTATTACAAAGTATAAAACGGCTTATGTGCTCACCTGGAGGAACTGGAAAACAGAACATTATTTTGCACCTTACCCGGGACAGGCAAGTGAAGAAGATTTCAAAAAGTTCTATGCTGATCCCAGAATAATTTTTCAGGATAAACTGAAACCATCTATTTATTCAAAAATTTGGACTCCATGATGAACCAGGTGGCTGCTTTTCAAAAAGAGCTGGACAATATATTAAGCTATTGGATGATCTTCACCCCCGATTTAAACAACGGGGGTTTTTATGGTAAAATTGATCATAAAAATAATGTTGATCCCGAAGCCCCAAAAGGATCGGTACTGAATGCAAGGATTTTATGGACCTTTTCCGCAGCTTATCAGCAAAATCCCAAACCAGCATTACTGAATATGGCTAAGCGGGCCTATCAGTATATCCGCAAATATTTTATAGATCCGCAATATGGCGGTGTTTACTGGACTGTAGACTACCAGGGTAAACCGCTCGATACAAAAAAACAAATCTATGCCTTATCTTTTACGATCTACGGCCTAACAGAGTATTACCGCGTCAGCGGAGATGAAGCAGCACTGGAACTGGCTCAGCAATTGTTTCTTGATATAGAAAAATACAGTTTTGATCTGGAAAAAGGTGGTTATCTGGAAGCTTTTACACGGGATTGGCAAGAGCTGCCCGATTTGCGCTTAAGTGCCAAAGATGCCAATGAGAAAAAAACAATGAACACGCACCTCCACGTGCTGGAGGCCTATACTAACCTCTATCGTGTTTGGAAAGATGAATTTTTGGAAAAGCAGATCCGGGCGGTGATCGGTAATTTCCTGGATCATATGATTGACCGGCAAAACAACCGGCTCATCCTGTTCTTTGATGAAAACTGGCAGCCCAAATCAACTACCGTTTCTTATGGGCATGATATCGAAACTTCATGGCTGTTGCTGGAGGCCGTGCATGTATTGAACGATGAAAAACTGGCCGCTCAGGTAAGCCAGCTTGCGATATCTATGGCGAGGGCGGCAGCGGATGGCTTGGCACAGGACGGTTCCTTATATTACGAATACGAACCGGAAGCTGATCACCTGGTTAAGGAAAGACATTGGTGGGTGCAGGCCGAAGCACTGGTCGGATTTTTAAATGCCTGGCAGTTATCTGGTGAACAGATCTTCCTGGATCATTTCGAAAACGTCTGGCAGTTTATTCAGCATAAGATCAAGTCGGATGAAGGTGAATGGGTTTGGGGTATCAATGACGATGATACCTTAATGCCTAACGAAGACAAAGTAGGTTTATGGAAATGTCCTTACCATAATTCACGCGCCATGCTGGAATTGATTCAGCGTTTTAAAGAAAACCACTTAGGACTGGGTAAGTTTATTTGACAATGCCTGTCATAAAATGAGTCTGATAATCAGTCAATATTTAAAACGATTTATTATAATAATGAAAAATCATTAATACAAAAAAGCCAACCTTTAAAAAGGTTGGCCCGAGAGGTTCCAATTGATTAGGAAAATTATTTTGAATCGCGATGGTCTACCATTTTATCGTCACCTGAACACCCTGAGGATTATTTTCAAACCCGATAAAAGAAGTATGTGAAGAAACATCCCATGAGGTATTTACGCCAGGAAGTTCTTTACCGGACTGGTCGGTAACGCTGATCGTTTTAGGCGCAGCGGGCAGCAGGATGCGCATGCTGTTTAATGTTTTCGCCGGACTTTTAGCTACGAAGGAATAAACTCCCGGTTTCACCTTTTCGTTATAGATTCTGGATGCCGAAGCAAGCACTTGTGGTTGTTTTTTATCAGCTACCCTGGAAGGATCATACAAATAAGCCTGCTCCCCGGGATGAACAACTTTTTCTGCCAGCACAGGCAGCTGGGGATCAAAAAGATCAATTACGGGCCCCTTTACAACATATGAGGTGCTATCTTTATTTTCGTCCAGCACCGATACGATATCGTAAGGGCCGCGTTCTACATAAAGGTTATTCTTAAATAACAAACGACCAGCTTTGGCGTCTTTTTCATAAGCTTGTTTAACCAGATCAATGTAATTGCCATCATTATTGGGTTGCAGGACAAACTCTTTGGGATTTTCCCTGATGATATATACCTCACCCTTACCTGCTTTATATTTCTGGGCTTTTGCAGGAACAGCAACATCAGTAGCAGCGGCTTTCCCGTCTGACAAAACCTGAGCTGAAGGAGATATATCCAGCAGTTTAAACAGGTGCTGTGAAGGTGCGGTAAAAGTATTCCCTTTTGTATTCCACCACTCCATTACCGATTGATAAGGGTCATCATCCCTGCCGCAGTAAATCAATATCCCTCCTTTTTTCACCCAGTCGGCCAGCTGCTGATGAACCAGCGCAGACACAGGTTTCATATTGGAATAACTAACGATCAATACTTTGATATGTTCAAGGGTATTCGCATAGGAAAGGTTCTCCATATGAACGGTCTGAACGGGTATACCGCGTTTGAGCAGCGGCATGGTTTGTCCGTAAAAATTAGAGAACTGAGGATCTTCAAAACCGTTGTGCGTAGGAAAGCGCTGGAACATCAGCGTATTGCTCATCAAAACGCCAATGCCATTTACGCCGGATACCCGGTTAGCCGATTTAGGCATCTGATTGAGGGAGTTCACCATGATCTGCATTTGGGTAGAATAAAATTGCGGGATCAATATCTTTTTGTCACTGTTGGCTACTTTGTAAGGATGTGTATAGATGCGTTCCGGCCAGGGCATCACCTCATAATCGGCTACCATGGGATATAACAATTTGGCAGTAAATGTAGCCTGGTAATTTCTTTTGTAATCTGCCCAGTCCCGCGCCCTGTCTTCAATAGGATCGGTGAGGAAAAACATTTTTCTTCCTGTAGGGGCAGTCATAGATACCATGGAGCCATATTCCAAAAACGCATTTTCAAAAACACGCTCCTTTTCTTTTCCGTTGAAATAGGTAGGTTCACGGGCTGTTCCTGTCCATACCTGGGCAATATAACCGTCAATACCCGGCAGTGAAGCTAAGCTGGCTTCCGGACTTACGATTTGCCAGGATGAATAATTAACCAGGGAATGTGTGGCGATAAATACTTTTACGGCTACTCCTTTTGTTTTCCCATAGGCTTTGGCATAAGTAGAAACCTGATCAATAGCATTGTAATACAGGTGATATTTCAGTTTACTGGATAAGTACGTATTTTCTGCCGACTGGTCCTGTGCCCTCCATGGGAATCCATAATATTTCTGCCATTCCTGTTTAAATACTTCTCCGTAACCAGCGCGTGCCCAAAACTCAGGCTCTTCCAGGAAAATGGTACTGATCCCTGCATCGATCACCTTTTTGACCACTGCAGTTTTCATGTACTCGATAAAAGACTGGACAGGAACAACATAAGGCATATTCCTGCCATGGAAGATCGTATCTCCCTTTTGAGTAATCTGTCCTTCACCCAAGTGGTTTTTTCCGTCCCATTTACCCAGGTGATAATCCTGGTATTCACCCCAGGCAATCCCTGTCATAAACTGGGTTTGGTAACCATGGTCGCGCCACGATTTCACCCTTTGTTCAAAAGTAAGTCCGGGTTTATCATTCGCTCCATAAACAATAGCTATATCGGAGCGCACATCAATTTCGGGTATCCAGGCGCTGCTGGTCTGGAAAGCCGTTTTTTCTTTAAGTGGAGCCGCAGCACGTAGCAGAGCAGGATCGGAAAGCTGTGCCTGAGTGCCGATTGATGCGGCTAACAGGCAAATAAAAATTGGAATTTTCTTCATTAGATTTCGATTACAGATCATTAACTAAAATTATTGATCATTAAAATTAGGGTACAGTTACGGTTTTTACGTCAGTATAATTGTAGTAATTGAGGCCATAGGCTACCCTTGCACCAATCCTCAAAAACCAGTCTCTTTTGGTTGGCAGCGCACCGCCGGTAGTAGTGTATGTGAGCGTCTGACCGATGATATTATTTCCTGATGCCCCATCATAAGTGACGTGATTGGAGTACCTGTTATCATAGTCGTTGTTACCAAGGTACCTGGTTGAGCTGACAAACAAGAACACATCGCTGATATTCAGCTGAAAAGCAGGATTAGCTGTACCTCTTGTAATTTTAAACTGGGCAGTAATTGTGCCATCGGCATTGTAAACCGGCGTACCTATCCAATCAATCCTTAAAAAGGGTTCTACAGAAAAATTCACGGTCGCAGTACCCTTACCTTTGATTGTTACCGTCTGCGTTTGGTCGATCGTGGTGTTACCCGCGGCATCGGTTTGTACCATCGGTACAAAGGCCCCTTCGGCAGTGATCTTATTGGTGCTGGCAAAGATTTTGGTATTGTTATAGGTTCCGTCCTGCATGGAGAAAATATAATAGGGTGTGGGTGTAGCACTCCAGCTGATCTCCAGCAATTTGATCCTTGTGCCGCCACTGCCTATTTCCGTTTGAACGGTCTGTCCTGTGGCCGCATCTGTTACAGCGCCATTTAAGGTAGCATTAGGAGCATCATAATTATCCTTTTTACAGGAATAAGCCGTACAGAGCAGGATACTGAGAAAGATATAATAGAATAGTTGTTTCATTTTATTAAGATTTAGCTGATTTTTAAGATTAGTAACCAGGGTTTTGAATCAGGTTTTGGCTTTTCGCAATGTCTGCCTGTGGTATTTGTTCATAGTACCAACGGGTGTCAAACGTATAGCGTGAGTTCCTTTCATCCAAACGGGCATCAAAAAAGTATTTCCCGGCGCCGGCGGCGTAAAAAGGCATTAGAGTACGGTAGATAGTACTGTTCTGCTCTTTATCAATGATCCTCCATCTCCTGAGGTCCCACCAGGTTTTGTTTTCGAAGCCGAGTTCCTTTCTTCTTTCCCTGCGGATCACATTGACATCTGTTAATCCGCCAGTAAGCGCAAGAGGATCAGCTCCGGCACGGTCGCGCAGCTGGTCAATGATCGTGGACGCATCCGACAAATAACTGCCAGTTCCCTGGCCAAGTGTGGTCAGCTCAAACGCGGCTTCAGCACGGTTTAGTAGCACCTCGGCATAACGCATTTCAATCCAGGTCTGATCGGAGTGATTTTCCAGCACATCTGAAGTAGGCTTATCAGGAACCAGGTACTTACGGATAGCGAAGCCTGATACGGCTCCTGTTCCATCGGCAGTAAACACACCGCTCAATCCCGCGGGGTTCATGGTGGTTCCGTCAGGCAAAGTATAGGGTACTTGTGAAGCTCCCGTGGATGAAGAAACGATATTAGCTGTCGGGTAAATGGAAGTGGATCCCGGAGGCAGTAAAGGACTGATACCACCTGAAACGCCTCCTGTGAAAATGCCCCTGCGGATTTCGATATTCTGGTTCTTGAATACATCACCAGGGAGAATTACAGTGGCCCTTAACCTCGGTTCAACATTGGCAAAAAGATCCATCGTATTGGTATACAGCAAATATTTTCCATCTGCACCCAAAGTTTTAATGGTGCCATCTGCATTTTTAGGGAATCCGTCAAATAGCTCCACAAAATTCAGCGTAGGATTGATCTCTGCAGAATAACCATTGGCGCCCATCAGCTGGCGGGGTACGTTATATGCATCATAACCATGTACGGAATTAGGATACTGATATTCTTTTACAAAGATATTCTCACTGCTGCTGGCATCAAAAAACAGGTTGACATAATTCTGAAATTGCGCTTCTTTATCTCCCGGTGCCCATGTTTTTCTATAGAGGCTATATTTACCATTCAGCAAAACCGCAGCGTCATAACTTGCCTTAAAATAATCGGCCGCCCTGCCTGAAGGGATACCGCATAACCTGTTGTTGCTTCCATCAAAGAGGGTGATCTGGTTATATTTGGCGATGGAACCGGCGAATAACATGGCCCTCGATTTAAAGGCTGCGGCAACATAGCGGTTAGCCCTGCCCACCTGATTAGTTTCACCTATATTGGCATAGGCGTAATCCAAATCTGCAGCGATGAAGTCGTATACTTTTTCCTCCGATGACCGGGGAATCTGTAACTCTGCGATACTCTGTTCAGGATACTGTAATACTTTATCTACAATAGGCACGCCACCATAACGTTTGGCCAAAGCAAAATAGGTTGCCGCCCTGATAAACCGGGCTTCTCCCAGCCATGAATTGATTTGCGCAGTGGTGTAAGAACCTTTAAAAGAAGGCAGCGTTTCCATAAAATAATTGGCTTCGCGTATCAAATGATAAGCATCATCCCAGTAACCAAAGGTTTCCTGTGTATCGCCGTTCTGATCGCGGCTGAGTGCTTCGCCACTGGTAGCGCTGAAGGGGTTAACCAGCCAGAAGTGGTTAAAGCCCATCGTAGAGGAATACCTGAAATCTTCGATAGGCAATTCACTGTATATTCTGGCCATATAAGACTGGATCCCCCCTTCGGTGGTGAACACATCTTTATCCTGTATAATGTTCATGGGTGCGATATCCAGTTTTTTACACGCCGGTGCCCAGCAGACTGAGAGGAAGAGCAGGATATATATATATTTTTTCATGATGATCTGTTTACTATAATTTAATATTTACGCCAACGGAGTAGGTCTTGTTTAATGGATAGGAATAGCCGTAGTTACCAGAATTATGCTCCGGATCTACATACTTCAATCCAGTAACGGTAAGCAGGTTATAGCCATTTACAAATAACCTGGCGCCTTTAATACCAACCCTTTCTGCAAACTTTTGCGGTAAGCTATATCCTAATTCTGCAGATTTTAGCCTGACATAAGTTCCATTCTGAATATTAAAGCTGGAATTGCTGAATGGCGTAGTGCCGGTATAAGCAAAACTGCCGGAAGTCCATTGCGTATTTGGATCATAAGGATCTGCCTTGGGATCTGTAGGGTGGTACCTGTCGAGGAACTGTGTCAATGCACTTCCTCCTCCCCACAAAGGCGTAGTTAGCTGTTCGGCATATTCTACATTAACCAGTGCAGCTCCCTGAAAGAGCAGGTTAAAATCGAAGTTTTTGTAAGAGCCGCCTACATTTAAGCCGAAAGTAACCATCGGTGTGGTGTCATAAGCGATAGGATGAATATCCTGAGAGTTGATCTGTCCATCGCCATTCCAATCCTGGTAAATATAATCGCCTACCACTGTACCGCGGCCTACAGCAACGGAGCTATTGGCTATATCACCGTAAGAAGTATAACGGCCGGAGCCCCCGTAACCCCAGGTAATATTGTTTGGGCTGGTGAGGTTAACATAACGGTTGTTGGAGTTATTCTGATAGTTGAGGTAAGAATTACCCGCTGCAGCCATGACCACATTCCTGTTCATGGTACGTGTGTAACCGAAGGTACCTTTGAGGTTATAATTGAAATTGCCAATGTGGCTATGGTGACTCAGTTCCATGTCAAAACCCTGCGTTCTGTCGCTGTTTAGATTTTCCTGCGGCAGATCTGCTCCCACTACCCCCGGCAAACTAAGCACTTCTGTAGCCAGCAAACCGCTGCGGTCACGCCTGAAAACATCAAAAGTAATTCCCAGTAAACCTTTCCAGGCTTGCAGATCAACACCAACATTATACGTATTAGAGGTATACCATGTAATATTGGGATTGGCGATCCCCTTACTCTGCACTGCATTGACAAAATTCTGGTCAAACACAGAACCACCCGGCTGCCCGTTATTCGCTCCGTTTGCCGGATAGATATATCCCGAAATAAACTGATAACTGGAAGCTGAATCATCTCCCAGCCTGCCAAAAGAGGCCCGGAATTTAAGCAAATCAATAAAGGACAAGGCTGTGCTGTTCTTCCAGAAATTCTCCTGAGAAAGTACCCAGCCTACCGATGCGGAAGGAAAGAAGCCCCATTGGTGCCCCGATCCAAACTTTGAAGATCCATCTTCCCTAAAACTTCCCTCGGCAAGATATTTCGATTTGTAATTGTAGTTGATCCGGCCGACTAAGCCTCTATTTGCATTCTGATAGATAACCGTTGGGTCTGTATAACCTTGTTGATTAAGGCTGTTACCAGCAAGCAGCTGATCTACGGGCAGCGTCAGCTCGCGCTGTGCATAAAAATTACTGCCGCTATTTTCACTTTCTTCATACAGCAGCAAAGCGCTGATATTGTGGCCACTAGTGAAAGCATGGTCATAGTTCAGTGACAACTGGCTTAATGTACTAGGTTTTTCATAAAACTCCTGGCGGATAGTAGCAGGTGTTTGATTGGCTATAGAATTGTAGCTATCGGCAGCTCCGTCATAATTGTACTGATCATATGATTTCTGGTACATCTTATTGCTGGACATGTAATAATCGTAGCTAAACAATCCTTTGGCACTTAGCCCTTTGATAAAAGGAACCTGATAAACCGCAGAGACCGACGACTGAAACCATTTGTTGTTATAGATCTTATAACCGGACACATCCTGATCTGCCAGTGCGATAGGATTGGTACCATCTACCTGGCCATTGTTCAGGTAAGCGGGATTATTGTTCGCATAGATAGATTGGGTAGGCAGTTGTCGCCAATAAGAACGAAAGATGTTCCAGGCATCAGTATAAGGCTGGTTTTTTTGATCCATGGTGCCGTTGAGGTTCAAATCAACGGTCAGGTTTTTAGAGACTTTGGTAGAAATATTGGAACGGATATTATAGCGCTTATAATCAAGGTCTTTGCTTCTCAAAAACCCATCCTGATCGGTTGTTCCGAAACTGATGAAATAACGTGTATTCTCACTTCCACCGCTGGCACTTAAATTATGCTGCGATTGTGGCGCATGGTTATTGATCACCGGGGTGTACCAGTCTGTACTTTGTTTGCTTCCATTCTGGTAAGCAGCAATATCGGCATCACTAAAACCCAGGTGACCGCCGTTTACATTGTGCATTAAACTTTCATTCACCAGCGTCATGTAATCCACAGCGCCAACAGGCTTAGGTAAGCCCGAAGGAACCTGAATGCCATAATTTCCTGAGTAGTTAAACTCTACCGTACCTTTTTTACCTTTTTTTGTGGTGATCAATACGACCCCGTTTGCTGCACGTACCCCATATACCGCAGCCCCACCGTCTTTTAACACGGAAATGCTTTCAATATCATTGGGATCAAGACGGGTAATGTTATCCCTGGGGATACCATCAATTACGACCAATGGACTACCCATTCCCCTGATATCAAATGTATTGCTGAAAGATCCGGGTTCGCTGGTAGGCTGCACCACGCGTAAACCGGCAACCTTACCGGTTAACATGTTCTGGACATTTTCATTTTTAGTGGTGACGATGTCTGCACCAGAAATGGAGGCCACCGAGCTGGTTAGGGAAACCTTCTTTTGGGTACCGTAACCCACTACCACCACTTCATTCATGGTATTGGTCTTCTCTGCAAGGGACACATTGATAGTTTTCTGACTTTTAACCGTTACTTCCTGAGCGGTATAACCGACTACAGTAAAGACAATAATTTGTCCTGCACTAACGTTAATTGCATACTTACCTTCACCATTGGTTGTTGTCCCGACGGTAGTTCCTTTAACGGTAATACTTGCACCGGGCAAGGGCACTCCCTTTTCATCGGTTACGGTTCCGGTAAGGAAATAGCTCCCTTGTGCTAAAGCTGAATTGGACAGGATAAAAAACAAAAGCGGGAAAATACAATAGCGTATCATCACGTTGAATTTTTCCCGGTAACGAATGCCGCGGCATCCCTTAAGGCTGGTAAAATTTTTATTCATACAGAATTTGGTTTAGATGACTTTCTTAAAAAGCCACGCAATGATAGACAGGAGGGTATTAAAAGGCGGGTTAAAAAATGGGTTAACTGCTATAAAAACTTATTAACCAGCCCAAATAAAATTATATTCCTGAAAATCGTTAACCTTTATTCTGAATACAACTAATACGATTTACTATTTGACGTCACCAGCGCAGATCTGATCAAATGGCACGGGGTAGTCCACCCCCATCGACCTTTTGTATTCCAGCGCAAATCCACTGTATATTTTATGGGCATAGACGATGCCTTTAGTCCGGCGCAGGCCTTTTAACTTATACTGGAGCGCCTCTTCATGGAAAGGATCTATGTTTAAGATAATACGGGTTATATCCTGCACCTTTTTCAGGTCCCTGAGGGCGTAACTTTTTTTCAGTTCCGGAAGAAATATCCTGATGAGCGCTTCTTCATAAACCAATTTAAAATCATCCAGCCATGGTTCAGGGATGAAAGGCAGCAGGCTCCCTCTGGCAATGAGATCAAAATGATCAAAAATTTCAGGTATTGAAACGGTGGAAGCAGGCTTACTGATCTGACGGATAACGGCGAAATAATCGCAAAAGAATTGCGGGCTAAAGCTAAAACAGTAAGTATCATTTAGAAAAGTAAGTTCAATTCCATCAATGTCCGCAATTACATTTCTGAGGTGGTTGATGGTAACGCCTTTGATATTTTTTGTCCTGGAGATTTCTTTGTCCGGCCACAATACCGAAGATATTTTCTTTGAAACCACACCAGCACCATCCTGACTGTGTAAAAGGATCAGCACAAATAACTGTTTGAGTTTAGGACTAAAGAGATAAGTAACGTTCCTTTGATTTTTATCATACACTATAAATTCACCGAGAAGGTAAACTGCGTTTATTCTTTTTTCCTGTATATCAGGATCACAGGAAGGGAGCTCCTCATCGCGCGCAGAGAGTTCGTTTAATTTGACACGGATTGTTTTGCGTTTGACAAAAAAGAAAATCAAACCACCGCCCAGCAATAGCAGTATCAGGAAAACACCATAGAAAAAGAAAATTCTGGAAGGCGGTTTTTTATCATAAGAATTTAAATACTCCTGTCTGCTAATGGGTGGTGCATATAAAGAATAGAGTTTAACAATAGAGTGTTTGACATCTGTAAACTCTTGTATAGCGCACACAAATTCCTGGAGTTTAGGATTAAAAAATAGATTAATATCTGATTCTATACGTTCTGAAGTCACTGGAATAGCACCACTGACCAGCTGAAAAGAACCGTCTTTGATAGAAAAGCGGTACAATCTTAAGGTAGTTTTTGGCGTACTATGCGGATAACATAAGGCATAAAAATACTTTTGGTCTTTTGAAATGATCAGGTTATTTGCCGGAACAAAATCGTTACCCTTGGGTACAATTTCCCAGCATTTTTTTATGCTGCGGGTGCTGAGGTTTACGCGGTAAAGGTCGTAAAAGTTCCTGCCGCCAACTACCTGACTTCCGGTTTCATTACCGTAACCGCCAAATATATACACCTCATTCCGCTCATTGACGGCCGAACATCCTGAAAAGAAACGCGGTCTGATCGTATCACCCGAGAATGAAATGCGGTCCCAATGGTCGGTCATTTTATTAAACGCAAAGAAATCATTATAATAAGCAAAGGACCCATAACCGCCAAACAGGAAGAATTGCTCCTGCTTCTGATCATAAAATATATTGTGATGATGCCTTTGCTGCGGCACCATGGCACTTCCTTCAACCTTCCATTTAAGCGTATTCAAATCAAGGGCAGCTACATTGGGCCCGTTTTCCTTTACCCTGTTCGCTTCATAGCTATATAATTTATTCTCTTTCGTGTTGATAATGCTTTTGCCCAATATCATTACTAAAGGAAGCGGGTTCTGATAAGCCTGAACAGCTAGTTTATCGTGTTCGGTATCATAAGTTGTTAAATGATCCTTATCAAATATAAATAGCTGCTGTCGCCGGTCATCATAGTTTAAGCCTGCAATTTCATCAAAGCTTTTTACTAACCTTGCTGTCCAGAAATAGGACTCATTGATTAGCCAAACCGGGTTTTGAACTTCTCCTACCACTTCCCCATCCTGGTCATGCACACCATTTTTCGCCCACTCATTCAGCGGAAAAGAATAAACACTGTGGCTATCATTCACTATTAAATTTTTAATAGCCATGTTGGGCACTTCACTGTAACGTTCATTTTTCCCGAAAATAATCTTCGGCCTGAGGGCAGGTGAAAACCCAAAACCATGTGCAGTATAAGACCTGCCGTTGAAAAGAATAGTTACCCTGTCGGCTGCCAAATTAAGATCGACCGTTACTTTCATCCATTTCCTTTTTTCCAGCTGACTGATAGCCAGGGGAATTTTAATCTTATTGCTTTTACTGTCAATATTAAAGTTAAGCCAGCCAACAGTATCTGTATGCAGGTAACTTAAACTGTATGAATTGTGTTGCTGGTCGGTGATACTAAAGATATAACCCAGGTGATCATTATCCCATAAAGAGAGATCAAATTTGATTTGTAAATGATCAGAAAATGCCGGTACATTTTTTTTGAAGACCTCGTAAGAAGTCCGCTTGCCCACCAGGCTATCATTGGAGTTAAACAGCAGTCCCTGAGCATGTCCCTTTATAAAAGGAAAAAGCAGAAATAAAAGAAATCCAATTTTATGTGCCCTTTGGTGAAGCCATAAAACCTTACATTTTATCGTCATTAGATTACAGTTTTAATTAACCGCTGAGCGCCGTTACGAAATTAGAAAAAGCAATATTACAATTTTATTATAATCAGGATACGCATGTTCAAAGATTAATTTTCGGTCTATGTTGCCTGAGCCTTAAATGATCCGCAGTACTCAGGAACATCGGGTTCATCCGGCGGCTTTGCTGAGGCCCGGAATTTATAGAAGAATGAGCTGGCTAGATAGCGCCTCATTCAAAAATTTTCTTCGTTTTTCATGCTTTAGAAAGGTCAAAAAACCCATTTAATTCGCATTAAAACGATAAATGACATTTTAATACGATTTTAACGCGATTTAATAATAAACGTTAGCTGCACGTTTAAACATATATAGCCCCCTAGTGCTTAAAAAGCAACATTTAACCTAAAAGATATAGTGGTATTATTTTAACATAGTGTACGTATAACACTATTCAAACATTAAGAATCAGGTAGTCAAAAAAACAGAACAAAAAGACAAAAATGTTTAAAAAGACACATTATTAAAAATTTTAATAATTTATAATTCAGATATATATAAAATATTTTAACAAAATTTAACATTTTATATACAGGCAATAAATTTTAGTTCTAGATTTGGGTTAGTGTTAAAAACACAATAACATATTCTCACCAAATATAAACTGTATGAACTTTTTAATCTCTCGTAAACGATATTAGTTTACCTCCATTCGCATCATTAACTAACCAAATATTTACTTTAAATCACAATGTATGAAAGGGAGATCTACTCTTATTTTCTTTATTTTCTGCATACTCCTATTTCCTGCTGCGCTGTTTGCACAGGACATCAAAGTATCAGGAAAAGTAACTGACCAGACAGATGGAGGACCGCTGCCTGGAGTCACAGTTAGCTTAGAAGGCACTACCCGGGCTACTTCAGCGATCAACCTGAGCCCGCTTACTCCGGTTACAGTTTCAGATTTGAATACCATCACTGATCCGGCACAAAGATTATTATACAATAACCCGGCAGCAGTTAGAGCACCTAACGGAAGTTACTATGGTATTCCAGGTTTAGGGTTCCAGGAGATGACCAATCCATTGGCTTATATCCAAAACAACTTAGGAAACTACAACTGGTCGCATGACATTGTTGGTAATGCTTATGTAGAAGCTTCACCAATTCCAGGATTAAAATTGCGCTCTACGATAGGTACAAAAATGTCTTTCTACGGAAATGATGCTTTCACACCTGTTGCTTATTACAGTACATCGTCTAGCAATGCTACTTCAACTTTCTACAGGGCGATCAATTATACACTGGCTTATACCCAGGAAAATACAGCTACTTACACTAAATCTTTTGGTAAAAACAACTTCAACTTTTTATTGGGTGAAGGTTATTACAGGGATAACTACTCGAGAGGTGTAAATACTACGTTTTACAATATCCCGGCAACAGATTTCGGTTCTGCCTCTTTTAATTATAAACCTACAGCGGCAGACAGGACTTCTGATGCTTCTGACGGAACAGACCATATTGTAAACTCTTTATTCTCCCGCGTACAATATGACTACGATGAGAAATACCTGTTTACTGCATTGGTGAGAAGAGATGGTTCATCCAGGTTTGGCGCCAACCACAAATTTGGTTATTTCCCTTCGTTCTCGGCAGGATGGGTACCAACCCGTGAAGACTTCATCCCTAAAAATGATGTCCTTAATTTCATGAAAATACGTGCCAGTTACGGTATTACAGGTAACGACGTAATCGGAGATTTCTCTTATGTACCTTTAGTAGCCAGCGGATCTAACTATCCTTTTGGTTCAGGATCGAGTCAGCTGATCAACGTAGGTTATTCACCAGCCACGGCAGCTAATCCTGACCTGAAATGGGAACAAACAGCACAAACTGACATTGGTATCGATGCAACATTCTTCCAGAACCTGACCTTTACAGCAGACTGGTACAGAAAAAAAACCACTGGTATCCTTCAGAACCCACCTACTCCTGCTTACGTAGGTTACCTGAGTTCTGCAGAGAATGCTGCAGATATGCAGAATACCGGTATTGAGTTTGAAGTAGGCTATCATAAAAAAGTGGGCGACTTTAATCTGGGCATCAATGCTAACGCTTCATTCCTGAAAAACAAAGTCACCAAATTACTGCCAGGTGTTGATTATATTGAAGACAATACTGCAGCTTTCCAAACACTTGGAAACATTACCCGTACAGCTGTTGGCGGTGCTTATAATGAGTTTTATGGCTATAAAAACTTAGGGATCTTCCAAAGCCAGGCTGAGATCAATGCCTACAGAGGACCTAGTGGTGCTTTGTTACAACCCAACGCAAAACCGGGTGATATTAAATTTGCCAACTTAAACGGGGACAATACAATTGATGCCAGTGACCGTACTTACATAGGTAATCCAACGCCTAAAATGACTTATGGTATAACGATCAATGTAGGTTATAAAAACTTCGATCTGGTTGCCTTTGGCAGTGGTGTTGCCGGTAACCAAATCTTCCAGGGCTTACGTCGTCTGGATATTCCAAGTGCAAATTATCAGACAGATATCCTGAATGCATGGACGCCGACCAATACCAATACGTCTATTCCAAGACTGGTGGCAAATGATCCAAACGGAAACTATACCAAATTCTCTTCGGTTTATCTGCAAAGCGGTAATTACTTCAGGTTAAGAACACTTCAGGTAGGTTACACTTTCCCTAAAGCTATAACAGACAAAATGAAGATGCAGAAACTGCGTATCTACATCATGAGCGAAAACTTGTTCACGATCACCAAATATAACGGATATGATCCTGAACTGGGTGTGAGTAATGATGCTGGTGGTGGTGGAGTATTCAGCGTTGACCGTGGTGCTTATCCTCAGGCCCGTTCTTTCCTGATTGGCTTAAATGTTGGATTCTAATTTAAAGAAAATGAAAAGAAATATATCTTATATAATTGCCTTTGCAGCCGGTGTAATGTTGCTGGGTTCATGTAAAAAAGCGCTGGACGTAAATCCCCAGGACCGTATATTAGTAGATAATTATTATAAAACATCAGCTGATGCTTTTGCAGGAGTGGTTTCGGTTTACGATCAGTTTGGTTATCAGACCAGCGGATTGTATGACAAAGTAGCTATTGCAGATGTAGCCAGTGATGATCAGCTTACAGGAGGCGGTAGCCCTACAGATTTAAACGATCTGCAGGTACTTTCGCACTATACCTTAAACCCAACGATTGGTCCGCAATTGTATCTTTGGACCAGAGGATTTACAGGGATCTACAGGGCCAATGTGGTCTTGCAGAAAGTTCCGGGCATCACAATGGATGCGGCGCTGAAAACAAGGCTCCTGGCTGAAACCCAGGCCCTGCGTGCGATATTTTACTTCGACCTGGTTCGTTTCTTTAAAAACGTTCCTTTGTTAACTGAACCTGTTCCTCAGACTGATTTGTATAACGTGGTACAAGCACCTCCTACAGATGTGTATGCGCTGATTGAAAAAGATCTGATCGCAGCTATTCCGGGTCTTCCGGCAACTGTACCAGCTGCTACTGAAGGCGGACGTTTAACTAAAGGCGCGGCACAAGCTGTCCTGGGAAAAGTTTACCTGACTGAAAAGAAATATGATTTAGCCGCAGCACAGTTTGCGATTGTTAACGGTACTACTCCGGGACAACCAAACACGACTTATGGTTATGCTTTATTGCCTAATTATGCAGACTTGTGGAACCCAACCAATAAATTCAATTCAGAATCTGTTTTAGAGATTGTCCATAGCAGCACATCAAATGGTGCATGGAGTAATGCAGGCGCTTCCGAAGGTAACTTGTTAAACATTATTACTGGCCCAAGGGGATACAGTACCGTGAAAACAGGTGCTCCTGATTATTATCCTGGATACAGCTTCCTGGTATTTACCAAGGCTTTCTATGATTTTATTCACTATGACCCAAGGAATATGGCTACAGTGGCTAACCTGGACAGTTTGCAAACCAATGGTATTGCCAATTACTCTCCTGGTTATGATAATACTGGTTACTTCCTGGGTAAATATATTGGAAGACAATCTGATAAAACTACTACCGGACAAATTGAACTGAACTTTCCTCAGGACATTTATGAGATTCGTTTAGCAGATACGTATATGATGGAAGCGGAAGCGCTGATCAATAGTGGCGGTTCAGGTTCTGCAGGAAGCAGGGCATACATATTATTTAACGCCGTGAGAGCCCGTGTTGGCCTTAACCCGATTGATGTAACGATGCCAAACATCATGAATGAAAGACGTTTGGAACTTGCAGGTGAAGGAATCCGCTATTTTGACCTGATCAGATGGGGTACAGCCGCAAGCGTGCTTGCCTTTAAAGGATTTGTAGCCGGACGGGATGAAATTCTTCCTATTCCGCAAACAGAATTAAATAACACCAAACTTGTTCAAAGTAAAGAGTGGGGTGGCACTAAATAGTATTAATTTTTATTGACGCGATTTTAATAACAGAAGGTGGGTGTTTTACACCCGCCTTTCTGTTTTTTAATCCCGCTATAAAAAGATAATGATCTTTTGAAGCTGATGTCCGGCAATTTAATATTTGAATAAATAAAGATGATAAAGAAACAATTGATCCTGCTCACACTGCTTCTATGTGTCGCGGTTGCCCAATCCAGCGCGCAGGGTTATTTACATGCTGACGGAATAAAGATCGTAGACGGAAAAGGCGATAATGTACTGCTTAAGGGAATAGGCCTTGGCGGGTGGATGCTGCAGGAAGGTTATATGCTCAAGATCAATAAAGAAAGTCAGCAGCACCGAATCCGCGAGCGTTTAGAAGAGTTGATAGGCCCGCAGCAGACCCAGGAATTTTATGACCTCTGGTTAAAAAACCATACCAGTAAAAGTGATATTGATTCCCTGAAAGCCTGGGGCTTTAATTCTGTGCGCCTGCCGATGCACTATAATTTATATACCCTTCCCGCAGACCAGGAGCCGGTACCCGGAAAAAACACCTGGCTGGACAAAGGTTTTGCGCTTACAGATAACCTGCTGGCCTGGTGTAAGGCTAACCATCTATACCTGATCCTGGATTTACATGCTACACCCGGCGGACAGGGGAATGACTTCAATATAGCCGACAGAGATCCATCAAAACCTTCTTTATGGGATAGTGAAGCCAATCAGCAAAAAACAATTGCCCTCTGGAAAAAGTTAGCGGAGCGCTATAAAAATGAACCCTGGATTGCAGGTTACGACATTATCAATGAGCCCAATTATGGATTTGAAAACCCTGCTGCGGACCCGCATGGAATAAAGGAACAAAAAAATGTTCCGCTGAGAAAACTGATGGTGGAGATCACCAATGCAATCCGTTCGGTTGATAACAACCACCTGATCATTATTGAAGGCAACGCGTGGGGCAATAACTACAATGGTATTCTACCAACATGGGATCATAATATGGCTTTAAGTTTCCACAAGTACTGGAACTTAAACGACCAGGCTTCCATAGCGCATATCATCAAAATGAGAGACCAGTACAACGTACCCGCATGGCTGGGCGAAACCGGTGAAAATTCCAATGTATGGTTTACCGATGCCATCAGGTTGTTCACTGAAAACAATATCGGCTGGTCGTGGTGGCCTTTAAAGAAAATTGGTATCAATAACCCGATGGAGATTAAATCCAATCCAAATTATAACAGCGTAGTGGATTACTTTAATGGCACCGGCAAAAAACCTGTAGCAAGCGAAGCATATAATGGGTTGATGGAACTGGCCACGGCGGCTAAAGCAGAAAATACCACCATCCACAAAGATGTAATTGATGCGATGATGCGCCAGCCCTTTAGTAAAAAAACCAAACCCTTTAAAAACAACAGGGTCACTAACCAGAGTACGATTAAAGCCGTAGATTATGACCTGGGCATAAGTGGGGCCGCTTATAGTGATAAAGATACCGCAGATTACCATGTAGTTACGGGAAAAACCACTCCGGGCAATAAAGGCCGCCAATACCGAAACGACGGGGTAGATATCAACAGGGACTCCACTAAACAGGAAGCTTACTATGTGAGCAGCATTGAAAGCGGCGAGTGGCTGCAATATACGATTAACGTGGAGGACAGCGGTATTTACACCCTAAAACTAGATCTCGCAACCGATCAGGCGAACGGTAAAATTTCGCTCTCGGTTAACGGCATAATGGTAGCAAAAAATAATGCTATTGAAGCTAGCGGAAGTTTAACTAACTTTCAGCCAACAGTGATCAAAAACATCAAACTGAATAAAGGAAAACAAGTGCTGCGGGTATACGCCGACACGGGAGGTTTCAATTTCAGCAGTATACAATTTATTAAATAACCAGGTACAATTGAAAGGAAAAAAACGCTTATTCCTGATTTTTGGGTCCATCGCCATTCTGGTGGTGCTGTTTGCCCAATGCATGAACAACAAAAAAGCGGCACCGGCTACTGAAAATACCATAGCCGGTGCTGCTACCTGCAAACAGTGCCATGCGGCTATAACCGACAGTTATCTGGAAAACCCTCATCAGCACACCTCTCATCCTATAGAGGGAGATGAACTGTTAAACGGCCCTTTGCCACATTCTTCCGTTTTTGCCTTTGATCAGCATTTAAAAGTAGTGGTAGAAAAGCGCGATAGCGGAATGTACCAGGTGGCTTATCTGGACGGCAAAGAAACCATAGCCCGACGCTTTGACATTGCTTTTGGGGCTGGTGTAAAAGCCTATACTTATGGTTCATGGCAAGGAAATGAGCTCAAACAATTGCCGCTCTCCTACTTCAAAACCATTCAGAGCTGGGCAAATAGCCCCGGTTTTCCATCCGACAGGGTTTATTTTGACCGGCCCATTGGCCTGCGCTGCCTGGAATGCCACAGCTCATTCGTTAACCGAAAAATGGTTCAGGACGGGCCATTGACTGTTAAAGAAGAATTAGACGGAAAATCCCTGGTTTACGGAATAGATTGTGAGCGCTGTCACGGACCCGCAGGTAAACATGTTGAGTTCCACCTCAGCCACCCTGAGGCTAAGGCAGCAAAGTATATCGCCATTTACAAAACCCTTACCCGCCAGCAAAAGATTGATGCCTGTGCCGTTTGCCATTCCGGAAACAACTGGGAAGTACAACAATCCACTTTCTCTTTTAAACCCGGAGATGATATCAAAAGATACCGCTCGGCTAAGGTTAGCCTCAATTCCAGTAAAGAACCGGAATACGATGTGCACGGTACCCAAAGCCAGTTACTGGAAAAAAGTAAGTGTTTTATGAAAAGTAATACCATTGACTGCTCTTCCTGCCACCGTACACATGAGAACTTAAAAGGAAACCTGACCATCTATTCACAGCGTTGTATGAGTTGTCATACCACCATTAAGCATAGTCAGGCTACATTGGCCAATGCTATGGTGAAAACAAACTGTATCGATTGTCATATGCCCAAACAGGCTTCTAAAATGATCAGTTTTCAGCTTGCCGGAAAAAACCAGGTTTCAACGTATCTGCTAAGGACACATCGAATAGCGGTCTATTGATGTGATGGATTTACATCCACTTGCTTAAATAGGCACCGAAAGCTTCTTTATATTGCTCGCCCACGGTAATACTCAATCCCCCTAAATTTAAACTGCTCTTGGTTACAGAATTAACTTTATCCAGTGACACAATATAAGAACGATGCACACGCATGAACATTTTGGCCGACAGCTTTTGTTCCAGCGCTTTTAAGGTGATCAGCGTAAGGATTGGTTTTGGATTGCCTTCCAGATATACTTTTGCATAATCCTTCAGTCCTTCTATATATACAATGTCGCGGGTAGCTATCCGCACCAGCTGGTACTCAACTTTTAAAAATATATATTCTTCGTCATGTTCTGCAGGCTGGCCGGCAGCCGCCAGTGCTGGTTTTAATAGTTCAGCGTAAGCCATTGCTTTATTTGCAGCGGTAAGAAATTCTTCATAATTGAAGGGTTTCAGTAAATAATCCAGTGCATCTACTTTATATCCTTCAATAGCGAAATTATTAAAGGCCGTGGTAAAGATCACCCTTGGGGCATTATTTCCCGGCTGACGGTCCAGCATCCTGGCCATCTGGATACCGGTAAGATCAGGCATTTGTATATCCAGGAAAAGCAGGTCTATCTGTTGTTCATGTATCATTTCCAGCGCTTTTACACCACTGGAGAATCTTCCGGCGAGATGCAGAAACGGTGTTTGTTCTATAAAGTTGCAAACCAGGCCCAGGGCCAGAGGTTCGTCGTCAACTGCGATGCAATTCAGTATCATCCAGTACCAGGGTTAAGTGAACAATAAACTCATTGGTGTCTTCTGCCCTGCCGGCCGAAAAAGTATGTTTCCCGGGGTAAAGCAGGTCTAATCTTCTCTTGGTATTGCTGAGGCCTATACCGCCATAGGTATCTGCAATTTCGGCATTCTCCTGAAAGATGGTATTTTTGACGGTCATTTCGAGTGTTTTATCTTCCATGCTAAGCACGATGGAAATTACTGAAGGATCTACCGCACTAACACCATGTTTAAATGCATTTTCTACATAGGGTAAAAACAACATCGGGGCAATCTGAATATCCCCCTGCAGCAATGGCCCTTCGAAGGATACTTTAGTGGTATCGTTTAAACGCAGTTTCATCAGTTCTATATAATCTACAATAAATGAGACCTCTTTACTTAGAGGAGTAATCCCAGCCTGTGTATCATATAGTAAGTAACGCATCATCCTGGATAATTTATGAAGCGCCCTGCGGGAGTTTTCTACATCCACATGGGTAAGCGCATAAATATTGTTCAGCGTGTTGAAAAAGAAATGCGGATTGATCTGGGCTTTCAAAAAAGAAAGTTCCGATCCTATTTTTTCTTTTTCCATGGATTCCCGCAGCTGTTTATCTTCCTGCCACTTTTGGATCAGGGTAACACTGGTACTGATCCCCACAATCAGCAGGGTCATCATAAAGGTAAAAATATCCAGCCTGTCTTTCCGCTTAGGGGGCCTCATCATGCCTGTAGTTTTAAAAGCATTCTCCATTAATTCCGGAAGGTGTAAAACCCGGTCTACCCCATTTACCATGGGCCCTGTCATCTGAGAGATAAACAGAATCACAAATACATAAGCCAGGTTCCTGTTTTTTAGCAGCAACCGGGGAACAAGAAGTTCACTGTTCAGATAAAAGATCACCACCAGCAGAACCAATACACAGCCCTGTTTTACCCAGAACTGGTTAGGAATAATGATATTCCAGGAAAGTGGCTGATAAAAGAGCAGGATAAACGCAAACAGCATCCATAACAGCACATGGAGCAATACGGTAATATAACTACGGCTTTTTAATGCATTCATCGGGTAAAAATTTATCGGGATATTGAGATGGGCAAGGTAGGCAACCTGCCTTCAATTGTCCAAATCTTTCCGTCGGTTGTAAACCTCTTTCGGTCGGCAAAGTTTTATTGTTTGTCTATTGTAATTTTTTTCTAACATTATTAGACATTGATTTGTTAAACAAACGAAGATTATCAAAGCAGCATATGTCAAAATTAACCATCAAAACTCTGCTCTTGTTATTGCTTGGCTGCTCCGGGATCAGGGGTTATAGTCAGGATACAACAGCTAAAAGTATCCCAAAGGTATGGGACCTGGCCAGCTGTTTACAATATGCCAAGAGCAACAATATCACGCTGAAGAATTTAAGGCTGGATACAAAAAGTGCTGAACAGGATAAATTGCTGGCCAAAGCCGCAGTACTACCAGATCTGAATGGTACAGGATCCCTGACTTACAGCCACTATAACCTGAATACAACAGGCGAAACCGCAGCGATCACCAATTCCGGTTCCCTTGGCCTTGGCTCTAACTGGACCTTATACCAGGGTGGATACCTGAAAACAGACATTCAGAAGAAGGACTTGTCTGTACAGGCCGCCAACTACACGGTATTGCAAAGTGAAAATGATATCACCCTGCAAATTACCCAGGCTTACCTCAGTATACTGGTAGATAAGGAAAGTATTGTTTACAACAAGGATCTGGTTAAAACTTCTACCGCCCAGCTTACACAGGAGCAAAGCAGGTTTAAGGCTGGTTCAGTAGCCAGGAAAGATGTGGTTCAGTTTGAAGCGCAGCTGGCTACAGACAATTATAATTTAACAACCTCAGAAAATGCTGAGCGTGCGGATAAGATTACCCTAAAACAATTGCTTCAGCTGCCTGCACAACATGATTTCGACATTGTGCGACCAGATACGGTATTGACTGACGAAGCCATTCCAGCCCTGGCTACTGTGCAATCTTATGCACTGAGTAACCGTCCGGAGATTAAAAATGCCGAATTATCTGTGAACATATCAGACCTTGCACTGAGAGAAGCGAAGTCAGGTTATCTGCCAACCTTATCCTTAGGCGCGGGATTAGGAACCAGTTTTGCCACTACCCCACTTTACGGAACCTTCAGACAGTTTGATAACAATTTTTATCAGCAGGTAGGGTTAACGCTGACCGTTCCGATTTTCACCAAAAGGGTGAACAAAACTGCTGTCGCCAAAGCAAGGATAGCGATAGAGGAATCCAAAAATCTGCTGGAAAATGCAAAAACTACCTTAGCGCTGACCACAGAGAGTGCTTTTATCACTGTTTCTAATGCCAAGCAACAATATGCATCGGCCACAGAGCAGTTAAAGTACAACCAGGAACTTTACCGTATTTCAAATGAGGAGCTGAGAATAGGATCTGTCAATATTTTTGACTTCTACCAGCAAAGGAATTTGTATGTGCAGGCCTTGCAAACCTATATACAAGCAAAATATAACGCCGCATTAGCCGCGAGAATCTATGAGTTTTACCTGGGAATACCTATTAAATTATAAATCATGAAGCCGAAAAGAATCATTTTAATTATTGTCTCCGTTGTTGTACTCGGCCTGGTATGGTACTTCTTTATTAGGAAAAAGGAAAAACCAGTTGTCCTGATGAGTGAATCACCAACTACAGGTGCTATTTCTACCAGTGTTACTGCTACAGGAACCATTGAACCCGTAGATACTGTAATTGTGGGTACACAGGTATCAGGAACTTTATCTGCAATTTATGCAGATTTCAATTCAGTAGTAAAAAAAGGCCAGCTGCTGGCCGAACTGGATAAAACATTGTTACAAGCTACTGTAGATCAAAATAAGGCCAGTGTAGCACAGGCTATCAGTACACAGATTTATCAGGCAGCAAATTTTAAACGTCAGAAAGAATTGTTTGCTACCGGTGCGATCAGTAAAGCTGACTATGATCTGGCGGTAAACAGCCAGCAGGTGGCTGTAGCGAATGTAAACAACGTGAAGGCGCAATTACGGGCAGCAGAACGTAACCTTTCATTTACGCAGATCTATTCTCCAATTGATGGTGTTGTGATGGGCAGAAGTGTAAGTATAGGACAAACCGTAGCAGCGAGTTTTAGCACGCCTACGATATTTACCATTGCCAAGGATATTACCAAAATGCAGGTAGAAGCAAAAGTAGATGAAGCCGATATAGGTAACGTGGTTAAAGGACAGCGTGCCTCTTTTACCGTAGATGCTTTCCTGGATGATACTTTCAACGGTACAGTAACCGAAATTCGCCTGCAGCCAAAGATATCAGCGAATGTGGTTACCTATACCACATTGATAGATGCACCAAATGATGACAAGAAGTTAAAACCCGGCATGACAGCCAATATTATCATCTACACCAAAGAGATCAAAGATGCGATGCTGATCTCTGCAAAAGCATTGAAATTTAGTCCGGATTCGAGTCTGAGCAACCAGTACCAGATTATACCAATTAAAGGATTAAAAGAAGGCGGGTCTGGTAAACACGGTAAAAAAGGTAAAGGCGGGCAGATGGCTAAAACAGGAAGCAAGCCTGATGTAAAAGTGAAAGCAACAGCAGAAAAAGGCGAAACCGAAACGGTAGCAACCCCTGATACTTACGTATGGCTTATACAGGATAAAAAACTGGTACAGAAAAAGATCACTGTAGGTTTGAATGACAATACACATGTACAGGTGCTAAACGGCCTGAATGAGAATGACGTGGTTGCAACCGGTACAGAAACCGCAGCAGTACAAACACAGGCAGCAGCTTCCAGCCCTTTCATGCCAAAAAGACCAGGTGGAGGAGGAAAAAGACGATGAGCACCAAAATCCTAGAAATACAGAACGTAAAACGCGAGTTTAAAATGGGTACTGAAACCGTGAGGGCTTTAAAGGGCGTATCCTTTGATGTCAACTCCGGAGAATTTGTGACCATTATGGGAAGCAGCGGCTCAGGAAAAACCACCTTGCTGAATATGCTGGGCTGCCTGGATAAACCTACGGAAGGCACTTATATGCTGGATAATGTAAACGTGAAAAACCTGACCCGGGATGAACTGGCAAAACTGAGAAATACCAAAATAGGCTTTGTATTTCAGGCTTATAATTTATTACCCAGAACATCGGCCCTGGAGAATGTAGAACTGCCCCTGCTGTATAATCCACTGATTGGTACACAGGAAAGAAAGGACAGGGCCATTGCAGCGTTACAAGCCGTTAAACTTGACGGAAGGTTTGATCACACCCCAAATCAATTATCAGGCGGCCAGCAGCAGCGGGTAGCCATTGCCAGGGCACTGGTAAACGAGCCGGTGATGATCCTTGCCGATGAGGCGACAGGAAATCTGGATACACGTACCTCTTATGAGATCATGGCGCTGATGCAGGAATTGAACGATAAGGGTAAAACCATAGTTTTTGTTACCCACGAACCTGATATTGCTGCATTTAGTACCAGAACAGTAATGTTGAGGGATGGCAAGGTTCAAAAAGACACGATGAATGTTAACCGACGTTCTGCAAGGGAAGCTTTAGACTCCCTTCCGGTAAGCGACGATTATTAAAAGATAATATATGAAAATAATTAATCTCGTTCTGTTAGCCATGAAAGCCCTGCAGCGTAATAAACTACGTGCACTGCTTACCATGCTTGGGATTATTATAGGGGTAGCCTCTGTAATTACCATGATGTCTATTGGAGAAGGTTCCAAGCAGAGCATCAATGCCTCCCTGTCGAGCATGGGATCCAACATGATCACAATTATGCCTTTCAGTAATGAACCGGGAGGCGCAAGGCTTGCCGGGAGCAGTTTTAAAACGCTGACTATTAAAGATGTGAATGCACTGCAAAAGGACGCACCACATATTGCATTGATTTCACCATTAGCTTCTTCCAGTGGTCAGTCGATCAATGGTGCCAACAACTGGCCTACAACCATACAAGGGGTAAACCCGGACTACCTGGAGATCAGAAAGTTAGTTGTAAAAGATGGCATTGTGTTTTCTGATCAGGATGTAAGGGGTTCCGCAAAGGTTTGTTTATTAGGAAAAACAGTAGTGGATAACCTATTTCCCAACGGGGAAAGCCCTTTGGGAAAGGTAATTCGCTTTGGAGGTATCCCGATGCAGGTGATTGGTGTACTGGTGCCAAAAGGTACCAGTAATTTTGGTCAGGATCAGGATGATGTGATTATTGCACCTTATACTACTATTCAGAAGAGAGTGCTTTCTACTATTTATTTTAACCAGATCTATGCTTCCGCTGTCACAGAGAGCGCTTCAGATGATGCCGTTAAAGAGGTGAATACTGCTTTACGGATAACCCACCGCTTAAGGGATAACCAGGATAACGACTTCCAGGTAAGAACACAGGCAGAATTGATGACGATGCTAAATTCTACCAGCAGCATGATGACCGCCCTGTTAACCGCAGTAGCCAGCATTTCACTGGTTATTGGAGGAATCGGGATTATGAATATCATGTATGTTTCCGTTACGGAAAGAACCCGTGAAATCGGTTTAAGGATGTCTATCGGAGCAAGGGGTGTGGATATCCTGCTGCAATTCCTGATTGAGGCCGTGATGATCAGTATTACCGGAGGGGTAATTGGTGTAGTGCTGGGTATTTCTGCTGCGATCATCATTCCCAATATGCTCAACTGGCCTACGGTGATCTCAGAGTCATCTATCGTGATCTCCTTTTTAGTCTGTGCGGTAACGGGGATATTTTTCGGTTATTACCCGGCATTAAAAGCATCAGGGCTTGACCCTATCGAAGCATTACGCTACGAATAAAGATTCTCATTTCTATATCTACGGCCTGGGGTTTAACTATTCCGGGCCGTTAAAGTTCATGAGGATTTATCCGGGTCTTATTAATTTTTGATTCTTGTATCAAAAACGAAATCCTGCACATCAACAAATCTAAAACGATGACTTTAAATCTGGAATTCTGTACAATAACCCGGGGATGTAGTATTTCAACGCTTGTCTACTGAAACCGCAAAATACCGCCTTTAAGACTATAAAACTCTTTACCGGGGTAAGCTTCCATCAGCAGCTCTCCGGCAATCACACTCCGAACGCCGGAATGGCAAAATAAGATCACCTTATCCTTATCAATCAGGGGTACCTGTTTCCTTAAAACAGATAAAGGCAGGCGGATATGCTCAAAACCCGAAGCTACAGGAAGTTCTTCAGGTTCACGGACATCAATAACCGTATAGTCGTTATTGTGCATCATTTCCCTGAATGCTACTGAACTTATTTCTTTTACTTCCGACCCGCCGGATTTAAATCCGCAAAACCAATCATAATCTGTCTGCAGAAAACTATCCAGATCTGAAGGGCCGCTTTTTTCTTCATCGCCGGCTGGCTTAAGGTTTATTTTATAGGTTTGGTTATTGTGCAGATTATAAATCAGCATTTGATTGACCAGTGGTTCTCCTGTTCCTGAGATCAGCTTAATTGCTTCACTGGCCTGTAGGGTACCAATGATCCCCGGCAATACCCCAAGCACTCCTGCTTCAGCACAATTTAAAACTTCACCCGGTTTTGGAGGGTTGGGAAAGATATCCCTGTAGTTCACCCTGTTACCATCAGCACCTGCAACATTAAAAATAGCGACTTGTCCTTCGTATTCAGAAAGTGCACCGTAAATCAGGGGAAGATGTAACAATACGCAGGCATCATTAACCATATAGCGCGTAGGGAAATTATCAGAGCCATCGATAACCAGATCGAACTTACTCAATATTAATGCAGCATTCTGATTGGTGAGCTGAAGAGGATAGGGGATAATTTCAATATCGGGATTAAACTGGCTTAACCGCTCTGCTGCACAATCGGCCTTTAAGCGGCCTACATCGGCAACTGTATACAAGATCTGCCGGTGCAGGTTACTGAGTTCAACCACATCATGGTCAACAATACCCAATGTACCGATGCCAGCAGCTGCCAGATACTGAAGGATAGGACAGCCTAATCCTCCTGCGCCAATTACCAGTACTTTTGCTTTATATAACTTTTCCTGACCTGAAAGTCCAAATTCTTTCAGCAATATTTGTCGCTGATAACGTGCTTTACCTTTAATATCCATTGTATCCTCTTGAAAAGGGCGGTTTAAAAACCACCGCTGTTGGCATATAACAAACCTTGAAGTTTAAAAACAGGCGGGATATTTAAATGTTTTAGTACCGATCAAACATCAGGATTTATATTCTTTGTTACAAACGGTAGCGAAGGGATACAGATCTGCCTAAGGCTTGTACTAAATCCGGCTCAATGGCGATTTCACTATCCTGTAATATCCATACTTTATTGGTGTCTTTTATTAACGTAATTGGCTGCCCGTTTAAAACGATCTTCAATTCAGTAGTATCCTTAGTAATTGCAGCCCCATTGATAATTTCATACACATAATCTGTGTCATTATACGTTACACGCATCTTCAATCCCATAATCTTCTCTTGACTCCAAAGATAATTTAAAACTCCTATAACAAGGAGTTTTTGTTTTTATTGCGCTATATCAATATTGAAGGGTGATTTTTTAAAAATTTGCACCAATAAACCGGGGAATACAGGCGGAAGGATAAACCTTTGCTTTTCCTGAGCAGGGCAAACAACGCTCAGGATCAGCAACGGTTATATTAAAATAATACATGTAAGATAGTTTTTAGGATATACTTTACGAAATAAATTTCATTATTCATTTGTAAATAGTCGTCTTTTTCTTAATAAATTATTGTTTTATCCTGATTATTTATAGGGTATTAACTGAACACTGTCTAAATGTGCCCGAAAGAGATCCTAAACCTACCTTTGTCCATGAGGTGTAAATTAATTCTGTAGATTTGCTCCTCAAATTCATAAAACGAACATTTGCATATGACATACCAGGAAAAACTGAGTGAAATACGTAAACAAATGAGTAATGATAAGGTAGATGCCTATATCATTCCTTCTGCTGATCCGCATATCAGTGAATACATGCCTAAACATTATAAATGCATTCCTTTTGTCTCGGGCTTTAGAGGCTCTGCAGGCACCCTAGTGATCACGCAGGACGCTGCCGGACTCTGGACAGATTCGAGATATTTCGAACAAGCTGAAGCGCAATTGAAAGACAGCGGCTTTGAGCTGATGAAGTTGAAGGTGCAGCAGGCCCCGGAATATATACAATGGTTAAATGAAAAGCTGGATAAAAATGCAGTAGTTGCTGCAGATGAGAAATTGCTCTCTATATTATCAGGAGAACTCATTAAACAGCAGTTCTCGGCCAGGGATATTCAATTGGTCAGTAAAGATTATTTAAGCCCGATCTGGGAAAACCGCCCGGAATTACCTGTAGAGAGCGCCTTTTTAGTTGCAGAGGAACATATAGGCCAGTCGGTGAGCAGTAAACTTGCCGCAGTAAGAGCCGAACTAAAAAAACAGGGAGCCGCCTACCACCTGATCTCGTCTCTTGATGATATTGCCTGGTTATTTAACATCAGGGGTAAGGATGTGAATTTCAATCCTGTGGTATTGGGTTTTGCCCTGATCAGTCATGATCACGCTACTCTGTTTATTCATCCGGGAAAACTGACCGAAGAAGAAAAAGTAACCCTGCTGAAAAGCGGAACTGAAGTATTGGCTTATGAAGAAATAGAAAGGATACTGAGCCACCTGCCTGAAAACAATTCTATATTTATTGATCCCAAACGTAATTGTTATGCTTATGCCAAACTCATCCCGGCGTCAGTGAATATTATTGCAGGTACTAATCCCTCTACCCTGCTTAAGGCTGTAAAAAACGATACTGAGTTGAAAAATACGCGGGAAGCCATGCTTAAAGATGGTGTTGCCATTACACGTTTTTTAAAATGGCTGGAAGAGAACATTGGGAAAATAAAGATCACAGAATTATCTGCAGCTGCGCAGCTACGGAAATACAGAGCTGAACAGGAAGGTTTTATTGGAGATAGCTTTAACACCATCAGTGCCTATAGGGCAAATGGTGCATTACCTCATTACGCTGCCGCTCCCGAAACTGAACTGGAAGTGAAAGCGGAAAGTCTTTTCCTGGTAGACTCTGGGGGTCAGTATTTTTATGGAACTACAGATATTACCCGTACTATTCCTATGGGAAACAATACTGAACAGGAAGCAGCAGATTATACACTCGTATTAAAAGGAATGATAGATGGCTGCAAAGCTAAATTTCCAAAAGGAACCTGCGGTTACCAGATAGACGCCATTACCAGAAAGCCATTATGGGACCATGCCATCAACTATGGCCACGGAACCGGCCATGGGGTAGGTTATTTCCTGAATGTGCATGAAGGCCCACAGGTATTTAACCCTACCAATACTCCTGTAGCAGTAGAACTGGGGATGATCACTTCAGTTGAACCCGGGGTATACCGCCCGGGCAGACATGGTATCCGTATAGAAAACCTGGTTCATACGATTGCAGCAGAGGTGAGTGAGTTTAACGATTTTTATGCTTTCGAAACGCTAACCATTGCGCCGATCAGTACTACTATTGTGAAAAAAGAATTACTGGAATCCTCGCAGATAGCATGGCTGAATGCCTACAACCGCTCTGTTTTTGAAAAACTAAGTCCGCGATTAAATGCGGAAGAAACAGCCTGGCTTGCAGCAGCGACGAAGGCCATATAAAATAAAAAGGCGCATCCGGATAAACACCCGAATGCGCCTTTTATTGGTTCTTTTTTAGGATTGTTTCCAGCTGAAAGCTGCGCCAACAAGGGCTGCATCTTCCCACATGGTACTCTGTTTTAAAACGACATTCTTATTTTTAAGATGTTTTAAAACTACAGGAATAAAATGATCCCATGTTTTAGCGATATTTCCGCCGATTACGATGACCTCAGGCTGCTCTTCCTCAATAAAATCATTCAGGAAAGAAGCCAGGTTTTCACCAAATTCTCCAAATATCTGATTGATGATGGCTTCGTTGTTACTCGCCAGCATAGATTCAACATTTTTGATCTCAATGCCTGTCAGCTCTTCGTATCTTTTTGAAAACCATCTCGTAGAAATATACTCTTCAGCAATACTGTCTTTGAAAGGAATAAAAGCACGGTCAGAATCAACTGTTTTACCCTGGCAATTACTTGCTGAGCCTAAGCCTGTACCTAGTGTAATCCCTAGTGCACGTTTCTCTCCGGCAACTGCGCCAGATGCCAATTCACCGTGCAAAAACGATTCAGCATCATTACGAAAAAGAATATGGTCTTGCGGGATCCCTAATTTTTGGGATAAAATCTCCAGCACATTCAGTTCATACAAAGAATCATATTTCTTTGTACCTTTCATTAAAGAAATACCTTTCTGGTAATCAAAAGGCCCTGGCATGGCAATGCCGATATGGACAGTTTCTCCTTCTAAAGTCATGATGAGCGGTGCTAATGCATCCACCCACGCTTTGATAATTACATCTGCACCTTCCATAGAAGCTACACGTTCTCTGACCATCGAACTCTTTACTATCGTGAAATCAGCAGCGTCAATATGCGCTGCTGTGATATGAGAGCCTCCAATATCTACCCCTATGTATGGTAGACTGGGCGATTTATAATTCATATGCTAGTTAAAATATAGTGGTTTAAGTTTTATTCTTTAGTCAATTTTAATAAATACGCCCCATAACCGCTTTTAACCAGTGGTGTTGCAATATTTTTCAGTTGTTCTTTATCAATAAAGCCCATCCTGTAAGCTACTTCTTCAATACAGCCAATTTTTAAGCCCTGACGCTCTTCAATTACCTGAACAAATTGCCCTGCCTGCATCAGTGAAGCAAAAGTTCCTGTATCTAACCAGGCAGTGCCACGGCTTAACACACCAACTTTTAATTTGCCCTGCTCCAGGTATTCTTTGTTGACATCGGTAATTTCATACTCGCCTCTTGGAGATTTCTTGATATTCTTTGCAATTTCTACTACGCTGTTGTCATAGAAATAAAGACCGGGAACAGCATAATCAGATTTAGGAGAGACAGGTTTTTCTTCGATAGAAATCGCTTTATTGTCGTCATCAAACTCCACTACGCCATAACGTTCAGGATCAGAAACACGGTAAGCAAAAACTACTCCTCCTTCGGGATCAGCACTTGCCTGTAATAATTTAGCCATTCCGTCACCGTGAAAAATATTGTCGCCAAGAACCAAAGCAACTTTATCGTTTCCAATAAAATCTGCACCAATTACAAAAGCCTGCGCTAATCCATTGGGTTCATGCTGTACTGCATAGGTAAATTTACAGCCTAAACGGCTACCGTCGCCAAGCAATTTTTCAAAATTAGGAAGGTCATGAGGGGTGGAAATGATTAGTATTTCCTTTATCCCGGCCAGCATTAAAGTGGACAATGGATAATAAATCATCGGTTTATCGTAAACAGGCATCATCTGCTTGCTCATCACCAGTGTTAAAGGATGCAACCGTGTGCCGCTCCCTCCTGCTAAAATTATTCCTTTCAAAATACTTTGTTTTTTAATTATAAGTTTGAAGATACACTATTTTCTAATTCCGCATACCATTCTTCACCATATTTTCTAATCAGTGGCCCTTTTAGGAAAGTATAGACAGGAACTTTCAACTCGCGACCAAAAGAACAGGCATCAGAACAGATATGCCAGCGGTCGTAATTAAGGACATCAAATTCAGGATATTTTGTAATTCTAATTGGATATAAATGGCAGGAAATTGGTTTTTGCCAATCTACAATCCCCTGTTCATGGGCTTTTTCAATGGCGCATTTAGTGATGCCGTTTTCAAAAGTCACGTAAGCACATTCCTTATTGCCATCTACACATGGGGTGGTAAGGTCACCATCAGAATCAACTACCGAAGTGCCATACTGTTCAATTGCCGCGATCCCCTTAGGGGCCAGCATATGTTTAATTTTAGGATATATTTCAGCCAGGATCGCAGTTTCCGCGACTTCCAGCGGTGCCCCTGAATCGCCTTCAACACAACAGATCCCTTTACATTTATTTAAATTGCATACAAAACTTTCGCGTATGACATCTTCGTGTATGAGTGTGTTTTGTACTTCTATCATTTTTCTTTTGTTTCTTTTGCCAGGGCGTACCTTAATCCCTTGGCAGATTTTATTTCCATCGTCACAGAGCCTACTATGATTTCCACCTGGGCCTTTACAGGCACCCTGTTGTCATCATCAGTGATCCAAAGATACAAACTACTATCTTTTCTAAAGATTCTGCCTGGCTCAATAGAAGGACTGAATTTCAGACATCGTATTTTCCCTAGTTTAGTATCGATCACTTCCCTTCCAATAAATTTGATTTCGAGCTGATGAATTTCATGTCCCAGGAAATAATTGAGTTTAAACTTCTCTCCCGGTTTTAGCCTGGCAATATCCAGGCTGCGGGAAAAATAATAGGCAGAAACCAAATCAAAGGTCTGGTTGGTGGGGGCGGTAAAAGTCCCCCTGTTGGAAACTACTTTTTTTGTCTCCTGGTTAAACCGGGCTTTATCATTTCTTTTGTAACTGGACTCTTTGATATCCTCCTGATAAAAATAAGGTGTCAGCGTAGTTTTATCAATGTAAGAATCATAATGGTCCCTGATCTTATAGAAAACATCAAATGTACCAGCGGTCCGGGAATCGACAGACAGCCTGTAAGTTTGGGCGTCATCAAATTTAAGATCCGAATTTAGTACTTTTAGCGTGCCTTCTGCCGCAGTGATAAAACCATATTTCAGCTTATATTCTAAAACTTCACCAGCCTGAAAAACGGGTTCTTTTTTTATAGGCAATTCCTGCGCACCGGCATTAATCAGGGAAATCAGAAAGACAGCAAACAAAAATAATTTTCTCATATCCCTGGTTAAACAAAAAATGGTCCTGATTAATCCTTTCGCTTAAAGATCGGAACAGTAGAACAGGGTTCTCCGTACATGATACTTTTAACAATAGGCGTGAGTAAGTTAGTAATTTCTACATAAGCAGACACAGGTACATCAATATCTGCACATCCCTTGATCACCACACGCTCATCCTGATACTGAGCAAGATCGATCTTAGCCAGTGCCTTGCTGAATAAAACAGCTTCAAGAGCTTCGACACTGCCGAAAACCACCTCATTGGCATAGGGTTTCATTTTATTGGCCAGCAGCATGTAAGCCCAGGTAGGAACGATAGCATCTGCACTGCAGATAATCGCTATGTTTTTACCTGTATAGGCAGTCCAGTCATGTTCTTTGACAAATTCCCTGAAATCCTTTTCACGCAGCATCAGCCCATGAAAAAGGTTCACTTTGATATCATATACTACCCTTTCTCCCTGATTGTAATAATTCTCCAGGTTTAGCGTGATTAAACCACTGGCAGCAACTTTATTGACAATATTTTCCTGAATATCCATTTCTTTAAAAATAAAAACCGCATGAGCTTATCGTTCCTTGCGGTAATGAAGAAGCTCATGATCGCTTCATTACCGATAAATGGCAAAAGAATAAAACCTGCATCAGTTAAACCAGGTTATATGATAATAAAAACAGGCATTACATAAAAAAAGCCGGAAGTAAATACTTCCGGCTTCAAAATTACGTAAAATAAGATTAATAGAATTTCACCCTATTGTCTTTTATATCACTTTTATCCTGTAAAGCCTGGAATGCTGCTCCTAAAGCTTTTTGACTTACCGTCTGCAACATGCTTTCTTTTAATTTGTAGGTATTTCCTATTGGTGCAGGATTAGTAAATCCGTTCACTGTGAATAGATATACAGCGCGTTCACCATTTACAGGTTTAGATAATTTTCCAACTGACGAACCAAATACAGTTCCGATCAGTTTGTTTTCCTGTGCTGCACCTGGAACGATTGGGTTTGAGAAAACAATATTCTGAACCGGAGTAACCGTTTTTCCTAATTTTTGTGCTGCCTGGGCAAGACTACCACCAGCCTGACTCATTTTCTCGGTAAGCATTTTAGCTTTAACCGCATTGATTACCATTGGCTCAATATCTTTCTTCACTGATTCCAGTGGCAAAACGCCTTTAGGTTTAATATCTGTTAAATGTGCAACAACAAAAGCGTTGTCCATTTGATATACTTCTGTAAGCACATCTCCTTTTGAAGCACCAAATGCATCGCGGATCAGCTGACGAGGATTATCTAATCCCGGAGCATAACCCTGGCTACCTGTGATACGATCGGCTACAGCTAAGGTATAACCTGCTTTTTTAGCTTCAGCGGCGAAGTTATCACCTTTAACGCTATTCAGGAAGCTGGAAGCTTTCTTGTATGCCTGATCTTTAGTTTTGCTGCTTGGAACAAGGTTTTTCTCTATGTAAGCCAATTTAGCTACTTTAGAAGAACCCATTTGTTTTTCGATCTTAATTAAGTGTACACCAAATTGTGAATGTATCACCTTAAGATCTCCCGCCTGGCCATTAAAAGCTGCGTTCTCAAACTCAGGAACCATTTGTCCCCTTGTAAAACTACCCAGCTCACCGCCTTTATCTTTTGATCCGTCAATGCTGTACATTTTTGCCAGCGCCGCAAAGTCGGCACCTTTTTGAACCAGTGTTTTCAATGAATCTGCAAATTTCTCTGCTTTATCTACCCCGCCCATTTTGGTTGGGTCTAATAAAATGTGACTTGCTCTCACTGAGTCAGGAGACATGCGTGTGTCAATCACCTTGATCAGTTTATAAGAATTACCGGTAAACACAGGTCCGTAGAAACTTCCTGCAGGTAAAGCAAAAACTGTAGAATCAATTTTAGGATCTAATTTACCTTTAGTGATATAGGCATAAGGAACTTTCACATCAGAATTGATGGCAGAGAACAATGAATCGCTTTTAGAAGCTTTAAAGTCTGTAGCCAGTTTTGCAATCTGAGATTTAACCGCTGCAGAATCTGCTGCTGTTGGGCTTACGCTAAATGAAACATATTCGAATGAACGGGTTTCAGAAGGGTTATCAAATTTCTTTTTGTTATCGTTATAATAATCTGAATAGTCTGAATCAGATGGTTTAACGCTAGCATCAGGAATGCTTGCATAATCTAAACTGATATAATCGAAATTAGCCAGTTTGTTTCTGTTTGTATATTCGTCTGAAGCTTCCAGGGAAGTCACGTATACAGAATTTTTTATCAGGTTAGAATATTTCTGCTGTAAAGCTTGTTTTTCAATTTCAGCCTGCAGCATATCCCATTGTTGTTTCAACTGAGGGTTTGTAGCCTGTTGTTTCAGGGAACCAATTACCGCAGCACGGTTTACTTCTCCTGTTTGAGGGTTACCGAAGTATTGTACAATCAGCGGGCTGGGTTTTTTACCCTGATAAAGATCAAACAACTCTTCGCTGGAAATATCCAGGCCTAAACGTTTGTATTCTTTAGCTAATAATATTGTAGCCAGTTCACCATTCCATGCATTGTCAACAGCCATTGCTGTCATCTGAGGATTGGCACTGCCACCGTATTGTTGTTTGAACTGCTGTAAATTCTGATCTACCTTTGTGCCAAATTCATCGATGTTGATTTCTTCACCATCTACGGTTCCGACAACTTTTTGAGATGCAGCCCAGAAAGGCTTACCTACGTTAATTGCATCACCAACTAAAAATGCAACAATTGCAAAACCGATGGCTCCTACCAAGATAAAGCCTGCGCGATTCCGCAAAAATGTCATTAAACCCATAATATCTATTATTTATAATTTTTTAGAGGGCGCAAGATACAACTTTTGCTAAAAAAAGAAAACAATAAAATTTATTTGAATAAGTATTTAAAAATTAAGGAAATAAGGATGAAAAAAGCGGGTGATTATGGCATTACGCCACTGTTCATATAAGTCTCTCCGGATCCCTGTTCAAAATCGACAGTACTGAAATTTTCCGGCGCACTAAAGTGAATCGCATTTAAGACCGTACCATCAGGTTTGGTCACTAGTCCTTTGGGAGAAAAGAACATTTTTTTTCGCTGGTCCCAGGTCAGTTCTTCGGTATTAAACTTCAGTCCCTCTTTTACCACCACCACATTTTTTTTGAAAATGGTAACTTCTTCTGTCTCTTTGCGGAGTGCATATTTTGAAGTAATGGTTCCTGTAATAACACCAAGAGGATTATAGAAGGTGATCTTCACACCGCTGGGCATTTCCTGTAAAGATTTTCCTGTAGAAGAGGTGATTTGATCCAGAATGGGTGCAAATCCTTTGGCTTTAACCACAGCAGAATCACTGAAAACGATATCTACTTTATAAGACCTGTCCTTAGTGAGGATTTTTTTTGAAGATATAGTAGCCGCTTTTTGTAAGTCATCATCCGTGCATGAACTTACAAAAAGCGGAATAAAGCAAATGATAACAATACGGTAAAATATACCAGCAAAGTTCATTAGTCGAATTTAAATCTTTGGAACCATCTGTCATTGATGGTAAAGCCAAGGTGAATATTCACATAACTCTGTTTCAGGTCGCCGGCAACCATGGTACCAATCTTTCCATATTCTGCACCAAGGTTCATTTTATAGAATGCGTTTCTGCTTTGTTGTGCCCTTGCCAATGGTAATCCGAGGCCAAAGCTTATCGATTCTTCCTTCACATCATTACCATTCACCTGGATATAGGTTTTATCATAACTTAACCCGAAACGGTAATCTACCCTGCTCCAGTAACTGTTGATCGAAGTAATATCAGGCGTAAACTGTCCACCCACAGATGCACCCCAGCTATTTGTCAGACCCTGGTTTACACCACCGATCGAATATTTTGCCCATTGTCCCATCCTAAAGTCAGCACCGAAAATAAACTGATTTAAGCGGTTAAAGGAAATCCCGAAGTCATGCGTTAAGGGAAGTTTTAAATTTTGTTTTCCACTTCCTGCAGAATCAATAGTTTGCACAGTTACGTTGTTCTCTCCTGTCGTTCCCGAATAAAAATAGGAAGTAGCGAGCATCGTTTTTGTAGAATTAAGCGTTGAAGCAGATGAACCTGAGTAACCTAAAGTGATAAAAGTTTTGGAGTTCAAATGGATGTCATACTGAGCACCGTAAGAGAAAGAGATACCGCCTACGCTGTTTTTAGTTTGAAGCTGTGCACCTAAAGCATTGGCACCGGAATCAGGATATTCAACAGCCCTGTTCTCAACCTGGTCTCCAAAGATATATTCAATGTTAGCCCCTATTCTAAAATTGTCTCCGATACGGTAACCATAACCGATATATGCCTTGGTTAAACCTCCTTCACCAGAATAAACACTATTGATGTTTGCACTTGCAGGATTCCCTGTACCGGAAGTACTGGTTAATGTACCAGCTTCACTGAAACGGTAACCCAGATTAGAATAAGGAAGAATACCAAAACTCAATGCAGAATGGCTGGTTACCGGGAAAGCCAGTGCAATATGACTTAAAGTACCGTTAAAACTGTGATCAGTAGTTGAGCCATTGCTCAGCGTAGTAGCTTCAACGGAGATACCCACATCAATAGTGGTTAACCCGATATTGGCATAAGAAGATGGATTGGCCATATTGATCACGTTGGAACCTGGAATCCTGCTTACGGCAGCGGAAATACCTCCCATAGCACGCAGCTGTGGAAGAAGGCTACCAGGAATTGTACCAACGCCGTATTTTGAATAAGGCGACTGTGTAGTAACTTGTGCGTTTACGGAAATGCTGGCTAGCAGAACTAAAACTGCAGTAATATAATTAATCTTTTTGTACATATTCAAATGCAATGACTTCGTTTAACCCTTTTAATACCAAATAGGGATCGTGTATAATCTGAGGCGCAAAGATGCTGTTTTTTAGTTGTTCTAACAAAAATGTAGCATCTCCCCCTGTTATAACTACCTTCAGGTCTGTATTTTCTTTATTTTGGAGGGTAATGAAGCCCTCAACTTCATTAATTACCCCCTGTAAAACACCATTTATTATCGCGGTATCCGTATCTGTTCCCTTAGGGATACTTTGTAATTCCCTATCCCATTTTACCAATGGCAGCTTACCTGTATAATGGTTTAAAGCTTCGAATCGCATGTGGATCCCCAAACTTATGCTTCCGCCATAGTACTCCCCGGTACTATTCAACAAATCATATGTAATGCATGTGCCGGCATCTACGATCAGGCAATTCTGATGCGGATAAGCATGGTGAACAGCGATTACCTTAGCCCATCTGTCCTGCCCCAGCGTAACAACCGACTGGTAATAGTTCTTTACACCAGTATTCACCTGTGTAGAGAAGGGTATGTATTTAGTTTTGGCTTCCAGAACAGCGATAATAGCTGAAACATCCTGTTTAACACTTGAAACAGTAGAGTTTACAATGCTGTATTTCTCTAAGAGCTCTATCAGTGCATCCTGATCAATTTGATCCAGGCTTTCGAATAGTACCAGCACCGTCTCGTTAAAAACAGCAATTTTACTGTTCGTATTGCCAATATCTATAACTAAATTATGCATTTAAACCCGCCAAGAACTAGAACCCGGAAACTTCATGTCACAAAGCTATTAATCTTTACCAAGTTTCAAGGCGCCAATTTGTTAAAAAAAGTTAAACGAATAAAAAGAATTGGATAGCCACTACCAAAATAAGAAACAAACTTTCATAGAACCAGCGTTTAGTAGCGTTAGAAAAATAATAGGCCAATAAAACCGCCCCTGGAGGCACGCACAGTAAAAAGTGGTACAATTTGAAGTTCGGTTTGGTATAAAAACTTAAAATAGCCAGCAGGAACATAAAAAACAGCATCTGGAAGGCCTTTCTTGTGCTGATGAAACTCCTGAAAAAATTCTCCCTTAACTGGATCATGGCCAGCACCATCATCACCGCTACAGGTACCAGTACCAGGTAATCGTTGTATTGAATTTTAAAAGCTGAAGGAAATTTGTTCTTTAACGGAAGCCATATTTTGTAGAACATGCCCAGGTTATCATTCCAGTAATAAAAAACAGCAAGAAAAAATATAATGCTTAGAAAGCCGATCAGACCGGAAACCCATTCGCGCCAGCTAAACGACCTGTACAATAACAAACTCAGCCAGATGAGCAGCAGCATCACCACAAAGGGAAAGTAGATCAACGTTCCCAAAGCGATCAGCATGCCTACATCGAACATGATCATAATGGCATTGGGCGATTTACCGATCTTCAGTAATTTATCCATGATCATGATGAGCAGGAAATTACAGATCAGCGTGGGACTAAGAATAAGGAAAGGTTCAAATAAACTTGCCCCTGTGATGTAGAGCAATGCCGGCAAAAAGCTTGGTTTAGCCAGTAAAGCGTGGTTATTTACCACCCTGTTAAAGACAATGGCCTGTATATAGATTAAAATCCCTGCACAGAACAGATTGGCTGTGATAGAAAAACTATTCCCTATCGGGATCTGGATCATGAATTTTGTGTAAGGCTCCAGAAATTCAAAATTCAGCTGCTCCGGTGGTCTTAAAAAAATGGCAATCCGCATAAAAAAAGTATATGCGAACAACAAAAGCAGGTTAACAGGATTTAAATTTTTGAATTGATTGATCATGCCTTGAATAGAAGGGCAAAGTAAAGAAATTTATCTGGCAAAAGCTTTTACAACTTTTTCTATCACCGCAGCAGTTTCATCAGGAAAGTTAAATTGATGTTCCTGCGGATCAAGCACCCATTTCCGAAGGATGGGCAGCCAGTTTTTATCAGATGCCCAGATCACAGGCAAGCCCATTTCTTTCAGCGCAAAGGCATTACATTGCTGTTCGTACTGGAATTTCATGGGGGCAACCAATAATTTTTTTCCCAGGAAAAGCGCTTCAGAGGGGCCTTCAAATCCGCCACCGGTAAACAGACCGGTACAGCTGGCTAAACTCTCATTAAACTGTTCATTGTTTATCGGGCGCACACTGACGTTGGCATCGGTAAAACTCAGTTGGGTATGTTTTGAAAAAACCTGCCACTGTACCCCCGGAACCTGTTTAAGGATAGGTACCAGCAGCTGGTCATCTACAGCCGGTAAATAAACGGTATAATGTCCCAGGTTACTGGTTTTTAATGCCCTGATCTCCGAACGGATAACAGGGGTATGGATAAAATTATCGTATGCTTTAAAATGGAAACCTACATAGTGGGTGGATGGCGCATAATATTTCATGACCAGCTGCGCCCAGTCTATACTTTTTGGCTTAGGTACCAGATTGGACTGAAAAGATGCCTGGTGACTCAGCCCCACACTCTCTATCCCCTTTAACCTGCATGCCCAAGCCGTTACCGGCTCAAAATCATTCAGGATCAGGTTATAATCTTTGAGCGGTAATTTACGCATATCGCCCACAAACCGCGGAAGGTTCATCGATTTCCAGGTTCCGTAATGATCTACCCCCCCTTTTTTGCCAAAGATAAAGCTAAAGCCATGAAGCTGATATTTTACGGCCTGGCTCAATTTTACATCTGCCTGTGTTCCGCTGATCAGCAGTTCTACTTCTCCATGCTGCTGCAGTAAGGGCACAATCTCTCTTGCACGGCTTATGTGACCGTTTCCTGTACCCTGAATAGCATAAAGTATTTTCATTGATATATATAATGTCTTCCTTGGTAATGAAGTTATCATCAGCATACCCTTACGGTTTGTAGGCTGAATGCCTATGATGGATTCATTACCGCCGAAGATCTGTAATTTTTATCCGCTAGACAATTTCTAATTTTATCTTTTGCAATAAAGTAGTGATATCGAGTTTGCTGCGCAAATCTTCACTATCTGAAAGGTCGCCTTCTTCTATTTCATCGGTCTGAAAATCTTTAGGATCATATTTAAAGACAGTCCACACGTCATTGGAGTATTCCAGCGCGGTAAGGTTCTCTACCCAGTCGCCACTATTTAAATACGTCACATTTCCGGACGGCGTAGTTATAGTTTTCATTTCAGGCTGATGGATATGTCCGCAGACTACGTATTCGTAACCATTTTCAGCAGCCAGCTCTGCAGCGGTATCTTCAAAACTATTGATAAACTTAACGGCATCTTTAAACTGGGCCTTAACCTTTTTGGAAAAGCTCATTTTTTCTTTGCCAAATAATTTTAGCCCCCAGTTTACCATACTGTTGATCAGGATCAGGCTATCATAACCTACCGCCCCTAGTTTAGCCAGCCATTTGGAATGCTGCATGGTCACATCAAAAATATCCCCGTGAAAAAACCAGGCTTTTTTACCGTTCAGTTCTAAAACCAGTTTATTCTGCAAATGAAAGGTACCCATATCCATATCTGCAAATTTCCGCAGCAATTCATCATGGTTACCGGTTAAGTAATATACGGGGACGCCTTCCACAACAAATTTCATCAGTTTTCTTACAATCTTCATGTGGGTTTCCGGCCAGTAGCGTTTACTAAACTGCCAGATATCTATAATATCTCCGTTAAGGATCAGCATTTTGGGTTTAATGCTTTTTAAATATTTAAGGAGTTCTTTGGCATGGCAGCCGTAAGTGCCCAAATGAACATCAGAAATAACAGCGATATCTACATCTCTTTTACACATCGTCTTCATCGATTGTCAGATCATAAGAACTGAAAAAAAAGAAGACCAGCGCAATAACACAGACTACCATAGTTACTTCTTCCATAACATTCAGTTTATATACACAAATGTGCAAAACTCAGGTTAACAAGTTATTAAGTTAATATTACGATGCATACCTATATCCAGGAAAAGAGAAGGGATCACGATCAGTTCACCCCGGGATGAGAGACGGGTTTTGTCTGTGTTAAATTTGTGCTTTCATCCGGGCAGCTCCGGCCCGTCATTCTTTGAAAACAAAATGGCCTGGTCATGATCCGAACAACAGATCACAATCAGGCCATTTTGTTACTTTATTAAAGCTGTTTAGGCTTTTTTATTTTTTTTATTCTCTGTATAAAAAGCAAATCCAAGACCTGCAAGTAAAAGGATTGAACCTGCAAGGGAGATCTTTTCTCCCGTATAATAAGATACCGGATGGAAAATAAAGTCAACTTTATGATTTCCTGCTTCCAGCTGCGCTGCACGAAGTACATAATCTGCCCTGAAGTATGGTTTTTCAACGCCATCAATGTACATCTTCCAGCCTGCTTTATAATAGATCTCGGAGAATACAGCAATCACATCTTTTGGAGCACTATAAGAGTAGATCATATGATCAGGATGATAGCTGTCTAATTTGATAAACGACGTTGGCCCACCAGTACCTGCGCGGGTAGTGTCGATTAAACTTTTGTACTGATTGTCTACGATCACTTCTTTTTTAGGATCAAAACTATTCAGCGCTTCCATTTCCTCATCACCATTTTTAACGAACTGCACACGGTCAATGATCCATGCGTTACCTGCAGCTGTTGCATTACGCTGCATTTTATAAGAACCATTTTGAGGATCCTGTGTAATTACATATTTTGCATTTAACATATCCAGTACATCTTGATTTACACTTTTTGTAAACTGATGATCTACCAGTTCCTGAATGCGTTTTAACCTGGCAGAGTGAAATCCTCCTACAGTCTTATGAAAATAAGATGCTTCTGAACTTTTGAAAGTGGCAATAGTGGAATCATATACCCTATAGTCAGGATCTTTATCAGCCATGATGAAAGTATCTACATCTCTTGGCTGGTAATGGTTAGCTAATTCAGTTTTAGGAACAAAGTTCTTGTTGTTCAGGTAACGGCGGTCAATCTGCCACATGTCTACCAGTATAGCTAATGTTAACAAGATAAATGCAGTTTCGGCTTTCATTTTTTTGGTGATGAAAGCCCACATCAATCCGAATCCGATTGCCACAAAGAATAATGTTCTTAAGGCATCTGTACGGGCCAGATCTACCCTGTCCTGTACCAGCGCATTGGCAATAGAGGTAGCAATATTTCTGTCGTTATTTAAAGCGCGCATTAACGATTGCACAAATTGTTCATGATCTGAAGTCCTGAAACTAAAGAACAAAGTAGGCGCTAAGGCAATCAGCAAAGCAAAACCTCCGGTGATTCCGGCCGACCAGCTTAGTTTTTTAACCAGGTATTTCTGCTCATATTTTCCCTCCTGTGCTTCTTTAATAGCCAGTAAAGCCAATATTGGGAACAAGAGCCCAACTACAGCAATAATGGATTCTACCGCCCTGAACTTATTATATAAAGGTACATAATCGAAGAAAAGATCTGATACAAAAGGCAGGTTCCTGCCAAATGACAGCAGCAGGAAAAGGATCGTGGTTGATAAGATCCACCACTTCATCCTGTTTTTAACAATGAAAAGGCCAAATACAAATAGCAGGCAGATGATCGCCCCAAAGTAAAACGGCCCTGCGGTAAATGGTTTATCTCCCCAGTAAACAGGTAAGCGCTGCGCAAAATCGGCAGCCTGTTCTGGCGTAGCACCTACTGCCTGTATAGCTTTAGCTACGTTGGATTTATCATCCAGACGGGTATCCCCCCCCCCATAAAGGTTTGGAATTAAAAAGGTAAATGACTCGCCTACGCCCTGGCTCCATTGATAAGCATATTCTTTAGGTAATCCACTGTCAGGCTCTGCAGCATCAGTTTTTAAATTTGATTTACCCCTTATCGTTTCTTTTCCATATTCATAGGTAGTCCATAAATTACTGGTATTGACCATAACCGATAAAACTATCGCCCCGGCTAAGAAAGCCAGCGCTCTGGTCAGTTCTTTGGTACGGCCGGCTTTAAAGCCATGGTAGATTTCAATGCCAATATAGATGAGTAAGGCCAGCAGGAAATAATAGGTCATCTGCACGTGGTTGGCCCTGATGTCCATAGATAGGAAAAGAGCCGTTAACGCAGCGCCGATCCAGTATCTGCCACGAAGGGTTAAGATAATCCCCGCAAGTATAGGGGCGAAAAAGCCAATGGCCAGCGCCTGATTGCTGTGCCCTGCGGATATGATAATAAAATTGTAGGAGCTGAAGGAGAAAGCAATGGCCCCCGCGGCAGCAAGCCAGGGATTGAACCTTAGCACGCTGAATAACAGGTAAGCACCTAAAAGATACAGGAGTACTGTTCCAACCGGATCAGGAAAGGTATCTTTAATCAGCGATATGCCGTAGGTAGTTAAATTGAGCGGATACTGAACCCAGATCTGGTAAGCAGGCATCCCGCCGAACATCTGATTGGTCCACAGCGGACCTTTGCCATCTTTGGCTTTGTAATCCATAACTTCCTTCTGCATGGCCTTCGCCTGCAAAATATCACCCTGATACGGAACTTTACCCTGCATCACAGGACTAAAATAGGCGAAACAGATAATTACAAAAAATGCACAGATGGCGAGATGTATGCCATTCTTCTTGAACCAATTATTCATTAAGGATTGTTTAGATTAAACTAACCCCAAAAATATAAAATTGATACAGATTAAGAAGTAAATTTATTGATTAGACTAAAATAGTTTATTTGACATCCTCATATTCCACAAAATCGCCCAGTTTATCTGCATTTCCATGCTTTGGCTGTGGTGGAACATAATCAATAGATATTGATCCTTCTGGTTTACGCGACTGTTGTTTTTGCTGCTGTCCGGCATAACCCGACTGTTGCTGCATTTTTCCAAACATGCTTTTAAGAACCATCGGGAAAACCAGCCTCAATAAAACGCGGATAATCCAAAGGACCATAATAGCAATAAAAAGAAATTTGATAATTCCCATTTGATTTATTCAATTAATTCGCAAATATAGACAGAATTCAATCTTGCTTATTACAAAAACCGTCAGTTTGTTAAAAAAGGTTTACAATTGCTAAAGCTGCCCTTGAATAGTGGGGCGTAAAATGCCTGCAATATAATATCTAACAACTTAATAACCAATAAATACCAGTTATGTTCTGTTTAAAACGATTAATCTTCAACAATTTCTGCCACGCGGCCAATCTGGCCATCTTCCAAACGCACTTTTATCCCCCTGGAGTGAAATGGAGAGGAAGTAAGCAGATTTGCTATAATTCCCCTTGTTAGTTTCCCGCTCCGCTGATCTTTTTTCAAAATAATATCAACCTCTAATCCCGGATAAATATCCGCTCTGTTTTTTCCGTCCATTAAAATTTATGCTCCTTTTAAACTTGGTTTCCCAAACCTTTCTTCAAATACTTTTTCCATGGCAAACATTTCATCCCGTAGTCTGGCAGCCATCAGGAAGTCCATATCTTTTGCCGCTTTGGCCATATCCTTACGTGTTTTATCAATTGATTTCTGCATTTCGGGCTTGGTCATATACTGTACAATAGGATCTGCAGCGATGCTGACCTGGTCAATTTCCACATACGCTTTTTTGCGATCAGAATTGGCAGAGAAATCCAATACCGATGTCTGTTCCAGGATAGCCTCCCTGCTTTTACCCACTGTTTTAGGGACAATACCGTGCTCGGTATTGTAGAGGATCTGTCTCTCACGTCTGCGATTGGTTTCATCCATAGTTTTGGCCATAGAATCGGTAATCTTATCGGCATAGAGAATCACGCGACCCCTGTCATTACGTGCTGCACGTCCGATGGTTTGGATCAGCGACCGTTCAGATCTCAAAAACCCTTCTTTATCTGCATCCAGTATCGCAACGAAAGAAACTTCAGGCAAATCCAGTCCTTCCCTAAGTAAGTTAATTCCTATCAGCACGTCAAACTCACCCAAACGCAGTCCCCGCAGGATCTCTACCCTTTCCAGGGTTTTCACTTCCGAGTGGATGTAGCGGCATTTGATATTCAGCCTGTCCATATATTTGGTCAGTTCCTCAGCCATCCGTTTGGTCAGCGTGGTCACCAATACACGATCGCCCATTTTGATCGTTTTATCGATTTCATCCAGCAGGTCATCCACCTGGTTTACTGCCGGTCTTACTTCAATCAGCGGATCGAGTAATCCTGTAGGACGTATTACCTGTTCTACCACAATTCCATCCGATTTTTGCAGTTCATAGTCTGCCGGCGTTGCACTCACATAGATTGTTTGCGGTGCCAGGCGCTCAAATTCCTCAAAATTGAGGGGCCTGTTATCCAGTGCCGAAGGCAAACGGAAACCATATTCAACCAGTGACATCTTTCTTGACCGGTCACCACCATACATTGCCCTGATCTGGGGAACGGTAACGTGACTCTCATCGATCACCATCAGATAGTCGTCAGGAAAGTAATCCAGAAGACAGAAAGGACGCATACCCGGAGAACGGCCATCAAAAAACCTCGAATAGTTCTCAATTCCCGAGCAATAGCCCAGTTCTTTCATCATTTCGATGTCAAAATTCACCCTTTCTTCCAGTCGCTTCGCTTCCAGCAATTGCCTGTCGCCGATCAGCTGGTTCTTCCGTAGCTCCAGTTCTTCCTGGATACTCCAGATAGACGACTGAAACCTATCTTTTGGTGTAACAAACAGGTTTGCAGGATATACCGCCATATCTTCGAGTTTTTCCAATGTTTTGCCCGTTACCGGGTCAATCACACTAAGTTCCTCAATATCGTCCCCAAAGAAAGACACGCGATAAGCCGTATCCAGATAAGCAGGAAATATATCTACGGTATCTCCTTTAACACGGAAAGTACCCCTTTTAAAATCGTTGATCGTTCTGGCATATAAGATCTCCACCAGACTATGTAAAAATGTATTTCTCGAAATCCTGGTACCCACCGAAAAGCGGAATACCGAACGGGAGAAATCTTCCGGGTTCCCCATACCATAGATGCAGGAAATGGAAGAAACTACAATCACATCCCTTCTTCCTGACATCAGTGCAGAGGTAGTCCTTAACCTCAGTTTTTCTATTTCCTCATTGATACTCAGATCCTTCTCTATATAAGTATTACTGCTGGGCATATAAGCCTCAGGCTGATAGTAATCATAGTAAGAAACAAAATAGTTCACCTGGTTCTCCGGGAAAAAATTCTTAAATTCACCATACAGCTGCGCCGCCAGCGTTTTGTTATGGCTCAGGATCAGTGTAGGTTTTTGCGTTTGCTGGATCACATTGGCCACGGTAAATGTTTTACCGGAACCTGTTACCCCCAGCAGTGTCTGATAGTGTTCATCATTGTTGACACCTGAAACCAGTTGCTCAATAGCATTAGGCTGATCACCCGTAGGTTTGTAATCTGAAACAAGTTGAAATTTCATCTGGTAGATTTATTGTTTTCAATTGGTAGATGGAGCCTTGATAATTAAAATAATTATTGGCCTTGCGAGCTTAATTATTATTTTAACTATGTCGGGTTCATAGATAATCAAAGATAAGAATTAATGGCATAATGAATTGTCGTGATTATATCCTAAATTTATAGCGCATGAAGCTACTGGTATATGTTCCGCTACTTACACCAAGAATAAAGTATATTTTTAACTTTATTTTCAACGAAATCCTTCAAACACAAGTCGGATTCAGCTCTAACGTGGCCGAATTTAAGAGCTCTAAGCTGCCTAAAATCAGTTATGCTAATCAGCCCGTAGCAGATGAACCCTTCTTTAAACATTCAGATTTTCTGCATGCCCATACCATTTCTGCCCCAACCATAAGGACCACTACTTTTGGGGACATGATTGTTCCCTTTGCAGTAGATAACAGCAGTTTACCCTTTGATGTTTTTGCAGCGTCCTTTTATTTTGTAAGCCGGTATGAAGAATATCTTCCTTATCAGCCCAATGATGAAGGAAATTTCCCTCCGGAACACAGCCTGCAAAGTAAACTGAAGTTACTGGAATTTCCGGTGATAGATGCATGGGCGATGGTATTGAAAAATATGCTGCTCAAAACTTATCCCGGCCTGTACTTTGGCAAGAAAGATTTTGAGCTGATTCCCTTGATCTGCCTGTATCCTACTGACGGGTTAAACACGGCTTTTTTACTGCGCAAGACCATCAAGCTTATCAGGAAATTACCTTTTCTGAATAAACCCAATCCGGCTGCACAGGCAAAAATAAGCGGGCTAAAACTTTTTCTGAATGAACAGCATGAAAAGTATCAGCTTAGCCCGGTATACTTTTTTAAACCGGCAAAGGAAGTTGAAACCATCTGTGATCATCAGATTTCATTTCCAAAAAGTTATCTCCAGCTGTTAAAAAGCGGGATCAATAAAGATTATCGCATGGGTTATCAGAATACGATAGGCTTCAGGGCGGGAACCTGTACGCCTTTTTTCTGGTACGACCTTCAGCTGGAAAAAACAACCCATCTGCTGGTACACCCTGTACCGGTGAACGATTTGATCTTAAAACGCAACAGAACGTTTAATATTGACGATGTGCTGGGAAATTGGGGAAGGCTGATTGAAAATGTAAAGTTATTCAACGGTAAGTTTTACATATTGTGGCATAAGGATACACTTCCCGATTATGGCAAAGGAAAGATCGGAAGAAGACTTTACAAACAATTATTAGCTGATTTTTTATCTGTACCTCATGATATTCGACCTCAGTAAGACAACTTCTATCGCCAACGTTTTCATTGCAGAGTTACGTGATGAAAAAATTCAGCAGGATGCCATGCGCTTCCGTAAAAACCTGGAAAGGCTCGGTGAGTTTTTTGCCTGGGAGATCAGTAAAACGCTGGAATACGAGGATACGCAGACACAAACTCCTTTAGGGATTGCACAAACTAAAAAATTACAGCAGCAGCCGGTACTGGCTACGATCCTGCGTGCGGGACTGCCTATGCAACAGGGAATGCTCAACGTATTTGACCAGGCCGAATCGGCATTTATTACCGCTTATAGGAAACCCCACAAAAGTGCACCTCTGGAAATACAGATAGATTATATCTCCGCGCCCGACCTGACAAATAAGGTGATCATTTTAGCCGACCCTATGCTGGCCACCGGTTTAAGTATGGTTTTATGCTGTAAAGAATTGCTGGCAGCCTATAAAATAAAGGAATTACATATCGTTGCTGCCATTGCCAGCACTGAGGGCGTAAAACATGTACGTGCTTTTTTTCCTGAAGCAAAAATATGGTTAGGGGCCATAGATGAGGAGATGACCTCCAAATCGTACATTGTACCCGGACTGGGGGATGCAGGCGATCTGGCCTACGGAACCAAATTATAAATACCATCTTAACTAAACATGATTAAGCATATATTTTTTGACCTGGACCATACCATCTGGGATTTTGATAAAAACGCACAGGAAACCTTAACGGAATTATACCATGAGTACCAGCTAAATAATTTAGGCTTGCATTCCTGCGATGAGTTTATCGATACCTATACCGCAAATAACCAGCTGCTCTGGGCAGATTACCATATGGGCAAAATTACCAAAGATGTGTTACGGGCAGAAAGGTTCCATAAAACATTTATTCAGCTGGGCATTGCCCCTGAAAACGTTCCCCATCAGTTTGAAGACGATTATGTAAACCGGAGTCCGGAGAAAACGAACCTGTTTGAAGGATCGGAGAAAGTACTGGCTTATCTGCAAAAGAAATATACCCTTCATATCATCTCCAATGGGTTTAAGGAAACAACGCTGATCAAAATGGACCGCTGTAATTTAAACCCCTATTTTTCGCAGGTCATCATTTCTGAAGATGCGGGCGTAAACAAACCAGATCCTGCAATTTTTGATTATGCACTGCAAAAGGCGGGCGCAAAATTAGAGGAAAGCATCATGATTGGCGACAGCCTGGAGGCCGATGTCCGCGGAGCGCAGGATTATGGAATGAAGGCCATCTACTTTAATCCCATGAATCTGGAAAAACCTGCCGATGTGACCTGGCAGATCAGCCACCTGGAAGAATTAATGGATCATTTCTAATCGTTTTTAATTTCACATCTTTGCGCGGATGAGATTACCAGGTTTAAAAGGTTTTGATGAAGAGGCATTCAGCAAGTATTTTAAAAATACAGGCTGGCTGATGTTTGGAAAGATCCTCAGTATGGTAGTCGGTTTTCTGATTGCCAAATACCTGGGTGCCGTTTCCTTTGGCGACCTGAGCTTTGCCAGTGCCTTTACCATGATTATTGCCGCTGTTGGTGCTTTGGGATTGGATACCTTCATTATCAGGGAAATCATTAATGAACCGCATAAAAAAGAGGAGATCCTGGGTACCTCTTTACTGATGAGGCTCAGTGTAAATCTATTGCTGATCCCCTTAACAGTAGGAATCTACCTGCTGTTTCACCATTATTCAAGCAAACCAGGAGATTCACTGACCTGGGTAATTCTTATCCTTGCTTTTGCCTCGTTCTTTAAATCCTTTAATGTAATTGATTCTTATTTTCAATCACAGGTAGCCTCCAAATATGTAGTAAAGATCCAGAATGTATGTGTGATGCTTTCTGTAGCTGTAAAAGTGTTGCTGGTTTGGTTTCATATGTCTGTGATCTACTTTGCCGCAGCATTGAGTTTTGATAGTCTTTCACTGGCTATAGGCCTGGTTTATATGTACCACAAAAGGGGGGAAAGTATACTTAACTGGACTTTTAGCCGGAAACGGGCCTCAACACTTTTAAAACAATCCTTCCCGCTCATCCTTTCTGCGGTGATGGTTTCTATTTATATGAAAATAGACACGGTCATGTTAAAAGATGTAGGCAGTGCTGAAGTAGGGATCTATAACGTAGCGGCAAATATCAGCGAAGCCTGGTATTTTATACCTGTCGCCATTGTTACCTCAGTTTTCCCGGCTATTATTCACGCTCAAAAAACAGATTCTGAGCGTTACCTCAAAAGATTGGGAAATCTTTATGATCTTTTAGTATTCATTAGCCTGCCTGTTGCCATTATGGTTAGCTTTCTGGGGCCTGATCTTATTCACCTCATTTACAAAGATGCGTTTCCCGGCGCTGGAGAAATGTTATCCATTCATATCTGGTCGGGCATTTTTGTTTTCCTGGGCAGTGCCAGCTCGCAATACCTGCTGGCCGAAGGATATACTATGACCGCCTTTCAGCGCACCGCATTGGGCGCTGTAGTGAATATTTTACTTAACTTCTGGCTGATCCCTAAATATGGGGGTATTGGTGCCTCTATAGCCACATTGATCGCTTGTTTTGTTAGTGCTTTTTACCTATTACTCATTCCTAAAACCAGACAGCAGGGCATTATGATGTTAAAATCGTTATTTTTGTTCAAGCTATTTCAAAAAATATTTAAACGTTGAATAAACTCAAAGCATTCGCAACATTATTAAGAAAACCGGATAGACTAAAGGCATTGCTATCTTACGGACATAAAGGTTACCTGGCCAATATTGGATGGTTCACCTCTTTTGACAATCAGCAGGCCTTAGACCGTGATGGAGAAGCACTGCCCTGGGTAACTTATTCCTTTATTGATTTTATCAAAACCAGGCTGACTAAAGACCTGACTATTTTTGAATATGGATCTGGCAGCTCTACCCTGTTTTATGCCAAACGTGTTAAAAAAGTAGTGTCTGTAGAACACGATGAAGCCTGGTACAATAAGATTATCAACAGTAAACCTGCCAATGCAGAAATGATTTTCAGCAAACTGGAACGTGACGGAGAATATTCAAAGAAGGCGGCTACTATCGGCGAAAAGTTTGACATCATTATTGTGGATGGCAGGGATAGGGTAAACTGCTGTATGAACAGTATTAAAGCCCTTACTCCCACCGGCGTAATTGTCTTGGATGATTCTGAGCGTAAGGATTATGAAAAAGCAGGTGTATTTTTGAAGGATGCCGGTTTTAAAGAACTGTCTTTCTCAGGTATTTCACCGGGATTATTTTATTTGAAAGCCACATCAGTATTTTATAAAACAGAAAATTGTTTAGGGATATAAAATGAGTTCAGAAATGTTAAGTGATGAAGTAAAATCAGCCTACAATAACTTTTATACCCAGAAAGATACCGCATGGCGTATGCTGGGGGCATCGGCAAAAGCTGCAAATATAGTTGCTGTCTGCAAAGACCTCCATCCCGTAAAGGTACTGGAAGTTGGCGCTGGCGACGGCAGTATCCTTCATTTTTTAAATGAATGGAATTTTGGTGAAGAACTCTATGCACTGGAAATTGCAGAAACCGGCGTTTCTTTAATACAGGAACGTGGTTTAAGCCGGCTAAAAGAGGTGAAAAGCTTTGACGGTTATGAAATCCCCTATGCTGATGACAGCTTTGACCTGGTGATCCTGGCGCACGTACTGGAACATGTAGAACATGAACGCATCTTAATCCGTGAGCTGAAACGTATTGCTAAACATATCGTTATTGAGGTACCTCTTGATTATCGTTTTGGAGTAGACCAGCGGATGAAACACTTCCTGGATTACGGACATATTAATATGTATACCCCAACCTCCCTGCGTTTTCTTTTACAGAGCGAAGGACTGGAAATTATTTCCGGACAGGTTTCAATGACCCCTCCGGCCACAACTAAATTTAATGAGTTTGTGAACAGGAAAGCACCTAAAAGCTTGTCCAAAACACTACGGATTGAACTGGAATACCGGATTAAAAAAACAATTGGTCAGTTATTGGGTTTAAAAAAACAGGAACAATTTGCTAATGCATATACCGTTTTAACAAAAAAATCTAATCAGACACTGCAAATATTCTAGTTCATGCAAAACTTTGCTCCTATTGCCTTATTTGTATATAACAGGCCTAAGCATACAGAACGTACGCTTAAGTTTTTAAAACAGAATGAATTGGCCGAAGACAGCCGTTTATTTGTGTTTTCTGACGGGCCAAAAACCGCAGCGGATGAGGATCTGGTGAATGAAGTGCGTGAACTGTTAAAAAATATCGATGGGTTTAAATCGGTAGAGATCATTGAAAGGAAAGAGAACATGGGCCTGGCCAATTCGGTTATTGCCGGGGTAAGCAGATTATCCGCTGCTTATGGACAGGTAATTGTTTTTGAAGATGACCTGATCACTTCCCCTTATACGCTTAATTATTTCAATGATGCTTTAAACCGTTACCGGCAGGAAGACCGTGTGATGCATATCGGTGCTTATATGTACCATCTTCAGGATACGGAATTACCCGAATCTTTTTTTTACCGTGCCGCAACCAGCTGGGGATGGGCCACCTGGGAAAGGGCCTGGCAGCATTTTGAGCCTAATATTGACACCTTAATGGCTCAGTTCGATGCAAAAAAAAGAGCTGCGTTTTCCATTGACCACAACATGAACTTCTGGAAACAAATGCAGGATTTTAAGCGTGGCAAAAATAATTCATGGGCAATCCGCTGGTATGCTTCCATCTTTCTTAAAAATGGGCTTACCCTCAACCCTGCTCAATCTTTGGTGAATAATATTGGCCACGATGGCAGCGGTGTACATTCCGGGATCAATGATATCTACAATGTGATCATTAATCCTAAACAGATCACCAGGTTCCCTGATGAGATCAAAGAGCATCCACAGGCTTATCAGGCCATTAAACAGTTCCTGAGCACCAGAAAAGGCAGTTTATGGCAGCGCCTGAAAAGATATCTGACCGAGCGCCTGAGTTAATTACTGCGCTTTTCTTGCTTCTAAGATGATATAAGGCGACAGCTGTCTGGAGTTAAAAGGGAAGACTTTCGTAAATACTTTGCCCAACAGCCATACTGATTTTTTGAATAACCTCACCCCTGCAGGTTTATTTTTTTCATCTTCCAGCCAAAGGCTGAAATGACCGAAATATTTTGACTGCACTACTTCCAGCCCCGCTTTACGACTGATGGAAGCCAGCAATTCAGGGTCCATACAATGGATATTGTGTTTATCGTAATTGGCTTTATCAAATACCTTCTGGAACCATCCATTCAGCGCTTTAAAGTTGGGCAGCGTGATCAGCAGGGTTCCTCCTGGTTTTAAGAAATGGATATGCCGCTGAATGATATCATCCGTATCATTGAAATGTTCAATCAATCCGCAGGACAAGACCAGATCATATCGCTGAACTTCTTTATGGTTAAACAGGTCCGTTTCAATAATGTGGATATCGCTTTCTTTCAGCTCATTGGCTTCGAGCAAAGCATTGGTAACCGGCTGATGGACAAAATAGTCAAGCAGCGTAACATCGAGCTTAAAATATTTCTTCAGGAACACCGCGTAATAACCGGGAAATCCTCCGAGTTCTATCGCCGTTTTTACCTGCCGGGTTTGAATAATGGAACCCAACTCTTTATGAAACAGGTAATTTGCAGGAATATTGACCGACAGGCCTGTTTTACTCTCCCAATAATTTACCCAAAATTGTCTGTCGGTTAAAAGGTTGTCCATAATTGTTTTTCCAGCGCTTTAATCAGCTTCACGGCCGATAAAGTTAATATTTAAGTTATGAAAACACCTAAACGATAACAATAATATGTAATTTTGATACATTGAAAATAGTCCACTTAAATACATATGAAGGGAACGGAGGTGCCGGAAGAGCATGTCTCCGTTTAAGTAACGCGCTTCAGGCAAGCGGTGTTGAATCCCGCGTAATGGTATATTACCAGTTTAAGGAAAGCGACAAGGCCGAAGCTTTCAGTAAAACCGCTTTGCAAAAAGCTGGTGCTATTTTTAATATCCTTTCTGAAAGGTACCTGGCCAAAGGATTGGTAAAAGCCCTTAAAACACCCTTTTCACTGCAATGGTTTGGCAGGTCAATAGCTAAACATCCAGCGCTAAAAGAGGCCGACCTGATCCATATCCACTGGATTAACCATGGTTTTTTACGGCCTAAAGACCTCGCCGAACTGGAACTGCTGGATAAACCTATTGTATGGACCTTTCACGATAGTAATGCCTTTACCGGTGGCTGCCATGTACGTTATTCCTGCGAAAACTATCATCAGCAGTGCGGCAATTGCCCCTTGTTAAAGATCAGCGGCAAAAATGATATTTCCCATAAAAACTGGCAAAGCAAAAAGAAAGGTTATGCCAACCTGGGTTTTCATATTGTAGCCCCTAGCCAATGGATGGCCAGGTCTGTTAAATTCAGCAGTTTAATGGGTGCCAGGGAAACAGCCGTGATCCCCAACACCATAGAGACGGCAGTCTTTAAACCCTATGTGAAAGCCGAAGCTAAAAAGTTATTAAAGATTTCCCCCGAAAAGTTTGTGCTGATGAGTGGTTTTATGCCTTCAAAAAACGACAAACACAAAGGAACTTCTTATCTGATCGATGCCCTGAACGACCTGGCAGGACGCCCCGGGGTGATCAAAGAAAATATAGAACTGCTTATTTTTGGTAATAAGGAAGCGGCCGAGATGCCTGACTTCCCTTTTAAAACCATCTTTTTGGGTACGATAAACAATGATGCACACCTGGCGAAATGTTATTCTGCCGCGGATGCCTTTATTACTGCTTCCCTGGAAGATAATCTTCCGAATACGGTAATGGAAAGCCTGGCCTGTGCAACTCCTGTAGTGGCCTTTAAAACGGGTGGCATTCCGGATATGGTAGATCACCTCGTGAACGGTTACCTGGCAGATTACGAATCTTCAGAAGATCTGGCCACCGGAATAGAATGGTTATACCATGAAGAGAATGCAGCAGAGATTCAAAAACAGGCAAGATTAACCATACTGACTTACTTTTCTGAGGAAGTTATCGCCGAAAAGCATATCTTGCTCTATCAATCACTGATCAATTTACATCCCCGTTAACCAGATATTAAACCATGCAGCCAAAGCTTAGTGTGATCACCATCGTTTATAATAATGTAAAGGATATCGAGCGGACTATGCTTTCTGTATTGAACCAAACCTATTCCCCTATTGAATATATCATTATTGATGGCGCATCAACAGATGGCACCAGGGATATCATTTATAAATATAAATCGCGGCTCAGCCAGTTCATATCTGAAAATGACAAGGGTATTTATGATGCCATGAATAAGGGCTTAGCCCTGGCTACCGGGGATTATGTCTTATTTATGAATTCCGGGGATGAGATCTATGCTCCTGAAACTGTTGCTGAAGTGTTTGGAAGCGCTCCCGGAGCTGATATTTATTATGGTGAAACCGAGATGTACAATGACAAATGGGAGAGCCTTGGGCAAAGAAGGCATCAGGCACCGGAAACGTTCGACTGGCATAGCTTTAAACATGGGATGAGCATTAGCCATCAGGCAATCTACGTAAAAAGAAGCCTGGCGAAACCTTACGACCTGCAATATAAGTACAGTTCTGATATCGACTGGATCATCAGGGCGGCAAAAAACGCTTCCAGCATTGTGAACACGCACAGTTATGTAGCCAAGTATCTGGTAGGCGGTATATCCAAACAAAAAAACCTGGAAAGCTTAAAAGAACGGTTCCGCATTTTCACCAAGTATTATGGTTTTATTCCCAATGTGATCAATCATTTCTGGATTGCAATGAACCTGGGCCAATATTATCTGCGTCACAGAAGAACGAACGACTAATGTCATTGTAGTCTACTCAAAGCGTAACAATTCATTTTTTGACAAACAATCTTTTTCCCGGCTTGTAGTAATATTACATTTAATCATTACTATCATGGGAAAATTAAGTAATCGTAACATAGCTGTATTATCAGCAAATGGATTTGAAGAATCAGAATTAACCAGCCCTGTTGAAAGATTGAAACAGGAAGGTGCTACAGTACATATCATTTCTTTAGACGCAGGTAAAATCAAAGGTATGAAACATGACCGCGAATGGACTGTAGAAGTAAACGTGGATAAAGTGGTAACGGATGCCAATGCCGATGATTATCAGGGTCTGGTTATTCCGGGTGGTGTGCTGAACCCTGATGCTTTAAGGAAGAACCAGGATGCATTAGATTTTGTGAAAGCATTTTTTGAAGCAGGAAAACCGGTAGCCGCAATATGCCATGGCCCTCAGGTGCTGATTTCAGCAGAGGTAGTGGAAGGGCGGAACTTAACATCCACCAAAACTATAAAAATTGATCTGGTGAATGCCGGTGCAAACTGGGAAGATTCGGAAGTTGTAGTAGACCAGGGGCTGGTTACCAGCCGTAGTCCTGCAGATCTGCCAGCGTTTAACGATAAGATGGTAGAAGAATTTGCCGAAGGTGTTCATGCCGGACAGCACGTATAATTGAGGATAAGTTTCACCTTAAGGTGATCAATAAAACAGGCTATAATTAATCGATATAGCCTGTTTTGTTTTTATCTGGGATAGGCAAAAGGCAATCCCGATAGATAACGGCTGATCTTCCGGTAAGGATAATCACCCGCTCCTTTATCCGCAAATTGTACAATGATGGTGTGGGTTAGTGGGTCCATATACAAACGCTGACCAAGCATGCCCTCCGCAGCAAAATCGCCGTTCACCCCCTGCTGAGGTATCCACCATAAATAATGATGTGCAGTTTTTTGCCAGCCTTTGGCAGTAGCCGGAATTTCTCCATCCAGGTGAAGGGAGCGGTTAACCCATTCCTGAGGTACGATCTGCTGCCCGTTATATTTACCATTGTTCAAATACAGACGCCCGATCTTGGCCAAATCTATAGCCGTACACTGAAACCTGCTGGCTGTATTCGCCAGCCCATTTTGATGGTCCAGCCCCCAGCTCGCTTTATACTCAGTGCCTATTCTTTTCCATACTTTGTCCTGAAAATATGCGGAAACCTTTTTCCCGGTTGCATTTTCCAGCGCCCAGGTGAGCAGAAAGGCATCTATACTTTCATATTTATAGACCGTCCCCGGTTTGTTATCCAGGGTTACGTTTAACAATTGTTTTTTGATATCATCGGTATAATAAAACCGGGCTTCATCAGATAAGAAAGCATGAAGGTAACTGCCGTTAGTGTCTTCAAATTTAAGCCCGGATTTCATGGACAACAGGTTCATCAGGGTAATATCCTTAAATGCAGGATTAGCCTTTAATTCAGGCACGTATTGAGTTACATGATCATTGAGACTTTTTATTTTACCCTCTTCCAATGCCTGTCCAAGTACAATTGACACCATTGTTTTGGCCACAGAGAAAAGTGTGGTCAGCGTAGTATCGCTATAACCGGGTGCATATTTTTGATAGATAATACTGTCGTTTCTGATGACCATGAATAAATTGATCTTTCCTTCCAGCAAATAATCCTTAAATGGAACCAGATGATTCTTCCCATCTAAAACATGCAGGGTATCCAGGTCATTTCTGTTTTGCGGGGCTTGTGAAAAATGAAAAGCAGTATCCGATGGAAGAACTACCGTTTGAGGATAAGCTTTATAAGTTGCTGCATCAGGAATCTGATAGCGGACAACCCTGATCAGCTCAGGGCGCCAGGTAAACAGCATTGCAAAGATCAATACAACAAGTAAGCAAAGCAGCACCACGGTATAAAGGGCTTTTTTCATTAGAATACGTATTGATTTAGAAGCATTATTTTAGAGTTTTTTAATGGTCTTCGGCGTTTTGAAGGTAATGAAATTTACATGAGGCTGCACTCATTTCGTTAGGTGAACTATAAGCCCATGCAGATTTCATCAACATATAAGTTATGATTTGCACCGGCTTAATTATTAAACTTTACCCAGGTATACTTCAGTATGGTACTGGAAGCTTACCTTCCCATTCTGTTGATAATGTGCAAATATTTCTTTCAGCTTAGTCAAAAAAGCTTTTCCTTCAGGCGTATCCAACGCAGGTACATAAGATGAGGACCCGGCGCGCCCGATGAGTCCTTCTTCATCAAATAACTGTAAATTCGGAAAATTTGCCTGCTCATATTTTCCGTCATGGAAAAAAGCAGTAAAGTCCTCAGGGTTCAGGTACTGTTGGTTCACCTCATTATAATCCGTACCGTTTTGCTGTAACAGCTGATCGTAGGCTTTTGAAAAATCGTCTGCATCAACAATCCGCTTATTCCATATCAAGGCTACCTCTCCGTTTGCAGTTAAGATCCTTTGAAACTCTTTTTTGGTTTCAGCGTGATTGAACCAATGAAATGCCTGCGCACAAACGATGAGATCTACAGCATGATCTTTTAAGGTAGTTAAACTGGAACTGCCATCAACGGAAATGTAGTTTGAATAGTGGCTTAAAGCGTTATCTGCCGCTGCCCTCATTGGTTCATTTGGTTCTACCGCAAAAACCGTATACCCCGCATCGAGTATCTGTTTGGTAAAGATACCTGTTCCAGAACCGATGTCTGCGATGGAAGCACCTACAGGTAATTCAGCTTCTTTCCGGAGATATTCCATTACCTGAGCTGGATAGTCGGGCCTGTATTTAATATAGTTTGTTACCCTGTCCGTAAATCGTTGTGTGGAGTTTTCTAACATGCCGCAAAATTAAGTAAAAAGTTCTGCTATGCCATTCTGGCAAGCGTCATCCAACTCTAATTTTGGAACAGCTATCAGCGCAGGCTTCCCTGTTATAAAAAAGCCTTAAACGCAAAAAAGCCTGTAAGCAAATGCTTACAGGCTCTGATATGATTCATCCGAATGGATTAGAAGTTTTTACCTTTTATTTTACGTTCATTTTCTGTTAAGAAGATTTTACGTAAACGCATGCTTAAAGGTGTAATTTCAATATACTCGTCAGCCTGGATATATTCCATAGCTTCTTCTAATGAAAATTTAATTGCAGGAGCAATACGATTACTATCATCTGTACCAGAAGCACGCATGTTAGTTAAAGCTTTTCCTTTTACAATGTTTACTACTAAATCATTATCACGAATGTGCTCACCCATGATCTGACCTTCATAAACCTCAACACCCGGATCTACGAAGAAACGACCGCGATCTTGTAATTTATCAATTGAATAAGCAGTTGTACTACCTTTTTCCATTGAAACAAGAACACCATTTAACCTTCCAGGGATAGTACCTTTCCAAGGCTCGTAAGCTTTGAAACGGTGAGCCATGATCGCTTCACCACCTGTTGCTGTTAATACGTTATTTCTTAATCCGATGATACCACGGGCAGGAATTTCAAACTCTAAATGCTGAAGATCTCCTTTTGGTTCCATGATCAGTAATTCACCTTTACGCTGAGTTACCAGTTCAATTACTTTACCAGCAACTTCACCCGGAACGTCAACGATCAAAGTTTCAACCGGCTCACATTTTTTACCATCAATTTCTTTGATGATAACCTGTGGCTGTCCAACCTGGATTTCATACCCTTCGCGACGCATAGTCTCGATCAATACTGATAAATGGAGAATACCCCTTCCGTATACTAAATATGCATCAGGAGATGGAGTCTCAACCACTTTAAGGGCAAGATTTTTTTCCATTTCTTTGTACAAACGTTCTTTGATACGTTGAGACGTAACAAATTTACCTTCTTTACCAAAAAATGGAGAGTTATTGATGGTGAACAGCATGTTCATTGTAGGCTCATCAATTTTGATAACAGGCAATTGCTCAGGAGCATCAAAATCAGAGATTGTATCACCGATATCAAATCCTTCAATACCTACAACAGCGCAGATATCACCTGATTTTACTTCAGTAGTACGTATTTTTCCAAGGCCTTCAAAAGTATATAATTCTTTTACTCTTGATTTAACCATTTTACCATCACGTTTGATTAACGTAACAGGTTGATTTTCTTTAATCACACCACGGTGAACACGTCCAACTGCGATACGGCCAACAAAAGATGAATAATCTAATGAAGTGATCTGCATTTGTAAAGTTCCTTCCAGCATCGGTGGAGCAGGGATATTAGCTACAACTGCATCTAATAAAGGGAAGATATCAGTAGTAGGCACTTTCCAGTCTGTACTCATCCATCCTTGTTTAGATGAACCATAAATTACAGGGAAGTCTAATTGATCTTCTGTAGCCTCAAGGTTAAAGAACAATTCAAAGATTTGCTCATAAACTTCTTCCGGACGACAGTTCTCTTTATCTACTTTGTTTACAACAACGATAGGTTTAAGACCTAAAGCCAATGCTTTTTGTGTAACGAAACGAGTTTGAGGCATTGCACCTTCAAAAGCATCACATAACAACAATACACCATCAGCCATTTTCAATACACGCTCTACCTCACCACCGAAATCGGCGTGACCAGGAGTATCAATAATATTGATTTTGACATCTTTATACATTACCGAAACGTTTTTAGAAACAATCGTGATACCACGTTCCCTTTCCAAATCGTTATTATCAAGTATCAAGTCGCCTGTTTGTTCGTTGTCACGAAAAATAGAACAAGCGTGTAAAATCTTATCAACCAATGTAGTTTTACCGTGGTCAACGTGTGCTATAATAGCTATATTTCTTATTTTTTGCATAAAATGCGCCTAATTTTGGCGCAAAGATAACGTAAATAATTGATATATCAGCCTATTACCTAGGGCAATGTCACATATTTAATATTTTCTTCCTGTGCCTGCCCCGAAGATTTCCAAAAACTTTAAGTTACAACTAACTGTTTTAACAGCAAATGGAGAAAAAAGCAATTTTAGTCGGCGCAAGCGGATCAATAGGAAGCAGCCTGTTAAACCAGCTGTTAGAAAGCGGTTCTTATTCAACTGTATTGGTACTGGTAAGGAAAGCGTTACCCCTTCAGCACCCCAAGCTCAAGCAACTGGTGATCAATTTTGACCAGCTGAACAATTATGCCGCTGAAATTAAAGGCGACGCCGTTTTCTGCTGCCTAGGTACCACAAAAAGTCAGACCCCAGATCAGCAGCAGTACCGGAAAATTGATTATCAATATCCATTAGATGTAGCTGCTATTGCACTGGCCAATGGGGCAACAAGTTACCACCTGGTTTCTGCTATGGGTGCCGATAAAGATTCATCTATATTTTATACCAAGACTAAAGGAGAAGTGGAACGCGATCTTAAATTGATACCTTTTCAAAATATCCATATCTACAGGCCTTCGTTACTGGATGGAGAAAGAAAGAACAAGCGTTTTCTGGAAGGTGTGTTAAACGCAGTGATGCACCTGATCAACCCCCTGCTGGCTGGGGGATTAAAAAAATACAGAAGTATTAAGGTAGAGAACGTAGCCAGGGCAATGCTCAAACAGTCGTTAGAAGATAAAAAGGGTATATTTATCCATCAATCTGACCAAATACAGCAATTGAGCATTGACTAACCAATAGTTTTACCCTTTATGAATAGATTTACACTGGGCATAGAAGAAGAGTACATGGTAATAGACCCTGTTACCCGCGAACTCACCTCCCATGATCAGCAAATTGTAGAAGCTGCCCAAAAGATCTACAAAGACCAGGTTAAGGCAGAAATGCACCAGGCAGTGGTAGAAGTAGGTACCAGTATCTGTAAAAACACCACACAGGCAAGAAAGGAGATTTCCGAACTTCGCAGCACTGTCCATCAGCTGGCGGGCGACCTGGGCTTTCAGATCGGCGCCGCCGGAACACATCCTTTTTCCAGGTGGGAAAAACAGCTGATCACCGAACACCCCCGCTACAATGAAATCATCAACGAGTTCCAGGAGGCCGCCCGTTCAAACCTGATCTTTGGATTACATGTTCATGTAGGTTTTCAGTCCCGGGAACTGGCTATCCACATTGCAAACCAGGTACGTTATTTCTTACCCCATGTATTTGCCTTATCTACCAATTCACCCTTCTGGGAAGGAAGGAATACAGGTTACAAGTCGTTTCGCACCAAAATATTCGACAAATTTCCCCGTACCGGTATTCCTGATGTTTTTAACAGTATCGAAGATTATGATAACTACATCAAGCTACTGATCAAAACCAATAGTATTGATAACGCCAAGAAGATCTGGTGGGACATCCGCGTACATCCGTTTTTTGAAACGATAGAATTCAGGATCTGCGATTGCCCGCTCCTGATTGATGAAACCATGGCTTTCGTGGCCTTATTTCAGGCGTTATGTGCCAAATTGTATAAACTGAGGTTACAGAATATGAGTTATATAAATTATTCCAGGGCACTGATCAATGAAAACAAATGGCGCGCTGCCCGTTATGGAATTGATGGCAACCTGATCGATTTTGGCAAGGAGATAGAAGTAAGCTGCCGAAGCCTGGTGCTGGAATTACTTGATTTTGTTGATGATGTAGTGGATGAACTGGGTTGCAGGGAAGATTTAAATTATATCCATCAGATATTGGAAAGAGGAACAGGTGCCGACCAGCAGCTTGCTGTATATGCCGAGACCGGAAGTTTTGAAGCCGTAGTAGATTTTATAACCAGTCAGACGCTGATTGGTGCAAAAAGGTAATCATGAAGGATAAAAAGAAATTCAAAGTAGCTGTGATTGACATGAACGATGGATTTCCTAATCTGGGCATGAAGGGAATTATTGATATTTTATCAGCTTACGAAGCTGCGCATAACATCGAACTGTCTGCAGAAATATTTGATCTCCGCTCAAAGAATGAGATCCCGGGAATAAACTTTGATATCTACATTTCAAGCGGTGGCCCCGGCAGCCCGCTTGACGGAGCGCATCAATCCTGGGAAAGTTCTTTTTCAGCTTTGCTGGATACTATCGAAGCTTATAATTCTACTCACCATCAAAAAAAACATGTTTTTCTAATTTGTTACTCCTTTCAGCTGGCCTGCCGCAAATATGGCGTAGGAAAGATCAGCAGGAGAAAATCAGGTGTTTTTGGGATACTGCCCGTTACACTGACTGAGGACGGAAAAAATGATATCATCTTTAAAGGATTACCCAACCCCTTTTATGCAGTAGACAGCAGGGAATGGCAGGTAACAGATCCGGAACAACAGCTATCCGCCATTCCGGAAGTACAGGTTTTAGCCATAGAGACTATCATCAGCATACCACTAGCAACCAATAAATCTGCTGATGATAACTTGATGACCGCTAAAGATCAACTACATACTCATGAAAAAGACCGCCCTGAACCCTGTATGATGGCGGTGCGTTTTTCCAAAGAATTTACAGGCACACAATTTCACCCGGAGGCAAATCCCGCAGACATCAGGATATATTTACTGGAAGCAGATAAAAAAGAAGCTGTCATTGCCGATCATGGAAAAGAAAAGTATGCCGGGATTTTTTCGCAGCTGGATAACCCGGATGGCGTTATACTCACACAACAGCACATCCTCCCTAATTTTTTGAGGGAGGCTATTCAATCTTTAAACAGTTAGTCATATGATTGGTCCTTACAGGGAATATTTCAACAGGAATTTTACAACAATTAAATACGTCAGATTTTTAAAAGAAATTACGGGAGATGGTACACCATTACCTTTTCGCGTAGCCGAAACACCTGTTTTTATTCCCAAAGATTTAAAAGAACAGCTCATCTCTGCTGGTCAGGAAATCATCAAGCTCATCCGTCGTCCTGATTTCAAAGAACTAACGGCCAAAGCTATTCCAGCAGAGTGGTATGTACCCAATGAAAATGAACATCCGCATTTCCTGGCTTTTGATTTTGGCATCTGCAAGGATGAAACCGGGCGCTTAGTACCCAGATTAATAGAACTGCAGGGCTTTCCTTCTTTGTTTGCTTTCCAGGCGCAGCTGTCCAACTGTTACAACAAAGTTTTTGAACTGGATCAGCTGGCAGTTTTAAGTCCCTATTTCCAGGGGATGACTGAACAGCAGTATTTCAGTTTGCTCAAAAGAGTGATCGTTGGAAATTTTCTTTCCGAAGAAGTTGTTTTAATGGATGTAGATGCCCCGAAGCAAAAAACAGCTATCGATTTTCTCCTGACCGAAAAACAACTGGGCATTCCTGTTTTAAGTTTAACCGACATTTTTAAAGAAGAAGACCAGTTATTTTATCAAAAAGAGGGAAAGAAAACACGCATTAGACGAATTTATAACCGGCTCATCTTTGATGAAGTAAACACCCGGCAGGAGCTTTTCCAATCCAGCTTTGATCCGCGTGAACCGCTGGATGTAGAATGGATCACTCATCCAAACTGGTTTTACAGGATCAGCAAATTCATCCTTCCCTTTTTAAAAAATGAATTTGTACCGGATACGTATTTCTTAAATGCGCTGGAATCTATCCCGGAAGATCTGGAAAATTATGTGCTTAAACCCCTTTTCTCTTTTGCAGGACATGGGGTTATCATTGATGTGGAACAGTCGGACATCGATCACATTACAGATCCTCACAATTGGATATTACAGAAGAAAGTAGTTTATGAACCTGTAATCCGGTCGCCCGACGGCCTGGTGAAAACCGAAATCAGGTTGTTGTACCTCTGGCCTGATGGCGAAGAGCCTCAGCTATGTATGAACCTGGTAAGGTTAAGTAAGGGAAAGATGATTGGCGTGCAATATAATGCAGATTTAGATTGGGTAGGCGGTACTGTAGGTTTAATGGACGCGGAAATTTACAATTAATAGACTGCCCTGACAGATAAATTAGCTATTTTTGTTCTATGAACGTGCAAGTTATTTTAGTCGGACTGTTATTTATTGCGGCACTCTTCTATATAGGCCGCATCATCTATCGTGCTGTATCCCCAAAAAGTGGAGGATGCGCTTCTAATTGTAAATGCGGTGTGGATTTCTCCAACGTCGAAATTAAAAACAAATAGTTTTTAAAGCACGCTGCATGTTTGATCAGTTTAAAGAATATTTACAAAAAAAAATAGCCCTGACAGACGAGCAGTTTGACCTGATCTCTAAAGATATCAAGGTTAAAACACTCGAGAAAAACCAGGTTGTTCTTTCTCCCGGCGAGACCAGTACCCATACTTATTTTGTAACCGAAGGCCTGATGCGCTGTTATTCTATCGATAGCAAAGCAAAAGTGAACATCATTCAGTTTGCTCCTGAACTGTGGTGGTTGTCTGAAAGAAATAGCTTTTTTAATGAACCATCAGATTTTTATATTGATGCCATAGAAAAAACTACAGCACTCATTCTCCCGAGAAATTACTTTAATGATGCTGCCGTCCATGTACCCTGCTTACATGACCTTAACAATACCATGTTAAACAATTCTATCCGTTTTATGCAGAAAAGGATCAATATGTTGCTGAGTGCTACTGCAGAGGAGCGTTATCTGGACTTCATTAAACTTTATCCAAACCTCACCCTGAGGGTACCACAATGGATGATCGCCTCCTACCTTGGCATCACACCAGAGTCGTTAAGCCGTGTGCGTAAAGACCTTGCACACAAACACTTCAAAGCTTAACCATTTCTTATCATAAATCAACGTTCGCGCTGCACTTTATTCTTAATTTTACGTTATCATATAAATCAATCTAAAATTAAAAATTATGGCAACTACTAAATGGGTTCTAGATCCAGCACACAGCGAACTTCAATTCAAAGTAAAACACTTAATGATTACCACCGTTACAGGTAGCTTCAACGAGTTTTCAGCAGAACTAACTACTGAATCTGACGATTTTGAACATGCAGAAATATCTTTCCAGGCTGGAGTAGCTTCAGTAGATACCGGTAATAAAGACAGAGACGGTCACCTGATCAGCGGAGATTTCTTTAATGCCGAAGAGTTTCCTTCTATTTCTTTTAAATCTACTTCTTTCAAAAAAGATGGCAGTGATTACAAATTAACTGGAGACTTAACCCTTAAAGGTGTAACTAAACCAGTTACTTTAGATGTAGAATTTGGTGGTACTGCTCAGGATCCATGGGGAAATACCAAAGCAGGATTTACTTTAAGCGGAAAAATCAACAGAACTGATTTCGGCTTAACTTACAATGCAGCGCTGGAAACAGGTGGTGTAATGTTAGGTGAAGACGTTAAGATATTAGGCGAATTACAATTCGCAAAAGCATAATTATTGACTGATATCCTCCTGATGGAAACCTGTGTAAAATCCGTTTCGGCTGTTTTAGATGCCCCGCTACCCAATAGGGTGGGGAACGGTTTCCGTGTAAACAATTTTTTTCCAAGAGGATATAAGATCTGTATGAGTCCTTTTTTCATGCTCGACTTCAATGCCAGAACAGAGATTAAAGGTGCAAACGAACCCCGCGGTGTTGGTGTACATCCGCACCGTGGTTTCGAAACTGTAACCATTGCCTATCATGGCGTAATTGCCCATCACGATAGTGCAGGCAATAGCGGTGTAATTTATCCGGGAGATGTACAATGGATGACAGCAGCGCGCGGTATTCTGCATAAGGAGTACTTCGAGCAACGATTCAATGAAACAGGTGGAGTTTTTCAAATGGTTCAATTGTGGGTTAACCTGCCTGCAAAAGACAAAATGAGCCCACCTAAATACCAGGCTGTTAAACAGGCTGATCTGAAAAAGTATGATTTACCGGCTAATGGGGGCACGATAGAAATCATTGCCGGAGATTATGCAGGTGTAAGTGGCAGTGTTTCTACGTTTACAGCCCTACAGGTTTATAATGCGCGCTTATTGAAAGAAGGAGAAGTTGTTTTTAATTTTCCGGCACATTTTAATACCGGTTTTTTAGTTGTAGAAGGCAAAGTAACTATCAATGGCAGCCAGGCGGCTATAGAAAATCAATTCGTTTATTTTAAGAACGACGGAGAGCAGATTAGCGTAAAAGCTTCACAAAATAGTGTGGTCCTCGTTTTAAGCGGTGAACCTATTGATGAACCCATTGCACAATACGGGCCTTTTTTAATGAATAACCAGGAAGAATTGCAACAGGCAATCAGCGACTATAACGAAGGTCGTTTTGGTTACCTGGATGAAGAGTAACAATAAGGCATTATGAAAAACCGCTGAAAAGAACCATTCAGCGGTTTTTTTATTTTATTTCTTTGCTTTTTTAGCTGTGTCTGTCTGCAAACTATCAATCAGCGTAGTATCTGAAGGTTTTGCAGGTGCTACAGTAGAAGTAGAAGCCTTTTTGGTGGTATCAATTTTTACAGAGTCAGGCACTTTACTGCTTCCTTTATCACCCATGGTACAGGCCGATAAAGAAACAATTCCAAGACTGGCAACTAGTATATATCTGGCTATATGTTTCATAAAACGCATTTTTTAATTAAAACCCGCTTATACAGCCAATTGTTTTACAATTTTTGAATCAGGCAAACCGCATAGGCCACTACTCCTTCTTCCCTGCCAATAAAACCCATCAGTTCATTGGTGGTGGCTTTGATAGAAATGTCTTCCATATCAATATTAATGGCTTTGGAAATATTATCCTGCATCTGCGGAATATGAGGATTGATCTTTGGTGCCTCCAGGCAAAGCATGGCATCAATGTTACCAATGGTCCATCCTTTTTCTGAGATTAACTTTACGGTTTCCTGCAGCAGGATCATACTGCTGATCCCCTTCCATTGCGGATCTGTGTTTTTAAAATGGAAGCCTATATCCCTCAAATTGGCAGCGCCCAGCAGGGCATCACATATGGCATGCAGCAGCACATCAGCATCCGAATGGCCGAAGGCGCCTTTATGGTGTTCAAGGTTTACACCACCTATCACAAAGGGATGGTTTTCTTTTAATTGGTGTACGTCAAAACCAAATCCTACTTTAATCTTCATATCTTTCTATTCCAATACGGGGTTATTATTACCCAAATATAATTTAAAAAAACCACCTTATTGACCCTCTGCACGAAAGAACTGAGTAACTATTTCCGCAATTTGTTGATATTTAAAACGATATTCTACAATTATTTTGGAGCTTAGATTTATTTTTGTGTAATTTTAACAGTCAGAATATATCATTTGCACACATGGAAAAAACTTACTTATATTCATTTGCTATTTTATTAACTGTTTCCTCCCTGGTATCCTGTAAATCCAAAACCGCAACTTCAGAAAAAACGGGTTTAGCATACAACAGGAAAGAGAATGGCGGCTTTCAGGTAAACAACAAATTCAAACGCGGACCAGGACCTGGTTTAGTGGAAATTGAAGGCGGAGTGTTTGTAATGAGTGGCAGTGCAATAGATGTTCCCGGTCAGGAGTTGAAAGACTACAATGTTAAAAGAGAGACTACCGTTTCTTCTTTTTATATGGATGAAACCGAAGTTTCCAATACCAACTGGCTGGAATACCTGAACTGGATCAGAAGAACAGATCCTACCAATTACGAATATTATTACAATGAGCTGCCTGATACCCTGGTATGGAGAAGGCCTCTTTCTTATAACGAACCTTACGTAGATAATTATTTAAGACACCCTGCTTACCAGGATTATCCGGTAGTGGGTGTAAGCTGGGAACAGGCACAAAGATATTGTGCATGGAGGACAGATATCGTGAACGAATCCCTGTTAAGGGAACAAAACTACATGACCAGCTATAAAGATTTAAATGGTGATGGTAAAAAAGCAAAAGCAAATACACCTGCCACTGCTAAACCTACCGGCCCTTTTACTACTGATCTTTATTTAAACGGCCAGTATGACGACAAAGGTACCCATGCCATGAAAGACTTAAGCCCGGGTGCACAGACGGCAGCGGCAGCAGGTGCCAAAGCACCAAAAGGCGGCGCTACAAGAAACGTAAGGTTAGAAGATGGTATTTTAAAACAACCTTATCGCCTGCCTACAGAAGCTGAATGGGAATATGCAGCTTTAGGCCTGATAGGGAATACAGAATATGAAAACATCAATAACAATAAGATCTATCCGTGGGACGGACTGGGTATCAGTTCTGCAAAAAGCAAAACACGCGGTTTAATTTTAGCCAACTTTAAAAGAACCAAAGGTGATTATATGGGTGTAGGCGGTTCCCTGAACGATAAGGGAAGTATTACCGTTCCCGTACGTGCCTATGTGCCTAATGATTTCGGACTGTATAATATGGCCGGTAATGTAAACGAATGGGTTGCGGATGTTTATCGTTCCAATACTTTCGAAGCAGCAGATGCTTTAAACCCATACAGGGGTAACTATTACCAGGATAAAAAAGTAGCCGATCAGAATACCGGAAGACTGGAAAAAGATAAATACAACAGGCCTGTAATGACACCAGCTACTTCTGGTAAAAAACAAACCTGGGCAGAGAAACAGGCAGCAGTAAACCAGCCTGTAAATACCTATGCAGATCAGCGCGGATACCGTGATGAAGAAAACAAGCTGTATGGTGAGATTACCCTGGTAAATAATAAATCAAGGGTGTACAAAGGCGGTTCATGGGATGACCAGGCTTTATGGTTAAACCCTGCTACCAGACGTTTCCTGCAACAGGATGAGTCTACCGCAGACATCGGCTTCCGTTGTGCAATGACCATGCTGGGTGCTTCAGAAATTCACCCGGGCGGCAAACCACAGTTTAAGCCTAAACAGCAGAAACCATTCAATGCTAAAAAGTCATAAAGAAATAAAAAAAGGAGCCCATAAGGCTCCTTTTTTTATACAAATGTAATCAGTACCTGGTTCTTTTCTACTTTATCCCCTTTAGCTACCACTATCTTTTTAACAGTACCATCGGTTGCAGATTTCAGCATGTTTTCCATTTTCATGGCTTCCAGTACCAGCAGGCTATCACCTTTTTTAATCTCCTGTCCTTCTGTTACGTTTACGCTTAGCACCAATCCCGGCATAGGCGCTTTTACTTCAGCTACAGCTTTACCCGCGGCACCATTCATCCCCAGCGCTTTTAATAAACTATCGAACTGATCTTCTATAGAGACTTCGTACAAGTGTCCATTGATTTTAACCGTGGCGCTCTTTTCTTCTTTATTTTCAGCAACAACTTCTGCATTATAAGATTTATGCTGATAAATGAAATGCAGGTGCCCGTTTCCAAGATCCCGGATATCCACCGGAAGCTCAGTTCCATTGAGCTGAAAAGCACCATTGTCACCTGTTAATTCATAATTATACTGATCGTTTACTTTTACCCTGTACATATATTAATGAGTTAAGACATATTCAACTAAATTTGAGCCCATTTTAAGCGCCTCTATCCGCTTTTCGTTAGTATCCCCGGGATAGGTGCCGAAGTCTTCCCATCCATTCCCCAGATCGCTTTCATAAGTATAATAACAAACCATCCTTCCCTGCCAGATCAGGGCAAAGCCCTGTGCAGGTTTTCCGTTATGCTCGTGTATTTTTGGCAGGCCGCCCGGAAACTTGAATTTCTGCTGATAAACGGGATGATTAACCGGTAATTCTACAAAAGACAATTCAGGAAATACTTTTTTCATCTGTACCCTGACAAATTTATCCAGGCCGTAATTGTCATCTATATGAAGAAATCCGCCCCCGGTAAGATACTTACGCAGGTTCTGGGCTTCCTGCGGACTAAAACTCACATTGCCATGCCCCGTCATATAAATAAAAGGATAATTAAAAATATCGGGACTGCCCACTTCGGCGATAGCTTCTTCAGGGGCAAAGTTAGTATGCAGGTTCTGGTTGCAGAAAGCAATCAGGTTAATCAATGCAGTTCTGTCGCCATACCAGTCGCCCCCTCCGTTATACTTCAGCCTCGCCAGCTGGTAAGAAGGGTTACGGTAACTGCTGCACAAGATCAGCAGCAAGCAGGAAAGAATCAGTAATTTACATTTCATCTATTTAAGTAATTCACTTCAAAACAAGCTGCCAGTGCGGCGGTTTCTGTTCTGAGACGTGTATTACCTAAAGTTACAGGTTTAAAGTCATTTTGCAAAGCCAGCAGAATTTCGGCAGGGCTAAAATCCCCTTCGGGTCCTATCAATACCAGGTAGCTTTGTCCGGGATCGGTTAGCTGACTGATGAAATTGCGGGGTTCATCATCAATGCAATGTGCAATCATTTTATATGTCGCAGACTGACTGCCGATAAAATCTTTAAAGTTAACCGCTTCATTTAAGAGCGGATGGTAGGCCTGAAGGGATTGTTTGACTGCTGAGGTGATTACTTTGTTCAGCCTGTCTTCTTTGACAATCTTGCGCTCCGATCGTTCACAAATTAGTGGGGTGATCTGGTCGATGCCAATTTCAGTTGCTTTCTCTAAAAACCATTCCAGCCTGTCAATATTCTTTGTAGGTGCAACAGCAATATGTAAATGGTGATTTCTTTTTGAGTATCCTTCTGTAGTTTTCAGCACATGAAGGGTTACATTTCTTTTGGTTTCGCCGATGATCTCGGCTTCATACAAGCCTCCTCTTCCATCAATCAGGTGAACAACATCACCAATTACCAGTCTAAGTACTTTCATACAGTGACGGCTTTCTTCCTCATTTAAAATATATTCGGAATGATTAATATCAGGAGTATAAAAAACGTGCATCTACAGCGTGTTAATGGTTATCTACCATATCATTTTTCTGGATTACCAATTCCAGCTTTATCGTTTCAATATTTTGCTCAGTCTTTTTTAGGATGGTAAATAAGTAACCGTAACATTCTTCACTATCGCCTACATCAGGAATTTTTCCAAAAGCGTGTGAAACCAGACCGCCAACGGTATCGAAATCCAGGTCCTCAGGCAAATCATGAGGAAGGTGTTCATTCACATCATAAACCGTAGCATAGGCATTGATCACAAATTCAGTATCTGATATTTTTTCTACCGTAGGTTTTTCTTCATCATATTCATCCTGGATCTCTCCAACAATCTCTTCCACTATATCTTCCAGGGTAACCATACCGGCAGTACCACCAAATTCATCGATCACAATAGCGATCTGAATCCTCTTTTGCTGCAATTCACTCAGCAGATCGTTTATTTTCTTTGTTTCAGGAACAAAATAAGGTTTCCTGATAATATCTTTTAAAGACCATTCTTTATTCCCTGCCAGCAAAGGCAATACATCCTTAGCGTGGATGATACCAATGATTTTATCTATGACATCATCAAAAACAGGCATTCTTGAATACCCTTCAGCAATGATCAGCTGAATAACATCTTCTTTGGCTGTGGCCAGCTCTATACCCGAAATTTTGGTACGGGGCACCATAATATTTTTTACCACACGTTCATTGAAATCAAAAACGTTGCGGATCAGCTCATGCTCATTGTTATCTAATGCACCGCTCTCTTTTCCCTGGTCAAGCAGGTAATATAATTCTTCTGTACTGTGTACAGCTTCATGACCTCCTATCGTAGAGATTCCAAAAACTTTTAAAATAATACTTGCCAGGTTGTTTAATACCCAGATAAATGGCCTGAAAACTACATAAAAAACCTGTAAAGGCAGGGAGATAAATAATGTAGTAGCTACGGGACGCTGTATAGCGATTGATTTTGGGGCCAGTTCACCAAATACAATATGCATGATGGTGATGCAACTGAAAGCGATAATAGGAGAAGCGGTTTTGGAGAAGGAATCAATGAAGGCAGGACTTTGTCCTAAGGAAGTTAAAAGGCTATGTAATATGTGATCCATTACTGATTCCCCAACCCAGCCTAATCCCAGTGAAGCGATGGTAACACCCAGCTGCGTTGCAGCCAGGTAACCATCAAGGTGTTGTGTAATATACTTAGCAATATTAGCTACTCTATTACCAGATTTAGCTTTTATTTCTATTTGCGACGCTCTGACTTTAACGATTGCAAACTCTGCTGCAACGAAAAAGCCGTTTAAGACGACTAAGAAAAAGGTTAAGAATATCTGAAAGCCCATTAAGAGTTATTTCTAAATGTACTATTATAAAGTTCGATACTTTCCTGTATCACTTTATAAGCATAAGTTACGCCCATCAGTTTTTCGATAGTTACGTTTTTAAGCTCTAAAGCTTTATAGTCCTGGAAGAATCTTACGATTTCTTTCATTTGGTGCGGAGGCAGCTCAGAGATGTCATTGATATAATTTACTGACATATCATGTTTTGCAACAGCAATAATTTTATCGTCCTGCTCGCCATTATCAACCATGTGCATTACACCGATAACTTTTGCTTCCAGCAAAGTCAAAGGGTAAACGTCAACTGAACATAAAACAAGAATATCTAATGGGTCATTATCATCACAGTAAGTCTGAGGAATGAAACCATAGTTTGCAGGGTACATTACAGAAGAAAAAAGGACACGGTCCAGTTTAATTAGATTGGATTCTTTATCAATCTCGTATTTCGCTTTTGATCCTTTAGGGATTTCAATAATAGCATTTACCGATTCCGGCAGGTTGTCACCTGGGGAAACTTTGTGCCAGGGATGATTTAAGTCTATACTCATATTATGATTCAATGTTAGAATTGTCTTCTTTAGTGTGCAATGGTTCCCCCTTTTTCAAAACCGCAACTGCCAGGGGAATAGCAGTAATGATCATAAAACCCGCAATAATATAAAACAGGTAGGCGTCAATCTCCTTTTCAAATCTCCTGCCAAGAAAATAACCCAGCAAAGTTAAAGATGTTATCCATAAAATTGCACCTGAAATGTTATATAATGCGAATTTTTTAAAATCAAGCCCAACTATACCGGCAAAAATAGGCGCAAATGTTCTAACTATAGGTACAAACCTGCCCATAATCAAAGCAAATGCTCCTTGTTTGTTATAATACAGTTCTGCGGCTTTAAGATAACGCTTTTTAAAAAAAAAAGTGTCCTTTCTCTGATATAATACGGGGCCGGTTTTTTTTCCAAACCAATAACCCGTAAAATTACCACAAATGGCAGAGAGAATTAAGATTGATATGAGCACATAAATATTTACATCCAGCTTACCTGTTGCAACAAACATCCCAGCCAGAAATAACAGATAGTCACCCGGCAAAAAGAACCCGAAAAACAAACCCGTTTCAGCAAAGATTACGAATATAACGAGGTAAAAACCGCCTTCTTTAAGTAATTTTTCAGGATCTATGAAGTGATGTAAGGAAGTCCAGAAATCGTGCATAATTCAAGTATTCGTAAAACTACAAATAATTTTCCTGAGAAATGCTTATATCAAATTTAAAATTAGCGTAGGGTAAACACCTAAGAAAACGGTGATAATAACCGATAAAACCAACACAACCTTGTATTGAACCGGCGTATCCAGCTCAATTTCAGCACCATCTTTGAAGTACATGGCCACTACAACCTTCAGGTAATAATAGAAACCAACCAGCGCATTTAGAATTGCAAATGCAACCAGGTAGATCTGATAGTCATGCATCACGTTCAGGAACATCAGGTACTTACCGATAAATCCGCCTGTTAGTGGAATACCCGCAAGCGACAGCATGGCAATGGTTAAAGTTAATGCCGCTAAAGGATTACGCTTACCTAAACCGTTAAAACTTTCAAAGCTGTCACTGCCTGTTTTCTGTTTAACCAGGATCAGGACGGCAAAGGCAATGATGGTTGCAAAAGTATAAGCAGCAGCATAAACCAATACGTTATTTGCTGAATGGGCAGTTAGTGTGATTAAAGAGAATAACAGGTAACCTGCATGTGAAATACTGGAGTAAGCCAGCATCCTTTTGAAGTTCTTTTGAAACAGGGCAGTTACGTTACCGATAAATAAAGTGATACAAACAATAGCCATCAGTGGCGGCATCCAGAAGTCATGAAGCGGCGCAAAGGTTCCTGCAAATAGACGCAGAAAAGCAGCAAATCCGGCAGTTTTCACTACGGTAGACATAAAGGTAGTGATCAGTGAAGGAGATCCTTCATATACATCAGGTGTCCAGAAATGGAAAGGTGCAGCACCAATTTTAAAACAAAGACCAATCATGATCAGGATCAGGCCAGGATAAAATAAAGGTGATACCGCCTGATAGTTACCGATCAGGTATTGGTTAATTGTAGACAGGTTAAATGATCCTGTTGCCCCATAAACCAGGGTAATTCCAAACAAAAGGAAACCGGTGGAAAAAGCACCCATCAGGAAATACTTTAAAGAAGCCTCATTGGATGAAAAGTTATTCTTTCTGATACCAGCAAGGATATACAAGGCCACAGACATGATCTCTATCCCGATAAATAACATCGACATATTGGTATAAGAAACCATGATAATGATACCTGAAAGCGCAAATAAGATCAACGTATAGTATTCAGCTACATTTTCGCTGTCTTTAGAAAAGTAATTCTGTGTCAGCAAAAAGATAAAAATAGTAGAGAAGATGGCCAGGGAAGAAAAGGCAACGGCAAAATTATCCATCTCCATCATTCCGTAGTAAACCGTATTGGTATTCCATGAACTTACGGCAAAGCCAAGGGCAACAAGAAGACCAATTAAAGTAAGTGGTAATAAAGCCTTTTTAGCATTAAATAAACCTGCATAAAGCACTGCTAAAGCTGTAACAACAATTGTTATAATGATATTCATTTCCTTATTTTACCGATGTTAATTTTTGATTTACCTGTTCTAATAATAGCTGTACAGAAGCTTCTGATAAATGCAGAATTGGTTTTGGATATACGCCAATTACAATAACCAGTGCACAAATGATCACTAATACCAGTTGTTCCGACCCTCTGATATCTTCAAATCCTATGGTCAGTTCATTTGTTTTGCCCAGCATGATGTTCTGATACATCCTGAACATATATACTGCTCCGAAGATAATGGTGAGGCCTGCAAAGACCACTGCCCAGAAACTAAACTGGTACACGCCTAACAGCAACATAAATTCTCCTACAAATCCATTTGTTCCTGGTAAAGCTACCGTTCCCAGAACGATGATTAAAAATGCAATAGCCAGTTTTGGGGCCACTTTAGCAATACCGCCCAGTTCACTGATGGTATTGGTTTTAACCCTTGAAAAGATAATGTCCAGTACAAAGAACAATCCGATCACATTGATACCATGACTCAGCATCTGGATCATCGCTCCCTGCATACCCTGTGTATTCAGGGCAAAAATACCCGCAGAAATTAATCCTACGTGGGCAATGGAAGAATAAGCTACCAGCTTCTTCGCGTTCTTTTGTGTGAAGGCGATGAGTGAAGCATAGACGATACCGATGATAGATAAAACGATTGCTGTAGTACCCCACTCCTGTACGCCATTAGGAACAATTGGCAACAACCAGCGGATCACTCCGTAGATACCCATTTTTAACATGATACCCGAAAGCAACATGGTGCCTGCTGTTGGAGCCTCAGTATATGTATCAGGCTGCCAGGTGTGGAAAGGGAAGATCGGCATTTTTATCGCAAAGGCGATAAAGAACGACCAGAAGATCCAAGCCTGTTGTGTATTGTCTAAGTGAAGCGAATAGAAAGCTTGTATGTCAAAGTTATGTGCCGGGTTTTGCAGGTACAGGTAGATAATTCCCAACAGCATGAATAAAGATCCTGCAATGGTATACACAAAGAACTTCATGTTGATACGCACGCGATCTTTTCCGCCCCAGATGGCACAGATAAAGTAGATCGGGATTAACGCTGCTTCCCAGCCAATGTAAAACAGGAAGGCATCCATAGCGGTAAATACCACCAGCAGGCCAGCCTGCATAAACAGGATCAGCGAAAAGAAAGAAGCTGGTTTTTTGTAATCGTGCTGGTAACTCGCCAGGATAATGATCGGCACCAGTACGTTGGTTAATAATACCGTGATTAAACTGATCCCATCGATACCGGCATGGAAACTAATTCCCAGGTCCTGTATCCATGGCAGGTTAACCATAAATTGCGTACTTGCGTCCGGAACGAATTCACAGGCGATAAAAGCGGTGATAGCTAACGAAGCCAGAGCAAATACCAGGGCCACATATTTTGCGGTGTTGCCGGTAAATGCTGTAACCAGCGCACCAACTATTGGTAAAAATATTAGAAGTAGTAACAGCTGTTCCATTATGTTTTCTTGGACGATCTTTTATAGAGATAAATAAGTATACAATAACAATGAGATGATGCCGACAACCATCATGAAAATATAGAAACCTACGTTACCCGATTGCAGTAACCTGATTCCTTTACTTGTTTCTGAAGTTCCCCATCCCAATCCGTTCACAATACCATCAATAATTTTATTATCAACTACCCTGTAGAAGAACACTGAAATAGCATCAAGAGGTTTCCTGATCACCGCATCATAAATTTCATCGATATAGAATTTATGATAAGACAGATTAGCCAGTACCGAACGTTTGTGTTCGTCTGCCACAGGTACATGATCTTGTTTAACGTATTTGAAATAAGCAATGATAATTGCAATGACAGCCCCGACTACCGAAACAGCCATTAATGTATATTCTGTAGCAGAGTCGGCATTTTCAGCTACCTGAGGGATAACCGGCGCCAGCCAGTGTGATAACCAATGGTGACCACCCAATGATTCAGGAATACCCAGTGCGCCGCCTATGGCTGCTAGTACAGCCAGAACGATCAGAGGAATAGTCATGCTGGAAGGTGATTCATGGATATGCTCTTCAGCATGGTGTGTACCACGATATTTACCAAAGAAGGTCAGGAATATCATCCTGAACATATAGAAGGCAGTAAGGAAAGCTGTGAATACGCCGATAGCCCACATTACTTTATTTTGTTCGTATACATGTGCCAGTATCTCATCTTTAGAGAAGAAACCCGAGAAAGGAGGAATACCTGAAATAGCAATCGTACCGATCAGCATGGTCCAAAAAGTAAGTGGTAATTTTTTACGTAAACCACCCATATGTCTCATGTCCTGTTCGTGATGCATGGCATGGATCACCGATCCTGCGCATAAGAACAGTAAAGCTTTAAAGAAAGCGTGTGTGATGACGTGAAAGAAAGAACCGGTATAAGCACCAACACCCAATCCCAGGAACATATAGCCCAATTGGGAAACAGTAGAATAAGCCAGTACTTTTTTAATGTCTGTTTGCGTCATAGCAATGATAGCACCTAGTACCGCGGTAGCTAAACCGATGATCGCAATAATGTGCTGCACTATTGGCGCCAGATCAAATAAGATGTGCGAACGGGCGATCATGTAGATACCAGCTGTTACCATCGTAGCGGCGTGGATCAGCGCAGATACAGGTGTAGGACCCGCCATCGCATCCGGTAACCAGGTAAACAATGGAATCTGTGCAGATTTACCGCAGGCACCAACAAACAGCAGTAAAGCGATCAGGTTGATGGTTGAATTGCCTGGAATCATGTGACTTGCCAGAGGAAATATTTTAGAAAATTCAACGCTTCCGAATACGCTGAATAACATGAACACCGCAATCAGAAACCCAAGGTCACCAATACGGTTCATCACGAATGCTTTTTTTGCCGCCGTAGCATAACTGCTGTTGGTGAACCAGAAGCCGATTAGCAGGTAAGAGCATAAACCAACGCCTTCCCATCCGATGAACATCACAATATAGTTTGATCCGAGAACCAGCAGCAACATGAAAAAGATAAACAGGTTCAGGTAACTGAAAAACTTTCCGAAACCTTCATCATCATGCATATAACCGATAGAATATACATGGATCAGGAAACCGATACCGGTGATGATCAGCAGCATTATTGAACTTAACTGATCTACCAGGAAGGAAACAGGAATTTTCAATGCACCAGCACTGATCCAGTCAAACAGGAACACTTCCTGTGAACTGTTAGGATCATTGTTCAGCGCCAGGAATATACCTGCACTGATAATGAAAGATATCAATATAACGCCACTGCCAATAAAACCAATCAGGTTTTTAGAAAAGGTATTTCTCCCCAGACCGTTGATCAGGAAGCCTAAAAAAGGAATTAACGGAACCAGCCAAACTAAATTTATCATTTTATAATTTATTCTTAATAACTACCACTTAAGGCGATTCAATACATTAACATCTGTTGACTGTGTATTCCTGTAAACCATCACGATGATACTGAGGCCTACCGCAACTTCTGCAGCGGCAAGTGCCATGATGAAAAATACAAATACCTGTCCGGATGGATCATTACTATGTACCGAAAAAGCGGTGAGTAAAAGATTAACCGAGTTCAGCATCAATTCTACCGACATGAAGATGACGATGGCATTTCTGCGTGTGAGTACACCTACAATGCCAATGGTAAAAATAATGGCGCAAAACCAAATGTAATGGTTAAGCGGTACGCCCTGCAAGTTTTGAGTAATATTCCCCATTATACTTTTTCTTTTTTAGTTAATAATACGGCACCTACCATAGCGGTAAGCAATAAGATCGACGATAACTCGAACGGCAGCATAAAAGGGCCGAACAATTCTTTACCCAGGTTTTTAACCAATCCCAGATCTGCATTCTGCAATACCAAAGGATTTGATATCGCTGTCGCTTTTAGCGAGCCTACAAGGGTTACCACCAAGCAGCATCCCGCTACAATACCCAATATTTTTACCAGTCCCGATTTTAAAGGCTCATTTTCTTTATTCAGATTGAGCAGCATCAGTACAAAAAGGAAAAGTACCATGATAGCGCCCATATAAACAATAAAGTTTACTACGGCCAGGAACTGGGCATTAAGCAAAATGTAATGGACAGTGAACGTGAAAAAAGTTACGATCAGATAAAGTACACTATGCACCGGGTTTTTCGCGAAGATCACCATTAGTGCAAAGAAGATACTTAGAAAAGCGACCAAATAGAATACTGAGGCACCCATTTATTATTTTTGTTTTAAAGCCTTAAAGCGGCAAATGTATAACTGTATTAATATCAGGAGCGCAAACCCCTGTTTCTCTTATTTCTTTACTAAAGGCTGTTCAACCAGTTTATCTTTTCCGTAGATAAAATCTTTACGGAGATAATCTGAAGGTACAATAGGGCCGTCAAGGTAAATCGCTTCTTTAGGGCAGGCTTCTTCACATAAACCGCAGAAAATGCAGCGCAGCATGTTGATCTCATATACCGAAGCATATTTCTCTTCCCTGTACAGGTCTTTTTCTTCTGGTTTACGTTCTGCAGCAATCATAGTGATCGCTTCAGCAGGGCAAGACAAGGCACACAAACCACAGGCTGTGCAACGCTCTTTACCGTCCTCATCCCTTTTAAGGGAGTGCATGCCTCTCCAGTTGATTGACATTTCGCGCTGAACTTCAGGATACCTGATGGTAGCTTCTTTTTTGAAAAAGTGGCTGATCGTGATCGCTAAACCTTTACCTAATGCAGGCAGATAGATGCGCTCTGCAAAGGTGAGTGGTTTCTGTATTAATACTTTCTTTTTACTGGTTAATGGTTCCATTAAACCTCCTTTTATATTCCGCAGGGCGGATAGTTAAAACTTTTCTACTATTGCAATCACTAAACCTGTGATGATAACATTGGCGATGGCCAGTGGCATCAGGATTTTCCATCCCAAATGCATCAGCTGATCATAACGGAAACGTGGTATCGTCCACCTTACCCACATAAAGAAAAATATGAAGGCAAATATCTTGGCGAAGAGAACAGCTGTTCCGATTAACGGTGCGATTACTGGTCCTGTGTAGATCAGTACCCAATCCATACCCGGATAGTTATATCCCCCAAAGTATAAGGTAGACATCACCGCCGAAGACACAAACATGTTGATATATTCAGCAAACAGGTAAAAACCCAGTTTCATGGAAGAATACTCTGTATGGTAACCTCCAATCAGCTCCGTTTCACACTCTGGTAAATCAAATGGTGCCCTGTTCGTTTCTGCGAAAGCACAAACAATAAACAGGATAAATCCTAAAGGCTGATATAACACATTCCAGTGCCAGCCATGTTGATTTTCTACAATTTCTTTCAGACTTAAGGTATTGGTAACCAACAACAGGGCGATAATAGAAAGGCCCATCGCTACCTCATAACTGATATTCTGTGAAGCTGCACGAATTGCGCTTAATAACGAATATTTGTTGTTAGAAGCCCATCCGCCTATCATTACACCATATACACTCAAAGAAACAACACCGAAAATGTATAACACCCCAACATTGATGTCGGTAACCTGCAAAGGAATAATCCTGCCGCCAACGTTGATAGGGCTTCCCCAGGGAATAACCGCAGTACCGATACAGGCTGTTAACATTGCTAATCCGGGACCAACCATGAATAACCATTTGTTGGAATCGGTAGGGATAATTTCTTCTTTCATGAACATTTTAAGTCCGTCAGCCAGTGGCTGGAACATACCAGCAGGGCCGGCACGATCAGGACCTAACCTGTCCTGCAAAAAAGCAGCTACTTTTCTTTCCGCGTATGTAGAATACATAGCGATAACTAAACTTAACCCAAAGAGAATAACTACGAGTATAAATTTTTCTATGACGAATGAGATATCCATTAGAATTTAGCGGTTTTTTCCAGTTCAACTTTATTAGCTTCCTGCAGAGCAAGATTTTCCTGAATAACAGGCAGCGGGATCATCGTTTCATAGTGATTAGACGAAATTACCGAAGCATCACTGATATGCGTAGGATGTTCCAATACCCAGTCGGCCGTTTTCTTTTGTTCAAAACGACAGGTATTACAGATAAACTCTTCTACTTCACCATAAATATCCTTACGTGCAGTTACCCTTAAAACATCTTCTCCTTTGTACCATAGCGTTACTTTACCACTACAAGTAGGACAGTTTCTATGCGCATCTATAGGTTTAGTAAACCAAACCCTGTTTTTAAAACGGAACGTTTTATCTGTCAATGCACCTACAGGACAAACATCGATCACATTTCCGGAGAAATCGTTATCAACTGCTGTCTGGATATAGGTAGAGATTTCAGAATGGTCGCCCCTGTTTAAAATACCATGTACACGTTTATTGGTGATCTGATCTGCAGTGAACACACAACGGTAACACAGGATGCACCTGTTCATGTGCAACTGGATTTTATCGCCGATATCGATACGTTCAAACGTCCTGCGCTCAAACTCATACCTTGTTTTCTGTAAACCATGCTCATAGCCCAGGTTCTGCAAATCGCATTCTCCGGCCTGATCACATACCGGACAATCCAGCGGGTGATTGATCAGCAGTATTTCTACTACGCCTGCACGGGCTTCCAGCACTTCAGGAGAAGTAATATTCATTACTTCCATTCCGTCCATTACTGTAGTACGGCATGAAGCCACCAGCTTAGGCATTGGCCTGGGATCCTTTTCAGAACCCTTGCTTACTTTCACGATACAGGTACGGCATTTACCTCCGCTTCCCTGTAATTTAGAATAATAGCACATTGCAGGAGGTACAATGTCCCCTCCTATTTGCCTTGCAGCATTCAGGATGGTTGTACCGGGCTCTACTTCGACGGTTATTCCGTCTATGGTTACCTTAACTTTTTCACTCATTGTTAAATGATATTCTCGTTAATTTTCTGTAGTCACTTCTGGTTTGGCAATTGGCTCCGCATATTTTGCGATTCCATAATTAGTTTCCTGACTTTTGATCGGTTCCTTCACATGCCATTCAAATTCATCCCTGAAATGTCTGATTGCACTGGCCACAGGCCATGCAGCAGCATCCCCTAAAGGACAAATTGTATTTCCTTCAATTTTCCTGGAAACATCAACCAAAAGGTCGATATCACTCATTTTGCCATGTCCGTGTTCCAGTCGGTGTAATACTTTTTCCATCCATCCTGTTCCTTCACGGCATGGCGAACATTGTCCGCAACTTTCATGGTGATAAAAACGGGCGAAGTTCCAGGTATTTCTTACGATACACTGATCTTCATCAAAAGCGATGAAACCACCTGATCCCATCATGGTACCGGTAGCAAAACCACCTTCAGAAAGTGATTCGTAACTCATTAGCCTTGGTTCGCCATTCGCCAGTTTCAGCGTCAGGTTAGCAGGTAATACAGGAACAGAAGAACCGCCGGCAACAGTAGCCTTTAGTCTTTTTCCATTGGCAATACCACCACAATATTCATCAGAGTAGATAAATTCTTCAACAGGAAGTCCCAATTCGATTTCATAAACCCCAGGTTTAACCAGATTACCTGAAGCAGAGATCAGTTTTGTTCCTGTGCTGCGTCCGATCCCGATTTTCATGTATTCGTCGCCACCATCGTTAATGATGGGTACTACAGCAGCAATCGATTCAACATTATTTACTACTGTAGGACATCCGTATAATCCCGCGATAGCAGGAAACGGCGGTTTAATCCTTGGATTCCCCCTTTTACCTTCCAGTGATTCTAAAAGCGCAGTTTCTTCACCGCAGATATAGGCTCCGCCACCCGGCTGAACAAATAACTCCAGGTCGTAACCTGTTCCTAAAATGTTTTTACCGAGAAAACCAGCAGCTTTTGCTTCAGCAATTGCGCGCTCCAGTATCCTGATCTGCGGCATCATCTCTCCGCGAACGTAGATAAATGATGTTTTAGCACCCAGAGCATAACTGGCAACGATCATCCCCTCAATTAAAGCATGAGGAATATAGGTCATCAGATAACGGTCTTTAAAAGTACCCGGTTCCGATTCGTCAGCATTACACACCAGGTATCTTGCAACACCTTCAGGTTTCGCCAAAAAGCTCCATTTCATCCCCGTAGGGAAACCAGCTCCGCCACGTCCGCGTAATCCAGACTTTTTCACTTCCTCTACCACTTCATCAGGGGTAAGGGTTTTCAAAGCTTTCTCTACGGCACGGTAACCGCCTTTCTGGCGGTAAACATCAAGAGTATTGATGCCTGGTACGTTTATATGTTCTAATAAGAGTTTACGGGCCATTATTTTTTGCGTAATTCTTCTATCAATGTGTCTACTTTTTGCGCGTCTAGGTTCTCATAGAAAGTATATTCAGGACCTATTTGCAGTACCGGGCCAAAACCACAGGCTGCAAGGCACTCTACACCTCTCCAGCTAAACAAGCCATCAGCAGTAACTTCACCTTCTTTTACACCCAATGTTCCTTCAATATGGTCCATCAGCTTTTCAGCACCTACCAGACAGCAAGGTCCGGTACGGCATACTTCCAAAACATATTTACCTTGCGGTTTAAGGAAGTACATGCTGTAAAAAGATGCGACTTCATAAACCTCAATGGGCTCTATTTTCAAATATTCTGCAACTTTATCCATTGCAGCAGCACTTAACCATCCCCGTTCCGCCTGAACTTCATGGAGTATAGGTAACAAGGCCGATTTTTGTTTTCCTTCAGGATATCTTGAAGAGATCTCATCACACTTTGCAATCAAAGCTGAGGAGAACGTTACAGGTTGTTGTTCTTCTACTTTAAGCATCTAATTCTCCGGCAATAATGTTCATACTACTCATGTTGATAATGGCATCAGACAATAACATCCCTTCACTCATGTGTGCATACATGGAATAGTTGATGAAACTTGGTCTTCTGAAATGCAAGCGGTAAGGTGTTCTTCCGCCATCATTGATCAGGTAAAATCCAAGCTCGCCATTTCCGCCTTCAACCGCATGATAGACTTCTGCCTTAGGGGCATCAATTTCTCCCATTACAATTTTGAAATGGTAGATCAGGGCCTCCATATTGTTATATACTTCTTCTTTGGCAGGCAAATAGAAATCAGGAACATCTGCGTGGAAAACTCCGGCAGGTTCATGTTTGATTTTCTCCATGGCCTGCTCAATCAGGCTTACACTCTGCCACATTTCTTCATTGCGCACCAGGTAACGGTCGTAAATATCTCCGCTGGTACCTACCGGAACTTCAAATTCGAAATCTTCATAAGAACTGTAAGGCTCACTTACACGCACATCATAATCTACACCTGCAGCACGTAATAACGGGCCGGTCCAGCTATAGCTTAATGCATCTTCAACAGAAACACAGGCAACACCTGCGGTACGGTCAATAAAAATACGGTTACGGTTCAGGAGACTTTCAAACTCTTTCAGGGCTACAGGAAACTCTTTCAGAAACTTATTGATCTTCGCAAAAGCGATATCATTAAAATCCCGTTCGAAACCGCCTATACGACCAATATTAGTTGTTAAACGAGCACCACATACTTCTTCATAAATTTCATAGATATGTTCCCTGAATTGAAAAAGGTATAAGAAAGTAGTGGTTGCCCCTGTATCCTGTGCAATAATGGTATTACAAATGATATGGTCAGAAATACGCGCTAATTCCATGATGATAATCCGGAGATAATCAACACGTTTAGGCATTTTAATATTCAGTAGTTTTTCTACCGTCATGTGCCAGCCCATGTTATTGATTGGCGACGAGCAGTAGTTTAACCTGTCTGTTAAAGGGGTAATCTGATAGAAAGGCCTGTGTTCGGCAATCTTCTCAAAAGCACGGTGGATATAACCGATGGTTGAAACACCACTAACGATGCGTTCGCCATCTAATTGGAGTACATTTTGGAAAACACCGTGGGTAGCCGGGTGAGTTGGGCCTAAATTTAGGGTTACCAGTTCACTCTGTGGATCGTTGTCTGTATATACTGGTTGATTGTTCATATATTCTTATCTACCAAAGTATTCATCTTTTTTATCAACTCTGTTTGGATCTTCCAAAGGATATTGTTTTAGCATCGGGTGAACATTCAGTTCATCCATATTCAATATTCTTCGCAGATCCGGGTGACCTTCGAATTTTACACCGAAGAAGTCGTATGTCTCTCTTTCCATCCAGTTTGCACCATTCCACAGTACTGTTGCCGTAGGAATAGTTGGTGTATGCTCACTGATAAAAACCTTAACCCGTATCCTCAGCCTGCGCGCCATATTGTGCAAATGATAAACTACAGCAATATGATTTGTTTCAGGATAATGTACAGCAGTGATATCAGTAAGGAAACTAAAACCGGTGCCTGAATTGTCTTTCAGAAAGGCAAGCACCTCAATGATCACATCTTTAGTGGTCTCTATGGTGAGTAAACCGTAAGGTTCATTTACCCCGCTGATTTTATGACTGAACTTTTCGCTCAGTAATTGTATTACATCGTTATTGGTCAACTCTGCCATTATTCTATACCGTATGAAGCCAACATTTGTCTGTATTGCTCAGAATGCCTTCTTCTGCCAGACTCATTCCTTACCAGCTCCTGTATCTTACCAAAACCGTCCAAAATAGCTTCAGGCCTTGGCGGACAACCCGGAACGTAAACGTCAACCGGAATGATCTCATCAATTCCCTGTAATACAGAATACGTATCAAAGATACCACCGCTGGAAGCACAAGCCCCAACAGCCATCACCCAGCGGGGTTCTGCCATCTGTAAATAAACCTGTTTTAACACCGGTCCCATTTTCTTAGCGATTGTTCCCATCACCATCAGCAAATCTGCCTGACGGGGAGAAAAACTCAAACGTTCGGATCCAAAACGACCTAAGTCATAATGTGAACCCATGGTAGCCATAAATTCAATTCCGCAGCAAGAAGTTGCAAATGGTAAAGGCCATAAAGAATGAGAGCGGGCCAATCCGACAACCTTATCTAAAGAGGTGGCAAAAAAGCCAGATCCTTCTATGCCCGGGGGCGCGTCTACTATATTGATGTCACTCATATCATAAAACAAAAAAGGCTCATTCTGATATAGAATGAGCCACAAAAATACAATATTTAGCCACAAAAATCGTGACCGCGGTTAGATTTAGAAACGATCTAAATAGATTAGTTCCAATCCAGGACTTTTTTCTTCATGATATAAATAAAACCAAGTAACAGGGTTGCCATAAAGATAAACATCTCAATGATCCCTCCCCATCCCAGTTCTCTGAAGTTGACTGCCCATGGGTACATAAAGATCACCTCAACATCAAACAGAACGAACAGAATAGCTACCAGGAAGTACTTAATGGAAAATGGCTGACGCGCATTACCTACTACCTTTACCCCGGCTTCAAAAGTGGCCAGTTTATCTTTAGTCTTACGTGCAGGGCCCAAAAAGTGTGTAGCAGTTAGCGTAGCGACCACAAAACCCAATGCAACAATGATCTGAAAAATAATAGGTATAAAATCTGAAGGATGACTAGCGGTTTCCATATAATCTTAATTTGGTACAAAAGTAAAAGAAAAAGGCAGGATATCAACCCTGCCTTTTCAAATTATCTAATTTATAATCTTTATTTATGTTTTACAGCTGCTTTTGGAGCAGGTGCAGTTAACTGTTTCAATCCTGTTGTTGCATTGGCATTGGCAGGATCAATCGCTAAAGCTTTATTGAATAAATCGGTTGCTTTTGCTTTATCAGTAGGAGAATAATAGAAACCTAAGTTAGTATAAGCCTCAACCTGATTTTTCTTCTCAGCCGGTGAAGCACCTAAATCTGGTTTTTTAACTGTTACCAGGTCTAAATACTGCTCATAATAAGGAACCAATAAACCTTTAGGGTTAGTCTGGTCGTCAGTTAAGCGTGCAATACGTCCTCTAAAGATATAAGCAAGTGTAAATTCAGGAGACACTTTATTGATATGTGCAAAAGCTGAATCTGCTTCTACCAGGATCTTTTTATCAGGATTTTTATTTGCTGATAATGCCTGTCCGTAATTATAATAGTCAGATGAACCTAAATAATAAAAGTTAGTTAAAGATCCTTTACCATTAGGGTTCAATTTGATAGCGTTTTTGTAAACATCCGCAGCCTGAGCATATTTTTTGTTGTTATACAAAGCTTTACCTACATCTTCTAAAGCTTCAGAGTTAGTAGAATCTTTGGCAACTGCTTTAGTGATGCTGATCAATGCTAAACTGTCTTGATTAGCTAACAACTGTGCTTTACCTAAATAAAGGTAATCTGCAGCAATTAAACGTGAAGTATCAGGAGTTTTAGCAAAGAAATCGTTTAACATTTTCAAACTTTCAGGGTTTTTGTTTTCTGCTGCTGAATAAGCCTGTAAACGGTTAATTACCATTGATTTTTGATTGTTTGGATAAGTCTTAGCTAAATCAGCTGTTTCTGTTTCCAATGTTTTCCAATCTTTAGCATAATACAGGAACTGAGCATAACGTAATCTTGCATCGAAAGATTTGTCAGTCAAATCAAGGTATTTTTTGTAGTTAGTGATTGCATCAGCAGATTTGGCTGCGAAATTTGCAGGCTCAAAGTTTGCCCATTGCATATATAACTCAGCGATCTCACGGTAAGCAGGACCATAGTTAGGATCTGCAGTGATCACTTCTTTTAACTGAGTTTCAGATTCAGGAAATGCTCTTGATTCTTTGTACATGCTACCGATCTGAACTTTAGCCCTCAATAAGTTTTCATTGATATTTAAAGCGCGAAGGTAATTGCTCAATGCTTCAGAGTTCTTTTTCTGTGCAGCATAGAAATCACCTAAAGCCACGAAAGTTTCAGGATCTTTATCAGATGCATCTAATTCATCTGCTTTTTGTAACATCGGCAGGGCATTTGCAAAATCAGGTTTGTCTGTAGTATTGTAACCTTTACTTACATAAGCTTTACCAATGTACATATATGGTAAATAATCTTTTTTCGAAGCAGCAGCAATTGCTTTATCGAAATCTGCTTTCGCAGCAGCATCATTTTTCACAGCAAGTTCTGCCTGACCAAGTCCAACATAATTTAATGCGTACTTAGGGTCTGCTGCAATTCCTTTGTTAAATACTGCTTTGGCAGAGTCAACATACTGGTTACGCAGGTATACATCACCTAAACTAAAATAGTTCTCACCTTTACCGGCCTGAGAGCTTACTAGTGATTTAAGCATTGAAGTGGCTTTAGCATACTGCTCAGCATCAATCGCCTTTTTTGCATCATTCAAGTTTTGAGCAAAAGAGGCAGAACCTATCACTACTAAACCCAAACTTAAGGTTATTGCTTTCTTTGTCATTTTCATCATTGGTTCGTTGTTTGTTTTAATGTTTTATAAAGCGGATTCGTTTTTGTTAAGCTCGTTACCCTGTTATATTCGGGGCTCAATATAATATTTAATTTTCACTCTTTATGCGTATATCCCTTGAGCTCATCGAATTTGGACCGAGTCCTGATTTGAGCACAATAAGCTGTCCACGGCGCCCTACTAACCAATTGGCAAATCCTGTGCCTAAATCGTTTTTTATCGTAGCATTTATTACATAAATGTTTCTTAAAAAAGGATAAATACCATCAATAAGGTTTTCCTGTGTAGGCTTGTAAAAAGCATCATCCCCCTTTTTACCTTTTACATTCTTCACACCCAGCAGTTTAACCTGAGGGGTGAAATTAAAATCGTCGCGGTGACCCTGCAATAACCAGTTCACGCCGACAACCCCAATGTAATCCTTATGTTCTGCAACGTATTTTATCACGTCATTATTGTTGTTCAACGTGTAAATTCCTGTTTTTGGCAGGTCTTTAACCTGCGCCAGGTCTTTAAAGTAACGAAGGGTACTGGAATAAGCATTGTCAAAGACCAATTTCTTTTGTGAAGGTGAATTGCCTTTCATCATTGCGATCACTTCATCAGCAGTAATCGTACTATCCGGATTACCTGTTGCCGTGATCAGCGCTATACCATCAATAGCAAACCTGGAAGAGGCTATCCTTACACTTCTCTTAGCAAATGATTTTTGTTCATCGGCTGTCAGCATTCTTGATAAAATAGCTGTTCTCACCTTATTGTTTAATAACTGGGGCAATATTTTATTCTCGCTGCCCTGGATCAGGTCAAACCTGGTGTTTGGATAATCCAGTCTGAATACTTCTATCTGGTCTGCAAGAATCGAAGAAAAACTCTCGTCTACTATCATTTTAACAGTACCGGAGGTGCGGGTTTCTTCGACTTTATCTGATTTAGGTTGACAGGCGGCAAACAGAACTACGGGGAGGAGAAAAAAAAGCTTTTTCATTTTAATTGTCTTTTTGATTCATTAAACGGAAAAATCTTATGCCCGCATAAACGATCAGCAGTAGCCCGAATAAGACGCGGTAGGTAGGCTTGATATCAAAAGGGATGTCTTTCCAGAAGATCAGTGCGATCCCCAGTACCAGGTACATGGTAAACATCACCAGGCCTAAAATGAACAGAAATCGCTGTTGAGGCGATTTCTGCTTAAATGTATTGTAATCGAACATGATTGATTAGTTTGATAAGGTAAAGCTGATAGGGATGTTATATTTTACCCGAACCGGCTTACCATTCTGAATACCTGGTGTCCATTTTGGACTAGCCTTTAATACCCTGATGGCTTCTTCATCTGTACCACCACCCAATTTACGCTCTACTTTAATATCAGTTAGACGGCCGTCTTTCTCCACTACGAAAGACATGAACACTTTACCCTGAATATTATTTTCCTGTGCCATAGGAGGATATCTTACTGTTTTCTGCAAGAATGCATAAAACTTATCCATACCTCCAGGGAATCCTGGCTGAGTTTCAATACTTACAAAGTCATAAACCTTGGTATCTTCCACTACTGCTGCCTGTTTAGGACCTTCTCCAACAGGACCGGTCACAACAATATCAGCACCTGGGTCACCTTCCACAGTTTTCTGACCTGGGTCAGCTGCTTTCAATTGCTCAATCTGCGGAGGATCTTCATCACGAACCTGGTTATCCGGTTTTACAATCGGAGGAGGGAACTTAATTTGATCCGTTTTTGGTGGCGGTGGCTCTACTGGTGGCGGTGGTGGGGTTTTAGGATCCACCGGTGGTGGTGCCTGCATAACAACCTCAGTCTGTTTTACCACTACTTCTTCAGGCATCTGACCTTTGATCAAAGAGATAATCTTAGGTAAAAGAAAAAGAAATATAAAAACAGCCGATGCCATTAGTAATGCCCTGGTTGTATTTGCGCCATTTTCTTTACGCAGCTCGTAAGCGCCGTAAGCTTTGTTCTTTTTGGCAAACACAACATCAAGCCATTCTTTATTGAATAAATCTAATTTAGACATTGCTTGTGTGATTTAAATTATTAATAATGATATTATAAAAGTCCTTGTGATTTCAGGAATGACTTTTCAGCATCCGTAATGTTCTCATCGTCAATCGCAGGAGCGGTTTTAATGCCTGTAATATTCAACTCGTCCATAATGTCCACAAAGTTTTTATAGTTAGCTCCGGAAGTTGGTTTGATTACCATTACGATATCTTTACCAGTAGTTTCCTTAACTTTTTTCTTGTTATCCAGAATAGTTTTTCTGATCTGAGTGAAATTCTCGATGTTCGGTGCTGATTTACCAGCTTCTCCCATGTACCATGCAACTTTATTTTGTTTTCCTAATAAAATCGTCATCGTTTGAGATGCCCTTAATTCAAGTTTTTGTTCAGATTTATCGTCCTTATCTGGCTTGGCGATATCCATCGCCTGTGGTTTATTCAACGTGGTGGTCAACATAAAGAAGGTAATCAATAAGAAAGCCAAATCAACCATTGCGGTTAAATCTACTTTCGTAGACGCTTTCTTACTCCTTACTTTGCCTCCTTTTTTGCCACCCCCGCTGGAGGTATCTAATTCTGCCATGGTCTTCTGTTATTGCTTACCTTCTGAGGTCGTGATTAAACTGAATTTATTAACTTTTTGTTTTTGAAGAATATCAACCACCTTTTTGATCATCGGGTATCCTTCAGAAACATCACCCTTGATACTCACACGCATAGCCTGGCTGTGTAATTCCGCTACAGCTTTACGTGACTGAAGAAGCCAGTCGGCCAGTTGGTTATTAAGTGAATCAATAGGAATACCAGTTTCGATTCCCGATTTTTTTCTTTCGCCTGCATCCATCGCGATGAATTTTTTCAGGTTCTGAATCGGAACACCGAAGGCTGCAACCACACTAAAGCGTTTTTTCTCTTCCGGCGTAAAACTAATTTTATATTGCTCTCCCATTCTTTCCAGGGTAGAGGCTCTGATATCAGGTCCTGCCGCTTCAAAGAACACTTTATCTTTACCTATGGTCAGAATCGCGATGTCCTTCTCAGGAACTTTGATCTTATAGGTTGAAGACGGTGTATTTACGTCCAGTGGATCCGGTTGTTTTGCCGTTGCTGATAAAATGAAGTAAGTAAGCAACAGGAAAGACACGTCGCACATGGCGGTCATATCGATCGAGGTACTTTTTCTTGCAACTTTTGCTCTTGACATAATTTTAAAATTACTTATGTTTTATATAATGATGTTAATTCTTCCGGTTTTCCATAAAACCGGTAATAAAAAATAACATTATTTTTTATTTATGCGTAGAAGCATAAGTTTGGATGATGCTAAAACCAGCTTCATCAATTGCATAAGTTAATTTATCAATTTTTGAAGTCAGAATGTTATACATGATAATCGCTGTAGTTGATGTACCGATACCAGTTGCTGTATTGATTAGGGCTTCAGAGATACCAGTTGCTAACGCTGCTGAATCCGGAGAACCAGCTGCACCTAAACCACCGAAGGCCTTTATCATACCTGTTACTGTTCCTAATAGTCCCATCAATGTACCTACTGATACTAATGTTGCGATTACTGTTAAATTTTGCTCTAACATTGGCATTTCCAAAGTTGTAGCTTCTTCGATATCTTTCTGGATAGCTAATAATTTCTGATCAGTGTCCATGTTAGTATCAGTTTCCATTTCACGGTATTTTTTCAGACCAGATTTGATAACGTTTGCTACTGAACCTTTTTGTTTGTCGCACTCTACTAAAGCAGCCTCAATGTTGTTTGAGTTTAAAAGAGTTTGTACTTTTTTGATAAATGCATCTAAACTTGCAGTACCCGTTGCTTTACCGATAACGATGAAACGTTCAACAGAAAATACGATTACCATTAAAAGCATACCCATCAGGATTGGAACGATCACTCCACCTTTGTAAGCCATACCGGCATAGTTACCTGCTTTAGGTAAGTTTTCAGCATTATTGTCAATAAAGTTGTTTGCGTCTCCCAGAACAAATTTATAAAGGAGAATTCCGATAATAATACAAATTGGGATAACTAACGTAGCGAATAGATTTGAAGCTGATGAAGAGCTTTCTTGTTTAACTGTTGTTGGTTTTGGTGCGTTTGCCATTTTTTTTTAGTTTTTGAGTTTTTAGTACTTAGTTTTTTTTAAATTTAGATTAAATATTCTGTAATACACACAACGACGAAACAGAATCAAATGTTGTAATAACAAATTTACTAGTTTCACTTTAATTCCAAATTAAATTATCATTATCAGGTAAATTTGATTTTCAATCAAAACTTCTCCTCGCAGTAGTGTATATTAAAAAAGATTGCCTCATTTGGGAGACAATCTTTCACAATGAAAACTAAAAAAAAATTGAAATGCAAATTTTTCCTTAAAAAAAATGATTTAAACCGTGTTTTCCACAACTTTTGGCATCGATTCCCGTATTTCCCCAGTTGTGAACTCCCCAAACTGTTTAAAATTGTCTAAAAATGCTTTGGCCAGTTCATTTGTTTTCTGATCGTATTTATTTTTATCTGACCATGTATTTCTGGGATTTAATATTTCTGATGGAACCCCCGGACAAGCATCAGGCATCATCAATCCGAAGATAGTATGCGCTGTAAATGAAACTGATGATAATTTATTTCCTAATACCGCAGCGATCATTGCCCTGGTATAACTTAATTTCATTCGCCGACCTTCTCCATAACTTCCACCGCTCCAGCCCGTATTCACCAGCCAGACGTTCACTTCATGCCGGTCCATTTTCTCCCCCAGCAACTCTGCGTATTTTACAGGGTGTAATGGAAGAAATGCTTTACCAAAACAGGCAGAAAAAGTTACCTGAGGTTCCGTTACGCCGGTTTCTGTACCGGCAACTTTAGCCGTATAACCAGAAATAAAATGAAACATGGCCTGCCCCCGGGTTAATTTTGATAAAGGAGGCAAAACACCAAATGCATCTGCTGTCAGAAAAAATATATTTTTTGGGATACCTGCTATGGATGGAACAATCGCATTGCTGATATAACCGATTGGATAAGCTACCCTTGTATTTTCCGTTTTTTCAATATTGCCGTAATCAACCCTTCTGGTACCAGGGAAATAGTTAATATTTTCCAATAAAGCCCCAAATTTAATGGCTTCATAGATCTGTGGCTCTTTTTCAATTGTCAGGTCTACACATTTTGCATAACATCCGCCTTCAAAATTAAAAACAGTTTCCGCTCCCCAGCCATGTTCATCATCACCAATCAGTCCTCTTTCGGGATCGGCAGACAAGGTTGTTTTTCCGGTGCCCGATAAGCCGAAGAAAATTGCCGTATCACCTTCAACACCCACATTAGCAGAGCAATGCATAGATAATGTATTTCGCTGCAGGGGCAAAATAAAGTTCAGTACAGAAAATATTCCTTTTTTTATTTCGCCGGTATACCCGGTTCCTCCAATCAGGATGATTTTCCTGGAAAAATTTAAAATAGAAAAGTTGGATTGCCGGGTGCCATCAACGGCCGGATCTGCCAGAAAATCAGGTGCCGCAATGACGGTCCATTCCGGTTTTTCAGGAAAATCTCCTTCTTCCGGTCTCAAAAATAAATTATGGACAAAAAGATTTTGATAAGCTGTTTCAGTGATCACCCGGATACCCAGCTTGTAGTTTTCATCGGCACAGGCAAAGGCATCCCTTACATAAAAGTTCTTTTTATTCAGATGTGCACAGACCTTATCCAGTAAAACATCAAAATCTGTGGTGCTAAACCTGATGTTAATATCTCCCCACCAAACAGTGTCCCGCGTTAGATCATCCAAAACAATAAATCTGTCTTTAGGAGAACGGCCTGTAAATTTACCTGTATCTATGGCCAAGGCACCATTTGATGAAAGGCTTCCCTCGCCATTTTTGATAGCTTCTTCTATCAGTTCAGCTGCGCTTAACTGATACAATGCATACTCATTGCCCAAATTTAACCAGGACAGACCTGGTTCAGGCAGTAAAACTTTGCTCATACAAGAATATTTGGTACGGCAAAGCTAAGGAGATATTTAGTTATAAAAGATGTTTTTTTGCTAAAAAATTTAATACTGTAATATTTACACTAACACGTAAAGTACTGACATACATATATTTGCAATGTATTTTAGCCACCTGATTTTTTAACTTTGTAGCCATCTTTTTGCAGCATCAAAACTACCTTATCCCTAAAATCTCCCTGGATGATGATCTCTCCGTCTTTGGCACTCCCTCCTACCCCGCATTTGGTCTTTAGCACCTTTGACAATTGCTCCAGTTCAGTAGGGCTGCCACGGTAACCGGTGATCAGCGTAACGGCCTTACCGCCCCTGTTTTTACGGTCCAGCGTTACCCTCAGGTCCTGCTGGTTATTCGGAAGGCTTTCCTCTACAGCTTCGCTGTCATTGTCATAACTGAATGAAGGATCTGTAGAATACATAATTCCGCCCAGGTCGCTCAAAGATTTTTTCTTAGGATTGCTCATGGTTATAATTTTAATCGGCAGGAACAATTACATTCAGGGAAAGCGGCGAAACGGTAACCGCAATTTCTTTTCCCATAAAATAAGGTTCTCCGTCAATATGAATGGCAGCATCTGCCGGTCTTGAAATATGAATATCTTTACCCCTGATGATCTCTACCATAGCTGACTGATCTGTACTTGCACTCAGCATCTGGTAAGCCAGCAGCGGGATTTTGTACAACGGAAAGGATTTAACGACGCAAACATCCAGCAGCCCATCTGTGATTGAGGCCTTCGGAGATACATGTGCATTATTTCCATACTGGGATGAATTGGCTACGCTGACTACAAATGCTTTTCTGGTATAACTTACGCCATCGATCGTTAAGTTGTAAGTTTCAGGCTTATAATTGATCATTTCTTTGAGGCCCAGCTTCAGATAACCCGTTAGTCCTCTCTTTTTGTTGCCTACAAAAACAGAACTGATATGTGCATCAAACCCCATTCCAGCCATGTTAAAGAAAAATTTCCCATTGAATGTGCCCGTATCTATTTTCTTCACCTTCATCTGGTTGATCACCTGAATAGATTTCGCGGTATTCATCGGTATCTTCAGGAACCTGGCCAGACCATTTCCCGAACCAAAGGGAATAACACCCAGTATTTTGTCCTGCTGCATCACCTTGCCGGCAATTTCATTGATCGTCCCATCGCCGCCTACAGCAACGATCACGTCGAAATTTTTATTTGCAGCTTCTTCGGCAATCTCAGCCGCATGGCCAACATATTCTGTAAAGCTAAAATTCGGATTAAACTTAGAGCGGTCCAGGTTTGCATCTATGATGGCAGGTATCTTTAATTTCTCCTTACCACCAGATATAGGATTAATAATAAATAGGATGTTCAGCTTTACCAAAGTGTCTAAATTAATTACGGTACAAAATAATTGATATTTTTTGACTAATTTGAATATATATAGTAATTTTGCGCAACTAAGGTGGACTGATTTGCGATGTTATGTAAGCATAACTGGATTGCAACCACGTAAAAAAAAGTGCTAACCATTCATACACTTCCTTTTACTGCCTGTTAAGCAGGATCATTATCCATTTTATATAATTGTTGATTAAAAATTAATTATTTAAAATGTCGTATTTATTTACATCAGAATCAGTTTCTGAAGGCCATCCGGATAAAGTTGCAGATCAAATCTCAGATGCCCTGATTGATAATTTTTTAGCATTCGACCCAGAATCAAAGGTTGCCTGCGAAACATTGGTAACTACTGGTCAGGTTTTCCTGGCTGGTGAAGTAAAATCAAAAGCCTATCTTGATGTACAGAAGATCGCAAGAGAGGTCATCAGTAAAATTGGCTATACCAAAGGCGAATACATGTTTGACAGCAATTCCTGCAGTGTATTATCCGCTATTCACGAACAATCTCCTGATATTAACCAGGGCGTAGATAAAGCAGATAAAACTACACAGGGAGCTGGTGACCAGGGGATGATGTTTGGTTATGCCACAAGGGAAACTGATAATTATATGCCTTTAGCGCTTGACCTTGCCCACAAGATCCTGATCGAGCTGGCGGCTATACGTCGTGAAAACAGCGAAATCCAATATCTTCGTCCCGATGCCAAATCACAGGTTACTTTAGAATATAACGATGCCAACGAGCCGGTAAGAATCGATTCTATCGTTGTTTCTACACAACATGATGATTTTGACGAGGAAGTATTGATGCTGAAAAGGATCAAAGAAGATATTATCGAAATTTTAATTCCACGTGTTTCCAGCCAATATCCTCAGTTCACCCACTTATTTAACAAGGATATAAAATACCATATCAACCCAACCGGCAAATTTGTGATCGGCGGGCCCCATGGCGATACCGGTTTAACAGGAAGAAAGATCATTGTTGATACTTACGGCGGAAAAGGTGCCCACGGTGGTGGTGCATTCTCAGGAAAAGATCCTTCTAAAGTAGACCGCTCTGCTGCTTATGCTACCAGACATATTGCCAAAAATTTAGTTGCAGCTGGTGTTGCTGACGAAGTTTTGGTACAGGTATCTTATGCGATCGGTGTTGCACAACCAATGGGTATTTACGTGAATACTTATGGAACGGCACATGTAAAAGACGCATCAGGAAAAACCCTCACAGATGGTGATATCGCTAAAGAGGTAGAAAAGATTTTTGACATGACCCCATACGGCATTGAAACCCGTTTCAAACTGCGTAACCCTATTTATTCAGAAACTGCGGCTTATGGTCACTTTGGTAAAAAGAACGAAGTGGTTACTAAAGTTTTCAGGGCTTCAAACGGTGAAGAAACTGCAATTGAAGTAGAATTATTTACCTGGGAAAAATTAGACTACGTAGAAACTGTGAAGAAAGCGTTTTCTTTATAAGACTAGATCATATTTTTGAAAAAGGGGTATCCGGGATAACTGGATACCCCTTTTTCATTGCTTTCAATCGTATCAATGTTTATAATCCAGCTTTTTCGAGCGCCTCTAAAAAATCCAATTTTATTAGTTCCCAGTGCTTTCCTCTTAAACATAATGGTTCAAAATCATAATCAGCCTCGGCAAAATCTCTAAAATTATTGATTATACTTTCCCTTACATGGTTATACGGAGATCTTTTTTCATGTAATGCCAGCATTTGTGCAATCGGATAATCATTTAATAGCTCATGCAAATCCCAGAAATCTTTTTTACGTCCTCCTCTGGAAATCACATCTACCTTCATAGCAATAATATCTTCAACAGTTGCCATTCTTATCCCCTCTTCTATGACAGGTTCTTTTATAAAATCTTCTGTTGTGTAAAAAATATCTAATTTGATAGAGTGATCTTTATCGGCTCCGATGAGATAAGAACGTCCCATACCTGGTAATATTCCAAATGATGTATCTACGTAAGAGAATTGAGAGATTAAAAAATCATCGATAGTTTCGAAGTCAATAGATCCATAAGTTGCATCCGTAAATAAATCAATATCTACAGACATTCGATGTCCAATCTGGAGACTAAGTGATGTTCCGCCTACCAAACGAAATTCTGAAAATTCCCTTGAATCCATTAATATTAACAAGCTTTTTTTCAATAAGTCGTTTACAGTATTCCAATATAACATATATTAATTAGTCCTTCCTGACAATGGTAACTGCTGATCAGGACTAAGCTGCCCAATAATATCTGACACAATATCATTACCGTAAAATCTTACGATTTCTTGTTTTTCCTGTTCATTCCCCCGTTCAAAAATCCTTCTTATCACTGATTTTTTTTGATTATCCCAATCAATTTTGGCAATAGGTGTATCCCAAAACAATGAAGGCCGAATTAAAGAGATATCAGGTCCATTACAAATTTTGTTCTTTTGCTTTTCTTTTTTGATATCATAAAATACCTGTAGCGTCATTAATGTACCTTCTTCTAATCCTAGAGCTTCTTCGATTTTTAATGACAAAGCCGTATTCATAGCTCTTTTTTCATTGGTAATTGCACCTATCGTTTGGGGATACTCATTCACAGAAAGCGCAAAACGCCCTTTGCTTAAATTTCTTTTTTTAAGCTCCCTTTCCAAAAATACTCCTGGATGAATCCCTTTAAGAACAGATAGCGGATTAATCATAATGCAAATATAAACAAATCTGTTTACACAATTATCACTCCATTCACAAAAGTTTATTTACTAATTGCGCATCAAAAGCCATTTTATATTGTTTAGGCTAAAAGAACTTACATGCGCAAATTTATATTACTCCTGTTTATTGCACTTCAGTTTGGAAAAACTGATGCCCAGCAGATAAAAACACCAGATCAGCTTTATGGCCAGTTATTTACTGATGTACAACTGCAAAACACGCTAAAAGACGGTAAAACCTTTGTGGACTGTATACCCAAAAGAAACCCAAAGCTTATTCTGGCAGACTACCTGCGGCTCAAAAGATCAGGGAAAGCTTTTAACCTTAAAAACTTTGTTTCTGCCAATTTCATTTATCCCGACACGGTCAACACTACGGTAATCCATAAAGACAAACCTGTAGTAACCCATATCAATGAATTATGGACAGCACTGCGCCGTAATCCATCAGCACCAGTAGCCAACAGCAGCCTGCTTCGTTTACCCTATGCTTATATCGTGCCCGGAGGGCGCTTCAGGGAGGTCTATTACTGGGATAGCTATTTCACCATGCTGGGTCTTAAAGTTTCCGGACAAAACACAACCATAGAAAATATTATCAGAAACTTCGCTTACCTGATTGATCAATACGGACATATCCCTAATGGAAACCGAAACTATTACCTCAGCCGGTCGCAACCACCATTTTTTTCCCTGATGATAGACCTCCTTGCTGAAATAAAAGGCAAACAGGCTTACACAGAATATCTTCCCGATCTGGAAAAGGAATATGCTTATTGGATGGACAGGTCTGCCCCTACCAAACATGTTGTTCAGATGCCAGATGGAAGCTTGCTGAACAGATATTACGACCAGCTAAACATCCCGCGACAGGAATCTTATAAAGAGGATGTTTTGATCACCAAAGAAAAAGGAGAGAACAATCCGGAGCTTTACCGTGATGTACGCTCGGCAGCAGAAAGCGGATGGGATTTCAGCAGCAGGTGGCTGAGCGACGGTATACAGCTAAAAACCATGCAAACTACTAAAATTGTCCCGGTAGATTTGAACTGCCTGATGTACCACCTGGAAATTACCCTTGCAAAATGTTATGGCCTGAAACATGACAGAACAAAAGAGGCGCTCTACAAGACTTTAGCACAAAAGAGAGCAATCAGTATACAAAAGTATTTTTGGTCGCCGCAGCAGGCCTGGTACACCGATTACAACAGCAAAACCAAACAGCAGTCTCCTATGATCAGTCTTGCCGGTATGTATCCCTTATTTTTCAGACTCGCTAACCAGGAACAGGCAAAACTGGCAGAAGCCACTTTACTGCACAAATTTTTAAAACCCGGCGGCTTAACCACCACCCTCGAAAATACCCACCAGCAATGGGATGCACCAAATGGATGGGCGCCATTGCAATGGATATCGATTAGCGGGCTGGAAAATTACGGGGAACATCAGGAGGCCAGGGATATTGCTACCCGTTGGGTAACTTTAAATACGCGGGTTTATCACAATACAGGTAAATTAATGGAGAAATACAACGTAGTTGACCTTCAGCTGAAAGCCGGAGGCGGAGAATATGCTTCCCAGGATGGATTTGGCTGGACAAATGGCGTATTGCTTGATCTGATCACAAAATATAAGCTGACAGAATAAAAAAGAAATGAAAAACCATTTATAGAGGGCTTTGTTTAATAGGGAAACAATCTGTATTATGGAACAGCCAATAGAAATGAACACACTTAGCCAAATCTTAGAAAGATTAAGGCAAAAAGGTTTAGATAACGAAATCAAAATGACCGACCATGGCAAAATGCAAGGAGTTGGTTTTAATAAAATTTACAATCCAGAAGATCTGACCATCATAAAAACTTACCGTTTTGAAGGTGATTCAGATCCGGCCGATAATTCTGTACTTTATTTATTAGAAGATAAAGATGGACAGATTGGCTATATCATGGATGCTTACGGAATGTACAGCTCGCAGGAAGTAACAGGTTTTGACGATTTTCTGAAAAAGATTCCTACAGCAGACAGAGATCTGCAGGAGCTATTTAAATAATATTAATCTTATTCGCCATTATTATTCAAATGGCAAAAACCCGGATGCATACCACATCCGGGTTTTTTTATGCCCTCATCAGATCAGGATTTCCTTTTAGTCTGGGCTAGCTTTAATTGTTATCGTATCCATATCCAGTCCATATCTAGTCCAAGTCAAGTCCATGTTTTTGCCGTAAAAACATGGACTCAATATGGTTTTGTATTGCTTCAAATTTGGATAGATAAAGAACCAAACTTTATCCAAACTAAAGCTTAATCATTTCAACAACAACTTCTTTATTTTTCAAAGGAACAACATAAGCACCACGCTGTTCTCTCAGTTTCCCTTTAATCATATATTTTGCCCCTGCTTCCGGAGTAGTCTGGCTCATTCTTAAATAAGCAACAGGCGTATGGCCGTCAGCCGCATCCAGTGACAACTTGATCTCGGCTGTTTTCAGGTTAAAAGACACCGTATTAAACGTTCCCGCATCCAGGGTGAGCCAGATGCCTGCAGGTGCTACAAACACTTTTGATCTCTCTGCAGTAGTGATCTTAGTGGTTACCCAGTCGCCCGCTGTTTTCAGGTTACCGCCAAAGGCAAGCCAGCCAAATTCGTCATCGTGAGTGATATAGGTAGCTGTATTTACAGCATAACCATAAAAGCCAGAACCATAATCTCCTGATAAACCGTCTATCTTTAACGTAGAAGGGAAAGAATGGAATGCGGCCGATCCAAAACCCTCCTGGGTAATATTGGAAATAGAACCCATCAAACCGCCATAACCTACGCGCAATAAATAAAGATCCTTAGGATACCTCCTGTAAGCATCCAAAACTGGAATAGCATTCAGACTTGAACCATAATGGTGCAGCTGACGTTCTACCCTTGATAATTTACCTCCATATAAAAAGTCCCAATATCGGCGCGCACTGCCGTTGTATCCCCAGTGTGGGATAGTTGGCATATAACCCAGGATTGCATTTAAAGTGACATCTGCTTTATCTTTATAACCGAAATAGTCTGACCATACATAAACTTCTTCCTGACCCGTAGAATCCCATGGCATTTCACTTCCAAAAGGGAAATCAAGCGTATGCCAGTGTTCAGCACGTTTTTTCATGGCAGCTTCCAGTATAGCCGCTTTATCATTCCAGCCTTCGGCTTTCAGATCCATCAGGATATAATAAAACACACTTCCTTCCATCTGTCCGAACTGAACATAATATGGAGCCAGGTTAACCATCGCCATCGTCGTCTGGTAAGCATTATCCAGATGCCAGTCCCATTTTTTCTCTGTAACCAGGCCGGTATGGTTGCGGGCCAGGCGGTAAAGCACCCAATGTGCTGCTGCAACATGCGGATAATTGTAAGAACGGCCAATATCATTTGCTGCAACGTGGTTCCATGCTGCCCAGGTTTTGTAATTGATATCTTTGCTATACGTTCCTGCGGGTACAGAATCTGGCTGATAATAAAACATACTTTTTTTAACCCCATATTTCTCTGCCCCCTCACTGTGCTGTAATCCGCCCCATAAAGTGTGGTTTGCAAACAGTTGCAGTTTCTCAATCTCTTCCTTATCCGGACGAACCAGTTCTTTCATCATGGCGCCCAGCCATCCGCCGGCTCCGCCTTCATCACTTAACCCTGCAATCCAGGCACGGCTATCTTCTTTAACCTGTTGTTTTTTTTCAATATCATAACTGATAACAGAGTTATTACGCCCAAAAAAGTCATTTTTATCCTGGAACCATTGTTCATGAGTCAAAAAGCGACCGAAATCATCTATCACTTTCGTTTCAGGTTTGATCACCTTATACTGAATGGTCTGTGAAGTTCCATCTTCATAGTTGACTGTTACCCTTACCCTGCCCCAGGTATTCCCTTTAAGCTGATAACTTTTCCATCCTTTAGGCGTAGTTGCCAGTGCGGTAAAGGTAATTGCATTGGCAGGAAACGTTTCAATAACACTTACTTTTGAAGGATAATTCAGAAATAATTTAGCATCTATATCTTCAGGGATCACATAACCAGGAATACCTACTGCAACAGGACGTTTTTCTTCAACCAGCCTTTTTTCTATACCCCTGATTGAATCTGCCAGGATAAACTTCAACCCGTAATCTTTTGATTCGCCGGATTTTAAAATCAATGCAGTGGGTGTATTCCATGGCTCAGCAGCTTTCCAGTCCTGCTCGGCATTGGCCTTACTCAACGCCATCCACTCATAAAAACCTTCAAAGGTAATTCCCCTTGGCGTAGGATCATCCAGCAAAGGATTGTAAGCCTCAAAAGGAGTCTTTCCGTAAGGCACCACCAATAACACCTGTCCCTTACCTGTTAAACGGGTAACCTGCAAATAACCGGCATCCTTTCCTATATAGGGATCATAAAAAACATTTTGTGCATGCGTTTGCTCCAGTGTTTTATCGATCATCACATTATTGAAGATCACAGGCATACCGAAACCGCCTATTTCAACAGGCTGGGTACTTTTATTTTTAACGTTAAAATGTAAAACAAGTTCTCCGTTGATCAGCTCCCAGTATCTTTTGATTTCAAAAGGAATATCGTTGGGTAAAGTACCAGACAGATCTGCCGCAGCCAGGATATTACCTCCGGTCTTGAGCGCAGTGACATCCCCCCTTTTAGCAGCCGTAGAAATCTTACGCCATTCTCCCGACAAGTTTGTCCTGAACCGAAGGTTTAAATCACCAAGGTGATAGAGGCCATCACGGCTTCTTTTTTCCAGCACTTCTCCAGGCGTAAAATCAAAACTTTTATCTGTATTTGGATCAAGCGCTGCAACCGTTTGTGACGATTTCAGCAGTTTCAGCTGAAAAGCCGAGGTATTGATCGTTATCACGCCCTCAGCGATATTTAAGGTAGCAGGTTTATCTTCTATCTTTTTCCATATTGAAACTGTCTGCCCATAAGCAGCAGCATCTCCCAACAGGGCGATGAATGCCAGAACAACCAGTGAAGTTTTCTGGAAAGAGCGTTTATTTTTAAAAACCATAAGTTAAAGAATAAATGAAAGCGTAAAATTTAAGGTTTTGGAACAGAGATACTTTGTTTCCAGGTCCATTCCGGAGGGTCTACCCCCAATAAGTGTTTCACAAAGAAATCCCTTCTCTTGTGTTCTCCATAATCTCCACCCAGTGAATGCCCCATACCAGGGATTTCCAGAAAGTCGAAATTCTTATTGGCCTTTACCAGGGCATTAATTAACTGTATAGTAGAAGAAGGATCTACATTTTCGTCCATTTCACCTAAGATCAGTAATAATTTTCCTTGCAGGCGATAAGCATTGGTCACATTGGAAGACTCTTCATATTGTTTTCCTATCGGATAACCCATCCACTGCTCATTCCACCAGATCTTATCCATGCGGTTATCATGACAACCAGAAGAAGAAACGGCAACTTTGTAAAATTCAGGATGAAAAAGAAGGGCACCCGCAGAATTTTGTCCACCGGCAGAATTACCCCAGATCCCTACACGGTCCAGGTCCATATAACTGTATTGCTTTGCAGCTGATTTCATCCAGGCGATACGGTCTGGAAAACCTGCATCTTTCAGGTCTTTCCAGCACACGTCATGAAAAGCTTTGGAACGGTTTGCCGTGCCCATACCATCTATCTGAACAATAATAAATCCCAGTTCGGCCATTTCATGCAGCGAACCGCGGGAATCAGTAACAAAGTTTTTGGGTACAAATGAATCCTGCGGGCCTGCATAAATATATTCTATCACAGGATATTTTTTAGCAGGGTCAAAATTGCTTGGACGGATGATAATTCCCCAGATATCAGTTTTACCATCCCTGCCTTTTGCTGTAAATACTTCAGGCAGTTTCCATCCGCTAGCTAATAGCGGAGAGATATCACCTTTTTCAAGCGGCATGATAATTTTACCATCGGCAGCACTCCTCAGTACCGAAACTGGTGCCATATCAACCCTGGAATAAGTATCTTCGAAATAACTAAAATCGGGAGAGAATACCACTTTATGGTTGGCATTTTCTGTAGTCAGGGCTTTTAATCCCGAACCATCAAAGTTGATCCGGTAGTATTGTAAAAAGTAAGGGTCCTGGTCCGCATTGCGTCCGCTGGCGCTAAAGATCAGCTGACGTTTCTTTTCATCAACGTTAACCACCTCTCTCATTACCCAGTTGCCTTTAGTGATCTGGTTTTTTAATTTCCCATGCCCATCATACAGGTAAAGGTGGTTCCAGCCATCACGCTCAGAAGCCCAGATAATTTCCTTACCATCTGCTATGTCATAGCGGTAATGCCTGCCACTGTAATTGATAAAGGTTTTACTGGTTTCGTCAATCAAAGTATTCACTTTACCCGTAGTAGCATCCACTTCCATCACTTTATATTCCTGGTGGCCACGCTGGTTATATTCAAAAGTAAAAGAGCGGCTGTCTTTATGCCATTCAGGCGATGATAAACTGTATTGAGCGGGAATGAGTGAAAGATCTACGGCTACTTGTTTTTTTGTTTTTACGATAAAAAGCGAAGGTTGCTTTTGTGACAGCGCATCACCCGGTTTAAGATAATTGCGCGTATGTAATTTAGGTTGCAGCTGATCTTTGGGGGAAGATTCGATCAGGTATACCCAATGTGGTTTGTTAACTCTTATTTTATTGGTAGCCAGTTTTTGTGCATCAGGAGACCAACTCAGCTGAGGAGAATAATAATCACCTTCAGAACCGTCAAAACTTAACTGATACTCATCTTTCTCGTCTGCCGCAGCATGGATATAAACATTGTAATTCCTGATGTAAGCAATCCATTTGCCGTCAGGTGAGGTTACACTTTTGCCCTTGGGGTCATCATCCTCAGGATCATCATGATCCACCAGTCCTGTCTTTTGCTTTTTTACTTCAGTGCACTGATAATCTGCCAGGTTGCAGGTCCAGTCTTTTCCGTTTGCACGGAACACCAGTTGCTGGCCGTTAGCAATAATATTCAGGTTGCTAAGCTCCAGCTGACCAGCTTCTACCGGTTTTCCTGTAACTGAAGATAAAGATTGGGCCAGTTTTGCCTGATCAAAGGCAGGCTGCCGACTCAATCCTGCAGCATCTACCATAATATATTGTCTGCCCTGAGGCGTAAACACGCTATATAGAAATTTATGCTGACCTTCTATCCATTGTATATTTTCTGGTGAGTTGTACACCGCGTGCTGCATTTGGCCGTTTAAGGTCTCGGCACGCTGGTAATCCTGAAGGGTTCCCTGGGCATGAAGGGAAAATGAGAACAAAAATGCTGTCGCCATCAAACCAATGGCTTTTTTGAAATCAGCAGCTGTCAACTGGAAGGTATAGATCATGGTGAGTTGATGATAAGGATGATTGTAAAAATAGCGTTGAGTACATTAAAATTTAACCCATAAATTGTTTCATAGTAGCCGTTTATTAACTATTAAATCCTTCACATAAAAAAAACCCTCCGGGAATTTAGCTCCTGAAGGGGTTTTATGAAAAAATTAAATGAATCTACTGAGCAGCATCCCACCACAATCTGTCTGTCAGCTTAGCCGACTGAACCGCCTGAGGATTAGAAGTTTCTTCCACCTGAGGATATAATAAACGACGTGGAATATCAGATAATGCGTTTAATACTTTTGTCAAAGGCGGATATCCTGTTCTTCTCCAGTCAACCCATGTTTCTGTAGATAAGAAATTAGGAATACCTTTTTCTTCGATGATCAACTCTAAAGCATTGCTGCTGGTTAACGCCCTGGAAGCGATATACGTAGCTGCATCAGCACTGCTCACACCCATTCTAGTCATGTGCGTATTGATCGCCAACTGGTAGATCGGTGCTGCAGCAGCATATCCTGAAACATAATAAGTTGCTTCTGCTTTAGTGAACAAAGCTTCTTCATAAGTAGCCATGTAAACATTTGCCCCAATCCCTGCATAATAATCACTTGGACGTGAATAGGTTTCCAGATCACCAATTCCATCTAATCCGATGGTACGTCCTGTATACAATCCTGTTTCAGTAGCTGGTGCAACCATTTTACTTAAACGAGGATCATTACGTGTTTTAAATCCATCAACAAAAGTAGTATTCAGGATCATCGTAGCAGAAGAGATAAAATCCTGCTGAAAAGGATTTTCTGTACCTGCAGAACCGGTATACGTCATTCTCATATCATCGCTGGTAGACGCCATTCCATTAGCTAGTTCAGTTAAAGCCAATTGTGCTTGTCCTGCGGCAGTATTTCCCGGGGCTTTAGTTAAGTGCATGTAATAACGGGCTTTTAACGTGTGGGCCAATCTGGTCCATGCAGCCATGTTACCTCCATAATAGAAATCATCTGCACCTGGTGCAGTCCCTGAGTTTTTAGCAATGTCAGCTATTCCGGCGTCCAATAAAGTTTGGATGCTTGCATAGATTTGTTTTTGCGTATCATAAGCCGGTTTCAGGTTAGCAATTCCCTGGAATGCCCGAGAGTAAGGCATATCACCCCAAAAATCTGTACCCGTACCTAAACAATAAGCAGTCAGGATCTGAGAAATTCCCGAATAGTTATAGTTACCATTAGTTTGTGCTTTTTTAGTCAGCACAATCAGGTTGTTCAATTCTGTAGTGTACAATGTAGTCCAGTCGCCATTGATGTCGTAATTGTACATCAGGTAAGTACCTGCATTAGGATAAGGCTGGTTCAATGCCATTACCTGCATATATTCCAATACGATATTACTCGCATTTCCCGCATATAAGCTGGAAGAGATAGAAGTCTCTACAGGAGACAGGATCAATCCTTCTGATACTACTGTAGGGCTATTAGGATTCTGATTGACATCCACAAATTTCTTACATCCGCTGAATCCGATCAGACCGCAGGACAGAAATAATATATATATTTTTTTCATGATAATTGAATTAAGGTAGAACTACAGGGTTAATTTCAGGCTAAGGTCAAAAGAACGTGAAGTAGGAACAGAGAAGGAATAAATACCTTGTGAACCATTTGAAGAACCAAATGAACTTACTTCAGGGTCGCCACCGGTAAAGTGAGGTGCATAGATCCAAAGGTTACGTCCTGTTACAGTCAATGATATCGCTTTGAAAGGGCCTTTCTTTAAACTCGAAGGATTAATGTTATAACCGATACTTGCATTTCTCAGTTTCAGGTAAGTACCATCCTGAATTACTGATTCTGTAATACCATTTAAACGCTGATAATAAGCTTGGCCTGTTACTGAAACTGTATTTGGCAATCCTGTATCTTCATTGATACCATCAACTACTCTTGGTGCCCTGTTTTCGGTAACCTTTGGCGTTCCATAGAAATACCCGTAACTATCTACATTATTCTGGATATCCCCGCCTTTTTTGAAGTCAAAGAAAAAACTTGCATTCCATTGTTTGTACCTGAAGTTATTGTTGATGCTGGCCATGTATTTCGGAATGATGTTACCGATAATGCCTTGTGTAGCATCTGCAACTGGTAAACCTGAAGCGTCGGTCAGGATTTTACCTGAAGCACTGCGTGCGTAACGGGTACCTACGATAGTTCCGTAAGATTGTCCTTTAACAATAGTGGTAAAACCATTGGCAATCTGGTCTATACCAGGATAGATCTCAGCCACTGTACTTTTGTATTTTGACCAGTTTAAAGTCATGTCCCACTGGAAGTCTTTAGATTTTACCGGAACGATATTCATTGAGGCTTCCATACCCCTGATTTGCAATTGTGCAGAATTCACCGTGGTATAGGCATATCCTGAAGAAGGGGCAATTCCTACCGTAGGGATAATACCACCTATTGTATTTTTAGAATAAAAAGATCCTTCAAAAGTAATCCTGTTGTTTAGGAAACCAGTTTCAAAACCTGCTTCAAATTCATCCAGACGCTCATTTTTTAATGTTGCATTGGCTAAAGTCTGGTTGAGTAAAAATCCTGACTGTCCTGCATAAGGGAAGTTAATGTTACGAACAGATGAACCACCCGACTGTGTAAGGTAAGTTGTAGTTAAAGAGTAAGGAGAAATACTACCGTCATTACCCACAGTACCGTATGAAACGCGGATTTTGGCCAGGTTCATTACTTTCTTCAATCCATCATTAAAAAATTGAGAAAGGATAAAACTTGTTGCTGCAGATCCGTAAGGATAAAAGTTATTGCCTTCGGCCAGTACAGAATTACCATCGTATCTTCCTGTCAGGGATAATTCCAAGAAGTGTTTGTAATCGATATTGCCCTGTAAATAGAACCCAATCTTACGTTGTAAATAATGGTTTTCAGTATAAGTAACAGTAGATGCAGAACTGATGTTATTTAAACCTGCTACAGTAAGCCCTAAACCGTTACCGTAGGAGTTTTCAGAGTATTGTGAAAAAACGTTGTTACCCAATATACCATCGAAGGTAAAATCTCCGGATTGGTGACTTGCACTTGCGATCAAATCATTATTAAATTGTCTGAAAATATTATTGCTGACAGTGATTCTTCCTGTAGGATTACTAACTGATCCAACATTTTCATGGTAGTTATCCTGTTCAGTGTAAACGTCTGCCCCAAATCTTTCTGTGATCGTTAACCATGAGATAGGTTTGTAATCTGCATTAAAAGTTGGCATGAAACGGTTTACTGCTGCAGTTTGACCTACATTATTTTCTACCCAATATGGATTGTTCCTTGAATAACGAAACAAACGCTGCGTTCCGTCAGCATTGGTAGAAGGCTGCAGGTCATAAGAAACAGGAGCAGTGAAAATAGTCCACACCGGACTGCCCAGATCATAACCTTCAGGAAGACTGCTCTTATTTGAGTTCGTATAATTCAGGGAGAAAGTAGTATTTAAGTTCTTTAAAATTTTGGCACTATACTTACCAAAAAATGAATTTCTTACATATTTTGTTGTTGGTACTGTTCCGGTTTGATTAAAGTTTCCGTAAGAAATAAAATAGCTGTTGCTTTCTCCGCTGCCACCACCTATATTAAAGGTATTGTTGTAGGTTTTTCCAGTTTGAAAAAACAAAGCCGACTGATCGTAAACTTTAGCTTTAGCACCATTGATCATTAAGGTGTCCATTTCAGCCCCCCAAGAAGTACTGGTTTTGTTCGTTACGCCGTCATAATATACACCATTGGTACCCAATGAGTATTTATTCTGAATCTGAGGGATGATCGCCGTTTCCACAGAGAAGTCTGAAGAAAAGTTGATCGTTGGTTTTTTACTGCCACCACCGTTTTTAGTGGTAATGATGATCACACCATTTGCACCGGCAGAACCATATAAAGCTGTTGCTGCACTACCTTTAAGGATGTTCATGCTTTCAACGATGGAAGGGTCTAAATCTGCGATACGGTTTGTACCTGGTCCTGAAGCAATATTTCCAGTTTCGCTGTTATCTACAGGGATACCATCAATTACCATTAAAGCCTGATTGTTACCATATAGTGATGATCCACCACGAATAACAATCCTGGATGAACTACCTGGGCTACCAGAGGAACTGGTTACCTGAACACCCGATGCTTTACCTGCCAGTGCATTGACAAGATTGGGCTCTTTGGTTTGAACCAGCTCGTCACTTTTAATTTCAGTAGAAGCGTAGGTTAACATTCTTTTTTCCCTCTTGATCCCCAGGGCCGTTACCACAACCTCATCCAGGTTTTGGTTATCTTCTTCTAAGGAAACAGTAAGGTTTTTTTGCGATGAGAGCGCTATTTCTTTGGTGGTGTAGCTAATTGCTGAGATAATTAATGTAGCCTCTCCTTTGTAAGGAAGAGAAAATGCACCGTCGGCACCTGTCAAAGTTCCTTTGGTGGTTCCTTTGATCTTAACGGATACACCGGGAAGTCCGATTCCTTTTGTATCTGTCACTTTCCCTTTCAGTACTATAGTCTGTGAAAAGGCAGACCCGCAGAAGAAAAGAGCACAAATACAAGAAAAAATAATTTTTTTGAGTAGTAGCTTTTGATTCATAAAACTAGGTTTAGGTTATTGGTGTGTTTTGTTTTAACAAACAAGAATGTTCGATTTTATAAATCTATAGAATGATTGAAAGCATTTTTATCATAAAATTTGCCAGAACATACCGGATGTTAACATAAATTTTACATAAACAGCAAAATCTTGATATAACTCCAAATAAAGCCACTTAGACACCAGGAAAAAACTACTTATAACGCTACTAATTTCAATAACCCGCCTTATTTATAAGTAGAATAAAACATTTTCTTCTTTAAACTGTATTTGCAAAATATTCACCAAGAAATTTTTCGAAAAAAGATACCTTACAAATCAATCCATTATTATTTTGGAATTAGTCAAAAAAAACAGGGTATTAAATGTTCTTAACAAGCTTTCCCCGAATAATTTTGCAACAATCAATAAAAGAGTAATATTTTGTTAATCTAAAATTAGCCCTAAATAAATATGCGTTGTGTTTATTTGATATAAGCAGCAGATTATTAACGATTTGCCAATTGTAAACACAAGCCTATGTATCTTTCAATTCTTGCAGTTACCTTTCCCTTTATGGGCCGTGTTGACCTCAGCGGCTATTTACTGGTAGTTTTTATCATCTGTTTACTCGCTGTAGCGGGTTTTGAATTTGTCAATGGATTTCATGATACAGCAAATGCCGTTGCTACTGTCATCTATACAAAAGCACTAAAACCTGTTTATGCAATTCCGTGGTCTGGATTATGGAATTTCTTAGGGGTATTCCTGGGCGGGGTTACTGTAGCAATGGGCATTTTAAAACTGGTGCCACTTGATGCACTCATGACCCTTCCGGTAAGCGTGGGGGCTTGTTTAGTGTTATCTGTCCTGTTGGCCTCTATCATATGGAACCTCGGTACCTGGTACCTGGGCATTCCCTGTTCAAGCTCACACACCATGATTGGTGCAATGATCGGCGCCGGCTTGGCCTTCACCTGGTATTATAACGGCCCCGGTGTTAACTGGGATAAAGCCGGGGAAATAGGTTTATCACTGATCTTATCTCCAATCATTGGATTTGGTGCCGCAGCCTTACTGATGTTATTTTTAAAACATGTGACTAAATCTCATGCCCTGTTCCATATCCCTTCCGGGGAAAACGACCGCCCTCCTATTCACATCAGGCTGTTACTTATTACTACCTGTACCCTGGTTAGCTTTTTTCACGGCAGTAACGACGGACAAAAAGGAGTGGGTTTGTTTATGCTGATACTAATTGCCTTTTTACCAGCCAGATTTGCTGTAAACCACACCATACCCAATGCGAAGGTATTAACCGCCTTTAACCAAACCGAACAGGTTCTAAACAAAACTATTACCAGGGATCCAGGTCAAAAGAACGCTCTTGGAAAACTTATCGTGGAAATTGACCAGGCTAAGGTTTCTCTTGCTGCTAAAAATGAAAAAGATGTAGCCAAAACATACAGCTACCGCAAACAGCTTGAAAGTGTTATCAAAGATATTAAGGCGATAGTTAAAGATGAAAAAAGCAGTCTTCCACAAAATGATAGGGCTACACTTAACGCTACATCAAAGGAGCTGGAACACGTCACTGACTTCGCCCCTGTTTGGGTAATTGCGATCATTTCGCTCTCCCTGGGCCTGGGGACCATGATCGGCTGGAAACGCATTGTAGTAACTATTGGAGAAAAAATAGGTAATGAACACCTGAATTACGCACAAGGGGCTACTTCAGAAATTGTAGCCGCTTCCACTATCGGATTAAGTACTGCCTTTGGCTTACCAGTGAGTACCACCCATGTATTATCCAGCGGGATCGCAGGAGCTATGGTAGCCTCTGGCGGTAAGGGAAATCTAAATAGTAAAACATTAAAGAACATCGCGTTAGCCTGGGTACTGACCTTACCAGTAGCCATAATTTTAGCACTGTTATTGTTTATGTTATTTCACTTATTTATTTAAATCGAAAATGAAACAGATTCTTGTTGCCACCGATTTTTCAAAAAGCGCCGCCAATGCAATGGCTTATGCAGTGGAATTAGCGAAGGTTCTTCACCTTGATATATGTGTTATACACGCTATACATCCTACCGAAGGAATCAATAACAGCACTTATAATGCCATTTTTATTGAAAATTATTATGCCAATAAAAGACAGGCTTTAAAAGAATGGGCAGATGGCTTTGCCGGTTCGGGTGCGGCTACTGTTAATATGATTACTTTATGTGATGTAGGTTTTTTAAAAAATGTAATCACCCGTTATGTTGATCAGCACCCGGTAGAACTTTTAGTAATGGGAATTACCGGTTCCACGGGAATTACAGGGATTGTTGGCAGTAACGCCAGCATGATGGTAACCAAAGTAAAAACACCTACACTGATTATCCCATTGGAAAGCAAGTTTAACAAGGCTCCTATGATTACGCTGGCTACAGATTTTGAAACCAGGTTATCTGCCGAAGATGTAAACGCATTAAATGAAATGGTAAAGGCATTCAGCCCGGCCAAAATGCAGGTGCTTTATGTTGCTGAAAAAACTGACGAAAAATCTGTACGGACAGGCGAAGCAAAATTAAAAGACCTGATCAAACATACTGAACTGGAATTTAATTCTATTAACAACAGTAGCGCATTGAATGGGATCATTGACTTTATAGAATCACATGAAACCGATATCCTATGCCTGGTAAAACACCATCACAATATTGTTTATCGTTTATTTACCCGCAGCACAGTGAACCAGGTGATGAATAAAACGGTTAAAGCTATTCTGGTACTGCATGAATAGCAGACCAACAGGTAAATTCGAAATATAAAAAAAGGTGCCCCCGCTATTCCGGAGAGCACCTTTTTATGGTTTAGATCTAATAACCCGGATTTTGTTTCAGGTTAGCGTTTAATTTAGTATCATATTGAGGTATAGGAAAAATCAGGTGGTCAGCACCATAAGGTACAGGTGTTATAGGTGAATAATCATCTGCCTGTTTCCCGGTTACGCCTTGTTTATTTCTTCCAAGATCTTCTATGCGATGACCTTCAAAAGCCAGTTCGATCCTTCTCTCCAGTAATATGGCATCTATAAACGACTGAGCTGTAGGAAAACCAGCCATTGTGTATTGCGTTGCACTTACCCTCGATCTGTCTCTTACCAGATTTAACCTGTCCAGAGCTGTCTGGTCAACAACATTGGTTTGACGTACTGAGGCTTCGGCTGCAGTTAACAGCACCTCAGGATACCTGATGATTGGTGCCCAGTCTCCTCTGGTAGCTACATCAGGATACTTCGCCGTATAAGTATAGTTTCCATTTACAGTCATCAGCTTCCTCCTCTTATCGTCAGCAGCAAAACCTGGCAGATTTAAAAAGGTTTTAGAGATAACCAGATCACCCCTTCCTCCTGCTGAAATTGGAGAATAATGCATAGGTAAAGCATTATTCGTATTTGGATTGTCCTTTGCATTGTTTGAAATAGAGAATACACTTTCAGAACTCTGATAATTACCCGGCCCAAATGAGGCCGACTGATCTGCATTTAAACGATATACACCGGCTCCAATCACCTTCTCCTCTTCCAATTTTGCATTGGCATAATCGCCTTTGTACAAATATACCCTTGCCAGTAAGGCAGAAGCTGCATATTTATTGGCACGTTGTACATTCGCATCACCCTGGCTGGCTAGAAGATTGGCTTCTGCAAACTGTAAATCGGAAATCATTTGTGTATAAACTTCAGCCACTGTATTTCTGGCCACTAAATCTGCACTGGTAAAGTTTACAGAAGATTTGATAATTACAGGTATACCTGGATGGGATGCATCTGCAGTGAAATTATAGGGATGTGCGTAATGATCTACCAGTGTAAGCATAGCTAAAGCCCGTGCAAACCTGCATTCTCCAATATAGGTGTTTGCCGATGTCCCGGCTACAGACAGGTTTGCCTGTATACCTTCAATTACGCGGTTTGCTTTTTGTATAGCAGCATAACCTGCGGTCCATTCGTTTGCAGCATAGGGATCGGAAGCCAGCATGGTATAGTGGAAAATGGTATTAAAAAAGCCTGTTATATCAATAACATCTTCTCCTAACACATCACTATAAACCAATGAACGTCCTGCTAAAAATTCAGGACTTTGCAAACCATCATATACACCAATCACATCAGCGTTAATTTTATCCGGAGTAGTGAAAGATAAATCGCTGGAAATTCTGTCCACCGGCTGTATATCGGTCACTTTTGTACATGCCGCCTGCAATAAGATAACAGCCGCAGCTAAGGATATATATGATAAAAATCTTTTTTTCATAATAATAAATTTAATAGTGATTAAAACCCAACATTTAATCCCAATGCATAAGTACGTGCTAAATAAGGCGTATAGCTATCTACACCGCCACCGATATTCCTATCCGCATCGGATGAACCGGTATTATTGCTGTTTACCTCTGGGTTTGTACCTTTATATCCGGTAATGGTAAAAGCATTCTGAACCTGCAGATAAATTCTTACACGTGATAAACTCATCTTTCTTTCTATCGCTACAGGTAATGAATAGCCCAGTTGCAAATTTTTGCCCCTGATAAAGTCGCCTCTTTCCAGAAATCTTGTTGAAGCCTGCGTAGATGTGGCATCACCATAATATAGTTTCTGGTTATCGGTAATTTGCCCGGGAGTGGTCCAGCTGTTTAATATTTCAGTAGAGTTGTTGAAGTTCGTTTGTCCAAGCAAAGCCCTGCGGGTATTGTCATAGACATAAAAATCTGTCGCAAATTGCAGGAATACACTCAGATCAATGTTCTTATACTTGAAATCATTGGTCAGGCCGCCTGCAAATTTTGGGATATACGATCTATCCAGTAAAACCTTATCCGTTGAAGTAATTGCAGAAACTATTTTACCTGTTGCCGGATCAGTCCAGGCACCTGTAGCAGGATTATACATTTTTGTATTTCCATTGGCATCCAGAAATTGCGCGAGACCAGTTTGGGCATTTACACCGGCCCATCTGATCAGATAATATGATCCGATTTCATGACCTGGTCTGGCTATACTGTAATAGGTAGCGGCAGTTGGCGTGATATCATCATTATTGGCATCGGTAGAAATAACCTTACTTTTATTATAGGCAATATTGAAGTTAATGTACCACTGAAAGTTTTTAGTATTGATTGGACTTGCATTGGCGGTAAACTCAAAACCTTTATTGGATATGGCCCCGATATTTTCTGTAACTTGATTGCTGGGGAATCCAAGTGTAGCCGGTACAGGATTATTTAAGATCAGATCATTGGTCTTTTTATCATAATAATCCAGCACGATATTAACTTTTTCAAACAATGTTGCGTCTACACCAATATCCAATTGTCTGGTTTTTTCCCATTTTAAATCCGGGTTACCGGGATTACTCAGCGACGCACCACCCAGATTTGCATACGTTACCGGAGCATAGGTGGAAAGGGATGGATAGTTCCCGATATTAGAGTTCCCTGTCAAACCATAACTTGCCCTCAATTTACCTTCGCTTAGAATACTGTTATTTTTTAAAAAGTCTTCCTGGGTAAATCTCCAGGCCAAAGCTCCCGAAGGGAACCCTCCTCTTCTATGATCTATACCAAAACCTGAATAAGCATCTGCCCTATAGGTAGCGGTGGCTAAATATTTTTGTTTATAGCTATAATTGGCACTACCGAAATAAGAGTCGAAACCATTGTTCTGTATGCCGCCATTAGCAACGGAGTTTGTAAAAGCAGAACCTATAAACTGGGTATAAAATGGATCTGATGCTCCACTGGCACGAGCATAAAGATATCTGGTGCTATTTTTATTATATTCTGCACCACCCAATAAGTTAATGGTGTGGTCTTCAGCAATCACCTTATTATAGGTAATGGTATTTGCCCAGTTCCATACCAGGCTTTCATTATAAACCTCCTGCACCAGCCCGCCTAGTCCTGCACCATCACCAATACCATTGTTCCAGTAATTGGTAGATAATCCAGTTTGATAGTCAACACCATAAGTCGACTTAATTTTTAAACCAGGCAAAAGGCTAACCTCAGCGAAACCACTTCCCAGAAAGCGCTTGGTATCAAAGTTGTCGTAATTTTGATCCAATACCGCCCGGGGATTGGGAATATTAAGCGTTAAACTATTTCCTCCATGACCTGTATAATAATCGCCATTCACTTTAACCGGCACATTTGGGTAATAAAAGAACGGACCATAAGGAATACCCGATAAAGTACCGCCTGTTCCGGAACCCAAACCATTCTGAAGGTTTCTCGAATATTGTGTATTGATACCAACTTTAAACCAGTTATTCACTGAATGCGTAATATTTAAACGGGCAGATCCCCTTCTGGCCTGATTAACCCTGATGTAGTTATCGTAATCCAGATAGGATGCAGAAGCAAATACGCTGGTTTTTTCAGTACCAGAGCTGACAGCAAATTCATGGCTCATAATTCCGCCTTTCCTATACACCTCATCCTGCCAGTCGGTACTAGCCTTATCAACTGTACCATTACCATCATAATCACCATACGCTGCAATTGCGCTTAAGCCCGCATTACTGCGTTTTTGATTAATCACAGAGTTGTACTGGTCTGCATTGAGCACATCAATTTTTTTAGAGGGCTCATTGTAACCAAAATAAGTATCATAGGTTACTTTGGTTATACCAGCCTTACCCTGCCGTGTGGTAATTAAAATAACGCCGGCTGCACCTCTTGAACCGTATAATGCTGTCGCAGCGGCATCTTTCAAAATATCCAGTGTTTCGATGTCGTTCGGGTTGATATCCCCCAGGGGGTCAGCAGAGTTATATAATTGTCCGTTGTTATTCTGCGTAATAGGTACTCCATCAACTACAATCAGCGGCTGACTTCCCGAAGTCAATGAAGAAATACCGCGGATGCGAATATTAACAGGAGCACCAACAATACCTGATGATGTATTTACCTGAACACCTGCCGCCCTGCCTGCCAGAGACTGGTTGAAACTCGTCACTGGTAAATTGGAAATTGCATCACCTGTGACTGTGGCGATTGAACTGGTGTTTTCTTTCTTCAACACCGTAGAGTATCCGGTGATCTGTACCTCCGATAAGTCGTTATATGATGGCTCTAAGACCACATTGATCACATCATTAGAAGACACAGACCTCGATTGACTCAGATAACCAATAAAAGCAAATTCCAATGTTTTAGCACCCGGCGGGACTTTTAAAGAGAATCTGCCATCTGAAGCAGTTGAAGTTCCGCTTTGTGCTCCTTTTAGGCGGATAGTTACACCAGGAAGTGGTCTCCCATCTTCTGATCCCGTTACCCTTCCTGAAATCGTTCTGTCCTGCGCCATTGCAAAACTGACACATAATAACAACAGGAATACGATTTGTAAAAGTTTTTTCATAAAATATTGCTCAGGTTAATAGTTAATCACACCCAATATACTAAACAGCATATTGACAGCACACACAACTTATTGTTGTATTTGCCTATTGTTACCGAATAATGACATTATATTATGAATATTTAAATTTTAAGCTTAAAAACACTCAAAATATTGTGATATCCATATAATATTTGATTATTAGGCTAAATCATATATCATTATCATAATTATATCTCTGAATATAACCTGTTTTTTTGCGGACAATTAACGAGGATACTTAATTAAGTTCAGAGATGCAGAATTATATTTGAAACATGTATAATTTCAACTAAAGTGCGGAAATTATTATATAGGAAGTTAGTAAAATTGTAGAAGTACGAATTGAAGGAAAGTGATCATTTAAATATTATATCTCATTTAAGCGAAAACCTCTTCGGTTTTATACCATGATGCTGTTCAAAAACTCTTGAAAAATGACTTAAGTTAGTAAAGCCCAACTGATAGCCAACTTCAGAAACAGTTAGCCCTTTTTCTTTTAACAATCTTGCTGCTTCCTGCATTCTTACAGACTGGTAATATTCAAAGATTCCTTTACCAAACATCTGTCTAAACAGTTTTCGTAGTTTCGGTTCGCTCATACCAGCTTCTCTTGCCTGTGCAGCAATATTAGGTGGTTCAGCCAAGTGTGACTGCAAATGCAATTTGATCGCATAAATAGCTTTAATATCTTCAATATGCATGCTGCTTGTAGGTATAACTTCCCGTTGCATCAACAGCGCAAAAATGTAACAAAGTAATTCTTCACATTTTAGCTTACAGTATTGGCTTGCCAAACTTTCCGGTACAGGATGCTGCAGTATCTCGCTGGCAGTTTTGATCATTTCGGGCGAAATGCCGGTTTCAAAGGCAAAGTTCTCCTTGCTTTCTAAAACACTTTCCACTACCGGATGCGATATATCTCCAAAGAGTTTTCGCAGGCGCTGCCGGGAAACCGCAATCCCGATACTTCTGAAAAAGGTGTATGAAGGCATGGTAAGTATGGAAGAAACGGCCTGCATGCAGATGAATACACTGGCTTGTTCCGGCAGCGGTTGTTTTTCGGGTACTAACGGTGATGGAAAAATTCCGCTCAACATAAAAACAACATCTTCCTCCCCTTCAGCTATTTCATTGGTACGCTCCAATAAAACTTCCTCATTCAGATAATAGTTGCGTACCATCATCCGTAAGTCGTTATCATCCCAGGAAAAGCCGGTAATATATCCCTCTCCCTTACTTTTAGGGATGTGGAAAAAACGACCTTCAACGGTTAAACCAACAGCCCTGGCAAATTCGGCCATGATGCCCGACCTATGTTTGTCTGTTACTGATACTTTCATTTCCGACTATTTTAATAGCATTTAGGACTATTTTAATTATAAATGTAGTTATACTTTTGTTAACGGAATAAAAACAAATATCATGTTGTTACAAAATAAAGAAGTTGCCATCGTAGGCGGTGGCCCGGGAGGCCTCACATTAGCACGATTACTTCAGCTTAAAGGAGCAAATGTAAAAGTATATGAAAGAGACGAAAGCAGGGATGTGAGGGTACAGGGTGCAACACTCGACCTGCATTTCGAATCAGGTTTAAAGGCAATCGAAAAAGCGGGGTTATTGGATGCCTTCAAAGCAAATTACAGACCTGATAATGACCGCTATCGAGTTGTTGATAAAAAGGCGACCATTTTCTATGACGACCATGACAAAGAGTCTACCAGTGATTTTGGGGATGAATCATTCAGACCTGAAATTGACCGCGGACCTCTAAGAAATATTTTATTGGATTCACTGCAACCCGATACAGTTGTTTGGGATAGTCATATTGTTTCGCTTGAAAAAATCGATGATACCTGGAAAATAATTTTTCAGAACGGCAACACTGCTTTTGCCGATATTGTAATTGGAGCTGATGGAGCCAATTCAAAAATCCGTCCGGTTGTTACTCCTATCAAACCTTTTTATTCTGGCGCCACTTACCTAGTAGGCAATATTGAGGATTCGGAGAAGAACGCCCCAAAAATTCACAGTTTATTAAAAGGTGGAAAAATTTCTGCCATGGGCGATTCTAAAACAATATTTGTAAGTGCCAAAGGCGATGGTAGTATGGATTTCTATATTGGCTGGAAAGCAACTGCTGACTGGGTTAAAGAAAGTGGTATTGATTTTAAAAATGCTGAACAAATCCTCGAGTGGTTTAAAAAAGAGTATGCCAGTTGGGATAACATCTGGCTCGAATTATTCAACCATAAAAACACCCAATTTATACCGAGACCTTTATACTGTATGCCATTGGACCAACATTGGGAACCACAATCTAATATAACTTTGCTTGGTGATGCAGCACACCTCCTACCTCCAAATGGAGAAGGTGTAAATACGGCAATGCTCGACGCTTTAGATCTTAGCGAGATTTTAACCAGCGGAAAGTTTGCTGATCTAAAGCCGGCAATAGCCTATTATGAAGAAAAGATGTTTGCAAGATTTGTGGAAGAAGGCAAGGAAACAATAGATATGATAGACTGGATGTACTCACCAAATGGTTTAAAAGAAATGGTGAAAACTTTAAATCAGCTACCCAACTAAATGCTAATTTGAATTGTAGCTGCCATGAATCGGCTACAATTTCAATTTTCCTGTCGGGCGTATATCTAAATCATTTTTTTTCTGCAAATAAATTCACCGTTACCTATTGGTACAGTAAGACAGTCAAATTGCTCATCACCAAGTGCCCGCTCAATCATGGGTTTAATTTCAAAATATTGATCGGTAGCATTATCAGCTACTAATAGACCGTTAGAAACCATTTTAGGAGCTACAACTTGATAACACCGCTCATAAATATCTTTTTCTGCATCAAGAAAACAAAAAGCAACCGGGCCGAGTTTAGCCTCATAGTCAAAAAAATCACCTTGTATCAATTCAATGGTGTTATCTAATCCCACAAGCTCAAATGTTTCGCGGGCCATTTTTACTTTAGCTTCATCTATCTCAAAAGTTTTGACCTTTCTATTAGTTTCTTTGGCCGCGAGAGCCAGCCAAATAGTAGAATAGCCCGCACTGGTACCTATCTCTATAATCTCTCCATCAGGGAGGTTGACCACCAGCAAAGACAAAAATTGCCCGGTATCATAGCTGATTTGTCTTAAACGTTTGTCTCGCGGCGTACCGTCAACACGGTCTTGTTGATCTATTTTTTCAAGTTGCAGCATTCTGTTCTTCAACACGGCCGGGATTTCATTAAACATCTTTATAAAATTTAATATTTCTAAAGTAGATAAATAATATGTTTTCCGGAATAAATCAGATAGCCTTTAAGCAGGCATACCGAATTATTTTGGTAAACATTCCACGAGATTATCACTAATATCTATAAACAACATCCTGAACTTGCAGTTCATTCTAATGTATAGCGTTATTTATTAGGTTGTGGTTTAGACAAAAAATAAGCCAAGGATGTCAGTTTCCCGAAAACATCAATTATTGATGATAGCGGTTAATTCTCTGCATAGTATGTTGATTTCGTTATCGGTGTTATAGTAATGAACTGATGCTCTTATTACATCAACGAGCTCGTTTTTATTCATGTAGATAAATGTTGACTTCGCCAGACCAACAGAAACATTAATGTTTTTTTCTGAAAGTTTCGCTTTGACTACCTGGCTCTCTATATTATTTACAGAGAAGGTCACAATACCACATTGCAGCGTCCCGTTATCGTGAATTGTTACACCTTCAATCTCTTTTAACTGCGTTCTCATTGCTCCCGCTAAAGATTGGATCCGCTCCCAGATCCGGTCGACACCTATGGCTAATGCATATTCAACTGCTTTTCCGAGTCCAAGTGTTAATGCGCGGCTTTTTTCGTAAAGTTCGAATCTTCTGCAATCGGCTCTAACCCGGTAATCGTCTTCGCTGATCAATTCAGCCGTGTGCCCATCGATTAACAGCACTTCCAGCTGATCCTGAATGGATTTCTTCACAAATAAAAATCCCGTTCCACGGGGCGCCCTAAGATACTTACGGCCGGTTACCGACAAGATATCACAGCCAATTTCCTTAACATCAATCGGTACCTGACCTACAGTCTGGCAGGCATCAACCAAATATAATACACCGTATTTACGCGCTATCTTACCAATTTCAACTATTGGCAATACCGTTCCGGCTGCAGAAGCAATATGTGTAATAGCGATCAATTTGGTGTTTGGGGTAATGGCAGCTTCCAAAGCCTTTAACTGGAAGTTGCCCTGCTCGTCATTTGGTATGACCTGTACCTTTATACCCTTTGTTTTCTTCAAGTGAATAAAACCAATCAGATTCGTGACATATTCCATTTCTGAGGTAATAATCACATCACCCTCATCGAATTTAATGCCATTGAAAGCTAGTCCCCAGGCTGTGCTGGCATTTTCAACGATAGCAATTTCATCCCGCTCAGCATTAATCAAACGCGCAATCAGTTCGTAAGTATATTCTATTTGCTGTTTATACTTGAACTCCGCTTCATAACCCCCAATAACCGCTTCCTCACGGAGATAATTAACAACTGTGTCAACAACAACAGACGGATTTAAGGACGAGCCTGCGTTGTTAAAATGGATCTTAGCTAAGGTTCCGCTGGTGTCTTCCCTGAATTTTGACAGCTCCTGTTCAGTGATGATATTCTTATGTTGCATCTTTAATGTTATTTATCGAACAAAGAAAGCCCAATTCAAGAACATTTAACAGATACAGAAATCGTATTTTTAATGGTAACAGATAGTCGATTTTCGAGCGTGAAGCTATCGCAGCACTTCTAACTATCTTATTCCAATGTTGTTTGCCACATTTGTCGGCACGTCACTTCGGATTTCCGGATACTTTTTGGCAAACTTAGTCAGGTGCTCACCCCCATCAAAGACTGTATAGTTAGATTCCGTAAGTTTACTGAAGAAAAGACTCTTGCCAGATCCATTTGGTCCTTCGACTATAAAAAGCGTTAAAAATATTAAACGAAGAAATTTTTCCTGATTCGACTCAATGATTGCTGTGTGATTCCAAGATAAGAAGCTATGTCGCTCAATGACACACGTAAGGCAATATCCTGATGATACAATAAAAAGTTCCGGTAACGGGCAGTAGCATCCTGTCCCATAAAAATATTACGGGTGGTGATTTTGTCTAACAATGCCTGCTGTACGATGTTTCCGATTAACTGGTAAAGATAAGGCAGCTTTTCATATAGACGGAATAAATTGTCTTTTGTCAATATAATCAAATCTGTATCACAGGCTGCCTGTAAACTTTCCGTAGTAGGTGTGTTATTAGTGAAGCTATCAAGAAAAGTACAGAAGCTATTTTCTTTCAGAAAAAAGACAGTAATATCATTCCCGTTTTCAGTATGCTTTATGATACGCAACACGCCATTTCGCACAAAAAACATTTCCTTGGCAATTTTGCCCGCCTGCAATAACCTCTCCCCTTCTTTTACTCTTCGTAATTCTAAATTGGCTTTTATCAGCTCCCAGTCCTCTACTGGAATTGAGCGAAATAACTGTAGGTAATTATAAAGTGGTTGAAAATCCTCCATGTTAATATATAATTGTGATTATAATCTCTCCAGCAATGGCACCACCCATTCAGGATAGTCCTCTTTTTCAGGATGTAGCCGACCATACAAAATCTCCCTTGGAATGACGGGTTCGGCAATATCGGCAATGGCTTTTAACTTCTCCACTTTAAATACTTGTTCGTCGACTGTATATTACAATTGTGGATTAAAGTTTACTATCAGTCCGTCAAGGCTATCAATTAATTTCATTTTATTCTTAGCTACGGGGTCTCTATTAAGGAATAAGCAGAAGTCTAAAGGTGGAGAGCATATCTCGGTGAGTCGCCAAAATGAAAAAGCCTCTAATCTTAAGATTAAAGGCTTTTTGAATGTTTTGATACTTATTATGCGGACCGGACGGGACTTTGTGAAAGTAGCCTAACGGCCTTTAAATGACGTTTTTTGAGCTTTTTCGATTTTGACTCATGAACTACTCACTAATTTCATAGTACAATATAGCTGCAATGCTGTGATACTAATTTACGCAAAAAACTAAGAATATTAATTAGTTCCAAACGTGAATCCCTTTATTACCGTTGTTGCTGGAAACAATTCCTCTAGGTCTGCTAATTTCTCTTCATAGCTCTTTTGATCTAAAACGTTATTATCTAACAACCATTTTAAGTTATTATATTGAGATTCATAACTTATGTTCCTATTTAATTGACCATATCTTTCTATGAGAAAAGATTTACGCCTTGATAAGATTTGATTAATGAAATTTTCCAAATCTTTTTCTGTAGCCTTTTTACGTAAGAATTCTATTGCATTTGCATTGTTACTTTTAGATAGGTAACGAGCTTTTTTGAAAGTCATGATATATAAGATCAAACACACTAAAGCAAACGAAAGATAAAAGAATTCAGCACCATTTTCAACATCTCCACCGTTGATTCTGTCTATATATAATATGCCTGACACAATACTTAAAATTAGAGTTGGTATGAACCAAGCTCTAACACCACCGGAGAAATCAACTATTTTATTTCCAATATCTTCGTATTTAATCTCATATTCATTCGTTTTCATTATACTTCTATACCGCACTCGTAAACCGTCATCTGTAAATTTAAACCATCTTTTTTCAAATAACTTGTGCTGAGAGAAGTCATAGTGCATAGAATTATAATTTTTTAATTAAAAATACTAAAATCGATAATAAAGCCAATTTTCACTTAATAACTGGAAGAATATTGGACGAATGTATATATCACAAAACATCCTAAGGATAGGTAATACAGCTAAATCTGCATTTGATTAACACAATTACCTAAAAATACCGGACGAATACCGGACGAATGATCAATATTATTTAAGTGAATATTTAGTTAGCTTCCCCTTGCCAATTTTATTTATTATGCCCTTATCAATTAGCTCCTGTAATTCAATAGCAGAAATTGATTTTCCTATATTATTTATTTCCTGATATTTAGCATTAGTAAATTCTCGGACATCTTTTAAATAGGTAACAGCTTTAATCTGTCTTTCATTTAACCCTATTTGATTGAGGAAATCTTGAGAATAGGAATCTTTCAAAAATGTAACCTGAAAACCTCCCGAATTTTCTTCAAAGATAGGTTCTGGTAAACCATCGCCTTTGAAAGCATCAATCATTTTTTCTATACCTCGACCCCATGATTCGATATAGCCTGCTTTAAAGAATACTTCCGCAATGTTTTTATTCCGGGCTCTTGAAGGATGCTTGCTCTTTAACTTTTCAATTGTCAGATCTTCGGATAGTTTTCCTGGATTCCATAGTATAATTTTGTCGTCGTATATACTCATTTGAATAGTAGAATCCGTGTAGTCCTTATGTACAATGGCATTTAAAATAGCCTCTCTAATCGCCGCATCAGGATATTCAGGTTTTTCAATTCTTTGAATACCTTCGTAACCTATTTTCGAGATAATATATCGTTGCTTTAACAGAGTGATTACTGCTTCCACCATATCAAAAATATTTCCCTCTACTGTATCCTGGAATTTTAATTCGGAATCTGAGTCGCCAAATTTTCCTATTTTAAAATAACTGGTAACGAAAAATTTCTTAGGATTTTTGCCAAATAATAAAATACCCGCTGCTTTTAGTTCACCATCAGGGGTAATAAGCTGTAAATTTTCTAATAGGGTGGGAATGTCATCTTTTTCTGCTTCTTTATAAATCCTTCCACTTTTAACAGCTTTTTTAACAAAGGAAGAAATACTGTTAGAATCTAAGTCTTCGAGCTTTGCGTTACTAATGCCTATATCATCCCATGTCCTGCCAATTTTTTTCAGCAAGAACTCGTGAAGTGCTGCACCTTTAATTCTTGTTTTGTACTGCCTGAACGGAAATGGTAAGCTCCATGATATGAAATCGGCATTGGGCTTGGTGGTACGACTATTTCAATGTATTCTTTGCCTTTATCCTTTAAAAGGTTGACGTCAATCACTAATCCTAAATGATTAACTGCCTTATTTGGAATATCGTCCATTAACTTTTTAGGATCATCAATACCAGTAGCAATACCATTATCATTAACGCCAATATATATCTTTCCTCCTTGAGCATTTGCAAATCCACAAATCCATTTCAGATATTCATCCCGCCAGGATTGTTTGTATTCAATGTTCTGATGCTCGCTCATGTTTTATTTTGTTTGAAGAAAAGATTGACATCTGGTTATGCTGTAAAATTACACACAAATACTGGTAATGTGGTAAGACGATATTTGGAAAATAATTTGAAGACCTGATAGCCCTGTAAAAAAGGACTTGATCCTTAAAAGCTAAATTTTTGTCTTGCTGAGTATTCAGGAGGAGGTTTTAAATCAAAAAAGCCTCAACTTTTACAAGTTAAGGCTTTTTAGCGGACCGGACGGGACTTTATGAAAGTAGCCTAACGGCCTTTAAATGACGTTTTTTTAGCTTTTTTGATTAGTGACTCATGAATTACTCACTAATCTCATAGTACAATATAGCTGCAATGCTATGTTACGAATATACGGATTTTCCATTTAATTTCGTAAAAAAGCATGATCTAATATCTGTTTGCCTTTGTATGATGTTTTGTGTACTACTACAAAATATGGTCAACATTACTATGAAGAAATTGTGCTGTAAATTCTACATATTAAGTTACATTTATCTATGGAATGGCACTCTCTGATTCAACTAATTCTAACTTTTCTTTTAGCATTCTTTTCAATAATTCCAGAATTTAAGGTAAACAATGCTAGACAGCGCCAAAGCAGAACCGCCTTTCATAAGATCATACTATTTGCGAAAAAACCATTTGTGAGAATTATTAGTTTGATTTTTTTAATCGTTTGTTTGTTTACTAGTTCTAAAATTATGGCAGACATTTCATCAAAAGAAGTTAATGATGAAATAGAAAAAAGGGACAGCCTTAGAAAAATACAAACTTATCATTTGGAAAAGGCAATAACCGATAAGCTAACCAGCATGGGTTATCAATATGATTCCATAAAAAAGGAGCTGATTAGGATTAAAGACAGTTTGAAAGTTGCTCCAACTATTTATTTTGGTGAAAAGCCCCTGTTAGCGACTGGTTTTACATTGGATACAAGCAAAAATAATGTTGACGTTTTAAATATTGAAATTAGAATGGCTGGTGCCAATGCGAAATCAATTAACATCCTAACTTCAATTGCTGCGATAGTACACGGATCTCCTGTTTTGTTGTATAATAAACATAAAGCGTTTGCAAATGGAAATTCATTAGGAAAAGAATTGCAGCAGGCAAATTCTCCATTTGTAATAAATTCATCCTCAATGATTACTCATTACTTAATCTATCAAAAAGGCAGTTATACAGATATGAACAATCGAAGTTATGTCGTTGACAAAATTTCCTTAGTAGTAAAGAGACCTCCTTATTCCGGTGATCTTCCTTTTGGTCATATTAAAGTTGTTAAGGCCTTTTTTGACAAAGGCATAAAATTTACACTTGACTAGTTGTGTCCGAGTATATTCATTTTGCGAATAAAAAAACCTGTAAAAAAATAAAACGCCGCTGTACCAAGTGAAGCAATATGACAATACTGATTTATATTTTTAACCCATCCCATATCAACACCTCCACATCCAAGTCCATAACCAACTCCCATCGCCATAAAAGCAAATGCGGATGAGTAAATGGCTAAATCTTTAAAAATATTACGATTCACATTCTCCATTTTGACAGTCACACTTATATACATCATACTTACCCAAAAATTAGCGATGAAATAAAGTAAACCACTTCCACTGGTCAGCATTAAAGTTTTCATAAAATCCATTGATAAGAAAAGTTTGCTCTCAAAATAGTAAAAAACTAAAGTGGGAGCCAAAACACATAATGATACCACTGATAGAATATAAATAGTGGCAAATATTGGTAAACCTTTAATATCGTCTACAGATACCATAATTTTTAGAATGATCTTAAATATAAATTAAATTCTTAAATAGAGTACTGTTATTGGTAAAGGCGTTTGAAATACTGGGCTTACGCCAAGCAGAAACGTCTATCATTAGTACAATCTTTTCCATAAATGCAAAAGCAAAACCCCTTCGGTTTTGCAGGCCGCAAATGAGGGTAGGGAAAATGAGTATTATGTCATTTACTATGCTATCTTCATTTTTTTAGGCAGAAAATACATAAAAAAGTTAGTGGTATCATGAATACCACTAACGTTAATTTACAACTTAAACTTGATTCCGCCGTTGATCACAAATCCGTCAACAGGTGCATAAATGTCTCTAAAGACAGGATTAGTAATCGTGCCTGTATAGATCGTATCAAATTTTGTCTGACGGGTATCTGTTAAATTTTCGAAATTGACAAAGACAGAGAAACGCTCCCAAATCTTTTCTGCCATTAATCCAGCTGTCCAGTAGCTTTTTCCGGTGGTTCCGTCATTTAACCTTTGTTTGCTAAAATAATAGGCCTCAGCACCAATCTTCCATTTATCTTCTATTTCATACATCAAAACATTATTCAAGCGATGTTTTGATACTAATGGATAAGGTGAAGCTGTAACACCTGTTTGCTGATTGACGTCAGCCAACGTATAGCCTATAAACAGTTTAAAATCCTCATAAGTTATTTTTGCATTGGTTTCCATTCCCTTTGTATTGATATTTCCATTAGGTTGTATGTAGACTAATGTACTGCCTGTACCGGGAGTAAGTAAAATTGGATCTTTTATGCGTGTATAAAAGAACATTTGATTAATGCTAAAGCCTACTTTATCATCGAACAGAGATGTCTTATAGTTTATATCATAATTAGCCCCATAAGAGCGTTCCGCTTTAGTATTAGTAAGGTCAATTGGAAGCACATTCCTGAACTGTATGCGTTCTGCATCTTCTGTAAATACACTTGGTGCTTTGTAACCTAAGCCTCCGCCCAACCGGGTAGAGAAATGCTCATTGATCTTCCATAAACCTGAAATTTTTGGCAAGAAAAAAAATCCGTAATCATTGTGGTAATCACCACGGACACCAGATTCAATGCTGAATTTATCTGTAGCATTCCAGGTGTTTTGTACAAATGCACCAATGGTTGAATAATTGTAGCTGCGCAAAGCTAAATTACTGTGTTGATCTTCTTTGAAATGATCAGTAAGAAAGTTAAGTCCTGCTACCCAATCTGCCTTTTCACCATTACGTGAATAATTGGCCTCACTATAGGTAGATACCTGTACTCCGGAAAAAAGATAATCTGGCAGTTCAATACTCCGATCATAATAACTCACCGAATTGCGAAATACGAGCTTTTCCTTATCATTTAATTTATGATCAAGTTCTACTTGTGTACTGTATCGTCCAGTCTTATTCTGTTCAAAATAGCTGTGCTGACTACTGCCATTTCCTTTAATATATTCAAGATCGCCTCCAATCCTTTTTTCGACTGTTGTATTTAATCCGGCAGAAAGGGTAGTACCTTCGTTAAAATATATAAACAATTTTGGGTTCAGTGTGAAACGGTTAAATTTAGGAATGGCAGTAAGACCTATGTCCGAAGGGTCATAGGCTGATCCGTGATTGTATGCTCCATAAACTGTAACACCAACCTTTTGAAACTTCTGTGCATAAAATCCACTGGCATCAAGCCCTAAGGCTGATGTTCCATTCAGCAAGAAATTAAGCTGGCGTTCATCAGTGGGCTTTTTAGAAACAAGGTTAACTAAACCAGCTATGGCACCACCACCATACAGGGTTGAAGAAGCCCCTTTAATTACCTCTACTTGCTGTAAATCCAAAGGTGCTATTTGCAACAAGCCTAATCCTCCTGAAAAGCCGGAATATAATGGAAATCCATCACGAATGATCTGGGTATATTTTCCGTCAAGCCCCTGAATACGAATGCTGGAATTACCACTTGTTGCTGATGTCTGCTGCGTTTGAATGCCTGTACTTTCCGCAAGCATCATACGGATGTCCCCCGGTTTCATATTTCCTTTTTCGTCAAGCTCTTCGCCTGCAATAACCTCAATTCTTGTAGGTATATTGGCAATTGTTCTACTGCTTCTGGTAGCTGAAACGACCACTTCATCCAGATTGTCATCTTCTTCGGACGATTCCATTAGCACCATTGCGGGTGCATTTTGTTGTATTGGAAAATTTAAAGTGTCTACTTTGGTTTTAAAGCCAACGTAACTAAATTGTATCAACTGTTTACCAGATGGAATATTGCTTAGGATAACTGTTCCGTCAGAACCAGAGGCCGTTCCAATGCTTGTACCCTTAACCTTTACAGTTACACCGGGAAGTGTTTCTTTTGTTTTTGCGTCTTTAATGACAACTTTATAGGTGTTTTGGGCATAAGCCGCAACTGAGAAAAACAGCATGGCTGTTATCACAATTATTTTATTGATCATGTATTTTATAATTAAGTATTTCCATTAAAATCGGCCAAAATAAGGCTCTAATATGGTGTTAACTTAATCTTGGAGGCTGCCAAAGTCTTGAAGGGGGCTGTGTAAGTTCAGCAGTTAAATGAGAAAAATTGTGCTTTATTAGCTTTAGATATACGGTAAAACCTATAATTGAATAATTACTGATAGTAAAGCCAACACATGAAGCGCAAACATAAAAAGGAGAACAATTTTTACAACAATCCTCTTTCTCTTCTGTATTTTTATTAGCTTTTTGGTCATGATGATGTGCTGGATTGCCTTCTGCTTTGCAGCAAGGGACAGCAGTTAAGGTTAGCACCATTATGGAAAGTAGCAAGGCTAATATTTTCACGTTGTAAAACTACTAATTTGAATTTTAATTTTCGTATTTTAGGTTTCTCCCTTGAAGATTAATTTTGCCAAATTGTAAGCAGAAATAAGATTAAAAGAAGGACTGTTTTTAGCACCCACTTATTGATCTTATTTCTGTTTACATAATCTACATTACTACAATAGTTTTACAACTTAACTTTTTCTTTTCTCAATTTTCTAGCTTCTTTTTTAGCTTTTAAAGCTTCCTCGGCCACTTGTTTGGCTGCCGCCTCGGCTTCTGCTAGAGCAATTTGCTGGGCTTCCAGTTGCTTCGTTTTCTTTTCCATGCCTTCGGGGTTTGGATAGTACAAGGTATCCACTCCATATGCTACAGCTGGGGCAATCTGCCGCAACATTCTAAACTTTACATCATTGTCTTTCATCCTTCCATTGTCATTCCAGAGATAAAAGCACATACCTGTTGAAAATGCTGACAGGGCAAAAAGGACTAAGCCGCCGATAATAAAACCTTTTGTTTTGTCTTGAAAGCGGTGAAGTAGTTTGACCTGCATCTCTTTAGGGAAATTCCTAAAAAGTGTTTCCTGCATTTTGATGCTCGCCTCACCGCTTAACATCAGATTTTGAGTAGCAATAATCTGTTGGCTGATTTCATCCTGAAGTGGGGCGGTTTTGTCCTGTTCAGCAATTTTGATGATCAGCTCTTTTAACTCGTCAAGCTGTCCGCTATAATCTTTAACATCCATAAGTTTAGTTAACTTTTCTTCGGCACTGGTCATTCTTTCCCCTAATTTGATGGTGAGTTCCTGATTGTCCTGCAACTGTTCTTGTATTTCCTGTGTATTCATCGGCTTATTCCTTTTGATTGTTCATGATCTGTTTGTTGTCCGGGCTTCTTTTTCTTCTTCCGGTAAATTTTGGCATCATCCTGATCTGCTGATTGTGCTGGCACAAATTCCGGGCTTAATAGGATTTCGAGAAGGCTTTTACCTCCGCTAAAGGCTGGCTGGCTATCATGGTGGTAATCCGGTCTCAATACTTCTTTGATCTGATCTGCTAAAGATGGTCTGCTTTCTATAAATGTGGTTTGTTGCTGTTCTTTTTGCTGATTGAAACTGAGCTGGGCATTTAGATTACCATAGCTTAAAGACCTGTCAACGGCAGAGCCTTTCATCTTAAATCCATCTTTCTCGAAAGAAATGCCTTGTACCTCATTTGTCCCGCTTCGCCTTTTATATTCCATCTGTATGCCTTTAGCCTGTAAATTGCTCTCTAAGCCTTTCCAGTTTACTGACTCTTTAACTGCTGATTTGACGGCATCAAATAATTCATACCTTATTTGCTCTTTTCCGTTCAATGCCTGACGGTTTACCTGCTCTTTTCCTTTGCCTAAATGGTAGCCGTGTTTTAGCGTGATTTCCTTGCAGGCTTTAATATTCCGCCCGTAACTGTTATTATCAGAAATGGTATTGCCCTTGTTATCTACCCGGTTGTAAATGATGTGCATGTGTGGATTTTTTCCATCATGATGCCTGACCATTATATATTGGGTATTACGGATATTCATTTTCTCCATGTATTCCTTTGCACGTTCTACCATGATTTGATTGCTCAACTTTGACAGGTCTTCATTGCTCCAGCTTAAAACCAGATGGCCTACTGCTTTACCTAATCCCGGTCTTGTTTTCCTTTGTTGGTTAAGATCCTGGGTAATTAAGTAGGCATTTTGCATCCGCACCCCGTTGGCATCCAAGATTACAGCATCTTTCTTGTCAACGACATAACGGACGCAACCGCCAAAGCTCTTTCCTGTAATAGGCTTACCGATCATGTTTAGTAATTTTTAGCATTACTTCTTCTACCTGCGTGAGCATCGTCCGGCACTTAGCGGATAAGGACAACAGTCCTTCAACGTGAGCCAAATGGGTAAGCTGGTTCAGGTTATTAGCAAGCCCTGCCAATAATCTATACCATCCACTTTCCTCGGTAGAAAAGCGGGGCACTATGCCTGCGGTTTTTGCCGCCCTTCTAAACCACTCGCTAGGTTTTAAACCTGCCTTTTTAGATTTGTCCTCGATCAGTAACCGCTCGGTAGGGGTTAACCTGATCATCAGGATTTCACTCCTTTTGATCCCTTTCTTTGGCCTGCCGGGCAACCGTTTTTTTGCAGGCTTCGTATTTTCATCTTTGACTTGCATCCCTTTTTCTCCTTTCTCATTTTTCAATGTGACCATCGGGAGCGAACCGAAATTTTTCCCCCCAAGGGAAAAATCGAGTGTTTTTGTATAGCAAAAACATTAACTCGCTCCCTCATTTTCTCTAATTTGTACCGTTATAGAACTTCGTTAGAAGTTCTGCAATCGGGGCGGGAATTTGGTTACTTCCCGCTGGTTTCAGCCATCTTAATTCTGCCCGTCTTCGTTCAGTAGCCATATTGAACTGGCATGGGTCGGGTGGTAAGATGGCTCATAACTGATATACCCAAAATCAATTAATTCCTTCAAACATTTGTGATACGTCACAATTGATTTGATACGGGAGAAACGCATGAGCCTGCTCCGGCTAACCCGTGTAGCCGCTCCCGGTGAATGATCAGTGCGGAAATAAAATACCGCCATGACGAGACTCAAATGTGAAGGCAACAGACGGTGATCGTCTGCTGCTTTTTTCATAAAAGTGGTGGGTAGGTAATTCATAATGCACCTCCTTCCGCTGGGCTGTCCCCAAGCATGTGATTAATATCTTCGGATTTATAGTACATCGTTCCCCCGATCTTTTTAAAATGAAGCGTACCATTGATACGAAGGTTCTGCAATGTTCCCGGTGAAATGCTCAATATCTTTCTGACCTCCGCACTTTTTAACCAGGTCTTTGCAAATGGCTGTTGTGGCTGTAATACTTCTTTGAGTTCTGCAATCAGTTCGGATTTAAAAGTCTTTAAATCTTCCGGAGTGATAATGTCAATATTCATAATATCATATTCAGGTGAAACAATAGGTGTAACTGAATAGCTGTATATCTGATCATTGGTCAATCTGGATAAAACCCATAGCCCTTGATCTGACAAGCTATATATCTTCAATGATGGATGTACAGTTATGAACTGTTTTCAAATAGGGGTTGATCTTGGATTACTGTAGATGCCACCTTTACAATCAGGCTTTGATAAGGGGGCAAGGTGTTTTGATAAGTAATCTGCATACATTTTGATTTGACTCAAAAGTGCAGCGTAAACCCACCCGTTCATGACCCTTCAAAAAACGAGGGTAACGGGAGTGGGTAAATATTAAATTTCGGTCACAGCTAAACTTCTACCTGTCAAACAGATACAAATTATATGAGCAATGAGAAGAAGAAGTGCGAAATAAGAGACTGTTAGCTTCTTTTTTTTGCAGGGATGATTTTAAAGAGTTTTTTGTTCTCTGGAACAGGTGAGAATTTAGATTTTGAAAGGTCATCCGGGTCGGGTGTAAAATACCTTTTGATCCTTTCATATTTTATGGGCTGACGGTCTTCGGTGAAATACTTGCAAATAATTTTCATCCAAATTGCCTGTGTCTGGGCAAACGCCAATTCTATTTTGCCATCAATTGTTTGTTCCTGTATTTGTAAAATAATGTCTACTAAAGTTAGCACGTAGCCTTTTGGAATATTGATATGATCCTTAGTTTCCAGTAATCTGAACGTCTTTAACTCCTTATCCATTTTATCCATCTTATTTTGCATGGTATTGATTTGGTTCTGTTGCCGCATGATGATCTCCACCTCCGTTTCATGGGAGTTCCATTTGTCAATAGAAATCAAAAAACCGGTAAGACTTTTCAAATGTTTGATTTCCTGCTGGTCTCTAACATGATTTTTGCTTTCATAAATATCTTTCTCCACCAACGTTTTAAGCCTTGTTTCGATCAGACTCCATAGATGTGTGAAAAAATCCTCTTCCTTACCGTCTTCATGTTTAGCTAAATAATAGTTCAAATGCCGGGTGTAAAATTCTTCCCATCGACTGGCATCCGTGGCAAAAATCCGCAAAAAGAAATGCTTCAAAAAGCTCTTTTTGTTCCAGTGCAGATAATTTCCAATGTCTAGTGTGTTCTTAGAAAAATCAAATCGGTCTCGTTGTCGAAAATATTCTAAACTCATAGGATAGGGATATATCCAAATTTACCGAAATTAACCCTTACTCTCTATAGCTCTAAATATAATTCTCAACTTAAAGCCTTTTGATCATTTATGTAATATTCCTTATTGGTGTTCCAAAGGAAAGTTTTAAATAAAATTTTTGGAAATTATATATGTATATCGTAATATTGCAATATAAAGTTATGGGACTTACAAAAACAGAAATATTCACCGAAGAGCAAAACAGATTAGCTGTAATGCTAAAAGCTATGGCACATCCGGCTAGGATTGCTATCCTTCAACACATCATTAAAACTAATGCTTGTATCTGCGGAGATTTAGTAGAGGAACTAGGATTGGCACAAGCTACTATTTCACAACATCTGAAAGAATTGAAAACAGCCGGGCTTATTCAGGGAACTATAGAAGGCGTTTCTGTTTGTTATTGTATCAATCCTGGGGTCTGGGATGACCTGCAAAAACAACTTTCAGGGTTTTTTAATACTTATAGTATAAAGACTGATTGCTGTTAAAAAAATTTGGCCAGATACATCGTAATATTACAATATTAATATGAGCAAAGAGCAGGAAGATTTCAGGAACAATCAACTTAGGGCAGTGGAGATCCTGCGTATTCTTGCTGATACAAATAGTATTGCAATATTAGACCGTATACTAGTTATCAATACCTGTATTTGCGGAGAATTTATTGGTGTATTGAACCTAAGCAAACAAGAACTAAATGATCAATTATCGAGAATGATCAGTTCTGGCATCATTCAGGGCAAGATCAACGGATCAAAAACTTGTTATTGCCTGAGTCCTGACGTTCCTGATTTACTCGAAAATATACTTGGAAAACATACCTCTCACTACACCGCACACCTTTACTGCAATGAATGCTAACAGAATATATAATTGAACATAAAATTTAAAATCATGGATAAATTAGAAGCAATAAATTGGAAAACATTTAAAGAAACTTTGGAGCAACATCCTGATCTGACTCTACAATTTCAGTATGCAGAAAATAAGTGGGTGGGTGCTTCCTACCATATCACAGAAATAAAACAAGCCCCGATTGTATCTGTAGATTGTGGTGGGGTAATGAATAGCTGGACAGAGATTATTATGCAATTATGGGAGCCTACAGATGAAGATCAGGAAAGGGCAATGAATGTAAGCAAAGCCTTGTCTATTGTAAAGCTGGTTGAAAAGTCACTTCCATTGAACCCTTTGGGTACTGTTAAAATTGAATTTGGAAATTCGCAATTTGATACCAGACAAATGTTTCCAAATGACTTTATCATTTCAGAAGGAAATTTGGTAATTGATTTACGTCCTGACGCTGTACAGTGTAAAGCTATGGAAAGAGGGGGAAGTTGCGGCACAACGGCAACTGGCGAAGAATGCTGCGCTCCTGAAAAACCTAAAGTAGAATTGAAAAATCTTGCAGTAGCAGGAGAAAGTTGTACTCCCGGTTCTGGATGCTGCTAATCATATCATTATGATCAATATTAGGGGATTAGAACCAAATGATTGGAATGTAATTAAAACTATCTATCTGGAAGGAATTGCCACTGGACAGGCAACCTTCCAGACTGATGCACCTACATGGGAAGATTGGGACAAAGGACACTTGCCTAATTTACGCTATGTGGCAGTAATTGATCAGCAGGTTGCGGGATGGATTGCCTTGTCACCAGTTTCAGGCAGATGTGTGTATGCTGGGGTTGCCGAAGTAAGTGTTTATGTTGCTGAAAGCTACAGGGGTCAAAAAATTGGCTATCAATTGCTGGATTTTCTGATTACCGAAAGTGAGAAGCAAGGTATATGGACACTGCAAGCAGGGATATTTCCTGAAAATCTCTCTAGCCATTCATTACATCAGCGTTTAGGTTTTCGCATTATTGGCTTTAGAGAAAAAGTTGGAAAACAACATGGTATTTGGCGCAATGTGAATTTATTGGAAAGAAGAAGTAAGATTGCCGGAACTGAATAAAAGATAAATAATTCTATAATAGATGAAGCCTGCATGAGCTTACAGCTCACACAAAAAAAATAAGATCATGCAAGCTTCATAACAGATAAAAAACAATAGGAAAGTGATGAAAAATATATTAGTACTCTGCACGGGAAACAGTTGCAGGAGTCAATTAGCAGAAGGATACCTAAGATACTTTGCTGGTGATCGAGCAAAGATCTATAGTGCCGGAATTGAAACACACGGAGTAAACCCAAAAGCTATTCAAGTAATGGCAGAGGATCATATTGATATTTCTAATCATACCTCTAACCATGTAGATGAATATTTATCCGTCCCTTTTGATTATGTAATTACTGTTTGCGACAATGCAAATGAAGCCTGTCCATTTTTTCCGGGTAAAGTGGAACGTTTCCATGAGAATTTCCCTGATCCCGCAAAAGCTACCGGATCAGCAGAAGATGTAATAGAAGAATTTAGAAGAGTACGTGATTTGATTAAAGTTTTTTCAAAGAATTTTGTACAGACTCACCTTTAAATACAATTTGGGATGGGGCATTATAGCCCTTATTCTTTTTATCCTTGCATCGTAAAATAGCAATAAAACAATATTAAATAAAACATCATGTCAGCAAATAATTGCGCACCAGCCAACGAAAGAAAGAAACTTAGTTTTTTAGACCGTTACCTCACCTTATGGATTTTTCTAGCAATGGGTATAGGCATTAGTATCGGTTTTTTTATCCCTTCTTCTTCTGGTTTCATCAATTCCTTTTCAAGCGGAACGACAAATATTCCACTCGCTATTGGCCTTATCTTAATGATGTATCCCCCACTTGCAAAAGTTAAATATGAAAGAATGGGAGAAGTTTTTAAAGACACCAAGGTTCTAACTGTGTCGTTAGTTTTAAATTGGGTTGTCGGCCCGTTGCTTATGTTTTTCCTCGCCATTACTTTTTTAAGGGATTATCCTGAATATATGATCGGCTTAATACTGATTGGACTTGCAAGGTGTATCGCTATGGTAGTTGTTTGGAACGAATTGGCAGAAGGCAACAGGGAATATGCGGCAGGTTTGATTGCATTAAACAGCATTTTCCAAGTACTGTTATACAGTGTATTCGCTTATGTTTTCATTACTGTGCTTCCGCCTTACTTTGGTTTAAAAGGTTTGGAGGTAAATATTACAATTGGTGAAATTGCTAAAAGTGTAGGCATATATCTTGGGCTGCCGTTTGCAATGGGCATTATCAGCCGTTATGCCTTAATCAGTTTAAAAGGTGAAGATTGGTTCCAAAATAAATTTGTTCCCCTGATCTCTCCAATTACATTGATTGCCCTACTGTTTACCATTGTGATTATGTTCAGTTTAAAAGGGGAATTGATCGTACACATCCCTATGGATGTAATAAGAATAGCTATTCCATTGGTTATTTATTTTTCAATTATGTTCGTATTCAGCTTTTTTGCCGGGCGCTATTTTGGTGCTGATTATTCTAAAAGCACATCAATAGCTTTTACAGCCACAGGAAATAACTTTGAATTAGCGATAGCAGTCGCTATTGGTGTATTTGGGATAAATTCAGGTCAGGCATTTGCGGGTGTAATCGGTCCACTTGTGGAAGTACCCGCACTAATTGCCTTGGTAAATCTGGCCTTTTGGTTTAGAAAGAAATACTTTAAAGCGATACCTGAAACTACTGTTTAGCAAAACATCCAAATTAGAAAATCTAAAATTTATAATAATATGAAAATTGCTCTTTTTTCAGATATTCATGCCAATCTCCCTGCTTTAGAAGCATTCTTTAAAGATGTAGAAACAAGGGATATTGATGCCATGTATTGTCTTGGTGATCTTGTTGGCTATAATATCTGGCCTAATGAAGTCATCAACGAAATCCGTAAACGTGGTATTCCTACTATAGCAGGCAACTACGACTTCGGTATAGGCCAAAGTAGTGACGATTGTGGCTGTGCTTACAAAACCGATGAAGAAAAAGAAATGGGTAAAGTTTCCATTGCCTATACAAACGAAGTAGTTAAAGACAAGGAAAGAGCCTATTTGAGAACCCTACCTGCTCACATTCGATTGGAATACCAGTTAAATAAGTATAAACTTACCGTCCTTCTGGTACATGGCAGCCCACGACGGGTAAATGAATACCTGTTTGAAGATAGGGAAGAAAAAAGTATGCTGAGGATTATGGAGCAGGCCGATGCTGACATTATGCTTTTCGGCCACACCCACAAACCTTACCACCGCATACTAGATTCGGGACAAGGTGATGAAAACCACTTTAGACATGCTGTCAACATTGGATCAGTTGGAAAACCAAAAGATGCTGATCCAAGGGGCGGATACGTGATACTTACTTTAAATCCAGAAAGTTCATGTAAAGTGAAAGAAAGCATTGTTGTCGAATTTATCCGGTTTGAATATGATGTAGAAAAGGCAGCAGAAGCGGTTGAAAATAGCCCTTTGCCGAATGCTTACGCTGATATGTTAAGAAACGGATAAACATGAAAATAGCACTTTTTTCAGATATACATGCAAACCTTCCAGCATTTCAGGCAATGTTACAAGATATGGAAAAGCGAAAGCCTGATGCAATTTATTGTCTGGGAGATTTAGTTGGTTATCACATTTGGCCTAATGAAGTGATTGCTGAAATTCGACGACGTGGGATTGCAACACTTGCTGGCAACCATGACCAGAAAGTTGAAAAAATCATCACCATCCCTGATAGTTTAAAAGAGGCGGGGAAAAATTATGCTTACCATTTGATTGACCAGGAAGGAAGGAACTATTTAAAGACCCTTCCGGCTCACATTAAGTTAGACTATCAACTGGCTGAACATAAAATGAATTTGGTCTTTGCTCATGGAAGTACCCGGAGTATAGATGAATATATTTTGGAAGATACTAATGAAGCATATGTATTAGATTTACTTAAAGAAGCCAATGCAGATGTTTTATGTATTGGCCATTCACACAAGCCATACCACCGGGTAATTTTAGCTGAAAACGGGGAAGAAAAGAATATAATAAATATAGGTTCAGTGGGTAAACCAAAAGACGGTAATCCACAAGGCTGTTATGTATTACTTACAATTAATATACCGTCTACACCTGAAAAAAAACAGCTCGAAGTGGAGTTTATCCGTTTTGATTATGACGTTGAAAAAGCAGCAAGGGCAATAGAGGATAGTTTGCTTCCCGACGAATTTGCAGACCGTTTGAGAAAAGCCTATTAGTCTTGTTTTAATGGCTACAGAGAATGTTCTTTCTGTAGCCATTATAACAGATTAGAAATTTAGTACGTTTGTTCATAGAGCGCATGAGAGATATACCTGCCGGAGATAACCTGAACGAACCAATATTATGACGATTATTAAATCATTACTTATTTTTATTCTTGCTGGACTGTGTGAAATTGGCGGTGGCTATTTAATTTGGCTATGGCTAAAAGAAGATAAGCCTATTTGGTACGGCGCACTTGGTGGAATTATACTTTGTGCATACGGAGTAATCGCAACATGGCAGACTGCAAATTTCGGAAGGGTATATGCTACTTACGGAGGCATTTTTATTGTATTGGCACTGTTATGGGCTTGGAAAGTTGATGGCTTTAAACCAGACAAGTGGGATGTCATAGGGGCAACAATTGCACTTGCAGGTGCCTGTATTATCATTTATATGCCACGTTCAAGTATGTAAGGCATTGTTATAAGGTATCAGTAATATATTTCGCTCTTTCAGCAAGCACGGCTTTTAGCCAATTCCTCATAATATCCCTTCCGGTAGTCATAGAGGTGTCGCAAGATGCCGGGTTAGCATCATAATTATATTGCATGGCCTGATCAAAGGTATCCAGAAAATGTTCTTCGAGTTCCCGGTTTACTTCATAATGGGATAATTCCACCTCTAAAAATTGAAGAAAAAACAGGGTGCCCCAGCGGTTATTGTTACTTGGGCTACTATAGTATTCAGGCAGGGATACCTGATTGATGAACTGCTGTACAAAGTATTCTGGATTGATCTGGTAGATCGAACACAGGGTCTCAAAGTCTTCTGACAAGGTAATGTGAATAGTGGTTTCCATAGGGCATAGGTTTAATTGGGGTTCATGGTCTGATAATGTATGCGGTAAAAATCCCGAAGGGTATCTACCTTTCTTTGAATGTCACGGATAATGTAAACTTCCAGACGAAGTTCTTCTAGCCGGTCATAGAAATCAATCTCCCAATCGGTCAATTCTATCCTGATATGTGGATTTCTGCCAAGACCATTGGCGATTTTCAAAAAAAAAGTATGGACGAAATTGGAGTATCCTTTTAGTCCAAAACCTACGTCGGCATCCGCTACAGAGATATAGCCCATGAAATATTCCAGAAATTCTTTTGGATAACAGTCATATACTTCACAAAGCACACAAAAGTCCTTACTTATTTTTAAGGCAGAATATTCATCAACATAGATCATATCAGATGGCGTATATCGACGCTCCATTGCATTAAAGATGTTCTCCACAAAACAGCGGGTGTAACTGCGTTTGGTAGTGGTTTTCCATCCCCTTCGTTTCATATGGGCAAGGATTTCAATTTGTCCCATATTACGCAAAAATAGTTTTCTGCATTTTCTCATTCCTGTACTGAGAATACGGGGCTTTTTCTTCCTTCTGTAGCAGAAGATCAGGCAGTGGCAAGCCTCTGAAAATCCCTCGTGATAGGTCTTGTTGATAATGTCATAGACTGTTACATGATCAACAAACACCTGCAAGACCTCTGCAACATCTATTTTATATAAACTACAGGCTACTTTAAATTCCATCGGAATAACGATGGGTTCATTTTTCTTCTGTCTCATTACCATAATTTTAAAATCAACAATGTACTATTTGGTCTGTATCTTGGTATAAAGGTAGCTGGCATCTAAAAACTCCATAAACTGGGTATAAAAGCACAGCATATCTTTTATGGTTTCTTCGTTGGCATATTGGGAAGACTGGAATACCCATCCTTTATACAATTCCCAAAAATTCTCCCTTGTTTCGTGGATAGGGAAATCGTGAAAGAAATAATCCATAGTTTCAAAAGGGTTCTTAATCTCCCTTGCTTGCAGACGGGTAGGCTGATAATTCAGCTTTTTCATTATCTTCTTACTTTTCATGTCTTTAGGCTTCATCAACTTTGAATTCACTTTCTCCTTTTAGCTCTTTGTATAAAAAGGCTTCATGCTCTAGTTCTTCAATCTTGGCACCGCACATCTCTTTAACAAGGTCGACAAATGCAGATACACGGTTATATAGATGATGGGCATCCTGCGCACTAACCTTAAAACCTTCACCGTAACGTGAGCTAGAATAACTTTTCATTAATAAGCTAAAGAGTCTTTCATCTTCGGGATTGCCTGATATAAATGTTTGTAGTGGTTTTTCAGAAAATGCGGTGCATAATCGCAACATGCGTAATAAGTTATGCACTTCTGTACGGTAGGCAATATGTACCCGGACCACCAAAATACAGCACTGTTCAACAACTTGGTGTAGCATAAAAGTGGATACATTATAATCCTCTTTAGACAGGCATTCCCCTGCACCACGTAAAAATCCTTCGGCAAGGGGCATGCGGTGTTGATAATGTTTTTGTGCTTTTTTCGCAGATTGAGAGGGAATGAACTTTTCAATGAAATCAAAATTACCCATACCGTCACGGCTATATAACAATTGTCCGGTAGTATAAACGGTCATGAAAAATCGGTTATTGGCTTTAATTGCAGCCAAAATACTTTCCTGACCGTGACAGATGATTCCAATCCTGCCATGCTGATAGTAAGTATTGGAGAATTCCTGCACCTCGTGATCAATACGGGTGGCAGTTTCTGTTACCATTAGTAAACTATAGTTACTGTAATGGCTGTTTTGGTGATCTTTAAAACAGCCTGTAGTTTCCGTTAATACTGTGGTTTTAGCAAAACAGAAAAGCTGTAGTGGTTGAAACTTGTCGACCAGGCTTTGGACAAATGTTTTGAAGTAGCCCGTTTGGTGATCTGTTGCTGAAAGAATGTGCATATCCATATCGGTTGGTTTTTGATTTATTTAAATCAAAAATGCCGGGTAATACTGCTGTGATCTACTAATTGCACTGGTGGTTTACTAAAAAATCTTGGTAGTTTACTATCGTAAAAATCATTATATTTGTTAGTATGGAAACACCTACTAAATCTAGCAAAATGCACTTAGGCCGAAAGATCAGAGGAATACGGGAACTTCGGAATATAAAACAAGATTATTTGGCTACTCAACTTGGTGTGAGCCAACAGACGATTTCAAATATTGAGCAGAGCGAAGAAGTAGAAGAAACTACCTTAGATAAAATTGCAAAGGTCTTAGGGATTTCAGTTGAAGGGATCAAAAATTTCACGGAAGAGGCTGTAGTCAATTTCTTTAATACATTCAACGATACCAGTGCATTTAATAATCATTGCACCTTCAACCCATTAGATAAATTAATGGAAGTTGTTGAGGAAAATAAAAATTTATATGAACGCTTACTTGCAAGTGAACGTGAAAAAATTGAGTTGCTTAAAAAATAATAAGCAAAAAAGCGGTATGATCAGGTGACCATGCCGCTTATCTAAATTAACGCTCTCCATATAAAGACGTTTGATATAGGGAAATATTGTTTGGCCTATAAAATTAAGCTGCCACAGGTTTCTTTTTTAGTACCTCCATATCTTCACCTACTTTGTTATCCATGATCTTGGCATAAATCTGTGTTGTCTTAATACTTGTATGGCCGAGCATCTTACTTACACTTTCTATCGGAATCCCATTCGCCATTGTTACGGTGGTGGCAAAAGCAACTCTGGCAACTTTAAATGTCAAATGTTTTTCTACTCCGCTTAAATCTGCAACCTCTTTCAGATAGGCATTCATTTTTTGATTACTATTCATTGGTAGTACCAGTCCGCTATCAATACATAATGGATGATCCGCATAACGTTCCATAATTTCCAATGCAACTGGCAACATCGGCACATTGCAGGGAATACCCGTTTTATGGCGTTTTTTAATAATCCATAGTGAACCGTCCACACCTCTGATGATTTCTGACTTTTTCAATTCCACCAAATCAATAAAGCTCATTCCTGTATAGCAACAAAAGATAAAAGCATCACGAACTATTCTTAGCCGCTCTATGGCAAATTCTTTCTTATAGATGCCTTGTATATCGGATGGGGTTAAAATGACCTGTTGAACCTTTGTGATCTTATTTTTATGGCCGCTAAATGGGTCATAGGTCATCCATCGATTAGCAAAACAAATACGTATCACTTTACCCAAATTTTTAAGGTGCTTGACTGCTGCGTTATTTTCACAACCGCATTTACTTCTCAAATAAAAATCAAACTCGGTAATAAAATAGTTGTCTACTTTATCCAAAACCACATCGGTAAGTTTAAACTTATAAAGGAGAAAGGATTTAGTATGCTTTAAAGTAGTATTGTATTTAGTCAATGTTCCTTGGGTAAACCCTTTTCCTATCAGTGCTTTCACCTTATCATTATGATCTTGAATAGCCGTAATCAGGGTATGGGTTTCTTCTTCAACGCCTAAATATTTATTTTTAAGTGACAGGGCGGTGACCTCCCTTCCGGCTTTAAATAGATCGGTATGCGCCTGATCAACTTTATCCTCAATCGTTTTTAGATGGCAGTTGATGGTTCTGGCATCTTCCTTTTTTCCGTCTAATCGAAGCGTCTTAGCATTCCAGCGTTCAGGTTCACATTGTTTTCCGGTTGATAGTTCTTTAGGTACTCCATCTACAGTAATACGCATGTAAATCGGCATTGCACCAGCAACATAGTTTTTTGGCTTCTTCAAATAGAAGAGCAGGCTAAAAGTGTTTTTCATCTTTTTCAGATTAGAGTTAAACAAAATTAGCGTTGCAGCTACGGGCAGTCAAGATGTTCAGATTATGAACTAGCTGTAATACAATTACTTACATGCTTTTCAGTGAGTAGGGCATCCGCCTTGATTGACTCACTGAATTACTCACTGGTAGTATGAGAAAAATTGAATATTTCCAGAAGTCTGTATATCAAAAAAGCCTCTAATCATACGATTAAAGGCTTTTTGAATGTTTTACTACTTATCTTGCGGACCGGACGGGACTCGAACCCGCGACCTCCGCCGTGACAGGGCGGCATTCTAACCAGCTGAACTACCGGTCCGTTTCTCCCTTTCGGGAATGCAAATATAGGAACTATAATCACATTACAAAATTAATAATTGAAGTATTTTTCAATTAAAACCTAACTCATTAAGCTACAGAGCCCTCTTTCATCTTTTCTGCGTTCTCAGCGAACTGTAATGCATCAATCAGCTCCTGAACACCACCATCCATCACATTATTCAAGCTGTACAAGGTTAAACCGATACGGTGATCAGTTACCCTCCCCTGTGGATAGTTATAGGTCCTGATCTTCGCAGAACGGTCTCCTGTAGACACCATGGTTTTACGCCTTGCAGCAATGTCACCATTCTTTTTCTGCACTTCAATATCATATAATTTACTACGCAGCATTTCCATCGCAATTTCACGGTTACCCAGCTGTGAACGCTCCTGCTGACAAACCACTACCATTCCAGAAGGCCTGTGGGTAAGCTGTACCTTAGTTTCTACTTTATTTACGTTCTGTCCACCGGCACCACCTGACCGGGAAGTCTGCAGGTCAATATCCGCAGGGTTCAGGTAAAAGTCGATCTCCTCAGCTTCAGGTAACACTGCTACTGAAGCAGCTGAAGTATGTACCCTTCCCTGTGTTTCTGTATCAGGAACACGCTGCACACGGTGCACGCCAGACTCATACTTAAGCTGTCCGTATACATCTTCACCAGAAACCTTCATGATCACCTCTTTGTAACCGCCGGCAGTTCCTTCTGTAACATCCACTACTTCTACTTTCCAGCGTTTCTGCTCAAAGAAACGGGTATACATACGGAACAGATCACCAGCAAACAATGCTGCTTCATCACCTCCGGTACCACCCCTGATCTCAAACACTGCATTCTTAGCATCTTCAGGGTCTACAGGGATCAGCATCAGGCGAACCTTCTCCTCAATTTCTTCCTGTTGTTTTAACAACCCATCAAGTTCCTCTTTGGCCATTTCACGCATCTCCGGGTCCTTTTCAGTACTCAGGATCTCTTTATTGGCATCGATGTTACTCATCACATTTTTGTAGATCTTATAAGCATCCACAATCTTGGTCAGGTCTTTATATTCTTTATTTAATTGGGCAAAACGTTTCATATCCTGCATGGTATCAGGATTGCTTAATTGCTCTTCAACATCTTCCCAGCGAATTTTTATCGCTTCTAATTTCTCTAACATAATCTTTTATTCAGAAAATAATTAATCGCCCGACCAGCATACCCTCCATATTGATTAATCCACAAAAACAGCGGAAACCAGCTTATTAAAGATACCCTGAAGCAATTGGTATTTATAGGATTACAAAAATAAGGAATATATATTTGTTTTTTCAGTAACGGCTATACTTTGTGCGGATATGCTTCCCGTTCAAAATATTCAAGTCTTAACTCTTTGCCATCAAAAACCGCATACGAATTAAATCCGAACCACTCACCAATATTATAATACTGGCTATTGTCACCTAAATCGATCACCATAGGCAGGTGCCGGTGACCATAGATAAAATAATCATAATGCTGCTTTTGAAGGATCTCACGGGAATAAATAGCCAGCCATTCATTTTCTTCACCCAGAAAAACCTCTTCCACGCGTGTATTCACTTTCCTGCTGGAGAGCGACCAGCCATTGGCTATCCCCAGTCCTATACTTGGCGGCAGCATAGAAAACAGCCAGCGGCAAACAGGATTTCTAAAGATCTTTCTTAAGATCCGGTAATTTGCATCCCCCGGACCCAGGCCATCTCCATGGTGCAGATAAAAGCTCTTCCCCCCTCTTTCTATCACCAGCTCATCACTGACGATCTGGATTCCCATCTCTTTGGTGAAATAGTCATTCACCCACATATCGTGGTTACCTTTAAAAAAATAGATCTTAACCCCGGCATCAGACAGGGAAGCCAGCTTGCCCTGCAAACGAATATATCCTTTGGGGACTACCGTACGGTATTCAAACCAGAAATCGAAAATATCGCCCATTAAAAACAACTCAGAACAGGTAGTTTCTATAGAACTTAGCCAGCGCACGATCCGGTCTTCCCGGATACGGCTTTCCTCATGATTAGGAGAGCCCAAATGAAAATCAGAAGCGAAATATATATTCTTTGCCATCAATACCCAAAGATAGTCAACCATTTTTATCAATCATGCCAAAAATATTTTTTACTCTTCTAAATAACATTAGCCTTTAAAAGGCCTATAAAGACGATTATATCCGTCTGCTTTGTCAGACTTAGCTAAAATTTATACCATTTCTGCCCAGTTCAGAACCATTACAAACTATTTTTGTAAATTCGCAGCAAATTTAAATACATGATATCTACAGATATAGCCATCATTGGCGCCGGACCCGTTGGTTTATTTGCCATTTTCGAAGCAGGTTTACTAAAAATGCGTTGTCATTTAATTGATTACTTACCTCAAATTGGCGGTCAGCTTTCAGAAATATACCCTAAAAAACCTATTTATGACATCCCCGGTTATCCAAGTGTCCTTGCTCAGGAATTGGTAGATAACCTGCTGGAACAGGCTAAACCTTTCCATCCGGGATTTACTTTAGGTGAACGTATCGAAGGACTGGAAAAACGTGGTGAAGGAGATTTCGTGCTAACTACCAACATGGGCACGATCATAGAATCCAAAGTAGTGGTTATTGCAGGTGGTTTAGGTTGCTTTGAACCGCGTAAACCGGTTGTTGAAGGACTGGAGCAGTTTGAAAACGGACGTGGTGTAAATTACATGATCCTTGATCCTGAACAATACAGGGGACAGAAAATGGTGATTGCCGGAGGTGGTGATTCTGCATTGGACTGGACAATCTTCCTGGCTGATATCGTTGAAGAATTAACCCTGATCCACCGCAGCGAAAGCTTCCGTGGTGCCCCGGATTCAGTAAACAAAGTAATGGCCCTTGCTGAAAGCGGAAAAATTAAACTGGTATTAAACGGTAACCTGAAATCAGTATCCGGAACAGGAAAACTGGAAAGCGTAGAAGTGATAGACAACAAAAGCCTGGAAGCAACTACCATTGAAGCTGATCACCTGATCCCTCTTTTTGGATTAAGCCCTAAGTTAGGCCCTATCGAAGATTGGAACCTGAACATCAACAAAAGTGCAATTGAAGTAAATACAGATGATTATTCTACAAACATCCCTGGTATTTATGCTATTGGTGATATCAATACCTACACCAACAAATTAAAACTGATCCTTTGCGGATTCCATGAGGCAGCATTGATGAGTCACAGTGCCTACAAATACATGAACCCGGGTGTTAAATACACCATGAAATATACTACTGTTAACGGAGTAGCCGAATTTTAATAATGGAAGAAAATAATATTATAGTTACCGTCCAGAATGCGGACGGTAGCTTAACCCCTCTGGAAGCACCTGTTGATATGGGCTTAAGCCTGATGGAATACCTTAAAGCCTGCGAATATGATATCTTAGCCACCTGCGGCGGAATGGCGCTGTGTGCTACCTGCTGTGTGGATGTATTGGAAGGTGAAGAAAAGTTAAAGGAAATGACAGACGATGAATATGCGATGCTGGATACTTTACCCGATCTTTTGCCCAATTCAAGACTAGCCTGCCAATTACAGTTAAGTCATGAAATGAACGGACTGGTAGTTAAACTGCACGGAACCTAATTACTGTCGGCCCCGGCAGTAGTTCCTGCCGGATCTCCAATAGTTTTATAATTTCCTTCTCCTTTTAATATCGCAAGCATTTTAGTGGAATTGCCCAGCACTTGCTTCGCTGCCCCTATTTCCTTATCATACTGGAATGCCTGCACTATTCTGCCTTTCTCATAATAATACCTGCTTACGATCTGGGTTTCCAATACTCTTTTGATCTCCGCTTTGTGCGTAACCAGGTCTTCTTTTCTCGAAGCCAGCAACTTGGCTTTGATATCATCCAGATCGGTTTTCACCTCCCCAAGCTGTTTCTCTTTTTCTGCTTCAGTACGCAGATCGGCCAATATCCTTTCTGTAGTAGACGTATAGTTGTAATTTTTCCCTTCCAGTGAACTCATATAATTCTGATAATCATCATCCGTGATCTGGAAATCTGCAGGGTCGGCAATGGTAGCATGGTTCTTCTTGTAGGCATTGGCAAAATCAAAGAACATACTTTTTCCAATCAGGGCAACGGTTACGGGACTCAACTTAAAGGGCTCTACCACCACATCGGGATAAATACCATTCCCATTATATACGCTCCTGCCCGTCCGTGTATTGAATTTTGTGATCAGTGAATCTGCTATTCTGCTATTTTCTCCTGACGCATTTTTATGGGCATAATCAATAGCCTGAATACATCTTCCCGAAGGCGTGTAATATTTGGCTACGGTGACTTTAACTAAACTGTTATAAGGCAGGTTAAAGGTTTGCTGAACCAGCCCTTTGCCATAACTCCGCTGTCCGATGATCACTGCTCTGTCCAGGTCCTGTAAAGCCCCGGCAACAATCTCCGATGCAGAAGCTGAAGATCCGTTGATCAGTACAGTTAAAGGAATATCCGGTAATAAACTGGCACTGGAAGTCCTGTAATTAATGATCTTTTCAGGATTACGTCCCCTTTGGGTAACAATAACTACATCTTTATCTACAAAGAGGTTTACAATTTTCACGGCTTCCTGTAAAATACCACCGCCATTATATCTCAGGTCCAGAATCATTCCTTTAGGATGCTGATTGTTTAGCGCTATTGCCGCATCCTTAACTTCCTGGGCAGAATTTTCCAGGAACTTATCCAGTCTGATATAAGCCACATCGCCGATCATCCCTGAATAGGAAACATTAGGCTGCATGATCTCATCTCTTACAATCTGTTTATCAATCACTAAACCTTCCCGTTTAATCTGAAGGTCTACAGTGGAACCACGGGGACCACGCAGCAGCTGGCTAACCTCTGCCCGTTCTTTTCCCTTAATGTCTAAATTATTTACCCTGATAATCTGATCTCCGGCCTGAATACCCTGTTTAAATGCAGGATAGCCCTCGCTTACCTCATTTACAAATAACTGGCCGCCAATAAAAACCGTGCTCATGCCTATGCCGCCAAACTGGGTACTCACATACTTTAGTTTAAATTCTTCCACCTCAGACTCCGGAACATAAACCGTGTAGGGGTCAAGGGTTTCGAGCATGGCGTCGATACCTGTTCTCATTAATACGGTCGGATCAGTTTCCTCCACGTAATTAATGCTGATCTCTTTATAAAGCGAAGCGAAAATATCCATGTTTTTAGACACCATGAATAAATCATCTTTAAATGACCAAGTTAGGGATGCAATTGCAGCAAGAACTAACAGTAGTGCAAACTTATTTTTTTTCATGAGCATGCAATGGATTAAAAAACGTGACTTACATGCTTTGAGCAGCAGCTTAAAGATTTACAACCTGTTTCCGGTAGGATCTGCAAGCGCTTTGTTAATGGTAAACTCTACGTATCTTACATCTCTTTTCAGTAATTGTGTCAGTTCATTCACTAACTCATCTTCTTTACCCGGAGTAAAGGATAAATTTTCTTTAGCCAATTCTCTGTATTTTCTCAAAACCTTGATTTTAACTCTTTGTGCTGTTTCAGGAGTGAATGTAAAGCTTGCCATAATTAATTCTTTCCTGCAAAAATATGAAAAAAACACCAGATCGTTATTATATTTATGGCTTCCTTAATTCTGCAAAAAACTATCTCCTTATTACGGAAACGCTGTAAAACTTCGAATATTTTAATCCAGGACAGTATCCAATTATAAAAACCGAATGAATAAAAAAATCAAACCCTTTGTATGGGGTTTACTGGCACTTATAATGCTTAACAACCCGGTATCCGGGCAAACAACAGCTGATTTTGGGACTTCTATCCCTAATGATCCCGGTGTCAGGATCGGCAAATTGCCTAATGGCCTTACCTACTATATCCGTAAAAATCCGGAACCCAAAAAACGGGCAGAGTTATACCTGGTAAACAAAGTGGGCTCCCTGCTGGAAAATGATGATCAACAGGGACTGGCACATTTTACGGAACACATGGCTTTTAAAGGAACCCGGGATTTCCCGAAAAACCAGATCATTGACTATCTGCAAAAAGCAGGTGTACGCTTTGGTGCCGACCTGAATGCCAATACAGGCTTTGATCAGACCATTTATCAGCTGCCTATTCCTACAGACAGTGCAGACGTTTTCCGTACAGGATTTAAGATCCTATCCAACTGGGCCGGAAGGATGACCATGAATAGCGGAGATATAGACACGGAGCGCGGCGTGATCATCGAAGAAGACCGCCAGCGTGGTAAAAATGCTGATGACAGGATGAACAAACAGCTTTATCCTGTATTACTTAAAGACTCCCGGTATGCGCTTCGGATGCCTATCGGAAAAATTGATTTGCTAAAGTCCTTTACCTATGATAAACTCAGGTCCTTTTATGCCGATTGGTACAGGCCCGACCTGCAGGCGGTAATAGCTGTGGGTGATTTTGATGTCAATGAAGTGGAAAAACTGATCATTGCCAATTTCTCCGACCTGAAAAATCCGGCGCAGGAAAGAAAAAGGTTAACCTATGGTCTCCTAGACAATATTGCCCCCCTGATCAGGATAGTAACCGACCCCGAACAGCAGTATACCGTTGCTGCCGTAAATTATAAACGAAAGGTAAAGGTTACCAAAACAATGGCCGATCTCAGGAAAAGCCTGCTCTATAGCATGCTCAATGAAATGTTATCCTCGCGCTTTCAGGAAATCATGCAGAAAGGCAATGCACCTTTCTTATTTGCCCAAAGTTCTTATGGCGCTTACCAGGGAGGCATAACACCGGATGAGGATGCATTTGGTATCCAGGTAGCGGCAAAGTCTGCAAAAGAGCTGCAAACTGCATTGGCTGCAGCTGTAGCAGAAAGTGACAGGGCTGTCCGCTTTGGATTTTTACCTACCGAACTGGAAGTAATCAAAAAAAATATTAACGCAGGGAATGAACAGGGATTGAAAGAAAAAGATAAAACCCCTTCCTCTTCCTTTGTACAGCAATATGTGGATCATTTCCTGACCGGCTCTCCTATCCCATCAATTGATTTCACTTATGCCGCCATCAAAAAGAACCTGGGCACCATTACCCTTGCAGAAGTAAATGCACTGGCAAAAACCCTGATCACACCAAATAACGAGATCATCACCGTACAGGCTCCGGAAAAAGACAAAGCGATATTGCCTTCACCCGCACAATTACTGGCTATAGTAACACATGCCGGCGACCATGTGACCCCTTATGTTGATCATACTGTAAACACACCCCTGCTGGATAAAACACCTGCAGCTGGTAAAGTCATCGCAGAAAAGAAATTGGATAGCATCGGCACCACAGAATGGACTTTAAGTAATGGTATCAAAGTATGGCTTAAACCTACTGATTTCAAAAATGACCAGGTAATTTTCAGTTCCTTTGGCAAAGGCGGTAACTCTGTAGCAGATCCCAATGATTATCAATCCGCAGATTTTTCGGGTTTAATTCCCGGAAGTGGCCTGGCAGGGTTTAACCCTACCCAACTCGATAAACTACTGGCAGGAAATACCGGAAGGGCAGGCGCTTATATTGATAACCTGTACCAGGGATTCTCGGGTAGCTCCTCCCCCAAAGATTTAGAAACTGCTTTCAAAATGGTCTATGTTTCAGCACTGGGTCCACGCAAAGACAGCGAAATTTTCAACAAGAATATCAGCGATTATAAAATAAGCCTCGAAAATAAAAATGCAGATCCGGAAAGTGTGTTTGCTGATACCGTACAGGCTGTACTTTCCTCTTATAACAAAAGAAGTATGCCCACTACCTTTGCAGATCTGGAAAAGGTTAGCCTGGACAAGAGTTTTGCCTTCTACAAAAGCCGCTTTGCCGATCTCGGCGAACAGACCTTTGTTTTTGTAGGTAATTTTACCCTGGAGGGCATTAAACCCTTAGTGGAAACCTATATCGCAAGCCTCCCATCGCTTCATCAACACCAGGATTTTAAGGATACCGGAGGTGATCCGCCAAAGGGTATAGTGAGTAAAACTGTTTACAAAGGACTGGAAGATAAAGCCACGGTACAGCTTTACCTCCATGGCGACTACAACTTTACCGCAGAAAACAATGTGCAGCTGGAAGCCCTAAAAACTGCACTGGAAAATAAGGTACTGGAAAGGTTACGCCAGAAAGAAAGCGGTGTTTATACGCCTGAAGTCGGATTAAGCGTAAACAAATATCCTGATGCACATTATTACTTTATTATTTCCTTTAGCTGTGCAAAAGCAAATGTAGAAAAACTGATTGCCGCGGCTTTAGAAGAAGTGACCAAGGTAAAAACCAATGGGGCTACTGAAGAAGATATCGCAAAATTCAAATCCGAAGAACAGCGTCAGCAGGAATTGAACCTCCGCAACAATGGCTATTGGTTAAACTACCTCACCAACAGGCTCAAATACGGCGAAAATATGAACCTTTTACTGAGCAGTAAACAGCGGATAGATAATGTCACTGTGTCTTCTACTAAAACTACCGCACAAACTTACCTCAATGGAAATAACTACATCCGTTTGGTGCTCCTGCCGCAGCAATAAGACAAAAGTCTTTATCAATAAAATGCCCCCTTGAAATTGCAAAGCCCCCAAAATTTAGACAATTTTGAGGGCTTTGTTATGATTGGTTTATTGCCAGCATCTCAGCAGATCATAAAAAACAGCCTTTACTTGATTTCCACGCCTATTGGCCCGCTCGGGTCACTTTCATTTTTCAGCCTGTCCAGTGCCGTGATCAGGTAATTATATCTTTTTCCCTTCTCCACTGTAGTATCCAGGAAGAAAGTAAAATCTTCAAAGCTGATTCTTAACATATTTTTTGGGTTAAGTACACTGATCTTCTCGCCTTCATCAAAACGATAGATCACATATCCTGAAGCTGTTTCGCCGTCAGTAGCTTTAAGCGGGGCAGACCATTTCAACTGAACACCGCCGGTTACCGCCTCTGCGCTAAACTCGCGGGGCACATTGGGGACAATTTCATCCAGCCAGGGCATTTGGGGCGGCAATGCGGGATACTTGTATAAATCCATTCGCAGTGAATCTGCTGTACCCCGGGCTACTGTGGAAAAAGATTTTGAACTAAAATATACACTGCCCTGCACGCGGTTATTCTGCCGCATAAACCTTACCTGATTAGGAATTTCTTCCGGCCTTTTCCAGGCCTCGTTCATCTTTTGATTTACCAGGTAAGCAGCCTGACCGATATACAAATGCCTGCCATAAGTATTATTACTCCACCAGTTCACCAGCGTATCAAAGGGAGCCGCTTTCCGGGCAAAAGTAAAGTAGATCTGAGGGTTAATATAATCTACCCATCCCTCCTTAATCCATTTCCTTGAATCAGCATACAGTTCTGTATAATTGGAAAGGCCATGGGTTTTGGAACCTAGTGAATCTTCCACACTATTCTTCCAGATCCCAAAAGGACTAATACCGAATTTCACATATTTTTTATAATGGTGGATACTGTCATCCAGCTCTTTGATCAGCAGGTCAACGTTGTTTCTTCTCCAGTCATACAGGTTGGTAAATCCATTCGGATACTTCCTGTAGGTGGCATCATCATTGATACGCTGACCAGAAAGAGGATAAGGATAAAAATAATCATCAAAATGGATCCCGTCTACATCATAGCCTTTTACCACGTCCAGGATCACCTGAACAATGTACTCCCTAACTTCAGGCAAGCCCGGATCAAATTGTTTTTTTCCTCCGTAAGTAAAAAATAAGTCGGGTCGTTTCCTGGTCATATGGTCTTCACTAACAAAAGATTTTGAGCCCATTGTAGCACGGTAAGGATTAAACCAGGCATGCAATTCCATGCCTCGGGCATGGGCTTCTTTGATAGCAAATTCTAAAGGATCATAACCGGCTGGCGCCACACCCTGTTTACCCATCAGCCATTGGCTCCAGGGTTCTCTGGACTTTTTATAAAAAGCATCTGCGGTAGGGCGAACCTGTAGCATGATCGCATTCATACCATTTTTTTTATGTTGTTCCAGTATACCAATCAGCTCCTGTTTTTGCTGATCTTCACTCAGGCCGGCTTTAGAAGGCCAGTCAATATTGTCTACAGTGGCTACCCAGATGCCCCTAAATTCTCTCTTTGGAGCAATTTTTGCTTGTATTTGCGCGTTTAACAAAAAGGGTGTGATAATAGTTGTTAAAATTGTGAAAACAATCTTTTTCAGCATTATTTGTTGTTTTTTTGGTAATATAGTAAGCTAAACAGAGGAATATATGATACATTGCTTTTCCCCGTTTCAGCAATTAAACGATTTTTTTTAATGGTCTTATACAATTTCAGATATTTTTTACGACAAAATTATATTATTTATTCTATGTTCGTTTTTTTTTATGAAGGCATAGCAAAGGGCAATTCACCAAAAAACTCAATTTTTGATTTCAAATGTTAGACCAAAAAGATCCCGTAAACAAAGGAGACCGCAATAAAATATATTTTTTAATCGTCGTTATTTTAGCCTTACTGGGCATTAATGCCTTTTTATTCTTCAAGGACAAACACGAAAAAGAACGTTTTGTTACCACAAATACCGAAAAAGACAGATTAAAATTAGAGGTAGAAAAAACAGAAGTAGAATTCGATAAGGTTAACCTGATGAATGTATCCTTAACGGAAAAACTTCAAAATGAGCAGCAACAGGCAAGGGCAAAAATTGCAGAATTAAAAAAAGAATTGCAAAAGGGAACCGTTACACAAGCGGAACTCATTTCAGCACAAAAAGAATTACAAAAACTAAAATCATTCCTGATAGATTATAAAGATGGTCTGTCCCGCCTGGAAAAGGAAAACTCCTACCTCAAAACGGAACGCGACAGCCTGAGCAAGTCTGTAACTACGGTCAATGCCAAGGCAGAAACCCTGGAAAAGAAAAATGTAGAGCTGGATGCCAAGGTGAAGAGTAATGCTGTACTGAAGGCATTTAATGAGCATTTGATGGCCTTCAAAGTAAAAAGCAGCGGTAAAAACGTAGAAGTATCCAAAGCCTCGGCAGCAAAAAAACTCATTACTTATTTTAACATTATCCCTAATCAGCTGGCAGAAAAGGGCTATCGCAAAATCTACATCCGCATTTTCGATCCTTCCGGTAATTTGATTGCCAATGAAACCAATATGTTCGAAGCAGATGGACAGGAAATGCAGTACAGTGAAATGATCACTATCTCTTACAACAATGACAACACCGTTTATCCAATAGAATGGGTAAATCCGAAACCATTTATCAAAGGAAGTTATTCTGTCATCTTATATACCGATGGAGCATCCATAGGAAAAGCCGCCATATTGCTGAAATAACGGTTATTTAGGATTGAACCAGCGGGAAGCTCAAATAAAACACAGTTCCTGTAGCTTCAGCCGACTCAAAATTGACCGTTCCTCCCGCATTCTCAACGGCTTGTTTAACAAAAGCTAACCCTAATCCTGTACCCGAAGATTTAGTGGTAAAATTAGGGACGAATATCTTCTCCTGCAAATCGCTGTCAATTCCTTTTCCATTATCCCCCACTTCTACCCATACATAGTCGGAGTCGTTAGTGATCTTGATCTGGATAAGGCATTTATCCTTCATCGTAGCCGCCTCAATAGCATTCTTCATCAGGTTATTAAATGAACGCAGCAGCTGGTCTTTATCTCCCAGTACCAGTACTTCCCTGTTAGTTAAATTGAATATATAAATTTCTGCATTTTTGGTATGGATGAAAACATCCCTGCTCTGTTCTATAATGGGAATAAGCAGCAACTGCTCCAGCTTGGTATCCGGCATTTTCGCAAAGTTGGAAAATTCAGAAGCAATAGTGGCCAGACTATCAATTTGTTCGATGAAAGACTTATAAAATCTTTCAAATTTGAGCGCAAAATTGGGGTCGTTCTCTTTCCATGATTTTTCCAGCAGCTGAACACCCAGTTTTAACGGGGTGAGCGGATTTTTAATTTCATGCGCCACCTGCTTAGCCATTTCCCTCCATGCACTTTCTCTTTCAGACTTAGCCAGTTTCACGGCACTATCTTCCAATGCAGCAATCATTTTATTATATTCCTTAATCAGTGAGCCGATCTCATCATGCCTCGACCATAAAATAGGCTGGTTCCTCTGTCCCAGTTTTGTTTTCCTGATGCTTTCCTGGATAAATGTCAGCGGGCTGGTAATCTGGTTGGCCAGGAATACGGCCAGCACCCCGATCGCTACAAATACCAATGCATAGATATTGATCAGTGTATTGATAAAAAGCCCTATCTTATTCTGGTAGTCGGCCTCATTGGCATAATAAGGAAGGCCTATATAAGCAACGGTTTGATTTTGTGCATTACGGATAGGCGCATAGGCGGAGGAATAGGTAAACTCTCCTATGGTTTCAGTAGGGTTAGAATATTCTGACCGTTGCAGTTGCTTGAGGTAGATATAAGCCTTCGAGCCCATCTTAGCGCCTATGATCCCATAATCATACATCTTCGGTAACGAAGTGAACAGAAGATCTCCATTTACGCTAAACAGGTTCAGATAAGCAGAGTTGATATCAGCAAACTGATCAAAATTAACTACAGCCTGATCCGTGTTCTTTGGTATTCCCGTAGCAAAGATCTGCTTCTCATAAGAGAGCTGTACTTTTCTGATCTTCTCCCTGATAAAATCTTCCTGTTGTTTACGGTATTCATCCCGGATATAAAAGAAGGTCGACCAGCCAACAATTAGCAAAGTAGCCACTACCGAGAGAACAATAGAAAGCTGTATCCTGGTCTTGTATAATATTTTATTGGCATTGATCATCAGCGAGCGGTTGATGTTAAACCAGCCTCCCCAGCTCTGGTCAATATTTTTCAGCAACCAGATCAGGATGTACACCGACACAGAAAAAATAATAAAAACCAGAAAAAAGAAAGACAATGCCGCCAAACGAACGATATAATCAACCTTTTCTTTACTGATTACTATGATCTTGGAATTACTGGCCGAATAGATCAGGTGACTGTAGCCCTGTTTGGTATCATTTACAATAACAGATTCACCGAGTTTACCTTTAAAGTCTGTATTAGCTAATTTATAGGTATACTTTCCCGATTGTTTAATCAGCTTATTGTTGTTGTAAAACGCAAAAGAATAATTACTATAATCATCATCGGTCTTCAATTTACCATCGATCAGGATCTCCGGAAACTGGCTGTTATAATTGTACTGCTGCGACTTCAGTTCTATGACTAAAGTACCGAGAATATGATTTTCATCGAAAATCGGAATGATACCAAAATAATTCTGATAACCAAAAGTATCATTCAGGCGGTAAAAAAAATTGGAGATCTTTACAGAGCCCGATTTCACCAGGTTCTGATAGTGCTGTAATGACTGCTCATCCCTCCGTATAGCCGCTGAATCTATGGCACTGAACTCATAGAAATTGTGCTCAAAAGGTGAAAGATAACCATCTAAAAAGGTTTTGTTGATATAATTCTGTAAAGCCAGGTGCCTGTTCGGACCAGGGCTTTTAAAATAGTCGGCTATAAAAAGGTCATTCGAAATCCCGTTTCCCAGGCTCTCTATGGAGTTAATTACCTTGGGGTCATCAGAAGATTGCAACCGTTCGGCAATCACATAACGGTTGTTCCGCTCCTTTATATCATTGAATTTTAAATATTTAACGGAGGAAATAAAAGCCAGGGAAAAGAAAATAGCCGCAAAAATACCAATAGAAAATTTATTATGCTGGATATAGATATTATAGGCAAGGATAAATAAGAATAGCGCGTAGGCAATAAAAAAAATCGTAAATGCGGTACACAACATATAAATGAAGTACAGCAGGAAAAAAGAAGCGAATAAGAGCAGGCGTTGTTTGTTTGTAACCTTCAGGCTCCTGGTCAATTCAATACTGATACAGGCCACTAAATACACATTGAACCAAACCAGACAGAGTAAAATAATACAAACCCAGCTTAGCCAGCTTAGGTTAACAATATTAGTAATATCAAAATTGAGCTTTGAATTAAAAATGAGCCCAAAAAAAATGGAGTTGATTAAAAATGCGATCCCCGAAAAGACCAGCAGCAGCAACGCATGAAAAGCCAAACCTGCGGTCTTGCTCCTGATAATCCAGTATGGAAGCCGGTATTTCTCTTTATAGGTGTAAATAAACAATACTACCCAGGTAATGGCCAGTACGTTGAGCAGAAAATCTCCGAGAGAGGGTAAAAAGTAACTTTCCGCATAAATAGAAGGACTAAAGATCTCCAGGTTAAACTGGTGGTTAAACCATTCATATTGAAGATCTGTAAACCTGATTGCCAGAAAAAACACGCTCAGTAGTAGCGTACCTTTGATTAGATGTCCCCTTTTCACCAGCCAGGCGCAAAACGAATTGATAAATAAAGCAAAACAAAATAAACCGATCACCCATAACCAAACCTGTATGGTGGCATATACACCCTGTGTATAACTGGGATTGAGCTTCACCTCAAACAGTAATTTACCATCCAGGTTCAGGATATCATAGACTTCCTCGTCCATAAAAGAAGCCAGCGACAGAGAGTTATTGGCCAGCAGCTTGTTTGCTATACCATTTTTCAGATAGCGATTCTGAATACTGTACTGGTTCTTTACCTCGATCAGGAAAAGCATGGAAAAATTACCCTGTGTTTTCCTGATCACTTCATACCAGCCGTTAGGGAACTGTACAAAAGAAGATCCTTCTTTTATTTTTTCAGGATCAGGCGGAATAGCCCCAAAAGAACTCCAGAACTGGAGTGTGGAGTGATCGTAGGTAAGCAGGTTGATCCCTTCAGGCCTGAGGTTCTGAATAAAATTTAATGCATAATTTTCATTCTGATGCAGCTGGCTTGCCCGTTGCATCTGCCGGCGGTCTGCCAGAAATTTATAAACTATCCGTTCTTTTTGCGCAAGGTTCTCCTGAAGAATACCTGCCTCGTGCCGAAGCAGGTCTTTCTTCGTAATGGAATGTTTTAATGACAACGCCGTAACGATACAGCATATTCCCAGAATCAATAAAAGAAATCTTATTTTAACCCCTATATTCACGCCGGATAATTTATGTGATCAGGATTAAACCGGTACAGCTGCAGAGCTGGTTTGAACTGCCCTGTTTACTTTTTTAACCAATCCCTGCAATACATTTCCGGGACCTACTTCAATAAATTCATCAGCACCGTCGGCAAGCATTTGCTCTACGGTCTGCGTCCATCTCACAGCCCCTGTTAGCTGTGTAATTAAATTAAACTTGATCTTTTCAGGGTCTGTTTGTGCCCGCGGGTCAACATTCTGGTAAATGGGACATACCGGAGGCAGTATAGTTGTATTCTCTATCGCTTCTTTTAATTCTATACGTGCAGGCTCCATTAAAGGCGAATGGAAGGCACCGCCAACATTCAGCTTTAATGCTCTTTTAGCACCGGCAGCAGTTAATTTCTCACAGGCAATATCGATACCTTCAATACTTCCGGAGATCACCAGCTGGCCCGGGCAGTTATAATTGGCTGCAACAACAACTTCATCAATCTCTGCGCATATTTTTTCTACTACCTCATCAGCTAATCCCAAGATCGCTGCCATGGTAGAAGGCTGCAATTCACAAGCCTTTTGCATTGCGTTAGCACGGGCAATTACCAATTTTAAACCATCTTCAAAAGAAATAGCCGATGCAGCCACCAATGCAGAAAACTCTCCAAGAGAATGTCCGGCAACCATATCAGGTTTAAAGTCATCACCAAGCGACTTTGCCAGGATAACAGAGTGCAGGAATATAGCTGGCTGGGTCACGTTAGTTTGTCTCAATTCTTCTTCCGTACCGGAAAACATGATGTCACTGATGCGAAATCCAATGATATCATTTGCTTTTTCAAACAACTCCCTGGCCATTTCCTGCTCATACAGTTCCTTACCCATACCTGAAAATTGTGCCCCTTGTCCTGGAAATAAATATGCTTTCATTTGTGCTGATCTTATGATAATAACCCCTAAAGGGCGATACTGTTTAAATTTTTATGTTTAATGTAATTTGGCGGTAATTAATCTCAAAAACTCTGCCCTGGTTTTGTCTTTGGCAAACTCACCGGTAAAAGCTGAAGTAGTGGTTACTGAGTTCTGTTTTTGTATCCCTCTCATTGCCATACATAAATGCTGGCATTCGATTACTACAGCTACACCTGCCGGGTTTAACGTTTCCTGAATACAATCCCTGATCTCATTGGTTAAGCGCTCCTGCACCTGCAATCTTCTGGCAAAGGCATCAACCACACGCGGGATCTTGCTGAGCCCTACAATATGTCCGTTAGGAATATAGGCCACATGCGCCTTCCCAAAAAATGGAAGCATATGATGCTCACACATCGAATAGACCTCTATATCTTTTACCACCACCATTTGGCTATAATCTTCTTTAAACATGGCCGAGCGTAATATCTCCGCTGGCTTAAGGTCATATCCATGGGTAAGGTACTGCAGTGACTTAGCTACGCGTTCAGGGGTTTTTAACAAGCCCTCCCGCTCCGGGTTTTCCCCAAGCTGACGCAGTATGTCTGTATAGTGACTGGAAATTGCTTCTATTTTTGCCGGATTATAGCGGTCTACCTTGATATAGCCTTCGTTCTCTTCTTCAAAGAGATCTTGTGTATGGTTCTCCATTATGTCTGTTTTAATTAACCGAAGTATTCTACCAGGTTATTTTCGGTCTCGTAAATTTTAACACAGTGCAACTGTGCGCCACCTGCGTTGATATGAGGAGTTAGCTGCTCCCAGATCGCAACAGCCAGATTTTCCGTAGAAGCCAGTTTATCTTTCATAAAGTCTACATCCAGGTTCAGGTTTCTATGGTCAAGTTTATCCACGATAAACTCATTGATAATTTCTTTTAACCACTTCAAATCCACCAGAAAACCAGTTTCAGGATTGATTTCTCCTTTTACAGTAACAAACAACTGGTAATTATGACCATGCCAGTTAGGGTTAGCACATTTACCATAAACTTCCAGGTTATGCTCCTCAGACCAGTCTGGTCTCGCCAGTTTATGTGCAGCATTAAAAGATTCTTTGCGCGTTATATAAATCATTATTATTATAATAGACTGCAAATATACGCAGAAAGGTTAAAGTAGAAAGTTTAATACAAGCTTTGACATGGTAAGGCTAAATCACGTAACTTCGTTAAATGAAAATATTGATTGTAGCAGCCACCAGGGCCGAATTATCAGGCTTATGTACGGCCTTCAATTTGCCTGAAGGAAATTTTATACCAACACCTAAATTTGATCTTCTCATTACGGGCGTAGGCATGACAGCAACAGCATTTGCCCTTGGCCGGCATCTTTCACCTCACTATGAACTGGTAGTCAACCTGGGCATTGCAGGCTGCTACGATCAGACCATCCCCCTGGGTAGTATTTTAAACGTGACCAGTGACGAATTTTCGGAACTGGGCGCCGAAGACCGGGACGAGTTTTTACCCATTGACCTACTGGGATTTGGCAGGAGCAGCTACAGCGCAGCCAATGAGCTGAAAACACCGGGTTTTCTGGCCCTGCAACAAGTGAATGGTATTACCGTAAACAAAGTACACGGGAACAAAACAAGTATTGAAGCTATTATCAAACGCTTAAACCCGGTTACAGAAAGCATGGAAGGTGCCGCAGTGTTTTACTGCTGTGCACAAACTGAAACCCCTTGTTTACAGGTGAGAAGTATTTCCAATTATGTGGAAGAGCGGAACCGTGAAGCCTGGAAAATTGGCCTGGCAGTAAAAAACTTAAATGAATGGGCAATTGAATTTTTGACAACCAGTTAACCAACCGCTTTTTAGAACTCCCTACATTTGCCCCTATGAAACTAACACTTGGATTTTCTCCCTGCCCTAATGATACTTTTATTTTTGATGCGCTGATCCACCATAAAATTGATACGGAAGGATTAGATTTTGAAGTGGTATTTGACGATGTGGAAACACTAAATCAAAAGGCTATGAAAGGGGAATTGGATATCACCAAGCTTAGTTTTCATGCTTTTGCTTACGTGGCTGATAAATATGCTTTACTGGATTCAGGAAGTGCATTGGGATTTGGCGTTGGCCCCCTGGTAATTTGTGCCGATGAATCGCTGGTTCACAGCGAACAATTGAAAATGGAAAATTCCCCGCTGAGGATAGGTATCCCGGGAAAACTGACCACAGCAAATTTTTTATTGGGTATTGCTTTTCCCAATGTACGGAACAAACAGGTAATGGTTTTCTCGGAAATCGAAGACGCACTGTTAAATAAAGAGATTGATCTGGGACTAATTATCCACGAAAACCGCTTCACTTATCAGGATAAAGGACTGCATAAAATTTTAGACCTGGGCAGCCATTGGGAAGAGCTAACAGGCTGTGCCATTCCTCTGGGCGGCATTGTGATCAACCGCAGCCTTGATTACGAAATCCAACTGAAAGTAAACAGGCTGATCCGCAAATCTGTAGAATTTGCTTTTGAAAACCCCAAATCAGGGATTGACTTTATTTCCAGTCACGCACAGGCAATGGAAGAAGCAGTAATGTACAAACACATAGAGTTATACGTTAATCAATATTCTATCGATCTGGGTACCGAAGGTAGAAAAGCTATCGATATTCTCTTTGAAATGGCACACGAAAAAGGGATTATTCCTGAAATCACAAAAGATCTTTATGTGACAAAATAAAGACTATTGGTTACAGGGACCGTCGGGAATTTCTTTGGTGATTTTGATCAATTTGGTCACCACCAGTGTAGAGTCAAAGTCCGACGATACCATCAAGCTGTCAGATTTGATGATATGACATTCGGCTTCGATATAAACCGGCTCGTATGGTTTCTCGAAATTGAATTTGCTGTAAGCAAGCTCAAGGGTCTTGGCACTGTCCGCCACCCAGTATTCACGCCCTTCCTCACAGTCAGTAAAAGACTTTAATTCAGGGCCATAGCTATACAACCCTTTAATTATTTTAACATTATCTTTTTGAGATGTTCCTGCTTTATGCTGACAGGAAACAAATAAAACAGACAATACAAATAATAAAATGGATGCATGTTTAAAAGACTTCATGTTAAAGATCTTGATTTAAATGATTAATGTTCTTAACGCTCAGATTAGATGACAAAGCTGATGCCATAAAAGAGAAAACACTCACCGTAACGAAGACTAATAAAAAATCCTTCCACCTCAAATCGACAGGATAAACCAGATTATCTTCCGACATTTTGATCCAGCCAAACCGCTGCTGCAGCAAACAGAAGAGCAATCCGGCAATCAAACCAAAAATACAGCCCGCCATCGTGATCATCATTCCTTCAAAAAGAAATATCCTTTTGATCAGGCCCTTCCCCGCCCCAAGACTGCTCAGAATGGCAATGTCCTTCAGCTTATCGATCACCAGCATCGTTAAAGAGCCAATAATATTAAAAATAGCAATGATCAGGATAAAAGTCAGAATGATATATACAGCCCATTTCTCTGTACCCAATATATTATACAATGCTTTATTTTGCTCTATCCTATCCTTAACTACAAAATTGCTGCCTAACTGGTCTTCCATATTAGCCTGAAAAACAGCAGGGTCAATTCCTTTCTGCAGGTTGATCTCAATAGAAGAGATCTTTTTATCTTCCTGTAATAATTTTCGTGCAAAACTTAAGGGCACGATAGCGATGTTATCAAAATCCTGCTGTACCTCAAAAATACCCGATACCGGAATCGACAGATCTGTAAAATCATCTGCCGGGTTAATGGAAGTGGTCTTCATCCCTTTTTTAGGAGAAAAGATCTCCAGCTGTGTAAAAGGATCATTGGTGTTTACCATTAAATAATTTTGTATGGCAGAGCCGATAACCGCATTGGGACCACTGCTGTTTTGAATTACAAATTTCCCCTGGATGGTAATGCTATCCAGGCTCTTATTTTTCAGGTAGGCAGTACTTACCCCTTTCACTAGTCCCACCGATTGTTTATCATGGTATTTAAGCAATGCATTTTCAGAAAGCACTTCTGTGTAAGAGTAAATGTTTTTATTTTGTTTAAGCTGCCTGAAATAGGCTGTATTGGGATCAAAAGTCTTCCCCCTTGCCGGAGCGATTACCAGCTGTGGGGTGATGGTGTTAAACATTTTGAGCACCAAACCTCCAAAACCATTAAACACAGACAGGATAATGATCAGCGCCGCACTTCCTACAAAAACCCCCAATACAGATATCGTAGAAATAATATTTATAGCATTGGTAGACTTCTTGGCAAAAAGATATCTGCGGGCAATATAGAGGGCTGTGTTCAATTTTTTGATCGTTTAATCAAATATACAGGTACTTATTTTAAAAAGGGATTATTTTGCCGCTCGTAGCCGATATTGGTGAATGGCCCGTGACCAGGATATACTTTCACGCTATCAGCAAGTACAAATAGTTTTTCCCTGATGCTGTTCAGCAATTGTGCATGGTTGCCACCCGGCAGGTCTGTCCGGCCAATGCTGTTATGGAACAATACATCACCGCCAATCACGAAATCATCTTCCCTGGCATAAAAGCATAAATGTGCAGGTGAGTGTCCGGGAGCAAAAATCAGTTCCAGCGTACTGTTGCCAAAACTTATTGCCCCTGTTTCTTCCAGATAAACTTCAGGCTCCGGAGATAGCTCATATTGTAATCCCATTTGCGGGGCATAACCGGGAATAGATTGTAAAACAGGCAATTCCCCTAGATGAAACTGAGGTTTTAAACTCCAGTTGTCAAAAACAAATTTATTGCCAAAAACGTGATCCAGATGGCAATGGGTATTTAATAATAATACAGGTTTAAGTTCATTTTTCCTGATCCAGTTTACCAGCGTATTCTGTTCTCCTGCATCATACATCCCCGGATCAATAATTACACATTCTCCTGTTTCATCATATAAAACATAAGTGTTCTCCTGGTACGGATTAAAAGTAAATTGCTGAATATTGATCATAGAAATTATATTTAGTTCTTCCATCTGAAGGTATCGATCATACGATCAATATCTTTCTTTATAAAACTCACTACAGGAGCTATCGAATCATATTGCGGGCGCTCATTAAAATAGAGCGCACCCCTGAAATAATGTTTAGCACTATCGGTTAAAAAAAACTGCACCGATGAAGCAGTATTTCCTTCAATAGCATAATATACACCATAAACCTTTCTTTCCGGAAAATTAATCAGTTTCTGGTCGATGGCATTGGCCTTAACCGTATGTTTAAAAGCCAGTGTCCGCGCATCTTCTACCAGCCCGTAATATTCCTTAGCAGAAGAAACATCATAATAGGTTAAATGAAGGCGTGCATTGAACTGGGGGAAATTCAGGTTGTTCCAGCAGTTACCAGCGTCACGCTCCTGGTCGGCCCCAATCCTGGCGTATCTTGGATAATCAAAAGTAAAAGGGCAGCCGGTATTGTAACTCTGGTATTCTTTTTTAGGAAAAGAGATTTGAAAATATCCCCTGGGTTTAGGCGAATAACTTTCATTGGTGCAGGCAGCAGTGCAGCACAGTAAAAAACAGATCAGGCTGAAGCAATAGTTTTTCATCCTCATCGGGTTAAGCATTCCAGATCGTCCATGAACGGTCTGCCTGGAGGTGCAGCATTTCCAAACCATTTTTAATGATTGCCCCCTGCGCTTTTGCCCTCTTTAGAAACGCTGTTTCCTCCGGATTGTAAACCAGATCGTAAGCCAAATGCTGACCTGTCAGTAAACGGTAAGGAATAGCCGGAGCGGCCTCTACCTTAGGAAAGGTACCCAATGGGGTCGTATTAATGATCAGCTGATGGGTAGACATCAGTTCATCACTGATTTCGTCATACACAATGGCATGCGGGGCAGCTGTTCTGACTACAGAAAGATAGTCGATGTTCAACTGATCCAGTGCATACTTTACTGCTTTAGCAGCGCCGCCATCACCCAATATCAAAGCTTTGGTATGATGTTCCTTCAAATAGGGCTTTAGTGATTCTTCAAACCCGTAGGCATCAGTATTGTATCCTTTTAATATTGTTCTATCCCCATCTTTTCGGATAGCGATACAATTTACTGCACCGATCTTGCGGGCGGCATCATCCAGCTCATCCAGAAAGTGCAATACATTAACTTTATGGGGGATAGTCACGTTAAGCCCATTCAGCGAATGATTTTCACTAATTAGAGGCAACAGTGACTTAATATCTTCCAGCGGGAACAATTCATAGGCACAATCGGCCGTTCCGTCACGTTCAAATTGTTCGGTAAAATACTTCTTCGAAAAAGAATGTGTAAGCGGATAACCAATTAGTCCAAATGTTCTCATATGCGATCTACAGCCTTACAGAAATAATCTCTTACTTACCCTGGTTAAGAAAGTAATCGAACGTATCCCCTCTTAATCCCAAACGGATAGTTTCCAATGGAATAACTTCTGCTGGGGCAATATTTCCCAAATTCACGTTAGTGCCGATCAGTTTAATAAACCATACCTGCTGCTCTTTTTGCGGGGCTTCCCAGATAATTGTTTCTGCCGGGATCTGTGTCAGGATCTCATCAACCAATCCTTCGCGCACTTCACCTGATCCTCTGTAGATACCTACATTTCCACCTTCCCTGGCTTCAGCGATCACTTTCCATGCACCGGCTTCAATCTCGGCATTCATCAGCTTGATCCATTTATAAGGTGCAAATATCTTTGTCGCATCCTTAGACCCTACTTCAGAGATCACCGTAACATGTTTTGCCAGCTTTGCAATATATTCACACTTAAGATCATGCTCAATTTCTATGGAGCCGTCAGAAACTTCTGCGTATTCCATACCATACTGTTCCAGTACGCGGATATAATCTTCAAATTGGTTACGAATGATAAAAGCCTCAAACAGTGTACCCCCAAAATAGGTAGGTATACCTGCACTGCGGTAAATATCAAGTTTCTCTTTTAACTTTGGCGTTACAAAAGAAGTCGCCCAGCCCAGTTTCACAATGTCCGAATGGACACCTGCAACGTCTATAAAATCTTCTGTCTGTCTTAAACTAAGGCCTTTGTCCATTACCATAGTAATGCCGCTCTGGCGTGGTTTTACTGGACGTTCCGGAATGTTATTTAATGGGTAATTCATATCTGCCTGCAAAGGTGATAAAAAATTAAGACTATATTCAAATGATTATAGTCTTAATTTTTTTGGAGAATAGCTGCTACTTGATGTATTTATTGATCACTTCAACAATGGCCCTGTTATCCTGTAACTGCGGCAGGTATTCGAATAATATATAATGTTTATCCGGATCAGTTACCAGAGCGGTTTCCAGGTAAGCGATGGCATCATTATGCTGCCCCAGGGCAAAAAGATAAGCAACCATCCTGTAATACAGCTCGGCTGCATCAGGATTGTTCTTGATCCCATCAGCAATAGTTTCAGATGCTTCCAGTAATCTTCCCTGCTCATATAATACGGTAGAAAAGTCCAGCCAGGCCTCTATATCCAGCGGATTAAACTCCAATACTTTATAATAAGCTTCTACGGACTGTTCAATCTGTCCCAATTTATAATAGGCATCGGCCATGGCAAACCAGAAATCAGGATTTTCATCATCCAGCTCTATGGCTTTTTTATAAAAATGCAGGGATTCAAAAAAGCGGTCCTCAAAATTCAGGGTTACACCAATTCCAAACCAGGCATCAGCCATTTTACCATCCATCTTTACAGACTTTTTATAATAAGCACGGGCTTCGTCCATCTGCTCCAGCTTTTCATAACATTCCCCGATAGCACAATACGTATCCGCATTAGGCTTTTCATATTCCCAGGTCTGTTTATAAACTTCTATCGCTTCGGCATAACGGTCAAGCTGCACTAAGGCATTCCCTTTATTATAATAAGCAGATGCGAAATTATCCTTGATCAGGATGGCATAATCGTAAGCATCAATTGCTTTTTCAAAAAGATCCAGTTTGTGATAAGAATTGGCCAGGTTATACCATGCCGCATAAGAATAGGGGTCATTATCAATATACTCCTGGTAAAACTGGATGCTTTCTTCTTGTTTGTCTAAAATATCATAACAGAAAGCCAGTTCATACAATCCATCCTTATTTTCCATGTTTTGCTCCAGGCTCTGCTTGATGTACTTGATGGCGCTTTCGTAATCCAGCATGTTTTGATACACATAAGCAATCTGCAGCAGTATCTCATCGGTAGTTTCTGCAAAAGTCAAAGCGATCTGAAAATTATCCAGCGCCTCGGCATAACGTTCCAGGCTATTGTAAATATTTCCTCTCAGCACATAGATCTCCGACTCTGAGGCTTCCAGCATTTCTGCCTTCTGCAAAGAGAAAAAAGCCCTGTCTGTCTGGTCGGTCACAAAGTACAATTGTGCCTGTTTAATTAAGAATACAGCAGCATATGGATGCTGGTTCAATGCATATTCTATCACCTGGAGTGCCTTTACAGGATCACTCTTCTCTATATAATAGTCAATGATGTTTTCAAAAGCCTGGGCATCAAAAAAGTACTGATCCTGGTTCCTTATCATCTCTTCATAGCGCTCTACTGAACGCTGCGCATCATCACTAAAATCAAAATAAAATTCCTCTTCCATTGTGTTGAATATTTAAAGAACAGCTCCCTTTTTTCTAAAATACACTATAAGTTTACAGTATTATGTAGCATGCAATAGAAATAATTATCAACATTCAAACAACATAAACCGTAATTGATTGATAATATTAAATTTAACAGCAAAAATTGCGAATAGCGCAGGGGTGTATTTTTTCCTGCTGTTGAGATCTTCCCTAAATAAGATACAAATATAAGTCAACTTAACGCTAATCCGGTAAAATTCAGGTCACGAAATCAGGCGCCCGCTTATTCATCCTTTCACGATTTTTTTTGTTGATTTGTAAATATCAAATATTTATCAGCTATGCAAACTCGTATCGATTCTGTTTTAAAAAATTTAGGTATCCTGGAAGTAAATCCGGCTTACAGCACCGGCAGCAATTGGGGTGGGGATGCCACTACAGGCACTATCGGCAGTTATTCACCGGTAGATGGTAAAAAAATAGCCATGATCCAGCTGGCTGGTAAAGAAGATTATGAAACCGTTCTGCAGCAGGCACAAAGTGCCTTTAATACATGGCGGGGCATACCGGCTCCAAAACGCGGCGACATTGTACGTCAGCTGGGCGATGCCCTGCGTATACATAAAGAAGATTTAGGTACCCTTGTCTCCTATGAAATGGGTAAAAGCCTGCAGGAAGGATTTGGAGAAGTGCAGGAAATGATAGACATCTGTGATTTTGCCGTTGGCCTTTCCCGTCAGTTATACGGTTTAACCATGCACTCCGAAAGGCCTCACCACAGAATGTACGAACAATGGCATCCGCTTGGAATTGTCGGGATTATTTCTGCATTCAATTTCCCCGTAGCCGTATGGAGCTGGAATACTGCCCTGGCCCTGGTTTGCGGAAATGTATGCATCTGGAAGCCTTCTTCAAAAACCCCTTTGTGCGGCATTGCCTGCCACCGTATCCTCGCCAAAGTACTTCAGGAAAACGAAATGCCCGAAGGGATTAGCTCCCTCCTGATCAGCGATGATGTAATAGGAAACCTGATGAACAACGATAAACGTATCCCACTGGTCTCTTTCACCGGTTCTACACGGGTAGGAAGGATCGTCTCTGCTGCCGTAGCCTCCCGCTTTGGCAGAAGCATCCTGGAACTGGGTGGTAACAATGCGATCATCATCTCTAAAGAAGCCGACCTGGATATGTCTATCATCGGTGCCGTGTTTGGTGCTGTGGGCACAGCCGGACAGCGATGTACTTCTACCCGGAGACTGATCATTCATGAAGACATCTACGAGGATTTTAAAAATAAACTGGTCAAAGCTTATGGACAACTACGGATCGGAGATCCGCTCGATCAGCACAACCATGTTGGCCCATTGATCGATCAGGATGCAGTGAGTTCCTACACCAAAGCGATTGAAAAAGGCAAAGCCGAAGGGGCAACCTTTGTAGTTGAAGGAGGCGTACTGACAGGTGACACTTATCAATCAGGGTGTTATGTTAAACCATGCATTGCAGAAGTTAAAAATCATTATGAAGTAGTGCAGGAAGAAACCTTTGCCCCCATTCTTTACCTGATCAAATACAAAACCTTAACAGAAGCTATTGCCTTACAGAATGATGTCCCACAAGGCCTATCATCAGCGATCATGACCCTCAACTTAAGGGAAGCCGAATTTTTCCTTTCCTCAGCGGGCTCAGACTGCGGAATTGCCAACGTAAATATCGGCACTTCAGGAGCAGAAATAGGCGGTGCCTTTGGCGGCGAAAAAGAAACAGGCGGAGGAAGGGAAAGCGGATCGGATGCCTGGAAAGGATATATGCGCAGGCAGACCAATACCATTAACTATGCAGACACGTTACCCCTGGCGCAAGGCATTAAATTTGATCTGTAACCATATAGAACTAACTACGCCTGGGAATAGTCTATGATCCTGGAGATGATCTAAATTAAAAAAACCTGTATGCTGTATTCCGTCTGGATAATGCTGCGCTGCGCTTGCAAGACCCTAGGCCGTCATACAGCATACAGGTTTTTTAATTAGTTTTTGTAGGGGGAATGGTCGGGGTTACACCTGAAGATTTAACAAACTACTAAGCGATAAAGCTTTCCAATCCATCTCGCTATAAGCACCCTGCAAATAGATGAACCAAAAAAACCAGGTATCCTCATTTGTTACCTAGGACTCTTGCAAGCGCAGCGCAGCAATATTCCAGTAACAAATGAGGATACCTGGTTTTTCAGCGAAGCCAGGATAGCTTCTTAAGCACTATCTTACATTAGCCATAACTATTGCTGTAGGTAAATAGGTAGTCGCTTTTGCATCAAATTTATTGGTATTCAATTTTGCAATACCATTGGTTTTCAAAGTATATTTTGCTGTTGATCCCAGCAACTCTAAATTACCACGGCCATCAGTCACAGTATATAAACTTTCAGTATTAGCTTTGATCCTTGCTACCGCATCATCTCTTAATATCACCTGAAGATATTTCAGGTTAAATGTGCCAACGGTTTTAACAACAGAAGTATTTGCAGCATCTACACGGAAAATATCTTTTACGTACACAGTCACTGCTACAGGTGAGGCTTCAGATGAACTAATATGCAGTTCATTCCCAATTTGCTTAACGGATACTTTATCAATATCATTTTCGTCCATGGTTACAGACTCGGTATTGCTTTGTACAAGGTAGACTTTGGTATTCCCTGTTACGATAATTTTTTTGATTTCATCATTTGCAGTCGTCACTTTAAACGCTCTGTTTTTTTCAGCAGCTACTGAAGTTAATACTGAAGAAGATAATACTAATGCTGTCATAACAGCTGCAAATAATGTTTTTAATGAAGTTTTCATCTCTGTAATTTTTAAGGTCTCTTAAACCGTTTTTTTTATATTGTTACAGATAAGACGCAGACATTTTGCAAATGTTGCAAATCATTTCGCCTATTATACCATGAGGTGTATAAGTTCGACGAATGCCCGTTTTTTTACGACCAAAATTTTTAAGCTTAAATAACGGTCATACTGTCTCTGCTAAAGCTTTCAATAGATTCGTTAAAATTCTAGGGCAAATGCCGTCGAAAATACATTGTCCCTAAACATCATATATATATATGCGTCGCATCTAAGCATTATGCTATATGCACCCTGCAAATGGATGATCTAAAAAAAAGGAGTATGCTGTATGACGGCCTAAGGTCTTGCAAGCGCAGCGCAGCAATATCCAGCCGGAATACAGTATACTCCTTTTTCAGCGAAGCCAGGATAGCTTCCTATCTTGTACTAGCCATTACGTCTTCTGTTGGTTCCTGATGAGTCTCTACAGCAGCAAATTTATCAGTATTCAATTTTCCAATACCATTATGTTTTAAAATATGTTTGCCTGTTGATCCCAGCAACTCTAAATTAGAATGACCATTAATTACAGTATATAAACTTTCAGTATTCGCTTTAATCCTCGCTACAGCCTCATCTTTTAGGATCAGTTGCAGATATTTCAACTTAAACGTACCAAGGGTTTTAACAACACAAGTATTTGAAGCATCCACACGGAAAATATCCCTTACATAAACCGTTACTGTTACAGGTGATTTCTCAGATGAACTGATGCGCAGTTCATTTCCTATTTGTTTAACGGTTACCTTATCCATATCACCTTCTTCCATCGTTACATACTCCGTTTTGCTTTGCACAAGGAAAACTTTGGTATTCCCTGTAATGATAACTTTTTTGATTTCATTGTTTGCAGTCATCACTTTAAGCTCCCTGCTTTTTACGGCAGCTACTGAAGTTAATACTGAAGAAGACAATACCACTGCTGTCATAGCAGTTGCAAATAATGCTTTTAATGAGGTTTTCATATTTGTAATTTTTTAAGGTTTTTTAAACCTGTTGGTTTTTTATATAGTTTACAATTGTGACCAAGACTCCTATGTCATGTTGCGATTTTTTCAGCCTTTTATACTAGGAGGGATTTAAGTCCGACGAACGCCCGTTGTTTTTCGACAAACAGACTATTATTTTTTTGGCTTAAGGCCGCTATTCATGGCCAAATCTTCGGTTCCTGAAGAATCAGGTTGTGTAACCACGGCAGCAAACTTGTCTGTTTTAAGTTTAGCTAGTCTATTTGCCCTTAAAATATGCGTTTGTGTAGAGCCGAGTAATTCTAAACTCGCATGGTCATTAATCACAGAATATAAACTTTCTGTAGTGGTTTTAATCATCGCTACAGCTTCATCCTTCAGTATCAGCTGTAGATATCTCATCTTCAATTTCCCTAATGTTCTTATACTGGCCGTATTCGCGGCTGTTATGCGAAAGATCTCCCTCACATGTACGGTCACCGTTACAGGTGTTTTTTCTGTCGAGCTGATGCGCAACTCATCTCCTGCCTGTTTCAATGACACTTTATCTATATCGTCATCATCCATCATTACCCAATCAGTGCTGCTTTGAATAACAATAACCTTGGTGTTACCAGTTACAGTAATTCTTCTGATGGGCAGATTGGGAGCACCTACCGTTACCTCTTTACTTAGTGCAGCTGCTGCAGTAAGTACTGAACCCATCAGCATAATAGCCGTCAATGCCAGATGAAGTTTTGTTTTTAATGAATTTTTCATGATTTTAATTTTTGTAATCCGTTCTTTATATATGGTTTACAACTGAGACGCAATGTCCCATAGCACGTTGCACGATATTTCGGCCTTTTATATCATTCTGCGTTCAAATCCGACAAACACGCAATATTTTTCGACCAACAGGCATAAAAAAATAATCTTTATTACCTTTCTATTTGACCGCAATTCAAATTTGATGTATGTTTAAAGATTTAATAAGTTTTAACTTTCCTTTTTTATATCATATTCGCTCATGTTACGTGTAGATAGCTCTAAACCCTGCAAAATCGTTTATTCCCTGTGCAAGCATGAGTATTTAGGCTATTTAATTGAACCACATATCGTTCAGCTTAACCCCCAGGGTGATTTTTCATTGACTTACCAGCGGATTTTTAGCCATACAGCGAAAGAATTCAGCAAACACCTGACGGAAACAGATATTAAAATCATTAAGATCCTCGATGAAACAGAGCAGGATCACGTCATTAAAAAGTACCATAAAAAAGCCATCAGGCCTTTCGAGTTTTTCAGTAAATTTTATGACGATAAGTTCTATGAAGCTGTACGCCCAAAAATTGAAAAGAAACTGGCCGAAGTACTGGAAATGCTGAAAGAAGGAAATGCATTGTATCTAATGGATAAAGATGGATGGCCTGCAGAACGAACTATTGAACTGGCTACAGAACCAACTACTATCTTATTTCACTTCAGGAGAAATGAAGAGGAAACACGCTACTTTCCAACTATAAAATACCAGGGCCTGCGCATTGACTTTATGTTTAAAGAAGCACAGGTGATCAGCAATCAGCCTGCATGGCTGCTGCTAAATGATGTACTTTACTTCTTTGAACAGGATTTCGAAGGTAAAAAACTGGTTCCTTTTTTAAATAAACGTTACATCACCATACCCACTGCCAAAGAGGAAACTTACTTTGAAAAATTTGTTGCACCTTTAATTGAGCGGTATCATGTTTATGCAGAAGGTTTCGACATCAAAACCGAGAAACACGAACCCTCTGCCATTTTGAAGGTCATTTATGTGGAAGGGGGCATTTCTCAGCTGCAGCTGTATTTCAAATATGGCGAATATGTTTTTGCTTTGGGCAACGAGAAAAAAGTTACTGTCCATGTAGAAAAACAGGAAAATAACTATGTCTTCACCCGTGTTAAAAGAGATACGGCCCTGGAGAAACATAAATATGCGGAATTATTAAAAATGGGATTGAAAAAAGTAAGTCCTCTTTTTTATAACCTGGAACTGAACATCCCCGCAGAAGGCGAAGACCTGTCTTATGGTATCCTGAACTGGGTAAACGAACATATTGAACAGCTCAAAGAAAAAGGATATGCGATAGAGCAATCCACAGGAAATAAAAAATTCCTCTTTGCCTCCAATAAAATTGATTTTGAGATCAAGGAAGATAACGACTGGTTTGACATCAATGCCATCGTTTATTTCGGTATCCATCCCGTCCCTTTCATTTCTTTAAAACAGCATATCCTGCATAAAAAAAGGGAATTTCCGCTGCCCGATGGCACCATTGCGATCATCCCCGAAAAATGGTTCTCTCAATATGGTAGTTTATTCAGCCTGTCTGACGGAGGACATGCGCTAAAATTAAAGAAACACCACATCGGGCTGATCAACGACCTGGCGCAGGATGGAATTGCCAATGTAACCCTGCAGCGTAAACTGCAGAAGTTAAACGATTTCGAAAATATAGCCGATACGCAAATGCCCGTCCATTTTAAGGGCGAGCTGAGAAGTTATCAAAAAGCAGGTTACAACTGGTTTAGCTTTCTCAGAGAATATAACTTTGGGGGCTGCCTGGCAGACGATATGGGTTTAGGTAAAACTATTCAGACCCTGGCCATGCTGCAAAAGCTAAAAGAAGAAGACGAGCAAAACCAAACCCAGAGTACCTCATTGATCATCATGCCCACCTCGCTGATCTATAACTGGCTTAACGAGGCAAAGAAGTTTACCCCCAAGCTGAAAATCCTGGCCCATACCGGCAGCACAAGAAACAAAGATGTAAGCCAGTTTATTAATTACGATATCGTGATCACTACTTATGGCATTACCAGGGTAGATGTCAATGAAATCCAGGATTTCTATTTTAATTATATCATCCTGGATGAAAGCCAGAATATTAAAAACCCTTCTTCTAAATCATTTAAATCTGTACGCCAGCTAAAATCAAGACATAAACTGATACTGAGCGGTACACCTGTAGAAAATTCAGTGTCCGACCTATGGACACAGCTTACTTTTTTGAATCCCGGTTTATTGGGCACGCAGGCCTTTTTCAATGAAGAATATGTACAGGCTATAGAAAAGCGAAAAGACGAAGACAAGGCAAAAAAACTGCAGGCCATTATTAAGCCATTTGTGCTCAGACGTACCAAAGAACAGGTAGCCGAAGAATTGCCCGCAAAAACAGAACAGATCTTTTATTGCGATATGAGCGAAGATCAGGCCGCATATTACGAAAAAACAAAGTCCGCTTACCGGAATGACCTGCTAAGCAGTATGGACGATGGTACCTATGCCAAAAAACAAGTGCAGCTGCTGCAGGGTTTAACAGCGTTGCGCCAACTGGCCAACCATCCCAGAATGATAGATGAAACGTACCTGTCAGATTCTGGAAAATTTGAAAATGTGATCCATACACTGGATAATGTACTCAAGGGTGGCCATAAAGTATTGATATTTTCTCAATTTGTAAAACACCTGAGTATCTTTAAACAGCATTTTGAAACCGAAAATATTCCTTTTGCTTACCTGGACGGCTCTACAAAAAACCGCGGTGAAATTGTTTCAGAGTTCCAGGAAAATACGTCGATAAAAGTTTTTCTGATTTCCATTAAGGCAGGTGGCGTAGGCTTAAACTTAACGCAGGCAGATTATGTATTTATCCTGGACCCATGGTGGAACCCAGCTGTAGAGCAGCAGGCAATTGACCGCTCACACCGTATCGGGCAGGACAAAAAAGTCTTTATCTATAAATTCATCGCTAAAGATACCGTAGAAGAAAAGATCCTGGCCCTGCAAAACCGCAAAAAGCGACTGGCAAGCTCGCTGATCACTACAGAAGAAAGTTTCTTTAAGTCACTGAGCAAAGAAGATATCTGGGAAATACTCAATTAATTTATAGCTGCTCCTGCAAAATTGCAGTATAAATTTCTCCAGGCATCATCTCAGCGCCCAAACTCATTAAGTGGTCATTGGGCAGCTGGCAATCGATCAGTTTGTACTTCGGCTGCCGGCTTAACCAGATCAGGGCCGTTTTCGAAGCGTTGCTCATCAGGCTGAACATGCTTTCACCACAAAACACGCCATTTAGCTCCAAACCATACAAACCGCCTACCAGGGTTTCGCCATACCATACTTCTACACTACGTGCCAATCCCTTACGATGAAGATTGGTATAAGCCTCCTGCATCGCCGTAGTGATCCAGGTACCATCCTGATCTTTTCTTGGAGCTGTTGCACAATTCATGATCACCTCCACAAAAGCTTTGTCCATCGTTACCGTAAAAACAGCATCCGAAAGAATCTTACGCATACTTTTGCTTACCTTTATTTTCTCCGGAAAAATAACACAACGCTCATGCGGGGCAAACCAGCAAATCGGATCGCCTTCACTAAACCAGGGAAAAATGCCATTGCTATAGGCTAAAAGGAGTCTTTCTGCGCTCAGATCTCCGCCTATTGCCAGTAGCCCGTCTGGCTCTGCCAGGGTGGGAAGAGGAAATATAAGCTCTTCAGTTAACTGAAATATCATGCACAAAAATAAAGATTTAAACCTATAAGCACTATAACAGTCAGACTTATGTACTAACAACAATAATTATGGACAGAAAAGATAATTTTGTCAATATTAAACATTTGTACAATAGGGCCGGTTTCGGCATTTCTTATCCTGATCTTCACCAGCTGAGCAGGAAAAGATGGAGTAAAGCTGTCGACAAACTTTTTATGCCGATACAGCTGGGGGCAGAACTGCATACCGTAACCGTCGAAGAATTTAAGGCCCAGCAATTGCTCCTCGCCAGTCTGAACGGTAAAAAAGAACAGACGCCCGAAGAAAAACAACAGCGTGAAGAGATCACCAAAACCCGCAACGAGAAGAACCGGGACCTGAATATTAACTGGGTACAGCAGATGATCGCTACAGAAAATCCTTTGCTGGAAAAGATGACGCTCTTTTGGCATGGTCATTTCTCCTGCCGCTCCAATAACCCTTTTTATGATCAGCAGCTGAACAATATCCAGCGGGATAATGCCCTGGGAAACTTTAGGACCTTACTGATGGAAGTCTCCAAATCTCCCGCGATGCTCGATTACCTGAATAACCAGCAGAACAGGAAGGGACATCCCAATGAAAATTTTTCCAGGGAACTAATGGAGCTGTTTACCCTGGGCCGGGGAAATTATACAGAAGCCGATGTGAAAGAAGCTGCCCGCTCTTTTACAGGATGGGCCTACAATAAAAATAGTGAGTTCGAATTTAACCCGAAAGTGCATGATGACCAGCCTAAAGTATTTTTTGGCCAGACAGGTGCTTTCACCGGCGAAGACATTATTGATAAAATACTGCAAAAAACAGAAACAGCCACATTTATCTGCCGCAAACTCTATGTTTTTTTTGTGAATGATACGCCAGATCCTCATCATATCCAGGAGCTGGCCGGTTATTTTTACGACCAGAAATATGATATCAGTGCCGTCATGAAAAAAATGTTTACTGCCGACTGGTTTTATCACCCGGAAAATATGGGCAATAAAATAAAATCACCGGTAGAATTTCTTGTCGGCCTCAGCAGGGAATTTAAGGTAACTTACAATAAACCACAAATATTAATACAGCTCCAAAGCAGTCTAGGGCAATATCTATTTAACCCGCCCAATGTTGCCGGGTGGCCCGGCGGAAGGAACTGGATCGATAGCTCCTCTCTAATGCTGCGTATGAAAATACCTTCGCTCGTGCTAAATGATGGCATCCTCGATTTTGAAGGCAAGGCAGATCCCGAAGATGAAGCGGTAATAGCACTGAACAGAAAGGCTAAACCGAAACCTGTAAAATCTTATATCAATGCGCAGGCCAACTGGGATCAGTTTCTAGCCAGCCTGCCCAAAGACATGAAACAGGCCGAACTCGCCGCTTTTCTCCTGGAACCAGCTATAGGTAAAAAGATCAGCGACCTGGTAGACAGAAATACCCATCTAAAGAATACAGCCATCGCAGTAACCAGCATGCCCGAATACCAATTGTGTTAATGATCAGACCATGGAAAGAAGAGATTTTTTAAGAAACGCAGCCTTTGCAGCAGCCGGTACATTTGTTGTTCCAGCTTTCATGAAACCATTTGAAGCATTGGCACTGGATGAATTGAGCCTGTACAAAAACCTGGTGGTGGTGCAGCTTTCCGGAGGTAACGACGGACTGAATACCGTAGTCCCTTTTGGAAATGACATCTATTACCAGATGAGAAAAAACATTGCCATTCCCAAAGATGAAGTAATTAAGCTGAACGATATGCAGGGGTTAAACCCTAACCTCAATTGCCTGCGGGAATTATATGATCAGGGATGGATGTCTATTATCAATGATGTAGGTTATCCAAATCCCGACCGCTCGCATTTTCGTTCTATGGATATCTGGCAGACAGCGAGTGATGCCAACCAATATCTTTCTACCGGCTGGATAGGCCGTTACCTGGATTCCAATTGTGAAACCTGTAAGTTTCCCTATACGGCTATTGAAGTAGATGACAGCCTCTCCCTGGCAATGAAAGGAGCTGGTAAAAAAGGAATCGCTTTAAAAGATCCCGCTACTTTATTCCGTAATACCAATGAACCCTTTTTCAGGGAAATGGTTAATAGCGACAAAGAACACCTGGATGAAGATAACCTCGGTTACCTGTACAAAACCATGATCGAAACCTCCTCTTCGGCAAGTTATATCCAGAATACCTCCAAATTGTATCATCCCAACTATACCTATCCTGCTACTGCCTTTTCCAATCAGCTGAAAACTGTAGCCAACTTTATCTGCTCGGGACTAAAAACGAGGGTATATTATGTTTCTCTGAGTGGTTTTGATACCCATGTTAACCAAAATAACCAGCAAGGGCGTTTGTTGCAGCAATATGCAGAAGGCATGAATGCTTTTATCAAAGACCTGAAACAAAACAATAAACTGGACGATACACTGGTCATTTCCTTTTCCGAATTTGGCCGCCGGGTAGCACAGAATGCCAGCAACGGCACAGATCACGGTACAGCCAACAATATGTTTGTATTTGGCGGAAAGCTGAAAAAACAGGGAATCTTTAATCCGGCACCCAACCTGGCGAATCTGGATAACGGGGATTTAAAATACCAGATAGATTTCAGGGAGGTCTACGGTACGATACTGGATAAATGGCTGGATGTTAATAATGGGCAGGTATTAAACAAGCGGTTTAACACGCTCGACTTTATCTAATCGCTGATCAGCCCGATGTTCACGGAATGATCGATCGCCTCATGGCTGTCGATAAAAAGACAGGTACGGATCTGCTGCTCTTCCTCTACTTTTTTTAAAATCTCCCGCGTTGCTTTTTCCCTGCTCGGCCTGATGTTCCGGATATAGATCGCTTCTATGTTTTTTGGATATTTTAAAGCAATCGAGGCATATATATCCGGGTCGCGCTGTGAGTTGTCCCCAAAAAAAACAAACTTCTGGTTAGGAAAAGCATCCAAAATACGCATTACGCGGATGAGTTTACCTTCATGGCCCGTCTTACCAGTTTTTAACAAATCGCTCCACCTTTTAAGCTGGTTCAGCAAAAAAGCCCCTTCAGGCAATTTATTAAAACGGAAAGTTTCTACCAGGTAATCATATAAATTCCACTCACTGCTGGAAACGTAGAAAAAAGGATTAGGATGACCTGCATCAGTATGCGAATAAGCCAGCAGGTTATAATGTGCGGCGGCCCCGGGAAAAGTTTTCCGGGTATGCGGGTTCTTAATGAACAATTCACGCAATCGCCTCCCAATACTCGCAGAATGAGAGATCATTACCGTATCGTCAATATCAGAAATAAAAGCATACTGGGTAATATGCGGTACATAAACATCACCGGTATTTTCTGCGAGGATCTCTCCCCCCTCACCAATAACGGACACTTGAACAGGATGCCATCCGGCAGAAAGATTATTTGTAGCCTCCCATTCAAACTTAAAAAATCCATCATATTCTGTGGTCTGAAAAATCACCTGATCATAAAAACTGAGCCTTACTTTAGCCTGGGGATAGGGTTTTAAAATAAATAACCGGAGCAGATACCTGATGTTCACCCAAAAATTATTACTGTATTGCTGTTCACTTTTCGCCCTGAATCTAAAAGCATGGCCATATAATACCAGGTTATGGGTATGGCCGTAACCATGATATATCTTTACACTGACAGAATTATTCATCATAAACCAAACAGAGCATAGAAGAAGTTGTTTGTCTGTTAAACAATGTAACGAAATTAAAATCACTGAAATGAAATTACTTTTTATTGTTAACCCGGGTTCGGGAAGCGACGATACAGATTTCAAAACGGTGATCACAGATTTTTTTAAATCCGGGGAACATCATTTTGAAATCTATGAACTATCCGGGAACCATAACCAGGATCAACTTAAACCAGTGATCACTGCGTCAATGGCCGACCGTGTCATCGCCGTTGGCGGAGATGGAACGCTGAAACTCGTAGCAGAATGCCTGCAGGGAACAAAAACCCCTATTGCAATTATTCCTGCCGGTTCTGCCAATGGAATGGCAAAAGAACTGGGTATCCCTACTATCATACAGGACGCGCTGGAACTGGCTGTAAACGGTGAACCTAAAGAAATCCATGCGGTACTGGTGAATAACGAACTTTGTATCCATCTATCGGATATCGGCTTTAATGCCTATATCGTTAAAAAATTTGACGACCTGTCACAAAGAGGGATGCTGGGTTATGCACGGGCTGCCTGGAAAGCGTTATGGAGCCATCACCGGATGGAAGTAGAGATCAACATTGGAACACAAACCATCCGGTCTGAAGCCGCAATGGTAGTCATTGCCAATGCCACCCGCTATGGAACTGGTGTAGTGATCAACCCTGAGGGCAAATTGGATGATGATGTTTTTGAAGTAATCCTGGTAAAGCAGTATTCCTTTCTGGAAATCTTCAAAATACGTTTTACCAATCTTCCTTTTAATGCTGAAAAAATTGAACTTTTCCATGCCAGTGAAATGCGTATCACCACCAAACATGCAGCACATTTTCAGGTAGACGGAGAATATATGGGGAAAGTGAGACAGATCGATGCCCGGTTATTGCCAGCTGCGATAACTATAATTGTTAAACCTGCCTAGTTAAAAGTAGACTCCAGAATTAATCCCGGATCTGGACAGTTGTTTAAATAAACTTCTCTTTTGGAGAACTGGCATACACCAGGATAATCTCCTTTTTTATCTTCCAAATCAAAGATCAGCTGAAAATGCAGATGGGGCGGCCAGTTTCCATTCTCTTCCGAAATTCCTAAAAAAGCAAACATCTGCCCTGTGGGAATAACCTGCCCTTCCGTTAGCCCGGCAATAGAAGCCACACTCAAATGTCCATAAAGGGCATATACTGTCAGGCCATCCAGATTATATTTTAAGATGATCGTTCCGCCATAATCGCCAAACTGATTGTTGTTTTGAAAGCTGTGTACTTCCGCTTCATAGAAATTATAAACGGGTGTTCCTGCCTCTGCCCAGATATCTACACCCAGGTGCAACCGCCGGGGTTCTTCCTCCGTATTAAAATGTGCACTGCGGTTATAGATCGTACGGTGCTCATTGTAGCCTCCAACACCATAACGGCAATGTGCCTCTTCCAGCTTATGCGCTATCCAGGAGGAAAAAACTGCCGTATCATTCAGTACTTCAGCGGTCAGCTCTTTATTGTCAGCCGTAAAATCAAAAGGCAACAACAGATCAGCAGCAGGATTGAAGTCCACTACCCTGCTGATCTGATCTTTATTTTTCAGCAGCCATACCTTTAGCTTTTCAAGAGGTGCTGCAGCCATGATTAATCTTCTGTTTCTTCTTCCTCTTTACCTTCTTCCTTACGTTCCCTGGAGATTTTATCAAAAATCTTATCCATATGTTCTACATAAGTATTGGTATCATCCAGAAAAAAAGTAAGGGTAGGCACTACCCTTGCCTGATGGCGGATGCGTGTGCCCAGTTTATACCTGATCTCACTGGCATGAGAGTTTACCGTTGCAATAGATAAACCTGTATTGTTGGTAGCCAGAAAACTCAGGTAAACCTTTGCTACGGCCAGATCAGGAGATACACGAACTTTTGTAATCGTAACCAGTGTATTGGGTAGGTACTCTGCTCCTTCTCTCTGAAATATTGTAGCTAACTCCTCTTGCAGTACACCAGCAAATTTCTGTTGACGTTTACTTTCCATGATTTTGTGATCTTTTATTTAATATAATAATTTGTCATAAGGATAACGCGCCGTATGAAGTTCTACCACAGTAGTATATAACAACTGTTTAAACTCTTCCAGGTTCTCCTTATGCAGTGCTGATATAAATAACGCCGGGGCATTGTTCTGCGCCATCCAGCTTCGTTTAAAATCTTCCAGCGTTAACGTTACCTTCTCGTCTTCATTTTCTTCATCAACCTCCGGACTCACATAGGCATCGATCTTGTTAAAAACAACGATGGTATGTTTATCCCTTGCGCCAAGTTCTTTTAAAGTTTCGTTCACCACATTGATCTGTTCTTCAAAGCTGGTATGCGATACATCTACCACGTGAATCAGGATATCGGCTTCCCGAACCTCATCCAGTGTAGATTTAAAACATTCCACCAGGTGATGGGGCAATTTCCTGATAAACCCAACGGTATCAGACAATAGAAAAGGAAGATTGTCGATCACCACTTTTCTCACGGTAGTATCTAAAGTGGCAAACAATTTATTCTCTGCAAACACTTCCGATTTAGACAGCATATTCATGATCGTAGATTTTCCTACGTTGGTATAACCAACCAAGGCAACCCTGATCAACTCTGTCCGGTTTTTCCGTTGTGTTTCGTTTTGTTTATCAATCAGCTTCAACCGCTCCTTTAACAGGGAGATCTTTTCCAAAATCATCCTCCTGTCACTCTCAATCTGCGTTTCACCCGGCCCGCGCATACCAATCCCACCTTTCTGGCGCTCCAAGTGAGTCCACAAGCGGGTCAGTCGCGGTAATAAATATTGTAATTGTGCCAGCTCTACCTGAGTTTTAGCCTGCGAAGTTTGTGCACGGCCAGCAAAAATATCCAGGATCAGGTTACTCCTGTCCAGAACTTTTACTTCCAGTTCACGTTCTATATTACGGAGTTGTGATGGTGAAAGTTCATCATCAAAAACTACCATATCAATTTCTTCCGATTGAACGTAGGCCCTTATTTCTTCCAGCTTTCCTGTACCAACGAAAGTACCACGGTCTGGTTTCAGCATTTTTTGCGTAAATGTATGATCCACTACGCCACCTGCGGTATCTACTAAAAATGCCAGTTCATCTAAATATTCTTTTGTTTGCTCCGGTTTTTCTCCCGGTCTGATCACGCCTACCAGTACTGCACGTTCCTGTTTAACCGCGGTATCATAAGTTTTCGCTTTTCCCATCGTATATATACAAAGATACAAAAGTTATACCGAGATCATCTCTTCTGCAAATTGCTGCATCGCTGCTCCGGGATTGGAAGTCTTCATAAAATTCTCTCCAATCAGGAATCCGTTAAATCCGGCCGATTTAAGTTCATTAATGATCTTTGGATCACTGATCGCACTCTCCGAAACCTTTAAAAACTGATTCGGAATTTTTTTGATCAGGTCGAATGAGGTCTGAATATCGACAGAAAAATCTCCCAGGTTACGGTTATTCACTCCAATCGCATCAATCAGAGGATTCATACTTCTTTTCAGTTCTTCCGCATTGTGCACTTCCAGCAGGATATTTAATCCAAGGTCCTTTGCCAAAAGACTAAAAGTATCAATTTGTTCATGTGTCAGAATGGCAGCTATCAATAAGATAATATCTGCTCCTAATGCCTTTGCCTCCACGATCTGATATTCGTCAATCATAAAATCCTTGCGCAGCAACGGCACACTATTGGCCGCCCTTGCTTCCAGCAGGTCATTAGGATGACCGCCAAAAAAATCCATATCCGTCAAAACAGAAATAGCCGAAGCCCCTGCGGCAGCATAACCATTGGTTACCTCTACCACTGAAGAATGATCGTTGATAATTCCTTTAGATGGAGAACGGCGTTTAAACTCTGCTATAATGCCCGTCCTTGCCGGGTCCAGCATAAATTCCCTCAGGGAATAGGGTGTTCTGTTAAAATAAACTCCCTTTTCAAGTTCCTCAATAGAGACCAGTTTTTTAGCTTGTTCAACCTCTTCCTTTTTTCTGAGAACGATTTTATCTAAAATATTCATCGTATGTATTTTATAGGTTAGTTTTCTAACCAGTTTTTCATCATCTGTTTACCGTATTCTGTCAATATACTTTCCGGATGGAATTGCACGCCTCTTACATCATAGGTTTCGTGTCTCAAAGCCATGATCTCTGCGCTGGCATCTGTAGCAGTAACCTTCAGACAAGCCGGAAGCCCTTCCTGGCTCACTACCCAGGAATGGTAACGTCCTACATTAATACTTTCCGGACAATCTTTAAACAGCAATTCTGTGTTATCAATCACATCAATTGGCGTAGCTACTCCATGCATTGGCCTGCCCAAATTTAATAAGGTTCCGCCAAATGCTTCTGCAATAGCCTGCTGGCCCAAACAAATACCCAGTATACTTTTTTCAGGTGCATAAGTGCGGATCACATCCAGTAATAAACCGGCTTCATCGGGTACGCCAGGCCCCGGAGATAATAATATTTTATCAAACTGGGCCACATCTTCCAGGGCAAACTTATCGTTTCTCCATACTTCTGCTTCTCTACCCAATTCATTTATTAAATGCACTAAATTATAAGTGAACGAGTCATAATTATCTATGACCAATATTTTCTTTTGCATGTCCCTGTTAAATATGATTAATCCCTTTAGCCATTTCAATTGCTTTGCGTAAAGCTGCAATCTTATTGTTTACTTCATTCATTTCATTGACAGCAATTGAATCTGCTACAATGCCTGCGCCAGCCCTGTAATGCAACTGGTTATTTTTACTCATAAATGTACGGATCATGATGGCATGGTTAAATTCATCTCCAAATCCCATATATCCTATCGCCCCTGCGTAAAAATTACGCCCCAGTCCTTCATATTCATCGATCAGCTGCATCGCTTTATACTTTGGTGCACCGCTCAGCGTCCCTGCCGGATAGGTATCAGCCACTACTTTAAATGCAGAAACTCCATTTTGCAGGTTACCGCTTACTTTAGATACCAGGTGAATTAAGTGCGAGTAATACTGCACTTCTTTGAAAGACTTTACTTCCACATGGTTACAATGCCTGCTCAGGTCGTTCCTCGCCAGGTCAACCAGCATCACATGTTCTGCACTCTCCTTAGGGTCCTGTTCCAGTTTCCTGGCCAGTTCAGCATCTTCCTCATCATTTCCGGTACGCTTAAAGGTACCTGCTATCGGGAAGATATTAGCCACCTCATTTTTAATGGTGATCTGTGCCTCGGGCGATGAGCCAAAGAGTTTGAAACTGCCATAATCGAAATAAAACAGGTAAGGTGAAGGATTTATCGAACGCAGACAGCGGTAAACATTAAATTCATCACCAGAAAACCCCTGGTTATAGGCACGGGAAGGAACAATCTGAAAGACATCCCCTCTAAGGATATGTTTTTTCATCCGTTCTACAATATCCATAAAACCTTCATTGGTGAGGTTGGAATGTTCATCCCCCACCGTATCAAAACTATATTCCGGGAAGTTTTTATTCTGGATCAGGTATTCTATTCTTTCGAGGTCGTCAGTTCCTTCCCCGTTAAAATTATTTTTGAAGATGGTCACTTCATTCTTAAAATGGTCTATAGCGATGATGTAGCGATAGATATGATACTGCATTAAAGGGATCTCCTCATTTGCAGGCGCTTTAGCCGTAAATTTGATATCTTCAAAATACTGTACTGTATTCCAGGTAAAATAGCCGAACAGGCCTGTAGAGATGTATCTTTTCTCCTCTACAGGCTGTGCATCAAACCTGGCTTTAAAAGCTTCAATTTCATCCGTAAGGATGAAATTTTCTTTAACTTCCTTTTCTCCATTTGGGAAATAAGAAGACAGCTTGCCACCCTGTAGTATAATTCCTGCTACAGGTTCTGCGCAAACATAACTGACAGAGTTCTCCCTGCTGTGGTAATCCGAACTCTCGAGTAAAAGTGTATTAGGAAAAACATCTCTTAAACGCAGATAGATACTTACCGGAGTAATGGTATCTGCCAGTCTCTTCTTATAAATGGTATTGATCTTGATTTTTTCCATTGTATGATTGTGATATGCTGATAAAAACAAAAAACCCGACGTGTTTACGTCGGGTTAGTTATGTGTGGTTTGGTTTAGGTTGATAAACTATAAGGTACACAGGGCTACGACGAAACTCTTTTCAGAATTACCGCGCCATTGCCAAGTATGTTTATTGCTAATCATGGATAGCAAAAATAGAAATAAATCCAACAAACCAAAATTAAATCGTAAAAAAATATTACATCCCAAATAAATGACGGCTTGGATCAACTTTTACCATCGCTAAAATTGCCGCTGTGATAATTAACAAAGCCAGACCGAAATACATGAATATGGTAAGGTGTTTCAACCGGGCACTGTCTCTCTTTTTAGAGCGTGCATTACCCACAGTTATGAGGATGATCGCAATAACCATCATCGAAATATGTTCCATTTTCCAGTAACGCTGCACACCTACAGACATATCGCCTTTATACCAGTCGTGCATAAAATAAATTGCTAACCCTAAAAGCAGCTGGATATGCGCACTGATCAATGCAAAAACATTTAATTTACGGCTGCCTTCGGTATAAGGTTTGTTTCCAAAATAGCCCATTAATGCATTAATAAAAGCGATCAGTAATAAAATGATCACCAGATAACGCCATCCAGAGTGTGCACTCTTTAAGATTTCATAAATACCCATAGTTTTTTTTCTCAAAAATAAGGAATAAATCCAATCCCGTAAAAATGATCTTTAATAAATGACATTTATAATCATTATACAAGGTTTAGCAGTGATTTCCAGCCACCATCACAAAAATCAGGTAAAAAATTTGATATAAAAATGTCCTTTCTCATTTTTTGCTTAAATTAAAACCATTACCTAAACTTTACTAATTCATGAAGCCTTTCATGAGCCCATAACGCTCAAATCAAAGGATAAAGCCCATGTAAGCTTCATAACCAAAATTTTATTCTGATGAAAATTGCATAGGCTTACAACTCTCCAAAGAAGAGCAAGCTCATGCAATCTTCATAACCGCTAAAAAACAATTATAAAATGATGAAAAATCTACTTACGCTCGCGTTAGTTTTTTCAGCTGCAATTGTATTTGGTCAGCAAACCTATCCTGTCAACGGATCTTATGATACCAGGCCAGGGTTATTTGCTTTCACCAATGCCACAATTATAGTGAATGCTAACCAAACCATCAGTAATGGGACATTACTGGTGAAAGGTCAAACGATCCAGTCCGTAGCACAAGGAACAAAGGTTCCCGACGGATATGTACAGATCGACCTTAAAGGGAAATTTATCTATCCTTCCCTGATCGACCCTTTTACTTCTTATGGATTACCCGAACCTGTTCGTCCTGAAGGTGGCGGCGGAGGAGGTGGAGCCAGAAGATCTATTTTTGTAACCACAAAAAAAGGTTCCTACAACTGGAATGAAGCCATCAGGCCCGAAACAGAAGTCAGGAATATTTTCACTATTGACACGAAAAAAGCAGACGACCTGCGTAAAGCCGGATTTGGAAGCGTAAACGTCATTAACCGCGATGGTATTGCACGTGGCACCTCTGCTGCCGTGGCGCTCAGTGACGAGCGGGAAAACAATGTGATACTGAAAGATCAAACCGCTGCCAATTACTCTTTTAACAAAGGTTCTTCTCAAAATGATTATCCAACTTCCTTAATGGGTTCTATCGCGTTGTTGCGCCAAACCTATTATGACGGGCAATGGTACAACAAGCAGAAAAAAGAATACAATATCTCCCTTAAAGACTTTAATGAACAGCAGAACTTGCCCCAGATCTTTGAGGTGGATGGCTGGCAAAACATCCTCCGTGCCGCCAAAATCGGTAAAGAATTTGGCAAACAGTATATTATCAAATCAACAGGTGATGAATACCAGCGCATCGATGCCGTTAAAGCAACAGGCTCCAGTCTCATCGTTCCGGTAAATTTTATTAAAGCTTATGATGTAGAAGACCCCGCTGAGGCAAGGAACCTCACCCTGGCACAAATGAAAAACTGGGAAATGGCGCCCGGCAATCTGGCAGCGCTGGAGAAAGCCGGGATTAGGTTTGCCTTAACTTCCTACGGACTGGACAACCCGAAAGATTTCTGGACCAACATCCACACGGCCATTGAAAATGGCCTGACAGAAAAACAAGCCCTGCTTTCCCTCACAGAAATCCCTGCAGAAATGATCGGTATTAGTGCCCAGGCGGGAACGCTGGAAAAAGGCAAACTTGCCAATTTTATCATTACTTCAGAAGATCTGTTTAAAAGTACCAATGTGATCTACGAAAATTGGGTACAGGGAAAACGGTATGTGGTCAGCAAAATGAACATCAATCAGCTGACAGGAATTTATAACCTTACTGTAGATAACATCGGTACCTTAAACCTGAAAATTAACGGCACCACTGCAACCGTTCAGCAGCAGGGAACAGACACCACAAAAACAAATGCAAATTTTGTCCGTAATGGAGACTGGGTAAGTATCAGCTTTAACCTGAAAAAGAATCCCTCGGGAGGAGTGCGGTTAAGTGGATACCTGACTTCAGAAAATCCGGTGATATTGAGAGGTGAATCTGTCCTTGCGGATGGAACCGGAGGAAAATGGTCGGCCCAGTTTAAAGAAGCTAACAATGAGCCCCCTAAAAGTGACAATGCCAAAACCGTTCCCTCCACAGGTAAATTGATTTACCCCTTCGGTGCTTTTGGAACTGAAACTGCGCCTCAGCAGGAAACCATCCTTCTGAAAAACGCAACTGTATGGACCAATGAAAAAGAAGGTATCCTGCAAAATGCAGATGTACTCATTGAAAATGGCAAGATTAAAGCGGTTGGCAAGGGTCTTTCGGCCGGAGGCGCCAAAATAATCGACGCCACAGGCAAACATGTTACATCCGGAATAGTGGATGAACATTCCCATATTGCTATAGCAGGTGGTGTAAATGAAGGCGCACAGTCTTCATCAGCCGAAGTACGCATTGCCGATGTGGTCAATTCTGAAGATGTAAATATTTACAGACAGCTTGCCGGCGGGGTAACCACCTCACATTTACTGCATGGTTCTGCCAACCCGGTAGGCGGACAGTCGCAGCTGATCAAATTACGCTGGGGTAAAACTCCCGAAGAATTAAAATTTGGCGGCAACGATGGCTTTATCAAATTCGCCCTGGGAGAAAATGTAAAACAAAGCAACTTCGGTTCGGGCATGCGTTTCCCTGTAACGCGGATGGGCGTAGAACAAACTTATATTGATGAGTTTACACGTGCTAAAGAATACAAAGCAGAATTAGCGGTTAAAGGGAGTGTGGTACGTAAAGATCTGGAACTGGATGCTATCGTAGAGATCCTGGATAACAAACGGTTCATCACCTGTCACTCTTATGTACAGTCGGAAATTAATATGCTGATCCACACAGCCGACAGCATGGGCTTTAAGATCAATACTTTTACCCACATCCTGGAAGGTTACAAAGTGGCCGACAAAATGAAGGCCCATGGTATTAATGGTTCTACCTTCTCCGACTGGTGGGCTTACAAGTTTGAGGTAGCTGAAGCGATTCCATACAATGGAAAAATAATGCATAACATCGGTATCGTTACTGCTTTCAATTCAGATGATGCAGAAATGGCACGCAGACTAAATCAGGAGGCCGGTAAAGCGATATTATACGGCAATGTACCACAAGAAGAAGCCTGGAAGTTTGTTACGCTCAATCCAGCCAAAATGCTTCATGTAGATAACCGTGTAGGTAGCCTAAAAGCTGGTAAAGATGCCGATGTAGTAATTTGGTCTGATAATCCTTTATCCATTTATGCCAAAGCCGAAAAAACTTTTGTAGACGGCGTGCTTTACTGGGATATAGACAAAGACGCACAACTGCGTGTGACACAGCAATCAGAAAAAGCAAGGCTCGCACAAAAGATGATTGAAAGTAAAACCAAGGGCGCTCAGACACAGCGTGCAACGAAAAGGGCACCGCGTATTTACAACTGCGAGTCGCTCGAAGATTATTCTGCTGAATTAAACGATATGGAAGGAGTAAAAGCTCATGAATAAATATATTTTTACTTTGCTGCTTACTGCAGTAAATACAGTTTGCTGCCTGGCCCAGGCCAATATTTCCCCTGCCGCTAAACAAACAAAAACAATAGCCATCACCGGGGCTACGATACATGTAGGTAATGGTACCGTGATACAGAATGGCACAATCGTTTTTAACAACGGGAAGATCCTGTCCGTAACAGCCAATGGCCAGGTGCCGCAGGGAGATGTGATAGTCATCAAAGCAGATGGCAAACAGGTATATCCGGGATTTATTGCTCCTATTACCAATCTGGGCCTGATTGAATTTTCTTCCGTTAAGGCTACCCTGGATTATGAGGAGATTGGAAATTTCAATCCCCATATCCGTTCCCTGATCGCTTACAATACAGACTCAAAGGTACCGGCTACGCTCAGAAGTAATGGTATTTTAATGGCCCAGATTACTCCTGAAGGCGGTACCATTTCCGGGAGCTCTTCTGTGGTACAGCTGGATGCCTGGAACTGGGAAGATGCGGCCATCAGGGCCGATGATGCGATGCATATGACCTGGCCAGCTATTCCACGCCAAAGAGGTGAAGGAGGCGGCGGCAGAGGCAACCGCATGTTGCAGACACCTGAGATGCTGGAAGAACGCAAACAAAATGCCATCAGCGAACTGGACGGTTTCTTCGCTGAAGCAAAAGGTTATGCAGCGATCAGCAAACCTGCTGTTACCAATTCTCGTTTTGCAGCGATGAAACATCTGTTTGATGGAAAACAGCAGTTGTTCATTAGTGCCGATTCACAAAAAGATATTGTGGACGCTGTAAACTTTGCAAAGAAGTATAACATTAAACCCGTGATCGTTGGCGGTGATGAAGCATACCGGATCATAGATTTTTTAAAGGAAAATGGAGTTTCAGTAGTGGTTAAACAACCGCATGCCCTCCCCAACGAGAATGACGATGATGTCAACATGCCTTACAAAAACGCGGCAGTATTGGCCAATGCAGGGATCAATGTGGTAATCAGCATAGATGGTTACTGGCAACAAAGGAATCTCCCTTTCATGGCGGGTACTGTAGCAGCCTGGGGATTAGACAAAGAAAAAGCACTTTCAGAGATTACCCTGAATACGGCTAAAGTGCTGGGTATTTCAAAAACCACGGGCAGTTTGGAAACAGGAAAAGATGCTACCTTATTTATCTCTTCCGGCGATGCCTTGGATATGATCACCAATCATGTAGAGAAGGCTTATATCCAGGGAAGGGATATCAATTTAGATAATCTGCATAAACAGCTGGATAGAAAGTTCAGTGAAAAATATGGAATGAAGGTAAGCGATTAGCCTGCGTTTAACCTGATAGAGATTCGTCTCTGAGGTCTTTCCTGAAAAGGGAAGGCCTCTTTTTTTGCGCATAAAAAAAGCAACCCGCCTCCGGGTTGCTTAATTAACTAACTTATTAATAAAAAAACTGGCTGTTGGGGAAGGAGTCGAACCTTCAAGGGGAAGTTAGCCTCAGTTCAAAAAATTAATTTGTGGTCAACCCATAAACTGTGTTTATCCCATGATCCCCACCACCGAGACAAGGAGGTGTGTCTGCCAGTTTCACCACCCAACAATAAAAAAAGAACGGCATTCTTTTGCTGTAGGGGAAGGAGTCGAACCTTCAAGGAGTGGTTAGCCTTTACAGGTTTTCCAAATTCTCCACCACCGAGACAAGGAGGTGCGTCTGCCAGTTCCACCACCCTACAGAATGTAAACAATTGTAAAAAAGAACTACTTTTTTGCTCTTGCTTGATACAAATGTAACAAGCATTACCATACGTTGCAAATATATTAATGAATTAATTTTATTATTATGACTATTGTAATTATATTGGAGCATAATTAGAATAACTTGAAATCATGCTTAAAAAAGAAAGCCAAAATTTAGAGATTGATAACCTTGATATTGATATTTTAAAGCAATTAATGCAGGATGCTACGAAACCTTATACGGAAATTGCTAAAGATTTGATCGTTTCAGGGGGTACAATACACGTTCGTATGAAAAAACTCCAGGAAATGGGCATTATTAAAGGTTCACATTTGATTATTGATCCGCAAAAAGCTGGTTATGATATTTGTGCCTTTTTAGGAATCTACCTGGAAAAAGGTATACAATATAAAGATGCCGTTGCCCAGCTCAGTAAGATCAAAGAAGTGGTAGAACTCCATTATACCACCGGAGCTTATAGTATGTTCGCCAAGATCATCTGCAGGGATACGAACCACTTGAGACATGTATTGAACGAAGAGATACAGGCTGTTGAAGGAATCCAAAGAACAGAAACCCTGATCTCACTGGAAGAGAGTATTAGAAGGCAAATAGAACTAGGCTAAGCTGGTGGAAATCGACTGCATTAAAAAGTATCCTGTACTCTTTAATGCAATTAAAAGCTTGCTGTGTTTATCTGGATATCTGTAACGTCTCTCTCCTATATATTATTCTAAATGATACTTTCCCGTCAGCTTGAATGCTGACACCTGAAAGCTATTGCATCAACTCAGCTGAATTTCTGGAGTATATGATTACGCATACAATGAGAGTATAGAGATACCCTCCTCCAATTTTATCACCCCAAACATCAACTCATCATGAAACCAGCTTTAGCCGGTAAGGTATGAAAGACTTGCGTTGATCACCAGGGAAAAGTTGCCTCTAAAAAAGATCGTCAGCTAAGAGCGGGATAACGCCAACTCACCGTGAATAAAAAAGGTTAAAAACCAGAAAAGCCTCTCAGTTTCCTGAAAGGCTTTCTTTAAGATTTGGCACCGACCTACTCTCCCACGTGTTACCGCAGTACCATCGGCTCTGGTGGGCTTAACTTCTCTGTTCGGAATGGGAAGAGGTGGACACCACCGATATAGGCACCTAAATGTCTTTATCGAGCTCGCTTTTGTATTGCTACTCTAGCGATGATTACTTGATATAATATTTTATAATGTTTATGCTCATGGTTTCCCTTAACTTGTATCCCTCTTCGCTCTCGCTATTTGGATGCCGTTTCGGTCGCCCTGCCTAAACAATGACAATGATTGAAAGAAGTTAGTCTGAAGAACAAACAACAATTTTTTGCTCTTGAAAGCTTCGGATGATTAGTAT